>JAXMBW010000028.1:0-1590 GCA_046349675.1 Planctomycetaceae bacterium | reverse complement strand
TGCCGCGTCCGTTCTTCGCTCTGCCCGACGAGCGAACCCATCAGGCTGCCGACATCGAGGATCAGCACCGGTCGCCCGACCTCACGCCCAAGCGTTTTGCAGAACTGACTCTTCCCGCAACCCGGTGGCGAGAGCAGAAGCACGCCCCGCGCTCGCTTGGCCGGGTTCCCCCGACTCGGTTGCAGGAGAGCCCGCTTACAAAAGCTCTTGAGCGAGGCCAGCCCGCCCAGGCTGCTGAAGTCGTTCTGGCCCCGATGGAGTTCCAGCAACCCCGACTTCTTGAGCATCCCGGACTTCAATTCCCAGACGGCATCGCTCGTGATCCGCCCCTGACGGACTAGCGACAGGCTGAACGCGTTCTCCGCTTCGAGTCGCGTCAGCCCCGCCGCTGCGTCCAGAACCGTCTCCAGTTCCGTGCCGCTCGGCAGTTCTGCGGCCTCAGTGGCAATGCCGCGTGCGATCTCCGCCAATTGGTCCCGATCCGGCAGATCGTGTTCGATGACGACGAACAGCTTGTCGAGTTCGACCGGCAGTTGGACCACCGGAGCCAGAATCACGACGATCGTGCGGTTCTGCTTGCCGGCCAGAATCTGTTGGGACAGAGCCTGAACGATCTCCGCCGATGACAGGAACCGGTGAAAGTTCTCCAGCACCAGCAGCGCCGTCCCGTCAGCAGTCGCCAGTGAGTTTACCGAGCGAATCGCGGCCAGCGGATCACCGCCCGTCTGTTCGACGGCAGCCCCGCTGACGCTCAGTCCCTGGTCGATGTTCCATGTGGCGAGTCGCCACTGTTCGCGTTGGCAGAGCTGCGCGATCGCCGCTGCCGCTTCGTGTTGTTCGTGCGTTTCGATCCAGATCGCGGTGAAGCACGCGCGGACGTACTCCGCCAGCTGCTCTGTGAGCGCCATGGTTGTTCCTTTAAGGGGTGTGATGAGGAGAGAAACGGCGGACGCGAGGGTCCGCCGGTGGATGCACTCAGCCGAATGGCTCAGTGAGTTTCGAGGCGAGTGAGATCCCGTTCGAGACGGGTGATGATGCGCTGCTGCTTCTCGACAGCGTGGAACGCTCGCTTGAGTCGCGACATCCACCGCAGCAGCGATTGCTGTTCGTCGTGGAGTCGCGCTCGCTTCTTATGGATCGAGCGTTGCCGAGTGGAATCGTCCGGCGATTCCCTGGTTGGCCGAAGCACTCGACGGCGCGGCGTAGTCGTCATTGACCCTCCTTCAGGTGTTGCTGACGGGTGGCAGATTGATGGAATTCCGCCTTGAGCTGCTCATCGGTCTGCTGTCCGAGGGCCTGCTCGACGAACCGGCTGGCCTGACGGCACTCGCTACCGACGAAGCCTTTCGTTTCGACACGAGACTGACCGTTGGGGGCGATGATGATTTCAATCGTCTTCAAGCTGCACCTCCCACCTGAATGCTCAGTTTGATCGAACCGTCAGCCAGTGCGTGTTCGGTCACGGTGTGACCACGCCGCCTCGCTTCAATCCGTGCCTTCTCCACCGCATACCCTTGCAGGAAGCGATCGAGATGCCGTTGCTCACCCCAGCGTCCGCCGAAGTTGTCAAATGCGATCTTGGCGGTGACG
>JAXMBW010000027.1:0-7417 GCA_046349675.1 Planctomycetaceae bacterium | reverse complement strand
GTACTCATGCGGCCTCTCCACCCCACCCCTCTCTGGCTGGGGGCTCCCGCTGGTCGACCCCAGCCACCCGGCCACCCGGCCGGATTCTCTCCAATCGCGACCGATTGTGTTTCGAGTCTTAGAGCCTGTGAACGTGCGATCCATTGGTCATTGACATGGCTATCGACGTTCGACTCTGCACGTGCAGCATCGGGCAGGCAACTCGAACATGGAGTCAATAAAAATACTCTGCCAAAGTGCCCTCTGGACAGAGTATGTTCTATTGTCATTCAATTCGCAGGTCGGACTAGAACTCGCTAGTGACCTCGCCGCCATCACGGGTGCCGAGAGCGACCAGTGTCTGACCATCGATGTTCGCGCTCAGGAAGCGGACAGCACCGTCACCCATCAGGACGTGGGCTCCCCCTGTGTGGAAGGAGTACATTTCCGAGTCATTACTGCAATTGATAAAGCATTTACCAATCGCCCCTGAGCTGTTCGTCACAACTCCGGAACTGTTGGTGTTGTTGTTGATTCCATTGTCTGCAGAACCATCCAGGCTGAATCCATTGTTGATGTCCGCCCAGCCCCAGCCATCCTGTGTCCAGGCTGTTCCGGATGCCACACCAGACTTAGGATTCGGGGAAGGCTTCTGCTTGATATAGAGAGACGGGCGTCCCGCGTCTTCACCCACCAGCATGGTGTTTGACAGTCCATCACTAATCTGTGCCAGCCTGACACCGTTCGGGCCTCGTCCCAATCCGCCGTCTTTTTCCTTGAGCGGAGCCCATGACGTGCCTCCCGAGGCGACATTCAACCCGTTACGGACCGCATTGATTGAGCCATAATCACTGACACCCCAAGCAGGAGTGTCGGACCGCAAGCTATTCGTGATGGCGGAATACAGGGCTGATGATGGAGTGGATGTCCCTGCGGCGGACGAAGGGCAGTGCATTGTGGCCAGGAAGGTCGTGGTGGCCTGATCGTTCCCTGGGGCGTACCAAGGAATATTCGCATTGTACAAGTTGTACAGAGGTGCCTGATCCATGTATGGCAAGCAAGATGTCACCCACGACTTCTGAAAATCAGGCGATGTCAAATTGATCCGGCTGGCCGGAAACATCGTAAACGTACTTTCGTAGTTGTGCAGGGCGAGGCCCATTTGCTTGAGATTGTTTTTACACTGTGATCGGCGGGCCGCTTCTCGAGCCTGCTGCACTGCGGGCAGCAATAGAGCGATCAGCACAGCGATGATCGCAATCACCACCAGGAGTTCAATCAGTGTAAATCCACGTGCCTTGTAGGTCTTTGACATCATTCTCTCCGCAGGAATCCCATATGTTTGGCATACACATGTGTCACCAGCGGACTTTTTAGAAGGACTCGGTTAACAGACTGCAAAGACAGCGTGAAAAGAATGGAAAGATCAAGAGAGAAAGAATTGGTCACACAGATGTCCCACTACTTCGTTTCCCCCACGCAATACAAGTGCTTCTCCCCGCGGATGAAAAGCTCATCATCGACCGGGGCCAGGGTGGCACCGATGAACTCGTCGAGGGTGTTCGTGGCGATGACTTCGAGTTGGTCGGCATCCTTGATGACGACCGTCGTGCCGTTCGTTGCGGTCAGGTAGACATACCCGCCCGCAGCCACCGGTGATGAGTACACAGCTGCGTCGCCGAGCCCCGGAATCCGCGTGGCCGGGAAAATCACGTTTCCGGTCGCAGCATCGACACACGAGAGAAGCGCGGTCTTCTTCTTGTGCAGATAGAGTCGTCCCGACACCAGCAGCGGCGAGGCCATGTCAGGCTGATCTTCCTTGCGCTCCCAGACGACTGACTTCGTCCCCTGGATGTCGCCTTTGCCATCTAGGCGAAACGCTCCCAGGTAGGCCCCCTGGAACCCGCTGCAGACATAGACGATGCCGTTCGCAAAGACCGGCGATGCGATCGGCCGAACTGTCTGACCGGGACAGCGCCACAGCTCCTCACCGGTGTCCAGGTCATAGCTGCGGGCGAACTTCTGGCCGTTCATAATGATCTGCTGTCGGCCCGCATGCTCGACGACCAGCGGGGTCGCCCAGCAGGTCAGCTCGTCGCGGTCCTGCTTCCAGAGGATCTCGCCCGTCCGCTTGTTGAGGGCGTACAACGCCGACGGACCGATGTGGTCCCACGGGACGATGAGCTTGTCCCCGGCGAGCGTGGGGGAGCTGCCCTCGCCGAATCTGTTGAGGACTTTCATCTGGCCGAAGTCGCGCTTCCAGATCAGCTCGCCCGCCAGCGTGTAGCAATAGAGCCCGCGCGAGCCGAAGTGGGCGTACACGAACTCCCCGTCGGTACAGGGCGACGCCGACGCGAACCCGCTGGTCGAGTGCGAGCCCTCGTGTGGCTGGGCCACGTTGGCGGTCCGCTCCCACCGCAGCTTCCCGTCTGCACGATGGAAGCAGAGCAGCTTGAACGCTAGCGTCGGCAGCGTTCCCTCCCCCTTCGCGGGCTCGACGACCTCAGCTGTGGTGACGAAGACCTGATCGCCCCAGACGATCGGCGAGGAGTTCTCCCGCCCCGGCAGCTCAACCTTCCAGCGGATGTTCTTCGTCGGTCCCCACTCTGTCGGCGGATGAGCATCGAGCGCCACCCCATTCCCGATCGGCCCCCGCCAATGCGCCCAGTTCTCGGCCTTCGCCGGGGAGGAGATCAGTAGAACCATTCCCAGCCAGAACGCTGCGATACGCATACCAGAGACTCACACCAGAGGAGGGTGACAAAAGACGGTCCCGATTCAAGTCAGATTCTGGCGTTCGAGTGGGAGGCTGTACATCGAGAGCGGGTGACCCAGGAGTGGGAGGGCGAGGCTCCCGCCGAGCCGCGAGCGGGAACCGACGCCCCCTCACCCCCTCACCCCAGCGGCTCAGCGGCTCAGCAGGAGCTTCGCCCTCCCGGGGGAGCTACCGACTCATACTGACTTTCCCTGAGCCTCCAGCATCTGTGTGCCACTGCTGGCTCGTCCAGCAGTGAGGATCGCAGTTTGGCCACTGGCTACACACCACGCGATCGGCCAACTTCTCCGACCCATTGAATGCCGGACTAACACTCGCACTCGCAGCGGCACTGCTAGACAAGCCAGCAGTGGCACCCGGCGAATGAAAACCCGGATCACTACCGATGGCTATCAACTCAGCCAGCGCTGCCGTAAGAAAGTCGAAGAGTGTTTCGGCTGGTTGAAGACTATCGCCGGCCTGGCTCGTCTGAAACTTGTCGGACGCTGGAAGATTCAACAACAGCTGGAACTCTCCGCGGCCGCATTCAACCTCGTACGACTCAGGAAACTCGCCCCACTGACCTGATCTGGGTAATGCCGAACAGAGTGAACATGAGGTGAGCCGATCAACATGAAGACTGAACCACCGTCGAATCAATCACTCTACAGCCCACCGTGCGATCCCATGCATTGCCCCCTCCACGCCAGATGGGCGTAAACATCGGCGGACGTTGAGTTTTGCAGCGTCCTGCAAAGGCCCCTTTCCTTTTCTGTTTAGGGGCTATGATTGCAGTGGTGGGCTATCAAGTCGGCCAGCGAGTGACTCGCCCCGATAACAGTGTCTCCCCGCTGTCGAAGTATCTGCCCCTGATTCGCTGCTTGCCTGCGGTGTTTGCGATTCTGATAGCGGAATTTCTGATTGGTCAGAATTGGGTGTACCGACAACAGCTTGCAAGGCTGGCTCGACTCCAACAAGTCGCCGATGTGTTATGCACTGATGGGATGCAGATCGTTTTATGGTTCCAGCTCCGCGACATCCCTGTCAGACTGCGACCTCTGGTGTCACGCGACAAAGTGTCAACGAGCGTTCACTTTAGACCGGGGATTAATAACCCCGGACGTCACATTCAGGAGTGTGGCTTTAAACGGTTACATATAGTTAGTTTCACAGATTCCAAAATCGACGTAGAGGATGACATCGCATTGGCTGATAACACCCCACTAACCATACTGAACTTTAACTACTGTCGCATTTCAGAAGGTGTCTTGGACACTCTTCATGATTTTCCAAAGTTGTCGAAACTGGTGATTCGGGGATGCTCAATCTCATCAAAAGAAAGAGAAGAGGTCACTCCGTTGCCGATCTCACAATTGCACGAATCGCCTGATGCCCAAAATTGCGACCAGCTTCTCAAAGGAGTTGCCGGTCATCCCACTCTACGTACACTCGTACTGGATGACACTCCGATTACCGACAAAGGATTGGAATCCGTTCTCGGACTTTCGAATCTGAGTTTCATTAAGCTGAGCAGAACTCGCGTCCAATGGCCAAAGCTACAGGGGTTAAATCGTCCGCAACTCAGCCTTTGGCTCGACGGGACTCAAATCGACGATACCGCGATGAGGATGATTTCACAGCTGCCAACTCTGGGATACCTGAATATCGCCAAAACGAGAGTTACCTCGGCTGGTGTTGTTCAGCTCGTGAAAGTGCCCCGCCTATCGACACTCGTCATGGACGATTGTGATGTGGGAGAGGAAGTCCGCGTTCACCTTTCAGCAATGGCAAGACTCCAAAGCTGGTCGGCCAGGAATACTCGAATGACCTCACCCAATTTTCACGATCCCTGAGGTATGTAGTTATGTGATCACCGAACGTCAAAACCTTGGTATTCGTAGGCATGTAGTACGCTCAATGCCTCGGCAAGGCTCATACCTGCCGCTCTCCTGGCATGGTGGGCTCCGAAACCAGTTCAGCGAGTCCGATTTGGGACTCGTCCTGCAATCCATGCGGCGAACTCCGGTTCGGTGGTTCACCGCTGGCCGGGGGGGTGTTATAGTTTAAGAGAGTCATTCGGCAGGGTATCTCGCCCCTTTGCCGTGGAGTTCTCCCTCTCGACACGACGTCTTCGAGAAAGCACCCATCATGGAGTTTCGCAGCTGTCCGTCCTGTAAGGCATCGGTCCTCGAGGACGATGTTGAGGACTGTCCGTTCTGCGGAGCGTCCATGTCTGGGAAGCCGTCGGCTGCTCCGCCGAAGCCCGCAGCCCGGCCTGTCCCCCGCGCCTCCGCGACTGGAAGCACTCGACCCGCGGCGCCCAACGCTCCTACTGCGGCTCAACGACCAGCTCCCCCTTCCAAGTCGGCCGCCACTCCGGGGCCCGTCCGGGCTCGTGCAGAAGCCGAAGAGGAACACGCGTCCGACTCCAGCGATCCGTTCGAAGTCGATCCGCTGGCCCACAAGCAGGCCACCGCCGTCGCCATCAAGCCGGGAAAAGGTCGCACCATCGAGGTCAAATGCCCGATGTGCGAGACCGTTGGCTACATCGGCCAGGCCCAGGCTGGCAAGGACGTAAAGTGCTGTAATCCCAGCTGTAAGCTGCCGATCTTCAAGGCCCCGAAGCTCGCTCCGGTCACCAAGGCCGAGCCCGAGAAGCCAAAGGGGATGTCGGTCGCGACAGTCTCGGCCATTGCAGTGGTCGGAATCGCCGCCGTGGGCGGAGCCCTGTGGTGGTTCCTGCTACGGACCGATCCCAAGCCGAAACCCGCCGCGAACTACACCCCCTCTGCACCGGTCGAGAACACCCCGGACCCCCGGACCTCTGCGAATGTTGTGGTGACACCGGAAAAGCACGTGGTCAGCACGATCGAGGAGATTGGCAAGCTCTCGCAGCAGGGAATCCTGGAGGTGACTGTCAGATCGGAATTCCGCAGCAAGCCCTTCGGTCGTCAGCTGGCGGCCGAGGCGTTGTTGACGACGGGCGACCTGGCCGGAGCCCAGGAGCAGATCTCCAAAGTGGGCAACGGTGGCCAGCAATACGTTATCGAACCTCTCGCCTTGCTGGCTCAGAAGAAACTCGACGCTGGCGACAAGGCCGGGGCCGAGGCCGCTTTGCAGGAGGCCGAGAAGAACGCCGCGAGGCACCCGGATATCCTCCGATCACATCTGGATGCGGTGGTTGTTCTTGCAGCCACGCTGGTCCGGCTTGATCGCACTCCAGACGCAGTCCAACTCCTGAGCAGGTTCGACAAGCACGATGTCGATGTCCGGGCAGCACTGTCCGAAATCTGGCGGGCCAGTATTGATCAGGGCACCTTCGCCTTCGCCCGCGAACGATCACTCAGCCATCTGGAGCTGTGCGGCAAACCACTCTGGGTCGCCGCGACGATCGATCTATGCCATCAGCAGCAGTGGGAAAAGGCATTCGCCTGGTCGCGATCCGCACCTGATGCGGTAACACGTGATGCGTCACTGGCTGCTTGCGCCGGCATGATGACCTCGCGTCTGGCAGCCAAGTCAGATGCGGCACTTGCCAGCCAACTGAAAACTGCGATCGACGCAGCCGACTTGACCGCGAAGGTCCGCATGCAAGTTGCCGCTGCGGAAGTCCGATTGATGCTCAAGGATCAGAGCGTTACTGCCGCTCAGGTTTCCGAAATCGAACAATTGCTGAGCACCGTCAAGATTCCCGCCCCGGCCCCTGCTCCGAGCATGCGAGCCATCCATGACAGCAAAGGAACTCCGCATGGGGGGCTCCCTGATCCAGGTCCGGGAACCTCGCTGGCACTCGCGTTCGCTGACATCGCCAACCTGAAGATGAAGCTCGGCGACACAGCGGGCGGGTGGGCCAATCAGATGCAGGCGATGGATGTCCTCCGCTCCGTCAGCCCCGGCCCGGCTCTGATGCGAGCAAAGTTCGAGAGAAGCACCAAAGGAACCGAAATCGCCCAGCAACTGGGACAAGAACTGAATCTCGGCAACGACGAAAACAAAAAGCGACGCGCACTCAGCCAGTATCGAGCTCAGTGTGAGGAAATACTGAACATCGCCAATGCCCGTTTTGCGATTCAGCAAGCCCTGCTGCGACGGTCCATCAGCTTCGGACTGCTGGCAGATGTCTGGACGTTCATCCAGGACTTCGACCATGTCGAGGAATCGCGTCGCGAGCCTTACCGTGCGGACGTGGGACTGGTGGTCGAGTTCTACTACACCGCATTGGCCATGGGCAAACAGGAGATCCTGCAGCAGAAGTGGGAAGAGTTTACGCCTCAAGAGCAACAGGCCATCCGGGCCGCCGAGAACACGTACGGAGCCCTCGCGAAGTCAACATTGCTCACGAGCACTGGGAATTTCCAGCAGGCGGCGGACGTGTTGAAACCGCTCTATGCGAAGACCTTAATGGACCGCAATCTGGTCGACCGCCACATTCTCACGCTGGCCAGCCAGTTGGCCGAGAAATCGGTCTCCGACTGTTACACCTTTGTGCAGCGTCTGTTCGAACCGACGATTCGCGAGGATGCCATGCATCTGCTGGCGGGTTGGGCGATTCGCCACGAGAAGGGACCGGAGCTCTGGAAACTGATCGAAGCGGATCGCGACCTTCCGTCGACAGATCGGGCGACGACCTACCTCGGATTTCTCGAAGGCATCCGGGCGATGGACGTGAAGTGACGTGTGTTT
>JAXMBW010000026.1:0-26118 GCA_046349675.1 Planctomycetaceae bacterium | reverse complement strand
CCGGTTCGTTCCCGAGCCGGTCCGATCCTCCCTTCCCTCGCGTTTCTCCGCCGTCTCTGGCAACTCGCGTCAGGAATTGAGCACTATGCGATCCAAATTCCTTGTGACATCCCAGCCCTCTCACCCCGTACTCCGAGTCGTCTCGCGTGGACTTCTCGGGATCGCCGGGATTCTCTGGGTCGCGGTGGCCGCTTCGCTGTGCGGGTGCAGTCCCGTCAACGGCTGGGCGATGAACCAGCGAGGCAAGTCTCTGTATAAGCAGGGGCAATACCAGGCCGCCCGGGCTGAGTTCGAGCGGGCATTGATGGATCGCCCCTACAGCGCGGATTACGCCTATAACGTGGCCGCCTCGATGGACCAGATGGGCGACCACGAGGCCGCCGAGAAGATGTACCGCCACGCTCTCACACTCGACCCGAGCCACCAGCCCTCCTATCACGGCATGGCAGCCATGCTCGTTGAGGATGGCCGGACTGAAGATGCCAACGACCTGATCAGCACCTGGGCCGCGACCCAACCCTACTCCACCGACGCCACCATCGAACTGGGTTGGCTGAAGGGGGAAACCGGGGATATCGAAGGGGCGAATCGCGAGTTCCAAAAGGCCCTGCAGGAAAATCCTCGCAATACGCGAGCTCTCAAGCAGATGGCCCGCGCCAATCGCAAGGCCGGACTCCCCGGCGAAGCTGCTGCGAGCTATGCCCGTGCTCTGTACATGGACCCCGACCTTCCAGAAGCCAAGGACGAACTGGCTCAGCTGGAACAGCAGATCTACCGCGACCCGGCCTTGCAGATGGCTGCCACGATGCCGATGTATGACCCGTCGCTGCAACCGTCGCCTTACCCCGCAGCTGTCGCTGCTCCGCAATCGATGCCCCAGATGGCCGGTATGCGCGGATACACTCCCGGTTACGCTCCAGTTCAAACCCCTGTACCGGCTCCTGGCTATGTCACGGGCTTTGCTCCCGGATACACGGCGGGATACCAACCCGGAATGCCCGCTGGATACAACGCCGGATTCAGTTCCGGTCTCCGCCCGGTGCCGAACGAGTACCCCATGGCGGGGGGCGTTCCTGGTTCCTACACGCCGATCGCCCAGGGCATGACCGCTCCGCGAGCTGCCAATACACCGCCTGCTGCTCCGTCTCCGCCGCAGTTCATTCGGACAAACTGGTCTCAGGCTCAATCGCAGCCACAGATGGGTAACGCTATGCCATACAGCCCGGGGCGCTCATCCGGATCGTTCTTCCAGTCACAGCAGTCGTTCCAGAACGAGATGCCCGGTGAGATGGTCACTTCGTCTCCGATGCCGGTGCCCGACAGCAATTTCGCGGCCTCGACGACTTATGGAGAGGCCCCAGCCTGGTCAGCGGAGTCGGTGAGTTCGGCTCCCGTCATGATTCCCGGATCGACGACCATCGTCTCGCCCGGAATGAATGGATCACTGGGCACTTCCGCCCCCGCGACGCAGATTTCGAGCGTCCCGGTGGTTCCCGCCTTCTGATCGCGGGATACTCCCATTCGTCAAAACTTGAAGCCAGCACGCTCTCGCATGCTGGCTTCACGATTTGGCAGACTCCCCACGAGTGAACGGTTACTCGGGCGTGCGATGTTTCTCCAGCACCAACAGTCGGCCGTGATCGCGGAACTCGACTTTGGACATGAATTGCCGCATCAGCAACAGCCCGCGACCGCTGGCCTTCTCCAGGTTCTCTTCCGCCAGCGGATCGGGCACAGCTGCGGGGTCGAATCCGACGCCCTGATCGTGGATCTCGATATAGGTCCGTGCGTCAGTGACTTCGCAGAAGACGCGAACCGATTTGGAGAGGTCGCCACGGTTGCCGTGCTTGATGGCGTTCATCAGGCCCTCTTCGAGTGAGAGCCTGACGCCAAACTGGTCAGGAGCGGGGTATTGCCGCTCCTTCAACCAGTCGACAATCTGGCACTGAACCAGCCAAGCCTCGGCTGGGTCGGTCGCGATTCTTACATCCAACCGGGCCGGTTCAGACATTCCGGGGCAGTCTTTTCAAGCGACGACTAGAACCCCGCCAGTGCGGTTGCCTGATCATCCTTGATATCAAACAGCTTGTTCAGTTTGGTGATGGCGAAGACTTCGTAGATGTCAGGACGGATCGAGCACAATCGCAACTTGCCGCCGATCGTCTTCACCTTGTTGTTCATCGTGATCAGCTTGCCGAGTGCTGCACTCGACAGGTACTCGACATTGGAGAAATCGAGGACGATCTTCTTTCGCTTGTCCTGGTCGACCAATCCAAACAGTTGATTCCCGATCATCTGGATGTTGTTTTCATCCAGGATCTTCTTATCGACGAAACGGGCGACGGTGACGTCCCCAACTTCTTCGATGTCCAACCGACGTTGACCAGCTGCGGCCGCCATAGTGGGGTCCCATGAAATCACGTGGAGTCAAAGAGCAAGCTCTTCAACTTTTAATTATGAATCACTGAGGGGAGGGAGTAGCGCTCCTCGCCAGCAATTCACCTCGTATGATCATCACTCGTGGGAATGTCACTGTCAAGAGTAGGCCCCAGCCAAGCACTTACGGAAATCTCATCGCTTGCACGGGCTGCGACTTTGCACTTCGCAACATGGCGAGTTCCCACCTCGGCGAGCAGGGCCGGTCGAGCTTCCCGGATGCGGGAAGCCTTTATCCGGAGCGTGCCGAACCTCCCATGATTACGCACAATGAGTGTTTCGAATCCGGAAGTTCCGAGCAGGGTGATCTCATGCGATTTGTCATTCTCGCCACCAGTTGCCTGTGGCTCTGTGGAGTCGGTCAGCTGAGTGCACAGACGCCAGCTCCCGCCGCCGGTGAGGTGCCTACGCCCGTTTCGGGGGGAGCCTTCGCGGGGGAAAACCCGGACGTGACGCCGACCTACTCCCTCAGCAAGGATGAGCGGAAGGTCTGGGACGCCGATCATGTGGACAACTTCTCCCTGACCGACCAGACCGGTGCCACAGTCACTCTGGCCGATCTGATGGGGCGGCCCTGGGTCGCGAACTTTATCTTTACGCGGTGCGTAACCCAGTGTCCGGCGATGTGCTCCAAGATTCGCACATTGATCAAGGACATCAACACCGATCCCGCCAAGCCGAACCCCGTCCGGTTCGTCACCATTACCATCGACCCGCGAAATGACTCGTTGGAGAAGATCAAGGAGTTCGCGAGCATCTTCGGAGCTGACCCCAAGCAATGGCTCTTCCTGACCGGGGACGAGAAGTCGATCACCGAACTGATCCGCCACGGGTTCAAGGTGGCTGCGTGGGAGAACTTTGGCTCGGACCGCTTGCCGGGGATGGAGTTCGCTCACAGCATGCATCTGATTCACGTCGACGAGAACGGCAAGATTCTCGGTCGTTACGAAAGTATGAACGACCAGGATCTCGTGACTCTGCAACGCGTGCTGGAGGGGAAGATCGAAACTCCGAAGCGGTATCAACCGGCGGCTCCCGGTACGCCACTTCCCGGGGAACTCGTCGCCGTGACTCCCGGTGTTCCCGGGGTGGCTGGTGCCGATCCTCTGGCCAAGCTGCCGCCGTGGGCGAAGCGACTCCCGCTGACGAACGCCGCTTTGAACGCCCTGGCGACGGTCCTGCTGATCTCCGGATTTACAGCGATCAAGGCCAAACAGGCGGGCCTGCACAAGCAGATGATGCTGACCTCATATCTGGTCTCGATCGCTTTCCTGGGGTGTTATCTGACCTATCACTACGCCCTGACGAAGTACACCGGCGAGCATGGCAAGAAGTTTATCGGAACTCCTGCAGTGAGCATGGTTTACTACGCCATTCTGATCTCGCACGTCATACTGGCTGTTGCGGTACCGGTGCTGGCGTCGATGACGATCTGGAGGGGCCTGACGGGCCAGTGGGAAAGCCACCGAAAGTGGGCCAAGATCACGTTTCCGATCTGGCTCTACGTGTCGGTGACCGGCGTTATCATTTATTGGATGTTGTACCATGTCAGTGGTCCAGCTGCCTGAGGCTGGTCTATGATATGGTCGTGGGTCGGAATTCAATTCATCGTTGGGCTGGGCATTCTTGTCTGTCCGATGTGCGATCGATTTCCGATAATGTCTGAGTGCCGCCGGACTGGCTGGCTCAAGGAGACTTCCGTGAAGCGACTTTTGACCTCTTCGTTCCTCGCTCTAGCCTTGCTGAGCAGTGCAGCCACCGTGGCGCAGGCTTGCCCGATGTGCAAGTACGCGAACGAAGCCAAACAGCACGACGAAGCTGCCAATCGCCGCCCCAAGGCGTTCATGTACAGCATTCTGTTCATGCTCTCGATGCCCCCAACCATCTTCACCGTCTTCGGCATCAGCTTTTACCGACTGAACAAGCAAGCCCAAGACGCCGCCGCTCTGGAAGGCAACTCAGCCTCCGAGACGCTCTAAGCTCTCCGATTAGATCAACGATCTCTGCCAGCCTCGGTCTCCACTGACCGAGGCTGTTTCGTTGGGAGCTGATTCGCAACCCGACGGAACACATCACTCTAAGTGGGACAGACATTTCTGTCTGTCCGGCCTACCGAAGTCCCAGCACTTACAATATGGCCAAAGGATTACGCCGCTCTTCCAAGGTCCCGCGCGTGACGCCGACGCGGTTCATCGCCTCCAGCGTCACCCACACTTCCGAGCCGGACGTTTTTCCCGCCAGCAGGTCGCGGTAGCAGCGGATCACCTGCCGCATCTCGCTGGGACTGTCGTTCAGGAATTCGATCCGGAACTGACGAATGCCGCGTCGGATCAAGTCTGCCACGACTTCGGCGGAGCTCTGCGGCGTCGCGTTATACAACGTATTCCGGCAGCCGACATCGGCCTTCAGCGGGTGTTCCATCCCAACGCGATCGCGTAGTTCCACCTGGTGCACGTCGCACGGGCGGCCACAGTTGGTCTTGTTTGTTCCCGGCGACAGCACTGCACAGAAGACACAGTGCTCCATGTGGAACATCGGCATGTGCTGGTGAATCACGACCTCCAGCCACTGCGGCGGAACCGACTCGACCAGTTGCAACAGCTGGTCACGGTTCAGGTCGTAGGACGCCGTGAGCCAGCTGGCTCCCTGGTCCATCAGGAACTGAGCGGTCAGTTCGTTCGTCACGTTGAGCGAGTAATCGGCCACGAACGGAATCTGCTCTTCGGCACAGAACGCCATCCCGGCGAGGTTCCGGACCAGGAAGCCGTCCGGTTGAGCCTTGGCCATGACGCGGAAGATCCCCATCTCGCCGGGCTTCTGGATGCGGGGCGTCGCGATCAGCAACCGGGCCTTGGCCTGCCGGGCCATGTCGATGGCGTAGCTGTATTCCTTGATCTCCTGGAAGTCGGCCAGCAGGTTGCGTTCGCCCGCTGAGAGGGCGGTGTCGATCTGCTTGATTGATCGGCAGAGCAAGGCGAGCCGCACCGGCTCCTGAGTCTGATCTTCTCGCGACGGCAGCGTGTGGCGCATCGCGGTCAGCACGGGCTCACTGGAGATTCTCCGTGCTGGAGGATCTCCCGATCGGACCAACAACTCCTCGATCAATCCTTGCCGCAGCTTTGACAGGACACTCAACGGCACCATCGGTCCGCCACTGATCTCTGCCCGCAGCTGTCCCAGCTCGTACGGACTCGCCCCCAGTCGCGACAGCTGTTCCCGCAGGACCTCCTCGGTCAGCGGATGCTTGCGAGCCGCTTCGAGAGGTTGATCGCTGGTGACACTCACCGAAACACCAGCGTCCGTTCGAGCGGCGATGTTAAGCGGTTCGCCGACGACGGCACGCACTTCAAACTCGACTGGAACTCGCCGCAGTGGATCGGCCCCGGTAAAGGTCTTCCGCAGCCGCGAGTTCAGCTGGGGATCGTCAGTCTTCCACACCCCCTGCCCGACCCACAGCTGGTCGAAGTCGATCGCATCGCGGGCGAACTCCAGATCAACGAGGCCCGAGGTCACCGTCCCTTCGACCCGCAGGCCACGTCGGCGGATTCCATAGACCCGCCCCCCCTGCTCCGTTTGAGCGACACGGTCGCCCTCGAAGACCAGCCCGTCCCCCTTGGCGACCGGCGACGCCAGCTGGATTCGCACCGCTCCGCGTCCCGTGTCGACAACCTGCCCCAGGAACACCCCACGTTTGGCGGAGCTGAGGCCGGGAACCAGTCGTTTGTGATCGTTGCCTTCGAGCCAGCCGGGCGAAAAGCCACGAGAGAACGACAGCTCCATCTCGCGCTTGTCGGCCGGCGTGATGACCACGGGTTGCCCCGCCATCGCAGTGTCGATGGCCCCGCGATAATGCCGGGTGATGTTCGCGACATACTCGGGCGTCTTGAGGCGGCCTTCGATCTTAAACGACTTGATCCCCGCGTCGATCAGATCGGGCGAGTACTCGATGGCTGAGAGATCCTGCGGGCTGAGCAGGTACTTCTGCTCGCCCAACTCGACATCTTCACCATCGCAAATCACGTCATAGGGCAGGCGGCAGGCCTGCGCACACTGCCCGCGGTTCGCACTCCGCCCGCCGAGTGATTCGCTGGTCAGGCACTGCCCCGAGTAGGCCACGCATAACGCCCCGTGGACGAAGGCCTCCAGCTCGATCGAAGTGGCTGCGTGAATCTGCCGCATCTCATCAATCGACAGCTCACGCGGGAGGACGACCCGCGTGATGCCGAGTTGCCGCGCGACCTCAATGCACTCGGCACTGGTCAGCGTCATCTGGGTCGACGCATGCATGGGCAAGTCGGGACAGATCGCCCGAATCAGTCTCGCGACGCCGAGATCCTGGACCAGCACCGCGTCGACGCCCGCTTCGGCAATCTTTCGGACGAGCGATTCGACCTCGGGCAGTTCATTCGAGAAAATCAGCGTGTTGAGGGTCACATACCCCTTCACGCCCCGCCGATGCAGCTCGGCCATCGTCTCCGGGAGCTGCTCCACCGGGAAGTTCGCTGCTCGTGCCCGGGCATTGAATCCGACATCGAGCCCGAAATAGACCGCATCGGCTCCATTCTCGACCGCTGCACGGATGCACTCCAGCGACCCCGCCGGGGCGAGAAGTTCAGGACGGGAACGGGGAGAAGCTGACATGAAAAACCACCGATATGAGTTTGGTAACTCATTGTATCTGCTTTCGGGACATCTCCGTAGTAAGGCGTCGACGAATGACGGCAAATCAACTTCGATTCGAGTTGTTGCGAGGGGGTTGATGGAGTCACGAAGCACTCACATCCATCGAAATCGAGGGACGAACTCGACGAAGCCCCACTCCACACGCCCCCAGCATGGCGAGGGGCATGACCGCCTTGAACCAGACTGGGTACGGGAGCATGGCCACATTGAAGACTACGGCTGCCATCAGTACTAAGGCGACCACACTTCCGGCTCCTATGCGGCCGATCCGGTTGGCGACACGCACTGACTGAAATGCCGTCGCTCCCCAGAGCACGACGACCACAGCCAGCACCCAATGCGGGTAGCGGGCGACGTGCTGGCACATCTCGTCCATTGAGCCTTGGAAATCAGGTGGTAAGGGGTGAACGATCGAGCTGAACCACTCGACGCCGATCACGAGAACAAAGGCGATCACCATTCCGAGCGCGATGCCGAGAAGTGTCAGAAGGAGAGCTTTCATCCGGGTTACCATGAAAGTCATCAAACGGTCACGACGAACCGGACTCGGCCGGTCAGTTGTTTGTTGATCTGGTCGACATGGAAACGTGGTCTATGATAACGAAAAGTATCTTCTGCCATCTGCGAGATCTCTCCATGCGTCTCCTGTTTGCAATCGCCTGTGTTCTGGTCCTTCACGCTCAAGCCTGGAGTGCAGAACCGGCAACATGGCCGCAGTGGCGAGGTCCGAACCGCGATGGGACGATTAATGCCCCCGCCTGGCCCGCGAAAATCGACGAAGCCTCGCTCAAGCCCAAGTGGCAAGTCGAACTCCAGCCCAGCTACTCCGGGCCGATCGTCGCTGCTGACCGCATCTTCACCACGGAAACCCGCGACCGCGAGAGTGAGTTCGTCATGGCTTTCGACCGGGCCACTGGCAAGAAGCTGTGGGAAGTCGGCTGGCCGGGTTCAATGAGCGTCCCGTTCTTCGCCAAGGAGAACGGCAGCTGGATTCGGGCGACCCCGGCCTACGACGGCGAATCGCTGTACGTCGCCGGGATCCGGGACGTGCTGGTCTGCCTGGATGCCCAGACCGGCAGCGTGAAGTGGCGGGTCGACTTCATGGACCAGCTGAAGTCGGACCTGCCCGCGTTCGGCATGGTTTGCTCGCCGCTGGTGGTGGGCGAGCATGTCTACATTCAGGCTGGGGCGAGCTTCCTGAAGCTCAACAAACGCAACGGTGACATCATTTGGCGGACTCTCAAAGAAGAGGACGGCATGATGGGTAGTGCCTTCTCCTCACCCACGATGACCACCATCGACGGCGTTCCGCAGCTGCTGGTTCAAACACGCAAGCGGCTGGCAGGCATCGACCCCGAGACAGGCAAGGAGTTGTGGGGCGAGGATATCGAGGCCTTTCGCGGGATGAACATTCTGACGCCAGTCGTGTTCGAGCAGCAGGTTTTCACGTCCGCTTATGGAGGACAGTCGCATCTGTTCCGACTGTCAAAGGAGGGGACGAATTGGGCCGCCAAGGAGGCGTGGCAAACAAAGCAGCAGGGCTACATGTCGACCCCGGTCGTGATCGATGGGCATGCTTATCTGCATCTCAAGAATCAACGGTTCGCCTGCCTTGATCTGAAGACTGGAGAGGAAAAGTGGACGACCAAACCGTTTGGTAAGTATTGGAGCCTGGTCGCCAACGGGACAAAAATCCTCGCGCTGGACGAAACCGGGATCCTGCGACTCATTGAAGCCACTCCCAAGGAGTACACCCTGCTCGATGAGCGAAAGGTCTCCGAGGAATCGGCTTGGGCTCATCTCGCTGTCTGCGATTCGGATGTCTGCATCCGCAGCTTGCGGAGCCTGACCGTCATGAAATGGGCTGATCCGGCTGCCAAGTAAGCTCAGGGAATTCCTGCAAAATCCGCTGAAAACTCAATTTTGATTTCAGTGCGGCAATTGTGGCTGGCCATGTCGTGTGAATCGAGTTGGAAAATAAAATTCCGTTGACGAAGTAGAGCTCTCGCGAGATAAGCCCGCGCCCGTGTCTCGATCCGCGACAAGCGTCGAGGCACGCTCCCCAGCCTCTCGTCTTGCGGGCCATTCATGCGACTCCTGACATTTGCCGCTGCCATCCTCGCTGCCTTGCTCTGCAGCCTGCCATGCCAGGCCCAGTCCGCATCTGAAATCTATTTCGATGAAGCCGTCGACGAGGAGCTCTGGACCTCCGACACGTTCATTGATGAGGAAATTGGCCAGGAACAGGGCTGGGGCTGGAGAGCTCCGAATCCCTCTCAGCACACCGGTCTGCTGGGCAAGGTCTTCATGCAGCAGCGGTATCTCCAGCTGGGCATTGATGATCCCGATGTGCGACGGATTGATAAGTCGTTGCAGGGGTTCGACTCGCTCATCAACCTGCCGCTGATGACACTGGAAAGTGACGTCCCGCTCGATTTTGACCTGTTCTTCGGTTACTCCAACGTCGGGCTGAAAGGATCGGCCCCAACCGGTCCACCGCTCGACTTGCTGGTCACGGTGAATGGGAAGTCGGAGAGCTATACGCTGGGGACGTCGATCTATTTGACCCAGGCGGAACGCTGGCGTCCGTTCGTCCAGTTGGGGGTTGAGTACAGCGAGGCCGATTTCGACCTGGCGATAAAAAGTGCGGTCGACACCTACGCCGAGAACTTCGTGGATGGAAATACCGAGCTGCTGTTCAATGCCGGCTTTGAGTATGACCTGCTCGACGTGCTGGGCTATCGCATGACGATCGATTGTGAAACCACGGGACGCTTCCGGGACTCGCTCCTGCTGAACGACCTGATCCTGTGGCCGCACGAAAAGATCTTCATCCGAGGTGGACTGGCCACGTCGCTGGAAGGTGGCGGGATCGGGTTCGCGATCGGCGGCGGACTGACGTTCTGAGGTCGTCAAAGCCAGCTAATCACCACAGCTTTCGCTCGCCAATCGGCAGAAACGACTGGAGATGGAGCTCTAAGAGCCTCTGAATTCGGCTCCCGATTGACGGAAAAATGAACTCTGAGATATAGCCCACACGCGCTGGCAACGGTTGCCAGACACCATTCGGGGGAATGGGACTCTTTGGCGAATTGGACCGTGCTATGAGATGTGTTCCCACCCAGGTTTTGTTGGTCGCCATCGGATTGTCTGGCTTAGTCGGCAACATGTTGCCCGCAGCTGAGATCGTCCCTGCACAGGCCACGGCTCCAGCCCCGGCGGCGGCACACTCCGTCGCGCCGGGGAACACTGTGGCTCCCGCTCCGGTTGTGTCCAATTCAGCCCCGGTCGATTCCGAGGTCGTGACTGCCGACGGTTCCCCTCAAGGAGTCGACTTTGACTTCAACGAAGTCAACTCGGTCTTTGATTCCCCCTCCTCAGACGACTCGCCGGGCTTGTTGGGAAAGATCTTCCTCCAGAACCGGTATCGTTACCTCGATGCCCAAAGCAATGCTGTCGGTGACTCCTGGCAGGGCTTTGATACCTTGCTGAACTTGCCAGCATTCACGATCGGCACTCCGACTCCGTTCGATGTCGACGTGTTCGCCGGTTACGTGAACATGGAGCTCAAAGGGGTGCGTTCCTATCGTCCCGATATCAAGAGCGAGGCCTTCAACATCGGGGCATCGATCTACCCGGCTCAGACAGCCCCTTTGCGGCCATTCCTTCAGCTGGGAGCGAGATTCATCGAGACCGAGTACACCGGCAGCTCAGGAATCATGACGGGCACCCCGTGGAACCTTGCCCCAGTGCATGTGTATCGAAACGACACGCGGCTGATCCTGAACGCCGGCCTCGAGTATGACCTCTTCGAAACGCTGGCCTATCGACTGACGCTGTTCACGGAAACACAGGGACAGTTCGAGGATTCCGCCTTGATGAACGAGCTCATCATGTGGCCCACACGGCGAATCTTCCTGCGCGGCGGTTTCACGACCGACCTATCGGGTAACAATGCGGGATTTCTGGTCGGGGGTGGACTCGCGTTCTAGAAAAAGCCCGGAGTCACATCGCACTCCGCATACCACAAAAAAAGCTCGGGAGATTCCCGAGCTTTTTGCGTTTGCATCCCGGCAACGGGAGGCTCTATCGCTTCTTTTTCTTCGGCGCGGGCTCTTCTTCCTCGTCGTCGAACGCATCGCTCAGGTCGTCGTCATCGTCGAAGTTGAACTGGTCCTCGTACTCCTCAGCTCCCGCTTCTTCCTGGCTCGAATCGAAGAGCTGTTCGTCATCATCGTCCAGTGCATCCTCGACCTCGGCGAACTCGTCGTCGTCATCTGCCGATTTCTTGGACGTGGCCTTCTTGGGCCGGGGAGCTGGTTTCGCAGCCGCGGCAACCGGAGCTGAGCTGATGGCTCCGGCCGAAGGTCCCGCAACCAGGAAGATAAAGGGGCTTAAGGCCAGCAGCCCGCTCAGGATGATCAACGTCCAGACGATGATCGTGACCATGGTCGGCATCGACTCATTCGATCCAAAGACCGCACCGACGCAGACATAGGTCAAGAAACCGGCGGGAATCGCCATGATCAGCGACGACAGTGCCAATCCGTTTTTGCTCATGATTCACTCCGCCGATCAAGGCCGCTCTCTGGCGCCGTCAACAGGTCACTCTGCGTAGACGATCAATCGTACGCCGCTGATTGGACACCTTGCAAATTGAAAGGTCCCAAACGGGCATTCCGACGAGCAGAACATCCCGTCTCAAGCCGATCGGCTTAACGGACCTCGGGGCTCCATACTGACCCACTCCGAGCCCACAAACTTCGCTCGATTGTCAGTTCTCGGGTCCTTCCCGCGGAGTGGCTGACACACTTTCGACGACCGCTGTACGGCGCATAACCCCGTCAGATTCACGACATAACACGGTCAAAAACGTACTCAACCGGCGATTTCTGCGTTTCACCTCGTGCAGAGTGGGGCCCGAAGGAAGTCCATCTGGACACTTTAGATCGCTTCGCGGACAACCGTCCCCAACGCACTCTCGCTTGTCTGCTCAGGATTCCGTCATGCGAACTTCCCGCATCCTCCCGACCGCCACCCGCCTCGCCTGGGCTCGCCCCTGCCTGGGGACTGGTCTTTGCATCGGGCTACTTGTCACAGCTGTCGGCTGCCAGACGGTGAGCGAGACCTTCAAGATGAAGGATGCAGCGGGAGCCAACAACGAAGACCCGTGGACCACTCAGGCGGGAGCCGAAGGGCGAGCTGGCCGGGCTGTCGAAAAAGAAGCTGACCCACTCAACCTGCGTCGATTCATGATGTCCGAGAAGGCCATGGAGATCGAGCGGAACTGCGGGTACGAGTGAGGGGTGTCATGAGTTTTCAGTGCTCAATCTGATGACTGAAAACTGACGACTGACAACTACTCTGCGGGCTACTTCCAGTACTTCTGCGTGACATAGAAGATTGTCGCGGGCGCGGTCAGGGCAGCGAGCCATGGCAGCTTGAAAAAGATCCCGGGCAACGAGAGCACCGCCGTCGGCCAGACACTCCAGACCAGGAGCGGAATGCACGGGATCAGAATGCTCCAGCTCATCGCGATCATGCCGATTTGCTTGCGTTTCTGCTTCTCATCCGCGTCAAGATCTTCGAAACGAGCACCGGCAGCGGCCGCTTTGGCGGCGGGCTTCGCAGCCTTTTCCGGCTTGGCGGGAGCAGCGGCCCCTGCCTTCGCGGGCTTGCCTCCCTTGGCAGGTGTCGGGGGGGCCACCGCAGCGACAGCATGCGGGTATGGGACCGCGTCGTCCCGCATCCCCGGGGCATAATACTTGGAGATCGCCTGGCTGATGGAGCGGGGCGTCGCCAGCACAGGGCGCATCGGCACGCCATACCTGAGCCGCATTTCGTCTTCGAGTTCGTGCTCTGGCATGTCGATGCAGGCCACCAGCAGACGGTCGTCGTCGACGAACAACGGAATGATCGAGTGCCGTTTGACCAGTGCTCGCGGCACAGCGTCCAGCACCTCATCCTCGGGCACCATGTCGTCGAGATCGACATACGACATCCCGTGATGCTGGGCGAGGGCCTGAGCTGCCACATCGGGCTCGACGAGCTTCATCTGCACAACAGCATCGCGATCGGAAAGCCCTCGCTTCCCCGCGAACTCCTCTGCCTCTCGATGCTGATCGCGGGAGAGCTTGCCCTGCCGAACCAGAATGTCGAGGAACGGCTGGCGGCCGAACTTGTCTCGAACCGCTTCGAAGACGCGGCCCAGACTTTCGTCGTAATCCCGTTTGCGTTCCGGGTCGGTCAGGCAGAGCATCGCTTTCGCGATCTCGTTGAGGAGTTCCTGCGACTGGGTGGAGTATTGGCCCGTGGCGTACTTACGGACGTGCGCATTCAGCTTCTTGTAGTTCGCACGAACCTTGGCAATGTCATCGTCGAACTGCCGCAGCCGCAGAAGCTCGTAGTGGTCTGGGGGGCGAGGACCTTCCGGGATGCCCAGCCATTCCTTGTAGACGTCCATCTGTGAATTCCATCCATGACTGCGAGGGGGCGTGAAAGCCGACAGGGCTTGATCGTCGGCTCGAACGGAAAACTGAAGATGAATTTTTCGTGAGAACCTCGCCACCCGTCAGCCATCCGGGCTGTGCGGATTCCGAGGTCTGAGCGAGCGTCTCGACCGGTTGATCGAGACGCCGCACAATTCGCTCACTCGACGCTGTAGTCCTTGGCCAGAATCTCGAACGTGTCGACCCCATCGTTGGTCAGACCCGAATCGCGAATGATCTCCGTCTTCGCTTCGCGATTGCTGGTCAGCTCACGAGCTGTGGCCCCGATTCGGCCGTTCTTGTCGTACTCATAGGTGATCTCCACCGGTGAACCAGCTGGCAGGTTCGGCGGCAGGTTCAGCACGCGGAAATCCCCGATGACCGTGCAGGCATCTGGATCGATCGCGTCGCCTTCCAGAATACAGACGTGAATCCGCTGCTGGTTCGGCGAGTTGGTCGCGAACCGCTGCGAGATCTTGACCGGCACCGTCGTGTTCTTCGGGATCATGATGTGATTGATCTTCCGCTGCCGGTTGTTCGGGTCAGTGATCTTGACCCCCAGCGAGTGCGAGTTCACATCGGAAGCACTGACCGAGCCGAGCCGATCGCGGACAGCCTTGCCGAGTCGCGAGCCTTCACCTGCGACGCGGGCCTCCAGCAGAGCGGCGTGAATGCTCGCCCCCTGGGCCACCGCTTCCTCGGGCTTCACGACATCACGAGAAGGGGTCAGTCCCGTCGTTTCCTTGAGCATGTTTTCAACGGCGGGCATGTAGGTCGATCCACCGACCAGCACCACATCGTCGAGTTCGCCAAGACCGACGCCGGCCTGCTGCATGACCAGTTCTGTCGTATCTCGGGTTCGCTGCATCAGGTCGCCCGTCATCCGCTCAAATTCGATCCGGCTGATCGCGACAGTCAGGCTCTTGCCCTGGTGGTAGACGGTGATCGGTGTCTGGGCATTGCGGCTCAATTCCCGCTTGGCCTGCTCGCACTCCTGAGTCAGCATCATCAGCGTTTCGGGATCGGAACGCGGATCGTCGTTGTACTTGCGATGGAACTGCTCGGCGACGTGGTCGACCATGCGCCGGGTCCAGTCGATACCTCCCAGCATCACGTCCCCGTCGGTTGCCAGCACGCGGAAGTTCGTGGCGTTGTAACGCACGACCGTCACGTCGAAGGTTCCTCCCCCGAGGTCATACACCATGATGGTACGTTCTCTGGTCATCCGGTCGGGACGTCCCAGTTCGCCCTTCTGCCAGGCATAGGCCAGCGTCGCAGCTGTCGGCTCGTTGATGATGTCGATGACATTCAAGCCCGCGATCTTGCCGGCGTCCTGGGTCGCCTTACGCCGCACGTCGTTGAAGTAGTACGGAACGGTGATCACCGCATTGACGACTGGACCGATCCGGGCTTCGGCATCCTGCTTCAGCTTCTTCAGAATGAGGGCCGAGATGAATTCGGGCGTCAGCTTCTTCCCTTGATAGACAACGAAGAAGTCCTTGTTCCCCATCTGGCGTTTGATCGCCTCGACGATGTTCTTGGGATTCTCGATCGACATGCGTTCGGGGCTGGGACCGACGATGACCTTGCCATCATCGCCCAACAGCACCACCGACGGTGTAATCGGACGACCGTCTGCATTCAGAACGGAGAGTGCCTCGCCACTGGGATCCAATTGGGCGATCGAGGAGAAAGTCGTTCCCAAATCGATACCGACGGTGTTCCCCGGAAGAATATTCATGTGGTGCAACCTTGAAGTGAATCGATGCCGAAGCGTGACGACTTGTCGACGGATTGTGCGAGACATGAGCAGACGCAACACTCGGCAGAGCAGCCCGGTCGCGTAACTCGACTCTGCATTGTGGGAAAGGGAAATACCGGAATCAAGCAGGCGACCCGGAAAGTCGCCCCGAGCCCCCAAGGTCACTAGCCTCTGCGCCTCAGAGACTGGCCATTGCCGACCCGGTTTTGACCCGAAATCCAACGTACTGCGTGTTCGTTTCCGCAGGACATTCCACGACCCAATTCCTAGCCGTTATTACCAGATTCCAAAACGAAAGAGGCCTCGACACGAATGTCGAGGCCTCTTGGCGAAACACATTGTCTCACTGCCGGAAAGCCTGTCCCGGCGAATGCTGGGCGGCTTACTTAGGAGTCAGCACAGCCTTGGCAATTTCGCCGCTGTGCATGGTCTCGAACGCTTCGTGCCAATGCTCGAGCGTCCAGGTTCCGCCCACGACGGGATCGATGTTCAGAATTCCCGTGGCGAGCAGACGCAGCACGCGCTCCCACATCGCCCAGTTGTGCGAGAAGCTGCCCTTCATGGTGACGTTTTTCTGCACCATCGGGTCGAGCGAGAAGTTGATTGGAGCCCGGCCCCAACCCACCTTCGAGATCCAGCCGGCCGGACGAACGATGTCGATCGCGGTCTTGAGAGTCGCCGAGATCCCCGCAGCGTCGACCACGCCATCGACTCCCAGCCCGTCCGCAGCCATCGCCCATTCGCGGCAGTCGCCGATGACCACTTCACAGCCGTACTGCTTCGCAATGTCGAGGCGGACCTTGTCACGCTCCAAGCCCACCACTGCCACGATCGCTCCCTGCAGCCGCGCCATCGCGGCACACAGCAGACCGATCGGTCCGGGGCCCAGCACGACGATCCGGTCACCGGGCTTCACCGATCCGTTCACTACCACGGCGTTGTAGGCCACGCAGCAGGGCTCGGTCAGACAGGCCCGCTCGAACGCCAGACCGTCCGGCACCTTGTGCAGGCAGCGGGCGGGCACCTTGACGTATTCTGTCATGGCTCCGTCGACCCCGTAACCGAATCCCTTGCGGGTCGGGTCGAGGTTGTACAGCCCGGCCCGAGTCATCGGATTGTTCGGGTCGATCACAGCTGCGGTTTCACTGCAGGCCCGGTCGCCCGACTTCCAGCCGACGACGCGAGAACCGACTTCGGCAATCGTCCCGGCGAACTCATGGCCCAGAATGACCGGGTAATTCACCGGCCAGCTGTGTTCTGAAGTCCATTGGTGCAAGTCACTTCCGCAAACACCAACCGCACCGACCTTGAGCAGAACGTCATCGTCACCGATGGTGGGACGCTCGACCTGACGAAGCTCCACACTCCCCTTTTCCGGGGCAAAATTCACGACAGCTGTTTGTTTCATGACTGACTGGATGTTTGGGGCCAATGAATGAGGATCCGAGACAGGTGTATGGTGTCGAAGCTCCGACAATCCCACAAGTCGAATCCCAACGCGGAGAATACCAGCCACGAGTTCAGTGAGATGGCCTCAGCGCATCGCAATGAGCCTCTAAGTTGAGCGGGCCGTTATGTAGTGCGAACAGGCTGGATTCTGGTACAGTGACTCTTATCACCTGAATTCTTCGTGCAATCCCTTCACGACTAAGTTCATATGTCTGATTCCCTGCAACACTTACGCGAAGCCCTCAAGGTATCTCCGGACAATGTCCCTCTGAGGCGATTTCTTGCAGAATCGCTGGCCTCTCATGGAATCTGGGACGAGGCCGAAGCCGAATACCGCAGAGCCCTGGCCCTGGCCCCGGACTCCATGGACCTGCAACTGGGGCTGGCCAAGGTCTTCGCCTCGCAAGGTCAATCCAGTGCGTCACTCGCGATCCTCGAAACGTTAATGAAACAGAGAGATTGTCCGGCGACGGTATCTCTGGAATATGCCCGTCAGTTAGTCAAAGCAGGTCGGATCGACTTGGCTGTGGCTCATTACCGGGGAGCCATCGACAAGTCCCCGGAGTTAGCCGACCCCGCGCTGGAAAGGCAACTGGGGATCGATGAGCCGCCCGTCGAGGAAATCATCGAAGGTCGGCAGAGAATGCGAGAGGGCGACGCGGGGATCAGTCCCATCCGCGAGGCAGTCGAACGCCCTCAGGTGACTTTCACCGATGTGGGAGGGATGGAGGCCCTCAAAGAGGAGATTCGCCTCAAGATCATTTATCCGATCCAGCATGCGGAGATGTACAAGGCTTACGGAAAATCAGCGGGCGGTGGAATCCTGCTGTACGGTCCACCCGGCTGTGGAAAGACCCATCTGGCGCGAGCGACAGCTGGCGAAATCTCCGCAGGGTTCATGGTGGTCGGGATCAACGAAGTCCTCGACATGTGGATCGGGCAGAGTGAAAAGAACCTGCACGAACTCTTTGAGCAGGCCCGCGAGAACTCGCCGTGCGTCCTCTTTTTCGACGAGGTCGATGCCCTGGCCTCCAAGCGGAGCGATCTCCAGAAGAGTGGCGGTCGCAACCTGATCAATCAGTTCCTCGCAGAACTGGATGGGATCCAGGCCTCGAATGAAGGTCTGCTGATTCTGGCCGCCACGAACTCTCCGTGGAGTCTCGACGGGGCGTTTCGACGTCCCGGACGGTTCGACCGTGTCTTGTTCGTGCCGCCGCCCGATGAAACAGCTCGCACGGAAATCCTGCGGATCCTGACCCGGGGAAAACCGCAGCAGGACCTCGATTTCCCACTCATTGCCAGCAAGACAGAGGGCTATTCGGGAGCCGACCTGAAGGGGCTCGTGGATCTGGCCATCGAGGCTCGCCTGCAAGAGGCCATGAAGACAGGCCGGCCTCTGCCACTCACTACGGGCGATCTGACAGCTGCTCTCTCCCGGATCAAGCCCTCCACGCGCGAGTGGCTCGCGTCAGCCAAAAATTACGCTCTGTTCGCCAATCAGGGCGGGACTTACGACGATGTCCTCAAGTACCTGAAACTCAAATGACCGACCCGCTTCAACGAGCCTCTCTGCTGTTCAATCAGAAGCGTTACGATCTCGCGCTGGCTGAGGTCGAACGATATCTGACCGAGGATATGGACAGTGCTCCCGCGCACGCGATGCGGTCATACTGCCTGACGGTACTCGACCAGCCCAAAGACGGTGAAGAGGCCGCTCGTCACGCGATTGAGCTGCAGCCGGAGAACCCGTTCGCATATTTCGTGTTGTCCCGTGCCCTCAAGGCTCAAAAGAACCTGCCGGGAGCCAAAGACGCGATCAACACCGCGATCGAAATCGACCCGGAAAACGGCGACCACTGGACCGAGAAAGCGGGAATTGAGATCTCGCAATACGATTGGAAGGGAGCGATCGCCAGCCTGGACAATGCCCTGGCAATCGATCCCGAAGACTCTGAAGCATTGCTCCTTCGTTCCCACGCCCTGCATGCTCTCGGCCGCACGCGTGAAGCCGAGGAAATGAGCCGTCTGGCGTTGCAGGTGAACCCGGAACTGGCCTTCGGCCATTTTGAACGGGGTTGGGCACTGTTGCGGCTGGGCAAGGTCCACGCGGCAGAGCAGCAATTTCTCGAGGCGCTGCGTATCAATGCCGACCTGACCCCCGCTCGCGAAGGACTGAAGGAAGCGATTCGCTCGCGGTTTGCGCCCTACCGCTGGATCACCGAATATCAGCACTGGCTGAGGAGGTTCTCTCCCAGAGCCCAGGTCGGAATGTTGTTCGGTGTCATGATTGCGGTGAACGCTCCTTACTATCTCGCGAAACCAGGGTCACTGCTCAGTTCAATACTCCTGTTACTCGTCCTGATTTACGTCGTCTTTGTTTACATCAGCTGGATCATCAGACCACTCTCAAACTTCTTCCTGCAATTCCATCCGATGGGGCGACATGCGCTCACAGCGACGGAAAAGAAAGGAACTGCCGCGCTCGGAGCGGTCTTTGCCTTAACGGCCTTGGCAGCTACTGGATGGCTGACCGACCCGGAGCTGCGTATGGATGCCACAATGCGCAGCCTCGGACTGGGGATTCCCGTATCCACGGTCTTCGCAGGTGACAGTCAGCGTCGCATCCGGATCATGGGCGCTATCTCAATCCTGCTCTTCTTGATGGGCCCCGTTCCCATATTCCTGATCAGTAATTTTTCGATCTCGAAACACAGTGCGCTGGGAGAACTGGTCCTGCTGGGACTGAAGAATTACTGGCTGGGGATTGGAATTTCGACGTGGGTGTCCGCCAGCCTTGCCGTGACCAGCGACGACGACTGACGCGATCCCGCTCACAACTTCTCGGCGAAACATCCACGAACTCAGAGAGTTCGGCCAAGAAAAGGCGTCCTCCAGTCCATCCGGACCTACTCGCCGAGCGTCTGCTTCAGACGTTCGCGGTGATAGGCGAGCCGTTCATCAGAGGTCATCTTGGAGAAGTTCGGCGATGCGGTCGTCGCAGCCTTCGCGGGTGACGCGCCGGTCGCGGGCTTCTTGGGCGAGGGAGCACTGACCGTGCGCCCACTGCCGCCGTAGCTCATGACGTTGGTCTGGAGTGTCAGGTCTTCTTCGAGAGGTCGCTGCGGCTTCACGCCCAGCTTCTCCAGCACGGAGTGGTACGCCTTCACGGCTTCGACCGGATCGAGTACGCGGTCAGCAACCAGACGCAGGAACTCCACAAACGCCAGCTGATTTTCCGCCTGGTTGATCTTGCGACCGAACAGAGCCGCCCGGGCGCCGTACTTCTGAGCCTCATGCAACAGCTGGAAGGCGTCGAGCGTTGTCCCAGCTGCGCCGCCGAGGATGCCGACCACCAGATGGGGGTCGTACCGCACGAGATCTTCCATCGCCTTCGGACCGTGGTAGACCATCTTGAGGAACACCGGCCGCTGCGAACTGGTGACACCCGCCAGAGTTCGAGCGATGACATCGTTGATAAAACCTGGCAGCTGTTCCGGATCGACGGCGTTCGGCAGGTTCGGGTTGAAGATCTCCAGGAAGTGGCGGAATCCCTTGCGTTCTGCCTCGTCGCGGAACTTTTTGTACTCGGTCAGCGAATCATGATCGAGGTCACGATCATTGTTGAACGTGATCGAATAGAGCCCGAGACTCGAACCCAGCACGCGGTCCTGCGGCTCACAGTCGATGTACCCGCACTGGGCGTGATCGAGCGAGGCTGAGCGAAATGGTCGAGACGCCGCCTGACCAATCCGGCTGCCGCGGAAGACGTGGATGTCGGTCGTGTCGTTCGCCCGAATCGCCGGCGTCACGTGCGAGTTCTCGAACAACCGCTCCTGCACGGCCAGCACATCGCTCGTACTGGCCGACATCAGCATGATGTCGACGATCCCCTGCTGCGTGATCTGGCGGATCTGGTTCCGGTAGTCAGCCAGCGTCTTGAACCGGACCTCCCCGTCATGCCGCTCGGGCGACAATCCGGGAGCCCCCAGCCCAAACGCCATGTCAGCGTCCTTGGCGTCCGCAATGATGAAATCCTTGCAGCCGCTCGGGTCCG
This sequence comes from Planctomycetaceae bacterium, assembly GCA_046349675.1. Classification (GTDB taxonomy): domain Bacteria; phylum Planctomycetota; class Planctomycetia; order Planctomycetales; family Planctomycetaceae; genus TH-plancto1. The sequence continues at coordinate 5,246 of JAXMBW010000026.1, read as the reverse complement.
CATGAATCGCTGCCAGCTTCTGGTCGAGAGTCTTCTGCATGGTGTCCTTGTCCTTAGGGGGACTGGATATTCTCGATTCCGGGCGATTCATGCAATAAGGATACCCCGAAACGCCAATCCGCCGCATTTTGAACCGCAAAACTCAGCTCACAGCCCGGCGAACCTCCTTGGTGAGGGCGTGTCCCACTCCCCACACAGCTTCAAATCGGGCTCGGAACGCCGGGCACGACCGTTTCCGCCGCGTACGACACGACGCCCAGCAGCTGATTTTGCCGACTCATGCCTACCTCACCCAAAATCCCGAACGGGTAGCATTGCAACGATTTCCCCTGTCTGCAAAAATCCCATTTCCCTCGCCTCTGGCAAGGGAACACTCCCTGGTAGCTCAATGGTAGAGCGAGCGGCTGTTAACCGCTAGGTTCTAGGTTCGAATCCTAGCCGGGGAGCTCAATGTGTGTTTGCAAAGGTCGCTGGAAGTCTTTCCAGCGACCTTTTTTATTGCAGTCAGCATCGCCACGACTTCATGGGGATGAGGCACATAGCGCAGCGGTTCTATTTTTTCTCCTGCTGCAGCTCACGCAGTGACTTCATCTGGCCCTGCAGGTTTCGCAGTTGATCAAGCCGCAGGTCGGGCGAGTTGCTTTGGATCAGCTTTTCGGTGATCTCGATGCCCTCGTCGTATCGCTGGGTGTTGTAGCACAGCACGGCTTTCAACAGCTGGTCGGACAGTGATTCAGGATCGAGAGCCAGAATCGTTTCGACATATCGCAACGCGGCGTCGGGGTCCTGGGCCTCGTTCGCGAGATTGAGCAGGTTTCGCAACATCCGCACGACGATCTGTTTCGCGGATTGTGCGGCGAGGGCGGAATCATCCCAGGGCCGACCGGTCTCGGACACCAGCGACTTGGCATCGTCGAGGCTCAGGGTCTTGCCACGTTCAAAGGGATCGACCAAGACCGGCTCGCCCATCTCCGGAACTGCCCGGACCACAAAGTGCCCCGGCAGACCGACGCCCTCGACCTTCAGTCCCACCCGACGGGCCAGCGTCATGTACACGACCGACAGCGTGATCGGCAGCCCCTCGTGATCATCGATCGTTTCATTGAGATAGCTGTTCGACGGGTTGTAGTAGTTGACTCGGCTGCCATGGAATCCTTGCTCTTCGAACAGGAATCGATGGAACGCCGTCAATTTGTCGGCGGGGGTAATCCCGGCGGGGAGCGACTTCTCGAAGTCTTTGGCCAGATCGTCGAGTGTCTGCAGCGAGTCTTCGACGTTGAACTCCGGGTTATCGATCGCGGCGATCAACAGAGCCGCCCGCGCGAGGTCGACCTGGTCTTCCGGGGCCGACAGGGTCTCGACAAGTTGCTTACGGTGACGAGCGGCGTGGACCTCTTTGGAGAGTTGCCGCAGACGCTTCGCGGTCTGTTCCAGCTCGACGGCCTTGGCCTCCAGCGCGACGTGCAGCGTCTCCGGCTTGTCGATCAGTGGTGCGATCTGCTGAGCTGATGGCGGGCGCTGTTGCGACAGCTGATGGGCTTGGGCATCGGCCTCCGCTTGAAGCTCCGTGGTGGGTGCCAGCGTCGCGATCTGGGTTCCCACCTCGAACTGGCGGAACTCCGCAGAGGTGTGGCGGAACTTGGCGAGGCCGACCTTCCCGGAACGATAGCGCATGTCGAAATCCTCATGCACCAGTGTTCCGTTACAGAAGCATTGGATGCGATCAGCCTCGACTCGCACTTTCAGATGGTTCCAGTCTTTTTCGTGATATTCCGGCCGGGCTTCCTCCCACAGAACATTCCATTCGTAGACCGTCGGACCATCAAAGCGGGCGAACCGCAGCTTCCCGCTGCTGGGGTAAAAGCCGTAGTGCGTGTCCTCGTTCTGGAAGAGCACCAGCCCGGCCGCTCCGTCGTCCTGGTCCATCTTCACCGAGACGCCGACCTCAAAGGGAATCGTCGGGACCGTTGCCGTTGAGAGGCACAAGCTGCGATTGCCGAAGCTGGCTCCCTGCCCCGAGACGCGAATCCGTCCGGCCCGCTGCGTCCAGTAGACATCTCCCGGAACGATCCAGCGTCGGGGATTGAGCGTGCCAATCGTCAACCACTTCGACATCGTGATCGGGTTTGGATCAGCGAGGAGCGGTTTCAGAGTATTGATCGTAACCGCATAGCCCAGGTTATCGGTGACCAGCGACTTCATCGTCAGCAGGCCGTGGACCTTGCCCGACAAATCGACGAGTGGGCCACCGCTGTTTCCCGGCTCGATCGGGATGGCCAGCTGGATCATCGACATGCCCTCAACATCCTTGCGAAGCCCTGAGACTACGCCCGCCACAACGCTGTGTTCGAGGCCTTGCGGATTGCCGACGGCGACAACGGGCTGTCCCTGAACCAGGGTATCGGAGTCGCCGAGTTCGAGAGCGGTCAGCCCGGTGGCCGCGATTTTGACGATGGCGAGGTCCTGTGACCGTTCGTTCGCGTAGATCGATTCGACCGGGTAGGTCTTGCCATCGATGGTCCGCACCTGAATCGGGCGGGCCTCGCCGATGACATGCAGATTCGTGGCAATCAGGCCATCCTCACGAATGATGAACCCGCTGCCGATCCCCTGCGGTTTGCCATCACGATCGCTGAAAGTGATCACAACGACCGACTTCTTGACCCGGTCGGCCAGTGTGGAGACGTTCTCCGGAGTCATCGGAGCGAGTGACGGGCTGGCGGGGGCCGGAGTCGTTTCCGCTTTGGCGGGTTCCGCAGCTGGGGCATCCTGAGCGGAGGCGCCCCCCACGCCCTCGATGACCAGTCCGACGACTGCCAGACACAGCAAGAACCCGAACACCCGGCGGTTCCACAACATGGCACAGCTCATTCGCAAACGGGAAGATTTCGACGTATCGCGCTGAGCAGATGATACCCGCCCTTAGCCGACCAGTGCGAGGCGGACGCGGCCTTTCGGGCGACTCACGCTGTCATCCGGGTAGAGGCCATGCTCCCTCTCCCCCGTACTCAGCGAGTCTTGCAATCAAGGCTTAAAGCGGGGGAGAGGGAGAACGCAAAAGCTTCACCAACGTTTGAGACACCTCCCGCACCCCGATCAATACAAGACAATCGCCCGACCTGGGCCGCCGTGGCAGTCGCGGATCTTCAACGGAGCAAACAGGAAGTACCCGTTCGGGGCTTTGTCGAGTTCCTTCAAGTGATGCAGGAACTCCACCCCGACCATGTCATGCGAGCCCAGAGCCCAATAGGTCATCAGAGCTCGACGCTGGTTCACACCACCCAGATCGGGGGCGTCGGTGCCCACGCAGCGGATACCCTTCGACTTGAGATAAACAATCGCATCGGGACCAGGAGCAGGCCAGCCCTCGGCTTTGCCCGCCAGTGGATTGAGCCAGACGCCTTTATCTTCCGGAGAGGGCTTGAAGTGCGCATCGAGATGCCCCGTACGGAAGAGAACAATGTCCCCGGCCGTCAAAGCTCCTTGAGCCTTCTCCACAGCTTTGATGTGATCCACGGTGATCTCGGGCGAATCGGGCCACTTCGACTTGTCGAGGCTGCCGACGAGTGAGGTGACATCGATCACTCGGACCGGGCCACAGGTCCAATCGAGCGGCACCTTATCGGTCGTCATCGAGCTGGTCCCGCGTTGGCCGAACTTCTTCTCGTATTCTTGTAGCCAACCCCGCACGGTCGGCGATTCACTTGGCGCTGGTCCATCGTGGGGCAAGGCAAACGCGGGCGGCACCAGATGTGTTCCCGCCATCGCATCCATCAGGTGCGTGTGGTGCCACATGTCGAGGTATTCGGAGTAGAGGAAGTCGAGCTTCAAGTAGACCTGTCGATGCTGCCCGGCTCCATCTCCCGGTGAGGTGATTGGCAGGTTGGGGGCCAGTGTCGGTGACAAGTCGATCGCCCGCTTCGCCTTGGCGGACGCGATCAGCTTCGCCGGAAGATCGCCCCCCACGATGGAGAACGCCCGCCCCGCCCCGTACGGACCACCCTGATGCTTGGGGCCCAGATTGATGTAGAAGGCCCCGGTCGGCGGCAGCACGCCGAGGTTTGTCGCGCTCTCGGTCCAGATCATGCCGTACTTGAGGCCGGCATAGTGCGTCGGTTCCGCCAGGTCGGGCATCGGCCCCATGCTCGCGCTATCGGTCCCGAGGTTCATCACTCCGCGTTTCCCGAGGAACTCCATGCAGTCGGGATCAGGGTCGGGGTAGCCCGGAGCCTTGCGGTCGACGACATCAGCCAGAAACCGGCTCCCCTCGGGAAAGGGGCGGTAATACTTGTCGGAGTACCCACTGTAAAACAGCACCACATCGCCGAAACGCACGGGGCGATGCTGCTTCTCAAACCGCTCGACGTGTTCGGGCTTCACCAGCGGGCTGATGCCGTTGCCGGCCTGATCGAGCAGGTCGCGTACATCGACCACGCACGCTTCACCGCCAAACTGCCAGGCCTCAATCTTGTCGGTATAGGACAGTCCGAACGGCCCCGACTTCTCCCGCTTGAGGTCAGGCCGGGCGACCGAATGCGGCGGCACGTCCAGCTGGGTCCCGGTGTTACCATCGATGATCAGCGTGTCGATGTTGTAAGCCGATTCGGGGCCGATGACGCGCTGATGATTGATCTGGAACCGCGGAAAGGGATGGGCGGGCCAGGTGCAGGGGAACTCGGGAGCAATGAGCAGCGAGTGGTCGACGAATTTCGACGGTGTCGGCGTGTCCTCTGCACGGACTCTGCTCAACACGGACAATCCGACAGCTGTCGAAGCCAACCATAACAACGACCGAAACACCAAACGCGAGCGCGGCATGAGTCTCTCCGATCGAGAGGGGTCGAGAATGACCCGACGGGGATATCAGAAGGTCATCCCACTGTACTCATTTCTGTGCGCAGCAAAAAACGAAGGCCCGATCAGTTTCCTGACCGAGCCTCCGTTAACCTGGAGCTCTCGAAACCCGCAGGGGTCGTTATTCTTCGTCCATCGTCACGCTGTTGGCATCTGGGCCGGCACAGCGGATGTAGTGGTCATGGTCGACATAGACCACTTCCTGACGCTGGTCACGATGAGTGAAGGGCACCGGCCAGTAAGACCGCTTAACCTCTTCAAAGTAGATCGTGCACTTGTAGCTGCAGTGATGAATTCGGGCGGGACCGACCATCGGGACGAAGCGACAGTCATCCAGACGGTCGACCATCGGCTCGACGATGATGCGGACGTTATTCCGGCTGGTCTCTGCC
>JAXMBW010000025.1:0-29570 GCA_046349675.1 Planctomycetaceae bacterium | reverse complement strand
CCATCTCGAATGCGGGCGAACGCCATAGTGGCCACAGAGAGGTCTCAGGCCAGATGATCGACGTTCTTCTTTCGTGATCTTCGTGTCTTTCGTGGTTCACCTCCTCCTCAAATATCGCACGTGAGTACTCCTTCACCCAATGTGATGGAATCCCGCTCTTCTTCGAGCGGCGGAATGCATAGAATGACTTCGCGGCATTTGTCGCACAGCTTCTTTGTTCGTTTTCATGAATTGCTGTCTTCGGGCCGTTTGGGCTCGTCCGCACTTTGCATCTGGTTTTCCTACGTCTTACACTCAACCTGACCGGTCAGCGCGACTGAGACGGGGCGACGTGATTGTCGAAACTCTCGCCATCGCGCGGGGGGATAGACAACTCGGGACTTCCCGCGTCGCGGTGTCGCTTCCAGTCACAGCTGTCTTCTCTCGCCGATCTCCGGCTTCGGGCAGCCTCACCCTTCACGCATCTCCGCTTCCTCGATCGCGTCACTGCGATGGAGGAGTTCGACTATTCGGCAGGCACTGAGAACTTCGGTGCCCCTGAAAATGGAAAGAGGTCAGCCATGGCCCGTAACTGGCTCGATCAGTTCGTCAAAGACGGCACCGTCAGCCCCGATCAGCTTGCTGAGGCCGAGGAGATGGCGGGCAATCTGGGGATTACCCCGGAAGACGCCCTGATGAAGCTGGGGTATGTCGATGAGGGTCGCATCGGCCAGGCCAAGGCCAAGGCGTTCGGCTTCACCTTTATTAACCTCGACGAGCAGGAGTTGTCGCACTCGGTCGTCGAGCTGATTCCCGAGTCAGTGGCTCGTGAAAATATATGCATCGCCGTTGATGTGAACGACGAGAAGCTGATCGTCGCGGTCGTCGACCCGATGAACTTCGAACTGGTGGAGAAGCTGCGGTTCATTCTGAATCGCGAAGTTGACATGCTGATGGCCCAAAAGGAGGCGATCCTTTCGGCAATCAACCGCTATTACGGTCAATCGGAAACCGAGTCGGTAGACTCGATGCTGCAAGAGTTTACGGAAACTGCGATCGATTTTACCGAGACTGAGCTGAGCGAAGCCAAGGCGCAGGCTGAGGACTCGGAGAGCTCTCCCATCGTCAAGCTGGTGAACCTCATTATCTCTGAGGCAGTGACGATGCGGGCCAGCGATATCCACGTTGAGCCTTTCGAGGATCGGGTCCGAATCCGATACCGTATCGACGGCGTGCTGGTGGAGCGAGACTCGCCGCCGCGACGGTTGCTGGGCCCGTTGATGAGTCGTCTTAAGGTGATGGGGCGTATCGACATCGCGGAAAAACGCCGGCCCCAGGACGGTCGAATCAAGACCCGTGTGAGCGGTAAGGACTTCGACCTTCGCGTGAGCGTGCTGCCAACGAACCATGGCCAGGCGATGGTCATGCGTATTCTCGACCGCGACAACATCAAAGTCGGTATCCGAAATCTCGGCTTCAGCGAAGAGAACTACCGTAAGTTCCAGAACATCATCCGTCGGCCGAACGGAATCTTTCTGGTGACAGGTCCGACGGGGTCGGGGAAGACAACGACGCTGTACAGTGCTCTCGGTGAACTGAACCGCCCAGACCGCAAAATCATCACAGCTGAGGACCCGGTGGAGTACTACCTCCCGGGGATCAATCAGTGCGAGGTGAAGCACTCGATCGGTCTCAATTTCGCACGAATCATCCGCGCGATGCTGCGACAAGCTCCGAACGTGATCCTGGTGGGAGAAATCCGCGATACCGAGACTGCGGAAATGGCTATTCAGGCGTCTTTAACTGGACACTTGGTTTTCAGTACACTCCACACGAACGATGCGCCCGGTTCTGTGACACGTCTGATCGACATGGGAGTGCAGCCATTCCTCGTCGCGTCGTCGGTGATGGCAGTCATGGCTCAGCGTCTGGCTCGCAGCATTTGCCCCAAATGTGGCGACTCATATCGTCCGACTCCGGACGAGTTAGCGCTGTTTGAACTGACGGACGATCAGCTCAGCACGGCCAAGTTTCGCAAAGGCAAGGGGTGTGCCCACTGTCAGCAGTCGGGCTACCGCGGGCGAAAAGCTGTGTTCGAGTTGATGATGATGAACGGGACTTTGCGTGAGATGGCATTCCGCAGCGAGCCGACTCAGAACATCCGCCGTCAGGCGCGACTGTTCGGAATGCGGACACTGGTGGAAGACGCAGTCGACAAGGCACTGGCTGGAATCACCACGCTCACTGAAGCCTACAAGTTGCAGGGAGGCGGTCACTGATGCCGGATTGGCCGGAGAACTCTGCGGAATTCGGGGCATGTTCCGAGGGGATTCACGCCCGAAACGCAATCCAGTTGTAGGTTTGCGGGGAATGGCGGAATAATTCCTGGTCTGCGGGCAGCAGCCAATGAATTTTGAAACCCCGTTTCGGATGGCATCCGCCTCACTCGCACTTGTCATAACGTCCTCAAACATCACGACTTCCAGACACCTGAAGAGGCATGTATGGCCGACGCCCCAGAAGAACGTCGTTTACAGATCGATAAGCTCCTGGAGACGGTCGTCCGGGAAAAGGTCAGCGACCTGCACATCACGACGGGGCAACCGCCGGTCGTGCGCGTGGGTGGCCATATGGTCCGCCTGGAGACCAAATCGCTGGAGGCTGCCGACACTGTCTCGCTGATGAAGTCGATCACGCCTGAGCGTAATCAGGCTGAGCTTCAGGAGATGGGGGGGACCGACTTCGGTTTTGCTTTCGGGGACAAGGCCCGTTTTCGCGTGGCTGTGTTCAAGCAGCGTGGGCAGATCGGGCTGGTGCTGCGGCGAATTCCGAACGAGTTCCTGACGTTCGAGCAGCTGGGTTTGCCGTCGGTGATTGCCGACCTGATCAATCGTCCGCGAGGTCTGTTCCTGGTCACAGGTCCGACGGGGTCGGGAAAGACGACATCGCTGGCCAGCATGATCAATTACATCAACGACACAGCTGACCACCACATCATCACTCTCGAAGACCCCATCGAGTACTACCACAAGCACAAGAAGTCGACGATCAACCAGCGTGAAATCGGCGTCGACGTGCCGAACTTTCCCGAGGCGCTCAAGCGTGCTCTGCGTATGGACCCCGACGTGATCCTCGTGGGAGAAATGCGAGACCTCGAAACGATCTCGTCGGCAATCACCGCGGCCGAAACGGGTCACGTGGTGTTCGGAACGCTGCACACCTCCAGTGCTCAAGGAACCGTCGACCGAATCATCGACGTGTTTCCCACTAACCAGCAGGAGCAGATCCGAACCCAGCTGTCGTCGTCGATCATCGCCGTGCTCAGCCAGGCCCTCTTGCCTCGCAAACCCAAGGGTGTCGTGGCTGCGTATGAAATGCTGGTCGTCACGCCCGCGATCGCGAACTTGATCCGCGAAGCCAAGTCGTACCGCATCAATTCGTCGATTCAGACCGGTCGCAAGTTCGGGATGCAGTTGCTGGACGATGCCCTGTTCGATCTGTGGCGCAAGGGGCTGTGTGACGAAAAGGACGTGATCCTGAAGTCGAACAACCCGGGCGAACTGAAGATGCGCATCAACAACGCGAAGAAGGGCGTCTTCCAGGAGAAAGGCGATGATGATGAAGACGAAGAGGATGACGAAGGCTGAGAGAGGCCCCGGGCCAGGGCCGGGAGACCGGTGTGAGTTGTTCGCTTCGGTGTGACGCTGAAGTGGAGCAACCAGCGGTTTCGGTCAGCCTTGTTCATCGCTTCAGGCATCCACAGACGCCTCCGCCTCCGGGTGGAGAGAACAGAAATGCTCGATGCAGTGAGGCCCGCGGAGAGTTCTTCGTCGGCCTCGCAGATCGGGAATCGAAACTCACTCTGCAACATCAGGCATCTCTTCGGGCTCTTGTCTCCAGACCTTCGCTCTCAGACTTACTCAGGCAGATTTTTACATGGCCCAACGTCGTCTTGGACAAATTCTGGTGGATCTCGGCTACTTGTCCGAGGACCAGCTCTGGGACGTTCTTGAAGAGCAGAAACAGAGCCCCGGTGAGATCCTGGGCCAGGTCGCCCTCAAGCTCGGACTGATTACCAACGAGCAGCTGACCGAAGCGCTCGCCGAGCAGTGGGGCATGCCGGTCGTCAATCTGGCGGAGACGAACATCCCGCCGAAGGTTGTCGACCTGGTTCCGTCGACGATGGCTGAGGTCTACAAGATCATGCCGATCTCCATGCGGGACGGTGTGCTCACCGTCGCCATGGGGGACCCGCAGAATCTGGCGGCGCTCGACGACTTGCGAAACTTTATCGGGATGGAAGTTCGCGGTGCGGTTTCCTCTCCGCAAGCTGTCGAACAGGCGATTCAAAAGCATTACGCGGCCAAGCAGGACAGCATCGAAGATGTGATTGCTGGCCTTGAGGATATGCCCGAGAACGTCGGGCTTGGCGGTAAGCAGGGAGCGTTCGATCTGGCGGACGAGTACATGGACTCGCACCCGATCCGCAAGCTGCTGAACATGGTGATGCTGCTGGCGATCAAGGATCAGGCATCGGACATCCACTTTGAGCCGTTTGAAGACGAGTTCAAGATTCGGGTGCGTGCAGACGGCGTGCTGTACGAGATGGTTCCGCCGCCTCGCCATCTGGCAGCGGCCATTGTCAGCCGCGTGAAGGTCATGGCGAATCTCGACATCGCCGAACGTCGTTTGCCTCAGGACGGACGTATTGAACTGAACGTCGGGGGCAGCCCCGTCGACTTGCGAGTCAGTATCTTGCCGACCATGTTCGGTGAATCGGTCGTTATGCGAGTGCTCGACCGTACCGTCGTGCAGCTCGACCTGAACAAGATCGGAATGGATCCCTCGATCCTGAACAGCTTCCGCAAGACGATTCACCGGCCTCACGGCATTGTGCTGGTGACGGGGCCGACGGGGTCGGGCAAGACGACAACGCTCTACTCCGCGCTCAACGAACTCAACGATATCGAAACCAAGATCATCACGACGGAAGACCCCATCGAGTACGACATCGATGGCATCGTGCAGGTTCCGATTAACTCGGAAATCGGGGTGACCTTTGCGTCGGCGCTGCGTGCGATCCTGCGACACGATCCCGACGTGATTCTGGTCGGTGAGATCCGCGACTACGAGACAGCTGAAATCGCTGTGCAAAGCTCGCTGACCGGTCACCTGGTGTTCAGCACGCTGCACACGAACGACGCCCCATCGGCGATCACCCGTCTGCGTGATATGGGGGTGCCGACATTCCTGATTACCGCGACGGTCGAGGCCATCCTGGCCCAACGACTGGTCCGCAAGATCTGCGTCCAGTGCCGGACTCAGTTTGACCCGTCTGACGAGCTGTTGCTGGAACTCCAGCTGCCGATTGAAAAGGCCCGGCAGTATAAGTTCTACTACGGCAAGGGGTGCCAGCGGTGCAACAACTCGGGCTACAAGGGACGTTGCGGGATCTATGAGCTGCTCGACATGAGCGACGACATCCGGGACATGATCTCCGCGGATGCGTCGGTCGACGACATGCGAAATCTGGCCCGCAGCCAGGGAATGACCACCCTTCGTGAGTCGGGTCTGAAGTTGATCTTCGACGGGGTCTCGACGATCGACGAAGTGGTCCGCGAAACCGTCATGGAAGAGGGCGATGCTTGACCAATCCTGAAAACCGACGAACAGTTGATTCTGGGACTTGTTCTTCGCCTCTTGTCTGAAGAGGTACTGGTCCCGCGGGTCTTCATGCTGTCGACGCACTCATCTGGCGATTCACACAACCGATTCAACCGCTGCCCCCTCCACTGAGTAGAGGGCCTCGATTCGAGGAAGAGAGACATGGCAACCTACCAATACGAGGCGATGGACAACTCGGGCCTCGAGGTCAAGGACTCCATCGAAGCTGCGACCGAAGCGGAAGCTCAAACGAAGATCCGCGAAAAGGGATTCTTCGTCACCAAAATCACCGAGAAGAACAAGGGTAAGAAGAAGGACGCCACCGCGGCCGCCAAGACCAAGGAGATGAAAGGCCCCCGCAAGAAGAAGGCCTTCTCCTTCGGCGGCGTGAAGCCCAAGGTGCTGTGTACCTTCACGCGTCAGCTCTCCACGCTCCAGGACGCCGGCCTGCCGATCCTTCGCAGCCTCCGAATTCTGGAAACCCAAGCCAAGCCCGGCCCGCTGAAGAACTCGCTCATCGGCGTGATCGAAGACGTCGAATCGGGAAACACGCTGTCCGAGGCCATGTCGAAGCAGCCCAAGGCGTTCGACAACCTCTATGTGAACATGGTGAAGGCCGGAGAGGCCGGCGGTGCACTGGAAGTCATTCTGCAGCGACTCGCCGAGTTCAAGGAGAAATCCCAGAGCCTCAAACGCAAGGTGCAGGGGGCCATGATCTACCCCGCAGCTGTGTTGTTCGTGGCCGGTGCGATCGTGGGCGGGATCATGTACTTCATCATCCCGAAGTTCAAAGAAATCTTCATCGGTTTCGGTGTGGAACTTCCACAGATGACCGTGCTCCTCATCAATCTGAGCGACTCTGTGGTGACCTACTGGTACCTGATTCCGACCATCCCGGTCGGGATTGTGCTGCTGATCAAGATCATACGAAAGAACAAAACCGGGTCGTACATCCTCGATCGAATCGCCCTCAAGATTCCGCTACTGGGGGCGATTATTTCCAAATCGACGGTGGCCCGAACAGCTCGAACACTGGGGACATTGATCGCCTCGGGTGTTCCGATCCTCGAGGCCCTGGCGATCGCCCGCGATACCGCTGGCAACGAGGTCTTCCGCAAGGCGTTTGAACACATCCAGTCTTCGATTCGCGAAGGTGAAACGATGGCTGTGCCACTGAAAGAGACACGCATCACCGACGACATGGTGGTGAACATGGTCGACGTGGGCGAAGAGACCGGTGCTCTCGACAACATGCTCTACAAGGTGGCCGATGTGTACGAAGAAGAAGTGTCGGTCCTGATCGAAGGTCTGGTGAACTTGCTGGAACCGATCATGACCGTGGTTCTGGGGATCATCGTCGGCTTCATCGTCATCGCCCTGTTCCTGCCACTGGTCAAGCTGCTCAACGAGCTGTCGTGATCCGTGCGAAAAACCGGCCAGCGGGTGGACAATTCCATCCGCTGGCACGCGAGGTGCGAGGTAAGTGAAAGGGCTGGAAAAAGCCTGAAATTTGAGGCGAAGAGCCTCATGAACTCTCGCAGGACGCGACGAAGGGTGCTGCAAAACGCTACACCCCATCGAGAGAGACGCCCGCGACGCCTCGACATCCATTCCGTCCCAACCGCCCGCTCTTCGGGTTCTTTCAAAATCTCCATCGTTCCCGAATCGCAGGAGTCTCCATCATGCAACGGCCCTTCCGGAACTCCCGACTCCCCCACCAATCATCGCCCCGCTCCGCCCACCGCCAGGCGTTCTCGCTGATCGAGCTGATGGTGGTAATGCTGATTATTTCGCTCCTGATGGGGCTCTTGCTTGTGGGGGTGCGAGGGGCGATTTCCTCTGTTCGAGTCGCGTCCGTGACTGTCGACCTGAAGAACCTTGAGAACGCAATTCTCAACTTTAAGGTTAAATATGGTGTTGATCCGCCAAGCGGAGTCATTGTGTTTGAATCCCCCACGGGCTGGAGTGGCTCTGTCCCATCTCCAGCCGAAGTCCGTCGAAGTCGAAATTTGATACGTCAGATTTGGCCCGACTTTGACTTTAGCATCCCGCGTGACTTGAACGGGGATTCTGACACGACGGACAGGTATGTTCTCAATGGGGCGGAGTGTTTGGTCTTCTTTTTGGGTGGAGTCCCAGTTCGCACGGGAAATCCCGATGGGCCTTGGGTTTTGAACGGGTTTTCCGAGAATGCGACTGATCCATTGAGTCAGGGCGGAGCTAGGGTTGGCCCTTTCTTCGAGTTTGATCCGTCTCGTCTGATGAATTTTGAGGGTGATTCCAGTACTGATCCTGAGTACATGCCCGAGTACCGTGATTCGCTGCCCAGTCAGAAAAATCCAATTCTGTATGCAAGTAGCTACGGAGGTCTGGGCTATCGGGATGCAGATGTGCAATTGACCTCTCAGCCAGTTTACAGCACAGGATATTCCACACCACCTACCGGGTTTGCGTATGTTTATCGTCGTTACACCGGTAGCTATCCCGCAAGTACCACAAATTTCAATAGCGCTCCCTTCTTGAGTCCGAAGTCGGTGCAATTGATTTCGCCCGGGATTGATGGCGAATACGGCTGGGGTGGGTTGCTGAATAACGACATGGAACTCGTTGAACCACGAATAGAGAGAGCGGCTGAGCGAGACAACATCACGAACTTCAAGAACGGGAAGATCAATTGATTCCACGGAGAATCAGTACGGCCTCGGAGTGAGATCAATGAAACGCGTCACACAAATCACTGGCACTCATCGACGACGGGGGGGATTTTCCCTCGTTGAGATACTGTCCGTGATGGCGATCATGATGATTCTCGCGTCCTTGGCCTTCGTGGTTGTTGGAAAAAGTGGTGATTATGCACGTGAATCATCGACCAAAGCGGCCATTCGCATTTTGTCAGGTGCACTTCGTGAGCGTGTCGATGCGTTTCATGAAATGACTGTCAGCCAAGCCGATCCTGATGCTCTTCAAACGGGTAGCAATACTCGTGTATTTCAAGAGCAGAGGAGTAAGTTTTCTCGTTGGTACTCAAGAGCCGGAAACTCGGGCTTTTATAAAAGCGATGAAACGTTCGATGTTTTCGTACGCAAGGCGATGTACAAATCTTTGTTTCCGCAGAGAGAGGAAGACCTCTACGGATACAATGGTGTGCTAGACAACGGCGGGGTGGACGACTCCCCGGTTCTTGCACGGATGTATTCGGGAGGCTCTCTCATCCCGAAAAGTTGGAAGGCCAAGGAGGATGCGGCGCGAGCTGCCGATCCATCGAATTTGATAGATGATGACCAGGCTGAGAGTTCTGAGCTTCTCTATCTGTGCCTGACCAATGGCGATGTGTACGGCCTTCCTCCGGTAGATGTTGGCAGTGTCGATGATCGGCTGATCGGAGACACCGATGGCGATGGGAATTTGGAGTTTCTCGACAGCTGGGGACGTCCGTTGCAGTTCTACAATTGGCCAACCCGGTTGATCAAAGATGATGGTGTGAGTTTTACTGGAGTGGTTACTGTTGGAGCGAATCAATATACAACAACATCACTACTGGTCACGAATCTGCCACGGGCAGGTGTGACTGGGCCTGTGTCTGCCACTGTCGCCAGAAATCGCGCAGACAGAGATCCTGAAGATCCCACTCGTTTGTTGTCTAGAACCTCCCCTCAGCCACTGATTGTTGGTGCGGGCACATTCCCCCTGTTAACAGATGCGCCGTCTAGTATTGCAATCAGTGCCCGAAAGTTCAGTCCCGATTGGTATCACGACCTGAACACCGTCACGATGCCGCTCATCGTGTCTGCCGGACAAGATGGCATCCTGGGGCTGCATTTGCCCACGGAAAATGGGACTTCTGGAACCAGCCACACGGATCGCCTTGCTCGAGTAATCCATACCGACGAGGCCTGCCAAGGTCTCAGTGATAACATCACGAACCAGCAGCGAGGGCCCCGATAATGCTCAGACTGCATAACACATACAAGCCATTCCAGAGCCAGTCTTCGCGGGGCGGATTCTCTCTGGTTGAGTTGCTCGTCTCGGTCACAGTTTTTCTGATCCTTGGCGCAATTACTTTGTCGGCATTTCGCGACAGCAAGCATGACAAGGTGGCTGCGGGATCCCGGCAGTTCGTCGCATCCATTGGGGGGGCGAGAAGCCGCGCGTCAAAGGCTGTTGAACCACGCGGCATCCGCCTTCTGCGTGACAAGGCGGACTACAGGCTGATTTCCAGCTTGCAGTACATTGGGCAGTCTCAACTGTTTCCTGGAACGCTGCGAGTTCAGATGGATAACAAAGGAGTTACACAACTCCTTTGTGTTCAGCCCGGGGAATGGAAGGACTTACGTAACGAAGGTCTGCTTAAGCCTGGAGCGAAGGTCTACGTTTGGTCGTCTGATCCGAATGCGATTGACCCGAACGTTCAGAATTCAAGTCCCGGTCGCTGGTATACCATAGCTTCAACCGGATTCGCACCAGCAGGCGAAGATGTCAATAACAATGGATCCCTCGATGGAAGTGAGGATGTCAACCAGAACGGAGTTTTTGATCCTGGCGAGGACGTCAACGGTAACGGTGTTTTCGACTTTGGAGAGGACTTGAATCGGAACGGAGTCCTTGACACCAATGAGCAACGCATGCAGATCATTGGGCCGATCGACGGAGCCAAGTGGATTGATAGTACGACGACTCCGGTTGCCCTTCCTGTCCCAAACCCTTTAGGCGTGTGGCAGTATTACCCAACATACGATGCAAGTCTTGGCCCTCCATATGGTGTTGGGCCACTTCTTGGACCTCTCGCTTCTTATGTCCCAGCTTCTGGTGTTCGCTCGCTATTGTCCGACACTCGTCCTCTCCCTTATCTCCTCCGTCTCAGTTCGCAAGAACTCCCCGAGACTGAGCCGATCAATCTTCCTCCCGGTATAGTGGTTGATTTGATGTCGAGCCATATCCCCTCGTCGTGGGCTGCGTTTGAAGATCGAAATCAAAACGGAACGCTGGATGTGGGCGAAGATCTGAATTCCAACGGCATTCTCGATGATGTGAACTTCGACATCCCCATTTCTCCCAATGGAACAGTGACTGGGGCTCTGTCGGGGGCGGGGCCGATTTATCTGTATGTGTGTCCGCGAGAAGATGTTGACCGGATGCGTGCCATGTTGAGCACGGCCAATGGCGGAATCTATGGTTCCGATTACTTGCCGGGGAAAATTCCGGGCGACTTCGAGAACGGCTATGGCCCCGATCATCCGTCGAGCGAGCGCCGGGTGATTTGCATCATCCCGCAGACTGGTCTGGTCTACATCGCAAATGTGAACGGGGCGGATGCTGACAAGGATGGCTGGGCCGACGATCCCTACTCCTTCGCACGTGATGGGAGGGAAACTCGATGAACCGCTCATTCCTGATCATCAAACGTGCGCAGCTGCAACCTGGTCGCCACGGGGCGACGCTGGTCGAGGTCTTGATGGCCTTGCTCATCATGGCGGTTGGCGTGACTTCCGTGGTGACTCTTTTTCCGCTGGCGATTCTCAAGGCAGTTCGTGCGCATCAATTGACCGATGCCAAGCTCTTTGAGAACTCGATCAAGGATACGCTGCTGACACATTCCCAGCTCTGGACCGGGGCGCCGGAATGGACAGAGAGTACGATGTTTGGACGAACGTCGACGACAGCGAGTGTCCAGGATCGCTGGGTGACGCCGAAACGAACAGAGCGGCTGGTCCCGGATACGAATCAGTTGTTTTATGTCGGATCCAATTCACTCTCCCTACCGCAGTCGAGTGGGGCTAGGGATCCTGGATTCAGTATTGGCAGTGACTGGTCAGCTGCTCTCCGCAACGGTGGTTACGAGAACTTTAATACTGTGGCAACAAGGCCAGCGGCAACAATTGATGGTGGCTTGGAATGGGTTCCCTATCGTCACAGTCCGTACCTGGCAGATTCATCTTGGACAGCCTACGTCGTTGACCCTCTTGGCTGGCACAATGCCGAGTCCAATGCGGAGCGTGTGCAGTTCGGTCAGATCCCCACCGGGGCTCTTCCCTACGGCGATAGTTCCGGTGCCGCGAATACGCGGAAAATGGACCGGATTCACTGCCAGTTGAGTCTGGATACCGCGAACGAGCTGTTCCGCCTTCAAGACACCTGGAGCCTGGCTGTCGAGCCGACCGCGCTGGATGTCAGCCCGGCTGTGACATTTCCAGCTGCGAACACTGTTCAGGTGGAATTTCCTGCAAAGATTGATGCGACAGGTCTCATTCCAGGTAAAAGCCGGGTGATCCTCAGTTCGACTCAATCGCGGCGAGTGGTCACGGTCCCGGTGACCGTTGGAACATCCAACCCGAGTCCGAATATTCTGCGAATCCCGAACACCCCGAACTCGACGATTCCGACGGGGTTTGATGCGATCGTGGATCAGGCGAGCGTCGAAGTCCAGTCGCCGTCCCGGTACTCATGGTTGATGGCTGTCCATTCCTCGCCTCAGGGGAAGTTCGAGGCTCAGTGTGCAGTCGTCTTGAACCGCACTTTTCAAGCTGCGGATGAGCAAGGCTATCGTGCGGAGTTTTGTGTGTCTGAAGATCTTGACAATGATGGTGTGTTGTCTGCAGCTGAAGATTCGTTTTGGCCGAATGGACGTATTGATACGAATGTTGCAAAGATTCGCTGGCCATACAATCCCGATGTGGATTCTCCGCGAATTCGGGAGGGTGGATATATTCTCGATGCAAGTCATGGGTATTGGTATCAGGTCAAGAAGGTCGAGAAAGTCGATGATGAAGCTATGCCTCGTGTTGATGGAAACCAAAGTGGCGCCACTGCTGATGTCTTGAAGCCTGACGGCGATTATGTACGAGTGATCGTGTCACTTAATGATCAGGTGAAGGTTGGCACAGGTGATACTTCTAACGGTGCCACAGCGTTTACGAACTACAAAACCGCCGGAGGCTTCGACTGCCAGGCGGTCATTCTGCCCGGTGTGATTCACGTCTTCTCCATGACCCCGGAAAGCCCCCAATGATGCGACAGCTTATGACCCAGCACCGGTCAACCGCAGCTGCTCGCGGCGGTTTCACCCTGATCGAGATGCTCGTTGCGACGACTCTGGTCGTGATGATGATGTTGATGTTTGCTCAGATGTACATCGCCGCCATCGGCAGTCTGGGTGAGCAACAGGCTGTGGCACGCAACGATGGCAAGGCGCGGCTGGCAGAGACTTTGATTCGGGCCGATCTGCGGCGGATGACATTCCAGTCGGCCCCCGGATCCAGTCAGGGTATTCTCCCGCTGGTGGGTGACGAGGACCCCGAAGATTGGCAGAAGGGGTACTTCTACCTGTCCGAGAACGACCAGGCCAACCCCGTGGACGATGTGCTGCAATTCACCACTCGTATCGCCGGTAACGTTCGTAATCCAGATCAGGCAGCTTACTTTGGCCGAGCCAGAATCGTACCCGGACTGAGTGTGTCGGCGTTCCCGAATCATCCGGATGTGGATGACGGCGATGACTCGAATCAGGTGGGGGCCAGTCGAGCTGCGGAAGTTTCGTTGTTTGTTCGCAACGGGAATCTGTACCGCCGGGTGCTTTTGCTGCGTGATGTCGACTTGCAAGCCGGCGGGATTTCGACGCCAGCTCAACCGTCGAATCCAGCGACGCTCACGGAATTCGGTGCAACGATTGCTCCGAATTCCATGACTAGTGCCCCCAGCTTCTATAAGGCCTTTGACTATGCGGCTTACTGCCGAATAAACGATAGAGATGATGACACAAAGGATAACACTCGGTTTGTCGGATCTGACTTACTGGACAATAGTTCAAGCCCGCGACAAGATAGTACTACTCTGCCTCGTGGAAGTGGGGCCACTGAGTCACTTGGATGTTCGATGTTCCGGTTCGGTTTTGCCATCGACCCGGCCAATCAGACGGCCGATTCGACAAGTAATCCTGATCCAGTGCTACGTCTTATTAAACAGTCCCGTGGTCAGCCGGTGGAATATGACTCGCTGGGCAATTTCTTTGGCAGGCCTGTTCATGCGGAGACAGGCTCCTATCTCTGGGGTTGGCCGGGGACACGAGATAACCCGCTCCTGGATCCCGACTTGAAGTACGGGTTTACCAAGGTCGACCAACTCACGTTCAAGGTGTCGAATACCCCAATTGTTGACTCGGTGACCGATCCTTCTTCACCGAACTACACACGAGCCACAGAGGATCTGTTGCTGTCGAATGTCGAGGCATTTGATGTCGAGGTCTGGGACCAGGGGCAACAAGAAGTTGACTTGAATTCCGATGGAAACTTGGACGCTCAAGAAGACCTTAACAGTAATGGAGTGTTTGACGTAGCTGCGGGTTTTGTTCAGCTTGGGCACTCGGGTGTCGTCAAGAATGGTGTGACGACACTGACTGGATATATGCGGGATGCTCAGCGATTGAATCGGTTCTACGGCCCGGGTACTGATCCGAATGGCGTGAAGCCGAACAATGCGACACTCAACTGGGTCTTCGACACCGGTCACCCGGATATGTGGACGGAAGATCCTGCATACGGTCCCGCGCAACGGCCTCCTTATCGTCCGTTGATGTACCGGCTCAACTCAGCTGGTCCGGTAAACCCTGTCCGCGGAGCGGATGAATGGTCTGCCGGCAATTCGTATACAGAAGGCGATGTCGTCTTTCGCCCAGGCGATTTGACGTATAGCACTGCATATCGATGTGTTGTTAGCGGTTCATCTGACATTGAGCCAGTAGCCCTGCCTGGACAGCGAACGCCAGACGGAATGTGGGAAGCATTCGATAACCGTGTGGGCCTTCAGAAAATTCGCATCACTGTTCGGCTTCGTGATCCGATCGAGGGGCTGCCTCGGCAATTCTCGATCGTACACACGTTTGCCAATCCGAAATGAGTCACCGCTTCGAGTCTTCGGGCCAATCAGGTTCTTTGACCTCAAAGCGATCTCGGGCCATTTCCCGAGTCCCTTTTTGAGAGGGGAAAAGTCATGTTCAACCACACTCATCGCTCCTTGAACCACATCACATCGGCAACCTGCCGCATTCGGCCCCGTGTCGCCCTGGTGTCTTCGAGTCGGCAATCTGAGACTGTCTCTCTCGCAGCGCTCACGCATCGACGAGGGGGGGCTGTCATTATTGTTGTGCTGGCATTGCTCAGCCTGATGATTTTTCTCGGCGTGTTCTTCTTCGAGTTTACACAGGAAGAGCAACTCGCTGCGCAGAATTACGTAAGCAATACGTCAGATGGAATGGTCAGCCCCGAGCCGTATTTCGAGGAGGCGCTGAGTCAGCTGATCATCGGGCCGAGTGCCAGCCGGACGATGAGTCCCTTGGCGGCGGGTGAGTTCGGCGTGGACGACTTTACGGCGCCAACGTCAGCTGGGATTTCTTATGGCACGCCGGGGACACCTTATTCGCTGCTGGCTCATGTCATTGGAAGAATGCAGCGAACGGCGAATGGCCTTAAGCCCACCGATGTGATCCCACACAACGGGCATGGAATTTCGGTTCAGTTTGTTGACAACAACTCGGATGGAGTGTTTGACCCTAGTGAATATGTCCGGTTCGATATGGATGGTGATGGCTCGGTCGACGCAGCCCTTGATCCGACCGACGCTTCGAACCTGGGGGTTCCTCAGTTCGGGATTAACTTCAGCCGTCCCGCACAGCTGGATCCAGCGAACGATGCGTTCTCTCAGTCCACATCCACGAATGCTCTTCGTCCGTTTCAACCCGATGTGGAGTACACTTACCCGGACATTAACAACCTGTTTCTGGCATATGAGCGAGTGGATCCGACAACTGGACGACGGATTCTCGTCCCTTCGTTTCATCGTCCGGATCTGTTTCCATCGATGCGGAATTCGGGGTTCGGAGATCTCTATACGGACTCCGCCACGACTCGTCTTGTCATGCGTCCGCATCGCGAGCATCGCTATGCTGACAACACTCCGGGGAATCGTTCGGATAACGTTCGACGTTATCTCACGAATCCTGCAGGTACACAGGCCGAAAGTGGTGACACGTCTCGCGTCATCTTTCCGTTTCCGTTTCAGGTCGATTCCGACAACGACGGCGTCTACAACGAGATGGGCATTTACTCCAACGTCTCGGGCACCGAGGTCGGTTATGACTTGGACGTCGATCTCACCGGTGACGGGAAGCCTGATGGGATCTGGATCGACTCGGGGTACGGCTTGATCGACCTGCCTGATGGTCGTCAGATGGTGCCGATGTTCTCGTTTCACGTGATTGATGCTGACTCCTTAATCAACATCAACTCTGCCGGTAACCTGCAAGGTGTTCTCGTGAACGGAGTGGATTACGACAGCGGAATGCCGTTTTCAGTCTCGAACACCGGGGCCAGTGCCAGCGAGATTAACGTGCTGCGCGCCCTGACGGGGGAGCCCGATTCGTATCCGCTCTCTGACATGACTGCTCGGCAGAAAGTGTTTGCGGAACACCTTCGGATCTACTCGTCGCTGGATATTTCACAGCCAATCTCCCCGCTGACGATGGCCAATATGGAGCTGGCTTTCACGCTGGGCGGGCGTATCCAGAGTCGAAGCAGCGCACGCCTTTCCGGGCGGTATGGTGAGCAGAAACTGATTGGGACTGGAACGTCTCCGGCTCCTGGAATCACCGGCGTCGATGATGACTTGGACAACACCCCAGACTCCGCTCGCTATCAAGGTGGAGCTCAACGAACCAGATCGATCTATGATCCGCGTGGTGGTGGTGGTTCCGTTGATGTGGTCATTCCTTATGCATCACATCCGATTGCTCCCAAAGGAACCGGGAGCTCGAGTGTCACTTCAAGCGGAGCGAAAGCGGGCCAGCGCGTGGTGGCTACTGCGGTAAGTGGTTCTCCCGTCGTCTTTCCTCAGTATCCGAATAGTTCCACACCCACGCCGAATAGTGGCTGGGAAACTCCTCAGTCGGGCGCAGTTCTGGGGACCGCTGTCCCAGCCGTATCGGCTGCATACCCTTACCCAGGGGCACCGATCTCCGATCCACTCGGCAGTACGCTGTTTCCGTCCGGAACCAACGGCATGACTGATGAGGAGGACGAGACTCGCCTGCGGAACCCGGACCGCATTTACGACGATATCTTCCGTCCCGAAGAGAACATGACGTTCCAACTCTCCGATGCCGACCGTCAGCGTATGGGGGGAAACACCCGGGCTGAGATGATCGCCCCCTTCAACTTTAAGTATGCCCACGATTCTCAAGACATCCGCAAGCGGTTTACCACCGATAGCTGGGATTTGAGCGAGCTGACGTATGTGCCGGGTCGGTATAGTTCAGGATACACGGAGACCTCTGAATGGGTTTCCGGATCGGGGCGGAGGTTCTTCCCCCCTGTGTTTTCTCCTACGCTACCGGGAGTCCTGGACGGAACCGACCCGTTTCGCCCCGAAGTCCGGGCCTTGCTCGCGACGGAGGACACATCTTGGACGAATGCCTTTAATTCTCGCCGTCGCGAGGACTACGACTTTAAAACAGCTTACGGCGGTACCACCCCGCCGGGCCTTCAAGATGACACGCCCCTCTGGCGTCAACGTCTCAATCTGAACAAGCTGCTCGTGGGGTTTGATGTCGATGGTTATCCGATCTACCGCGATCTGATGCCGCATCCGGATATTTATGAAACGTTCAAAACCACGTCTTCTCCCACGATCACCATTCCGCCCATGATCCATGGTCATAATGCAGCGATTCCTGCCAGTGCCAGTCTGACGAACATCTCGAGTGGAACAATTGAGCAGAAAGTGACAGCTCAGGAATGGTGGGCTCGCTACGACCGGCAGCGGATGGCCCGGGATATCTACACGCTGTTGTATCTGGTTGGAGCACCTGATATCGATTTCGACGCAACAACTCCGATGGTAAAAGACGGTCCAGTAACTAAACCGTATCCCAATAGCATTAAGGCTGAAATGACCCGCGAGATGGCCCAGTTCGCGGTGAACTATGTCGACGCCCTCGATCGGGATGATGTGATTACCAAGTTCGAGTACGACGATGACCTGTCGAATGGCTGGAGCAACTCCCCCTCCAAGCACGTCTACGGTATCGAACGGGCATCACTCAGCTTCAGTGAAGTTCAGTTTCTGCAGACCAAGCCACGAACGAATACTGCATCGACGCTCCATAACGACGATTCACTTAATGTGCATCAATATCTTCATATGGAATTGCGAAACAGCTCTCCTTTTGAAGTTGATCTGGCCGAGGGATGGCGGATTTCACGTGTCAAGCGAGATACCTCTACTAAACTGGGAACAGGAACTCGAGATAAATCAGTTGAGTTCAAAACCAAGAGCTTCGGGACGTCCTCTGCGGATGCTAAGTACGTCACACCCGGCGGGAATTTTTTGATCGGAACTCATGATGGGCATGTGGTAAACGGCTCAGCGGCGCCGATTTGTAGCGATCTCTATGCTGATGTCGAAAATGGTGCCGAGTTAGAGTTGATTCTGCCGTCGAGTCCCACTGCCGCGATTAATACCGTTAACAACGACTCCGCTGATCCAGATCCAGTGACTAATCTGGATTTGGGGGTCGAATCCACCCATCCCCACTATCAGTACTTCACTCATGTGAATGGAGATGCCACCTCGGAGTATCAGGACCCAACCCTGGCCATACCTCTACTCTCCCCCGCCCAGACGCCCCCGACTCATTTAGTGCGACAAATCGAGGGGACCATCTCGCCTCCAACCCCCGCCGTTCCAGAGACGGGCCTGGTTTTCGACTTGGTTCTCGAACGTCGTCAGAATCCGCATGGTGTAAACACCGGGGGTGATTCCAGCTCGATGGGCGATTGGATCGAAGTCGATCGTTTTGAAGTTCGGTCCAGCGACATGGTGAATCCGACTCCTGGTAACGCCATTCTTGAAATCGCTAATCCAGGTGGGCAAACGGAAGTCCTCGCTGGACTGTTGAATCTCAATAGCATGGAAAGACGACAGCCGTTCGATCCCGTGCAGTTCCCTCATGTCAGGTCAGCTGCTCGAAATCACACGATGGTTGTGACCGCAGCATCAGCTCCATCTCACGCCGCGAACTCTGCATTCTCGGGGACATCGTTTACTCTTTGGCAGCCGCACTTTGACCGAGACTTGACATCGGCGTATGAGCTGTTGTCGGTGCCGCTGTATGGGAACTGGCCTTTGACGGAACTCGTCGCTGGGACTCAGACTGGGGTGATCACGGTCAACACCTTCTACAAGGAGATCCACGGGGGAACCCAGTTCAATCTGGCTCCAGGGGCCAGCGGATCCAGTTCCGGGCGGTTGTCGGGAGATTTCACAGCGGGAATCCGATTTAACTTCCCGAATGGAATTCCCGGAAGGCCCTACCAAGGATGGAACCCCTTCAACTACCAGAATGCGTGGTATCGACTCTTCGATTTCGTGACCGTCCCGCGTCGTGCAGACCAACAGAGCGAGGAGATCATTGCCACAGTGCCCGGTTCGACGAAGCCGGTATTCCGAGTGCCGGGCAAGATCAATCTCAATACGTTGCGAGACGAGACAGTGCTGGCGGCATTGCTCGATGACGAAACGCATCTGACGTACGGGAACGCAACACAAGACTATGTGACAGCTGGTCGTAATTGGTATCAGGAGTTGTTGCAGTCACGCGATGGGGTGGATTACTTCGCAAAAGCCGCTGGTCTTCCGACATTGGCCATTCCGAATTCGATCGATTCTCGACCGTTCCGCAATTCAAGCAAGCTTGACCCGTATGCGACCTCCACGGTCGATGACGGTGTCGAGAATGGATTGCTTCGCTCGTCCATATTTAGGGGAGCAACTGCTCTCCCTCCGCGACCGAATGGGACTGCCTACACCACGCCAACGTTGGTATCTCCAACAGACTTCACGTCGACTGGATTGGGGGCGGGAACTCTTTCTTACAACACCAACTCATTGAACTGGCAGGGGCTCTTTGATTCAGGGGATCTCGCGAATACCGGCATCGACCATCACACTCGAAACCGGATCCTGGCCAAGATTGCCAATAACTCGACGACCAAGAGCCATGTGTTCTTCGTCTGGACAGCTGTGGGGTACTTCGAGGCTCATAGAACTACAACGGGATATGTGCAGGTCGGAGCTCGGTTGACCGACATTCCGATCCATCGCCGATTCAGCGTGGTCGACATGAGCAAACTGGACGAGGCCTACAACACCTCATCGAACACATTTGACGAGGAGGCGTTCATCATCTTCCAGAAACGACTTCGCTGATTCAGGTTTTGGCGTGAGATTTGCGTATCCTTTCGTCAGAACCAGACGCGGGACAGGATTCCCGGGCAAACTCGGCATGGAACTACGGAAAACAGCCTTTTCTTCAAGCAGAGCACGTCACATAATGGAGAAGCGGTCAGCGGGGTGATGCAAAATGCAACAGGATGCCCGCTGTGAAATTCTCCATCGATTCGGATCACAACACGTTCTCGATTGAGTTTCACTCGATCTGCGTTCCACAACTTCCACATTTTGTCCAGGCCGGGGGGTGAAACCGGCCAGTCGTGCAAGCGACCTTCTCGACGATGTGTCGTCGTCGGGAGCCACCCTCACCAAACTCTCGGCAGCCTGGAGACTCTCATGTACGTCCGCCGCCCGCTCTTTCGTCAGCCGCAGCGTCGCGGCTTTACCCTCATCGAACTCCTCGTGGTGATCTCGATCATCGCGACTTTGGCCGCCCTGGTTCTGCCCGCGATTCAGAACGCTCGCGAAACCGCTCGCCGTACGCAGTGCCAAAGTAATCTGCGAAATGTGGGGATCGCAGTTCAGGCATACTCAACTGCAAAGCGAGGGACAATTCCTTACCTCGTCACTTATGACCGAAGTTTGGAAACACCCCCTTACGTTGGGGCCAAATTCAATATCAACTACGGGACTGCTGCTTCGCCGACCTACTTCGGTGCGCCGTGGGCTGTTCAGCTACTTCCATATATGGAAGCCTCGACTCTCTATGACCGCCTCAAGACGTCGACGAATGATGCCAGCGCAGGTGCAAATACCACAGACAATCTCCTCAATACGGCCATTGAAGTTTTCAACTGCCCAAGCGATCAGAACGGTGGGAACGGTGCAATGTCCTATGCAGCCAATGCTGGGTACATCGCATCCTCTGCTTGGGCATCTGCGACAGATCAAGATCATTACATCGGGAATTATGATCACCAATTTGATGGGACTGGTACGGTCTCCAACGACGACATGCAGATCACAGCTGCGTCAGGTGTTTTTTCGCGGGAGTACAAGAATGGTGGCTTCCAGACCAGCCTAGATCAAATTAGTGCTGCCGACGGTACATCTCAGACCGTGCTTTTGGCAGAGAACGTAAATATCCTGAAATACACCTCGGGGAATTACGGAGGTTATGCATCTCCGTATACTGGCAACAATGCAATTGGAATTGCCATTCCGGTTAGCACACAGATCATCAGTGATAATTCCTATGCAGGCGGTATCGGGAGAACGAGTGGTTCTGGAAAGCAATTTGCGTTGGAGCTTAATGCTACCGATCCTGTCGTCGACTCATACAACTGCAAGGTCAATGCAAATTTGAATACGGCAACGGATGGCCAAAGCCCTCGTCCGTCATCATTGCATCCAGGAGCGGTCAACATGGCCTTTGCTGACGGTTCTTGCAAGGTGATTTCAACAACCATCGAGGAAAGTGTTTATGCCCGATTGCTCACACCAATGGGCGGACGCTTTGGTCAGAACATTCTCAGCGACAATGATTTCTAGCAGACTGGTGATTTGAAGTACAAACCGCGGTTGGCCAGTATGCCAGCTGCGGTTTTTCTTTTGTACGGTTCGCGTTGTTGTTCTCACTTCCATTTCTGATCATCATGCAACCAAGATTTTAAACCTGGTTGATAGCCAAAATTCTTGTGGGAAGTGTTTGAGTTGATCCTCGGCCAATCCAGCGTTTGGAGGAGATAGACTCTCCTCTTTTATTACTACCGGGCAGAAGCTAAGGGCGAACCTGAGGTCTGTCATACGACTAGGAGAAGTTCGGGCGCAGGCCTAATCCTTACAGCTCACCTGTCGGGTCCACTGTTCTAGGCGTTCGGTGATCTGGCGGTAGAGCTCCGACTTCTCTTCGAAGACACCTTCGATCTCGGCCTCCCACAGCCCGTTGGTAGCCAGGTAGACGATGGCCAGGGTGACCGAATCGCCGTCCTCTCCGGCGTCTCCGGATCGGAGCAGCGAGGTCAGGAAGTCTCGCCAGAGGCTGCGCATCGTCTGGTTCTGGCGGTCTTCGATGGAGATGATGGTCATCAGCCGGTGGAACCGCTCATCACGCTCCCCCGTGGCGAGTTTGAGGTACGCCCGCGTCAACCGGCCGGCTTTGACGGGGTCAGCGTCGGCCAACTGTTTCCAGTCCGCAACAAACCGGTGATACAAGTCCGAGACCAGTGCATCGACCATCTGCTGCTTACAGGGGAAGTGGTGCAGCAATCCCCCTTTGCTGACTCCCGCTCCTTTGGCGACGGCTTCCAAGGTCATCCCGGCCAGTCCCTTATCGAGGATGGTCCGGGCCGCCTCGTCCAGCAATCGCTGTCGGGTTTCCGCTGGTTGTCGCGTGGAGATCACAGGAGTCTTCATAACGCGTTCCTAATCGACATGACTACCGGGTTGAAGGGCCTGCATCCCGTCGTGGGCAAGCGGAGCGTCCAAGACTTTGTGAGGCCGGAATCGTTCGCTGAGACGTTGAATCACCGCATAGAACACCGGCACGAAGAAGACTGCGAGGAATGTGGCTGCGATCATTCCACCGAACACAGCTGTACCCAGCGAGCGTCGGCTGGCGGCTCCCGCACCGTTCGCGATCACCAGAGGGAAGATCCCCAGGATGAAGGCGAATGAGGTCATCAGAATCGGTCGGAACCGCATGCGGGCCGCGTCGACGGCGGCATCGACGATCGACCGTCCCTGGTTGTGAAGGTCGCGGGCGAACTCCACAATCAAGATGGCGTTTTTACTGGCCAATGCAATGATCAGCACAATTCCGATCTGTGTATAGATGTTGTTGTCCATACCTCGAATCGCGACAGCTGCCACCGTTCCCAGCAGCGCGAGCGGCACGACCAGAATCACGGCGGCGGGCAGGAACCAGTCCTCATACTGGGCCGCGAGCACCAGATACACCATCAGCACTGCCATGCCGAATACGTAAAACGCCTGTCCGCTGGCCTGCTTTTCCTGGTACGACATGCCGCTCCACTCATAGCCCATCCCTGGTGGGAGTTTCTCTCGGGCCATCTGTTCCATGATCTGCATCGCCTGGCCGGAGCTGACTCCGGGCTTCGCGTTTCCGTTGATCGTGACGCAGGAGTAGAGGTTGTACCGGGGAATCATCTGGGGGCCCGTCGAGATGCGAACATCGGCGAACGCTCCGATCGGGATCATCTCTCCGGCGGTGTTGCGGACTTCCAGGCGGCGGATGTCCTCGGGCTTTCGACGGAACTGCTGGTCGGCCTGGACCTGGACCTGCCACGTGCGGCCAAACTTGTTGAAGTCGTTCACATAGGCCGATCCAAGTGAGACCTGCATCGTGGCGAAGACCTGCTGAAGGGGGATTCCCAGACTGGTCGCCTTCTCGCGATCGATGTCGACATAGAGCTGAGGAGTGCCGGCCCGGAAGGAGGTCTGCAAGCCCTGCAGAGAGGACTGTGCGTTGCCGTCCGCCACCAGTGAGTCGCCGACCTGTTGCAGCTGTTGTAGTCCCTGGTTGGCTCGATCTTGCAGTCGGAATTCGAAGCCACCGGTTTGCCCCAGTCCTTCGATCGCGGGTGGGGGAAAGACGAACGCGATCGCCTCGGGGATTTGTGAGAGCCTTCCGTACAACCCGCCGATGATGGCCTCCATCGATTTAGCGGGGTTCTTGATGCGCTCCTTGCGGGGCTCAAAGGTCAGGAAGATGGTCACCGCGTTCGGGACGGTCGATCCGTCGAGCAGTGACATCCCGCCGATGGTGAACCAGCTTTCCACTCCGGGCGTGCTGCCCAGGATGTCATTGAGTTTCGCAATGACTTGTTCGGTTCTCTCCAGCGAGGCGGCATCGTCCAGACGTGCAGCCAGAATGGCGTAGCCTTGGTCCTCGGTCGGGACGAAGCTGGTCGGCAATTGGGTGAACCAGTAGCCCGTTCCTCCAGCAATCGCGATGAACAACACCATGGCCAGTGCGGAATGAGAGACAATCCACCGCACCATGCGGACGTAGATCCCCTCGAACCAGTCGTAGACACGATTGAAGCCGCGGAAGAAGAAGTTCTTCTTCTGGGTGGGACGCAAATAAACCGCACATTGAGCGGGCTTGAGCGTCACTGCGTTGATGGCGCTGATCACAGCTGTGGCTGCGATCGTGAGCGCGAACTGCTGATACAGCTTGCCCGTGATCCCCGCCATGAAGACGGTCGGGACGAAGACCGCCATCAAGACGAGCGTAATGCCGATCACGGGGCCGATGACCTCGCCCATGGCTTTCACGGTGGCGGGGCGGGGGGCGAGCTTTCCGTGGTCAATGTGGTGCACCGCGTTCTCGACGATCACGATGGCGTCGTCCACCACAATCCCAATCGCCAGCACGAGCCCGAACAGCGTCAGCATGTTGATGGAGTACCCCATCGCCAGCATGGCGGCGAAGGCCCCGATGATTGTCACGGGGACAGTCGTGGCGGGGATGAGAACAGCTCGCCAATCCTGCAGGAAGAGCATGATGACGATCAGAACCAGCACGCCCGCTTCGAAGAGTGTCTTGTAGACCTCATAGATCGACTCCTCGACGAACTCTGTGGGGTTGAAGGCGATGTTGTAGACGACGCCTTCCGGGAGGGTGAGCTTCACTTCCTCCATCTGCTTCTCGACAGCCTTCGCCACATTCAACGAGTTCGCCCCCGGCAGCTGGAACACCGCCACTCCAGCTGCGGGAGTTCCACTGATCTCCATCCATGACGCGTACGTCTGAGCCCCGAGTTCAATCCGGGCGACATCTTTGACCCGGATCAACCGAACTTCGCCCGCGGGGTCATGAACCGATTTGACGATGATGTTTCCGAACTGC
Organism: Planctomycetaceae bacterium; assembly: GCA_046349675.1. Classification (GTDB taxonomy): domain Bacteria; phylum Planctomycetota; class Planctomycetia; order Planctomycetales; family Planctomycetaceae; genus TH-plancto1. The sequence continues at coordinate 4,837 of JAXMBW010000025.1, read as the reverse complement.
TCCGGGTCGCTGAAACGCCCCTGGGTGGAGACGGTGAACTGGTTGTTCTGGCTGCTTTCGGCGGGGCGCTGGCCGATCTGGCCGGCGGCGATCTGGACGTTCTGGGTGGAGATGGCTGCGACGACATCGCTGGCGGTCAGCTCGCGGGCCTTGAGCTTGTCCAGATCGAGCCAGATCCGCATGCCGTAGCTGCTGCTGCCGAAGACCTGGGTGTTGCCGACGCCGGGGACTCGGCTCAGCGAGTCCTTGACCTGAATTTCTGCCAGATTGCTCAGGAAGAGACCGCCATGTTCTTTCTTCGTGGAGGTCAGGCCGATCACGATCACCATATTGGTGGATTGCTTCTGAGCGATGACGCCCAGTCGCTGGACCTCTTGCGGCAGGCGGGGAAGTGCGGACGCCACGCGATTCTGGACCAGCACCTGAGACCGGTCGAGGTCGGCGCCCACTTCAAACGTCACTGTGAGCGTGTAGGACCCGTTGTCGGAGCAGACGGAGTTCATGTAGATCATGTTCTCCACGCCGTTGACCGCCTGCTCGATGGGGCCTGCGACGGTGTCGGCGAGCACCTTGGCATTTGCCCCCGGGTAGTTCGCGGTCACCTGGACCGTGGGGGGAGTGAGCTTCGGGTACTGCTCGACCGGCAGCCCCATCAGTGAGACCGCCCCCACAATCATCGTGATGATGGCGATGACGTTGGCGAAGATGGGGCGATCGATGAAGAAGCGATACAGCATGGGAGACTCACTCTGCGGGCACAGCGGAGGCTATGCCGCCGAGATATGATGAAGCTCTGGAACAACCCTGTCGGAGGCGTTTCTGGCGAGAAACTTTCTCACTGGGGGGCGGGAGCTGCAGGAGGGGCTTCCGAAGGTGAACTGCTGGTGGCCTTGTCCGCAGTTGGAGGGGGCGGCTCGGGCAACTTCGGATTCACCTTCAACCCGGGACGCACCTTAAGCAGGCCATCTGAAATGACCTGCTCGTTTGCCTTCAGCTCACCCTGAACAACGCGGTGTGAGTCGACGTGATCTCCGGGAACGACGAGTCGCCGCTCGATGACGTTCTCGGCGTTGACGACATAGACGTAGGCTCCGCTCTGGTCATAACCCAGCGACCGCTCCGAGACGAGAATCGCGTCGGGCAGCTCTTCGGACGGAATACGGAAACGGACGAACATCCCGGGGATGATGAGTCCGGAGTTCTTGAAAACGCCGCGAATCTGTACGGTGCCTGTCCCCGCGAGGACCGTCGGCGCGATGTAATCAATGGTGCCCGAGATCGAAAAGTCCCGTTGATCGCCTAAGGACATCTGAACCGGAATCGCCTGGTTCTCACTCGATGCGCTGTAGCGTTTCTTGATCTTGAGCAGGTCGCTTTCGTTGACCGCCGCATAGGCATAGATCGGATCGACTCGCACGATTGACGCCAGTGGTGTCGATGCATCGGTCGTGATGTAATTCCCGATATCAAAAGTCCGGCGATCGATCCGTCCACTGATCGGGGCCACAATGCGGCAGTACTCCAGATCCAGCTCAGCCGTTCGAACCTCCGACTGGGCCAGCTTCAAGGCGGCGGTGGCACTAAGCAACCCGGTGCTGTAGTTCACCTCGGCTTGCTCGACCTCGGCTCGGGCAGACAGCAGCTGGGCTTTGGCACTGTTGAGTGTTGCAGTCGACTGATCGAACTCTTGCTTCGAGGAGGCCTGCTTCGCCAGCAGATTCGACCGTCGTTCATGATCGGTTTCCGCGAGGGCCAGCTGAGCTTCTCGAACGGTGAGCTGGGCTTTGGCGATCTCCCGTGCCTTCGATTCCTGAGCCTTTTTGAGGTTGGCCTCGGCCTCATTCGCCTTGGCTTGGGCATACTGCAACCGGACTTTGAATGGTTCCTCGTCGATGACGAAGAGCAGCTGCCCGGCGTTGACGAGGGCACCGTCCTCGAACTTTCGCTCAACCAGGAAGCCCTTCACGCGGGAGTGCAACTCGACCCGCTCCGAGGCCTGGGTCGTGCCCGTGACCTCCACATAGCTGGTGACAGTCGATTGCCGCGGGAGCGAGACCTGCACATCCGGCGGGGGAGGGGCCTGATAGGTGTTGGGCTGTCCGCAACCAGCCAATACCAACGCCAGGGACATTATGATCCCCGCTCGCCAGATCAGCTGGTCTCTCTTGAAGGAAATCCGCGAACGGTCGTGAGCGGGGCTCTGCCCCGGGACATGGTCTAAGGGATGTCTCATGTGGTCGCATTCAGCAGGAAATCGCCAGCTCCAAGTGATCGTGCCGAAATGACACAGCTCGACCCATTTGGATCGGGCAAAACCACCTCGAAAGGGACTTCCGGTGTGTCGTACGAAGAAAAACATACCGTCCAGACGGTATGTTGGTCAATTGGGTTCGAGATGACTTGGATGATTGGGAAGTGTGGGATGAGCTGGTGAAATCTTGAGAGGGATTCTTAAGTCATGTGCCTCAAGTGAGATGCGAAATAAAGTGGGGGCTTTCTCGAGATGGCTGTCACAGGTGATGGTCGAATGTGTCGAAGTCGTGGATGATGCTCGACCGAGAGATTCGGAGACTCCAGACAAGGAACTCGCCCATGCACAATCCCTTCGCCGAAGTCGTCGACGAGTCGATGGATGCCGAACTGATTGAGCAAGCCAAAAGCGGGAGCCGTGCGGCTCTCGAGGGGCTGGTTCTGCGGCATCAGGCATGGGTTTACAACATTGCGGTCCGCATGGTCTTCCACCGTCAGGATGCCGAGGAGGTCACGCAGGAAGTATTAATCAAAGCGATCACTCGGCTCAGCACCTTCCAGGGGAACAGCCAGTTCCGGACCTGGCTCTATCGGATCACGGCGAACCATGTGCTGAACATGAAACGCCGTGGCGGGGAGAAGCAGGAGCAGTCCTTCTCCAGCTACGCCAACGCAATTAATGCGACTCCCGATCTGGATTTGCCCGACCCGAAATCGGTCCCGGTAGAGGTTCCACTCCTGGTCGAGGAAGCCAAGATCTCCTGCATGACCGGGATGTTGCTCTGCCTCGACCGTAAACAGCGGTTGATCTTCACGCTGGGCGAGATCTTCCAGGTCAGCGATATCGTTGGCAGCGAGATCCTGGAGATGACTCCCGTCAATTTTCGGCAGAGCTTGTCTCGCGCCCGCCACGACCTTTACCAGTTCATGCAAGGACAGTGTGGTCTGGTCAACACTCGGAATCCCTGTCGATGTCCCAAGAAGACGAAGGGTTTTATTGACGCAGGGCACGTCGACCCCGAACACATGCAGTTCGTGTCTCACCATCAGCATCGCATGATGGAGGTCGCAGCCGACGCTGTACGGACGGTTGAGAGCTCCATGGACGCCGAGTACGCAACGCTTTTTCGCGAGCATCCCTTTCTGGAGCCGAAGTCCGAGGTTGACTGGTTGCGGCAGTTGCTCGACCGCGACGACTTCGGCCAGGCTTTGCATCTGAATTAAAAATTCCCGCAGATCTTGTCACAGCCTTCGGTTCCTGGTGTCTCAGGAACAGGAGGACATCAACATGCAGACATTAAGTGGCAAGACAGCCCTGGTGACGGGTGCATCCAAGGGCATCGGTGCGGGGATTGCGAAAGAACTGGCATCCCACGGAGCTGGCGTGGTCGTGAACTACGCCCGAGACCGGGCTGGTGCAGAGCAAGTCGTAGAAGAGATCACAGCTGCGGGTGGCCGTGCGGTGGCCATCCCTGCGGATGTTTCTCAGGCAGACGATGTCATCAGACTCTTCAAGCAAGTGAAGGAGCTTGGGGGCTCGCTCGATATTCTGGTCAATTGTGCCGGTGTCTATCAGGCAATGCCGATCGCAGAGTTGACGCCGGAGGAGTTTCACAAGGAGCTCGCGGTCAATCTCCTTGGTCCCATGCTGGTCATTCGCGAGTCGCTCAGCTGCTTTGGCCCGAATGGTGGAAGCATCATCAACATTGGATCCGGGGCCTCTCGCTCGCATCCGCCGGGCTACTCCATCTACGCCGCCAGCAAAGCGGGACTGGATGCCGTGACGTGTGTCCTGGCGAAAGAGCTGGCGCCAAGAAACCTGCGGGTGAATTCAGTAAATCCCGGTGCGACGTTGAGCGAAGGAACGCAGGCGGCCGGACTCTACGGTGTCGGCAGCGACATGGAAAAACAGTTGGTGGCCCTGACTCCACTGGGGCGTATGGGGACACCAGCTGACATCGCCAGAGTCGTGGCGTTTCTGGCGTCGGATGCATCGGGGTGGTTGACCGGGGAAGTCCTCTTCGCCACGGGCGGTTTGCGTTAGGTCCAGTTTGAATACCCTTTTCAGAGAAACTCATGAACTCCAAAGACAATCAAGCACTGAATCAGTTTTGTGGCACGTGGAACATTGTGGCCGTTGACCCACCGGGAAGCACGAAGGACGCTGGGCAACTGGTGTTTCGCGAGGACCTTTCGTATGCAGCACTGGATGCGGAGGGTCGTGAGCTTTGGGCCGGAACCTTTGACCTCGATCCTTCAACCACTCCGAAGAGATGGGATCACCGCACCTATGAGTCGAAAGAGACCGGTACGGATGTCCTGGGCATCTATGAACTGGATGGCGACCAGTTGAAGGTCTGTTGCGTTGTCGGTGTCTGGAAAGATGGACTATGGGTGGGAAAAACACGTCCCACCGTGTTCGATCGTTCGACTGTGGATGTCGTCCTGGAGTTGCAGAGGGCCAGCACGGATGGATGATTAGCGACAAAGCCGGTCCGAGACGACCTTTCGATTTGCAGAGAGGGGGATCGGTCGGGATCGACTGACCAAGGTAACCATCGCTCTCCGTCAGATCCGCTGTTAGGAT
>JAXMBW010000024.1:0-38980 GCA_046349675.1 Planctomycetaceae bacterium | reverse complement strand
TTCCCCGAGCTTCCCATCGCTAAATCGCCAGATCTCTGAGCGCCGCGCATTGGTCGCACTGAAGCGAGTACTGACGACGCTTGGGTTGCGAGGCAAGCTGCACACTTTCCGACACACGTTCATCAGCCAGGCCCTGACACGTGGAGTCCCTGAAGCGGTCGTTCGCCAATGGGTAGGACACGTGGACCCCGAAATTCTTCGCCTGTACACGCACGTGGCGGATGAAGTGTCCCAAGCCTTCATCTCGCGGTTCAGCGGTTCCGCGCAGGCCCGCGACAACTCGGGTCAGTAGCGGAATCAGCAGGTACCAACGAAAAACTTCAGCACAGTTTTCAGCACAGAAAGGCTAACGCCCATGACCGGCTCGACACAAACGATTGCAACAAATAACGTTGCAACAACACGATTGTTAAAAAGCGGAGAAGGAGAGATTCGAACTCTCGATGCCCTTTCGGGCATACCGGTTTTCGAGACCGGCGCATTCGGCCACTCTGCCACCTCTCCGTTCCCTTGCGGGCTCGGAAGTATAGCTCCTGCCTGAAACGCTTTCCAGCGAATTTTGAGTGACTTCCCCGGGAGCCTTCCAGAGGCTCTGACGGCACAGCACAGGGCTCTCAGACGACTCACATCCCAAGAGTCAGCAACCTCCGAACATCCCCTCCGCTAAACGCGCATTCATATTTTTCCCACCGTGGAAATTGCATGGTCGTCGCGGGTATAAAGCCGGTGTCTGGCGCTGGTCAAGCACCTTCTCACGTTCGCGATCTCATGGCCAGCCCCCCCTTCAATTCCCCTCTCAGGCGACAATCTGTTTGCCCAGAGTGCTCAATTACTTCTCGACGAGGTCCACATGAAACGCTCGACGATTCTCTCACTGGCGATCGCTGCCTTGGCAATGCTTGTGCCGGGGCTCCTGCATGCCGACGAAGCTGCGATTCGAAAGACACTGCATGAATACGCCGAGGCGTACAACAAACACGATGCAGTCTCAGCGGGGGCCTTCTGGGCCGAGAACGCGACGCATATTGACCGGGTCACGGGCGACCGCACCGAAGGACGAGCTGCGATCCAGGCGGACCTCGCCGCCTATTTCGAGTCAAATCCTGACGCCAAGTTGAGTGCGGAGATCGACTCGATCCGCAGCATCACCGATCAGGTGGCTGTTGTTGAAGGCCGCTCTTTCATCAATGTCGAGGGAGCTGACCCCGAGATCTCGAACTTCTCGGTCATTGTCACGAAGTCAGGTGACAAGTGGCTGCTGAATACCGCTGAGGAGTTGCCCGCGTCGCCGGTGTCGCCCTCCAATCTCAAGGACCTGGAGTGGCTGGTCGGGAAGTGGGTCGACAATACCCCCGAAGGACGGATCGAAACCGAGTTCCGCTGGTCGAACTCTGGCAACTTCCTGTTGCGGTCTTTCACCCGGCATGGACCAGAGGGATCGGAATCGCTCGGCACCCAGATCATCGGCTGGGACCCGCGCGGCCAGCAGATCCGCTCGTGGTCGTTCCACTCTGATGGATCGTTCGGCGAAGCGACCTGGTCTCGGAACGGCAGCGCGTGGACAACGAGTACCGAGAGCACCCTGGCCGATGGACGGACCGCCACGGGGACTTATGTCCTGACCCCTGTCGATGAAAAAACGATGACAATCCAGCTGATTGCTCACACCATCGATGGAGCCCCTCAGCCGACCAATGATCCGGTGACTCTCGTGCGAGAGGCCGCCGAAGCTGCTGAGCCCCAGACTCCTGAACCCGCCAGCAAGTAACGTGAGGACGAACCCATGTTCCGCAAGATTACGACACTGGTGTTAGCAGTGAGCATTGGCTGGGGAACCAGCGAACTCCACGCCCGCGGTCTGGGTGGTGGGGGAGGCGGTGGTCGAGGTGGGGGTGGCGGTGGTCGAGGTGGGGGTGGCGGTGGTCGAGGTGGGGGTGGCGGAGGAGGAGGCGCTCGCCCAGCTGGCGGTGGCGGAATGTCGCGACCATCCCCGGCCTCTCGTCCTGCTCCGTCTCGTCCCACACCGGCTGCGCGCCCGTCGCCAGCATCTCGGCCCAGTTCGCCAAACCTGGGCGGCAGCCGTCCCAACATTCAGTCCCCGCAAGTCAATCGACCGACCACCCGGCCCGCGACTCCTCCACAAATCTCGCGCCCAGGCGGCGGAGGCGGTGGAGCTGGCTTGGGCGGCGGACTCGGCGGTGGTGGGAATGGCAACGGTATGGCGAGGCCCTCGATGCCGAATCGGCCGACCACCTTGCCCGGACAGATCAACCGACCAGAAAATCGCCCTGCTCCACAGCCCGGGCAAATCAATCGTCCGGAGAATCGACCGGCTCCATTGCCCGGACAGATCAACCGACCGGAGAATCGACCTGGCACGTTGCCGGGGACGCTGCCAGGCAGACCCACGACGCGTCCGTCTTTGCCCGACCTGGGCGGAACCACGCGGCCCAACCTGCCCGGTGGTGGACAGAATCGCCCCAATCTTCCGGGAGTCGGTCAGACACGTCCGAACCTCCCCGGTGGAGGTACCACTCGACCGAACCTGCCGGGAGCCAATACTCGCCCCAATCCCGGCGATCTCGGCGACTTCCTCGGCATGGATCGCCCGGTCACGCTCCCCGGAGACGTCGGGCCTTCGACTCGTCCCAACCTGCCGAATCGCCCTGGTCCCGGCCCGGATCGCCCGGGTATCAATCGACCGGGGCCAGATCGTCCCATCGCGAACCGACCAGGAAACGTCACCCGTCCCATCGAAATCGGGAACATCCATATCGGCAACAACACGGTCATCAACAATCGTCCGTCGTGGGTGAACATTGATCGTGGTCGTTACAACGAGATCAACAACCGCTGGCAAGGACAGATCAACGGCCTGTACGGTTGGAATACTCGCTACCCGAATCGCATGGGGTACTGGCATGGCTGGGCGAACGGTGTTCGTTTCAATCCCCACTGGCACGGGAATTTTCACGGCTGCTTCCGACCGAACTGGTGGGGAGTTCACCCGTATCCGTGGGGCGGTTGGCACTACGGCTGGTGCTTTGGTCGCCACAACTGGAACTACTGGTGGACGGTGCCGACCTTTGTCGGAGTAACAAACTGGTTCCGCTGGACAGCTCCCCCCACGGTCTGGGCCCAGCCGGTCTACTATGACTATGGCCAGGGTGGAAACGTCGTTTACAGCGACAACCGCGTGTATATCAACGGCGAGCAGGTCGGTACCGCGAACGAGTTCGCTCAAACCGCCGCTGATCTGGCCACCGTACCGCCGCCGCCAGATCCAGCTGTGGCGAAAGAGGACGACTGGATGTCGCTGGGCACCTTCGCCGTCTCTCGCGGAGAGAAGGATCAGACTCCGACGATGATCGCCCAGCTGGCGGTCAACAAGGACGGTATCGTCAGTGGCACCCTCTTCGACGTCAGCTCTGACAAGTCCCAAACCATTCAGGGGCAAGTCGACAAATCGACGCAGCGTGTCGCCGTCCGCGTGGGCGAAGACGAGAACATGGTCGTCGAAACCGGGCTCTATAACCTCACCCAGGAGGAAGCCCCGGTCCTTGTCCACTTCGGTACAGAGAAGGTCGAGAACTGGCTGCTGGTTCGCATGGAAGCTCCCGCCGACGAGGACGCTGACTAGTAACAGCTAAGCCTCACATTTGAGAAGAATCCACCAGCCAGTGCTCCCCCGAGTGCTGGCTGGCGGTGTTTCTGGGGAGCAAGTTCATCCGTCAGTGACCAACTCGCACGCTCAGGCACGGGCGATATTTTCACTGCCGCAGAAGTGTGCATACCCTGTGGGTGGATCATGTCGAAGCAACACTGGCGTACATCTCGACAACGCCAGGATCCCTTGAAGGCGGGCCGACTTCCCCCATTGATATTATGAAGGAAAACACTGACCGAATCGTGTCAGCAGGGACAGCGGGCCACGGACTTTGAGTCTCCTGCAAATGATCGCCCAGACGATGCTCTTTTCCTTTCGCAGAAAACCGAGCCATGTGGCTGCATCGGCTCTGACATAGCAGTCGGCCTCTCCCACACGGCCGCTCTGGACACCCAGTAGCTGATTGCGAATCGTCACGGTGGCGTCAACGGTTTCTGCTCCGTGAAACGAGAAGTGGTAAACCGCCCCCAGCCCTTTCGATTGTCCCGGCTGAAAAACAAGTGGCAGCGCCGCGATGAATCCCGCGATCGTCGAAGGGCGAAGACCGTTTACCCGTTTGACCTTCTTGTGCGGAAACTTACGAACGACGTAGGCCTCCGCATCGGACTGGGGGACGACGTAGATCGTCTCCGCCTTCTGCTGCAATGGACGGAGGGTCTCCGCTACGAACTCCGTTCGATTATCGAGGAATGGTTGAATCACGTCCTCACCTGCGGGGCAGACAGCCAGACAGTAAGCCGCTTTGTAATTCGGACCAAACGCCAGACTCTGCCACATCGAGGCGGACTCCTGGTCATTCACCTTATGTCGATAATCGATCGCACTCCGACTCTCTGCAATGGTCTCTGACCAGTCCGTGAATCCATTCATGAACTCACGGTAGTTGTGCGTCATGCAGGCACTGAAATCGAACTCGCCATCCGGCTTGATCGCCCCCACCGGACACGCAGCCACGCACAGCTTGCAGGTCAAACAGGGGTTGTAATCGATAGGGACCGACTGCTCCTCCACGGAGGCTGCGACGAGCACGGTCGCCAGAATGATGAAGTTTCCGAACTTGGGATGGATCACATTGCGATGGACTCCCATCTGGCCGAGACCCGCAGCCACAGCCACCGGCTTATGAGAGACCACCCAGATTCGTCCGGGAAACCGATCCATCTCCATCGGAAATCCTGACGCCGGGTTGAGCGCCCGAATTCCGCGATCTTCCAGTTCCCGAACGATCTCTCTGGCTGCGTGGTTGGCGTGATCGCTCGTCTCATGAAACTCCAGATTCGCGACCGACCGGGCGGGGCTGCGAATGTCATCGCGATTCATCCGACAGACGATACTGATGAGAGTCTGGGTCGACGGAAACGCTTCTAGTATCTCAGCCCGCTGGTCAGCGATCTCCGGGCGATCGATCGAGACAAACCCGACATCATCAGCCCCCGCTTCGAGGCAGATCTTCCGAAGTTCCGGAGCGTTGAGGCAAACGGGGTCTGGAGAACGTCGATTTCCCCGAGCATGAATGACTGTGGGATGTTCATCGAGTTTCGACACGAGTTACTCCGCGAAATGTCTAAGAGAGTGTCTGAGGCCCGTTCCTTCCTTACTTCCACTCGACGGGGCCCTCAACCAGTCGACCATCCGCGACCGTGCGTTGTTTCAGTGTGCCATCGACTGCCTGAATGCAGAGGAAGCAGAGCGGCTCATGGGCGGACGCACGAATCGAGCGAGCCCCCTCCGGAGCCACTCGCACTGTCGAGCCCTCTCTGAGGGGAATCTGCTGCCCGTCCACCTGAAAGTCTCCCGACCCCGAGACCACGATGTAGATCTCTTCGTGCGTTTCATGCTTATGCAGGAAGGAGTAACCCTGCCCCGCTTCCAGACGATTCAGCGACACCTCAGCTCCCGTGCTTTCCAAACGCTCGCTCAGGAAGACCTTGCCCTTCCCTTTGAGGGAACCCGTCTGGAACTGATGATCGCCCAGGGATGACCATGACCCGGCTTCGTAGCTGACAACATTCGACATGACATAGCACCTTGAGTGAGACACAACGCAACTTGCACTTTGCAAGTAACACAACGCTTGCATTATGCAAGTGTCTCTCATAGAGTCAATAGAGAATTTTTCGGCACACAGAAAAGTCCGCGAGCCAGTCATGTCGGATCGACGACGATCACCCTGCCCCGTGGCCTGTACTCTCGACATCATCGGCGACAAGTGGACGCTGCTGGTGATTCGCGACATGGCGCTGGGTCGGGCACACTACAAAGATTTTCTGGGTAGCCCCGAGGGCATCGCGACCAACATCCTGGCTGACCGGCTGGCTAAGCTGGTCGATTGGGGGCTGGCTGAGAAGTACCCGTCAACCGTCTTACCGGGCCGCGATGCTTACCGCCTGACCCCGAAGGGTGAATCACTCCGACCGATCTTGATCTCCATTAAAAACTGGGGCCTCAAACACATCGAAGGAACCTCCGCTGAGATGAAGCCTCGCTGAACGTGCCCAGCGAAGACCAACACGGCGAATCGCTACGGCGTTACAGCTTTATCCATAACTTGAATCGTAAAGGACTTCTCATAGGCCATGCCCTCGGCGTCCGCGACTCGGATCACGATCTGATGAGACTGGCTCCCCTTGTGGTTCAGACGCACACCATCCGCCACGATGAGTTGATCTCCGAGAATCGCGAAACGCCCGTCGGCATCGTCAACCAACGAGTAGCTGAATTGCTCCCATTCGGCATTGGGGTCGGCCGCCGTGAGCTGGCCAACAACCGCTCCATTCGCGCTGTGCTGATCGATCGAACTCCCGCTCAAGACGATGTCGGTCGGCGCCCGATTGAACTGCACGTTCACGAGCGACTCCAACTCGACGGGAGTCAGAAATGCCGCGGACTGCCCGCCGAATCCAGTGGGAGAGATCAATGCATTCGCAGCTGCGATGGCGTCGGAGCGAGTCTTGGCCTGCACGGTGAGATGGCACAGGCGGACCGTGGCTTTCGGCGGAACAGTCAGGAGATACGTCCAGGAAATGCGGTCTTTGACCACTTGCAGATCGGTCGGACGCAAGCCCGCTGAGCCGTGAATGTGGTGGATGATCGCGGGGGAGCCCTCTCCATCGGCGTCGTCTGTCCCGATCCAACGGTCCGAGGTCTCCACAGACATGTCTCCATCCGAGGTGCCAAAGACCGTGGTGGCTGCATCGGTCCCGAGGTTCCCGATGATCTTCACGGTGGTGGAGATCGGGTGATTCGTGGTGTTGGTAAAGGCATCCAACGTGCGAGCAAAGCCATGCGATCCTGTGTTGGGAACAGTGACTTCGCGGTGAGTGTCGAGCCCCGCCAGATTGACGGTGGATGTGACGAACGTCCGGCCATCATCCTTCGTAGTCCCTGACTCCCCGAACGGCATGGCGAAGTCGATCCCAGCGACCTGCAGCTGATTGAGTCCGTCCATGGTGTCGTTCGGTCGTTGAATGAGTTGCCCGCTACCCAGTCCACTGCGGTCGATTTCAAAGTTCAATCCATTCGGTGTCGCATACTTCTGCGCTACCTCATTCAAGTCGAGGCGAATGAGTGCGAAGTTCGAAGAACTGCTTCCATAACTTGAATACCCAGCAACAGTGATCGTCCCGTCTGCCTCTGCGACAAGACTCCTGGCTGCATCATTCGATGCTCCAATGTCAACCTTGAGCAAACCATCGCCATCGAATGTCCTGTCGAGGTCACCGTTCTCTTTGTACCGGACCACAGCGAACTCACCGCTGCTCGAATCTCCTGCCACGACAATTTTTCCATCACCCTGAACGGCAACACTGTAGGCGACTCCTCCACTTCCGATGAGCGTGGTTAACTTCCCATCCTCGCTAAACGTGGTGTCTAGCGATCCACTCAAATCGTAGCGAGCCAATGAAAACCCATCACTCGATGGCCCAGCCGCAATGATCTTCCCGTCACCCTGTAATGCAATACTGTTCGCATGGCTGTCTGACACTCCAAACTCAGTAATCGATCGGCCATCGCCATCAAATGTTGGATCGAGAGACCCGTCTGTTCTATATCGGGCTAACGCAAACACCGTTCTGCCTTCGCTGATGGACGAACCAGCCACAACGATCTTTCCATCATTCTGCAGAACGAGGCTGAAGGCGAGATCATGTGAACTCCCGATGGCCGTTGTCACCTTGCCATCCCCATCAAATGTCGTGTCGAGAGAACCGTCTTCGTTATATCGCGTCAATGCAAAGTCATAGGCAGGTCCGACGACCGCGTAGCCGGCGACTACAATCTTCCCATCGTCCTGTATTGCGACCCCAAAGCTGACTTCTTCCGAATTCTCAAAGTCAGTCGTTAACTTGCCATCACCGTCAAACGTCGAATCTAAAGATCCGTCGAGGTTGTATCGGGCAACGGCAAAGTCATAGTCTTTTCCATTGTTTGAATATCCAGCCACAACGAGCTTCCCATCACGTTGCGCGGCAACACAGTGCGCCATGTCATACAATGAGCCAAAGCGAGCGGTTAGCTTTCCATCTTCGTCGAATGTTTTGTCGAGCGTTCCGTCTCGATTGAAGCGAGCTAACGCCAAGTCCCAGTCACTCCCATTCCAGGTAAATCCTGCCACAACTATCTTTCCATTGGCGATAATAACCTGACGTGGCTCATCCTGATTGATCCCAAATGATGTCACGACCCGGCCTGGGCCATCATGATCAAAGCTCGAATCGAGCGTGCCATCCGAGTTGAATCTTGCAACTGCAAAATCGGTGTTTTCCCCGTTATTCGAGTTTCCGGCTACGACGATCTTGCCGTCGCGACCAGCTGCGACATCGAACCCATAGTCATCAAGGGCACCGATCGCCTGAATCTTCTTTCCATCCCCATCGAACGTCGTATCGAGCGTTCCATCGGTGTTGAACCGTACAACTGCAACGTCGTACTGTCCGGCGATATCAGTTGTTCCAGCAAGGAGAATCTTCCCGTCATCCAACAACTCGACCGAATGGCCAACATCGTCACGATCACCGATTGCCAACGCGATCTTCCCATCGCCATCAAAAGTTGTATCGAGCGAACCGTCGGAGTGGTAACGGACCAAAGCGAAATCAGCGAGGCTCCCATCACTGGCTTCGCCCCCCATGACAATTTTTCCATCCCCCTGAATCCCCAGACTGAAGGCTAAATCGTTCCCAGGGCCAACAGCTGTGGTGACCTTCCCATCGCCATCAAAGCTCGTATCGAGTGAACCATCGGCGTGATAGCGGGCGAGGGCGAAATCGTAGTTGCCTCCGTTGTGCGAATGCCCGGCAACAACAATCTTGCCATCTGGCTGTAGTGCGAGACTTTGACCGATATCTGTTCCGCCTCCAAAGGGGGTCATGACGATCCCATCGTGGTCAAATGTGGTGTCGAGTGATCCATCAATGTTGTACCGAAATAGACCAAAATCTTTAGTGCCGTCGCCTGTGGCATAACCGGCGACCAGGAGCTTTCCATCATTCTGCTCCACGACACTGAACGCCGCATCGTCTTTTGCAGACACAGCTGTGATGACAATTCCTCCGATCCCGAATGACGGATCCAGAGTGCCGTCGTTTTGGTATCGGACAACAGCAATATCCGCAGTGCCCCCTGCATCGCGATAGCCGACAGCGACGATCTTTCCGTTTCGCAACTGAGTCAGCCCATACATGATGTCGGTCCCGGAACCAATCGGAGTCGTAACCTTTCCTCCCACTCCAAAAGTCGAGTCGAACGTCCCGTTGACATGAAATCGGGCGAGTGCGAAGTCGTGGTTCGAGGCATTCTGTGACTCTCCCCCGACAATCACTTTCCCATCACTCTGGATCAGCACACACCGGGCCTCTTCCATTCCGTCACCGAAGGACACCGTAAATTTCCCCGCAACCTTAGCACCAAATGAGATGTCCAGAGCCGTGGTCGACACGTCTCGCATTGTGTCGGAAGACTCATTCGGCTTCGGCTTTGTTTTGACAGGTCGATCGTGTCCTTCGGCGACGGGATGACTGCCAGGAGAGGACTGCCCCGCTGTCGGGAGGACGTCCTGCACGAATGGAGCACGCCAGAGAGTCACTTTGCCGTCATGAGTGGCGATCGCCAAGGCATCGCCCTGCGGGGGAAATGCGAGTGCATTGGCCTTGTGGTCTCCGACTCGAAGGGAGAGCAACGGTTGGTGGTTCTCGGTCCTCCAAAAGCGAACGTTCCCACTTTCATCGCCAGTCGCCAGGACTTTCCCATCGGGGGATAACTGCATGGAGAACACGCCATTCCGATGTCCCGTGAGAGACCCGATAAGTTTTCCGGAGGCGCGGCTGCGCAGGCTGATAACGCCATGCCCCTGGCCCACAGCCAGTGTGTCCCCATCGGGAAGCAGGGCCACACAGTATGCATCAAACTCCTCGCCCCACTTATGAATGACACGGTCATTGACCGCCAAATCACGTATGCAAACCGTGGAATCAGTGGAGACCGTCAACAACGTGCGGTCCCCCTCCAGAAACAGGATCTGTCGAACCGTCGCCTCGTGATCCTGGAATCGACGGACCACCTGAAGAGTGTTCGCGTCCCACAGCACCACCTCGCCTTCGTTCCCACCGGTGGCGATCAGACGGCCATCCGCACTCCAACAGAGGCTGCGGCCCTTGCGGTGTTCATCGACTTCCCGATGCTGAGCGGATGGCAGTCCCGTCTTGGGGTCGAACTCCCACACTCGGAGAGAACCGTCCAGGCAGAGCGAGGCGACCCGGGTCCCCGCTGGAGAGAAACGAGTCTGCACCACGGTTTGAGAGTGGTTCAACGAAGTCGCTAACTCCCGGCCAGAGGCGACTTCCCAGATCTTCATCGTTCCATCATCGCTCCCCGAGGCCAGAAACCTCCCGTCGGGTGAGTATTCAACGGCCCAGGCCTCTCTCGCATGCCCCGCCAACACGGGACCATCCGCAGTCGGTTTCCAGCGATACAGTCCGAATGTCGACTCATGAAGGAGCAGCGTGTCATCGGGGAGTGGAATGATGGAAGCGAGTGGATTCTGGAATACCGGACTCCGACTATCGACACGCTTCGTTTTCAGGTTCCACAGGAAGACTCGATTCCCAGGTCCACTGAACGCAAGCCACGCGTTAGCATTCAGAAACTGAATGTCATGCCAGCGTCCCGGCATTTCCTCTGCGGCAGGTATTGCCCTATCGTGAACGCGGATTGTTGAGTCGAATACGAACGGTTCCCCTGGCGATCGCTTCCACAAATCGACAGTCAAGTCCGTGCGCAGCCCCGCCAGCAGGAGTCCATCCGCTGAGATCGCAACGGACCGAATCTCAGCGAGTTCGTCTGTGGAGTCACGTGAGAGTTTCGCGAGAGGTCCTCCGTTCGGGGAGTAGAGTGCAACCTCACGAAACATGGGGACAGCGAAAGTCCCATCAGGTCCCCACGCGGGTCGTTGATTCAGGTCTTGCCGTCCCGCCTGTGCGGTCCACAGGTGTTCCCCGGTTGTGACAGAGAAGACCTGGAACTGGCGAAAATCCCGGCCGCCAACTTCGAGACAAAATCTCGATCGATCGGGTGAATGCGACAACCTCTCAAATAGAGGGGATTCTGCAACCGTCTTGGACATCCCATCGGATGCTCGCAAATATTTCAGCTTTGAGGATTCAACTTTCTGCTGATCGCTCATTGGGTGATGGGCGTAAAACCATGCGTCCTGTTGCGGCTGATATGCAACTCCACAGAGTTTCGTATGTTCTACATATGCGGGAAGTCCTGTTTCCTTGTACTCCCCAGTCCGTAAGTCCCATGCGTAAAACGCGCCATGATTCGTACCGGCAACGATTCGATTCTTCTCGGGAATCACATTCACCGAATAGAAATCGTCGTTACGCGTGACCTCGAACGGGCGAATCTCGCCCCCGCACTTGGCTGTCATCAGACGCCACGCAAAATCTCGAAGGTCAGTCTCCTGCGGCGACCCGGGCCGCATCGCGGAGAGCAAACTGGCATAGTCGACGATCTCGCCGTGATCGTAAAGATCCTGGGCCTGACGCATGCGGGAGACATACGTCATCAGCTGTTCTCGCTGAATGGCAGAGGTGAGTTCCTCGGTCTTCTGCATGAGGACGAGTTCGCGTCGCTCTGACTCCTCCAGCAGGTGCGACTCCGACTCTCGAAGTTTGGTCTCCGATTTCACTGTCTCCGCCAGACGATTCGAGTACCACCACCCGCCCATGGAAATCAACGAGATCGAGAAACAGACCACCAGCAGAAGCGCCGCCAGTTCCGGATGATGTCGGCACCACCGCCAGGCTCTCTCTATCTTTGAAACGGGCTTGGCCAGGATCTCACGATCATCGAGAAACCGCCGCAGGTCTTCGGCCATCTCCAGTGCGGAGGGATACCGCCGCGAAGGATCCTTCTCCAAGGCCTTATGGCAAATTGTCTCCAAGTCACGCGGAACAGCGGGCCGCAAGGTCCGAACCGCGATCTGCTCTTTGTTGAGGATGTTCCAGCTGGTTTCAACCTGAGTATCGCCCGCGAATGGCGATTGCCCTGTCAGCATCTCGTACAGGATCACACCCAGCCCGTGAACATCGGTCGCGGGGGAGATCTGATCCGTTTTCCCGGCGGCCTGCTCCGGGGCCATGTATTGCAACGTCCCAGCGACGAACCCCGATTGGGTTTTCTGGGCGTCAAACTCTTCATCCAACCACTTGGCCAGTCCGAAATCCGACAACTTCGGCTGAATGTTCCTCCACTCCGGGGGGACATCCAGCGACGAGGGATGTATCTCACTGCCGGAGCCGGTCGTTTCAGAGACAACTGCCAACAGCACGTTTCGCAGCTTGATATCCCGGTGCAGAATCCCGAGCTTGTGCGTCACGCTCAAGCCTTCGGCGATCTGATGAACAAGCGATGCGCAGACCCGCGGATGCTGACGCTGGGGCAATCCGGACAGGTATTGATCCAGATTCCCCGCGTCACAATGCTCCATGACCAGGAAAGGAATTCCGTCAAGTTCGCCTGATTCAAAAACCGTGACGATCGCCGGATGCTGCATCTGCCCGAGAGCCCGGGCCTCGCGGAGGAATCGCCGGCGGGCGTTCGGATCAGCTACCCATTTCGTATGAGGAATCTTGATGGCGACCTGGCGGTGCAGGAGCGGATCGTCAGCCAGAAAGACCTCTGCAAATCCCCCGACTCCCAGTCTGCGAATGATATGAAACCGCTGAAATCTCGACGGGGCGAGAATCCCGGAACTCGCCGTGTTGCCGAGAAACTCGCTGGGCTCTGTCGGAAATTCACCGGCGGAATACTCCCGGGTCGCCGCCTGCAACAGCAATAAACATTCGCGAGCATGATTGACTCGCCGCTGGAGATCTTCATCGGCTTCGTCGAGCGACACCGGTTTGGTGCGTTCTCCCGCAATCTCACTACCGATTGCCAGGAGCAGGTCGTCGAATTGGGAGTTATTGGATTCCGCTGATGTCATGATTCTGAGAGAGCAGTTCTGTCTGCAAGGCCTCCACAGCACGACACCACAATTTCCGTGATGCCTCCGCCGAGATGTTCAGTTGGCGAGCAATGCGGTCGAAGGGCAGCTGTTGCATGCTTCGTAGCTTGATGACCTGCTGATATGAGGGGGGGAGTGACAGCATCGCCGCCTGGAGTGATGAGAGAAGTTCTGCTTGCATCACGACCCGACTCGGCGAAGGGATTTTCCCATCGACACAAGCCGTCTCAAAAGCCGAACCGAGGGGAACCTCGCGACCAGTTTCTCGCTTGGCAGTGTCCAGGTACCGACGACGGAAATTCAAGAGGCTGTGCTTGAGGATACTTCGCAGCCAGCTGCGAAACTCATCTGGAGTTCGTCCGGAAAAATGGCGGAGGTCCCGGGTCGCATTCAGAAATGTGTCCTGGACCAGATCCGACTCGCCACATTTGGCGGACAGATGCAAGCCTAACTCCTGCGTGGCGATTGCCAGCAGGTAGTTCCGCTCGGCTTCCAACATCTCCCGCAGTTGTGGCAACGAGAAACCACCGGGTGAAACTTCATCCGGCACGCCCCCATTTGAGTTGTCGCTTGGCAGAACCCCAGCATCACTCACAAGGCACCATTTGAACCAAAAACGGACGCGGAATAATCAAAGATTGTCGCACGCTGACCGGAGCGACAGCAAGTACAGACCGTTTATCGGTTCAACAATTCGGGAAGATCCCAGAAGACATGACCAGGAGAGCACGCGGAAAATGGTCGCTCTTCCGGGAGTCGGAACCGAATCTGTGCCTCGCCCAATCCCCTCTCCTCAAACTCTAGCATCACCGGCATTTCCGTTCACCGAGGGGAAGTATCGACCTGAAAGAATGGCTGACGGACCAGGGAACGTTTGCCTGAACGTCAATCCTGTCTGGGTAAAGAGACTTGAATCACAGTGGACCCCGTAACGTCCGTCATTGAGAGAACGGGAGAGGAAATGCCGAGGCAGGTTGAAAATGCCCGCGTCTCACAGTGAGGCCCACCCCGACATGACAGCACGCCCCGAGGACTGATGCAAACAATACGCAAAGACCCACAAAGCTCGCTGTGACATGATGCGGCCCTTCACGACTCAATTCCTCCGTAAATTTCGGAGGAACCCGAGCACGCCAACCGCTCCATCCACACCGATAGACACACTAAACCTAGCGACCAAAACAACTTGCAGAAGTGCACCCGGAGGGAGTCGAACCCCCAACCCTCGGTTCCGAAGACCGATGCTCTATCCATTGAGCTACAGGTGCAGGGCAGAGATTGTCTATGGTTTTGGCTTTTGATGCAAGGATGAAGAAGGCCCAAGGCTGAGGGGACAGGGGCTCGACGGAAGAAGGTGCCAGTGCGGAGACGCTCGGGTATGGGCGGGTGGCTTGATGGGGGCGGGGCGGGTAGCATTTGCGGGCGTGGTTCGGGGCTGGTCCTGAATTGCGATGTGATGCCCTGCTATAGTGACTGTTCCGTGCCCACCGATTTTCAATTTACGCTGCAAGCCACCGACTCGGGAACCGCTGGGCGGATGGGGCTGTGGCAGACACCTCACGGGATCATTGAGACGCCCGCGTTCATGCCTGTCGGCACCAAGGCGACGGTGAAAGGGGTCTGGCCCTCTCAATTAAAGGCCATCGGGGTTCAGAAGATCCTGGCCAACACGTATCACCTGGCCCTGCGCCCGGGTCCCGAGGTCGTTCGAGACTTGGGCGGCCTGCACCAGATGATGAATTGGGATGGCCCGATCCTGACCGACAGCGGGGGTTTTCAGGTCTTCAGCCTGGCCGAGCTGCGGCAGATCGACGATGAGCAGGTCGTCTTTAAGTCCCATATTGACGGGAGTTTGCTGCAACTCTCGCCAGAAAAAGCCGTCGCCATTCAGGAGGATCTGGGGGCGGACTGCATCATGTGCCTCGACGAGTGTCCGCCGCACGATGTCTCGCGCGAGCGGATGCGGGCCGCTGTCGAGCGAACCACAGCCTGGGCCCGGCGTTGTCGCGACGCTCAGAAGCGATCCGACCAGGCCCTGTTCGGGATTCTGCAGGGGGGCACCGATCGGGCACTGCGCGAGCACTCAGCTCAAGGTCTGCTGCCGATTGATTTTCCGGGTTACGCGATCGGCGGACTGAGCGTCGGGGAAAAACCGGTCGAGATGTACGATACTCTCGACTTTACGGTTCCGATGCTTCCGGTCAACAAGCCCCGATACCTGATGGGGGTCGGTCGACCGATCGATATCGTCGAAGCGGTCTGCCGCGGGGTCGACCTGTTTGACTGTGTCATGCCGACCCGGAATGCCCGCAACGCCACAGCTTTTACCAGCCTGGGAGCTGTGAAACTGCGGAATAAGAAGCATATGCGGGACCAGTCACCGCTCGACCCCGACTGCCAGTGCCCAACATGCACGCAATTCAGCCGAGGCTATCTACGGCATCTGTTCCAGTCGGGGGAAATGCTCGGCCCGATGTTGCTTTCCGTCCACAATCTGGCGTTCTACCAGAAAATCGTCAGAGAGCTTCGAGCCGCCATCCATCAGAATCGGCTGAACGAATATCGCGAGGCATTCAAGCGGAGTCTTGAATCGTGTCCGGCGGAGCCATAGAGTGTGTGTACTCCGCTGAAACATCCACTCATCTCATTCGTTATGGCGGAATTCAACGGAAGATTCCTTCCGATTCATTGTCACTGTTTTTGAGGCCCATCTAATATCGCGTCCGTCCCAGAAATGGGCTGGATTACCGATCAGATGGTTCTGGGGGTCAGCATCTCGATGTCTGCAGAATCAGTTGTTGAAATTCGCAACCTCACAAAGATCTATCGAGACTTCTGGGGTCGGGCCAAAGTGAAGGCTGTGAACTCCCTGAGTCTGGAAGTCAAGAAGGGGGAGATCTTCGGTCTTCTGGGGCCGAACGGTTCCGGCAAGACGACCACCCTCAAGATGCTTCTGGGGCTGTTGTTCCCGACCGAGGGTGAAATCAAAATCCTGGGCAAGCAAGCCCACGATGTGAGTAAGAACGAACGCATCGGCTATCTGCCCGAAGAGTCGTACCTGTACCGCTTCCTCAATGCGGACGAAACACTCGACTTCTACGGCCGGCTGTTCAACATGTCGGCGGCTGTGCGAAAGGAGCGGAAAGACAAGCTGATCGAGATGGTCGGCCTGAACTATGCCCGCCGTCGCCAGTTGAAGGAATACTCGAAGGGGATGACCCGGCGTATCGGTCTGGCCCAGGCCCTGATCAACGACCCCGAGTTGGTGATCCTCGACGAACCGACCAGCGGTATGGACCCCCTCGGGACCCGCGAAGTGAAGGACCTGATCCTGAAGCTGCGAGATCAGGGAAAAACGGTCGTCATGTGCAGCCACCTGTTGCAGGACGTTCAAGACGTATGCGACCGGATCGCCATTCTGTACGGCGGCGAGCTGAAGGTTCTCGGCGATGTGAAGGATCTGCTCCAGTCGAAGGGTGAGACCCAGCTGATCACCTCGAAGCTCGACCCAGCGGCCCAGGCCGAAATCGAGGCGGTCCTGAAGAAGCACGGGGCCTCGCTCCACAGCAGCTCATCTCCGGTCGTCAACCTGGAAGAGCTCTTCCTGCGAACCATCGAGGAGAGCAAAGCTCGCCCCGGTCGACGCTATGCCCCCGGCGAAACCCCGAAGGCCTGAGTGCCGGAATCGCAATGAGATCGTCCCTCAAACGGATGCGTCTCCCATGCTGACGAGTTGACCAATCGTCGGACCATGGCATCCCGCCCGGATCAGATGAACCGGGCACCGAACAGCAGAAGATTCATTTTTCCCTTCTGAATTGTTCCGGTGTGAAAACAGCTTTGGTCAAAGTTCCATTCATTCCAGTTGTTTAGAACCAGAAAGGGATCGAATCGACCATGCCATTCGATACCAATCATCCTTTGTATCCCGCTGTGCAGTGGGCACTGACAATGTGCGTGCTGGCAGTGATCGGGATCTTTGTCGGCGGTGTCTCCAGCCTGATGGGTGGGGGCAAGCGAGGTCTGACCGAGTTCTTTGGCGTCATCGGTCGGGCTTTTTCGGATTTGATCTTCGTGTCACCGAAACGCATTTTCGCACTGGCCACGTTGACAACGCGAGAGTCTGTTCGTCGCAAGGCACTCTGGATCGGGGCAGTATTCCTCGTCCTCTTCATGTTTGCGGGCTGGTTTATCGGGGACTCCGATGACACAACCCCAGCCAAGGCCTACATCAGCTTCGTCATCACCACGATCCGCTGGATGCTGCTGCCGTTAGCGGTACTGTTGTCCTGCTGGGGCCTCCCGGCGGACATCAAAGATCGCTCGCTGCACACAGTGGTCACAAAACCGGTCCGCCGCAGTGAAGTGGTGCTGGGTCGAATCGCGGGATACACGTTCGTCATCACGGCGATCTTGCTAGCCGTCAGTGTCGTCGGTTACGCGTGGATTCTGCGAGTCGTCCCCGCGCGATCGCAGCGACAGCTGATTGCACGAGTCCCCAAATTCGGGGGCATGAGGTTGCTCGACCAGAACGGAGACCTCTTCACAGGGGTCAACGTCGGTGACTTGCTCGACCTCCGACGATTCATCGCGGGGGGGACCAAAGAAGTAGCGATCTGGCAGTTCCAAGGCCTGAAAGAGTCGGATTTCCCGAATGGCCAAGACCTGCGGATGGAATACGCCTTCGAGGCTTTCCGCTCGTACAAGGGAGATGTCGCGACTCAAATCGAGTTCAGCGTCGACTTGGTGAACCCGAAGACCAACTTGCGGGTGCGAGCTGGTGTCCAGCCGGTTAACGAGTTTTCGAGCGAAGTGGCTCACGACCTGAAAGAGAATCAGACCGAAAACCTCATTCTGATTCCCCATGAGATTTCTTACCTTGATGGCGAAACCCCGAAAACAGCCAACCTGTTCAAGGATCTGGTGGATAACGGAACCCTGAACGTGGAGATCAAGTGCTTGGATGCCGGTCAGTATCTGGGAGTGAACGTAGTCGACCTGTTCGTGCGTCTGCCCGACCGCAGCTTCTCAGTGGGTTACTGGAAGACAATCTTCGTGACCTGGTTGATGCTCGTGCTCATCATCACGATCGGCACGACCTCCAGCTGTATTCTGAAGGGACCGGTCGCCACCCTGGCCACGTTCGGTCTGCTGATTCTGGGAGCTTTCCTGAAGAGCGGCCTGAACATGCGACTGGCCACTTATTACTCGGATGGCGGGGAAGTCGTTGGCGGAGGCTCGGTGGAAGCGTTCTATCGGCTCGTGACAGGCATGAATGAATCGACACCGCTGGACGAATCGATCACGAAGACCGTGATTGAAACACTCGACGCCGGTGTGTACGCGATGCTGTATCTGGCACAGTACGTCATTCCATACATCACTGTGTTCTTCGAGTCATCGACGTTCCTGGCAAATGGTTTCGACATCCCCTGGTATGGAAACCTGCTGCCCAGTCTGCTCATCACGCTGGGATTCTTCGTCCCGGCATACATCATTGGTTACTTCGGCCTGCAGATTCGTGAATTGGAGGCAAAATGAACAATCTCACCTCGGGCCAGCGAAAGCTGGTTTATGGACTCGGGATTCTGGCTCTCATGGTCGTGGTGATCCTGTTGGGGAAGCCCTCCGAAGGATCGCCTGGCACCGGCGGCGTCGTTTCCGACCTGCGTGAAAAGTACAGCCTGGGTGAAGCCACCCTGGGTCAGGTTGACCCCGCCAGTTCGACCATGAATCTGGTCTTGCTGGGTTTCCGCGGAATCGCAGCCAGTATCCTCTGGAGCGAGGCTGAGCAGTATCGCGTCACCAAGAACTGGTCAAAACTCCAGCAGACCGCGGAATCGATCATTCTACTGCAGCCGCACTTCAAGAAGGTGTGGGAGTACCAGGCGTGGAACCTGGGCTTCAACGTGTCCGCGGAGTGCGATGCCGTTGAAGACCGTTACTTCTGGGTGAAACAGGGAGCCAAGTACCTCCAGAGAGGCACCGTCCGAAACAGCCAGTTCCCGGAACTGTTCTTTGAATGCGGTCGCTTTTTCGGTCAGAAGATCGGAACTGCGGACGAAAAGGAACAGTATCGCAAGTTCTTCGTGGCCGACCCCGACACCAGTCGCTGGCAGGGCAAGGGTGACGGTGATGTAAACCCGGAGAACAAAGACAATTATCTGGTTGCTCAGGACTGGTACCTCAAAGCCAACGCAACCGTCGAGGGGACCGATATCGAGCAACACAAAATGGACCTGCCGTTGTTTATGTCCTACCCTTACCACTCGTTGATGGACTACGCGAGCGCCCGCGAAGAAGATGGGTTCTTCGATGCGAATGCCAAGGGAGCCTGGGCGAATGCATTGCGGGAGTGGACCACTGTCTACGGTCGCAAAGTCTTCGCAGCTGCGGGAAATGGCACCACGTTCACGCTGGAGGGCTCGCGTGAAGACCTCGAAAAGATGTCGCAAGATGACGGCCAAACTCTCGCCGACAAACAGCACTGGCAGACCCGCTACCACGGCACAACGAACTACAACTATTGGAAACTTCGCTGTGATGTCGAACAGAGGCAGGAAATGATCGACGCCCGTCGGTCCTTCTATGAGGGAAAGAAAGCGTTCAAAGAAGAGGGTGACCTCGAACAGGCTGGCAAACTTCTGGAAACGGGAACCCAACTTCTCCAGAAAGTGGTGGACACGCTGGGCAAAGACCCGGATGGAAACAGCATCCTGTTCACGAACGACGAAGGGATCACTGAGGAGGCCATCAAGGCTTTGCTGATCCTGGAACGTGTCCGGGATGGACTGCCTCAGGGGGATTTCCCGCTCAAGGAGCTCTGGGTCACCCCGACCCCGAACTTTGCGGCAAAACGGTCAGAGCTGAGAGAGAAGTTCATTCGCTGGGCGGGTGAGAACTAGTGAGCCCTGGCTCGGGAATCATGTGGTGAATGGTTTTGGCCGGCGACTGAACTTCAGTCGCCGGCTTTTTTCATTGACCGTATCAAGGGACCTGCTTACCGGCCCCTTCACATGAGGCAAACGACATCGACTTTTCCGACGACGTGGCGTGCAACCCGAATGGAAAACTCGCCGCAGCTTACCGGACTGCTTCGGATGACAAGATTGACGCCGCCTCCGCCTGAGGATTCCCGGACCACCTATTTCTGGTTCACTGGCCCCCCTGCCCATCCGGCTCTGAACCTCAACAATTCGGCGGAACGATACCCATACTGACCACCGAGAGTACTGGGGATTCTGTCATGTCAACGAGCGAACTAGATCAACTGCGTCAGGAGAACAACCAGCTGCGACTGGCGCTGGTTGAGATGCGGCAGCAATTGATGCAAGCACAAAAGCTCACATCGGTCGGGGCTCTTGCGTCATCGATTACGCACGAGTTCAACAACATACTGATGACGGTTATCAACTACGCGAAGATGGGCTTGCGGCATAAAGAACCCGCCACGCGTGACAAGGCGTTTGATCGCATCCTGAGTGCAGGGCAGAGAGCGGCCAAGATCACCACAGGTATGCTCTCCTATGCCAAGGGAAAGACCACACAACGAGAGGCATTCCGCCTGACGCAACTTGTTGAGGACGTACTGGTCCTCGTAGAGAAGGATCTGCAAGTCCACCGCATTCGGCTCGAAAAGAACTTTGATGAGAACGTGTGGGCCGAGGTGAACTCCGGGCAGATTCAGCAGGTCCTCATCAACCTGATCATCAATGCACGCCAGGCCATGGACGGCGGCGGGTCGCTCCACATTGGTGTCTCGCTCAATCGCGAATCCGGCACCAGCGAGATCACCGTCCGCGACACAGGAAGCGGAATCCCCGCCGACAAGCTGCCGCGTATCTTCGACCAGTTCTACTCGACGAAGACTCCGGACGAACAAGGTCAGGGCGGCAGCGGTCTGGGTCTGGCTCTTTGCAAAGAGATCATCGATACGCATCGAGGTCGCATCCGTGTCGAGAGCACCGTGGGACGCGGAACAACATTCACGCTCCGCTTCCCCTCAATTCCGACTCCCACCTTGCTTCGCCCCAGCGTCACGCAAAAGGCCGGCTGATCGTCACAACATCTGCTCGCGGACCAATCACGGTCCAACCTCGTCTTTCGCCCCGTCAACGAAGGCCAGAACACACGGTTGACTCTTCAATTCAATGAGATCGTGGCCCCGCAGCGGTCACTTTCGCGTCAGAGTCGCTTCCGTACTGTTGCCATGTTGTAGTTGCGGTCTGCTATGCTGAGATGGTTCTGATTCGTCACCGCAAGGGTGACGAATTCTCCGCCTCGTGGCTTTCACTCGACCCGTCTCATGACCGCTGACTTCCAGGCCTGCGCCAAATCGGTTCAGCAACTGTCACGGGCCGTGACGGCGCTCGACTCGCAATGCCAGACGACGACACTGCCCCCGCTGGCCGGGCGTGAATGGTACGAGCTGCTCACCCGCAAGCTGGTGCCCCAGCTGTCGGACCAATCGTTTCTGGTCGTCGCGGTGGTGGGAGGTACCAACATCGGCAAGAGCGTGGTGTTCAACCACCTTGCAGGGTTTCGCGCGAGTGCGACGAGCCCGCTGGCCTCGGGGACTAAGCACCCGACCTGTCTGATCCCCCGGGGATTTCGCGATTCGCACGACCTGAAGCAGATCTTTCCGGGGTTCCAGTTGCGGGATTGGGAGTCTCCCGAAGAACCACTGAGGGAGCACCACGACAACTGGTTGTTCATCCGCGAGTGCGACGAGACACCCGCCAATTTGCTCATCCTCGACACGCCGGATGTCGACAGCGACGCCCGCATCAACTGGGAACGGGCCGAACACATTCGCCGCTGTGCCGACGTGCTGGTGGCCGTCCTGACTCAGCAGAAATACAACGACGCAGCTGTGAAAGAGTTCTTCCGTCAAGCAGCTCTCGAAGAGAAGTCGGTACTCCTCGTTTTCAACCAGTGCCTGCTTCCCGAGGATGAACCGTACTGGCCGCTCTGGGTCGGCACCTTCTGTTCAGAGACAGGAATTAAGCCGCAGATTCTGTACGTGGCCCCCAACGATCGCCGGGCGGCGGAATCGCTTCAGCTCCCCTTCTACGAGCGGCGATCCCCTATCGAACCGGTCACTGGAGAGGTCATCGATCCAACGGCTCCCCGCAACTTGATGAACGACCTGACCGCTCTTCGGTTCGGGGAGATCAAACTCAAGACGCTCGCGGGATCACTGCATCGTCTCATCGACCGGGACCAGGGAGTCCCACATTGGCTCGACGAGATCCGAGGACTCAGTGCTCAGTACCATCGGGCCACCGAGTTACTGGCCGCGAACAAGCTGGCCGAGGTCGCGGACTGGCCGACGATTCCCAGCGTGCTGCTCGTGCAGGAGGTCCGGGAATGGTGGGGGCAACAGCGACAAGGTTGGTCAGCCCGGGTCCACGACTCCTATCACTTTTTGTCGCACGCGATCATGACTCCGCTGCGAATGGCTCGTAACAAGATCCAGGGCGAGCCCGTCGACCCGCGTGAGACCTACCGCAAAAGAGAGTGGAGCGCAATCCTCGAATCGATTGAAAAGGTGTACGAGAAGCTGGAGTGGCTCGCCGAACTCGGCAATGACCTCCTCAAACCGCGGCTGACCGAGCTGCTCTCCGGGGTCTCGCGGGCCGAACTGATCCGCACCGTACGAGAAGCCCACGACACGTGCGACCTGGAGGGGGAGCTGCGAGGTCTGGTGCAATCCGAGATGGCGACCTTCGCTCAGGAGAGCCCGCAATACTACAAGCTGTTTCGCCAGATCGATTCTCTGGCCGCAGCTGCGCGCCCTGCGGTTTCGGTCATTATGGCGATCACGGGTGTCGGACTGGTCGGCGATGTCGTCTTCACCTCCGCAGCGACAAGCACGCTCGGACACCTGACGGCCGATGTGGTCGGGGGAACGGTCGCAGCCTCGGTGGGTGAGTCAGTGATCCACGAGGGCGTGTCGCAAGGGACCGGACTGCTTCAGTCTCATCTGAGAAACCTGCATCAGAGATTCGCGGCAAAACGGGCGACCTGGCTGGCAGAGCTGCTCAGAGATCATCTGCTGGGCACTCTCCCCGAGGAACTCCTCGCCGCCAGCCGCCTGTCGACCGGTCCCGCGTTTCTGGCCACACTCAATGCGGTGGAGGATGTCCATCGCACAGTGAAGAAGCTGAAGTTCGAGACCAGAGGTTCATCCGCCAGCAAATGACGTTCTGGCTTGACCGTCGAAGACGTCTGGTGAGATCGGACAGACAGGAATGTCTGTCCTACTGCGCAGTTCCCCCCCCCCCCAGGGGAAAGCCTGCGCCCCTGTGAAGACCAACGTCACAGGGGATCGAGAACAGAACTCGTACTCCCTATTTCGTGCCGCGAATCCCCAGCGTCGACTGACCGGCGCCCTTTGCTGCTCCAGCGGGAAAGGCATACTTCGGCGGTTCGAACTCCAGCAACGCCGATGGGCCGGCCTCTCCATCAATATCATGGGACCAGATCGGTTTGCTTTCATGGAGCAGGCTGAGGCTCCATCCGGAATCGGTGTCCCGCACCTTTAAGGTCACGGGGACTCCGGGAACCACCTTCATCTTGGAGCTCAGGTAGCGATCCGTCAGGACGTTCTTCACCTGCTCCGCGAAGTCTTCGATCCCTTCGGGATTACTGACTTCGATGTCCAGGGAGAGGCCTTGCCCCGGACGCAACAACAACTTGCCACGGGGATTCGCAGCACCGATCCGCTGCACGACGCCTTCATCGGGCATATCGACGCCGCGCACGACATACATATTGGAGCGAGCCGGATCAGCGGCAATGTACCAATGCCGCTGATCGGGGCTGTCTCGCAAATGCATCCCGTCGGGAAGTGCATAGTTCCACACGACACACTCACGGCTGAGGCAGACGAGAATCTCGCCATCAATCAACACATAATCCAGCCCCACCCATTGAATCAAACTCCCGGAAATGGGAAGGGGGATCTGCTTCTTCACCTGCCCATTATCGAGGTCAAAGACCCGCAGCTCTCCGCCATCAATCCGTTCGGTCAGGGTAGCGAACAGACGCGATTCCGGATGGAAGCTGCAGGCGGAAACGCGGTCGCCTGACACATCCGAGGGCGTCACCGTCCCGGCGGTTTTCCCGGTCTTCGCTTCGAGCAGGTAAATCAGCCGATGAGCGGCATCCGTCACCGCCACGTAATCGCGAGCGGGCGACAGCTCGGGCCGCATGTCGCCGACCTCGATTTCGTATTGGGCTTTGTTGGTCCCAATGTCCCACAACGTCATGCGTCCCGTGGCCGCTGTCAGCAGCAGAAATGGGTCGAGGAACTCTGCATAATGCACCCGCTGTTCTGGTCCCGGCGGGGCATCATGATATGGCACCAGACTCCCCTTATTCGCTCCATCCCGTACCGCCATGACTTCGAGGCGATCAAGCCCATCGGCATTATGAGTACAGACGAGAGTCCCGTCCGGGCTCACACTCATCAGGATGGCCCCGGTCGGCAGGGGCACATTCTTCTGCTTACTTCCGGTCTTCAGATCGAGCCGCTCCAGCCAGAACCGAGTTCCCGGCTCCACAACGGGCAGCCCGTCATCATCGGCGACCAGAGCCTCGCTCGTGTACATCACAAAGCCGACCCCATGCTGCGACTGCGACAGGCAGCCCATGAACAACGCTCCGGCTGGAATCTCAACCCCACGGGCCACAGCCTGGACCGGAACGGGTGGCTTGCCGAGCTTGACGTTCCATTCGACATCTTCCAGCGACAACTGAGACGCTGTCGAACGATCGACCGGCTTGGGAGGAGCCGCAGCTGGCTTATCAGGGACCTTGGCGGCCTCTGCAGCGGGTGCCGACTTTGACTTCAACACAGGCGACAAGTCGTGAGTAATCAACTGATCTTTGGCCACGATC
This sequence comes from Planctomycetaceae bacterium, assembly GCA_046349675.1. Classification (GTDB taxonomy): domain Bacteria; phylum Planctomycetota; class Planctomycetia; order Planctomycetales; family Planctomycetaceae; genus TH-plancto1. The sequence goes on along the minus strand of JAXMBW010000024.1, from coordinate 13,898 downwards.
GCCAGTTGATCGGGGCTGATGACCCGAACCGGATAGATCGGCGGGGATTTCAACTCTGACAGCAACTTGCCATCGCGAGAGTCATACACACCTTTCCCACCGATGAGCAAATGCCGTTGATCGGGAAACCACTCCAGACGTCCACCCTGGTAGTTTTCGCGGGGCTTAATCTGGGCGGCGACCTTCGCGAGATCGAACTGCCCCGCGACCTCTCCCGTCTTGACCTGCCAGACCCGGAGTTGTGGCGACTCGCCTCCAAACAGGACTGCCAGCTGAGTTCCATCGGTAGAGAATGCGGCTCCCTGACATTCGGGTTCGCCTTTGAACGAGATCGCTCCCGCGATCGCACCGGCGTCCAGATCGTAAAACTTCAAACCGGCAGCGGCACCCTCTCGCGTGACGGCGACGAAGTACTTCCCTCCCGCGCTGACCGCCCAGCCATCGTCGGCCTTCCAACCGCCCAGCTTAATCACCGTCTTGGGCTTGAAGTCGGGGACGGAGTAAACGTGAAGCTCTTTGCTGTCTTCCAGAATCAACCGATTCTTTCCGGCAAAGGCCACGAGTTTCGAGGAGGTTCCACTCAACCGAATCGGCGACAACGGGCGATTCTGCGACACACCATAGATTGAAACGACATTGTCCCACTGCGGCTTCCCGGCCAGATAATTCCCATCGGGGCTCAGTGCCTGCACCTTACTGCTGCCGAACTCAATGTTCCGGACCTGACCGACTTTTTTCTTGTCGACCAGGTTCCAGACATCGCGAAACTGCTTCTTGTCGTCATTCAGTCCCAGGGCCACAAACCGACTCGGGGTGGCTGGAAACAACACCCGCAACCGAGTCGACTCCACAAAGTCGGGACCGATCGCCCCCACAGAGGGCATCTTCAAACTCAATTTGGCCCCCGCAGCGGCAAAGAGCCCAGGCGGAGCGGGATCGGCATTCACACCCCACGCGATCTGGCCTCCCGCTACTGGTCGCTGAACTGGGTCAGCTCCCTCCGGCTCGCTGTCCATGATGACATCGGACTCTTGCTTTCCGGTGCCCTGATCGGAGTCGTCGTCCTTGTCTTTGCTACTTTTGGATGTGTCGGCTTTGGGTTTCGCCAAGGCGAGCAATTGGCTTTGGGCCTCTCTGTGATTGGGATCACACCCGAGGCGAACCAGCAGAGACCGATCGCTTGGAAGCATCCTGGCCAGCCACTCTTCCTCACCCCGCGGAGAAACGTCCATCAGGGACGCGTCGTAACTCAATCGATCCAAATCGGTAACAACGCATGGCTCCCCAACGGCGACGCGAACATCAGCGTCCCCCGATGGGTTGGCAAAGAGAAGCTCACACCGAGTTTGAACGCACAACAGAAAAAGGAATCCCCACAACGAAAACGACTTACCACATGGCCCCATCACACTCTCCATTCGGAGGTCTACAAACGAACCATTACTCCACTGACAATGACTCCGTGAGCGCACCAGAAGACACCGCATCACACTCAGTACGTTTGAAGCGGTCCAGAAGTTCACAATTTCTTGCCAGAAATTCATTTCCCCAATGATAAGTCTTCAGGATGTCGTCATCGCGACGCCCCATTTGACAGAGGGCCGCGTAAAGCGCCTCGATCGTTGCTAAACCCTCCGCTGGATCCTCGAAGACAAGCGACTTACGAGGGTAAGCCGTCTGCCACGGCCCCAGGCTGCGAACGGGAAGGTCGCTGTACGACTTCTCCATCTTGGCGGCCCAGCGCCAGGACCCATCCAGCAACACCAGCCCGCGGTCATGATCCTCTTGCGAAAGTTGTGGACCACCGATTCCCAACCGAACGTAACCATCGAGTGGTTCCTTGCCACGGTTCGGGTAACGCCAAAAGATGTACTCACCCATATGCCGCAGAGGCTCAACCGAGCACTTGCTGCGTTTCTCCGCACGGTGGTACACGATGATCGTTTTCGGCGTCATTCGGCGGACTTCAACTTGGTGATTTCGGCGTGGACAGCTGCGATTTCCTTCTCCAGGCGGGGCACATCGGCCGGGTCGTCGGGCTGCTTCTTGGCCCCCGCCAGTTGCTGCTGGAGATTCGCCAGCTTCTTTCTGGCGACGTCGAGCTGTTTTTGAACCTTCTTATTCATCACGAGTGCCTTGTCAGAGGAGAACCGAATGGTGCTCTGATGATAACACGAACCTCCAATGAGGGTGATTCCACTTTTCCGACAGACCGGTATCGATCGCCAGCTCATTCGGACTCCTTTTCCGCAGCTCGTGCCTCCCACGAGTGCTATTCCATCCTCCACTCTAAGTACCAACCCAAGACTCCTCGCGATTCATTCCGGTATCGGAACGCCACCGGCACGCCCCTCGGCATCCTGCAACAAGAATTCACCTGCTCTTCACAATGTCTTCTCGTCTCCCTTTCGCCCCTTCGCCGTCTGAATCCCATGGGCACGGCAGATTCACGTGATCCGCCTTGACGAATTCCTCGTATTTTCCGATGAAGTTCCACTCACAGAAACTCAGCTCACCACCTCCGGGTGCTCATGAGCCCCGTCCCCGCAGTTGTGGGGGCGGCTGACACAGATGGGTGACCGATGTCCGTTTCCTACCTGCGACTCGATCCGAACCAGATCATCGTGACCGTGGAAACGCTGTCCCGCCGCATCCGCGAGCGATTCCCCAATGCCAACCTGAACCGGGTTTGCGACTCGCTCCTTGAAGTCGCCCGCAAAGCCCAGGTCCGCTCGGACCAGATCTCCCGACCGATGTACTTCCTGCGACTGGTGATGGTTTCACTGATCGTCGCGATGATCACGTTGTTTATCTACATCTTGCGGGAGTTCCGGCTGGAGGACAATCACATCGGGCTGGAGGACCTGCTCCAGATGGGAGACGCCGGCTTCCAGACCCTCTTCCTGATCGGTGCCACGATCATCTTCCTGATCACCCTTGAAGCCCGTGTGAAACGTCAACGCTGCTTACAAGCCATCCACGAACTCCGATCGATCGCCCATATCATCGATATGCATCAGCTGACCAAGGACCCCGACCGGTTGCTGATGGCGGGTCCCGATACCAAGTCATCGCCGCAACGCACGATGACCGCCTTCGAGCTGACACGCTACCTCGACTACTGCATCGAGATGTTGTCTCTCGCAGGAAAAATCGCCGCCCTCTACATTCAGCACTTCGAGGATTCCGAGGCGGTCTCGGCGGTCAACGATCTGGAAGACCTGACATCGGGCTTGTCACGCAAGATCTGGCAGAAGATCATGGTGTTGCCCACAGCTGGACGAGACTTGGATCTGACCGCTCCCACGGGGGCTGCGGTCCTCCCCGATCCGGTCAACAGTCCCCCGCCCAGCCCCGCCCCGTCGCAGGAGAGTTCGACGTGATTGCACCACGGAAGGTAGTAACAGCCCCCATGAGCTGGGGACTGGTCGTTGGTCTGATGGCAGCGGCTGCAGGCTGTGGCGGAAGCGATCCTGCAAACGGAGTGGCAACTCCGACGGCCCCCTCAAACGCACCGACCGCCGCTGTGAGTGAGACGCCAGCCCCGGTATCGACAGAGTCAAGTACGGAGCAGTCCACGAACAGTCCCGCCGCACAGGCATCCGCCGCGGCCACTTCTCCCGCAAAGCCCGCAACAGCTCCCGTCGATTCGCAGAAGACCGCCGAAGCTCGCGAGGCGTTCCAGCTGCTCACTCAGCCGGGAACCGAGGGCCCCCAGTGGGACGCCGCTCAGCAGAAGCTTGTCTCGCTCGGCCCGGACGCCACCCCGGTCCTGGTCGAGGGATTGCAGTCCTCGAACCCGATCGAGCGCGAGACTGCAGCCACGATCTGTGCTCTGACCGGTACTGCGGACAAAGACCTGCAGGCAGCTCTCATCACCTGTCTCAAGGATGAGTCCTCGTTTGTGCGGGCGAATGCCGCCGCCTCGCTGGCCCAGATCCCGGAACTTCAGTCGGATGTCATTTCCACACTGACCAGCCTGCTCGCCGATTCTGATCCCCAGCTGCGACGCATGGCTGCGGCGAATCTCGGAGCCTTTGGTGCCGAGGCGAGTGGAGAGCTGCCCAAGCTGACCGCCGTGCTGGCCGATAACGACACCGAAGTCGTGACGCCCGTGATCCAACTGCTCGGCCGCATCGGTCCCCAAGCCGTCGACGCCGTGCCCCAGTTGCAGAAGATCGCTCACGAGCAGGACGGCGAGGTCAAACAAGCCGCCGAACAGGCCCTGCTGCTGATCCAGACCGAGTCGAGCGAGTCCGATCCACAGAGCAAATAGTTTTCCACAAGAGCGGCGGGCGTCAGCCTGCCGAGGGGTGAACCGTCTCTGCCGTTCCTTGACAAGTCTCATCAAGACACGGTGACTATAGGATTAGGTCCTGTGAATGCGGGACCAAGGTAAGTTCACGCCCCATGACCTTAGCGACTTAATGTGGCACCAGCTTGTGCACCAATCACAGCGATTTCTAAGGCCGCAGGTCACAAAGAGAGCAACTCACCGCTTCAGCCGTAACACGACATCGGTCCCCGGCCAGGGTGATGTCAGCTTGCGCCAGTCTCCTGCGGTGACGTTTCCCGCTGGCTGAGACAGTCCGTCTTCCGGGCGATACCACTCGACGGTGAACTCGCCTTCGATCTTACGTAGATCCAGACGGAGTTGAGCTGCGTGGGCGTCGAGGGGCTGGGTTGCCTGCCCCTCCGTGGATGCGTTGGGGTGGTAGACAAGAAACTCCTCTCCCGACCGGTGCATGAGCCTAGGACTCAGCGAGCCCTGTCGCCCCAGCACATCCACGACCAGCGAGTGGTCGGGAGTGAACTGGCCCAGGTCAATCGTGCGGTCTCGAAAGAAGTCCTGGATCGCCTGAACGGAATCGAGCCCGACAAGTGCGGAGCGAAACGTCACCTTCGGCCGCTTATAGAACGTGGCTGACTTCGAGCCGGTTTCCGAATAGGGATGAACGGCCCACCACCGGCCTCCATAGTTTGTCGTACCACCCGACAGGAGCCAGCTCCAGAAGAGCCTCCGTTGCCAGTAACGCATATCCGTCGGATCTTGCGATGGTCCGTGATCCTGCTCGTAACGATCTTCCCCCAGGAAGACCGGCTTGGCGAATTTGTCATACTGGTCATATTGCTGAGCCCCAAGATCATGGGCATGCTCGATATGGATATAGTCGACCCATGTTTCATCGGCGAATTGAAATGGAATTCGTCGAGCATGCCCGGTCGAACGCGGATGTTGCCAGGGATCATGCTCCCTGAAGTACTCACCCGCTTCACGGACGAGTTGGGTGTTGTTCGGGAACTTGGGCCCGTAATGGGCATCATTGACGAACAACCAGAAGAGTTGAGGAAATGCTGCGTAGCGAGCAACCAGATGCCGAAGCAGACGCTCTTTCTGGGGGGGATTCAGTGTTGACCAGAACTGGCCATCACGACCATAGCGTTCCGTGGGAAACAGAATGAGCTGGACCGCGACATCTGGATAGAGATTGAGCATCAGCTGAAGTCGCTGATCTGGGTTTTGAAGGTTATCCATGCGCAATAGCTCGTGCGCATCATCTTGAAAGAACCATTCCCGCCACTGCTCTGACGACTCAATGAATCCGCCTGGGTGACTGGCCAGAAAGCATCTCACCGAGGTAATCCCCCGGGCCACATCATCGTCGACGTAACGCCGCGCGTCATCGTCTGTGACCGGCGTTCCGTTTCCATCCTGGCGACACAACAAAAAATATGCCGTATCACTAAGGTTCAAGAACCAGCGACGATCCTCCGTGATCCAGTGCCGGGGATTGGCGGGATGAGACAGAAGTCGCCCATGAAGTGGCGAGTCCACAGCTGAAAACTGGCCGGCCCGCCCATCCAGTTGAGCATCGGTCGGGCAGGTCGACTTCCAACTCCACGTGCCTCGCTCGCTGACATAGACGCGGGCTCGCCACGTGTTTCCGCCATCATAGAAGGCGTTAACTCTCTTAGCCTGACTTGAACCAGACGCCGGGGTAAAGGTCACCTGGACACTCGTATCAAACGGGTTGGGGACCTCCCCATTTCCCGTTAACACCACCTCATGAACGCCGTATTTGACAGCTTCCTTTTCGCCAGTGGTAAAATTGTCTCCCCATGCCAAGGAGTGCACAAGAACCGTGAAGCACACCGAATAGGCCAACGTCACGGTCATGTTGAACTTCATTGTTCCCACTCCATGGAAATCGCATCCTGCCCACATCACCTCACTGGTCACTGCTCAATGGACAGTTGAGGTGAACGTCGTCCCTGCTGTGAGAGCGGCCACAATGCAAGTACATACGGATTATAACTGAGAAAATTGCGTCCGAGAGCCTGACCGATCGTATCTGTCTTCTTCGTCGTCGTCGGGCTACTGCAGGCTTGGAGCGAGCAGTGGCGGGGCCGGGACAGTGTCGCTGTCCTCCATGGGGACGTAGACCGGGTTCTCGATGGGATTCTCGACCGGCGCGGGAGTCTCTTCTTCGACCGGTGGAGCCGCCGGCCGGGGAGCCACTCGCCGGGTCTGACGTTGGACCGGAGAAGCAGAGGCCGACGCAGAAGTCGGAGCGGTATAGGTCGGCGCGCTCATCGGCTGATTGACCTCGGGCCAGTAGATCACGTTCGCGATCGCTGCCCCGATCTCGGGCGAATTGAAGTAGCCCGGCCACAGGTGGTTGTGCCCCTCGATATCGGTCACATCGATGTTGACGACCTTCTGGCTTTCCGGCCCCAGCAACCGCGTATCACGCCGAGTCAATCCGGAGCGGGCCAGTGCTCGACCCGCGAATGGCCGGTGGAGCGGGTAAAGCGCCAGGGCAAAGTCCTTCCGATTGCGCAGGTTGACGACACACTCGGTTCGCGGCAACGCACAGCCATACCGATCACCGGGATTCATCCAATGATGATCGACCGCAGCTGCAGCGAACACAGCGCGATAGCGATGCGAGGTCATCGCCCCGGGGAACTGCATCCCCTGGATCGCTCCCCCACCAGCCAAGTGCAGCGTCGACAGAATCACGCGGCAGCCAAAGCTGTGCCCCATGAACGTCACGGGACAGCTTTCCGGAATGCAGTTCATCATCCGAGCGACATGGAAGCCATTGAACTCAGCCTGCTTACCGCGTATCGCGACATCAGTCGGCAGGATCCCGGTGATGTGTCCGTTGCTGGGCCAGGTGAAGAAGACCACCTGCAGCGGCAGATTCGGACACGAGTTCCGGAACCATTGGTAGGCGAGATGCGATTCAAAGCATTCATCCTCCCACGCGACCCAGTTCCCGTGGACACAGACCAGCACCGGGACACCGGGAATCAGGCCCGCCTGGAGTGACCCCATGTTCGAGTAATGCAGCTGCCCATCGCCAGTCCGCTCATAGACGTCCAGCACTCCATCATCCAGATGCATATGCCGCTTGTGCTGCACATCGCATCGCGAACTGACGATCCAGTAATGAGGAGCCTGCGAGGTCCCGATGACACCGGACGCAGCCTGTGGCGGAGCTTGTGAGTAGCTCGGCGGTGCTGGCTCAGCGGTGTACTCGGAAGGTGACTGGGCGACCTCCGAATACGCCGTTGCATATGACGAGCTGGCGGGAGCAGACCGAGAAGGCGAGTAGTACGACCGATTGGAACGCGGATAATCTTGCCCGCTGACTCGACGTGGCGCGGCAATCATCGACAACCAGGCCACCGCCAGGGCCAAAGCCAGCCAGTAGAAAGTGCGAGGGAAGCTGCGAACCATGAAGTCGCCATCACTTGAGGCAAAACAAACACGATCCGTGTGCCCGTCACATGCGAACTCAATCCCGCATGATGAGAGGAACGACCTGTTGTCAGGTCACCCTGCGTACTCGATTGTCCTGCCTTATATCGGCAGGAGCTGCGAGTCGACGCACCCCTCCACATCATTTATGGATTGGATGGGGACATCCGGGAATGCCGATTTGGAAAGATGTCCGATCCGCGGCAAGAGTCTGAGAAGAGATGCCGGTTGTAGCGGTTGTTCCGAGTCATCGACTACGAGCTCGGAGCGGTATAAGGAGCGACTCCACCAGCGATTCGAGCGGTTGTGAACTTCAACTCAGAGGGTGTTATGCCCTTGAGCGGCGTTGGCCCGCATCTGCTCCCACCGCGGGTCATTCTCAGGGAGTGTGAACGACTCCGGACTGGAAGGCGGCAAGTCCGAGAACCGTCGCTGCGGGCCCTCGGGATCGGCATCGACCGGAGACCTGACCAGCCACGTAATCAACCCGATGGAAAGCAGCCCAGAGATCGCCAGCAGTGGGGCGTTGAATCGGATCGCCGTCTGTCCGGCCTCGCTCTCGACGCTAAACAGCCACTGCATTTCCCGCGATTCAAAGAACGTCTTCGGGATACGCGTCTGCAATACCTGCATTCCGTTAAAGATGAAGTGAAAGATCACTCCGGGCACCAGGCTGCGGCTGCGTACCGCCAGTAGCCCGAGCACGATTCCCAGCAACATCGCGTTGAAGACTTGGTGCGCGATCATATGGACCACGCCAAAGCACACGGCCGACAGTAGGATCGGCGTCCAGAAGCTACGTTGCCGACCCGACTGAAACCCCGATAACAGGAACCCGCGGAACGCCAGCTCTTCACAGATCGCCGGTGCCACGGCAATGGCCAGCAACGGCCACCACCACGCCACATTCGGATCGGAGAGTGACTTCATGAACTCTGCCATCTCCGCCGGGAGCTTGGGAAAGAACCAGTCGAGCTGATGGATTAACTCCACGGCGATCGGTTGCAATACGACCGGCAACACAACCCCCAGCGCCAGATACTGCCAGCTTGGCCAGAAGAGTTTCAGAGTCCGGCGCACGCTGCTGGTCAGCAGAATCGCCATGATCACCGGCGGCAGCCCGACAGTCACGATCAAGTAGATCGTCTGCCACCAGAGCATCGTGAAATTGCGAGCCTCCGGATTGCCGCCCAGATCGGGCTTCATGTTGCTCAAAGCGGCGAACTGTGTCAGCACAATCACGCCAAAGCAGATCGCTGCCTCCGTCCGGCTCGGCACCGGGTCCTTATCACGCAGGATGTGCTTGATCCACAGCCCCAGATCAAACCGCTCGGCCTGGCTGAAGAGCACTTCTTCTCGATCAAACAGCGAGATCGCCCAGTTGAGGGCCACCACGCTGTAGAAAATGCTCGACCCGATCACCGGCAGGAAGTAGACGCTCAGCTCCGACAGCGATGCCCCACTGCCCAGCAGAGCCTTGAGCAACAACGCCGGCCCCGCCACGGGCAGGATGCTGTAGTACGGCTGAATCTCGATTGCCGGACTCAGACAGAACATCGTCAGTCCCATCGTCACCATCAGCAGCGGGGTCAGGTAGTACTGCCCTTCCTTGCTGCTGCTGGCAAACATGGCGAGTGCCAGACTCATCGCACTGAAGAGTGCCGACAACGGGAAGGCGAGGAAAATCACCCACATGAGCGACATGGCTGATGGCAAACTCACATCGCCCATTCCACTGCCACCGGCGACCGACAACACATGCTGCCCGGTCAGCCCCATGCTCAGCATGTTCAGCAGAGCCGTCGAAAGGCTGAAGACCATCACCGTCATGAACTTGCCCATGACGATCTCAGAACGCCGGGCGGGAGAGATCAACAACGTCTCCATCGTGCCGCGTTCTTTCTCACCGGCCCCCAGATCGACGGCCGGATAAAACGCTCCAGTGACCCCCATCATCACCAGCAGTGCCGGGAAGAGCTTGCTCCACAGATTCGCGGACAAATCATCCTTCGCAGCCACGTCCACGCTGGTCAGATCGACTGGCGATGACAAGGAAGCTGGCAATCCCGCCTGCTCCAGGCGAGCGGCACGCAGGTGGTCTTCCCACTTCGTCAGTGCTTCGCGAATCCGTCGCGACGCCAACTGCGATTTCTCGTCCGCGCTGTTCTGCAAAATCATGGGCCGCGGCATGTCATCGATCTGGACTTCGTTGCCCGTACGATTGGCCAGCTGGCGGTTCGCTTCCTCCAGCTTGGTCGCAAAGCCCGTCGGGACAACGATCATCACCTGCACCGGCGCATTACTGAACCAGAGGTCCACCCTGGCCTTCAGCTCCGCTTCCTGGCTCTTCAGCTTCGCGACCGATTCCACGCATTCCTTGAGTTCGGCGGCCTTTTCGGGGCCGGCGTATGACAACCGCAACGACTTTTCCTCGGCGGCCGCTCGCGATCGCGAGAGGCTGCCCAGCTGTTCCAGCGTTCCCCGATACTCGACAGCCTGTTTCAGGAACTCCTGCTCGGCCTCGTACACATCGGGCGGTGTCCCTGGCTCCAGCGCTTGCCCCAGGTTGGATTCAGTGATGACTCGCAGCTTGTTTGCATCCGATGCGGTGGAGAAATACTCCGGCAAGAACCGATCGGGCTTCTGTGGGTCAAGCAGCGGGGGCGGCGGGAGATCCTTCGCCCCAAGAATCACAACGGTCCGCTCCTGTTCAGAGAAGTTCACCGTCATGTAGGTCATCCCCACGCCCAGCGCGGGATAGAGCAGAAGCGGTAACACCGCCACCATGAAAAGTGTCCGGCGGTCGCGCAACTGATCGCGAACCTCGCGGAGGAAGACCAGTTTGACGTTCTTCCAATTCATGGGGAGCGGGACTTTGAGTGAGAGTGTGTGATACGTGGTGAATGCGGACGACGGGCTAACCCAATCTTATGAGCTGGCAATCCGGTACGAGTCGTCGTGAGCCTGGATGAGGTCGAAGAACAGCTCCTCCACATCCGGTTGATTGTACCGGTCGGCCAGTTCCGGCAGCGTACCCATGGCGAGAATCTTCCCTCGATGGATAATCGCGACCCGGTCGCACAGCTTCTCGACCTCGCGCATGATATGCGTGGAGAAGATGATGCATTTACCTTGGGACTTCAGCGAATCGACCGTCTGAACGACGGCGCGAGCGACCAGTACGTCGAGCCCCGATGTCGGCTCGTCAAAGATCATCACCGGTGGGTCATGCACAATGGTCCGGGCGATGGAGACTTTCTGCTTCATCCCCGTCGACATTTTGGAACCCAGCACATCGCGGAAGTCGTTCATCTGCAGCCGCTGGAAGATCTGCTCCAGTCGGGGCGTCAACACGTCCTCGGGCATCCCGTACAGACGGCCGTAATACTGCACGAACTCCCACGCCGTCATCCGATCGTAGATGCCGGTATTGTTCGACATAAAGCCAATATGGGAGCGAACTTGCTCAGGCTGCGTCGCCACATCGAACCCAGCCACTTCGGCCCGTCCGCCGGTGGGCTTCAGCACAGTGCTGAGCATCCTCAAACAAGTCGTCTTGCCCGCTCCATTGGGGCCCAGAAGACCAAAGATCTCGCCCGGCGCCACATCAAATGAGACGTGATCCAAAGCCAGCACGTCGCCGCGTCGCAGATCAAAGAACGATTTCGACAGGTTCTCGACGTGAATCATCTGGAACCGCTGGCTGAGGTGAATGGAACGCGGGGACAGTCCCCGTCCAAGTGTGGCACGCAACACTGCCGCGGCGCCGCTCGAACACCTGGTCCCCTCGGTTTCGAAGGAGATCCACAGCACCGATCCGGCCAGAGTCGCTACTTTCGGCAGAGTTCATCGACCCGCTACAACAGTTGCCACTGGAACACCCGACCGGATGAAAAAACACTTTGCTTTTTCCCTCACAGGACCATACCGAGACTGGTCAAGCACGATTCCAAACTCGTATTGACTTATTCCGCAATTCGCAGTGTGTTCACAATTCCTTCTCATTCCTCCCCCAAAATGCGTGAGTGAAGTCGATCTCTTGCAAGGGGCGAGAGACACGGATTTGTTTCCCGAATGGGATGGAAGATTGATTATGCTCAAGGCACGCCGACGTGGTTTTACGTTGATTGAACTACTGGTCGTGATCGCCATTATCGCGGTCCTGATCGCTCTGTTGCTGCCAGCTGTGCAGCAGGCTCGCGAGGCTGCTCGCCGCTCCCAGTGCAAAAACAACCTCAAGCAAATGGGCTTGGCAATCCACAACTACGAAGAAACCTACAAGAAGTTTCCTTCGTCCGGTGAGTTCACCGATCGCAGCCAGCTGCTGAGCGCGACCGATTACGTCACCACCGCCCGTAAGTTCACCCCCACCTCCACCTTCACCCAAGTCCTGCCCTTCGCTGATCAGGCTGTCGTCTACAACCTGTTCGACTTCGGTAGCCACTACACCCAGGGTTACGTTGCCGGTGCACCCACCGGAAACTCCAAGGCAGCTTCCTCGAAGATCTCGTTCTTCCTCTGCCCATCAAACGGTTACTCCACACCGGATAGCAAGGGATTCGGCACCACCGATTACATGCCCATCGCTTACACCGACCTCAGCCCAACGGACGGATCTCGCCAGAAGCTGAAGGTTGGCTTCGACGTCGACAGCATGCTGGGTTCCTACAATTCCCTCGCAGCTACGACTGACGGTCTGTCCAACACCATCGCCGTCATCGAAGATGCTGGCAAGGTCGCAGATACCGTCGGCAGCTACACAGCCGGTGATGTGCTCGGAGGCGTGCAGCCTAACGTCGTCGCGGCCGCTCTCTTCGGTGCTGGCACCAACAGCTGTCCAAACCGTTGGGCCGACCCAGACTCAGGATCGGGTGTCTCCGGTCCTCCAGCCAACCGTGGTCAGATCATTAACCAGAACCGTACTCCTGCTGGTGGCCCGAGCACCTGCCCATGGACAACCAACAACTGCGGTTCGAACGATGAGCCCTTCAGCTTCCACACCGGTGGTTGCCATGCCCTCCTCGGTGACGGCAGCGTGCGGTTCCTGTCCGAAAACATGGACACCCAGACGATTCGCAGACTGCTGGCCCGTGCTGACGGCGAAGTGATTGGCGAGTTCTAGTCTGATCCAACCGCTGAAGAATTTTCCTAGAGCGACAACTTGAGCAGCACAAACCCTCGGCGATAACTCGCCGGGGGTTTGTTGTTTTACAGTTCGTGTAAATCGATGCCGATGTGAGCGAAGAGTACTTCGCTTCTTTGCGCAGGTGAGATCTGCGAGGAGAGAGAGGTGGACCACGAAATACACGAAAAAAGTCTGAGGACATGCAGGATTCTTAGAGGAGTTGATGAGCGAATGGTCGTGATGAGGAGTAGTTGTGCGTGACAAGCGGGAAGCCAGGTCAGTCAAACAGCGTTGATCAGGGTAAAGCAGACCCGGATTGGTGGCGCGCCGGGCGGGTTGAGTTGGCGGGAAAGCTCAAATTTCTAGTAATGAAATGAAATCACGAGCTGTGCGTGCACCTGGGGTACTGCCGTGGCTCATTCATTTTCGTGTCTTTCGTGCCTTTCGTGGTTCCCATTTACTCTCCACCGCAATAAAACGGGACACGATTCCATCGGCCCTGAACCCACACTTTATAAAAATCGAGAGTCGATCGATGTTTAAGCGTCACTCAGACGGCCTGAAACAACTCACTGCAGCCAGATGACTGCCGCTCGCCGGAGATTCAATGACCTGACCGCGCAGGGAGAATCTGCTGATAATTCATGGTCGGGAGCCAACCACCTGCTTCGATCATCTGATTTCTCTGCGATCGTCGGCAGCTCATGCGGTCAAGAAAATATCACACGCAGAGAGCAGCGGCCAGAATTCGCGAGATGAACACTCGATTCTGCGCACCTTGCACGAGCTGGCCCATGGGGCTGACTGAAAGTGCAGCCTCGCGATGGTGCATTGGTCACTTCAAAATGCTCAACGTCGCTGGCCCGCGCTGACACATCAGGTCGCTCAAGACAGCGCCATGGGAATCCCAGCTGGAATCCGCACGGGAAAACACGTATGTATAAACACAAACACCCCGGTGGGGATTGCTCCTCACCGGGGTGCTTTGTATGAACAGGTTGGTGA
>JAXMBW010000023.1:0-44032 GCA_046349675.1 Planctomycetaceae bacterium | reverse complement strand
TGGGTTCTCTCTGGCAGGGAACGCGTCAATGCGTGGCCGCGCGAAAAGCAGGTGCGAAGCGGTCAACGCGCCGGAGTGAGCGGTGGCGGGCGGAGTCTCTGGAGAGCCGGACGCTGTTGGCTGCTCTCGTGTCTTTGAACTCCTCATCGCCGTCTTTGGCTGAGAACGGCGGCACAGCTGTCGTTACAGCCACCCTGAACGAGCCACAGGATCACGACGTGTTCGTGAATCTGAATCTGGGAGGGACTGCGGGGAATAACGTGGGTTACCGCGCCACGACGAGTGCCGCGCCGATCACCGTTGATGGCAATTTCAGTGACTGGCGAAACAACCCGAACGTCATTTTCCGGACTGATGGATTCAACGACACGCACGACACCGACACGGGTGGGGAATTCAACACCCCGGCGTATGTCAATCACCCGGATGTGGACCTGGTGGAATTCGGGGTCACGCACGACGACAACAATGTCTACTTCTACTTCCGGTCGACTGGAGTCATCGGCCGGACCCAGGTGCCTTCCCCGGGCAAGAATGCGGGGCGGTATTACGCGATCGTCACGATGGATGTCGACAACAACGATGTCACGGGTTATCCCCTGCACGAGGGGGGGTATTACCCGACGTCCAATGGTTACGACATGAATTCGGAGATTGAGTATTACGGCGGAGAGTTCAATACGGGCAACTACCTCAATCACGGGGCCACCGACATGGCCTCCCTCAATCAAGCTTTCGCTCAGCAGTCTCAAGGGGGGTTTAACCCAAACCTCGACAAATGGGACATCCAAGGCCCCTTCGCTCCGGGTTACGTCAACATCCTTCCCGGAACCTATGACTACTACACCCAGTGGGTCTATAAGGATAACGACCCGGCTCGCGGTGGTAATGATTCCGTCACGTTCGTGAAGGACAAAGGCCCCATCGTCGAGGGAATCATCAAGCAGGTCGTCTCTGCCGACGGGCATGAGATGGAAATGATCGTCCCCTACAAGGGATTCCTGAAGGACGCCCAGGGGAATCCGATCGTCGATGTGGGCAAGATCCTCGACCTTTCGTTCTCGCTCGAAGCCAGTGGAGAATTGGCTCCCGGTGGGCAATGGGCCTCGGACACGGCTAATCCGATCAACGGGTATCAGCTGACAGCCTCGTCGGCGATCCCCGTGAATATGATTCGTATTCCAGCCGGGCAGACCTCCGCCAGTTTGACACTGACGGGGATCGCCGATGGGTCGTTCAATCCGAGCCGGACAGCTGCGATTGAGGTGAGTTCGGTCGTGGGAGCAACTGAAAATGGAAGCCAGGCGGTCACGCTGGAGGTCCAGAACGACGACTCCCCATCGTTGTCGACCACGCCGACCGTGCTGGAGTACGCGGCCAATTCGCCAGCTGCGGTGATTGACGCCGGGGTGAATTCGGTCGACCCGTCGGGGTCGCTGTACTCGAGTGCGACGGTGTCGATTTCGAGTGGGTTTGTCGCGGGACAGGACTCCTTGCTCTTCACCAACCAGTCGGGCATCACCGGCATTTACAACTCCAGTACGGGCGTCCTGACGCTGACTGGTTCGGCGACGGTGGCCAACTACCTCGCCGCCTTGCGTTCCATCAAGTTCCAGAACGCTGGCAGCAGTACCGGTGTTGTGAACAAGACCGTCACGTTCCAGGTCAGCGGCGGGGGCCTGAGTGCCAGCGCGTCTCGCGGAATCAAAGTCATCTCCCTGAATGCGGGTCCGGTGATCTCCCTGTTTGATTCGACCACCTATTACAAGGTGGCGACGGCCCCGGTGTTGCTTGATCCAGACGTGATGATCACCGACGCCGATTCCGCGAACTTCGACGGTGGCGTTCTCACCGTGCAGCTGGTCGATAACGTGGAAGACTCCGACATGCTGGAGATTCGCAGCCTGGGTACCGCCACCAAGGGGCTGCGATTGAACCTGTCCGATATCCTGTATGACGGTGTCGTCATCGGAAGTTTCACAGGTGGCAAGAACTCCCTGCCACTGGTGATCTCTTTGAACTCGGCGGCTACACCTGCGATTACTCAGGTGTTGTTGCGGAATATCACTTATCGCAGTGCCTCAGGGACCCCCTCTCTGTTGCCCCGGTCGGTGCGCGTGACATTGACCGATGGCGATGGAGGGGCCAGCCTGCCAGTCTCCAAGGCCTTGCAGCTGGCGATCTCGAATATCCCGCCATCGATTGGTGCCTTTGATACCACGGTCAAGTACACCGAGAATGCAGCTGCGGTTCTCATCGATTCCAATGCGACCGTGATTGATTCGGACTCCGCGAACTTTGACGGAGGAACCGTTTCGGTCGCGATCTCGTCGAATGCCCTGGCCTCGGACCGCCTGGAGATCCGAAACGTCGGAACCGGAGCGGGACAGATTGGCGTGAGCGGGGCCAGCGTGCTCTATGCGGGTACGGTGATTGGCAGCTTCTCGGGGGGTAATGGAGCCTTTCCGCTGGTTGTTTCACTCAACTCGAATGCGACTGTCGCTGCGGCCCAGGCGTTGTTGAGAAACGTGACCTACCGCAACGATTCCGACAATCCGGGGACGCTGACCCGTACGGTTCGTGTGACGATGAACGATGGAGATGGCGGAACCAGCGAGGCGGTCAGCAAGCTGATCGAGGTCATTGCTCGCAACGATTCTCCGGTGATCGACGGATTCGATACGACAGTCAGCTACACCGAAGGCTCAGCTGGGGTACTGGTCGACAACAACGCGAATGTCTCGGATGTCGACTCTTCGAACTTTGAAGGTGGTCGACTCGTGGCCCAGTTGATTACCAATGGCCAAAGCACGGACCGGCTGGAGATTCGCCATCAAGGAACGGGCGCGGGGCAAATCGGGGTGGATGGGACGACCGTCTTGTATGGTGGGGTGTCCATCGGGACCTTCACTGGGGGAGTCGGAGCCGGGGCACTCACCGTCACCCTGAATGCCGGTGCGACTCCTCAGGCCGTTCAGGCTCTGCTTCGTAACATCACGTTCCGTAACATCTCCGATAACCCGAAAGACCTTGTCCGAACTCTTCGAGTCTCGGTGACCGATGGTGACGGTGGGACCAGTGCTCAGGTCACCAAGTCGATCCAGGTGACTTCTGTGAACGATGCTCCGGTGATTGGGGCGTTCGACACAGCTGTGGCTTATAAGGCCAAAGCCGCCGCAGTACTGCTCGATACGAATGCGACGGTGATCGACCCTGATTCGCTGAACCTTGATGGTGGCAAGTTGACCGTCAGGTTGTCGGCGAATGCTCAGGCGGACGATCGGCTGGAAATTCGCAATGTCGGAACCGCAGCGGGGCAGATTGGAGTCAGTGGCTCAAATGTGACCTACGGTGGAGTGGTGATCGGCACCTTCACCGGGGGGGCAGGAGCGACGTCACTGGTGATTACACTGAATACGAATGCTACACCCGTCATGGCGCAGGGGCTGCTGCGGAACATTACTTATCGCAGCGTGTCACTGACTCCGTCGACGTTGACCCGTACGGTCAGTGTCACGTTGACGGATGGCGATGGGGGTACCAGCCTGGTCGCCTCGAAGGAGATTCTTGTGTCCGCCTGATCCGGAGAATCGACGGCCTGACCGTCAAAGTGCCCCGAGAACTTCCAAACATCAGAGCTCACAATTGCGTTTTGTTCGCGGAGTGAGATACACTGCGGATGACGAGATGGACGGTGGAAGATTGGCAGACGTTGCTGACAGCATCAATCCAAGTAGTCACTAGGAAAGCACAGATGGCTGAAGGCACGATCAAGAAGTTGACTGACAAGGGTTTTGGTTTCATTAACACCGGCGGAGCGAAGGATCTGTTCTTCCACTCGAAGAGCCTGCAGGGTGTGCGTTTCGATGACCTTCAGGAAGGTCAGCGAGTGACCTTCACTGAAGGCCAGGGTCCTAAGGGACCATGTGCTGAAAACGTCAAGGTGGTCTAGTTCTGAAAAACTCAGACGACCGCATGTCTCATGCGGTCGTCTGTTGTTTGGTACAGACCGCTTTTCGGACCGACTCAGGGCGTTCCCTGTTTCGTCATGTCCTGGCGGTTCGTGGGGACCGACGGTTTGGTTTGAGATCGTTGATGAGCTTCTCGACCGCGGCCTCTTTGGCCTTGGCCTCCACTTCCACGGTCAGTGACATCTTGCGCCAGATGTCGGGGAAGTCGTTGATATCGATGTAGTCGTGATGCCGCTCGGGTTTGGGGCCCTGCCAGCCGTCCAGTGGGCTGGAGATATGGAACATGGGTTCGCGGTCCCAGGTCGCGATCGCTTGCTTCGTTGCCTGTTCAACGCTGAGGTGGTCAGGCAGGCAGCGATGGTGATGCACATCGTAGACCAGCGGGATGCCTTCTGACTGGCAGAGCGGGAGCAGGTCAGCTGGGGTGTAAGTCTTGTCGTCGTTCTCGACGGTCAGTCGACTGCGAACGCGGGGCGAGAGCCGGGCCAGCGTGCGGGAGAAGTCAGCCAGGGCTTGGCGTTTGTCGCCGTACGCTCCGCCTCCGTGGATATTGATCACGTCCGCACCCAACCACTCAGCAACTTCCGCCTGATACTCCAGTTCCTGGATCGACTTGTCGACGACATCCGGGCGTGGTGAATTCAACACCACAAACTGATCAGGATGAAAGCAGAGACGGACATTGTGACTGCAGGCGAGCTCGCCGCATTCGCGGAATCGCGTGACGATCTGGTCGGCATCTGGCAACTCTTCCACCGCGTAACCGACTTGCGGATGAGTTTTGATCGGCAGAATCTGACTGTTCACGCGAAAGCAGCCGATCCCATGGCTGCGACAGTAGTTGATCGCAGCCAGGAGTGAATTCGCATTCTCCAAGCAGAGCCGGTTCAGCTTGTCGAGTGCTTCCGGCCGAGTCAGACGCCCTAAAGCAGTCGCTGTTGTCGTGGGAAACCGAATCGGTTCATTGCGAAACATACAGCATAAACCCAGACGAACCATCATTTTCCCCAGTTCATCAGGGTCATAAATATCTGAATGTAAGTGGCGATTGAGACCCAGACGAGATAGGGAATCTGTGCCAATGCCACCCACTTGGAATGGCGCCAAATCGCACTAATGCACCAGATTATTGATGCCCAAACAACAAGAATATCGATGCTTGCCAGCGGCAAATTACGCAGTCCGAACTGGATTGGAGTGAAAGATAAGTTTCCGATTAGGTTTGTAATAAATGGAACGACCACCATTGGTGGAATCTTACGTCGATAAGCCTGCAGGAAAACATACCCGAAACTGAGGAAAATCACTGGATAAAGCAGCTGCCAGATCATTCCGATGGTCGGTGGCAGGGGTGTCCAGTCTGGCTTAATCAGCGAGTTATACCACGACATCCAAGACATTGTTTTCAGTGATCGAGGAGAGCTGGGCAAGTGTGGTTTTCGTAGATACTACGCACACTTGAGTATACTAGACCTTAGTCTTACAGAGACCAGTATCGTTTCTGTCAAGAAAATGTGGGTATGTAAGTAGACGAATCAATAGATCTACTTGTTAAGATTCGTTCATTCTGTTGCCAACTTTTTTCCCGACATTTTCTCTTTCTGGCAAGGTGGGCTCTTGTCAGATGGCGTGGTGTTTCTTGTTGGCGTCATTTCCTGAGGAGTTTGTGATGACCGATCGACCCGCCCTGTCTCGTGCCGAAATGGAGGTTGCACGCATTGTGTGGACCTTGCGTGAGGCGTCCGTGAGACAAGTTCTTGACAACCTGCCAGAAACACGAGACATCAACTACAAGACTGTTCAAACCTTTCTTCGCCGCCTCGAATCTAAGGGATACCTGATTTCACGCCGAGAAGGTCGCAGCCTGATTTACACCGCAGACGCCAGACCCAAGCAGGTCATTCGCGACACGGTCAAAAACTTCATCAATAACCTCTTCAACGGCCAGCCCCTCCCCTTGGTGGAACACCTGATTCGGGAGCACGGTCTCAGCCAGGAAGAGATTGACCAGCTCAAAGGCATGCTGAACGAGCCCGATGCCAGCTTGTTGGTGAAGAAAACGCAGGAGGCGGAGGTCTAAGATCTCACCGGGACCGTCGGTTTTCTCTGGCCAGGCCAGCAGGGGATCGGCGGTCTTCTTGTTTTCAGACAGTCACTTCAGACCACCGCAACGAACCACTCTTAAAGGTGGCGACCGATGACCAGCGGGACAAACCGGATCCTGGGTTGATACCGCTCAAGTCGATGCAGCCAGTACCAGTCGGTCGTTGGCCGCTGTGGCGGAGGTTGCTGTTCCCAGAGCTCGCGAGCGGCCAGTTCGCGGCGCATGCCGATGCACATCGTGTCGACATCGCCCGGTTGAAATGTCCCACGCCAGCGGCGAGGGATGGTGATCTGGCCAAGACGGGTTCGGCAGCGATAGCGAGTCTGGACGACACCGATGTCATATCCGAAAGCTGTGGTGTAGAGCGTGGCGAGGGCATGCGGTTCGTAGAGATTATCGTCATCCCAGAAACAGACGTACTGCCCGCGAGCCTCCCGGATTCCGAGGTCTCGGGCCAGCGAGCCCCATTGCCCGCCGGGTTCTGGCCGCTCGACGTAACGGGCTCCGAATTCGCCGGCCAGCCAACGTGCCTCCGGGTCGACGCCATCTGACACGACCAGGTGTTCACAACGAAGATCGCCCAGACTCTGGTGGCGAAACTGCATGAGACAGCTGGCCAACTGAGCGTGCCGTCGGCAGGTCGCCGTGATCACGGTCAGGTCGATTTCCAGCGGATTGTGGGGCGGCATACGTCAAACTCTCTGCGGGTTCGATGAAACCGCAGAGGGTGCGCTCGGGGGTTGACAGCTGGTCGGTTCCAATAGAACAAACAGCTGAGTGCCGTTGTGCCGCCTCACCAAGGTTCGCGATCGCCCAGTGATTGTGCGCTGCCATTTCACGCCGCTTAACTTCTTCGTTTCCTTGCTTGCCTGATGTTCAATCTCTTCTGTTGAAACAGTGAATCCCACGAGAGGCGGCGGCGTTGGGAGGAGAGTTTTGAACATCAGAGAAGCAAGGAAACGAAGAAAACGGCAAGTTGCGGTATCGCACGCCTTCAGGTTTACCCACGACTGTCTCAGTCAACAAAAGTACGCAAGGACTTCCCACACCTTGAAGGCGGATTGCTTTATTGTCGAGGGGCAACCAGCTCTCAATCGCAGCTTATCCCGCTCGCCTGTGAAATAAGCGATTGCCCCAGAGTGTCGATGACCGAGGGTGATGCGAAATTAACTGGCTCCCAGGTCTCCAAACAATGTGGCTTCGGGAGTGACAGCATCACTTTCGACGCAGAGCGTATCGCAAATCATCTCTCTCAAGGCAATCCAGACCAGTTCCTCAGACCACTTGGAATCCCCGTCACGCGACGTTCTGGCCAGCAGGACTTGGTGAGCCCACCGATTGACGGTCCAGTTCAGAGTGGGATGCCACCGAGGGATGCAACTCAACCGCCATGCGATAAACAGTGAAAGCATGGCGATCGAGATCAGAGCCACGACCTCGTTTGTCTCGGCCTGCCAGAACATCGGAAGCAAACAGGCAGTACTCACGGCAAGAAACAGCCCAAGTACGGGCGAGGTCCAGCGAGATGGAATGGACTGAGTCTTCGTGGCCTCGACTTCGATGCCGAATAGACCACTGAGCTCGTACCAGTCTTCTCTCCACAGATGACGACCGAACAACTCCTGCAGCTTCGTGTCCGGGGTGATCGTCAAAGTCGGAAATCTCGTGCTGAGTTTCGCCAGAACATCCTTGAGGTTTTCCTCCGCGAGATAAGAAGTCTCGACGTGTCGCCCCGCTTGCTTCAGGCGTTGAACCAATTCGCGATGGACTTGCCCGACTGTCAGATCCGTAATGAACTCTTGGGTCGACATTTGCTGAGCGGAATCCCGAAGGTCGCCCCAAAAGGTCATGTCGATTTTCAAACGGAAATGCTTCTCCATCCGGAAGGTCAGATCCAGAAGATCAATCCCCATGGTCCCCTCCGGGCGGTGACACTTCCGGGTCAGATTTTGAAGCTCTCGAACCGCTGAGGAATCGTGACCTCGCCGTCGACGAACTCCTTGAGCATCGAGGCCAAGCCAGTCGCTCCGTCTTTCTCGCCGTGAACGACGAACGCCCGACCAAAATCGCCGTGCTCGGTCGACTGCTCCAGCCACGTCTTGAAGTCGTTCACATCGGCATGAGCAGACAACCCACCCAGCAGCTCGATGTGGGCTTTGACGGCGTACTCGGCATCGTGAATTTTCACAAAGGGCTGCTTCTCGGCAATGCGGGCACCCAGCGTACCGGGTGCCTGGTAACCGATCATGACCACAGTGTTGCGTTCTTGTGAAATCGCGTGTTTCAAGTGATGCAGAATGCGGCCGCTTTCGCACATCCCGCTGGCTGAGATGACGACGAATGGCCCCGATCGTTCATTCAGCTCCATGCTCTGCTGAGGCGACTCCGTGTAGCGCAGCGTTTCAAACCCGAACACATCGATATCGTGACGCAGAGTTTTGTTCACATCATCGTCGAGGTGTTCCTGATAGCGACGATGCACAGCTGTGCAACGATTGGAAAGCGGACTGTCGACGAAGATCGGGATGCGCGGCAACTTGTTTTCGTTGAACAACTCATTCAAGTGATAGATCACCTGCTGCGTTCGTCCCAGGCTGAAGGCGGGGATGATGACGCGACCGCCTCGCTGTGCAGTGTCCCCGATGATGCGTTCCAGGTCATGCTTCATGTCAGCAACGGGGGGATGAACGCGATTTCCGTAAGTGCTTTCAATGATTAAGACATCAGCGCTCTCGACTTTTTGCGGATCGACCAAGAGTGGCATCCCATAGCGGCCGAGGTCACCAGTGAACACGATCCGCTTCCAGAGTGAACCCTCGCGAATTTCCAGTTCCGTAATCGCAGACCCGAGAATGTGACCCGCAGGGCTGAATCGCACCCGCACATCAGTGGCCAGTTCGTGCCACTCATTGAAGTGCAGTGGTTGGAACAGCCGCACCACGTCTTCTGCGTCTTCCGACGTATACAGCGGCTCGATGAGCTCCTTGCCCCTCCGCTTGCGATTCAGGTACTTCGCATCCTCTTCCTGGATGTGAGCAGCATCCTGCAACATGATGTCCGCGATATCAGCTGTCGCATCCGTACAGAAGATTGTCCCCCGGAACCCCGCTCGATAAAGCCCGGGGAGATTTCCGCAATGGTCGATGTGGGCGTGTGACAGGATCACCCCGTCGAGTTCCTTGGGACGGCAGCGGAACTCCATGTTCTTGGCCCGTGACTCACGTCGCTGGCCCTGAAAGAGTCCGCAATCGAGAAGCAATCGCAGATTGTCAGTCTCGATCAGATGCTGACTGCCCGTAACCTCGCCCGCGGCGCCGAGAAAGGTGATCTTCATCGATGTGGTTCCCTGAGGAGTCTGACGACTGGCAAAACACCAGTCGCCGACTCAAGGTGTAACTCCCCGGAGAGCTGTTGAACAGCACCAGCAGAGTTGGCCCAGAGAAACAGTGATCGCTCTCCCCGACTCAGCGGATATCAGCCGATTCCAGGTACGGGGAACGCGTTCGTAAACTCTGCGACTTCGTGACGAATCTTGACGAGTGAAGCCTCGTCGCTGGCATTCTTGAGGCAGCGGAGAATCCAGGCACCCACCTGTTTCATCTCAGCTTCTTTCATGCCGCGCGTGGTGAGAGCTGCGGTACCGACGCGGACACCGCTGGGGTCCATCGGCTTGCGCTTGTCATAGGGAATCATGTTCTTGTTGACGGTGATTCCCGCCTTGTCGAGGGCATGCTCAGCGATCTTGCCCGAGAGCCCTTCAATGGCTGTGACGTCGCACAGCATCAGGTGGTTGTCGGTGCCGCCGGAGACCAGCCGAATTCCGCCCGCAACGAGTGTCTCTGCCAGAACCTTGGCGTTCTTCACGACCTGCTGGGCGTAGACCTTGTACGAGGGCTGGAGGGCTTCGCTGAAGCAGACCGCCTTGGCGGCGATGATATGCATCAGCGGTCCACCCTGTAGGCCGGGGAAGACCGTCTTGTCGACTTCCTTCGCGTACTGCTCCTTGCACATCACGATTCCCGAACGCGGACCACGCAGGGTCTTGTGCGTCGTCGTCGTCACGAAATCGGCATGCGGGATCGGGCTGTTGTGAACACCCCCAGCGACGAGACCCGAGTAGTGGGCCATATCAACCATGAACAACGCCCCATGCTCGCGGGCGATCTCCGCGAACTTGGCGTGGTCGATCTCGCGGGGATAGGCACTCGCCCCAGCCACGATCATCTTGGGCTTGTTCTCGCGGGCCAGACGTACCACCTGGTCAAAATCGATCCGGTGGTCCGACTCACGTACCCCGTAATGGACGAAGTTGAACAGCTTGCCCGAGAAGTTCAGGCCCATCCCGTGGGTCAGGTGGCCCCCATGTGACAGATCCATCGCCAGGACCGTGTCCCCGGGCTTGAGCACCGACATGTAGGCTGCCATGTTCGCTTGCGAGCCGGCGTGCGGCTGGACGTTGACATGGTCGGCCCCGAACAGTTCCTTGGCCCGGTTGCGAGCCAGGTCTTCGATCTCGTCGACGAATTCGCAGCCGCCGTAATACCGCTTGCCCGGGTAGCCTTCGGCGTATTTGTTCGTGAGGATGGTCCCAGCTGCTTCCAGAATGGCAGCAGAGGTGTAGTTCTCTGAAGCGATCAGCTCCAGCCCCTCTTTTTGACGTCGACGCTCGCTCTGAAGGCTTTTCCAGAGTGCGGGATCGGACGTTTCAAGTGCAGAGCGGGACATCGACGTGACTTTCCAATGCGCCGGGCTCGCTTCAATGCAACGCGCCTTGGAGGAGTCCTGGCAGGGAACAGATTTATAGCCGGGGCCAGTTTCGACTGCCACCGACCCCTCTCGGTTCGGGCCACCATCGCAGATCCGTAGCGGGAGAGGCAGACGTAACAGCAGTAAGAGCACCGTTGTGAAATCTCAACGTCGGTGAGCTTCGGCAACGAAGCGAAAGTGTTTTTGCTGTATGGGGTTACAAAGAATTCGCTAAAGGGGAGCCGAGATCGCTGCGGAAAAGCATCATCGGCAAGGAGTGGAGGACTCCCCAGTTCAATGTTTTTTCGAGATTTTGATTGTGATGTAACACGTTTCTTCCAGACAGTTTGTGGAGATTGTCTTGACGAGATGTTCAGAGGATTTGACGCATGTTCAGAAAGATTGGCACCGGGGGTGCTTTACATCTTCTCATCGCCAGTGACTCACACGGCGAACCAAACAACAGCCCCCACGAATGAAAGACTCTCCAATGCTCAAGCTCATCAACGCCCTCAAGAACGACGAAGCTGGTTTCATTGTCTCGGCCGAGTTGGTCCTGGTCTCGACGATCGCTGTCCTCGGGCTGGTCGTTGGCCTGAGCGAGGTTTCGCTGAACATCAACAACGAGCTGGAAGATGTCGGCTCGGCCTTCAGCTCGGTCCAGCAGAGCTACAACACCAGCGGCACCTGCGGTCACAAGGGTCACTTCTCCGGCAGCAGCTTCTGCGACACCGCCGACTTCTGCGACGGCCAGAACGACATCCACTAAGAAGTGGTCAGTGGTCAGTCAGCAGTTTTCAGTCCGGCAGCGAGCGGCAGACGCCAGTCTGCCGTGAACCCGGGCGACCAGCTGAGGCAGTCACTCTCGGTCCAGGTCGGTTCTCTCAAGCCTCTCTCAACTCCTTCGGTTCTCTCACTCTCTCCGTTCGACGAGTGATCGACGCGAAACCTCGACAGACTAATGCCTGTCGCTCGCATTCGATCACTTGATTGAACGCCACCCGCGAAGCATTTCGGTGGGGACTGTTTTGCCGCAAGCCCGCGTGATATCACTCACGCGGGCTCGTTTGCATGAATGAGGAAAACTTTATCTTCCGCAAAAACACTCGGAAAACTAATAAATCTCGTCTCTTAAATCCGTGTTATTAAAAAACTTGTCGCATTGGTTTGAATTGCTCGTGACCAAGTAATAGTCAATAATTTATGATCAAAATCTGTAGTTTGCCATTTTTTGAGGAAACTTCAGCACGTCTCGGCAGTCATCCTTCTCGCGCTGCCACACATTTCGGGGAATTTTGTCATGAGTGTTCGGTGGATGGGCCTGCTGATGCTGGCTGCAGTTCTCTGCGCGATGCCAGTATCCGCACAAGAAGATTCGCCTGTATTTAACCTGTCGCTTACGTTCCTGACGACACCTGAAGTCAGCATCAAGCTCAAGGCTCCCAACCTGGGCCGCCCCGTCCGAGGCAAGCTGATCGTTTTGTCGGACGGTGAAGTGATCGTAGACACGGGAGTGCTTTCACGACGTGACCGCGAGCGAGGCGAGCGTGGCCAGCGCGTGCCATTCTCTCGCATGGAAAGCTTGCGCAGCAGTGACGGTCGCTTTGAGTTTACGCCAGACGAGGGCTTTAAGGTCATTGCACAAAGGGTCATTGATACTTACCCCTCCATTCGAGTGGAGGGCAATGTGGAAGCTCTCGAATTTGACCGTCCTCCCCGAGCGAAAAGCAAGAACAAGAAGGACGATGACGACGAGTCTGAGTTGATGAGATTGCAAGACGCAGCTGCCGCTGAGGACGAGGAAAGCAACCCGAGCGCCTCGGGAAATAAGACTGCTCCGAAGAAGCAGATGGGTATCGGGAACAAGGGAATCGGTGGACTCAAGAGTCTGCCCAAAGTCAACAAGTCTGCTCAAGAGCAGAAGGAAGAAGAGGAGGAGTCCACTGAACCAGTTGAGGAATCCTCCCCGCAGAATGATAAGACGGGTCTCGCGGACACTACAGAGGAGCATTACTGCTCGAACTGCAAAAAGCTGCTGTCTCGCTCCGCGCTGAGGAAGGAAGAATGTCCCCACTGTGGTACGACATTCGTTATGCCAAAGGCTTCGTCCTCTTCTCCAAGCGGGCAAGGAGCGTTTGCCGCGTCAGGGACACCATCCTCGCCAGAGGGTGGGGCGTTTGCTCCGATGGGAACAACTCCAACTGGCCAGGGAGCGGCCGTCGCTGCTCCAGCGGCGTCAAATACCGTCGTCGTGCAGGGCGGTGGCGGATTCAGCTTCGAACAGGTGCCGACATGGGCCAAAGGGGGCATCTTTGTCCTGGTCATTCTTGTCGGCTATCACGTCCTGTTTAACCGCTGAGCTGTCCTTCGACGGGGCCCAGTAACCCAGACATGCGGCTTGCACCCCCGGCACGCTGGAGTTCGACAACTCCTGCGTGCCGGACGCTTTTGGATTATCCCTCGCTCCCGCTGATCCCAGCATCCCCGATCATGGCGTTGACCGCAGCTGAGCTTCCAAAAGCGAAGAGGCTGTCACCTTCCATGATGATGGATGAGCCGGGTGGCGGTAGCAGCTTTTCGCCGTTGGCCCGACGAATGCCGATGACCATGACGCCTCGTTCACGCAGGTCTGTATCGGCCAGTCGCTTTCCGACATAGGGACTGTTAGAACGAATCTGAACGTCGGCCAGTTCGAGTTCGCCGCCACGTTTGTCCGTGATTTCGAGAAAGTCCTCGATGCTCGGGCTGATCATGAAGCGGGCCATCTTCACGGCTCCGCTGCTGAAAGGGCTGATCACGCGAGTGGCTCCGGCCCGCTGCATTTTCTCGCTCGCACTCTCTTCGCTGGCTCTCGCGACGATCTGGATCTTTGCACACAGGAGTCGCGCGGACAGCACGACATAAATGTTGTCCGCATCGGTCGGCAAGACTGTCGCCAGTGCCTTGGCATCGAGGATTCCAGCCCGTCTTAAGTCGGCGTCTGATGTGGCGTCACCCACCTCATAGAGCCACCCCCGCGAGCCGCAGTAACTCTCTAACAGGGACTCATCCTTATCGATGACCACGAACGGTTGTCTGCGATCGCTCAGGTACTGGCAGATCGACGTTCCCATCCGCCCCATACCGCAGACGATGTAGTGGTTCTTCAGTGTGGCGATGGAGCGTTCCATGCGATGCCTTTCGATCAGTTTGCGGAACTCGGCATTGAGAATAAATCGACCGAGATCCGCAGCCAGAAATGCAAACGTGCTGAGCCCCAGCACGATGTATATGATCATAAAGACCATTAAAGCGTCGGAGTGTGGTCCGACTGCCACATCACGCGACCCGAGTGTCGATAGCGTAATAAATGCCAGGTAAAGCGATTCAATCCAACCTGATCCACGCAACCAGTGGATCACACATGCCCCGACTCCCGCCAGCCCCATCAGGACCGCAAAACGGATCCCGAGAGAGCGGATAATCTGTGGCTGAGGTGTTGGCATGTCCGAGGATCACATCCGACAGGCGACCATCCGTTGAAAGACGCCCGACCTGAAAACTCAGGTCGGGCGTCATGACCTCCCGGCGATCTGCAGCCGTGTCGGCGACTACGGATTCACCACATTCATTCCCAAGTCGGTCAGGTGCCGAGACAAGGTCGCTCGGCGATCAGCTGGCAGAGCGGTCAGCGGCTCTGACAGTCGGGCTTCGCACAACCCGATCATCGACATGGCAGCCTTCAATCCGGTCAGATAGCTGCTGGGAGCAATGCCGACGGAGTAGACCAGCGACGACAGCCGCAGCATCCTCTGTTGAAGAACATTGACCTGTCGCAGGTCACCCGCCACAGCTGCGTCGTACATGTCGACGTACATCCGCGGGCTAAGGTTCGCTCCGCCGCATACGCCGCCGTGGCCTCCCATCAGCACGCATTCGCCCATCAGTTCTTCCGGCCCCATCAGCACGGCGTATTCGGGACGTTCCTTGGCAATTCGGACCACCGAGTTAAAGAACAGCATCTGAGCGGAGCTGTCCTTGAAGCCGACGATGTTCGGCTCCTGCAGCAGTTGCTTCACGGTGTCGACTTCGAAGGTGACCTTACAGTGGCTCGGCATGTTATAGAGGAACAGCGGCAGCGGCACTTCGCGGGCCATTGCAGCGCAGTACTGCCGCAGGTCGCTCTGGTGCATGGGGAAGTAGTAGGGCGGCGCCAGCACGACGGCATCTGCACCGCATTCGGCTGCGAAGTGGGCCAGCTTGACCGATTCGCTGAAGACTGAGTCGGTGATCCCGACCAGCACGGGGACTCGCTTATTGATGATTTTGGTGGCTTCCTTCACCACCGTTCGCTGAGCTTCAGGGCTCAGGCTGGGCCCCTCGCCCGTCGTGCCGAGCAGGAACAGGCCATGAACTCCTCCGGCGAGAACATGCTCGATGATTCGCTCCAGCGCGGGCAGATCGATCTGGTCCCGTCCCTTCAACGGAGTCACCAACGGAGGAATCACACCTTTCAGAGGCAATTTGAGCATTCCCGCTCACCACTTTCGCGTTAGACCGCCCGAATGGGCAGAGCTTCCCAAACACAAACACGGCCGAGACACCGGTGGCCGAATCAGGGGACATGATTTCGGGTTTGCCCCGCCACTGCAAGGGCGGTTTGGTGATACTCAGAGGCTGGAACGAATCAATGAGAGGCGATGTAAGATGTTGGCGTGTCTGTGGTTGTTCGTGTCTCGGGGGGGAGTGGATGTGAGAGGCTCTCATGCAGAGACCGTCGAGGCGTTTGCTGAGGGAGATTTCATTCGGGGTGACAATCCGGTTCCCAGGCTGTTTCTGGTCCGCGAGTTGTGGCCGACGGGGACTTCCTCTGAGAAATCTCTCGGACCTCGGAGGATGAGGTACCGACTTTGATGCCGGACTCGCGAGGGGATGCTTCCCAGCCAGTGAGCGCATCCGTCGGTCAACACGTATTGTGCCCCTTCAGCCGGGGGGATCGTGTCAGTCGCAACGATTAAATCGATTTGTTGAAGGATCGTTGGGGCGTTGAGATTCGTAATCGCGATCTCTGATCGGAGCGCAAAGATATTGTCAGTTATGGTTGGTGTAAGAGGTGTGCTTTACCAGCACATCATGGCAACCTCTTTCTTCTTCAACTGCTGGGTCGCCCGTGTCCATTGCTCCCTTGTCACCGATTGATGGTCAATCCGCGAAATCGCTGGTTGACCTCCTTCCGGCGCAAATTCCGCTCGCTCGGGATGAGGTCAATGGTGAGCTGTGGGTGGATGTCGTCGATCAGCTGGATGGCCCGGGCGGCCTGTTGTCTCGCGTGACTGACTGGGATGATCTGGCAGCTCACGCTCTGGAGCCGAATGTGTTCCACGAGGCGTGGCAGATGTTGCCCGCCGTGCGGATCTTTACCCCGCCGAAGATGCGATTCGCCTTCATCTACCGACGGAGCAAGCGTCAGGATGTCGCGCCGCGGTTGTGCGGGTTCTTTCCGTTTTTGGAGTCCGGCGGAGGGATTAAACCTCGGCGCTGGTCACTGTGGGAGCACGACTACAGCTACGTCAGCGTACCGTTGATTCGACGGGGGCAGGAGATCGACACTTGGCGGGCTCTGTTTGAGTACTTCGACCACTCTCCGTCGCCACCCGCATTGATCGATTTGCCGGGGCAGGTCGGCGAAGGTCCGCTCGCTCAGGCGATGATCCAGGTCCTCTTCGATCGACGGGCTCTCATTGAGTATGTGGAAACCCATGTCCGGGCGCTGGTGAAAACGCCATCAGACTGGATGGCATATGCAGCGTCAGTCATGTCGACTCATCAGCGCCGGGAACTCCGCCGCCACTGGCGACGACTCACGGAAATGGGCGATCTGACGGAACGCTCGCTGGCCCCAAATCAAGGTCGTGCAGTCGAGTCTTGGATCAACAGTTTCCTGCATCTCGAATCGTTGGGATGGAAGGGGCACCTGGGGACGTCCTTTAAAGAGGCTGATGGAGCTGCGGAGTACTTCCGCGAGATTACGCGATCGGCGTATTCCCAAGGTCGCCTGCAGATGTTCGGGCTGTTTCTGGACGGCGAGCCCATTGCGATGAAGGTCAATTTCCTGGCCTCTCCCGGCTCATATGCGTTCAAGATCGCCTACGACGAGCGGTACTCGAAATTCTCACCCGGGGTTCAGCTGGAACTCGAAAACCTGCGCCGCTTGCACGAGACCGAAGGCGTTGAGTGGATGGACTCCTGTGCCTCTCCAAATCACTTCATGATCAACCGCATGTGGAAAGAGCGTCGCACGATCAAACATCTGCGGGTCTCCACGGGACGCGTCGTCGGGAATGTCGAAATCGGTGTCCGGACCTTCCTGCGTTCCTTGCTCCGCAGCTGGCGGTCACTGACGGGGCGTCAACCAGGGGCAGCTGTCGCGCCACCTCAAGCCCCAACCGCCGCCTCGACGGAACATCCGTCGTCAGCTCAACAGCCCCCAGGCAACACTCCGCAGGCACATCAGGCTTAAGTGCTCCGAGGCTTACCATGCGCATGAACTCCAGCTCCATGAACGACTCACCGTCATCGACAGCAACTCTTGAGCGAGATGCGGACACGGGCAATGGAGAGCCGTTGCTCACGATTGACGCTGCGATGTTTGCCCGGAAGTTTACCCAGGAACCATTCCTGATCCGGCACCGGCTGCACGATCATCCGCTGTTTCAGCTCGATCGGTTGCTGAAGCTCTCGCAATCTCTGCCCGCCAGCTGCATTGAATACAATGCGGGCCAGATCCCGATGAGCATCGAGCACGAAAAGACGCCGATGAACGGTCTGTCTCCGGAGGAGACGATCCGCCGCATCGCCGAGTGCAAATCGTGGCTCGTGCTCAAGTACGTGGAACGCGATCCTGAGTACGCCGCTCTGCTCCATCAATGCCTGGGTGAAGTGCGAAAACACTCCGAAGCCATCGCTCCCGGCATGTGTAACGGTCAGGCGTTCATCTTCATCACTTCGCCCGGATCGGTGACACCCTACCACATCGACCCCGAGCACAACTTCCTGCTGCAGATTCGTGGTGGGAAGCGGGTCCACCTGTACGATGGACGGGTGAAGTCGCTGCTGACCGAGGAGAATCTCGAACACTTCTACTCGGATCGTGGACGCAACATTCCGTTCCAGCCCGAGTTTGATCAGCACTCCTGGGTGAACGACCTTTACCCGGGTGACGGGCTCCACTTCCCGGTGACGTACCCACACTGGGTGCAGAATCTGGACGAGGTCTCGATCTCGTTCAGCATCACATTTCGGACTCCCGATCTGGATCGTCGACGAGCGATGTACCAGATCCACGACCGACTTCGTCGTCTGGGAATGTCCCCCGGTCCCGTCGGCTCGCATCCGCTTCGGGAGAGTGTGCTGTTCAACGGGTATCGCGTACTGCGAAAGCTGAAGCTGGCCGGAAAGTAAACGGGCCAAGTGGCAGAACTCATGCCATTCGACTTACGCTTAGCCATCGGGCGATGGTGCCGAGTCATCCCTATTTTACGGGCTGGTCAGGGGTTAGGTGCTCGATGCTGTCCCGTCGGCCACCAGGTATTTGCGATTTCCCAATACGAAGTTGCCCGGGAACTCACTCTGACCAAAAGCCACGAACCGTTACACTACGCAGCTTGTCCTCTGACTGGTACAGAGGACGTGGTTGAGTGGGTGAAGCGGTTCCATGAATCTTTTGCGTTTGCTGCAACAGCGGTTTGCTCCGGTCCTGGCTGATTATGCGGATGATCCCGCGCCCTTTGTGGCGATGGTCCGCCCCGCTCAGGACACCCGGTTCGGCGACTTTCAGGCGAACTGCGCGATGCCCCTGGCCAAGCGGCACGGCCTGAACCCCAAAGACTTGGCGGCCAAGATCGCGGAGAAGGTCCACGTGCAGGACCTCTGCCGCGAGATCGAGATCGCTGGTCCCGGGTTCATCAACCTGACGCTGCGGGACGACCTAATCACGACCGAGGTCAACAAGCTCCTCTCCGACGACCGCCTGGGTGTGGAGGCTGCCAATCCGCCTCGCAAGATCATCATCGACTTCTCGTCGCCCAACGTCGCCAAGCCGATGCACGTCGGCCACCTACGCAGCTCGGTCATCGGCGACAGCTTGTGCCGCACGCTGCGGTTCCTCGGCCACGAAGTGACCAGCGACAACCATATCGGCGACTGGGGCACGCAGTTCGGGATGATCATTTATGGCTACAAGAACTTCCTCGACCCGGACGCCTACGGCCGCCATCCCGTCGCGGAATTGGCTCGACTTTACCGGCTCGTCAATCGGCTGAGCGACTTCCTCGAAGCCCGGGCCGCCCTCCCGGAGAAACGCAAAGAGCAGGATGCCAAAGAACGCGAATTGGCAGCTGCCCCAGTGCCCCCCAAGAACAGCAAAGACCCCGCCGACAAGGAGGCGGAAAAGGTCCTCAAGCGTCTGCGATCTGATATCGAAGGCCTGAAGGACGAGATCAGCTCGCTGACCAAGAAGATTGAGCGTGTCGAGTCGAACCCCGAAGAACTGGCCCTCGCCAACGCTCACCCGACGATTGCCCGTCTGGCTCGAGAGGAAACGGCGAAGCTGCATGCGGGAGATGCGACGAACCTCGCTCTGTGGAACGAGTTCATGCCCGCCTGCCTGGCAGCGCTGCAGGGCGTCTATGACCGGCTCGACATCAAGTTCGACCTGACGCTCGGCGAGAGCTGGTTCAACCCGATGCTGCCCGGCGTGGTCGACGAACTCCTCAAGAACGGCATGGCTGTCGAGAGCGATGGGGCGATCTGCGTCTTCATCCCCGGCTTCAAGGCCCCGTTCATCATCCGCAAGGCCGATGGGGCGTACACCTACGCCACGACCGACCTCGCGACGATCCGCTACCGAGTGGGCGAACTCAAGGCCGACACGATCCTCTACGTCGTCGATACCCGGCAGGGCGACCACTTCGAGCTGTTGTTTGAGACGGTGAAGAAGTGGGGCATTGCCAAGGTCGATCTGCGTCACGTGAACTTCGGCACCGTGATGGGCAAGGACCGGCGGCCCTACAAGACCCGTGATGGCGACACGGTCGGCCTGGAAAGTCTGCTGGACGAAGCGGTAATCGAAGCCCGGGCGATCATCGATGCGAACGAGGCCCAGAAGTCCGACAAAGGTGACGAGGCACTCGACGATGCCGCTCGCCAGGAGGTCTCTGAAATCATCGGGATCGGTGGGATCAAGTACGCCGACCTGCACCATGCCCGCGAAAGCGACTACGTGTTCGACTGGGAAAAGATGCTGGCCAAGGAGGGCGACACCGCCACCTATATCCAGTACGCCTACGCCCGGACCAAGGGCATCCTCCGCCGTAACCAAATCGATCCGCAGGCCCTCCTCGACCAGGGTGCCAAGATCGTCCTCAGCCACCCCGCCGAGCGCAGCCTTGCCCTCCAGCTGTTGAAGTTCCCGGAGGCTCTCGATTCGGTCTGCAATGACTACCGCCCGAACCTGCTGACGCAGTACGTGTTCGAGACCGCCAACGCGTTCAGCACGTTCTACGACAACTGTCCGATCAAGGGCGAGCCCGACGAAGCCCTCCGCCACAGCCGCTGCCTGCTCGCCGAACTCACCAGCCGCGTCCTCAAACAGGCCCTCAGCCTGCTCGGAATTCAGACGGTTGAGCGGATGTAGGATTCATCAGACATGTCCGAGGTCGCCTCACGGTGGCGACCTCCCGATTGTTTCGTTTCGTCAGCAGTTCTACACTGCTGGCACGAAGTCGCCGGAACTGGTTGTTTCCCGTTCCACAGACTTCTCTCTCAGTTTGCCCCAGGATTTCTCGCATGAACTTCGAGACTCGTTGTGTTCACACTGGTGTCGACAAAGACACGGCGTTCAACAGCTGTACCACGCCGATTTACACGTCGTCGACCTTCTCGTGGGACACGCTGACCACGAATAAAGGCTTCGACTACACCCGCAGTGGCAACCCCACGCGGCGGGCTCTCGAAGAGAACCTCGCAGCCCTCGAAGGCGGCATCGACTGTCGGGCGACAGCCACCGGCATGGCGGCCATCACCACTGCCATGTTCATGTTCAAGCCCGGCGATCACGTCATCGCTGGTCACGACATCTATGGCGGAACCTACCGTCTCTTCGCGAACGTGTTCACGGAGCAGGGGATCGAGTTCTCCTTCGTGAACATGCAGGACATGGCCAACATCACGGCGGCCATTCGCCCCAACACCAAGGGCATCTGGATCGAGACCCCGAGCAATCCGCTGCTCAATATCTTTGATATCGCGGCGATTACCGCGATTGCGAAGAGTAAGAACCTGCTGACCATCGCCGACAATACCTTCCTGTCGCCGTATCTGCAGCGGCCATTCGAGCTGGGTGTCGACATTGTCGTTCACTCGACGACGAAGTATCTGAACGGGCATTCGGATGTCGTTGGTGGGTGCGTGATCACCCGAACCAAGGAGCACGCCGACCGCATCAGCTACATCACCAACGCTCTCGGGCTGGCCTGCTCGCCGTTCGATGCGTGGCTGGTGCTGCGTGGCGTCAAGACGCTGGGCCCCCGCATGGAAGCCCACCAGAAGGGGGCGATGGCTGTGGCCCGTTTCCTCGCCCAGCATCCCAAGGTCGAGCACGTCTACTACCCCGGCCTCGAATCGCACCCGCAGCACGAACTCGCCAAGCGGCAGCAGAAGGGCTTCGGCGCGATGCTCAGCTTCGACGTGAAGGGCGGACGCCCCGAGGCCGAACGCGTGATGGAAAACCTCAAGCTCTTCCAGCTGGCCGAATCGCTGGGCGGCGTTGAGTCGCTGGTTGAGTACCCCGAAACCATGTCCCATGCATCCATGACCCAGGAGGCCCGTCGCGCTGCGGGCATCACCGAAAAGACGATCCGGGTGTCGATCGGCATCGAGCATCCGGACGATCTGGTCGAGGGTCTTCGGCACGCATTGTCATTTGCGTAGCAGCGAGAAGCGATGGCTTCATCCCACTGGATCTTCGTCTACGGCACGTTGAAGCGGGGCCTGTGTCGGGCTCACTTTCTGACCGGGCAACGCTTCTGGGGCGAAGCCCGGACGTTGCCTCGGTATCGCATGTATGACTGCGGAACATACCCGGGGCTGAAGCCCGCGTCGGGCGACGGCTTGTCGATCGTCGGCGAGCTGTGGCAGGTGGACGACGAATGCCTCGCCCGGTTGGACCTGGAAGAGGGTATCGCCGAAGGGCTTTACGTCCGCCGGGCGATCGAACTGGCTCCTTCTGCTTCTCAGCCGTTGCCAGATTCGCTGATCGAGGCGTACTTCTACCTCCCCGGTGTCGCCGGCTTTCCCGACTGTGGCGAGTGTTGGAGTTGAGGAGTCTGGCTCACCCGTCGCAGTCAACATCTCTATCACGTCGAATTGTTCGAGATAATCCCGGCGAGCGTCCGGCATAAGCCGGATGGTGCTTGAGACGCTGAATATCCACCAGTGGGTCCTGTGCAACAGGGAAACCCTTCTCGATCAAGCACCGGGGGGCTGACGCCACCCCGCTCGCCTATTCTGTGACGAGCCCACCGGCTTCACAAAGAGGCCTCTGCTTGACCACAATAGGCACTCATCGAGCCACCTTTGGATGCCACCTTATGAATCGCACGAATCCCTCGCGTCGTCACTTCATGTTTACGGGCGCAGCTGCCTTAGCCGGTCTGGCGTTACCGGGGCAATCATCAGGAGCGGATCCGATTCAGCGGAACGGAACATCGCACCTGAAGCTCTCGCTGGCAGCGTACTCGTTCCACCGCCATCTGCCGCAGAACTGGCCGACACCGCGCAAGACAGGGACGATGACGCTGCTCGACTTCATCGATTTCTGTGCGGAACAGGACCTCGATGGTGTTGAGCTGACCAGCTACTACTTCCCCGCAGAGGTCACGCCCGAATACATCGCACAGGTAAAGGAGAAGACCTTCCGGCTGGGCCTCGATATCTCGGGGACCGCGATCGGTAACGACTTCTGTAAACCGGCCGGCGAAGCCCTCGATGCCGAGAAGGCGAGGACCCGTAAGTGGATCGACTACTCGGCCCAGCTCGGAGCCCCGGTGATCCGGATCTTCGCCGGGAATGTCCCCGCGGGCGACACCGAGGCCGCCGCTCTCGACCGGTGCGTCGCTGCGATCGACGAATCGGTCGCCTACGCAGCCAGCAAAGGCGTGGTCCTGGCACTGGAGAATCACGGCGGTGTTACGGCGACTCCCGAACAGCTGCTGGCTATCGTGAAGCGGGTCGCCCCTTCACCGTACTTTGGCGTGAATTTTGACAGTGGGAATTTCAACACCGCCGATCCGTACGCCGCCCTGGAGATAATCGCCCCGTATGCGATGAATACCCAGATGAAGGTCAGCATCTCTCCCGCCGGGAAGAAGAAGGAACCCTCCGACTTCGCCCGCGTGATTCAGATCTTGCGCAAGGCGAACTACCGCGGATATCTGGTCCTGGAATACGAGGAGGAGGAGGAACCCCGGACTGCGATTCCCCCTCTGCTTAAACAGCTGCGATCGCTTATTAACGCGTAGCGGCGAAAGTGAAGTCATTGGCTTGCAGTGACGGAATACAAGTTCTCTTTGAATTGACGAGTCATGAAGACGCTCCTCCTGATGCGGCACGCCAAAGCGACTTGGGACCATGATCATTGGCCCGACTTTGAACGCCCCTTGAATTCGACGGGTGAGTCCGACGCCCCGCGTATGGGGAGACGCATGATCCAGGCTGACCTCAAACCCGATGCGATCTTCTGCTCATCGGCCCGACGGACGATGCAGACCGCGGAGCTAGTCGCCGAGGAGCTGGGAATCCCTCAGTTGATTCAGAGCAAAGGCGATCTCTATTTATGTCCGGTTTCAGTCTGGGAGGATTTGATTCATCGGATCTCGCCGGAGCTGAGCTGTGTCTTGTGTATCGGGCACAATAATGGGTTGGAGGATCTGGTCTCTTCACTGCTGAGGCAGCGGCGTTCCTTCCCGACAGCTGGGGTAGCGAAGGTCGATCTGAATGGCTGGGCCGGCTTCGATCGTTCGCTTCAGCCGTCACACATTGAGGTCTGGGAACCGGAGTAGTTAGGTGAGCGGAGAGGTCAGGGCACTTGCTTCCAGTTCGGTGCCTTGAATTGCGAAATGAAAAACGCCTTGCTCCTCCAGAGAGAAGCAAGACGTTTGGTCGGTGAGGGCCGTAAGGCCGTGCTGCCGCCGTGGGATTTCGTTAGTTGTTCTTGGCGGGTTGAGCGGGCTTCGTCTTCGGAGCTGGCTTGGTCGTGGTGGCCGAAGCCTGGCGAATGTTCTTGTCTCCGGCAGA
The DNA here is from genome assembly GCA_046349675.1 of Planctomycetaceae bacterium. GTDB lineage: Bacteria > Planctomycetota > Planctomycetia > Planctomycetales > Planctomycetaceae > TH-plancto1. The sequence goes on along the minus strand of JAXMBW010000023.1, from coordinate 19,879 downwards.
AGCTGGGGCAGGTTTTGCCTCAGCCACACTGGCTGCGGGGGTCGCTTCAGGAGCGGCAGGTGCAGCTGCTGGAGCGACCGGAGCGGCGGCCGGGGCCGGAGTTGCCAGAGCGGGCATGGCTCGCATCTTGGCAATCACGGCATTGGTGATGTCGATCGTGTCGTCGAAGGTATAGAGAATCGTCTCGGTGACTACAGCGTGAGCTCCGTGCTCTTTGGCGACTTCATAGACGATCGGGCGGGCCTGCTCGCGGAAGCTTGCGATCAGGAAGTTGCGGCGTTGCACCAGCTTCGCGTCGGCTTGCTTCTGCAACTGATTGAATTGCAGCTGGGTGGCACCGGCGGTCTGCTGTAGCTTCTGTATTTCTTCTGCGGGAGCGTCCTCGCCCAGCTCGGACTTCCGCTTTTGCAGCTCTTCGTTGGCACTCTTCTGGATTGCAGCCAGCTCGTTCAGGAGCGAGGATTGGCTTGCCTTAAGGTCGTTCGCCATGACAACGTCTCGGCCGAGTTCTTTGGCGACGCGATCCAGGTCGACGACAGCAACACCGCCCTGAGGACGGACGAATCGTGAACCGAGTGCGCCCGCACCGAGGGCCACCGCACACCAAAACACCAGTGAAAAGATTTGACGGGGCATCTGACTCGGCTCCTTCCGATGGCTTTCGCCGGATGGTTTGATTCGTTCTTCGGTTGAGTCAACCGCGAAGCGACGTGTCCACGCAGGCTTCCCGCCCTCAAAGACACGCGAGATACTCCCACGCAATGATCCAGAATCACGGCGTGGATGAGCGGACATTACGTTTTCTTCTCCAATTGACATAGACCGCTCTGAAATGAGAGGTGAAATCTGACAGTCCCGGTGGCAAATGTTGCCGATTGGCGCCTGAGCGAGTGGCAGACGTCAGTCTGTCGGGAATGAGCGTGATTCCGCTGATTGCACGAAGTCCAACAAAAAGAGGCTGGGATCGAAATTCGATCCCAGCCTCTTCTGCTCGCCGACGGGTCTGTTCGTCCTCACGCCAGACCAATCAGCTGGCCCGTACGGTTGATCAAGGAGTGTCTTAGAGTTTCGGATTCTGCGGCAAATCCTTCTGTTGTATAGACTTCTTCTCCAGCCGATCGATCGCCTGCTGCAGCCGCTCCATCTGCTGAGTGAGGGACTGAATCGACTGTGTCAGTGACTCGAGCTGGCTCGCGTTCAATGACGTGGGATCAAGCCCTCCTGGGCCACCGGGATTGGCCAACATCACTGTCCGGCCATCCGCGAGTTGGAGAACCTGGAGCGGGTGGGTGAATGCACCGAGCGAGGACCCCACGGGCTGACCCGGCAGCTGGTGCTGTCCCTGTGACACCTGAAGCGACTCACGTTTTACCGGGGTGATCTCGATCGTCTTCATTTCACCCCGACGTTGAACAGTCACTGTGACCGGTTGCTCGCCCGCTGCATCGACGAGGGCCTGCAACTCCTTCGGATGCGACAACTTCTTGTCGCCCGAGCTCAGGATGATGTCGTACTGCTGCAACCCGGCCTTGGCAGCTGGGCTGTCCGGGACGACGAGGCCGACCATGATTCCCTGTTTGTCTTCGAGCTTGATGTGAGCCCGCAGGGAGGCGGGGACCTCAGCCAGTGAGACACCGATCATGAACTTCGGCAGTTCGGCTGGTCGACCGCGGGGGTTCGGATCATCGAGCTTCAGCAGATCATCCAGTTTGATCGTCGGCGACGGCTCTCCGCTGACCGACTTGTCGTCCTCGTCTTTGACATCCTCGTCAACGATCGCACCTGATGTCTGGGGAGCATCAAGACTCGGGACATCAGGTTTCTCGTTCAGTTCCTGAGCGAAGGCGAACGCCCGAAAAGAGAACATAAAGGTCAGGGCCAGGAACGAAGGCCAGCGTTTGAGTTCCATGAGAGACTCCATTTCGGCAGGATGCCAAGGACATGCAGCGGAACGCTGTTCGAGTTACTGCAGCGGTTGACGGAACTGGATTGTGTTGAAGGGAACCACCAGCTTGCGGTTCTGGGTATTCGGCATCTCGTACAGATGGGATTCCTGCTCCACTTGAAATCCCTGGTCACGGAGATTCTGCATGGCCTCCTCCGACAGCTGGGGCTGGGGCAGAGAGCCGATTTGTTTCAACGCTTCCGCGTCATACGCAGGTACCGAAAACGATCGGCTGTTCTCGTCGGAAGGCATCACCCGGACATACTGGGCTGGCGGCCATCGCTTTCGAGGAGCTTGTACGATTGGTTGTTTCGAACGGTCCTTCTCAAACATCGAATCGGGTTGTGGCGCAAGAGCCATCGACGGTGAGGGCGTCGATGACGATCCTCCCGGCCAGAACCGTTGAGTGCCTCCCAGATATCCCAAGCCGACCGCGATCAGCGTGCACGCCGCCAGAGCAGTGTGACGCAACCAGCTGTGATCGCGGCGGGTCTCCGGTTCGGGATCGGCGGGAGCAACAACCGGTGGTGGCGGTTCGTAGATGTAATCCCGACCGGCCTGCGTCCAGAGCTGATGCTCGAAGAAGGCCAGCGCGACCACCCGCCAGCCATCGGGACTACGGTCCAGTTGACGCAGGAGGGCATGCTGCTCGTCTTCGCTCAGCTCGCCGTCGAGGCAACGCTGCAGTGTTCGTTCATCCAGAAAATGAGTCATCGCGAAGCCTCCCCGAGAGGGGATGTGGAATTCGGGAACAATGAAGTGGAGTCGCGTTCCGTAGATCGCGACAGCTCCGCACGCAGACGCTTACGAGCCTGCAGCAGCCGATACTCGACCGTATTCAGGCTGACGCCCAGCCGGTCGGCCAGCTGTTGATAGCTCCAGTTTTCTGTGTGCTTCAAAATCAGAATCTGCCGATCGAGTTCGGGCAGACTGTCGATGGCACGTTGAATGGACTGCTGGCGTTCCCTCCCCAGCAGCCAGTGGAGAGGGTCTCCTCCCTCGGCGGACTTCGGCGGTGGAGCGGTTACTGCGACTCGATCGACGAGCTTGCGACGGCGACCCGCTGACCGCCGATACATCAAACACTGCTTGATCGCGACGCGGTACAACCACGGGGCCACCTTGCTGGGGTCTGTCGGGCGATGGTGAGACTTCAAGACCCCGAGCGCGACTTCCTGCATGACGTCGTCGACGGCCTGCGGCTCGTTGAGTCGCGAGCGAATGACGGTCCGCATCCACGGCGCGTGCTCCTCCAGCGCCCGCCCCCAGTGAATCTCGGGATGAGACTCAGCAAGGCCGGTCGGACTGTCAGGCCGAGAAGGCATGGAAGGTTTGATTCTCATGGCAGAAGTAGCCCGCATCGGCAGACGGTGTACAGTCGTCCGGAGCGGCCTACACACTATTGTTGCCGCAGCGTACGCGATCCGGGAGAAGAAATCTCAAAAACGAACCGGGAAGAAAATCGTTCCAGGTGAATCACTTACGGCGTAATGGAGTCGATTTAGAGTTCGACCTCACAGAGAGATTCGGACAGACAGGAATGTCTGTCCTCCCAGTGGCTTTCAGTGGGACAGACATTCCTGTCTGTCCGATCTGGACTATGAACCCACTGGCATGGAGTCACTCCGCCCCAAAGAGGGCGACACTGGCAGTAAACCCGTGAATATAGTTCTGGCCGTCGACCGGGCCGAGTTCTCCCTGGGCAAAGAAACCGGCCAGCGGGATCTCGCCCGCCAGATCGCGGATCGCCGTCGCATCATGGTGGGGCTTGGGGAACATGCGAGTGCCCCTTCCATTGCAGCTGAAGAGCAACCCACCACGCGCGGGCCCCGACTCCAGCGAACTTGAGAGCAGCGTTCTCAGGTCTTCATCAGCGGTGCTGGCGTCGCGGACATGGAACTGGACCGTTTGCCCGGTGCGGACGAGGTTCCCCAAGGCCACAGCCCCGGTTTCGCGGTCGGCCCCGACGATGTTTCCAATCAGAAAATCGCCCCGGCCGAAACTCTCCCGATACTCCGTCATGGCCAGGCCGAGGTGCAGACCTTTCTGGATCAGTTGCTGGTCCCCGGGCTCTGCTTCCCGATACAGAGCGTTGATCTGCTCCAGGGCTGGACGTCCCCCGAGTTCCGCCACGATGTTGCGGTTCGCCCGCGTCACGACGAAGGGTTTGCCAATCGGCCGACAGCCCTGCGAAACGACAGTGCGAATCGCCACGGGACCGCCGATGACAACCCCGACTGCTCCGTGGTCGTACTCGCCATCGTTAAAAAAGAGTCGATTCTCACCGGGCGCTGATGCTCCACTCGCCATGCCCCCGAGGACCGGCAGATCGTCAAACTCCTCGCCAAAATGCGAGAGCATCGAGTCGACCGAACACGAAAACGGGTCGCCCAGCAGAAACGCAGCTCGCGGAGAGGGCGTGGCTTCTTCCGCTGAAGGAGCCCCGATGGCCAATAACCCATCCGGCGTCCGACGAAACGAGATGTGGAACGCATCCAGATGACAACCCGGCAGACATGCCGCCCACACCGAGATCGCCGGACCGTTCTCGTATTCCAGTCCGTTGCTGGCGACCGACTCGGCGGTGCATCCGACCATGACCTTCGCACCGAGGGCTGCATACAGCTGGCGTCCAAAGCCCGGATCAGTCGTGTGGTGGTGAGTCACAAACACAAACGCCAGATCTGGGGTCTGTCCCGACAGCTGCCTCTCGATGGCCATGGCCGCTTCGCGAATCGCTGATTTGGTCTGGGATTCCTGGTTACCGGCACTGGCAAATTTCATCACGCGACTTTCTGCGACCCCAACAGGATGCTGTATGGTGTCACTCTGACCGGGATTGCTGACGGGTTCAAGCGAGTCCGAGAGAATCATCCTCGGGACAAGTCCCCCTCCCACTGGCCCTTGGCCATCAGCCATTCGCTATCAGCCTCTTCCCACTCTCCTGAGTTGCCTGATTTCCTCACGATCACGATGATTCGGTTCTCGCTCGACACAACCGCCTGGAAAGCCCGTTCATGTCCAACGACTCCCACGAGATCAAGGTCCGCGTCCGGTATTGCGAAACCGATGCAATGGGGTACCTGCATCACGCGAACTATTTCAACTTCTTTGAGCTGGCCCGAACGGAACTCTTCCGGGCGCAGGGCGGCAACTACCGCACCATGGAGGAGCGGGGTTTCTTCCTCGTCGTGGTGAAGATCGAGTGCCACTACAAGGTGCCGTCCCGCTTCGACGATGAGCTGACAATCCGCACCCGAATCGCCCGGCTGACCCCCGCGAAGCTCGAACACGAGTACGAAGTCTTCCGCGATGGCATCCAGGTCGCCCGAGGTTACAGCTGCCTCGCGTGTGTTGACCGCGAAGGCAAGGTCCAACGCATCACCGACGAGATCCTGTACGGCACTCCTTCGCCGGAGTAAGCCTGTTTGCGTGAAGTGAAAAGCATTTCACCACAAAGACACAAAGGCACAAAGGCACGAAGAAAAAGAGGGATGGCAGTTGCTCCTCTCCGATGTTTTCCTTTGTGTCTTCGTGACTTTGTGGTGAGGAATTTTTCGCCTGTGACAAGTATCAACCGCTCTTGCAGTTAGGCCGAATTTGCACTCCGCATCGGCCATGTTTGACGTGTTTTCGTCGCTGACTCGAATCGCCGGTAGCTGACCGACTATGATGCCCGCTTCACTGTTTTTTGGCGTTGAAGTGGACAGGGGCGGAGCCGATGCTCTGGGAAGTGGAAATTCATCCGATCGCGGGCGAAGTCGACCGTGAGGGGCAACGTGTTCTGGCCGAGGCCCAGGCTCAAGGAGCCGCCAGCATCCGGGCCATCCGGGCGTCGCGGTCCTTCCTGGTTGAAGGCGACCTCGACGAGGCAACGGTCAAAACCCGCGTGGCGCGGCTGTTGGCCGATGGCGTCGTCGAGACCTGCCGCATTCGGACACTCCCCGCAGCTGCCGGGTCGGATGCTCTACCGAACGAGACGCTGTCGCTCCAGCTGGTCAACGTGCTACTCAAACCGGGTGTGACCGACAACGTCGCCGAGACCGCCTCGAAGGCCCTCCAGTCGCAAGGGCTGGCGGTCACCCGCGTGGCGACCTGCCGCAAGTACTGGATCAACTCCGACGCAGCTCCCGCCGACCTGCAGCGACTCAGCCGTCGCGTGCTCGCCAACGACGCCATCGAGCAGTTGCTCCACGGACCGTTGAAGCTCTCCTCAATCGCGGTCGGATCCGAATACAAGTTCAAGCTGACGACAGTCCCCATCCGTGCGATGGACGACGCAGCCCTGATGCATCTCAGCAAGCACGGCCAGCTCTACCTGAGTCTGGTCGAGATGCAGACGATTCAGAAACACTTTGCCGATCAGCAACGTGATCCGACTGATATTGAGCTGGAGACTGTTGCCCAGACGTGGAGCGAGCACTGCTCGCACAAGACGCTCAAGGGACGCATCGCCTACCGCGATGAGAACGGCCCGCGGCAGTTCGAGAACATGCTGAAGGAAACCGTCTTCGGTGCCACGCAGACGCTCCGCAAGAAGTTCGGCGCCAACGACTGGTGCGTGAGTGTCTTCAAGGACAACGCCGGTGTCGTGAAGTTCAACGACAAGTTCGACATCTGCTTCAAGGTCGAAACGCATAACCACCCGTCGGCCATCGAGCCCTACGGCGGAGCCAACACCGGTCTGGGCGGCGTGATCCGCGATCCGATCGGAACGGGGATGGGAGCCAAGCCCGTCTGCAACACCGACGTGTTCTGCTTTGCCCCGCCCGATACGCCCGACAGCGAGCTGCCGCCCGGCGTGCTGCACCCGCGAACTGTCATGCGCGGCGTCGTGGCTGGGGTCCGTGACTACGGCAACCGCATGGGGATTCCGACGGTCAACGGCTCGGTGTTCTTTGACGAGCGGTACATCGGCAACCCGCTGGTCTACTGTGGCAACGTCGCTCTGCTGCCTGTTGGGATGAGCGAGAAATCCGTCGCAGCTGGTGACCTGATCGTGGCGGTCGGTGGCCGCACGGGGCGTGACGGCATCCACGGCGCGACCTTCTCCTCAGCAGAACTGACGCAAGAAAGCGAAACCCTGTCGGGCGGAGCAGTGCAGATCGGGAACGCTGTCCAGGAGAAGATGATCCTTGACGTGATTCTTGAAGCTCGTGACCGCGGCCTCTATCGCGCGATCACCGACTGCGGCGCGGGCGGCTTCAGCAGTGCCGTCGGTGAGATGGGTGAAGAGGGCGGCGCTGAGGTGTGGCTCGACAAGTGCCCCCTCAAGTACAGCGGACTGTCCTACACCGAGATCTGGATCAGCGAAGCTCAGGAACGCATGGTCCTCGCCGTGCCACCCGAGAAGTGGGACGAGTTCCACCAGTTGTGTGCGTCGGAAGGTGTCGAAGCGGTCGCCTTTGGAAAGTTCTCGAACGACAAGCGGCTGCGGCTGTTCTACCACGGTGAGCCGGTCGGCAACGTCGCGATGTCGTTCCTGCACGATGGGCGACCACCAGTCAATCGCGAGGCGGTTTACCTGCCGCCGAAGGAGTCCGCGACTCTGTCCGCGAAGAGTGTGACCACCAAGTCCACAGGGGCCGATGACTTCAACGCGACACTCAAACGCATCCTCGGCTCGCTCAACGTCTGCTCCAAAGAGTGGATCATTCGCCAGTACGACCACGAGGTCCAGGCCGGTAGCGTCGTCAAGCCGCTCGTCGGCGTGGCCCACGATGGCCCGTCCGACGCAGCTGTCGTGCGGCCCGACCTCAGCTCGATGCGCGGGGCGGTCATCTCGAACGGGATGAACCCGCGTTACGGCGACTTCGACCCCTACTGGATGGCCGCAGCTGCGATCGATGAATCGCTGCGGAACTGTGTGGCAGTGGGGGCCGACCCGTCGCAGATCGCGATCCTCGATAACTTCTGCTGGGGCAACACCGAACGGCCCGAAACGCTGGGTTCGCTGGTGCGGGCCGCCCTCGGCTGCCACGACGCCGCCCTGGCCTACAACACGCCGTTCATCAGCGGTAAGGACTCGCTCAATAACGAGTTCAAGTACGACGATGCTCACGGCCAGAAGCAGGTCATCACCATCCCCTCGTCGCTGCTGATCTCGGCCATCGGCCAGATCGACAACGTTGAGAACGCGGTGACGATGGACCTGAAGGCGGCTGGCAACCGGTTGATTCTCGTCGGCCAGACCAAGTCGGAACTGGGCGGCAGCCACTTTGCCTTCGTGCAGGGTCTGGAAGGTGGCACGGTCCCACGCGTCGACTTTGCTCAGGCTCCGAAGACCCTCCAGGCTGTTCACTCCGTCCTCAAAGCCGGCCTGGTTCGCAGCTGTCACGACCTCAGCGAAGGCGGTCTCGCAGTCGCACTGGCCGAGATGGCCTTTGCCGGTGGGCTCGGTGTCGAGGCATCGATCGCGGGCGTTTGTCCGCAGTCGCAGGACGCAGTCGATGCTCTCTTCTCGGAGAGCCAGACCCGCTTCGTACTCGAAGTCCCCGCCGACAAGGCCGATCAGGTCCTGACGCTACTCCAGTCCGCGGGCACCCCGGCCATCCACATCGGTCGTGTGACCGATACCCCCCGCCTCAAGATCACCGGCACCACTGGAGCGACTCTCATCGACTCCGCCCTCGCCGACCTCAAGGAAAGCTGGCAGGCTCCTCTGCGGTGGTAGGATGCGGCTCGTTGCGAAACAACACAGCCCCGGTGTGGCATGGCCAACACCGGGGCTGTGGTCATTTCATGAGTTGCAAACGCAGCGAATTACTTCTTCGCCAGTTCCGCTTCAATCACCTTCACGACCTCTTCCGAGTCGGGTGAGACGGGGGGCTTGAAGCGGGCGACGACCTTGCCATCGCGGCCGATCAGGAACTTCTCGAAGTTCCAGCCAATCGGGCCAGCGAACTTCGGGTTGGTGTCCTTCCCGGTCAGGTACTTGTAGAGCGGGGCGGCCTTCTCGCCGTTCACGTCGATCTTCGAGAACAGGTCGAACGACACGTCGTAGTTCGACTTGCAGAACTCCTGGATCTCCTCAGCTGTGCCGGGCTCCTGAGCCCCGAACTGGTTGCAGGGGAACCCGATCACGACGAACCCGTCCTTCTCGTACAGCTTGTGCAAAGTCTCCAGCGGTTTGTACTGCGGGGTCAGCCCGCACTGGCTGGCGACGTTGACGACAAGGACCACCTTGCCCTCGTACTTCTTGGCCAGGTCCACTTCCTTGCCGTCGAGTGACTTCATTTTGAAATTCAAAGCAGCTGGCACGGCAGCCTCCTTTTTGTCTTCGGCGGTCATGAACGTGGCCAGACCCATCAGCATCAATACAGCAGCAGTCAATCGCTTCATGGAAGGTTTCCTTTTATGGCGGGCGATCGGGGTGGGAAGGCTCGGAATACCGCAAGCCTGCAAATCATTCTAGCCGTCGCGGGAGCCGGAACCAACATCCGGGAGAAAACCGAACCCCGCGGGACGGCCGGTGTCTTCGAATGAATAGCCCCGGGAGAGTGCGATGGTCAGTCGATTTGAGAGCCGGAAGCGTCAGCGCCCGGAGTGTTCGAAGTTGGGCATGCACTCCGGCTCCGGGCTGACGCTTCCGGCTCTGTTCTCTATCTTTCGCATCATCGAGTGATTCGGGACTCTCCACGCCCAGCCGGATCACCCGACGGTCAAATCCCGTTTGCCAAAGGCAAAACCCCGCCCGCTGACTGGCTGACACAGCTGTTCCCACCTATGATTCTCACCCTTGAAGCGGCGGTGGCCTTTGCGTCAACGCCGCCTCACACCGAAGGCGTAGCTCAGTCGGTAGAGCAACGGACTTTTAATCCGTAGGTCCTGGGTTCGAGTCCAGCGCCTTCATTTCAGGAAGGAGCTACGGACTGCGTGTCCGTAGCTCCATATTCCGTCGCCGGTTTTCCCAGGTGTCCTGTGGACGAATCGACGCTTTCGGGCACAATGGAGGCATGGAAGTGAGCGAAATGGCGAGAACGGTCAAAGAGAACATTCTCTGCGTCCTGAGCGATCAGAACGTGTCGAAAAGCGAATTGTCGCGCCGCACGGGTATTCATCAGCCATCACTCGTAAAACTGTTAAACGGCGACAGTGAGATCCAGACGGACACGATCCAGAAGATCGCCGACGCTCTGGGCGTGAAGTTCACAGAGCTGGTCATCGAGCACGAGCACGCAGCCTAGGCGTGATCGAGCTGGTCATGCTGCAAAATGGCCGCGTCAGCCGATATCGCTGCGGATCGGTCGCCGAGCTGGAATCTCACTGGGACCACTGGCCGGCCTGCCAGGCCGGCCAGTGTACGAGCTCGCCGACTTGACCTGACGTGAAGTAAAAGAAGTTAGGGTCCCTCCAAGATCTGAAAGAAAATCCAAATGAGCGATGAGCAGAAAAAAAAAACTGATGACCAAGTCGCAGAGAAGCCGCAAGCATACACCCCAATACCCACAAACCCTGACTTCCATAATGCTACCGGGGGTGGAGATGATGACGAGGACTTCGAAGCCCTCAGGGAGATGGATCAAACAATTGAATTCCGCCCTCGCGAGATTAAGTCTACGCTGTACCCTCGAGAGCGGAATATCATCGAGTGATCGCACTCACTGATGCGGTGAGAATCGCCGCTCCCAGAAGCCCGCATGCAATTCTCATTAAGTAGGCTCTCTCTGAGAGTAGTTCCCGATACTGTGCGCTCATGGTGTGTGTGTGTGCAGCGACAAGTGCCTTTACGTTTTTGTCCCCCTCTGTGAATTTGATGATCGTCTTCAAGGACCCTGACATCGGCCTCCTCCACTTCACCAAGGCATAGCCGGATAGAAACGCTGCGGCAACACACAGGACACCAGACACTGAAATCCACATTTGCGGGATATGGTGCTTGTCTTGATTCAGCGACAACCAGCCTCCAAAGGTCGCGGAGGCCCCCAGGACAAGCTCAATCTTTCGCTCGACTCGTCCCCATGCATCCAGCACTTCTGCCCGCTGCTCTTTGGAATATTCATACGCAACTTCATAGTTCTTTCTGGTGTTGTAGTCCAAAGACTCGAACCATTCCTTCTCTCTCTGGTGCTCGGTCTGTTTCTCTTTCGGACCTGGGTCGTTCTCAGAAGGGCGGTCACTCATTCTTTGCTCCGCGTCGGACTCATCTTATCCGAGTAAAGGCCATCAGCGTCGATTGCAAAAGACTAAGTGTAACAGACAAAGTCGCGCCAGCCACTCCGGATACATTCCCGGTCTCGGTTGATCCTCGTAACTAATAGAAGCGAGACAGTTTCCCTAAAGGAGAGCGTGAGCATGGTAACCGGACGCTTGAAATTGCCATCCATTATCATCCTCTATGTCAATCTCCAACTGCGACGCTGGAACCTCAAGCTCAGATTGCAATTCCTGCAGTGCTGTTCTTAATGGCTCATAAATTGCGATTTCCCTTCCAACGATTTCGAAAGTGACTACTATGGCGTAGCTCGCAGAGTTGCCCGGATCATTCCGCAGTCTGAATCAGAGCCAGCACCGCCGCTCGCAGATGTATAGGGAGTGTTGGCCATGCCCTGATAACCCGAGCCAGTTCGTCATCACTGGTATGATTTGAATCGCCGGGCATCACTGGGTGGGAAACACCGCTTTACCCATGGGATTTCGCACCTGTTCGAAGGACTTTTAACCCGTAGGTCCTGGGTTCGAGTCCCAGCGCCTTCACTTTTGTAATTTGTATTGCTGAAATGGCTTCCAGCTAATCGGGTTGAGGATTCACACATGGAGAGTGTGGTGAGTATTCTGAGCCACTACACGAATGACTTTGAGGCAGTGATACGTATCTTTTCCCCTGAAGAAGGTGGTCGAAAGGCAAGCATTTGCAATGGAATCCGATGGGATTTTGCCTATGCGAGTGACATCATGCCTCTCACGCTGTACATGATTTACACCGACTTCTGCGACCAGGAGTGGCGATCTTTACCTGACGATCATCCGTTACCCACGGGCGTTGATTTGCCTGCGAGAATGTTTGTATCGGTGAAAGAGATGAGAGACTGGCACCGCCAGAGAATACGAAAGGGGATTCGTTTTTACTGCCACGAAGGAGGTCGGCGAGTGGCAGAAGGAGTGGTAACTCGAATCACAGGTCTATTGAATGAGCGCTGAAGAGAGTCCAAGTGAATCACAGATAAGCGAACCAGATCAAGTAAAACACCCCGCGACCTTGAAAGGGCGCGGGGTGAAATGAGTCGACACTGATATCTGGGCAGGCGTGTCAGTCCGGCTTACGCCTCGCCCTTGGGCTTGAAGTAGGGGCAGTTCTTGATCCGCAGCTTGTGGAGCCAGAACTCGGCCATGACTTGCAGGGTGGTCAGGCCGTAGGTGATGCAGCGGCGGAAGTTGATGCTCGACGCTTCGTCGAAGTACCGCACCGGCACCGGGATGTCGCCGAGCTTGAAGCCGAAGTGGACGGCCTGGGCCAGGAACTGGGTGTCGAAGGCGAAGTCGTCGGTGTTCCGCTCGAACGGGACCTTTTCCAGCACGGCCCGGCTGTAAGCGCGGAAACCGCTGTGGAAGTCGCCGAGGTTTTGCCCCAAGGCGATGTTCTCGATCGTGGTCAGGATGCGGTTGGCGATGTACTTCCAGACAGGCATGCCCCCCGCGAGGGCTTCCTGGCGAGTACGAATACGCGATCCGAGGATCACATCGCAGGTCCCCAGACGCAGGAACTCCACAGCGGCACCGACCACTCGGCTGTCGTACTGGTAGTCGGGATGGATCATCACGACGTAGTCCGCGCCGAGTTCCAGAGCCAGCTGGTAACAGGTCTTCTGGTTGCCGCCGTAGCCTTTGTTCTTATCGTGGACGATGACCTTCAGCCCCATGCGGCGGGCCAGGTTGGCCGTTGAGTCGCGGCTGCAATCGTCGACCAGCACGATCTCGTCGACCGAACCGGGAGGAATGTCAGCCACAGTGCGTTCAAGCGTGGCCGCAGCGTTATAAGCGGGCATCACCGCGACCACCTTGCCACGAGGTGCGCGCTGGACGTTGGCCTGGAGTTCGTTGATGTCGATCAAGGGACCGTCGAGTTCGAATTCGGTTTGAAGGAGTTGCATCACCGTGTCGGAACAATCCACGAACTGATTCGAGGAAGATTGCGGACGGTCAACGCGTGAAACAGGGGCCAACATGCGAATCTCTCCGAAATGCCAAAACGTCAGCGGGGAGGCTGGCGGACAGGGGCGGTCAGAGAGACCCTAGCTTCTGTTCCTGTTCAGTGCTTTCAGTTTAACGCGAGAGAAATCCAAAAACCTACCCCACCACCCCCGAGAAGGCGGATCTTCGGCAAGGCAGCTGAAAGTTCGCCAAAAACGCGTGAAAAAACGCTGATTTCCGATGCAAACACGCCGTTTTCGGTTCGCGTCAAACTAGAACTGATGCCCGGGTTTCGGCCCGTTTTTCGTCATCGTCAGAATTTCCGGACCTTCTTCGGTCATCAGGATCTGATGCTCAAACTGGGCGGAGAGTGAACGGTCCTTGGTCAGTACGGTCCAACCGTCAGATAGCGGGCCGTCGGTGTCTTTGCCACCAAGGTTCACCATCGGCTCGATCGTGAAGCAGACGCCCGGGGCGAGGATGTCCTTGCGACTCTTACGAATCGGGACGTGCGGAACGCCGGGGTCCTGGTGGAACTTACGGCCGATGCCGTGGCCTTGGAAGTTCTCGACGATTCCCAAATCATTCTGGCGTCCGAACCGTGCGATCACCGTTCCAATGTCGATCACAGCGCTATACGGCTTAAGTACGCCGATCCCGAGCCACAGGGAATCGAACGCCAACTGGACCAGTCGGCGCGCTTCAGGGGAGACATCGCCGATCAGAAACGTCTCCGAAGAGTCGCCATACCACCCGCCGACAATCGTCGTGCAGTCGACATTGACGATATCGCCACTCTTCAGCGGAACGTCATTGGGTATGCCGTGGCACACGACCTCGTTGACGCTGGTACAGATCGACTTCGGATAGCCCTGGTAGCCATAGCAGGCAGGAATGTGGCCGTGGTCGCGGGTGTAGGTCTCGGCCAGCTTGTCGAGTTGGTTTGTCGTGACGCCAACCTGCACCTTGTCACGCAGAAAGTCGAGCAGCTGGGCATTAAACCGCCCGGCTGCCCGCAAGCCGTCCCGCTCTTCCTCGGTTTTGTAGGTGGGAAGACGATTCCCTCGTGCGAAGGTCAACAAGCGACGCATGAATGACTCCGCAGCGTTCACAATCTCACCACTCGTGAAACTCGATGACCGCCGCTATGAAAAGTAGGCGAGGCGCAGAGTCATTCTGGCCGGGATTCTGTCCGGATTCAAGATGCACCGAGTCCGCGCGTGCGAACTCGATGCGTCTTTGAGCGGTCAGTTACTTCGATTCCGCTCCGACCCACTCCTCGTTGAACACGGCGTGCTTCATCGATTTGCCTTCATCGACAAAGTAGCTGTAGACCACGTGGATGAGTCCGTCTTTCGATTGAATGACAGCGGGATAGTGGAACGAGCCGGTGGGCTGGTGCTCGAGGTGGCGAGTCTTCGTGTTCGGATTCTTGCCACTGGGGTCGGTCCAGCTGCGACCTTCGTCGGTCGAAATCGAAACTGCCAGCGAGTTCCGTCCATCGGTCTGATCATTGTAGACGAGGAACCAGTGACCGTTCTGAAGCCGCACGGCATCGACACCCGCTCCGGGGTTCGGGATCGGCAGGTTGCCGACCGGGCCCCAGGTCATCCCTTCGTCCTTGGACTCCGCCACTCGGATCTTGTGAACCGGACCGTTCTCACGCATGTAGGTCACGAGCGTTCCGTCATCTCGACGCAGCACGGTCGGCTGGATATTGCCGAAGCCCATCAGGGGCTTGCTGGCCTTCCAGGTCGCGCCGTTGTCGTCGCTGATCGCCATCAGTGAGAACGAGTAAGTGTCCGAATAGAGCGGTAGGATCATCCGTCCGCTGGGCAGTACGGTCGGCTTGCAGCGGACCTGCCAGCCCAGACGCTGATAGAGCTTGTCGGCCAGACGCTCGCGGAAGATCACCAGCTTGGCCTTTTGCTCTTCAGTCAGCGGCTTTTCCTGAACGCTGCGCTTCACGAACTCCACCAAGCCTTGCTGGCCCTCTTCGTTGAAGTCATCGGGCTTCAGCCAGATCGTGCCCGGCTTCGACCAGACCGGCTGCCCCTTCTCATCGAACTTATCCGCGATGAGGTATGAAGGCACACAGGACTCCCAGGTGTTCGCGATCACCAGTGGCCAGATCAACCACAAGCGATTCTGCGAGTCGACGTGCAGAGCGGTGTTTCCATCCGGGAAGCCGGGGGTATCGACCATCAGGAACGTCTCGCCCCAGGTGGTCTGTCCCTTCTTTTGGACCGAGCCGAAGATCGCGACATCATCGGCCTTGCGCTCGCCCGAGCCCCGGTACCAGGAGATCAGCAAGTCACCGGTAGGAAGCTCCGCAATCCCGGGAGCATGGTTGTGCTGCTTGTGCAGTGGGAAGACCAGTTCGGACCGGAACGTCGGTTCCGCAGCTGTTGCCACCGAAGCCCAGATCGCCAGAGCGAGACAGCTCCAGGCACTTGTGCGGAACACCTTGGACGAAAACATCATGAATCAATTCTCCCAGCCAGAATCGGCTCCTGCCATTCAAGCAGAGTCACACAGCGGCTGCAACTCCCACCACGACGGGGTAATCGGCTTCTCGACAAATCTCTTGGCTGCCGCCAGATCGGAATGAGCTGTGAGGTCCTGTCGAAAATCAAATCATGGAACAAACCTGTTGTGATCCGCATTCCCGGGGGGCATAATCAAACCGGTCGAACAACGACAACTTGAGTGAATTATGCGATCGATGATCTCGATCAAGATTCCGCATTTCTTCCCGGCTTCATCGTCCAATTTCAGATTGCCCCGAGTGTAATGATCGCTTCGACACGCGGCATGCGGTCGCTCTGATCGTGGAAGTACGGCACAGCCTCGCAATTCTCTCATCGGAGTCCGAGATGATCGACCCGCCGCACCTGTCACAGACCATGAAACGCCGCACAGCTGTTATCCGCATGGTCGTACCGAAGGCGGAGATTCAACAAGTCATGGGGCCCGCGATTGGCGAAGTCATCGCCACGGTGACCGCACAGGGACTCACCCCCGCGGGCCCACTCTTTACGCACCATTTTCGGCTCGACCCGGAGGTGTTCGACTTTGAGGTTGGCGTTCCCTTAAATTCCACTGTGACAGCTGCGGGTCGTGTGGTCCCGGGTCAACTGCGAGCGGCCAAGGTCGCGACGACGGTCTATCACGGTCCGTACGAGGGGCTCGAATCCGCGTGGCAGGAGTTCACCGACTGGCTCATTTCGCAGGAACTGGTCCCGGCCGATGATGTGTGGGAGTACTACCGCATCGGCCCCGAGTCGGGGCCCGATTCCGCGACGTGGGAGACCGACCTGATCCAGCCGCTGGATGATCCCGCCTGATTTCTTACTCTTTTGAATTGCTTTGAGATCCGAACCATGACGACATCTGTGCCATACTCACCTCTAATTCCCTACCTCACCGTGACGAATGCGAAGGCCGCGATCGAGTTCTACCAATCTGCATTCGGGGCGGAGGAACTGTTTCGACTGGTCGATCCGCAGTCCGGAAAGATCGGGCATGCAGAGCTCATGATCTCGGGCCAGATGCTGATGCTGGCTGATGAGTACCCCGCATACAACAAGAGCCCTGAAACTCTCGGCGGGAGCGCGACGAAGTTCTCGCTCAAAGTGTCAAACGCTGATCAGGCTGTCGAGCATGCCGTCTCGCTGGGAGCAACGCGAGTGATGCCGCCCCAGGACCAGTTCTATGGTCATCGCTGTGGCTCGGTTCGCGACCCGTTTGGCCATGAGTGGGTGCTCTGGCATGAAATCGAGAAGGTCACGCCGGAACTGATGCAGCAGCGCTGGAACGAGATGTGCAAACCCCAATGATCAGCGTATCCTCTTCGCACTCCTCATGCTCATTGAGGAACCCGTTCCACCCGGAGTGAAGCCACATGTCGACCACTGATCAAACCCCGCCCGTTTCGCCGGCCGCACTCTGGATCGGGCGAGTGCTCTCCGTATTACCTTCGCTCTTGCTGGTCATGGCCGGGGGCCTGATGTTTATACAGCATCCTGATTTCGTGCAAAATTCCGCGAAGTACGGGTACACCGGGACGTCTCTGCACTTCATCGGTGCAGCGCTTCTGGTGAGTGTCGTGTTGTACTTGATCCCACGCACTGCGATTCTGGGGGCGATACTACTAACTGGTTATCTCGGGGGTGCGGTGGCGACACATGTCACTCACAGCGAGCCCTGGTACATTCCGGTGATCTTCGGAGCCGTATTGTGGCTGGGACTGCTGCTGCGAGACAGAAAGCTGCAGGCGATCTTTCCCTGGCGGAAGTAGTCAATGGGTGTAATGCGATGTGACTCACACCGAGCGGTCTATCGCTGCTCGATGTGAGTCCCAGCTGCCATTCGTGGGATGCCACCGCGAAATCGAGAGACGCGAATCACCTCGCGAGCACTACGAAAGCGATCTTTCTCTCCGGTGGTTTCGATTGATGCCGGTTTGACCGGAACGCTCGGTTCTTTCGCCTCGATCACGTAACCATCCGACAACGTCTCCAGGAAGGCGACCACGTCGTCCTCTTCATTCGCCTTCAGTCCGAGGTTGCCGAGCTCATCGCGGTTCACGTTCTCCGCAACATCGGGATCGCCGAAGTCGTCGGGCCTTGAGTTGCGAATGTTGTAAAAGTGAACAACCTCCTTCAGGCTCTTGAAGTGTCCGTTGTGCAGGTACGCTTTGACGAACGCGGGGTGAGGTTTCTTCGCGACATTCCGCAGCGTGGGGACTTTGACCTTCCCGTTCTGTGACACGTCCTGCAGAACATTCCCCAGCCCCAGGTCGCGGAACTGAGCCCCCTCGGCATTCACGGAACGTGGGGCTCGATAGAACGGGTTTGCCGTGTTCTGCGGAACCCCGACATTGACGTACGTAAAGTTCGTGAACAGTGGGGGAGAGCCGTCCGCCCGGCGCTCATGGGGATGGCACGCGGTACAGTTCGCCTGCTCCGCAAAGAGCTTGAGTCCTCGTGCCTCTGCGTCTGTCAGCTGGACCCGACCGGCCAGATAGAAGTCGTACTTGGAGTCGAACGAATTCACTTCGCGCGAAGTTTCGTAGGCGGCGATCGCCCGGGCGATCTGGTCAAAGGCCCTCGTCGTATCGGAGCCCGCGAGGGTCTGACTCCCGTAGACTCGATCAAAGAGGGCTCTATAGTCAGCGTTCCGGACCTTGTCGACGACCTCGGCTGCGGAGGCATTGTTCATTTCGAGGGGATTCAGAAACGGCCCCTTCGCCTGCTCCACCAGATCGTTGACCCGCCCGTCCCAGAACTGACCTCCGACATATACGTTGTCGTGGTCGTTGTAGCTGAGTTTCGGGCTGAATGACGCATACGCCACCGTCGGCGGCTTGCGATTGCCGAATCGCTCTGGCACAGCTCCGGGGTAAACGCCGATGCTCTGGTTAATGGCCGAATCGGGCCCCGTGAAGCCAACTTCGGGAGCATGACATGACGCACACGACTGCCCAGGCGGCGACGACAGATTGGTGTCAAAAAAGAGTTGCTTGCCCAGCTGTTCGACGGGAGAGAGTTCTCCCGCCCTCAGCACGGTCAGACCGCTCATCTCCAACGTCACCAGAATCAGCAGCCAGATCCGAGGCCGTAAACGGTGAGAGAGTGTGGAGGTCAATGATCCAGACAAGATGACCTCCTGTTGCGACGACCTGAGACACCGTGATCGCCCGCTGCTTGGCAAACAAGCAGGTTATCTAAGCAATACCCCATCGACAGGCAATCGGGAGTACCCGTCATGGTAAAGGCATCGGCAAAGAGTGCTGCTCCGGCTTCGTTTCTCCTGAAGTGATTAATGCTCTGAGAGGAACCACACTCACGATATCATGCAGTAGATCGATTCATCTGGAGTGCAGACATGACGCAGCGTTCGCCAGTTCGCATTCACACACGTGAGCAGCTGCTCAAGCAGAGCGGGCTCGATCCATTCTTGGCGGAATTCGTATCAGGAATCGCTGACGAGGCGACTCGACTGATCTCCCTCGATCTTCAAGAAGGCGTCGACCAACTGGTCGTGGCCTCACAAGATGGGGATGGTGTGGTGACATTGATCCCCTCCCCCTGTTTTCACGGAACCCCTCGAGAGCACCGGCAGTCTTTGTGGGAGGCCTCGATTCATTGGGCGAAATCCCAGGGAGCAAGAGCGGTTGATATCTACGGCCCCGCAGGAGAGAGAGAACGTGACATTCTTGCCGAGCTGGGATTTCCCATCACCACATCTATTCTCCCAATGGGACGCGAGACGCTCGAGGGATATGTCCCCGACGACCAGCCGGATATCGCGATTCGACAGGCCTTCGTCGAATCAGACCACTCCCAGTTGTGCGATCTGATCGCCAGGACTCTGACGCAGTCACTCGACCTTCCAGAGTCGATTCCACTTCGCCGACCGCAAGGTCTTCTTCAGAGTTGGATCGAAAACCGAGCACACGAAGAGACCGTCATCTTAGTCGCCGAAACAGATCGCGAGGCAGCAGGAATTGTTGTTGCCACGCGAGAACAACGCGATGACGAACCCGCCGGATATTGCATCCACTACCTGGGAGTGGCGGAACACCACCGCAGAAAAGGCTGGGCAACGCGGCTACTGAAAGCACTTTTCCAACTGGCAAGCGAGAGGCAAATCGAACGATTTGCCACAAACGTCGACGAGCGAAATCACCCCGCCATCCAGCTCTACCAGGGAATGGGATTTCGCGTGTTCGAGGAACTCCGATACCCCATCGTTTTTCAGCGGCTGGATGAACACCCCCATTACACCCAATCATGATAA
>JAXMBW010000022.1:0-53878 GCA_046349675.1 Planctomycetaceae bacterium | reverse complement strand
TCATTGGATCGAAGGCACGTAGCGATCATGCAACATTTGTCGCAACTCACAGTAGTCAAGTGTTGAGAGGGATTCTTGACACGAATCGTAAAGTAACAGTGATAAGACTTAGGCAGAGTGAAGGCCAATTCCATGCCAAGCTTTTGCAAGGCGACAACATCAAGAAATTACAGAACCCAAGAAGAAGAGCCGAGTCGGTATTGGACGGTATCTTTTCCAAGGCTGTGATACTTGTGGAGAGTGAAGGTGATCGAGAAGTCTACCGTGCGGCATTGGAGTCAATTCCAGATTACCCATCGAGAGAAGTTCATATCGTTCCCGTAGGTGGAACCGGAGGTTTTTTAGAGCCTTTGCAGTTCTTTCGGTCGTTAGATATTCCGGTTGCGATCATTGCTGACTTGGACTTGATTTGTGATCAAAGCAAGCTGAAGCCGATCATTGAATCGGCGGCGAGCGATCCAGAGGACCTCATTCAGAAAGTGACGAAGCTTTCCCAGAGACTCATGGCGTTACATCCGTTGATGACAGCGGAAGAAGCACAACGTCGCCTTAAGGAACTCTCTGAGAGTTTCGGTCAGTGGTCAGGCGGGGAAGACAATGTTCTGAGACGTAAGTTGAAGGAACTTGAGAGTGAGTTGAAAAGAACTGTTCGATTGAAGAATGGTGGGATCTCGTCCTACTCTGATAACAAGGACATTTGCGACGAAATGCAAGACGTTGTGAACCAGTGCCAAGCAATGGGCGTTTTCTTTGTTCCCGTAGGAGAATTGGAGGGATGGCTTGAAAAACAGCGGTCAGGAATTCCATTCTCAGGCAATAAGATCGAGAGGGCGGCAAGTATGGCCAAATTGATTCGTACTACAGAAGGAAAGACCGGGGATGTATGGGATTTTGTCAAAATGGTCCTCGATCAACTGCACATGGCAAGTCTTAAGGCGTAGCCGGGCGGGAATATGATTGTCATTTGTTGACCAAGATGAGTACCATCGTTCGGTGCAAATCTGGTGCGACCCACTTCAGACCGTCACCGTAAGTCGATAAGACGAAACACGAAGAGGCAATGACCAATGGGGACTTAAAATCCCGAGACTCGAAAGGGTCGTGCGGGTTCGAGTCCCGCCTCGGTCAATAAGTAGGTTTCAATCTAATACGGAGGGGGGGGCATCTGATGAGGCTCGATCCGTTCGATCAAGTGGTGATCTTCGCGATCCTGCTCGTGGTACCCCTTGGAATTGTAATCTTGAATGATCGAACCAAACCTCCACCTGTAGAGCGAAAGGAGCCGATTGCTTCGACGCCGCGGCAGAAGTTGTTCAGGGTCTGCTGGACGATTCTTCTGATGGCATTCTTCTTAGGAGTGGCCGTCTGCACGGAAGTGATGAAGTGGTCAAAAGGGCTCGTGTTGACCGCTACGATTGGCTTGATGGTATCTCTGATTATTGCGTATGTTTTTGTCAAGATCGCATGGGCTTGGGTTAGAGGCGACTATATTTATGTGGCAAGGCTGAACTCAAACCAAGAATGGGAAGTGGATTGCCCGAGATGCCAGCGACGGATCACTCTTTCGTTGCCCAGTGACAAGACATCGGCCATTGTTGAATTCCGGTGTCATCAGTGCGGTTCTGAACAGACGTGGAGAGCGATCCTTCGTGAGGACTTATCGGATCGTATGCAGTCTCATTCGCCCCTGAACTAGGCACAAAGAAGTGAGTTACATTCATAACTTGAACGTGAACTAAACTGCCAACTGAAACATGGCATGGTTAGCAGATTACTTGGATCACGCTGCGCAGTCGTTTGTGTTCGCGGTTGGGAACTCCTGACCCACCGCACCGAGCGAGCCCACACTGAGTATGAGTCGAAGAGAGGTTTATTGCACTGTGCCATTAGGTCTATCGGCGGACCGCTCTTGCGTATTGGACCGGCAGGACGTTGGACGCGTTCTCGACGCCGAGTTTGACGGCGGCGTGGTAGGGCCAGTAGGGGTCGCGGAGGAGTTCGCGGGCGAGGAGAACCAGGTCCGTGTCACCAGCGCCGACCGCGTCGTCGGCGAGTTTCGGGTCGGTGATCATCCAGCCAGCAGCTGTGGGGATGCCGGTTTCGCGGCGGATGCGGCTGGTGGTGGGGATCATGAACCCTGGCCCCCAGGGGATTTGAGAGATGTCGGGGGTGACGAACCCCTGGCTGACATCGAGTAGGTCCAGGCCGGCCTGCTTGAGGCGGCGGGTCAGCTCGATGGACTCTTCCACGGTCACACCGCCGGGGAGCCAGTCGGTCACGGACAGACGAACTGTGAGTGGCAGACGTTCGGGCCAGACTTTCCGCACGGCCTGGAATGTCTCCATCAGAAAACGAATGCGGTTCTCAAAGCTGCCGCCGTAGTTGTCGGTTCGCTGGTTGGCGAGAGGCGAGTAAAACTCATGGGCGAGGTAGCCATGGGCGAAGTGCAGCTCCAACCACTCGAATCCGGAGGCCAGCGAACGCTGGGCTGCGGACACGAAGGCCTGCTGAATTCGCTGGATGTCAGCCAGCGTCATGGCCTGGGGAACCTTGGGGAGGTTTCCGCCAAACGCGACCGCTGATGGGGCGATCGTGTCCCAGCCCCCGTGGCCCGTCTCAATATGATTGTCGCCTTCCCACGGTTTGTGGGCGCTGGCCTTGCGACCAGCGTGGGCGATCTGGATCCCGGGCACTGCTCCATATTGCTTGAGGAAGCGAGTGATCTTCGCAAAAGGCTCGACATGCTCATCGAGATAGATGCCGCTGTCGGCCGGAGAGATGCGACCTTCCGGCGACACAGCTGTGGCCTCCACGATCACCAGACCGGCTCCCCCCACGGCTCTCGAGCCCAGGTGGACAAAGTGCCAATCGTTCGGGAAACCGTTGTCAGATGAATACTGGCACATCGGAGCGACTCCGATGCGGTTCTTGAGTTCGACATCCTTCAGGCGGAACGTTTCAAACAGACTTGCCATACTAACTTCTTTTCTCTTCTTGACCGGGGCGAGCAGCCTCACCGGGTCGAGCCATAGGCTGGCTTACTTGTCGTTCTGGAGATGAGCTTCGACGAACCACAGCTTTTTATCGAGTTCACGAGAAATTCCCGTGAAGAGATCGGCGGTGTCGGCGTCTTCGAGTTTGTCGGCCTGGTCGATCGCAGCACGGACGAGCTTGCCGACGTTCGCCATGGCAGTGGACAGGGCGTCAACGTGATCGCGACCGCTAGTGATATCGGTGGAATAGCTCTTGAGTGATGTCCGCTTGGCGATCACCTGAAGTGTTCCCTCAGCTGTGCCTCCCAGTGCGACGATCCGCTCGGCGACATCGTCGACGAAACCCGTCACGTCGCCCGCGACAGAATCAAAGAGTTCGTGAAGGGCGATGAACTGCGGACCCTTCACGTTCCAGTGGGCCTGTTTGGCTTGAAGTCCCAGATCAAGCAGATCAGCCAGTCGTTCATTCAGGAGATTACACAGCGACGATCGCTTCTTGGCCGGGAGGTCGTTCTTTGTGGGATTCATGAATATTCCTTTCAAAGCCTGGGGGCGAGCGTCAGCATTCTACGCACCTGAGGGGATGGCACAAAGGGGCGAAAAACCTCAGTTCTCGAGATCTTCTTATCCCTCAGGGCTGAGGTTGCATGCCAACTCAATCCGCGCATGCGCGTCGTGAAACAGGATCAGCGGGGCAATCCAGACTCGACATCATCAGCTGCGACCGGCGGCGAGCTGGTGAGCGAGCTCCAGGACCTTCATGTTGGCGAGGCCGTCCTCTCCGGGATCGACGAGGTGGCCCGCGTTAATTGAGCGGCAAAAATCGTTGACCTGTTCGGCATACTGATTCGCAGCCGGGATCTGGATCTCTTCCCAGGGGGTGTCCTTGTCGACACCACGCTTGATCTTGAGGACGCTGACATCGGGTGGCACGAAGGCGTCTTCGAGCAGGATGGTGCCTTTCTCGCCGACGATTTCCGCCTGGCAGCGATACGGCAACTCGAAGCTGCAGTCGACGTTGGCGAGGATATCACCGGGGAACGTCAGTCCGATCCGCATCGTCATGTCGACACCGGTCGGCCACCAATGAGCACTGGAGTCGATCTGCGTCGGCTCGGTTTCCGTGAAGTACCGCGAGCAATTCACCCCATAACAGCCGACGTCCCACATCGCTCCGCCGCCACGCTCGGGGAGCAGACGCCAGTCATTGCGATCGATGTCGAAAGAGAAGCTGGAGACGATCTGCCGCAGAGGGCCAATGGCCCCCTGGCGAACAAGATCTCGCGCCATCTTGGAACGCGGATGATGCCGCCACATGAAGGCTTCCTGCAGGATCACGCCCGCCGAACGACAGGCCTCGACCATCTCATGGGCCTCTTCCATGTTGAGGGCCAGTGGCTTTTCACACAGCACATGCTTACCGGCTTTCGCAGCTGCGAGCGTCCAGCGAATGTGCTCTTCCCCGGTACACGGAATGTAGACCGCATCCACTTCCGGGTCGTCGAGGACTGCTTGATAGGATTCATAGGCACGCGGCACACCGTGCGTGGTGGCCCATTCCTTCGCGACACCGGGCCGCTCACTGGCCAAGGCATGCAACACCGCCAGCTGTGATCCTTTCAGGCCGGGAATTAAACCCCGCTGCACAATGCGACCACAACCAAGGATGCCGAATTTCAGAAGACTCATGGAGCTGCCATCAAGGGGGAGGGGCTTGGACCGTTGAACTGCTTACGAGCTTAGCGGGCGATATGCAGAAGTCCAGAACTGGTGTGGTCACCATGATCGAGAAGTGTCGATTCGCTTGCTCAGCCTATGCATGAAGATGTGATGGATGTCTCACCATGTCGTGGTGTCAATCGCACTTAGGGCATTTGCGCAGGGGCCTCCTTTGAGTCGATCCATCAGAGACTAAGACATCGATTGATTCATGGAGTTCTCCCGATCTGTGCGGGACTCGGGTTTCCAGGCAATGTCGGTTAGACTGCGTCATGCCGCTGCGGAAGTCGCGGGCGGCTTCCTTGAGATGGCGAACATGTCACTGACCCCCGAAGCTCGTGCTTACCTCGATGCATTCAATGCCACCGGAACTCCCCTGGAGTCCGTTTCTCCAGAACAGGCGCGGGCCCTCGTTGCTCCGCTGAAGTCTCGGAAAGAAGCGGTGGCTGAGATCCGGGATATCTGGATTCCCGGTCCCGATGGCGAGCTGCCAGCACTGGTCTATTCACCGTTCGTCGATGAGGATCGCGAAGACCTGCTCCCGACGGTCGTCTTCTTTCATGGCGGCGGCTGGGTGGTCGGATCTCCGAAGAGTCATGACGGTATCTGTCGCCGCTTGTGCAATGCGTTGGAAGCGATCGTCATCTCGGTCGACTACCGTCTGGCTCCCGAGAACAAGTATCCCGCAGCTGCGGAGGACTGCTACGCGGCGACAGTCTGGGCCTCGAAGTTCGTTGAGAACTTTGGCGGTGACCCTTCGCGTTTGATCGTCTGTGGAGACAGTGCAGGGGGCAATCTGGCTGCGGTGGTCGCATTGATGGCCCGTGATCGAGGCGGTCCAGCGATTGCCGTGCAGGTCCTGCTCTATCCGATCACCGATCACAATTTCGACACCCAGTCCTATCGCGACAACGGCAAAGGATACTTCCTGACGACCGAGACGATGAAGTGGTTCTGGGACCACTATCTGGAGAAGCCCGAACAGGGACAGGAGCCTTACGCATCGCCGCTGCACGCTGATCTGAAGGGCCTGCCCCCAGCCATCGTGTTGACCGCCGAGTATGATCCGCTGCGTGACGAAGGGCATGCGTACGCCAGCAAGCTTCAGGAGGCCGGTGTCACCGTACGGCGGATCGTATGCCTGGGGCAGATTCATGGGTTCTTGCGGCGGCTCGATTTGTTTCCCGATGCCGCAGGGGGGACTTTGATCGGTATCAGCAAGCAGGTGCGCGAGATGTTGGGCTTGCCGCCAGTGAACTACACGGACGAGTCTCGATGAATCCGTACGAACAAAATCGAACGGCATGGAACTCTCTGGCGGATCAAAGTAGTCCATTCGCCAAAGTCGCCACTGACAAGGAGTGTGCCCAGCCGCTGGTCCAGCTCGACAGCCGTGGCTGGTTGCCCGGGAGCGTGAAGGGACTCAAAGTCCTCTGTCTGGCAGCGGGTGGTGGCTGGCAGTCGATCCTTTACGCCGCAGCTGGGGCTGATGTCACGGTGGTCGACCTTAGTCCGTCGATGCTGCGACTGGATGCCCGCGAGGCGGAGCGGCGGGGGTATACGCTGAAGCTGATTGAAGGCTCGATGGACGACCTGACGATGCTGGAGGCTGAGTCCTTTGACATCGTTCACCAGCCAGTCAGCACTTGTTACGTGCCGCGGATCGAAGCGGTGTTTGCCCAGGTGGCACGCGTTCTCAAAGACCGAGGGATCTATATCAGCCAGCACAAAACGCCGACCTCTCTCCAGGTGGTCGACAACGATTCACAGCACCGATATCTGATCGGGGTGTCGTATTACGTTGGAGACGACCCGTTGCCCGATGTGAAGGACATCGCCTATCGCGAGGTCGGCACGCGGGAGTATCTGCACCGCTGGGAGGAACTGGTCGGGGGGCTCTGCCGGGCGGGGTTTGTGATTGAAGATCTGGTCGAGCCGAAACGCGGGAACCCCGACGCCAAGCCCGGGAACTTTCGGCACCGCGGGATGTTCGTGGCACCTTATGTCAGGATGAAAGCCCGCCGGATTGCCGATCGGGGGGCCATGAGTCGTGGAACTCCCACGATCTGGACACCGGAGTAAGCCTTTCGCCCTTGTACTCGCTCTCGGTCTGACGACAATGGACCGAGACGACCGTTCATGCCCGAGGTGAGTCCGAAATGGCGATCTTTGAAGAGAGCATTCTCCTCCCCATCCCGCGTCCGATCCTGTTTGACTTTTTGTCGAAGCCAGCCAACGTGGCCAAGGTCACGAGCTCAGCTGTGGGCTTGAGGTTCAAGGAAGCTCCCGAGGTCGTCACGACCGGGTCACGAATTTCGATCCAGATGATGGTCATGGGACAGGTTCAGAACGCGGTCCATGAGATCGCCGAATTCGCCCATCCAGAGCTGATTGTCGAAGTCCAGCTGGAAGGCCCGATGAAAAGCTGGCGGCATGAACACCGATTCGAAGAAGTCGGTGATCAGACGCGGATGATTGACGTGATCGACTACACCAAGCCGGGGGGGATCATCGGCTTGTTGCTCACCGAAGCGAAGGTGAACGACATGCTGGAAGAGAACTTCTTCCAGCGAGAGCAGAACCTGCGCCGGCTAATCGCCCAGGGGGGGCTGACTTGAGTACGCCACCCCCTCGACTGCCGAAGCGATCGTCCGCGAATTCAGACGCCTTTACCTGGCTGGGGGTGATCTGGTTACTGATGCTGGCGGGGGGATTTCTGGCCCTCATGGGTTTGATACTCCCGGTGATCAACTTCAAAGTCCTGCTGGGGATACTGGCGTTCCTGGGGCTGAATATTCTGGGACATGTCGTTCTCGGCCGGTGGGTGGCCCGGAGAATTGCGGCCACCCGGACTGAGGCGGATGACGCCGAGTAGTCCGTCGAGCTGCCCGAACTACGATTCTATCAACACGAGACCGGCTCCCGGCCCATGTTGGTTCCGCACACGAGACCACGATGTCGACCACTGATCACACCATTCCCGATCATCAACGGAACGTCACCATCTGGCGGCGTTCGGGAACATGGATGGTCGTGATCATGTTCCTGTTTGCAATGGCGATGATCGCATTGATGTATCTCTATTGGGAGATGCACACCCGGCCGTTTCGCCCGCTGCAGATCGCGATCAACGCCCGGTATCCGAACTCGATGCCCCGCGTGATCGGAGGAAAGCACAAGAGCCATCAGCCCGAAAGCAAGCCAACCTTGCGCATCGTGATCGCTGTCGATTTCGATCCGACGGACGGGCTGCCACGTCCCCCCGGGACCAACCCCGAAGATGAGGACCGACTCACGCTGACCGACACGATGCAGGTCGATCCTCGCGTGGAGGAGGCCTACAAGACACTGCTGGATCTGGCGAATGAGAATACCGATTTGAGCCAGTACCAGGTGGTCGAGATCTTCCTGGAACACCGCCGCCCGGAGAAGCGTTCCCGGACTCTATTCGCGACACGCCCGCTGCAGGAGTGGCTGACAAAGTATTCGATCACACCGAAATCCCCCTTAGCGTCCCCTGCCAGTTCCCCGGCGTCTGCTCCTGCGGCGCAGCAATAGTTGTCGATTGATGGCGAAGTCGCGGCCTCGCGGTGGCGGTCGACACAAAAAACACAACGCGTCGACGCCTAATAAGCAGGTCGTCGACGCGTCGTAAGCAGGAGGCATCGGGAGGGTCCGACACCTCGAATGGGTTGCATGTGGCTGTGCGAAGCTACTCCTTGGCGGCAGGGGCTGCCTCGCCCTTGGTTCGGCTTCCGCTCACAGGCTTTACGTTGGTTCCCGCAGCTGGTCGTGCTTTTCCAGCAGTGGAGGCCTTCCCGGCAGCTGCGGTCGATGTCCGGTCGAGATGGTTGTGGATCTCGGCACGGTCCTTGATTTCCTGGAATGTGTTGGCCACCGCCAGCTGAGTCTTCTCTTCGGTGACCTGAGCAAAGAGCTCATCCCAGACATCCTTCGGGTCAGTGATGACCTGCTCGGTGCGGCCTTCGCACTTCAGGATATAGTGCTGGTCACCGACTTCGATGATCTGAGAGATTTCGCCTTCTTTCAACTTGAAGGCGGCTTCTTCCAGCTGAGGCATCCCACCGTGCTGACGGATCGGAGGCACAGCCCCGCCCAGCGATCGAGTGGCAGGATCGGCGGAGAATTCCGCGGCGAAGTCTTCAAACTTGTCGGGTTCCGCTTTGCACTTTTCCCAGATCTGACCGGCCTGGCGCACGTTTCCGTTCACCACGATCATGCGGGCTTTCACACGCGGACCATAGTCACGCTCGAACGCCTTGAGCATGTCTTCTTCGGAGACCTTGGCTTCCGCCTGCAGTCCCGCAAGCCGACGCAATGCCAGCATCGGCCAGATCACATCGTTCTGATACTGCGTCGGCGTCACGCCTCGTTCCGCAGCCAACATCGCGTACCACTGGTCGATTGGCAGCTTGTACTTCTGCGTGATCTTGGCAATTTCCTGTTCGACATCCGCCTTGGAGATCGTAATTCCCTGGCGATCGCACTCCTGCTGAATCAGCAGGCGGTTGATCATGTTGTCGAGAATCTCTTTCCCGTGACGCTCGACGCATTCTTTCGCGACAACGTCGTAGGTGATCGCTTGATTGTTCACTCGAGCCAGAACTTCGGCTTGCGAGCTATCAGCAGCGGTCCGCCCCTTTGCAGCAGATGCGGCCGCGCGAGTTGGTTTTTCAGCAGTTTGAGAAGCTGCGGGCTCGGGACGCATGACCTGAAACAGCACGCCAGCTCCGAGGATCGCCACGGCGGTTCCGCCCGCGAGAGTTCCCCAGCGTTTCCGTGGTCGTGGGGTTGTGTTCGGTGATGTGGTCGAGACGGAAGTAGTCTCGGGGACCGAGTGAATCCCTTCACTCATGATGACGCACTCCTGCGGGGTCCGGATGTTGACCGGTCTAAGCCCCCATCCCTGGGGACGACCGCCCGAGACCGGCAGACTTCGCCGCTCTCAATCGGCGGGTTTATACGACGATTTGAAAAAACAGGTCAAGCGGTGTTTGTGCGTGGGGAGTTTTTCAGTGTTTGGGAGCAGGTTTTGAGCCCTTTTCGCATCATTCGCAGGTCGGACGTTGTCGATCGGCAACGGGGCATGCGGTTCTTTCCGGGAGGTCGACAAACAGAGTTTGCCTCCGCAAAAGAGTGGCGTAGTGTTTCCATGGACAGACTGTCTTGGGGCGAATATCGGGGCCACTCGCCCGGCGGAACAGACAGTCAGCCCACGGATGACGGGCACTTACAACAGGCATGTCGACAAGGACCGGGACAAAATGGCTAACACACTCGATACACATTTTTCGGTCGACACAATCGAGTTCAGTACGTGGCAGGAACAACCACGCAAGCTGATTCGCTGCCCCCAAGCCATAGCAGCTGCGGTGCGACGGATCGTTCACGATTATGTGGATGGTTGGGGAATCGTCTGTTCACAGACGACGATGGAGCGACGCCGTAAGAAGCGGATGAAGAACCGCCGGGCTCACGAACGACAGATCTTCAATCGTCCGGTGTGGGTTCACGCTGCTGAATGGGTCTGGAATTCCACTTCGAGCCGGCCGTTGTTGAATGTGAAGTCGCGGGATGATTCGGCACAAGGCGGAATGTATCTGGTTCACGATCTGTCGAATGCGGGCATGGGTTTGGTGAGTGATCGGGCACCGCAGGCGAGGTTGATCGTGCTCGAATTTGATTCATGGCGGGGCCGTCCGATTGAGATCGTCTTGTACCTGCGATGGCGACGGCGAGTCGCTTCGCAAGACTATCGCTGCGGGGGCAGCATCCTCGGTGTCTTGATGCCCGAATGATACTGGTGCGGCTCGTGTGTTGGGTGGGCGGTGATTGTTGGAGTATCGGGTGTTGCATCTCCCGCAGCTCAACAACCGTGCAGCTCTGACATAGCCCCTTGCCGATGGGGAGTCTCCGGAACTACCATGGGGTTCTGACCTGCACCCTGATCTCAATCCGGAGCCGTTGATGGCCAGCATCCGATATCGCCTTGCCGCGTGGGCACTCCTGTTCACACTTTGCTCAGCTGTGGCGTACACGAATTTCCGCCGGGAGAGCAGCGACGGGACCTCGCTGGCGGCGCAGGGTTTCTTGAAAACGCTGTCGGCCGATCAGCTGAAGATTGCCCAGTTGCCCTATGCCGCTCCCGAGCGAGTCGACTGGCACTTCATTCCCAAGCCGGCCCGCAAGGGAATGCAGGTCAAGCTGATGAACCCCGCTCAGCGCGAGGCGTCGTTCCTCTTGCTGCGAAGTGTGGTCTCCCAGCTGGGGTACAAGAAGGCCACGACAATCATGTCGATGGAGAAGCTGCTGTTTGAGTTGGAGGGTGGCAAGGGGGCCAACATTCGCGACCCCGAGCGATATTTCTTCACCGTGTTTGGCGATCCAACGGGGACCGAGCGTTGGGGACTCTCAATTGAGGGGCACCACATGTCACTCAATTTTGTATTGCAGGGCGATCAGGTGATCTCCTCCACTCCGCAGGTCTTTGCTGCGAATCCAGCGACGATCAAGACAAAGAACGCTTCGGGGTTCGAAGTCGGGGCCCGGATCCTGGCCCGCGAAGAACAGCTGGCCTTCGATCTGGTCAATTCGTTCAGTGCTGAGCAGAAAGCGATCGCGATTTTCGACAAGACCGCACTCAAGGAAGTCCGCAACGCCGGGGTTGCCCAGCCGCCGACCGATGCCGCCATCGGGATCTCTGTCGACAAGCTGAATGACGAGCAGAAGAAGGTCCTTCGCAATCTGATCGAAGAATACTGCGTCGCGATGCCGGAAGATGTCGCGGTGGCACGGCTCAAGGAGCTCGATGCCGCGGGGTATGAGAAGGTGACCTTCGCCTGGGCGGGGGCGACTGAGCCGGGGATCGGCCACTACTACCGTATTCAGGGGCCGACATTCCTGGTTGAGTTCGTCAACACCCAGCCCGATGCGGCGGGGAATATCGCGAACCACATCCACTGTTACTGGCGCGACATCCGCGGGGATTTCGCTCTCCCGGCCAAGTAAGCGACGCTCACACACAGGTTCCATTCAACAGCTGCCCGGACTATCGGGCAGCTGTTGTTGTTTGAGAGGTTAAGCGTCGATCGGCGGGATATAGGTATTCACTTGAGCGGCATAGTCCTCTCGAACGGGGCTGAAGACATCAAGCACCGTCGCCGGGCCGTTCACTGCGACGGCCCGATGCGGGACATTCGGGGGGATCAGAAAGAGCGAGCCCGCGGAAACGACGCGGGTTTCCTCTCCGATGGTCAGCTGGAGGGTTCCCTTGAGGAGGATCCCTCCCTGCTCGTGAGGGTGGTGGTGTAATGGAACCTCAGCCCCGTCGTCCATCTCCAGGTAAGAGAGCATCAGGTGGGAACCAAACGGGGTTCGCATGCGACATCCGGGAACTGGCTCAATTGGAATGATGCTATTGAGGTCGATGAATGGCATGTCAGGGCTCGAAGGTGGGCAAAATGAGTTTGAGACAGTGGCATGCCGGACGTCATCAAGGAGTTCGCCGTCACACACGCTCACCTCGCCAGAATACTGAAGCCTGACGCCGATCGGAAATCCGATGGCTGCGGAGTGAGGTGATCCGCCCGGGATGTCGGCCGTTGATCTCGAGAATCACCCAAAGCGTGAAGCCTGTGTGCCCCTAATGAAAAAATGCCGCAGGAACCAGGGTTCTCGCGGCAATCGGTAGCGATTCAATTCGAGCTGGATCTCAGTGAGCTGGCTCCAGGTCGCGACAGTTACACACGGTGACCGTGGTTGTCGCTCCCGTGGGGCTCAGAACACACTTGCAGGATGTCTTCTTCTCACATGACCAGGTGTACTGGCTAATCGTGACTGCAGTGGCCGCGAAGTTTGATTCGCAGCGAGGAGTTCCATTCTCCGTAATGATTCCGTTTCCACAGCGTCCCGGAATCGCGTTTTCCCACGTCAAGGTTGTACAGCCAACCGAAACACACGATCCATCAGGCATCTCATCACACGTGCCACCACTCGGGTTCGGAGACACAGCCTTCGGGGCTTGGCACGCTCCGGGAACGATGATTTCCGGATTCAGCCCACACTCACCGATGGCTTTGAGTGGCTCGAAAATCATGGTGAGCCCCGCAACAACTAACAGTATGGATCCAATTCGCTTTTTCACCCTGCAACCTCCTCGCATGAAATGGCCCAAGAATCCGGAACGCTCGGAGGGATCTCAGGGCTTCTGTCCACTAATTGAAGCGTGTTTCCACAACCAGACTCCCAACGTGATGAGCGCTGTTCCGTTCAGAATCAGAACAGCCCGCATGGGTATCGACATCGGTGCGGTCGGACGCAGTTGAGTCGTAGAAACGCTCGGAATCTGGTGGCCGGTTGCCGGGATCAATGTCCGCACATCGGCGACAGCCTCGGAAGGTGTCCAAATCTCTTGCCCCGGTAAATCACTCCGGAAGTCGAACACTTTCCATTTCTCGGGTTTGTTCTGCTGAAACGCCTGCTCGGGAATCGGTTCATTGAACGTCGCGTCCTGAAGAATCGCCAGATCAATCGTCGAGACGCGGTTTTGTTCGTAACGAATGATTGTGGAGAATCGTGGAAGAGTCACCCCACCGGAGAATGTCATCAAGCCAGAATAGATCGTTTCCTGCTGCAGATTGTCGTCGAAGCTGTGCGACCTGATCAGTGGAACACCGGTGGCCCAGTCGATGGTACTCCTGCTCGTGACAGATCCTCGCAGGGGGCTGGGTGGAATACTGGATTCCAGGTGGACGACCTGACCCTCTCGTTCGGCCCGCTTCGGCAGGTGACCTTCCGCCCTCGACTTCATTGGCGACCGAAAGATCGAGAGGCTCTGCGGAGTGGTTGGCGTGCGGCCGGGATCGTAGACGTAGATCTGCTTGTTGCTGGGAGTGACAGTCAGACTCATATCGGGAAATTGAACGTAAGTCACCGGACCTGCGTGGTGTCGCATCCGCTCTCCCTGCTCCAGCAAGTGCTGGACCGGGGCGACCCAAGTCGCATCGGCTCCCGCCACATCCCGTATGAAAGCTGTGACATGCTCCGGCCGATCAGCAAACGGATACTGTTTGAGTTTCTCGTGGATCTGTGCTTGTGAGAGTGGCTGGTGAGGCGAGATCTGATAGTACACCTGGAACTTGGCATCGGTGGAAACGATGTCGCTCCGCATGCTTTCCCAGAGCGGCTCCAGATGTTCCATCACCGCTGTGACATTTGGGCTCACTTCGGAAGTCAGTTCTTGATTCGCGGGTGGCTCCTGGGGCTTATTTTCAAAATCCAACGCCATTGTGAGAGACACGTTCATGCAGATCAGAGAGGCCATGAACACCCGGCGGATCATGGCAAATCTTGTCTGCAAGGTGGCCATCATCAAGAACTCAAGTGAGAACGAACAGGTCTCAGAAAACCGCTGGAGGGTAACAGCCCCTTTGCGAGTTACAACTCATATTAATGCCCAAGGATGGGAACGCGTGGTTATTACCTAGTAGTGAGTAATAGCACTGCATGTGGATTGCCATGGACAATCGATTAATGTTGTGGTCCTAAAATGGAATCGTCTCGCAGAAACCAGAAAGCCCGCTCTCTGCCGTAACAGGCAGCGAGCGGGCTTCTCTCGTGATCGAATCGTTGAAGAGTGGCTGACGCCGGTCACTTCAACCCGTTGTGCCGCAGCAGCGACTCGGGCGAGGGCTCGCGTCCCCGGAACTCGCGAAAGACATCCATGGGGTGGCGGCTTCCTCCGAGCGACAGCACTGTGTCCCGGAATCGACGACCGGTTTTGCGGACCGTCGACTCGTCATCAAGTCCCGCTTCCTCAAACGCGGAGAACGCGTCAGCACTCAGGACCTCGGCCCACTTATAGCTGTAGTATCCCGCGGCGTACCCCCCGGCAAAGATATGCGAGAAAGCACAGAGGAACCGATCTTCAGGAAGCATCGGCAGAATGGAAGCTCGCTCCATGACCCGCTTCTGGACGTCGAAAATACTTTCCGGTCCCTGTGGATCGAACACCGAATGCAGTTGCAAGTCGGTCATGCCGAAGGTCAGCTGCCTCAGCATCATCGATCCGGCCCGGAACGTCTTCGCCGCCAGCATCTTGCGGTAGAGTTCATCGGGAAGTTTTTCGCCGGTCTGGTAGTGACGGGCCAGCTTGTCGAGAGTCGGGCGGTGGTAGCACCAGTTCTCCATGAACTGGCTGGGGAGTTCCACCGCATCCCATTCGACTCCGGTGATACCAGCTGCGTCCGGGTAATTCACCGTGGTCAACATGTGTTGCAACCCGTGGCCGAACTCATGGAAGAGAGTTTCGACCTCGCGGAATCCCATCAATGATGGCGTGTCGCCCATCGGCGGTGTGGCATTGCAGATCAGGTAAGCCACCGGCAGCTGGACCTGGCCATTGGGCTCGGGACGCCGGCTCAGGCAGTCGTCCATCCACGCACCGGGACGCTTGGTCTCGGGACGTGAATAGGGGTCATAGAAGAAGCCCGCGATCGGCTTGCCCGCTTCGTTGCGCACTGCATAGTAACGGACATCCGGGTGCCAGGTCGGGACATCCTGCTCTTCGATCGTGATGCCAAAGAGTGTTTCCAGCAGATCGTACAACCCCTTCAGCACGATCTCGTGTGAGAAGTAGGGACGCAGGTCTTCTTCCTTGAAGTCGTAGCGTTCCTCTCGGAGTCGTTCGGCCCAGAACGGCACGTCCCAGTGAGCCAAGGGTTCCTGCTGGCCATCTCGTTTCGCCAGCTCGGTCACCTCATTCAGATCTCGTTTGGCTGCAGGGAGTGACGCCTTGAGCAGAGTTTCGAACATCTCCTCGACCGCGGCAACACTCGGGGCCATCTTCTGAGCGAGGCTGAGTTCGGCGTAGGTTTTGTATCCGAGCAGGTTCGCCTTCTCCTGGCGAAGGGCGAGGTGCTTGACGCACAGCGCGGTGTTGTCGAGAGGCCCTGAAGAGGCCCGCGTCATGTAAGCCTTGTAGACCTGCTCGCGTAAGGCTCGGTTGCGGCAATGTTGCATGAACGGATTGAAGATCGACATCTCCAACGTCACGCGCCAGGGGCCTTTCTCCGGGGTCGCTTCAGCGGCTCCCTCGGGCTTGGTGCGGTTATAGGCCGAAGCTGTCATGCGGCGCAGCGTGTCGGGCCACCCCTCGGTGTCCGCGCTCGATTCGACGAGCAGTGACCAGGCCTTGTTGGAGTCGAGGACATGATTCGAGAATTCCGTCCCGGCTTGAGAGAGTTCTGTCTCCAGGGCGTTGAACCGCTCCCGCTCAGCACCCGACAATCCAATCCCCGACAGCTCACAGCTGAGGATCTTGCGATCGACGATGCGCTTCTGGGCGGGGTCGAGTTTGTTCCACTCGGGGCCAGACTTCAGGGCCTTAAGGGCTCGATAGGCTGGCTCGCTTTGAGAGATCCGCAGGCCGAACTGAACGACCTCGGGTTGAACGGTTTCAAAGGCCTCGCGGAGTGCGTCCGAGTTCATCACTCCAAAGAGATGCGTCACCGGGGCCCACGCCCGCTCGAACATGCGGTTGAGCGGGTCAAAGACATCGACAGCGCCTGCCCACGTGGGCTTGATCTCCGCTTCGATCTTTTGCAGTGCCTGCTCCGCCTGGGCAATCACGAAACGCACCGCGGGCACGACGTGCTCGGGTCGAATGCGATCAAATCGAGGAGTCCCTTCCTCCGTGAGGAGGGGATTCTCGGCCAGGTCTGCGGGCAATGTTCCAAACAAGGTGTTCGACACGGCGGTCACTCAAGTGAGAGGGGTGATAGTGGCAAGCACCGGAAGGTTACGAGGAACCGCAGGGGAGATCAATGTGGGTCTGGCTGGGCTACTGGTGGTACGGGTGACTGGCTATTCTGACGATTCCTCGGTCACAGATTCTCGTACGATGGGTGCCTCATGTCTCTTATTTCACATCTCCAGTTCGTGATCCGGTTGTTGATGTGCAGTGTCTGTGTTGTCGGTGTTGCATGGAACGCCGGACAGCTGCGAGCAGAGACGCCGAATGTGGTCATCATCTTTACGGATGACCAAGGGTACGGAGACCTCGGGTGCTTTGGGGGGACTCACGTGGTCACTCCGCATCTTGATCGTCTGGCCACAGAGGGGATGCGTTTTACGGACTTTCATGTGTCGCAGGCGGTCTGTGGGGCATCGAGGGCGGCATTGCTGACGGGGTGTTATCCCAATCGACTCGGAATGCTGGGAGCTCCGGGGCCGACGTCCAAGCACGGCATCCATGATTGCGAGGTCCTGATCTCTGAGCTGCTGCGATCCAAAGGGTACGCCACAGCTGCGATCGGAAAGTGGCACTTGGGTCATCGTACGCCGTTCCTACCTCTGCAGCATGGATTCGACTCGTACTTCGGGTTGCCGTATTCGAACGACATGTGGCCCTCGCATCCGGAGAAGTTCCGGTTTCCCGATCTTCCATTGATCGAGGGCAACGAGATCATTGATACCCAGGTGAGCCCGGAGGACCAGAACACTCTGACCAAGCGGTATACCGAACACGCGGTGAAGTTCATTCGTGAGCACCAGAAGCGTCCGTTCTTTCTCTACCTGGCCCACACCATGCCGCATGTTCCGTTGCATACATCGGACGGGTTTCGCGGCAAGACCGGCCTGGGGCTGTATGCCGATGTGATTGCTGAAATCGACGACAGTGTGGGGCAGGTGATGTCCACGCTGCATGACTGCGGTCTGGATGACCAGACGTTGGTGATCTTCACCACGGACAACGGTCCATGGCTGAGTTACGGCAATCACAGCGGCTCGGCGGGGCCGTTACGAGAGGGGAAGGGCACGACATTTGAAGGCGGAGCCCGTGTGCCGTGTCTGATGCGTTGGCCCAAACGTATTCCCACCGGTGCCGTGTGTCAGGAGATGGCAGCCACGATCGATATTTTTCCGACGATCGCGAAGCTCGTGGGGGCTGATCTCCCACCTCAGCCGATCGACGGGCTCGACATCTGGCCGCTGATGAGTGGCCAGCCTGACGCAAAGACTCCCCACGAGACGTATCTGTATTACTGGGGAAACGAGCTTCAGGCGATCCGTTCCGGGCCTTGGAAGTTGCATTTCCCGCACCCTTACCGATCACTGACCGGCCAGGACGGCAAGCCGGGAGGCTATACCGAACAGAAGATCGAACTGTCGCTTTATAATCTCGACACCGACATTGGTGAGTCGCGTGACCTCAAGGCAACCCATCCTGACGTGGTGGCCAGGTTAGAACAACTTGCCGATGCCGCCCGCGTTGAGCTCGGAGACTCGGCCAGAAAGATCACCGGAGCAGGCTTCCGGGAACCAGCCACAGTCGAATGAGCCAAAAGCGACTTGTGTATGTCGCTGGTTCCGCTCACTCCCCGCGCGGGGTCAGCTCTTCGCGAATGCTGTAAGTGTCTTGCTCACGACCGGTGTTGGCCACGATCAATTCTGCCAGCAGGCCGAGCGAGATCGCCTGAGCTCCCAGCAGCATCGCGCCCAGAGAGTAGAACAGCAGGGGACGCGATCCGATCGGGGCGGGAGTCATCACTCCAAACACGTTCATTAACAGCCACAGCACGCTGAGCCACCCCAACCCCAGCAGGCCAAATCCGAAGCATGTCAGCCCCAGGGCCCCCAGCATGTGCTGTGGACGCTGGCCAAATCCGGTAAGGAACTTGACCGTCAGCAGGTCGAGAAAGCCTCGCATGAACCGCCGGACGCCGTACTTTGATTGGCCGTACTGCCGTGGCCGGTGCTTGATCGCCAGTTCGCCGACCTTAAACCCGCGGGCATGGGCCAGCACCGGGATGAAACGGTGCAGTTCCCCATACAGACGGATTTCGCGGGCGACCTCCGCTCGAAACAGCTTAAGTCCACAATTGTGATCATGCAGCCAGAGCCCGGTCAGCCACCCGACCATCGCATTGAAAACCTTACTGGGATAGACCTTGTGCCAGGGGTCGAGCCGGCGTTCCTTCCAGCCGTTGATCACATCGAATCCGTCGTTCAGCTTACGCAGAAACGCCGGAATCTCGGCCGGATCGTCCTGCAGATCGGCATCCATCATCAGGAATAAATCGCCACACGCCGCCCGCATACCCGCCGTCAGGGCGGCCGCCTTGCCAAAGTTCCGGCGTAAGCGAATCGCCCCCACCTGACCGTGAGTGGCTGCGAGGTCGCAGATCACTTTCCAGGACCCGTCCGTCGAGCCGTCATCCACGAACAGGACTTCGAAGCTCTCTCCGCATCCCACGCAGCTGCGCTCGATCTGCGAAAACAGCTCTCGGAGACTGTCCTCTTCGTTGAGAACGGGGACGATGATACTCAGCATGCCGGGAATCCTGGGCGTGGAACAGTCGCGTAGCTGTCACGGTAGCGAGTCGGACCGCCAGCGAAAAGCGGGGGCCGCCACGCCGATTCGCAGTCGTTCATGACACATGGATTTCAAGTCCGTGGGGCTGACGGAGAAAATCTATCTTCCCGGCACTATCATGCCGTGATCTTTCCAACACCTGAGTGCGTTGTGTCGTAGAAGACTCATCACCTGGGACCGAATTTCATGCGTGACATTGACACTGTAACTTCCGGCCTGAGAACGAGTGGCCAGTCCCCATTGAAGGGCATAGTCAGTGTCATGGGGGCTATGCGGAAGTTCTTCTGTGTGTTGTGCCTGCTGCTTGGCCTGGCCGCCCCGGCTTTCGCATTAGAAGTTCGTGAAGTCCGATGGGGTTTTAACAATGCCGTTAAAAGGGACTCGTTTAATCTGTGTTCGATCGATCTGATCAATCCTTCGTCCGAAGCATTTCAAGGTCCGATTCAGCTGATGCCTGAGGGGAGTTTGACGCGGGGTGGAGATACTCCGTGGGTCGATCGGAATTTCTACATTGGACCGGGAGAGACGCGAACGGTTCAGTTCGTTCCGTTTGTGGCCCCCTACGACGATGAATGGAGCGTGGTCTGGGGAGGTGGGCAGCAGGAGCGTTACACCGCCCCGGTGGTCAATCGATCCGTCTCTCGACAGGTCACCGTTCAGTTCCAGGCTGCGCAGGGGATATCCGCGCCGATATCGGGGATTGAGGTGTTCCGCGAGGAGGATTTCCCGATCGGTGCCTCGGGGATTGAGGTTCTAGGGGGAGTGGTTCTGGATCATGTCCCGCAGCGGTGGGATGCCGTGCGAACCCGGGCATTTCGCGACTGGCTGGGCCGGGGCGGTCGCCTGTATCTGATTCAAGGACGAGATGGAAAGCCGCTCGATTTTCCCGCCTCGCTGTCGGAGCTGAATTTTCCGGGCGACCGTTTCTCCGTGGGGCAGGGAGTGGTGACCCGGCATCCGATCGCCAAGGATGCTGGCGAGATCCCCGGACTCGTCAACGAGGTGTCGACCTCGATCGTGGACCCGAACAGTCAGAATTTCGGCTATGACGTGGCCAACGATCCCGCGAATGAGGCCGCGAAACAGATCCTGGAGACAATGCGGGCGATGATTCGGCCCAACCACGATTGGGCTCTCATTTTTTTCCTAGCCATCATTTACTTGTTAATCCTGTTTCCCGGGATCTGGATCTTTAGTCGCAAACGCGGCGACTTCCGCATTACCTATGCACTGATCCTCGGGACAGTTGTCGTCTTCAGCTGGTTATACGCCGAGATCGGCAAGCGTGGATACGGGGAGAGCACCGGCCTGCGAGAGGTGATGGTGGCTTATCCACTGGGGAATCAGCGTCTGGCTCTTCAGAAGTACTGCAGCCTGTTCGTGACCGAGGGAGGTCAGTACCCGATCCAGGCCGAAGGTGAGGGAGCTGTCCAGACGCTGGATGAAGGCTTCTCGGGGCGAGTGGGGATCGGGTTAATCAATCGCCCTCAAGCGGGTTTCACTCCGGATATCCCCCCCTACTCGTCTTGTTCGTTCCGAGAGTTGACGGTCTTGCCGACACAGGGGGATTACTCCATGCAGGTCAAGACCCTGGAGGCGGGGGCCGAACTCAAGAAGCTGGAGGTCGTACTCGGGGCCGGGGTTCCGGCCACCGCTCAAGTCTACTTCGTCTCAAACGACGAGGTGTATTCGCTGACTCACAACGGCACTCATTGGCAGAGTTCGACGCAGGCGATGCCGATTTCCAGCATGTTCAACTACGAGCGTGCCTATTACTGGAGGCAATTAACTCCCCAGGAGTTTGAGAAAAATCTCGTCTCCAGTCTGGTGCAGGCGGTGACGCGATACTCCGTGATTGATTCGTATGACACCACGGGGGGTGAATCTCCTGCCGATCCAGCTGAGGACAAGCCTTCCACTTTCGAGGGGGGGCAGCTGCTGGTGTATTGCGATGCCCCCGCAGAGCTGCTCCCGAGTCAGTACTCACCCTCTGGCAAGGTGATGTTTGTCTCGAACATTGACTCGTCGATGGTGACAGCTTCGACGTCTCCCTGATCTTCTCGCCCATCCATTAAATGGTTTGCCCGTCATCTCACTGAACACGACCTGCAAGGACTAGACCATGAGTTCGCCCGTCATCGAAGTCAATCAGGTCACGCACCTGTTCAAGAGCCATCGCGCGCTCAACGGCATCAGCTTCCAGGTCGATGCCGGGACGCTGCATGGATTCGTTGGTCCAAACGGAGCGGGAAAGACCACCACGCTCAAGCTGATCTGCACGCTGCTGAGACCACAGAACGGCCAGATTCGTGTCTTCGGAATGGATGTGCGGGCTGATGTGAAATCGATCCGCCAGAAGTTGGGCTACATGCCCGATCACTTCAGCATGTACAAGCAGATGACGGTGTATGAGTACCTCGACTTTTTCGCAGCTGCGTACGGCCATGTGGCCAAGCGGAGAGAGGTGATCGTCGGGGATGTTCTGGCCCTGACCGATATGGAAGGCCGTAAGGACGACCTGATTCAGGGGCTGTCACGCGGAATGCAACAGCGTGTCAGTCTGGCGCGGGTGCTGGTCAACGACCCTGATCTGTTACTGCTCGACGAACCGGCTTCGGGCCTGGATCCCCGCGCCCGTATCGAGCTGATGGAGATCCTGCGCGAGCTCAAACGCATGGGGAAAACGATCTTCATCAGCAGTCACATTCTCAGCGAGCTGGCTGAACTGTGTGACAGCGTGACGATCATTGACCGCGGGGTGACCAAGTACAGCGGACCGATGGATGATTTACTGTATGCCCAGGGAGATCGACCGGTGTTCCGCTTGCGAGTGGAGGTCGACACCGAGCAATGGGGAGCCCGCCTGCCCGCGCTCCAAGGCGTTGAGGCGGTTGAGCCGGTGGAAGGCAAGCCGGAGTTCCGCCTGACCGTTACGTCATCCGACGTCGACGCGAACTCGATGCTCACCCAGCTTTTGGCGATGGGGGTACCGATCGCGGGATTCCAGCGAGATCAACGGAAGCTGAACGACGCGTTCATGGACCTCACCGAACGGGGCGTACGCACATGAACAAGACCTTGGCCCTTCTGATTCGTTCCTTACGTACCGAATCTCGCGACATCAAGGTCCACCTGTTTCGTGCGGGGTTGGTATCGCTGATCGTGTTGATTCTGTACTTCGGGTACACGGTTCAGAGGCAAATCACAGCTCCCGGGATGGTCTTGTTCAAATGGATGACTGTTGCCAACTGGGTCTTCATCACCGCCTCCGGGGTGACGCTCTTTGCGGTCTCGATCAGCGAAGAAACCGAGCATGAAACCCTGGGATTGCTGAGGATGGCCAACATCGGGCCGCTTTCGTTGCTCCTGGGAAAATGGTTGCCACGCATGCTGATGGCGTTCGTGTTGGTGTCGGTCCAGTTTCCGTTCACCTGGCTGACAGTGACGCTGGGCGGTGTGTCGTGGGAGCAGATCTGGGCCAGCTATCTGATGCTGCTGGCGCATCTGGTGCTGGTGGGAAACATTGGGTTGCTCGCCTCGGTCCTGAAGCCGACTTCCGTGCAGGCGTGTACGCTGGCGTTGACGATCCTGGTGGTGGGACGAGCCCTGCCGTTTCTCATCATGGCGATCCTGGAACTGGGAGCCTTCAAGGGGGCGTGGGCCCCGTCCGTTGCGGAGTGGTACAACCGCAATGTGGCCTTTCCCATCAACAGCTGGACGGCCAGTGGTCGACTGTTTGGTGAGATCCTGTCGACAACCTTTCGCGGAAGTGCGTGGACCAGCCAGGTGACGTGCAATCTGGTTTTGGGGGCCGGGTTGTTCTGTGTGTCGTGGCTCATCTTCGACCGCGCGACGATGCGACATATCGGGGGGACAGCTGCCGCTCCCAAGTCGTTGATCTCGCGACTGATGACGCGGCAGAAGCGAACCTCCAGCACTGTCTGGGACTGGGCACTGGGCTGGAAGGATTTTCGGCAAGTGGCCGGCGGTCTCAAAACGATGTACTGGAAGTTCGGGCTGTACGCTCTGTTCTTTGCCTTAGTGATGTATATCAACCAGATCTCGGGGGAGAGTTTCCCGAACAGCATTCAGAATGCAGCGATGACCCTTACGGTGGTGATCTGGTTTTTTCTGCTGCCGCTGGAGATGTGTATCCTGGGAGGTCGACTGTTCCGGCCCGAGATCAAAGACCAGACCTGGTCCACATTGCTGACGCTTCCGATGTCGCTCAGAGAACTCGTCCGATCCAAGCTGGGGGGAACGGTTCTGGGCTTGATCCCGACGGTCACGGTCCTGGGTTTGTCCGTGCTGCCGAATGCCTCGGACATCGCTCGAGAATTGTCGCACGGTGCCGAGGGTATTCTGGGTATTGCCTACTTTTTCTCGGGTGGCATTCTGGCGGCGTATCTGTCGACGTACTTTTCGATCGTCTGGAACTGGGCGGTGCCGATGATCTCCGCCGTCAGTGGAATTGCGATGACTTTCTTCGGAAACCTGGTGGCTTGGATCATCATCATGATCATGCTGGTGGGGCTCCAGGGAGGGGACCGGTATCTCCCGATCGTGCTGTTGATCATGATGATCACCGGAAACCTGGTGACGGCATTCATCGCTCATTCAGCCATTGGTCAGCAGCTGATCGCCAAAGGGGCGGGGTCGTAGTATGAATCGGTCAGCCTCGGTTCAATCGAAATAGTCGTTACAACCTGTACCACGATCGCCTCCGAATCCCCAGGATGCCACCGTCGGAACCCCGGCGTGGTTTAAGTTTAGAGTGGACCTCTCCGTGAGGGGCTCTATTACTCGTCTTGGGCAAGATCGCCATGCGTCGATTCGCATTTCTGCTGTTGGGCCTGTTGGCCTGCCTCCCCGCCGGACAGGCTGGGGAGACTGTTGATCGCCGCTTCATTGAAATCTCGGTGGGCGAAGAGAAGTTCCAGGGGCGACAGCTGGTCAGCGATACGCAGATCTGCTGGTTGATGGAACGCGATGGTCGACTGCGAAATATCAATCTGAGCGAAGTCACCGGCTTCAAGAAGCTGGGAAACGTGTTCCGACCGTATACCGCGAATGAGTTGAAGACCCGACTCCTGAAGGAGTTTGGCAAGACGTACCAGGTCGAGGCCGGCGGCTATCACGCGGTCGTGGCCCCAGCTGGCAAAGAAAAGGCCTGTGCCAAGATTGTGGAAATGACGTCGGACTCGTTCGTTTCGTACTTCGGACGTCGCAATATCAAGCTCGACCGGCTCGAAGCTCCGATGGTGACCGTGGTCTTCCCGACACAG
Source organism: Planctomycetaceae bacterium (assembly GCA_046349675.1). Lineage (GTDB taxonomy): Bacteria > Planctomycetota > Planctomycetia > Planctomycetales > Planctomycetaceae > TH-plancto1. The sequence goes on along the minus strand of JAXMBW010000022.1, from coordinate 29,486 downwards.
AAGGAGTTCCTCGCATACTGCGAACGAGAAGGAGTGAAAAAGGTCAATGGCCTGCGCGGCTATTACAGCCCCTCGACCAATCGCGTCGCGCTGTTTCTCGAACAACCTGCGAATCCGGCCAAGGCATTCTATGGCGACCTCGCGGTGCCGGAGTCTCGCTTCACCCGCGAGTCTGACCAATCGCCTCTGACTCCGTTCTTTCGGCTGACTCCATACGGAGCCCCGCAAACGGCGAACACGTTTCAGGATACGCTCACGCACGAGACAACTCACCAGATGGGCTTCAACTGCGGGCTGCATTCCCGTCTGGGCGACGATCCGACATGGATCATCGAGGGGATGGCGATGCTGTTTGAAGGGGACGCCAATCGTGATGATGCCCGTCAGCGAACCTCCGTGTCTCAGCGAATGAATCGCGAGCGGTTCACATGGTTCATGGAATACCAGCGAGGTCGTCGGCCGAAGAAGGCTCTCGAAGAGTTTCTCACCTCCGAGTCCCTCTTTCAGAGCAACACGCTCGATGCCTACAGCGAAGCTTGGGCACTGACGTTCTTTCTGGCGGAGACCCGGTCGTCGAATCTGTCGTCGTACTTGAAGAAGCTGGCCAATCGCACTGACCTGGGTGAGTACTCCGCCATGAAACGGTTGAACGACTTCAAGGCGGTCTTTGGGAAAGACATCAACCACCTGGAAGTCCAGTACCTGCGTTTCATCAATCAGCTGGAACTTCCCCAGCCTGAACTGACAGCTGTGAAGCCGGACACGCTCGGACGGAAGCCGTAGTGGTTTGAAGATGCAGGCGGCCGTTGCATCGCGTACGATCTGGCTCCCCTCTGGAGTCGAGTTGCATGCCTGAAGATCGGCCGTCCTTTCCTTTGCGAGCTTACCCCGGTCCGATTTCGGCGGGTCGTTCCGAGACGCCCAAAGGCGACTGGGAAATCATGCTGTCGGGGGATCTGACCGACAAGCAGGCGGAACTGGCTGACAAGTTGATGGAAGTTCCACGCCGCTCGCGCGGGACACTCTTTATTGACTCCAGCGGCGGCAGTGTCTTCAGTGGGTTGGCGCTGGCCTCCATCATCCGGCTGCGTGGTCTCGATCCGGTGGCCGTTGTTGCGGGCGAGTGTTCCTCCGCAGCACTCGTACCGTTTGCTGCGTGTCGTCGCCGGTATGTCACTCCCTACTCGGCGTTGCTGTTTCATCCGATGCGCTGGCAGAGCGAAGAGGATGTCCGGCTGGAGGAAGCTGCGGAGTGGGCCCGGTACTTTAAGGTGCTGGAGGAAGATATCGACGGGTTGCTGACGCGGATGTTCGGATGCGAGATGAGTCTGATCCAGAAATGGACGCGTCCCGGCAAGTTCGTGAAGGGCCCCGAACTGGTCGAGGCCGGGCTGGCCCAGCTGGTCGATCTGTTTGATGGGGATCTGTGGGCTCAGATTTCGAGGAAAGAGAACCGCTCATGACCTCGGACGCTCAGGCAGAGATCGACGCGGGACAGCGTTTCGCCTTTGGCAAGAACTGGCAGGCGTTTTTGTCGGTGCTCACTCCGCAGCGGATCGAGGCGGCCACGCACTCGCTGAAGGAGATGTTGCAGGTCGAATCGCTGGAGGGCAAGACGTTCCTCGATATCGGTTCCGGCAGCGGGCTCTCTTCGTTGGCAGCTTGGCGGCTCGGGGCGAAGGTAACGTCGTTCGACTTCGACCCCAGCTCCGTCGCCTGCACTCAGGAGTTGCGTCGACGCTATGCTCCCGATGCGGCCCGCTGGTCGGTTCAACCGGGGTCGGTCCTCGATGAGGCGTTCATGACCCAGCTGGGGCTGTTCGATGTCGTCTACTCATGGGGAGTATTGCACCATACCGGCCACATGGATCAGGCTCTTCAAAATGCAGCTGCCCGTGTCGCCCCGGGAGGCCAGCTCTTCATCGCGATCTATAACGATGAGGGCGGGCTGTCGCGGTTCTGGACCCGCGTGAAGCGTTTGTACTGCTCGGGCTCACTGGGAAGGTGGCTGGTCAAGGCGACGTGCATCCCGTACTTCGCTTTCCGCACAGCTGCAAAGTGGGCGATCTCGGGGCGAGAGGCCGCACTGACGCCGGGGACGCGCGGGATGTCGGTGTACTACGATTGGATCGACTGGCTGGGGGGCTATCCGTTTGAAGTGGCCAAGGTCGAGGACCTGCTTCACTTCGGTCGGACGCGGGGGTTTGAGCTGGTGAACCTGAAGACGACCAATCGCATGGGCTGTAACGAACTGGTCTTTCGCCGCGCGAGATAACGCCGCTTCACTGCCTGCCTTCTCATCCCAAACGACCAGACAAGACATCCCGATCCCCAGCCTCGACAGTTGGTCAGACAATCCTGTCTGTCCAGAAACGCAACGAGACGCGAACCCTACCGCCACAGCCGGAGAAGATCATGGTGTCCGAACGTCGTGGATTTCTGAAATCAGTTGCGGCTACAGCTATGGGGGCCACGATGATTGGAGTGGGCGAGAACGTGAACTCAGCGGAGGCAGGCGAGAAGACCTTCCGGGATCGGCTTCTGGAGTGTCTGGGTGGAGAATGGCCTGAGCCGTGCCCGCTGAACGCAGCTGTCGTGAAGACCGAGCAGAAGGACGGCTACCGCCTCGAATGGGTCACCTATGAGGTCGAGCCCGGCGAGCGCGTGTCGACGATCCTGCTCGTTCCCGATGGCGTATCGTCGACTTCACCGGCTCCCGCTGTGTGTGTCTGGCATGAGCACGCAGGGCGCTGGGCCGTGGGCAAGGCCGAACCTGCGGGGCTCGATGGCGACCCGATGCATTTCACCGGAGTCGCTCTCGCCAAGCTTGGTTACGTGGTGATCTGCCCCGACGCACTCTGTTTCGGTGAACGACAGGACCCTGAGAAGAAGCTCAACGGCCCCGGCTTCGAGCGGTTCGAATTCCTGCGGTATGTCGTCGCCGGAAAGTGTCTGGCCTGGAAGCACATTCTCGATATGCGACGGGCCGTCGATTACATCACATCGCGCCCCGAGGTCCAGGCGGACCGCCTGGGCTGTTACGGCCATTCGATGGGCTCGACTCATACGTGGCTCGTCGGACCGTGGGAGCCCCGGTTCAAATGCCTCGTCGGGAACTGCTGCCTGCCGACATACAAGGGCATACACCGGACCAAGATCCTGCACTGTTTCCCGAACTTTATCCCCGGGATCTACCAGTACGGCGACACCCCCGAGATCGCGAGCCTCATCGCCCCGCGACCACTGCATCTCAACCTCGGTGAGAAAGACAGCGGATCCCCCATCGAAGAGGCCCGCGAAGGCATCGCCCGCATCGCAGCTGCATATGCGGCCCAGAATGCCTCGGCGAATTTCACCTCGTTTGTTCAACCCGACACTGATCACGTCCTCTCTCCTGAGATGTGGGACCTGACCAAAGCGTTCTTCGCGAAACATCTGAATCCGTAAGAAGCCGCGACGCAATTCCATTCCGTTCGATGTACAGGCGACTCAGGCCGCCTAAGTACAGAACGCCAATGTGGTTCGTCATCACCTGGCCTTCTTCTTCGTTTCCTTGCTTTTCTCCTGTTCAAATGCATTATCTCCTATCGCTTACATTGCTATTGAACTTAATAACCCGTGTGCCGAACCCGTGTAGTCGAGAGGGGGAATGGAACAAAAGTTAAGCAAGGCAACGAAGAAGGATGACATGATCTCTTTGGTCGAGCGAGGGGAGAAACCTTGCGAGAGTCCGGTTGCTTGACCGACGATTGAGGTGTGTCCAACTGGAATCACCATTCAAGGCCCCGAGTCTTCCGACTGACCGATGAATCGACCACAATACTGAGTCTCGCTCCTCCTTGTCTGGACTCATCACATGCCGTCTCACGATCTGACCGCGTTCCACGCTGCACTTCATCACGCGGCGATCTTTTCTCTGCCTGGCCGCACGCAAATTGAAATCACGGGAGCTGACCGGGCCTCGTTCCTGCATAACTTCTGCACGAACCACATTAAGGGCTTGGCAGTCGGGCAAGGCTGCGAGGCGTTCCTCTTGAACATCAAGGGACGCATCCTGTTCTCGGTGATGGTCTACGCCGGTCCCGACAGCTTGTGGATCGAAACCGAGGCGGGCCAGACCACAGCTCTGCTCGCCCACCTCGACCGGTACATCATCACCGAAGATGTTCAACTGGTGGATCGGACGCAGGAGCTGTCGCAAGTTTATCTCAACGGCGAAGAGGCTGAGGCCTTGGTCGCACAGGCTCTGCCCGTCGATATGAACTTAATCCCGAAACCGGGGCAAGCGATCGTCAACGGTGTCATGGTTCGCCGACACTCGATCGGCCCGGCTCCCGGCGTCTCTCTGGTGGGCCCCTCAGCCGAGATCGCAGCTCTCCAGGAGAAGCTGCGGGCCACGGGTGCAGTGGATGGATCGCCTGAGCTGCTGGAGGCCCTGCGAATTCACGAGGGAACGCCACGATCCGGCGTCGACCTGACGGAGGATCATCTCGCCCAGGAAGCCGATCGCACCAAACTGGCGATTCATTTCAACAAGGGGTGTTACCTCGGGCAGGAGCCAATCGCCCGTATCGACGCACTGGGACATGTGAACCGTTTGCTGTGTGGAGTCATCAGCGACGAACCGGCGAGCCTCCCCGCCGGAACTGAGGTCTTCGCGAAACGGGACGCCACAGCCCCCTCGGGGACACTGACATCCACCGCTGTCTGGCCAGAGAACAATCTGTCTGTCGGACTGGGGATGCTTCGGCGCGAACTGACCCAGGCAGGGACCGAGTGCTTCCTCGGCCCGGACCGCATCTCGGCCCGAGTGAGAGTCTGGCCGGGACGCTAACGCCTCTTTTGCAAGAGCAAGCGGCAGTCAGACAACCGCCGCTTGCTCATGGATATCACGCTGGACACCGGCCATACCGAGAGCAGCTCAATTACACCTTGCGAATATCGGTCACATGGCCGGCCAGTGCAGCTGCGGCAACCATGGCGGGGCTCATCAGCAGCGTGCGACCGGTGGGCGAACCCTGGCGGCCCTTGAAGTTGCGGTTTGAGGACGAAGCGCAGATCTCGCGGCCCTTGAGCTTGTCGGGATTCATCGCCAGGCACATCGAACACCCAGCTGCGCGCCACTCAAAACCGGCTTCGCTGAAGATCTTGTCGAGGCCTTCCTTCTCGGCCTGGGCGAGCACCTGCTGCGAGCCAGGAACGACAAGGGCCTTGACGCCCGGGGCGACCTTCTTGCCCTTGGCAATACGAGCGGCTTCCCGCAGGTCGGAGATGCGACCGTTGGTGCAGGATCCGATGAACGCCACGTCGATCTTGAGGCCCTGCAGTGACTGACCTTCCTTGAGTTCCATGAAATCGAGAGCTTCGCGGACGCCGATCTGCTCTTCGTTCGGGAACTTGGCGACGGCGGGGATTGGCTCACTGACGCCGACCGACTGAGCGGGGTTGATGCCCCAGGTGACCGTGGGACCAATGTCAGCCGCGTCGAACTTCACCACATCGTCGAAGGTCGCATTCGGCCCCGATGCGAGTGAGAGCCACCATTGGGCGGCCTTTTCGAAGTCTGCTCCCTGGGGAGCGAATGGACGGCCACGCAGGTATTCGACGGTGGTCTGGTCGGGATTGATGTAACCGCAGCGGGCACCGCCTTCGATGGCCATGTTGCAGACGGTCATGCGTTCTTCCATCGTCATGCGATCGAAGACTTCGCCCGCGAACTCGTAGGCGTAGCCGATGCCACCCTTCACGCCCAGATGGCGGATGATGTGCAGAATCACGTCCTTGGCATAGACGCCGTCACCGAGCTTGCCGTTGACTTCCACGCGGCGGACCTTCGGGCGGTCCATGGCGAGGGTCTGCGTCGCCAGCACGTAGGCCACCTGCGACGTACCGATCCCGAACGAAATCGTGCCGAAGGCTCCGTGCGTAGAGGTGTGGCTGTCACCGCAGGCGATCGTCATGCCGGGCTGGGTCAGGCCCTGTTCGGGACCGACGATGTGGACAACACCCTGGCGGTTGTCGTCGATGTTCAGCAGGCGGACGCCGAACTCGCGGCAGTTCTTCTCGATCGAGGTCATCATCTGCTCAGCGAGCAGATCCTGGAACGGGCGAGCCTGATTGTCGGTCGGGACGATGTGGTCGACAGTCGCAATCGTGCGTTCGGGATGCATGACCTTCAGCCCGCGATCGCGGAGCATTTCAAACGCCTGGGGGCTGGTCACTTCGTGAATCAGGTGCAGTCCAATGAACAGCTGAGTCTGCCCGGACGGCAGAGTTCCGACGGTGTGAAGATCCCAGACTTTGTGAAACAGATTGCGTGTATCGCTCATGATCGCCATCGCTTGCTACTTGATCCCGGCCGAAAACGGTTTCCGGACCGGCCCATAAGTATAGCAAGAGACGCCCTCCGATCCGTAGTGTCACATCTCGAATTGAGGGCTTCGCTGCATTTGTTCGCGCGGGTGGCCGATTTTTCGGTCTGGTTTGTCGGAACTCCTTGATCCTCTTCCGCTTCGTGTTTCAATCATTTAGCATGTTTGATGCGTGGATGGCTGCCAGTTTTCACTTAACTGAGCGGCTGGGCACACCCCAAGTGATGAAGGCGAGACAAGATGCTGACATTGACTGGTGACGGAAAGACAACGACCTGTGACGGTCGGACTCGTCGTGATTTCATGCAGGTCGGAGCCCTCGGGGCGATTGGTCTGTCCTTACCACAGTATCTGGCCGCCAAAGAAAAAGCGGGGCAGTCGCCGAATGACGACCGGGCCTGCATCATGATTTTTAATCTCGGTGCCCCCAGCCAGCTCGACACTTTTGACATGAAGCCCAACGCCCCGGCCGAAGTGCGCGGGCCGTTCAAAGCCATCGACACGAGTGCTTCGGGAATCCAGCTGTCGGAAATCCTGCCGATGCACGCCAAGATCGCCGACAAGATCGGCTTCGTGCGATCGGTTCACCACACCGGCGCCGCTGTCCACGACGCCGGGTGGCAGATGATGCAGACAGGCCGGCAGTTCACGGGAGGCGTCAACACCCCTCACGCGGGAGCTGTGCTGTCGTACCTCAAAGGCCGGAAGACTGACCTGCCGCCGTTTGTCGTTCTGCCCGAGTTGATGGGACGAGGCGGCGGGAATCTGCCCAATGGTCAGGCGGGCGGCTTCCTCGGCAAGGCCTATGACCCGTTCTCATTGATGGCTGATCCGTCGGTCGCGAACTTCAAGGTTCCCGACCTGTTGCCGCCGACGGATATTGGCGAGGTGCGTCTGAGCCGTCGCCGCCAGATGCGCGAGATCGTCGACTACACCGTGAAGGAATTCGAAGCGAGCGAAAGTGCCGCCCTGATGGACGACAATTTCCAGGCGGCATTCCGCCTGATGACATCGGATCAGGCCCGAGGAGCGTTCGACCTGTCAAAGGAGCCGCTCGAAGTTCGTGAGCGTTACGGCATGAACCGGTTTGGCCAGTGTTGCCTGCTGGCTCGCCGTCTGGTCGAGGCGGGGGTGCGGTTCGTGACGATCAACACCTTCCTGACCGTGTTCGATGAAATCACCTGGGACATCCACGGGTCGAAACCGTTCACCTCGATCGAGGGAATGCGGGACATTGTCGCTCCGATGTATGACAAGGCCTACTCGGCTCTCATCGAAGACCTGACTCAGCGTGGCCTGCTCGACAAGACGATGGTCTGCAACATCGCCGAGTTCGGTCGTACTCCACGCGTGAACCCGGCTGGGGGACGCGACCACTGGCCGCAATGCTTCACCTGTTACTTTGCCGGTGGTGGGGTCAAGGGGGGCCAGGCTGTTGGAGCGAGCGATCCGATCGGGGGCGTGCCTGCTGATCGTCCGGTCGATCCCGGGAATATCGTGGCGACGATCTACCACAGCCTCGGACTGAACATCGAGGACCACCTCCCCGGTCCCGCGGGGCGACCGTTCCCGCTGGTTGACTTTGGCAAGCGGGAAATCCACGAACTGTTTGCGTAAGTTGCCTCAGTCTGGTGCGGCGGTCCACTCTCCTTCGCTCGGAAAGGGTTGTCCATGTGGAACATCATCATTGGTTTGGTGTTTCTGATCGGAGGGCTCTCCGGCAAACTCGTGATTCGCGGGACCGAGAGTTCGACTGCCGCAGCTGTCGTGGGTGGGGCCCTGATGGCCTGGGGTATTGTTCAAGTCGTGCGAGCTCGTTCACAGGGGCAGACCGGCGAATAAGCCACTGAATCTGTGATGCCAGCTGCTGCAATCTACCTCGACCATAACGCGACGACGCCTCCCGATCCGGAGGTGATCGTTGCGATGGATGTGGTTTGGCGCGAGGCGTATGGGAATCCGGGCAGTCGACATTCCGCCGGGCGCCGAGCGAGACGAGCCCTGGAGGATGCCCGCGAACTGGTGGCCGGAATCCTGGGGGCCAAGCCGTCCGAGGTGATCTTCACCAGCGGAGGCACCGAGGCCAACAACACGGCAATCTTCGGCTTTACACAGGGAGCCGCAGGTGCGATCGCCCTTCCGCCGGGTGAACACCCCTCCATCGAGATGGCCGTCCGTCGTCGCGAGGCACAGGGTTGGCGTCGTGTTGAGCTTCCGCTCGATGAGCACGGACGGATGCGAGCTGATGTTTTGCACTCGTTCGATTGGTCCTCATTGCGAGTCGTGACGCTGCTGCTGGCTCACAACGAGACGGGCGTGATCCAGCCAGTGAGGGAACTGGCGGATTTGTGTCTCTCGCACCAGGTGCCATTGCATCTCGATGCGGTCCAGGCTGTGGGCAAGATCGATGTCAACTTCCGCGACCTGAGGGCTACCAGCCTGTCGCTGGGTGCCCACAAATTTCATGGCCCGCGGGGTGTCGGGGCGTTGTTGCTTCGCGAGCACACCCGCTTGCCGTCGTTGCTGCACGGAGGGCATCAGGAGCGGGAACATCGCGCCGGGACCGAGCCCGTGGCGCTGGCTGTCGGGCTCGCGAAAGCTCTCGATGTCTGGAACAATGATCGAGCCCGGATTCGCGATCATCTCGCTCAGCTGCGCGATCGACTGGAAGCCCAACTGGTGACAATGTGTGGGCCGGTGGTCGTTCATGGTAAGGCAGCCGAGCGGTTGCCCAACACGCTCAATATCGCGTTCGTGGGGTGCGACGGTGAGGCCTTGCTGGTGGCGCTCGATCTCGCGGGGATCTGCTGCTCGATGGGGAGTGCTTGCGCCAGCGGGTCGAGTGAGCCCGCTCCGATTCTTCTCGGGATGGGTTGCTCGCGTGAGTTGGCGCTTTCGTCGTTGCGATTCAGCGTGGGGCGAGAGAACACCCTCACCGAGATCGACGACGCAGCTCAACGAATCGCGAGCGTGGTTGGCCGCATGAGAAGCCGGAAGGCTTGAGTCGGGCCGTTGGGACCAGTGATGCACTGTTTATGGCAAAGAGCGTCCAGCGCTGGTATTCGACCGGGACAGACAGGAATGTCTGTCCGACTGGTTCAGCAGAAAGTTCAGACATGCCTGTCTGTTCATTCTGAGCGACGACTACGCTTGGAGTTGCTTCGGAACTCACGCAGTGGTGGGAGTGATTGTGATTCCGTCGAGCTGCTTGAGCATCCATGCGAATCGACGCGGGACGCGGCAGCGGACGGTGTACTGACTGTCGTCGTGAGTTTCAGACAGAATTTCCGCCCGCTCTTTCAGGAACATCAACAGCTTCCCGTGTCCGGGGTAGGTGGTGACTTCGTACTCGTCGTACCCACCGGCCAGTCGACCAGCCACCGCCTGGGCAAGCTGGTCGAAGCCCTGAAGTTCGACAGCGCTGACAGCGATGGCGTGCGGGTATCGAGCCAGTAACACGTCGAGCAGCGACCGGTCTTCGACGGCATCGATCTTGTTCAGCACCAGCAGTGGGCTGTCACAGTCGACCCCGATATCGCCAAGGACTTCAATCACGGTCGTCAGTTGTTTCTGGGCCTCGGGATGGCTGGCATCGACCACATGCAGCAGCAGGTCGGCATGCCGGGCCTCTTCGAGAGTCGAGCGGAATGACGCCACCAGATGGTGAGGCAGATTCCGAATGAATCCGACCGTATCGCTCAGCAGCACATCGCCGAAATGCGGCAACGTCCACTTTCGCGTCCGCGTGTCGAGTGTGGCGAACAACTTGTCGGCCACATAGACATCGGCTCCGGTCAGTGCCCGCATCAGCGTACTCTTGCCCGCGTTGGTGTAGCCGACCAGCGAGACGGTCAGTCCTTCTTTGCGGCCAGCGACCTCACGCTCGCGACGTTTCTCCACCTCGCTGAGCTTCCGCTTCAGGTCCGAGATGCGCGTATCGATCAGTCGGCGGTCTGTTTCCAGCTGCTTTTCACCGGGCCCTTTTCCGCTGCCGATGCCCCCCTCGATACGCTCCAGGTGGGTCCACATCCGTGTCAGCCGCGGACGCATGTAGAGCAACTGGGCCAGCTCGACCTGCAGCTTTGATTCGAACGTCCGGGCATGCGTGGCGAAGATATCGAGGATCACCTCACTGCGATCGACGACCTGGGTCCCGGTCTCCTCTTCAACGGTCTTGCCTTGCGACGGAGTCAGGTGGTTATCAAAGACGATCAGGTTCGCCTCGGTGTCGAGGATGGCCTGCTTCAACTCGGCAACTTTTCCACTCCCCAGACACGTGGCCGGGTCGGGATGATCGCGCAGCTGGACCATTTCGCCGACGACATCGGCCCCGGCGGTTTTGATTAACCCCTTAATCTCGTCGAGCGCGCGTTCCTTCCCTCGCTGATCGCGGGAATCGAGGACAGAGACCAGAAAGGCTCGCTGTGATCGAACCTTAAGTTTTTCACGTCTGGTTTCAGACAAGGGTGACAGCCGCTTTCTGTAAGTGCGTTGATCCGAGGAGAGGCTTGAAGTCGCGAACCAGACACGGCGATTGCCCGGCAGGTTCGCTGGTCACTCCAAATCCCACAGAATTCTAGCCGGTGTTGACCGGTGGTCCAGATGGTTATTGATCGGTCTGACGGAGTTCTGCGATCCGCCCAGGAGGCTGCAGTTGTCTGTTCCAGGGATATTCGCAGTAGGACAGACATTCCTGTCTGTCCATCGCTCATGAGGCCCCCCCAACCCGCTCCGTGGGCTCCTCCCGAGAGCACCTTCTGACTGAACTTACGGTCTACTGGAATTGTCATCCAGAACCGGCTCCGATTCGTTCGTGGCCTTTCAGGATCGCTTCGGGAGGCGTACCATCCACTCGACGGAATCTCGCCCAGAGTTTCGTCGCGGGAACTCCAGGATTTCGTGATGTCGATCAGCTCCGCCATCGTTTGTTTTTCATTGCTTCTTGGCGTCCCCGCGGAAGCCACTCGACTCGACGGGAATCGTCAGTCGGGCGAACTGAAAGAGATCACAGCTGAGGCTCTTGTCATCGAGGGGACCAGCGGCCCCGTGACGATCCCCGCGTCCGAGCTGCAGGATGTCCAGCTGAATCAACCCGCGGGCACACCTGCGCCGCTGCTGGTGCAAATGACAGATGAATCGCTGCTGGCCGGGGAGAAGGTGACGATCTCGACGGGCCAACTGAAGCTGATCAGCAATGAGTTGGGCGAACTCACTCTGCCTGCTGAACAGGTTCGCAGCGTTCTGCTGTCGAAGCTGGAGGCGACTCAAATCAGTGCCTGGGCAGAGATGCAGTCCAAATCGTCGCAGTCCGATCTGCTGATCGTACGCAAAGGGGACAATCTGGACTTCGTCGGCGGGACAATTGGTGCAGTCGATGATGCCTCTGTGGCTTTGATCGCACGGGGGCGCGAGGTGAAAGTTCCACGAGAAAAGATCGTGGGCATCGTCTTCGCCACGCATAAGCTTGCGAGGGGAAATCCGGTTTGTGAAGTGACGACCGGAAATGGTTCGACCCTTCGCGTGAAGTCACTGGAGATCAAGGGCGGCCAGACGCGTCTCGCACTGGTCAGTGCTGTTCCGCTTCAGGTTCCCGTTGAAGTCCTCCGATCGCTTGATTACGCGCTGGGGAGAATCGTTCCGCTGATGAAATCGATGACGCGGCAGACTCTTCCGCCAGGAGTTTCTGAGGCCACGGTCGCCGTACGGAACCATGCCTACTCCTCCAGCACGCTGCAGAAGGTCCCACTCAAGCTGGGCGGCAAGGTTTACTCGGACGGCCTGCTGGTGCATCCTCAAACGAAGCTGGAGTTCACGCTGAATCGCCAGTATCGCAAGCTGAGGACGGTAGTCGGGATTGACGAGAACGCCAGCGAGCGCGGCCGGTTTCAGCCCGTGGTCCAGGTCCAGATTCTGGCCGACGGCAAACCACTCTGGGAGCAGGAAGTCCGCTGGGACGCCGAGCCCGCGACTCTCGATCTGGATCTGACGGATGTGAAGACGCTGGAGATCGTGACCTCCGCCGCCGACGGCAAGATTGGCCCGCTGCGCCATGTCGATTTCGCCGACGCGAAGTTGATTAAGTAGGCGATATTCCTGGCTTGATGGATTGCCGACCGATTCATGACTCTGGATCATCGCCGCTATCTGGCGAAGACGTGGCCTTCTTCGAGTTGGCCTTCTCAGGCTTTTTGTCGGTCGATTTGGTCTTAGCTCCCTTTTCTGGTTTATCAACGACCGCTCGCACTCGTAATGACCTCACGCCGATCGGTTTCGGCCCATAGCGGGTGTCGTAGGTTCCGAGGAACACGTCGCCCGCGGTGTAGTTCTCCAGTGGGTACTCTTCGACGATTGAGGTCTTGCCGACGACGACCGTCAGCTTCTTGTCTTTCAGCAGCATGCGGAGCGGTTGGTTGCCCTTCCACTCGAAATGTTTCACTTCGTTGTTCGTCCCCTCGATGGCCTTGCTGCCGCGATACTCACAAAGGAACCACGGGCTGCCGCTCTCTTTGAGCGTGACGTTGGACATTGAATACCCGTGCCCCTGGTTCCATCCGACCAGCATCAACCAGCCCCCGAACTTCTCCTGGGTGATCACGCCCTCCATCTCAAACTCATCCGCAGCTGTCAGATGAATAAGGGCGTTCTTGCCATCGACGGGCGTGGCGACTCCATCGACCATCGCCCAGCGTCCGTCTGCGGCGAACTCACCGAGGCCAAACGGATGGCCGACCATCGGGCCGGTCAACGTGAACTCGCCAACGTTTTGAATTGGCGACTTCTTGGTTAACTCAACCAGTCCGGCGCGGGGCTTCGCCGGGTTGACCAGAACCTTCCACTTGTCGGTCAATGTGACTTTAAAAGGCTCCTCGGCCGGAGACTCGCCCGCGGGCTCTTCGGTAGTGGGGGCGTCGCTGGCCGAATTGGCCTCGTCCAGCGGTTCATCGTCAGCGCGGACACCATCCACAGACGCCCCGAACAGCAGCAACACGAGCAGTAACCAGTGAGTCCAGGTCATGGCTGGCCTTCCGGAGGCGGTGACGTGGGAACAGGATTCGCGGACGCTGATTCAGCGGAGGGATTCGCTGGACCGGTAGGGGCGACGTGTTCAGAGGCCGAGGTCCCCACCACCCCCCCGAGATGCGGTCCCTCCAGCGTCAGGCCGAACCTCTCACGGGATAGCGCGAACAGCTCTGTGTTAAAGATTCGAATCAGCGCATACAAGCACGAGGCCACGATCGGCCCAATAAAGATCCCCCACAGCCCCATCGTCTGGATTCCTCCCAGCACGCTGACGAGGGCCAGCAGCGGGTGCAGCTTGGTATCCGAATTCAGGACATAAGCCCGCACGATATTGTCGAGCATTCCGACCACAACCAGCCCATAGATCGTCAGCAATGTCCCCTGAATCCAGTGCCCGCTGGCAAAGAGGCTGATTGCGAACGGAGCCCAGACCAGCCACGCCCCGGCGAGCGGAATCAACGAGAAGACGATCGACAAAGTGAGGATCACCAGCAGGTGCCCAAACCCGAGAACCTCGAGCGCCACGGTGGTCGCCACGCCTTGTGCAATCGCCGCCATGAACGTCGCCAGGACCACGCTGCGTACCGCCTTGGCAAACTCATTGAGCAAGTCCCGCTGGTAATCGACATGTACCGGGATCAGGGCCTCAGCTGCGGCGATCAGCTCCGGACCATCGGCAAGAAAGTAGTACAACGAAATCACATAGATCGTCAGCGCCACCAGGATCGCAACCGTTGCTGAGAGCAGCTGGCCCACGATGTCGACGGTTTTGGAGACCGTCGTCGAAACTGTCTGCCCCAACGAACCCAGCGAACGATCACCAATCCCGGTCAGCGATTCGCGAAGCCTGCTGCGCACCATCGTGCGGGCCTCGATCTTGTCCGCCTGACGATTGGCAGGCAGGTAGCTGTTGGCGTAGTCGACGGCGCGGTCGATGAATGCATCGAGATCGCCCGTTTTCCCCTTGATCGTTTTGGTCGCTTTTTGGATGAACTGCTCATCAGTGACCGTGTTGGCGATGGTGTACAGTTCCAACGACGCGAGCAACGTCCCGACCGTTAGCGGTACGAGAATCGCCAGCAGCACGCCGACGGAGAGGACCCCAGCTGCCAGCCGGACCCGCCCTTTAAATCGGACGATCAGCTTCTGAAACACGGGCTGGACCAGCAGCGTCGTCACGCCTGCCAGGAAGAGAGGCAACACAAACGGGGCCAGGACTCGAAAAAACGTCACCCCGAGAATGACGATTAACGTCGAAAGGATCGTCAGCGATACCACTCGTGCCATAAATCACGCTCTCTGACACAATCTGGGCAAGTGAGGCCGGGTTGTAACGTCTTCAGGCACCGGAATCCGGCAGAGTTTTGTGGCCGCTTCTCCAAAAATCAGCGCCCATTCTGACGGCGAATCCCCCGACTTCCAATTCCGAAGCCTGCGAAATCGTCGCCGAAGTGGCAACACCGCCGTTGATCGAATAATCTGGCATATTCGAAAACGCACGGTGTTCCGCGAACCGAACACCTGCGAATCGTGAGGACGCAGGAAAGGCAAGTGATGGCGGACACTCTGACAGTCACCGACAATCGAACTGGCAAAACCTACACCCTTCCGATTGTGGACGGGACGATCCGGGCGGCTGATCTCCGGCAGATCAAAGTCACCGAAGAAGAATTCGGCATGATGAGCTACGACCCGGGGTTCTTGAACACCGCGTCGACACGCAGCAGCATCACCGAAATCGACGGAGACGTCGGAATCCTGCGATATCGCGGGTATCCGATCGAGCAACTGGCTGAGCATAGCACCTTCCTGGAGACAGCTTACCTGCTCCTGAACGGAGAATTGCCCAACAAGGATCAACTCTCCGAGTGGGAATCTTCGATTAAACGCCACACGGTTGTTCACGAAAACGTGAAGCAGCTGATGGAAGGCTTCCGCTACGACGCCCACCCGATGGGTATGTTTATCAGCACCGTCGCCGGCCTCTCGACGTTCTACCCGGAAGCCAAGAACGTTCGCGATCCCGCCTCGCGAAACCTGCAGATCTGCCGACTGATCGCGAAAACGCCGACGATCGCAGCCTTCTCGTATCGCCACTGCCAGGGCTATCCGTACAACTACCCCAACAACAAGCTCAACTACACGGGCAACTTCCTCGCGATGATGTTCAAGATGGTTGAGTCGACCTTCGAGCCGCACCCGGTGCTGGCCAAGGCGCTCGACATCCTCTTTATCCTGCACGCCGACCACGAGCAGAACTGCTCAACCAACGCGATGCGGGCGATCGGTTCTTCGGAAGCAGACCCGTACAGCGCCCTCGCCGGCGCAGCTGCGGCCCTCTATGGTCCGTTACACGGGGGAGCCAACGAAGCGGTGCTCAAGATGCTGGGCGAAATCGGCGACGTGAAGAACGTGCCCGGCTTCATCGACGAGGTGAAGGCGGGCAAATGCCGCCTGATGGGCTTCGGCCACCGCGTCTACAAGAACTACGACCCGCGGGCCAAGATCATCAAGCGAACAGCCGACGAGGTCTTCGCCGTCACCGGCCGAAACCCGCTGCTGGAAATCGCTCTGGAGCTCGAGAAGATCGCCCTGAGCGACGAGTACTTCATCAAGCGTAAGCTCTATCCGAACGTCGACTTCTACTCGGGACTGATTTACCAGGCGATGGGCCTGCCCGTGACGATGTTCCCGGTCCTCTTCGCGATCCCCCGAACGGTCGGCTGGTTGGCTCAATGGGCCGAAATGCTTGAGGATCCCGAGCAGAAAATCGCCCGCCCACGCCAGATCTACACCGGCTACGGCGCCCGCGATTTCGTCCCGATCAACAAGCGAAAGTAGTCGAAGGCAGTTGCCTTTTTGCTGCGATCAACAACACAGAAAACCGGCAGTCCCCTGCCGGTTTTCTCGTTTTTCTAAACCCCTATGGCGCACAGTCGGGCAGACCGGCTCCGAATCTGTTCTAAAAAAAGGATGAACGGAGTCTCTTGTTTGGGCGATAGTCCGTATGCAAGTAAGGTTCGAAGCCGATCACAGCTTCTCAAACTCGTTCGTACCGCGAATGGATGCGGCAGACAGCGAGATTCTCGGGAAAGGTGTGCCACGCCTGGATCAGGATGAACTCGCCGGTGAAATCGAGCGACAATCCACTGAGAGCCGGCGGCAGCAGGCGGTGACCGTTCGAGAAGGCCTGGCTGATATAGGCTCGGCGGGCGTCCGCTTCCCAGCGTTCGTGGGTGGCCTGGAACTCGTCACGAGTATAAGTCTCAAACTCCAGACGCGTATCCCAGCGGAACACCCCCGCCAGCGTCAGTTCCGCCTCTCGTTTGGTCGACACCGGAGTCGACAATAGCTGCCCACGCTGGGGGAGACTGATCGACTGGTCGAGCAGTGTTTCGCAAACCGACTCCCCGTCCGCAGAAATCTGGATGACATGTCCAGACTCACCCAGCGACACGACACAGCTGAAGTTTCCCGACTTCAAACGGGCGGTCTTGGCCCGTGGATAAAGTTCGGGGTGCAGCGCCCGGTCGAAGACTCTCAGGGAGAGAGAAGCCAGATCAGGTCGAGCGGGCGTGAGGGGCATCGAGTACACCTGGGGGGACAGATCACCACGAATGTTTGCGATGTGAGCTACTTCACAATGCAATACAGACCGTCGAACGTCCGAATCAGAATCTGGCCATCCACAAAAACCGGCGATGCGATCACGGTCACATCGTCGCCCAGGCTGTTGGTGGCCACGCTTTCAAAAGTGTCACCGGCCTTGGCGACGAAGGTCTTTCCATCCTCGCGGATGGCATACAGATTTCCGCCAGCCAGCGTCGGGCTGGCACTGAAGGCATGGCGGCTCTTCTCGAGTGGAGACTCCCACACCACGTCACCGGAAGTGGATTTCAGGCACGCCAGCACCCCTTTATCGGTCAACACGAAGACCCGATCATTCGCCACGATCGGAGTCGGCACGTCCGACGAAAGATCCTTCTTCTCCCACAGGACATGGCTCTTGGTCACGTCGCCGCTGCCCCCCAATTTGATTCCATACAACATCGTGCCGCGGGCGTAAGGAGCAACCACCAGTCCGTCGCCCACTGCGGGAGATGCGATCGAGCGGAAGTATTTGTTCTGCTCGGGATTCAAATTCCCGACGCGCCAGAGCTCTTTCCCATCGGCAGCTGAGTGAGCTGTCACATGGTCAGCTCCGACAATGACGAGTGTCTCTTCGCCTTCAAACTTCGTCACTACGGGAGTCGAGTAACTCTGGTTGGCCTCATCGGGAGCTGGCAGCTCGCGGCTCACTTTCCACGCGACAGCTCCGGTCGTCTTGTCGAAGGCTGCAATGTATGAGGGGGAGGGTGCCGACTGCATGACGGTGATGATCACATGCTTATCGGTGAGGACGGGACTCGTGCCCAGATCCCACCAGAGAGTGTCCTCGCCGTATTCCTTCTGCAGGTTCTTGTGCCAGAGGACCTGGCCCTTGAGGTCGAGAGCCGCGAAGTCCCCACTCTTGAAGTACACGAACACGTGCTGGCCATCGGTGACCGGCGAGGGGTTACAACCGCTCCCCTTCTTGTGCTTACCGGGCTTTTCGTCGCCCACCTCGGTCTTCCAGAGCACTTCGCCCGTCTCGCGGTTCAGGCCCCAGACTTTGTTCTTGCCGTTCTGGTCATTCGCATCCCGCTCGGCACAGGTGAGCACAATGAGAGAGCCGGTGACTACCGGAGTTGACCCTGCGGACCCGGGCAGCGGCGTCTTCCATTTCACATGCTCAGTCGCTGACCACTGAGTCGGGTAGCTGTCACCGGTCGCGATCCCGTTCCCCGCTGGTCCGCGCCAGCCCGGCCAGTCTCCTGCTGCAACCACGCTGGACCAAAGCAACAGACCCAGAATCCAGTGACACCGCATTTGCACACTCGACAGAGAAAAGAGCTTGGGAACGGACGCCGCAAAGTCAGCTGACAGCTCACTCAGACGGGTTCCCATAAGATAACTCGCAATCTCCTGACTGGGGAGGGCCACGAGATGATGCTTGATGTGACGAGTATAGGAGTGAGGTGAATCGTCGAGTTGCGTCCACCACACGGGCATCGCTCGATCGACGGGCCTCGCCGACGGATGGAGCGAGAACCACGGACCTGTCGTAACTCCAGATGGGAACGGGATGTCTGACAAATGACAAAAATCGCTATGATCCGCCCACGCTGGCCACCCGTTTGTGAGGTTGTGCAGGCGATCGACACGCTCGATCTTCCCCGCACGATTTCCCGCATACGGCATGGCGGGGCAGCGATCGTCTTCGCATCAGTGGAGCAGCACCGTGCCGGCATTTGGGAAGTTGTGGCTCGTGGATCAACTCCTGGCGCCGATCGTACGTCCCTGTACACGAATGCTAGTGGGGCTGCTGGCGATCCCCACCTATCGTCGAGTCCGTCGCAGCCTGGTCGCCTCTCAGGAACGCGACCTTGAACTGGAGAAGGACCTCGAACAATGGACTCGTGGGGCGATTCTTCTGCTGGTGGCGACGCGAAACTTTGAATACGGGTTTCGTGAGTTCCTGAAGTTCATCATCAATGAATGGATGCACTTCAGCACGGACTTGCATTGGGAGTTGTCCCTCTCGGACCAGAAGTTCTGGCTCGTCGCAGGACGGCTCATGGTCGCGATCGGTGTCATTGAATCGATGCCCGATCAACAGCTGTTCTCGGTCATCCATCCGGGCTTGCGAGAGATCATCTATGACCGCAAGATGAGTATCTGGGACAACCTCAAGACGGGTTGGCGTCCGACCCTGAAAGGGATCGCCTGCCACCACCTGAGCCGGTCGTCCCCGGTGCTGGCGATTCTGGCTGTGATCATTCCGAACTGGCCGGGTTGGGTCTGTTACCTGCTCGCGATTACGCAGTATTTGATCATCGGTCTGGTGACCTCCCGGGACCGGGCATTGGATGTGCTGTCGGCGTTCGACCGGGAAATCGAGATCCAGCGTCGCCAGCTGATTAAAGAGTTTCACATCAAGAACGCCGCTGCTGTTATCGACTCCACCGACGAACTCCCCAAGGGAGTCTGAGTTCCGCGTCTGCGAGGGAGATCAAAGCACACTCCTCTTGTTGGAATTCGCCCGGAGTGGCATGATGCGGCTCCGCAGGATGGGCGTCCCGGGCTGCGAGAGACTGAAAGAGGAAGCCACGGATGGCACTACTGGAATGCAAGAATCTGGTCAAAGTTTACCCCGGTGGTAAACGAGCTGTGCGAGATGTCTCCTTCCATGTGGAAAAGGGAGAAATCGTGGCGTTGCTGGGGCCGAATGGTGCCGGCAAATCAACCACGTTCAGTATGTCCGTCGGCCTGATCTCCCCGACAGAGGGGCAGGTTCTCCTGAATGACCGGGATGTCACGCACTGGGCGATGTACCGCCGTGCCCGGGCGGGTATGGGGTATCTTCCGCAGTATCACAGCATCTTCGTGAAGCTGACCGTCGAGCAGAACCTGCAGGCGATCCTGGAGTTTCTGCCGTTCAGCTACGAAGAGCGCATGCGGCGGATCAATAAGCTGATCGATCAATTCGGCCTGGAAGGCCAACGGCATCAGGTCTCGTCGACACTCTCCGGAGGACAGAAGCGGCGGTTGGAGATTGCCCGATGTCTGGCGACCGATCCCGCGATTGTGCTCCTCGACGAACCGTTCACCGGGATTGACCCCAAAACGATTAACGACATTCAGGACATCATTATCCAGCTGCGCGACAGCGGAATCTCCCTGTTGTTGACTGACCACCGCGAGCGGGAAACCCTGACCATCGTCGACCGGACGTATGTCATTTGTGACGGCGAGGTCGTGGTGGGCGGGGATGCGGCGACCGTCCTCAACCATAAGCGAGCCCAGGAGCTCTACTTTGGTAGCCGGTTCGACGCGAACTCGATCCTCGAACAGAAGTCGACCCTGCGTGCCGAACGGCAGGAAGCCCGAGCCGCCTGATTCCGGGGCTCTCGGCGAATGTTGGCGTGGAGATTTCGCCTGCCGATCAAAAAGTGATTGTGCCAGAAGCCCCGGCTTTGCGAGTTGCTGGCGTCCGGGTAGGATGAACTCACACGCAGCAGCGTCCTCAACAGCGGCCTACCCGAAGGAGTGAACTATGCAGACCCATTGGTTGAATCATCGTTTTTCATTGTTGGCCTGTGGACTGGTGATGGGGCTGGCGATCTCTTCTTACTGGCCCCATGAACCCCTCAAGGCCAATGCCACGAGCCTGGAGAAGTTCTCTCTCTGTACAGCTCCGACGCTGCCGAACCAGAGCGATGCGGTGTTTGTGTTGGACTCCGTTACGGGGCGACTGGTCGGAGCTGCGCACAGCATGCAGACCGGAACCTTCGAGAACGTCTGGACCCGCAGTGTGGCCACCGATTTCGGCGTGACCGAGAACGGCCAGTACCTGCTGACCTCAGGATTTCTGCGAACCCAGGGAGCGGCAAGTGGAACACCGGCGAATAGCGGAGTCTATGTGGCCGAGCTGACTTCCGGACGAGTGGGGCTCTATGGATTCCTGATGAACAATCGAAATCAGGCTGCGAGTTCCTCGCTGGTTCCGATTGCCGACTTTTCCTTTCGCAACGGGAAGTAAGTTTCCCGCCGGAATCATTGACTCGGCTCGGGCAGTCTGATTCGCCAGCGATCGGCTCATGGATGGAGCGTCGTGCAGATCAGAAGAATCAACTCGCATGGGATGCGTATAGTGACCGCAAGAACGTCGTCAGCGATCCGAGAGAGCCTCGCTGAAGGAATGCATGCGTGTCTGGCTCTGATCGCGGTTGTATTGCTGGCCCGAGCCCAAAGTGGGGCTATGGATCGTGTTCCGTCCACCTGGGTCGTGATTCCCATCAGCGTGCTGATCTGGGCCGCAGCTGCAATTGCCACTCACTGGAACCCGCCATCGCAGCGGCCGTGGTTCACAGCTTGGCGTAGCTGTGTCTCACCGACATTGATTGCCCTGATTTGTGGGGGGCGGGGCAGCGTCTCACTGCTGCTTGGCGAGCTGGCTGTCACTGCGGTCGGGATCACAGCGGTGGGATACCTGGCCTATCAGATCGCAGAGCCAATCACTGAGCCTATTCGCTGGCCTGAAGATGCGACGCCTGTCCCACCTCTGGTCGAGCCCGTACCAGTCGAGCAGGCAGTCCCTTCTTCGCCTCCTGCTCCCCTCCCGGTGAGGGAGACCGTGACAGCGGCGACCCCTGATCCGGGCGAGAGCGGGATTCTTCAGCGGCTCGACTCAGCACATGACGGGGTGGCATTGCACCTCGTGCCCCCTCAACAAGAGGTGGAAGAAACGCTGCCGTCCAGTGAATCCCCTGACACCGAAAGCTGGACCCGCCGCGAGTTCGAGGGCGAAGTCTCCATCGAAGCGGTCGTCTTCGCCCGATTTGCCGAGGGATCGAAGCTGGCGGTACTGCACCTGCCCTTCGTCCCGCCACTGCCCGAGCTACCGCAAATCGAGTACGAGCCGCTCGATTCCGGCTGTGATGTCACGATCACGACCGAATCTGCCTACCGTCACGGAGCCAAGCTCAATGTGACTCGCCGTTCAGCGGGGCCCGCGGAATCGGTTCCGATCGGGATTGTGATCTACACGAGCGTCGAAGAAGAGATAGAATCTTAATTGAGGCCTGACCGAGTCCCGTCTCGCTACTGGCGACTCGACAACTGGCCCACTTCTCCGCCCGGTGAGATCATGCCCGTCTACGTCTACGAGATCATTCAACCTGACGACAGCCCTGGCCCCACGTTTGAAGTGGTGCAGCGGATCTCGGACAAGCCGTTGACCGAACATCCCGAGACCGGCGAACCGATCCGCCGAGTGATCCAGCCTCCGTTCATTGGCGGAGCATGGACCGAATCGTCCATGAGCAAACGAACCAAGGACGATAAAAAACTCGGCCAGCAGGGATTCACCAAATACGTCAAAGCCGGTGACGGCATCTACGAAAAGCGATGCGGCAAGGGCCCCGACATCATCTCACGCGACAGCAAAGTCGACAGCTCCCACTTCAAGCATCTTGACTGAATCAACCCGGGATATCTGCTTCTGTCGGAACAGACAGGAATGTCTGCCCCGACTAGTGGAGAAGCGTCCTCTTGCCGAGCGAACAGGCGACAGTCGCTACTTGGCTGGAGGAGGTGGAGGCACTGCGGCCAAGGCGGCGAACTGGGGCACCTGGCTGATCGCGGTCCAGTTGCCGATGGAGGCACTCCAGACCTGAGTTGAAGGAGTGATCTGGCCGAGCTGGACTGCTTCAGCGATTTGAGCAGCGCTGAAGGGGCCTTGAGCCTGACCATTCACGGCCACATGCCATTGCTCCTGGCCGGGCACTGGCGGAGGCACAGCTGCTGCGGTTCCGGCAGTTGCAGCACCGGCCTGGCCCATCTTTCCAGCCATGGCCATCCCGATGCCGATGCCGAGTCCCGAGGCAGCGCCGCCACCGCCCGCAGGGTTCTGTGCCGACTCAACGATGGCCTTTCCCATCTGGTACTGCTGATAGGCGTTCAGGTCGCCGACGACGCCCATACTCGTCTTGGTATCGAGTGCCTTCTCGACTTCTTCGGGCAGCGAGACGTTGACGATCACCAGTGACGGGATGTCGAGACCGTACTCGTCGTCGACCCGCTCGATGGCCGTCTTGCGTAGCTGTTCGGAGAGGTCCCGGTAGTTCGAAGCCAGATCGAGGGCGCTGATCTTGGCCTTGCCGATCATGTCGGCGAAGGCACTCGCGATGATCGACCGCAACAACTCTCCAATCTCGTCAACCTCGAAACTCTGGTCAGTGCCGATCAGCTCCTTGAGCAGGGCCTTGGGATCGACCGCCCGCACGGTGTAGGTGCCGAATGCCCGCAATCGGATCGGGCCGAAGTCGGCGTCGCGGAGCATGATCGGGTTCGGCGTACCCCACTTGAGGTCGGTGACCTGCCGCGTGCTGACGAAGTAGACCTCGGCACGGAACGGGCTGTTGAAGCCGTACTTCCACCCCTGGATCGTGCTGAGGATCGGGAGGTTATCAGCCTTGAGTTCATAGTGGCCGGGCTCGAACACATCGGCGATCTGGCCGCGATGGACGAAGACGGCCATCTGCCCGGGCCGTACGATCAGCTGGGCTCCGTTTTTGATTTCGTTCTGGTACCGGGGAAACCGCCAGGCCAGCGTGCGGCGGGAATCGTCGACCCACTCGATAATGTCGACCAGTTCACCACGAAGCTTATCAAAGAGTCCCATCGCACGATTCTCCATGTTTGCCAGACGGCGGGCAGAGGTGTGGTGGTATTCTACGCCCGGGGATTACGGGACTTCAAATCTGACGAAGAGGGAGGGCGGAACCCTCGAGATGTGGCTAAATTGCCCTCGGCTATTCCTGCTCAGCTGTCGGGAGATATTATCGATGGTGATTGTCGCTGCTCTGCGAGAGGTAATCCGACCATGAATGAAGACTCACCCTTGCCGACTCAATGTCATCACTGTGGTGGCGATCAGCTTTACTCAACCGTGGCGAATGCTGCGGGAGGTTATGGGCCAGACTTGCTGCCGGGCTTGGGGGGATTTTTTCACGGAGCAACTTTTCAGGTGGTAGTCTGCCGCAGCTGCGGTTGGACTCAGTTGTTTGCGTCGAAGGCCGCCCTGGAGAAACTCGAGCATTCTTCTGAATGGCGGAAGTTGTCGGATTAGTTACGCATAGACGCCGTAATTCGCTATCGAGATCCTTTCGCGGAATCGGTACGCGATGCGTTGTAGCATTAGGATTGTCGCCCGGTTACGATCGCCCTGCTTGAGCCACTGCCATTTTCTGGGCAGGCTGTTCGCGGCGGCACGGTTCATTCTTGATATGGGAATTTGTTGAATGAATCGTGTGACGGTGGTGTTTGTTTGCATTCTGGGACAATTTCTCGTCACGGCACCGTCCGCCGGGGATGCCACCATCCTGCGTGATGAGTTCGACACGTTGCCTTCGGGGCCGTTGTCGAAAGTGCTGTGGGCGCGGGCGGAGTATCACTTCCTGCCGGAGTCGGGGCCGAAGGGGCCGTGGAATATCACAGCGTATACGTCGACGATCGGGTCGCAGCGGGCGTGGCAGGTCATCGAACGCGACGGGCACCAGAAGCTGCGGCAGACCTACACACCGCAATCGGACAAGCACATTCATCCGATGGTCACCGCTGGAGACCCGCTGTGGGAGAACTACCAGTTGTCGGTGAAGTTCACACCGCAGTCGAATAAGCGGCAGAGCGGGGTATTGTTTCGGTTACGGAATGACCGGTGTTATTACTTCTTCGGTGTCGTGGGCGAGAAAGCGGTCCTGAAGCTGGTGCAGGACGAGCTGGAGTTCCGCAAGCCGTTTGAGAAAGTCCTGGCCGAGAAGGATTTTGCCTGGACGCCGAATGAGGAACTGGCTGTCACCGTGAAGGTCTATGGCCCGCACATTGTGGCTCGCTTAAACGAGACGGTGATCGCGGATGTTGAAGACTCGACTTTTTCGGCGGGGCGGGTGGGACTGACGGCCGACATCCCGACGATCTTCTCCCGTGTCGAGGTTACGGTCTCTGATGAGGAGAAACAGAAACTCGATACACGGATTGCCGAACGCAGCTCAACCGAGGCGAAGTTGCAGTCTGCGAACCCGACGCTCAAGGTCTGGAAGAAGGCTTCTCTGGATGATTTCGGAGTGGGGCGCAACGTGCGATTTGGCGACCTCAACGGAGATGGGCAGATTGACGCCCTCATCGGACAGATGGTCCATCACGGGCCGAAAGACAAATTCAGTGAGCTCAGCTGCCTGACGGCGGTCACGTTTGATGGTGAAGTCTTGTGGCAGATCGGCGAGCCCGACCCGTGGAAGGACCACCTGACCAACGATGTGGCGTTTCAGATTCACGACCTCGATGGAGACGGCAAGCAAGAGGTCGTCTATACGATGAACCAGCAGCTGATCGTGGCAGAGGGAGCGACCGGGAAGACGAAGCAGCAGGTGCCCACACCCGAGGCGATCGCTTCGGCGAAGAACCCGCAGAAGTATCCCAGGATTCTGGGGGACTCGCTGTTCTTCGCGAACCTGCGTGATCGGGGGCGGGCCGATCATCTGATTCTGAAGGATCGTTACACGAACTTCTGGGTGCTCGATTCCAAGCTCGAAACGCAGTGGCATGGGTCGTGTACGACGGGGCATTATCCATTTGCCCGCGATATCGATGGCGATGGCCGCGAGGAGCTGTTCGTCGGGTACTCGATGTATCACGCCGACGGGTCGCAGCGGTGGTCGCTCGATTCACAGATCAAGGATCATGCGGACGCGGTGATTGCGTGCGACCTGCACCCCGAGAAACCGGGCGAGGTGCGGGTCCTGTGTGCTGCCAGTGATGAGGGATTTTATATTGCTGACCTGCAGGGGAAGATCCTCAAACGGCATCGTGTGGGGCATGCTCAGAACTTGACCGTAGCCAACTTCCGGTCCGATCTGCCGGGGCTGGAAGTCCTCGTGATGAACTACTGGGGCAACCAGGGAATCGCTCACTTCTATAATGCGGAGGGCGAGCTGTATCACGACTTTGAACCGTCGAATCATGGCAGCACGAGTCTGCCCGTAAACTGGACGGGCAAGGACGAAGAGTTCTGGTGCCTGTCGCCGAATCCCGAGCTGGGCGGACTCTATGACGGGTGGGGGCGGAAGGTGGTGCAGTTCCCGAAGGACGGGCATCCCGACATGTGTTTTATGCCGCTGGATGTGATCGGTGACTGCCGGGATGAGATCATCGTGTGGGACCCGTTTGAGATGTGGGTCTATACGCAGAGCGATTCGCCGCTGCCGGGGAAGCTGTATCAGCCGGTGCGGAACCCGCTGTACAACCACTCGAACTACGGCGCGATGGGGTCATTGCCGCCGCAGTCGAAATAGGTGTGTGGACCGGAGAGTTTGAGGCGTGTTCATCTCACCAACCCGACGCGTCAGCGAGGGCGAGTGGCAGTGTGGCGTTGGCGCTTGAAACGACGCGGACGCTGAGTTGATTCTTGATTGGACGGCGTGCGACACGCGTGGCTGATACGCTCGCCCTCGCTGACGCTTCGGGTTAGTGTGCTGGGCGAGTTGTTGATTGGACGGATTGCAGTGAGCGCGGAAGCTATTAGTAATTCGATGTGAAGGTTGGAGGACTGCCATGTTAGTTTCGCAGTTGTGGTTCACGGTTCGAACAAGGGGCGTGTTCTTATTCGCGATCGCGACGTGTGCTCTCGGCGTGAGTGGCGTTTTGTGTGGCTCCATGAGTGTCGCAGGTGATCGGTCGGCGGAGATCGTCTTTCCGGAAGCTTCTTGGAGTCAGCGGGCTCCGGGTGAGTTGGGCCTCGATGCCAGCAAGCTCGACGAGCTGGCGAAGAACCTCGGTGGGCGCGGCTGTGTGATTCGGTATGGCCATGTGGTGAAGAGCTGGGGCGATCAGGCGGAGGTTGGCGACTGGTTCTCATCCGCCAAGCCGGTGCTCAGCACGATGCTGTTCTTTGCCCTTCAGGAAGGCCGCGTGAAGAGTGTCGACCAGCCGCTCGTTGACTTTGGCTGGGAGCTGTCGCCGAAAGACCGGACAATGACGTTCCGGCATCTGGGAGCGATGTCGAGTGGGTATGCCCGTCCCGAGCCTCCGGGAACAGCTTGGGCCTACAACGACTTTGCGATCCAGCTGTATCAGAAGACTCTGTTCGATCGAGTGTTCCCGGGCGATGCGAAAGAGAACGTCGAACATCCGACGCGGCTCGGGGCTCTCAAGTTCGAAGATGGTTTGAAGTTCAACGGGAAGCGGCGGCTGTATGCCTCGGTGCGGGACTTCTCACGAATCGTCTGGTTCTGGTGCAATCGCGGGAACTGGAATGGGCAACAGGTCCTCGCATCGAAGTACTTTGACGAGTACATGCTGCCCCAAGCCCCGAAGGATCTGCCCCTGACGCGGCCGGCGGAGACCAATGACTACCTCGGGATCAAGAGCTATGGCGGCGGATCGGACCACTTCTCCAAGGCGGGAGCGGGGGTGTATGGATTCAACTGGTGGTTCAATACGACGGGGCGCGGACATCTACAGGCGACGACCTGGCCTGACGCTCCGGCTGACACGGTGATGTCGCTGGGGGCGCGCGGGAACAACTCGGCGATCATTCCGAGCCTGGGGCTGGCGATCGTCTGTGCGAATGGGGACTGGGGCGATCTGGAGGCGGGGAACCGAGACTCGAAACTGAATCAATCGTTGAAGCTGCTCGCCTCGGCGGTGACCGATGGTCCTGCGGAGTCGGCAGAGATCCCTACTGCGACGCAGTGGCAGCCGACGATGCTGTCGTTCGAGGGACCGGAGCTGGAAGAGCAGGGGTCTCCGAACCCGTTCACCGATTTCCGACTCGATGTGACGTTCCAGCTGGGGGCCCGCAAGGTGGTGGTGCCCGGGTACTTCGCAGCGGATGGCAACGCGGCGGAGACGAGTGCCGACAAGGGGCGAGTCTGGCAGGTGCAGTGGCTGCCCGACACGCCGGGGCTTTGGAAATGGAGTGTCCGTTTCCGGACGGGAACAGGCATCGCCCAGGCAGAACAGGCCGATGCGGGAACGCCGACCGCGTTCGATGGACAGACGGGTTCGATCCGAGTGAACGCGTATGATCCAGCGGCACCGGGGTTCTATTCCCAGGGATTGCTGCGCTACACCGGGGAGCGATATCTACGGTTTGCAGAGACGGGTGAGGCGTTCCTCAAAGGCGGAACCGACAGCCCCGAAAACCTGCTGGCGTTCGCGGACTTCGACCAGACCGAGCCGACGCATCGTTACGAGCCTCACGCGGCTGACTACAAAGACGGGGATGTCACCTGGCAGGGAGGGAAGGGGAAGAACCTCATCGGCGCGTTGAATTATCTCGCCGCGAAGGAGATGAACTCGGTTTACTTCCTGACGATGAACGTAAAGGGGGACGGCAAGGATGTGTGGCCGTGGACCTCGCGCGATGAGCGGATGCGGTTCGACTGCAGCAAGCTCGCGCAGTGGGAACTGGTGTTCCGACACATGGACCGCATCGGGTTGGTTCTGCATATCGTGCATCAGGAGACTGAAAACGATCAGCTGCTCGACGGCGGGGAGTTAGGACCGGAACGGCGGCTGTATTATCGCGAGTTAATTGCCCGTTTCGCCCATCATCCGGCGATTGTGTGGAATCTGGGCGAGGAAAACACCAACACGCTCGAGCAGCAACAGGCCTTCGCTAAGTTCTTCGGCGAGAACGATCCGTATCGGCACCCGCGGGTGATTCACACCTTTCCCAGCCAGGTGGAAAAGGTCTACGCCCCGTTGCTGGGGGATCTGAATCTGGAAGGGGCCTCATTCCAGTTCGGGAAAGCGGTCCGCAGCCATCCGGAGGCTGTCGACTGGCTGACGCGGTCGGAAGCAGCGGGGCGTCCGTGGTTCGTGTGTATGGATGAGATTGGTCCGGCGAGTATCTGCCTGCCGCCTGATATTCAGGATCCGGAGCATTCACATGAAGTCCGTCACGCGTTGTGGGGGAACCTGATCGCGGGCGGCTCCGGGGCGGAGTGGATTGTGGCTTACGATACCTGGCCCCGGGTTCCGGGGAAGCATCTCGACATCGCCTGCGAGAATTTGCGTCCCTGGGAAAACATGTGGACGCTGACAGCCATTGCGAACCGGTTCTTTCGCGAGCATGTTCCTTTCGCCACGATGCGGACCGCCGATCATCTGGTGGAGAAGGATCATGCGTGGTGTCTGGCCCAGCCGGGCGAGGTGTATGTGGTGTATTTGTTCGGGGGACAGCCGACGACGCTGGAACTTCCGGAGGGTGAGTTCACCGCCAGCTGGTTCAACGTCTGGAAGGGGGGCGATTTGATCCCCGGAGCGGCACTGAAAGGTCCCGGGCCTCAGCCCGTGGGCGAGCCACCTTCGGATAAGGACAAAGACTGGGTACTCCTCGTTCGTCGGACACGGTAGCTGAGCCCGGCGGGGACGGGGTAACCACGAAAGACAGGAAGCACGCGAAAAGAAATCGAGCGAGAGCGGGAGACAGAGATGCAACGCATCCTGCCC
>JAXMBW010000021.1:0-76906 GCA_046349675.1 Planctomycetaceae bacterium | reverse complement strand
ATCCTGTCAGTGAAGCCAGCGTTCGAAGCTTAGGCTTCCGCTGGGGCTTCTTCCGCAGGAGCAGCTTCGCCTTCGGCGGCGGGAGCAGCCTTGACGCGCTCCTTGGGAGCGATCGGAGCTGGAGGAGCCTTGGCTTCGCCCCAACGGTTGTTTTCGAGCTTGTCCATGAGGATCGCGACTTTGTCGCTGGGCTGTGCCCCGACCGAGATCCAGTACTTGATCCGGTCCAGCTTCATGGTGACGCGCTTCGACTTATCCTTGACCATGGGGTCATAGGTGCCGACTTCTTCGATCGCTTCCGCGTCGCGAGCCTTGCGCTGATCGATGACGCAGATCCGGTAAAAGGGACGGTGGGTCCGACCCATTCTCTTCATTCGAATTCGAACAGTCACACGAATCTCCAGACGGCGGCCTCGGTGAAGAGGTCCCAAACCCTTGTCAAAACCACGAAACCAGCCAGAACTTTGAAACCGGACAGGGCGAGGATTCTAACGCTTTTTATTGCGTTTCCGAGCATCCTTGGCCTGTTTGCGCTCTTTTTTCTTCTGTTCGCGAACCTTGTCTCGTTCGACAGGCCCTCGCACAGACCGCTGCTTCTCGGCGGGCATATCCACTCCCGGACGGAGCATCGATTGCAAGCTGCCCATTGAGCGCATCTTGTCAACCATCGACATGCCAGCCATTTGCTTCATCATCCCGCCCATGGTCTTGAACTGTTTGAGCAGTTCATTGACCTCGATCGGGTCGACACCGCTACCGGAGGCGATCCGGTTGCGTCGCGAACGGTCAATTTTGTCAGGATTTCTGCGTTCGTCAAGGGTCATCGACCGAATCATCGCCTCGACACGCTTCAAGTCCTTGTCCGGGTCCATTCCGCCCATGCTGTCGAGGGCGTCGGCAATCTGCCCCATACCCGGGATCATTTTGAGCAGGCTCTTCATCGAACCCAGCTTTTTCATTTGCTGCATCGAGGCCAGGAAGTCATCCAGCGAGAACTTCCCTTGCAGCATCCGCTCCTGCTGCCGCTCAATTTCCTGAGCATCCAGCTTGTCCTGGGCCATTTCGAGGAGTGTCGCCACATCTCCTTGACCCAAAATGCGTTGCGCCATTCGGTCGGCATGAAATGGCTGGAGTTTGTCCAGTTGCTCGCCGACGCCGATGAACTTGATCGGCACCCCGGTGACCGACTTGACCGATAGTGCGGCCCCGCCGCGGGTGTCCCCGTCGAGCTTGGTCAGAATCACCCCATCGAGTTCCAGGGCGTCGTTAAAGGCCTTCGCACTGCGGACAGCGTCCTGCCCGGTCATGGCATCGCAAACGAGGAAAGCCTGCTGGGGCATCAACTTATTGTCGATTTCCACCAGTTCTTTCATCAGCTCGTCGTCGACGTGCAAACGACCGGCGGTGTCGAGAATCAGCAGGTTGCATCCCTGCTTTTCTGCTGCCTTTCGGCCGTTAATACAGACCTTAACTGGATTTGTGTTCGCCGGGTCTTCGGAATAGACGGGCACCCCGATCTGCTCGCCGATCACCTTCAGCTGTTCGATTGCGGCGGGACGCTGAAGGTCGGCGGCCACCAGCATCGGCTTGGCCCCCTGCTCCTTCATCATCTTGGCCAGCTTGCCGCAGGTGGTCGTTTTTCCCGATCCCTGCAGCCCGCACATCATCAGAACAGAAATCTCACCCCGCCGCAGTTCGATCGTGTGATCGACCGGCCCCATCAGGGCGACCAGTTCCTGGAACACGATCGTGATGATCTGCTCGGTCGGGTTGAGCGACTTGAGGACCTTTTCCCCGACCGCTTCCTTGGTGACCTTGTCACAGAAGTCGCGCGCCACGTCGTAATTCACGTCGGCTTCCAGCAGCGACTGGCGGACCTTTTGCATCCCCTCGCGGATATTGCCTTCGCTCAGTTTGCCGCGGAACATGCTGCCGAGAGACTCGGTCAGTGATTTGGTAATGCCTTCGAGCATGAAAAACTGCCTGGACTGCGTGAGCTCTGGACGACGGGACCGAATGAGGTCAATGGGAAGACCGCATTCTACGGTTCGTGGCGTCTGTGCAATAGTGTAGGGAGGGTGAATAGCAGAGAGCTGATGGCGATTGGCCTGACACAGAGAGTGCGCCCCTGGATTGCTGATGCGCATGTTGGCGACCTCTCCGCCGTTTAAGGCATCCGCCGAGACTGATACAATCCGATTCCTCTCTTTAAGCCCCGCATTTCGAGGAATTCGCCTTGGACGCCGCGTCTCGATACGAGCTGTTGGAAAAGCTCGGCACTGGCAGTTTCGCGACCGTCTTTCGAGCGCGCGATAACGAACTCAATCGAGAAGTCGCTGTCCGGCAAATCCACGCCCAGTACCTCAACGACCCGCGATTCCTCGACCGTTACTGGGCCGAAGCTCAGCTGCTGGCCTCGGTCCAGCACCCACATATCGTCACGATCTATGACATTGTTCGCAGCCGAGGCTGGCTGGTTCTGGAACTGATGCAGGCGAACCTGCGCGATCGGATGGCCGGGCGGCCGATGGATTTGCGCGCCCTGCGAACCACCTTGATTCACGCCCTCAAGGCCCTCAAGTACCTCCACGGGCGCGGGATCATCCATGGAGACATCAACCCCGGCAATCTGATGATCGACAGCCGGAAACGGGTGAAGGTCGGTGACTTCGGCATCGCCCGCCGGGTGGCCCGCACCGATGGCAGCGTCAGCCGGGGCTCTGCCAAGTACATGGCTCCCGAGGCCCTCTCGGGCGATATCACCCAGGTCGGCCCGTCGAGCGATCTCTACTCGCTCGGCTTCACCTGCTATGAGCTGCTCTGCGGTGCGGGTTTCATCGACCTCTTTCCCGGGCTCAACCTGCAGCAGTCTGGCGATACTCAGGCCGCGTGGATGATGTGGCACGCCGCCCCCGATCGAAAGCTCCCCCCCATCAGCCAGGTTCTCGAAGGCGTCCCGCCCGATCTGGCTGCGGTGATCGAGAAGCTGATCCAGAAGAACCCGAAAGCCCGCTACCAGTCGGCCGACGAAGTGCTGGCCCAGCTCGGCGATGAAGCCCGCACCAGCGAACGCGAGGCCCCCTCCCAACCGCCTCCGGAACAGGAGCCCGCATCAAAGGGTCCGCGCTGGTGGGTCATCGCTCTGTTTCTCGTGTCTACGCTGACTTCAGTGGGGATGCTCTTCCTGCCCACTGATTCCGAGGCGCCAACAATCGCACCGCCCGCCAAACACGCCATCGTTCGCAAAGTCGACCTCGATCGCAGCACCATCGAAATCGAAGACCAGCTGACCGGCCTTCCGGAAGAAGCCTCGCTCCCCGCTAAGCCCAAAATCCGCCTGATCCGCCAGGGCGAGAACGAGCAGTTCATCCTGCCTCGCGACATCACTCCGGGTGACTGGATCGAGATCCAGCCCGCAGCCACTCCCGAAGGCGAACCGACCTATCTCGTTGCCCGGCCCATCCGCCACGAAGGTGAAGTTCGTAAACTCGACGCGGGAGCAGGACTGCTTACAGCTGCCATCCTGTCGGGACGGTTGCGAGACGAGCTGTCGATGCATGTGCCGCCACGGGCGAAGATTCGCCTGAATGGGCAACCAGCGACGCTGAAGGAGATCCGCCCCGGCGACCGAATCGAGGTCGAACACTTGCTCGATCCGACCGGGTCCAAAGGGGAACTCATCAGCACACTGGACGCATTCCGCCCGGAGGATCTGGCGGGCTTCGTCGAATCGATCGACCTCCCTCAACAGACGCTGACAATCACCGAAGTCCGTGGCCAGAAGGGGGGCCGCGTTCTGCCCGTCGCCAAGGATGCCTCACTCACCTTCACGAGCGGACAGCCACTGGAGTTCGATGCCATTCGCGCGGGTGACCGGATTTCCGTCCAGGCCGACACCGTGATTCGCAAGGCTGTGATTACTCGAGGCGACATCACCGAACAGGGAGCCCTCCTCGAGGTGCGGAAGGACAACACCATTCTGATCCGCGCGAACTCGGGGAACGAGATCCTGTTGTCGCTGGCCCCGGACGCCGACATCCGTCTCGGCCAGGACCGCGTCACCATCGACGCCCTCCGTCCTCAGTACGACACACTGAATGTGACGATTCACAATTCCGAATCAGGTGAGCAAACCGCCAAGGCCATCGATGCCTCACGACCGCCGAAGCACGACCGCTGGGCAATCATCATGGGCAATGGAGCGTTCGACGATCGCACGCTCACCCCCCTGCCCTACATCACCACCGATGCCCAATCGTTCCATGGGACGCTGATCGGTCGTTACGCCGTTGATCCGAAGTGGAGTGCCCTGGTCCTCGATAAGGATGCCCGCACCGTCCGCGACGAACTTCAACGCACACTGGCTCAGGCCACCGAACCGATGCAGCTGGTCGTCGCCCTGTTGGGGCATGCGTACCGCGGTCCCGACGGTAAAGTCTACCTGGCGCTGAAGGACTTCCGTTGGGGAGACATGGCAGGCAGCGGCCTCCCGCTCGATGAAATTGTCGAGGCCCTCGAAAGCTGCCCGGCCCGGAGCAAGCTCCTCCTGCTCGATCTTGTTCACGAGGGGGACCATCCCGATGTCGAGGACCAACCCGATCTGCCGCGGCTGCTCGGTTCGCTCAAGGCCCTACCCAAAACCGTCCGCATCATCGGAGCCTCGTCCGAGAACGAACGCAGCTCCCCCATCGACAACAATCGTCGAGGCTGGTTCGGCACTCACCTCGACCAGGCTTACTCGGGAGCAGCTGACACCGACCACGACCTGATGATCACCTCCGAGGAACTGATCCAGTTCCTCGAACACGCCGCCAGCCAAAGCGATCCCCCTTCGCTCCAACACCCGTTCGCCGAGTAAAGCGAGCGGCAGACGTCAGTCTGCCGTGAAACCGCGGAACGTGCCGTACACCGTTCAGTCACGTGAAGACGTATCCGCAACGTCACTCAACGCCACAACTGTCATTCACTCACATTCACGACAGACTGACGTCTGCCGCTCGCATTCGGAGACTTCCACGATGAGATTCTGGTTGTTGACGAGTACCTTTTATGGGAACTGGCTCCCCGGCGACGAGCGTGGATTCGTCGGACGGGTCTGGGAGAACCGGCCGGGGGACTGTACTCCTGGCCAACGCAAGGAGCATGATCGCAGCGGTGAAGTCTTCGACGCAGAGATCCCCGGACTCAAGCGAGCATCCGAGTCCCGCATGAGTCAGCCACCTATTCGAATCGGCATCCCACATGCGGAATGCCTCCTGCAACAGTTTCGTGAGACGGCGAAGTATCGCAACTGGTCACTCCTGATTGTCGCTCTGATGAGCAATCATGTTCATTGGGTCGTAGGCATGGATGAAAGCCTGCATGGATCGACCGCACTCCAGTCATTCAAGGGCTATGGCAGCCGTGCCTTGAATCAACGGTTTGGAACTCAGCCCAGTGGAACCTGGTGGACATCAAAAGGCTCTGCTCGCGCACTGTTAACCGATGAAGCTATCGAGAATGCCATTCAATATGTCCTCCAGCAAGAGTTCCCCCTCCTGATCTGGAAAGCCGATATCCACTGACCAGCGAGCGGCAGACGTGAGTCTGCCGTGAAACCGCGTAACGTGCCGTACACCGTTCAGTCACGTGAAGACGAATCCGCAACTTAACTCGACGCTTCATCTGTCATTCACTCACATTCACGACAGACTGACGTCTGCCGCTCGCTAGGCGTGATGCAAGAACAGACGCCAGCTGTAGACCACGACGATCGACACGATGATCGTCCCGGCGACCAGCAGTAAACGGGCGGTCGCGATCTTGCGTGTGGCCACGACCTGGGCAATCACACACACAAACGCCACGACCGCCATCTTAAACCACAGTAACCCGCGCAGCCCCCAATGATGCAGAAAGTAACTCGCGACGGGGTTCGACTCAAAGAAGCTGACGCTTCCCGATTCACGGTGCATCAACATGTAATACGTCGTCAGGAAGTCGAACACATTCACCAGGATAAACAGAGCGGTCTCGTGCTCAAGAGGCAACCTCTGACGAAAGCCAAAGTGCAACAGCCGCCTGAGCGGATTGTCGTATGGGGATGACTTCACGATCGCCTCCCTCACGCTCTGTGATGTGCGTACGAGGTCACGCGGGAATCCAACTCTCTGTTGAGTACTACGCCACTCAACCTCGTCTCGTGGGCAAGATCTCGTCGACCTCACACAGTCCTCATAAAGTCAGCGACTCTCTCCCCGAATTCGTGACCTCCATGCCTCCGAGGTTGCCCACTGGACGCTACTGAATACACCCGCGAGCAGTCAGCGGCCACACGACCTCTACGACCTCATTCCGCACACCATAGAAGAAGTTGTGCAGCACGTTCGTGTGGTCGCAGTAGCCCGGGATCACCACCACTTTGTCGCCGATCTTGAGGTTCTGGGCATCAGGGCCGAGATCCAGCGAGAGATGCTCGGCGCTCAACATCGGGTTCAACGCATCGGTCAGCGGACGTCCCCCGGCAATTGCCACCACGGACGGCGGATGAATGTCGGGATGAATCGACTTCCGTCCCGAGTCGAGCACAGCCCGCTCCAAGGTCGGCCGGCTCACCACCGACGCGATGACCATCAAGGCTGGCTTCAACCCCTTCACGCCGCACCGCTCCAGATAGAACGGATCGGCAAAGGTCCCGCCCCCCGCCTGAGTCTCGGTGATGTGCGGACTGTCGACGGTGACCTGATAGGATCCGGTTCCGCTGGCGCTGACGATATCGCAGCACATCCCCGCCTTCTTCATCTGAGCTGCGTTATCGCCCAGAACTGCCATCGCCGACAGAATCTGCTTTCGCTTCTCCGCTTCATCCGTGATCGTCAGCAGATGCCCCTCATACCCCATGATCCCCACCAGATCGACATGCGGCAGCTTGGAGATCCCGCGCGCCAGATCCATCGTGTCATGCCCCGGTCGCACCCCGACTCGATTGAGCCCGACGTTGACCTCCAGAATCACCCGACACCGCACGCCCATCCGGCCACACGCTTCGGACAAGGCCTCCGCCTGAACAAAGTGATCGACCGCCTGAATCAGGTTCCCGAAGCGACAGAGCCCCGCCAACCGTTCGAGCTTCTGCGTCCCGATCACCATGTTCGCAATCAGGATGTCACGGATCCCCGCCTGGATGTAGACCTCCGCTTCCGAGACTTTGGCCACCGTAACACCGATCGCCCCAGCGGCAATCTGCTGATGAGCGACGGCCGGCGACTTGTGGCACTTGGCATGGGGACGCCACTGCTTCCCTGCCTGTTTGTGGGTGGCCGCCATCGCCTGGATGTTGGCCTCCATCCGATCGAGATCGATACACAACGCCGGTGTATCCAGTTCCGAAAGATGCCGACCAATCACAGCTGAGGGAATCATGAAGAGGACTTTCGGACAGATCAAAGGAGAACCAGACCACGTGTTGCCACGCCATGCACCCGGGAGGGCGAAGCTCCTGCTGAGCCGTTCTCGCAAGTGGACATCGATACTGGATGCGGCTCAGCAGGAGCTTCGCCCTCCCGACCTGGCACAACACCATTCGCGAGTGCATTGGCATTCTTTCGAGTCGCTCGCCGGGAAGCCAGCGTGAGCCTCCCGATTACAGAGTAAGTCACGACGCTCTGCACGTTTCCCTTCCCCGATACCACCTCCCTATCATGCAGGCTTGATGTTTCGTTCGTGTTGAGAAGGGTGCTCGCAATGCGTGCTTCGTGGTTCACTCGTCCGGTCTTCGGTCTGTTGGTTCTGGCTTCGCCGGTGCTGGCCCAAGGTCTCGCCATTCCCCGGGCTCAGGATCGGCCACCGGGACCAGCTCTGTCGGCTGAAGAAGCTGTTAAGAGGATGACGGTGCCCGAGGGGTTCTCGGTCGAGATCGTCGCCAGCGAGCCGCAGGTCATGAACCCCGTCGCGATGTGCATCGACGAGCAGGGACGCTTCTGGGTCACCGAAAGCTTCGAATACCCGCGCCGCGAACCGGGGCCGGGCCGCGACCGGATCAAGGTCCTGGAAGACACCGACCAGGACGGCAAGGTCGACAAGGTCACGATCTTTGCCGAGGGACTCAACATCCCGTCGGGGATCAACGTCGGCTACGGCGGGGTCTGGGTCTGCAACGCTCCTGACCTGCTCTTCCTGCAGGACACCGACGGCGACCTGAAGGCCGACAAGACCGAAGTCCTCCTCACCGGCTGGGGCCGCGACGACACGCACGAGCTGCCCAACTCGCTGACCTGGGGGCCGGATGGTTGGCTGTATGGTCTCAACGGCGTGTTCAATCACTCGCACGTGAAGTACGGGAAGGACAACCCGAACTACAAAGCAGACCAACACGGCTGGCCGCTCACATGCGCCCTGTGGCGGATCAACCCACACACCAAAGAGTTCGATATCTTCGCCGAGGGCACCAGCAACCCCTGGGGAGTTGCGATCAACGACGAAGGTGAGTTCTTCCTCTCGGCGTGTGTGATCGATCACTTGTGGCATATCACTCAGTCGGGCTACTACATCCGTCAGGGTGGCCCTTACCCGCCGCACACCTGGCCCATGGCTTCAATCGTTCAGCACAAGCACCAGAAAGCGGCCTACTGCGGCATCACATGGTTCGACAGCGATGCCTACCCCGAGGAGTACCGCAATGTCCTCTACATGGGGAACATCCACGGCGGTTGTATCAACGCGGACATCGCGGTGCCCAACGGCAGCACCTACACGGGCAAACCGCATCCCGGCTTCACTCCCAAACCCGGAGCCTGGGACTCCGATGAAGTCATCGCAGCCAAAACCGGTGATGAGAAGTCTCCCAAGCTGGCCGACCTGCTGACCGCGAACGATGCGTGGTTCATGCCCGTCGTGCAAAAGGTCGGCCCCGATGGATGTCTCTACATCCTCGACTGGTACGACCGCTATCACTGTTATCAGGACGCCAACGCCGACCCTGCTGGCATCGAACGCGAGAAGGGCCGGCTCTACCGGCTGCGTTACAAAGACTCCCCTCGCGCCCCCAAGTTCAACCTCGCTACCGAGACCGACGAACAGCTGGTCGACCGACTGAGCAATCGCAACGTGTACTTCCGCGAGACCGCTCAACGGATCCTGCAGGAACGAGGCCAGGGCAAACCGCCTCACCCGGCTCTGCTGAAGCTGCTCGGTTCGGATGACACTCCGACGCAGACACGCCGCCATGTCCTCTTCGCCCTGTCGACCGCGGACATTTCGAGTGTCCCTGACTTCTGGCACTCGATGTCCCGGGCGATCGATTCGAAAGACCCTGCTCTGCAAAGCTGGGTTAACAGGCTGGCCATCGCCTCCACTCCGGCCAGCTCGCTGAAGCCGTTTTCCGAGAAGGACATCGACGATCTCGTCAAGAACCAGGCCTACGTCGAGCAGCGATACACCGAGTTGCATCCGCGACTGGTCGCCAGCTCAACACTCCAACTCAGTCGGAAGCACTACCACACCCACACGTTTTACTCGGCTCTGATGGCGATCAGCACGCATCCGAATGACGTACTGATTCCGCAGCTGGCGTGGCAAACGATCCACCCCTATTTGGAGGATCACACGGATGACTTCCTGCTGGTACTGGAGAAGTGCGGGTTCCTGCGGCACGCTTCGATTGCTCAGTTGATGCCGCGATTCGCGACTCGCATTCTGGCTCGCAAGGAGTTCAAAGCCAACGAGATCGCCAAGCTGCTCACGCTGCTGGCCGAGCAGGACAACGAGGACTGCCGCGCCGCTGCCCGTTCACTGCTCTGGTCAATCGCCGACCTCAGCCAGACCGGCGGGCTCGACACTGCGAAGCGCGAGGCACTGAAGACGGAATTCGCATCAACGTTCGACGCCGTCAACAAAACGGGCGAGTCACACCCGCTCTATGTTCCGGCCACCCAATTGCAATGTACGTGGGGAGATGCCAAGGCCATCACAGCTGTCGAGAAGATGCTGGCCGGAGCGACCGACGATCCTCACCGGATCGGTTGTCTGCGGGCCCTCATCGCCGGAGGTGCAGCCTCTGCTTTGCCGATCGCCGAGAAGCTCCTCGACACTTCTCCTGTCTCCACTCAGGAACAGTTGCTCTATCTGCTGGGCCGGATGAATGATCCACAGATCGCACAGGTCATTCTCTCTCGGTACGCGAAGCTCGATCCGAGTCTTCAGCCCCGTGCGATTGAGCTGTTGACGACCCGCGTGGAGTGGTCGACCGCTCTGCTCGCAGCCATCAACGACAAGTCGATTGCGAAGGAAGCCCCCAACCTGAACCAGCTGCGCCGCATGGCGAGCTTCAAGGACGAGGCCTTCGCGAAGTCGTTCAAGACTCTTTACGGAGCGATCCGTGATGGTCGTAATCCTGATCGGGAACGCGTGTTGAACAACATGCGTGACTTCCTGCACGGCACTCCCGGCGAGCCCGAACGCGGCGTCGCTGTCTTCAAGAAAGTCTGTGCCCAGTGCCACAAGCTCTACGGCGAGGGTGCCGAAGTTGGCCCCGACCTGACGGGCAGCGGACGCAACAACTGGGACCAGTTGCTGACCAATGTCCTCGATCCGAGCTTGGTCATCGGCGGCAGCTATCAGGCCCGTCTGATCCAGACTGAGGATGGACGTGTGCTGACCGGCCTGCCTGTCGAAGAGAACGAGCAGCGAGTCGTCCTCAAGGTCCAGGGCGGCAAGCTCGAAACCATCCCACGCGACCAGATCGAACTCTACAAGGTCAGCGAAGTCTCGATGATGCCGGAACAGCTGGAGAAGCAACTCACGCCGCAGGAGCTGGCCGACCTCTTCAGCTTCCTGGCTCTCGACAAACCGCCGAGCGATCCCACGGCGAAGTTCCTGCCGGGATACCCGCGCGGCAAGAAGTAATTTCGCCGCGAAGAAAAACCGGATGCATTTCGCGTTGAACTTCAATCCATCTGTTTAAAGGGTGCGTTGCATGGCTGACGAGAACACCCCACCGTCGGAAGCGGACATCCTGGCGAAGCTCTCCGAGTTGAAGCTGCAACTGAATCCGGAGATTCCTTATCACCTCCAGAATCTGTTTCCGACGCTGACGGGTTGGTTCATCAACAACACGATCAAGAACAAAGCCACCTTGATTCGTGCCCTCGAACCCCGGCTGGAGGAGATCCTTAAGCCGGGCGAGGAGGTGTTGTACATCGCCAGAGGAGTGAGAAACTCATTCGTTGAGACCTTCTTCATGGGAGCCCTGTGGGCCAACCTGCTCAACCAGACCGCGTTTATCCTGACAAACGCCCGGCTGTTGATGATCCGGACGAATATGAAGGGAACGCCGCAGAACAACTTCTGGGTCATCTACTACAGCGAAATCAAGACCTTCAAGAGCAGCTGGGCCGGTGCGCTGGAGTTGCGACTTCAAGATGGTCGCAGTATGACGTTCTCGGGACTCCCCAAAGCCGATCGAAAGATGATGAGCGAGATCTTTGAGACAGCGCTCAACGATTACCGCGAGAAGGGCTTTGAACCCACGACAACCCAGTCAATGGAGACGCTCTGTGCGCACTGCTACGAAACAGTCCCCAAGGACGAGTTCGTTTGCGAAGCCTGTGGAGCCACCTACTGGAAACCAGGCGAACTGGCCCTTCGCAGCCTGATTTTTCCCTCGTGGGGAGACTTCTTGATGGGTCACACACTGCTGGCCTGCTTCGAACTTCTGGGATATGTGGCGGGGATTGTGTTCCTGGTTATCCCCGTGATTTCCCACATGATGACCGGTCGAAAAGTTGCCGTTGAAGCGGGAATAATCGTTCTGGTTGTGTATTTCTTTTTCGCACATGTGGTCGATGCCATCGTGACCTATTTTGTTGCTCGCAAAGGTCTCAATCCACGAACGGGTTCCACGTCTTAGCCCGGGCCAGAGAACGTCTTCCACCTCCCATCCTCCCCAAACTCGATTCCAACGCGAGGGCTATATCGTCTCTCGCGAACGTAGCGGCTATTCCGATTATCCGCTCCGGATTCTGTCGATCGCGGTCGCTCTAACCACTCGGGGCTCCGTGTTTCTACGTACTCCAGCCCCATCCCGTACTTCAGATTCGAAATCTCGGCAATTGCCTGCGCCTTGCGATCGCTTTATGAAGCTTGTCTTACGTATGTCGTGTATGAATTTTGGTTTACAGGTCTTCTCGGTGATTCACTGCGCTCGTTTCATGACGTAGCTTTTCACCAACGTGAAGTGTGTGGAGCCAGTGCGCTGACGAGAACAGGCTGCCGACGGTTGGCGGTTTGGCGGGAAAATGCGTCCTGGTCACACTTCCCGATCGGGGTGCCGACAGCCGAACTGTCGCGGAACGAGATTTGATGACGAGCCTTCCCTGGATCCTGACCTGCGTCGGAATCCTCGCCACTTTTGGCGTGGTGGAGGTGATTCGCCTATTGATCCGCAAGCGAAACATGCAGTACTGGATCGGGAGCTATTACTTCCCGAGCGAGCGAAAAGAATCCATCGACCGCGAACAGCCCGTCGACCTCTTCGTGGCGATCTGCGATCACTGGGAGCCCGAGTGCTATGGCGCCTCCCGAGACAAGGCGATGGAGCGAGTCCAGCGCTGGGTGTACGAGTATCCCAAAGCCTTCAGCAAATTCCGTGACTTCAACGGACGCCCGCCACAGCACACGTTCTTCTTCCCGCAGGATGAATACCGCCCCGAGTATCTCGATGAGATCGCCCAGCTGTGCGCGGAGGGATTCGGCGACGTGGATGTGCATCTGCACCACGACCACGACACCGCTGAACAGTTCCGCGAGAAGCTCGAGTCGTTCCGCGACACGTTGTTCCATCGTCATGGGTTGTTGCGAAAAGACCCGCTCACGAACAAGATCGTCTACGGATTCATTCACGGAAACTGGGCGTTGTGTAACTCGCGTCCGGATGGTCGCTGGTGTGGCGTCGATCAGGAATTGACGATCCTCCAGGAAACGGGTTGCTACGCCGACTTCACCCTGCCATCAGCTCCCAGCGAGTGCCAGACACGGACGATTAACTCGATCTATTACGCTCAGGACATCCCCGGTCGCCGAAAGTCACACGACACCGGCATCCGCTCGCGAGCGGGACAACTCGCCCCCGCGGACCACCTCCTGATGATTCAGGGGCCGCTGAGTCTCGACTGGCAGAAACGCAAGTTCGGCCTGATCCCTCGGATCGAGAACGGGGATCTGACGGAGGGGCGTGCCCCCACCTGGCGTCGCTTCCAGCAATGGATGAACGTCGGTGTGCATGTAGCTGGTCGACCGAACTGGAAGTTCATCAAGCTGCACACCCACGGTTGCAAGGACGGCAACATCGACATGCTCCTCGGGCCCGAGATGCAGGCGTTCCACGCGGAACTGGCTGCGCAGCGGGAAGCCAATCCCCAATTGAAGCTGCACTACGTCACCGCTTGGGAGATGGCCCAACTGGTAAAGCAGGCGGAATCAAACGCCCCCGCTCCCCGGCTGTCGCATAGCACTCGTTTCCAGTTGCATCTGACGAAGACCGGCTCCGAGCCCAGCTCTGGAACGGGTCAATAACCCCCTCTGCCCGAGCTTGCTTTCGGGCTGACCGCGACCCGGTTTCGCCCAGGTTAATCCCTGAACCGCATAGATCCTGTCCGCTTGTGCGGGGTAATACTGTTCTATCGATTGTGCCGAAGATACCGGGCGTGTTGTCGGTTCACCCGCTGCAAAACGTCAACGTTCTCTGTTTCCCCGTTCATACAATTTCCTCACGGGCCTCAGAGTTGACCTAGAGTTCATGATCGGAAGAGTGCGCGCGTACGCACACGTTCATCCGGTCACTCGAAGGCTTCGTGATGGCCTACCTGCTGTTCCTCCTTGCCAATGCCGCCCTCTACATTCGCCCCTCGGAACTCTTTCCGAGCCTGGGCAATGTGCAGTTTTACCTGGCGCTCATTCTGGCAGCGATGGTCTGCTCGATACGTCAGCTGCACAACCAGATCTCAATCCGCACGATGATTCAGCAACCGATCAACCTGTGCGTGATCGGGGTGACCATTGCGACGGCGA
This sequence comes from Planctomycetaceae bacterium, assembly GCA_046349675.1. Classification (GTDB taxonomy): domain Bacteria; phylum Planctomycetota; class Planctomycetia; order Planctomycetales; family Planctomycetaceae; genus TH-plancto1. Next base: position 62,863 of record JAXMBW010000021.1, on the reverse strand, counting down.
CATCACATCTGTCGGTCGGATACATCGGCGGCGCGGCCAAGAGCTTTGAGGCCATGGCCAAGGTCTGCCTGTATTACATGACGTTGGTGGCCGTGGTGAATACGCCCCAGCGACTGCGTGGCTTCCTGCTCAATAGCGTCTGCTGCTCGGTCTTCATGATCTCTTTCAGCATCCTCGACTATCACAAGTTCGTCGAGGAATGGTCGGGGCGCGCCGACTTGTGGGAGATCAAGAACCTCGAACGCGACCTCCCGGATGGTGTCCCCCGCCAGCTTCGGCACGTCCCCGAAAACGACACCGAGTCCCCGGACGGCAATACCCCGTGGTACTTCCGGCTCTGCGGTCTGGGAATCTTCCATGACCCGAACGACATGGCCCAGCTGATCGTCATGACGGGCATTCTGTGCCTGTACTTCATGACCGACCCCAAGATGACGGGGATTCGTTATGCATGGATCCCCGCGTTGGGAGTCTGTTGTTACGGGCTGTTCCTCACTCACTCGCGCGGAGGACTGCTGGCGGGTGGGGTGGCCATGCTGGCCTGGCTGACGACTCGCTACGGCGGCAAAGTGGCCGCAACCATCGGTGCCCTGGGAGTCCTCGCGGTCCCCGTTGCTCTTGGCCGACAAGGAAACATCGACCTCTCTGGAGGAACCGGGCAACAGCGTATCCAGCTGTGGGCCGACGGTCTCAATCAGTTGAAGACCTCGCGGTTCTTCTTCGGGATCGGGGAAGGGATGTACGCCGATGTCGCAGGACTGGTGGCTCACAACTCGTACGTCCATGCCTATGTCGAGCTGGGATTCATCGGAGGCACGTTCTTCCTCGGGTGTTTCTTCATTCCCGCCTTCTTCATGTACCGTCTGGTCCGAACGAAACAGCAGATCGAAGACCCCGAGCTGCGGCGTCTGATGCCCTACCTCGCCGGTATGGGAGCGGGCTGGTGCATGTCGATGATGTCGCTGTCGCGTTGCTACATGCCCACGACCTACATGATCTGTGGAACACTCGCTGTCTTCATGAATCTGGCCGGTTATTACCGCCATCGTCCGGCACCGGTGCAACCGCTCAATCCCTTGCTGGTGCAGAGGCTGGGGTTCTCCAGCCTCGCCCTGCTGGGGGCCTTCTTCGTCTTTGTTCGTGTCTTCGCCCGATTCGATTAACCAGCGAGTCCTCCCCACAACTTCTCGGATATCGAATCCCCGTTGAACCGCCACCCCATGACTAACATGTCCCACAACCCACCGACCATCAGCGTGATCATGCCCGCCTACAACGCGGCCAAGTTCATCGCCCGCTCCATCCAGAGCATTCAACAGCAGACCGTGCGGCCACTGGAAATTCTCGTCGTTGACGATGGTTCCAAAGACAACACAGCCGAGGTCGCCGCCGCCTGTGGAGATCTGGTCCGCGTCATCACCCAACCCAATGGGGGCCCCGCAGCTGCACGAAACACGGGAGCCCGCGAAGCCAAAGGCGAATGGCTCGCGTTCCTCGACTCCGATGACGCCTGGATCCCGACCAAGCTCGAGCATCAGATTGCCGCGATCGATGACTCCACGACACTCGTCCACACCTACTGCACCGTCGACTTCACGGGCCCCCTCACTCCGCCGGAGCAGTCGTTCGACACCCTGTGGAATCGAAACACGATCTGCACATCGAGTGTTCTCCTGCGGAAGTCGGCGTTCGACGCGGTTGGCGGATTCGACATCGATCGCTCGATCATGGCGGTCGAGGACTACAACCTGTGGCTGCGGTTGTTGCATCGTGGCGGCAAGTTCAGTGTCGTCCGCGAGCGGCTGGTGGAGTACACCCCTGCTCCCAACAACCTGTCGGGCCAATTCAATCTGATGGTCCGCAGTGAGCTGAACAACGTCGAAAAGATCCGGCAGATCTGCCAGGTCGACGACAAACGGGTGTCGCAGAAGCAAGCGTCGATCTACACAGAGTGGGGGCTGGCCCTGTTCCATTCTCGCGACCTGGAGAAGGCTCGCGACTGTTATCGCAACGTGCTGAAGCGCAAACCATCTATGGGAGCGTTTATGCGCTGGATGGCGACTTTCCTGCCACGACCGATCCTCGACCTGCGGCGCAACCGATATCTGGCTCGCTCCTGAATTTGTGCCCAACTGATCAAGCCCCCACTGAAACCCTGAAACACCCCACCATGTCGCTGCGAGCAAACATCCTGGCCAGCTGGATCGCCCATATCGTGATGATCGCGATTGGGTTCTTCATGCTGCCGTTCGTGCGTGACACACTGTCACCTGCGGCGTACGGAGCCTGGATCTTCATCAACATGATCTCGGGCTATGCCGGGCTGTTGTACCTCGGCATGGGGGCCACCACGTGTCGCTATGTGGCCAAACATTACGCCAAGGCCGAGTGGGACGAACTGAACCGTGTCAGCAGTACGACCTTCCTGATCTACACGTGCATGGCCGGCCTGGTGATGTTGCTGGCGGGTGGGTTCTGCCTCGCTGCACCGATGATCAAGCAACTCGGGTCATTGACACTGGCCGAAATCCGGGCGGTCATTCTGATCAACGGACTCGCCACAGCGATCGGCATGCTCGGAAGCGTGTTCGGTGGCATCCTCATCGGGACCCAACGCGTGGGGCTCAAGCGAGCCATCGAGGTCGGCTCGGGTGTGCTGAGGTTCCTGCTGGCGGTCACCTGCCTGAAGCTGCGTCCCGAGTTAACGACGCTGTCGGTCTTCTTCCTGGCGGTCACTGTTCTGGAGAATCTGCTGTTGTGGCACTTCGCCCGGCGAGCTGTTCCCGAGCTGCGAATTCACAAATCACTCGCCACACGAGAAACCGCCCGCGAGTGCTTCTCGTTCAGCGGCTACACCGCCGTTGGCCAGGCGGCTGAGCAGATCATTTATCTGTCCGACATCACGGTGATTGGATTCGCCCGGGGAACGACGCAGGTCGACATCTACAACATTGGCCTGCGAATCTGCCAGATGATCCAGGACCCACTTGCCAAGATCGGTGAGGTCCTGCTGCCCAAGGCGGGTTACCTGCATGCTCATTCCAAACACACCGAGCTGGCCACGCTGGTGGGTCGGATGGCAGCTCTGACGTTCGTGCTGATTGGCGGCTTCTTCCTGGGTGCGATGTACTTCGGGGGGATGCTGATCCGGACATGGATCGGCGAGGGACTCGAACAGAGCCATCGTATCCTCATCATCCTGCTCGCCGCCCAACTGGTGGCTCAGCCGATGCTGGTGTTGCGTAAGGCGATGCTCGGGATGGGCATCGTGCGAGTCCCCGCACTGATCGACATCTCGGAAGCCGTGCTCAACCTGATTCTGTCGATCGTGCTGGTGATGTACTGGGGGATTGAGGGAGTCGCGTGGGGCACCTTTATCCCGCTCGTCTTCGTCGAGCTGCTTGTCTTTATGCCGTACGCCTGCAAACAGGTGAACTTACGCAAGCGAGATCTGCTGATGCAGTCGATTCTGCCCTGTCTGGTTCCCTTGGCTGCGTTGTGGACCTATTGCGAGATCGTGGCCCGGCAGCATTACCCCGATGGCTGGATCACGTTGTTCGCCATCACCGGCGGTGGAGGCGCTGCCCTACTTCTGGCCGGTGCGCCGATGCTGTGGCTGATGCAACGCAGTCGACATCAACAGCTTCCCGTGGGTGATCTGACTCCCGTCGGTGAAGCGAGATAATCGCCCCTAACTCGAACGTACACAAACGCCACACCGTCACTGACCGAAATGATGACTGAACTCGCCCCACCTCCTGCTTCGCTCGAACGACCTGTCACCAGGTCGACGATCTTGAAGCTGCGCGTCCTGGAGGCGAAGGACAAAGACACAGCTCTGGCGATCTGGCGCGAACTCGAACTCCGCATCGCCGATCCACCACTGGCTGCGAGCGAAGCGTGGACCCGCGTCTGGTTGGACCACTACTGCGAGACCGTCCGCTACTGGTTCATCGTGGCGGAGGACGAAGGTCTGGTTCGTGGCATCTGCCTCTACACCGAGAGCCTGGAACGTAAAGCCCCGCTGCTGTCACTCCACACCCGCCACCTCGGCACCGCGGGCGATCCGGTCCACGAGAGTGCATGCGTTGAGTACAACAGCCTGCTCGTTGAGCCAGAATGCCGCGTGCTGTTTCACGATGCCGTGTCGCACTGGCTGTTGACTCAGTCGGCGGGCGATGTCATTCAACTCGACGGGTTCACTGCGGAAGAGCTGCAGGAGTTGACGACGCACTGGCCCGCTGTCGAAGTTCGGGAACGCGACTCCCGGTATCTCGATCTGCAAGCGGTCCGCTCGTCGGGCAAGGAACTCATCGAACACTTCGGTCGCAGTACGCGGGCCAACCTGCGACGAAAACTCCGCGAGTACGGCGAGATCGAAACCGAATGGGCCACCTCGCTCTTTCAGGCCCAGGGCATCTTCGAAGAGCTTATCGAACTGCACCAGGCCCGCTGGCAGGCGATCGGCGAACGCGGTGCGTTCGGCAGTTCGCGATTCCTGAACTTCCAGCGTGCCCTGCTTGCGGAACTCTTCCCGACCGGGCGTTGCGTTCTGTTCCGCGCTCGTCACAGGGGCGAGACCATTGGGGCCCTGCTCCTGCTCGTCGATCGCAATCGTCTGCTCGATTACCTGTCGGGACTGGCTCCGTTTGACCGGAAACCCAGCCCGGGATTGATCACCCATTACCTGTGCCAGGTCCAGGCCCTCCAGTGCGGCTATGCGGCTTATGACTTTCTCGTCGGCGACAAACGACACAAAGAAAACCTGTCGACGCACACGCAGGTTCTGACCTGGTCGCGTATGAGCCGTCCCACGATGAAGAGCCGACTCGTCGCAGCGCTGACCCAGCTCAAGCGGCTGGTGCGGCCCCTGCCCTCCGGTAACGGCTCAACGTCCTCGAACACCTCACCGACTCTCAGCGCGGAGCCCGAGTAACCATGTCCGTCTCGATGATCCCCGATGTGGCCACGCCCCCGACTACAAAACGCGAGTCGAGAGGGGACCACTTCCGCATTTGCCACGTCAGCATGACATTGCTGACCGGTGGGCTGGAGCGACTGCTCGTCGAGTTCGGTCGGCATCATGACGCTCAACGGTTCGATCTGCGGTTCGTTTCTCTCGCCGAGTTAGGCCCGCCAGCGGATGAACTCCGGCAGATGGGATTCTCCGTCGAGTCAGTCGACCTGCCCCAGCGCGGCAAACTCGCCGCCCTGCGGTCACTTCGCAACATCCTGCAGCGTGACCGCGTCGACATCGTCCATACCCACAACACATACGCTCACTTCTACGGAACGGTCGCCGCCTCGTGGGCGGGAGTGCCCTACGTCATCAACAGCCAGCATGGGCGAGGCTGTGGTCCACGGGCCAAGGACAAGTTGCTGTTTCGACTGGCGAATCTCAAGGCCGCTCGCGTTGTCGGCGTCTCCGAAGATGCCGCCGCCCTCTGCCGTGGAGAAGATCCCTGGGCGGCGGGCAAGACCCAGGTGATCTGGAACGGCATCGACACCTCGCGGTTCGTCTATCGCGGTCCCGCAGCTGCTCCCGTGGCAATCTCGGTGGCTCGGCTGTCCCCCGAAAAGGACTTCCCGACGTTGCTCCAGGCCGTGTCGCTGGTGGTGCGTGACGTGCCCGACTTCAAGTTGATGATGATCGGCAACGGGGCCGAGCGTGCGAAACTGGAGGCATTGGCCGGCTCGCTGGGAATCACGTCGAACGTCGATTTCCTCGGCGAACGCAAGGACGTCCCCGAGCTTCTCGCACAGGCGGGGTTCTTCGTCTCTTCCTCCAAGAGCGAGGGCATCTCGCTCACGATTCTCGAAGCGATGGCCGTCGGGTTGCCCGTGGTCACAACCCGAGTCGGCGGCAACCCCGAGATCGTTCTGGAGGGGGAAACCGGCTACCTCGTCCCCGACCAGAACCCCGAAGCTCTCGCAGCTGCAATGCTCAAGATGCTGTCGCAGCGAGAGGTCTGGCCGGCGATGGGCGAACGAGGTCGACAACGAGTCGAACAGCAATTCGAAATCCGCACGATGATTCGCCAGTACGAGGAACTCTACACCGAAGTTCTGGGAGCGAAGCAGTCATGAACAAGCCCGCCCCACATCCCCGACTCCGGATGGCTCTGATCGGCTGTGGCCAGATTGCTGATGCTCATCTGCAAGAAGCCGCCAAGGTCGATTCGGTTGAGGTCGTCGCCGTCTGCGACATGCACATGGACCTCGCCAAGCAGGCGGCGGCGAGATTTCGCGTTCCCGGTGTTTACGACAATCTCGACCGCATGCTGGCTGAAGTGAAGCCCGATGTTGTGCACATCACGACACCGGCGCACACACATGGCCCGCTCACCGTCAAGGCCCTCGCTGCTGGATGCCACGTCTATGTCGAGAAGCCCTTCACGCTCGATGCACTCGAAGCCGAAACTGTGATTACTGCCGCTGAGTCAGCAAACAAGAAGCTGTGCATCGGACACGACCAGCTATTCGATCCGACCTGGCTCGACTGCCGGTCGCGTATCGCAGCGGGCCAGATCGGACGTGTTCGCCACATCGAGTCGACGCTCGGTTACCCCATCTCGGGCCAGTTTGGAGCCGTCGTTGCGGGCGATCCGCGTCACTGGGTCCGACAGCTTCCGGGAGGGTTGTTCCAGAACACGATCTCGCACCCGCTGTACCGCATCCTCGATCTGCTGCCAGATCCGCATCCCCGCGTTGAAGCCCGCTGGGACCGGACGAAGTACGACTTCCCGACGGAGTTGTGGGTTCAGTTGCGTGGAGCTGAAGTCACAGGTTCACTCACTTTCTCCAGCAGTGTCTACGCCCAGCGTGTGACACGTGTCTATGGCGACAAGGGAATGTTGGAAGTCGACTTCGATGCCCAGACAATCCGCCGCCACGCCGCGCCGAAACTTCCCGGAGCGTTCGGCCGACTGGAGATGCCGTTCCGTCAGTGGCGTGAAGGAGCCCGCAATCTGCGACGTAACATTTGGCGGTTCCTCAAAAGCGAGATTCACTACTTCAGCGGCATGCGCAATCTGATGGCCGAGTTTTACCGCTCGATTCAACAGAACACCGAGCAACCGATCACGAACGCCGAGATGCTGCGGGTCACACGGATCATGGATGAGATCTTCGCCGACTGCCGGTCGCGAGAAGAACGTGTCGAGGAGTTTGTCCCCGAGACGCGTGAGCTGGAGGTGGTGCGATGATTGGAAGAGTTGATTCACCACGGAGACAGGGAGGCTCGGAGTTGGGGATTGGGAGGTTGTCCGCTTGTTTGAGCCTCAAAGATCAGTTGCGATTCGGGACAGACAGGAATGTCTGTCCTACTGGAGATAAGAGCAGCGAGCTTCTATTGATCCTGAGGTGCTGTTCCTCACATACGCCCGCCACTCCGCTTGCTTCTCCGTGTCTCAGTGCCTCCGTGGTTTCCTTCCCCCCTTCTCAAAGAAAGGCCGCAGCATGAACGTCTTTCTCACGGGTGGAACTGGTTTCCTCGGTCGACGAGTGGCGAAGAGCCTGCTCGAAAAAGGAGCGCACGTCCGCTGCCTGGTCCGACCGAGCAGTGATGTAGGAGCGTTGCAGAGCTTTGTCGGCGACGATCTGTGGGACAATGTCGAGGTGGTGTCAGGTGACCTGACCAGTGTCGATGCCTGTCGCCGATTGATCGGCCACTCCGACACGGTGTGCCACGTGGCCGCTTCGCTCTCCGGCGGTACGGCGGTCATGTTCTTGAACACCGTCATCCCGACGCGATATCTGCTGGCAGCTGCGGCTCAGGCGGGTATTCGCCGGTTCGTGCAGATCAGTTCGCTCGGCGTGTATGAAGCGGCCGGACTGTCGACGGGAGCTCAGCTCGACGAACAGACACCGCTCGACTTGCATCCCGAGCTGCGCGACCCATACACCTACAGCAAGATTGTGCAGGAGCAGGTCGCCTGGGAGGCCCACGCCCAGACGAAATTGCCGCTGACGATCATTCGTCCCGGCGTGATCTATGGTCCCGGACGCGGTGTGTTGAGCAACCGTGTCGGGCTCAAGCTCGGCCCGGTCCTCATCAAGATGGGGGGCAGCCAGACTCTGCCGTACACCTATGTCGACAACTGCGCGGCGGCGGTGAGCCAGGCCTGCTTCGCGGAGGGCGTCGATGGTGAGGCGTTCAACATTCTCGATGATGGCCTGCCAACGGGAACACAACTGCTGCGAAAGCTGAGGCGGGCTGGACAGGGCATCCGGTCCTTGTGGGTGCCGCGGCCGATGATTGGCCCGCTGTCGAGCTGTTACGAGTGGTACAGCCGGTGGTCACAGGGCCAACTGCCCGGCGTGATCACCCGGTATCGCAGCGACTCGATGTGGAAGAAGCTGAAGTACACCAACGCCAAGGCGAAGGCTCGACTCGGCTGGCAGCCGCTGTTCACATTCAACGAGGCTTTCGAGCGATCCATCGCAGGAGGTCCGGCATGAACATTCTGTTCCTCAGCGAGACGTTTCCCGATGCGGACCACCCCACGATGGGGACGTACAACCTGGCACTGTGTGCCGCACTGGCGAAGCAACATTCGGTCAAGGTGATCTCGCCGCGTTCGTGGATCGATGTCGTGCGTGGTCGCCGGGCCCCCGCGGGCGCGGCCATCGAATCGCAACGTCTCGACGTGCTTTATCCGACTCGTTGGTACACCCCGTTCTTTGCTCATGCCCACTACGGCGGCCAGATGTGGTGGTCGATGCAGTCGGCAGTCAAGACTCTGTGTCGCCACTGGAAACCCGACGCCATCCTCAGCTACTGGGCTCATCCCGATGGCGAGTGCGGGCTGCGAGCCAGCCAGTACTTCAATGTTCCGTGTGCGGTCATCGTCGGTGGTTCCGATGTCCTGCTGTTGCCACGCAACCCCGTCCGGAATGCGTGCATCCGACGCGTCCTCAGCGAGTCGGATGCCATCATCACCGTCAGTGATGGCCTGAAGGATGCCTGTACTCAACTGGGAGCTCCGGACGATCGAGTTCACACCATTCGACAAGGCATCGACCCCGGCGTCTTCTATCCCGGTTCCCAGAGCGAGGCCCGTTCGCGGCTGGGCCTGCACATCAACAACAGCGAAAAACTCGCGGTCTGGGTCGGTCGCCTCGTCGAGGTAAAACAGGTCGAGGTTCTGATCCGGGCGTGCCGCATTCTCTGGGACCAGGGACAGCCAGTCCGGTTCTGCCTGCTGGGGGATGGACCATGCCGTACCCAGTGGGAACAACTGGCCGAGGCCGAGGGGGTCGCCGACCTCGTCCAGTTCATGGGCCCCGTCGGACATGACCGGCTGGCCGACTGGTATCGCGCGGCCGACCTCACTGTTCTCTGCAGCAAGTCGGAAGGCCTGCCGAATGTCCTGCGTGAGTCGGTCGCGTGCGGTACCCCGTTCGTCTCCACTGATGTCGGCAGCATCCGCGAGATCGCGGAACCGCAGTACGCCGAGTTGGTCCCGGTCAATGACGCGAGAGCACTCGCCCATGGCATTCGAACCGTCCTCAACGGTCCCTATGCGGAAGCTGCGAAGAAGTTTGTCCCCCGGACGTGGGATGAGACAGCTCACGACACAGTGGCGTTGTTTGAAGATCTGATCGCACGTCGCGCTGGCCAACGCGTCCTGCCACTCCCCCTGCAACCGAGTTCAACGACTCACTGAGACTGAATCGATGTTCGAGAAACGGAAACGAGTCCTGTTCGTTGCTTACCTCTTCCCACCCGTGGGAGGAGTCGGAGTGCATCGCGCGACGAAGTTCGTGAAGTACCTGCCCGAGTTCGGCTGGGACTGCTCGGTCCTGACTGCACTGAATCCCTCTGCCCCGCTGTTCGATGAGAGCCTGCTGAAGAACATCCCCGCCGAGACCATCATCCGCCGTGCGAAAACCTACGAACCGGGCTACGCCGTGAAGAGCATGGTTTCCGCCAGCCGGGGATCCAATGCAAAGCCGGGGGTTAAAGATCGACTCATGGGCGGCATGAAGTCCGTCCTGCGCAGCGTCAGTAATCTGGTCCTGCAACCTGACCCGCAAATCTTGTGGCGACCGCAGGCGATGCGAGAGGGCCTGAAGCTGCTGAAGGAAATCCCGCACGACGCGATCATCGCGACGGGACCGCCGTTCTCGTCGCTGCTGGTGGGAGCATCATTGTCTCGGAAGACGGGTGTTCCCCTGATGCTCGACTACCGCGATGAATGGAGCATCAGCAATGCCTACTGGGAGAACAAGAAGCAGGGGCGGTTCGCCAACTGGCTGCAAACGCGGATGCAGAACAATGCGTTGCGTGCGGCCCGCATGCTGCTGGCGACCACTCCGTCGAGTGCGGAAGAGGTTGCGAAAGCTGCCCGGGAGGCAGGCAGCGATGCCCCTTCCAACTCCATCTACAACGGATTCGATCCCGACGATTTCGAAGCTCATGACGCCATCCCGCCCGTCAAGAAGGACTACGGCCGCGGGACCTCGCTCTATCGGATGTCGTTCATCGGCACTTTGTGGAACCTGAACTCGATTGCTCCGCTGGTCGATGCGATCTGCCGACTGGCGACCACGAACCCGCAACTGGTCAGCCACCTGGAACTGGTCTGCGCCGGACGCAAGACCGCCGACCAGGAGGCCCAGCTCGACCGGTTGAGCGGGCTGCCCTGTCATGTGGTGCGGCTGCCATTTGTCGAACACTCCGAAGCGGTCCAGCTGATGCGGGCCAGCGATGCTCTGCTGATGCTCAACACCGATCTTCCGGAAACCAAACGCATCATTAACGCCAAGACCTTCGAGTACATGGCGGCGAAGCGTCCCATCTTTGTCGTCGCCCCCGAGGGAGATGTCTGGGACATCCTGCGTGACCTGCCGGGGACGGTTCTGTGTGCTCCGTCCGAGGTCACCACGATCACTGAAAAACTGAGTCTGGAAATCGAGCGTCACCGTTGCGGCCTGCACCACGACGACGCTCACTGGGAGATCAGTCGTTTCGAGCGACGCAATCTGGCGGGGCAACTCGCCGAACTCCTCGACGAGATGACAACCTCCCCCTCCGCAGCTGTGGCGACGACAGCCGGAATCGAAAGGTGAGATCCCATGCAAGCGTTCTCCTGTTTGATGTACCACAACATCTGTGCCGACGGGTCACTCGATCAAGCCGCCAAAGAGTGGTCGGCATTGAGCCCCTCGATTCGTTCGTACTTCGTTGAAGAAACGGCGTTCTCCGCTCACATGTCAGCTGTCATGCGCAGCTGTGATTTCATCACCCTGGACAAGGTTCAGAACTTCTTCAACTCCCCGATGCTACGTCAGACTGATCCAGGGCTGCCCGACGCCCGACCTGCGACACTCATTACGTTTGATGATGGATGGCGTGGGACACTCGAGCGGGCGGCTCCAATCCTGCAGCGTCATGCGGCCGAGGCGACGGTCTTCATCACCTCGAACTTGCTCGACACTCCGGGTTTCCTGAAGGCCAGTGAGTTGCACCGCTTGCCCCCGCAGCTGCGTATCGGATCGCACTGTAAGACGCATCGTTTTCTCAATGAGCTCAGCGACGCCGAGATCCGAGAGGAGCTGCTCTTCTCCAAGAGTGAGCTCGAACGGCTGTCGAGTCGCGAGGTGACCAGCGTGGCGATCCCGAATGGAGCCGTCGACGACCGCGTGCGGCAAATTGCGATGGAGGTCGGCTATTCACTGGTCTTTACTTCGGATGTTCACCACAACACTCGCTGGACCGGCGAGGATAACATTGGTCGGGCCGCCATCCGATCGACGACGAGCACCAACTCCGTTCGCCGGCTGGCAGAGGGCGACTATGGGATCGATCCGATTCGTCAAGCGGTCCTCTCTTTGCCCAAGCGGCTGCTGGGTCCCAAGCGTTATCGACAGTGGCGAGCGTGGTGTCTGGGGGAAAAATCGACCCACCAGGAAATGCACGATCTGTGCCCGATGGAGCCTGTTTACCACGTCGAGCCGAGTATGGAAGAGCCTGCTTTTGGAAACAGAGATGCCGAAGTGACCCGGCACCACTAGAATTCGGGAGACAACGGGCGACCTGCCGGTCCCCTTTTCCAAGACTCCCGACTGGACTGCTGTTCCGTGCTCAAGCTGGCTGAGATGACGTTGGACGACCTGTACTCCGAGTTCGACCAGATGGAGGACTGGGAGGAGCGGTGCGATTTCCTGATTGACCTCGGTTTCCAGCTCCCCGAAATGAGTCCCGAGGACAAATCCGAAGAGAATCGGGTCCACGGGTGCCAGAGCCATGTTTGGATGGCAGCGTTGCCAGAAACGGTCGCTCCCGGGGAAGCCCCGCGCATTCACTTTCAGGCCTGCAGCGATGCCATGATCGTCAGTGGACTGATCGCGGTCATCACGCTGATGTACAACGGCAAGACTGCCCGCGAGATCCTCGATCTTGACCCGCGAGTCGTGTTCAAGAAGCTCGATCTCGATAAGCACCTGAGTTCGGCTCGACGGAACGGATTGTCGGGAATGGTCCAGCGAATTCGCCACATTGCGGCCGAATCACTGGCGAAGGCGTAACTGCAACTGGCTGTCGGCGAATGACTCGCCCACTCACCAACCCGAAGCGTCAGCGAGGGCGAACCATTCAGGACGACCGACTGTCCCGGTGTCGCGCCCTTGCCAACATTCAGCGAAAACTCCCGCCCTGTCGCCGCCCTTAACTTGCCAATCCACGACTTTCATCGGACAGCCATCCCCATGTCCTTCTCGATCGACCACATCCGCTCTCAGTTCCCGATCCTGCACCGTCCGCTCCCGAAGGGTGTCCGGCTCGCGTTCCTCGACACAGCTGCCAGTGCTCAAAAACCGCAATGCGTGATCGACAAGGAATCGGAGGTCTACGAAACCTGCTACGCGAACGCCTACCGTGGCGTTTACCGCTTCGGATCGATCGTTGATGAACAGTTGGAGGCAACCCGGGCTCGTGTGGCGGCGTTCATCGGAGCGGAGTCCCCAGATGAAGTGATCTTCACCAGCGGATCGACGATGTCGCTGAATCTGGTGGCGATGACCTGGGCTCGGGCGTTCCTGAACGCCGGTGATGAGATTCTGCTCAACGAGATGGAGCATCACGCGAACTTTGTCCCGTGGCAGATGGTGGCCCAGGAACGGGGAGCGGTGCTCAAGTTCATCCCGTTGACCGCAGATGGCCAGCTCGACCTCAACTCTCTGGATCAGGTCCTGACCTCTCGCTGCAAGCTCGTGGCCGTTACCGGCATGTCGAACATGCTGGGCACGATCAACCCGGTCAATGAGCTGGCAAAGAGGGCTCACGAGGTCGGAGCTGTGATCGTCGTCGATGGGGCTCAGAGTGTGCCGCATCTGCCGGTGAACGTGCGCGAAGCGGGAATCGATTTCCTCGCGTTCTCGGGACACAAGATCTACGGACCAAGCGGGGTCGGTGTGCTGTACGGTCGCAAGGAGCTGCTGGATGCGATGCCGCCGTTCCTGGGCGGAGGCCACATGATCGACCGGGTGTATAAGACTCATTCGACCTGGTCAGCTCCGCCCGCCAAGTTCGAGGCGGGCACCCCGGCCATCGCCCAGGCGATTGCCCTCGGTACTGCGATCGAGTGGATCGAGCAGGTCGGGTTGATTGCGGTCCACGAATACGAACAGGGACTGACCCAACGGGCCTGGGACGCACTCATGCAGATCCCCGGCATGAAGATCTACGGCCCCCCCCCCACCCAGCGAGGCGGCATCCTCAGCTTCTCACTCGCGGGAGCCCATCCGGAGGACCTCGCCCAGCTGCTCGACCGCAAGGGGGTGTTCGTGCGACACGGCCATCATTGCACGATGCCACTGCACGACAAACTGGGAGTCAGTGCCACCGTCCGCGCCAGCTTCGGGGTCTACACCAACGACGAGGATGTCGCCCAACTCGTGGAAGCGATTCACTTCGCCCGAGAGAAGCTGCGACTCAGCTGATGTGAGACGACAGGATCTTGGATGACCAACCCGACGCGTCAGCGAGGGCGGATGGCCCACCGACTTACTTTCGCTCACCAGTCATCCGATTGTTCACTCTCCCTTTGCGTCTCGCCCTTGCTGACGCGTCGGGTTATTGAGTGACGCCGTGAGTAACGCCCCCGGATAAAAGAGGAATTCGCCCCCGCAATTCGCAACTCTGGCCCACGGGATTTTCCTGATCTTTCGGAATGCATTCAGAGACCGCTGAACGGTGGTTGACTCTCCCTGTCAAACTCGGGACGATAGATCAATCACCATTGATAAGTCCTTCGGAGAAGTGTTCAGTGCTGCGATTGAGTCAAAGAGCGACACCTGTCCTCCAGCTGAGTTTTTGGCAGATGTGCAGCGTGAGTTGGAGTCTAGGTCTGTTGGCGTTATTGAGCCTCCTGCCTGTCGAGGTTCACGCTCAAGATACCGAGTTCTTCGAGAAGAAGATCCGCCCCGTGCTGGTCGAGTATTGCTTTGAGTGCCACAGCGGGGATGCCAAGGAAAGTGGCCTGCATGTCGACTCACTGAACGCGCTGTTGACAGGTGGAGAACGTGGCCCGGCCATCGTGCCCGGCAAGCCAAACGAGGGGACGTTGATCCCGGCCATTCGCCACGACGACACACTGCAGATGCCACTCAACAAGAAGCTCTCGCAAGCGGTCATCGCGGACTTTACGAAATGGGTTCAGGATGGCGCTCACTGGCCCAACTCCGAACCGTCCGCCACAGCTCCTCGGCCGACCGTCGCCGAACGGATGCCCACCGAAGAGGATCGTAACTTCTGGGCGTTTCGGTCCCCACAAGTGGTCCCGGTCCCGACCGTGACCGATGTGAGTCACTGGGCCCAAACACCGATTGATCGCTTCATTCTGCAGAAGCTGGAGGAATCGAAACTCACACCGAATGCGATCGCCGACAAACGGACACTGATCCGTCGCGCCACGCTGGCGCTGATCGGTATTCCTCCCACTGCGGAGGAAGTGAACGCCTTCCTGGCCGATGACTCACCGAAAGCCTTTGAAACCGTCGTCGACCGCTTGCTGTCATCCCCCCACTACGGCGAACGCTGGGGACGGCACTGGCTCGATGTCGCGAGATACGGCGACTCCAACGGGCTGGACGAGAATCTGGCATATGGAAATGCCTGGCGTTACCGCGACTATGTGATCAACGCATTTAACATCGATCTGCCCTACAACGAATTCATTCGCGAACAGCTTGCGGGGGACCTCCTGCCGCCCTCGGACAATGAGGAGGTCCAGCTGCGACGGATTGTCTCGACCGGATTTCTGTCTCTCGGGTCGAAGATGCTCGCGGAAGATGACCCGGTCAAGATGGAGATGGACATCATCGATGAACAGATCGACACACTGGGCAAGGCGGTCATGGGGATGACGCTGGGGTGTGCCCGCTGCCACGACCACAAGTTCGATCCGATCTCCGCTCAGGACTACTATGCCCTGGCCGGGATCTTCAAAAGCTCAAAGACAATGGACAACTTTAACGTTGTCGCCCGCTGGCAGGAGCGCCCCGTCGCAACAGCCACGGTGGTGGCTGAGCGAAATCGGATTCAAGCCGAAGCCGACGCCGTGCAGTCAACGATCAACCAACGAGTGAAGGAAGAAACCGATCGCGTCACCCAAGAAGCACAGTCACACTTCGCCGCCTACATGCTGGCTGCCGACCGCCAGATCCGCATGGAAGAGGCTCTTCAATCCGCGAAGCCAATCGCCGAGGACACCGCACGAGTCAGCCAGCCCGATAGCATTCTGCTCGAAGCGGAAAGCTTCACTCGTGGGAATGTGCAGCAGGACACGACCAACTACGGCACCGGGATCGGAGTCCTCGTCAATCGCGGGGAGCTGCCGAACTTTGTCGAGTACGACATCGAGATCAAAACGCCCGGTCAGTATCAGTTTGACCTGCGTTATGCAGCTGCTGCCGCCCGACCAACAATCCTGATGCTCGATGGCAAGCCCCTGAAAGCTGATGTCGCCAACCAGGCGACCGGCAGCTGGACTCCTGATGGGCAGAAGTGGTTTGTGGAAACCGTCACCGAGTTGACCTCGGGCAAGCATGTCATCCGCCTGGAGAACGCCGGACCATTCCCGCATATCGACAAGCTCTGCGTGGCTCCGGCTCTGGCGGGTAGCGTGTCGCCACTCCCGCCTGTCGATGCAGCGGCTCCCACGCTTCAGCCGCTGTTCGTGTCTCGCTGGGTCAAGTTCCTCAATGCTCAGCGCAAGAACGTCGATGGCCCGTTTGCCGTGTGGTGGAAGTATCGGAGCGAAGGCTCGTTCGAGTCTCTGGTTGGTGATCAGACTCCGCTAACGCGACTGCTGCTGGCTGATCCCCGGCCCGACTCACTGGCTGCACTCGCTCGACGCTATCAGGATCTGGCGGCAGCTGCAGAGTCACCGGATCTGGTACCTCTCCGCATCGCATTGACCGAGAGCGAAGGCCCCTTCAAGGCGGGAGACAAGATCGAGTCGACGTTTCCGGAGGCTGTTGTCGCCGAGTTGAAAACGCTGCGTGACAAAAAGGCGGAGATCGAGAAAGGACTCCCCTCGCTGCCCGAGGCCATGTCGGTCTCCGAGGGTAAACCTCAGAACCTGCGAGTCCATTTGCGTGGCAGCCACACGACTCTCGGTGCCGAGATCAAACGCCGCATGCCCCACGTGCTGGCTCGCGGCGACGAACCCGAAATCACAGAAAACGTGAGTGGACGACTGCAGCTGGCCGAATGGCTCACACGTCCCGATCACCCGCTCACCTCGCGGGTGCTGGTTAACCGCATCTGGCAGGCCCACTTCGGCGATGGGCTGGTCCGTTCGCCCGACAACTTCGGCAAGCTGGGAGAAGCCCCGACACATCCGGAGCTGCTCGACTGGCTCGCGATGAACTTCGTTCAGAACGGCTGGTCGATCAAGGCCCTGCACCGCCTGATTCTCAATTCCGCGACCTGGCAGCAGTCAACGCACTGGAACGAAGCTGCGGCGGCCGTCGACCCGGAGAATCGCTTACTGTGGCGAATGAATCGCAGGCGGCTGGAGGCGGAAGCGATCCGCGATTCACTGCTCGCCATCGGTGGGGACCTGGATCCCACGATCGGTGGTACGTTGCTGCCGACCGCGAACCGGGCTTACGTGACCAGTACCGCGAACATCAATCTCGAGGTCTACAACTCACCCCGGCGGACGATCTATCTGCCAATCGTGCGGAGTGCGATCTTCGACTACCTGACCGCGTTTGACTTCGGTGATCCCAGTGCGATGAGTGGTCAGCGCGACCGGACCACTGTCGCACCGCAGGCTCTGTTCCTGATGAACAGTAACCTCGTCTCACGCGAGTCGGAGTCGCTCTCTCGCACGCTTCTGGCACAGTCGGGCGATGATTCCGGTCGCATTGCCACCGCGTTCGAGCGGTTCTATTCGCGTCCTCCGGATGCCAGCGAGGTTGCCACCTCATTGGAATTCATCTTGAGTTACGAGAAGCAGCTGAGTGATCGAGGGACACCTCCCGACCAGTTGCGTCCTCTGGCGTGGAAGGCATTCTGTCGCGCACTGATGTCAACGAACGAGTTTCTCTACGTGAATTGAAGGCGGTTGGACACTGTGGATTGATGCCATGGTGTCCTTGCGGAGTTGCACAATGAATCCTCAACACTGGATGACCATGGCCAATCGCTCTCAGCTCAGCCGCCGCACCATGTTGCAGATGTCGAGCTGCGGTTTTGGGGCGCTGGCACTCTCAGCGCTCGCACCGCAGTACGCGCTGGCCTCGCCGAGCGTCGGGCCACTCACGCCCAAGTCAACACACTTCCCCGCCAAGGCCAAACAGGTCATCTTTCTGTTCATGCATGGCGGCCCATCGCAGGTCGACACCTTTGACTACAAACCCCAGCTGACGAAGGACCACGGCAAGCCGCTGCCCTTTAACAAGCCGCGAGTTTTCTCGTCGCAAACCGGCAACCTGCTTAAATCGCCGTGGGAGTTCCGCCAATACGGGCAAAGCGGAGCGTGGGTCAGCGACCTCTTTCCGAACGTTGCCCAACACGTCGACGACATGTGCATCATTAACGGAATGCATGGATCGAACTCGCGCCACGGAGCAGCCTTGCTGGAGCTGCACACCGGCAGCGACACGTTCGTGCGCCCCAGCATGGGAGCTTGGATCACCTATGGTTTGGGGACTGAGAACCAGAACCTGCCGGGGTTCATCACGATCTGTCCGACGTTGACGCACGGCGGGGCGACCTCGTGGGGGTCGTCATTCCTGCCCGCCGATTTCCAGGGCACTGCCATCGGCAACGCGGGAATCAGCAGCGACAAAGCCAAGATCCCGTTCATCGAGAACGCCGACCATCTCGACTTGTCTCTGCAGCGACAGGAACTCGACTTTGCCCAGATGTTGAACCGCCGCAACCTGACGGAAGCTGGGCCCGACTCGGTCCTGGAAGCCCGGATCAACTCCTACGAACTCGCCTATCGGTTGCAGACTGCGGCCCCCGAACTGCAGGAGATTAACGACGAATCCGAAGCCACCCAGAAGGCCTATGGACTGGATCAGCCCGAGACGAAGAACTTCGGCCGGCAGTGCCTGATGGCGCGTCGGTTCATCGAACAGGGGGTCCGCTTCGTGCAATGCACGCACAGCTACAAGTGGGACCAGCACGGCGGGCTGCGGGCCGATCACGCTAAGAACGCCAAGGAAGTCGACCAGCCCATCGCCGCCCTGCTGGCGGACCTCAAGGCTCGCGGACTGCTCGAAGAAACTCTGGTGTTGTGGGGTGGTGAGTTCGGCCGAACTCCCGTGGCCCAGGGCGACGACGGCCGGGACCACAACCCGCAAGGCTACACGATGTGGCTGGCGGGAGGCGGCGTGAAACCTGGCATCCGCTACGGAGCAACGGACGAGTATGGTTACTTCGCCGTCGAGAATAAGGTGCACCTGCACGACCTGCATGCCACGATGCTGCACTTGCTTGGGCTCGATCACTTGAAGCTGACGTACCGCGTCGCCGGACGAGACTTCCGCCTGACCGATGTGCACGGCCATGTGGTGACCGACATCATCGCCTGACGAGCGGATGACACTAGTCGGTCGTGCATGGACGAGGGGAACCGCGGAGCACTGAAGTTCCGCAGGGGCATTTACTCGACGCACAAGATTTAACGCGGTTTCACGGCAGGCTGACGTCCGCCGCTCGCTGATCAGTTGCTCAACGAGAGTTCGTAAATTGTCACGTTGCTGGTCTGGAAGACCGGCTCCATCTTCACCGGGCCGAACCGCCCGCAGACAAGGTGCGTGATCCCCGTCTCGGCACGCAGTTGGGCCAACTCCTGCTGAGTCACCACGCCGTCGGCAAAGACCTTGATCTTCCAGTTGTAAATCACCCAATTGCGGCGATTCCATTCGACGATGGAAGCGGCGTCCTGGGGGCAGTCCTTGAAATGGAAATATTCGGGTCGTTCGGCATACCACCGGAGCGACCAGTTGTCATTCGTCGCGTAGAGAACCGACTCACGCGGGGAATGGTCACGCAGCCAGGCACACGCCGACAGCCAGTCCTGTTGTACTGCGATCGGTTGCTGGTCGAGCGTCCTGTCGAGTCCGGGCACGCGAAAGGCCACGAACAACACCACTGCCACCATTGCGGTCAGCAACGCCGGTCGCTGGGCGGCACTAAACCGCTGAGAGAGGAGCGACCACAATCCCGCTGAGAGCGTGAAGGCGACCGTGATTGGCACCAGCATATCGGCCAGTCGAAACGGATAGAGCTTGAGGAGCTTCACCCTCAATTGCCACCACGGAAGTTGATTGAGCGGTCGTGGTCCCCAGGCGACGACGACTCCAGCCAGAGCGATCAACACGGCGGCGACCATCCAGCGTTCGAGCCAGCTCTGAGCTCGACTCCGCACGGGCAGCATCGACCTCACCAGAAGCAGGACCAGCAAGAGAAGCCCGTAGTCCCGCCATGCCCGAACCGGGAACGTCAGCGGGTCCAGATGATGCGACAACCTCACGGCAACCTGCAGAAAGTCCGCCTCACTGGCGACTTGTGGACTGGGTGCGGCCAGCGATCGAACGGCAAAGATCAGCCCCGGCATAGAAGCGACCGCGAACACTCCCAGTGAGAGGAAAATGACAGGCCAAGTTGGCCGTGGGAAGGTGGCGTCGGATGTGGCCTGCTCAGCTCGCGAGGAGCGAGCGAATCTCTCCAACACCAACGCCATGACCGCAATCACCACACCCCAGCATCCCACCACGGGATGCATGCTGACAGCCAGTCCCCCACTCATCGCAGCGAGCAGCCAGCGTCGATCGAGTCCCCAGGCTGCAGCCAGAAACAGAAACCCGTAGGCCCAGACCTTCGACTCCGCCCCGCCGATCAGCCACTCCCCGGACCAGGTCCCCGTCGCCTGCAATAACAGAAACAGCACAGCGGCCATGATTGCCTGAAGCGAATCGCCCAGGCAGCGACGTCCGAGCGCCAGCCAGCCCCACGCCACCAGCAGCGATTGCCCCGCTCGAATCACGAGTGCGGCATGGGCCAGTGACATCTTCGTCGTCAGCCAGCCAAAGACGACGTAAAAGACGCCGTGCGGATTGGCCGACTCCAGAAAGAGATCGCCTTGGCACCATTCGGGCTGCCAGAAATGGCGGGCCTTGCTGAGATAGTGCGACTCATTCACCCCCGGGATCGGCGACCGGGCGAGTGAAAACCCAAAGAACAGCACCGCCAGAACCAGCACCGCCAGGAGCCGCCACGCAGGCGACACTTTCGATGGATCGGCAGTGCGAATCTCGGTGTTCAAGGGGCCGGTCGACACGTGGAGGGCCTCCTCGAATCAGGACTGAACTCTCAGGCAATACAGGGCTCAACGCACTCGGACCAGCAAGCACTGGCCCTCCCCTGCCTTACCAGCCGAGCGACATGTTTGTCTCGATGGCCTTCTGGGCCTCCTGCAACTCGACTCCCATCTTTTCGGAGTAGAGCTCGATCGCCTTCACCTTGTCTCCGGCGGCCAGTGACAAACACTCGCGGGCGATGTCGCACGGCTTGGTATCGTCGGTCTCCAACCCTAGCAGCCGCTTGGAGATCACCCATAGATCGCGAGGCCGTTTACTGACCCGCAAGATCTCGTCTTCGGGATAATGCTCCTTCAACAAACCCCGCGCCGCTTCCGCAGAGTCGGCCCAGCCGATCATGATGTGTCCGTCGGTTTCGATCTCGTACAGTGGCATGTTCGAGGATCCTTCCGTCCGTGGTGCATGCCACTGAGTGGCGTCTGGTCAATGCGAGGCGAGTCGACTCAGTATAGTAAAAATCCTGCGGCGACAGCAGAGCGATCACGGGAGAAGATCACCAACCCGACGACCACTACTCCGCAGCTTTGCGTTTGAAGACCTTGCCGATCAGACCGTCCAGGCCAAACCAGGTTCCGGTTGGCATCGCTGCGATGCCGATGAGGGCAATCGCCTCGATCAAGTTCTTGTTGACGATGAAGGAGTGTTCCGGTCCGGGCGGCTGAATGACACCCGGCCATGGCGGCACCACCAGATAGAAACTCATCAACATGACCGCGCCTCCCACGGCTGCCAGACGTGTGCCGAGCCCGATGAGCAACAGAGTCCCCAGGATCAACAGGCCCCACATCGCCTGCTGACTGGCTCGATACCCCGAAGTGTTCTCGGGGGGCAAAGCACCGAGGGCGATCTGCTCGGGCTTCAGCATCTTGCGAGCGGCTTCCTGCAACTGGGCGTCAAGGGCCTTGACCGGTCCGATGACTTCCGTCCGCTTGGCGGCCAGCTTCTTGCCGATACGTTCCACATGCTCCAGCTGGTAGTCAACCTTGGCCTTGTGGAGTGCGGTTTCGTACTCGTTGATCAGGTCCTTGTAGACCTGGATTTCGCCGTAACGCACATTGTCGACGGTCTCATCCCCCGTCTTGCGGGTTCCCATGATGAGTTCCGGCTTGGGGTTGGCGGTCCACTCGACGCCGACGCGATCCGGGTCAGCCTTCAGCAACGCCGTCAAACGTTGGGTGTAGCTGAGAGTGTTGGCCCGCTTTTCTGCTGCGGCCACGGCCTTATAGAACGCCAGATCAGCGGCATCGGGCGGGACGAGAGCGTTATTCTCACGCTTCGGTTCGTCATTCTCACCGCGGACACCGAAGACGTTCTCTCCGAGATCGAGGACATTGACCATCGCCTTGAGAGCAGCCACTTCCTGAGGGAGCAATTGCCCGGGAACGACGAGTTGTTTCTTTTCCGCGTCATAAGTAATGACCGGCTTTTTCGTGGCCGAGTCGACGGGGAACTTCGCCGGATCGACTGATGCGGGCAGTGCTGCCAAGGCGATCGCCGTCGCGGACTTGGGCGGATCGATCATCGAGGCCAGCTGCTTCTGCTGGGCTTCGTCGAGTTTGAAGTGCGTGGTGAACCGCTGCCGCCAGTTGGCCCAGCGCTGCGACATCTGGTCGAAGTCGAGCCAGCCCAGCTCATCGGGATCGCCAGCCATGGCGCGGAAATGATCGCGAAACGGCCCCTGAGCAGCCTTGAGATATCCCTCAGCGGACCACGGGGTGGCGCTGTCGATCATGTCGTATTTCCACAGCCCCTCGTAGAGGAACTGCCAGCCGATCGACAGACGGAGGAGGACGATCAAGACCACCGCCACTCCGGACACTCGCTTCACGTCATTCACGCCCAGCGTCTCCACAAGTCTCGTACAGGCCAAGACTTCCCCAACCCATCGGGGATCCTTTCCGCACGAAACAATCACTGTAACGAGGTTGATCAGCGATTGCACCCGTTACCGGTCGGTTCCGAGGGGTGAGGAGGAGGACGCTGTGCGGGAGAATGACATTCAGCCGGAGTGGCTAATGCCCGCTCCCTCCCCTTACATCGGCCCGGGGACCATGACCATCCAGCCGACATTGAACTTGTCGGTCAACATGCCGTAGCAGGGGGACCAAAAGGTCTTCGTGAGGGGCATCTGAACCTCCCCGCCGTCCGCCAGAGCGTTGAAGGCCCGGTGAGCCTCTGCCTCAGTGGCCACGGTCAGTGCGAGACGGAAGCTGCCGAAGGTCGAGTTGGGCATACATCCATCCGAGACCATGATCCGGGCGCCGTCGATGAGGAACGACGCGTGCATGATCTTGTTCTCATAGCCCGGAGGCAGCATGCCCGGCGGAGTTGGATCGGGGCTTTCGTTGAACCGCATCTTCATTTCGATCTGGGCTCCGAGATTGTCTCGATAGAAGTTGAGAGCCTCTTCGCAGCGACCGGAGTAGAAGAGATAGGGCGTGATTGCGGTGGTAGACATGGAGGGTTCCTTCGGGGAGTTTTGAGTGACGGCAATCATCGGGACGGAGTCTGTGAACAGCTCGCCCTTGCTGACGCTTCGGGTTGGTGAATTGGTGGTGCCGTTACAGTGACGGCTGCAGGTTTCTTGGGGCGATCAAGAGGGACAGACAGGAATGTCTGTCCTACTGGCTGTTTGAGTAGGACAGACATTCCTGTCTGTCCAAAACGGAGAGAAACAGCAGATCGGAATTCATTTCAAGCGGGAAGTGTTGAAACATCGAAGACCTCGCGGACTTCGACAGCGCCGACCCGGGCCCCGGAATGACGCGTGGCGTATTGCAGGGCTTCGGCCTGGTCTCGGGCCAGAATCAGGTAGTAGCCGCCGAGGACTTCACGCGTCTCAGCAAACGGACCATCGGTTACCAGACGCTGTCCGTTTCGCATGCGGACACTGGTGGCGGTGGCGATCGGATGCAGCGGAGAGGCGCTCAGGTACTGCCCGCGGGCATCCAGCTCTTTCGTCAGCTCCACAGCTTCCTGCATGGCGGCCTGAAGAGCGTCTGGCCCGGCAGTACGCCAGTACTCCTCATCGTCGTAGCAGAGGAACATATACCGCTTCAGCGACGAGGGCTGATCGCTGGGAGCTGCCGATAGCTTCTCGGTGGGCAGCCCGTAGAGCTTGAAGAGCGGTCGGATCTCGACGGTCCCCTTCGTCGCGGGTGGCAGTCGGCTGGCGATCGCGATGGCCTCGTCGAGATTCTCCACATCGATGAGGTAAAACCCGCCGAGCTGTTCCGTCGTTTCGGCAAAAGGCCCCACAGTAATCAGCGGACGATTGTCGCGGACGCGAACCGTTGTGGCTGTCGCGACCGGATGCAGCGGGGAGGCAGCGATGAACTGGCCTTTGGCAGCCAGCTCCTGACAGACGCCGAGCGAGGTCTCGACGCACTGCTTCCACTCTTCGGGTGTCCAGGCGTTCTCCGGGCTGTAGATGAGGAACATGTACTTCATGGGGTCACCTCGTTCTGCCCAGTCGGACAAGCTGCGGTACACCCACAGGCCAGCGAGAAGATCGCCGGCTTTCGCAGCCCCAGCGCCACCCACATCACCACGCCGATGATGATCGGGAAGAACCACGGGTCGCCAACTCGCACATGAGTCCAGACTGCCCCGCCGAGATAACCCGTCACCAGGATCGCCCCGATGAACGAGGTCCGCGGGATCAGGAATAACAGCGTGACAGCAATCTCGATCACTCCGAGCACCGGCGCCAGCTCAGGGGTGATCCCCAGGTGATCGAACATCTCTTTCTTCCCGGGAAAGTCGATAAACTTCGGGACACCGCTGGCTCCGATCAGAAAGAGCCCGACCAGACCGGTCAGGACATGACCTGTGATTCGTTTAGCTTTGGACGGCATGAGATTCCTTCACGAGATGGTTCGAGGTGGCAGGCTGGAGGGGGAGCATTGACAGGCGTCTGAGGACCTGGAAGCCCTCCATGCCCCTGTCGAGCGAATCTACTTGGCCGCTCCGGTTCGACGATACGTTCCATGCATGAACCGCACCCACTGACCGTCCGGGCCGAGGAGTTGTGAGGTCATGGTATGGTGGTCGCGGTCGACGATCTCGATGATGTCCTGGTACTTGGCCATGGTTCCGTCGCCGGAAAAGCTGGGGCCTTCCGAGTCGAGTGTCAGCACCTTGCGGGCGGCGTCCAGCATCCCGCGATAGGGCCACATGTGGGTCATACAGGACGACACGAACGTCCCCACAAATCGCTCCTGAGCGGGGTCGTAACCAAGCGTAATGACCGAGCGGGCCTCATCTCCATTAGGCATCGCACCGGTGATCTCGGTCAGAATCCACAGCTGCCCCAGCGCCCGAGTCGTCTGGGTCCCCGAACACTTCATCGGAGGCTGATCGGGCCCCATGTTGCATTCGTGGTCATAGGCCCAGTCTCCTAACAGTTGGAGGAGCCAGTGATGCTGTTCGAGGGGCTGTGGAGTTTCCATGTTTGTGCTTTCTAATTCAGTTCGAGAAGTCAAAAGACGAGTGAGACCGCATGGACAAATCAGAGGGGAGACAGACAAGAATGTCTGTCCTACTGGGGAAGATTACTGCCCATCCGGGATCTCTGGATCGACCAGGTTGGCGAGCATGGCCAGCGATTCCTGCCAGCCCAGATAACAGAGTTCCACGGGAATCACGGCGGGGATGCCATCCTGGACAATCTCGATTTCAGTCCCGCAGAGGACTTTACGCAGAGTGATGGTGACCTGCATCTCACCGGGGAGATTTGGATCGTCAAACTTGTTGACGTAACAAATCCGCTCACCGGGTGTCAGTTCAATGTAGGTTCCGCTGAACGAATTGCAGTATCCCGTGCCGAAATTGGTGAACGACATGTGATAGCCACCGCCGACTCGGGCATCCATGTGGTCAATCTTGCCAGTCATCCCGTAGGGAGGGAACCACTTGACCATCGCATCGGGATCCAGGAAAGCCCGATACAACCGTTCGGGCGGACAGCGGAAGACTCGATGCAACTGAACGGTGCCTGCTGCTTGAGACATTTGACATAACTCCCTGATGTTCATGAAAAGCGGCGACCGGTGGTGAACGTCGAGCAATCCCGAAATTCCACCGATAGTCGATCAGCTGGCACGACGATCGACACCGCTTTTCAGATTTCCACAAAAAATCTGAACCCGAGGTTTAAGCGTGTTTTTCCATGGATCGGTGGACCTCTGACAAACGACGGGCCAGGAAACGTCGCTCAGGCTCCTGCCGGGCAAGTGTCATCGCCAGTTCGTACGCGCTCACAGCCTCTGGCAACTTTCCCGCACGCCGACACAACTCCGCCCGTGCGGCATGAGTCAGGTGATAATCGACCAATTGCTGACGATCGAGTAGTGCGTTAATCAATGCGAGTCCGGCGTCCGGGCCATCGCGCATGGCAACAGCCACTGCCCGGTTCAGTTCAATAACCGGAGAAGCGTTCATCGCCAGTAGCGTGTCGTACAAACCGACAATCTGCGACCAGTCGGTCTGGTCGGCAGTACGGGCAGTTGCATGAACTGAGGCGATCGCCGCCTGAACGGTGTAGACCCCAAACAGGCGTGTCGCGAGAGCCCGCTCGACGAGTTGCTGCCCTTCCGCGATGAGCAGGTTGTCCCATCGGGTCCGATCCTGGTCTTCGAGCAGGACGATATCCCCCTCCGCTGTGGTCCGGGCGTGACGGCGGGACTCCTGCAGTAACATCAAGGCAAGTAACCCCATCGCCTCGGGATCGGGCAGGAGTTCCACCAGCAATCGCCCGAGCCGGATCGCCTCTCCCGAGAGATCGGCCCGCGTCACCGACTCCCCCGAAGTCGCGGAGTAGCCCTCATTGAAGACCAGGTAGATGACCGACAAGACCGGGCCAAGACGCTCGGGCAAATCGACAGCAGTGGGAACGACGAATGGGATGCCCGCATCACGGATCTTGGCTTTGCCCCGGACGATCCGCTGGGCCATCGTCGCGGGAGAGGTAAGAAACGCACTGGCAACCTCTTCGGTCGTCAGGCCGCAGACCTCGCGCAGCGTCAGTGGCACCTGAACCAGCGGATCAATCGCCGGATGACAGCAGGTAAAGATCAGACGCAATCGATCGTCTTCAATATCGAGATTGCCCCGAGCGGCGTTCGTCTGAGTGATCTCTTCGTATCGCCCAGTAATTTCGGGAGACAACTCGTCGAGCCGACCACGTCGACGCAGGGCGTCAATGGCCTTGAAACGTCCGGTCGAGACCAGCCACGCCCGCGGGTTCTCGGGAACTCCAGTTTCGGCCCATTGCGTCAGCGCCTGGGCGAAGGCCTCGTGCATCGCCTCTTCCGCCAGATCAAAATCTCGCAACAAACGCACCAGCGTGGCAAAGACTCTCCGCGACTCCGTGCGGTACAAGTCATTCAAACGATCAGAGATCGATTGGGGCGTCGAGGACTTCATGGGAAAATCTTAAGAACATCCAATCCCAGTTCGAAAGCCCGTCAGCCCATCCGGTTTAAACCTCTTGGGGCCCAACGCGAGAAGAGTTCCTCCACATCCAACTTCAACAGCCATAAAGCCATACTACACAGACACTTTTAGAAATTACGACTTACTACTCTCCCCTGCCCCAAATCACCTTCCACCACAAGATGTCGGCACATTCTGCAACAGTGGCAGCTGTTCTGAAAACTCGTCTAGCCCTCAAACGGCGTTTCGTGGCAGAATCCCGCTAGTTTGCCGTAAAGCGTCTCGACAGAGTCGCCACGACGGCCAAACAGATCCGCGCGAATGGATTCGCCAGTCATGCCATCCCCCCGTCCAACCCGCCTGACACACTTCCGAAAATATCGGGGGTTGGCGTTATTGGCTGCCCTATGGGGAAGTGGCTGTGTGAATCATTCGAGCCTAGTTCGGTCACAGAACCCTAATCAAGGTGATATCCGCCTGGCCGCCGACTCTGACCGTTCATCGCCTCCGGGTTACATGGGGCCGATGGAACGAGCGCTCAAGGGGGATCGCTGGAAGAAGGAAAAATCGGAAGCCCTGGCCCAGAACGATCCGAGCATGATCGATGGCTTGGCCGAGTATCAGGCTGCTGAAGCCCTCTACGAGCAAGGCAAGCTCAAAGAGGCCGAAAAGGCGTTCAAGCGTCTGGCCAAGAAACGTCGCAAGACACACGAATCCTTTCATAGCCGCATTGACCGCTGGTGGGGTGTGAAACCCGCTACCACGCTGGACACTTACGACAACTTCGGTGACCCGATTGAAGAGGACTCCCTCTACATGAAGGCGGAGTGTCAGTATGACCAGCAACGCTATGCCGCCGCACAAGACAGCTATGACGAGCTGATCAACCGCTATCCATCGACTCGCCATCTCGACACCGTTTCGCGACGGTACTTCCAGATCGCCCGGATCTGGTTGGGATTCCCGGAAAAGGCCCAGGCAACCGGCGATGTCCAAGTCGTCTCCGACGAAAAGGACGCTGACGAAGAGGAAAAGATCGAGGACTTCGCGAACGTCGACTCGTTCTATATCCCGATCGTTCCGAACTTCTTCGACAAGTCACGTCCGGTGTTCGACACTCGTGGGCGAGCGCTGCAGGCCTTGCGGTCCGTCTGGCTGCATGATGCCACGGGCCCCCTGGCCGATGACGCCTTGATGGTGTCGGCCAGCTTCCACCTGCGAACACAGGACTTTGAAGAGTCAGCCCGGCTCTACAAATTGCTGCGAGAGCAGTATCCCGACAGCCCTCACTTCCAGGATGCGTTCCTGCTCGGTTCGCACGTGACTCTGGCCAGCTACCAAGGCTCCAACTACGACGGCCAGAACCTCAACGAAGCGATCGAGCTCAAAGAGGCTGCCCTGCGAATCTTCCCCGACCTGTCGGAGGAGGAACGTAACCGGCTGGGTAGCGAACTCAACAAGATGTACGACGCCGAAGTGGCGAGAATTTGGGACAAGGTCGAATACTACCAGGCCAAGAACTCGCCAGAGTCAGTGGCCATCTACTGCAACATTCTGATCAACAAGTTCCCCGACTCGGAGTACGCGGAACGGTCTCGCCAGATTCTGCTGGAACAGGGACAGACGGTTGATCAGTCGGGATGGAGCTGGCCACGAATCGGTTCTTCCAAAGCGGCACCGCAGGATCAGCAGAGCGCCGAAGCACCGCCGGAATCCGAAGAGGCGGAAGCCCCGAAAGCCCCGCTCCGACTCCCCAAGTTCAACTGGCCACAACGAGCCGTTCCCCAACCGGACGAAGAGGCAGCCCCGGAGGAGGAGTCTGACTCTTCAGAGCCCGAAGACGATTCAGAAGAGTCATCCCCTCAACCGCGTTACCAAGAGGCCTCTGCCCGAGGACGATCCGCAGGGCGAGCATCTCTGGAATAAGTCATGTTGCCGTGAAATCACTGGCTCCCATCTCCGAATCACACACACGCCGGTCGGCACTCTGCCAACTCGGCGTGGGGTTGTTGTCGGCGGCCCACTGTGCAATTCTTTCGGGGTGCGGCTACACGCTGGGGGCTCCGTATGCCAACAATATCCGCACGGTTCACGTGCCAACATTCGAGTGCAAAGACTTCCGACGCGGGTATGAGTTGCAGCTGACCGAAGCGGTCCAGAAGCAGATCCAGATGCGTACGCCTTACCGGCTGGCCAAAGAACCGGGAGCGGATACGCGGTTGACCGGACGCATCGTGGGAATCGACAAACGGGAACCGAACCAGAATAAGTATGACGACCCGCGCGAGCTGGAACTCTCGCTGGGCGTGGAAGTGAAGTGGGAAGATCTGCGCACTGGCCAGATCATCAACCAACATACCGTCCCGATCGCCGGAAACGCGGCTCAGCTGCTGGGGACCACATCGTTCGCCCCGGAACCCGGCCAATCATTGGCGACCGCCACTCAGGACACGGTGAACAACCTGGCCCGCCAGGTCGTCGGGATCATGGAAGTTCCCTGGTAGGCCATCGCCGGCTGGGGACGAGGGTTCACTGATATCAAATATAGACACAGATGATGAGGGTCAGTGAACCTTCATCGCTGGACGAGAAACTCTCCACCCGACAGTGCCACACAGGCAGCAATTCGCAGGAGAATCAGGGGAATCCCTCACACCACAGTCGTCAGCCATTTGGCCATGTTGTAGTAGATCACGACGCCGAGCATATCGCTCATTGAGGCGATCAGCGGGTTGGACATCAGTGCGGGGTCGACGCCGACACGGTTCAGCGTCAAGGGGAGCATCGCCCCGAAGAATGTTCCAAACGCGACGACAAGAAACACCGTCGTCGAGACGGTTGTGGCGTACTCGGTCCGCGGCAGCAACAGCCACGCCATCACAAATGCGATCGAGGCCAGCGTCAGCCCCAGCATGATGCCGATCCGCACCTCGCGCCAGGCAATCCGGCGGACCTGCCCCACCGTCTCGTTCTGCGAGATCGCCCGCACCACCAGCGTGGCAGACTGCGATCCGGCGTTGCCGCCACTGGCAAGCACCAGCGGCAGGAACAACACCATCCAGGCCGAGGCAGCAGTCGCATCACCCGGCTGGAAGTAGTTGAGGACGTGAGCGGTGGCAGAGGAGGCGCCGAGCAGAATCACCAGCCAGATCCCTCGCTTCCACGCCAGCGTCAACAGTGGCGTGTCGAGGTATCCATCTTCCAGCGGGGCCACAGCGGCCTGACGATAGGCGTCCTGCTCTGCCTCTTCGTTCTGAACCTCGGCGGCGTCGTCATAGGTGATGATGCCGATCAGCTTGTCGTCCTTGTCGACGACGGGCATCGCGATGTAACCGTTGCGCAGAATCTCGTTGGCAGCGTACTCGCGAGTGTCCTCCACCTTCAGGGAGTCGACCTCCCGCAGCATGATGTCAGACAGCCTCGCTGAGGGCCGGGCTGTGATGAGGTTTCGCAATGACAGGAAGCCGAGGAGGTGTCGCTCCTCGTCAACGATATAGACGTAATAGATCGTCTCTCGGCTGGGTGCCTGATGCCGCAACCGCTCCAAGGCCTCGGCCACGGTAATGTCGGCGGGCAACGACGCGTAATCGGTGGTGACCAGCGACCCGGCGCTCGACTCGGGGTACTGCATCAGCTTGAGGATGTCGACCCGCTCCGCATGGGCGATCAGCGGCATCAACTTCTCAACGACCTCGGGCTCCATCTCACTGATCAGGTCGACGCGATCATCGTGCGGCATCTCCTCGATAATCCGGGAGAGGGCCTGATGCGGAATGGTCTTCACAAGCTCGACCTGAAAATCGAGCGGAAAACAGGCGAAGATCTCCGCCTGCTTCACGGGTGAGGCATGGGACAACACTTCCCAGGACTGGGCGGCGTCCACTCCCTCCAGGACCTCAGCCACCACCCCGGGGTACAGCTCGCTACAGAACACACCCACTCCGGCATCATCATGCTGTGCCAGCATTTCGCGCAAGTCTGGCAGTAGCAGGGTGTTGAAATCGGAGGGCATGCGTACGAGACCTGTTGCAGCCGTTGAAGAACTCACACATCACACGAGGCGCATTCCACGAAGGGAGCGGATCCGGCCCCCGTCAGGAAAGGGAGCATGGTACCGACATCATCGACATTCGTCCCTTCAGAGAACTGAAATTCCCGGACAGGGAACGACTTGTCCGGGAGATCCGACTTCCATTCACGGGGACAAGCCCGCTCATCATGAGGTTCACAGCTGTCAAAACCGCTCCCAACGTACGGCTTTAGGTCTTCTGGTCGCGTGCCGGAGATGCATCCGATGAGAAGTTTGATAAAGTGAACCGGTCGCTCGGTGGCTCCCTGCCTTTGCCGAGGATTCACGCGAAGCTCGTGCGATGGTTTGAGTGGAGTCCGTCCATGCCGGTCAAAATCCGTTGCAGCGGTTGTGAACAGGTCCTGAATGTTCCCGACAAAGCCCGGGGAAGGACTGTGGCATGCCCCAAGTGCAGCGCTAAGCTCAAAATTCCCGCCGGGGACGCCGATCCAAGCGACAAGCCCGCCAAAACCGAAGAGTCGGCCGAAAAGGCCCCTGCGCCCAAAGCCAAATCGGGCTCCAAGCCCAAGATGAAAGCCACTCGCAAAGAGGGCGAATTTCTCGGCGGCCTGGATGACTACGGAATCGAGGACCAGAACGAGTCGATCTGTCCGTTTTGTGCCGAGCCGGTCGACGAAGAAGACGAGGTCTGCCCGGCGTGTGGTCGTGACCTGGTTACAGGCCAAATGAACAAGCGAGAGCAGGTCCGCCGCTCCACAGCGGGTCGCTCCTCCGCAGCGTTCTACAAGAACGTGTTGCGGGAATCGTGGGACTTCATGCTGGAGTTCAAGTCGCTCGCACTGCGTACCGGGGGAATCGCCTCGTTCTTTGTCGTGATGTACATGGCCTGCTACTTCATGGTCCTGTACTGCGAGAAGATGCCGCCTAAGGTCTTTTGGATCGCCATGACCGTCGTGATGGCTGTGGGAGCTCCGGGGTGGGTCTGGTTCCTGACTCGCAAGATCGTGGCGTCGCACCTCTATAACGAGAAGCTGGAGTCCGACCGGATCTTCTACGACTTCTTTACGAACGTGGCCTTGGGATTGGCGGCTTTTCTGTGGCCTGCGGTGGTGAGTTTGCCGCTGATTCTGGCACTGGCCCTTCTCCCGATCATCATTCCGACAATTATCGCCGGGGGCGTCATTCCGCCCCGAGTCTATCCAAATTTCAGTATCGCGGTGTTCAGTATCATGGGCATTTCGATTCTGATTCTTCCGATCATCTCCTTTCCGATCGCCACGGTCCACATGATCGCCCGTCACCAGCACAAGGCCTGGATCGGCTGGGAGCTGCTCAAGCTGGTCTTTAAGAACATTGGCCCGATCATGGTGTACCACACGTTCAGCTTCCTGATCCTGACCACGTTTGGTGGAATCGCGATTGCAGTCGGATGGTTCTTTGGAACGCTGAACCTGTTTAACAATCCGCGGATCTACGACTGGACCGCATCGATGACCAAGTGGATCGGGACCTTTATCGACAACACCACCCCGCTGGAACCGGGATCGTTCATGTTTGTGATCATTCAGGCCCCACTCATGTTTGGCATGGCCTTCCTGATGGTGGTGCCATTCATGATTGCCCTCGGTTTCCCACTGCTGTTTCAGATGAAAGTGAATGGCCTGATTGCTAGACACTTCAATCATTCGCTCGATCTTGATCAGCGGATTTTCCCGTTGACGCCTGCCGGCTTCTGGGTGCGGTTTCTGGCCTTTACCACGGACTCATGCCTGTTTCCGCTGGCCACGCTGATCGTCACACACAATAAGAAGCTCGTGATGATTGGACTGGGCCTTCTCGGTGTGACGGGAGCTGCCTGGATGCTGCTGGGGTCGGAAAGTTATCTCGTCTACCTCGTTCTTCCGATTCTGCTCGTGGCCTACAATCGCTGGATGTATTTTGCCGGGTCCCAGTCGGGCCCCTCGCGAGCGACCCTCGGGATGGAGGCCTTCGGCCTGATCGCGATCCCGGATGGCGAGAAGCTCAAGCAGAAAGATCTGGACCGCCCGCTCTCCGTCAAGAAGGCCACGATCCGCTGGGTCTGTGTCGAGTTGGCGTCACTGACAGGCGGCATCTCCTTCCTGTCGTGTGCCTTCCATCCCGAAAAGAAGGCCATTCACGACATCGTTTCCAAGACCCGAATCGTCTTCGAGGGTGATAAGTAGAGCCTCTGCTTGTCTCGATGCTCGATTCGTATTCCATTGAGTGCTGTTTGCATGTCTGAACCACTGCCCGTTTCCCCCATCGAAGACATCACCGTTCTGATCTTCGGAGCGTCGGGAGACCTGACATCCCGCAAGCTGATCCCCGCGCTGTATCGGTTGCACAAGGATGGATTCCTGTCGGATCGGTCGCTCGTCATCGGTGTGGCCCGACGCCCAAAATCGGATGAGACGTTCCGTTCCGAATTACTCTCCGCAGCCAGCGACCATGCCCGCGACGGCATGGACCTGGAAAGCTGGAACCGCTTCGCCGGGCGGCTGCACTATGTACAGGCTGACCTCTCCTCGCCCGATGACTTCCACCGGCTGCGGCAGGAAGTCGAATCGCTGGAGCAAAACAACGGGCTCACCGGCAAGCGGTTGGTTTACCTCTCCACAGCTCCGGAGCTGTTCCTGCCCTCGATCGAGTCGATGGCCGCTGCGGACATGATCCCGCCCCCCGAGCATCGCGACCGGCTGCGGGTCATCATCGAGAAGCCATTCGGCCACGATGTCGAATCGGCCCACGCTCTGAGCGAATCGCTCAACCGGTTGCTCAGCGAAGATCAGATCTACCGTATCGACCACTATCTCGGCAAAGAGACGGTGCAGAACCTGCTGTTGTTCCGGTTCGGCAATGCGATCTTTGAACCGCTGTTCAACCGCAACCACATCGATCATATCCAGATCACCGTGGGTGAAACACAGGGCATCGAAGGTGGCCGTGGCGGGTACTACGACAAGGCTGGCGCGCTGCGCGACGTGTTGCAGAACCACGTCCTCCAGCTGTTGTGCCTCGTCGCGATGGAGCCGCCCGCGAGCTTCGAGGCCGAGTACATCCGCAATGAGAAGCTGAAGGTTCTGCAGTCCCTCGCCCCCGGTCGCCCCGGCGGGCCGGTCTGCGACTGGGCGGTCGCCGGGCAGTATGCCGCAGCTGCGATCAAGGGCAAGCGGGTGAAGGCCTATCTGGATGAGGAGCGGATCGATCCCGACTCTCGGACCGAGACGTTCGCGGCGCTCCAGGTCCGCATCGATAACTGGCGCTGGGCCGGTGTGCCCTTCTACCTGCGGACTGGCAAGAGGATGCCGTCTCGCGTGACCGAGATTGCGATCCAGTTCAAGCTGCCGCCGCTGAATCTCTTCCACACCGTCGAGTGTGATGGCGATGTGTGCGGTATCGTCGAGGCCCGGCCGAACACGCTGGTGTTCCACATCCAGCCGAAGGAATCGATCTCGCTGACGTTCTGCGCCAAGCGGCCCGGCATGAACTACCAGGTCCAGCCGGTCAACATGGATTTCAGCTACCAGAACACGTTCAGCGGTGGCCTGCCCGAGGCGTACGAGCGGCTGCTGCTCGACGCAATGCGCGGCGACTCGACGCTGTTTACCCGCAGCGACGAACTCGAAGCGGCGTGGCGGTTCCTCGACCCGGTCCTCAAGGCTTGGCAATCGGCCGACCATCACCCCGAACTCTACCCCGCCGGCCAGTGGGGCCCCAAAGCGGCCCACCAACTCCTCCAGCGCAGCGGTCGTTTTTGGCGATCGCCAGACGTGGAAGCCGCCCCCACCAAGCCAGTGACCAGCGCGACGGTCACGGTCGATACTCCGGTCGAGTGATCGAACATCACTTCGTATTCTGGGAGAGGAATTCTCCGTGGAAACCTTGGAACAAGTCTGGTGGTCTTCTCGCTTTAACATCTGGACTTGGGTGTATTACGGAGTCAACCTTGCGGGAATCGCAGGCATCTGCAGGGTAGCACGCAGGCCGATGTCGGACTTGCGCGCCTTGAAGACAATCGCACTCATTGGAGTCATTTGTTTTGCCGCACTCCTCGTATCGGGAGCCAGAATTCAACGGAAATGGCAACTTCGCCAAGAGTGGGTTGTTGCTCATAAGGATCAGATTACCGAGGAAGAACAACTGGCCGCATTCGGAGATGGCGCAAACCTGATTGCAGGACCACCGTTAGATGCGACGATTACGCTATTCGTACTCATGGTAACGACTGGAATCTGTTTGTTCAGAAGTCCCAAGCCTATCACCGAGCCTCCCGTAACGTGAACACTTGCAATACGACGACAGCCCTCCCTAACAAGTGTCTCACTACCAGCCAAATCCAGACTTCTAACTCGGACAGACATGAATGTCTGTCCCACTTTGAAGTTCAGCGGAACAGACATTCTGCGTGACACTGGGCTGAGCGAAATAGCCTCAATGCCGTAGCTCGATACGTGCGGATTGCACAAGTGTTCGTCATACTTCGGACTCGGATTCCTAGTGCAATGACGACTCCCACCTGAGACACATCCATGAAGATCACTGACATCCGTTGTGCTGGTTTGCGGGGAGCGACACCGGAAGGGGGCTGGAGCAATGAGCTGCGGCCGGAGGACTGTGTCCACACGCTGATCGCGGTGCACACCGACCAGGGAGCGGTCGGACTCGGCAGCGTCTTTACCAACGATGGGCTCGTGCGGGCGGCACTCGCTGTACTCGAGCCGCTGTTCCTTGGTGAAACAGCTCTCGAACCGGAACGGGTCAGTGAGAAGCTGCACCAGCATATGTTCTGGCTGGGGCGTGGCGGGTCGATCACGCATGCGATCAGCGGGATCGATATCGCCCTGTGGGACCTGCTGGGACAGGCCACGGGCCAGCCAGTCGGACGGCTGCTCGGCGGACGCTATCGCGAGCGGGTCCAGCCTTACGCCTCGCTGCTGATGGATGAGCCGGAGAAGTTGCGGGACCACCTGCTGAAGGTAAAGGCCCAGGGGTTCCGGGCGTTCAAGATCGGCTGGGGGCCATTCGGACGTCGGAATGCGGCCACCGATGAAGCGATCGTCAAAGCCGCTCGCGAAGCGGTTGGAGCGGACTGCAAGCTGATGGTCGACGCCGGGGGGAGCGATGCCTACTGGACCAATGGGTACAAGTGGGCCCTCAACACTTCGAAGATGCTGGCCGACTACGGCGTCGACTGGTTCGAGGAAGCCCTCTCGCCCGATGCCCTCGAAGACTATGTGAAGTTGCGAGAGCACTCCCCCGTTCCGATCGCGGGGGGCGAAGTCCTGACTCGGCGGCAGGCGTTTCAGCCGTGGCTGACCGCGCGGGCGTTCGACATCGTCCAGCCCGATGTGACCAAGGTCGGCGGCATCAGTGAAGAGCGTCGCATCGGCTGGATGGCCCAGGAACACGGTATCCGCTTCATCCCGCACGGGTGGAATACGACTGTCGGGCTGGCAGCGGACCTGCATCTCGCCTCAGCTTTCCCGGGGACGAATCTCGTCGAGTATCTGACCGGATCGCCGTTTATTGATGACATCACCGTCGGCGGTTGGAAGCTCGACAACGAGGGGTGGCTGGCGATTCCCACTCGCCCGGGGCTGGGAGTGGAACTGGACCGCGACATGGTCGAGAAGTATTCGGGCGTGAAGAATCTCTTTTAACCAGAGGGAGTTTTAGCCAAGGAGAGACGCCTAGAGCCTGATCGCGTCATCGAGAGGCCATTGAGTGTGTATACCCAGACACGGCAGACTCACGGCAACCACCCTCTAGCGGGAGATGACATCGACATGTTGCCCCGAATATGTCGGCAATAGTTCCTGGACTGGTAAGCTGTTGTCGGACGATGTAATTTACTCGAATGCTCTACTAAGGATGCACCGATGGGTCAGGTCACGCAGGGCCGTCGCGGATTTACTCTCATTGAGCTCTTGGTTGTCATCGCCATTATTGCGGTATTAGTCGCCTTACTACTTCCTGCGGTTCAGCAGGCTCGTGAAGCCGCCCGAAGATCTCAGTGCCGCAATCAACTCAAGAACATCGTACTGGCCCTGCACAATTATGAGTCAACGCACGGCCTCTTCCCCGGCGGGTCGATGTATGTCGTTGTCGGGACGAATACGATTTCGAATGCCGGTGCCTGGGGGCGGTCGATCCTCCCCTTTCTGGACCAGGCTGCATTGTTCAACCAGTTGAACCCCAGCCAGTCCCCATTCAGCGGAACGAACCTGAGCCTGATTTCAACGAGCATTCCGGGCTACCGATGCCCCTCGACAAATGCCCCCGGCAAGACCATCGTCGAATGGAGTTCCGCCACGACTACCGCCAACGGTAACGCCAAGCTGTTACCCGTCACGCCGTCTCCGGGCCTCAACATCAGCTTTGGCCCGATTGACTACTTCGCCCTGGTCGATGTCCGCAATCCACTCTTCTCTGCCAATCTATCGACATTGCCGGGATACACTGCCTCACAAACCGCGGGCGTCTTCTATCACGGGACGTACAACGCAGCCAGTTGCATCGTCGGTGGGGACACTGCTGCCGAGAATATTCTCAAGACCGTCACAGCGGGCAAGACACGAGTCTTTGGCACGAAGATCAGCGCCATTACGGACGGGACATCGAACACAATCATGATCGGCGAGAACGCCGCCCGAAATCTGTATATGGCCCATAACAAGAGCATCGTCGCAGGGTCGCCCGAGGCCAACATTAACCCGACCGAGTTCGCTAAGCTCAATAGCCAGCAAAACAACTTTGGCGGTGGAGGCTGGGCCGATCCACAGAATGCCTTCTGGATCCGCGGTGCTGCCCGCAGCGGGATGGACTGGGACGGAACTACCCCATCGAACACTGACACCAGTGCCTGTGTGGTGAACTGCACGAATAAGCATTCACGCGGTTTCTACTCGTTCCACACAGGGGGAGCACACGTCGCGCTGGGAGATGGATCGGTGAAATTCATCTCGGAGTCCACCGACAATCTGGTTCTGGCATCGGCAGCCACCCGGGCGGGGGGCGAGACAGAGACGCTCGACCGCTAGTCATCTCCCCACCCCTTGTGACGGGATCATCCCCGGGGGTTCGGGGCATGAGCTGCGAGCCACTCGACGAGCGATGCGGCGATCCGGGACTTCGGCCCGGCCCATTGCTCTTCGGTCTCGCCACTCGCGGAAATCAGCTCAACGCTGTTCTCTTCCGCCCCAATCGCATCGGGCCGGTTGAGAACGATCCAGTTACAGTTCTTCCGCCGAAGTTTCTGGAGAGCGTTCTCGCGAGGGTTTTGAGCTTCCAACGCGAAGCCCAGCACCCAGCGGTGGGCTTTGATCGCCCCTAGCCCGGCCAGCACGTCGTCGGTCTCGATCATCTCGACCGTGACCGGGCCCCCGCTCTTCTTCATCTTGCCGGTCAGGCGTACCGCGGGCTTGTAGTCACACACAGCTGCAGTGGCGATGACACCGTCGCAGGTGGGAAAGAGCCGTTCGCACGCCTCTTTCATCTGCTCGGTCGTAATGACCTGATGAAACTCACATCCGGGAGGAGCCGAGAGTTCCACGGGCCCACTGACGAGGACTACCTCCCAGCCGAGTTGGAGAGCCGCCTGAGCAATGGCGTACCCCATGCGGCCGCTGCTGCCATTCGACAGGTAGCGGACGTCGTCGAGATATTCGCGCGTGGGCCCAGCTGTGATCAGGACTCGCATGATGGAGTAACAGTCCGGTGGAATTGGAACGTCCACGAGAGCGGCAGGCGTCAGCCTGCCGAGGGGTGAACCGCGATGAAACGTCTCGTTTACGCTCAATGACTCAGCAGGCTGACGCCTGCCGCTCATGGGGTAATGCGAATTGCAATTCTCAACGGCTTCGCGACCGCTTGGGGACGAAGTTTCGCAAATAGGTATAGCTCTGCTGAAGCGAGGCTTGGCGGGCTTCGAGCGAGCCTTCATAAGCTCGGTCTTCGACCTCCACGCAGACGGGGCCGGTATAACCGCAATCGGTCAACGTCGAGAAGAACTGCCCCCAGTTCACGTCGCCCATCCCCGGCAGCTTCGGCGTGTGGTACTCAGCAGGATGGGCCATGATGCCGACCTGGTTCAACCGATCATGGTCGATGCGGACGTCCTTCGCGTGGACGTGAAAGAGCTTGTGCTTGAACTCACGCATTGCGGGGAGATAGTCCATCATCTGCCAGATGAAGTGCGAAGGGTCGAAGTTCAAGCCGAAGAACTCACTTGGCAGGTCGTGATACATCCGCCGCCAGATCGCGGGAGTCGTGGCCAGATTCTTCCCGCCCGGCCACTCGTCTCGCGAGAACGACATCGGGCAGTTCTCGATGCCGATCTTGACCTGCTGCTCCTCAGCGTACATGACCAGTGGTCGCCAGGTTTTGAGGAACTGCGGCCAGTTGTCATCCACCGACTTGGTCCAGTCACGCCCGACGAAGGTGTTCATCCGGTTCACGCCCAGCAGAGCAGCTGCGGCGATGACGCGCTGAATGTGTTTGACCGACTGGTGGGCCTCGTCTTCGTTCGGAGTCAGTGGGTTCGGGTAGTAGCCCAACCCGCTGATCTCAACCCCATACTGCGAGACGAGCCGCTGCAGGCGATGCACGTCAGCTGCCTTGAAGTCCATGACGTCAACATGCGTCACGCCGGCGTATCGGCGTTCGGCCTTGCTGACTGGCCAGCACATCAGCTCCACGCAATCGAATCCGGTATCGGCGGCAAATTCGAAGACCTGTTCCACGGTCTGATCGGGCAGAATAGCGCTGACGAATCCCAGTTGCATGGCGAGGTCCTCAAAGGTGTTGGATCGAATCTCAATGGTGTGAAGATCGACAGAGGAAGAGTATCTCCGCCCGTGTCGATTCACCACTTTGGGGTCATGGGGGATTTCGATTTTCTCACCGACGCCACCGCAAATCTCAGCTCGACGCCTTCTGCACCGCCCACCAGCGTTGCCACTCATGCTGGTCGTAGCCGAAATCTTTCTGCGTCAGCTGCTTCAGAGCCCTCAACACTTCGGAGTTCCTAAGATCGGCCTTTACTGTTACCGTCCGCATTCGCTGGGGTTGCGGGTTCTCGATTGAATAGCCAAATGGCGACTGGCTCAGGCGGTACAACAATTCCATATCACCCGGCACATTGCTGATCGTTCCGGGGGCCAGCATTGACGGTGTTCCATTGGCTGAGATGCCGACCGAGTATTGGTTCGAGGCGTCAGGTACCTGGACCTTGTAGCGGTGCGAGGTGATCAGCGCGTCGATCAGATCGGGAATCACTCGTTCATCGCCGAACTGCCCCACGACGATCGCAGCTCGCTGCACGACATCGTTGGAGGCATCCTTGAGACCCGGCAGGCAATATTTGACGACCTCGATCTTCTGGTCCTCATCAATCGTCCCCAAGGCCAGTTCAAAAACCGCTTTGTTACTCTCCGAGAGGAGGCTCTGCGACAAACGCCGAACAGGCTTCAGCCCTTTCACCTCGCCCGCCACTTCGACAAAGAGGCGGCGATAGTCAGCGTTCGGGCTCTGACCAAGATAGTTCCACAGCGCCGAGACAGCATCGGGGTCCCGGATCGCCCGCAGCTGGTTGACCCCCTCATGAATACGGCGGGCATCACGCCCCCCGATCCAGGTCACCCACTGTTTGACCTTAGGGTACCAGACCTGCTCCGCAGCCCGCTCGGCCTCGGTCTTTCCCAGCAGTTCCATCTCCAGCAGAGTGATCCACTTGCCTTTGTGCTTCACGAACCCTTGTTTCGTCATCGCGTCGTCACGCGACATCCACACTCCTTCGTACAGGACATGTCCCAGGAGCCGGTGGATCTGTTCGTTGTCGGGTTGCAGCTCCAGCAACAGTTCCAGCTGCTCCTCGCGCTGAGCCCGCAACTGTTTCGAGGCACACCACTCTGCCAGTTGCTGGTGAGCCTCGGCGGTATGCGGGATCTCGCGGGAGCGGGTGATGTACTCTTCCATCAAGGGCGAGCGAACCTGGATCGATTCAATCTCGGACCGTGGTACGGTCACCGTTGCCCCGGACTGCGAAACGATGGTGACATCGGCATCGGGAGCAGTGGGACTCTGTCTGACCAGACTCCCTCGCAATTCCCCCCCATTCTTCAGGCGCACCAGATCCGCTGGTGCCTCTCCCTGCAGCAGCAGGCCAAGAGCCATCCCGACGAAGAACAGAAATCGCATCGATCGGTTCATAGAACGATTTCGAAACTCCCACCGACACAGACTACCCGGAGCGGCGAAAAGACGCGAGAAGAAACGGCTCGCGGAGGTCGCCTTAACGTCCCGTTCTCGACGGAACTTGCCCGGCTCGCCCAATGTGTAGACGATTGCAGCGGGGTCTCACGGCCTGGGCAACTGACGGGAAACCGCCGCCAGTGGCATGGGAACCGCCCGAGTCCCGGGAAGGTCGGGGGACCGACGAAAGCCCCCTCTCTCGATCGACCAATTTGCACGAAAGAGCCATTTGCAATCGGGGCGGATCAATGTCTACTGGTAGCCACAGCCACTCGCTCTCCCACGAATGCCTCACCATGCCGCGTCCCCTGCCCCTTCCTCTGCAACCTCGCATCAAGATCTGGTTCGAGTCGGAGGGCGAGTACGCCTTTGGTTTCGGCCTGTGTGAGATCCTCAGTGCCGTCCGGGAACAGGGATCTATCAAGACCGCCGCTGAAAGCATCGGCCGCAGCTACCGCCATATCTGGGGGAGAATCAAAGAGGCTGAGGCGATCCTCGGCTGTCCACTCGTCCAGACACGCGTCGGGGGAAAGTCCGACCACCGCAGTGAACTGACCGAAGAGGCGATTCGGTTGCTGGAGAGCTTCATGACGCTTCGCGAGTCGATGAAGAAAATGCTGGAACGAGAGTTCACTGCGGCGTTCGGCAAGAAGTAATCCGCCCGACAAAAGCCCCCACAATGCCCTCAGTTACATCTCTGTTAACCGAGTGGTTGTGGACGACATCCTTTTCATCATCGCAGCACCGAAAGCCAAGGGGACGACGGCCTGGAAGACATGGCTCCAGTTCAGGCTCTCTCCGATTCCCATCTTCAACATCCATTGGCCTCGGGTCTCCCCAACCTTGGGCAAGACCGTCGAGGTGAACATGAAGGCTGCCACGACAATCAATCCGACCCCGACCTTGCTCCATGTGTAACGATCCGATCGACGGCCAAATCGCACGACAAGCCATGTGGACAACAGGAACGGGACGAATCGAACCACAATACTGCCGATCTCGATCAATGTATTTTTCGTGTGGAGCGACAGGCTTCCTCCCGCCATCTTATCGAGGAATGAACTTAGTACGCCGAAGAAGACCACCAGGCACACGACTGCTCCCAACATCGTCACGATCGGCAATCCGATGAAGGCCAGCACCGGACGGCGGGCGGCAAATGTGCTTTTGATGTACTCGCCTCGGGCCGCTTGTGCCAACTGCTCGGGAGTTCCCAAACGTGATTCGAATTTCTGTTCAGCATCCATGCTGTGATCTCCAGAAAGAAGGTCCAGGGCATGATCGGTGAGTTCATCGACCAGCCGTTCAATCTGCTTACGCGGCAACCGTTGCCGACACAATTCCTGTTCCAGTTGTTTACGCCAGCTTTGGAGCATCTGGTTCGCCTCCCTGCAAAACAGAACTCACCGCTGTGACGATTTCCATCCAGACGGAGCGAGATTGCTCCAACCGCTTGAGCCCCTGCTTGGTGACTCGGTAGACGATGCGGGTCCGACCGCCCACAGCCACCCGTTCACTGGACAGGAACTCTTGCTTCTCCAGCCGGTGCAGAATGGGGTAAATGCATCCTTCGCCAAAATCGAGTCGACAGCCGGATGCCTGACGGATGGCCTGCACCAGGTCGTAGCCATGCAGCGGCTGGCGATTGAGAATCTGCAGGATCAGCAGTTCCGGAACGCCGTTCAAGAAATCGGGGTTGGTCTTTTTCATCGTCATGGGGCGGCTTATACCTTAAACTGCGATGTATCGAATATCCCAGTTTTCGATTCTCAATCTGACACCGCAATTTGTGCCAGAGTACGCCTAGTTACGCCCATCTTGGTTACCACAACCTCAGCACAGCCCCTCAGCACTGGGTGGGTTCGTCCACTCCAGCCCCGGGGTGCGGTCGCTCCTGGTGGCCGACAGAACTCCGC
Organism: Planctomycetaceae bacterium; assembly: GCA_046349675.1. GTDB lineage: Bacteria > Planctomycetota > Planctomycetia > Planctomycetales > Planctomycetaceae > TH-plancto1. Next base: position 19,363 of record JAXMBW010000021.1, on the reverse strand, counting down.
AGTGGATTAAAGTGCGGCGAGGCTCGGGCTCGGTGATCTCGAACCCGGCATTCGTCAGCCAGTTGCGATACTCCGCCGCGCTGTAAGCCCGCCCTTCGGTCAAAGTGAATAGAGCGGCGGAGTAGAGAGCGATCGGGAGCGGACCATCGAGTTCATCGTTCAAAAACACATCGTGGATCAACAGCTGTCCCCCCGGGCGGAGGGCTCCATAACAGCGATCGAGCAGATGCTGGCACTCGGGGATATCCCAATCGTGCAGCACATTCGACAGCAACACGACATCCGCATCTGATGGCCAGGTGGACTGGAACATGTCCCCTTCTCGCAGCTCCAGTCGATCGGCGACGTTGTAACGCTGGCGGAACTCGTCAGCCACGCGCAACACCTCGGGACGATCAATCACGATGGCCCGCAGCTGGGGATAGCGTTTGAGTAGCGCGATGCTGTAGATCCCCGAGCCGCCACCAATATCGAGGAGCAAGCTCGCGTCGCCCAGATCGACCTGCTCAGCCAAGGCGGGGGCCACGTTCTTGGCCCGGCCCGTGAGTGAGAGGGTGAAATGCCGGGCGAGGTCGGACTGCTCCATCGCACTGGGGACGCCCTCTCGATAGATGAACGCGGTACCGTCTCCACCGCCCGCTCCGCGAGGCCGGTTGGTTCGCAGCCGCTCAACCATCTCCAGCACGCCAGGGCTCGATGCAGCCAGACCGATGTAGCCGCCAATATCGAACGCACTGCGGGAGGGCAGATGATTCCGCGACAGAGCGGTGAGCTGGACTCGCCCCTCCTCGTCAATCCGCAGCAGTCGCATCGCCCGCAGCGCCGTCAACAGGACTGACATCGCCCGCGGTGCCAGCCCCACATCCACCTGCAGCGACTCGACCGAACGTGGTCCCGACTTGAGCTTGGTGAACAGATCGAAGTGAGCGACGGCCGCTGTCAGCAGCTCTGTGCCGTACGAACCCCGGAAGTGTTCAAAGATCGGAGTCGGATCGATCGCCGGCGGATGCAGGTCGATCACATCGAGGCGGTTTAGCTCGATCGATTCCGCCAGCGCGACCTGCGACACGACCAGATCCTCGGCATCAGGGATCGGGTCAAAGTCGCTGACCTTGGACTGGTATCGACTGATGTTCGACGGGTGGACCGTGTGGCCGGGGATCGCCGACCAACCGGGCCGGCAGCGGGCCTGATCCCCCTCGATCGAAACGCGCAGCCAACCGGTGTATTCGTCCGCGAATTCAAATGGAAGAAAGACCGACTGCCCCGGCTGAGCGTTCCGAACAGCGGTCAGCCACTGGTCGAGGAGCTGTTCAAGGCTGACGCGAATTCGCTGCGACTCGGGGAGTTCTCGAACCGCCGGGTCGAGAGCGAAGAAATACGAATCGACATGCCGCACGTACTCGCCGCACTCGAGCAGGATATCGCCCTGCTGGGTTCCCTGATCATCGAAGGTGAGTCGCAACATGAGAGCGGATGTCCAGCGAAGTGAGTCGGTTATCTAGAGCTATCCTAACTCCCTTCGACATCGAAATGAAACGGGGGAGCAGGTCGAGTGGCACACCGCGCGGCATTTGGAATTTCAGCTTGAACCACAAAGACACGTAGTCACGAAGAGTGAAACAAAGGCGACCGTTCGATGGGGCGTCTGTTGGTCCAGCTGTTGCTCCCTCTTGCAGTCTTAGTGTCTTCCTGTCTTTGTGGTTCAAACTCTCCCCAACGGCTAGACACGAGTTCCGACATCCCTCTTCCTTGGGAATGAAACAACGCACAGTTGTTCACCCGATGGCCAGTCGCTACAACCAAATTGAAGCAAGACGGGGCGAGGTGGCAGCCCAGTCTGGTGGACTGAAATTCCGGTGTGCCATCTGGTGGAGTGTGCATTGATGACTGCCCCGATTCGTGTCGCGGTGACGGGTGCCGCAGGAAATATTGGCTACGCCCTCATCTTCCGGATCGCCAGTGGCGAGGTATTCGGACCAAACCAGCCGGTGATTCTCAACCTCGTCGAAGTACCGCCTGTGCTGAAGAGCCTGGACGGGGTCGCGATGGAACTCGAAGACTGTGCATTCCCCACCCTCGCGGGGGTGAAGAAGTGCAGCAGCGACGACCTCAACGACGGGTTTGGCGACTGTAACTGGGTCGTCTGCGTCGGCAGCATCCCCCGCAAGGCTGGGATGGAACGGGGCGATCTGATCCGCGTCAACGGACCGATCTTCACGAATACCGGCAAGGCCATCGAAGCCTCAGCTGCAAAGGACGTCCGCGTACTGGTCGTGGGAAATCCCTGCAACACGAATTGCCTGATCGCGATGCACAACGCTCCCAAGGTGCCGCGTGACCGCTGGTACGCGATGACCATGCTGGATCAGAACCGGGCCAAGAGCATGCTCGCCATCAAGGCGGGACAGCCGCTGGCTTCGGTCAAGAACGTCGCGATCTGGGGCAACCACTCCGCGACGCAGTATCCCGATTACTTCCACGCCACGATCAACGGCAAGGCGGCTCCCGAAGTCATCAAGGACGACGCCTGGCTGCAGACATCGTTCATCTCCAACGTGCAGAAGCGTGGTGCCGCTGTGATCGAAGCCCGCGGAGCTTCCAGTGCCGCATCCGCTGCGAACGCCGCCCTCGACACCCTCAAGGGTGTCGTCCGGCCAACCGGTGCTAACGACTGCTTCAGCGCAGCTGTGTGCAGCGATGGCAGCTACGGCGTCGACGAAGGCCTGATCTTCGGCTTCCCGCTGACCAGCGACGGCAAGACCCACAAGATCATCCAGGGCATCGAGCACAACGCCTTCGCCCAGCAGAAGATCGACATCACCCTCAACGAACTCCGCACCGAACGCGACACCGTGCGGGATCTGTTGAAGTAGGCATATAAGCCCAAATCACATCTCAGCCAAGAAAGCCTCGGGAATGAACATCCCGAGGCTTTTTTATTGACTGATGAGAATCGTTGAAGCGCCCCAACGCCAACCCGAATCACTACGTGGAAATATCGAGCGAGGTCGTGCTGGAATCACTGCTCGCATGAGGCGGTGCTATCAATGAAAAAGGCTGGTCGATTCGACCAGCCTCACGGATTTCCAATGACAAGAACGCGACGCCGCTAGGCGGTGTGCTTGATTTCTCCGACTGCGGAGATGATGGAATCATTATCGGTCGTCACATTCGCCCAATACTCATCAGTTCCTGCATCACCGAGCAGGAAGTCCTGGAATCCATCAGATGCCGTATCATTTGGTGCTAACACCAAGTAGGCGTAAAGCTTGTCATCGCCCGATCCACCGCGAATGGAGTCGGCTCCGGCTCCCCCCACGAGAGTGTCATTGTTGTCACCTCCCAAGAGGGTGTCGTTTCCTGCTCCCCCGTCAATCTTGTCGTTTCCGGTTCCGCCATTGATCGAGTCGTTCCCGTTTCCACCCACGATGGTGTCGTCACCATTTGCAGCTAGAACTGTGACGTTCTCATTGCTTCCGGTCAGATCGATCGAATCCGCGAAATTCGTTCCAATGATTGATTCAAAACCAGCGGAACCAATCCCCCATGTCACTGGCAATGTAGCATCCTGTGGCCGAAGCGTATCTGTTCCACTGCCACCCAGGAGATTGCCAGCGACATCGTCTTCGGTGCTATCGGCATAGACGAGGTCGTCGTTATCCCCACCATCGTTCAGATCTGTTCCAGCACCACCATTGAGGATGTCATTACCCGCTCCGCCATACAGAGAATCGGCCCCATTTCCGCCGTTCAAAGAATCGTTGCCAATTCCTCCCTGCAGGATGTCAGCACCATCCCGCCCGACCAACGTGTCGTTTCCTTTTCCACCAATCAGTTCGTTGGCCAGAGAATCTCCCGTCAGGCTGTCATCGAAATCAGAACCGGTCACATTCTCAATGCTCGAGAGGGTATCGACCCCGCCTGACAAGCCATCGTTACTCGTTAAGTGGATATTCAGATCAACGGTAACTGCTGCCTGAGAATCATAGTACGAGATCATGTCGATCCCATTCCCACCAACTAATGAGTCATTCCCAGCCTGGCCAGCGATAGAGTCGTTTCCGTCTCCGCCCAAAACCGTATCGTTTCCGGCTCCTGCCAGAATCTGGTCACCGGCAGTCCCACCCTTGATCAAATCGTCCCCTGCATATGCGCGGATATCCAACGAAGTGGTCACCGCAGAGGCGTCAATAATGTCCGCACTCTCTGTACCGTGAACGCGTTCCAATCCATTCGCATCGCTCAAGACCAGAGTAATCCCCGGACTGACGAAAGAAACCATACGGATCACATCGAATCCCGTACCACCAATGAGCTGAGATCCAAAATTCACTGCAACGTCTGTGGAGTCAAAAAACAGCACATCATCATTGTCCTCACCGTCCAATGAATCCTCGCCGGCATCTCCGTAGAGGTTATCATTGCCAGCACCACCTTTAATGGAATCGTCACCATCCTTGCCACGGATCAGGTCGTTTCCGCTCCCACCATAGATAGTGTCGTTCCCATTACCGCCGACAATCGTCACATTAGTCGTCAGGGAGGAACCATCGATGAAGTCGTCAAAACCGCTTCCTTCGACGCTTTCAACGTTTGTTCCCGCCAGCACCAAGTTCAAGGCACCGGTGGCAGTTGAAGCATTCAATGAATCAGTACCGGCTCCCATATCACCAATGACATCGAATTGGTCAATGACGACCGCGTCGTTACTCGCCCCACCAGAAATCGTGTCTGCCCCCGCACCGCCGTTCAACGCTGAGGAAGTAATAATTCCCGTGAGGGACGCGTCGAGAATGATCGTATCAGCACCGCCCGAGGCATTGACGATCAGTTTTGTTTTCCCCGCATGAGGAATTAACGTATCAACGCCGTTAACCAGAAAATTCGTAGGACCAGCGGACACGTCGATTGTTTCGCCATCCGCCGTTCCAATCACAGTGATGGACGTAGCGTTACTGGAATACGAGATTCCAGCCATAAGTGTACGTTTTTCCAGCTGCCGAACTAAACCAGCTGCCAAGCTTGAGCTTGAGCGAGGACGACGAACCTGAGCGGGACGACGAAACAATGAAAACATGGCAAACATCCTCAAGCAAGTTCAGGCCGCGGTGAATCCCCCACAACTTTGGTTAATGTGGGTAGACCGCGTCGATTTTACCAGCCAGTCAACCCCTTGGAAGAGCAAAATCCCGAAAAAAAGCTGCACAGCTCGTTGCTTTTTCACAGTTTCTTGGAATTCCAACTTGACATTCAAATAATCATTATCGGGTCTATTCCCGGTCAATCTTGTGATCGGACTCGCTGCAATTCCGACATTTCCAGAACCGATCCCCCGCTAGCGATTCTACCGAAGAATCTCCACAAGTTGCCTTATCCGCCTGAACTTCTGGAAACAGCGTCCCTTAGCAGCATCACTCGATTTCATCGAAGTCCTCAGGGGCCAGGACAACTGAATTCCGGAATCGTCGCTGGAATCATGCTGATTTCCCTCCCCTCACACAGATTCCGCGGGAATTCATTCTGTTCTGTACTCACTTTGAAAATTGAAGGCACTCCCGACCTTCCCGGCCTGACTCACGCGTCTCTTAAAACCATTTGCTGAAATCGAAGTAGCGGTTGCGAAGTAGCCGACGCTTCCAGAGAGCCCACCCCGTCAGGGTCTCGAACGGTGTTTCCAGGAGACTCGGATCCGCCAGTTCAATCATTCGCATCTGCGATGCTCGCGATCGACGAAACGCGTAGGGCAATGTCAGACACGCCTGAACATAACGGCTATCACAGTATGGAATTAAGTTCACAAGAAAAGGAGCTGCGCCATAGAGATGCGGACAAGCCCAGCTACCCACTCGATTCTCGATGTAAAACAGTTCAACCAGAAGTTCGTTGGGGAAATCGGGTGACAGCCCATCTAACCACCGCTGAACGGCTTCCAGGCATCCATGCTCCTGGCTCTGGCAAATCCGATCCAGCAAATTCGCTGCTGTGGGCCGGCTCACCTGATCCTCATCGGTGACGTAGTACATGCAACTCACCTCTCCGCCAAACCCGGTGAGCCACGCGGAATCCATGTCTAGCGATTCGTATGCTGCCTGAAAGAAGTCACTCGACTTTCCCGTCCCACCAGCACGCCCGATTCGATAAAAGTAGGTGCTACGAACATCCTCTGACGGGGTCCGGACATTCACGATCCGATGTCGTAAATGATGTCGTTTCGCCAGAATTTTTGAGACATGAACGTCCTTCAGATTCGAATCTTTTCGATTCGGGTAATTGAAGGTGATGTACTCCGTGCGATCGCGAATCGATTGTGGAGTACACGCAAGCAGAACTCGCGAGTCACGCCCCGCCGTCAGCCCGCCGTAGGTTGTCGGTCGAACAGCTGTCGCGACAAGATTTTCACGCACAGCTTCGATCGCCTTCAGAATGTACTCGTCTTTCCGATCCTCCTCGCAGGGATAAAAGGGAGCCAGGGGCCAGAATCGACACACCTGCCAAGTCGACAGATCGAGTTGATGATTTGGGAGGAGCCGGAAGCAATGTCTCATATCCGTGAGACCAGCGGGATAGTAGAAAAAACCGACATCAGGATACACGTTGATCGGATACCTGGTAGCCGTTCCGTCATGGTACTCCAGTAATGAAGTTGTTGAAGCAACGATCTGTTTTTCTGGAGAATAGACAACGGCCAAGGACGCAAAGGCGTCAGGGTAAACAACAGGCGACTGCGGGTGGCCATCGAGTATCACCACCAGATACCGCCCCGATGTCTTATTCAAAAAGTCGGTAACAGCTTCTGTTGCGGAACCGTTGGGATTGTGGAACCGCAAATCACCCGGCTCTAAAAACAGGTGTCCATTCTGTATGGGATACCCCAACACAAAGCCGACTTGTGCCCCTGCATCATTGACCAGGCGATGCACTGGCAGAGCGGGATGTGAGTCGAGTATCCAGCCACCACATTGAGACCGCAAAAAACCAGGGGGCATGCCTCGCTCGACACGAGTCAAACGGAACTGGCCGTGAAAGATGTCCTGGAACTGACTTGCGGAATTCATACCCTTCCCTTCATGTGCCTCATGCTTCGCGGATTCACGCTGACACAATCACAGGCGAGAGACACCCGCCCATCATGCCCGGGACAGACGGGCCCTCTATAATTGATGTCAATTTGATCTGCAATGCGTTCAGGAGACTTACGCCCGTCACCGCACCGCACCGCCGTTGGCGTTGATGACCTGACCGGTGAGGTAGCTGGCGTCGGAGCTGGCGAGGAAGCGGGCGAGGCGGGCGATGTCTTCGGGTTGGCCCCAGCGATGGAGCGGGGTTTCTCGGATCACGCGGTCCTGCCAGGCGTCGCTGGCCTGATCACCCCAGGCAGTTTGAATCCAGCCGGGCGAGATACAGTTCACCCGCACTTCAGGCGCCAGAGACACGGCCAGTGACCGCGTGAACCCCATGACGGCGTTCTTGGCGGTCGAAAAGAGTTCTGCGCTGTCCCCCTCCATCCCGCGGTCGGCCTGATCCCAGCCGATGTTCAAGATGACTCCCTGCCCGGCGGCCTTCATTCGGCGGCCGACCTCGCGGGACAGCTGGACTGTCGCGGTGACATCAACCGCCAACAGCCATTCCAGCTTCTTCTCAAATGGCAGGCCAGGCCCTTCGCCGGTCAGTAGGTCGACACCGGCGTTATTCACCCAGACCTGGCACACGCCCAACCGGTTCCAGACCTCTTCGACCAGTTTTTGATGCGTGGCTGGATCAGCCAGATCGGCTGCAATGCTGATGGACTGCCGGCCAAGAGCCTGAATCTCCCGCACCACGCCTTCAGCACGTTCCACCGACTTGCGGCAGTGGATCGCCACATCTGCCCCAGCTCGGGCCAGTTCCAGGGCAATCGCTCGTCCGATCCCGCTCGACGCCCCGGTTACACAGACCTTTTGTCCGAGGAGCGAAGCGAACGAAGTGGGGGCTGGCTGTGTCATCAGGCTGAGATTCGTTGACTCATGCGGAGCAGTCCCGGCCAGAGAAGGGGCATCCTCAAGACTGGGAAAAGAAGGGCCGTCATGTTCCCAAACTGGTGAAACGAGAGGCTTTCGGTGCAGACACTTTAGGCCGAATCCAAGATTACTCAAGAATCAGGAGAAATGATTCGGCTTCTTGTTGACTCTTGCGGCACACATGGAGACAATTCGATGCATGTCATGTCCGTCAATTCTCCAGGTTCAGAGATGATTCGCCGTCGATCGCTTTTCTCATATCCGTTCTCTACGGCAGCGACGAATCACCTTGGTTGATGAGTTCCTAAGAACAATCAACAAGAACTACGAGTGCCTGTCTAACGGCATGATTCTCCCCTTTTGAGTCCGTTCAACTGGAAGACCCGCACCGGGATCAAGTCGCGGTTTGTCCGTGATTTGCGACCGTGCTTTCTGATTCGTAGTACTTTGGTACTGCGTTTACCGAAGGTCCAGACATTGTCCGATTTCCAACCGCAGAATGCGGAAGATCAAGACAGAACCGAAGGTCGGGATGACCTCACTGGTTCTGCACCACCACTCTCGAAAGACGATGAGATGACCACTGAACTGTTGGAAGCCCCACAGATCACCACCCGACCAGCTGCCGCCGCAGCTGACCTGCCCGAGCAGCTGGAAAAGGACCTCGTCCAGGTCTTCAAGCTGCTGGCCGATGAGACCCGCCTCAAGATCCTCATGTTCCTGATGCGGGAAGGTGAACTGCACGTCTCCGCCCTGTGCGAGCGTCTGGGCCAGAGCCAGCCAGCTGTCAGCCACCACCTCGCCCTGCTCCGCGTGGCCAAGATGATTGAGCCCCGCCGCGACGGCAAGCACAACTTCTACTCGATCCAGAAGGATCACTTCCATCACATCATGGGCGAGCTCTTCTCGAACATGATCAACGATGGCAAGTCGGTGGGCTTCGGCGACTTCCTGGTCACCCAGCAGAAGTAGTCAAAACAACTTGCGTCGACTCCGCCCCGGCGGAGTTGACCTCGATCTCCGAAACGACCGCTCCTTGTGAGCGGTCGCTTTTTTTGCGCCCCGCTGTCTGGTAAAAATCGTGTCGCGAAAGCCCCGGCGTCCTTGCGCTGAAGGTGTGCGCTGCGGCCCCTCCGGCCTGCGTTTTCTGGACACTTGGTCCACAAGACGTAAGCCAGGGCTGCTATGCCGAAGATTTTGTCTTCGACATGATCCTGATTCCTGAGTGGAGTACCCTCGACGATGGCCAAGCCCGCAAAACTCGCACTGGTAGACGGAACCGTGTTCACGGGCACAGCTTTCGGAGCCGACGGGGAGGCCTTTGGGGAAGTCTGCTTCAACACCAGCATGACCGGGTACCAGGAGATCCTGACCGACCCCTCCTACAACGGCCAGATCGTGGCGATGACCTACCCGCAGATCGGGAACTACGGCATCAACGCCGACGATGTGGAGAGCGGGAAGCTGGCGATCAAGGGGTTCATCGTCCGCGAACTGTGCGACGAGCCGAGCAATTACCGGTCAACCGAATCGCTGGGCGACTACCTGAAACGCAACAATGTGGTGGGCATCGAAGGTATCGACACGCGGGCTCTGGTCCGCAAGCTCCGCGTGAAGGGAGCCATGACTGGCGTGATCTCGACCGTCGACCTCGACGATGCATCGCTGGTGGCCAAGGCCCAGAAGTCGCCCGACCTGATCGGTCGCGATCTCGTGAAAGAAGTGATGCCCGAGAAGCCGGCCGACTGGTCGACGGCTTTGCACCCGATTGCGATCGACCTCTCGCCGCTGCCCGAAAAGGTCAAAGGGGACAAGGTCCCGCATGTCGTCGCCATCGATTACGGCATGAAGTGGAACATCCCGCGACACCTGAAGGAAATGGGCTGCCGAGTCACGGTCGTGCCCGGCACCTCGACAGCTGCGGAAGTGCTGGCCCTGAATCCCGATGGCGTGTTCCTCTCGAACGGCCCCGGCGATCCCAACCCACTGACCTACGCGGTCGACACGATCAAGGGGCTGCTGGGCAAGAAGCCAATCTTCGGCATCTGCCTGGGTCATCAACTCCTCGGCCTGGCCCTCGGAGGAGAGATCTACAAGCTGAAGTTCGGACACCGCGGCGCGAACCAGCCCGTCCTCGACAAGGCGAGTGGCCGCGTGGAAATCACCAGCCAGAACCACGGTTTCGCCCTGCGCCCCGACACACTTCCCGAGAATGTGGAAGTGACGCACATCAACCTGAACGACCAGACCGTCGAAGGCATCGCGAGCAAGACCTTCCCCGCCTTCAGCGTCCAATACCACCCCGAGTCGAGCGCTGGGCCGCACGACAGCCATTACCTGTTTGGACGGTTTCGGACGCTGATGGGGGCGTAGGCTAACCTTGCACGTTCGACGAAGGGCCTTGGGGGGAGGGCGAAGCTCCTGCTGAGCCGCAACGGCGAATAAACGCATGCGAGCGAAAGCAGCTCGGCAGGAGCCTCGCCCTCCCGAAAGGTCTCTCTCAGGTGCATTGTCCTGAAGGTCATGTATAGACTCCGGCATGGCCGCGATGTCACCCGTCAGGAGCCTGAGCGATGACCAACACTCAGCGTGATCTGCTGTACTGGTGTTTGTTTCTCTCGGTCCTGCTCGCTGCTGCGACCTGGGTGGGTTTCAAAATCCGTCAAGCACGCCGGGAAGCACTTGCCTCATGTGCTCAATGTCCGCTGAACCAGCTCCACCTCGCACTGAACAACTATTACGAGGAGTATGGGACTTTTCCGCCCGCCTACGTGGTCGATGAAAATGGACGCCCGATGCATAGTTGGCGGGCTCTCATCCTGCCGTATGCTGACGCTATGCGTGAGTACAAAGAATACGACTTCTCCGAGCCTTGGGACGGCCCGAACAATTCAAAGCTGGCGAACCGCATGCCCAATATGTTTCGTAGCTGTACAGAATCAGAATCAAAGTCATTTACGAATTTCGTCGTCCTCTCCGGACCGGGAACAGCTTTCCCTGATTCGCAGTCCACAAAACTCGACGACTTCAAGGATGGGGCTGAAAACACAATCCTACTCACAGAAATCAAAGACTCGAAGATCCCGTGGCTGGCACCGATTGACCTTCCTGCAGATGAAGCCGTCAAGGCCTGGGGAGATCCCAATCAGGTGGGAATCTCCTGTGTCCCGTGGCGAAGACCGCTGGTTGTCTTTGCGAATCGTGGGACAGCATTTGTGCTGGGGAAAGACTTGCGTCCAGAGGCACTGAGAGCCTTAACGACTGTTGCAGGAGGGGAGGCTGACACGCAAGAATCGCTCTTCGATAGAAAACTGATTCGACGGGGTTATGGGATTGAATAGATCGTTCGACCTCCGTTGCCCCTTCACCAAGGCGCCTGTTGATGCACGTTCGCCAAGTTATTGCTGCTGTCATTGTCGGCCTGTGTTCTCAGCTGATGGCCGCTGACACGCTGTCAACAATGATCACGGTGACGATCGATCGCGGCCAGGACATCGGCCAGTCGTTCGGTTCGCTGTTTGAGGTGGCCAGCGAGGATGGGGAGCTGGTGATCGGGGCGGGGTTTCAGAACCTGTACAACACAGCGTATCGGGCCGATCGGCATGCGGTGGAGTTCTTCATCCGACCGACTCGCGGCGAGCGGAAGCTGGAGCAGACCGCCCTGCCCCGCCCCAATGACTTATGCGGGACGTACCTCTATGCTCGGGATGGAGAGGTTCATTCAACGTATGGCGGAAATCGCGTCTGGCAGCCCGAGTCGATGGCCTGGCGCGAGGCGCCCTCCATCGGTGGCACCGAAGAGACCATGCGAGTCGGTCGCGGCGTGCTGGCCTTGGGCAACAGCTCTGTCACGTACGATGGCCGACCGATTCTGCCTCCACCAGAGCTAGGAGACTACCGGCTCTTCTATTACGCGAACGGCTATCTGTGCTTCTATCACGTCAATCGCAAGGAGGGAGCTTATCGGCCTTATAAGAATGACGAGGACGGGTTCAGCAAGCTGTATGCCTGCCCCTGGACGCCGGGCGAGCCGCAGGTTGATCTGTCGCGGGCGATCGTCCTGACCCTGCCGGTCGTCGGTGAAACAACGTTCGCCTGGGGACAGCTGGGGGATCAGATCGTCACGGGCTCGAACATCGGCGGATTTTATGTCTTCCAGGACGGGGCATGGAAGATCCTGCTTCAGCCGAACATCGCAGTCAGCTATCAGCTCTACTCCACGATGGCGTTCCACGATCGACTGCTGATGGGGCAGTACCCGACCGGGCGACTGTTTGAGTATGACGGAGAGAAGATCATCGATCGGGTCGGTTGGCCTCCAAAACTCAACGGGGTATCAGCCAGCGCCCGCGAGGCTCAGACGACAGTGATCTACGGTGGCGACATGTTTGTCGGCGTCTGGCCGTGGGGCGAGCTGTGGAGATACAACCCCGACAGCGACAAATGGACCTTCGCCCAGCGAATGTTCGATCACCCGGCCCTCACCGACAAGGTGGTCCATCCTTACGAAGAGGAGAATCGCGGGAACCCCGTCGGGAACCACTGGGGCCAGCGGGTGACCAGTCTGGTCACGGTCGGGGATAGACTGCTCGTCTCAACGTCAGCCAAATCTCCGAACGTTTGGAATCCTGAACAAAACCCGTTCCTGGCGCCCGACAAGTGGAAGTCGTATGGCACGGTCTATCGCCTGACCATGCCGGGGCATACGAGTGCCAGCACGAACTGGACCGACGGACCGACGACCCTGGAGTTCACGATTCGTGGCCCGCAGATCGAGATCAAACAAGACGGGCAACGACTCGCCACAGCTACAATCACTGGCCTGCTGGCCGAGCAGTTGGGATCGCTGATCAAGCTGAAACCCGCGACGTGGGGCACGGGGATTTACGGTAAGTTCCAAGGCCGGGCCATCAACGGCAGCGTAACGACCGGCCCGTGATTCGCTGGAGGTTCATCATCTCCGTAGCCTCGTGTAGACTCCGGGTGTCGCCGCGACGAATGCTCCGTTGTGCTCCGCGATATACTGTGACAGGGATTGGCCAAGCATGGATCACACGACTCCGCCGAATGCTGGATGGATTGCCCGCTGGCGTGGGTGGCCGTTGTATGGCCGAATCCTGGGGGCACTCCTGATCGGAGTTCTGCTCGGTGTTTTGCTCGGCGAGAAGGCTGGAGTGTTCGAACTGCCAGCGAAGATCATTCTCCAGCTGCTCGGGGCACTGGCTCCGCCGCTGATCTTGATTGCGGTAACGCATGTGTTGATGACGACCGAGATCAGCGGGTCGACCACGCTCAGGCTGGGTGGGTTGTTGATCTTGAATACGGTGGTTGCAATCTGTGTGGGACTGTTTGTGGCAAATCTCGTGAAGCCCGGCAATTGGGCCAAGATGAAGCCGCCCGAGCAAAAGAAGAAGGACGAGACGAAGGCTCTCTCCCCCACGCAGATCTTTATCGACAACATCCCCAAAAGCCTGATCGGACCGCTGGGGGACAAGCCGAATGTGATCGGGGTCATCGTGATCGCCTGTGCGTTTGGTGTGGCACTCCGAGCCCAGAAGTCCCGTGCGATCGCCAACGTCCAGGATATCGTCGAGGTTGCGTATCAGGCGTTGGTCTCTGTCCTGCACTGGATCATCGACCTCGTGCCGATCGGAGTTCTGTCGATCGTGGCCAAGGTCGTCGGCACAGAAGGCTTCGGTCCCTTCAAAGCGATGGCCGCCTTTATCGTGGCCGTATTACTGGCACTGGCAATCCAGGCCTGCTGGTACTTGCTGCGCATCCGGTTCTTTTCGTGGTGTCGACCGCGGGATGTGCTGCGCGGGATGCGGGATTCGCTGCTGATGGCCTTCTCGACCGGCAGCTCCACTGCCACGATGCCGGTGACCTATGCCTGCCTGAAGGACAAGGTCGGCGTCCGCGAACGATCAGCCAGTCTGGGGGCTCTCGTCGGTGCCAACTTCAACAACGACGGCACTGCTCTCTACGAAGCCATGTCGGCCCTGTTTGTCGCCCAGCTGTTGGGCATTCACCTGGGGCTTGGAGATCAGCTGCTGGTCGTGCTCACATCGATTGTGGCCTCAGTCGGAGCTGCGGGGATCCCCGAGGCGGGACTGGTGACGATGACACTGGTCTTCACGGCGGTAAAGCTGCCGACCGATTACATCGCCCTGCTCCTCACCGTCGACTGGTTCCTCGACCGCAGCCGTACCACGATCAATGTGTTGGGTGATGTGAACGTCGCCTGCCTGCTCGATGGAAGGGTGAAACAAGAAGTCCCAACTCTGACCGAAGCGGGGACTGGGACAGCGGCACCGACGTAGGGCCTCGCTTTGCTTGGGACAGACAGGAATGTCTGTCCTACTTAGGTTTCCAAGCGAAGCGGACATTGTTGTCTGCTCTTGCGGAGTGAAGACCAGCTTTCAATCTGTCACAGGAAGCAGACTCATCTCGCCTGCAAGTTTTGAAGTTGCTCAATTGCGATTGATCCCGAAGGGATCCCAGAAATGAGCCGGTGGTTGAGCGAAGCGATACCACCGGCCGACGAAGAATGCGAGACTGCATCCCGGAGGGATGCCATTTTTCCGGTGGTGCGCCTCCAGCGACCACCGGCTAATTTCTATGAACCCTCCGGGTTCATTCTCGAAACGCGTCACTTCAAAAGTCGCGAGCCACCACATTCTCCGCCTATGATCGCGTCAAGATCACGGGGCCTTCGCCCTGACTCGAATTCGATAGTCGACCACACTCGATGAAGCGGGCGCGAGCTGGGCGAACTCTTCTGGCAGTGGTGGAGCCTTCAGCGTCGCTGTCTCACCCTCGAGCTGCCATTGAAACGGCAAATCGGTCAGGGGATCGAGGGGGATCGTCAGATCCTGAATGTCGTCCAGCGATGCAGGCAGCTTCCCATCATGAGTCCCCATGTAATGGCGGACGGCCTCGACGATCCGCAGAGAGGCTACTCGACGTTTCAGTAACCACGCCGACACATAGGCTTCCACTGGGCTCATGTGAGGCCAGAATCGAATCCCGGTCGCATCCTGTATGGCCTGAGCCTCAACCAGCAGCCGGCGGTAGGCATGTCTGGCTTCGCGTGGTGGCAGTGTGCAAATGGCACTGGTCTTTTGATCCAGGTTCAGATGGAGTTGTGTATACCAACGCAGACCGGCTTCCTCATCCGACATTGCGGCAACTTTCTCGGCCGGAATGCCCTGACGTGCGGTGAGATCGGCACGGGCTGTTTTCGAGTAAACAGTGAAGTATGACCGCTTCAGTATCTCATCCACGCTCTTGTCGGCGGACTTCAAATATTCGAACTCGATCAGGAATGTCACCAGCTGGTGGGCCATCTCCTTCCACTCTTCGGGGGTCCGAGAGCGGTCCATATCTCGAATGGCTGGAAATGCCATCTCAAACATTTGCAGGCGGGTTGCCTGATCGAATTCGATCAACGACTCCGGGAGATTACTGATTGCCCAGTACAGATTGGGGCTATTCGGCTGAGTAATCATTTCCCGGGTCAGCTTGAGCATGCTGTTATGGAACGAAACTGCAACTTGTTGAGTGATGTAAAATGGAGTCTGAGCGACGTGTTTGGCATTCGAAATCCCGACAAGAATCCCTTCACGTGCCAAGTCGAGTTCCCCGCGAGACAGGTGGTAACGTACCCTTGCAGTAAGACCATGTCCCAAAAACGATCGCAGCCCTTGAACATCATTGAGCAGAATCAGATGGGGAAATGATGTCTCATGAATGGGGTATTCCCAATGAGCTTCCCGACGGTATGCAGCGCGTTTGATCTCCAGATAAAAACGATCTGGAAAGATGTAGTCGTTCTCAAAGTTCGCCCATTCGGGGGCGGTCAGTGGCCGTTGTTCCCACTCCGGCAGGGTGGGAACAACCTTGTTCATCCAGTGGAGCTGATCCCACGGCAGCCTCAGCAGGATTGGGGCTGCGTTGCCGTCATGACGTTCGTTCTCGGCGGGGTACAACCGGTATTTCAAAGCCGGGGATTCGATCGCCCGCCCTTCCAGCAGCAGTTCGACCGGGGGCGGGACAGCTGGGGATTCGGCAAAGGCTTCAGAGGCGATGACGCCCCAGGCCAGAAGGATGAGACATAAAGATCGCATGGTGGTCTCCTTTTCGAGATGAGTCCGCTGGAGGCTGCCCAGTGACTGCGGTGTATGAGTTGAGCTAAAAGAGGTTCGGAAGAGTGACGTTGGTCGTTTGCAGAGTTCGTAGTCTGTTCACCAACCCGAAGCGTCAGCGAGGGCGAGTGGCAGGAGGACTCGGTGTTCAAGCAGGGCCATTTGCAGGCGTTCGATTCCGAAGTACCCGGGCGAGCGGGACACACCTGGTGCTTGCGATCTCCCTCGCTGACGCTTCGGGCTGGTGAAGAGGACTTGGACACGTACTAGAACAACTCGGCCCGCCACGGCTGACCGGCTCTCAGAGTGCCTGATTCCGTCTCGATGTTTGATCGTGCCAGGCGTTCGGCCCATGATTCGCGGGGCTCGTCCGGGACTTGCCAGGCATCCAGATTCACGGAAACGACAGAGGGGAGAGAGATCGCCAGCTCAGGCTCCGTTACAGCGGCTGGAAGAGCCCCAGCAGGAGCAACGGGGGACTGGATGACTGGCGGTTGAGTCACTGGTGACCGAGGCACATCCCGATGGGCGAGAGACTGATCGCGAACCATCGGCACGGCTAAGGCAAGCCAGAGCACACTCAGCAAACCGGTCGCAACCTGCCACCTCCTGACGGTACGGCGAGCCGATTGAGCCCCTGCGCCGAAGGCACAGGCGTAGAGCATCCGTTGCTGCTCGCCCGCGTCCAGTTGGGGGACTGCAGCTGCGAGCTGGGCTTCCAGAGACTGGAGCAGAGGATCGGTGAACTCGGGAGAATTCATGGCCGGGTCTCACAAGTTGGTTCAATTTTGGTTCGCAGGGCTTCCAGGGCCTCGCGATAGCGGCGAAAGGCCGTCGCGGTCGAGACGCCGCACATCTGGCCAATCTCTTCGAGTGTCAGCTGGCCCCAGATCCGGGCCACCAGCACTTCACGCAACTCATCGGCCAGAGCGGCAACGGCAGCGTGCAGGTCAGCGATTTCCAGCGGATCTGCGGGTGTGGCGGCGACCTCAGTTTGTGCCGAGGCCAGCTCACGGTCGCGACGACGACGATCGGACAATCGCCGCTTGAGCGCCACGTTGCGGCTGACTTGATAGAGCCACGCCACCGGGTTGTCGGGCTCGGGGTCTTGCGTCGCCAGCCTGGTGAACGCCTCCTGTACGGCATCCTCTGCTGAGTCGCCACACGAACGAACCCACAACTGCAACGATGCTCCATGCCTTTCGATCAGCTTCGACAGATGGAGAGCATCGATCGGCATGTCCTACTCACCACGGGGAAAGCCTTCATACAGACATGACCTCGCCGAACCGGTGAGTTTTCACGGATTTCGTGGCCAACCCGGAAATACTAACGGGAATCGAACACCTCGTCCCTCACGGAGGAATTTCACTCGATTTGCCTGATTTTATTGGTATATTCTTTGCCTCACATTCTGACCTCACCCACACACTCGGAAACCACACATGGCCGTTGAACGTAGTCTGATCCTTTTCAAGCCCGATGCTGTCCAGCGGAAGCTGTGTGGAGAGTTGCTGTCCCGGATCGAACGGAAGGGCCTGAAGGTTGTCGGCCTGAAGCTGTTGCAGGTCACGCCCGAGCTGTCGAAGCAGCACTATGCCGAGCATGTGACCAAGAAGTTCTACCCCCTGCTCGAGAGTTTCATCACCAGCGGTCCGGTCGTGGCTGTGGCTGTCGAGGGCATCGAAGCGGTCAAGGTCATGCGAGCGATGATGGGTTCGACGAACGGTCGCGACTCAGCACCCGGCACGATTCGCGGCGACTTTGGTTGTTCGCGCCAGATGAATCTGATTCACGGCAGCGACAGCCCGGAAGCCGCTCAGCGCGAACTGGGAATCTACTTCAAGCCGGAAGAACTGATCAGCTGGGCTACGGTTCTGGAAGACCACATCACGGCAGCTGACGAGCGGTAATGGTCTGGCAAGTTCTGCGGCTCCGTCAGGCCGGGGCTGGTGGCCTTGGTTGACTGACTCGCCGCATCGTGTCAGAATTCTGATTGAACCGAGAACTCCTCACTCGTGTCCTCTCTCACATGAACCACAACGTCCTTCTGCTTGGCCTACTGCTCCTGCCCTCCTCACGGAGGTCTTAGGCCGGTTGGCGAACGCGTTGCGATTCACCTCAGCCTTGAGACTCTCCGGAGTCTCAAGGCTGATTTCGTTTCACGCTGATTTGTTCCACGGAGTCAGCGAGCGGCAGACGTGAGTCTGCCGAGTCCCCTGACAGTTCACTCTCACCCCCCGGCTCACGCCGCGGGCTCGCCCGGAATCGAACCATGTCCGACACGATCACGATCTTCGACACCACTCTTCGCGATGGCGAGCAGTCGCCTGGCTGTAGTATGACGACTCCTGAGAAGCTGGAGATTGCGAAGGCGCTGGTCGATCTGGGCGTGGATGTGATTGAGGCGGGGTTCCCGATCGCTTCGCCGGGAGATTTTGATGCGGTCTCGCAGATCGCGAACAAGTTCGGCGATCAGACAACGATCTGCGGACTGGCTCGCTGCCGAACCGAGGACATCGACCGGGCGTGGGAGGCTCTCAAGGGTGCCCAGAACGTCCGCATCCACGTCTTCCTCGCAACCAGTGCCATCCATCGCGAGTTCAAACTCAAGATGGCGAAGGAAGAGATCGTCCGTCGAGCCGTCGACATGGTGAAGTACACCGCCGACAAGATGGCCACCCGGAAGGACATCACCCGCCCGAACGTCGAGTTCTCCCCCGAGGACGCCGCACGCACCGAACTCGACTTCCTCTGTGAAGTCGTCGAGAAGGCGATCGACGCCGGAGCGACCACCGTCAATATCCCGGATACCGTCGGGTACGCCACCCCCAACCACTACTTCAAGGTGATCTCGCACCTCAAGCAGAACGTCTCCAATATCAACAAGGCGGTCATCAGTACGCACTGCCACAACGATCTCGGGCTGGCA
This sequence comes from Planctomycetaceae bacterium, assembly GCA_046349675.1. Taxonomy (GTDB): domain Bacteria; phylum Planctomycetota; class Planctomycetia; order Planctomycetales; family Planctomycetaceae; genus TH-plancto1. Next base: position 287 of record JAXMBW010000021.1, on the reverse strand, counting down.
GTCGCCAACAGCCTCGCGGCAATCGAGGCAGGAGCCCGGCAGGTTGAATGTACGATTAACGGGCTTGGCGAACGGGCAGGGAACGCGGCTCTTGAAGAGATCGTCATGGCTTTGCGGACTCGCAAGGACTACTACGGTATCGAATCGAAGATCAACACGCCGCGACTCTTCCCGACCAGCCGGCTCGTCTCCAGTATCACGGGGATGAAGGTCCAGCGGAACAAGGCCATCGTCGGTCAGAATGCCTTTGCCCACGAAGCTGGTATTCACCAGCACGGCATGATGCA
>JAXMBW010000020.1:0-78140 GCA_046349675.1 Planctomycetaceae bacterium | reverse complement strand
CCACCGGGAAGCACGAAGGACGCTGGGCAACTGGTGTTTCGCGAGGACCTTTCGTATGCAGCGCTGGATGCGGAGGGGCGTGAGCTTTGGGCCGGAACCTTTGACCTCGATCCTTCAACCACTCCGAAGAGATGGGATCACCGCCCCTACGAGTCGAAAGAGAACGGTGCGGATGTCTTGGGCATCTATGAAATTGACGGTGACCAGTTGAAGGTCTGCTGCGTTGTTGGTGTCTGGAAAGATGGACAATGGGTGGGCAAACTACGTCCCACCGTGTTCGATCGTTCGACTGTGGATGTCGTCCTGGAGCTACGGAGGGCCAGCACGGATGGATGATTCGTGACGATGTCAGTCCGAGACGACCTTTCGATTTGCAGAGAGGGGATCGGTCGGAATCGGCTGACCAAGGTAACCATCGCTCTCCGTCAGATCCGCTGTTAGGATTGAGTCTCACGGTGTGATGACTCTTTCGGGACAGGTCGCGAGTCTTAGCTCGCCGGAGAGGACGATCAGATGGGGTGCGGTCGGGGCAAATTCCTCATCGGTGTGTTTCTGTGGCTCCTCCTGGGAAGCGGGGCCGGGAGGGCGTTCGCTGACGATATGCTCGTGCTGATGCATGGGACCGGGCGAGTCGAGCGGTATGACTTGGAAAGCGGAGCCCATGTCGGCACGGTTTTGAGCGGACTGCCCCCAGGAAACTCGCTGCTGCTGGACCCGGACGGACGGCTGTTGATTTCCACGGGGAACCCGGGAGAGATGGGGACCGTCCTACGATATAACCCGCGTGACGGGGGGAGTGTCGAGACACTGATTAACGTCCCCGAGGGTTACGGTGGTCGGCTTCACCGGGCGACAGGGATGGTCTGGCACGACGGCGATCTGCTGGTCGCCAGTCAGAACGACGGGAAGGTCAAACGCTACTCCTACCCATCCGGTGAGTGGCAGGAGGACGTGGCGTTGGCCACTCCTGGTGGGATCACGCAGATCGCCCTGCATGGCGGTCGTCTGTATGTCACCGACCACGCGAAGCAAGCGATCCTCCGCTGTCCCGAGAAGCTCGATGGCACGCTAAGCGAAGTCTGGGCCCACTCTCCCACGCAAGCCCCTTGGGGACTGGCCTTCAACGCTCAGGGTGATGCGTTCTGGAGCACGAACGCGAACCGCATCCTGCGAACCCGCGGCACTGAGACGGTCGAATGGGCCGGGGCGGGAGGGCATCTCGCGACGCCGATGAGCCTCACCATAGGGCCCGACGGGTTGCTGTACTGCACCAGTTGGCAGGGCCCCGTGTCGGTCTGGAAAACCGACGCCCCGAATCCCGGCGAACCCGTGAAACTCTTCAATGGGCCAGAGGTCAAAGGGCCCGTTAGCCTCCTCTTCACGACCCAGCCGCGTACACCAGAGTTCGCCTACACGCCGGTCGGACTGTCGGACGAGACTCCCGAGAAGGTGGCGTTCTTTGAATCGAAGATTCGTCCGTTGCTCCATGCACGATGCATCGAGTGCCACAATGAGCAGACTCAGGAGGGGGGGCTGCGACTCGACCTGCGGTCCGGATGGGAAGCCGGGGGGGATTCGGGACGAGCGATCCAACCCGGCAAACCCGAGGAGAGCACGGTATATCAAGCTGTGGTTTACCTCGACAAAGACCTGAAGATGCCGCCGGACGCCCAGCTTCCCGCGGAAGAGATCGCACTCTTGCGGCAGTGGATCGAGCAGGGGGCGATCGATCCTCGACGGGGTGAGGTCGCGCCGACTAAGCCAGCGTCCGATGCCTGGGCCGAGGTGTTCCAGCAGCGACTCGACTGGTGGAACCTCAAGCCGCTGGCCACGTCCCCTCCGCCCGAGGTCGCAGACCCCGCCTGGGCGCAGTCGCCCGTCGATCGATTCATTCGGGCCGAGCTTGACCAGCAGAATCTGACACCAGCCACTCCAGCAGCTGCGGAGGACTTACTGCGACGACTCAGCTATGTGCTGACCGGGTTGCCTCCGTCGGTCGCACAGCGTGAGAAGTTTCTCGCCGCACAGCGAGTCGATCCGAACGCAGCTTACGCGGAACTGGTCGAGGACCTGCTCGCGTCGCCTCACTACGGCGAGGCCATGGCCCGACACTGGATGGACGCAGTTCGCTACACCGATACCTACGGCTATGAATGGGACAATCCGGCCAAGGGCTCGCACGAGTATCGCGACTATCTGATCCGGGCCTTCAACCATGATGTCGGCTTCGACACGCTGCTGCGAGAGCAGCTGGCGGGCGACCTGCTGCCTCAGCCGCGTCTCAATGAGACACTTGGGATCAACGAGAGCATCATCGGGCCGATGTTCTATCACATGGGCGAACATCGCCACGGCAGCAGCCTGCAGTTCAACGGCATTCATCAGGAGATGGTGAACAACAAGGTCGATGCCTTCTCCAAGGTCTTTCTGGCCACGACGGTCGCCTGTGCCCGTTGCCACGATCACAAGCTCGAGCCCGTCTCGCAAAAGGACTACTACGCTCTCGGCGCGATGTTCATCACCCCGCGCTGGGGGAGTCGGCCCGCTGATGCTCTGCAGAAAAACGCTGCCGCGATCGCAAAGCTCAAGGAGTTACGAACAGCGATCCGCAATGAATTGGCGAAAGCCTGGCGCGGAGTTGAGATCAAGTCCACCGCCTGGCAGATGCCCCTGCAGAAGCCGGAGCCCAAAGAGCCGGAGCTGGGGGATGTGGACTATCCACTCGTACGACTCGCGAAGGCGGGGGCCGAGATCGAGGCGACCTGGAATGCACTGACCACAGAGTGGCAGACTCATCGCCATGCTCGCATCGACAGCAACAAGGCCTACACCGTTCTGGCAGACTTCTCGCAGCCCACCTTGCCTCCGGGCTGGGTGATGGAGGGAGACGGCATAGAGTCGGGGTGGGTCGATGACGGGACACCACTCATTGCACTGGAGGGCGATGCGGTCGTCGCTCGGCTGTTGCCACGTGGGATTCATACTCATGCGTTGTCATCGAAGTTACCCGGCGTATTGCGGATGCCGCCCCAGCACACGGTGCCCGGCAGTAAGGTCAGCTTGAAGCTAGCAGGCGGCGAGTACGGCGGCTCGTTGATCCTGGATGAGAACGCGATTCAGAATGAGAGCGTCGCATTTCTGAAGCAGTCGGAGCCCAGCTGGCGGACCTACGACGATCTTCCGCTCAAGAATGGAGTCACACGGGTCACGATCGATTTCGCGACCTCGTCACTCAACTCGAACTTCCCCCCGCGAACCGGTCTCGCCGGGGGACTGCCGAACGACGACTTTGGATTCGACAAACGCAGCTGGCTGAGCATCACGGGGATCGCGACGCATGACGCGGGCGGAGCCCCTCTCGATCTGCTCGATCGGTTTACCACTCTCTTTAAGGGGGCTGCACCGAAGACTGCTGAAGAGGCGAACTCCCGGATTGAAAGCTGGTTGAAGGGAGCTGTCACCCGCTGGTGTGATGGCCAGTCACAACCGGGAGATCAGTCGATCGTCGATTGGCTGGTCAGCCGGAAGCTGTTGCCGAATCAGGCAACTCCCGGGAGTCCGCTGGCGTCGCTGGTTGAGGAATACCGCCGTGTCGAACAGTCGATCGAGTTTCCGCGAACCGTCAACAGCATGGATGAGCGGGCCGCTGTGAAGACCGGTCTGTTCTTCAACGTGCGAGGCAATGTCGACGCGATGGGGGATGTCATCATGCCCGCGTCGTTATCGATGTTCGGGCCGAATGACGCTATCACATCCAGCCCCGGCAGTGGTCGGTTGGAACTGGCGGAGTCGCTGTTGAATCCAGAGCATCCTTTGACGACGCGAGTCTACGTCAATCGCGTCTGGCAGTGGATCTTTGGCACCGGGATCGTCGCCACACCCGACGATTTCGGTCGGCTGGGAGATCGCCCGTCGCATCCAGAGCTGCTCGACTGGCTGGCTCGCGACTTCATGCGACAGGGATGGTCGACGAAGGCACTCGTCCGGCAGCTGGTCTTGTCACAGACATTCCGCGAGTCAGGTCTGGTGGCATCCGAAGCCAGTCAGCGAGATCCGTACAACCGCTTGCGGCACCATTACCCCACCCGGCGACTGGAGGCTGAGCAGGTTCGCGACGCACTGCTCGCGGTCTCCGGACGGCTCGATCCGACACTGTATGGTCGACCGATCCTGCCGCCGCGGACTGTTGAGGATGGATCGAAGCGACTCTTCTCGGGCCCGGTGGATGGGAACGGTCGACGCTCGCTCTATCTGATGATGTCGATCATGGCCCCTCCGAAGTTTCTGACCGCGTTCGACCTTCCCGATCTCAAGCTGCCCAGCGGTCGTCGCAATGTGACCAGTGTCCCGGCGCAGGCTCTGTTGCTGCTCAACGATCCGCTCATCGATCAGTTGTCTCATCAGTGGGCGAATCAATTGATGAAGATCCCCCACAGCTTGCCCGGAGACCGGATCGAGGCCATGTTTGTCACCGCTCTGGGACGACAGCCAAGCGACTCGGAACGCGAGCGTTGGACAGCGCTCTTGCGAGAGTTGTCCACCTCGCCCGATCCGATGGCCGACGAGACCGCCTGGGCTCATTTGGCGCATACGCTGTTCAATACCAAGGAATTCCTTTATTACCGGTAGTCACTGGTTCAAGCGGAGATCTGTGTCATGACACATTGGCGTCACACTTGCCCCGGGGCGGTTCGTCCGGTTGTTACCCGGCGTGGTTTTCTGGAACAGGCCTCCGCAGGATTCGGGATGCTCGCCCTCCAGGGGATCGCAGCCACCACGTCGGCGTCAGCTTCTCAGGCTCCGCACTTTCCGGCGCGGGCCCGCAGTGTGATTTTCTGCTTCATGGATGGCGGCCCGAGCCATGTCGACACATTCGACTACAAGCCGATGCTCAAGAAGCATCAGGGGCAGGCAATCGGCTCGCGCTGGGTCTCCAAGAAGTCGCAGTCGGACGCCAGCCGGGTCTGGTTCGGCTGTCCCTGGGAGTTCAAGCAGCGGGGCGAGAGCGGTCTGTGGGTGAGTGACCTGTTCCCGCGGACCGCCGAGGTGGCCGACAAGCTGTGCGTCGTGCGTTCGATGGTGGGTGAGCTTCCACTGCATGGGCAATCGGCATTGTTGATGCATACCGGTCGCAGCATCGGACTCGCCCCGAGCATGGGCGCATGGATCTCCTATGGGCTAGGGACGGAGAACGCCAACCTGCCGGCGTATGTCCTGCTCAACAATGACTGGGTCCCGAACGGCGGGTTGGAGAACTTCGGCAGCTCCTTCCTGCCCGCCAGTCATCAGGCCACGGTCATGCGGGCCAAGGGCACCCCTGTCGATAACATTGCTCCTCTCGACAATCGCGATGTCCAGCGGAAGAAGCTGGCACTGTTGTCGGAGGTCGATCGCGAGTTCGGCCAGACGACATCGGATGCCTCGGCGATCGAGTCGGCGATTGCGAATTACGAGACCGCCTTTCGCATGCAGATGACGGTCCCCGATGTGGCCGATATCAGCAAAGAGCCCGAACACATTCACCGGCTCTATGGCACCGATTCCTCCGACGAGCACCAACGGTACTACGCCAGTCAGGCTCTCCGCGCCCGCCGACTGGTCGAAGCAGGAGTCCGCTTCGTCGAGATCACCTGTCCCAGCTTCGACGGGAACAATTCCCCTTGGGACCAGCATGGCCAGCTCAAGAAGCTGCATGAGAAGAACGCACTCGTCACGGAGCAATCGGTCGCCGCATTGATTATCGATCTCGACCAGCGTGGACTGCTCGACGAAACGATCGTCGTCTGGGCGGGCGAGATGGGACGCACTCCCCATACCGGAGCGATTAACGAGAACACCGGGCGCGACCATCATGTCAGCGGGTTCTCGATCTTCCTTGCGGGTGGAGGTTTCAAAGGGGGAATTGCGTACGGTGAGACCGACGAGTTCGGGGCGAACGCCGTGTTGAATCCCCTGACGATGCACGATCTGCATGCGACGATCCTGCATCAGCTGGGACTCAATCACGAGAAGCTGACGTTCCGTTACGGTGGCCGTGATCACCGACTGACCGATGTGCATGGAGTGGTGGTCAGCGATTTGCTCGATGCGTGATATTCAGGCATTGGGCCCCGGCGGTCCTCTCGCGAAGGTTGACCCACTGGAGTGGGATATCACGCGGCATCCACTCTGTGAAGTTGGCGTCAACGAGTGCGAGTTGAGCAGCCTCGGCGAGTGAGTTGGGTGGCTCAACCGATTTCAACAGCCACAACGATGCGGAACGAGAGGTCGCAGCGACCCAGGCGGCAATCGTGTCGGTGGTCGTGTCCCAGTTCTGCGGCGGGGCGGGGATAGAGGCCTGCTCAGCGAACTCAAACCATTCGCGAGCGAGAATGACCGGGACGTGACCCAACTGCCAGCAGGCCTCGATTTCCCTGATGGGAGCGATGCGGGCCACGGGCCAAAGCTGGACCAGGAGACGCGACGTCAGCTCCAGCGAGTCGAGCGCCAGCCAGTGCGAGCGAGTCTCTCCTAACTGATGGTGCTGGTCCCATGCCCGCACCAGGTCGGCCGCCGGGCCGCCTCCCACCACCAGCAGTGGACGCTCTCCCCAGTCCGAGCGGAGTCGGTCAAGCCGCGATGGCAGATCGGTCAGGTCGAGCAGGCTGCCCCCCAGCTTCACCGTGGCGGAGGGAGAGCGGGACAGGCCGATCGGGTTGGGGGGAGTTGTGATGGCGGCGGTCATCACAAAAGTCTGAACAGAGTGTCGCCCCAATGCAAACAGGCCCACGGAGAACCGTGAGCCTGTCTGGTGAAAACGAATGTGAAGCGGTCAACTACTCGTCAGTGCCGAGCAGGAAGCCTTCGGTGTAGACGCCCTTTTCATCGGGAATCGTGTAGGTCCCCGAAACCGACAGGTACTTCGAGATCTTCTCGAACTCCGGGATCATGCTGGAGTCGAACTTCCCTTCGGTCACGCCATCGAGCTTGCCGCTCTTGAGCATGTCGTAGACGGGCTTGAGGTTCTTGGCCAAATCGGAGTAGGAGAGCATCGAGTTCTTCGCGGGGAAGAGCTTCTTCATGTCCTTGAACTTCTTCGAGTCAGCCAGGGTTTCTTCCCGGCTGGTGCGAAGAGCTGATTCAATCAGGTCCGCGTGCGAGCTGATGAAGAGGTTATCCTTCGCCAGAGTCAGCGCGGGGGACATGTTTGGATCGGGTGCCGAAATGTCGTAGACCTTGTTGCCTTCGAAGTCACGCTCGGTCACAGCGGAGCCAGCTTTCGCCAGCAGAGTGTTGAGCGTTTCCTGGAACTTGGCCGAGTCCTTGATCTTGAGGGCGAGCAGCATACGCTGGGACACTGGCTCGGTCCCTTCCTTCACACCGCTCAGGATGATGATCTGGCCATCGAGCAGGTCGATCAGATCGTCTTTGAGGTGGAAGCCCAACTCCTTGGACATGGCAGCGATCTGTTGTTCCGCGAATCCAGGCTTGGACCTCAGCGTGTCGGTCATTTCGGTCAGAGCGGTATAAGCTCCCGAAGCGTCCCAGTTCATCGCGGAGTAGGCCGGAGCATCGGCTCCCACCCAGGCGGGAGGAGTCAGGTCGGTTGCGGGAAACTCAAAGGCCCGCAGCACGCCGCTGGTCGGCTGTTCGACATAGGTCAGGGTCTTGGTGTGCATGTCGTAGCCGTCTTCGGCCAGATCAAGGCTGCCGCCCACACCCTTGAACTTGTCGAGGCCAACGATGGGCAGATAGCTGGAGACCATCAGCGCCTGCATCGCGGTATCTTCGTTGGAGTTCAAAGCTGCGGTGACCAGGCCGATCGGATCGACATACCACTCGATTGCGGCAGATTCGTCTTCGCTGCGAGTGGAGGTCTTCTCGCGGATGTAGCTGTAGACTTCCTGCTCGGCGAGGACATCTTCCGACTCGCCATCCCAGCGGCCGAGGATCTCTTCCAGCAGTGCGTAGTCCGAACCACCCACGAACACTCCGTCGTTAATGAAGTAGCAGAAGGTCTTCTTCGCGGCGTCTTCGGATTCGGAATCACCTTCCTTCGCGAACTCGTAGACCGTGACTTCGACGTCCTCGACGGTTTCAGTCTTCTTCTTGGCTCCACCCTTCGAGGTCAGGGCTTCGTCCAGCTTTGCGAGGGCCTTGTCGAGAGTCTCCTTCTTGTCGCCGATATCCATCAGAGCGATACCAGCCAGGTCACGACCAGCAGGCTGGACGATCGCAAACGACGCTTCGCCAGAGGGCAGATCGAGCAGATCGCTGAGAGGGAACCCGAGTTCCTTATTGGCTTCTTCCGAAGCCTTGTCGAAGCCCTTCTGGACTTCGTCGCGGATCTTGGCCATCGACTCGTCTTGGTAGAGCTTGCCCAGGCTGGTCTTCGGGAGACGCTCGCGGAGGTCAGACACGTCCGAGAACTTGACGTGCAGCAATACTCCCGGTGGCAGCAACTGGTCTGAGGAGGGCGCTTCCGCGTCCTCAGCGAAGACCAGGGGAGTGATCAGGACTGCAAAGAGCGATACACCACTCAGCAGAATTCGTTTGAACTTCAACAGCGGCATCCTTGTTCCCTTCCAGCGGATGAGAGCAACGTGATGGGAGAGATCACTCCATCGTCCGGAACATCACGTTGTCATGGTTTGTGAAGATCATACCCAGAACAGAGGCAGTTTGGGTATTGTGAGACATGGGGCGTCCATGTGTCAGTACGTTGTCTTGTGGACAACTCGGCGCGGAAGTGCAAGAGCAAATGCAAATTCAAGCCCGCGATTTATCCCCTTCAGGGAAATTGGACCCCAGGGAATCGCAGCGGGTTTCGACTATTTATGGAGAATAACGTTCTCAGGCTGACTATTTGCGAGCCTGAATCTGAGCGAACGCAGCGTCGTTGCTCACGCGGGCCTGGCGGGCTTCCAGAATGGCACTCTTCAGACGCTCGGGCCAGACAACTCCGGGGAGGGTCGCCAGAATGCTGCCCTTGGCATCGCGCAGCTGGAGGTTCCCCGCGCGGCTGAATTCCTGACCACTGACTACCGTAATCGTGATGTCGGCCAGGCTGGACAGCTCCACGCGAGCGACCAGATTGCTCCCGATCGACTTGCGGATCTCGACCGACTTGTTGGTGAGGATGTAACGGTCGCCGAGCACTTTCTGGCTCAGATAAATCAGTGCCCCGAGGGGAGCCACAGGCAGGCCAAACAGCAGGCAGGAGAGCGGAACTCCTCCGATCTTGACGGGAATCGACGAGCAGATCGACCCGATCAGCCGTCCCAGTCCGGTGGCTGCGATCGACGGGTAGGTGACCTCGATCACGCGTTCTTTGCCGCTGACGCCTGCGATTGCCTGTGTTTCCGCCAAGACTTCCACGATCACCTCGTCCGCACACGTTGGCTCGACAAGATCCCCGCATCGGTGGGAGACTTTCCACCGGTTAGCAGAGATTTTGATTCCGAAACCCTATCAGACCTCGCGGTGATTCGCCACTGAACCCGTTTCGGTTTCAAGGTTTGGGAAACCGACTTGCCTTGGACGAGGTTGCGGGCGAGGATTACCGCAACGAGCAGCTGACACGAATCTTCCGCAGTGAGACACACATCTTCGAGCGGTGACCACGGGCTGGCGTCGCGCGGGGGGGACGAGTGACGTCACATCGGCTGCTCGTTCAACTTGCACTCTCTAAAACTTCTGGGATCGCTCAAATGACCGGACTTCAATCACTGGTGGCCTGTGGAACCCGGCTGTGGCTCGACAGCATTGATCCGGTGCTGGTCCAGGAAAACCACGCGCTGGGGGCCACTGGGGCGACCTCCAACCCGATCATCGTGGCTGACCTCATCAAAACGGGGCGATTCGACGCCGAGATCAAACAACTGATCGGGCAGGGCTTCGATGACTCGGCGGTCGCCTGGAAGATGACCGATCAGCTGGTCTCCCGGGCAGAGGCTGTGTTCGCCGATGTCTATCAGCGGACCCAGGGAGACGACGGCTACGTCAGTTTTGAACTCGATCCGCTGCTCGAGGACGCCAGCTGTACTCTGAGTACCGCCGAGCGGGCCGCGAAGTATGTCGAACTGGGGAAGGCCTGGAGTGCGGGCCACACGAACCGCATGATCAAGGTGCCCGCCACGCCCGCCGGGCTTGCCTGCCTCGAGGAACTCTCCGCAGCCGGGATCACGCTCAACGTGACGCTAATCTTCTCGTCACGACAGTATCAGGCGGCACGCGATGCGGTCTGGCGCGGGGCTCAACGTCGCAAGGATCCCCGGACGCTGAAATCGGTTTACAGCATCTTTGTCAGCCGGATTGATGTCTACACCGCCGCCAAGGTGCCGGAGCTCAGCCCGGCGGCACAAGGGCTCGTGGGGATCGTGAATGCCCAGAGAATCTGGGCCGAGAACAATGCCTGGTGGGCTCAGCACTCACTGCCGCGCAAGCAGGAAATCGTCTTCGCCAGTACCGGGACCAAGGACCCGAACCTCCCCGCCGACAAGTATGTCAGCGCTCTCGCGGGGTCGGACATCCAGACGAATCCGCCCGCAACGAACGCTGCAGTTCAGAAGTTGGGTAAGACCTATTCACGTCGCGTCGACCAGCTTCCCCCTGCTGAGATCCTGGCCGACATCGACGCGAAGGTCGACTTCGCGAAGATGGAGCAGACGCTGATGGACGAAGGCCTCAAGAAGTTCGCCGATCCGCAGAAGGCCTTGATCCAGCTGATCGGGACCAAGCGAGCTGAACTGGGCCAAGCGTAGTTCCCGCAGCGTGCGGGCTGGAGTTTGTTGGCCACCTTCACTCATCGTTCGATCGCTCACCGTCACTTCCTCCACTTCATCCGAGCCCGAATTGCCCCGTCACGTTGTTCTGATCACGCTCGATCATCTCGCTGCCAGCCAGATCGGGGCTTACGGGCAGTATCGGGTGAGAACTCCAGCTTTCGACCAACTGGCAGCGCGGGCGGCGGTGTTTCATCAGTGTTTCTGCCACGCGGTGCCGCAGCGTGCTCGGTCACTCGCCGACGACTGGGCTGCATATCCCAGCATGGCTGAGGCCCTCGCGGCGCTAGGGGCGGCTGGGATCGCAGTCGATCGGTTGCAGCAACCTCTCGATCAGCCTCCCCGTAACTGGGTGTTAGAAGGCGCAGCTGCCATCCGGCAACAGTTGACGAGTTTGCGTCCGGGGCTGACATGGATTCAAGGAGTCGGCATTCCCGATCCGTGGGTGCCCGATCACACGGGGTGGGAAGCTGAGGTCGCCCGCCTGCTCGGGACTCCCTGGGAGGAGTTGCTTGCTGACGAGTCCGAGGAGATGACACCCGCTCTGGCGGTCGAGGAACTCGTTCACGAGGGAGCATTCTCCCGGAGTCGCCGTCCGGAAGCTCCCGATCCCGTCGTCGAGCGGTTGAGTCTCGCCCTGTACGCCGCCTCGGTGGAGAAGCTTGATGATCGCGTGGGTCGTCTGATCCGAGAATTTCAGCGACACGCCCACGAAGAATGCCTGCTCATCATCACCGGGTTGCAAGGGGACAATCTCCCGCATCAGTTGCCGATTGAACGCCCCGTCCAGCTTCACACCGAACTTGTCCGTGTCCCACTGTTTGTCCAGGTAGGGGTGGGCCATGCGGGAGGATCGACGGTGCTGGAGCTGGTTCAAACTCCAGACATCGCCCGCACGATCTGCCAGTGGTTAGGGGGCGACGCTTTGGAGACGCCTGCTCAGGTGGGGACAGTCGACCTGCTCTCTGTGATTGAGAAGTCGCATCCCGGACGAGCTGATGTACAGGTGGCGAGTCACACCGGTGAGACTCTCGTTCGAACCCCCGACGCCCAGCTGGTTCGAGCTGCGAACGATTCGTCGACTCATGAAGCCGAGCAGATCGAGTGGCTCACGCTCAAGCCGGAGGATGCCTGGGACCTGCTCAACGTGGCGGGGCAACATCCCGATCTGGTCGATCAGCTGCGTTCATTGGCCCGAGGAGTTCCCGGCGAATCGCATCCTTGCTGAACCTGCCCATCGGGTTTAGCCTTTGAGGCATGGATCGTTTGGAACCGAACGAGAAACTCGCACCGGCGGAAGACCAAACGCTGGTTGAGAGCTTACGCGCCGGTGATGAGGTCGCATTTGAGCAACTGGTGCGATCGCAGGGCGGAAGAATGCTGTCGGTCGCCCGGCGGTACCTCGCGATGGAAGAGGATGCCCGCGATGCCGTGCAGGATGCATTTCTGTCGGCATTCAAGGCGCTGCCAACCTTCGATGGCCGCGCCAGCTTGTCGACCTGGCTTCACCGCGTTGTGGTCAATTCGTGCCTGATGAAGATTCGAACCCGACAGCGTCAGCCCGAATGCTCCATCGAGGATCTGCTCCCCACCTTCCTCAGTGACGGACATCAAACAGCACCGTCCCCGACATGGGCAGACACAGCGATTGAACTTGAGCGGGCAGAAACCCGGCAAATCGTTCGGGATCAAATTGCGAAGCTGCCTGAATCGTACCGAACGGTTCTCCTGCTGCGCGATATTGAGGAACTCGACACGGAGGCCGTTGCCCAGCTGCTCGATCTCAGTGCGAATGCGGTGAAAGTCCGCTTACACCGAGCCCGGCAAGCACTGCGAACATTGCTCGATCCGCTGTTGGGAGGACCGCCGCCATGTTGACCTGCGAACAACTGATTGAATCACTCGCGGATTACCGGGAGGGGCGATTGTCGCTAACGCGGGAGGCTGCGTTCAAACTGCACCTGCTCTGCTGCGAGCACTGCCGGTGGTATCTGCACAACTACGAAGCGACCATCGTTGCCAGCCAGCAGGCAGTACGACACGCTGAGGCGGATGCCGGGCCGATCGAGGTTCCGGAGGATCTTGTTCAAGAGATCTTAAAGGCCCGTCATGCCATGGGAGGGGAGACACCTTCAGATCGGTCTGATTCGCCACTCTGAGCACTCGGGGAATTTCGGAAGAAGTCTGTAACCGTTTGAGGTTCAGTGCATCTGAATGATGTGGCTCACTGCAGCTCCGCTTCGCCATCACATCGGGGCACCGGAGTTCCCTGAATCAGGAGAATAGAACATGCTGAATCGACGATCTTTGGCCGCCTGCCTGCTCGCCATGTGGGCACTGTGCATGATGCCCGCTCTGATGGCAGCTGAGATGCCTCCGCAGGTCGGAGACAAGGCCCCCGACTTTGAGCTGATGTCCGTCACTGGGGCCAAAGTCAAACTGTCGAAGACAGCCGCTCAAGGTCCGGTGGTTCTGATCGTGTTGCGGGGATTCCCCGGCTATCAGTGTCCGCTCTGCAATCGTCAGGTGGGGCAATATTTGGCAGAAGCTGAGAAGTTCAAGGCCGCCGGCGCACAGGTGTTGTTCGTCTATCCTGGCCCGTCGGAGGGGCTCGTTCAGAAGGCCAAGGAGTTCGTGGCGAACAAGACGGTTCCAGATCACTTTCACCTGCTGGTTGATCCCGATTACACCCTGACGAATGCGTATCATCTGCGTTGGGATGCTGAGAAAGAGACCGCATACCCCTCGACGTTCGTGATTCAGAAGGACCTCAAGGTCGCCTACAGGAAGGTCAGCCAGGAGCACGGTGGACGAAGCAAACCGGGCGAGGTGCTGGACGTTTTGATGGCGAAGTAAAGCTGCGGAGTCGCCAATCAACGGCCTTACGCTGAACCAGTGAGGTCAAAGTCGTGAACCGGCCAGCAGTCAATCGAGACCGCTGGCCGGTTTTGCCGTCATTTCGGTCTTGAATCTCGTCAAACACCAAAAGTGACCAATTTCCTCGGGCATTTCGCGCCGACGCCGGTCAGTGGCAATTGCTACACTGCGGGAGCGCTCATGTCATAAGAGGAATCGGTCATGCCCCCTGTCTCTCTGGCGATTCTCTGGCATCAGCACCAACCGTATTACCCCGACGATGTCGCGGGCGAAACGCTGATGCCGTGGGTGCGGTTTCATTCGACGAAGGATTACATCGGGATGGCCCTCCACATCAAGGAGGTTCCCGAGTTCCGCTGCTCCATCAATCTGGTTCCGAGTCTGCTCGTCCAGATCCAGCGCTACGCAGCTGGGGGCAGTGATCGTCATCTTGATGTGTCACGGATGCCCGCCGACGGGTTGTCCATGCACGATGCTCGGTATCTGGTCGACAACTTCTTTGCGGCGAATCTCGAATCGATGATTCGCCCGTTCCCCCGGTATCTTGAACTGCATCGCAAGCGTTTCACCCAGCCATCGGCGACCGATGCGGCCATCACTCGCTTTACGTCGCAGGACATGCGCGACTTGCAGGTGTGGCATAACCTGTCGTGGTTCCATGAGCTGTTGTTCGAGCAGGATGTCGAGCTCAAGGAGTTCCGCGAGAAAGCCCGTGACTATACCGAAGCCGACAAACAGTGGCTTCTGGCGAAGCAACGAGACATCGTGGCTCAGGTCATCCCGCTGCACAAAGAACTGCAAGACAGCGGTCAGGTCGAGCTGACGACGACGCCATTCTACCACCCGATCCTGCCCCTCCTATGGGATAAACGTTCCGCGCGGCAGGCGATGCCGAACTGCCAGTTGCCGAACTCTCTGGAAAGTTACGCCGAGGACGCGGTTCGCCACATTCGCACAGCTGTGGAGCTGCATACGAAGCTGTTCGGTCGCAAGCCGCGTGGCATGTGGCCATCAGAGGGCTCCGTCTCGGCAGACATTCTTCCGGCGATCATTGAGGCCGGGATTCAGTGGATCGCGACCGACGAGGGAATCCTCTCGCGATCACTGGATGGGGCGATCCACCGCGACGGGCACAAGCGGATTAACCGACCCGATTTGCTCTACCGTCCCTGGCGCTGGGAGCATCAGGGGCAATCACTCCAGCTGATCTTCCGCGACTTGGGGCTGAGCGACTTCATCGGGTTCGAGGCTCAGCGGCAAGACCCGGTCTCAGCGGCGCATACCTTGCTCAATTCGAGTGCGGAGATCGGACGTGTCATTCGTCGCGACAATCCCGATCGGCCGGTCATTGTGCCGGTCGTCCTCGATGGGGAGAACTGCTGGGAACACTATCGCGATGGCGGTGTGGTGTTCTTGCGGACGTTGTATCGCGAGGCGGTACGACACTCCGATGTGCGTCCGATGCGGATCTGCGATCACCTGGAGATGGCTCCCGCACCCGAACGCCTACACAAGCTGCACGCGGGAAGCTGGATTAACTCCGACTTCTACATCTGGATCGGCCATTCCGAGGATCGCCAGGGGTGGGACATCCTGCACCTCACGCGGGAGTTCCTCAAGCAGCAGGTCGCCAGCGGAAAGTTCGATCAGGCCACCCTCGACAAGGCGTGGCGCGAACTCGACATCGCCGAGGGGAGTGACTGGTTCTGGTGGTACGGCGACGATCGTTCGTCGGGCCAGGACGATCTGTTCGATCAACTCTTCCGGCGTCACCTGCAGAACGTTTTCCGCCTGCTGGGCGAGTCGCCGCCGAACGTGCTGTTGCGTCCGATTTGCCAGATCCACAAGGAAAGCATTCACACCCAGCCGCGACACCTGTTGGAAGTGAAGCCCGATGGCCGACGCCGGTACTTCGAGTGGATGGGGGCGGGGCATTTTCTGGCCGGATCTGAACGCGGCACAATGGCTCGCGTGACCCAGGGTGTCATCCGCAATCTCTATTTTGGCTTCGACAAGAAGTCGCTGCTGATTCGCTGTGACACGGCGTCCCGGGCCAAGGATGACCTCCAGCCCGGTCAGGAGCTTCGGATTCGCTTCCTGGAGCCAGATGGACACGAAGTCCGCGTGAAGTTGTTTGACGCAGGGGCTTTGGAATTGACGTTGTTCCGTGGCGGAACCCCCGAGAAGTCGGTCGCCGCTGCAGCTGTCGGAGATGTGGCTGTCGTGTCAATTCCGCTGGTTGATCTGGGGCTGACAGCGGGGCAGGGGATCCACTTCTATGTGGAGCTGTTTGAGGCCCGCAACAGCCTCGACCGCATTCCCTCCGAGGGGATGATCGAATTGACGGTGCCCGCTGACGATTTCGATATCCGGAACTGGCAAGTGTGAGCCAGGTCGTCGGGTAACCAGCGGGTGTCACTGGCAATAACAGTTGGCTTGTACGAAAAAAGCGGTGGTGGGAACTGATCCCGCCATCGCTTTTTTGTTGTTAAGCTGTTGCCAATCTATTACGGATTGGGCTTGGCAGCATCCTTCACGGCTTCTCCGGCGTCCTTCAGCTTCTCGCCAGCTTCCTTGACGGCCTCGCCAGTCTTCTCAGCAGCTTCTCCAGCCTTCTCCTTGGCCTGATCGACGACCTCACCGGCCTTCTGAGCGGCTTCTTCAACCTTTTCCTTGCCAGTGTCTACTGCTTCCTTGGCCTTGTCGACAGCTTCGCCAACCTTAGCCTCTGCCTTGTCCAGCGCCTCTTGGGCCTTTTCTGCGACTGCTGGGTCTACAACAGGACCTTTAGGCTCAGAGGCCTTTTCACAACCGACCATCAGACCCATTGCCAATGCCAAAGATGCAATTCGCTTCATTTGAGAATCCTCTTTCGGGAGTGACCAACGTACCTCAACTCGACAGAGTTGAGGTACTCATTAATCAGGATACCCGGGAGTCATACAAATTTCCCGGTTGAGCCACCCCGAAAAAAAAGACTTCGCATCCCATCGAGACGCGAAGTCGAATGTCTATTGACTTTGGAAGTGAGAACTAGGACTTCAGTTCGAAGATCACTTCGACTTCCACAGCGATATTCCCGGGAAGTGAACCCATCCCGACGGCACTGCGGGCTCCGACGCCATCTTCGCCGAAGATGTCCTTCAGCAATTGGCTGAACCCATTGATGACAGCGGGGTGTCGCTGGAAGTCTGGCGTGGCGTTCACCATGCCGAGCGTCTTGATCGTTCGCTGAATGCGGTCCAGAGATCCCAAATGGGCCCGGACAGTCGCCAGCAGGGTCAATCCGACAGCGCGTGCCGCCTCAAAACCCTGTTCTTCCGTCAGATCGAGGCCGACCTTTCCGGTAATCAGAGTTCCATCAGTACGCATCGGACCATGGCCCGACACGTAGATCAGCTGACCCACCTGAACGACCGGCTTGTAGATTCCGCCCGCCTTAGGAACCGGAGGAAGAATCAGGCCCAACTCTGTCAGTCGAGACTCGGCGCTCATTGCAACCCATTCTGGATTAAGGGGTTAGCTAACTGCCTTGTGGCACTTCTTGCAGCGGGAACGGTAGCTGACCAACGCGTTGCACTTGCTGCAACGCTTCTGCTTCTTGGCGATTTTGGCCTTGGTACGGGGGCGGTAAACCATCACTGGCTCCAGGGGCTGACGAGAACGGAAGCCCCGTAGTGTAGACGGACCGATCCAGCGATGCAATCAATCTCGAATCGTCCAACGCTGCACATTTCAAGACCTGCGAAATGAATGGGTTGCGCCGATTTCCAGTCGATGAGTCCCCTGGGAAACTTAGTCAGAACAGGCGTTGTTGATGCGAACAATCGCAACCTGTGTCGCTGTTTCTTCACTCGTCTGGCCTGTGGACTCGTGATGTCGTTGAGGAGACCGGTAGAATCCGAGCGGTCGTCTCACTGTTCTGGTGGCCGAAATCCCGATTGTCAGCTCCTTATTCTAACAGGAATCCGTTCCGTGCCGCTTGTCACCCTTCTCTTGATTCAGGGACCCGATCAGGGGCAGCGGTACGAATTCACCCAGGACGAAATTACGATCGGCCGTGGAGCCGTTAACGACATCCAGCTGCACGACACCGAGTCCTCGCGTCGCCATGCGTTCATGCGCTGGACTGACACGGATGGATGGCGCATCACCGATGAAGGCAGCTCGAACGGCACCTTCGTCAATGGGACGATGATTCGCAAACGGATCTTGAAGGATGGCGACCAGATCCAGATCGGTCGTTCGATCCTGGTGTGTCACTTCACGCGAGCCAATCGCAAGGCGGCCGATCGTGTTCAGTTGATGGGGCCGGAACATCCCGCCGACCAGTCGCGGATCGTCTCGCAATCGTCGGGAGATGGTGGCCGGACCTTCGTCGAGGAAACAGCTGCTCGCCTCAGCAGCTCGACAGCTGCGGGAGCGAATCTTCAGCTGCTCTATCGCATCTCGGAAGAAGCGGTTCGTCCCTCGGGTTCACTCGATGAGATTCTGCAGCGGATCCTCGATTTGACGCTCGGAGCTGTGGGAGCTGACCGCGGGTGTATGCTGGTGGCAGACAGCAAGACCGACCGTATCGAGCCGCGGGTGGTCGCGTTCCGGGCGGGGACCGATGCCAGCGAGCGCATCCCGCTTTCGACCAGCATTGTGGAGCATGTCATCCGGGGTGGTGTGGCTGTACGCACGACCGACGCCCGGCATGACCGACGCTTTGAAGAGGCTCCCAGCGTTCTGCAATCGGGAATTCGCGAGGCGATGTGCGTCCCGATGCAGGGACGCTACGAACTGATGGGAGTGATCTATGTCGACACGACCACGCCGTCGATCGATTCGATGCGTTTTCCGGGCGGGTCTCGGTTCAACGAAGAGACCATGAAACTCCTCACTGCCATCGGGCGTCAGTCCGCTCTGGCGGTGGAGTCGAATCGCTTTCAACAGGCACTCGTCCAGGCTGAACGTCTCGCCGCTGTGGGCCAGGCGATTGCAATGCTCAGTCACCACATCAAGAACATTCTGCAGGGAATGAAAGGCGGCAGCCACCTGATCAAGATGGGGCTCGACGATGTGAATGATGACCTGATTCTTAAGGGGTGGAGCATCCTCGAACGGAACCAGGATCGGATCTACAACCTGGTGATGGACATGTTGGCCTTCGGGAAGGAGCGTCGTCC
This sequence comes from Planctomycetaceae bacterium, assembly GCA_046349675.1. GTDB lineage: Bacteria > Planctomycetota > Planctomycetia > Planctomycetales > Planctomycetaceae > TH-plancto1. The sequence continues at coordinate 59,329 of JAXMBW010000020.1, read as the reverse complement.
GAAGCTCGAACGGGCGAACCTCAATCACACCGTGCAGGATGTTGTCGATCTCATTCAGCCCCGCGCCGATGAGGAAGGGGTGAAAATCATTACCCACCTGGCGAAAGACATCCCCGAAAGCCTGTACGATCAGGAGGGAATCCACCGGGCGGCACTTAATATCGTGATCAACGCACTCGATGCCCTCCGCCAGACGGAATCACCGGTCATCGACATCACCACTCGTTACGACGCCAGCCGAGACCAGATGGCGATCCAGGTCAGCGACAACGGCCCCGGAATCGACCCGGTCGAGCAGGCCAAGCTGTTCAACTTGTTTGAGTCGTCCAAGGGGTCAGCCGGTACGGGGATCGGACTGGCGGCCAGTCAGAAGATTCTGCGCGAGCATGGCGGCGAGATCACGATCGAGAGCCAGGCGAATGCCGGGGCCCGTTTCACTCTGAAGTGGCCCGCCCATCGCGAAGAGATGGACAGCCCCGAGTCACCCACCCTCAGCGGGTGATCGGCCAGTGCCGCGTCCAGTGCACGGGCAGAACACCGCGGTTTCGATGCCTCGGCGCCCAGTAGGACAGACATTCCTGTCTGTCCCTGTCTGCTCAACCGACCGATTCGTTCTCGTTAACGTTTGCCCTCGCTGCCTGCCGGTTAACGGACTGTCTCCCCATTATCGGTGTGGGCCACTATCGAACGCTGAGCGGGATACACCCCTTCGCCGCTGAAATGATTTGCAATCAAGCAACTGGCTGTGAAGTACATGATCGACTCCGCGCCAAACAACTCCCCAGCCATGACCGCACAAGCGATCGGTGTATGAGTCGCTCCAGCGAAGACCGCGACGAATCCCATCGCCGCCATCAGGTCGACTGGCACACCGAGCCAGACTCCGAGGATGTTGCCCAGTGCTGCTCCGATAAAGAACAGCGGCGTCGCCTCGCCCCCTTTGAATCCACTCCCCAGCGTCACAGCTGTGAAGACCAGCTTCCACCACCAGCTCCAGGTGTGAACGCCTCCCGGCTCGAAGGCTCGCGTGATGGTCACAGCTGCGGGGTCAGCCGATGAAACTCCCAGCCCCAGGTAGTCACGACTGCCAACCAGATAGACGAGAGCGATGATAAGGCACCCGCCCAGCATCGGACGCAGCAGCGGGTGTTTGATCCATCGGCTGAGCAGTCCCTGGATCGTGTGGGTCATCCCCGCAAAGAGTCGGGCTGTCAGGCCGAACAGCACTCCTCCCACGACACAGCCCAGCATGAGTCGCCCGGTCAGCGGGGTCAGACGCAACGCCGCAGCTGGATGCACGAGACTCTGCACGGCGTACGACGTGTGTTGAATCCCCCAAGCATCGCAAACGAGGTCACTCAAAACGGCCGCGGCTAGGCAGGGCACCATGGCCCGGGTTTCGAGTCGACCTAATGCGGCAAGCTCCAGCGCGAAAATCGCTCCCGCCATCGGAGTCCCGAAGACTCCCCCAAAGCCAGCAGCGACGCCCGCCATCAGCAGCACGCGGGTATCGCGATCGGACAGTCGCGGAAATAAGCGAGCCAGCCCGCCCGCGATACTGGCCCCCATCTGCACGGCGGTTCCCTCACGACCGGCGGACCCGCCGAAGAGATGCGTCAGCAGCGTACCCACTAGAACAAACGGGGCCATAAGAAGCGGCACCCCGTGCTGAGGACTCTTGATTTCGCGAATGACGAGATTGTTGCCCGAGTTGATCTCCGGACCGACTCGCAACGAGAGCCAGCCAATCGCAAGGCCAGCCACCGGCAGTCCCCACATGAGATCGGGGTGGGCGACTCTCTGAAGGGTTACTAGATCGAGGGACCAGAGGAAAAGGGCACACACCGACCCCGTCAGCAGGCCGAGTGCAAGGCACAGCAGTGTCCATTTGCCGATCTCGCGGATGAGTTGGTTCACCGACATGCCACACAGGTTGATATTGCTGGCCAGCTTGCAGGAGAGGTCCCGATCATACCGGCGATGATGATCGCTTCGAGCACTCAGTCGCGATGCAAACAGCACGAAAACACCCGGTCGCCCAAGAATGAGCCACCGGGTGTTTTGTGTTTCAACGATGTCGTTGTGATTAACGTGCGAGGAACGCGACCACCACACCGGCGTTCACCGGCAGGCTGATGTCAGCGGCACTCGGAACGGTCGTGACAACAGCCTTGAGCTCGTCACGATCCATTGCCAGCCACGCACACTCATAGCTCTGAGCCGAAGCTGTCAGCTGAGTGTAGAGTTCCTTCAGGTTCGGACGGTTCTTGACGGTGATGATGTCACCGGCCGAGACCTGGAACGAAGGAATCGTGACGGTGCGACCGTTGACCTGGAAGTGGCCGTGAGCCACGCCCTGCCGAGCCTGCATCCGGGTGATGGTGAAACCAGCACGACGGACGGCATTGTCCAAGCGACGCTCGCACTGCACCAGGAGATGATCCCCGGTGTTACCCTTCATGCGGCGGGCTTTGGCGAAGTAACGACGCAGTTGCTTTTCACGCAACCCGAAGTAGTGCTTGATCTTCTGCTTTTCGTTCAGAGCTGTACCGTAGTTTGACAGCTTCTTACGACGGGTCGCCTGACCCGGTGGATACGCTTTGCGCTCCGAAGCTCTGACAGCTCCGGCGCTTTCGTAAACCTGAAAATTCAGCCGGCGATTAACGCGAGCCTTTGGGCCAGTGTAACGCCCCATGTGCCATGTCCCTTTCGTGCCTCCGAAGACCTCTTCGGAGTGGGCTGTGCGATGACAGCCGCATCGATCTCAGACTGGGAATCCGGTCAGTGACACCGCCGGTCCGCCGACCCTGACGATAAGTGGCTACGCACCCATCCTCAAGGGGAAGTGGGCATTATTGCGTACAGGCCTGCATCATTCAAGGCAAGGGGGATCACGGCGATTCAGTGATTGGATTTCAGCCGCAACGTGAAATGGCCAATAGGCTTGTGGATGATTTACGGCTTCTTTTCAGGGCTGGGGGTGGCCTTCTCGTCCAGGTCAACCGGGATCAAATCGACAGTAATTGCGGTCCGGCGGTTGGGCAACCGCTCCGTGTACGGCTCAAACATCAGCCCGGCGTTGTCGGCGGAGCTGCGGGTGGTGATGTCGATCATCGCGTCGCCGAAGTTGGCGACACAGACGATGTCGCCCGCCTCCGCCATATAATACTGAGACCCGTCCTTCTGCTTGAAGAACTGACTCCCCGCAAAGACGAAGTCTGCTTTCAACTCTTGGGGCTGGCTGCTGGCGAAGAACTCTTCGATGGCCTTCCGGTATTCTGTGTTCGGACTGCGGGTGAGAAGTTCTAGCTTCTGTTCCTCGGACATGCGGCCGAACCAAATCAGCTCTTTGGTGTTCGGGTCATAGCGCAGGTCGCCACGATTATCGATCTTTAACTCCTTGGGGAGCGGATCGATCACCGCCGTGTAGTACCGCTGGGTGGCCTTACGGATCAGTTGCTGGGCTGCGTAACGATGAGGCCGACCGAAGTCATCCGTCCAGCTGACAAAGATATCGATCTTCTGCCCGGTGGGAGGTTGGAACTCGGGCTGAAAACGGACGGGCGTTCCCGGCTTGGCCCCCAGCGCGACCAAGGCGGCGTGAATCACATAGGCCTCCGCGTCGATCGCGATGATCGATTCGTGCTCTTTCGTCTGCTGCTTACAGACGAGCATCTCCAGCAGTCCCTCGCGCAGACAGAGGTACCCGCTCAGGACAACCTTCTTGTTCGCCACATCGAGCCATACAGTTCGGTTGGGGTTGAGCGGCTTGGCTGTGGGGGATGGCTCGATGGAGAGCGAAACCGCTTGTGGTGGTGCGGGGGGGCGTTCCGCAGGTCGCTCATCCGCAGCTGCGACAACAGAGCAGGCTCCGAGCAGAACAATCAGGCTGGTCGCCCATGGGGACGCTGCGTGAAGTGGCAAGATGGTCATCCTTCCGATGATGTCTCGTTCGCAAGTGCTCCGCACCAGAGAGCATCATGCCTTGGACGCAGTGCCATGTCGAGAGTCGACAACTCCATTCCTGCCTGATCGTCATCCTTCATCAATCGGCTGGATTCAACGGATCGAACTCGCGAATACATCTGCCGTCAATCTCCCTCTCTGTCAACGCAGCCTGATTCAATAAATCCATGCCAAACATTTTCATCGAAATGGCGGAGTGTTGCGTCTTGTCGAGAACGTTTCGATCAGCGCATACTACCGCTGGCTTTGTTCCCCTCATTCTTCCGGAGTCGGCGATGTTCCCCACACCACCGTGCAGCGATTGCGGTCGTCCAGATGCGTCATGGACTCGTCGAGACTTCGTGCAAACCGGTTTGGCCGGGGCAGCTGTAGTTGGAGTGTTGGGAGGTAATGTCGCGCGAGCTGAAGATGCCCCCAAGGCTTCGCCTCCAGAATCCGAGACGCTGGTCAAGAAGCTGCATGCCTCGCTCTCCGAGCAGCAGAAGTCCAAGATCTGCTTCCCGTGGGACTACAAAGACAATCGCGGTCTGCTGCGCACGTTTGTCTCGAACAACTGGAACATCACCGATCCGAAGACCCTCACGGTGGGCAGCGACTTCTTCACGTCCGATCAGCGGGACATGATCGAGGCGATCTTCTTCGGCCTGTACAACCCTGAGTGGCACGAGCGGATTCGCAAGCAGCTCAAGGACGATGCGGGGGGCTACGGCAAGGCTCAGACGATCGCTCTCTTTGGCGACGTGAATGACAAGTTCGAGTTTGTGATGACCGGTCGGCACCTGACGCTGCGCTGCGATGGCAACTCGGCGGACCATGTCGCGTTTGGCGGACCGATGTTCTATGGACATGCCCCGACCTTTGATGAGTTGAAGGATCACCCCGGCAATGTCTTCTGGCCGCAGGCCCTCAAAGCGAACTCGCTGTTCAAGATTCTCGATGGCAAGCAACGCGAGAAGGCTCTCGTCGGCGATATCCCCGAGGAGAGCTCAGTCGCCTTCCAGGGAGACAAGGGAGTCTTCCCCGGTCTGCCGATTGCCGACATGACCGCCGATCAGAAGGCTGTGGTGCAGGATGTTCTCAAGACCTTGCTCGAGCCTTATCGTCAAACCGATCGAAACGAGGCCCTGCAGTGCCTCGACAAGGCGGGGGGCCTCGATCGCTGCTCGCTCGCGTACTACAACGCCGATGATCTGGGGAATGACCAGGTCTGGGATTATTGGCGGCTCGAAGGGCCAAGCTTTGTTTGGTACTACCGAGGTGCCCCGCATGTGCATGTGTGGGTGAACGTCGCGGACAGTCCAGACGTGGCGTTGAACACGCACTCCGGATGATGTGGCTCGCACTGCGAGTTGGCCTCTGCATTGTGAGCTGAGGCCAGTCCCACATGTTCCGGAGTACTGTTCGCATGTCGCTGCCACGTCGTTTATTGAATTGGCTCGGCCGTCCCCGCAGTGATCGAAAAAGCCTGGCGACCGCGCCCGTGGTCGAACGCCCCGACTGGTGGTCACGGGTCTCGATCCACCAGACCACGTTGCTGAAGTGTCCCTTCGAGGAAGAACTCGCGCTGCTGGAGCAGTCGGGCGTTCCCGGGATCGGACTTTCGCATCTCAAACTGCAGGAGTTGTCACCCGCCGACATCGTTGGGGAACTCGCTGGCAGCCCGCTGCAGGTGTCGAGCCTGGGGGTGATTGGCGGCTTCACGGGCTACAACGAATACTCATTCGATGATGCCATTCGCGAAGGCACCCAGCTCATCGAGATGGCGCGGGCAGTTCGTGCTCCGGTGGTGCGAGTCGTTTCAGGCCCGTACGCCGGGCATTTGCGAAAGCATGCCCGCCGGCTGTTGCTGATGGGGCTGGAAGAGCTCCTCCCCGTGGCGCAGACAGCTGGGGTGAAGCTGGTGCTGCAGCCGATGTCTCCCGTGTATCGCGAATGGACGTTCCTCAGCTCTCTCGACATGGCGATGGGCGTGCTCGACGAGTTTCGCAGCTCCCACGTCGGGCTGGCTCTCGGGACCTATCACCTGGGGCGGGAGAAGAACCTGCTCCAACGAATCGAATCGATGGGGCCATTGATCGGATCGGTTCAGGTCAGTGATTGGGTTCCGACCAGCAGCGATGCTGACCGTCGACTGCCCGGAGAGGGCCGATTGCCGCTGGCCGAGATTCTGGCTGCCATCGAGTCGACCGGTTACCAGGGGTGGTACGAGCTGGAAGTCTGGTCGCGGGACTTGTGGAAACAGGACCCCGAAACTCTAATGAGCCGCTGCCTCCAGTCCTTGGGCTCGCTGGTTCCCGTCAACGCCCGTTGATCGGCCCGGTTTGCCAGTCGCCAGAACTCAGTCTTCTGAGGGCGAAGGATCGGTGGCCCCGCCTGTGCCTCCCCTGAGTTCCTGCCTGCTTACCCCTCCGTGCGTCATGGCTCATGACTGGTTCACCTTGGAAGAGCTGTCTCGTCAACTCGGGCGAGATCTTCGCGAGATCGAAAAGCTCGTGAATCGCGGGCGAATTCCCGGTCACAAGCGGGGGGGCGTCTGGACCTTTCAGGCCACCGAAGTCACGCAGTGGCTCGAACAGGAGATGCGGACCTTCTCTGACCCGGAGTTGTCGGCGATCGAGTCCTCGCAGGCGTCCCCCGAGCTCAACCCGGAGATCCCCGTCACGAGCCTGATGAAGCTCGAAACGGTGCAGGTCCCTCTCGAAGGCCGCACAAAGAGATCCATCCTCGAAGGCCTCGTCGAAGTCGCTGGACGGACATACCAGATCTGGGAGCCGGCCACCGTTCTGAAAGCAGTCCTCGAACGCGAAGAGCTGATGTCGACCGCCTTCGATTCGGGAGTCGCCATCCCCCACCCGCGGCAGACGTTGACCGATGCGATCGGAGATTCGGTCATTGCGTTCGGTCGAACGCCTTCGCCGATTCCGTTCGGGGCCGCGAACAATTCATTGACCGATATGTTTTTTCTGGTGATCTGCCGAGATGCCAGAACTCACCTGCATGTCCTGGCCCGACTGGGACGAATGCTGCAGCAGCCCGGCTTTATTGACCAGTTGCGGGAAGCTCCCGACAGCCAGTCGGCGTACCAGGTGATCTGCGAAGCTGAAGCCCGCGTCGGCTGACTTCGCATGAGTGACACGCCCGAGGTCAGGCCGGCTCAGAGCGCGATCATGATTACCGCCAGCACTCCGACCCAGACCACTCCGAGGAAGTGCCAGAAGAAGTTGCAGACCGTCACGCCCCAGTGATACTCGTGGTCGTACTTGTCGGCATAGGCCCGCACCGTGACGTAGGCCAGGCTCATGATCGCGATGACGAAGTGCAAAGCGTGCAGCGTGCAGAGCAGGATGATAAACGGTCGTACTCCCCGCGAGGCGGCGTCGGGGCCACGCTCGAACGCACTGATGGCCCACAATGCGTACGTTTGCACCGCGGTGAACAGTCCACCAGCCAGCAGCCCCCGCTTCAGCCACATGCGGAACTCCAGTTGGCGTTCCTTACGCACAGCGGCGAGCGATTGGCTCAGACAATAGCTGCCAAAAACCATCAATCCACTGCTGATGGCAAAGGCAGGATGAAACACCATGGTCCAAGCCGACGCCCTCGGATTTCTTCCCAGCAACTGAGCCAGGACCCAAGCCAGACCGAACGCAGCTACGAAAATCCCGACACTCAAGCCGATGAACCGCAGCGCCAGCACGCTGCTGTCGGCGGCATGACGCGCCGCGACAGGGGCTGAAACGCGAGGATCGATCGGAAGATCACGGGGGGCCATGGGAGATCACATGGATGGGGCGTACGAAGTGCCGGACGATCGACTGGTCCGCTAGGGATGGAGAGAGCTGCTGTCGGGCAGACACAGAACCGCATCGGGCCGGGCGAGCATCCAATACGTTCCGACCGGCAGCAGCTCCATCGGCTGGGCCACCGGCTCGATTGTGATGCGTCGCTCAAACTCGATGGTGCCGCTCGCCAGATCGACTCCCCAGAGTCCCGTGCGGGTGGGCCACACCACGGTCAAATTATAGACACGGGGAGCGCCCGTGCCCGCTCCAATGGGATCTTCTGTCCCGTGTTCCCACAATGGCCTTCCGTTTTGCGATGCCATGGCTCGCAATCTGGACCCGGCGACGAGGACCTTTTCGGTTCCAGCACACACGACGCTCTGGACCGGGAAGGGGATCGCCTGTCGCCAGACCTCCTCCCCACTGTCGAGCGAGAACCCCGCGACTTGTGGCGGATCTGTCCGTGACGGAGCGGGGCTGCCGACAACGAGCAAGCCACCTCTGGCGTCGAGCAATGAAGCATGCGAGCCCCTCAATGTCGGGGGTGAAGAAACCAACGCGGTCGAAGCCCACTCGATCTGACCATGTCGGCTGTCGACGGCGACGACCACTCCCGTCAGCGTGCGAGCGACGATCAGCCCCGCGCTCACGAGCAGCTGGGTCTCGGGGAGTGGGCGTCCGGGCGCTGCGGCACTGGTCCCGATTCGCCTCCACCAGGCGAGCCGTCCATCGTCGGCGAAGAAGGCTGCGACAGCCAGTTCGACCTGGGAATCGGGGCGGCAGAGCGGCACGACCACCAGATCGTCACCGGGCAGATGGCCCCGGGCGAGTGCAGGGGCTCCATGAAACAGCCAGTCCGATTCGGGCAGGTCTCGCGATTCGACTCGCCAGTCGAGACGCCCCTGACCCATCGACAGGTCCAACGCGATCAGAGACCCGGACAGCGGAATGAGACCCGGTCTGGCCCTCCAGCGCGGTGCATCTCCCAGCACGCCGAAGTAGCGGTCGGACGTGCAAAAACCGCCCGCGATACGACAGGGCAGCTCCGACGCCGACTCCTGTGTTGAATCGGAAGACTCCCACACGACGCCCACATCATCGGGCAAATTGGTTGACCAATAGGGATCTCCCGTCGCAGCCTGAACAGCTCGCACCACGTAACCATCATTGATCACCAGTAACCCCGACGACCTCGCCGCCAGCGAGAGCGGGGCATGATACTCGGGCTCTGGGCAATTGGCCGTTGCAGCTGTCGACCACCGGACCGGCCCGAATCGCGGCGGGCGGTTCGGGGGAGCAGGCGAGTTCTCTGGGAGATCCCCGCCCTTCGACAGTGCGGGTTGAGCTCCCGAGGGGACATTTTCGCGAAGGGCATGTCGCTCGGATGCCGCGAGTGGTGAGCCGATCAGCTGCCGGGTGAGGTCGACCTTTCGCGTGAGAGACTCGATCTGCTGGGGATCGGCCAACGGAACAGAGAGCATCGGCGGATAGTCAGGCTGCACCTCGGCGGGAGACGGCGGCAACAGCCGACTCCACAAGCGAAGGGCCAGCTCCAGATCTCCCCGTGTGGCGGCCTGAGTTGCCAGATCCTGGGTCGCTGATTGCCCGGCGGGCGTTGCAGCTGAGTCTTCGACTAGACGCCAGAGCAAAGCCGGTCGGCCTTCCGCACGAGCTCGCGCGAGGAGTGTCGCTGAGTTAGAGGTCGTGCGTTTGCGGTACGCTTCCAAACCAGCGGGCGGCAGGCGGGTCAGTCGCTGCTGAATCGCGATGCGGAGCCCGACGTATCGCCCGGCGGACGCCTTCACGAGGACATCGCTCGGGTCTGCGGAGAGTCGATCGAGCAGATCAATCGCCGCTGCCCACTCTCCCGCTGTGACCAATTGATCAAACACGACCAGCTGCTTCTCCGCAGCCAGTGAGACATTGAGCCCCACCAGCTCGCCCGCGATCTCGTCTGCGGCGGAAAGTTGGCAGCTCTGTGTGATCAGCGCCAGCACAACGACGATGGCCACACAAGGTCGCCACATGCGATTCGTCCTCACGGTTCACGATCGCGAAGTTTATGGCCGATCAAAAAGACACCAACACCCAGCAGCGTCATCGACGGCATCCACAGCAGATTAAAGCCAAAGTTCAGCTGCCAGAGGATCAAGAATGGGAGAAACGTCAGTCCCGCCAGCTGAAGAAACATGCCCAGTATGTTACGGAATTCAGACATCCTGACGGCTCTCGCGGTGCGGGGATTTGCAGAGATCGGTCGTCCTCCGCAACTGCTTCACTGTACGCGAGAGGGTGGAGTACGGGCAACGAACGGCGTCGTCTCAGTGCGACAGTTCTCTCGCGAGTCGGTAAACTGAACCGACAACCTTCGATGTCCGTCCCCCCTGACTTTGCCGGTGCTTTATGTCGTTGCCTCGTATCCTGGCCATTCACGCTCACCCCGATGACATCGAGATTCAATGTGCCGGGACGCTTGTTCGGCTGAAGCAGCTGGGCTGTGAAATTGTGATGGCGACGATGACCGCTGGCGATGGCGGCAGTGCAGTCCTCGGTCCGGACGAGATCGCAGCTGTGCGACGGAAGGAAGCGAAAGCTGCAGCTGACCTGCTGGGGGCTGAGTATCTGTGCCTGGAGTTCAAGGACCTGCAGATCTGCCACGACAACGAAAGTCGTCGCCGCGTGACAGAAGTGATTCGCAAGACCCGGCCCGACATTGTGCTGACCGCTCCGCCAGTCGATTACATGTCCGACCATGAGGTGACGAGCCTGCTGGTGCGGGATGCGTTGTTCAATGCCTCTTGCCCGAACTACAAGACCCAGCAATGGGACCCCGCTCCCGCGACAACGAAGATTCCCGCTCTCTACTACGTCGACCCGATTGAGGGGATTGACTGGTACGGCAACCCGATCGAGCCGGAGTTCATCGTCGATATCAGCGACACCTTTGAGAAGAAGCTGAGCATGCTCGCCTGTCACTCCAGCCAGCGGGAGTGGTTGCGGCAACAGCATGGTCTGGATGAGTACCTCGACGGGTGCCGCCGCTGGTCAGCTCTGCGAGGGGAGAAGATCGGCAAAGCCTACGGCGAGGCCTACCGCCAGCACAAAGGGCATCCGTATCCACATGACAATGTGCTGCTGAAGCTGCTGGGAGACTAGGTCACACCTGCTTCGAGCCGCCACATGGAAAGAACAGACTGGCATGTCTGTTGCATGGAATTCCGAAGTGGGACAGACATTCCTGTCTGTCCGAATCTGAAGAGGAAGTCTGAACACGTCTAGGCTGCCTGCAGTCGTCGACAGCAAATCGATTCTCCCTGGAATACAGTACAGTCATCGAGGGCCTCACTATGAATCAAACGTCTCCATACGCGGCCAAACCTTCCAAGCCTGCCCGTGTCCTGAAGGACAAAATGCGGCAGGGGATTCCGGTTTATGGAACGCTCATTCAACATGCGGTCGTGCCCGCGGTGGTCGACTTCATTCCGGACAACTCGCTCGACTTTGTCATCGTGACCGCCGAGCATAATTCGCTCGACATCGCTGACTTTATGCCGCTGCGGTATGCCTTGGCGGCGAAAGGAATCGCCTGCCTGGCCCGCACTCACAGCCGTGACTTCGACGATGTGGCCAAGGTCTGCGACACCTTCGACGGCGTGGTGATTCCCTATGCCGAAGATGTCGAACAGATCAAGCGTCTGGCCGCAGCTGCGGTCTATCGACCGCTGAAGGGCGAGGCTCTGGAGCGTGTGATTCGCGAGGGACAATGGCCCAGCGACAAGACCCGACGCTATGTCACCGAGGAACGCTGCGTCGATACGATCTTTGTGCCGATGATCGAATCGGTGCGGGCGGTCGAGAACCTCGATGCGATTTGCGAGATCCCCGGCGTCAGCGCCCTGTTCGTCGGTCCCAACGACATGACGACCAACATGGGCATCCCGAACGAGTACGACCATCCCGACTTCATCGCAATCCTGCAGAAGGTCATCGACGCCGGAAACAAACGACACATCCCCGCCGGCTCCTGGTTCGGCACGGTCGAGCAACAGCTGCGCACCATCAAGCAAGGCTCGCGGTTTGTCGTCCACTCCAACGACAGCAGCTTGTTGCAGGAGATTATGAAGACGACGTTCGGAGCGTTGCGCAAGGGCTAGTGAGTCGCGTGTTGGTGCCTCGGCGGAGTTTCCTCGAAAGATATGCTTCGCCCTCCCGAGGGAGCGAGTCCGTCTGAATTGGGAGCTTGCCGCTCACACCAGCGGCCCAGATGGCGTATCTGGAGTGGTGGGTCGTATACTCACGCCCGATTCATCCTCTCCATGAGACCTTGGCATGTTTGGCAATTACCAGCCGTCGGAATTTGACCTGCGGTTTTCTCTGTTTGGAATTCCCGTGCGGGTGGCGCCGATGTTCTGGCTCGGCTCGGTGCTGCTGGGCTGGGAGCATATGCAGAAGGGGCCACCGTACCTGCTGATGTGGGTTGTGGTCTGTTTGATCTCGATTCTGGCTCATGAAATGGGGCATGCTCTGGTCGCCCGCTGGATGGGCTGTTACGTGGTGGGCGTCTCGCTCTACCTCATGGGAGGAGTCGCGGTCTACGTGCCGGGAAGAAATCACTCACAAGGGAAGTCGATCCTGATCGCATTGGCGGGACCAACAGCGGGGTTCCTGTTGTTTGCGCTGATGGCCTTTGTTCTCAAAGCCCCCATTGAGCAATTCGCGGAGCAACAATTAGATCGACCAGCTCGCGAATTGATTCATGCCGGCATCAAGGATTTCTGCTTCATCAACGTCTGGTGGGGAGTGATCAATCTCATTCCGGTGTTGCCGCTCGATGGAGGTCATATCCTGCAAGGCGTGTGCAACTCGATGAGCCCCCATAAGGGCGATGAATACGCGAGAAAGATCAGCGTCCTGGTTGGTGGACTCGCTGCCGTTTACTTCCTCACCCATGGATTGACCTACGCGGGCGTCCTGTTCATGTCGTTCACGATGTCGAACATGCAGTCAGGACCGTTTCGGTAACCGCCACCTGTCGAGCTGCAAGCCCCTGTCGAGACTCAGTGTCCCGTCGCGGGTGGCAGGTCGGACAATTGGTCGAATTCATCCGGAGCGATCTTGAGGCCGCGGGCAAACCACGGATAAATCGCCGGGATGACCAGCGACGTGAGCAGCGTTGAAGTCACCAGCCCGCCGATTACCACCGTCGCGAGCGGCTTCTGCATCTCAGCTCCGTCGCCATGCGAGAACGCCATCGGCAGGAACCCCAGACTCGCCACAGCTGCGGTCATAAGGACCGGTCGCAGTCGAGCCATGGCTGTCTCGCGAGTGACCTGATCCATGGGCATCCCGGTTAGTCGCAGGTGTTCCGCCGCACTGACCCAGACGAGCCCGTTCAACACCGCGACCCCGAAGAGCGCGATGAATCCCACGCCCGCCGAGATACTGAACGGCATGTCGCGGATCGCGAGTGCATAGACGCCCCCCGAAGCGGCCATCGGCACAGCCAGGAAGATCAGCAGTGAAAGCTGAACCGAATGCAGACTGGTGTGCAATAGCAGGAAAATCAGCAGCAGCACCACGGGCGTGATCAGCATCAACCGCTGCTTGGCCGATTGCAGATTCTCGAAGTCGCCGCCCCAGCGGATTTCATAACCGGTCGGAAAGTCGACTTGTTTTGCGACTGCTTTCTGGGCAGCTTCCACGAATGAGGCCACATCGCGTCCGCGCACGTTCGCGGCGATGAAGGTTCGGCGTCGATTGGATTCATGCTCGACACTCGGAGGAGTTTCCTCAATCCGAATGTCGGCGAGCTCCACCAGCGGGACCGGTGAGCCGTTCGATGAGGCGACCGGCAGCTGTTCGAGCATCTCGATCTTGCCTCGCCACTCTTCGGGAATCTTGACGGTGATCGGGAACCGTTTGCGGCCATCGAAGATCAGGCCGACCTCATGCCCACCGAGAGAGGCGACAACATCCATGACTTTCCGGGCTTCGATGCCGTATTGAGCCAGGGCATCGCGTCGTGGGACGATCGTGAGAGTGCTCAGATTGGCCTGGTAGTCGGCCTTCACGTCGACCGCGCCGGGGATCTCCTTGAGGACGCGTTCGATCTCTTTGGCCTTGGTGCCGAGGATCGACATGTCTTCCCCGTAGAGCAGGACCGCCACGTCGGCCTTCACGCCGGCCACCAGTTCATCCACTCGCATTTCGATCGGCTGTGTGAAGGCGAAGACCGTTCCCGGGACGTTCTTGTAGAGCACGTCGGACATCTCCTCAACGAGCTCATCGCGTGTCTTGGGTTTGGGCCAGGTCGTGGGATCGTTGAGGATGACCCACACGTCGGTTTGCTGAACGCCCATCACGTCGTTGGCGATCTCGGGGCGGCCCGTCTTGCAGAAGACCGTTTTGACCTCAGGGAACTTCAGCAGGTGTTTCTCGATGTTGTCCGACATGCCGATGGCGCCTTCCAGCGCGGCACTCGGCAGCCGGTTGGCTTCGATCAGCAAGTCACCCTCCGACAACTTGGGCATGAACTCGCCACCCAGATTCATTGCCACGGGCAGACTGATGGCGAAGACGCAGATTGCAATTAACGCAGTCGTCGCGGGGTGAGATACCGCTCTCATGACGATCGGGCGATAGATGGTCTTAATCACACGGACCAGGAGGATTTCCTTGTCCGAGATTTTCTTCGGTAATGCCAGCGTGGCCAGCACAGGCATCAGCGTCATTGACAGGATCAACGAGCCAAACAACGCGAACAACACCGTCAACGCCATCGGCCGGAACAGCTTTCCTTCGGTGCCCTGTAACAGCAAGATCGGCAAATAGACGATCGAGATGATCAGCTCACCGAACATCGTTGGCTTGCGGACTTCGATACACGCATCGCGAATGACGACAATGCGATTGCGCCCCTCGGGGTTATGAGTCAGGCGGTGAATGCAGTTCTCGATCATGATGACCGACGAGTCGACGATCAGACCAAAGTCGATCGCCCCCAGGCTCATCAGGCTGGCTGTGATGCCAAAGGTGTGCATCAGGTTCGTGGCGAACAAGACCGACAGCGGAATCGCCAATGCGACCACCACTCCCGCCCGGAATGATCCCAGCATGAAAAGGAGAACAACGATGACCAGTACGCCCCCTTCCAAAAGGTTCTTGATGACGGTGTGAAGCGTACGTCCGATCAGATCGGCCCGGTCATAGATGATCTCGATTGTGACTCCAGCAGGGAGGGTCGGCTCGATCTCGGCGATGCGAGCCTTGGCTCGTTCCACGACACGTCGGGAGTTCTCGCCAACCAGCATCATCACCAGTCCGGTGACCGCTTCGCCTCGTCCGTCGCGGGTCACTGCCCCCTGGCGCGTCATGGGGGCTTCCACAACATCCGCCACGTCGCGGATCAGCAGAGGAGTGCCATTCTCGTCGCGGCGAATGACAATCGAACGAATGTCATCCATGTTCTCCAGAAGTGCCTGGCCTCGGATGAAACGCTGTTCATCATGATGGACAAAGTAACCACCACCCGCCGAGGTGTTGTTCTCGGAGACGACTTTGAACAACTCGTCAAAGGTGATGCCGTTGCTGGTGAGACGATCGGGGAACGGGCGGATCTCATAGGTCTTGTAGTAGCCGCCATGCGTGTTGATCTCGGTGACGCCTTTGACCTCACGCATTTTTGGGGCGACATCCCACTCCAGAATCGTTCGCAGCTCCATGGGCGTATAGCCCTCGCCGCGGACCTCGAACTGCAGGATTTCTCCGAGAGCTGTGGTGAGGGGTCCCATCTCGGGACGGCCGAACCCCGGCGGGATCTTTGAGGCGGCATTCGTGAGGCGTTCAGAGACGACCTGGCGTGCCCAATAGATGTCAGTCCCTTCTTCAAAGACGAGCGTAACCACCGAGATCCCGAACTTGGAGACGCTGCGAACCTGTTCGACGCGTGGTGCTCGACCAATCGTCATTTCGATGGGATTGGTGACATAGCGCTCGACTTCAATGGGCGAGAGGGCCCCGGCATCGGTCATGATGGTGACCTGGACATTCGTCATGTCTGGCACTGCATCGATCGGCAGGTTGATGGCTGCGCTGATTCCCGCGACAGCCATCAACAGTGTCAGCGTGATCACCAGAAAGCGATTTTGCAGCGACAGATCAATCAGAGAGGTGAGCATGAGGAACGCCTTGAAGCGAGGGCGGAGCCCGGGAAGAACAACGAAAAACGCAGCCACACTTCACACCGCTGCTCGATGGCAGCGGAGGGAGACCACTCATTCTTCGCGTTCGAGCAGCAGTTCCGACTTCAACGCAAACGCACCGTGATCAACGACGCTCTCTTTGCCGGTGAGTCCTGACTTCACTTCGACCCAGTGGTCCTCCTGGACTCCCTTCTCGATGAAAACCTGTTTGAAGGTGCGTTCACCGGTCCTCATGAAGACAAAACTCTTGGAGTCATGCTCGCAGATCGCCGACTCTGGAACAGCGAGAACCTCGCGTGTCTCCGCGAGGGGGAGCAGAACTCGAACAAACAGCCCGGGACGCAACAGCCCGTCGGCGTTGCTGATCGTCGCGACCAGTGGCACGGCATTGGTCTGAGTCGAGACCTCGCGCCCGATGTAATACACCGAGGCAGGGAATTCTCGCCCCTGCATCGCGGGCGAGGTGACGACGACCTTGTCGCCCGACTGAAGTGTCGTGGCTGACCATTCTCCTTCCCGCAGATTGGCGGCCACCCACATTTGCGTGGTATCAGCCAGCACGAAGAGGGTGTCCCCCAGCTGAACACGTTCGGAGATGGAGAACAGCTTCTGCTCGATAGTTCCGGGGAAAGGAGCTCGTACCTCCACGTGTGAGAGCCGCTCGTTCACAGCACTCTCCTGGTTATTCATCTCGGGTTCGTCGTAACCGAGCAGAGTGACCAGATGTTGCTGGCTGATTTTGAGGGTGTTCTTCGCCTGCTCGCAGGCGTTCTTGGCCTGTGTCACGAGGCGGCGGGCGTCGTAAGTTTCCTGCTCGGCGATGGCCTGGAGCGAGGCCTCGGCGGACTCAAATGAGCTTTGCCGTTCGGCGACCTGGCGACCGGAGAGAGCTCCGTTGGTGCTCGCTGTGGAAAGACTTTTAACCAGTGCATCCGCGAGCAGAAAACGCGAGTAGGCACTCAGCAGGGTGTCGCGACTCTTGCCGACCGACTTGTCCTGCAGGATCTTGCGGATCTCCTCGACAGGCTTCCGCTGTTCGATGGCGCTGACCATCGTTTTCAGTCCATCGAAAGTGGCGTTCGCCCAGTCGAGGTCGGCTTGAGCGAGTTTGAGATCGTTCTCTTTCGCCAGAACTTCGGCCCGCGCGGTCCCGACCTCGGGGCTGCTCAGAATGGCGAGAACCTGTCCCGCACCGACCGAGTCACCCGGTTTCACCTTCACTTCGGTCAGCGATCCGGTGGTGGCTGCTTTGAGCGAGACGTGCCGTGTGTCGTCGTATTGGATCCTCCCCGGAACAGTCCGAGTCAGGCGAATCGAGTGCTTCTCCACGGGGACGGCATGGATACCAGCGACCTCGATTTTTTCGGCGCTCAACTCAACGATCCCTTGTGGAACTTCATTCGCAGGAGTTGCGACCGAAGCTTCCGCCAAAGGCGCGGACTTCGCACTCCAGAAGTGCCAGACCGTGGCGGAACCGATGAGTAATACGCAGAGAAAGAGTAACGCGGACCAGATACGGGATTTCATGGCCAGACCTTCCAGGACTGAAGCAAGCTCTCGAGAGACGAGCCGGGAGGACGATGTTCACGCTCTGAATAACAACCGGACTAACGCCGGGCAGAAACGGAACGAAGCAAATACTCGGACGGTCGCTATAAAATCAGCAACGTACGACCATCAGGAATCGAGCGGCATCATGACTGGCCGCGACCTGGCATTGGTAAGTATTCAATGGGGCTCGATTGAGAGCGACCTCTTTCAGCGTGGGCGGTGCGAAATCCGCAGCCAGTCCCAGCAGATCGAACGACCAGAGCTGGGCCTCAGCTCGAGCAAGTTCGGAATGGCCGCCTGAAGTGCTCAGGGCGACCGCGAACTCCGCTTGCATGTCTCGCACCGGAGGCGGTGGAGGGGCGGAGTCTGTGTCACGCGAGTCGGGCTGCATCTGGCCCCAGAGCATGAAATGCATGTGCCAGTGCTGGCAGTACTCACAGTCATCATGGCTGTGGCAGGTCTGGACGTGCTGGGCCAGAGTGGGGTTGTTTTCGAGGACTTGGCCCGATTTATGATGGGCGTGCAGGACCGGTG
This sequence comes from Planctomycetaceae bacterium, assembly GCA_046349675.1. Taxonomy (GTDB): domain Bacteria; phylum Planctomycetota; class Planctomycetia; order Planctomycetales; family Planctomycetaceae; genus TH-plancto1. The sequence goes on along the minus strand of JAXMBW010000020.1, from coordinate 41,295 downwards.
TCGGACCGCTCCATAGGCTCAGGCAGAGCATCACCCGGACCAGTGCCCGGAAAAACCGAGGGCACTGAGCGACCTTGTCACAGGGGTGGGAAATGCGCGACGCCATATCTCAAGTGTGCCTTGAAAGCTCATGGCTGTCAAACCGAACATTCTTTTGCGAGGCAATCAGGGAGCCGTTTCGGGCGGGTCATTCGGCTTCCAGAGCCCGTGGGCTTCCATGCGGCGATAGAGCTTGGCGCGGGGAATTCCCAGGAAATCTGCCGCCAATTGCTTGCTGCCTCGTGATCGTTCCAATGCGGAGAGCAGGTGTTCTTTCTCGACCTTTGTCAGCAGCTCGTCGAGCGAAATCTGCAGGTTGGGGAGGGGAGGCCCGACGTTCTGAGCTTCCTTTCCCGCACGAAAGCGGAAGGGGAGGTCGGGTATCGACACGATCGGTCCCGCGCTGGTTGCGTGAGCCTCACGTACCACGGCGAAGAGTTCGTCCAGCTGTCCGGGCCAGTTGTAGGCCTGAAACTCCCGCCACACATCAGGGCTGAAACCGGTCAGTTGTTTCTGGGAACCCGAGTTGCATTCCTCGAGGGCGTGCTGGGCGAGGAATGCGAGATCGGCCGGACGTTCGCGAAGCGACGGCAAGGCGACTTCGAGGACTCCGAACTTATCGCGAAAATCGGGGAGCATGACACCCGTGTCGACCAGACCATCGAAACTCGAAGCCGCAGACATCATCCAGCGAATGGCATGCGGGCCCGGGGTGAGGTCGACATTCTCAATCAGAGACAGCTGTAACTCGCGAGGCAGGCTTTCCACATGCTGCAGCAGCACCGCCCCCACGCGCAGCACGGGGATCGGCAAATCGATCTTGTCGGGCGTGCTGAGCCGATCGAGGATCTCACTCAGGGCCTCGACCGGAAGGCGACAGTCAACGGGGACAAACGCGCGGATTCGATTCTCGCTCGCATAATGGACCGCTCGGGCCAGATGCTCCCGCCCCGTTCCAGCTTGGCCGTAGAATGCAATGGTTGTGAGCTGATTGACCGCGAGTTGTAAGCGGGCGAGCAGGCGCCGCATCGACGATTCGGTGGCAATCACATGATCGAACGAGTACCGCTTGCGCAGGTCGGATTTGAGAGTCGACAGCTCCGCGTGGAGTTCCGACTCCGCAGAGACCGGGGCCACTGAAACCGTGGCGGATCGCTGCCCAATGATTCCGAGCCACCGCAGCGGATGGGATTCATCGGGTTCTGGTTCGACGGGCGGCAGCGGGAAAAAATGGGCGACCCGGTCGAGGCTCTCTCCTTCTTGGGTCAGGACATGAATTCGATTCGAGGTCGGCACGGGAGGGACCGGCGGGCAAAGAGCCGAAAGCAGAGTCGTCAGTCGGTCCGCAGCTCCGTCGGAGTGGACCTCACACACCTTGCCGATGAGGTCCCCAGCTGTCCAACCCGTCAGCCTTTCGCAGCCGCGATTGAAGAACAGAACGACCCGTCGCGAGTCGACGACGAATACCGGCAGCTCCGTCTGGCTGAGCCATTCGGGAAGGCCGCCGCGGGTTCGTGATCGGCGGGACATGTACGGTGTCCGGTGTGGTGAGAGTGCGGAAGTTCGAAGTCATATATACCGGAACGGAGAACTGCGAGCGAAGCCTCGATCTGTTGTCCCGCGGTTCAAAAAACGTAAGTTTCCCCTCTTGACCTTGGGAGGCATCGACTGCTATCCCGATCGATGTCTCCACCCCCGTTCCTGGGGGGTGATAACCGTTCCGGTTTTGAGAGTCAGGCGCAACTCTTGGTCTTTCAACGTGTTATTGCCGCTCTACTGCTTCTGATGGGAGCAGGACTCGCGGGTCCTGGCCAGTCGCTGGCCAAGGATCCCGGTCACGGCTTCGTTGATTTTTCCGATGAACAAGCGGCAGCACCTGCCGATGTCGCCGAGGAAGCGTTTCAATTTCAGTCGACGACAGATCACGACAGGAGCAGAGCCGGGAGCGATGACCGGGACGCTGTGGTCGAGACGGAAGTCGATGCTTCGATGGTAGACACGGAGTCCGAAGTGACCTCACCCGAGGGTGATCACGCGTGGGAGGCCGCCGAGCGGTTCTCGCGTCGCAATCTTCTCGAAACGATCCCGGTGCAGTACCCGCTCGATGACTCTGCCTATGAGGGAGAAGACCCCAATGGCGAGGTGACACCGTCGAGCGAGGGAGACTGGCGCAGTTCCAGTGTTGAGCGACCGGACGAGGATCTTCCACTGGAAGAACGTTCCTGGATTGAACTGCACAAGTTCACCTTCGTCGCCCAGACACTCACTTCCGGGACGGAAAGCTTGGGGATCACCAGCATCGAAGCCAAGCAGTCGTTCAAGTTCTCCCGCTGGCCGTTTCTGTTTGTGACACCGCGGGCGGGGATTCATTTCGTGTCAGCCCCCGTCACGACCGATCTGCCGCCGAATCTGTACGACTTCTCGCTCGATACCACGGTGTTTATCCCGCTCAATGACCGTTGGACGATTCAGCTGGCTGCGGTCCCGAGTGTGTTTAGTGATTTGAAGGCCACGCAGCATGCCTTCCGCATGATGGGACGCGGTCTCGTGTTTTATCGCTGGTCGCAGGAACTGCAGCTGGCGGGTGGCTTTGTGTACCTCGATCGCCAGGACATCATCGCTCTCCCCGCTGCCGGTTTCATCTGGTCGCCGACCGACGATGTGAAGTTCGACATCATGTTCCCCCGGCCTCGCATCGGTTATCGCTACACGCACAACGAAGAGCGTGAACGCTGGGTTTATGCGACGGGTGAACTCGGAGGTGGATCCTGGGCCTTCCAGAGAACCAACGGCACCGACGATGTCGCGACGTACAACGACCTTCAACTATTGCTGGGGATCGAGAACAAAACTCCCGCCGGCCTCAGCTGGCAATTTGAGGCGGGGTATGTCTTCAATCGTCGACTGGAATACTTGTCGACTCCGGGAGAGATCGATTATCCCTCCACAGCTGTGCTGAGAGTGATTCTCTCGTACTAAAGCCAAAAAAAGAGCGAGGTCGACAGGTGGGTGAATTCCCGCCGACCCCGCTCTGTCTCGTTTTCGTTAGTTGCACTCGGCGACCAGCGGCCCGGCGAGTTCTTCCAGGAAGAAGAGGCGGCCCGGCTGGGTTGGCATGTAGGTGGAGGGGATCCACGATGTCGGCTTATGCCGCAGCGTCATCCACAGGCTCAAGCCCTGCCACATCATGCCGCGTCCCAGTGATCCATCTGCCCCGCCGATGATGTAATCGGCGTTGAGGAACAGGCCCGGCCCGATCGTGTTCGCAAAGGCCGGCACCAACGTCGTCCGGCTCTTGAAGCTGGTGATCGCGTTCTGCTCGACGGTCAGCGGGTGCAGCTTGGCTCCCAGGCGATGGGTCTGGGCCTTCCATTCGGCCTCGCTCTTAAACTCCGCAGCAAAGTGCGGCTCCCAGAACGCGATGTGGCAGACGCGACCGATTCCAAAGGCGACCGACAGCTGGGCTCCCGCAGCCTTCAGCTCGCCGATGCGATCGCCATAGGTCGGCAACATCTTCTTGGTGGCGAAATGCCGCTGCTTCTTGGGGACGGTCAGCTTGCCCAGTGGTCCATAGAACGCGTTCTCCATCGCGTACTGGAACGCACCCGGGTTGTCCGAGGGGAGTGTGTTGCCCTGGGCGTCGCTCCACTCGTCCATGTTGAAGCCATAGACATGGTCGCACGAGACGCCCCACTCGGTCAGAAAATAAACTGCCCAGCGGTACATCCCCATCGGCCCAACCGGCAGGATCATCGCCAGCTTTTGCCCGGCATCGCGGGTCCGACGGATTAGCTGGGCGATTTCGTGTCCCATGTAGGCATCGAAGTCAGCGAGCGTCTTGCAGGGGAACGGCTGGAACTTGGGGTGCCACCACTTCTGCCGCTCGGTGATGGTGGTCGGATCGGGATCGACACAGGCATCGATCTTGGCCAGATCCCAACCTGCGGGGAAAAAGCCTTCCATCAACGAGCCGGAGAGGGTGGAGAGGAGATCCATCAGGGGTAGTCCAATAAGGAGAGTCGATCAGGGAAGATGTCTGCGGTGAGCTTGTTGCGATTGTGCCGCGATTCCGGGAGAAGTTCCACTCCGCCTTAGGCTTCCAGAGCTGTCGCCTCCGGGAAACCACACATCAGGTTGAAGTTCTGGACGGCGACTCCGGAAGCTCCCTTGATCAGGTTGTCGAGCGCCCCGAAGACCAGCACCTTGCCACGTACCACCCGCGCGGTGATGTCACAGTAGTTCGTGAACGACACATCCTTGGTGCGAGGCAGATGCTCGACGACACGCACGAATGGTTTGCCGGTATAGAACTTCCGCATCGCCTCCAGCAGCTGGGCCTGTGTGACCGAGCCCTTGGGCGTTGCGTAGATCGTGGCGAGGATGCCGCGATCCATCGGCACAAGGTGCGGCGTGAAGATCACGTCGACCTTTTGTCCGCTCGACTCGGTCAGGACCTGTTCAATCTCGGGCGTGTGGCGATGATCTCCCACCGCGTAAGCTGAGAAACTCTCGTTGCACTCCGCATAGAGAATGTTGGTCTTGGGGGTTCGGCCCGCCCCCGAGACGCCACTCTTGGCATCGATGATGATGCCCGTCGGTTCGATGAGCTTGGCGTCGAGCAGAGGTGCCAGAGCAAGAATCGACGTGCTGGTGTAGCAACCCGGGTTCGCGATCAGAGACTGTCCGGCGATGCGACTGGCGAACAACTCGGGCAGTCCGTACACCGTGGTCCCCAACCGAGTCGGGTCGGTGTGGACATGCTTGTACCACGTCTCGTAGACGCCCGGGTCCTTGAGGCGGTAGTCCGCCGACAGGTCAATCACCTTTAACCCAGCTGACAACAGCTTGGGCACTGTCTCCATGCTGGCCACATGCGGCAGGCAGCAGAAACAGACATCGGCCCGAGCGGCCAGCTCTTCTGGTGACGGGTTCTCCAGCTTCAGGTCGAGTCGCCCGTACAATGCCGGGTGAACCTGAGTGATGTGCGAAGTCTCACTGCGACTGGTGACCACGGTGACCTGGGCTTGCGGATGACGAAGCAGTAGGCGAATCAGCTCGTAGGCGGTGTACCCCGTGGCTCCAAGAATGGCGACGCGAATCATGGACAGTCCTTGAGATGGAGTCGGGGAGGGGTAGGTCTGGCGTCCCCCGTCGATTGCGAGAATCAGAAGCAACCAGCGAGCGCAGCTGCGTGGTTCTGAGAGCAGACCGATTCTCGACAGTGGCGGTTCGCCCGGCGAACACTCAGTCTTAGGAATTGGCGAAGATCGTCAACTCCGCCGGGAGAAAAAACGACGCGTTCCCACGAATTCCCGGGGAACTGACGGTCGCTGTCTCATTTACTGGAGCGACTTCGCAGTGACACCCCGGACAGGGCTCCGGTCGGAGTTCCCTCGTACACAGCTGGGATTCCGTTGACGAAGACATATCGCAGCCCGGCGCTGTAGCGATGCGGCTCGTCGAAGGTGGCCTGGTCAATGAACTTCTGGGGGTCGAACACCGTCACGTCAGCCGCGTATCCCGGCTTCAAGTAACCACGCGGCAGGGGATCGGCGGGCGGCTTCTGTTCCTTCGACGCCAGCCCTGCCCTCAGCCGTTTCGCATTCGCGAGGCCGAGAATATCTGCAGGTAACCCCGTCGCGCTCCGGACCGCGTGTTCGAGCGGGATGATCTTCTCCTTGAGGGAATAGAACCCGATCTTTCGCGAGAAGGTCCCATACGAACGGGGATGAGGCCGGTCGGCATTGGGAACCTCGGCCCGTCCGTCGCTGGCGGTGGCGACCCAGCTGAGGGCCATGATGTCGCGGACTTCCTGCTCGTTCATGCCAAAGTTCACGACCGATGCGCCACCCGCTTTGGTGGCCATCACAACGATCTCGACTGGGTCTTTCTTCTCTTTCTCCGCGACGTCGGCGAGGCTGCGACCGATCCAGTCGGGGCGGGCGTCGAACCGGGCGATGCGGATCTCCTTGCCGTGGTCCTTGTCTTTGATTTCGTTGGAGATGACCTTCCACAGCGTGGAGTCGGGAGTCGCCGCTTCGAGGCGTTTGATCAGGTCACTGCGGCTGCCTTCCCGCATGTCCTTCGGAATGACGGTTGCTTCGAGCGAGGTACTCGATGCGTTGTAGGGGTACTGGTCGGCGGTCACCTTGAGTCCGGTATTGCGAGCCTCTTCGATGAAGCGAACAGCATCAGCTGACAGCCCCCACGCGTCACGACCATTGGCTTTGAAGTGCGAGGCATGCACCGGAATATCGGCCTGACGACCGATCTCCAGCAACTCCTGGACTGAGTTCATGAGACCATTTCCCTCGTCCCGCATGTGGCTAACGTAGATCCCGCCGTGGGAGGTAACGACCTTGGAGAGGGCGACCAGCTCATCGGTCTGGGCGTACCCGCTCGGGACGTAGATCAATCCGGTCGACATGCCCCAGCAACCATCGAGCATCGCCTTCTCGCAGAGTGCCTTCATCTGCGCAAGTTCGTCTTCGGTCGGCGGCCGATTCACGTTGCCAATCACTGCGTCGCGGACAGCCCCTTGAGGGATCAGGTGGGCGACGTTGACTCCCGCCCCCTGGGCATCGACATCGCGGTACAGCTTGTCCGCATCAACCGGCCCAGCTCCGCAGTTGCCGTTTACGATCGTCGTACAACCCTGCATCAGGTAGTTCACCGCACCGCGGGTCTGCGGCTCAACGATCGGGCGGTCGCTGTGATTATGTAAATCGATAAAGCCCGGGCAGACGATGAGTCCCTGGCAGTCGATCACCCATGGGGTCCCGGCCACCTCGAACTCGCCAACGGCAATGATCTCCCCTTTCGAGATCGCCACGTTCCCCGTGACGGCGGGTGAGCCAGATCCATCGAGCAAGCTCGCGTTCTTGAGAACCAGAGTCGCTGAGACCGGTTCCGCCGCCCAGCAGTCATCAGCTCCTAAGATCAGAGCCACCAGACTCCAGGCCAACACACCGATGAAACGCTTCATTCCGCAAATCCTTCCGCGTTGGCCCCGCGTTGAGCGTAGTCCAGTTGCGGACATCTGCTCAGCGGAAACGCTACCAGATGTCGATCCGGGGTTCGAGGTCAGGCGGGGCTATTGGCCGCAGCTGCGGCGGCTTGGGCGCGTGCGGCCAGAATGCGATCGCGGGCTCCCATCGCGATCCCCGACAGGGCAAAGACCAGTCCCAGCACACTCGGAGAAAAGAAGATCCACCAGACGATTCCCAGCCCCACCATCGCCGAGTATGGATGTGCCGCCAACTTTTCGGCGACATCGAGTCGCCGGAAAATACTGACAATCCATGTCAGCAACAGCAGAGACACCAGCGAGGCCAGAGCTGCAGTGATCGTGATCGCCCAGTGTCGATCGAGCAGGCGTGGACCGCTGTAGGGATACTTGTCGGAGCTGAGCCAGAGCGAACGCGATTCACCACAGAGGGCCAGAATCGCATCGAGCCCGGAAAAGTGAGTCTCCCCGGTGTCACGAACGGGGGGCGCGGTAATGCTGCTCCCGGTTTGAGAGAAAGCATTCCACTTAAAGTTGATGACTTCGTTCCGGCTATGTTCTTCTTTCGACAACTCGGTCACCCGGCTTAACTCGTCCCGGCTGTCAGCCAACTGGTGGAGCAGAGGACCGTCGACTGACCAGGGGGCTCCCTGAAATTCTCCGGCGGCCTTCAGGATCGACTCGGCCCGATCGAGCCAGAACTCGCTGAGCAGGGAGGTTCGGTTGCCCCACAGGTCGAGCAGAACTTGCTGGTGGGGGGGCACGACGCCGATCCAGTGAGGGAATGGGATTGAGCCCGGCAGGCGGATCAGATCGCGGGACATGGTTTCGGGTGGTGGCCCCTCGGATTGCCACCAGACAACGATCTCGTGGGACAGGTCATTGGTGCGAGAGGGGATGCGGATGTGCGACTCGACGGGTTGCGTATGTCCGTCGACTGCAATGGCTCGGATAAAGGTTCGGACCTCTTTGGGAATCTCGAGCGAGGTCTCCCGCTCGGCGATCATCAGGTACTTCGTGATCCCCGTGCATCCATCCGAGGCGGGGTCGATTCCTCCGTCCATCCAGATCAGCGTTTCCGCCCGGACGGGACGCACGATTGGTTCGCTGGAGGTGGCTTCGATCGTCAGCTCCTGATTGGAACAGGCATACAAATCCTCCCGAGCGTTGGTCAGGTTCTCGGTCCATATCGCGGGCCAGTTCGTGGGAGCGGCCGGAAGAAGCGAAGAGCTCGATCGAATGGGGCGATATCCCGAACCTCGCGGCAGCGAGACCCAGATCTCTGAACAGGCGATCCCCGAAAACTGTGGCAGGCGGATCGGCTGGCTGCGAACAGTGTTTTCATCAATGGCAGCTGAGAGGGTCAGTTCAGCGGGCTTGGAAGCGAGCGTTTGTGGTCGCCAGGTGAGTCCCTTGCCGGACGCGATCTCTCGCGAATTCATCATGTGCAAATCGGTGAGTCCCGGCTGGTCCCAGATAATTCGCACGGAGGTCGCGAAGGGCAGGTTGTCTTTTAACTGAAGCCGGAGTGTGACCTGCCAGGGACGGTCCCGTTGCGGCACCAGATCCACCCAGACTCGCGCGGAGCGTTCTTCCGCCACGGGTTCGACACGGATGTTCAACGGAGCCGTCGGCGTTCCGGGTCGATAGCGGACCTCTTCGTCCGACTGCTCGAGGTTGGGACGCAGGCGGGTCGTCGAGTCTGCCCAGCGGAGGGTCGATGTCACGCGCGACGAGTTACGCACAATGACCGAAGATTCGATCGTCTGCCCCGATAGATAATCACAGGCGGGGGGCTCCCATGCGCCACCGCCCTGAGCGATCGATCCGTCGATGACGACTGTTTGTGTTCCGGGCTGGCCGTCGCGAATGCTGAGTCGCAACTCGTCGCCAATTCGTGTCCAGTGCAGGAGGCGATCGGCACCATCCTGCTGAACCGTGGCCCGATGAATGTCGATCCGACGATCGATTTTGAAGACATGCTCGAAGGGAACACCCTGAGCTGTGGTGATTCCCGCCTCCAACCGCCAGTCGGATTGCGGCACCTTGAGAGTGATCGTCTGCACCAGGGAGCCTCGGCTGACACTGGGAGTCGCGTCGATCGTCCAGGACGGGCCATTTGCATCCCGGCAGGTCCAGGCGAGATCGGGCGTCTGCCAGTCGAGACTCGTGAACAGGGAGTCGGAGAATGCCTGGGGAGACACGGGGACGATCGTGAGTCGGTTCGAGGTATCGGTGATTCGGAACCCGGGTTTGGCGACCACTCCGACAAACGACTTCTCCAATCGGGAGTCGGGCGTGAATTCTGAATCAGGTTCCGTCGTGGACGTTGGATTGCCGCGGTGAGGCTTCCAACGTGGCGGTAGAAACTGAAATCCCTGCTCGCGGATGGGCATAAATGCACTGATCACGACTGGGATTGCATCCTCGAATCGTGAAGGCCGCAGACGTAGAGTGACTCGCGTGTCCTTGGCGGAGTAGTTGACTTTGGACTGGTCGAGCGACGGACCGGACAGCGATTGAATGAAGATGCCGGAGGGAAGAACCAGCGTGACCTCTGCTGGCGAAAGCGAATCCGTCATGACGGGGAGGGCTGCAATTTGTAGCTTCGCGCCCAAGGGGCCGCATTCAATCAGTGTCCGAAGCTGTACGTCCGAGACATTGTCGACCGGCAAGAGAGAGGGGGGGCCTGTCTGCAGATTCAGCTGGCTCGCTGGTCCGAGTTCAACCGTGCGAGGTGATGCTGAGTTCCCCGATGTGGATGTGTCGGACGAGTCGCTACCGAGTCGCCAACGGCCCGATTGGAATACGACGGTGGATTCGGGGAGCGGAGGAATCGAAGCCGAGAACCGGCTTTGGTCGTCATTGAGGGCCTCGGGGAGAGGGCGGAACTTGAGGACGATGGTTCGGTTCGTCACGGGGCGAGGGCCCGTGGTTGGACGGGCTGCGGGGGGCGGGGCCGGCAGCTTGTCGCCTCTGTCGCTGTTCACCGGAAGCAGAAATCCGAGTCGGTCGGCAGCGGGGATCAGACGAACAGTCTGGCCATCGATCAACCCCTCGACCTGATCCAGCGAGACACCGCTCAATGGAAGTTTGAGCAGCGTTGGCACGACATCTCCGAAGACAGTCACCTGGTATGTGGCTGTGATTCGTGGCGGTCCCGAGACCTCGGACTGGACGTCATAGCGGCTCGACTTCAACAGCCAGGATGGGCCCGATTCCTCTTCCCGCCAGGCTGCCCATTGAGAGCGAAACGCAGAGTCAAAGACGACAAAGGTTTGCCCCTGGTCTTCGATTTCAAAGTAGGCCAGTTCGGGGCTTTCGATCTCTTCCTGCCCGAGGCTGGCCGTGCTGAACTGGTGGGCTCCCACGGCGAGCAGGCATCCGGTGATGATGGCTGTCGACCCATATTTCGAGGGGTTGCTTTGCTGGGGCGAGTCCAGCAGGTCGCTGCCGATTGCGAACCGCCGCGGAACAATGATGGCCAGAATGGTCCCCAGAAACGCTCCACCCGCAATCGGGGCATAAGGCTCGGCAACAAAGACCGCGATGACCAGCCACAGGCCTCCCAGATAAATCCAGCTGCGACGAAACCAGGATCGCCGGGCGCGTCGCAAGGCGATACCACCTGCCAGGAATCCGAGGAACGAACACCACGCCAGTCCATGAGACACGTCGAGTTTCCATGTCTTCATCGTGATTCGTTCGGGCGTGTGAGACGCGACGAACCAGGCGTCCTGCGGCGGCGTCTTCGATCCCTCTCGGGTGGTCCCGTTGATCAGCGCGCTCCAGTCCTTCCGCGAGAACGGGTTGAACACGGTCTCGCCCGCATGGCGGGCCAGCGGTCCCAGCAATCGCTCCCAGGTCTGCGGCATCTCGCGCGGGCTGACCGCAGCTGTGAATGGCAGTCGATAGAGCATCCGCTCTGGATCGAGAACGAGGTGCCACGCGAACTCGGTGACGAAACAACTCAGCTGGGGGAAGACGACTTCATCCCGCGACACAATCCAGCCGGGCGAAGCGGTGGTTCGATACTCCAGGACCAACTCCGTAAACGGCTTGCTGGCGGGGTCGAGGATGATCTCGGAACTTCGTCGGACGAACGAGATCTCTCGCTCGTCGGCAATGATGCGGGCGAGTTCGCCTTCGGAGGGGAGCGTCAGTCGAAACTCGCCCGGCGTGGTGGGACGGGTGAACTGAAACAGTGCGCGATGCGGGTGGGACTTTCCCACGCGCGATGTCCGTGTTTCGAGTTCCAGATTGGCACACAATAACGAGGGCCCGGCCGCGACTTCGCCACTGCCTGCAGATTGGGCGGGGTCTGCCGAAGTGGTTCGCTCAGCGCGAAACAGTGTTTTGACTTGCGAGTTATACCCCGTGATTCGGATTCCGGTCGGGATCGCTCTCGAATCCTCGCTACGTGTCCATTTCACCGACTGAATCAGATCTTCATCCGCCGGGTTTCCATCGAGTTCGACGGAACCCGTCGAGGATTCGTCGAGCTCCCAGGGGGCGTTGTCCCAGACGACTCCTCGGACATAACTGGTCTGTGGATCGATCAGTCGCGGGATCGGCAGGCGTCGCGCTGCACCGGGCTTGAGGGCCACCGATTTGAACTCAAGTAACAGGGTACAGTCTCGATCGGGGCGGATCGGTTGTCGCAGCTCGATGTCGAGTTGGTTGTCGCCGGTCGGGCTTTGCGTCACCTGCCACGCCGTCGGGACGATGTCGGAGGTCTCCGCCATGTCGACGGTAATGAGGTCCCATCCCTCGGGGATCTGCATGCGTGGCGAAAAGAGCTCCCCTTCGCGGGTCGACAGTCGCATACGGACCCGGCTGGTCGGCGACTCTCCTCGGACATCCGCGATGAAAAGGATCTCGCCCTGCAGAAGGGCCGTCGGTTCACCCACCTGCAACGAAAGGGTGCAGGCATTGGACAGCACTTCGTAGGCTCGGATCTCCTGACCCTCTTCTTCGGTCAGCTGGGTTTGTCGCAGCCCCACGACCTCGACCGAACGCACTTCGAGCGGACGGAAAACAGCCAGACGGATGTTCCCTTCCTGGTACAACGCATTGACCGGTCGCAGACGTGGCAAGCTGAAGGGGCGGTCGGAGCGGCGGGTTGCCTCGCCCAGAATGCGTAGAGTGATTCGCTCGCCCGGAGTGAGTGATCGCAGTGGGATTTTGATGCGGTCTTCCTCGCCACCGAGTTCTCGCACGAAGGTGAGCGGGAGTTCGGTCCCCAGCAGGACATTCAGCACGCGCAGCGGCTTGGGAACATTCAGCACCAGTTCCGCGTCCTTCGCCCCCGAGACGGTACACTCCAGGTCGGTCTGCAACCGGATCAAGTCGTCTGTATTGTTCAGACCATAGACGGTGCTTTCCTTCAAGAGGATTTGCGGCGTGTCGCTGGAGGTGGGTTTGGACAGCGTCAGCTGGAATTTCTGCTGACGTCCGAGTTCGAATGTCCAGGCCTTCTTCTCGCTGGAAAATTCGCCAGGAGTTTCCGGGCCGATGGTTCCCTGAACATGGGCCCGCCATCCATCGGGGACGGCAATCTCCAGGTGCGAGGAAAGCGCACGCGGCAGCGCCATCTGAAAAACGACGGTGTCGAGCTTACTCTCGCCGCGATGCGACCAGTGTCCGCTCAGTTGATTCTCATCGGATTCGCACCACAACATCCACTCGCCGGTGGCAGTAACGCCATGAACCGCCTCGCGGTTTTGCCAGTTCAGTTGAGAGACCGCGAGTGAGCTTTTCCCCAATGAGACGAACCCAGCTGTGGAGCCGATGCGGTCGACCTTCCAGTCGAGCGTGCCTTGAGTGAGCGATGTTCCATCGAAGGTGGCGCGATAGACCGCGTCGACGACCACTGGGCCGGGGGGCGGAGACTTGTCGCCGACATGGCTCAACGCATGTTTGAAACGCTGCCAGTCCGCATCCGTGGTCCGGATCCATCGATCGATGTTCTCGGGGGCATTCCAGCGGGCGGGCGGTTCGATCTTCTTCAGACGGATCGAAGGTTCCGCCGCCGTGAGTCCCAGAGCGGATAACCAGAGCCCGGCGAATCCCACGAGCAAGCACAGCCAACGCGTTCGCCCGAGTCTGTACGAGCGAGTGCTGGTCATGGAGGGCTTCCCACCTCGGAATGACCCGGTTGATAGATGGCAGTCGGGGTCATGGGATGAGATCGCTGGCGGGAGACGGAACTTCCCCGTCCCGCTGCAGGTTCGGCAGGTGGTGAATTCGGCGAAGACGGAGCAGCCCCCGGTTGTCCGGCAGTGTGCGTACCAGGCAGGGATGTCGGCATCGGCAGGACGGTGGAAGGGTATGTCCTCAGCACGGGGCGCCGCGACTTCACATCAATCAGGGTCGCCAGCAATGCCAGAACTGCTCCGAGTACCGCAGACTGTAACAACAGCTGAATCGGCTCCAGGAACCAAAGGCTCAGGATGCTGACCCCGAACGCCAGTAGCAACATGGCCTGGATGTTGCGGACGATTGGCAGGTTCCAGAACAAGAATCCCAACGCCAGCGTCATTCCCGCCCCCACCAGTACAACGAGCGAACGCGACATCGACTGGAATCGAGGAGACTCAATGGGACCGATGCTGCTGAATGCGTAGACCTGGCTCGCGTCGGGGAGCGATGTCTGCAACAGAGACAAGAGTTGACGTGTCTCTGTTGTGGCTGCATTGCGATCAGCGACATAGTTCGCGGTGGGTGTCCGCGACCAGAGGACACCACGGCGCTGCCACTGGTTCTCGGAAGTGAGGGCCGCTGGGCTCATGAAGAGGTGGCGGCCCGAGGGGAGTTCGAGTTCCCAGGTCGAACGCACCACGGAAACATCCTTCGGGAGGACCGGAAGCGGTACAGTCCGCAGGTCGCGATTGGAGAATGACGCCGGTTTCGTCGATCGGTAGGCCACCGCCAGACGCGATCCGTCTTGCGAAGCGGGCAGGCGGAACTGGATCTGTGAGGGGTTTCGCGGATCGATGAACACCTGGGTGTCGTCGAGGCTCTTGCCGTTGTACATCGCGCCCAGGTATTCACTCTCCGGGGGCAACGTGATTGGCAGGCCCCGGACATCGCCCGACCAGTTCCAGTGAAGTTCGCAAACTCCCTCCACGCGACCGGCACTATCAAAACGCGTCCGGTAGAACGCGCGGTCCACGCTGAAACGCGGCGAGGTCGTCTGGTCGGCATCGAGAATGACAGGCACCTGGTTCGCCGATGAAGTGACCCAAACCGTCGCGTCGGGCGAGGTCGGCACCGGTTGCCATCCCTCAGCTGTGGGCGGGACGCGGAGGGTTTCACCCTCGGGGATGCGGACGCGGATTGATGAGTACTTGGTGTCGAGTGACATGAGTACCGGGACGACGGTCGAATTGGGCGTACTGGTCGAGACCGGAAGCGAGTATTCGAGCGTGACGAGAATCTCGCCCAGTCGCGGCTCGCTCAGAGAGGTCTCTATCGCACTGTCGTGGATCTGAGGTTTCATCGACTGGCCATCGATCGTGACTCCGATCGCGGAGCTGGCTGCCCCTGCGGGAATCAACGCCAGAAGCGACTTTGGCAGCTGGAACCGCACCGACGACAATCGACCAAAACGGGACTGGAATCGAACCGTCTGCTGAACATGAACTCGGCCGTCGGTCGCGCGGCGAAGTTCGACTTCGGCGTCTGCTTCGACGACTCGGGCCCGGGCGTTCCAGCTCAGCTCAATCTGGTCCTGGTCGGGATCGAGAGTGACTGCCCTCTGGATCTGGCTGACCAGAGCAGGGGCGACGCCTTCCAATCGGGCGGGGTCTGAGACCGAGGTCTGCAGTGCGGCTCCCTTGGCACCGGTCAGCGTGACTTCATACTGATCCTCGGCGGCAACCAGCAAGTCGGCGGAAAGGGAGCGCGCCCCGCGAATTCGAGGGAGGCTCACGCTGGCTGACTGCACTCCCGATGGCATCGGACGGAAGAAACGCAGGTTGAGATCGATCAAACCCGACTTCGGAGTGGTCCAGCCAACAAGGAGTCGACCGGTTTGGTTGAGTTGATCACCCAGGGGCGGAATGACCACATCCCCCGAGACCGAGGCCGGGTCGAGTCGCCACCCTTCGTCCTTACCGGTGTTCCATCCGAGGTCGATCTGCTCGATCGATCCGGTATCGGTCTGAATCCGGAAACGTGATTCGAGCACCATCTGACTGGTTCCAATGAACAGCAGGTGGTGCGGCCGTGCGGAGAATTTGGAGGCCACCCGCTGCACGTCCCAGGAAATTTGGAACGGCTGTTTGGTGAACTCGAACGATTCCAGCGTTTGGGGCGAGTTCGGTGTGGCCCGACGGACAAACTGGCTGAGCCGAGGGACCATCTGGTACCCGGGGAAGTCCTGCAGGCGAATACGACCTGCCTGGCTGCGAGCGTCGGAGACCACCCACCCATCGATCGAGAGCTTGCCACCCTCGACGGGGAACGGAGCGGAGAGCACCCAGTTCAAGTCGATGCGTTCCCCGCTGCTTTCGCGGAAGCTGATCTTCCGCCAGCCATTGCGCCCGGGGATCGCTTCGTGTCCCTTGACCAGCGAGCCGGACAGTTCGTCCAGCTCGAACCCATCGGGCAGTTTGATTTCGGCCTCTTTAACCCCCACGTTCTCCGGGAAGAGGACCTGCTCGGCGGTGGCAATGACCCGATCGCCATCGCGTCGGAGGGTGACTGAGGTTCGGGATTCCAGGAATGAGTTCTGCACCTCGGGAGGTTCACTCCACGTCATATCGAGGCGGGGGCCCCGCACATCGGCGGAGACGCGATTGAGATTCTCCGCGTGAGTATTCGACAGGACGCTCAGGTCCCCATTCGAGCGAATCACGATCGGAGAGCCAGGAATGGCCAGGTTGACTTGGGCATCAAACCCCGGTGGCATCGTCGGCAGCGACAAGACCAACTGTCGCCCGGCGGGTGACTGCCGGATGGGAACCCACATTTTGAGTTTCAGCTGGTGTGTACCGTAGCCCGTAAACCGCCAGACGATTCCATCTTCGACGGGGCGATCCACTACCGGACCTTCCTGCCCGGGACCGACATACTCTTTGGACAGAATGTGGGCCTGAGTCAGACGTAGCGGAACGTCGTGGTAACGGGTCAGGCCCTCGTCTTCCCCATCGCTGTTCACGTCGACATCGATCTGAGCTGTGATGATCGCCCGGTCATTGGAGACCTCGCCATCCAGCGACAGCCTGGCCAGGTGGAACGGCGGAATTCCCTCGTCATCGATGAGGCGGGGACCCGGAGCGAGCGGCGAACTTTCGCGTACGCCTGGTCGAGAGGCGGGGCGGTTCGTGGTTGCCGGCGGATTCTTGGCGTCGGGGTTCGTAGCGGGTGGGGCCGGAGTGTTCGGTTCCCGTTTGGGCGCCGGCTCGTTGGTACCAGTGGTCCCGGCATTCCCCGAAGAATTGGCGTTGGAGGAACTGGACGGGACCATGCCGCCAGTCATTCCGGCCGATCCCATGGCGGGCGATTTCGGACTCTGAGCGAGACCGATTACTGAAAGCGGGAAAACAAGACTCAGCAGCGCGCAAGCAACGAACACCCACCCGATCGGGTGGCGACGTTGTCGAATTGCGCAATGGATTGGCATGCGGCCCTCTTGCCCGCGAAACCAAGAACAAGAGCTGAGACAATGATGTCACAACTCGTTCTAGCGTATGGTGATCGGAGACGCTAAAGACCCCCGGCGAGCGCAGGGGTGCGGGGTACTCGTTGTTATTCTACCTCGAAATCGCCTGTGGACCCAACAGAAAGTCAGGCGACACGGCAACTTCTTGGAATTTTGCCAGCTTGTCAAAATTCCGGCCACGTAATGGCTTAGATCGTTTCAATGATCTCGTTTTTCTCGTTCAGGATCGCTACTTGGGGCTTGAACTTCCGCGCCTCTTCCGGCGTACAGTCCGCAAAGGCCAGAACGATAATCCGGTCCCCACGCTGAGCCAAACGGGCCATCGCACCATTCAGCTGAATCTGCCCATCACCGCGCGGACCGACGAGGATATACGTCTCGCCCCGCTGCCCCGTGTTGCAGTTCGCGACCAGCACCTGCTCAAACGGCAGCATTCCCACAGCTTCCATCAGATCCTCGGGGATCGTGATGCTGCCGTGGTAATGGAGTTCCGTGGTGTTGACGGTTGCCAAATGGAGCTTCGACTTGAGAATACGAACTTGCATCGAGATCTACGCACCTGCCGGACTGTCGGAGGGCGAACTGCTCCCCGTCGATAAAGTGTATGGCGGTGGTCGAAACGCTTCAACGCGGGTTCCTGCCCTTCGCCACAGCCGGTGAAAGGCCCGATTCCACGTGGGATCAGCAGTCACCAATCTGTGTGGCGGTGTGGGAGCGGTGCGATGGTCGCTCGAAATGCGAATTCATCCCACGTCCCGGGAGTCATACGTGTCCGTTTCCCCGCTGAACCCGCCGTCGTTTCCCCCACTGGCAGGGCTCTGTTCCTACGAGGAGGCCAGCCGGGCGACATTGTCGCTCGACGACTGTGTGAACTGGCTGAAACGGATGCACTACGTCTGGAGACGATTGCACCAGATCTTTACTTCGCACATTACTGCTGAGCCGATTTACGAGTTGAAGACGGCTTTCAGTCTGCATGCTCATTACTGTGCAGAGCACGCCGATGCGATCCGCACCCGCGTGTCAGAGATGCGTGAGCCCCCGCTCGGGCTGGAGGTCGTGCCGCATGCCGCCCTGGAGTTGGCCTGCGATGAGGTATTGTGCGCTCCCACCACGGCGGAGCGGCTCCACGGGCTGTATGCCGTCCTTCTGCCTGCGCTCGATGACGCGATAGGGCGATATCTGGCGGAGACCAATCGGCTGGCCGATGCCCCGAGTGTGCGCATCCTGCGGTTCGCTCAACTGGAACTGGCCGATATGCGGGCCTTCGGGGAGCAGGCTCTCCAAGCGATCAACGGGGAGGCAGTCACCAGCAACTGGGTGTTGCTTCTGGAGCACGCCCTGGCGAACTCCGGGGGGCTGAGTGGTCGCGATCCTGAAGCCGCTCACCCTCTGGCTCGGCAGTACTCGGCGAAGCCCTTTCAATATGACCGCGTCCCCCAACGAGATGCCCGATTCCAGGACCCCTTCAATGCGGGGGTGAATCCCGAAGCCTTCCTCTACGACCCGGAGTTTTCCCCGCGCGACAAGACGCTGATGATGTTCTACAAGCGTTTGCGCGAGATTGATGTGCCGGAAATGATGGCCAGTATTCTGGTCGAAACGACCGGCAAACCATGGGGCTTCACCCGCGACATGACACGACAGCTATGGGACGAGGCCCGGCACGCCCTGCTCGGCGAGGTCGGTTTTCATCAGGCGGGGATCGATTGGACGCAGATCCCGATCAGCTTCCTCTGGTCCTACAACCTCAATACACAACTGACGTCCCAGGAGCGTCACGCGGTGCTGTTCTTCATTGAGCAGGGGCTGATGCCGAAGACGGGCAAACGGTACGAATGGGAAGTTGGCAAGGCCTCGGGTAATCCACTCGCAGCCTTGATCCAGGACTTCGACTGGGCAGATGAGGTCCTTCACGCACAGATTGGCCGCGAATGGTATGTGAAGGATTTTGGTGACCTCAACTCCGCTATGGCCTACGGCGATCAGTGCTGGTCCAAGGTCATGTCGCACTGGCGCGAGTATCTCGAACGGGGGCTGACCGAGCATCGCAACTGGTGGCCCGAGATCTATCAGCAGGCCTGCCGAAACTGGGGCGTCACCCCCGATCCGCGGGCTCTGGCATTTCAAGAAACCTATGAGTCGATTCGGGCCGATCTCAAGGAAATCTCCGGGTCGGCTTGAACGCCGCGTCAGAACTGGCCTCCTCGCCTGTCGGACCAGACATTCCTGTCTGTCCAAATCCCAAGCGGCACGGAGAACTTGCTCGTATCACCTACATCATCCCGCGAGCAAGAACTCTTCTCCCGTCTGAGAAGTCCCCTTGTTGACGCCCGGGGCAATCGGCGGAAAGCACTTCGTGACCTCTGCCAGGCCAGCTGACTTTCACTGAAATTCCGGCGAGCACCCTGTCCCAAGCCCCGGAGGGCAACTATCCTTCTCCCGACCAGAAAAGCCTCGGCGATTCGGGGGTAGGACGTCGTGCGGCGTCCCGGTGTTTCGTGATGCATCTCTAAGATGCCAGCTGGGCGAGGCCAAGAGCCGAACATGCGGATTCGTGATCTGTTTCAGGCCAGACCGTTTGTCTTGTCCGTCGAGGTTTTTCCCCCCAAAACCGAAGCGGGAGATGAAGGGCTTTACCGGGCATTGGAACGCCTGCAGGTGTACCGGCCGGGCTTTGTCTCGTGCACTTACGGGGCGGGTGGCTCGACTCAGGGGCGGACGCGAGAGATCTGCCGCCGCATCCAGTCCGACTTCAAACTCCCTGCCACCTCGCACTTTACCTGCGTCGGCTCCACGCGGCAGGAGCTGCTCGACTGGCTGGAGCAGTCGTGGCAAACCGGTGTCCGCAACATCATGGCACTGCGTGGAGACCCACCGCAGGGGCAGACCGAGTTCAAGGCGGTCGAGGGCGGTTTGACCCACGCGAATCAGCTCGTCGAACTCATTCGCCAGCACTACCCCGAGATGGGGATCGGCGTGGCCGGTTACCCCGAGAAGCACCCCGAGGCGAAGGACCTCGACACCGATCTGGTGAACCTGAAACGCAAGGTCGACGCCGGGGCCGATGCGGTCTTCACCCAGCTGTTTTACGAGAATGCGAACTTCCTCAAGTTCCGCGACCGCTGTGAGAAGCTCGGCATTAAGATCCCCGTAGTTCCCGGCATTATGCCGATCACGGAATTCGCTCGCATCAAGCGGATCACCTCCATGTGCGGGGCCGTGTTCCCGACCTCGCTGGCGTCCCGTCTGGAAGCTGTGCAGCACGATACCCAGGCCCAGTTCGACATCGGTGTGGAGTTCGCGATCCAGCAGTGTCGCGAGCTGATCGACGCCGGTGTGCCAGGCATGCACTTCTACGTCCTGAACCGCAGCGAGTCTTGTGAACGCATCCTGGAGGGTTTGAATCTCACGCCAGCGGCCTGATGAGAAATCAGCGGCCGCTTGTTTTGTTGTGCCGCAAGCCGCTGAGTGGCGTGGGATCGTGACACGGTCGCCTGAGCGAGGCGGCCCGCAGCGTTCGGCTTACCGGAGCTCTTCGTTGGCCGGTTCTTCGGCCTGCTGCAGGACCGATTGGCGGGCTGGGACGGGGACGACTTCCTGAGAGGTGTCTCGGATCAGCCCCGCGTCCATCAGCGAGGCGTAAGTCAGCGTCCCCGCCAAGGCAAACGTGAAGACGTTGGGAAAGAATGCCTCGCCAAACATCTTGAGAGCGGTCCCTGAGGATTTCTTCAGCCCGACTTTGACCCCGCTCAACTCCACGCTGTAGATCTCATCCAGCAGCAGGTGTGAGAAAAAACCAAGCGCCACGCCCGCAGCGACCAGCAGCTTCACCCGAATCACATCGGTCGGATAGGTCAGGTATGCCAACTCAGCGGCAATCAGCAGTGCAGGAATGCTGTGAAACATCCCGCGATGAACGCTGAGGTACGGGATCACCCGCGAGAGCACGTA
The DNA here is from genome assembly GCA_046349675.1 of Planctomycetaceae bacterium. GTDB lineage: Bacteria > Planctomycetota > Planctomycetia > Planctomycetales > Planctomycetaceae > TH-plancto1. Next base: position 20,629 of record JAXMBW010000020.1, on the reverse strand, counting down.
ACGGATCAGTACGTAGAGAACGACCATACCCAGCATGACCATCTCGCGGTCGTGTGGGAGATGCAGCCATTGCAGCACACGTCCGACCAGCAGAAGCGGAGCCACCCCCGCCAGCAGGCCGAACAACTCCTGTGCGGGACGACCATGGTCGAGGTCCAGATCGGGCAGCATTCCGGCAACGCCCGTCATGACAGCTGACAGCGCCGCCTGGACCGGGGTGAACCCCAAGCCGTACCAGGCCGAGACGCCGTAAACGACGCCGAGCCCGCTGCTGAAAATGACATGCTCGCGAAAGGCGGCCATCCCGTCCTCCCTGACTGGAACGCGGGGTTTTAACTCAATCGCGAGTGCCGGGTGAAGTCCGGTTTGGCGGGAGGCGGTTCACCCGTCTGTCAGCGGCGGTCGTTGCCGGTTCTGGGGCGGTCAGGGGCTGCGGCCCAGCTGGCAACGCACCGGCAGGTGGTCCGAACCGATGTCCGGGCCCACTTCGCGAGACAGCACGTGCAGACTCGGCTCCACCAGACAGTGGTCGATCGGGATCTGCAACACGCGATTTCCCGCGGGCCAGGTGGGCTGCCAGCCAAATCCTTGGCGAGTGTCCTTGAGCCCCGTCGTCGATAACAGATCCCGGAAGACGGGGGACGAAGACGAACTGTTCAGGTCGCCCAGAACGATTCTCGGTGCGGGGATTTTCTGGATGTGTTTCGCCGCGTCGATCAAGTACTCATTTCGCAGCCGGGAGTATTCTCCTCCCGCAGGTGGCAGGGGATGGAGCCCGACGACCGACCAGCGACCGATCGGGGTTTCGAGCTGGCACTCGACAGCTGGAATCAGACTCGAAAGGTAAACTATTTCCGATTGAGCAAAGGGGTGCCGGCTGATCAGTGCGAGGCCGAAGTTATCAGGCCGTGGGAGCACGGTCTGGTGCGGCCAGTCCGCTTTCCAAGACTCAATTTGCCCCGCCCACCAGGGATCGACCTCGCTGATGAATACGACATCAGCCTGACTCGACTTCAGCCAGCGGTACAAGTCTTCGGACTGACGATTTCGCGAATAGACGTTGGCCGTGACGACGACGAGGCGTTCTCCGGTCGTGGACGTGACTGCGGGCTGACTCGCGGGCAAGAAGAATGGCACCCACTCCGCTGCGTTGATGAGTGTTAAACAGGCAGTAATTCCCGCCAGTTTCCAGTGACGACGGAGGGCCAGCAACAGCGTGGCAATTGCAGCCAGAACAGTCGCCTGGACGATAAAATGCGTCGTGAGCTCGCATAGCCAGTGCCAGCGCCCCAGCCAGCGAATCAACGTTCCGACAAGGACGCCGACGCAGAGCAACCTCGCAACGAGATTCTCAACCCGGCGAGCGGGCGAGACCAGCTGAGGAGCGTGAAGTGATGCCGTCTCCGAGTCTTTCACGATCGACCTCAGGTGACAGATAGAGCGTGTTCGGAGCTGGCATTCGGATCGGACAGACAGGAATGTGTGTCCCACTGTGGAGTTCTGTGGAACAGACATTCCTGTCTGTTCATTTTGCTCATGAAGACAGAACTGGGAACGGCTTCAGAAGCCTCCGCCCCCTCAGTTCCATTGCGCCAGCTTGCGGGCGGAATCGGCGATCTGCTGCATGACCACCGTCTTGTCGGGCTCGCTCAGCTGGGGGACACATTCTCGGAGCAACGTGACCGCAACTCCGTGCCGCCCGGCATGTGCTGCGATGATGCCTAGATCGCGACAGGCCTCGACCGAAGTTGGGTTCAATGCGGTCAGGCGATACTGCACGGGCCACAGTGCCGCCCAGTTCGACTGCTTGACGTAGAGATTCTTGAGGTTGAGCAACATCCGCTCGACCACCACGCGGGGAGCTGCGGGTTTCAAGGTGGGGAGCAGGACCTCGGGGGCGATTTGCGTACGCACACTGAGCCACGCCAGGCACTCCGCTTCGGACAGGACGCGTCCCTCAGTGAACGGATCGACGTACAACACCGCGCGGTCGGTCTTCAAACGGCAAACGACATGCTGCGGAGCCGGTGCCAGCTGGAGAGCGATGCCGAGTCGTTCCGCGACAGCACAGTACAACAGCGACAACGTGATCGGCAGGCCGCGACGAGTCGCGATGACCTGCGGCAGGAAGCTGCTCTCGGCCCGGGAGAAGCAATCGTCGTCACCCCGCAGACCGTACTCACCCGACAGGCACTGAACGAGCTGCTCCAGCATCTCGCGCTCATCGGCACAGCTGGCGATTTTCAACGTCAGCTGATCGGCGCGTTGCTGAATCCAATCGCGAGTCGGCTGGAAGCTGAGTTCAGGGTCGGCATCACGAGCGATTTCGAGGGCGGCGGTGACCAGATCGACGTCTCGACGCCCGACGAGGAGTTTCGAGAACTCCTCGTCCTGATGAAAACGAGAGACATCCAAAGGTTTCATGGCCACAGCAGACAATTCCCCGCGAAGCGTGTGAGCACGCCGAATTCCTACGTTTGGCGGTTATGTATCCGATAACGGTTCGCAGCGTCAACGGGGCGATTCGCGCGACACGCCGGTTCGGTCGAAGTCGCCGAACTCACGCTCGGATTTCAAGATGGGGGCACGGAAAGTGAGGATCGGTTTATGGGCAGCCTGGACACCGGGAGGGCGCGACCTCGCAGGCCACTGCAAAAACATAACCGTCATCACCACGAGAAAGTTTGATCGAGTCGCGAATCCTCGCTGGCCCCCTCGACGCTTTCCCCGCCGGGCGACTCGTCTGCTATACTGTGGGAACACCATTCGGCGAGACAATGGACCGCCGGAGCATGCAGTTCAACATCTTGGAGAGTTAGCGATGAAGCTCATGCAATACATGCTCTGTCTGGCACTGTTTGCGACAGCTGTGCGTGCAGAGGATGCGGCGACGCCTCCCAATCCGGAAGCTGTGGCAGCGATCAAAGCGCTGGGCGGTAACGTGATGGCGATCGCCCAGAACGATCCCCGTCTCGATGTGACGCTGCACCTGGCCGACAAGGAGGTCAACGATCAGGCCCTGGTCTCGGTCGGCAAGCTGGCCAATGTCGTCTGGCTGAATCTGGCCCGGACGAAAATCACCGACGCCGGTCTGGCCTCCATCAAGGATATGAAGACGCTGGAGCGTCTCCACCTCGAAAAGACCGCGATCACCGATGCGGGACTCGCCCACCTTGCCGGGCTGGAGAACCTGACCTACCTGAATCTCTACGGAACCCAGGTCTCCGACGCCGGACTCGCCCAGCTGCACGGGTTGAAGAAGCTCAAGCGAGTGTTTGTGTTCGAGTCGAAAGTCACCCCAGAAGGGATCGCTGCTCTGAAAGCCGCCATGCCCGAACTGCAGGTGATCGGTGGTCTGGAGACCAAACCCGCTGAGCCCGCGAAACCCGCGGAAGAAGCGAAGCCCGCTGAACCCGCCAAGTAACCCGCGAAAGAGAAGCCCCGCCCCGTGGCGTATTCCCCACGGTTCTCGGTGCAAGCTGACTGAGAGTTTGTCGGTTCCGCAGCTGAAGGGAGAGATCTCTGGACACGCGAGCCATCCATCTGGAGTCTGAAACGTCGCCCCGGTGTGTCGGGCCAGGGATGTTTGTCCCCCCGCTGTGTCTGGTGATTGTGTGTGGGCTGTTGCTGGGGACTGGACCGCTGCTGAAAGCGGAGTCACCTCCCCCCGCCGAGCCCTCTCCCACTGCGGTTCCAATGACCCCGGGTTCGGAGCCGGCGTCGCCTCCGAATGCCGAGTCGGAGGGAGAAACCCCATCCGTGGTGATTCCTCCCGAGATCGTTTCTGCGGTGGAGGAACTTCAGTCCGAAGAGTTTGGCATCCGGCAGCAGGCCTTCAACCGCCTGGTGGCGATGGGGGCCAGCGCGTTCGAACCGTTGGTGGTGGTTCTGCATCAAGTCTCGGGCGAAATGGGCGAACGCATCCTCCTCGCCCTGGAGCAGATCTGGCTGCAAACGCCGCTGCCACAGGCCGACGATCTGGAGCAAAAGCTTGAAGAGATCAGCCTGTCGTTCAGTCCGCATCAAGCGGCCGTGAAAAGAATCCTGCACAGCCATTCCCGCCTCCGCGAGGAGCGGGCGACGCGGTCGCTGCGAAGGCTGAACGCTGTGATCCAGTATGATCGGGATGACAACGATCGGGAGCTACGGGCAAAGCTCGATGCCGAACCTGTCCGGTCAAGTCAACGGATCGCCAATGTCATCCTGCCCCGCAGCTGGAAGGGGACCTCTGCGGATCTGTGGCAAATCCGGAGGTTGTCGCACTTGCCGGTCATGGGGGTCTTTCACGTTCGCAGCCTCCATCTGACGGATGCCGAAATACTGGCCATGCGTTTGGGATTCCCGGGGCTCGATGTCAGTGAACGGTCCGAGATCTTCATCGGAGTCGTGGGAAATGCGGTCGCCTTCGACAATCGCCCGGGGTGTCCGGTGATTAGCATTCAAGTCGATTCGCCGGCGCATATTGCCGGGCTGCAGATCAATGACCGAATTCTCACGGTCGATGGCGAAGACATCAACGGCTTTGAAAATCTGGTCGAGGTCTTGAAATCCAAGCACGCTTATCAAGCGATCGAAATGTTGGTGGAACGATACGCGGGCCAGGAGCCGATGCTGGTCACCGTAATCGGTCTGCCGTGGGAAGTTCGTAGCTTTCCGACGCCACCCCCACCTCCCGAGGCCGAGTCGTTGCTCAATCCCCCGACATTCCGGCGAGGGCGATTTCAGATTTATCGCAATTGATTGGGAAGCCAAGGCGTCCCAGTGGAGCGGACATCTCGTCTCCGTGAGAGCTGATCGCAGGGAATTACCCGAGCCGTATCACATACCCAAAAGAAAAAAGTTGCCCGGCAGGGATTCGAACCCCGACTGAGTGATTCAGAATCACTAGTGCTAACCGTTACACTACCAGGCAGGCTGTGAAACCGAAGTTTATGCGGGGAGGCGATCTCTGCCAAGTGAGTTCTTGAAACCGGGCCCAAGCTGGCGATTCTCGCCGGTTTTTCCTGGGTTTCGGGCCGCAGCTGCCCCCCGCGACCCGAAATTCGGCCCGCACCCCCGGGCAGATGGCCCGAACGTGTGACCCGGGAGCACTCTCCCCCTTTGCCCCCCTCACGAGTACACTTTCCACGGCTCTCACTCACCCCCATTCGCGGAACGGATGCCATGTCGGCCACCACGGATCAGGCCCCCCGAATCCAACAGCTTTCCGACAGCGTGATCAATAAGATCGCAGCTGGAGAGGTGATCGAGCGTCCGGCGAGTGTCATCAAGGAGCTGCTGGAAAACTCGATCGATGCCTTGGCCACGCACATCGAAATCGAGATCCAGCGCGGCGGAGCTGACCTGATCCGTATCGTCGACGACGGCGAAGGAATCCATCCCGACGACCTGCCACTGGCAATCGCCCCGCACGCGACCAGCAAGCTGCGGAGTGCTGACGACCTGTTCCACGTCCGGTCGATGGGTTTTCGCGGCGAAGCTCTCGCCTCGATCGCCGAAATCTCGAAGCTGCGAATCCGCTCCCGCCAACCCGATTCCGACCTCGGCTCGGAGCTGGTCGTCGACGGCGGCGAGGCTCAACCTGTCGTCCCCTGCGGCTGTCCGGTCGGTACCTCGATCGAGGTCCGTGAGCTGTTCTACACGACCCCCGTCCGCCGCAAGTTCCTTAAGAACCCTTCGACTGAGTTCGGCCATATCTCCGAACAGTTCACCCGCATCGCCTTGGCGAACCCCAACCTGCACCTCGCCCTCAAGCACAACGACCGCACCGTCTACGAACTGCCCGCCACGCAGCGGCTGCTCGAACGGCTGGAGCTGTTCTACGGAGGTGAGCTGGCGAAAGACCTGATCCCGATTGAGATGCATCGCGATGGCAATCGCGTGTGGGGCTTCGTCGGGCATCCGAAACAATCGCGCACCACTCGCAAGCATCAGTACCTGTTTCTCAATGGTCGCTGGATTCAGGACCGGTCGCTGCAGCATGCTGTCAACGAGGCTTACCGTGGGCTGTTGATGGTTGGTCGGCAACCGGTCGCGTTCTTGTTTCTGGAGGCCTCGCCCGAGTCCTTCGATGTGAACGTCCACCCGACGAAGAGCGAGGTGCGGTTCCTCGACAGCAGCGCACTCTTCCGGTTGATCCTCTCCGCGATCCGGTCGAAGTTTTTGGGCATGGACCTCGGCGGAGTCCTCAATACCGACCGGCTCATCCCGAGCGGTGGGAAGAAGGGGGACGCTCGGCAGCACTCTCGAACAGGCTCCGGTTCACGATCTGCACTTCGACGAGCAGGAGTCGACCTCAGCTGTCGCTCCCCCGCCCCAGCTGGTGGTCGAGGAAGAGCTGTCGAACTGGGCCCAGTCCCAGCTGGCCGACTGGAGACCCGCGGAGGGCCGCCCTGCGCCCGCGCGAGTCGAACTTTGCCCTGCGGGCGGACTCCCATTCCCGTTCTCCGAGGACTCGGGCGAACCCGAGCCCGAGTTTCCCTCGATCGATATCTCCCGCGATGTGAACCACGTTCTGGAGCGGTCATCCACTCCGCCTGCCAGTCCCTCGCCCCACAAAGCCTCGCGATCCGATTCTGCCTGGAGTCGAGTCGACGTTCCGCCCATTCCCCGGTGGTCCCGAGCCATCGCCAGCCGGGTTCTCTCATCTCTTCCAGCGCCGACTCTCACAGCCACCGCCAAAGCCACCGAACTGCCCTCCACCAGCGCAGCTGGGGATGTGCGGGCGATGCAGGTCCACGACTGCTATCTGGTCGTTGAGACCCCCGATGGCGTCCACATTATCGACCAGCACGCACTGCATGAACGCATCATGTACGAGCAGCTGCGCGAACGGATTCTGAACAAGACAGCTGAGGTTCAGCGGTTGCTCGTCCCGATCCCCGTCGAGCTGACTCCCCGCGAGGTCTCGATCGCTCTCGACAACACCGAGCTGCTGGCCGAGTTGGGATTGCTGGTCCAGGAGTTCGGTGGCAACACGGTGGCCTTGAGCGGCATCCCCACGCTGATCCGCCGGGCTGACCCCGCCGATCTGCTCAAGTCGGTGATTGACAAGATCGATTCCCAGGACGAAAAGATCACCCGCCGCGACCTGCTCGACAGCCTCCTGCACATGATGTCGTGCAAGGCTGCGATTAAAGCGGGACAGCGTCTCTCCCCCGAAGAGATCGCCTCACTGCTCGAACAGCGTCACCTCTGCGACGACCACCACCACTGCCCCCACGGCCGCCCGACCTCGCTGAAGCTGTCAAAGAACGAACTCGACCGCCAGTTCGGTCGGTTGGGGTAGGTTGAAGAATTTTGAACCACGAAAGACACGAAGCACACGAAAAGGAAGGGTGTATAGACATCGCTATTTCAGTCTTGTACCTGTGCAATGAGACTGTGCTTCTAAGCTCCCCATCGAATCCACCGACCCTTTCGTGTGCTTCGTGTATTTCGTGGTTAACTCATCTTCCTCAATTACTGTTATGGCGAGGCCCAGCTCACGCGTACACCGCCTGCATGACCTTTCCTTCGCTCATCGTATAAGGACGGCTGAAGTGGTCAAAGTAGTGGGTCGCCGGGTCGATGCCCAGAGCGGAGAAGATCGTAGCTGTCACATCCCACGGGCCGTACGAGTTGGTCAGCGGGTAAGCCCCGCGCGAATCCGAGGCTCCGACCACCGCTCCGCGCGACACTCCCGCCCCAGCCATGACGATCGAGTAGACGCTGCTCCAGTGCTTACGACCCGGGCTGATCCCCGCAAAGTTTCGTTCCACAGCCACGAGCGGGGCGCGGCCGAACTCACCCATCCCGATCACCAGCGTCTCATCGAGCAGCCCGCGCTGGTCCATATCTTCAATCAAGGCTGAGAAGCTCTGGTCAAAGCGCGGCAGCAGACGATGCTGCAAGCCCTCAAAGATGTCGTTGTGATTATCCCAGCCGTACAGGTCGCTGCTGTTCGGGTCGATGTCCTGCCCCCGGTTGTTGTGATTCCACATCACCGTCACCAGCGGGACACCTGCCTCGACCAGCCGCCGACCCAGCAGGCAGGCCTGCCCCGAGCGGTTCTGCCCGTAACGGTCTCTCAGCTCCGGAGCCTCTCGGTGCAGCTCGAATGCGCGAGCTGTGTCCTCCTGCGACAACATCTCGAAGGCGTCGCGGTAGCGGGCCTGTTTGTCGGTCCACAGCACATCACGCTGGCTTTCCGGGATCGACTGCTCAATCGACCGCAGCAACGACTCACGAGCCCGCATCCGCGAAACGGGCAGATCAAGTCGCGGCTCCAGGGACGGAATCGCCAGATCTCCCCGACTGACATCCCCGAGAGTGAGCGGGTCGTAACTCTTCCCGAGGAAGCCCCCGAACTGGCCCGGTCCGAGCACGAGCGGCACCTCGGCAGGCCCATTCAAATTCACAGCTGTCTGAGGAAACCGGGAGGGCAACTGCACCCGTTGCAACACAGCACCCATGCATGGGGCATCGGTGAGGTCGGGCGGATCGTTGGAGCTGCGTCGGCGGTGGTAACGCCCGGTCATCGCGAGATGAAACGACGACCCATGGTCGAGATCCTCGTGGGCCATGCTCCTGACCACGCACAGCTTGTCGGCGATCTGGGCGATCCGCGGCATGTGCTCGCAAAACCGAACGTTCGGGATCGCTGTCGCGATGGAATTGAAGGCTCCACGAATCTCGGGCGGAGCATCGGGTTTCGGGTCCCAGGTATCGATCTGACTCTGGCCGCCACTGGCAAAGATAATCAGGACAGACTTCGCGTTCCCGAACCCGGCGAGTCGAGGAGCCTTCGACGGCTCGGCACTTGCCAGTCGCAGCTGTTGTCCCAGGAGTCCCCATCCGAGGGCAGCGATCCCCTGCTGACGCAGCCATGCCCGTCGCCCGGAGGGGGTTTGCAGTTGGTCAACGGGGACGGACAGGTCAGACAAGCAACTCATCCACAAAATGACTGGTGAGAGAATTTCGCATCAGTCGGAAATTATATCTTCGAGGCGGACGCGAGTCACCGACTATCTTTGCGGCGGAATCTCCACCGGGAACACCGGGCGAGTTCGTTTCTTGTAGGCCAGCTGGGTGAAGTCGTGAGTATGTGTCCCCGCCGCATCGACGTTAGTGATCGAGCCCGCGAACCGTTCAAAGCCCGACCGGAAGTGAACCGAGGACTTCACCGCAATGTACTTCATCGCCGGACAATCGATCCCGAGTGTCTTGGCGAACGCCGGTCCCAACGGTTGCTCAGCCGCAGTGACCACGACGACCGAAACTCCGTCCTGCTGAAGCCAGGCTGAGCAACCCATGTTGCCGGTCAGCCCCGCATACATCGGCCCGTCGTAGGTGAAGTCGCCATGCGAGATCGCCATGACCTCGGCGTTCATCTCGACCGGCGGACCCTGAATCGGATCAGACTTGCCACCGACCTGAACCTGAATTCGCTGGCCGACTCCCGCCTGGTGGGCCAGCTGGGCGACCTCGGGATCGACGATGTAGAGCACCACCGCATCCTGCAGATTGAGGTCAATGAACGTTCGCAGGATCTCTGTCGAGTCGCCCGGAGCCCCACCTCCCGTGTTGTCAGCTTGATCGGCCAGGATGATCGGGTAGCGGCCCAGCTGTTCTCCTTGTCGGATCGCATCGCGAACGCGGGTCGGTGGTGCATACCAGCGTTGACGATTGTCCCAGACCCACGACGCCAGCTCTTCCGCGGTTGCAGTCGCCAGAGCCTGATCTCGATCCGCGACGACGATGACGCTGACTCCCACATCCGGAACATCGGCCCAGGGGAACCCGGTCGAGATCGTGACCGAGAGAATTCCCGGCCGCTTCTCCAGGTCGTGAACCCGTTGCAGCACCTCATTCATTGGAGGATGAGCGGTCACCTGTGTCGGAGTTCCCCAGAACATCGGGATCGGACGCAGAGCCATCACCGGCTGAACTTCGTGTCGAATCGTCCGCACGATCAAGTCGGCAGCCTCGCGCCCCCGCTCTGCCATGTCGACGTGCGGATAGGTGTCGAAACCGATGATCGCCGTGGCGGCATCGACCCGCCGCTGCGTGTGATTCCCGTGCAGGTCGAAAGTCACCACCACCGGGCGATCGGGGCCAAGGTACTTTCGGACCGCTTCGACGAAGTCACCGTCACCATCATCGATTCCCTCGATCACCATCGCTCCGTGCAGATCGAGCAGCACACCGTCGACGGGGCCACCCTCCGCTTCTGCTTCCTTCAACCGGTCGAGGAACTCCTGCTTAAGTGCTTCGTAATCTTCTCGCACGATCAGACCGGCGGGATACGCAAAGGCCCACAACAGGGGCACGATCTCGAATCCGTGCTTCTTTCCCCCGTCGATGAAACCTCCGGTACAGATATTCGTATTGGTGAAGCGTTTGAAGATCTCCGGGCCGCGATAGATCCCGAACCCGGCTTCAAAGTCAGCCACTCGGGTCGGAAGTTTGGAGAAGGAACTGGTCTCGTGAGAGATTCCGCCGACTGCGATCCGCATATTGGGGCACCTTAAGCGTCGTGTTGATCCAGCAAATTGAGTGTGACGCCTGCGGTGGAGGCTGCAAGCGTTCGCGGGTTTAGGCTGCAATTGCGGAGGTTTGCGGGTATTCGCCCTCTCGTCAGGCGTTCACCTCCTAAAGTTGTGAAGCTGGCCTGGTTGCTGGCAAACGCAGGGGAGTTCGTCGGCCCACAGCTCCCTTGCGTGTTTTTATTTTGGATAGCTGGTTGCAGTTCTGGTGAAGCCAACAATGGCGAGAGAGGTGTGCATGTGGACGGCATGCACATGAGGCCGGCTCTCCCCTCCCGATACTTCGATCTGGCTCAGAGTGTGAATCGTTACCAGTCTTCATCGATCTACCTGATGCAGCCCGCCCCCTTGCTACGAACATTAAACTGTGCATGTCTGGTGCAATCGGGGTCGCACCGTTTCGTTAAACACCGTCCGATCATTTTACCAGGACAACGTAACCGGCTTCGTACCCCGAAAAAACGAATGGATGGCTTTCTGGCTGGTGAGTAATTCGATCACGAATCGAAAACAGGAAACATAGTCACATGGAGCCTGATCCACTCTCGACAGTGGTGTTCTCCCCCATGGCTCTGATCTCCTGTGTTTTCCGGATTGCCCCCCAGATGCTCAATTCAATCAGTGGTCGAATTGCTCGGTTTTGGCAACAGCAAGTCACGTCCACCTGGAAGTCGCTCTTCGGGAGTTCTCGGAAATGTTCGGGGGTGACTCAACGTGTCCTGAGCCGGGGACACGCACTCGAAGACCGAACGTTGCTGGCGGCGATCGTCGTCAACAGTCTGGCTGACAATACGACCAGCGGCGACGGACTGACCACCCTGCGCGAAGCGGTCCTTGCTGCGAATGGGCTGAGTGGGGCTGACACCATTTCGTTCGCTCCGGGCTTGAACGGGACGATCAACCTCAGCCTGGGGCAGATGAACATCACGGACTCACTGAGGATCACCGGGAACGGGACCTCGAATACCGTCATCGATGCTCAAAATCTCTCCCGCATTTTCGGGATCACTGCGGGCGACGTGACCATCGAGTCACTGACGCTCACCCGTGGAAAAACGACTGCGAACAGCCAGGGAGGCGGTGCCATTCGCTCCACGTCCGCGGGGACGCTATCGATCGAGCGCAGCCAGATTACAGCCAGCTCGACCACCGGGACCGACTCCGATGGCGGTGCCATTCTGAGTTACTTCGGCCCCGTGGTGGTCAGCGAGTCGACGTTGTCCGGAAACTGGACGACGGGAAGCAATGCAGGCGGTGGAGCGATCGCCGCCTACAGCGGTTCGATCACGCTTTCTCTGTCAACGCTGAGCGGGAACTCGACGGCCCATATCAACGCCGGCGGTGGAGCTGTGGCCTCGAACTTCGGCGATGTGAACGTCTATCAGAGTACGTTGTCAGGGAACTCCACGGCCGGTAACGATTCGAGCGGAGGAGCGATCTTCTCGTTCGGAGCTGTCCAGCTCGATCGCAGCACGTTGTCTGGCAACAGTACGTCGGGACTGCGTGCGGAAGGCGGCGCGGTCTATGCATCAGAACGTTCGGTGACCGTTTCACGCAGTACGTTATCGGGGAATTCCACGACGGGAAACAACGCCAGTGGCGGAGCGATCTTCTCCGATGGCGGGAGTGTCACCGTCAGCCAGAGCACGTTCTCGGGGAATTCGACGACGGGAACCGATGCTGACGGCGGTGCCATCTTCGTTCAGGCGGGCGGCGCGATCCTCATCAGCCAAAGCACGCTGACCGGAAACCAAGCCACCGCGAGTGTCGGAGGTGCGATCTATGGCGACACCTCGAATCTGACTATCCGCAACAGCATTGTCGCCCTCAACACCGATTCGGGAACCGCTCCCGATTTCATGGCGCCGACATCCGGGACCGTGAGTGTCGGTTACAGCCTCATTGGAGCTGATTTGGGAACCGGCCTCACAGCCACTGTGGGGACGACACCTGGTGCCAATGGAAATTTCGTCGGCACAGCTGCGACTCCGTTCGACCCCAAGATTGGACCACTTCAGAACAACGGCGGCCCGACCGCCACTCATGCTCTTAAGCTGGACAGCCCCGCGCTGAATCGTGGGAACAACGCCTTTGCAGTCGATCCGACGTCCGGGAATGCTGCTTTGTTAACCGACCAGCGGGGAGTCGGATATTCGCGAATCGCCACCGGGACCGTCGACATCGGAGCCTTTGAATCAACGCCACTGACACCGGGAGTGGTCTCAGGCGTCCTCACGGTCACCGGATCAGGCGGCAACGACATCATCCGCGTATTCAGTGTGGGCGGAATCGTCAAGATTGATGACGGCTACTCCGTCACCGATACGGGTATCCTGCTGACGAGTTTGACGCGGGTGAACCTGGTGGGTCTCGGAGGGAACGATCTCTTGCGGCTGGATTCGTCGCTGGGGACCACGATTGTCGGCAGTATGCAAGGTGGTGACGGGGACGACACGCTCGTGAGCGGCCGCGGGAATGACACCATCGATGGCGGCTCGGGTATCGACACGCTGAGCTACATTCAGGCAACGACCGCAGTCAAAGTGTCGCTCGCCACGCTGACCGCTCAAAACACGGTGGGGGCGGGAACAGACACGATCTCGGGAGTCGAGAACCTCATCGGCTCCAGCTTTAACGATACCCTGACGGGTGACTCGAACGCGAACCGAATCAGCGGTGGCGATGGAAATGACACTCTCACCGGCGGAGCAGGGGCTGATGTCCTCGATGGTGGAGAAGGCAACGACTTGCTGAACTTCGACAACCTCGATACAAGCGTCATCGGGGGCAACGGGACCGATACCGCGACGGTGTCGGGAGCCACTGCGGGAGTCAACCTGAATCTGACTCTGGGCCAGATCGAAAAGGCCAGTGTCGGAACCTCCAGTTACAACAATACTCTGAATGCCGCTGGAGCCACATGGGCCGTATCGCTGACGGGCAGTAACGGCAACGACACGCTCATCGGCGGCAACATGAACGACACCCTCAATGGAGGGGCGGGGAACGACAGCCTGGTCGGTAACGGCGGCAACGATAACTTGACCGGCGGCACCGGGGCGGATGTTCTGGATGGTGGGGAAGGCAACGACACGCTGAACTTCGATAACCTCGATACGAGCGTGCTCGGTGGCAATGGGACCGATACCGCCACAGTGTCGGGAGCCACTGCGGGAGTCAACCTGAACCTGACTCTGGGCCAGATCGAAAAGGCCAGCGTCGGAACCTCCAGTTACAACCACATTCTGAACGCAGCTGGTGCGACGTGGGCTGTCTCTTTGACGGGCAGCAACGGCAACGACACGCTCATCGGCGGCAATATGAACGACACCCTCAGTGGTGGCTCGGGTGACGACAGTCTCGTCGGCAACGGCGGGAACGACAACTTGACCGGCGGGGCTGGAGCCGATGCCCTGGACGGCGGGGAAGGTAACGACTCGCTGTACTTCGACAACCTCGATACGAGCGTCGTCGGTGGCAATGGAACCGATACCGCGACAGTGTCGGGAGCCACCGCAGCAGTGAACCTGAACCTCACATTGGGCCAGATCGAAAGGGCCAGTGTCGGGACCTCCAGCTATAACAATACCCTGAATGCCGCTGGTGCGACGTGGGCTGTGTCTTTGACAGGCAGCAACGGCAACGACACGCTCCTCGGCGGCAATATGAATGACACCCTCAATGGAGGAGCCGGTAACGACAGCCTGGTCGGCAACGGTGGGAACGACTCCCTCGTCGGTGGGGCAGGGGCTGATGCCTTGGATGGCGGGGAAGGCAACGACTCGTTGATCTTCGACAACCTCGACACGAGTGTTGTCGGTGGCAATGGGATCGACACCGCGACAGTATCAGGAGCCACAGCTGGGGTGAACCTGAATCTGACCATTGGCCAGATCGAAAGGGCCAGTGTCGGAACCTCCAGCTATAACAACACTCTGAATGCCGCTGGAGCCACATGGGCCGTGTCGCTGACGGGCAGCAATGGCAACGATACGCTCATCGGTGGCAACATGAACGACACCCTCAATGGAGGGGCGGGCAACGACAGTTTGGTCGGCAACGGCGGCAACGACTCGCTGACCGGTGGGACTGGAGCCGATGTTCTGGACGGAGGTGAGGGGAACGACACGCTGGTCTTTGACAACCTCGACACCAGTGTCATCGGCGGGAACGGGACAGACACCGCCAACCTCTCGGGGGCCACGGGTGCGGTGAACCTGAACCTGACAGCTGGCCAGCTCGAAAAGGTGAACGCGAGCACTTCGACATATAACAATATTCTGAATGCCACCGGGGCCACTTGGGCTGTGTCGATTACTGGCGGAAACGGGAACGATACGATCAGTGGCGGAGACCTGAATGACACGCTCTCGGGCGGTTCCGGAGATGACCTTCTCACCGGCAACGGAGGAAGTGACATCATCATCGGTGGAGCAGGCTCCGACACGGCCAACTACTCCACAGCGGGTTCAGTGGTGATCGTCAGCCTTGTGACTAATAAGTCGTCTGGGGGAGCTGGCGTCGACACACTCTCTCAGATCGAGAATCTGACCGGTTCCATCTACAACGATCAGCTGACGGGGAACTCGGGCAACAACATCCTGCGTGGCGGCGGCGGTGTGGACACGATTGTCGGTGGCGGTGGTTCCGACTCGATCATCTACTCGTAGAGTCGTGATCGCGGTAACTCATCGACGATCGAAGAACCGATTCAAACGGCCCCGGGGAGTACTAATCCTCGGGGCTGTTTTCATTGAGTTCCAGAGGCGCTCAGAGGAGGAGGGTCGAAACAACCACGAGTGTTCAGCGGCGCGGGATTCTTTCGCCAGAGGGGGAGGTGAGATCGCAATCCACCCAGCGTCCTTGCTTGCAGACTCTCACAGCGGCCAGTCGTTCGGGCGAAAGTCGGGTTTGCTGTTCGACATCGACCAGTGGAAAGTTTCCACGTTCATGCCTCATGAGAACGATGTCAGCTTGTTGCCCGACTTTCAACGTGCCGACCCGGTCCTGCAACCCCATGGCGGCAGCAGGGGCCGATGTTGAGGCCTGGATGACCAGTTCCAGCGGCATGCCGAGGTAGAGAAACTTGCTCATCGTGGTCGGCATGTCGAAGACCGGACCGTGCAGGTTGAAGTGATGAATGTCGGTGCTGATCGTGTCAGGCCAGAAGCCGTGCTTCTGGCAGGCGGGCTCAGCCACTCTCCAGGCGAATGCCCCGACACCGTGCCCCACATCAAAGAGAACACCGCGTGATCGAGCCTCCAGAAGGGCATCGAGCGGTGCCCCATGCAGGTCGAACACATGATCGGGATGTGGGTTGTACAGGTGGGTGTAAATGTCCCCCGGACGTAAAGTCTTCAGCACGGTCTCGGTCGGGATCTTCGAAGCTGCATGGTGGATCATGCAGGGACGCCGAGTGAGGTCGGCCGCTTCGAACACCCCGTGAAAGCCGGCCCACTCATTCTTCTCGTCGTAGTTCGCCAGGCCCGAGGTCAATCGGACCTTCATCCCGACCAGCCGATCGGGGAATCGCTTCACGCACTCGACGGCGGAGGGAACGTGAGCATGCCGCCCGTCGTTGAGATCCCCCATGAATGGCGGGAAGTCGGGGTGTCCCTGGATCGCTCCAATCATCGAGATGTTCAGCAGGGCGTAAATGTCCTCGGCCGCAGCGGGCATGATGAAGCGGGCCATGTTGGCATAGGTCAGTGCCCCCGCCGTCCCGGTGTCGAGCATTGTCGTCACGCCGGTTCGCAGACCCGCTTCAAAGGGATCGATCGAGTAGAGCCCGATCCCGCTGAAGACATGGACATGCAGGTCAATCAAACCGGGAGCCACGATCAAGCCGTCCGCCTCGACCAGTTCCTCACCCTGAGGTTTGAGATTCGGGCCGATCTCCTGAATTCGCCCTTGCACGATTCGGATGTCGACACGTTGGGGCGGGCTGCCGGTTCCGTCGTAGACCTGGCCATTGCGGATCAGTGAGTCAGCGGAATGTGTCATCGCGTGGTCCGCTCCTGATGCTCATGGGTGATGTGTTGAATTGCCGCGATGATTTCTTCGGCATCTCCCGGCTGCAGGCATTGGGCATAGAGAAACACCCGGTCGGGGGATTGCTCATCTTCTGCAAGGACGATCTTGCGTCGCCATTGTCTGAGGGCCAGAACGAGATCTCGCGCCCGCAAACCCACTGGAGCCTCGCCCGTTTCGATCTGAAGTAACGGGATCTTCTGGCCGTTGAGGGCGGTGTCCAGAGCTGTCACTCGGAGAGGTTTCAGGTCCCGGACACCTGCGTGAATCTGGGCGATAGTGGCCTTCCAGCTCGCATACTCCGCCGCATGATCACGCTTTGCATAGCGTGCGAGAGCTGCCATCAGTCCCACGATCGATTCCTTGCTCACCTTCATCGATCGGCCGATTCCGTGGCGGGGTGAACGCGAGATCCAGCCATCATCGACCCAGCGCTGCAATGACCATGTTCCGGCTCGCACATCCATGTCGACCATCTGGACCCAGGCACTGCGGATCAACTCCTCACGCCCACACAAGATCCCCGACGCCTGTGGTCCGCCCAGATGTTTTCCGCCGCTATAGGCCACCAGATCGGCCCCGCGACCAATAATCGAAGTCAGGTTCGTCGCCGGAGGCAGGGCACACGCGGCATCGACGATCACTGGAACTCCATGCCGATGGGCCAGCTCCACCAGCGCTCCGATGTCGGGCATCTCTCGCAAGGTCAGCCACACATACCCGATCGCCGCAGTGCGTGGTGTGATCGCTCGTTCAATGCGTGCGATCGCATCGTCGGCCCGATAGTCGACCGTCACCAGCTTCGCCCCGGCGAGTCGAATGGGGTGGTCGTAGTCATACGGCCCAGAGATCGGATAGATGATCTCGTCCCGCGCACATCCGGTGGTGTCGGGTAACCGGTCCATGATGTCGGGATCGTTCCCCGCCAGGCAAGCTGCAGCTGCCAGCGCGAGAGCAGCGCTGGCTCCGCTGGTCACGATTCCCGCCTCGGCGCCCGTCGACTCACGTATCAGCGTACTGGCTGCGGTCAGCAGGTCGTCGACCTCCCAGAAACGCGAGCTCGCTTCGCGCACGGCGTCGATAATGTCGGGGTGCGGGCAGCTTCCGCTCACGCGTGTGGCATACCCCACTGCGTTGATGATCGGCTGGAAGTTCAAACGCTGCATCAGTTCAGACAGCATCGCGGCGTCTCCGTGAGAAGGCCCGCGCCGGATTCACGACCATGATCTGGTGAATCTGTTCGTCGGTCACGCCACGGTCCCGCAACATCGGGACGAAGGTCTCCAGCAGATACCCGTAGCCTTTGCCTCCCGTGTACTTCAGGTGGTTCAGCATGCAGATGTCCTCGGACAGCAGCACTTGATCAGTGAACCCCTCCTTCACCAGACCGGCGACGTTGTCCGCACGGACCCACTCCGGCTGATAGTCGAGATACCCGATGTTATCGACTTCGAGATACACGCCTTTCTCAGCGATCGGGAGCAGGTTCTTCACGCCAATTCGATCGCCGAGGTGCCCAATGATGACTCGGGAGAGGTTCGCCCCAAACTCTTCAAGCAGGGCGATCTGCTCCATCGCGAGTGTCCCCCAGCGTGTCGTGTGCGTGGTGATGACCACATCGGTTTGGGCCTGGGCCAGTGCAGCTGCGCGAAAGACGCGTTCCTCCGCTGGCTTGATGAAGTGGCGACCGGTCCCGATTTCGCCGATGAAACCCGCGCGGATGCCGGTGTTACCGACTCCGACTTCGATCTCTTGGACGAGGACTTCCGCGAGTTGACGACTGCTCATCTCCTCGACAATGGGTGGGTATCCAAAGTCGCGGTACCAGCCCGCGCCCATCAGAACGTGAATCCCCATGCGTTCGGAGAACCGGGCCAGCCGCACCGGATCGCGGCCGATCTCATCGAGAGTCACATCACAGATCGTCCGCCCGCCGAGTCGCTTAAACTCCTCGATCTCGCCCGCCATCATGTCTTCATCATCGATGACCAGCTGATACCCATATCCCGGATAATGATCCATCGCATCGAGAAAGAGATGCTCGTGGGTGTAGGTGATCCCCATTTCCTCGGGCCGGATCAGTCCACGAACCGTAATCACCTCGCGCGAGGTCCCGTCACCACTCATCGGATGAACTCCTGTCAGTGATCGCTGTGCTGTTATGTCTCTTGGAGCGAGGTATGAAGTATAACCGTCCGCCCCCTCACAGCGTCCATGTCGCGGGAATCACCTGTGCGGGAGAGGACAGATTGCTCCGATCCCAGTGAGATGACACAATCCACGTTCTTCTCACACTGATCTTCCTGAGACCACACATGGCTGCTGAAACTGCTCTGATTACGGGTGCCTCCTCTGGGATTGGCGAGGCATTGGCGGAACTCTTCGCCCGTGACAAGTCATCCGTCATCCTCGTCGCTCGCAGCCAGGACAAGTTACAGGCACTCGCCGACCGACTGGCGAAGACCTACGGTGTTCAGACACTGGTCATTCCGTGTGACCTCTCCGTGCCCCAGGCAGCGCAGCGCGTCTACGAAGCGGTGACAGCTGCGGGGTGGACGGTCGACTGTCTGGTGAACAACGCAGGCTTCGGCGGCATGGGGTATTTCGACGAGATTCCCGAGGCGGAGATGTCCTCGCTGCTGCAGGTGAACATCGTCGCTTTGACCCAGCTGACACGTCAGTTTTTGCCCGCGATGGTGTCTCGTAAGAAAGGTCGCATCCTGAATATTGGCTCGACGGCAGCCTTCCAGCCGGGGCCCAACGCCGCGACGTACTACGCGTCAAAGGCGTTCGTCTGGTACCTGAGTGAGGGGTTGCAGACGGAGCTCGCGGGGACCGGAGTGACCGTGACGTGTCTGGCCCCCGGGCCGACCAGAACGAATTTTGGCGAACTGGCCAAGATGGATACCACCCGGATCTTTCAATGGAACTCAATGGAGACTGCCCCCGTTGCGTTGGCGGGGTACAACGCGATGCGAGCGGGGCGGACTCTGGCCGTTCCCGGGTTCTTCAACAAGGTCCTGCAGTGGAGTTCCAAGTTCAGCCACTGGGCCATCGTCAAACAGGTCATGAAGCACGTCATGCAGCCGCTCGGACCACGCAAGGCCTCTTGAGTGAGAAGCTGGGGGAACCGCGGTGGCGGCATCAGGGGACCACAGCTGCGAACTGACCTTGTAGTCGGCTGATGGCGTCGTCGGCGTTCATGTTGAACAGGGCTTTGCCGCCGGTTCCCCACTGACCGTGCTGATAGTGAAACACCGCGCATGCGTCGCGGACCGTGCTGACCGCGGCGACATCTTCCATGTCGCCGCCTTCGATGGCCTCAAAGTGCAGCTCGATCGAAACGAATGCGGTCAGAAGTCCCGAACGAACTTCGCGGGCCCAGGCGATTCCCGGTTGCCAGTCGCACCGCACCCACCGTAGTCCGCGAGGCTTTCCTGACTGCGACGCCAAGCTAAAGAACCGGGCCTCCAGAGTTTCTCGCTGCCGCCGGAAGGCCTCGCGGGCTTGATCGACTTCCCGCTTCTTCATCCATCGGGCCAACGGAACAGCTGTGGCGATAACGGCAGTTGTCGCGCCGACCAGACCACACAGAGCCAACAACCCGGGTGACATTCACTTGCCTTCATGGACAAACCGCAACAAGAAATCGATTGCGCTCAACGACCAGTCGGGAGCGACGGAGCGAGTGTCTCAAACACGCGTCACTTCACGTCCATCGCCCGGATGCCTTCGAGAAATCCGAGGTAGGTCGTCGCCCGATCGGTCGACGGAAGGTCGCGATCCGCTTCGATCAGTTTCCAGAGCTCCGGTCCCTTCTCGTGACGAATCGCCCAACCCGCCAGCAGATGCATGGCATCCTCGCGAATCGTCGGTTCGAACAGACGCTGCACAAAGGTGTAACAGTCGGTGACCGATTTCTCGGCCAGTTGGCTGGCCAGCGTGAGGATGTGGCGGTCAACCAGGTTGCGGTCCATTAAGGTCTTCGCATAGAGCGGTTTCAACACGTCCGCCGCCTGCTGGAAATTCCCAGTGCTCGTGAGCAATGTTGACTTCGCCAGGGCTCCGTACGT
>JAXMBW010000019.1:0-91294 GCA_046349675.1 Planctomycetaceae bacterium | reverse complement strand
TCAACCTCGCCGAGAACTCAGCGAATGGAACCGTGGTCGCGACGGTGACCGCCAGCGATCCGGGAGACATGCTGACCTACTCCATCACCGCTGGGAACAGCCTTGGGGTATTCTCAATCAACAACTCTGGGGTGATCACCGTCGCAAATAACGGTTGGCTGGACTTCGAGAGCAATCCCACTTTTACCCTGACGATTCAGGCCACCGACACTGCCAATCAAGCGGCAAGCACCACCGTTACAGTCAACTTGATTGATCAAGTGGAATACGCCTTCATCAAGGGAACGTTGACGGTATACGGAACCGCCAGAAATGACACCATCACCATTCGATCCTCTTCGGGCTTTATCCGCATCGATGCGAATGGAAGCCAAAGTTTGACCACGATCTCAGCATCCAGCACGCCGCAGATCAATGTCAATGGGGGAGACGGAAACGACACCCTCACAATCGACTCATCCGTGAACGCAACGATCCCGACCTTTCTCTATGGCGAAGGGGGAAATGACACGCTCACCGGAGGTCTGGGAAGCGATCGGTTGTTCGGTGGTATCGGAAACGATCTGCTCAACGGCAAAGCCGGGGCCGACTCGCTCAACGGTGAAGACGGCGACGATTCACTCATGATCGACAATCTGGATACCAGCGTGATCGGGGGCATCGGCAATGACAAGGTGACCGTCAGCGGAGCCACCGGTCCGATCAGCCTCAATCTAACCACGTCACAGATCGAAACCGTTTCTGCCAGCACTTCGATATTCAACAACCTCTTCGATGCGACGGGAGCCACGTGGTCGGTCAACATCACTGGAGGTTCCGGAAACGACACGCTTATCGGCGGGGATCTCAACGACACGCTGACCGGAGGAGCAGGCAACGACAGCCTTAGCGGCGGAAGCGGCAACGACACGCTGACCGGCGGGCTCGGTGCGGACGCGTTTGATGGCGGTGAGGGCAACGACTCGCTGACGATCGACAATCTGGATACCAGCGTGGTTGGTGGGGCGGGGCTCGATAAGGTGACGGTTAGTGGAGCGACTGGCGGTGTGACTCTCAATCTCACGGCGGGGCAGATCGAGACGGTGCTGGCGAGTAGTTCGACATTCAATAACACGTTCGATGCCACCGGGGCCACGTGGGCAGTGAGCATCACCGGTGGTAGTGGCAACGATACGATCAGCGGTGGCAATCTCAACGATACGCTGACCGGCGGTGCGGGTAACGACTCGCTCGTCGGCAACGGCGGCAACGACACGCTGACCGGCGGGCTCGGTGCCGACACGTTCGATGGCGGCGAGGGCAACGACTCGCTGACGATCGACAATCTGGATACCAGCGTGGTCGGAGGTGCGGGGCTCGACAAGGTGACCGTCAGTGGGGCGACTGGCGGTGTGACTCTGAACCTCACCACTGGCCAGATCGAGACCGTCCTGGCCACAGCTTCCACCTTCGCCAACATGTTCGATGCCACCGGCGCGACCTGGGCGGTGAGCATCATCGGCGGTAGCGGCAACGACACGATCATTGGTGGCAATCTGAACGACACGTTGACCGGCGGAGCGGGTGACGACTCGATCTCGGGCGGCGACGGAAACGATACTCTGACGGGAGGTCTGGGGGCCGATGTCCTGATCGGCAACGGTGGGAATGATGCCCTGAAGTTCGACAACCTCGACACCAGTGTGATGGGCGGCTCGGGCCTCGACACAGCCACCGTCACCGCCCCCACCGGAGCTGTGACGCTGAATCTGTTCACCGGTGAGATCGAGACCGTCAGCGCGACCGCATCGACCTTCCATAATCTCTTTGATGCAACCGGCGCGACCTGGGCAGTCAGCATCACCGGCGGCAGCGGGAACGACACCCTCCTCGGCGGCCTCATGAACGACAAGCTGACCGGCGGTGCGGGAAGCGACCTGCTGATCGGCGGCGACGGGAATGACACCCTCATCGGCGGCGACGGCATCGACACCGTCAGCTACCAGACAGCCACCGGCCCGGTGACCGTGAACCTCGCGACCAAGAAAGCCACCGGAGCCGCTGGGAATGACACCTTCGCCACCATCGAGAATGTCATCGGCTCGCCCTTCAACGACACGATCACCGGCGACCTCCTCAACAACCTCCTCGACGGCGGCGACGCAATCCCAGGCAACGACACCCTCCTCGGCGGCGGCGGGGTCGATTCGATTATCAATGCGTGAGCGATGCGAGAGGGCGAGTGGGTTCTATCTCTCCATCAACTCGCCCTCAAATCATTCCTCCATATGGTTGTCTCCACGATGTCTTCGCTGCCCGTGCCATGTGTCATTCAACGTACTTCGAGAACTCTCGCGGTCGGGTGAGTTCACCAATCGACCACTCCGCCGGAACCGGTTGCACAATACAGGACCGCATGGTTTCGACAGCATGCGCCCCGATCTCCTCTGCAATTTCAGTGACTGCCGTCGGGACGACGTTCTAAGTTGCCTGATCGAGAGGCACATTGAGTCGCGCCGACAACCGGCAGCACGCCTTGATCTCGGCTTCGAACCAGGGGGAGTCCACGGACATCCTCCACTACCACGCACGGAGCCATGGCAGCGATGACCCGCAGGGCCTGCCACGTTCTCTCTTCGGACCGCCCAACGAGTACCCATCAAACTGCGGACATCGTGCATCAGCAGCGGCCCGTCGTCCTCACGCTTCAAACACCAGCAAAACTGCAATTTGTCACAGCCGGGCGTGAAAGCAACATGCACTCGAATGCTCGGACGTTTCAGGAGCACACTCTTGAGACAATCTCAACAATCGTTCACGATAGATTCCAGAGGCATCCCTCACAGTTGTATTTGCGAAAGATCCCTCGGGGCACGCGATGATCGTTCCAAAGTACTGGGCAGAAGATCGCTATCAACATCGTCAGTCCGGGAAGCAAATTACGATTCGGCGTTTTGGCTGGTCGGACATCAGCCTGGAGGATGCACAGGCCCACGCTCGGCAACGGGTCGACGAAGCATTTCAAAGCTGGCTCTCTGGGGACAAGGATGTCTCGCGACGCGAACTCAAGGCTGCGTACAACGGTGCTGTGGGTGTCCCAATCCGAGAGGAGATTATCAGCGAGCACGGCGACACCATCATCACACGAAACTCGTACGGAGCGTTGTGCCTGAATACACCGAATGTCTTTTTCGCCGACATCGACTTTAACAGCAGCCTAACAACGACAACATGCCTTCTGGGATGCATCACAATGCTTGCATCCATCGTCTTTGCGATCTCAACAGGCTTTCGCGGACGGCAAATGCTTCCCATTTTTCTGTTAGTCCCACTCGTCATGGCGATTCCCACCTACTACCGAAAGCTCAGCTATTGGATTGCAGGAGGCGCTGAGCCGTTGGCGTTGAGGCGGATCCAACGCTTTGTGAACACGAAACTGGACTGGAATCTTCGGGTCTACCGAACTCCGGCAGGTTTGCGTGTGATGGCCACTCACCGCCCGTTCGATCCGAGTGAGCCCGAAGCGTGTGAGGCCTTTAAAAAATTCGATACTGACCAGCTGTACCAGCAAATGTGTTGGAACCAGAACTGTTTCCGGGCCAGAGTCACGGCAAAACCCTGGCGGATCGGAATCGCATCTCACATGAAGCCTCGGCCCGGCATCTGGCCTGTTTCGCCAGATCGAGTCCCTGCCCGTGACGCTTGGATTCGAGAGTACGAACATACTGCCAAGTTGTTCGCGGCCTGTCATTTTATTGAGTCGATGGGCAATGGAGTCGTTCACCCGGATGTTCGACCCGTGATCGAACTCCACGACACGCTGGCGTCGGCTCTCAGCAATCGCCCGATTGCGTAAGACGCCCCAGCTCACCGTCCTTTACCCGGGAACGGGGCTCGGCCTTTTCCGCCTGAGCCGCCGCGGCCGCGTTTGCCGCCACGTTGCTTTCCACCGCTGGGAGCAAAACCCGGACGATCGACGGGGATGTCGCCGCCGGTCATCTCGCGTTTGAGTTGATGAATCCGGTCGCGCAGCTGGGCCGCCCGTTCGAAATCGAGAGCCTGAGCTGCGGTGAGCATCTCCGCTTCGAGTTCGTTGAGGAACTCCTGTGTGATGTACTGCGTTTCGTTCTGGGCTCCGGCAACCTGCTGGACGATCTGGCGGGCCTGGATCTCCTCTTCGATCCCACGGCGGATGGCCTTCTTGATCGTCTCCGGCGTGATGCCGTGCTTCTCGTTGTAGGCCAGCTGGACTGCGCGGCGGCGGTTGGTTTCGTCGATCGCCTGCTGCATGCTGTCGGTGATGGCGTCGGCGTAGAGACAGACTTCAGCGTTGACGTTACGGGCCGAGCGGCCGATCGTCTGGATCAGGCTGGTGGCACTGCGCAGAAACCCCTCTTTGTCGGCATCGAGAATACACACCAGTGACACCTCGGGGAGGTCGAGGCCTTCCCGCAACAGGTTCACGCCGACGACGGCATCGAAGACGCCCTCTCGCAGCTCCCGCAGCACCTCGACACGCTCAATGGCATTCAGCTCAGAGTGCAGCCACTCACATCGAATCCCCTCTTCCTTGAGGTAACCGACGAGGTCCTCGGACAACCGCTTCGTGAGCGCAGTAACCAGCGTGCGTTCGCCGCGCTGAGCCCGCTCCTTGATCTGCTCGATGAGGTGCGGCACTTGTCCCCGGGCCGGATGGATATGAATTACCGGGTCGACTAACCCCGTCGGACGGATGATCTGTTCAACGATCTCCCCCTCGGCCTGGTCGAGTTCCCAGTCGGCGGGCGTCGCGGTCACGAAGACCGTCTGATGCCGGCGGTTGTTCCACTCATCGAATTTGAGCGGTCGGTTGTCGAGAGCCATCGGCAGACGGAACCCGTGCTCGACGAGCGTCGTCTTGCGCGCCTGGTCTCCGTTGTACATTGCCCGGATCTGCGGCACGGTGACGTGCGATTCGTCGACAAACAGCAGGAAATCATCGGGGAAGAAGTCATACAGTGTGGCGGGTGGCTCGCCTTTCTTGCGATTCGCCAGAGCCCGCGAGTAGTTCTCAATCCCCGGACAGAACCCGATCTCGCGGAGTAACTCGATATCGTGGCGGGTCCTGGCTGCCAGGCGTTGGGCCTCAAGTAGTTTTCCTTCCGCCTGGAACTTCGCCAGCTGTTGGTTGAGCTCGAGTTCGATCTCTTCGAGGGCGGCATCGACCCGACTTTGCGGCATCACAAAGTGCTTGGCCGGGTAGATGTAGACATCGGTCAGTGGCTTAGAACTTTCCCCACTGACCGGATTAATGATCGACAGCTTTTCGATCTCATCGCCCCACAACTCCACGCGGTAGCAGAACTCTTCGTAGGCGGGCCAGATCTCAATCACATCGCCGCGCACACGGAACTTGCCGCGTGAGAGCTCGATGTCGTTCCGCTCATAATGGATCTCGACGAGCCGGCGCAGAAAGTCGTCGCGATTGATCTCCGTCGCGACATGCAGCGGGATCATCATCTCCAGATAATCCTTGGGCGATCCCAAACCATAGATACACGACACGCTGGCCACCACGATCACATCGCGTCGCGACACCAGAGCACTTGTCGCGAGCAATCGCAGCCGGTCGATCTCCTCATTGATCGACGAATCCTTCTCGATGTAGATATCCCGCTGCGGGATGTATGCCTCGGGCTGGTAGTAGTCGTAGTAGCTGACGAAGTAGCTGACCGCGTTGTTCGGAAAGAAGTCCTTGAACTCGCCATACAGCTGGGCCGCCAGTGTCTTGTTGTGGCAGAGGACCAGGGCGGGCCGCTGGCACTGCTGGATGACGTTCGCCATCGTGAACGTCTTGCCGGTACCGGTGGCTCCGAGGAGGACCTGGGATTTCTTTTCCTCTTTGATTCCGCGAACCAGCGAGGCAATCGCCGTGGGCTGGTCACCGGAGGGGGCGAATTCAGAGACGAGTTCAAATTGGGGCATAATGGAGAATGATACCACTCCAGCCCGGTTCGGCGAATCGCGGGCAGATCACGTCAGGTCCGGAAGTCGTGAACCACAAAGTCACAAAGACACAAAGGGCATGGAGCCCTGGTCTTCATTTCGTGTGCTTTGTGTATTTCGTGGTGATCTATTCGAGATTAAGACCGCCCGTGAACGAGCCAAATGATTTGAGCAGTCTGAGAAGTCGAGCACGAGGCCGACACTTCACGTCATTTCCTGGACTACTTCTCCGGGGATAGCTGATCGGAAGCATCCGTAGGGTCTGGGGCCACTTCCTCGGCGGCAGCCTCGGGGGGGCTATCGATCTGGGGGTTGATCGATTTGGCACGAGCGAGGTCTTTCGCAGCTGCGTCGGTCTGGCCGAGCTTCTCGTAGGCGTGGCTGCGGTTGAGGAATGACATGGCATGCTGAGGGTTGATGCGGATGGCTTCCGTAAAGCTGCGAACCGCTTCGTCGAGTTGATCGCCATCGAGGCAGGCATTGCCCCGCATGAACCAGCATTCCACCGATGCGGGGTCGAGCTGGATCGCCCGGTCAAAGTCGGCGATGGACTTCGCATAGTCCTTGAGGTCGTGATAGACGAGCCCTCGATTCCGAATCGCCAGCAGATCGTTGCCATTGATTTCGATCGCCCGCGTGAATCCGGCCGCAGCTTCATCAAAGCGTTTCAATTGCCCCAGAAGAGCAGCCCGATTGTTGTGGGCTTCCACATACTCCGGGCGGAGCTGGATGGCTTGATCATAGTCGGCCACCGCGAGGTCGAGTTGCCCAGCACCAACTCGGGTTAGAGCCCGCTCGTAATACAAGTTGGCATTCGTCGGAGACTGGGCAATCGCATCGGTCAGCAACTGGACCGATTCGTCCCACTTCTGATCGCGGCGGCGCAGCTTCGCCCGTTCGAGCAACACTTCAGGGCTGTTTGTCGGAGCCGGAGCACAACTCACCCCAGCAACCATCCACAGGCCCAGCACCGTCATCAGTAGCACACTTCTCATGGTCATACAGCCTGCCCCTCGTGATCGGCGTGGGATATCTCGGGAATATCGTCCCCGGCACAGCATGGGGCGCGGTCACGAACTTCAGCGCCACACTGGCGTTCTGTTGCCAGCTGGAGCGACTGACCTGCACGTGTCGGCAAGAGCCCGGCGAACCAGTAGCCGATCCTTGCCAGAGTCTCGGGCGGGATATAGCTGATGTAAGTAAAAATCATGACCAGTCCAAAGGTCCACATCCCCAGAAACATCCCGATCCCCAGATGCATCAGCACTCCGACCAGCAGATAAATCGGACGCCAGATGGGTCGCCACACAAAGATCCAGTATGTCATTTCCCACATAATCGTGGCGTGTGTCACGAGGTCGGAGATCCACGGATACCAGGCGATCCACGTCAGGTCACGCGACTGGTACTCAGTGTTTGAGACGGCCATCCAGACGGCTTCGCCATTCCACCAAGCGTCGCCTTTGAGCTTCGACACTCCGGCAAAGAAATAGATCACGCACATGTGAACCTGAATCAATCGCGTCGACAGCCGGGCCGTTGAGCTCGGAGCGACAGTGGGAACCGACCAGCGTCCGGTGTCTCGCCGGCTGCGAACACCAGTGCGATAGTTCGTCCACAGGCGATCCAGCGAGAGCTTCGCCCCGCAAGGCCCGATCGCCAGATACAGCGCCAGCATGGCATTGATCTGATCGAGGCCGAAGTTCGCATTCGGGGCTCGATTCGCATAGGAAATCGTGATCAGCGGTGCAGCCCACTTGGTCACAGTGGTGCCCAGCCCCAGCGTGTAAAGCACCAGCGTCCCGAGGCAGATCCAATGGACCGTCCACAACGACGATTCCGGCACATACCACCAGAACGACCAGGCTGTGCTGTCGGGAACCAGCTCCCGGACCAGCAAAGGGTCCTGAAATCCATTCGCCCCGAGGAACGCCTCGAGCTTGATCCCCCAGACAAAGTGCGTGTAGACCAGCATCAACCCGGTCAGGATCCGCAACAGCCCCAGCGTCAGCGGGTCTTCCGGCTGAAACCAGAACTCATCCCAGGGGCGAGCAAGGTTTCTCAGTGACGAAGCCAGGCTTCGCCTTATTGTCCCGAGAAGTCGGACCATTCGAAACGCCCCAGTGGCTGCTGTTCGTAGTGAGAGGGGTCGTCAATCCGTTCGCCAGCGCGAATCCATTCGGGAGAAGGCAACAAGTGAGTGACCCTGGTCAACGTAATCGCCTCGCCCCCATTCTCGGCACACAGCTCCCTGGCCAGCGACCGTACCAGCAGCGAATAGGCCCGGGAGTTGGAATCGATGTTTGCCAGCGATTCGGTCAGCATGAAGTGACGGTGATAGAGCAACCTGGGCGAGATCGCCCGGTTAGGGATCTGCCCTTCGACCTTCGTCCCGTCGGGGCGCTCCACCATGTATGACACCAGCGTGCTGGCGCCGGGATCGGGGGCGAAGAAGTGGTGCCCCTGATTCATGTACAGGGCCTGCAGATAGGGGCCGCAGTATCGCCAGCAGTTCCGGACCAGCTGCGATGACGGCGGGATCGACGCGGGAGAAACGATCAATCCGGCGAAGTGGTAACAGAGCCAGAGGCTGACCAGACACTTCCACCATAGACCATGGATGCGGTCCGGCGTTTCGCTGGCGGCAGCGTCAGTGGGTTTCGGCAGTGGCTGGTCAGCGCACATGGAACAGACGAATCCGGAGGGCGGAAGGCGGGCAGGTTCCGGTCACTCAGCCGGTTTCTTCCAGTCTCTGGAGTCTAGGTTAGAGATTGCAATCGCATTCGGACTGAATAAAAAACAGCACGCCGACCGGTCCTCCCGATCAGCGTGCTGTGTGTAAAACCGCTACGACTCGGTCAAACAGAACTTACTTCTGGCTGACGAGCTTGTCCGCACGCTGTGCGACCTTCTCCAATCCGAGAACTGGCTTGGGGCCAGGAGTCTGGACCAGCGAGAGTTCGCCCTGCTCTGCGTTGAACTCCACCTTCAGCTGGACACGGTCTCCAGCGCGAACGGTCTGCATGCCTTCGGCGGTGTAGGTCTTGCCATCGCGGGTGAGTTCGACGCGGATTGGATAGCCGAACTTCTTGCCCTGCTTCAGCAGAGGCGACGAGAAGGTCCGGACATCGCCGGTGCTCTTGGTCTTCTTGCCCACGAGGTAGATCACAGCGTCGTCAGGCACGCTGAAGACGATCTGAGCCTTGGCCTGGGGAACGACAGGAGCAGCGATCGGCTGGGTGACCGGAGCATCGATGGCCGAGAAGACATCGCCCACAACCTGGTAGGTCGGAGCGGGGGTGTAGCTCACACCACCATTGGAGCCATACGAACCGTACGAGCCCGAGGAGCCGCTGGAGTACTGGTAAGCACCGTACGAGCCTGAGGAGCCGGACGAACCGCTGGAACCACTCGAGCCCGACGAGTAGTAGTACGGAGCGTAGTTGCCCGACGAACCGCTGGAACCACTTGATCCGCTCGATCCATAGGAGGAGTAGGAACCGCCGCTGGATCCGCTCGAACCGTGGTGACGGAAGAGCCGGAATGAACCGAACGAGCCACTGGAACCGTGGGAACCGGATGAGCCCGAAGACCCCGACGAACCACTCGATCCGCCCGCGCTGTAGGCCCCGGAGGAACCCGACGATCCTGAAGAGCCCGAAGACCCTGACGACCCCGAGCTTCCGCTTGAACCGTGGTGACGACCACGAGCAAACGCGTTATCTGCCACGCACGCGCTCATCGCCAGAGCTGCGGCAACCATTTTCAATCCCAAGTTCATTCAATTCCCCTCGTCTATTTGGGTTGGCACAGACTGCCGAGGATCGGCCCGTTCACCAAAACGCCCCCGTCCCCTCCGCCATCGGAACAAGACATTGGCACTGGCTGGACTGCGGAACGCCTGTGAGAAGTCTCAATTCCGCGCCGGAAGGGGGTTCTGTGTTGAACACCGTAATTCGGCGACTCACAAGTCAAATAGGTTACATGCACACCATGGGTTGTCTAGGTAGATATTGCGGGCATTTTATCGATTTCCTCATATTCTCAATGTGCCTGATTTAACATCTTTAGGTCGTATCGGAACGATGCCTGATAAGCGGAATGTGGTGACGCGCCAACACTTGTGAGGTGGCCAGCAAACTCACCCGCATCGCATGGAAAAAACCACAGAAACAATGTGGCCAATGGCAGCGACTCGGTCGTTCTTCGCTGTTAAGAAATCGATACAGCAGCCAGAAAACGTTACGGCTGGACGGGTCCGCTTTGGGACTGGGAGCGGAAGTTTTCACCGCGGCTGCGTAGGCCCTGCTCATCCATTTCCTGGAGCGGGTCGCGCGGCGTCAGTGAGTAGTTGTATTCGCGATGGTCGCGGACTCGAAATGGCAGAAAATTGTCGGAGATGAAATCGAGCGGCGGAACCTGATACCAAGGTGCCGGAGTCGGCTGCCGCACCACAGCTGTCTCGTACCCCGGGGCTGAGATTTTGAACTCGTTATCCCCGTAATACGTGAAATTCGTCGACACCGGGGAAGGCCCCAGGCGTTTCCCGTTCATTTCGACCAGTGCCCCGGGCGGTTGCGTGCGTACGGTGATCCGCCGGCTCATGCACCCTGATGGGAACAGGGAGACGAGGGTGAGCACCACGCAAATGCCGAAACCACGCTTCACGGCAATCGACCGCACGAGGAAATTCGCTGACCAGAACCGGATCATCCGGCCTGACGGTGCGGAACATACCGGGTGGCTGCGAATCGACCAAGAGGAGTTTCGAGGCTGGGGTGAGGCTGGGCGGCATGTGGAGTGGGGATGGAGGTGAGCGGAAGCGTTCGTCCACCACCAAGGCACGAAGACACAAAGAGCTATTAAAAAAGGACTTACACCGCGACACCCACGATGGAGGGTAACGGTAGTGGGGGTCCGGCGGAGGTGGGATGATCGATCTTTTCCCGCTGGCAGGTGACTTTGGACCGGTCGAGTTGGGCAGGTGGCCACAGGGTGGCTATGCTCCGGGAGGGCTCTTGGGCGGACGGGGCTGAGGTGGAAGATGCCAAGTCCCCGTTTCCGAGACCTTGCGAGGGCATTCGATTCATGGCTCTGGTCGACGAGGATTACCTGCGTATCTCGCTCCGCAAGGAGGCGTTTCAGATCAGCTTTGAGGAGCCCTTTCGAACGGTTTTCGCTCTGGCTCTGATCGGTGCCCTCGGCTGGTTTGTGACTCAAGGGGTCACGAATTACATGATCCTCGGACTGGTCATCCCGGTGATTACCGGGGTCATGTCAGCGGCCAGCATCGAGATCCTGCGTCGACGGTATCTGTTCTATGTCTCCCCCGAGGGGCTCGCCTGTTACAACTTCTGGGGTTTCCAACGCACGATCCCCTGGAACTCGATGCGGTCGGTCAAACGATTCAGCCTGTTCGGCCTCAGCTATCTGCGAATCACTGCGGATGGACTGTCGAGCGAAATCTGGCTGCCGTTGTTTGTCGATCGTTATGCGTTGCTTCAGGACCTGATTGAGGCACATGTGGACGAGCAACACCCCCTCGCTGAACAGCTGAGACTGACAACCCCAGCGACCTGATCAACAAGGGAATGCGGCGAGGCAACTGATTATACTTCTCGGGCTACATGCTGAGTTCAAAACTGAACGCCGCTCAGTTGCCAGCCAGTCCATCAAGGCCGTGTCCCGTGCTCAATCATTCCGACGACTTCTCGTCCGCTCCCGATTTCGAGGAGCCGCTCAGTCCACATTCGATTCATGAACACTTCATGCGCCGCGCGATTGAGTTGGGAATGATGGCCTACGATCAGGAAGAGGTCCCGGTCGGTGCCCTGATCGTGCATGAGGGACGCATCATCGGCGAGGGCTACAACCAACGCGAAACCCTCAAGGACCCGACCGCCCACGCTGAGATGCTGGCGATTACCCAGGCCGCAGCTGCCCGCAACTCGTGGCGGCTGCTCGATTGCACGCTATACGTCACGCTGGAGCCCTGCCCCATGTGCGCGGGAGCCATCGTGCAGGCCCGCATCCCGACCGTGATCTATGGAACCACCGACCCCAAAGGCGGGGCCTGCCACACGCTCTACTCCATCACGGACGACAACCGACTCAACCACCGCTGCCAAGTCCTCGGCGGAGTGATGAAAGCCGACTGTCAGCTGATGTTGCAACAGTTCTTTGCCGACCAGAGAGCCAAGGGGAAGAAGTAGTTGGAGCGAGCGATCAATCCGGTCGCCGCGTTCCCGTCTCTCTCACAAAACCTTGATGATCACTGCCGTGACATCATCTTTTTGCGGCATCCCTTTCGCGAACTGACGAACATCTTCGAAGAGGTTTTCCAGTATCTGCTTCGCAGGCAAGTGACGGTTCTTCTGTACCGAAGCCATCGTCCGCGACCAGCCGAACAGTTCACCTCGCACGCCGGGAGCCGAATCGGGGGAGATCTGCTCCATGATCCCGTCGGTGGCCAGCACGATCAGATCCCCCGGCTGCAATGCGACATCTCGCGGTGCCCGGTAACTGGCCTCCGACTCGATTCCCAGCGGCAACCCGAGGCTGTCGAGACGCATCCACTCTCCCTGACAAGTCAGCAGTTGGGCCTGATGTCCGGCAGCTGCGTAACTCAATGTGTGGTGGGGGGGATCGATTTTTGCGGCGAAGAGCGTCACGAACATTCCTTCGGGCAGGTCGTCCCGAAGAATCATGTTCAGTCGTTTGAAGGCTGGCCCCAGTTCGCTGTGATCACTCAGCAAAGTTCGGAGCGAGGCCCGTGTCTCGACCATTTCCAGAGCGGGCCCCAGCCCATGCCCACTGACGTCACCAACCACGACCGTCAGTGATCCATCCGCCGAGGTGATGTAGTCGTAGTAATCACCGCTCGTCAGGGAGCTGGGATGCATCAACCCCGAGATCTCGAAACCGGGAACGACCGGGTCGGACTTGGGGTACAGAGCCATCTGCACGACCCGGGCGGTCTGCATTTCCTGCTCTGACTGCAACAGCTCCAGACGCTCGCGCACATCACGAAAGGCCAGTACCACGCCGAGCGTCACGTCGCCTTCCCGCAATGGCGTGGCGACATACTCGACGGGAAGATGCGTCCCATCGCGACAACGGAACCGTGCGTCACTGACCTGCTGTGCCCGTCCCCCATTGAGGACGGAACTTACCGGGCACTCTCGCCCTCGCGTATGCCGATCGACAAAGAACATCCCGCGATGTTGTCCGAGCAACTCATCTTCCGAGAACCCCAGCAAACGCTCCATCGCCGGATTCACGAACGTGATCCGTCCTTCGGGATCGAGACCGCAAATCCCGTCGCCGACGGAATCCATCAACGAGGAATAGTGCCGGCGCAGCGTTTCAATCTCTTTTCTCGCCAGCACGCGATCAGTGATATCAGTCGAAATTCCTGCCACAGCCACGATCTCGCCCGCGTCATCACGTAACGGAAACTTGACAGAGACGTAGGTGTGGGGCCCATCGACGTGCGGGGCGACCTCTTCACACCGGATCGATTCACCGGTCCGCAACACCTGTTCATCATTAATCCGAAAGCCGAGAGCCAGCTCCGCAGGGAACAGCTCAAAGTCGGTGTTCCCGACAATTTCGCAACGCGACATGCGGGAGAACCACTCGAACTGCTGATTGACGTGCAGATAGCGAAACTGCCGATCTTTCACGTAGATCACAGCTGAGGTGTTATCGATGATCTGCTGAAACAGATCCGAAAAGAGGTCGGACACCAGGGGCAGCGAGTCGTTTGGAAACATCTTTCCCCCGATTCCTCGTGGAGAGAGCGTCCCTGCTGCGGATCAATGTCTGTCAATTATTCGTGGCGGAAGTATATCAAAACCGAAGACGAAGTGCAGATTCCGATGAAAAATCGGCACAGGTCCGCCCCGCCCTCGCGTCCAGGGTGATTCTAGAAACCGATGTCAGAGTGTGTCTCAGAGCCTGCCCAACACTCACTGTCCGATGGCGAACAAGCACCTCACACAATCTCCAGCACCACGGCGGTCGTGTTGTCCCGGCCCGACTCATCGACCGCTGCTCGCACAAGCCGCTGAGCGGGGTTAAGGCTGATGAGTGATTCCGGAGGCTCTCGCAACAGCTCCTCGATCCCGCGATCCCACAAGCCGTCAATGACGCCATCGCTGCAAATCAGGATCCGGTCGCCGCGTTCACAGTTCAGTTCGCCGATCTGTGGCTTGATGAACTGATTCCCCGAGCCGAGCGACTGAGCCAGCACGTTCTTGCGAGGGTGATTGCGTGCCTCGCGCTCATTGATCTCGCCTTTGCGGCGCAGCCAGCCGACGTAGGTATGATCCTCGGTCACCTGGGTCATGCCGCCCCCCTTGGGCAGGTAATAAATCCGGCTGTCCCCGATGTGACCAAAGTAGAACCACCCCTGCACGTACCAGACCATGCTGAGCGTAGCCCCCATGTTCTTGGCTCCGTCATAGCTCTCGCCGAGTTGAGTCAGCTGACGATGGATCCCGTGGATGAGATCCTCCAGGCAGTTATGTATCCCCGCCCGCGTTTGAGCCGTCGAGAGCGAGAACCGCCGCGAGAGGAGTCGCGTAATGTTGTCGATGGCGAAGCGGCTGGCGAACTCGCCCGACTTCTCCCCGCCCATGCCGTCGCTGACCGCGAAGACAAAGTCGAAGTCGCCGATGTGGACCTCCCCTTCGCGGGCGAGGTAATTGAACTCCTCGGTGTTGAAGGCCATCGTCACGAACTGGTCTTCGTTATTGGGCCGATACTTGCCGATATCGGTCGCAGCTGACCACTTGATTTTGAGAGTGGTCGAGTCGGCCTTAAATGCATCGGCCGCATGCGCAGCTGCCTCGAACTCAGGAGCCTCAGCGGTGACAGCATCGGGTTCGAGGATCGTCGCGAACTCGAAATCGATCAGGCAGAACCGCCCGTCGGAGGCCCGATACGTGATGTTCCGCAGGAACGGATCCTCGTGCCGGACGCCATAACTCTCCAGCTCATCGAACAGCTGCTTGACCCGTTCGTCGTTCATCCGATCGACGCGAGCACCGCAGTTCGAGGTGACCAGTTCAAGGTGCTCGCGATCGAATCCCAGCACGCGCGGGACGAACTCACACCCGCGCCGCTCCAGGTACTGCAACACCATCAACTCGTTCTCGAAACGCTCCTGCGCCCGATCGGCCTTGAAGAACTTGTGCACGCGGCCGTCGTAGCCGATCTTCACAAGGGCTCGTTGGGTGTTCTTGGCTTCCTGCATGGTGTGTCTCTCGATGTCGTGGCCGCTTCAAAGTGAAGGTTAGCGGACATCAGGAGAGTAAGTCGAACAAGCGGGAGCGCGAAGTTCTCGGAGAGACGTTCCACGTACGCTCAACTCCGGGCGCTGACGCTTCCGACCCTCAACGAGTGTCATGCGATTTCATTCGTCTCGACGACCACCGGGTGGTGCATGTAGCTCGGCGAGACCGGGTAGTTGCGGAACTGCATCGAGTAGCTGGCCTCGAACCAATCCTGGATATCAGGAACGCAAGCCTCGTCGTAGGTCGGGGAGACGTGGTGCAGGCGGCCATCGATGACCTTCTTGATTTCGCCATCATCGACGATCACTTCGCCGCGAGCGAGCACATAACGCGGCAGTTCGAACATCTTCTGCAGGTCGGGCTGTGGTTGGTAGATGGTGATGTCGCCATCGGCTCCGACACCGAGATGCCCCTTGTGCTTGAGACCCAGCATGCGGGCGGGTGCGGCCCGGGTGATGATCGTGATCTCGTTCAGCGTGTACTCGCGGGTCAGGTCCTTGAGAGTGCACGACTCCAGCACCTTGGCCGGGACGCGGGCGAGAACTTCGTCCCGTCGCGTCCGGTCCATCAGCAACGCGATGATCTCGGGATACGCCAGGAACGACCCGCCGTTCGGGTGATCGGTACTCATCGCGATCCGCCACGGATCGGTCGCGAGCAGATACCACTCCAGACCGATGGCCCATTGCAGGGCATGCACGAATGACTTGTCGCGGTACTCGACCGGGACGATCCCGCACCCGGCTTCCATTTCGGTGTCTGCACTGAACCACTTGCGGCCGAAAATCTTGTGCAGGTAATACCCCAGCGGACCATCCCCCGTCATTGAGGTCGTCGGCCCGAACATCACCTGCCCCACGTCAAGAGTCAGGTTCTCATGTGTGTTGAAGTACTCGACCAGTTCCGGCACTTTGGAGCAGAACGTCTCCTGAGCATCGGGATGGCCGCCGTAGCTGTGGAACTGGATGTGGGTCAGGTGCCCGCGATGCCCTTCAAGGGACTTCATCGTGTCGAGCGTCGTCGTCCAGTTCCCCGGCATCCCGAGGTTGTTGCAGTGGATGTGAACCGGGTGCGGCAAATGGAGTTCATTGGCCGCTTTCGCCACCTCACGAATGATCTGGCGGGCGGTCACATTAAACCGCTGCACCGTGTCATCCAGGCCCGAGACGTTGTGTCCACCTGACTTCCAGACCTCCACTCCACCGGGGTTCACCAGCTTGCACGCAAAGCCCTTCGACGCATTGAGCAACCACGCGATGTAGGCCTTCAGCCGCTGCGGCTCATTGGCCGCGACCTGCTTCATGATGTAGTGGTTATTCCCCATCAGGACGTAAAAGCCCTTATCGATGATGGGGGTGTCCTCGAACTCTTCATGCACGTGTCGGGCGGAGATCGGCGGCACAGCTGCATCGAAGGCCGTGGTGTAGCCGAGGCCCGCGTACAGATAGCCGGTGGCGAAGGTACTGGGGACGCTGCCGATTGTCCCCGACCGTTGCAAGAGAGTGCGATGCACTTTGGGGGCGTTGCGTTTTTCTTCGGGCCGCATTTTACGGGCGGCGTTCACCTTGGGCCCGGCGATGTGGCAGTGCATATCGACACCGCCCGGCATGATGACCATCCCCGTGGCATCAATACTCAGGTCTCCGCGTTCCGCGGGGTCGAGCGGGGCTGCGACGATCTTTCCGTCCTGCACCCACAGGTCGCGAATCTCTCCATTCACTCCGTTGGCGGGGTCGTAAATCTGACCTCCGCTGATCTTGAGAAGCCCCATGCTCGTCGTTGTCCGGGAATCATCAATCGCCGGGATGCCATCCCAGCCGGGAGTTACCTCCAGTTGCCGTCCCCCCATCATAGGGGGAGTCCGGAAATCAAAGCCACCGCAACACGAGCCAGTTCTGGCCGGCAACGAGTATTCAATCCACTGGGTGTGAGAAAGCCGGGTTTCCAATCCTCGGTCTCTCTGATAGCGTGAACTAATCGATCGCTAAAAAATGAAGAGGCGTCCAGCGACGCCTTCACGACGGAGACATTGTTCTATGCCTCGCTGGTCATGCCCCGGATGCGACGCGCCCCTGCAATTTGTGGGAGAGGGAATGCATGTTGCATGGATCTGCCAGCCCTGCCAGCTGACCTGGGTCACTCGGGAAAGCTATTCGAGTCTTCTTGGACGAGATTCACTGAACCAGTTGGTCACCCGACTCGACCATTCCCGCCCTCCAAGAAGGGAGCTGAACTGCCCCCAATGTCGACAGCTGACATTCCACACGTTACGAGTCGGTCCCGTGGAGTTTGAGTTGTGCACCAAATGTCACGGAATGATTCTTGAACCTGGTGAGGCGGTCGCCGCGATCAGGAATGAACTGACATCATCCCGCGAGGAACCCACTCAATCTGCACTCGCTGCCTCCGGTGACATGATCTCCATCTCATTTGAGATACTCGAAATCATTTTAAACATCATGTACTAGACCCCATTCCGGCTCGAATTCGCAGGTTTGACCGCGAATTTCGCCCGCACAAAACTGCTCTTGCCGCAAATCCGTCCTTCGTGCGACACTCCGCGCCTCCTCTGACTCTCATTCTCCCCATCCTCCATCCTCCCCTCCCGTTCACCCCTGATGATCAGTCCTCGACTCATCACCGGCGTGCTCTGTGCCTCGCTTCTGGCGGGCTGCGCGGGGACAGAATCGGTCCGGATGGCGAAAGTCACGCCGATTCCAGCGGCGAATCCGCTGTATGTGGCGACAAATAACGAGGACTACCTCTGGGAGCGAATGGTTGAGACGCTGGAAGATTTCCAGTTCCCGATCGCCAAAGAAGATCGCCAGCAACGCGAAATCTCCACCGAGTACAAGGTCGGCGCCAGCCTCTTCGAGCCGTGGCACGCAGACGCCGTGGGCTTTGCGAACCGCCTCGAAGGGACGCTGCAATCGGTCCGCCGACGTGTCGTGGTCACCATGATGCCCGGCGAACAGCAAGCGGGATATGTCGTCAACGTCGTGGCCTATAAGGAGTTCGAGGACATGCCCGGCATTGCCGCGAACTCGGCCGGCGGGGCGACGTTCCTGGAAAGTGCTCCGCTGGACCGCGACCTGAATCAGCTGGTCGGCCAGTCGGCCCCCTCCGGCTGGATGTCGGCCGGACGTGATTACGATCTGGAACAATCGATCGTCGGCCAGCTGAGTTATCTGCTGTCCCGGAATTAGAGCGAATTCGGGGTTGGTCTTCAGTTGGGACAGACAGGAATGTCTGTCCTACTGGGTGATTTCAGTGGAACAGACATTCCTGTCTGTTCTCTCTCTGAGTGAGACCCCCAAGTGACGCGGCTCTCGGATTATCATTTCTCTAGTCGCCGTCGCTGAGCTTTACTGCCCCCAAGCCGAACTCGTTCCAGGTCTTTGGAATCGGAGCAATGATCGGCAGGGGTTCATACCGGATCGGATGCTGGATAATCAGGCGGGCCGAGTGGAGTGCGATCGGCGTTTCGCGTTGCACGGAACGGTTCGTCCCCGGGAAATTCACCGTCGAGCCATACTGGTCATCGCCCACAATCGGCCAGCCTCGACTCCCGAACTGGATACGGATCTGGTGCATTCGCCCCGTCCCCAGATCGATCTCGACGAGTGCCCGCCCTTTGGAACGCTTCAGCACCTTGTAATGCAGAATTGCCTGCTTGGCATCCGCCCGATCGGGGCTGCAGACGATGACCTTTGGCTCGTTGGGGATGCGGTACAGCCAGTCGGTCAGGGTCCCCGCCTCTTCAGTGGGAGGACGCTCCAGGACCGCCAGATAGGTTTTCTTGACGATCCGCTCGGCGAACTGCTCTGCCAGCCGGGCAGCACATTTGGAGTTCCGCGAGAAAACCACCACGCCCGAAACGGGACGGTCGATGCGGTGCGGCACGCCCAGATAGACCTCGCCCGGCTTGTTGTATTTATCCTTGAGATAGTCTTTAACCAGGCCCACCAGGCTCGGCGTCCCGATTGGAGCCCCTTGCGAGATGAGACCAGGCGGCTTGTTGACCGCGATGACCGGACCGTCTTCGAGGATCACTTCGAGGTCTCGAAACGTCAGCGGATCGCGAAACGACATCGGTAGCACAACGACAGAGGACGGGCAGCCACGAGCAGGCAGATTACGGGTCGACGAGTTCGCTTTCAATGGCGGGCGGGGCGGGAAGAATCCCCAAGACCGAGCAAATCCTCGTCCCACCGGCTCACCCCGAGGCCACTTTGTGCCCCGATCCGGCCACTGCGATTCCCCATGAAATCCCTGATGAGACGGGCTGCCGGTCCTCACTGCGAATGGTAATCCTCCTCCATCCGAGCAAGTTAGAGTACATCACTCTCGACGAAACGCGGCGGGAAGGGCCATCGTGTGTTGCCGTTTATCGCAACAGAACCCTACACTTCGAAATCGGATGCTCGTTGAAACTCGGGTGGGTCACTCGTGTTGCGTCCGGACGCGGGATCACCACATCGTCTGAACATTCTCCTCAGGGATCGCATGGGCGTTCTCCGTTTTCGTATCGAGCCGCCCAGCCTGATGCCATCTGGCCAGGCTCCCAGTGCGTACATCACCGGGGCTGATGGCCGCGTCCACATCACCCGTTCCGAGATCCAGGACGGCGTCCTGAGCCTGCATCGCCAGAGTTCCGACAGTTCCACCGCTCACATTACCGTCACGATCCCCGAACGGGGCCAGCTGGTCCTTTCCACGACATCGCTTCCCGAACGAGATACTCCATACCACATGGGTGTCGAGCTGTTGAGAGGGTGTCTGGGCGACGTGCGTGAGCAGGCCTGTGGCTGGGAGCTCGCCCGGATGAATATCCCCGAGCGATACCGCTCGACTCAGCGCCAGGCGTTCCACTGCCTCGCCGCAGCTTGTGGAACCCAGACTGAGCCAAACCTGAGCAATCCCCAGGTTCTCAACGGATTAAAGCTGGCTCTGAACGCCGCCGATGTCTTGATCGAGAGCTATGTGATGCAGCGGACCGCTGGAACCCGCTCGCATCAGATCACCGCCCCCACGCTGGTGGGCTGTACCCTCGACGCCACTGCGTTACAGGCTCGCAACGAATTCACGGGAGCCTTCAACGCCGCCCGTATCCCAATCGAGTGGCGCTGGATCGAACCGGTAGAGGGTGAGTATCAGTGGGAACTGCTCGACCATCTGATCGAGCGATGTATCGACCCGCGAATGGCGATCATCGGGGGCCCACTCCTCGACTTTACAACGGGTGGGCTGCCGAAGTGGCTTGTGCCGTGGGCGGGCGACATTGCCAATCTTCCGAGTTTTGTGTGTGACTTCGTCGAGACCGCAATCAATCGCTACACCGGCCGAATCCGGATGTGGGAGGTCGCCGCCTATGGAAATCTGGGCGGTGCGCTTTCTCTCTCCGAGGAACACCGATTGACGGTCATGGCCCGTGCCATGGAGACCGCATTCCGAACCGATAGCGACGCCCAGTTCTTTGTGCGAGTCGGTCAGCCGTGGGGCGAGTATCTGGCCCAGGGGAACCATCGGCTGTCGCCGTTCCAACTCGTCGATGCCCTGCTGCGTTCCCACCTGGGGCTGTCGGGAGTGACCCTCGAAATCGCGATGGGATACGGACCGCCCGGTTCACTGACCCGCACCCGCCTGGCGGTCTCTCGGCTCATCGACCAGTGGAGCCAACTCGGAATCCAGCTGCATGTCGTGCTGGCCTGCCCGTCATCTCTCGGCCCTGACCCGGCAGCTTACGGAGGCTGTCAGGTGCAGAACGGCACTTGGAGACTGAACTGGAGCGAAGAGGCGCAGGCCGCCTGGCTGGAAGAGTTTCTCCCGATGATCTCTGCCAAGCCGGCTGTCACGGGAGTCTTCCTGAACTCGTTCGGCGACTCGCTGGCTCATCGTTACCCCCACGCAGGCATGTTACGGCCCGACGGGACAGCCAAACCCGCATTGCAGTTCATTGAACAGCATCGCAATTCGAACTTGTGACTCCGACGCATCGCGACCCGGCGGGTTCCTTTCGGGAGTTCACAAAAATCTCCCGGCGGTTTGATCTGCGAACGACTTCCCCACGTTATGCTACGCAGGAGATTGGTGTTCAATGGGCAGACCCGATTCCTGGAATTGGCCGTCGCCCCACGAAGATGACCCGTTGTGATGATGACCTGCAGCTGTGGTAACCGCCGTTTCATTCCACAGCCTTCTCGCTGAGATTTCCAACCCCAAGAGGTCGACATGTCCACTGCCCCCGCCCCCGACAAGCACACTCGCGGCGTGATTTTGGTGTCCTATCCCAAGGTCGTCTTTCTCTATCCCTCGGTGATCATTGCTCTGGTCGCTGGACTCTACATGCAGATCGCGGGGAACAAGGCGATGGACGCCACCCGACACACGCCAGCAGCTGCTGCGGCGGCCGACGGAGCCGCAGCTCAGCCTGTTGAGGAGGCGATCAAAGCGATCCCGGTCGGCCCGTCGATGGCTGCGGGAGCGTTTCTGTTGACTTTGGCTCTCAATCTCGTGATCACGTCGTTCGACTTCCCCCGGACCACCAGCGTGACGCTGGCGGCACTCGCAGCGGCGTTGTTCCTGGGGACGATGCTGCTCATCACCTACAAACCCGATCTGGTTCCGTTTGCGACCAACCTGATTAAGAAGCTGCATCCACAGGCGAACGCCACGTTCTACTACTGCTACGTGATCGCCATGTTCTTGATCTACGTTGGCGTCTTCGTGAACTCGAAGTTCGATTACTGGGAAGTGCGGCAGAACGAGATGCTGCACCACCACGGCTTCCTGAGCGACCTTGAACGCTTCCCCACCAGCTCATTGAAGATCGACAAAGAAATCAAGGACATCTTCGAATACATGCTGCTCAAGTCCGGCCGCATGATCCTGAACCCTGCCCCGCAGCAGCGTCCGATCATTCTCGAGAACGTCTTCTTCATCGACCAGAAGGAGGCCCAGATCACCAAGCTGCTCAGCTCGATGCAGGTGCAGATCGCTCCTCCCTCCGAGCAAGTTTGAGAATAGCGGTCAGCTTTCAGCCGTCAGCAAATAGCCTGCTGACGCTGAAAGCCAGACGGTCTCTGCTTGTCTTCCCCGAGGCCCTCGGCCCTGGCCCCTTAGCCCTCCACCCCCATGCCCTCACCTGCTGAACTCGGTTACCACATGCCTGCGGAGTGGGAGCCGCACGAAGCCATCTGGCTGTCGTGGCCGCAGCGTCGCGACACCTGGCCGGGGGCGTTTGAGGATGTCCCGCCGGTCTTCGTGCAGATTGCAAAGCACATTGCCGAATCGGAACTGGTCCGGATCAACGTCAACAATCCGGTGATGGCCAAGGGGGTCAAGTACCAGCTGGAAGCCGCCGGCACCAACATGGAGGCGGTGCGATTCCACTATAACCCGACTAACGATGCGTGGGTCCGCGACCATGGGCCGATCTATGTCGTCCGTGATCGCGATGGAGTCCGCGAGCGGGCCATTCTCGACTGGGATTACAACGCGTGGGGCGTGAAGTATGAGGACTTCCAGCGAGACAACCTGATCCCGTCCCGCATCGCCGACGAGTTTCAGGAGACCCGCTTCCAACCGGGTATGATCCTTGAGGGAGGCTCGATCGATGTCAACGGACGCGGAACAATCCTCACCACCGAGGCGTGCCTGCTGAACCCGAACCGCAACCCTTCGCTGACGAAGCAACAGATTGAAGAGCGACTCAAGCAGAATCTCAACGTCTCCCACTTCATCTGGCTCGGTGACGGTATTGAGGGAGACGACACCGACGGACACGTCGATGACATGACACGGTTCGTCTCAGAGGACACCATCGTCACGATTGTCGAGTCGAATCCGGATGATGTGAATTATCGGGCCTTGCGAGAGAACCGAGAACGGCTGCAGGGGGTCACCGATCAGGACGGCAAACCGCTGCGGATTATCGAGCTGCCGATGCCCGATCCGCTCGTCGTCGAGGGCATTCGCCTGCCGGCCAGCTACGCGAATTTCCTAATCTGCAACACGGTCGTGCTCGTCCCGACGTACCGCTCCCCGAAGCAGGACGGTGAAGCGATCGAGATCCTGCAATCACTCTTCCGCACCCGCCGCGTCGTGGGCATCGACTGTACTGCTCTCGTCTGGGGTCTGGGCTCGATCCATTGCGTGACGCAGCAGCAACCGAAGGTGGGCCGGATCGGGTAGCAGGCGCCTAACGCGTTTCATCGACTCGACAATGACTTGAATGTCACGCCACGGGTCTACTTCTTCTCCAGGTACTTTTGGAAGCACTTCAGTGTCTCGGCACTGACGTGGTGCTCAATCCCTTCGGCGTCATCCGCAGCTGTGGCCTTGGAAACGCCGATCGAAAGTAGAAACTGGTAGACGATCTCGTGGCGACGCTGAGATTCGAG
This sequence comes from Planctomycetaceae bacterium, assembly GCA_046349675.1. Classification (GTDB taxonomy): domain Bacteria; phylum Planctomycetota; class Planctomycetia; order Planctomycetales; family Planctomycetaceae; genus TH-plancto1. The sequence continues at coordinate 67,629 of JAXMBW010000019.1, read as the reverse complement.
TGCCATTCTGGCCCCAGCTTCTGTCAGCGTCATCGGCCCGTAGGGCTGAGTGATGACCAGCCCCTCTTTGGCGAGCCGGGCCACCGTTTTCGTGACGGTCACGTGGCTGACGCCGAAATGGGCCGCCAGATCAGTAATGCGGCAACGCCCCTGCTCTTCAATCAACCGCGCAATCGCCTCCACATAGTCTTCGGCGGTTTCCGAAGCATGATCCTTGCGGATCCGGGAGTGGCTTTGAGCAGGCGGTTTCGAAGGCATGAGAAAATCGCGCAAGGAGGGCGTTGACAACATTGTAACCTTGGCTACACTTTGTAGCTCTGGCTACACATATCAAATCCCGATGAGTGCTTATTCGGGGAAATCGTACTGGCCCCGGCGAGGAATTCCCATGAAGAATGGCTGTCTGATGGTTAATCGCGGGACACGGATCGGAATGAAAACCACGGAGACACGGAGGCACGGAGGGGACCAAGCTCTTACGCCTTCTCTTCGGGCCGATGCACTGGAAAAGGCAGGTCGAGCAAATGTCACCAATATTTCTTCTCCGTGCCTCCGCGCCTCTGTGGTTTCCCCCAGATCAAAACGCGGATTCACGCTGATCGAGCTGCTCGTGGTGATTGCGATCATCGCTGTGCTGATCGCCCTGCTCCTCCCGGCGGTCCAGCAAGCCCGCGAGGCAGCGCGGCGATCGCAGTGCAAAAACAATCTCAAGCAGATCGGCCTCGCACTGCACAACTACCACGACTCGCACAATGTCTTTCCGCCCGCCTATGTCGGCAGCATCGGGGTTTCGGGGACCGCGTTTGGGATCTCCTACCCCGACGACAACGGCAACGGGCCGTCGGGCTTCGGCTGGGGCATGCTGATCGCCCCGCAGATGGACCAGGCCCCGCTCTTCAACAGTGTCGACTTCTCACAGCCCTGCTGGGCGCCGCAGCACGCGACAGCTGCCAAGACCAAGCTCTCGGCGTTTCTTTGCCCCTCTGCGGTGGGAGGTAGCGACGGGTTCGTCGTGGAACGCTGGACCACTGGTTCCTCAGCGGCTCCGGGAGGTCCGCAACCGTTCACGCCCCAGCTGTTTTTCGCCCACTCGCATTACGTGACCAATGCTGGGATCCACCAGCCGTGGGGGCGTGACCCCGCTTACTCGAACGATTTCTCGCGTCCGGAGCCGATCCCCGCCACCGGGAAGAGTGTCGTGCAGGACGGCCCGTTCTACCGGAATTCACGCGTCCGCGAGAGCAGCGTGATCGACGGTCTGTCGAACACCGTGTTCATCGGGGAGCACACCTCGTCGCTCAGTAATAAGACGTGGTATGGAACGGTGCCCTACGCCGCGACCTGCCCCAAGGGCACCTGGCCATCCGACTGCAACAGCGCGGGATGTCTGCTCGGGGCTCACAGCGGCCCCGACACGCACGACCATCCCCAAGTTGTCATCCACGCCCCGAATCACCCGTTCGGCCACACGGACCAGATGCACTCCGACCACGTCGGGGGAGCTCACATCCTCTTTGGCGATGGATCGGTGCACTTCATCTCCCAGTACATCGACAGCTTCACCTGGGTCGCCTTGTCAACCCGCGATGGGGGCGAGGTGATTGGCGAGTTTTAAGGGGACGCCGAGAGCCTTATCTCATATTGGACAGACAGGAATGTCTGTCCTACTGAGGAGGGGGGGGCGCGATCAGGCCTCTTCATCTGTGTCCTCTGTGGCGATCTGTGTCCAAATTATGGGACACAGATTGAACGGATGACACAGATCTGAAGACGAAGAGATTCATACGTGGGGCAGCACGAGGCCCCGGAGAGTAATCACCATGGACAAGCGAAAAATGGGGATCGGAATGCGGTACTGGATGTGTCTCGGGCTGTGCTTGGCCTTATGGATGAGCGGCTGTGGTCGGCCTCCACAGGTGGTCGACAATGAAGAGTGCTTCGCTGCGGTCGAGGCTCTCTGGACAGCTGTCACGTCGAAGCGGACCGACCTGTTGGAGCGAACGGCCACTGAGATCAACCGGCTTCACAAGGCGGGAAGCTTGTCCGACGCCGGACACACCGAACTTGACCGGATTGTCGAGATGGCCCGCAAGACCGAGTGGCGCCCCGCAGCAGAAGAGCTGAACGAGTTCATGCTCGGCCAGCGCAAGTCGAAGTAATCACTCGCAGGTCGTGACCGCCACTGCCTTCTTCGGCTCGGCGAAATCGAACCCGCTCAGTTGAACCAATTCCGGCTCCGATTGAATTCGCACGCTTGCGGGAATCGGCAGTTCTGGCAACGGTTGCAAACCGAACAGCGTTGTCCGGGCCGCAGCCCACAAGCCGCGCCACGAGTTAAACGTCTCGTGCACAGCGGTCGGCTCATAGCCGCAATGGACCATGCAGTCCTGGCACTTGCTGTTGCCGCTCTTGCGTCCATAGTTTTCCCAGAGGGTGTCGGACATCAGCTCCTTGAAGCTGGAAACGTAACCTTCCTGGATCAGATAGCACGGCTTCTGCCAGCCGAAAATGTTGTAGGTTGGGTTGCCCCACGGAGTGCATTCCAGCTCGTAATTGCCTCGCAGGAACTCGAGGAAGATCGGCGACTGGTTGAAGACCCAGCTGCGTTTCGCCTTGTGGAGCAGACGGCGGAAAAGCGAGGTTGTCTGCTCGCGAATGAGGAAGTGTTCCTGATCGGGGGCCTTTTCGTACTGGTAACCGGGGGAGATCATCATCCCCTCGACACCGATCTCGGTGAGTGTGTCGAACATCTCACGCAGCCGTTCGGGATCGACGTTGTTGTAGAGAGTTGTGTTGGTCGTGACGCGGAAGCCCTTCGCCACCGCAGCCTTGATCGCCGAGATCGCGACATCGTAGACGCCCTCGCGACAGACAGCGGCGTCGTGTTCTTCCCGAGGCCCGTCGAGGTGGACGGAGAACGACAGGTATTTCGTTGGCTCGAACTTGTGCAGATGCTTTTCGAGCAGCAGGGCATTCGTACAGAGGTAGATGTACTTCTTGCGAGCGACCAGACCACGGACGATCTCGTCCATCTGGGGATGCAGGAGCGGCTCCCCGCCGGGGATCGACACGATCGGAGCTCCGCATTCGTCGACCGCCGCGAAGCACTGCTCGGGTGTCAGATTCTTCTTGAGGATATCGCCGGGGTACTGAATCTTCCCGCAGCCAGCACAGGCGAGATTGCAGCGGAACAACGGCTCCAGCATCAGGACCAGCGGATAGCGTTTCACGCCGCGCAGCCGCTGCTCCAGGACATACCGAGCGACTGTCCACATCTGAGAAACCGGGACACCCATGCTGCCATGCTCTCACAAAGATCAGCGTCCCGGTCGCCGTCCTCCTGACGCCGCCCCCCCGGAACCAAGACGGTTGGTATCAGTTTCTCAAAACTCCGTCAGCCCCAGTTTGCCACAAAATGGGAAGATTGGCGGATCAGGGCCGGTCAGTGGTCAGTGGTCAGTTGGCTGATAGCTGATAGCTGATAGCTGATGGCTGTTCTAGGGATTGGCGATCGACTTATGATGCGGCTCCTAAGGTTTCCCGCCTCAATGACACTCCGACATCGAGCCACGCCATGAACACCACCCTGCCCGGCCAGGACTTGCAGGCCTCGGAATCCCGCCAGCATGTCTCGCTTCTGGCCGCCATCGTCTTTCCGGCTCTGGCTGCGGGGATGGGCTGGGGAATCCGGGGGCAGTACGGCCACGAAACGGGAGCCATGATCGCCGGGGCTTTGACATCGCTGACGATCGTCTTGCTGTTCGTTCCGCAATGGTCCTCGCTCTCGGGAGCCCGGGCTGCCGCTCTAATGACAGCTGCGATCGGGATTGGCGGAACGATGACCTATGGCCAGACGGTCGGGCTGACTCATGACTCGGAATTGGTGGGGCATTGGGATGCCTTCCGCTGGGGGATGCTGGGATTGGCCATTAAAGGCGGGATCTGGATCGGCTTCGGCGGGGTCTTTCTCGGCATGGGCCTGAGCGGCGTGCGCTATCGGTTTTGGGAGCTCTTTGTCCTGGTCCTGGTTCTGCTGGGCTTGGCCAAACTCGGGGTTACGGTGTTGAACTCGCCATTTGATCCGGCCAACAAGATCCTGCCCAAGATCTATTTCTCCGACAGCTGGGATTTCGAACCAAACGCGCAGCTCAAACCCCGCGCGGAAGTCTGGGGAGGGCTGCTCTTCGCTCTGGCAGGACTGCTGGTTTACGTCAGGCTGTTTCGCAATGACCGCCTCGCACTGCGGTTGGGACTCTTTGCGATTCTCGGCGGCATGCTCGGTTTCCCCGGGGGGCAATGCATTCAGGCGTATCACGCTTGGAACAGCGAAGCGATGGCGAACGGTGCCTGGAAGGACTGGGTCAAGCACATCAACTGGTGGAACATGATGGAGACCGCCTTCGGGACGATCTGGGGAGCTGTTCTGGGACTGGGAGTCTGGCTGAATCGCCGTTTGATCCCAAGCGAATGTCCGCAGCCGGCTGTCTCCCTAACGCCCTCGTGGGAAGCCGCGTTGTGCGTCTTCCATGGGGTGCTGCTGATTGCCTCAGAGCAGGCCACGCTGGGCACTGGCGGTCACATTGTCAGCGGCTACACAGCGGGCGGATTGCTCATGACATTGATTCCCGCCGCAGCCATTTGCAGCGGACGAGTCTGGCCCTATCTGATGGTCCTCCCGATCACCGCTGCTCCGATCATTGCCAAGTCAATCCGGGCATTCAACTACTCGGATACGCCCCACTTCTCGTCGGGAACTGGCTGGCTCGTGATCGTGGCCATCCCCATGGCGATTCTGAGTTACGCGGCCATTGAGCTGATGATTCGAGGGCAGAACAAGCAGTCGACGAGGTCTTTCGCAGCTGTGGCCTTGCTTCTGACGACATTCACGTACTACGGACTGAATACGGAATTCTTTGAGCATGGCTGGCCGTGGAAAGAATGGACGGGCCGCACGCCGAACCAGATCATCTTCACCGTCTGTGCCATCGCTCTCACGGGTCTCAGTTTCTCGGCGTTACGCCGGCGAGATCGTCTTTCGCCCGGGGCAGCGACGGAACAACGCTGACCGCTGATCACGGCGTGCGTTCATGCCTGCGTTGGTCAGTCCAAAAACTGAGAACAGGCGACCGATAACTCAGCGCCTCATCAAACCGAAGTTCGATCCTTCACCGCGAAACCTTGGTTGCGACCATGTCGTGGCAGCGTTAGCATTCCGCTTGGTTTTGCTCCGCGCTCTCGGGGTAAATTCGCTGCGATTTCCTTGTCCTCAGACCTGATCATCAACGACATGAGTACACTCCCGATTGACGTTCTCGCGGAAGCTGCCAACATCGCCCGAGGGCTGGCAATCGATGCAGTTCACAAGTGTTCGTCGGGACATCTGGGACTCCCACTGGGCGCGGCCGAAGTCGGTGCCGCCCTGTTCGGCCAAGCGTTGAGCTACAACCCTGCCGATCCCAAGTGGCTGAACCGCGACCGGTTCATTCTGTCGGCCGGTCACGGCAGCATGTTCCTCTACAGCTGGTTGCACCTGTCGGGGTATGACCTGGCTCTGGAAGAGGTGAAGAACTTCCGCGTGCTGCACAGCAAGACCCCCGGCCACCCCGAGTTCGGTGAAACTGTCGGTGTCGAAGCCACGACGGGTCCGCTGGGACAAGGGGTCGGCAACGCTGCGGGATATGCCGTCTCCGCGAAGATGGTGGCAGCTCACTTCAACACCGCCGAACACAAGATTTTTGACCAGCACATCATCGCTCTGGCCGGCGATGGATGTCTGCAGGAAGGTGTCGCTTACGAAGCAGCGGCCTTTGCGGGGCACTTCCAGCTCGACAATCTGATCCTGATCTACGACTCCAACGACGTCACGCTCGATGCGATGGCGATCAAGACCCAGAGCGGCGACACAGCGGCCCGGTTTACCGCAATGGGATGGGACGCAGTCACGATTGATGGCCATGACATCGCCGCGGTGGTCAAGGCGGTCGATGACGCCAAGAAGAACAACAACGGTCGGCCGAAGCTGATCATTGCCAAGACCCAGATTGCTCGCGGCATTCCCGAAGTGGCTGGGACCGCAGCGGGCCATGGGGAAGGTGGAGCCAAGTTCTCTGATGCGGCCCGCAAAGGCCTGGGCCTGCCTGCCGAACACTTCTACGTCTCGGACAAGGTGAAAACCTTCTTCGCCGGACATCAGAAGGAACTTGCAGCTAAATACGACGTTTGGCAAAAGACCTTCGCTGCCTGGTCGAAGGCCAATCCTGACAAGGCTCAGTTGCTGGCCGACGCGGTTGCCGGGAAGGTGCCCGCCAACCTGCTTGACCTGATCCCCGAATTCCCGGCCGATGCGAAGATCGCCACGCGACAGGCGGGCAGCGATGTCCTGCAGCCGATCGCCAAGGCGATTCCCACCCTGGTCACCGGCAGTGCCGACCTGTACGGCTCGACCAAGAACTACATCAAGAGTGGCAAGGACTTCGAACCGCAGTCGGGAACAGCTGACGGTCGGAACATCTGGTTCGGAATTCGCGAACACGGCATGGGCGCGATCATGAACGGGATCGCATACGACGGGATCTTCCGGGCCAGCGGCGCGACGTTCGCGGTCTTTGCGGACTACCTGCGACCGTCAATTCGTCTGGCTGCACTGGCTCACCTGCCGACGCTCTACATCTTCACGCACGACTCGATCGGTGTCGGTGAAGACGGTCCCACCCACCAGCCCGTCGAGACCTGTAGTGGTTTGCGTGTCATCCCTGGCCTCGACGTGATTCGCCCCGGCGATGCGGAAGAAACCGCGGGAGCCTTCGCAGCTGCCCTGCTGAAGACCGATGGCCCGACGGTTCTGCTGCTCACCCGGCAGAACATTCCGTCGCAGAACTCAATCCCTGTCAAAACTCGTCGTGAAGGGGTCGCTCTCGGCGGCTACATCGCGAAGAAGGAAACCGCCAAGCTCGACAAGATCCTGTTGGCGACTGGCAGCGAGTTGCAGCACGTCATGAAGGCGGCCGAACAGTTGGGCCCCGGGACGCGAGTTGTCTCGCTCCCTTGCTTCGAGCGTTTCGACCGCCAGCCACAGGCCTACCGCGACGAAGTGCTTCCGAAGAGCTGCAAGAAGCGGATCGCCATCGAGGCGGGTGTCAGCGGCTTGTGGTGGAAGTACGTCGGCGACGAAGGGACGATCATCGGCATCGACCGCTTCGGCATCAGCGCCCCCGGCGACACCGTCATGAAGGAACTGCACATGACGGCCGAGGACGTGGTCGCCGCTGCCAAGTAGTCCGCTGTCGCCGCTGAATCGTCCTCTGTGTCGTCCAGGAGTCGATCCTTGATCGAGTACCGTTGCTTCCGAAACTTCGATCCCCCTGGGATCTGGAAGCTCTGGTGCGAGAGCCAGATGGGACGCGGAGCGGCTTTGCCCCGCTCGATCGATGCGTTTGAAGAGCTGAACTACGGCCAGCCGTACTTCGATCCCGATGGACTCACGGTCGCTCTTGATGGCCCGGAGATCGTCGGGATTGTCCACTCTGGATTCGGAGCGACTGAAGAGCGTTCTCAGCTGGATCGGACGACTGGCGTGATCTGCGCGGTCGTTGTCGCCCCCAGTTACCGGCGAAAAGGCATTGGCACCGAGCTGATTCGCCGGGCGGAGACCTATCTCCAAGGGAAATCAGTCGGGCGGATTCTGGCGGGGCCGGCCCGGGGGCTCGATCCGTTTTACTTTGGGCTCTACGGCGGTTGTCGCCCCAGCGGTTTCCTGCTGAGCGATCCTCTCGGGCATCCGTTCCTGGAGAAACTCGGCTATACGGAGTTCGAAAAGCACGGGGTCTATCAGCGCGACCTGACTGTGCCCCGCGACCCGACGACGATGCGCAGCGTGCTGATTCGACGTCAGACCGAACTGGTGACTCTCGAAACCTCAGAGTCGCCCAACTGGTGGTACTACACGCACCTGGGGCGAACTGATTCGGTCCGCTACTGCCTGAAAATGAAACGGACCGGCGAACCCATCGCCAGCGTCAGTGTCACGCCGCTCGATCACTACGAGGATGCCTGGCAAAACCGGTCGGTCGGGATCGTCGATATGCGTGTGTCTCCCAGCTGTCGCGGACAGGGGTATGGGCAGACACTGCTCATCGAAGTTGTTCGCAGCTTGCGACAGGACCGTTTTCATCAGGCGGAAATTCACGCTCCCGACAGCAGCCCGATGGCCGTCCGAGCGCTCGTCTCCGCGGGATTCCAGCGGATTGATACCGGAGTGGTTTACCAAAAAACCTAACCCCGCCCTGGCCCCTCTCCATGGGAGAGGATTGCCAAGCGGGGCGTTTGATTTCACGCGACGGGAACTTCCCCGAGCGAATCAAGCCATCCTGAATCGATTCAGGAATCTTGAGGCTCGTGGTCGTGTCGTTCCCGCTGGATCGCCTGATACACTTCTTCCCGGTGGATGGAGACATCCTTCGGAGCTTCGATGCCCAGACGAACCTTGTCACCTTGTATCGCGACGACCATCAACGTGATTGAGTCACCGATGATAATCTTTTCATCCTGTTTGCGACTGAGCACCAGCATAACCTAATCCCTCGCGGAGCCTCATGCATTTGTCCGTCCACCCTCTTGAGTTCGGACATCCGATGAACCATAGGTCACGCTGTGATGCGAGATTGCATCAAGAGATTCAACAACGCGATCAATTGCACGGAGACGACAGAAGTGCCGACCAGACACAATCCGAACAGCGATACGAATCAATCCGGTGCTGGCAGTCATTCGGCTCCGGGCGGTCACACTCACGGTAACGAACATTCCGACAAATCCAGCAGCCCATCCGACAACCCCGCACAGCTTCCCTGGTACTCCGAGGGATTGAGATTTGAATGTACTCAGTGTGGAGACTGTTGTACGGGCGGCCCCGGGGCGGTCTGGGTTACCGACGAAGAGCTTGATCAAATTGCCGCCGCCCTGAAAAAATCTGTGGGCGAAGTTCGACTTCTGCATACCAAATTGATCGGAAATCGTTGGAGCCTGCGCGACTACCCGAACGGTGATTGTGTTTTTCTCGACCCGGTGTCGCGTGGCTGCCAAATCTACGCAGACCGCCCAATTCAGTGCCGAACATGGCCATTCTGGCCGTCCAATATCGACACTAACTCATCGTGGAAAAGGACTTGTGACGTGTGCCCTGGGGCTGGACAGGGGAAATTGCACTCTCTGGAGGTCATCCGGTCTCAAGCAGATGCGTGCGATATCTAGTTAAGATGTTACCTTGCAATGAGTTATCATCGATTTCCCCACAGGTAATTCTGGTAACCTTTGACGATTATTCCAGTTTTACTGGTTTCTTTGGGCTGACTCGACCGATATTGAGTTTGGCTCGGATTGTACCGTTCGAGAGTTCATTCGTAGGAACTCTCTGGCGGAGATCTGAACTCCTCACACACCCGCATCTTGACACTAACTTGAAGTTGGCAATACACTTGGGACGTGGTTCCAGTCACATGGAGCAACAAGTGTCTGTCAGATTCCAGCGGTAAGACTGCGGGAGAGCGTCGTCGTGACGAAGAAAGAAATTGTCAAAACGATTTCCGAAGAGTGTGGCCTGACTCAACTGAAGACCAAAGAAGTGGTCCAGAAGACGTTCGAGGCCATCATCGCCACCTTGGTGGACGACTCTCGGCATCGAATCGAGTTGCGCAATTTCGGAGTGTTCGAGGTGAAGAAGAGAGCAGCCCGCAAGGCTCGCAATCCTCGCACCGGCGAACGCGTGGAAGTCGCTGAGAAGTACGTCGTTACTTTCAAGCCCGGCAAAGAGATGGAGGAACAAGTCCTCCTGCTGGAGAAGAGAGGAGCGATCCTTCCAGAAGGTCCGTTCGAATCGGACGACGATGACGACGATCTCGATGTGGGTAGTTCAGTCACAGACACTCCAACATTGTCGCAACCACCTGTCCAGGATGGTCCTTCGGCAACGATGGAGTAAGTCTCCCCTTTGGGGAATCCGGGGACACAACGCCGGAGCGTTGTGAGCATGCGGTCAACCGACCGCCCCGAATCAGAAAGCCAACTCGCAATCTGATTCGAGATGCCGACCGGAGTCAGGGAGGAACTCTCCAAATGCGTAAGATCGCAACTAGCCTGTTGTTCGCACTGATGATGAGTATTCAGGTCGGCTGTATTGTCCCGATCTGGAGCCCCAATCCTGACATTCGCGTGCGTCAGCTGATTTACCAGTCGGAATCGTATCGTCACATTCCGGAAATCTGGGACCGCATCTGGGGCTTTGACCTGCCCGACCTGGCGACTCCATACCGCACACACGGCGGCGTGATCTAACGCCGCAGCTGTCGGTGTTGCAACGACTTGAACGCGTCCCGCTAAGAGCTCCGGTGGCGGGTCCTTCCGTCGTTTGACATCGACACATCATCGATCTGTGGAAAGCCCAGGTGCATCATCTGGGCTTTCTGTATTTGAACGATCAATCCACGACAATAGTTCGAGAATGCTGCTGGACTTCCCAGTTTGAACCGATATAGTTCTCATCTCTCCAGCGACTCGTTCGACTGGCGAACACAACGCGGGGTGGAGCAGCCCGGTAGCTCGCGAGGCTCATAACCTCGAGGTCGCAGGTTCGAATCCTGTCCCCGCAACTTCTGTTACGGAACATCGTAACAATCGCAAACCCCGTCTTTCGAGACGGGGTTTTTGTATTTCCTCCAGTTGGCGGAACGCCGGCGGTATCGTTTCCGAACAAGCCTCTGCTTGGGCTCAGTACCCAGCTGACACTGACGAAGGCACCGCAACGACAATCGGGGCCAGTCCGAGACGCGAGCGGCATTCGTCGAGGATCTCGCGAGTGCGGCTCGCTCCACATCGGTTGACGCCCACGTCCCGAGCGGCCAGCAACGAATCAAGATCACGGATCCCGCCAGCTGCTTTCACGGCAACATGCGGAGCGGCGTGCTTCCGCATCAGACGCAGATCCTCTAGCGTTGCTCCGCCGGTCCCATACCCCGTTGAGGTCTTGACCCAGTCGGCGTTCAACTCCGAACAGATCCGGCACAGCTCGATCTTGTGAGCATCTTTGAGGTAACAGTTCTCAAAGATCACCTTCACCTTGCGTCCCGCCGCATGGGCCACTTCGATCACAGCTGCGATATCATCGCGAACATATCCCCAATTGAGACTCAACACCTGACTGATGTTGACCACCATGTCGAGCTCTTCGCATCCGTCGGCGATCGCTTGTTCGGCTTCGGCTCGCTTGATCGCCGTGGTATGACCACCGTGCGGGAAGCCGATTGTGGTGCTGGATTTGACCGTCATCCCCTTAAGCATCTCCACGCATCGCGGCAGCGCGTACGGCATGATGCACACGCTGGCCACATCGTACGCGATCGCGAGTTCAATCCCCGCGACGAGGTCAGCCTCGGTCAACGTCGGGATCAACAGCGAGTGATCGATCATCTTGGCGATGTCGGAGTAGGTGTACAGCATGTCATCGCTCTGGTGGAGTTCATATCACGTGGGCGACCGCACTCTACTCGATTACCAGAACACAACAACGATGGACTGAGCAAGCCGCCTCAACAGCGATTCAACTCTTGAGCCGCGTTCGAGCATCATGACGAAAGATGGATTCACCGCAGAGTGCCGCGGAGTAACGCAGAGGGGAAACGGACGAGGGGGAACATCACGTCTCCCCTCTTGCTCTGCGATCCTCAGCGCCCTCTGCGGTGAAAAACTCCAACGCTTCGACCGTCAGAGCGGGCCCGCACTGCCCGCTGTCACCAGCCTCACACGCCCTTAATCGGCTCTGCTCCTTGAGCAAAGAACACCGGGCGATTCGTATTCGTATACAGCGGCTTTTCCAGATCGATCCCCAGCTTGCTATAGATGGTGGCTGCGTAATTCTCGGGGGTGTACGGGGCATCGAGGACGTAGCCGCCCTCCTCATCGGTGACGCCAATGACCTGGCCTCCGGGTACCCCCGCCCCAGCCATCACGATCGAGTAGGCGTTCGTCCAGTGATCACGTCCGGCAAACTTGTTCAAACGTGGCGTTCGACCGAATTCCGTCACAAAACAGACGAGCGTCTCCGCCAGCAGCCCACGCCGATCAAGATCGGTGATCAACCCCGCAAACGCATGGTCGGTACTGCCCATCATCACCCAGTGACCAATGCCGTACCGCCCTTCCCCACCGGCTTTGTCGCGAATGGTACCGCATGAACCCGGCGTGTAGATCAAGTCGTGGTGGTCCCAGTTCAGGTTCGTCCCCCCCGGTACGTCATCGTTGAATGGCCAGCGAACATCGACCGTAACAAATCGCACGCCCGCCTCGATCAGCTTCCGCCCCACCAGATAGCACGCCCCGCGATGCCCCTTGCCATACAGATCACGAGTCTCTGGCGACTCGTTTGAGACATTGAACACCTGATCGACGCGGGGGCTGGTCAGCGTGTCGTACGCCTGCTGATAGAACCGGCTCATCCCGAGGACTTCATTCCCTCGCGAGAACCCTGCATCGATCGAGCGCAGCATCTCACGGCGGCGATCAAACCGCGTCCCCACGTTCTCCGATAGCGGCTGCAGGTCGGCGACGCGCCAATCGGGGTGGGACAAGTCACTGCCTCCCGTCTTGAACACTCGCGAAGCTGCGGGCAGAAAACCAGTCCGCGACGACGTGTGCTGCTCATCATTTCCCGGCACCATGATGTACGGCGGAAGTTCGCGGCACTCACTCCCGAGGATCCTCGTCGCAATACAACCGATGTCAGGCATCTCCATTGGGTTCGTCGGCAGCGATCCCGACAAGGCATACTGCGTGCCGTCCGGATGCCCATTGGCCCCCGGCTTCGCGTGCCACATCGAGCGGATCACCGAAAGCTTGTCCGCCAAAAGTGACGTTCGCGGCAACAGGCTGGTGAACTGAATACCCGGTACGTTGGTCGCAATCGGCCGATGCGGGCTGCGATGGTCGACCGGGGCATTCGGCTTGGGGTCCCAGGTATCCATGTGGGACAGACCGCCCTGCTCCAGAATCACGAGGACATTCTTCGCAGCGGGTCGCCCCGACGTTGGAGATGCAGCTGCCTGAATCGCCATCCATTGCGGCATCGACAGTCCGAGAACGCCTGCGGTTCCAACCTGGAGGGCTCGTCGTCGTGATTGCGGAAGGTTCAGCATCGGCAGTGTCCTAAATCAAAATCTGGTCGATCGGTCGGCCTTGGCTGATCACGTAGGGACGCCCCACCGTGTCGTGAAACTCGGTCTCGGGCGAATATCCCAGGCAGTGAAAAATCGTTGCGGTCAGGTCTTCGGGCTTCACGACGCCCTGCTTGGGAAACGCCCCGATCTCGTCGGATGCCCCATGCACGACACCACCTCGGACTCCTCCACCGGCGAGTGCCACCGAGAAGACCGAGCCCCAATGGTCGCGTCCTGCATTACCGTTGATTCGCGGCGAACGCCCGAACTCCGACATGCAGACGACCAGCGTTTCATCCAGCAACCCGCGATCCGTCAGATCGTCGAGCAACGCTGAGATCCCCATATCGGTCGGCGGCATCAGCACGTTCTTCAAGCGGTCCGCTTCCTTAACATGCGAGTCCCAGCACGGGGCATCGAAAGGCTCCTCGGGCCCGCGATACCAGTTCACCTGCACCAGTCGCACGCCCTCTTCCACCAGTCGGCGGGCCAGCAGGCAGCTTTGTCCGAAAGGAGTTTCGCTGTACCGAGCCCGCGTTTCGGGACTCTCCTGCTCCAGATCGAAGACCCCGCGTGAGACCGATGACGACAACAGCTCGTGGGCCCGCCCCTGTTGGGAAGAAAAGCTGTTGAGCTTGCCTTCGCCCCGCAGGTGCGACCAACCCTGATCGAGTGTCCGCATCAATTCCCGCCGAGACGCCAACCGGTCGAGCGACATACTCTCCGGCAGCTGGAATTCACTGATGTGGTAATCGGGTGACGACGGTTTGCATTTGAACAGCCACGGGTCACAGCTGCGGCCGAGCATGCCGCCATCCTGCCCCGGCCAGACCGAGCCGTCGGTGTTGAAGATCTGATTCGGCAGTCGCACTGAACTTGGCAAACGCCCGCGCGGCTCCATCATCCGCTGGACCAGAGCCCCCCACGACGGGTAGTTGTTCGGAGCCCCGGGATTCACATTCTCCGCATTCATCGGAGCATGTGGACGCCCCGTCAGCATGTAGTACCCGCTCGACGAGTGGGCGTTATCGAACGTCGACATTGCCCGCAGCACCGCCAGCTTGTCGGCCCGCAGTGCCAGCCGGGGCATCAGCTCGCCAAACTGGATCCCGGGAACTGATGTCGAGATCGGTGCGAACACTCCGCGAACATTGTCGGGAGCGTGCGGCTTGGGGTCCCAGGTCGAATGCTGTGGAGCCCCACCCATCAGGAAAATGACGATGCACGACTTCGCCCGCCCGTTCGAAGTCTGGCCGATCGCCGACTCACTCGTCGCCGCCCGAGCCGACTGGCTGGCCAACAGCTGTGGCAACGACAGCCCACAGATCCCCAACCCGCCCACGCGGAGGACCTCTCGACGATCAATCTGGTCGCAGAGCCGAGCTCCGCGGGCCTGAATGCTGAACATCGAACAGAACTCCGGTCAAAAAGGGCGAGGGCGCATCGCATCACCCAGATTTTATATCTTCTTTTTCCACGTGGGGCCAGTTCTGTTCACCGCTCTCTGCCAGATCCTCTCGAAGGGTCAGACCAGCTGCTCTGCGGGCCAGCCCATGATTCCGTTGGGCCTGGCTTTTGCTTCGAGTTCGTTCACAAACCAGAGCCTGATCACGAGATTCAAATTCATGATCTGTGTTAATCCTCTTAATCTGTGGATCATGCCTTTGCTGTGTTTGGCCTCAATTGTGCCATCGATTCACCAATAACTTCGTCCATGGTGATTAGAAGCTGGCTTCCGATTGATCATGGGAAGAATTGGTCCACAGATTAAGAGGATTTACGCAGATTATGAGGGAAGGAACGATGCTGAAATGAACGTAGGGGACAACCTCGTTCCCAAACTCCGGTTTGGGAACGCCTATCCTCGAAGCTCCGCTTCGTCGCGTGCTGACACGCCCTCTCCGTACGGAGTCGACGACCGATCGCTCAAGGCGGAGTCGCTGGCAGGCCAGGCATGAATCTACCGAGGCTCCTTCTCTGCGCTCAGCCCCATGAACTCTCCGCGTATCGAGTCAGCTTGAACTGAAAATGATAGCCGGTGGGGCATCGGAGCGAGTGGCATACCGTGAGGAGGAGCTTATGTACGAAAGGCGAAGCAGAGCTTCGCGGATATGCGTGACCAAGCCGGAGCTTGGTCACGAGATTCATATTCAGGAGCCAATTACTCACGTCCACTCGGCTGGGTGGCTGGGGTCGACCAACGGGAGCCCCCAGCAGAGAGGACCTTGACGAAACAGCTGCCTCTCGAGGATGGCTGAATGTGCGCACAGCTGGGGGCTGCGCTCCGCTCCGACCCCAGCCACCCACCACCCACAGCAAGCTTTCGCCCCCTTGGCTACTCCTCTTCCTTGCTTCTCTTCGTTCTCTTCTGTTCAACAATACGACCAATTGAGTGCGGTGTCTGTGTATCGAAGACATACACACGGATTGCGATCGCCAACGCTCGCGATATCTATCGCTCCCGACTCGGCAAATGCGGGTGATCCTGTCACAATCGACTAACACGACTCCGATACCTAGCCCCCAAAGACCGGCGATGAGCGCGACTCCTTCCAAACCTTCTCGATCGATCACAGTGCCCGACTTCGTCAAGGCGAAGGCCGAGGGGCGAAAGCTCAGCGTGCTGACGGCATATGATGCCCTATGGGCGAAGCTGCTTGATGAGTCGGATGTCGATGCCCTGCTGGTCGGGGACTCGCTCGGCATGGTCGTGCAGGGGAAGGAGACCACACTCCCCGTCACGCTCAACGAGATGATCTACCATGCCAAGATGGTCACGCGGGCCACGCAGCGGGCACTGGTCATCGTCGACATGCCGTTCATGACCTACCAGGTCAGCCCGCGTCAGGCGATCCGCAACGCCGGCCGCATCCTCAAGGAGACCGGCGCCAGCGCTGTGAAGATCGAAGGCGGCGAGGCCCAGGCCGAAACGATCGCCGCCCTGCACCGCGTTGAGATCCCCGTGATGGCCCATGTCGGCATGCGACCGCAATCGGTCCGCAAGTTCGGCCGCCACTCCGCCGTGCAGCGCGACGCCGACCAGCTGCTCGCCGATGCCAAGGCTGCGGAACAGGCGGGAGCGTTCTCCATCGTCCTCGAACTCATCCCGCGTCAGATCGCCGCCGACATCACCAAACAGCTGACCATTCCGACCATCGGCATCGGGGCCGGTCCCGAGTGCGATGGCCAGGTCCTCGTCACCCCCGACATGCTCGGCCTCAGCGGATTCCGCCCGAAATTCGTCAAGCAGTACGCCCAGCTGCGCGACACGATCCAGCAGGCGGTGCGGACCTACTCCAGCGAGATCCGCAGCGGAGCATTCCCGGACGATTCGCACAGCCACCACTAGGTTTCAGTCACAATACCGAAGTCAGGGTGGGAGGGCGAAGCTCCCGCTGAACCGCGAGCGAAAGAAGACGTCCGTTCGCAACGGCGGCTCGGCAGGAGCCTCGCCCTCCCGACGGCCGGTTCGGAGTGTGTTCAAGCGCCATGTCCGTTCCCGTCCCTTCCTCATCGAGCCCCACAAACGCCCCTGACGACAGGTCGGCGCTCTCGGCAGCTCTCAAGGAGCAAGCCACCGCGATCGGCTTTGAACTCGTCGGCATTGCCCCCGCCATCCGAGCCGGGACCTGGGAGCGACTCGATGAGTGGCTGGCCCGGGGCTTCGCGGGCGAGATGAAGTACATCGAACGGCGGAAAGCCGCCTACCAACACCCCGAACATGTGCTGCCGCAAGTTCGCAGCGTGGTGATGCTCGGGCTGGTCTACGGGAGCGGTGGCGCCAGACGCCGTGACAAGACAGCCGTTCTCGATGTCGGCCATTCGGACCACGCCTCCTCTGCCCCGCGCATCGCCCGCTATGCCCAAGGCTCGCGCGACTACCACGATGTGATCCGCGAGAAGCTCAAACAGCTGGCCGACTCGCTGCATCAACTCCAACCCGGTTGCCGGACTCGTGGAGTCGTCGATACAGCTCCGTTGCTGGAGCGCGACTACGCCCGGCTGGCGGGGCTCGGCTGGTTCGGCAAGAACACCCTCCTCATCAATCGGCGGATGGGCAGCGAGCTGTTCCTGGCGGCGTTGCTCACGGACTGTGATCTGGCCTCCGACGAGCCCCACCAGACGCAACACTGCGGAAGCTGTATGCGATGTCTCGACGCGTGCCCCACCGGAGCGTTCCCCGAGCCGTATGTTCTCGACGCGACGAAATGTATCTCTTACCTGACCATCGAGCTGCGAAATGCCTCGATCCCGGAGCCGTTGCGGACCGGGATGGGCGACTGGCTGTTTGGGTGTGATGTGTGCCAGACCGTTTGCCCGTGGAACGCCAAGGCCCCGGCCACGCGCGTTCCCGAGTTCAAGCCGGATCACTTGCTGACCGATCGCCCGCTCTCCGAGTGGCTCGCGCTGACTGCCGAACAGTTCGAGCAACAGCTCGGTCCAACGCCCCTCTCCCGCCCCGGCTGGCCTGGAATCATCCGCAACGCCTGCATCGCAGCCGGGAACTCCAAGGACTCCACTTACCTTCCCCTGTTGGCGCCGATCGCAACCGATGCGGACCCGATTGTTCGCGAAGCTGCTCAATGGGCGATCGAGCAGATCACCACAAAGTCGGGACGTCCCGCGATATAAGAGACTGCACGAGGACGATGCAATCAAACAAAGCACTTCCATCCGTTTTTCAGGGAGTCGTGGCCGTCGTTGACGACGATTGGTCGGCGTTGGTTGCTGCATCTTGAACCTCGCCACTGGTTGTCGAACGTGACTTCCACCAGGCCGCCACCATTCCTCCGATGATGTTCTGAATCACTCCACTAAACACAGCTGCGGCAGCGGCCAGTGGCAACGTC
Source organism: Planctomycetaceae bacterium (assembly GCA_046349675.1). Taxonomy (GTDB): domain Bacteria; phylum Planctomycetota; class Planctomycetia; order Planctomycetales; family Planctomycetaceae; genus TH-plancto1. The sequence goes on along the minus strand of JAXMBW010000019.1, from coordinate 49,577 downwards.
GGAAAGTGCTTGCGAGCCAGTGTCGACGCCATGCCGCCGTTCTGCATCCCGACTTCGATACTGACAGTGCGGGCGATCGACTCTGAATAGCCCAAGGCTTTCGTCAGCAGATATCCGGTGACAAACCCAATCACATGCAACGCCGTCGCCGCCACCGCCAGTATTCCAAAATGGGCAGCGATCACCTCGGCACTGGCAGCGACGATCCCCCCGCTCACCAGCGTAAAGGCGACCACGGCGATCGTCGGACCAAACATCCCGATCCGATCGGCCGTGCGTGGCAGCTTCCATCGAATCAGAAAGCCGAGCACCACCGGAGCCACCACCATCTGTAGCGATGACAAACACATCCCCCACGCGTCCACTGGCACGTACTGCCCAGCCAGCAGCTTGCACCAGAGCGGCGTGAAGAAGAACGACAGCAACGTCGACATTAGTGTCAGCACGACGGATAACGCCACATTCGCGCGAGCCAGCAGGCTGATCATGTTCGAAGCCATGCCTCCCGGACAACTGGCAACGAGAATGATCCCCACGGCTGGCCCGGGGTCGAGATTCAACACCTTCGCCACCAGCCACCCCGACAGCGGCATGATGGTGTACTGAGTACAAAAGCCCATCACCACACTGCCGGGGATCGCAGCCACTCCGCGAAAGTCATCCACGCTGAGCGTCAGCCCCATCCCCAGCATCGACAGTGCCAGTGACCACGTCACCCACGGTCCGGAAAACCACAGCATCGTCTGAGGGCGAATAAACGACACCACTGCCAGCGTCACGAGCCACACCGGATAAAGGTCGTTGAACCAGTCGAGCATCCGCTTCATGAGTTCATCCGTTGCGAGCTGCGGGCGAATTCGGAATTGTGATCCGGCAGCATAGAGATGGATGACCCCTCCCCCAAGTGAAGCGGATGCAGTGGATGAGCCATATGACGCAGAGCCCCCGAGTTCTCTCAAACTCGGGGGCTCTGGATGATGGGGTGAGTTTCGCAAAAAAACGACGTGTCGTTGCAATCGACCTCCGTCCACAACTGTGGGACAGACATTCCAGCCTGTCCGATCCGACCAGTAACCCGATCGCTTCTCCCCTAGAAATCCATCTGGCAGCGGAGATCAAACATGTTCGTCGTGCTGCGGGAGTAAGGCGAATCGGGAGTTCCGGCTGGCGGATGCTGACGTGTGTAGTTGGGCATCGAGTGAATGTAGTTGAACTGCATCTTCCAATAGGGATTCAAGTACCAGTTCAGCCCCGCCGTCAGGTCATTAATGGTTCCCCCCCGAACGTTCTTGTCGTTCAAGTCGAGATACGACCACCGTCCGGCGACTTCCCAGGCTCCCCACCCCTTCTGATCGTCGTGATTCACCGGCGAGAAGTTCGACTTGGGAATGATCCGATCAATGGCCCCAGCCTTGCGGTCGTATGGACGATGCTCCCCCGTCAGGAAGTAACCGATCTGACCGTAGGCCCCCTTCAGAATTGCCATCGAGGTCCCGTTGTCGAAGTTCACAGTCTGCAACGGACCGATCGCCACACCGGGAGTTTGGTTCACAAAGTTGACCATCGCTTCGGATTGGAAAGAAAGTGGCCCATCGACCCACAGCATTTCCGAACCCAGGACGTTGAAGTTATAGACCCCCAGGTTGCCAGTCTGGACAAAGAACGGTGTCCCGTCGAAGTTTCCGACCCCCGCCTGACCACTCGTTCCCGCGACACCCGCCGAGTTCTGGCCGATATAGAGTTCCGGAATCGTACGGAAGTTTGCGATTCGATTGGGGGGAGCACTAAAGAAGTGACCAAAGCCGAGGTGGAGATAACTTTCCCCCTTCGTCGCATCATCCCAGAAGGGAAGCATCGTTACACGTTCTGCGGTTCCCCATCCGCCGCGATTCGTGATCGATCCGCCAAACTGGTCCTGTCCCGAGGCGAAACCCGACATCGCCCAGGTCATCGTCTGGTCTTCATTGGTATTGTAGAAGCCTGCTCCCAGGTGACGGAACGGCGTGAAGGCCTGGAACAGTAGTGAGCGTTCCACAAAGGTCGTGTACCGGAAGCTGCTGACCACTTCGAGGCTGAAGGGTTGCTTCCACTGCCCGACACGCACGTTGCCCAGCACGGGGACCTTGGTCTGTTCCACCCAGACATCGGTGAACGTGGGGCGACCGAAGAACGCGAAGTCAAACTGCATGAAGTAGTTCGTGGTCTCGGTCAGCGCTCCTTTGACCCCGAGTCGGGCGCGGCGGAAATCGGCCCCGTCCTTGATATCGCCGAAGTTTCCATCACCGATGTCATAGGTCCTCTTGCTGTTGGCACTCTGATCGAAGAAGCCTGCATCTGCCTGGAAGACCCCCATCACTTGAATAGAGGGCAGCGTCTTTTTGTTGACTTTGTCCAGCACGCCGTTGAGGCTGCTGCGGAGTGCGGAGATCTCCTGCTCCTGAGCCTGGTCAACCGCCTGTGATTCGGCGGGGCGATTCTTTAGGTACTCCTCGACGAGGCTGCCGATCCGTTCCTCGTCAGCATCCTCGGATTGGTACATCACCTCGCCTTCCGCGGACTCCTGTGAGGACTCCTCTTCCGAGGCAGTGTCAGTTTCGACGATCGTCCGCAGCTGACGATTCTCCTCTTCGAGCATTTCAACCCGGCGCAGCAGATCCTCAAACGGATCATCCTCGGCATAGCTGTGGGTCCCAGCGAGTCCCAGAGCGACCACACCCCCGAGCACCAGCGCGGGACGTGTCCAACTTCCCAACCACGCTCGAACGCGGTTCCAGACTGTGATCGGTTGACCATTCATCATGCGCATCCATTCGCATCGCAGGCCGAAGGGCTTGCAAAACTGATACGCCGGCGATTCACCGGGCGGTACCACACAGGACCATGAACCACCTCCCATCCGTGGAAGGGTGGTTAAAGATATGCCTTATTGGGTGACTCTGCGGATTTTATCGACCCTATCGATTGAACGACTTGATTGAGTCAGCCGCGGTCGAGTTGAAAGATTCATATTGTCACACTTTTCTGGGGTCAGTTTTGCGATTTGGGGGCCTCCAAACCACCACGGCAACCTACGTTTCCAGTGGCTATTTTTTGACCACAAGTCGGGCATTCCAGAGTCTCATTCAACAAGGCAGCCAACTGGCTAATTGTTGGACAGACATTGAGTTCTGACGACTCGATGGATGAGAGACGGTCTCATCCTCATGGTGTTCAACGCTGGTCAAAATGGGGTCGACATCTCTTCGATCAAGAGCCCACAGCAACTCGCGGGCCATTCGTTTCAGAGGTTAGCCATCAAGGTGTTCACTCACCCCCAACACACACCACGCAGAAGACGCGGAAACTCATAGCCGGCTGGTATTTCAACTGCCCCACTACCCCGCAGTAGTTAATACGACGCCCCATGATTGCCTCTGGGTTCCAGTCGAACCGATCGGCAGAATCGGCCACTCCGCAGTTCCATTCGCCCGACCATTTGCTGGCCAGCCCGGCGAAAAAGCATTCGGAGGTGACTCAAACTCTGCCACTCCAAATTTGATGGATGTCCGTATCGAGATACGCCCCGGGGAGTCGGCGTCCTAGCTCAAAATCTCCTTGACCACATGACCGTGGACATCAGTCAGACGGAAATTGCGTCCCTGGAACTTATAGGTCAGGCGTTCGTGATCGATCCCCATCTGGTTCATGATCGTCGCCTGCAGGTCATGCACATGCACCGCGTCCTTGACGACGTTCATGCCGAGTTCGTCGCTCTCCCCATAGGTAAACCCGGGCTTTACGCCGCCCCCTGCCATCCAGACCGTGAACGCATAGGGATGGTGATCGCGTCCCCACCGCGGCCGGTCCTTGATATCCCCCTGAATGAATGGGGTCCGGCCAAACTCGCCGCCCCAGATCACCAAAGTATCCTCCAACAGCCCAAGCCGCTTCAGGTCTTTGATCAAGGCTGCGGACGGCTGATCGGTGTCGCGGCACTGGGTGTAGAGTTCCGTTGTGAGTGACCGGTGCTGATCCCACCCGGCATGCATCACCTGAACACAGCGGACGCCGCGCTCCACCAGTCGACGAGCCATCAGGCAGTTATGAGCGAACGTCCCCCGCTCCTGCACCTGTGGGCCGTACATTTCCAACGTATCTCGGGTCTCGCCACTCAAGTCGGTCAGCTCCGGCACGCTGGCCTGCATCTTGAAGGCCATTTCGTATTGAGCAATGCGTGTCGCGATCTCCGGGTCGCCGAACTCCTTGAGCTTGATCTCATTCAGCTTGGCCACATCGTCGAGCAGCCCGCGCCGCATCGTGCGAGTCAGCCCCTCCGGGTCGCGCAGGTATAAGACCGGATCGCCGCTACCCCGGAACTTCACGCCCTGATATTTCGAAGGCAGGAAACCCGAGCCCCAGTAGAAGTCATAGAACACCTGCCCACAGGTCGTGCCCTTTGACACAGAGGTCATCACGACAAACCCCGGCAACTCCTCCGTCTCGGATCCGAGCCCATAGGTCAGCCATGCCCCGATCGAAGGCCGCCCCGGCAACTCGCTGCCAGTCTGAATGAAAGTGATCCCCGGAGCGTGATTGACCGCTTCGGTGTGCATCCCCTTCACGAAGCAGAGATCATCCACCACCGTCGCGATATGCGGCAGGAAATTACTGACCCACGCTCCGCTCTCGCCATGCTGAGCGAACGGCTCAACCGGTGCCAGCACCAGCTTCCCGGTCGGATCGCCGGTCATCGTGCTGAAGCGTTTCCCTTTGAAGAACGACTCGGGCATCGGCTGGCCGTGAAGTTCCTCCAGCTTGGGTTTGTAATCGTACAGGTCGCAGTGAGTCGGAGCCCCGTTCTGGAACAGATAGATCACATGCTTCGCCTTCGGGGCAAAGTGTGGCAACCCTGGCAATCCGCCAAACCGCGGAGCAGGCTCGCTTGCCGACAGCCCCGACTGATTCAACAGTCCCGCCAGCGCAGCTGTGCCGAGCCCGCTGGCGGTTCGGCCAAACAACTCGCGCCGGGTGAGATGCTGTCGGTATTCATCAAATGGGTTCATCGGTGTTCACCTCGGTTTGCGGGACTCATCTCGCGATCTGCTGATCCCTGCTCGGTCGTCATTCCAGTGTAATCTTTCGGGCGACCTGCGGCAGTTCACCGCCCCTTGGAGACTCTCTCTTCAGAACATCGCGCACACCTCAATGTCAGAGAATCTCTGACTCCCTCTCCCCCGCCACCGTTGCGAACCACTGAACGACACGATTGCGGGGGAGAGGGTTGGGGTGAGGGGGAACAGCACACCCCCTCACCCCGGCCCTCTCCCCACATCCACGTCTTACACCGAGTTCCACGTCATCTGTGGGGAGAGGGAGAGGTCACCGAAGTCGACGCAGCTCTTCATCCAATCCGCCTCAAGGCTGACCTTCCACTGCGGAATGATTACGATCTCATCCAGCGATCACTCCCCGGAGACCGAACGATGCGTTTGCTGCTGTCATTCCTCTGTGTGTCCTTCATCTTCGGTAGTACCGCGATCAGCCCGGCGGCGGAACCTGCACCAACGGCCATCGACGGCTGGACGACCGCTAGCCCGCGTGACGAGATCCGGCCCGAGTTCTTTGTCGCTGGCAAAGACCCGCTCCGACTCGGCATCAAGGCCGATGCCCGTAAAGGCCTCCTCGGGTACTGGACGAAATCGTTCCCGGTGAAAGGTGGCGAGTACGTCCGCTTCGAGGCCTTCTACTCCTCAAAGAACCTGAAATCCCCTCGCCGAAACGCGGTCGTCAAGCTGCACTGGCGAGACGCAGCTGGGAACAAAGTGCCCCAGGACGCCGATGTCCTGACGAGTGAACTTCCGAACTATCGAGCCTACGCTGAGGCCGAACACCCGCGCGATCATGGGCCACAGCCCGATGGCCGTACCGAAGTCTCCGATGTCTACCGGGCCCCCGGTCTCGCCACCCAGCTGATCGTCGAGCTGCATCTGCAATGGGCCTCCGACGCCGAGATCATCTGGAGCGATGTGTCGGTCCAACCGACCGTTGCCCCGCCGTCTCGCAAGGTCAAGCTGGCAGCTGTCCACTTCACCCCCAAGGGCCCAACCCCCGCCGATAACAACCGGCAATACGATCCCCTCGTGAAACAGGCCAAGGAACTGGGAGCCGACTTGATCGTCCTGGGTGAGACAATCAACCTCGTCGCCACCGGCAAGAAAGCTGCCGAAGTCGCCGAGCCGATTCCCGGTCCGATCTCCGAGCACTTCACCCAGCTGTCGAAGCAGTACGACACGCATATTGTGGTCGGGTTGTTCGAGAAGGATGGTCCGCTGATCTACAACACGAGCATTCTCTGCGGCCCCGATGGCCAGATTATTGGCAAATATCGCAAGGTGACACTTCCCCGTGAAGAGATCTCCGACGGCGTAACGCCCGGCGAGGACTACCCGGTGTTCGACACCCGCTTCGGCCAGGTCGGGATGATGATCTGCTATGACGGGTTCTATCCCGAGGTTGCCCGGGAGCTGTCACAGAACGGGGCCGAGGTGATCGCCTGGCCCGTCTGGGGCTGTAATCCGCTGCTGGCAGCTGCGCGAGCCTGCGAGAACCAGGTCTATTTGGTGAGCAGTACCTTCACCGAGGTCGGATCCAACTGGACGCGCACTGCCATCTACGACCACGCCGGGCACATCCTCTCAGGCGGGCAAAACTGGGGCGACATTGCCATCGCCGAAGTCGACCTCAGCCGCCCCACCCGCTGGCCCAGCCTCGGCGATTTTCGGTCGGGCATCTCCCGCCACAAACCCGTGACCGTCCCCGAGGGGAAGCAGGACAACTGACTCTCTTAGACTGACTTCAAAGGGGAATAACCACGGAGGCACGGAGACACGGAGAAGAACTGAGAGCAGCGTCTTACTTTGGACTTCACTCGCAGAAAGAACAGACAGGATTGTCTGTTCCAATGAAATCCGCAGTAGGACAGACATTCCTGTCTGTCCCATATGAAGACAAACTCTGAATTCGCCCCCAGTCGTGACCGAGCCAAAACACAACTCCCGCTCGCCACCTCCCCTCGCTTCTCTGCCTCTTTCTTCCTCCGTGCCTCAGTGCCTCCGTGGTTCTATCCCTGCCCATGAATGCATGCGCCCGCACTCGGGGCCCACAATCTCCCCGCAAACTCGACGAAACCGGCACACTTCTCTGAAGTGGAAGAACCGATACGACCGATCTCGTTTGCCAGAGGGAAATTGCCTATAATTTCCACACCGGGGGCGAACCGTACTTATCCAAGTCGTGTCTTGGCCTAAGTTTCGATCAAATTCGCCCCAGTCCCCAGGCCACCGTCATGCGCAACGAATCTGAAATCCCAGTCGTCGATAACCCCTTTTCGATCCCGGTGGCTGACCGGATGCGTCGGCTGCCCCCGTACCTCTTCGCGAAGATCAACAAGCTCAAGTACGAGAAACGCCGAGCTGGGATCGACGTGATCGACCTGGGGATGGGGAACCCCACTGACCCGCCTGAGCAGATGATCCAGGACAAGCTGGCCGAAGCTCTGGCCGATCCCAAGAACCACCGCTACTCCGTCGCCAACGGCATCGGCAACCTCCGCAAGGAAGTCGCCATCCGCTACGACCGCAAGTACGGGGTGAAGCTCGATTACGACAAGCAGGTCATCGCCACGATCGGCTCGAAGGAAGGCTTCAGCCACATGTGCCTGGCCATGATGGGCCCCGGCGACACAGCCATCTCCCCTTCTCCGACCTTCCCGATTCACACCTACTCGGTGATTCTGGCGGGCGGCAACGTCATCCACCTGGATGTGCGGAACCCCGAGGCGTACCTCTCGAACATCGCCTACACTTGCGAGCACCTTTACCCGCGACCGAAGATGGTGATCGCCAACTTCCCGCACAACCCCTCCTCGACCGTGATCGAGCAAGGGTTCTGGGACGACATGGTCAAGCTCGCCAAGAAGTACGGTTTCCTCGTGCTCAGCGATTTCGCCTACGCCGATGTCTGCTACGACGGCTACAAGGCTCCCAGCTTCCTCGCCTCGCCCGGTGCCATCGATGTCGGTGTCGAATTCACCACGATGAGCAAGAGTTACAGCATGGCTGGTTGGCGCCTCGGCTTCTGCTGCGGCAATACCGAAATGATCCGGGCCCTGCACACGATCAAGGGCTACTACGACTACGGGATTTTCCAGGCCATCCAGATTGCCGCCATCATCGCGATGCGGCACTGCGACGACGCCGTGACCGGCATGGCCAAGGAATACCAGGGCCGCCGCGACGTACTGGTCGACGGACTCAACCGTCTCGGCTGGAAAATCGAAAAGCCCAAGGCCGGCATGTTCATCTGGGCCAAGATCCCTGACCAGTTCGCGTCGATGGGTTCGATCGACTTCTCGATGAAACTGCTGGAAGAAGGCGGCGTGGCTGTCAGCCCCGGCGCCGGTTTCGGCAGCGAAGGCGAAGGCTACCTGCGTCTGGCGATCGTCGAGAACTCGAACCGCCTCCGCCAGGCCGTCCGAGAAATCGGCCGCTGCACCCGTCTCGATCTGCCGCAGTCCAAGGCTGTGTGATCCGACACAACGGATACCGGTACTTAGAGAATCAAAGCCCTCAGCCGGAATCCCAGCTGAGGGCTTTGTCGTTGATCTCAATCCGCAGCTTCAACGAATGCCGTACTTACAGAGATCCAGGAGGCTCGCCAGTATTCCTCATACAGGCAAACCCCTCTTGTTCCTGCGTCACCCAGTCGTGCAAAGCGACGTCTGGGCCACCCCGCCTGAACCACAAGAACTATCATGCCGCATACATCTCCACGATCGAGTCATCTGGCAACGCTTCTGCAAACTTTAACATCTTCTGAAAAACTCCAATTATGGGATTCTTACGACGCTTTCGCTCGATGCGAATCTTACCGCGAGGTGGTAGTGCGTCGAATTCAGTCACCAGGGGGCACACCTGATAATGCACCTCCTTTTGTCGATTCTTGATAGTCCGGCATTCTAATACTGCGTAGTTTGTGATCGCCGTGGAGAGATAGAAGTACATATCAGGTGGGTAACCGGGAAGTTGAAAGCCAACGGCTTTGCAACTTCCCTCGCCACCTGGGTAAAGCTCCGCAATAATCTCGTCGCTGACAAGATACTCCCTGTCATTCGTCTTTGCCAATGAGAGCGAGTCGGAGATCGCTTGTGCGAGATGCTGGCACTTGACGGCCACGCCTGAATCACTGAAAGCGGTGTCGATCAACACACTGCATGCCGACTCCGAATCAATAGCCGCTTCCATGGCAGGCGCTCCGGGAAAATTCAACGTCAATTCTGTCCCGAGGCATCGCAGTGTAATTGTCGATCCCATTAATTGCGATCCTTTGGCTTAAGTTGCACGGAGTTCAACAACCCACGAGTCCGCCTATCGAACTGCCAAAAGGATTGGCAATACTCATGTGGTAGGAGTTTACTTTGTTGCGACCTCGTTCCCAAGCTCCGGCTTGGGAACGCCTATCCGCGAAGCTCTGCTTCGTCGCATCGGACATGGACACTTTACCGCCAATCGGTCACAACCTCGACCACCCCCAACTGCTCTTCATAATTCCACGCTCACGACCAGCATCAGTAGAGTGTGTCATGAGTGGGCTCGGGTACGAGGCCGTGAAGTAAGAGTAAGTCGGTTGGCACGCAGACGAAGCGGAGCTTCGGGGATATACGGTCCCAAGCAGAGCTTGGGACCGAGAACAATAAGTCGCGGCGGCCCAGACGCTCAATCCGCCTACGCCCCCTTCGCAACACACTGCTGCTCCGTCAGCCAGCGCACTGCGTTTTCGATGATTCGCAAAGTTTCAGGCTGCTGGTAGACGGGGAACGTTTCATGACCGGGACGGAAATAGAAGACTTTCCCGGAACCCAGATTCCAGACGCTGCCGCTGCGGAAACTCTCTCCTGCATCCCAAGTCTCATGGAACATCACAAGATCTGGTTTCGGGACATGGAACGGATCGGCATACATCTCCGTATGTGGGATGTCGAACTTTGCAGGCAACCCCTGTGCCAGTGGATGGTCGGGATGCAATACTTCGACGTGACTCGGTTTGCCATCCGGTCGATACGCGTGAAAACAGCAGTTGGGCAACTCGATCTTCAGAGTCACGACACCGTCGCCTCCAACGGACTTCTCGACACTCGGCGTCAGCTTCGCATCCTTGGCGGGAGGTGTGTACTGCTTTGGGCGAATCGCCTCGATACGGGCTGTTTTCCGCTCCACCTCAGACAGTGTGGCCAGAGCATCGTCGATCGATCGCTGGTTCATGGCCTCGATGAAAGGGACGGACCAGTGTGCCGAGTGCAAGGCGATCAGCGAGACCTTGCCCGCCTGGATCTGCTTGACGATGCGTTGCCCCGAAGCTTCCGGAATCTCGCGATGGCGGACATGTCCCCACCAGATGATGATGTCATGAGCTGCCAGTTGTTCGTCGGAGATCCCCTGCCCTGGATCATCAATCCTGGATGACGTGACCTTTAGCCCGGGCTGCTTCGACAGGTAAGCTGCAATCTCATTGCCCAGAAATTCCGGGTAAGCCTTCTTCTGTGCTGGCTGTTGCTCATCCCAGACCAGCACCCGAATCGGCTGCTGTGCAGGGAGAGCGGAAGCCAGGCCAGCCACGAAACAGACGAACCACAAGTACTGACGCATTTCATTCATCCCGGTTGAGTTCCCAGTGGGAAGGCTGATCGCCGACTGCTGAAGGCTGACAGCTCTCCCTCCCCTGCTTCTTCTTCGCGGGGTGGCCCAGGTTGCTTGCAAACTTTGGGGCCCGCTGGCTGTGGAGGCACAACTCAACGGATGCCTGTTCTGACCATGCCTCCAAGCGGCTTGGCCACCCCTGTTTGCGAGCAAACAGGGCTACCCGCAGTCTTAATGTTGGCTTCAGGTTCGGATATTTAAAATCCTCATCCACAGTTTGCGAACTCCGCAGAAGGGGCGTCCATGCCCTCTCTAAGCTTCCGATGGAAGTAGTTTCGCATGACCATTCCCAAGCCCACCCGTATTCCTACGGGAATCGAGTCTTTATCGAGAGATGCCTGTTCATTCCCCGTTTCATTACAGTGGCACCTGATCGGCAGCTGCCACAAGCGAGGAAACCGTCATGTTCGCCGATCGAGCGTTTGCAGCCTTCTCCACAAGTTCGCCGCCACTACTTCTTCGGATCCAGATTCAAATCGAGCTCCGCAGCTGTGACGGACGACTCGATGCCGGTGGCGGGGACTTCAGTTTTGGTCAGCCAGGCGAAGGCGTTGAGGACCGCTTTGCGGAAGTCGTCGTTGCCCCAGTTGTCGTGGAAGTGGCCGCCGGTGAAGCCGAAGCCGCGGCCACCATCGGGACGCTCGACCGCCCACATCATCGCCTCGGCCCGGCCCTTGTTGGCCTGGATGTGAGGGTAAGGTCCCTGGGGATAGACGTACGGCCCGTTGCGGACAGAGTCGCTCGGCTCAGCCACGAGGATCGGCTGGAACTTGAGGTCGCCCTGCTGGCTGGGCATGTTGCCGGGGATGTCGCCGATGAAGCGCATATTGAAGTACCACTCGTCCTTCACCTGAAACGGTTTGACACCGCGCGTGATCGGGTGGTCGGGAAAGGCTGTGAACTTCGGCTCCCAGATCGGGTTACAAGAGAACATGTTCTCGTAGTACCCACCGATCCAGCGCTGGAACTGAGCCCCTGCCTGATCGCGGACAACCTCAACGCCGAAGTGCATGCAGCCAATGCCGACGCCCTTTTTTGTCCACTCTTCAGCGAGCTTCAACCGGCGGCCGTTCTCCTGGACCAGGGCATGCCCTCCGCCGCCATCCATGTAGAAGACAATCGCGTCAGCCTTGTCGAAGATCGACTCATCCTCCGGCCAACCGTTCTTGACGACATCGATCTGAACCTGGGGGAAGCTTTTCATGCACTTCGCCAACAGCTGGGTTCCGGCGTTGAACTCGTGCATGCGGGGAGGATGCGACGGCTTACCCGCCACCAGCACCAACCGCTTGGGAGCTTCCGAGGCGGCGAGTGCTCCGCCAAGCAGGGCCACGCAAATACCCACACACGCAAACCATTGTCGACAAATCGCCATAACCCACCCAGCCCGTCCAGGCATCGAATTGAAATCACACGCCCTGTGGACAACACAGGGCCATCATCAACTCAGCTTACGAATCACACGGCGACTGGGCAAACCGATGGCCAGGTCGGCTCATACAAAGAGGAGAACCACCACTTGCGACGCACAATCAATACGCCTGACTGGGTAGCACAGCCCAACAATCTGAGTGGAAACACTTCACGATCTTGTAATTCCCTGCAACTGCTAAATCTGACTCACAAACTAACGTAAGAACATTGCCTGAATTGAGTCATTAGAGATAATCTCCTCGAACTTCCCAAGCCGTTCAGGCATCACACACTCCATCCTCCAGATGAAGAGTGTGACAACACCTGACTACTGAAGATTGTTCATGAAATCACGGGCCCGTTTTCTTACGGTCAATGGCCGTAAGCTTCGTACATTTCGTCTGACACGAGGCTGGACTCAAGCCCAGCTGGCCAAATCATCGGGCTATTCCGAACGACTGGTTCGCAAGGCCGAGAAGGGAGGAACTCTTGATCTGGAAACGATACAGAACATCGCAGAGGCCCTCTCGACCCCCGAGGCTCCGATCTCTACAGAGTCGCTGACCCTCGACATGATCGCGATCGCCAGAAAGTGGATGGAATGCTGGGAACAGCACGAAACCCGCATGGTTCCCGAGGTCAAAGCCTTGCTGGATGAGGAGTTCGAGTTTGTCTGTCCTGGCGAGCCGGGGACAGCTCCATTTATTGGGACATTCCGGGGGACAGAGGGACTGCAGCGGTGGCTCGATCTGTACTTTTCTGTGGTTCAGCGACAAAAGTGCGGCGAGATTGAATACCTGATCGGTGAGAATTCGGTGATCGCCCGCTGGCTGGAATGTGGAACGTTTCTTGGCGTCCCCTCGCCCCCCATCCGAATCAATCTCTACTTCCAGTTCGCGGATGGCCTGATCGCGAAGATAGTTGACGATTACGACACGCATACCGGTGCGGTCATCGCATCGACAGCTCAGGCCAAACGGTGCGAGGACAATACCCCGCCGAATCAGACACAAAGTGAGCCCGAACAGTAGCCGAGTCACAACTGTTACCCATGACTCGGAATTATGGCGAGTCAGAGACGCGTCTGAACACATGCTCCGACAACTTAGCGCGCGCACGGATACCGCCTGGTGTCTTCACGAGTGACATCGCGTGATCGACACCCTTTTCAATCTCATCATTCATCAGTGAGTACCCGATGCGTTCCGCTTGCGTGCCGCAAAACTGGGTGGTTTATGAAAAAAGCATGGTTACTATCAGACCCATCTTGCAGGCCACATCTCACTCTCGTCTCCAGTGTCGAATTGCCGACCTTTCAAGCGGGTCGTCACTCAACAGAACACCGAGCAAACAGATTCTGGGCCGCAGGTATCGTCAACATCCGCCCCCTGAACCGAGACCAGAGTCATGACTTGCTTCCATCAGCGATTCATGAGGGCGAGCAGGGCCGGAAGACCAACCAGCCCGCCTCCGCTGAGTTCCGGGCAGCAGAACTCCACGACGGAACAAGCAACACACCTCACAACGATCTCGCTCTCGAAACAGCCTGTGGACTGGTTGGGGCTGGATGACAACTCAGGTGCGATCCTTTTTCAACAGAAGCTCAACGGCACCACATTCTGGATCTTCTGGATCGCCGATGAGATCGATGCATCATCTGCTCATCAAAACAGACATTTGTCGTCCGCAGCCCCCGAATTTTTTCTCGAATCCCTGACACCACAACGTACCTTCACAGGTAGCCTCTTACAGATTTGATCCCCCCGGAGTCGGGAATGGATTCCCGGCTCTATTTTTATACCCTCATGCCGAGGCCTCATCTCGGCAGCGGCAAGACTGTTACTCATAACAATACCCAACCACACTAACTATTAGGATGATCGGGTATCAATTTTCAATAAGCCTCCGACCAGAAATGGACTGGCGCTCTTGATCGGATGAATCACATTCGTCAGGACATTGTCGCTGTCCCTACTGAGCCAGTGACTTGGTTCCCTTGGGGGATCCGGCGATGGGAACACCATCCGGAAGTGGCCGCGAGGCGATGCTCCACCCGTGGGCCTGGGCGTATTCCTGCAACTTGTGATGTGCCTCAAAGCTATCGGGGTAGACCCAGAAGGTCAGAGCTGCGATCGGACCGGCGGACTCGACCGTGCGTAAGTAGTTTGATCCCTGAGCAAGAGCCTGCTCAGCTGTCTCATCGATAACTCCCGGTTCCACGCGGATCTGCCAGCCGGTGACTTCCATCTTGATCAGCCGCCCCGCCATGTTCAGCTCTTCTGACGGTGTCGGCTTGGATCGCTCAAGAGTGAACTCCATCTTGTACCCATCGATCGGCCCGACAGCTCCCTCGAAGTACTCACGAGACAGCAGGAAGTCGCGCTGCCGCTGGATTTGAGCCTGCAGCCGCTCGACCAGCATCTCGACCGGAACCACGCTGACCTTGTTATTCGCCAGTCGGAAGTGGACCTCGGTCCCGTTGACATAACGGCTGACCGGCGTTGTCGAGTGTTTGAGAATCTTGACCTTCGGGGCGGTCGCCCGGGCATCTCGCAACTCTTTCTCCAGCGTGGCGAGGGTCGTCATCATGGAGGCCAGACTCTGCTGCTGCTCCGTCACCGAGTCGGCGACCGCCTGCTGGTCGATCGAGATTTGAGTGAACCGTTTCTGCGCGTCGGCGATTTCTTTCACTTTGTCGGCGATCCGTTGCTGGGCCGCTTTCGCCTCAGCGTCGACGTCCCCCAGCTTGATCGTCAGGGCATTCAAATCAGCCTGGATCGCTTGAGTTTCCTCCACCAGTTCTTTGGGGGGATCAAGTGGAGCCAGCGGAGCGGGCCGGGCGGGGGGCGGCAGTTCTTTGACGATCACTGGCGGAGGAGCCTCGACAGCCCACTCCATCGTCTGGGGTTCTCCCAGTTCGACGGGATCATCCAGAACCGTTGGTGGTGCTGGCTCGACCTTGGCCATTAAATCGGGAAGCACTACGGGAGCTCGGCTGACCCGCATCCCTGCAATCACGATCAGGATCACCAGGATCCCCACCATGTTGCACAGGACATCCAGAAAAGAGTCTGAGCCGAAGCCGACTTCCTGTTGTTTCTTTTTCGCCATGATCTGTGAGCAGCCTCCACAGGCTGTCGCCTTGAGTCCGTTGTGAGTGAGTTCCCTGATGCTCCCGATGAACGCGAACCCCGCCCATCACTTCAGGGGCTTCGTCTCATGACCTCAGTCAAGCACATACTCCACGGAGTTCCGCAATCCCCACTGCTGGCTGGCCGACTGCAACCATGCGTAGTACAGGTTGCCGCCGGGACGGACTCGGAATCGAATGGATGGTTGCCAGTGGAATCCCTTGGGAGCTCGGCCCCAACTTTGCGGCAGCTTGGAAAGTTCCTGTGAGAATTCACTTTGCAGATCGCGATCTGACTTTCCCACCTCAATGGGAATTGCATGCTTGTCGACCAGTACCTGATCCGAGTCAATCGTCACCACCACGTATCGCTCCGCCGCAGTGCTAGTGGGCAACGGACTTGGCAGCCGATTCGCGACGGCTTCTTCCATCGAGTCTGGCTGGCCGGGAGAACTGGACAGCTCGCCCATGGCAGAGGTGCCAGCTGCACCACTCTGCACTGGCACAGAGTCAGGAGCCGCAGCGGAGCTTCCCTCCCCTGACCATGTCCCCTTACCACCTGGAACCCCATTCGGCTTGGACTCACCGGCCAGTGAAGGATCGGTCGTCGATTCAACCACACTCGTCTGATCGCCACCGGGATGTCCTCCCGGTTGGTCTGCCGATTCACCAGAAGTACGTGACGAATTGGTCAGGGGATGTGGTTCGCGTTTCTCGGCTGGGGACGAAGAATCGCCCGCAGACAACAGCTCACTGAGTTCGCTGTCATCCCCAAATTTCGAAGCTTCATCACCGGCCGTCTCGCCGGCCCCGTGTCCCGGTTTATCGCCGGGCTCAGCCTCGTAGCGTCCCAGTTCTTCGCGAGCCTTCTGCGGAACACGCGCCCGTTGAGCGAGTTCCTCGGGAGTCAGCAGTTCACCTTCCTCGACGTCCGGCTGCTGTCCTGCATCGGTGGTTTCCCAACTTGGCTTCAGCTTGCGAGCTGGCTTACGAGACGACGTTCCGTCTGGGTGATCATGGCTCGACTTGGCATCGGCAATGGCTTGCCCCTGGTCAGAGAGAGCGACCTCATCCGGTTCGTTGTTGCCGATGTCGGCATTGCCCCGACCACCACTCCCTGGCCCGCGGCCTGTCCCCTCTGTTCTGTCTCCGCTCTTTGCAATTCGAGGGGGAGGCTCCTCCGGATACAGTCTACCTGGAGGTGCCCCGCGGGGAGCTCCCGCATGAGAGTGACCGCGCTGAGCCGGTGGAGTTTCATGTTCACCACGACGTCCCGGTGGCATGCGTCCCAGTTCGTCACGCAAATCGTCCAGCCGCGGCCCGACAAAGCCCTCTCGGTCGGGAGCTGTCGGGGGCTTATAGGCCGATCCGTTTGTCCGAGGCCGTTCGCGGCGAGTGACTCGCTGAGCGCCGAAGATCAACTTCTGATTCGGATTTCTCAGCCGCTGCACTTCTTCGAGCATGAACTCACCGTTCGGCCCTTCGAACTGCAACTCTTGAGAGACAGGAATCCGACCATCTGGCATCGAGGCCGCCAAACGATTACGAACAGCCAGAACTTCGTTGATCGCTGTCTGGCACTCCGTTTTGGCCTCTGGCGTGGTCATCGGCCAGACCAGTTCCTGGGATTGGGAGACGAGTTCATACCCTGAATCGGTCGCCACCCCTTCCAGCATCCGCCTGGCCACGTAATAGGACACCGTCCCTCCCGGTCGTATGACGAACAGCAAGTACGGTTCCGACTTGAAAGCGGACGCCACGGGATGACCAGCCAGGCGTTGCTCTTCCCAGTATCGCAACAGGCTCTCCGTTCCTGCGCGAACCGGGTTATAATCGGGCCGGAACCCGGTCAGGTCACGGGCCGACAGCGAGATCTCCTCCGAGGCGAAACGCACCGCCTTCTCATCACATTCAATGACAATCGGACGACGGCGTGTCGGGGAGTTCCCGGCATATGGCACCAGCTGAAACTTGTCGGCTTGCTCCTTCTTCTCAGCTTTCAGCCGTTCCAGTTCGGCCTTCAGAATGGCGATCTGTTGAGTCAGAGTCAGCTCTGTGGTTTTAGTCTGCTCTGCCTTCTCGCTGATGTCACCCTTCTCGGCCAGCAACCGATTAATTCTCTCCTGCAGGTCCGTGAGCTCGACCTCCAGCCCCTCTTCCTCCTGAGCCTGGGTCGTCAGCACGACCTGTCCCTGTTTCACACGCTTCTGTAAGCGGGCCCAGTTCTCACGCATCTCGGCCAGCTTCTCCTCCCATTGACGACGGAGGGCCTCGCGTTCGAGGGTGCGGTCTGGCTCTGGAGGTGGAGCGGGAGGCAGGAGTTGTTTCGCGGGTGCCTGCACCGTGACGACAAACTCAGCCGCATCGGTCGAGAATGCGGGATCGTCATCCGGGATCGGCAACGGGGCGAGCTTTAAAGTGGTGTCGGCTGCGGCTTGCTCGGCGGCAGCGGCCTGTTCGGCCTGAGCTTTCGACACCGCGTCATTGTGAAGCTTGCGGGTCGTCACCAGCAGCAACAGGATCAGCGCCCCCATCGCACTGACCAGTACGGCCAGAAAGGGAAAGAGCGAAACAGCTTGTCCAGTTTTTCGACGACTCACGTCAATTTGGCTCGCTGAGGGGATGAGTTCTCATCCCGAGGAAGGGTCCTTCGCCGCTGATTCAGGCTGCTCGCGAATGCACGCGAGCCGTCAACAGATGGATGGCTGCGTTCAGGCTATGGAGCGACTCCTCGAACTTGCCGGTCTCACGCAAGGAGTCGAGATTCTCGTTGAGCGACTCCTGCAGGCGGGCCAGGTTTTCTTCCTGCCCGACGATCCGCAAGAGGTGTTCGCCATGCTGCGAAAGAGCTTGAGCCTGCTGCTCACCCGCCGTGGCCAACTGCTGGAAGCTGCCCTGCCATGTATCAAGCCGACTGGCGAACTCGTCGAGCACATCGCGCAGCTGCCGCTGTTGTGCCCGTTGCGCTGCGCTGAGGTCCTCGCGCAGCATCGTTGTCCAGTACTCGAGCTGTTGCTGGCGAGTCTCATCATGCGTGCGGCGGTCTTCCTCGATCTTCACGATGGTCGTGGAGAGGTGCTGCGTCACCTGCTGGCAGGCGTTCAGAAACTCATGTCGGATCGCCTGCAGCTGTTCGGCGTGGTCAGCGAGTACGGAGTCGGTGCCTTCAACGAGTGACTCGCTGAGGATCTGTTCGTGGGCCTTGACGGTCTCTGACCACCGCTCACGAAGGACATCGAGCGAGGACTGCCACAATCCGGTCTGCTGCTCAATCAGGCCCCCAGTGCTTTCAATCAGCAGACGGGCCGACTCTTGCTCGGCATGCAAGATCGCGTTGTCGGGTGTGGCTGGCCCATCGAGCAGCGGTCCACACAACGCGAGAGCGGACTCTTCCGCCATCGCCAGAATCGCATCTTCATTGCGTTTGACGAACAACGATCCGAACACCAGGGCTAACGAGAACAACAGCGCAATCGCCGTCGTATCGAACGCCACTGCCAGACCGCCAGTCACTTCCGGGAGCGAGGTATCGAGCTTATCCGGCGTTACGTTGGCAATCGCCAGCGTGATCCCCAGCACGGTTCCCAGGAAGCCCATGATCGGAATGGCCCAGATAATCGTCTGCAGCAGCGAATGGCTGTCGTGCAAGGCATCTGCGGCAGTTTCGGACAAGAACTTGAGCTGTTCTCCCAGCCCTGATGAAGAGACTCGCTCCTTGACGAAGCGACCAATCCCTTTCAACCGCCGGCCCCAGACGGACTCCAGGAGAGCGGGATCGACATTGCCAAGTTCTTTCCGGATCTGCTCATGCGCAGACTTGGTTTCCAAAGAGAGTGAACCAAGCTTGATCGACTGGAGAGCGGCATACTCCTTGCGAAGAGAGAACGCCTTCTGCACCAGCACCACCGCCCCCACGGCGAATAGCCACACTTCGAGGTATTCCACCCAGTGCATACAGCAATAACGCTGGATTTCCACCTGCCCAAAGGTCAGGTACGGGATGGTGGCATAGAACCCCATCGTCAACAAACTACCCCACAACCAGGGACTTCGAGCCACGACATCACCCCAGCTGGGCGTCTGGTCGAACTCCAACGGATCCAGTTCTTGTGGACGATCAACGGGAGAAACTGCTGGGGTCTGGTCTGACATATTGAGATCCGTTCTCTGATGGCGCAATGACTCTGCACCGGCGGCAGATCCGCTTCAGGTGTTAGAATCGGCTAAGTCGACAGGATCGAT
The DNA here is from genome assembly GCA_046349675.1 of Planctomycetaceae bacterium. Taxonomy (GTDB): domain Bacteria; phylum Planctomycetota; class Planctomycetia; order Planctomycetales; family Planctomycetaceae; genus TH-plancto1. Next base: position 30,059 of record JAXMBW010000019.1, on the reverse strand, counting down.
TCAGTTGATCCCCCGCCCGGGAATCAGAATTGAGATCAACCACAGCCCCCGTAACCTGAGCGGTGGCCCACACACTCCATGTCCCTGAAACTTCCGGCGAAAGTCGCCGATCCGACGAGTAGATCATCCATCTCGCGAATGATTTGCGTGAAACGTCCCGTCGAGACCGAGGCGAGTTCGAGGCTACTCTGACGATCATTCCGGTTCGCCCGGCTATTTGGATTTTTCTGGAAAGTCGCGGCGGAACACTCGATGATGGGAGGATGAGGCATTATTGCCCATGTCCCGGACCATGGAGGTTGGGACCGCAGACACGGGGGCTTGATCCCTTTAATGGAGGCCAGCGAATGCCGAGGTGGAATCCAGCCCGACTGGTTTTCGCCCTCGCGGCATTACTGATGGTATTGCTCTGGTCCGACGCCCGGGGCGATTCGGTCCGACTCAAGAGTGGGTTGATCTACAGTGGCCGGGCGGTCCCCTTAAAAGAGCCAGCGATCTACTCTTCGGTCAACCCTCACGGAAAGAAGACAGCGCCGGCCTCCACCCGGGTCTGGATGGTCGATGATGGCCCGCGTCGGCTCTGCTTCCCCAGTAAACAAGTCGCCGAAATCGACCCGGGCGAGAAGGACCTCTCCGAACGCATCAAGTTTCAATTTCCGTTACACCGCACCGGCCGGGCGCCCATTCCGGACCAGATCGGTTCGTTCTACCGCTTCGAAGAATTCGACGAGTTCGGACACGGGATGATCCAGCTGCGCACAGCAGACTCGACGATCGATGTGATTCTGGGCATCGAGGAGCTGCGTCCCGACTACGTCAAGATCACGTCGCTGTCACATAACTGGTCGTTTGCGAGAACCACCCTCTCGTTGGGGCCCGAGACGATCGAGAAGATCCTGAATCAAAAGATTGACCGCAAAAAGCTGGAAGATCGAAAATTGGTCATTGTCTTCTACGAACAGGCCCAGATGTATAAAGCGGCCCGCCAGGAGGTATTGTCTCTTGCGCAGGACTTTCCCTCGCAGCAGTCCTGGTGCAACGAGACTCAGGCTCGGATGAACGAACTCGACGCCCGCCTGGTCATCAACGCCCTGACCCGGTTCCGCGACGCAGGGCAGCACGAGCTGGTGGAGTCGGCACTCAAAAAGTTCCCCCAGGAGGGAATCAGTGCCGACATCCAGCGTCAGGTGCTGGATCTCTCGAACAAATATCAGACCAACCGCGAGCGACGCGAACACATCCTGTTTCAACTCGACATGCTGCAGTCTCAAGTGCCCGAGGAACAGGCCGCCCAATTACGACCGCTACGCAGCCTCCTCAATGAAGAACTCAACGCCAACGAGAACGTCGATCGCCTGACTCCGTACGAACAGGTCGCCGAGGACGATCAGACACCGGCCGACCAGAAGCTCGCCCTCGCCTACTCCAGCTGGGTGGTCGGCCCGACAGATGCCGTGGACTCCTTGCCCGCAGCCCTCCGCATGTGGGAGATGCGATTCCTGATGCAGGAATACCTGCGTACTCCCGAGAACTCGAAACGGCGAGAAGAGATCGTTCAGACCCTCGAGAAAACTGAAGATGCCGAGCCCGAACTCCTGTCCCGGATCGTCGAGTATCTGCCGGTGTTCGAGGACTCGACCCCCATCCCGGCGGGAACCCCGACCACCGTCGAGTTCAACACCGAGGGATCGGGCGAGCCGCTGTCTTATGTGATCGTGCTTCCCAAAGAGTACAACCCGCAGCACACCTATCCGCTGCTGGTGGTCATGCACTCCGTGACGGGTACGCCCGAGAAGGAGGCGACCTGGTGGGCAGGCAATGAAGAACGCGAGGGCCAGGCCCAGCGACGCGGCTTCATCACGATCGCCCCCCGTTACGCGAAAGAGAAACAGACCGAGCACGAGTACGACATCGCTTCTCATGTGGCGGTCCTGGGAGCGATTCGACATGCCATGCGAACTCACCGGATCGATGCGAATCGCATCATCCTGGCGGGGCATGGCATGGGAGCGGATGCCTGCTTCGACCTGGGGATGGCTCATCCCGATGTCTTTGCGGGAGTCGCTCCGATTTGTGGTCGAGCGATGGGCACCTGCAAGAACTATTGGGAGAACGCCCGCAAACTGCCGTGGTATGTGGTCAGTGGTCAACGAGATCGCAGCAATACTCTGGAAGAGAAGATGCGAGTCGTGAACCGGCTGTTTGGTGTGGGAGCCGACATCATTTACTGCGAGTTCAGGGATCGCGGCATTGAGCCGTTTGTCGAGGAACTCCCCCGGCTGATGGACTGGGCGGAGACAGTCCGGCGAAAGCCACTCACGGAGTTCATGGACTTCGAGGTCAAAACCCAGCGGGCTTTCGACAACCGGTTCTATTGGCTGGAGTCGAATGTCCTGCCTCCCGAGATGTCGCAGCCGCCCACCAGCAAAAGCTGGCTCATGGATGGCAAGATCACCCCAGGCGGGACGATCTACATCAAGCACCCCGGCAAGTCAGCTGTGATCTGGCTGCACCCCGACATGGCAACGAATCTCGGAGATCGGATTCGCGTCATGGTGAACGGATCCGAGCGGCTCCGTACCACATGGAAGCCCAGCCCCGAAGCCTTGCTGGATGATTTACTCCGCAGAGCCGACCGCCAACGGGTCTTCACCATGCGAATCGACGTGAAGTAAACCCACCGCCTCGCGCCAGCCACTCTCCCACTCAATAACATCCTTTAAACCAAGTATCTCCCGCACTCCCCATCGTCATTACTCGCAATTTCCCGATGGCTCCGTACGATTAACAGCTCACCAAGCCCCACCGCGAGCCATCGCCGACAAGGCCAGCCAATCGTCATTCTCTCGATCGCAGAATATGCCCCCTGCAGCAGATTCGCCCGAAGTTCAAAAGCTGTTGCATGCTCTACACACGCATTGGGGTTACGAAAGTTTTCGCCCGCTTCAGCAGGCCGCCATGCTGGATGTCCTGCGCGGTCAAGACTCGCTTGTGGTTCTGCCCACGGGTGGTGGCAAGTCGCTCTGCTACCAGGTGCCCGCGGTCTGCATGGACGGGGTCGCGGTCGTGGTGTCGCCGCTCATCTCCCTGATGAAGGACCAGGTCGACGCCCTCCGCGCGAATGGCGTCGCCTCCGCTTTCGTCAACAGCACACTCACGCCGCAACAAAAATGGGAGATCGCGAACGATCTGCAGGAACGCAAACTCAAGCTGTTGTATGTCGCCCCGGAAGGCCTCGAATCCGCAGCCTTGGTCAACCGCCTCAAGAACGCCGGAGTCTCGTTCTTTGCCATCGATGAGGCCCACTGCGTCAGCCACTGGGGCCATGACTTTCGCCCGCATTATCGCCAGTTGAAACTCCTGCGGGAGAAGTTCCCCGGGGTCGGTATCCACGCCTTCACGGCCACCGCGAACGAACGAGTTCGTGCCGACATCGTCGAACAGCTTCTGCTCCACGAGCCCGAAGTCCTCGTCGGCCACTTTGATCGAACAAACCTGACCTATCGTGTCGAGCGCCGGGGCAAGCTGACGATCCAGCTCAGTGCCATCATGGACCGGCACAAGGACGAAGCCGGCATCATCTATTGCATCAGCCGCAAGGAAGTTGAAAACGTCAGTGCCCAGCTCAACGCGATGGGGTACAAGACCCTCCCCTATCACGCCGGACTCTCCGATGAGATGCGTCAATCTCACCAGGAAAAATTCATCCGGGATGAGATCGAGACCATCGTCGCAACGGTCGCCTTCGGGATGGGGATCGACAAGCCCGACGTGCGGTATGTCATCCACGCAGGAATCCCCAAATCCATCGAACACTACCAGCAGGAGACCGGCCGCGCGGGACGAGACGGACTAGAGGCGGAGTGCTGGCTGATCCACGGTCCGCGTGATGCGCAGACCTGGCAGTACATCTTCGCCGAACAACCGGACGAAGTTCGTGACGCCTCGCACACGGCCCTCGACGCGATGATCCACTATGCCGAGGACTCCAGCTGTCGGCACCGTCTCCTGGTCCAGCACTTCGGCCAGGACCTCGAAGCCGACTGCGGCGACAGCTGTGACAACTGCCTCGGCGAAACGATCTCTCCTCTGGAATCCCAACTGGCGGAAAAGCTGTGGGAGGATGACACAGCTCTCTCGGCCGACGAATCAGCCTTGATCGCCAAGAAGATACTCTCATCCATTCATCGCCAGGGCGAACGCTTCGGAGCTGAGTACACCACGCGAGTCGTGACCGGTCGAGCCGATGAACGCATCCAGCAGAACGGTCACAATGCCATCAGTACCTTTGGCGTCCTGAAGGGAAATGCCCTGACGACGGTGAAAGACTGGATCGGCGATCTGGTCAGCCAGGGAATCCTGGTTCGTGATGGGGAGTACCAGATCCTTAAGATCACCGACGCAGGGAGGCAACTGCTGAAGGGGGATGGCGAAGTCCGCTTGCGAGCAGCTGCTTCTGCCCGGAAGAGACAGGCCAGCCCGCTACGTCGCAGCTCACGTTCCCCGGCGAAACCGCTGGAGGGCGTCGACTCGGGATTGTTCGATGCATTGCGAGCCTTGCGACAGCAGATCGCACGCGAGCGGGATGTCCCGCCGTACATCGTCTTCGGCGACTCGACGCTGCGCGAGCTGGCGGTCATTCGTCCCACGACAAAAGAGGGATTCGGGGAAATCCGCGGCGTCGGCGACAAGAAGTTCGCCGACTTCGGCCCCGCGTTTATGCAGGCGATCGCCGCTTACTGTGAAGAACACCAGTTGCAGACGAATCTCGTGCCGCCCTCCACCAGTTCATTCACCACCTCAGCGGCCCGGCCCAAGGCCACCCGCACTCTGGCGGTCCCCAGTGGTGGCGGGATCGAGGCGTTCAAGCTGTTCGACGAGGGAGCCACGATTGCCACCGTCGTCGAGAAAACGGGGCGAGCCCTCTCCACCGTGCAGGGCTATTTGACTGATTACCTGCGGGCTCGCAAGATCACCGATCCGACTCCCTGGGTTGACGCTGCCACAGCCGCGCGGGTGCGAGAAGCATGCGAGGAATTCGGCCCCGAGGTGCGACTGACTCCGCTCTTCGAGCATCTCGGTGGGACGGTGAATTACGAGACCTTGCGGATCGTGATTACGTGTCTCAAGAACCAGAACGAGGAATGAGGAAGCCGCCCAGACGGTCCGACCGATGCGTATCAGGGTACTAGCCTACGGTACAGCGTCGTCCTTCTTCTTTCCGTAATGCAAATCGACATCCCGGTGACCGAGACTCAAGAAGGCATACAGCCCGACCGAGGCGACCAGCGACAGCGATGTCGCACTGAGCATGACGGTAAATCCCCACTGGTCGAGAATCCGTCCCAGGATCGGTGAAGTCAGTGCCATCCCCAGATCGGCGAATGCCAGGATCATCGTCGTTCCGGTCCCGCGATACTGTTCCGGGAACGTCTCTGCCCCCATTGAGACCACACACGGAAACAGCAGTGCATGACCAAACCCGATGCACAACGCGGGCCCGATGAACTGGGCCTCGGACTGCACAAAGATCAACCACGCATGACCGATCGCATGCCCCACCAGCCCAAGCAAAATCATCGACCGGCGGCCCATGGTTCGGCTCCACGTCCGGGTCAACAGTCGCACCGTAAACGCAGCCACCGCGTATCCCGTGAAGAAGTATCGGACCCCGTCCAGATGACGCTCCGTCGCCAATCGCGTCAGAAACACCATCGTCACCGCGAACCCCAGCCCCATCATCAGCGACACCAGCACCACCGGCCCAGGCCAATAACGTCGGACCAGCACATGCGCTGGCGGAGTCACCTCGGGACTGACATGCACATCGGTATGTGTTAGCAGCAACACAAAGATGATGTAGAGAATCCCAAAACCAATGGTCCCGGCAAACAACGTCTCAAACAGCACCGCCCCCGAGAACCGATCGAACAAGACATCGACCAGCTGAGCCCCGACAATCATTCCGACAAACCCGCTCGACCCCAGGCTACCGATCGCCTCGGTCCGGCGGTGCGGGGGGACTCGCAACTGGATATGCAGGTTCGAGCAGACGAACATGGCAGAGATGCCAATCTGATACGCCGCCCGCGAGAGGTAGATCTGCGTGCCGAGGGCGTCAGTACTCCAGAGTCCGGCACAGCCCGCCAGAAACAGAGCGGAACCGACCAGCCACAGCTTGCGGACCCCGAACCGATCGATCGCCTGCCCCAGCCAGAATCGCGAAATCAGCGACGCTGCGAGCGCCAGGCCGACAATCCAGCCGGTATCGGTCTTCGTCCCATTCAACAAGTCGACGAACTCCGCAAACCGGAATGTCATCGTATTGGCAGCCACCAGCGACATGTTGGCCCCATAGGCCAACCAGAACGAGCGATTGTAAATCGCTGCGGACTCAGACTCGTAGACATCGGGAGAGGTGGACATGCCGAAACAGATCGGGACGTTAGTGAACTCAGGAGGGCATCTGACGACGAACTGTAGCAGGTTCGCTGTCAGGGGTTTAGCCGTGAATGATTCGCAGCTGCCTGATGAACAGAAACCCGAGAAATCGCACTTGCCCGACCAACTCCAAGCGTCCCCCCAATGGTACTGCTCCACATGAGCATTCGCCGGACTCGCGGATATGAGGACACGCTGTCTTAACGAGAAGTCTCCTCGTAAATGGACGCCCATTCACGACAGACTTACGTCTGCCGCTCGCTGAATCGCTGTGCCCCCACTCTCCCACTCTCCCACTCTCAAATCCCCCTCGATTCGACTCCGCCACACCACTCCTCTACACTCTCTGCATCATGAAGATCGGACTGTTCATCCCCTGTTACATCGACCAGTTCTTCCCCGATGTCGGCATGGCGACTGTGGAACTCCTGGAGCAGTGCGGCTGCACCGTGGAGTTCCCCGACGGCCAGAGCTGTTGCGGCCAGCCGATGGCGAACACCGGCTGCTGGGAAGATGCCCGCCCACTGGCGGAATCGTTCCTGAAGATCTATGCCCCCTATGACTATGTGGTCTGCCCCAGTGGCAGCTGCACGGCGATGGTGACCCACCATTATGATCATTTCCTGGAGGGGCATCCGGGCTTCGCGGAGTTGAAGGCGAAGACCTTTGAGCTCTGCCAGTTCCTCACCGATGTCGTGAAGCTCGACAAGCTGAAAGTGAAGTTCCCCCACCGCGTCGGGCTGCACAACAGCTGTCACGGGTTGCGAGAGCTCGGGTTGGGACGCCCTTCAGAGAGGATGGTGCCCGACTTCAACAAAGCTCGCCAGTTGCTGCAACTTGTCGAGGGACTCCAACTGGTCGAGCTGCAGCGGCCCGACGAGTGCTGCGGGTTCGGAGGGACCTTTGCGATCGCCGAGGAAGCGGTCTCGTGCATGATGGGCAACGACCGCGTTCACGACCACGAGCAAGCGGGAGCCGAGGTCATCGCTGCGGGCGACATGTCGTGCCTGATGCACATGCAGGGGTTGATCAGCCGCCAGAAGAAGCCGATCCGCACGATGCATATCGCCCAGATCCTCGCAGGGCGCCCACTGCCGAAGTAACTCCTTGCCAAAGATGATGGTGAGTCCCGCAAGGTGTGATCGCCGCAGCTCACCATGGTATCCCCCTCCCCCCGGCCCTCTCCCCCACAGCAAAGTCTTCACAGAAGCTCATCTCGATTGCAGGGGAGAGGGAGTTTTTATCAACCCAGTTTCCACTTTTCGCCCGTGCCTGCAGTCTTCCATTGAGCATGAACCATGGATGCGTTCCTGATTGCACTGCTGGCAGCTGCCGGAGCGACGCTCACGGGGCGGTCGTTGCTGTTTCTCTTCGACCGGGTGTTCGGGACGAGAGGGACCCGCCGACCGGCTGCGGAGGTCTGGGGTACGTCGATCCTGCTGGGGGTGTCGTTCACGGCCGCCTCGGGGTTTGTCTGGTGCGACATGGGGCAGGAGTTGGGCCCCCACTTCTCGTGGAGGCAAGCGATCATCGGCAGCCTGCTGGGGATTCTGGCGGAGTTCCGGTCTCGTCGACTCGTGGCGAATTCTCCGCCGCTGCCCGTGATGCCATCGTCCTCCGTGCAACTTCCGATCCTGTGGATCTACCGCGTGATCGCGTGTGCTGTGATTCTTGGAATCCTCGTTCTCACTCTGCGTGACACTTCCCCGGCTGATGGTGTGCGTCGGACGATTGAAGACAAAGCCCGTGTCCTGTTCGAAACCCGAACCACCTACGCCCCGCAGCTGGTTCACCCCGAGGTGGCAAGGCCCAGTTCGCGGGACCCGCTACTGATTCCTCTGTTCGAGCGACATGTCTACGCGCTGCTGGGGCGAGAATGCCAGCCCTGGGCCCGGATCTGGGCTCCGCTGACCTATGCGGGGATGCTGCTCACGTTCATCGGAATCGCAGGGCGAAGAATCAATCCCGCCTCGGCGTGGGGGGGGATTCTCGCGGTCTCACCTTTTGTGCTGTTCGACAGTAGTACCTATTCCTTCAACTTCGCCTTACCCACTCTCGCGGCGGTCTGCTTCCACTCTGCCGCTGTTCTCTACTTATGGGATGCGTGGCAAACGAGCTGCGAACGGGAGCGAATCCGGGGAATCCTGCTGGCCTCCGGGATGGCCTCCAGCGTCTGCTTTATCAGAAACGATGGAGTCGCGTTGCTAATCCTCGATGCGATCGCCTGGTGGGCGACGGCAGTCTTCGTTCATTTAAGAGCCACTCAACAAACCACGAATCCACAATCCGTAAGCTCAAGCCGCCAATTGATGGGAGTCATTTACTTCGGCCTCTTCGCTGCGTTCCTGCTCACCCCCTGGATGAGATATCGGTCCGAACTACCCATCGCTGACCAGATTATGATTACCGTTGGCCAGGACACTGCGGCCGATAGCGAGGCGGAATCTAAATATGTTGTGTTTTCCTGCTTTCCCCTGATCTCATTCTGGATTCTGTTCGGCCTCGTCTCATGGATGATAGGCCGCAGGCATGACGATTCGGGGTGGTTCCTCATCGGGTGCATCTTCTGCTCGATTGCGGGGCTGTTGGCCCTGCAACACATTGCCCCGAATGCCGTGACGACGACCCTCGGTGTCATCAATTCGAATTCTTACGTGCCATTGATGCCCGTCATTTGGCTTTTGAAAGCGGTGGGGAAAGGTAGTTCAATAGCAAACGCCGATGCCACTCCACTCTGATAACTCGTGAAGAATCGTCAGACGGGATTGTCTGCCCGACGATTGTTCAGGTTCGTTTCGTCGGTAAGGCCGGGGCCAGCTTGAGCGGCGAAGCGGTCAGCCGTGCCAGCAGTGAGGTCAGCCGTGCGGTGAACTCGGCAGAGGTCCCGACCTCGCGCAAGATCTCGCAACGCCCCGCAGTGAACTCGGCGTTTAAGTGACGCAGGTCAGCAGCCACCAAGCCGAGAAACTCCTCGACCTCGGACCGATTCAAATCCCGACGTTCCAGGTTGGTCACCTCATCGCGGCGCACACGGGTCAGTTCGGCCAGCGTGCCGCCCTGGGTGCGGTACAACTTTCCACCTCGCACCGCTCGACGCAGCTGTCCGTCGGAGTCGAAGCGACACATCGGTTCGGGACCGAAATAGAACGACCAATGCCCCAAATCGTTACAACCGATTGCGACGGGATGATCGATACCGGGGACTTTCAGTTCGATCCGCTCTCGCAGGTTGACTGCTTCCGCCATCATATCTTCGCGATCCGCTTCAATCCGAGTCCTCGTCACAGAAGTCTCCTCAGTCCAGAATTGCGGGCCGTCTTCCTCAAGATTCTACGTTTGTGGCTCCCGGTTTGGTAAGCTGACTCGGAGCGGTACAATTCTCCCAGAGGCCGGTACTTCTGGCTGGTCTGGAGAATCTGTCGACTGGCGGTCTGCCGGTCTCTCCTTGTCAAACATCATTTCCCTTCCCCGGGATTGAGTGGATGTCGGTTTCCACGCTTCCTCCGTTTCACCCGATGTCGTCAGGCGAAATCCGCCTGCCCGACCTCGATCGATATCAGGAAGTGGAACGCAAGCACAAACTGCTCGCGGAGTACCTTCAGCTCAAACAGCTCGATGCGCTGGTCCTCGAACGTCCTGAGAACTTCGCCTGGCTGACCCATGGCGGGAGTTGCCTGCGGTTCGGCACCAGCGAAACGACCGCCAGCCTGTTCATTACACGCGATGCTCGAGTGGTCCTTTGCAATGTCGTCGACAGCGGGCAGCTGTTCGATCGAGAGGTGCCTGGACTCGGGTTTCAGGTCAAAGAGCGTCCGTGGACCGAACCGCGTGATGTGCTGATCGCCGATCTCGTCCGAGGTCGCAACGTCGGTAGCGACACGGGCGTGCTCGGGTTGCCGAATCTGTCCCACGAGCTGGCTGACTTTCGCCGCACGATCATGGCGAAGGAAGCTGTCCAGCTGCGGACCCTGGGACGTTGGGTCTCGCACGCCATCGAGGCTGCAGCTCGCAATCTGAAGCGCGGGCTGAGCGAGGCCGAGATCGCGGGAGAAATCTCCCACCGCCTGATTAAGCATGAGATTACGCCCGTGCGAATTCAGGTCCAGGCCGATGGTCAGGGGGCGCGCTATCGCCACTGGGCCTATGGGATGGACAAGGTCGAGCGGCATTGTGTGATCTCGGCAGTCGGACGAATGGCCGGGTTGCACGCCGGGTGTACGCGGACCGTGTGCTTCGGCACACCTCCGAAAGACATGATCGACACGCATCAGGTCGCCACCCTTCTTCAAGCCACGGGGATGTACTTCTCTCAGGCGGGGTGGGAAGTCTCAGAGACCTGGAAGCGACTCCAGCGCATCTACGAAAAGTTCGGCGTCCCCGACGAGTGGCGACTCGCCGAACAGGCGGAGACGATGGGCTACGACCTCAGCGGCATGGCTGTCATGCCCAACTCATCGGCGAAATTCAGCGATGGGCAGGTCGTCCACTGGCACCCCAGCGTCCGCTTTGCTGCGACCGGCGACACGATCCTGATTCACAAAGACCGCACGGAGTTGATTACCCCCTGCGAAGTCTGGCCAATGGTCAAGATTCAGATCAAAGGCGTCACCATTGAACGCCCCGCCATCCTCAATCGCGAATCGTCTGCCGCCACGGAATGGTGTCTGGACTGATCGCGAATTGAGCGGTCTGGAACGAAGCATCCCCTTTGACGCTTGTACGATCTGTGAAAGAAAGAAAAGGGAAGGGAACACTCATCTTCACGAATTACCACTAATCTTGTTTTACGGGTTGCGTCATTTTTGAAGTCAAAGAAGCCAATGCTAGGCACTGTCTGAAACTGCATATTCGGCACCAGCTCTCGTGCGAATCTCAAGGGATGCAAGGCCTAAAAGTAGTTGCAATCGGTTTTCAATCAGCACATATCTGCTCACGATAGCATGTCTCTCCAGATTAGTGGTAATTCGTGAAGATTCGTGTTCCCCTCCTCCCTCTGGATCACCTCGCAACGATCCAATCGAGGTACGTCCTCGCACATCGGTCGAGGTTGTCGTTCTCGCCTCCACCGCGAATCGGCGAACAGATTTCATAGGCGGCAATCCCGTCGAAGCCGCCGTCCCGCAGGCCCTGAAAGAACGCCGCATAGTCGATGAACCCGGTCCCGAATGGCACCGCCCTGACCCAGTCGGGCGACGCGGGCTCGTAGTTCACCAGCTCCGGCCGGTAGTGATGACGCGGCACGCGGATGTAATCGGCATTCGTTGTCAGAACTGTCTGCGAAGCTGCTTTTTTTGCCGCCTCATAGAGATCCTCACCACGCAAAGCCGGTGACCAGGCATCAAACCCCAGCTTGCAGTTTGGTCGATCAATGTCGGACTGTAACTCGAGAAGTGCATCGGTGTGCAGTGCGATGTCGTGATGATTCTGAATCGCAATCGTCACGCGATGGGCCACCGCTCGATCGCACATCTCGCGAATGGCTATGACGCAGCGGGTCCACTGGGTCTGGGAGTCCTGACCAGCGACATCATAGGCGGTAAAGATCCGGACGATCTTCGCACCGACCTGGGCGGCGATCCGCGACAGAGCCTCCACATAGGCGATCTGGAACTCCAGATGCGGCACCTCGCTCCCGACGCCGCTTGGCTGAGACAGGTTGGTATACGCCGCGATCACATCACAGCGAACCCGGGCCGCTGCCAGCGCCTCGTTGACCTGATGAATACGTTCTGGCAATGCGTCCAGCGGGGAAAGATGCGGGCGTTTTCCGGCAATCATCACCGACTCGAACCCCAGCTGTCCCGCCCTGGCGATGAAGTCCGTCAAACTCAGAGCCGACTGGCCCCAGAATCCGGCATAGCTGACCGAGAACAATGCAGGGATCATCAATTCACTCCGACCGGGTGAGAACAACTGGGCTCAAACGGATTCGACAAATAGCCCCGGGCAACCTCATGACGTTCGACCAACGAGAAATGCCTGCGGCTGTCACTGCTCCGCTTTTCCCTCGGCAAAGCAGTAGAGCCACTCCTGGTAGTCTGGCCCATCCCCTTCGCCGACGCGGAGGAAGATCTGGTCCCCGCAGATGGCCGGGCTGGCAAAGGCGGAGCTGCCGACTTTGTTCTCGGCGATGAGGTCGAACTTCTCGGGCGTCGGTCGGAAGACATACATCGTCCCCGCCTCGTTCGCCCAGTAGATATTCCCACCCGCCAGCACGGGCGACGCACTCACCGGACCGGAGAGGCGATGCTTCCACTTCTCCTCGCCACCCTCTCCGTGCCAGCAGAACATCACGCCGCTGTCATTCAGGGCATAGAGATGTCCCTCGTGAACGATCATCGACTGTTCATAGCACTTCTGGTTGTTGGTCCACAGCACTTTCTTCGAGCCGTCCGCTCGAATGGCGATCGTTTCTGGCTTCGGGAAACCGCCACTCGCGAACACAATATCTCCCTCCCAAACCATCGTGCCGCAGGTCGCATGCGTTGTCCCTGGCACCGCCCAGATCGGCTTACCATTGGCTGGGTTGTAAGAGGCGACAAACTGCTGGCCGCTCATCAGCATCTGGTCCCGCCCCGCCACATGGCCAATCACGGGCGTTGAAAACGAAGTCGACGGCAACCGCTTCGACTGCCAGAGCTTCTTTCCGGAAACACGATCCAAGGCTGTGATGAAACCACCGCCCTCGTACTCCGAGGCGACGATGACACTTCCGCGATAAATGACCGGGGACGGGGCATACCCATATTCGTACATCTTCGGGTGGAAGTCGGCGACCTTCTTCCGCCACTGCACCTGGCCATCAAAATCGAGCGTGATCAACTCGACCTGGTCATGGTGGTAGAACGTCACAAACAGACGCTCTCCATCACACGCCACGGTGGGAGTAGCCTCGGTGTTCTTCGCGTGATTCTTCTCTGGAAACGCCCCCTGGTTGACTTCGACCTGCCAGACCTCCTGCCCCGTTGCACGATCAAAAGCCAGCACGCAATGCCGCTCAGCGTCCTTGAACGCCGTCGTCAGGAAGATCCGATTCCCCACCACGATCGGCGAGGAGTGACCTCGCCCCGGGACCTTGGCTTTCCAGGCCATGTTCTCCCCATCACCGAACTTCGTCGGGACAGAGGTCGTCGTGGCGATGCCGTTACGAGACGGTCCTCGCCACCACGGCCAGTCAGTCTCAGCGCTCAGCTTCGGGAAATCGGCAATCCCCTGCTCTTGAGCCGAGCCAGTCCCGCCTCCGAGCCCGAGCATGACCACCACAAGATACAAATACCCCAATCGAACCATCGGCGGAGCCCTTTGAATCAGTCGAGAACACAATCCGCTCGAAGCCGGTTCCTCCTCCGGTCTCCCGGTGAGCGACACCCGACTCCGCGAACAAAACTCATCTGTCGTTGCCAGAAATCGTACTCGAACCGAGCCGCCTTGTCCTCGATTGGGGGTCGGTCCTATGATCCTGAAGCGATTACGTGGCGAACGCTCGGTCACGGAGCCACTGACCCGGCTCAGGATGGAATTTCATGAGATTGTTCACATCGATCGACGGCCCTGTGGCAGTCATCGGCGACGTTCACGGCCAGACAGACAAACTCAGTGTCATTCTGAACACGCTGCGGGCGCTGCCCGATTTCGAAGAGCGGTGGATCGTCTTTATTGGGGACTTGGTCGATCGCGGTCCCGATCCCTGCTCCGCAATCGAAATGGTCATCCAGCTGCAGAAGGAGCATGAGCGAACGACCGCGATCGCCGGAAACCATGAATTGGCCATGGCTGCCGCCATCAAACTCGTGGACACTCCGAGCTACTCCGACTGGGACCAGCGCTGGGTGGCCCACTACGGATCCGAGCAGACCTTCATCAGCTACGGGGCCGAGTTCGGCGACCTGGAGGAGCTGAGAAGCAAAGTGCCGGATGAGCACCAGCAGTTCCTGGCAGACATCCCGTGGAGTGTCGAGCATCCCGACTTTTTCTTTGTGCATGCGGGGCTCAGCCCGAATCAGCCCTACAAAGTCCAGCAATCCATTCTGCGCGAGCGAGATTTCTCTTTGAACCGGCCCGAATGGTTATGTTCCAAGAGCCTGATCCACGCCGCCCCGCCCGATGACTGTCCTCATGTGGTCGTCTCGGGACATGTCCAGGTCCCACACGTCCAGTTCTCCTCCCGCAAAATTCTGATCGACACCACGGGGGGCATTCACGGCGACCTCAGCTGTGTGTTGCTCCCCGAAGGACGGGTCATCACCTCGGGTTCGGCGAGTTATTCCGCGTCCGATGTCCGCCGTCAGAAGGCCGCCCCCCCCAAGCAGAAATCGGGTTGGTTCGATCTGTGGTAGGTGGCGTTCGGTGGATTCCCTGGCCGTGAGTGGTGAGTGATCCTCGATTGGGATTAGTATCAGATTGAGAGCAGCTCTGCTCTGGTGTTTTCTGACACAACTGACGCCGGTCTGTAGACTCGCCCCTCCCGATAAACGGGGCTGTGCCCCGAGGAACCGTTCATGACGTCCCCCTCTGACGATCATGTACCACAACGTCCTGCTGACAGCTCACCGCAGCCGGCCGCAGATCCACCGCCGAAGCGACCGCATGTCGTGACACGTTCCCCGCAACCCGAAGAATCGGGTTTCCTCATCTCTGGCTGGGGTACGGCGTTCTTCTTGCTCATCGGCCTATTGATGACGGCGGGATTATTGGCCGGCTCTTACTGGTTGATCACTGAAGCCGAGGTCATCGCCAAGTCGAATGTCCTGGGGAAATTCCTGTCGAAATATGAACCAAAGGCCCCACCGGCCCCGGTGCTCAGGCCATTTCAGAATCCTCTTCCACCTCAGATCCCCCCCAACGATCCCCCAGCGAAACCCTCTCGTCCACGACCTCGCCGACTCAATGTCCCCTTCACTCCCCCGAGAAACGAGCCTCTTCAAGAACTGACCTCAGACGAACAGGCGAAAATCCTGGCTTCGCTCCGCCCGTTGGAAAGTAACGATGAGCGGACCAAGGACATCATCCATGGATTCTCTCTGGAGAGCATCACCGCCTCACAGAACGATCCGGAAGATTGCCAAAAGATGACTGAAGTCATCAGCGAAACACTGTCCATGAACGGCCGGACTGTCGTTCTACAAACTGACCGGTTCTATCACCCGTTACTTCTCCAGAGGATCCGAGAACAGCTTCCCCCCGAGATATTGGTTCGATCGAAGCTGCATTTTGAGCTGAAGTACATGGCTCGCGTCGCTCCGCAAGTTCGTGTTGTTCATGTCGAACGATACAACGGCGACACGGAGCGAACCGTCTATTGCCACATTGGCGATCACTCCGACTACGCGTTTCGCTACGAGCTGGTCCGAGTCAGACAACGCTGGTTTGTGGTCGACATGGAGTCGATCGACACCGGATTATCACTGAGTGAAGTCGTCGCACTGACTGAGACGCTCAACGTTCTCCATCTCAGTGAACGTAGCCAGCTGTATGCGAACGCCATCGATTTGTTTAACCCTCATCGGATCGGGGATATCCAGACTCGAGCAGCCAGCTTCCGGAAATACCTGATGGAGAAAGTGCCGAATCCGCTGAGAGATTTTTACCTCGGCGTGACGGCCAACGCCGAAGATCGGTTCTGGGAAATCGGCCCGAAAGCGATTAAGTGCGTCCGTGATGTCGAGGATCCTGATCGATTTCTCTGTGTCCATCGTTTTCGCATAGACTTCGCCCGGAAGGAGAAGAAGCCTCACGATGTCGTCACGCACGCCGAGCGATACATGGCTCGGGCGGGATATGCCTGCCCCCATGTTGTCAGGAGTTATGCGGAAGCCCTGATTCAACTCAACCGTGTTCAGGACTCAGTGAACTCACTCGAATATCTGCTGACACTCGATCGAAAGGATGAAGCAACCATCCAGTTGCTGGCCATCGCCACCGCCGCGTCAGAGGTGCGAAAACAACTCGCACCGTTGTTGGAGAAGTTCGAACTCGACGAATTGTTAATTGTTCCCGAGCCAGACGTGCCGAACTCCCCTGCCCCGAACGAAGGCGAACCAGAGACTGAGTCACAGACACCGGCTCCCACTCTCCAGTAACTCGCCCACACTGCTAAATCAGATCCACCCGCCAGGCTTCGGCGAGTTGCGGGATTGCGGCCAGTGCCTGGCGATCCGCAGCGTGTTTTCCCTTCGCGTAGAAGACCTGGTTCACGCGAGACAGTGGCCAGTCAGGGTGGGGGCGCGATACCAATTCGACTTCCAGCCCAGCTGCGATTTGACCGGGCTGAATGACACGATAATACCACCCCGATCGACCGGTCTGGATCACTCGCTTCGGCAGGTCAATCACCCGCCAGCGACGGGCGAGCTTCCAGCACGGTTGGCGCGGTTGGCTGACTTCGAGAATGACACCGTTAATCGCAAAGCGATCGCCCAGGCAGACGGTTTCCTCGGTCTGCCCGCTGATTGTCAGGTTCTCGCCGAACCCGCCGCCACCCATCTCCGGCAGTTCGAGCTGATCTCGCCACGCCGGATAGTGATCGGCCGAGTACGCCAGCAGGGCCTTATCGGGGCCCCCATGAAAACGCAGGTCCGCCTGTTCATTCCCCTCAATGCGATCGTGGTGGACTGTCACCAAGCCCTGGACCGGCTGCTTATAGAAGCTGGTCAGCCACCGCTGGTCCATCGGATCGGTGGCTCCGTCCGTCCCGAACTCGGTGGGAACAGCGACCTGGATTGAGACAAGTTGTGGCATCTCACAGCCTCCTGTCGACTGCCTCACTCCTATGAGATGGTGCTGACACCACCACGAACGGACGAAGCCGTTACGGTACGAACCAGAAAAAGGCAATCGCCATCACGGTCGGGAAGAGTGCCCCCAGGAACAGGCCCAGCGGGCTGATCCCGTGGAGTTCAAACGCCTTCGAGGACTGCAGAATCCCCGCCCCAGCCGGGTTCGGAGCGTTGGCAATCACGGTCAGACCACCCCCCGTCACCGCCCCCGCCACGAGGGCATACTTCAGGTCAGGCGTGATCCCCTTCACCAGCGATCCCAGGTAGGTCAACGCCGCATTGTCGGTGATCGCCGTCAGGCCAGTCGCCCCGAAGAACAGCGTCGCCCCGCCCAGGCTCGTGATCAGCGGCTCCAGCCAGTAACGCTGCAGGCTGCCTAGCGTTACCAGCCCGGCCAGGAAGAACCCGACCAGCAGGCCCTCGCGAAGCTTCAACTCGTCCTGGTACTCCTTGGTCGCTGTCACCAGCCCCAGGAAGACCATGAACACCCCGAGGAAGACGTCCGAGTGGTGAGCGAAAAAGACAACCAACCCCAGGAACATGATATGCAACCCGGTCAGCCATCCGGGCACTGGACCACTCTCATTCGGAGCGGGCTCCACCGTAAGAAGTTCTTTCCGGAAGCACCCCGCGACGACCAGCGTCGACACCAGACAGCTGGCCGCAGCCCGCCAGCCGAAATGAGTCAGCATATAAACCGAATCCCACTTCCAGGTCGAAGCCACCATCAGCACCGGCGGAGCTGCAAAGTGAGTCAGCGTTCCCCCGATCGAGACATTCACGAACAGCAGCCCCAGCGTCGCATAGGCCAGCTTATTGGAGATCCCCTGATCGAAGTACCGCCGCTTGAGCACGATCGCCAGCAGAGTCATCGCGGCCGGTTCGGTGATAAATGACCCGAGCAGCGGGCCGACCGACAAAGCCGCGAAGTAGAACGCGAGGCTTTCCTTCACGGGAATCAGCCCGGCCACAAAGCTGATGATCTTCTCGGCCAGCGACACGATGGGCCGAGTCGCGGCGACCACCATCACGACCAGCACGAACTTTGATTCGGTATAGTTCAAGCCCTCGATGTAACTCACCGCGTCGGCCACCGATCCCCTCATCGCGACGATGCCAAAAAACAGAGCTGCCGCCCAAATCCCGAACACCACTTCGGTCTCGGCGAGGAAGTGAAACAGGTTCTCGGGGATCGAGCCTTCGGGGTAGCGATGGGCCAGCTTGGCAAAGAACTTGACGGAGAAGGTGTGCAGAATCGCCAGCACGAACAGCAGTGTCGCGAGGTACTCGACGCCTCGGGTTGGCACGAACTCTTTGATCTCATGCCCTTCCGCATGAGCTTCGGTCTCCGCAGCGACTTTCTCCGCATCAACTGGCTCAGCAGTCACTTGCGCTGACGCAGCTGTGACTTCCTCGGCCGAGAGTGCCGGAGAGGCACTGCCGCAAACGAAGCCCAAAAAAACGAGGCAAATCACTCGCCATGCCCCGAGCATTGGCACTGACAGGAAGAGAGTACGGGTTGCAGGTCTCAAGGGGTGTTCCTTCCAGCAGGGTCACACAGGTCACTTTCCCCAACTCGCGAGCCGGATTGGAGAACGGTCGGCTTCAAACGTCAGCACATGCAGTGCCGACACCAAAACCGCGTATTGCCTCAAAATCAGATTCAGGGCTATTATCCGCCCCAACTTCTCACCGGGCACTCTGTTCGAGCGACCATACTATGTTGCGAGCCAATACTTTTGAAACCCAGCGCGGCCCGTCTTCCCGATTTCTGGCCGGGATGCTGCTGCTTCTGGGGGCAACCTGGTCGCTTTCGGCGCAAGGAGAAGACGGGCTGGGAGTTCGCGTGCCCGAGGGGTTCGAGGTCACCCAGTATGCCGGGGATGATCTCGCACACGACATCTACTCGATGACGGTCGACTCATTCGGTCGTATCGTCGTTTCTGGAGCGGGTTACGTCCGTATTCTGATCGATGCCGATCACGATGGCCGCGCGGAGTCGTTTAAGGAATATGCCTCGGAGCCCAAGTCGGGTGCCCAGGGGATGTTCTTCTACGGTCGCGACCTGATCTGCCTCGGCGACGAGGGGCTGTTGCGCTACACCGACAAAGATGGCGATGACAAAGCTGATGGTCCTCCGCAGGTCTTCGTAAAGCTCCACTGCGGCGGAGAGCACGACGCCCATGCGATCCGCAAGGGCCCCGATGGCTGGTGGTATCTCATCTGTGGCAACATGGCCGGGGTGAACGAGAAGTACAACGCCCTGCCCAATGCCCCGATCAAATCACCGCGTGCGGGCACCCTGCTGCGATTTACGCCCGACCTCTCCAAGGGAGAGATCATCGCCCACGGGATGCGGAACGCGTACGATTTCGACTTCAACGTGCTGGGTGACATCTACACGTTCGACAGCGATGGCGAGCGCGAGATCACCCTGCCCTGGTACGAACCGACACGGCTCTATCACCTGGTCCCCGGAGCCGATTGCGGCTGGTTCGCCAAGAGCTACAAGCGCCCCGAATACTTCCTCGATATGCCGCCCGTCCTCGATTCGTTCGGTCGCAGCTCGCCCACGGGGCTTGTGACCTACCGCCATACCCAGTTCCCGGCCGAGTACCAAGGGGCGCTGTTCGCCCTCGACTGGACCTATGGACGGATCTGGGCTCTGCCGATGATTCCCGATGGATCAACCTGGACCACCAAGCCCATCGAGTTCATGACAGCTGTGGGCGAACATGGATTTGCCCCGACGGACGCTGATGTCGGCCCGGATGGGTCGCTCTATGTGTGTGTCGGAGGCCGTGGGACGCGCGGGGCTGTCTACCGCGTTCGAAAAGCGACCAACGAGCCCGATCTGATCACCCCTCCTCTGGCGGCTAATGCCAGTGTCGAGCAGAAGCTCGCCCAATGCCTGACCGCTCCGCAACCCCTGAGCAGCTGGTCGCGGATGCGATGGGAGCCGTTGGTGGAAGGTCTCTCTGCACCGGTTCTCATTGAGGCGGCACTCGACGCCAGCCGGGCTCCCGCCGAGCGAGTCCGCGCCATCGAGATCCTGACCGAGAAGTTCAATGGCCTCGACGCCACGATGTTGACTCAACTCGCGTCGGCCAAATCCCCCGCCGTGCGGGCCCGAGCCGCCTGGTCACTCGGACGAACCTCACCGACCTCCCCCAATGTGGAATTCCTGAAGACAGTTCTCACTGACAAGGAGCCACTCGTCGTCCGCATGGCTCTGGAATCGCTGGAAGCTGCCGATGACGATGTCGTGCTCAAACTCGCCCAACCGATCGCGGCACAACTCGGCAGCGAAGACCGGCTGGTTCGCCAGACCGCCATCAAGCTGTTGACCCGTGCCTCCAGCAACACTTACCACGCCATCTCAGAAGCAGCCGTGAAGCATGGCTGGCAGGCGGGCGTCTCCGTGGCTGTCGCCTTCACTCAGCGTCGCGAAGCGTTCCACAACTACCCCGTGGATATCGCCATCCGCGTGCTGAAGAAGGATCACAACGAGGTCCTCAAGCTTGAAGCCGCCCGCCTGCTCCAGCTGGCTCTCGGCGACATGATGCCCGCAGAAGACAGCGTCCCCGAGGCGTTCCTCGGCTATACCAGTCGGTATGACCTGTCGCAGAACCTGCCCGATATGACACTGCTGAATTCCAAGTGGATGTCGATCTACCCCACCAGCTATGAACTCGTGAACCTCGAACTCGAGCGAGCCATGGCCATGTCCCAGCCTCTCGACACGGCCCTGCTCGACAAGGTCCTGGCCCAAATCACCGCCAAGTCGCATCCCGTCGCCGATATTCACCGCTTGATTGTGGCGTCACGTTTCCAGGTCACCCCCACGTCCGCCCAGCGTCAGATCATCGCCCACGCCCTGGTGCAGCTGGAACCGAAGATTAAGGTCCGCAAACTGCCCCAGGACAGCGACTGGGACGACCGCGTGACCGAGATGTACACCGCTCTCGTGAAACAGGACTCCGAACTGACGGCGGCGATCCTGAATGAGCCCGACTTCGGACTCCCCGGTCATGTGATCTTTGCCGCTCAGTTCCAGACCGAGCAATTCCCCGCGATGGCTGCGGCGTTTGTGAACAAGGTCAAGACGGTGCCCGACTACCAGTGGTCGAGCGATGTCGTCTTTCTGCTCGGCGGAAGCCCGGATGAGGCGATGCGTGACCTCGTGCGGACACAGTTCGACAATTTCGCGCTGCGGAACTCGGTCCTGATCGCCCTGTCGGAGTCCCCCAGCCCCGGAGACCGCGACAAGTTCATCGAGGGTCTCGACAATTCGCCCGTTGATGTGATGGCCGAATGTGTGAAGGCCCTGCTGCGTCTGCCGCCCAGTGACTCGGCTCTGGAAAACGTCGCCCTGTTGCGAGCCTTCCGCAAGCTGAGCCCCGTGGATCAGGAACGACAGGTCCGCGACCAGCTGGAGGAGTTGCTGCGTTTGAACCTCGGCCAGAACTTTGGGTATCAGGCCGGGCAGGATGGCGATGTGCAAACTCCAATCGTGGAGAAATGGACAGCCTACATCCAGCAGAAGTTCCCGGATGAGTACGCTCGCCAATCGGGTGCCAGCCTCGAGGGGATCGAAGAACTCAAACAGATGCTGACCCAGGTCGACTGGAGCAGCGGCGACGCAGCTCACGGGGAACAGCTCTTCAACCAGCGGGCCTGCGTCCAATGCCACAGCTCGCGCCGCGCGCTAGGGCCCGACCTGCAGGGGGTCGCCTCGCGATTCTCTCGCGAGGATCTCTTCACCGCCATCATGCTGCCTAACCGCGATGTCTCACCGCGGTATCAGACCACTCTGATCGAAACCAAAGATGGCCGTATTTTCACTGGCATGGTGGTCTATGAAGCGATCGATGGTGTGGTCATTCGTAACGCCGCCAACCAATCCTTCCGCATCGAGATGGACCAGATTGAATCCCGCAAACCGCTCAGCACTTCACTGATGCCCACTGGTCTATTGAAGGATCTCAAGCCCCGCGATTACGCCGACCTCTACGCGTACCTGCGAACACTGAAGGTCACCACCGCCCAGGCATCCGACGACCATCGGGTCGTGGAGTAAGTGAGAGGGCGACATTCCGGGCCTGTGAGTTGGAGAACACGCCCAGGGCATCCACGTTTTCGCTTGTTTTAACAATGCACTCCGCGCGGCCGGGTATTCCACGTCCCTGGAAAATCGGAACGATCGGCGAGTTGACGACCAACAGCTTCGCATCCGCCGGGCTGGGCGACACTCAGCTCCAGGGCGTGACCTTCGCCACAGGACTGACCTGGTAAGTCCAACTCGAAAGAGCGTTGTGGGCTGATGCATGTCGAGATGACTCACTGGTCGTCACGCATCAGCTCTGAAGGTCGGGAGGAGTGCGGATCACTTGCGTGGGCGCTGCAGAGACCCGTATCTCCCGCAGAAAGGCTCCACAAAAATTTGGTAGTTCATTCGACATTCGTTTTCTTATAATAGCCTCTCCTGAAACTATATCCGGATGTTACTCGCCAATCGGTTTCGCTTTATAGTCCGCCATTATATATTCCGGCTGAGACTGATACTGAAACCGCTTTTGAACCGCATGACATCGGAACGGGAGTCCGAATTATGAACACATCAAATCTGCACGCCTCTTCGGACGAGTCCACGAGTCGAACTGAGTTGCGTAAAATTGCAACGGCACAAAGACAAGTCAACGTGGCCGTCCTGTTCTACCTCTGCTTCATTCCGCTCAATATCTGGCTCGCCAGCATTGCAGAGAGAGCCCCCATCGCGGCGATCGGACAGCTTGTCGTTGCCATTGGACTGCTCGCGTTCTGTATCGTCTCTGTCTTTCGACTGGCCTCAATTCTCAGAGGCAACGCAATCGCCGTAATTCATGCGTTTGGCATGCTGGTCCCGTTGCTGGGATTGCTCCTGCTCCTCCGCAACAACCAGAAAGCCACGGGGATCCTGCAAAAGAATGGGATTAAAGTCGGCCTGCTCGGCGCGAATCCAAATTCAATCCCCTCTGACTGAGGGGGGATGATTACCGACCACAACTGGTACGCGGCACTCAGATTTACCTAGCGGAGTCACATCCGCCATGGTCTGTCGCCTCCAAAAGAGACCGAACAGATCCTCAGCGCTGGCTCGTCACAGTCCACACATCCGTTATCGCCCCCTTGATCGGACCATCCAGAGACCACAAATCGCGATGTTCTTGAACAGATGAGCCACCTCACGGCCTAGGTTTTCACCGGAGGCCGAAGATGAAACTGTTTAACAACACTGTCGCCGCGCTGCTGGCATTTGTATTTGCCTACCTCTGCCTGATGCCGACTCAGCCCCCCAAGGACCCGTGGTTCCAGGCTGTCGTCGTGCAGAGCTCACGCCCGGTCCTGGTCAAGTTCGGGGCCGAATGGTGTCCGCCCTGTCAGGCGATGGAGCCGGTCCTGGACGATCTGGCTTCGCAGCTGTCGAGCGATGTCAAAGTCATTCGCGTTGATGTCGACCAGATGCCAGCACTGGCCTCGCACTACAGTGTCAGCTCAATCCCCCGTCTGATCCTGTTTCGGAAGGGCAAGGTCATCGCCGATCGCAAGGGGTACCACGACACCGCTGACATGAAGCAGTGGATTAAGAAGTCGCTGTAGTCTGAGCGAGCTCTCCGAGCGGTTGATGTCGAATACAGCATCGGGCCGAGAGACAGTTCGCCACTCGGCAGGCTGACGCCTGCCGCTCTCGGAGACGAGTGCAGTTCGGCAAACCTCGGTCGATCTCTTGCAGTATTCCGGGTACAGTGAGCGGACTCCTTGTCTGGTCTCATCACGCCCGTCATGACGCTTCTGCACCCTGCACTCATCTTTGGACTGGGACTCGCCGCGTTGCCGGTGGTTCTGCATTTCCTGATGAAGCAGAAACCGAAGCGGATGCTGTTCCCCGCACTAAAGCTGATTCAGTCTCGCCAGAAGCAGAACTCGCGGCGATTTCGTCTGCGGCACTTGTGGTTGCTGTTGCTGCGTATGGGAGTATTGGCCCTGCTGGTCTTCGCACTGACGCGGCCATCACTTCCGCCCGCGAATTACTCACTCAGCGGGATAGAGTGGGGCATTCTGTCGGGCATCACAGCTGCGGGAATCGGCGCCTATTACTTCTTCCTCGGACGTTGGCGGAAACAAGGTCTGCCCGCTCACGAGTTGATCGAACGCCGCTCACGAGCCCGCATGTGGACGACCACAGCTGTCATCGCACTGTTGTTGCTCTGTGTCGGGTGGCCGTATCAGCGACGAGTTTCCGCCGAGATCAAGGAACCCCGTCCCGCGGCGGCTCTCGATCTCCCGGTGGCTGCGGTCTGTCTGTTCGACACGAGCCAAAGCATCTCGTACACCCAGGAGGGGAAGACCCGCCTCGATCTTGCGAAGACGATCGCCAGGAACCATCTGAGCGACCTGCCAGGGAGCAGTCGCGTGGCGATTGCAGACTGCTCGGGCGACAACCCAATCATCTTTCAATCCACACTGGGAACCGCGCAAACCCGGATCGACGCCCTGGAGCCGCGCTCGGTTGCCCTGCCCCTCAATGAACGATTGCGGTCCGCTTTACAGGCCCATGCCGACGACCGGCGCCGCACTCTTGAGGAGCAAGGTGCCGTCGCTGAAGAATCCCGACGCGACCAGTTCATCCGCCGTGTCTACATCTTCACCGACCTCGCCCGTTCGGCCTGGAGCGCGGGGATCTCGCAGCAACTCAAGGCCGACCTCGAACGACACAAGGATGTCGACATCTACCTCATCGATGTCGGCGAGGAGCAGCCGCAGAACGCCGGCGTGTCGCAGATCACTCTCTCCCGCGAGCGAATCTCGGTGGGGGGCAGCCTCGATGTTCAGGCCACCATCACCGCCACCGGCCTCACCGAGGACGTGACGGTAAAGCTCGCCCTCATCGACGCGAAAGAACAGCTGAGCCCGCGGGGGGAGAAGCAGGTCAAACTCGACGCCAAGGTGCCGGCCGTGAAGATCGACTTCCCCCGGCTGAAAGGCCTGACCGGGCCGGTCATCCACGGGGTGGTGCAGATCGATCGCAGCGATCCGCTGGCCGCTGACAATGTCCGCTACTTCACGGCGTTCGCCGGACCACCGACGCCCATACTGATCGTCACGCCCCAGATTGGTCGAGCCAGTTGGATCCAGTACGCCCTGGCCCCCTTTGAGAAGGACAGCGGCGAAACGAATGTCATTGAGCCGACTGTCATCACCCCCAACAAGCTGACGGAAGACCTGATCAAGAAGGCCCAGGTGATCTGGCTGCAGGATGTCCCCACGCTCCCCGACATTCTCTGGAACCAGCTTGCCAAACATGTGGAACAGGGGAACGGGCTGATCGTGTCGCTGGGTGACGACAAGATCAATCCGGTCGATTTCGATCGTACAGCCGCCCAGGTTTGCCTCCCCGCGTCGTTGGAAGTCTGGAAGCCCAAGGCCGACTATCGGCTGCGATTTCCGAACCGGACTCACCCTCTCTTCGCGGAGTATCGTGAGCAGGACCAGAACTGGGCGGTCCTGGAAAACGAAGTGAAAATCTATCGCTTCTGGAAAGTGAAGCCCGCCGGAGGAGCCCGCGTCCTCGCGACCTATGATGACAAAGATCTCTCCCCCGCGGTCCTGGAGAAGTCCCACGGCAAGGGCCGCGTGCTGATGTTCACTTCGGGGACCCATTTCCCGGAGAAGCAGTCGAATCGCTGGAACGATTTCCCCAGCACTCTTAAGGAGACATGGATGTGGATCGGCTTTGTGCAACAAATGGCCGACTACGCCGCTGGAGGGGGAATCGAGCAATACAACCATTTGTGCGGGGACGAGGTCACAATCTCACTGGCACCGAACCCGGCCGAACGCCAGTTGTTCTTCCGCGAGCCGGGTCTGCGGCAGAGTCCGAAAGTGATCCCTCCCGACGGGACGTCACTGGCAATCTCGCGGACCGATGCAGTGGGGGTGTATACGTTGCTGGAGGGGGCCGATGCCATGCGACCGCTGACGGGGTTCAGTGTCAACCTTCCCTCGGCGGAGTGCGACCTCAGTCGCCTGACAGCCAGCGATCTGAACGAGATTCTTGGCCCGGAACGGTATCAACTGGCCCGCTCGATAGATGAGCTCAAAAATAACATCCGGTCGTCCGACCTCGGCCAGGAGGTCTTCCCGATCCTGATGGTGGTGCTGCTCGTCCTGTTCTGCGGCGAACACCTGGTAGCCAACTGGTTTTATGAGGAGGCTTGAACACGTTTCAGCCGCTTGTCCCCGGACGTTATGTACAGACGATACGCCGCACTTTTTTCAGATTTGCCTCATTTTCAGCAGGCAACCCTGTGCTGGCTTTCATGCTCCCCAACTCTCCCCCTTGTGGGTTTTCAAATCACGGCCGCCCTCCTATATTCGATCCGCGTTCAGATTTCAGTGCCCTTTTTGGTTCGCCTGTTTACCTGGATCAGCTGAGAATTTGCTGTGCTTCAAATCGCTACCTTTTTCGCCTGCGGCCTGGTTGCACTGTTACTCTTCGTCGGCTTTCTGGGCCTGTTTTTTTTGAGATGCTTCTGGAAATATGAATCCCTGACGATGTCGGGGGACCAGCCCAAAGTGGACATCATCATGCCGCTACGGGGACCGGACCCATTTCTCAGACGTTGTCTGATCGCGCTGACTCAGCAGAACTATCCCGACTATGTTGTCCACATCGTAATCGACCACAAGGACGACCCGGTTCGACAACTGGTGGAAGATGTCATCCAGGAGACAGGAACCACCCGAATCCACGTCGAGGAGCTGAATGACCATTCCGACAAATGCAGCTTGAGAATGAGTGCACTTCGGCAGGCGATTAGAAATCTTCCTCCCGATCGTGACGTGTTTGTGACCGTCGACGCCGACGCGAATCCGAATGCGGAATGGCTGAACGACCTGATGGCTGGCATGAGCGATCCCCAAGTGGGTGTCGCCTGTGGAATTCGATGGTACTCCCCCCAGGACAAGTCTCTGGCCAATCTTGCTCGCCATGTCTGGAACGGCGGTGCAGTCCTCCAGATGATCTTTCTGAACGTCGGTTGGGGAGGGGCGATTGCCTATCGACGCGAGGCTTTTGACAAGGCGGGCATCTACGACCTCTGGGGAAATACACTCTTCGACGACACGCTTGCCTCCGATCGAATTCTCGCATGCGGATACAAGCTGCAAGTGCTCCCTCGCGTCACCATGGTGAACGAGGAGACCACCGACATGAAGAGCAGCTTCCATTTCATCGCACGGCAGGTGCTCAACGTCAGGCTGTATCATTCTGCGTGGAATTGGATTCTTGCTTTTTGCACATTGAATGCCGTGTGGACAATCGGTTCGATCATTGTCCTGGTGGCTGCAATCGTCTCCCAGAACTGGACGGCGGCAGGAATCGTTGGCGGCGCGTTGGCCATTTACTTCGTGGGACAGGCCATTCAAATGTCCATCGCGGAGTGGATCGTCAACGGCAGCCAGACCCGACAAGGCAAGCCGGAAATTGAATTCAACACTTGGCGACTCATTTTCGCCGTTCCCTGCGCACTGACGATCTATCCGCTGGCAGTCTGGCACGCCTGCCGCACCCAGTCGGTGACCTGGCGAGGAATCAGCTACACATTCAATGGTCCCATGGATGTCAAACGGCTGAACTACGAGCCGTTTCAACCGATCAGTCCCAACTCGACGAAGTCCTTGTAACCTCCGAGGGGTTCACCTCAATGGTCACTGCAGACTACTTGATCGTAGGCTCCGGTTTGACTGGAGCGACATTGGCTCGACTTCTCACCGACGAAGGGCGCGAAGTTGTTGTGCTCGACAGACGCAGCCACATGGGTGGAAATGTCCACGATGAACTCCACTCGTCCGGGATCCGCATCCAGAAATACGGCCCCCATTTCTTTCGAACAAACTCCCCACAGCTATGGTCATTCGTCCAACGGTTCGCGGAATTTTACCCCTTTGAAGCACGCGTTCTGACTCATGTGGACGGTCGCCTCGAAGCCTGGCCGGTCACCGAGAAATACTTGCATCGCACAGTCGGCCCCAGCTGGGCTCCCGAGTTTCAGGGATCACCGAACAACTTTGAAGAAGCGTCGCTCGCACTCATGCCGCGGGCCATTTACGACAAGTTCGTCCATGGGTACACCTCGAAACAATGGGGGGTTGATCCGCGTTCTCTGGACGCGAAACTGGCCGGCCGCTTTGACGTGCGGAGTGATAACGACACTCGACTTTCCCGACACCAATATCAAGGCTTACCGAAGAATGGATTCGCTGGCCTGATGTCGCAGATGCTGCGAGGCATTCCCGTGCACTTGGGGGTCGACTACCTCAAATGTCGTGAGGAATTCCGAGCCAGAAAGCGGCTCATCTTCACCGGCCCCATCGACGAGTATTACGATTACGAATCCGGACGGTTAGCTTACCGTGGTCAGTTGCGTCAGACACAGTATCTCTCGGATGTCGACCGATATCAGGACAACTGCGTCGTCAATTTCCCCAGTGTCAAAGACGGACCGCATATTCGTCGAATGGAATGGAAGCAGATGCATCCCGACCACGAACAAGCCTCGTTGAGAGGTACCGTCTTGACCACGGAAACGCCCACAACGCCCACTCATCCGAATGACTTTGAATACCCCTTTCCCGACGGAAAGAATGCTGAGCTATATCAGACATACCTGAAGCGATCCCAAGCCGACTCAGATGTCATGTTCTGCGGGCGATTGGGCGAATACCGCTATCTCGACATGGACCAGGCCATTGCCAGGGCCTTCACGCTTGCCCGTCGACAGCTCCAACTCACGGTGGACGAGGCGTGAGCAACGGCCACACCGAATGATCTCGTTCCTCGGTGCTTCCTAGGTAACGCTCACTCAATGAAGCGGCTTCTGCTCTTCGCCATCGAGCAGATCGCCTCGACGTTCCCGGGTACGTTTCAGGCTCTGTTCAGCCTGCCATTTGGCGATCTCCGAGTGATTGCCATTCAGCAGAACTTCGGGCACGACCATCCCGCGAAACTCGCGAGGCTTGGTGTACTGGGGATGTTCCAGCATCTGCGATTCGGCAAATGAGTCGTAGCGGCTGCTCGTCTCGTCCCCCAGAACGCCGGGAATCAACCGGATCACCGTATCAATGATGAGCATGGCGGGCACCTCGCCGCCATTGCAGATGAAGTCCCCGACCGACACTTCCAGCGGCTTGAGCCCCTGCACAATGCGGTCGTCGAAGCCCTCGTATCGACCACACAACAACAGCAATCGCGACTTGAGCGACAGCTCCTTGACGAGTGATTGATTGAGCGGTCGCCCTTGCGGCGTGAGCATGATCAACTGCCCCGGTTCAGCTGCGTCGGCCTGCACAGCCTCGACCGCATCAAACACGGGCTCGCACCGCATCAGCATCCCCGGCCCACCGCCATAGGGACGATCGTCGACGGAGTGATGTTTCCCCACAGCCCAGTCGCGAATGTTCCATGTCCGAATATCGACCAGCCCCGCATCAATCGCCTTCTTCAAAAGGCTCTGCTGCAGGTAGCTGTCAAAGAGACCGGGAAAGAGCGTGAGAACGTCGAAACGCATGTGAGTGAAGTTTTCAGTTGTCAGTTGTCAGTTTTCAGTGATCAGTCATCACAAAGCCGTGTCATCTTCGCTGACTGACAACTGATGACTGACCACTAACCACTTCTCTCAATAAAAAACCCCAGCCAGTCGGCCGGGGTTGAATTCATCCTGTCAGTGAAGCCAGCGTTCGAAGCTTAGGCTTCCGCTGGGGCTTCTTCCGCAGGAGCAGCTTCGCCTTCGGCGGCGGGAGCAG
>JAXMBW010000018.1:0-91508 GCA_046349675.1 Planctomycetaceae bacterium | reverse complement strand
CGAGTACATGTTCCTCGATGACACGGCTTGCAACCTGTCGTCGATCAACCTCAAGAAGTGCATGAAGGCTGACGGTACGTTCGATGTGGAACGCTTCCGCAAGGCCTGTTCGATCATGATCACGGCTCAGGAAATCCTGGTCGATCACGCCAGCTACCCGACGCCGCCAATCGCCGAAAACTCGCACCTCTACCGTCCGCTCGGACTCGGCTACGCCAACCTGGGCAGCATGCTGATGTCGATGGGGATTCCCTACGACAGCGAAGCCGGTCGTGGGATCTGCGGTGCCCTCACCGCTCTCCTCACCGGCCAGGGCTACGCCACCAGTGCCCAGATGGCAGCCACCGTCGGACCGTTCGCCCGGTACCAGGAAAACGAGCAGCCGATGCTGTCGGTCATGCAGATGCACCGCGATGCGGTCGAGAAGATCAACCCCGCGTGCCCGGCTTACCTCAAAGACGCCGCACGTCAGGTCTGGAACGAAGCCCTGCAGAACGGTCGCCGCTACGGCTACCGCAATGCTCAGGCGACGGTTCTCGCCCCCACCGGCACCATCGCGTTCATGATGGACTGCGACACCACCGGAATCGAACCCGACATCGCTCTCATCAAGTACAAGCAGCTGGCCGGCGGCGGCATGATGAAGATCATCAACCGCACCGTCCCCGCGACCCTCAAGACTCTCGGCTACACCGAAGAGCAGGTCACGGCCATCATCAAGTACCTCGAAGAGCACGACACCATCGAAGGGGCTCCGGGCCTCAAGGACGAGCACCTGCCCGTCTTCGACTGTGCGTTCAAGGCGGCCAAGGGCACCCGCTCGATCGCCTGGCACGCCCACGTGTCGATGATGGCAGCCGCTCAGCCGTTCCTCTCGGGAGCCATCTCGAAGACGGTCAACATGCCCGCCGACTCCACGGTCGAGGACATCGAGCAGGCCTACATCGAAGGCTGGAAGCTCGGACTGAAGGCCCTCGCGATCTACCGCGATGGCTCCAAGCAGTCCCAGCCGCTCAACACCTCGAAGAAGGAAAAGAAGGGCACTGACACCGAGCAGGCCGCTGCTGTCGCCACCCCAGCCCAGCCCGTCCGTCGCCGTCTGCCTGACACCCGCCAGTCGTTGACCCACAAGTTCAACGTCGGTGGCCACGAAGGGTACATCACCGTCGGTCTGTTCGAAGACCACACGCCCGGTGAACTCTTCATCACCATGGCGAAGGAAGGTTCGACGATCGGCGGACTGATGGATGTCATCGGGACCGAAACGTCGCTCGCCCTCCAATACGGCGTGCCGCTCGAGGCACTGGTCAACAAGTTCAGCCACGCTCGCTTCGAGCCCGCGGGCTGGACCAGCAACCCCGACATCCCGCACGCCAAGAGCGTCGTCGACTACATCTTCCGGTTCCTCGGGAACACGTTCCTCCCGGGCTACAAGGAGGCTCACTCTCCGAACCGCGATCTGTCGGCCAAGACGCCCGCTCCGGAGACCCCCGATTCCTCTGAGGCCTCCGCGGCTGTGAGCACGAAGCTTCCAGCCGCTCCGGTTGCCGCAGCTCCCGCCACAAATGGCGTTTCGGGAGCCGGTGCCAGCGGACAGAGTGCCCACGCTCATGCCAGTGCGAAGAGTTCAGCTTACCAGCTGCCACTCCTCCCACCCGACACCGCATCGAGCCAGCACGACAGCCCGCAGAACCGCAGCCAGCAGTTCGCCCGCTTCCAGTCCGATGCCCCCGCCTGCGACAGCTGCGGAGCCATCACCGTCCGGAACGGTAACTGCTACCTCTGCCACAACTGCGGCCAGAGCATGGGTTGTTCGTGACACGACCGTTAGCCGTCGAGCTCGCTCGACGTGTCGCTGTGACCACTTAGAAAGACGCACGTCAATTTTCTGGCGTGCGTCTTTGTGTATTTGCTACCGACTTGTTGTCATTACTGTTATTTAGTACGTCACAGAGAAATCTCGCCGCATCAGGCACGTCGAGCAAGCTCGACGGCTAACCATGTTGGAGTCGTGCAATGCCGCTGGCACATCACGTTGTGTTAACAGCGTATGGGTTCTGGCTTCCAAACGACCCTCGTGGTTCCGGTTCCCGAAGTGTCGGTTCCTGGGATCTCTTCCAATATGGCGGAGCGACGCGCCTGGAGGACTTCACCGCCTCAGTGGCGCACGCTCCACATGATCACCTGCGGCGAATTCAAGCCAAGCAATCGCTTCAACACCCTCCAGTCTGTTGGACTGGTCAAGAAGCCCTCACGATTGCGACCAGCTTTCGAGACACAGCAGCCCAATCCCACTATCGAATTTACGCCTTCGCCATCCTACCTGACCACATCCACCTCGTGATCTGCGAAGATGTGTTGTCCCTGAAGAGTCAATCCCTGGCTGTCGGCCGCCCTCTCCGAACTTCCCGCTCACCACATCGCATCGCGGGTCACCTCCGCTCACAAGCCACCCGCGCATTGCGATCTGAACATCGCTGGCCCACCAATCGACCAATCTGGTCCAAACGCAGCTTCGTCCGATTCCTCGACACTCCGGAAGAGGTCCGGATGGCCATGAACTATGTCAACGATAACCCTGAAAAGTCAGGGCGTCCCCGCCAGCACTGGTCATTCGTCTCCCCCTTAACAGTCGACCAGTAGTCGCAAATGGAAATCAGCAACTCGCGATCGCTCAGCAGTTACCGTCTCTCCGTCCTCCCGACACACGTTGCGTGACTGGCTGGATCGTCCTAGAATCCGGCCAGTGCAGAACTTCCGTTGATGGACCACGGAGGGTGTTGCGTTCTCCGGCGGGACATTGGGCTGTATGAAACGGATTGCCGTACTCGGGTCGACCGGTTCGATCGGCACGAGCTGTCTGGATGTGCTCAAGGCACAGTCGACCGCGATGTGCCCCGTCGCGCTCACGACGCACCGCCGCTGGAAAGAGCTGGCGGCCCAGTGCCACGAATGCCGCCCGGAAGTCGCCGTCATTGCCGATGCGACAATTGCCTCTCAAGTCGACCGAACAGCCTTCCCCACGACAACGGAACTCCTGTTTGGTGAGGAAGCTGTCGCCTCAGTCGCCCGCCGATCCGATGTGGATGTCGTTGTCTCCGGAATTGTTGGGGCCGCTGGGCTGCGCGGCACCTGGGCAGCGGTCGAAGCGGGTAAGGTCGTCGCCTTTGCAAATAAAGAAACATTGGTCGTGGCCGGTCCGCTGATGATGGACTTCGCCCGCCAGACGGGGGCCACGCTGCTGCCCGTCGACAGCGAACACAGCGCGGTCTTTCAATCGATGGCCAGCGGTCGAAAGAACGAGATCCAACGGATCATCCTCACCGCCAGTGGCGGCCCCTTCCGCGAATGGACCGCCGAGCAGATCGCCAACGTCACCACCGAGCAGGCCCTCGCTCACCCCACCTGGAATATGGGCCCGAAGATCACGATCGACTCAGCGACGATGATGAACAAGTCGCTGGAGATCATCGAGGCCCGATGGCTGTTTGACCTGCCAGTAGAGCAGATCGACGTGGTGGTCCATCCGCAGTCGATCATTCACTCGATGGTCGAGTACGTCGACGGATCGGTCATCGCCCAGCTGTCACCGCCCGACATGCGGCTCCCCATCCAATATGCTCTGACGTGGCCCGAGAGGACCCCTGGGGTCGCTCGAAAGATGGACTTTCGTCAGAATTGGAATCTCACCTTCTCCCCTCCCGATCTCGATCGGTTCCCCGCTTTACGGCTGGGTTTCGAAGTGGCCGGGCGAGGAGGAACGAGTGGAGCGGTCCTGAACGCTGCCAATGAGGTGGCCGTGGATCGTTTCCTCAAGCACGAACTGGCGTTTCCACAGATTCCCCGGCTTTGTCGGTCGATTCTGGACGCCCATCAATTTGAAGCTCATCCCACGCTCGATCTCCTGTTGGAGATGGATCGCTGGGCACGGCAGGAGGCACTGCGTTGGAACTCATAGCCGGGATTGTTCCCGATCTGGCCAGCATTCTGAACATCTTGACAGCGGCCATCGGGCTCGGTCTGGTGATCTTTGTCCATGAACTCGGCCACTTTGCCGTCGCGAAGTGGTGCGGGGTCTACGTCGAGCGTTTCAGCATTGGCTTCGGCCCCATGCTGTGGTGCCGCAAGTGGGGCGAGACCGAATACGCCCTCTCCGCCGTCCCATTCGGTGGCTACGTCAAGATGCGGGGCCAGGACGATATCGACCCCGGCCAGATGACCGACGAGCAGGTCGCAGCTGACCCGCGTTCCTACACCTCCAAGTCCGTCCCGCAGCGTATGGCAATCATCTCGGCCGGCGTGATCATGAACCTGATCACCGGCTGGATGTTCTTCTGCCTGGCTTTCCGACTCGGCGTGGAAGAGGTCGAGACCCAGGTTGGCGATGTCGTCGTCGGTATGCCGGCCTGGACCTATGGCATTCGGCCCGGTGATACGATTCAGAAGATCAACGGACGCAAGACTCGGGAGTTCTCCGACATCGTTCGGGGAGTGGCCCTCTCCTCGGGCCGGCTGGTGATCGACCTGCATCGCCCGAGTGGCGAGACCTACACCATCACCATGGACCCCGACAAGGCGGGCGACCGGCGCCGGTTGGGGATCGATTCGATCTCCTCGCTGAAGGTCCACGACAAGGCCCTGCAGTCCGCCTCGCCCGGAACTCCTGCTGACAAAGCGGACTTCAAGGCGGGCGACCAGATCACCGAGATCAATGGCGTCCCGGTCAAGAACTGGCTGGAGGTCGTACCGATTCTGTATGAGAAGCGGTCTGAGACACTCGACCTGACTGTCGTGCGCAAGCCGCCGAAGGACCAACCCGACGCCAGCCCATCCACGATCCATATCAAGCTGCCACCCGCGCCGGTCAAGACCCTCGGCCTGCGTCTGGAGCTCGGGAAGATCACCGCGATCCGAAACGATTCCCCCGCCGCCCGAGCTCAGATCAAGGTCGGCGACCGCCTGGTCAAAGTGGATGGGAACGACGTTGGCCTGAACGTTGATCCCCAGCATCTGCCGCAGTTCTTCTATGAGCATCGCAACCAGCCCATCAAAGTCGTCGTCCAACGCGATGTCCCTGGTGGCGAACCGGAAACGCACGAACTGACCGTCACCGCCGACGACACGCTCCCCGGGAGTGAGCCCCCCTTCAACCCCGGCAGCCCGATGTCGATCCCCGGTCTGGGACTGGCGTTTCAGTTCCTGCCAACGATTCTGTCGGTTGACGAAGGTGGCCCCGCAGCCAAGGCGGGGATCAAGCAGGGCATGGTCCTGGCCGGTGTGAAGTTCCTCAAGCGAACCGGCGAGAAGCCTGACATGCTCGGCCTCAAAGACGCCGTCATTCCGATCGATGTGAAGAACAAGGACGGCAGCTGGGCCTACGCATTGTGGCTCCTGCAGAACGTCGATTCGCGAGACATCGCCATCATGGTCAAGGACGACGCCAACGCGGTTCCTCGCGAAGTGGCACTGACTCCCGTCCCGGACGGCGACCAGTTCCAGCCCACACTGCGTGGTCTCGATCTCTCGTCACAGACCCGCATTCGCAAGGCCGAAAACTTCGGGGTCGCGAGCGAAATCGGAGCCCGCAAAACCCTCGATTCGATTACGGAGGTCTACCTCACGATCCGCAGCCTCGTTCGCGGCGATATGTCGTATAAGAACCTGCACGGACCGCTGGGGATTGCCAAGTTCGCCTACATCATGGCCGACCAGGGTCCCGCACTCTTCCTGCTGTTCCTCGGTGCCATCAGCATGAATCTGGCCGTGATCAACTTCCTGCCGATCCCGGTCCTCGATGGTGGGCACATGGTCTTCCTTCTGTATGAAGGAGTGACGGGCAAGAAGCCGACCGAGCGCGTGATCGCCACCGCAACCTACATCGGTCTCGCGCTGGTCCTCACGCTGATGGTCACGGTGATCTGTCTCGATCTGTTTGTGCATCGAGGGTAGGGGAAAGCTGTCAGCGATCAGCTTTCAGCCGTCAGGGAGTAGGTCACCTTTGACCCTGCATGCGGGTGAGCAGTGGGACAGACATTCCTGTCTGTCCTGATCGGCTTATTAGCTCAGCCCTCCCTCGCTGACTCACCCGCCAATTGACTGACAGGATTGCCGTCCCATGCACCTCGTCATCTTTCCGGCGATCGACGAGGTGCGGCGGCAACTGGTCGCTGAGACTGCGGGGGCCAAGGCACGCGTCACCAACGCTCCCGACTTAGCGTCAGCCCTCGCAGCCATGCCGACCGCCGACGCCTTCTTCGGCAAACTGACGCCCCAGCTGCTTGCCGCCGCTCCTCGTCTCCGCTGGGTACAATCGCCCACGGCGAGCCTCGAGCACTTCCTATTCCCGGCCCTCACGGAACACCCGTGCCAGCTGACGAACATGCGGGGGATCTTCTCCGATGTGATCGCCGACCACGTCATGGGGTATGTGCTCTCGTTCGCACGGAACCTGCACTTGTACCGGGATCAGCAGCGTTCCGGCCGCTGGGAGCCCATCGGCAGTGACGGCCCTGCTCTCCCGGACTTTGCTCAGGGACCGGGTGTCATTAGCCCCGTTGACCGGGCTCACCTGCATCTGGCCGACTGCACCCTCGGAGTGGTCGGCGTCGGGGCCATTGGCGAGGAGGTCTGCCGCCGAGCCCATGCCTTCGGAATGCGAGTCCTCGGTGTCGACCCGCACCCCCGCTCCATCGCCAACATCTGCGAGGTCGCCCCACTCAACCAGCTCGAAGACCTGCTGACCCGCAGCCACTTCGTCGTGATCGCCGCCCCGCACACCCCACAGACCGAGAAACTCTTTCACGCCGCGACCATCGCCCGGATGCGGCCCGGCAGCTACCTCATCAACATCGGTCGCGGCATTATCGTCGACCTCTCCGATCTGACCTCCGCCCTCCAATCCGGCCACCTCGCCGGAGCCGCCCTCGATGTCAGCGAGACCGAACCACTGCCCGCGAACCACCCGCTGTGGCAGATGCCCAACGTCCTCATCACCCCCCACGTCGCAGCTGCGTCCCCTCGCATCAGCGAACGCCACACCGCGGTTTTACTGGACAACGTGCGGCGTTTCGCTCATAACGAGCCATTGATGAACGTAGTCAATAAGCACGATTGGTATTGATTGACCGTCGCCCGCACAGCTCTTCGTCCGCCTCAGATGACATCAACCGCCCCCGAAAAATCGGAGCCACTCAAGCTGCGGTTCGTGCTGCTCGCGCTGCTGATCATCGGAGCATTGTGTGGATCGATCTGCGTGGTGGTCTGGGCGTACTTTCGGTATTCGCGGCCCATTGGCAGTGGCCCAGCAGGCCCGCTGATTTCAACCAGTAGTTTTTCATCTCCATGGACAACTCGACCTGTCGTGCTGTTGGGGCTGGGGGATAACGCGACACACGGTTTGGGAACGCCCTCAGCCCATACCTACTTTCAAAGGCTCGTGATTAATCCTCCCGATGAATTTGCCGACATGCGAGGCATTTGTCTGTCCAAAGTTCTACCTAAGCTTCAACAGCTGAACCTTGCTAAATCAGGCACATCTTCGATCAATTGCGTTGACCAGCAACTGCCTTTGCTCAAGCCGTATTCCCCAGACACATTTGGAATCGTCGTGATCACGATTGGCAATAATGATCTGATTCACGATTTCGGTCGCACTCCTCCGCGAGACGGAGCCTTGTTTGGCACAAAAATCACGAACACCAGCGGATTGGTGAAAAACTTCGAAAGACGCCTGGAAGCCATACACGCACGAATCAATACCACCTTTCCGGGAGGTTACCAAATCTATATTGCCAATATCCCCGACCTGGTCGACGGAGAGGATGATATCGAACGTACGGGACTGCCTCCGTGGCCAGAGTGGCAATATCTCCTCGCCTCATATAACAGAACGATCTCACTCTTCGCGAAACATAATCCGCATGTCACGTGGGTCGACATAAGAACCGGTTTCCTTGGGCACGGCATCCACTGCACACATTTCTGGCACCCTCGATATCATGAAGATGACCCCCATAGTTGGTTTCTCAACGACATCGAAGGCCCCAATCACCGGGGACATGACGCCATCCGCCGCCGGTTCCTGCTCGAAATGGCCAATGAATTGCCCGACCGGCTGCCCTAGCTCATCTCCATCACTCCTCCGGTAATGACGTCCGCAATTCGCGGAAAGTGCCTCCCCTGACTGCTGATTGCTCTTCCCCCCAGCCATTCTCCCCGGCGCGGCGACTGATTATCCTACTGATCCCGAAGGGCTTACGGTCCGGATCGGGGTTTTCGTCACGCCGCTTGAAGCAGATTCGTCATGTCCTCGGACGCAGTTCCCCAAAATCCCGCCAACGAAATTCCCAAGCTCTACGAACCCCAGGCGGCCCAGGCCCGCTGGTTCCCGTACTGGGAGCAGCATGGCTACTTCAACGCGGAGCCGGGGACGGGCAAGAAGCCGCACACGATCATGATCCCGCTCCCCAACGTGACGGGGGCGTTGCACATGGGTCACGCGCTCAACGGCACGTGCCAGGACCTGATCACTCGCTGGAAGCGGATGCAGGGATATGAGGCCCTGTGGATGCCCGGTACCGACCACGCCGGCATCGCGACCCAGGCCGTCGTCGAACGCCGCATGCAGGAAGAAGAAGGCCTCACCCGCCACGACATCGGTCGCGATGCGCTCGTCACCCGCATCTGGAAGTGGAAGGACGCCTACGAAGCCCGCATCATTTCCCAGCTGAAGCTGCTGGGGTTCTCCTGCGACTGGCGACGGACGCGGTTCACGCTCGACGATGTCTGCTCGAAGGCGGTCCGCAAGACCTTCTTCAAGATGTTCCAGGACGGGTACATCTTCCGCGGCAAGCGACTCGTCAACTGGGACTGCTTCCTGCAAACCGCCGTCGCCGATGACGAGGTCTACGACGAAGAGATCGACGGGCACTTCTGGACGTTTAACTATCCGGTGGTGGACGAAGCGAGCGGCAGACGAGAGTCTGCCGTGAACCCGGGCGACTCCACAACACATACCGCCGATTCACGGGAGACTAACGTCCCCCGCTCGCTGGGAGTTATCCGTTTCTCGACGACTCGCCCCGAAACGATGCTCGGCGATACAGCTGTGTGCGTGCACCCGACCGATGAGCGGTACACGCATCTGGTCGGCAAGTACGTTCGTATCCCGGTCAATGGCCGCCTGATCCCGATCATCGCGGACGCCTTGCTGGCGGATAAGACGCTCGGCACCGGTTGCGTGAAGGTCACCCCAGCTCACGACCCGAACGACTACGCCTGCTGGACTCGTAACAAGGACAAGATGGGCGAACCGATCAACATCCTCAACCCGGATGGCACGATCAACGAGAATGGCAGGGATGGCCAAGGGCCTAGTGCCAAAGGCCTAGGGCCAGAATCTGCCTCTGCCTCCTCTCTTCCCCTAGGCCCTGGGCCCTCGCCCCTAGGCCCTTCTGATCGCTACATCGGCAAGGACCGCCTCGTCGTGCGCGACATGATCGTCGCGGACATGCAGCGTCTCGGTCACTTCGAAGGCGTCGAAGATCGCAAGATCCCTATGAAGCACAGCGACCGCTCAAAGACGCCCATCGAGCCGTACCTGAGCGAGCAGTGGTTCGTGAAGATGGACGATTGGGCCGATGGCCGCCCCGGCCTGGCTCAGATGGCCCTCGATGCCGTGAACGATGGCCGCGTCAAGTTCTTTCCTATGCGGTACACGAAGACGTACCTCGACTGGCTCGGCGAGAAACGCGACTGGTGTATCAGCCGCCAGCTGTGGTGGGGACACCGGATTCCGGTGTGGAAGAAAGTGATGACTCGAACGGAGGCCGTTAAAGTCGGCATCATACCCCCTGAACCGCCATCCTTTAGAATCGGCGTTGATGTTGTTGGGGGAGTTCAAGGTCTGACTTTAGATGGACCAACTGCTGACACTATTACTCATCTTGCTTGCGTAGATGCTGGTAACGATTACGTCGAGCGGTTCTTAGAGGCAGACGGATACGTCCAAGACCCCGATGTCCTCGACACGTGGTTCTCCTCCGCCCTCTGGCCGCACGCCACACTCGGCTGGCCTGACACCGAGCACAACCCACCGCTCGATGTGAAGGAAGTGGCCAAGCAAACCGCTGGCCATCAGCCATCAGCTATCAGCCATCAACCAAAAACTCCGGGCGCTGACGCTTCCGGCTCTCCAGGCAATCAAGTTCTGCCAACCTTCTACCCCGGTAATGTCCTCGTCACCTCGCGGGACATCAT
Organism: Planctomycetaceae bacterium; assembly: GCA_046349675.1. Taxonomy (GTDB): domain Bacteria; phylum Planctomycetota; class Planctomycetia; order Planctomycetales; family Planctomycetaceae; genus TH-plancto1. Next base: position 81,251 of record JAXMBW010000018.1, on the reverse strand, counting down.
CACGCTGTGGGTCGCCCGCATGGTGCTGACGGGGTTGTATAACCTCGACAACATTCCGTTCGAGCATGTCTGCGTGCATCCCAAGATCCTCGACGGCTTCGGCCAGACGATGTCGAAGTCGAAGGGGAACGGAGTTGACCCGCTGGAACTCGTCGACAAGTACGGGGCCGATGCGGTCCGCTTCACCATCGCGTCGATCGCGGGCGAAACGCAGGACGTGCGTCTGCCGGTCGGGTACGAATGCCCGCACTGCGGCACCGTGATTCCGCAGACTCTGGAGCACCAGAAGGCGATCCCCGGCGGCGGTGCCAAGCCACGCGTCACCTGCCCCAAGTGCAAGAAGTCATCGCAGTACACCAGCCCCTGGTTCGAACCGGACGAGGGCGAAAAAGTCGCCCGCATTGTCGCCGAACGCTTCGAGTACGGCCGCAACTTCTGTAACAAGCTGTGGAATGCGTCGCGGTTTGCGATGCTGAACCTGGCCGACTACGTGCCCGGAGATGTCGATGCCTCGCAGCTGCAACTGGAAGACCGCTGGATTCTGAGCCGGTTGTCGACCGTCGCGAACGAGATGACCGAGTACATGGGCCGGTACCAGTTCGACGCCGCCACCCGCGCGATCCGCGACTTTACGTGGAACGAGTTCTGCGACTGGTACCTGGAGATGATTAAGCCGAGGCTGAGGAAGGGTGGCGGAGGGCCTAAGGGCGAGGGCCTGGGGCCAGAGGAAAACTCTGGCTCTCCTCTCTCCTCTCTCGTCTCTCCTCCCTCTGACGAAGTCCGCCAGACCGCCCAGCGCGTGCTGCTCTTCGTTCTCGATTCGCTGGTCCGGTTGCTGCAGCCATTCACGCCATTCATCTGCCAGGAACTCTGGAGCCGGTTGAATGAGATTGCGCCGAAGCGATCTCTGGCGAGCGTCCGGCGTAAGCCGGATGGTTCCGTCGATGAGACGATCGAAAGCACCGGGGGGCTGACGCCGCCCCGCTCACCAGTCCTCACGCCGCAAACCGCTGAAGAAGCAGCCATCGTCGCCGCCTGGCCGACCATTCCCCGCAGCTGGCGTGATGAGGCGCTCGAACGTCGTTTCGCCCGGCTGCAGGAGACGATCGTCGCCGTTCGTAACGTGCGGGCGATCTACAACATCCCGCCGTCGACCCAGCTGCAGCTGATGATCCGGGCCTCGTCCGAAGTGGCCAGCGAGATGACTAACGTCGCTGCCCAGTTCGACAACCTCGCCAAGGCGGTCCTCGCCGCTGCGGGGGCCGATGTCGTGCGGCCGAGTGCCAGCGCGGGCTTCTCACTGGGTGATGCCGACGGGTACATCCCGCTCAAAGGCATCATCGACCCCGAGGCCGAACTCGCCCGCCAGAAGAAGGAAGCTGACAAGATCCGCAAGCACATCGCCGGTCACGAAGGCAAGCTCAGCAACGAGTCCTTCGTCTCCCGCGCCCCCGCCGACGTCGTCGCCGGCATCCGTGAAACCCTCGCTGGACTCAAGAACCAGCTGATCAGCGTGGAAGAGATCATCAAAGACCTGGGTGGGTGAGGGAGTACTTCATTAGCGAAGTACCTACCGTGCTAAACAGGAGCGATTTCTCGGACAGATGGGAATTGCTGACACGCTCGCCCGTCTAACATCCCATCCTCTCTCGGGACACCAGAGTCGTCTTGGTAATACTGTTTGAAGAAGTGCGCAACGCCTGCGGACTCGCATTGAGAATCAATGTCTCGCACCCAATCCAAGTCCATCACGCGGCGAACGCCCTTCTTCGCTCGCTCACAACCTGAAATCACCCAATCGATTCCCCATAAATATGGCCTCAGGTCAACTCGCTCGATCAGTGGCTCAGCAGAAATAAACCGAATTGATGCTGGTATGGTCAACAACGTCTCCACCCGATGGAGTGAATCATTGCATCCAGCAGTGACTCCCAGCCATACATTTGGATATCCATCTCTCCAGTCGGCTGGCAATGCATCACAAATGCGATCTGCTCGCTTCGTAAGGATTAGCCAATCTAGGTTTGAACACTCGGCAATTACTTCCCACGCCTCTTGCCGCCATTTGTCAGCACCGGGATGGAAGAAATCTGACATAGAACAGGTAAAGACTCTTGCCCGCTTCCCCTCTTCTGCTGCACGGCGATTCCAACGGACCGGATTCGCCCAATTCTTCGTGCGCATCGGCCCCTTGAACGGCTCGTGTCCACCCCGCCGCATGATCGTATCGATATAGCAGAACCGGCATTCCTCACTGACTTTGTTGCACCCCCACCAAAAGTTTTGAGTGTGGTCTGTCCAACCAATTCCGGTGTTTTCAGCCATGATGGTTCCTCCGCTCTCCCTGCAGCATGTCATTGTCAGCTGGCCCAGAAGTCTAGAGTTGAGGCTCCATTGACTCCATGTGAATTGGCGATTGACAACCAATGTGTACGCAAGTATAGATACATGAGGGGTTCAGGCAAACAGCAAAAATCAACATCATGTAACAGTGAGAATCAGGAAGAACTGATGTCAGACAAGAACCACAGTTGGAAAATAGGTTCCGCCCTCCCTCTGATTCGACCGCACAGCTTGGCCAAACATCGAGTCATTCAGCAATATCTTCTTCGGTACGTCGAGACACTCACCAGTAACCCTCGCATCGACCAATTGCGACTCACACTTGTTGACGGTTTTGCTGGTGGAGGAATGTATCGTGACGAGTTGACGAAGGAAGATCGTTTTGGATCTCCATTACTGATGCTTCAGGCCATGCAGGAAGCCCAAGCTCAGGCGAGAAAAAGTCGAACAAAGGAATTCAAGCTCGATGTCGAATACTTCTTCATCGAAAAAGCTCCTGAGGCGTTCGAGCACCTGAAGTCAACTCTCAATGACTCGGCATATAAGTCGGTAGTAGCCAAAAAGGCGGAACTCCTCAATGACTCATTCACGAATCAAATCGCACGGATCGTCAAACACATAAAAGAGCAGAGCAAGAAGAGAAGAGCGATTTTTGTCCTCGATCAGTTTGGATACATTGATGTCCCAATGCCTCAAATACGGCACATTTTGAGTGAGCTCGAGAACGCTGAGATTATTCTAACATTTGCGACCGACTCACTGATCGACTACCTCAGTTCAAACGAGATTACCCAGAGAATTCTTGAAAAGCTTGATATACCAATTGGGTCGGACAAGATACTCACTCTAAAGCAACAACACGACTGGCGTTTGGCAATCCAAGCACTGCTACACAAAAAAATCCACGAACAGTCTAACGCCAAATATTACACACCATTCTTCATCCGCTCTCCTGAGGCCCACAGAGATTTTTGGCTGATTCACCTATCAGGCCATGCAAAGGCGAGAGACGTTATGGTCGGGCTACATTGGACTGAGAACACAAGCTTTGCGCACTACGGACGATCAGGTCTTCAAATGCTCGGCTATGATCCTGGAGAGGATTTCCGACTTACAAGACAAGCAGCTCTTCCAATGTTCTGTTTTGATGACACAGCCAGATCGTCGACTCAGGAGTCGTTGATGAATGAACTCCCGGAGAGGCTTCATGGTTACGGCAAGCAAGGCGGCATACCATTCTTCGAATTATTTGCATCTCTAACCAACGAGTCTCCCGCCACAAGCGATATATTCCAATCCGTCGTTTCCAATCTTGCCAAAGAGGGCATGATCGAAATCATCAACTACAGAACAGGTAGGGGCAAGGAGGGGATCCCAAACAATTTGGATATCATCAAGCCATCCAAACAACGGAGAATGTTTCTTCCCTAATATCATCTGTCTCCCTTGAGGGTGGTTCCATGCTGAATCTGACGGGCAGTCGCAAGCAGCTGTGTAACGGGGTGACCCGGCGCGATCTCCTGCATATTGGCGGGATCGGAGCGCTGGGGCTCTCAGCTGTGGGGACGATGCGAGCGGACGCGGCCCGTGCGAGTGGCCCGGGCGCTTCGGCCAAGGCCTGCATCTTTGTGTTCCTGTTCGGGTCACCGCCGCAGCACGAAACATTTGATCCCAAGCCGCTGGCTTCTCCCGAGATTCAGGGAGAGATGAAAGCCATCGACACCGCGATTCCGGGCTACCAGATCGGCGAAGGGCTGCCACAGATCGCCCGCATCGCCGACAAGTTGACGATCGTGCGGTCAATGACGCACGCGTATCCGATTCATTGCTGTGCGTACGTGATGACCGGGATGCCGACCTACAGCATCCCGCTGGAGACGGCCCCGCGTGATCCCCAGCACTGGCCCTTCATGGGGTCGGTGGTCGATTACCTCGACGGGCACGCGGCGGGCCAACGCTCCCCGGCCATGCCTCGCAACATCGGATTGCCGTGGCGGTTCTGCTCCAAGGGAAGTTCCACCACCCAGGCGGGTCCCTACGCAGCCTTCCTCGGGAATGGGTACGACCCGTTCTGGACCGACTTCCAGGGAACTGGCACCGTCATCGTGCCGAAGCTCGCAGCTGGCCAGAGCGAAGAAGTCCGCGACCCGCACGCCGGGATTGAGGCCACAGCTCGGTTCCAACTCTCCGAAGGCTGTCAGCTGCCGCAGGAGTTATCCACAAGCCGGTTCGATGCCCGCCGCCACCTGCTGCAGCAGTTCGACGCGACTCGACCACTGCTCGACCAGGCTGTCGAGCTGGGGCACTACAGCGACCACCAGCAGCGGGCGTTCTCGCTGATCGGCTCAAACAAGATCCGCGATGCCCTCGACGTCGGCCGGGAATCGATCGCACTACGAGAGCGATACGGGATGTCGCTCTTCGGACAATCGTGTCTGGCGGCTCGGCGTCTGGTCGAGGCGGGAGCGAAGTTCGTGTCGGTCTTCTGGGACCCATTCGGCCCGCATGGAGCTTCGGTGTGGGACACGCACTCGAATCACTTCCCGCGACTCAAGAACTACCTACTGCCAGTCTTTGACCAGAGCTATTCGGCCCTGATCACCGACCTCGATGAACGCGGAATGCTCGATGAGACACTCGTGCTCTGTACCAGCGAGCATGGCCGCACCCCGCAGATCGACTCAGGGCCGGCCGGTGGAGCCCGTCATCACTGGTCGCGGGCTTATTCCTCGGTCTTTGCCGGTGGTGGGATGGCTCGCGGTAAAGTGGTCGGCCAGACCGATGCGATTGCGGGTGATGTCGTCGACACACCCATCTCGCCCAAAGACATGCAGGCGACGACTTATTCCCTGCTCGGTTATGACGAGGCAGCGACGATCCCAGATCAGCAAGGTCGACCGCACCCCATCGCCGGAGATGGGCGAGTTCGCCGAGAACTGCTGGGTTAGCGGGAGTTGTGTCCGTATTCTGGTGGCGGTAGTCTCAGCGAGAGCCTGTCCTCATTCACTCGACCGATCACGCCACCTCCCCCGACTCCACTCTCATGCGTATCTGGTACAACCAACTTCACGAGAGCCAGCGCTCACTGCTGGATGTTCCGGGTGATGAGGTCACGATCGGGCGGGATCGGTCCAACATGCTCGTCCTGGCCAGCCCCCTGGTCGCCAAGCAGCAGGCCATCCTGCGGCAGCAGGGGAATCAGGTCTGGATCAAGAACCTCGGCATGAACAGCTGCCTTGTCGGCGACACTGAGGTTCTCGGGGGCAGCGAGCATCAGTTCTCGGCCAGTGAACAGCTGCGAATCTGGCCGTATACACTGACGCTGGAATCCAACGAGACCTTGCCGATCTCTCGGCAGGATCTGGAGTCGCACCTGCGAGGACTCCTGGCTGACCTCGAGCTTCGGGTCCATCGGCGACTGCTGGAGCGGTTCGACCTGCAAGAGCTGGAGGCGAATCGCATCGGTGATACAGCCAGTCTGGTCCGGCTCGAACGCCAGATCGAAGATGTCTGCCGTGAACTCCACCTGTTCACTGACGCCAACGAACCGCTGTTGGAGGAGTTGGTGGGGATCAACCTCCGCGACTACATCGTGCAGCAGCTGATCCTGGAGACAGACTCGGAGGCGTCGACCACCCTCTCCTTCTTACGCAACGAGTTCGATGTCCCGGCGACACTGGTCCCGGAACGCGAGTCGGAGCTAGTCAATCTGCTGAAGTACGCGCGCGGCAAACTCGGGCTCGACGACCTGCCCGACCTCAGTTCGCGGATCACTCGAGTCGAGAAGCAGTTCAACGAAGTCTTCGGCTTGCTGCGGCCGCATCTGCACAAGGAACTGCGAAAGTATCTCGTGCTACGGACCCTGAAGAAGGACCTGAAGGACACGATCCTCGGGTTCGGGCCGTTGCAGGACCTGCTGCGTGCCCCGACGATCAACGAAATCATGGTCGTCCGCAGCGATCAGATTTACGTCGAACGCGACGGGGTGATCGAGCTGTCGGGCCGTCGATTCCTCTCCGACAAGGTCACCGAATCGATCATCGAACGTATCGTCGCCCAGGTGGGCCGCCGCATCGACCGCAGCCAGCCGCTGGTGGATGCCCGTTTGCCCGATGGTAGCCGTGTCAATGCGATCATCCCGCCGCTGGCTGTGCGTGGACCGTGCCTGACCATCCGTAAGTTCCCGACAGAGCGGTTCACGATTGATGAACTGATCGAAGGAGCCACGCTCACGCAATCTGCAGCCATGTTCCTACGGGCGTGTGTCATCGCCCGCAAGAATATTCTGGTCAGCGGTGGGACGGGCTCAGGGAAGACCACGCTGCTCAACGTACTGTCATCCTTCATCCCGGCCCGCGAACGTATTGTGACGGTCGAGGATGTGCAGGAGCTCCAGCTGCGGCAGGACCATGTCGTGTCGCTGGAGACCCGTCCGGCTAACGTGGAAGGAGCGGGGGAATACACGATTCGCGACTTGGTGAAGAATGCGTTGCGTATGCGGCCTGACCGGATTCTGGTCGGGGAATGTCGCGGGCTGGAGGCTCTCGACATGCTGCAGGCGATGAACACCGGGCACGATGGCTCGATGACGACGCTGCACGCCAACAGCTCGGAAGAGACGATCAAGCGGCTGGAGGTGCTGGTACTTTCAGCTGTGGAACTGCCCGTTGTGGCCATTCATCGGCAGATCGCGTCGGCGATCAACCTGATCATCCAGATCACGCGACTCCCTGGCGGACAGCGTATCATCACCCAGATCAGCGAGGTCGTGCGTTACGACGAGCGACAATCCCGGATCGTCATTCACGACATCTTCACTCGTCGCCCCGGCGAGGAACTTGTCGCGACGGGGTATCTCCCCACATTCATGGAGACGCTGCTGGAGCGAGGCATGCTCGACCTGAACTTCCTGCGTTCGAGTCAAGTAACCAAGAGATAGCCGCGCGTTCGGCGAGCGACGGGTGTGAGCCTGCCGGTGCATGTGGCTATGGTGATTCCAAGTGGTCACGTGTATGCAGGTCAGCCGACCTTTGGATAATCACCCGCATTGGGCAGCTCACGCGGTGGAGCACCATCCGGCTGACGCCAGACGCTCGCCAAGTGGGTCAGACCATGCCCATCGGAATCGCGTCGTGGGAATCCTTGGACTTGAGATTGCACGGCAGCGGAATCCGCAACACGAACTCGGTGCCGTGGCTCAATTCACTTTCACACTCAATCGTCCCGCCCAGCTGGGTAATGATGCTGTAGCTGATCGACAGCCCGAGACCTGTTCCAACTCCTGGAGCCTTGGTCGTGAAGAAGGGCTCGAAGATGCGGTTGCGGATCTTCTCGGGAATCCCTGTTCCGGTGTCGCGGAACCGTATCGTGATGAAGTCATCGATCAGTTCCGTATGTAAGGTCAACGTCCCGCCGCCTTTCATGGCCTGTACAGAGTTGGAGATCAGATTCAGGAAGACCTGATGCAACTGTCCATAGGGGCCATGAATCGTCGGGATTTCGCCGTACTCCCGCACGATGTGAATCTTGGAGTCGGACTGCTTCGTCGACAGGTTCAGGCACAGATCGAGCGCTCGATGCAGGTCGAAATCCTCGTCGCGATCTCGACCGGGGTGAGCAAAGGTCTTCATGTCGCTGACGATTCGAGCGGTTCGCTCCGCTCCATCGGCGATAACATTGGCCAGCATATCGAGCTTCTCGAAGCTCATCTCCAGATCAGTAGGAAGTGACGTCTGATCCTCGACGCCCGTAGCCTTGGCCAGCCCATTCCGCAGCTTCTTCAACCGCATCTTCATCGCGGGAACGCCGTTATAGACCGCATTGATCGAGTTATTGATCTCGTGCGCCAAGCCCGCGACCAGTTGGCCCAGCGAGCTGAGCTTCTCTGCCTGGACCAGTTGCTTCTGGGCCTGTTTGAGATCCTTGTTGATCTTTTCGAGTTCGGAATTGCGCTGGTCAAGCTGGACGTTGGCGCGGCGAACTCGCAAGAGGGCACGCACGCGAGCCAGCAGTTCCGCGTCCTCGAAAGGCTTGCAGACATAGTCCTCGGCCCCGCAGTCGAGTCCCTCGATCTTCATGCTCGTCTTGGATCGAGCGGTGAGCAGAATGAAGGGGACGTTGGCAGTATCGCGACGCTCTTTCACACGACGACAAAGCTCCTGACCATCGATGTAGGGCATCATGACATCGGAGATGATCAGGTCGGGTGTCTGATGCTCCAGCTCGGCCAAGGCATGCATTCCGTCCTCGGCGGTGACGACCTTGTACTCCCCGGAGAGAACGTCCACGAGCAGGTCGCGAATTTGCGGGTTGTCATCGACGACCAGAATGGTCTGGGCCAATGGCGAGACGGCCGGACGACGCCCCCCACGAACATCGATCCGGTGTGTTTGCAGTTCGGCGAACGACTCCTGGCGAATCATGCCCGATGGGGATTCAATCACCTCAACCTTCTCGACGGGCGTTTTGAAGGGCAGCTGAATCTGGAAGGTCGATCCGACGCCCAGCTTGCTGGTCACGCCGACCTTTCCGCCCAACAGTTCGATCAGTTCACGAACCAGGGCCAAACCCAGTCCCGTTCCGGAGTACTCGCGCGAGGTCGAGCCATCGAGCTGAACAAACCGCTGGAACAGACGCGGGATATCGTGCTCGGCAATGCCGCGTCCCGTGTCCGCAACACTGACCAGCAACAGCTGACCATCCCGCTCGGGGTTGGGGATCACCTGCGACTTGACCCAGATGTGCCCTCCCGACGATGTGAACTTAATCGCGTTGGAAACCAGATTTGTGAGAATGATGTCAAGCTTGTCTTCGTCAGACGACGTCACCGGCATCACAGGATCCAGATCGATCTCCAGCTGGACTCCCCGTTGTTCGGCCAAGGGCTGGGCGGCATAAGCCAGTCGGCGCGCGACCTCATTCAGATCGACCGGACCTTCGATGACTTTGGCCCGTCCGGCTTCGATCTTGCTGAACTCCAGCAATTGATTGATCTGCTTGAGCAGTCGTTGACCGTTGTTATGCGCCACGTCGAGTAAGGACAGACAACGGGAATCGAGCACGTCCGCCGCAGCTGACTGCACTTGTCTCACCGGAGACAGAATCATCATCAGCGGAGTCCGCAGTTCATGGCTCACATTCGAGAAGAACTCGGTCTTGAGGCGGTCGAGTTCCTGCAGCTTGTTCAATGATGCCTGCAACTGCTGAGTGCGGGACTCGACCTTTTGTTCCAGTGTCGTATTGAGTTCGCGAACCTGTCGGGTCTGCAGATCCATTTCAGAGATCATGTCATTAAATCGACGGGCCAGAAGGTCCAGCTCGTCGTTTCCCGTGGGCATTGCACGAACCGACAGGTCGCCCGATTGGACAGACTTCATGATTTCAACGAGTCGATTCAATCGCCCCGTGATCGATTGAGCGAGCCAATGGGAATAAACACACCCAACGAAAATCGCCCCCACAGTTACCAATATGGCGTTTCTTCGAATCTGCGAGACCGCGTGCTCGATACTCGACACCCGCGACAGGTCGAACGATTCCTGATGAACCAGCGCACCAATCAAGACCGCCGTGATCAGAATCACGAGACTAAAACCGAGCATAATCCTGGAATTCAGTCGACTCTTCGGCAGCTCGTCAAAATCAATTTCCCCCCCGCGTTTCATCAGGTCTGAGATAGCGACACTCATCCACTGTTCACCGGCAAAGAACGTAATGAACAGCACCAGACTGATGGCCAGAAACGTCGCCAAGATAATCTGAATAATTATATGTCTGGAAATATCGAACTGATACGACAAGCTGAGACACATCGGGAGCGCTGAGTTCAGCGGTACAAAAATGGCTTCCAGAATACTCTGACGCAATGGGAAGCGAACAGCCTCCAGCATGGCCGCCCTGGCCAGTCCGGGGGGAACGGGTTTGTCATCGGCAACCAAGCCGAGTGCCGCGCGCAGCTTGCGGGTATGTATCCATGCAAGGGGTACGGTGATGGTGACCGCCAGCACGATCAGCGAGTAGCCCAGATCGAGAAAGCGATCCTTCACCACCCTCGGCATCTCGGTCGACAGGATCACATAGAACAGGACGAAACCGCCACCGATCGACCCGATCACGCGGGTCGTAATCATCATGACCGTGACGAAGTTCTGGCGACTTTTGCGGTAGATCCATTCGATCACGGCAGGTCACCCCACTGGCAGTCATCAGGCTGCCACGGGGTTCATTTCTGCCCGTGGCTGAAAATTTCACTCTCGAGCAAACGATCGAGCCGCCCGATGTAGTCCTCAATGTCGATGGAACTCAATTTCCTGCCGAACTGGCGAACTTCCGTTCGATGAGACTCCCAGCGCCGGAGGAAATCTCCCTCGATGTCCGATGCGATGATCATCCTGACCAGTTGTTCCTCATTCTCCGCCCGCAGATCGGACGGATGGACGTTGCCCTGCCACAGGGCCTCCATGAACACGCCACTGGAGAAATCACCGTCGGCGATCTCTCGTTCCCATGTACTGACCATGTTGCCGATGCGGGCCATCGATTCCGCATGCCAGAGCAGCGAACGCAACCCACTGAGGTCCTGACGATCGAAATCCGGACTCGCCATCAGGTCGACTGTCGCCGCCACTGTCACCATCATGCCGTGCGAAGAATAGAGATCGTGTTCGATCCGATTCATCAGCTCCGGCAGCTGAGTGGTCAGGTCGGAGTGCTCCACCGTCGTACACAGCTGTCGCAAGTCGAACGCCAGAAGTGGTTCGAACTCGCGAAACCGAGGTAACTCGGCGGCCCGTTTCCAGATCTCGTTCCAGACTTCCGTGACGAACTCCGCCAGCTGACATTCGGCGGGCGTTTCTCCCTGCGGAGTCCCTCCACGCGTGAGTGTCAACAGCGACCGCACGAACCGATGGTTGTGATCCTGGTCGGCCACATCATCGATCAGGCAGTTGAACATCCCGATCAGGAACTTGATGTCCCGTGATGCAACCAGCAGCCTCTGGTCCACCGACGAGAGAGTGATCAGGTCGACGGCAAACAGACACCACCGCCACAAATATAGGTCGCGTTGTCCGACCTGCCGGTAACGGTTGACCCACGCTTGTAGGTTCTCGGGGAATTCCAGCTGTTCCCACGTTCTGACCGTTGCGTCCCCGCTCGACGGAGCGAGCATGACGATCTTGCTGGAAAAATCAGAAGATTCACTCAAGGTTTCGACAAAAAGATGTCGCAACCGTCCCCATTGCGATTTATCGGACGACGATTCCGGGGCGGGTCCCCCGTCTGGATGAACGTTCAAGATCATCAGTCTCGTCCCTTAGATTCACGATCACATCAAGGGGAAGCCTGGATTACTCATCCGGATTTCCGGTTGATTTCGCGTCCCGCGAATCAGTGCCAGTGAGTTTCGCCAATTCTCCACATTGAAGCCCTTACCACTGCATCCTGACGACATTCGGGACAGCGTTCAAGACCCGACATGAGCCCGGTTTGAAGTTCTGCTCGACTTCCCGGGATGTCTCGTGCTGTGGGTGGCAATTTCCAAGCAAATTGCCCAGCAGGCCTTCGCCGCCAGACGCGGATAATCGTCCCAGTCGTCCCGGTCATCGATCAACGTTCGCCCATTTGTGGGACCGGATTCTCAATCCTGGCTCGTCTAACCTGTGTCGGTTTCGTTCGGACCGGCGCGAGATCGCTTGAAAATTGAAAACTCCGTTCCCCGTCTTCCCCCGCAGACCGGCATGCTCTAGCATCCGGGCTTCACTTCCTCCCTCACATTAAGTGGGACCGACGCTTTGGAGGAGCAAACGATTGGATCGCTGTGTTGCGGTCGCGCGGTCCGGTCCCCCTCACAAGTTCAGGAGTTTTCCCGAGATGGCGGAACAAAAGGCCACCAATGTCACCTGGCACGATCACCGCGTGTCCAGCGCGGATCGCCAGAAGTTGAATGGTCACAAAGTGGCTGTCCTGTGGTTCACCGGGTTGAGCGCGTCTGGCAAGAGCACCGTCGCCAACACCGTCGATCACAAGCTCCACGCGATTGGCAAGCACACCTATATTCTGGATGGTGACAACATCCGGATGGGCCTGAACAAGAACCTGGGCTTCAGCGCGGAAGACCGGACCGAGAACATCCGCCGCATCGGCGAAGTGTCGAAGCTGTTCACCGACGCAGGCGTGATCGTCCTGACCGCGTTCATTTCGCCTTACCGGGCTGACCGTGACGCGGTTCGTGCGCTGTTCCCGAACGGCGAATTCCACGAGATCTTCGTCAACGCCTCGCTCGAAACCTGCGAAAAGCGTGACCCCAAGGGGCTGTACAAGAAGGCCCGTGCTGGCCAACTCCCGAACTTCACCGGGATCGATCCGAATTCCCCGTACGAAGCTCCCGAGAAGGCCGAACTGGTTCTCGACGCCAACAACAAGGGCATCGACGAACTGGCCGACGATGTCATTGCCTACCTGAAGGGCAAGGGCCTGCTGGACGCCTAAAGTGGCAGTCAGCAGTCAGCCATCAGTTTTCAGCTGAAGACGCACTGATGGCCAACAAGACAAGCACCCTCGAACTAAACGTTCGAGGGTGTTTTCATAGGATCCCGCGAAACTGGAGCATCGCGATGTTGCCCCGTGGCTGGCTGAATTACTTGTTTGGCAACCGGGGCGAGCGGTTGGCGGCTCAGACACTCAAGGCCAAAGGCTATGTGATTCTGGCCCGGAACTGCCGCAACCGTGGCGGCGAGATCGACATCATTGCCCGCGATGGTGACACGATCGTCTTCGTCGAGGTGAAGACCCGCTCCGAGAATACAGTGGGCCGCCCAGAAGAAGCGGTCACCCGTACCAAACAACGCCAGATCACCCGCGCGGCATCTGCCTGGTTGCAACAACACAAACTCCATCAGCATCGTTGCCGGTTCGATGTCATTGCGATTGTCTGGCGGACCGGCGAACAGCCACTCATCGACCACATTCAGTCGGCGTTTGAGGCGACCAATTGACGCTCGGGCTTAACTTCGGCCGAGTCAGTCGACGGACTCTCGCCGGCTTTCGACTTCGCCTGGTGAAACTCCACAAACTCATTGAAGAGAGTTTCAAAATCGGTGAGCATATCGCCCTCGCGCAGCTTCACGGGCTGAATGACTTTACCGTCTTTCATTTCCGTCAAGGCATTTGAGAAGCGAACGAGCGGGCCCGCAATGCGGTGCGTCTGGCGAATCATTTCATAGACCACGATCGGGAGCAGCAGCAGCGCTGTCACTGTAATGGGCAGGTAGTCCGCCATGAACTTCCCATAGAGTTCGCCGACCGACATCATCGGCCCCTCTCCGCCGGTCAACAGCGACAGCCGGGCCCGCAGAAAGAAGTACATGAATGCCCCATGCCACAAGCAGAGGTGATACACCACCCAGTACAGGCCGAAGCGGAGAGCCATGGAACCCTGGATTCCATGGTTGACGAAAATCTTCGAACGCTTGAACGGTTCAGCAATCATGAGACACCTCAGGTCATAAGTCCGGTCTCCCACTGGAAACTGAACTCAAACGAACCCTAGTTCACTCTTTCGGTGACCTGCGGTGATTTCTGGTGCTGTCAAAACACATCCTCGACCAAGTCGGGTGCGGTTGTATCAATTAGGTAGATTTCGCTCGTGTTTATCGGCCGAAATGACACGGCCACTCGCTGAAACGTACGCCGGCAAACAACTTACAAGTTTCGGACGAGCTGCCGGAGTTGGGAGTGAGGACCACGTGTCCGGCCGGGGGTGGGGTTTTCGATGACCACGTCGACCTTCTGGCGACTCCCCAGACTGAGGATGCGATAGAACGCCAGCAGGAGAAACGATCCGCTGGTGGCAGCGACAAAACCCCAGGGGCTGATCGGAGTGATCTTGGCGCTGGGCAGGAAAAACGCGAGCGTCCCGCAGCCGATCACGGTCCCAACGATCCCCATCATCAACGTCGCGACAGCCCCGCCGGGATCTTTCCCCGGCATAATGGCCTTGGCAGTCAGACCGACGATCGTTCCAAAACCGACCCAGACCAGGAATTCGTTGAGGCTGCGCTCGATGACAACTTGCCAACCGGGGTCTACTACGGCCATCGCTCAGTCCTCCTGACGGGATTGTCCCTGATCGGTATCGGCGGACTTAGGCGTTATCGCCAGTATGTCCGGACTGGCCGCTACAAACGGAATAATCGAAACATTCGCATGACGCTCGCCACGAAGCATGAAACAAAAAAATCCCCAGGCCGAACTTCGGACTGGGGATTGTTGAACCTTAATGGAGGGTTACTCGTCCTCATCGCGTGAGATTGCCGGCGAGATCTTGACGCCGTGCTTCACGAACAGACGATCGATGAAGCTGTCATCGTATTCACGGGAGAGCCCCTCGGCGTATGGGGTCAGCTCACCCTGACTTTCGAGGAACTGCTTCCGCATCACAGCGACCTCTGCCTCGGTGGAGGGAGTCCGCTTGTCGATGTGCATCACATAGAAGATCGACCGGTCAACATTCGGCACCACTGCGGTTGCCCCCGGCTTCATCTCGTTGAAGACCTTTTCCATGAACTTGTCGTTCACGCCTTCCACACCCTGAATCGTGCCGAATCGAGGTGAGTTATCCTGGTTGAACTGGCTCGGTGCCATCGACCGCTGAAGCCACGAGAAGTCGCCCGTCGATTTGACGGTCACGAAGATTCCCTTGTCCTTTTCCACACCTGTGACAGTCTGGTCCGTGAGAGCCTCAGCCATCGGCTTGTCTGACTTGGACACGATGTCAGCCAGTTCCTGAGCCCGCTTCTCAACGGCAGGGCGAGCCTTGAATTGACGCCAGGCCCGAATCGCCATCTCCTTCACGCCCGGTTCTTCGAGCGATTTGGGCTCGTGGGCTGCGACATCTTCGATCTTCCAGTAAGCGTAGTTCCCCTTCTGGGCGAGATCGAATGCCGTCGACGCCGTGTAAAGGTCGTCAGCCTTGCTCCGGCTGATCACGTCAACGACACGCCCCATCCGCCCCACCAAGGCATTCCCCAGGGGATGGTCTTCAGACTGCATCAACTCTTGCAAAGACAACAGCGGGGTCTCGGTATAAGTGAGACCGTTCTTCTCGGCGTATTCCTTGAGCCGTTTGGAGGCCTCTTCTGGTGTCAAAGCATCCTTTGACAGTTCGACCGTTTTGTCGGCTTTATCACCCTGCTGGCTCAGGTACTCGGCGACTCCCATGTGCAGATCGCTCATGAAATCGCGAGCTGCATTGATCTTGGCCTCGACGAGAGGACGAGTCTTCTCTGCCAGCAACTCGTCACGAATCTCCTGACGCATCGCTTCGTCGAGCGGGCGAACCTTGGAGGTCGGAGGTGCAGGATCACTGTCGCCAGCGGCATCACCTGGCACTGGCGGAACAGTCAACGGAGCCTCTCCGGCGGGCTGCTCGGTCGACGGTGGAGCTGGCTCCTCAGCCGGCTTTGCATCGGCGGGCTTTTCTTCGGCCGGCTTCTCAGCTGCCGGCTCTGCGGGTTTCTCTTCTGCAGCGGGAGCAGCTGGCTCTGCGGGCTTTTCGGCCTCAGCAGCTGGTGTCGCAGGAGTTGCTTCCGCGGGCTTTTCCGGAGTCGCTGGGGCATCCTCAATCAAGGCCACTGGCTGCAGCCCGCTCATCCGAGGTCGGAAGGAAGATCCTTCGGGCTTCTTCGCGGGCTCTTCTGGCTTTGCTTCGGGAGCCGGGGCCGCTGGTTCTGCAGGCTTGCTCTCTTCTGCTGCGGGAGCTGCTGGCTTTTCTTCAGTGGCCGGAGCGGCGGGCTCAGCGGGCTTTTCCTCGGCTGGCTTCTCAGCTGCCGGTTCCGCGGGTTTCTCAGATTCCGCGGGCTTCTCCGCAGGGGTTCCCTCAGCGGCGGGAGCTGTGGTCCCCTCGGGCGTACTCGGAACCTTGGGGAGCACTGGGAGGTCCGGCAGCCTCAACTCACCGTGCGGATTGATGTCCGGCATGGCCCGCGAAGATTTCTCCTCGTACCGCTTCTGGATCTCTTCTTCGGTGATTTCGCCTGCGGCCTTCTCCAGCTCTTCGTAGTTGGCTTCAACATAAGCCAGACGCACACGACGAGGCAGATAGAGACCGGGACGCCCTTCTTCCAGCTGTCCCTGCGGAGTGCTGTTGGGGAAATTTCCCTTATAGGTGTTGAAGAACTCCGCCAACTCAGCATCGGTCGGGTTCACATTCTTGTCGACGAACTCTTCGACGGGCAGCGCTACAAACTGGGCCGACTCGCGGGTGTTCAGCTTGCGATGAAGCTCCCAAACATCAGCGGGGGTCATGCGGTTCCCGCCCAGCAGAATCTTAGCCGCCTGGCGAGCTCGCAGTTCATGACGAATGGCGTCGATAACCGTGTCTTCAGTCACCCCGGGATATCCACCGCAGGTGTTCTTGATCGCATCGAAGTAGATCTGCCTGGTCAGCTTCACCTCACCAGCGGGATCTGACCCGGCCACTTCCTTGAGGTAGGCCATCACGGCTTCGTCGGTGATGTTGATTCCCAGGTAACCAGCCTCGCGATTCAACAGCTCGGACAGAACGACTTCAGCGGTCTGATTGGGCACGCCATAGTTGAACATGAGCCGCGGCAGCTCGCGCTGCGCCATGATCTGTGACATAAAGCCGTCGTTGGGGTGCGACTCAAAGTAAACCAGATTCACCATCCGGTTGGCGAGCGCGCGGATCCGGCTGAGTTCACCCAGTTCGGATGTCGAGATGTTGCCCGATGTCGCAGTGACCGCAGAGGGGGGCCGGGTCATGAACATAAAGACCAACGTCAGGGCCAAGCCGAGCACACCGCCGAAAATGGCGTTCTCGCTCGATTTGCCGTCCGATGTTCCCCAGACCCAGCCGACGAGGGCGAAGCACCCGACGATCAGCGATGTCATGACCATCGGCGACATGCGCCCTCCGGCCATCACGTCACCCAGAAGAAATGACAAGATTGCCATTCCCGTGACCGCAGTCAGGGCAACCTTCTGGTGACGGCGAATATACTCAAACGGGGTCGACATCCGTGATCCTTGACTGCTGACCGCCCCTGAGAAATCAGGTGCGAATCTCTGATGGGTGCCCCACGGACCCTCGAATGACGGTCCGCCAGGATTTTTTCCCGAGCCGTTGCCCGCCAGTTCAAACCGCTCCATACCACAGAAAAGACTGGGGTTTGCAGCTCAGTTCAGCCCGCGAACAGCAACCCGGCACAAAGGCCGTGACTTGACAACGCGGCGCGAAATTCCGTAAGGAAGTTCACAACTCGTTGCAGTCAGAAGGTGGCAAACCGCATTGTAGCTCACCCCACCCCCCCCGCAAGAGGGATGGGAAACCAGCTGCCCGCCCCCTGATTGACCGCCTGCGAGCTATGCTCTCGCGGACCGTTGCCGGCGGCTCCCCGACTGCAAAAATCCGAGTGGCTGCTCACCTTCCCGCCCCAACGGGGAGCGAGCTGACAAACACTCTCCCTCATCAATTCAAGTGTGTGGAACAGCCAGTCACTGACAGCCAACCACTGACAACTGACAGCTTTCCCAGAAATTCGGGTGTTCGGTGTCTGACAAGTCGAAGAACAAGAAGACCCTGGTGATCGTCGAATCGCCCGCCAAGGCCAAGAAGATCGGGGGCTTCCTCGGCAGCAATTACGAGGTCCGGGCCAGCGTGGGTCACATTCGCGACCTGCCCGAGAAGGCTGCGGACATCCCGGCCGAACTCAAAAAAGAGGGCTGGTCGACCTTGGGCGTCAACGTCCAGCAGGACTTTACACCGTTATATATAGTGCCGGGCGACAAGAAGCCGCTCATCAAGGAGTTGAAGGGCTATCTCAAGAACGCCGACGAACTCATTCTGGCGACCGACGAAGACCGCGAAGGGGAAAGCATCGGCTGGCATCTGGTGGAAACGCTCGAGCCGAAAGTCCCCGTCAAGCGGATGACCTTCTCCGAAATCACCAAGGAAGCGATCCTCGACGCCCTGAAGCACACTCGCGACCTCGACATGAATCTGGTTCGGGCCCAGGAAACCCGCCGCGTCCTCGACCGACTCTACGGGTACACCCTCAGCCCCCTGCTGTGGAAGAAGATCAAGCGCGGTCTTTCCGCCGGTCGAGTCCAGAGCGTGGCCGTCCGGGTGCTGGTGCAACGCGAGCTGGAACGCCTCGCCTTCCGTAGCGGTACCTATTGGGATATCAAGGCTTACGTCTCCGCTCCAAACGGTGGCCAGTTCACAGCCGACCTCGTCACCGTTGGCGGCACTCGAATCGCCAGCGGTAAGGACTTCGACGAGAACACTGGCCAGCTGAAGGACCCGCAAGCGGTCGTTCTGCTCGACGAAACCCGGGCCAAGGACCTCCAGGAGCGGATTCAATCGACTCCGTGGACGGTTACGAATGTCGAGTCGAAACCCTCGATTCGCCGCCCGTACGCCCCCTTCACCACCAGTAGCCTGCAGCAGGACGCGAACAACAAGCTGCGATACTCCGCCCGCGAGACGATGCAGGTGGCCCAGAGACTGTACGAAGAGGGCTACATCACCTACATGCGAACCGACAGCGTGAACCTCTCGCAAGAGGCAATCACCGCAGCCCGGACCCGCATCGCGGAAACCTACGGCCAGGACTACCTGAGCCCGACGCCCCGTACCTTTGCCAGCAAGACCAAGAACGCCCAGGAGGCCCACGAAGCCATCCGCCCAGCCGGCAAGGAAATGCTCACCGGCGAGCAGCTGGGACTGGGGGGACGCGAACTGGCGCTGTACGACCTGATCTGGAAGCGAACGATGGCCTGCCAGATGGCCGACGCCCGTTTGCGCCAGGAATCGGCCACGATCCAGGCGGCCGATGCCGAGTTCCGCGCCACCGGTCAGGTGGTCGAGTTCCCCGGCTTTTTCCGAGCCTATGTTGAGGGTTCCGACGACCCGGAAGCAGCTCTCGAAGACCGCGATTCCGCCCTGCCCCCGCTCAAGGAAGCTGACAAGATCGACCTTGGCAAGCTCGAACCGCTCGGTCACGAAACCAAGCCGCCCGCCCGCTACACCGAAGCTTCGCTGGTCAAGAAACTCGAAGCCGAAGGGATTGGCCGCCCGTCGACCTACGCCAGCATCATCGGCACGATTCAGGACCGGGGCTACGTCCGCAAGGTCAGCAACCAGCTGATCCCGACCTTCACCGCTTTCGCGGTGTCGAAGCTGTTGGAGGAGTACTTCCCTCAGCTGATCAACCTGCAGTTCACCGCCAAGATGGAGCAGTCGCTCGACGACATCTCCAACGGCCAGGAAGAGTACCTGCCGTACTTGAAGAGTTTCTACCTAGGTGAAGAGGGGCTGGAAGCCTCGGTCAAGCACCAGGAAGCCAACATCGACGCCCGCAAGGCCTGCACCGTCGAGATCAAGGGGCTCAACTCCTCGGTCCGCGTGGGCAAGTTCGGGCCCTACCTCGAACGCGTCGAAGGGGAACAGACCTTTACCGCGTCCCTCCCCGAAGACATCTCCCCGGCCGACGTGAACAACGACATGGCCGAGAAGCTGTTCGAGGCGAAGGCCCGCGGCCCGCAATCGCTGGGCATGCATCCCGACGAAGGGGCCCCGATCTTCTCGATGATCGGCCCATTCGGTCCGTATCTGCAACTCGGCGAGGTCACCGAAGAGAACCCCAAGCCGAAACGCGTCTCGATCCCCAAGGGCACCGATCCCGCTTCGGTGAACCTCGACCTCGCGCTTCAGCTACTCAGCCTGCCACGCAACCTCGGGCCGCACCCGGATGACGGTAAGGCCGTGAACGCAGGCATAGGCCGCTTTGGCCCATACGTCGAACACAACCGCAAGTACAAGTCCTTGCAGAAGACCGACGATGTGCTGACGATTGGCTTCGATCGCGCCCTCGAACTGCTCGCCATGGCCAAGGTCGGCCCCGCTCCGATCCGCGACCTTGGCAAGCACCCCGAAGACGACCAGCCGGTCGGGATCTATGAGGGCAAGTACGGCCACTACGTCAAACACGGCAGCGTGAACGCCACCATTCCCAAGGACCGGCCGATCGAGGAGTTCACCCTCGAAGAAGCGGTTCCCCTTCTCGCCGCTCGCGCAGCTGCGGGAGGTGGTAAGAAGGGCCGCGGCAAGAAAGCCGCCAAGAAGGCGACGAAAACCACCGCCGACACCAAAGTGGTGAAGAAGAAGACCACTACGAAAAAGGCGGCCAAGAAAGCGACCTCGAAGAAGAAGGCCACCAAGAAGACAGTCGAGGCGGAGTAGACTCCGAATCGCACTCTAGCAGCGAGCGTCGGATGTCAGTCCGACGTGCCAACCGGAGTGTTTCTCTTCATCCGCCAGTCATGATTTCCAATAGAACGCCCTCGGAGTTTCCGGGGGCGTTTGCAATTCAATGCTTACAAGTACCAGTGGGCTCACGCCCACCGCTCGCCGTGGGCTTTCACAACACCATTTGCCGCGAATTCCGAACTGCGGTAGCATCCCGTGAACTGGCGGATGTCAGATGAATCAGAATGTCCAAGGGAGGGATTCCAACATGTTGCGTCGATTGATGTTGTTGAGTGTTGCGGGATTGGTGCTGGCGACTGGTCTGGCTTCGGCCCAGGGAGCGGAACTTGACCGTTTCAAGGGCGACTGGAAGGTTGTCGAGCTCGTCGAAGACGGCAAGACGATCCCCGAGGAAGTGATTTCGGAATGGCTCCCGTCCGGCGGTCGCTTCACGATCGAAGACAACGCGGTTCAGTTCACCGATCACACCACTGGCAAGAAGCAGCTCAAGCTCTTTTCCATCGACGAAACGCAGTCCCCCAAGGGCATCGATTTCCAGACCCGCGAAAAAGAACGCGAGACCTGGGGCATCTACCGCTTCGATGGCGACCGCATCGTTCTCTGTCTGGCTCACCCGGAAGAGTCGGAGCGCCCCACGACCTTCTCCGCCAAGGCGGGCAGCAAGCACATGCTGATGACGCTGGAGCGTACCGGTGGCCAGAAGGTCGCCGCGAAACCAGCACCCGTCGGCCCCAAGGCAATCTCCAGTACTCAGGAGGCTCCTCGCTTCCTGACCGATGCCGAAGCGGCCAAGGCTGTGACGGGAACCTGGCGCCTGACCGACGCCATGGGCGTGCTGATCGCAACCCTCAGCCCTGACGGCACGTTCTCCAACGTCCGCGAGGTCACGGAGCTGCGGTTGTTCAAGAAGACGCTGGTGCAGACGCCGGTCTCGACGGGAACCTGGACCGTGAAGAATGGCCAGATCCTGTTCCACGTGCTTTCCGCAACCCAGCTTGACCGGCTGAACCACAAGTACGCCTTCACGCTGCGATCGTTCTCGGACACTGACATGATCTACGTTGATCCATACGGTCAGGTGGGACGCGCTGTCCGCGTTCGATAAAAGCTGTAATTCGCTGAGTCGGCCCTCATTCCGGGCTGGCTCCTGCTTCTCAATACACAGGGCCAGCGGCAAGTGTTGTCACTTGCCGCTGGCCCTGATTGTTTTGTTGCCCAGCGATAGAAGCACCTGCCAGCTGACGCTCGGCCGCTCGCCTTTGGTCATCCACTCCCAGAAGAACAGGCAGGAATGTCTATTGCTCTGAAATTCAAAAGTAGGACAGACATTCCTGTCTGTCCCACTCAAAGACCAACTCCGAATCCGCGCTCGGTCGCTCGCCGAATGACGATTAGTGCTTGTAGACCTTGTGCTGGGGACGACCGGAGAGGATCTGCTCCTTGCCCCAGTTGGTGACCGCCCGGAAGGCGTCGCTGCGAATGAATTCCTGAAACGCCGTTTCGTCCGACCACTCGCTGGTGATCAAGTACGACGCACCGTCGCTGACGTCCTTCCACAGCGTCGAGTTCGTGTGCCCCGGAGCCGCCTTGAGAGCCCCGATGACCCCGGCGAACTTCTCTTCGAAGTCCGCCTGCTTCCCCTCGATGACGTGATAATTCATACCGACAGTAACCATAGATGTATCCCCTGGGAGTGAGTCGTGGTGAAGTCAGGCCACTGATGCCGCCTGATCATAGACAGAAATCGCGCCTCGACGAGTTATCGAACTCGCTGACGAAAGGGGGATGATATCAGATTCAGCAAACATGCGAGGACATGCGTATCGTTGGACGCATCCAGAAACAGATTCGCCCAGCTCCAACACGCACGGTTCCTTTTGACGGAGCGTAACCTGCGCCCCTCAGAATGCCTCCCATTCGAGGCTACGCGGCTCGAGTGTCCGACAGAGGAATAAGCTTCGGGATTGGCACCTGGGCCCCGTAGATCGAGCCGTGGGCCTGTCGCAGAGTCGTGAAGTCGTGGTGTAGGAACTGCAGCAGCTTCGCCCGGGGAGACCGCCGACGGAGATATCGACGAGTCAGCTGAGCAACCGCCTCGTCATAGGCCCGGTGATCGGAGGAATGGGCGTAGCAGCGTCCGGAAAACCGCCGGATGTCCCCGTTAAACTGCGGGCTGATGTGATACAGCTCATGCACGAGCGTGTTCAGCTTCTCCTCAAACGGGAGATCAAAGAACCGCGGCAGATACACTGACAGGATGTACCACTGTTCGATCGCACCGCTGTACAACCGCTGAATCGTCCACGGCTGACCAGCTCGATACGTTGTCAGCTCCCCTCCCTCAAAACGGAGTGGCGTCAACTTTGCCAGCATCCCATGACGAGAACCGCGACGGGTCTGACTGAAGGACAACGCCACGCGTTCCATGCGGACATGGCAGAGGTCGGGTACCCGGATGGTCAGATCCTCACACACCGCTCTCAGAGCAGCGATGACATCGAATCCGGTCGTCGTGGCGAATCCATTCGCTTCAGGCACAATCAGCCCGGGAACGTCCTTGTCCCGGCCCATTTAGGGGAATAAAAAAGGGCAGACGATCACGTCTGCCCTTCTGGTCATTTCACGAGTGGCAACTGCGAGACTTCGCAGTCCGCAACTAGTTCGCAGCCTGTTCAACCACAGGAGCGGTTCGTTGCTTCTTGCGATCGCGTTCGTTGCCGACGAACTCAATGATTGCCAGCGGGCTGGCGTCATTCTGTCGAACACGGGCGAGTCGCACAATACGAGTGTAACCGCCATCGCGTTCACTCATCATCGGTCCGAGCTTGTCGAACAGCACGGAAGTGGCTTCCTTATCCCGCAGCAGAGCAAACGCCTGTCGACGCAGAGCCACAGCAGGAGCGAGAGCCTTGGCCCACTTCTGCCAGTTCTCTGACTTACGCCAGGTCACCCACTCAGGGCTGTTGCGAGCTGCGGTGGTCGCGAACTCTGCCGCCTTGTTCTGATGAGGAATGGCCTTGCGAGCCATCGTCACCAACTTCTCGACGTAAGGACGCAGTTCCTTGGCCTTCGGGACGGTCGTCTCAATGCGACCAGGAACGATCCAGCGCTTCTCAGGATCCAGATCCCGAGTCACGGACTTAATCAAGCTGGCAGCCATGTTCGAAAACATAGCGTGGCGGTGGGACGAAGTACGGCCCAGTGTCCGGCCTCGAAGACGATGTCGCATATCAGCACCCGATCTCACACAATCCGAAAATGACCACTCACGAACCGCCCCGTCGAAGGGGCCTCAAGGAACACTACTTCCGCAGTGCACCCTGGTTCGGCACCTTCATTCCCAGTCGCAGACCGAGCAGTTGAAGGCGTTCTTTGACTTCCAGCAACGTCGTCTCACCGAAGTTGCGAACCTGCAGCAGTTGATCTTCCGTCCGTGCGACCAGATCGCGGACAGAGGTAATCCCTTCCGACTCCAGACAGTTCGTTGCACGAACTGAAAGATTCAGTTCAGCAAGCGACTGACCGAGACGGTCTTCCAGCTCCAGATCGATCGGAGCGTAACCGGTCGACTCGAGCATACCCTTGAGGCCAGCTTCTGGTGGCAGTTCGGGACCTGGCTCGCGGTAGTTGATGAACGGATTAAGGTGCTTCCGCAGAATCTTGGCAGCTTCCACGAGAGCCATATCTGGCTTCACGGTGCCGTTGGTCCAGATCTCAAGCGTCAGCTTGTCGTAGTTCGTCCGCTGTCCGACGCGAGTGTCGTCCACCTTGTAACGCACGCGGGTCACCGGAGAAAACGCAGCGTCGAGGGGAATCGTTCCCAGCTCGGGCATCTTCTCATGAATTTCAGAGGCAGTGGTATAACCACGTCCGTTCTCGACGGTCAGCTCAATGTTGAGCGGAACCGAGTCAGTCACGGTCGCGATCACCAGATCCCGGTTGATGACTTCCACCTGGTCATCACAAATGATGTCGCCAGCTGTCACCACGCCTGGCTCATGACGCTCAATACGCAGCGTCTTGGTCGTGGTGGAGTGGTTCTTGACGACCAGAGACTTCAGATTCAGGCAGATATCGGTGACATCTTCAACGACGCCCGGAATCGTGGTGAACTCGTGCTGAACGCCATGGATCTTGGCACGGGTGACCGCACTGCCTTCCAGGCTCGACAGCAGAATACGACGCAAGCTGTTTGCAATCGTATGACCAAAACCACGCTCAAAGGGCTCAACCACGAACTTGCCATAATTGGCATTCATGGTCTCACGCTCAGGCACCACTCGACTTGGCAGTTCGAGATTACGCCAACGAATCCGCATGCTGCATTCCCCTACTCAAGAGTTTTAGCTGCCTTCGAGTGAACAGGACCAAAGGCCTGAACCTCCCGCAGCAAAAGTCATTGTATGATTCTCAGACGCGGCGACGCTTGCGAGGCCGGCATCCGTTGTGAGGCAGCGGAGTGATGTCTTCGATGCTACGGATGGAGATTCCGGAGATCTGCAGACCGGTGATCGCACTTTCGCGACCCGAACCAGGTCCGTTGACGCGGATTTCCATTTCCTTCACGCCAAACTTGCGAGCCTTGTCGGCACAGGTTTCGGAAGCACGCTGAGCAGCGAACGGTGTGCTCTTACGAGATCCCTTGAAGCCCACTGTCCCGGCGCTTCCCCAACACAGAACATCGCCACCAGCGTCTGTGATGGTCACGATCGTGTTGTTGAAGCTCGCCCGAATGTGAGCGATGGCCTTCGTCACGTTCTTACGAACTTTTTTCTTCTTGCCTGGCTTCGGATTGTTCACTGTCTGAATCCCAAACGAAATCGAACTGACTTCAAAATGTCACGCAGGCCTCACGAGCAACATCTGACGGCCGCCTGACCGCCACGCTCGCAATTACTTGCGGTCCTTGACACCCTTCTTACCGGCCACGGTCTTCTTCACACCCTTACGGGTACGAGCATTCGTCTTGGTACGCTGCCCACGGCAGGGAAGGCTGCGGCGATGACGAAGTCCACGGTAGCAGGCGATCGCCTTCAGGCGACCGATGTGCTCCATGACCTGACGACGCAACTGACCTTCAACGGTGTAGTCGGCGTCCAGCGTTGAGTTCAAACGCTGAATGTCATCTTCCGAAAGATCGCGAGCCCGACGCTGAGGATCGAGGCTCAGCAGACGGCAGACTTCAATCGCGCGAACAAATCCGAGCCCGTGCAGGTACTGCAGTGCGATATACGTCGGCTTATCGTTCGGGATGTCTACCCCGAGTACACGTGGCATGTCTTCTCTCCAGATGCCTCAACAAGTCAATGTCGAAGCGAAAATGCGTTTTCGAATTCACCGCGACCGAGTCGATCGCAGCTCTTTCGAGTGCGATTTCAGCACGGGTTTAGCCCTGACGCTGCTTGTGACGGGGATTAGAAGAACAAATCACGTAGGCGCGTCCCTTGCGCCGTACGATCTTGCAACCTTCGCAAATCCGCTTGATGCTCGCCCTAACTTTCACGTCCCACACACCTTTCGAACAATGCCCGTCCCGTGAATCCACGAAACGGCGTGCCGCTAAAAAAGCGAGCGGAGAAGTGTAATCACCGCCAGCACTCGGAAGCAAGCAACCCAGAAAAATTTCAAAGTTCTGTGAACCCGAGCATCCCCTCGGCCCCACCCACTCCAGCTGTAATCAGTCGCGGTCCATCCGTGGTGACCGCAATTGTGTGCTCAAAGTGAACACTTGGTCGGCCGTCTACCGTGACAGCTGTCCAGTGGTCACTCAGAATCCTGACGTCCGGTGATCCGGCATTGAGCATCGGCTCAATGGCCAAGACCAGACCTGGGCGAATCTCGAAGTCCATCGAAGCATCTGAGTCATAATGATTCGGCACTTGCGGAGACTCGTGCATCTCCCGGCCGATCGCATGACCGACAAACTGCTCAACCAGTGAGAAGCCCTCAGACTTCGCCAGAGAGGCCATCCGCTGCGAGACAGCTGACCAACGCTTGCACTCGGCCAATCCAGTGATCGCCACCCGCAACAACTCGCGTCCCACTTGCATGAGACGACGCTTAAGAGGATCCACCGCTCCTACAGCGTATGTCCACGCAGAATCGGCACACCACCCACCAATCCGGCATCCCGTGTCGAGACTGAGGATGTCGCCTTCCTGGAGAACAGTGTCGCCAGGAATTCCATGTACGATCTGCTCATTCAGACTCGTACACGTCACCGCCGGAAAGGGAACCTTCCCAGGAAACCCCAGAAACAGAGGCTCTGCCCCATGCTTCTGAAACACATCCGCCACAGCTGCGTCGATCTCGCGAGTCGTCACCCCCGGCTGAATCAACCGAGAGGCCGCCTGGTGTGCCTCAGCCACAACCACCCCAGCCGCTCGCATCAACCGCATTTCGCGGCGGCTTTTCAGGGAGATCACGCCTGCACACCTTTCACGACAACTACACTTCTCACAATTCCGGATACAGCCTGCATCACACGCAGGCTGACCGAAATCAGGCCGGGTCATCAGCCTCCAGCAACCCGCCCTTGTTCATCATCACCAAGTGACTGTCAATCTTCTGAACCAAGTCCAGCGCCACCGACACGCAGATGAGCAGGCCCGTGCCTCCGTAGAAGCTCGCAACCAGCGGGGAGATCTGCATCGAGGAAGAAACCAGAGTCGGAACGATCGCAATCAACGCCAGGAACCCAGCCCCCACATAGGTAATGCGGTGCATCACCTGATCGAGGTAATCAGCGGTTCGGGCCCCCGGTCGATAACCGGGAATGAAGCTGCCGTGATCCTTCAGGTTTTCCGAGATATCCTTCGGATTGAAGGTAATCCCGGTCCAGAAGTAGCAGAAGAAGTAGATCAAGACGATGAACAACAGGTTGTAGAGGAACCCGCGCTCGTTGGCCTCCAGAATACGGAAGATTGGCGAGACCCAACGGATCCAGCCCACTTCGCTCTGCTCTGCAGCCTGACCAACGGTGTTCATCACCGAGATTGGAATCAACAGCAGGCTCGAGGCGAAGATGATCGGCATCACGCCCGATTGGTTGATTCGCAGAGGCAGGAACTGGCGTTGGCCGCCCATCACACGGCGCCCACGCACGTGCTTGGCACTTTGAATAGGAATACGTCGAGTCGCTGTCGTCATCGCGATCACCCCAATGATGACCGCAACAAACAGTCCTCCCAGCAACATCAATTTGTCGATGCCTGCCTTCGAACCGAGTTGGATATTGAATGAACCGTTCGCAAACGCGGGGCCAATCAGCTCCCGAATTGCATCAGGAATTCGGGACAGAATACCAGCCATGATCAACAAGCTGATGCCGTTACCAATCCCGTACTCGTCAATCTGTTCACCAATCCACATCAACAGCACGGTCCCAGCGGTCATGGTCAGCGTCGCAGCTGTCCAACCGAAGAAACCGTTGTAGGAATCGAGGATGAGGCCCTGGCTGCGCAAATACATGACCCAGAAGAAACTCTGAGCCAGGCTGATGACCACAGTGGCATAGCGAGTATACTCATTGATCTTTTTGCGGCCGGCATCCCCTTCCTTCTGAAGGGCCTCCAGTGGAGGATAGACGGTTGCCATCAGCTGGAAGATGATCGATGCCGAGATGTATGGCATGATCCCCAAGCCGAAGATTGTCGCATTCCCGACGCTTGATGCGGAGAACATCGACATCGCCTGCATCACCTGGCCCATCGTCCCCTGAGACTCCGTCATACGACGAATCGACTCAAAGAACTTGTCCTGGTCCAGGAATGACAAGGGAATATAAAATCCCAACCGGTAAACGGCGAGCAGAATCAACGTGAGGATGATCTTCTGCCGCAGTTCCGGAATGCGAAACACTGTGAGAATTCGGGCAAACATGCCACCGCGTCCTTACCGTGAACCCACGCAAACGAAAAAGAGTGAAGGCGAAACTAGCACGCCTCCACTCCCTGTTGTATTCGATGCAACTCAACTCGGTCAATTGGAGGCAGTGATCTGAGTCCTGTCACATCTAACAGCCTCGCGAGACCGACTAGCCGATGACTTCAATCGTGCCGCCAGCAGCTCGGATCTTCTCTTCTGCCGAGCGGGAGAAGCGATGAGCCTTCACCGTCAGCTTATGAGTCAACTCGCCATCAGCCAGAATCTTGATCTGGGCGGTGGAAAGATCCTTGTTCGAAACAAGGCCCTTCGCATGCAGTGAGTCCGGGCACACGGTATCGCCTGAAGCGAACGCGGCCTGCAACTGGCTGACATTCAAACTCACAACAACAGCTGCATAGGCAGCATTGTTGAAGCCACGCTTGGCAACCAGGCGGAACAGTTGCTTCTGACCACCCTGGAAACCAGGACGACGGCTGACACCGTTACGGCTGCCTGCTCCCTTGTGACCGCGGCTACTGGTCTTGCCGTGGCCTGAACCACAACCGCGACCAACCCGCTTGGGTCCACGGGGAACATAGACGTCTTTGTTCACATCACTGAGAATCATTAGATCTCAACTCCTCGAAGAAGCGCCACATCTTCACGGGTCCGGAGCTGGCCCAGAGCCATGAGCGTCGCCTGAACGACGTTAGCGGGGTTACTGGAACCACGCTTCTTCGTCAAAATGTCTTTCACACCAATCGACTCAAGAACTGAGCGAACGGTCGCGCTGGCAATGATACCCGTTCCTTCGGGAGCAGGCATCAACTTCACGTGCGACGAACCATAACGTGCTTCGACAGCATGAGGAATAGTCGTGCCGCTCAAAGGAAACTGATGGGTTCGCTTCTGAGCCTGGCGAGTGGCCTTCTCAACTGCGACTGGAACTTCCGTTCCCTTCGAGTACCCCACACCGACCTTGCCGTTGGAGTCCCCAACCACAACCAGTGCAGTGAAGCTGAAACGACGTCCACCCTTCACCACGCAGGCACAACGTCGAATCTGAACGACGCGTTCTGGGGAAGAGGATGATTGATTATCGCCGCCTTGTTGACCACGTGACATGTTTCAATCCAATCGTCAGTCAGACGAATCCCTAGAAATCGAGTCCGGAAGCACGAGCAGCGTCCGCCAAAGCAGCCACGCGACCATGGTAGCGGCTGCCACCTCGGTCGAAGCACACCTTCACAACACCTTTGGCGACAGCACGCTCAGCGATCGCCTTACCGACACGGGTCGCACCATCAACATTACTATGAGCAGTACCAGCTCCACCCAGTGACTTCTCACAGGTAGAAGCTGCGACCAATGTCTTGCCAATGGAGTCATCAATGATCTGAGCGTAAATGTGCTTGCCGCTCTTAAACACGGAGAGGCGAGGACGACCAGTCGCCCGGAGCTGATTCCGCACGCGGAATTTACGCCGTTCGCGTTGAGCAGCAAGTCGCATTTCGAGACGCATCGCACACCTGTCCTGATCTTCACCACATTCACATCTTCACTAGAGATGTGAGAACAACTTGCATGAATCGCTTAGCTGCCGAACGCCTTACCAGCCTTGCGACGAACCTGCTCACCTGAGTACCGAATGCCCTTGCCCTTGTAGGGCTCTGGCGGACGAACACGACGAATGTTCGCGGCAAACTGACCAACCACGGCCTTATCGATTCCAGAGATGTGAATTTCCGTCGGCTTAGCCAACGTGCAGGTCACACCTTCGGGAATGGGCAACTTGATTATGTTCGCGAAACCCACCTGCAGTGAGATGTTCTTGCCGACGATAGTTGCCTGGTAACCGACACCGACGATCTCAAGCTTCTTCTCGAAAGGCTTCTGAACACCTTCGACCATGTTCGCAATCAAAGCCCGAGTCAGTCCGTGCAAAGCACGGTTATTACGCTGATCATCAGGACGAGCGACAACGATCTCTCGCTTCGCATCGTCAAATGACACAGACATCGCAGGATTCCAATCAAGCTTCAATTCGCCCTTGGGGCCCTTGACCTTGAGGTTTCCGTCATTGATGGCCACTGTCACGTTGGCGGGGACAGCGACGGGTTTCTTTCCGATTCGCGACATGATTCACCTAGCCCGGGGTCCGGGTTACCACACTTCACAGAGGACTTCGCCGCCAACATTCTGAGCCTTCGCTTCGCGGCTGCTCAGCACACCCTTGCTGGTGGTCAGAATCGTGACCCCCAAGCCATTCAGCACAGGCTGAATCTGAGAAACACCATTGTAAGCCCGCAAACCTGGCTTGCTCACGCGGCGAATCTTTTGAATGACCTTCTCACCGTTTGGACCGTACTTGAGATTGACCTTCAGAGTCTTCCCGGGTCCCTCGGCATTGTCAACAACCTCAAAATCCCAGATGAACCCTTCCCGCTGCAAAGCTGCGGCCAGAGCTTCCTTTTGATTTGAGTGCGGAACGTCTACGCTCAAACGCTCGATCATCACGGCGTTTCGGATACGAACCAGCATATCTGCAATCGGATCGGTCATCATAGCTAGGGGTTCCTGGGCAGCTGACTACCAGCTGGCTTTCTTGACTCCGGGGATCAGACCATCCAGGGCCAAATTGCGGAAGCAGATACGGCAGATCTGGAACTTGCGATACACAGCCCGTGGTCGTCCGCAGAGCTGGCACCGACGCTCGATGCGACTACTGAACTTCGGCTTTCTCGCGGCTTTCGCGATATGGGCGTTGCTGGCCATCTTGGAATCCTTGGGGCTCAACCGTTAGGGGCGGAGATTGTAGAAAGTGTGAGCAGCTTTTGCCACTCAGTCGTGCCAACTCGGCTCGACTAGGCTTTCGACTCCTTGCGGAACGGCATGCCGAACTCACGCAACAGGGTTCGAGCCCGATCATCTGACCCCGCTGAGGTCACGATGGCGATGTTCATTCCCTGTGCGTTGACAATCTTATCGGCCTGAATTTCGGGGAAAACGGTCTGCTCACCGAGGCCCATGCTGTAGTTTCCAGCTCCATCAAACGCCTTGAAGCTGACTCCGCGGAAGTCGCGAACGCGAGGCAGAACGATGTTGATCAGGCGATCGAGGAACTCATACATCCGAGCGCCGCGAAGAGTCACGCGGCAACCGACCTGCATTCCCTCACGCAGCTTGAAGTTCGAGATGGACTTGCTGGCGCGGGTGATCGCAGCCTTTTGACCAGTAATCTGACCAAGGTGTCCTGAGACTTCCTGCAGGATCTTCTGATCACCAATCGCTCGTCCTACGCCCATGCTCACAACGATCTTCTTGATCGCGGGCAGCGCGTGTGGATTATCAGTCCCGAACTCTTTCGCGAGGCGGGGAAGAATTTCTTGACGATATCGTTCAAGCAGACGTGGAGGCATTTAACCATCTTCCTTGTGGGTCGCCGATACCAACCGGTGACCAGGATTGTGTGAACTCAGCAGCAATGATGACTAACCGCGGGCAGGACTCACCTTGCCGGCGGAGACATTACACTTCTTGCAGAAGCGTTCCTTGGCTCCATCAGCTGTGAATCGGAAGCCGACGCGAACTGGCCGCTTGCAGGCTTCGCAGTAGAACATCACGTTCGATGCAAAAATTGGCTTCTCAAATCGCAGACGGCCGCCCGATGGGCTCTTGGGATGTCCGCGCTTGACGTGGCGTTGAACGACGTTCACGCCTTCAACCACAACTTTCGCACCTGCGTTCAGGACTTCCGAGACACGACGAGGAGTCGTAGCTGCCTCATCTCCGGAAATCACAACGACCATGTCGCCCTTCTTGATCTTC
Source organism: Planctomycetaceae bacterium (assembly GCA_046349675.1). Taxonomy (GTDB): domain Bacteria; phylum Planctomycetota; class Planctomycetia; order Planctomycetales; family Planctomycetaceae; genus TH-plancto1. The sequence goes on along the minus strand of JAXMBW010000018.1, from coordinate 48,925 downwards.
ATCTCAGACGACCTCACTCGCCAGGCTCAGGATCTTCGTAAACTTCTTGTCACGCAGTTCGCGAGCCACAGCTCCGAAAATGCGAGTACCACGCGGGTTGTTGTCCCCGTCGATCAGCACAACCGCGTTGCTGTCGAACCGGACATAGCTGCCATCGGCACGACGTGTCGCCTTACGGCAGCGGACGATTACGCCCTTCACAACCTTCCCGTGCTTCACAGCATCGGGAGCACCGGCGATCGACTTCTGAATGCTGCACACGACAATGTCGCCCAGACCACCCGTCCGCATGTGGGTCGGACCCATCACACGAATCGTACGCACAAGCTTCGCGCCTGTGTTGTCTGCCACGTCGAGCAGTGTCTGCATTTGAATCATGATGTCACCCTTATGCCATCCGTAGACAGCAGAGCAAAAAACTAGACAGCGGCTTCAACCGTTTCAGACACGGCAGGAGCACGGTTCCCCGTCTGAACCACGCGGACCAGTTCCCAACGCTTTGTGCGAGAACGAGGACGGCACTCAACGATCTCGACGGTGTCTCCTTTGACAGAGACGTTGTTCTCGTCATGGGCATAGCAAATCGTCCGAGCACGAACGATCTTACCATACTTCGGATGACGATACAGACGGGCGACTTCGACACGTCGCGTCTTACTGTTCTGATCCCGAGTTACTACACCGACCAGTTGCCGCTGCATCTGTTATCCTCGCCCTATGCCTGCTTCGCGCTGAGATCGCGCTGATGAACGATGGTCTTGATCCGTGCAATTTGCCGACGCAGTCGACGAATGTTGCTCGGAGCATCCAGCTTTTCAGTGGACGCCTGGATCCGCAGTTGAAACAACTCTTTCTGGGAAGCCGCCAATTCGGCTCCCAGTTGTTCGCTGCTCATCTCGCGAAGTTCACTTGCCTTCGACATCATCCACTCCGAATCACGACTCGACTCCGAACTGGAGTCGGAGCGAGAACATCAAACTAAGCACCCGGACGCCGTTCCACAAGCCGCACAGCCAGTGGCAGCTTATGAGCTACGCGATTGAAACAATCACGAGCCGACTCCTTGGAAGCTCCGGCGATTTCGAACAAAACCGCACCTGGCTTCACCACAGCCACCCAGTGATCCGGTTCACCCTTACCGGTACCCATACGGGTTTCCAGTGGTCGAGCCGTCATCGGCTTCGAAGGGAAAATCCGGATGAAGAGGCGACCTTCACCACGAATGTACTGATTGGCAGCCACACGACACGCTTCGATGGTCGTCGCGTTAATGTAACCGCCCTGAACCGCTTGCAATCCAAATTCGCCAAAGGAGACCGTGTTTCCACGAGTCGCGTTACCTTTTATGCGACCTCTTTGGACCTTTCGGTGCTTGACCCGCTTGGGCATTAGAGCCATTGTCGGCCTCCTCGCTGTTGTAATCCCCGAGATCGATCCAGACCTTCACGCCAATCACGCCCATCGTCGTCTTGGCAATGGTGAAACCATAGTCAATGTGACGTTGAAGTGTGGATAGCGGGATCGATCCGCGACTTGCTTTCTCACACCGGGACATTTCGGCACCGCCGAGACGTCCCGACAACTGAACCTTCACTCCGTGGACTCCGGCATCCATCACCTGATCCAGAGTCTTCTTGATCGCCCGACGGAAGCTGCCACGCTTGGACAACTGCTGAGCGATGTCTTCCGCGACCAGGAACGAGGTGCGGAACGGATTGTTGATTTCGACGATCTTGACTTCCGTCCGACGACCGGTCAGGTCTTCCAGACGAGCTTTCATGCGATCGATTTCAGCGCCCTTACGACCAATGATCATCCCCGGGCGAGCCGAGTGCAGATTGACGATCACCTGGTCACGGGTTCGCTCGATAACCACTTTGGCGATCGAAGCGGATTTGTACTCTTCGCTGACAAACTTGCGGATCTTGAAGTCTTCTACCAACAGGGTACCAAACTCCTTCTTGGGAGCGTACCACTTGCTGGACCAGTCTTCAGTGATTCCGACGCGGAAGCCAGTTGGTCGTGTCTTTTGTCCCATGGTTAATCCTGAGCCTTTTCCGCGATTTCCGGTGCATCCACAGCCACGAGAATGTGCGCGAACCGCTTACGAAGGGTGAAGACCATCCCTCGACCACGCGGACGGAAACGCTTGAACATCGGGCCACCATCGACAGTGCACTCGGCAATGACGAGGGACTCCACGTTACGTGCTCCGCGATCTTCAGCATTAGCAGCTGCAGACTTCAGAACATCTTCAATCATGCGTGCCCCGCGGTTAGGCAGGTAACGCAGGGTATCCAGCCCTTCCTGGACTGTCTTCCCACGAACCAAGTCAGCAAAAGGACGCACCTTCCGGCAGGAGATGCGTACGTGCCGACATAATGCACGAACCAGAACCATTGCAGAACCCTCTCGCTTTCCGCGTTACTTCTTGCCCCGGGCACCATGGCCCCGGAAGGTTCTTGTAGGCGAGAACTCGCCGAGCTTGTGCCCGACCATCTCTTCCGTCACGTACACCTGGGTGTGCTGACGACCATTGTGAACCAAGAACGTATGTCCGACGAACTCCGGAGAAATCGTAGAACGACGTGCCCAAGTCTTGATGGGATCTTTACGACCAGCTGCATCCTGGGCCTGAATCTTCTTCATGACCGTCGGACAGACGTAAGGACCCTTTTTCAAGGAACGTCCCATTGCTCACCCCAAAACCAAACTTGAATCAGATCTTCTTTTGACCGTTGCGACGGCTCCAACGACGACGAATGATCGCTCGGCTCGATGGCTTACGACGCTTACGCGTGTTTCCACCCTTCGAAGGACGACCATTTGCACTACATGGATGACGACCACCAGACCGGCGACCTTCACCACCACCCATCGCATGGTCGACCGGGTTCATAGCTGAACCGCGGACATAGGGACGAATCCCCATCCAACGCGCACGTCCAGCCTTACCGATCACGATGTTCATATGATCGAGGTTACCGATCTGACCGATCGTTGCTCGACAGGAGCTCGGTACTCGACGAACTTCGCCCGAAGGCAATGTAATCTGAGCCCAGCTGCCTTCACGTGCATTCAGGGTCGCATAGGTCCCTGCTGCACGGCACAGCTGACCGCCTCGACCTGGCTGCATCTCAATGTTGTGAATCTGAGTACCGAGTGGAATTTCACTCAGCGGCAGACAGTTACCCAACTTGGGCTCGGAGCCTGGCCCACTCTGAATCTTGTCGCCCGCCTTGAGGTTCAAGGGAGCGAGAATGTATCGCTTCTCACCATCCGCATACTGAATCAGAGCAATACGGCAGGTGCGATTGGGATCGTACTCGATGAACGCGACCTCACCAACAACTCCATCCTTCTTGCGAGCGAAGTCGATGATGCGGTACAGACGTTTGTGTCCACCGCCACGGTGACGAGCAGTAATCTTCCCCTGGAAGTTACGGCCACCATGCCGCGGCAGACGGATGGACAGCGACTTTTCACGCTTCTTCTTGCGATCCGTGATGTCCGCGAAATCGCTTACCGACGCATTGCGACGGCCAGCGGAAGTCGGCTTGTAGACTCGGATACCCATGCTGCACCTGACCTATGTCTTCTGAGATCTGACCCGTTGTCAGATTCCCATATCCGGACGAGGAAACGTCGAATCACCTGAACCTAGAAGAACGCGATGTTGTCTTCTGCATGCAGCTTGACAATCGCCTTCTTCCAGTCACCCGTCCGACCCAACCGCATCTTGAAGCGACGAGGCTTACCCTTGTAGAGCTGAGTCCGAACATCCAGAACGCGGACATTGAACAGCTGTTCGACAGCTTTCTTGATGTCAGCCTTGGTCGCCATGAGGTGAACCTTGAACTGATACTGATGGTGACGCGTCGAGAGATGCGTTCCCTTTTCAGTGACCAGCGGCTTCAGAATGACCTGGTAGGGTTCAAGCTGAATTCCACCCGTGACTTCAACCACTGGAGTTGCGTCGGCTTGTACTGCTTGTTCGGCCATGTTCAGACCCCTGCCTCAACAACCTTGCCACGGGAACGAATCTCGTCCATCGCTTCACGGGTAATGACCAGCCGCTTCTGATGCAGCAGGTCATACGCGTTCAAATTCGATCCCGGTGAAACCCACAGCGACTCGATGTTCCGCGAACACTTCCAGACGACTGGATCATGTTCCTTGATCGCGAGAAGGCAAGTCTGTTCAGACACTCCCAACGCCTTCAGCACACCGGCCACAACCTTTGTCTTCTGCTCGGGAAGCTTGAGTTCGCTAAGAACCACTGCTTCGCCATCTTGGAATTTGCTCAAGAGAGCCATGCGAGTGGCTGCTTGGAGCATCTTGCGTGGCATGCGGTAGCTCCAGTCCTTAGGACGCTTCGCAAACGCATGACCACCATGACGACGGGTTGGAGAACGCTTCGTACCTGCACGAGCGTTACCAGTGCCCTTCTGCTTGAACAACTTCTTGGTGCTACCGGCCACTTCGCCACGAGCCTTCGTGCGGACGGTACCCACTCGCTGATTCAACGCGTACATCACGCACACGTCGTGCAGCATCTGCTTGTTGATCCCCTTGGCCAGTTCTGCCGGGTCGAACTCGTAAGTTCCCACGGATTCACCGGCCATGTTGACCACTGGAACATTGATCATGACTTACACCTGACACACACTTGAAGGCGACTGTTATTCACGGACGAAGCGACTTGTCACTCCGACACGGCCACCAATCCAGCCTACTTGGCCTTGCGAATCACAACATAGCCGCCATTTGGACCGGCCACCGGACCACTGACCAGCAACATGTGATTCTCTGCGTCGATCCGCACAACCTTCAGATTCCGAGTCGTTCGGCGATCGCCACCAAACCGACCGGCCATTCGCTTGCCCTTCCAGACGCGAGACGGGTCGGTTGCTGCACCGATACCCCCAGGCTTGCGATGGCACTTCTTCACACCGTGAGAGGCACGCTGACCGGAGAAGTTATGCCGACGCATAACACCGGAGAAACCACGCCCCTTGCTTGTTCCAATCACGTCAACGTAGTCGACACCCTCGAGGGCATTGGCCGACAACACCTGACCAACCTCACACCCATGCTGCTCGCCGTCCGTCCGGAACTCGCGAATGAATCGTTGTGGCTCACACCCCGCCTTGGGAACGGCAGCCCTACCAGAGGCCTCACGAGCCTTGGACTTCGTGCCCGCCAGAGCAACCACCTGGCCTCGCTCAGAGCGAGTCGCACGGCTGCGCTGCCGAGACGCTGGATCACGCCCCAAGTCCTTCTGGCTCAGCTTGTCGGCAAAGCCCAGCTGGACTGCCTCGTAGCCATCACGCTCCACAGATCGCAGCTGGAGAACATGACAAGGCCCCACCTCAAGCACAGTCACACCAATTGACTGCCCTTCAGGACCGTAAACCTGAGTCATGCCAATCTTGCGGCCAAGAAGTCCCACCGGCATGTCAAACCTCACTGCGACACAGTTTCCAACACACAACCAACCACATCTGGCGACAGCGGTGCCGAGATCGCCTCAACAGCCGAATCGCCGCCTCAACCGGACTCGACTATGTCGAAGCCTTGATCTTGATATCCACCCCAGCTGGCAGTGACAGCTTGTTCAAAGCGTCGATGGTCTTGCCAGTCGGCTGAACAATGTCAATCACGCGCTTGTGAGTGCGGATTTCGAAAGTTTCACGGGACTTCTTGTCAATGTGCGGAGACCGAAGCACCGTGTAACGCTCAATCTTCGTGGGCAACGGAATAGGTCCATGGACCACCGCACCAGTTCGCTTGGCCGTGTCGACAATGTCACTTGCCGACAAATCCAGGACGGAATGGTCGTATGCTTCCATTCGAATGCGAATGCGGCTACCGGCCACGTAAATCCCCTTGAACCAACGACTTGCGTATCTTCTCGCGACCCCGAATCAGCACCGTCCGAAGCGGGAAGCGAGAAATGGTAATTTTGCTCGTCGGAATTGTCAACGAACCGCGATTGCTTTCGTGGAAAAGAGTTCTAAACCTCTTCTCACACCAATTGCGCTACTCACCGATTTTCACAACATCATGCTGAAAAAACAGTTGCATCGCGACCAACTTCACAGCTTTACGAAACAGCGAGACCATTCCTCTCACCATTCGTGGCGAGAGTATAACAAATCTCACCGTCCCATCATCTCATCCAGCACCGATTGTGGGGCAAAATCGTATTTTAGTGGCTCCATCGAGTACGAAGCTCGCCCCTGGGACAGACTCCGAACCTGCGTCGAGTACCCAAACATCCGCGATAGCGGGGCCTCCGCCTCTAGAGCGGTCAGATGATCTCGCGGCTCAGCCCCGATAATCCTCGCGTGACGCTGATTCAGGTCGGCTTGTACATTCCCCATAAAGTCGCTGGGTGTCAGGACCTCCAGCTTCATAATGGGCTCCAGAAGACCGACATCCGCCTTACCCAAGGTCGCGTACACTGCCTGGGAGACAGCCGTACGAATGGCCTCTTCGGTCGATTCTCCGGGCACGTAGTCCACCCAAACCACCGTAAACTTCACGTGCATCAGAGGATATCCAACCACACCCCCCGCCTGGGCAGCCTCCAGAACCGCCTGTGAGACGATTTTCGCGACATCGAGCGGCAACTCATCGTGCTTGAGTTCGCTCGCCACCGAAATTGGCTCTTTGCCCTCAAATGGTTCAACCCGAACCTTAATCCCGAATCGCTGCACGACGCCCTGCACGGCCCGGTGAAATTCACCTTCGCCGGTCGCGGCACTGCGAACAGTCTCGCGATAAGACACTCGCGGCTTGTGGACCTTCACATTGAGGTTGAAGTCACGCTGCAGCCGCTTCTGGAGCACTTCCAGATGCAGCTCGCCCATTCCGCTGATGATGGTCTGCCCCGTTTCCTCGCTGACCTTGGCCCGAAACGTCGGATCTTGCTTGGCCAGGCGAGCGAGTGCCTCTTCCAGTTTTTTGCGGTCATCGCTTGTCTCCGGCTCGACGGCCACCGAGATCACCGTCTCCGGAAAGACGATCGACTCCAGCAGAATTCCATGCTTCTGGTCACAGAGCGTGTCCCCAGTCACCACATCCTTGGGCCCCACGACGCCCGCAATTCCCCCCGGCCCCACGAAGTCGGTTTCGATCTTCTCACGGGCATCCGCCTGAATATGCCACAGCTGACTGATCAGCTCCTTTTTGCCCGTCCGAGGGTTAAGCAAGCGAGAACCACTCTTGAGCACGCCCGAATAGACCCGCACCCAGCACAGGTCCGCGTGCTTGTCCGCCTGAATCTTGAAGACCAGACCCGCAAACGGCTCTTCGGGATCTGGCTTACGTTCGACTCTCAGCTCCGTCTGCTTGCGAGCTGTCGGATTTTCCCCTTCAACTGGCGGGCGATCGAGCGGACTTGGCAGGTACTCCACCACGCCATCCAGCAGAGGCTGAACCCCACAGTAATGAAGCGAAGTTCCACAAAACGTCGGCTGAACCTTGCCCGCCAGTGTCGCCTGACGCAACAGCTTGTGAATCATCTCGACTGGCAAATCCCCCTCTGTCAGGTAGGCCTCCATCGCCGAGTCATCCAGCACTGCCACCGACTCAATCAGCTTGCCACGCCACTCCTCAACAGAGTCCTTGAACTCGTCGGGAACGTCGGTGATTTCAATTTTTTTTCCGAGCGACGTCTCATCGAAGTACATCGCCTTGCGCTGGATCAGATCGATTATCCCCTGGAAAGTGGTACTGGCCCCCATGGGAATAAACAGCGGCAACGGCTCGGCATTCAGTCGCCGTTGCATCTGCTGCAACACGCGCTCGAAGCTGGCGCCGATGCGATCCATCTTGTTGATGAAGCAGATGCGAGGCACGTTGTATTTGTTCGCCTGGCGCCAGACGGTTTCGCTCTGAGCCTCAACCCCTTCCACCGCGCTGAAGACGACACACGCCCCATCGAGCACACGCAAGCTGCGCTCGACCTCAGCCGTGAAGTCCACGTGGCCGGGAGTATCGATGAGATTGATAAATGCATCTTTCCAACGGCACGAAATCGCCGCGGAGTAAATCGTAATCCCGCGCTGGGCTTCTTCCGGGTCGAAGTCCGTCGTCGTGTTGCCGTCATCGACGTTTCCCATCCGATGGGACTCGCCGGTGTAGTACAGAATCCGTTCCGTCGTGGTGGTCTTGCCCGCGTCGATATGGGCCACAATGCCGATGTTCCGAATCTTGTCAATCGGGGTCGCAATGGTCGTCGCCACGGGAAACCTCTGAAAAGTAAGCCAACTCGTGCGAACCGCACGCATCAAAACCAGACAAACACAACCAACACACGCAGCTGCTGAACACCCCAGGGCAAACACGCGACAAACGCGAAATCACGTCACCCCAAAGCAGAAGGAGGCACCCGTTTCCGGGAGCCTCCTTGAGAGATCCGAGTTATGGCTCGCATGAAACGCACTGCAATCAGTTACGATTGCAAACTACCATGCGAAGTGAGCGAATGCCTTGTTCGCGTCGGCCATCTTGTGGACGTTTTCACGCTTGGTCATGGCAGCACCTTCACGCTTGTAGGCAGCCATGAACTCATCGGCCAGCGAGTTCGCAATCCCACGACCCTTGCGTCCGCGGCAAGCCTCGAGAATCCAGCGAATCGCCAGAGCACGCTGACGGCGGGAACCGACTGGTGTCGGAACCTGGTACGTTGCACCACCGACTCGCTTTGAACGAACTTCGATCGCCGGCTTCACGTTGTCGACGGCGTGCTGGAAGACTTCCAGTTCGCTCGCATCGGGCAGCTTCTTCTTGATGATCTCGAGAGCATCGTAGAAGACCCGCAGCGCGACCGACTTCTTACCGTCACGCATCATGCAGTTCACGAACTTCGACACGAGGAGCGACCCGTACTTGGCGTCGGGCTGAAGCTGATCTTCACTGGATGTGAAATTCTTGGCCATTGAGGTTTTCCACGAACAATTTCAAAAGATGGCGCTGAACTGCACCCTGCTCAGGTCACAACACGCAGGGCCCACTGACACGGCCTACTTGGCCTTCGGACGCTTCGCACCGTAACGGGAGCGAGCCTGGCGACGAGCTGCGACACCGAGGGTATCGAGCACACCACGAATGATCTTGTAGCGCACACCGGGCAAGTCGCGAACACGACCACCACGCACGAGCACAATCGAGTGCTCCTGCAGGTTGTGGCCTTCACCAGGGATGTAAGCCGTCAGTTCCTTGCCATTCGACAAGCGAACACGAGCGATCTTTCGGAGAGCCGAGTTCGGCTTCTTCGGAGTCATCGTTCGCACCTGAAGACACACACCACGCTTCTGCGGGCAGCCTTCGAGCAGCGGTGTCTTGGTCTTGTTCGTTTGCTTGCGCCGCGGATTGCGGATCAGCTGATTGATTGTCGGCATGACGTCAAACGCTCTCTGAACTCACAGCCCAATGGGCCGGTTTTTTGGGAAGTCGAAGAGTGTACCGGTGCTTTCCCTGACGGTCAAGCAACCAGTCCCACCTGTTTTGACGGGAGAATCGAGGCATTCCACCCCCACACCCCGAAGAAAAAACCCTCGTTCTACTGCTCAAACGAGGGTTTCCCTGTTTCCGCTACTCACCACAGCGTGATTACTCAGCTGCGGTGCCCTTGGCCCGACGCTCGACCAGGCGAGTCGCCTTACCGATACGATCACGCAGGAAGTACAGCTTGGCACGGCGAACCACGCCGTGACGCTTCACGACCACGTCTGCAATCTTAGGGCTATTGACGGGGAAGGTCCGCTCAACACCTTCACCGTTGACGATCCGGCGAACGGTGAACATTTCACCGATACCGCGTCCACGCTTGGCAATCACTACGCCGGAAAAGAGCTGAATACGCTCTTTGTCCTTGTCGCCGTCCAGAATACGGGTATGCACGTCGACATTGTCGCCGATGTCAAATTTCAGGGCTTTTTCACGCAGATGCGGCTTCTCTGCCAGTTCAAGGAGCTTGTGCATAATGTCTCGGAATCCTGACTTCAGAGCACCTCGGGGAGACCAGGCTCCGGGGACAACCCCTCCCTGACCTCCGGCACTCGGAACGAGTCAGGATATCGCATCCCAGCCACACGGGCAAGCGAAGCCATGAGAACCGCCCATCTCCTGCTTTAACAAGGATTTGAGCTCCGAGAGCCCCTGCATCAGCTCCTCTCGACCGGAATTTTCCGCTTCCCTCCCCACCTTTGGCGGAGTCCGCGAGTACTCGGCCCCTCGCCCCTCACAATTCTCCGCATTTGCATAACGGAAAAGAATTTACAACAGACAACCTACCCCAGCTGCCACTGTTTCACGAGATCCAGCGGGTAGACCAGCATCAAGACGTTGAGCGACAGCGAATCGCGGATCGACGCCAGCATCACCAGTTCGACCGCCACAAAAAAAGCGACTGACCACTGCCAGGTCACTCGGCTCGCGATCCAGTACCCGACCACGCACGAAACCACGTCAAACAGAGAGTTGATGATCGAATCACCGGTATACCCCAGCGCAATCGTCGCTGTCCGGTAGCGATCAATCACCATCTGGGAATTCTCCAGTACCTCCCAGCTGGCCTCCAGTGCGACGCACGCCCACAACCGCCATCCCGCACTCCACGTCCCTCTCAACACCCACAAAGCCCCGAAAAACACCACCCCGTGCAGTACATGCGACGCACTGTAAGCATCAAACAGATGCTGCGAGCAGTGGCGGCTGTCGACATCGGAAATCCAAGGTGACCAGCTGCCGCAGTCGCAAAACAGCACGCGACCTTCGAGCTTGAGTCCCACCAGCATGGCCAGCAGCGTAACCACACAAGCCACAACCACCGCCCGGGTGAACAACGGCCCCGCAGCTGCCTCACCGCCAACAATGGTCCCGGTTTCGCTGGAATCCATCACATCCCCAGCCGCTGCTTTTCGAGATCAACCAGCCACAACCAGTCATCGAGCAGGAATTCAAACCGAATCCCCAGCAGTGCGATGCGGGCCATCACCGTATTCGCGAATGCCGCCCCAAAGGTGATCATCAGCACCATCACGCCAACCCGCGACACCTTCCCGAATGCCCCTTTGTGCTCCCACGAGAAAAAAAGTAGGTCAGGGCTGCCAGCATGCTCACCAGCAAAATCGTATTCGAGCCGCTCTCCAGCCACTGCACCGACCCGTTCGGGTCCTGCACCCACAGCGGCTTGATCGACTCACGAATCTGGCTCAAGAAGTCCGCCTGCAGGAAGCTCACCAGCTTCAGCCCTGCCGTCGTTCCGATGATAAACGCCAGCGGCCAGCGCGAGATCCAGCCCCCCTTCGGCGCCAGCCTCCACAGCAGCATCACTCCCAACACCAGCGGCACCAGATTCACCATCCAGTGCTCATCGTGTACCGGTGACATCCCGGGCATGGCCCACGACTGTGTGAGCTTCGGCAGCAGCTTGCCCAGCAGGTTTGGCACCAGCACCGTCCAGAAGCTCACCACCATCCAATACGCCGCCGAAACACCGATAAACGCAGCCTCTGCCAGCTTGTAAAACACATTGTCTTTATACAAAAACGAAAACACCGCCAGAGTCATCAACGCCGCGGTCCAGATCCCGACCGTGCGAGAAACACTGACCTCGCCAAACCCCAACTGGGCCTGAGTCCATGTCGTCGGCTGTGTGATGCCATCCACGGTTTCGGTGTACCCCGTCCCCGCCCCGGTGACCACAGCTCGCCCGACGAGCAATAGCCCCGCCACCACGCATACCACCAGCCACAGCTTCGATTCTTGTTTCATCGGTCCATCAACAAATCGACGTGTCGCAGGCCAAGCCCCATCCCTTCGGCGTTATACCCTCCGCCCCCCCGCTTTGGCGAGTGCCCGTTCTCGCCAAGGCCAAAAAAACACGGCAGCCACACACCAGACTCTCTCGGGACCATCGTCCTCGACGCAAGCAAACCGACAACTCCTCCCTTCACAACGACCACGCACCCCTACGACAACCACATGGCCTCACGACAACCGCGAAGCGGTGACAGCCCCTAGCCTTGGGCGCCAGCCCAAGGAATCAAAACATCCCTCCTGCCACAGCCGCGAAGCGGCGAAAGAAATCTCGCACAGCCACCTCATACGCCAACACACCATCTTCCTGCCGCCTCTTCGAGGCTTCCTACCTTAAATGAACCAATCAATCCGCAAGCTCACGCTTGCGGCTACTGGCTTTCGCCTCTTCGAGGCTCCGGCCACACAACCGATCTCCCACTCTCCCACTCACCTCTTAGCTCTCGGCCCTGAGCCCCTCCCCCCCCCTTCCCATCAGCCACTCGGTTGTCCCACCGCCCTTCCCTTGTAGAATGAGGTGGTTCAATTTCGCACGTCCCCCGCCCGAGCCATCTGTCGCCCTAGCGCATGCGACCGACCTCGTCGGCTCTCAAAGAAGAGGAGCTTTCCCATGGCCTATTCTCTGCCCGCATTGCCCTACGCGTTCAACGCTCTCGAGCCGCACATCGATGCCAAGACCATGGAGATCCACCACGGCAAGCATCACCAGGCCTACATCAACAACGCCAACAAGGTGTTCGAGACCCATCCCGATCTCGGCAACATCCCTGTCGAAGAGCTGCTCAAGGACCTGACCAAGATTCCGGAAGCTGTCCGCACTGCCCTGCGGAACAACGCCGGTGGTCACGCCAATCACGCTCTGTTCTGGACCGTCATCGGCCCGAACGGCGGTGGAGCCCCGACCGGCGAACTCGCCACGGCCATCAACGCCGCGTTTACCAGCTTCGACGCCTTCAAGGAAAAGTTCGCAGCTGCCGGAGCCACTCGCTTCGGAAGCGGCTGGGCCTGGCTGTCGGTCGCCAAGGATCACGGTCTGGTCGTCACCAGCACCCCAAACCAGGACAGCCCGCTGTCCGAAGGCCTGACCCCGATCCTCGGCATGGACGTGTGGGAACACGCCTACTACCTGAACTACCAGAACCGCCGTCCCGACTACATCGCCGCGTTCTGGAACGTCGTCAACTGGGCCGAAGTCGCCAAGCGCTACGCCGCAGCGAAGAAGTAATTCTTCCCCACAAAGCCAGCGAGCCGGGCGGCGTCAGCCCCCGGACTCTGCAGCCACTCAAACAGGATGGGCTCCATGCCCGTCCTGTTTCGCTTCATAGAACACCCAATCGCTCGGGTGCCACGGCTCTGCGAGCCGTGCCATCGAACTCCACACCCCAAGACACTCATCACGGCTCACAGAGCCGTGGCACCCAATTATTCACAACGACCGGGCCACCCCGCCCCGCTTGCGGTCCTGGCTGCCATCGACTACATCCATCGCAATCCGCTGCGACGAGGTTTGGTCGATGAGGCCACCCATTGGAAGTGGTCAAGTGCCCGTTGGTATGCTTCCGAGAGACAGCTCATTGCCCCCGATCTACCCACGATCCACGGACTGCCGCCGGAGTTCTTTGTGTGAGGCCTCGACCGATACTACGACTGCTCTTGGCTGACTCGTTTGCGTGCCGAAGGCACTGGCGGCCCAAAGCGACCGCCAGTGCCACCCCGCTACACTTCGGCGGTCGAATACCTGTTCGTCCAACATCCGACAAAGAGTGCGGAGACACATTCCATGATGGTAAGGCTAATCTGTGCGATTGCAGGACTGGCACCACCAGCACTGTTCGGGTATCACCTTTGGATCCACGGAAACGAAAAACATGGTGAAGGTACGACGACGCTTATTGCGCTGTTACTCACAACAGGCATAGTTAGTCTTCCAAGTGGATACGTCGCATTTATGGGTGCTAAAGCCGAGTCGCCAGACGGGTTTCGCCTTCGCTGCATCGGCCAGATTGCTGTAGGTATTGGCATGCTATTGTTCTGGGTCCTGGTCATGGTGATCGGGAACTATCTCACTTGGCTGCTTGGTTTCATGTTTGTTTGGTACGGCATTCTCGGGGTTGCGGCAGTAAACATTTCATTGGGCGTGTTTTCGCTGATTAGCAATCGCGCACTGCTCCAGGAGATGTCGGAGATCAATTTATTCGGAAGTGCGGAAAGGAAGAATTGAAGTCAAAGCGAAATAGGACGCAACCACTTGGTTCAACGCTACGAAGGACGGCAGGGTGCCACTGTCAGAGTAGCCTGATAGCTCCTGTATGACTGACTTTCGGGTGGCACTGGCGGTCGCTTTGGGCCGCCAGTGGTTTTGCGGTACAATCCCATTCCCTCAGGCTGCCTTGCGTCACGTGCCTCAAGGACGGTACGCCAGCACGTCAGTTTACCAGGACTGAATTCTTGCGAGTTCAACGACGCGCCCCTTAGCCCTCTCACCACATTCCCCACCCGCCACCCATGCCACGCACTCGTAGCCAAGCCGAATTCGCCCGAGCCCAGAAGACCATTCCCGGGGGGGTCAACAGCCCCGCTCGGGCCTTTGGCGGGGTCGGCGGCCACCCGTCGCTGATCGACCGGGGAGACGGTCAGTATCTGTATGACATCGACGGCAACCGGCTGATCGACTTCGTCGGGTCATGGGGACCGCACATCCTTGGGCATCGCCACCCGGCGGTGATCGCCGCCATCGAATCGGCCCTGCAGAAGGGCACCAGCTTCGGCGCTCCGACCATCCTCGAAACCGAACTCGCCGAACTCGTCGTCGCAGCTGTGCCGTCGATCGAAAAGGTCCGCATGGTCAGCTCCGGCACCGAAGCGACCATGAGCGCCATCCGCCTCGCCCGCGGCTTCACCAAACGCAACGTCATCATCAAATTCGCTGGCTGTTACCACGGCCACGTTGACAGCCTGCTCGTGGCTGCGGGCAGCGGAGCCCTGACGCTCGGTGTCCCCAACAGCCCCGGCGTCACGCCCGGCTGTGCGGCCGACACGCTGGTCCTGCACTACAACGATGTTCCCGGACTCGAAGCCGCCTTCGCCAGCAAAGGCAAAGAGATCGCCGCGATCATCATCGAGCCGGTCGTCGGCAACATGGGCGTCGTCCTCCCCGAGCCCGGTTTCCTCGAAGCCTGCCGCAATCTGTGCACCAAGCACGGATCGGTGTTCATCTTCGACGAGGTCATGACCGGTTTCCGCCTGGCCTATGGCGGTGCCCAAGAGCGGTTCGGCATCAAGCCCGACCTCACCACGCTGGGCAAGATCATCGGCGGCGGCCTCCCCGTCGGAGCCTATGGCGGCCGGGCCGACATCATGGACCACATCTCGCCCGTCGGCCCCGTCTACCAGGCGGGCACCCTCTCCGGGAATCCGCTGGCGATGGCCAGCGGTCTCGCCACGCTTAGGACGCTCCGCGACACCAACCCCTACCCCGCCCTTGAAATCAAATCGAAGCAACTGACTGCTGGCCTCGCCCAAGCGGCTCGCGATGCCGGGCTGCCGCACACTCTCGCCCAGTGCGGCAGTATGTTCACACTGTTCTTCCAGGACGGCCCGATCCGCGACTACCCGTCCGCCGCGAAGAGCGATACCAAGCGGTTCGCCGCCTACTTCCACGGCATGCTCGAACGCGGGGTCTACCTCCCCTGCAGCCAGTTCGAGGCCAACTTCGTCTCGTCCTGCCACACCGACCAGGACATTGCCGCGACGATCAACGCCGCGAAAGAGGTCTTCGCCACGCTGGCGAAGTAACTCAAATCAGAACTGCCACTCACCCGCTGATGACGAAGAACTTCTTCATCGGAACGGTGATCGTCCACGTCGACGCCTGCCCCTTCGTGAACGAGACCACGTCGCCTGGTTTCAGGTCGACCGCTGCTCCTCCCCGAACCGCAATGCGGACATTCCCTTCCAGCACGTGAAACGTCTCATCCCCTGGGAAGACGTAATCGAACGTCCCCACCCCATGCTTCCACAGCCCCGCGAACAGCTGTCCGTCGCCGCCACTGGTCGTCCGCAACCAGTGAACTTCTCCGAAATTTTTTCCTTCGACCAGAAATGGCTCGTACGCCTCTGTCGAGACATTCGTGACCGGAACCTGATTTTGCGTGGCCATAGTGTGCTCCTCAGGAGCGATTCTGTGACGCTGCCGTCACTCCGTCAAGGGGCTGTGGACCGCCTCCGTCACAGGGAGTGCAGCTGCGTCATCGCCTGTCTCTGATCCCGGAATGATCATCCAGACCGGTATTGCTCTTGTCGGTATTGGCGGACCGGACTAGAAACCCGTTCTGAATAACGCAGGATTGTCTCTCCTCGCAGCTGCGGCCCAGAAGAGACCCGGCAAGGATGCCTGACATGCAAGACCACACTTTTCCCCGCATCGCGTCTCCACTGCCTCCCATCACCTTGGGATCGGTGGCCAACTTTGCCCGCGATCCGATCCAGACGATGCGTCAGGTCTGGGCCGACCACGGGGAGGTCGCCGCCCTGCAAGAGGAACTGCACCGCCTCTACTTCGTCTTCGGACCGACCTACAACCACCGGGTCCTCAGCGATACCACTCGCTTCCATTCGCAGTTCTTCGCCGTGCGAGGCCCGCGCAAGTCGGCTCAGCGGCGCGTGACCAGCGGGCTCCTCAGCATGAACGGGGAGCAGCACCGCGAACACCGCCGCACCGTCATGGGGCCCTTTCAGAAGAAGTCGATCCAGGCCTACCACGACAATGTCGCCGGCATCACCCAGGACATGATGAACTCCTGGACCCCCGGAGAAACCAAAGACATCGCCGAGGAAATGACGCACTACATGCTGCGTCTGACCAGTGCGATCCTGTTTGGCGTCGACATCCCCGAACTGGCCTATGAGGTCGGCGCCCTCACCGAGCGCTGGGTGTCGCTGAATCACAAGGTCGGCCCCGCCATCTTCTCGTCCGATCCCGGGCTGATCGGCTGTTATGACGAGCTTCTCCAATCGGCCGAGGAGCTCGAACAAGCCGTCCTCGAACTGGTTCGCATCCGCCGCAGCGGACAGCTGGGCACCGACGTGCTGTCCGCTCTACTGCGGGCTCACGACGAGCAAGGCGGCGTCACCGACGATCAGCTGGTTGGCCACATTGTTCTGCTCTTTGGCGCAGCGCACCTGACATCTGCTCACACTCTCGCCTGGACTCTCTTCCTGCTCGCACAGCACCCGGGCGTCATGTCCCAGCTTCATGCTGAGCTTCAGGAAAACCTCGGCGGCAAGAGTCCCACTCCCGAGCAGATCGAGAACCTGCCGGTGCTCGATCGCGTGTTGCGTGAGAGCATGCGGATCCTACCCGCGTCAGCCTATTCACAACGAGTCGCGGCCGAGCCCGTCGATCTCGGGCCCTTCCGCTTGAACCCCGGCAACGCGGTGATCTTCAGCCAGTTCATCACCCATCACATGCCGAGCCTCTTCCCGCAACCGGAAAAGTTCCTGCCCGACCGCTGGCTGACCGCGAATCCGTCGCCGTATGCGTACCTCCCCTTCGGAGCTGGTCCACGCATGTGTATCGGGGCCCCACTCGGCATGATGCAGTTCCGCATCTCGCTGCCGACCATTCTCGGCAAATTCAAGCTCAGCATGGTCGCGGGGACCGATGTCCAGGCGAGCGTCAAATCGACGATGCTCTTCCCGTCATCCCCGATCCTCATGCAGATCGACTCCCAGGACGGGGTCTTCGCCTCTCGCCCGGTCGGTGGCAACATCCACTCGCTGGTCGACCTCCCCGCAGCCACCGAACAGGCCACCATTCGCCGCGCCGCCTAAACCGCTGCGAACTCTGTCCCAGCGAGCGGCAGACGTCAGTCTGCCGTGAATGTGCGAGTTCTTTGCGGTGGCTTCGTACGCACAAGTACGCACCCGCTAAGTCACAGGACAACACTTTAAATTCGTCCCCGTAACGAACGTCCTTGACACGACAGACTGACGTCTGCCGCTCGCTGAAGAGTGACTCAAACCTCGTTCCTCTGCGGTTCTCCGCGTCCTCCGCGGTAAATCCTCTAACATAATCCCAATCACGTCGCAGCCACCAGCTTCTCCACCGCGACTAACACCGAACGAGCCAGCGACCGCAACCGCTCCTCGCCGTGGTCGCAGCTTTCCACCATGGCCCGGTGGTACCACAGAATCCGCTCCCGGGGAGCATTGAACCGCCCCCACAACTCCACGCCCTGATCGTGGTCGTACTGCATCGACTCCAGATTATGCAGCTTGTCGGCCAAGGCGATGGCCCGGGCCTGAATCGGGGCCTCTCGCAATACCGCCAGATGATCTCGCTTGCGATCCTCCCAGCTGCGAGGCACCCCGTCCGCCGTTGTCTTCTTCTCCGACAGGGCATGCACGATGTCCATCACCTCGGCGGGGAACAGGTCGCGTAGCTCTGCTTCGGTGCAATCGGTGTCCTCGACCACATCGTGCAAAATGGCGGCGGCGATGACATCATCTTCCGCCCAACCATGCCGCTGCAGGATTAACGCCACCGCAAACGGATGCATGATGTAGGGGATCGACGTCGCCTTGCGATGCTGTGACCGGTGCGCCACGGCCGCCACGCGAAGCGCTCGCTCCAGCAGCGGGGAAAGTCCCACAAAAGTCTCACTCACAACTGTCATGCCCCGCGGGGGTGCAGACCTGCTGCATCAGCCAGATATTTAAGTCGCGACAGACCGCCAACCGGGAGAAATCAATCGACTCCCACTCCGGGCAGGCGTACTGCCCGGGCTTCAATCCCCGCTCCGCCAATACCGAAACCATAGCCTCGCGATCGGCTCCCGATTCCGTGGCCAGGTAAAGAGCCTTTGAGGGATCGATGACCGGTGCCTGGCCAGTGACAACGCCCGTCGGAGCAACGCTCGGGCTGATCGCTACGCCCCCAGTCACCGGGCCGGGACATTCCGCCAGCATCCTCAGAACCCAATCGGCAGCTGGCCCAACACCCGCAATCCAGATCCGATGTCGATGGACCCGATACTGAGCGGCGATCTCGCGAATCGCCAGTAACACCCGATTCGCATTCTGCTCAACGGTCAGGGTCGGCGAGATTGAAACCTCTGCCCCCAGATAATTTCGATCGCTCAAATCGGGAAACCAGTCGCGCAGCGTCAGCCCGATGGCGTCGTCGACTGACAACCACACCACCAGAGGATACTGATATCGAGGTTCGTGACCGATCGGTCTGAACACAACGAGATCGCCCCACTCATCCCAGCCCCAGTTGTCACTCGACCCGGAGGAGAAATGGTCGTCATCGTTGTCCAGAAACTCCGAGTCGGGCTCCGACTCATCGAACCAGAAGAAATCGTCCGATATTGGCCCATCAATCACTCGGACAACCTCCTTTGTCTACGTTCGTCCTGAAGTGTGGAGTGACCTGATCGAGGGGATCGACCAGTTTCCTTTCACCCACGGCCCGCATGCGACGATCCGCGTTTGACGGCGAACCAGCGCATCACACATCCGGCGTTACTCACGCGTCCGCGTTTTCACGAGTCTCTCTTCATCATCCGTCACGACACCCGCCCACAGCTTCTCCATGGGAAATCGCTTCCCTGGACAAGCAGTCGCCTTGATGTCGGTGTGACGGATGACACTCTTGGCATCGATCTGGCAGCCCTTGCGCAAGGCAACGACCAGACCTTGAAGCGAGTTCAATTGAGCAGGCGTGGGGGGCTCCATCTCAAAGTTCCCGATGAGACAGATCCCGACTCCCTGCGTGTTATATTGCAAGTCGCCCGCGTGAGCTCCCTCGCACTGCTCCGCCCAGCGGAACGTCGCAGCCACCTCGCCATCCTTCATTCCGCGACCATTGCCGACGACGAAGTGATAGCCGATTCCGCGCCACGGGTTGCCGTCAGCGTCCTTTCGCTGCTTATGCGCCGCGTCAATGCTCTCCACGCTGCCCACTTCCGTCGCGCTGTGGTGCAGGACAATAAACTTCCATTCGCGCAGATTGTCCCGCTGCACCACCTTCGTCAGCGAGACCTCGCGCAGCGGCTCATCCCCACGGCTGATCCCCGAGAACAAAAGGCCGATGAACAGAGCGATCACGCCGATCCGATTCATCGATTCCTCCTTCCGAGTCAGCTGGCCAGAAACGTAAGGCCACAATGGGGCTGCTGTTGAAATACATCAACAGGGGTTCTTTGTAGGAATCAAGCCACAGAGAGGTCAACAGAAGTCCGGCAACTCCCGCTGATCCAGTCACAACGATTCCTCCCGGACTGCTGATCAGGGAAATTGTAGGGGTTGTAGGGGCAAGCCGAATAAGAGCACTGCCTGTCGCGTCTTCAATTCCTCTCCGCATTGAGACTGGGATCAAGTTCCAATGCTCGCTTCATGTCCTCGCGGGCTTGAATGGGCTTATTGAGCGACTGAAACGCCCCCGAACGACTTTGATAAGCCCAAGAATCCTCCGGGGCACGCTCAATGACCTCGTCGTAATGTCCCACCGCCGCTTCGTACTGACCATCCGTATGCAATCGATATGCTCGATATCTATGCCAGTGAATCGACCATGGCATCCAAAATAGCGGGACGAACGCACCGAAGGCCAGCGTCACGATACCAAGGGCAGCCGCTCTCCAATAGACCTCACGCAACACGATCCAACCAATACCTGCCCCGAACAGTAGCCCCGCGAAGTGGGCTGCGTTACCAACGCTCATAATGTTCAAGTAGGTAACCACCAAACAGAGCACGAGCCAAGAGTTGAACAGCTTAATAACACTCCACGGCAGTACCGACTGAAATTCTGGGTATCGTTGCCGGGTAATCGCCATGTAGCCGAATATTGCGTAAATCATCCCTGAGGCTCCAATCCCCGTCGTATCAGAAACGGCCAACTGATAAGAAGAGCTGATCGCTGCACCGGAAGTCAGCAACGCCAAGTACCTCCAAGATCCAATCGTGGACTCCAAAACGCGACCAAGCACCCACAACCAGTAAACATTGAAGGCAAAGTGCCACAAGTCGAAATGCACGACGGTAGAAGTGACCAGCGCCCACCACGCCCCACCCCAAATCCGATCCGCACCAACGTACCCAAACTTCGCCAATGTCTCTGGCGACTCATAATCATTTGCAACAATCAGGCCAAGATAGATCACTGTACAGACAACGAGGTACAACCAAGTCACTGGCGTAGAAGTCCAAGACATTAACTTCGCGACCGGCTTGGATTCTTGCGGTTGCGAATTAACTGTTACAGTCGACGGAATATCATGACCCGTTTCCATTCCAACTCCATCATTGAGAAATCCATGCCGAGAGAATTCGACTCGCCGAACCGGTGTCACGCATTGAATTTCTTTTGCAATTGATCACAAGAATTCACAGCTCAAGGTATCGAGCCAAGCCCGTGCGAACCACCCTCGCGAGCATCGACGCATGGAGCAGAGATCATCGAGCGACTTATGAATTGAGTTCCGTATAGAATGTGGGGATGAACACCCCCTTGCATTCCAAATCGACCACCTCTGAGATCCGTACCCGCTTCGACGGCGATGTGGAGCGATTCTCGAACCTCTCCACCGGCCAGTCGGCGACGATTGATGCCCCACTGGCGATGGAACTCATCACGCGGGCGGCAATCTCCGCCACGCCACAAATCCACTGCGTCCTCGACATTGGCTGCGGAGCTGGCAACAACACGCTCAAGCTGCGAGAGGTCCTCGGCCACGACTTCGCAGCTGACCTGCTCGATTTGAGTGAGCCGATGCTCGCACGGGCCCGTGAGCGTCTCCTCGCCGTGAACACCGGAGAGATCCGCACCATTCATATCGACTTCCGCGAGGCCGACCTGGCCCCCGCCAGCTATGATGTCATCCTGGCCGCCGCGGTGCTGCACCACCTGCGGGACGACGCCGACTGGCGCACAGCCTTCGAGAAGATCTACCGCATCACCGCCCCAGGCGGCAGCGTCTGGATCACCGATCTGATCTCGCACGAAACCGATGCCGTCCACGAGATGATGTGGGCCCGCTACGGCGAGTATCTGACCAGCCTCAATGGCGAGGAGTACCGCGATAAGGTCTTCGCCTACATCGATCAGGAAGACTCTCCCCGCCCGGTCACTTACCAGCTCGAACTACTCCGGTCGGTCGGCTTCCAGCACGTCGAACTGCTGCACAAAAACTCCTGCTTCGCCGCCTTCGGGGCGATTAAGGGGCGTTAGTTGCTCGGGAACATCTCAACCCACATCCCGCTTCTCGACCACAACAGTGCCAGCCAGCATGTCACCCAGTCGCTGCCTTCGCTCCGAGTAATAGGCGATGATCATTGCAGGTAGTGCTCCAAACAACGGGTTCAACTCAATGATACGAGTCACTGTCCGGAGAAACGCCCCCCAGACGGTGCACTTCCTTCCGTCAATCTGCCTGATGCAAAGACCAAACCACGCTTTTCCTGGTGTTGTCGAAAAGCAAGCCTCCGGGATGAAGTAATAGAGCAAGTACAACACATAGGCGAAGAGTCCCGCGATCACGTCCATTTGAATCGATCGAGTCTTGGGAAGATAAGCCTTATAAATCCCTAGCAAACAGAAGAAACAGGCGATCGAGATCATTTGATCCATGCAAGCTGCACGGTATCGCCAAGCAGTTCGCTGCGTCCCCACCAGGTCAGCAGTTGGAGTTAAATACCTCGTTGGCGATTCGTCTGTCGACATCTCACACCTCTGAATTACCCGTCTGACGACATGAGACCAACCTCAATACTGCCGTCAGCCTTTGCCATTGTCGCGGATCATAGACTCGCCACACAGCCCCATCACTTCCCGAACTTCGCTGGTCGCTTCTCTCGGAAGGCGGCGATGCCTTCTTTCGCATCGGGCAGTTCCAGACACCGAATGTAACCCGCCGTGTCAGCCAGATAAGTCTGCTTCGGAGTTACGCCCTCGTCCGCATGGACCAGCCGCTTGGTTTCACGCAGAGCCTCGGCGGGCATCGCCAGCAGCTGGACCGCCAGTTCCTTGGCCACGGGCAGCACGCGATTGGCCGGCACGACTTCATGGACCAGCCCATAGGCCAATCCCTGCGACGCAGTGATCTGCTTTCCGGTCAAGCACAGCTCCAGTGCCCGGGCCTTTCCCACGAGAGCCGTCAGCTGGGCGATCCCGTACCCCGGTGGCCAGCCCAACTTGATCTCCGGCATGCCCAGATTCGCCCCATGAGCCGCAATCCGAAAATCGCACGAGTACGCGGCGACACAGCCTCCCCCCAATGCCGGTCCCTGCAGAGCGGCAATGAAGACCTGCGGCAGGCGTTCCCAGGCCAGGTAAAGCCGGGCCTGCCGATGACTCAGTTCACGGGCCGCATCGAGCGTCAGCGTCCCGACCTCTGGCACATCATCCCCGGCACAGAACGCTGTCCCCGCCCCCGTCACGATCACCACTCGAATTCCCGGATGTCCCGCCAACCAGCTGTTGACCACCTCCCAATCGGAGGTCATCTGCACATTGACTGCATTCAACTTCTTCGGTCGGTTTAACGCGATTGTCGCAACGGCGCCCTCGACCGAGACCAGCAACGTTTCCAGCTCCGGCAACTCGCCCGAATTCGGAGTCACATCAATTGGCACCATCGCAGTCTCCGGGAGCTTGGCGACCTTCTCGTTCAGGCGAGCGGCGAACTTCTCCACGCCAATGACGGCTCGCCGATGTGTTCCTCGCCCAATGACATCAATTTCGTCTCGAGCGATCACTTCAAAATCGACCAGCTTCCCATTCACCGCCGTCACGCGGGCCTCAGCCTCGACTCGGGCACCGAGCGGAGTCGCCGCCAGGTGCTCGACCTGGACCGTGACACCGACCGACTCTTCTCCGGGTTCAAGAAACGGTTTGAGTAACTCCCGCGCGGCGTACTCCATCAGATTGATCATCGACGGTGTAGAAAAAACCACTGCTCCACGTGGCTGATCTGCTCCCAGATGAATTGCCACATCGGGAGTGACCACTCGCGGAAGTGTCGCTGTCAGCCCGGGTATCAATCCTTGACGCATCGCAGTCCACTTTCCACGACCACGTTCAACAGTCGGGTATCAACGCGAAAGGCCGATCCTATCTCACGGAAAGGACCGGCCACGCTGTTCAGTCAAAGATCGGCGATCAATTAGAAATCGCCGTCGACATCGTCTTCGTCATCGTCGAGCTCTTCATCGTCCTCGTCGTCGTCGAAGTCTCCATCGTCATCGAAGTCTTCGTCGTCGAACTCTTCATCGTCGACGTCGTCTTCTTCGAGATCGTCGTCGTCGAAGTCATCGTCGTCGAGATCATCGTCGTCATCGAAGTCGTCGTCTTCGTCGTCCTCTTCTTCGTCTTCGAATTCGTCTTCATCCTCGTCGTCCCGCATCAGGACATCAAACGATGTGACGCCGGAAAGAGCCGCCTGTCCGAGCCAGGTCGGGCTGTGAAGAACAGTCATCAGGTCATCGGTCAGGGTCAACATGGGCTCTCACCTTGAGCATACGATCCGTCGGTCATCACAACTAATCAGGTGCTCGCCCAGATCAGCTGCCGCGAACTCTTCCACTTTGGAAGAAATCACACATGTCATGCTGCGTTCGTTATCGGATACGCACGGTGCTGTCAAGCTACGCCCGCCGAGCGGAAACCGAATTCACCGCATCTTTTCCAACGCGGGAATGATCGGACGGGACCGCCGGGGACATGAAGCGAATTTAGGATTTCTCTCCTCAGGAACAAACTTGGAATTGTGACTGCCGATGAAATCCGGCCGGGACACTGAATTTCTCCATGTTTCTTTTGCAATCAACTACCTCAGGATGGCCTGGCATCGCAGAAACCAACTACACGCTATTGACCACTACCTTTCAATAACACATAGTAGCTCAAATGGACGAGGGGCCTCTCAATAACTGGAATGTGCAGATCCGTAAGGGACTCCTGGAGCTGTGCGTCCTGAACGCTCTCCAGCCCGGTCGGCAGTACGGCTATGACATTGTGAAGCAGCTGAGAGAGATCGATGGACTGATGATTGGAGAAGGAACGGTCTATCCGATTCTCAGCCGGTTTCGGACACAGGGGCTGGTCGAGGCCACGCTGGAGGAGTCCCCCGATGGCCCGGCCCGCAAGTACTACCGACTGACAGTCCTGGGCAAGAAATGCCTTCACGAAATGAATGAAGCGTGGGACCGTATTCACTTGGGAGTCCTCAAACTCCGGGGAGACGCAAAATGATCGAGCTGACGTTGGGAGCCCAGCAGCGGCTCGATAGCTACATCGAAGAGCTGCGTCGCGTTCTGGGGGATGACGGCAAGGCGGACCCGTGCGACGTGGAACGGGATGTTCGAGACCACATCCAGACTGCTCTCGCCAGCGCCAGTGGTCCAGTCGACGAACCCCAACTGGATCAGGTGCTACGCTCTTTGGGGGCTCCGGCGGAATGGGTCGAGCATCCGGACCTCCCGTGGTATGCCCGGTCCCCCAAGGCATGGTTGCACCCAGCGAAAGAGTATGCGTCCGAAAAGATTCATCATTTTGCAGCCGGGCCAGAGAGCTACCGGATGCCATACCTGTCGTTGCTGACGCTGGGGCTGGGATTAATACTTGGACTGCTCTCCGGAGACGACGAAACAGGACTGGCAATTTGCATGGTCGCAGCACTGGGAGCATTCGTACTGGCCCGGGCCGCAATCGCCATTCAACCAAAAGAGAGTCTGCCGAACGGACAGAAATGGTTGCTCTCGCCTGCCCTGTTGACGGTGTATCTCCCATTGCTGATCGTCATCGTTTCCTGGCCCGTAGTCGTCGGTGGCATACTGGTGGCCCAGTCTCCTCTGACAAAATTAACTCAGGCTGAATTGAATCGGATTCGTCTGTTGGAGCAAAAAGCCTCTGGAATCACTCTTCTCGATTCGCAAGGTCATCCAGCTGTTCAGGACTACGACAGTCGCATTGTCCTTTCGAATGCACTCATTCATGAACTGAAAAAAGAGCAGCAGGACCTGCTTTCGGAACTGGGATATCCGCTGATCCTGGTGTTGCTCTGGTGGTTCGTGCTGGGAGTTCTCTCACTGTCTATGCCCAATACGGTGCGAACAATATTTGCCCCGTTTTCGCCTCGTGCAGTCAGGCGAAGCATGGTAGGAATCGCAGCCTTATCCACCCTCGTCTCAGGCGTCATACTCGGAATGATGGCCGCCATCAGGAGTTAAATGGACTCCCGGGACATGGCTAATAAAAAGGCTTCTGAGATCTCCGAAGACCCCAGAAGCCTGATTATGATTTCGTGATAGATATCGTGCCGTCGAAAGCCAGCCTAGGGGCTCACCTACACATTGAACAAGAAGTGGCAGATGTCACCGTCCTGCATCACGTAGGATTTTCCTTCGACCCGCAGCTTGCCGGCTGCGCGAATCGCAGCTTCGGTCTTGTGCGTTTCCAGGTCATCCAGCGTGTAGACTTCCGCGCGGATAAATCCTCGCTCGAAGTCGGTGTGGATCACACCAGCGGCCTGTGGAGCGGTCGCACCAATCGGAATCGTCCAGGCCCGGACCTCTTTGACCCCAGCTGTGAAGTAGCTCTGCTGTCCCAGTGTGCGGTACGCCTCGCGTGCCAGTGAGGCCAGCGACGGTTCCGTCAGCCCCATCGAGGCCAGCATCTCGTCCCGATCAGCTGGCTCCAGTTCCGCCAGTTCGGACTCGAGCTTGGCACACACGACGACCACACCCGCATTGTGAGCCTTCGCGTAGTCGCGAACCTGCTGCACGAGCGGGCTCTGGCCCTGCAGGTCTTTCTCGTCCACATTCGCAGCGAACAGAATTGGCTTGGCAGTCATCAATCCGAACGTCGTGGCGATCTTCTTCTCGATCGGATCGAGTTCCAACCCACGCACCGGCAGCCCCTGATTCAGCTGGGCCAGACACTTCTCGATCACCTCGACGCGTTGCTTGGCGTCTTTGTCGCCGATTTTGGCAGCGCGTTGAGCTTTGGGCAGGGCATTTTCCATGACCTGCATGTCGGCCAGCATCAGCTCGGTTTCGATAATCTCAATGTCCGAGAGCGGATCAATGCGTCCCGAGACGTGCGTCACATCGGGATCATCAAAGCAGCGCACCACCTGAATAATGGCGTCCACTTCGCGAATATGGGTCAGGAACTTGTTCCCCAGCCCTTCGCCCTCGCTGGCCCCCTTCACGATCCCCGCAATATCAACCAGCTTGATTGTCGCTGGCAGGATTCGCTCAGGCTTGACGTACACCGCGATCCGGTCCAGACGTGAATCGGGCACGCTGACCATGCCCTCGTTCGGCTCGATCGTGCAGAACGGGTAGTTCGCTGCCTGTGCCGCCTGGGAGCAGGTCACGGCGTTGAACAGGCTGCTTTTGCCAACATTCGGGAGACCGACGATACCGGCTTCCATGGGATCACACTGACATCACAAGAGGAGGGAGAGACAAGAACTAACCGCAGCCAGTTAACTGGGTTTCGGGCCAGACCGCGCAGCAAAAAACCTGTGATACGCAGGAACGCACATCACAGGCGTTTGTATGGGTGATGCGAGGGACCTGATCGAATCAGGAATGGCCATCGCGAGCAGCCTGCTCAGCCTGACGACGGTACTTCGTCGCCAAGTGGGCAAAGGTCGACTTCTTGGGCACGCTCGATGTCAAACGGCTCAGCCGCTCATACTTGGCCGCCAGGGCGTTCTTCACATCGACAAACGTTCGCTTTTCCATGGTCATCAGTCCGCTGGTCATCCAGAAATTCGGGAAGCCCGGTAGTGTACCGACAGCCAGCCAAGTTGCCAACTCGACGATGACAGGCGGAAAATGCACCGAAACAAAAACCACAAATATCTCAAGCGTAATGACTTACGAGACAACAACGCATCGAGTCAATCGACTTTTTTAATTCGTTTGGCCAAAGTCGCTGGTCAGACCGCAACCGGAGCTGGGGTTTCGCTCACCCGCTGGTCACCGCTCTTGCTGCAACATGAGTCGGGAGGGACTGGTCGGCATGTGCTGTTGCACACAAGCGCTGCCCGATATGATCTAAGGGGTTTCTCACTTTTCATTACGCAAACGACCAACATGGAGGCTCTCAGATGCCTGAAAAGCTCAGACCGTGGAGCGCGATGATATTTTGCACTGCCATATCCTTATTGACGATTGCTGGAAACCTGTTTCTCGCCTTCAAAACTCGTATTCCAACGAACCCGACAATGGATTTTGTCCTATTTACCGGTCTGCCAATGTGTTTCTTTCACATCGGTAGTTCTCTGTCCATGCTACAGAAAGAGAACCGGGAGCTCCGAGCAAAAGTGGATGAACTGTCATTGCAATTGAACCATGCAACGCCAGCGGCATAAGCGTGTTTTCACCTCACGATAGCCGCCTAAGACGGCTATCGTTAGCCCCTTAATCGTCGTGCTTGTGCCCATTCCGGAACAGGAAGCTGACCGACTCGTTGCGGTGAATTCGGCGGATCGCCTCGCCCAGCATGGGGGCGATCGACACCTGCTTCAGGTTTGGGGGGCACGGCTCCAGTCGGAGCGGCAGCGAGTCGGTGACGACGATCTCGGTCACATCGACGCTGGCCAGGTTCTCAGCGGCGTTTCCACAAAAGACCCCGTGGGTCGCCCCGATGTAAATCTGCCGGGCCCCGAACTGCTTGGCGATCCGGGCCGCTCCGCAGATCGACCCCGCAGTGGAAATCATGTCGTCGAAGAGGAACGCGACCTTCCCCTCGATGTCGCCGCCAATCAGGTTGGCCTGACGCGTTTCGGTCGCGCTGCTGCGACGCTTGTCGATAATGGCCAACGAACCGCCCAGGTTCTCGACGTGCTGCATGGCCCGCTTGATGCTGCCTTCATCGGGACTGATGACTACCGTCTGCTCGGGCGGCAGATTCAGCTTCCGGAAGTGGTCATCCAGAATCCTCGCCCCATACAGGTGGTCCACCGGCAGGTCAAAGAATCCCTGGATCTGAGCCGCATGCAGGTCGATCGTCAGCACCCGATCCGCCCCAGCTGTGGTGATCAGATTCGCGACCAGCTTGGCAGTGATCGGGACACGACCGCTGTCCTTGCGATCCTGGCGGGCATAGCCAAAGTACGGCATGACTACCGTAATCCGCTCGGCACTCGCCCGCTTGCAAGTATCAATCAGGATCAGCAGTTCCATCAGATTCTGATTGACTGCGGGTCCCGTCGGTTGAATCAGAAAAACATCACGACCACGGACGTTGTGATTCAGCTTGACGCTCGTCTCACCGTCCGGAAAGTCCATCAACTCCATCGCAGCCAGCGGAACCCCGAGGTACTCCGCGATGTCCTCACTGAGCTTGGGGTGAGCGCGACCGCTAATCAGTGTGAGGTGGTCGTACATGGGAGGCAGCGCGGCAGCAAGGAGGAAGTGGGTCCCTTGCAGGGTATCGGTTGGCCGGACGAAAGCAAAGGGTCCTGCAGAAGTCCGTCGTCAACCGCTCCTCCGCTCGTCCCCATGCTGTCATTCCGCAGCCAATCGGAAGAATCGGCACACCCGGAACCTTGAGCCCGATCGGCACAGACAACGCACGGATCAGCCTTTTCCCGCAGAGAACAGTTTGCCGGGCTTTCCTTCGCGATTTGACCGGGAAAGATGACGATCACATTACGGTCAGATGCACGGAAGCGACTCGGAAGCCACGGATGTTCCCCCCGCTTGAACAGCCCCCTCCTGGTCCAACCGAATTCATATCATCATGCAAAAAACCGTTCGCAAGCGAGCAACTGGTGCCGTTCAAAACCCCCTCGAAACCTACCTGAAAGAGATCAACGAGACCTCGCTACTGACCGCTGACATGGAGAAGGAACTCGCTCGGCGGATCGCTACGGGGGACTTGTCGGCTCGCGATCACATGGTCCGGGCGAATCTGCGTCTGGTCGTGAATATCGCTCGCGGCTACACCGGGAAGGGGCTCCCGCTGCAGGACCTGATCGAAGAGGGCAATCTCGGCCTGCTGCGGGCGGTCGAGGGATTCGATCCCGACATGAACACCCGGTTCTCCACCTACGCCAGCTACTGGATCAAGCAGTCGATCAAGCGGGCGATCATCAACTCCGGCAAGACGATCCGCATCCCCGCCTACATGGTCGAAGTGCTGACAAAGTGGCGGCGGGCCAATGCCCAGCTGTCCGACCAGCTCGGTCGCACCCCCAGCGTGGAGGAGGTCGCCAAGCACCTCGAACTCCCCGCCCGGAAGCTGAAGATCGTGAAGAAAGCGATCCAGCTCTACAACACCACGCCCCAGACGGAAGACCCCGACAACAACTGGAACATGAGCGATCATGTGGCCGACGAGCGACACCCGGGGCCCGAAGATGAGCTGCTGGAAAACGACAACCTCAAGCACGTGAATCGCATGCTGGCCACCATGGACCCCCGCGAAGCGACCATCCTTCGTATGCGGTTCGGTCTCGACGATGGCCAGCCGCAGACACTGAAGGAAATCGGCGAGATCCTCGGCCTGACCCGTGAGCGAGTCCGCCAGATCGAGAGCGAAGCCCTCGAGCGTCTCAACAAGGGACTCACCGGCGAGTAATCGCGATTGACTCCCACACGAGCCCAGTGGACAGTTCCACTGGGCTTTTGCATTCATGTGTTTCATGAATGGGGATGATCGAAAGTCTCGACTGTGAGGGCGACCATCCCACCGGCGAGCGGGGCGGCGTCAGCCCCCCGGTACTTCTCCGCGTCGACTCTGAAGTGAACGCCGTGTAAAACCCCATGCGTTGAAGCACCATCCGGCTAACGCCGAACGCTCACCAGACTAATGATGTGATCGGCAAGACGCACATGCTCGAATACACATCAGATACTTAATGTCGCAAACAGTAACCGCGAAATATTCCCGATCTCGAGCCTCTCCTCCAGGATTCCACACCATGAAGTCCATCTGTGTCTATTGCGGTTCGAGCATCGGCAGCTCCCCCAGCTTCGCGGCTGCGGCTCGCGAGCTCGGCCAGACTCTCGCCGCGGCCAAACTGGAATTGATCTATGGCGGTGGACGCGTCGGCCTGATGGGAGTCCTCGCCGATGCGGTGCTGGAGGCCGGGGGCCGCGTTCAGGGTGTCATCCCGCAAGCCCTCGCCGATCGCGAAGTCGCCCATGCCGGACTGACCCAGCTGCACGTCGTCGACACGATGCACCAGCGGAAGGCGATGATGGCCGAACTCTCTGACGGGTTCATCGCCCTCCCCGGCGGGCTCGGCACCTTTGAGGAACTGTTCGAGATCTGGACCTGGGCTCAGCTGGGGATGCACTCCAAGCCGATCGGCCTGCTGAATGTTGCCAGCTACTTCGATCTGCTCCTCCAGTTCCTCGACCACGCCACGAACCAGCAGCTCCTGAAACCAGTCCACCGCGACCTGTTGCTGGTCGCCAACCGCCCTGACGCCCTGCTCTCTCAGATGCGATCCGCAGCCCCGGTCAACACCCCCAAATGGATCGACGCCAGCCAGACGTAGACTCCCCTCCCCGAAGAGCGGCACGGCGTCAGCTTGCCGTGGAGTCCAACCGTCTCTGTGCCCACTCCTGCCACACGGCGACTCTCTCAAGCACTCTTTGCATCACGTGCTCAGAGACACATCCCCCCTCGGCGGGCTGACGCCCGACGCTCTCGGGGCGTGATTGCGTCAGGTAAACATCACGGCCAGATTGAAACTCTCGGGCGGGCGCGTCATCCTATCATGACACACCACGTATACGGGGTTGCTACACCATGCTGCGTCTGCTCGTCCTTTTTGGCGTGATCGCTTTCGGCGTTCCCGCACTGGCTCAGGACACATGGCCTCGCTTTCGAGGTGAGAACGGTTCGGGCCTCAGCGACCTCAAGGGACTGCCCACTCAGTGGTCCGAGGACGACTATGAGTGGAAAATCACGCTCCCCGGAACCGGCCATTCGTCTCCAGTGATCTGGAAGGATGCTCTGTTCCTCGCAACAGGCGAGCCGACGGGAGCCCGCACGTTGCACTGTTTCGACGCCCTGACGGGCAAGGAGCGCTGGGCCGAAACCGTCACTCTCGGCAAAAACAATCTGCATAAGAAGAACAGCTACGCCTCCGCCACACCGGCCGTCGACGAGGAACGCGTCTACATCACCTTCGGCGACGACAGCCACCACCTGCTCCAGGCCTACACGCATGCGGGCCAGAAAGTCTGGGAGTATGACCTCGGTCCCATCGACACCCAGCACGGCCAGGGCATGTCGCCGATCGTCTATGGCGAGACCGTGTTCCTGTGCAGTGACCAGCGCGGCCCCAGCATGGTCGTTGCTGTCGATCGTAAGACCGGCAAAGAGATCTGGAAGGTCAACCGCGAAATCCGCGAAGCCAGCTACTCCACGCCTCTGATCTACGAAGCCGAAGGACACCCTCCTGTTCTCATCTGCCAGGCGGGCATCTCCGGCCACACCGCTCTCGACCTCCAGACCGGGCAACAGCTCTGGTCAACCGGGACGATTCCCGACCGCACCTGCAGCTCACTCGTTCAGGCAGGCAAGCTCGTGATCGGGACCAGCGGTAAGGGGGGCCGCGGCAACCTGCTCTGTGCGACAGATCCGTGGGGCGAAGACAACAAGACGGGCAAGGTCGTGTTCACCCGAACCAAGTATCTCCCCTATGTCCCGACGCCCATCTATGTGAATGGGCGGCTCTTCCTCTGGACCGATGATGGCATGGTGGTCTGTACCAATCCTGAGACTGGCAAAGACCTCTGGGTCCAGCGAGTCGGTAAGAACTTCACGGGGTCACCGATCGCGATCGACGGTAAGCTCTACAGCATCTCGGAAGACGGACAGGTCGCCGTCGTCGATGCCAGCGACACCTATCATTTCCACGGATTCAGTCCTCTGGGAGACGATTCGTTTTCCACCCCAGCTGTGGCGAATGGCCGTCTCTATCTGAGGGGCTTTCACACCTTGGCTTGCTTGAAAGCCAAGACCGAAACGGCCCGAACGAAGTAACATTGCGATTGAACACCCATTGAGCCCAGTTCGCGCCTCTCTGGACCCGATGGCGATTGATGACTGCCCAACGATGCCCTGGCACTGTTGGTGATTGAGGAGTTTGTGAACATGCCCGCATGGCCCGGGGGACCTTGTCCCGAGTGCGGAGATCAGATGCCAGCCCGTTTGATTCGGTGTGCGACGTGTCGTGCACTGCTCAATTCGGAACTGGTTCCCCGTGAGATCGAGTATCCCGACTTCGTCCCTCTGCGTGAGGTCCTCGCCGTCGTGGATGCCCCGGTCAAGGGAGACTTCATCAAATGCCCCCAGTGCACTCGCGAGCTGCGTAACAGCCTGAGGTTCCGGGGCAAGAAAGTCTCCTGCCGTCACTGCAGCTATACCTTCCATCTCCAGATCGGCAGCCCCTCGGTCACGCGGCTCGGCGTTTATGCCCCGTGCCCGCATTGCCACCAGGAGTTGCGAGCCTCCGAGCGTTACATCGGCATGAATGTCTCCTGCAAATTCTGTAACGGGGCGATCCGCATCGTCGATCAGACTCCCTCCGTGTAACATCATACTCCCTCCAACGAGAGCGGCGGGCGTCAGCCCGCCGAGGAGTCCAACCGTCTCTGAGCCCGAACCGCTCAACTCGCCATTCTCTCGTGAACACACAGAGACCGCGACCAAACACACAGAGACACTTCACGCCTCGGCAGGCTTACGCCTGCCGCTCTCATTTCGCTAGTTGACGGATAACGGAGTGAAGGATCGCCCCATGACCTCACAATCTCCCACTCACTCGCTCACCGACCTCTACTCGGCCATTAACGCGGAGGTCACAAAGCTCACCCCCCGCCTCGTCGCCACCCGCCGCTACCTGCATCAGCACCCCGAACTCAGCTGCCAGGAGATCGAAACCTCCCGGTACATCCAGTCCCAGCTCACTACGGCGGGAATCACCGCTCAATTGGCCCAGGACGGTCTCGGTGTCATCGCTGACCTCGACTGGGGACACTGCACGCCGACTACACCACGCATCGCGTTGCGGGCCGATATCGACGCCCTGCCGATCCTCGATGCCAAGACCTGCGACTACAAATCCCAAGTCACCGGTCGTTGCCACTCCTGCGGCCATGACGCTCACACCACAATGGCCCTCGGAGCCCTGCTCGCCGCCCAGGCGACCTCCGCTCAGCTGCGCGAACTCGGTCTGGGTTGCCGATTGCGAGTCGTCTTCCAACCCGCCGAAGAGAATTCATACGGTGCCCGGGCGATGGTCGCTCAGGGAGCCGTCGACGACACCCGTATGATCTTCGCTCTGCATGTCGATCCCGACCGTGCCGCAGGGAAAGTCGGCATCCGCTACGGAGCACTCACGGCCAACTGCGACGAGGTCCACATCTCCATTGAAGGCCAGGGGGGCCATTCCGCTCGCCCCAACCAGACGAACGATGTGATCGCGACCTCAGCCCAGCTCGTTACAGCTCTCTACAACTGGCTACCCCGCTCTGCCGACTGCCGATACCCCGCCGTATTTACGATTGGCAAGCTGGCAGGGGGACATGCCTGTAACGTAATCCCCGATCGAGTCGAGATCCTCGGCACGCTGCGGACCACCGACGCCGAAACTCGCCTGACTATGAATCGCCGATTGAAAGAAATCCTCGCGGGCATCGCCTCCGCCAGCGGGACACAGATCTCCCTGACCATCCCCGCCGAGGACGACGCGGTCATCAACGATCACGCCGCCATGAAGTGCATGCACGAGGCCGCCCGCCGTGTGGTCGGCGACACCGGATGCGACATTGTCGACCTCCCCAGCATGGGAGCTGAGGACTTCGGCAGTTACATGGCCCACTGCCCGGGAGCCATGCTCCGCCTCGGCTCCGCCCTCCCCGGGCGATCTCCCAGCCCTCCACTCCACGCCACCGATTTTGACATCGACGAATCCGCTCTCCCCATCGGCAGCAGCATCCTGCTCCAGTCAGTCCTCGAAGCGATCACGAGCCCCCAGTGATTCACCTGCCACACCAACCCGAAGCGTCAGCGAGGGAGAGTCGCAATCCGACTCAAGAACACACCAACGCCCCGCATCGAGACGGTGCCCCTCACTCATCACAGTGAATCACTCACTCCCGACACTCGCCCATTCATCTCCACTGAAGACACTCCGGCCATGCCACTCGTCCCTCCCACCGGCCCCGCAGCCACGTTGATGCAAGCCCTCGAAGCGGAACGAGTCGATCAGGCCACCGCTCAGCAGGCGATCCAGACATTCCTCAACGCCTGCTCCCTTCTGACACGGGAGGAACGCCAGAGCCAGTTCGACACGCTGCTTTCCATCGTCGACGAGCGCCCCACCGGCCCCGCCTGTTTTCTTTCGGGAGTATGCGGTGCTTTGCTGGAGCAAGGGGCCTGGCCCGGGCGGATGGAAGAGATCCTCCGGCGTCTACTCGACGAGATCCTCCCGCAAGCATCCTACCTCGCCCGCGAAAGCCAGAAACGCGAACAGCTCGCCATTCCAAACAGAACCTCATTTGCCAGTGCCGAGGATGAGGAAGCCCACTACGAACTGATCGAGAAAGTCGGCGTTCAAGCCTTCGAGGAACTCTCCGCCGCCCACCCGCTGGCCCGCGATGCATGGAACTATCTCGGGGCGATCTGGCCCGCCTGTGTCGCCCTCTACAGTCTTGATGTCCCTTCCAGAAATCGGGCGAAAGTCTTCCTGCCAGTCCTCGAACCACTCTCCAACCGCCACGAAGGTGCATACTGGCTCGAGAAACTGCTGAACGTCCTCGACCGGGAGCCGCTGCTCGTGATCGACCCGGTGAAAGAGACCGGAATCACCGCCCGGGTGTCTGGTGTGAGCGACAACTTTCAGCTCAACACACTTCTGCTGGAGGCCTTCCCGCGCGGCTGGTTCGAACGCCGCCGCATCAGCCAAAGTGCTTTTGAAATCGCTTCTGGAATTGGTCCTCAATTTACTCGGGAGACCATCACCGGGACCTGGAATCTCTACCAGTCCACAGCGATCACTCCGGAGGGAAAGCTCACAGCAGGCGAAGAGGCTGCCCGTCATTGGATCTGGGGAGAGGGGTCTCTCAGCGACATCTCTATCGTCGATGGCTACCGAGTGGTCCTCCTCGGCCCGCCCACCCACTACCCATCGTGGTCTTCGGTACGGCATTTCAAGTGCCTGCGAGCCAGCATTGATGAGGTCCAGGTGCTCGACAAACCTGCTATCCGTCAGTGGTTAAAACGCCTGGCCTCCCGCTGATGCCCCTCCACCGGTGCCACAGAAAAGAAACTCGCGGGCCGATCGGATAACGTGTCTATACTCCGTGACTCACACACACCACCGACATCGAGGCCCCCGTGTCCCGTTCCTCCGCTGACAACGTCGTCGTCGCCTTCACCGGAGCCAGCGGATCCGCTTACGGCGTCCGCCTTGTCGAAGTCCTGTTATGTCAGGGGGCAACAGTTCATCTGGTTGTCAGCCCGGCAGCGCATCGCGTCTTCGAGACGGAACTCAAGCTCTCGCTCGCCGGTGGCATCACCGCTCAACGCCTCCTGACCGCCGAGATCCCCTGGTGGAAAGCACGTACCACCGTCAACGGTGACGTCTCTCGCGGACAGCTGATCACGCACGGGTATCAGGATTACGACGCCGGCATCGCCAGCGGGTCGTTCCCCACTGCCGGGATGGTGATCTGCCCCTGCTCGATGGGGACACTGGCCTCGGTCGCTCAGGGAATGTCGACCAACCTCATCCAACGGGCAGCCGATGTCCATTTGAAGGAGCGCCGCAAGCTCATCGTCGTCCCGCGAGAGACCCCGCTCGGCCTCATCCAGCTCGACAACATGCGTCGAGTCACTGAAGCTGGAGCTGTCGTCCTCCCCGCGATGCCCGGCTTGTACCATCAGCCGCAATCCATCATGGACTTGATCGATTTCGTCGTCACCCGCATCTGCGACCAGCTCAGCCGACCCGTGAAACTCACTCCCCGCTGGAGCATTGAAGAGTAATCAGCAGCTGCCCCACCGGCATCAACTCACCTCTATCGCAGAGAGGATGAGAAAAAGTAACAACCACTAATCTCCACTGATAAAACCTCTTTAAGCGAGCGTCTCTCAGGCCCCACACTTCCGCATTGTTCGACTTCCGGATCAGTGAAAATGAGTGGCGATTCGTTTTCCCGCCCCTTACCTTTTTGCAGCCGTACTTATTCCTCGGGTTCCGTCATTCGGATCAGTCGCCGCAACAGCACCTGCGACACCACACCGCGAAAGTGAATCTCTCCGTCCAACTCCAATACGGGGATCGAAGTCCCATACAACCGCGTTAACTCGGGGTCGCGTGCGATGTCCACGACCGTCAGCGGAGGCAGAAATCTCGCGTATTCGGTCAGTAGCTCATAAGCCTCTTCGCACAGCGGACAATCATTTCGCGTGTACAGCACAGCTGTCGTGAACCGCTGGCCCGGCTTCTCGGGGTTCCAATCGGTCCCGCCATAATCAGCCCGCCATAAGAGCCGCAAGCCACCCGCCACAGCTGCAAGAGCAAACAGAATCCAGATCGGCAACGCCGAATGAAACCAAGGCCACGGCACGGAGTACCGCAAGTTCGGAATGGCGATGACCACGAGAGCCAGCGTCCCGATGACGAGAAGTGCGGTTCCTGCCCTTGAAGAAGCACTCATAGCCCCACCCCACTAACCATTTCAACAACCCTCAAACCTTAGTCCCCTCAACAGTCCCAGTGGTCACCTTCGGCGATATGGCACCTCAGGCTCTACATCTGTCACTTTTTCTAGAAAGAAATTTTTGTTAACTCCATCCTTGTGGTCTGTCAGCAAGATGAAATTCCTGGCAGGATTTACTCCGTGGATCGTTACATCACGCCTAGACAGGACCTCCGATGACTTCACGTAGTTCAGCCGAACTCGCCTTGATTCACTTTCCTGAATCATTTCGCCAACCAAATCTATTGGTAACTGAAGATTAATCGCATCAATAAAGTCTCTTGCCGCAGATTGCCGATCTTTCATTGGCCATTCCTCCAGTAGCTTATTCCTCAATTCATACCCTCGTTTTGAGCACTGCTCCTTTATCAACGCCTGTAGAAGCTTGTATTCGGGATATAAATCCAGTTCATTGGCATACCATTCTTCTCCCGTGTAAGGCGAGTAAACATTCCCGAAGAATCCAACGGATGATCTGGCGGGGTGATAACAGCGCCTACAATCTACGGGCGTTTTCGCCAATGACGCCCGGATCAAGACAATCCTCCCGTCGACAATTTCGTACTCAACGTCAAGACAGACAACCACAACTTTAACGCTATTCCCACGAGGAGTTTTGCAAGGCCTCGGCAATTTAAGCTTTGTCGGCATCCAATAAGACTCGTAGACAAGATCCTCGACCATTCGAGTTGAACTCACAGAAACCTCCTCTAAATGCACCTCAACGAATCATTCACCACTTGCGTTGTCAATCACAACCCCTTCAGCATCTCCAACGCATTCTTCTCAAACATCTCCTGCCACTCCGGAGCCAGTAGCGTATCGCAGTCTTCCTGCGCTGCCCCCGGATTGCGCAGCTGTTCCGCAGTCGGGGCGTAGTAGATGTACCCGTTGGTGTACCCGGCGATGAAGGTGTTGGGACGCATATCGGCCTTCTTGAGGTTCAGCCCGATCTGCACCGTCAGTTCGCCCGGGAACGTCAACAACCGAAAATCCCCCAGCCGCAGACCCATCAGCTCGACATCCAGCGTCCGCTTGCCAGCTGCGACGTTCTGCCCCTGATGCAGTTCCAGGAGCCGGATGTTCGTCTGGACCCGCGTGATCTCCTCCATCGTATGGATATTTGCGAGATAGGCGGCCATGTTCTGCTTGTTCTGAGCATCGAGCCGGTCGTAGTCGTCCCGCCCCAGCTTGCGATCATGCATGTACCGGTGGGCATAGTACGACGGGTAATCCTTCGACAGCCCGTGATTCACTGCGAGCGGCAAAAACGTCTTGAAGTTCTGACTCGTCCCGCCGAGTGACGCGACGAGCTTGTCCCGCTCAGCCTTCAGGCGGTCGATCCGCTCCGCAAAGTCGGCCCGCGGCAGCTCCAGCATCTGGCTGACGATCTTGAACTCGCCCACGTCGCCCGGCTTGATCTTGCGGGCAGCCTTCATCGTGCTGACACCGAGAAGGCTCCCCAGCGTCTCCGCATTGCGAGGAGCTGACACGTCCTTGTACAGCACGGGGTTGATGTCTCCGCCACACCCCTGAATGAAGAGAGCTGTCGTGTCCTCACCGAAGCAGTCCTCCACCACCTGGGACGAGAACCCCGTCATGTCCGCAGTGTTCTTCCCATTGGGCATCTGCTGAATCGGATGCACGGCGTAGTTGTAGATCACCGCCAGCGTCGTGCCGTCGAGGCGGTCAAACCGATAGAGGCCAATCTGCGGGTCGATGGGCCCCACTTCGGCGAACTCTTCATCACCGGGAAGCGAGTACGCGTGCCGCGCGTCGGCGGTCTTACCGCTCTTGAGCTTGAACCGGCGGTTCTCGGAGACGCGGTCCTCATAACCACTGCCCGGCCCACCACGCACCGGTTCCAGTTTCGCCCACGCCGCCTTCACGCACTCCACCGTCTTTGCGTCGATGTCACCACAGATCGACGCATGACAGTGACTCGTGTTGACCAGTAATGCATGCGGAGGAATTCCCAGATCGGCCTTCAACTTCGCCCGGATCTTATCCATGTAGTCGTTCGGCACCGTCCCGATCATTCCGATCGACACGACATCCATCGTGATCACGACCGCAGTCGTGGTGTCATCCTTGAGGACCAGCGCCTTCACATACGGCGGGTCGTTCACCGGCAACGTATCGGGATGCGAGATATCAACCTTGGCTGCTCCAGCCCGCAGCTGGCCAGCGGCCTGGAGTTCAGTTTCCCCATTCACCCCCAAAGTCAGCACGTATGTCAGTACGAAGAATTGAACGGCTAATCTCTGCGGTCGCGTCATTGATGTATCCCCACCAGGGGTTGGAGGAAAGCCACCCAGACGCAGTCACGCGCCGTCATGGGGACTCATTCGGTTCCGCTAATCTTACCGCAGTCTCTATGGCAGACACCATTCCACTGGGGTCGGCCTGACCGCACCAGGCGATATCGTACGCGGTTCCCTGGCTCGGGCTGGTGCGAATGATCGGCAAGCCGAGCGTCACATTGACCGCCCGATGAAACCCAATCAGCTTTAACGCGATGTGTCCCTGATCGTGGTACATCGCCACGACGCCGTTGTAGCGTCCCTCGACCGCCGACTTGATGAGGGTGTCAGCTGGGCGCGGACCACTCGCGTTGATCCCGAGTGTGCGAGCTTCTTTCACCGCGGGGGCGATCACGCGGGCCTCTTCATCACCGAACAGACCTTCCTCACCCGCATGCGGATTCAAGGCACAGACCCCGATCCGCGGCTCCTCGCCGATTCGCTTCAGGAACCCGTCGACCAGCTGGATCGTCTCACGCACTCGTTCACGAGTCAGCAAACCCGGCACGCTGGCAATTGATGTGTGCAACGTGGCGTGAGCAATCGAAAGTGAATGCTCTGGTGCCAATGGTTCGCCGGGTGGCAGGTAGAGCATCATCGCCACCTCAGCGACACCACACTCCGCAGCCAGGATCTCCGTATGCCCCGGAAAATGAATGCCCGCCCGCGACAGCCCCAGCTTGCTGAGCGGAGCTGTGACGATGGCATCGATCTGGCCAGTCAATGCCGCCCGAGTCGACGCGACCAGCCAGTCATATGCCGCCTGGCCCGCACGACCATCCGCGCCACTCACGGGAACATCCCTCACATCGGTCGAGGCAGGATTCCAGACGACCAGTCGCCCTTCCCGGCACCAGTCGGCTCCGCATTCGTCGATAACGACGACTTCCCAGTCGAGCGAGACCAGCTCCAGAGCTCGCCGAACGATTGTGGGACAACCGACAATCACCGCCTTCAAGCGGCACAGAGGCAGCAACACCGCCAGGCTGCGAACCACGACCTCGGGCCCGACGCCAGCCACATCGCCACAGGTCAGTGCCAACCGTGAACTCGGTTCGGGAATCGCTTGCGAAGTCATCGTCTGCCCATCAATCTAGAGGAGCAGGTATTCTATCACCTCGCCGGTTCGAGGTTCAGCCTATGCGTAGCATTCTAGCTCCGCGAGCGACTTGCCGAGCAGGTCTTTCTGCGACAGTTGGGCCTCGCCAGTCAGCGGCCACTTTATGCCGACTGTGGGGTCATTCCAGATCAGCGACCGCTCATGCTGCGGTGCATACAGGTCGGTGCACTTGTACTCCACATCGGCCAGATCGGACAGCACGCAAAACCCGTGCGCAAAACCAACCGGCACATAGAGCGCCCGGCGGTTCTCTTCCGAAATCTCGACGCCGACCCATTTGCCAAACGTGGGGGAGCTGCGACGCACATCGACGGCGACATCGTAGATCGCCCCGCGCAGACACCGTACCAACTTCCCCTGCGGCTGGGTCAACTGGAAGTGCAGCCCGCGCAACACGTTCTTCTGCGACCGCGAAATGTTGTCCTGTTTCCACTCGGTTGGTAACCCTGCTTCGGCAAACCGGGCGGCGTGGAACACCTCCATGAAAAAGCCTCGTGAATCGCCGAACACCTTCGGCTCCACCACGACGACTTCCGGAAGTTCAGTCGGGACAAAATTCATGAATGTGATTCCAGCAATGCAAACTTGAGAGGAGTGGATTCGAACCCCGGAGGAAGGTCCGGAAACAACAACGGCCTGTCGCTACTTCAAGACCTCGGTGACGGGTTTCCCATTGGTCGTCAGGATCTGGATCTCGTGTGCCCGATGTGGCCCGGTGTAAGTCCAAACAATCTTCTTGTCGGGTGTCACCTCAAAGACCTTGATCGGCCCCTGCGAAGCGTAGCTGGCAATCACCGTATTCCCGTTCGGCAACCGCTGCCCGCCGCAGGGATCGGCAAACGGCTTCTGGTCCGGAAAGTCAGCGTTACTAACCTGCCAGACCACACGCCCCGCCTGGTCGAACTCGACGGTCTTGTTGCCATGAGTCAGATTGACCAGCACGCGATCGTTCGCGAGTTGAATCGCGGTGAAGGGCCAGTTCTCTTCCGCTCGCCCTCCGAGTTCCGGCAAGTCGGTCGCGATCGAGCGGACGACCTCTCCGCTGGGTTTGTACTCCTTAACCTGAAAAGCCAGCAGGTGCGGCACCAGGTAGTTTCCATTCGCCAGCTTGCGAGCCATGCGGGTCTGCATGTGGGCGTTATCGGTCTCGGGCTGTAGCGGGCACTCCACGGCGATTGAGCCATCGGCGTTCACTTCCAGCAACCGGGGTTTCTCCCCCAGCTCCGTGATCAATGTCCGACCCGATTCCAATCTCACAGCTGTTCCGATTTCCTTGTTCAGTGAGGAGAGCCGATAGGCAAAGACCACCTCGTGGGAGGGGGTGAACTCCTTGACCTCGTCACTCCATGCGATCAGAACATTTCCACCGGGCAACACAAACCCATCGCGGGCGGCGGGGCGACCGCTATCCCACTGCTCTCTGCCATCCTCTCCGATGATGCCCGTAAACGAGGGGCCAGCCACCAAGAAGGAGTGACGGACCTCCTCGGCCGAAAGAGTGGCACACGTCAGCAGCAGGCTGCAGATCAAACCGAGTCGGAACATGAAGTTCAGTCCCATCAAAGCACAAACACCGGGCATCCGTTCAGCCGGGAGTGTAGCTGGCCCGGGCCATCAGATCACGGTCAAGACCTTTGTGATCGGCCGTTCGATCGGTCCACGCCACGATTCCGGCCATCATGAGGGTTAAGCCGAGGGGAAACGCTCTTCAATTGATGCTTTCCCTCGATCGCTCTGCCCGAGCCCTCAAGAGTTGTCGCAGCGCACTCGCCATGCTCACGGCGATAAAGAATTCGGGAGACTCAGCCAGGTCTGGTGCGAGACTGGCAAACCGTCGAGCTGGGTGGGACTGGTGGGAATCATTGAGGCGCCCAAGGCGTCATCATCTCCAACCTGCCCCACCCCATGGCACCAGGTGGCCGGGCGTCCCAGCTTTTCGAACCAGCCAGCTGCGAGACGGCCCATGGTCCAGCGAGCGTTGATATCCTGGAACGGGCGGATGCGTGAGGTGTGGGATCCAGGATCGAAGTACCGCATGGCATCAATGCCGACCGGACCAAAGTAGCAACGCTGGGCCAGATCGACAACGGCGGGACGCGTAGCTTCCACAGCTTGAGTGA
The DNA here is from genome assembly GCA_046349675.1 of Planctomycetaceae bacterium. Taxonomy (GTDB): domain Bacteria; phylum Planctomycetota; class Planctomycetia; order Planctomycetales; family Planctomycetaceae; genus TH-plancto1. The sequence continues at coordinate 5,801 of JAXMBW010000018.1, read as the reverse complement.
CCCAATCGGGGAGTGCCCCTGCTGCCTCAAATGCCCGCGTCCCGGCGTACTGCCCCCGGGGATCAACGAGCAGCTCGGTCACCGCGATCAGCTGCGGCGGTTTGCCGGGAGTGATGTGCCACTGGATGCCGATCTCAGCCTCTCGCGATAACCACGACTCCCAGCATACGACACCATCACGTGAGATTCGCTGGTTGATCCAGGCCAGGGCCGCCGGAGTGAGTTCGCATCCCTGACCAAGAATGCGTTCGCGGGCCGCGTGGCTCCAGTTGGCTTTGATGACCCACTTGGTGCTGCGGGGAAGTGAGTCGATGCAAGCCCGCACCGCCTCGATCGAACGACACAATGTGGCCAACGAGCCCGGCTGCGCGTTCGAGGCCTCAAGCGACGCCGAGTATTCCCGACTGTTCGCGAGGCGTACCACTTCCAACGGCGGATGATCGACCACCAGACCATGCTGCGTGCCGAATTCAATCGCAGACTCAGACCACCCCCAGGGAACGAACTCCATGTCCCGGGGGATGTGGGCGGCATCTCTAACGAAGATGCTTGCCGGCAATCTCCAATGCGACAGCGAGCTGAGGAACTCCTCCGAAAGCTGACCCGGGCACCAGATGCGATCATCCGTGTCAGCGACCGCCAACCAGCAACTCGCCATTTCAAGTATCAGCCGCTCCAGCTTCGCCGGGCGCTGAGCATGCCCCCGCAGCTGTTCTTCAAAGTCAAAGTTGCCGAAGAAGAAGCGGTTCATCGAGAGGCCATCATGGTTTCTGAGAGGGCAAGCCTCCCGGCTAATTCGTGAGTCTCGAATCGTTCGGCGACTCCGTGGCCCGCGAGAGGAAGCTCAGGTGAAGTTCCGCATGCCGCAAGTGGATCTGAGTCCATTGCTCATCCGAGATATTGCCGAAAACGGAGTGACGCGGGACGATCGTCTTGGCTTTCCAGCGAGCGATTCCGCGTCGGAGATCATCGAGACCGGTTTGTGTCTCCGTGCTGTCAGGTGGAACCAGAGCTTCGGCCGCCTCGCCATCGAGCTTGATGCCAGCCGGCATGCCATTACGGAGGAAAATCCCGAGCATGAGCCGGGCTCCCCAACGCACGTAAAACGGGATCGGCAACACCACACCATCCAGCGGGAGAGTGTATCCTCGGGCGAGGTGTTCAAAGATCTGGCCGGGGGACCAGTTGCCGACCGCCTTGATCGGTCCAGAGGCCAACAGCTCGGCGTCGGCCAGAATATCATCGAGGGTACTCAAGCGAACTCGCCGACGCCCCGTGATCTGTTTGGTGTTCTTCATGGCGGCCCACTTTGGCAGCAAAGATGGTAGAGGTCCGAGTCAGATTGTGATTGGGGCAGACAGGCATGTCTGTCCTACTGGGAGCTGAGTCGCGAGCGACAGACCTGAACCAGTCCGCCCCGCCGGAATGAGAAAGACTTCCGAGATCGCGGGACCTCGGAAGTCTGAAAGCTGAGACACAACGACACAATGGGAGCTGTTACTTCTTCTCGTCCTTGTGCTCATGTTCGTGATCATGGTCATGCCCGTGGTCGTGTCCGTGATCATGCTCTTCGGTCAACGAAGTCGTGAGGGTCTTGTCGCCAACCTTGAGGGTCAGGTTGCCGGTCAGGCCTTCGATGTCCATCACCGCACCGGGGACCTTGTCGGCAGCCAGTTCGAAGCGGGAGCTCTTGCCGTCCTTCTCGGATTCGAGGGGAGCTGCGACGAGTTCGAGCGTCACGTCATTGCCATCGACCTTGGTGACGATCTGCACGCTTCCGTTCTCAACGGGCTTGGCTCCCTTGACGTGCTCGTCCAGCAGAAAGACGGTGAGCTTACGGGACTGATCCATCGCCACTTCGGCGTGGTATTCCTCTTCGCCCAGTTCCAGAACGTGGCCGCCATTGGGGCCGTGCTCGTGATGGGCTTCGGGAGGAGCGGTGTTGGTGACGTTGTCTTTGTTCTCATCAAAAGTCCGGGCTGCGGACTGTTCTTTATTGCAGCCAGCGACGCAGAGAGACAGGGCCAGACCCAGAGCCAAACGCGGAGAAACCATGATGCATCCTTCAAGACGATCGGGGGCGAATCCTCCGTCGGGTACGATCGACCACCGCCCCCGGAGTGTGCGAAATTGTATCCGTGGTCCCAGCGAACATCGAGAGGTTCTCGATGGCTCGATCCCAGAAAAACAGCCCAGACGTCACTGAGACGACCGGGCTGTTGTTGAGTACTCAGCCGAAGCGGTGCTTCGCGATTAGTTCCGCGATCTGGACGGCGTTGGTCGCCGCTCCCTTACGCAGGTTGTCGCTCACGCACCAGAAAGCCAATCCGTTCGGGTGGGAGATGTCCTTGCGGATCCGGCCCACGTAGACCAGATCACAGCCATCGGAGGTCGACGGCAGTGGGTACTGGCTGTTGTTCAGGTCGTCGACGACCTTGATGCCGGGGAAGCTGGCGAACAGCTCGCGAGCCTTTTCCGGGCTGATCGGACGCTCGGTCTCGACCATGATCGATTCACTGTGGCAGTTCGACACGGGGATACGCACAGCTGTCGGGCAGACCATGATCGATTCGTCGCCGAGAATCTTGCGAGTCTCGTAGACCATCTTCATTTCTTCGCTGGTGTAGCCGTCTTCCTTGTGGCCACCGATCTGCGGAATGCAGTTAAAGGCGATGGGGTGCTTGAAGGCGGTGTAGTTGTAGCTCTCTCCTTTGAGAGCGGCAGCTGTGCCTTCGATGAGTTCCTTCTGCCCCTGGACTCCGATCCCGCTGGTCGCCTGGTAGGTCGAGACGACGACGCGTTTGACCTTGCCGTAGTCGTGCAGCGGCTTGAGAGCCAGTGCCATCTGGGTCGTGGAGCAGTTGGGGCTGGAGATGATCCCGGCTTTGACCTTGAGGGCCTCCTGCGGGTTGATCTCGGGAATAACGAGCGGGACGTTCTTGTCCATGCGCCAGTAGCCCGACTCATCGATGACGGTGGCTCCAGCTTCGACCGCAGAGGGAAGATAGTCGCGGGCGATGTCATCGGGAGTCGTCGCGATGACCAGATCACAGCCGGCGAAGGCCTGCTTCGTCAGTTCCTCAACCACGATCGGTTTCCCCAGGAAGTCGATCGTGCTACCCGCGCTGCGAGCAGAGGCCAGGAAGCGATAACGCTCCACCGGCAGGTGACGACTTTCGAGCAATTGCCGCATGATGCGGCCCACAGCCCCCGTGGCACCCACGAGTGCAACACACTTGAACACGGCGAAATCTCCCAGGAACGGACGGAACGAGCGAAGAATCATACGGGCGAACGGGTATGGCGAGCAACGACGCGGCTTCCCGTTTCATCACAACGAGTTGCGATCCAGGCATTGATTGGTCACAGGATGTCTTACTCCCTCTCCACCGCAATCGATGTGAACTTAGGAAAAACATGGCTGCGGGGGAGAGGATTGGGGTAATGGGGGGATCGCCCAGCCCCTCACCCCGGCCCTCTCCCCACATTTGTGCCTCCTCAGTTTCTCAATCGATATCTGTGGGGAGAGGGAGCAGCCCCCGGAACCACCCACGACGCGGCCTACCGCTTCCCCATGGCACGGGGGACACGCTACGCTTTCTCCTGGTTACTTTGAGCCATCCACATTGGAGTTCGATGATGCGTTTCCACTCGATTCTCTCCGTCCGGACACAATCGATCTCGACAGCCCTGCTGGGTTTCGCAGTCCTTTGCGGCTCAGGCCTTTGCGCTGAGGAGAAGGCCAAGGAACTCCGCTGGAAACGGCACACCATCAACGACCAGTCCCCCTATGAGGCGGCGGGAGCAGCTGACTTTAACGGGGATGGGAAGATCGACATCTTCTCGGGCGACTCGTGGTACGAGGCCCCGAACTGGACCCGGCACAAGGTCCGCAATGTGCCCCCCGCCGAGGCGAACCCGCACTACTACGAGGACTTTTCCGACTCGCCACTCGATGTCAACGGCGATGGGCGACCCGATATCGTGACCTGCAGCTACTTCAGTCGGCGGGTCGGATGGGTTGAGAATCCCGGCGGTGACGCGACCAAACCGTGGATCGAGCACGAGATCGATGTCCCCGGGAATTCCGAGGCGGGGGAACTGACCGACATCAACGGCGATGGGAAACTCGACTTTCTACCCAACACCGTGAACGTCGTGACATGGTTCGAACTGACGCAGCAGAAGCCCACCGTCGTGTGGACCAAGCACGATCTCGGCCCCGAAGGAGCCGGACACGGTGTCGGAGTCGGTGACATCAATCGCGATGGTCGCGTCGACATCATCACTCCCAGCGGATGGCGCGAACAACCGGCCCAAGCAGGCGCCCCTTGGCCTTTCCACCCGGAATTCCAACTCGGTGCAGCTGGGATCCTGATTCAGGGCCGTGACATCGATGGCGATCAGCTGACCGACGTCGTCTGGGGCATGGGACACGGTTTTGGGCTCTACTGGCTGAAGCAATCGAAGGGAGCTGACGGCACGCGAGAGTGGACGAAGCAGGTGATTGACGAGACCTTCTCGCAGGCCCACACCCAGCTGTTCGCCAACCTCGACGGGGCCGGGGACGAGGAGCTGATTTCCGGCAAGCGAGTCTATGCTCACGAAGTGGAACCGGGCGACACCGACCCCGCCGTAGTCTTCAGCTACACATACGACCGCGAGAAGAACAAGTGGAACAAGCACGAGATCTTCCACGGCGACCCGGCGTTGAACGCTCCCCAAAATGCTCAGGACCGCTGGGCGCTCAAGGACTTCCCCCCGGGCAGCGTCGGGACCGGTCTGCAGGTGGCTGCGATCGATATCGATAAAGATGGTGACCTTGATCTGGTGTGTCCCGGGAAGTCGGGCCTGTTCCTGATGGAGAACCTCGGGCACTGATGGGAAAAGTCGCCGAACTCTCGGAGTCAGGCGACTGCTTGCCCACGATATAAGCAATCTTTGATGCCTCGATTGAATTGTACACACAAACGTGTAGAATTCACCCCACTCCAGTCGAGGTACTCAACATGCTCCCGAAAACCGCCGAATACGCCCTGCGTACTGTGGCCTGTCTGGCAGCTGAGCCCGATGCGGCGCATTCGGCAGAGGATCTGGCGGAGCGGACGAAGGTGCCCCGTCGGTATCTGCACAAGGTGTTGCAGGACCTCGTGAAGGCGGAACTCGTGGCGTCTCGCTCGGGGCCCGGTGGTGGTTACCGTTTGGCGACAGAACCGGCGAAGACCACGATTCTGGATGTCGTGAACGCCGTCGCCCCGCTGGAGCGGATCCGTCATTGCCCGCTGGGGTTGCCTTCGCACACCCGGCTTTGCCCGCTGCATCAGGAACTCGACCGGGCCTACGCTGCGACCGAGGCGGCGTTCTCTCGTGTCACGATTGGCGAGCTGCTGCAGTCCGCGGGTGACATTGTCCCGTTGTGCGATGTGGCTTGTGGCGAGGTCGCCCTGCTCTCCAGCCCCCGCTGACACACCATTGAACTCAGGAGCCCTCAACATGGCCCGTCGACCGTTCATCCCTCGCATGTCCGTGGCAGCGATCGGAATCGCGCTCATTTCAGCCGCTCTCTGCTCCGCTCCGCAGGGGGGAGAGACGCCTGCTGAGACGAGTCCTCCTAAGAAGAAAGCCCCGGTCATCGAGGACAAAGACCGCGTGCCCGTCGAGGTCGCTCGCGATCGGGCCAAGCTGATGCACGACATCTACACAGCCACGCTCGACGTGATGCACCACCGGTATTTTCATCGCGAGAAGTCGGTCGTTCCCGCACGGGCGATGGAAGATGTCTTCGACGAGATGAAGCTGAA
>JAXMBW010000017.1:0-98711 GCA_046349675.1 Planctomycetaceae bacterium | reverse complement strand
AGGACAAAGACCGCGTGCCCGTCGAGGTCGCTCGCGATCGAGCCAAGCTGATGCACGACATCTACACAGCCACGCTCGACGTGATGCACCACCGGTATTTTCATCGCGAGAAGTCGGTCGTTCCCGCCCGGGCGATGGAAGATGTCTTCGACGAGATGAAGCTGAACTCGAAGTCCGAGGCCCGCTGGATCGCGGTCAACCTGCGAGCCATGAGCATCGACCACGAGCCCGAAACCGAATTCGAGAAGCACGCCGTCCGCGAGATCGTCGCCGGAAAGAGTGATGTCGAGACCATCGAGGGGGGCTACTTTCGCCGTGCAACGGTGATCCCGCTGCACGACGGGTGTATCTCGTGCCACGAAGGAACCTTCCGCCAGCCGACCAAGACGCCGAAGTTCGCGGGACTGGTCATCAGCATTCCGGTGACCACGCCTTAACCGTCGGACCTTTCCGTCGTGCCCTCACCTGGCGAGTCGATCTTATGAGACATCTGTCTGTTGTTCTCGTTGTTCTTCTAGCCGTTGCTGCGTTTTCCGTGGCCCACTCGGACGAACAACCACTCTCCGCACCAACGGCGGCATCGACGACCACTAAAATCCCGACTCGCGATCAGGCACAGCGTCAGGCGGAACTGCTGCACACCGCCATGCATGCCACGCTGCAAGTGGTCCACCACCGCTACTACCAGGAGGACGAAGGCTTACTGCTCCCAGCTGCGACCCTCAAAGAGGTCTTCGCCGAGATCGAGAAAGAAGAGGGCGTGCAGCTGCGCTGGCTGGCCGTGGAGGGCGAGGTGATGAACACCGACCACACAGCCCGGGATGACTTCGAGCAAGAAGCGGTCAAGGCCCTGAAATCGGGGCAACCCGCGTACGAACAGGTCGAGAACGGAACCTACCGCCGGGCCGGCCCGATCACGTTGTCGAACCACTGCCTGAAATGCCACGTCCCCGACCGCAAGAACACTAAGAATCGCACAGCGGGACTGATCATCTCCATGCCAGTACATTGACGGACGGGCGGGGCGAGCCCGACTGGATAGAGACCGTTTCTTTCCTCGTCGCCCGACGATAATCCGCTTCGGCCCAAAGACCGAGAACGAAGTCTTCGCGACCGCCCCCGCAGCTGCGGAAGGCGTGACTTTCGAGCACACGGGCACCGAGTCACTCGTTGGTCCGCACGACTTCGAGCCCTAAATTCAGAAGAAATGCCTAGAAAGTGGAAAGCCGCGAGAACGGCAAAAAGCTGAACAAGGCGGTAGACTTTGTCCTTCCATTAATGATAGCATTACACGACTCTCGCCATCAATCGGTTTGTTTCAAGTTGATGCACCCCGAGTGTCGCAGGTACGGTTTAGATGAAAATTGCATTGTCCACAAAATCCTTGATGATTATTTTCTCAGCAGTGTTCTTGTTTCTGACGATTAGTACCACCGTGGTGGCGAAAAGTAGTTACGCGATTTCGTTGAATGAAAATCAAATCCTTTATCTTTTCTCGACGTCAGCTCAGGTGATTGCTGCGATTTTTGGTCTGACTCTTACAGGTTTTATCTTTTTTCGCACTGAGTTGAGCCGTGAAGAGTCTGATGATGAAACTCTTTTTGAAACTGTTGAAATCCTGAAGGCGAGATATTTCCGTTTACTTCTTTTCATCACGTTCATGGTCGGTCTTACTCTTCTTCTTGCGAATCTCGCAATCGCATGCGAAGGCAAAGGAAACACCTTTCTTGTGACACTTGTCTTGAACGCGGGTCAGTCATCGTTCGCGACTAGTTTGCTCGCAATCGCCTATTTCATCTTTGATGTGATTTCTCCAAAGCGGATTGCAATTGCGAGCCAAGAAGTTAAGACTCGGATCGACCCCCCTGTATCTAAACAGGAAGTAGGGAGTATTAAAGATTTCTTAAGAAACTACAACGGAATAGAAAATCTTTTGCTGCAAGCCAGTGACGACTCCATGCAGTCGGTGGTCACTCCGAACTACAAACCCTTCCGCAGACGTCCATCTCTTATTCGGTTGGCCGAATCTCTTTATCACAACGAGAGGATCAGCAGTGAGCTCTTCGACCGCCTTCGTAAATTAATCACATTGCGAAATTCAATCGTCCATGGTGCGGAACCGGATGTAAGCAAGGATGCTGTGAGTGAATCCAAAGATATCCTTGATAGATTGGCGAAGGCGGTGGAGCAGACGGGGGGGGCTCCCTGACACCCTGGGCAGTGGCGGGGTGGCCCGACCGGTAAAGTTGTCTCGGGTTCCACCCGATGTGATTCCTCAAGCCGCGCGGCGGACTTCGACGGGTTCCTTCTCTTCCACCATCGGAACCGCGGGAGCTGTGACCGGCAGGGGCTTGGTGTCGAACAGGAAACCGAATACCTGCTTGAGCAGGAAGTGTCTGACAGCTCCCACGGCCCGCACGTAGATCGACATCGACTCACCAACGCAGCCGATGTGCTGCTTGAACTCATCCGCAGCTGCGCCGATGTGGACGACCTTCACGCCGGGGACCAGCCCGTGGCCGAGACCGCGATACAGGATATTGAAATACAACTCCGCGTCAGCGTTCAGCGAGTAATCGAGCCCGCAGAACAGCATGTTGTGGTGCTCCTCGCCCCGCAGCCCGCAGCAGAATCCGACGATCTGCCCGTCCTTGCGAAACAGCGTGAACGTCGATTCCTCGGGCAGCTGTCGGGCCAGCTCGCGGAAGAAGTCGGCGGGGATCGTCTCGAACTTCACCTCAGCCCGATTGAGCACGTTCAGATAGAGCCGATGGACATCATCGCTGAAGAGATCCTCAACCCCGTCACCGCCCCGGCGTTCCTCGCATGTCAGCCCGGCTTCTTCGAGCTTCTTCAACGTCTTGCGTATCTTGGCCCGCCGCGACTTGCTGCGTGACCCGTAGTACTCGTCAAACGAGCTGTAATCTCCCTTGAGGCTGTACGCCACCACGCTGCGAGCCCATAAGAATCCCTGTTCTTTGAGGGCGTCCATATGGACAGCGGCCTCGGGTGGGAACTCCTTGAACGAAATCAGATGACAGCCCGACTCTCGCGCCAGCTTCTCCGCGACCTGATCTAGCGTCGCCAGCACGCGCGACATGTCGGCGTCCTCAGCAATCGCCAGCTGATGGTGGCAGGTGCTGACCGGGATACCGCACAGCATAATGGGATATTTGAGAAACGATGGCCACAGCTTTCTAACCCCGGCGATGCCGCTTTGGACGACCTGTGGAGCCATCAACACGCTGTCGACCAGGTACTTCGTAAAACACGTACACGCGATCGGACGTCCCACTTCGTTCCGAATCACCAGGTACCAGAACGACGCCTCTTTGGCGAATGAGTTCTCGACCGCCCGCAGGAATCGGAGATCGAGGTAGGCGTTCCGCTCCGAGCCACTGACCGCGTTCCAGGACTGCACATCGACAGCGTCGACACTCTGCACGAGGTCGTAGCGATATGTATTAAAAGACATAACGTCCAATCCCTGGAAGTACGGCTGTGAAGCCAGCGATGATCAGCGCGTCGTCCGGATTCCTTCCGTCGACAGTACCGTGGCCCGCGTCATCTCAACTTCATCGATCGGCGTGGATGCAAAGCGGCATAACGCTGACAACCTTCGGACGAAGGGATTTGCGTGCTGATGCACTTTGTCACACACCAACTGTTACAACAGCTACAACCCTGCCCAGATGGACTGCAATCTGATGCGGAATAATGCCAAAGTTGCCGCATTTCAAAACAACACAGCATCTCTGCCACGAGGTCCATCCGTTCTCTGGCCGAGGCCGCAAACCTTTCCTAAATGGAATGAACGGTCAGGTCAAATCGACGCCATGGCCCGGCTGTTGATGGGCATGACAGGATCTGAGCCGAGAGTCCCAGCATTCTGGTTGGTACATTCTCGCCCCCCTTGTCGGTCTCATGGGCTGGCAATCCGAGAGTGCGACCGATCACACTGAGCAATCGAAATCCCCTCTGACCGGTCACCGCTCGCAACGCTCCCCCATGCGCAACTCACTTGCCCCCGCACAGACAATCTCGGCCACGGCAGCTGCCGCATTGGTGAGGTCCGGGATGTGGCTCGACTATGGGGTCTCGCTGTGCCAGCCCGACGTGTTCGACCGAGCACTGGCTGACCGCAAGGACGAACTCACCAACGTCAAAATCCGGGCGTGCCTCTCGATGCGACCGCGAGCAGTGCTGGAGCAGGATCCCGAGGGGGACCACTTCCATTGGTTCAGCTGGCACTTCTCGGGATACGACCGCAAGCAGCATGACAAGTCTCGCTGCAACTACCTGCCGCTGAATCTGGGGGAGGCTCCCGATTACTATCGCCGGTTTATCGATCCGGTCGACATCGTCATCCTGAAGACCTGCCCGCCCGACCAGGATGGGTTCTTCAATTTTGGTCCGACGAACATGTGGCACCGCGCCATCGTGGAGCGTGCCAGGATGGTGATCGTTGAGATCACACGCGGCCTCCCTTACGTCTTTGGCGAAAACAACGGCGTCCACCTCAGTGAGGTCGACTACATCATCGAAGGCGACCATGCCCCGGCCCCCGAGCTTCCCAATCCGCCTCCCAGCGAGGTCGATCGAGCCGTGGCTCAGCGGATCGCCGCCGAGATCGAAGACGGAGCCTGTCTGCAGGTCGGCATTGGTGGCATGCCGAACGCCGTGTGCGGGCTGTTGCTGGAAAGTGGAGTCAAAGACCTCGGCGTGCATACCGAGATGCTGACCGACGGGATCTTCCGCCTGTATCAGGCGGGCATCATCACCGGCAAAGAGAAGGCCCTCGACCCCGGCAAGATCGTGTACACCTTCGCCGTCGGGTCGCGCGAGCTGTATTCCGCTCTCCATCACAACACCGACTTCGAGTGCTTTCCGGTGAACTACACGAATGCCCCTGACACGATCATGTGGAACAAGCGAGTGGTTTCGATCAACAACACCACCCAGGTCGATCTGCAGGGACAGGTCGCCTCGGAGTCTGACGGTTTTCGACACATCAGCGGGACCGGTGGACAGCTGCAGTTCGTGCGAGGGGCGTACGCGTCACCCGGCGGCAAGTCGTTTATCTGTCTGGCCTCGACATACGAAAAGCACGGGCAACGTCGCAGCCGCATTGTGTTTGAAATGGCAGCTGGCACAATCATCACCACGCCCCGTACCGACGTCATGTACATCGTCACAGAGTACGGCATGGTGAACCTGAAGGGGAAATCGGTGGCTGAGCGAGCCCGGGCGATGATCTCGATCGCCCATCCCGACTTCCGCGAAGGCCTCGAAGAGCAGGCCCTCAAGCACCGGCTGATACCGCGAGGGGTGTCGTTTTAGCGGAGTTTAGAACGGAGTCATTGTTTGAGCTGATTCGAGCTGATTAGGACAGACAGGAATGTCTGTCCTACTTGTTGTGATCTTCCACGGAATAGCTCGACTCCAAGCCCCAGGCCGCCTCATCCACAGCTGTCAGACGAGAAGCACTCGCCGCCTCGCGCAGCTTCCCGACCAGAAACTGCTTGTGGTTCGCGACGGCTTGCTCGCTGATTCCCAACAGGGTGGCCACCTCTTTGTTGGCCAGTCCGCGGACCAGAAGCAGTTCGAGACACTTCAGCCGCTCCAGCTGGCCTCCCTGCCTCCACGACTCAATCTGCTGAGCCAGACAGCGGGCCAGTACCAGTTCCTCGGTCTCGCGGTGCTCTCGGCTCCGGGCGATGCTGCTGGCACGACGAGCCCGATGTGAGGGTGAGGCCAGCTCTTGCCCACCTTCCGCAATCACAGGCAACAGCAACGGCCTCCGCCCCGTCTGCCGCAGCCGATCCGTCAGCTTATGGGCACAGATCGAAAACAGAAATGCCTGGACCGGCGTTGACGAGTCATAGTTCGGCAACGCCGTCAGGAACCCCACAAACGTCTCCTGCACCACGTCCTCGGCCAGTTGTCGATCCCGCAGCCTTCGCATCGCAAAGGCCAGCAGCCGCCCCTCATACTCGTCAATGAGCCTCTGCCACGCCGCCGAGTCGCCCTGGCGAACGCGGGTGATCAGGACTTGTTCCGCAGATGAGGGGGGCAGTGCCATGGGAGAGCTGTACGAGGACTTCGACTACTTCCACACCCGCAGGAAGAACTCGATGAAGTTACGGTGGAAGATCTTCTCGATGTCGTCCTTCGAGTAGCCCCGCTTCTCGAACGTGGCCTTCATGTGGATGACATCGGCGATCGTATCGAGGTCACCAGGCGACTGCTCTCGACCGAAGCCGCCGTCGAGGTCGGTCCCGATCCCACAGTGGTTCGCGTTCCCGGCCAGCTGACAGATGTGGTCGATGTGATTGACGATCAGTTCCATTGGCACCTCGGAAGACGGCGTCACCTTCTTCTTGTACCCCGGCACGATCATCCAATTATCAAACGCCGCACCAATCACCGCGCCACGGGAGATCAACGCCTTAATCTGATCATCGTCCAGCTGACGATCTCCCGGCACCAGAGCCCGGCAATTGTGATGGCTGGCAATGACTGGACCCGTGTAGACATCAAGAGCTTCCCAGAACGACTGGTCGGCCAGATGGGTCGCATCCAGCAGCATGCCGACGCGGTCCATCTCCTTAAGCAGAGCCCGACCATCGGCCGTCAGTCCGCCAACACTGCCCGTTCCGTGGCAATACTCATTCGGTCCATAGTGTGCGGGCCCCACCAGCCGTAGCCCCCAGTCGTACCACTGCTGGACCTGTGAAGGATCCTGGATCGGCGGAGCCCCCTCCATGCTGATGATGAACCCGATCGGCGGATCAGCGGAGATGTCATTCGGCTTGGCGGCGATGGCGGCCTGCCAGCGATCGTACTCCCGCTTCAGGGTGGCCTTGTCGGGAATCTCGACCATGGCCCCCTTACGCACCATCGCCCGGTAGTAAGCCAACTGCCCCAGCGCGATGGCATGGGCGGCTTCGCGAGACTGATAGAACGACAGCTCCATCGGCTTGCGATTCAGCCGGGGGAGCAGCGTGGCGATACACAGACCAATCCGCCCCTTATGCATCTCCGGCAGCGTGACCGTGCAGTCGCCCGGCACGATGTCGGGAAAATGCCGTTCCCACTCACGAATCTTGGAACAGGGATACTCGAGGTTGCGGTTCCACTCCACCGCGTTCCAGGCCAGATCCAGGTGGGCATCAAAAATCAACATGAGGGGAATTCCGAGGGGATTGAGGTGGGATGCAAGCCAGTTGACCCTGAGCGAGAGCGGGCGTCTCCGGGGCGATCTTCGGCGTTTGATGGGCGCAGCTTCCCAAATTGCCGAAGTTCCATGGCCGTTTAACCATAAACCGTGAACCCCAAACCCTCAACCCTGCCCGGCAGATCCTGCCATTCCCCCGGCTCAATTGGCGTCTTTTGGGAGGCTGCGGTTGTCGTTGAGTGGGTTTCTCGCATAAACGACGCTTTGAGGAAGTCTTTCCCTCCCCTCACGACTTTCGAGACCGAGCCATTTCCCCGTCTTCGGACATCTCCCGGATCACGCGACGCGACGCCCTGAAATGGGGCTGCGCTCTGTTGCTGCCTGGATGCCAGGGACTGTTCACGAACGACCAGGCGACAATCGAACAAGAAGTCAAACGCCAGCTGCTCAAGCCGATCCCCAAGATGCAGGATGGAATCCGCCTGGACGTGTTCCGCGTCGACCGTCACGTCGGCGACCCCCGAATCGGCGAATCGATGTGGAAAGCGATCAGTCAGGGTGGCTCGCTGGATCCCGCCACGATTCGCAGCCTGACCGACAATGGGTTCCGGTTTGGGACCGTTCCGGCCAACGCTCCGCTGGCTTTGCAGTCGTTGATCCTCTCCGACATTTCAAAATCACCAAGCTCACAATCCGGGGAACGGACTCTCCATGAGTCATTCGCGTTCCCGACCGGTCAGCATGTGATCCTCGACATCATGCGGCTGCCGGAGGGACTGGAGGTCGTTCTTCCCGGCCCGGAAGGGAACCGCCCCCTCACACTGCATTCCGCCCGTGCGATGCTGCGAATTCTGGCCGAGAAGATCGAAGACGGCTGGGCGAGACTGGAAATCGTCCCGGAAATTCATCACGGAAAGGCGATCAACCGCGCCGTGGCCAGCGAACGCGAATGGCTGATGAGTAATTCGCAGACCATCGAACCGCTATATCAGCTCAGGTTCCATGTCGAACTCAATCGCGGTGAGATGGCGGTGATCGGACTGAAAGATCACGAAAAAACGCCCATCGGTCGCTGGTTCTTCCGCAACCATCTGGAAGGCGTTCTCGAACGTGTCATGATGATCCGGTTGGCTGATGTCTTCGCAGTGCCGTTAGAATCGGCCAGCTGAGCCCGATCGACTGAAAACCCGTTCAAAAGAATCGCCACCCCTTTCGCCACGTCTCGAACCCCGCCTAGAATGGGTGCGGACAGGAACAGTTTTCGTGTTCCCCTGTCACTCAATGAGATTCGTGTGGACTCGTTGAGTTCGGTGATTGCCTTTTGAGGCCAGCAGTGTCACAGCCACCCATCGAACCAAATCCGGGCAGCGCGGACCAGAGAGCCTCGACACTCAAGTCGAAAGTTCAGTCACTGCGTCTGCCTGTCGAGCAGAAGCAGCCGCCCCGCAGCCGATTGGCCTGGTTCCTCGCGCTACTGCTCCTGCTGGCAAATGGAGCCACCGGGTACTGGGCATTCCAGTTGAAGAACGCCCTCAAGAAAGCTGCCAACGAAAAGCCAGCCGAGGTCGTGGCGACACCCGCGGTACCTTCGACAACCACTCTCCCCGCTGGCCAACCGGTGGAGAACTCCAGCACTCCCGCTCCTGGGCGAATCGCCCTCGAATCGCGGGGGTTCATCATGCCCACGAAACAGATCCTGGTCAGCCCCAAAGTCTCCGGCATGATCGTGGAACTGAACATTGAAGAGGGAAAGCGAGTCACCAAGGGGGATGTCCTCGCCGTCATTGAGTCGACCGAATACCAGTCCGAGTTCGATCGCCAGACCGCTCTACTGGCAGCAGCCAAACAGCGACTGCTGGAGCTCGAACGTGGGAGCCGCCCTGAAGAGGTTTCGCAAGCCGAAGCAGATCTGTCTCAAGCCGAAACCCAGCTGGAAGAAGACGAACGACAGTACAAACGCCAGCAACTCCTGGCCAAGCAAAACGCCGGAACGGAATCCGCCCTGACCCAGGCGGAAACACAGTTTGTTGGTCAGCAGAAACGGGTCGAACGCGCTCGGCTGGCGTTGACCCTGCTGCGACAGGGGGCCCGTGAAGAACGCGTCGAAATTGCCCGGGCCGAGGTGAAGCAAGTCGAAGCGGACCTGTCTCGCGCTGCATGGCGACTGGGCAACTGCACCATCCATGCCCCCATCTCCGGCACCATCCTTCGCAAGAACGCCGAGGAAGGCAACATCGTGAACTCGGTGGCGTTCAACGGCTCGTACAGCATCTGCGAGATGGCCGACCTCGCCAACCTGGAGGTCGATCTCAAAATCCTGGAGTCCGATATCCGCAAAATCCGGGTCGGCCAAAAATGCACCATCACGACAGAGGCGTGGCCCGGCCGTGTTTACGAGGGACACGTCGACCGCCTGTTGCCCATTGCCGACCGAGCCCAGGGGGCTATCCCGACTCGCGTGAAGGTGAAGGTTCCCGCCGACGAAGAGGGCGTTTTCCTGAAGCCCGAGATGTCCGCGGTGGTGACTTTCTATGAAGGCGAACCGCCCGCCGAGAAACCGCTGGCCAAGACTAGCGAACACTGAAGTCTCATCACTCCATATGATCCACAACGCCCCACAAGCAGTCGCCGGCACATCCCGAAGATCGCCTATTTCGCCTTCTTCTCTTCGTCGATCTCGTCCATAAACTCTTTGACTTTGAGTGGATCGAGATGCTGCGTGGCGGTCTCGCCGATCTGTTTACACATGCGGACGATCCGTGACTCCTGCGCCTTGTCCTTGTTTCGCTTAGCCGCTTGAACCGCCGGGTTTCGCAGGGCCTCAATCCGGGCCTGAAACTGTTCCAGAGTCGGAAGCTCAGCGACCTTCTTCTGAAGCTCGGAGACCAGCTCCCAATCGCCGTTCTTGCTGGCCCCGCGTGCCCGCGCCATCATGACTTCGCGACGGGCCACGATGTCGACCAGTTCACTCTGCAATAGCTCGGTCTCCGCCTCCACATTCAATCGCGGGGCGTCGTCAGGAGCTTCCAGCACAGCTTGCTCAATGTAGCCCGGAATCAGCGGGGCCTTGGCCAGCGGGGCTGTCCCGCTGTAGACGATCAGATAACGCAGCGGCTTCTCGGCATCGGCGGGGATGACAATCTCCCCCTTACGATCGGTGCGCATGGTCACGCGATCCTCGACCTTGTCCTCTTTGGTTTCCGGTCGGTTGAGGATCTCGACGCGATACCCAGCCATCGGAGCTTGAGGCTTACCCCGAGGGATGACTCTCAACCGCGTACTCGGATGCATCGTTTGAATCTTCATCCCCAGCATCTCCACCCGACGACGGCTGACCGTCAAAGGTGACTTGAAGGCCGAAACGATTGTCCCACGCAGGTAGCTCCGCTCCACCATGTCGATTCGAATCGTCGTCCAGGGAATCGACTGCAGTCGCTTCAGTTCTTTGTTCTTGCCCAAGTGCCTTAAAAAGGCGTTCACATGGTCGCCCACCTCGAACGGCATCAAGCGGACATCGGGCGGCAGGAATTCCCCGCCTCTCACCCGCATCTCAACATTCCCTTCGGTCACAGTGTCGATGGAAACCAGTGGTCGGAAGACTTCGAATACGACATCCGCCCCCAGCGTGGCCAGCAAGCGACGATCAAACGACTGGCGGCTCTGAACCGAACTGATCGACTGAGATGCGCGATCCCACTCGACTCCGGAGACGCGAAACTCAGTCCCCACTCGATCGATGGTCAGAACGAACTTCTTGTCGAAATTGGTCGTCTCCATCGCCGAATTCCAGCTGGCGGCGGTTCGATGCTCCAGCATCGCCCGGTTGAGTGGTTCGCCCGTGACCGCGCGACCCACCTCACAGCTCCACCACTTCCCGATTCGTGACTCGACCAGTCCAGTCAGTTGAGTCACGACACGCTGCACGTCCCGATTGGTCAGCCCGGAGTCTGGATCCACGCCCACCGAGATTGAAACCCGGTAGGTCAGCTCCTGATAAGGAATCACGACCGGACGGGCCACAACCTTGGGCTTCTCCTCGGGAGTCGCTGATGCTGGACTGGCGGCGTCTGGAGTTGCCGCTGGACTCGTCAGCGGGGCGTCGTTGGTCGAAGCATCCCCCGTCGCTGCGGGTGCCGCAGCGTCTTGAGCGAATCCGGTGGAGTATCCACCGAACGCCAGCCACGCCGCGAATACAAGCAGCGTGCTGAGCATCCAGTTCACCGATTTCGTTCTCATTGCCCTGCTCCACGTACTCTCATCTGAAACACCCGGCCAACAGACATGATCAGACCCGAATGCATCACTGTTCCGAGAGCCACGCCTCCACCACCCAGCGATCAATCGAGTCATAACACTGCATCGGCCGAGGCGGGAAGCCACGGACGTTCTTCCGCATCACGACGTAGTTATCGACCTCGAATAACGGCAGATAAGCCGACTCGACACTCAGGCGACGATGCAGATCCTGGGACTGAGCGATTACCAGGTTCCAGTCCGCTGTCCGATCCAGCTCCATCAACTGTTGCCGCAACCAGTCAGGCTTCTTGGTCAGATCAAGCAGATTCGCCCGCGGGTTCAGTGTCACGATCGACCACCAGTCCACGACGGGCTCCGGCAGAATCCCCACACGATAAATCAGGTCATACTTCGCCTGGGGCCCTTCTTCATCGGGGACCAGCTCCACGTTGATCCCCACTCGCTTCCAGCTGCGAATCATCGACTGGGCCGCCGCCCGTTCCGTTTGCGACGGAGGAGCGACCATCCGCAGTGTGGGCATCGCCTGTCCCTCGGGAGCCAGTCGCTGCGACGCAGCCACACTCATGGCCAGCGCTGCGGAAACGTCGTACACCACCGGTCGGGCCTGCAGGCTGTTGCCATAGCTGGCCTTCGGGAATGGCGATTCGATGAGGCGACCATGCTGCGCCGTCGGATCGCGAAGAATGACTTCCCGCAAAAGCTTCTCCCGATCGACGGCATACGCCAGAGCCCGACGCAACTCGCGGCTCTTGCCGGCGGGGCTATCGGGGTGAAAGAGAACCAGATGCGTTGTGGGCACTGCGTACGGCAAGATGAAGAAGTCCTTGACCACCGCTTCATCCGCCTGCAACCGGCGGATATGCCAGTCGGGCAGATTCGGCGTCATGGCGATCTCGCCCCGCAGGAGGGCCTGCACCACGCGATCGTGGCTCGGGTATTTGTGCTCAACAACCTCAGCGATGTGATACTGCTGCAGCCCGTTCGGCTCACCCCGGGCCCGGCGGTAGACCGTGTGCTCAGCGTCGCTTTCCGCGCGTTTGAAACCCGTCCCGCCCGACTCCTCTTCCAGATTGTCCGGAGGAAAGATCGCCGCCAGCACAGCCTCAATCCGCGACGGCACTCGCTCGAATGTGACCAGGAACTCCGTCGGGGACAGTAACTCGATCGAGCGAATCAACCCAGCCAGTCGCTCGTCGAACTCCGGATGCTCCGGGTTGGTGCGATCCAGCAGCATCTGCACAGCGGTCTGGGCGTCGAGTAGTGGCTGGGTTTCCCAGGGCTGGCGGTTCTGCTTCAACTCAAACCGCATCCGCCGCCCCAGATCGAGCGGCTCGAACTCGTTGAAATACCGCGTGCGATACTGAGCAGTCCCTCCCTGCATCCGATCGAGTGAGAACAACGGAATGTGAGCCAAATGCTCTTCTCGCAACTCGGCATCCGCCGGCAGCGGATAGGAGCATGGCTCGCCCACCAGTCGAATCACCCCGACATGCAGCCGCTGATACCGCTCGACAATCGGCTTATGCCGTGCCTTCAGGTTCTTGAGCTTGGGCCAGATCACCGCAGCCTTTTCGGCGTACTCGGGGGCCTCGGCGAATTTCCCTTGCTTGTACAGTTCCTCAGCCCGGGTCAGCATCGTGATACAACGCTGTTCCAGACCATTGGAGATCGCAGCCACTTGCGGGTTGTCGGGGTACAATGATCGCAACCGCTCCAGGTGATGGTGGGCCTGCGGATAGTCTTCTTTCTCAGCGGCTCCCAGGGCGAGAGTCTGCAACACGTTGCCGATCTGGTCACTGACTCCCGGGAAATCTTTTTGCAGCGAGTAGAGTTCCTCGAGCGGGACCAACGCGTCCTCCAGCCGGCCCTGCTCCAGACGAATCCTGGCATCTGCCAACAGCAACGAGCCCCGCTTCTCCATCAAGCCCGGCCAGTCCGGCACGTTCTCCAGCATCCAGTTCAGGAACTCCAGCGCGACGTCAATGTTCCCAGCCTGGGCCAACATATCCATCCGCCGCAGCATGAGGTCCTCATGGTGGATGATCTGCCGGATCTCTTTCAGCGGGATTCGATACTCCGGCGACACCTTCTCGCCGGGCACGGTGACGTAGAGAAAGTTGAGATCCCGAAGTTCCTTTTCAAAATTTTCCAGTTCCTCTCCTTCGAGCCCGGCCCGCTTCGTTTTCAATTCGTCGTGGGCCTGGATTCGCTTTTCAACGGTCCCCGGACGTGGGGCCAGCGACTCGACCACTAGAACTCGACCGCTCTGCAACACCACCCAGTCCCGCAGCGGTCCGCCAATCAGTTCACCCGCCTCGGGGACCTTCATCTCTTCGAGCATCGGAAGCTGTTCTTCCGTCTTGACCGACGGAGCGGCGGGAGCCGGAGTTTCGGATTTGTCCCCCTCGGCTGGGGCTTCTTCGGTCGGCTCGGCTGGCGTCTCCGGTGCTGAGTCGGCCGGAGCTTCCGCGGAAGTCTCATCCTGCGTGAAGCCGGGAGCTTGCCCCAGTCCGACGACAGCGAGCAACAGACACCAGGTTGTGAACCATCTCCCGACCATCGGGAACCACCTTCCAGAATCGACACAGGCCATCAGCCAGAACAGTCTCACACACTACTTCGCGGGCGAGCTCAGCGGGATCAGGCTTCCATCCCACGTCATCAGGAACCAGCTGTTCCCCAACTGGATCGGCCCCGAATCGAGTTGGCCCGACGCCTGCTGCTCGGAGGCAATCTCGCCCGTCTGCGGATTGACGTGCAACACCAGCCCATTCCGAAACGCCAGAACCAGATGCCCATCGATCTCCACGGGCTGTCCCGCCAACGTCGAGTCGGGGAGCTTCATGGTCCACTTCTCGGTCAGCTCTCCATCCGAATTCAAACAGTGGAGGGTCTCGTTCCCACTCTCGACCAGTATGCCTGCCGTGGTGACATAGGCGGCTCCGCTGGCGGGGACCTCCAACGTTCTCTGCCCCTTCGGCTCCAGCTTGGTCGCATCGAACAGCTGCACATCGCCCGTCAGGCATGCGACCGCGAACTGACCTCCGGAAACAACGATCTTACCCACCACCGGGCCGGGCAAGGCCTGTTTCGCAATCAGGGCCAGGTTATTCTTGGCCTCCAGGCGAATCTGCAATAGTTCACCGGCATCCGTCACGCCCACGACATTTTTGTCATCGACAGACAACACCTGAGTCCAGGTCGGCGGGGCTTCACCACTCGGGAACTGGAAGTCCTGAATCAGGCTGTCCCCCTGTCCCGTGCGAGCAACATGCATCCGCCCCGCCAGTGGAACGACGATCCGCTTCCCGAGTCGGGCCGGAGCAGCTTGCGGGCTGGCGGGCAGTGTCCCTTGCCGCTCGATCTGACCGAGCCGATTCAGAACCCAGATCCGAGGTTCCGGATCTCCGCTCACCACCGCGATCTGAGCATCGGGCAATGGACATGCCAGAAGCGGCTGCGAGGTCTCGCGATTGATCGGCAACAGGTCGGGCTTCTGGGCCTGAAAACCAGACTGCGTCAGCTCCGCCGCCGAAACTCGGAAAGGAGCCCCGCCCTCACTGACCGCCAGCAATGTCGGGGCTTCACCCGCCAGTGTCGAGACTGCGATGACCCTCGCTCCAGCGACCAGCTGCCACGTACTGGTCAGCGTGTCCCGATCGGTCTGCGTCAGCGTCACAGCATCGGTGAATGGCCGGCGCCGAGCGTTGTACAGCAGCGTCCCCTGGTGCTGATTCGGTTGAGAGGACAGGCCGATGGCTTCCACTTTGGGATCGACCTGAATGGCATTGGCGGTCAGTTGCAGACGCCGCAACGCACTGCTGGACATCCACACCTGCTTTTCGGGTCCCGTTGTGAGGTAGATCGAACTGCCGGTCGGTCCCTGAACCTGATAAGTCGGTCCAGTGGTCAGCGCGGGTTCGCCCACCGTGTTGGAGACGCTGAATGCGGAGACTCGCTCGACCGTCGATGGCACAAACAGATCACTGCCGCGAATCACCGATTCATCGACCACCATGCCAGTGATCTTTCCGGAGCCGACTTCCACCAGCGTCGGCTTGCCGCTGTCGAGCTTGATCAGATGGAGCGTCGAGCTGTCCTCGGAGTGGTTCTCGACGAAGGCCACATACTCGGCCACAGAGATCAATGGAGCCGCCACCGACTGCGATTTCTGTGAGAAGTATGAAACGGCGACGCATTCGAGGGGGCTCTGCGTCACGGTATAGATCACGTCCTGATCGCCGACAACGACTAACTGGCTTTCATCGGACGGCTCCTGCCCCGGAGCTGAGGCCGGTCGAATGAGGGCTGGCCCGCTGATGGGCTGCGAAAACGTCAACGTGCTGAGGATCGTTCCCGCATCGAGGTCGAGCTTCATCAGCACTCCCCCGACGGTCGAGACGTACACCTTCCCCTCATCAATCAGCGGCTTCCCGGTCGCTCGTTCCCCGAGCGATTGTCGCCACACCAGTTCTCCGGTGTTCCGCTTGATCCGAACAATCTCGTCATGATCTGAGTCATAGCAGATCAGACTCGGCATCTTGTCTTCTTCCACCGGAAAGAAGGCCGGGTCGCTGCCGACCACACGACGCCAGACGGGCAGCCCGGTCATCGTATCGACGCCATACAGACAGTCTTTGCTCAGCACCCACACCACTTCGCCCACGCTCACCTGATCGGTTCCCGACCGAGCATGGAACATGAGCGTTCGTGGCGAGGGCAGCGTGACCGGCCACTCTTCGGCAACCGCCGGAGTATTCGGAGACGCAGCTTCCACCAGAGATCGCTCGACCTCCATTGTGGTTTTCAGCATCTCACGAAACACGCTGTTGTTGGAAAAATCGGGATACCTCGCCAGCAGCTCCCGTCGCAGACGCAAGGCCTCCATCGGCTTCTTGTTCTGATTGGCCTGGGTAATTGCAGCTGTGCTCTCCGCGTTGAACTTCGCCTTGTCGATGAGCAGCTTTGAGGCCCGCATTGCGTCCTTGATCTGTCCGATCTTCTCCGTGGGCTGCGCGTCTTTAGGGCTGTAGTTGGAGAACAGCGTGATCGCTTCGCTGGCAGTGGCCAGCAGCCCTTCACCGACCTCTGGGGCTTTCTTACCCGCGAGTTGAGCCGCTCCCAGTGCGGCATTTCCGGCACGCGTTGCAATCTCCGGTTTCATCGACTCGAAGAGCTCGTGATCCGAGTTGAGGTTCACGAAGTCGCGAATCGCCTGAATTCCCTCGGCATACTGAGACGCACCACCGCCGATCTTCTGATCAATCTTCGCCAGCCCGACCAACAGCTCCGCCTCTTTGGCGTTGGCATCATTCGGGAAGATTTGAAGGAACTCGCGAAGTGCTTCTTCGCCCTGTTGATATTTCCCCTCATTCAACAGGCCTTTGGCCATCTCAAACTCGGTCGCGGCAATTCGCCGAAAAGCCGTGAAGTAAAAGGCACACCCCAACACCACCAGCACCGTACACACCGCCGCGATCCCGAGGACCAGCGGCGACTTCAGCGGGTCCTGCTCGCCGGGTCGCTTGGGCGAGCTCAGCACGGTCTCCTTGAGGCGAGACGCCAGGCCTGGCTTCTTCGGCTCACTCGAAGAGTCATCATCCCCATCGACGGCATCCAACTCATCGAGCGATTCTTCTGCGGCGGGTGCTGGACGGGGTTTCGAACTCGGTCGTGCCGGTGCTTCTTCGACTTCGTCTTCCACCACATCAAAGATCTCGTCATCGGCCGCCACGTTCTGGCCGGCCCCCTTCGCGGGCTTCTTGCTGTCCATGGCGAGCAGTTCGAGACTCTGCATCAAGTCCTCGTCCGACCGAGGAGCCACTGGAGCGGGCTTCCGGGGCGGAGACGTGACCTTCTGCTGCTTCTCTTTCTGCCGTGTGGATTGAATCTCCTCTTCAGAGGTGGGCTTTATTCCAATCGACTCAGCCGGAGGATCATCAACTGTCAACCCGCCATGGAAACGCACATCCACGGTTCCGAACCGCAGCGTGTCCCCCGTTTTCAGCACAGCTCGCTGGACCGGCGTCCCATTCAAATCAATCGGTGCCGTGCCAGCAGCCACAGCCTCCCAGTCCTCTTTATTCCACGAGATTCGACAGTGTTGAATATCCACTCCCTTCTCATCAATCCGCAGATCGTTGGAAGGGTGACTCCCGATCGTCATTGGCTGCCGCTTGTAGAGGTCGCGTCGCTCGACATCGCCGGTCAAGTGGATGATTTCCAGGAGAGCCATAACTGTGCGATCTTCCGTTGTGTGGTCCGCGGGTCTTCTCAATTCTGCGTGACTGCGATCCTGACCAGCCCTCGTCGCAGCTGGCTCCTGCCACGATTCCTCATTCATCCTGTCGAGAGGTTTTGCGGATGTTGGTCATGCCTGCGGAAAGCCCGGCGTCGATCACCTGAATGATCGATCCATGCTTGGCATTGTAGTCCGCTTCAATCAACAGCTGGGTCTTCTGCTCGGTCGCCATCTTCGAGATCAAGGTTTCGACCAGGACGCTCGCCGATTCGACCGGCACATCGTCCACGAACATGCCTCCCTCGGCATCGATGTTGACCACCACGGACTGGTCCTGCAGGTCTTCCACCTGCATCTGAACCGTTCCCGTGTCATCGCTCGGCTCAGGCGGAGATGTCTGCAACGATTTCTGGGTGACAAACGAGGCAGTGATCATAAAGAAGATCAACAGCTGGAATGTCACGTCGACCATCGGCGTCATGTCGAGGCCGTCATTCGCGAGTCGAGACTCGCGAACACCCCGAGGTGCGTCTTCGTCCGGTTCTTCTTCTGCCCACGGGTTTTCAGTCGTGGGGCGCGGGGTTGTCGAGGCCTTGGGGGCCGACGCCACCGCAGGCGAAACAGCAGGCTTGGCCGGAGGAGTGACCGCCGGTGTCCGAACGGTAGGCGACTTCACCTCGGGCGACTTCACCGTGACGGGTGGCGGAGGCGGTTCGGGAGCCGGCGCTGGTGTTCGCGGTGGCGCGGGAGGACTGGCTTTCGGAGCAGCTGGAGGAGTCGCCGCCGCAGGCGTTGCCGTTTTCGGGGGAGCAGTAGCCGCAGCTTTCTGAGTAGGAGCGACTGTCGGACTGGCAGCGGCGGCAGCTGGCTTAGCTTCCGGAGTCCGGGGAGGTGACGGGGGCGATCCCGCAGAGGGGCGGGCCGCTTGCGTGTCCAGTTGCTTGGTGGCCGCATCCGGCACCCGAATCGGCTCCGTACAGGCAGGGCAATTCACCGTCGCACCCATCTTGCGACTGGAGATGCTCAGCAGCTGCCTGCAATGAGGGCATCGGAACTGGATCGGCATTCGAAATCCTTATTCAGGAACAGTCACCACAAACTCAGCCACTTACTTCTTCCCCAGCACGCCGGTGAAGTATCTCAACTCCTCTTCGGACGCTTCCGAAGCGGCCAGTGCCACCTCCTCCACAAACCCCGAAGGAACTTCCGTGTCCGACAGAATGATCACATTTCGCTTCTCACGCATCACTCCTTCGCGGACATAGTTTGTGACTTCGGCCAGCGATGCAGGGCCGTTTTCCTTCTTGCCATTTGACAGGTAGACCTGCGGGTCGCTTTCGCTCTTGAAGATCGTCAACACCACCGAATCCTTGCTGTTGACCGGAATGTCGTGCTTGGCCTTGGGCAATTCCACAGCTGTGGTTTTGGAGGCGTTGTTCGTCAGAATAAAGAAAATCAAAAGCAGGAAGGTCACGTCGATCATCGGCGTGATGTCCATTTCCGTTTCTTCGACAATCTTCCGTCGCTTCAAGGCATGTCCCCCTTCAGAGTCGTGCAGGCTCGACCACCCTAAGCCATCGCGTCCTGCATCTCCTGGAAGAACTCATTCAACTGTGAAGCCGTGGCATCCGTAAGCCGACTGAGCCGTGTCTGAATCATCCCGGCCAGAATCGTCAGCGGAATCGCGATCACTAGTCCGTCAGCGGTCGTGTACAGAGCCAGCGAAATATCGCCGGCCAGAGCCTGGGGATCGGCCCCGCCACCCGTCGCGCTCGACAGCTTGCCGAACGCGAGCACCATCCCGGTCACCGTTCCGAGCAGCCCGAGCATGGGAGCCGTCTTGATCATCGCAATGATCCACGAGTAGCGGTATTCCATCTCCGCGAGCATCTCTCGCTCGTACTTTTCTTCGACGAACTGCCGACACTTGGCCAGCCCTCGATCCCGCCGCGACATCGCCAGCATCACTAGTTGAGGAAATGCCTTCGACCAATACCGTGGAGTATCACACAGTGTCGTGACCCCCTCAAAGTCCTTATTCTGCAGCATCTCACGAAGCTGCTCCATGAACTCCGCTGCGAGCTTGGGTGACATCCGTTTTTGCATCACCTTGCGCCACAGAACAATGACGCAGTAGACCCCGTACAGGGCACACGCCAGCAGCGCCAGGTAGCAGCTGGGGCCGGAAATCTGCAACAGCCACTCGATCAAACGATCTGTATTCATCCCACTTCTCCACTGCCATTCCTGGCGTTGTTCGCGGCGTTCTGCCGATGCATCACTTGAGGTAAGTCTGACGTGTGACCTGGAATTCGAACCCGCTGCCCTTGGTATTCACCACGAAGTACGTGCGGCGAATCTCTCGGAGATTCCGCTTGGCATAGTTCGTTTCGAGTGTCACCAACAGCTGCTCGGTCTGAGCGGGGTAGAAATGAAAGATCACGTTCTTGCCAACGGTGATGCCCGCTTTTTGAAAGAGCTTTTCGTCGGCCTTCCGGCGTTCACCCGAGTCCCACTTCATATAGAGACGCTTCTCGTCTTTGCCCGAGGTCCCGTACCGCACCTTCGGTGCTCCCGACACTCCGGAGATATAGGCCAGTCGCCCATCCGGCATGATGGCCCCCAGCTCAATCCCAAAGAAATCGAGCTGGCGAGCGTACTCCGTGAGCGACGATCCATCCGCAAACCGGATGAACCACCGCAACTCCGCAGCTACGCCGCCCCCATTCCCGGGCCCAAATCCAAGCGGACGTTTCCCGGTCCCCGTCGCCGAGCCGTTGAGTTCCGCATGTTCGGTCTGCTCGACCTGAATCTCCTGCAGCCTTTCAGCCGCCTTGTCGGCGACTTCGGTCAGCATGGTGATCTCTTCTTTGATCTCTTCTTGTTGCTGGATTTCGGTCGTTGTCTCTTCGGGCGTTTCGATATCCAGCGTCTCGTTCGGATCGCCGTCCTCGACACCGCCACCGATCCGCACCAGCTCCATCGGCACCAGATCTGGCAACGTGGGTGGACGAGTCGACCAGAACAAACTGAACGCCCAGATCACCCCACACACCACAGCGATGGCCAGCGCCATCAAACTCGAACTGACGATGTCGTAGCTACTAAACTTCAGGAACGGCTGCGGTGTCTTCTGTTCGGGAGTCTTTGGCCGAGTTGCGGGAGGCGGTGGAATCGCAGCCATAGCTCACTCGGAGGGAGAACGTCGTAATTGTGGAGTCTGGTGGGCTCCGGCACTCTGTCACGAGACAGTCATGTCGTAGTGTCACAAAACCCGGTCAGTCATGCTATTGCTGGCCATGTCGAGTGTCAACGAGCGATAAATTTTCGTTTAGACTGAATCCCACTGAACAAATTGGAGCCTCTCGGACCGTCGATTGTTTCGTTCACATCGCCTTGCCATCATACGATCGTCCAGCGAACCCGCTGTGGTCGAATTCCCTTGCCTTCAATCAGCGTCGTGTCATGCCTGTTCGTTACGCCATCATCGGAGCCGGCGCCGTCTCCGATTACCACCACGTCCCGGGGATTCGTCTCGACAAGCGATCCGAACTCGTGGCCATCTGTGACCCCAACGAACAGTTGCTCCAGCAGCGGGTCAAGGACTGGGGCGTCTCGAAAATCACGACCAAGTACGAGGACATCGCCAACGACCCCGATGTCGACGCGGTGATCATCGCGACACCGAACTTCACGCATCACGACATCGTCCTCGCCTGTGCGAAGGGTGGTAAGCACATGATGTGCGAGAAGCCACTGGGGCTGAACTTCGCCCAGTCGGCAGAGATGTACCGCGCAGCCCGCGACAACAACCTCAAGCACATGACGGCGTTCACATATCGCTTCGCGCCGTCGATGCGGTATCTGCGCCATCTCGTAAAGTCCGGGGCTCTCGGTCAGATTCGCCACTTCCGCAGCCAGCGGTTCCTCGACTGGCCCGAGACCAGCTGG
Organism: Planctomycetaceae bacterium; assembly: GCA_046349675.1. Classification (GTDB taxonomy): domain Bacteria; phylum Planctomycetota; class Planctomycetia; order Planctomycetales; family Planctomycetaceae; genus TH-plancto1. The sequence goes on along the minus strand of JAXMBW010000017.1, from coordinate 77,085 downwards.
GGCTGGCGGCAGTACAAACACCTCGCCGGAGCAGGCGACCTGTTCGACATGACGATCCACCGGATCGACTTCGCGATGGACCTGTGCGGGCCAATCGACTCGATCTGCGGCGCCGTCGCGACCTTCTGTCCCCGCGACAAGACAGCTGACGGCAAGTCCTGTGAACCGTCCAACGTCGATGACTGGTCAGCTCTGATCGGCCGCTTCTCCAATGGAGCAGTCGGCGTGTGGGAAGGCACCACCCTCGCCAAGGGACACCACAACAACGGCTTCGGCTGGGAGTGGGCCGAGATCAACGGGTCCGAGGGCTCAGCTGTCTATCGTCTGACCGAGCCCAACACGATCCTTATGGGCAAATACGGCGGCACAATGGAAACCGTCCCCGTCCCGCGCGAGTTCCTCGTCATCCCCGGCAGCCCGCGTAACCCCGACGAAGGCAATCCGAGTACTGTCTTCCGCTACGACCTGGTCTACGAGCTCACCTCCGCCATCGTCGAAGACCGCCCCGCGACCCCCGGCTTCGACCACGGAGCCATCGCCCAGGGTGTCGCTGATGCCGTGCTGGAATCGGCTGAGAAAAAGACCTGGGTCGATGTGAATCACCAACTCGGGTAAGAATACACGAACACCCGCCCTGAGCTCCTCCAGCCCCAACGGGGCATCACTCGATAGCCCAGGGCGGCAGCCCTGGGAACTCAGGCACATATCTATGCCCTCAAGGCCCAACGAGCCGTCACTCTCCACTGAATCTCTCAGTCCGATTTTGATGGCCCAACACCATGCCTCAATCATTGTCCAACGCGTTGATTCATCTCGTATTCAGTACCAAACATCGACACCCCTACCTGAGAGACCCGGGTCTTCGTGAGGTGATGACGAGTTACTTGATCGGCACACTTCGAAATCTGAACTGCCCTTCACTCTGCGTGGGTGTCGTCGAGGACCACGTACACATTCTCTGCCAGCTGCATCGCACAATGTCGATCGCGACCTTGGTCGAGAAGATCAAGTCCAGCTCTTCATCGCGGATCAAAGAAGAGTCGAATCCCGCAGTGAAGGAATTTCACTGGCAAGCAGGGTATGGAGTCTTTACGGTGAGCCAGTCGAACGCAAAACAAGTCATCGAGTACATCGAGAACCAGGATGAGCACCATCGTCAACGAACGTTTCAAGACGAGCTGCGAATTCTTTTGCAGTCAACGAACGTTTCAAGACGAGCTGCGAATTCTTTTGCAGAAGCACGAAATCGAATGGGACGAGAAGTATGTTTGGGACTAAACGGGTGACAGCCCGTTGGGCCTTGCATGAGTGGTAATGGACTTCATGCCCCCAGGGCTGCCGCCCTGGGCTTTCGAGTCTCCCCCCTTCGGGGGAACGAGTTCTTGTTGGAACAGCATGTCCATTAATACATCTTCAGTCGAGATTCCTTTCATGAACCGTCGTCGCATTGGCCAAACCGATCTCTGGGTCTCACCCGTTGCCATGGGGTGTTGGCCCATAGCGGGAATCACCAGCATCGATGTCACCGAGGCTCACAGCCTCGCCACGATTCAGGCAGCCCTCGATGCGGGGATTAACTTCTTCGACACCGCCTACTGTTACGGCCACCACGGCGAGAGCGAGCAGATGGTCGGTCGCGTGCTCCGTCCGCATCGCAAAGAGGTCGTCATCGCCACCAAGTGCGGCATCGGCTGGGGCCCCGACCTGAAACAACTCAAGGACGCCCGCCCCGCGACGATTCGCCGCCAGTGCGACGAAAGTCTGCAACGGCTCGGGATCGACGTGATCGATCTCTACTACCTGCACGCCCCTGATCCCGCCACGCCCATCACCGACTCTGCGGGTGCCCTGCGAGAACTCCTCGATGCGGGCAAGGTCCGGGCTGTCGGTGTCTCGAACTTCTCGAAGATCGAACAGTACGAGGCCTTCCACGCGGTCTGCCCGATCTCTGCCGATCAACCGCACTACAACATGCTGCAGCGCGAGATCGAAGCCGAACAGCTTCCCTGGTGCGTGAAGCACAACGTCTCTGTGATGGTCTACTGGCCGCTGATGAAAGGGTTCCTCGCGGGCAAACTTCCCCGCGATCATGTCTGGGATCCCAAGGACGGTCGCCAGAAGTACCCGGTCTTCCAAGGTGATCAGTGGACGAAGACCCACGACTTCCTCGACAAGCTGCGCCCGATCGCAGCTCGACATAACCGCTCACTGGCGGAACTTGTCACCGCCTGGACCATCCAGCGTCCCGGCATCACTGTCGCCCTCTGCGGAGCCAAACGCCCGGACCAGATCCAGGAGTCCGCTGCCGCAATGAGCCTGGCGCTTACTCCGCAGGACCTCGCCGACATCGACCAGGCGATCCATGAACGCGGGGAAGTCCAATCACGAGCTGCTGTGACCTGAGCGACACTGGCGTAAGACCACCGCCAGGGAGGGCGAAGCTCCTGCAAGAGTGCCCATTTGCACACTCGATCCATTAACAAGGCCGCTGGGTTCTTCTTTTCCCCAGCTGCCAAGTACACTTGATGAAGTGACGATTCCCTGATTGCCTCGGCAATCTGAAGTCGTGGGAACCGTTGCAACACTGACCGACACTCCCTGGAGCTCGCACCGTGACTAGAACCTCCTCCCCTCCGTGTCTCCGTGCCTCCGTGGTAAATCCCCTTGCGTTGATCCTCATCGGCACCCTCGTATTGCTGCTCGACACGAATGCCCAGGCCCAGGACACCGCGAAGCTCGACTCCACCTATAAATCCGACATCCAGCCACTGCTGAAGAAGCACTGTTACGACTGCCACTCCGGCGACACGCTCGAAGCCGAAATTGATCTCGGGGCTGCGACCGACCTCGACCACATCCGCAAACACTCCAAGGTCTGGATCAAGGTCAGCGAGATGCTCCACAGCGAGCAGATGCCGCCCAAGGACTCCGAGCCGCTCGCCCCAGCTGACCGGGCCAAGCTCATCGAGTGGGTCCAAACCGTGCTGAAGATCGAGGCTGCGGCTCACGCTGGCGACCCCGGTCCGGTGGTCCTGCGACGCCTGAGCAACGCGGAGTACACCTACACCCTGCGAGACCTCACCGGGATCGAGACACTCGATCCCGCTAAGGAGTTCCCCGTCGACAGTGCCTCGGGTGAGGGGTTCACGAACGTCGGGAACTCTCTCGTCATGTCTCCGTCGATGCTGACCAAGTATCTCGACTCAGCCAAAGACGTCGCTGCGCATGCGGTGCTGCTCCCCGATGGCATTCGCTTTTCGCCACACCAGTCTCGACGCGACTGGACGAACGAGCGACTGGCCAAGATTCGCGATCTCTATCGCCTTTATACCAGCGAAGGCGGAGGGACAGCTGTCAAAGTGCAGGAGATCCAGGTTAACACCAACCAGAATGGCCACCTGCCCGTCGATCGCTACTTGCAGGCGACGATCGAGGAACGCGCTGCGTTGACCGCCAAGACCAAGACTATCGACGCTGTCGCCGCCGAGCGAGGACTCAGTCCCAAGTACCTTAGCCTCCTCTGGACGATGTTGACCGGTCCGGACTCCGAGACGAGTTCACTGCTGCTCGCTCCTATCCGGGCGCGCTGGAAGACCGCGACACCCGATCAAATCCCCCAGCTGATGGAGCTCATCACCCCGTGGCAGAACGCCCTCTGGAAGTTCAACTCTGTCGGCCAGATCGGCCTGCACCCGGACATCAAGGCATGGCAGGTTCCCGCCAGTCCACTCGTGACACGGCAGGATTTCCGCGTGAAGCTCCCCGCCGCTGATGCGAACGGCGAAGTGGTCGTCACACTCGTGACGGATGATGTCGGTGATGGTACAGCCCACGATCAAGTCCTCTGGGAGCGGCCCCGTATCGTCGCCCCCGGGCGGCCCGACCTGCTGATTAAGGATGTCGCCCGTGTCTCGGCGGAACTGGCAGCCAATCGCACTCGCCACTTCTCTCAGGCGGCCCGCTGTCTGGCCGCAGCTGCGGAGGCAGGACAATCGACGACCGCTGTCGACGTCAAACCACTGGCGGCCAAATACCAAGTCGATGAAGACTCCCTCGCGGCCTGGCTGGATTACCTCGGTATCGGAACGAACGGAGAGGTCTCACTCGGCAACCTGCTCAATCGCAAGCAAGAGCGGTTCGACGCCTACGACTTCGTGAAAGGCTGGGTTGGTGACGATGCCCTCAGCGTCGTCGCGAATTCCTCGGACCAGCATGTCCGCATCCCCGGCAACATGAAGCCGCACGGCATCGCCGTCCACCCCTCCCCCACCCTGTCGATCGCGGTGGGATGGCGCAGCCCGATTGCCACGACACTCAAGATCAACGGAGCTGTCCAGCACGCCCACCCCGAATGTGGCAACGGCATTGTCTGGACCCTGGAACTGCGACGAGGCAACACGCGGCAACGCCTGGATGGTGGTATCACTCATGGGGCTGCTGTGAAACCAGTCGGCCCGCTCGAATCGATCGCTGTCCGACCTGGTGATGTGATCGCACTCGTCATCAGCCCGCGAGATGGCAATCACTCGTGCGATTTGACTGCGATCGACCTGACGCTCAGTGACGGCAAGTCCACCTGGGACATGGCCAAGGATCTGTCGCCCGATCTTCTGGCAGCGAACCCGCATGCTGATGGCCAGGGGAATGCCGATGTGTGGAACATCTACTCCGAGCCCGTTTCGGGTGGTGCCGGACACGCCATCCCCGGTGGCTCACTGATCGCCAAGTGGCAATCGACCAGCAACGCCGAAGAGAAAAAGTCCCTCGCGACCGAGGTCCAGAATCTGCTCCTCAGTGATCCCGACGACCTGACTAAGGACTCGCCCGATGCCGCACTCTCCGAACAACTGCGGTCGGTCTCTGGACCGTTCATGACAGCAGTGTTCAAGGCCGTGGCTTCCCAGCCAGCTGCTGCGAGCGTCGAGACCGATTCCAAGTTTGGCCTCCCTTCCGACCGCTTTGGCAAACATCCCGATGGGCGAGCCACCGAGCCCGCCAGCCTCTGCGTACAGGCTCCCAATACGACCGTCATTCGCCTGCCCGCTGATCTTGTCGCCGGCGCCGAGTTCGTGACATCAGGCATCCTGCATCCAGAAACAGCTCGTGACGGAGCTGTCCGGCTCCAAGTCCTGACCGGTCCCGCGACCGATGCCCAGCCCTCGGTCGCCACACCGATTCTGGTCAACGAGAACAGTGAGGCATCAAAGCGAATCGAGGCGAGCCTCGACGAGTTCCGCAGCCTCTTCCCTCCGGCGTTGTGCTACGTGCAGATCGTCCCCGTCGACGAGGCAGTGACTCTTACCCTCTACTACCGCGAGGACGACCAGCTGCGCCGACTGATGCTCTCTCCAGAACAGACGGCCGAGCTCGATCGCCTCTGGGATGAATTGCTGTATGTCTCGCAAGAGCCTCTCGAACTCGTCATCGCGATCACCCAGCTGTATCAGTTCGCAACCCAGGACCGCCCCGACATGCTGCCACTGATCAGTGCCCAGCAGAAGCCGGTTCAGGACCGCTCCGATGCCTTCCGTCAGCGACAGATTCAGGATGAGCCGAAACAGCTCGACGCGGTGATCCGCTTCGCTCAGCAGGCCTACCGCCGTCCACTGAATGAGGCCGAGGCAGCTCAAATGCGTGGGCTCTACACCAGACTGCGGAGTGAGGAGATCGGCCATGATGAAGCGATCCGGCTGACTATTGCCCGTATCCTGGTGTCTCCGGCGTTCCTCTATCACCTGGAGAAACCCGCTCCAGGTACGAACGCCTCGCCCGTCTCCGACCTCGAACTCGCCAGCCGGTTGAGTTATTTCCTCTGGTCCTCGATGCCTGATCAGGAACTGCTCGATCTGGCGAGCGCGGGCCAGCTGCATGAGCTGGAGACGCTGAAGGCCCAAACCCGCCGCATGCTCAAGAGTCCGAAGGTTCGCCGACTCGCCACGGAGTTCGGCTGTCACTGGTTACATATCCACGACTTTGGCAGCCATAACGAAAAGAGCGAGCGGCACTTCCCGACCTTCACCGCTTTACGAGAGGCCATGTACGAAGAGGCCATTCTCGTCCTGACCGACCTGTTTCAGAATGACCGCTCGCTCGTGTCGCTGGTCGACGGCGACTCGACATTCCTCAACGAAGAACTGGCCAAACACTACGGCATTCCGAACGTCGTTGGTCCCGAATGGAGACGGGTCGATGGGGTCCGTCAGTACGCTCGCGGCAGCATCCTCTCGCTCGGCTCGACGATGTCGAAGCAGTCGGGAGCCTCACGCACGAGTGCGATCCTGCGAGGTAACTGGCTCAGTGAAGTCATGCTCGGCGAGAAACTCCCCAAGCCCCCCAAGAACGTGCCGCCGCTCTCCGAGACCGTCACTGAAGGCATGACCGAACGGCAGATGATCGAACGTCACTCCAGCGACCCAGCCTGCATCAAGTGCCACATGCGAGTCGATCCGTATGGCTACGCCCTGGAAGGATTCGACGCGATCGGCCGCTTCCGGACCCAGGACGCAGCGGGCCTCCCGATCGTGACCAAGACAGAGCTGTTCGACGGCACGCCGGTCGAGGGGTTCGACGATCTCAAGAGCTATATTGGCCAGACACGTCGGGCCTCGTTCGTGCGGCAGTTCACCAAAAAGCTGCTCGGGTACTCGCTGGGCCGGTCGGTCCAGCTGTCTGATGAGCCGCTGCTGACAGAGATCCTGACGAAGCTCGACATGCACGACTACCAGGTCGATCTGGCTGTCGAGTCAATCGTCCTCAGCCCGCAGTTCCGTCAGATCCGAGGCAAGGACGCCCCGCGCGAGGAGTAGTCGACAATCGCAATGAGAAACCCGACTTCACCCTGCCAAGGCATCAGTCCAGGCGGGCAACGTCGGCCACCTCATTGAGCTTAATCCCCTCGGCTTGCAGTGGCCTGACCCATTTCCACCAGGCGACGACCTGCACCGCGACCAGCACGACCAGTACTCCGGCTGCGAACTGGTACGGCACGCGGAAATTCACGTTGTAGCCCAGGAAGCCCCCCACGACTGTTCCTACCGCCATCCCGGTGGCCAGCGTCGCTTCGTGAATTCCCGCAGCCAGTGCCCGGTTCTCGTCCGAGCTGCCAATCGTGCTGTAGAACAATCCCGAAAAGTAGTTGTACCCGACCATCTGCCCCAACAGCACCAGCCCGCCGAGCAACATCACCGCCGAGTTCGACTGCGCAATCACGAGCAGCCCCCCAGCTGCCAGGAGTTGTGACAGGGCCGACACCTTGAACTGAAAATGCCAGAAGTGCGAGGCATGCAGTAACAGATATGCCGCGATAATCGAGACACGCCAGCCCGCCAGCAACTGGCCGTGTCGATCAGCATGGATGCCGATATTCACCGCCAGATCGGGCAGCAGATGGACCACCATGCTCCCGCCAAACATCCCGCCCAGATTCGCAATCCACCCGATACGTTTGAAACTCGTCGCCAGTTGCGATTCACGAGTCACGGGGAGTTTGATCGACTCTTCGGGTGATGCGGGAGCTGATGGAACAAGCCTGGCCGCACAGAGTGCAACCACCAGATTCGCGACACCCGCAAACAACGCAGCCCCGTAGGTCCAGACGGCCCCGTGTGCGAACAACTCTCCCGCAGTCAACTGGCCACACAACATCCCGAAGTTCCACGAGATGCAGTACAGAATCAATGTCCGGCTGACGCTGTGCGACTGAGCATGGGAGATCTCCCCTTGATTGAGCCAACCGACCAGCGGCGGGTAAAGGCATCCGATCCCGATCCCCAGTAGCCAATACAGCGGAAGAAACCAGGAACTGCGAGGATCCCCGATCCAGCAGGCGATGATGCTGAAGACCATCAATGCCGCACCGCCCACAAACACCTTGCGTCCATCGCACTTGTGGGCCAGCCAGCCACCCAGAATGCTCCCGAGTCCGGCACTGAATGAAAGCCCCGCCCCGACGATCCCGAGGTACCACTGCGGCGCCTTCTGCTCTGCCAGCCCGCGCGAGACCGCGAAGATCACCATAAATCCCGCAAGGTCGGTCAACCAGCAGTTCAGATACAACAGCAGACGCAAGCGATCACTCCCTGAAACACGGTCATGCCAACCAGCTCATATCAACTCGAAGTGCGGCCTATATGCCTTGATTCAGAACCCGTTCACCAGGGCTCGCAGGTCGGTCAGCTGACGCACCAGTTTCGGAATCTCACTCAGCGGGACCTGATTCGGCCCATCGCTTAAGGCCTTACTCGGATCAGGGTGCGTCTCCAGGAAGACCGCATCCGCCCCACAGGCAACCGCTGCCCGGGCCAGCCACGGGACCATCTCCCGATTGCCGCCCGTGGTACTGCCACCCGGACGTTGCACACTGTGCGTCGCATCAAAACAAACCGGCGTCCCCAGCGTGTGCATGATCGGAATCGACTGCATGTCGTTGACCAGTCGCCCATACCCGAACATCGTCCCCCGCTCGGTCAGAATCACATCGGGACATCCGGTTTCTTCACACTTGCGGACGGCATGCTTCATGTCTTCGGGGGCGACGAACTGCGGCTTCTTGATGTTCACCACACACTTGCCCAGCACAGCGGCCTCAGCCACGGCAGTCACGAGGTCGGTCTGTCGAGCGAGGAATGCCGGAATCTGCAGGATCCTGCACACCTGCGCCACTGGCGCCGCCTGATCGGGAGTATGTACATCGGTCGTCACCGGCAGCCCTGTCTGCTTCGCTGCCCGGGCGAGAATCTCCAGCCCCTTCTCCAGGCCCGGTCCGCGAAAGCTGTCGATGCTCGTCCGGTTCGCCTTATCAAAGCTGGCTTTGAAGACCAGTTGAATCTCATCACGTGCCGCCAGTTCAGCCAGCTCGCCGCTGACCTGTCGGATCAGCTCTTCACTTTCAATAACGCACGGACCAATGATAAACAGCAACGGCTGCTTGGGGCCGCACAAATAACGATCCACATGAACGGGATTGTTGATCACAGAAGACTCCTTTCACAGACCGGTTATGCCATCTGACGCGACAAACGTTCGATCTCACCGACCAGATTCGCGACAGAGGCAGTCGTAATCGCTGCCTCACGATCTCCCGACTCACACGCCGCACCACGAACCGCAATCACATCGGGCTGACAGGGCAACAGCTGTGGCAAGTCCCCCGCCACGACCCGTCCGGCGAACGCCACAGCCAACTGATGAGCGTGGGCATCACTAACGATGGCTCGTAACTCCGACGCGGGAACAAGATCGACCAGCCGCCCGCTCGTCTTATCGAATGTATCAATCAACAGGGCCTTGCAACCTTCCTTGATCGCAGCTGTCAGCACCTCGCGGACGGATGGAGAGCCCGCCCGCTCCGCATCGGCGTAGGCCACTGCCACCCAGTCGAGTTCCTTGCCACGCAGGACATTGAATTCGGTCCGCACCTGCCGCCACAACTCACGCCAATGACGCTCCCTGGACAGACCAGCCAGCCCAAGTTTGGCGTACTGCAGATGCGGCGGCAGCGAAGGCATCGGTGCACTTTGCCAGTCGAGCACCTCGCCCAGTGCGGCACTGATCGCCACCGGAGACGCCGAGCGGGCAGCCACACAAATCTGGTACATCTCCAACAGCCCCGCCATCCCGAGCGGTCCGTGCGAGGGCTCCTTGATGTCGAGGATTCCCGCCCCGCCATTCAAGGCATCGACCGCCTCTTGCGGTGTGCGCACGCTCACCAGCAATTGTGGAGGCGACGGCAGATCAGAAACATCTCCCAGAATCGGGAGGCTCAGAGATGACATCAGAGGACGGAATCCAGGAGTGAGAAATACGGTCGGACGACAAAGTGTGACAAATCCACCTCCCCCACGGAATGCTCAACCCTCACAATGAGTTTCACCGCAGAAGGCCACGGAATTACACAAAGGAGTCTACGAATAAACCCGATTCTCCTCCCTCTTCCTCTGCGGTTCTCTGCAACCTCAGCGGTGAATCCAATTCCTCGGGGACATGAATGCCATCCGCTCAACTCTCACAGGGCTCCTTTATGACTGGCATCGCGTGCGATAGAGTGAGGCATCTCCTGTTCAGGATGCTCCTATGACAACCGCCCAAGCCCTTGATGATCTGCAGCTCCGCATTCGTTCCGGGTATCCCGTATTGTGGCTGCGGACATATGAAGAAGACCGCTGGGAATCCCTGCTGGTCTCACTCGCGGAAGAAATCGAACGCGGCGTCGTGACGTGGACGTCCACGGAAGGGGCCGCCCCCACCATCCAAAACGAGCCCTGTCATGAGCTCGACGAGTTTCTGCAATCGATCAACAACTACCCCGAAGACCATCTCTTCCTGCTCAAGGATGTCCACCTGAGCCTCTCTAACCCCCAGGTCATCCGTCGGATGCGGGATCTGATTCCGGAGCTGGCCAGTCGGCGACAGACGATTCTCTGTATCGGCCCGGTCGAGAAGATCCCGGTCGAGTGGATGAAGGACGTTACCGTCATCGAGATGCCAATCCCCGGCCTCGACGAGATGCGGGAGGAGCTCACTCAGGTCCTCGACACACAGGACCCGCCGCTCGTACTCAACAACCGCCAGGAAGAGCACATGGCCAAGGCGGTCATGGGCCTCACAGCTCGCGAAGCCCGCAAGGCCTTTGCCCGCGCCCTTCAGGGACGACAAGTCGTTGACGATCAAGTCTACGCAGCTCTTGTCGCCGAAAAGCGGCACATGGTTCAGGGCTCCGACCTGCTCGAGTTCTTCGACCTCGACGAAGGGATCGGCGACATCGGCGGACTCGACGCCCTCAAAGAGTGGCTCCAGCAGCGGGCCGAAGCCTTCAGCTCTGATGCACGAGCCCGAGGCATTTCGTTTCCCAAAGGGGTACTGCTCGTCGGTGTGCAAGGTTGCGGCAAGAGCCTGAGTGCCAAGGCCATCGCCCGCGTCCTCGGCTTCCCGCTGGTGCGCATGGACCTGTCGAACCTGCTCGATTCGACCCGCGGCACATCCGAGCAGAATCTGCGTGACGTGTTGCGGCTGGTCGAGACGATCTCTCCCTCCGTGTTGTGGCTCGAGGAAATCGACAAGGCCTTTGCCGGGTTCGACAACGAAACCGAAACCGACCCAACGATCGCCCGACTGGTTGGCCGCTTCCTCACGTGGCTGCAGGAACACTCCACGCCGGTATTCGTCGTGGCCACCGCGAATAACATCTCGCGGCTGCCGCCCGAGCTGCTTCGGCGTGGCCGATTCGACGAGATCTTTTTCATCGACCTCCCGAACTACTACGAGCGGCAATCGATCTTCCACATCCATCTCAAACGACGGGGCTGGAAGCCGGAGAAGTTCGACCTCCCCAAGCTCTCGGATGCCACCGAGGGCTACAGCGGCTCCGAGATCGAGACGATCGTCAACTCCGCCATCATAGAGACCTACAGCTCCGGCAATATGCTGACCGAGGCAGACCTCATCGTTCAGCAGGAACTACTCGTCCCGCTGTCGCGCACGATGGAGGACCAGATCTTCAACCTGCGGGAATGGGCTCGCACTCGCTGCCGAGCTGCCACACCCGACAGCCGCGTGCAGCAGATCATGGAGGAAGAAGAACGTCGCGGCGAAACTCACACGCTTGATGGCAGCCGCGACACCCCGAAACTCAAGTGGGTCGAACTCGCTGAGCATGGCCAGTTCGCAGCTGCGATCATCGAGTACGTGCGGTTCCATGACAACACGCGTTGGGATGCTCTGCTCAGTGACTTCGCCGCATACACGACGACGGCTGGAGAGTTTGGTCTGGTCCTGCGCCACGACACGAAGATCGTTGTCTGGACCCGCATCAGTATGGAGTTCGCCGACTGGATCTCCGACTTCATCGCCAAGAAGCTGATCTTTCTAGCCTCAGCTGACTCTGGTCAATACATGGGCACCAAACACCCGACCCTGCCCGAAATCACCGAAGTGCCCGAAACCAAGCTTGGCAAGCCGCACTGGATGCCGCTCACTCTACGTCTCGTCCCTCCACGCGGCGGTAGCGGTCCGCTCGCCCGCGTCGCCCGTATCCGCCTGGGGCGAGGGTGACATCTAGAGTTCACCAACCCGAAGCGTCAGCGAGGGCGAGCGTCAACGGACTCGGCCTTCACGGTTGATGTAATCCCCAAGCGACAGACCGTCCCCCTACCCCTCGATCAACCCCTTGACGAACGCCTCGGGTGGAATTTCCCGTCCGGTGATCGCCTTGAACTGAGCGTTGAGCTGGTCGACAAAAACCGCCTGCGGTTCGACAACTCGACAGCCACGTTCGCGAGCCTCAACGAATAACGGGTGCTCGCGAGGCGGGTCGGAGACATCCAGGACCGTGTGATTCGTGCGGAAGACCGACGGGTTCACGTTGCCCGCGTGCTGCCCACATTCCAGAGTCCGATCAGCGATCACGACCACATCGGCCAGCGTCTCATACAGCTTGGCGTACGGCACCATGCGGCATTCGTTCGTGCTGGCAATCTGCTGGGACTCTTTGTCATTCGGCCCGCAGATACTGACCATGCCCTTACGGTGAGCCACGCCGTAAACCATCGACTGAGCCATGCCCCCATTGCCGAGCACAAGTACGTTGTGTCGCTCCAGTGGCCGTTTTGCATCGCCACCGAGCGAGTTCTCCAACGCCTTGAGCCCGCTCCGCCACAGCGTGTTGTACCCGTGCCAGCCGTCATCGAGCCGTAACAACAGGTCGATGTACTCACTCTGGGCATCGTGCTTGTCGATGTGCTCGGCCAGCGGCAACAGTCGTTTTCCGTTTCCCTCACTGACAAGAATCGCTTTGACCTTGAGCACGTCGAGCATCTTCTTGAGCATCTTCACATCGCCCAGTTCGATGGGCAGACAGCGAACATTGGCTCCAATCTGTTTGAAGGCTGCGTTGAGGATGCGAGTCGTGATCGTCTGTGTCTCGCCGAACCCCGCGATGGCGATGAACACCGTGTGCTTGTCGATTTCGCGACAGGAATAAGTCTCGTCGAGTTCAAACACCGTCGCCTGCCCGGGGAAGGCTTCGAGCCCATGCTCCAGGGCCGCGTAGATCCACGGCGAACCATACTTCTGCCCGAGCAGCGAGAACGTCAGGTCGGCCCGCCCCAGCCCCATCCCCACGATTGGCAGGCGACGTTTGGAACTCACTGCCACCAGCAGCGGCCACGCATCATCGAGCGTCGGCGTTGGCCAGGTGAACTTCACAATGTCGGCATTCGCCTTAACCGCCTCATCGAAGATGGCATCGATGTCAGATTCGGGACGGTCCATCCGCGTGAAGCTGATGACGCGCTGGGTCTTCCCGAACCGCGGGATCTTCGGAGCGATGTCGAGATCGAGTTCGACATACGCAGGCCCCGCCACGATCGCCTGCCGCAGGAGGGTCATACGTTCCAGCTCGCTGCCCTCGAACTTCCCACCGTCTTCTTTTCGACGACACGACACAATGATCGGCTTGTCGAAGCCCTCGATCAGGTCTTTGACATCCGGCTCCTTGATCAGATGATCGAGAGCCAGCTCCACCACATCGGCAAATCGACAGGCATTCAGAATGTCGACCTTGGCCAGGGTTCGAGATGTCGGGGCCACGGTGATGCAAATCATGGGTTTCTGCCTGAAATAGCGATTCGAACGACAGCCACTGCTCGAAGACAGCGTCCTTGTCTGCTTCGATATTCGCACACAGAAAGGCGATTTACCACCGGGATTTATAAATCGGACCTGCAGCGTTCCGGGCCGACTTATACAGCCGTTGGGCGACGGGTCATTCGGACCCCCAGTGCCACACACAACACTGCAAAACCCAGGCTCACAGCCAGGCTCACTGGCAGTGACGGCAACCCCACAGCGGCATCACTTCGACCAATCACATGACGCAGGGCCGACAACCCGTATGACAGTGGATTCACCGCCACCACCCAGCTGAGCCACTTGCTGCCGCCGGGTGGAAAAAACGCCCCCGACAGGAGCCACATCGGCATCAGCAGCACGCTCATAATCCCGTGGAAGCCCTGCACCGAGTCGATCTTCCACGCAAAGAGAAACCCGAGCCCCGCCATCCCGAGTCCGGTCAGGAACAGCACGCCGATCATCGCCAGCGTCTGACCGATGGAGAACCCCAGTGGCATCTCGGGAGCCAGTCCGATGTATTGCAGCAGTGGCGCTGACCAGAGGAACAGCAACGCCTGAACCAGTGCGAGTGACGCACCGCCAAAGAGCTTACCGAGGACGAGCGACACTCGCGGCACCGGAGCTGCCAACACCCCCTGCAAGAACCCCTCGTTACGATCCTGAATCACCGAGATCGACGAGAAGATCGACGTGAACAGCACGATCATCAGCGCCGCGCCAGGCAGGAAGTACTCTTGAAACGACACGCTGCCGCCCGACGCAGCTGCCATGCGAAACGAACCGCTGAGCCCCGCTCCGAACAGCACCCAGAAGATCACCGGCTGGGCGAGAGCCCCCACCACGCGAGACCGTTGGCGAAAGAACCGCACGAATTCCCGCTCGACCAGCATCGAGATCGGTAGACCATATCTCGCCATGAACCCGGGACGAGGACTCTGCGTCGTGTTCTGGCTCATCACACAAGTCCCCGCAATTTCTGACTAAAAACTGACGACTGACAACTTAACACTTTATGACTTGCCTTCGTCCCAGAATCGATGCCCGGTCGCTCGAATGAAGACATCTTCCAGTGTCGGCTTGCCGAGCGTGATCGAACGGATCTCCGACGAGAACTCTTTCGTCAATCGATGGACCAGCTCAGCCCCCTCGGGAGCCTCGATACGCAGCTGGGTTTCAAACAGCTGCGGGGTGATGTGGAGAGCCGATGTGATTTTTTGCGAGAGCGAAGCGGCCCGCGAGGAGTCGAAGGCCTGGATCGTGATGCAATCGCCGCCGATCTTCGACCGCAATTCATCGGGCGTCCCGATCGCTGCCAGCTTGCCGCGATCGAGGATCACCAGTCGGTCACACTTCTCGGCTTCTTCCATCATGTGCGTGGTCACGAGCACGGTCACACCCGACTCGGCCCGAAGTGTCTGCAGAGCTTGCCACAGGTCGAATCTCGCTCCGGGATCGAGTCCGGTACTTGGCTCGTCCAACAACAGCACACGCGGGTTGTGCAACAGGCTCTTGGCGATCTCGACCCGTCGTTTCAACCCACCCGACAGAGTCTGCACCAGATCGTTCGCACGGTCGCTGATCTGGAACCGCTCCATCTGAGCAGCGACCCGTTTCCGCAGATCCGCCCCCGAAAGTCCGTAGAGCCGCCCCTGGTAGACGATGTTCTCGCGAACCGTCAGCTTCACATCGACGCTGGGAGACTGAAACGTCACCCCGATCGACTGTCGCACTTCGTCCGCGTGCTTGGCAACATCAAAGCCCAAGATCGACAACTGCCCCGACTGAACCGGCATTAACGTCGTCAGCAGCTTGAACAGCGTGGTCTTACCACCACCGTTCGGGCCGAGCAGCCCAAATATCTCACCCGGCTGAACCTGGAACGACAGCTGATCAAGTGCCAGCCGTTCGCCGTACTTATGCGAGACCGAGTCGATCAGAATAGCGGGGGAGTCGGACATTCTTGGTGGCCAATGGCGAGGGCCGAAGGGCCGGTCCCGGAATCATGCGAGCCAGATCAGGCCGACAACTCGATCAGTGACCGTGGCCATGATCGGCTGCGGGAGCAGCCGCAGCCGGAGCTTCCTGATGGACCTGTGGGATGTCTGGCGTGTAGTAGTGCAACGCGATGTCTGGGGTCAGAGCCACCATCAGGCCAATTGCCAGAATCGTGGTCGGCAACAGGATGATGAACTTCCAGTTGCCCTCGAACTTCAAATGCATGAAGTAGGTCAACACGAAAAGGGCCTTCGCCACAGCCACAGCCAGAACGAGGAACACAATCACCCAACGCAGAGACTGGCTCTCGAACAGGTCGAGCAGAATCGAAATCCCCGTGCAGACACACAGCGCGATGAAGATCGCAAAGTAGTTCACGTGCGGATGAGCATCATGACCAGCGTGGGCAGCCACAGCATTCGGAGCAGCAGGTTCATGGGACATGTTCAGGACTTTCTCACTCACGCGAACAACACTCATCAATCCACAATCACTTCACCGCTGGCAGCCGAAGCTCCCAGCAGCACTCTCATCACACCGCTCGCATCAGGCCAGGCAGGATGTACAGCAGCGGGAAGAGGAAGATCCACACGAGGTCCACGAAGTGCCAGTACAGGCCGGCATTCTCCATGAAATCAGTCCAGGTCTCGTTGAGGGCACTCCCCTGCATCAGCAGCCAGGCAAACATCGTCATGCCGACCAGAACGTGGATCGCATGAAACGCTGTCATCAGGAAGTAGCAGCTGGCGAACAGGTTACCGAAGGGCATCACGAACGGATGGTGGATCTCACTCCCCAGGTCGATCACCGCCGCTGGCATGACAGCTGTGGTGAGGTTGTCCGGAGTAATGTTGACGGTTTCGCCGGTGTGAGCCTTGAGAGTGAATGGCTGCTTCGACTTGAAGGCCTCGATCTGGCTGTCTTCGAGCGTGCCAGCCACGTGGGTCAGTTCTCGACCGTCCGCTGCCTTCAGGACCGGAGTCTTGGTGTCGACAATGATCGTGTGGGCGTATCCGGTTTCGAGACGCTCCTCGACATCATGAAGGGTTAACTTGTTTCCCGACACTTCAGTCCGCAAGCGGTTGAATTCTTCGTTCCAGCCCTGCCACGCACGGTAGGTCCGCTGCTCTGCCGATTCGGCCTCACCAGTCTTGGGCTCGGTAATCTTGAGGTTCAGAGCTGCCTGCTTCTCGTAGGGCTTTTCGGTGCCGGGGATCAGTGAATCCAGTTCACGCTCCACGGCAGTCTTCATCGCCTTAACGACATTGTCCATCGCCTGGAAATCGTCTTCGGCGATCTTTCCGGGGAGGATGTTGTGGTCGAACTTGCCCTTGTACTCGATTGTCTTGATCCCGAGGAACAAGAAGGCCAGAGCCATCGTCATGACCAGGAACTTGCGAGCCTTGGCGAAGTCACGCAGCCCCATCGCCTCGTGAGCCACCACGACAAAGTAGCTCGACAGAATCAGCACGAACGTGTTGATACCGCCCGCGAGGATATTGATGTGCGTTTGCTTGGTGTCGGTCGGCCAACCCGGCGATCCGAAGAAGCAGACGATATACGTTCCAATGAACGCCGTGAAAAACATGATTTCAGTGCCGAGGAACAGCCACATCCCGAGCTTGGCGCGCGAGATCGGAATTCCCATCTTCACCGAAGTTGTGCCGTGCGTTTGTGCCATGTCTGCTGCGAACCCTTCAGCCTCTCCACCCGTGTGGATTGGCTCATTACAAACTGTCGACGAGCCCTAGCTCAGCAACCGCCAATGATCCAAGGTCAGAACCGCCAGGAGTGTGGGCAAGTAGAGGAACGACGCCCATAACACCCGGCGAGCGGAAGCGTCATCACCCCGGCGTGCGAATCCAATCGAACTCCAGAGGTAACCCGCTCCCAGCCCAATCGCCGTGAGAAAGTAGAAGTCGCCCGCCAATCCCACGAACCTGGGCATCAGGCTCGCCGGAATCAGTGCGGCTCCATACACCACAGCCAACAATCCAATTCCACGCCCCGAGAGACGCGGCATCATCTTCAATCCGGCGTTCGCGTACTGATGACGCAACAACCAGGCGATCGCGAGAAAATGTGGGAACTGCCACAGGAACAGCAAGACGAAGAGCGAAAACGCTCCCGCATCCAGTTCCCCACCCGCAGCTGTCCACCCCAGTACCGGAGGCAATGCCCCGGGAACCGCCCCCACGACCGTAGCCAACGATGTCCACCGCTTGAGCGGTGTGTACAAACCCACGTAGCTGAGCAGCGTCGACGCCCCCAACAGAGAAGTCAGAGCATTCACGTGGAGTGCCAGCCAGACGAGTCCAGCAGTTCCGGCCAGAAGCCCAAACACCAGTGCCTCACCCGACGAGACTCGCCCGGTCGGAATCGGACGAACGGCAGTGCGTTCCATCCGCTGATCGGTTTCCCGCTCGATGAACTGGTTCAGCACGCTGCAGGCCACAGCCACCAGACCAACGCCCAGCAACGTGTGCAGCAGTAGCGAGACATTCCATGCCCCACGGCTGCCGACAAAGAAGCCAATCGCGACGGTGTAGAGTCCGACCACCGCGATACGCGGCTTGCACAACTCGACAAAGTCACGCACGCGAGGTGTTGTCCGCTCACTGTTCAGGGACGAGTCAATCGCCAAAGTGTTGGCGAGTTCAGGAGCTGCGATGCTCATACCGCACCTCCTGCCAGACTCTGCGATGACAGCGTGGTTTCGGATCCCTGCGGCTTGGAAACCGCATGTACGCGGAACACACGAGCGGTGTACACAACCGAAACCATGAAGGTCAGGATGCCGACCAATGCGTGAGCAGTCCGCACAGACACTTGTTCAATCGAATCCGCGACGGCCACATATCCAGTGGCTGCATGGCCGAACTTCAACACCCACGAGCCCAGGCCGAGAAGCACCTGCACCACTGTAATCGCTGCCAGCAACGCCCCGCCACGACGAATCCAGGCGACACCGCTCGTCATCGCCAACCAGGCATTGGCCAGCAGCAGCCCGAGGACCACAAATCCCATCGCGAGGTGCTCATGCAGGCCGGAACCGTGGTGCCGAATCAATCCGCCGAGGTAGTACTGAAACGCAATCGCCGCCACGCTGAGCAGGGCGAACGGTCGCAAATGCTCGACATCAGCTGTCGGAGAGTCATTCTTCGCACTGATCCAGGACCGGCTTAGCATCGTGGTCACAATCGCCATTCCGGAGAAGACGACCGCCGCGAAAGCACCATGGACCTGCGCCAGATCGAAGTTGTCACGCAGGACTCGCAGGCCTCCCAGCAACCCCTGGCAGATCACGCCGAGGAGTACACCAATCGACGCGAGACGCACGGAGCGACGCGTTTCATACTTGTGAGTCAGAACGACCAGGGCGATCGACCACATCCCGATCAGCATGCCCGCCAGACGGTGGCCATGCTCCATGAACTTGTCCCCGTCACGGGCGAAGTCGCTCAGCCACGGGTAGGTCACCATGAACTGACCATCCGAAGTCGGCCAGTCTCGAAACGCCATTCCGGCTTTCATCGATGTGGTCAATGTTCCGAACACAAGCGTCACGATCGCGACGCACACAGTCGTGGCGGCGAATCGGTGAAGCCAGGGTCGGTAACGGACGTCAGACATCAATGATCTTCAGAGGAGACGATAAGACTGAGAACGAGATCGGACTAAGTCAGTGAGCAGCTGCAGTGGCTGGACCTTCACCACGCTTTGTCGGTGGGTCGGTCTGCAGCCAGAAGTCCTCGGAGTGCTTCGGATCGGAGTACTCGTAAGGTCCGCGGTAGCAGATTGGAACCGACTCGAAGTTGCCGTGGCCTGGAGGCGAAGGAGCGGTCCACTCGAGACCATTTGCGTTCCAGGGATTGCGACCGCACTTCGGTCCGAAATGACGGCTGTAGAAGAAGTTGAACAGCAGGATGAACTGGCTGAATCCCATCAGGATCGCACAGCAGGTCATGAACTGGTTCATCGGCAGCAGATGCTCCAGGTACGGGTGCAGGTAGGGGTCGGCATAACGACGAGGCATCCCCGAAACTCCCAGCAAGTGCATGGGGAAGAACGTCCCGTTGAACCCGATGAAGGTCAGGAAGAAATGCAGCTTGCCGAGCTTCTCGTTCATCATCCGGCCATACATCTTCGGGAACCAGAACACGATGCCCGCGAAGCAACCGAACAACGTTGCTCCGAACAGCACATAGTGGAAGTGGGCCACGATGAAGTAAGTGTCGTGGATGTAAATGTCGACAGGCACAGCAGCCATGAAGATGCCTGACAGTCCGCCAACAATGAACATCGAGACGAAGGCAATACAGTTCAGCATGACTGTATTGAAGACTAGACGGCCTCCCCACATCGTTCCGATCCAGTTGAACACCTTCACGGCGGAGGGCAGCGCGATCATCACGGTCGACACCATGAAGGTCATGCCCAGTGCGGGGTTCATCCCTGACGTGAACATGTGGTGTCCCCACACGATGAAGCCGAGGCCAGCGATCGCTGCCATCGAGTAGACCATCGGCTTGTAACCGAAGATCGGCTTACGGCTCATACAGGCCAGCATGTCGCTGACCATCCCCATTGCGGGGAGGAGCATGATGTACACAGCGGGGTGCGAGTAGAACCAGAACAGGTGCTGCCACAGCAGCGGCTGTCCACCACCCACGGTCGGATCGGTGTCATTGACCACGATGCCCGACGGGATGAAGAAGCAGGTGCCCAGCATCCGGTCCGCGACCAGCATGAAACCAGCTGCGGTCAGAACGGGCAGAGCGAATGACTGGAGAATCGCGGTGATGAACATGCCCCAGATCGTCAGCGGCATCCGGAACAGCGTCATCCCGGGAGCACGCATGTTGATGATCGTCGTCATGTAGTTGATAGAGCCCATCATCGAGGAGAACCCGACGAAGGTCAGACCGAACAACCACCATGTCTGTGCGGCTCCTGAACCTGGTGCCGCCTCAGCCAGGGCGGACAGCAACGGGTACGAGGTCCAGCCCCCGGCGGCTCCGTATCCAGCCTGCAGGAAGGACATGCCGAAGCAGAAGATTGCCGGCCACATGAACCAGTAGCTGAGCATGTTGAGGATCGGGAAGGCCATATCGTCGGCCCCGATCATCAGCGGGATCAGGAAGTTCCCGAAGGCCCCCGCCAGAATCGGAATGATCACGAGGAAGATCATGACCGAGGCGTGCATCGTCACGAGCATCGTGTAGAACTCGGGCGGAATCTGCCCGCCCTGAGCCGGGAACAGCGAACCGAACAGCGGCATCGCTTCCCAGCGGAACGCCAACTGCCAGCGAACGCCCAGTGCCAATGCTCCCCCGACCATGAGCATGAGCAGGGTCGTGATCAGGAACTGCTTCCCGATCATCTTGTGGTCGGTCGAGAAGACATAGGTCGAAATGAACGACCCGTGATGGTGATCATGTCCGTGACCGTGTCCATGATCATCGGCATGGCCGTGACCACCGGTGGTAACGATTGCGGGATCGACTGTACTCATGACTCACTCCGCTGTTCCGTCGATTGACGGCTGCATGCGAACTCACTTCTCGCAGCCTTCGGAATCGAAGACCACCCACAAACTCAATTCACGACTACTCAGCTGCAGAAGCCACGGGGGCTCCCTCTGCAGGAGTTTCCGGAACGCCGTCGTAGTTCTGAGACTTCGTCAGGTTCTTGAGAAACTCCAGGTACTTGTCTTCGGTTTCGGCGACGACGCGGGCCTTCATCTTGTAGTGGCCCCAACCACAGAGCTCTGCACACAGAAGGGTGTACTCACCGCTCTTACTGGCCTTGAACCACACAGGGATGTCGAGACCGGGCACCGCGTCCTGCTTCACCCGCAGTTCGGGGAGGAAGAACGAGTGCTGAACATCCTGGGTTTCCAGGACGATCATCACAGCCTTACCGACGGTCACATGCAGATCGTTCACCGTGTACAGGTCGGTTGGCTGCGGCTCGGGCATCAACGGCAATGGCTTGCCATCGGGACCGAGACCGGGATAACGAATCCGCCACTCGAATTGACGAGCGGTCACTTCGGCGATCGCCCCCTGTTTGGTTTCCGACGGGAAGTTGTCCTTCACGCGGTACTGGGCCCACACATCCATCTGATACAGAGCGATGAAGAGCAGCACGCAGGCCGGCACAATCGTCCAGATCACTTCCAGGTTGTGGCTCCCGTGCGAGTACCACGCCTTCTCGGTGTTCCCTTCGTCTGTCGCTGCGGCCCCCTTGAACAGCACGTAGCCCAGAGCGATCTGGGTGCCGACAAAGGTGGCCGTGGTGATGTAGAGGATCATGTAGAAGAGGTCGTCAATCCGCTCTCCGAGCGGGCTGGCGGCCTTCATGCCGGTGGGTCCGCTGAAGGGAAACCACCACCCCATCTGCGGAGCGATCCAGCACACGTAAAGTGCCAAGACCGGCCAGATCATGAAGAAGAGACACCAGAATCGTTTCACGATGATGGTCCTTGCGGTGTGAATGATCTCGAAACGGGTTCGAGACACATCGCATTAGTGTTGCAGTGAGGGTCAGTGAGCAGTGGTGGCCACAGGGGCAGGCTTCGTTGTCGGGCCAGCGGGAGCGATCCCGGTACCCGGCGTTCGATGCTCGTGCGGCAGTTCCAGGACATAGTTCACGATGTCCCACTTCTGCTGTTCAGTCAGCTTGGCACCGAAGGCAGGCATCGGTGTTCCCTTGATTCCTGCTTCGATTCGGGCATAGATGTCGATCGGACGACGTCCGCCTCGGAACATGCCCAGACGCAGGTTACGTGGCTTGATCTTGTTGCCCCAGGTGTCATACAGCCCGGGCTCGGAGTTGTCCTGGCCGGTTTCGGTGTTCTTGGTGACCGAGTAGGTCTGCACACCATCGCCCAGACCCGACTCGCCGTGGCAAGCCACGCAGTTCAGGTTGCTGGAGAGATAGAGCTCGCGACCCCGCTTGATCGATTCTTCGTCGCTCGCAGTCCGCTTCTCTTTCGGAACGATAACAGCGTCTTCTGCCTGACCGGCGATCCAGTCGGCGATCATCTTTTCGTTCCGCTGATTGACTTCTTCGTCGATCTCGCCGTCCTTCACGCGGGTGATGAACTCTTCCATCACTTTCTCTTCGGTTTCACCGTCCTTGACGCGATTCGCCACGCTCGCGTCCGAATAGTCGGAGCCCAGAACGTTGTTCATCTGGAACTCACTCTCTCCTCGCATCGACAGGAAGAGCACATACTCGACGATGGCACGGGACTCTTCCGGCTTCAACAGCTTGAAAGAGGGCATATAGGTTCCAGGGATCCCGTCTTCGATCACTCGGGCCAGGTCACTGCGATGAGCCTTCATGCCTTCCTTGGTCGAAGTGAACTTGAACAACCCCTTGCGGTAATCGCGAGGACGAACATTCAGGTAGGGAGCCGTCGGTCCCTGACCATCCCCTGCGACACCGTGGCAGTGCTGACAGTGTTCGGCGTAGAGCAATCGACCGTGCGTGAGCGTCTCGCCTGGGCCAATGACAATTTTGTCGCCTGGTTTGGCAGCTGCGGGAGGAGCAGAAACCAGCGACAGCAGGTTCTTGTCCTTGGTGTATGCCTCAACAACCACTGGCGGGCTACCAGCAGGCATCATCGTGCCGCCGACCCAGACCACTTCTGAACCGGGTTCGATCGGACGATTGGATTCCGAGATCTGCACGACAAGGCTGTTGTCCTTGGAGCCTTCGCCGACGGTCCCCACAGCGGTGTGAGCCTGCAGCGGCAACTTGTCCCAGACGCGAATCTTGTGCGGCGTTCCGAACTTCTGGTCGACAGAGGTGCGGACGTACTCCTGCACTCGAGGCGACAACCCCTCGCGGTAGCTGAATTGCGGTTCGGTCCGTCCGCATCCGCAGACGAACGACACACCGGAACACAGCACAAGAGCCACTAACTTGGATCTCACGGATCCTCTCCCGTCCTGAAATAGCCGGACAAACCGTGCGGTTTGCCTGACACTTGACTCACAGACCTTGCGGCCTCATCCCACCTGACCCACGCCGTACACACGGTGGTGGGCCCTCCCCGGTCACTCAGGAGCCTTCTCAGCCGGTGCCTTCGCTCCGGCAGCTGCTCCCACCTGGGAATGCCCGTCCTTGTCAACCGTGACCTTCACTTGCTCTTCCAGCAGAACTGGCGTTGCTGTCTTCGGTCCCACAGCTGGGGCACATCCCACCAGGCTGCAGGCCATCACCGCACTCAGCCAGACACAAGTATTCTTCACGCTTCCGCCCCCGAGACAACGACCGAACCTTGGATTCCGAAGAGTGGTCATTTTACTTGCCCGCCAACTTCGCTGCGGGGACCTTCACTGGCACTTCGACTGTCTGATCCGGAACGACATCGACCTTCAAGGAACGCTCCACGTATCCGGTCTTTTCGTGCCAGACAACGAACTCCATCTTACCCGCGGGCACTCCCTGAATCTCAAACGAACCATCGGGCCCCGTCAGACCGGCCCAAGGGTGGTCCACGACCAGGTGATAGCTGTCCATCCACGCATGGAAGTCGCACACCGTCTTGATAGGCAGAGTTTCCGACTTGTCATAGACGAGATCGGTGCCCTTCGTGTCGTTGCCCTGGATGGCCGAATTCAGGCTCTTCGTGTTCGAGAATGTGTGAACGTTGTGAGCCACGGGGTCCGAGTTGGTGATGTTGATCGTCTGGCCCACCCGAGCAATGAACGTGTGAGGAATGAAGATACATCCCTTCTGGTCGAACACGATTTTATCGGAGGGGGCGGCAGGCACTTCAACGCCCGCGGGAGCCTTCTTCAGATAGATGAAGACATTCGCCAGCCCGCCACTGGCATCCGCGACGACCGACTCATTCGGCACACCATTCACCGCACAGACTGCGTCTTTGGTGGCCTGTCCCTTGGCGAGCAACATCGGCAGAGACGGAGCAGCCCCATCGATGACGACCTTCCCCTTGACCGTTCCAAAACCAGCGACCGCTGCGGGAGCCCCGGAATCTCCGGACGGTGCCTCGGTGGAACCCGCCTCAGTGCTGGAAATGACCAGAGTCACCTGTGACTCGGTATATGCACCACCACCGAGTCCACGCTCACATCCCGCAAGGGGAAGCAAGGCGAATGCCACCAATCCACATGTCAGCTGATTCAGGTTTCGCATAGTTCTAGGCCACGTCGGGCGGAATCTCATCTGGAATCGATCACATCGGGACTAGGGTGCAGCTGCAGGAGCTGCGGCCGCTGCGTCGGCAGGAGCCGTCGGCGGAGCCACGGTCTTGCCATGACGT
The DNA here is from genome assembly GCA_046349675.1 of Planctomycetaceae bacterium. Classification (GTDB taxonomy): domain Bacteria; phylum Planctomycetota; class Planctomycetia; order Planctomycetales; family Planctomycetaceae; genus TH-plancto1. Next base: position 52,163 of record JAXMBW010000017.1, on the reverse strand, counting down.
TCCAGCAACTTGTAGTAGTTCATCAGGGCGTCAACAGTCGCGTCGACCTGCTGCTCACCCTTACCTCCCAGGTATTCCGGCATGATGCTCGCATCTGCCGCGTAAACCTGGGGCATCGACGTGTATGGGGTCACCCACTTCGGATTTGTGACCCACAGCTGGACCCAGTCGGAACGCAGACGCTTCTCGACCTGATCCAGGTTGGGACCACGGATATCCTTGGCCGGGTCAAGCGAGACATACTCGCGACCACCCACCTGATGGCACTTGGTGCACTGACCAGTGGTCAACAGCTTCCAACCCGCCGTCAAGCGATCGACCGGTGCTCCCGGGAACTCATGGACGTAAGCAGCTTGCTCCGCGTCGATGTAATCTGCGGTTTGACGCTCGTTCGACTGGTACGGGAATGGTGCTCCATCGACAGCAGCGAAGTAGTTCGCCAGAGCCATCGCTTCTGCGTCATCCATGTTGAACTTGGGCATCCGCAACACGGTCGTGTAGCGCAGCTGGTTCGGCTCCTTGAGGAACTGGTACAGCCAAGGTGTCTGAACCTTGAAGCCTTCGCGAACGAGTGGAGGAGGCGAAGCCTGCCAGGCTCGGTCACGATCACCAGCAGTTTCCTTACTGGCCAGCTGAGGCACGAGCCAGTGAGCGAAGTCACCACCGCGTCCGAGGTCGCGAGACTGAACCTTGGCCACAGGAATCGTCACCGAATCCCCTGGGTAGAGGGTCTTTTCGCCGACCTTCAACACGTCCCAGTTCGTGAACGTCAGGACCTGATCCTCAGGTAACTCTTCCGGATCGGGTTCTGCCTTCACAAGACCGTGAACCGCCAGCAACAGATCGCCCGCTTCGGTCTTCGCAGCCTTGGCCGGATCGACCACATATGGCTTGTTGATGTGTTCCAGCAGTGCCAGGGAATCGGGGTAGTTCTTCGTACCCAGTCCGGGAGCGTAAAGATCCTCTTCCGACATGGCGAACTTTACCTGAGGCAGATCAACCACGTGGCAGCTGGTGCAGTTGTACTTAGTCAGCAGGCGTTCACCCTCCAGCCGTGCCGCCTTGTCGCCAGTCGGCTTGAAGACGTAGGCCGGAGCCGGAGGATCGGCCACCAGTCCCAGCACGAACGTGGAGACCGATGCGATCTGCTCTTCGTTAAAGGGGAACTTCGGCATCTTCAGACGCTCGTCCCACCCCTTGGTTTCGATCTTCTTGTAGTCGTAGCTGCGAGGATCGCGGAGCTTCTGCCACACGAATCCAGCACGGCCATGGTGCACCAGACTGTCGACGAAGTACGCTGCGTCGAGGTCGGCCTGGCTGGCGTCATGGTCGTTCTTTTCGCGATCCAACGCACGTTCGACACGCTCCAGCGTGCTCGACCCATCAGGCTCGCCGTGGTGGTGCAGATACTCTTCGATGTGTTCCGGAGCGAGCTTCGAAGTGTCCTTACGTCCCCAGTCCTGGAGAGCCACGCCGATCGGCCCAGCTGACTCGAAGCCCGGGATGTCATGGCAGCCGTAGCAGCCGTAACGACCAATCGTCTTGCGACCGAGATAAACCATCTTCTGGCGTTCCCACTCTTCAGCTGAGAACTTGCCCTCAGCTGCGGGATAGGCCAACTCGACTTCATCACCCTTCACGAAGTCCGACAGCGGCTTCAGCTTGCCGTCTTCGCCCGCCTTGAAGGCATCTGCGGGAACGGGGAACTGCTTGTTCTCCAGAATCGAGTTCACTTCCGAGGTCGACGGCAGTGCTTTCTTCAAGTAGAGCCGTACGAGGTCGTCCAACGGAGTGGCAACTCGAACCTGTGCGGTGAACTGACGCGGTCCACGCTGAACGGTCAGGGTGATGGGCTCACCCGAAGGCAACTTGGCAATTTCCTCATTGAGGCTGTCGACTGAACGAACGGCGTTGGAGCCGATCTTTACCAGGATGTCGTCAATTTCGAGCGAGGTGGGACCGGTACCATCCTGACCGGGGTCAAGCCGAGTCGCAGCTGTGCCGGGCAGAACTTCCGTCACGCGAACTCCAGAATGAGCCACGCTTAGCGCCGCAGCTTCCTCAGCAGTGAAGTCCGTATCGCAGACCACACCGAGAACGCTGACTCCTCGCTTGAACTTCTCGAACTCCTTGGCTCCCTTAGCGAGCAGGAAGGCAGCGATGTCAGCTGCAGGATCGACGTACTTGTCGCCTTCCCCTTCGGGGTTCAGGAACAGGTTCGGCATCTTGGTCCGAGTGTGGTAACGGCTCGGCTCCTTGATCCAGGTGTACATCCACTGGAAGCCGTCGACGCCCGGCTTGATCTTCTCGTGAATACGAGACAGATCGGGACCAAAGTTGCCATTGGCCACGCCCTTCAGCTCAGGATCGTCGTAGGAGTGGCAAGCCAGGCAGCCACGGCGAGAGAAGAGGTTCTTCCCACGTTCCGCGTCAGGCTGATAGCCTTCCTTCGGCGAGAGCAGCTTCATCGTCTCGGACTTGGCCGTCAGATAGGCCGAGATCGCTTCGAGCTCAACAGGTTGCAACATCTCAGCCAGATGGTCCATCTGATTGGAGTTATCAAAGAACTTGGGCATCTTCGTCGAGGGGCGGAATCCCTGTGGATCCTTGGTCCACGAGGCGATGAATTCCGGAGTCGTCTTCTGTGCGATGTGACGCAGCGACGGGCCGACCTTCCGCATACTTCCAGCCACGACTGATGGATCAGCTGCGATCTTGGCGGCCTGCTCCGGCGTACTGGGTTCCAACCGCAGATCAGGACCGATCGACCGCTGGCCGTCGTAACCATTCACTTCGTGGCAACCGAAGCAACCGTAGTTGCTCATCAGGCGATGACCTTCGACCACCTTTGGTGCGGAGTTACCAAACTTGTCGCTCTGGGCGAGTTCCGTGATCTGATGATGGCAGCGTACGCACGAGGCCTGCATCAGATGCTTCGGGAACATCGGGAATTCCCAGAAGTGATTCGAGTGCCAGTGGTTCTTCTCCGCCCATTCATCCGCCATGGCCGGATGTTGTGGCGAGTGCTCGGCATTCTGGAACGAGGTGCCTGAACCATCGCCCTCGTGACAGATGGTGCAGCCAAACTTCTCCATTTTGTGAGGGCTCTTGTCTCCCACAAACAGCTTAGGATGGGGGTGTCCTGAGAAAGGCTGAGGATAGGTTCCATCAGTTCCATCACCGTCTGGATACGTGCATGCATTATCAACCGTGAAGTCGGCGATGTTTACGTGGCATGAGCGACAACGGTCGACGCGATCGACACTCGCCATCCCCAATTGTTGCTTCAGCCCCTTCGGCCAGTCGTATTGAATCTTCAGATGAGGATTGAAGCCGTTGATGATCGGCCATTCCTTGAACGAACGTTTTAAAGCCACTCTCCAATCAGATGGCTTGAGCAGTTCGATCTGATCCTCGATGCCCTTGCGATCCGCTGTCAGCTTGGTCCGCAGTGCCACTTCATCGTCGATCGCCTTGGTCAGTTCCGTCAGCGCAGCCTTGGCTGTGTCGGACTCGGCTTTGGCAACTTCTACCTTCCGGGCCAGAGCGTCAGCTTCCAGCACGAGTGCGTCATACTTGGCCTTCTTCTCAGCCAGAACCGCGTCAGGCTCCGCATCGCGCACGGCGATATCAAAGTTCGCGCGCGCCACGTCGCGTTCGGCGTTCTTGAACTTCTGGAAGGTCGACTCTCGACTGAGGTTGCCACGCTTCAGTTCAACGTCAGCCTTGGTCGCCTTCAACTTCTCTTCAAACTCACTGGTCTTGAGAGCGCCAAGCTGCTTGTCGATCTCAGCGACCTTCGCCTGAAGATCGGCAGTATTGACGTCCTTCAGCTCGCCCGTCAGCTTGGCGATCTTCAGAGCTTCCGCTTGGCGCTGATAGTCCCGCCATTCGCGTTTCTCGTCGCGCGACATCATCAAGAGTGTGGCGGCGAACAGCGCAAACGCGCTGGCGGCGAACACTTTGTGCATCGTTCCGAGATCGCGCCAATACTGATCATTCGCTGGCATGGGTGGTCGTCGTCAGTCTGGATATCAAGGAGTGAAGTGAACAGTTCGAACCGAAGCCCTCCAGAAGGCCTCAGATGTTGAAGAACCATTCCGGGATGGCCACGATGTACTTCAGGCTGAAGGCCCACCGCAGCACCATCTTGATGGGCAACAGCGCCATGAAGAGGATCAAATTCGCCAACACCATGTACCGGATGACTCCCATCCGGATGTAGAACTTCCGCAGGACGGTCAAGGCCATCAAGTGGGGGAGAATCATCAGGTAACCCAGCGTCAGCAGAATCCCCACGCCTTCACGCTTGAAGATTTGCTGTGCCTGCCCCCAGAACGAAGCTGTCGAGTCCACCGACGGCAATGGCATGCCCAAGCCGCGAACCCAGAAGTACTCGCTCAGGTTGACGTTGTTGAGCACTTCCAGCTTGTGGACATCCCAGTACTCATACAGACCGAACATGTTCCAGTTCGGACCACGCACGAAGGTTCCCAGCACGATCATCCCGACCCAGAGCGGCAGGAAACCGAGCAGGAAGGTAATGACCGAGAACTTGCGGTCGTTGTAACAGTAGTAGCCGTTGCCCTTCTTGTTGAAGTCGATGTAGGGAATCGCCATGAGCCCCTGCATGATCATCAACGGCAACACGATACCGGCCAGCCAGGGGTCGAAGTACACCAGCATTTCCTGGAGTCCCAGGAAGTACCACGGAGCCTTCGACGGATTGGGGGTTTTGACAGCCGAACCGGGCTCTTCGAGAGGAGCCTGCAGCATCACACCCCACACAATCAACAGGGCGGCCAGCAGCAGCATACAGACCATTTCGCTGTACACGAGATCGGGCCACACGAGGACTTCGTCCTTGAGTTCCTTCTCAGCCAGCGGGCGTCCTTCTGCGACTCGGCGGTCGTTGTCGCCAGCCTTCTTGAAGTACAGCCACGTGAAATAGCCCACCAGGAACAACATGCCGACGATCGGAACGTTGTCTGGCTTACCGACGATCTGACGGAAGTCATAGTCGGTCATACTGATCGCCAGAAACAGACACGCCAGGTTGAACATGATCCAACCGATGGTGTCGGTCGCCAGGAAGTCCCGCTTCCACAGCATTACAACAAACGCGACCATCGACAGTCCGAAGTAGATTCGGGCATCCGAAAAGATGTAGTCGACGATCGTCTTAAACCAGTCGGGCAGTCGAATCAGGAACTGACTCGGATCCGAACTGGATGTCAGGTGGGTCACCGCCAGCAGCAACAGGAACGCCGAATAGAACGCCCAGATCGTGGCCTTGGGGATATGCTGAAACCCGAGAACGGAGTCGAACTCCCCATCTCGCTTGTAGCTGCGAATCGTCCAGCCAATGTTTGCCAGAAGCAGCAGCGAATACAGCCAGCCAAGGCCGTGAATGACGCCGTGAGTGAGATCGGGATGCGAATGCATGAGGTTCGAACTTTTCGAATCCGCTGCAAGGCCGGCTCAGATCAGCCGGCTCGCAAACGGTGATTTTCAAACTCAGAGGACCAAACGAAACTCTCGTTGCAGGCCAGAAACTGGCTTACAGCGGCTGACTGATTCCACCGTCTTTTCGCACACGCCAGAAGTGGATCGCAATCAGCAGAGAGATCACGATTGGCACAGCGACGCAGTGCAGGATGTAGAACCGATTGAGCGTCTCTTCACCCACATTCCGAGCACCCAGCAGCAGGAAGCGGGCGTCAGACGCGTTGGTAATCAGGTCGTAGCCCCCCACGTTCAACAGCTGGAAGCCGGGACCTTCATGTCCCAGGAAGGGATGGGCGCGAGCCATGTTCGATCCGACGGTGATCGCCCAGATTGCCAGCTGGTCCCAAGGGAGCAGATAGCCAGTGAACGACAGCAGCAGCGTCAGCACCAGGAGGATCACACCGATCACCCAGTTGAACTCGCGAGGCGGCTTGTAACTTCCTGTGAGGAACACGCGATACATGTGCAGCCACACGGTAATCACCATCGCGTGAGCACCCCAGCGGTGAATCTCACGCATGATGCCGAGCGTGGTCACATCGCGCAAGGCACGGATGTCCGTGAACGCCCACTCCAGAGTCGGGCGGTAGTAGAACATCAGGAGAACGCCAGTCAGCGCCTCCACCAGAAACAGGAAGAACGTCACCCCACCCATACACCAGGTGTAGGACAACTCGATCCCGCCCTTCTTGGCCGACACCGGGTGCAGGTGCAGGAAGAAGTTCGTCAGAACGACCACAGCCCGGTTTCGACGATCCGTTGGTGCCGGATGGCGAAAAATGCTGCGCCAGATTTGCGAGTTGCGAATTGTCTCACCGATCGACATGCGAAAATCCCAAGCTGTCGGTCACGAATCAAACTGGTGTCAAAATCACGCGGCCCGCCTGACGCTCGCCATCCTGTGACCCCGGCGGAGAGGCCACTGGCGAAACACGATCAGCTGACCTTCACGAAGGACTTCGGATCGCTCCACTGGCCGAGCTCTTCCTGGAACTTGATGCTCTTATCCACTTCCAGAATGCCGTCAGCTCCCAAGGTCAGACCCACACGCTCCAGAGGACGAGGAGCCGGACCTTCGAAGTTAATTCCGTTGATATAGAAGCCCGACCCGTGACAAGGGCACTTGAACTTCTGCTCCGCATCCAGCCAGCTCGGCGTACACCCCAGATGGGTACAAACCGAGAGGAGCGCGTAAATCAGGTTCTGACCGTCGTAGGAGTCGGTGTGAACAATCCAGACTGCTCGAGCGGCCTTGTACTTCTCAGAAACCGTCCCGAGCGGATAGTCACCGATTGAGCCCACCTTGAACTTGCTGGGCAGCTCGAGCACGGTATTGGGCATCATGAACCGGGCAATCCCCAGCCCCCACAGCCCACCAATCACGCTGAGCGTCGTCCACGCCATGTAATAAGGCGTACACAGTGCAACACACAGAGCCCCAAAGAAGGAGCGGCGAGGCTGCTCGGCCTTGGCCCCCGCCTTTCCGGCCGCGGGAGCAGCTGGCTTGGCAGGCAATTTCGGCTTGGCCACAACGGCCTCTGCGGCTGGAGCAGCCCCTGCGGCCTGGGCTCGCATGGCTTGAATCATCTCGGCGGGCGATTTGCCGGTTGCCGCCGGAGCAGCTGCCTTCGGCACGGCAGGTGCCGCTGCAACTGGAGCCGCCGGTGCCGCACTCGCAGGAGCAGCCCCCTTGGCCCGAATTGCAGCCATAATGTCCGAAGTGCCCTTCGGCTTGGCAGCTGGAGCCCCACCTGCTGCCGGAGCAGCTGGCGTCGCGGGAGCAGCTGGGGCCGCAGCGGCCGGAGTAGCTCCCTTGGCTCGAATCGCTGCCATGATGTCGGCAGTCCCCTTCGGCTTCGCTGCCGGAGCTGCGGGGGCCGGAGCCGCACTTTCTGCAGCGGGCGTTGACGCCTCAGCTGCGGCTGGCGGAGAGGCAGCTGGAGCCGCTTCCGCTGCGGGCGCAGGAGCCTCGGCGCCAGGCTTCTTGCGAAGCATGGCCATAATGTCAGCGGTCGAAGGCTTTTTGTCTGTCATGATGTCAGAACGGCATGATGTCGAGGCGGCACAACCAGGCAGGCGTGAGCCTCTCTCGGTCTGAAAATACCCGAAACGGGTCCCGCCGAACGCGTGAAACCATGGGCGGAATGCCCCATGTCTCTCGATAACATTCGGATAATGGCATGTGTGCCGTGGCGAAACAACCAAGCCCCCAGCCAGGGGCCGGAATTCTCACACTCAAGAAGGCCACGGACATTGTGCCAAGCAGCCACACGAGTTACGTCTGAGGTCACCCTAGACCGCTCCGCCGGGGCCGGCAAAAAGCATGTCTTTTTCCTTGCGGTTTTCCCGATGACGAGACGTGTCGGAGATGCCATCAGTGACTGATTCTCACTGATCGGACATCCGATTTTTCCTCATGCTCCGCTGGTGTCAGTGACGCTCGATCTCGGGTCGCGCGGACTTGTCGCTTGCCTGTCACGCCTTCATGCACACCGCCTGAGCCCACCCAGACCTCACTCGTATTCCACAGCTCCCCAACCATCGGGCTCACCACCACATTCACGAGCGACTTCTGACAACTCGCGTTCCATGCGAGTCACCTCTTCATAGGTGGGGACCATCGTCACAATGCAGACGCAGTCATACCCTTCCGCCAACGACTCATCGATTTCGCCAAACTCGTCCTCATCAAAATCTTCCATCAGTTCGGCGTTGTTGTAGAGCTCATAGTCGATGTCCATGTCTGACATTCGTTTCCCCATCTCCAAGGCCGAGGCCTCGTCGGGAAACGTGTGGCAGAACTCGATTTCGTGTTCTTTGGTCAAATCCATTCCCGCATCGACCATTGATTGCAGAACTGCCCCATTGGCATCGTTTGGGAATGGCATCATGAATTCCTGATCTGAACTGAGTGGAGCGACTCGCCCGACAACGGGCTGACTCGGGGGAGGATACCCGCAACGTCGGCCTCCCAACAGGACTGCCGGCAGAAGAATCCCAGAAAACCCCAACAATGACCAGCCAGTCACAATTCGTTAATCACACATGAGTATGCACTTGCAGCGAATGTTCGCCAAATTCCCCGGTAATAAGCCTCCCTGCAGGCGATCTGCGTCCAACGATCGATCACAGTGGGCCTAACTCCTCAAACCCCACACGCCCCCAAGTAAAAATGGACGATCCAGCTGCCAGGAGCCGGCCCAGAGTCCCACCCGCACGGGTTGCTGGAGACAAGGCATTCCCTCCGGTCGATTGCAGGAAGGTGGGGGAATCGCCGACACTCAGTCCCTAACCACCGGCGCGCTGATCTGCACAGTGTGCCACCCTCTTCGACAACAACTCCACGCACCGGGCGTATCCACCAGTGACTGACACTCCCTCAACCACCGCCAGCCAGGCGAGCAAGCCGAGTCTCTTCGTTGTTTTCCTGGTGGTGTTCATCGACCTGCTGGGATTCGGCATCGTGATTCCGGTCCTGCCCCGGTATGGGGACGTCTTCGCCGCTTCCCGGCCGATGCTGATCCTGTTGATGTCGTCATTCTCCGCGATGCAGTTTTTGTTTGCCCCGATGTGGGGGAGTCTGTCCGACCGGATTGGTCGTCGACCGGTCCTGCTGGTTGGCTTGCTGGGGTCGACGCTGTTCTACTCGCTCTTCGGTTACGCCATCTCGCTGGGCTCCGAAGGGCTGTTGCTGGGGCTTAAGCCGATCATCTGGATGCTGATCGCCCGAACGGGTGCCGGGATCGCAGGGGCAACCATCGCCACCGCCCAGGCCTACATCGCCGACTGCACGGGAGCAGCCCAGCGCGGACGGGGAATGGCTCTGATCGGGGCGGCGTTTGGCTTGGGGTTCACCTTTGGCCCGCTGCTGGCGGCGATCTTCTCCAGTGCCGATAAAGACGCGCCGCCGAACCCGATGGTCGGATACGCAGCTGCGATCCTGTCGGGCATTGCCCTGCTCTTCGCGTACTTCACGTTGAAGGAGTCGCTGCACGAGAACTCCAACCCCGCCCCGCGCCGGTTCCTGAGTCCCCGGGCCTTTGCGACATTCTGGAAAAGCCCGGTCCACTTTGCCGCACTGGCAGGCATCTTTCTGACGACCTTCTCGTTTGCCCAGTTCGAGATGACACTGGCCCTTGTCACGAAGGAACTCGGCATGGCCGAACGCGGGAATTTCCTCGTGTTCGCCTACCTGGGCTTCACATTGATGTTGTGCCAGGGCTTCATCGTCAGGCGACTTCTCCCCCGTCTGGGAGAGCGTCGAATGGCATTGTCCGGCGGCGTGCTGCTGGTGATCGGACTGGCGCTTTCCGGCTGGGTGGGCCACTACTACATCGGAGCTATGCCCGCACAGGCCGCTCAAGCCGAAGCCAGCACAGTCACCCAGGCGGGCCAGTCGATGCTGGCGAATCCCGGCGTCCGCATGTTACTCGCGGTTCTACCACTGAGCATCATGGGCTTCTCCGCGATCAACCCTTCGTTGCAGTCGATTCTGTCGCTGGCGACCGACAACTCTGATCAGGGCGAAGTCCTTGGACTCGGCCAGGGCTTGTCAGCTCTGGCCCGCATTCTTGGCCCGGCTGTCGGCATCGCGCTGTGCAAGCCGGAACACATCTACTGGCCACACATTTCCGCAGCACTCTTCATGGTGCTGACCATGGGGATCCTGATGCGGATGCCCAAAACATCTAGAGACGCATCGAGTCAGGCCGAGCAGGCGTAACGCCTCACTCCTCGGGCCAGAGCAGCAGATGCCCCCGCCAACTGGGACGCGATTCTCCCGCCAGACCACAGCTGGCCAGCACCAGATTGGGAACCTGCTCCGCGCTGATCTGATTCAAGATATCACTCAACCCACCCGAAAGCATGCGCAACTGGGATCCGTGCGTCAGAGCCCGGAAATCATTCCGTGAGAGTCGGCCGAAGATCGCCTGCCGCAGCTGATCATCCTCGTCCTTGGTCAGTGGCCCCCGAGCTGGGGACAGCGGATGGATGATCAGTAGCCGAGCATTCCAGGCCAACGCCAGCTCCACCGCCAGCGAGAGGTACCGTGCTGCGGGCTCCGAGAGATCATCAAGGCAGACAATCAACGGTGGGATGGCCTCCAGACGGTCGGGCTCTCTGCCAGTGAACCAGACGGGACACTTCGCCTTTGCGGGCCAGTGCAGCTCGCCCCCGCTCGTCTCAGTCGTCCCCGGAATGATGAGCAGATCCATTTCGCTCTCTTCCGCTGACGCGGGCCACTCCTCAGCGGGATCGCCGAACCAGGCCCCCTGCTCGATTCGAAACTCACCGGCGGATGATGTCCCGACGAACCGCTCAACGCCCTCCTCAGCTTCCGTCATCCAGCAATCGAGCTGGCCGCAATCACACTCTCCCTCGGGCGGACGGGCGACGGCGGCGAATGCCAGATCGGAATGCGTCACCCGCGCTAGCTCCAGCGACAGCCGCACGATGTCCTCTGTTTCGGCGGGCCACTGGAGGCGACCGAACTTGAGATCGGCGACGAATTCCAGACCGGTCAGAATGCGGTGAACGGACGACATGCGGGGACTCTCGGCGGGCAGGCAGAATATTGCCAGCCTGTCGAGTTTACGGGCGTCCGTCAAACGAACAGCACCAGTCCACTGCTACTTCGAACAACCCAGGTCGTTCACGGGCTCGATTCCAGGCTAACCGAGCAACATGCTCACCAGTTCGAACAGCCCACCAGACCCGGGCGATTTCGCCGGCTCGGTATCAGCTGGGCGATCGTCATCGGAGTCTTCGCGGTCAGCCGCCACTCGGGTACTGCCTACGCGGGGCACGATTTCCATCATCGCGGGTGAGCGACGCCCGGGGCTGCGTTCCAGGTTGGTCAGTTCTCCGTGGTCCACCCAGACCAGCTTGCACATCCCACACGAATCGATGATGGCCCGCCCGGCACCGTAGTAGGGGTGGACTTCCATCTTCGCATGACAGCCCGGGCACTCCAGACGGCGTTCAAATTCCGCGGGGTGCAGGAGAGTCACTCCCATTTCCGGGCCGGTGTACGCCGCACGCCGATCCTCGACGACCTGGCGGAACTCGGTGCTGGAGAACAGCACTCCCTGGCAACCGGAACAGAGTGCGGCAGGGACTTCATCGACCAGCGCGGTGACCAGTTCCGCATCACACGCCGGGCAGTGCACGCCCAGCAGTTCGCCCAGCGACAGCACTCGATCCACGATGCCGGAAACATCGGTCGCCACCTGCACCGTGTGGCAGAAGGTACAAACCATCTGCGACAAACCAACAGCCTTGGTCAACGGAGCGGCACAGTTTTTACAGTTCATGAGTGCGTCACGAGTCGGAGTTCAGTCGCGGACCGCAAGTCAGGTGCGCAGCCAGCCGTACAATAACCCTAGCTCACAATGCCCAACCTATCGGCCCAAAAAACCTGCCGGCCCGTGGAATTCTCGCCCCATTGTCGACTCTCGAAACACCTTCTCCGGCCCGCTCCAAGAGTCACTATCGCGAGGCCCATGGCCCGTAGCAGTGGCTGACACGCTTGGGGCGATGTGTTACCGTCCCCGTTGCCTCCCAGGGCGAATTCATCATTCATCTTCAATCCGGACAGACAGGAATGTCTGTCCCACCCCTCAGCCACTGTGGAACAGATATCCCTGGCTGTTCTTCCTGGATGGAAGACGAATTCCGAGCTCGCTCTGACTCACTGCACTTCGATGGAAATTGCCCGATGTCCTCTCGTTATGCTGCTCGTCGTGACCGCTTCTGGAAACTCCTCAAGGACACCGGCGTCAATGCGTTTCTGGTCACCGATGAAACCAACGTGTCATGGCTGACCGGGTTCACGGGAGACAGCAGCTGGCTGCTGGTGGCGAGCGGGAAAGCGTTCCTGCTCAGCGACAGTCGCTACGAAACGCAGATCGCCGAGGAGTGTCCCGGTCTCGATGCCGTAATCCGCCGGACCGACCAGCGGCTGACACAGGTCTGCGGCGACGCGGTCGGGTCGCTCAAGGTCAAGCGGCTGGGCGTCGAGGGGCACGTCATGACGCTGGAGGCCCGCGATGCCCTCGCAGCTGTGCTCGGCCCCATCGAGCTGGTGCCGATTTCGATGCGAATCGAGACCGAGTTGCGCTCTATCAAAGATGCCGATGAGATCGCCGAAACTCGGCAGGCGGTGATGATCGCGGGTCGTGGCTTCGACTTCCTGCGGGCGACCTTGCGAGCTGACCAGACCGAGCGGGACATCGCATATGAACTGGAACACGCCATGCGCAAGATCGGGGCGGCGAGCGTCTCGTTCCCAGCCATCATCGCATCGGGGGACCGGGCGGCACTGCCACACTATCGCCCGGGTGATCGACAGGTGGGTGGGGCCGAGATGATCCTGGTCGACTGGGGCTGCACGATGCCCTCGCACTACAAGTCCGATTTGACTCGCATGCTGGTCTTCGGCAAGCCATCGGCGAAGTTCGCCAAGGTCTATAACACCGTTCTTGAAGCCCAGAAACGAGCGATCGCGCAGATCCGCCCCGGGGCCAAATGCGGCGACATCGACCACATCGCCCGCAGCTACATCACCGATCAGGGGTACGGCAAACGGTTCGGTCACAGCTTGGGTCATGGCATCGGGCTCAACATCCACGAACAGCCGCGTCTGGCCCCTGGCAGCGAAACGATCCTCAAGCCGGGCATGATTGTCACCGTCGAGCCAGGAATCTATCTGCCCGACTGGGGCGGCGTTCGCATCGAGGATGATGTGCTCATCACCAAGGACGGCTGCGAAGTCCTCTCGGCCCATGTGCCAAAGGAACTCGAATCGGCGATCATGAGCTGGTAGTTGGGTGGCATTGTTACGAATCTCCTCCCTCTCCCCCACAATGGATTCTTCATTCGGAATGGATTCCGCTGTGGGGGAGAGGGCCGGGGTGAGGGGGCCACCTCTCCAAGCCGCAATAGCGACAGCATGCGATTGCGGCTCAGCAGGAGCTTCGCCCTCCCGATCGGCTGACTGTTTGGATGCGAGTCGCTATGTTGCAGAGGGAACAGCTGGCTCGTTCCTCCCCCTGCCTCTCACACAAGAATCCCGACCGTGCCGACCGTTGAGATTGAAGACACCTACGCCGAAGCGTTTCGCAGCATCTACGCCGAGGTCTTAATCACTGCTCGTGATCGCAAGTGGCTCGACCATGCGATCAACGCAGCCACGGGACATGCCAGCAGCTCGATCCTATGTGACTGCGAAGCAGGGCTGGACCGTTATGTCGGCCCCGGCGGGGATGAGTCCTTCGCCACGCCCGATGGCCGGCCCGGAGCGATCGTGCAGTTCCACGTGCCCCGGTTCAAGAAAGACCGCGAGGCGGTACTGGAGAAGGTCCTGCTGGCCAGACTCAGCCAGAATGTCTTGACCTGCCCGACAACAGCCTGCTTCAGCCTGCAGGACACAGAAAGTTACTTCAAGCTCGGGCGAAAGATCGCTCTGTTCGGCGATGGCCACCAGTTCCGTGACGTCCGTTTCGGCCGCAAAGTCTGGGTCCTGCCGATCATGATGGGCGAGTTCGTCATCGATCGCCGGTTCGGATTCCGTGACGGCCTGATGGGTGGGAATCTGTGGTTCTTCAGCGATTCGGTCGACGCCGCTCTCGAAGCTGCGGAGCGATCGGTGGTCGGGGCGCAGAGCGTGCCGGGCGTGATCCTGCCGTTTCCGGGTGGTGTGGCCAGCAGTGGGTCTAAGGCGGGGAGCACGTACTCCTTCCTCTTTGCCAGTACGAATCACCCGTTCTGCCCGACGCTGCGGGAGAAGTTGGGAGACGTGTCCCGCGTCCCGCCTGGCGTGAATTCAATCAGTGAGATCATTATCAACGGGTACGACCTCGATACCGTAGCCCGAGCGACTCAGGCGGCGATCGCGGCGGCTCAAGACACTCCCGGCCTGATCAAAATCTCGGCCGGAAATTACGGCGGCCGGCTGGGGAAGAACTTCATCTACCTCCGCCCGGAAAGCCAGCCTCGCTGATTGGTGCCTCAAGTGAGTTCTGGCTGCGAATGAAGCGATCCATAGCCCTTAATGCGAACCGTTGCTGAAGTTCGGGAACGAAGAGTTTGGCTCCTTGAAGCCCTAAGGCTCAGGACTATACTTCAGATTCACAACCATCAGAGTGCCCTCGTGTCGCCGCACGATCGAGGGCGTTTTAGAAAGTGACCCCATGCGAGCGCAAGTCGGCAAACAAGCCCCGAGTTTCTCCGTCCAAGCCTACGACCGTACCCAAGATGGTACCGACGGACAGTTCAAGAATGTCAGCCTGTCAGACTTCAAGGGCAAGTGGGTTTGCCTCTACTTCTATCCTCTGGACTTCACGTTCGTCTGCCCGACCGAAATCGTGTCGTTCAACAAGGCCGTGGGTGACTTCCAGGACCGCAACTGCGAAGTCCTGACCGCGTCGACTGACAGCGTCTTCTCCCACAAGGGCTGGTGCGATTCTCACAAGGATCTGGCCCAGCTGAAGCACCTGATGCTGGCCGACACGACGCACGAGCTGTGCCGGGCATACGGCGTGCTCAAGGAAGATGCCGGGATCGCTTACCGCGGCGTGTTCCTGATCGACCCGAACGGGATCGTGCGTTGGCTGGCGATTCACGATCTGGGTGTTGGTCGCAACGTCGATGAAGTGATCCGCGTGCTCGACGCACTGCAGACCGACAAGCTCTGCCCCTGCAACTGGAAGCCCGGCCAGGCCACGCTGAACTAGTCGGCGGTGGATTCGCCCAAGGAATGACTCAACGGGGGGCCGACTTGCCCCCCGTTGTTGTTCACCGGGCCGTTTTCTGAAAGTGTCCTGCACCTCACCAACCCGAAGCGTCAGCGAGAACGCGCCGCACTAAGGCCTTCTCTCTCTGCAGTAGGACAGACATTCCTGTCTGTCCCGAACTGCAACAACGCCCACGAGAAACATCCGCTTCCCTGCCAGCACAAACGTACTAGCACCAGCTCAATACCCCCCAACAGATCATCGCCAGTGGCCGCTCGCCCTCGCTGACGCTTCGGGTTGGTGAACAGTGCTAAATCTCACCTCAATATCTTCTTCCCACAAGACCCGAACAATGGCATTCCTGACCCCGGTCGAACCAGCTTCCGCTCCCGAGCCTGTGGCTCAGACCTATGGCCGCATTCAGGAGATGTTCGGTGGGGACTTGCCTGCGATGTTCCTGGTGTATGGGAACGTTGAGTCGTTCCTGAAAGACTTCTACATGAACTTCAAAAAGTTCGTGTACTCGTCCGGGGCACTCGACGAGAAGACGCGGGCCATCATCGCACTGGTAGTAGCCTGCCACTCGAAGTGCCCAGCCTGGGTCCAGTTCTTCCAGGCCCGGGCCGTGGCCCTCGGCTGGTCGCAGACAGAAGTCGCAGAGGCGATGGCCGTAGCTGCGACGAACTACTGCTATAACACGTTTTTCAAATTCCGCGACCTGAGCGGGAGCGGGCTATTCGAGGGAATGGGCGTGGGGCTGCGGGCTCACACCTTTACCTCGGTCTCGCTCGATCAAAAGCTGGTCGAGCTGATCAACATCGCGGTCAGTGATATCAACGCCTGCAAACCCTGCACCAGCGGACACGTCGACAAATCCCGGGCTCTCGGGCTCAGCGACGATCAGATCCTGGAATGCATCCAGTGTGCGTCAACAATGTACGCCGGATGCCAGTTCCTGAACGCTGCCGAGTGTTAACGAAAATGGATAATGGTTCGCGGTTTTAGCCAGCGAGATTCGGCGTCATGAACGTACGCATATGATGGCAGGGTCTGCTTAACAACTGACTCAGAACTGCGGGCATTACATGCCATCTCCATCTGTGCCAGATCAATCCGTTTTGCTCTTACAGAATCTGTCTCGCTGGAACGTAGTGAGCTGGGGCGCGACGGCTGGTTGCTTCGCCCTCAGTGTTCTGATGCTGGTCAGCTCTGTACGAAAAGATTCGCTTGGAACGATTTCCCTGTCTTCGAACATCCATTTGACCGACAGAAAAGGCGACTTGGCCTTCTACAACAATTTGGCACACGGTCCGTACCACGGGAGTTTGCTTTCCGTGGATGGGATTGGTGGTCCTAACGAAACCCGAGGGTACGGGAGATCGTATGGTGTTTACTACCGGTACTTCCGAAGGGATCCAGAACCAGCGAATGCGTCGACCGGCCCCGAGATCACCTGGACACTCTCGATCAGCCTCTGGTGGCCGATTCTGATCTTCGGTGCGGCCTCTACACTCTGCTGGTGGAAAGTCTTGTCGATACGAAGAGCGATGAGACAGCGATAGCTCACTAACGAGTGCCGGCGCCTTACACACCGAATCCCAGCTTGCGCTGCACAGCCTGCCCCAGCGTCTCACGCACGAGTTCCACGGGGATGCGGTCGTAAACGCCAGCAAAGAAGCCTTCCACGATCACGTGCATGGCCTCATGACGAGGCAGGCCGCGGCACATCGCGTAGAACAGCTGCTCGTCGTCGACGCGACCGGTGGTCGCTCCGTGGGTGCAGCGGACATCATCGGCTTCGATTTCGAGGCCGGGGATCGCATCGGCCCGGGCATCTTCGCTGAGCATCAGGGCGTCATTACGCTGATAGCCGTCTGTCTTCTGGGCGTCTTTGGCCACCTTGATCATGCCGCGCCAGACGATGCGGGATTGATCGCGAAGGACTTCCTTGTACAGAAGGTCGGATCGCGTGTCGGGAGCGTTGTGCGACTGTTGTGTGTAGTACGAGAGCAACTGACGTTCGGTGGCAAAGGTGACGCCGTTGACCTGAGCATTAGCTCCACGGCCATCAAGATGAACGTGCTGGTGAATGTGCTGCAGTCGGGATCCCAGAGCCCCCGCAGTCCATTGCAGCATCCCGTCACGGCCAACGCGACCGACTTGGTGGGCGAAATGGCGGACCTTGCTGTTCCAGTTCTGCAGCTGGACATAACGCAGACGAGCCCCCGACCCGACGAGGAGCTCAACAGCTCCGTTGTGGAGTCCTCCCGTCTTGGTGTCCGCAGAAGCAGTCTCTTCAAGCAGCGTCGCGCTGGCCCCATCTTCGAGGATCACAATGGTGTGTGACAGGTCGGCGACGTTCTCGCCCTGCAACCCGATGAGGCTGTAAAGCGGAGCCTCAATCTCGACGTTTCGGGGAACATACAGCACCGTACCGCCGGTCCAGAACGCATTGTGCCAGGCGGAGAATCGGTCACGAGAGGCTCCCGTTCCACGAGTCATCAGATGCGGTTCGAGGAGCTTCCCGTGGGTGTGCAGCAGGTCGTTCAAACTGCCGAAGAGGACGCCCTGCTTGGCCAGGTTTTCGTCGAGTGTCGACTGGATGCGGGCTCCATCGACATGGACCACCGCCCCGGCGAACTGCGCCCGATCCTGCATGAGCGTGCTGAAGCGGACGTCATTGGCAGCTGCGGTGCTGACGGCATAAGCGTCGGGCTTAAACGAACGCAGATCGAGCCGGCGATACTCCTCGGGATCGAGTTCTCGCGACAGCGAATCGATATAGGCTTCGAAGGCTGCGGAACGCTTCTCTGTCACCCAGGCTGGCTCGTTACGAGATTCCAGAAAGGACTCGAAACCAGTGGTGCTGAACGAAGATGTGGGAGTGGCAGTGGGCATTGTGAAAGGCTTGTTTGTAACTCGTGAGAATGAGGTCGCGTTTTGCTGATGAATGGTTCATGGCGATGGAGTTGGGGCCGACTTCCGATGGAGTTATGTCAGATAGAAGAACTCTTGAACCTCAATCGTCAGGTTGGGCAAGTTGTCGCTTCGCACTCGATCACCGACTCCCAAAACGACAGGCTCATCGTCTCCCTGAAACAAATGAATTCGCCGTTTCACAGGGTCGATCACCCAGACTTCGAGAACTCCCGCTTGAAAAAAATCGCCCACCTTCGAGTGGATGTCACGCCATCGATCTGTTGGTGACATCACCTCAACACAAAGTTCCGGGGCCACGGTCATATGCCCCGACGGAATGACTCCCCCGGGAAGTCGATCGTGCCGAATGACGTAAACATCCGGCCCTCTGACTGTGTCTGGGTTTCGTTCAGTCAATACCCCAGCGTCATTCCCAATGACGTTCCAAGGCGTTTGTTGCAATCGAGACCACGTCTGGAGGAGAAAGCTCGCGTTACTGCACACCTGGCCGTGCAAGCTCCCGGGGTTCGTCATTTCTACCACCTCCCCGCGAATCAACTCGGACGGACGCTCGTGAACCATCGACGAGAATTCGTCTGCAGTGATCAGGGTTGATGTCGAACTCATGACTGTCTCCCCTCAGTTGCGGTGACTCGGCACCAACTACCCCACCGAACCTTCCATCTGCAGCTCGATGAGGCGGTTCATTTCCGTGGCGTATTCCATCGGCAGCTCTTTCACGAGCGGCTCGATGAATCCCGTGACGATCATCGCACTGGCTTCCGCCTCGGTCAGACCGCGGCTCATCAGGTAGAGCAGCTGATCTTCAGCAATCTTGGACACGCTGGCTTCGTGTTCGATTGCGACATCCTGTTCATCGATTTCGATGTACGGGTAGGTATCGCTGCGGCTTTCAGGGTCGAGGATCAGGGCATCACACACGACGTTGCTCTTGCAGTTGTGAGCCCCCTTGACGACCTTGACCAGACCACGATAGCTGGCCTGACCACCGTTCTTGCTGATCGACTTGGAGATAATGCGGCTGCTGGTGTTCGGAGCACAGTGAACCATCTTGGCCCCAGCGTCCTGATGCTGCCCATCACCGGCGAAGGCGATCGACAGAGTCTCACCGCGAGCTCCCTCTTCCATCAGGTAGATGGCGGGGTACTTCATCGTCAGCTTCGAGCCGAGGTTGCCGTCGATCCACTCCATGAGCGAATTGCCGTAGGCCATCGCCCGCTTGGTCACGAGGTTGTAAACGTTGTTCGACCAGTTCTGGATCGTCGTGTACCGGCAGCGGGCGTTCCGCTTGACGATGATTTCCACGACGGCTGAGTGCAGCGAGTCCGAGCTGTAGGTCGGGGCGGTACAGCCTTCGACGTAGTGCACGCTGGCCCCCTCATCAACGATGATCAGGGTGCGTTCAAACTGCCCCATGTTCATCGTGTTGATGCGGAAGTAGGCCTGCAGCGGGAAGTCGATCTTCACGCCCTTGGGGACATAGATGAATGATCCCCCCGACCAGACCGCGGAGTTGAGGGCTGCGAACTTGTTGTCGTTTGGCGGAATGACGGTCGCGAAGTATTCGCGGAAGATCTCGGGATGCTCACGCAGTGCCGAGTCGGTATCGGTGAAGAGCACGCCCTGCTTGGCAAGGTCTTCCTGCAGCGAGCCATAGATCACTTCGGATTCGTACTGGGCCTTCACGCCGGAGAGATACTTCTTCTCAGCTTCAGGAATGCCCAGTCGGTCGTATGTCTTGCGAATGTCGTCGGGCACATCGTCCCAAGTCTTCCCCTGACGATCGGACGCCTTGACGTAATAGAACATCTCCTGGAAGTTCAGGTCCGTCATGTCCCCGCCCCAGCTGGGCATGGGGCGTGACTCGAACTCGGCCAGCGACTTCAATCGGAAGTCCCGCATCCAAGTGGGCTCGCCCTTCATTTCACTGATCTGGGCGACGATCTCGGCGTCAATTCCGCGGCGGGACTTGAAGTTGTATTTGTCTTCTGGATCGTGAAAGCCGTACTTGTAATCTCCAATGGAGACATCAGCTTTTTCGTTTTCCAGGGGATCGTTCAGCAGGGTCTGGGACATAGTTTTCAGCTCTCTCCGAGTGAAAGTCGGGATCGCGAGGACGTGAGGCAGTTTCGAGTGGAGCGGTATTCGCTCTTTGTGACTCAACTCATCTGAGTTGGCGACTGTCAGCGAGGCGTGACAGGGTTAACCAGCTGCACCCACCGGAGCCGGGTTCTTGGACTTCTCTTCCTCAGCTTCAGCGGGATGGCGTTCACGGATGCCCGCGTAACCGTTGGTGTAGAGTTCCTGAGCCAGTGTCGCGTCGCCGGTTTCGACAATGCGACCGGCCAGCATGACGTGCGTGTATTGCGGGACGTTGTACTCCAGCAGCTTGCGGTGGTGGGTGATGATCAACACGCCCATCTGCGGTCCGGAGAGCTTGGCCAGCCCCTCGCTCACAACACGTACGGCATCGCTGTCGAGCCCCGAATCGGTCTCGTCGAGGATGGCGAACTTCGGCTTGAGCATGGCAAGCTGAAGAATCTCCATCCGCTTCTTCTCACCACCGGAGAAGCCGTCGTTCAGGTAACGTCGGGCAAATTCGTGATCGATGTTGAGCTCGGTCATCGTCTGCCGGACTTCTTGGCGGAACTCCTTCATCGGCATGAGCTCTTCACCTTCCTTGCGGTTCGGATTGCGGACGTTGGTAACCGCATGCCGCAGGAAGTCAGCCACCTTCACTCCGGGGATCGTCACCGGGTACTGGAAGGCCAGAAACATGCCCAGACGAGCCCGCTCGCAGGGATCGAGCTCGCCGATGTCGCGGCCATCCAGTTCGATCGAACCGCTGGTGATCTCGTACTTCGGATGCCCAGCCAGTGTGTAGGCGAGCGTGCTCTTGCCTGAACCGTTCGGCCCCATCAGAGCGTGGATTTCGCCCTGACGCATGGTCAGGTTGACCCCCTTGAGGATCGGAGTTTCTCCAACGGAAACGTGCAGGTCAGTGATCTTCAACGTGGCAGACATGGACAACGCTTTGGGAACAGAGAGTGAGTAAGGACTCAGGATTCAGGATCGCTGAGCGGAAACGAGAGGCTATTCGACTCCGGCGAACAGCTCGCTGACGGACACCGCAAACTCCGAGAGTTCGCGGCTCTTCAGCTGATCCGGTTGATGGAACAGCACGGGGGGAGCATCACTGCGGAAGGTCTCCACGGTCCGGGCCTCTGGATCGACGATCCAGACTTCCCGAACACCAACCGCCAGATATTCCTCGATCTTGCGACGCATCTCCGTCCAGCTGTTGGATGGAGAGAGGACTTCCACGCACAAGACTGGCTTGAGTGATGTCAGCCCACGTGGCAACTTGCCTCCGGGGAGCTGTGACATAGCGAAGAACGCCACATCGGCTCCACGAAGAGTGTCGGGATCCCGCTCCGTCAGAATTCCGCTGTCGTTGGTGGTGACCTCACCACGGCGATGTGGCAGAGCCCATTGCATCAAGGCGAGGGCGACTCTAGCACAAACACTGCCGTGCACCTGATCCGGTCTGGTCATCTCGACGACTTCTCCCCGCACCAATTCCGCTGGTCCGTCGAAACTCAATTCGACGAACTGCTCAGCAGTCACCAGACGTGTGGGAGCGGACGTGGACATGATGAGCGTTGAGGGGAATTAACCCTGAATGAACTCCGGAGTTTTGGCGTAGCCGGTGTGGTGAGGAACGGGCAGTTCTTCGAGTCCGCCCTTGGTGATCCGCTTGGACTTGATCTTGTCCTGAATCCGCATCAGGCCTTCGAGGAGTGCCTCGGGGCGGGGAGGACAGCCAGGGACATAGACGTCGACGGGAACGACCAGGTCGACACCCTTTACAACGTGGTAGCCGTACTTGAAGTATGGGCCACCGCCGACGGTACAGGCTCCCATCGCGATGACGTACTTCGGGTCCGCCATCTGCTCGTACAGACGACGCACGCGGCTGGCCATCTTGTAGGTCACGGTTCCGGCGACAATCATCAGGTCGGCCTGACGCGGAGTTGCCCGGAAGGCACCGGCCCCGAAGCGGTCGATGTCATAGCGGCTGGCACCGGTCGCCATCATCTCAATCGCACAACAGGCCAGACCGAAGGTCATCGGCCAAATGCTCGACTCCTTGGCCCAGTTCATCGCCTGTTCCAGCGTCGTGGTGATCACGTTTTCTTCGAACCGACCTTCAATCCAGGTCATTGTCTCTCTCCAAGGGCGTGTGGACTCGATTCCGAACCCGCCACTTTACCGCCCGCACATGCTCAGTTGAATCGTCTTCGCTCTGTTTCAGTTCCCGAGAATCGCCGCTCAGCCTGCCACCGAGGTGGCCACAACCTGCGACGGGGAGAACTCACAGCACTGGTCACCATCCCGGCAGCATTGAATCCGTTCCATCGGCACGCCCAGCACCTCGGAAAAGACCGTCTGCTCCAGATCACAAATCGACGCATCCCTTGATGCCAGATCGTGATACGGACAATGATTTTCACGCAGAATCGGGAGCAGTTCGCCCGTCGACTGCGACAACTCCACATCGAATCCGAGCGTCGTCAACAACCCCCTCAGTTCCTCGAAGCGGTCTTCGAGGGAAGCTGCGCGGACATTGCGGCCGTAGAGTTGAACAAGCCGCTCGCGCAGCCGCTCAATCAACTTGGCCCGAACCTCGTGTTCTTCGATGCGAGTGATCTCATCCCACAGCATCAGGGCCAGATCGCGGTAGTTGTCGCCCAGCTCCCGCAAGCCCTCGGTCGTCACGACATAGAAGTGGGATGGGCGACCACGCTCGCCTTTACTCGCCTCACGAGTGATCAGCCCCATCGCCTGCAGGCGGGCCAACCGTTGGCGAATCGCCGTGGCGGTGACCCCCAGCCGATCGCACAACGACTGCACCGTCGACCGGCCGCTTTTGCGGAGATCGGCGAGGAATTCGCGGTCGTCATGTTCGAGCGTTGATCGCATGCGAGTGGGGGCAGTTGCTCAAAATTGTGCAGGAATGATCTCCTTCCATCGTAGTGAGAACCTGCAATTTAGACAACAAAAACAGTCGAATATGGGAAATTGAGATTGAATGTCAACTTGGCAGCTTCCCCGGGAATGCCAAAACAAGACAACTGAAGCGCAAACAGTTACCCAAAAATGACTTAAGACAAACACAAAACAGCCAACTGCGAGACAACCGCGTCACGGAGCGTGGCTGGGCTCCATCTCTTCTAGCTCATCGGGGGTAGGAAATGATCGGACCCGATACCGCTTCGGGTAGAGATCGGGCACTTCCGCAATGGCTGTCCCCATGACTTCCAAAACACGAGCCCAGGGAACGAAACCCAGCGGCTTCTCTGGAGTCTCGATCAATGCCACTCGGTCGACTTCCGGGAGCAGGGTATCGACCCCATCGCCCCAGACGGCGTATGACAGGATCTCTTCCGTGTCCTTCTTCTGCAGGACTGAGTAAGTCGCCACGAACTGCTCGGGGAATTCCCCCTTGGACTGCAACTTCTCCAGCAGGGCCTTCTGTTCGGCATACTCGCCCTGCATAAAGCGGGTCCGCATCTCCTGGAATCGCGGGTAAAGCACATGATTCATCGGCGGTCGCCAGTCGACCCACTCGTCATCGACATACTGCAGCGGAAAGGGAGACATCGGCCGCGGCTCATTCTGCAGGGTCTTACTCGACAGCTCGGCCATCATCTTCAGACCGACGGAGTTGTCGAGAGTCGTGACGTAGAGCGTGTCGCGATTCGGCACCATCGCAATCAGATGGCCCGTCATCCCGATCTCCCGGAGCCGATCGACCAGGAACAACCGATTGGCATCGTAATTGTCCCCCGAGACGGCAGACACCAGATGGTCGCCAATCTTGGCCATCGCACGGGTTCGCTCGGACAGGTTGTCGATGGCGATCTCCCAGGCTTCGTAGCTGGAGATTTCCCACGTTTTGAACTGCTCCGGAGGAATCGTCTGCATCGACTCCGGCAGGTCATAGACAATCGTGGTCAGTAGATGCTCGCCCAGAGGAGTCGCATCGAGATCGGGCGGGTCCTTCCCCTCAATCCGGCACAACAACGCCTGGTGGGCAAACGAGCTGCGCATCCAGATCTTGGGCATGAGATTGCCCTTGGCCTCGTCAAACTCCTGGGGCAACTCGTCGCGTATCGAGGTAAAGATCCCGACCGTGCGCTGGATGTAAGCCTTGCGCTTATGCCAGGGGATCAGGCAATACTCTGCATAGAAGTTTGACAGGTTGATCCGACCGTTGGGAGTGACGACCGCAAAATCCTCGTCTTTGAACTCCAGCTTGGCCCCCAGTGGCGAATCGCGCAGCGCCCCCAGAAACAGATCGACGAACGTGCCTCGATCTGAGGTCGCAAACATCCGGCGAATGAATTTCACAATCTCACCGGTCTTTCCAGGGCCCGACTGCGTGGCTCAGGCAGGGGAAGCCTCTCCGCGCCGATACGTCAATTCATGATGATGCCAAGCCACCGGCGATGTGACAATCGAGACCGCCATCTCCAGCACAAGGCCACACTCAATTCTATCGCAGCGAGCCGAATCCCGGACAATGATTCCGCCATCGTCGCCACGAAATCGATCGAGTCACCCGACTCGAACCACGACGTGTGAGCCCTGCCGATTGCCTTATCGGAAGCCCTCGAACCTCACCAACCGCCCCTGATCGAGGCCAAGGCTCTCGAACTAGCTACAGGCTGGGCGGGGTAATCCCGAAGTCCTCGATCGTCAGCAGCGACTTAAATACAAACCCTGCCTTTTCAAAGTTCTGACGCCCGCCCTCCATACGGTCAATGATTGCCAGGACCATCACGACATCAAGGCCGAACTCCTTCGCCCGTTCCGCAGCCAAGAGCGAGCTCCCGCCGGTGGTGACCACATCCTCAACAATCACGACCTTCTGGCCGGATGTGACCGGACCTTCGATGAACTTCTGCGTCCCGTGGCCCTTGGCTTCCTTGCGAACCAGAAAGCCCGACAGTTCCCGCCCTTGCCCGGCAGCGACTGCCAGCATGCCCCCGACAATCGGGTCAGCCCCGATCGTCATGCCACCGATTGCCGTGGCATCGACATCTTTCATCAAAGCCAACAACCCCTCGCTCACCAGACGCAATCCTTCGGAGTGCAAGGTGATCTGTTTGCCATCGAGGTAGTACTTCGCTTTCTTCCCCGAGGCGAGTGTGAAGTCGCCAAACTTGAGGGCACGTTCGCGGAAGAGTTCGATGAGTGTAGGCATATGTATGACTGGGGATTCGAGGGTGGAATGGGGCTCAACAGCTCAATTGACCGACAACTGAAGACTGATCACTGACAACTTCCTCTAGCTCTTCGGGTTCACGCGGACGCCGAGCTTCTGCAGTTCTTCCAGCTGAGCTTTCGCGGAATCGGGGAGTTTGTCAGCGTCGACAAAGATTCGCCAGTAGGGGGCAAACCGCTGCTCGCCCGCTACATCTTTCCGGGCCATCTCAACCAGCGGTCCGAGGTCACTAACCGCCGTTCCTTCGAGGAAGGTATATCGCAGCTCGCGCAGATCGCTGAGCGGGGTCAGATCAGACACCTTGTTCTGACGCAATCGCAACGTCGACAACCAACGCAACGACTTGAGCGGAGCCAGATCAGACACCTGATTCCCATCGAGCAGCAGCGAGTTCAGCTTTGTCATTCCAGCCACCTGCTCGATTGAGGTGATCTGGTTCTCCGACAGATACAACGACCGCAGATTGACCAGCTTTTCCAACCCGGCCAGCGATGAAATCTGGTTCTTCTCGGCCTCCAGATGTTGCAGCTTGACGAGGCCGGCCAGCGGGGTGAGATCCTTGATCTGGTTGCTGGAGAGGTACAACGATTGGATGTTCTTGAGTTCCGCCAGCGGGGCCAGGTTCTCAATCGCGTTGCCGCTCAGCTTGACCTCGACCAGATTCGGGCACTTCTCCAAACCGGCCAGATCCTTGATCCCCTTGTTCCGGGCATCAAGGATGAAGATCGACTTGAGATCCGCCTCTTCAATCACCGGCTTGTCGATCTGCTTGACCTTCAGAATCGCCTTGACCACCGCTTCCAGCTGGGGATCCTTGATGGGCCCTTCCGCGTTTGCTTGAGTGGCCCCGAAGGTGATCCCCACAAACATCAGCACGATCAGCGCCAGGATGTGTTTCATGGTGTAGCTCCCTGGTGAGTGTTGCGTATCATCTTGTCCAGAACATCGAGTCTATGGGGTCGTCGTGCAGGTTTCCAATCTGAGGCAGCGTGAGTGATACTGTCCGACGTGTGAGAACGAGGCGGCCGGGCAGAAATAACGAATCCCATCGAACACGATTCCGTAATCTCAACACCATGAGGAACAGGGTGAACCGTCTGTCACTCCGACGCCTGTTCGACTTCCTGGCGATTGTCATTGTCGCGTTGGTCCTGCTCGGACTGGCGTGGCAGGTCGGCCAGGTGACATCACAAACCCCGGGGCCACGCACTGCCCCCCCATTGAACGAAATTGACCATCTGGTTGACGGGACTGATCTTGAGCTGCGATTGCCGCTGGAACGATTCGGCATGGAGCTGACTCGCGAGGCGGTCCTCGGCGCCCCCGACCTCGCGATGGCTCGCCTTGAGGAGCAGTGCCGCCAGGTCCTCTCCGAGGCGGACAGCTGGGTTCTCTCTCTGGCCGTTTCTGAACAGGAGCTGGCGATCCTCGACCAGATCAAGGTTGCGGTTCCGGCGGAAACTCGGATCAGTACGGGCGAGGTTCGATATTCAACATTCCGTCTAAACACTCCCACGGGGCGAGCCTGCGTTCGCGAGTATGCTGGCCGGACCGGGGAAGCTGACTCATCGGCACGGCGTCTGTTATGCTGGGGGTTCATACTGGGGGAAGGGACGGACTCTCAAACGGTCTGGTTTGCCCGTCCTCGCGAGAAGCTGCCGGGGGCAGGGACTCGCGTCTACTCCCCTTCTCCCGCTCATCGAGAATAAAGGCATACTCCATGAAGGGGTTCACCGGCCTGCTGATCGCTGCAGTTCTCGGATTGGCGGGAGCTGTGTGCAACTGGCTCTATCTGCAACGGGCCTCCAACACGTTGGGACGTGTGTCGTTTATCTCGATCCGCCCCGATGTGCAGCTGAACGTCGGCGATCCGATCAAGGAAGAGGACCTGCAGCGGATCGACCTGCCCGACAATGCCGCGGGCAACCTGCGAAGCGTGGCCCCCGAGTGGTCCGCCAAAGCGGCCGTCGTTGGACAACGCGCCAATCGAATCTTCAACGGTGGTGAGATCATCCTGGAGATGGACCTGGCTGCTCCCGCCCAGCAACAGCTCGCCAAGACTCTGCATGAAAACGAAGTGGCCTTCTGGGTCCCGATCGATCCCCGCTCCGTCGTGGCTGAGCAGATCAACCCGGGCGACCTCGTTTCTTTCGAGGTCCCGCCCGCCGTGCTGACCGGCGGTGCCGTTCCCGCCCCCACATCAGCCACACCACGAGCAGGGGACAAGGACTCCCCAGAGATCATCGGTCCCTTCCGCGTGCTAGCGATTGGAGCACGACGCGAACCGATCAACATTCAACAGGCCTTCCGCGGTCGCCCCGGTTCCGAGACCACCCTCACGATCGTCGCCCAGCTCAAGCAAGGCCAGCTCGACCCGCTTTCCGCCCGCTTGTCGGAAGTCCTCAGCTCGCAGAATCGCCAGGGGCTGATCGTGCTGTTGCACTCCGCTCGACACCCCGCCCCGTAATCGTCGAGCGAGTGGCTGATTGTCCCGTGACCGTTGTTCGACGATTCGCACGACTTAACATTCCCGGGTTAGTAAATCTTGACTGCTGGTTTCTCATACGCCTGATAATCACATCGCAGCGGTTATAACAGCCCGACCGAAGAGAGTCTGAGGGGCCGCGCAGCTCAGCTCAAGCGGGAACCCGCGATAGCCGATGGGGCTGACTGGAGGCCACCAGAGAGCTCCTCTCCCCACCAACCCGAAGCGTCAGCGAGGGCGATCCTCAGGCAGCCCTGCCTTGCCAGCTCAGACTGACGCGTCGTGGTGATTCCGGCCTCGCAGCTGCCCGGTGACCAGCTTTCGTACTTCTCTCAGCTTCCGACATGCTCCTGTCACGACAGATGCTGGCCTCACTGATCTGCGCTCTTTTGAGCGTCGGACTGCTGATGGTCTATAGCGCCAGCATGACAGCTCGCCCCTCCGATGCGGAAGAGTTCTATCTCTCCAAGCATGCGATCTTTCTCCTCATGGGCCTGGGGCTCGGTGGAGTCGCGTCGATTATGCCCGCGAACTTCTGGAGGCAGGCTGCCCCCTGGATCTTTGGTTTCGGCGTCCTGCTGCTGATCGTCGTCCTGATCCCCGGGGTCGGCACACAGGTCAAAGGCGCCCGGCGCTGGCTGAGGCAAGGAGGCATGTCGCTGCAACCGTCCGAGTTCATGAAGATCGCAGTGACGCTGTTGCTGGCCAGCGGGATGGAGCGACTCTGGCAGCGCCGACACGACTTCGTGCAGGGGACGGTTGTCTTGCTGGCCCCCGTTGCGGTGGCAATCCTACTGGTAGTCATTGAGCCCGATCTGGGGGCAGCCGTTGTTCTCAGCGCGACGGCACTGCTCGCCCTGTTTATCCGGGGCTGGCCGCTGGGGAGGCTGATCGCGGGTGGAGCACTCGTCATCCCGGCTGCGTTCGTCTGGCTCGCGCTGAAGCCGTACCAGCTGCGACGGTTGCAGGGTTTCATGGCCACGTGGACCGACTTTGAGCAGGCTCCGTATCAGGTCCAGCAATCGCTCACGACACTCGGCGTCGGCGGTCTCTCAGGGACCGGCCTCGGCGAAGGGACCCAGAAGCTCAGCTTCCTCCCGGAGGCGAACACCGACTTCGTCTTCTCGGTCGTCGGTGAGGAGCTGGGGCTGGTCGGGACGCTGGGGATCTCGGCATTGTGGTTGTCGGTGCTGTGGGTCGGGGCGCAAGTCATCCGCCCGCTGCGTCGTGATTCGTTCGAGTACACAGTCGGGTTCGTCCTGCTCTGCCAGCTGGTCGCCCAGGCTGCGACCAACGTGGCAGTCACCACAGCCATGCTCCCCCCGAAAGGGATCGCCCACCCACTGATCAGCTACGGCGGCAGCTCGCTGTGGGCGTCGCTGCTGGCCATTGGCATCCTGCTGAGTGTGTCGAGGGGGAACGTCAAGGGCCCAGGGCCTGCGGCCAAGGGGGAGACCCCGGGAGGGCGAAGCTCCCGCTGAGCCGCGAACGCCAGCTGCCCCCCCCTTCGCCAACCGCCCCCACCGGATCACTCCCCCTCCCACTTTGCCCGTCATCACCAGTTTTGACGCCGAGAGCCCCGGTCAGAAACAGCCGCCTGTTTTTGCCCGAATTCCTCTTGAGAATTCGATTTCACGAGGGTAGCGTGATGGGCGAACGGATTCGTATGCGAGCCATGATCTCGCCGAGACGGAACTTACGCGGCCCTTTGTCCGTGACACGTACTTTGATTCTGCAACCTGTCTCATGCGTGTCGTTGAGTTTCTGACCACTGCGATCCCGCCGTCGGGGTCGTGATCCAAAAGTCTCGTGTTCATCACGAGCAGGCAAACCGGCGAACGTCTCGCCGACGCCTCACCCACCCGAAGCGTCAGCGAGGGCAAGCCAAGCTGGGCCGGATGAGTGATCCAACGCCATGAGCCGAAGCGTCACTCTCCCGTCACAGCCGTCCGGCGTCCCCCATGCCGCGGGCCGAGTAGGAGAATCCCATCATGGAAATGTATTCCGATCAAAAGTCAGCCGAACCCGTCGACCCCATCGAAGAAATGCAACTGCGAACCTGGGCCAGAACGCACTACCTGCCCCCTCAGAAACGCAACTCAAAATGGCACCCCGTCATCCTGGACGAAATGTCCCGCAAAGACCGGGGTACGTGAGGCTGGGGAGCTGAGTCTCCATATCCGATGTGTGGCACTGGTTAGGGGGCTCTTTGCAGGGTGCCACTGGCGAGGGCTCTGACTCGCCAGTGCTGGACGAGTCCATCAAGTCACGATTCGAGTCACCGAACCGCCGAGAGCGTAATCACTGGCGGCCCAAAGCGACCGCCAGTGTCACCCAAATGGGCTAAACTCGCCGTTGAGCTGTCAGTGCCACCCCGCCGAACACCAAATCGCTCGGGTGCCACGGCTCTGTGAGCCGTGATGAGTGTCTCGTGGAATGGTGTTCGATGGCACGGCTCACAGAGCCGTGGCACCCAATATTCACAACGACCGGTCCACCCCGCCCCCCATCTGCGTGAGACACTGCACTAGAGGCACACCAAGGACAATACAAACAAACAGCACAAAATTAGTAGAGCAACATTGGTCCAGTCGGGATTCTCCTTCCGCTTGGTGTAGTTAATGTGTTCTATATACTTGGCAAGCATGTAAAGCATTGCTCCAAAAACGCCAACGAGAAATGGTTTCATTTGATTGACTCAGTACCATGAAGGAGTCGGTGTAATTGCCAGCGGGGTGGCCCGGCCAACTTGTTGGCGGGGTGCCGCAAGCACAAGATGAAACACCCTCTGTGCCTTCATACTGCCCAAGGCCCGTTCACTCCGACATGCCGTCTTCTACACAAAGTGCTCGGGGCAGTGTATCCAGACCGGATGCACATGGTGAAGCATCTTGTCGCTACGCGACCTGGCCAATTCTGGTCGAGCTACCCTGCTTATGTCGTCTTTTTCTCCAAAAAAGAACGCTCTGGCCGGGTGATCGGTCGAGAGTTCCTGGATGTCGGTGGATGGTTTGAAGGCACGTCCTTTTCCCGGGTGCCACTGCTGGCTTGTCCTACAGTGAGGATCGCAGTTGGACTCACTCAGCTGCTATGACATCTTCGGCAGGTCCAGGTGGACGATTACTCTCGCCCATCGCAGAGTGGCCCCGGTTGGCGGCTTTGAGCCTACCGGGGCGGCGCAGCCGGATGAGGTCATTGCTCCAGGCCCATCGGCGAGGTAGCCTCTTGTGCGTTGCACACGGGTAGGCCCCCAAGCGGCCCAACCCGTGCCGCCCAGCTGTACGGCCCCCCCTGCGACCCACGCTTACAATCCATATCCACATGCTTTAACAGACCAAGGCTGGACCGGTGCAACATGAGACCGCTAGAGTCACTAAACAGCGGGCCCTTACACATCTGAGTCGGCTCTGTCTATAAGTCCTACTCCTCGTGATCGACCTGCAGGTGCCATATGCGACATCTCTGCTTCTGTTTAGTTTGGTTGTTTTGTTCACTCATGATCGGATGCGGTTCTCACCCATCCAATGGGCCGTTTGGTCCACCGGATCAATCGGAGATCCTAGCCCCTTACGTTGGTCAATGGACCCGTGATATCGAGAAGACTTTCGATGCTCAGAAAACAGCTGGGGCAACGGACGAGGAGATTCAGCAAAGGCGAGAGATGTACACCAACCATCCCTCGTTGGGTGAAACTCAATCCAATCTGACATTCAACGGCAATGTTGCTGTGAGTGGAGGCCTACTCAACTCCGAGTACCGATTTTTTGGAATGCATAAACACGGAGACAAGGCCTGCGGAAAGGCCTGGCATCATGAAGATCGTTTTGACCCGGGCGACATGAGTAAGTGCTATGTAATTATGGAAATTATCGATGGCCAGCTGCACATGAAAGTCCATATGGTAGATGGTCTCCCTGATGAGAATGACCCCGATCTCACAGCTGAACCAGCCGTAGAAACCGATGCTGCAGATTGCGAGATCGACGCTAAAGTGGGCCGAAATCCGGGCGACTGGGAAATCTCGGTGTACAGTCGGAGATGAGGGTGACAGATGCCCCCCTCCGTCAATCGTGGTAAGATCCTTCCAGTGACTTCTCGTCTCTCTTCAAGGATCGATCATGCGGCGAATTTGGGTGTGTGTGGCGGTGCTCGGGTGTGCAGCTGTGGCTCGGGGTGATGACTGGCCGCAGTGGATGGGGCCGCAGCGGGATAACGTGTGGCGGGAAACCGGGCTGGTCGACGAGCTGCCCAAGGAACCGAAGATCCTGTGGCGGGCTCCCGTCGCGGGCGGGTATTCAGGCCCCGCTGTGGCGGGGGGCAAGGTCTACGTCACCGATTATGTGACGAGCGATAACGTCAAGATCGACAACTTCGACCGCAAGGAATTCACCGGCGTCGAGCGGATTCACTGCTTCGATGAGAAGACCGGCAAGAAGCTGTGGTCCGAAGAACACCCCGAGAAGTACGCGATCTCCTACCCCGCCGGACCACGCAGCACTCCGCTTGTGCATGCGGGCAAGGTCTACGCTCAGGGAGCCGAAGGGGCGCTCGCCTGCTTCGATGCGGCGTCCGGGGAAGTGCTGTGGCACAAGAGCCTGAAGGAGACCTACAACACCAAGGCCGCCCTGTGGGGCTACGCCAGCCAGCCGCTGATCGATGGCGAGAAGCTGATCGTCCTCGCCGGCGGTGAGGGATCGCACTGTGTCGCCCTCAACAAAGACACGGGCGAAGAGATCTGGCGCACCGGTACCGCCAAGGAACAGGGATACTCCCCCCCGGTCATCATTGAACAGGCGGGCGGGCGGCAGCTGGTGCTCTGCACCCCCGAAAGTATCTACGCCGTCGATCCCGAAACGGGCAAGCAGCTGTGGCTGCAGGAGTACGAAGGCAGCAACGGGTCGATCATCATGACCCCGATCCACCACGGCAACCATCTGTATGTCGGCGGCTGGGACAAGAAGAGCATTTTGATCGAGCTGGGTGCCGACAAGCCGACTGCCAAGACCGTCTGGCGTGACAAGGACGAGGGCGCGATCTCAGCTGTGAATGTCCAGCCGTTCCTGATGAACGGTAAGGTCTATGGCGTTGACCAGGGCGGCGAACTGCGGTGCATCGACCTTCCCGATGGAAAGATTCTCTGGACCACGCCACAACCACTGGCCGCTCGCAAGGTCCCCAGCGGGACGGTCTTTCTGGTGCGGAGTGGCGACACCGACAAGTTCTGGATGTTCGCCGAGACGGGCGACCTGATCATCGGCCAGCTGACGCCCGAAGGGTTCAAAGAACTCTCCCGCACGCACGTCATCAACGCGACGAACACCGCCTTCGGCCGCGATGTCGTGTGGTGTGCCCCGGCGTTCGCGAACAAGCGGATGTATGTCCGGAACGACAAGGAACTGATCTGCGTCGACTTGGCGAAGTAGCGAGTGGTTGACGGGTGCTTCTCTGCATGGAGAGGCACTCGCTCTACTCCCTCTCCCCCACGATCAATGGGGAATCCGAGTGGGACTTCCATTGGGGGAGAGGGGTGATCACTGGCTTGTGCCCCCTCACCCCGGCCCTCTCCCCCGCAGTCATTGTCCGGGAGAAGATCAAAGTGATTGCGGGGGAGAGGGAGCAGAGTGCTCCCGGCCCACGCTTGGAAACGACAGCTACCATCAGGCATCCGAGGCCAGGCACGGCTTTGGATGTCTTTCTTTTTCATTCGCCGCGAAGTGCAGCTGAAGTGCCCGGCGGGTGCAGCGTTCCTGGAACTGGGCGGCCGTGTCGCCTTGACCTTCATTGATAAGGGCCCCCCACTCCCCGGGCCACTCTTCGAGAATGCGGCTGGCGATCTTGCGACGGCCGACCTCATCAAGATCGTTCAGCTCCAGCACGCGATCGATTCGCCCCGGTCGCGTCGAGCCAGTGTGCTCGTCCGGAATGCCAAGCGCGGGGTCGATCTTCTCGACCTTGTTCGTCGAAATCACGACCAGCAGCCCATCGGCCCGCTGTATACCGTCGAGACAGTTCAGCAGGCAATCGAATGTGAGTGACTGCTTTTCATTCCCCGCGCTGACGTTCCGACGTCCGTCGAACACCGCGTCGATGTCCTCGATCAGAGCCATACACGGGACTTCGGAGAGCATGTTCGACCACGCTTCCTGCAGCTCGTTGTTGTACAGGCTGGCCAGATCAAACACGAAGACCGGCAGGTCGAGGTCCTCGGCCACAGCCCGCGCCAGTGCGGTCTTTCCCGTGCCCGGTCGGCCATGCAACAGCCAGCCCCGACGCCACGGGATGCCCCGCTCCTTGTACCACGGCTCGCTCGCCTGCCACTGGCGAGCCTCCTGAACCATCTCCTCCGCCTCGGACGACAGGGCGAGGCGGTCGATCGCCTCGCCGGGAGCAAGTTGTTCTTGCCCCAACTCCTCAAACCGATACGTCAACGACCGGTGATGGACACACCCGCGAATGTCGCCGTGACTGGTCGGGCTGTTCGATTTGCGAGGCGAAGCGGTGTTCTGCACGACCTGTTTACCGGCGGTGCCCGACACCAGCCGGACGGTGTGACGCCGCCCACCCGTCTCCAGGTTTTCGACAATCTGCTTGTTGTACCACTGCGTGGCGTCGCAGATGAGCTGATCGGGGTCGAACATCCCCCGGAGAAACAACAGCTGGAGACACTCGTCGGAATATTCTCGACAGTTGGTCCCCGACTCTGACTCGTCGGGGCGACCAAAGCCGCGTTTGGTCCACAGAGGTCGCCAACCGGCCCAATAGAGCTTGCCATCCTTGGGAGTGATTTCCATCGGGACGAGCTGGACTCGCTGACGCGGTCGTACAAACAGCATCCAGCCCATGTACTCGCGCGGGCCAAAGCGAGACTGCTGGAAATGCGACTTTAAGTACAGGAGTAACGCATCCGCGACATAGCCGCTGACCGTCACCTGCACGACGATCCGGCTCATCACCTGCTTGTAGAACCCGTTCAGGTACGACCAGCAGGAAGCCACCACCGTCACCCCAGCTGCGGCTCCGGCGGCCCACCAGCCATACTGCGTTACACTTTCCATCGACCGACGTACTCCCCAAGGACCCGCAATTGTTCGCGAGCCTGGGGGGAAGACAAGAGGCGAGCAAAAAAGGTTCACGGAGAGGGGAAATACAGAGATGGGACACAGATGGCACAGAACCGCACAGATCAGGAGGGAATGGAAAGCTGACCCATTAGAAAATTAAGATCGGATCGGCGCGCGGCAGGCGTTTTTAAGGGAGAACGCGTGTGTCACGTTGTTGGACCTGGAAGTGGCTGACACCTCTTCATCCGTGTCATCCCTTAAATCTATGTCCCATTCCTCCCCAGATGCAGTGCCATTTTTGCTCCCGCGACATGGCGTTTCCGCCCACGTTTCGGGAGACTCTGCGTACGGGAATCCATCCCCGCTCGCCGCACTTCTGTCCCGCGTCTCTGACTGTCAGTGGACCATCCCATGATCGCCCCGAAGCAGTACATCCGCAGCATCAAGAACTTCCCCAAACCGGGCATTATGTTCCGGGACATCACCCCCCTGCTCTCTCATCCCGACGCCTTTCGCGAGACGGTCCGCCGCATCGTGCAGAAGTTCCGCGACCAGAAGGTCAACGTCGTCGCCGCAGCTGAGGCCCGCGGGTTCATCTTTGCCGCTCCGATCGCCCTGGAACTCAACGCTGCCTTTGTCCCGGTACGCAAGCCGGGCAAACTGCCGTTTGAGACGAGCGCGTTCCACTATGAATTGGAGTACGGCAAGGACACGCTCGAAATGCACTCCGACGCCGTGAAGCCGGGCGATCGCGTGCTGCTGGTTGACGACCTGCTGGCGACTGGCGGAACGATCGATGCTTGCGCCCAACTGGTCGAGCGAGGCGGCGCGGAGGTCGTGGCCTGTGCCTTTGCGATCGAGCTGACATTCCTGGAGGGGCGAGCCCGTCTGGCTCCGCGCGAGTGTTTCAGCGTGATTGAGTATCACGACGAGAACTAACTCAGCCATACCAGTGTTCCCGGCGAGATTCGGCTGGTCGAACCGGGAGCCGCATGTTATCAATGAGTGATCGCTTCAGCGTCAATTGAAGCGCCAGCCAGCCCGCGGATTGTCCCCGGTCACCACACTCAGGAGGGAGCTCATCGCGATGTTGTCGTTCCCTCGCAATCGTCTCGCGACTAGCCACCTATTGCCGGTCGTGGCGCTGTTGCTAACAGTGGTGACTGGATCGCCAAGCGTGGCAGATACGCAGCGAAAATTGAGCGATCCGGCGAAAGCAGACGCCCTGATTCAAGGGTTGCGATCACCGTCATTTCGCGTTCGCCTGCAGGCTGAAACCGATTGCCGTCAGTCGGGGGATGAGATGCTTCCCTCGCTGAACGCTGCCCTCAAAAGCTCCGATCCCGAGCTGCGACGACGGGCCCGATTTCTAATCGAGCGGATTGAGAATGACCTGCTGTCGGACTCGCTCAACTCGTTTCTCCAGCCGGGCTCCCGGGCTTCACTTCCCGGCTGGACGATCGTGGAGGATCTGGTTGAGGACACCCCCGAAGTCCGGGCCGCCTATGCTGGCATCCTGAAAGGCAACCCCGAGTTGTCGCGGGCTCTGGTTCACTCGGAAGACATCCCGAACGAGATCCAGCGACAGCTGCAAAGTCGTAACCTGCTGGGCACGATCCCTCGCACGATTTCGCCTGCTGATACTTCCGGTCTGTTGTTGTTGCTGATTCACCCTGAGGCCAACTACTCCGCGGACCTGGGCGAGGTGGCCTCGCGAATGGTCTGGGCGGGAGTGAGCCATGCCGAGATCGATGTCGAGACTCTCCGGAATCCATCGCGGGTCCCCTCCACGGCCAAGAACGCGGCGGTTCTGGAAATTCTCCGAGCGCTGGTCACTCGCTGGGTCACGATCCCGAAAGCTGGTACTCCCCATGATCGTTTGCTGACCGCCACACGACTGGGCCTGCCAGAGGCGGTCGCACCAGCTCTGGAAATCATCAAGCAGAAGGACTCACCCCACGTGATCGGGACCGCGTTTGTCGCCATTGCCAATTACGGCGGTGCCAACGAAATGGCCATCGTGGAATCGAAGCTCGATGATGAATTCGAACTGAGCCCCAGCCGAAAGAATGAGAACGACGACACAACGCCCTCAACCCAGCTGCGCGACGTTGCGTTGGCCACACTCATTGAAATGACTCGCCAGGCCCCGGAGCAGTATGGCATGAAGAAATTTCCCCGTGATGCCGAGGGACGAGTCTCTGCCTTCCCGGTGACTTTCGAGTCCAATGAACAACGGGACCTGGCCTTTGAGAAATGGCGAGCGTGGAGCAGGATCAACTTGCGAAAATATCGGCCTCAACCTCAACAGGCCGCTGAGGGAACGCCACTGTAACCTCGTATCGACCATTGCCGTCGCCCCTGTCCGCCGAAGGGGCAGGCATTCCCTCCCGCCCGGCTCACGACACTGCGGGCGCGATGCTCCCAGCCTACGCCTCGAACTCATCTCACCCTGAACACCGCCGATGCCCGAACACTCGTCACTCGACCTTCCCTCAGCTGCGATCGACACCCTTAAGGCCCGAGCACGCGTCACGCAATCGATCCGCGAGTTCTTCATTCAGCAGGGGTACTGGGAGGTCGAGACGCCATTGCTGTCGACCGATGTGTGCGTCGATCTGTGGCTCGATCCGGTGGCTGTCCCAGTGGGGGACGGACAACCGGTTCGGTACCTGCAGACATCGCCCGAGTTCGCGATGAAGCGGCTGTTGATCGCCGGGGCCGATGCGATCTTCCAATTCACCAAAGCCATCCGCAGCCTCGAACGGGGACCGCGTCACAACCCCGAGTTCACGATGCTCGAGTGGTACC
This sequence comes from Planctomycetaceae bacterium, assembly GCA_046349675.1. Taxonomy (GTDB): domain Bacteria; phylum Planctomycetota; class Planctomycetia; order Planctomycetales; family Planctomycetaceae; genus TH-plancto1. The sequence continues at coordinate 14,333 of JAXMBW010000017.1, read as the reverse complement.
GCATCGGCGACACCGACCGGGAGCAAATGGCTTTCACTGAATCGCTGGTCCGGCATGCCGTTCTAGCCGCGGGGTTATCGAGTCCACTGATCCCTTGTGAGCGAGTGCTCTCAGTGGCTCCGTTTGCAAGAGTGCCCTATGACGTGGCGTTCGAGCGGGCCGTCGGGACACGGGTCTTGAAGCTGAGTGTCCCCGAGCTGCGTGAGCTGGCCGAGTCGCTCGACATTCGCGTGAACGCCCCCGAGTCACTCGACCGGGATGCGTGGCTGAATCTGCTCCTCGCCGAGCGGGTCGAGCCGTGGATCGCAACGCAAGGGGCCATGTTCCTGCACGACTTCCCCGCTTCGCAAGCGGCACTCGCCCGCGTCCGTGACGAAGATCCCCCGGTGGCGGAGAGGTTCGAGCTCTACATCGGCGGGGTTGAACTCTGCAACGGTTACCACGAGATCACCGACGCTGACGAGCTGCGTCGACGCATGGAACGCCAAGCCGCCCTCCGCCAGCGAGAAGGCCTCAGCTGTCTTCCCACCCACAGCCACCTCGAAACCGCCACCCGCCGTGGCATGCCCCCCAGCTCCGGCGTCGCCCTTGGTTACGACCGCTTACTCATGTGGCTCTGGGAGTGTGAACGGATTGATGAAGTCATCGCCTACCCCTGGGAACGAGCATGAGCCGATCCTTCGTCACACCATAACGTCCGCATGTTTCACAAAGCCAACTGCCAACAAGCGATCTCAGAGCTTCACCAAACATAGAACCCCATCGTGCGAAACAGACATGATCCAAGACAGTGACTCATCAAACACATCGATATCTTCTGACGACGGATACCAGATGTCATGAAAACGTTCTGTGAAGTCATCCCACTTCAGTCGATCAATGTTCGACTGAGAGGACCAGTCAATCAACACCTGTGAACTGAGTTCAATATCCAGTGGTATTTTGATACTCGTGAGGGACTGATTCATTACTTCCTGACGAAACGTTGCTCCTTGAATTTGAAATGAAACAATTCGGTCTTGGAGTTCCCGATACGACGCATCAGGAGCCAATCCAAGCCTCTGAGCCAATCGACTTCGGATGGCGAGCGTGTCTTGATGCCCCAACGTTTCAAAGTTTGGAAATGATCCTCCTGGGTGTGATTTTAGGAAGTGATCGATTTTGAAACGCTCCACGTCACACCTAATGGATTGTTATCAAATGCATAACGAAACAAGATTCGATCAGGAAGACTTTACTTCGTGAATTCGCCAAGGAGCATTGGTGACTCCTCGCGGCCAAGGTGGGAGATAACGTGAGTTGCCTCCCAACTTGGCCTGACCTCTACAGCCTCGGCGCCGTCGGCTTGTGGGCCGTGAGCGGGGCTCCACTCACCTTCACCTTGCGTTTATAGACCTTGTCCCCACACGTGGCGTAGACGGTATCAAAGTTCGGGCCGCCGAAGGTGAGGTTCGAGAGTTTGCCGTTCGGGACCGGGATGATGCAGTTCACGCGCCCCGCCTGGTCACAGACCTGCAAACCCATGCGGGTCGCGGCCCACAGCCGGCCATCCTTGTCGGTCCGCAGCCCGTCCACGCCGCTGTCCTCAGCGGTGTCGGGGACATGCAGGTGGAAGTACTTCTGCTTATAGGCCAGTGCCCCGTCGGCCTGGACCTGGTAGCTGTAGACCCAGTGCGTTCGCGAGTCGGCGACATACAGCAGCGTCTGGTCGGGCGAGAAGCAGATGCCGTTCGAGAATTTTAGTCCTGTGTCGACGACGTTCTTCTCGCCGGTCGGGGTGATGTGCCAGATCTTGCTCGGCTCTTTACCGTCCCAGCCGGGGTGCGTCACGTAAATGTGCCCATCGTGCCGGACGACCAGATCGTTGCCGAGAAATCCGTCGGCGACGACAGTCGATTTGACCACAGCTCCGGGTGCAGACGTTTCCGGCTCATATTTGAGGATCTGCGAGGTCTTGCGGGCGACGGCGTAGAGTTTGCCATCGGCTCCGAAACGCTGGCCGTCTCCTTGATTCGAATCGGCCAGGAACACGACCGGCTTGCCATCGGCGTCGATCTTGTACGTCGTCCCGCTGGGCACTTCGTTAAAGAACACTTCTCCTGTGGGGCTCGTCGCGGGGCCTTCAGTGAACTTGTACCCCTCACCGACCAGCTGCCATTCCTCGCCGGGGATCAGGATCTCCTGCAGTTGGGGTGAGCCGAGACCGGCCTTCACGGGTGCGGGCCAGTCCTTCCACAGGAACCGCATCGCATCGGGAAAAACTTCGGTCCCGTGCTTGGCATTGTGGCCGCCGTCGCCGAAGCTGAAGGTGTGTTCGTATCCAGCAAAGGCGAGTGACCGCTGCATCTCCTGGTTCGCCATCCACCAGTCACCGCCATAGATATTGAGGTCATTACTCCCGTCCTCGAGGAAGATGCGGATCGCCTTCGGCTCGTACTTGCGGACCAGACTCATATAGTCGTTGCCGCCGCGCAGACTCACGTAAGTCCCGACGACACTGAACACTCGCGAGAACTCCTGCGGGCGTTCCCACGCAGCGGTGAAGGCACAGATCGCGCCGCTGCTGGCTCCGCCGATACAGCGGTCGTTGCCCGACTTCGAGAGCTTGATCGCCCGTCCATCGGTAGCGGTCTTCGTCTCGACATCGGGCAGCAACTCCTCCAGCAGGAACCGGGCATACCCGTCACCCAACCCGTCGTATTCAAAGCTGCGGTTGAACCGGTCGAGAGCTTCGCCGTTGGGAGCGGGCACCCGGCCATGCATAATGAAGACGCCAATCGTGACCGGCATCTCGCCCTTCGCGATCAGCTGATCGAACACAGCTGGGGCGTTGTACCCGACTCCGTCCTGGTTGATGTAAACACACGCGGGCTTGTCGGCGGTGTACTGCTTCGGGATGTAGACCCAGTAGTCGCGAATCGTGCCGGGGAAGATCTGGCTCTTGTTGAACGAGAACTTCAGCACCTCACCTTCGGGCACCTTGTCCTCCGCCCGGGCCAGCGAAACACATCCCAGCACCAGACTCGCCAGCACGCACACCATCGACAGGATACGCATCAGTTCTCTCCCCGTTGTCACCTTCGCGAATTGCCCCAACCGAGCAACGGCAAGGCGTCATGGTGACAGGGGAGGAAGGGATTGGGTAGTCAACGTAATCGTACGAGAGGCCAAGGCCATCGAAATCCCCCTAGCTCGTATTCCGGGGTTCTCGGTAGGATTCGGCCGCTATGGCCAGTTCTCGATCATTTCGATCTATCAAGACCCGTTTGCCTGTGTTCGCCGATGTGTTCGTGGTCCTGCTGTTGCTGGTGGGCAGCGCGGGGTTGATCCAGGGGGCTGACGGGGAAGCTCCGCCTGCTGGCCTGCCTGCACCGGGGGCAGCTGCTGTCAGCGAGCTGTCGGTCGAGGTTCTGCAGGGGAAGATCAAGAAGCTGGATGAGGTTCCCGATCTCGATCCGGCGATCAAAAGCAAACTGGTTGAAAGTTACAACAAAACGATCGAACAGCTGCGAGCCGCGGCTGAACTCACGGCCCGAGGGGAGCAGTTCAACAAGCTGACCCGGGAAGCCCCCGACGGTTTGAAGGCGATCCAGACGGAGATGAATCTCCCTCCGGAGGTCCTCAAACCCGACCTCCCCGCAGAGCCCTCCCTGGCGCAAGTTCAGCAACAGCTGTCGCAGGCGGAAATGAAACTTGCAGATGCCCAGAAGGCGATGCAGACCCTGCTGGATGAGCCGAAACGTCGAGCCGATCGACGCCTGGAGATCCCGAAACGGGCGGACGCCATCAAGACTCTGATCCAGGAGATCGAGACACAGCTCAACGTCCAGCCAGCCGCTGACGAACCCGCCGACATCACTGCCGCGAACCGCATGGTTCTGGAGGCTCGGAAGAAAACGCTCAACGCTGAAGTGGCCGCCTCGCAGCTGGAGCTACAGTATTTCGAGGCTACGGGCGAGCTGTTGTCCGCTCAGCGAGATCGGGCCGCGCGGCAAATCTCGTCGGTCGATGCACTGGTGAAAGATCTGCGGTCACAGGTCAACGACCGTCGCCGGAAAGAGGCCGAAGAACAGGCTCGCCAGGCCCGGGAAGCAGCTGCAGAGGCTCATCCGGCGGTGAAAAAGATCGCCGAAACGAACGCCACGCTGGCCACGTTGCGCAAGACTCTGGCGGGGAAGATCGAGCAGGTCTCCCGTGACCTCGACGCTGTCGATACACAGATCACCACTCTCAATGACCAGTTCAAGAAAATCCAGAACCGGATCAATACTGTCGGAGCAACCCAGGCGATGGGATTGCTGCTTCGAAAGCAGAGAGACGAACTCCCCTCTCTGAAGAACATCGAGAGAGTCAGCAACCAGGGGACGTCGGAGATCTCGAACACATATCTGGAACTGATCGAGTACGAGGAGAGCCGAAACGATCTGGCCACTCTCGACAGCCATGTGACTGCCGCCATCGAGAGTGTGGGGGAACCGGTGTCACTGGATGAACTCAGCTTTCTGGAATCCAAGGTCCGCGAAGCGCTCGCCGCTCAGCGCGTGGTCTATGACTCACTGATTTCCGACACAAACAGCTACCTCGACAAGTTGGTGGAGCTGGACGTCCAGCAACGTCTGTTGATTTCCACATCCCGCGACGTGGCGGACTACTGCGATGAACGCATTCTCTGGATTCGCAGCACCACGAGCTTCGGGATGGAACACCTTCGCCAACTGGTGCCCTCCCTGGACTGGCTGACCACGCCTCAAAGCTGGGTCGCCGTCGGCAAGGCACTCTGGTCGGATGCCATGGCTCACCCCACACTGACCATTTATATGGGGTTGCTGTTTGTGCTCTTGATCCTGATCCAGCGTCCACTGCGAGCCCGGATCGCCCTGCTGGGAGAGCAAGCATCGCGCAGCAACATGACCTCGTTCGTTCCAACGGCGAGGACATTTGTCATGACGATACTGATCTCGATCTTGTGGCCGGGATTACTGGCCTACCTCGGGTTCCGGCTGCGAGCTGTCGATGAGCCTACGGATTTTGTGCTGGCGATCGCGCGAGCCATCCTGACATCGTCAGTGCTGCTGGGCACGCTCGAGTTCTTTCGAAATGTCTGCCGGGGAATGGGACTGGGACAGGCCCACTTCGGGTGGGATATCAACTCGCTGCGGCTGGTTCGGAGAACGCAATGGCTGTTTATCGCCATGGCCCTCCCGCTGATTTTTATCGTGGTGGTGTCGGAGTCTCAGTCGAGTGAGATCATCAAGAGTTCTCTGGGGCGAGTCGCCTTTCTGGGAGCTTTGATGGTGCTGGCGTTTTGTACGCATCGGCTGACTCACCCCCTGACGGGCGCCTTATCGCCGCTCTACAAAGAGTCTCCCATGGGTTGGGGAACGCGACTGCAGCGGGTCTGGTATCTGATGTCTCTGGGCGTTCCGCTGATGCTGGGAGCGTTGTCACTGAGCGGTTATCACTACACCGCCATTCAGCTGGCGTGGCGACTGCTGGTCACGACCTGGCTGATGACGGGCACATTGATTGTCTACTCCTCGCTGATTCGCTGGTCGCTGCTCTCGTACCGCGAAATCGCTATGCGAAACGCCAGGGAACGCCGCGAGGCTGAGGCCTCCGCAGCCTCCGTCGAAGGGGCAACACCACCCCCAGCTGCCGTCATCTCGAAAGCCCAGCAAGTCACCGCACTGTCCGACATCAACAAGCAAACACGCAAGGCCCTGCAGCTGGCGTACTTTGTGGGCGTGATGGCTGGCCTGTGGTTGATCTGGGCGGATGTTCTTCCGGCACTCGGAGCTTTGCGACACATCACGGTCTGGGATATCGAAACGACCATCAAAAATGGAGCCGTCGAACAATCGATCAAGCAGCCCGTCAGCCTTGCCGCCTTGCTGTTGTCGATCCTTATCGCGTCATTGACGTTTGCCGCCAGCCGGAACCTGCCCAGTCTGCTGGAGATCGCCCTGCTCCAGCGATTGCCCATTGATCCCGGTGCCCGCTACGCCATCACGACGGTCTGTAAGTATGCCATCACGATCACCGGTCTGGTGATCGCCTTTGGAACCGTGGGAATCGGCTGGTCCCGTGTGCAATGGCTCGTGGCGGCAATCAGCGTGGGCTTGGGCTTCGGTTTGCAGGAGATCTTTGCGAACTTTGTCTCGGGTCTGATTCTGTTGCTGGAACGTCCCGTGCGACTGGGAGACATCGTCACCGTGGGAGATGCCACGGGAAACGTGACTCAGATTCAAATGCGGGCCACCACGATCACCGACTGGGAAATGCGAGAGATCGTGATCCCCAATCGGGAGCTGATCACCGGGCGAGTCATGAACTGGACTTTGAGCAGCACGGTCTCGCGTATGGCGGTTCAGGTGGGAGTCGCCTATGGCTCTGATCCCGAGCAAGTCCGCGCGATCCTGCTGGAAGTTGCATCCCGGCACCCACTGGTCCTGAACACTCCGCCGCCACACGCCCTCTTCGACGAGTTCGGAGAAAGTTCGCTGAACTTCATCCTGCGCGTCTACATGTCGACGCGGGATGTCTACCTCCAATTACGCCACAGCCTGATGGTCGAAATCCTGGCGGAGTTCCGTAAAGCTCAGATCGAGATCGCATTCCCGCAACGGGACATCCACATCCGCGATGAGATCGCCGCCTCGACGATCACTCGGACACCGCCCAAGAGCCCCCCCGACGCCAATTGAGGGCTGAGGGCTCGGATTGTTAGCGGCTTTTTATTTCCGCCAGACAATTTCCTCAGCAGATTATCAGTTCTCGGAAGCGAGAGTCGGGAGGGGCTCGCACAAATCGGGGCGGAGTAGCCTTTGGGTAGGCGGTTGTTACCATTCACGGCGAGCCCGCACCGCTCAGCTGGCTGCAGTTCTGACTTGGTCTGGACCTGCGTCTGGTTCTTGAAAAATCGGAGTGAATCGTCCCCCGATTTTGATGAACCGAGTCGGAAAGGCTGCCGTTGTGATCGAGTCTGCCCCTGTTCGGGTGGCTCGATCAATCACCTCAACCCGGATTTCTCGAATGTTTTCGTTCCCGTTGCTTGCGGAAGATGTGGTCGCCGGTACTTCGCTGGGGTTCGGCGGACAAACGTTTGCGCCGCACGATCTGGCCACCATCGGCTTGCTGGTGCTGCTGGAAGGTGTGTTGTCGATCGACAATGCGCTGGTGCTGGGCTTGCTGGCCAAGCGGGTGCCGAAACCCTTACGCAAGCGGGCACTGACATACGGTTTAGTCGGGGCGTTCGTGTTCCGATTCCTGGCGATTCTGATGGCCAGCCTGTTGCTCAAGTGGATGGTGGTCAAGCTGATTGGCGGCGGGTACCTGATCTATATCGCGGTGAAACACCTGTTCTTCGAGTCACAGGAAGAGAACGATGACACGATCACCGTCGACGCTGAGGGTGAACTGGAGTTGCGACACACAGCGACCGGTGGGGCGCTGACCTCCGAGGAAGAGATGCTCGAGATCCGGGAGCGCGTCCCGGTCCCGTTGCCGGAGGAGACGAACGTTAAGGCGGGCTGGGACTTCTGGAAAGCGGTCGTCGTTATCGAGCTGACCGATATCGCGTTTGCGGTCGATTCGATCCTGGCCGCCTTGGCCCTGGTCGGCAGCTCGCCGAATGACCAGGCCTACCATCCCAAGCTGTGGGTGGTTGTGCTGGGTGGGGTTATCGGCCTGATGCTGATGCGAGTGGCCGCAGCTCTGTTTATCCGGCTGCTGGATAAGTTCCCGCGATTTGAGACCGCAGCCTATCTGCTGGTCACGGTCATCGGGATGAAGCTGCTGGTCGACTGGTGGGGCAACGACCCAACCTACTTCCCGAAGGCGTGGGCGGATGGCTATCTGGCCAAGCTGACCAGCTGGGGCATCAACATCGGGAAGGACCCGCATGTGATCGACTTCCACCATTCGAACCGGCCCGAGTTCTGGGTCTTCTGGGGCTCGATGCTGGTTTGCCTGTGCACCGGATTCCTGCCGAAGAAGGAGGGGAAGAAGGTGGATGGTTGATCGTTTTTGGTTGATCGACCAGAGATCAGCCCACGTGTTGCGACCCGTGGGCTTTCGCGAATGACACGCACCATTGTCTCGGAATCCCCCTCTGTCGATAAACCATCGACCATAAACCCTCTTCTCCCCTCCCATGTCTCACTTCGACGACATCCCGGAACTGGCCGACCTCGACTCGGGACGGAATCTGATCCGGGTTCCGGTCGAACAGAACGTGCCATTCACACGCCGGGTGCGAGCTCTCGTCGATACGCCCGAGTTTCAGCGGCTGACGCATATCAGTCAGCTGGGGCTGGTGAGCAAGGTCTACCCCGGGGCGACGCATACGCGGTTTGAGCACGCGCTAGGGGTCTACCACAACGCCCTGCGGTATCTGCAACAGCTGCGAAAAGATTCGCGATTTGCCGCCACTGTGACGCGGGCCGATGCCGAGTTGCTGATCGTCACCGCGCTGCTGCACGACATCGGGCACTGGCCGTTTTGCCACCCGATCGAGGACATGGGGCTGCCGGCGATGCCTCCGCATGAGGCCCACGCCGCACACTTCCTGCAGCCGGATGGCGAACTGGCGGGTGTTCTGCGCGATGAGTGGAACGTCTCACCCGAAGCGGTGGTTCGGTTGCTCACCGGCCAGGCCGATACTCCGGCAACACGGCTGTTGATGTCGATCCTTTCAGGACCAATCGACATCGACAAGATGGATTACCTCGACCGCGACAGCCTCCACTGCGGTGTGCCCTATGGCCGGAACTTTGACCGTCAGCGACTGATGCAGTCACTCGTACTCAACGCTGCGGGAGACGGGCTGGCCATCACTTCGAAGGGCAAGACCGCCGCCGAGCTGATGGTCTTTGCCCGGTATGTCATGTTCAGCGAGGTCTACTGGCATCATGCCGTGCGGGCGGCGACGAACATGTTCGCAAGAGCGTTCTTTCACTTGTCGTCGCGGTTCGATCTGGAGCAACTCTTCACCCTCAGCGATGCCGAGATGATCGCTCAGCTGAGGCAGGCGGCAAAGGGGCAGGCGTGCGAGGGATTGCTCGACGGGGTGTTCGGATTGCGGAGAGTGATCTACAAGCGGGCCGCGGAGTTCACGCCGTCTCTGGCCCCCGAGGTCTATCGCCGGATGGCGGGGCGGCGGTTCAGTGAGCTGGTGTCGATCTCGGAGTCACTGGCTGGGCAGGCGTCTCAGGCGTGGGGAATTGAGGTCCAGCCGACAGAGATCCTGGTCGACGCTCCACCACCGCACCGCGAAGTCGAGTTTGCGGTCGATATCTACTTCCCCAAGACCGATGAGTACCGCCCGCTGCGCGATGTCTCGCCCGTCGTCGAGGCCTTGGCCCTCACCCAGTTTGACGATTACGTGAAACGGGTCCGTATCTTTATTCACCCCCGCCATCGCGAGCGGGCGAGTTCAGCTCCGTGGAGTGACTGGGTACTAAAAACATGCGTATAGGCGAGCGGCAGACGTGAGTCTGTCGTGAAACAGCGAGACGATTTCCAACGCCGCGTCTCAGGGGAATCGGGATGCTTTAACTCGATATTGCATACGCGTGTCGCAGGTCAATCCACGACAGACTCACGTCTGCCGCTCGCTGGGGAAGTCGGTTTGCGGTCCTGGCTCCCCGTCGGCGAACGTGGTCGCTGGCTCTTTTCCACCTGCATGTTTTGCCGTTGTGGTGGGAATTGCAGCTGTTCTCGGAATGTCATCTTGACCGGAATCGGCTGATCTGGAACATTCCGTGCCGTGTCCTCGATTTCGGGGACACTCCCTCAAGGATGAGAACCCAACGGCCCCTATCGGGCAATTCGTCGTCGATCGGGCCGTTCCCACGTGGCAGACGTCCAGCGTCGGCCGAATCGGCACAAGCAAAGGAGTGCATACGCCGTGAAGAAACTCTTCGTCTGTTTTGCCGTCGCCGCCGCATCAGTTGTGGCCCCTGCATTTGCCCAAACCAAGGCCAAGCCAGCCTCCGCTGCAGCAGCAGCTCCCGCAGCCTCGGCTCACCAGGTCGGCCTGATTGACATGGCCTATGTGTTCAAGAACTACGCCAAGTTCAAGAGCATGACCGAGGAAATGCAGACCGAAGCCAAGGCAGCTCAGGCCGAAGCTGAGGCCATGGTCGAAGAGATGAAGCAGATCCAGACCAAGATGCAGACTCTGCAGGACGGATCGGAAGATTTCATCGCCAACGAAAAGAAGATCCTGACCCTCCAGACCAATCTCGAATCGTTCCGCAAGGTCCAGCAGCGTGAGTTCCTCCGCAAGGAAGCTGAGATCTACAAGACCGTGTACATGGAAGTTCAGGAAAACGTTCAGCGTTATGCCAAGCACTATGGCTACACCCTGATCATTCGCTTCAACCGCCAGAGCGTTGATGCCGCCGAGAACCCCCAGGAAATCATCACCAGCATGAATCGCCAGGTGGTCTTCTATCGCGAGCAGGACGACCTGACCGATCCAATTCTCGATTTCTTGAATAAGCAGTACGGCGAGGCCTCAGGCGGATCAGCTGCTCCTCCTGCCAAGGAAGCCCGTCGTAGTTCGGCAACCCCTAAATAGTCACCCACACAGTGACTGTTCTAGCACGGGTCAACGTTGTGGGACGTTGGTCCGTGCCTTTTTGTGTTTCTGGACCATGTATTCCAGGTTAAGTGGGGGCCCCCCTGATGATCGCTCGAGTCACAGGCAGCTCGGCGAAACGTGAGAAGACAACAACGGGACGGATCCCCCGATTTCTCCGGCCAATCCATTCATCTGAAAGTCCACCCATGTCGGCCAGGCGGCAACGCTCTATCGCCCGTCCAGTTCTTATCGAAGGTTTCGGGCTCTTTGGTGGCGCGGATGTGCGCATGTCACTGCTGCCCGCCGAGCCGAACTCGGGACTCGTGTTTGAAAGGGTCGACCTGCCAGGCCGACCTTCAATACCCGCTCGTATCGAGTACCTGGTCACCCAGCCACGCCGCACCGTCCTCCAGAACGGCACAGCCCGGGTTGAGATGGTCGAACATGTTCTGGCCGCACTGGCGGGACTGTGGATCGACAACTGCCGCATCCAGCTGGATGCCTTGGAACCACCCATCGGTGACGGGTCCTCGCTGGAGATCGTTGAGGCCATTCTGCATGCCGGAATCGCCGAACAGCCCGCCTTGAAGGTTCAAGTTCCTGTGTCCACCAAGCTGTCGGTGACCTCGCCCAATGAGCGGGGATCAATCCAAGCGGAGCCGGCGAGCAACTGGACAATTCGTTACGACCTCGACTACGGCGACACGGTGATTCGTCCGCAGTCCTTCACCGCGACGATTACCCCCGAGGAGTTCGTCCGCGAGATCGCCTTCGCCCGGACGTTTGTTCTGGAGTCGGAAGTCGCCATGCTGAAGGCCCGGGGATTTGGCCAGCGGGCCACTCCGCAGAATCTGCTGGTCTTTGGGCAGAATGGCATCGTCGAGAACCGTATGCGGGCGGCCGACGAATGTGCCCGCCACAAGCTGCTCGACTGCATCGGGGACTTTGCCCTGTGCGGTGGAAACCCGGTCGGACACTTCCATGCCGTGCAATCGGGACATCACCTGAACCATGGGATTGTCGAGCAAATGCTGCAAACGCGGCCATCCCAACGCCGGTCGGCCTGACGCATTCTTCTTGGCCAGTTCCCCCAACGGATCCGTCAAAACCACTGGCCTCTCGGGACAACATGCCCAACAAGCTGGGAGGTCACGAGAAGATGTTCCGAGAAATCCGAAGTTATGGTTGGGGAAGAGGTTGACGGTGACCGATGAAATATCATATTCCACCCTTCTTCCATCGGCGGTAGCTGCCTGAGCTGCAATCGGCCGATGAGCCCCCACAGACAAGGACGTCTGGATGGCCACATACATCTCGCCACTCGCTTACGTTGATCCTCGCGCCCAGTTGGGCCACGAGGTCTTTATTGGCCCGTTTTGCTACATCGGCCCACATGTCACCTTGGGCGATCACTGTCGCCTGGACAGCCACGTTACGATCACGGGCTGGACGACCATCGGTGAACGCAATCACTTCTGGCCAAACAGCGTGATTGGTGCCGAGCCCCAGGACAAAGGCTACGACGGAAGCGTTCCCACCCAGGTCCAGATCGGTGACGACAATCAGTTCCGCGAGGGAGTGACCGTCAATCGCGGTGCCATGAAAGAAGATGGCGTCACGCGAATCGATCACCGAAACATTTTCCTGTCCAATGCTCACGTGGGACATAACTGCCATGTTTACTCCGACACGATGATCGTGAACGGAACGCTGCTGGCAGGTCATGTCCATGTTCAAGACAAAGCCATCATCTCGGGCAACGTCGCTGTGCATCAGTTCGCCACGGTCGGCAAGCTCGCCTTCGTTGGTGGTTGTGCTCGGGTCGTGGTCGATGTGCCGCCGTTCATGATGTACGAGGGAACCGACAACCCGGGCGTTCGCACACTGAACTCGGTCGGGATGCAGCGAGCTGGCATCGGCCCCGCGTCGATCGCAGCTCTCAAGCAGGCCTACAAGTTGATGTTCCGTGAGCACAAGCCGCTCCACGAGGTCAAAGCGATCCTCGGCGGCGAGAACAGCGAATCGATTCCCATGGAATTGGGCGAGCTGTTCAGCTTCCTGGATCAACAACGTCTGGGACGGATGGGACGCGGCCGTGAAGTGGTCCGCAGCCAGCCCTTCCAGCTTGCTCCACTCAAGAACCGGGCCGCTTGAAGACCGCGTGCCGCGCCAGATCCAGGCGGCTGGGGAACTCTCGCGACCAACACTCATGAATCGACGCCCCTGCGGCGTCGCTGGATCTGCGCAGAGAGTGAACATTCATGAATCGCTTGAAACTCGGTGTCGTCGGCGTCGGTGCTCTTGGTCGTCATCATGCCCGCATCCTGGCGTCGTTTCCCGATGTCGAGTTGGTCGCGGTCGCTGAGCCGAACGAAGCGCAAGGCCGATCGGTCGCCGAGGCCTGCCGCTGTGAATGGGTCCCTGACTTCCAGGCCCTGTTGGGGAAAGTCGATGCGGCCTCGATCGTGGTGCCGACGTTTCTGCACCGGAAGGTCGCCCTGGAGTTTCTGAACCGGGGGATTCCCATCCTCGTCGAGAAGCCTCTGGCCAGCACGATCGCCGATGCCCGAGCCATGGTCGACGCCGCCCAGGCCCACAACGTCCCGCTGCAGGTCGGGCACATTGAGCGTTTCAACCCCGCGTTCCAGGCTCTTGCCGCACGCGTCACTGCCCCGAAGTACATCCGGGCGGAACGCTTCAGTAACTATGCCTTCCGCTCGACCGACATCGGCGTGATTCACGACTTGATGATCCACGACATCGAGCTGACACAATCGCTGGCCCAGTCCGATTTCGTTTCGGTCGAAGCGTTTGGTGTCTCACTGGTCGGAGGCCACGAAGACGCAGTTCAGGCTCGCGTACGTTTCGCGAACGGGTGCATTGCCGACCTCTCCGCCAACCGAGTCTGGCCATCCGCCACTCGTTCGATCCAGGCCTGGTCAGCCACTGGGTGTGTCACAGGTGACCTGCATACCCGCACTTTGACGGCCCATTCCGCAGGGCCAGACCTTCTCGGCGGGCACCTGCCTTATGACCTCGGACGTCAGCCCGGCGCCGACATCAATCAGTTGAAGTCCGAGATGTTTACCCGGTTCTTCAACACAGAGACTCCGACGATCGAGGCTGCCGATGCGTTGACCCTCGAACTCCGCAGCTTCCTGAACAGCGTACGGACGCGGACGACTCCCGTTGTGGATGGAGTCGCGGGACTCAAAGCCGTCGAGCTGGCCGATGCCATTCTAAAGTCGGTCCAAGCCCATCAGTGGAACGGCCAGGCCGGACTGAGTACCGGTCCCAATGTGCTGATTTCCGCGCTCACGGGCCAACGTTCCGCTGCGTAATCATCTCGGCGGACGGGCTCTCGCAGAGTAATAATCGGCCCCGGACGCAAGTTGTCTTCCCAACGCGATGCCGGATATCTCCGGGCTGCTTGGCCGCGTTGGTGTGTATCCGTATACTGCGGAATCTTCATTCCCGTCCATTCCCCGGCGATGTTTGATCGCGCTCCTGGGAGATTCCGTTGCTGGCCGGTCCACTCCTGACTCGCGAGGCGATGACCGCTCCGCGACACATCAAGCTCTTTCTGATTCGGGCCGGTTATCTGGCTGCGTTTGTCGTACTCATGTACACAGCGGGTCAGGCGACCTTCGAGCGCCGACCGGTCCAGACTCTGGGCGATTCAGCAGCGTTCGGACGGTTTCTGTTCGATCTGTTCGCGATGGTGCAGCTGACACTGGCGGCTGCGGCG
>JAXMBW010000016.1:0-111853 GCA_046349675.1 Planctomycetaceae bacterium | reverse complement strand
AGCGGGATCGAAGTCAGACTGGCCAGCTTGGCGTACGGCTCGGGCGTGTCGACCGGGAATGGCGTCTCGAAAAACTCGATGTCGAGTTCCTCCAGCTCGCGACAGATCCGGGCCACGGTCGGCACATCATTAAACAGATACCCCACGTCAACCATCAGTGCTGGTTCCGGGCCGAGAACCTTGCGCGTGCGACGTGCCAGTTCGACCACATCGCGCGGGCTCGACATCATCGGCTCGACCTTGAACGCCCGATATCCGAGCTTCAGGAGTTCTTCGACGCGTTGGGTTTGCTGAGTGAACATCGCCTCACCACCCCAGCGATCAGAGACGATCGTGCAGTAGGGGACGGCGCTGTTCGTGTGCGTTTCAGAGTGGGTCTGGAAGAACCCGCGCTGAGCACCGCCCAAGAGCTTCCATACCGGCTGGCCGAGGGCTTGTCCGTAGATGTCCCAGATCGCGACATCGAGCGCCCCGAGGATAATGATCTCCCACCCGCGTCGATTGGTATGAATCAGCGAGTCCCAGACATGCTGCCAGATTCGCTCGGGGTGCGTGATCTCCTGGCCCAGCAGCAGTCGACCAAAGTGGGTATTGCGGTCGCCGACAGTGGCTTGAACGACGCCCGGAGGAACTCGAAAAACCTCGGAAAACCCGCTGATCCCATCGCTGGTGTGAACGCGAAGACAGGCGAGCGGTTCCACGCCCCCCTTGTCCGGGTCAATCTCCGGACCGTCACCGATTACAAACACTTCCAGCTGGGTGATCTTCAACATCCACCACTCCCGTCCCTGACGGTTTGTGTCGACGCCTGAATTTGAGCACCGACACTCTAGCAACTGAGTCCGCGCCGGTCATTGCTGTGGATCACCCCAATCCCAACAAAGAGCGGCAGGCGTGAGCCTGCCGAGGCACGGAGCCTAGCTTGAACTCCTCCCGTCCACTGGCTTGGTTGAAATGATCGTGGTGATGATACAGATGCTCAGAGACGGTTGGGCTCCTCGGCAGGCTCACGCCTGCCGCTCTCGTTGAAGTTACCCCTTCACGCGATACCCAATCTTGATCAGCACCTGTCGCACGCGGTCCAGCTGTTCGCCCTGGATCTCGATTTCACTGTCTTTCAACGTGCCGCCCGCACCACATTGCAGTTTGAGCTTGGCCAGCAAGCCGGGCAGGTCGTTCCCCTCCGCTGGCAGGCCGCGCACGACCGTCACCCGCTTTCCGTTCTTGCGACTCTCCATCTGGATCGCCGCGGTTTGCTTCTCTGGAGGGATACGAACCGGCGCAGGGGGCGGGCACTGGCATTCGGATTCCAGCCGACCACAATGCTCGCATTCCGGCAGTCGATCGAACGGGGTCCCTTCAAATAGTCGCACGGGTCAACCTTTACTGCATGGTTCGCCAAAGTGATCGGATGAGAAGCCCGATCGCCGCCTCGCTCGTTAATCCACCGACGCCAGAGGCATCTTGAACGTCCCGGCCACCGCCTCGTGGGTCACCTGTCCCTGGTACAGGTTCACAGCTTCTCTCAAGCCCGGCGTCTTGCGGATCGCCTCGCCTAAGTCCATGCTCGCCAACGTGATCACATAGGGCAACGTGACGTTACACAGCGCATATGTACTCGTGCGCCCCACGGCTCCCGGCATGTTTGTCACGCAGTAGTGCACGATTCCGCTTTCCACATAGGTCGGGTGCGAGTGAGTTGTCGGCCGGCTCGTCTCGACACACCCACCCTGATCGATACAGACATCGATGATCACCGCTCCGGGCTTCATCAGCTTGAGATCGCTCTCGCTGACCAGATGCGGCGCCTTGGCTCCCGGAATCAACACCGAACCGATCACCAGGTCGGCCAACCGCAGCTGTTCACGAATGTTGTGTCGATCGCTGAAGACGGTGTTCACATTGGGAGGCATGATGTCCTCCAGATACCGCAAACGATCGACGCTGATATCCATCAGGCAGACATTCGCCTGAAACCCTGCGGCAATGCGGGCGGCATTCTTTCCGACGACACCCCCGCCGAGGATCAGAATGTGAGCGGGCTCGACCCCGGGGACTCCCCCGAGCAGGATGCCGCGTCCTTCCTGAGGACGTTCAAGATACTTGGCCCCTTCTTGGATGCTCATGCGGCCAGCGACTTCGCTCATGGGAGTGAGTAGCGGCAAATCGCCTTTCGAGCCCTTGAGAGTTTCATAGGCGATGGCGGTGACGCCCGTCGCACAGAGCGACCGTGTCAGTTCCTCGTCAGCGGCCAGATGCAGATAGGTGAAGAGCATCTGCCCCGGTCGGAACATGGCGATCTCGGACTTCTGCGGTTCCTTCACTTTCACGATCAGGTCGGCTTCTCCGAAGACCGAGGCTGCGTCGGTGACGATTTCGGCCCCGTGAATGGCGTACTGGTCGTCCGGGATACCGCTTCCCAACCCCGCTCCCCGCTCGATGAGTACGCGGTGTCCGCGCCGGGTCAGTTCTTCCACCCCGACCGGAAGCATGGCGACCCGATACTCATCCGACTTAATCTCGCGAGGCACGCCAACAATCATGAGTCACTCCCTGTCCTGATAAACACCCCAGCTGTCCGCGCTGGTCGACAACTGGCTGATGTTCATTCTTCTGATGAATTACCCGAACCGGAATCAGGCGGCAAGGGCAATCTCAGCAGCTGGATGCGCAGAACTGATCGGTCAGATCAGCGTTGTGATTCTCGACCGATGCAGGGCTTGAACGGTCCGTGGTTCTGCGGTCTGCATGACGACTCCGGATCGACTCCAGTATCACAGATCTCGTTTCGTTGTTGGTCTTGCCGCAAACACTCGCTCAGTTTGCCCCCATTCGTCCATTCTGAAATAATCGCGGTCCACCATTTGGCCCACCTGTGCTTTTGATCCGGAGACGTTTGTGTTCCGTTCCGAGCTGCTTCCGCACCAGCGACTGCGTCTGAACCAGATGCTGGACGAGCTACGGGGGCGGAACCCGTTCTGGACGGCACGGTTGGAACAGGCGGGCTTGGGGACCGGCCCCGTCGAGTCACTTGAACAGTGGCGGACGCTTCCACTGCTCACCAAGTCCGAACTCGTCGCCGACCAGAATGCGAATCCTCGATACGGCACGAACCTGACCTACCCGATCACCAGCTACACTCGCTTGCACCAGACTTCCGGTACGACCGGTCGACCGATGTACTGGCTGGACACGACTGTCAGCTGGAACTGGTTCATGGAGTGCTGGTCGCAGATCTACCAGCTGGTCGGGTTGCGTGCGGATGATGTGTTGGCCTTTCCGTTTTCGTTCGGGCCCTTTATCGGGTTCTGGGCAGCCTTTGAAGGCGGTGTGCGACGCGGGAATCTCTGCCTCGCGATGGGAGGGCTCAGCAGCGAGATCCGGCTGCGACAGATCATGGACCACCAGTGTACGATCGTCTGCTGCACTCCCACCTATGCCTTGCGGCTGGCGGAAGTCGCGAGGAAAGAGGGAATTGACCTTAGTGCCTCTGCGGTGCGGGCCATCATCGTGGCGGGAGAACCGGGAGGTGCAGTGGCTGAGACGCGAGCCCGTATCGAACGAGAATGGGGAGCCCGCGTCTTCGATCATTGGGGCATGACCGATCTCGGGTCTCTTGGCATCGAGTCCGAAAACCATCCCGGCAGCTTGACCGTCCTGGAATCCGAATCGATCGCCGAGGTCATTGACCCCGCCACTGGCACACCCACTCAGCCGGGACAGATCGGCGAACTGGTCATGACCAATCTCGGTCGACTGGGGCAACCGGTTCTGCGATATCGCACCGGTGATCTGGTCAAAGCGACGCTCGATCTTGGCTCTGGTGGCGACGGGGTGCTGCGTCTGGAGGGCGGGGTACTCGGCCGCTCCGACGATATGCTCATCATTCGCGGCAACAATGTCTTCCCCAGCAGCGTTGAGGCTGTCCTCCGCAGCTTCCCCGAGGTCGCTGAGTTCCGCCTCTCCGTCGTGAAACGCCAGGAGATGCTCCAGCTGCGGATCGAGTTCGAAACCGATCCCGAACTCTCTCAGACTCGCGACGCAATCGACCAGCTCGTGAACCGCATGGGACGGCGAATCACCGAACGGCTGGCCTTCCTCCCCGAGTTACAACCCGTGGAATGTGGCAGTTTGCCCCGCTCGGAATTCAAGCGGCAACGGGTCACCAAGCTGGCCTGAAGGGGACCAGCCCCGTGTGTGACCAGTGGCGAACGCTCTAAGACTTGATGGAGTAGAGCAGGCGATCGCACGATGGGCAGAACGTCGGCGTCCCTGTGCCGATCTCCACAGCGATCTGCGGCGTCAAACTGACGTAGCAGTGCGTACACATTCCGTTGTCGATGTGGGCCATGCCGTCCGCCCCATAGGCATCGATCAGCCGGCGATAATGGGCTTTGATCGACTCGGGGATCATCTTCTCCGCTTCCTGGACCTGACCCTTCAGCTCTGCTTCCTGCTTTCGCAAGTCGGCAGACTGAGCCTCGATCTGGGCGGCAAAAGCATTCCGCTCCGACTCCAGCTTTACCCGCCGCTCAGCAATCGCGGCGATCTCCTGCATGATCCGGTCGACCTTCTCCAGCGATTCCAGAATTTCGTCCTGGAGCACAGAGTTCGATGCCTGATCAGCTGCAATCTGTCCCTTCAGGATGTCAAACTCGCGGTTCGATGCCGCCTCGTTGAGCTTGCGATCCAGGTCCTTCAGCTTGGTCTCGCTCGACTTCAGGTCGAGATTTTTGCGATCCGTGTTGGCCCGTGTGTGTTTGAGTTCGTCTTCCTTGGCCTTCTTCTCCACATCCAGCTGACCCAGCTGATTGTCACGTGCCCGGACCTGCCGCGGCCCACGGGCCAGCTCGTCCTGAACACTCTTCAATGCGAGATGGAAACGGTGCAAAGCATGCAGATCAACGACAGACGCCATGCAATAGAACTCCTCAAACCACGACCCAAGTCAACACACCCAGCCCATCCAGCAAGCTTGCATCATCCCGCTCGATGTCGACATAATACGAAGAACTGCCCGCGGGTGTAACTCAGTTGGTAGAGTGACAGCTTCCCAAGCTGTATGTCGAGGGTTCGAATCCCTTCACCCGCTCTTGTGTGTTTGGCTAAAAGCTAGGTAATTACCACGTCCGAAAGCCAGTGTAGATGGGGCGAACATGACAATCAATTCCAGCTACACCAGCTAAAATGTCACCTTTCGTCACCAACACGTCATCATTTCGTCGTCAGTGAAAACGGGGACTGAAGACAGTGTTTTGAGCCGTTTCTGTGCTCTGAGTTCCAGGCCGACCGCAGAAAATGGCATCAATCAGGTAGGACCACGATTTGATGACGAGTCCAGCTCCGGCTCGTGATCGTCCAAGATGTGGCGCATTTGCCCGAGCACCCAGACGGCAACCACCGCGAACAGGATGACAAGATTTCCCATCACGCGGGCCAACTCGAATCCGGTGGCGAGCATGCTGGAGACAAAATCAACGGACATGCAATGCAACAACTTGCGGTGCCACGCCTCAAACTTTGACTTCTGAACCATGTCCAGCTGAGTGCAGATGGTCCAGCTGAGCATCCACAGAGGAACCGCCAACGAGAACAGGACCAGCGCCCAATAACTCAATATTTGAAGCTTGTCTCGTCCCGGCAACTCGATGAAGAACGCCATCGAACAGTCCATCACCACATCTCCGAGACACAAGCCACTCGATGACCCGTATGGAGAAGGACAGCTCCGGCACTCCGTTGGAAAAGCCGCGAATTCTGGCTATGCAGACCGAGGCGTAGCTTGCTCGTCAGCTCCTTCGAAATCAAGTAGGGCTTACTGATGCACGGTGAGGTCTGCCCGTTCACCTGTTGCATGTGGGGCGCTATGGAGTTACCTCGTGCAAAAACATCCATCGCTGGCTGTGAGAGTCAGCTTCGATCAGGCTATCGAGGTCTCTTTCGGTTGGAATAGATTGCGAACGTTCCTGTTGCGTTCCTGGTTCGGTAGTGGCGGACGCCTGAAAGTCAAAGTAATGTCTTTTTCGTGTGTTACGGTAGTTGGAGCGGTTGATACTTGCCATTGACTCCCCGCTCCCCCTCCCTGTCGCATGGAAGAGAACCGTAGGCCATCGCACCTCACAAGTCACCACTCATTCTTGACGCACCTCATTACATTCTTCAGGCCACAAAATGTCATTCACAACCCAGTTGTTGCAGTGGTGCGGTGCTTCTTTGATTGCCAGAAGCCTGGAGTGCCGACGTGTAGTCAAACGTAGGCGGAGTTGCGATAATCCGCTTGGAAATACTCAGGCCATTGAGCAACGCGTCCTATTGACTGCGACGAGTTCACTGCAGCAGGCAGCTGGAGTTCTTGGTAATTCGCCGAACTTTTCACATCAAAGTATAGCGATGCCCGATGGGCTG
Source organism: Planctomycetaceae bacterium (assembly GCA_046349675.1). Taxonomy (GTDB): domain Bacteria; phylum Planctomycetota; class Planctomycetia; order Planctomycetales; family Planctomycetaceae; genus TH-plancto1. The sequence goes on along the minus strand of JAXMBW010000016.1, from coordinate 105,448 downwards.
TTGCAGGGCACGACCACTGAAACAGTTGAAGCATGGTTCAACACGACCAGCGGTGGGGTCATTATCGGGATGCAAAACACGCCTGTCGGGGGCTCCCCTTCTGATTGGCAGCCGGTCCTCTACGTTGGCAATGACGGTTTGCTGCGCGGTAAGTTTTGGGACGGGCGAGCCACCCAGGGGCCTATGACGAGCAGTGTGGCTGTCAATGATGGCAATTGGCACCATGTGGCCATCGTTGCCGATTTTGACAATCAGAATCTTTACCTGGACGGCAATCTGATCGCTTCGGTGAGTGGATTTATTAGTCATCAGTCAAGTAATTACTGCCAGATTGGTACCGGGTATACAGCATCCTCCTCGGACTGGCCTTCTGGAAACGGAGAATGGTTTGATTTTGAGGGCCGGATTGATGATGTCAGAGTCTGGAATGTCGCAAGGACTCAAGCCGAGATCTCGTCCGCTAGAAACACCGAACTGACTGGCAACGAAGCAGGTCTGGCAGGATACTGGAAGCTCAATGATGTGCCTGGGACAAATAATGCCACAGGATTCTTTGTCAGGTATGTGGAATCCAGTGTCGGAATACACGACCTACAGGGGGCACTTTCAGTTCTCTCAAATACCTCGCTTCAGACTGTGACAGCAAATTCAACATCCCCGGTAATCAATTACCTATCTGCCGAGTCTAGTGGCGGACAAGACAACTACGACAACGATTCGTTGTATCCCACGCAATTAAGTGGTGTGAATGTCGACAACTTTGTAATTGAGGCAACTGGAACAGTAATTATTCCATCAACAGGACTATGGACATTTGGGGTGAACAGTGACGATGGATTTTCTTTGCAACTGGAGAGAAACGGTACGGTCTACTCCTCTGAGTATTCTGATGTTCGACCTGCGGCTGATACACTTGCTACATTTGATATCAATGAGGCTGGAGAATGGACAGTGAGATTGGTCGTATTCGATGAATACGGACAGGCGAATGCGGAATTTTTTGCCGCAGAAGGAATGTTTACCAGTTTTGTTGCTGGCTCATTCAATCTTGTTGGAGACACTAGCGCAGGTGGGCTACAAGTGTTGTCAGTCCCAACCCCCTCCGCAACATTCACTTTCGCAAACAACTCGTTGACTGTTCTTGGCACGTCACAGGACGACACGATCACAATTCGAAATGACGCGGGTGTTATCAAGATCGATGCGAATGGGTCGGTGATTGATACCGGTTTGTCGGCGGCGGGTGTGACTTCGGTGTCTCTGTCGGGGGGCGGGGGAATGATGTGTTGAAGCTGGATGCTTCGTTGGGGGCTCTGGTGGCGGGGACGTTGCTGGGTGGGGATGGCAACGACACGTTGATCAGTGGGCTCGGCAATGACACGCTGGACGGTGGGGCGGATGTCGACACTGTCAGCTATGTGCAGGGCGTGGCGGGGCTCAATAACGCGGGTGTGAAGGTCAGCTTGGCACTGTCCACGGTGCAGACGACCGGCGGGGCGGGTAAGGACAAGCTGTTGAATGCGGAGAATTTGATCGGGTCGAACTTCAACGACACGCTGACCGGAAGCGGGACATAATGTCCTCGATGGTATCAACGGGAATGACTCGTTGAACGGCGGCCTCGGGACGGACGAATTCCACGGCGGGTTCGGCAATGATTCCCTTACGATCGATGGTGAAGACACGGTTGATGATACGATCCCAGATGTGATTGATGGAGGAGCGGGCATCGACACGGTCATCGTTGCTGCTTACGGCGGCCCCGTCGAGGTCGACCTGACAGCTGGCTTCATCGAGACGGTGGTCGCGACTGCGTCGATGGCTGATGGCAATTCATTCTCTGCAGCTGGGGCCACCTGGGCTGTGTCTATTACGGGCGGTTCAGGAATTGACTTTATTGGCGGGGGAGAGATGGCCGATCGTCTGAGCGGCGGTGGTGGTGGTGACTATATGTTTGGGAGTGGGGGGAACGACACTTTGGTCGGTGGAGCGGGAGCCGACTGGTTCTTCGGGATGGAAGGCAATGACTCGCTGACAATTGATGGAGACGACGTGTTTGTCAATGGCGGTGATGATGTTGACAAGGTGACCGTCGCCGCAGGCAGTGGAGCAGTGACGCTTGACCTGACCGCGGGTTTCATCGAGACGGTGCTGGCGAGTACCTCGACGGCCAACAATAAGTTCATTGCGACGGGGGCGACGTGGGCTGTCAACATCACGGGTGGGGCCGGCAATGACACGATCATGGGGGGCAACCTGGCCGATAAGCTCACCGGCGGGGCGGGCAACGACAGCCTCGTCGGTGGTAGCGGTAACGATACGATGACCGGTGGTCTGGGAGCCGACTCGCTCGACGGCGGAGCGGATAACGACTCGCTGACGATCGATAACTTTGACACCAGCGTGGTTGGGGGCGTGGGCGTTGATCGAGTGACGGTCACCGGAGCCACAGGAGCCGTGAGCCTGAACCTGACCACCGGCCAGATCGAAACCGTGCTGGCGAGTACCTCGATGTTCGACAACACGTTCGATGCGACGGGAGCGACGTGGGCTGTGTCGATCACGGGCGGAACTGGCAACGATACGCTCATCGGCGGAAATCTGAACGACTCGCTGATCGGGGGAGCGGGTAATGACAGCCTCGTCGGGAATAGTGGCAATGACACTCTCACCGGTGGACTGGGAGCCGACTCGCTCGACGGTGGAGCGGACAACGACTCGCTGACGATCGATAACCTGGACACCAGTGTGGTTGGTGGCCTGGGCCTCGATAAGGTGACCGTCACGGGAGCGACAGGTGCTGTGAGCATGAACCTGACCACCGGTCAGATTGAGACCGTCCTGGCGAGTGCCTCGACGTTTAACAACACGTTTGATGCAACGGGAGCGACTTGGTCCGTCAACATCACCGGGGGCTCCGGCAACGACACTCTCTTCGGCGGTAACCAGAACGACACGCTCACCGGCGGGGCGGGTGATGACTGGCTGATCGGGAACCTCGGCAACGACACGCTCACCGGCGGCATCGGGACCGACACCATCAGCTACTCGACAGCCAGCGGCCCAGTGACCGTGAACCTCACCACCAAGAAGACCTCTGGTGCCGCGGGGCTCGACACCCTCTCTGGCATCGAGAACGTCCTCGGCTCCCCGTTCGCCGACACCATCACCGGCGACCTCCTCAACAACCTCCTCGACGGCGGCGACCTCATCCCCGGCAACGACACCATCCTCGGCGGCGGCGGTGTGGATTCGATCATCAATGCGTAGTGGCAGGCCTTACCGACTTCTCAAATCGGAGCTCTAGGTTCAGATAGACGCGGCTTAAGTCGATCCACGATCCATTGTCTGACGGCGAAGTCGTTCACGCTCTCATGGGCCCTTCGACGCAGCCGATAAGATGATGCTGGTATGCCACATTCGTACTTCATCGAGCTGTGAGAATGCTGACCTGTGAGGTGCATTACCACTCGGATTGTCTCCCGAGTGCCGCCATTGATTTCAACCGGGATTGCCATCGAAACGACAGAATGATCCTTATGCCGTGAATCGGTATGTGCTTGCGGTCTCATCGATAATCACGCACAATCGAAGCAGAATTCGCGTCCGCTTTTGGTTCAAAAGGTGCCTTGTGTGTGATGCGGGAGTTCAGCCGGATGACAACTCGATTCAAGTCCTGCGGGATGGGGTTTCATCCAGAGGGCTTTCGTTGTCACAGCTGCGAGAGATGCTGGAGGCTGAACGGAATTATCTGCTGACCATCGCGTCGCAGGAGTTAGGCTTGCACCTAATGGCCAAGGGAGGTGAATCGGACTTGGTTCAGGACACGTTTTTGTATGCAATCCGAGATGTTCGCCATTTCTCCGGGCGGACTCCGAATGAGTTTCGCAGCTGGCTGCGAAGTATCCTGAGGCACAACCTGTTGAATTTTCGCCGTCGGTATCTGGACACAGCCAAGCGAGAGGCCGGTTGCGAGGTCCCTCTCGGATCGACTTTCGAGGCAGTTTGTCCCGATGGTAAGATTCCCTCGCCCAGTCGGGTGGTGATGCAGACCGAGATGATGGCTTCACTGAAGGCAGCGATCAGGTCCCTGACTCCGGCTTATCAGCAGATCATCGAGTTGCGAAGCATCCAACAGCTCAGTTTTGAGGATATCGCCCGTCGACTGAACAGCTCGGCCGAGGCATCACGGAAATTGTGGTGTCGTGCTGTGGAGGCCCTGCAAACCGAACTACTTTCTCAGAATCATGACATCAGCGGACTCCGATAAATCCAACTTCGATGACCTGCTGCTCGCGATCGGTCGCGAAATTGCAGGAGAAATTTCAGAGCCAGTGTCGCTCGATGTGGCCGACACGGAACTGCAAAAGAAAATCACACATGCTCGCGAATGTCTAATGCTCCTGCACGGGATGACTCGGGAGTACTCTGCGAACGACATTGCCGAGGAGCCGATCGAATTTCTGGACAGCACTGGAAGTTCCGGGATCCGTGCCCCATCGACATTCCAGCGGTTTCAGCTTATTGAACAGCTGGGGGCGGGCGGCTTTGCCGAGGTCTTCCTGGCAGACGACCCGCAATTGCACCGTCAGGTTGCGATTAAGATTCCCCACGCGAAATGGGTGGCCGACCCAAACGCACGGCGGAGATTCCTCCGAGAAGCACGGGCTCTCGGACAAATGCAGCATCCGGCGATTGTCACAATTTTTGAAGCCGGCGAGCATGATGGAATTCCTTTCCTGGTCATGGAGCATTGCGACGCGGGTAATCTGGATCAGCTTCTGTCCAGCCTGCCCCAACGTCAGGATCCTTGGGTTTGTGCGTCTCTGGTGCATCAGATTGCCGAGGGGCTGAGTCAGACACATCAGCTTGGGATTCTGCACCGGGATATCAAACCTCGGAATGTGCTACTGACCCATATCAAGGATGCGGCCAACACGGCCGAAGGACTGAATGTCCCCCTCCCCCCTGCTGTCCCAGATTGGAAGAATATCCAACCCAAGCTGTCCGATTTTGGGCTTGCGAAGTGGCTGGATGAAGAGTTTGACGCCAACAAAACTCAAACGGGCTTTGTGGCGGGGACGCTGCAATACATGTCCCCAGAGCAGGCAGCTGGGAAATCCGAGCAGGTTTCCGCCGCGACGGATGTCCATGGACTGGGCGTGATTCTGTATGAAATGCTGACCGGACAGCCTCCGTTCGTCGGCGACTCGACCGCTGAGACCAGTTGGAACATCCTGAACAAAGAACCGATCGCGGTGCGAACTCTGCGACCAGCTGTGCCCCGGGATCTGGAGACGATTTGCCACAAGGCTCTGGAAAAGGAGCCCGCACGGCGATACCCCTCCGCGCATGAGATGGCAGAGGATCTCCAGCGGTTTCTGGATGACCGTGCGATCCTGGCGAAGCCGGTATCACTTCCTGAAAAAGCGTTGCGGTGGTGCAGACACCATCCCGAACTGGGACTGCTGCTGTGCGTGCTCTGTGTCTCCGTGGCATTGATCTCAGCTGGAGGATGGTGGTACTCCAGCCGGCTTTCGATTGCCGTCGAAACGGAAACGAAACTTCGCCAGCAGGAGTCGCTTATGCTGGCACAATCCGAGCAACGAGAGGCAGACCTGAAGCAGCAGACGGAACGTCTTGAAAAAGCAGTCCGGCGTGAACAGCTATTAGCGTATACCTCACACATGCGCCACACTCAGGATCTCTACGACCGCGGACAACTTCTGAATTACACCAAGCAACTCAGTGAAATTCGCCCCTCATCGCCAGGGGAACCCGACTTTCGAGACTTCTCCTGGCGCCTCATGAATGCGAAATGCGGCGGTGAACTCCGTCCATTCGAGGCGACAATTAATACCAACTTTTATTCCGTGAATGTCATCAAAGAAAAAGGTTGCATTATAGCTGGTAAAAGGGACGGTGCATTTTACGCCTGGGACTTGATGAGCGGGACTCCAATCGCCTCCCCAGTTCTGAACCTTGCAGAGCGACAGACGTCTCAAGGGGTTACTTATCACCCCCGATCAGACGTTTGGACATTTTTAGCTACGGAGACAGATGACAGTGGAGCAAATGTGAGAGGTTATTTGAATTTCTGGAATGCCTCAGCCGGAGTCCAAAAATCCGTGCGTATTGGAGAGTTAGTCGCTCGGCTCATGACATCACCCGATGGATCACGATTTGTTGTTGATAACAGACGAAGTGGCTCTCAGTTTTTCGAAGTCTACTCGACCGAATCCGGCGCACACATTTGGTCGGCACTCGCTGGCGAGAATGTCTATGGGAGAAGTCTGGCCTGGTGCCCTGATGGAAGTCTTGCTGTACCCATGCTGAGTCATGTCGCGATTTACAGTTCCGAGGGGGCACTCACCGCGAAGTTGGCACAAAATCCAGAAGACGCCCCTTTACGTATCGTGTCGGCAGCTGTCTCTTCAGATGGAGGTCTGGTTGCTGGGTTGAGAGAAGACCAAGCGATCGACATCTGGAAGAGGACCTCCGACGGAGCGTACTCTTTCGACAAGACGGTCCGTTTTTCGGAGACCATCCCCGGGAAAGTGAATTTAAGCTGGCCGAATCCGTACGGAATCCAGTTCCTGAACACGGACACGTGGCTCGCAGTCGCAAATACTGACTTTCACGTCCGTCTGTGGAATCTGCAGACGAACCGAATTGACTGTCGCAGTCCCCGATTCAATGACAACGTGTCATCAATCACTCCGTTGCCAGACGGCACAATCATACTCTCGGAATATGGTCGAGGACTCTATCGCTGGACACCGGTCTCCGATGGGCCCGTCTTTGCAGGGCATTCTCGTGAAGCATGGACGGTCGAATACTCTCCGAATGGACGATTCCTGGCCTCCGGCAGTGATGACGGAACAATTAAAGTCTGGGAAGCGGCGACCGGACTGGAGTTGTCGACGTCGCTTCACCACACCCAGACGGTCGTCCAAGTCCGGTACTCTCCTTCCGGATCTCGACTCGCCTCGCTCTGCCTGGACGGATCGCTCCGCGTCTGGGAGGTCGACACCACTTCGGGAAAGCTAATCGGGGAACCTCGCAAGGTCGACGAACACCGCAAGGCTCGCAGCCTGACCTGGAGTCCGGATGGCCGAATCATCGCCACTGGTGACAACGATGGAAACGTTGTGCTCTGGGATGCGAACTCGCTCGAGGTGTTGCGTCGATTTGCGGACCATCAGGCGACAGTGCGTCAAATCTTGTTTCTTGATGCGGGGAAGACCCTGGTGACGGTCTCGAATGCAGACTCGGTGTGTGTTCGCGACCTCGCCGAAAAAGACACTGTCGTGCGCAAGTGGAGAGAAGTGATTGATGTGTATTGCGTGGCTCTCTTGCCCGATGGGGAGACACTCGCGTTGGGACAAAAACAGGGAAATATCAGCCTTCGCAGTCGCTCCACCGGTCAGCTGATCGGCTCTCTTGCGGGACACGAGATGGGGGTCGGGGCGATGGCTCTCTCCCCCGATGGAGAAGTGCTTGCCACGGGCGATGAGGCGGGTTGGCTTCGCCTGTGGAGAGCCGATAACCACCAGCCACTGATCTCGATTCGCGTCGGAGAGCAGAAAGTCAACGGTCTCTCATTCTCCCCGCAAGGTGACGCGATCGCCATTGCGACCCACGACGGTAAAGTCACTGTCTGGGCTGCGCCGTTCGTAAAATGATCGCGATTGGATGCCCAGAGTCTCCCGAGACGATAATTGTTAATAAAATAATATATTGTAGACAACGACCTTATTTTTGAAGAAATCTCCGTTCGCTTTTCATCGGAATCGTTCCTCCTTGGACATGAAGACTGTGGGTGGCCAGCTCTCTCTTATTGCAGGGGCTGATTCCTAGCTGTCGCCCTGTGCTGTTGTTGGATGCCAACTCCACGACCGGCACGTGTTTGCGGCAATTGTGCGGGCAGTCCCACTGACCCCGCCCCAGGCCGGCTCACGTCACTCGCTTGCACTGAATGAAAGCATCCCATGACTCAGCACAATTGGCTCCAGCGAACTTGGGGGCAGATGACCTCTTGGGTAAAAGCCAGCCGGGCGAAGTCGGGGAGGAGCCTTTTCGGGTATGGCAGGCGATCCGGAAACTCGTGGTCGCAGGTGAGCGGGGCAGTCAGTTTGCTCGAAGACAGGGTCTTGCTGGTCGCCTTCGCGGAATTCGTCGATCCGCATCCCGCAGCTGGGAATCACTTTGGGGCGGCTGCGGTTCCGCTGAGCACCGGGAATGTGGTAGTCACTTCGCCATATGATGATGCGGGTGGGACAGACGCCGGAGCTGTGTACCTCTTCAACGGATCGACTGGAGCACTGATCAGTACCCTGACCGGCTCACATGCCAACGACTGTGTGGGAGAAGGCGGGGTAACAGCCCTGACGAATGGAAACTTTGTCGTTCGGAGCTCTTTATGGGACAACGGTGAGGTCACTGACGCGGGGGCCGTGACTTGGGGCAATGGGACCACGGGAATCAGCGGAGTGGTGTCGAGCGGTAACAGCCTCGTCGGGACTACTGTCGGTGACATCGTTGGCTATGGTAGTGTGACAGCTCTGAGTAACGGGAACTACGTCATTCGCAGCCCCTACTGGGACAACTTAGAAGCTACTGACGCGGGGGCCGTAACATGGGGCAATGGGACCACGGGGGTCGCTGGGCCGGTGTCCGCCAGTAACAGCCTCGTCGGTGCCACCGCCGGTGACCTCGTTGGCTATGGTGGTGTGACAGCTCTGAGCAACGGCAACTACGTCATTCGCAGCTACTTTTGGGACAATTTGGGAGCCACTGATGCGGGGGCTGTGACGTGGGGGAATGGGGCGACGGGAATCAGGGGAGTGGTTTCCGCCAGCAACAGCCTCGTCGGGACCACCGCCGGTGACACCGTCGGCAGTTCTGGGGTAACGGCTCTGAGCAACGGCAACTACGTCATCAGTAGCAATAGTTGGGACAACGGAGGTGCAACTAACGCGGGGGCCGTGACATGGGGTAACGGAACCGTAGGTGTCGCTGGGGCGGTGTCAGTAGGTAACAGCCTCGTCGGGACCACCGCCGGTGACACCGTCGGTAGTTCTGGGGTAACAGTGCTGAGCAACGGCAATTACGTCGTCGGTAGCAATAATTGGGACAACGGGGGAGCCACTAACGCGGGGGCTGTGACGTGGGGGAATGGGGCGACGGGAATCAGCGGAGTGGTGTCGACCAGCAACAGCCTCGTCGGGACCACCGCCGGTGATAGCGTGAGCGGTTCTGGAGTAACGGCGGCTGAAGAACGGCAATTACGTCATCGGTAGCTCCTTGTGGGACAACGGGGGAGGCCACTAACGCGGGGGCTGTGACGTGGGGGAATGGAGCGACGGGAATCAGCGGAGTGGTGTCGACCAGCTAACAGCCTCGTCGGGACCTAACTCTGAAGACCGCGTGGGCAGTCGTGGTATAACAGCACATTGAGCAACGGGAACTACGTTACTCTCAGTCCATTTTGGGACAACGGGGGAGTCATTGACGTGGGGGCCGTGACGTGGGGCAACGGGACGACGGGAATTATCGGAGTGGCGTTGTCGACCAGTAACAGCCTCGTCGTGGATCTGCCGCCCACGACAACATCGGCGGTAATGGTGTAACGGCATTGAGTAACGGGAACTACGTCACAATCAGTCAAACTTTGGGACAACGGGGGGTTCAACGCCACTACGGGGGCGCTGCTTGGGACGTTGGCCAACCCCACCGCATCGCTGAATGACGATTTTGGCTATGCGGTGGCGGTGTCCGGGAACACCGTCGTCGTCGGAGCGATCGGTGACGATACACAAGGTCCGAATGCCGGGGCTGCTTATGTGTTCGCGCTGAATGAAATGCCGGTTCTGAATGATCAGACGCTACCGCCTCTGACAGAGAACAGCCCGAGTGGCACGGTAGTCGGTACGGTTGTCGCGTCTGACCCGGATGTCGGTCAGACGAAGACGTTTTCGATCATCGGGGGCAACACGGGCGGAGCCTTCAACATCAATTCCTCGACCGGCGTGATCACGGTCGCAAATACAGCTGCGATCGATTTCGAGACCAACCCGATCTTCACCCTGAAGGTACAAGTCACCGACAACGGGACGCCGAATCTGTCCGATACGGGCGTGGTCACAATCAATCTGAAATTGCCCCTCACAGTCCTCTCCACCTCATTCCAACCCAGCGGAACAGTGGCAGCTGGGGCGAATGTGCTGACGGTCACGTTTAGTGAGCCGGTGGTGGGAGCCAATCTGCCATCGAATTACGAGCTGCGTCGTGCGGGGGTGGATGGGTTGCTGCTGGGATCGGATGAGGTGATCTCTCCGGTCTCGGTGTCGGTCAATGGAACCACCGCGACGCTGACGTTCGCGACGCCCTTCGTTGAAGATATCTATCGTCTGACGGTTAAGGACGCGATCACTGACGTCTATGGCCATGCGCTCGATACAGATGCCGGGGCGAATGGAACTCGCGATTTCGTGGTCAATGCCTCCACGACGGCGTTGGACGCCTCGTTTGGTGCTTCCTCAGCTGGACGGTTCACTACGTCATTTGGGAATGGGCATGAAGAAGCGAGAAGCGTGGTGATTCAGAGCGATGGAAAGATCATCGTCGGAGGAGGAGCGCAGAACAACTCGAATCACGATTTCGCCCTAGCACGCTACAACGTCGATGGGACACTCGACACTACGTTTGGAGTGGGAGGGAAAGTCACGACCGCAATCGGCTCTGGCACGGACGTTTTGCAAGGTCTGGCGCTCCAGAGTGATGGCAAGATCGTTGCCGTTGGCTATCGAGATGCCGGAGGTTCATCCGATATCGTCGTTGTTCGTTACAACGCCAATGGAACACTCGACAGCACTTTTGGCTCCGGGGGCAAAGTGATTACTGCGGCGTCGTCTGGGAACGATGCGGCGTTCGCTGTCGCAATCCAGGGTGATGGAAAGATTGTCGTTACAGGCTTCGCTGTGGGGAGCAGCAACAACGATTTTGCGGTACTGCGTTACAACACGAACGGGACACTCGATACGACATTCGACGGCGATGGGATGGTCATCACCCCGATGAGCTCCGGATCCGATGTTCCCAGCGGCGTGGCCGTTCAGGCGGACGGGAAGATTGTTGTCGCCGGGTATTCACACAATGGCAGCAATTACGATTTCGCGGTGGCCAGATACAACACCAACGGATCTCTCGACACCACCTTTGACGGCGATGGGAAGATCACACTGCCGGTCGGGAACGGCGACGATGGCGTCAAATCGGTGAAGGTTGCCACTGATGGGAAGATCCTTGTCGCTGGAACCGCTGAATTCGGGACTGACTCCGATTTCGCCATCGTTCGGTTCAATCCCAATGGAACGCTCGATACGACGTTCGATACGGATGGCAAGATGACCCAGAAGATTGGCACGGCCAATGACTATGGTGATGCCATTGCGGTTGGTAGCGATGGCAAGATTGTCATGGTGGGAACGTCGGATGTGGGGGGAGGAAACTACGACTTCGCGGTAGCCCGCTTTAACACCAATGGCTCCATCGACACGAGCTTTGATCTGGACGGGCCAGGTCGAATCCAGACCCCTTTTGGCTTAAACTCGATTACTAATAGTCAGGCGATTCAGAGTGACGGGAAGATCGTCTTGGCGGGGATCTCATACAACAGCAGTAACGCCGACTTTGCCTTGGCCAGGTATAACGCGGACGGTTCGCTCGACATGACATTTGACGGGGACGGCAAGGTGACGACTGCCATTGGAGCATTCGGTGGTAACACCCGTAGCGTCGTTTTGCAGAGTGACGGGAAGATCGTCGTGGCGGGGTACACATAAAACGGAAGTAACTCCGACTTTGCCCTCGCACGCTTCGACTCAACCGGTGCTGTCCTGTCGGTCACCACACCCCTGTCATCCAAGATTGAGATCGACCGCAGTGCATTAGGCACCGGACAGCTGATCCAGGGGCCGTCCAACGCTTTCGATGGGCTGAACCGTTTACAAGTCGCTGGAACAGATTATGTCGCCCCGGTCGGTGTACTGGGGACAACCGAGGACACCAACCAGACGCTCGTTACTCCCAATGTCAATCTGGCGGGACTCGACACGCATCGCGAAGTCACTGTCCCCACCACCGGAGCGTATGACTTCGCGCGCACGGTAGAGGTCTTCACCAACAATACCGCGAGCGCAATCACCACAACCGTGCGGATCATCGGGAATCTGGGGTCCGATTCCGCGACCACGGTCTTTGGCACCTCCGACGGAGACAACTCTGTCGAGACCTCCGACCGTTGGATCGGCACGGATGATGCCGATGGAAGTGGGACACCCGTGATTGTCCACTACATCCACGGATCGTCTGGCCTGCGTCCGACAGATGTTCAAGTTGTCGAAGACAATGTCTATTGGACATACACCGTGACCGTGGAGCCCGGTGCCACTGTTCGTCTGGGACATCTGACGGTCGTGGCCAATACCCGCGCTGATGCAGTCGCAGCTGCGAATGCGTTGATTACTCCGACCGAATTCGGGGGAATGGCCACAGCCTTCATGTCTCCGACGGAAATCGACTCTCTGGTCAATCTGCAGTTCAATCTGGCCCCGACCGATCTGGCGTTAAGCGGTAACACCATCGCAGAGAACAGCATCAATGGAACCTTTGTGGGCACCCTCAGCACCACTGATCCGAATGCTGTTTGGGAGACCTATACCTACTCCTTGCTGGATGACGCCAACGGTCGGTTTGCGATCAATGGCAATCAGATTGTGGTGGCCGATGGCTCGCAGTTGGACTTCGAATTGGGCGCATCCCATCAGATCACCGTGCGAGTCACTGATGCGGGTGGCCTGACCTATGACGAAGTATTCACGATTGACCTGACGAACGTGAACGAGTCGCTGGTGATCTCGCCCCAGGCGTTTAGCGTCGCGGAAGGTACCGCGAATGGCGTGACGGTCGGCACAGTGGTGGCGAGCGATGTTGATGCCGGAGACACGCGGTCATTCTCGATCATGGGTGGCAACAGTCTGGGAGCATTTACGATTAGCAACGCTGGTGTGATCGCGGTGTCCGATGCGACAAAGCTCGACTTTGAAGCTCACCCGACGTTCAGCTTGACGGTTCAGGTGACGGATGCGGGCGGTTTGTCGGCCAGCACAACAGTGACGATTGACCTGACTGACGCGATTGATTTCGTGATCAATGGCTCAATGCTCAACGTGTCTGGGACATGGGGTCACGACGTGATTACGGTCCTGAATGATGCGGGCGTCATCAAGATCGATGCCAATGGTGCGATCGTGAGTACTGGAGTCGCGGCTGGAAGTATCACAGGGGTCACGATCTCCGGACTCGCTGGTAACGATACGCTGAAGATGGATACCTCACTCGGATCCGCGATTTCAGGCACGTTGCTGGGGGGAGCTGGTAACGACACGCTCGTCAGCGGGCTCGGGAACGACACCTTGGATGGCGGAGCCGATGTCGACACGGCCAGCTACATTCAAGCGACAACTGGTGTGAAAGTGAACCTCGCGTTGGCCACGGTTCAAACCACAGTGGGGGCTGGCAAGGATAAGCTCGTGGTGATCGAGAACCTGACCGGTTCAAATTACAACGACACCTTGGATGGCTCTACGGGCAGCAACGTTCTAAACGGAGGATTGGGTCACGATACGTTGAACGGGGGGCTCGGCGCGGACGTGTTAGATGGTGGAGACGGGAACGACTTACTGAAATTCGATAGCTTTGACATCAGCATTTCCGGGGGTTCTGGTATCGATTCCGCGAGCGTGACGAACGCATCCGCAGCTGTCAGCTTGAACCTGACCTCGAGTCTCATCGAATCAGTGAATGCGACTACATCATTTTATGGCAACACTTTCACCGCGGCCGGTGCGACATGGGCAGTGACCATCACGGGAGGCAGTGGGAACGACACAATTGTCGGGGGGAATCTCAACGACTCACTTACTGGTGGAGCAGGCAATGATTTGATGAGTGGCGGAATGGGTAACGACACGTTGTCGGGTGGGCTCGGGGCAGATGCCCTGGTCGGGAATGACGGAAACGACACCCTCAATTTCGATAACCTGGACATCAATGTATTCGGCGGAGCCGGTGCTGATCAGGCTGTGGTCAACGGAGCGACCGGCCCGGTCATCCTGAATGTCACGCTCGCGGAAGTTGAGACAATCAACGCGTCGAGTTCGATTTTCGACGGCAACGTATTTGATGCCACTGGTGCGACCTGGGCTGTGACCATTACGGGAGGCAGTGGGAACGACTCAATAATCGGTGGGAATCTGAATGACAATCTGAATGGTGGAACTGGTGACGATCGTCTAATTGGCGGAGCAGGGAATGACATTCTTCAGGGCAGCTCTGGAGCGGATGTGCTCGATGGTCAAGGCGGGAACGACACGCTGCACTTCGACGAGCTGGATTCACTACAGGGGTGTGCAGGAGTCGATCAGGCCGTCGTTCGTAGTGCGACCGATGCGGTTGGTGTGAACCTGGTGACCAGTCTGATCGAGACAGTCAGTGCCACGACGTCCATCTATGACAACGTGTTTGATGCCACGGGAGCGACGTGGATCGTGACCATCACGGGAGGCAGTGGAAACGACTCGATTACCGGTGGCCTGATGAACGACAATCTCACCGGTGGTGCTGGCAATGACACGCTCGCAGGTGGCGGAGGTAACGACAAGTTGACTGGAGGTCTGGGCGCCGACGTTCTGGACGGTGGCGATGCGAATGACTCGCTGTACTTTGACAACCTGGATACCGTCTTCGGAGGAACCGGTATCGACTCAGCCACGGTCTCGGGCGCGACGGGCATGGTGACGCTCAATCTCACCGACAAACAAATAGAGAGTGACTGCCACTGCTTCAACATTCAACAATCTGTTTGACGCGACTGGAGCGACATGGACCGTGACGATTACCGGAGGATCGGGCCATGACACAATCATTGGCGGATTGATGAATGACAAACTGTCCGGAGGTGCTGGAAATGACCTCCTTGTTGGCAATGGAGGTAACGATACCCTCACGGGTGGCGATGGCAGTGACACGATCAGTTATGCGAATGCCTCAGCGGCCGTGGACGTAAACCTGCTGACCAAGAAGACCACCGGAGCTGACGGTAACGACACACTCGCCACGATCGAAAACGTGATCGGCTCAATGTTCTCCGACACGATCACCGGTGACCTGCTCAACAACCTCCTCGATGGCGGCGACGGCATCCCCGGCAACGACACCATCCTCGGCGGTGGCGGGGTCGATTCGATTATCAACGCGTAGCAGCAGGCCACGGCGACTTCTCAAATCGGCGCTCCGGGTTCAGGTAGACGCAGCTTGAAGCGATCCACTGCCCTGCGCTGAAGTCGTCCTCACTCTCGTGGACACTCGTCCCAGTGAGCTATTGAGGGATTGGTCCGAATTCCTCTTCGAGGTCGGCTTCGAGTTTCAGGCCTTGACGCTTCAGGGCGGCGATCCGCAGCTGTTTAAATGGCCAGAGTTCTTTCCACGTCATGAGGAGTGCTCCATAAATCGTTGGTCGCCATCCATCCTCACTTGTCTGCAGGTACCCGGTCACAATTTGCCTATCGAAACATTCGACCAGTACGACTTGTCGCAGGTAACTTTGAGGATCTCCATGAAACTCCTCTTCCAAACGTGAAACACGTCGGGCGTTGGGAGAGTAGCGCTCCATGAGTCGCGTGTGGCAGGTATACAGGTCTCCGATTCTATCCATCTGGGGAAGGCGAAAGGTGAGATGCTCCGGAGTGTCCGGAAAAGACCCCAGCATGGTGATGTTGCTGGTTTGTATCAGTTGGAGCTCAGGATCGTCGAAGCGGCAGATGAATTCCGCAAACCGGGTGCGAGCCACGACGGATCCATTGGCGATCCCCCAGATACTGTTGACCATGGCCGTTTCGCGCGTGGTCACATTGCGATAGATCTGGGCCACCGCTTTGGCGTTCGGCATCAAATCCGGCAGAGTAAATTCACCCAGGCACTCAAATCCGATCTCCGCCATGGCTTCGATCGACTCATCGAAGTATCGAGTCATTCTCTTAGAGTCGGGAACTGTTTTGGGATCGAAGGGCACGATCTGCATGTTCCTGCGAAACCTTTGAACTGCATAAATCAGAATTACAGGAAGAAGAAAGTAAGCTGCGAGAATTCCGATAACTACTTTGAATTCGAGCAGAGTCCCATACATGGAATCCTCCTCAATAAGAAGCTGAGAACCCGTTGAGCGGAATCGCTCGTGAGATGGGGCGGTCACATGCCAACTCGCCTCGCGGCATTTACTTCGATACTACCGCCGTCTCAGAGACTTGAGAATCTCCATGCAGGAATCTTCCCGCGTGGTGAAGTCAAGGACAGCTGGGGCCACGGGGGGCGTTGATGACTGTCGAGAGCCAACTGGTGGAGTTATTCTCTGAATGATCCCTGAGACCTGGTCCTGATCAAAGTGAGAACAATGACGTATTTCCGGTCGATTGTGCGAAGGCTCGGCCTCGCTGTTGTGTTGATTGCGGTGGTGTCCAAGGGCGAGTGCGATCGGCTTCATGCTCAAGCACCGGTGGTCAAGCCGCCCGAACTCACTGCCGCTGAGCGAACGGATTCGTTCGAAACAAAGATGAAGCTGCTGCAGGAGGCGTGGGAGAAGAAGGACTATGACCTGGTGCGGTCGCTCACCCATTCATTGAGGGACACCGCGCGTCAGACCCAGATTGAGGAACAACCAGCGGGTCAGTCGCTGGTCGAGGCCGGGAAGTTCCGCTTGGTGGAATCGCTGGGTCCCGCAGCTGCGAAATGGGCGAAGGGCTGGAAGTTCTGTAAGGAGATCGTGATTCGGGAGACGGTGGGCGAGGCACGAAAGTCGGAGCCGGTTGAGGTCTCGCTGAGCTTTCCACAGGAGCAGGTCACGTCGCTGGCTCGCGAGGTCCGACTGGCTCGGGTCGACGGGGGCCGGTTGGTTGAGGTGCCTTGCCAGGTCTTCCGTGAGTTGCGGCGCGGCGACGAGCGTAGCTGTCAGATTCTTTGGATGATGGACAGCCAACCGAACGAGACACAGCAGTTCATAGTCCTCTACGGGAATCCCGATGCAGAGCTGCCGGAGTACCCTTCGGACATGACGGTCGAGGGCGAGGGCTTCGGGCTTGATATCTCGAATGCATTTTTTAAAGCGGCCCTCTCGCGGCAGACCGGTCAGTTGGAGCGACTGACTCTGAAGCGAGAGCACGGGCTCGAGTTTTTCTCCGGAGGGCAAGGACATGGCGAGCCGCCGGGGATCGACTGGGCACATGACTATGTCGACAAGGACAGCTTCCAGAAGATGCGGATCTCCTTGTGGGAAACTTGTCCCGAGTACGAAGTGGTTCGCGGTCCGTTATGTACGATCATTCGTCGCTGGGGGTTTCCGAACTCGCCGGTGCATCCGATCTATACGCCGAGCCGACTGCACGTTGATGTCGAATACCGGTTCTATACGGGGCTGCCATGGTTCCACAAATTCGGCGAGATGAAAGCCGTGCAGACGTTCGAGGCTGCGGCACTGCGTGACGACGAGTGGGTCTTCTCGGGACAGTCGTTTACCGACTCGCTCTGGATGGGACGCGATGGCAAGTTGAAGTCGGGCGAAGTACCTGGCGAGCAGCAGGAGGACTTGTGGGGCGTGGGCTTCTACCACAAGGACAGCAAGGACTCGTTCGTGGCCCTCTTCTTGAAGCACGAAGCTGAGGGCATTCCGGAACTCAAGCACACGGGCGCTCCGCTGATGTTCTACCGGTGGCATGGACCGGTCTGGAGCCGTTACCCACTGCCCGTGAAGACGGTTCCCAAGGGGGCGGTGCTGCGACAGAAGAATGCCTATGTGTCTATCCCTTTTACGATGCCGGAGGGCGCAGCCACGATCGAGCAGATGCGTCGTTGCATGCTCAGTCCGCTCGTTGTCGCTGCTGCTGGTGAGCCGATTCAGTTGGTCGACGTGAACGAGGGGAAGGTTGGCCAGAATCTTCGCGTCGAATCATTGGCCAGACGTGGTGAGGCGAACGACAGCTCGATCTCCAAGGAGCAAATCTGGGAGGCTCTTCGCGACTGCAAGGACGCCCAGCTCTACACGGCGGACATCAATGTCGTCGACCTGGGGCTGGTCTATGACGTGCGAGTGCGAGGTGATGTGATCACACTGGTCATGGCGATGCCCCATCGCGGACGACCGCTGATCGGGTATTTCGTTGAGGGGTCGATCTCTGTGCACCCGACATATTCACGGCCGGTGCGAGAGCGTTTGATGCAGATCCCTGGTGTGCGACAGGTGGTCGTTGAGCAGACCTGGGATCCGGCTTGGAGTTCGAATCGATTGAGCGATGTGGGACGAGCCAAGTTGGGACTGGAGCCGCTGACAGGCTCAGACAAGCGGTAGATGTCTGGCGGCGGTATGCAGCAGTGGCGTTAGGCGAACCGAGCAGGTGAGGGCTGTTCGTCGCTCGGGGCAGACAGGAATGTCTGTCCGACTGGCGGCATTTGCTCTGTTGAAGTGAGCTTCTCGCCGCATCAAAGCCAACAAGGTTCGCGCCGGGAGGTGTTCCTCACCGGGGCGAACCTTGTGGATGAAACATGAAGCTGACGACTACTTGAGCTTGCGACCCGAGGTGCCGTAGGCGGCGCCCCAGTGTTCGGCCATCTTGCGGCGGAGAAAGGCGACGCTGCCCTGCAGCATCTCGAAGCCTTCGACTCCATCTTCAATGCTGATCCAGCTGTCGAAACCGACGCCCTTGAGGATCGAGAAGATCTTGTCGTAGTCGTTCATGCCCTTGCCGATTTCGCCGTGACGCAGCCGCTTGGCGTAGCCGACGCTGTCTTCTTCTTTGCGAAGATCTTCGATCGTGCCAGAGATCAGCGTGCGGTCGCTGGCGTGCATCGTGACGACTCGGTGCTTGACTCGCTCAAGCAGTTCGATCGGATCTTCGCCGGCCAGAATCGTGTTACTCGGGTCGTAGTTGACGCCGAAGTTCTTGACCTTGATGCGTTCGACCAGGTCGCAGAAGACATCCATCTTCTGAGCGAACTCAGGGTAGGTCCAGTAGTTGTCTTTGTAGTGATTCTCGATGATCAGCGTCACGCCGTGCTGGGCTGCAAATGGCGAGCAGGCCTCGATGCACTGGGCTGCGAACTCGATACCATCAGCGCGGCTCACTTCGGGACGGCGCTGACCCGACAGCACGCGGCAGTAGGTCCCGCCGAGCGCAGCTGTCATTTCAATCCAGAACTTCTGCTTGTCGATCTGCTCCGCGCGGAACTTTGGATCGGGGTGGGTGAAGTCGGGCGAGGCACACATCATGGGAATGGTCATCCCGTGGTCTTCGGTCGCCTTGCGGGCTTCGGCCCAGCGGTTGCGGTCCTGCAGGTCGAGGAGCCCGGTGTAGAACTCGAGTCCGTCGATATCCAGCGTGGCGGCGAGGTCGATCCACTCGCGAAGTTTCATGGACCCGTCAACGCAGAGTTGGTCCATGTAGGCTTTGGGAAATGCGGCGAGTTTTGGCATGGTCTTCGAGAAGTCCGGTCGGTGGGAATGTGAATAGAGAACCGAAGTTTGTTCGATCGAGGATGTTCTGTCGAGGGAGGGAATGGAGGGGGAGCTATCAGCCATCAGCTATCCGTGTTACGTCAGGTTGCCGGTACTTCCCCGGACTGTCGCAACGAAAGTGCGATCACTTCGTCAGATACGCCTTCATCTGTTCCACGACGAGCGTGATATTCGGTCGAACAGTGGGCCAGAGAGTTTTTACGGGCTCAAGGTCACCCGACTTGGCGGCGAATTCGATCGTCTGCAGTGCGTCGGCCATCGGAACGCCGAAGGTCCGTAGATTACTCTTCAACGTGTGGGCCAATCGCGACACCGTTTGAGAGTCTGCCGAGGTGAGTGCCTTGGACAGATCGACCGCCAGGACTTCTGCTTCGGACAGAAACGCGTCGATCACCTCGCGCAGCAACTCCTCGTCTTCGAGAACTCGCGAGCGAGCTGCAGGCCAGTCGATGCGGACATCAGAGGGGAGTTCATCGACGGAGGTCGTTTTATGCGGCGCGGCTTCCGAGGTCGTCGCTGATGCAGCAGACTTAACCCCCGGAGTGAAGAAGGGCACCATCGCCGCCAGCAGATCGTGCGGCCGCACCGGTTTCGAGACGTAGTCATCCATTCCGGCATCAAGGCAGAGCTTGCGATCGCCCTTCATGGCATGGGCTGTCATCGCAATGATCGGCACCCTCTTGCCCGTCCGGGCTTGCTCCTGGCGGATCAGCGCAGTGGCTTCCATGCCGTCGAGTTCCGGCATCTGGATGTCCATCAGGATCAGGTCGTAATTGGTTTGAGCTGCAAGGTCGACCGCCTCTCGGCCGTTGTTGGCGACAGTGACCGTGTGGCCCCAGCGTTTGAGCAATCCGATCGCGAGCTTCTGGTTCGCGAGGCTGTCCTCAGCCAGCAGGATCGACAGTGGAGGCAATTGGGAAGCTGTCTTTTGCAGCTCGACCGGGGCAGGGCGGTCGGTACGTCGACCGTCCATTGCCTGCATGATGGCGTCGAACAGGTCGGACTGCTTCACCGGTTTGACGAGGTAAGAGCGGATTCCGAGAGTATTGAGTTCCTGGGTTCCTTGCTTCTGATCGAGCGAGGTCAGCATCATCACGATGACGCTGGAGATCTTGTCGTCCTGGCGAATATGCGATGCGAGGGTAAAGCCATCGACCTCGGGCATGCTGGCGTCAGTCAGGACCAGATCGAACGGGGGCCCCGACTTGCTCGCCTGTCGCAGGATCTCGAGGGCAGTAGCGGCATCACCCACGGCGACCGGTTGCATCTGCCAGTTCTGGCACATCTTGAGCAGGATGCGGCGATTGGTATCGTTATCGTCCACGATCAGCACTCGCAGCCCAGAGACGTTCATCAGATCGTGAACGTCGGCAGCGGGATGGGGCGAGGCCTTGGGCTTCGTGAAGGTGACCAGAAAGTGAAACGTGCTGCCCTCGCCCAGCTTGCTCTGCACCCAGATGCGACCACCCATCAGGGAGACGAGCCGCGACGAAATCGACAGTCCGAGCCCCGTTCCGCCGAAGCGGCGCGTCATCGAAGTGTCGGCCTGTTCAAAGGCTTCAAAGACACGGTCCATCTGATCGGGGCCGATGCCGATTCCGGTGTCGCGGACCGCGAAGTGTAGCTGGATCTCGTCGTCGGTTTGGGACTCAACTTGCACTGAGGCGACGACTTCTCCATGGGCAGTGAACTTGATGGCGTTCCCCACCAGATTCAACACGATCTGCCGCAGTCGCAGTCCGTCTCCCATGACGAACTGCGGCACAGCTTCGTCGATCTCGAAGGCGAGCTCGATTTTTTTGGCGTGAGCACGAACGGCCAGTGTGCGAACGGCATCGCCCAGCCACTCGCGGACCTCGATCGGATAGCTTTCGAGTTCGACCTTGCCCGACTCGATCTTCGAGAAGTCGAGGATGTCATTGATGATTTCGAGAAGTGAATCGGCCGAGTCGCGGATCGTCTCTAGAAAGTCACGTTGCTCGGGTTGAAGCTCGGTGTCGAGCAGCAGTTCCGTCATGCCGATGACAGCATTCATCGGAGTGCGGATTTCGTGGCTCATGTTGGCCAGGAAGTCGCTCTTTGCACGGCTGGCGACTTCGGCAGCGTCCTTGGCCCGGCGGAGCTCCTCTTCGACGAGCTTGCGTTCCGTGATGTCGCGACAGATTCCGACGAGGCCGAAGACCTCTCCCGACTTGTTGCGCAGTGGGACTTTCGTGGTCAGGATCGTACGCCGCGAACCATCGGCGGTGACAAGTTCCTCTTCGCGGTTGAGGAGTGTCTTGCCGTCGTCCATCACCCGCTGATCGTCAGCTTCAAACACCTTGGCCAGGCCGAGGTCGAAGATCTCGCGATCAGCAAGTCCGATGAGTTCGGACTCGGATTGCTTGCCGAGAGCTGAGACGAGTGTAGAGTTCACCGTCACGAACCGGCCCTGTCTATCCTTAATAAAGATGTGGTCGGGCAGGTTGTCGATCAGGGTTCGCAACCGGTCGCGTTCGACCTGCAACGCTGCTTCCATCTCATGGTGAACGGTCACATCACGAGAGATCCCGACGGTCCCGATGACGTTCCCCCGACGATCACGCAGTGGCACTTTGGTGGCTGAGACCCATGACGTATGACCGTCGGGCCAGATCAGCTTTTCCACCTCATCGATCAAGGGAGTCCCATGCTCCATGATCTCGCGCTCTTTCGCCATCGAGGCGTCGGCGTGTTCTTCTTGAAAAAAGTCGGCATCGGTCATGCCGCACGCCAGACGCGGGTCGGACAACCCCGATCTGAGTGCTTTCGCGCGATTGATACGCAGGAACCGCCCCTCGCGGTCCTTGAAATAAATATCGTCCGGAATCGTCTCCATTAACGATTCGAGGAGCGACTGATCGGCGTGCAGCTCTTTCAGCTGACGCTCGGTCTCCTGAATCCGGATCCGCAGCTCCTGATTCTCGGCCTTCAGTAATGCGATTTCATCAGGCGATCCGGCCCCAGCCATCCCACGTCCTCCTGAGTCAGTGCTACGGATGAGTGTCCATGCATCTGCCAGAGATCGCAAGCGACCCGTGCAGGATCAACTGGTCCGAGCGAATCGCAAAGTCCGACGGGCGGACGGGCTTACTTGCCCAGGAAGCTGAACAGGCGACGTTTCGGCTTCTCGGTGGCCGCAGCTCCACCCTGGGCCTCGGTGGCACTGGGATTGATCTGCTCGCCCGAATCGATTTGCTGGGCCAGCAACTCAATGGCCTTCGTGACCTTCGATTTAGGAGCCTGCTCGATGAGTGGGACGCCGTTGTTGCGAGACTCGATCATCGAGGCGTAGTCATTGGGGATTTGCCAATAGACTTCGCGGCCGATCGTGTCGAGGGCCTTGTTCAAGCTGATCTGGCTGTCTTCGAGACCGATTCGATTGACGAGTACTTTGACCTTACTGGCCAGATCGCGCTCTTCAAGGAATTGGGTGATGCGTACGACGTTTCGCAGGCAGGGCAGGTCGAGCTGGGTGACCAGCAGGACAATATCCGAGACCTCCATCGCGGCAATGTCGAGAGGGCAGAAGCTCTTGCTGACATCAATAATCAGATGTGAGAAGGTGGCCTTGAGCAGTGACACCACACGTTGCAGCTGATCTGGAGTGATCGGCGGGTGATCGTCCATCTGGATCGGACGTGGCAGCAGGAAGGCCCCGCTCGAATGCTGGGTCAGCGACCGTTTGAGCAGCGAGTAGTCGAGACGTGTGATGTTGTCGGCGACATCCTGAATCGTGTAGTCGGGAATAATGTCGAGCCACACATCGGCATCACCGAGGCCCATGTCGAGGTCGATGACTCCCACGCTATTGTCTTTGTTGCGGGCCTCGATGCAGGCTAGATTGATCGCGAGTGAGGTACACCCGACGCCTCCGCTCGCCCCGACGACAGTCACGACCTTACTTCCGCCCGTCTTCCCCCCCTTGCGACCTCCCCCCGTCAGTTGCAAGCGATCGAGCGCGGCCATGAAATCGTCGAGGCGGAGCGGGGCATTGAGAAATTCCCGCGCGCCATTGCGCATCGCCTGAAGAATCAGGCTGCCTTCGGTGGACTTACTAAGAACAAGTATCTGACATGTCGGAATGAGTTGACTGACCTGAGCAATGAGGGCCAGGCCCTTGGACTGGTCGGCGTCGAGGCTGATGAGAGCGATGTCTGGTTTGGTCTGGGCTACGAGATCTGCGAAGAATTCGTAACGCGAGCATTCCGCTTCCAGCCAGACAGTATCGATGCCAAGCAGAAGGTTCTTGACCGAGCTCCGCGAGCCGTCGTTAGGATCGACAATCGCGAGTCGAACGACGTTACTCATGATGACATCCTTGGGAAGTCACTCTCGGCGGGATCAGCCCACGCGAGAGTGGAACAGTGGAAGAGGCCTGTGTCAGGCGATCGGGATCCAACTCATCGAGAGTTTCGATGGTCAGTTGGCTTGATCGCGGACACTTTGGGGTTTGGAGGTGTTCGATCGAGTACGGCTGGGCGATCGATTGGAAGTGGTACGAGGTGGAGCGATGAGTCCCGGCTTGGAATCGCTATTGCCGGAGCTGGTCTGGGACGAGCGACCCGAGGATTCGGGAATCTCACGCCGAGAGGGAACCCGGAAGGGGTCGCCACCGGCCTGAATGATCTGCTGCTTGCCTGACCGTCCACTCATCGTCTGGATCTCACCGTTCTCCAGAGGGGCAGGGGCGACGCTTTCCTCCTCTGCTGGAGCAAGCTGGAGTGCATTCCGAGGAGCGACCTGATCAGCTGGTGCGTACGTCGGGCCGGTTCCGGTATTCAGACCTGCCTGGGCATTGCCGTAACCCGCATCTGGGGGACACGAACCGTTTTCGCAGTTCGCACATTCGGGACCGTACTTTGGAACTTCCAGCATGCCGTCGAGGAAGAACTCCTTGGAGGTCGGCTCGTCATGAGTCCAGCCAGGAGAGTCTTGTGGAACCTGATCAGGACGCATGGGGCCCGCCATTTCCGGAGTCACCATGATCAGGAGTTCGGTCTCTCCGATTTCGTGCGACTTCTTGCTGAAGGCGGCTCCGATGACGGGGATTTCACCGATGATCGGATACTTGGCCGAGGTGGTCACTCGCTTCTGCGAGATCAGTCCACCGATCATGATCGTCTCGCCAAAGTTCATTTCCACCTGGGTGTTGACGCGGCGGGTGTTGATACCGGGGACCACGATTCCCTGAACGTTGACGGAGCTGCTGTAGTCCTTTTCGCTGACTTCCGGGGCGATATCGAGTCGGAGTCGACCGCTGCCGAGCACCGTGGGAATTGCTTCCATACGGACACCGAATTCGCGGAACTGAATCGACACGGTACCAACTGCACCAGGAACCAGGATGGGGAATTCACCCCCTGACAGGAGCGAGGCCGGGCGACCACTGGTGGTGACCAGAGTCGGTTCGGCGAGAACCTTCGCCAGGGATTCAGTGGTCAGAGCATCCAGAAAACCATGGAACGCGTCAGAGTTACCGGTCACAGCAAACAGCAATGGTGCGGTGCTGGAACCGATCGACGGAACCGGAGGTCCGCGGAAGGGAGCAGTGATCCCGGTGACAGGCACCAGTCCACCGATCGTACTTGCGATGGCGTAGTTCTGTCCCTTGGCGATGAAGTTGAAACCGAGTTGCTTCAGCTTGGACCGCTGGACTTCCAGGATCTTAACATGCAGCTGGACACCGATCACACCGCCCACTTGCAGCTGGTTGTGAACAGTGGGGTACATCTCTTTTGCGATCGCCAGGATCTGTGGGATTGACTGGGGTTCGGTAACCCAGCCTCGCAGGATGACGCTCTCTTTCAGTGAGACGACGTCAATGGCTGATCCGGGGAAGAGCCGTTCCAGATAAGCTTTCAGCTCGCGGACGTCCCCTTCAACAAAGACTTCCACGTTGAAATGGTTGCCCATCTCATCTTTGACGGTCATGGAGGTCACACCCGTGTTCTCGGCCCGCAGGCGGATCTGGGTGGGAGAGACCGGAGAGACGTTCAAGATCTCGGGGTTAAAACTATCGACGACCTCGATGCGGTTGGAAAATTCCAGTGTGCGAGACTGCAGATGCAGGATCGAGAGCTTCGTCGATGGAGAAATCACGTGCAGGGCGGGCTCGGAGTCCCGAGGAGGATTCTCACGAGGCGCGGGAGCTTTGGGAGCTTGTGATTGGGGGCCGGTTCCATCTGGATCTGGAGCCGGAGGTGACGGGACCGTGGCGGGAGCAGCTGCCGGGTCCAGAGCAGGCGGGGCATTGGGGGCCTGAGCGACCGCGGATGAAGCGCAGGCAACCCACAGGGCCGCTGCTGCTGCCGCCTGATAACAGGCGGTGTGTATCCCGGTTCTCCAGCTGATCTGCTTGGAGGTTGACATCCTTGCACCTCAATCGCATTGGCGTGACCGAGGCCGATGGCGGTTTAACGTGTTCGTCAAACCTGGCCAGGGCGTTCTCGTGTCATGCACATCTTTTGGTCTTTGTGACGCGATCGATCCCTCGATCGCGTTTTGTCGTTTCAGACAGACTTGACCCGCATCAATTCTTGTCGGACGACCACAGCTTCTTCAGCAGATCCGGAATTCCTTGGGCCTGGGGGGCAGCCTTCTCATCCAGGGGGATGTCGTCGACTTCCACATTCAGGTCGTTGGAATCAGGGGCAGCGTCCTTCACGTCCACATTCAAGTTCGGATTCCCGTTCGCGTCGACTGGTAGACCGTTGTCATCCAGCTTGGCTTTGGGGTCGGTGGGAAGGAGCTTGTCCACGTTAATGGGCAGGTCCTTCACCCCCTTCAGTCCGAGATCTTTGTCCACCTTCTTCGCGGGAAGATCGTCCAGCTCGACACTGACCGGGTCATTGCCCGCGTAGACGGTCATCTTCCACTTCTTGACGTCAGGAACCACGGCTACCGGAGCAGCTGCAGGACCCTGTTGCAGGAATCCTTGAACTCCACCGGCTGCCGGATCGACTGGAGGAGTTCCAGCGAGTGGATCAGTGGCTGACGTGTCGGCGACTGAGTCCACGGGAGCTGCGGCTTCCTGATTACGATGGTTCGATTCATCCTCGTCGGAGTATCGATCGTAGTCAGGCACATCTCCCTTGCTGATCGCGTGTTTCAGTTCATCGAGGGCATTGGCATCCAGCCCGTTGGCGTTCACCAGTTCATCATCATCCGGGTTTCGCAGTGACAGTGACAGCTGACCTTTGATCTTGGCGATCTCGATGTAGCCGTCTTGTTCCGGGGTAACCAGGAGAGTGACGAACCGAGCCCGTTGCTGCTGGTTCTTGTTGTCCTCGCTCTTCACGGTCTTGT
Source organism: Planctomycetaceae bacterium (assembly GCA_046349675.1). Lineage (GTDB taxonomy): Bacteria > Planctomycetota > Planctomycetia > Planctomycetales > Planctomycetaceae > TH-plancto1. Next base: position 78,498 of record JAXMBW010000016.1, on the reverse strand, counting down.
CTTCACAGGCGAAGACTTCGACGTATTCGAGAAGAGTTCTCAGTTCCATGCCCTTGCGGCCGTTAAAGGTGACCTTGAGGTCCACTCGATCGCCCGGCTTGAGCATGCCGCTGTGTGTTTGTGAGTCGGTGACCGGGAACGTGTTGATTCGCATGCCCTTGGGAATCTGGTGCGAGGCACTGAATGAGCCTTTGTCACCAAGTTTGGACTTACGAATCAGGTCTCCCTTCTGCACCGGAATCATCAACGCACGTTCGTGGAACTCTTCCGGTTTGGTCACCAGGTCTTCACCGAAGGTCACCAGTGCGGTGACGGGAAGCTCCTGCATCACGACATTCTCTTCCGTGAGTGGCTCAGCGGGTTTGATGTCCTTCAGTGCGACCAGAACCGAACGAGTCTCAATGACCACCTCCTTCTGGCTGCCCTGCATCGCCTGCTGGACTCCCAGCATGGCAACCAGACCACACCCGATGGCGACGGCCAACAACATCAGTGCCTTGGGTTTCATCTCATCGAACTCCGAATGGAGGACCTGAGTTGCAAGTCGTCCCCGGAGTCGAAATAGACTTCGCCCCGGAACAACATCGGCATCACCAGGACCGCAACTTCACAATATGCGGGTTATGACGGTTGGATTGACCAGAACAACTTGTCCTGGTGGGTGGACTTTTCGGCTGGTACGCCAAGAGACCCCGCGTCATGCCATCACAACGCGGGGAATTTCGGCGGTTTCTGCCAGAGCTTCGACGTAAGCGATGTTCTTAGAACATCCCGGCGTAGAAGAAGTAGGCGATCGAGGCGACAGTCATGGGGATGCCGTAGGGCAGCAGGTACATCCGCGGCTTACGCTCAGCGGCAATTTCTGCCAGCTTCTTCGGATCGCGAATCGTGGTCCACTCGTGCCAGATAATGAGGAACTGGCCGAAGTGCTTCTTCCATTCGCCCGAGTACGCGACCATCACCAGAGCCATTGCAGCTCCGACGAAGACGGTCCAGATGAAGGCGTTGAAGGCCACATTCCAGCCCAGCCATGCACCCAGGCCGGCCATGAGCTTCACATCACCCGCACCCATACCGCCCACCGCGTAAATCGGGAGCATGGTGATCAGGCCGACGACCATGCCCAGCAGGGCGGCGCCCAGACCCGACAGACCTCCGACACAGGTCCCGTAAATCAGGCCGGTCAGAATCATGGGGAAGGTCAGCCAGTTCGGAACTCGCAGTTCCTTACCGTCGATCCAAGCGGCCCAGACCATGACGGCTGCGACGAGCTTGACGTGCCAATTTTCGACAAAAATGTTGTGCCAATCCATGAGAGCCGGCCTTTCAGATGAGGGGGAAATCTCTCTGTTGCGTTGAACAGGCCTCATGCCCATTGGGTCACGCAACAGAAACCGGATGCCGTGTGGCATCTCCAGGGAATTAGGTGCGGACTCCACCAGTCAGGAACCACAGAAGGCTCGCAGCTGCCATGGAGGCTGCTCCCAGTAGGGGGGCAAGTTCAAAGGGGAGCCAGAATGGAATCATGAGATCACCTGTTGAACGGGGGCCAAGTGCCGGGAGTCGATCGAGAAGATCGGGTTATTGCACTTGAAGTACACAAACCTATGTCAGGCTGGGAGAAGGTCAAAAATTTCTTCTGGAGAATTTCGGGAAACTGTACTGGGCAAGTATGGGGTGAGGGTGTCCCTGGTATTTCTCAAGTTCTCCCAAAACGAACAACCGCTCTGCCCGGAATAATCCTTGCAGAGCGGTTGGTGTGTATCGACAGGCCGTTTCCGGCCACGGATCACGTCAACTGGTTCGAGACCTGGTTGAAGCGGGCGTTGGCGTTGGTACCAACGGCACGAATCGCGGTCAAGCAGACGATGACGATCAGAGCGAGCATGACAGCATACTCAACAGCGGTTGGGCCATCTTCGCTCTTCAGGAACTTCACAACTGATGCCAACATAATCTCGGTCCTCTTTCGAATGACGGCCACGGTGTCTCTCACGCACCGAAGCCCACAGGACTGTGCCTTTGAAGGAGTACATCTCCCACAAACCACGGTCCGATTTCCCGTAGGGTCGAGTTCATCCGTTGTCGGACGAACAAGGTCCCGTTCGCTTTGGCTGACTGTTTGGATCAGGTCATCACTGGCGGAACAATCAAACGTAGGTCACGGGCAGGAAGTGTCAAAAAATTCTTTTGAAGAATCTTGGAAAGGTGTTCCGTACAGAAATCAGATGGGGCGTAACTCGTCTGTCAAAACACAAACGAAAAACCGTCCAGTGGAAATAATGGTCCACGGGACGGTTGTGTATGAATGAGAGTCGCTGGCCTGCGGGCCAAACGTCAATCAGGTCAACTGGTTCTTGACGGCGTTGAATCGGGCGTTGGCGTTGTTACCAACAGCGCGGATGGCCGTGAGGCAGACGATGACGATCAGAGCCAGCATCACCGCATATTCCACAGCGGTCGGGCCGTCTTCGCTCTTCAGGAAGGTCTTGATGTGTTGCAGCATTCTGTAGTCCTCTGTCGTATGTGACCGGGAACTGGTGCTCCTGGTCGGATGAACCCCGAGCAATGGGAACTCTCCCATTGGGCAGTCGGTCCGTTATTCTCTGGCGCGTAGATCGCATCCCATGCGAATAATTGTTCCCGCCTGCCATCACTGTGATGGGACAGATCGCTCGGGGGAGGAACTCGGGAACACAGAAACCTATGTCACAGATTTTCAGAGTCCACTTAACGCGCTGCGATTTATCAGAGGTTTCTTAGATCAAGTCACTCAGAGATCAGCATCGATACAATCGGAATAACATGCCCACCGAATGAATCGGACATCGATCGGAAGGGATAAGCTGCTTTGATCGGAATCCGTTGGTGTTGCTTTTTCGCCACATCGACATGTCGCTGAACCCTATCACCGAAAACTGAGCATGCTTCGTATTTCTCTTACAATGGTAGTTCTTTTGCAGGTTTTGAACTCTCGATTTGACTACACTGCTGAGCTTCTCAATGTTCATGCCATAAAAAGGAGTCTCAGATGGCCTCTGCGTTGTCCGATGTTGCGTCACGTCTGTTTCACGAACTGCGACAGGTTGCCCTGTTGAGGTCGACGCTCGGATTGCTCGGGTGGGATGAGCAAACGTTGATGCCCGAAGGCGGTGCGGAACATCGGGCGAACCAGTCGGCTCAGCTGGCGGGGTTGGCTCACGAACGAGCGACCCGACCCGAGATCGGGGACTTGCTGGCCCAGCTGACTGATGTGAAGGAATTGGGAGATTCGGAGTCTCCGGTCGCTGCCAATGTCCGTGAGGCCCGGCGCAAATACGAGCGGGCGCGCAAGCTGGATCAGTCACTCGTGGAAGAGCTGACTCGTTGTGCGACGATGTCACAACAGGCGTGGGTGGCCGCCAAGAAGGCCAAAGACTTCCAGCAGTTCCTGCCCTGGCTCGACAAGACGATCCGCCTGAAACGGGAAGAGGCGCAGGCAGTCGGAGCTGAGTCGGGCGTCCTTTATGATGCACTGCTGGACGACTACGAGCCGGGAGCATTGACGTCCGACATTCAGCGGGTGTTTGCTTCACTGCGACAGGAGCTCGTCCCGCTCGTCGCTGCGATCCGCGATTCCCGCAGGCGACCCGACGAGTCGATTCTGACCCGATCCTATCCCGTCGCTGCTCAGGGTGAGTTCGCCGCGCGAGCAGCTGTGGCGATCGGGTTCGATATGAAGCGGGGACGCATCGATATCTCTGCCCATCCGTTCTGCAGCGGAATCGGCCCGGGGGATTGTCGCCTGACGACGCGGTATGACGAGCACCATTTCCCCGGGGCATTCTTCGGCGTCCTGCATGAGGCTGGGCACGGGATCTATGAGCAGGGACTCGACCCCGCTGAGTTTGGCCTGGCGTGTGGTGAAGCGGCATCGCTCGGTATCCACGAGTCGCAGTCTCGCATGTGGGAGAATCTGGTCGGTCGCAGCCGCGCGTTCTGGGAACACTTCTATCGTCCAGCGCAGCAGGCTTTCCCGGAGGCCTTGGGCGACACATCGCTCGACGATTTCCATTTCGCGATCAACAACGTCCAGCCTTCGTGGATTCGCGTCGAAGCTGACGAGGTCACCTACAACCTGCACATCATGCTGCGGTTCGATCTGGAACAGGCTCTCATCAGCGGCGATCTCCAACCGGCCGATGTGCCTGCTGCTTGGAATGAGCGATTCCAGGAATACTTCGGCATGACTCCTCCGAATGATGCGCTGGGCTGCCTGCAAGATGTTCATTGGAGCGCCGGACTGCTCGGGTACTTCCCAACGTATGCTCTCGGGAATATGTATGCGTCCCAGTTCTTCGAGCAGGCGAAGACGGAGCTGGGCGACTTGTCCGCCATGTTCGCCCGCGGTGAGTTCCAGCCCTTGAAAGCCTGGCTCAACGAGAAGATCCACCGACACGGCATGCGTTACCGGGCCTCAGTGCTGGTCGAGAAAGTGACCGGTCGCCCCCTCACTGCCGAGCCACTGCTGACGCATCTGCGTACGCGATTCGCCCCTCTCTACGGAGTGTGAGGGAGGAAGGCCTATAGCCAAGAGCTGAGGGGCCAGGGCAATGAGCGCCTCTGTCGATCAACCATTCACCTTTAACCATCAACCCACAACCATGTCGTTTCGAATTGCCATGCTGGGAACCGGGGAGTTCGCGCTGCCATCGTTTCAGGCGATCGCGGACTCTGCTCACGAAGTCGTCGGGTTGGTGACCCAGCCTGATCGATTCGATGCGAAAGGGCGCGTTCATCAGAACGTCATGAAGGACTTCGCGGTGTCTCGCGGGATTCCAGTTCTGCAACCGGTGAACATCAACACCGAGGAGAGCCTGGCCCAGCTGCGAGCCTTGGGGGCGGACCTTTTCATGGTGGCGGCGTATGGCCAGATCTTGTCTGCTGAAGTGATCAATGTGCCACCACGCGGGTCGTACAACCTGCATGCGTCGCTGCTGCCGAAGTATCGCGGAGCTGCTCCGATTCAGTACGCCGTGTGGAAAGGCGAGACGGAGACCGGCGTATCGATCTTCAAGATCGAACCTAAGCTCGATGCCGGGCTGATCCTGGCCACGATGCAAACGGCGATCAATCCGCGCGAGACCGCTGGGGAACTGGAAGACCGGATGGCGAAACTGGTCGCGCCGGTGACGCTGCAGTTCCTGGACGATCTGGAGCAGGGGCGACTGACGGGCGTAGCACAGGACAAATCGCTTGTCACGAAGGCCCCGAAGCTCAAAAAAGAGTTCGGTTCGATCGACTGGTCACAAACCGTTCGTGAGATCGATTGTCAGGTCCGTGGCATGCAGCCGTGGCCAATGCCGTACTCGTTCCTCAAGATCGAAGGCCGACCGACGTTGCGAGCGCTGGTCCTCGAAGTCGATCCGCAAGTGATTCCTGACCACAGTCCGCTGACCCCCGGGACTGTGGTGTTCAACGACGGTAAGTCCCTCCGCGTCAAATGCGCGGATGGAAGTTGTCAGATCGAACGCATTCAACCCGTCGGTAAACGCCCGATGGCCATCGCCGAGTTTCTGCGAGGGTATCCTGCCGTGGTCGGCAGCCGGTTCGAGAAAACGGAATAACCGGTGGATGAGGCCGCCACTTACTCAACGGCTCTCTACGACTTGATCCCGCGATAAAGAGTGCAAATCCCAAAGGTCATGGGGTGGCAGGTGACCTGGGTCAGGCCACAGTCGGCCATCTCTTTCGCGAACTCATCCCCGCTGGGGAACTGCAACACGGATGCGGGCAGGTAGTTGTACGCTGAGTGTTCGCTTTTCGAGAACCACTGGCCCAACTTGGGCAGAACATGGCGGAAGTAGAACAAGTACAGCTTCCCCAGCACGCTGTTCGTCGGTCGCGAGAACTCAAGGATGGCGACTCGTCCCCCCGGCTGGCAGACTCGCACCATCTCGCGGATGCCCGCCTTGTAATCGGTGACGTTTCGAATCCCGAACGCGACCGAAACCAGCTGAAACGTATCGGCCGGTAGTGGCAGATGCATGGTGTCTGCCTCGACGAAACTCAGAGGAGCTGTTGCCGACGAGGTTCGGGCTTTCAGGCCCTTATCGCGAGCCCGGACCAGCATCTGGTGCGTGAAGTCGGTTCCGACGACGGGGGTCTTCTGCTCGCCCGCCCGCCAGTAGGCGATGGCCAGATCGCCGGTGCCGGTACACACGTCGAGAATCGGTTCGGTTCCGGTGGGGGGGACCAGTTCCACGGTCTTCTTCCGCCACCAGATATCGATCCCCAGCGACAGAAAATGATTCAGAAAGTCATACCAGCCCGCGATCGCGCCAAACATCTGGCGGATACGCTGACCGGACTTGTCGACAGGAGCCACAGACATCGAAACGACAATTCAGAAACAGAGGGGCGTCACTCGAACTGCTGGACTCCTCACCGAAATCGCGGGAGATTCATAACAGCTCGATACGCATCTTAGCGGACTCGGGCACGGGCATCAGCCCACGAGGGGGATGTCTCCGAGCCGGGACAGGCATTCCGGCCTGCTCCGGTGCGACTCCGCGTGGAGTCCTGACTAGCGGATTTTCGCCAGTGTCTGCAGCACGAACGACGTTCCGTACGACTGGTGGTAGTCGTAGAACGGGAAGTCCCACCACGAACCATCCTTTTCCTGCCGCACGAGCAGCGTACGCGCCAAATGGGCCTCATACAGGGGGCGTTGCGACTCGGGAAGCTGTTCGATGCACCACGCGGCGTAGTAGTGGCCGAAGTAGTAGAAGTATCCCGCCACCTGAAACCACCCCTCGTGCGGGACCGGTCGTTTGCGGGCAATATCGAGCCAGCCATTCCGGGTGAAGAGCCGGTCGAGCCAGTCGGTCAGTACCTGATCGGTGATCGTCGTGTCACCCCACAGCCGCAACGCGAGATTGCACGCTTGAGATCGCCCCAGGCTGCCGCCGGGCCGATTGATCCCGCCCCGCGGATGCCACTTGAGATACTCACCATACAGGTAACTATGATCGGGGAGTCGTTGCCGCTGTGTCGCATCAATCGCCCGCTGAACCAGTCTGGCGGAAGGGGCGAAGCCAGCCAGCTTCGCTTCATAGAACGCGACGAGTACCGCTGCATTCACGAAGCTGATGGAATCGCTGGAAGGCTGCTTCGCCTCCGCCTTCATGTCGTAGTAGCCCCAGCCTCCGTCGACCGACTCGTACCGGGTCAGCATGTCGAACTGCTGTTGGATGAGGGACGTGATTTTCTCGCGACGAACGGCGTCCTCGGGGGACCGTTTCAGTAACCGCACCATCGCCTGAATCGAATAGCAGTGAGTCCAGATGTTGTAGAGCGCATCCCCGTTGGCTCGACGGACTCGCGGGAGATGGTCGAAGAGTATGCCTCTCCCCGATAGATCGACTGCTCGACATCGGTCCGCTGGTCTTTCGTTTCGATGAGAGCGGACAGACACATGGCTGTCACTGCCACCTTAAAGGCATCGTGCGAGCCCGGAATCGGGGCGTAGATATTGAGATCTTTGGTCAGCGTCGCCGTGCCCCAGGAGCCGTTCGACCGCTGCTCGAGCAGCAGGAAATCAACTCCGCGGCGGATCGCCTCATTCAATTCCAAGGCCGGGACAGCTGGAATGTCCTGCGGTCGGGGGATCTGGATCGACACCTCTTCCGTGGCGGGTGAATCCTCTGCGGAATGGGAGCGCGGCCACAGTGCGGCTGACCAGAGCGCCAGCCAGGCACGACGGGTCCAGGATTCGTTCGACATGTCCGTTCCTTCGGCAGTCTTCGAGGCGGAGAGCTCGCCTCACTGGCGGTTCTCTCAGATCATCGAAAACTTGTCGAGGGGAATTCGCGGACATGTTTGATCCCCGTACCATCAGGATCTCAGGGCCATGAACGGGGGAGAGAACTCGACTCGGCCCTGGACGCCTTGCAATGCACCGGGCCGCAGCTCCAATCCCATCCAGGATTCGCCGACGCCGAATAGCGATTCGCTCGGTCCGGCAAGTTCTGCACAGTCATATTGCCATCCGGAGACTGCCGGACAGTCGATTACTTCACTGTGGTCTTGGGGTCACAGTACTTCAGTGACATCAGAGAGAACGCTGTCGCCAGATTCGGGTCGCCTTCCATCCAGCGATCGTTCTTGTTCAACCAGCTGCCGTTCTCAGCCTGGGTCGAGATCAGGAAGTCGGCCAGCTCCTTGCGCCAATCGTGCTTGGTGCCGTCCGCAGCCTCGAAGGTGTCGACCTTCATGGCGGTCAGGGCCTTGGCAAACGTCTGCTGATAATAATACAGCCCCTGCTGCCCGAGACCTGGGTTCTCGCTCACCGAATAGTGCTTGTGGATCCAGCTGGCGGCAGCCTTCACTCGCGGGTCGTCCTGCTTCACTCCGGCGTAAATCATGCTCTTGAGACCAGCGTAGGTCATGCTCGCGTAGGACCGCAGGCCGCCCTCAGCGGTGTTACCAGCCTGCGAGTTTCCTCCACCTGCGGGGGTGTAGTAGAAGCCGCCATCGTTGACCTTGCTGGCGAACTCGGTCGTGTTGTTTTCCGATTCGAGGTTCTGGCAGCGGGAGACGAAGACCAGGGCTCGCTGCACCGCCTCATCGTCGGAACTCACTCCGGAACTCTTCAGTGCCTCGAGAAAGAACGCGGTGTTTGACAGGTCGGGACGCTTGCTGCGTCCGTATCCCTGTCCTCCGTAGGCGGGCTGTGACGGGTCAGCTCCCTCGGCTTCGTCCCATTGAATCCCTCGCAGGAACTCGACCGCTTTCTTGCTCAGCTCGTCATACTGGCCATTTGTATTCGCCGCACGAAACGCCAGCAGTGTAATGCTGGTCTCGTAGTTCTTGTGACCGGTCTCCGGGTGGTAGATCCCACCGTCGGGTTGAACGAATGAGCTGAGGTGCTTGAGGGCTTTGACCACGGAAGGATGGTCAGGTTTCACGCCCCCTTCCATCAATGCGTACGTGACCAGTCCGGTGATGCCGGGCTGCTTCTCGGACGTCCAGCTGCCATCCGATTGCTGGGAGGCGATCAGAAACTCGGTGGCCTTGGTACGGGCTTTGGCAAGTGACTCGGCAGAAGGGCCGATCGATTCCTCAGCTCGAGCGAGGCGATCCCACCCACTGAACATGACCATGCCGAGAATCAAACCATACCAGAATCGATTGACCACGATGCGTGCCTCTTTGCGAACCAGTGATACCGCCAGACTCGGGGGCGGTGACATGGACTCAGTTCATCTTGCCGTGCGAGCCTTCTCGAGTCGAGCCAGACCACGGTACGCAGACCGCCGCCAGTGCTCCACTCATGAAGTGGAAACAATTGCAAACCGAATGCCGGTCAACCCGACAGGCATAAGTGTCGCTGCCACCCCCACCAATTCCACGATTTGGTAAGAGAGATGTCACTGAGCGGGGAAGAGGTGGCGATGTTTCCGCCGCGAGAGGCGGAAAAACCATCGGACCACTCGCAATCAGAGCCCGTTGACGATGTTCGGCATCCGCTCGCCTCGTAGAGCCATGGCTGCCTGCAGGGCCACTGTCTCCCGCAGCTTGTGGACAGCTGGACCGCTGACCGACGCAACGTGCGACGCGACGATCACATTGCTCATGCTGAGGATCGGATGCCCGACCGGGATTGGTTCGGGATTGAACACGTCGAGAGCTGCTCCGCCGAGGTGGCCACTCTGGAGGGCGGCTGTGATGGCGTTCGGATCGACAATGTCCCCGCGAGCGACGTTGACCAGCAAGGCTCCTCGCTTCATCTGCTTGAACTGATCGCTACCGATCATGCCACGAGTCTTGGCGTTCGAGGGGCAGTGCAGGGTCAGGATGTCTGACTTCGCCAGGACAGTTGCCAGATCGCCCGCCGTTGCTCCCGCAGCTTCAATCTCCTTCGCAGGAACAACGGGATCGAACACGATGACCTTGGCCTTGAAGGCCCGCAGCCGCGCGACCACTTCTCGGCCGATGCGTCCAAAACCGATGACACCGACGACGTGATCTCGCAACGGGCACATTTCATCGAAGGGAGTCGCCAGACCCCATTTCCCCCCGCGAAGCGAGACGCAGTTGGACACCACCTGGCGGGTGAGGCCGAGGATGAAGGCCAGCGTGTGGTCGGCCACTTCGTCGATGCAGTAGTCGGGCACGTTCGCGACCGGGATGCCCTTCGCCTTGGCTGCGTCGAGATCGATATTGTCGACGCCGATTCCGTACCGCACGATCGCCTTGGCTTTACTCATTGCGCCGATCACTTCGGCAGTGAGGGGAGCGAATTGCGTAATGACCACATCAGCGTCCGCCACGACGGGCAGCAGTTGCTCACGCGTGCGGTGCTGTCCCGAGACGAACTCTGCCCCAGTGGGACGCAGAATCGCCTCTTCCACATCGAGATTCGGAAACGTGAAATCGGTAACGAGAGCTTTCATGAGCGGCTTCCGGGAGTGAGTCAGCGGCCAGGGGTTGGTAGAATGAAACATATCCTACCTCCCTCGCAGCTCTGTTGACCAGAACGCCGCGAGCTGTCGTTCCGCCCGCTGGAAGCAGCTGGCGGTCGACCCCGCCCGGACCTGCCGCGAGACCGTTCAGGAAGTGACTCACACCATGATGTTCAACTTTGTCGCGACCCGCATGCTGTCAGTTCAGGTTGCAGTGGTTTCCTTGGCTGTGTCGCGGCTTCGGCGAGGATGCGGGCTGTTGCTGCTAGGTGTGTCGGTTGTCGTCGTGGGCACGATCAGTGGAGGTGTGGTCCGAGGTGATGATAGCGCGGCCTCCTCATCACCGGAGAGATTGAAGTACTACGAGGAGCACGTCCGCCCGTTGCTGGTTGAGCATTGCGGCAAGTGCCATCTCGACGGGAAGGCCAAGGGGGGCTTGAGCCTGGCCGGTCGAAAGGCCCTGCTCGTCGGCGGAGAGTCAGGACCGGCAATCGACCTCAAGGACCCGAAAGAAAGCTCGTTGCTGAAGGCTGTGAATTACGACGGCTACGAGATGCCACCTTCGGGCAAGCTCGCCGATGACGCCATCGCGACGCTGACCAAGTGGGTCGAGATGGGGGCTCCGATGCCCGAAGGCGAAGCCCCCGCTGCTCCCAAGCACGGATCGCCCCAAGTCAACGAGACGACGAAGAACCACTGGTCGTTTCGCAAACTCTCCAAGCCCGCAGTGCCCCAGGTCTCCGATCCCTCATGGATTGCGAACCCGATCGATTCCTTTGTGTTGCATCAGCTGGAGTCCAAGGGGCTGAAGCCGAATGCGCCCGCAATACCTCGTGAACTTTATCGTCGCGTCCACTACGACATTGTGGGTTTGCCGCCGGCGGTCACAGAGGTTGCCGAGTTCGAAGCGGCTCCGACAGAGGAAGCCTATCGAGAGCTCATCGATTCACTGCTCGAATCGCCGCAACATGGTGAACACTGGGCTCGCTACTGGCTCGACCTGGTACGGTATGCCGAGACCAACAGCTACGAACGCGACGATCCCAAACCGTTTGTCTGGCGGTATCGCGACTACGTGATTCGTTCGATCAACGAGAACAAACCGTTTGATCAGTTCCTGATGGAGCAACTGGCGGGGGACGAACTTGATCAGGTGACGCCCGATTCGCTGATTGCTACGGGTTACTATCGATTGGGGCTATGGGACGATGAGCCGGTCGACCGCGAGATGGCCTACTTTGACGGGCTGGATGACATTGTTGGGACCACGGCACAGACGTTCCTGGGTCTAACGATGAACTGTGCCCGTTGCCACGAGCATAAGCTCGATCCGATTCCTCACGCAGACTACTACCGCTTCCTCGCGTTCTTTCGCAATGTGAAGCACTTTGGCGAACGCTCGAAGGAGTCGGTTGAGATGTACTCCGTCCGCGACATCTCTCCGCCGGAGCAACTGGCCGCTCACGCGAAAGAGCTGGAGGCTCACCGACAGCAGGTCGCCGAACAGGAGAAGGTGATCGCTGCCTTTGAAGAGAAGATGATTCCTCATCTGAAGGGCGGGGAGATTGACGACTTCAAACAGCAGGGCGTTCGAGAGGATGTGCTGCGAAAGCATGTGGGCGAATACCTGACCCAGGCCGATCTCGACAACTATTCCCGCCAGCGCAAGGAACTCAAACAGCTGCGAGACAATCCGCCGCGCAGCCAGGGCTTGGCTTTGGTGGTGAAAGAGAATGGCAAGGACTCGCCGCCGACACACGTACTGACACGCGGGAACGCACACGCCCCAGGCGATCTTGTCGAGCCGGGGTTCCCGAGCGTGCTGACCGAAACTGTTCCTGTGATCCACGCTCCGTCGAATGGTGAGTCGACCGGTCGTCGACGGGCTCTGGCCGAATGGATGATCAGCCCCGACAACCCGCTGACGGCTCGCGTGATGGCCAACCGCATCTGGCAATGGCACTTTGGCCGGGGGATTGTGAAGTCGACCAATAACTTTGGACTGCAGGGTGACCTGCCGACGCATCCGGAACTGCTCGACTGGCTGGCCTGTGAGTTGATCGAACACAAGTGGGATCTGCGTCACCTGCATCGGCTGATTCTGCACTCGAATACCTACCGCATGTCGTCGCGAGGTCGGCCCGAGGCTCTGGCCGCCGACCCGCAAAATGACCAGCTATGGCGATTCGATATGCGGCGATTGCGAGCGGAAGAGATTCGCGACACGATCCTCGCAGTGAATGGGACGCTCAACCCGAAGATGTTTGGTCCCAGTATCTATCCCAAGATCGAGCAGGAAGTCCTCGCGGGCCAGTCGATCCCCGGCTATGGCTGGGATCAGAACTCCCCCGAGGGGCAGACGCGTCGCAGCATCTATGTCCACATCAAACGGTCGCTGACGGTGCCGCTGCTCGCGGCGTTCGATGTTGCGGACTCCGACTCAGTTTGCCCGGTCCGGTTTGCGACGACACAACCGACGCAGTCGCTGACCATGCTCAACAGCGTCTTCATGAATGATGCCGCCGAGACATGTGCGAAGCTGGTTCGCACGGAGGTCGGGACCGATCCCGCGAAATGCGTGGCGGTCATGCTGAAACGAACGCTGCAGCGCGAGCCAACGAAGAAGGAAATCGATCGCGGAGTTGAGTTGATCGCCGACCTGCAATCAAAACATCAGCTGACCGCCGATCAGGCATTGAAGTATTACTGCCTGATGGCGTTGAATCTGAGCGAGTTTGTATATATCGACTGAGACGGAGGTGAGGCACCACGAAGACACGAAGGTCACAAAGGGGTACTCGTCAGGCCACCAGTCTCTCGGGGCGACGGCCTACCAAGCCTTCTTTCTTTTGTGTCTTTGTGCCTTGGTGGTGAAAGTCACCCACATGCGAGTTCGCCCCGGACATTGTTATTCAATAAACAGGAACTCGTTGCTATTCACGATCAGCCGACAAGCGTTGGCGAGGCCATGCTCGGCGGTATAGGCAGCCAGCTTGTTGCGTTCATCTTCGGATGGATGTCGCTGCAGGGCCAGGCGGTAGAGGGCATCGATCGGCTGTGATGCCAGCGTTGAGTCGGAGGTGATCCGCGTTGCGAGGTGTTCGCATTGGCGGATGACGAACGGGTTATTGAGAAGAGCGAGTGCCTGGAGTGATGTCACCGACTCGCTGCGAACTGGCACCAGTTGATCGCCAGCCGGACAGTCGAGCGTATCCATGAATGGATCGGGCATCGTGCGGAACAGGAAGCGATAGATCGACCGCCGCGAATTGGCTGGGTCATCCAGCCGGAACGACTTGTAGTCGAGAGTTGGGGTGACGCTGATTCCGGGTGTCATGACGAACTGCTTCACCGAGGGCCCGCCCATCGTGAGATCGAGACGACCGTTGATCAACAGCAGCGAGTCCTTCACCATCTCCGCATCGAGGCGGTGTCGATGTCCCCGCCACAACAGCCGATTTCCTGCATCGATCGCCGCTGCGTTTGGGTTGTGCTGGGTCGATTGACGGTACGTGGAGCTCATCAGCAGTGTGCGATGGAGTTGCTTGAGAGAACCGCCCGTGTCGCGAAAGTCAGCTGCCAGCCAATCGAGCAGCTCGGGATGTGAGGGCAGGCTGCCCATGCGGCCAAAGTCGTTCGGCGTATCGACGAGTCCCACGCCGAAGTGATGCATCCAAACCCGATTGACGATCGATCGCCAGGTGAGCGGATTCTTGGGATCGGAGATCCACTTTGCGAGTGCAGCCCGGCGGGGGGCCTCCTGGTCCATCGCATCGAGCGAGAAGCGCGAGGGCAGATCTTGCACACATGCGAGAGCCCCCGGAACGGCATCGGCCACCGGTTGAGTTATCTCCCCGCGTCGCAGCACCTTCACCTCGCGCGGCTTGCCGAACGGGACATGCCCGTCCTTCGCGACAAAGTCGCAGGTCCCCGCGTAGACTCGCAACGGTTCGGGCAGAGTCGCCAACTCACGACTGGTCTGCTCCTTCCAGAAATGGAACTCAAGGTCGTCGAACTCTTCGGGAGTGCGCTCGCTGACCGCCTTGGAAGCGATGCGAGCCATCGCGCCAGGGACAGCTCGACTGGCAGTGGCCTGCTGGGTGACCGACAGTCGGAACCGACCGATTGTGTGCTTTCGGCCATGCAGCTGATCGAGAGCCACGCGGACCTGCGACTCATCATTCGCCGTCAGCGGAGCCTTGAACTCAAAGATCGCGATGTGCGGTTTGCCTTCTTCGGGATGAATGCCCCACGCTGTCGCTGCGTCGCCATCAATAGCTTTTGTGATTCCCCAATCCGCCTGATTGAAGTCCGCGGAGGCTTGCCCCACTGCTATCGGTGAGAACGCGGTGTTCGTGCCACCTGCGGAGGAATCGATATGTATTTCACAGAGGTGGAGGTTCCCGTTGTCGGCCCGGCCGGGACCTTTGGCTGGAAGAGAGTCATCGGTGAGAACTTCCAAACGCAGAGCGACCCAGTCCCCCGGGGGCAACATCGCGGATACGGTATAGACATCGGTGTCGGGACGTTCACCCGTTGCCAGCAGAGACTGGTCGGGCTTGAGCTCAAGTTTCGCACCATTGGTCGATTGAGCTTCGATCGGAGTCAGGACCGTCCACGCCTGTTCGGAGGCTCGCAGCGTTTCGACCCACTGGGTAAAGGCCGCTCGCGATTCGTCGGTCCACAAGGATGCCAGATACGACTTGTCACGGGCCGCGAGCGACTTCTCACGCTGCGTCAGGTTCTTGCGACGGGCCTGGACAGCGGGGTCCGCGTCGTACAATTTGTCGGCTTTCTCAACGCCCGCGAAGACAGCTTGCAGAGCGTAGTAATCGGCCTGGCTGATGGGGTCGAACTTGTGGTTGTGGCAGCGGGCACAATGCGTCGTCGTACTCGTGAAGGTCGACATCACTGTCGTCACGATATCGTCGCGGTCAATGTAGCGTCCGATTTGTCGATCGATTGAATCCTCGCGAATGCTGGCCAGCGTGCTCTCGTCCCATGGTCCGCCCGCGAGCAGTCCCAGAGCGGGTGTGAGCTCCAGCTGATCGGGATAGAGGGCGTCCGTCGCAATCTGTTCTTCGATGAAGCGGCTGAATGGTTTGTCGGCGTTGAGGGCATTGATGACATAGTCACGGTACGGCCAGGCATTCTCTCGCGGGCGGTCCTGGTCGTGGCCATGCGACTCGGCAAAGTGAACGAGGTCGAGCCAGTGTCGCGCCCAGCGTTCTCCATACTGCGGCGACTCAAGTAACCGATTGACCAGACGCTCATAGGCCAGCGGGTCGGTGTCCTTTACGAACTCGTCAACTTCATCCGGCGAAGGTGGCAAGCCGATCAGGTCGAAGTAGACCCGCCGGATCAGCGTGCGACGATCGGCTTCCGGACTTGGATTGAGGCCAGCCTCAGCCAGCTTCGCCAGAACAAATGCATCGACCGGATGCTTGACCCATTCGGTCTGAGCGTCTGCCACTTGGGGCACTGTGGGGGCAACCAGAGGTCTTAATGACCACCAGTCGGTCGGATCGGCTTCCTTGTCGCCGGGTGAGTTGTCCGGCCACTGAGCGCCGTCATCGATCCAGCGTCGCAGCTGGCCGATCTCCTCGGGGGTGAGGCGATCCCCTTTCGGCGGCATCTCCAGCCCGACTTCCAGGCCCGCTACCATGCGAATCAACGGGCTCTCGGCACTTTGGCCCGGAATGATCGCTACACCCAACTCACCGCCTTTGAGGGCGAGGCTGCGCTGGTCGAGCCGGAACCCGCTGCGCTGCTTTTCCGCTCCATGACAGCTCAAACACGATCGCTGGAATATCGGCTGGATCACCGTCGTGAAGTCGACCTCTCCCGTTGCTGGCGGCGGAAGTTCAGCAGCACATGCCAACAACGGAGTGCATGCCCACAGGTACGCACCCACGATGACTGCCACGTACTGGGCTGTCGACCAGTGCTTCAGCTGTAAACCGAATCGGAACCACACGTGAATAACTCATTCGAGCATCGAGAGAACAGAACTCCGTACCAGATTGTACATCTGCCGAGGTTGATGCGACATGGACAGGTGAGAAGGGGAGGGAATGCCGGCATCGGTGGCACTGGTAGTCGACTGCAACTTGGGGGCGGGGTTGTGTCTGGAATGAGATCGCGGCGGATTCGGGAGTTCGCGGTCCTTTCCCGGCGTCGGCTGTCTCTTTACGATGGGTTGTGCTCACTCTGACTGAAGACACTGCCAAGGGCGAAAATGAGTTCCGAGAACGAAGTCGATGCCGCCGGGAATGAGTTGCGGGAACGCGAGGCCCAGGCGATTCGCGGGCTGGCCAATGCCTATGCCCGGATGCGGGAAGAGATCGGTAAGGTCATCATCGGCCAGAACGATGTTGTCGATCAGTTGCTCCTGGCGATGTTCAGCAAGGGGCACTGTCTGCTGGTCGGGGTGCCGGGTCTGGCGAAGACGCTGCTGGTCAGCACAATCTCGAAGATTCTCCAGCTGAGCTTTCGCCGGATTCAGTTCACGCCCGACCTCATGCCGTCGGACATCACCGGGACCGATGTGCTGCAGGACGATCCCGAATCGGGGCGTCGGGTCTTTCAGTTCATGCAGGGGCCGATCTTTACGCACATCCTGCTGGCGGACGAAATCAACCGCACCCCGCCGAAGACGCAAGCTGCGTTGCTCGAAGCGATGCAGGAGCGGCACGTCACCGTCGGGACCAGTACTTACAAACTGCCGGCACCGTTTTTCGTCCTCGCGACGCAGAATCCGATCGAGCAGGAAGGCACCTATCCACTGCCCGAGGCCCAGCTCGACCGCTTCATGTTCAACATCGTGTTGAACTACCCGAACGCAGCTGAGGAGTTGCGGATTCTGAAGCAGACGACGGGGGCTGAGGAGCCCGAACTGAAGCAAGCTCTCACGGGGGCTCAGATTCTCGCTTTGCAGGAGGTCGTGCGTAAGGTGCCCGTGGCGGAGCATGTGTTCGTGTATGCCCGCGATCTCGTGCGGGCGACCCGACCGAATGAGCCCGACGCCAGCGACTTTGTGAAGAAGTACCTGACCTGGGGAGCTGGTCCGCGTGCGGGTCAGTACCTGATCCTCGGAGCCAAAGCCCGGGCGATCCTCGAAGGCCGGTTCCACGTCTCGACCGAAGACGTGAAGTCGGTTGCCCATCCCGTACTCCGCCACCGCATCGTGACGACCTTCCAGGCCAACAGCGAAGGGATCACCCCCGACAAGGTCATCGACCACCTCATCGCCAAGACGCCGATCGATGTCCAGGAACGCGGGAAGAAGGCGGCCCGGCCGTAGGGGCTTGTCTGGGGGCGTGATCTCGATGATTTTATGTTTCGAGATCAATTGCTGTTCACAATCCGATGACACGACGCGTAAATTCGGGAGGAGAGTGAGTCCGGATTCGACGCGGGAGTTCAGATATGAGTGCGTTACGAAGCCATCGAGAATTTGTATTCAAGCCGCGACAACGATCCGGTAACGCATGGGTTCCGGTGCTTGTTGTTTTGGGCGTTCTCGCCTTGTTGGTAGTTCTCTTCATGCCAGCATCGCGAGACGGCTCCCGTCGCCGTTTTCAGTGCAAAAACAACCTGAAGCAAATCGGCCTGGCCCTCCACAATTACCACGATAAATACAAGGAATTCCCTCCGGCTTACACGGTCAACGAACATGGCAAGCCGCTTCACAGCTGGCGAACATTGATCCTGCCGTTTGTCGAACAGCAGTCGCTGTACCAGAGAATCGACCTGTCGAAGCCCTGGAACGATCCGGCCAATGCGGAGGCATTCAAGACTGTCGTCCCGGTTTATATGTGTCCCAGCCTGAAATCGGAGCCGGGGATGACGACTTACCTCGCGGTCATCGGAGACAACACCGGTTTGCGTCCGGCGAAATCTCTGAAACTGGAGGATGTCACGGATGGTACCAGCAACACTCTGGCGGTCGTCGATGTCACCGCCAAACATGCTGTTAACTGGATGTCACCACACGACGCCGATCTGGCGTTGTTACTGGAGCTTTCCCAGGAGAAGGACGACCTGCAGCACGCCGGTGGCTACAACGGGCTGCTCTTCGATGGGTCGGTCCGACTCCTCAGCAGTGAGATTCAGGAATCGATTGTCCGAGCATTGGTTACTGCCACGGCGAATGACGAAGTTGGTGAGTTTTAAGAGTGTGATCATGAATGCTCAACGAGGGGATTCACACGATGACGCCACATCGAAACCTCAGTCCAAGTTTGGTTGCATTTCATGGGGCGTCGTTGTTTTGTTAGTTGTTGCGGTGATCTATCTCCTGATGCCTCCTATTTACCCCCGTCGCGAGGCAGCTTATCGTTCTCAGTGCAAAAACAACTTGAAGCAAATCGGCTTGGCCCTCCACAACTACCACGACCAGTACCAAGAGTTTCCCCCGGCTTACACAGTTGACGAACACGGCAAGCCGCTTCACAGCTGGCGAACATTGATCCTTCCGTTCATCGATCAAGAGTTGCTGTATCAGAAAATTGACCTGTCGAAGCCCTGGAACCATCCGGTCAACATCTCGGCATTCAAAGCTGTGGTCCCTGTGTATGAGTGCCCCAGTGTCAAATCGGAGCCTGGGATGACGAATTACCTGGCGGTCACAGGAGAGAATACCGGTATACGTCCAGAGAGATCTCTGAAATTCAAGGAGATGACAGATGGCTCCAGTAACACTCTGGCGGTCGTGGAGGTTAACCCCAAGCATGCCGTTCACTGGATGTCGCCCCACGACGCCGATCTGGCGTTGTTACTCGGGCTTTCCCGGGAGAAGGACAACCTGCAGCACACCGGGGGATATCACGTATTGCTCTTTGACGGCTCCGTCCGATATCTCAGCATCGATATTCAGGAATCGATCCTTCGCGCGTTGGTTTCAGCGTCGGGGAATGACGAAGTGGGTGAGTTTTAGTCCTGCGTCCCACTTGGTCTTCACGGGAAAAAGAACAGACAAGAATGTCTGTTCCACTGAAACCCAAAGTAGGACAGACATTCCAGTCTGTCCGAACTGAAGACAAACTTTGAATCGGTTTCAGGCCGCCTGGATGGGCAAGATCCTCGGGGGTCGACTGCGGTCGGGCACTCTCAACGAACGCCGATTCGATGTCTGCGTCGCAGCAGCAACTCCACTCCAATGAGCGGAATGATCCAGCTCGTCCACGTGGCCTGAATGTAATACCAGTCGGCCTGCACACCGGCGACTTCGCCAATTCCTCCCAGTAGTCGGATGACCACCGCCGAGAAGAGCAACGTGTAACACCGCAGCATCCATTTCCGGTGGACATCAAACCGCCGCTGGATAGCTGTCCTCCAGCCCATTGTCACAGTGACAGCTGTCGCGAGGGCTAAGCCGATGAGTCCCACAGCTGCGATGGGACCGAATGCGGCCCGGAATCCCATCACAAACCCGCTCGGGACGACGACCAGTAAGACCAGTCCCACCTGAGTCCGGCCCAGCCAGCGATGCCAACGTGGCCAGCGGCGGCGAATCGATTCACTCAGCAGCACCAACCCCAACAGCAGCGTCACTGGCCCCGCCACGATGTGCGGGTAGAACGCCCAGTGGTACCCCTCCCAGAAGTAACTCTGCCTGCCGGCGAGAAAGTCCGAGTCGAATTTTGGCGGCATGTAGTCGCGGTAGGTGATCAATGTGACCAGAACAACTTTGAGGGCCAGCAGAATGACCGATGCCTTGAGCAGGATTCTGATCACTTTGGCAGACTGGATTTGCAACGCGATCTCCCGAGACGATGCCTCTGTGTGTCTCTGAGAGGACGATACCCGTAAAATCTCACCTTGTCTCGTAGTTGATCAGACGTATACACTTTGTGAGTACGAAATCCCTCTCCGAGGAGCCTGTGAGTATGAACAAAACACTGATCAAACATGGCAACAGTCTGGCACTTGTGATTGACAAGCCAATCCTTGAGTTGCTGCAAATCACGGCAGATACGCAGCTGGAATTATCGACCAACGGCGATGCGATTCTCATCACGCCTGTTCGTGACAAACAACGTCAACGACGGCTGAAGGCCTCGCTGGAAAAGATCAACCAGAAGTACGGTGACGATCTCGAGCGGCTGGCCAAGTGATGGATGAAATCGATTTTCTCACAATCGACGAAGTGCTTGTGATCCACCGTGACCAGACGCAGCGATACGGTGGAGATGCGGAAGTGCGAGATTTCGGACTGTTGGAATCTGCGCTTGCTTAACCTCAGGCTGCCTTCGCCGGGAACACGCTTCATGCCTTTCCATTTGAGATGGCAGCTGCGTACCTATTTCATATCGTTCAAAATCATCCGTTTGTAGATGGGAATAAACGGACCGGAGCCGTCGCGGCGCTGGTGTTTCTTGATATGAATGGTGTTGATGTGGATATTCCCAAGGGAGGGGTCTTCGACATCACGATTGCGGTTGCGACAGGTCAGGCTGGGAAATCGGAGGTAGCGAAGTTTTTCCGAGACCATGCCGCGCCGACCTGAAAACTGGGGTACAAGGGCAATACTTGGGCATCAGCACACAAATACAAAGAGCCAGATCTTTGGATCTGGCTCTCACGATTCTGCACAGTCGTTAGTCGTCGGCTACGCCACGGGGTTTGCTGCTTCAAACTCGGCCATCGCGGCAACCAACGCGTCGACTCCTTCGGGGGGGAAGGCGTTGTAGATGCTGGCTCGCATACCACCGACGCTGCGGTGCCCCTTCAGACCATCGAGACCGCGTTCCTTGGCGAAGGACACGAACTTGTTGTCGAGTTCCTCGTTGCCGGTCACAAACGTTACGTTCATGCGGGAACGCGAGGTCTTCGCAGCTGTGGGCTTGAAGAGCTTGCTCTTGTCGAGAGCGTCGTACAGCTTGCCGGCCTTGGCTTCGTTGCGGGTCGCCATGGCGGCGAGACCGCCCTGTGACTGAATCCACTTGAGCACCAGCCCGACGACATAGATCGAGAAGCAGGGCGGCGTGTTGTAGCAGGAGTCGTTCTCGGCATGCGTCCGGTACTGGAGCATCGCGGGGATGTCGACAGCTCCCTTGGCGATCAGATCGTCGCGGATGATCACGACGGTCACGCCCGCGGGGCCGAGATTCTTCTGGGCACCGGCGTAAATCAGGGCGTGCTTGCTGACATCGATCGGACGGCTGAACATGTCGCTGCTGGTGTCGCAGATCAACGGCACGCCCGCGGGCGGGGTCGGGTCACTCTGGAACTGCGTTCCGAACAGCGTGTTGTTCGACGTGTAGTGCACGTACGTCGGGGCCTCGCTGTAAGTCACCGTGTCGGGGATGTACGAGAAGTTGCGGTCCTGGCTGGAGCAGGCGATGTGGACCTTGCCGAATCGCTTGGCATCCTTGCTGGCCTTCTCGGCCCAAGACCCCGTAATGAGGTAGTCGGCAGTGTCGGTCTTGCCGAGCAGGTTCATCGGGACCTGGTAGAACTGGGTCGAAGCTCCGCCGCCGAGGAACAGGATCTTGTAGTTTGCGGGGATGCTGGCCAGCTCACGGAAACGGGCTTCGGTCTCTTCAAGGACCTTGATGAAGGCCTTGCCGCGGTGCGAGTGCTCAAGGATGCCGATCCCGGTGTTGCCGAGTGACAGCAGGTTGTCGCGGGCCTCTTCGAGGACCGGAACGGGGAGAACTGCCGGACCGGCAGAGAAGTTGAAAATTCGCTGAGCCATCGCACTGTTTTCCGAGAAGGTTCAACCGGGATTCGAGACGCCACATCTCACAGCGTGACACGCCGAAAAACCGGAGGATCGCAGGTATATCGGGAGAAAACGAATCCCGTCAATCAGAGAGTGCCAATCGTGGGGGAATTCTCCCGGATGGGCAAGGCGATGCTGATGCGTGGGAGTGGGGATGAACGGTGTTTCGCGTCTTTGGTCTTGTGGCAGAAAGGCAGATGTTACCGCAGAGGGGCGCGGAGGATCGCAGAGGAAGGGAGGCTGTCGATCGTGCCTTGAGAGTCGATGACCAATAAATATGGAGTGGTCTTTATGACCTGGGAGGGCAACGGTTGCGATTGCGGGCGGTCCCGGCGTTACGCCTCGTCGACACGCTCCAGGTGTTGCTCCACTTCGCGAGCTGCGGCGAAAAGTTTGTCGGTCACATCATCGATGTTGGTACCCCAGGCGTAGACGCTGCACACTGGGCGTCCCGCTTCGATCACCTTACCCGGCTCGGGGATGTCGGCGATCGGGGGAGCTGTGTTCCAGACGATCGGCTGGGTCAGGGGGATATTTGATTTCAAGCGATACGGAGCGTAGAGAATTGCCCGCCCAAGTCGCTCGTCCTGTGGAGGGGGCGGAGGTGCTGCGAACTCACGGGCGAACGAAGCCGCGCTGCTGTCATAACAGGCGACATGATCAGCCAGCAGCTGCATACCACAGGCCAGCTCCAGGATCTCAACCGAACCGGTCATGCGGGGGTTGACCTCAATCAACCATGGGGCGCCAGCCTCGTCAACGATAAAGTCGATGCCATACAGCCCGCTGAGTCCGAACTTCCACTTCAGGATGTTCCCCCAACGTCGGATCAGAAACTCAGCCTCCACGGGAAGGAACGCGGGGCCGATATTCCCGCACCAGGCGAAGGGACCGGCATGCAGTTCCGGGCAGCCGACCAATTGGCGGGTCAGCCCCACGAACCGGACATCTCCGGGAGTCTTCTCGGCAATGAAGAGTGCGGAGTAGACATTTCCTACGACACGCTTCTGGAAGTAGTGCTTTTCGTCCAGCTTGTCGTGGGGGGTGGACTCGTCCCAGACCGAAATGCCCTGGCCTCCGGCGCTGGCGATCGGCTTGATTAACCAGGTTCCGTCACGGGGCGGTGGGTCATTCCCCGCCTGAACTGGTAAAACTCGCTGTCGAACATTGGTCAAACCATCCGCCAGTTGCTTTGGCTGACGGACCTTTTCGATCGCCGCTCGATCAGCTGCCCAGATCGAATGCTTCTGCTCCAGCTGATCCAGGAGTTGAGGTTGGTTCTCCATCCCCCCCGCATACAGAATTGGGATTCCGGCGTACTTCTGCAGAGCCGACAAAGCCGGGCTGTCGGTTGAGTCGGGAGTCATCGACAGGCTATCCACCGACTCGACAGAGGTCACGTATTTGAGGTCGGCATCCGCAAACTGGTCGATGGCATAGGGCTCGAACCCAGCCCGCAGGACGCTGAAAACGCCCGCACGTGTACTCGCTCCTAGAACGACGACTCTAGGACGAGGCAAAGTCAGTGATTCATCGGCAGGCGGCTCAAACATTCGAACAATATAATGCATTCTTAACAGACGGTCACAGGGAGATGGACGGCAAAAATCCTTTGATTACTGACACCGCACAAAGTCCTACTGGATGTAAGAGTTTTGGCTGAGATGCCTGATGTGACACGAATGCGGCAGAACCGCCAATCGTTCCGCACCGTTCTGGTTGCGTGGAGTGGGCATCGGCAAGGTGCGTGTCCAAAACTCTCGGGGCGTGACGGACGAATTTCGAGTTCCATCCGGATGCGCGAGTTGTAGGAATCGCTCACTTCAGAAATCGTTCGCCAACCGGAAATCGCGACTCAATCACTTGACCGCTTCTCGCGTGGCCAGAGGAAGGGTGACGAGCCCGGCCTCTCACCGCTGCCTCTCATTTTCCCGCGAAGGTTGCCTGAGGGGGAACAGACCATCAGAATGGAATGGCAGCTTCAGGATCTGGTGCAGTTCACCGGAGGCATTGAGCTGTACGTCCTGTCTTATTGCAGAGTTCATGTCCTCACCTCTCCCCAGCCCGACATCGTCCGATGGCCAGCCTCGTTTGGGGGCCAGCATCGACTACGGGAAGTTTCTCGATTGCGTCCACTGTGGCCTCTGCACCTCAGCCTGTCCGACTTATCTGGAGACGGGGAACGAAAACGACAGCCCGCGCGGACGGATCTATCTGATGCGGGCCGTGACCGACGGACGGCTGGAAATGTCGCCCAACGTCGGGAGGCATCTCGACCTCTGTCTCGATTGTCGCAGCTGTGAAACCGCGTGCCCCTCGGGGGTGCAGTATGGCCGACTGATTGAGCCGTTTCGGGTGGAGATGCAACAGAGGGCGGCAGAGAAAAGCAGCCCGGGATGGTTCCAGAAGATCGTGCTGCACGGTCTGTTTCCCTATCCCAAGCGGCTGGCATGGGCACTGCTGCCCGCCCGGGTGATGCAGAAGCTGGGGCTCGACCGGTTGATGGAGTCAACGGGGCTGATTCGTCTGTTGCCGCAGAAGCTGCAGCGGATGCAGCGACTGTTACCCACACTCAAGCCGCAGCGGGAGAAGTTGCCGACGCTGCTCCCGGCCATTGGTCCCCGCCGGGCGAAGGTGGCCCTCTTCACGGGCTGCGTGGCAGAGGCTCTGTTCGATCATGTGAACTGGGCAACCGCTCGCGTACTGCAGCAGAATGGTTGCGATGTGATCGTGCCACAGGGGCAGGGCTGTTGCGGTGCGATTCACTATCACAGCGGGGCCAGCGACCCGGCGATCCAACTCGCGGAGGCGAACATCGAGTCGTTCGAGCCCGATGCAGTCGACGCAATCATCATCAATGTCGCGGGCTGTGGCTCAATGCTCAAGGACTACGGACACATCGCCGAAGAACTGCGTCCGCAGGATCCTCAGCTGCACCAGCGATTTGAACAGTTTGCCCATAAGGTCAAAGACCTGACCGAGTTCCTCGCGACACTCGGGCCGGTTCCCCCGACGACTGCTGTCCCGCTCAAGGTCACCTATCACGATGCGTGCCATCTGGCTCATGCCCAGAAGATCCGGCAACAGCCCCGCGATCTGTTGAAGATGATTCCCGGGCTGACGGTCGTTCCACTGGCCGAGTCGGACATCTGTTGTGGAGCTGCGGGAAGCTACAATCTGACCGAGCCTGAGATGGCCGACCGATTGGGCAAGCGGAAGGTGGCGAACATTCTGGCCACCGGGGCCGAGGCGCTCGTCTCAGCCAACGCCGGATGTACCTTGCAGATTCAGGCGATGCTCAAGGAAGCGGGGCGCCCGCTGCCGGTGTACCATCCAGCGGAACTTCTCGAGATGGCCTATGGCGGCGGAGAGAAGTCCGGCCGGTGAATCCGCCCAGCTCTCGGGTTGGCGATTTTGAGGAAGAGTCCAAGCCCTTGATGGCTCGCCCTTGCTGACGCTTCGGGTCGGTGAAGGCAGTTCCGTTAACACTCGTTGTTCGCCGCGATGCACGATCAACCTCTCACTGTCCCGCCTGATTCATGATCACCCAGCGGCTTGTCTTCCACGGATTTGAATCACCTGCCTGGCTGGCGGTGCTGGGGCTGTTTTTGGTGGCCGAGGCGACATTGATCGTCTTGCTGTTTCGCTACGAGCGACAGCTGATCACCCGCAGGTTGGGAAACGTGTTGCTGGCCTTGCGGTTCTTGGTGCTGGGGACACTGGGGATGGTTCTGCTGGAGCCGGTGCTGGCGTGGACGCTCGATGTCGAGCGGTCGGGCCGCATCATGGTGGCGGTCGATGTCTCGCAGAGTATGGAGACGAAAGACGAGCAGGCGACCGATGCCGAGAAGCTGAGGACTGCCCAGGCCCTCGGGCTGATTCGTCCGGAGTTCCCGGTGGATGAGTGGTGTAAAGCCTTCGAGGAGAAGCGGGAACCTCAGTGGGTATCGCCCGCGGAAGAACCCGACGCGACCCGTCTGGCGGCCTTGAGTGACTCCCGGCGAGATACCGTGCGAGAGGCGATGGACGAGGTGTCCAAACTGACTCGAGTCGAGATCGCACGGCGGCTGCTGGAAAACGGTGAGACACCATTGATCAAGGAACTCTCTCAGCTGGGGCTGGTGGAGGTCTGCCTCTTTGCGGGCGAGGCGTCGCTGCTGGACCCGGAAGCTCTGCAGCGCCCTCTGGAGCCAAATGGCGATTCGATTCGCTGGAACAAGACGGACCTGATGCAGGTCATGTCAGCTGCGCCCGCCGAGCGAAAGGGAGTCAAGCTGGCCGGAGTGGTCGTGCTGTCGGATGGTCGCGATAACGCCCACCCGAATGATGCGGACTACATCAAGCGGTTTGCGGGCGGGGCTCCAATCTACCCGGTGCTGGTGGGGTCCGAGCGACGGCCGAAGGATCTCTCGATTGCGAATCTCGATTACCCGCCAACGGTATTTCAGAACGACAAGCCGATCCTCAAGGCGACGATTCGAACGTCAGGACTCGATGGGCAGGAGGTCGCCGTCCTGCTCGATAAACTCGACGCCGACGGACAGCCGGTGGGTGAACCAGTTCGCCAGACGGTCCGGGCCAAGGAGCCGAGCCAGGACGTTCAGTTCGATCTGACAGCAGAGACCGAAGGACGACAGCGGTACCGTATCCGGACCGATGAAGTCCCCGGCGAGACGAGCACCGAGAATAACGCCCGCGAGTTCGCCATGCAGGTGGTCGATGATCGCTCGGATGTGTTGCTGATCGAAGGGGAGGGACGCTGGGAGTTCCGGTATCTGCATGCCGCTCTGTCGCGGGATGAGCATGTTCATCTCGATGTCGTGATGTTCAATCAACCGTACATCGGGGTGTTGCCCGACACGTTCTTTCCACGAGAGTTGTCCGAAAAGGGATTGAATGCCCAATCCAAGACGACGCCATTCGAGGGGTATGACCTGGTCATCGTGGGCGATGTGTCCCCCAAGGACATGCCCAACGAGGTGTGGGTCCAGCTCGATCGCTATGTTCGCGAGGAGGGGGGCTCGCTGATCTTCTCGGCGGGGAAGAACTACTTTCCACTCTCGTTCAACAATCCGATCATCGATGGACTGCTGCCGGTTTCGAAGCTGCGGCAGGTCGACTTGAAAGATGCCACTCAGCGGATGAGGCCGCAAGAGCGTGGGTTCCACCTGGCGCTGACGCCCGACGGAGAGCGGCAGACGATGTTGCAGTTTGATACGGACCCAATTGCAAACCGAAAGATCTGGAGCGAACTGCCGGGGCATCCGTGGGGACTGGTCGGGGAAGCCAAGCCGGGGGCGAGCGTCTGGACCACGCTGAAGGGGGAAAAGTCCGATCCCGGTCTCGACTGGGAGCGGAACAACGCCGTGTTTGTCCAGCAGTACCAGGGGACCGGGCAGGTGATCTGGCTGGGGATCGACAGCACGTGGCGATTCCGGTTTCGAGTGGGCGATGCTTATCACCATCGTTTCTGGGGCCAGATCAGCCGCTGGGCCTCGGAGTTTAAGGCGAGTGCTGGAAATGAATTTGTTCGTCTGGGGCTGGAGCGTCCGGTGATCGGTGAAGGGGACGACGCGGTGATCATCGCGCGTTGGGATCAACGGTTTCTGGACCGGTTCCCCAAGCTGCAGGCTCGCGCGGTGTTGAAGCTGGGGGGTATCGACAGCAAGCATCCGTCGATCACCGTCGACCTGAAGCCCGATCCCGAGCGACCGCTGGTCCAGACCGGGCGGGCTCCCTCACTGAGAGCAGGCGAGTACTCGGTTCAATTGAGTGTCGAGAATGCCGAGGTGGGGCCATCGCCGATCTCCGCTGAACTGTCGGTTCTGGAGAAGCTGTCCCCGGAGCTGGCCGATGTCAGCGGGAATCGCCCCCTGCTGGAACAGCTGGCCACCACGACAGGGGGACAGTTCTACCCCATTGATCAAGCTCGTCGTCTCGTCGAAAAGTTTCAGCAGGTGAAAGAGAGCCTGACGGAACGCAAAGAAATCCCACTCTGGAACAGCGGGTTTGTCTTTCTGGTCTTCTGCGGTTTGCTGATGACCGAGTGGGTGCTGCGAAAGATGAACGGTCTGCCATAGTGGGTTTAGCGGGATCATTCCCGTTGTGGATTCGAGCCGGAAGCGTGAGCGCCCGGAGTGATTTTCAGTGAGACTCACACTCCGGGCGCTCACGCTTCCGGCTCTAAAAAACACAAACGCCACTGGGTCGGGAGCCCCAGTGGCGTTGTCGCTTCCAAGTTGTCGATCAGAGTCAGTCGTTCAGCGGAAGTTTGCGTCGCTTACTTCAGGCCCAAAGAGTGCTGCTCTGAGGTCGGAGCGGGCAGCTCTTCATAGGCCCGGGGAGCAGCTGGTTGAACACTCAGCTTCTTGCCCTGACCCGCTGCAACAGCCATTTGCTGAGGCAACCCGGTCTGGACGACTTCGATGGCCTGCTTAAGGTCATTGTCATCGGCCAGCGTCGAGGCGGTCTCTTCGTTGGCATCCTTCACCAGATAGTCGGGTGTCACGCCGGCACCTGCCATCTCGCGACCGCTGGGGGCGTAGAACTTGGCAGTCGTCAGCTTCAAGATCCCCGAGACGGTGTTCAGCGGGAAGTGGGTTTGCACCGTTCCCTTGCCGTAGGAGTGGCGACCGACGACGACCCCACGTCCGTTGTCCTGAATCGCAGCTGCGAAGATTTCGCTGGCACTGGCACTGTTCTCATCGACGAGGACGACCAAAGGTAGGCTCCAGGTTTTGGCACGTTTGGCGGTTTCGGTCGTGTTGTCCGAGGCGTTGCGGCCCTTGGTCGACACGATGACCCCCGAGGGGAGGAACAGGTCAGAGACCTGGATCGACTCGGTCAACAGTCCACCGGGGTTCCCACGAAGGTCGACCACCAGTGAGGTCATGCCGTTGTTGTAGAGGTTCCACATCGCCTTCTCGAGGTCTTCGGCAGACGATTCGGAGAACTGCTTGAGCTTCACGTAACCGACCTTTCGGGCCGGGTCGACGATCTGGGCACCGGCGACACTGCTGACGTAGACCGAACGGCGTTCAAGGGTGGCTCCATACTTCTGGCCCGTGCGGTCGATCTGGATTTCGACGGTGGTGCCAGCGGGTCCGGTGATCAACTCGGCGATCTGGTTCAGGCTCATTCCTGTCAGTGGCTGGCAGCCGATCTGAGTCAGCACGTCACCTCGTTTGAGTCCTGCTTCAGCCGCCGAACTCCCCTCGACGGTTCCCATGATCAAGGCCCCGTTGTCGTGCTTCTTCATCTCGATTCCGACACCAACGATCCGCTCTTCGAGGCCTGCCGTCGAAACGTTGGCCTGTGCACTGGGAGCGTTGCCGACCTTGTTGGGCATGAGGGATGAGTACTTGTCGAGTGAGTCGAGAGTGGCATTGATGAACTCGAGGGCGACGATCTCCTGGCGAACACCCAGCTGTTGATTCAAGGTAGAGGCAACCCACTGCATGACTCCCATTGCGTCTTCAGCCGAACGAGCGGGTTGCAGTTCGAGCTGGTCACGGAACTTTCGCACGCTGTCGGTGGCCTGCTGGAGACTCGCATCGTTTCCCCGAGCCCCAGCTGCGGCGAGGAATTCTGGGTTCCCCAGAGCGAGCATGAGGCCATTCAGAGCTGCGGCGGTTCGCACTTCATATGAGGTCGGGCTGACGTGCCGCGAGTCGATCGTCTGGGAGACTTCCTGGAACAGGGCGGTCATCTGACGCATGTTCGTGCTGTTGAGCAGCGACAACATCTTGGGGTCCTGGTACCGCGAGCTGATGCGCAGCTGCAGCTTCTCGGGATCGGACTCTGTGGGCTGTGCCACAGGAGCAGCTGTGGGAAGCTGGGACGGAGTCGAGACCTGATTCTGAACAGGGACGTTGACCGCGGGCCGCCGGGCGTCGGGCCGGACGGCGACTTGGATCAAGTCCGGAGGTTGCTCAACTTTACGACTCTGGCCCATCCGGGAAACAGCGGGCGAGTGGCTGTCACCGTGTAACTGATCGGGCTGGGCTGCAGTCTTCAGGAGTGGCTGAGCGGGATTCGGCAGGACAAGGCGGGTCTCCTTGGCCAGGCAGAGTGTCATTCCACCCAGGACCACCATCAAGGAGGCGAATGCAGCGATCATCCAGAAGGTATTGCGACGATTTGCGATGTGTGAGCGGGTGTTGGTGAACATGAGAAAGTCCTTTTCAAGTGGACCGCACGTGCGGCCGGTTGGAGTCGAGAGCGGTCATTCAACTCTCGTGATGGGGGAGTGGGAGCGGTAACTACTTGGCAGCTGCGACATGACGGCGGGCCAGAACTCGGTCCCGCAGGGTCTGGGTGGGAATCATCGGAGCTTCGGGTTCAGGGGAGAGTTCGGCGCGGACAACTCGGACATCGTTCGGGGCTTCGATCCCGATTTTGACCTTTCCATTGCCGCAGGAAATCACCTTGATGACAACGTTGTCACCAATTCGAATCATTTCGCTCTTCTTACGGGTCAGAACCAACATGGCAAGTCTCCAATTTTCAGAGTTTCGAGTCGTCTCAGGCTCCTCGACAGGTCCCCTCGCGATCCGTTGTGCGAGGTCTTTTGATCCTGTCGTTGCCGTCGAAAAGTGATAATGCACGAGCCGTGCCAAATTTATTTGGCCCTGCGTTTTAATTAGCGAAACAAGCTTTTTACCTAGTTGTGGGATGGCTCCGAATGTCGGTGAAGTGCAGAGACTCCCGGATTGATAGAAGAATCCTCGAATCGATGGGATTTCGGTGTGTATAGACTGCAATCGAGTCGACAACAGCAGGGTTTGCCGGTCAACTTGCGACAGAGGTAAAATATAACGCTTGTAACGGCACTTTATGCCGGTTTAGAGGCACTTGTGAGGCCCTAGAGTCGTCAAATTGCCAGCTTAACTGCCTCGGATACGCGGCGCGTGGTCACCATGTCCCAATTGGGGTTGTAAGAATGAAAATTCTGGCGAGGAAATACCCTCTCATCGGAGAGTTGTCATACTTTGTATTTGAATCTCGGTCTGCGGAACTCACAGCGGTATGGTGGTCCGGGTATTGTGATATCGCCGTGAATTGAAGAGTCGTCCTCTCATGTCACGGGGCGACGAGCAACATTGATGGGCCCATGGAATGATCTCTCACTTCTCAGCCTTGTTTGGGATCTATCTTGTTGTTGCGATGACATTGATGGGGTGCGGAGTGGCTCCGGAATCCCCCTCTGTGGAATGCCTCGATCCAAAACAATCGAAGACCTGGCTGCTCAGTGAGGTCGACGAGACCTTCAAAAGTCAGCCCAACGCGGCGTTTCGATTCCCCATTGCGAACCGAACCGACCATCCAATTACGGTTCGGGTTCGCTCCATCGGCTGCAGCTGTTATCGGGTCAAGCACGGGGAGACCCGGCTCAAGGTCGACGACCCCGTGGAGATTGGGGCCGGTGCGACGGAGGTGTTTAGCCTCTCTCCCCCGCGTCCCGCGTTTGATAGTGCGTCGGACTACAGCTTTTCATTGGAGTATGAGGCGAAGCCAGGAGCACCGACATCGGTCATCAACTGCCAGGGAGTTCTCAATAGTATCGCGGATGTGCGGGTCAACCCGACGGTATTGACCGCGGAATTCGTGCATGACTCGCCAGCGCAAGCGGTGCTGATGGAGGTCACGCGGACTGCCCGAGTGCGTGGGGATGCCACGGCTCCGATCGTCACGCGGGGTTGGCCCGAGGGAACCCAGGTCGATGAACCTGTTGCGATTGGGGAGGTGACTCAGGTCCTGGACGGCCTGTGGAAACAGACATGGAGGGTCACCGCCCGTGTGCCCAAGCCATCGCTGACCGCAAACCCTCAAGAGGTGTGGCCCATCCAGGTCAGCGGAACCCGTCCCGATTCACCGCAGAATCAGGCTCAATTGATGATCCGTTTTCGTAGCGGACTCAGTGGACCACGGCTTGTCCATTTGGGGGATGTTCAGGTGGGGCAATCCGTGACACGACGCGTCCAGATTCTGGCCCGGGATGAACAGCCGTTTCGGATTCTGGGGCCGTCGGATCCGAATGAAGTGCTGTCACTGAGTTCGGAGTCCTCCTCCGCGTCCAAAGCTCATTGGTCCAACCTGACGATGAACGCCAGAGAACCCGGTGATTTTCGACAGGTCATGCAAGTCGTGACAGACCACCCCCAGCAAGCGAATCTAGCGATCGAAGTTCGGGCCCACATTGTTTCGCCCGTTTCTACGACCGCCCCCGCTTCGCCAGCGGTTCCATCAAGTAATACCCCCTAAGCCGCTCAGCTGCTTTTGCCGTTCAAGCTGTTGATCTGGGTGATGTAATTCCCCATGAGGTGTCTCTGGATGCCCGAGGTGGCCTTGGTCCAGACTCCATCCATGACCGCCTGGGACATCGACGCATCGGGGCTCCCTGAGGCCAGGGCCTTGATCGATTCGCTGGCGGGGGCGGTTCCACCGACAACCACTTCGGTCAGGCAGTGCCAGTACTCGTTGGAGAACATGCTGACGGTCGGCAGGGCGGGCACCATGTCTCCCGAATCGACGTAACGGAAGATGCGATTCGGAAACTCCTTCTCGAAGGCCTTGGCTGTCACGTCGTTTCCGACCATCGGGGCTCCGAAGGTGTAGACAGCCTGCACGGGGATCATGTTTCGCTGGAGACGCCACGCAGCCAGCAACGCCAGAGCCCCTCCGAGGCTGTGACCTGTGACGAACAGCGGGCGATCTTTCTTGGCCAGGACGGCTTCAACGGCCTTGAACAGGGGAGGCCAGATCTCCTCCAGAGACTCAACAAAGCCGCTGTGAAAACGTGCTCCGACACCGGCGGCGACGAAATCGGTTCCGAGCCGCCCGGCCGGCAGCACCAGAAAGTTCTTGGCATTGGTCAACAGCCAGTCCTTGAACCCGTCGAGAGAATTGGGGGTTTCTGACCCGCGGAACGCCAGGACGACTGCCGAATCATTCTCACCCACATAGCACTGGGTGTTGTCGACCGAGATCAAGTTCGCATTCAGGCCGAGCTTGGCGGCGAACTCAGCGCGGCCTTGGTCTTGCGGGTAGTAGGCTAGGTCGCAGGCTGTCGCTAGAAAGAGGGCGTTCGCGTCACAGCGGCCAGAGGAGTTGAGGTTGAGAGTCAGGGCCATGAGAAACCTGGTGAGTTCGAGGGGCTGATCGATGTCGTAGATAATTTTACGCAAATCAGGACTTCGGGCTACTGGCCACAGACCAGCTGGAATGCGGTTCTTACTCTCTGAAATGCTCTCTTTCTTTCTGGTCGGATTCGCTATTCTTCCCAGACAGTCAAAAATGAGAGGTGACCGCGGGTGGGATCGTGCGGTTGTCGCCTCGCCACACAACAGTCAGGGAACAGCAGAATGAAGGTTTCGATCATTGGCGGCGGCGGTCTGGTAGGCTCCAGCGCAGGATTCGCCCTCCAGGCAGGCGGGATCGTTCGCGACATTTGTCTCGTCGATGTGAATCCCGATCTCGCCGATGGCCAGGCTCTCGACCTTCTGCACGGTTCAGCGCTGCTTTACGACCAGCGGATCACCTCGGGAGGCACCGAGCAGTGTTCCGACGCCGACATTATCTGCATCACAGCTGGCCTGCGCCGCAAGCCGGATGAGAGCCGCCTTGACCTGATCAACCGGAACGTGAGCTTGTTCCGGTCGATTCTGGCTGATCTGAAGAAACACGGCATTCGCAAGGATGCCCTGATTTTCGTGGTCTCGAACCCTGTCGACGTGTTGACCTATCTGGCCGCACAGGAACTCGGCCTGCCCGAGAATCAGGTGATCGGCCTCGGGACCGTTCTCGACACGACCCGCCTCCGCAGCTTGCTGGCTCAGCGGCTCAACGCTCCGCCAACTCAGGTCACCGCGACGATTCTCGGCGAGCACGGCGACAGCATGGTTCCGATCTGGTCTGCCGCTCAGATCGCTGGCCTGCCTCTGGAAAAGTATCCCGGCGTGACTCAAGCCCTGTTGGCCGAAGTCGAAAAGCGGACCCGCGGTTCCGGAGCCGAAGTCATCAAGAAGAAGGGCGGAGCGGGTTTCGCTGTCGGTGTTTCGATCGCCGATGTGATCCACGACATCGCTCTCGACAGCCACCGCATCCAGCCGATCTCGACCGTCCAGAACGGGGCCTATGGTCTGCACGACGTGGCGATCTCTGTGCCGACAATCGTCGGGCGTAAGGGAGCCATCCAACACATCGAGATCGACATGTGGCCGAAAGAAAAGGCCGCACTGCAGAAGTCGGCCTCGGTCCTGCGCGAGACGATCGATAAGGTCCTCGGCTAATCGCAGCCCGGCGGGCTCAACGCCGCTTCCGGGCGGTGTTATGCTCTAGGACATGATCGGAACTCCGCGACTGCTGGCCATCGGCTTTGTCAGTCCCCTGTGGCTGTGGGCGCTCGGGGGGGTGGCGATCCCGCTGGCCATTTATCTTTGGCGGAGGCAGACTCCGCGCATTGAGCGGTGGGCCGCGATGCAGTTCCTGCGATCCGCGCTCGAGCACAATGCGCGGCGGTTGCGGATGGAGTCGTTGCTGCTGCTCCTCGTGCGGTGTGGGCTGCTGGCGTTACTGGCCCTGGCCTTGGCGGAGCCGTTTCAGGAGTCGGCGTCGGCCATTGCGCCAGGGGCTCGTCAAACGCACAAGGTCCTCGTGATCGATGGCTCCCTGAGCATGTCGGCGAAACAGGGGTCCGAATCCCGGTTCGAACAGGCGTGCCAAAAGGCTCGTGAGATCGTTGAGCAGAGCGCCGTGGGCGATTCGTTCAACCTCTGTCGAATTGGGAATGCGTCGCCGTCGATCGTGATTCGTCGCCCCGCGCACGACTCCGCTGACGTACTCCGCGAGATCGACCGGCTGCCACAGCTCGATGATTTTGGCGATGTCGCCGGGACGCTGCGGCAGGTCAGCGAGTTGCTCGCGGAGATTCCGCCCGACCAGCCAACCGAGGTCTACATCCTCAGCGATTATCAGGGCACGAACTGGTCCGGGGAAACCCCCTCACAGGACGCCCAGCTGCGGCAGATGTTCCAGGACCTCGCCTCGCGGGCCCAGCTCTATCTGGTCGGTGTTGGTGGCAGTTCGTTGACGAACGTCGCGTTGCGGGCGTTGCAGGTGCCGGAATTGGTGGCGTTCACCGGTCGCTCCTTTCGCGTGGAAGTCGGGGTCACCAGCTACGCACCACAGGAAGAGACGCGAACCATCGAGGTCCTGGCTGACCACGTAGTGCGCTCGACGCAGACCGTGACATTGCCTCCCTGGGGTGAGCAGCGAATCACACTGAACCTCAAGATTCCTGACGCGAGTTCATCGGTCGTGCTTGAGGCTCGGATCGGTGACGACGCGATCGCGACCGATAACCAGATTCGTCGTGTCGTGGCAGTGCGACAGAGCCTCAACGTCTTATTGGTCGATGGTCACCCGTCGGAAACGCTGGCCGATTCGGCAGCGGGTTTTCTTCGGCTGGCACTCTCCCCCGGAGGAAGTGGGAGTTCCGATGCGGCGGGAGCGACCAGCCTGTTTCAGCCGACCGAATGCAGCGTGGAGGGGCTGTCACAGGTCGATCTGCATCCCTTCGACGGAATCGTGCTTTGTGATGCCGCAGGGTTGGCGGCTGCGGATATTACGCGGCTGACCGCATATGTGAATGCAGGCGGTGGACTCGTCGTCGGGCTGGGGGATCAGACCGACCGGGAAGGATTTCAATCGACGCTGGGCGCGGCACTTTGCCCGGTCGACTGGCTGGAGTTCGCTGACCATGTCGACGAGCCAGTTCACTTCGAGACTCGCGAACTCGATCATCCGGTGCTGGCCCCCTTTCGCGGTCGGACCGACTCGGGGTTGTCGACAGCTCCGATCTCTCGCTTCGCTCGCGTGAAGCCGCGACCGGAAGGGAATTGGCAAGTGGTCCTGCCCTTCACGACGGGAGATCCTGCCATCCTGGAACGCTCACTCGGGCGAGGGCGAGTGGTCCTCGTGACGACATCGCTCGACGACAGATGGGGGCATTGGGTGCTGTGGCCGAGTTATGTGCCGCTGGTGAATCGCCTGTTGCAATACTCACTTGAAGGGCGACTGCGGTCCGAGCCCGTGACGGTCGGGACACCATTGCGGGAGGCCTATCCGGAGCCGGTCGAAGGGACAGTTCTCTTGCCATCTGACCAGCGAGTCGATGCTCTCGTGGAGATGACGGGAACTGAGACTGCTCTCTTCTGGACTGACACGGGACGGGCAGGAATATACCAGCTTGCAGCAGGGTCGCCGGTGAATCGCCAGAATGCGTTTGCCGTGAACCCCGATGTCCGCGAGAGCGATCCACGCGGGATCACGGTTGAAACACTGAGTCGCAGCCTTCTGGCAGGCGTTCCGTTCGAGTGGGTGACTGATCTGCGGACCATCTCACGTGAGGAGGAGGCGCAGACGACCGGACAGACAACCTATGCTCGCCCGTTAATCGGTGGTGTGATTGCTTTGTTGCTGGTGGAGTTGTTACTGGCCTGGAGATTTCGTTGGGGAGCCTGGGCACTGGGTGGTGTGGTCTGCGGGGCGTTTCTCCTGTGGATGACTGCTTGACAACGGGGGAGGGCGACGCGTAATAAGGAGTGATCCCTTCAGGACATCTCCACCTATGCCATACACGCTTCCATCTGATCAACCCGGCCCCGAAGAAATTCGCTGGGGCGAACTGCTCCGGACCGTGGATGAGTTCCACGAGAAAACGATCGCGATCGCCGATGACTTTGCGCAAATGGTCCCGCGACTCCGTGAGCACGGGACGCCGCTGACGACCACTTGGAAGCGGCAATACATCGACTGGAACGATCGCCGCAATCAGATCGCCACCGAAGTTGCCTCCCGACTCGGTGTGCCATCGGTGAACGAGAAGTCCTTCGCCGAATGGAAAGAGGCCATCGAGCAGAAACGCGATGAGCTGCGGGCGATTCGCGAACGCGATGCCGAAGCGGTCCGATCGGTGGTGAATGTGATCCAGCGGGTCCAGGGGCTGAGTTCGACCGATACCGCACTGAACAACTCTGCCGAGGTCACTCAAGCCCGCACGCTCGCAACTGTGCTGCTGGAACGATTGGGGGACCCAGCCACTCGCGCGGTGGTACTCGAAGATGCCGTGACGATGAAGGGGATGTGTTCGTTGCTGCTGCTTGTCGATGGGACATCCGATCAGGACGCCGAGGAGCAAGCGGTCGCCGATGTGGACGCGATGTTCGGCCGCAAGCTGTCGATCGCGTTGCTGCGCGGACGAATCACCGCTCAGGCAGTACCGGTTGAGGCACAACCCGATCAAACAACCCCTCCCAATGAAACCCTCGCTGCCGGGTAATCGGGCGAGCGGGGCGGCGTCAGCCCCCCGGTGCTTCAGCAATTGGCGTTGCGAATAAGAGTGGCCCGAGAGGAGCCGACCGTCATCAGCACCATTCGGCTGACGCCAGACGCTCGCCTAGCGATCCCAGATTCGGACATATGGGCGTTCTTCTACGCCTCGATATCGGGCTCGGGGGCGGATCACATGGTCGCAGTCGGCCTGCTCAATGACGTGGGCACACCATCCAGCGATACGGGCAGCGGCGAAGATCGGCACGTACAGTTCTCGCGGCAGGCCCAGATAGTGCAAGAGCCGCGACAGCGACCAGTCGATGTTGACCGGCAGCTTGCGCTCTTCCCAGACGGCTCGCTCCAAGGCGTCGGCGATTTCTTCCATCGATTCGCAACCGCACGCCGAGGCCAATTCAGCGCAGTGCGTTTCGAGGAGAGCGGCGCGGGGATCGCAATCTTTGTAGACCGGGTGACCAAACCCGGGGATGATGGAACCCGACTGACAGGCCTCGCGAGCCCACTCGGTCGCTCGGTCGGGCGATTCGACGGACTGGATGATGTCGAGGACGCGATCGTCTCCACCCCCATGTCGCGACCCGGCCAGCACTCCCAGCCCCGCGGTGACTGCTGCATACAGGTCGCCGCCCGTGGAGCCGACCATGCGAGCGGCATACGTCGACGGGTTGAACTCATGCTCCGCAGCTGCGATCAAAGCGGAGTCGAATGCCCGCTCGAACAGAACGGGCGGCTCCTTGCCGGTGATCAGGTAATAGAAGTTACCGGCATATCCTAAGTGCATTGCGGGAGCGGGGAGCGGTCCCCCACTGCGTAGCCGGTGCCAGGCTGCGATCAGCATGGGAACCCGTGCCAGCAATCGGACCGCCTGACCATGCCCACTGTCGAGCGGCCCGTCGCTCGTCTGCGGGTCGAAATGGGCCAGCAGGCTGACACCAGTGCGCAGGGCCTCCAGCGGAGTCACATGCAGCGGCAGGCTTTCCAGCACAGCTGTGACCGGCTCGGGAAGTTCCATCTCCTCGAGCATGATGCTGCGAAAGTCGGCCAGTTCTTCTTCCGTGGGCAACTCTTCATGCAGCAGGAGATAGCAGACTTCCTGGTAGTTCGATTCTTCCGCCAGGTCGTGGATGCAGTACCCGCGATAGATCAGCCCGTTATCGAGCGAGGAGATATTGGTCTCCCCGGCGATCACCCCACGCAAACCGGGGTGGTACAAATCGAGCGCCATGGGGACATCCTTGAAGGAGAACGGGCTTCCTGCCAGGGCACAGGTCGTCGGGAGTTCTCACGGCGACTGGTCGTATGACCAGGGGGACAGTGCCTTCTCCGCATCATCGCGGTGGAAGACACCTCGTAAGAACAGTGACCTGCTTGAATGGGGAGGCGCGACGACTCGCGGAGCGAATCAGACGTGTCACGAACGGAAGGGGCTCGGATCGAGCTCCTTGAGGAACCCACTGTACCACCGGTTTTCTGGATTCGAAAGCGACTGCCTACCCAATCCATTGAGGCATTTTGCAGCTTGGTCCTTTCAGTGAATTTACGTTCTTTGGGGAGAGTGATGAGTCTCGTTGTTCTCTCTGGTTTCACCGCACGTTTGTTCCTAAGTCAAAATCTAGTTAAAAGAAACGCTCAGCAGTTGCGTTGGAGTGCATCTGGAGCAGTGCGGACACGTGTCTTTTCGGCACGCATCTTGCCTGTCTGATGTGAGTCCAACTTGTGTAACTGCCATTTTGGCTGTGTGGGAGATTGCGCCCAATGAGTTCTGAACCGCAGAGTACTGACAAGACCGCCATGATTGAGGCCCGAGGCCTCAGCAAGTTCTATGGCAATTTTGCCGCGACTCGCGATGTCACATTCTCGATCCCGCAAGGTCAGGTCGCGGCTTTCCTCGGGCCGAACGGTGCCGGCAAGTCGACCACGATGAAGCTCCTGACCGGCTTCCTCGCTCCCAGTGAGGGAGAAGCGTTCATCGGCGGGTATAACGTCTCCACCAACCGCCTCGCAGCTGCGGAACTCGTCGGATATCTGCCCGAGAATGGTCCGCTGTACCCAGAGATGACTCCCAAGGGACTGTTGCGGTATTGCGGCGCGGCACGTGGGTTGTCGGCCGGGACGCTGGCGGAGCGGCTCGATTTCGTCGCACAGAAGTGTTCGCTCGGTGAAGTGTGGGGCAAGCCCATCAGCAAACTTTCACGCGGTTACAAACAGCGTGTCGGCATGGCCCAGGCCCTGCTCCACGATCCGAAGGTCCTGATCCTCGACGAACCGACCAGCGGTCTCGATCCGAACCAGACCTTCCAGGTGCGCGATCTGATTCTCAGCCTCGCCAAAACAAAAACGATTCTGCTTTCGACCCACATTTTGACTGAGGTCAAAGCGGTGTGCAGCCGGGTCATCCTGATTAACGGTGGTCGACTGATTCTCGACGGCACAGTGGAAGAGATGGAAGGCAAGCAGCACGACATGGAGCAGCAGTTCCGGTCTCTGACCGGCGGGCCAGCCTGATCCACGGGTTGTGTTTGAAGTGGGTCCTCCTTGGGAAAACTGAGTGAGGGCAGGGTGTTGGTCTCCCGGCAGTGTCGGGAACAGGCAACAAATAACGGTCAGCTCAAGCTGGCCTTCTGACAGATAGCGGAAGATGCATATGCGACCCCATGTGATCCTTGCAGTTCTGAAGCGGAACGTCGCCAGCTATTTCACGGGCGTCCTGGGATATCTGTTCATCACGGCGTTCGTAGCGCTGGCGGTGGCGCTGGCGTTCGATGGGCGGTTCTTTACGAATAACGACTGCTCGCTCGACCGGCTCAGCGAGAACTTCCATTGGCTGCTGCTGTTCATCGTCCCAGCGATCACGATGACCGCCTGGGCGGAAGAGCGACGCCAGGGGACCGACGAACTGTTGTTCACGCTCCCGGCCAATGACTTTGAGATCCTGATCGGCAAGTACGGCGCTGTGCTGGCGGTCTACACCGTGGCACTGTTCTTCACCTTCCCGCTGATTATCGCACTTCAAATTCTGGGGAATCCCGATTACGGCGCTTTGTTCGCGACCTACACGGGCTACTGGCTGGCGGGGGCCGCAATGCTGGCTGTCGGTATGTTCGCCAGCTCGCTGACGAATTCATCGACCGTGGCCTTCGTGCTGGCAGCTGTGATCTGTGCCTTGTTTGTCTTCATCGACGAGATGGTGGCCCTGCGGTGGTGGCTGGAGTATTTCGGCATCCGCGAGCCAATGGGCGTCAGTGGGTACCTGAACCAGTTTGCCGCCGGTGTGATCCCGTTTGGTGGGGTGGTCTACTTTGGATCGATCACCGCTCTGTTCCTCTACCTGAACGCCGTGATGATTTCGCGGCGTCACTGGAAGGGGGGACGCAGCGAGACGAGCATGGAGTTCCAGTACCTGGTGCGGGCTCTGTCGCTCGCCGTGATCGTCATCAGCTTATCGTATTCAGTATCTGTCTTTGGAGGACGCATCGACCTGACCCAGGGAGGCCTCTACTCGTTGTCGAGTACCTCACGTCAGGTCATCTCGGGCATCAACCCCAAGCGTCCTGTGACACTGACTGCTTACCTGTCGGACGATGTGCCGAAGGAATATCTCCCCGTGCAGAAGAAGCTGCGTGGTCTGTTGCGACAGTTCGACAAGATCGGCGGCAGCAATGTTGACGTGCGTATCGTGTCGGTCGATCCATTGAGCAAGGAAGCGGAAGAAGCCTCGCAGTGGGGAATCCAGCCGCGAGCAGCACAGTCGGAAAAGGATGGCCGGTTCTCGGTTGAAGAGGTCTTCCTCGGCGTGGTGGCCAGCAGCGGCTTTGATCAGGTTGTGATTCCGTACTTCGACAAGGGAACCCCGGTCGAGTTCGAACTGACCCGTGCGATCGGCACCGTGGCGAAAGAAAAACGCCTGACCGTCGGCATCCTCACCACCGATGCGAAGGTCTTCGGCGGGATGAACATGCAGACCTTCCAGCCTGACCCCGAATGGCGTCTGGTGACGGAACTGAAACGACAGTACAACGTCCGCGAAATCAGCCCCGATAAGGCAATCCCGGTGAAGGGGGCACCGAAGGCTGCTGAGCCCGAGAAGAAGGACGCAGCCGCAGATGCCGCCAAGGCCGAAGCCGACAAGAAGGGCCCCAAGGTCGCCGATGAGGAACCGGTCGATGTCCTGATCGCGATCCTGCCATCGACTCTGACGCAGGAGCAGATGAAGAACCTGGTCGATTACGTCAAGGCGGGTGGCCCGACCCTGATCTTTGATGACCCGGCTCCCGTCTTCGTGGGGCTGGCGAACTCCCCGAACATCCCCAACAAGCCCGGCCAGGGTGGTGGCATGTTCGGCATGGGCGGACAGCCTGGTGGACCCAAGGCGGACGGCGGCAAGGCGACCTCGCTGATGGATGCGATCGGCGTCGACTGGGACACCCGCAGCGTGCTGTTCGACAACCTGAACCCGCACCCCAAGCACGAAGAACGGTTCCCGAAGCAGCTCGTGTTTGTGACCGCAAATCGCGACTCCAAGGACTCCGGTATCAACTCCGAAGTCCCGATTACCTCCGGCTTGCAGGAAATCCTCGCCTGGTTCTCGGGTGAGTTCCGCAAGGCCAGTGGCAGCAAGGTCGAGTTCACCGAGCTGTTGCGATCCCATCGTGGGACCTCGGGTTCGATCGACTGGGATGACGCGACGCAGAGCTTCGGCTTCGGCGGGCAGCGTGGCCCGAACTTCGACGCCAAGCGAACGACCGACGACAGCAAGCACATCATCGCTGCCCGCATCAAGGGCACCGGCGGGGATGCTCCCGATGGCAAGGTCAACGCGATCTTCGTCGCCGACGTCGATCTGGTGCATGATGTCATGTTCAACATCTTCGACACTCAGATCGAAGACCTGGTCATCGATAACACGCTGTTCGTGATGAACTGCGTCGACACGCTGGCCGGTTCAGAGGACTACGTGCAGCTGCGGAATCGTCGTCCTGCTCAGCGTACGCTGGAGCGAATCGAACGCGAGAAGAGCAAGTTCGACTCAGCTCGCCAGAAGCGTGAAGCGGAAGCGACCAAGGAAGCTGACGAAAGCCTGAACGCCGCCAAGGCGCGTCTCGAAGGCGTCCTCAAGGAAATCCGCGACAACAAGGACATGGATGAGGGCACCAAGCTCACCATCCTCGAAAATCGCACAGCTGCGGAAAACCGCAAGCTGGAGCTCGACCAGAAGAAGATCGACCAGAAGAAGGCCAGCGAGATTCGCCTTGCCCGCATCGAGTCGCAAGACCAGGTGAAGGGGATTGAGAATCGCATCTGGGCCTACTCATTCTTGTTGTGCACCTGTCCAGCGCTCTTGCTGGGGGCCGTGGTGTTGGCCATTCGGATGATGAACGAAGACAGCGGAGCGGCGAGCGATCGCCTGGTCAGTCGCTAAGCACTGTCCCCACCGTCTCGTCACCCCGTTTGTCTTTCCTGATTGCCTGCACCTCTGAAACTTTGACAGGAATTCATCCATGAATCCGATCAATCGCACACTCGCTTTCGTGGTGGCCGCTGTCCTCTCATTGGCGACAGCTGGCCTGACCTACTGGTCGAATCGTCCCGTTCAGATGGACGACACCGCCGAGATCGGTCAGCCGTTCTTCCCGGACTTCACCGATCCCAACACGGCCACCTCGCTGCAGGTGTCGAGCTTTGACAAGGAAGCCTCGAAGCCCAACTCCTTCAGTGTCGAGTTCAAAGACGGTAAGTGGCGGATCCCGTCGCACAACAACTACCCCGCCGACGGGAAGGATCGTCTGAAGACGACAGCTGCCAGTGTGATCGGGATCACTCGTGGCACCTTGGCCGGGAAGACGAAAGAAGCCCACAAGCTGCACAACCTGCTTGATCCGCTCGATGAGAAGAGCAACGAAGTGGATGGACGCGGCGACCGGATCACTCTCAAGGCAGGCGATAAGACACTCGTCGACTTCATTATCGGTAAGAAGGTCGAAGGCTCGGCCAACAAGTACTACGTGCGTCGCCAGGACGAGGATCGGTTCTTCATCACTGACCTGAAGATCGACTTGTCGACCAAGTTCGCCGACTGGATTGAGCCCGACCTGCTCGACCTGAAGAAGGATGACATTCAGACCATCATCATCGACCGTTACTCCGTCGATGAGTCGCAAGGAGCGATCGTTCCGGGTGAGCAATCCGACCTCAAGCGGGAAACCGCCACTTCGGAATGGACTCTGAAGGAGACTCCCGAAGGGATGAAGCCGAAGGCCAGCGTCATCAATGCGATGCTCGGATCGTTCGATGACCTCGAGATCATCGGTGTCCGCCGGAAGCCCGAAGGTCTGAGTGCCAGCCTGCAGGGCACCGGCGCGGTGAAGGTCAATAACTCGACTCTGATGGACCTG
This sequence comes from Planctomycetaceae bacterium, assembly GCA_046349675.1. Taxonomy (GTDB): domain Bacteria; phylum Planctomycetota; class Planctomycetia; order Planctomycetales; family Planctomycetaceae; genus TH-plancto1. The sequence continues at coordinate 34,582 of JAXMBW010000016.1, read as the reverse complement.
CAGAATCGTGGTTACTTCTACACGCCCAAGGGCCTCGTCTCGAACGAAGGAGATATCCTCGTCTCGACGTTTGACGGTGTGAGTTACGTGCTGCGTTTCGGCGAGGTCTTCACCGGCTCTGATGTGGATGTTGAGATCGGCAAGCCGGACGAAGCCGCCAAGAAGCCCGAGGAGAAGAAGGAAGGCGAGGCGGCCAAGCCCGAGGACCCGGCCGCTGATCCTGCCAAGGATCCGGGTGTGAAGAAGAGTCGGTATGTCTTCATTACCGCTCAGTTTGACGAGGCCGCTCTCGGTAAGCCTCCGGTCGAGCCCAAGAAGCCCGAACCACCGAAGGAAGAGGCCCCCGCGACTCCCGCTGAGGGAGAGAAACCTGCTGCCCCGGCGGAAGGCGAAAAGCCCGCGGAACCCGCGAAGCCAGCTGAGGGTGACAAACCCGCCACTCCCGATCCGAAGGCGGAAGCCAAGGCTGCATACGAGGCCGCTTTGAAGCAGTACGAAGTCGACTCCGATGTCTATCGGATTCGCAAGAAGGAGTACGACGACAAGAAGGCCGCCGGAGAAAAGAAGGCCAAGGCTCTGAACTCTCGGTTCGCCGACTGGTACTACGTGATCTCGGAAGACCTGTTCGATGAGCTTCGCGTGAAGCCGGAAGATCTGGTTGAATCCGCCACCGCCGCGAATCCAGCGGGTAGTGGAGAGCCGGAGTTCCCGGAGACGCCCGACCTCCCGAAGGTGCCCAAGACGGAAGCCCCTGCAGAGGAGGGTGCTCCCGCAGCTGAGGGTGAGAAGCCGGCTGAAGGAGAAAAGCCCGCAGCTCCGGAAGGCGACAAGCCAGCTGAGCCCGCAGCCCCCGCTGAGGGTGAAAAGCCGGCCGAGCCCGCTGCTCCCACCGAGGGAGCGGAAAAGCCTGCCGAAGGATCTCCCCCCGCAGCTGAGCCAGCCAAGCCCGCCGACCCACCAGCGACATCTGTTGAAGAGGCCAAGCCTGCAGCTCCTGCTGAGCCACCCGCCGGAGAAGCTCCTCCGAAGTAATGCCTCAGTGTCAAGAACAACCCCGAGCGTGTTTAACGTCTCGGGGTTTTTTCTTTGACGGCAACTGCTGAGTCGGGATGGGTGTTGGCGGCAGGTACCTTCAGTTGAGCGAACGCCGCGAGGGCCAGGTTGCGGGCCTCTGCATGATCGACCAGGGGCAGCGGGTAGGTCCGTCCCAGTTCCACCCCCGCCCTGCGCAGTTCATCGCCTGTCGCTGCCCACGGCTGGTGAATCGTCTTGTCACTCAGTTTCGCGATCTCGGGCACCCAGCGGCGGACATAGGTCCCCTGGGGGTCGAACTTCTCTCCCTGCATGATCGGATTAAACACGCGGAAGTAGGGAGCAGCATCGGCCCCGCATCCCCCGATCCATTGCCAACCCATGGTATTACTGGCCAGATCGGCATCGACCAGAGTGTCCCAGAACCATCTGGCCCCTCCGTCCACGAGATGCGGAGATGCTTCGTCAGGAATGACCCCACAATCATGCGGACACGGTTATGCATCCAGCCGGTGGTCCACAGCTCGCGCATCCCGGCGTCGACGATTGGATACCCAGTGAGGCCGCGTTGCCATGTACGCAGCTGCCGGGCATTGGTCTCCCAGTGAAACCGTTCGAAGTCTGCGCGTAGCGGCTTCGTGGGGGTTGTCGGGAAGTGGAACAGAATGTGGTACGCGAACTCCCGCCAGCCGATCTCGCTGAGGAAGGTCGCTGCGTCCTCGGGCGGCCGACCGTGAAATCGCTGATGGACCGCATGCCAGATCTGGCGGGGGCTGATCTCTCCAAAGTGCAGATGCGGGGAGAGCCGCGACGTCCCTGCGTGCCGGGCAGGTTCCGCGACTCGCGATAGGTTGTGACCGCCTGCGGGAGAAATCGCTCCAACAGCTGGGCGGCACCAGCTCGCTCGGCGACCACGCGGTATGAAACCCGGCATCCCACGGAATCGTCGGGAGCAGTTTCCAGTCGGCGAGTTTGTCCGAGTCAGGCCATCTGGTCGGGCCGGGAATCTTGTCAGGACAGGGCAGAGGATCGGTTGTGACCGAACGGGCGAGACACGCCTTCCAGAAAGGCGTGAAGACCTGGTACGGTCCGCCCGTCTTGGTGGCGACCTCCCAGGGTTCAAGGAGCAGTGACCCGTTGAAGCTCTCTACTGTGAGCCCGGCGTTCCGCAGTTCGGACTTCACAACCTGGTCGCGGGCCGTGATCGCGGGCTCGTAGCGGCGGTTCCAGTAGACCGCCTGCGCTCCGGTCTCGTTGACGAGGGTTCGTAATACCGCCAGTGCGTGGCCTGATCGCAGAATCAACCGGGAACCTTCGCTCGCAGGTCGCGGTCCAGAGACTCCAAGGAGTGGTGCAGCCACCATCGCGTCGCTCCGCCCGCAGGCCAATCGCCCTCTTCTTCTGGACTCAGAATGTAGACCGGGATGACCGAGGAGTGAGACTCCGCGCATGCGTCAATGCGGGCTGGTCTGCCAGTCTGAGATCCTGACGAAGCCAGACAATGGCCGGAGCTGAGGAGGGAAAGCGCGAGTCATGCCCCGATTCTAGACACCCGGGCCGACCAACAAACTGTGCGCATCAAGGAATCGACGAGTGACAATCAATACGGGCCATTAGCTGGCGAGATTGGTCTCTGGGCCGGTTCGTCGGGTTGCGACGGTGAGCACTCCAGTTTGTCCGATTCGTTCCGTCTCTCCGGAGTTCCTCCCGCAATCCGTGCGATCGGCTGGCACCCGCTGCGGGCGATCTCCTTCCCGACGCCCCGCTTCCCAATCGTCCTCAACTGGCGTTACCATAATAGATGAACGTCTCCTGATGCGTTCCCCTGCCTCATTTCCTGCCCGGATGGTTGCTCCCGTGCTGTATCGCTCTGTCATCACGTTGTTCTTGCTGGCCAGCGGCTCACTCCTGAACGCTGCAGACCGAGTCGACTTTAACCGCGACATCCGGCCGATTCTCTCGGAGAACTGCCTGAGCTGTCACGGCCCCGATTCGCAGAAGCGTCACGCGGGCCTGCGACTCGACACCAATGATCAGACCATGTGGAAAGGCGAGTCGGGCGAGATCGCCATCGTCCCCGGCAGCCCCGACAAGAGCGAGGTCATTCGCCGCATCACGACCACCGATGCCGCCACAGTGATGCCACCTCCCGAGTCGGGAAAGAAGCTGACACCGAAGCAGATCGAAACCCTGCAACAATGGATCTCCGAGGGGCCGAGTACAAGGGGCACTGGGCGTTCATCGCTCCGGTGAAGGCCACTCCCCGTCCGACCACAATCACCGGCTGGGGCCAGAATCCGATCGACCAGTTTGTGCTGGCCGACCTGGAGAAACACGGCCTTCACCCCCAGCCCCGAAGCTGACAAGATCACCTTGCTCCGCCGTGACGTTCGACCTCACCGGCCTTCCTCCCACCCCCGCTGAGGTCGACGCATTTCTGGCCGACCAGGGCCCCGACGCTTACGAGTCATTGGTCGATCGGTTGATTGACTCGCCCAAGTACGGCGAGCACATGGCCCGGTTCTGGCTGGATGTCGCCAGTTATGGCGACACGCACGGGCTGCACCTCGACAACGAACGCCTGATCTGGAAGTACCGCGAATGGGTGATCAACTCGTTCAACAACAACTATCCGTTCGATCAGTTTATCGTCGAGCAGGTGGCCGGCGACCTGTTGCCGAATCCGACTGTTGAACAACAGATCGCCACCGGGTTTGTCCGTTGTAACGTGACCACCGGTGAAGGGGGTTCCATCGATGAAGAGGTCCGCGTGCGTTACGCCACGGACCGGACCGAACGCTTCTCGACCGTCTTTCTGGGACTGACTCTCGGCTGTTCAGTCTGCCACGACCACAAGTTCGACCCGGTCTCGCAGAAGGAGTTCTACTCGCTCTACTCGTTCTTCAATTCCGCAGCTGACCCAGCGATGGACGGGAATCGGCACGACACGCCACCCACCGTGCGAGTCCCGACCCCTGAAGACACCGCGAAGCTGGCCGACCTTGATGCGAAAATCGCTGAGAAAAAGGCCCGTATCGCCGAAGCTGTGGCCAAGGTCGAGTACATCGATCCGACTCCCACTGGCTCAGCTCCCGTCGGGCCGCAAGAGTTCGTCTGGATCGAGGACGGAACTCCGTCCGGTGCGAACCTGCAGGGCGATACCCCGTGGGAGTTCGTCAGTGCCCCCGACCATCCCGTGTTCAAAGGTGATAAATCGACCCGCCGCCTCGCAGCTTCCGGGATGAGCCAGCACTTCTTCACCGGTGCGACGCAGACACTCAAGATCGGACAGGGCGACAAGCTGTTCGCCTATGTCTACCTCGATCCGGCCAACCCGCCCAAGACGGTGATGCTGCAATTCAACGATGGCAGCTGGGAACACCGAGCCTTCTGGGGTGACGACACGATCGCGTTTGGAGCGGGTGATGTCCCGGCTCATCGACGCATGGGTGACCTGCCGAAGACCGGCGAGTGGGTGCGGCTGGAGGTCGACGCTCAGCACGTCGGCCTGAACGCCGGAGCGGTGCTCAATGGCTGGGCCTTCACTCAGCATGGCGGGCTCTGTTACTGGGACCATGCGGGCAGCGTGACGCAGACGCCGCAGGATAGCCAGGGCTTCGAGTCCCAGCTGGCCTGGGAAGCCTTTGACAAGGCCCAGGCCAAATCGTCGGTGCCTCAAGCGATTCGTGACGCCATCAAGGTGGAAGCCGATAAACGGACCGACGAGCAGAAGAAGCAGATCCGCGACTACTTCATCGAGGCGGTTTACTCGAAGACTCGCGAGACCTTCGACCCGCTACGAAAAGAACTCGACGAGCTGACCGCACAGCGAAAGACGATCGACGATGCCGTGCCGGTGTCACTGGTGATGGCTGACCTGCCGAACGAGCGTGAGACATTCGTTCTGATCCGGGGCGAGTATGACAAGCCCGGTGATAAGGTTACTCGCGGCACGCCGAAGGTCCTGCCTCCGATGCCCGAGGGTGCTCCGAACAACCGTCTGGGGCTCGCACGCTGGCTTGTCGCACCGACTCATCCGCTGACCTCACGCGTCACCGTCAACCGGTTCTGGCAACAGCTGTTCGGAAGGGGCATCGTTAAGACCTCCGAAGACTTCGGCTCACAGGGCGAGTTCCCCTCGCATCCCGAGTTGCTCGACTGGATGGCTCTCGATTTTCAGGAGAGCGGCTGGGACGTGAAACGGTTGATGAAGCAGATGCTGATGTCAGCCACCTATCGCCAGTCGTCGAAGGTGACTCCCGCATTGGCCGAACGCGATCCCGACAATGCACTGCTCGCGCGTGGCCCCCGGTTCCGCATGGACGCCGAGATGGTGCGGGATAATGCTCTGGCTGTGGCGGGCTTGCTGTCGCCTCGAATCGGAGGCAAGAGTGTCCGGCCCTATCAGCCCGAAGGGATCTGGGAAGCGGTCGCCTTCGTGGGCAGTAACACCAACACCTACAAACGGGACGACGGTGAGGCACTCTACCGCCGCAGCATGTACACGTTCTGGAAGCGGACCTCACCGCCGCCCAGCCTGATGGCATTCGACGCTCCGTCCCGAGAGAACTGTGTCGCTCGACGGGCACGTACCAACACGCCGCTGCAGGCGTTGGTTCTCCTCAATGATGAGCAGTACATCGAAGCCGCCCGACAGCTGGCCCAGCGGATGATCCTTGAAGGGGGCTCACAGGCACCCGAGCGACTGCGCTTCGGATTCCGACTGGCCACCGCTCGTGATCCAAACGACCACGAAATGGCTGTGCTGACCTCCCAGCTGTCGGCTTTGATGGAGCACTTCAAAGCCGACACGGAAGCGGCAAAGAAGTTGTTGGCGATCGGGGCGATTCCCCGCAACGAATCACTCGATCTGGCCGAACACGCGAGCTACACGATGGTCGGCAACCTGCTCCTCAATCTCGACGAGACGATGACGAAAGAGTAACGACAACGGGATGTATTGCTTCGCCCTCCCGTAAAGTGACCAACGTCATCTCAAACGCAGAGTGTTCTACAGCTCGATCTCGAGCTCCTCGATCTTCCGATACAAGCTCGACAGCCCCAGACGCAGGCGTTTGGCTGCCTCGCGCTTATCGGGCCACTGACGCAGCACACGGGTGATGTGCAGCTTCTCGTAATGTCGCAGTGCCGATCGCAGGTCGTCCGTATCGGGCAGTGGCTGTCCCATCCCGATCAGATCGGGCGGCAGGTCGGAGGGCTCGATGCTCGTCCCCTCGCACATGATGACAGCTCGCTCGATCGCATTGTCGAGCTGGCGGACATTCCCCTTCCACTGAGCGGCCATCAGCAGGCGAATCGTTTCGCTGGAGGCTGAGGTCACCCGCTTGCGCATCGCCCGCGAATGTCGCGTGATGAAGTGGTCGACCAGTTCCGGGATGTCGTCGAGCCGCTCCCGCAGAGGGGGGATGCGGATCTTCATGCCATCCAGGCGGTAGAACAGATCTTCCTGGAACTTCTGCTCAGAGACCATCCGCATGAGATCCAGGCTGGTCGACGCGATGATGCGGCAATGGACTGGATATGTCTCGGTGCCGCCGGTCGGCATCCCTTCCTGGTACTCGATGGCTCGCAACAGACGGGTTTGGGTTCCCATCGGCAACTCGGCGATCTCATCGAGATAGACAGTCCCTTCTCCGGCCGTGCGGAGCAGTCCCGCTTGCGGCGTCCCGTTCTCGGTTCCGAACAGTTCCGCCTCCAGCAGATCAGCAGGCCGCGTGGCACAGCTGAGGGCGAGGAACTTCTCCTGCTTGCGGGGGCCCGCTGAATGAATCTGGCGGGCAAACAGTTCCTTCCCCGTCCCGGTTTCCCCCATCAGCAGTACGTTGGAACTGGTGGCTGCGATCTTCGAGATCGTGGAGAGCAGCTCTTTTAGAGGCTGGGACGAACCGACGATCTGCTCAAAGTTCTGCGGCTGGGAAAGCTCACGCCGCAGCGCCTGGTTCTCAATAAACAGCTGGCGAAATTCAAAGACGCGTTTCAGCTTATTCAGCACATCATCGAGGATGACCGGCTTGACCAGGTAATCGAAAGCCCCCGCCTTGAAGGCCTCGACGGCGTTCTCCACCGTGGCGTATGCCGTGATGATCAGTCCGAATACCGAAGAGTTAATCCGTTGTAACTTGCGGAGAAGAGCCACCCCGTCACCGTCGGGCAGTTGCACGTCACAGATCGCGACGTGGAAGTCCTGCTTCTTGGCGGCCTGCAAACCGTCGGCCACGTTCCCGGCCTTGGTGACTTCGAACCCCTCTCCGGTCAGGAACTCGGCCAGCGTGTTACGAATGATGGGCTCATCTTCCACGATGAGCACTGTCCGGCGTTCCAGAGCGTCTGCCACGATAAGCCCTTTCAAGTCTGTCGCGACCAGTATGCAGTTGAGAACTGATTCTAGAGCTTAGCGGGCTAATTGCGAAACCACGCGGAGTATTCCATGTGCCGACAAGCCGGAAGCGTCAGCGCCCGGAGTGATCCACAGTCACGGCACGATATACGATCCGGATCAAAACGCCAAAAGCCAGAACAGCGACTGTTCTGGCTTCGCGAGGTCTTGGTAGACCGACTCATTGACCATTGCTCATGCGTCGATGAGTCAGCTGAGGCGCTTGCCGTATTGCTCGGCGTAGTACTTCATGTACTCCCCGGAGCGAATGCGACCGACCCAGTCCTGATGCGACAGGTACCAGTCGATCGTCTCCTGAATCCCTCGGTCGAACGTGTACTCGGGTGTCCAGCCGAGTTCCTTTTCGGCCTTGGTGCAATCGATCGCATAACGCAGATCGTGCCCCGGACGGTCGGCGACATAGCGAATCAGGCTCTCGGGCTTGCCCAGCAGCTTCAACAAGAGTTTCGTCAGCGCGATGTTCGTCATCTCGCAACGACCACCGAAGTTGTAGACCTCGCCGACACGTCCCTTGCGCAGGGCTGCGTCGATGCCGCGGCAGTGGTCGAGAACATGAATCCAGTCGCGAATGTTCGTCCCCTGACCATAGACCGGGACTTGCTGGTTGTTGCTCAGGTTCGAGATGAACAGCGGGATGAGCTTCTCGGGGAACTGGTATGGCCCATAGTTGTTCGAGCAGCGGGTCGTGATCGCCGGGAAATGGAACGTGTGATAGTAGGCCCGCACGAGCAGGTCGGCCGAGGTCTTCGACGCCGAATACGGGCTGTTGGGAGCCAGCGGGGTCTCCTCGGTGAAGAACCCGGTGTCGCCGAGCGAGCCGTAGACCTCGTCGGTCGAGACCTGCAGATAGCGAGGGATGTTGAACTTGCGAGCGGCGTCGAGCAGCGTCTGCGTGCCGATAATATTGGTTGTAATGAATGGACCACTGTCGAGGATGCTGCGGTCGACATGGCTCTCGGCGGCGAAGTTCAGTACCGCGTCGATCTTGGCACTGCCGAACACCCGCTCGATCTCGATCCGGTCGCAAATGTCGACCTTTTCGAACCGGTAGCGGGGATTGTCCTTAAGGTCGGCGAGATTCTCAGGATTGCCCGCGTAGGTCAGCTTGTCGACGTTGATGATCGACAGCTCGGGGTACTTCTCCAACTCCATCCGAATAAAGTTCGATCCGATGAAGCCACAGCCGCCAGTGACAAGAATGGTCTGCATGAGAAACTCGGAGAGGGGGTCAGAGTGAGCCCCGGTTGATTCCTGCGGGGCGGGATCGACCGCCGGGATCACCCCCAGCTGCCGATGTCAGGTTTCATAGCTCAGAAATTCGAGCGAGAGAAGAGGATTCGTCTCCAGACTGCGAAATTGCCCGGACAAGCGGTGTCATAACTGCCTGTCAGGTGTACGGTTTGGATCAGAGGGCATAAATGGAGAGAGAGTTTTTCCTCACTTCTTGAGTGTTCTACGCTGCACAGCCCGAGCAGCCGCTACGACGTAGGCCCGCCTGTAGACGTTTCACTCCACGGCTAGGCAACTCAGCGAGGCACCGCTCCCTCCGGAAAAACCATCCAGGCACATTGGGGGCAAGTCGAGCGGCCCCGTTTCTGCGACCGGCCAATTGGCATTCTCCCCGGCAGAAGGGGTTGTGGTGCGTGGAATTGCGTTCCGCACGCGGATACGATCAGGCACTTCTCATGTGACGTACGGGGCGAGTTCACAGGTTGTGAGCGTTCGCAGAGCTGTCGCCGGCCACCCGATGTCGCACTCCTTGCCACCACACCAAAGAGTTCCCCGGGTATGAGCACCGAAATCAATTCGAGTAATCACAGCGATGCCATCGCGCCGAACGCATACCGTCTGCTCTGGGCCGGCTTTATGGCCATCCTCGCTGCCGGTGTGGGCTACTCCGTTCGCGGGGGAATCCTGGGCCAGTGGGCGAATCAGTTCGGATTCTCGATGACCGAACTCGGCGGGATCACTGGTGGTGGTCTGACCGGCTTCGGGATCGTCATTATCCTCAGCTCGCTGATCGCCGACAAAATCGGTTATGGCAAGCTGATGGCTGCGGCCTTCCTGTGCCATGTCGTTTCAGCAGTGTTGACGTACAGCGCGCCCGCTGCATTCACCTCGGGTGGAAAAGTCGCCGCGTTCAACTGTCTGTTCTGGGGCATGTTCATCTTCGCCATCGGAAACGGTCTGTGCGAAGCAGTGGTCAATCCACTGACTGCGACGCTCTTCCCCAAGAACAAAACGCACTACCTCAACATCCTCCACGCGGGCTGGCCTGCGGGATTGGTGCTGGGCGGACTGGCCTCATTCTTCATGGCGGAAGTCAAGAACGGAGATCAGATCGTCCGCGCGGCCGTCGACTGGAAGATCCAGATGTCGCTGTTCATGATCCCCGTGATCACTTACGGAGCGATGCTGCTCGGCCAGAAGTTCCCCAAGTCGGAAGCTGCCACTGCGGGTATTTCGGTCGGTGAGATGATCGGAACGCTGGCTGCTCCCCTGATGATCTTCCTGCTGATCATTCATGCGATGGTGGGTTATGTGGAACTCGGAACCGACTCGTGGATCAGCAAGATCACCGGATCGATCATGAACAATCCCGCCTATGGTCTGGCATTGTTCGTCTACACATCGTTGCTGATGTTCGCATTGCGGTTTGTGGCTGGCCCGATTGTTCACAAGATCTCGCCACTCGGCCTGCTCATGGTCAGTGGTATCCTTGGTGCTACTGGACTGACCCTGTTGGGGAGTGCGACAACGGTCGCAGGTTGTATCATCGCAGCGACCGTGTACGCACTGGGCAAAACGTTCCTCTGGCCCACAATGCTGGGCGTGGTTTCGGAGCAATTCCCGAAGGGTGGAGCGATCGCGATTGGCGCTTTGGGAGCAGCTGGGATGCTCTCTGCGGGTCTGCTCGGCGGACCGGCGATCGGATTTAAACAGGATTACCACGCCTCTGCCAAGCTGGCCGAGACTCCAGAAGTGTTCGAACGTTACAAGGCCGCAGAACCCAGCCACTTCATGGGCTATACCGCTGCGGGATTGGACGGAGCCAAGGTGGGTGTGCTGGACAATGGAGGTCAGGAACTTGACCGTGATGTGAAGCTCGTCGCCGAGAAGAAGCTTTCTGACGACAACGGGAACATCAAGAAGCTGGCCGACTGGTGGAGCACCGCGAAGGCAAACGCGGGAACGGATAAGGCACCCGTCGATGAAGCGGGTGTTTACGGCGGAAAAATGGCTCTGAAGCTCACCGCCTATGTCCCCGCGACGATGGCGGTCTGTTACCTGCTCCTGATTCTCTACTTCAAAGCTCGCGGCGGTTACAAGGCGGTCAACGTCGAACAGGAGATTGCCGCGGAGTCAGGACACTAAACCAGCCTTCGGGTGGTAGAATTGGGCTTCTCCTTCGCACACTCGTGCGAGGGAGAAGTGAGTAACCGGCCCGACCCGGGCCACGCGGATTGACGGCTTATGACTCGAGTGATTGATTACTCCGCTCCCGGCGATCATCGCACGGTCGTCCAGGCGGCACTCGATGCCATTCGAGAGCCGCAGCTGGTCGGACTGCCCAGCGAGAGCGGGTATCTGCTGGCCACATCGTCGGTCAATGCCGATGGGGTCAGCCGACTGATCGACCTCGCTCGATCCGTCAATCGCCCGCTCAATCTCTGTTTGGCGGACGCGGGGCAGGTCGAGGACTATATCGATCGCGTTCCTCCATCCGCCAAGCGACTCGCCCAGCGCAGCTGGCCCGGCCCGGTGATACTGGAGTTCGCGTCGACATCAAAATGGGTCGGACCTCCGCTGGCAGGACCGCTGGTCGCGCACCTGGAGAGCCAGCCGCTGAGGTTTGCGAGCTTCGGCCATCCGATTCATGTCGGATTGTCGCGCGTTCTGCGAGAACCACTGGTCGCGGTCGAAATGCCTGCTCCGGGCGGAGGAAGCTGGGCCGCAGCGGATGGACTGGAACTGGCCCAGAAGTGGGGCGAATGGATCGGACTGATCGTCAACGCCGGATTCGTCTCCTGCCCGCAGGGAGCCACGGCTGTCCATTTCACCCAGACGGGCGAATGGTCGATCGCCCAGCCCGGTGTCTACTCCGAGACGCAGATCGCCCAGCTGATGGCCAAGCTGGTGGTCTTCGTCTGCACGGGGAACACCTGCCGGAGCCCGATGGCCGAGGGACTGTTTCGCAGTCTGCTCTGCCAACGATTAGAATGTGTGGAGGAAGAGTTGATCCGTCGCGGATACATGGTGTCCTCGGCGGGTGTGGCTGCCTTCCCGGGAGCCCCAGCCAGTCCCGAGACCCTCGACATCCTGCGTGAAGAGGGCATCGACCTGTCTGACCACACCAGTCAGCCAGTGACAGAACAACTGGTGGCCTGGGCCGACATGATCCTGGCGATGACTTCGCGTCATCATTCAGCGGTCGCGGGAGCCTTCCCTCTGAGTGCCTCCAAGGTGGAGTTAGTCTGCGTCGATGGGTATGACATCCCCGATCCGATCGGGGGAGATTACTCGGTCTATGCAGAGTGTCGTGATCAGATTCGCCAGTGTCTGGAACACTGGCTTGATCGAGTGCTATCCGAAGATTGATGAAGCGAGTGGGACATGCGTATCGCTGTGGCAAGTGATCATCGAGGCGTCCGCGTCAAGGGCCTCATTCTGGACCAGCTGCGAGGCTTGGGCCACGAAGCAATCGACATGGGACCGGAAGAGTCCTCCCCGGTCGATTACCCGGTCTACGCCTCCAAGGTCGCGGAAGCTGTCTCGAATGGCACCGTCGATCGTGGCATTCTGATCTGCGGCACTGGCATGGGCATGTGCATCACAGCCAACAAGTTCCGCGGTGTCCGTGCAGTGACTTGCCACGATGATGTCACCGCCGAAACCAGCCGTCGGCACAACAATGCCAACGTGATGTGTCTCTCGGCCGATATGCTCGGCGAGCGATTGCTGAACCGGATCGTCGAGATCTGGATTCGCACTGAATTCGAAGGCGGACGCCATCAGCGCCGGCTCGACCAGATCAGCGAAATCGAGAAGGAGCAGGGCACGTCTCCAGAAGGCGGCAGCTGTTGCGGGTAACTCCGGCGGTCACGACGAGTGGCCGCATCGGATTCTTCTCCCCGTTGTTTCACGATCAGACGCAGGAAGCTCGACATGTCCCAGACCGCTAATTTGCGATTCGCGGAATCCCACGAATGGGTTCGCCGTGACGGTAACAAGGCCACCATCGGAATCAGTGCCTTTGCCGTTAAAGAGCTGACCGACCTGACCTATGTCGAGCTGCCAGCTGTCGGCAAGAGCTTCAAGGCGAAGCAGATCTTCGGTGTCGTCGAGAGCGTGAAAGCCGCGAGCGACCTGTACGCTCCCGTCTCCGGCACCGTGACTAAGGTGAATTCCGATCTGGAGTCGGACCTCAGCGTGCTCTCGACCGATCCGTATGGCAAGGGCTGGATGATCGAGGTGGAACTCACCTCGCCCGGCGAAGTTGATCAGCTGCTCGACGAAGCGGCTTATGACAAGTTCTGCGCCTCCGAGAGCCACTGAGTTCACAGCTTGTTCGGGTGGCGGCGAATTCGTCTGCTGCTTACGGACCGATCGTCGATTTGGTCGGCGACTGGTGAGCTTCTGGCTGAACCACCGGAGGTTTTCCCTCGTCGGTACCCGCAACGAGTTTGTATCCCACGCCCGCCACGAGAAGCACTGCGCCGATCACCAGCGACGCCAGATAAATCACGCGCCGGTCGATGCGATTATTCGGCGATGTCCGCACCACAGCTGGAAGCGGAGGCGCCGCCAGGGGAGCTGATGGCGGAGCTGAGATCCACATCGGATGCGAAGCCGCAGCTTCCCCGGGAGCCACTTCAGCGACCGGAGCCGCATGAACGATCTCGGCCAGAGCATCGACTTGTGGAATGGGCGTTGCCAGCGGAGCCGATTTTGTCGGCACTGTGGGTGAACTCGGGCGCGACTTCTTCGGCTTGCCGCCTCCTCCGGGACGAGACGCCGCCACGGGACTTCCGATCGGTTTCGATTCACCAGACCGACGGTCAACATTCTGTGCCGCGTCCGGTCGACGACGTGGGACCTCATCGAGACTCGCAAACCGGGCCACCAGTGCGGGGTGACTTTGTCGCCACTTCGTGCCCCCATTTTCCACCAGCCACTTGGACAGCGCAGCTGCCGCATCAGCGGCCGACTGATAGCGATCTTCTTTCCGCTTCTGCATCATCTTGTTGATGATTGCGGTGAGGCTTTCGGGGACATCCGCACGTTCCCGGCTGATCGGTGGAGGGGCCTTGGTCTGATGAGCCAGCAACCGCTGGACCAGTGTTCCATCGGTAAAGGGGGGATGCCTCGTCAATGCAAAGTAGAGCGTGCAGCCTAAGCTGTAGATGTCCGCCCGCTCGTCGACGGCATGGCTGTCAACTGCCTGTTCGGGAGCGAGGTAATCGGCCGTTCCCAGGACCTTCTCGTCATGCTTGATCGTCAGTGATTCGCTGACCGTATCGCGGAAGAACCGGGCCAGTCCCAGGTCGAGCAGCTTCACCACTCCCTTGGCATCGACCAGCAAGTTCCCCGGCTTGATGTCGCGATGAACCAGCCCGTTCTCATGCGCGTGTGACAGACCTTCAGCTGCCTGGCGGATGTAATCGACCGCTTCGACGACAGTGAACTGTTGCTTCGATTCCAGCAGCTTCTCGATGTCCTGCCCGACGATGTACTCCATCACCAGGAAGTGAATCTCCACGCCGCCTTCCGTCTCGGTATCGACATCATAGGCCCGAACAATGTTGGGGTGATCGAGTGAAGCGACAGCCTGAGCCTCGCGGTGAAAGCGTCCCAGGTACGATGTGTCACGCACCTTGTTCGCGGGCAACACCTTGATCGCGCACAACCGCTTCATGCGAGTGTGTTCTGCGAGATAAATCGAGCTCATCTCGCCCTTACCGAGCAGGTTCTGCAGCTTGTACCGCCCAAGTATGAAGCCCTTGAACTTCCCCTGCAACAGCTTCTCCGACTGCCAGGAAGTGATGACACCCTTGGATACCATCGCATCTGCCAAGGCCGCGGAGTTTCCGATGTCGACACCTTCCCCTCGCAGGGTTTTCACCAGCGTGTCGATCGCATCGGGCTCAGCCAGACCGCTTTGCTTGATGCCTGTCAGAAAAGATTCCGCAGTAAGTTTCAGGGACATTTCAGATCGTCCTGGACCAGACACTGGAAAGAGAACAGCGAACGCCGGTCCCTTGAGAAATTGAATTCGACTTCCGGCGATCAAGACATCGCCAACCGCCTTCGACAGAACCCACAACACCCACAACTTGTCAGTCGACCTTGGCTCAACTTTCCTTGTATGAACCGCGATGACCTCTCGCCATTCCGATCATGCGTCGAGACTCCGAATCTCGTGTTGACGAAACGGAACACGAATCACAATCGGCACAGCCCGATCACGACCTCGGCACATGACCGACCACTTTGACATCGATGACCAGCGTCTCACCCGCCAGCGGATGATTCGCATCGACCACAGCCTCGAGCCTGGATCGCTTTTGAATCCACACATCGAGAGTCGTCCCACGCACGGATGCGGCCAGCTGATCGCCCGCCTGGGCCTCTTCCGGAAGCATGGAGACAGGAATGCTCTGTACGAGTTCCGGGTTGTACCGACCAAAGGCTCGCTCCGGTGGAGCTGTGATCGTGCGAGACTCTCCTAGCTGCATGCCGATGAGGCCGAGACTCAACCCCGGAATGAGATCCTCCGCCCCGACACGAAACTCGAGCGGGTTACGCAGATCATTGGTCTCGATCACGCTCCCTTCGAGAGAGCGCGACGTGTAGTGAATCCGGACGAGATCGCCAGTCGCAACAGGAGTCATGGTGCTTCCTAAAGGTCATCCAGTACGTGTGAGCTGGGCAAAGATGTCGCGACCTGGGCCGGTACGGGATCGGCCGAGGTCGTCGCGAGGGAGGCCATCTGGTCGGCTTCCGCGATGCGATTCGTATGGCGCAAGAGCTCGATGTAGTTCTCGCGGGCTTTGGCCAGAGCTGCGGGTCGAGGGGGAGTCTCCGCTTCCAAGATCTCAATCGACCGCCGAATCGCGGGCTCCGCGTTCATGTACTCACTAAGCAGGAAACGTACGCCCGCGAGGTTGTCGAGATGCTTGGCTGTCTCTGGCGAGTCGGCACCGTGTAGCTGCTCACTCAACTCCACGCACCTCTCCATCAGTGGGGCCGCCTCTGCGGGTTGATTGCGGAGATAATGCACCCCCGCCAGCTGGCTGTAGACATTGAGCAAACCAAACGAAGCTCCCTCGGACTGCAAGGCTTCGGCCTTCCGGGTGAGCAGTTCTGCCGCCTCGTCGTACTGCTGCAACTGGACCAGTACATCTGGCAGCTGCTCCCTGGCCGCATTGACCAGATGTGACTGCGTCGCAGTATCCGCATGGTCGATCACAAAGCGGAACGCCTCTTCCGCCTCTACCGCATGGCCCAACTGGTGATGAATCAAACCCGCCTGCCACTTGCTGGGAATCAACTCGTGATGCTGTGGGCTGAGCATCCGCTGCTGAATCTCAAGCGCCTCTGTAATCCTTGGCAACGCGTCTCGATGCAGGCCACGAGCTGTGAGGTTCACGGCGATCAGTTGAAGTGTCTCGGCGATCTCCAGTCGCTGCGCTGACATCGTCCCGTGTTGAATCGAAAGACAGCGTTCGAGCATCGGGAAGGCGGCCTCATAGCGTTTCTCCGCATGAGCCAACTCGGCCAGTCCGAGCAACACGCGAGACGACATCCGATGATTCGCGCCCAGAATGTCCTCGACGGTCGTCTGACCTCTCAAGAACATCAGCTCTGCACGCCCAATATGACCAAGCCGCAGCTCATTACGAGCCGAACAGATCTGCAGCGATGCCACCTGGGGATGCCGCTCACCGAATGCATTCCGGGCAATTTCAATCGCCCGCAGGTAGAGCGGCCGGGCTTCTTCGTACTGGCCTTGAGAGAAATGAATCTCAGCCAGAGTTCCAAGCGTGGTTGCCAGATGAGGGTGGTTCGCCGACAGGCACGACTGTCGAATCCGCAATGCCCGTAGCAGACATTCGTGAGCTTGCTCATATCGATGCTGCTGCAGGTGCAGGTAGCCCAAGTTGTTGAGCACTTGCGCGACTTGTGGATGCTCGAGACCGACCAGTTCCTCGCGCAGGGCCAAGGCTTGTTCAAGCCTCTGTTCAGCCTCTGCATTCCGGCCCAAGGAGCGTAACGCCTCAGCCAGGTTATTCAGCGAGGTCGCGAGCAATGCCTTGTCGGGAACTTGCTGCGACTGGCGTTCCGCGAGATCGCGTTCATAGAGACGCACCGCCTCAGCAAATCGCCCACGCGTAACATACACAGATGCCAGGTTACACCGCGTACGACTGAGCCGGGAGTCCTTCGGCGGTAGCGATTTCTCTTGGATGTAAAGGGCCTTCTCCAACAGTCGCCGAGCGGGTTCAACTTTGTTCTGAGCGAACAGACTTTCCGCCAGATCGTTCAGGACGCGAGCGACCTCGGGGTGCTCTTCGCCACAGGCTTGCTCAACACTTGATAAGGCTTCCCGAAAAAGAGCGTCCGATTCTTTGAAGGCTCCACGTGCCGACTTGATGACAGCCAGTCGATTGGCCGTCTCTCCCAGCAACCGATGACCTGCTGGCAAGAATGCTCGTCGCAACTCCAACGTGCGTTCGCACACCGGCTCAGCATCCGACAACCGGCCACTCAGGTAGTACTGTTCAGCCAGAAAGCTACAGGCGACAGCGAGTTCCGCCTCTGAGACGTGCGGCGATTTCTCCCGGATCGCGACTTCCTCCAGAAGAATCCGCTCGCTCGCGGCATAGTTCTTCAGCAGGAACTCCGTCCGGGCCAGCATCAATCGATTCCGCATCAGGTGCAGATGATCGCACGGCAGCAACGGCGTTCGCAGCTCCAGCGCCCGACGAAATAGATCGCGAGCCCCAGCCAGATCTCCGCGAGCCAGTAGAAAACCCGCCTTGAGATGCCGGCGAGCCCCTTCCATCAACTGAGTGTGAGGCGATGACGATAGCTGCCTGATCATCTCGCCTGCCGATGCCAGACGGGCCATCGCTCGATCAAGCCGATTTTCATTCAGATCAATCTCGGCAATGGCCAGCATCAGTTCGACAGACATCGGACTCTGCGACGGACAATACTCAACCGCCTGTCTCCAGCGTCGGCGCGCCAGCGAAAACTGCTCGCGGGATTGCAGTGCAGTTGCCAGTTCCAGTAACGGCTGAAGCACAGACTCTGCCCGATTCTCCGCTTGCACAGCCTGCTGCAAAACTCGCATCAGGAGTGTCTCGGCCTCGTCTGGAAGCATCAGATCGTGGGCGATATCAGCTGCGATTCTTATCAGCTGCATGTCCGGTGGAGTCAGCGTCTCGTTCTCCGCGAGGACTTGCCCGATGGCCACCCGCTGCTCAGCGAACTCATCCCGCTCGCCGGTTCGGTCGACCTCGCCGCACACATGCTCGTGCAAGCGATTGCGCACCACTCTCGGCGGGAGCACTTCACCCGCCAGTCGAGCGCCTCCAGCCAGTGATTCTTGAGGAATGCACTGCATCAAACTCGCATGTGCGACGACTCGACAAGCCGAATGTTTGTCGTCCCATTCCAGTAAACCACTCTCAAGCAGCAGTTTGATCGCCGTTGCAGGATGGGGCAGTCGACTGGCGATCTGCTGGCACAAAGCGTTGGAAACAAAGTGCGGCCCACAGGCGACCAGAGCCGCTAACAACCGATAGGCATCAGGATCTCGCTGCTTAATTGACGACAACAGCTGTGATAGCACCGCAAGTTGGACGGAACTGGACATTCGCGACTTGAGTGACGCCAGGAGCACTTGTGGCCCATTCTCAGCAAGCCGCATGGCACGCCCCGCCAGAACGACCGATCGAGGAATCCGCTCCAGAGTGGCCACCACTTGTGTGGCAGCGATCAACTCCGAAGTGTTGTGCCATTCACGCCCAATCGCCTCGCCCAACAATTTCAATGCATCGTCCGAAGAGAGCGATCCCAGGGGGACAGCTGCGGGCCAGTTCGGGATCTTTCCCGGAGACGTTTGACGGAGGATGGCGATAACTTGGCCGGAGTCGCAACCCGCTGTGAGGTCATCTAACTCACGCAACCCACTCAACGAATCGGCCACCAGCAACCAGTTCTCATGACTCTTCAACCAGCCTCGAATGGCTCCCGTCAAATCGGCCAGTCGACGAAACCGTGTCTGGCGAAGCCCCAGCTGACGGGCCGCACGCATGAGCGACGCTTGCCAGGCAACGGGTGATTGACCTGACAACTCGATCAACGCCGTCACATCGCCCGCGTGAATCTCCACCAGCTTCGAGACCAGATGAGTCTGCCCAACACCGGAGGTGTTGTTGAGTATCGGATCGGTGCCGATAACCAGTCGCTTCTCTGACCTCAACCGTTCTCTCAGCAACTGCAACAATGCTTCACGGCCGAGAGTGGTACTCGGTCGCCAGGCACGTTGTGCGAGATTCGGGATGGTCATTGCCTGGCCTTCGGAGATACGACTCGGTCAGTGAAAACAGAACAGCTCAACTCAAGGACTTCACACTTCGCATTCGATCTATGGGTCGAAGTCCATCACCCAGCCGCGCGGCCGAGTCGTTCCCGATGGAGACTCGGACGATTTGTTCCCATCGGATTCTTGGGTCGATGGAGCATTCAATTGGCGGAGTCGGCTGCGAATGCGATCGGCCTCTCGTTCGCGTCGTTTGATCAACAGCTCTCGGACTCGCCCTAGCTCCGATGCTCCGGTTGCTACATCCTTGTCGGACTCAACCATCCGTCCGAGTCGTTCAATCCGGGTTTCAAACCCTGTCCGTTCGATGTCTTTCAAAATGTCGAGCTGGACCGACTCGGCCAGCAGCGTTTTGACTTCATTCAGCTCTCGCACAAAGTCCGTACGCTGGCGTTGCCGATCCGACTCCAGCACCCCTTGGAGTGCGACTCGCTCGGCATTCGACCAATGCGACAATGAGAGAATCCGTTCGGCGAGATGATGATGCCCGCGAGCTGATTGCATCTTGAATGCCATCAACCAGTCAGGCTGTGGTTGGCAAAGGAACTGCAGGATCTCCTCCTCCAGTGACGGCAGGTCGGCCTCGGGCTCCCAGTTCGCCCCTACGCGAAGATCCGCGATCTTCAAGAGTTCCGCATGCAGCAGATGGCGGGGATCTGGTTCATGCAACTCGGCCGGGATGTTTGGATCAACGAGACGGTGAACCTCCTGCACTGACTGCATCAGGCAACTCACCGCCATTCGAACTTCAAATGACGAGTGTTCGGTCGCCAGAGCCCGCAGCTCCTCCAGCACCGGTTCGTGGCGTGTCTGAATCTCAGCTCGCAACTCCGTCGCAGCTTGAGGCAAATAGTTCTGCGAGTCTCCTTGAGCCGGGCTGTGATGCAGGCTGATCCACCGCTGTGCAAAAGTGACCGCCTGTCTCAGATAGGCCCGAACATCGGGCTGAGAAAACTGGCGATGCCCCTCACTCGATTCGGAGGCGGAGAGCTGCGCGGTGACTTCATCGATATCAGCTTTGACGCGAACCAGCTCGCGACGCTGATCTTCCAGAATGGGCGAGGTCAACGATTCGCCAATCCGAGCTGCGATCAGCCAGCTTGCCCAATCCAATGCTGCCTGTTGATGCCGCTGGCTGGTTCCGGCCCGCAAACTCCAACCCGCCTTCTGGAACAGTTGAGAGGTGACCTGCAACTTCAAGGGGATCGTGTTCGCGGATTCCTTCCAGCTTGTCAGGTCGGATCGTAGCTTCGCGAGTTGTTCTGCTTGCGAAAGACTCGAACTCGACTGCTTGAAGGTACCTGGAAGTACACCTTGTATTCTCTCGCCGTAGGCACCGATTCGCGAGCAGTAGTTGTAGAGCTGAACACATCCCTCCTGCAGTTCGAAGTCCCGCAGGAGAGACGCTGCACGCGTGCCGGGAGCAATGATGGCCGGCCGCAGAGTGGAGGCTCTCACAAGGAGTGACAGGGCCAGTCTCCATTCTGGCGTTCCCTCTCGCAAATCGTTCATCGGCCGCGACTGCAACTCATCCTGCAGCTGTCCCGCCAGCTGTCCTTTCGGGAAGTTCAGCGCATGACCAAACGCCCAGGTCCGAATCAGCCAGGCCGGAACAAACGGTCGCCTCCGATTCGCACGAGCTTCCAGACAACGCGACAAATGGAAAGCCAGTCCCGATCGGTTCTCATGAATCAGATGCAGAATGAGGTCGGGCAACAGGTCCGCGCGGTCTGCTTCCGGCCCATTGAGAATCATCGTGGCGAGATTGGCCGCAGCTCCCGTCGCATCGGAGAACCTTGCCAAGCTGAGCAATCGCTCCGCCAGTGGCGAGTGTGATTTGAAAGTGGGACGAGTGGGCTGAGGTGACTCCACCGTAACGTCAGCTCCTCGCTGACTCCGGCGGGGCTCGTCAATCGGCTCATCGAAGATGCTGTTCGCTCCGTAACTGGCCGGAATGAGGGACGGCCCGCCAGAGGTCTGACCCCCGGACGGCTGAGAAGCGAACTTACGATTCAACGGCACGGGCTCGATGTCATCGAACACCGAATCGGTCGACCCGTCCAGTCGCGATGAAAGCAGCGGGCTTGGCGGAGGGGGCTGAGAGGATGCCTCCACGGGGACTACCACTCGGCCCGATTGCTTCGTCGATGAAATCGTGGGGCGACTTGCAGGAGATGCCGAGTTCCCGGGCTCGATTGCAGGTCGCGCGAGTGCCTGGTCAGCCGGCTGGGGTGGAACCTTTGAAGCCATCTGCTCGTCATCGTCTTGCGCTGACGAAGTGATTTCTAATCGTCCCCTAGCGACTGCGATGGCCACCGATCGTCCCAGCGACGATTCAATCGACGCATTGAGGGTCGTCCATTCCGCATCGGGAAGCGAATCACCTTGGTGAATCATGCGGAGCAGGTCATGCCAGGGATGCTGCCCATCGACGAACAACTGCAACTGGTCGGATGGCAAGTTGTCGCCGTGACTGGCGATCAGGTCGCGTGCTTCCGACTGCATCAGATCAAGACTGGCCAGCGTTTGACCATCTCGCGTCTTGAGATGAAGAATCGAGCGCGCCACGGACAGGGCACTCTGAGCGGACTCGCGAAGCTGAAGGTCTTGCTCGATCTCGTTGAGCGAACGTGGGCGCTGCGGACTCGCAGCATTGGCTTCCGGAGATAACTGTGCGGACAGATTTGCGTGCTGCTCGCGGTACTTTTTCAGCTCAATCACAAGATCAGTCGACGGGGGCGATTCACCGGTTTCCAATCGATCGGCGTGCCCCTGCAACAGTTCGGCCAGTCGCACACCTGCCAGGCGCAGTTGCTGGAGACGTTGCCGCAGTGTCTCGGGATCGATGGACATGACTCATGTCTTTACGGAGAGGAGTGACGTTCGCCACTCCGATGAGAGAGTGAACACCGGGTCGTCGAGCAGGTTTACTCGGCCATGATCGAGTGGATGTTGTCCCCCTCGACCAGATCGAGTTCGCCGGGACGTGATCGGATTCGTGAGGAGCTGCGGGAAGCCCCGCTGTTCGCATCGTCCGAAGTCGCATCGAGCAACGAATCAATCAGCGTGCGATAAACCGCCAACTGGACATCGGGCGATTGAAATGCATTCACCACAGCTGCCATCGAAGGCAGATTGGTCAGCAGTCGTCGATATTGTCCGCTACTCATGATGCATTCCCATTGTCTTAGAATGGCTCACCTTGAGCCTGACTGCTGACTTCCAACTGGAGTCCGATTAGCTGACAACTCGTGGAGCCGTCGACAACGACAACTTCCCCCGAGCGAGAGCTGTCGAGAGAGCAACGCCAAACGCCTGTTGCATGGCATTCATCTCCACAGCCCACTGATCGTCGGTCAGTTCTTGTAATGAACCGACCAGTGACACCAGACGACAGAGCGGATGACGACCAGCTCGTACATCCTCAATCAAAGTGGCCTCTGACCACGGAGACTTTTGGAGACGACTCACCACCTCGCGGAAGAGCTGATGAGCCGGGGCCAACAGCGACTCCGATCCAGCCGGTACACAGATCTGCTCCACGGGCTCCAGGAGTGCCAGTGTTTCATCCGCCTTGCGGAGGTCCTCCAGACGCCTCTCGAACTTCTCCCAGATCGATCCGTTCTCTGTGGAGAGATTCTTCTCTGTCATCTGCATGGCAGAACTGAGATTGTCCCACTGCTCCTGGTAGGAACTCACCACGTCTTGCAGGTCTTCGTCGGGACACACCCCGGGATTGACCAGTGCCGCGGCCACTCCACGCAGTCTTGCGGACAGCTCAGAGCCCGAGCCTTTCAACTGCTGGAGTTGCTCTTCGAGTTCTGTGACTGCTCGCCTCACGGGGCACTCCAGATGAATCCACACCCAGGAAACTCCGCCACATTGACGGGGCCAGATCGAGGACCGCCGAAGCGATTCCACCCACCACAAAGGAAGGTGAAACCGCGGGTTGAATCGCTTCGGGCTGATGTCCTCGGAAATTCGCTGCCTCTCCCTCATCCGCGAGAGAGCGACCGCGCGCGTTCATTACGCCTTCGGTTTGGCAACAGCTGCAGCCACCGGAGCAGCTGCGGGAGCCGCCACAGCGGGGCGGGCCGTTGGAGCGGAACGCTCGTCGGTATCGCCACCGACTTTGCAACGTCCATTGAAGGACGAACCCGATTCGACATTCAGGCTGCGAGTGACGATGTCGCCGAAGATCTTGCAGGTCGCACGAATTGTGAGTGATCCCTTCGACTCGACGGTTCCGGTGATCAGGCCAGCGACTTCCGCTTCGGCAGCCAGGATGTTGCCTTCGACGTTCGACTCCTTGCCGAGAATCAGACAGCCGGTCGTCTTGATGTCACCCTTGATCGTGCCGTCCATCCGCAGGTCTTCGGTGGAGATGATGTTCCCCTCGATGACCGTGCCCGCGGAGATGTAGTTCTTGGGAGCCTTTGCTGCCTGCTCTTCAGCAGACGCAGTTCGTACGGGAGCTGGATTCGCCATGGTGGCTTCCTTAGGTTTCGAGGTCTTGTTTCCGAACATAACGCCTTCCTTTGATTCTCTGGTGTCTTCTGATCACAGCGCGGCCGTCCCCAGTGGCTGGACCGCTTGCGAAGTGTTTGAAATGCAACTGCCGTACTGACGTGGGGGTTTCGAAGGAGTTCTTAATCTCAAAGCTCAGCGACCGGGCGGAAAGAACGGTCTTATCGGTTATTCAGTTCAAACGGGATCGAACTGGTCAGCTGTCGCACATCAACAACTTCATGGACTCATGTGTCAACGGGTTGGGCCGACCAGACCTCTTGTTGACGATTCGCCACTGATGCGGGCGCATGATGCCGAAACTCAACGTCGGATGACATCGGCGTGGGCTCTACGGTGGGAACTCGCTTCCAGACCACTGTTTGCACGGAGCCCCCGGATGAGCTGCCCTCCCAGGTGCTCTTCACACCCGTCATCATCTGGCCCGAGTCGTCGAGATCCAGGTGGACTGAACCGACCGCATGCCATCGTTCGCGACGCTCCACAAAGAGCAGATGCACCCCTCGACGAAAGGCGACTCCTTCGGCGGACCATCGACGATTGAAAAGGTCGGTCCCCTCGGCCATAACGCGAGCCCCGGACTGGCTCAAACTCATGGTGCCCAACACGCTTGCAGAGTCCGAACCGCGAGTGTCCGACACGGTCCAGTTCGTCCCCGAAAAGTCGGCTTCCACGTACAAGCGATCAAAGCGATCGGACCGACTTCGCAGCCCTTTTTCTCGCCCCATGCGGTAGGCCTGCACGACCGCCAGAACGAACAAAATCCCCGTCCCAGCCGAGGCCAGCAGAACCAGCAGCTTGGGTTCAATGTCCCACATGAAACGTGCTCCCATGCCACAGCCAGGTCATCGAACGGCAGCCCGATTGCCGGACCAAAAATGCGGCAAAAGGACTCACCAGCAACCGGTGCGCCAAAGGCAGAACCACTCACCGTTGGTGTTCCCGGTTCGTCACGGTGAACACGGACGTCAGAGTTGCTATCGTGTGGCCTGACAATGACTTCGCATCTGACAGAGCAAGAGATGGCCGACATTCTTCAGCAGATTATGGTCCACAAACGGACCGAGGTGGCCGCAGCGCGGAACCGCGTGACCGTGGCGGAACTTGAGCGACAAATCCTCACCGCTCCTCCGGTGCGGGACTTCAAAGCCGCTTTGCTCCGCAACCACCCCATGGGACTGATCGCCGAGGTGAAGCGGGCCTCGCCATCCGCCGGTCTGATTCGGGCGGACTTCTCAGCCACCGAGATCGCCCGGACATATGTCGAGAACGGGGCGGCGTGTCTGAGCGTCCTGACCGATGAAAAGTACTTTCAGGGACACCTCGACTACCTGCGGCAGATTCGACAGACGGTCGATGTTCCGCTGCTGCGGAAAGACTTCATTCTCGACGAGTATCAGATCCTGGAGGCTCGATCGGTCGGGGCCGACTGCGTTTTGCTGATTGCCGAGTGTCTCGACGACGCCCAGCTGCGCGACCTCTATCAGGCTGCGGCGGGACTGGGCATGCAAGCTTTGGTCGAGCTGCATGACGCAGCAAACCTGGTGCGAGTCTTGCGTCTCAACCCGCAACTGGTCGGCGTGAACAACCGCGACCTGAAGGTGATGAAGACGAACCTGCAGCACTGCATCGATCTGCGGTCGCGAGTCCCCGGCGACATTCTCTTCGTCGGGGAGAGCGGGATTCACTCGCGGGCCGATGTGGAGAGACTGATCGCGGGGGATGTCCACGCAATGCTCGTCGGCGAGACGTTGATGAAGTCTCCCGACATCGGTGCCAAAGTCCGCGAGCTGTTGGGGCGGTAACGATCTCGCTAGGCGGCGGCTCGGACCATCGGGGCCTCAGCCTGGATCACTTCCTGGCACAGGCCTGTGTAGTCGAGGGCTCCCGCCGATCCGGGGGCGTAGTCAAAGATCGACTGGCCAAAGCTGGGGGCTTCCGCCAGCTTGATGTTCCGCCGAATCTTGCTGCCGAAGACTCGTGCTCCAGCCCAGGGAGCCTGTGGATCGCTGGCCTCCAGGAACCGCATCAGGTCGTCGGTTACGTCGGTCGCCAGCCGAGTCCCCGTCTCGTACAGACAGAGAACGATCCCCGACACCTTCAGCTGACGGTTCAGCCGGCGTGTCACCAGAGCTGTCGTCTCGAACAGCTTCGAGAGTCCCTGCAACGCAAAGAAATGTGGTTGCAGCGGGATGAACACTTCCGTCGCGGCGGTGAGGGCGTTGATCGTCAGGACGCCCAGCGACGGCGGGCAATCGAAGACGATGTAATCGAACTGCTCGCTGGCCTGGGCCGCTTCGAGAGCCTTGCGCAGGACGAACTCACGACCGGGAGCGTCGACGAGTTCGAGTTCCGTGGCAGCCAGATCAAGGTTCGCAGGAGCCAGCCACAAATTGCTGCCGACCATCTGGCGGACTTCATTGAACGTCTTGCTGCCCGACAGGACCTGATAAATCGTATCCGTACCGCCGTGAAGGTCGACACCCACGTGAATCGACGCGTGGGCCTGGGGGTCGAGATCGATCAGACAAACCCGACGACCTTGGCGAGCCAGCCCTGCAGCCAGATTGACACTGGACGTCGTCTTGCCGACGCCCCCTTTTTGATTCATCACAGCGATTGTGCGCATCCACCGAACTCCATGACGCAGCGCGACACGAGCCTTCCCTGACTCGGTCTCATTGCGGGGCGGATTCTATTCCGGAAAGCCGAAGTCGGGGAAGACGAATTGCCACGTGGAAAATCGCTGATTCCTCGGCACTGAGAGGGGATTTCTCGAGCGAATTTCAATGGGGGTTCTTCGAGAGTTTTGTGGAGTTCGTGGATCCGTTTTCACAAACGGGAAAGCTGGGATGAACCACGAAGTCATCGGCGGACGCGATTCGCCGTTCCACATTGGGTCTTCAAAAAATGGAACAGACGGGGATGCCAGTTCCATTGAAATCTGAGGTGGGACGGATATTCCTGTCTGTCTCGATCATTACGCTGACTTACCGTGACTCGTACTTCGGCACCTTCGGCTCGGGGATCTCGTTCAGGAGCCGCCGGACCAGATCATCACTGCTCGACCCTTCCGCCTGAGCCTGGAAGTTCGGTGCGATGCGGTGACGCAGGACCGGGATGGCGACCTTTCGCACGTCCTCAAACGACACTGCGGGTCGGCCATCCATGGCTGCGACGGCACGGGCTCCGTGGATCAGGTATTGCCCCGCACGCGGTCCAGCACCCCAGTCGACCATCTCTTTGATGAAGGCGGGGGCTGACCCATCGCTGGGGCGGGTCGCACGCACCAGCCGGGCGATGTAGTTGATCGTCAGCGGGCCGACCTCGATCTGGTTGATCTGCTTCTGCAGGTAGAGGATCGACTTGGCTGACAGCACCTTCTTGACCTCGGCCCGTTCGCCGGTCGTGGTGGTCGTCAGGATGCGTTCTTCCTCTTCGAGCTTCGGGTACTCGACCTTCACGTTAAACATGAAGCGGTCGAGCTGGGCTTCGGGGAGCGGGTAGGTCCCTTCCTGCTCGATGGGGTTCTGTGTCGCGATGACGAAGAACGGCTCCGGCAGCGGGTATGTCTGCCCGGAGACAGTGACCTCATGCTCCTGCATGGCCTGAAGCAGTGCAGCCTGGGTTTTCGGCGGCGTCCGGTTGATTTCGTCGGCCAGCAGAATGTTTGTGAAGACCGGCCCCTGCACGAACCGAAACTCGCGTCGGCCCCCTTCGCCCTCTTCCAGCACGTTCGTCCCGGTGATGTCGGACGGCATCAGGTCGGGTGTAAACTGAATCCGCTTGAACTGCACATCCAGCAGCTTCGCAATCGTGCTGACCACCAGCGTCTTCGCCAGCCCCGGCACTCCGACCAGCAGGCAGTGCCCCCCGGTAAAGATCGCCGACAGGATCTGCTCAATCACATGGTCCTGCCCCACGACGACCTTGTGCAGCTCCTCAACCATCAGCTCCCGATGCCGCCGGAACTTCTCCAGGAACTCATCGAAATCGCGTTTTTCAGCCACGGGCAGGGGTTCCGGTAGAGGGCAGGGGGATTGGGCTGCAAAGCTCAATGAACTCGCTCAGATCACCCGAGTGAGTGGAACAAGGCTACCACTCCGGCTGGCTGGGACCAAGTGAACCACAACACCCCTTCCTTGGCATCCTCCCCCCGCTGGCGTACGATTCCAGCTGTGTCTGGTGGATTTCAACTCACTTTCGGTGCAGACGGCGAGCGGCATGGCCAAGCGAACGATTTCTCAAGTGGATGTGGCGGGCAAGCGGGTTCTCATGCGGGTCGACTTCAACGTCCCCCAGGATGACTCGGGAAAGATCACCGACGATCGGCGAATCCGGGAAGCGCTCCCCTCGATTCGATCGGTCATCGAACGTGGCGGACAACTGGTTCTGATGAGCCACCTGGGCCGTCCCAAGGGGAAGGCCGGGGACGAGAAGTTCACGCTGGCCCCCTGTGCCGCCAAGCTGAGCGAGATCCTCGGCAAGCCGGTTCACTTTGCCAAGGACACGGTCGGACCAGATGCTTCGGCCAAAGTCGCTGCTCTCAAGAACGGCGAAGTGCTGCTGCTGGAAAACGTCCGGTTCCAGAAGGTCGAGCCGGGCTCAGAAGCCGAACTGCCCGAGAACTCGCGCGCGGTCCGGCTCTATGCCGCCAAGCTGGCGTCGTTCGCCGACATCTACTGCAACGAGGCGTACGGCACCTGCCACCGTAAAGATGTGTCGATGTTCTTCACCCCGCTGCTGATGGGCGACAAGCCGTGTGTGTGCGGGGCTCTCGTCGAGAAGGAAATCAAGTACCTGACCGACGCGATCTCGAAGCCCGAACGTCCGTTCGTCGCGATCCTCGGTGGGAAGAAAGTGTCCGACAAGATCCTCGTAATCCAGAACCTCCTCGGCATCTGTGACAAGGTGCTGATCGGCGGGGCGATGGCCTACACGTTCTCCCTGGCCAAAGGCGGCAAGACTGGTAAGAGCCTCGTCGAGAAGGACAAGCTCGACCTCGCTCGCCAGCTCATCGAGGCTGGCGGCGACAAGCTGGTGCTCCCTGTCGATAGCCACTGCGGCGACGACTTCAAGGGCAGCTGTAACAAGATCGTGGTGAAGGCTGGCGAGATTCCCGACAACTATGAGGGGTTCGACATCGGGCCCGAGACCGCCAAGATGTTTGCCGACATCATCGCCTCGGCGAAAACCGTCGTCTGGAACGGCCCGATGGGCGTGTTCGAAATGCCACCGTTCGATGTCGGCACCCGCACCGTCGCCGAAGCGATCGCCAACTCCAAATCGATCAGTATCATCGGTGGCGGCGACAGTGCCGCAGCTGTGCAAAAACTGGGCTTCGCTGACAAGGTCTCCCACGTCAGCACCGGCGGCGGTGCGAGCCTGGAGATGCTGGAAGGCAAACGATTCGCAGCTGTCGATATCCTCGACGATGCGTGAGGAGAGGGACGAGAGAGAAGAGACGAGAGCCAGCGCTGAATGCGGGCTCAACGCTCTCCTCTCTCGACCAGGCCCCAAGGGCCACAGGCCGAGTGGCGAAATGGCAGACGCACGGGACTTAAAATCCCGAGACTCGAAAGGGTCGTGCGGGTTCGAGTCCCGCCTCGGTCAATCAAACTCTTGTGTTTCATGCGACTTGCGAAAACGTCTGATGGATTTCATCAGGCGTTTTTTTGTTGCCGTACAGTGTCCGCACGATGTTTTGTGCGTCCACTGGTGCAAATACGGTGCGTCCAAACGTGCGGACAACGCTTGATTGAAGGTCGCTCCCCTCATTGGGAGTGAGAACGTGAACGTCTGGAAGAAACAAAGTGTGAAGTGGTTCAAGGATGAGAAAAGATCGTCAAAAGGCGTCAAGGGGGCTGAACCCCGAACCCTGTACTCAAAACGATGGTACGGAACCCTGAAGACCTACGACGGGAAAAAGAAACAAGTTCCCCTGACTGAAGACGAAGACACGTCACATGACCTTCTGAAGACGTTCCAGCGTACGGAAGACGAGAGACGGGTGAACGGCTTCACAAAGTTCAAGAACATCGGGAAAGATCGATTCTGGAGCATCTGGAAGCGTTCAAGACGCATCTGGAATCGCAGAACAATACAAAGGACCATGTTGAGAAATCGATTGAGCGGATTCGCAAGCTGTTGACCGAATGCGATGTGAAGACGATTGACGATCTGGACGGGGGAAAGATTCTCAACACGTTGGCTTCATGGCGAAAACGTGCCAAGAAGTCGATGAGCGTTGTCACCTCAAATCACTATCTAACAGCCATCAAAGGCTTCTCCCGCTTCTTATGGAAGGACAAACGGACGACCGAAGACGTGTTTGCCGGTCTTCGGAAGCTGAACGCTCAAACTGATCGAAGACGGGTCAGAAGGGCGATGACCGAAGATGAGGTGAGGAGATTGATGTGGGTCACATCTGAAAGCCGGAAGACGTTCAGGGGAGCAAATTGGAAGCTGTCCCCGTCTGATCGTGTCCTTCTGTATTCAATCGCCGTTTACACCGGTCTGAGGTCAATCGAGATCGCCTCTTTGACGTTCTCATCATTCGACTTGGAGACGAAGACTCTCAGCGTGTCAGCATCGAATACGAAGAACCGCAGGAAGGCGTCTTTGCCGATTCACCCGGTCTTGATCGAATTGTTGAAGCCTTTGGTGAGTAACCCACTCACCTCTTCTTCACTCCTCTTCCCCGGTCCTTTGATCGCTCAACGGCTTCCGGGGAAGGTCTTCTCTCGGGATCTGAAACGAGCCAAAATCGCAGTGAAAGATGATCAGGGAAGAGTTCTCGACTTCCACTCTCTCCGATACACGTTCATAACGTCATTGGCACGAGCCGGAGTCCATCCGGGCAAAGCACAGCGACTCGCAAGGCACAGCGATATCAATCTGACGATGGGAGTCTACACGCAATTGGACGTTGATGAACTTCGGGAAGCTGTGGATTCGATCAAGTGATGATGATGGTGAGGGGGATAGGGATCGCTCCGCGATCCCGTCCCATCTTCAAGCATCTTTTCAGCGACTGACACGCCATCCCAAAAATCTTGATTCCGGTCTCAAAGGTCGATTCCCTGTATCCACCGATTCCGCTATTTCCAGTTTCCATGCTCCGAAAGATTGAGAGGGACAGGGGGGAGCGATTCCGCTGTATCCGCAAAATCCGCTATTTCCAATTTCCACGGTCATAGACAGGGAGGGGACAGGCGGAAGCCTAATAACCGGACAGGCAATCTGATCAGCAATCAGAGGCTGAAAACGGGTCAAAACAGGGGTGAAAGAGCGACAAAACGGGGTCAAAATGAGGTGGTGAAGAAGTATGTGGGGTACTCAAGAGACCACCCACACACATCTACCTACTTCCTTATTTCTTAATATAGATAACAATTTTGTTAATAACTCTTGAGGACGATTCCCGGTTTTTTCGAGTTGACCCCTTGTCCCTTGGAACCCGGAAACTGGAAATAGCGGATACCGGCGAGCTGCTGCGGAATGATACATGTGTACACGTGAGCGGGAACTGCTGCGAAACGATACATGTATACACATAGCCCCCTAAAAGTTAAGAAAGACTGCGATCACGAGACCGCCCCGACCCTGCGTAGATTTTTGATCAAAAATTTCAGAGAACGTTGGAAATAGCGGATACCGGAAATAGCGGAATCAGGCTTATTCTTCTCCCTGACCGAATAAAAGAATCGGCGTAAAATCAATCAGGGATGACATTTTCAACAATCTTTTAATTTTTCTCAAAAAAATCTTGCAAGAATAAACACATCAGCACTACCATATATCACAAGTGGTTTATTTATCAATAAAGGAGATCAAAATGACCATGCTGACAATCAAAGAGGTAGCGACGGGATTGCGTGTGAGTTCGCAAACTGTCCGACGAATGTTGCGATCAGGATCGCTGTCTGGGATAGCGGTAGGCTCGACTTACCGAATCGATGCGGCGGAGTTGAGTAAGTACATCGCTGAACACCAGACCCGCCCTGAGACGAGAGCGAAAGGGGTGTGCGAATGAAATGCCCCATACACGATAAAAGGATCAAGCCGCTGATCCCCGGCGAGCGTTGTTGGTGTCGATCCTGTGCCTTAGCCGCTGGCAAAAGTGAAGAGGGGTTCTATGACCCGTTCTTTTATCCAGAAGAAGAAGACAACGGCAACGACGGAGCACGGGAAATCATAAACGTCATCGGCACGAACAAATGGCTTACTCCAAGTGGCACTTTGGTTAAGCTGTCTCGTGCTGGTGCAGTGTTGACG
The DNA here is from genome assembly GCA_046349675.1 of Planctomycetaceae bacterium. Lineage (GTDB taxonomy): Bacteria > Planctomycetota > Planctomycetia > Planctomycetales > Planctomycetaceae > TH-plancto1. The sequence continues at coordinate 2,717 of JAXMBW010000016.1, read as the reverse complement.
ATGGAAAACGGCGAAGTCTGGCATATCGTCGAATCGGCGACTGGCTTCGACAAGCCGAATCAAAAAAGCGTCTGGATTGTTCCAGATTACCGCATTGAAGAATACAACCGGATGTAGACGCCTGCGAGTAATCGCAGAGACTATTGATTACTGTGATATCGAGTGTTTCTTTGGAGCGGTAGTCGATCAGATTGGTAAATATCTTTTGTTAAGGAGTGTGCCATGTTACACACAATTAAAACTGGAGCGTATGAACCGCTCCCGACTGGAATCTATTCTGTATCCTTTGTGGGATACAAAGAGAAAGAAACATCAAAGGGACTCTCTTATCTGTGGGAGTTCAAGACAGATGACGGAAAATCGGTCAGCGGATTCGCTGGCGAACCGGGTCAGACACCCACATTGAAGAACAAGTTCGGCAAGTGGCTCTGTTCAATCGCTTGTCGACCCTTGTCTGAGGGATCGGTTGACCCTGACCAATTCATTGGGAAGCGGTATCAAGCCGTGATCAATGCCGACGGGAAATTGGAGATGTTTACGCCAATGGCGTAGTTATTAAGCACAAAAGGACAACGGAGAGCGTTTCTCCGTTGTCCCATGTGTTTCTCTTGTTAAGGATACCTTTTATGAAATAGGTGATATATGTATGATAATGATAGTAATAAATTTCAGATCGCACAAGATTATTGTGCCAATAACGGTTGGAAGGTGTTTCCAGTCCACACAATTGAAGACAACGGGAAATGTTCTTGTGGCGATGTTCCTTGTAAGGACATGGGGAAGCACCCGATTACCACTTCAGGCGTCAAGGACGCCTCAAGCGATCCCGAGAAGCTGAAACAGTTCTTCGATGGCGACTACGCCATTGCCAACATCGGATTGGCTTGCGGAGACGCATCGAAAACCGCTGTCCTTGATGTCGATGGCGAAGCCGGTCAACAGAGACTGAGAGAACTGGAAGAGGTGAATGGAGCACTGCCCAAAACGGTCACGCAAAAAACCGGGAGCGGAGTCGGGAGACAGTATCTCTTCCAATACGATGAGCGATGGGCGAACAAGAAGAACTCCGTCAAGTTTGAAACCAACTTAGACACCCGTGTAGATGGCGGATATGTGATCCTTCCACCGTCCAAACACAAGAGCGGGAATCAATACGAATGGATCAATTCTCCGAAGGATACTCCGCTCGCAATCGCTCCTGATTGGCTCTTGAATCTGATCCCGAATCGAGATGAAGAACCTCCCCAATCCGATCAACAAACGGATCAAAAGCCGTCCCCGGAGACTCCAAAGATTGATCAGAAAGCCGAACCGGAGAAGCCATCGGAACCAGTATCGAAGGCGTTCAAGATTGAACGTGCGAAGACTCTTCGAGAACGATGCGTGATGTACTTGGAACAATGTCCGATTGCGTGCGAAGGACAGAACGGAAGCGGGACAACGTACGGGGTCTGTTGTCGCTTGTGGGAGTTGTTCGTTGAACTCTCAGACGAAGAGATGTTTCAAGCGATGGCGGATTGGAATCAACGATGTGAACCGCCTTGGAGCGATAAAGAACTGAGGCGAAAGATCAGTGAGGCACGCAAGAGGGTTGGAAAAGTCACCGTGTGCCGCGAAGCGGCACCCAATGAAGACGAAAACTCTTCAGTAGCCTTCGATGCTTCAGACACGTCATCTGAAGTCGCTTCCGATGGATTCCCCACACTGTCCGCCGCTGCTTATCACGGGATCGCTGGCGAGATACTGCGGAAACTTGATCCAGTGACGGAAGCCGATCCAGCGTCAATTCTGATGACTTTCCTCACAGCGTTCGGTGTCATCGTGGGAAGGAAACCTCACCTACTTGTTGAAGGGACGGAGCATCACACGAACATCTATACGGTTCTTGTGGGTCAGTCATCGAAGGCGAGAAAGGGAACCAGTCTCGGGAGAGTGAACGAACTGCTCAAGCAAGCATCGATCAAATATCTATCGGGTATCTCGACCGGTGAGGGGCTGATTGCCGAAGTCAAAGACGCTGACTCACCCAACAAAAAAGGGATCGAAGACAAACGACGTTGGATTGTCGAGAGCGAATTCGCTCGATGTCTCATGGTCATGAAACGTGAGGGGAACACGCTGTCATCGGTCCTGAGAGACGCATGGGATACAGGCAATATGTATGTGATGACAAAGAATTCCCCACTCACTGCGACCAATGCACACATCGGAATCACGTCACACATCACGCAGGAAGAGTTGTTGAAGACGCTGGGACAAACGGAGATGTTCAACGGGTTTGGAAATCGATTCCTATGGACATATGTGAGAAGGTCGAAGTGTCTTCCTGATGGCGGTTCTGTTGATCTGTCCTCTCTTCAGAAACGACTCGCTGAGATCGTCGCCAAGGCAAAAGAGATTGAACGACTGGTGAGATCACCCGAAGCCGCTGAACTCTGGAGACAGGTTTATCCGATTCTGGGAGCGGAGAAGTGTGGAATATGGGATGCCGTCACATCCAGAGCCGAAGCACAAGTCGTTCGACTCTCGATTCTGTATGCCTTACTCGATGGATCGTCCGTTATTGAAGTCGATCACCTGAAGGCAGCGTTAGCGGTATGGGACTACTGTGACCAGTCAGCCAAGCTGTTGTTCGACGATCCCGAATCCATCGACAACAAGATTTTGAACATCGTCGAAGCTAGACCGGGGATCATGAAATCTGCGGTGAGACTCCA
>JAXMBW010000015.1:0-114775 GCA_046349675.1 Planctomycetaceae bacterium | reverse complement strand
TACTTCGCCTTCGCAGCTGGGCGGGCACTCTTCCAGATCTCGATCGGGACTGCGTTCGGCTGTACGGCTCCGGGAGTGCTGCGACCATCGGCAATGAATTTCTCAATGAGCAGGCTCAAACGTGTTACCTCTTCGGGGTTCTCGTTGGCCAGATTCTTTTGCTCACCAATGTCCGCCTCCAGATCATACAACTGGACGGGAAGGGCATCAGGAGGTTCCTCGCCCGGCTTCGGATAGCTCCAACCGCCAGACCCCGGCCCGAAGATCAGCTTCCAGCGACCATCACGAATGGCGAAGATCCCTCTCGCGGAGTGATGAACCACCGCGGGACGGGGCGGGACTTCGGCATTTCCCCGCAGCACCGGCAGAAAGCTGAAGCTGTCTTCCCCGGCGGTCTCGGGCAACGGCTGCCCGATGATCTCGGCACAGGTCGCCATCAGGTCACCGAGAAAGATCGTTCGGTCATGCTTTGTGCCCGGCGAGACCACGCCCTTCCAGCGGGCGATGAACGGGATGCGGTGGCCCCCCTCATAGATGTCCGCCTTGGCGCCGCGAAAGTGGTAGCTGGGATGATGCCCCTTCTGAACCAGTTCTTCAATCCCGGCATATGGAGCACAGCCGTTGTCACTGGTGACGATCACCAGCGTGTTCTCGGCCAGCCCCTGACGATCGATGGTGTCGATGATCTGTCCAATGGCTGCGTCGGTCTGCATCACGAAGTCGGCGTACGGATTCAACCCGCTTTTGCCACGCCATTCGGGAGTGGCAATGACGGGTGTGTGCGGCGCGGCGAGCGGCAGATAGAGGAAGAATGGCTGGCCCCGCTCCTTGCTGGCCCCGGCCCGGGTTTCGATCGTCGCGATCGCCCGCTCGGTGAAACGCGGCAGAACGTCGATCGCCTCAAATCCGGGAGCTGCGGGCCCTTTGCGTGTCGGTCTCGTCGCGTCCCCCAATATCATCTCAAACGCCCGGTCCTCGGTGGGCAGAGCGGTGACGTGGTCATTCTCGATAAATGTGTACGGCACCATATCGAGCGATGCACTGATGCCAAAGAACTCATCAAAACCGACCGAGTTTGGCCCATTCGCAATCGGTCGAGAGTAGTCGACGTTTCGATTCTGTTCGAACGGCTCGATTCCCAACTCGGTGACCGACTTTCCGGGCAGCTTGGCCCAGTCCATGCCGAGGTGCCACTTCCCGATGCATGAGGTGTGGTACCCGGCATCCTTCAGCATCTGGGCAACGGTCAGGCGGCCCGGCTCGATCAGCCTGGGACTCAATCCGCCCAGAACGCCGCTCTGTAACTTCGACCGCCACGAGTAGCGGCCCGTCATCACACCATACCGCGTCGGCGAACAGACCGCCGAACCGCTGTGAGCATCGGTAAAGACCATGCCTTCGCTCGCCAGTTTGTCGAGGCGAGGTGTGGCAATTTTCCCCTGCGGGTTTAGACAGCTGACGTCCCCATATCCAAGATCATCACATAGGATGAACACGATGTTCGGACGACTCGGCGTTTTTGAATCGGCGGCCCATAAAGTGAGGCAGCAAAACTGAACTAGCACTCCGACCACGAGGAATGGGACGAGCTTCATGAGCGGCCTTCATCAGTCAGTCCACGGGAGCGCACGCGATGCAATGAGGAGCGACATGCTCGACTACTTCTGGCCGAGTGCAGCTGTCTTTTCCCCCATGGGAAGAACCTTCGACCCGCTGGCCGGCTTGCGGGTGAGCAATTCGCTGAGCTGGAACTGGTAGTAGGAGCGATTGGCTGCGGGAGTTTTGTCGGCCCCGGCATTTGCCACCCAGAAGCGGGTCGTCTTGGGTTCGAACAGTGCGTTATGTAAGTTCGACTTCATCGCCACCGGACGATCCATCAGTTCGAGAGCGGTCTCGGCGGTGAACTTGCCATATCCCGCCTTGGCCCGGGCGACGAGTTCGTTATACCGATCTCCCGCCGACAGCAGTGAGCAGTCCTTAACCGGTTTAGGTAACAGCTCATGCCCCGTCCCCGGCTTGATGACATTCATGACATCCCAGCTGGCCTCCATCCCGACAGCTTCATTGGTCTTGGCATCCGACACGACGTAGTAGTATTCACAGGTCCGGGGATTGTCGCGGAAGATCGACAACACCTCTTCCAGCGTGTGCCCGCGTTCGAGGCTCTCACGCACGAGGAACGCCATCGGGACACCTTGCCAGTGTCCCAGGCCCCTGCCACCTATCTCGCCGATGGCCACGTGTTCGGCATTCATCCCGGTGACCGAGCCCACAAAGCCCGCGTACGACACGTTCACGAAAGGGATGCCACCTTCCGGCTCAGCCACGATGATCACAGCGTGTTCCTGCAGCCCCCAGTCGATTGCATAGTCGAGGACACGCCCGTGGTACAAAGTGCCGTCCTTGGTCGCCTCGCCCATGATGGCGAAGCCACTGCAGTGAAACAGTTCGGGGATGAAGTTCGCCATCTGGGCCTCTTCGAGCGACAGCCCAGACCCCGCTGACAAGCCGGCAATCTCTTCGTGGTATTTCTTCGGGACAAACTTATCTTGAATTGCGACGATCGACTTGATGGCATCGCGTGGCCGCATGGAGACCGGGCCGATTTTGACCATCTCCTTGCCCGCCTCGACATTCAAGATGCGGCCCATGTTCTTCCGAACACTCTCTTTGAGCAGGGCCCCATGCTGGTACCCCATCTCATAGGGAGTTCCCTTCAGATGCAGTACCGGGTAGCCGTTGATCTCTTCCAGCCATCCCTCCCCACAACGGGCGATCGTCTTCGCATCGGTCGTCCCCGCGATGATTCGCTGAGAGATCGGTGCCACCTCGGGACGCTCTTCCGCCCACAGACAGATCGCGACAAGCTGGCTGAGAATACCGCAGGCAAGACCGAAAAGGATTTGGCGCATGATCAAACTCTCCGGAACCGAAATCGCTCAATAGTCGGAAACGCTGATGCTTCAATTACTCACTTTAAGTTAGCAAAGTTTCATCTTGCACGGAAAGACAAAAACGCTCCCTTCGCTGAATATCATCCGACTTGTTGTTCGACTGCGATCTGACTCAATTCTCTAGGAATGCCTCGCAGCAGAAGAGCCTCGCGGACTGCCCAGCAGGTGTCTAACACTCGCCCTGTGTTTCGATTTCACAACAGAGATAAACCAAGACTAATAAACCCCCGCAATCAAACAGGCCTCGTTGTGCTTTTCAGGCAACATCTTGGCCTGGTCCCTAAAATGCAAACGCGGAAAATGGATCGGGCAGGTTCCGCTGGTGAACCAGTTCAACCACGAGTTCCGCAGTCGCCGGGGACAAGTGCAGCCCTGACCGGAAATGCCCCGTTGCCACGATCAGGTTCTCCCGTCCCGGAACCCGCCCGATAAAGGGCCGGTTCCGCACTGCACAGGGCCGCAGTCCCGCCCAGCTGTTCTCAATCGTGGCGGATCGTAGAGCGGGGCAGATGGCGCTGCCGAACTCCATCAGCCCCGCGATCGCCTCATCGGTGTTCTGCTTGTCGTACCCCGCCCACTCTTCGGTCGCTCCAATCAGAATGCGACCATCGCGCCGGGGCACGATGTATCGCTTCTCCCGCTCAATGACTCGGTTTATCTGGATCGAAGAGGGAGCCAGCTGCACGATCTGACCACGGACCGGGACAATCTCGGTCGTGACGCCGACTTGAGCCAGCAACAGGGGAGACCAAGCTCCGGCAGTCACCACAAACTGTCCTGCGACAATCTCCTCACGGGGCGTTATCGCTGAAGTGATACGCCCGCCTTGGGACCCCCACTCTTTCACGGGGCAGTCCGATGAAACCACAACACCCGCGAGTTCGCAGGCTCGCAGTAAGGCCTGCAGGTGGCGGGGATTCCGGACCTGGCACAAATCGGGCAGCAGAAAACCCGCCTCAGCTCCGGAGAACGCCGGCTCCAGGTCGCAAATCTCCTGCGGCTCCAGCCACTCAGTACGGGCACCGATCGCTGCCCACTGGTCCCGGTAGGCCTGCAAATCCGCCCCCGTTCCCACCGAAAGCTCCAGCCCTCCGCACCGCTGAAACTGATTGTCCTGACCGGTCAGTTCGCGCAGCTCTTCGGTGAGGATCGGCCAGAGTTCACAAGTCCGAGCGGTCAGCTGAGTCAGTGGATCGTTCAGCGATCCCGGATACCCGGGCGGCAAAATTCCCGCCCCGGCCCAGGACGCCTCGCGCCCCGGAGTCCCCTGATCGCACACGCGGACTGAGAAACCTTGCTGAGCCAGTCTCCAGGCTGTGGTCAGGCCAATTACGCCCCCACCGATCACCAGACAGTCAACCGCCATGCCGTTAGTTACCCTTCAGTGCATCGCGGAATCGACTGCCCAGAGCGGCACAGTCCATTCCATAGCACTTGTTGATGGCATCGCTCATCGGCATGCCAGACTCCAGAGACTTGATCAGTTCGCCAAACCGGGCGGGGCCCCCATTCGCAATCAGGTACTCCACCAGTGCGAACCCCGCGGTAGCAACCGAACTCGCCGAATAGGACTCGTCCGAAAACGCATCTTGAGGATTCGCCAGCGCGGGAACAATCGTTGCGGCTTCCCGCTTCATCGCATCGAGGTAAGCGTTGCGACCGGCGGCCTTCTGCGCCATGGCGAGCCCCGTGCCTCGCAGCACCCAGTTCGGCAAATCGGCCCCGGTCCGCTTGAGATACGCCCCGGTGAGTTGGTCGATCAGATTCACCCGAAGTCCGGGCGTTTTCGGAGTGACTTGATCGCCGACATCCTCCAGCACGACATACGCCTCTTCGAGATTCGGAGAGATCACAAGATGCCCCTGCATTCTCTCCTGCGTGGGCCGGCCATTGATGGTCAGGCTGAACTCCTCGTAGCCGAAGCGGTCCTTCATGACAAAGATCGCCAACCGCCCCTTCCAGATCGGCCCTGGCAAACCGCCGAATCCCTTGCGCAGCATCGCCGTGTGCTCTCGTGCCCAGGCGTCCACCAGCTTGAGACGCGGCTCGGGGACGTTCCCGAGGACCAGCAGATCATCGCTTTCGAGGACGATCGGTGTCTCCTTGGGCAGAGCTTTGGTGAACTGCTCCAGCGATTTTTCCTTCCGCAGGGCGTTCATCTCTGCGGGCGAAAGCTGTGAGGTCTTTTCCTGGGCCATCTCGGTGTCGGATTTGACGAAGCTGCGAAGCGGGGCCTTCGGGTCGGTGCCGTCAAAGACGCACCCCTCGTCAAACCATGTCACGAGATCCTCATAGTTCTTTCGAGTCAGCCGGATCTCGTCACCATTGGGCATGCGGGGATTCTCTAGTCCCCCCGTCAGTCGAAAGAGCCGGCTCTTTTCCTTCGGCTCACCCGGCAGAACGACAATTCCGCTCTCGCCTCCACGCATCATGTCGTAGAAGGTCTCCAGCGACAGACCCCCACGAGGTTCCGGGCCCGAATGACAGCGAACACACAGATTCGCCATGAACGGGGCAATGTCCCGGGTGAACGAAACTTTCTCGGTCCCCTTCGCTTTCACGATCTTGATCTTAGCATCGGCCTCCTCAGCTTCGGCCTTTGTTCGCAACGAGGCGAGCGAGGTTTCTTCGCTTTCCCCATCGAACACCGCACCATCGGCAACCCACTTGGCGATGAGAGCGATCTGCTCCTTCGTCAGTCCCGCGTCATCTTTCGGCATCCGCAGGTTCACATCGGGAGGAGCCAGCCGATACAGAATCAGACTCTGCTGGGGCGAACGCGGGGTCAACAGAGGACCCGTTTTGCTCCCCTTCTTCCAGTTCGCAAAGGTATCCAGCCGCAGACCGCCCGACTGAGCTGACTCTCCATGGCAACCGACGCACTTGTCATTGATCAGAGGTGCGACCTGCCTCGTGAAGCTGACACCCGGGTTCTTCTGACGTCCGGGCACCGCTTTCCCCTGGGCCTTGTCGAGGCTCTTGCGGTAATCGGCAATCTTCTTATGGACCGACTGAAAGGCCTTGTCCGTTGGCTCGACTCCGGCCTCTTTCGCGATCTCCTCAATTCGACTTTCCGCAGCTTGCAGAGCCTCTTCCGCCTCGGCGTATTCTTTCTTACGAAGATGGCCCGAGACAGCTGAGAGGGATTTATTGACCTCGACAACTTGCTTCTTCTGTTCGGGAGTAACCGCCGCCCACCCAGCGCAGACGAGCCCCAGAACCAGCCAGGCAGTCAAAATCCCACGGGCCATGATGTGTGCCTCGCCTGATTGATCGCCTGCCCGGGGTTCCGCAGCCACGGTGTCGGAGGTCGCATTGGGCTGACGGCCCCCAATACCACGACGTTCAAGGTCGATCACTCAGCTGCTACTATACCGAGCACGAGGACACGAGGGCCAGTTGGACACCATCCAAGCCGGATGTGAATGGTTGAAGCTGACCGCACTCCACTGGAAAAGTGGGAGCCCGCCAGGCACCGCGAATCGCCGCGACCGCGACCGGACTATTGCCGGTTAATCAGCGACATCACTTCCGCTCGGCTCGACTGATTCGTTTTGAACAACCCTCGAACTGCACTCGTGATCGTGACAGCTCCGGGCTTGCGAATCCCGCGAATCGACATGCAGGAATGTTCAGCTTCGAGGACGACAATCACCCCCTTGGCGTCCAGCTCCTCGGCCATCATGTCGGCGATCAGGTGCGTCATCCGCTCCTGGACCTGCGGGCGGCGGGAAACCTCTTCCACCACGCGGGCGAGCTTGCTCAGCCCGACGATCTTTCCCTTGGGCAGATACCCCAAGTGTGCCTTTCCGAGGAACGGCAGCAGGTGATGCTCGCACATGCTGTTGAAGCTGATGTCGCGGACCAGCACGAGTTCGTCAAACGACTCGTCAAACACCCGTCGCAGGTGGCGACGCGGATCAAGGTGCAAACCACTGAACAGTTCGGCATACATCCGCGCGACGCGGGCCGGGGTCTCCAGCAACCCGTTGCGATCGGGATCCTCTCCGACAGCTGCCAGAATCTCCCGCACAGCCCGCTCCATGCGGGGCAGGTCAGCTTGGAACGGGGCAGGGGAGTCGTCTTGAGGAACAGACATCGTTGAAGAATCTCACGGCAAAGTCAGCGACTCGGACACAAAATCTGTCCGAGTCGGAATTCATCATAGTCACCAGCCACGACACGCCCACTCTGTCTGCAACATTCGGCTACGGGGCACACGGGCGTCCTCGCAACACAGGCTAGTGAGGCAGGTTCACGCTGCCGCTGCTCTCGCCGGCCTTCTTCGGCGGATGGAAAAATAGCAGCAGCAGAATCGCGGCAACCACAGCTCCTCCAGCAGGGTACATGAACAAAGTTCTGTAATCGACCACAGCCTTTTTTCCCTCGCCTGAGGTATTTATTTTCTGTACGACTGGCCACAGAAACCTCGCAATGATCGGTCCCATCCCAAGTACAAGGAAGTTGAACAACCCTTGGGCACTGGTGCGCGAGTCCTTCGGCAGGAACTCATCGATGAAGATGTACAGCGTGGCGAAGTAAAACGCATAACAGATGCCGTGCAGCACGTTCACAGCCACCGCCACATAGGGATCTGTAAATAGCGCCCAGATGGTGAAGCGGGCCGCATGTCCGAGAATCCCAATAATCATTGTCTTACGCCATCCCAGTTTCGCCAGTACGGGAGCTAGGATTGCCATCGTGACGATTTCGGCAACCTGACCGATGCTCATTGCCGTCTGCACCCAGTTCGAGGGAACGCCGACCTTTTTGAGGTATGTTGCAGCATAGTAGAAGAACCCGTCGTGAACGGTCGCATCGATCAAAGTGACGATGAACAGCACGAGAATAAATGGTGTGGCCAGATTCTTGAGCGATGCCAGTCCCGCTGTCGACTCCTGCCCAGCAACTGCCGGTTTGGGGGGAGTGTGCGGCAGAATCAGGCTGTAGGCTGCCATTAGAATCGACGCAGCGCCAGCGACAGTAAACGCCATCGCTTGACGGTCGATCAGGGCCTGGCCACTGAGCGACGTCTGGAACACCGTACCCAGCCACTTCACGAACCCGCCAGCGGTGGCCATGTCAGGCACCTTGGCCCAGTCCACCAGAATGAAGATGAACGGCCACGCAGCTGCGATCCAGCCGAGCGTTCCCCACAGTCGCACAGGGCCGAATTCTTTCTGCGCGTCTTTGAGGTTGGCGAAGCAGATCGCGTTCGTGATCGAGATCGTGGGGACGTAAAACAGGCAGTGAATCGCCATCAAAGTCAGCATCAGCGGGAACGATTTGACCTGTCCCATCCCGAGCAGGGCCAGCCCGCCAATGAACTGGCTGATCGACAGAAATTTCTCTGCCGCGAAGTTCCGGTCCACGAATGCGTTCGTAAAGAACATCGCCAGGATGGCCGACAGTGGGAAGCAGATATTGATCGCTGTCTGCTGGTTCGTGGTGAAGCCTAACCCATCCTTACCAAAGTAATCAAAGCTGACGGGCAGCCAGCAGCCCCAGATGAAATACTGCAGAAAGAGCATTATCGACAGTCGAACCTTCGGGCTCGACGCGGGCAGGGCTGACGAGTCATTCGCCATGAGAAAACTCCGGGGAGTCGATCAAAAGAAGCACGGACGCTCCGAGCACGGAGCTGTTACAGCCGGTCAACGTACTGGCCGTGAGAACGAAGAGCAAGCGGACGGGGGGAGAAGTGGTCAGTTATCAGTCCTCAGTCGTCAGCATGACGCCTGAAGGCAATGATCACTTCTTCTGACTGCCCACTGAAAACTGATCACTGACAACTCCCCCCCTACTTCTTCAAATGCCGATCGGCGAAGGCGAGGAACTGCTCCCAGTCGTAGGGCAGCACGTCGTGGTCACCGGAGCGGTAGTGGTAACCGATCTGACCCGACAGCAGGGGAGAGTTCAGAGCGGGGGGCTGATCGCTCACCGGATCGACGCCCAACCCGTTCGTGCCGAGCAACCGATACACCGGGTCCGCGTGAACAGCTGACAGGTATTCCCCGTACGGGTCGGCCCATTTATCGTTCTCGGCGCTGGCAATGTAGACTGGACGCGGAGCGATCAAGGCGACCAGCTCATGCGAGTCGACCGGGAGGGCCGCTTCGTTGTTGTTGTACTTATTAAAGTTGTCGCAGAACCAGTGCGGGAAGACGTTGTTAATGCGGTTCACCGTCTCGCCAAACCACCGCTTACTCAGTGCAGCACCGCCGCAGCCGCTGTTGTTGGAAATGACCATCGCGAACCGGTCGTCTTGTGCCCCGGCCCACAGAGCGGTCTTGCCCAGTCGGCTGTGTCCGAGAACCGCGACCCGCTTGGCGTCGATGTCATCATCGGTCTCCATATAGTCAAGAGCCCGGCTCAAACCCCAGGCCCACGCCCCGATACTGCCCCACTCGTCCGGCCCGGGCTTGGTCTGCCCCGGCTGGTAGAACAGTGGCTCAACACCGTTCTGAAAGCCATCGTCAAAATCGGGATCAACATCCCCATAACAGGCTGTCGCGATCGCATAACCCCGATCAATGATCTGGTCGATGCACCAGCGAGTCGATTCCGTGCCCCGAGACTCCTCGTTGGCCCGGTTGTTGGTCATTCCCTGCTTTTCGCGGTTCTGAGTCCATCCATGAGCCAGCTTCACCGCGGGATCAGCGATCGTCGCCTGGTTCCCGATGAAGTTGTAACCCAGGAAGGCAGCTGAGCCCTTTTTGTTCTTCGGCGAGTAAATCAACAGGTCGAGACGCGGCCCATCGTCTTTCGCCGTGAAGTAGATCGTCACCTGCTTGCGAGTCGCACGCCCGTCGAGGGCATCAGCGGGCCCTTCGGTCACCACGGCTCGAATCCCCTCCAGCCGAGTCGAAGGAGTCCGGCCGTAGACTTCCTCCTCGAAGATCTTCAACAGTTCGGGGCGACGCTGAGTGGTCCACTTTTCTGCAGTGTCGATCTTCTCACCACTCGTAGAGACGAGCGGATCGGGCAGGGTGTACGCCGGGACCTGCGACTCGTCCTCGTTGAATTTCTCTTTCACCACGTCAGCGGCCATGATGGAGGTGACCACCATGAGACTGGTGGCCCAGGCGGTTCCAAATCTGCGAAGTGTGTTCCGCGTTGTCGTCATGGTGGTCGCTTTCAGGGGATTTCTACTGCGGTTGCCGGTCGGGCCGTGTCTGGGGCAAGTTATCGCTGCCTTCGTTTGCATTCCAGTAAGCGCTGAACACGTCTCTCGTAATCTGAATGGCATGATGATCATTGATGGTTCACTGCCCCGCGTACTGCTCTTTCACGAATGGGAGCAAACCGCACTGTTCCAGTCGATCGACCGGGACCAGGCAGGTAACCTGAACCACTCCGGGGAGTCGACCAATCTCAATTGCTCCGGTCATCGTCGCACGATTTTTGACCTCCGCCAGCGGCATACTCAACAGCTGTGCCGCTCGTGCAAGCCCGTTGTCGGTCGCCTGATTCAGATCTGCACCGGTACCAATCACGGAAATCGGCAGCGACTCTTCGAGCGTCTCCAACCCGAACGAGCGGGACAGAGTGAGTGCCCGGGAGCGTTCTTCCGGCGAGAAGGGGCGTGCAAGGTACGGAAGATCTTCCGCCACGGGCAGAAGCACTGGACCATCAATCGGCCAGTTCTTCAGCACATGGACCTGCAACTTGACTGTGCCAGCCACGTCGCAAGTGTGCCCGGCGATCTCGCCGTCGCCCTGCAACGCATGCATGTCCCCCATGTAGATCCCACCACCCGGCACCTTAACCGGGCAGATGAGAATGGCCCCCTGACGGACCGAATCGATGTCCAGATGCCCGTCTGTGCGGTGCTGTAACTGGGGCTCGGTGATCCCGAACTCATGCGGTGCCCCAATCAGGAACTGGCCGAAGTCGCCTGCGTTATGGGAATCGGGCAGCGGAATAGAAGGCGTCGTTCCCAACTGCCCCAGGAATGGTCGCAGCCTGCAAACCACACCTACGAGGTCGTGCGGAGCAAACACGAGAATCGAGTTCTGTTTGGACTTCTCAGGCAACGCCGAGTACCGCTGGGCATCATGTCCAATCGCCTCTGCCGCTGCGGCAGGCAACGTCACTCCGATGGTGCGATCGGAATCAAACGCGATCGTGTACCCGTTCGTCATCCGAAAGGGTGATGCATCTGCACCGCACTTCGCACAACGAATCGAGGTTTGCCCTATGCCACACGCCGAAGTCACGGGGTACAGAGTCTGGCACTGGGGGCACCGCCCAGCCACAAACGGGTCGCCGAGGAAACGACCTTCGATCGCCTCACCTGTCCCCGAAGCCGTCGCCAGGGAAGTGACGGCGATCTCCAGAATGCGGATCACGATCGCATCACCAACCTCCGCACCTTCGACGAAGACCGGCTGAGTCACCTCATGCCCGCCTCGGATGGCCGGTGTGATCATCGGCCCCCAACAACCGGGTGCAGTCTGCGAGACGATAAAGCCACCGTCCCGGACGGGGCCCAGCATCGGCCGATTGGGGTCGAGGATCCCATCGACGTACTGGTCAACAAAGACTGTGTCCTGAATTGAGGACGGAGTGCTTGCTGCCGTGGAACAAGACGATTCAGGCGAGAAGGTCGACGACATGACTTCGCTCCGACAGGTGGGATCGCGGACCGATGTACGGAATTCGAATATCGAGCAATGTCTGTTGTACAAATACAGACCAGATCAAAACAGGCAGCAGCTGTTACGTTGTCAGCAACCGTTTGCCCGCTGGACGCAGCCGGTTCTTGAGTTCCGGCATGAAGCCATACGCGAGGGCCAGCAGCTTGAGCGGATGCAAAGTGGCTCGTGGGTGGCCTTGCTCCATCTGCATTTTACAGCTGCCGCATTCGGTGGTACCGACCTGGATCGTCGGAGACTGCATCGCGTCAAAGAGTGGCTGGCCAAGCTGGAGCGAGGTCTCGAAGTTCTCGACCGTGAGGCCGAACGCTCCCGCCATGCCCGAGCAGCCGCCGTTCAGGTGCTCGACTTTCAGATTCGGAATCAGCTGGAGTAAGTCCGCCAGCGGCGTCCCGCGCTGCAAGGCCTTCAGGTGGCAGGGCGTGTGATACCCGACCGTCAAATCCAGCGGGGCGAAATCGGTCTTCAACCGACCCTCGGCGTGCAGTTGCTGCAGGAATGCCCCCATCTCCACGACCTGATTCGCGACAATATTCACATCGGGGTGATTGACCAGCAGCGGGTATTCCTGCTTTAAGCAGACTGCAGCTGTGGGCTCCGTACAGAGGATGGTCAGGCCTTCGCGGGCGAGTTCCGCCAGCTCGCGTAGGTTCTGCTCTGCCAGTTCGCGGGCGGCGTCGAGATCGCCCGCCGAGATCATCGCCATGCCCGACGCAGTCTGAGCCGGGGGGACGTACACGGGAATTCCCTGATGCCGGAGAATTGCAACGGCAGCCCAGGCCAATTCCGGATCGTGGAAGTTCGCAAAGTGGTCGACAAAGTACACCACCGGTCGCGGCTCACTGGAGAGGATCTCGCGGCGGGATAGCGTCGGCTTCGCCTGCTTGAGGAAGGTTCGCCGGGCGAACGGAGGCAACCGGCGACGACGGGCCAGATGCAAGACCTTCTCCATCAGCCAGCGTCCCGTGCGACTGCCAAGCATCCAGTTCGCCAACGGGGCGATCGAACAGCCAAGGCTCCCGAACGAATGCGCCCGGGCCAGAATCCAGTCGGCCCGGCTGAGTCCGTTTTCTGCCACATATGCCGCCCGAGCTTCGATCATCAAGTGCGGAATGTCGACATTCGCCGGACACTCCAGCTCGCACTGCTTGCAGTTGAAGCAGAGTTTCGCGAGCCGTTTCACTTCGTCCGAAGACATGTCGCGGGCCGACAGCCCACCGGTCATCACGTTGCGGACGACATTCGCCTTCGAGCGGGGGCTGGCTTCTTCGATCGGATCGACGCGAAAGAAGGGGCACATCCGCAGGTCGGGATCCTGGGTTCGGCAGTTCCCGCACCCGTTGCAGCGGGACGCGACCTCGGTGAGCTCCGCGCGGGTCCAATTCAACTGCAGCGGAATCGTGTCGGGAGCCGTTTCTCCAGCCGGAGCGGGTTCCGGCTCATGGACCTTACGAAAGTCTCGAATCGTCAGCCGGGGATCATCGCTAATGATCTTGCCGGGGTTCATCAGATTGCGAGGGTCAAAGATCCCCTTCACATCCTGAAACACTCGGTACAGCGGACCGTACTGGCTGCGGAGGAAGGCTGTGCGTGAGAGCCCGTCGCCGTGTTCCCCGCTGATAGTCCCGCCGAACGAGAAGACCACCTCGTAGAGCTCGCGGGCCAGAGCTTCAAGCTGATGGCCATCCTTCTGCGTGGGGAAGGGCACGATCGGTCGCAGGTGGATCTGTCCCGAGGCCGCATGGGCATAGAGGGAGGCGGTGACCTCGTGCTTCTGCAGGACCTTCTGAGCCTTGAGCAGGAAGTCGCGGAGTGTCTGCGGTGGGATTGCCAGGCCTTCGATGATCGGCAGCGGTCGCGATTGCCCCTTCAGGCGGATCAAGAGGGGGACCACGCGGTAGGGCAGCGACCAGAGGAACTCGACTCCCTCCTCGTCGAACGATTGCTGCCCGACCATCAAGGTGGAGTCGAGCTGGCGTGAGATGTCGAGGATCGAACGCAGCCGGTCTTTCACCTGGCGTTCGGTAAAGCCCGTCTGCTCGATGAGCAACGCCGCCTCGGCGTTTTTCGGAATGATCGCCTCAAACCGGGGATCCGCTTCCCGGGCCAGTGACAGCAACCGGCGGTCGAGCAGGTCGCACGCACTCGGCTGTTGATCGGCGATGCCATGCACCACGCGGATCGCCGACTCCAACTGACCAAACAGCACCAGCGCCACGCCGCGATGAGCGGGCAGGGGAGACGTGTGCAGCGTGGCTTCGGTGAAGATGCCGAGCGTCCCTTCACTGCCGACCAGCAGTCGCGGCAGGTTCAAATCATCCCGCGACAGCACACTCCGCAGCGAATACCCCGCACAGTTGCGAATCAGCGGAGGCTGGCGATCACGAATCAGCGTCTCGTTATCCCGCAGCAATCGCGTCAGCCGCGACACGATACTCTGCTTGGCGGCCACCGACTCCCCGGGTTGCATCATCGCCGGGTCAACATCGGGAAAGAGTTTCGCCAGCGGCTCGCGCTTGGCCTCGAACCATTCTCCCCCCGGTAGAACGACCTCGATGCTCCGCACGTAGTCTCGCATCGAACCCACACGCACGGCGTGAGCCCCAGCTGCGTCGACTCCCAGCATTCCGCCGACCGTCGTCACAGCCGTCGTTGACGGATCGGGGGGCAGGTAACGCCCGACCTCTCGCAGCTTTTTGTTGAGAGTATCGCGAACGACTCCGGCCTGTACGCGGACTGAGTTTTCGGAGACGTCCTCAATCGCGGTGAAGTGGCGTGACAGGTCAACGATGATCCCTTCGCCGATCGATCCACCGGTAATGTTGGTCCCGCCCCCTCGGGCAATCAACGGGATCGAATGCTCCGCACAATACTTCGAGAGAGCGACCACATCATCGCGATGGCGCGGATAAGCCACCCCCAGCGGTGTGATCTCATACAGACTGGCGTCACTGGCATACATGGCCCGCGTCAATGCGTCAAACCGCAGCTCCCCGGAAAAGGAGCCGGTCAGGTCTTCCGTAATGCGTAGCGGATCGAGCAAGGGCACAGCTGAGTGTCAGGAGGACAGGAGGTTCACGGTCGGGCCGATTCGACGTGTCCGGGAGCCCCTCAAGACTTTGAGTTGGCCTGAGATCGGATTTCTTCCTGGCGATAGCGCTCGCCGAGTTCATGATCGTACGCTTCACGGCCCGTCAGGTCGACTTTACCGTGTCGTGCCCGGCACCGGTAGCAGACCAGCACATCACTCATGAAGACATACAGCGACATATCCAGCAGCGCAAACGCCATCAGAATCCCCATCGCCCAGATCGGCTGATGGTAATACCAGGCGATGCTGCTGGTGATCGCTCCGGTTGCGACACACAACAGGCCCAGACTCGGTGGGAAATCTTTCTGCCGCCAAAGGTCGAGCGTGCCGCAGATCAGGCAGTGATTCGGGGCATTTCCCTCAAAGTCCTTCTCGGTCACCGGCTTGGACCAACCACACTCACACCGGACCGATTTGCCCGGTCGACAATCGTCGGAGCGGCGGGATTGATCGCAATTCGGACATCGGAAGGTGACGTGCATGGTGTGTATTCCGCGAGGCGATGTGAATTCAGTCCCGAATGTATCAGAACGGACACTTCAAATCGTGAGACAACAACGCAGCTGTGGCCTCTCCCAGAAAAATGAGAATATCCATGGCGTATAACACCCCGGTTGCGGACTGTGTGTTCCGATACCTGAGAATCCGAAAGACCATCGGGACCAGAATCAGCGGTCCGATCAGTCCCGCCCAGCGCAAGGCCAACCACACCCACTGGGTGAGTAATGTGAAGTGCGGAGCCCAGAAAAAGACAGCTGCCGCCAGTACCGTCCGGACGATCACAGACGCCAGCAACAGTCCATTCAGCTGTTGCAGAGGGGTGATCGGCATCCCGGTGGCGGTCAAATACCAGTGCCCCAGCAACATCGTGGAGATCGCGCCCCCAATGATCCAGCCACCCGACAGCTCGGTCAGGACATGAAACCACGTCGGAACGCCCGTTTCCTTGTGCCAGGTCGCAGCGACCAGCCCGACGCCCGAGGCCAGTAACACGCCCCACGCGTACCGCACTCCCGCGGCTCGGCGCTCCAGTGTCCACATCACGGAGCCGAGAAACGATGCGACAGCTGCCCCGATCGTGATCGCGTAGAGCCAGTTCGTCGCCACCACCGGACCGGCATCCGTCGTGGGACCATCCAGTTGACTGAGCGTCAGTGAAGCCAGCACTCCCAGCCCCATCGTGACCAGCATTTGAATACGAAAGAACCCCGACGTGACCTCCCGCTTGGGCATCACGCACCAGGTCAAGCTCATTCCGAACATCAGTCGCAGGGCGAATTGTGGGATCATGTCCGAATGATAAGTACCCGGAACACCGAACGCAGCTAATGCCACTCAGCTTCTCAAGCGTGGTGAACTGCGTTGGCATTTGCTGGAGAAACGCCAAATTCACTGAGATCGCGATTTGCTTTCGCTGGCAATCGACTTCCTAAGTGTGTGTACACAACGGGAGGTCCGGGAACATGCCGGCCAAGGGGAGTCGGCTGAGTACACAGATCAGAAAACGGAGATCATTTTCGGGTCAGTTTGAGCTTGCCGATCAGCAGTAGATCGGGGTGGTGTCCGTAGTACTTTCCCTGAATCTCACCTCCCCCGGTCTCTCCGCCGATCATGTAGAGCGAATCATCACGAACAACCGACATGGGAAGATTATTGTCGATCGGCAGCGAATCACCTCGACCGAACAGATTGGTCTGCGTGTCGTACACGAAGACATCGTTATGTAACCCACTCTCTGGCCGCTTGCGTCCCGCCTTGCCGTAGGACGGGCGAATCGTTCCATCCGGATTCACAACATAGGTGTACTGATGGCCGCCGGGCAGGATCAGGTAGCGATCCTGGAACACCAGATTGCTGCTCTTGGGAAAGTTTCCACTCGACACCGGCAAGTCACGCAGCCGAGACCATTGATCGGTCGCCGGATCGTAACTCCAGTTGTCCACAACGGTGCAATAGCCGTAGCGCTGCCCCTCTTTGACCACATCTCCTGTCGCGCCCCCTATCAGATAGAGCTTGCCACCGACCGGCTGAAATGCCATGACAAAACGCGGAGTGCCTGGACAGCTTGTGAGTTCTTTCCATCCGTCTTCGAGGTGCTCCGTATCACAAACCAGCAGCCGGGCTCCCAGACGTGGAATCTTCTTATCCCGGTCATGCTCCGTAAAGAATCCGGTCACGCCATCGTAGTCGGCTCCCCCGCACAGATAGATCTTTGTCCCGATCGTGCAGATCCCCGCGGAGCTGGTCTTCCACGGAAGATCGGGCAGTCTTGTCCAGTTCCACTGGCCATCACGGGACTGCTTGAGCGAGTATCCATCCTGGTAGCAGAAGGGCGAGGAGTAGCTGAAACCGCCCCAGAAATAGAGGGCGTCTCCCACTTTGGCGGCAAAGAGTCCCTGCCTGGCGTCGCCGGGAAAGTCGGGCAATACCGTCCAACTCGCATTCGGCTGGGCGATGTCGAGAGCCCAGCCCGTTTTCATAAACCCGCGACGATACTTCCCCGGCTTGCGGCGGTTGTCTTCTTCCAGTCCGCCACTGCAGAACCCACCCACCGTGATCAGTTTGGAACCGAGAACTCCTCCATCGCTGTCCTGAAATCCCCGGGGCAGGTCGGGGCCGAGCTGCCAATCGATATCGATCCAGTGTTCGATCTCAGTTTGAGGTTGAGGAGAAGGCGGCACATCCCCCGCCGCAACCGGACGCCACCAGACTCCGCTCACAAGCAGGCCCCACAGCACCACTCCCCTCCACCCGAAAGGAGATCGCCGATCCGGTGATTTCTTCATCCTGCAGCCTCGGGAGTGTCGTGATTCAGAATAGTTCGGCAATCGGTTCGCCATGGTAAATGTGGTGCGGGCGGCCGATTTCGTCTTGCCACATCGCTTCGGACGGAATCCCCAGGGAGTGATAAATCGTGGCGGCGAGGTTCTCGGGCTTCTGCGGATTGGCTGCGGGGTAGGCGGCGTTCTTGTCGGAGGCCCCGACCACATGCCCGCCGCGAGTCCCACCTCCCGCAAAGAAGACCGACTGAACCGCTCCCCAATGGTCGCGGCCCGGCAGCTTGTACGGGGCACTGAACTCGACTTTCGGAGTTCGACCAAACTCCCCGGCCATGACGATCAGCGTCGACTCCAACAGCCCACGATCGAGCAAATCGTCGAGCAGGGCACACAGAGCCTTATCAGTTGGCGGGAAGAGTTTGTCCTTCAGGCGGGGAAAGGCATCGCCGTGCGTGTCCCAGGTCTCGTTATTCCCGAGGTTGACCTGAACCAGTGGCACCCCCGCTTCCACCAGTCGGCGAGTCATCAACAGCGACCAGCCGAAGCTGTTGCGACCGTAGCGATCCTGCTCCCGATCGGACTCCTTGGTCACATCGAAGGCGTACTGCACCTTCGGATCATTGAGCAACGAAATCGCCCCCTCACGCAACCGGCCGAATGACTGCGAGGTCGCAGCCGCCTCCAGTTGTTGCTGCTGCCGCTCAATCGTGCGCAGGATCTCCGACCGGCGCGAAAACCGATCGTTCGTCAGTCCCTGCGGTAGGGTGAGATTGGGCGAGCGGAAGACGCGATCCTCGGGCCGAAACGGAAGGCCGAGGTTCGGGAAGTTGTACTCCGGGAAGGCCCCTTTCTGAACATTGTTATAGGGCGATGCCTCGATGAACCACGGGTCGTATTTCCGCCCCATTAATCCCCCATGCTGGCCGGGGATGGTCCCGCCCGACCAGTGGACCAGGGTCTCGGGCAATGCCACAGCTGCGGGCAGATGGTCGGTCGCTGGCCGCAACTCCGGGATGTTTCTTACTGCATAGCTGGCCGTCGAAAGAATTGACGGGTAGTCCTTGGACGTCGTCTTGCGATCGCCCGAGAATTCGGGGTTCTTGAGCGATCGTCCAGTCAACATGAAGTAGTGACCGAGCGTATGATCGTTGGTCGAATGCGTGAGCGACCGGCAAAGTGACCAGTGCTGGCTGCGCTGGGCCAGCAGCGGAAGATGCTCGCAGATCTCAATGCCCGGAGTTCGGGTGGAAATGGGAACGAACTCACCACGGACTTCCGCCGGAGCGTGCGGCTTGAGGTCGAAGCTCTCCTGCTGAGCCAGTCCGCCCGACAGAAAGATAAAGATACAGCGCCGATGCCCCGCCAATGCACTGGGCGCCGCCTGCAGGTCACTCATCCCCAGCCCGAGTAGCCCGAGCGTGCCCGCCTGGATCGCGACTCGCCGGGAGAACTGCGGATGAACAGGAGTCGGGTGATTGGAATTCAGCATCTCAATCCCTCGCTGGCGGCGGAACGCACCGATACGCACGGTCACTGTAACACCGACCGGAACCTCTGGCAAAGACGAGTACCCAGCTCTCGACGCCGTAGTGACTATTGTGTTGCAACTCCTTTCGGTTACGGGGGAGAGGGAGAAGAACATTGATTCGCCGAGGTTTGGTTTCGCCTCGGCTCGCAAGTCTTGAACGCGGAGAGGGCGTCAGGGATAGTGCGACCATATTGCTCACCGGTGGGGTTGTGCTTCTGCGGAGTCTGCTCATGCGTTCTCGACTGTTTGGCCTGATGTGGGTGATGTTTGCCATCAGCTTTACGGCCTCACCTTCATCGGTCTCAGCACAGGGCCTCGAATACGTTAAAGCGAACTACACCAAGTTCGAGTACTACATCCCGATGCGGGATGGGAAGCGGCTGTTTACTTCGGTCTATCTCCCCAAGGACCAGACGCAGAAGTACCCGATCCTGCTGACACGAACTCCCTACAGCTGCAAACCGTATGGAGTTGATCAGTACCGCAACGACCTGGGTCCCAATGCACTCTTCGGGAAGGACGGGTACATCTTTGTCTCGCAGGATGTGCGCGGCAAATGGATGTCCGAGGGCGAGTTTGTCAACATGCGCCCACATCTCCCGAATAAGCAGAATCCCTCACAAATCGACGAAAGTAGCGACGCCTATGACACGGTCGACTGGCTGATCAAGAACCTCCCGGGGCACAACGGACGGGTCGGCGTGTGGGGAGTGTCTTACCCCGGTTACTACGCCGCGTGCGCGTTGATCGACGCCCACCCGGCGATTGTGTGTGGCTCGCCCCAGGCTCCGATCAACGACTGGTTCATCGGGGACGACTGGCACCACAATGGGGCCCTCATCCTGCCGCATCTCTTTAACTTCATGTCAAAGTTCGGCCACGAACGCCCCGAACCAGCCAAGAAGATCGACCATTCATTCGATTACGGAACTCCCGACGGGTACGAGTTCTTCCTGAAGATGGGCTCGCTGGCCAATGCGAACCCGAAATACTTCCACGACAAGATCGGGTTCTGGAATGATGCGATGCAGCACGGAACGTATGACGAGTTCTGGAAGTCCCGCAACATTCGCCCCCATCTCAAGAACATCCGCCCCGCCGTGCTGACTGTCGGCGGCTGGTTCGATGCCGAAAACCTGTTCGGAGCACTCGAAACCTATCAGCGAATCGAAACAACGAGCCCGCAGTCCACCAATACTCTCATCATGGGACCCTGGCGACATGGCCAATGGAACAGTGACGCCGGACTGGCCCTGGGACATGTGCAGTTCAACGCCAAGACCGGCGAATACTATCGCGAGCAGATGGAGCTGCCGTTCTTCCAGTACCACCTCAAGGGCAAAGGCGAACTCAAGCAGCCGGAAGCCTGGGTCTTCGAAACCGGAACGAATCTCTGGCGGCAGGAAGAGAAGTGGCCACCCGTGGCCGCAAAGCCCCGGTCGCTCTACTTGCACGCCGACGGAAAGCTGTCGTTTTCCGAGCCAGCGAACGCAGCTGTGGCCTTTGACGAGTACCTGAGCGATCCGGCGAAGCCGGTGCCGTACATCGACTGGACCGAAGTCGGGCTCTCGTCGAACTACATGGTCGCCGACCAGCGGTTTGCCGCCCGGCGGCCCGATGTGCTGGTCTACCAGACCGAAGTCCTCGAACGCGACCTGCGTCTGGCTGGCCCCATCGAGGTCGACCTCAACGTCTCAACCACCGGGACTGACAGCGACTGGATCGTGAAGATCATCGACGTGTATCCCGACGATTTTCCCGATCCGGTCGAGAACCCGATGAAGATCCGCATGGGCGGGTTTCAACAGCTGATCCGCGGTGACGTGATGCGCGGTAAGTTCCGCAACAGCTTCGAGAAGCCCGAGGCCTTCCAGCCTGGCGAGCCCACCCGCGTGCGGTTTCAACTCCCCGACATCTGCCACGCCTTTCGCCCTGGTCACCGCCTCATGATCCAGATCCAGAGCAGCTGGTTTCCACTGGTGGATCGCAACCCGCAAACCTTCGTCGACATCTACTCTGCCAAACCGGAGGACTTCCAGAAAGCGACCCAACGGGTCTATCGCTCCGGCGTAGACGCCTCAAAGTTCACCGTCCGTGTGATCGGCGAATAATGACCCAGGTGCCCGCCTGTTGAAGTACGAGTTCGTGCGGTCGTTTCGGGCTGGCTGACGCTCGATCACGAGGGGGGGATCCTCTGGTGAAAGTGATTGCTACCATCGAAACGAGCCTCTGAAGATTCTCCAGAGGCTCGTTGGCTATTCAATCGTGATCAGTCCCAGCTCAGCTACTTACCCATGGGGGCAGGTGCCGTTTCTGGACCGTCCATGGGCATCGGAGGCTTGGGGGGCTCGACGGGGGTCGGGTCTGGAGTCGGACCGTGCGGGGCATGATCGTGATGGTGGCCGTCGTGGCTGCAACCACAAGTCGGTTGCTCGTCGCGAGGATAAACGTGTCCGCACCCGGTACAGATCCGTCGCTCGAGGATCGTACAACCTTCTTCGCCGTGGTAGTCCTCAGCAAGCACTTCCCCATGGTGGTGCAGTCCGTGACCCTGCCATCCGAAGTGGTACGCATCGCCGCAAGGCTCGCGTCGGTGGTCGTTGGGAAGAGGTGGGTGAGGCCGCAGGTTGTATCCCGCACTGCATCCACAGCCGGAACCGCTGCCGTAGATGTAGGTCTCGCCGCATCCGCCACAGGTTCGACGATCGCTGGCGCACGTGTCACATTCGCCGCAACGGCTGCGACAACCACCGAGAACCAACGGAGGAGGGGGCAGAACGCGACGGCCGTGGGGCGGCGGAGCGACTCCATCGGCATGCCAGTCGCGGAAGGCGGAGCCAGCTGTGTAAGCCCCGCAACCGCACATTCCCCGGAAACCGTAGCCCTGGTTGATGCTACGGAGCGAGCGGGCGATATCTCGCAGCTCTCCGTTCATAGCATCCCGAGGACCATGGTGATGGTGCTTGCGATCGTCGTCGCGGTCATCATCGTCATCGTCTTCTTCGTCGTCGTCATCATCGTGTTCATGATGATGGCCGCGAGGTCCGTGCTTGTGCTTCGGGGGATGCTTCGGATCGGGATGTTCCGCTTTTTGAACATCCTGTTCAGGAGCCGGTTTTTCATCGGCTCGCAGGGAAATGCCACTTCTCCAACCAATGAGAAGTGCTAAAGCCAATAGTGG
The DNA here is from genome assembly GCA_046349675.1 of Planctomycetaceae bacterium. Lineage (GTDB taxonomy): Bacteria > Planctomycetota > Planctomycetia > Planctomycetales > Planctomycetaceae > TH-plancto1. The sequence goes on along the minus strand of JAXMBW010000015.1, from coordinate 92,584 downwards.
CAAGAACAAACGCAAACAGAACGAACGCATTCGCCAGCTCCTTTCCGAGTGGGCGCGAAAGAATAGCCGCACCCTTTGATCAAAATGATAAGGAGCTTGAATGCCGCGCAAAGTGTTAAAATCGGAATAATCGGTAAAATTGACAAAATCGGAGGTGCGGGGTGTTTGGTGGCTGGGGGGCCCATCTGGGCCTCGGCACCACCGTGTCGCATCCCTCGCGTTTGAGCCTCGATTATTGCGAGAGTTGAACCCGCTTGGTGAGCTCTTACCCCGCTTCGTGTGTCTCGAAAATCGTGCTGCGCTGATGTTCGGCCAGCCGGAGTTTCTGGCGGGCCTCCTCATACAGGACGTGTTGAGATCGGACCGCGTCGGCACTGGGCTTCGGCCGCTTATAGATCCCGTTGGGGGTCAGCTTGCGGGCTTTGGCTGTGTCGGCGAAATAGGTGTCGAGGATGTGGATCAATCGGTCCCGGCATTTGGGATCTTCGACAGGAACGAGTAACTCAACACGCCGGTCAAGGTTACGCGGCATCCAGTCGGCGCTCGAGATGAAGACCCGCTCGTCCCCGCCATGCAGGAAGTACAGAATGCGGGCATGTTCGAGGAATCGGTCGACGATGCTGATGACCTCGATTCGTTCGCTGAGCCCCTTCACCCCGGGGCGCAGGCAGCAGATCCCGCGAACGTTCAGTTTGATCTCCACGCCGGCCTGCGAGGCCTCGTACATCGCATCGATCAACTCGGGGTCGACCAGCGAATTCACCTTCACTGAGATCCGGGCCTTACGGCCTTCGTTGGCAAAGGCTGTCTCCGCGCGGATCATCTCCAGCAGCTTTTCCCTCAGCCCCAATGGAGCGGAGGCGATCTCGCGATAGCTTTGCGGCTGAGAGTAGCCGGTGATCGAGTTAAAGAACGTGATCGCATCGGCCCCCAGGTCGGAGTTACTCGTCAATAAGCTGGCGTCGCTGTAGATCTTGGAGGTCAGCTCGTTGTAGTTCCCGGTCCCGAAGTGGACGTAGCGCTGAATGCCTTGGGGCTCGCGGCGAACGATGATGCAGACCTTGGAGTGTGTTTTGTACCCCCTCACGCCGTAGATCACCTGAGCCCCGGCATGTTCGAGCAGCTGGGCCCATTCGATGTTACGGGCCTCGTCGAAACGGGCCTTGAGCTCCACCACCACCGTCACGTGCTTACCGCGTTCCGCCGCTCGGAGCAGAGCCGCCACCACGGGGCTGTTGCGACTGGTCCGGTAGAGGGTCTGTTTGATCGCCAGTACGTCGGGGTCGTCGGCCGCTTCCTGAATGAGCCGGACGACGGGATCAAAACTCTCGTAAGGGTGATAGAGCAGGACATCCTGCGTCGAGATGACGTCGAAGATCTTGGTCCCTGGAGGGAACTCGGGCGAATCGAGCGGAGGCCAGTTCTCATACTTGAGCGTATCAAACCCCAAACGGTCGCTCAGTCGGAAGAACGCTGCCAGATCAAGCGGCGAGGGCAGGGTATAGACCCCATCGCTCTCCACATCCAGAGCCTCACGCAGGAAGGTCAGCATCTCCCCGCTGGCGTGCTCGACGATCTCCAGCCGGACACAGTGGCTTAACCGTCGCTCTTCGAGAACATTCTTCATCTCAAGCAGAAAGTCAGCTGCCTGGTCTTCGTCCACAGAGATGTCGGCATTTCGGGTGATCCGGAACGGAATGCATTCGAGGACCTGGTTCCCGATAAAGAACTGGTCAACGAATTGAGTGATGGCGTCTTCCAGCAGCAGGTACCCGTAGCCTGATTCAGTCGGCAGGGTGATGAACCGTGAGAGCGTCCACCCGAGCGGAATGACAGCAAATCGCGGCTTTCTGTCGGGATCCCCGGGATCATGCTGCAGACGCACACAGAGGTTGAGCATCTGGTTCATCAGCAGCGGAAAGTCCTCTCCCGGACGTACTGCCATCGGGGAAAGTACCGAAAACAACTCGTCGTCGAACGCCTGTTTCAGGACTCGCTTCTGCCCGGCGTTGAGCTCATTCAGACGCAGGCGGCGAATCCCGGCATTCGAGAGGGCCGGTTCCAGCTCCTCACGATAAAGGCGGTATTGATCGTCGGTCATCTGGCGGACACGACGACGGATCGCTGCCAGCTGTTGCAGCGGGAGCATGCCCGAAGGATCGGCGAGCGTGACACCTTCGCTGGCGAGTGTTTGCAGGCTGCCAACCCGGACGCGAAAGAACTCGTCCAGATTCGACGACGAGATCGCCAGAAACTTCAACCGCTCCAGCAGGGGGATCTGAGGATCCGCAGCCTCTTCCAGAACGCGTTGATTGAACTCCAGCCAGCTGAGTTCGCGGTTGAAATACTTTGCCGTGATCCGTGCCATGCCTCTTGCATCCCGAATGACTGACCCAGGCGGTCGCGGCCCTGATCGCATCGAGGCAAAACATAGCAGGCGGAGCCGGGAAACCCAACGGGCATTTTTTTCTGGCAACAGGAATGTGAAGATGTCTTCACAGATTGAAGGGCGGAGAGTTTCTCGTGGGACGAACGGTTTGCAAGACGATCCTTGTCAAAGAGGGCGACACCCGGGGGGGACATCCCTGCGGGCGAATCGATGATCGGGTGGAACATCCAGATCCATCGGGAGTTGGGAAGAGCGGACATGCTTCCCCGGGAGCTTTTTGATCGGGCTTTAGAACAGGGTCCTTGCGCCTTAGAATGTCAGGCTCTCTTCACTCGGAGCAGCGTGGGGTTCGACGGAGCGTCGAGCTCCCTGTGGGCTATCGAGGAGGAGGCTGAGAGTTCGTCCTTGTGCAGAAGCTGCCATGAATAACATCCCGAAAGATCTGTTCAGCGATACCACGATGAGTTTCGGGGAGCACCTCGAAGCGTTGCGGACTCATCTCTGGAAGGCGATGGCGGGCGTGGCCCTGGGATGCATTGTCTGTCTGTTTTTCGGGACGGAGATCGTCAAAGTCATCCGCTGGCCCCTCGACCAGGCACTGGCTTCAACGGACAAGAAGTTCATCGACGATACCGGCAAGAACCCCATTCCGATGTTGTGGGCGAAAATGTGGGGAAAGGAACTGCCCAAGACCGAGCCGGCTACGAAGGACCCGAATGGAACAGAGAAACCGCCTGCTGAGAGACCATCGACAGCAACGGGGGTTTTGGCGGTCGAGATCGATGCGGGTGATCTGGTGGCCCAGCTGAAGCGAGTTCTGCCTGGCCAGATTCCAGATCTTCCTGCCGAGGCCCTGTCGACTCCGCTGACCATTCAATTGAAATCCCCGGAGATCAAAAAGTTTCAGCAAGCGGTGCTGGACTCCAAGAAGCCTGTGGCTCTGAGTCCGCAAGAACCGTTCATGATCTACCTGAAAGTGTCGGGACTGGCGGGGCTAGTATTGGCCAGTCCGTGGGTCTTCTACCAGCTCTGGTTGTTTATCTCGGCCGGTCTCTACATGCACGAACGCAAGTATATGTATGCGTTCGGGACCTTGAGTCTGGTCCTGTTCGTGGTGGGAATTACGTTCTGCTTTTGGATGGTGCTACCACTCGTCTTGAAGTTCTTCATGACTTACAACGAGTATCTTGATTTGAAACTCGAACCTCGATTGAGTGAATACCTCAGCTTGGCTTCGATCCTGCCACTGATGTTCGGAATCGGATTCCAGCTTCCGCTGATCATGGTGTTTCTCGAACGGATGAATCTGGTCTCGGTGCAGGTCTTTGTGGAGAAGTGGCGGATCGCGGTCTTTGCGATTTCGTTTATCGCAATGATCCTGACGCCGCCCGAGCCGATCAGCATGATGATGATGATGGGGCCGATGGTGACCCTGTATTTCCTGGGGATCCTGCTGTGCAAGTGGACCTCGAACAAGCGTGATGTCGCACCCGTTCCGTCGGTGTAGGTCCCGGGGCGGGTTCCTGCCGGGGCGAGCTACATCGCTGTCGTAATCATCATCAGGGCCGCCAGCAGGGCGTCAATATCGGCGTCCTGCGTGAATGGCCCGACGCTGGCCCGGATAGTGCCACCGCTATCCAATGTGCCCAGACTGCGGTGAATCAGCGGTGCACAATGCAATCCGGCACGGACTTCAATTCCAAAGTGCGAGTCGAGTAGCGTGGCAGCCACTCGCGGATCGACGCCATCCAGCACAAAGCTGATGACGCCGACGTTGCTGATTCGAGCGGGATCGGGAGAAACGATTCGCACCCGAGGGTTCGCCATCAATCCCAGATAAAGCACTATCGCGAGGTCTTGAGCTCGTTTTGAAAGCGAATCGATCCGCTGCGACTGAATCCAGTCCAGAGCCGCCGCCAAGCCGACAATCCCCGCCGCGTTCGGGTTGCCTGACTCATACTTGTCGGGAGCGGTTGTCGGCTGGTCGAGTGATTCACTCTGCGATCCGGTTCCTCCTTGCCGCCAGGATCGCACCTCGGACACACGCGATGCACGGAGAGAGACAACCCCGGTTCCCAGCGGTCCCAACAGCCCCTTGTGCCCCGAACAACACAGGAGGTCGATGCGCGACTGCTGCACATCGATCGGCCGATGTCCTGCTGTCTGGGCGGCGTCAACCAGATACAGCACATCGGGCCGGGAGCGGATGGCGTCCCCGATCTCCTCGATTGGCTGCACGACTCCGGTCACATTCGAGGCATGCGTGATGGCCACGAGCCGCGTGTTCTTCTGAACGGCGGCGGCGACATGTTGCGGGTTAACCCGACCATCGGCTGCGGGCGGAACGTGAGTGATCGTGACCCCGCGTTCCGCCTCCCACATGCGGAGCGGCCGCAGGACCGAGTTGTGTTCCAGCTCGGTGGTGACGACATGGTCTCCCGGTCGCAGGACTCCATAGATCGCCAGATTGAGCGAGTCCGTCCCATTTAACGTGAACAGGATCTCTCGCGGGGACTCCGCGTTCCACATGCGGGCGAGTGCTCCTCGGCAGGCGGCAATTCTTCCATCCAGTTCGGTCGCCCGCCGCGAACTGCCGCGCCCAGCTGCGACTCCGCACTGCGTCATATAGTCAACAACAGCCGCAATGACCGGCTCCGGTTTGGGGAAGCTGGTGGCAGCGTTGTCGAGGTAAATGCGGGTTTCAGGGTCCACAGTCCGGCTCAATGAAACAGGGGTGATGCGAGGGGATCATAGGCAGTCGCCGAGGTGAAGTCATTCACCGGTTCGGCTGGAAAGAGTGTGTCATCGCGTGATTTCACCTCACTTCTAATTCATCTGTCGCAATTCGACAGCACGTTGTTTCGGGACAACATACGGTTCTGTGTCAAAAGTCCTGCAAGCGCGTCTTGTTCGGTGTGAGGTTCACGTGAGTATGTTGCCTGAACTCAATTCGATGGTGCAGCTGTTTCCCATTCTGGAGCTGGAGGATGGCCGATCAGTGGGGGCGAAGATCCGGCAAGCCGGGCGAGAAGAGGTCCGCCTTGATGTGCTGACACAGCTGCCGACCGGGGTCCAAGTGGTACTGCGGATCGAGGATGAACAGGGGGACATCTGGTTTCGGGCACCTTCCGAGGTTCACTGGACGCATGCGATCCCGGGCGGCTCCAGCGTCGGGTTGTACTTGAGTCAGCCGTTTACAGATCAGTTACTCTCCTGGCCCGATTGGGATCGCCGAGAGTCGTTGCGTTACTCGCTCGATTTGCCAGTGAAGTTCTGGTGGCAGGGCTGCACCACGGCGATTCCAGCCCGTCTGTCCAACTACTCCGTCAGCGGGGTCGGGCTGGTCAGTCCCGAGCGCGTGATTCTCGGGCGACAGGCCATTATCGCAGCGGGGAGTTCTCTGGAGGACATTGTGTGCGTGTCAGCTGTCCCGTGCTGGCAGGTGGAATCGACGGATGGCGTGATGATCGGGTTCGAACTCCCCGCCGGGGAAGGAAAGCGGTTCGGTGGACACCTGCAACGCCCGATGGATCTCAAGCCCGCCGACCGACCGCCAGTTCCACCGCTGACTGCGGGTTGAGCACGCCGTGTTCAGGCTGTGTGTTCCAGCTGAGCCGACCTAAGTGTCATCGGAACGTTTTCTTCGAGCCCCACTTAGTCGTGCATTCCCAGTCCCTCAAGAATTCGGGGGATGTGTTTTTCAATGCGGGCCACGCGAGTCTGCGGTTGTTTGGCAGATGAAAAAAAGAGGACATACCCACGCTGCCGTCCCGGAGTGAGTGCCCGGAAAGCGGACTCCAGGGCAGGCAACTTTCGAAACATCGCTTGCAACTCGTCAGGGAGAGTGAGTTCCGACTTGGCCTTGAAGTCGACTTTCTGGCCACTCTTCTCGACTTGTATGGCTTCCCGGAGATAGTCCTTCAGGGTCGATTTGAGCGACGTGATCTCTTCGACCGAGGTGAAGCGAATCTGACGTGCCGATTGGGAGTTCTCGCCGGGACTGGTGAGTATGCCCTGTTCATCACGCAGCAAAGCCCCCTTGAAGAAACTCAGCGAGCAGTACTCCTTGAAGGCACTGACGATCGCGATGTTTTTCTTCTCGGAGGTGTAACAGGGCACACCCCACTTCAACTCTTCCGTCAGGCCACACTCCTGCACAATCCGTCGCAGCTCATTCAATTCATCCGGCCACGTGTGGACCTTGCAGCGAGGCGTCCCTCCCAGGGGGCAACGTCCGCACCCGTCGATGAGGTACTGGTCAACCTGCGGGTTCCGGTGGTCCATGGTTTCTGCTGCGAGGGGCCGGTGAACAGGCTGCGCGGCATCGAATTCGCCAAGCTACTCGGCCTTGATGAGAAGTTCGATCGTCTCCGCAGTCCCGGTGTCAGCGACCGTCAGCGGGAGCTTGTATTTCACCTTGCCGAACCGGCAGATGCCCCCGGTCCCATCGCGGCAGAAGGAATAGGAGATCGTCACCTCGTACTCACCCGTCCCGACACCGACCAGAGCCACCGGGATACTGGCTTCCAGCTCCTCGGCAGTGGCCTTCTGACGAGTTGCGAGGACGTCCGCGTGGACCACCGCATCTCCCCCAAGGGACTTCCACTGCACGACCACCGGGGCAAGTTTATTGAGCTTGAATTCTGTCGGCAGTTCAAAGGTTGCATGCAGAGTGACCTGAGCTCCTGCTTTGACGGTCTGAGCGGGGAGGGGGGTGACAGGCGTTTTGTCCTCGACCACCGACTGCTTGGGAGTTGGCGGAACCAGCCCCGCGATCACCAGTTCACGAGTCGCCTTGGTGTCGAGATTGGTCGCCAGCAGGCGGTGGTTGTTCGTGTCAGCGATGATCAGTTCATTCTTGATGACCGTCAGCCCCGCGGGTTCGGAGAGCTCGACTGCTCCATTTTTCAGTTCAGCTCCGCGTTTCCCCGTTCCGAGCCACGTTTGGGTTTCGCCCGTCTTGGGGTCAACCTGCTTGATCTTGTGGTTATAGGTGTCGGTGACATACAGCTGACCCTTGTGGAAGAGGACTTCCAGCGGGTGTTGCAGGCGGGCCTTCTTGGGCGAGCCGTCGATGTCGCCGAACTCAAACAGTGAGCGTCCCCGAGGCAAATCGTGCGGCCCGACAACCGTCTCGACCACGCCTGCGGCACCGGTCGTGATGCGACGGACGGCCGAGCCTTCGCTGTCGACCAGATAGAGCACGCTTCCGTCACTGGTGATCCCCGATGGTTGGGCCAGAGCCGAGGTCGCGAGCTGACTGTCGATGATGTCTTCGCGTCCGGTCCCGGCGTAGACCTGGACCTTGTCGCTTCCGGGTTTGTGGGCCCACAACTGGTGCGGCCCGGCCATGCAGATGTAGAGCATGCCGTCAAGATGTTGCAGAGCCCAGGGGCTGTTGAGTGGCGTGGTCAGGGCTGGTTGCGGCCCATCTTCAACAGTGAGGCGACCGTGAGATTGCTCTCCAGTGCCAGCCACCGTTGAGACCGTCTTGGCCACCAGATCAATGGCCCGCAGCATGTGATTCTCGGTATCCGCCACATACAGCGTGTGATGAACCAGGGCCATGCCCTGTGGATGATCGAACTCGGCGTCGGCATAGGAGCCGTCCTTATGACCAATGGCCCCGGTCCCGATCGTGTCGATCAGTTTCCCGTCGAACGACGCGATAATGATCCGGTTGTGGTTGCTGTCTGAGATGAACAGCTGACGGTTCAGCTCGTCGGCGAGAACTTTGCCGGGATAGCGAAGCGGCGTGGGGGGGAGTTTCTCACGTTCCAAATGGAACGATACCGGGGTCTCATCAAGCGTCCCCTTCGCCCGGTGATAGGCGATCATCTTCTCAATCACGTTGTCAAACAGCTCGCGGTTGCCTTCGCCCGGCTGTTGCCCGACGAAGTTACCTTCCGGGTCGATGATCATCAGCGTGGGCCAGCTACTGAATGCGAATTTGCGGCCGATCGTGCCTTCACTGTCGTTGACGACGGGGTGTTCGATCTCGTAGCGGATGATGGCTTCGCGGATATTCTTGCTGTCGCGTTCGTTATCGAACTTCGGATGGTGGACCCCGATGACGACGATCTGGTTGGGGTACTTCTGCTCCAGGAACTTGAGGTCGGGCAGAATGTGCATGCAGTTGATGCAGCAGTAGGTCCAGAAGTCGAGGATGACAATCTTGCCCCGCAACTCCTTCAGCGAGATCTCGCCCGTGGTGTTCAGCCATTCGGTGCCGCCTTCCAGGCTGGGGGCTGGGAAGCGACCGGGGAAGGGGTTCTGGCCAGCGTCATCCTTGGGGGCTTCTTTCTCAGCAGCAGCATCCTCGGCCAGCGCGGGAGAAGAATCTGACAGAGCCAGCCATCCCAACAGGCCGACCAGACTCAGAAACAGGCACGCACGGCGACGAATACCAGCCAAGTGAACCGTTCGAAAACTCATGAACCGCATCTCCGTAAGCAGCCTGCCACCGCGCGACCCGTCCGATCCGTCACGGGGGTCAGCGACGCCAAACAGATCATAAGGTTCCGATGGGTACACGCCAATCAAAAGCGGACTTTCAGACGACTTGAAGTCGCCCCGCTGATCTCCGATAGTCGGGTTTCACGATCCCCCGGTGTTTCAGGAATCAATGGATGAGTGCTTCTCTCTATGAACGGCTTGGCGGTTACGATGCGATCTCGGCGGTGGCGAGCGACTTGTTGCCGCGGCTGCAGTCCGATCCGCTGTTGGGGCGATTCTGGGCCCATCGCGGGACCGATGGCATGCGGCGGGAAAAGCAGTTGTTGATTGACTTCCTGTGTGCGAACTCGGGAGGTCCACTGTACTACACCGGGCGAGACATGCTGACGACGCATGCCGGGATGGGCATCACCGAGAGTGACTGGGCGGTGTTTCTCCAGCACGCAGCTGCGACGCTTAACAAGTTTGAAGTCCCCGCCGCCGAGCAGCAGGAGATCGTCGATTTCGTGTTGAGTCTCAAAGGGGACATCGTGAATCGGTAGTGTGCTCGTGAATCGAATGTGTCCTGAATGTCATCGCCCGATCTCAGAGGGAGTGCCAGCATGATGAGGTTGTTAGTTGTCGCGTGGCTGTTGTGCCTGGTGCCGATGGCGTATGCCACGGAGCCGCTCCCGCATGGCGAGGCCGTCGAGGAAAATGGGCTGTTGTGGTATGACGCCTTAAAAGTCGGCGTCGAGGGGCGAATGTGGTCCGATGTAGACGCCCCCTACGACCGCTTCCCGGCTCGAGCCAAGCCGACCTTGCGTGAAGATGTTTGGAACCTGAGTCGAGATTCGGCGGGAATGTGTGTCCGGTTCCAGACGAATGCCCCCCTGTTGCATGTCCGCTGGACCGTGACGAAATCGCGGCTCGCGATGCCGCATATGCCCGCGACGGGGGTGAGCGGAGTGGATCTGTATGCCCGTGATGACGCCGGAGCATGGCGCTGGGTGGCGTGCGGAACTCCGACTGGAGAGTCGACCACAGCTCAACTGACGCACGATTTCCCGGCATCTGTCGACCCGAACGGGCGGGAATACCGGCTCTATCTTCCACTGTATAACGGGACGAAGAAGCTGGAGATCGGGATCCCGAAAGAGAGTGATCTGCGTCCCGGCCCAGCCTATGCCGCCGGGCATGAAAAACCGATTGTGTTCTATGGTACGTCGATTACGCACGGGGCCTGTGCCTCGCGACCGGGGATGCCGCATCCAGCGATCATTGGTCGACGGTTAGAGCGCCCCGTGGTGAACCTCGGATTTTCCGGGAATGGGCGGATGGAGCTGGAGGTCGCCGATCTGCTGGTGGAGATCGATGCGTGCGTCTATGTGCTCGACTGCCTGCCGAATCTGGGGGCTGAGGCTGTGAAGACTCGTACCGAGCCGATTGTGATGCGACTCAAGGAGAAGCGGCCCAATGTTCCGATCTTGCTGGTGGAGGACCGGACCTATAGCGATGCCGTGTTCCACAAGGACAAGCGGGAGCGGAATGACTCGAGCCGTCGCGAGTACCGGGCAGCGTTCGAACGCTTGCGAGCCGCCGGAGTGACGGGGATCTACTACCAGGAGGGTGAGAACCTGCTCGGCGACGACAACGAAGGCACCGTCGACAGCTCGCACCCCACCGACCTGGGATTCTGGCGACAAGCCGACGCGATGACGCCGGTCCTGCGGACGATCATCGGGCCGTGAGTATTGGGCTCGTCGTGGTTCACCAACCCGAAGCGTGAGCGAGGACGAGCCATGATTGGTGAGTTCCGCTCACTGACGACCTCGCTCTAACCTCTCAGCTGGCCCCCTGCCGGTGTTCCGCGTCCGTCTGCCACTCGCCCTCGCTCACGCTTCGGGTTGGTGGGGACAGGCCATTCCGATTGAGAATCACTGTTCATTTTTTTCAGGTTGAACACATGTCCCAGCCCGCAATTCGCACCGCTGTCACGATCAGTCTCGTCCCTCAGGCGAAGGGGGGGCCGTTTGTGTTCTGGGATGATCTAGGGCAGGGGATCGCGCAAGCGGCGGAACTCGGGTTCGATGCGATCGAGTTGTTTGCTCCCGGCCCCGATGCGGTGTCGCCAGAGTCGCTGAGAAAGCAACTCGCCGATCACTCACTGAAACTCGCCGCGGTCGGAACCGGAGCGGGATGGGTAATTCACAAGCTGTCGCTGACCGATGCGGATGCTCAGGTGCGGCGGAAGGCGGTCGACTTCATTCGGTCGATGATCGACTTCGGCGGTGCGAATGGGGCCCCGGCAATTATCGGCTCGATGCAGGGACGCTGGGGCGGGAACGTCGACAAGGCGACCGCTCGCGGATGGCTCGGCGAAGCACTGGTCGAACTCGGCGAGCATGCCCGTCAGTACAATGTCCCACTGCTGTATGAGCCACTGAATCGGTATGAGACGAACTTGTGCCATACGCAGGGGGACGGCGTGTTGCTGCTGGAAGAGGCCGGTGCGACCAATGCACGGTTGCTGGCGGACCTGTTCCACATGAACATCGAAGAGGTCGACATCGCAGCTGGTCTACGGCAGTCAGCTCATTGGCTTGGACATGTGCATTGCGTCGACACCACCCGCTGTGCGGCGGGTGTCGGGCACATGGACTGGCCACCGATCGTGCAGGCTCTGCGCGAGATTCAGTACAGCGGGTATGTCTCCGCCGAGTGCCTGCCCTGGCCGAATTCGAAAGCTGCGGCGGAGCAGACGATTCGGAAGTACCGCCAGTTGTTCAGCTAGCGAGCGGCAGACGTCAGTCTGTCGTGAATGTGGGTGGAGTACAGAGAGGTCGATTGAGTCGCTAACTCGTCTGGAACCCCTCCGGGGTTCGTTCTGTGCAACACTCTCTCCCGGGGTAGGCTTCCGCTGGTCGCCAACCCCGGGCTATTGGATGCACCCCCTTCGGGGGAGGCAATGCATTACGGTCGATAAGCACTACAGCCCGAAGGCCGCGTTACCACCTTTGCGTTTTTTATTGACCTTGTTGTGAGAGTAAAGCCCCTCAAGGATCAGCTCGGCGATGGCGACCTGGAGTTCGGGGCCTGCAGAGCTGCGGGCGATCTCGGGTTCCCATTCATTGGCGAGCGTTTCGATCTGCTTGCGGAGCCCCTTGATGGAGTCGATCTCTTTCAGGAACGCCTCAGGGCTGACAGCATCACCCATTTCGATCCGTTTCCCAGCGTTGAAGGCTTCGACCGCTGGCAAAAAAATCTTCGCGTTGAGTCGCGAATCAAAGATGTTTTTGATCGCCTCTTCGACCAGCCGGGTGAGGAACGTGTCCTCTTCGCCCGATTCGTCGCTCAGAGCCAGCTCGATCTTGCCACGCGATCCCGCGGACAGTGCTGCGAGGTCGATCGGTCGGACCACGACATCGCTCTGTCCCGTCAAGATGCCGCGCCGCTCGGCGTTGGACAGGACGTTCTCGAAGTTCGCGACCGACATGCGCACGCTGACGCCCGAGGCCTGATTCACGTGCGGGCTGACGCGGGCCAGACGACTGACTTCTTCCACAACTTCCTTGAGGAATCGCGGAGCATGGACTCGCACCCCAGCTGGACGATCGGTGAGGGCGTTCTCCTCCATGATCTGCACGCCGAGATCGCGCGAGGCGGGGTAGTGGGTGCGGATGACGGAGCCGATGCGGTCTTTGAGCGGGGTGACGATACGGCCGCGGTTCGTGTAGTCCTCGGGATTGGCAGAGAAGACCAGGCACAGGTCGAGCGGGAGCCGTACGCTGAATCCGCGAATCTGGATGTCACGCTCTTCAAGGACATTGAACAGGCCGACCTGGATCTTGGGGGCGAGGTCGGGCAGCTCATTGATGCAGAAGATGCCGCGATGGCTGCGCGGGATCAGGCCGAAGTGCATGACATCTTCGTTCGACAGTTCCTTCCCGCCGGCATGTTTGATGAGATCGATCTCGCCGATCAGGTCGGCGATCGTCACATCGGGAGTCGCGAGCTTCTCGTGGTAACGGTCATCGCGGCCGACCCACGCAATGGGCGTGTCGTCGCCTTTGGCAGCCACCAGGTCGCGGGCCATCTTCGACAGCGGAGCCAGCGGGTCATCATGGATCTCCGACCCGGCCACCACCGGCAACCACTCATCGAGCAGAGCTGGCAACATCCGCAGCATGCGGGTCTTGCCCTGGCCCCGCAGCCCAAGAAACAGCATGTCGTGCTGAGAGAGCAGGGCGTTGACGATCTGCGGGACGACCGTCTCTTCGTATCCGAGAATGCCCGGGAAAAGTGGCTGACCGTTTCGCAGTCGGGCGACCAGGTTTTCCCGGAGCTCCTGTTTGACAGGGCGGGAGCGATATCCGCTCGCTTTCAGATCACGCAGCGTCTGGGGGCGGTCAGTCATGCGGTCGATCTTTCAGTCAGGTCGCGTCGTCGAGCTGTGGCCGGTTCGACCGCCAATCCCGGGTATAGACAGACAGGAATGTCTGTCCTACTGAATACAGGCTGGTCGGACAGACTCTTCTACCTGCCAGGAGCGAGGCGAACACTTGAGCCCGGACGCTACCTTATCGTAGAGCTTACTGCTCGACGGGCAAACCCGCTTCAGTCCAGCCTCGCCAGCCGCCATCCATGGAGATGACGTTGGTGTAGCCCATTTTCTGGATATTGTCGGCGGCGAGCGCGGAGCGATATCCGCCACCGCAGTAGAGAATCAGTTCGCCAGATTGATCGGGGATTTTCGTTTCGATGTCACGCTCGATCACACCTTTCCCCAGGTGAATCGCGCCGGGGATGTGTCCCTTGGCGAATTCACTCTCTTCTCGCACATCGACCAGCGTGAGTTTCTCCCCCGCAGCCTGACGACGGCGGACATCCTCGATCGTGCATTCGCGGACTCGGGACCGAGCGTCATCGACGATCTTGATAAATCCAGGGGCGTGCTTGGCCATGATGTCAGCAGTCGAAGAGGGATTGGGGAACCCATTGAACGGCGGACAAAGCATCGCCCACCAATCAGAGGACTAGATCATGAAGTCGGTCTTCTGAGCCAGCAGGCGATCGACCACGTCTTGAGGCAGGTCAATCGCGACCGAGGTCGAATCGTCCATGTCGGTGGGGTTGATCCCGCAATACTGTGCCCACGGACCCAGATGTCGCCAGCGACCCGCCCGCTTGGGTTCATCGGGCAGAACTGGCGTCGTGCAGCGATTGCAGCCGATCGTAGAGAATCCCTGCTCGTGGAGCGGGTTGACGATGACTTTGTGTTCCTTGATATAGGCGTCCATCTGCTCGTCGGTCATGTTCGCGAGCGGGTTGAGCCGCACCGCATTCATTTCCGGGTCGACAGCGATGATCGGGCAGCTGCCGCGACGACCTCCGTCCGCGCGACGCAGGCTGCCGATGAAGCAGTCATATTGGCCCTTGACCGCGAGCAGCGGCTCGACCTTGCGCAGATGGCAGCACTGCTTCTGGCCTTCGACCGAAACGTAGAGCACGCCGAGTTCCGCCGTTTGCTCCTCCATCGTCTTGGCAGGCTTGAGCGTGTGCACGGTCAGTCCGTAGGCAGCTGCGATCCGGTCCCGCGTGTCGAGGGTTTCCTGGAAGTTCACACCCGTGTCGACGAAGACGACCGGGACCTTCAGCTTCAGACGAGCAGCCATGTGGCTGACGACGCTTCCGGCCTTCTGCATGGCGGAAATGATGGCCAGCCGGCTGCCGAAGATCTCTTCCGCCCAGCAGAGCAGTTCATCCGGGGTCCGGTCGTCCAGAAGATCGTTTAGTTCCTGGAGTCGGGCAAGTGACAAACGCGCCATCGTGACGAGTCGCTTCGCTGGAAGAGGAGGGGGCAAGCACTTCGTCCGTCGAAGCGCCGAAATGTCGGAACGGGCATGATCGCGACCTAAGCTGATTTTGGCAAACCGTTTCCGCTCCGAATAGGGGAATTGGAACTTTTCAAAAAGTCGGTCGTTGCAGCCAAACGCCGCCCTGCCAGATCCCCTCAGTCCAGAGACGGATTCGTCGGCCCGGAAGACGCGGGATTTCGGTGGGCGATTTCGGCACAACGAGGCGGCGTTTATTGTCGGAACATAAATCTGTGAATTTGGATGGGTTGGGCAAACGTTTCTTTTTGACAGCAACTCACCGTGACCTAGTGTTGTCGGAAGGCATCCTGTTCGGCGATGAGGCTGTCGCACGCTGGCGCGGGACGTCTCGATTCGGAGTTGGAGATGGATTCAGTGCTTACTCAAGGGTTTGTGGGAATTTCGTCCCACCCGATGAACTCTTCGCAGAACTTCCTGGGGCTCCTGGGGTTGTGCGAAGTGGGGCAGCATCCCGATCCCGATGTTCGGCTCGCACTGCTGGGGCGGATGCTGGCAGCCATTCGGTTTCGCGACGACTCCATTTTCTTTCACAGCCGACGTGTCACGATCATCGCTGTCGGGATTTCCCAACGCCTGGGCTGGTCTCCCGATGAGACTCATCACCTGGAGCTGGCCGCACTGCTGCATGATTTCGGCAAGGTGGGGCTGCCTGATCACATCCTGCAAAAGCCAGGACGCTTGAACGCCGACGAACGCGAACTCATTCGAACCGCCCACGATGTGGCAGAGATCCTCCTGCAGGCCAGCCGGTTCTCTGAGGCGACCCTCCAGATTTTCCGCGATTCTCAGTCGATGTCTGGCGATTGTGGTGGGAACCAGGGACGGCATCTCGGGGCGAGAATCCTGGCGGTCGCGGATGCGTATGATTCGCTGACCCACGATCAGGCCCACCGCAGAGCTCTAACCCGCGAACAGGCTCTGGAACACCTGCACAATGTGGAAGGAGCCAAGTTCGACCGGAATGTCGTCAGCGCCCTCGAACGGTGGCTGAAATCGGAAGACTCCATGCTGCTGGAGCAGGCAGCCGATATGGAGCAGGACCTGCGTGAACACCAGCACATTGACCCGGCAGCCATGGAGCAGGCCAGCAGTCTGTGCCATCTGTTTTCGCACCTCATCCTGCTGGAGAGCCTGTACGACGGCTATTACCTGTTTGATGCGGAACACCGAATCGTCGTCTGGAGCCGTGGAGCTGAGGGAATGTTCGGCCGGAAGCGGGCCGACGTCCTCGGGGAGCCCTGGTCCCAGGAGATCGTGAACTACTCCGCCAAGGGATTGAATGGCAGCGTGGTCAGCGTGGCGATTGATCGCCTGCGTCCCTTCATGGTGGCTGCCAATATCAAGACCGCGCAGGGCGATCTGGAAGTCGATATCCAGGCCATTCCCTTCTGGGATCAGGAGTCGCGGTTTCGCGGGGCTTGTGAAATCATCCACCGCAAGAACGCCAGCCGACGTGGCACCGAGCGGTATCAGGAGCTGCAAATGGCAGCCACGCGTGACCCGCTCACCGGCCTGGCCAATCGCAAGGAACTCGATAGCCGGCTGATTAAGGTGTACGAGGAAGCTCAGGCTCCCGGAGCAGTGCCGTTCTCCGCAATTTTCCTCGACATCGATCACTTCAAGAGCATCAACGACGACAACAGCCACCAGATCGGTGACCAGGTTCTGGTCGACGTTGCTCATCTGGTCGAGGACGAGCTCTACTCGGGGGAACTCGTGGCCCGATACGGCGGCGAGGAGTTCGTTATCATCTGCCCGGAAACGGCATTAACGGACGCCTATCAGCGAGCGGAACGACTCCGTCGAGCGATCATCTCGGCTGAACCCGCTGGATTGAAAGTCACCGCGTCATTCGGGGTCGCTCAGCTGGAGGGCAATGAATCGGCCGAGAGTGTTCTCCGCCGGGCCGATGCAGCCATGTTCGAGGCAAAACGCGGCGGTCGAAATCGAACCTGTCAGCGCACAGCTCAGGATGACGCCCAGCAGACGCCCGGAAAGATTGTGAAACCCATCGAATCGAGCGACTTTGAACTCAGGGCCTCGTTCTTCTCGACCATCGCCTCGAACCTGATCTTCCACAAGCTGTCAGGGTTCGTCGATTCTAATCGCGCCAAGGTGTGGGATGTGAAAGCGGATAGCTTTCAGATGTCCGTCGGGGAAACCACCCTCTTTGGGGGGTGGGGCTCGACGCCTGCGAAGCAGCCGGTCCATATCTTTGTTCAGATTGGCGGGGTGGATCGATCCCGACGAACGAACCGGGTGGAGATCAGCATCGTGGTCACGCCTCAAGGGCGGAGACCAGAACTCAAGGCCTTCCAGGACCGGGCGTCACGAATTCGCGACGAGATTCGCGCGTACTGCGTGGCCGACTCTCCCGTGGCCGTCTGAGCCGCCAGCCTGCGAAAACGACGACCGTCAAATAGAAATGCGAAAGCACCGTTTCCCGACTGGGGACGGTGCTTTTTGTTTTGCATTCAGTCACCACCAGCCCACATGCAGGTGTGGCAGGAGACCGTATCCGTTGACCTCAGAGTCACGGAACGTTGCCGATCGGCTGAGGGCTTTCGCTGCGTCGGATAACGCCTGGCAGTTCTGGTTGAAAATGGCATCAAAGTGAAATTCGTTGCCGCTTCACGGAATGGTCTGGACGATGATGTGTACACGCGTACAATTACGCAGATGGTGTCCTTTTGTTCACATTCCTGGAAAGACTCCAGATGTTGCGATCACTGTTCCTCGACATGAACGCGTTTTTTGCGTCTGCGGAGCAGCACTGCACCCCTCGTTATCGGGGGCGTCCGCTGGTCGTTGTGCCCGTAGATTCGGATTCAACCTCATGTGTGGCAGTGAGTTACGAGGCACGGCCATTCGGGATTCGCACGGGGACCAACGTTGGTGAGGCTCGTCGACTCTGTCCGGGTTTGATCGTCGTTCCCTCGCGTACCGGGTATTACGTCCAGCTGCATCATCAGATCGTGGCAGCGGTTGAACGGGTGATCCCCGTGACTCAGGTCTGGTCGATTGACGAGATGGTGTGCCGACTCTGGAGTGAGGATCGCCCGCCTGACGCGGCCATGGCGCTGGCGAAACAGGTCAAAGCCTCCATTCGCGACCATGTGGGGCCCACGCTGAAGTGTTCG
Source organism: Planctomycetaceae bacterium (assembly GCA_046349675.1). GTDB lineage: Bacteria > Planctomycetota > Planctomycetia > Planctomycetales > Planctomycetaceae > TH-plancto1. The sequence goes on along the minus strand of JAXMBW010000015.1, from coordinate 74,723 downwards.
GTCGGGATCGCTCCGAATCCCTGGCTGGCCAAGGTCGCCTCCGATATGCAGAAACCCGACGGGCTGACCATGATCTTGCAGGAGGAACTGCCTAATCGCCTCTTTCCCCTGGAGTTGAGAGACCTGCCCGGCGTTGGCGAGAACATGGAGAAGCGGCTGCAGATGGCCGGGATCTTCACGGTGCGAGAACTCTGTTCACGCACGGAGTCCGAACTGATCCGGGCCTGGGGAAGCATCATCGGGGCCCGCTGGTGGCATCAGCTGCGCGGGGAGTTGGTCGATACTCCTCCGACGCGGACACAGTCGATCGGGCACGAGCATGTCTTGCCCCCGGTCCAGCGGACAGCTGCCGGGGCTCATAGTGTCCTGACCAATCTGATTCATAAGGCAGCTGCCCGGGCTCGGCACTCCGGGTATCGGGCCGGGAAGCTGTCGATCGATGTCCGTTTTGTCGGGACGGGGGAGTGGCGGGCCACGACGCGGATGTCCCCGCTGACCGCCGATACGCTGTCACTCGTCCGGGCCTTTGAACGGTTGTGGGCGTCGCGACCTGCGGAGGTCAGTCGTTACCGGATCATCAAGGTCTCAGCCACGTTGCAGGAGCTAAGGGCGGAGCACGCGGTTCCCCAGCCACTGTTTGCGGAGGATCGCGATCTCAACACGTTGTCGGCGGCCATGGACTCCATCAACCGGAAGTTCGGGCGGCACGCCCTCGTACTGGGGGGGATGCACGATGCGCGCGAGGCAGCTCCCGATCGAATCGCGTTTCAGTCGATTCCCGCCCTCGAGGCTGACCGCCCCATGCCTGCTCCCCCGGAATCGCGACCTCGCAGCTTCGGGTGGTAGCGGTCAAATCGGTTGTGCTGGAAGAATAGGTAAAGTTTGGCGGTTGTGCCGGTTTTGATCAGTGTAATGAACGTTTGGAATAAACGGCGCAGGGCAGGCTCGTCCAGTCTGACCTCGGTCAGCCCAGCGTACCGATAAGCTCAGTGAAGAACTGCCTGGAGTGCGGTTCGGCATTCTCAGATCTTCGGGTCTGCCAACCAGGGATGGGGACACATGCGTTCGAGCCTGCTGATACTGATGGTGCCGCTCGTGAGCGGTGGCTGTCACAGTCCGGGGCCGTTGTTACGGGTTCCGCAATTGCGGTGCTACAACCGTACAATCGACGATCTTGTGACATGCAAAGTGGCCAAGGATGTCGCACGACATCACATGACCATTCTCTATCCCAGGGACTGCCTTCCCACGGGCGACTTTCAGGCGGGTTTTGAACAGGCCTACGCCGATGTCGCGCTGGGATCGGATGGCAAGACGCCAGCCATCGCTCCGCCTCACTACTGGAAGTGTCATCAGCGGACTGCAGAAGGACACGCCCGGGCCCAGCAATGGATGGCGGGATACGCCGCCGGAGCAGCTCAGGCGGTCGCGTGTCGTGGCCCGTACAACCGAGTCCTGGCCAGCAACTGGTCATGCCCCGGTCCGGCCGGTTGTTCAAGCCCCGAGGCATGTGAATGACCTCATCAACGGGAGCCCACATCGACAGTTCGCTCCCGGGATGCGATCACTCCCTGTGTTCACCTGACTGTGGTGGCATGCAACATGGATGTTAAGCCGATGCGTAAGCGATTCATCGCTCTGTTTGCTGGTCTGCTCCTCGCGCCGGGATGCTCTGCCATCTACCCGCTGCGTGGAGTCCCCGCTGCCTATATGCCCGAAGAGTACAAGGCTCAATCCCGCGAGGGAAAGTCGACGATCGACCTCAGCCTGCTGCAGCGTTCGCAGTCTGACCAGTACCGCATCGAAGCAGGTGACGTGCTGGCGATCTACGCACCCGGTCTGCTCGGTCTCATTGACACCCAGCCCGATCAGCCGCGCGGGGATAACCCGCCGATTAACCTTCCCATGAACACGGAAGACCGTCCCTCGCTCGGTTTTCCCGTAACCGTTCGCGACGACCATACGATTCAGATCCCCCAGCTGCCTGCCCTCGATGTGTATGGGTTGACCGAGCGGGAAGTGGAAGACCGCCTGAAACAGGCCGTCGTCAAATCGGGACTGATTGCCCGGGAGCAAGATCCCCGCATCGTCGTCAGTATCATGCGGCCCCGCACGTACCGAATCCTCGTCTGCCGCCAGGAAGCCTCCACAGCTCCCGCAGCGACGGTGATGATGGGGCAGATCGACCTCGGTCGGACAGGAAAGGGGACCTCGCGAGTCGTCGAACTGCGAGCGGGTGAGAATGATGTGGCCCACGCCCTGGCCCAGCCCGGTGTCGATGGACTTCCCGGTCTCGATGCCCGGAATGTGATCTACGTCATCCGGGCTCGGAACGCCCGCAGCCGCCAGATGAATGCGGCTCGCCCCGAGAAGCAGCCGACGCCCCTCACTCAAGGCCGCCACGGACATCCTTCCCGCGAGGTCATCGTCCGCGGCCAGAGTCCGTCGTACTCGACGAATGGCTCTCCCACGGGACGCGGGCCTTACCAGTACTTCGAAACGACCGAGTTCAAACTCTCGGGCCAGGACATCGCCCGCGGCGATACGGGGCCCCCACTGATCGAACCGATTCCGGGTTTCAATCCTGGTCTGACTCAGCGTTCGATTCCGGGGGCAGCTGGTGCCTATTCACCGGAGTATGGAACCCCAGTCTCTCCACAACCGGCGGGACTCTCGGCTCCCGATGGTCCCGTTTTCCGCGATCCGACCCTTTCGCCCCGAAACACAGCGGTTCCCGCAGGTTCACCACTCGCCTCGGATCGCTACGAATCGGCCCCCGTCGCCGCTCCGTACAGCAACCCACTGGACAGCTCGCGGGACGGGCAAGTCGTTCCCACGGCAGCTGCGTTCAACGATCCCACTTACTCGCCACGGGCTCAGGCAGGTGTTAATTCGATGCCGATCGGTTCGGGACATTCTCTGGCCGGAGTTCGCAACAACGCTTACCAAGCAGTCCAGTACACCGAGATGCCCCCCGGCACTTGGCCATCGACTGACTCAGCTGGCTTGCCTCCCGCTCTCGGAAGTGGCCACAGCCTCGGCCAACCAGTGCTGAACCCGATGACTCCCTCTCCCGACGGTGAGATGGGGGGGGCCGAAGTCTCGTTCGGAGCAGGTCATTCAGGCGTCGGCGACCCGAATCCCATCTGGCAGCAGACGCTGCAGAACTTCGATCCCACGATCGAGAGCAGCCACATCATCAAGATCCCCGTCCGGCTCAGCCCGGGTGAGAGCCCCAACATCAGCGAAGAAGATGTCACGCTGTATGACGGTGATATTGTCTTCATCGAGAACCGGGACACCGATGTTTACTACGTCGGTGGTCTGATGGGCGGGGGCCAGTTCTCGCTGCCTCGCGATCGTGACCTGCATGTTCTGGAGGCTGTGTCTCTGGCCCAGGGCCGTGGTATGACGCAGGGTGGAACGCAGGGCATGCAGTCGTCGGGAGGTGTCTCGGCTCTGAACCGTGACGTGACCCCCAGTGCCAGCCGCCTGATCGTTCTGCGTCAGGTCGGATGTGGACAGGTCATGAGTGTTGAAGTCGACCTCTACAAAGCCTTGCGATACCCGCACGAGAACATACTCGTGCAGCCTGGCGACATGCTGATCCTGCAGTACACGTGTGTGGAAGCGACTCTGGCCTTCATTCAACGCAACGTGCTGGAGGGAGCACTGCTGGGTATCGCTGCCGGTTCGTTCCAGAGTGGAAACTAAGACGAATTCAGAGTTCGTCTTCAGCGGGGACAGACAAGAATGTCTGTCCTACTGTGGATTTCAGTGGAACAGACATTCCTGTCTGTTCTTTCTCCGAGTGAAGACCAAACATGACTCTGCTCTAGCCCGGCAAACAATCCCCGTCATCTGTTCCGATCCTCGCATTCCGGCAGACAACGACACCACCAAGACACGAAGACCACAAAGCGACGAGACAGTTGAATCGCCGTCAATCGTCCCTTCCTTTGTGTCTTCGTGTCTTGGTGGTGATCTTTTTTTGCTGGTACCCATTATCACAACACCTGGATCGCTGGCGTTTCTTCGTATCCGCTCTTTGATAAACTCCCCGTTGCGGGCGAACCGCAGGCCGCGCGAAGTTGTCTGCTTCCTCAATCGTTCGTCGCCACCTCACACTCACGACCTCAGGAAACGCCGTTCCATGTCTCACCGATCCAGCGAGCAGACCATTGCTTTGTTCGACAAGTATGTGGTGCCGAACTATCGCCGGTACCCGGTTTGCCTGGTGAAGGGAGAGGGCAGCTACGTCTGGAACGCAGAGGGCAAACGCTACCTCGACTTCTTCCCCGGCTGGGGCTGTAACATGCTGGGGTATACTCCCCAGAAGGTCATCAAGGCGATTCAGGAACAGGCTGCGAAACTGATCCACGTGCCAAATACCTGGTACACCGAGCCCCAGGGCGAGTTCGCCGAAGCCCTGTGCACCCGCAGCTTCGGCAAGGCTTTTTTCTGTAACAGCGGTGCCGAAGCCAACGAAGGGGCCATCAAGCTGGCCCGGCTGCACACCCCCGCGGGCAAGTACAAGATCATCACCTTCCTCGACGGCTTCCACGGCCGGACCTTCGGGGCTGTGACTGCCACAGCCCAGCCGAAGTACCACGATGGCATCGGCCCGATGCTGCCCGGATTTCTCTACTCGCCTCGAAACGATCTGCAGGCGGTCCGCGATCTGATCGACGACGAAACTGCAGCCATTATGATCGAGCCTGTGCAGGGTGAAGGGGGCGTCAACATCCCCGCCCCTGGATTCCTCGAAGGCCTGCGGAAGCTGTGCGATGAGTTCGGCCTGTTGCTGATCTTCGACGAAGTGCAGACGTGTACCGGCCGGACCGGGAACTGGTTCGCTTACCAGACCTTCGGCGTTCAACCCGACATCATCACGATGGCCAAGGGGATCGCCTCTGGCGTCGCCTGCGGTGCGATCATCTGCAAGGACGAAGTTGCCCCCAGCCTCCGTCCCGGCATGCATGCCAGCACCTTCGGCGGAAACCCGATCGCCATGGCAGCTGGACTCGCCACGATCGAAACGATCGAAGAAGAACAGCTGATCCCTCACAGCCGCAAGATGTCCGAGCGATTCCGCCAGCACTTTGAGAAGCTGAAGGCCGAATTGCCGCTGATCCGCGAACTGCGAATCTGCAACATGATGCTCGGTTTGGAACTGGCGATTCCCGCAACACCTGCGGTGGCAAAGTGCATGGAACGCGGCCTGCTGATCAACGCGACCCACGACACCGTCGTGCGACTGCTCCCGGCCTTGAACATTACACCCGAGCAGGTCGACGAAGGCTGCGAGATCCTCGCCACGGTCCTGCGCGAGATGGCCAACGGGTGATTGATCTGCCCCTTGAGGTGGCACGAATTCGGATTCAGCGTTCGCCCACAGATCGGACAGACAGGAATGTCTGTCCCACTCAGGACAAAAGTGGGACAGACATTCCTGTCTGTCCAGACTCGGCGTGAAGTCTGAACGACGATCGCTGTTCGCCCTGGACATTGTCCACGACGCCATGTTGTCTCACCTCGGGAGGGCGAAGCTCCTGCTGAGCCGTTATGGCGAACCGACGCCTAGCGTGACTCGCGGCTCAGCAGGAGCTTCGCCCTCCCGTTTTCAATATCCCCGCCCCTACGAGCTTGCTGACCTCCCTGCTTGAGAATCGCACGCGTCGCCCCGCTCCGTTATCGTGCGGACAGACCCGACCTGTTTGTATTTCTTCTTCCAGCAACGCGACGGGTGTAGCACGATGGATCACCTCTCGTTCATAGGGAGCGTCAAACGATGCGGTACTTGGAGCCAGTAATCCAGACACGCCCAACGGTCATTTTCGATGTCTGCCGAACGCGATCAACGACACTGTCGCGATTGATCGCATGGGCAGCATTGACCGTGCTTTGGCTGTCGCCAGTGGCCTATGCCGACAAGCCGGTGTCGGGCATCACCTCCAGCGTCACTCGCCCGGTGCACCCAATTCTAGATCGCAATGAGCACAGCCCTCTGTTGCGGATCGATATCCAAGTGGAACCGGGCTCGCAGGCCAACCTCAGTTCTCTGACATTTCAATTTCACGAGACTGATGATCTGAAAGACATCGAGTCCCTGTCACTCTTCGCCACGGGAGAGAAAGACGAGTTCTCGACCACAACTCCCGTTGGAACCAGTGTCTCCCCCTCAGCGTCCGTGACATACGCCATCGATCAACCGCTCCGCGAGGGAACAAACCATTTCTGGCTGTCATGTCGTCTCAAAGACAACGCCTCCATCCTTCACTCCATCTTGGCCACCTGTACTGCAGTCGTGACCTCGAACAGTTCGATCGTTCCTCGCGATATCAACCCCGTGATGCGTCACCGAATCGGCGTCGCACTCCGCAAACACAACGATGACGGTGTGCATACCTACCGCATTCCGGCTCTCACCCGATCGGCCAAGGGGACGCTGCTGGCTGTTTATGATATGCGACGCAACGAAGGTCGCGACCTGCAGGAAGACATCGACATCGGACTCAGCCGCAGCACCGATGGAGGCCAGACCTGGGACCCCGTTCGCGTCATCATGGACATGGGCGAGTATGGTGGCCTTCCCCAAAGCCAGAACGGCTGTAGCGATCCTGGGATCATCGTTGATCCACAGACCGGCGAGATTTTCTGTTTCGCCCTGTGGATGAATGGAAAACCCGGCAAGCATCAATGGAATGGAGACGGTTCCGAACCCGGCTTCGAGATCGGCAAGACCGCCCAGTTGATGATGGTCACGTCCAAGGACGATGGCCTCACCTGGTCGAAGCCCGAGAACCTGACTCGCAAACTGAAGCAGGAGTCGTGGTGGCTGCTGGCTCCCTCGCCGCAGTCAGGATTCGGATTGCCCGACGGCACGCTGGTGATGCCTGTGCAGGGACGGTCGGGAGGGGGAGATCTGGAAACCTTTGCGACACTGATGATCAGTCGAGATCACGGCCAGACATGGACCATTGGCCAGCCCGGCTATGCGGGGGGCAATGAGTGCCAGGCTGCCCCGCTGGATGACGGTTCGATCATGCTCAATATCCGTAATGACCGCGAGCGGTTCCGGGCTGTGGTGGTGACCAAAGACCTCGGCCAGACCTGGACACCGCACCCGACTCATCGCAATACGCTCATCGAGCCCAACTGCAACGGCAGCTTACTGCGGTTCGACTACTCACAAGGCGAGAAGAAGAAGCATGTCCTGCTCTTTGCCAATCCCCACACGCAGAAGGGCCGGACGCACCACACAATCCAGGTCAGCTTTGATGAGGGCCTGACCTGGCCCGATTCACACCACATGTTGCTCGACGAAGGACGCGGGGCAGGGTACCCGAGCATGACCCAGATTGACGACCAGCATGTGGGCATCGTCTATGAGGGCAGCCAGTCTCAGCTGACATTTGAGAAGATCCCGGTCGTGGACCTGCTGGAGCCGACACGAAGACTGGTCTCTCGGGACGTCTGGCAGCGCGAGGTCTCGAAAGAGGGCCGCCATCTGCTGGAAGAGCGACGGAAGACGCCCGCCTTTGGGGCCAACGATTTCGACATGGAGGGCCTGCGCCGTGGCATGGGCTCACGGACCGAGCCCACGTTGCCCGGTGTCCAACTGATCAAAGTCAAAGTCGGTGACATCCCCTGCGAATGGGTGCTGGCCCCTGGAGCCGATCCCGACCTGCGGCTTCTCTATCTGCATGGCGGCGGCTGGGTCTCGGGATCAGGCGGCGGCTACCTCCCGCTCGCAGCTGAGATTTCACAGGTCGCCAAGTGTGCGGTGCTGCTTCCCGATTACCGCCTGGCTCCCGAGCATCCATTCCCAGCCGGGCTTGATGATTGTGTCGCCGCTCATGAATGGCTGGTGGCCAATGGGCCGACGGGAGCTCATCCGGCGAAGGCGACGTTCATCGCTGGCGATTCGGCAGGAGGTAATCTGACACTCGCGACACTCCTGGCATTACGAGACCGGGGCAAAACGATGCCACTGGGAGGAATTCCCATTTCCCCCGCAACCGATTTCACGCTCGCTAGCGATTCCCTCAAATCGGTTGACGATCCAATCATCAGTGCCCGCACCATGCCCGAGTTTCGGAGTCGCTATCTCGGCCAGACCGACCCTCGCAATCCGCTGGCGTCGCCCGTCTTCGGTGACTTTCGAGGTCTGCCGCCGCTGCTGATTCAGGCGGGTGAAGAGGAAATGCTGCGCGATGACAGCATCCGAGTCGCCCGCAAGGCTTGGGCGGACGGCATTCCCGTGACCTTGGAAATCTGGCCCGGCATGATGCATGTCTTCCATGTGCGTGGGCTTCCGGAGTCTCGCGAAGCTGTCCAGCGTGTCAGCCAGTTCATGCACTCGCTGGCCCCGACTGAATGACTTTCGCAGCCAGAGCCTCGTCTTGAATGCATGAACGAGCGTAGATGCGTCTTCCGCCGGTCGATAAACTGAAGGGGTTGTTCACAACGAACCATCTCTCACCGACCGGGTCGCGCCCATGTCCTTTTTACCACCTCGCCATGAAACCTGGACGCGGCGAACCATGCTGCAGGCCGGTTCGGTCGGCTTGCTCGGACTGGGCTTGAACCATGTCACCGCACTGCGTGAGGCCCGGGGCAGTTCCGATGAAGCTCCCGGGGCAGGGCGGGCCAAGTCGGTCATCTTTATCTTCTTGTCGGGCGGCGCTCCTCAGCATGACACCTTCGATCCCAAGCCCGACGCCCCGCTCGGTATCCGCGGGCAGTTTTCCCCGATCTCAACTCAAACTCCGGGCGTCCAGATCTGCGAACACCTGCCGATGCTCGCCGCTCGCAGCCAGAAGTGGGGCCTCATTCGCTCGCTGACGACTCCCCATAACGAACATTCGCAAGGTCACACGGCGATCCTGACCGGGCGGACGCCGATGCCGCCGAACTACAGTGCTGTGAAGCCCCAGCCGACCGACTGGCCATCGATCGCCTCAATCGTTGGGGACGCTCTGCCGAAACGAAATAACAACCTGCCGCCGGCGATCGTTCTGCCTGAACGACTGGTCCATAACACCGGACGCGTACTGCCCGGCCAGTTCGGTGGCATGATGGGGAGTCGTCGCGACCCGTGGTTCGTCGAAGCCTCGCCTTATAACCCAAAATCCTACGGGGCCTACCCCGACTACGAGTTCCACTTCGTTCGAGGCCGCGAACATAACCCCAATCTCAAGTTCCAGGCCCCGAACCTCAGCCTGCCGCAAGGGCTCGACATCTCCCGCTTGGGCAATCGTTCCGCGTTGCTCTCCCACCTCGGCCAGCAGCGTTCCGATCTCGACGCAGCTGCGACGGTCGAGAGCTTTGATCGGCACCGACAGTCGGCGATCTCGCTGTTAACCGATTCGCGAGTCCAGAAGGCCTTCGATGTCCACAACGCCGATCCGCGCGACCTCGACCGCTACGGGCGGAACGCATTTGGCTGGTCGCTGCTCATGGCCCGTCAACTGGTCGAGCAGGGTGTCGGGCTGGTGCAGGTCAACCTCGGTAACAATGAGGCCTGGGACACACACGAGAACAACTTCCCGCTGCTGAAGGACTGCCTGTTGCCGCCAACCGATCGTGGGCTGTCGGCCTTGCTCGATGACCTCGACGAACGCGGCATGCTCGATGAAACGCTGATCGTGATGTGCGGCGAGATGGGCCGCACGCCGAAGGTGAACGCGGGGACCGGCGAGTCGCGTGTGCCCGGACGCGATCACTGGGGGGCAGTGCAGACCGTCTTTGTCGCCGGCGGCGGTACGACACGCGGAGTTGTCGTCGGAGCCTCCGATGGTCAGGGAGCGTATCCCATCCGATCTGCTCAACGTCCTGAGAACCTTGCGGCGACGATTTATCACTTGCTCGGTATTCCAGCCACGGCGGTCTGGAAGGATGATGTCGAGCGCCCGCACCAGATTTACTACGACGATCCGATTCGCGAACTGGTTTGAAAGGATTCGCATGTCCGCTGGGGATTCATTGCCACGCACTCACCGCTTGACGCGACGTGAGTGTCTGCAACAGGCTGCGCTGTTCCCGTTGGTTGGTGGCCTGCTTTCACCATCGCTCAGCCTCGCGGCTCCGGCTCCGGCGAATGTGACCCCCAAACGCGTCGCAGCAGTGGTCACGGTTTACTTCTACAACTCCCACGCCGATGTGTTGCTCGGCAAGATCATGGAGGGATGGAAGCAGGATGGCGGCCCGGGCCCGGCGCTGGAACTGGCCGGAGTCTACATCGACCAGTTCCCCGCCAGCGATATCGGCCGGGCAGCGTGTGCCAAACGCGGCGTGCCGATCTTCGACACGATTGAGAAGGCCATCACCGTCGGCGGCAACAGTATCCCCGTCGATGGTGTCCTGAGCATCGGCGAGCACGGCGACTATCCGCTGAATGAAATCGGGCAACAGCTCTACCCGCGTCGCCGGTTCTTTGAAGAAATCACCAATACCTTTGAGAAGTACGGCAAGGTCGTCCCGGTCTTCAATGACAAACATCTGGGACCGCAGTGGGCCGATGCCCGCTGGATGTATGACCGGGCTCGTGAACTCAAGGTCCCGTTTATGGCCGGATCATCGATGCCGGTTGGGTATCGGTTGAAGGAACACCCGCTGCCGATGGGAACGGAGATCGAAGCTGCGGTCGGGATCGGCTTTAGCGGCCTTGAGATCTATGGCTTCCACGCTCTGGAGTTCCTGCAATGGCACCTGGAACGCCGTCAGAGAGCAGAGACCGGCGTGAAGTCGGTTCAATTTCTCGAAGGGCCCGCAATGTGGAAGGCCGTCGATTCGGGCATCGTCTCGAACGACGCTTTCGAGGCGGCATTCGCAGCTGTGCCGAAGTCCGGGACTCCCGACCCCAGACAGGATGACAAAGCGGCGATGTTCCTCTTCGAATACAACGACGGACTGCGGGCCGCGATTTTCATGTTGAGCTGTGTCGGTGGCACATCGGTCGGGCTGAAGATCAAGGGGCAGGCAGAACCCACGGCGATCTCATTCGACGAACGCACGGTCCCACGGCACCCCCACTTTGCCTGCCTGTTGAAGAGCATCGAACGCATGATTCACACGGGGCGCCCGTCGTACCCGATCGAACGCACGCTCCTCACCAGCGGGGTCCTGGATCGCGTGCTGAATTCGCGACACCGCGGCGGCCAACAGCTGCAAACACCAGAACTGGCCATCAACTACCAGCCCGTCGATTATCCTTACGCCCCGCATATCGACTTGCTGGCCGACCCGTCGAAGTAAGCAGTCGTCTTTCGAACTCTCCTGTGCAAAACGATCAGCCCACCTTTCCGTCTTCGATGACAGACAGGTGGGCTGTGTTTTCAAGTGCTGGCTGATCGAGGCGGTGTACTCGATCCGCCTCGCTGGTCATCATTCTACAAACGGATGAAGATCTTCTGCTTCTCCAGATATCGGATGAAGGCATAGGTCGTTACGTAGAAGATCGCCAGACCGACCAGACACATCTGCCAAGGGGAATCCTTGGGCACGAGATTGTGGACGGCAATCTCGATGCTGTGGTGCAGGAAGTAGGCCGCCAGGGCGTTGGTTCCAAATGTCCGGAACAGGCCGATGCTGATCCCCCCCATGTCACACAACACAACGAATGCCGACAACACCAGCATCGAGAACCCCGATGCAAACAAAGCAAACGGCATGGAGACGATTCGCTTGCTGATCATCCAGTAGTTGTACGGTCGCACGACATCGGGAAGCTTAGGCTGTCCGGATTCTTCCAACTTGGCATTCGCTCCGTTGAGTTCTCCCCCATTACTGGGCGGGGGAGCAATAAAGAACGGGCACTGGGCCAGCTTCAGCGACTTCAACTGTTCTCCCGATGGCAGAACAGGGTTCTCCGCCAACTTGCCAGCACGGAGTTCTGTGCTGCCAGGAACATCATAGGCCGTAGAGAGGCAGGACATCCCGTAAGCAATCCCGGTGAGCAATGCCCCAAACACCAACAGGTTCGTCGCTGCCTTGCCGGGAGTACGACCGATCACGAAATCATGAGCCAGGGCACCAAACAGAATGATTGCAGCCCAGCACATGTTGCCAAAGGCGCCGCCGTCCCAGCAGGTCTTCTCCGGGATACCCCAGATATTATTCATCCAGTTCGGCTGACCGTAGATGAAGTCAAAATTGAACGAGTACGAGAAGATCATGTGCCCCAGCATCAGGGCCACCGCTCCCAAAGCCACGACCTTGGTACTGCGGGCAATGAACGGCAGGGCCACGATCTGGCTGACGCCGATGATGGCCAGCGTTTCCCAGAGGTTCGCCTTGATCAGTCCGGCGAAAAAGTCCCAGACGCTTTGTTTGGTCACTTCGGACCACGACTTCGCCAGTTCGTCATTGAAGCCGTAGATAGCCAATGAGACCAACACGAGTCCGAGACCTCGCACTATCGCATGCCCATAGGCTGCCGCTGCCCCATCTCGGGCAATCCGGCGGAGCATCGTCAGGCGGAATGAGAAACCGGCCGCAAACATGAAGCCGGGCATGATTGAATCAGCAAAGCTGAAGTAGTTGTTGTGGTGTTTAATCCAGTCGGGTATCGCCGAAAAGCCACCGCAAAAGTTCACGACGAACATCATCGCGACGGCGTAACCACGAAACTGATCGAGGGAGAGATACCGCTGCGGTAGGGCAGCTGCGCCGGGCGCTGCCGTGAGCGCAGGTTCTCGTTTGCTGGAACTCATTCGGTGACCTATGACTTGAAGATGGACGACGGTAATGCCGATCGCGAATGCGTTTAGGCTAGCGGGTGATGATAATACGGACTTGAACCCTCGAACAGTATCGAGTTCAGTCGAGATCGGCTGAGGCGATCATGTGGTCGGAAATCGATGACTCTCGGCTGGTTTTGAGCGGCGATCTTGGAATTGTGTGGCCCTGCTCGTTGTGACCAGCCCTGCGTCATGCTGGGGGTTGTGAATGGATCAGTTTAAACTTAATGAATTCTCATAATCCGCCCCGCGGCCGAGCCGTGCGAGTTGGCTGGCCCAACCGGGCCAGGATGCCGAGATTCAATCGCCTAACCGCTCACAACGAGCACAACCCGTTGAGGTGTCGGATCCCAAAGGTTCGGCATTCCGAGGGCTATGGGGCCTTCTGGAAACCTGCTTCGACCAGATCGTCGTAGCCCGGTTTCAAGGCTCGCAGGTCGCGGCCAGATTTGTTCAGCAACTTGGCAGCCTGCACACAACGGCCACCGGCTGCACAGTGCAGATAGACGATCGTTCCCGGAGGGGCCAGCTTCTCCAACTGCTCGGCGGTGATCCCTTTTTTGATCTGGCTGAGCGGAAGTGACTGAGCTTGAGCAAGATGTCCCTCCTTCCATTCGTCGACTTCGCGGACATCGAGAATGACCGCTTTCTTGCCCTCCAGATTCTTCTTCACTGTGGCCAGCGAATCACTCGTGTGATCGCCAGCCAGTAAGCCAGCTGACAGAACCAGGCTCAGGCCAAGAACCGCACAAATTGATCGGAACATGCAAGCACCGTTAACAGTGGGGAGTGGAAGCAAGGAGGGGATTTACACCGACAGCAAGTTTACTGGATGCGGGGACCTCATGAACAATGACTCAGATAACACTTCAATCGCCAAACCATTTCCGGTCCCAATGATCGAGTCGCAAACCTGGCCACGAAATGCGTCAGGGCCGGTCATTGACCGGCCCTGAGAACTATCTGCTTACTTCAGTTCAACTGTCACGCGATCGATCTTGCCTGTGAAGCGATTGTGATGCTCCTTGTACTCCTCGGTGACGGGTGTTTCGTTGTCGGTGCCGACATCGACACCCTCATCACCGGAGTAGGCAAAGGGCATCGTCTGCGGGATGTGAGCCTCACTGACTGACTGCCCGTCGACGCTCAAGCGGCTTGTCGCTCCTGACCCCGGTTTCGCTGCATCGGGACGGTACTCATAGACGATCTTGTGCTTTCCGGGAGAGAGGGCCTCGGACGAAGACACCGTTGTTCGTTGCAATCCCCCGTAGTTGTAGACCTCGTGAATCTTGCCCTCTTTCATATACAGGCTCCATCCGCCAAAGCGGCCGGCCTGGGCAATAATCACACCGTTGGCACCGTCAGCTGGGACCTCGATTTCGGCGGTCACAGTATGCGGACGTCCCTTCACATTGATGAAAGCGTTCTCGGCGATGCCGGTCATGCCCTCATACAGGGTGAGCGACTTGCGGTCACCAATCAGGTCAGGACGCCCTGCGATGGCGGGATTGAACCGTTCCACGCGACGATCATCCAGCGGATAGACATGATTGCGGATCGCTTCCTGATCGAAGACCGCCTGGAGCTCTTTCAGCTTCTCGGGAAACTTCTCGGCCAGGTTGTTTGACTGGCTAAAGTCCTCGTCGACGTGATACAGCTCCCAACGATCCTCGTTGAAGGGAGGCAACGGAGCATTCGCCAGCCAGGGAATCGAGTGCCGAGTCGCAGCAACCCAGCCGTTGTGGTAGATCGCTCGATTGCCAAACATCTCGAAGTATTGCGTCGTGTGGCGGTCCTTCGCCTTGGGCTCGTCGAAGGTGTACACCATCGAGACGCCGTCGATCGGGTGCTGTTTGGTTCCATTGACGCTGGTGGGTTCGGGGAGCCCCGCAGCTTCCAGGACCGTCGCTGCCACATCGATGACGTGATGGAACTGCGAGCGGACTTCACCCTTGGCCTTGATGCGATTCGGCCAGTGAACGATCGCCCCGTTGCGAGTGCCGCCAAAGTGGGACGCCACCTGTTTCGTCCACTGGAATGGAGTGTCACCCGCATGAGCCCAACCCACGGAGTAGTGCGGGAAGGTGTTCGGCCCGCCCCACTCATCGATATGGGGAAGCTGAGACGTGACATCGCTGACGATTCCGTTCAGCGCGAGCATCTCGTTGTAGCTGCCGTCAGGACCACCTTCAGCACTGGCACCGTTGTCGCCAAGGATGTAGTAGACCAGCGTGTTATCAAGCACCCCCATGTCCCGCACGGCATCGAGTAACCGACCGATCTCATGGTCGGTGTGCTCGGCGAATCCCGCAAAGGTCTCCATCTGGCGAATGAAGAGACGCTTCTGATCGGCGGTCAGCGAGTCCCACGCGGGAATCTCTGGCGGCCGGGCAGTGAGTTTGGTCCCTTCCGGCACGACCCCCAGCTTGATCTGCCGGGCCAGGGTTTCCTCCCGCAACTTGTCCCACCCCTGGTCGAACTGGCCTTTGTACTTCGCGACAAACTCGGCGGGGGCGTGGTGCGGGGCATGAGTGGCCCCCGTGGCGAAGTACATGAAGAACGGCTTGTCGGGAGTCAGAGCATGCTGGAACCGGACCCAGGCGATGGCCTGATTCGTCATGTCATTCGTGAAGTGGTACTGCGGGTTCTCCGGAATCTCGACTCGGGTCAGCCCGTCATAAACCGCCGGGGACCACTGGTTCGTTTCTCCACCGATGAATCCATAGAACTTGTCAAATCCCGATCGTGTCGGCCAGCGGTCGAACGGTCCCGAGACCGACGCCTCCCAGGGAGCTGTCTCGTGGTACTTGCCGAACGCAGCTGTACTGAACCCGTTCAGCCGCATGATCTCGGCCAGCGGGGCGACGCTGTTGGGGCGGACTCCGGTATTGCCGGGAAAGCCCGTGGCCAGCTCCATAATCGCGCCCGCGTTATTGACGTGATGATTCCGCCCGGTAAGCAGGGCAGTTCGCGTCGGCGAGCAGAGGGCTGTGGTGTGAAAGCGGTTGTACTTCAAACCATTCGATGCCAGCTTCTCGGCGTTTGGCATGTGACAGGGGCCGCCGAATGCACTCGACTGACCAAATCCCATGTCATCGACCAGGATGATCATGACGTTGGGGGCACCGGCAGGGGCCTTGACCTCGAAACGCGGAGGAGCCTTGGCCTTGCGGGCATCAACCTCGGTGATTGTGGGGGGCGTCGGTTCAGCCACGGGAAGCGATGTACGATCGATCTTGTACGGAGATGCCGATGTGGTGTCCGCCGCGAAGCTCGACGCATCCCCGGATAACAACGCCACTGCCGCAATGGCACAATAAGCTGTGAGCAGACATAGCCGTGACGTTTGGATGCGGGTGGTCATGACGCCGTCTTTCCTTCCTGGTTCATGCAAGGCATGCAGACAGAATCTCCGGACCACCCACAGGGGAGCCCGGACAGTCCTAAATCAGATTGTTGCGAGTGATAGTCCCTGCAATTCGAGACGCGAGGCCGCCTACTGGCGTCCGCATCGCAAGCGGATCACACAGTCACTGGACTCTTCGCACCCTCAATCACAAGGGAGAGAACGGTCTCGCAGTCTATCTCGATCGGAGCCCGGTTTCAAATTGAGCTGTCATCTGCCCAAACTGATAACGATGTCCTGTTAAGGCCTCTAAGAATTCTCTTGATGACTGATGTTTGTTCTCTTGGAGCACGAGTGAGAAGTGGCTTGACCACACGAGGTGACATCGACAATGTGAGCGGCATTCACCAGAGGATCTCGCGATTCAGGTTCGATGGCACGTTGCACATAGGGAACAATTCAATGGCACAGCTTGTGGGTTTGTCTGGCAGTCTGCGGAAGGGGGCATACAACACCAGTCTGTTGAACGCGGCGGCGAAGCTGCTTCCGGCAGGGGACACGTTGGCGGTCCACACGATTCATGGAATTCCGCTCTACGACGGTGATGCCGAGGCTGCCTCGGGGATTCCGGACGCAGTGGCAAAGCTCAAGGATGCCATCGCAGCTGCAGACGGTCTGGTGATCGCGACACCGGAGTACAACAACTCGATCCCCGGAGTGCTGAAGAATGCGATCGACTGGCTGACTCGGCCCGGGACCGATATCCCTCGGGTGTTTGGTGGCAAGCCCGTCGCGTTAATCGGGGCGACACCGGGAGGCTTTGGCACAATCCTGAGCCAGAACGAGTGGTTGCCGATTCTGCGGTTTCTGGGAACGAAGCCGTGGTTCTCCGGCCGGTTGCTGGTCTCGCGAGCCCATACACTGTTTGATGAATCCGGAGCACTGACCGACGACAAGACTCGTCAGCAGGTCGAGGAGTTCATGACCGGGTTTCTCTCGTTTGTCAAAACGGGCCGCTGAGTCGCACTCACCTCGGAAACAAAAATCGCTCGGGGCTGCGCATGCCAAAATATGCCAGCCCCGATGTCAAAACAACACCAACCCGAAGTGTCAGCAAGGGCGAACCCAGCTGTGCGTTGATTCATCGCATGATCGTTCCGCTTCTCGACCGCAAATTTACCCCCCATATCCCACCTCAACTGACCCGAGCAGTAGGACAGACATTCCTGTCTGTCCATTCCGTCGAGTTCCCCGCCCCAAGCAGTGCGCCCCAACGAATGGACATGCCAGCTGCCGATATACACGCCGCCGACCACACATAAGGGCTGCATCCCCTCTCGACGAACCCCCGCATCTTTACAAAGTCTTGATATCTCCGGCCAATCTTTTAGCCCCCTTTTTATGGGACATCTGATTCAATTCTCTCGATGACAACTTTCGAGGAGGAATCAGACATGGACATTATCTGGGTGATCGCGGGGATCGCCTTCTTTGGCCTCTCCGCCGGTGCGATTCGGTTCTTTGACAGCCTGAAAGCGGGAGAGTGACCGTGGACTGGACAACGATTCTGGCACTGCTCGTCACGCTTTCACTGGTGGGCTACTTAACGCTCGCCTTGCTGTTTCCGGAGAAGTTTTCATGACCAACAACGGACTCCTTCAAATTGGGTTGTTCCTCGGAGGCCTGCTGGCCTGTGCCAAACCGCTGGGCTGGTACATGGCCCGGGTGTATGAGGGGCAGACTCCACGATTCGCCAGGTGGCTTTCTCCGTTGGAGAAGCTGTTGTACCGGTTCTGCGGTGTGGACTCGGCCCAGGAGATGACCTGGCGGCAGTACAGCGGCAGCATTCTCTGGTTCAGTATGGCGAGTTTCCTGGCTGTGTATGGGATTCAGCGGGCTCAGGGCGTACTGCCCTTTAACCCCGAGGGATTGGCCGCCGTCTCGCCCGACTCATCATTCAATACCGCCGTGAGTTTCGTGACGAACACGAACTGGCAGGGCTACGGCGGCGAAACCACGATGAGCTACCTGACGCAGATGGTCGCGCTCACCGTCCAGAACTTCGTCTCCGCCGCGGTCGGCATGGCTGTGCTGATGGTCATGATTCGCGGCTTCACGCGGGCCTCTTCGGACGTAATTGGGAACTTCTGGGTCGATCTGGTTCGCGGTGTGGTGTACATCCTCATGCCGCTGTCGCTGGTGCTGGCTCTGGTTCTGGTTTTCCAAGGAGTGGTCCAGACGCTCGGGGCTTACCGAGAGGTTACATTGCTGGAGCCGATTGTAGATGCCACGGGCCAGCCGGTGGCAACTCAGACTATCGCCGTCGGACCCGCAGCTTCTCAGGTCGCGATCAAGCAACTCGGAACCAACGGGGGCGGGTTCTTCAATGTGAATTCGGCTCATCCGCTCGAGAATCCGACGCCGCTTTCCAACTGGCTGCAATTGCTGTCGATCCTGTTGATCCCTGTGGCATTGTGTTTCACATTTGGAGAGATGGTCGGGGATCGCCGGCAGGGGTGGGCCGTCATGGCCGCGATGGGGGTCATCTTTGTCCCGCTGTTGTTGATCGTGGCTGTCGTCGAACAGCAAGGCCATCCAAATCTGGCAGCTCTACCCGTTGACCAGGCCGCTGCGTATGGCCAAGCGGGCGGCAACATGGAGGGGAAGGAAACCCGCTTCGGTGTCTTGAACTCAGCCATGTGGGCTGTGACGACGACGGCAGCCTCGAATGGCTCCGTCAACTCGATGCACGATTCGTTCACGCCCCTGGGGGGACTGGTCCCGATGTGGCTGATGCAGCTGGGAGAGGTCGTCTTCGGGGGAGTCGGTTCGGGTCTGTACGGGATGCTCGTCTTCGCACTCGTGGCGGTCTTCATCGCCGGACTGATGGTGGGGCGCACGCCCGAGTACCTGGGCAAGAAGATCGGGGCCTTCGAGATGAAGATGGCGGCCCTCGTGATTCTGCTGCCCTGTGCGACCGTTCTTGTCGGAACAGCTGTGGCAGTGATGACGACATCGGGGCGGGCGACCATCTTCAACTCCGGGCCGCATGGTTTCAGCGAAGTGCTCTACGCGTTCTCGTCAGCGGGGAACAACAACGGCAGCGCGTTCGCCGGTTTGGGAGCGAACAACCCGTTCTACAACAGCCTGCTCGGAGTGGCGATGCTGATCGGCCGCTTCTGGGTGATGTTGCCGGTGCTGGCGATCTCGGGATCGCTGGCTGCCAAGAAAAAAATCCCGGTCGGCGTGGGCACGCTGCCGACTCATACGCCGTTGTTCATTGGTCTGCTGGTGGCTGTGGTGATCGTGGTGGGGGCTTTGAGCTTCTTCCCGGCCCTCGCCCTGGGACCGATTGTTGAACACCTGCAAATGACAACGAAGTGAGATAAATCATGACTCGGACAACTCCACAATTGTTTGAACGCAAGATCTTTGTCGAGGCCTTGCGCAGTTCCATACTGAAGCTAGACCCTCGCGTGCAGCTCCGAAACCCCGTGATGTTCACCGTCTATGTGGGGAGTATTCTCACGTCGATCCTCTGGGGGCATGCGCTGATGTCTCCGGCAGGCGAATCCTCGGGGTTCATTCTGGCGGTGTCGGTCTGGCTGTGGTTCACGGTGCTGTTCGCCAACTTCGCCGAGGCCATCGCCGAGGGGCACGGCAAGGCTCAGGCCGCGTCGCTCAAGAAGAGCCGCACCTCCGTCATCGCCCGAAAGCTGACCAATGTCGAGCGGCAGGAGACCGTCGAAGTAGCGGCCCCAGACCTGAAAATTGGTGATCTCGTGATCGTCGCCTCGGGCGAGACGATCCCGGCTGACGGAGAGGTGATCGAAGGTGTCGCCTCGGTCGATGAAAGTGCGATCACCGGCGAAAGCGCCCCCGTCGTTCGCGAAAGCGGCGGCGATCGCAGCTCGGTCACGGGGGGGACGCGCGTCATCTCGGACTGGCTGATTATTCAGGTCAAAACTCTCCCCGGTCAAAGTTTTCTCGACCGCATGATCGCCATGGTCGAAGGGGCCAAACGCCAGAAAACTCCGAACGAGATCGCGCTGGCCATCCTGCTGTCGGCATTGACGCTGACCTTCCTGTTGGTGGTGGCGACGCTCTTGCCGTACTCCATGTACAGCGTGTTTGCCTCGGGGCAGGGGAAGCCCATCAGCCTGACCGTGCTGGTTGCATTGTTCGTCTGTCTGGCCCCCACCACGATCGGGGCACTGCTGTCGGCCATCGGGATTGCTGGCATGAATCGCCTCAGCCAAGCCAACGTAATCGCCATGTCGGGCCGCGCGGTAGAAGCCGCCGGAGACGTGGATGTCCTGATGCTCGATAAGACCGGGACGATCACTCTAGGGAACCGTCAAGCCACGCGTTTCATCCCCGCCGCTCGCGTCGAGGAGCAGGAACTTGCCGAGGCGGCACACCTGGCTTCGATGGCTGACGAAACCGCCGAAGGCCGCAGCATCGCCGTACTCGCCAAGAAACAATTCGGTCTCCGTGGCCGCGATCTGGTGAGTATCAAGCCGCACTTCGTCCCGTTCTCCGCCCGAACTCGCATGAGCGGCATCACGCTCGATGGACATGAGATTCGCAAGGGAGCCGCCGAAGCTGTGGAAACGCACGTGCGATCCCTCGGTGGTCAGATGCCCGAGGATGTGCGATCGGCCGTTCAGTCGATCGCCAAGTCGGGGGGGACACCTCTCGTCGTCTGCCGCGATGCCCAGGTGCTCGGCGTGATCGAGCTCAAGGATATCGTTAAAGGCGGGATCAAAGAGCGGTTCGCCGAACTGCGTCAGATGGGCATCAAGACCGTCATGATCACGGGGGACAACCCGCTGACGGCCGCCGCCATTGCCGCAGAGGCGGGGGTCGATGACTTTCTGGCCGAGGCCACTCCCGAGGCCAAGCTGTCGCTCATCCGGGACTACCAGAGGGGAGGGCGGCTCGTTGCCATGACCGGCGACGGAACCAACGACGCCCCCGCACTGGCCCAGGCTGACGTGGCAGTGGCCATGAACAGTGGGACGCAGGCCGCCAAAGAAGCTGGCAATATGGTCGACCTCGACTCCAATCCCACCAAGCTGATTGAGATCGTCAACATCGGCAAACAGCTATTGATGACACGCGGGGCTCTGACCACATTCAGCATCGCGAATGACATCGCCAAGTATTTTGCCATCCTGCCAGCTGCGTTTGCGTCGACGTATCCGTCGTTAAGGACGCTGGACCTGATGCGGCTGACCTCGCCATCCAGTGCGATCCTGTCGGCGGTGATCTTTAACGCACTGGTCATCATCGCACTGGTCCCCCTGGCCTTGAAAGGGGTCGCATACCGTCCCGTCGGGGCGGCCCAGCTGCTCCGCAATAACATGCTGGTGTATGGCCTGGGGGGCTTGGTCGTGCCCTTTATCGGCATCAAGGCGATTGACCTCATTCTGACAATTTGCCATCTGGTTTAAGGAGTCATGCTCATGTTCTCACAACTTCGCACGTCGTGCCTGATGTTACTGACATTGTCGATTCTGACCGGAGTCGTCTACCCGCTGGCAGTCACGGGAATCGCTCAGGTCTTCTTCCCGGCCCAGGCAAACGGCAGCCTGTTGAAAGCCGATGGTCGAGATGTCGGATCGGAACTGATCGGCCAGTCGTTCACTCAGCCGAAGTACTTCTGGGGACGGTTGTCGGCGACGGGCCCAGTGCCCGATAACGCTGCGGCCTCCAGCGGCACAAACTACGGCCCAATGCACCCCGAACTGAAAGCCGCGGCGGAACGCCGGATCAAGGCGCTTACGGCCGACGGCACGCCTGCCACGTCCATTCCCGTCGATCTGGTGACCGCTTCGGGGAGTGGACTTGACCCTCACATTTCCCCCGCAGCTGCGGAGTTTCAGATTCCTCGCGTTGCGAAAGCTCGAGGTTTGACAGAGGATCAGGTGAGGGTACTCGTGGCAACTCATACACTGGAGCGACAGCTCGGTGTCTTGGGTGAGCGGCGGGTCAACGTGCTCCAGTTGAATCTCTCGCTCGACGGTCTTCGCACTCAGAAGTAGTGATGTCGCATGGATGAAAACCGCCCGAATCCCGACGCCTTGCTGGCTCAGTTGGAGTCCGAATCCTCGGCCTCTCACCGGGGATCGCTGCGGATTTTCTTCGGATACGCAGCTGGGGTCGGCAAGACCTACTCGATGTTGAAGTCGGCTCAGCTGGCGTCGCAGCAGGGGCAAGAGGTCGTCATCGGATACATTGAACCTCACGCCCGGCCCGAGACTCAAGCACTGGTGGCGGGGTTGGAAGTTCTCCCCGTGCGGGAGTTCTCACATCGAGGCGTCACGCTACGAGAGTTCGACATCGACGCCGCGCTGGCCAGGCATCCCGAGATCCTGCTGGTCGATGAACTGGCCCACACCAACGCCGTGGGATCAAGACACGACAAACGCTGGCAGGATGTCGAGGAGCTGTTGCATGCGGGAGTTAACGTTTGGACGACACTCAATGTCCAGCACATTGAGTCCCTGAATGATGTTGTCGGGCAGGTGACCGGAGTCACTGTTCGCGAGACGATCCCCGACCATGTGTTTGATGCGGCGGACGAACTCGAACTGGTCGATGTGACTCCCGATGAACTGCTTCAGCGGTTGAATGCGGGCAAGATCTACCTGCCGGAGCAGGCCCAGCGCGCGATCGAGAAGTTCTTCCAGAAGGGCAACCTCGCCGCGCTCCGCGAGTTGTCGCTACGTCAGACCGCGCGGCGAGTGCATGACGACGTGCAGTCAGCCCGGCAGCAACGCGCGATCAAACATCCCTGGGCGACGAATGAACGCCTGCTCGTCTGCGTCGGTCCGAGTCCGACCACCGCGCGAGTCATACGGACCGCGAAACGAATGGCAGCGGCCCTCGACGCCCCCTGGACAGCTCTCTCGGTCGACCTCACTGGGGCTCCGACACTGAGTCCGACCAAGCAGCAGGTCTCACAGCATTTTCGACTGGCAGAGAACCTGGGAGCCGAGACCCTGACACTCGCCGGAAGCGATGTCGTGGAGACGCTGCTGGATTACGCCCGCTCGTCAAACGTCACCAAGATCCTGATCGGAAAGACCAACCAGCCACGCTGGAAGCGATTACTGTTCGGCACCGTGGTCGATGATTTGCTCGACAAAAGTCATGAGATCGATGTTTATGTGATCCATGGCGAGGAGGAAGAGAAACGCGAACGGAGTTTCGTGAAGTATGGGCCACCTCGTTCCAGTTGGTGGCCATACCTGTTCGCGGTCGGGTGGGTGGCTCTGGCGGCCTCTCTCGATGGCATGCTTCGAAATGTCCAGTTCGCCGACTCCGAGGCGAACTCCGTCATGCTGTTCCTGGCAGCTGTGGCCTGGACGGCATTCCGCCACGGGAGAGGGCCGTCGATTCTGGCGAGTGTGCTGTCTGTTTTGGTGTTTGATTTCTTCTTTGTTCCGCCACGATTCACATTTGTCATCGCAGATGCCGAGTATGTGGTGACCTTTGCTGTCATGCTGGTGATTGGTCTGGTGATCAGTTCGTTGACTTCGCGATTGAAAGCTCAAGTCGAGGGAACCCGTCTGCGCGAGCGTCGTACCACCGCTCTTTATGAATTGGGGCGGCAGCTCAGCTCCACTTATGGCCAGGCCTTCCTCGTCGCTGCGGCAGCTACAAAACTCCGCGACCTATGCCATGGGGAAGTTGCGATCTACCTGACTTCGACCGATGGCAGTTGTGTCGTTGCATACGGCCAAGATTCCGAAATCGCACACCATCCGGTCAGCTTGCCCGCGGCGATTTGGGTCGTCGAGAACAACCAGCTCGCCGGGCCGGGCACGAATACATTGCCCAATGCGGTGGCGTTGTTTCTGCCTCTCTCGGGGTCTCAAAGTACTCTCGGTGCGATTGCCATTCGAGTCGACGACACGTCACGGCTCCTCGATCCCGATTCGCGGAGAATGCTCGAAGCCTGTGCCAGTCAGCTGGCTTTGGCACTGGAGCGTGATCGACTGGCGATCGATGCGGCAGACGCGCGAGTCCAAGCGGAAACCGAGCAGGTACGCAGCAGCCTGTTGAGCGGAGTGTCACACGACTTGAAAACTCCACTGGCAGCCATCGCCGGTGCCAGCAGCACCTTGCTCCAATCGGAGTCGATGGATCGGAGTACACAACGAGAGCTGCTGGAGACCGTGGCTGATGAGGCGACCCGGCTCAATCGACTGTTGGAGAATATCCTGCAGATGTCGCGACTCGATGCCGGTGGAAGTGTCCCCAATCGGCAGTGGCATGTTCTGGAGGAGATCGTCGGCTCAGCGTTACATCGGACTCGACAAATTCTCACCGACCATCGAGTCATTGTGTCGATTGATGAGAACCTGCCTCTGATCTCTGTCGATGGCCTGCAAATGGAGCAGGTCTTCGTCAACCTGCTGGAGAATGCTGCTCGATATACGCCGCCGGACACAGAGATCCAGATCTCCGCATTCACTGATGAGAGTCACGTCAACATCGTGTTTGCCGATAATGGTCCCGGGATTCCAGCTGGCTCGGAAGAACGCATCTTTGACAAGTTCTATCGGGCCGCCAAAGATGATGCCGGTCGTGGGAGCGGGCTCGGGCTGGCCATCTGCCGGGCGATCATCAAGACTCATGGAGGCCGCATGATCGCCCGGAATCGGCCTGCGGGAGGGGCGGAGTTCGTGATTCGTTTGCCTTTGCTTAAGGATACACCTCAGATCATGGTAGAATGACCCGATGGACAGCGGCGGATATCACATTCTGGTGATCGAAGACGAGCAGGCGATTCGTCGCTTTCTGCATGCCTCGCTGGAGAACGCTGGCTATCGAGTCAGCGAAGTCGCCACGGGAGCCGAAGGGCTTCGAGCTGCCATGAATCAGCCACCGGATGTCGTGGTGATCGATTTGGGGTTGCCCGACATGGATGGGCAGGAGGTCCTCAAGCGATTGCGGGAGTGGTATCGCTCGCCTGTCATTGTTCTTTCTGCCCGCGATCAGGAGGCCCAGAAGGTTCTGGCCCTCGACAACGGTGCCGATGACTACGTGACCAAGCCCTTCAGTGTCGGGGAACTGCTCGCCCGGCTGCGGGTCGCCTTGCGACATTCACAGCGTGTTGGCCCGGAAGAAACCACAGTCCGAGTTGGTGACCTGGAGGTGGATCTCGCCTCGCGGATTGTGCGTGTGCAAGAGACACAGATTCACCTGACTCCGATTGAGTATAAGCTGCTCACCACCATGATGAAGCACGCGGGCAAGGTGTTGACGCACCGCTTTCTGCTCCGCGAAGTCTGGGGGCCCCAGAACTCACAAGAAAACCACTACCTGCGAGTCTTCATCGCCGGGCTGCGTCGCAAGATCGAACAACACGTCGCCCAGCCGCGTTACATCCTGACAGAGCAGGGCATCGGTTACCGCTTCGCCTCCGAGTGACCTCACACCGCCTCAGTGGTCGCTAGTTTCCCATGGTGAAAGCGACCTTGATGTTCACATCACGGGTCATGATCGGGCTGACTGATTTCGATCACGATGCCAGGACCGTTAAATCGAGCCCCGTGAGGTACTCGGAAGCTCATGCCGGCGTCTGAGCGTAAAGATACATCGCCGCCTCAATTGAGTTTGTGACTCGTTCACACTCACTGTTGGCCACCGGGAATGGGTGGCCATCGCGTGGGTTTCATCGGCTGTCAGCACAGCGACGGCATCTTGTATCAAATCTCTGATACGAGATTCAAAACATGTGCGTTGATGATCGGTACCGATCTCTCCTGGCTGCTCAATGAGATCTTCATCTTGAATGTACTTCCACGTTCAACTGAGTGCAGTGACGAACAATCGTTCGTTGTCGCATATCCCAATCTTCGGCGTGTCAACCACGGATGATGCACCTTGACACTTGTCGAATCGTACGTATCATTTCGGCACTGACAGGTCGGGTCAGAGATCGCATGCCTTATCGCGTGCGTGGGTTTTCGTAACTTGCACCAACGTCTGACCAGCTTCGTCCTGCTCATTGCCTACGGCCTCCCGGCTTTATTGGGTGCTGGGGCGCATTCCATGCAGGAATGCTCTGGTCATGTTTGTGAAGCGGTCTGCCACTCGCATGCTCACGCCAGCTGTTGCCATCATGGCCAGCACCGTGAGCAAAATGCGGAGGAAGACTCTGACCAAGGGCCAGCTCTAAGAACGGCGGGCCACGATCACAGCCAATGTCTCATGTGCAAGTTTCTGCGCATGAGCGTTGTTCCCTCTCTCCCCCCGATTGAAATTGCCTGGAGGGGAGTCGTTGGTGATTATCTCGGTAAGCCGGCCATGCAGCCCGATTCGCGGAATTGCCTGGCTCGGCTGGCTCGCGGGCCGCCCCTATGCATCGAGGCCAGCCTCTGAGTTCACGTCTCCTCAATACACTCGGCCATTCTTCTTGATGAGGAGTGGAGGCTGTGTCGGACGCCTGTATGGCTGCCCGAATCGAGCACATGAGCTGAAGCTGGACAATTAGTTAATCACCTGAGCCCAAGGGCTGCGCCGGTATGCGCAGCCTTCCCGGTTGGAAGCACGACTCGTTCTGTGTTTGCGGGTCGGTCTGGCTCCATCAATCGGGACGTCGCTCATTCTTCGTACGGCCCGCTGTGGCCGGTCATATGTCAACCTCGACCCGACCAGTCTGTTGCTGGATCGGCCGCAGCGGGTTTCTTCTTCATCGCCCCGGTTTTCAGGTGCCTCGCGAAATCACACGCGGGTCGCTCAGGGGTCTTTGCATCTCGTGGAAAGGTTAAGTCATGTTATTCAGACCTCGTCGTCGTGGTTTCACGTTGATTGAACTCCTCGTCGTTATCGCCATTATCGCGGTCCTGATTGCCCTGTTGCTCCCCGCTGTTCAACAGGCCCGCGAGGCGGCCCGCCGCGCTCAATGCAAGAACAACCTCCGCCAGATGGGGCTGGCGTTCCATAACTACGAAAGCACATTCAGTGCCTTTCCTCCGGGGGGAAGTTCCACGACGTTCTCTCCCCAGGCCCGGATTCTGCCCTACTTGGAGCAAGCCAACCTGCAGTCATTGATCGACTTCAACCTCAAACCCTATTTGGGGTCCGGCCCGAGTGCGTACCCGAATCCCGCCTTGGCGAATGTCTTCCCCGCGGTGGTGCCCGTCTTTCTCTGCCCCAGCGATCCCGGGCCAACTCAGTACCCAGTCACCATCAGTTCGCTGCCATACACATTTGGGGCGAACAACTACATGGTCAGCAGCGGGAGCGGAACAGGCGTGAACTACGACGACCGCTACCGGACGGATGGGCTCGTGTATCAGAACTCAAATGTGAAGATCCGAGATGTGACCGACGGGACTTCGAACTCGGTCTTTATGAGTGAATCCATACGCGGTGACGGAGTGGATGTCACGTTGACCGCCGGAACATTACCGCCGTTTCCCTATCGCAAGATGTTGAATGGAAGCACGGGGGTCAGCCCCGCTGGGCCATCGACCGGCGGGTACAACGGGTCTGGCAGCGGGTGGCCGACTGGTACCGTGACCAATCCCGACCTCAATCCCGTGGTCGCTGGCCATACGTCGTGGCGTGGTGGGACGAGCGATTCAGCGCGTGGTCAATCCTGGGTCCGTGGCATCACAACCAATGTGCTGACCAATGGGTACAACACCCCGAACAGCAAGATCCCGGACATTCAGTTTCACGGCTCGGGCTTCTTTGGTCCTCGCAGTATGCATACCGGAGGAGCCCACGTCCTGCTGGGCGACGGAGCTGTCCGCTTTATCAGTGATGGGATCGACCTGACGTTGCATCGCCAGTTGCACTCGATCAACGGTGGTGAGGTCACAGGAGAATTCTAAACCATCGGCCAACAAGGACCGGGGCTGATCAAGACTCATCTGGTCGGATTGGCCCAGCGTTCTTCTATGGCTCCAGAAAGAGGTCGTCACCATGCATCGTCGTGCATCACTGGCTCGCTTGTGGATCAGCTACGCACTGATCTCGGGGTGCTCAAACTCGGTTCCCGCAACTCCGGCGGGTGTTGTGAAGTACAAGGGCCAACCCGTCTCCAACGTTCACGTGGCGTTTCATCATCCCGGAATGAAAGATCCGATTGCCTCGGGAACGTCCGATTCCTCCGGCAGCGTCGAGCTGTTCACTGTGCGAGGCGAACCCACCACGCTCGAGCCCGGAAAGTATCAGGTCACTGTCCAAAACACGGGCGAGCCGACCTGGTCGTTTCCCTCGAAGTATCAGCATCCTTCCCGGACTCCCTTGCTGGTCGAGGTGGTCCGGGAACACCCGATTGAAATTCTGATTCCGTAAAACAAGGACACCATCATGAGTCGAATCTGGATCATCCTGCTGGTTGTGACTCTCGTTCCGACATCCATTTGTCGGGGCGAGAGCGTCTGGTCAGGATTTCGAGGGACTGGGAACAGTATTGCAAACGCCAAAGATCTCCCGTTGAAGTGGGAGATGCGCGGACGCCGTGCCGGAAGCTGGAACATCCGGCTACCCGGATACGGACAATCGAGCCCCGTCGTGTGGGGCAATCAAGTCTATGTGACGAGCGTCTCGGGAGAGATGAAGGAGTCGCTGCACTTGCTCGCGATCAATCTCTCCGATGGCCAGACGATCTGGCAGCGCGATTTCACCGGTACCCAGAAGGTGAAGGACAGTGACGCCGTCAGTCGGGGGGCACCCACTCCCGTCGTCGATGCGGAGCGTGTTTACGTCCTGTTCGAGAGCGGCGATCTGTATGCTCTGACTCATTCCGGCGAACAGCTCTGGTCGCGGTCGATCGTCAAGGACTATGGCGAGTTCAAAGGGCCTCACGGGTTCAGCAGCTCGCCGGTTCTGGCTGAGGGCAAGCTCATCATTCAGGTGTGCCACGGAGGGCCCTCTTACTTACTCGCACTGGATCCCCGGACGGGTGAGAACGTGTGGAAGGTCGACCATCCCGCACAGACCGGCTGGAGCACCCCAGCTGTGGTCGAGCGAGATGGCGATGACCTCATCATCGTGACTTCGGTCGGCAGCGTCCGAGGTTACTCAGCGGGGGATGGCCACGAAGAGTGGTTCGTCACCGGTCTGTCCGGAAACAGTACCGCCAGCCCCACGGTGAAAGGTGACCTCGTGGTGATCGGCGCGGGACAACGTGACCCCGGGGACAAAGGAGCATCCGTCGCGATCAAGCTCGGAGGGCAGGGCGATGTCACCAACACCCACGTGGTCTGGCAGTCTTCGAAAGCCACGACCGGTTACAGCTCACCGCTCGTTCATGAAGGGCATGCCTACCTCGTGAACAAAGTGGGTGTCGCCACTTGTGTCGACATCCAGTCGGGCGAAGTACGCTGGACCGAGCGATTGGCGGGAACCTGCTGGGCCTCCCCGGTCGCTGTCGGAGAACATGTCGTCTTCTTCTGTAAGGATGGCGATGTCATGGTCTTTAAGACGGGGCCGGAGAAGAGTCTCGTCAGCGAAAGTTCGATCTCGGCGACCGACATCCTCTACGGCGTGGCGGCTGTGGATGGAGCTTGGATCGCACGGACCGGTCGGGCCTTGATCAAGGTCTCTGCTGCATCACCCACAGGGGCACGAGATTCAGTACCTCCCGCGACTCCTTAACCGGCATTGTCTCCACCCCCCTCACCTGATATCCCACACACAACCTTCCCCTTTGTGAGACTTCCATGATTCGCTGCTCGTTCATTGCACTGATCTCCCTGGCGTTCCCACTCGCTGCCATGGCAGCACCGCCACAGGGAAAGTACCTGACCCGTGTCTTCTACCAGGACGACGAAACCAAGACCGTGAAGTGGGCCGACCTGCTGCGCGGTCGTTCGTTGATTCTCACTCAACCGCAAGTCGTCGAGGGGTTCCCCAAGATCGATCCGGCCAAACAAACACTCGTCCAGATGGAGCTGGCCAAGGGGTACATCCTGGTCGGAGTCCGTGACGAGGAGGACGGTAAGTTCCAAAGCGGCTGGGTACTCATCGACTGTGGTCTCGAAACCGAACCGCACGGCAATCACCTCGACTGGATCTATGCTCGCACGCCCCGTGTCCGGGCTGTTCAGCTGGATGACCAGCAGGGCAACCCCGCTCACGTTTATACCTATGATGATGTCTTCTACGCGGCGAATGATCAGAAGAACGGGTTCACACGGCTGGCCCCGGGGGAGATCAGCTCAACCGATGATGAAGCGGCGATTCGTAAGAAGGCCGTCTTTCATGCGGGCGGCGGTGGTCATATCACATTGGCAGTCTCCGGGAAGAAGGTGGCGTTCTCTTCGTGGATCGATCGCGAGGGACCGAACAAGGGCCGCGTCGATCTGACGCTAATTACCACAGCTGGAACCGACAAGCCGACCACGACGATCAATCTCCCCAGAGGCGGGATCCATGGGGCCACGGCGTGTGCGAACAAGGTCTTCCTCGCTCCCAGCGACGGAATCGATTGGGTCGAGGTCGGCGACGGCATTCCGACTGATCCTCAGCAGATCAAGATTCAGCACATCGACCTCGGTAAGATCGGCGACAAGCCGCGACGCACCGGAGCCTTCACGACGATGGGGAACCGCGTGGCCTTTGTCAGTGGTGATGGCAAGGATACGGAATTGGGAATCATCGAAGCCGACAAGACTCCGCCCGTGCTGACGAAGCTGGCTTTGCCACTGGTGGAAGAGGGACGCCCGGCGGGTATGGAACTGATCAAGCCACGCAGTGGCAATCCGATCGCTCTCATCTTCCAGGATGTCGAGGGAGAGGCCCCGTCGAAGTGCAAGTTGAAGATGGTGGAACTTGATCCCAACGGAGACCAGCAGTGGACTGATCTGCGCGTTGGCCCCGAGTATCCCGTGGGGCTGGCCAAGATCGAAGGACACGGCGGTCACCACTCGATCAGCGCCGATAGCGATCGTTTCCGCTGCGTGTTTACGAATCCCGGTGATGGAACGATTTCCGTCCTGTCACTCGTGAACCGCAGCCTCGAAATGACATTCACTGTCGGTGGCCATCCGTCCAAGGTCATTGCCTACGGGGGGCATGTCCACTAACTGTCTGAGAGTTGAACCTGTTTTGCTGACGAACAACCAACGCCCCTCATGGTCATCCACAGATTGGCCGTGAGGGGCATTTTCGTTGGCGATACGAGACTCTCAGTAGGACAGACATTCCTGTCTGTCCCCTCAGACGAGAGCCCTCTCTCACAATCAGAGTTCCTCGCGGAAAGCTTCGGACATTCGCGAGAAAGCCATTCGGGCATCGAGAGTCTGACGGCGGATCTCCTCGGGAGGATCGTTGTCCTCAATCATGTGCTCCAGCAACTCCAGCTTGTCGCGGAAGACCCGGGCTTTCATGCGGTGGTAGTCGCTCAGGTGCCAGTGTCGCATGTAGGTGCCGACCTGCAGGCGGCGCGTCCAACCCTCGCAAATGGGAATCCAGTGCAGGGCGTGTTCCTTCTCTCCCGCCATGGCGGCGGAGAACGCCTCGACGGTTGCGACCTGACCCATCTCGCTGAGTGTCTCGTTCGGCTCCGGGTAGTACACGAAACACCCGGTGATACTCGCCGCGATGATGACGAGAAATCCAGACGCCGCCAGAACCCAACCGGGCAGCACCACATCCAGCAACTTCTCGGGCTGTTTGTTGAGCCATGTTTCGATCACCCAATGACGGTCCAGTACCTTGAGACCCAACCCGCAGATCACGAGAACTCCAATCGCGATCGCCCCATACTTTTCGTGAACCTGGGTTTCCATTTTGAGCTTCTGCAACACCGCCGCGGGGTAACCGCCAGCAGGTGGGGATTCGGGATGAAACGGCATGCAGTAGATATCGAAGGCGTGAGTGTGATTCGCCGGTTCGATGTCCTTGGGATAGAGCGGACGCTCGATCCCGTAAGAGATCACAATTACGACACCGAGCATCAACGCCATCCAGGCGAGCGATTTCTTCCACCCGTAGTTCATCAACATCCAGGCGAGCAGTCCGCAGTTCATCCCGGCTCCCAGCGTCAGCAGAATAAATGCGGCTCCGATCGAGTTTCCATGCTGAAACATCGACCCCAGCTGTCCCATCGCCGTCATCGGTGTTGCATAAGCAGGGATCGCAATCGCTGTCATCAGAATCGGTGAATAAGGGTTGTCGTGTGACATCGTCGCCTGCAGACTTCCGGCAGGCAGGGCCAGACTCAGCAGGGCCACTCCAAGCAATCCGATCGCGATCAGCCCGGCTGAGCTGCTGACGGTCTCCCGCATCATGACCACCAACACGGCCAGGATTCGCTTGTAGCCATAGGGAGTTGGTGGAGGCTCTGGTGATTCGACCTCGGTGTCGGGATACCATTTATCGAACAGCCCGCCCGCGATCGTCACTACGACGAGCGAGAATGTCGCAAATGCCAGTATCGTGATCGGCTTGGACAACGTCAGTCCGTACAACAGCGACATCGGATCAAAGAGCGGTGACGAGAGTGCAAACGCAAAGATCGTCCCGATCGCGATTCCACTGCGCCGTAACTGTTTGACGATCGGAATCACGCCCAGCGAACAGCCGGGCAATAACATGCCGATCACCCACGACTGAAAGAGCGATTTCACGGTGTTCGAGCCAAACATCCATTTCGTCTCGCGGTGCCCCATCAGCCGATGGAGTATCCCCGTGATGATCAACCCGGTGAGGACAAAAGGAGCAGCCTGCAGACTCGACTGGGCCAGTCGAAGTACCACGCCCCAAAACTGTGCTTCAGACATGTCAGGTCTCGCTCTCTTTAACTACGTACAGGGAGTTTTGCCACGAGTGTTTTTAGCTCGGCGACCAGTGCGTCAAACCGGGTCGGGTCGGGTGAGGACTTGTCATCGACCTTCCAACCCGCCGACCATGTTTCGAGGTCGCGGCCGATTCTGACAACGGCCTCCCAATCCGCTTTCTTCAAGTCCGTATCAGCTGCGACTTCGGGGAGCCATCCCAGAATGTCGAACCATTCGGTGATGTGGTGACCGTGTCGATGCGTGAGGAGTTCATGCCCGCGTTTGTCGATTTGATCGACCGCATCCACGAACGTCCGGGGCTTATGTGGCAGGATTCCATGCTCCTCCTCGTGGGAATGGGGAGGTTCATTCTCCGCGTGGGAGTGTTCCGTTTTGTGTGCGGGCAGTGAGGTCGTCGTCGGTGTCTTCTCGCATCCACAAAACAGCAGCAGTAACGCCATGAACCGCACCAGATCAATCGACAGCAGTACGTTCTTGGTGCGAGAACGGTCGCGATCCGATGCCACGGTTGTGTGAATGTGTATCGGTGGCGATGGGGATTGTGAGGCCTGCTTGATGGGCGCTGGACGCCAGCGTGCCTGTCGAAGTTTCGGTCGGACCTTCATAACGAAATACTCCCGATCAAATGGAACTGTTGTGATGCCCTTGTCCGCCGTGATGCTTACAGCTTGTATGCCGGGATCGAGACGCTCGACAGAATCTGTTCGATGACCGGAGCGGGGTTCTCCTGTTCAATCCCCAGTCGCACCGACAGCACAGGGATCGCGATCTGCTGAATGTCATCCGGGGTCACGTAGTTTCGCCCGGAGAGCAGGGCCTTCGCCTGAGCAGCACGTTGCCATTGCAGCAGTCCGCGCGGACTGGCACCGAGCGTGACCTGAGGATGCTGACGTGTCGCACTTCCGAGTTGAACGAGATACTGCTGCAGCGAGGGATCGACTCGCAGATGGGCAACCTGTTGTTGCAGCGATCTCAGCTGTCCATCCCCGAGCAGTGGTGGGACCGACGGCGAGTTATCGCCCCCCACGACCGCGTCATTGAGCATCTGGACCTCATCGGCAGGGTCGGGGTACCCCACGGAGAGTTTCATCGCGAAACGGTCCAGCTGGGCTTCGGGCAGTGGGTAAGTCCCGTGCTGATCGATCGGGTTCTGAGTCGCGATGACGAAGAACTCGCTCGAGAGTGGATAGCGTTCCGCGTCGACGGTGACCTGCCGTTCGGCCATCGCTTCGAGGAGAGCGCTCTGGGCTCGCGGGGTGGCTCGATTGATTTCGTCGGCCAGCAGCACATCGGCGAACACCGGACCCGGCCGAAACTCGAACTCATGAGTCTTCTGGTTGAAGATGTTGAAACCAGTGATGTCGCTGGGCAGAAGATCCGGGGTGCATTGCACGCGCGTGAATCGCCCTCCGACTGCGGCGGCAAGAGCCTTGGCCAGCGTGGTCTTGCCGAGTCCCGGGCGGTCCTCCAGCAGCAGATGCCCACGTGCCAGCAGGCAAACAAGAACATTCTCCACGACATCGGCCTTTCCTCGCAGAACCCCGTTTAACGCGGTTCGCAGTCTTTGGAGCAACAGTGTTGATGACGCTTCAGTCGACATGAATGACTCGAATCAGGAAGGAATGGGAATGAAGAACGCGCTGCTTGAGAGATAAACACACAGGCAGCTGCCCATTGAGCAATCGATTAATAAGTTGGACGTCGTTTTCACGCACGGGGTTCTCAGGATCCCTCCGCATTGATGTCGAGGACACACCGCGTGTCCGCTCCGCACCAACAGCATTTGATCGTCCCGGCCTGTCTGGAAATGTCAGACATGAGCGTCTCCAGCATGAGGTACAGCGAACTGCACGGGTTCCGCCGACATGTCGGTTGTTTCGCTCGCCTCAGCGATCCAGCTGGGAAAGGCATCCGGGAACTTGCCCCAGTCTTCGACAGAAAGCTGCATCTCTTTGTCTGTTAATAAGCAGGTGTCCAATGCCGCTTGCACTTCCGCCTTGTCGAGATCCTGACCAATAATCACGATCTCCTGGCGGCGATCGCCGAAGGGCTCGACCCACTGGGACTGCAACTCGGCTAAGGTCTCTGGATCGTCAGCGGGCCACTCTTCACGGGGGAGCGAAGCCCACCACCGACCCAGCGGATCGAGAGTGACGATCTGGCCCGCTTGCGACCACTCCCCGCAGATGTCGTGGCGACTGGCCAGCCACATGTATCCCTTGGAACGCAGCAGATTCGAATAGAACTCGCCATCCTCCATCAGCAGGTTCCAGAGCCGTTGCGGATGGAATGGTCGACGAGCCTGATAGACGAAGCTGGAGATCCCGAACTCCTCGGTTTCCTTTGACTCCTGTCCGCGAGGCACTGCCATCCAGTCATTCATGCCGGAGGCCCAGCTTTCGGCAAATAGACCCGTGTCGAGGATCTCGGACAGCGGGACACGCCCGAACTGGCTCACGATCACGCGGGCCGAAGGATTGAGCTTCTTGAGAAACGCCCGCAGCATTTGCTGCTCTGATTCATCCAGCAGGTCGGTCTTATTGAGGACCAGCACGTTGGCGAATTCAATCTGGTCGACGATAAGACGCGAGATGTCGCGATCGTCTTCATCATCCAGGCCGATTCCACGATCTCGAAGCTCCTCGATGGAGTGCAGGTCGTCCATTAGGCGAGCTCCGTCCACGACGGTTACCATCGTGTCGAGTCGGGCGAGGTCGCCGAGCGTGGCTCCATTTTCATCCACAAAGGAGAAGGTCTCTGCCACCGGCATCGGCTCAGAGATCCCCGTCGATTCGATCAGCAGGTAATCGAACCGTCCTTCACGGGCCAGCTTCCCCACCTCAACGAGCAGATCTTCTCGCAAGGTGCAGCAGATGCAGCCGTTCGACATTTCGATCAGCTTCTCGTCGGATCGGCTCAGATTGGCATCTCCGCCCGCGACGAGCTGGGCATCAATGTTCACTTCGCTCATGTCATTCACGATGACGGCGACGCGACGTCCCTCGCGGTTGGCGAGGACATGATTCAACAGCGTGGTCTTGCCAGCTCCCAGGAAACCCGAGAGAACAGTGACCGGCAGTTGTGAGGGGACTGACTTGTTCATGGAGGGCAGACTCATTGTGGAGAGAGGTTGAAAGCGGTGGATGAATGAGGAGCACACGTCTTCGAAGGCCGAAGCAGCGTTTGAAGCTGTGATCGTGTGGCAACAGCCTCAGCGAGCTGGCACACTTGCCGATCTCGCTCGGGGTGTGGGCGGTCTTCGTCGACTCCGTAACGAGCCCATTCTGCGAGTCGGCCAAGTTGCAGTAGCGCGTCACCCGGCCGTGTGTCTCGGAGTGGAGTGCGCGCGATCCAGGTCGTGAATGTCATCGACGCCGGACGGTTCAGTCCGACCGACGCCAGACGCTGTTCCAGCAATCGCAAGGATGAGAGCGTGTAGCGGCGAAGTTCCGGTTCCGAACGCCAACGCCAACGCAGGGTTCGCAGCCAGTCCAGAATGAGCTTGCGAGCTGCAAGCACCGTGACCAGAACCGCGATGGAGATTCCCACCATCAAACGCTGATCCCACGCCGCCCAGAGAATTGAACGCAGAGCGACCAGGGCGCGAGCCACCAACGTTGGCGGGGGATCGAGGACCTCGTATCCCGGAGTCGCCTCGACAGTGGCCCAGTGATTCGCCCCCAGGCTACATTCCACCCATGCGTGAGCATCGTCCCTGGTGACGGGGGTGTGTCCCGACTGGCGGTCATAACTCCGCGGGTTGGCATAGAAGCCCGTCACGAACCGAGTGGAGTATCCCAGCGACCGCAGCATCAAAGCTGCACTGCTGGCGAACAGGTAGTCGGGGCCGCGTTTGGAGATGAACAGAAAGTGAGCTACCGGAGAGGGACACCCCGCTTCGGGACGCCAGCCCTCGTCGAGGACGTACTCCTCTCGCAGACGTCGCGAGATCGTCTCGACCTGTTCCCAACCTTTGGGAATACCAGCAGTCCACTCTTTCGCGAGAGTTGCGATGCGGCCCATGCCTTCAATCGCCGGGACAAACCGATGGTTGGGCTGAGCTCCCAGCAGATAAGGAAACTCAGCTGTGATCTGGCGTCGATCGAGGGCCGAAGAGCAGAGATGAATCGTCACCATCTCGGGGAGTGTCTCGCGATCCAGCTCGATCATGCCAAACTGTGAGCGTCGGTACATCGACTCGGTCGCGACCTGATCGATGTGTACTCCCTGCAAATAGAGTGGGCTGGGGATGCGGGCCGAATCCATGCGAATGATTTTGAGAGCATGCGTTTCTGGCTCGGCGAGGATGTTGAGTTTGTTCGAGATCGGATCACAGAGCAGCCATGGCCGTCCCTCAACGGTTTGCATGCGGAGCGAGGGATACACGTGAGGATCAAGCGGCTCCTCAGCCGTCCAATTGAGCCCGTCAAACCGATCGTGCAACTCCATCCGCAGATGCAGAGGAACCCGGCCGGACACGTAGAGCAGGGCGTCCGAGTTCACCTGTCCGGTCTTCCTGGCCTGGCTGGGCTTCGGTTGTCTCAGAACAGAAAAATCGCGGGAGACCGTCTGGTTCTCTTTGAGGTGTCGTTCTTGGATCTTCGCGGCCTGCTCCGGGGAGAGGCTGACTGCCCGGTCCTGTTCCTTTGGCGGTTTGACGGGCTCTTCGTAGCGGTCGTCAAACACATCGTAGAGCGAGGGTTTGTGGTCGCTGATGAACGGGGCGTCCTCGATCGGTCCGAATGTACGAATATCGTCCATGCCCGCGACGAGCATGTCTCCATCTCCGACACCGTCTCGGGCATCAGGTGACGCAGCTCCATCGCCTCCCGAACTCGGCACCAGCCCACGCATCACCCGCATGACAGGCTGACCCGCGCGAGTCTGCGACAGCACGCCGAGCATGATCACAGCCGCTCCTAGCAGAATCCACCGGCGGGGGGAGTGGGCCTCGTCCACGGTGAGCAGGCGGGGACGCAGTGTTTCCCAGTAACTCATGACAAGCGTTGCCAGGCTCACCACCCCATACAGGGCACAGAGCACCACAAGCATGCGATCTCGGGCAATGGCTGCGGAAAACAGAATGAGGAACACGCTCATCAGGAGCGTCATCCGCTGCGGCGTGCGCCAGCAGGCCGCAGCTGCCAGGCCGAGCACGAGGTCACGCAGGCTCTGCATCGCGATCATTTCGAACGGTCGACCGGTTTCCCAGATCAACCGCACTACGGGCTCGCGGATGTAGCTGATCAGTCCCAGCCCGACCAGCAGGGGGGCAATCGCGGGAGGACTCGACCACTCCCGCGCCAGGCGGCGAAAGCCATAGGCAGCGGCCAGCATGGCGATGAGCTGCCCCGCGAGAATCCACCAGCGGGTGGGAGTCATGCCGAATTCCGCCTGGGCGATGCCAAAAGCCAGACACGTCAGGCATGCCAGAAGTAGTGTCAATCCATGCAGCGTAAGCGGGACCGGTGGTTCTCCGGTAGCCCCTTTTCGATCGTCGCGAGCGATTGGTTTTGCCGAAATGTCGATCTCTGATTCAAGCGGCATGACAAGCCCTCACCCACTGGTCACGGAACCGGTCCAGCGCGCCTTCACTCGTTGATAACCCGATCCAAGCCAGGCTGCGGATTGGCAGTTCGGCGTCCTCTGGATGGACCACGATGGAACGCGACTCAGCCGAGGTGATGACCGATGTTCCCGCACATGCCATGTCGGTCGTGACAACAATCTGTGACATGCTGCGTCCACCCCACGACATGCGCGGGGGAGAGTCGATCCCAGTGGCAGGGATCCTGGCCAGCCGATCCATGAATCTTCGCCAGTCGGCGTCATGACTTCCGATCGTGATTAACTCGTGTCCGATCACACACTCAACGAGGGCACGTTGTGAACGCAGCGAGTCAGTCACACTCGCAATCACGCGAAGCGTCTGTTCCAGAGTCGAGAGGCTGCCTTCTCCGGTATGGACACTTGGTCTCAGGTCGGCGATCAGCCGCACAGAGCAGGCAGCAGCCGACTGGCGTTCGCAGACGATCATGCGTCCTTGTCGGGCGGTCTGAGCCCAGTGGACACGTCGCAAGGAGTCTCCCTTGCGGAAGGGACGAGTTCCCAGCATGTCGCCACAGTCGCCTGCTTTGCGGTCGGTCAGCTGGTCTTCCCGTGGGGACTGGTCGAACGTGTCGGGTAGCGACTCCAATCGTACAGAACGCGGCCACACGAGCAGTTCGTTCTCAGCCACACAGCTCTTATGGGCTTTGACCAACCCGAACGGAAACCCGGTCTCGATGGTCGGGATTGTCAGCGGGTAAACTCCCCGGCGCTGAGGGGTGAATGACCAGAGAAACTCACTGGACGACCACCCGGAGACTCGGGACAGAGCCACGCTCTCACCCGCCTGGTGAAGTTGCGAATCGCTGGAAACGGCGAACCCCTGCTCGAGTGCGAGTCCCCACACGGGCCATGGCCAGCGGTTGGTGATGCGGAGGCGAACCGCGACGGGTTGTCCTTCGCGAGTTCGCGACGACTCGAAGCGAACGCGGCATTCCAGACCGCGCACGACGATCATCGGCCAGGCCACACCCAGCACGATGACCCCACACAGCAGTCCAGTCAGGGCGAAGATCTGCGGGTTCACCATCAGGCCGCATACAGCTGACCCCAGCGTGACCAGCAGCAACAACCACATCGGGTTTTTGAGCCAGTAAACAAACCGGTTGATATCCGGGCAGAAGTCATGGTGCAGCAGATCGCTCACCCGCGACAGCCAATGGCTGCGCAGTAACGTATTCATGGAATCCTCGCGTGAAGAAGCCGAATCAGGGCACCTCAACGACGAGTCAATCCACCGGCACGGGATGCCTCAACCAGTCGTCACTTGCGTGTTCGCGCAGCAACAATCGGGATGAGTACTACGTGACGGTACTTCAACGACTCGCGCAGGGAGGTGCGACAAAATCCATACGAGACGGCGTACTCACGCGGCGCGGATAAACATGGGGGCAAAGGAGCCCTGAGTGCAGACCAGCGCAAGTACAGCCTCAAGCGGCGACCGGCGGTCCACGAACTTCATACTCAGTAAAATACCAAACGAGGCAATCGACCACGGGGACTGCAACAGTGTCTGTGCATTCCCCCTCAACTTCTGTCCA
This sequence comes from Planctomycetaceae bacterium, assembly GCA_046349675.1. Lineage (GTDB taxonomy): Bacteria > Planctomycetota > Planctomycetia > Planctomycetales > Planctomycetaceae > TH-plancto1. The sequence continues at coordinate 34,711 of JAXMBW010000015.1, read as the reverse complement.
GTGGATCGCCACAACCACTTCAGCGGGCCGGGTAAACGCCCGGCAGATCGCACAATCATCATCCGTTAGCGGCCCATGCACCGGACGCTGTTCATCCTGTTTCGGATGCTCGTGGTGATGAGTATGACAATGCGAGTGTGAGTGGCTGCATCCCTTATGGCGATGCGAGACGGTGGCTTTCTCCGTTGAACAACACTCCGCGGCACCATGATCGTGGTGGCATCCCAAAAGGGTATGCGCCCCACCGTTCCCCAACAGCGATAAAGCCGCCTGGAGGAGTAGTACCAGTCCAGAGATGTAGCGACAACGAACCAATTTCGTCGACCTTTCCACCATGTATTGTTTACACGGAGTGACTCGGAATGCAAGGCATATGTTTGAAAAACGAATATTGAAGATGGACTCAACGTGTGGACTGTTTGATCAGCGGCGACACGAGTTCGACGCCTGTCGTCGCGGAACTCTACGACAGCTGACACCGCGAATTGTGAATAAGGTCGCAGGTGGGATGATCACGTTCCGGACAAAGCTCACGGGAAAGATATGAGCGATCCTGGCCGGGCGGCCGTTCACATTTACCCCGGAGCCGGAAAGCGATGTAGATAGGCAGCCACTAGGTAGCGTGGTGGATTTCCCGAGTTTTGAAGCCGTTCGACCGACCTAACATTTCTTCTAACAGACAGTCAGTCGGGATGACAGGACACCAACTGAACTTTTTCTGACCGGATTGAGGGCCTGGAACTGCGTTTTGCTTGAGGAATACCCCAGCGCATGTCTGAGGATATGAAACACTCCAGGGAGTCGCATGCGAAAAAATTTGAGACCGCGACATGCCTTCTGGAGGGGCATAAGATCATGATCACGAACATATCATGGCAATAGAAGATGGTGATTCTGAAGGAACACCACATCGACTGACCTCCAGGACGAGGTAGTTCCCGCCAAATTGTTCAAATACCGCGACCTTTCCTCTGAATGGCTCAGGCCCCGACAATCAGAACTCTGGGAAATCACACTTAAAATAAATTCAGAAATGTTTGTCCTGACTGAGGCGGGTTCCTGATTACTCAGTCAGCGAGAGTGTATGTCGGCTTGTGGTTGTCGCTGTTTTTCCTTGGGCTTCTGCCATTCGTGATCGGAGGGACTCTACCTCAATGGCTAGTCAATCTCATTGCGAGAGAATGAAGGACCGTCACTCGGACTTCGACAGAGTGGAGCGACCGCCTCGGCGCTTGGAGTTCGGGCTTTGGCGCCATCAAGTGAGCCATTTCGTTGCGAAAATGCCTCACAAAGATGAAAAAGCCCTTAGGGTTTTGCAGCCCTATCACGCTGAATCGGACGTAGTGTACTGGTCTGCGAGATGGTATCCTCGTGAAGCATGGGGCCGTGCTTCGCAGGAGTTTGCATTGGAGTCGGAAGAGGGCGAATTTCGGGACTTAGTTTGTCGTATACGAAACAAAGATCCCCAGGCAGCGCGCGAGCTGGTCTTGCGTTATGAGGGTGCGATCCGACGGGTCGTTCGCATCCACATGCGAGACCGCCGCATGCGACAGATTCTCGATTCCACAGATGTCTGTCAGTCCGTACTGGCGAGTTTTTTTGTTCGGACGGCTCTTGGCCAATACGAGCTGGAAACCCCGGCCCAGCTCATCAATCTGCTGACTACGATCGCTCGCAATAAGCTGACGAACCAGGTGCATGCGATGCGTGCTCAGAAGCGGGACATCGGCAGAAGCGTCACCATCGAAGCCGAGAGTGTCGTCCTCGTTGATCGGGCATCCTCCCCCAGTGAACAGGCCTCAGCTAAAGAGATTCTTCAAAAGGTCTACGAACATCTGAGTCCCGAAGAACGATCGTTGGCGGAACAACGATCCCTGGGACGTCCGTGGACAGAGCTGGCGGAAGAGTTCGGTGCGACGGACGTGGCGCTGCGTAAGCGGTTAACGCGGGCACTCGATCGTGTCCTCACGGAGCTGGGAATCGATGACGCCGACGACCAGTAAGCGGCCAGGCATGCAGCCTGACGAGATCCTGGATCAGCAGAGGCAACTCTGGCTGGACGGTCAGTGTCCGTCGATCGAATCCCTGCTCAAGGGAACTCCATTCGAAACCGATCGTGAAGTCCAGCTCGATTTGATCTACGGCGAAATCGTTCTTCTGGAAGAGCTGGGGGAGCAGCCCTCGCTCGATGAGTACGCCTTGCGATTTCCGCATCTGAAGCAGGATCTCGACCTGCATTTTGAAATCCACAGGGCCATTCGAGATCAACTGCTTGTCACGACGGGAGAGCCGTGGAGTGACGAGTCTTGGCCCGAACCAAAATCTCAACCCAGCGTCTCATATCTACCGACGGACGCTTACGAGATCGACCGGGAACTGGGCCGCGGCGGCATGGCAGTTGTCTACCAGGCCAGACATCGCCAGCTGCAACGGCTGGTCGCACTCAAGACATTCCAGCTGGGGCGGTCTTTGACGTCTCGCGAGGCGTCCCGCATCCGTACGGAAGCGGAGGCGATTGCCCGACTGGCTCATCCCAATATTGTGCAGATCTATGAGATCGGTGATTGTCATGGATCGCCGTATCTGGCTCTCGAACTTGCGGAGCATGGAACACTGGCTCAGCGGCTGCAGCGTTCGCCGTTGCCGCCCGAGGAAGCAGCTCAACTGATCGAGACACTGGCTCGGGCCGTACATCACGCCCACGAGCGACAGGTGATTCATCGGGACCTGAAGCCCGCTAACGTACTGTTCATGACGGATGGAACGCCGAAGATCACCGACTTCGGACTGGCCAAGGTCTTGCTGGACAACGAGGTGTCGCCGGGCGATGCGACACGGACGGGCGATCCGATTGGAACGCCGCGTTATATGTCCCCGGAACAAGCCGCTGGTCGCTCTGACACGGTCGGTCCTGCAACGGATGTGTATGCGCTGGGCACTCTGCTGTACGAGTGCCTGACGGGGCGGGCTCCGTTCGTCTCCTCCAGCGTCGTGGAAACTCTTCGAATGATCTCGAATGATGATCCACTGCCGCCACGCCGATTGCAGACCTCAATTCCGCGAGACCTGGAAACGATCTGCCTGCACTGTCTCGCCAAAGACCCCGGTCGGCGTTATGCCACGGCTGAGGATCTGGCCGACGACCTGCATCGTTACCGCTTCGGTGAGCCGATTCGCGTTCGTCCAATATCCGTCGTCGAGCACGTGTGGAAATGGTGTCGACGTCGCCCGGCTCAGGCCACTTTGATTGCGGTCTTTTTGCTGGGAACTGTGGCGGCGTTCGCTGCAACTGCGATACATGCGAGTGTTGATCGGCAACGAATCGCCGACCTGCGCACTGAGGTGGCCGTTCTCACCCAGCAAGGCCGAAACGCACTCGACCGCGATGAACTGGAAGTGGCCCAGAGCAAGTTTCAAGCCGCCTGGCTGATCGTCCAGTCTGAGCCTTCTTTGTCCGATCATGAAGCCAGTGTCGCGGGCTGGCTGGACCACAGCCGGAACGCAGCGAATCGATATCAATGGAAGCAACGCATCCCGCCACGCGAGTATGACGAACGACGGGATGCAGCCTTGGTGGAAAGTCTGCTCGTCGTTCCCTACGTACAACATCCCATTGCAGTGGCTCGGGACTCACTTGAACAGGCATTAGAACTGACGCTGCCCGGTGACCCTGCGTGGACGCTGGAACGTGAACAACTCTCGCTGATCAATGCCGAACTGGTGGCTCTCGAATCGGGACCAGCGAAGGCATTGGAACAACTCGACTCATTGCCAGAGTTTTCCTCATACGAGTATTGGTCACAGAGGGCGGAATGGTTCACTCAGTTGAGCCGCAGCGCCGAGGCAGAGCACGCCAGGCTTCAGGCTGATCGATTCCCACCCCGTCGTGAGGTCATGATTTTCCACACGGGAATGGATCGCATGCGGCAGCATCGATTCAGGCTTGCTCGACAGGACTTTGAGCGAGTCCTTGACGCAGAGCCGGAACATTTTGTCGCCCGCCTGGCCTTGGCCATCTGCGATCTCCATCTGCAGCGGGCTGGTGAGGCCAAGGTCGGTCTCACCGCGTGTATCGCCCAACGCCCTCGGTTTGCATGGAGCTACATATTTCGCAGTGCGGCTTGCCGGGCCCTCGGAGAATCGACAGCTGCGATTGTCGATCTGGAGCGAGCCTTGGAATGTGGTCCCGTCAACATCGAACGATACGTCGCGATCATTCAGCTGGGGCGATGGCAGTGGCTTGATGGAGATCGCCGGAGTTCCACAACACACTTTACTGAGGCTACGAAACTGTTGCCCCATGAACCCGCTGGCTGGGTACACCTCGCGTGTGTGGAGATGCTGGAAGGACAGTACGAACTCGCCAGCTCACATTTCCAGGAGGCTCTGCACCTCAACCCCATGTCGCGAGATGCCGCATGGGGACAGACGGTTCTCGGTCTCTTACAACGCAATTACCCCTCGGCTTACCGACATTTCGAATCGATTCTGCGACACGATCTCGAACCATTCCACAGATACATCCAATCTGAGTTGCAGCCACAAAACCAGCCCGATGACACACGTTCTCCCCAACAGCTCCCCACAGCATCGAGGGAGCCGTAGCATGCAACGCTCTTCGGTAACCTTTCGCTACAACCAGCGGCCAGCTCAGTCCCGTCTGCGGGCGGGTTTCACCATCATTGAGTTGTTGACCGTCATTGCCATCATCTCGCTCCTTCTGGCCCTCCTGCTTCCGGCGGTGCAGACCATTCGAGAGAACGCCAGGATCGTTCAATGCAAGAATAACCTGAAGAATCTGGGGCTGGCCTGCCACAACTTCCATGACACTTATGGGTACTTTCCGAGAAGCACCATCCGTCCGAGAGGAACAACTCTCATTGACACCGAGCCCGAGGGAAATCTGTGGAACTGGCACAGTGGCACTTATGAGACATGGCACCGCGAAATCCTGCCTTTCGTAGAGCACAATGGAGTTCGAGTCCAGGATGCCGTTCCCATTTTCGGCTGTCCATCCGATCCCCGTGGTCCGACATATACCGTTCCTGACTATGGCTTCACCTGGTATGTGGGCGTCTACTCCAACCCAGACACCTTGAACAATGGGGTGATCGTTGACGATTCTGATCTGAGATCCAAATTCACCGTTTCGTTAGACCGAGTCACCGATGGAGCCTCACAAACCATTCTGATCGCCGAGCGGCCCCCCGCAGCTGATGGTAACTTTGGCTGGTGGGATTCGCGATGTTGTACCGAGGACAACATCTCTCCCTCGAAGGGAACCAATCGCCCCTTTAGTTCGGGACGACATGGACGGCATTGTCCCGACCCCGCGTACTACGGTCCTGGTGAATACACAGACCGCTGTGCATTTAACGGGTTGTGGTCACCGCATTCAGCTGGTGGAAATTTCTGCATGACCGATGGCAGCGTGCGTCCGATGTCCTATGCCATGGGGCAGGTCTCTGCGGGCAGTACCACGCTCATGGAAGCTCTGGCTTCGAGGGCCGACGCCGAGGTGATTCCGGGCGATTTCTAGCCCGATGGACTCGAAACGCTTGCTGAAGATGAGTTCAACAACCATCCGGTCGTTACGTCTCACCGAGACTGGCTTTATGTTTCCCTTACGTTCTCAGTCCGCCAGAAATCTGAAATTCTTCCTAAAGCGGTGTCCCGTCGGCCAGTCGTTCCTGATTGATGAGTAGGCGACGGTAACGAGGCCCTATCTCCTCTCTGGATGATGGTACCGGTCGACCAATCCTGCCCGCAGATGTTCTGCGGACTCGAGTATGGCCTTGTTCAGAGGGAGTTTGAGATGTTCGATCGCAGACGTTGGTTGGCTCTTGGAATGCTTGCAGTGATCTCGATGGCAGGGCCGTCGCTGACGCTGGCCGCGAAAGGAGCCAACAATAAGGCAGGCAAAGTGGAAGGGACACTGGTCGGCGTCGCGACCAATGGAGTCGTGATCAAGCGATTCAACGGGACTCAGGTTAGCCTGGGTGTGACCGCCACCACGAAAGTGGAACTCAATGGACGGCGAGTGGCTATCACATCGTTGCCTATCGGATCAGCGGCTCAGGCGATTTTCGATCCGGCGACTCAAGTGGCCTCCAAGGTCGAAGCTGTGAAGTAGCCCCGATCACGTACTGTCACAGAGGTGAGGTGAGCGACCACAGCTGACCTCACCTTCTTGCATTGAGGGCATGTGGCTTTGCTCACCGGTGTGATGGTCATTCATCGCCTGAGTAAGCGATTCCGTGAGAGTCGGAGTCATTTTCGTAATTGCCACAATTCTCTGTCCCGTTCAGCTTCCGTTCCTGATGAATAAGACAGCGACAACACGTGGTTGGTGACTCACCAGACTTGGATGAAGCCTTCCCGTTGTCTCGATAGCCGGAGAAGAGTTCTTTGGCTCCAAGTCTCACGTTCGGATGGAGAAGCTGATGTTTAAGCGTTTCAATTGGGTGTTTCTGGCCTTGGCCCTCGTGGCATTGCCAGCTGCTATCAACGCCGCAGGTGGATCTGGCGGCGGAGGAGGTGGTGGTGGTGTAAAGACTTATGAAGCTCGCGTCACCGGTTACATCACGGCCATTGACTACGCGAATGGCACCGTGATCGTCGGCCAGTCCTACTATGGCTCGGGTGCGCTCAAGATCAACTCGTCCACAAAGATCTCGATCGATACCGCCAATGGCAGCCTCGATGAACTGAAGCTGAATGACTGGGCGGAGTGCCGCTACGACTATGTGACCAAGGTGGCGACGAAGATCTCGATCACTCGCTAGTCATCCGACTCCGGGGGAATTTCATTGCACGCCGGTGGAGGCTGATCCAGCTTCCTCCGGCGTGTGTTTTTGAATTACACGACGACAAATTCCTCGAAAACCATGTCCCAAACCCGTCGCAATCCTGATGACTTCTCTGGAGGCGAATCCGCTTGTGGATTCCTCAGAGCCAAAGGATGTGTCATGCAAAAGCGACGTGGATTTACGCTGATCGAACTTCTCGTGGTGATTGCGATCATTGGAGTCTTGATCGCACTGCTGCTACCTGCAGTTCAGCAGGCTCGGGAATCGGCCCGAAGGACTCAGTGCAAGAACAACCTGAAGCAGATCGGCCTCGCTCTCCATAACTATCACGAAATGGCGAGCGTCTTTCCTCCGGGTTGGGTCTACGACGCCTCACGATCGACGTCGAACGCCCCCACAAACTGCTGGGGATGGAGTGCCTTCATTCTTCCCTACATGGATCAGGCCCCCCTGTTCAATCAACTCGACATGAACCGAGGATTCAGCGGTGGCCTCGACTCTCTCGGGAACAACAGCAATTCCGGGATCTCAGGCATTGAGTCAACGGTTCTCGCCTCCTTTCGTTGTCCGAGCGACACTGGCTCCAGGAATGTGGTCAGCGGGACAGGTGGCCCCGGAGCGGGGATGAACTATGGTGGACGTTCCAACTACGTCGGAGTGAACGGCGGCCTGTTACTCGACTTTCTGCCGCTGACAGACAATGGCGGGACATTCGGCAATAACTCGAAACGTGGACTTCGCGACATGACCGACGGAACAAGCAACAGTGTGCTCGTCGGAGAGCGGGCCTGGCAAGCTGTCGACAGTACCGGCCATGGCCCCTCTGCGTTGTGGGCGGGAGTCCGCTCCGGGACCCCGGGAGTACTCACTGCCAATGGTGCGGCCTTGGCAGTGGGAACATGCGTGATCCCGCTGAACACAGATCCCGTGGGAGATATGAATCCACTCGGCTCAGGAATCTCGGACGGTTCCTGGCATGCATTCAGTAGCGAACATGCGGACGGGGCTCATTTCCTGATGGGCGACGGAGCTGTGCGATTCGTGAGTCAGGGCATCGACTACCAGATTTACGGATACCTGGGCACGATCGCAGACGGAAACCCCATCGGGGAGTTTTAGCGAGGAATAGCAATCTTATGCTGAAGAGATAGGCGACGATCTTGTGGACTTCAGTGTCTTACGCAGACGCTTGTTGGTTGACGACCTATTCCATCTCCTGTTCGACCTTATGGAGTCGATTTAACACGACCAGGAATCCAAGAGTTGACCTTCCTTGAAGACGGCAGTCGACCAACCAACTTCAGCCACGCCACGAAGCAAACCCTTCAAACACTGTAAGCATTCAAATCCCACCAACAATCGCTTTCGCAACCACTGGCAGGAATTGATGTTACCACAAAGTCGGGGTGACAGGATTTGAACCTGCGACCTCTACGTCCCGAACGTAGCGCTCTAGCCAAGCTGAGCTACACCCCGTGTGTGGGCAATTTAGTGGCTTCGATGGTGAAATCAAGCGGAAAGGGGAGCGGCGGGAGAGCGGAGTGGGGTGGTTGGGATGGTACGAGTGACAGGATTCGTGGGGAGCGGTGTTTCAAGTCCATAAGAGGCTGATGAAGGGGGGATGGGGTTGACTCCCGTGACCTCTACGTACCGAATGTCGCGATTTGATCGTGCAGAACCGCACTCCCCATGGAGTAAATGCAGACGAGCGTAAGATCGCAGTCGTGTCGGGGGGGCTGTTTGTTGTGGCCGACGGAGATGCAGGGCGAAGAGTTCACGAACTGGCAGTTATTGATGATGAGAACGCTCTGCGGCGAAGCTGACCGTAACGGTTGGTCGGCCCCTCGACTATCGGGGCGCATGTGATGAGTTACCTCTCATTTCTGGGGCGTGACTCGCCAGAAATCATTGGCCTTGTGGCAAACGTTTTTCATTCCGCTATTCTTGCGATAAGTCAGGAGGAATGATGTCGGACGTTGCAGAACCAAAAGTGTGGGTGGGATTTGACCTGGGAGGCACAAAGATGCTGGCCCAGGCCTACGATGACCAGTTCAAGGTGATCGGCAAGGACCGTCGCAAGACGAAGTCAGCTGAGAAGTCGGAATCGGGGCTGGATCGCATCAGCCAGACGATCCGGGCCTGCCTGGAGAGCGGGGGGATTGACCTCTCGCGACTGGCGGGGATTGGGATCGGCTGTCCCGGCCCGGTTGATATGGATAAGGGCATCGTGCTGAACCCACCGAATCTCGGGTGGGAGGATGTCAATGTTCGCAAGAAGCTTGAAGCTGAGTTTCGCTGTCCGGTCGCCGTCCTGAACGATGTGGACGCAGGTGTGTATGGAGAGTTTCGATTTGGAGCAGCGATCGGAGCCCGCTCGGTCGTCGGGATCTTTCCGGGGACCGGGATCGGTGGCGGCTTCATCTACAACGGGGAAATCCTGAGAGGGAAGGGGAGTTCATGCTTGGAGATCGGCCACGTTCCGATTCTCCCGAATGGTCCTTTGTGCGGGTGCGGTCAGCGAGGCTGTCTGGAGTCGGTTGCCAGCCGGACTGCGATTGCCGCTCAAGCCGCGCGGGCGGTCTTGCGGGGTGATGCGCCCGCATTGGCCAAGAAGGCAGGTTCGGATGTCGCAAACATCCGCAGTGGAGACTTGGCCGATTCGATTCGCGATGGCGATCACGCCGTCGAAGAGATCGTCTACGATGCCGCTCGAGCGATCGGAGCGGGGGTGGCCACGGTGGTCAATCTGCTGTGTCCCGATGTCGTGGTGATGGGCGGGGGGCTGGTGGAAGCAATGCCCGACATCTTTGTCGACTTTGCCATGAAGGTCGCCCGCAAGCGTGTGATGCCGGCGTTTCGCCGCTCGTTCACGATGGTGCCCGCGAAGCTGGAGGATGATGCCGGGGCGACGGGATCAGCTGCGTGGGTGAAGTATACGGTGACGGGGAAATAGCGGTTCGGTTTGTTGTGAGGGACCTGACCTTCCGCGAGTTACGAGAGGTTCTCGTTTTGCGGTGGTTCGAGATGGCGGTCTGCTTCATAGGCCTCGACCTCGAATGGGTTATCCCAATAGGGATGACGCCCGGTCAGCCAGAGCAGGGCGGACGAGGTCAGGTAGGCAGGGATAAAAAGAGGGCCCCATCGTTCGTATTGCCGGACATGGACCCACTCGTGAGAGCGAATCGATTCGAGCGTAGGTCCAGACACGCCGATGACCACGTGCCCCAGTGTCATTCCGCGGGCATGGACGAGTCGCGAGTTCATCAGCGAGGTCACCGTCCCGCCCCAGAACTCCAGCGTCGGACCCACACGTCGGGCCTTACCGCCCGTACAAAGCCCCACACCGCCGATCGCCAGCCCGATCAGTGAAGCCGGCGAGGCCCACACCCACAGCACGATCTGCCAAGGCCACGGGCGGCGAATAGTCGAAGGGGAGGGCATGGTGAGGGACCACAGCTCGTGTGTACGACTTGATTCCGGCCCACCACCTACTTAGCCAGCCGTGGGACGCCTCGGATCTCCATGTCGTCGACACAAAGGGTTCCCGTGGCTCCGTTCAGGCCGACCTGGAAGATCATTTCCCGCGCAGCTGCCGGGACGTTGATGGTCTGGCTGAACTTGGTCCACTCCTGATCCGCGGTCCAGGGCCCGGCGCTGGCGACTCCAATCGGCAACCGTTTCCCATCAAAGAAGTGAATGACGCACCCGGGGCGATCATGCGTGGTGGCTCCCTGGTGAATCCCGTTGGCTTTCACGCGGCAGCTGAACTTCAGTTCGCCAATGACGCTTCCGTCGATGGCAGCGGCCTGAAGGGCGTGGGCGGTGCGGCCTGCCTCGTGGTTCTCGAAGCAGATGTACTGCATGCCTTCGGGGGCGTTGTCTTGCTTCAAGGTACCGCGTCGGTGGTAGTGCCAGCCATCGGCCTGCCCCTCGATGAGTGTTGACTGTTCAAAGCCGCCGTTGACGATCTTGGGGTGCAGCGGATCTGGCTGGACCTCGCGCAGCTCCTCTGATTTTCCCGTCATGGGGACAAACAAAGTGGGGATGAGCTTCTTCTGCTCCAGCTTGCCGTCCTTCTTTTCCAGGAGGTGGAAGACCTGCTGATAGCGTTCGCCGAGGGGGATAATCATCTTGCCCCCTTCCTTCAGTTGTTCGACGAGCGGTTCGGGAACGTTCTCGGGGGAGCAGGTCACGATGATCTTGTCGAAGGGGGCGTGTTCGGGCCACCCCTTGTATCCGTCGCCGATGAGGCAATGAACGTTCTTGTAGTCGAGCATTTTCAACGTCGCAGCAGCTCGCTTACCAAGCGGTTCGACGATCTCAATGGTGTAGACATCTTTGACGAGGCTCGACAGTACGGCGGCCTGATAACCGCTGCCGGTCCCGATTTCGAGGACCACATCGGTCGGTTGAGGATCGAGGGTTTGGGTCATGTAGGCCACGATCGAGGGCGGCGAGATCGTCTGCTTAAACCCGAGGTCGAGAGCCTGGTCCAGGTAGGCCATGCGGCGGAGTTCCGGTCGGACGAACATGTGCCGGGGAACCGTTCGCATCGAATCGAGAACCCGCTCGTTGGTGACGCCCTCGGAGGCGATGTTCTCCGTGACCATCTTTTCGCGTTCCGCCGCCAAGGCGTTTCGCCCCTGGGCAGATGCCGACTGCGCCATGGCGATCAGCAGGGTCACAATGAGGATGGCCGAACTGCACGATCGAACGATCGAACCCGGGATTTGTGAAAATGTCTGCATCGATCTGCCCCGTCCGTGGCGAAAAAAACAACTGGATGTCGTGACGAATTATCTCAGGTTATGGGCAGTGAGACGAGAGCGATTTGTGGAGTGGCGTGGCAAGTGTGGAGCATTCGCCAAGCTGTAAATGAAAATCCCCTGCGCTGTTGCTCAGGCAGTTTTCTCGATGAGGCATATGCCTGCCCACAGAGGCTGTTGCCTGACAAGAGGCGACCACAACCAGACACTTCTTTGTTCGCAGATGCGAAGTCCCTTTGTCCAAACCGGTCTCGGGCAGGTAGAGTACGGCGAGGCGTGATTGAGTACGCGAACCGAAACTGCATGGGAAGGCCACGATGCGACTGAGGTCATTACTGTTTGGAATCCTCTGTGTGGTACTGGGCGGAAGTCGTGGGATCCACGCGGCAGACTGGCCTCAGATCCTCGGGCCGCAACGAAACGGGATCGCTGATCCCTCGGAGACAATCGCTCCGCGTTGGAAAGGCCGTCTCGCGTCTGCCTGGACCCGGAAGGTTGGCAGCGGTTACGCCGGTATCGCCGTCGCAGCAGGGCGGGCGGTGCTGTTTCATCGCGAGGGGAGCGACGAGGTCATCGAGTGTCTGAACGCCGAGACCGGGGAGACGCTGTGGAAGGACTCGCATCCATCGCTCTTCCGGCCGCAGGTCGGCAGCGACGATGGCCCGCTCTGTACGCCGACCGTCTCGCAAGGCAAGGTGATCACCTTTGGAGCAGAGGGCATCCTTTCCTGCCACGATTTGCAGACGGGGAAGATGGAGTGGACCCGTGAGACGCATAAGGATTTCGGAGCGGAGCAGGGGTACTTCGGAGCAGGCAGCTCTCCCCTTGTGTATAACGACCGCGTGATCGTCAATGTCGGTGGCAAGCGGGCGGGAGCCGGGGTGGTGGCCTTCCAGCTGAGCGACGGGACCACTCTCTGGAAGAAGGTCTCCGATGATGCCGGCTACTCGGCCCCGGTGATGATGGAAATGCCCGGCATTCCGATCGCCGTGGTCGTCACTCGACTGAAATGCGTGGGGATCGAAGCCGCCCAGGGGAATCTGGTCTTTGAGGTCCCCTTTGGATCCCGGGGGCCGACCGTCAATGGTGCTTCGCCCGTGGTTTTTGGAAATCAGATCTTCCTGACCAGCAGCTATGGCGTTGGGGCGTTGTCGGGCAAGGTGGCCTTTCCCGAGTTTCTGCTCGATTACTCTCGCGAGCAGTTCTTCGCATCACAGTACGCCACGCCCATTTTGTTAGATGGACGGTTCTACGGCATCGACGGGCGGGACGACACGGGCCCCGCCGATTTGAAGTGCTTCGACCCGGCCACCAAACAGGTTCTGTGGACTGAGGTGAACTTTGGCTACGGCACACAAATCCTCGTCGATGGCAAGCTGTTGTTGCTGAAGACGAGCGGCGAGCTGGTGATGATCCGACCGAATCCCGAGGGCTATAGCGAATTGGCCCGGCAGCAGGTGCTGACCGGTATCGCGCGGGCGTTGCCGGCCTTCTCGAATGGGCTGCTCTACGTTCGTGATGACTCCACGCTCAAGTGTCTCGACCTGCGAATGGCGGGGCAGTGATGAACGAACCAGTTACGGTGTCGAACTCGTCTTCATTCGATCGACTGGTTTGTCTGGCTGCCGCTGGAGGCGGGCTGGGCTATCTGCCCAAGGCTCCGGGCACATATGGCAGTCTGCTGGGCCCCGCGGTGGTCTGGCTGGCACAATCGTCGGGGGTCACCGGGCCACGTGATCTGGCCATCCTCGGAGCAGTGTCGTTCGTAGCAGGAACGATGCTCTCGACGCGAGCCATTCGCGTCTCGGGAGTGAAGGACCCGCAGTTTGTGGTCTGCGACGAGTTCCTGGCCTTCGCTTGGGTCTATCTGTGGACGCCGGTCACCTGGTCGACTGCGGTTGCGGGTTTCGCACTGTTCCGGCTGTTTGATATCTGGAAGCCCGGTCCGGTCAGTTGGGCCGAGCGGTTGCCCGGGGGCTGGGGCGTGATGGCTGATGATGCTGTCGCTGGGTTGCTCGCGGGCGGCTGTCTATGGGGGCTCTCAGGCTGGCTGTAGTGCCGCCTGATAAAATCCCGGAAGACCAAGCAAACATGAGGTTCGGCTCTCGCGAGTCGGACCGGCGTTCTCGTCGGTCTTGTCAGAGACGAAGCCCCAAACCCGTTATTAACGAACGACAAATCCGATGGTCTGGGTCGCAAGGCGATTACTCAGCTTGTCCTCGACGGTCAGGCGAAGTTGATAACTTCCCGGGGACAGGTGGTGCGGAATCATAATCCGGTAGCTGTTGTAGAAGTCGGTTCTTTGGCCGCGACACAGATCTTCCGTCTGGCCCAGGTCGTTGCGTTCGAGAAGCGAATCTTCTTCATTCGCCCGCACGATCTCGATCGTTGAACTGATGGCGGTGCGGTAGAAGCCGGTGGCCGTCGCCTCGGAGCTAAAGTTCCGGATCTCGCCGTACAGGAGGACTTCCTGGCCCGGTTCGAACTCGTCGCGGTCGAAACGCTCATACAGGCCCCAGCCATCGATCTGCGGGCTGAAGCAGACGTTCCGCAGCTCCAGGTCGGCGACCGACTGTAGCTGGCGTGAGGCGGAGTTCAGCTGAGCGATCGTTTGTGCTGCTCGGGTTCCCGGATCACCGGTGTGTTCCACGTCGAAGTAGTTCGACATGCCCCAGAACATCGAAGTCCAGAACTCCTGGTCGACCGGCTGGACATCCGAAATGGGCAGCTGAGCTTTCTCGGGCTCCGCATCCATCAGATACAGCATCCGGAGGTAGACTTGCCGCTGGATGTAGGCCTGCTTCTCGGCGGGGCTGTCGTCAGACGGCGGGCGTGCAGCCTCAGCCTCCATCAATGAGATCAGCTTACGTAATTCGTCCTGCCAGTAGTCCGCTTTCGGATCGGTGCGGATTGGATCATTGTTGAAGGCTGTGACGGCCGAGTTGTCAACCGGAGCTTTGGGAGCGTAGGGCGGCTTGGCGGTCTTGTCGTCAGTCGGTTGTGGATCGCGACCCCAAGGCGGCGTGAGCGGGTTGATCCGGGCATTCGAAATGCGATCAGTCAGAGACCGATCCCCACGGCGGTTGGTCGACCACTTCTTGCGAAGGTTGTTCTTGTCACTCGGAGGAGGCTCGGCCTGGTTCTGAGAGGCCGTCTCGACATCACCGCGAGGTTTCGTGGCCTCATCAGAGTCTTCTTCAAGGGCGAGCTGGATCGCCGGTGTATTGTCTCTGGGCTCAGAGTTCGGGGCTCCGTCTACTGGCGCTTCTTGCTGACCAGAGCTGAGTTCGATCTCGGGAGCGGGGGCTTCCAGTTCGCCTTCGACCTGGGCGTCCTTGTTGCGAGTTTGTTTCTTGGGCAATAGTTTGTGAGAGGCCAGTTCCGAACTGGCGGTCTTGGAGGCAACCTCTGTCGAGGCTGTCGCCGGTTCCAGTTCGGGGGGGACGATTCCTTCGGCCCGGTTCTGCAGGATGTGAGGAATCTCGGCCGTCTCAACACTGGCCAGGTAGTTCTTCCACTGTTGCCGCTCATCAGCTGGCAGATCTTTCAGCTCCGAATCGATCAGCATTTGTGTTGCGGGATCGATCTTGCGGGAGGTGTTCTTTGACTGTCCGGCGATCGCGGGCGGCTTTTCACGAGTGGGCGACTTTTTGTCGGCCTTATCGACTTTGCCTGCTGCGGATTCTGCGTCCTCGTCGGAGCGAGCGCGACTGGCTTGCCGGGTTTGCTCGGTGATCTCGGGTTCGCGTTCGCGAGCGGCGATTCTTCCGGGAAACTGCATCGAAGCGCACCCGCTGCCCAGAACCAGACCGATACAGGTCCAGATGAGGAGTGAACGGGGCTGCCAGCGCCTGGATGGCATTCTCGACTCGGGTGGGGGAAGGGGATGTCGCTCTGCGAATGCAGAATGGGGAGGATGCTGATGAAGCGTCAGAAAGTTAGGCCGAATCGCGGTATTGATGCAAGATGGAGTTTCCGCCAACTGTCAGAGATTCGCTCGTAGCGGCGAAACTCGCCGAAGGGTTGAGGGTTGAGGGTTGAGGGTTGAGGGTTGAGGGCGGGGAGCGAGATCGGCGTGGATTTCGACTGATCTGGAAGTGGTTTTGAAAACAGCGATTCTCCGAAGTTGAACCACGGCAAGACCTTTGCTATCCTCTTCCGCTTCCCAGAACTGAGGGGGAGGCAAGTTAGAACGGATTGGCAGGGAATGCCGGCCGTAACTTGTTTTCTCACTGTTGTTTGCGTCGGCTTTAAGCCGAGGCCTAGACCACGTTGGAGTGGATGTCGTGAGCATCGATAAAAGCCTTCGGGGCGGCAGCCGCCTGGCCCGTACTCGAAATGTCCTGTCCCGGTTCGAACGCATCGCCAAGATGAAAGAGACCGAGAAGTGGTCCGATGGAGCTGCTCCGTTCGGTCTCCCCAAGCTTCGCATCGTCAAGGTGACGATCGGTAAGAAGAAGAAGAAGACCGCCGAAGAAGGCGACGAAAAGGACAAGAAGGACAAGAAGGGCAAGAAGTAATTTCTGCTCGGGTGGGAGCCTTGCTCCTGGACTTCCGGATTTTGCACAGCGGTCTCGCGCGGCGAGGACCGCTGTGTTTGTTTGCTGATATCTAACCCGGACTTGTGACCGAACTCGCTCTTGACCCCAAGAGGGGTGACGTGGTCTAGTCCCGCTGCAATGGATTGCAGCCGTAGGGGCAATCGACCCGTTCCGGGTGGATTGCTCGGAGAATGGATTCTCATGCGTGAACTGAAGAGGTTGCTACCTTTCGTCTGGCCTTACCGGCGAAAGTTCATTCTGTCGTGCGTATTCGGGGTCTTGGTCTCCTTCCTTTGGGGGGCCAATCTGACCATCGTTTATCCTATTATGCAGGTCTTGCTCAAAGAGAAGACCTTGCAGACCTTTGTTGCCGAAGAACTGACCCAGCTGCGCGAATCGCTGAAGGTCGAAGCTGCCGAAATCCAGAAGGCCGAAACTCAGGCCGCTGAGATCAAGACCCGATTGCCCGCAGCACAGCTCACTGCATCGGAAGATTACACGCGGGTTCAACATTCGCTGGCCCTCCATCAGGAGGAAGTCTCTCGCCTGCAATCCTCCGAGAAATGGATGTTGTGGGCCGAGCAGATCGTTCACGCCTCCTGGTTTCCGCAAACCGAGTATCGCACGTTCATATTCATCATCATGGTGGTCGTCGCCTCGACGTTCATCAAAGGTTTGTTTATGTACCTGCAGGACGTTCTCGTCGGGGAGTGTTCGGAGGCGGCCGTCGCTGACGTGCGCAAAGAACTCTTCCGCAAGATGCTGAGCCTCGACTACCAGACCTTCTCGCATGAAGGCACCGCCGGGTTGATGTCGCGATTCACGCACGACACGGAGCAGCTGTCGTTTGGTTTGAGCACAATTGGCGGTCGATTTGTTCGCGAGCCCTTGAAGTGTCTGGCGTGTGCTCTGATCGCCTTCTGGTGCAACTGGCGATTGACGCTGCTGTCGATTCTTGTCGCACCGCTGATGGGAGTTGTGCTGGCTTTGCTGTCGACGAGTCTGAAGCGGGCCAGTCGTCGCATGCTGGAGAGCATGACCAAGATCTATCGGATCCTGGAAGAGTCATTCGAAGGAATCAAAGTCGTCATCGCATTCGGCACGGCGAAAAAACATCAGCAGATGTATGAATCCGAGTACCAGCATTACTTCAAGAAAGCTGTGAGAGTCGTCCGCGTTGATGCACTCGTCAAGCCGACGATGGAGTTGTTGGGGATCATGTCGCTGTTTGTGGCCCTCTTGCCCGGAGCTTATCTGGTACTCCGTCACAAAACATCGATCTACGGAATCAAGCTCGCCGAGCAGCCGATGTCGGTCGAGTCTCTGGGGATGTTGTATGCCCTGCTCGCGGGGATGCTCGATCCCTGTCGCAAGATGAATGTGTCGATGTCGGGGTTGCGACGATCGGTCACCGCCTTTGAACGCATTCTCGAACTGTTTGACACGAAGCCGAAAGTCAGTGCTGCGACGAATGCCGCTCCATTGCCTCGACATTCATCGTCGATCGAGTTTCGTGATGTGACGTTCCAGTACGCTCCACGCGGTCAGTCCGAGTCGCGAGGGCCCGTCCTCAACAACTTCAACCTGAAAATCAAGGCGGGTGAAGTCGTCGCACTCGTGGGGCACAACGGGTGTGGGAAGTCGACGCTCGTCCAACTCTTGCCCCGTTTCTTTGACCCACAGTCAGGGGACATCCTGATCGATGGGACTCCAATCGAAAACGTGCAGCTCTCCGACCTGCGAAGTCAGATCGGCCTGGTCACACAGGAAACCATCCTGTTTGACATGACACTGCGTGAGAACATCACTTACGGAACGACCGGAGTCGATCAGGCCAGGCTCGACGTCGCCGCCGCCAAGGCTCATCTCGGCCCGATTCTTAAGCAGCTCCCCAAGGGATACGACACTCAGTTGGGGGACAAGGGAAAGTCACTCTCGGGAGGGCAGCGGCAACGTGTGGCGCTGGCTCGAGCGATTTTGCGTGACCCCTCGATTTTGATTCTCGACGAAGCCACTTCTGCGACCGATGCCGAGAGCGAGGCCATGATCCACCAGACTCTCAAGGAGTTTGTCGTGGGGCGGACGGTCCTGTTGATTACCCATTCAATGTCGCAGAGCCTGCTCGACTTTGTGACTCGCGTCGTGGTGGTCGATCAGGGCCAGGTCGTGGCCGATGGCTCGCACAATCAATTGCTCGCGACCAACGCGATCTACCAGCGTCTATTCCTGTCACCGTCACGAAAAGAAGCTGCGTAGAAATCACAGCTTCGACTTTGAGTTGCTTGTCTGTTTGAGGTCAACCATGTTCACACAACGAATTCAAAAGCCGACATCGGTCCGCTGGAGTGCGGTGTGGCTGGCCTGTCTGATGGTGTCAGGGTGCGAGCTGGATCGCCCGAACTTTCAGATGAACAGCAATTCGAGACCATTCTTTGGGATCGATGTGATACCCCGTCGCAAGACGACGAGTCTTGTCAGGCCACAAGCCAGCAGTTTGGCGACGACTGTTCAGAGCGGTACAGCAGGTGTCAGCCCGGTTGATCACTCACCGGGCATTGGTCGATACTTGAAGCAGACCACAAAGTGGAATGACCCGAACGAACGCACGATCGTTCTACCACTCACGAAGGCCGATCCCGAGCGACCGATCGATCGAGGGCCGGTGGAGTTATTGCCCTAGAGTGTGTTTTGGCTCTCGCTATGGTTTGAATAGACCTCGCATGCCTGGCCCACAGTCGTGTGGCGTGGAACCAACAATTCAGTCATTCACTTTTCTTACGAATACGCAACGCGAAGCCGCCTGCGCGGATTGAATGACCAGTCGCCTCCGCTGGGGTGGTTCCCCTCTGTCCAGGTCTCGCGGGGAAGTGGCTGGTTTCACCACAGTCATCTCGATGCATGCACGACTTGGAACGCTTCTATTCACGGGCACGCGAGTCGGTACGGCTGCCGGGAAGCATCGATTCAGCGGCAGGTTTCGCCGCAGGTTCCTCGTGTTTTGCCTCAAAACGGGGGAGTTCTGACGGTTTCGAGTGAAGACAGCGATCCGCACCTTGACCGGGGGAGAATGTT
Source organism: Planctomycetaceae bacterium (assembly GCA_046349675.1). Classification (GTDB taxonomy): domain Bacteria; phylum Planctomycetota; class Planctomycetia; order Planctomycetales; family Planctomycetaceae; genus TH-plancto1. The sequence continues at coordinate 15,523 of JAXMBW010000015.1, read as the reverse complement.
GTGAGACAAGCACGCTCCCTTCGAGTCGGAGAAGCTGCGATTCCGTGGTCTTTTCTGCCTCACTCGCCTCCCATCGTCTGCACGGGCACTCTTCTGATGCTCTGCTCTCGTCGGCAAGGACGCCCTCATGTTCCTCCTGAACTACTCTCGTCAAACGTTGTGGATTGGGCTTTGCCTGGTTCTCAGCCTGGAATCCGGTTGTACCAAGATGCTCACGCAGCAGGCGGTCGATCGATTCTCGAAGAGTCTGGAGAGCAAAGACCAAAAAGGGCTGAAGCTCGCGGTCTCCGATAACTTTGAACATCGCGCTCTGCGCCGTGAAGAAGCGATTCGTGACATTCTGATTCTCAATATCCCCACCGGGAAGAATAAGATCCTGGAGATTGAAGAAGTCTCGAAGGACGAGGTTCGGGCAAAAGTCGAAATCGGCAAGAATAAAGCGGCCCGTGAAGTCGTCTACACCCTGACTCGAGATCCGAAGATTCAACGCTGGGTCGTTGACGATGTCACATTGAAACAGGATACCGGTCGCGGCGAAATCACACGTTCTGCCATCGATCAGCTTGATCTCGTGATGTCGGTTCGTGAGTTCGTCGACGCCTGGCACAGCCAGGAGCCCGAAAAGATTCTGTCCGTGACCGCTCCCGAACTCCGCGAGCAGTTGGAACCATTGCCGCAGGCTTGGTTGACTCAACTGGCCGGCCATGTGGCCCAGCAGACTCCCCAGCAGAAGTCGCTCCGTCCCGATGCTCGATTGAAGGACGACAGTGCTTTCGTTCAGGTCGGAACGGTTACCGTCCAGTTTCAGCTGATTGACGATCACTGGTATGTCCGTGACGCCGCACTGAAAGATGAAGAAAACACCGTGCGATCCGCGCTGAAGCTCGCGACAGCTTTGCGACAATCGCATGAGTTTCTCAACGCCTATGCCGCTGGTGACAAAGAGCGGTTGTCCAAAGTGGCAACTCCCGCCTTTCATGACAGCTGCCTCGTATCGGCTGATCTGTCTCAGGCACCCGTCCCGGGGGCAGAGTTGTTCGAGAAGCCCTACGAAGCTCGCCAGCAGAAAGACAGCCTGGATCTGATTCTGAAGTCATCGACCGGAGCGGTCGTGCTCTCGCTGGATGTGCAGAGCAAGTCGGGGTCGAGCACCCCGGAGAAGTCCGCTTTGCCACGTGTGAGCGAAGTCACTCTGGCCGAAGATGGAACTCGCGAAGCCAAGCGTCTGTCGTCAGTCTTCCTGCACGAAGCCATGGTCAACCTCTACTCCGAGGCACTGGTGGCTCGTGATATTCCTCGGCTGCAATCGATGTCGACAATCGAGTTTCGCGAGCGGGTTTGGGATCGGGTTCGTCCCGATGTCATGAAGGCCTTGCCACTACCAGAGATCGAGGCTGCTAAGCCGGAGATCTTCCACGTGACCTATGCCGGGGCCAAGACCGAAGTGACGGTGACACAGGGGACTCGCGCTCTCACGTATGTTCTGCGATCGCAAGCCGGACACATGGAGATCGAGGATGTGCTCATTCCCGTCGAGAACCGGCCGTCGTCGCTGAAGTTGACAGTAGAGAACCTCATTCCGGTCTATGAATTCATCGCGGGTGTTGAAAGCAACAACATTCAACGGGTCAGCCACTCATCCGCAGAAAGCTTCAACGCGATGGTCTGGAGCCAGTTGAGCGAGATGCCAGACATGGGCTTCGATCCGATCGAGTTGCTGACGTTGCCACTGACGGGGTTGAAGATTGATGACAAGCTGGCCCGTTTGCAGTTCGGCAATGCCAAGCTCGGCGCTGAGGTGCAAATCAGTCGCGATGAGGGAGAAACTCGCATTCACGACATGACGCTGATCACCGGAGCCGGTCAGAACAATCGACATGAACTGCTGGCCACGATGCGGCGGATGATCTCCGGCGGGCTGAGCTCGGACGGAAAGATCATGCAGGCCAAGGCCGAAACCATCGGCGATGTTCCCGCAACAAAGTCGACTTCGCTGCCACGGATTCAGCAGTCGATCGAACTCCAGTAGTTCGTAAGTTTGTTGTCATCGGTGAACCGCGGGTGAGACTCAATCGCCCGCACGCTTCTTTCGCTCTCCCGCCTGTCGCGATAGGATTCCGTTAGGATCGTCCATCGCCTCGGATGCGGAGAGAGTCGCTCATGACGTTATTGCGGATGTGGATTGTTTTCGCTGCGACACTATTGTCGTCCGCGGTCTATTCTCAGGATTCCACCACACCGCTTCCCTGGGTGGGATACACCGAACTGCAGACCAACTTGCCCGGTGGTCGACATGCCAATGTCCGCACGATGCGGGCGACTCTTGTGAAGGCTGATGGCACGGAACGTCGCCGGATCGCGGAGGAGCTTGTCGACGATCCGAACTCCTGGACCCAGTTCGTCGGGTGGTCGCCGGATGGAAAGCTGGCCATCGTCTCTCGCGGTTGGCAGGACCCCGCGAACGCCGCCTGGGAAGAGGAGCACAAGACCTTCCGCATGGAGCCCGGCAAATGGAAGCTCGACTCCTGTCTGGTCGAGCTCGAATCCGGAAAGGTCACGAATCTGACCGCGGTCGATCGCGTCAGTGACTACAACGGCGGGTTGTTCTTCATGCCCGATCGCAAGTCGCTGGGGTTCACGGCGTTAATCGGTACGATCTCGAAACCGTTTGTGATGGACCTTGATGGGCACAATAAAAAAGATGTCTCCGGCGACGGAAGCGGGTTTGCCTACGGTTACAGTGCCTCGCCCGACGGTCAGCTCATCAGCTACCACGAGAACTATCAAATCTACATCGCCAACGCAGACGGAACCGGGAAGAAGCACATCGCGACCGGCCACAACTTCAACTTCGGTCCCACCTGGTCATCTGATGGTCAGACGCTGATGTTCCTCAGCGGTGAGCATTACCACAGTAATCCTTACCTCGTGAAACGTGACGGCACTCACCTGCGAAAGCTGATCGACCTGAATGGCTATCGCAGCTATACCCTGTTCCTGGATGTCCCCGACTTTCACGAGGGAAGCAGCGATCTGCCGGTGTGGGCTGCGGATGGGCAGTCGGTCTTTTATAGCGCCCTGGTGGGCTCAACGACCGAACTTTTCCAGATCACACTGGAGGGGAAGGTGACGCAACTGACCCACTCCCAGGAAGGGACGTTGCATTACCACATCGAGCCTTCGGCGGATGGCAAGACGCTGGTCTATGGCAAGAAGCTGGATGGCGTTCGACAGCTGTACGTCATGAATCTGGCCGACCGGAGCGAGACTCGTATCACCGACTTACAAACGGGGCGTGGCGCCATGTGGGCTCGCTGGCAGCGCCAGGCCAAGCCCTGACATCGATTTCGCGTCGAATGGGAAGCCACCATGCCTCGGGGCAAACAGGTCTGCCTGCCCCGAGGCGATGGAAACCAATCGGATTGAATTCCAATTCTGCGTTAAAGTCGTTTTCGCCTACTTGTCGTGATCATGATCGTGGTCATGGTCATGATCGCCGTGAGCCTCGTGAGGAATGGCTCCCGAATAGGGCTGTCCGCCGATCGTCAGGCTGAGGCGTGGTTCGGTAGCGGCTTCGTGCAGGTGTTCCGCCAACTCTTTGTCGGTGATAGCGAAGCGGGACGATTGCCCAGCGGCTTCGCCGTCTTGAGGTTGAGCTGCCAGCTTGAACTGCTCGGGCTTGTCTCCATGTTTCAGGTTGATCGTGATCTCGGGGGCATCCGAGGTCACGGGCTTCTTGGCAGTCGAGTCGAGCAGGTAAACAGTGACTGCCCCGCTGGCGTCATCGTGCACGACCTCAGCGTGGTATTCTTCGCTGCCAAGTTCGACGAGCACTCCATGATGAGGTCCTTCGCTCGGATGGCCATGGTCATCGTGGTCATGCCCATGTTCTTTGGAAGGTCCAGCGGGATTGGCTGTCGATTGTGGTTCTGCTTTGGAGGGAGTGTTTCCCTGGCATCCGACTGTTGCCGCACAGAGCGCAGCAGCGGAGAGGAATGTGTAAGAGGGGGATCGCAACATGGAGCTTCGTCCTTTAGGAGTGAGAGGGGGCCAGGATTTCGTGTTCGTCGTCCAGGGCCACCTCGTTACGGGCTTCGCGAACAACACCTTCGGCAGCTTTCAGGCCGAACAGCCAGAACAGCGCCGGGTGAACAAAGAAGTCGAGTAGCGTTGAGCTGATGACACCACCAAGAATCACTGTGGCAACCGGGTAGAGGATTTCCTTACCCGGTTGATGAGCGGCAAGAACCAGCGGGACCAGCCCGATGCCCGCTGTCAGTGCAGTCATCAGGACGGGGGCCAGACGCTCCAGTCCTGCTCGGACGATCATCTCGCGGGTCCAGCCTTCGCCCTCGTACTTCACGAGATGCAGGTAATGGTTGAGCAGAAGGATTCCATTGCGGGACGCGATCCCGGCAAGCGAGATGAAACCCACCATGGCTGCGATGGTCAGCGTTTGTTGCGTCAGGACCAGTGCTGCCACCGACCCGATAAACGCCATCGGCAGCGCGGCCATGACCTGGAGAGAAAGATTCACGGAACGGAACATCGTGTAGAGAACGAGGAACACCCCCAGCATGGCCACAATGAACAGCATGCCGAGCAACCGTGAGGCCTTCTGCTGGCTTTCAAACTGACCGGCAAACTCAAGGTAATACCCAGGGGGGAGGTCTTCTTGCAGGGGGACCAGCCGGGCCTGGATTTCCTGAACGACATCGACCACACCACGGTTTGAAACGTTGCATTGTACGACGATGCGGCGGCGGACATTCTCCCGGTTCACCGAATTGGGGCCGCCCGATTTGTAGACTCGGGCCACCGATTCAAGAGGGACCTGTCCTCCGTCCGGAAGATCAATCGTTAATCGCCGCAGCGTTTCGAGGTTCTCGCGGGCTCCCTCTTCCAGTCGCAGCACCAGGTCAAAGGTGCGTTGTCCCTGCAGAATCTCGGAGACCGTGACGCCGTTCATGGCGGTTTCGATGAACTCGTTGACATCGGCCACGCTCAAGCCATGCAGCAACAACTGGTCGCGATCGAGTTCAATACGCAGCTGGGGGATGATTGTTTGCTGCTCGACGATCAGGTCTTGCACGCCGGGTACGCCTGCAATCTCGGCTTTCACCTGATCGGCTCTCTTTCGGAGTTCGTCGAGGTCATCGCCGAAAATCTTGATCCCGATCTGAGCCTTCACACCCGACAACATATGCGAGATCAGGTGCGAAATCGGTTGCTCGACCGCGGAGACGACGCCCGGGATTTCGGCCAGCGTGTCGCGAATTGCGGCCAGCTGTTCTTCGCGGGAGCGTGGTGAGTTCGGATCGAGTTCGACGATGTATTCACTCGCGCTGACGGGCTCGGCGTGTTCATCCATTTCCGAACGCCCGGTGCGGCGGACAAAGGTCACAACGTCCGTGTTCTCGGCCAGACGTTGTTCGATCACGCGATTGATTTCGTTGCTGGTCGCAAGTGAGGTTCCCGGTGGGAGCAGGACGTTGACCTGGATGGCCCCCTCGTTGAACGGGGGCAGAAAGTCGCGATCCAATCGCACGGCACACAACCCGGCGAACAGCACTCCGAGAGCCACGACTGTCAGATTGAGTCGTGGGTAGGCCAGACTGAAGCGGATCACACGTTCCGCTCCCCACTTGAGGATGCGGAGGATCAGGCCATCAGCTGCCTGGGCATGGCTTTTCTCGGCTCCGAGGAACCAGTAGGACAGCACCGGGGTGACGGTCAGCGACACAATCAGGGAGGAGAAGATCGAAACGACATAGGCGATTCCCAGTGGCGTGAAGAGCCGGCCTTCCATTCCCTGGAGGGCGAACAACGGCACGAACACCAGGCAGACGATCATCGTGCTGAAGACGATCGAATTGCGGACTTCAGTACTGGCCCGGTAGACGACCAGGAGGGCGGGCAGGGGATGCTCCAGCCGCCGATTCTCCTGAAGTCGGCGATGGATGTTCTCGACATCGACGATGGCATCGTCAACCAGCTCGCCGATCGCGACCGCCAAACCACCGAGCGTCATCGTGTTGATCGACATGCCCGTGATCTTGAACACGATGGCTGTCATCACCAGCGACAGTGGGATTGCGGTCAGCGTGATAAATGTCGTGCGTAGATTGAGCAGGAACAGAAACAGAATAATGACGACCAGAATCCCGCCGTCCCGTAAAGCCTCTTCGACATTGTGAATCGCTCGATCGATGAATGAGCTCTGTGAGTACATCGGGACGATTCTGATGTCGCTCGGAAGGTTCTTCTTCAGGTCGTCAACCGCTGCGAGAATTCGCTGGGTGATCTGCCTGGTGTCCGCTCCGGGCTGTTTGGCAATCGTGAAGACGACTGCGGGGCCCCCGGTGATCTGGCCATCGGCATTGCGTTGGTAGGCTCCGCTGTCACCACGTTTGGCTTGAGCCGCTTCGGTGATAGACGCCACCTGAGCGAGAGCGATCGGCCGACCTTCACGCGTGCCCACGACCACCTTCTGCAGATCGCTCACCGTTTGAATGCGTCCGAGGGCGCGGACGAGCAACTCGTTCGGACCTTGCTGGTCGAGATATCCACCGGTGGCGTTCTCGTTGCTGCGTTGGAGAGCCTCGCGGATCTGACCGAGTGTCACACCTTCGCGTGCGAGCGAGGCGGGATCGATCAACACCTGGTACTGCTTGCGGCCTCCCCCCATCGTGAAGACCTGGGCCACGCCGGGAATCGTCAGCAGGCGTTGACGGATCACCCAGTCCGCCTGAGTCCGCAACTCGATGGGGTTGGTTTTGCTGCCTTCGCTCCACATGCCGAGGACCAGGATCTGTCCCATGATCGATGAGATTGGTGCCAGCTGGGGCCTGACGCCTGGTGGCATGCGGTCGGCAATCACCGCCAGACGCTCGGTGACAATCTGCCGGTCGACATAGATATCGGTGCCGAAGTCGAACTCGACATAAACGACCGATAGCCCGATGCCCGAAGTGCTGCGGACAACCTGAACTCCATTCGCACCGTTGAGTGCGGTTTCCAGCGGGAATGAGATCAGTGTCTCAACCTCTTCGGGGGCTAGACCGGGGGCCTCGGTCATGACCACCACGCGTGGCCGATCGAGGTCGGGGAAGACATCAATCGGCATGTGCTCTGTCACCCAGATGCCGTATCCCATCAGGAATATGGCCACTGCGATCGTGAGCAGTCGTTGATGCAGTGCGAATCGAATAATGGAGTTGAGCATGACAAACTCGATGCAGATGAAAACTTAGTAGGTGAGGCGATGGCGATTGCTGACAGCCGTTTTACGTTTCGTCATTCAATCGATTGAACTGACAAGACGGTCCGCTTAGTTGATCGCCAAGTGGGACAGGAATTCCTGCCTGTCCGCTCTGAAGAGAAACTTCGAACCCGCTTAGTGGCTATGACCGGCGTGCGGATCGATGCCGCCTCCCGATTTGTTCTTGAGTGCCATCTGCATCTGGTGAGCACTGCGTCGAGCGATCACATCACCCGGAAAAACTGACCCGTCGTTGGCGATCACGGCAGAGTTCTGATCGCTATGAATGACATGGACTGCCACTCGCTCGAACTTCTTGCCGCTTTGACGGAAGACGAATGACTCGGCACCTTCCTGAGCCACGGCATCGACCGGCAACACGATCTGGTCCTTCCACTCTTCGACAGGAATTCGCAGCTGGAGGCGTTGGCCAGGTTTGTATCGCCATGTGAGGAATCGCTGTCCGCTGGAGTTGCGGGCGTCGTGCAGGATCTCATTCGGCAGGTCAACGTAGAGTTTCAGCGTGCGCGAATCGGGATCGATCTCACTCGACACGTATGACAAGGGCAGGTTGTCGATTCGTGTTCCGCTGGTGAACTCGGCGGAGACTTTCCACTCTTTGCTCACGACTGAGTTGACCGCTTCGATGTCCTGCTCAAAGGCCCGGCCTTCGATGTAGAGACGACTGTAGTCGGCCAGCACGCAGAGCTTGCCTCCCTGTTCCACCGATTGTCCTCGCTGGACATCCAGTGATTCGATGATGAGGGGAGGACGTTTTTCGTTCGGGGCATTCTTGGCAGGGGCCGCGTCTTTTTCTCCAGTCGTCGCCTGAGTCTGAAAGACGACCGACTGCCGTCCCTGCATGTCAGTGAGTTGTAATTCCTGGGGGGACTGGTCCGCAGACGGCACCATGACGCTCAGCTCATTGAGCAGGCGGCGCTCCTTGGCGATCTGGTCCACCTGTCTTGGAGAGAGACCATGCAGCCGCAGGGTTTCGCGTTGTGACTGGAGCAGGGCCTCCAGCTTCTCCTTGGCGTACTGACGCTCCAAAAGCGACTTTCCGGCGATGGCTCCCGATTCGGTGACCTTCTGTAACCGGGCGATCTCGCGATTCTCGACATCCAGTTCACCGAGTGAACGCACAAAATCGGTTTGCGACTGAACCAGATCCTCATGAGTCAGGCGGATCCGGAACATCAGCTGGCCGGTCTCAACCGCCGAGCCCTGGATCGCAGCGACTTCGGTCACGACTCCGGTCATGGGAGTAGAGACTTGAATCAATGTCTGGCCGGGCCGTTCGACGATCACGCTCGGAATCGGGATTGTCTTGCGGTAGTTGGAGAGCTCGACGGGACGGAGGTACTCGGCCGTCAATCCGAGGTTCAACTTGGCCTGAGTCGAGAGTTCGAGCGAGGTGACCTCGGCCCCGTGCGAGGCGTGCCCCTCGTGCCCATGGTCATGGCCGTCGCCTCCCTTTGCCGAACTTGGTTTGGCGAGAACGCGATCGGTCAGCGAGTTCACCTTTGGCCACCAGGACGAGAACGTGACAGTTGCGAGGCCAAGCACCAGCAGGCCAGCTCCCCAGCGGATGAGGGACGTTTTATGGAGCGCAGAGTTCGAGTTCATGACGAGACTCTCAAATGAATTGAGGGGCATTTCCGCGGACTGGGTTTCTGGAGACGGTTACCACCAGAAACGATGCCGGGGGATGCATGGACGAATTAGCAGTAGGTGGACGAAGTCGGTCGCAAATCCAGCGACTCAAGCAGCGTCGGCGAGACGAGGCCGTGCATAGGAACGGGCAGGGTGGACACCAACGGACCACTCGCTACCGGCACTTGACGGCGAACCCGACTGTGATGTTCCGTCGGGATTCGAAGAATATACCGCGACTAGATCTGCCAAACTTGAAGAACCGCGCAGCGTAAAGCCGCGGTCCGGGGGAACGTATGATTCTCCCGATACTCGTGAATCACCTGAGGGGCGGTCGGCCGCATCAGGCACTCAAAATCGACCACAAATGGCAGGACGAGATCAAGATCGGGAATCGCGATTCGGCCAGAGTCCACAACAAAGGTGCAGGTCCCATGCTCGCATTGATGGCGGTGTGGTAGGGGCTCTTGATCCTCGCCAGCAGGAGGCTGCCCAGTGACCACTGGAAGCGTGTGATGGTGATGATGGGCACAGGAGTGCCTCACCTGACGAGGCGTTTCTCGATGAGCACAGCTTCCGCGATGAGGGTGGGCTGGGGTGTTGATGTGCGTGAAAACCTGCGTTTCATGATCACAGGCACACGTGTGGGCATGGTGCCAGCAGCAGCCGAAGACGCTGTGGATCAGCATCACGGCAAGCACCAGTCTCTTGGCAACCCACAACATGGAAACACGTTCCGAAAAGCAATCAACCTCTGAGAGCACACGCTCACGGTTTACCACATCGATATTATCGACTCAATAGGACATCTTGGCCATCCCAATTCCGGCAGGGTGAGTTGTGATGGGGACCACTTCTCCCGGAAAGTGCTGTGATTACGGCCTGAATGCCTCGCCTGTCAAACCTTAACGGTCCTTCCGATTGTGACCGAGATGGCATGCGAACCGAGGCGGAACCGGTCGCCCTGCGGATTCCCCAGCAGGGCGAGACTGGGGGGAGACATGACACGTGCCTTTGACCGATACCCCTAACTGACATTCGGGCGGGAGCGTCGAGAACCAGGGGCGGAGCCTTCCCTCCTCCCCCGACGTTGTGCCGGAATGATTGAGGGGGGCGCGATGGAACGCAGCCTGAACGTGCTGGCATTGGTCAAGGACGGCGAGCGGTTTGTCTTTCTCTACGACAATCACAGCTCAGCCCAAGTCCTTCAAACTCTTGGCAAGTTCGCCGCCGACCCCGAACTGTGCTTCACCTGGTACGACGCCGCTGTGCTCAGCCAGAAGGTCCGCAAGCTCCAGGAAACGCTGGGCGATGAGGGCGACGAATCGTTCCGCCGCGTCGCGTGATGCCGGCTGAACGCCTGCGGGTTGTTACCTCGGGCAATCGGCCCGTCGCGGTTCACAGTCCTGAGAAGCACCCATGGAATCGGTCGTTCAAGGGTTTCTGCGTTACCTGCGCATCGAGCGGAACTCGTCCGAGCATACGCTGAAGTCCTACAAAGACGACTTCAACAGCTTCGCCGACTATTTGACCGATCGAGTCGGGCCGATCTCGGAGCCCGACCAGATCACGATCCCGGTGCTACGTGGGTATGTGACCTACCTGCATGAATGCCAGTACGCCCGGACGACGATTGCCCGGCGTCTGGCCTGCCTGCGCAGCTTCTTTCGCTATACGACACGAGAGGGGCTGACCCCCAATAACCCGGCCAAGGCCCTGCGCACGCCGCGAGTCGGCCGCAAGCTGCCGAACTTCTTGACGACCGAGGATATCGTCCGGCTATTGGAGGCTCCTCCCGCGAACACTACGGCCGGGCTACGTGACCGTGCGATTCTGGAGGTCATGTACTCGGCTGGCCTGCGAGTGGCCGAACTGGTCGGGGTGAATGTTGAGGACTGGGACCGTGACGCGAACATCCTGCGGATTCGCGGTAAGGGGAAGAAGGAACGCGTGACCCCCGTCGGTTCCTTCGCGGCCAAGGCCCTCAACGACTGGATGGAGGTCCGCGTCCCGTCGCCGACCGGCAAGCCCCAGGAAACCGCAGCTCTGTTCCTCAACAAGTTCGGTAAGCGGCTCACCACCCGCAGCATCGGGCGCATGCTGGAAGGGCACATCCAGACTTGCCACCTGCAACAGCACGTCTCGCCCCACACGCTGCGTCACACGTTCGCGACTCACCTCCTCGACGGCGGAGCGGACCTCCGCAGCGTCCAGGAACTGCTCGGCCATCAAAGCCTGACGACGACTCAAATCTATACTCACGTCAGTACCCGCCGACTGCAGGAAACCTACGAAAACGCCCACCCGCACTCCAAACGCGACGCTGGGTAGCCCAATTATTTACCATCGAGCCCAAGAGCAATAAGCGTTCAAGAGCCAGAAGCGCCCGGAGTCCCCGCAATAGCCTCTTCCCGCCTTCCTTGCTTTCCTCCGTTGCCTCCTGTTCAAAACCAATTCGACAGGGCGAACAACTGAGCGCGGTGTCTGTAGACCCCAGGAGATGGGAACAGAATGACACGAAGATTAGCAAGTACCCCGTGGAACACTGCGGTAGTGAACTGCGTAATGAAAGGAATGCCAGCAGGGTGGCTGTGTTTCCAACCCAGCTTGTTGGCAAGATCACCAGGTACCAGATTTAGCACTCCGTAGTGCTTGGGACCAATTAACCCCCATTGAAAACAAAAGCGGCAGGTGTTTACCTGCCGCTTGGTCATTCAACTTGTCGAGTCGCCCGGACTAGCGTCGTGAAGACGAGAACCGGCCGGCAGCCTTCGGGACGAGATAGCCAGAGTTGGTGTCCTTTGACTCGAACTCGTACGACTGTTGCTCAATCGTCGAGGAACGCTGGCGGACCTTTTGCCATTCCTGGACCTGGCTCGTCTGCGGATTTGCCGGAGGAGCGACAGCTGTGTCACCCATTGGCACTGGAACCGGGTTCATCGGAGCAGGGGTTTTGATGTCCGTCGTCGGTGTTACGGTCGTCGGTGTCGCGATCGGGTACGACGAGCCGAGGGCCATCGATGAACCGACCGAGGAGATTTGCGGAACCTGCTCATAGACGGTCTGAGGCACCTGGCGGTACTGGACCTGAGTCGTCATCACTGTGCGGGGAACGGTCTTGGTCACCATGCGTGGGACCCAGACCTGCTGGTAGCCGCCCTCGTCGACGGAGACCTGCTGATAGGTCGTCGTCGGGACCTGCACCTGAACGGCTTCCTGACGCATGATCGTCTTCGGCACGTTCTGGTAGGTGATCACTGGTTGAGGAATCATCGTGGACTGTGGGACGATGATCGACTGCTCCGGCATGATCGTCGGCATCGAAGCCGAGGCTCCGCAGCCGCAACCGGTTGACGGGAATCCCATCGTGGGGGCTCCCATCATGGGGGCACCGAAGTATCCGTTGTCCATCCCATGTCCCCGCATGCGAATCCGCGTACGGGAACGATAGACGACCGTGTTGCGATGACGCTGACGTGGCAGCCGTCCCAGGTGAGGCTGGGCTCCACAGCAGGGGGCGGGATCTGGAAACACCGCCGGGGCGGGAGCCATCATCGGAGCAGGCTGGTAGATCGGAGCACAGCTGGCCATCGGGGGAGGAGCTGAGCAGCCGCAATCGCCGCCGAACCATGGCCAGCCAGCATTCGCCTGGGCCGGGAGGAGGCCTCCCATCAGAATCAAACCCGCTCCAACACGATGTAACAGAGTCATAACCGCATCCCGTCCCGAGTCCCGACATGTCTATCGGCAACTCTTGCCGATGGGGGTGCAAGGACACCCAGTCACTTCGGGGTATCGACCCCGCGACGGACCGAGTTCAGTCGAACCCACGGAGGGAGATCAGTCTTTAATCGAATTTGCCGTTGAAGGCGGATTAATCGTTACGGAGCGGCCGGGCTGAGTGCAGGCAGGCATTCTGTTTCGGGTCGATTGAGTTGTCAGGGGGCGGTTTGACACAATAGCTCCTGGAATTGAGGGATGGCGGGGCTGCTCCCCTCTGCGGCATTCGGAGGTTTTCGTGGATCTGATACTGGAGAAGGTCTTTCTGGTCGGGGTGGTGACCCTGGTGGTCGGGGTGCTGCTCTGGATGATACAGGTGACATTCGTGAACCTCCTGCGGGTGGCGTCGCCAGAGCGGGTTTGGGCTCTGAAGATTTGGCCCGCACTGTTGGTTTCGGTGGGGATTATCTGCCTGACCATGCCAGCTGCGATCACGCGTCTGGCCCCCGTCGATCTGGGACCGCACGATGTGCAGGTCGATGGGGAGCGACATCTCACGCTGACCGGGTGGAACCAGAAGGACTACTCAGTTCTGGCCCGCATTCCCGATGCAGTGGTGCTGCAGATGGCCAATGACGATGTCACTGATGCGACATTGAAGTACGTGGCCGAGATGAAGTCGCTGCGCGAGCTCGATGTGGCGGGATCAAAGGTCACCGACGCTGGGCTGAAAGACCTCGCCGGGCTCACCAAGCTGCAGAAACTCACCCTCAGCCGGACGTCGATCACCGATGCGGGGCTCAAACCGCTGCTTGACCAGTGGCCAGATCTCAAACAATTGGATGTCCGCGAAACCGGCGTGACCCCTGCTGTGCTGCGTCCGTGGTTGAAAGAAAAAGAAGGCCGCCGGGCACTGCCGCGCGTGCCGGTAGAGGAGACACCAGTGGAGACGCCAGCCGTTCCGAGTCCATAACCTATCGAGGCGTCGAGCATCACTGGGTTGAGAGGTGCAAAAGGGAACCACGAAATACACAAAACACACGAAATGTGGGACGAGTGAGTATGAGTGAAACCGGACGACCAATGAGTATGTCGATTCATCGGTGATCGACACCCGGTATTCAGCGTCGGTCACCAGGTTGGCGATGTCAGGCTTCGCCCCTCATCGCTCCCTCCCTTTCGTGACCTTCGTCTGTTTCGTGGTTCATTCCACGATCAGAGGGTGTGAACACTACGTCCGGTGGAGGCACAGTGGTTCTGGCAGTGGAGCTGACAATTCGAGCTTGAGCCCCGATGTCGGGTGATCAAACGTGACTCGCTTGGCATGCAACCAATATCCCGCATCACCGGGGAGCCCGGGAGTGTCGGGGCGAGGCTGGCCGCCGATTGTGTAGAGCGGGTCACCTGCCAGCGGATATCCGATGCTCGCCAGATGAATCCGGATCTGATGCGGGCGACCGGTGAGGAGATCGACCTCAAACAGCGTCGTGTCCTCCCGACGTTCGAGGACTCGAGCAATGCTGCGAGAGGGCTTGCCCGACGGACTGGCGGCATGCACGCTGCCCAGACGCGGGTGATCAACCGGACCGATCGGAGTCTGGATGTCGTAGCTGTCTTGAGAGGCGATTCCCTGGGCCAGGGCCTGATATTGCTTGTGGACCTCCGGCCAGCGTCGGTTCATCGTTGACGCGGCGATCGGAGTGAGTGCAAAGAGCACCAGCCCCGAGGTCGCGCGCCCTAATCGGTGAAGCGGCTTTGCGTCGGGCCAGCGCTTCTGGACCAGGCTCAACAGCGTGTTCTCGTAAAACCCACCTCCCGGCAGCGTGGGCAACCCGCTCGGCTTGTCCACCGCCAACAGGTCAGTGTCCTCGTAGATGACACCGAAGTGTTGCGGCGTGGCCTCCTCCACCCAACCCGGGCGGTTCCAGACAAGCTCCTGACCGGGACGCAGCTGTTTCTGACCGTCGGCGGTTTGTCCGCCCAGTTCGATTTCTCCCGCCTCGATTCGGGCCTGCCATACAGAGGCACTCGAATGCGGATAATGTCTCACGAGGAAATCGATCAAGGACAGCCCTACAGCCTCAGGGCCGACCACCAGTCGATAGCTGTATCCTCGATTGAGAGTCATTGTATATTCGTCTCAAAGTCCCCCGACTCTGCCGGAACTACAGAGAGCAGAGGAGCCTCGCCGTCAGCGCCTCATCGATCACGTGCACCACTGCAATGTGGTGTGTGGGACAGGATTGTTAAAGGGGCGGTTCTCTTCCCGAGAGGCCTTCAGTTCTTTCTTGAGCTGGTGGTACCAGCGGGCGGGTTTGTCGGCGTCGTTGATCATGATCAGCTGGGGGTCTTCGTTCAGGCCCTGTTGCTGTTTGTCGACGACATCGCGGTCCTGCTCGATGAACTGACGCACGAACGGGCGTACGATCGGGCGGATCAGCGTCAGCCAGGGGATGGTCCAGTAAAAGATCTGATGCAGTTCCACCTGCATGTCGGTGAGCGGCGTCAGCGTGGTCAGCCCGACGATCCGGTGCTTGCCCGCAATAATGTGTTCGATGCGCGTGCTGGGGAGTTCAAAACGGATCTCGGTCGAGACCTCGCCGAAGAGTTTATAGGCCTTGGAGTTGGACGAGGGGGCGTGCCTGACCATCGTGAACCCGAGATGCGACGGGGCGAAGACCTTCGATTTCTGGTGCATCGATTTCTTCGATCGCCACCACCATGAACGATGCACGTAGGGGCCATGTGCGGGGTCCATCAGACCGACCACCGCGTGATCGATCGAGCAGGGGAACAGGCTCTTCTCGACCAGGCGTTGATGAGAGGCATCGATGTCGGGAATGACCGGGATCTCGGGGAGCGGGTCAGGGAGAGCCCGCTCGTTCCGGG
>JAXMBW010000014.1:0-119486 GCA_046349675.1 Planctomycetaceae bacterium | reverse complement strand
GGTGAGCGAAACGTCGCACTGCGGAACATTGAGTCAATCGCTCAGACCCTGGGGATGACCCTGGCGGAGCTGATGAAAGGGCTATAACCGAGGACTCCGGCGGGGCCGTTCGATGAGAACCGTCCCCCACCGAAAGTTCGGGGACGTTACATGCTCCTGCAACTCGCTCACGGATTTGCTCAACTTGGCCTCGACTACTGCGTCGCTCCTTGGCTGGCAGGCGATGTATCGTAACTGGCAGTTAGTCAGCAATTTGCGTAGTCGAGTGAGTTCTCGCGGCGACCACTCCGCAGGTAATGGCTCCACAAAATAGGGCCGCATGGCTTTGATCCCATGCGGCCCCATCTCTTCGTCAAAGTAGGTGACGGCCGCCCGCAGGACGGCCAGATCGTGTAACGTCAGCAAATGTCCTCCTTTCAGTGAAAACACTCAGTTCAACGAGGAATCACGCGGGATCTTACGACGAGCCCCCGCTTTGGCAGGAATGTGCTGATAGAGCCCCGGTTGCTGGGCCGAGAGGCAGCGACCGCTCGCCCAGGTCCGTAGCCGTTCGATGCTCTCGGCAGCTGTGACTGCCACCGGCACGACATTCTGAGCGGCCTGCACCAGTGGCACATCGAGCAGTGCTGACAACCGGCAGCAGGCTTTGATCTCGGCCCCAGTCCACTCGGTATCTTCCGGCATCCGCTGGTCCCGATTGATCTCATACAGGTCGAGGTAGATCGACCAGATCAGAGCCTTCTCGTCTCGACTGGGCAGATCGAGAAAGAAGATCCCATCAAACCGCTCCGACCGGCCAAACTCTGGCGGCAGCTTCGAAACATCGTTCGCGGTGCAGACGACAAACACATCTGACTCGTGATCATTGAGCCATGACAGAAAGGACCCGAACATCCGCGACGTCACGCCCGAATCGCCGCTGCCGCTCACGCCCGCGAACGCTTTCTCGACCTCATCGATCATCGCCACACACGGAGCCATCGCATCGATGATCCGCAGCGCCTGCCGCGTTCTCTCTTCCGATTGACCCACAAGGGAACCCATCAGGCTGCCGACATCAAGTTTGAGCACCGGTCGACCGACCTCCTTCCCCAGGCTCTTGGAGAACTGCGACTTGCCACAGCCGGGCGGCGAGAGAAGCAACACGCCGCGTGGCCTCTTCAGTGGGTTCCCGCGACTCGGTTGGAGCAGCGCCCGCTTGCAGAACGACTTCAAGGATGCCAGCCCACCAAGACGACCAAAATCGTCCTCGCTACGATGCAATTCCAGCAGGCCCGACTTCTTGAGCATACCCGACTTGAGTTCCCAGACCGCCTCGCTGGTCACCCGACCATGCCGAACCAGCGAGAGGCTGAAGGCATTTTCTGCCTCCATGCGGGTTAAACCCGCGGCGGCATCCAGCACCGTGTAGAGTTCCGCCCCCGTGGGGAGCTCGGCCTCCTCTGTCGCGATCCCCTGGGCAATTTCCGCAAGTTGTTCGCGGCTCGGCAGCTCATGCTCGATCACTGCAAAAAGTTTCTCCAATTCGATCGGCAGTTGGACCACAGGGGCCAGCACTACCAAAATCGTCCGGTGCTGCTTGCCCATGATGATCTGCTGCGACAACGCCTGCACGATCTCTGCCGACTGCAGGAACCGATGGAAGTTCTGCAGCACCATCACCGCCGTTCCCTCGGGAGTCGCCAGCGAACTCACCGCCCGAATCGCAGCGAGGGGATCTCCGCCACTGTTGTCGACCGGCGCCCCCGTGACCCGAAGTCCCTGTTCAATATTCCATGTCGCCAGCTGCCAGCCTTCGTGCTGACACAACTGCGCGATCTCCGTCAGTGCGTCCTGCTGTTCGTGACTCTCAATCCAGATCCCGGTAAAACAGGCCCGGATGTATTCTGAGAGTTGATCGTTCAATGCCATAGATTCTCCTGTTGAAGTTATGAATCGTCGATGAGCACGTCAGGGCTCACGGCGTCGGAATGTCATCTTGCTGAGTTCTGCGTCAGCTGTTCGATAGTTCGCTCCAATCGAGCGACTTTAACCTGTTGCTTTTCCACTGCATGAAACGCTCTTTTCAGCCGCGACATCCAGCGGTCCAGACTCTGCTTCTCTGCGGCCAGCCTTACACGGCGAGCAGCCAACTTACGTTCTCTCGCCCCGTCACCTGTATCTAGCCTGACAGGCCGAAGTACTCTTCGCCGGGGAGTCGTCATGATCCCTCCCGTAGATGCTGCTGCGTGTGAGTCGTCTGATAGAACTCCGGCTTGAGTCGCTCACTTTTCGACGCCCCCAGAGCCCGTTCAATGAACTCACTCGCTGCACGGCAACTGTTCCCGGCAAACCCCTTGGTCTCGACTCGCGTCTCCCCGTTGGGAGCGATGACCACCTCAATCGTCTGGCTCAATACGCACCTCCCATCTGAATCGTGAGCTTGATCGAGCCATCCGCGAGCGGCTGCTCCGTCACCGTATGCCCGGCCCGCCTGGCCTCAATCCCGGCCTTCTCAACTGTGTAATTTTGAAGGAATGCATCCAGCTGCTTCTGCTCGCCCCAGCGTCCCTCGAAGTTGTCGAAGGCCACCTTCGCAGTCGTGACATCACACACCACCGGATACCTCCACCCCGGTAACCTCACCGCCCAGCCCACCGCCGTGCTGCTGAAGAGTTTCACCTCCCCATACACCGGCTCAGCCAACCCCAGCCGCCCACAAGCACTCCGAATCGCCACCTCATCCCGCACCTCCGTCTGCACCTGCACCACATGCGACACAACACACCTTCCTCCTAGTGAAAACATGCACCACCGAATCGACCACCGATCCGACTCCCAGCGGTAAATAACAACCGACCTCGTCTTGAACCGGAGTTACCAGTCCAAGTCAGTCATAAAATGTTCCTGAAACCCCACTCCTGCGAGCTAATGTGAGAGCAACACTTTATATGACGCACCTTTTGCCCAGATTTAGGCGGGTTTATTGCTTCTGGTGACCTTTACCCCATTTCCTGATCCATGACGGAAGTTAGAGTCTTCTGATTCTGTCATGACTGAAAGGAAGAGGGTTCATGGGAAAGAAGCACTTCACCGATGAGCAGATCGCATACGCATTGCGCCAGCAGGAGGCCGGGACTCCGGTCGCTGAACTGACCCGCAAGCTGGGCGTCAGCGAGCAGACGTTCTATCGCTGGAAGAGGAAGTTCGCTGGGTTGGGTGTCGCGGAGCTTCGCCGTTTCCGTCAGCTTGAAGAGGAGAAACGGAGGCTGAAGCAGTTGGTGGCGGATTTGAGCCTGAACAAGCGGATGCTGCAGGACGTGCTGTAAGAAAATGTCTGAAGCCCGCTCTTCAGCGTGTTCTGGTGGGACGGCTGCAGGTCGCTCATGGCGTCAGCGAGCGCCGTGCTTGCCACGTGTTGCGAGTCCCTCGGGCCAGCCATCGGTACCAGAGCATCCGCGACGAACGGGCGGCTCTGCGAATTCGTCTTCGGGACTTGGTGGGGAGTCGGATTCGCTATGGCTATTGGCGGCTGTGTACTCTGCTTCGACGTGAATGGTGGCAAGTGAACCACCAGTTGAGATTTACCGTTTATACGTCGAGGAAGGGCTGATTCTGCGAAGGAAAGGCCCAGGCGTCGAAAGAGCTGCAGTGTCCGAATTGAGCGTCCGTTGGCCACGAAAGCGAATGACAGCTGGAGTATGGACTTCATGTCCGATCAGCTGTTCCAGGGACGTCGCTTCCGGGTGCTGACGCTAGTGGATAACTTCAGTCGTGAGAGTGTAGCCCTACGCGTTGCGGAACGGTTTCGCGGCGAGGATGTGGTGAAAGTCATGGAGGCGATTTCTACTCAGCGCGGTTTCCCGATATCGATTCGAGTTGACAATGGTCCGGAGTTTCTCTCAGAGTCGCTGGAGTGCTTGGCCTACTTCAAGGAGCGAAGCTGGACTTCAGCCGTCCGGGTAAGACCACGGACAATGCGTTTATTGAGTCGTTCAACGGGAAGTTCCGGATGGAGTGCCTGAACCAGCACTGATTTCTGTTGCTGTCCTAAGCTCAGGCGGAGATCGATTCCTGGAGAGAAGATAACAACGCCCCATCGTCCCCACAGTGCCTCGGGGGGCCGGACACCGAACGAGTTCAACGCAAGTTTATCCGGGCCTCGGCCAGATGAACACACGATCTGTTTCTAGTACTACAGCGCCTGTTTCTTTTTCTTGCTCCGCTTACGATGTTCGATGCGTCGGCGGCGTTCGTGGCAGTGTTTGGCGATGCGGTTTCGTTCTTGTCTCCACCGGCTCCAGCTGAGGATTTCCGCTTCGTTCCAGATTCGCAAGTCCAGCATGTGGCGGAGTACGGCGCGAACTTCTGGCACCGTGAGTTGGGGGTGTTTTTTTTCCCAGCCGGACCTTTTGGAGTGTCAGGAACCACAATGCCATCAGGGAAAGTGCAGTGTGGTGATGCCAGCCGAGCCAGCCGCGAGTTTCATACTCGTCCAATCCACATTCGCCTTTGCCACTCTGGAAGTCCTGTTCCACGCACCAGCGACTGCCTGCGACTTGAGCCAACTTGGACAGGGACACGTTGGCTGGGGCATTGGACCGTTGATACTTGATCTCTGAACTTTGTCCCAACGATCGTCTCACCAGCAGACGCTCCGGGTGTTCAGTCGGTCGTGACTCTTCGGAGAACCAGACCGTCAGCTCGGCGTACTCGTAGAGCCTGGGCCCCTGGCTCCCTTCCGCGACCTGAATTCGTTTCCACTCGCAGTCTGGAATCTCCGAGGCCAGCTCGTCGATGGGGGCGGGCTTGGTGAGTGGCTTGACGTTCTGCGTCGGTCGACCGCCTCGAACTGTTGTGCGGCCCACGGGACGCATGGCGGGAGGACTCATCCACGCCCGTGCAGATGTGGTGATGTCCAGCACATACCACTTCTCCAACTGCCGGAGCGTCTGGAGGAACTTCGGATTGCTCCCATAGATGGAATCTCCCGCGACCCATCGAAAGGGAACTCCTCCCCGCCAAGCTTGCTCCACCATCTCACCGGCCAAATCGGGCTTCGTGCGGAAGATGACACTCGCAGGAACTCCCGCAACTTGACGACGAGGTCGATCCTGTGTCCAGCTTTCCGGCAGGAACAAACGCCGGTCAAACAGCGTATGGCCGTGTCGGCAGCATTAATTCACGAAGACTCCGATCTGGCAATTGTCGATTCGCCCCAACTTCCCCGAATATTGCCTCGCAACGCCTGCGGACTTCGTTCCCTTCTTGAGGAAGCCGGTCTCGTCCAGGATCAGCACCGCATCTTCATCGCCCAGCATTTCCGCCACGTGCGAACGCAGCTCGGAAAGGACCGCATGGTCATCCCACGCCCCTTGAGCAATAAACTTCTGCAGGGTACGAACGACTCCTCCCTCCGCAGCTTCCGCAATGTTCTCCACGTTCCGCCGATCCCCGCCAGCCAACAACCCCTGTACCAAGGTCATCGCATGGCCCCGATTCTCCTCACGACCAAACAGCAGTCGATACCGCGACAGAAACACATCCAACTCAGGTCGGAGCGATCGAAGAGACTTCGCGTCCATCCTTGGATCTCCCGTCAGCCATGTCTAAATCCCCGTTAACAAGTGACTTATACCCAAAAACAACGCTCCCGCAGAAGGGCTATTTATCAGGCTGACCTTCCCCCCATTTCCTGATCCATGACGGATGTTAGAGTTTTCTGAATCTGTCATGTTTGAAAGGAAGGGGAAATCATGGGAAAGATGCACTTCACCGAGGAGCAGATCGCGTACGCCTTGCGGCAGCATGAGGCCGGGACTCCGGTCGCAGAGCTGACCCGTAAGCTGGGCGTCAGCGAGCAGACCTTCTACCGCTGGAAGAGGAAATTCGCAGGTTTGGGTGTTGCCGAGCTTCGCCGTCTTCGGCAGCTGGAGGAGGAGAACCGGAAGCTGAAGCAGTTGGTGGCGGATTTGAGCCTGGACAAGCGGATGCTGCAGGACGTGCTGTCAAAAAATGTCTGAAGCCCGCTCGTCAGCGTGTTCTGGTGAAACGACTGCAGGTGGCTCATGGCGTCAGCGAGCGTCGTGCTTGCCAGGTGCTGCGAGTCCCTCGGGCCAGCCATCGGTACCAGAGCATCCGCGACGAACGGGCGGCGCTGCGAATTCGACTTCGTGACTTGGCGGGGAGTCGGATTCGCTATGGATATCGGCGGCTATGCACTCTGCTTCGACGTGAAGGCTGGCCGGTGAACCACAAGTTGATTTACCGTCTGTACGTGGAGGAAGGGCTGATTCTGCGAAGAAAAGGCCCCAGGCGTCGAAAGAGCTGCACTGTCCGAATGGAGCGTCCGTTGGCCACGAAAGCGAATGACAGCTGGAGTATGGACTTCATGTCCGATCAGCTGTTCCAGGGACGTCGCTACCGGGTACTGACGTTAGTGGATAACTTCAGTCGTGAGAGTCTGGCCCTGCGAGTTGCGGAACGGTTCCGTGGCGAGGACGTCGTGAAGGTCTTGGAGGCGATTTCCGCTCAGCGTGGTTTCCCGAAATCGATTCGAGTGGATAACGGTCCGGAGTTCATTTCGAAGTCGCTGGACTGGTGGGCCTACTTCAACGGTGTGAAGCTGGACTTCAGCCGTCCCGGTAAGCCCACAGACAATGCGTTCATTGAGTCGTTCAACGGGAAGTTCCGGACGGAGTGCCTGAACCAGCACTGGTTTCTGTCGCTGTCCGAAGCTCAGCAGGAGATCGATTCCTGGAGAGAAGATTACAACGGTTTTCGTCCCCATAGTGCCTTGGGGGGCCGTACACCGAACGAGTTCGCCGCATGTTCATCCGGGCCTCGGCCCGGATGAACATGCGGTCTGTTTCTAACATCCCCAGTGGATCAAGGTTGGGGGCAAGGTCAAGGCGCTGTAGTACTAACATCCCCAGTGGATCACGGTTGGGGGCAAGGTCAGGTCATTCTCATGCGAAGAACGTCGCGGTTAGAGGGGAGATCAGTCAACAACAGGCTCTAAAAACACCTTAGCTACTCGGCTTCTCCTGTCACATATCCGTGTCAGCCCAAGTCGCAAACCACTGGTGGGAGGCTCTCATCGCATCTGTCAGTGGATCAGGACAATCACTGCCATTGTCCGTTAATAATGAAGTCACGAGAGCCCCCTCATTCGTAATCTCAAACCTCATTCTTTCAAGGGTGTCTATGTAAGGATTGCAATCCGTTGTTCCGTAGATCACTGTCTTTCCTGGAAGTAATCTTGTAATCTTGCCAATCATTGCCTGGATAATCTCTGGAGAGTCGCCAATCAAGTCATAGATTTTTGCGCAATCTCTCCAAAGTGTGAATGCCGCAACTCCTGTCGGCGATTCTCCACCGACAGTAAGAAATGAAAAGTGGCGGTCGGGAAAGTTCTGATAACGCCACCTCATAAACTGTTGCGAGCGATGGGTCGTTATTCCCATCATCGCCGTTTCAACGGTGACATATGGAAACCATGAGTCTGGTATCGTATCCGACACTTCAATCTCGATCGATTCGTCGTACTTAACGGAACATGCGGCAAGAGAGTAGAGTCGAGTTGTATTCTGGAATCGATAGCCCATTTTCTCATAGCCCACCATTAGTGATCGACGGCTTGGAAATCCGAATGCTAAACGTGAAAACAGTGCGCAACTGTTTCTGAACTCACGGTACACGTCGAAGTACACAAGCTGCCCTTGCACTTCTTTCGCGACGCTAACATCACATGGCTGTACGACATTCACCAATGTATCAAAAGCTACCAGCTTCCATGACATTACCGCATAGAGGCCTACAACGACTCGATTATTCAGGGCAATATATCCTGGTGGAACTGCACGCCTCCAAGTGTACGGTGAGAACTTCCAGTTGAACATCTCTGTGGAACGAGCGGCTCCAAAAATCTTGTTGAAGTGCATGTTAATGGCATCCGCGTCGTCCAGCGTGGCTAGCTTGATTTCGATTGTCTCGGACATTGGCACACCTGTGGATATCGGGCAATTGTTGAAGAACAGAAATGAGATGCAGGATTGGGAGAGTCATTCCGCCACAAAATGAATTGAGAAAGGGTAGCATAATGGAATGACACTCATTTGGCCAAATCCGTCGCCAAGTATGTTCTGATTCACGTCTACTTTGTCAAGTGCACAAATGTCTGAGTGACAAGGACGGAGTATAGCCCGGAAACTCATTGTGAGTAACAATGAGCAGACGAGAACGACTCAAGAGATAACGAGACTTACGCAGTGAGTGCGGGCAGTGGGATCTGTGGTGATGCTTAAAAGGAATACGTACAACCGGCTTCAAAGCATTACCGGACGTAATCGTGAGCCCTGTCGAGATGTGAGACTCATGCCAAAACACGAAGGAATATGTGATGTCTCGATCGCGGTTGCTAGAAGACTGACAGTGGGACAAGATCAGGCAGTACGTACCCACGAAGGGTGGTCGCGTAAAGGGGACTCCCTCGGGCTGGAGACTGGGAATGTCAAGAAGGGACCTTGTGGGTGCTCAAGACCAGGGCTCGTTGGCGAGATCTGCCCGACTGGTTTACCTCAGCCAGTACGTGTTGGACGCGGCTGGTCGAGTGGGAGGAGGATGGAATCCTCGATGATCTACGGATCGCCTTCATCGATGCGCTGGATGAACATGGCACGCTGAAATGGACCGTGGTGTTTCTGGACGCCATGTTATTACCAGCGAAAAAGGGGGGACCACGTCGGCCCCGCTAGGCAGAGTAAAGGCACAAAGCAGGTTCTGGTGGCGGATGACCAGGGTCTTCCAGTGGCATGTCGGCTCCCCGATTATTTCACGTTGCGGTCATTCGCTTTGTTATCGAATACAACAAACGTTCCCGATCCTTCTGCAATGTGATTCACATTGGTTTCTGAGACGAAACTCTTCATGTTTATCAGCTGGATGAGTGGTTGGTCTGCCAGTTCCTTGATTACGGGTTCTCGTCCTAAACAATAGAAACATCGGTGGCAGAAAAGACGTGCCTGGGCTTCGATTTCTTCGTTTGTTCGATCGAAAGGGTGCTCCACGTTGTCGATTTTCCAACCATTGGCACCATCATGAAAGAGCAGGTCCATTGGTCCTGCGTTTACACAGAAGTAGCCCTTTCCGTTGTAGATCAGCGTCTCGCACCGCTCGTAATGAGGACAGTTGTCTTGTGCCATCCGATAGTAAAAAGACAGGTCCGGATCCTTGATAATATCGATCGGAGCCACGAGTGTTGGAAGGAATCGCTCTCCTGCGTGCTTTGGCGAGATTCACCAGAAAACATTCTTGTGATGGGCCTTGATATCTTTTCTCTTCTTGATGTAAGCAAAGCGTTCGTCTCCTGACTGTGGGAGATCTTTACCTGAGAACGTTCTGCCATTTGTCAGAACAACAAACGGCCAGTCCGGGAACTCATCGTAAAGCATCTGCAAGATCTCGGGCCACTCGGGATGCACTGTCGGCTCGCCACCATAGATAGAGAGATTTCGATGCATTGGCGGGAACCAAGGTTGGTGCCAATCCTTTTCTGCAATGAGAATTGAAGTCTGTATGTGGGACCTCACGGTGGCTATGGGAACATGGAACGTCTTTTCCTTTGGTATGTGCCCGATGAGCTGATTACACCCTCCGCACGACAAGTTGCACGCATTTGTAATCAGTACATGCACAGCCTTTGTCCGTAACTTCATCGAAGGATCCAGTTGTTCAGCCTGTGCAGGAGATTGCTTATCCTGTCTTCCAGCCGGGCATAGTGAATGTGCTTCACTTGAGTCATTGCTTTCCTTTTGGGCATCAACCAAAGGCAGGTGATCGAGTGAGAGATCGCACTGTCCATGGTTATTCCCCGAACAGTCCACATCGGACAAGATTTCCTTGGCGTTCATAGCTATTCCATTAAAAGGTGATTGGATCTTGGCATTCTATTCAGTACACAACTGCCGATAAGACCATGCATTCGGGGTGACGTTACATTCACAGAATGTTACCGAAAACACGACAAATTGCGATAGCATACTTTCTCAGGAGTCTCAGAAAACACCCCCAACACGAGACATCACCATCTCTTGTAGGTTGAGAGTGTTACGTTCGGGGTGTTCGATATGACGTTTGTTTGGATGTCAATCCGGCGAGCCCCGGCAGCGAAAAGGCACCTGGGTCGGGGTGCCTTTGGGGGCAGTGGAGTTCGGTTGCTTACCGGATCGGAAACGATCGGACACATTCACCAAGGGCACAAGAGCAGCTTGGGTTTTCTGCGTTGACCTCGAAGCCATGGCCACTGCCTGCCCCCCTTTGCCCGCCCCCCTCATCCCTTCAATAATGAAACGTTGGCTCGGTCAACCCCCGCCGCTGGCAGAACTCGCGGACGCTAAACTCACTCGCTCGCCACCCGGCCATCCGCTCGCGCCATTGTCGCTCCAGCCCCAGATTCTGCTGCCCTCGCGCCATGCTGTGCCCCTTGATGGAAAGCCAAGAGGGTTAACACCCTCCGTGAAAAGGCATTTCGCCGTACGGACACATTGCCGATCCTATCAAGACTTCGCTTTCGAATCGATCAGTCGATGCTGCACCTTGAATGGAGTAAATCAGCCTTTTCTCGGATGCATTGTAGGAAATCTTTTTATTGCTGGAACATTACACCTAGATGAGTTAATGCGAGCAAGAGGAGTCTGGTAACAAGTCACTTGGCCAAAGGATTGCAGAGGGTATTGAGCTAAGGTGTTACGACCTGATCGAATGCGAACAGTACCGAAGCGAATGGATCAAGTTGGAGTAGCGTCGAGACGGTCGCAGGCATCATGTTCTCGGTTGACGACAAGATGGGAGAAATCACTCGAGTCGCGTCCAGGAGATGCTGGAACCGGGCGACGTTGGTATCACTCCACCATGATACATGAAATGAGACGAGCAACTTACATTCCGGATTGCCCCTGCCGAATGCAAACAGATCTTCCAGAATGCTCTCTTCTCCTCCCTCAATGTCGACCTTAATGAGTCCAACGTCGTTCGGACGGATGTTTGTTTTGCTCAAAACGTCTGCCAGGGTCACACTCGGCATTTTCAGATCCAGTGGAGAAGTACGAAATCGCTTTGCCTGCGATGTGGACTCGTTCAAGCCTCCACCTCTTCGATGTGGCACAAAGTATACGGGCTGCCGCGAACCTGCAATTGGTTGTCGAACTATCGAGATATCCCGACAACCCGAAGCGAACAGATTGGCCTCCATCGCTTCCACTGACACAGGGGCTGCTTCGACTAGCACCACATGTCGAAACCGCTGGCTCAACCAGATTCCAGTGGCTCCAATCCAAGCTCCAATGTCGATCGCCACCTTCTCCGAGTTGGCACATAATTCGAACATCTCGAAAGTGCGAGGCTCCCACGTTGCAAAGTGATTCGTCACAAAGTTGAGAGCACATCCATCACCGTCCGACACGAAAGTGTACCAAACACCGTGCTTGAGAATGGTGACTGGTACGGTGAGTTGAGCCATGTCTTCTTCCAGAAACACATTGAAATCATCGTAATCTGTAACCAGAGACTCCGTACAACAACCATTTCGGCGAAAACGTCATTCGGTTCAACTGGTTCCGACAGTTTGTTCGAGAACTGTCCGTATATCTATAGTAATCAATTGAATTCCATGAAAATTGTGGACGCTTACGCGATCCAGAGTCGCTTCGACAGCATGTTGTAACTCGTTCTCGGACGAGTGGTTGTGATGTCTTGGCAATTATGACTCCCATGGAGAGCGAAGGGCCTCTTGTTCCTGCGTCACTCACATGCCCAAGGCGACGCCTGCGCCACCCATCCGGGGCACCCGTTGCAATTTGGCCACCCCACCCCGCAATCCCAAAATTGCAGGCGCCCCACACTGGCCATTTGTTCCTTAAAAGTCATCTGGAATTGTCAAACCGGGTTCAACAACCGAAGTGAACACGCCTACTGGCGCTCCAACTGGAGCCGGATCAGGACAACCGTGGAAAAGTATCTTTCCTGATGTAATCACGCCTCCTGTATCCGATGATTCAAGTTGGCCCACCACCAAGGTGACTGCGTCACCTCGGCGACTCCCGCTTAATGCCACAATTCGGGCGCCAGGCTTGCATCCAAAGGCCTTCGCAACCACGCCTTTGACACTGCTTCCATGGGCTTCTGGCGATTTAACAGTTACGAATGTGAAGCTATCCCCGTGGTCATCGCGACTATGTATCACCCCTATAAGCGAAGACGACATCCACCTTGACAATGCGATGTCCAGGACACGATCATTGTTTTTAAACACAGGAGAGCCGGTTGTTTCTACAATCGGCCTCAGTGACCTTGTTGGGCGTTCGCCTTCAGATTGGTGCTCAAGAATCAGTCCACCCTCGCGGCTATATCTGAAGCGGTAGTCTCCATGGCCGAGTGACACAGGCTCAGACTGAACGTCTTCGGCCAGACTCTCGTCTCTTAGTCCGAGCAAAGAGATACAAACTGCTAACAAGCAGCACATGATGTCACTCTTCATCAGGAAAATCCTTAGGATTGTATGGTGGGTAAGGAGCTTCAAAACAAGAGAGGCAGCGTAGAGGATGGACATACTTTCCCTTTACGGGAACCTCCTCCAGTGTTGTGATTGCTGAAACTTTACCACACTTGGAAACAAGTAATCGAGCGTTGAGTATCTCAGCATTTCTGCCATCCTCTCCGCCCCCCCCACAAGCCTCCTTTGTCGTTACTGTTATTACTTTGTTTAACCCGCCGCCGGCACAAGACACTTGTCCGATTGGAACCGTTTTCTTGACCTGTTTGTAGTATGGATATCCATCTCGTGGGGCTGCTCGGCTACCCTCGAATCGGTGGAATTTTCCATCGACACACAATCCATAGTTATGAGATGGTGAAATCCTTGCAATTCCTTCATCCCCTCCTATCAGTGCATGGTAATGAATGCTAGCTGAAATATTGCCTACACACGTTCCACATTGCAACTCACAGTTTGATGTCGTTTGGATCTCTGTATGTATTCGCGCCGTTTCGTATGTTCTACGTTCATCGTCCCCACCTCGACTCCAATCCTCCGTACCTGTCGGGTCAATTCCATCGATGCGGATTCGACTCCTCCTTTCCGTGTTCATTCTGGTGAGCGACAAATGGTCTAGCAAAATGGTGGAGGGAAAGAGTCTCGGTTGACCATATGTGGATGCTGCGAGCCGCACACTGAGTTTAGATGGGCCCGAAGTCGGTGAATTCCCGACGTACCGGAACAGGTTGGTATCTCCGCCCGCGAAACCGATGGGGTCGAGGCTGATCCATCTGGCGATGCTGGGTTGGTAATGCCGAGCCCGGATGTATTGGGTGGCGAGGTCGGCGTCCCAGTAGTATCCGACCAACCCGCCCACAGGAATGGCGTCAACAGGCTGGGACTGCCCAGGATGGTCCCGAACGCGGTGTAGTTATAGCTCTCCATCACCGTCTCGCTGGCGTTGGTCAGGGCTCGTGCTGCAGCCAAGGCATCGAAGTGGTACGTCGTTGTGGCTCCGCCCGACCGGTGGCTGATTGTGCTGCCATATGTCGACGGTTCCGTTGTATACGCCACCTCAGTCACACCACTGTCGTCCGCCTGCGCCCAGATAGTTCTGGTCATCCACACGAACAGCTTCGTCTCGCTAGGCGTCTCTTTCCGGACCCGCAGGCCATCCGCGTCGTACGCCATCGTGAACACGCCGCCGCCCGGCTGTAGCGTCTTCACCAGACGATTCTCATAGTCCCAGATCTGCGTCGTCCGCAACCCGCCCGGGGCCACGGTCAAATGCTGATTGCCATTCGCATCGTATGTGTAGCTCGTCGTCCCTCCCACATCCGCAGACGATGACAGCTGGTTGGCCGCGTCGTAGACGAGCGTCGTCCTCGCTCCATCCTCGTTCTTGAGCGTCCGGTTTCCACGCGTGTCATAGACAAACGTGTGACGAAACGGCGAGGTCCCCGTCCGCCACTCCGAGGTCACCTGGCTCGTCCCGTCATACGTCCACGTCACCCGTGAGCCGTCTGCTTCCAGCACGCTCGTGCGGCGACCGTTGTTATCGTACGCGTAATCGAACTTCGCCACCGTGCTGTTGTTGCTCTTCAGTGTGTGAATCTGATGCACCCGCGATCCCTGATCGTACGAATACGACGTCCGCGTCCCGTTCGACAGCTGCACTCGTGCGACGACCGTTCAAGTCATATGTATAAGTGGTCCGCTCCCCCAGCGGGTTGATCACCCCGTCAGCCGACGCATCACATCATACGTGTAAGTAAACAGTCCCCCATCCGCATCGGTCATACCGACCTTATTACCCACCGCGTCGTATCGATATTGCAATCGCTTGGCCACCATGACGAACTCTCCTGCAGCTCATTCTGCCCTTGAGCATCCTCGATGGCAAGAGGAATCTCAAATAGCCCCTCGTACAGGAGGAACACCAGGGCCTGCCTGGAGGGAATAGGCGTAGGGCAACTCAAGGCACGCTAATAGACCACATGTACGCAAGAACCTCTTGTTCCTGCGTCACCCATACGCCCAACGCGGAGTATGGGCCATCCCGCATAATCCTGAGGAGCTGGGGAAGTAATCGATACTGGTACTACCTCACTTGGGCTTGGCAGCAGGAATTCTGACGTATTGTGTATTAAAGCGAAAAAGGAGCTGGCCCGAGATCTCGTCGACAATAAGGCACGTCATTTCATAATTCCATGCGTAGAACGCTGCGACTTTACCGTTCGAAAACATCACCTCATAGTAGATGTCATCTGGTCCGCTTCCGCCTCCGACGGAAGGGATGTCTTTAAAGTTCGTGAATCCAAGCAATTGTGGATGTCTCCCTGTCGACACAAGCCAATCCGCCCCCTCGTTGAACAATGCAACTCTTTTGTCATTTAAACTGGCTGCTAATGGAGCTGGCGGTTTACCTGACCCGATCTCCATACACACGCTGCATGATTGAGTCGGGTACTTCATACTCAATCGTTCCTCTGCCAATTCGCACTCCATTCTCTTGCAGGGCGACTCGATCTATGCCTGAAATGGCTTCTTCGTCTGTCATTTTCCATAGAGACTCTCCATTTTCAGCCTCTTCTGACAGGAAAAACACTTGGTCTCCAAACACCTGTCTGGCAAGTAGCCTACGTTCCCACCATTCAGGAATATCGACACGCGTTGTCCTTCGAAGAAGCCGATGAAACGTAAGCGTTCCCCCTCAGATGGGTCACGCCTTCGAGAGTGCGTCTGTATTGAATGAGTAGCGATATGTTCTTGTCATTCATTGACAATGGAGATACATCAGGTGGAATGCCATCAACAAACGACCGGATTTTCTCACCGGATTCGCCAATCGGAAACGGCGAATCACCAGCGACGCATTCGCCAAATACAGCAATCAGTACAATGAAACAGATCGCAATCAGATAGAGACTTCTGCCCATGTTGGCACCATCATCAAGGGGGTGAAAGCAAGAGAAGTAGAGTTCGTGGCACCGGGGCACATGCAATCAGTGAACTGGCAGCACGTGGATGATATTTCTACGCTCCTGCTTCCTGATGCCACTGGCTGTTTCGACCAGAATTCAGGTGGAGTCTGTCCTGAGATTGACGTAAGCACACCGGGGTGGTCCTGCAGGGCGTGACATTGTTTGGGTAATAGACGGCTGGATATCCTGCTGGCTCCCAAGTAGGAATAGTTTGGGAGTCGTAGTCGTCCGGCAATCCGGGGGCGTTGTTACAATAAAACCGTACTTCTCCCGATTGTTTGTACAAGCCAGTTTTGCATATCTCATTGGGATAGTATGCGGTGTCGAGTTTATAACCATTCTTCTCGGGCTTCCATGCCTCGAAATAAGAGAAGTCATCCTTGACGGCTGGGGCGTCCTTGCAATCCACCTTACGGCATTTCACTGTGACCTTCTGAACAAAGAATCCGTTACACGTGAACTTCCGCTCAGGACCTTTGCGGTATGCTAATGAAAATCGCCATGTGACTCTCGAACGATCGTTGCATTCGCCACGATAAGGTTTAAGAGTTTCAATCTTAAGATAAGGCATTTTTTCTGGAACAGGTGGCGGCGGGGGACAGGTTGCAGGCCAGAAGGATCAATTCCAAAGAACCAGGCCAAAGCAAATGCTTCGTCGTAGTGAGGAGAGTAGCCACGTCTCAAAAGCCAATTCCACCTTTCGGTTGAACCAGAAGTGGGTGAATTGTCGACATACCGGAAGAGATTGTCATCTCCGCCGCGAATCCGATGGGGTCGAGGCTGATCCACCTTGCGATGTGGGGTTGGTAATGCCGAGCGCCGGATGTATTGGGTGGCGAGGTCGGCGTCCCAGTAGTATCCGACCAACCCGCCCCACAGGAATGGCGTCAACAGGCTGGGACTGCCCAGGATGGTCCCGAACGCCGTGTAGTTGTAGCTCTCCAGCACCGTCTCGCTGGCGTTCGTCAACACTCGCGCTGCAGCCAGAGCATCGAAGTGATACGTCGTCGTGGCTCCACCCGTCCGGTGGCTGATCGTGCTGCCGTACGTTGACGGTTCCGTTGTATACGCCACCTCGGTCACACCACTGTCGTCCGCCTCCGCCAGATAGTTCTGGTCATCCCACACGAACAGCTTCGTCTCGCTAGGCGTCTCTTTCCGGACCCGCAGGCCATCCGCGTCGTACGCCATCGTGGACACGCCGCCGCCCGGCTGTAGCGTCTTTACCAGACGATTCTCATAGTCCCAGATCTGCGTCGTCCGCGATCCGCCCGGGGCCACGGTCACATGCTGATTGCCATTCGCATCGTACGTGTAGTTCGTCGTTCCGCTCACGTCCGCAGACGATGACAGCTGGTTGGCCGCGTCATAGACGAGCGTCGTCCGCGCTCCATCCTCGACCTTGAGCGTCCGGTTCCCACGCGTGTCATAGACAAACGTGTGACGAAACGGCGAAGTCCCCGTCCGCCACTCCGATGTCACTTGGCTCGTACCGTCGTATGTCCATGTCACCCGCGACCCGTCGGCCTCCAACACGCTCGTGCGGCGACCGTTGTTGTCGTACGCATAATCGAACTTCGCCACCGTGCTGTTGTTGCTCTTCAGTGTATGGATCTGCTGCACCCGCGATCCCTGATCGTACGAGTACGAGGTCCGCGTCCCGTTCGACAGCTGCGCACTCGTGCGACGACCATTCAGGTCATACGTATAAGTCGTCCGCTCCCCCAGCGGGTTGATCACTCCTGTCAGCCGACGCATTACATCATACGCGTATGTAAACACCCCACCATCCGCATCGGTCATGCCGACCTTGTTACCCACAGCGTCGTATCGATACTGCAATCGCTTCGTCAACATGAAATGGTCTCCCAGAGCTTATTCTGCACTTGCACATCCTCGATGGCAAGAGGAATCACGTAAAACACTTCTCTTGCCAGAGGGACGCGGCTCCTGCCAATAGGACTTGTATATGCAAGAACATATTGTTCTTGGGTCACCCACACCCCCAAGGCGACATTTGCGCCCCTCTTAATCGCATTCACTCTTTCACACGAACAGAAAAGGAGTAAGGCTTACTGAGCATAAAGAATAACACACTCTCTCCGTTGATTGTCTCAGACGACATCTCCCATTTATTTAAGACTATTGCGCTTACATCGTCGACTCCTATTTTTGTAGATGAAAACCCACACTCTGTAAGTCTGAAATCTTCTACAATATCGACTACTACAGTTGTTCCGAACACATCGATCCTCGCTTGATGTTCAGTTTGCTTCGATTTCCATTTCGCGTACCATTTTGGTAACTCTTTATTAACCCAATTGGGCATCTCTCGTCGCCCTTTTGGAGGTTCTCCACAACCCAAAATGAGAAGCAGCGTGATTATAGTGACGAAGGAACGAATCATTTCCATATGACTTTGCCATTCTCATCTGGCCATGGCCAACGACCACTACCCTCGGTCGTTGATGCAGGGCATTCCGGAATATTGTTTATCAACAGCGATCTGCCGTATGCCACCTCCCCATAAGCCCTGGTGACTGTTCTTTCCCAACCGCCAAGGGACTTGCCTATCATAGAAGCATCCCAAGTAGCAAGTGCATCCCCCCTTCCGGCTGCCTGTGCCTGAAGGTTCGCAAACCGAGTACGCTGTAAGATCTTACTAAGAGGCGGCAGATTTGGCGCAGACTTAAGTGAATCACAAAAGTTCTCCTTTGCACCGTGAGAATCAGACCAGAAGCCATAGCCTTGAAGAGCCGTGGCCACTTCCGCCACTGAGCTAAAACCTCTCGAACCTCCGCCGGAGCTGTTCGCATAAAACCCACCCCAGAGCATTGTCCCTATCGTGGTTTCGGCATCTCTTTCCAAGTTTACCACTACCCCACCCTTTTCCACCATCCCGTGCACTGCCGCGGCGCCAAATGCCAAATTCCCCAGTTCTGTCACCGAAATACACACTCCGCACAAAGTGACGGTATCTGCACATTCCCCTTCTGATCCTTTCGGTATACCAGCATTCTCGAACTTCAGGGTACTCCAAAAATTATGATGGCGTACACTTCCAACCGGCAGACTCTTTCTAAGTTGGATTATATGGTCTAGCACTGGTTGAAAGTACTCCGAGACCTCAGGCCCACATGTTAGTGTTGAGCAGAGTCCAGAAGGATCGCTAAACAAATCATGATGCGAATAGGGTGATCTCAATCCAGATAGGTAGAGATACGATGTTCCTTGTCTGAGCACGAATCGGCTGCCAGTGCTCCCTGAAGTCGGTGAGTTTCCGACGTAGCGGAACAGGTTGGCGTCCCCGCCCGCGAAACCGATGGGGTCGAGGCTGATCCATCTGGCGATGCTGGGTTGGTAATGCCGAGCCCGGATGTATTGGGTGGCGAGGTCGGCGTCCCAGTAGTATCCGACCAACCCGCCCCACAGGAATGGCGTCAACAGGCTGGGACTGCCCAGGATGGTCCCGAACGCGGTGTAGTTATAGCTCTCCATCACCGTCTCGCTGGCGTTGGTCAGGGCTCGTGCTGCAGCCAAGGCATCGAAGTGGTACGTCGTTGTGGCTCCGCCCGACCGGTGGCTGATTGTGCTGCCATATGTCGACGGTTCCGTTGTATACGCCACCTCAGTCACACCACTGTCGTCCGCCTGCGCCAGATAGTTCTGGTCATCCCACACGAACAGCTTCGTCTCGCTAGGCGTCTCTTTCCGGACCCGCAGGCCATCCGCGTCGTACGCCATCGTGAACACGCCGCCGCCCGGCTGTAGCGTCTTCACCAGACGATTCTCATAGTCCCAGATCTGCGTCGTCCGCAACCCGCCCGGGGCCACGGTCAAATGCTGATTGCCATTCGCATCGTATGTGTAGCTCGTCGTCCCTCCCACATCCGCAGACGATGACAGCTGGTTGGCCGCGTCGTAGACGAGCGTCGTCCTCGCTCCATCCTCGTTCTTGAGCGTCCGGTTTCCACGCGTGTCATAGACAAACGTGTGACGAAACGGCGAGGTCCCCGTCCGCCACTCCGAGGTCACCTGGCTCGTCCCGTCATACGTCCACGTCACCCGTGAGCCGTCTGCTTCCAGCACGCTCGTGCGGCGACCGTTGTTATCGTACGCGTAATCGAACTTCGCCACCGTGCTGTTGTTGCTCTTCAGTGTGTGAATCTGATGCACCCGCGATCCCTGATCGTACGAATACGACGTCCGCGTCCCGTTCGACAGCTGCGCACTCGTGCGACGACCGTTCAAGTCATATGTATAAGTGGTCCGCTCCCCCAGCGGGTTGATCACCCCCGTCAGCCGACGCATCACATCATACGTGTAAGTAAACAGTCCCCCATCCGCATCGGTCATACCGACCTTATTACCCACCGCGTCGTATCGATATTGCAATCGCTTGGCCACCATGACGAACTCTCCTGCAGCTCATTCTGCCCTTGAGCATCCTCGATGGCAAGAGGAATCTCAAATAGCCCCCTCGTACAGGAGGAACACCAGGGCCTGCCTGGAGGGAATAGGCGTAGGGCAACTCAAGGCACGCTAATAGACCACATGTACGCAAGAACCTCTTGTTCCTGCGTCACCCATACGCCCAACGCGGAGTATGGGCCATCCCGCGCATAATCCTGAGGAGCTGGGGAAGTAATCGATACTGGTACTACCTCACTTGGGCTTGGCAGCAGGAATTCTGACGTATTGTGTATTAAAGCGAAAAAGGAGCTGGCCCGAGATCTCGTCGACAATAAGGCACGTCATTTCATAATTCCATGCGTAGAACGCTGCGACTTTACCGTTCGAAAACATCACCTCATAGTAGATGTCATCTGGTCCGCTTCCGCCTCCGACGGAAGGGATGTCTTTAAGTTCGTGAATCCAAGCAATTGTGGATGTCTCCCTGTCGACACAAGCCAATCCGCCCCCCTCGTTGAACAATGCAACTCTTTTGTCATTTAAACTGGCTGCTAATGGAGCTGGCAGTTTACCTTTGACCCGATCTCCATACACACGCTGCATGATTGAGTCGGGTACTTCATACTCAATCGTTCCTCTGCCAATTCGCACTCCATTCTCTTGCAGGGCGACTCGATCTATGCCTGAAATGGCTTCTTCGTCTGTCATTTTCCATAGAGACTCTCCATTTTCAGCCTCTTCTGACGGGAAAAACACTTGGTCTCCAAACACCTGTCTGGCAAGTAGCCTACGTTCCCACCATTCAGGAATATCGACACGCGTTGTCCCTTCGAAGAAGCCGATGAAACGTAAGCGTTCCCCCCTCAGATGGGTCACGCCTTCGAGAGTGCGTCTGTATTGAATGAGTAGCGATATGTTCTTGTCATTCATTGACAATGGAGATACATCAGGTGGAATGCCATCAACAAACGACCGGATTTTCTCACCGGATTCGCCAATCGGAAACGGCGAATCACCAGCGACGCATTCGCCAAATACAGCAATCAGTACAATGAAACAGATCGCAATCAGATAGAGACTTCTGCCCATGTTGGCACCATCATCAAGGGGGGGTGAAAGCAAGAGAAGTAGAGTTCGTGGCACCGGGGCACATGCAATCAGTGAACTGGCAGCACGTGGATGATATTTCTACGCTCCTGCTTCCTGATGCCACTGGCTGTTTCGACCAGAATTCAGGTGGAGTCTGTCCTGAGATTGACGTAAGCACACCAGGGGTGGTCCTGCAGGGCGTGACATTGTTTGGGTAATAGACGGCTGGATATCCTGCTGGCTCCCAAGTAGGAATAGTTTGGGAGTCGTAGTCGTCCGGCAATCCGAGGGCGTTGTTACAATAAAACCGTACTTCTCCCGATTGTTTGTACAAGCCAGTTTTGCATATCTCATTGGGATAGTATGCGGTGTCGAGTTTATAACCATTCTTCTCGGGCTTCCATGCCTCGAAATAAGAGAAGTCATCACTTGCGACTGGGGCGTCCTTGCAATCCACCTTACGGCATTTCACTGTGACCTTCTGAACAAAGAATCCGTTACACGTGAACTTCCGCTCAGGACCTTTGCGGTATGCTAATGAAAATCGCCATGTGACTCTCGAACGATCGTTGCATTCGCCACGATAAGGTTTAAGAGTTTCAATCTTAAGATAAGGCATTTTTTCTGGAACAGGTGGCGGCGGGGGGACAGGTTGCAGGCCAGAAGGATCAATTCCAAAGAACCAGGCCAAAGCAAATGCTTCGTCGTAGTGAGGAGAGTAGCCACGTCTCAAAAGCCAATTCCACCTTTCGGTTGAACCAGAAGTGGGTGAATTGTCGACATACCGGAAGAGATTGTCATCTCCGCCCGCGAATCCGATGGGGTCGAGGCTGATCCACCTTGCGATGTGGGGTTGGTAATGCCGAGCGCGGATGTATTGGGTGGCGAGGTCGGCGTCCCAGTAGTATCCGACCAACCCGCCCCACAGGAATGGCGTCAACAGGCTGGGACTGCCCAGGATGGTCCCGAACGCCGTGTAGTTGTAGCTCTCCAGCACCGTCTCGCTGGCGTTCGTCAACACTCGCGCTGCAGCCAGAGCATCGAAGTGATACGTCGTCGTGGCCCCACCCGACCGGTGGCTGATCGTGCTGCCGTATGTTAAAGGTTCCGTCGTGTACGCCACTTCGGTCACACCGCTGTCGTCCGTCTCCGCCAGGTAGTTCTGGTCGTCCCACACGAACAGCTTCGCCTCACTCGGCGTTTCTTTCCTTGCCCGCAGGCCGTCCGTATCGTACGCCATTGTAAACACGCCGCCGCCGGGGTGCAGCGTCCTCACCAGACAATTCTCATAGTCCCAGATCTGCGTCGTCCGCGATCCGCCCGGGGAGACAGTCACATGCTGATTACCATTCGCATCGTACGTGTAGTTCGTCGTTCCGCCCACATCCGCAGACGATGACAGCTGGTTGGCCGCGTCATAGACGAGAGTCGTCCGCGCCCCATCCTCGACCTTGAGCGTCCGGTTCCCACGCGTGTCATAGACAAACGTGTGACGAAACGGCGAAGTCCCCGTCCGCCACTCCGATGTCACCTGGCTCGTCCCGTCATACGTCCACGTCACTCGCGAGCCATCGGCCTCCAGCACGCTCGTGCGGCGACCGTTGTTGTCGTACGCGTAATCGAACTTCGCCACCGTGCTGTTGTTACTCTTCAACGTGTGGATCTGCTGCACCCGCGATCCCTGATCGTACGAATACGAGGTCCGCGCCCCATTCGACAGCTGCGCACTCGTGCGACGACCGTTCAGGTCATACGTATAAGTCGTCCGCTCCCCCAGCGGGTTGATCACCCCCGTCAGCCGACGCATTACATCATACGTGTAAGTAAACAGCCCACCATCCGCATCGGTCATACCAACCTTATTACCCACCGCGTCATACCGATACTGCAATCGCTTGGTCACCATGACGAACTCTCCTGCAGCTCATTCTGCCCTTAAGCATCCTCGATGGCAAGAGGAATCACGCAAAGATTTCTCGCGTCACGCCGGCCATCTAATGACAAGAGGGCGTGCGTGGCAAGAGAACACTTGCATACAAGGACCTCGTATGCCCGCGTCGCCCGTGCGCCGCAAGTGACACTTGGGCAACCTATTGCACGCATTTTGTGAATGAGTTATTATTGGTTATCAGTGACTGACATTACTCGTACAAAAAGCTGGCAGGCCCTTTTAATGCAAACGTGCTATGCGACACTTCCACCTGCTTTATCGACTCATTACCCGGTTTATCTCCGTAAAACGAGATCGCCGTCACGGATGGGTTTCTTGTTGCTGCAACAACAATACGATCCTCATCACCTTGAGAAAAAGGACCGCACCTGATGACCTCACATGAAGAGTTTCCTACAAGTTCCACGACGGCTGACGGACTTATCTTGCCACACAATCGAAGATCACACTCTCGAATAGAACTCAAACAGAGCGAGGCGATGACGGAGTCCGTAACATCAGTATCGGCAATAGATAAATAATTAAGACAAGGAAGTCTACACAGTTTAATCACAACTTCATCCTGAACCGGTGAGCTGCTTAGATCCAGCACTTTCATCCTTCTGCAATGCATTAACTCCTCTAACAGTGGTGCATCCAGTGACATTTCAGTGCTGCATAAGACTAGGGCATTGAAAAGATTCCGATCTCCACACAGACAAGCAATCCACTCGTTGGGAGGATGCGTGCGATTGACATCTTCAATCAAGGCCCTACCATTAGACCCGTTAATCCTCATGCACACATACTCTTCTGCGGTTCTAACTCGCTGTAATCTAGAGAGACCGACAGCGAAGCAGAACATTATCGTGACACAAGAAAACAGGGACAGGAAAATAGTTCTCCTGATATCACTGCCCCGCAAGATGCGATACTGACAGGCATATGCTCTCATATGTAACCCGCAACTCTACCTTAGAACTGGTGGACGCCTTCATGGGTATGATGGGCGCGGTGGATGAGGCGTAGTAGTAACGACGCGATTGCAGATCTTGCCCCCGTAGCCGGTAGTTCTAATTAGGTCAGTTTGAAGCTTCCCCTCTTTGGGAAGTGAAGTCAACTCAATTGAGACACAACTCAGTTCGCACGTTTTTGTAAACTCAATGGTGACTTCGATGTTTTGTTCTTGATGATCATGCCAAGTCTCGTCATGCCACACGCTTCCAACAATCGTAGTGCTACCTCCCATTTGTCTCGTTGCGCCACGTATATTTATCGCCCCTGAAAGTACCGGCGGAATACCCGATCCTCGTGTATACGCCAGTTTGAGAGGTGCATATCGCCCGTTGAAATACAAATAATACGAGTTATGCAAAACATCGTATGTGCCAAAGAATGGCAAGTTTATTGGATCACCCTGCCAAGGCATAACCAACGTCGCCACATAATTCAATTTCGCCAATGCTTGACAGCCCCGAATATAATACGAAACACCACAGGATCCGGCAGCGCTACTCCCACCACTGACAGTGTAAACGCTGATTCTAAGGTCATCAAGCCCAATACATATCGACGCCGTCTGATAGTTCATTCCACCCACACCACCGCCAAGATCATCATTTCCTCTCGAGAACTCTACCCAATGCGTGCCACATCCTAACAATCCACTTGGATCAAATGCCACTTGCACTC
Organism: Planctomycetaceae bacterium; assembly: GCA_046349675.1. Taxonomy (GTDB): domain Bacteria; phylum Planctomycetota; class Planctomycetia; order Planctomycetales; family Planctomycetaceae; genus TH-plancto1. The sequence goes on along the minus strand of JAXMBW010000014.1, from coordinate 94,867 downwards.
CATTCCCAAATGCCTTGGAGGAAGAAGCCAGGAAGTCATACATACTTCGCGCTCGAGATATCGGTTGATTCACAGGTTTTGGTATGAACCTGTGCAATGCCCATAACATAGAAGTCGAAAGACTCGTAGGCGAATTCCCGACGTACCGAAACAGATTGGCATCTCCCCCCGCGAATCCAATGGGATCGAGGCTGATCCACCTTGCGATGTGGGGTTGGTAGTGCCGAGCCCGGATGTATTGGGTGGCCAGATCGGCGTCCCAGTAGTATCCGACCAGGCCGCCCCATAGAAATGGCGTCAGCAGCGTCGGGCTGCCCAGGACGGTGCCGAACGCGGTGTAGTTATAGCTCTCCAGCACCGTCTCGCTGGCGTTGGTCAGGACTCGCGCCGCAGCCAAAGCGTCAAAGTGGTATGTCGTCGTCGCTCCGCCCGACTGGTGACTGATCGTGCTGCCGTACGTCGACGGCTCCGTGGTATAGGCCACCTCGGTCACGCCACTGTCGTCTGTCTCCGCCAGGTAGTTCTGGTCATCCCACACGAACAGCTTCGTCTCACTCGGTGTCTCTTTCCAGACTCGCAGGCCGTCCGCATCGTACGCCATTGTGAACACGCCGCCGCCGGGCTGTAGCGTCTTCACCAGACGATTCTCATAGTCCCAGATCTGCGTCGTCCGTGACCCGCCCGGAGTGACGGTCACATGCTGGTTACCATTCGCATCGTACGTGTAGTTCGTCGTCCCGCCCACGTCCTCCGACGAAGACAGCTGGTTGGCCGCGTCATAGACGAGAGTCGTCCGCGCCCCATCCTCGATCTTCAGCGTCCGGTTCCCACGCGTGTCATAGACAAACGTGTGACGAAACGGCGAAGTCCCCGTCCGCCACTCCGATGTCACCTGGCTCGTCCCGTCATACGTCCACGTCACCCGCGACCCGTCGGCTTCCAGCACGCTCGTGCGGCGACCGTTGTTGTCGTACGCATAATCGAACTTCGCCACCGTGCTGTTGTTGCTCTTCAGCGTATGGATCTGCTGCACCCGCGATCCCTGATCGTACCAGTAAGACGTCCGCGTCCCATTCGCCAGCTGCGCACTCGTGCGACGACCGTTCAAGTCATACGTATAAGTCGTCCGCTCTCCCAGCGGGTTGATCACCCCCGTCAAACGACGCATTACATCATATGTGTAGGTAAACAGCCCACCATCCGCATCGGTCATACCGACCTTGTTGCCCATCGCGTCGTACCGATACTGCAATCGCTTGGTCACCATGACGAACTCTCCTGAGTCTCATTCTGCCCTTGGACATCCTCGAGGACAAGAGGAATACCACAGAAAGCCTCCGTACCATTGACGCCGCAAGGTGGTCATACGCGGCATTGAACACTTGGCCGTGGTACAACAAAATGCTAGCAAATTGATCAATTGCACGGAAGCACCTCTTGCTCCTACATCACCCTGGCGCCAAAGCGTCGTCTGGGCCACCCCGCCCTCACGCCCTTCCCAAAGCGTGAGGGGGTACAACCCGACCGCAATAACGGCTACGATATCGCAACTACTCACTTGCAATTACACGTAATCCGTTGCCACATCCCCTCGCAGAGTCTACGTTTATGCCCTTTCCATGCAGATGAAGAGATCGCAATGATCGTGACTTGCAAGCCCATGACAGCGATGCATTATCAAAGTCCGGAACACGGACTTCCAAGGTCTCGAGACGTTCGCACCTCTCAACCAATTTGCTGATGTTCTCTGGCATCTCGCGACATACGATAGCGATGTTTCTCGCGGAGAGTGGTGTTATAACACGTTTAGTCACTTCTGAGTTTCTTGCAAAGTATGCGTATTCATAAACTTGCATGCTCTCGAGTGCCCTGTCACCTTTTTCGGAATGAACCATATCACAAGACATAAGGCAGACTTGCTTCGCCTGAGTTTTGGACAGCGATTCGAGCACTTCTTCAGTAACAAGTACATCGTCCAGAATTACTTGATCAGATCTAATTTTTGACAAGCAATGTGAAAAACTGCCTGGTTGATCGAAATGCGATAATCTCAATCTACGAATTGTTCCAACATTGCAAAGCTTTTCGAACGCCTGAATATCTCTACACGAAAACCCAACAATCCGACAGTACCCCAAAAACCAATCTACTTCAATTAGCTTCCCACGCGGTAGGGTGGATTCCTCTTGATAAGTGATCACCACACTGCCGGTTTGTGTGGAAATTCGCCGAATCTGCCGTGACTGAGCAATACAAACACATGACCAAAGAGCTGCGAGTATTGCAGCCAATATCACGAATCGCTTAAACACTTTACTCATGGCGCCCTACAATAAAATGAAGGGGGAAGCCCAGTCGAGGCCACTTTGTTCGGCCGAAAACCTTGCACACTGCCGGACACTTAACCTTCGCCTTAATCTCATCATTGGGGTCCTCGAAACCCCATTTCCCAAACTCAACGTCAAGCCCTAGTTGACCAGCCACAATGGAAATGAGATCACCCGGGATTCCTCCTATTAGGTCGCCAATTCCAATTGATATGCCCGTGACTCTCCAATGATTGTCAGATACATTCTCAGGCTTCATTGAGCCATGCCCCTTCCCATCGTCCTTTCTTCCGATCCCAGCCTTCGGTACAGCGAAACAACAAGGTGAGCAGTCGTAGCAACCTAACTCACTTCTTTCGTACATGCACACAATATCCTTTACCTCCCTTATGAGATTTCCGAAAGGAGATGCAAGAGTTACTGGTTCCCCAGGTATTGGCACCACTCCAGCCAGTTTCCACGGACCAACCACCTTGTTTTTGAGGATGCAGGTTCCATTTGCACTCTTCCCATTCTTGTCTTCTCGGACCGATGGGCGAGCTTTACACTTTCCACTCGGATCGACAGCCAATACCGAAATGAAGGTCGTGTAGAAAGCGACTTTCATCCTAGTGGCGGCAAGGGAAGTGGTCCTGTTGGTAGAATTTAATCCCCTAAGACGCACGCTCCGTCCTGTAGTCCCAGAAGTCGGTGAGTTGCTGACATACCGGAACAGGTTGACATCCCCGCCCGCGAATCCGATGGGGTCGAGGCTGATCCACCTTGCGATGTGGGGTTGGTAATGTCTGGCCCGGATGTATTGGGTGGCTAGGTCGGCGTCCCAGTAGTATCCGACCAGCCCGCCCCACAGGAATGGCCCCAACAGGGTGGGAGTGCCCAGGATGGTGCCGAACGCCGTGTAATTGTAACTCTCCAGCACTGTCTCGCTGGAGTTGGTCAACACGCGTGCCGCAGCCAGAGCATCGAAGTGGTACGTCGTCGTGGCTCCGCCCGACCGGTGGCTGATCGTGCTGCCGTACGTCGAAGGCTCCGTCGTGTACGCGACCTCAGTCACACCGCTGTCGTCCGTCTCCGCCAGGTAGTTCTGGTCATCCCACACGAACAGCTTCGTCTCACTCGGCGTCTCTTTCCGGACCCGCAAGCCGTCCGCATCGTACGCCATCGTGGACACCCCGCCGCCCGGCTGTAGCGTCTTCGCCAGACGATTCTCATAGTCCCAGATCTGCGTCGTCCGCGACCCGCCCGGGGCCACGGTCACATGCTGATTACCATTCCCATCGTATGTGTAGTTCGTCGTCCCGCCCGCGTCCTCCGACGAAGACAGCTGGTTGGCCGCGTCATAGACGAGAGTCGTCCGCGCCCCATCCTCGATCTTGAGCGTCCGGTTCCCTCGCGTGTCATACACGAACGTGTGACGAAACGGCGATGTCCCCGTCCGCCACTCCGATGTCACCTGGCTCGTCCCGTCATACGTCCACGTCACCCGTGAGCCATCGGCCTCCAGCACGCTCGTGCGGCGACCGTTGTTGTCGTACGCATAATCGAACTTCGCCACCGTGCTGTTGTTGCTCTTCAGTGTGTGAATCTGCTGCACCCGCGATCCCTGATCGTACGAATACGAGGTCCGCGTCCCGTTCGACAGCTGCGCACTCGTGCGACGACCGTTCAAGTCATATGTATAAGTGGTCCGCTCCCCCAGCGGGTTGATCACCCCCGTCAGCCGACGCATCACATCATATGTGTAAGTAAACAGGCCCCCATCCGCATCGGTCATACCGACCTTGTTACCCACCGCGTCGTACCGATACTGCAATCGCTTGGTCACCATGACGAACTCTCCTGAGTCTCATTCTGCCCTTGGACATCCTCGAGGACAAGAGGAATACCACAGAAAGCATCCGTACCATTGACCCCGCAAGGGGTGGTCAAACACGGGGTCGAACACTTGGGCCGTGGAACAACAAAAGGCACGCCAATAGACCACATGTACGCAAGAACCTCTTGCTCCTTTGTCACCCATACGCCCAAAGCGGCGTATGGGCCACCCCGCCTCACCCCTCTCCCGGCTCGACTTCCAACCTTATTAATAGAATCCCCACATCGCAGTACTTCAGGAAGGTGGTGGCCGAGTAACTCTAAATAACTCATATAACTGCGGCCACACCTCTTGCTTAATCTCAATGGTGTGTGTTGGCCAACCGGGCTCAACGGGACCAGCAGATTGAATTTCAAACGAGACTCGACAGGGTGTGTACTGAATTTCAGCGTACCCTGTCCACACCTCACCCGAACGAGAGAAGATAGAAATATCGCATGTAAAGTCTCTCCGTGAGTTAAAGTATAAATACCCTTTTCTGGTTGTGTAGTCTTCTTCTTCGCACTGAGCCAATGCTGCGGACAATTCATCACAGATCGCTTCATTCTTGGTCCGTATCACCACTCCTTGACCATCAAGCTGAATTGATGAGATTTCAATTCTTCTTCGGTTTCGTATCGCCTCATAAAACCAGAAATCAGCTGGTTTTGAAATCAGTGTTGTCCATGTGATGCCCCCAACGAAGGCGACGAACAGGAAAAAGACAACAATACGCATAGCACACGCTCCTACACCGTCAATGTCATCCCCCTACTATCGGACCACCCCCTCCGGGATTCAAGTCACATATTGGGTGATTGAATATAAGGGTGCAAGTGGTTTTCCAATTCACGGATTTGTAACGGCATTTCTTAGTAAGGAACACCCCGGCGGAATAAAAGGAATTCCTCTCACGGGTCGGGTCAGCGTGGAAAGCAAAACGGTCGGTTATAGTAATACTCGCAGACATCTGATAAATAGTGCAAGCGGATGCCTCAGTACACGGCCTCTCCCGACATTTGACAACACCAGAAACATGGGCAGTCCCAATAGCATAGGCAAGATCACCTAAGCTGTCCCACTGGCCATCTAAGGCATCAAATGCCAAGTCCCAAAGGGGCAAAAACTCATAATCAACCCAAGGGTACTTTGACCCAGGATCACGCAATGGATTTGGAACCCAATTTTTTTTGTAGCAACGCGAGTACAGAAAACCCCTGAACTTGCGGTCGGAAATCAATTCACTGCACATTGAGATAATGATTTCGCGATCCCCTGTATTCCTGCTTAAGAATGCGTCAATCAACTGTACTGAATATTTGTACCCGAGCGCATTCCATTGATTCCTAAGCTCCTCGATCTTTTCCTTCGCCGTTTTGCATGTCCATTTAGGCTGTGGTGGTCTTGTTGATGGTTGTAGGCCACTAGGATCGACATTTGAATCGGTCAGCCATCCGGATGTCGGCGAGTTACCGACATACCGAAACAGGTTGGCATCTCCTCCCTCGAAACCGATGGGGTCGAGGCTGATCCACCTCGCGATGTGAGGTTGGTAGTGTCTGGCCCGGATGTACTGGGTGGCCAGTTCGGCGTCCCAGTAGTATCCGACCAACCCGCCCCACAGAAACGGCGTCAACACGGTGGGAGTGCCCTGGATGGTGCCGAACGCGGTGTAGTTGTAACTCTCCAGTACCGTCTCGCTGGCGTTGGTCAACACGCGCGCCGCAGCCAAAGCGTCAAAGTGGTATGTCGTCGTGGCTCCGCCCGACCGGTGACTGATCGTGCTGCCGTATGTCGAAGGCTCCTCGTGTAGGCCACCTCGGTCATACCGCTGTCGTCCGCCTCCGCCAGATAGTTCTGGTCGTCCCACACGAACAGCTTCGCCTCACTCGGCGTTTCTTTCCTTGCCCGCAGGCCGTCCGTATCGTACGCCATTGTAAACACGCCACCGCCGGGGTGCAGCGTCCTCACCAGACGATTCTCATAGTCCCAGATCTGCGTCGTCCGCGATCCGCCCGGGGAGACAGTCACATGCTGATTACCATTCGCATCGCACGTGTAGTTCGTCGTTCCGCCCACATCCGCAGACGATGACAGCTGGTTGGCCGCGTCATAGACGAGCGTCGTCCGCGCTCCATCCTCGACCTTGAGCGTCCGGTTCCCACGCGTGTCATAGACAAACGTGTGACGAAACGGCGAAGTCCCCGTCCGCCACTCCGATGTCACCTGGCTCGTCCCGTCATACGTCCACGTCACTCGCGACCCGTCGGCCTCCAACACGCTCGTGCGGCGACCGTTGTTGTCGTACGCATAATCGAACTTCGCCACCGTGCTGTTGTTGCTCTTCAGCGTGTGAATCTGCTGCACCCGCGATCCCTGATCGTACGAATACGAGGTCCGCGTCCCGTTCGACAGCTGCGCACTCGTGCGACGACCGTTCAGGTCATACGTATAAGTCGTCCGCTCACCCAGCGGGTTGACCACCCCCGTCAGCCGACGCATTACATCATACGTGTAAGTAAACAGCCCACCATCCGCATCGGTCATACCAACCTTGTTACCCACTGCGTCATATCGATACTGCAATCGCTTGGTCACCATGACGAACTCTCCTGCAGCTCATTCTGCCCTTGAGCATCCTCGATGGCAAGAGGAATCTCAAATACAACCCCTCTTGCCATCGAGCCGGTTTCATCACACCCAAAACCTACTTGTAGACGGTCGACGTATCGCCACGCTGGTTGAGGGAGTTGTAGATCACCGTCACAACAACAACTCCGTTCTCCATGCGAGTCCGATTGCCATTGGCGTCATAGGTGAATGTCGCCCGCGAGCCATCAGGGTATTCGCGATTGAGGAGTTCATCCACTGCGTCATAGACGTATGATGTCAGCTGGCCTTGGGCGTCGAGGCGGGTTGTCTGGCGACCTGCGGCGTCGTAAGTGGCGGTTACACGTCGGCCCAATGGGTCAATCGTTGCAATTCTGCGGTTGTTGGGATCGTACAGGAATGAGAAGCGACCGCCCGCGTAATTGATCAGCACAGATGACTGACCAGCTGCGTCAAACAACGTTGTTGTCCGATTTCCATCCTGATTCACTTGTGCAAGAACCCGTCCAAGTGCGTCATACACCGTGGTCGAGCGTTCACCCATCGGTTCAATCGACACTTCGGGACGTCCGTTGTCGTCATACAAGACCGTAGTGCGAAGTCCATCGGGATTGATTGCGGCAATGGACTGGCTGGCGATGTTGTAAACCGTGGTGACCCGCTGCCCCAGAGGAGCAACCGTTGCCACCATTCGCCCCGCAGAGTCGTAGACCATGCTGCTAAGGGCACCATCTGCAGACTGGCGAGCCAATAGCTGGCTTCCGATGTTGTAGATGTTTGTCGTGCGAGCGGAGAGGGCGTCAGTCGTCGCGATCAGGCGTCCGGCGGAATCGTAAGTGGAAGTCACTCGATCACCAGCTGCATTGACTGAGGAAACCACCTGGCTTGCGGCGTCATAAACAGTCGTGCTGCGATAGCCCTTCGGATCAATAGTTGCTATTGTTCTCCCGGCGGCATCATAGACTGTTGACGATCGTTGCGAGAGAGCGTCAACCGTAGCGATAACCTGACCAGCAGGATCGTAAACCGTAGTCGTCCGGTGATCGAGTGGGTCGACACTGGCAATCGCCCTTCCAGCAGCATCATAAACCGTCGTATATCGAGCTCCCAACGGGTCGATCGTGGCAGCAATGCGATCTCTGTCATAGACAGAAGTCGAACGATGCCCCAGTGGATTGATGCTGGCGACATTCCGCCCCGCCGAGTCATAGACTGCAGTTGTACGCTCGGATAGCGAGTTAATCGTCACTACCGTCTGCCCCGCAAGGTTGTAAACGGTTGTTGAACGGTCGCCAAGAGGGTTGACCGTCCCAATTTGCTGGGAAGCGTCGTCGTAGACAAAGCTATTGCGGAGATTCAACGGATTGATGGATGCAATCGTGCGCCCTGCCGCATCGTATACCGTTGTGGACCGCGCTGCAGCGGAATTGACCTGTGCAACAACGCGACCAGCGCTGTTGTAAACACTCGTCGTGCGTTGCCCGAGCGGATTGATACGTGCAATGGGACGATTTGCCAGATCGTAAACCGTCGTGTTCCTCGCCCCCACTGGAGACACATTCACAATTGGAAGTGAATTGAGGTTATAGGCCGTCGTCACACGGAACCCGAGAGGATTCACACTCGCAATGGGACGACTCACTGAGTCATAAACCGTTGAAGTACGATCACCCAGTGCATCAACGGAAGCCACCTGCTGGCCATTGGCGTTGTACACAACCGTCGACCTGGCATTTAGCGGGTTGATCGTGGAAATCACCCGATCCAAGGCATCGTAGATCATAGTCGAGACATCACCCAGCGGGTTGGTCGTCTGAATCCGCCGACCAGATGCGTCGTACGAAAACGAAGTTCTCTGACCGAATGGATCAATCGTAGCAACTGCGAGATTGCGTGAATCGTAAATCGTTGATGTCCGATTCCCGGCAGAGTCGATCACGGCGATTCGATTGCCAACCGAGGAATAGAGAATCGTCGTACGATGCCCAAGTGGGTCAATCTGCAAAGAAGGAAGTCCGCTAGCCCAGTAGAGCGTGGTGGTGATAGCGCCAAGTGGATTCTTAACCGCAATGCGATTTCCGTTTGTATCGTAGGAGAAGGAGGTCCGATTCCCGAGCGGATCCACCTCAACCAATACCCGGTTCATCAGGTCTCGCAACATCGTGGTGCGTTCGTTGAGCGGATTCGTGACCGACAAAACCTGGCCAAATTGATAGGTATAGCTCGTACGTTGCCCCAGCGGATCGATCTCAACCACCATATTCCCGGAACTGTCATACAGGTTTGTGCTCACACCGCCGAGCGGGTCTGTGGTAGTTGACAGCTGCCCCTTCGCATCATATGTATAGGACGTACGGGCACCAGTCGAGTCAATCATCGCAATGCTTTGACCAGCGGAGTTCCAAACGTAGCTCGTCCGATCACCGAGCGGATTATTTACCGCCCTAACCCTCGTTCCAGTATCGTACAGATATGTTGTCCACTGCCCCAATGGATTGACAACCGCGTTTAATATTGTGTTTCGAGTCGAAGAGCCACCATACACATAATTTGCTTGGTTACCATTGCCGTCCACAGCTGAGGTCACCTGATTGCCTGTCCAAGTGAATGTTGCGAGGCCCCCTTGTGGGTCAGTAATTGCACTAACATTATCGCTCCCATTAAGAGTGACAGTTGTACGATTACCCAATGGATCAACAATGACACGAGTTCTATCTGAGTGATATGAAAGACTGGTCCGTGTGCCATCCGGCGCAACAAATGACAAAAAACGACCCTGGGCATCATACGAATAACTCGTCCTGAAGCCCTCAGAATCAATGATGGTTTTTACACGAGAAGATGAGTCGTACAGATACTCAGTGACACACAGCTCAGAGCAAATCTTTTTGGTAATGTTCCCAATCGAATCGTGCTGAAGAGTAGTCACTCGGTTACCCCTGTCATGAAATAAAATCAACCGGATAGCGAGACATTTATGTTTCCCAGCAGAGAGTGCCGTGTTTAAGCCATTTTCCCGAGATTCCTCTTGCCATCGAGGATGCTCAAGGGCAGAATGAGCTGCAGGAGAGTTCGTCATGGTGACCAAGCGATTGCAATATCGATATGACGCGGTGGGTAACAAGGTCGGTATGGCCGATGCGGATGGGGGCCTGTTTACTTACACATATGATGTGATGCGTCGGCTGACGGGGGTGATCAACCCGCTGGGGGAGCGGACCACTTATACATATGACTTGAACGGTCGTCGCACGAGTGCGCAGCTGTCGAACGGGACGCGGACCTCGTATTCGTACGATCAGGGATCGCGGGTGCAGCAGATTCACACACTGAAGAGCAACAACAGCACGGTGGCGAAGTTCGATTATGCGTACGACAACAACGGTCGCCGCACGAGCGTGCTGGAGGCCGATGGCTCACGGGTGACGTGGACGTATGACGGGACGAGCCAGGTGACCTCGGAGTGGCGGACGGGGACCTCGCCGTTTCGTCACACGTTTGTCTATGACACGCGTGGGAACCGAACGCTCAAGGTCGAGGATGGAGCGCGGACGACGCTCGTCTATGACGCGGCCAACCAGCTGTCATCGTCTGCGGATGTGGGCGGAACGACGAACTACACGTGCGATGCGAATGGTAATCAGCATGTGACTGTCTCCCCGGGCGGATCGCGGACGACGCAGATCTGGGACTATGAGAATCGTCTGGTGAGGACGCTGCACCCCGGCGGTGGCGTGTTTACAATGGCGTACGATACGGACGGCCTGCGGGCAAGGAAAGAAACGCCGAGTGAGGCGAAGCTGTTCGTGTGGGACGACCAGAACTATCTGGCGGAGGCGGACGACAGCGGTATGACCGAGGTGGCCTACACGACGGAGCCTTCGACATACGGCAGCACGATCAGTCACCGGTCGGGCGGAGCCACGACGACGTACCACTTTGACGCTTTGGCTGCGGCGCGCGTGTTGACCAACGCCAGCGAGACGGTACTGGAGAGTTACAACTACACCGCGTTCGGCACCATCCAGGGCACTCCCACCGTGTTGACGCCGTTTCTGTGGGGCGGGTTGGTCGGATACTACTGGGACGCCGAACTGGCCACCCAATACATCCGGGCTCGGCATTACCAACCCAGCATCGCCAGATGGATCAGCCTCGACCCCATCGGTTTCGCGGGCGGAGATACCAACCTGTTCCGGTACGTCGGGAATTCACCAACGCCTGATGCCATTGGAAGACAAGTGGCACTCTCCGCATCTGCCTATGGACACTTGGTGGTAACGGACGTTCGAAGCATCATCAAGCATCAGTATTTTGCAAGTCTGCACCGAACTACTAATTCTATTCCCCCGAGGCATTTTCGCTGGAAGTTAAATGCGGGAGATTTAGTATTTTCCACGTTGGACCCTTCAGGGCTTGCCTGCGCCACCAGCTGTTGTTGCTGCCCAGTCTCCTTAGATCCTCCGAAAAAGGCTGAGAATAAGCAATCGGCGAACGCCTTGGAGGGAACGATTTTCTCCTTTGACGTTATGACACAAATTGAACTTAAGCCATTCGAAGCAGGAAATGGGCTGGGATGTCGAATCGAGTGGCAAGAGTGTTCAGACAGGAATGGGAGTTTGAGACAGAAGGCTGGAGAGTGGTTTAAGGTTGACACAACGAAGGCGGGTCGGTTTGGAAATTGGGATGATTACGAAGCTGGAAAACTCAAATTGGCTTGTCCTGGTGGAAATGCATCCCTTAAGTGGACTGATTTTCCAAACGTTAACACACACATGGACACCAAAATCATTAAGTTTGCCGTTCGAGTTTACGGTGAGCCCGGGTGTAACTGCAAAGATCTCGAGCCGGTGTTCTTTACATTTCAAGTAATTGATTATAACGCGTTTGACGTTCCCAAACACTCGTGGAGCAACATGGGCAAGGAGATAGTATTGGGAATTGATGATAACACGGAGCCGACAAAGTGTAAGAAGATTGACATTAAATGGAGTGGATCAGGCAAATGAACTCAACTTGGCTGGCATTTGCCTGCATGACATTTCTCTGCGTGGCCCGCTCTGTTAGCGGGCTATCAACTCCAGGGTTCCGCGCAGTAGATAGTTTTGACACATGTAAGCAGAAGTGGGCAGCCGCGATTTCTGATATTCGACATTCTAATGGCACCTCAGACGCCCCCATGGCCTACGAAACGTGGGGCTGGATAAATCAACTCACGACACACTGTCCTCATTACCCCGGGATTGTTGATCCGTTGTTTGCGATAGTAGACGACGACACGCGCCGCGAAGAATGGATGCGGTCAATCCAATGTGTCGGCCATGTTGTCCGTGGCGGTGTTGTGTTGTCGAATGCAAACGTGAAGTCCCTTGCAAGGGTTCTCCCTCAGCTTGATGTGTATGATCGTAGGGAGGGCCTATCGCTGCTAGGATCCTGCAAACAGAGTGCGGAGGTGGCGATCGAAGCGATTCGCCCGGAGCTGGCAAGCGATCATATAGCAATCCGTACCTTTGCTGCGGCGTCTGTGCTTCGTCTCAAACCGACTGACGAGAAAGCGAAGCACATCTTGCTTACGGTGTCCGCCAGTCCCGAGATTAGTGAACGGCAGCGAGCAGTGAGAATGATCGGAAGCACCGGTCTCGATATCGCGCAGTTCACAGAGGCTTTGCGATCGGCATTAAAAGATATAGACTCAGGTGTGAGAGTTCTGGCAGCTTGCTCTTTATGGGAGATAACTCGGTCCGAAGATGAGTCACTACCGGTTCTGATCTCGTCTTTGTCGGATGAGATCGTTTACATCAATTTGGATACAGTGACATTTGCGAGTAGATCATATCCATCGCAGCATCTTACAGCGATTCTCTGCCTCGGGGAGATGTCAGGGACTGTGCCTGGTGCGCAGCAAGCTCTCGACGACATCGCAAAGAAACGAATCATGCTAGCAGATGACTGGCGACTGATATCCATGGCATTACTTTTAGCGAATGGAACGGCAAAGTATCCCGGAATGCAGATCCAGGAAATCGCTATTCGTACAGCACTCGACGACGATAGTGTCTTTTCAGAAATAGCCAAAGTGCAACTGACTGGAATGACAGCTGCCGAAATGTCAGCGAGATTAGAACTGTTTGAGGCATTTCGGAAACAAGAGGCTCGTTGGAAGGAATCATCCGGTCATCAATAGTTGATGCCCAGCTTCGTGGTGATGTATTTTAGGCCAGCTACTGCCAGGAGGTCGTCAACCATTGTACCCACACTTGGGGGGAGGGGGGGGGCATTTTGCAGGAGTGTTGAGGGCGTAATCCGGGTTTTCATTCGCTCGCGTGCATCGACAGCGGCGCGGCTGCAGGGAGCGACATTCTCTGGCAGAGGCATGTCCAGTCGAAATCGCCCCAGTCAACCATACACGTGTGCAGTCGATTGTATCGGCGGAATCGGAACGATTGGCCACTCTCGATGAAGTCATATCGAATGATGCCTCGCTGCTCTTTGGCATTCAGAGAGATGGCGACTTCAAGCCAGCCCCCGGTTCATCCGGCTGGCAGAGTCTCTCGCTTGGTCTTCAAGAGTGTCCAGTCCAGCATTGCTGCCTGCGTCCAAAATGCCGAATTGTATCTCCGCAGATATCTCGGCTTATATCGCTTGTGGAGGCACATAAATTATATCTCTGAATGCCAGTGTAAATCATTGCAGTCATTGATTTTGCGAATCACAGGCGTTCGTTATTCTCCATGTGACTCCGCTTCGCTGACGCTTCGGGTTGGTTACGTGCAATTTCAGCATGCAGTGGGCTAGATTCGCTTCAGATTTGCATTCACTCAGAGAGTGAACAGACAGGAATGTCTGTTCCACTAAAATCCGCAGTGGGACAGACATTCCTGTCTGTCCGAACTGAAGACAAACTCTGTATTCGCTCTAAATCCGATCGAGTGCATCGATCCACAGCACCAGTTGCTTCACCGTCTTTTCATCGAGCCCGTCGTCTTGAGGGGCGGCGAGTTCGAGAGTTGGGATCTTCTTGGCCAGGAAGTTTTTCAGGGTGATCTGAGTCGCTCGCAAGTGTGCCGACCCAGTTCGGGGCAGCACCGCGAACATCTGTCGCAGCCCGACTTCATTGTCGGGCGGCAGGCTCCCAAGCCCCGCGTCGATCCCGATCCCGGCCCGCAGATCGTCCTTGAGTTTGAGAGCTGCGACGAGTGCGAACTCGCCGCCTTCCTGTTCACCCATCACGACCACACGCTGGCGATCGATGGGGTACTTTGCCATCAGCCGGTCGACCATTGCCTTGAAGATCGGGCCATCGCCTCCCGCCCAATCCCCATCCGCCAGCAGACCCGCAAAGATCAACCCGCGTTCCTCACACGCACTACGCCACAACCCCAGCTGCTCCGCTTCGCCGGTACGCCCCGATGGGTGGAGCCATAGTACGAGGCCGTATTGTTTGGGCTGCGAGGTTTCCGGGACATAGACCCAGTACTTGCGACCCTCAGCGCCGCCGATCTGTTCTTCGAGCCGTCCCGTTCGTGCGGGAATTTTGTCCTTCTCAGCCGGTGGTCCCACGTCAGGAGTCAGGTCGGCGGGAACTTCGGGGTTTAATGCGCCCAGTTCCAGAGAGACCTCTTCAGTCGCCCCCTTCTCTCGCCGAACGCTGAGCACCACTTTGGCCCCGACGCGGAGCTTTTCGACCAGGGATGCGAGTTGAGTGGCGTTTGTGACCTCTTGCCCGTCAAGTTTCTCGATGCTGTCTCCAGCGAGGAGTCCCACCTTGGCTGCTGGCGAACCGGGGAAGACAAACCGTAACGTCACACCCTTCGATTCCGCTGGCTGCGATCGCGAGGGAAGGACGCCCAGCATCGGAAGTTCCAGCGGGGGAATCTCAGCTGCGAGCTTCATAGTCAGTGGCACCTCTTTCCCGTCTCGCCTCACGATCAGGCTTAACTCACTCCCCGCTGCCATCGGGCCAAGCACGGTTTTCATCAGTGGAATGCGTTCGATCTTCTGGCCATTCGCCTCGATGATGATGTCACCTGGTTTCATTCCCGCCTGTTCGGCGGGCGAGTTCGGCCGGATGTCCTTAGCGATCGCCTCTCCCGAGACCGGGCCCTTGTCGTCATAGGTCACTCCCATGCGACCGGGACGAATCGTCTCTCCCTTGCGCAGCGTCGGCAACTGGGCCAGGATTTCCTCCAGGGGGACCGCAAAGCCGATCCCAGCGTCATACCACTCCACGCCGACCGATTCGTCGTCTCCCTGCGGCGACATCGGGACCAGGATCCCAATGCAGCGCCCCTGCAGGTCGATCAGCGGCCCACCATAGTTGGCGGGCGAGATCTTGGCGTCGGTCTGGACCGCCTTGCCCCAGATGCGGTTGAGGGCACTGAGGATGCCAACCGACAGATTGGGAAACGCCACGTCATACGTCCGCCCGAGTGCGATCGTCCATTGCCCCACTTGCAGCTCTTTTCGAGGGGCGGGGACCATGGGCACCAGCCCGCTCTGCTGAATCTTGATCAGAGTGACCTGTCGCACCAGGTCTGAGGCGACCACATCAGCGGGGAACTTTCGCCCGTCACTGAGCGTGACAATGATCGAACTCGGCTTTGAGGAGAAATTGAACGAGCTGGTGATGATCTCCCCGTCGGGCGAGATCACGACTCCCGTGGTGGGCCCGGTTCCAGCGATGAGCTCGCCAACCACATCCAGCCCGCCAATCGTCTGGATCTGCACGATCGAGGGATCGGCGATCGCCGTCGCTGCTTTGAACGCCTCTTCTTCCAGGGCTTCAATATCAGGGGCCTGTGCCCGGAGCGATGTGGTGATCAGCAAGAACGCCACACCTATCGCCGCAGCCAACCACTTTGGGCAACGCATCCCGGGCCACTCAACTCGTCCCAACACAATCGAACCGTTCACGCGACCCCTCCTGACGCAGCTGCCCCGCGAGCCTGCCGGGCCAGCCCCGATTCTAGCAGCTGACGCAACCCATGGGGACCAGAGTTCCCGACCGATTCTAACCGAACAGTCCAGCAGCGAGATTCTGCATACGAATCACGACTATCCCAGGAGACGGCCCCACGAGAATTCTTCGCTCCTTCTCTTCCGTCTGAGTGCCTTAGTGGTGAAACCACTTCCCAATCAAGACCTCAACCCGCTGCCCCCTCTCCCTTTGCATTGGGGCGACCACTGTCCGGGTGGACCCACTCCGTGCTCCCGTCGGCCCAATGTTCCTTCTTCCAGATCGGGACGACTTCCTTGATCCGGTCCATCACCCATTGTCCCGCCTCGAAGGCGTCCTTTCGATGCGGAGTGCTCACCGCCACAGCGACCGCAATGTCACCCAACTCCAGATGCCCCACTCGGTGGACAACAGCCGAGCGAATGACCGGCCAGCGGGTTGCGGCCTCATCCAGCAGCTGATGAATCTGTTTGATCGCCATCTCGGGGTAGACTTCGTAGTCGAGGGACTCCGTCCGCTTTCCATCCGTCAACTCTCGCACCGTCCCCAGAAACAGGACCACCGCACCCGCCAGGTGCGAACGGACTGCCTCAACCACGGCGGTGTGATCGATCGTTGTCGGGGTGAGTTCAACAATGTGTGAGTCTGAGTTCATCGTTCTGAGTTCCGGCGGGCGTCATCATTCGCTTCCGCGTGACCAGTCTGGCGACGAAGTTCCGAAGTCTCAATCGCAGTGGCAAAACAGGACATCTCTCCCGATACTTGGCATGGCTCACCCAAGATGTCAGCAACGAGCCACTGCGAGGACATGTCTCCATGAAGTTGATTGTTGGTCTCGGCAATCCCGGTCGCCAGTACGCAGGTACCCGTCACAACGTCGGTTTCGACGTGCTGCAGGTCCTCGGACAACGGCTGAACGTCGATCGCTGGAGGAGTCAGTTCGAGGCGGACATCGCCGATGGCCGGATCGGAGACGAACGCGTGCTGCTCCTGGCTCCGACCACTTACATGAACCTCAGCGGACGGGCGGTCAAGTCGCACCTCGTCTTTCATAAGGTCACCGCCGCCGACGTACTGGTGATCTGTGACGACCTCAACCTACCCTCGGGCAAGCTGCGTTTGCGAGCGTCCGGCACAGCGGGGGGACAGAAGGGGTTGCAAAACATCGTCGACCAGCTGGGAACGACCCAGGTGCCCCGCTTGCGGATCGGCATCGGTCGTCCCGCTCCCCCGATCGACCCCTCTGACTACGTCCTCGGCCGCTTCTCCGCCGAGGAGCGTTCGGGCATCGACTCCGCCTGCCAGTCCGCTGCCGATGCCGTCGAGCTGTGGGTGAAACACGGCCTCGCAGCTGCCATGAACAAATTCAACATCGGCGACTCCGAGGGGCCAGCTAAGAAGCCCTCCTCGCAAGCTCCTAAAGACGCCCCGCCGCCCAGCGACTGATCAATGGGACCTGCAGCTGATGGAACCCTCGACTCCATCGGTCCTCCCCCCATCCCGACGAGTCACACATCCAACAACCACGACATCGAGAGATCGGTTGCCGGAACAGGTCGACGAACAGTTCGGGAAATCCAGCGGTGGTTCGACACACTGGTCTGTCATCACACACCGGGGACAGAAATGGCCGCCCGATGCCAGGGCCGCATGTCTCCCCAGAATGAACACCCACGGCCGCCCCACCGGAACAGAGCTGCCGTACCCACTGACGATTAGAACACCGTTCCCAAAGTCATCCTTCCCCCGCGAACCGACCCGCAGGCCGCCGTGTCCCGCTTCCCACAGCCATGTCTTTGACATCAGCAACAGAAAACAGCAAGATACCCCTTCCGGGCAATTAGCTCAGTTGGTTAGAGCGCCACTCTTACACAGTGGATGTCGGGGGTTCGAGTCCCTCATTGCCCAGTCCCCGGCTAGGTAAAACACTAGGTTTCCAGTGTTTTTCCTTGCCGGGGTTTTTTCGTTGCGACTCGCTGCGAGGTCGTGCGGACGGTTGCTGCGTCGGATTTTCCTGACCCGCTGCCCGCTCGAAATCGGCCTCCGTCGTTTGCAGGTAGTGCCGTTGGGCCATCGTGATCGAATTCCCGATCCAGTCGCAAACCGCCTTGATGGGATGGATCTTCGCGAGGTCGGTTTCACAGCTGGCGCGGAGATTGTGAAACAGCTTCGGCCAGGGCTTCACCCCGGCCCGGTTGATGATCTTGAGCAACCGGGTTCGCAGGTTCGCGTTGGTATCCCGGTAACGCGGGATGATGAATTCGCTCTTGTCGCCATACAGTTCGTGAGCTTCCTCCAAGTATGGTCGAAGTTCGGGGAAGATCGGGACAACTCGCTTGGCCTTTCCTTCATGATGTTCCGTCTTGCTCGACCAGACTGTCATTCGGGACCGTTCCCAGTTCACGTCCTCCCATCGCAGGGCGAGATGCTCACTCGGACACCGCAGCCCGGCGAACCGACTCAAGGCGAACAGCAGTCGCCATTCGGCGTCCGGGCAGGCATCCAGAACGGCTTTCGCTGTTTCAACAGTGATATAGGCTTGCCGCTCCTGATTGCTGCCCGTGGTGGTGGCAATGTCGCGTTGCTTGAACGGATTGGCTTCGATCAGTTCACGGTCCAAGGCATCGGCGAAGAACTGTTTGGCAACTCCGCAGGTCCGGCGGACGGTGTTCTCTGCCAGCCCTTCGCCGATCAGGTACTGCCGGAATCCTTTGGCCGCGGCCTTCGTGATCGATCGGAGAGACGCCGTTCCGTCGAAATGTGCCAGCAAGTGCTTCCGGGTCCGCTTCCAGACCGTCTTTGTCGTTGGCTTGGCGTCGTTCCGGCTGGCGATGTATTCATCGATAAACGCCTCCAGGCTGGACGATCCACGCGAAGCCACCAGCCCCACACGGGACAGCTTCGAATAGAGAGCCGGTTCCAGCTTGCGAACATACTGCGCCGTTTCCGGTTCAACCGGGAGCTTGGAAATCACTCCGATCAGCAACTTCTCGACATGCCCCTGAAGCGTTGCCGCATTCTTGGCTGTCATTTTGCCGAGATAGATTGTCTTGCGGATACCCGCCGGGTCCGTGAATTGGAGCTTCCGCAGTCCCTTGGCATCGGTTGAGATACTGGCCATCGGTCACTTCCCCTCTTTCACGGGCTTTCGCCCCATCTTGATTGTCAGTTGCAGGCATTCGCCCAACGCATTTAGAGCTTCCATCGATAGACCACGCTGCCCCAAGTAGAACTTGCTCAGGGTTGATTCGCTGATGCCCGTTTCTTTCATGATGCGGTAGCGGGTCAACCCGGAGTCTTCGATGGCTTGGCGGAGCTGGTCAGTCAATAGACTGGGAAGTTTCTTTCGCATATTGGGTTCCTTGTGTACTATTCATAATGAATAGTAACTCGCTCGGCTGATGGATGGAAGCGGAACTCGTTCGATTCCGTACGATTTAGTGTCTACGTCTACTGAACCGTTCAAACTTCAAGGGTTATGGGGTTACCGTAGACGGGCGATAGTTGAAATCGTCGCGTCGGCTGTCCGGGTTGGCCTTTGGGCGATGATATCCAAGTCCCGACGCCCCCATTCACGAGTGCTTGCAACGCCTGTTCGGCGGCTCTTGATTCCTTCAGCCAACGGCAACCCTGTTGAACTTCGCGGGGCGTGACGGGATGCCCTTTTCGATCGATCCAATCGGCCAATCGACGTTGGTCGCGTTCCGCCTCGGTTTCGGAAAGCATCGCATAAACCCGGCGGGCTTCGTGTTTGAACCACTCGGTCAGCTGGATTGCTGCGGTCATGCTGGTAGCGTCGATCTCAACTTGATGGATCAATTTTGGATCACTGGCGACGAAGCGAACAAGGTGGAAAATAAGTGCCAGCCTCCCGGCATATTCTTCCAGCTTCGACCATGCAGCCGACAGGTCGCCGGAGAGTTCAGCCTGTTCCGTGGCATGCCGGTTGTAGAACTCGATGTAAGACCTCTTTGCGTCTGGTGATAGTTGAAAGATGAATGGCTTCGGATCTCCACTTCCCGGCTCACGATCAAACGGCAGGTCATACAGCCCGTTAATGAGTTGGGCGTATATCGCTTCCTGATTGGGCGAAATCGCATTCTCAGTCCACTGCTTCGCAACTCTTGGCGGGTAGCTCATCAGCAGACGGGCAGCCAATCCGCTTTCACGATGCTCGGTCCCCATGGCCTTTCGAAGGATGCTTGGTTGAATCCCGCCGGTCACGCACATGGCCGCATTAGGCACACTGAGTGTCTTCGGCTGGCCAGTCTTACGGTCGACAATGATCGACTCGGCATTGAACATCGAAAGCCACTGCGACGAATCGCTTCCTTTCGAGTTGGAATACCTGTCGAACGAACCAAACCATCCGGCCAGCTCATCAACCGCCAACAACAGCCCACGCGGATTACGGACCAAGAGCGGGGTGACTGCCTCGATAGTCGTATCAGACACGATAAATCGTTCCGTCTGCGGCTCAATTGGCTTTGGGGGAGGCTCATCGGAAGAGTTCTTTGACCGCTTCCACTCCAGCAACTTTCTCTCATAGAAATGAAGCAAGGTCTGATACTCGCGTTCAGCTTCATCGTTCAGAAAAAAAGAACGGTGCTGTCGATCTCTCACTGGCTTCAATGCAGTTCGAAACGCAGGTGTCTTGGCGGTTCCCGATTCGCCGATTACGGCTGTCCAGACGATCGGCGGGACAAGCCAGCCAGTCTTCAATTCCAGTCGTGCCGTGTTGCCAATTGCAGCTCCACAGACCGAGAGAGTCGTCAACGCCAAGAAACTTGGATCGCAGCCGATGGCCTTGGCAGCTGCCGAAACGAATCCTGCCAGAGGCTCGGGGAGGAACTCGACCGGGAACGGGATGTACTTACCGACTGAGAGTAGGGGGACTCGATGAGCATTCTGCGGTTCCCCAGCATCGGCCAGGGCTTCAATCTCTCGATTCAATTCCACCGCGTCGACTCCAGCTTTTGAGCCTATCCAATCGTATATGTCGCCCTTGTCTGGCAGCTCCGGAAGGTTGACCACTTTCACCAGAGCAGGTGGGGCAAGGCTCATGAGGAGTTTGGTCACGGCTTCCGCATTCTTCCGCCCCGGTTCATCGTTGTCCGGCAGGATCACGACCTCTTTTCCGGCCAGCGGCCCCCAGTCGGTCTTTGCCACTGCGTTAGCCCCCCCTGCTGAAGTGGTGGCTGTCAGCCCAATTGATCGAGCGGCTTCCGCAGCCTTTTCCCCCTCGCACAAATACACACGGGATGATCCGGACAACTCAGGCAAGCGGTACAGCGGGCGCAGGGCAGGCATCCCGCCAATTCGCCAACCTTCGGGGTGCCGACTGACTGGGCGGATAGTCTTCTTACCGTCGGGCAAGTTCCAACGCAGGATGATCCCCTCGGCTTCCCCAACGGCATCAAAGTAGGTCCAGGAGTGATCGGCCTTGCGCCTTATCTGGTGTTCGAGTTCCGCGACCGCTTCCGCTGATGTTTTGAACACTTTACCGTCTGGTTTCGGCTCACTTCGTCTACGGTTCCCCGGTTTCCTCTGACTCCGACGGAGATCCGTAGACGTAGATGCCAGCGGAATCATCGAATGCAGGTCGGTTCGCCTCAATCCGACGGCTTCGCAAACTGAATCCCTTGTGCAGCCAGCGAAGCACTTCAGCAGAACCCGGCCATCGCTTCCTTCTCTGATCGACAAGCTTGGTGTTCTGTCATTATGAGCCGGACAGCATGCCATCCAGCCGTTCCCCGACTTCTTGGCATGCGGGAACCGCTCCAAGACTTCAGCGAGAGTCACGCTTCACCCCCGTTTCCAATGCTCTGCTGTTTGACTCCCGCTTGTTGAGTGAGCCAAGCTTGTAGCTCAGCCACCGGGTATAAAATCGCCCGGCGTTTCCCAGCTCCAAGCCGTACACACGGGATATGCCCGTCATGCGTCAGCTGCCACAACAGCCGCTCGGAGATGCCGAGTACTCTGGCCGCCTCGCGAGGGCGATAGGCGATTGGAGTGGGCAAAGAGTCCTTGAACATCGAATAACGCTCCAGTGGGGCGCTCACCGCGAAATGCGATTTGCTTACCCATGTGGCAGCGTTCGGTAAAAACACGCCGAACACTTGTAGTTACGCGTTGAAACGCAGGAAAACACCGTATCTCGCAATGTTCGGAAATTTACAAAGCGTTCGGTTCGGGATGCCGAACGATCGAACGGTCGCTATTCGTCAGCGGGTTCAGAATCCTCTGTAGTCGAAAGGTTGTCTTTGCCTCTCAAGATGTCACGCGTCGAGAACTCTTGATTCAAAACTTTCAGACATGCGATCAGGGTCGCAGAATCATGGCATGCTTGTTGATATCCTCCCCGGCTTTGAAATGTGCTTTTCAGAAAACTCGACGCTGTTGATTTGGCAACGTCGGCAATCCTTGAGAGTGCGTTACATCCGATTGGTTCATAGTTCAAACAGCCACCATCAGCATACCTGTGATGTTGGGTAAGGGCGGAGATCAGCTTGGCTTTTGCATCTCCATTCTTACTGCTCTTCTTGCGGGAACGGGGGACACCAGAGATTGGTTGGGAGGCATTCTCGTCTCTTGCAGAAGTTGCGGTTGATGAACGTGTCGGGGTTCCTTCTACGGAAGCCTTCAACCAGTCAATCAGCCTCACCATCTCCTTTTCGGCTTCGATGATGTTTTTCGGAGTGTCGTTGAACTCCTCCGGGAGTTTCAGCCCCCAAGTCCTCCCTGCCCGCACCGAGTTTCGCAACTCCCGGCGGAAGTCTTCCAAGTAACCTTCAGGCGTTTGGCGCCATGGGCTGACACTGGCTCTGGCGTCATACAATCCCATCAGCCACGCCGAGAGCCATTCACAAAGATCAGCCGTAGTTCGAATCGGTTTCGCGGGCCAAGTCGTCCCCTGTGGCTCCCAGCCAGGCGGAAGCTCCTCTCTCCGTTGAATCTCGATGGCCAGAACATCTCGCCAGGATTCCATAAATGATCTGACATCCTTAAATGCAGGGTCATCAGTCGAGAATGAATACCCTTGCGGCGGCTTGCGCCACTCCAGTTGGATCGTTGAAATGCCGAGCTTTCTTGCCAACCCGTTCAAAGACTGTTCCAGGCACTCTCCGTCAAATCGAATTCGAGATTCATCGAATCGAAACGCCTCCGGTGTTCCACAACGAATCACAGCCATTCCGAGAGGGAGGTTTCTATCCTTCAGACTCGCCAGAATTCGCTGAACTTGCCGCAGCGCTCCCAGACACGATTCCTCTGAGAACGTCGCTGCCTTCAGCAGAGAAACAAGAGATTCGATCGCATCCGTGATTCTCTCTTCGGATGTCTCTATGCGGCTCGTTTCCTGATCGTCCCGATATTCAATCCGCGTGACATCATCGCGAAATAACCACCACGCCAGCCGGTCTTGTATCGTTCGTTCGTCATCCGGCAACCACCACCCCAGACGACGCAAACATGTTTGAAGCGATTCCGCATCGGACTCTGACAGCGAGGCCAGTTCCGCTCGTGCGAGTGGTTCACCTTCCGCCAGTAATTGTCGCAACCCGATGGCAATCAGCGTGGTCTTCTCAAGATCCAGCGGCATGGTTCAGTCTCTACGCAATCAGTCGAGTCAGCAGCAACAGCTTGGCGATGGGGCGACTCACGCACTCGTCATTCCAAAACGTCCCCCTCCCCAGCCAGTGAGGGGCGGCAAACAAAACAAATGGAGTGGCAACCGGCAGTGTGTGAGGCTTCCTGCTTCATCCGATCAGCAAGGACCCGCGATGGGAGTAAGGATAACCGGCAATCCCCCCACCCCCGACACGCTGCCGAAGTTCAACGTTGTATGCCCACCCCACAAAATCTGTCCCAAGCAGAATGTACGCCATGCCCTTCACCCGTTCGCCTCCGGCCCCTCTCGGGAGTACCTGCGAGATGAGGGCACCCAGTAGTATACCAGTCGCACACGGGTAATGAGGGGCGTTCCTTAGCTTCCACCCTTCGACTTGCGGGGCTTCCGTGTTTTCGGAGAGGTTACAGCGGCGGCGGACTGCTGGCGGATGCGGGCGAGGAGTTCGCTGGCAGGTTCGTAGGGGCGGTTTTCGCGGCGGGCGAGTTCGGCTTCGGTGGGGACCAGTTCGCCCCGGAAGGCTTTGGCCAGGATCGATTGCGTCAGCCGCTCGACCCGCTTTCGGGCGGTCTCAAGCTGGGCTTCGAGCCGGTCCGCCAGAGCGAACAGCTGCTCGACCCGCCGGACGATCTCGTGTTGTTCGGCGAGGGATGGGGTAGGAAGCATCATCGCTCGGCATTGCGACAGAGAAATGTTGGATTGTCCAGCAGATCCTCGCGTTTCATCGAGGATCTCTGCGTACGGGAGACTTGAACAGAGCAAGACGTACAGAAACCTATGGTCGAGGATCTGTGACGGTCGAAATAGCACAATTGCTTGGTTAATACTCCATTCGGGGTAATCAGCTGGCACCACAGCTACTTTACCCAAAGGGGGGCCAACAATGTTCATTAACACATCACCGGGAATAGCCGTGGCTCTTTTGAGAACTGTCCGGTGCGTTTCAGAACTGACAAACTGAGGTCGATAATTGAATGAGACTGTTTGGTTAACGATGTTGTAGACCTTCAGAAACGGTACACCATCCTTCTGGAACAAATCTGCTTTGGGTGTCGACCCACTCTGAATCGCATCACAAACTTCGTCCGCACGTTGATACTGCCAATCATCTTCCTGATTCTCTTCCCTCCAGTCGGCGGTGAGTTTGCCGGAGCAGGCGGCGGCGAGGACGGATTGGCGGAAGCGTTTGAGCAGCTGCGGCACCCGCGACAGGCGTTCCCGGCTCTCCGCCACCTTCCCCAACAGCCCCTCCAACACCCCCACAATCCGCCGCTGCTCCGCCAGGGGTGACACGACTATCGGTACTTCGGCGAGGTTCTTCTGGTTGATTGAGACTTGGTTGACCGCATGGCCGACTCGCTGCCGCACTTCCTCTCGGAAGGAGTTAGTCTGCATGTACAGATGCGCGAAACGTGGATCGATACATGTATGTCCGAGACGGAGTCGAAGTAGGTTCATTCCGTGAATGAAACATTCTGGGATTCCGTCGTAGAGAGCCGTTTTGCCTACATGTTCGAAGCTGTTGATGTGGCTGAATGCGATGTCGCCGGGCAGATAGCGAAAGGTTTCAACGAAGTTTTCATCGACATCCTTAAGGTGTTGTACTCGTGACATATCGAAGCGGCAGTTCTGAATCGTCTCTATCCGCGAGACTGGTATGCCAGTTCGATCTTTGTTTTGAGTTGCGGTGGCTCCATTTCGTACGTCAAGGAAGCACATACCAATAGTTGAGACTGCCCAGCCTTCCGGCAGATCGCCATCCTCAACCGCCGGGACTGTTGCAGCGGGCGGGGGCGGAGCGGTCTCGGAGCGGGCGGGGAGCTTCTTGCTCATGGGGGGAGGCTTATGGCGAGTGGCTGGGGGGGATGGCCAGAGGGAATACCGGGGGCTGCCGGGTCGCGTTATGCGTTTGGCCCGCTGGTTGCGCGGTGGAAGTGTGGTGAATCGTTCAACATGTTGTTGCAGTCCTGCATCAGATCGTCTAGGGTGTCACAGAGCTGGAAGACAAAATTCGGCTCCATGCCGTGTGGGCGGTCGGGCAACCGATGGCCCCTATATCTTCCGGCTACTTTTTTGCGCGGCTGGCCAGTGTCAGTGGATGAGATTGGGTGTAGTACTCTCCGTATCCACGATGCCGGGTGTCGTCGACATCAATGACCAGCTTGGTCTGGGGCCAGATCAGGTTCAAGAAGCGGTCCTCGCCGCGTTCGTAGAATCTCTGTAAAGCCCAGAGGAAGTAGTCGACTGCTTGCAGCCCGGCCACATCACGTGGAGAGCTGGGAACGATTTCGATGGGAGCGGTTCCGGTCACTCCCCACCGCTTTCGGAAATCATTGCGAGCAGCTTCCAATGCCTTCTCCAGAGCTTCGGTTCGGTCCGACTTCCCGCGACGGGCGAAGAAGATTGTATACCCGGCATCTTTGTGGAGTCGCTCTTTGAACAGCTGGCTGACGCATTTGTCGTACAGCTGATTCGGGTGATACCGATACGCGGGATGCTTGGCGTTATGGGCTTGGACCTTGGAAGCGATGACCGATTTGTCACGGATCACGGAATAGAACTGGACATCGTGACGTAACAGGACGTTGAAGACTTCGCGACGGACTTCCGGCAGATCGTCTTTGGCGTGGAAGGCGATGGCTGTCTTGCCCCCGTCCGGTTGCATCGACGGCACCCCACTGAAGTAGGGGTCCGACAGAAGCTTGGTTCGCAGGGCGTTTAACTCGGTGCCGAGTGAATCCGGATCGGCGATATCGAGCTTGCCGAGTATGAAGTAAGAGGAGCAGCCTTCCGTTCCGACCAGTTTTTTCCCGCGTCTTCCGAACAATGTCGGATCACCGGCTTCGTCAACGAAGTAGCTGCGAATGCGTGGAGACTCCGGAGTCTGGTCGGTCATGCCTCTACTCCGGCTTCGGCTTCGATCAGTTCCATGATCTGTTTCAGGTCGGCGACGACGGCTTCGAGTTCCTTGATCGCTTCTCCAGCCAGTTCAGTCGGTTCGGGGAGGTCGTCGCTCGATTCGAGAGACTCATCCTTGAGCCAGGTCAGGTCGAGTTTGTAGGCTCGCTCGGCAATCTCGCTCAGATGGAATTTACGGAAGCGTCCGGTCTCACCCAGATCTTTGCGTTTGCTCAGTCCGTTGGGGTCGGTGCCGTAACACTTCTCGAACTCGGCAAAGTGTTCACGGGTCAGCGGGCGGTCTTTCTTCGTGATGCCGGGAACATTGCTGCGGGCATCGAAGATCCAGACGTTTTCGGTCGGGCGTCCCTTCTGCAAGAAGATGACGTTGGCCTTCACCCCTTGGCTATAGGGGGTGAACGTCCCGCGTGGCAGCCGCAACACCGTATGCATGTTGCAGGTCTTCATGAGGATTTCGAAGACTTCCCCGGCCTTGCCTTCGAACAAACAGTTGTCGGGCAGCACGAGAGCGGCCCGGCCCCCCGGCTTGAGAACGGTCACGACATGCTGGACGAAGTTCAGCTGCTTGTTACTGGTTTCGATCGTGAAGTCGTCACGGGTGGGGGCTTGGTTGGCCCCCTTGGTCCCGAACGGGGGATTGGTCAGGATGCAGTCGAACCGCTGGCTCGATGGCTGGTCATAGATCGTGTCCCCCAGCTTGATCTGCGGCTCGACCCCATGCAGATAGAGATTCATCAGAGCCATCCGCCGGGGACGGGCGACCAGTTCCTGACCGTAGTAGGTCTGCGTCTTGAGGCGTTTGGCGACATCACGATCAATGGCCCCCTTGGTCTGCTCGACCAGCCATTCGTGAGCCGACACGAGAAAGCCCCCGGTCCCGCACGCCGGATCGCAGATTGTGAACTCGCGACTTACGCGGGGGTCGGGCTGCATCACAGCCACGATCGATTGAATCAGAACGCGGGGGGTGAAGTATTGCCCGGCCCCCTTCTTGCCTTCGTTGGCGGCCTGTTCGAGCAGACCTTCGTACGCTGCGGCCTTCACATCGACCCCGAGCGAAGTCCACTCGATTTCATCAATCAGATTGATGAGCTTTTTGAGGTTCACCGGGTTATTGAACCGTGATTGAGCTTCGGCGTAGATGTCCCCCAGCATCCCCGGTTGCCGGGCGAGCTTGCGGAGCAGGTCGATATAGAAATCGGTCAGCTCGGTTCCCGACTTGTCCCGCAACGTCGGCCAGTCGAGTCCCGCCGGGATGTCGACCCCCTTTTCGTCGGCCATCTTGAGGAACAGCAGAAACGTGATCTGCTCGATGTAATCGCCGTAGTCGATGCCATCATGACGGAGAGTGTGGCAAAAGCCCCAGAGCTTGGAGACGACGTCAGACATGGGCAGGGAGACCTAAAAACGGAGCGAATTGAACTGACGATTGAGAGAAATTCATTCCTTCAGGCCAGCGGGCCAGCTGGCCATTTCTCTGGGACCATATGTTGTATCGCCTCATCAAAGTGTTGGTCGGATTTAATCTCAGCCACAGCCTCAGACTCAATCTCAAGTGTCGTCTCCACCTCCTTCTTTAATTCGTCGAATGATTTTGAATTGTTTCCGAATTGGATGAAACGAGGTGCATGATCCTTGTCGTAGGTGTCAAGAATTCCCTTTTGGATCAATGCTGCGCGATATCTATTTGCGGGCAGTGAATCCCCCTTTCTGGCAAAGTCGATTTTGTAGAGAAGCGAATCAATCCAATGTTTTCTCCACTCCTTTCGTCCTTTAGACACCAGAAGATCGGCAGTTGCTCGTAGTACATACCTACGACAAAACTCTGACAGCTCGTTATTCCATTTCCAATCAAAGGATGGTGGCCAATCGAAACCGCAGTCTGAGTTTGGGAGCTTCTTCGCATGAATCCATAGAGCGTTTGCAGCATACTCTTGCAGCGATTGGTACTTTTCCACCGGTCTTAACTCAAAAATCTTGTCGATTGTCCAAACAGCGGCGGCGCTCGAAATCTGTCCTTTTGACCAGAGAATGTGAACCATCTCCAAGGCAAACTCATATTCTTCCAGTTTCATGAGCGAAAAGACTAATGCAGACCCTTCTATACCGCTGGCGGTCGATCCATTCGTGTTCTTCATCAGCTCGGCAGATTTGTTGAAAGTTTCGACTCTTAGTCTTTTCTCCTGTGAATCGGCCACACTTTTGGAGATCGCCGCAGCTTTGCATGCCGCGAAAATTACTCCAAAGGTAGCAAGGGCAGATGGGACTAACGATTTGAATAACCAGCTTCCCAATGATTCGCCGTCGCTATCTACCTTTCCAAGTTGGGCATTCTCGATGCGGATGGTCGCTCCCTCTTGGACAGTCAATGAAGTCACTGGAGGTGGCGGCGGTGAAAGAGCAATCAACATTGCGGCGTAAACTATCACTACGGGAGAAATCACGACAAACCATCCCTTCTGATTCAATGTTTGCATGGTGTCACGAAGCTATCGCTCGGTTGATCTGAGTCAGCAGGTCGAGCAGTCGGCCCCCGAAGATGCGATTGGCTTTGCCCCACCCGCCAGCCCCTTCGAGGGTCGGGATATAGTCGAAGTCTTCCCGGTCAATCGACAGGTTGGCAATCAGATGTTGCCGGATACGGTCGAGCCATTGCCGCTGTTCGTCGGTGAATGTCTGCCCCTCACCGATCTTTGCAAAGGCAGCGTCGACCCGTTCATCGGCAGTCCAGAGCGGGTTCTGCTCAACGGCGGCGTGCTTGACCATCGAGATGATGTCGACCAGGGCTTTCTGGTAACGCAGCTGATGGGCTTTCTGAAGGACTTCGACCGTGAACCGTTCGGGGGCAGCTGTGAGCTTTTGGCGGAGTTCCTTGAGGGCTTCTGTACTCCAGTCGGCGGGACGTTCCAGCAGTATTCGGATGGCCTCGATCTGAGAGGGATTGTCACGGACGAACCGGGCGAACAGGTTCAGGTAGTCTTCTGGTTTGTGCTGGTTCCCCTTCCCGTCGCGAATGAGATACTCGGACGAAACGGAGTCGATGTTCTCGATGGCCCGGAAGAATGTTCTGGCCCGGCGGGGATAGTTCTCCAATGACAGCGTCATCTGTGGATTGCGGAGTTTGCCCATCACGTCGGCGAACTGGTGATTGAGCAGCGTCGGCAGCTGGCTGGCAAACTTGCCGATGTCACCTTCCGGGATATCCAGAGCTTCGAACATCTCGCGAGCTTCGGGGGCCATTTCCTTATTGATGCGTTGCAGTCGTTTCACGAGACAGCGGACGTTGTATTCCCGGTCGCGGTTGGCCCAGATGTCTTCGGTGATCTCGCCGATGGAACGTGTCGGCTGGTCGATGTTGGCTTCGTCTGATTCGTCGGTCGCGTCTTTGAAGTATTGGAACAACGTCCCATCGAAGCAGTCGAAGACCGTGAAGTGTGATTTGTGGATGTCCTCACACTTTCGCGTCCCCCGTCCCAGCATCTGGACGAACAGAATGCGGGATTTGACCGGACGCAGAAAGACGATGTATTCGATGGCCGGAACGTCGACCCCGGTGGCCAGTAGATCGACCGTGACGACAACCGCCGGGCTGGGCAGGTTTCGGAACTTGCGAATCTGCTGAAGAGGACGGTCGACCTTGCCCGTGATCTTCTCGACGAAGTCATCACCCCGGCCAAAGACTTCGCGAGCAATGCTGACCAGTTCGTCGGCGTGGGAAGTCTTCTCAACATCATTGGCGGCGAAAATCAGCGTCTTCGGGAATCGTCCGTAACGCTGCTCGTGAGCGTCGGCATACTTCTTGATCTCCGCCAGAATCTTCCGGTTTGAGTCGGGAGAGGTGACAGCCCGTTCGATCTCAGCGGAATCGAATTCGCGTTCGTCTTCGAGCGATTCCCGCCGGACCGATTTCAACCCGTTTTCGATATCGACCCGCTCGACCAGTTCACCCTCCTCCAGGAACATGCCATTGATGCGAACGTCCGATTTGACCTTCACCAGATCGAAGTCGACCAGAAAGCCATCCCGAACCGCTTCCTCTGTCGTGTACTGGAACACCAATTCCGTGAAGTAGCCAATCGTGTGTTTGGCCGGAGTGGCAGTTAGCCCGATTTTGACTGCGTCGAAGTGGTCGAGCGTCTCTCGCCAGATGGCCCGTTCGCTCGCTGTGTAACCTCGATGGCATTCGTCGGCGATGATGACATCGAAGGCGTGAATCGGGATGTCGAGAGGTTCGATGTCAGAATCGAGGTCATCACCGTCTCCCCCGAATGCGGCCTGACGTCCGAGAACCTGCCCGGCCAGCCGCTGGATTGTGCAGACGTAGACGAACGTGTGTTTCGGTTCCGGGTGAAGCAGATAGTCTTCCGGCATCGTCTTCGCGTCAAAGGCGTTGTCGTCGCCGAAATCTCCCCGCTGAAACTTGCCGCTATAAACTTCGTAGATCTTATCGAAGCGTTGATTCGGTTCTGGCTCGAACTCGGCAAAGGCTCGGACAGCTTGAGCAGCCAAAGCCCGGCGGTCGACCAGAAACAGGATTCGCCGGGCGGTCCCGGATTTGAGTAGCCGGTAACACTGGTTGACGACGGTGAACGTCTTCCCGGTTCCGGTAGCCATCGCGATCAGCAACCGGCGTTTGTGGTCACAGATGGCTTTCTCAGCGGCCCGGTTCGCCTTGATCTGGTACGGGCGGAACTTCGAGGGAAACTCTGAGTTCTGTTCGAACCAGGCGGCGGAGTTCCCGAGAATGCGGGAGAACAATTCGCGGAGAGCGTCGGGAGTGTGGAACTTCCTGATCGGTCGGGAAATCGCCAGTTCATCTCGAACGTCATGAAAATAGACTTCCTCGCCGTTCGTCGAATACAGGAACGGGACGCGCAGCCCCCGGAAGTTGTGCGGACTGCCAGCGATTCCTTCGGCGTAGCGTTCGGCTTGCGTCAGAATGCCAGCTGCCCCTCGGGAAACCTTCTTGGCTTCGACAATCCCGATGATCTGGCCATCGACGAATAGAGCGTAGTCGGCTGGCCCCTTGGCGGTCTGATACTCTTCCACCGCATGGCAGGTCAGATTGCCGGTCGACATCCCTTCGACGAATGGAACGATCTTCCACCCGACAGCCCGTAGCTGGGGATCGATACGTCGGCGTCGTGTTTGGGCTTCGGATTCGTGGTCTGACATGGCCCGTCATCGGAAGTCGACTTGGAACTTCGATCGATGATAACCAGACGGATAAGGGCATGGAATTCTCTGAGCTTCTGAACTGTGCTGAAGGCTGGTAGGTTTTCTTGGCGGGTCGAGTTTGCCCCGCCACAGACAAACTGCGTTGTGTGTTGAGAATCGCGCTTATGCCACACACAAGCCGGTTTGTGTGTGGCGAAACCGGGTTCGCCACTAGCAAGCGTTTTTGTGAATGGCCGGTGAGACACAAGTTTGGCGAAGTGCGGGAGGATGACGCTCAGACATTCCCTTGTCGTCACGATGACCTACCGGCCCGCCCCTCTCAGCAACCGCTTCACCGCTTCCGCCTTGTCGGCATCCGAAAGCGGGAGGCTGGCAATCACCATCAGCGATTCGGCGAAGCGATCATTTCCCGACTCACGTTCAGCCAGAACTGCGTCGGATTCTGCGTCAGTGGCAATGTCCATTTGACATAAAGTGTTGCCAGAAATGCAGGTTGCGGAGTCTGTTTCGGGTCCCTCATTGCCCATTGGGAAGCCTGGCTTGTTTGCTGGGCTTCTTTTTTTATGGATGTGATATTGAAGCCTTGAGCCCTGAGCGTGGGGTGTGATAGGAGCCGTTTGGGGGTTCAGCGAATGTGAGAGGTGGCGTCAGGGAGGTGAGCGACTCGTTCGTGGAGCAGGTTCAGCACCACGAACAGGGCGGCGGCTCCAACGGGGACGGCTTCCAGGCCGCCGATGCGTGTCATGACGCCGAGGGATCCCGGGACAGCTGCGGCTCCGATCATGGCGGAGCCGACTTGAAAGCCGATAGCGTGGCTCGAGACATCGGGGCCCAGCCGTTGCGGTGAGCGGGACATCAGGCAGGGAAACACCGGAGCCAGCCCCAACCCGATCAGTGACATGCCAACAAAGGTGAGTCCCACGGACGGGCGAGTGGCAATCAGGACCGCTCCTGCCACAGCGACCAGCAGGCTCGCTCGGACGAGTCGGTCGACTCCCACATGCTCGGCAATAAATCCAGAGACGATACGCCCGATTCCGATTGATCCCCAGTAGACGCCGACAGCCAGGCCCGCGATATCGGGGCGGATGTGTCGCGACTCGGTGAGCACGGTATATGTCCACTGACTGAAGGTGACCTCCAGCCCGGTATACAGAAAGAAGATCGACATCTGCAGCCATACCGTGGAGTTCCGCAAGGCGACACCCGCACTGATGGGCTTCCGAACCTCTTCCTCCTCTTCGGATGAGGCTCCCCAGGCTCGGCAGGTGAACAAAAACATCGATGACAAGACGAGCATCAGCCCGCCCATCGCCGCGTATCCCACGCTGTAGTGGCGACCGTGGGCCAGCACATTCGACATCAACACGGGCCCGATCAAGGCCCCGAAGCAGTAGCAGGCGTGCATCCAGTTCACCTGGCGAGCCGTCATGTGGTGAGCGGCATATCCATTCAGGCCGGAGTCGATCGCACCAGACCCCAGGCCGTGGAGCAGGGCACAGAACAGGAAGGCTAGCCAGATCGGAGCCAGGCCAAACCCGAACATGGCTGAGGCCACGAGTCCTGTACTGATCGCCAGGACCAGTCCAATTCCCAGTGCGTGCATCAGCCGGCCCGCAAAAAAGCTGCTGAGCAGGTAGCCCAGGCCGGAGACGACAAGCACCAGGGCGATGGCTTCCTGGCGGCGATGAAAGGTGTCCCGGACGGAGGGCCAGGCGACTCCGATGACCGCGTCCGGGAGCCCCAGGCTGATGAAACTGATAAACGTCAGCGCGAGCAGAAAGTGACTGGGGCGAGCGAAGGTCGGGCGGGTCATTCCGGCGAGTTCTTTCATGTCATCCGTGACGCAGAACGCTCTGAGAAACCGCCGCGAGCAAATGCAGTGGCCGGACTGCTGATGTCTGGCTCATTCTGGCAATCCCCACTGTCTACCGCAACAGGATTGCGGGCCATCAGCCATTCGCCATCAGCGATCAGCATCTGGCCGGCTTCCGGCGAAATCGGTCTGGAGCTTCAGGGCCGCTTTTACTTACATTCCAGCTGCGTTTCGGAGTTCGAGTTCCCACGAAAACAAAGGCCAATGTCGTCGACACGCCGTGTCGCGTCGCCCTCATCGCAATGACAGAGAAACACACACCTTTAGATGTATCGAAGTCATTCTGCATCATGTTGCATGATGTGGCTCCACTCTATGAATCGCATGTGGCGACGTTCACGAAGTCGCTGGCTCCGCTGGTGGGCAACGCGATGGCCGCAGCTGTGGTACCGTGCTGGGGCGGGGTCCCGCTGTGTGAGAAGGATCGTCCGTTTCTCAACCGTGTTCGCGACGAGTACGCGAACATCCAGCTGCACGGGTTCGAGCACTTTCGTCCGGGGCGCAAGGGACTGGTCTCGCTGATTGCTGATGGCAAGGACGAGATGAACGGTCTGGACCCCGCTGAGACCGATCGCCGATTGGCCGCGGGGCAGGAACTCCTGCACAAGTGGATGGGCCAGCCCGCCACGGGGTTTATCGCACCGACGTATAACATTGGCCATGCCACGCCCGACCGGCTGGCAAGGTTTGGCATGCACTACACGGTCGGTTATGGCCATGTCGTGACATCGACGGGGAGCAAGCTGGCGTTGTCGAGCTGGATCTGGGACGTGTCGCCCATCCGTCTGCTCTGCCGTGCGGGCTACCGCTGGGGAGAGATTCAACACCGTTTCCGGCGAGAGGCCTTGCCGTGCGTTGTGCTGCATCCCCTCGATCTCGATCGCGGATTTCTCCCGCAGATTGAGAGGACGGTCAGGAAGCTCCTGGACGAAGGGCGTCAGCCGGTGATGCTCGAATCGTTCGGCTACGGGGCTACGCCTTCACGTGTCTCGGCTTGATCATCTGGCCAGAGATAAACGTCGCTCCACGCCAGTGTGTGTGCACCAGACCAGCATGTGAGAGCAACGCACGCACGACTGTCGCCATCACGAACAGTCGCCCGGCAGCTGCAAGTGGGGCTGTATAAAACGGGGCTCCGACCATGCGGAACAGCGCCACGTCGATCGTTGATCGAAGGACAAACGCCACCGCGAATCCCAGTCCGGCCCCCTGAGTGAGCCACTCGAAGCTGCCGGTGTGCAGTGCATGGGCCAGTCCCCAGATTACGCCGCCCAAAGGCAGTAGAAACAGCACAAACATGCGGCCCAAGGTAATTGCCAGCTGAGAGGGGTTGAGCGCTCCCTTGAAGATGCGACTCCATCCATTCCACGACTCGGTCACGGTTTCATAGGAACCGGTCTTGTAGAAGCCTTCAGCTTGAGCGACTCTCAGTTGCAGTCCCGCCCGCTTGGCCCCACGAGCCAGCTCGAGGTCCTCGCTGATCTTGGATCGGACCGAGCCCCAGCCGCCGATCGACTCGAACGGAGCCCGGCGGACCATGATG
This sequence comes from Planctomycetaceae bacterium, assembly GCA_046349675.1. Classification (GTDB taxonomy): domain Bacteria; phylum Planctomycetota; class Planctomycetia; order Planctomycetales; family Planctomycetaceae; genus TH-plancto1. The sequence goes on along the minus strand of JAXMBW010000014.1, from coordinate 59,976 downwards.
AAGGCCCCATTGGCAAAGGCATCGGGCCAGCGCGGATCGCTCGCACGTTCTGGTCGCAGCCAGAAGAGCAGAGCCTCGGCACAACACGGAACCGCCAGACACTCGCGAAGAGTGTTCATTGTGTATTGAGCAGTGATCGAGAAGAAGTCGACCTTGTCTCGCAGCATTTCGACGACGCTCGTCCGCAATGCCGACGGGGCCAGGAACTCGCAGTCGGCATCCGTGAAGCAGATCATGCTTCCGGTGGCACTCCGCATGCCCAGGTCGAGTGCGTGCGGCTTGCCGAACCATCCTGATGCCAGTGAGGTAACGTGGCTGACTCGCAAACGCCCGGCGAACTCCACCGCGAGGCGGTCGAGAATCTCGCCGGTGTTATCGGAGCTGCGGTCGTTCACGGCCACGACTTCGAGATCGGGATAGTCCTGGCGGAACAGCGAGCGGATACAGGTTTCGATGCAGCTCGTCTCGTTCTTGGCAGCGACCACGACCGTCAGCTTCGGCAGGTCGGCGGGCTCGCTCGAACTGGTCAGTGGTCGCAGTGTGGAGCGTTTGCGGCAGGCGGCAAAGAAGACGACCACCAGCACAATCCACAACCCTGCGATTGCCCAGGCGAGTGCCGCCAGTCCGCTGGAAGGGTGATAGTCCATGGATCGATTTCCTCTTCGATGGTGTGCGGCTCGCGACCGCGATTCGTCGGGGCGATGTCAGTTCGCCATGACCCGGGGCCGGGAAACACGGCGAACCATCCGCAGATTGGCTACGGAACGTGTCACACGCGGCGAACTCCCCAATCGCAACTGAATCGATCCCAGCGGACCGTTGAAATTCTGCGATTCGGATCTGTTCGGGACCGGGAATCCGCCCAATCATGGCGTGGCTGGGAAAACCTACACCCGGTCTGGGAAAGGGCAATTTGTCGGTGAGCTAAGATGAAAAAACGGCGCAAAGAATGTGCGGTGTGCGGCCTCTCCCGATTAAAGTGACCTGGGGGCACGGCAGCCAGGCCGCTCGGATTTTGTATTTCTTACAAGTTCGTCGAGTCAGGGACGCGAAAACGCCGCCCGTCAATGCAAGGACGACTGCTGAAGGCCAGCAGTCGTCCCGAATGAAACCTTGTGACGTTCTAGCTGTCCGAATTCCGGCGTACCGCTACTCGGGCAGGGGCATCGGTCGCGATCTCAGCCGCCGCAGGAATGCCCACCGCAACCGTGTCCGCCACAGCTGTGCTCGGTGGTAGCGATTCCGCCTTCGGACTCACCACCCACGGGAGAGCAGACTTCATCCGAGGACACATGGTCCCCGGTCACGACTTCAAAGCCCAGGTCAGCGACCATCTTGAAGTCTTCCTTGGGGTCCTGTCCCTTGGTGGTCAGGTAGTCGCTCACGAACATCGAGTTCGCAGCGTAGAGCCCCATCGCCTGGAGCCAGCGAAGGTTGATCTCGCGACCACCGGCGATGCGGATCTCGACCTTCGGGTGAGCCAGTCGCAACAGGCAGAGCACCTTCAGACAGTAACGCGGGTTGAGTTCCTGAACCGCTTCGAGCGGCGTGCCGTCGATCGAGTTCAGGAAGTTCACCGGGATCGAGTGGACCTTCAGCTGGTGGAACTCCTGCACCACGTCGACCAGATCGTCCTCAGTCTCGCCCATGCCGACGATCAGTCCGCTACACAGCTCCATCCCCGCCTTGGCGACGACGTTCAACGTCTGCACGCGGTCCTCATAGGTGTGGGTCGTGCAGATCTCCGAGTAATACCGGCGGCTGGTATTCAGATTGTGGTTGATGCGATCGACCCCAGCTGCGGCCAGCTTCTCGGCTTGGTGGGGCTTCAGCAGACCCAGACACGCGCAGATGTGCAGCCCGAGTTCGTCCTTGATCTTCTGGACGGTGTTACAGACATGCTCCACTTCGCGGTCAGTCGGTCCGCGTCCGCTGGCCACAATGCAGTAGGTTCGGGCGTTGAGTTCCTTCGCCTTGCGGGCCCCCTCCATCAGGACACGTTCATTGGCAATCGTGTACTTCTCGATCGGGGCGGTCGACACGATCGACTGGGAACAGTACCCGCAGTCCTCGGGGCAGAGACCGCTCTTGGCGTTCTTCAGGTAGTACAGGTGGACCTTCAGGCCGAAATGCTCGCGACGCACGCGGAAGGTCGCGGCAAGCAGGTCGGGCACCTCGACATCGGGGCAGTTCAGGACGGCGTGGCACTCTTCCTTGGTCAGCTTGTGGCCGCCCAGCACTCGCTGGCCGAGCAGATGCCACTGCATCCAGCTGCCGGAGTTCGTGGCTGTCGAGGTGTCGAGGTTTTCCGTTGCCGCACTGCTGACCATCTCAATGAACCTTCCAGCGCCCGGAGAACTTCGCTGTGCTTACTCGCACAGTCGAAAGTGGTTGAGGGCGATCCGTCAGTGTAATGAAGCCGCAAAGTCGCGGCGAGTCGAACTACGCAGCTGGCCGGGCAGAAACGAGGCTCGGCCCAACTTCATTCGCCATGCGGATTTTCGTCTCACGGACTCAGATTAGCGGTTGGGCCCGCTTCACGAGTTGAAGGCTGACGCCCCACGGATCTCGCAGCATGGCGAGGGTATCGCCCGCTGGGGTGGGAGTGGGGGGGCTGGCGATGGTGGCCCCGGCGCCGGTCAGTCGTTTGATGTCGGCCTCGATGTTGTGCGAGACGAACGCCAGATGCAGTGACAGGGGAGCCACCTGGGGGAAATCGAGAACGGGAGCCTGCGGATTTCCGTAGAGTTCGACCATTACGGTCCCGCTGTCGTCTGCGAGAAAATGAGCGTAAGGAGCCTCCATGGCCCGGCGTTTGACCGTCAATCCCAGGTGATCGACATACCAGCGAGCCATCGCGAGCGGGTCGGGAACGTTCAGGGCAACATGTTCGATCTTCATGAGCGGACTTTCCGGGGAGCGGGCCAATGGAACCCGAGATCAGCCGTGGCGGGGCGCTGGGAACCATGGCCCGGCGACTTCGGACGGAAAAACTTTCCCGGAAACGGGTTGAGAGCAAAATTGCCGATGACCTGTTTCGGGAAGGTGCGTATCATAGCGAGATCAGGGACGGATTCGCTCGCCTGGCCTGTGCCGAACTTGGCTCGCGCCGACAGAGAGCAGGGCGACCGCAGACTTGATGCCGGTCGCTTATGGATAGGAGACGCGGAAGTGGTCCAGCCTAGTGTTGCTATTCGCACGCAGATCCCGCGCGAGGCCCACCCGTTTCTCGTTTATCGTGAGAATCAGCTGGCTTTCCAGACAGCCATGCGTCTCAAGGCCCGCAATCCCCGCATGTCGAGCCCCGTCGTGACGCTGATTGGCGGTCGCGGGGCGGGTAAGTCCCACCTTGCACGCCAGTTGCACCGAGAGGTCCTCGAAGAACAGACCTCCACCCGCATCCTGCATACCTCTGCGGCAGAGTTCACGGGCCAGCTGCAGCGGGCGTCGCGTCTGTCGCAGATTCGCGAGTTCCAGCGGTCGCATCGTGAGAATATCGACCTGTTGATCTTCGACGATCTCCACGAGTTGCAAACGCGTCCGGAAGTCCAGCAACAGCTGATCGCCATGCTCGATGATGTTCTCGCGGGCGGGGGTCGCGTGCTCTTTACCACACGCCGTTCTCCGGGCGAACTGCGGGGGCTCAACCGTCGGCTGGTTAACCGGTGTCAGGGCGGGGTGCTGGTCGACCTGAGCGTTCCCGGTGAGGCGAGCCGTCGCAAGCTGGTCGAACACTTTGCGACCTCGAATCAGTTCATTCTGCCCGAAGAGACGGTCGTCGAGATTGCACGTCGCGGCCCGCATTCCCCCGCTGATTTACTGGCTCTGGTGATGCGTCTGCGCCAGTCCCGCTCGACGGGGCCCATCTCGCGGGCCGACCTTGATAAGTATCTGGCTGCGGTCCAGGCTCCGCTGTCGATGAATGAAATTGCCAAACGCGTGGCCCGCCATTTCGGAGTCAAACTGACGGAACTGCGATCGGCCAATCGTCAGGCATCTCTCGTGACCGCTCGACATGTAGCGATGTATCTCTCCCGCGAAATCGCGAAGTCACAGTTCTCGGCCATCGGCGAGTATTTCGGCGGTCGCAACCACGCGAGCGTCATGTACGCCTGCCAGAGGGTGAATGAACTCAAGGGCTCCGACGCCGCGCTGGGCTCGGATCTCGACCACCTCGTTTCACAATTTTCGCAATGATGAGTTGCTGAGACCGATACGTTTTGTGGTAAACTGCGATTGCTCCCTGAACGAGCAGCTAATGACGCAATGCAACGACGGACTTCTTCCAGCAGGCGGTTCCGCCAGTTCGAGAACTGGAATAAGTGGTGGATGGGCCCAGCGGGGCGTTTCAGACTGATTCATACCACTCGACATCTGTGGAAATCATGTCAGATCAAGGTTGGGGCTCACGGCGAAATGTCGCTCCCTATCTGGGGGTCGCGATTGTTTTCGTGATTGGCTTTTGGGGGATATTGACTCCCATTCTCCTGACTTTTCCAGGAGAGGCCCTCACGACAATTGTCTCTTTGGCTGCGGTCTTGTTGCTCGGTCTGCTGGTGTTGTGGAGGTTCGTTCCCGCCAATGAAATGCCCAGTGCGATATACAGCTGGGTTCTGGGGCGCAAGTCGAAGGACGATGGCCTGGAAGGTTACGAGCCGGTGACCAAACGCAAATCGCGACTAACTGCGGGACAACACGCACCTCCCAGCGTGGAGGCGGTTCGCGAGATGAAGCAGTCGAATAATAACTGGGTCCCGACGGGAGCCCAGGCTCCCAAGCGGATCTCGCGCAGCCGTCGTCTCGGGACCGAAGATCGGAAGCCCGGTTCGAGCGATGACCGTCACTCGCTCGGCTGATTGCAGATCGGTCTTCATCTCATGGCCGGGGGCACGTTACATTGAGCTCGACGGAGCGAAGTCCCCGGGACATCGCCGGGGCCTTGCTGGCGTATCCTCATGGATGAGAGTTCGATGGCCGACAACTCTGCTCGATACAAAGTGCTGAAGCTGCCGCTCTGGGCTGCGGGTTTTGTCGTTCTCAGCCTGATCCTTTCGCGAACAGCGCCAGACGTTACGCCCCCGCCTGGGGTCGTGATCGACTCGAGCTCCGCAGCACAATTGATTCAGCAGGGCATCGATCATGCCCAGGTGGAACTGGCGGCGGGCAAGTATTCGATCGGCCAGGTCGAACGCAATCTGCGGCTCAGGCTGAAGCTGGAGGATACCCCGGAGCGGCGTCTGGAGGTCGCCGGCGGGCTCTACGCGGTCGCATCCGCACTGCGTAAAGAACACAACCCCCTCGAAGCCACTCGACTCGCCCAACAAGCGGCCGATCTGGCCCCGGAGACACTGCTGGCAGCTCGTTGTTGGAACTTGTGCGGCGAGGCTTCGGAGGTCTCTTCACCGGAACTGCCTCTGTCGATTCGCTACTTCGATCGTGCGAATCTGGTTCTACTCGGTTGGCTGAAACAGCATCCCGACGATGCCAAGGCGATCCAGCTGCGTGCCTCCGTGCTTTATCGCCTCAGTCAAACCGAAACCCGCTTCGCCCGGAGTGATGAGGCGATCCAGCACTTGCGTGAAATCACCGATCTGTCGACCGTCGCTCAGGCATTAGGCCCCGGTGATCGTCTCAGAGCGATGGTGAGTCTTGGAAACCTTCTCGCCGTGACGGGCCAGGCCGAAGAGTCGGCTCGCTGGTTGTCGACTGCTCACGAATACGGCAAACAGCAGAGCGATTTCACGACACCTGCGGCAGAGGTCCTGCATTCGCTGGCCGAGCCCGCCCGTCGTGCGGCACTCGACCCGGTCGCTCCGTCGTGCGATGACCTGCGTTTCCTCTGGGATCTGGACCGCTTCGAGTCGCTCCCCGAATGGTTTCAGATCGGGGATGAACTCGCCTCGGCCTATTTCTTTCATGAGCCCCCCCAACTGGCCGATTTCCAACTGGTCGTCGGCCAACTCTTGAACACCATTCCTAAAGCCATCGAGTCTCTACCGCCCGAATCGACCCAGCGGGCAGAGCTTGAATCGATCTACGCCACCAATCTGCTTCTTGCAGCTGAGGCGGCCAAGAACCGCCAGGATCAAACAGAGGTTGCTCGTCTGGTCTCTCTGTTTGAGTCGACATTCAACAACCGCGATGTGGACTTCATCAGCCCCCAGTCTCGTCCCGCCGTACGCATGCACCGTATCGCCGACATCTATCGGTCCACCATGACCCGCCACGTCGAACAGCTGCGAAAGATCCAAGCCAGCGACAACACGCCAAGGCGAAGATAAGGGCCAGGCCAGCGAGAAGCTGAGGCCGGTCAGTCGACCGCTCACGTCCTAAACGAAATGTCGGATCGCATTCAGCTGCTTGCGGAGTTCCTGGCGGAAGTCGGGGTGAGCGATCGAGATCAGGGCCTCGCCGCGTTGTCGCAGTGACAGGCCGTGCAGATTAACGGCCCCGTACTCTGTGACGACCCAGTGGATATGACCTCGTGTGGTGACAACACCCGCTCCGGGTGACAGCTCCGCCGCGATCCGGGACAGCGTGCCCCCTTTGGCGGTCGAGGGCAAGGCGATGATCGCGCGACCGCCGGGGGACTTCGCCGCTCCGCGAATGAAGTCCATTTGCCCGCCGATTCCGGAGTAGATCTGATGTCCCAGCGAGTCGGCGCACACCTGCCCGGTGAGATCGATTTGCAACGCCGAGTTCACTGCCACCAGCTTGTCGATCTTCCGCAGCAGGTTGGTGTCGTTCGTGATGTCCGACGACAGAAATGTCACCAGTGGGTTGTCGTCAACAAACTCAAACAACCGCCGAGTTCCGGTGACGAAGCTGGTGACGATTCGACCGGGGTAGACCTTTTTGCAGCGGTTCGTAATCACGCCCGCATCGACCAGATCGAGAACCCGGTCAGAGAACATCTCGGTATGCACCCCCAGATCTCGCTTGTTGGTCAGTCGCGCGAGTACGGCATCGGGGATGGAACCGATCCCAGTCTGAATGGTCGCCCCGTCGTCGATCAGCTGGGCGATCTGCTCGCCGATGGCGGCCTCGACGGGCGTTTCTTCGGAGGCCGGATGCTCGTGGAGGGGACGATCGGTCTGGGTATAGGCGGCGAGAGACTTGAGAGGAACCGAGCTGTCGCCGTGTGTGCGAGGCATCTGGCGATTGACCTCGGCAATCAGTAGCGGGGCGCAATCGGCAGCTGCGCGAGCGACATCCACCGAGGTCCCGAGCGAGCAGTACCCCTGTCGGTCGGGCGGCGAGAGGTGCAGCAAAGCCACATCGAGCCGGATCAACCCGCTACGGAACAGGTCGGGAATATCAGACAGAAAGACCGGGATGAAATCGGCGTATCCGCTCTGAATCGCCTTCCGCACCGGAGGCCCCGTGAAGAGCGACACCGAAGTAATCCGCCCCTGACATTCGGGCTCCACGAACGGAGCGGGCCCGGCGGTGTGCATGTGGTACAGCCGGATGTCGGTCAAATCTCGACGCCGACAGAGTGCCTCCAACAGCAGCGTCGGAGTGGCCGATGCCCCATGGACAAAGATGTTCATCCCACTCTTGAGCTTCGCGACCGCCTCGTCCGCAGAGACCGCCTGTGACAACGATGGATGCATGGAGCCCTCAGAAATGAGATAAGCATCAGGGAACAGCAGAGTGGATGGAGCCAGTTTATCGCACTGCGAGGACGAACTGCCAAGTCACGAGTGATCGTTGTTCCAAGGTGAGCGACACTCTCAACCCGACTCGGCTTGGCTCAAATTGCCTGCCAATGGCCCAGAAATCCCGCCCCGATTTGGGAAAAACGCAATCGCGTGATAGAGTATTCATATCGCCTGATGCGATATTGCGGCACTTTGTGGGGTTGGACCGATGTTGCATCGCCGAGACGCTATGTTGAGGTTAGGAGCCGTCGCTGGCGGAGCGATCTCGCTTCCCCACCTGATGGCCAGCGAGCAAGCGGCGGCACCTGCGGCCAATAAGCGGTCGGCCAAGTCCTGTATCTTCCTCTTTATGTGGGGAGGACAGCCGCAGCAGGACATGTGGGACATGAAGCCCCATGCTCCCGATGGTGTCCGCAGCCCCTTTGCCCCGATCGAGACCAACGTCCCTGGTATCCTCTTCAGTGACCAGATGCCGCAGATCGCCCGACATGCGGACAAGTTGTCGATCATTCGGACGCTCAATCACTCGACCAGCGATCACGGCGTTTCGGTGTACCACGCGATGACGGGTCGGGCGATGGTTCCGCCCCGGACCTTTCCAGCAAATGCGCGACGGCGGACCGACTTCCCGTCGATCGGCTCGATGTTCTCCTACCTCGGGGACAAAACCGCACTCCCAGCCAGCTTCGCGATCCCTCGCCCCGTCGCCCATGATGGTGTGCGGTACTCCGGCACGCATGCCGGGTTCCTCGGCTCGAAGCATGATCCCGTGGAGCTGGGGCAGGTCTACAATCACGTCGAGGTCGGTCCGCGCGTGAACGCCGCGGCATCGGTGATCCCACTCGATCTGCCGCAGGACGTGACGATGGCCCGGTTGCAGGCCCGGCGTGGGCTGCGCGATCTGCTCGAGATCGAAGACCGCATGGTACAAAAGACTGGGGGCATCCTGGCCCACGAGAGCGTCTATGACGACGCTTACCGGCTCATTCACTCGACAGCGGTGAAAGACGCGTTGAACCTGGAACTGGAGTCGCCCGCGACTCGTGACCGGTATGGTCGCAATGAATATGGGGAGAGCTTCCTCACTTCCCGGCGATTGATCGAGGCGGGTATTCGGCTGGTCACGGTGAACTGGATGTTCATTACCCCCGCCGCCAAGGTCTACAACGTGTGGGATGCCCACGGCGGACTGCTTGATCTGGAGCATGGTCAGACCGGCTACGGCATGCTGAAGGCGAACTACTGCCTCCCTGCGTTCGACCAGGCCTACTCGGCTCTGCTGGAAGACCTGTCGTTACGCGGCCTGCTCGACGAGACGCTGGTGTCCTGCGTCGGAGAGTTCGGTCGGACGCCGCGCATCAACGGAGCAAATGGTCGGGATCACTGGCCGTTCTGTTACTCCGGTGTACTGGCCGGAGGAGGCGTGAAGGGCGGGACCGTTTACGGAGCCAGCGATAAGCAAGCTGCGTATGTGAAGGAAAATCCCGTCACACCAGGCGATTACCTCGCCACGATCTGCGAGGCCTGCGGTCTCGATCCATCGAGAGAGATTCACGACCTGGAAGGACGTCCGTTCAAGATCTGCGATGGCGAGCCGATTACTTCGATCTTGAGTTAGGCGATTTGACCAAGCTCCCACGGGTTGGCGTATAGCACGAGTGGCTGCCGGTGATCAGTGGAGCCTCGGTACAGGTGGAATAGAACGAAAAAAGAGTGGGACAACACACACAGATGCCACCCCACTCTTTGATGAACCGCAGGCTCGAAGCTTCAGCCCCGGCCTACTTCTTCGGTTGCGGAGTCGGGAAGAGCAGCAGTGCATTCTCCGCAAAGGTCAGCTCGCCTGTCTTGTCGTTGACGCGATACTGAACCTTCAGCTGTTTCGCATTGCCCGGGGACGGGTCACCACCGAACGCGGCGCTGTACGTCGACTCGGGCAACTGGATTCGTGGCTGGTCACCCACATGCTTCTGCAGGATCGCTGTGACATCCTGCCGGGCTCCATCCACTCCATACTCCGCCTTCAGGATCTCCACTTTGGACTTACCGAACTCCACCGGAGTGATCAGCTCCTTCACATCGACGCCCTTGTTACTGAGCTTCTGGGCGATGACGAGGACCGCCTGATCGGCATCGGCCTTGAGTTCAGGAATCTGCATCGCCGCAATCGCCTGCTTCAGCATGTCGATCGATGGATAACGCTTCAGGATTTCGAGAACAAGTTTCTTCTCCGCAGGCTGGCGAGAAACTTCGAACGCCTTGCGACACATCTCAGCCCGCTGGTCATCGGGCAGAACGAACTGCCGGGCAATGCGGATGTAGCCGCGAACTGCGCGGAACTGGTACTGGTTCGTTGGCGACTTGGCCAGTTCAAGCAGGACTGGGGCGGCATCTTCAGTCATCCACTCGCCCAAAAGGCGGCTGCTGATGTCCTGCAGTTGGGCGTCCTTGCCGCCCGCAGCTGCGGCGACCGTAGCCAGAGCCCGCGTTCCGCCGACCGAACCCAGAATGCCGAGCAGCTGGCCTTTCGTGGCGTTGCTTTTCGAGAACTCGACGGCCTTCGTTAGTTCCGCGGCGCATGCTTCGCGGTCTGGCATCCGAACACTCGCAGCCATCAAGGCCTTCTCCGCAACGGCAGCATCCTCCGCATGCTTCGGTGAGACGACTTGCGAGATCAGGACCGACAGATTGTCGAGATTGGCGGTTTCACCGAGTGCAATCAACGCAGCACTCCGCACAGCTGGATCAGAGTGAGCCATGGCTTTTTCGAGCTGCGAGATGGCGTCGATGCGACGCAGCCCAATCAGGTGCAACAGCGCCGGGTAAGTGGGACCTTCAGCGGCGGCCAGCTGCTCAATTACTCGAGCATCGATCTCCTTGCCGGGGAGCTTAGCCAGTGTCCCGCGAGCAGCCTCGGCGAGATCAGCATCGGCTCCCGCTGCGATAGCGAGCAAGGCGGCAAAGCACGATTCATTTCCAATCCGGCTCAGTGAGTCGATCGCCGACAGACGAACACCGACTGGACCTGCTTCGGCGGCCTTCAGCACGGCGGCGAGCACGACAGTCTGCGGACGATCTGCCATGGCCTGCACGATGACCGCAGCCCGCTCTGGAGGGGCCAAGCCGAGCTCCGTCGCGAGGGCCTTGTCGACTTCATTCCCCGGAAACTCGCGAGCGGTCATGAGTGCCAGGTTGAACATCGCCTTGTCTGGGGAATGGAACTGCTCCAGTAGCAGCGGCAGACCGCCTTCGCCTCGAGCCAGAATCGCTCCCCGGGTCGCTTCGATCTTCCGTTGCAGAGGAACGTCAGCTGCGCGGACCTGATCGTAGAGGGCGGCAGCTGCGGCGGACTGGCCAGCGGTGTGCAGCTGCTCGGCGCAGAGGACACACCCCTCGGCGACGGCGGACCGCACTGCGGGAGAGGCAGCTGAGAGAGCCTTGGTCAGGGAGGCGGTAGCGGCCTCATTTCCGATGCGGCCCAGTGCGACGGCTGCGGCGGAGGCGACCTCGGCGTCTTGGTCCTGCAGACGGGCGGTCAACAATTCAACCGCGCCGGCATCACGCCTCACGCCGATGGAGTTGATCATTCCGATCGCCAGTCGGCCCTGCAACGCATCGGCCGCAGCTCGCAGTGCGGCGTCAGCCTCGGGGCCGGGGATGGCTTCGAGGGCGATGCGCGCCCACGACGACAGTTGTTCGTTGGGGAGCAACTTGGCCAGTTCAGGGACGGCTGCACTGGACCCATGAATCGCCAGCTTCTTGCAGGCGATCGCTTTCTCATTGGAAGGGGCATCCGAGCTGAGGATGGCGAGCAGTGCCACCTCTTTGTTCTCGGATGACGAATTGGCCGCAGCTGCGGGTGCCTCAACGGCCCACACGGCGACATCCGACAAGGCGGCGAACGAAGACAGAGCAAGCAGCGACCGAAAGCAAATACGATTCATCGACATGGAAGTATTCCTGAATTCGATTGGACGGCGGTACAGCGGCCCCCGTCGGGCACGCTGGAAGAGACGGACAGCCAGAGCGGGACGGCGACTACAGCCGCCACGGTTCCCGCAAGGCCTCTGACCGCAAGCGGTTCGCCTCGACGTCGTCGATGAATTCATTCTTCGTATTGTCGTACTTCACTGTCCGTCCCAGATGCAGGGCGACGTTGGCAGCGTGGCAGACGATGTGGGCGTTGCAGGCTGCGTCGGCGTTGCCCTTCGGCTTGCCGCGAGTCTTCACACAATCGAGGAAGTCGCGGACATGGAAGGTGGCTGGGTAGCCACCGATCTCTTCGACCTTGCGTCCCGCGAGCAGCTCGGGGGAGCTGAGGACCAGCTTGCCACTGTCGCCCGCTTCGACCCAACCGGTTTCTCCCTCAAAACGAACGGGACACGACCCGAGCGGGATCCAGTCCTTCTCGCGGAAGATCAGTTCACAGCCGTTCTCGTAACGAGCAACGAGATAACCATCCTTCGGAGCGTTGTACTCCACAGGGGGAGCACAGTCGCCGACCGCCCACTGACAGAGGTCGACGCAGTGCGATCCCCACTCCAGCACACCTCCGCCGACGAGTCCGCCCCCCTTCTCGAAGTTAAACCCATCCAGCAGCTTCGCATTGAATGGACGCCAAGCAGCGGGTCCGAGATAGAGGTCCCAGTCGACGATCGACTTGTCGGGTTCGGTCTCGGGAATGAGCCAGCCGCTCATCATCGCCTGCATCCCGGCCGGGTGGGCGAAGACTTTCTTGAGCTTGCCAAGCTTCCCCGTGCGGGCCAGTTCGCAAGCGAACGCATAGTGCGGCAGATTGCGACGCTGGGTGCCTGCCTGGAAGACTCGCCCCGTGCGGCGCATCGTCTCGGCCAGGATCAGACTCTGCGAGATGTTCTTCGTGACGGGCTTCTCACAGTACATGTCCTTACCGGCCTTGGCGGCATTCATCGCCATCGTGGCATGCCAGTTGGGCCCTGTCGCAATCAGGACGGCGTCGATGTCCTTGCGGTCGAGCAGCTCGCGGAAGTCACGATAGGTCGCACAATCCTGGTTGCCGTGATGCTCATCTGCAATTTTCTTGACGGCAATGCGGCGGGCCTCTTTCACATCGCAGACAGCCACGAACTGCACGTCCTTCTGCTCCAGAAAGCAGCCCAGGTCGTACGTCCCGCGGTTGCCAATTCCGATCCCGCCAACAACCACGCGCTCGCTGGGGGCGACAGCTCCGTCCTTCCCCAACGCCGAGGCGGGGATAATGGTCGGAGCTGCAATCGCAGCTCCTGCGACGGAGAGCGTAGTCTGGATAAACCGACGGCGGGACAGACTCGTGACCTGCTTAGACATGATTGCTCCCCAGCAATGGCAAGTGGTGTGATCAAAACGAGATCGTTGAGCGGGACTTTGAATCAATACTCAAAATAGAACGATACCCGTGCCGGAATGACATTTCCAGATCGAGCGCTGACGGAGGGGGGAGGGGGGGAGCCCCGGTTGGCTGCTTTGAGCCTACCGGGGCGGCGGAAGCCGGAAGAGGTCATTGCCCCAGGCTCATCGGCGAGGTAGCCTCTTGTGCGTTGCACACCGGTAGGCCGCAAAGCCGGCCAACCGGTGCCACCCAGCGTAGCCCCTTGAGACCGAACTGTGTCGGAGGCTCTCTCTGCATACAACACGCGGCACTTTGCCCGTTGCAAACGCAAGAAGACAGGTGACCAGGACCGATCTAAAATCAACGCACCCTCGATCGCACTAACTCTTCTGCACGCCCCAGACGAGGGCAGCTTTAGCGAGGTGCATGCGGTTTTCGGCTTGCGGGAAACAGAGGCTTTGCGGGCCGTCCATCACATCGTCGGAGACTTCGAGCCCGCGACGCGCGGGAAGGCAGTGCATGAACCGGGCCTTGCGGTGAGCGGCATTCATCAGGGCGGTGTCGATCTGGAACCCCTTGAAGTCCTTCTTGCGGGCTTCCTTTTCGTCTTCCTGTCCCATGCTGGCCCAGACATCGGTGTAGATCACGTCGGCATTTGCAGCTGCGGCGTAAGGATCATTCGTCTCCAGAACCTCCAGCTTGGGGAACCGCTTCTTCAACTGCTCGATGAAAGGCCGTGGGAGTTCATACTCCGGCGGTGTTCCGATCGAGAAGTTCATCCCGACGTGTCCGCACATCTCCGCCAGCGACACGGCGACGTTGTTGCCATCGCCGATGTAGGCGAGCCGCAGACCTTCGCACGAGCCGAAAGCCTCCTGAATGGTGAGGGCATCGGCCAGCGCCTGGCACGGGTGGCAGTCGTTCGACAGCCCGTTAATCACCGGCTTGCCTGACCAACGGGCGAAGTCCTCGATCAGCGACTGCTTGAACGTCCGCAGGGCGATGATGTCCGAATAGCCACCGATCACGCGGGCCACGTCGGAGACCGCCTCGCGGCCTTCCAGTCCGGCGTCCTTTCCCGACAGAAAAATGCTGCTGCCGCCCAGCTGCATCATGGCCGCATCAAAGCTCAGACGAGTCCGCAGAGACGGTTTTTCGAAGACTTGAGTCAGAACGTGCCCGGCCAGGAGTGCGGGACGTTCACCACGACGGAGCCGCGATTTCAGATCGCTGGCCAGGGCGAGAATCTCACGCACATCTTCGGATGACAAATTCAACAGCGAGGTCAGGTGTCGCATCGCTGTGGTTCCTGACTAATGGTTGGAAGGACGAAACGGGAACGCTCCAGAACACTCAGACAAGACTTCCGAAGTCTCGGTTCAAGGGGAAAATCGGACCAGCGGTTGGGAACGCGACCAGACCGCCGATGTTCGATCAGCCGCCCCCTTTGAAGATCTTCCGCTGCATCGTGGCCTGGTACGGAGTCCAGGTCGATTGCGAGTTGGGATCACTCGCAATCAACGTCGTATACTCGTTGACCTTGGCATCCAGGTTGTCCAGATGGTGCAGCGCGATCGCCTCGGGAGTCATCGGCAACTTGGGGCTACCGAACTCGTAAGAGCCGTGATGGCTGAGCAGCATGTGTTTGACCCGCAGGAGCGTCTCCTCGGGGAACTTCCTGCCGAGACGGCGTTCCGCCTCGGGGATGTGCTCGTTGACCATCTCGACCCCTTGAACCAGGTGGCCGATCAGCTGGCCTTCATCGGAGTAGCCGAAGACCGCCTCGAACTCCAGTTCGCGAACCTTGCCAATGTCGTGCAGAAACGCCCCGGCGAGCAGCAGCCGGGAATCGACCTTGGGGTAGAGATCCGCAATCCGAGTAATCGTTTCCAGCAGGTTGACAATGTGTTCGAGCAAGCCGCCGGCGTAGGCATGGTGCAATCGGATCCCGGCCGGTGCCTGGACCAGCTTGGCCATGAACTCTTCGTCATCCAGAAAACAGCTCATCAACGTCCGCAGCGGCGCATCATCAATGCTGAGCAGGATTTCCTTGAGACGGGCCAGCAGCCGGGTCGCATTGACCGATGTCTCCTGCTGGAAATCGGCCTCATCGATTGTCGTGGAGGCGACCTTCTCGATTCGATTCATGATCAGCTGCAGGTTGCCCTGGAACAGCTGGGCTTTGCCTCGGACTTTGACGTAGTCACCGACCTGGAGCTGGTTGACGGTATTTTCGGAGACGTTCCAGAGCAGGCCGCTGACCTGTCCTGTCTTATCCCGGAGTTGGGCCAGGAGATACGACTCGGCGTGTCGATTGGCGCGGAGCTGTCGATCGGCGAGGAGGAAGACCTCTTCGACGGGCGATCCATCGGCCAATTGATTGACGAACACACGCGGCATAGCAGTCGAACCTGGTTGGGCGACAAGAAACGAAGACGGATCGGGGTACGGGCACTGAGCACAGGGGCTAGGCACACGAATCCGATCCGGGGAAGGAGCCCATGTTACGGCGGCATTCCACCCACCACAAGCGCCGCGTTCCGGGGACATCTCAACTTATTTGCGTCTGGTCGAGGAATTCATCGATTATGAACCCATGCGGGGGACGGCTGACAACGTAGGGCGTTCCGGTTATTCTGGTTAGGACATCTTTACGTCCGAGGATCCCACTCGGTGAATACGCTTCGAAACACTCTGTTTTTCAGTTTGACGCTGCAGATCTGTATTGCCGCGGGCATCTTCGCAGCTGCGGAGGAAAGCCCGCTGGTGCTGGTCACGTTGCCGATTGCGGTTGGCTCGTTGTTTTTGATTGATTTGCTGGGGTGGATTCGACCGCCGACGTACCTGTTGAACGTGATGGCGCTGACGGCATTTGGGTTTGCCTTTGCCGAGTTCCGCAATGAGGGGGAGGCTCGCCTGCTGGCCGGGGGGCACCTGGTGGCCTACCTGACGTGGACGTTCTTGCTCCAGTCAAAAGATCTGCAGCGCATGTGGTGGATGTTCGCGCTCTCCGTCCTGCAGGTCGCGATGGGGGCCGTGCTCACGATCCAGCCATGGTTTGGGGCAGCGCTGTTCGTCTACACCGCGTCGACGGTCTGGACGATGTCCTTGCTGAGTCTGGCCCGCGCGGCCCTTCTGGTGGATCCCCAACTCCTGGCTCCTGACTCCCAACGCCGCCCAGACGCCGAACTCTCCCCAACAACGGAGACTCGTACGACGATCGCCCGTAACGGAGTTCGGACCGACGAGCATGGTCGCTGGATCTCGCCGCGATTCCTCGGCGGAAACGCGGTGACATTTGTCTTGATGCTGGTCGTCGGGATGGCGTTCTTTGTGCTGACTCCCCGAGTCTGGATTGGCCAGCTGAACAGTGAGGCGAAAGCGGCCATCCGGAAGCCGGGCAGTTCCGCCACCGGGTTTGCCCAGAACGTGAAGCTCGGCGACATCGGCCAAATCATGGAGAGCAATGAACTCGTCATGCAGGTCTCGATGACTGGCGAAACGAACAAAAAGCTCTCGCAGGCAGAACTGGCCAATTACATCGGAGCTGAACCGCTCTTCCGCGGCGCGATTCTGGAGAACTACTCACAAGGGACCTGGACTGAGGAGAAATACCCCGATTACCTTTGGATGACTGCTCCTTCAGGGGCAGATCATTTTCATCGGGTCAAGGTTCAAATCTCGATCCAGCCCATCGGGGCTCCCGTTCTGTTCTATCCGGGAGCAGTTCTGAATGCCTGGTCAAGCAATGACAATGAGCAGATCGTCTTTAATGCAGTGACTTTGGCTCTGAAACGACAGGATTCGGAGCTGGAGAAACCATTCAGCTACTCAGTGTCCATTGTCCCGCCACAGTCCATGCCCATCCGACGGGAACGACGGAGAAGCCGACAACTCGGGCTGGAGATTGACTACCAGAAACTTTTGGTCACCCCGTCCTCGCGACTGACCGAACTGGCGAAGCAGATCCTGGCCAAATCGAGACCGAATGGGGCACTGACCGCCGAGGAGGCGGCCCGGGTTCTCGAGTCGCATCTCCGCGACTCCCCCGAGTACAGCTACACCCTCGATCTTTCGGTGGATGATCCGAAGATCGATCCGGTCGAGGACTTTGTCTTTAACCGCAAACGCGGGCACTGTGAATATTTTGCCTCGGCATTGGCACTCATGCTGCGTGGTGTTGGGATCCCGGCGCGTCTGGTCAGCGGGTTCAAGGGGGCGGAGTACAACTCACTGACGGGTGATCTGGAGGTCCGCGACCTGCATGCCCATGCCTGGCTGGAGGCCCGCGTCGATGGCGGCTGGATCACTCTCGACCCGACCCCCGGGGAGCGCGACACGGCAGTCGCCACCAAGGCCAAAGAGACAGCCACCAACCTGGCCGAGCGGACTCGCTCCTTCTGGTTTCAGGGGATGAGCTACAACACCTCGCAACAGGAACAGCTGGTCTATGGCCCACTCCGGGAACTTGGCGCAGCTATTCGGAGCAACTTCGAGGGGTTAATGCACGGTGAGTTTCCGTTGTTCACTCAGATCAAGGCGATCGCCATGACGCCGAGTGCATGGTTCAGCGGGCCGGGGCTGTTGTTCGGGGGGCTGATGCTGTTGATGCTGGGCGGACTGGCGTGGGGGCTGCGGACGGTGTTGAAACGGTGGCGAGGTCTGAGACGTACTCGCGATTTGGATGAGCGTCGAAAGATCACCGTGGCCTTCTATGCCCGCTTGATGGCCATGTTGAAACAGATCGGGTTCGAGGAAATCGAGACACTCACCCCGCGTGAGTTTGCCCAACGCGCGGAAGCTCGCTTTCAACCCCAGTTCCAACTTTCCGGCCTGAATGGGACTCCTGGACGGCTGGTCGAAACGTTCTACGCCGTTCGGTTTGGTGCTCAACCACTCACCACTGATCAACTGAAAGACGTCGACCGCCAGTTGGATCAGCTGGAGCAGTGCCTCCTTCCCTCTGCCCCCCGCCCCGCAAACTCGTAATTCCCACCCCAGCGCTCGCATCCCTCGATGTCCTCTCCTGATGAGTCTCTCCATGTCCTGTTGGTTACGTCTGTGTTTGTTGGTTGTTGCGATCAGCTCTGGTCCGCTTGTTCACGCGGAAGATCCTTATCAGGCCAATCCGGGCACGATCCGCTTGACGCTTCCCCCCGTGGTCCCCGCTGTTGTCGGGCGGGAATGCAACATCTACTTTGACAATGTGGTTCTCATCCCGAACCCGGCCAATGTTGTCTTCGACGTGAACTGTCTGCGGGGCAATCAGCTGGCCGATCACTGGACCTGGGTTCCTCCCGCAGCAGATGTCGGCGATATCCAATTACAGCTTGATGTGCGAGATGCCGAGAACCGGGTCATTGCGACCGGGAGAACTCTCCTGCGAATCGTTCCCGCCAATCA
Source organism: Planctomycetaceae bacterium (assembly GCA_046349675.1). Classification (GTDB taxonomy): domain Bacteria; phylum Planctomycetota; class Planctomycetia; order Planctomycetales; family Planctomycetaceae; genus TH-plancto1. Next base: position 41,562 of record JAXMBW010000014.1, on the reverse strand, counting down.
GGGCGAAGGGGGCCAACTCACCGTCTTGTGCGTCGGTGACAGCCTGACGCACTCGTCTCAGTACACGCAACGTCTGCTGAATCGCAGTGCTGAACCCGGCAACCCCAAGCTCACACTGATCGGTTCGCATTTCGTCGGTGAACCCGGACCGAATCGACATGAGGGTTACGGAGGCTGGACCGCCCGCCGCTTCGCGACTCACTACACCGGAATCGCCCGCACCGGAGAATACTCCAAGCGCGGCAGCCCGTTCCTTTATCCCGATGCGGCGGGAAAACCCGAACTCGACTTCACGCACTACTGCCAGGACGTCAACGGGGGAACGTTCCCTGACCTCGTGACGATTTTCCTCGGTCCGAACGACCTCTTTTCGTTCAACGATGAAACGATCGAACCGGCGGTCAGTGATGTGTTTATGAATCTCGACTTGCTGATCGACATGGTTCGCAAGGCCAGCCCCACGACGCAGATCGCTATCATGCTGCCCGTTCCCCCAGCCACGTCGCAGGATTCGTTCGGGGCCAACTACGGATCGGGCCAGACCCGCTGGCAATACAAGCGAAACATCCATCGCATGGTCGAGCGGTTGCTGGCGGAGTACGCCAATCGCCCCGGAGTTTTGCTTGTTCCGACCAATCTGGGCCTCGACTGCGAGAACAACTACCCGACCGGAACCAGCAAACGGGACGCCGTCAGCCAAGTGGAGATCACGCGGCAGAACAACAGCGTTCACCCCGCAGAGACCGGCTACTTCCAGATCGGCGACAGCCTGTTCGACTGGATTAAGGGCCAGCCAAACCTGCTCAAAACTCCGTAAACCACACTCTTGGCTGACGGTCGCTGCGAATCCCCATAGAAAGATGCTGGCTCCGATCACACGTGGACTGTTGGCAGGTCGGCCGACCTTCTACGATTCAGGAGCAATCCCGGGACACGGCGGATTTCCAAGAACGGGAATCGCGAACTCCCGGGCGGCTTTGTGGTGTCATTGCGGAGAGTCTGGCGCATCATCGCGGGAACTGCTCCACAGGTGCTTTGAAAGAACGATGGCATGGCTCGGTTTCGGAGAATCGTTTCCTGGCTGTTCACGATCGCCGTGGTGGTGGCGATCGGCTATTCGTTTCGCCCCCAACCGCTGGATGTTGACTGGTCGATCGTGAAGCGTGGACCGCTGGAGGTGACCGTCAACGAGGACGGCCGCTCCCGCATCCGTGAGAAGTACGTCGTCTCCATCCCGCTGGCCGGGCAGCTGCAACGAGTCGAGCTGAAGCCCGGCGATACTGTCACAGCGGGAACAACGCTGCTGGCCACCATCCTGCCAACGAATCCGGAACTACTCGATCCTCGGGCCCGCACCTCAGCTGAGGCTCGCGTGAAAGCTGCCGAAGCTGGAATTCGACGAGCAGAGGCCAACGTGGCCGCCGCGAAAGCAGCCATGGAGTCAACCAAGTCGATGCTCGACCGCCGACAGCGATTACGTCAGGGAGAGGCGACCTATGACCAGGCGGTGGAAGACGCTCAGATGCTCGCCCGCATGAAATCGGAGGAGTACCACTCCGCGGAGTTCGGTCGTGACATTGCGAAGTTCGAACTGGAAATGGCTCAGGCAGCCTTGATCCGGACCAAGCCCGGAGACGAATCGGCAGGTACCGTATGGCACCTCGACATTGTGGCCCCGATTCGCGGCAAGGTCCTGAAGGTCTTTCAAGAGAGTGCCGCTGTTCTGCCGGCGGGAGCCCAGTTGATGGAGATCGGTGACCCGACCGACTTGGAACTCGAGGTGGATGTCCTATCGACCGATGCCGTAAAGATCCTGCCGGGGGCCAAAATGCATATCGAGCATTGGGGCGGTGACACGCCAATCGAGGCCCGCGTGCGACTGGTCGAGCCGGGAGCGTTTACAAAAGTCTCCGCACTGGGGGTTGAGGAACAGCGAGTCAATGTGATCGGCGATCTGGTTTCCAAAGTGCCGGAGCAGTTTGGAGACCGGTTCCGGTTCGAGTCGCGGATCGTCACCTGGCAGAGCGATGATGTCCTCAAGGTGCCGATGAGTGCCCTTTTTCGACACGATCGGGACTGGGCGGTCTTCACGGTCGGCCCCAATATGAAAGCCAGTCGACGCATTATCAAGATCGGCCACCGCAACTCCGACGAGGCAGAGGTCCTCGAAGGGCTGACCGACATGGAACGGGTCGTGATCTTCCCCAGCGACCGTGTCGTGGAAGGTGTCCTGCTCGGGCTGAAATCGAAGTAATGCTAATCGGGGGACAGTGAGATTCGCAGCATGAAGAGGGGTGGAACACTCATCACCACTGATCTTCACTGATTCAGAATGTAGAAGAGGTGGCGGATTAGAAAGTGCGGATCCTGCATGACGGGAAGCAATTTGCTGTCCCTTATTAGTGCAGATTAGTGGTGATCAGTGTTCCCCACATTTCTCAGGCGATCCACATGACGATTGATCCCTCCCAATCGCACGTTCCTGTCCCTCAACCCTCTCCGTCGGGCGGAAGGTCGCTAAGATATCGGTTTTCACACCGCATCAGGACGATTGATGGCCACCAGTGCGACGGCATCCCGTGAATTCGCCACCGAGGTGGTGCGACAACTCCGCGCGGCGGGGTATGTCGCCCTCTGGGCGGGCGGGTGCGTCCGTGACTTCTTGATGGGGCGCGAGGCCCAGGACTTCGATGTGGCGACCAATGCCACTCCGGAGCAGGTCCGCAACCTGTTCGGCAAGCGGCGGACACTGGCAGTCGGGCAGAGCTTTGGCGTGATCATCGTCCTTCCGCCCGACAAATCCGCCACACAGGTCGAGGTCGCGACCTTCCGCACCGAGGGCGTCTACCTCGATGGTCGCCGTCCGTCAGAGGTCGTCTTCTCAACGCCCGAAGAAGACGCCCAGCGCCGGGACTTCACCATCAATGGCATGTTCTATGACCCGATCGAAGAACGCGTGCTCGACTACGTGGGGGGACAGGCCGATCTGAACCGCAAGGTTCTGCGCGCGATTGGCGACCCGCACGAACGCATGACCGAAGACAAGCTGCGCATGCTGCGAGCGGTCCGTTTCGCCGCTACGCTGGAGTTCACTCTCGACGAACACACTCTCGCAGCTGTGACACAGATGTCTCCGGAGATGATCGTCGTCAGTGCGGAGCGGATCGCCCAGGAGCTGCGAAAGATGCTCGCCCATCGGACGCGGGTCCGCGGGTTTCAGTGGCTGGTCGAAACGCGATTGCTGCATGTGATCTTCCCGGAGGTCGATCTGACTGAGGCTCCGGCGATCGCGGGGATTCTTGGCCAGCTCCCGGAGAACGCCCGCTTTGAGCTGGCGACCGCAGCCATCCTGCATCAGATCGCCTCCCCAGTTTCGGAACCTCGCAGCGAGGCCGAAGCACGGGGCACCGTCTGGGCTCTGACTCGTCGGCTGAAACTCTCCTCGGATGAGATGAGCTGTATCGCGTGGCTGGTCGCCCATCTCGACTGCTGGAACGATGCCGAGACACTAACCGACGCCCAGCTGAAGCGGGTCCTCGCTCACTCACTCTCGGGCGATCTTCGGCAGCTGGTGCGAGCGATTCGCACGACACGTTGCCTGCCGCTCTCTCCGATCGAGTTCGTTGACGACTATGTCGCGCGGCATACTCCCGAGCAGATCAACCCGCCCGAGCTGATCACCGGCCGCGACCTGATCCAGCAAGGTCTGCATCCCGGCCCGCAGTTCAAGTCTCTGCTCGACTCAATTCGCGATGCCCAGCTCAACGGCGAGATCGCCACCCGAGATGAGGCCCTGGAGCGACTCCGCCAGATCATGCCTCGGTAGATGAACAGACTCCCGGAAGCTGTCTATACTGACAGTGTGGAATCCCCTGAAACCGCACTGATCCCTTCGACATCAAGCGAGCACATATGGACGGCGATTCTGATTCGGAACAGTTGGCATCACCGTGGCTGATTGCGGTCTGGCCGGGGATGGGGCACGTCGCGATGAACGCGGGGTTCTATCTGGCCGCCAAACTTGAGATGCGGGTCTTTGCCGAGTTCCTGCCGCGTGAGCTGTATGATGTCGATCACGTTGAGGTGAAAGACGGAATCATCCGCCAGGTCCGCGTGCCGCGTAATCGTTTGTTTCTGTGGCGCGACCCCGAGGGAAAACGCGACCTCGTTCTGTTCATCGGCGAGGCCCAGCCACCGACCGGCAAGCGGGCGCTCTGTCGTGGATTGATCGATACTGCTCGTGAGCTCGGTGTCGAACGGGTCTTCACATTCGCTGCACTGTCGGCCCAGATGCGGCCCGAGGAGAAGTCCCGCGTGATGGCAGCTGCGACGGAACTCAGCGCGCTCGACGAGGTCTCTCAATCCGATGTCGAGGTCCTGCGCGAGGGACACATCGGAGGACTGAATGGCGTCCTGCTGGGGGCGGCCTCCGAGATGCGAATGCCCGGTGTGTGCCTTCTCGGGGCGATCCCGCACCTCTTCACTCAGCTGCCCTTTCCGGGGGCCTCGCTGGCCGTGTTGAAGGTCTTCCGCGAGCTGTCAGGCATCCCGATCGAACTCAGCGAACTGGAGAACCAGGCGAATCAAGTCAGCCAACAGCTGAGTAACTTGCTCACCAAAATGGAAGGCGGGCTGCGTCTCGTGCCGCCGAAAACCGAGGAGGGGGCGACTGAGGAACAAGCTGCGACAGAGGACGAGTCGGGGGACCTCGAAGAGCCGCCACTCGTTTCACCGAAGGACAACCAGACAATCGAGTCGCTCTTTGACCAAGCCAAAGAGGACCGGTCGAAGGCCTATGAACTGAAGCAGGAACTCGACCGGCTCGGAGTGTTTGCCGAGTACGAAGACCGCTTCCTCGACCTGTTCCGAAAACCAGAAGAGTGATCGCCGGGCGGGGCCTGTTGTTTGAATGAACGCCTCCACTGGATCACCAACCCGAAGCGTCAGCGAGGGCGAACAATGGTGGGCGTTTCCTGTTCAACGACGTCACGCCGCCGGCCTCTCCTCCCCGCGCAGCCCGCCACCTCCAATTGACACCCCTGAGGAATTCGCGGACAGTGGAGGTCCTCGTACCATACTCATTGCGGTACCTCATCCAGAGGACAGCTTGATGTCGACTGACGCCCCTGTCGCTCCCGCGAATTCGCTCGACCTGAAGATCATTCAGGACGCCACCTGCACCTTTTGCGGCTGTGTCTGTGATGACATCGACTTGAGCGTCGACGGCAACAAGATCGTCAAAGCAGAGCGGGCCTGCGTTCTTGGTAAATCGTGGTTCCTGAATCACCACATCGAGAACGAACCCGACGCCCGCATCGATGGTCAGCCCGCGAGTTATGAACAAGCGATTGAACGCGCCGCCGAAATCCTGACCAGTGCCCACTACCCGATCACCTATGGTCTTTCAGATACGACCTGCGAAGCCCAGCGCGTGGCTGTGGCGATCACCGACTGGATCGGTGGGATGATCGACACGACGACCAGCGTCTGTCACGGGCCCAGTGGAATGGCGTTTCAGGGAGTCGGTGAGGTCACGAGTACCCTCGGCGAGATCCGCAACCGGGCTGACTATCTCCTCTTCTGGGGCGGAAACCCGGCGGAGAGCCACCCCCGGCACTTCTCCAAATACAGCCTCATGCCCAAGAGCGAGTATCTTCCCAACGGCCGCAAGGACCGCACAGCTGTTCTCATCGATGTGCGGAAGACCAAGAGCTCCAAGGCGGTCGATATCTTCCTGCAGATCAAACCGCGTTCCGATTTTGAGCTGGCCTGGTCGCTGCGGATGCTGGCCAAGGGACTGGAACCCGACAAGAGTGTCGAGCAGAAGACCGGCATCTCGATCAAGACGATGCGCGAGGTCATGGACGGCATGATCAAAGCCAAGTACGGGGCGATCCTGTTCGGGATGGGCGTGACGATGACGCGGGGCAAGCACTTCAACAGTGGGGCGGTCCTGGCCCTGGCCCGAGACATGAACAAGCACACCCGCTGGATCGCGAAACCGATGCGGGGACACGGTAACGTGACCGGGGCTGATAACGTGGTCACGTGGTCGACCGGGTATCCGTTCGGCGTGAACCTGTGTCGCGGCTATCCCCGCTTCAATCCCGGCGAGTACACGACCTCGGACCTGCTCGCTCGCGGTGAAGCTGACGCCGCACTCATCATCGCCAGTGACCCGATGTCGAACTTCAGCCAGCCCGCACGGGATCACCTCAAGAGTATCCCGGTTATCACGCTCGACCCCAAAATGAGTGAAACTGCCCGAGTCGCAGCTGTGGCCTTCACGACAGCGACGTATGGAATTAACTCACCGGGGACGGTCTACCGCATGGACGATGTGCCGCTCCCGCTGCGACCAGCGTTCGAGTCGCCGTACATGAGCGACTACGACATTCTCAAGGCGATTGAGAAACGGGTGCGCGAGAGGCTGGCAGAGAAACGCAGCGGCATGGCCACTTAAGCGGTATCGGCTGACTCTTCTTGTGATCGCAACTGGCATCGACCGGTATGGAAGACTCACCACAACTCGCCGTTGAATCTGCTGACTCAGTCTTCAGGCACTGGGAGTGGTTGCGGCTTGTTTACAATGGCGTACTTGCAATTGCTTTGATTCCGTGGATCCACATGTTGATTTCGGAACCCAAGTTCACGGTCTTTGTGATTGAATGTGCTGTGGCCGCGAACGTCGCTTTCTGTGCGGGGCATGTGGTTGAGGGTTATGTGTCTCTGTTAGGAGCACCTCGTAAAACAACTCGTTACGCGTTGTTCACGCTGGGAACAATCCTGGCAATTGGGCTTGAGTTGGTCAGCATCACCTTTTTTCAGGTCTCCAAGCATCCGTAGTGTGACCTCGAGAGGCCTCGCGACTGAACCGGTGACAATCTCCGGACCAGTTGATTCCATCCACTGACCCGCCTCACCAACCCGAAGCGTCAGCGAGGGCGAGCGTCGCTGGATGTGACTCGCAATTTGACGTCGGGAGAATTGTCGAATTGCTGCTCGACTATGAGCAAAAAACGCCTCATACCCACTCGCCCTCGCTGACGCTGCGGGTTGGTGGGAGAGGTTCTATCTACTGTTACCGACTCTTCGCAGCAACGCCGCAGCCACCGGGCCGCCGAAGCCCAGGGAGGTTTTCAGGACGGTGTTCACTGCCATCGGAGTGGATGTGTGACCCGTGAAGCGGAGGGATCCGAGCGACTTCAAGTCGTCCGCCACGCATTGCAGATTCGCCGTCGGCGGGGCCACTTGATCCCGCAGAGCCAGCACCGCGAGTGCGACCTCGACACTCCCCGCTGCTCCCATCAAGTGGCCCAGAGCCCCCTTGAAGGCACAGCCGACACCTTGCATCGGACGACCAGAGAGTGCTTTCGTCATCGCACTGACCTCCGTCCGGTCGTTCTGCTCAGTCCCTGTTCCGTGGAAGTTCACGAGATCGACATCCGCAGCTGAGAGCCCTCCCGCTGAGGTGACGCCCGCGATCGCGCGGGACAGCCCGTCAGCCGACTCGTCGAGTCCCGCGACTCCTGACCCATCCGAAAACGTCCGCCCCGCGACGAACTCGGCTAGCGGCACAGCTCTCCGCCGTTCCGCATGAGAACGACTCTCCAGGACCATGACCGCAGCTCCCTCGCCGACCAGGAATCCATCCCGATCCTGATCGAATGGTTTGCAGGCTGTCCGCGGATCACCCTGACGAGCGAGCACACCCAGCCGACGGTATGAACCGAGCAGCGACGGCTGAAGTGAGGCATCACTGCTCCCGCACAACACGACATCGCACACGCCATCGCGAATCAGATCAGCTGCTCGAATCAAACTCACCAATCCCGTAGCACACGCAGCTGCGGGGGCGAGTACAGGTCCGCGAATGTCGAACTCACTTGCGATAGCCGAGGACGGAGCATCGGGCCAGATCTGTCGCCAGGCATCGTCCGCCAGTCCACTCCAGGGAGCCACTGCGGAGTCTGAGCCTCGCAAGTACTGTGAGACAAACATCGGTGTCGCGAGGTGCATTCCCCCCTTGCTGGCCCCCAGGACACATCCCCAGCGCCACGGATCGCCATGTTCAAGCCCCGCATGAGAGACCGCCTCTCGCGCAGCGACCAGGGCATCCCCGATGATCGGCTCGCCGGGATAGTCCCAAGTCCGCCGAACCGGGCAGCCTCGCCATAGCGGATCGGGGGCAATACCCTTCCAGGCCGGTCCCATGCCGGCGAGATTGAGATCGGTCCCGGCCCGTTCTCCGGCCAGCAGTGCCGACCATGTCGATTCGCGGGTCGTCCCCAGCGGCGTCACCATGCCGATACCAGTGATGACGACCGACACTCCAGACACAGGCAGACTCACCAGAACGTCCCCGAACTAATTTCGGCGACTCGAGCGGCAGACGACGAACAGAGCGACGGCACACATCGCAATCGTGATAATCCACTCCAGAGCCAGACCGCGTCCCTGAACCACGACAGTCGTTCCGCCAGCTGGGGCAGCGGGGGCCTGGGCCAGGACCTCGGCAATGCCGGGACACAGCCAAGCTCCGACCAGCACTAACCAGAACGTGCGGGAGCGAAAGAGTGGGGAGATGACAGTCATGGCCCGGCTTCCGGAAAGATAGATGGCCGAGGTGAACAAGGCCATGGATAGCGTATCCGCCCATGCGACTGTGGAGAAGTCCCCGGACCGCATTGACGAATGGAATCGCGGTCACCGTTCCCGTCCACGCATCAATAATGACTCAAGAGTTTGCTCAACGGCATTGGTCGATTGTCGATCTCGAATCTCGTAACATATTGCGTCTTCCTTTCAACACTTGTGCCGTGCGCCCCTTTCCGGGAGTTCTCCATGTCCTCAGCTGTGCCCGCTCCGCTGTTTCCGCCACGTCGTATTCTGATGGGGCCCGGGCCGAGCGACATTGCACCGTCGGTTCTGGCCGCATTGGGGGCACCGACGGTCGGGCATCTCGATCCGTATTTCCTGAAGGTCATGGACGAAGTGCAGTCGATGCTGCGCAGCGTCTTCCAGACGACCAACGAGCTGACGATGTCGGTGAGTGGTACTGGCAGTGCGGGGATGGAGACCTGCGTCGTGAATCTCATCGAGCCCGGCGACCGGATGCTGGTCTGCGTGAACGGGGTTTTCGGAGGACGCATGGCTGATGTCGCGGCCCGCTGCGGAGCCGAGGTCACGAAGATCGAACGTCCTTACGGAGAGGTCTTCACCCCCGAGGAGATCGAAGCGGCGGTCAAGCAGTGCCAGCCGAAAGTCGTCGGCATCGTCCATGCCGAGACCTCGACAGGGGCCCTCCAGCCGATCGAAGAGATCTCGAAGATCGTTCATAACGCCGGGGCGCTGCTACTGATGGATTGCGTGACTTCGCTCGGCGGTTTGCCCGTCGAGATCGACAAGTGGCAGGTCGATGCCGCTTACTCCGGAACGCAGAAATGCCTCAGCTGTCCTCCGGGGCTATCGCCGGTCACGTTCTCCAAGGCGGCGAACGATGTGATCTCGGCCCGCAAGACCAAGATCGCCAGCTGGTATTTCGACACGCTGCTGGTGCGGAACTACTGGGGCCAGTCGCGGGCGTATCACCACACCGCTCCGATCAACATGAACTACGCTCTGCATGAGGCCTTGCGTCAGACTCTGGCTGAGGGCCTGCCCGCGCGGTTCGCCCGCCACAAGCGGAACCACCTCGCACTGCGAGCGGGCATCGAGGCGATGGGCCTCAGCTTCGTCGTCGCGGAGCAGTACCGCTTGCCGATGCTGAACTCGATCCGCATTCCGGATGGTGCTGACGATAAGGCGGTGCGAGGCCGTCTGCTCAACGATTTCGGGATTGAGATCGGCGGCGGGCTGGGAGCGATGGCGGGCAAAGTCTGGCGTGTTGGACTGATGGGGGAGACGAGTACGCCGCGGAATGTCCTCGTGTTTCTGGCAGCTCTGGAAGGCTGTCTTGCGGGCAAGGTTCCCGCCGGAGCGGGGGTGGCAGCCGCCAATGCGTTCTACGCGGCCAGCTAGAGCCGATTCACCGTTCCTCTTCACTCAAGACAGGCAGGAATGTCTGTCCCACTGCCGAGCTTCATGAGTAGGACAGACATTCCTGTCTGTCCATTCACGAGTCAGCGAGCAGACTGTCAGGACCCTCCATGAGAGCTGTCGTCCAGCGAGTCACATGGGCCGATGTCACGGTCGACGGAGAGACCGTGGGCCAGATCGGTCCCGGGTTTCTCGTGCTGCTGGGCGTCGCTGCGGACGACCAGCGTGAGGATGTTGTCGCCACAGCCACGAAGATCGTCGGGCTGAGGGTCTTTGAAGACGACGCGGGGAAGATGAACCGCTCGCTGGCCGATGTCGGCGGTGCCATGCTCGTGGTCAGTCAGTTCACGCTGCTCGGTGACTGCCGGACCGGCCGCCGCCCCAGCTTCGTCGCAGCTGCGCCGCCCGAACGGGCCAACACTCTGTACCAGGAGTTCATCGCCGAAGTCCGAGGTCAGGGCATCACTGTCGAGACTGGAAAATTCCAGGCCGATATGAAGGTCTCCCTGACCAATGACGGCCCGGTGACGTTGTTGATTGATAGTAAGAAGTTGTTTTAGTCCTGGATGCCCCGCCTTCGAACTGATGCATGCGAGACGAATCTCGACGGGTGGCTGGGGTCGACCAGCGGAAGCCCCCAGCCAGGCTAACAGGCATCGACCAACTCAGCTGGGGGCTGCGCTCCGCTCCGTCCCCAGCCACCCATCGTCATGCCCTGCGTTGAAAGGTCGTACTCGTTGCTCTGGCGTTTGCAACTCGCTCTATCGATCCTGTGAGTTTGCTGTCCTGAGTCGAACGGACGCAGACGAAGCCGTATGATGTGGCTGTAGAAGCGGGTGTGAAACCGAAGCTCGCATTTCGGCCACCCGGTTTCACGGCAGACTTACATCTGCCGCTCGCTGGCTCTCATCTCTCGTCCCTGATCTCTCGACTCTCTTCCTATGTCTCGCACTCCTCTTCTGCAATCAGACATCCCCGGAATCCCTGTTCGGCGAGGGAAGGTTCGCGATGTGTATGACTTTGGCGACCGGCTGTTGCTGGTGGCCAGTGACCGGATCAGTGCGTTCGACTGGGTGCTGCCGACCGGGATCCCGGACAAGGGGCGGGTGCTGACCAAGATCAGCGAGTTCTGGTTCTCCCAGCTGGGGGTGCCGCATCACCTATTGAGCATGGACCCGACCGAGGTGCCACTGCCGAGTGGCGTCGATCCTGAAGTACTACGCGGTCGCAGCATGGTCGTGAAAAAGTCGAGTGTGGTCCCGATTGAGTGTGTGGTTCGTGGCTATCTGGCGGGCTCGGGGTGGAAGGAATATCGCCAATCTCAGGAAGTCTGCGGTATTCCACTTCCGAGCGGCCTCGTCGAGTGCAGCCAGCTACCGGAGCCGATCTTTACACCAGCGACGAAAGCCGAAGAGGGACACGACGAGAACATCTCCTTCTCTCGCATGAGCGAGATCGTCGGACACGAAACCGCCAACGCCCTCCGCGAACGCAGCCTCGCGATCTACCAGAAGGGCTCTGAGCACGCCCGCACCAAGGGCATCATCATCGCCGACACGAAGTTTGAGTTCGGTGTCTGCGAAGGGGAGATCATCCTCATTGATGAAGTCATGACCCCCGACAGCTCACGCTTCTGGCCGATGGATCAATACGCTCCGGGCCGCGGGCAACCGTCCTTCGACAAACAGTTCGTCCGCGACTGGCTGGAGTCGACCACGTGGGACAAGAACTCCCCGCCACCCGCACTACCAGTCGAGGTCGTTACTCACACGCGCTCGAAGTACATCGAAGCCTACGAACGGCTCTCGGGACTGGTTTTTGAGTGGAAGTAGAACAGGTCCACCGAGAATGCGGACGTGAAGAAGAATTTGGAACAGAAGGAAACGAAGAGAAGCAAGGAAGGCAGGGAGAGAGTTTGGGAATTGAGTGAGCGATCACATGAGATAGTCGCGAGCAGACAGATTGTCATCTCAGTGACAAGAGGCGAATTCCCTCCTTCTTCTTGCTTTCCTTCGTTTCCTTCTGTTCAAAAAATGCTCTCGCATCACTGTTGAAAGATGCAGGCTCTCGACTGTCTTGTACCGTCCCAAAACAAAAAACGAGGGACCGATCGACGGCCCCTCGTTCATTGGACGATTGCATCGTCACCGTTGGTGTGACGAGTTGTTCATCACTCACCCCATACCGAGCTTCGCACGCAGGCCGGTCAGAAGTGACTGGGCCTGGCCGATGTCTTTCTTCTGCTGGGTGGGATCGTGCGGGATCTCGCGCTCGATAGTCAGCGGGCCGGTGTAGCCGAGGTCTTTGAGTGTCTTGAGGTAGGTCTCCATACCGACATCGCCCTCGCCGAGGGCGACTTCGCTCCCCCATGACTTGCCGCGCTGACCTTCGGCAGCCCACTTGGCATCCTTGCAGTGGACGCTGCGGACGTACTTGCCGACCTTCTTGAGAGCGTCGATCGGGTCGCCTGTGCCGTACAGAATCATGTTCGCCGGGTCGAAGTTGATGAACAGGTTCGGACGCTGCACATCGTGGATGAACTCCAGCAGGTGCTCGGCGGTTTCCTGTCCGGTTTCGAGATGCATCTTCTGACCGTTGCGGGTCAGGTGATCGAGCAGGTCGCGAGTTCCTTCCAGCAGGCTGGCATAGCTCGCCGATGACTTTTCGGGCACAAAGCCGATGTGCATGCCGACCGTGTCACAGCCCAGCAGGCGGGCGAAGTCGGCGATCTCCTTGGCTTCCTTCAGCCGTTCGGCACGAGTCGCCTCGGGGACGAGCCCCACGGTGCGAGCTGTGGTTGGGATGTCGGCGTAGCTCTCGCCCTCGAATCCGCAGAAGACGCACGTAATCGTGATCCCGGCATCCGAACATCGCTTGAGGAATGCTTCCGCAGCTGCGGCGTTACGAGTCCCGGCGTGCGGGGCGTGGATCTGGACGCTGGGAATGCCCAGGTCCTTGGCGACATCGAGGTGGACGCCCAGCCCTGCGTCGATTGAGGTGAAGACTCCGATTGGCCACTGCCCCATGATGAACTCCGGTGCGACTCAAGAAGTAGATACTGAACCGAATGCGGGCAACGCCACGCACAGGTGATGGTAACGGGCGAGGAGAGGCTCGCCAATCGGGCGGGGGGGCTGTGGCCGAGACGGACGCTAACAAACAAACGTCGTTTTCAATGAATTGTCACAAGGTTGAGTTATGCATGTGATTTATGGTCGAGTGCTTGGTGGTGCATATTCTTGCCCAGCATCCCAGGCACGAATGGCACTCAAAATCGTTGAGGCCGAAAACTCCGCGTCACACCAACTTATGGTGTTCCCTGAATCATCGCAAACATCGAACTCAGTTTTAATGCGGAGCATTGCGCACCACTCATCACCTTCAACACTGAGTGATTCAACACGTTTAACCCATGCTCGAAAGCGAGACTTCTCGTCTACTGAAAATCCGTCATACAGACACCGCAAATTTGCAATCCGCATATCAAAATTGCGGAGCTGTGACGTATGCAGTTTCCGTCCGCGATTTCCGTCGTGCATTTCCGCCATGACCGAAACTTCCAAACTAGATAGATACTGAACCGAATGCGGGCAACGCCACGCACAGGTGATGGTAACGGGCGAGGAGAGGCTCGCCAATCAGGCGGGCAGCTGCCAGTGAATTCGGCTCCGGGCGCTGACGCTTCCGGCTCACCCAGACACTTACTTTAAAAATCTGCACTGCCCGGGAATCTTGGGTACGGGATCACGTCGCGGATGTTCTGCATGCCGGTGAGGAGGAGCAGGACGCGTTCGAGGCCGAGGCCGAAGCCGGCGTGGGGGACCGTGCCGTAGCGGCGCAGGTCGACATACCACCAGTAGTCTTCGGGGTTCAGATGGCACTCCTGCATGCGGGCCAGCAGTGTGTCGAGGTCTTCTTCACGCTGGCTGCCACCAATGATTTCGCCGACTCCGGGGACCAGCACGTCCATCGCCCGGACAGTTTTCCCGTCGGCGTTGCACTTCATATAGAAGGGCTTCAGCGTTCGTGGATAGTCATAGACAATGATCGGCTGGCCGAAATGTTTTTCGGTCAGGTAACGCTCGTGTTCCGCCTGGAGGTTGATACCCCACTCAACGGGATATTCCCATGTCTGACCGCACTGGGTCAGGATCTCGACAGCTTCGGTGTAGCTGACGCGTTTGAAGTCGTGGTCGAGGATGTTCTTGAGCGTCGTGAGGATCGTCTTGTCGATCCGTTCGTTGAAGAACTCCATGTCCTCGGCCCGGTCACGCAAGACATCACGGATGATCGTCTTGATGAAGTCCTCAGCCAGCTGCATGTTGTCGGCCAGCTCATAGAACGGCATCTCGGGCTCGATCATCCAGAACTCGGCGAGGTGCCGCGTGGTGTTCGAGTTCTCGGCTCGGAAGGTCGGCCCGAAGGTGTAAACCGGCCCGACAGCTGTAGCGAAGGTCTCGCCTTCGAGCTGGCCACTGACGGTCAGCGAGGCCTTCTTGCCGAAGAAGTCTGGTGTGTAGTCGATCGCTGGCGTAGCTGCGGGAGTATCCGACTTCTGCAGCGGTCCCTTCCCAGCAGCCACCTTGTCGAGGTCGAGAGTGGTGACCTGGAACATCTCGCCCGCGCCTTCGCAGTCGCTGGTCGTGATGATCGGTGTGTGGACGTAGAGGAAGCCGCGTTCCTGAAAGAATCGGTGGATCGAGTAGCAGACCGTATTGCGCACGCGGGCCATCGCGCCGAACGTGTTGGTGCGCGGTCGCAGATGAGCAATCTCCCGGAGGAACTCCCAGCTGTGGCCTTTCTTCTGCAGCGGGTACTTCAGGGCGTCCGCCGGGCCGAGCAGAGTCAGCGTCTGGGCGTGCAACTCGACGCGTTGTTTAGCTCCGGGCGAAGCTTTGAGTTCGCCCGCCACGCGGATGCTGGCCCCGGTGGTAACGAGTTTGATCGTCTCGGCATATCCGGGGACGGAGCTGTCGACGACGATCTGCAGGTTCGACATGCACGAGCCGTCATTCAGTTCGATGAACGAGAACCCGCCCTTGTTGTCGCGGCGTGTTCGCACCCAGCCTGCCACTTCGATCGCCGTACCGGGCTGACCTTCGAGAAGAATTTGAGCGATGCGGGGCAGTGGCATGGGATTCCTTTCACAAGTTTCGCAGTCAGCGTTCATCCGTCAGCAAGACTGTCAGCAGTGGGGAGGCCGCGGCAAGCATGGGATGCTCGCTGGGGACTTCCCAGTCTTGTCGAGCGAATTGTAGTTCTGAGAGGGAAGAAATCGAACGCCAGTCTGGCAGCTGTGGGGCCACTGGAGAACCCCTCACTGCTCCAGCACCTTCAGGACGGGTTTACGAAGAATGAGAAGGGGCGCATTGCATTGGAGTGAAAGCATATTTCTTCTCTCGTTGCGGAGTTGGCTGGGTAGAATTTCTGAAGCTTCCGAATGAGTGTGCGGCTGATTGGCCCCCTCGGAAGATGTCCAGGAGTCTTAAGATGACCCGCTTATTTTTGTCAGGCAGCCTCGCGATTGCTTTGTTGCTGTCGAGTGGTTCGGTTCAAACGGCGTATGCACAACATCACGGCGGAGGCGGCCACCACGGAGGCGGTGGCGGGATGCATCATGGAGGCGGCGGAATGCACCACGGTGGGGGATACCACCATGGCGGTGGCTATCACAACGGTGGTGGGTACCATCACGGAGGCGGGTACGGTGGAGGTTCGTACAACCACCACCATCACAATTACAGCGGCGGTGGGATCTACATCGGGGGAGGCGGGCTCGGCTTCGGCTACGGCAGCTATCCGTACTACCGCGGGTATGGTGGATATTACGGAGGCTACTACGGGAACGGGCTGGGGTACTACAACGGCTACCGGGGCTACCCGGGCGGGTACTACAACTCGTACCCCGGTTACAGCACCAATGTCTATGTCCCGCAGTACTCGACACCGTACGTTTATCGAAGTGCCACTCCCGTCGTCAGCGCGTCGGTCCCAACTGTCCAGTCTTCGATCGTGGTGACTCCAGCCACAAACTCGACGCCATCGTCAGAGTTACCTGGCGTGACGTTTGGGGCACGAGCCAATATCAATCTGCTGGCTGACGCGGTCGCTCAGCGTACGAACGCCCTGTGTGTGACGCTGCATGAGTCATATTCCGGGAACCCGCAGTTCAACGAGGTCTACCGCGACACGTATCTGATGATCACGTTTTCGAAACAGCTGGTGGGAGCCAGCAACGACCCGCAGGCGACCCTCGGTTTGGTGGCCGAGTTGAATGGAGTGCTGGCAACGGTGTCGCCCGCGATCGAGCGGTTCCAACCATCGGGCAGTGTCTCGCAATCCGCCACCAGTCAGCTGAGCCGGGTGGCATCGGCTGTTAAGCTGCTCTCGGTGGATGCTGGTTGGGATGGAAAGATCCCCGACCGTGCCACAGCTCCGCCTCCAGCAGCTCCGGCACCTGCTCCCGCTGTGGCCCCAACTCCCGCTCCCACTGTCGCACCGCCTCCGACGCCTATGCCGAACGGGGCAGCTGCCTCCAGTGATCCCACCCCGGCAGATCCGCCAGTTCCCGCTCCCTAGTGAGAGCAACTGGTGAGCGATCTCAGACCAGCTGATAGCGAGCGAGTAGACCGAAATGTCTGCTCGCTTTTTTTGTCAGTGCGAAAACGATCGGCTATGGCTGCGACTTGGTCTGGCCCCGCCATGCTTCGATGACCGAGCAGTTGTCCTGCTGGCCGAAGCCCCGGCGTTCGGCCTCTTCCAACAGCTGGCGATGAATGGTCGACATTGGAAGGTCGACGCCCTGTTGCCGGGCAGTTTCCAGAATGAGCACAACATCTTTGAGGTGTTGAGACAGCCGGGCCTGGACCGAATAGTCGCGGTCGAGCATCTTGCGGCCCTTTACGTCCATGACCTTGGAGTAGGCCATGCTTCCTTTGAGGACCTCCAGGGCCGCCGCGGGATCGACGCCAATCGATTCGGCATAGATCAGGGCCTCGGCGAGGGCGGCGCGATTGAGGCCGAGGACCAGATTGCTCACGAGCTTCATCTTCGCGGCACTGCCAACCGCCCCGACGGGGAAGACTCGCTGTCCCATGATCGCCCACAGATCGGCACAGGCGTCAAACGTCTCGCGTCCTCCGCCGACCAGTACGGTCGCTTCGCCGCGACGGGTTTGCTCGCTTGACCCCGAGATCGGGGCGTCCATGTATTTGACCCCCAGCTGGGCCAGGCGATTGGCGAGAGCGATCGATTGCTCGGGCTCTCCCGTGGTCGTGTCGATGAGGGTCTGGCCGGAGTGGAGACCGGCCTTCAGCTGGTCGAGGACCTCTTCCACGACGGGAGTGGTATAGAGGCTGATGATGACTCGGTCGCATTCCGCCAGCGGGTTATCGCTCCAGACAGCTCCGAGCGGCAGCAACGGATCGGCCTTATCTTTCGAGCGATTCCAGATTCGGACGGAGTACCCGTGTTCGAGAAACCGCTCGGTCATTGCGGTTCCCATCAGGCCCAGGCCGATCATGCCAATGGTGCGAGAAGTCGGCGAGGACGAAGAAGAACCAGCGGACATAAATCATACTCCAGGGATGTCATACTCCCCGGAAACATAACTCAGCGGGTTGAAAAGCTGAAGCGGAAGGGTGCCGCGAGTTCGTTGTGGAGACGCGGTCTCGGAGGGGAGGGCGAAGCTCCTGCTGAGCCGCTCTCACGGACAGACGCCCACTTACGAATGCGGCTCAGCAGGAACTTCACCCTCCCGAAGAACCAACCGGGAGTCGGTCATCGCTCAATGAGCGTCGCCCGTATTCCAGAGCGGCAGCAGGCGACCCGCCACCCACAGGGCGATGATCGGCAATAACATGACCACTCCCGCAGCCAGTATCCCCTCACGGCCGAGCCATTCCAGGTGATAGGTCACGAACCCGCGGAAGCTCTTGGAGAACAGCTGGCCGCCAATGACGACGTTCCAGCGCATCGCAAAGACCTGGATCAGGACCAGTACCGAACACAGACCGCTGACGATCGCCAACCCGCGACGACTGAGCCCCGACCAGAACGTCAGCGGCAACAGCAGTAGCGGAATCACCGATCCAATGAGCAGTTGAATCACCCCGTAAGAGACAGCCAACCGGGTCGTGATTAACGTCTTGATGACCGGCCACTCTTCGTGTGATTCGTAGGCCATGTGGACAACCTCCAGCAGCTCCAGCGTGACCGCCCCGACCAGGAACATCCACAAGTACTTCGACAACGCCCGCAGACATTCGGCATCGACCGTAACGCCCCGCCTCCAACTGGCGACGAGGTAGAGCAGGATCAACCCGCCAATCCCCGACACGATGGCTGAGGTGAGAAAGATCACCGGCATCAGAGCGGTCGACCACCACGGGTTTGCCTTGATGGCTCCGAACAGGAAACCGACATAGCCGTGCAGGACGCAGGCCACCGGGATCCCGGCCAGGGCGAGGAAGTTGATCAACTTGTTGTCGATGCGTTTGGACTCCTCGCTCACCTCTTTGATGCCGAGTGAGACGACGCGATAGACCCAGCCGAGCAGCCCGCCCGTCGTCTGGCCTCGCTGAGCGATCTCGGGACGAAAGACGAGCCAGACCTCAACAATCAGCACCAGCATGTAGAGGCTGTAGATGAATCCGAAGCCCGCCATCGCGGATGTTCCGCTGGGGGTGAGCATCACGTTGAACGCTCGCTCGGGGCGATGCAGGTGCAGCAGCAGCGGCAGCGTGGCGAAGGAACAGAAGCAGAGCGAGGTCACCAGCGCCAGCTTCGCCACCGGAGCGAGAGCCTGGCGATGAAAGACGTGGTACAGCGCTGAGACCACGAATGCTCCCGCGACCAGCCCCGTCAGATACGGATAGAGCACGATCATGATGCTCCACACCACATGCTGGTCGTTTGGAAAGACGAAGGAAGCCTCGTGCATGTTAGATGACCTCCTGAGAGAGACCGACGTAACGAGTCTTGGGATGGGTTCCCATCGACTCTTTCAGCACGTGGGTCGGGATCTGTTTGATCCGTTGGCTGATCTCGCTGTCGGGGTCATCGACTCGACCGAACAGACGGGCTCCGACGGGACAGGCCTCGACGCAGGCGGGTTGTTCATCCCGCTTGATCCGGTGGTAACACCAGGTGCACTTGTCGGCGGTGCCGGTCTTGGGATTGATGAAACGAGTTCCGTAGGGGCACGCCTGAACGCAGTACGCACATCCGATACAGGTCTGGGAGTCGACCAGTGTGATTCCCTCGGGCGATGTGAACGCTGCATGCACCGGACAGACCTGGTTGCAGGGTGGGTCCTCGCAGTGGTTACAGAGCTTGGGGACGAAGTAGGCGCGGTCGACCGTCTCGGGATCGATGGCGGGGAGAGTCGACACACCCGTTTCGGGGATGTTGTCGACCTGGATCGTGCCGTCCTTGAAGTGGATGTACCGTTCGAGCCAGGTGCGGCTGTATCCCTCGGGAACATCGTTCTCGATGCGGCAGGCGGTCAGGCATTTGCCCGAGCCGATGCACTTCTCGGAGTCAACAAGGAAGCCGTAGATTGGTCTGCCTGTCGCAGCGTGCGAAGTCGAGGCTGCCTGTGCTCCAGCCGTTGGCACCGCTGCCGAAGCTTCACTCGCAGCTGCGTTAAGGATGGTTAATTGAAGAGTTCCGAAGGCGAGGGTCACCGCACCTTCGAGGAACTGGCGTCGTGACTGTTCGTCGCATCCACTTTTGCAGCCACCTTCGCCGTGACATCCGCCACTGTTCCCGCACTGGTGCCCGTCATCCTGATTCAGGATGGGCAACAAGCGCGATCGTTCATTCATCGCTGACATGGATGAGTTCTCCAGGATGTAAGGCAGGCGAACAGGTGGGTGCGGGGGGCGGGCTGCAGAGCAGGGTGTTGGTGGGGATAGCAGGCAGGCGGTTCAGGGAGCGGTGTTGTGCCCCTTGTGGCATTCCGAACAGACCTCGGGGGAATCAGGTTTCTCAGCTCCCATGTCGGCGAGGTGTTGCTGCTCGTCAATCTTCTTGAAACCAGCTGGCATGCCGACCGCGTTCTGATGGCAGGAGAGACAAGTGCGTTTGTCCTTCGTCAGGAAGAGATCGATGCTGGTGAGAAAATCGCCGTCCCACTTCTGGGCGGGCTCGACCTTGGTCCCTGGGGTCTTCGCAGCCAGGCGGGCTTGTTCGACGTGTTTCTGTCCAACGCCATGGCAATGAAAGCAGCTGACAGCTTCATGCAGCGAACCTTCGCGCTCATGGGCCACGTTTTGATGGCACTCCAGGCAGGTCGCATCCGTTTGCCAGCGGCTGGGGCGAGCCGCCAGTTCGGTCAGAGCTGCTTCGCGGTAGACGCCTTTCGGCTGCTCTCCATAGGTCGGCGGGATCAAACGCCCGCGAGCGAACAGCCCGACTCCTCCGGCGATCACCAAGACCACAGCCAGGATCCACAAATGGCCGGAGTGCCTTAGAAACTCTCTCATGCGCTGCATACTCGGGTCTCCCGGCCAGTCCGAGCCGGAAGAGTCCGCCCGAGATGCCGTACGCATCCAAATGGGCAAATGATATGCCGGGGGGATTCGGTCCCGGATACACGCGACAAGGTGCTCAGCTGGCACACTTCGCGATCGAATACGCACATCTGCACAGTCGAGCATGCAGTACGACAGGCATTCTTGTTTGACCGTTAAGAGTTTGATCAGAGGCGGATTTCAGAATCTCCCTGCGGATGAACTCAGCTTGAAGTCCTTTCATTGATGAGGCCGGCACCTCACGCGGCATCACTTACGGAATGTCATTTGCAGCTTTTGATGGGAGCAAGTGACACGAGTGATCCCGCTCGACAGGAGTCGATGAAATGCTCATGGTCGTCGTTCTGGCAATGTTGATGGTCCTTCTCTTGGGGATGACTCTGACCGCATTTGCGTTTGGCGAGATCGCGTTCACGGACGCTGGGGCCGTTCAGAAGGCGGGAGTTCGAGGGACTCGCTCCCTGTCGATGGAAGCTCTCTGTCCCAGTTGTTCGAATCATCAGATTCTCGT
Organism: Planctomycetaceae bacterium; assembly: GCA_046349675.1. Classification (GTDB taxonomy): domain Bacteria; phylum Planctomycetota; class Planctomycetia; order Planctomycetales; family Planctomycetaceae; genus TH-plancto1. The sequence continues at coordinate 20,478 of JAXMBW010000014.1, read as the reverse complement.
GACGACCCCGGAGACTCTGGCGATCGCGGAGACGATTCGTAATACCCAACCGTCGTTCGAAGTCCAGCGGATCCTCGAACTCTCGCGGTCGAATGCCCGCCGTATCAAGGGCTTGACGCAGGAACAATATGCGAGGGAGCGGATCGTCTGTCCTCTGTTGAGTCGCGAAGGGGGCTGTGCAGCTTTCGACGCCCGCCCGCTGCACTGTCGATGGTGTAGCCTGACGAATGACCGGGGGAGTGAGCCATGCCAGCTCGATCACACTCAGGTGGAAAGCGGAATCGTTTCGGGGCTGCGTTCAGCGGGGCTGGATGGCAACCTGTACGAATTGAACGAGGCGTTGACCGTGGTTCTCGAAAGCCGGGATGCGGCCTCGCGCTGGGCCAAGGGAGAAAACGCCTTGGCGGGATAGGGGGCAGCGCGGGAGTTCAGCATGCTCAGGCCGGGAGGTCCGAGAGTCACGAGAGCTCGCTGCCCAACATTTTCCGGTCGGCGGTTTTCGACACCGTTTCCCCGTTGATTTGGCTGGGCAGAGGCGGGATAATCAACGAAGGCTTATGCGTCGTCGGCGAGTCAGGGGAAACCCGCTCGGCCTGGATGGTGCGATGCCTCCCGCCAGATAACCCTCCAACACGGCCCTCCCGATGTTTCGATCGAATGTCATCTTGCGCTGCGTGGTGTCGTACGTGTTGACGACGCTGACTTGGGCTCCCGGCGTGCGGGCTGAGGAGACGCAGCTCAAGTTCGAGTCCGAGATCCGCCCCATTCTCAAAGAGCATTGCTGGCACTGCCACGGGGAAGAGGAAAAGGTTGAAGGCCAGCTCGATCTGCGGCTGGTTCGCTTCATGCTGAAGGGGGGCGAGACGGGGCCCGCAGTTGTTCCAGGCGACGCAGCTGCGAGTCTGATCATCCAGAAAATCGAGTCGGGCGAGATGCCCCCGAGCGAGAAGAAACTCCCCGCCGACCAGTTGGCCAAGGTGAAAGCCTGGGTAGCTCAAGGGGCTCACACCGCCCGCCCGGAGCCGGAAAAACTCGATCGCGGACTACAGTGGACTGACGAGGAGCGGAACTTCTGGGCCTTCGTTCCCGTGAAACGACCGGCTGTGCCAGCTGTGGCTCATCAGGAGTTGGTCCGGACGCCCATTGATGCGTTTGTGCTCAAGTCGCTCGAGGAACGGCAGCTGGGATTCTCGCCCGATGCGAGTCGCCGCACGCTGATTCGTCGGTTGTCGTTTGACCTGCTTGGATTGCCACCGACGCCGGAAGAGGTCGATGCGTTCGAGAACGATCCGAGCCCCTCCGCTTATGAGGACTTGGTGGAGCGGCTGTTGGCTCGGACGCAGTACGGCGAGCGATGGAGCCGTCACTGGCTCGACCCCGTGGGGTACGCCGACAGCGATGGGTACACCGAAGAGGACCCTGTACGCGAGTGGGCCTGGCGTTATCGCGACTACGTCATCCGGTCACTCAATGACGACAAGCCGTTTGATCAGTTCATCACCGAACAGCTGGCCGGCGATGAACTCCTCACCCCGCCGTATGAGAAGCTGACGCCGGAGCAGGCTGACCTGCTGGTGGCGACCGGGTTCCTGCGGATGGCTCCCGATGGTACGGGCGCGTCAGTGGCAGATCCGAACGTCGCCCGCAACGACGTCGTGGCGGACACTTTGAAGATCGTTTCGAGTTCGCTGCTCGGACTGACAGTGGGTTGTGCGCAGTGTCACAACCATCGGTACGATCCCATTTCGCAGGTCGATTACCACCGCCTGCGAGCGATCTTTGATCCGGCGTTTGATACGAAGAACTGGCGGTCACCTGCAGCTCGGCTCGTGAACCTGTGGCACCCCGAAGATCACGCGCAGGCCGACAAGGCCAATCAGGAAATTGCCGAGGTCAACGGACAACGTACTGTGGCGTTGAATGTCATCGTGGAGAGCATCTTCGAGCGCGAGGTCGAGAAGCTCGACCCCGAACTGCAGGGGGCTGCCCGATTGGCTCGTAACACGCCAGCCGATAAACGCGACGAATTCCAGCAGATGCTCCTCAAAGACAATCCCAGCCTGAACGTCGATGGCGGAAGTGCCATCCTCTATGAGCCGGGCAAGATCGCCGAGCACAACAAGAAGTTCGACGACATGCTGGCAGCTGCGATGGCGAAACGTCCCCCGCAGAACATGGTGGCGTGCCTGACGGAAGTGGTCGGCCAGATCCCGACTTCGAATGTTCTGTTCCGAGGGGATGTCAACCAGCCCCGCGAGGCGGTCGAGCCCGGCGACTTGAGCGTACTGGGGGATCGTGTGTCTGCGATCCCCGCCAAGGATCCGAACCGGCCCACGACTGGTCGCCGTCTGGCCTTTGCCAAGTCACTGACCAGTGGGACACACCCGTTGGTTGGTCGCGTGCTGGTGAATCGAGTCTGGATGCACCACTTCGGTCGGGGCATCGTGTCGAGCGTGGGGGATTTCGGAGTCCTCGGCGCGAAGCCGACACACCCCGACTTGCTCGACTGGCTGGCGGACGAGTTCGTTCGCGGTGGCTGGAGTTTGAAACACCTGCACCGGTTGATCGTGAACTCGACGGTTTACCGCCAGTCCTCACAGCGGACGCCCGCTCTTGATCAGGTCGACCCCGAGAACAAATGGCTCGCCCGGATGTCGATGCGACGGCTCGAAGCGGAAGTGATTCGCGATTCCGTCCTCGATGTGTCGGGATGTTTGAGCGATGAGGTCGGGGGAGCCCCCGTGACCGTGCTGCCCGATGAAGTCGGCCAGATCGTGGTGGCGACGGGGACACGCGATGGCAACGGCATCCTGATTGGCAAGTCGGACGGCATGGGGGCCAAGCTCAATCGCCGCAGCATTTACGTTCAGGTCCGGCGCTCCATGCCCCTGGGAATCATGGAGCCCTTCGATGTCGCCAGCACCAGCCCCAACTGCGATGTCCGCAATCAATCGACAGCCACGCCGCAATCGTTGTTACTCATGAACAGTGATCTGGTTCTCAAGGAATCGGATCGCATGGCCACGCGGATCGTGGGCGAGGTCGGCGTCGACATCCCAGCTCAGATTCGCCGCGGCTGGCAGCTGGCCTTCGGTGAAAAGCCGGACGAGCAAACCATCTCCGCAGCGGTGCGGCTCATCTCGGAGTTGACGTCCTTTTACGAAGCTCGCCTGGCGGCTGCCGAGAAGAAAGAGGGGATCACTCCTCCCCCGCAACAAGCCCTGGCTATCTGGTGCCAGTCACTCTTGTGTGCGAATCGGTTCCTATATGTCGAGTAACACGGCGATTTGCCATCAGCAATCGGACGCCCCAAATAGAATCACTCTCCGGACCGGAGGCGGTGATGCCTCTGATCGGAGAGTGATGAGGGACTCAGACACCGATTAACGGTGGAACGAGTGGCCATGGTTGTGGTAACCGTAGCTGCCCATGGTGGGATAACGGGAGTATCCCAGGTTGAGCATGATCTGAGGCTGGGCGTATCCGTATCCACCACGGAATGCGGGTTGATACATCCCACCGTAGTTGTTGCCATAGCCTCCATAACCGCTGTACATCCGGCCGTATCCACCACCGTACTGGCCACCGTAGCCACCACCACCATACCCGCCGCCGTAACCACCCCCTCCGCATCCGGCGTAGGTCGAACCCACGCTGGCCAGTGAAAGTCCCACGATTGCAACACAGGTGAAGATGAAGCGTGACATGATTGTCTCCTCGTCATTTGCCTTTCGTCCTACAGGCGAGTTACTTGCTCGTCTCGATGACAAGAGTTAAAGCACCAGTCGTGCCATAACAGGAATGCGAATCCGATTTCACTCGCGCAGCCTGATTTCCTTGATATACAAGGAATGGTGCTCTCACGAAGTCGAGTCGAGGCTGTCGTCAGATTTCGCGAAGTGTCATCACAATTCGGACAGCACGGGGTGTCTATACAAGCCGATCCCACTTGAGCGGGCTCACATCCGGGCCGTCGTGATCTGGAATCGTCCTCGCTGGTGGCGAAGGTGGAGAGGTCGGAGTCATGGCCCCCGGACGCTTATCCCCAATGAAAAAGGCGGGTGAGTTGATCACTCATCCGCCTGGGGATTTCAACAATCGGGGTGAACCCGAATGGGCTGCTAGGAATCGCTCTTGCCACCGCTGGGCTTGCTGTCCGACTTGGACGAGCTGCCGCTGTCCGATTTCGGAGCGGAACTCGCCGCGGAGTCGGCAGCTGCAGCCTTCTTGTAAGAATCGCTGCGGTAATCGGTCAGATAGAAGCCAGACCCCTTAAACAGAATCGCCGCCCCGGAGCTGATCTGACGCTCGGCGGAGTTCTTCTTACAGGCGGGGCACTTCTTGGTGGGAGGAGCCTTGATCGACGCAAACTCTTCCCAGACGTGATCGCACTTTTTGCACTTGTAGTCGTAGGTCGGCATGGTGGAAGGCCTAGGGATTAGGGCTGAGAGCCTAGGGGGAAGAATGGAATGTGACTCGGTCTTAGAGGAACAGAGCTATTTCTCTGTCCCTCGGCCATAGGCTCTGGGCCCTAGGCCTCTTTCGACACCAGCACCTTACTGGGACGGATCACCCGGTCGTGCAGCACGTACCCGCGTTCAAACTCCTGCAGCACGGTCATCGGCGGGTGATCCGCAGAGGGGGCCTGGGCCACAGCTTCGTGCAGGTTCGGATCGAACGGTTGGCCGACACTGGTGATCGGACTGGCTCCGTGCTTGGCCAGCGTCTCATCAACTTGTTTGAGGACCATATCGACACCCTTCGACAGGTCTTCAATACTGCTGGCGGTTTTCGCGGCGTCGATTGCCCGACGGAGATTGTCGAGGTTCGGCAGCAGGTCTTTGACGAGAGAGAGCGGTGCGAACCGGCGATCGTCTTCCCGCTCCTTCATAACACGCCGACGATACGTGTCCATGTCAGCGAGAGCACGCACGTACTTCTGGTAGTTCTCATCTCGCTCCGCCTGCGCAGCTGCGAGTTGATCCGCGAGGCTGACGTTCTCGTCGGGAGAACTCATGTCCGCTGACAGGATCTCTGGGGATTCCTCGTCGGAGGCACGGTCGAAAGGTTGTTCAGGTGTTTTGGACATGAGACTTGTCTCGATGGAATGTCAGTTGTTCGAGTTCAGAGGATGCGACCGGTGGGTGCGAGCAGTAGGTAACGCCTAGGAAGCTGTCCCTTCGTCTCCGGTGAACAGGGCTTTCACCTTGTCGAACCAGCTCTTCTGGTGCGGCATTACGTTGGCCTGCTCCAGCGTGGCCAGCTGACGGAGGACTGCTTCGTGTTCGGCATCCAGCTTTTTCGGGACGACGAGTTGGATTTCGAGGTGGAGATCCCCGGTACGTCCGCCGCGCGGATCGGGCATCCCTTTTCCTCGGAGACGTATGACTTCACCGGGTTGTGTTCCAGGGGACAGTTCGACATCGGTTTTTCCCTCCAGAAGGGGGATTTCTATTTTGGAGCCCAGCGCCGCTTGCGTGTAGCTGACCGGAACCTGGCAGACCAGGTGGACACCTTCACGCTTGAAGACCGAGTGGGGACGCACATGAACGTCGACGTACAGGTCACCACGTGGTCCGCCGTTCGTTCCCGCCTCGCCCTCGCCGCGTAGGCACAGCTGCATGCCGTTGTCGATTCCAGCCGGTACTTTGACGTTGAGAGTGACCTTCTCGTCAATCCGGCCCGAGCCGAAACACCCGTTGCACTTGTGCCGGATAATTGTTCCCCGACCGCGGCACGCCGGACAGTCCGTTTGCAGTCGGAAAAATCCCTGAGACTGAATTACTTGGCCCTGACCGCCACAATAGTCACAACGTTCAGGCTGGTGACCCGGTTCACTGCCGGAGCCCGAACACTTTTCGCAGGTCTTCTTGCGAGGCACATCGACCTCGCGTTCGATCCCGGTGGCAGCCTGCTTCAGATCAATCGTGACCGAAGTTCGCAGGTCGCTGCCTCGCTGGGCTCCTCCTCGCGAGCGACGGCGACCACCGCCCAGCCCGAACCCTTCGAAGATGTCGCCGAAGTGTTCGAAGATATCTCCCAGGTCGTGGAACTGGGGACCACCGCCTCCGGCCCCGTTCACCCCTGCATGACCAAAGCGGTCATAGCGAGCCCGCTTGTCGGCATCCGAGAGCACATCATAGGCCGCGGAGGCTTCCTTGAACTTCTCGACAGCCGCCTCGTCGCCCGGATTGCGGTCCGGGTGGTACTTCAGCGCGAGCTTCTTGTAAGCCTTTTTGATCTCGTCCGCCGACGCCGATTTCTCGACACCAAGGCATTCGTAATAGTCACGCTGGGAGGGCATTTGAGTGGAGCCATCAGGCGTCAGCAATCAGCTGTCAGCCTGAATAATTGAGGACGGGATTCGCTTCTCTTGTGCTGAGAACTGACAGCTGATGGCTGACCGCTCTCCTAGCAAACGAGCCACCGATCGCGGGGACCGGTGGCTCGTGGAGTTCACATCGCGGCTGAGGTGAGCTACTTCACAGCCCCTTCCACGGCAGCCTTGGGCTTGCCGCCCGAAACGTCGTCGGTCCGGGTGACGAGGACTTGAGTCGTCAACATCAGGCCTGCGATCGATGCGGCGTTGCGGAGAGCGTTCTTCACGACCTTGGCCGGATCGATGACCCCGGCCTTGAACATGTCGACGTACTCGGCGGTCACCGCGTTGTAGCCGATGTTCTTGTCGCGTTGACGCACTTCGTCGGCGATCACAGCTCCGTCGACACCGGCGTTCTCAGCGATCTGGCGGATCGGAGCGGTGAGCGAGCGGACGACAATGTCGACACCGATCTTCTCGTCGCCCTTGGCCTTGGTCGCTTCGACAGCGGGAATCGAGCGGATGAGAGCTGTTCCACCGCCGGGAAGGATGCCTTCTTCGACAGCTGCACGGGTCGCGTGCAGGGCGTCTTCCATGCGGGCCTTGGTCTGCTTCATCTCAGCTTCGGTGGCAGCACCGACCGAGATCACAGCCACACCACCGGTCAGCTTGGCGAGACGCTCCTGGAACTTCTCGCGGTCGTATTCAGACTCGGTGGCTTCGATCTGCTTGCGAATCTGAGCGACACGCTTCTGGATCTCGTCTTCCTTGCCAGCTCCGTCGATAATCGTGCAGGAGTCCTTGTCGACTTCGACTCGCTTGGCACGGCCGAGGTACGACAGCTCAACGGTTTCGAGCTTGATGCCGAGGTCTTCGGAGATCACGGTTCCGCCGATCAGGACGCCCATGTCAGCCAGCATCGACTTACGACGATCGCCGAAGCCAGGAGCCTTGACGGCACAGACCTTGAGAACACCACGCAGGCGGTTAACCACCAGTGCGGTCAGTGCTTCGCTGTCGACATCTTCGGCGACGATCAGCAGCGGCTTGCCGGAGTGGGCCACCTTCTCGAGCAGCGGAACGAGTTCACGCAGGTTCGAGATCTTCTTTTCGTGCAGCAGAATGTGGCAGTCTTCGAGAACGACCTTCATCGAAGCTGTGTCATTGATGAAGTAGGGGGAGATGTATCCCTTATCGAACTGCATCCCTTCGGTCAGTGAGAGGGTCGTGCTGTTCGACTTGCCTTCTTCGACGGTGATGACACCGTCGCGCCCAACCTGCTCCATCGCATCAGCAATCAGCTTGCCGATTTCGGAGTCGTTGTTGGCAGAGATGGCTCCGACGTGCTCGATTTCCTTCTTGTCGCTCACCGGCTTGGCGAATGACTCAAGGAATTCGATCGCCGAGTCCACAGCCTTCTCAATTCCCTTACGAACCACTGTGGGGTTCGCTCCGAGCGAGATGCTGCGAAGGCCTTCGTGGTAGATGGCCCGAGCCAGGACGGTTGCGGTCGTCGTGCCGTCACCGGCGACGTCGCTGGTCTTGCTGGCGACTTCGTTCACCAGCTTGGCGCCCATGTGCTCGTAGGGGTCATCCAGCTCGACTTCCTTCGACACGGTCACGCCGTCCTTAGTGACGAGCGGATTGCCGAAAGACTTGTCGATAATCACGTTTCGCCCGGTGGGGCCCATCGTGACGGCGACTGCGTCAGCCAGAATGTTCACACCCTTCAAAAGCTTCAAACGGGCGCGATCATCAAACAGAAGTTGCTTGGCCACTTCGGGGCTCCTGAGGTGAGTTCTCAGTTATCAGTCTTCGGCGATCATCCCGAAGCCGACGGGCTTCGAATGATTGATCCTGCAACCTGACAACGAATTCTGGAGGGTACGCATGTCTTCGTTTTCAGCCTCAGGGACTGCCAGAGCAGTGTGAGGACTGAAAACGGATGACTGACAACTACTTCACGATCTTGGCGAGGATGTCGCTTTCGCGAAGGATCTTGACTTCGTGACCATCGACTTCGATGTCGGTTCCGCCGTACTTGCTGAACAGGACTTCGTCGCCGAGGGAGACAGAGACTGCCACGCGATCGCCGCTTTCGAGGAGGCGACCTGGACCGACAGCCAGGACCTTGCCTCGCTGGGGCTTTTCCTTGGCGGCGTCAGGCAGAACGATCCCGCCAGCGGTGGTTTCTTCGGCATCGACAGGACGAATGACGATACGATCATCGAGAGGCTTGAGGCTGATGCTCATGGAAGTTCTCACGTTGAAAAGGTTGAAGATTGAGTATCTGTTGAGAGGGCTGAATCAGGAATCAATGGCCAGCGACTAGAAGCCGCCCATGCCACCCATTCCTCCCATGCCCATGCCGCCCATGCCACCCATACCCATTCCGCCCATGCCACCATCGTGGCTGTGGTCGTGGTGTCCGTCCTTCTCGTCGGCAGCCTTGGGCTCTTCGACGACGATGGAGTCGGTGGTCATCAGCAAGCTGGCGACAGAGGCTGCGTTCTGGAGAGCGAGGCGAACCACCTTGGCGGGGTCGACCACACCGAACTCAAACATGTCTCCGTATCGCTCGTTGAGAGCGTCGTAGCCGTAGTTGACGTCGTTGGACTTGCGAACGTTATTCGCGACCACCGATCCGTCCATACCGGCGTTCGAGGCGATCATTCGCAGTGGCATTTCGAGGATGTTCCGCACCAGCTGAACGCCGAGTGCCTCATCGCCCGACAGCTTGACCTTGTCCAAGGCCTTGCCGCAGCGGAGCAGAGCCACGCCACCGCCAGGAACCACACCTTCTTCGACGGCGGCACGGGTGGCGTGCAGGGCATCGTCGATCAGGTCCTTGCGTTCCTTCATTTCGGTCTCGGTGACCGCCCCGACGTTGATCTGAGCCACACCGCCAGCCAGCTTGGCGAGGCGTTCCTGCAGCTTTTCGCGGTCGTATTCGCTGTCGGTCTTTTCGATTTCGCTGCGGATCTGGGCGGCGCGACCTTCGATCGCGTCCTTCTTGCCAGCACCCTGGACGACGGTGGTGTTCTCCGCGTCGATGCGAACCTTCTTGGCGGTTCCCAAGTCAGCGAGCGTCACAGCCTCGAGCTTCACGCCGAGGTCCTTGAAGATTGCCTTGCCAGCGGTCAGGACAGCGAGGTCTTCCAGCATGGCCTTGCGGCGATCGCCGTAGCCAGGAGCCTTCACGGCACAGACCTTGAGGATGCCACGCATCTTGTTCACGACGAGGGTCGCCAGTGCTTCGCCTTCGATGTCTTCGGCGATGATCAGCAGCTGGGCACCGGCCTTCGAGACCTGCTCGAGCAACGGAACCAGCGAGCGGGCGTTCGAGATCTTCTCTTCGTGGATAAGGATCTTGACGTTGTCCATTTCGCAGATCTGGTCGTCTTCGTTGGTGACGAAGTGCGGGGACAGATAGCCGCGTTCGAACTGCATCCCCTCGACAAGGTCGATTTCCGTCTGAGTCTGACGGCCTTCTTCGATGGTGATGACGCCGTCTTTACCGACCTTCAGCAGGGCATCGGCCAGAATGCGACCGATTTCCTTGTCATTGTTTCCAGCGATCGCGGCGACGGTTTCGATAGCCTTGCGATCGGATGCTGAGACTGGCTTCGCCATCTTCAGCAGGTGCTCGGTGATGGCCTCAACGGCCTTCTGCACACCGCGGCTCAGAGCCACAGGGGCAGCTCCCGATGCGATGAACTTCAGGCCTTCGCGGAACATGGCCTCGGACAGGACCGTGGCGGTGGTGGTTCCGTCACCGGCCGAGTCGCCGGTCTTGGATGCAGCTTCCTTCACCAGCTGGACACCACAGTTCTGGAACTTGTCTTCCAGTTCAATGTCCTGTGCGACGGTCACGCCGTCCTTGGTGATTTTGGGGGCGCCCCAGCCCTTGTCGAGAACTGCGTTGCGTCCACGTGGTCCGAGCGTACTAGCAACAGCGCGAGCCAGCTTAGAGACACCCTCCAACAACTGCTTACGGGCGTCTTCGTCAAAACTGAGCAATTTAGCCACGGTTGCTCCTCTTTCAGATTCGGCGTGTCAGATGACTGATGAACTTCAATGCGGGGTCGCAGGTCCGCCGTGGGGCGAGCCGCCCCACAACTCACGAACCGGCAGCGAACTGCCTGATTCGATGTTTTCGAACGACAGGCACTCTTGATAGCAACCGCTGTGCCAGTACTTCTGGAACTTCCGTAAGTGACATTGTGGTAATGGGTAATGTGCTGTGCATGTGGCGGGGGTAGTGGGTGTCACTGCCAGCTTGGCAGTATGCGACACGAGTCCAGACTGGCAGGTGAATCGGGGGCTGCCTCTGAATCTTCTCGATCGCGTGATGCGTCCGTCGGTGTTGGGCCAGCTGCGTGACTGGCGTGGAGAGCGACGGGGGAGTTCGCTGTGGGTGGATTCACTTCACCCGCATTCGCGAGGAATTTACGGACTCACGAGAGTGGTTGGAGCGTATCTTTCCAGAGGGCAGTGACCCTCGATACTTCGTCGCTGAAATGGAAGACCGCTCGATGTTCAGTGAGCACCACGTGTCACCCGCACTTGATCCCAAGCAATCCGACTCGATTCCGCGGGGTTTGAGAACTCTTTAAGCTGTGTCGTGCGGGCCCCTCTCAGTGAGACAATATGAATTTGGCATCGGACGTCAGATACCTGATCCTGCAGCGTGGTGCAGCTCGCCTGCAAGTGCTGGAAATCCGTCCCGGCCAGCGGATCACCATCGGTCGCACCCCCGGGAACAGTCTGGTGGTGCCGGATCGCAAGTGCAGTCGTATGCATTGCGAGGTCTTCTGTGGTAACGGGACCTGGTTTGTTCGAGACAATCAAAGCCGCAATGGTGTCTTTCTCGAAGGGGCCAAAATCGAGGGCGACACCGTTGTCCAGACCGGCCAGACGATCGGTGTCGGCGACTTCTCGATCCAGATGACCTCGCATCACCCGGATCAGGTCGCGCCCGAGTCGGCTGGCTACTCGCTGTCGTCGCCGACCGATCAGCAAGATCATTTCGAGATCATCGAGCGCAAGTCGGCAACGCAGTACGACATGCCCGAAGGACTGCACGCCACCCGGGTCGGTCCGCTCGGGGCTGCGGACTTGTTCAAGCTGTCGCAGTCGATGCAGACAGCTGACGATATCGAGTCGCTGGCAGGCATGACGCTGGATGGATTGCTCAAAGTCATTCCCGCCTCAATGGCAGCTTTGCTCCTGCTGCCGGATGATGACGAGACTGGCGAACCGCAGAAGCTGAAGCTCATGGCGATGCGTGCTCCGCAGCACGGCCACCCCAAGGACTTGCGATTTTCCTCGCAGCTTTCTGAGCAGGTCTTCCGTTCGCGCGAGGCGGTCCTCGCTCATGATCTGTCGAGCAGCGGTTTGGTTCAGAGTGAGAGCCTGGAGATTCTGGCTGCCACGAGTGTGGTCTGTGCCCCGATTCGATTGGAGGGGCGACCGATCGGTGTGATTCATCTTTACTCGACAAAGGTGACTGACCCGCTCGACAGTCGGCACCTCGAGTACACGCTGGCAGTGGCTGACCACATGGCGGGGTTGGTCCAGAAGACCCGCGAACGACAGAAGCTGGCGCAAAGCCTGCTGATCTCGGAACAGCGCAGCAAAGAGTATCAGGCCCAGCTGGGGCTCGATTCCGAGCTGATCGGTAACAGCCCCGGCATCCAGAAACTCAAGCAGGCGATCAGCCGAGTCGCGCGAACCGACGCGACGGTATTGATCCGTGGCGAGAGTGGTGTGGGGAAGGAACTCGTCGCTCGCGCGGTTCACTTCAACAGCCCGCGTCGCGATGGTCCGATCATCTGCGTGAACTGTGCCGCACTCACCGAGACGCTGCTCGAAAGTGAACTCTTCGGTCACGAGAAGGGGGCGTTTACCGGGGCGACCGGACTCAAAACCGGCAAGTTCGAGCAGGCCCACGGAGGAACGCTCTTCCTCGATGAAGTCGGGGAGATGAGCCTGGAAATCCAGTCCAAGTTCCTCCGGGTGCTGGAAACTCGCGAGTTCGAACGTGTCGGCGGCAGCAAGACGATCCGTGTTGATGTGCGTGTCGTCACCGCCACGAACCGCGACCTGGAACAGGCCGTCCGCGAACACAAATACCGCAGCGATCTCTTCTATCGACTGCAGGTGATCGAACTGATTGCCCCCCCGCTGCGGGAGCATGCCGAGGACATCCCCGACTTGGCGAAGTACTTCGTCGAGCGTTTTGTCCGTAACCAGAATTCCAAGGTGCGCGGCTTCGACCGTTCTGCCCTCGACAAGCTCTGCAAGCACAACTGGCCGGGAAATGTGCGTGAGTTGAGGAACGTGATTGAACGTTCGGTGATCCTGTGCGAACGGGAGTTCATCAACGAGGACGACATCATCCTCTCGAAGCTGGAGTTGCATCCTCACGCGACACCAGCCGCTCCGCCGCCAGTGATGGCACCTGTCGTTGTTCCCCCGGTTGACGATCACCTGGAGAACCCCACCGGGGAGACCGCGTTTGATCCGCGATATCGTTTGTGGGACAGCCTGATTCAGGCCGGTCGCAATCTGGATGATGTCGAGCGGATGTATATCGAGGCGGTGCTGCGATCGTGCTCGTGGAACAAGTCGAAGGCCTCCCGCATTCTGGGAGTGGAGCGGACGACACTCGACCGCCGCCTCAAGAAATACGGCTTCTCACGCCCCGATGGTGAGCCTGATGACGACGCCACGATCGACATGGACGACATGTAAGCGGTTCGTGAGGACTACCTGGCGAGCGTCGGGCGTCAGCCTGATGGTGCTTCAAACCGTGAAATGCATGTTGCAGGCGAAGTCGCTCGGATGTCGCGTTTACGCGAACTTATCGTCATCACTGCGAGGAGATGCACATTCACGACAGACTCACGTCTGCCGCTCGCTGAGAGCCTGACTCGCGATTACTTCGGCGGGCTCTTCGGCATCTGCAGGAAGTTCTTGAGCAGCTCAATGCCCGACTGGGTCAGGAAACTTTCGGGGTGGAACTGGACCCCGTGAACCGGGTAGCGGGCGTGTCGCATCGCCATAATTTCGCTGGGATGGTCCGCATCACGAGTCCAACCGCACGCGACGAGTTCGGAAGTCAGCGTCTCTTCCGGCACGACGAGGCTGTGGTAGCGAGTGGCCGTAAAGGGATTGGGCAACCCAGCGAACACCCCTTTTCCGTCATGGTGGATTTCAGAGGTCTTGCCATGCATCAGGCGTTTTGCCCGCACGACTTTTGCGCCATAGACCTCAGCCATGCATTGATGCCCCAGACAGACGCCGAGAATCGGGATCCCGGTCGGGCCGAACTCCTCGATGACCGCCTTGGAAATCCCCGCTTCTCCGGGACTGCAGGGGCCGGGCGACACCAGGATCCGGTCGGGCTTGAGGGCGTGAATCTCCGCAAGGGTGATCTGGTCATTGCGGGCGACCAGAATCTCAGCTGACGCATCAATTTCACCGAACCGTTGCACCAGGTTGTAGGTGAATGAGTCGTAGTTGTCCAAAACGAAGATCATGACAGAGTCCGACAGCTCTAATGCGGGCAGGGCCAGGCGACAGGATTGTAGCGGGGCAGACACCACCTGTCCTGCCGAGGTTCCCGCTCGCGACGACTTTTCGTGGGAGGCGGCAGCGGGCGCCAGGTTCTGCACGGTCTGTCCCGTTTAACAGCAGACCTCGAATCGCGGCTCGGATACACTCAATTGAACGATCCCACACTCCCTCGCTCGATTTTGCCGTGACCGAGACCCTGACCAATTCGCCGATCCTTGCCGGTGAGCGAGTCGCCCTGACTGGGACGCTTGCCTCGATGACGCACGCGCAGGCGGCCGAACTGATCGCCCGGCACGGCGGGACTGTCACTGAACATGTCAGTCGTCACACGACTCTGCTCGTCATCGGCGAAGAGGGCTGGCCCCTGGAAGAAGACGGTCAGCCCAGCGTGAAGCTGCAACAGGTCCAACAGCTGCAGGCCGAAGGGGTCACGATCCGTGTCTTGCGAGAATCGGAATGGCTCCAGGCCCTGGGGCTCACAGAGCAACAGGCGGAGGTCCGGCGTCTTTACACCCCGGCAATGTTAAGTGGATTGCTGAAGGTCTCGGTCCATGTCATTCGCGGTTGGGAGCGGTTGGGTTTGATTCGCGCGGTGAAGCGGGTCTTCCGTTTGCCGTATTTCGATGTTCAGGAGGTGACCAGCGCCCGGAAGCTGAGCGACTTGCTCGTCTCGGGGGTCTCGCGACGGGAGCTGGAGGAGAGCCTGCGAACGCTCCCGAGTGTGGTGCGGGGCGACAATCGGCCTCTGGAACAGCTGGAGATTCTGACCCGTGATGAGCGGGTGTTGATCAAGGATGAACATGGCCTGCTCGTCCCTGCCACACGTCAGCGGGTCTTCACCTTCGAGGAAACGGCACCGGTGGCGAAACCGGTCCTCGATGATCGCCATCCGCCGTTTGAGCTGAAGCTCGATCGGGCTCTCGCTCCCGCGACACAGACCGCGAAAGAGTGGTTTGACCGCGGCTGTTCGTGTTACGACAACGGGGAGTTGAACGAGGCCATTGAGGCATTCCGCATGGCCCTGATGATTGGCCCGCCAACAGCGGAGTACCATTTTCATCTGGCCGAGGCGTTGTCCCGGGCCGATCATCCGCGTGGGGCACTCGAACGCTTTTATGCGACGGTCGAGCTCGATCACGACTACCTGGAAGCCTGGACGCAGATCGGCAGCCTGCATCGCGAAATCGGGGAGCCCGAGGCGGCACTGCTGGCGTTTGATGTCGCCCTCGATGTGCATCCCGACTACCCAGATGCCGTCTTGCAGAAGGCGGAGACGCTGGCCGAGCTTGGGCGTGGCGATGAGGCTGTGGCCCTGTGGCGACAGTATTTAACCTTTGATTCCCGTGGCCCGTGGGCTGATCTCGCCCGGCAGCGGCTCGAGACCTGGGCTCCGGGGACTCCCGAGATCTGAGCGGTTGTCCCGCACTTGTCACTATCGCGCGACCGGATTTCGAGAGTGGGCCCGAGAGCGGCAGGCGTGAGCCTGCCGAGTCGTGGAGCGTAGTGAAATGCTTGGAGACACATCGCGGGCCTCGGCAGGCTCACGCCTGCCGCTCTCGGAATGTGTTTCAGCGTGAGTCCCTGAGCTATCGCAGGATTTCGTCGGCGAGTTTCTCTCTCGCGATTCGCCGCATCGTGCTGAACGGACGCAGATCGAGGACCTGTCCATCTTCGGGAAGTTCGAGTGACTTGAAGCGGTTGAGGTACTCTTCCAAGCGGCCCAGCTTTTGTTCGACAGTCGGCTCCAATGTGTCGTCACCCGGAGCCCGGCCCCAGATGATCAACCGCCCGTCCTGATAGTCGGCCTTCTCGGTTCCTTTGGTCACCAGTTGAAATACGAGTGGCTCCGGAATGTCCGTCGGAGCCGTCGAAGGAGGCGGCGGTGCAATCACAGCCTTCAAACCGAAACGGGCCCAGTGTGAGTCGAGTGTCCCCTTGCGAATCAGCTCGCTGCACAGCTTCGCTCCAGCGACCACGATCGGATCGCCCCAGGCTTCACCCGGTTTCCCATTGGGCAGCGACTTGATGCCCTCCAGTCGAGGCAACTGATTCGCCTCTGCCTCTGAAAAATCGCTCGGAGGGAGTAACACTCCATTCGCATCCACGGGGTACAGACCTCGAACCGGAATCATCGCCACCGGGGTGCGATAGGTCACCTGAACGATCACTCGACCCTGTCGTGTCTTTTCGACACGATCCACTTTCTCGATCCACGGGTGCTTGGCGAAGGCCTCCGCGAGGTCAGCGACCAGCGTACTGTCGAGCAGGCTGCGCTCGTTCCATTCGCGGTGCTCGGCGGCGACTCGCTGTGCCACGTCATGCGGAGCCCAGTTGGACGCCGCCGTCAGCTCGATTGCATCGACCGACAGTTTGAAACGGTCCCGCTGGCTGATTGTCGGCCATAGTGACGGAAAGGCCGGGATCACGACGACAAACAACCCGGCCAGCACGACCGTCCCGAGGATACGAGGCTGCAATGCCCCATGGATCATGCGAGACCACCAGCCGGTCTGATCGAGGTCGGTCTCTTCTTCTCCCGGATGCATCGTCTCACGATCTCTTCGATGTGATGAAGTGGCGCGGAATTGGTTCTCGATCAGAACAGACAGGAATATCTATCCCACGGTCTGGTGACTCTGGATGGATGTCGAGTCGCACCGTCGCGCATCGGCGATCTCGTATCGAATCTTGAGTCCCGATCAGCTGGCCCGGCGGATCTCTCGGCGTCCGGGGATGTTCTGGCGGTCGTGCCGGTAAGACTGTTCGCGATGGGCGGCAATCGCCCGCAGACAGACCTCTTCACACAATGCGGGAAAGCTCATTCCGCGTCGGGCAGCGGATTTGGGGGCGAGGCTGTGATCGGTCAGTCCGGGGACTGTATTGACTTCGAGTACCCACGGCTTGCCGGAGGAGTCGACACGCAGGTCGACCCGTGACAGGCTGGTTGCTCCGAGTGCCTGGGCCGCCTGTTGTGCGGTTTCCACGATGAGATTGATGCGATCGATCGGAGTGTCTTCCGGGAACTCGTACGCGGTGTCCTCTCGCAGATACTTGGCTTCATAGTCAAAGAACGCGTGCGGAGTTCCGATTCGGATCGGTGGCAGCACCATGTCGTCGAGCAGTGGAACGGTCCACTCCTCGCCGATGATGGCCGTTTCGATAACGCCCTTGGCATCGAAGGCCAGTGCTGTTTCGATGGCGGTGACCAGTTCGTCGGAGTTGTGGGCAAAGCTGATGCCGATGCTGGAGCCCTGGCGATCGGGTTTCACGACGACCGGAAATCCGAGAGGCGCCGCTCGCTGGATGCAGTCGTCGATCGAGTCGTCGACATCGAATGTCACCGCGTCTGGAGTCGCGACGCCCGACTCCTGGAATCGGGATTTGGCGTCGGACTTGCTGAAGGCGAGCGCTGAAGCCGCTGGACCGCTTCCCGTATAGGGCAGGCCGATCGCTTCGAGCTGTTGCTGCACAGCACCGTCTTCGCCATACCGGCCATGCAGGGCGATGAACGCCACATCGAAACGCAGCGACTCAATACTGGTCAGCTGTTCCAGCCGCGGGTCAAACAGCGACACGCAGTGCCCCGCATCGGTCAGAGCCTGAGCGACTGCTCGCCCACTCTTCAGACTGATTTCGCGTTCGGAAGAGGGGCCCCCAGCCAGGACAAGCACCCTCATGGGGACAGTGGGACGAAACTCAACGTACATGGCAGCCTCCCTGCTGCGATTGCCAACGAACCCCATATTGTTTGTCTGATTTTGAAAAATCGTCAAGAGGAGTTGCTGGGGGAGGAGCGATTAGCTGTCAGTATTCAGTTGTCAGCAATCAGTTTAGAAAGAGAGACGTATCGTTTTCACACGGAGAAGGATCAGACAGAAAACGGCAATCCATAGTGGGACAGACATTCTTGACTGTCCGAACTACCGAGGAATCCCAAACCCCGCTGTGGGTCAGAGAATGTAGTCTAACGAGTGGTTGTCCTTACCCCTTGTCGGCGGAGCTGCGGCCCAAGGCGACATCAAAGGAGCCAATGGCCGGAACCAGCATGGCAAGCGTGGTGAATCCGTAGGCCGCGACCACCGACAGTGCCACCCCGAGCGTACCGCCGATCAGGTATCCCGTGATCGCATAGAAGGTCAAAAAGGGCAGTAACCCCGAAGCAATCATCAGCGCGGGGGAGGGGTTCTTGTGGCTGAGCGAAGCCCACAGACCCAATCCACCACCCAGGATGAAGACGAGGAACGGCGTCAACTGGAGCTCGAAGGAAGCCCGGGCCTCGACGATCAGCATCATGCAGACAAAGATCCCGACGAACAGGAAGAACACCGTCCCCAAGCTGTTCGCGATGGCTGCTCGCGACTGCCCATAGCTCAGCCCCGCGTGCAGCCCCACCATCGCCGAGAAGGCCACCAGAACCAGGTAGCTGACGATCACATAGAACGTACTCTCCAGTGTGAACTCACCTCGCATGGCGAGTGAGAAGAGCAGGAACAGCGGGACGAGGATGACTTCCTTGGCATTAAACAACACGCCGCCGAGCTTGCCGAACACGAACTCCTTCGCAGTGACGTTGGTCACCAGCAACAGCTCCAGCGTCTGAGCATCGCGTTCGGAGGTCAGCGAAGTGACCGCCTGAGCGTTGACTAGAACCAGACTCACCAGACTCAGCGAGGCAAACGCGAAGCCGACCGGCGACATCATCCCCAGAATGATTTTCTGGCTGTCGTAGGACTGCGACAAATTGAAGACGACGAACCCGGCCAATAAGAAGTAGGCGAGCTTCACAAAGATCATCTTGCGCCCGTAGGCCCGCGTGCAGATCTCCCGCCACAGTACGGGGAGATTCCAGATCTCGCGATGCTCGCGTTTCGAATTCGTGGCCGGAGACAACTCTTGAGCCGCCGCTGCGGCTCGCTCTTCGGGAGTCGGCTCGGGCAACTGGTCGAAGGCAAAGCGGGACGGGTTCCAGACTCGCACCATGACCATCGTGACCAAGCTGAGAACCGCCGCGAGTCCACTGGTCACCAGCACCGGCCATAAAGCCGAGGGTTGAGGGCTCGCCACGCTGGCCTGACTCGACAACGGATCGAGGATGTTCGCCATCGCCCGATAGGGGTTCAGGGTGTCTGCCAGCACTGCCAGCGAAGGCCCGCCGATCGCCGAGATGACCTCAACCAGGCCGACAAACAACAGGCCACCGATCACACAGGTGGCCAGAGTTTGGAAGGTCTTGTCACGCCAGTAGGCGACCAGAATCGACCAGCTGCCGACGAGGGCTGCGGTCGACAGACAGATCGCCTCGGCCCAGAAAATCTGAGCGGCGGAAATCCCTCCCAGGATGGAGAGCAGGGCGAACACCGGCAGTGAGACTCCAATCAGCATCACGACCAGCAACAAACTCGCCGCCAGCTTCCCCGCGACCAGCTCAAAATTCTTGAGGTCGGTCATCAGCAGCAGGACCAGCGTCCGGCGGTCCTTTTCCTGAGACACGGAACTGGAGCAGAACAACATCGCCGCTGCAGCGGCCAGCGTCAGCTGGACCATCGCGAACAGATCGAACAAAAACCGTCCGAACGCGGCTGAATCGCCCAGAGTCTGGACCGGTCGGCGCTCGAAGGTCGCCTGACCCGCTGTGTACATGAGGACGACAAACGCAGCCAGATAACCGGCCCGAATCAGAAAGAGCTTGATGTGTCGCGGGGCGGTCATCGCCTCGCGAGTCAGGAGTGGACCGGCCAGCAACGGAATCTCCCAGGAGCGCGATCAAACATCGCCGGGGAATGGACGAGAATGAAGATTTCGCCAGTATACGGAGACACACCAACGCGGCCAAGCAGCCCGGAGATATACGGCATCGCGTTGGGAAGACAACTCACGTCCGGGGCCGATTCTTACTCTGCGAGAGCCCATCCGCCGAGATGATTACGCAGCGGAACGTTGGCCCGTGAGCGCGGAGATCAGCACATTGGGACCGGTACTCAGTCCGGCCTGGCCGTTCCACTGATGGGCTTGGACTGACTTCAGAATGGCATCGGCCAGCTCGACGGCTTTGAGTCCCGCGACTCCATCCACAACGGGAGTCGTCCGTGCGCGTACGCTGTCCAGGAAGCTGCGGAGTTCGAGGGTCAACGCATCGGCAGCCTCGATCGTCGGAGTTTCTGTGGTGAAGAACCGGGTAAACATCTCGGACTTCAACTGATTGATGTCGGCGCCGGGTTGACGGCCGAGGTCATACGGCAGCTGTCCCGCGAGAAGGTCTGGCCCTGCGGAATGGGCCGTCAAAGTGCGGGTGTGCAAGTCAGCAGTGACACACCCGGTGGCTGACCAGACCTGGATCGAACGGGTGGCGGATGGCCAGACTCGGTTCGCGGAGAGGTCGGCAATGCACCCGTTGGCGAAACGGACGCGAGCCTGAACCGCGTCTTCGTGGCCTCCGACCAGTGAGACACCAAACGCTTCGACCGAGACGAAGTCCGACTGGGCCAGCGATTGTGTCAGCTCGATGTCGTGGATCATCAAGTCGTGGATCACGCCGATGTCGGTCGAGCGGAAGGCATAGTTACTGAAGCGTTCCGCCC
>JAXMBW010000013.1:0-121654 GCA_046349675.1 Planctomycetaceae bacterium | reverse complement strand
ACTGCTCCTGCCCTCCTCGCGGAGGTCTTAGGCCGGTTGGCGAACGCGTTGCGATTCACCTCAGCCTTGAGACTCTCCGGAGTCTCAAGGCTGATTTTGTTTGACGCTGATTTTGCTCCGCGAAGTCAGCGAGCGGCAGACGTGAGTCTGCCGAGTCCCCAGACAGTTCACTCTCACCCCCGGCTCACGCCGGGGGCTCGCCCGGAATCGATCCATGTCCGACTCAATCACGATCTTCGACACCACTCTTCGCGATGGCGAGCAGTCGCCTGGCTGCAGTATGACGACTCCTGAGAAGCTGGAGATTGCGAAGGCGCTGGTTGATCTGGGTGTGGATGTCATCGAGGCGGGGTTCCCGATCGCTTCGCCGGGGGACTTTGATGCGGTCTCACAGATCGCGAATAAGTTCGGGGACCAGACGACGATCTGTGGACTGGCTCGCTGCCGGACCGAAGACATCGACCGGGCGTGGGAGGCTCTCAAGGGAGCCCAGAACGTCCGCATTCACGTCTTCCTCGCGACGAGTGCCATCCATCGCGAGTTCAAACTCAAGATGGCCAAGGAAGAGATCGTCCGCCGCGCCGTCGAGATGGTGAAGTACACCGCCGACAAGATGGCCTCGCGCAAGGACATCACCCGTCCGAACGTCGAGTTCTCTCCCGAGGATGCCGCACGTACCGAACTCGACTTCCTCTGCGAAGTGGTCGAGAAGGCGATCGACGCCGGAGCGACGACCGTCAATATTCCGGACACCGTCGGGTATGCGACGCCGAACCACTACTTCAAGGTGATCTCACACCTCAAACAAAACGTCTCCAACATCAACAAGGCAGTCATAAGCACCCACTGCCACAACGACCTCGGGCTGGCAGTGGCCAACAGCCTCGCCGCGATTGAAGCGGGAGCCCGACAGGTCGAATGTACGATCAACGGACTCGGCGAGCGGGCCGGGAACGCGGCACTCGAAGAAATCGTCATGGCTTTGCGGACTCGCAAGGACTACTACGGTATCGAATCGAAGATCAACACGCCGCGACTCTTCCCGACCAGCCGGCTCGTCTCCAGCATCACGGGGATGAAGGTCCAGCGGAACAAGGCCATCGTCGGTCAGAATGCCTTTGCCCACGAAGCTGGTATTCACCAGCACGGCATGATGCAGTCGCGTGAAACATACGAAATCATGCGGCCCGCAGATGTCGGCTACATCGGCCAGAACCTCGTCCTCGGCAAGCACAGCGGGCGGCACGCCTTCCGCAACCGGCTCATCGAACTCGGCTATCAGCTCGACGAAGAGACGATGCAGAAGGTGTTCGACGACTTCATCGCTCTGGCCGACAAGATCAAGGAAGTCCACGACTCCGACATCATCGCCCTGATCGAGAACCGGGCTCAGGCGGCCTCGTCGATCTGGACCCTCGCCAGCTTCAACGCCACCGCCGGAACTGGGTCGTTGCACACAGCTGCGATCAAGCTGGCGCACCGCGATGGGCATGAGGTGATGGACGCCTCGACCGGAGATGGGCCGATCGATGCCCTGTTCCGGTGCCTGGAGAAGATCACAGGCGTGCATGTGAAGCTCAAGGATTATCAGGTGCGAAGCGTCTCCAGCGGCACCGAAGCCCTCGGCGAGGCAAGCGTCGAAGTCGAGCACAACGACCGGACCTACAACGGGAAGGGCGTAAGTACCGACATCATCGAGGCCAGTGCGACCGCCTACCTGAACGCCCTCAACAAGGTGCTGTCAGGGACGAATGCCAAGGCGATCCACCCGCAACGGGATGGAGTGTGAGGAGAGATCGCCTGATTACGGCGAGGACAGACAGGAATGTCTGTCCTACTGGAGAGGGATAAGGCAGCACGGTTCTGTAGATGAACCGTGCTGTCTCTTTTTAGACATCCGATTCGGCGGCTGAGGTGAACTCGCTCCAGCGGAGCAATGCTACAGCGCCCGTGAGTAGCAGCGACGGCAAGGCGAGCAGTACGAGCACATGAACACTCGGCGGGGAGTCGCCGACAAGAGCGAGGACGCTGGATTTGGCCTCGGGCGGAATCTCCAGATCGCACCAGTGGACCAGCAACGCCCGCAGTCGGTACTGCACGGTCAGCTTGTTAATCACAGCGGGCACGAAGCTGATGATCAGCTCAAAGATCAGCGAGTAAGCCACCGCCAGCAGGACGGCGCGGCGCGGGTTGATCACCCCCAGCAGCATGAAGATCGCGGCATAGGCGGGGCACGACAACACAATCAATCTGGCAAACGTCCACCAGGTCGCCAACATGTCGCTCATTCCGGTCAGCGGCACAGCCAGCGTCAGCCCCAGCAGAGCCACCGGGATTACCATACTCACCGCTGCCAGGAACTTCCCGAGCAACACAGCGGTCGTACCGTGCGGTCGCACCGCCAGATACACCCAGCTGCGACGTTCGAGTTCTGCGGACACAGCTGTCGTCGTCGTCAGCAGTGCCCCGAGCAATGACACTAGCATCGGAAACAGCGCAAAGAGAAACCCGAGCCAGATCTCGCGAGGTGGCCGTTCGGCGGTAAAACGGATGAGTGCAACGATGAATGCCGGAAAGAGGGCCAGCAGTCCCCAGCCCATTAACCGCGCAGAGGTCCAGGCTCGTTTCCACTCGAATCGAAAAACAGCTCCGATGTTTCCCATTACAGCTCTCCCCGATGCATCTTCATGAGCGAGTTGAAGAGAGCCTGAAGCGATTCATCCGCCGAATGCATCTCGGTCACCTGAAGGCCGGTTTGAGCGAGCCAGCGGGGCAACGGTTCGAAGACTCGCGAGGGATTCGGAGTGGCGACGGTGAGCAGTCCGTCGACGACTCGCACGGAATCAGCCACCCGCTCCTGCATCAGCAGTGCCCCCAGTCGGTGCGGGTCGGAGCACCGCAGCGTGATCTCATTCGGCAAGCCCTGCATCATCGCATGGACCTGCTGGGCGGTCCCCGACGCCAGCAGCCGTCCTCCACTGATCAGCAGAAAAGACTCGGTGATGGATTCGATCTCATGCAGCAAATGGCTGGCGAAGAGCAGGCTCTTGCCCATGCCAATCCAGTCGAGGAGAACTTGTGTCAGCTCATGTCGACCAACCGGATCGAGGCCGTTAAAGGGCTCGTCGAGGATGAGAAAGTCGGGGTCGTGAGCGATTGCCTGCGCGAGCTTGGTTCGCTGGCGCATCCCGCGGGAGTAGGTTGAGATCGGGCGGTGCATCGCCCCTGACATCCCGACCAGTTCGAGAGCGGTCTTCGACGCGGCATCGGCCTGAGCCGCGGTCATGCCCTGCAGCTGTTGCAGGTACTTCACCCACTCCAGAGCGGAGACATCGGCATAGAGCCCCTCGCCCCCGGGGCAGTAGCCGAGCCGTCGATAGAGGCTGGCGTTGTTACACGGCGACTCTCCCAACACCCGCACGGTTCCTTGCGTGGGCCGGAGCTGGCCGGTGATGAGATTGAGCAGCGTCGACTTCCCCGATCCGTTCGGTCCCAGCAGTCCGTACGCGCCCGCCCCCAGGCTCAGCGTGAAATCGTTCACGCCGATGACCTTTCCGTAGAGCTTGGTGACGTTGGTGAGTTCGATCATGGTTTGGCAGTCAGATTACGTGTCACATGGATGTTTCGCATTGAAGAGCAACTCTCTTTCAGTCGAGCCTCGCCGTCTTTGACTGTTGATTCGAGGCTTGAGGCTCCAGCCGAGCTTGTGCAAATCGCACGGCATCATGCAGTTTCTTGTTTAACACATCGCGAGAAGGCAAGTCTGTCATGTAGGAGGCCACTCGTATGCCACTCTTGTCCAACTGAAGCAACTCGACATGCTCCTCTGACTTGTCTGTACACAATACCAGCCCGAGTGGCGTGGCCTCACCCGGCTGTTGTTCATGCTTCTCCAACCAGCGCAGGTAGAGTTCCATCTGTCCCTTATCGGCAGCGGTAAACTTTCCAATCTTGAGTTCGATGGCAATCAAACGTCGCAGCTTGCGGTGATAAAACAACAGATCAAGATAGTAATCCTCATGGTCGATTGTGATTCTTTTCTGACGGTCCACAAAGGCAAATCCTGCTCCCAACTCCAGAATGAATAACTCCAGCTGACGGAGGATCGCGGTTTCTAAATCTTTCTCGGAATAAACCTCCGAGAGGCCGAGAAATCCCAACAGGTAGGGATCGCGAAACACCAGGTCGGGGGCCCACTGATCTTCTTTTCTCAGAGCGACCAATTCCTGCCGAGCGAGTTTGGCTGGCTTCTTAGAAAGTGCTGTCCGCTCGAAGAGCATTCCTTGCAGTTTGGCCCGAAGAGTCCGCACACTCCAACGCTCCAC
This sequence comes from Planctomycetaceae bacterium, assembly GCA_046349675.1. Taxonomy (GTDB): domain Bacteria; phylum Planctomycetota; class Planctomycetia; order Planctomycetales; family Planctomycetaceae; genus TH-plancto1. The sequence goes on along the minus strand of JAXMBW010000013.1, from coordinate 117,329 downwards.
GCGACACATCTCGGCGTAAAAGTCGCGTTTGAGGGCGTCGTCCAGCGAGATAATTTCCACGAAATGACTCCACCCCAATTGTGCCGACAGTGTCGACACAATGCTGCGATCCGGGAAGACCTCAGCGAACCGAATCATTCGGAACAGGTTTCGCCGCGAAAATCCCTCTCCAAACTCCATCACCAATTGTGCCGACAGCGTCGTCACTATCTCTTCGCCATAGGTCGCACGCCTGGCCTTCATAACCTCAGTGCGAACTCGATGGCCGACCTCCCAATAGAGAAGCACCAATAAAGAGTTGACGGTTGAGGCCAACCGTTCTCGTGCCCCTGTAATCAATTCGCGGAGATCCCGCAGGATCACACTCGCCTTGGGAGGGAGTGCTGCTCCGGTGGACACAAGCGATCTCGGTGCAGAGGGTTTCTTTTTGGCCATCAGAAATCCGGACTGGACGGTCACAACAAAACACCTCACACCCGCATCGGGGCGGAGATCTTTCGCAGCAGGATCAGCAGGGACAGTAATGTGACGGACACAAGAATCCCCAGCGGAACCAGAACGTCCTCGAAAGAAGTAAACCCGAACACCCAGCTCTGAACTCGACCGAGTGTGTGGTAGAGCGACAGGTTCGCCCAGGACGACTCCTCCATGGCGAAGCGAGCCTGACGGATACCTCGCCGCGAATGTTCCACTCCCGGCGAGTTCAATGCCGCAGCTGTGGTGGCGGCGACGAAGGTGAACCAACCCAGGATCCAGACGACGAACCAGACAAAGGCGGCGAAACGAGACTCTTTCGTCATCGACGAGAAGCAGAGGGCCAACATCGAGGTCGGCAACATCAGCACGACAGATGCCGCAATGATCCGGAGCGGCAAATCCCATGTGGCTGCGATGACTCCCAGGTGAGGTGATAGCAACACCCCCATCACATACAGCACCAGAGCTGGAGCTGCCGTGACGATCGAGAGGAACGTCCAGAGCGTCGCCAGCTTGCCGAGGACGTACTGCCCGCGACTGAGCGGGCGTGAGAAATACAGGAGAAACGCTCGCGAGCGGATGTCCTGGGAGATCAGTGGCGGGGCAACCATCCCCACGACCAGCACCATCAGGACGCCTTGCGGGTACCGAAAGAACGACTGCAACAACCACGCCCAAACCATGTGGCGGGACGACTCGAAATCCCCGGTCTGGACTGACTCCCGGATCTGGTCAAACACCGGCGTCGGCGGGAGTCCCCGCATCATCTGGCCCGCTGCCAGTTGCCACTCCACGTCGAGGGCCGCCTGTTCCCAGATGAAGAACCCTGCCCCGAACCAGACCGCTGGCAGCCAGGCCAGAAACAACATTCGCTTGAGCCAGCTGCTCGTCCACGCGCGACGGACTCCGACCGAGGCGATGACTACCCACCGGAGCCAGCCGCCTTCCAGCTGACCGTGCCAGCCTCGATAGCCCAGGCGGTGGACTTTCTGCTCCTCGGGAGTCGATGATGCTCCCGTCAGTCGTGAGGCAACAACGCCGAGTGGAGCTCCAGGCAGAGAGATGAATTCATCGGAGACGTGGGGTTGGTCAGACATCGGGCGTCTCCCCGCGAACAGCGTTCAGGAAGATCTCCTCCAACGAATTGCGAGACGGCGTCAACGAGCGGACGACCACTCCCGTTTCGGCGGCCTGTTTCCAGACGACCTCAGAAAGCTGCACAGGATCGCCGTGCATCAGCAAAACTCCCCGTGCCCGCTCTTCGCAGGGAATACCGCGGTCGCGGATCGACACCAGGAACGACGTCGGATCGCCCTGCAGCTTCACTTCGAGCGCGGGCACAGCCGGGCGGCTGAGATCAACCAGTCGTTCGGAGACCTGAACACGCCCTCGTGCAAGGATGACGACCGAATCGCTGATCGTCTGCACATCGGGGAGGATATGGGTGCAGATGAGGACAGCCTTGCCATTGTCCCGGGCCAGCAGTCGAATACGGTTGAGCATGATCAAACGCTCTTCCGGGTCGAGTCCTGATGTGGGCTCGTCGAGAATCAAAACCGGGGGATCGTGGACGATCGCTTGGGCAAAACGCATCTTCTGACGCATGCCCGTCGAGTAGGTCTCGACCGGACGGTATCGCTCCTGAGCCAACCCGCAGAAGTCAAGGATCTCGTGGGCCCGGCGGAGTGCTTCAATGCGCCCCATCCGCGACAGCTGGGCGACGAACTGCACGCTCTCGACGCCCGTCATCCCATAGAGGAAGCAATCATCCTCGGGCATGTAGCCGACATGGGCCCGAATCTCGTGGGCCTGTCGGCCGAGTTCAAAATCGAGCAGACGCCCGCGTCCGCTGGTCGTCTTGACCAGACCGAGCAGGACTTTGATGAGCGTCGTTTTCCCGGCCCCATTGGGCCCCAGCAATCCCGTCACGCCGGGCCCGATGTTCAACGACACTCCATCGAGAGCCCGGAAGTTCCCATAGTCTTTCGTGATGTTCTGGAGTTCAATCAGAGACGACATCAGAAAAGCATCATCCGCAGAATCGTCGGAGAGAGCATCAGGAGAGGCGAAACATGATTCGCACGATGCATACTCCCCGCCGGAATGACTGAATGCAATCGAGTTCCGGCAACTGCAGATTACGATCACTTCGCAATTCCGCTTTGAGGCGTGATTCGATCCCCCTAGAATCTCGACACTCTGGCGAGTCGCTCGCGATTCCGGAGCCAAGGAGTTCTCATGAGCTGGATTGTTCCGTTTATCACGTTGACCGCGATGGAGATCGTCCTTGGGATCGACAACATCGTCTTTATCGCCATTCTAGTGGGGAAGCTGCCGGCAGATCAGCAAGCCCGGGCGAGGTCGCTGGGCCTGCTCGGGGCTCTGGTGACCCGCATCCTGCTGCTGCTGTCGATCAGCTGGGTCATGAAGCTGACCGATCCTGTCTTTCGACTGACCGATCTGGGAGTGCCACAAGGCTGGGTGACCACGGACACCGGCTTGGGGAAGGCCTCGAAACCGAGCCCGCCCGCCGAAACCGCCGCCGCTTCAGCCCCCGCGTCCACTCCCGAAGCGACTCCGACCTCGACGCCAGCAGACAGTCAGGAAGCTGGCCACGGTGATATGAACGGGATCTCCTGGAAGGACATCATCCTGCTGGTCGGTGGGGCGTTTCTGATCTGGCACAGCGTGAAAGAGATTCACGATAAGATCGAGGGCCACACCGAAATCACAGCGGCGACGCCCGCCAAGGCCAGCTTCTATTCCGTCCTGGTCAAGATTGCCCTATTCGACATCATCTTCTCGCTCGACTCGGTGATTACCGCGGTCGGGATGGCACAACACATCCCGGTGATGATTGCCTCGGTGATTGCAGCCATGTTGGTCATGATCGCCTTCGCGGGCAAAGTCAGCTCGTTCGTCGAGCAGCACCCAACGATCAAGGTCTTGGCCCTCAGCTTCCTGATCCTGATCGGGGTTTTGCTGGTGGCTGAGGGCTTTGGAACTAAGATGAACAAGGGTTACATCTACTTTGCGATGGCCTTCTCGCTGGTGGTCGAAATTGTCAACATGCGAGTCCGCCCAACTCACACGCCGATCACCAGCGATGACTAAACGGCGGACGTTTCGTGTTTCAGGGGTCTTCGCACAGAAGGCTCTGTATTCATCTCGGTTTCTCTCACCTCCAGTTTCCCGCCTTTCAGGACACCCTCATGGCAGATGCCGTTGCGATCATTTTGGCTGCTGGCAAAAGTAAGCGAATGATGTCAGAGACCCCCAAAGTCCTGCATCATGCGTGCGGTCGGCCGATCGTAGAGTATGTCCTGGATGCCGCTCGTCAGGCGGGAGCCAAGCGGATCGTTGTCGTCGTCGGCCATAAGGCGGAAGTTGTTCAGGCTGCCCTTGAGCACCACCCCGACGTGGAGTTCGCGCTGCAGGCCGAACAGAAAGGGACCGGTCACGCCGTCATGATGTGCCGCGAGGCTGTCGGAACGCACCAGGGTCCCGTTCTGGTCCTGACCGGCGATACTCCGTTGCTCAAAGGGAGCTCGCTCAAGGGGCTGCTGGACGATCTTGAAGAGCACCGGGCAGCCTGCGTCGTCGGCACAGCCCGGACAGAGAACAACTTCGGCCTGGGTCGCATCGTTCGGGATGCAGCTGGGAACTTCCTGCGAATCGTCGAACAACGCGACGCCACCCCCGAAGAACAGGCGATTACTGAGATCAACACCGGGTGTTTCGCGTTCGACTGCCAGTCCCTGTTCGGAGCCCTCTCCGAAGTGCGGACCAACAACAGCCAAGGGGAGTTCTACCTGACCGACTGCGCTGAGATCCTCCGCAAGCAGGGGAAGACCGTCGAAGCGAGCTGCCGATTCGAGATTACCGAGGCCATGGGGGTCAACACCCAGGAGCAGCTGGCCGAGGTTGAGCGGGTCATGACTGGGGCATAGAGCCAGCCGGGTGCCGAATCTGCCAGGCCCTCCCCCTCTGCCCAACCCACGCAAAACAAAAAACCACGCCGAAGGCCGGCGTGGTTTTCAGGAGAACACTGTGTCTTACGGAATTCAGTCGTTGTAGTTCACGACCACGTCATGACGACGGGAGATCACGTCGACCGAGTACTCGCCATAGCAGAACCGGATGCGGTTGCCGTTCCGGAAGCAACGGACGGTTTCGTTCTCGCAAGGAGGAACGCAGATCTCGATGCAGACGCGGCAGCACTTGTCACATGGATCGGGAACCGACACGATCTTCTTCACGGCACAAGGATGAATGTTCCGAGCGTCACGGACGCGGACATTCTGGTACAGCTCGATTACCTGAGTAGGTTGAGCAACCACATACTCTGAGTAAGCCACAGGGGTTCCCTGAGCTTCGGCCACGGGCTGCAGCGGGGTCGGCTCATTGGCCAGAGCCAGCTCCTCACCACGTTCGACCCGCAGTGGCTCGCGAGCGATCAACTGAGTGCTCAGCAGAGCCAGGACACCGAGAAACATCACCTTCTTCATCGTCAACTCCTTTAGGGGGATCTCTCCCCCGTCTCCTCACAATTCGCCTGGCTCACGCCAAGCACGTCGTCCCCCTCTTCTGTTCGAACCGGTTGTCAAACCCATCCGAACAGGCGAGGATTTCTGCTGACTCCTGCCTATCCGATAACATCGGTTATGAGACGCTGACAGGAGTTTGCAGAAGTCATAGATTTTACGGGATCTGAGGGAACATCAAGGCGAGGTCACCGCAAAGGTCATATTTTCCCAAAGAAGTAAACGCCATTTTGGCACCACTTCTAATCCCTATCAGACCGACCAAAAACTGCCACAATGACACCGTCAACGGAGTTCATAAATTGTCAGAGTTCGCTATTTGCCTGATGGAAAGACCTTAGAACGATTGGCACACTCTTTGCCATTCGGTGTCTCACCATCAGCGGCCCAGTTCTGCAGAGAATAAATCAACGCCAGCTGATACGAGGAGGTCAACCATGTCATTTCGTCCCGAGAAGTTCACGGTGAAGTCGCAAGAAGCTGTGCAAGCCGCCCAGCAGTACGCCGAGTCCAAAGGCAACCGCCAGCTGGTGCCGCTCCACCTGCTCCACGCCTTGCTGGCTGAGCCGGATGGGGTTCCCCGCGCGCTGCTTCAGAAGATCGGCGTCAACTTCGCCCAGCTGTCCAAAACGCTCGACTCCGAGTTGGGCCGCTTGCCGTCGTCATCTGGCTCAAACGTCCCGCTGTCCGGGTCTTCGGAGATCATGCAGGTCTTCGACAGCGCCCAGAAGCTGGCGACGCAGATGCAGGATTCGTTCGTTTCAACGGAGCACCTGCTGCTCGCATTGACCAAGGTCGAGGATCCGGCCAAGAAGCTGCTCGCGATCAACGGGATCGAAGAGTCAGACGTGCTCAGCGCGCTGAAAGCTGTGCGGGGCGGAACACAGGTCACCGACCAGAACCCGGAGGAGAAGTACCAGGCCCTCAAGAAGTACGGCAAGGATCTGGTAGAGCTGGCTCGTCTGGGCAAAATCGACCCGGTCGTCGGTCGCGATACCGAAATCCGCCGGGTGATTCAGGTCCTCTCCCGCCGCCGCAAGAACAATCCCGTTCTGATCGGCGAGCCCGGCGTCGGTAAGACCGCGATCGTGGAAGGCCTGGCCGACCGGATCGTAAAGGGAGACGTGCCGTCCAACCTCAAGGACAAATCGGTCATCGCCCTCGACATGGGAGCCCTGATCGCCGGGGCCAAGTATCGGGGTGAGTTCGAGGACCGCCTCAAAGCTGTCCTGAAAGAGGTCGAGCAGGCTCAAGGCCGCGTGATCCTCTTCATCGACGAGCTACATACGGTCGTGGGTGCCGGTGCCTCGGAAGGGTCGATGGATGCGTCGAACCTGCTCAAACCGGCTCTCGCCCGTGGCGAGCTGCATTGTGTCGGGGCGACCACCCTCGAAGTACCGCAAGTACATCGAGAAGGGCATGCCCTCGAACGCCGGTTCCAGCCCGTCATGGTCCAGGGACAAGACATCGACGACACGATCTCGATCCTGCGCGGACTCAAGGAGCGGTACGAGTCTCACCACGGCGTGCGGATCACCGACGATGCCCTGATCTCCGCAGCCACGCTGTCGGACCGGTACATCACCCCTGAAAGCTTGCACGACCGATTCCTGCCTGATAAGGCGATCGACCTCGTCGACGAGGCGGCGTCTCGCCTGCGGATGGAAATCGATTCGATGCCGACCGAAATCGACGAGGCCACCCGTAACCTGACGAGATGCAGATCGAGGCCGCCGCCCTGGCGACCGAGAAAAGCGCGGAGATCCCGCGAGCGTCACGAACAGCTCAAAGATCGCTGACCGCGAAGAGAAGGTCAACGCCCTCAAAGGCAAGTGGCTGGCCGAGGAGGAAATCCACCTATCGGACTGCAAGCCGCTGCAGGAGGAACTCGACAAGTTGCGTGCGGAGTACGATCGTGCCTTCGCCAAGGCCGGCAGACGAACTCCAACGATGACTTCATAGTAGAAGGCTCGGACAGCTCAGGCCAGCAACGGGCCGAAGAAGCTGGCCCCTCGGTCGAACGCGGTTCGACGAACTCAACGCCAGCGGTAGAGGGTACGGCTGCTCCGCGAGGAAGTCACTCCCGAGGACATCGCCAAGGTGGTAGGCACCTGGACCGGCATCCCCGTGGCCCGCATGCTGCAAGCGAGGAGCGGGACAAGCTCTTGCGGATGGAGGACGAAATCCACAAACGCATGATCAACCAGGAGGAAGCCGTCACAGCTGTCGCGAACGCCGTGCGTCGCTCGCGGTCGGGACTGCAGGACAGCCACCGCCCGATCGGTTCGTTCATCTTCCTGGGTCCGACCGGGGTGGGAAAAACCGAACTGTGCAAGGCGGCGACCGAGTTCCTGTTCGACGACGAGAAGGCCATGATTCGCATCGACACTTGAGCGAGTACATGGAACAGCACTCGGTCGCTCGGCTGATCGGGGCTCCCCACGGTTACGTCGGTTACGAAGAAGGGGCCGGTTGACCGAAGCGGTTCGTCGACAGCCCTACTGCGTGATCCTGCTCGATGAGATCGAGAAGGCGCATCGCGATGTCTTCAACGTGCTGCTGCAGGTGCTCGATGATGGCCGTCTGACGGACGGGCATGGAGCACTGATCGCTTCACGAACTCGATCGTCGTCGCGACCTCGAACGTCGGTTCGCAGACCATGCCGAGCTGACTGGCACCGACGAAGAATCATCGATTCGCGGAACAGGTTCTCGATCGGCTGGGCGCATCGCTTCCTGCCCGAGTTCCTGAACCGCATCGACGAGATCATCGTGTTCGAGCCGCTCGACCGGAACGACATCCGCAAGATCGTCGACCTCCAGCTGACGAAGCTCATCGCCCAGATGGAAAGCACGGCTTCAAGCTCGAGGTTTCCGACCCAGTGCGAACGCTTCTGGCGAACGAGGGCTTCAGCCCGGTCTACGGAGCGAGACCTCTCCGTCGCGTGATCCAGGAGACCGATTGCAGAACGGCTCTGGCCAACTGCCCTCCTCGGCGGAGGATTCCCTCCCGGCTCGACCATCCGCGTCAACGAGCAACACGGCGAGTTGACGTTCGATACGGGCTGATGCAGGGCCGCTCTCCGATGACCACCAGAACCGCCGGCCAACCGGCGGTTCTGGCTGGGGAAGTGAAATTCAAGCGTGGCAATGATTGTGTCGCAGGACGAGGAAGATTCACCGCAGAGGGCCGCGGAGGATCGCAGAGGGGCGAGGTTGCAGGTTGGCTCGCCAGGGATCCCACCGGTATGCGCTAGCGCAGAGGAACTTGTTCTCCAAGTCCACTCTGGTACAACTCTTGTGCCAGGCACACAGGTAGGCTGCAGAGCCAGCCAGCCTGTGCACCCCCGCGAGAAAGATATCCTCCAATCTTTGGAGATGGGCAAAGATGATCTGTATCATCAAGGAGATGCGATGAGAGTGTTGCCAGCCAGCTTTTGTGTTTGGGTACGCACTTTGCTGCATGTTTCTTGATTTGCTTTCGCACTTCTAATCTCGAGAAATGAGGGGCGTTCGCAGCTAAGGGCATGGGCAATCGCCCTCGGTAAGGCGAATGCTTCATCTGAAATTCGAGGTTTTCAAGTTGGACGACAGTACGATTCAGCTGACCATAAGTGGAAAGTCATTCGAGTTGCGGTTTCCGGATGGCTTTGACACAACCAACATTACCGAACAGAGAGTCGTAGATGGAAATCGGGCGGCCGGTTGCTATGTGCCATTCTTCTCAAAGAGACGGGTGAGGATCTTGCGAAGTTCTGGTGTTGCATGATTGGCGACGAACATGTTATCGGAGGGAGTAGGAGAGCAAAATTCGTCGGGACAATAATAATGAAGGCTTGGCGAACACTCTGTCAGTGGTCCCCGTATTTATGCGGTCAGGGTCGAAGGAGGAGCCGTTTCTCGCTGCATCAACTGAACTTTATCAGTTGGTTATTGTTCACCGGAAGAAGTTCAGACATTATGTTCGGGAGGGTAGTATATTCGTGTGTGAGTACCAGTCAGGGGCTGAGTATGCGACATTGAGTAAGTTGTTACTCAGTATCCAAAAACAGATGGATTCGAATCCACAAATAACGAGTGACATGTGTTGCTAAGGATCCTATAGGTGTTAGGCAAGGGGGCGGCAGGGTGGCAATGTCAAAATTACCGCCAAGCCTGCGAACGACGGATTTTGGGTGCCACAGGCAGTTGCATTGGGCTGCCCATTGAATACGTTTGAGTAGCTCTGGCATCACTGGTTTAGCGGGCCCAGCACGGGGACGGACACGTCTGGTCACTTGGATTTGCTGAGCAGTGGAGCAGGATGGCCCGGCCAACTTGTTGGCGGGGTGCCGCAGGCACAAGATGCCGGACCATGTGCTCCCACTGCTGCTCAAGGCCCGTTCTCCTCGCCCTGCCGCCTTCCGCACAAAACGATCGGGGCAGTTTATCCAGATCGAACGCACATGGTGAGGCGTCTTGTCGCGATGCGACCCGGCCAATTCTGGCCGGGCCACCCAGCCATCCCGTGTTGGTTTGCATTCGGGCGGTCCAGAAGGGTTGTACGTCGATTCACGGCAGACTGACGTCTGCCGCTCGCTGAGATGACGTTCGATACATTCCACCTCCCCTCTTCCTCTGCGGTTCTCTGCGGCCTCGGCGGTGAGTCCTCTTCCTCCCTGCCAAGCCACCCCTCCGACTTCTGCTCCTTCCCCCCGGTCGTTATCTTCTCCCCAGTCATTTGAGGGACGCCGATCATCGGGATGGTGATGTCGATCCTGGGTTTGTCGGAGCTTGTTCACGCGCTGCGTCGCGTTGATTCGTTTGCCACTGTCATCCAGGCCCTCAAGGCCGGACAGAGTGGGACAATCGACGGGGCGTGGGGGTCAAGCTGCGCGCTGACAGCTGCTGCTGTGGCGGGGGAGGCTCCCGGGCAGGTGCTGATTGTCCTGCCGCGAATCAGCGATGTGGACGACTTCGGGGCTGACCTGGTCTCCGCGATGCCCGAGACGCCGGTCGTTGTCTTCCCAGCCTGGGAGTCGCTCCCCAAGGATCGCTCGGTCGCCGACCCGATCTACGGGGCCCGGTTGCGGATGCTGCAGGGGATGGAGTCGACGACTCCGCCGCGCGTGATCGTGACGAGCATGGCTGCCCTGCTCCACCCCGTCCCGTCGCACAAGACACTCAGCGCGGGCACTCGCACAATCAAGCTGGGGCAGACGCTGGAGACCGAGGAATTCCTCAGCTGGCTGGTTGAGCGGGGGTTCGAGCGGACGCCGACGATTGAGCGGCCCGGCGAGTTCTCGATCCACGGCGGGATCATCGACATCTTCACTCCCGAAGCCCTCGATCCCGTGCGTATCGAGCTGTTCGGGGACGAGGTCGACTCGATCCGGACCTTTGACGTCGAATCCCAGCGCAAGGTCGATACGCTCACCGAGACGACCATCACTGCCATCGGGGGGGCTCCGGCGTCCGAGGACGACACCGGAAAACGCAAGCCCGCGAAAGCCGCGAAGTCGACCACGGAGAGTGCACCCACCTCGTCCGCCCCGCCGGAAGACGGCGAGTGCTTCGTCGAACGCCTGGGAGCCAAAGCGTGGGTGGTTCTGGTCGACCTGAACGATCTCGTCGAAGAGGGGCGGCACTACCTGCAGCGACTCGACGATCCGAAGGGGCTCTATCGGGTCGAGTCGGTGCTCGCCAAGACCACAAAACATCCATCGGTCACGCTCTCCGCTCTGATGGGTGCCAGCGCCGAGACGACGTGCCATCTGCAGGTCGAGTCGCTCGAACGACTGGCCGGACCGAAGTCGGAAGTCCTCCAGGAACTGGCCGGGATCGTCGGTCGAGACGAGTCGGTGGTCATCGCCTGCCACAACGAGGGCGAACGCCAGCGGATGGGCGAGCTGCTTCAGCAAACCGTTCCCGATCTGGTGCCGCGGATATCGCTCTGCATCGGGACGGTCACCCGGGGGTATCGACTCGTCACGCAGCAGGTCGTCGTCATCAGCGACAACGAACTCTTCGACCGGGTCGAGGTACGACGTACAGCTGCCCGCAAGAAGCGTCTCGAATCGCGGGCCATCGACAGCTTCCTCGACCTGAAGGAAGGGGACCTGATCGTCCACCTGTCGCACGGGATCGGTCGATTCCGGGGAATGCAGGTCCTCGATCGCGAAGGGGGCCAGGAGGAACACCTCGTCCTCGAGTTCCGCGACGGAGTGAAGATCTTCGTCCCGGCGTCATTGATTAACCTCGTCCAGAAATACGTCGGAGCCACCAAGTCGGCTCCCACCCTCTCCAAGGTCGGTGGCACCGCATGGGCGAGCAGCAAGAAAAAGGTCGCAGCTGCGGTCGCCGACATGGCCAGCGACATGCTCAGGCTGCAGGCTCAGCGGGAGCTGATGCCGGGCGTCGCCTACCCGCCCGATACACGGCTGCAGAAAGAGTTCGAAGCGGCGTTCCCATATACCGAGACGGACGACCAGGTGCGGGCGATCGACGACGCCAAGCTCGACCTCGAAAAGTCCCGTCCGATGGATCGGCTGATCTGCGGTGACGTCGGCTTCGGCAAGACCGAGATCGCCATCCGAACCGCGTTCAAAGTCGTGGACTCAGGGCGACAGGTGGCCGTGCTGGTTCCGACAACCGTGCTGGCCGAGCAGCACTACCGCACCTTCTGCAATCGCTTTGCCGAGTTCCCGATCTCGATTGAGGTCATGTCGAGATTTCGATCGAAGAAGGAACAACAGAAGGTCCTCGAACGGATGGAGGCGGGAGCTGTCGACATCGTCATCGGCACCCATCGACTGGTCCAACCCGATGTGAAGTTCCGCGATCTCGGGTTATTGGTGATCGACGAGGAGCAGCGGTTCGGCGTCGGTCATAAGGAGATGCTCAAGCGGCTGCGACTGGCGGTGGACGTGCTGACGCTGAGTGCGACGCCAATCCCTCGCACGCTGCATCTTTCGCTGCTGGGGATTCGGGACATCTCGAATCTGACCACCCCGCCCCAGGACCGGATGGCGATCGAGACCCGCATTGTGCGCTGGGATGCCGACCTGATCCGGCAGGCAGTGATGCGTGAGCTGAATCGCGGCGGTCAGGTCTACTTCGTCCATACCCGCGTGATGGACATCGAGTCGCTGGCCGACCGCATCCAGAGCATCGTCCCCGAGGCTCGCATCGCGATTGTCCACGGCCAGATGGGCGAACATGAACTCGAAAAGAATATGTACGAGTTCGTCAAAGCCCGGGCCGACATCCTGGTCGCGACGACGATCATCGAGAGTGGCCTCGATATTCCAACCGCCAACACGATGTTCATCAACGAAGCCGACAAGTATGGGCTGGCCGATCTGCACCAGCTGCGGGGCCGCGTCGGCCGTCACAAGAACCGGGCGTACTGCTACCTGATCCTCGATGACAAGAAATCGCTGACCAGCGTGGCGGCAAGGCGTCTCAAGGCCATTGAGGAATTCAGCGAGCTGGGAGCGGGTTTCAAGATCGCGATGCGGGACCTCGAAATTCGTGGCGCGGGGAACATCCTCGGCACCGAACAGAGCGGGCACATCTCGACTGTCGGATACGAACTCTACTGTCACCTTTTGGAGAACGCTGTCCGCCGCCAGAAACAGATGCCCGAGCGCGAGCTCCCGCACGTGGATGTCGACCTGGCGGTGACAGCCTACCTGCCCAACAGCTTTGTACCTCCCGGGAAGCAGAAGATCGATGTCTACCGCCGGCTTTCGGTGGCCGCCACAAGCGAGGAACTGGCTGAAGTTGCCGGAGAAATTCGCGATCGTTTCGGCCCGCTGCCCCCCGAAGCCGAGCAACTGGTCGAAGTGAAAGAATTACAACTTTATGCGTTCGCGTGGGGGATCAACGCCATCCGGATGGAGGAAGGCCGGTTCGCCGTGCTGGGTTACAACGACGAAAAGCAGATCAGGGCCTTACAGCGGAACATCGGGAGCGACTTGCGTTTGGTCGATCCGGGCGTGGCGTACCTGCTGATGCCGAAGCTCGACATGAGTGGCCCGGAGGTCATTTCCCACCTGAAACAGGTCCTGAAGCCCTGAAATTTCGGGTTTGGCACGCCACTTGGGTTGGCTGCCCGCGGCGAATCCCTGTTGCCGCCTTTTTGCGAATCGGAATATAAATCGTTTCCCTTCGAGTCCTTCGAAGAGGCCGACCTCCCCTCTCTCGATCCGCACGGATGCGATCGATGCACTCCCCCCGAACGTCCATTTCCGTCTGCTTTACGGCCCTGCTCCTTGCCGCGGGTTGTAATGGGGGGCGTTCGTACCAGGTGGCCAGCCCGGTGCTGGGTCCTGTCCCTCCTCGAGTCGCTCAAACCAACTCCAGCGACGATGACACCGGGAAAGCCTCGACCAAGAAGTCGGTGCGAGCTCAGAACCACGACATTGAGAAAGTCTCGTTCGACGATGCTTCCACTCAGCCCATCAGCATGACCGATGTCATCGCGGAAGTGAACGGGGAGCCGATCCTGGCCCATGAGGTCCTCGACCGGTACATCGGCGAGATCAACAAGCACAAACATAAGATGAAGCCAGAGCAGCTTCGCCAGGCTCAATTGCAGATCATCAAAAAAGATCTGCCGACCCTCATTGATCAGACGCTCATGGTCGACGCCATCAAGACCAACTTGAAGACTGAGCAGATGAAGGGGATCGAAGACCAGATGGACAAGTACTTCCAGGGCGAGATCGATCGCCTCATGAAGACCACCAATGCCGGTTCGCCAACGGAACTGGAATCGATCCTGCAGGCCCACGGAACCTCGCTGGTCACCATGCGGAAGAACTTTGGTGATCGCCAGCTGGCTGGTCAGTACCTGCGAACCAAGATCGGCGAAGACCCCGCTGCCTCCCGCAAGGAGATGCGAGCCTACTACGAGGAACACCAGGAGAAATACACAGAAAACGAAGAGATCAAGTGGCAGCAGATTGATATCTCTTACGCTGAGAATGGCGGAGTCGACAAAGCTGAGGAGGTGGCCCAGGCCTTGCTCGACGAGATCCGCGAAGGCAAGATTTCGTTCGACGAAGCGGCTCACAAACGGTCCGACAGCCCCCTGGCCTCCAGTGGTGGTCACTCCGACTGGACCAAGCCCACGAGTCTGGCTGACAAGGACCTGCGCGACACGCTGACTGCTCTCGAATTGAATGAGGTGAGTGAGATCATCGCGACCAAAAAGGCGTTTCTGATCGTCATGCCCACGGGCCATCACGAGGCTCGCGTGATCCCCTTTAACGAGGTCCAGAAAGAGATCCACGACCTGATCGTCAAAGAGAAGCGTGAGAAGGCCGCCAAGGAGATCGTTTCCAAACTCCGCGAAAACGCGGTGATCCACAGCATCCTGGACGAAGAAACCGAAGAGACCGCCGACGCCGGCCAGAAGCTCCTGATCAAGTAATATCACGGCTGGCTGTCTGCTATGAGCGATCAGCCATTCGCCGCGTATGCCCTCTCAGTCGTATTCCGCTAGAATCTCCGTGCCACACCGCTAGGGCCGGAGAATCTCATGAACTCGTTGCTCATCTTTCGAATCGCCTGGCGGGCACTCGCCAAGAACAAGATGCGGGCGGGTTTGACCGTTCTGGGCGTGGTGATCGGGATCGCAGCTGTGACCACGATGGTCTCGCTCGGACAAAGTGCCAGTGCTCTGGTCCAAAGCCAGTTTGAATCGCTGGGCACCAACGTGATCATCGTGTTCCCCGAAGGTCGCCGCCGACAGGGTGTCTCCAGCCAGTCGGTCAAGCTCAGCTCCAAGGACTCCGAGGCAATCTCCAAAGAGTGCCCCTCGGTTCTGGCATCGTCCCCCATCGTGGGCACCGCCGGGCAAGTCATCTATGGCAGCGCAAATGCCAGCCCCAATGAAATGCAGGGCGTCAATCAGGACTACTTGATTGTACGGAACTGGGGGCTGCGGTCGGGCGAGTTTTTCACCGAGCAGGATGTCACCAGCGCGAACAAGGTCTGTGTCATCGGGCATTCGATGGTCGCCAAACTCTTTCAGACCGAGGACCCGATCGGCAGCTCGGTACGCATCAAGAATATTCCCTTTCGCGTGATTGGTGTGCTGGAGAAGAAGGGAGCGAACCTTGTCGGGCAGGACCAGGACAGCATCGTATTGATGCCGTTCACGACCGTCCGTAAGCGTCTTCAGGGTTCGGAGTTCGACAACGTCCACGCCATCATGGCCTCAGCCCGGTCGATGCAGCTGATGACTCAGGCAGAGTCCGAGATTGATCAGTTGTTGCTCGAACGGCATCGTATCCAGGCCGGCGACCCCCGCGACTTCAAGGTCCAGAACATGACCGAGATCGCGAACGCCCTCGGCATGATTACGGGGACGCTCACGTTGATGCTGTCGAGCATCGCCGGGATTTCGCTACTGGTGGGCGGCGTCGGCATCATGAACATCATGCTGGTGTCGGTGACCGAGCGCACGCGAGAGATCGGGATTCGCATGGCGGTCGGAGCCACACCGGGAGACATCCTCAAGCAGTTTCTCGTCGAGGCGATCATGCTGTCGTGTGTCGGCGGGTTGATCGGGTTCGGGTTGGGTGTGGCAGCATCGGTTGGCATGGTCACGCTGATCAACACACTCTCCAGCGGGATGAAGTGGACGCATCAAGTCTCACTCACCGCAGCTGTGGTCGCCTTCCTGTTCGCCGCAGCTGTGGGAGTCTTCTTCGGCTTCTACCCCGCCCGTCGAGCCAGCCAACTCGACCCGATTGACGCCCTGCGTTACGAGTAATACCGGTCCCCTGCTGGCTATTCGCTATCAGCCATCAGCCAACCGCCTCTCCCCCTACCTCCCCAGCGAGATCAGGAACGTCAGCAACCGCTGGGCAAAGGGCGTCAGTCGCGTTTTGTTGTACTGATCACCGATCTTGCGGAGGGCATCCGCCTGAGTCGGGTAGGGATGAATCGTGGAGGCGAGGCCCTTGAGTCCGATCCCGTTACGCATGGCGAGGGTGACCTCGGAGATCATCTCCCCCGCGTGAGCTGCGACGATCGTGGCCCCCACAATTCGGTCGGTCCCCCGGCGGACATGGACTTTGACGAACCCTGCGGTCTCGCTATCGAGGATGGCCCGGTCGACACTGCTGAGCGGTTGTGTGAATGTATCGATCGCGATTCCCTGTTGCTCGGCATCCGATGGCAGGAGCCCCACGTGAGCGACCTCGGGCGAAGTGTAGGTACACCACGGAATGATCAGCTGACTGGCTTTTGCCCGGCCCCAGAAGAGAGCGTTCTGAATCACGATCCGGGCCTGGAAATCGGCTGCGTGCGTGAACTTGAACCGTGAACAGATATCGCCCGCCGCATACACACGCGGGTTAGTCGTTCGCAGCCGATCGTCGACGGTTACTCCGTTCTTGTCGTAGGCGATCCCCGCTGCTTCGAGGTCAAGCCCCTCGACATTCGGAGCCCGGCCAGTCGCGACCAGAACGGCATCGAAGTGATCGTGTCGTGCTTGGCCACGATCGATTGAGTGGATCGTCACCGCCCCCTGTTGCGGACTCACAGACTCAATCCGATTCGAGAGCCGGACATCAATCGCTCCGTAGCCAAACGCTTCCTGTATCACATCCGAGGCTTCGGGATCATCATTCTTTAACAGCCGCTCCGAAGTCTCGTAGAGAGTGACGAAAGCTCCCAGCCGGGCGAAACACTGGGCCATTTCACAGCCGATGGGCCCTCCACCAATGACAGCGAACCGTTGCGGGAGCTCTTGAAGCTGAAAGAGCGTTTCGTTGGTCAGAATCAAAGGTGAACGCGATGAACCGTTGGTTGTCACTTGCCCTGGTTCAGAGGACGAATGGACGTTAGCGGATACATCCAGACCGGGGATGTTGGGGATTGCTGCCCTGGCCCCCGTGCAGATGACGGCCTTCTTATAATTCAGCTCTTGATCAGCCACTTCGATTGTCTGATCTCGATTGGTGAAACGAGCTTGGCCAAAGAAAACATCGACTCCCAGAGTACGAAACCGTTCGGCAGAATCGTTCATGCTGATCATCGCTCGCAGATGTCGCATGCGTGCCATGACCTGAGGAAAGCTCACGCGAGGGAGGCCGTCAGCAGCGATCCCCATTTCCTGCGAGGAAGTTATCTCTTCGGCGGCTCGTGCTGCCCGTAAAAGTGCCTTGGACGGAACGCATCCGTAGTTCAGGCAATCGCCTCCCATCAGATGTCGTTCGATCAGCGCGACCTTCGCCCCCAGCCCCGCTGCCCCGGCAGCGGTGACTAACCCTGCGGTCCCTGCCCCGATCACGACGAGGTCGTACCGCTCGGCGGGTTTGGGGTTCACCCAATCAGCGGGGTGAACCTGGCTGTAGAGATCGCGATCGAACTGGTCATCGGGAGACACGGATTCGAACTCCTCTGATGAACCACGGCACAGCCTGTAATCAGGTCATTTCGTTACCCGGAGCCGCCGATGGACGTCGATGGGTAGAGTGTGACCGACACGCTGCGAGGCATTAACCTTGGCCGGCAGAGGCCCAAGTCGGAGATCGTGTCAGCAAGCAAGCAGTCGTTACGGCTCGGCAGGAGCCTCGCCCTCCCGCCAGCCTAGAGTCTCCCCCCGTGGACTGAAAACCGCCCTGCTTCAATTACCACACATCCGCGGCGGCCACTCGCTTGGCGGCTGTCAGCTCATCGGTCGGGCGGCATTCAAGGCCCACGAAGTCGTGGTACCCGAGGTCGTGGGCTTCCTTGAGGACACGGTTGTAATGAATCTCGCCGGTCCCGGGTTCATTGCGGCCCGGATGATCGGCCAGCTGGAGATAGCCGATGGTCTTCGTCTCCATGCCTTCCCGCAGGTGCCCGCAGAGGTCGCCTTCGGTGATGTGCATGTGATACAGGTCCCAGTTGATTTTCACGTGGGACGAGCCGACCTCCTGGCAGATCTTGATCGTCGGAGCACTGCCGTAGAGGCAATGGCCCTTGTGGTCGACGCGGATGTTCATCGGTTCGAGGATCAGCGTCAGATCGTTGGCCTCGGCGATCGGTGCGACTCGCTTGAGGGCGGTGATCACATTCTTGTGCATCTCTTCCTGGGTCATGCCGGGGACATCGTTCCCAGCGACGACGCAGGCTTTTTTGCACTTGAGGATCTTCGCGACCTTCACCGATTCGCGGATCGCCTGCTCCACGGCGTCGTGGTTCTGCAACTCGTTCATCCCGGGCTTAAAGCCCCAAGCCGTGAACTGAGCGACCTGGATGCCGAGTTCCTCACAGAGCTCGGCCACTGCCAGGATGTTCTTGTTCGCATAAGGCCAGAACTCGATCGCGGGAAAGCCGAGCTTGGCCGCCTCCTTGATCCGATCCATGAACGGCAGCTTCGTCCACCACATCTCGCAGTTCACGGCAAACTTGGTGTGAGGAGTCTTACCGATCGACTTAAGTTCGTCTGCTTCCGATGCTGACACGTGAACCGCAGACGAAAGCCCGGCCACAGCTGCGATCCCCGAGGCGAGCGCCGAGGAGGTAGCCAGAAAACCGCGTCGATTGAATTCAGACATGAAGCGACTCCGGGGAGGTGGTGATGCGGACCACCTCAGAATACGGAATCGCTGGATCAAACAGCAAGCAGATCAACGAGTCTCGGTAAGGCGATCACTCGTGGCTACATCGGATTGGCATGTGACCTGCGGCAGGTGCGGCCTGGGGACGGGCTGCTCGGGATGGACCGCGGTATTGGGCCGCTGCTCCGTGGTATGGTCCAATGACGCTTTGCCCCATGCCGTCTGCTGCCGGTAAATCTCCTTGTGTACCAGGTCCGACGGGCGAGCAGCTTGTCGGGAGAACTTCACTGTCGCGGATCTGGTGGTCTCCCCACACGAAGTCCCCCGCCTGGGAGGCATCTCAGAGAACTCCTGGGAAACGCCGGTCCGCTTCAGCTGCGACCGTCGGATCCTCCACCGCTTGGCCTTCATTCATCAAGCCGCGGGAGGGCTTGGTTACTGCTTATCTCCGGAACTTCCCACAGCGAATCGCGTGTGGATATCCCGACGTGCTGCGATATCAAAAGGAAATGTGGTTGAATTGAATCAACGCGAGCACGCCCCATCAGTTGGGCGAATATCGCTTAGACGCGGCCCAGAACCAGACAGGCGTTGTGCCCGCCGAAGCCGAAGCTGTTCTTCAGTATTCGATTGATCTTCATGTCGCGGGCCTGATTCGGCACGTAGTCGAGATCGCAATCGGGATCGGGGTTTTCCAGA
Source organism: Planctomycetaceae bacterium (assembly GCA_046349675.1). Taxonomy (GTDB): domain Bacteria; phylum Planctomycetota; class Planctomycetia; order Planctomycetales; family Planctomycetaceae; genus TH-plancto1. The sequence goes on along the minus strand of JAXMBW010000013.1, from coordinate 98,065 downwards.
TTCGAGGTGGGGGTCGCCACCTGATGCAGGAGGGACTGCACACACAGGGCGACTTCCACGCCGCCTGAAGCTCCGAGCAGGTGGCCAACCTGGCTCTTGGCACTGGAGATCGCCAGCGATTTGGCGTGCTCGCCGAAGACAGCCTTGATCGCCAGAGTTTCGGCCTTATCGCCCAGCGGGGTACTGGTTCCGTGGGCATTCACGTAGTCGATGGAGGTCCGGTCGACCTTGGCATCGCGCAGTGCCTGCTGCATCGCGTAACGGGCTCCGCTGCCATCGGCACACGGGGCTGTCATATGAGTCCCGTCGGCAGACATTCCGTAGCCGAGGATCTCGGCCAGAATGTTGGCTCCGCGGGCTTTGGCGTGTTCGTATTCTTCGATCACGATGATGCCCGCCCCTTCCGCCATCACAAATCCATCGCGGTCGCGATCGAACGGACGGCTGGCTGTCTGACAATTTTCGGATCGGGTCGAGAGAGCCTGCATCCGGCTGAATCCCGACAGGCCCATCGGCGTGAGGGCGGCTTCGCTGCCACCAGTCACCATGATGTCGGCCATATCACCCTGGATCAGCTTGAAGGCATCTCCTATGGCATTGGTTGCCGAGGCACATGCGGTACAGACAGCGCTGTTGGGACCTCGCAGCCCCCACAACACGGAAATGTTCCCGCTGCCCGCGTTGACCAGCAACTTCGGGATCATGAACGGGGAAACCCGAGCGGGCCCCTTTTCATAGAGCGCCTGATGCTGAGTCTCAATTTCGTTCAAACCACCGATCCCACTACCGACCAGCACGCCGTGCCGGTAGGGATCGCCAGTGCTGAAATCAAAACCCGAGTGACGGATCGCTTTCTCAGCCGCCACGACGGCAAACTGCACAAAGCGGTCCATCCTCTTGAGATCTTTTTCCAGATGCTTCAAATGCTCAACCGCATTGAAGGTCGTGAGTTCGCCGCCGAAGTTCACCTTCCACTGGGAGCAATCGAACCGGCGAACCGGTCCGATTCCACTTTTGCCTGCGCAGACGTTATCCCAGAACTCGGGGATCTCAGTTCCCAGAGTTGTGACGACGCCTAAACCAGTGATTACGACTCGACGGGCCATCCGTGACTTCCGCTACTTGTGCGTCTCGATGTAGTGCACCGCATCCTTGACAGTGCGCAACTTCTCGTAGTCTTCGTCCGGAATGCTCACTCCGAACTTATCTTCGAAAGCCATTCCCAGTTCGACGATGTCGAGCGAGTCGGCCTTCAGGTCGTCGATGAAGTTGCTTTCCATCTTCACATCGTCGGCCGAAACACTCAGCTTTTCGCTGACAATTTTCTTGACGTCATCTTCCAGCGACACGCCCTGCTCCTTCCGGGATGACCCGGTTGATTTTCGATGTCCCGACTCGGCTCCGAAGCTCTGCCCCCAAGGGCTTCTGCTGGACTGAAACCTTGCCGCAGCCTCCCAAACGGAGAATCGGCACAACCGCCAATTCCGGGAGGACCGGGAACATATAACGGCTCTGGCGGAACGTGTAAACGGCAAGCGCTACCCGATTTCCGACAATTCCCCACCGTTTGTCGGGATCCCTCGGTTCGGGCCAAGCCGAACCCCGCCGCAAAACCGAAACTGAGGGGGGAATTTCGACTCACTCCGAAACGGCCGCTCTCCATAAACCGTTTCTCACCAACGAGATCAAACCCGATGCACAAGGGCCTCCGCTTCTCAGGCGGAATCCGGATGAGACAACTGACTCCCCCTTTGAGCCTGTTGCTTTGACGCCATTGAATCCGTCATTTCTGCCGCTTCCCCAGACCGCAGCTGACCTGTTGGACGGATTATTGCGGTCACAACTTTTTGCGGAGTCGATTCACAGCCAGATTCTGAAGCAGTCGCGGCCCTTTCTGAAACATGCTGCGGATGAGTACGCCGCGGCACTGGTCCAGAGGAAGGTTCTCACCGGCTGGCAGGCGAGCGAGCTTCTTGCCGGGCGTGTGTGTTTTTACGCGGGAACATTCCGGCTCTTAGGGCCGCTATCCATCGATCCCAGTTTTCCCCTGTTCATTGCCGAGCAATCTGGGGCTCAGCGTCTCGTCTTACTGGAGGCGACTCCCCGGGTTACGAACCAGGTCGCCTCGGAGGACGGAATAACTGGCGGAATCGGGATCAATCTGAAAGCACAACCACCCGTGCGGGACCCGCATGTGGCTCGCTGTGTGCAAGTACAAACGACGGCGACTCACAACCTGGTCGCATATGAATTCCACCAAGCGGCATGGCTGGGCGATATCATTTCGCAGCAACTCCCTCAGCGACCACACCGTGCCCACCTCTTAGCCCAACTAGCTGCGACCATGTCGGAAATAAGTCGCGAGGCTCTGGAGACGTTTGATCCTCAGCACGCAGTCATTGATCACGAAGGCCACCTGAGATGGCTGGCGGGGCCACGAGCTCTGGTCAATGACTGGACTGACGATGCGACGAGTGGGCGATCACGTCAGGAATTACAACTGCTGGCGATTCGCAAATTTGCTTCGTGGTTGGGCGGGCATCCCGAGATATCGCACTGTTCCAATTTGGCGGAGGTCATCTCCACTCTTTGTCCCATCGCCGAGCCGTGGACCGAGGCCTTTCCGCAAGGGGCAATGCCAGGGTCGCGAGCCATTCTCAACCGGATGCTGAGAAAAGGGCCGTCACTCGCTCAGATCGAATCGTTCCACACAGAGCGGCAGTACGCTCTCATCACGCCGCCAGCACAGCCACCGCTCCAGTTCACTCCGCAAACCGAAAGCACCGGCCAGGAATCCAGAGAGCCCTCAGCCGCTCATTCCCAACGGCCGCAACGACGACGCACGAGATCGACATCTGGTGGGAGAGCGCCCTCCCCCGCATCCAGCCGTCCTGCGACCTCCCCAGTGCATCCGAATGTTCGAAGAAAACTCGCTGCCCAGGACATTGCCCCGGGACAGGTCCGAACGCTGAGCCCCACGCGCATCCGCTCGCCACAGCTGATACTCACAGCTGCCATCGCAGCAGTTGTCACCGGGATGTTGACCATGCAGTGGATCTGGCGATGGTCAGTACCCGAGGCCAAAGCCCAAACAGAAGCCCGAACCGACTCCAAATAGCTTGTCGGACAAATCCCGTTGGCCCGACCACTCACCAGCCGGGGCTGATACGGATTACTCTGGAACGGTCACAAACAGATCGGAGCCGATTTCCTCGACCTGGAAACAGCTCTGCTGAATCCGGCTGTTCAGGCAGTGATGTCCGGTTGTGACATCGTATTGCCAACCGTGCCAGGGGCAGGTGACGACGTTGCCGGTCAGCTTGCCTTGTGCGACTGGACCACCCGCGTGGTTGCAGATTCCATCGATGGCTGCCCACCCCGTGGCGGTCCGAAAGACAGCTACGATGCGACTTCCGACAACAAACTCGCGTCCCGTCCCTTCCGGGATCTCAGCGGGGTCAGCCACACGAACGCGTACCGGCATGGGGAAGTCATCCTTGCAGGGGTCGAGATTTCTTCTCGAATCCTACGCGCCGTGGGGAAATTCTCAACGGACTGTCATTTCTGGGAGGATGTCACGCAGTGCGCGACAAGCCGTGACAGGCGAGTTGTCCCTGTGGCCCCCTGCTCTCACTCCAATTAAACAGCGAACAGAGGCTGAATAATCAGGCCACGCCAACTCGTGCCGGGGTCGTTTCACGGGTCGCGAACATCTCGGCCTCACGAGCCAGCGGTTCGGGCAGGTTTTCCTCGACGACCAGTTCGCCGCGAACAATGCTGACGCTTCGCGGGGCCTCGACGCCGATCTTTACGCTCGACGCGCCGGCCTGAACGATCCGGATCACAATGTCATTGCCAATATGAATGGTCTGAGTCTCTTTGCGGGTCAACACTAGCATGATCGAAGTCTTTTCGCTCTCGGGGTTTCGGCGAAATCATCGCCGCGGCTCTGGATGATTGAACCGGCCTGCTGGCCATGCAAAAACGTAATGCACGAGCTGTGCCGAATCCCGATTTCTCGACCTCGATTCGGAGCCGTGCCCCGCGTATCAGGCTCACAATCCGAGAGTTACAGCGAAACAAAAACAACGCGACGTTAACAAGACGACGACCACTCCGATGGTAAACTTGGCGTTCCTACTCGAAGACCAGCCGATTCTTGGCAAGAAAGTCACTGGTCCAGAAAGAAACGGCGTGCCAGCTCCAAATCACTCGATATCAGATCGAAAACCTGAGCCGGGAAATCTCGAGGGCTACAGCGAATTGCAAGCAACGCCGTTCCCGACTACACTTCCCGACTTCCCTGATTCTCATTCCGTGAGGATGCGTCCGGCCAACCGTTCAGTGCCGATCGCAACTCCTGCACGGCAAGCAGGTTACAGTCATGAGCACTCTCAAGAAGAACAAGCGGATCAAGCGAGCCAAGAAGCTGGCCCTCTACGGCGACACCACGCCCGATTTTGGTCGCAGCCTGTGCCAGCGCGGTAAGGCGAAGTACCTGGGCGGTAACGGTCGCAAGACGACCGGCATTTCGCTCCGGAAGTTCAAACTGAATCTGCAGTCGATCAAGGTTCTGGAAGACGGCAAGGTCGTCCGCCGGAATGTCTCGGTCAAGCAGATCCGCAGCGGCCTGATCACCAAGCCAGTGGTCCGGGCTCCATTCACCATCGACAAGAACGCCTAAGCCACACGGCTCGTTCTCGATCGCACTCCTCGAACCCGCTGGTCGCTCGTGACACCACGAACTTCCAACGGGTTTTGTGCTGCGCGGATGCCGATAGAGATGCGAGTTCGGAAAGGTAACCACGAAACACACAAAATACACGAAAAAGAGGCGGGCATCTGGAGGGAGCGAAGACCAGGCCGGTATTTTCAGATGCGAATCAACGGCACGGCACACGACTGATCAACACGAACGAGCATGATGCTCTCATTCACCGCGAGGGCCGGACTCTTTTTCGTGTGCTTCGTGTATTTCGTGGTTCACTTCTCCCTCATCACCCCTTCGCCGACACAGGCAACCCACACGCCTGGAACACCGCGGTCTGCACAGCCAAGTCATGTTCCGGGGAGTAGTCCGACTTCTTCTCGCCGCGGATGATCTGAGCCATATCCCGGGCATCGGCGACGTAGCGGGCATATTTCGGCAGCTCAATGTGCTGGGTGCCCTTCACATACGAACCACGAGGCTGGGACAGCGACACTTTCACCGACGGGTTATCGAGTGGCTGAATATGGAAGGTCCCCTCTGTCCCGCAAACCGTGAGGTGGCGACGCTCGCCCCCCTCGATTTCGATGACACTGGTCCGGACCGAAGCTGTCGCCCGCGGGTATTCGAACACCGCAAACATGTTGTCGAGCAACCCGTCCGGCACCGCCGCTGAGTGTCGCGGGAAAGGCGTCACCTTCTGCGGAACTCCGACCAGCTTGACCACCAGATCGATCAGGTGACACCCCAGCTCGAACATCGTCCCGCCGGGGTACTCAGCCAGGGCTTTCCGCTCGTCGGGCCCTACCGACTTGCTCATGACCGCGTGGACTTCGAAGATCTCTCCCAGCCAGCCCTGCTGCAAAAACTCCCGGAGCATGATCACCCCGGGGTTGTAGCGGTACATGAAACCCATCTGGACCAGCAGATTCTTTTGCGTCGCCAGATCGAGGACCAGCTTGAACTCGTCCAGGTTGTCTCCAGCAGGCTTATCGATGTGGACATGCTTCCCCGCCTCGAGACATTGGCGAGCATTGGGCAACAGATCACGAATCGGCGTCTCGATCAGGACGGCCTGCAAACCCGGAGTTCCGAGCAGCTCCTCCATCGTGATCCATTTCACCCCTTGAAACGCGGGGTTCTTCTCCGCTTTCGCCCGCAGTGTGAGGTTTGGCTCTACGATCCCGACGACCTCGTAATCGTCCGACTTCCGATAGACACCGATCTTGTTCGCATGTCCGTGCGAGACCCCAATCTGGCCCACCTTGATGCGGGGAGGACGATCACCCTCCCCCGCCTGGACCAGCGAACGGCCCGCGACAAATATCCCGCTCGCCAACGCAGCTGAGGTCTGGAGGAAATCTCGACGGAGAATGGCCATGTGCGGTGCCCCGGAAATAAAGAACTGCCACGAGAGAACTCATCTCATGCTAACGTGACAGCTCAACCAGAGCATCCCCGCTGCGGATTACTCCGCGAGGACCGCAGTGCTGATTAGGTTCAAATACGCCTCGTCGAGCGAGAGCGAAACCTGCAGCCCGTCAGAGGCTGGCATCACGTTCAACCGGATCTCATCCCGCTTGGGATCCTTCAAAGCAGCGCGAGCCGCAGCCGTTCGCTCGCGGTCTCGTTTGCCGTTCGTCTGGCTCAACAGCCCCATCCAGTCGGAAAGGTGAATACTCGCCTGAACGATTGATGTTGCGGGGCCAGCTTCTGCCGCACGGCTCGACATCTGGGGGACTTTCGAAAAATCGTCGAGCGCATCGTGATCGCCAATCAGCAGCCAGAGTGTGTGCGGCTCGGTGCCGAGATACAGGCTGGGCTTACTGCCGTAGAAGACCCCAATCCTCCGCTCATGTTCGGGATCTTTCACTCTCTGATCGATGCGGGCAAATCGCACGCCCCGAGCCTCGCCCGCATTAAGCTGGATGCCGGCCACGTCTCCGCGCTGCACCGTCGAAGGGAGGATCTTGTTCACCGCTTCTGTGAGTTTGTTGCCGTCATTGACATGGACCCCGATGACCAGCGTCATCCCCCCCTGGGTCTGGCCGACGAACTGAGCGAGAACCTCATACTTCCCTTCGCTGACGGTCTGCTGAACGACATCGACCATCGCCGAGACGTTCGCTCGCTGCGGATCATCAACCGTCGGGCTGGGGTCATGCTCCTCGCGAACGACCCGCCCTACATCCACCATCAGTTGCCTCGCCTCATCGGGCAGGGTCAGATGGAAATGAAAGCCCGCCGGCGTATGGGCATCCGCGTCTCGCGAGAAGGCAACCGCCCCCGAGGCCAACCCGTTGAGAGTCTTCGCAACCTGACCATTTTTCGCGAACTCAAACTTCAGATCGAGCACAGCTTTCCGAGACTCGCGAGAGACTCGCAGCCCGAGCCATACCGAGCGAACCTCACTCATGGCAGTCCCCACGGCTCGCCTGGAAAGCTCAATCGCGCGGATCTTGAGCTTGTCCTCTGGAGTGGAGCTCTTCTTCAAGTCGGCGATGGCCTGATCGGACGCGGACATCAACCCGAGCAGCGCCATGTCCCATAACAGCTTGGGGACACCAGCCTGACGCAGTTGAATCACGATGTCGTACTGCCCACTGAGCGGCGAGGTCAGCGACGCCAGACGCGGCAGCGGCTGATCCAGCAGTTCCCCCTGTTCCGTGAACAGAACATGCCCCTGATCCACGAGTGCCTGGAACGTTCGCCCAGCAGCAGTCAGCTGATAACGATTCTCGCCCCCCGCAGGAGACGCGGTGAAAGCCGACGACGACGTGACCGTCTGCTGCAAGGCCACCATGTCGGTGATTGGAACAAATCCCACCAGTTCGGGACCCGCATTTCCGGCAGCGATATCGATTGGCAGAAACGCGAACACGCCAAACGGCTGAGTCCGGTCGAGCCCCTCAAGATTATTCAGCCCCGCCACCAGATCGGTCAGCTGTTGCGACAACTCCGGGCGCTCCCCGGCCCGAGCGAGGTAATCGATATCGTCCAGGGCTCCATCGAGACTCGATACGAAGACCACCGCAGCTGGCTCACGCGCGGGAGGAGCTGAGAACGCCCACTCCGCCGAAACGTGTGAGATCAAGAGAACCAGACTCAACCAACGAACCAGCATGTATTTCTTCCATCCGAGAGCGGGGACGCGGGCCTCGCTCAGGTGGCCAATGAGGCCCGTCCGCAACGAGCCCCGGAGATCTACCCGCTCACACGACCGGGGGTTGCGGGCAATCGGGTTCAAGACTTCAAAACTCGCAACAATTCACAAAAAAAGCCCAGCGATGATCATCACTGGGCTGTCGAGCAAGCTCAGGTCCCGTCCTTGCCCTTGAATCGCAAATGATGCACCCACGCGGGCGGCACGTTGATGAAGACCCAGTCCCGCTTAAAACGGAAGTTATCAAACCGCTTCGACAGGATGGCCTCAATCTCCTTGATCCGCTGGCGATCATTGCGGTTGGTCACGGCACTTCGCATCGGCCGCATGAACATGTACTCGAAGAACGAGTAAGTCCCGTCCGGAGCGAGGAGCTTCAGGCTGGCCTCGACCAGTTCCTCGACAAGCGCCGACGGAAAGTTATTGAACGGCAAGCCCGAGATGATGATGTCGTATGGCTCGTCCGACTTGAATTCCTGCAACGGACAGATGTGAACCTTCGACACCCCCGCCACCCGCTTGTAATCGGGATCGTGCTCAAAGCGATTCCTCAGGATCTGGCCGAACTCTTCGTTGATCTCGACCAGATCGAAGTGATCTTCGGGGTTAATCAGCTTCACAATGTGCCGGGTCACTGCTCCCGTCCCGGGGCCCAGTTCCAGAACCCGCTTGGGTCCTTTGAACTTGGCCAGGGGGCGAGTCGTGTTGTACGCCAGAAAACGACTGCTCGGCAGAACCGCCCCCGTCGTGTAAAAGCGCTGATGGACCTGACGTATGAAATTCACCTGATCCCGAAGGAATGAAATCATGGCTGTTCTAAATCCTGATTCGCCTGATGGACGATGTCTAACCCCACCTGCTTCGACCAGCGATTGAGCAAGCGCTGGGTCACCAGACCGGGTGTTCCATTCCCGATGACCTGCTGATTCAAGCGAGTGACCGGCAGGACACAGTACGTGGTGGATGTCACAAATGCCTCCTCCGCCTGGAGGGCGCATTCCACACTAATGTCGCCGACTTCGTACGGAATTTCCAGTACCTGAGCCAGCTCTTTCACAAACTGCTGACTGATTCCGGGCAGGACATCGGATTCACGAGCTGTGCGGATCCGCCCTTGCTCGACAATGAAGAAATTCCCGCTGTTGGTCTCCGTCAGATGGCCGTGAGCGTTTTGCAGCAAGGCCACAGCTTGCGGGTCGACGGAGTGAGCCTCGCGATCAGCGAGATACCAGTGCAACCGGCTGCGATACTTGAACCGGGGATCGAGAATGTCCGAGGGAATCTGGCGAATCGACGGCACAACCAGAGCCTGCCCCGACTGATACTTTCCGGCCCACTGGCGAAAAGGGAGTGAAAACGTGTGAATGCAGATTGTCGGCGACTTAGACGTGGACACTTCACCCGCATACATCGGGATCGCCCCCGGCGTCACCAGAATCACAATCCCCAAGTCAGCATGCGGCGGCAACCCGGCAGCCCGCGACTCGATCAATCGTTCAATAACAGCAGCCAGCTCTTCGTCAGTTTCCGAGAGAGTGACTCCCAGGTAGTCCAGCGAACCTCGCAGCCGGGCGAAATGAGCTTCCTGGCGAAACGGAACCCGCTGAAACGTGCGGATCATTTCCGTAACGGTGGCCCCCTGGACGACGCCGCGGTCCCAAACGGGTAACTGGGCATCCTCCGCAGCGATTAACTGACCATTGAGGTACGCCAGCGGGGAGTCGCTGCTCCGCGGAGCCATTCGAGCAGCCATGCCCAGTGCCTCCCCGTTCAAGGCGGAGTGGGAGAGGCTCGAAACCCGGCCTCGTCCCGATTTCAGTATCACACAACGCACAGCACCGATCGACGAGGCATTTCCGCTCTGGTCGTTCGACCGCCCACGAACACTTGGTCAGTCCATAACTCGCACTCGTCGAGCCACACTGACCACAGGCGCCCACGGGCATCCGCCGCTAAACCGCCGCGACCATTCAGCCGCAGCGCAGCTCTTAGCCCTTGCGATGGCGAATACGAGCTCGCATACGTCGCTTCCTGCGTCCGAGTTTACGACGACCTTTGCCGGTTTTCTTGACGCCCATTCCGACGCAACTCCCAATGAACGATGCTGTTCCGTAACAACCGCGACGGGACAACTGCCCCGTCAACGATCGGCCACATGGCGAATCGGGAAGGCTAACAAACCCAAGGATGAAAATCAACCAGCTGCGATGCAGATGAGCAGAGTTCCCCGAAACTGGAGCTCTCCCTTGCTCGGCTGTCTCCCGGGAAGATCCGGTATGGCCCCGAGTTCAAAATCGACACACCGGCCCCCCGCTCCTCCCTCCCGCAGACAAACCCGCCCGAACGGCTCGCCCAAGTGCCTCGATCAGAGGGTTTGGCACAGCGTCTGCTTACTGCTGTATTTCAGAGCAACTCGTAACGGCATCATCTCGATTGCGTTCGCAGATGGTGCAGTTGTCGATCCTGATGGACAAGGATCGGCGCGACTGGAGGATCCTCATGAAAGAGGTCGTCGTGATGCTTCTTGTCATTACCTCGGGAGTCGTCTCAGCCCAGAGCATTCCCGATTTGGCAGAACAGATCTCGTGTTTCCAATCCGGAAGTGAATTCACCCATTACACGAACTTCGCGTTCATATGCCCCGAGAGAGGCATCACACGCGAGGAATTGCTGGCCTACAACCAACATCTGGGCATTCGGCCTGGTGAGCCCGTCGGTGTGCGACTCCCACACGACTCCGACGAGATTACGGAGATCCCCACAGGTCACCGCTACTCCCACCCATCGTCGTTGATTTCCGTCACCTCAAACCCCAGCGATCGGAGTGCTTCACCCGCGGTCTTCTGAACCCCGTCGTCCTCGTCGGTCTCCAGAACCGATCGCAGAATCGACTCTGCCTGATCTGGACGCATCTTGCCAATCGATTCAGCAGCCGCCGCACGCACGCGATTTTTGGAGTCAGATTGCAAAGATTTCAGAATCACCGGAAGTGCCTCTGGAAGACCTAAATCGCCCAATGCTTTGATCGCCCCCATACGGGCCAGCCAGTCTGAGTCACTCTCTGCCATTTTAATGAGCGGAGCCAGTGCCCGCCGATCGTGTGTCACTCCCAGCAGACGGGCTGCGGGTGAGCGAGAAAGCGTCACTGTATGAGAGAGCAACCCGACCAGGGCTTCGACACCGTACTCACGAACGGCAGGCCCCATCCCGAGCAGTGACCGCTCCGCCCAGTTCCGGACGGTGTTCACAGAATCGGTCAAACACTTGACTAACGCGACAACCACGTCGCGGCTCGACTGCCCTCCCAGCCCCATCGCCGCCATCGTGCGGGTAAAGGCCGATTCGGATGACAGCAGCGGGAGAAGCCCGCTGGCCACGTCCGGCAAACTGGTCTTTGCCAAGGCCTCGGCAACCTGTTGACGCTCAGGTTCGGGAATCGCCCCGTCAGCAAGTCGCGCGACGAGAACTTCCACAACTTCGGGCGAATTCGTCCCTGCCGCAGCTGTGATCGCTGCGTGGCGGACTTCCGGTTCGGGTGATTGCAATTGAACAAGCAGCTCAGACATCGGATGGGGCCTCGGACTCAATTCCTCGACAACAACTCCGCCTCAGCGGCAAATCGCTCCATCGCTACTCGACAGCTCACGCAACAGAGGCGACAGCCGTCCCTACTCCTCTTTCACCAGCCCCATCAGCTGCAGCTTGCTGCGACACTCATCGCGTTCGCGTGACCGCGAGAGCGACTTCCACACCTCGGGCTGGGCTTCCAGAAACACATCCAACCCCACCGGCAGGCTGAGCCCCTTGCTCCCGGCCAGCTGCGACAACCGCTGAATATGCTCGATCTCCAATCGAGACAGAGCAAGTGCGTCGCGGCGGTAATCAATAAACGCTTCCCACACGGTCGGGAACAGCTTCGCGACGATCTCCTCACCGATCGTCGTCGCGTACTGGCGAATCTCCAGCTGGGCGTGCGAGTCCATGCGAAGCGCCAGGAAGTGCAGCAGGTTGTGCAGATCGATCTTCCAGTAGGCCTCGGTGTAGCAACACAGCGGCAGATCCTTGCGGGCCTGTTCTCGGGCGACACCGACCTCCAGCCGTTCACGATAGAGTCGCTCAGCGGACTTCTGGAATTCGTGTTCCGAATCGGTCAGCTTCTCGCCCATCTCCGGGCTCAGGAACCCGCCGCTCCCCTGCCGGTTACTGACCGACTGTGTCCGCCACTCATCGGGGGCGGTCGTCTGCATCGAGTCAATCGCCACCGAGTACCGGGTGCTGTACTCGTTGACGCTCGCCATGCGGTGGCGAATCCATTGCCGCCAGCAATCCATCGGCACACGAACCAGCAGCTTGATCTCCGCCATTTCCAGTGGAGTCGTGTGACGATGCCGCATCAGGTAGCGAATCAGCGTCCGGTCGTCGGAGACATGCTTGGTCCCCTCGCCATAGCTGACGCGGGCCGCCTGCACGACAGCGGAGTCATCGCCCATCGTATCGACCAGACAGACAAACCCGTCGTTGAGCACCGGGAACTTCTTCCAACGCAGAGCTTCGACGGTTTCAGAATTCGACGCCATGAGGACTCCTTCGCACATGCCCGTGCAGACCAACGTTCGCCCGCAAAAAAGGCGCTGACAAATCGGGTCCGAGATTCTGGCAACTCCGACCGGGAGTTACCAGCGGATGAACGGTAACATTCGATCGGGGACGGTTCACGGGTCGACTGACAGCAATCATGAGCGGCCTCACCAGGCAGCACTGCACCGTCTGATACGACAGGTATCGGCATGACCATGTATCCCATAAATCTGCCCCCTCCCAGCGAAAACGACTGGCGTAGCGAAGTCTGGTGCCTCGATGCTCAGGCCGCCTATCGGAACTTCTCTGGAAAAAGCCTGCAGGAGGCTCAATCGCTGTTCAAGAAGAACGCCATCCGCTATCAAGAATGCCTGATGTTTATGCCTTCCATCTGCTTCCTGTTTTACATTGTTGCGTATCTCGACTACCTCGATTCCGAGGACTCCGCTGGTGACTCGGATGCCGCCAATTGCTTTTTAGGCCTCGTGGAGTGTCGACTGGCAGAGTTGGCCCAGGTCGAGACACTCTGCCAGCGAGTTTGCCAAACACTGACAGCGATCGGGGATCGCCAAGCCTGGTACGACGCCGAAGAGGCCTTTTACGGTTCCTTCGCTGAAAAAGCTTCGATACTCATCCAGCAGATGAACGCCCTGTCCCCCGAAAACGCAAAACGGAGACCGACTTAACCGCGAAGCGGTGAAAGCCAATAGCCTTGGGCATTAGCCCAAGGGATTGAAGAGCGAATCACCGAGCGGTCCTGGAATGCCCCGCTCCCAGCTCTCTCATCTCACTGCGCAGATTGCCCCTCCCGGATACAAAACAGCTGGCTTCCCGTTCGCAGTACCAAGCTGCCGTTCACGATCGCGGTTCCATACAGCGTGGGCTTCCCGAACATCCCGGAAGCTCGACTTCGTTCCGGAGAGGATTCATCGGGGCCCGGAGTGCGATTCACCGGAGGCTTTTCCGACGACCACAGCTCATTGCTCGCCAGGATCTTGAATTCAGGCCCCGCAGCCAGAACCGTCGTGAGCCCCTCCTTGCCAAAGCAATAGAGGCGGTCGCCAATCCCGACGGGAGTGGCCCACGCGGACTGTGGAATTCGCTCGGTGTGGACGTTCTTCCCCGTTTCCAACTCGAAGCAGTAGACCACGCCGGTCCGATTGATCCAGTACGCATAACCCCGGTAGGCCACGGGCGAGGCCCACGAGGGCGTTGCGGTATCAGTCTTCCACGCGAATTCCGGAACCCACTGTTCTCCCGAGCGATTTAACTTCATCAGGCCGTTCGACTCCTTGGCCTTCTCGGTTCGTTCGCCATCCCGACCGGGAGAGGCAGCGACCAGAAAACGCCCATCGCCAACGGGCAGCGGAGTGGTGCCCGAGTTGCCTCCCACATCCGTATTCGACCAGAGCATCTGCCCCGTCAGCGGGTCATACCCGTCAACGCTTCCCGAGGAGCTGCAGACGATCTGAACCTGATGACCGGTGGGAACGATCGCGGGCGAACTCCAGCTTTTGCGACTGGTTCGATCGGTTTTCCAGATGACCTCGCCTTTCGCCTTGTCGATCGCCACGAGGTAAGACGGTCCGACATCGTCGATCAGAATGAACAGGCGATCGGCCGTCTGCACCGGGGATGCCGACAGGCCAAACTCGTTCTTGGGCTTCCCGTAATCATTCGAGAGCGAGCGAGACCAGACTTTCTCGCCGGCATGACTGACCGCCAAAACGTCCCCTCCCTCGAAGTAGGCGTATACACGTTCCGCATCGACCACGGGCGTCGGTGCCGCCCGGCTGATGTAGACGCTCGATTTCTCCGGATTGGTCGAAGGGGCCTGCACATCCCACAGCTGGTCCCCCGACTGCAGCGAGTAGCACACCACATGCAGCGTCTCTTTGTTCGGACCATCGACGGAGGTGACAAAGATCCGGTCGCCCCAGATCACGGGACTCGACTGTCCGTAGCCCGGAATCTCGCGAGTCCAGGCCATGTTCTTCTGCGGAGACCATTCGAGCGGGATCGACTCGGCGACGATCGACGACGCCCCCTCCCCGAGAAAGCCGGGCCACTGCGTCGGCGTCTCGTGAAACAGGCTCGCCCAGAGAATCCAGAACGTGAACATGAAGTCTGACTCCAGCGATCATCTCTCGAGAGATGACGGCAAGTGAGGGGAAATTCTGGCAACCGAGTCGCTACAGGCAATACTAGACTTCGCCACGTCTCCGGGCACTCGTTCCGTGGAGCTTATTCAGTGAATCCCCTGTTGGAGATCCCCCGCTTCGTGGGCGAGCCGAGCCACTTACAGACAATGGTCAGGTCGTAATGGATTGCGAAATGTTCCAATGGTCCCCAGCGCGGGCCGGGGGCCAGCCATGGAGTTCCGCGTTCAGCACGCGGCGACGCGGAACTCCCGGTTTCCGTCTCGCTATCGATCGGCAACGGATTGGCTGGGGAACTTCAGCACCTCTACTGAAGTCGTCTTTCCCTCTTCCATATTCGCACCACCGACGATGAGCAGGCGATCAGCTCCCCACGGCAGCACGCGATGGAAGAACCGGGCATCGGCCAGCTGTCCCACATAATCCCACTCGGCCTGACCGGGACGCAGGCTCTGGATCGAGCCTGACACCGTGGTGACGATCAGCTGGTCACCGACCGCAAAGGCTGAACACCCGAAGCCATCCATCATCCCGCCTTGAATCGTCGGGCCCGGAGTCCAGCTGTTGCTGGCTGGGTCATAGATCGCCACATCGCGGGTCGGTCCGCCCTTCTCGTTCATACCACCGATCACCACAAGCTTGCCGTTCCAGGCAGCTGCGGCAAGGGCACGTCGAGCAAACGGAGGAGCGGCGGTTTCCCTCCACTCACCCTTCTCGGCGTTCAGGTCGTAGCTCAGCACGGTCTTGTGCCAGGTCGCTTCTTTGCTGCTGCCGGGCATGTTCCAGCCACCGACGACATACAGCGTGTCCCCGACGACAGCCACATCGTGCGACGAACGCGGTGAAGGCAGTGAGGGCAAAGCCTCCCACGACTGGCCATCCAGACTCAACCGGGCAAAGTCCGCCTGCGAGACGAGCTTCTCGGGCTCGCCTTCCTTGTTGAGAGCGGCAAAACCACCGACTCGGTAGACCCGGTTGCCGTGCGCGGCCATCGCCAGCCCCTGCAACCTGGGCCCGATCGCAGCCTTCGTCCACTGCTTCGGCTCGTTGAGATCGAGCGTCCACAGGTCACCCGACTGCCCCGCGTCGAAGTAGGAGTGGGCGTCGCCATAGTTCCCGGCAAACACGTACAGCTTATCCCCCGCCACAGCTCCCCCGAAGCTGGTGGTCCCCTGCGGGAGCGCGGGCAGCGACTGCGGCTCGGGAACCAGTCGGGCGGGCTGGTACTTGAGCGTGAGCGTCGAGTAGTAACGAGCCGACTTGTATTCCTGGTCGTTGTGCTTGCCTTCGACGGCTTCAGTGTGCTTGACGCGGATCGAGTACTGACCGGCCTGCGGCAGCTTACAGGTTAGCTTGCCCTGGGCGTCGGTAGTGCCTTCGATCTTGTCCTGGATCCCCGGGCCGATCACGGTCACGGTCACATTCGGCAGTGCGTTCCCCTTCCAGTCAACGCGAAAGGCCACCTCGCCCCCCTTGTCAATCGGAGTGATTTCCAACGGCAGGTGCTCTTTGTCACCAACCTCGTCCCAGGTCCCCGTCAACGGAGTGGCATAGGTCTTGGCGAAGTACTTGAGCAGGAACGACTCGCCGCCCTTGGTGATGACGCCGTAGTCATGCTCCAGAATCAGCGGCGACTGGCCTCCTTTTTCGATCTTCCCTTCGAGAGCCTCTTCCCCCTTGGTGACGGGCACAGCCACGGGATCCCCGTGTCCGCTCACCGACCAGACCTTGGCCGCAGCCACCTTGTCGAGCAGCGCCGGATCATCGGGCGCCGCTTCTTCGCCGAAGAAGACCTGAACCTGGGTCCCGGTCCCGCTGGGCTTGGAGACAAGCCACAGGAAGTGCGCGGAACTGACCGCAGGAAGTGCCAGCAAAGCCGCCAGCGACAGGACAAAGCGTTTCATCGAGAACTCCTCAAAGGGTGTGTGAGTATGGCGGGCGTCTGCTAGCGGGATTTTCCGCGACCGGGAGTCATCAGCACCAGATTCAAATCATCTCGTGGGGCATCGAGCTGAACGATCTGCTGAGACTGATCCACGAAAACTGGAGGACGGGCAGGCGACGGAGAGAGCGGACGCCGGGCCTTGCTGGCAGCCTGAGCATAGGCCACGTCATCATCCAGCGCAAAGCCAAGGTCCTTCTGCACCAGCACGTTGACCTTGCATTCACAGGCAATGGGACCGGAATCAGCGGGGACCTGGAAGCTGCCGGAGTCGACGGTGACTGCCACCATCGGCCCCGAGTTGTCGACAGGCGAGAACTGGATTGTCCCCTTTTCGAGCAGAGCCCCATCGACAGTCACCGTTCCAGCGACAGGAACCCGACGCGGCCCCGAATCGCCACAACCGCACAACGTGACGCCCAGTGTTGCCAGCACCAGACCGACCAGAAAACGGTCATGGGTCGAATTCCAGAGGGCCATTTCTCGCGACGAAATCAGTGTACGCATCATGAATGTTTCCCTGTAGGAAGATTCAACCGGCGGCGAGCAAGTCTCGGAGATTGACTGTCTCGCCGGCCGGTCGGGACAGACTTTAGAACTCACCAGCGACTTCACCACCAGCCCGCGTCGACAACGACTTCAGCAGGGTGTGATCGGTCGATTCGCTGACAAACCGCACGCCGCCATCCCCCAGCAGGAAATGCACCCCGCCGACGTGGTCACTCCGGAAGCTGGCGAGGCGAGTCTGGTCGCCGTCCAACCGCTTGGGATTCAGGGGCCCCTGCGTCGAAAACAGCGTGGCCAGCGGGTAAGGCGATGACCAGTACGTGAACCCGTATCGCACCTGCCCCAAACAAGGCCCCGAGGTGAACGTGTAATCCTCAAAATTCCAGGCGGACTCACCTGCCATGAAAGTCGACGACAGCCCATCGGTCACATCGCGAATACGCACCGGACCGCTGTCCAGATTCACAATCATTCCGTCATTCGGGTTATTGGTCGCCCGGGTTCCCCACGGATCACCGCTGCCACTGCATCCGGCATAGGTCCCCGGCGCCCGCATGTTGGCGTCACAGCCCGATATCGGCACAGGCCGGCGAATCACAGCTGATGGGCAGAGATAGGTCGGAATCCGCTGCGAAACGACCTGCTGATTCACCGCATCGGTATGCGGCTTGTTGAAGTCGTAGAGGTTGTACATTGGGGCCTGATCGATGTGAGACAGGATGCTCACAAAGGCCGATGTCCGCGTATATCCACCACTCAAATCGCCGGGCGGAATCGTTTGAAACGTGTCGTGGTAGTTGTGCATGGCCAGGCCAATCTGCTTGAGATTGTTCTTGCACTGGCTGCGACGGGCCGCCTCGCGAGCCTGCTGAACGGCCGGCAACAGCAGGGCGATCAACACCGCGATGATCGCAATCACCACCAAAAGCTCTATGAGCGTAAATCCTCGACGTCGAACCACAGCTTGGTCGAACATGACCCACCTTCCTCAATTGGACGAGACACAGAACATGGAGAGCTCCGCAAAACGCGGAATCAGACATCCGTGGCTGGCTGCCTGTGAGAAAGGTGGCTGGCGACGTAATTGAGATTGAGTCTCAGTGTCTTTATTTTCACTCGAATGTCAATCACGAGTGACGGCTTTTTCTCCGATTTTGTTGCGAAAACATTCCGGGGAGAACAGAACAAACACCACAAGACAATACACAACAACAACTTAAGAAACACAACCGCAATCCACCAACGGATATTCAGTTGGTCGTTCACAGCATATTTTCAGGCTGTCAACCAGCCAGCGGTGAGATCGATCGCAAGCCGCCGAGGCGATGTTGTCACTCGGAGCCTCTCTCTTCGCACACTTGCGATTTCCCCTGCCAGTCCCGTATCAAGTCTCCTGCGACCAGAGGCTCGAACGTCGTTCGTATCACTGGTCATTGTCTGGCCCACGTCCCTGATGAGGAACACTGATGATTCGTTACTGGACCTGTCTGTCCGCTTGCCTCTGTCTGGCCGCTTCTGGCTTTGCAGCGGATCGAGTGGCCTACGATACGATCGAAGCTGCGAAGGCAGCTGGCCCTGACTTCGAGGTTCAGGGCGAGTATGCCGCGGATGGCTGCGGGGTGCAGGTCATCGCCCTGGGCGAAGGTCAGTTCCGGGCCGTCAAATACGTGGGTGGCCTCCCCGGGATCGGCTGGGATCGCAAGACCAAGTCCTCGGAAGAAGGCGATGCGGCCAAGATCGCCGAGATCACCAGCAGCATGATGCGGATCAAGCGCAAGAGCCCGACCCTCGGTGCCAAAGCACCCGCCGGAGCCATTGTGCTGTTCGATGGCAGCGAAGAGAGCCTGAAGGCCCACTGGAAGCCAGGAGCCAAGAAGAACGACGCGGGCCTGCTGATGCAGGGCTGCACGACGATCGATGAGTTCCAGGACTACACGATGCACCTCGAGTTCGCCCTCCCCTTCATGCCGAACTCCCGGGGACAGGCCCGCGGCAACAGCGGCTTCTACCTGCAGGGACGTTATGAAGTGCAAATGCTCGATTCCTTCGGCCTGGAAGGTCTCAACAACGAGTGCGGCGGCGTCTACACCGTTGTTCCGCCCGATGTGAACATGTGCCTGCCTCCGCTCGCTTGGCAAACCTACGACGTGGACTTCACTGCGGCCAAGTTTGAGGGCGACAAGAAGGTGTCGAACGCCAAGATCCACTTCCGGCACAACGGCGTCGTGATCCATGATCGCGAGCTGCCGAAGATGACCCCCGGTGGACCGCTCAGCACCGAATCGGCCGCCCCTGGCCCGCTCTACCTGCAGGACCACGGCGACCCGGTCCGTTACCGCAACATCTGGGCGATCAAGAAGTAGGCTCGACGTCGCAGAAATTTCCGACAAATCGAGACCTGGAAGGGAACTCGACCCTCGCCAGTGTTATCATGGGCCGGTCCGGAGCAGTTCATTGTTCCGCACCGGTCTCTTTTATTGGGTTCGTCGTGTTATGACACGTTCCTCCCGAATGTCACTCCTCGCCATTCTGGTCATCGCTCTTGCCTGCCCTAAGATGGCGAGCGCCCAGCAACCGATTCGCAAGGCCCTCAAACGGCGGTCGGATTCAACCACCCAGAACCCCGCTGCTGACGCCAAAACCCCCGCTGCCAGCAAGTCCGCTCCAAAGCCCACTGCTGAAGCCCCAATTCCGGCTCCCCAACGCAAAGCGACCCCACCCGCAGCCCCGCTCCCCGCAGCCAAAGCGAAACCGCCAATTCCAAATTCGCTGCCCCCTCAACCAGCAACAAAATCACAGCCTCCATCGGGCAGCGTTCAACCCTCTGCAGCGCCCAAGTCATCAATCCCTTCTCCCCAGCAAGTTGTCCCTGCTGGCGGAGCTGATCCGATGACATCAGATCCCGAAGCCCCAGCTGCACAGACCATCGTCCCAGCCTCGGGTACTGAAACCGCTGCCCCAGCTGACAGCTCTGACACGGATCCTGCCCCCTCAGCGAAACCCGCCACGAAATCATCCGTCCCGTCCACAACGAACAAGTCCCCTGCAACCACGCTCTCCAAGCCCGCACCTCGCGCGAAGGCACTTCCCCAGCGCACAACGCCCCCACTCCCAATGCCCAGCCCGGGTTCCACTCCCTCGACCAAGTCCGCAGCCGGAGCTCCATCGACGGGCACCCCCAAGAAGCCGACCACATCTCCACCAGCCACTCGTACGGCGCCCCCAATCGGCGGGACCAAATCGCCATCCACCCAGATCCCAAGCACCACGAAAAAGTCCGAAACGCCCCCCGCTGTCGGGAAATCGTCCAATCCCGGAACATCGTCTTCCTCGCAATCCGCGACCCCGACCACCAAGAAGCCATCCGCCCCGGCAGCTGCGGCGAAGAGCACGCCAACAACTCCTGCGCCCAAGTCGGTTGTCCCCCCCGTAACGCCTCCCAAGGGAGCATCATCCACCAAATCGATAACGACCAAGCCATCGACGGCTCAAAAAACGCCGCAGACCACAAAAGCTGTCCCCACACCCGCGACTGCTCCCCCACCTGCCAAAGTTCCCCCGCCGGTGTCATTGGTCCCCAAACCACTGATGGCCAACTCACCATCCCCCCTCGCAACTCCGAAGGCAGTCGAGCCTACTCCGCTGCCTGAAGTCCCGGAAGAGGCGTCAGAAGTCTTGCCGACGCCGCTCGCGGAGGAGAAGTCACCACGGGCGACACCCGCGAAAGAGCCTCTCCGTCCCATGCCCCGGGGACTGGTTGAATCGCCTGCTCCAGCTCCTGAGATCGTTCCCGAGTCTGAACCCACCGCTGTCCCTGAGGTCATCGCTGCTCCCGAGGCCCTCCCCCTTCCGTCGATCGCGACCGAGTCGGCCCCTTGGCAATCGCCACTCGATATCGCCATCAGCCACGATGGCTCGTACTTCGTGGCTGACCGAAAACTCCCTGGCATCTGGCGGGTGAAGGACGGCCTGACCACGACTTTCTACAAGGGCCCCACCAACCCGAAAGCTCCAATGGGCATGATCCGGTCCCTCTTCGTCGCCGCCGACGGGACGCTGTTCGCCAGTGACGCTGCCACCAAAGATGTCTACGCCGTTTCGCCATCGGGCGAGATCAAACCGCTCGCTCGAAACTCGGTCGGGATCTCCAACTCAATCTCGGTCGTCGACCGCACGGTCTATGTTGCTGATATCGAGCAGCAGAAGATCTGGCGATTTCCCGCAGACGGTCTGGGGATCGCCCAGCAACCCACTCTATTCGCGGACGTCCCGGGCTGTCGTGGATTGCATATCGACGAACTCGGTTTCATCTGGGTTGTCTCGACGATCCAGCCCCAGCTGCGAAAGTACACGGGGGACGGCAAGTTCGACCCGGTCTTTGAAAATGTCGTCTTCGAGTTCCCTCAGCAAATCTACGTGAACATCGAGGGCACGGCTTACATCACCGACAGCTCCGCAAAGACTGTGTGGAAGTTGGAACGTGGTGGCCAACCCGAGAAATGGTTGTCCGATCCCCATCTGTTGACCCCCACCCGAATCGTCCAACAGGGGGACCATTTCATCGTCAGCGACGCGAAGGCGAACTCACTGTTCCGAGTCACTAAGGACGCTCATATCGAGCTGATGATCAACGGCTCCAATACGGCCCCCGACTCGACAGCCAGTGCCACGGGGACAACTCCAGTACTCCCGGCGCCCGGAACTGCGAAGCCGAACTGACCTGTCCCCGCCGGTTGTCGAGTGGCTGCCGGACACATCGGGCCAGCCCGAATCTCGAAGAGACGCCCCGCTCCTTCCCCTGCTGAATATGAATCACGAAACCCCTTGGCTTGTTCCCGATTGGCAACGACAAATCCAACGCCTGCTCGATTCATACCGCCGCTGGGTGGGAGTCGAGTTGATTGACCGAGCGGGAACATTCGAAGAGCAAGCCCGCCGCGTCTTCGAGGCCCCTTTCGTCATCGTCTCGCACGGAACGCAGCCCGACCCGATCCTGAACTCGGCCAACGCAGTGGCTTTGCGATTGTGGGAGCTGCCGCTGGAGAAGTTCCTGCAAACACCGTCGCGTCTGACCGCTGAACCCGTCCACCGCGATGAGCGGGCCAGGATGCTCGAAGCGACCTCACGACAGGGTTACATCGACGACTATCAAGGCATCCGCGTTTCGTCGACGGGTCGTCGTTTTCGGATCGACCGGGCGACTGTCTGGAATATCGTCGATGAGCAAGGCCACCCCGCCGGGCAGGCTGCAACCTTCTCCGACTGGGTGTTCCTCGACGAAGTGAAACCAGCGGGGACATGAACCGAGTGTGCCCCACAAGAGGGGGCTTCACGGTCGCGACTCTCTGGTGCTGTGTCACTCAAGTACAACACTCAAGCCGCCCGGCGCTGACCAGCCTCGCCGGCACTCGACCGAGGCTGATAGAGATGCTCGCGAGTACATGGCATCCCGCTGAGCCCCTTCGTCTGGTGCTTGGTCGCGACAGTCTGATAGATGCGGGCATTCCCTTCGCCCAGCAAAAACACACAACAGGCCAGATAGAGAGCCCAGAGCCGGTACTTTTCTTCACCGACCTGACGGATCGCCTCTTCGCGATTCGCCTCCAGCCGCTTACACCAGTGCCGACACGTCATCGAGTAGTGATCGCGCCACCCCTCGACGTCATGTACATCGAACCCCCGGCTCTCCATGCACTGGACCATGTGCCCCAGATGATCGAGTTCGCCGCCCGGGAAGATGTACTTGGCCAGTAGTCTCCGATCCGCATTCATCTTGCGGAACGCCTTATCCGTCACCTTGGCTGGACGAGTGATCCCATGATTGAGGAACAGCCCGCGATCCCGCAACAGCGAGTTCACCTTGGCCATATACCCCGCCATGTTGTCGATGCCGACATGCTCGACCATCCCCACGCTGGAGATCTTGTCGAATGGCCCCTCGACGTACGCATAATCCTTTAGCTCCGCAGTCACCTGCCCCTGGAGCCCCATCTTCACGATGCGTTCCTGGGTCAGCGCCAGTTGCTCTTTGGACAATGTGATTCCATGGGCGTGAACTCCGTAGTTCTTCGCCGCGTGACAGATCAACGCTCCCCACCCGCAGCCGATATCGAGCATTCGCTCACCGGGCTTCAGCTGCAACTTGCGGCAGATCATGTCGAGCTTGTTGATCTGGGCCTGTTCGAGTGATTCGTTCCAGTCATGGAAATAACCACAGCTGTAGACCATCTGCTCATCGAGGAAGAGCTTGTAGAAATCGTTGCTCAGGTCGTAATGGAACTGGATGAAGTCCTGGTTCTCTTGCTGCTCCCGTTTGCGTCCGGTCTCATCGCCGGAGTAGCAATGTTCGACCTGCGTCGATTCTCCCTTGGCGAAGAGAAAGGACGAGGCAAACTTCGCCATCAGCCCCAGCGGGAGAGACTTCACCTTCTTACGCGTGTTCTTAACGCGGGCGGTCTCAATAAAGGTCACCAGGTCGGCCCCGCGCAGATCGATCTTGCCGAGGGCGTAGAGCCGCATCAGCGTGTCGGCCTTGGGGCTGCGCATCAACGTGGCAATCACACCCGGACCGGAGAGAACGACCTCCATACCCGGCTTGGGATTCTCGCCGAGGGCCACGACACTGCCGTCCCACAGCCGGATCGAGATCGGAGTATTCAGCAGCGGTCGCAGATAGTTAAACAGCTCGGTCGCACGGCGAATCTGCCGCTGCGCAGTCGTTTCACTTCCAAACATCGAGGAACTCCATTTCCTGCGACACGCTCCGCCCACCGTCCCAGCCTGGTGCGGAAACACGCCTCTCGTCGACCGGTCAAATCCGGGTCGCAAGATAGGAAATCGAGCCCATTTCTGGACAGACCAATCTCATCGTCGGCCTCCCGACGGGTGAATACTCCAGCTGACTCTACGAAAAAAATCGGGGGCACGTTCAACATGCCCCCGATCGGTGAGTCAGCTTTAAGGGGCCGCGTGGGTTACCTTGTCGGGCAGCGGTCGCCGCTTTCGCCCGGTGCGAGCCGGACGCAAGCTGCGAATCTGGCCTTCGATTCGGCGGTACCAGAGGACGGTGACGACGACCACCTGATCCGAGAACACCGGCATCGGCGGGTGAGTCGACGGTTCCTGAATCCTCTTCACCATCGGCAAGGCCCCGAACCGCAGCAACATGCTGATCGTGAACAGCACGTGATATCCGGTGATCGTCCCTCGCCAGAACGGAATCGCCAGACCTTCCATCTGAGTCAGTGCGAAACCGGAGGTGATCGCCGTAATGCCCCCCACGATCCCCGCGATTGCGGTTCCTGAGGCGACGAACATCGTCCGATTCTCCACGGGAGAGTTCTTCAGCAGGAACCCGTTGTTCGCAATCAGGATCCCCGCATTCAAAGCGGCATCCAGCACGAACATCGGCAAGAGCGCCCAAAAGGCGAGCGTCGGATCCTTGGGGGCCAGAATCAGACAGAACATGTTGATCGGCTTGAGCGTGACACACACCTGCAACACCGCCTTGTTGCCATGCAACTCGGCCGAGCGTCCCAGAACCCGTGAAAAGACAGCTCCGCCGATCCACGCCACTGTCCACAAGGCCAACACCTGCCACAGCTGCATTCCAACATACTGGAGCAGATACAGACTGATGAACGGAGCCCCGACCATGCTGGCGACGTGCCAGTAACTCATGAAGCCGATGTAGGACCGGAAGCTGGGATTCTTCATCGGAGCCAGGAACGACTCCCAGAAGCCGAGGTGCTTCGACGGCGTGACGGGCGGCTCTTCCACCTTGCGGAACATGAGGATGTCCGCCACTCCCAGAACCGACGCAATCGTCATGATGACCGCAAACGCGGGCACCATCTTCGTCGTGCCATGCCAGAAGTAGAGCGTACAACCCAACATACAGGCCGCCGCGCTGAACTGCTGCCACCGGTGGCGGATGCCCCAGTACTGGTTCAAGCCCTGGTGCGGTAGGTAGTCCCCCATCCACGACATCCACAGTGGCGTCGAGAAATGAAGCAACCCCTGCTCAAACACTGTCATGGCCAGGAATGACCACAACCACACGGACGATGGCACGTTTGGATAAAGCCATGCCCCCAGTGCGATGGGCAGATACAGCAGACGCTGGGTGATTGAAACTGCCGCCCACAGCTTTCGCCGGTACTTCAAACGGTTCGCAGCGAATGCCGCCACGAACTGCATGAACAACATCCCGGTCGGGAGTGCTCCGAGGATTCCAATATGCAGCCCGGTTGCTCCCAGGGATCTTGCAAACTGAACCACAACGGCAGACGTCGTCAACTGGGTGTAGGCCATGCCCAGACACCCGGCAACGATGATGGCGACTTGCGCCTTCTTAAGGGGCCACACGAAAAACTACTCCATCGGTCCCCCTCGCTATTCGCAGCTTGGGATTCCGATTAGTGCTCCGCTTGCCGGGTCGCTGCGAGTTTCGCCTCGGAAGCAACGACACAGTTCAGAACACGCTCTGAGGACCTAGCGGAGCGCTGACTCACGCCTCGACCCTGTTGGGAATCATTGTGTATCGACCAGTTGAGGTCATCTGCTCGATGGTATCCTGATAGATTCCCGACCATCAGGATTCGCTCCAAGTGTACGTCACACTGGAGCTGGAGGAAGGGGCTTCCAACATTGAGAATGCAGAATTCCCTTTCCTCGATGCGCGGACTGTGACCGGAACGTCGACTACCGACAAGCCCATGTCACAGCCTTTTCTGCATCCCAAACCCTCCGCTGGCAGGAACTCCCGCAGCAGCCAAAGGTTCGGACAACTGGCCGGACACTCAGGCCATCTGGTGGGTTCGGCAGTTTCTGCTCAAATCGGCCCATGAAATCGCTCACTCTCCCCTAAGTGATTCAGACGAGCCTCCCCGGAAGAACCGAGAGGGGTTCGAGTCACTCGTTGACCATTGAACTCGCCATGTGTGGAGTTCACTCCGCATTGAACGCTGGTAATTGGTCGTAGCCCGGGGTTAATATCTTGCCATTACACGGAGTTATTCCGATCTCAATATTGCCCATCGTTCAGGAGTTTCCTCATGTCAAAGCATCGAACGCTGCTGACGTTAATCGTTCTTATGACGATGGCTACTCAGGCGATCGCTGAGGAGTTCAGTACCGCTCAGGAGGCATACTCTATCGGTGCCACCTACTTCCGAATGGGAAGTTTTGCCAAATCACAGGCCCCATTCGAGGCGGCCATTAAACTAAGCGAGGATGTTGAGTTCCGTGTCGAATGTTACCGAGCCCTGCTGGCTTCGTATCGACTCCTGGAGAGCGGAGAAAAAATGGGGACTGCTGTCGACTATATCCTCGAGCATAGCGAACGAAATGCTGAAAAGTCCCTGACACGTCGGGCGTACATGTCTTTCCTACATCAGCGGGGACTCACCGATGAGGCAGTCAAACGCTATGAAGAGCGACTGAAGGCGAATCCCAAGGACACCGT
Organism: Planctomycetaceae bacterium; assembly: GCA_046349675.1. Classification (GTDB taxonomy): domain Bacteria; phylum Planctomycetota; class Planctomycetia; order Planctomycetales; family Planctomycetaceae; genus TH-plancto1. The sequence goes on along the minus strand of JAXMBW010000013.1, from coordinate 71,542 downwards.
CGCACTGTATGTACTGGCGGAGATCTACAGTGGACTCATCGAAAATCCCAATCGAGCTGCGGAACTCACCAAACAGCTGCAGGCACTTTCGCCCGCTGATCCAGCCAGCCCCGAAAACGTCCGGGAACAGGCGGATCTGGCACGCCAGTTGAGCAAAGCCAAGAAGTACAAAGAAGCCGCTGAACTTTACGAGTCGATCGCGCCAACAGACGCCAGCCTTGCGGCTTGGCATTGGAAAGAGGCTGCAACCGAATGGATCAAAGCCAAAGATATGGACCGTGCGAAGAAAGCAGCCCTGGAGTCCACAAAATGCGAGCCCGAAAGCCGTAACGATCAGCTGACCTATTACTGGAGCCGCAATCTTGCCGACGCGCTCCTGACGACCGGTGAAACCAAACTCGCCGTGAAGTATTACGAATTAGCTCTCAAAAAGACTGACATCGATGGTTACAAGAAAGATACCCAAGCCAAGCTAAAAGAGGCCCGCACGAAACTGAAGTCGAAGTAACTCTGCCCCAGATTGAAGCCGTTTGCATGACCCACCGACGCCGAATCCTGATCGCGGAATGCAAACAGGAAGTCTCCACCTTCAACCCGCATCTCAGCGGTGTGGATGACTTTACGATCCGCACCGGCCCTGATCTGTTCGACTACCACAGGACCGTCCACACCGAAATCGGCGGGGCTCTGCGAGTACTCGAAGCCCAGCCGGACATCGAGTTGGCTCCTGCCTACGGAGCCTGCCTGATCACCTCCGGAGGCACACTGGCCAAACCCGACTGGGAGCAGATCGCGGGCGATTTCATTCGGGCACTGGAAGCTGCCCCGCCCCTCGATGGCGTCTATTTCTGCATGCACGGAGCGATGGCCAGCGAGGAGGAACTCGACCCCGAGGGCTATCTGCTCGAGCAGGCCCGCCGCGTCCTGGGCGAAGACATTCCGATCGTCGTCTCACTCGACCTGCACGGCATTCTGACCGAACGCATGGTCCGGCACAGCAACGCCATCGTAGCCTACCACACCTATCCACATGTCGATTTCTTCGAAACCGGCGAACGAGCGGCCCGCCTGCTGCTGCGGATCATGGCGGGAGAAGTCCATCCCGTCACAGCTGTCGTCCCGATCCCGGCCCTGGTCCGAGGCGACGAACTCATTACTGCCACCGGACTCTTCGGCGAAAGCATCCGCCTGGCCCAGGCCATCGAATCCAGCCCCGGCGGCCTCTCCGCTGGCATGTTCATTGGCAACCCATTCACCGATGTCCCCGCCCTGCAAACTTACAGCTTCGTCGTCACCGACAACGATCCCAAGCGAGCGGAACTTGAAGCCCTCCGCATCGTCGAGAACTTCTGGAGCCACCACGCACGCATGCAGGTGCCGCTCATCAGTCTGGAGGAGATGTCCAGCCGCCTGGCACAGATCACATCAGGAACCATCGGGCTCGTCGACGCCGCTGATGCCACCAGCTCGGGGGCGTCAGGTGACAGCAACGCCATCCTGCGTCAGCTGATCCAGACCGGTTATCAAGGCCGCACGCTGCTCCCGATCGTCGACGCTCCAGCAGTCCAGCGGGCGTATGAGGCCGGCATCGGAGCAACGATTCAGACGACTATCGGCGGCACGCTCGATCCCCGCCGCTTTATACCTCTCCCTCTCACCGCCAAGGTCCGTATGCTCAGCGACGGCCATTTCCGCAGCGAGTCATTCGGGGAGAAATGGTATTCCGGCCCCTCTGCCGTCCTCGAATCGGACAACTTCACGATCACCGTCAGCAGCCGCGCGGTCAGTCTTTATGACCGAGCGTTCTTCTACTCACTCGGCCAGAACCCCAAGCACTTTGACGCAGTGGTCATCAAGTCCCCGCACTGCCAGCATCACATGTACGCCGACTGGTGCAGTGCGATGCTGAATGTTGATGCCCCCGGCTCGTCGAGTGCCAATCTTCGATACCTCGGCCACACTCGCTGCCCCAGACCAATCTTTCCGCTCGACGATGATGTGCTCTTCACCCCCACCGCAAAGAACTTTCAACGAACGACCCGCTGAATTCTCCGCTCCCTGAAGAGCGGCACGGCGTCAACCTGCCGAGGCGTCGAGCGTCGAATACCGGTGGCAATGCGATTCACCCCTCGGCGGGCTGACACCCGCCGCTCTCCGGGCCTGCATTACTCCAGCGACGCCCACGGGTCGGCCTCAGACAACTGCACGAAGTACAACCAGTCTGCGGCCTCGTACAGCAGCACTTCGCTGATCTCCCCCTTCTGCGACAGCATGAACCGGATCATCTCATCCCGCCGTTTGCGCGTCTCCCCGGCATCATTCGCCCGCAACGTAAACTGCCCCTCGTAGAAGTAGCTGCGTGGCCCACGAAACGCCGATCCCCGGTTGTCCGCCAGGTCAGCGATCTGCTCTTTCACAAACAGCTCAAACGGCCCCTGCTCGGGCAAATACCCGCCCGAACCGAGGAACACCGGCTCGACCCGCGTCCCGCGCAGATCGACCATCGCCATCCCCTCACCAATCGTCGGGATGTGGTTATTCGAGCACCATAACTTGTGATAGTACGCCCGCCCGTAAGTTCCCCCCGTCGGCACGGGCATCGTCTCCAAGGCCTGTTCCACACGTTCGATCATCGCCTCACGTGGTGGGACGATCGCCCGAATGCGAGTTCCCGGGAACTCCCGCTCCAGATCGCGGAGTAACTGCGACACCCCCTCGGCGACTGCCTCATTCCTCGCCAGACGCCAGATCAGCGGTGAGTCCGGCGACTGGCAGCTGTCACGCCACTCCTGGTCTTGCCATGTCGTGATCTGCTCGACTTCGAGAGGTGATTTCGCCGCTGCAATCAACCGAGGATTCGTCGCCGCAGAGCGTGGAGCATACGCCTTATCGAGTCCCAGGTGATGCCGCGGCCCCCGTCCAATCCGGTAGTAATACGAGATCGGCTTCTGCCCCTCGTCCCCATCCGCCATGGTCGTCGCGAGATCGACATGCGAGCGGGTGCTGATGAAGATCTCGTCGTACACCGGTCGCGAGGGATCATCGCCGCGCAGACCAAGGAGCGTCTTTAACTGCTTCACCGCCATGTCACGCGTTGCTGGCTGCTGGAAGTCGAGCATCTCGACCGACCAGAGATTCCCGCGATCGATGACCACCTGATTGCCGAGCAACGGGACTCGTGGTTCCTGCTGTTTGAGCAGGGTCTGGATCGACGAGGCACACGCCTGAAAGACGGCCCGGTACTCCCCGGTGGGCGTGATCCCGGCGATCCGGCATTCGTGCCCCGCTGGAGTCCCCTCATCAAACACCCAGTAAATCGTCTCGCGGTTGAGACGATTCCCCGCCTGTGATCGCAGCTGGACGGGAAGCTCCTTGTCGAGCATCACCGGCAAGTTGTCTGCGGCCGTGCCCGCGTGGGACAACGTCAGGAATCGCAGCTCATGCGGCACATCAATCCCGCGCAGCTGGACAATCCCCTCCGGCGATGTCTCCAGACGGAACCCCGTCACGGCCCTGCGGCGAGCTTCGGTCGTCTCGCGGATCTGGTGATACGGTTGCAGCTGGAACTCGCCGCTGGCCTGTCGCACCAGGACATACGAGTCGCTGTCGATCGGTGGGAACTGTGCGGCGTGGACCTCGAACCCACCCGTCGGACCGAAGCGAGCGACGAGCTGCTCGGCCTCCTCGCGGGTCAGCCCCGGGAGTTCCAGCGTGGTGAGTCGTCCCAGTTCGGGATGCCCCATGCGGTTCAACACTTCCCGGTAATGCCCGAAGCAGACCCTGTCGGGCTGATACGTGACGACCGGCATGGCGAGGGGGAGAAAGCCCCACAGATAGTCGCCGCTGGCATCGAACGTCGGCACCTCGTAGTACTTGGTCAACGCTGACTCAAATGGACGAAAGCTGGCGGAGAGTGAAATCCCGTGCTCCGCAGCACTCTGCACAAACATCGGCCCCGCATCGGGGTTAAGCCGCATCGCCAGCAGGAACTTCATCCACAGCCACGACGGCATGTTGCGGGACTGACGCAGAGCCTGGCCTAGTTCCGGGTGACTGAGAATGGCCCGGGTCTGCTTCTCGTACCGGCTCCAGTCGTCGGGATCATGGTCTTCGGGTCGGGTGAAGTACGGAAACGGGCTGTGCCAGACAATCAGCCGCGAGACACCATGAGCCTGTAACCGCCGGAAGTATTGATCGAGCGCCCCCTTGGAGATCGGCAGGAACTCCCCCGTCTCCGCCCGACCGTACATACGAATCAGATCGTCGACCAGATCAGCGATGTACGAAATCGGCTTGAGCGGAGGAGACGGACGCAGAACGAGCTTCTGCGACTGAACCGCCTGGCCATCTCGCAGCACCTGGACTTCGAGTTCGGTGATCAGCGGCGAGACATCGCGGGGTTCAGCGAGAGCGTCCACCCGCAGCTTTCCGTCTTCGGTGATTGAGAGTTCAACCAGTCCCGCGCGAAGGGTCTGACCGGTTCCCAATACCTCGTCCGCCTGACGAGCGGTCAGCGTCAGCGACTCCCCCGCCTCCAGCTTCCGGCTCAGGATCGGCCAGGTTCGCACGCCTCCCCGCAGATAGCAAAACGGCACCGATTGGTTGTATTCCGAGAGAGCTGTCTCCTCTCCCGCAGCGAGGTACGCCCCCGATAGACCACCCGCCATAACCAGCCAGAGCAAGGCCCGTAGCACGCATCGCCTCATCGCTTGCCCTCCGAGTGGGTGTGACATCACAGGAAGTGAAAGCTTCGCTTTCATGACAGACAGGAATGTCTGTCCTACTGGCAGACCTCATCCCGCCCAGTCCAACATCTCTCATCTCTCATCTCTCATCTCTCATCTCTTCGAAACCGGCACGAACTTCTGTGCCCGTTCTCCGTAGATATCTCCGACGTACACATTCCCTTTCGAGTCCTGGGCAATGCAATGCGCCCCGACAGTCTCGCCGGGCTTCAAGCGGGACACATCGGGATGGTCCTTATCCGTACCAATATCTCCGAGCTTCAATCCCCAAGTCTGGCGAATCCGGCCATTGGTCGAGAATCGGGCGAACAGCTGGTCCTTGTATTCGGGATAGACGCCATGCCGGTACCACCAGTGCGGTGACGAACCGCATACCCACAGCTCGTCGTCCTTCGTAATCGATAGTCCCCACGGCATCATGACGTTCGACCACTGGTCGAGAAACTGGCCGTTCTGATCGAAGATCTGCAATCGCCCGCTGTTACGGTCCGCGATATACAGCAGACCTTTCGAGTCGACGACGATCGCATGGGGCAGGACAAATTGTCCCGGCTTAGGGCCTTCTTCACCAAAGGCCTTGATGAAGGTTCCCTTCTTGTCGAAGTGGACCACCCGTCGATTGCCATATCCATCGGTCACGAAGATGTCACCGGTCGGCGTGATCGCCATATCGGTCGGCATGTTGAAGTGCTGGGCGTCGTTCCCCTTCTCGCCACGCACGCCGAGCGTCATGAGTTCCTTTCCCTCGGGCGTGAACTTCTGCACGATGTGCAGCCCGAAGTCGGCGACCCAGATGTTCCCCTCAGGATCTATCCGCAAGTGATGCGGATTCTCGAACATCCCTTTTCCCCAGCTGCGCACGAAGTCACCGTCAGCGGTGTAAACCTGCACCGGGTCTGGCCCTTTGCGGAAGAACCACACGTTGTCCTGGGCATCGACCGCCAGACCCGACACCCAGCCCTGGCCACTGATATTATCGGGCCGTTTCGGCCACGCGGGGTCGACATCAAACTCGGTGACCACCGGATCGTCCTTGGGCTCCTCTGCCCACAACTGGCTCCCACTGACCATGCCGAACACCAAAGCAATACTCAACATCCCCAGTAACAATCGCTGAGTCATTTCAGGCCTTTATCTCAAGAGAAGCAGGACGACGAGCTGCTGCGCGTGTCACGGCGAACCGCAATTGCAGACCCGGAAAAATAGATGTCAGCGACTATCGCATACCACTTCCGCAGAGACAACCAAGCGGCGGTTCTCGGGGGAACTTGAGAGGTGAACCACAAAGACACCATGGGGAGACAACAAAAACCCCGGCGAGCGGTGGGCGTCAGCCCACTGGTGCTTGGAGCGTTCGCTACCCACAGAACGCACAACGTCAGCCAAACTCTGTCCACGGAGACGACTTGAGTACCTGCCTGCGAAATAAATACCGAGAGACAATTCACGGTCACAAGCACCGGCCGGCTGACGCCCGCCACTCGCCGGGCTGATAGTACACCCATCAAATGCCAACGCGGCGAGCTACTGCCCGCCGCGCTGGTCGATCTCAATCGGAGTGAAGGCTTACTTCAGAGCAGCCATCACCTGCTCGGTGATCATCTTGACGAGCGTTTCCATGTCGACATTGCCTGCGGCCCCTGCCCCAGCCCCACCGTCATAGGTTGGCTTCTGCAGGTAACCGGGGAACGATGGCGGTGCTTCAAAGGCCGAGACCTTGGGAGCCTCTCCTTCGCGGTATCCATCACGGAACGCGGTGTTGCTGCACAGGTCGCAGTTCTCGTCATGGAAGCGAGGGTCATCGAAGCCCAGACGCTTCTTCAGGTCGAGCAGCTCGCGTGACTTCCGCTCGTTCAAGTAAGTGATCCCGCCCAGCTGTTGCGAGAGGATCAGGATGCGGCAGTAGGCGTCGAGGATCTCGGTCTTCCAGTAGGCCTCTTCGAGGTCCTTACCGAACGAGACCGTCCCGTGATTGGCGAGGATGATCGTGTTCGACGACTTGAGGAACGGAACCACCGTGTCCGCGAACGACTGAGCCCCGGGAGTCTCATAGGGAGCGAGCGGTACCTCACCCATGAAGACTTCGATTTCCGGCAGCACGCACTGCGGAATCGCCTCGCGGCACACCGCGAAAGCCGTTGCGTGTGGAGGGTGGCAGTGCACCACAGCCTTCACATCGGGACGGTGCTTCATGATCGTCAGGTGCAGCAGGATTTCGCTGGTCCGCTTCCGCTTGCCGGCCAGCTGATTCCCGTCGAGGTCGACCATACAGATATCATCAGGAGTCATGAACCCCTTGCAGATATAGGTCGGCGAACAGATGACTTCGTTCTCGCCGACGCGATACGAGATGTTCCCGTCGTTCGCAGCTGCGAAGCCCTTGTTGTAGACCCGACGGCCGATCTCGCAGATCTGTTCTTTGATGCGGGGGTTGTTGAACAGTGGATGGTAGGACATGGTGAATCTTGTTGAGAGTGAAGTGGTGTTTGTGTTGTACGGTGTGTGGTTCAGTGGCGGGATCGCGGATCAGGAGCCGCCGCTCCCGGGCAGGTCGATCGAGTCGAGGATGGCTGCGTTATACGCATCGATCGGTTTTGTGTCAGGATGAAACGGGTTCGCCGCTTCGGCCGATTCGCTGAGAGCCACAATGCTCCCCTCACCAGCCCCGAGTGAATCAAACATGACCAGCGGTTCCGATCGTCCCGCCGCATCGCCCAGGATGCCTTCGCGAGTCAATGGCACGACGACCTTAAAGGACGCCCCTCGTAATGAAGGGTGACCTCGCAGGAGCGTCACTTTGCCGATGACCTGAGCGATTCGCATGATTTGTGTCGTAGGACAGACATTCCTGTCTGTCTCTCCGCCGAGTGGGCGGGACTTTCATTCCTGAATGCCCCGCGTGGATGTCTTCAGTAGGACAGACATTCCTGTCTGTCCCGAACGTCTTCGCGACTCCTGTTCCTCACAGAAAGTCACGATTGAGGAACCAAAACGGATAGACCTCATCCGCTTTCACCAAACCGGCCTTGGCCGGATTCCAGTGCGTGTACTCCAACTTCTGCCCGAACTCGACATCGTCACGAACGATGCGGTCCCAGGACTCGTCCTGCCAGACCGACTGCTGTGATGTGCCGCGATGTTGATTGATCCGCCGAGCCGATGCCCCCTTGATCCCCTTCATGATGCGAGAGAGTTCGACAGAGGATCTCGGACGCAAGAGCAGGTGAACATGATCGAGCATCACGACTGCTGACGCGAGTTGGAAATGCACTTCCATTCCCTTCAGGATGACTTCGAGAACTATTCGACGTTCTTCGGCAGACAAAGCGGGAGTGCCTTGCCTGACCCGAAATGTGATGAAATAGATCCCGCCATCGACTTGCCAGTGAGGCAGGTGTCGGCGATGAATCGCCAAACTGCCTTCGGGACAGACAGGAATGTCTGTCCTACTGTCGGGTGTGGCTGCACTGCTGGTGTGCTTCTCCTCCTTCATGGGACCTGTGGAGCGGTGAACGCTCCGAGGATGTTCTTGAGTTCGAAGTAGCTGCGGCTGGTGGGATCGATCGCGATCACGTTCAGTCGCAGCTGCTCGCGTGCTGCCTTGACCTCTGCGGGGCTGCTGACCGGGACTGCCCGGACCTTGTCGTTCCGATTGGCCCGGCAGGCCGCGCGGAAGTGTTGTTTCGAGACGATCACCACGCCGCTGGCCTCACCCCGGCAGATCGCACTGATCGCCAGAGAAGCGGCATCGTCGGGACACCCCAGCACCTCGCGGCTCCAACCGGCTCCCAACTCATCGCTGAGTCGAGCCACAGCGGGCGTGCTGGTCACGGTGATCCACTTCCACGTTGACGAGGTGACATCACCCGCCTTGGCAGTCGCAGCAGTCCCGCTGCCTCGCACCACCTGAACCCGGCTGGTCTTCAGGAAGTCGTGGGCCGTCGGCGTGAGGATGGCCTTGACCGGAATGATGATCTGCGAGGCACCAGTAGCTTTCTCCACCAGGAGATCGCCTGTGATGATTCGTTCGGACAGAGTGACAACGACGGAGGCCTTAGCGAGCGGCAGACGTGAGTCTGCCGTGCCACGCGGAGCCGTCGGAGTCGCCACCACCACTGCTGTCGAACCACTGCCATTCGACGAACCACTCCCCCCCGCGCTGAGTTGTTTCAGCACGTTGGCGACGATCTGGTCGACTGCAGCGGAATCCAGCATGGGCAAGTTGTCAGTTCTCAGTGTTCAGTTGTCAGTCGGGCGACGCTCGTCATCTTGGGCTCTCGGCCATCATTTCCCGCACTGAGAACTGATGACTGAAAACTTCCCGCACTCCTAATCATCCACCAGTCCGATGATGGCGAACCGCACCGGAGTGTCGGGCCGCCCCATGATGTCTTTCACAGCTGCACCGTCGGCGGTGAACATCACATTGCATCCGACTGAAGCTCCCAGGTTGTCAATCGCGATCACCGGCTCCCCATCCGCTCCCCCCGCCAGATCAAGCGGCTGCACGACCAACAGCCGCCAGCCGTTGAGGGCCGGATGCTTGATCGTCGCGTTCGTTCGACCGATGACGGTGGCAAGTTGCATGGAAGATCGTCGAGGGACAAGGGGCCAGGGCTTAGGGGTTCGAATTGAGGCTACTTGGGGTGAATCAGGCTGTCGCGGAAACCGGAGAGGACTCGCGCGAGGCGGTCAGCCAACTCGTACAGGGTGATGAACGTCTCTGTGTCTAGGAATCCCTGGTCTCGTGAGATGAACAAGTGAGACACAACCTCCATCAGTGATCCGTAGGCAATCTCCACAAATCTCGCTCGGTCATTAGGAGCTGTCCTGCCCGCCCCTTCACTGACGTTTGCCGAGATCGAAACCGCCGCTCTTCTCACCTGACTGACGAGTCCGAATCTCTCCTCCGACGGGAAGTTCCGGGTTGCCGCATAGACCGCATTTGCGAAAGAGATCGACAATTGCCAGGCATCCAGCTTCTCGAATCGAAACATCACGGCCTCCCATGAACGCCCCTGATCCGATCCCCCTGCCTCACTCAGCCCTTGCCCCTCCCCCCTACACGATCCTCAGGTCATCCACCATGCAGCACCGCCGCACGCGGGTGAAGGTCAGTGGGTTGGTCACGCCTTCGCCGGTCGGGGTGGCGATGCTGAACGACAGGTAACCTTCTCCGCCCAGTCCCAGCCCGGCGGGCGAAGGACCGTTCTTGATGAAGAGGGTCGTGTCGACAGCCTGACCCATGATGCTCATGTTCCGCACGTTGCGAGAGTGGATGATCGCCGTGTGGCGGAATCCATGCTCGAACTCCAGAGCCATGTCGACGGCATGCTGGAAGTTCTTCGCCCGCACGAACGGGACGAAGGGCATCATCTGCTCTTCGGGAACGAACGGGTTGTTCGTGTCGGTTTCGCCGTACAGCAGCTGGGTTCCGGCGGGGACCCGCAAGCCGATCTTCTCGGCGAGGACCGAGGGGTCCTTCCCGACCAGATCGCGATTGAGCACCCAGTGATCGCCTGGCTTCGGCGGGGGCGAAAAGGCCACCTTGCTCAGAGCCTCGACCTGCTGAGCGTTCAGCTTGTAGCCACCCTGACGAGCCATCGCCTCCATCAGCGAGTCAAAGATCGACTGTACGGCGAAGACTTCCTTCTCACCGATACACAGCAGGTTGTTGTCGTAGGCAGCTCCGGTGACGATGCAGCGGGCGGCGTTCTCGATGTCAGCCGTCTCGTCGACGACGACGGGCGGGTTACCGGGTCCGGCGACCACAGCCTTCTTGCGGCTGGCCATCGCAGCCCGAGCCACAGCGGGGCCCCCGGTCACGCACAGCATCTTGACACCGCGGTGCTGGAAGATCGCGTCGGCCGATTCCAGCGTCGGCTTCTCGACGATCGTCACGATGTTCTCGATGCCGATCGCTTCCTTGAACAGCTTGTTGAACCGCCGCACCCCTTCGCAGGCGATCCGGGCCCCATTCGGATGAGGGTTCACCACCATCGTGTTGCCGGCAGCGACCATGTTGACGATGTTGCCGGCCAGCGTCGGCAGCGAGTGGGTCACCGGGGTAATGGCTCCGATCACGCCGAACGGAGCGTACTCTTCCACCGTCAACCCGTTGTCGCCGCTGTAGACGTTCGACTTCATGTACTCGGTGCCGGGCACCCGCTTGATGATCTTGAGCTTCTCGATCTTGTGATCGAGGCGGCCGATCTTGGTCTCTTCGAACTCTGCCCGGCCGAGCTCATCAGCCTGCTGCTCGCACATTGTCTTCACGATTCGGCAGACTTCGGCCCGAGCGGCCATGCCCTTCTTCGACAGCTGGGCGAAGGCGTCCGTCGCGGCGGCCACTGCCTCGTCAACGGTCTGGAACACTCCGCCGCTGCCACTGCCGGAAGCGTGGTAGCCGTTCGAGGCTGCCGAGACGACAGGAATGCCATTCGGCTTCGGAGCCCCCGGTGCGGGCCGCTTACCCAGCTGGGCAAGAACCTGTTCGACGACGGAGCGGATGGCGGTTTCGTTGGTTTGCATAGTTGTTGAACCTGATGGTCAGGTGACTGTTTGCGAGAGTGTGTTGTGTTGTTGCTTAGGCTGCCGGTCGATTCACATTCAACAGCAAGAAGCCCAGAATTCCGGTAACGACTGTCGAAGTGATCCAAGTAACGGCAGCAACTGCGACGCCCTTGGCAAAGGTGAATCCGAGAGAGTTGCGAACAATCCAGCCACCGATGAGGGTGGCGACAATCATCTGGACAGACAGACTGAGGCTCAGTGACTCCAGCGTCCGCTCCCCCTGCCCCGTCAAGAACCGGCGAAAAACCGCTTCACCCCCCTTTGTCAGGAGGAGGAGGTAGAAAGCGAGCGCTGGGATGGGAGGAGCCCACATCGGCGAGTTCTTAGTGTCCGTCCCGACCTGGTCTGTCACCCAGAGACTCATGTTCAGCGACAGGTACTTCACCACCCACTCGATGAAGGCGAAAACGAGAAGGATCAGTCCCACTGAACCAACGGCTTGGGCATCGACCGCAAACATCAGGAGTTCCCTCCCTGCGACCGAACCTCATCGATCCAATTCGTGATTCGTGCCACCGAAGGAATCATCGTCACCAAGAAGATGATCCCCGCAGCAACCGGAGCCAGCGACCACTTGTTGTGTTCGAGCATGAACGCGACGAGGTTCAGCAAACCGGCCCCTTCCACGAAGCTGGCTCCCAGGATCGTCTTCGTCACATAGACATCGGGCAGTTGAGTGATGTCGCCGTTGGCTTTCTTGACACCGCTCTTCGCAGCGAAGCTGGGAACAAAGTTCGCCATTGCGAACATCTGGACCGAGAAGACGACGGCGATCGCACTCATCCAGATCCCGGTCGACGGCTGGTTCCAGCCGTCCATCGCGAAGAGGATGATCCCCGCAAAGACCAGCTGGCCCATGACGAGGGACATCAGGATGATGGTGAGAATCTGCACCTTGGCGGAGATGGCCCCGGCCAGTGATTCAAGGCCAGAGGCGTTACGTCCCTGATCGCTCATGTTCGTGGCCTCCTTTCTGTAATCGTCCGGGTTTAACTCACTCGTGGTTCTTGAAGATCGTCTTGTCGCCCACCGTCACCACATCAACAATCCCGATAATCGTGCAGTCAATCGGCAGCTTCTTGGTCTCATCTGTGAAGCGGGCACTCGACCCCTGCACGATCAGGACCACTTCCCCCTCACCGGCTCCCACAACATCGACGCTGATGAACGACCGCCCCGTTCCGACCAGATCACCCTTCGTCTTCTCGTTGACCCGCAACGGCTCGACAATGACCAGCTTCTGGCCAACCATCGAGTCGACCTTGGTCGAGGAGACAACGCTGCCGGTGATTCGAGCGAGAAACATTGGGGAGGCCTGGGGCTAGGGCCTAGAGCCTAGAGCCAGAGAGGGAGCGTTCGAGGCTCGTTCTCAGTCCGCTAAGCATTCGGCCGATTCGCTCCGCCGGTTGGCGGAGGCTTAGGTGATCCTCGGGAGACAGAAAATTCAGACGCAATGCGACTTCCAGATGGGAGACAGTTTCCGCAAGTGAGGCGTAGGATATCTCCAGGTAGCGGATGTACTCCTTGTCAGAAGAACGGCTGCAACCTTCCGCGATGTTGGCTGCCACAGAGTTGGAGGAGCGTCGCACTTGATTGGTCAGACCAAACCGCTCTTCCGAGGGAAACGTCCGAGTCTGCAAGTAGATGTCGCACACGAACTGAATGGCCTCCTGCCAAACCTCCAATCGCTCATGCTTGAACATCGCCCCTTCCCTCTGGCCCTAGGCCCTAGGCCCTAGGCTTCCGATGGCCTCCACGCTTTGTCTTGCCACGACGATCTCTTCGTTGGTTGGCAGTGTCCAGATCTGTGTCTTGCTGTCGCTCGTCGAGAGTTTGGCTTCCCCCTTGGCGGACTTGTTCAGGGACTCATCGAGATGAATCCCGGCAAAGTCGAGGTTCTTCGTGGCGTTCGTGCGGACCCACTGGCTGTTCTCGCCGATCCCCCCCGTGAAGACGATCGCGTCAGCTCCGTTCAGCACAGTCAGGTAGGCCCCGATGTACTGGCGAATGCTGCCCGCGAACACATTCATAGCCAGAGCAGCTCGTTCGTGGCCCTTGGCAGCGGCCTCTTCCAGATCACGACAATCGGCTGACAACCCGCTGATCCCCAACAGACCGCTCTTCGACGAGAGGTCTTCCAGAATCTGTGGAAAGGTCTTGCCAGTTGCCCGCATGATGACCGGAATGGCGAACGGGTCGAAGTCGCCCACGCGGTTGTTGTGAGGCAACCCCGTCTGCGGCGTCATTCCCATCGAAGCCGACTGCGACACCCCGCCCTGCATGGCACAGATCGAGTTGCTGCCCCCGAGGTGACACGAAATCACCTTGAGGTCATCGCGACCGAGAATCTGTCCCATCCGGGTTCCGATGTAGCGATGGCTCGCTCCGTGGTATCCCCAGCGGAGAATCCCCAGATCTTCCGTCCACTCATGCGGCACCGCGTACGTGCGGTATTCCTTGGGCACCGTCTCGTGGAACCCTGTTTCCAGGGCGGCCACCAGGGGCATCTTCGGAAAGGCGGCTCGCAGCTGACGCATGGCCCGGGCGTAAGGCGGGTTGTGTGCCGGAGCGACATCGGCCAGAGCCTCCATCGTGTCCAGCAGTTCGTCATTAACGACCCGGACCCCACTGAGCTTCCCGGCAAAGACCGCCTTGAAACCGATCGCCGACACTTCTTCAACCGACTTGATGCAGCCGGTTTCGGGATGAGTCAGCTGCTCCAGACAGATCCGCACCGCTTCGGCGTGATCCTTAATCCGGCGAGAGACCTGCTCCCGCTTTCCGCCAATCTCGACAAAGCACGTCCCCTCAGCATCCTGTCCGATCCGCTCAATCCCGCCGCGAGCCAGCTGGCTCTCGTCGGTCATGTCGTACAGACGGTACTTGAAAGAAGTGGAACCGAGATTCGCGACGAGGACCTTCATGGAAGTTCTCAGTGGTCAGTTTTCAGTCGTCAGTTTTCGAGCTTTGCACCCGCTGAATGAGAGAGCTGAGCATCCGCTTGATCTCTTGGACATCCTGGATCAAGTTGTCCCGCTGAATCCCCGACAGGAATCCGAGATCAGCAGCCAGTATCAGGTGGTACTCAGTCTCGCAGGCGGACCCCGCGGCGATCTGAAGAAAGCGTCCGAAATTGCCAGTCGAGTAACCACACCCCTCTGCGATGTTGGCCGGAATCGACGAACTGCTCCGTCGAATCTGACTCACCATTCCGAACCGCTCACTTGATGGGAACGATTCGGTGGATTGATAAATCGCAAGCGTGAGAGCGTGTGCCTTCTGCCAGACAACAAGTGAGCGAAAGTCTTGCATTCACTCTCTTCTTACTGACAACTGACGACTGACAACTCAAAACTTCCTCAGATGAAATTCTGCATCAGGCCCGACTCGGGACGGGGAATGACGTGGGACGAGATCAGTTCGCCCACGCGGGAGGCAGCTGCAGCACCGGCATCAACGGCAGCGCGGACTGAACCGACATCGCCCTTGATGATGGTGGTGATGAAGGCTCCACCGATGTTGATCTGCTTGACCAGCGTGACGTTCGCAGCCTTGAGCATGGCATCTGCGGCTTCGATCTGAGCGATCAAGCCTTTGGTTTCAATGAGACCGATAGCTTCGTTCATGTGAGACAACCTTGGAATATGGCCTAGGGCCTATCGTCTAGGGCCTAGTGCCGGAGTGATGTTTGAGGGGGTGTATGAGTCAAGCTGTTCTGGCTCTAGGCTCTAGGCTCTAGACCATCAACTTCTTCCTCAACCGGCCGACTTGCCACCGGACACCTTCGACTTCGGAAGCACGTTGGCCAATTCGTCGTGCGGACGAGGAATGACCTGCACGCTGACGACATCGCCGACCTTACCAGCAGCGCTGGCTCCGGCGTCGACGGCAGCCTTCACGGCGGCGACATCGCCGACGAAGAACCCGGTGACCAGACCGCTACCGATCTTGTCCCAAGCGATCATTTGAACGTTCGCAGCCTTGAGGGCAGCGTCCGCAGCTTCGATGAGGGCGATGAGACCTTTGGTCTCGATCATGCCCAGGGCTTCCATTTTGGCCATTGGCGATACTCCAGGAACGGGGGGAAGTTGGTTAATGGTTTAGGGTTGATGGCTGATCGAAAGAAGAGTCTTGTTGATCAAACAGCAACACTATTGTTCGGGGGGGCGAATGCTTCGTCGGAGGCCGCTGAGCACTTTGCCAAGTCGCTCTGCGTTGTCGTATGCCTCGCGAAAGGCGGTTTCCGACAGAAAACGTTGTCGTTGTGCAATGGTCAGGTGAGACACACACTCCATGAGCGAACCGAAAGAAATCTGAATGAAGTGGCAGAAGTCACGACTGGTTCCACGTCCACTTCCCTCAGCCAGATTTGCCGACACCGAAGCGGCAGCTCTTCGAAGCTGAGATGTCAATCCAAATCGTTCGTCCGCAGGAAACTCCTTCGTGATTCGGTAGATCAATTCCGCGAAGTCAATCGCCAGTTGCCAGGCCTCTAACTTCTCGAAATTGAACATGGTGAAGATCGTTAATGGTCAAGGGGTTATCGACATCTCCGCCGGCAGAACATCCTCTTTGTCGATCAACGAAAGACCATCAACCTTCAAACCTGTTCAGTGCTTATGACACGCACAAGGCACAGCCTTGATCAGTTCCACTTTGGTGGCGTTCTCCAGGTTCACCGCGTTGCCTTCATCGGTGTCGAGGTGGACCTCCAGCTTGATCTTGGAGTCACCGCCGCGGACCATCAGGTTTTCCAGCACGGTGGTGCAGCCCGGCGATTCGACGCGAAGGTGCATCGCATCACCGCTCTTCACGCCAAAGTACGCCAGCTCAGTGGGGTTCATGTGTACGTGACGCATGGCCCGGATCACCCCCTGGGTCAACTCCAGGCTGCCAGCCGGCCCGACCAGCAGTGCGGGAGCTGAGCCTTGAATGTCACCGCTGATTCGAACCGGAACATCGAGCCCCAGCGAAATCGAGTCGGTGAACGCCAGTTCGACCTGCGAATCACCGCGGCATGGCCCCAGCACTCGCACATCGGGCAACATCCGGCGACGCGGGCCGACGATGGCAACTGTTTCCTCGGCAGCGAAGTAGCCTTCCTGATAGAGCCACTTCTTGACCTTGAGCTGGTGCCCCTTCCCGAACAGGATTTCGACGTGCTCCTGAGTCAGGTGGCAGTGCCGGGCCGAGATGTTCACCACGAGCGGGTTCGGCTTCGTCGCCGGGGCGACCGGGGCCGCAGCCACTCCGGAAACCTGCCGGGAGAGAACATCGCGAACGATGCGTTCGACATCCGAGCGAGAAATGGACATGGGGAAGAAGTTCTCAGTTGTCAGTGTTCAGTTATGAGTGGCACGAATGCGTGGGCAGTCGTCGGATCAGTTGCGTTTCCCAGATGTAAGGGAACTGAAAACTGATGACTGACGACTGACCACTCCTCACTCCGCAACCACCAGTTCGATTCCGTTCTTTTCCACGATCCGTCGCCATTCATCGCTGAGGCCGTTGTCGACCACCAGCTTGTCGACCCGGTCCAGCGGGCACAGATGAACCAGCTCCGAGTGACCAAACTTGCTGCTGTCTGTCACCAGAATCACTTCGTCTGCGGCATCCAGCATCTGCTTCTGGGTATCGACCAGCAGGGAGTTCTGGTTGAACAGACCCGCCTCGGTGATGCCCCCGACGCTGAAGATCAGCCTCCGCACCTTCAGGTTTTGAAGAGCCCCGACCGTCAGCGGCCCGAGCACCACACCTGTTCGCGGGAACAGGTATCCCCCCAAAACCACCAGATCGACCCCCGCCACCGACATCAGCTGATTGATAATCGGAATCGAGTTCGTGACGACCTGAACCCCTTTGCCAGCCAGATGTTTGGCCACATGCAGGGTCGTCGTCCCCCCGTCGATCAGGATCGTTTCACCGGGCTGGATCAGCTCGGCGACCTTGCGGCCGATCCGCTGTTTCTCACCGGGAGACTGGTTTTCGCGTTCGTCAAAGGGGGGCAATCCCTCTGCGACTCCCGCTGCCCCGCCCCGAGTCCGTCGAATCTGCCCAGTTCGATCAAGATATTCCAAATCCCGTCGAACTGTGCTTTCACTGACTCCTACCGACTCGGCGATCTCGTGAAGTGTGACAAATCCCTTGGTTTCGATGAATTCCCGAATGCTGCCACGTCGTTGATCGAGCAACATAGGAAACTTCTCCATCCGCCAGACTTCGCCAGATTCACTCCAATTCTGTCATCGCGGTGACAGAATTCAAGCGATCAGTCACATTCTTCCAGAAATTTCCAGATTCGATTGAGGCCATGAGGCACGCCAGCCCTCCGAGAACGGAGTCCGGCTTCTTTCTGCATCGACAGTCGGCCAGCAGAGGTTTGGTCAGGACCGACCGGTTACTGCCGATTACACAGCCCCAAGAACGGGGCGCGATCTCCAGAGACCGGGACGATTGAGCGGCGTAGGTAAAACAGCGAGAGTTTAAGGGCGAGCCAGGTGGGATTCCTGAACCGCACAGATCGATTCACCGAACGAGTTCGGGTCATAAAACGAATTGCCACAGAGACTTGCTCCTTGACTTCCTCAAATTACCGTTCTCCTCCCCCGGCGACGTTTTTGACTTTCTCCCCTTCCGTCGATAAGTTCCAAGGCTTGCAACCTGCTTCTGAAGTCCCGTCAAGGAAGATCCCGGAATGTCATCCGTTCTGAAAACCGGCAACAGCTACACCGCCGATGACATCGAAGTCCTAGAAGGCCTGGAAGCTGTCCGGCAGCGGCCCGGCATGTATATCGGAGGAATCGATACCCGGGGGCTGCACCATCTGATCTGGGAAGTCGTCGACAACTCGGTCGACGAGTACCTCGCGGGCGAATGCGACCAGATTAAGGTCACGCTGCATAAAGACGGAGCCTCCATCTCGGTCGAGGACAACGGCCGCGGCATCCCCGTCGACATCCATAAGAAGATCAAGAAGCCCGCCCTCGAGGTCATCCTCACCACCCTGCACTCTGGCGGTAAGTTCTCCGAGAAGAGCTACGCCCGCAGCGGTGGTCTGCACGGGGTCGGCTCGTCGGTCGTCAACGCCCTCTCCGAGGAGCTCGTCGCCACCGTCCGCCGCGACGGCTTCGAGTGGCAGATGCGGTTCAAACGCGGCAAGTCGACGACCCAGCTCAAACAGCTGCGGCCGTTCCGCGGCCACGGAACCGAAATCTTCTTCCGCCCCGATGCCGAGATCTTCCGCCGCGTCCAGTTCTCCAGCGAGACGATCAAGCAGCACCTGGAGGACATCTCCTATATCCACGGCGGACTCAAGATCATCTATGTGGACGAGGTGAAGAAAGAGACCGTTGAGCTGCAGCATCCCGACGGGATCAAGGCCTACCTCGAAAAGATCATCCGCGACGATGCCAAGAAGCCGATCCACGAAGGCGCCTTCAACGCCGAGAAGGACGAGGAGAAGGTCCGCGTCGAACTGACCCTCCGCTGGACCGAATCGACCGATGACCAGGTCCGCAGCTACGTCAACGGCATCCGCACGCGCGGCGGCGGCACGCACGAATCGGGCCTCCGCTCGGGCGTCGCCAAGGCCGTCAAGAACTACATGGATGTCCACGAGATCAAGGCCAAGGGGCTGAACATCACGCCGGACGACATGCGGGAAGGTGTCGTCGCCGTGCTGTCGGTCTTTCACAACGCCCCCGAGTTCCAGGGCCAGACCAAGGACAAACTTAACAACACCGAGGTCACCTCCCTCGTCGAAGGGGTCGTCCGCTCCAGCCTCGAAAGCTGGCTCAACACCAACCCCACCATCGCCGACGCCGTCATCGGCCGCATCATGCTGGCTGCCCGTGCCCGCGAGGCCAGCCGCGCAGCTGTCAGCGAAGTCCGCCGCAAGACGCCCGGCAGCCGTCGCAGCTCCCTCCCCGGCAAGCTCCTCGACTGCCGCTCCGACAAACCCGAAGAGTGCGAACTCTTCATCGTGGAAGGTCAGTCGGCCGGTGGCACAGCTGCGGCGGGACGCAACTCGCGGACCCAGGCAGTGCTGCCGCTGAAGGGCAAGATCCTTAACACTGAGTCGCTGACGATCAACAAGATCCTGGAGAACCAGGAAGTCAAAGACCTGGTCGAGACCCTCGGCACCGGCATCGGCCCGAACTTCAATCCGCACAACCTGCGTTACCACCGCATCATCATGCTGATGGATGCCGACAGCGACGGTTACCACATCAGCACGCTGATGATGACGCTCTTCTTCCGCCACATGCGGGAACTCATCACCCAGGGCCGGATTTTCCTGGGCCAGCCTCCGCTCTACAAAATCGAGTACGGCAAGGAACGCCAGTACGCCCGCGACGACGCCGACAAGGAACGCATCCTCGCCTCACTCCCCGCGAATCGGAAGTTCGACGTCCAGCGGTTCAAAGGTCTGGGCGAGATGAACGCCGACCAGCTGAAGGAAACCACCCTCGACCCCAAGACCCGCACCCTGCTGCGAGTCGACATCGAAAGCGCCATCGAAGCCGACGCCATCTTCTCCCAACTCCTCGGCAAAGACGCCAGCGAACGCTACAAGCTCATCATGGAACAAGCCGGCGAGGCGGATGATCTGGATGTGTGAGAACGCACTGGGTGCCACGGCTCTGCGAGCCGTGCGCTGAACCGAACGCCCCAATACACTCAACACGGCTCACAGAGCCGTGGCACCCGACATTCGGCATGACCGGGCCACCCGCCCCACCGATTCGCTCTTAATACCTCCTCGATACAATCAGACGACGCATTCCTCCCCGTTCCACATCGGCACGCCTGCTTACCGCTCTCCGAAGCAGAGCTTCGGGGATATGCGTTACCAAGCAGAGCTTGGGAACGAGAACCCAAACGAGACCGCAAATATCTGAATACGAGTCAAACCCATGAACAAACAAAATGACCTTTGGCAGGCAATCACCGCACTCTTCATCCTGTTACAAGATGAATCGAACACGGAGTCGGACTATCAGAGGTTTTTTGAATCA
This sequence comes from Planctomycetaceae bacterium, assembly GCA_046349675.1. Lineage (GTDB taxonomy): Bacteria > Planctomycetota > Planctomycetia > Planctomycetales > Planctomycetaceae > TH-plancto1. The sequence continues at coordinate 51,207 of JAXMBW010000013.1, read as the reverse complement.
CATCCAATTGCATTCACTGCGATTGGAGTAGAACGAGCAGCTTCATTTGAAAAGAGATCAGGCAACCAATTACCCTTAGACCCAAACATGGAGATAATCCCAGAACCCGATTTCCTTGGCATTAACTGTTCAAAGAAAGAGCTATCAGTCATCGAGCTCAAAACACCATTCGTAGGAAGAATCACGACATCAAGAAGTGACGGAAACCGTGCGAACTTCAAGGCAACTGCAGGCCAGTACCTCTCACAGGCCACTGAATATGTGCGATCAATACAAGGAAGTGAGAGAGCCAGAGACACTGTAAAGTCAGTCCTCAGAATCGAGAATATACCAGCGTACAATATCATTCTTCTATATGGGCTGAGCAACGACAACGACCGCCAGCTTGTCACAACGCTATGCGCAGAAAGGTCTATTCCAACAGAGATCGTATTTTATGATGACCTACTCAACGCGTTAGCCGACACCTACGCATACAATCGACCAGATGCCGTCGAACGCAAAGGAATGTGCATAGTTCTGCGACTGTGCATACCACAAGAACAAAAACACAATAAATCATGGCTAGGCGAGATTGGGAACGAGGATCGAATTTCTATCATCCTGAACGAGAATCGATTGAACTTTGAATGCACATCAATGGACGGCACTGTCAATCGACTTTCAGCAGGTATAGAATTTGGAAGAATGCATTATATTCGCTTCGAGTTTTCAAACGACGAGAACGGCATGTACATGTCTCTCTGCGTGGACAATGTCGAACAGAGCCTACGTCACGAGAGAATTCCTTTTGACTTCAACCCTGATGTGTTTACATTCAATCTGGGAGCAGACTCCAAAGGAAACAATGGAACTGAGTTCTATATCACAGAGCACTCGATCTCTGGATTCACATTCGGAATCCGTAGCAAGTTGATCTCTTACAGAGATCATGTCAATGCCATATCCCACACCTACAAGGTCCTGCATTTTTTCCCTGAGACCTACATGACTATCTGTCCTGAAGGTAGTTTCTTTCAAGCCACCGAGGAGTTCCGACCGATATACGACGGCACTTTTCAACCCGAATCCCCATAGAGCATGCCAATTTATTTCGTGCCCAAGCTCAGGCTGGGTGGCACTGGCGCTCGCTTTAGGCCACCAGTGCCACCCAGCAAATCATCAAAATCACTTCGCCAGCGACGCGCTCACGATCTCGGCATCGTTTCTCAGGATGATCGACTTGTTCGCGAAGGCGGGGTGCGACCAGACGACTTTTCGCTGCTGGGCGGCCCCCGTGGGTTCGAGCAGGTGAGTGCGGCTGAGTTCGTGATACCCCTCGCGGTCGAGCCGGGCGATGATCAGGTCGCCCTTTTCATTCGGGATGAAGAACCGGTCGCCCTGCCGCACCAGAAACGCGTTCGCCCAGCGGTCGGATTGTCCGCCGGTCGCCTCATACGTCATCCACAGGCGGTCCCCGGTCCGGGCATCGAGACCGCGCAGCTCCCCATAACTATCCACCCCAAACACCAGATCCCCATCGAACCAGGGGGTCGGCATGATCGATTGAATGGCGTCGGTCTTCTTTTCGCTTTTCCCCTTCCGCTTCCAGACCTCTGACACGCTGCTGCCGTCGCTCGACAACTTGAGCAGCACCGCGCCATCGTAAAACGTCGTCAGGAACAGCTCATCCTTGACCTGCCGCGGCATCGGGGTCGTGAGCCCGAAGTTGATCTCCCAGTCGTACGTCCAGATCGGCTTCCCGGTCTCGGGTTCCAAGGCGCTCAGCCCCGCCGGGTGGAAGGCCAGCAGCATCCGGCGGCCGTTGTGCTCGATAATCTGCGGCGGACCGTAGCCCGGGCCGTGTGCGGTCAGGGAATCGATCCCGCGCCACAACTCCTTGCCGGTCAGCTTGTCGAACGCGACCACCGTCGATCCCGGACCACCGACCATGCAGATCAACTTGTCCCCATCGATCAGCGGGTGGCAGGCAAAGCCCCAGACCGGAGCATTCTTGAGATTGAAGTCCTTCAGAAACTGCTTCGACCAGAGCACCGATCCATCGGCCACGTTGAAACAGAACAGGTGCCCTTGTGCTCCGAGCGTATAGACCCGTTCGCCATCGACGGTGGGCGTGCAGCGCGGCCCGGCTGGGTAGCTGACGGAGTAGGGACAATCGTATTCGTGAGTCCACAGAACCTGGCCGTCCGCTTCATTCAGGCACAGGACGCGTTCCGTAGCTGGGGTAGAACCATCCGCGGGCGGGGTGGCTGCATCGGCAGCAGCTGGCTTGCTCTGTTTGTCGGTGACAAACACCTTGCCCCCAGCGACCGCCGGGCCGGCATACCCGCCGCCAATGGGCAACCGCCAGTTGATCTTCGGCCCCTCTGCCGGGAAGGCATCGAGAATCCCGGTCTCACGCCAGACGCCATCCCGCTGCGGTCCCAACCACTGCGGCCAGTCATCGGCCATTGCAACCGCGGACATTGTGAGAAAACAAGCGATACCCATCACACGACGCATCATGCCACCCTGCTGAGAAAAAGGGGCCTCCGAACCATGAAAGCATGATCACCTGCTGGATTCGCTTTCGCAATGGTCCCCGTGTGGCTTCTCTCTCCGCATACAGCACAAGAGGCGACCTCCCCAAACGCTCAGTATGAAACGAGCGGGTGGTCTTCCGGGAGATGGCGGATTCGTCAACAGTGGGAGATTCACATCGCTGGCGATTGGCAGCGGATCACGAGTTCACCCTGTTCGACTTGCGCCAGCAGCTGCTGATGCGTCGGCCAGAAATCGTCGAGAGTGTTAAGATGCTGAGTCACAAACGTGCCGTCCTGGAGCGTGATCTGCTTGCCGGACGCGGCAGAGATGGCCCGGGCGATTTGCTCATTCGAGGGGTTGGAACCCGACAGCGGAACGCGTTGCAGACGCCCCACCGCAGCTGTGCCCTCGGACTCCGGATAGAAGAGGGTGCCGTTGTAATAGTCGACCCCAAAGGCGATCACGCCCGGGATAAAGAACAGCACCAGACCGATAGCGTCCATTCCCGCGACGGTCCAGTCGACCCGTCCCCCGCGACCCTGCCCGCGACGCTCGGGATACAACAGTGTTCCACAGCCTGTTAGCGCAGCTGGTACGCACAGAGCCAGCAAAGACTGAAACTGGCGGCGGGAAATGCCCGAACCGCTGAATCGATCATCCATGATCTTGAATACCGGGCCGCAACAGTGAATTCGAAGATTTGAATCTAATGGCAGAACCGTAACGGCACCAATAGAGATCGCAGCTCAGGCAGAGTCACACGCAGTTCCCGCCGACTCGCTGGTGGTGCTGGCCTGGATCTCAGCCGTTGGTCTGGTCCAGCCGCCTACTCTCCCACAGCCCGGACCGTGGTCAGGGACTTGAACCGCTCGTGGTCGGTGAAGGTCCAGACGACTTGCTTGTCGCGGGTGACTTCAAAGGCGTGGGCCCCCTTCCCTTCCTGGCCTCTCAGAAAATTGCCCACGAGATAGTGGCCACTCTTAAGGATCTGCAGGCTCGACACCCAGGTCAGATTCAGCTCGGGGGCATCGCTGGCCTTGAACTCCCACACGATCTCTTTCGCGGGGGTGACTTCGATGAGGCGTTTCTGCGTGGCTCCCGCGATCAGCGTGTTGCCGTTGGGCAGACGCAGTGCCTCGCCGGTGTTCTCGACGCCGGTGTACTCCCACACGACTGTCCCGTCCGCAGCGTATTCGCGGATCGCCCCGTCCCCTTCATGAGCGGCCAGCAGATGGCCGTTATCGAGCTTGTGCACGTTCCGCACCTGCAGGTGGTAGCCCTCCTGATCGGTCTTAAGCTTCGTCGTGTGGACAACCTTCCCTTGCGGGTCGACCTCAACCACCTGACATGGCCCCTGCTCCGCGACGAGCGTATTGCCGCTCTTCAACCGCTCACACCCAAGCACTTGCGGGCACTGGCTGACATAATTCCAGACCGTCTCCCCCTGGGGGTTCACTTCGACGACTCCCGTCGGATTTCCCCCATACGCATAGAGCACATTGCCATTGGGCAGCACCTGAAAAATCACCGCAATGCTCAGCGGCTTGAACTCCCGTGTCAGCTTCCCCTCCGCATCGAGTTCCACGAACCGGTTCGGAGCGTTGCCGTATTCAAAGAACATCAACCGATGCTTCACCGGCCCATCCGCTGCGACGAGTGGGGCGAAGGCAAACACCACGGCCAGGAACATCAGACCACAGCTGCGAGCGAGCATGAGGGGTTCTCCAAGTCAGAGGAAGCGAACGAACAACGTCTATCAAGGTTTCGCCTTCTTCGCAGGAGAACAGGCAGAAATGTCTGCCCCACGTGATGCAAACAGTGGGACAGACATTCCTGTCTGTCCGGAATGACGAATAATCCCGTTCGCCCGTATTGAGATTAACGAACCACCGGGCGTCTCGGCCAGTTTGTGAACTCATGCCGGGAAGAGGTCGTCTGGCATCCCTCCGGGATGCGGGTCACTACCGGGCTTTCTTTCCGGTGGTGACGCTGCGCGACCACCGGCTAATGGCTCGGTCCCCTCCGGGGACAGCGTTGACTTTCGCTCCGCAAAAGAACGCTCTGACCGAGTGATCGGTCGAGCGTTCTTGAGTGTCTGCTTGACGGTTTGAAGCACGTCCCTTTTTCGGAGAAAAAAGCGACCTACGGCTTCGCGACATCCAGCTTGATGTGCAGGTCGCGGATCTGGCGGGGGTCGACTTCGCTGGGGGCGCCGGTCATCTGGTCGGCGGCCTTTTGCGTCTTGGGGAAGGCGATCACGTCGCGGATGTTGTCGCCACCGGTGAACATCATCACCCAGCGGTCGAGGCCGAGGGCGATCCCGCCGTGCGGTGGGGCCCCGTAACGCAGTGCGTCGAGGAAGAACCCGAAACGCTGCTCCGCCTCTTCCGCGTTAATGTTCATCAGTTCGAAGACCCGCTGCTGGATCTTCGGATCGTGGATACGCACGCTGCCGCTGGCGGCTTCGTAGCCGTTGCAGATCAAGTCGTACGACGAGGCCCGGACCTTGCCCGGATCGGTGTGCAGGTACTGCTCGTCATCGGGATGGATCGAGCAGAACGGGTGATGCTCGGCGTCCCACCGCTTCTCGTCCTCGTTCCACGTAAAGAGCGGGAAGTCGAGCACCCAGAAGACCTCCATCGTGTTCGGGTCGAACAGCTTCTGCTCACGGGCGATGCGGTTCCGCACGGCATTCAGCGCGGCACTGGAGACCTTGAACGTGTCGGCGACGAAGAGGAGCAGATCCCCTTCCTCACCCTCCATCTTCTCGATAATGGCCTTCTGCTGGTCGTCGTTGAAGAACTTCGCGATCGACGAATCGAGCTTGCCACCGGTGACCTTAAAGTAGGCCAAGCCCTTCGCCCCATGGTCGGCGACAAGGGCCTTCATCTCGACGTCGAGGATGCGGCGGCTGTACTTGTCGGCCCCGCCCTTGACGTTGATGCCACGCACGCGGTTGCCCGCTTCGATGGTTGACTTGAAGACGCCGAATTCGCAGACCTTCGCGATGTCGCCGATGTCGATCAGCTTCATCCCGAACCGCATGTCGGGCTTGTCGCTGCCGTAGTTCTCTAGACAGTACGCGTGGGTATAACGACGCAGCGGCAGCTGATACTGCTCACCACGGATCGCCTGGATCATCTCGGCCACCAGCCCGTCGATGACGTTCAGGATGTCATCCCGTTCGACGAACGCCATCTCCACGTCGATCTGAGTAAACTCAGGCTGGCGGTCAGCTCGCAGGTCCTCATCGCGGAAGCAACGAGCAATCTGCATGTACCGGTCGAACCCGGCAACCATCAACAGCTGCTTGTACAGCTGGGGTGACTGCGGGAGCGCGTAGAAGGTTCCTTCGTGAACGCGGCTGGGGACGAGGTAATCGCGGGCCCCTTCCGGCGTGCTGCGGCCCAGCATCGGGGTCTCGATGTCGAGGAACCCGTGCTTGTCGAAGTAGTCGCGAACCACCTTGGTCAGCTTATGCCGCAGGATGATGTTCTGCTGAATCGCGGGCCGACGCAGGTCGATGTAGCGATGCTTGAGGCGGATGTCTTCGTTCGGCACCGACTGACCATCGGGCTCAAACGGCGGCGTCTTGCTCTTGTTGAGCAGCTTGAGCTCGCGGCACAGGACTTCGACGGTCCCGGTTTCGAGCTTGGGATTTTCGAGGCCAGCGGGGCGGGCGACGACTTCGCCGGTGACCTGCACCACGTCCTCATAACGCAGCGACCGGGCCAGCGTCTGGATGTCCGAGGAGTCGGCCAGGTCGAACTTGATCTGCGTCTTGCCGTAGCGATCCCGCAGATCGATGAACACGATCCCCGCATGGTCGCGATACTTGTCGACCCAGCCGCAGAGAGTAGCCACTTCGCCGACGTGAGAGGTTCGCAGTTCACCGCAGGTTCGAGTTCGCAACACGAGAGAGAGCCTTTGCTTATGCCGATGTCGGCGGAGCCGGAGGGGCGAGGCAGCCCTGCCCCGTCCCAATTCGAAGCCCGCATTCTAGGGGGACAGACGGAAACGTCGCAATGTTGGGGGGGAGGTTGAGGGTTGAGCGATGAGGGTTGAGGCGGCGGAGAGCCCCGAACTCGATTCTCCGGCGAGCGTCGGGCGTCAGCCCGATGGTGCTGGTGAGGGTCAACCGTCACGGCGGGCGAACGACTTGAAGAGAGAAGTGCCCGACGAAATTCAACGCCCGAAAACAATATACGCATACAAGCACCGGCCAGCTCACGCTGGCCGCTCGCCGGGATGCAAAAAGCCCGGCGACCTGACGGCCACCGGGCTTCTGTTTTCAGCTTCTGAGCCAGAGGGAAAACCCCGGCCACCGAAAGGACTAGACGCCCGAGAACGGGTGCTTGGCCGAGTCCTTCTTCGCCAGCATTTCGCTCGCGCTGGGCTCGTTCTTCATCGCACGGGCGATCGCCAGCTTGGTCGCGTCGTAGTTGTACTGGAAGATTTTCTTGTCATCTTCCGCGGCCCAGTGAATGAACACGCCGCAGACGATGCACAGCTTCTCGGCCTGATCCTTCGGAATCACGCCCGCTTCGACGCTGTCGGCCACAGCCTTGGCGACGGCATACTGAGCGGGTCCGAACATCTGGACAGCCTGCTTGGCTCCCTTGATCGTGACCTTGGTGATCATGACAGTCGCGGGCTTCACACCGACGTTCGGAGCGAGCACGGCAAGCAGGTTCGAGTGACCGTGCGACTGAGTCGCGAGGGCATTGGCGAAGGCGGTGCCGACTGGGCCGTCCTTGTCACCGATGAGCAGGTCGATGTGTGCAACTTCATTACCGTCGCCGCAAAGGGCTTCACCAACATGGAACGACATCGCAAGAGACTCCTGGGGTTCTCGAAATCCAACTGTTGTGAGCCCCGGGCCCTCGAAAGGACACCGCACCAGACCCAACACGAGGAATTAAACCACGACAGGGCCAGATATTCCAGCGTCCCAAGTCCCCGACGGTAGCCCGCCCCCCTCGGGTAGGAACTCGAGTTCTCCCAATTAGATACAGACGGAATGCTTGGGAAGCTCGGCCCGCTAGTTCTCTTCGTTCGTGTCCTTGCTCTTGTCAGATCCCTCCTCGCCATCGTCGGTGTTCGAGGGATCAGAGTCATCAGGTTCGACGGGTTGTACACCCAGGAATTCTGACTTCCCACGAAACGCAATCGGCAGCACACCCTGCTTTCGAGCCTGTGAAATGTCGATCAGCATGTACTCGTTGTTGTCTGGTTCGTCAAATTTCTGTTTGGCTTCTTCAAAGTTATTCGAACCGACGGAAATCGCGTTGGAGAAAGAAGCCCATGTCGTGGGGTCGCGATTGTCCTCGTCGACCGAGTTCTCCAACACTTCGACCTCGGCGTATTCGTCGCCTTCTGCGACAGTCGATCCCAGCAGAGTCGTCTCCATGGCCACCAGGGTTGTCTTCTTGGCGTCCAGGTAAAACCCCATGTAACAGTGACCGGGAACCATGACCAGGAACGGTTCGATGCCAATCTTTCGCAACAATGAAGCCATCAGAACCGAGCCATCGACGCAGTTCGCCTGAAAATTATTGAGCGACTCTTCCAACAGCCGAACATGCTGAGAGGCCACCGTCTGCCCCGCCACCGAAGTCGCCGTGATGCTGCTGTAACGGACATCGCGGGCCACGAGCGTATCCCATAGGGCGTAGACCTGACGGATCACTTCCGCCTCGCCGCCCTGGTACCCCGAAAACGACTCGACGTACCCCCGATCCAGACACTCTCTCAACACCTTGTCGAGAAAAGGATGCTGTTCATTCACATAGGCGGCGAAAGACATGCTGATGTCAACCTTCTGCTCCCCCATCAGCACGATGAACGGACAGTCGTTAATCGGACGCACGGTCACGGTGGATGTCTCTTCCGTCACGTCCTTTGCTTCCTCATCTCCGACTTGCACGCGGAACGTAATGGCCACCGGAGTCGCCTGGATAAATTCAGCCAGCTTGGAGTAGCGGTACTTAATCTTCGGGAAGACGAGATACGTCACACCATCTTCAGGCAGTGTCCCTGAGAAGGTGGTCGGCTCCATGATGTCATTGCATGTGACAGTGACCTTGATTGGTGTTTCATCTCCGGGGGATGTGATGCTCACCCCCAGCATGCCGCCACGATCCCCGAGAATTTCAGGGCTCTCCGAATCGATCCAGGGAGCCTCTTTCACGCTGGCCGTTGAAACCAGAAACGATGGATAGAGTTGCTCATCCCAGCCAGTAATGGGAGTAAAGTCAGCCCCCCAGGCAACCTCCCCGCCGGAGTAAAATGCAATTGCGATGAGAACACATTGAAATACACGCAACATGTGAATCAACTCCCCGCAACCGATACACGGCCGAGCGTCACCGTGATCGTCAACCCGACTGGAAATATCCAGACTTTATCCTGACACATAATATGACACCTCTCCGAACCTGCCACTGCGAATAGTCGAAATCTTGTTTATGTGATAGTCGCCCCTCCAAGGAAAACGACTACGGCTGGAACGATCCGCCGCCCCAACGCCTCCGACAGCGCCACCCCCATGCCCCCCTGCACGCGCGGACAATTAACGTTGGTTATCCAAAAGTCCAATGGGGATGATTCCCCCTGAGCGACGAGGTGTTGTCCAGAAAGGGAGCGATCCGTAATCAAACCACTGCACAGAACTCTCCCATTTGAGTATCCTGATGTGTCTCCATCTCCGCAGGGATGGCTGGAGTTCGAGTACATCGGAAGAGAGTCGCATGCCTCGGTTCAATGTGTTTCTGGTTGTGACCATCGCCACTGGTTGGTGTTGGGGGATCTCGACGAAGTCCCACGCCGAGGACGCGACCTTCTCGCCGGAAAAGATCGAGTACTTCGAGAAGGAAGTCCGTCCCCTGCTGGTTGAGCACTGTCTGAAATGCCACGGGGACGAGAAGCAAAAAGGCGACCTGCGTCTCGATTCTCGCGAGGCGGCCCTCAAAGGGGGCGAGACCAGCCCCGCCATCGTCCCCGGCAAGCCCGATGAGAGTGAGCTGATTAAGGCCTTGCGCTACGACCCCGACGGGTACCAGATGCCCCCCGAAGGCAAGCTGCCGCCCGAAACGGTGGCGATTTTCGTGAAATGGGTGGAGATGGGAGCCCCGTGGCCCGCCTCAAACGCCCCCGCATCGGGCCCCCCCACGCGCGACCGTCTGGCTGCAGTCGGCCCGGAAGAGTTCGCGAAACGGGCGGAGCGGTTTGCCTTCCAACCTCTCCAGCGGACGCCCCCTCCGGTGGTCAAAAACACCGATTGGTCCCGCACGCCGATCGACCGATTCCTGCTCGCCAAAATCGAGGAGGCAGGCCTCGCCCCGGCTCCGGAAACTGACCGCCGGACATGGATCCGCCGGGCCTACTTCGACACGATTGGACTCCCGCCGAGCCCGGAAGCTGTCGATGCGTTCGTCGCGGACACAGCTCCCGATGCTCATGAGAAGGTCATCGACGAGCTGCTCGCCTCGCCCCGCTTCGGGGAGCGCTGGGGCCGTCACTGGCTTGACCTGGCCCGGTATGCGGAATCGCGTGGACACGAGTTCGACTACGACGTCCCGAACCCCTGGCACTACCGCGACTACGTGATCGCGGCCCTGAACAGTGACATTCCTTATGACCAGTTCGTGGCTGAGCACGTGGCAGGCGACCTGCTCGAAGAAGGTCGCTCGATCGCTGGCCAGGAGCATCGGTTTTCCTCCACTCAGCCGGTGCCCCACCACCCGTCACTGGCCACCGGTTACTGGTTTCTGGGCGAGTGGGTTCACTCCCCGGTCGACATTCGCAAGGACGAAACCGACCGCCTCGACAACATGATCGAGGTCTACAGCAAGACCTTCCTCGGCCTGACGATCTCCTGCGCCCGCTGCCACGACCACAAGTTCGACCCAATCTCCCAAAAGGACTACTACGCCCTCGCTGGCTATCTCAAAAGCACCAGCTACGCCCAGCGTCCGTTCGAAACTCTCACCCACAACCGCCAGATCCAGTCCCAGCTGAGCGATCTCTACGCTCAGGCTGCGGGACCGATCGAAGCCACAACCCGCAAGGCCATCGAGCCGATCCGTCCCCAGTTGAATCATTACCTGCTCGCTGCCCGTGAGGTTCTCGCGACGACACTCTCCCGAGGAGCAGCTGGTAATGACATCGACTTCGATGATTTCGAGGGCGGAACTTACTCGGGCTGGGAAATCACGGGTGACGCGTTCGGAACCAAACCTCAAACCCAGTCAACCATCGGAGACTATCAGGGCAACGTTCAGGCGAATGGAAAGTTCTTCATCAACACCCATCAGCTCCGAGATGGCGGCAAAGGTGACAACCACGTCGGCACAATGACCTCGCGAGAGTTCCCGATCGAGCACGACATGCTCAAGTTCCTGATCGGTGGTGGGCCGCATGTTGGCAAGACCTGTATCAACCTCCTCATCGATGGCAAGGTTGTACTGTCAGCCACGGGCCACAGCTCGAACATCATGCGGGCCGAATCGTGGGACCTGAGCCCGTTCAAGGGCCAGACCGCTCGGCTGCAAATCGTCGACGAGGAACGCGGAGGCTGGGGGAATATCGGGATCGATTACCTGCGGTTCAGTGACTCGCCGCTGCGACAAGTCGAATCGCCCGAGATCCACGCCCGCGTGCAACAAACGGCCGCTCAACGCCAACTCCAGCCGGAGATTCTGGCGGCATGGGTGAAGTACGCCGTACAAGCTGCCAGCGATGCTTCGTCACCGTTCCACTCCTGGGCGAAGTTCGCTGCGGGGCAAGCCCCCTTCCCCACCACCAAGGCGAACGCCACTCTCCCAGCCACAGCTCAGCCGATTCCGTTCCTCAATCAGGATGGGGTTTACTACTCGTTCCCGCGACCTGGCCATCAACCGCGAATCTGGTTATCGGACAATCCGGAGCAACCGCTCGCTCAGGTCGCGACCAACCCCATGGCCATCCAGATCGACGCCGACTTCGCAAACATCAAGGAGAGCGAAGGCACCATGCGGGACGGTGGCTCACTCGGCCCGATGGGGCGAGCTGGACGCACACTCCGCACGACCAGCTTCGAGATCACGACAGGCCGAATCGCCGCCTGGGTTCGTGGGGGTTGTGCGACCTACGTCGTTGTCGACTCGCATTCGCTGGTCCTCGGCCCATTGCACGGAACCCTGGTCCGCAAGCAGAAGTCCGCCCCCGAGTGGCACTGGGTGGAACATGATGTCGCCCGCTACAAGGGACATCAGGCTCACCTCGAAATCGTGGCCGAAGCCGGAACCGACTTCGCTTGCGAAGAAGCCTACCAGGTGGAGGAGGTGCCGGGGCCACTTCCGATCGCGGGTGCATCCGAACTACTGAACTCCAGCCCGTCTTCTCCCCTTTCGGGCCAGTCACTCCAGCTCGTACTGAACCACCCGGAGCTCTTTGGTCTCAACACGCCCGAGTTCAAACACCAGCTGGCCGAAGTCTCGACACCGTTCATCGAACAGCGGAAGACGCTGGTCTCTCGAATCGAGACCACCTCAGCTGCGGCTCCCGAGATGCTCGAAGGGTCGGCAGCCGACGAAGCACTCCTGATCCGAGGCAACTCGAATAAGCCAGTCGCGAAGGTCCCGCGACGTTTCATCGAGGTCTTCCACGGAACTGGTCCCGATGAGAAAGAATCCGGCAGCGGTCGGCTCGGCCTCGCCCGGCAGATGATCGATCCCGACCAAACGCCAATCGTTCCACGAGTCCTCGTGAACCGCATCTGGCATCACTACTTTGGCCGAGGCATCGTCCCGACGACCGACGATTTCGGTCACATGGGCCAGCTGCCATCGCACCCCGAACTGCTCGACTGGCTGGCGACGGAACTGATTCGCGAGGAGTGGTCACAGAAGCAGATCCACCGACTGATTCTGCTATCGGCCGCGTATCGCATGAGCTCCGAGAAGCCGGTGGATCAATCAGCATCCGATCCCGATCCCAACAACCTGCTGCTGTCACGCATGCCGATCAAGCGACTCGAAGGCGAGGTCATTCGCGACTCGATCCTCGACTTGTCGGGACGCATGGATGACCGCCTCTATGGCCCGAGCGTGCCAATCGCCCTCAACGCTTTCCAGGACGGACGCGGTAAGCCCAGCGTCTCTGGCCCCATCGACGGAGCGGGTCGCCGCAGCTTGTATCTCTCGGTCCGTCGTAATTTCGCCGATTCATTCCTGACGGCGTTCGACATGCCCAATCCCCACACCTCGATGGGTCGCCGAAACGTCTCCAATGTCCCGGCCCAGGCCCTCGCCCTGCTCAACTCGCCCATGGTCACCGAGCAGGCCCGCTTGTGGGCGGAGCAATCTCTGCGGTTGTCCCCTCAGAAATCGACCTCCGAGCGAGTCGACGACCTCTATCTGCAGGCCTATTCACGTTTGCCCGCACCCGAGGAGCGGGAGGCGGCACTGCAATTCATTCAGGCCACTACAACCGATCTCGGTGTCGCAGAGACCGATGCCCAAGTCTGGGCCGAGCTGTGCCACGTGCTGATCAATGCCAAGGAGTTTATCTATATCCGGTAAGCGAAGGGGCCACGGCAGGCACGTCCAACGGTGATCATCATCGCATCATGCAACCGCCTGGCTACCGCGAGGTCGTCTCAGCGTTACTCGACACAGCCACTGGCTTGCGACTACTGAGGAAGATCGATCGACGGACTGGCTTAGATTGAACAGGCTGAGACGACTCCAGCGCATCACGGTCATCACCCTGCGAAGGCTCGGCGGCAACCGGAACCCTCGCCACGCGAGAGTTCGGGAGCGGCATCAATGTGGCGTCTTCGCTCGCGGCGGCCTGATCACCGGGGACTGGCAGCAGTGGAGCCACCACCGATGACGCGGAACGAGCAGGCGTCGACTCACCCGAAATCGGTGAGATCGTCGACGGACGGAAATACGGAGAGTCGGACGTCTGAACCACGGGCGACTCACCGCTGGCCAGCGTCTTCAGGTGTGCGACTTGATTTTCGAGCAGCCGATTGACGGCCCGTAACACCTCAGTCGCCTCGATCTTCAACTTGCGATCCAGAAAGGGCTGCAGCTCTGTTTGAATTCGGACCTTCTCGCGTTCGGTTTCTTCGATACAGCGTACGACCTGCTCCCGGCACTCTTGCTGTGCCGTGGCTGTCGACGCTTTAGCGACATCGGTCGCCTCGGCATCAGCACGACTCTCGGTCACGATAACCGGCGGAGTCATTTCCTGCTCAGGGACAACTGCGGTCGGAGTAGCTGGGGGAGCCACCGATTGCGTCTTGCTCAGCTCGCGGACCTTGGCGAGTTCAGCCTTCAGCTTCGATTCGACAAGTGTCATCTGCTTCGACAGCTGTTCCGCCTGAGCAGCCCACCGCTCGGACACAACTCGCGTATGCTGGGCCGCGACCAGGTGCCCCATGACAAACCCGATCCCGAGAAACAACAGGCCGAGGACGCATGTCACTCGCAGGTGACGCCCCAGAGATGCGTATACCAGATCTTCGATCTCTTCCCGATCCATGGGAAACTCCCTACCGGCAAGGCCTGCCCGTCATGCGTCCCCACCCTTGAAATAAGATCGGGCGAGGACCAGGGCACTCTGGGATGCGCCGAACATCCGTCATCTTCGTATCGAACAGGCATAACAAGAAACTGTGATACACCCGGATTGCTCGGCACAACGAGCAGATCGGGAAGAATCGCTACAACCGGAAAAGTCGAATTCTCACTCACCGAGTCCAGTTCCCCCAGTAGGACAGACATTCCTGTCTGTCCCAAGCTGAGGACGACTTCTGCCCTCACTCTACTCTCTCAACAACTGATTGTTCGCAATCGTGATCCCGCTTAGCATCGACCCGATAATCCCCAGGAACCCTTGGTCGGTTCCCGCCAGGAACAGGTGTTCGGCCGGCATATCCCCGGTCAAAATCTTTCGCGGTGCTCCGTACACTGCCCCCTTCAGATGCCCGGTGAAGCGGTGGATCGTCTTCGGCGTAAAGATGTCGGTATCGACCACATGGCTGCGGAATTCGGGCATGAATCGCACAGCTGAGTCGATGATCTTCGTGCCCCACGCCGCCTTCGCCTCAGCGTACTCCTCGGGCGGCAGGTTCATCCAGTAGTCGGGATTCGCTAAGGCTGTGATGCGGACGATCCCGTCTTCCAGCTGTTGCCCGTCGTCATACTGAAAATTGTTCGGCGAGCAGATGATCCCGCTGCGCAGGTCACACGGCTCGCTCGGTACGTCGTAGGTGAACCGTTCGGAATCGTTATAGAAGATGATCGTCTCGCCGTGCCCCAGCTCGCGCGGCTGGCGGTCGAGGATCGAGATCGACTCGTTGAACGAGATCTGCCCATGCGGGAACTGCTCGACAGCCCCGTGATCACCCGGCACCGTTTTGCCGGCCAGTGCCCCGCCACAGAGCCGGAACGTCTCGACCGAGCCGACCGTCGACAGGATGTTCTCTGCCTCGATCTCCCGCCCGTCGTCGAGGATCACGCCGACCGCGCGGCCGTTCTCGATCTTGATCTCGCGGACTCCATGCCGCAGCTTCAGCTCACCGCCCAGCTCTTTGTAATGCCGGGTGAGTGACTTCAGGATCTGCCGCACTCCCTCGAACGGGCGGCCGAAACCTTCCTTGAAGATGCTCTTGAACATCACCACGAACTGGTTGAAGTCCATGTCGCGCGGCGTGGCCGAACCATAGAACATCAGCGGGCAAAAGAGCATGTCGACCAGCAGCGGATCGGAGATGTGATCGGTCACCACCTGCATCGCGGAGACGACCTGCTGATTCAGATTCAGTTCGTCGAAGCCCTCGATCGTGGCCACCAGCCTGCGGAACCCGTCGATCTGCAGCGGGAACTCCCTCGCGACTTCCTCGACCAGGACGTTGAAGTCGTTGGTAAACCGCAGCTTCTTCCCCGGAAACGCCACCGCTGACCCGCACTGTGGCTTCAGAGCAAAATCGTCCCACCTCAATCGCAGCTGTTTGAGCAACTTAGCCAGCGGGCCGGTGCGAGTTCCGGGTGCGGCAAAGTTCGTCACCGCGTGCAAACCAACATCGTGGTTCCGCGCCCGCAACCGATAGAACGAGTTCAGCCCGCCGATCGTCGTGTGCCGTTCGAGAATGCACACCGGCTTCTGGTAATAGGCCAGCCGAATCCCGGCTGCCAGCCCGGACATGCCAGCCCCGATAATGACGGTGTGGTAACGCACGGGAGGTATTTCAAGAGTCAGACAGCAGGTAAAAAGCGGCGGACATTAGCCCGCCGCATCATTCTCCAGCCCTGCAATTTCAAACATGGCAGACGCAAATCGACTGCACGCCCTAAGCCGGGACATCCTTCAGCAACGGAGTCAGGTAGGTCACCGTGCTGTCCATCGAGATCAGGTTCGGATAATCGGCCTCGGGAATCTGTACCCGGTAGAGCTTGCGGAGTTCCATGACGATGTCGAGGAAATCCATGCTGTCGAGTTCCATCTGCTCCCGAAATGGCTTGCTGTCATCGAGATTGGACAGATCTTCATCGGGCGCGATCCGCTCGAGGATATTGAGGATCACCTTGCGAATATCGGCCGGGACCATTCCGGAACTCCGTCACTCAGAACGAACACAGACTGAACAGCGTCCCCGAGCCACTCCCGGGGAAGCACCACAGATTAGCGGGCAGATCGCACCGGGCAAGTCGCCAGCCCCGCGAGTTCCCGATTTCGACAATCCCGACCTGCCGGAACTAGTTCAGCAGATCACACATATGCGGAGCCCGATCGACCAGCGGAATCACCTGCGGCTTGTAAATCGTCAAGTAGCCGGGCGCCAGGCGGTGCTGATCAAGAGCAGCCTCTGAATCCCAGTACTCACACAGCAAATAGACACTCGGATCACTCTGGGAATGGTAAACGTCAAACCGCTGACACCCCGGCTCGGCCCGCGACAATCGGCCATGCTCCTGCAGCAGCTGACCAACCTTGGCGATGTCGGCGGAATCCTTCACTTTCAGTTGAACGTTGATGTAGAGCATCCTGGGACCTTTTGCGGGAAGAGTGCGAAACTCACCAATTTCTACCAGATGCCGTCGCAGCCTGCATCAGTAAGGCGAGATCCACCTGCATCGATTCGCAGCACCTCGCCAAAAACTCGCAGCCTTATTCAAAAAAACACCCCTAAAAACAACGAAAGCGTCCCCAGAAACAATCCGAGGACGCTTTTCGTCATGCCGTTGAGTAAGTGCGGGCCAACCCTCACTCTGGCAGTCGAACAGTAACGCAGATCGCGTTCCAAAAGTGCATCCCAGGCCAAAATTCCGCAATGAATAAATCCGCAAAACATTACCAAATAATGACATACAAAAAACAAACAAACATGAGCAACCTGTTATGCAGGATGACCTCAGAAATGCACTTCGGGCTTTCCCGCTTTTCGCACCACCTCCCCGCTTCATTTCAATGCAGCGAACCTTCGGATGAGATTCATTCTGACGCAGTAAAACGCCACGTCACAAAATTTCTGGTGAGTCGGTTGACTTTTGGGCACACGAGTTGCAACACTCCTCCTCCACATTTTTCCCGGTTGTACCGTGTTCTGACCGAGGGTTTCATTCCTGGATTGCCGGCTGGATTACATACCACCCCAAACACGGTTGGCCCCGCCTGATTCGTCAGGCGGGGCTTTTTTGTTTTATCCCGCCCGTATTGTTCCTTTGGGGTATGTGGAATAACCCCTCCCACCCGAATTCTGTGACGAAATGGTCACAATCGCTATGTGTGGCCCGACTCTGGGCCGAAACTCATTCTCTGATCAAGCACTCCCACGTTTCTTCTGCTCGTAAGTCGATGGAAATGCAGGACCGTCTCGATGGATCGGGCGGAACCTTGATGCTTTGCGTGCAATTCGCCGACAGTCCTGTCCGCTCGATTTTTCGGCCCATTAAGCCCGATCCAAGCCGCTTAGCACTGGGGATGCATTCATGCCCCTGCGACTTGCCATTTCGAGCGTTGTGACCTGGTGCCTCCTGACGGGGTCGCTGTTCGCCGCCTCTTCGGTGTGGAAGACCGACTTCGATGCGGCTCGTACCGAAGCCCAGCGACTCCAGCGACCGCTGCTGGTTCACTTCTACTCTGACAGTTGTGCTCCCTGTGTTCAGATGGAGCAGAACGTGCTGCACAAAGCACCGATCGAGGAGTACATCGCCTCGAGCATGGTGGCGGTCTCAGTGAATGTGGACCATCACGCTGACCTGCAGCGGCGGTTCAACATCAACCGCTGGCCATGTGACTTTGTCCTCGACCCAAGCGGGACTCGCCGCCTGGTGACCTCGACCGGACCACGCTCCGTCGCTGACTATCGCCAGATGCTGGAGAAGTCGGTTGCCTGGAACGCCCAGTTGCAGGCCCGCCAGCCCAAACCCGCTGCCACAAACGAGGTCGCCAAGACCCCAGACACTCCTGCCCCCCAGGCAACTGCCCCTGCCAAGTACTCCAAGGACCAGCTGATGCTCGACGGCTTCAGCCCGGTTTCCCTGCTCAAAGAGAAGAAGTGGCTGAAAGGCACCGAGGAGTTCGCCGTCCAGCACGAAGGTCAGTGGTATCTCCTGATGAATGCTGACGAAGTGAAGACCTTCCAGGCCAAGCCGGAAAACTACATCCCCCAGTTCATGGGATGCGACCCGGTTCTGCTCTGGGAATCATCCCAAGTCCCAGCTGTGCGTGGCATGACCCGGTTCGCAGCCTTCTACGATGACCAGCTCTATCTGTTCTCGACGAAGGAAAACCGCGACCGCTTCAAGGAAGCCCCAGACCGCTACATCAGCACGCGAGTCGTCCTCGATCTCGACCTGATCGAGACCGTCACTCGCTAGATTGTGGTTCGCCTTTCAAGGCGACTCCGCTTCAAAATAGTCGTCCTCTGCGATATCCGGGATGCCGACGACCAGAACTCGCATTCGCCCTTTCGCTCCGTGAACTACTCCCGGCGGGATATGGACGAGCGAGCCCTGCGACACCGGCTGTTCCACGCCATCCAGAACTACGCTGCCGCTGCCGTCGAGAACGTAATACAGCTCGGTCGAACGCTTGTGGTAATGCAACTTCGTCCCGTCGATATAGACCGCATGAGCCCAGGCTGCGGGCGCGAGGGCGGCGTCCTCATGACTGATCAGGCGGTCCCGCCAGCCGCACGCGCTCCGCTCCCGAGGCGTATGGCCCTGATGACGCACGAGCAATGGGCCTGCAGCGTGAGGCGACTTCGGTGGACCACTCGCGGACATTTCTTCCCCTCCGAAGCCACTGACACCAGTCCTACTTCCTGACCCGTGCATACCGCACGCGGCAGCCGATCGCCCGGGTCTCCTTGGTCTTGAGTGGCGTCCCCTTCAGGGCCGACTCAATCGCGGGTTCGAGGTAATTCTCCGTCACGATCGCCGGATCACTGTTGTCGTCCATGCCCCCCATGTAGACGATCTTGCGATCGGCTCCCAGCACGTAAAACTCCGGCGTATAGGTCGCCCCGAAGTCCTTCGCGATCTTCTGGGTTTCATCGAACAGGTACAAATAGGGGAACTGCTTACTCTTCGCCCGCTCTTTCATGTGTTCCAGATTGTCTTCCTCTATCCGGTTCACGTTGATCGCCACGACAGCCACTTCGCCCGCATGCTTCTTCGCAAAGGCGATAATCCGGTCTTCGTATTCCGTCGCCACCGGACAGCTGTTACAGGTGAAGACCACGACCACAGCCTTCGCGTCCTTCAAGTCGGCCAGCGAATGCGTCTTGCCATCTGTCCCGGGGAGATCACTCCATACCGGAGCCGGATCCCCGACATTCAGCACCGTGTTGAACTCCCCAGCCCCAGCTGTCTGAACCAGGACGAGCAAACCCCAAACCAAGAAACTCCAACGCCTCATGATGTGCCTCCCGTACAGAATCGCTGCGGAGATTGTCTTCCCCCTATATTCTCCGCCCGGCACATCAACATCCAGTCATCGACGACTCCTCGCCTCAGCGACTCACATTTCCGCCCGAGCCCATTTCAAGTTGACGGGAGATCATTGTCGCGCAGAAGCGTCTTGACGTCTTCGATCGCAACGGCCCCCCCGTGCGTGTCGTACTCATCATCGATACGAGCAATCAGACCATCCACAAAGCGAAAGTGCATATTGATCCGCACTGGGGCACAGGGCGCCCCCTTCAATTTGCAAAACACCACCCAGCGGGCATGAACCCGATCTTCCCCTTCCAGATACTCCAGCTCGGTATTCACCACTTCATCAAAGAAATCGAAAAACGCATCGAGCCACCTCTGAAGCCCCTCGCGTCCCTCCCAAACGCCGACGAACGGAGCCATCAACGGATCGCCGGGACAGTTGAAGACGAAGTCGTCGGCGAGAAAGGTCTCGATCTCGGGCAGCATCTTGCGGTGGAGCTTGTCGAACGATTCCACCCACTTCTTGGCGATCGAAACAAAGTCGATCGTCAATGACTCCACCGGGACTCGACTCTCAGGCGTGGAGAGTGTCTCTGCCAGATCCAGAATCGTGCTCATGTCGAGACTGCCGCCGTGCTCCGCTTTGCGAATCAGACGTTCGGTATAGCCCGACAACTTCGCCAGCCGAGCTTGTGTCCACCCGCGAGCCAGTCTCAACTTGCGAAGCTCTTGCCCATTGACCACAACAAAACGCGAGTTGGAACTCATGACACCCTTTCGGATGGTCTCCGCGCTGACCCCGACTGATCAGGGTAAGTTCACCGGCCCCTCACACAGAGTGCGGGCAAGGGGCGGAAGGTTATCCCGTCATCATCCCCCATGCAACATCCTCCGCGCTGACACACCGAGAACATTCCGTCCTATTCCGATGGCGTGCGAGTCACGGCGTCACACTCCATCAAGCTTAAGCTCTCTCAAACAAAAAAATCGTCCTGTAGCTTCGCTCCCGGCGTGACGGAGTACTTCTCCAGATCGGTCACGCCCTCACTCTGTAATACCTGCTCATCCACATAAAAGTTCCCCGTGCAGCTGCGACTGGCGCGAGTGAGGACGACATAGGCGGCATCGGCCATGATCTCGGGCTTTCGCGAATGGACGACAGCCTGCTCGCCGCCCAGCAAATTCATCAGGGCGGCCGTCGCGATCGTGGTCCGCGGCCACAGAGCGTTCACTGCGATTCCCTGCTCGGCGAGTTCCGCCGACATTCCCAGCACGCACATGCTCATGCCGTACTTCGCCATGGTGTAGGCAACATGCCCCTTGAACCACTGCGGATCGAGATTCAGCGGTGGCGAGATATTCAAAATGTGCGGATTGGCCGCCCGCTTCAAGTACGGGATACAGAGTTTCGAGCACAAGAAGGTCCCCCGCGCATTCACCCCGTGCATCAGGTCATACCGCTTCATCTCGGTATCAACGGTCCCGGTCAGCTGAATCGCACTGGCGTTATTGACCAGAATGTCGATCCCCCCAAAGGCCGCCACAGTCTGCTCCACGGCCGCCTGCACCTGTTCCTCAAATCGAATATCCGTAATACAGGCCAGCCCGCGCCCGCCGGCCGCTTCGATCTCCGCCACGGCGGTATGAACGGTCCCCGGCAGCTTGGGATGCGGCACATCAGTCTTGGCCACAACCGCGACGTTGGCGCCATCCCGAGCGGCCCGCAGTGCGATCGCCTTCCCAATTCCGCGACTGGCCCCGGTGATCAACAAGGTCTTGCCACGTAACGAGGTCACCATCAGCCGATCCCTCCAAAAACGCTCAAGAGCAGGACCTTCACATCCGTAGAGCGATCACTTCCCTGCATTCTGCATCGACACCATGCCAAACACCAGCCGCCAGACCTGCAGATGCCAGCCGAAATCCCCCTGTCCAACTGGCCAATCACCGTTCCTGATTGACGCGGGGGGGCGGGCTGTCTACGCTTTCCGGTTCAAGAGCGGACAGGAATCTGTCGGCTCGGATCACGGAGAGAATGACATGTCGGCGGCTACTTCCTCGCGTCCCCGGTGGGGGTTCTGGTTCACCTTGGCAGCTGTCGCGGTGCTGATGCGATTGGCTCCGCAGCTGGCCGTGCGGTTGACCAGTGCCGGTTACGACATGAAGTCGATCAACTACGCCTGGGGCTTTACCCCCATTATCGCCATCGGTCTGTATGCCGGGGCATTTTTGAAGAGCCGATGGCAGGCTGTGGGCTTGATGCTGGGAATGCTGGCTCTCGGCGACCTTGGCATTTGGGCTCTCTCACAAGACTACTCTCAGCTGGATCCGGGGAACTACCTGGCCTACCCGATGTTCGCTCTGCTGGGCCGTCCGCTGAGCGAGTACCGGTCATTCGGCCGTGTTCAGACGGGTGGTTTTCTGGCCTGCAGCTTGTACTTCCTGCTGACAAACTTTCTGGTGTGGGCGGCATGGCGACACATCTACCAGTTCGAAATGTACCCGCCGACACTCGAGGGACTGAAGGCCTGCATGATCGCCGCCATTCCGTTCGCCAAGTACTTCCTCAGCACTCCGGTGTTCTGTGCCTTGTTGTTCAGCCCTCTGGGGGTTGCTCAGGTGACGGAAGCGAAGGCCGCTGAAAACTCCACTCCGGTGACACAAGCTGCTTAAACCCGCCCCAGCTGGCGATGGACACGATCCAATCGATGAAGGCAGACACTCCGGTGATCTGCCTTTTTTGTTATCTGTGGAGACAGGAGAGCCGTTGTGAGTCATCACCCCAGAGTCGTCTCTCTGCTGTCGAGTTCCACAGAGATTGTGGCGGCTTTGGGGTGCCTGGACTGGCTCGTGGGGCGATCACACGAGTGTGACTATCCGGTCGCCGTACAATCCCTCCCCGTCTGCTCACATCCTCGCCTCGATCCCTCGGCAACGAGTCGAGAGATCGATGAACAGGTCAAGGCACTGCTCGCCGATCAGCTGTCAATCTACGAAGTGGACGGGGCAAAGTTATCAGCACTCAAGCCCGATGTGATCCTGACGCAGACTCTGTGCGAGGTCTGTGCAGTCAGCGACAAAGACGTTCTGCAAGCTCTCGGAACTGAGGCACTCGCCGAGACGCAGCTCGTGTCGCTGAAGCCCGCTTGTCTGGCCGAGACCTGGCAAGACATTCAGACGGTGGCAGATGCCTTGGGGGTCTCAACTCGCGGTGCGGAGCTGGTGGAGAGATTACGAACTCGCATGGAGTCGCTACGCCAGCGGGTGGCCGGGCTTCCTCCGCCACGAGTGGCATGCATCGAGTGGCTCGCTCCACTGATGTCGGCTGGAAACTGGGTGCCAGAACTGGTCGAAGCGGCGGGCGGCCTCTCGGTCGTGGGCGAGGCCGGAAAACATTCCCCCTGGCTCAGCTGGGAAGAGTTGGTCTCCACGGCCCCAGAGGTGCTGGTCTTCATGCCCTGTGGTTTTGACCTGAACCGCACCTGCGAAGAAGCAAAAGCCCTTCTCACAGAACCACGGTGGTCTCAACTGCCAGCAGTGCCATCGGGGCGAGTTTACGCTGTCGACGGCAACCAGTACTTCAACCGTCCGGGGCCTCGGCTGGTCGACTCCGCCGAAATGCTCGCTGAGATTTTCCACCAGCCGGAGTTGGTGGCTGGCATGGGGTGGAGAAAAATCGGATAGTAGCTCCGCCCAGAGAGCGGTAGGCGTCAGCCTGCCGAGGCAAATAGCGTTCCCACAGCGTGTTACTCGACAAGCGATCTTTCAACGACAGGGAATTACTGTGGTTTCGCGGGAGGAGCGGGCTTCTTGATCTTGCCGCTCTGCAGATCCTTGACCACTTCGGCGAGAATGGCCGGGTCCTTTTTGTCGAGAATGTGTTTGATGCGGCTTTCGGGAACACCCAGCCGCCCCATCATCTCCTCCACGGTTTTCCAGATCTTCGCCTTCTGCTTCTCGCTGGTCGCCAGATAGAGATTGGTAACATTCTCTGCCAGATGCTGTTCGTCGAGCTGGTCCCGGTTATCGTAAAACCGCTTGATGATCTTTTGCTGAGCAGGAGAAAAGTTGCGGTTTTCGGCCATGATTGCAGAGGATATCGAGGGGACAGGGACGTGAGTCGTGTGCGGAGATTATCGGTTGCCCAGGACCGTGGCAACAGGGTGTTTCGGAGGGATGGGATTCGCGTTGCCGAGGTGATGCACTAGGATGCTATTGCAGCAGGGAGCTGCCCACGTCCCCCCATGTGTCGCACGGAATGTCTACGGCGTCTGTTACCAACCTGAATCGCTCGCTGACCCGGCACATCGCCCGCGAGGATGAGCCGCGTCAACGGCCGCTCGATTATCGGTTGATTTCGCGACTCTTCGAGTTCACCCAACCCTACGCGGCGAAGCGGAACTGGCTGCTGGTGACAGTGGTGTTGCGTTCGATCCAGCTGCCCGCCCTGACCTGGATGATCGCCGCGGTGATTCGCGGTCCGGTCGCCGAGAAGAGTGTCCCGGGGGTGATCTGGGGCGCGGTGATCTTTGCGATCATCGCTCTCTCGACGCAGTTGGTCATGCACTACCGGCAACGACTGGCGCTGGAACTGGGTGAAGCCGTCGTGACCGATCTGCGGAAGGCCCTCTTCTCGCACATCCAGCGGATGCCGATGCGCTGGTTTCATCAGACAAAAGTCGGCCGCGTCATCAGTCGCATGACCTCGGACGTCGAGGATCTGCGTCTCGGCGTGCAGGACGTGCTGTTCGTCTCGCTGGTCCAGATCGGCCAGATGGCGATCGCAGCTGCGGCGATGTTGTGGTACGACCCGGTGCTGTTCCTGATTGTGCTGGGTCTGGCTCCCGTGATCTGGTTCATCAATCAGCACTTTCACAAGAAGCTGAGCGTCGCTCTCCGCAACATGCGAGAGTCATTCAGCCGCATCACAGCCACGCTGGCCGAGTCAGTGGTCGGGATCCGCGTGACTCAGGCCTTCGTGCGTCAGAACGAGAATTCCCGAATCTTCGACGACCTGGCCGAGGATCACTCGAAGTTCAATACAGTCGTGATGAAAACACATGGCCAGTTTCTGCCGCTGCTGGAACTTAACAGCCAGATCTTTATCGCATTGATGTTGATTGTGGGAGGCTGGCGGGCCTTTCAACCGGGCAGCACAACGAACGTCGGCGATCTGGTCGGGTTCTTCTTCATGGCGAATCTGTTCTTCGCCCCGATCTCGGTCCTCGGGAATCAGTACAACCAGGCGATGACTGCCATGGCGGGGGCCGAGCGGCTGTTCCAACTGCTCGATACTCAACCCGACTGGGTCGATCCGCCCGATGCGATCTCGCTGCCTGACCTGCGGGGCGAGGTGCAGTTCGAGAACGTGAACTTCGGGTATACGCCCGAGCGGCTGGTGCTGATCGACTTCAACTTTCATGCGATGCCCGGGCAGACGATCGCACTCGTCGGGCATACGGGCAGCGGGAAGACGACGATCATTAATCTGGTGTCGAAGTTCTACCTGGCGAACTCGGGGCGAGTGCTGATCGACGGACACGACATCAAGACACTCAGCGGAGACTCGCTGCACCATCACATGGGGATCGTGCTGCAACAGAACTTTCTGTTCTACGGTACAGTCGCTGAGAACGTCCGGTTCGGGAAACCAGCTGCGACTGATGAGGAAATCCGGCGGGTCTTCGAGCAGCTGGACTGTGCCGATCTGATCGAAGCCTTGCCGCAGGGGATCCATACGCCGGTGGGCGAACGCGGCGTGTCGCTGTCTCTCGGGCAGCGCCAGCTGATCTGCTTTGCCCGGGCCATGATCGCCGACCCGCGAATTTTGATCCTGGATGAAGCGACAAGCAGTATCGACAGCCATACCGAAGACCGATTGCAGACGGCTCTGAAGAAGCTGCTGGCCGGACGAACGAGCTTCGTCGTAGCCCACCGGCTCAGCACAATCCGCGAGGCCGACCTCGTGCTGGTGCTCGACCATGGGAAGCTGATCGAACAAGGAACGCACGAAGAACTGCTACAACTCAACGGCACCTACGCCGCCCAGTACCGCCGGTTCGTGGCTTCGTAGGGCTGTTGGTGCTCATTCACGACGAACTCTTGATCTCGTGCTCGCCGACATCGCTCTCTTGTTGAATCCATAGCCATCTGTCGACAGGGGCACTCTTGACAATCTTGAATCTGGAGTGAGAGACTTCAGAGACGATTAGGCAAGCGGAGATGAGCTATGGTCGTTATTTATAATGTGCGTGAATCGTTAGTGAGTGAGCCAATTGCTCATGTGTATCTCTTCAATGCGAGGTACTACCTCACTGATGAGGAACACCTTCTCTCAATAAACGAGCGTGTTGCGTTCTGTTGTGTTTGTCGTGATTTCGTTCCTTCTGAATGGCTGACGGCTCCACTTCAGGAGGCAGCCCAGTATCGAAGATGGAGGCAGTGCCTCGATGTCGACACAAGTCACCTCTATACAGACGAGATCGACCGAGAAATGTTTGGCACTTCCTTTTATGTCGATCTACTGAACAGGCTTAAGAAGGACTACCGTCCACGAATTCGAATGCTGAGAAACCGTCAATCTCCTCCAAGATGCTTGGCCTGCGGCTCAACCGACATTGTTCAGGCACAGGAGGCTAGGCCTGACGAAGAGTTTTTTCGACTTATGCATCCTGATTACCTACCGGACGGATTAATCGTGGATGGTAACGGGCTGGGATCGGGAAATTGGTCCCCACGCCTGTTCAACACAGAGGGAGAGGAGTTGCGATTCACGGCGGATAAGACTCAGGAAATCGTACGACGCTTAAGGTCATGAATATCTCAGAGATGGCGGTGGTGAAGCGAGAGTGTTGCGATTCCCCTCTTACCTCCATCACCCCCGCCCGACATAGGGCATGTGCGTGGCCATGAGGGTGATGGTGAGGACGTTGGCAGAGGGAGGGAGGCTGGCGATGTGCAGGATGGTTTGCCCGACGGTGTCGAGGTCCATCAGCGGTTCAGGGGCGATCTGGCCGTTGGCTTGCGGCAGGCCGGTGAGGGCGCGGTCCTTGATCAGATCGCTGGCGGCGTTGCCGATGTCGATCTGGCAGCAGGCGATGTCGTACTTGCGACCGTCAAGGGCGGTCGATTTGGTGAGCCCGGTGATCGCGTGCTTGGTGGCTGTATAAGGAGCGGAGTTCGGACGCGGGACATGGGCCGAGATTGAGCCGTTGTTGATGATCCGGCCGCCGCGTGGGGTCTGGTCCTTCATCATGCGAACGGCATGCTGCGTACAGAGGAACGGGCCGGTCAGGTTGATGCCGACGACCTTCTGCCACTGCTCGAAGGTCAGGTCCTCGATCGGACCGCCGATGGCAACCCCGGCGTTGTTGAACAGCAGATCAAGTCGGCCAAAGCGGGCCTTCGTCTGCTCAAACAGCTGGGCGACGGACACCGGGTCGGCCACGTCCGTCGCGACAGCCAAAGTACGCTCCGGCGGGGCTCCTGATTCGGCGATTGCCTGGTTCAGCACATCGAGCCGACGGCCTGCGAAGACGACCGACCATCCGGCGTTCAGCAGAGCGAACGCACTGGCCTTCCCGATCCCTGTTCCGGCTCCCGTGATGAGGGCGATTTTGCTGGTGCTCATGAGTGCGATGTTCACAAAAAAGTAGGACAGACATTCCTGTCTGTCCCGAGCGGATATCAAAACTGGCGACGCCCCATCTCGATCAGTGTCCGCCGCAACATCCCGGTTTGCAGGCACCCGCTGTTTCCGCCGTCTGCTGGACCGCTTTGACGATCTTGTCGTAGCCGGTGCAGCGGCAGAGGTTGCCCGCGAGGAAGAAGCGGATCTCTTCCTCGGTCGGATTCGGGTTGTCCTTGAGCAGAGCCTGGGTCTGCATGATGAAGCCGGGGGTACAGATCCCGCATTGCAGGGCGGCGTTCTCCAGGAAGGCGTTCTGCACTGGGGCCAGCTTCTCGGGCTCGGCGACGCCTTCGATGGTCTCGACGCGGGAGCCATCACATTCGACGGCCAGCACCAGACAGCTGACGACCGGACGACCGTCGAGGACGACCGTACAGGCACCGCAGTTGCCGTTGCTGCAGCCTTCCTTGGTGCCGGTCATGTCGAGGGTGTCACGCAGGGCACTCAGCAGTGTCTGCCGTGGCTCGCACAGGAACTGCTGTTCGCTTCCATTGATGGTGCAGGTCACAACGCGTTTACGAGACATGGGAGGGATCCTTCGGATCGGCGGTTGGCGTGTGGCGAATGGCTGGTGGCCAGAAGGAATTAACAGCAGGGGATACGGACGTGGCTGTGGTATTTGCTTTCGCCACGGGCCCGGGCGACAGCTTCCCGCAGCGAGCGTTCGACAAGTACTCCGGTGACGTGACGGCGGAACTCGACGGTCCCACGCATGTCATCGATCGGGCTGGTCTGGGCTCGGGCGGCTTCGCCCGCTGCCTTGTAATTCTCATCAGTGGCTGGCTTGCCGATCAACTTCTTCGCTGCGTCGGTTGCGAGAATCGGCGTGGGGCCGACTGCGCCCAAGCCGATGCGGGCGGCGGTGATCGTCTGGCCGGAGGCGTCGAGAGTCACGCTGACACCGACACCGACGACAGCGATGTCCATTTCGTTACGAGGGATGAAGCGGCGGTAGTTGGAACCGCTTTTGGGGGCTGGAGCCGGACAGGTGATCTCGACGAGGATCTCGCCCGCCTGCAGCACATTCTTGCCGGGCCCGGTGAAGAATTGTTCGAGGGGAACAGTGCGATTACCCTTCGGCCCGGCGATGACGCACTGTGCCCCCAAGGCCAGCAGCGCCGGGGCGGAGTCAGCTGCGGGACCGCTTGTGCAAAGGTTGCCGCCCATGCTGGCCCGGCTCTGAACCTGCACGCTGCCGATGATCGACACTGCGTCAGCGATCGCAGAATACTGGTCGCGAATCGTCGAGCAAGACTGCAGCCGGAAGCACGACACAGCAGCTCCGATCCGTAGCCCCTTGTCGTTCGATTCAAGCAGGCCCAGCTCCGGGATCTTTTTCACATCGACGACGAGAGCGGGCCGAAATCGACCGGTTCGCATATGGTCGATGAGGTCGGTCCCCCCAGCCAGCGGTCGGCTGTCGCCCTTGGCCAGGAGGGCCACCGCGTCGGCTAACGTGCGGGGGCATTCGTATTCAAAGTCGTGCATGGTGTGAGAGACCCCAGACGAATCAATCAGAGAGAGGACCGTGGACGAATCCACTGGCTCTGATTGGACCGCGTTCGCAAGCAGTCGTCAATCGTGGGAGAGGGAAAAGAGCCGGGCCGAGGGGGTGACTCCGATTGTCTTGAGGCGATTTCGGGCGATACCCCCTCACCCCGGTCCTCTCCCCCACGGAGGGGGCTTGTTGCAGAAGAGTCGATTGTGGGGGAGAGGGAGGTAGAGTGACGGAAGCTACTTTTCGCTCTTTTTGAAGGAGTGACCGGTCTTGAGGCCGGCGACGAAGAGGACCAGCGCGACGGCACCCATAAAGAAGATGGTATCGCCGGGGACTCGCATCCAGCGAAAGTTCTGCATCAGCGGGGATTGCATGAACTCGCTGCTGCGGGCGTACCAGTAGCCGTGGTCAACTGAGGCCCAGGTCTGCATCAGGCCGACCGGAAGCAGGCTCAGAATGCACATCGCCATCAGACCGCCATTGAGCGACCAGAAGGCGAACTTCAGCAGGCCGTCCTTCCACTCCACTCCGGGGATGAGTACACGCAAGCAGACCAGCATCAACCCAATCCCCAGCATTCCGTAGACCCCAAACAACGCGGCGTGGCCGTGAAGGGGAGTCGTGTTGAGTCCCTGCATGTAGTAGAGAGCAATCGGTGGATTGATCATGAACCCGAACAGCCCGGCTCCGACCATGTTCCAGAATGCGACCGACACGAAGAAATAGATCGGCCACTTGTACCGCTGCACCCACGGGGAGGTGCGGGACCGACGCAGGTCTTCCATCGCGTCGAACCCGACGAGGACCAGCGGAACCACCTCCAACGCACTGAACACCGAACCCCACGCGAGCACGAGTGGGGGAGTCCCGGAGAAGTACAAATGGTGGCAAGTCCCGATGATTCCACCCGACAGGAAGATCGTCGCCGACAGCAGAGCTGAGGCAGCTGCGATTCCCGGTCGGATCAGGTTGAGCCGCATGAAGATGAAGGCGATCACCGTGGTGGCGAAGACTTCGAAGAAACCTTCCACCCACAGATGGACCACCCACCAGCGCCAGTACTCGACCATGGTGAGATGGCCGTGACGCCCCCATGTCAGCCCCGCACCGTAGAAGAGGGCAATGGCACCGGTTGAAACGGCGAGTAACGACACCAGTTGCTTTTGTTCGCCGGTCTTTTGCAGAGCCAGCCGCAACACTCGCAGCATCAGGAATAACCAGAGCAGCAGGCCGCCAAAGAGGGCGATCTGCCAGGCTCGCCCGAGGTCGACGTATTCGTATCCCTGATGGCCGAAGTAGAACGCCACCACATCGGACATCTTGTTGTGAATGCTTAACCATTCTCCCGCCAGTGATCCAACGACAACCAGCAGGAGTGCTCCGAACAGGATGTTGACACCCAGGCGTTGCCCCTTGGGCTCATACTCACTGACGAGTGGCCCGATGAAAAGTCCTGCCGCCAGCCATGCGGTCGCGATCCAGAAAAGTCCCAGCTGGACGTGCCAGGTCCGGGACACGCTGTAGGGAAGCCACCGTGAGAGTGGAATGCCGTAGAAGCCATCTCCCTCGACACCGTAGTGAGCCGTGATCACCCCGAGCAGCATCTGAGCCAGAATCAGCGCGGAGACGACCCAGAAGTATTTGATCGTCGCTCGTTGTGATGGTGTCGCGGCCCAGGTGGCGAGTGGGTCGGAGTGTGGGATGACGGGAGCCTCCTCTTCCTCACGGCGCGAGGCATACCACCAGGCCATGCCCGAGATTCCCGCGAGCAGCATGATGATGCTGACGCCGGTCCAGACGACCGCTTCCCCCGTTGCCCGATTAGCAACGAGCGGTTCATAAGGCCAATTGCTGGTGTAGCTGATGTTCTCACCGGGACGATTGGTTGACGAGGCCCATGAGGTCCAGAGGAAGAACGCCGTCAATGAACGGAGACGGGCGGGGTCGGTGACTGCTCCCGCAGGGATGGCGTAGCTGGGATTCCCCTTCGTAAAGGTATCGGAGTAATGGGCCAGATTGGACTCGAATGCCTCCGCACGGAGCGGGTCGAGCGTCGCGGTCTGCGTGGCGGGATCGTAGGTGTTTTTCCGCACCAGGGTCGAGAGACGACCACTCAGTTGGGCCTGCTGCTCTTCGGTCAATCTGTCGTAGGACTGGTGAAACTCCTGTGTGGCCCAACGTTCGAGGATGAACATCGCCTCGCGGTGCAAGTAGTCGGCGGTCCAGTCGGGGGCGACATAGCTGCCGTGTCCCCAGATCGAACCGACTTCCATCCCTCCCATCGTCTGCCAGACATTCTGGCCCGCCTGGACTTCTCCCGAATCGATAATTACTTGACCCGTGGTTGTGACAAACTTGTCAACAATGGGCGGAGCCTCCTCCGAGATGCGGGTACCAACCCAGCCGAGGACCAGAAATGAGGCCGTCAGTACGAGTGCGAATCCGAGCCAGAGTCTCTTCATGGTCATGATCCTGCGAGATGTGTACGTACCGAAGGTGGTCGAGCTGCCTAGCGATTGGAGAAATGACGCCATGCGTGGCCCGATCATGAGGGGAGGACTGACGCGATTTGTTCGTCGGTCTGCGAAAGACGAGCCAGTGATGACATGTAAGCGTCATCACTGACCGGAGATCGATGGGCTTACTCGATGGGCACGATGTATCCGATGGCCCCGATGGGTCGCCCCTTCTCGACGTTCTTATAATGAGCGTGGCAGAGGATGCACTTGTCCGAGACGACCGGAACCGGGGTCACAGCACGCAGATAGGGCTTGCCGTCCTTTTCGATGACCGTGTCGACAAAGGTCTGGCCCGACTTCAGCTGGGTGATCGCCGACTTCTCGAACTCATCGGCGGGGGCGTTCTTTTCTTCGTAGGGCTCGCCGGTCGCATCGATCAGCCGGGCCTCGTGCCACCCCTTGTCCTTCATGCTCTTGAAGAGCAGACGGGCGGCGGTTCCTGCGGCGACAGCCTGTTCGTCCTGGACGTAGTGTTCGGTGATCAAGACGACGGCGGTTTTGTACAGATCGTCGAGCATGCGGACCTGCTTGCGAGCTCGTTCCACAGCTGCGGGATCGGTTTTCGAGTTATCCGCGCTGCGGAGTTGAGCAACGACGGAACCAACCAGTACGACGGGCACGAGCGCCCAAGCCAATCGACGTGACATAACGACTCCCGGAGGTCAGGGCCCCGGAAGTGAGCGGTCACTTACGGAGCGGAAAGTTTCAGCTGCACCAGGTCCAGCTTCGGGTTGACCACGGAGGCCAACTTCACCGAGTCGAGGTACTCCCATTGCAGCCGTTCGGCTTCCGCAAAGACTCCCCGCAGGGCACACCCCGGCTGAATGACGCAGACCGTGGCGGTCGCCCCCACGCATTCGAGGTAATGCATCGCCCCCTCGAAGTCGCGGATCACCTGTCCGATGGTGATCTCGTCGGGCGATTTAGTCAGTTCGATCCCGCCGTTGATTCCCCGAATGCTGCGGACGTACCCCAGCCGAACAAGTCGCTGAGTCACCTTGGCCAGGTGGTCCTTCGAAACCTCGAAGAACGCCGCGACCTCGGCAATCGTCGTCCGCTCTGGCCGAGAGACCAGAAACATCAGGAAACGCAGTGCGTAATCAGTGTGGAGTGAGAGTCTCATGAAAACACGACAAACAAGAGCCTATTTTACCTGTATTGGTTTGTCAATACGGGCGTGGGAGTGCTGCACAACGAAAATAATGCGGGTTCGATCCTCATCATCGGTCGCGTTTGATACGCTGAGTGAGACAAGTAGAAACTGATGTGTCGATGACATGGCGGTATTCTGAATCCTCGATTGCGGACTCGGAAGACCATCGAGCGGGTTCAGCGCAATTTCCCAACAAGATAAGTGTTTCTGAAGGTTCCGTGATGCACCATCGTCAGTTTACGTGTCTTCGACTGGCTGTCCTTTGCTGGCTGGGCTTCGCGGGAGGCGTGGGCGTTGCCGCGGCCGACGATTTGCGGTTGTTGCCCCCCGATTTCTCCCTGACTGGCGCTGGCAGTCGACAGACTATAGTCGTACGCCGATGGGTGGGCGAAGTTCTGACTTCGCAAATTTCTTCCGGCGTCATTTGGTCGAGCGATCACCCTGAGATCGCCCGCGTCAGTGACTCGGGACAAGTCGAAGCCGTCGCTGACGGAACCGCCACAATCACAGCCAAGGTCGGTGAGCAATCCGTTTCGACCAAGGTCACGGTCTCCGGAACCGCCCTGCCCTCGTCATGGAGCTTTCGCAACCACGTGTTGCCCGTCCTCTCCAAGACCGGGTGCAACTCGGGAGCCTGCCACGGGGCATTGGCGGGTAAGGGGGGCTTCCGTCTCTCACTCAACGGCTACAACCCCGACGGCGACCACTTCAACATCGTCAAGCAGGATCGCGGTCGGCGTATCGAGTTGGCAGCTCCCGGTCGCAGCCTCTTCATCGCGAAACCTTCGGGGGCAATCGCTCACAAAGGGGGCCTGCGGTTCGAGACCGATTCACTCGAGTACAAGATTCTCTCCGAGTGGATTGCACAGGGCGCAGCTACGCCACAAGAGTCAGACACCCGCGTCGACCATATCGAAGTTCTACCCGGTCGCAGCCGCCTGGCCCAGAACGAGAAGGTCCAGCTGTTGGTCCGAGCTCATTTCACCGATGGGCACAGCGAAGACGTGACCCGCTGGGTGAAGTGGACGAGTTCCAACGAAGCTGTCGGCCGCGTCGATACCAACGGTATCGTGACCATTGTCGGCCCCGGCGAAGGAGCGGTGACAGCCTGGTACTCCAGCAAGATCGCGATCACGCGCATCACCTCGCCCTACCCCAGTGAAGTCGATCCCGCAGTATTCACTCATCTGAAGCCCCGGAACTACATCGACGAACATGTGAACCGCCAACTGCAGGCATTGAACCTGCCGCCGTCAGCAGTCTGCAGCGATTCGGAGTTCATCCGCCGGGTCTTCATCGACACGATCGGGACCTTGCCCACTGCGGATGAGGTGCGGACCTTCCTCGTCGATAAAGACGCCGAGAAGCGAATCAAACTCGTCGACAAGCTGCTGGCCCGGCCCGAGTACGTCGACTACTGGACTTACCGCTGGTCGGACGTCCTGATGATCAACGGCAACCTGCTGCGGCCCGATGCCGTGAAAGCCTATTACACGTGGCTGCGTGGACATGTGGCTGCGAATACGCCGTGGGACCAGATGGTGCGCGAGATCCTGACCTCAACGGGTGGCAGCATCGAGAACGGAGCGACGAACTTCTTCGCCATCAACCAGTCGCCCGAGGACATGACCGAGAACGCGTGCCAGGCATTCCTGGGACTGTCGATCGGATGTGCCAAGTGCCACAACCACCCACTCGAAAAATGGACCAACGATCAGTACTACGCCATGGCCAACATGTTCGCCCGCGTGAAGGCGAAGGGCTGGGGCGGTGAACCCCGCAGTGGAGACGGCGTGAGGACGCTGTATGTCTCGACGACCGGCGATCTCGTCCAGCCCCGTACCGGCAAGCCTCAGCCACCGACCCCGCTCGATGGAACTCCACTTGCGATTGATGACCCGGGCGACCGCCGCGTGAAGCTGGCTGAGTGGATGACCTCGCCCACGAACCCCTACTTCGCCCGCTCGATCACCAATCGCGTCTGGAAGGCATACTTCGGCGTGGGGCTGGTGGAGTCGGCCGACGACATGCGTGACTCGAACCCCGCCAGCAACGAGGAACTCCTCTCCGCAGCTGCGAAGTCACTCGTCGATGCGAAGTTTGATTTGAAGTCGCTGATGCGGTCGATCCTCACATCGGAGACCTACCAGCGCTCCAGTCAGTCTCTCCCCGGCAATGCCAAGGAGCTGCGGTTCTACAGCCACTATTACCCCCGCCGACTGATGGCCGAAGTGCTGCTCGACGGCATCTCGCAAGTCGCAGCTGTGCCGACCGAGTTCAACCGCATTGCGTTCGTCGGGGCCGATTTTCAGGACACCAAATTCTACCCCAAGGGAACGCGGGCGATCCAATTGTACGACTCAGCGGTTGAGTCACAGTTCCTGCAGAAGTTCGGTCGCAATCAGCGGCGGATCACCTGTGACTGTGAACGCTCCGACGAGCCAAGTATGGTCCAGGCTCTGCACCTGTCCAATGGCGATACGGTAAACCTCAAGCTCAAATCCCCCGAGAGCCGCGTCGAACAGCTTCTGTCTCTTCGACAACAGGGGATGGACGACTCCGCCCTCATCGACGAAGTCTACCTGGCCGGCCTGTCGCGTTACCCCACTCCTGACGAGCGGATCAAACTCTCCAATCTCATCGAAAGTACCCCGCCCGACCAAATCCGCGAAGCCATCGAGGACCTCTTCTGGGCCGTCTTCAGCAGCCGGGAGTTCCTGTTCAACCACTGAGTCAACACAGAAAGCCAGCTGCCAGCCTAAATCCGACGTCCCTGCTGGGCTCCCCGTCCCAGTTCACGCTCGGAGTGCCCCACCCGCCCCCTGTCCGCTCATGATCCTCTCGCCCCCGCTCCCCTTCCCCCAATCTCCCCCTCCCAGTCCCCTGCCCCTCACTCAGAGGAACTCCCGCCCACATTCGATTACAATCCCCCCACACCCCTCCTGCTCCCGTAGCTCAGCTGGATAGAGCGCTGGTTTCCTAAACCAGAGGTCATGCGTTCGAATCGCATCGGGAGCATTAAAAATCCCTGAGTTTCACGCAGTTTTTAGGGTCAGTTGTGGATACCCAAACCTGTGGATACCCACTGTGGATACCCAAAAATGCAAAAAACCCTCTTGGATCAGTTCCAAGAGGGTTTTTTGATGGTTGGTGGTTCACAACATGCGACAGAGAGCGTTTCTCCCTCTCTCCTCAATCAACTCCTCAATCTGGTCAATATCGCTCTCGACATTGGCCCGGTTGATTCCAACTGCCTCTTTCCCAAAGTCTGCCAGATAGGTGGCTGACTCTGAGCAAGTCTGGTCAATATCGTCGTCAATGCACTGGTCCAGAACCAGATTGAGCCAATCAAGCATCTGCCCCAAAGTGCCGTCGTAATGGGTCAACTGCCAGCCTTTTGCAATTTGCCTCATGATTACTTGATCCCCAATCTCTCAAGTTCAATATCAATCTTGGCGAGAGCCTCAGAGACTCCCCCGCACTTGATCACAAATTCTGTGGTTGCATCAAACTCAACCTTGTTGATCTTGTCCTTGGCTTCCTTGATTCCACCAGCAATCAAAATGAAGTCTTTGATTGTCTCGCTGGTGATTTCTGATGAGACTTTGCGAACACGCCGAACAGTTTCAGGATAAGAGTATCCACAAGAGGTGTTGGCACACTTGCCGCCCTTGATCCCTGCCAACTGGTGGCATTTGGGACATGGCTTGATTTTTCTGCCTCTCTTTGGCGGATCAACTGCCAATGCCAGCTTTGGTTGTTTTGGTTCTTCCAGCTTTCTTGCAGAACTGTCTTTGGCCATCTGATTTGCTCCAGAATTGTGTTTCCAATGCCAATTCGGCAATCAAACAATATCAAATCAAATTGAATCGGCAAGCATAAATATTGTATTGGCAAATGGAATTGCCCAAAGGGGAAAGGATTCTCCGCCAATACACATTCATTTTATTTGGAGAAAAATATGGCTCTTGTCGTTGCCAATGTTGGCGAAAATCTTTTACTGCAATATGCATTCAAAACAAGCTCTGGTGCCGAAAACTTCACTTTGAAGCTCTTTACAAACAATTACACTCCTGTTGCTGGATCAATCGCATCCAATTTCACGGAATGTGCGATATCTGGATATTCCGCCAAGACTCTAACCAGAGGCTCTTGGAATGATGCTTCCACAAATGGCAGCAACAAAGCTGAAATTTCATATGCAACTCAGTCATGGACATTTTCAGGCTCTGGCACTGTCTATGGTTATTATGTGGTCTCTGCCTCCGGTGGCGTTCTTTTGTGGGCAGAACTGTTCCCCAGTGCAAGAACGATTGCCTCAACTGACGTACTCAACCTGACACCAAAATTCACATTCAACAGTGAAAACTAATAGGGGGGCGAGATGTCAACCTATCAAGCTTTTGATTCAAACGGTAATGAAGTCTTCTTGACTGAAATCAATTCGTTGTGCCCGATTGCTTATGCAACTGAGGCACGACAAATTGCACATGATTATTTTGTAAATGTTGAAAAATGTCCTGTGCAGCTTGAGGAGATGTTTACAAAATTTGTAAAGCCCATTGGCGAATCAGAAGCAACTCATGTTTGGTGCCCCCGCATTGGCTATACACACCAATTGAATTGGCAAGTTGAAACAATGACATCATATGAATTGTCTTGGATTGGCAATCGTGTTTACACCTTGGCTGATGATCACGAAGAAATTAAATCCAAGTTTGTGTGTTTGACTGACAGTAAAGAAGAGATATTGGAAGCACTTGGTCTTGAGGAGATGTAATATAATTGGCAACAGCAACACT
The DNA here is from genome assembly GCA_046349675.1 of Planctomycetaceae bacterium. Classification (GTDB taxonomy): domain Bacteria; phylum Planctomycetota; class Planctomycetia; order Planctomycetales; family Planctomycetaceae; genus TH-plancto1. The sequence goes on along the minus strand of JAXMBW010000013.1, from coordinate 14,088 downwards.
GATACCAACTGGAGCATATTCTTATTCCAGTGGAACAATCACATACACTGGCGGTTCAGCAAATCACACCAATTTGACTGATTCCAGTGATTCCACGTATTTTCAGTTCACTGGTGCGAATGCGTTTGCCTCTTATCCAATCACTGATACAGCTTCAAATATGGGAACTGTGACTGCTGTCACGATCACAATCAAAGCCAGCAGAGGCAGCAAAGGCGATTATGCTTCCTTGGATTATGTCCAGATTTTGAAATCTGATGGCTCAACAGCAATCACATCAACTGGCACTGCCACTGTCACCACTACGCCAACCAGTTTCACAATCACGCCAAGCTCAATTTATTACACTGATAAAACAAGTTGGGATGGTGCTGTACTGAAAATCAAACAGAATACTGGTACTGGCTCTGGCATGACTGTTTATGAAGCTAAAGTTGATATCACCTATTCAACCAGTGGAACAACCTACGATGAAAATATGAGTGGTGGCATGGTGCTTGGTGGTGCGGCACTGGTCGGATTGCCAATCAACAGTTATCAAGAATACACCTCTGGCTCTGGCAACTGGACAGTGCCAGCAAACATCTCTGCCCCATATCAATTGACAATTGAAATATGGGGAAAAGGTGGCAATGGTGGTGCCCCTGCCAATGACACTGCTTTGGCTGGTGGTGCTGGTGGTGGTGCTGGTGGGTATGTCAAAAAGATTGTGATAGTTGCCCCCTCTGATTCAATTGCGTATTCAATTGGAAGCTCAACAACTTGCTCAACCTTTTCCATGACTGCCAATAACGGCACAAACGCAAGTTCATACACAACTGCTGGAACTGGTGGCTCTGCCAGTGGTGGTGACACAAACACCAATGGTGGAAATGGCTCAATGGGTGCCCCTGCTGTGGGGACTGCCAATGGTGGTGGTGCCGGTGGAAACTCTGGTGGTGGTGGCACTGGCGGTGCCGGTGGCTCTGGCTCAAATGGTGGTGATGGTCTGTATGGCGGCGGTGGTGGCGGCGGCTCATACTCAGAGGTGATTTCAGGTGTCTCTTATCCCGGTGGCTCTGGTGGCTCTGGTCGAGTTCTTTTCTCTTACAATGCTCCGCAGACTTACAACGAAACTGGTTCAGGTGGCTTGGCCTGTGGTGCTTCTGCTGTTGTGAGCAAAACCAGCACTGAAGCCATGAGTGGCGGAATGGCTCTTGGTGGTGCTGCTGTCTCTGGATTTGGCAAATTCAATCAAACACAAACATACAATTCAGGCTCTGGCAATTGGACAGTTCCAGAGGATATCACATCACCATATGTTCTCGTCAAATTGTGGGGCGGTGGTGGCGGTGGTGGTGCTGGTACTGATGGCAGTTCTGCCGGTGGCTCTGGTGGTGGCTCTGGTGGATACGTTGAAAAACTGATTGACACAACAGCAGGATCAACAATTACATATTCAGTTGGTGCTGGTGGAACTGCTGGCAGTTACACAACTGATGCAGATGATGCCACTGCCGGTGGCAATTCAACTGCTGCTGGCTGTACTGCTGGCGGTGGTGGCAAAGGTCGTGGCAATGATTATGGTGATTTAGTCGGTGCTGGTGGCTCTGCCTCTGGTGGTGATACCAACACCACTGGAGCAAATGGAACTGCCAAGACTGGCAATGATGGTGGTGCCGGTGGCTCTGCTCCAAATGGTGGCTCTGGTGGTGCTGGCGGTACACTTGACGGCCAAGCTGGTGGCTCTGGTACTGCTCCCGGTGGTGCTGGTGGTGGTGGTGCAAAACGTGGCAATGGTGGTGCCGGTGCTGCTGGTCGTGTTCAGTTCCTTTACCTTGCTCCAATGGCTTACTCGGAAACTGGCTCTGGCGGAATGGTCCTTGGTGGTTCTGCTGATCTCAATACAGAATTCAGTTATGAAATGACTGGTGGAATTGTTCTGTCAGGCTCTCACACATTGGTCAATGAGTTCAATTATGAAATGGCTGGTGGAATGGTCCTGTCAGGATCACACACTGACTGAGGCATTTGGATATGTGATGTCTGGCGGAATGGTCCTTGGTGGTGTTGCTGGCAATACATATGACAACAACATGATTGGTGGCATGAAGCTTGGTGGCTCTGCTCCAATTGGTTATGAAAACAGTTATGAAATGGATGGTGGCGGAAAAGGTGGCGGAACTTCTCAGGTTGAATTCAATGGAGAGTTTATTGCGGCTGGCGGAATGGTCCTTGGTGGCGAAGCATTTGACCAGATTGAATACAGTTATGAAATGAGTGGTGGCATGGTCCTTGGTGGTGATTCAATCGACGAAATCACAATCAACACAACTGGTGGCATGACTCTTGGCGGTTCTGCTGATGTGGAATTTATTTATAATCACGCCATGATTGGTGGAATGGTCCTTGGTGATGGTTTATTTTCAAATGGCAAGAAATACAGATTGAAATGGACAATTCCAAGTGATTACGTTATCGCTGATATCAGCAATTTCTTATTAACCTTGGCAGTTGACTTGCCTGACAACAGGACAACCAGCCACGAGGATTTGAGAATTGAAGATACTGAAGGGAATGTCATAAAGCATGAAACGATTGAAATTGACAGTAATCGAGTTGTTGTTGCTGTCCGTCGTGATCTGTCTGCTGAGACAGATACTGAAGGTTTTGTATATTATGGGAGTTAATTGAAATGGCTTGTGGATGTGGATCATTATCAGAAAAAATGAATGGCGGCATGAAGCTTGGCGGCTCTGCTGTTGTTGAGTTTGTTCGATTGTTTGATGGTGGAATGGTCCTTGGTGGTTCTGCCACTGTCAACAATCCAAATGATGTCTTTGATGGTTACTTGCTGGCTTGCCCATTGAACGAACTTGAAGCCCCTTATCATGACTATTCAAGAACTGAGAGAGATTTGGTCTCTGAGAGTTCACCAGAGTCATCTGAAGGGGTTTACTGTCTCCCCTCTTTGCACTTCACAAGGGAAAATGGAGTTGGTCAGTTGGTGTCATTTGCCAAAGATGATCATCAAGGCTCATTGTCTTTTTCATGCTGGATCAATCTGGAAGACACTTTCAGAGAGAAGGGAATTTTTTCCAGAGGTTATCGCAACAATGGTAACGAAACTACTTTTTCAGTATCTACCTCTTTTCTTAATCATCTTGTGTGTTCAGTTGTTACTGATTCAGGTGGTTTCGCTGTATATTCAAGTAAGACACTTGAAATTGGGCGTTGGTATCATATTGCTGCTGTGTATTCTCTGGACCGTATTCAATTGTTTGTTAATGGAGTTGCTGATAATCAAATTGCTGTAACAGGAATTCCATTCAGAATGAACAATGATGGCTTTGTTGGATCAAGAGACAGAGGAGCATATTTCACTGGAAATATCCAAGAGGTCAGATTGAGCAGTGAAGTTCTTGATTCAAACTGGTTCAAAACCGAAAGAAAGAATTACTGTGGCGGATTGGTGGTTGTTGGTGGCGAAGAATCAGTTGTTACTGCTGAGTGATTACAGCCACAACCAGACCGTTTCTTTCTTGGTCCAGTACATTCCCGTTGCTCGCTTGGCTTGGCTGGTCGAAAGCAAATGCGGCAAAAGATTCTGTTACTCGTCCTGACTAAATTGCAATAGATCATCATACTCCGTCAGATACCAATTTTCCCACAATGGGCAAGTGTCCACATAGACAGAAGATATTTGATCCATATCAGTGGTGAAAAAACTCACTGCACTGCCCAAAGCCAACACATATCCACTTCCAATCTTTTCAATTGCTCCAATAGGGGTTCCGCTTTCCTCATCAGTGAAAAGTGTTGTTCCGCCCCGCACTTCACAGCAACAGTAATTTGGAATCAAATAAGCATCCTTGGTAATTGGATAGTTGCCAGCCACTTGGCAATATGTGGGTGTCCATCTTGTGCTTGTTCCACTGCCAGTGCTGGTGGAAAAGCCATACATTCCTTCTTGGAATGATATTGAGCTTCCCATTGTGCCAAGAAATGAATTGTTCAATTCTAATTTGTCCTGATGGATACCATAGAATTTGCCAGAGGTGTTTGGATTGGTTCTGCCACTGTAAGGAATCTTCTTTCCTTCTGGCACAATTCCGCCCATATCACCGCATATCACGAGTCTGCCACCATTCCAAACCCACTCGCCAAACCATTGTGCGATTGTGAAATCATACTCTGTCCAGACACGAAACAATGTGTTTTGATCTTGAATGAATGTACCGAGCATCCCGACAATTCCATAGTTTCGATCTTGATAAAAGAAATTGTCTTTCCCGTTGTATATATTCCAGTGCTGTCTATCCACTGGATTTTCTGTTTGGTCTAAGCAATTCGTGCCAACAGCATTCACGCCATTTTGCTCGACACCAAAGCGAATACCAGCACAGCAAGGACTACATGCATTAAATAATCTCATCCGCAATCTGCTCCTGTGACAATCCAGACACCATCAATAAACACAATTTGAATATATCCATTGCTTCTTGGCTTCACATCTTTGGAATAGATATTGAAAACCCTGACTTGTGTTGATTGTTCAATTGTTGGTGTCTGATGATCGTAATTGATTTTTCTCAACTCAACATACTGTGCTGAATTGGTATCAAAGTTCTTTTTGATTGCTGATGTGAATGTGCCAAACTTCACAGTTCCATCATAATCAAAACAGAAAACCTTTTTCTTGTCGATGACTGTTGGTGTCAGATAAACAAAATCACCAATGACACAATGACGAGAATGATTCTTTGCTTCAATGGCGTAACCTGTGTCTTTTGTTCCATCACCTTTCTTGGCTTTGTCGCTTTCGTCTTTGACCATCTTGCCATCAACATCATACTTAACGCCAACCCATGAGTATTTGCCTGTTCCACCATTACCATTGGTCAAGCATGCCCAAAAACCTTTGTTGTTGCTGCCATCTCCCCCACCACCATGATTGCGAGGTGGAATGGTATTCTTTGGCTGTCGCTCAAAAGCTTTGACAGTGGATACAATTCTTTGAGTTGCATTTTTGTTAAATGAATAAGTCATTAAACGAACACTCCATTGAATGGCAGTCTCTCATTTTTCTGATAATTGGTATATGTTGGTTGTCCAGTATTCCCCAGCTTTTTACCCTGACGATCCAACAAGACTGGATCACGTGGATATTCTCCATCGTCCAGAGTGATTCTTACTTTTTCTTGTTGGTCATTGATTTCATTAAATCCCTGCTCCAACAAATCCACATTCCAACCACTGGAATTGAAACCAAGCTGATAGGTGACTCGCCAGTAATCACCCCAGTTTTCATCGTATTGATATGTGGCTTTGATTGCCATACATTTGACGTAACCGGGTGCCCAACCCATGTAATAGTCTGAGTTGCATTTGCCACGATATGCCGCTGCTGTCCACTCATTGTATGTTGCCAAGTTGCCTGTCACACTCAGCACTGAGATTGGCTTGTCTCTAATAACTGGATCAGCATAAGGATCACCAACCACATTCAGAATGTTTCGTCCTTGTGCATCCTGATAAAGAATCTCATCTTCATAGAAAGCATCCCATTCCCTTTCCCACGGTTCATTAAATGGATTGGCAATTGTGCTTCCGCCAACATCATTATCAAATGTGACTGTGACCTTGAATGTACATCCATCTTCCGCTTCAGAGTTAGACCAAGACACTTGCTTACAAAACAAACTGCCGTTGACATCTCCAATATTCCAGCCACACGCAGCAGCAGCAGAAAAGCCAGAGGCTGATTGATCATCAGAAACAACAATGTACGTCCAAACTTCAGTGGTCTTACCTGAGACAACCTCACCAGTCTTATCAATATATCTGTCAACTGTAAATGCCATATGTCTCCTTATGCAAAGCTCACTTGCTCAATTGTGCTTCCTGTTGAGCCTTGATCAATTTGTTTTTTTATCAATGTATTTGTTGTCTTGAGAGCTAATACAGTGTCTTTGGTGTTCTTGGCTGTGTCATCTTTGGTTGCTCCAGTCATGCGACGAGCCAAAGCATCATATTCTTCTTTGCTGCCTCTGACTGCCAATCCAGCCAATCTGTTCTCTGATGTTGATTTCTTCTTGTCTTCTGGTTTCTTGCCCATTGGATGAAAGTAATCATTCTCAGCAAATGGCTTGATGAATTCTTGTTTGCCAGTGGCTTTTTCTTTCAGTGCATCAAATGCTTTTGTCTTGTTGAACAGTGCATCAAGTTTCTTTTTGCCAACTGCAAACCAAGATTCTTCCCCGAGCAATGATGGCATTTCTTTTTTCATCTGCTCAAATTTCTTAGTCCAAGGCGACCAATCAATCTCTGGTGCTTTGATTTGTTGATTAGCGAAATCAATACCGATTTGCATAAGCTCGCCAGACAGTCTGGCAATCTCAGCATTTACTGCACCTTCTGCAATGTTCAAACCCATGATGTTTGCGTTCTTATTGCCACCCCAATTTGTCATCTTTTCTTTGATTTTCATCATCGCAATCAAAGATTGTTGCAATTGCAGAACATTGATTTTCACACTTGTTACAAAAGTCTTAAAAGTCAACTGCATATCAATAAAGGCATCTTTCCAAGATCCCTTAATATCAAACGTCCACTTGACAAGATCACTGACAATTGGTCCAATTGTCCTCAATGCCTCAATTAAAGATTTAACACCTTCGGTGGCAGCTTTGAAACCCTCATACCAAGTATCTTTGTATGTATTGATGTATTGCACCACCTGTGCTGTAAACTCACCAGACCTTGCAATGATTGAATCAACAAAGCTGTTGAATTGCTCCAATGTCTGTTGGAAATTGAAAGCCTTCAATACTTCTTCTGAAAACTTAGTCCAAGCCAATGTTGCCTTAGACTTGATCATCTCAGTCATACCGTTGATTGTATGACTGATTTTTTCATTCATCCCATAGAACAATCCGCCAGCTTGTGTTGCTCGCTGAAATGCAGTTGTGATCATGTCAGATGAAATCACGCCAGATTCCATTTTCTTTTTCAGATCACCAATACTGATTCCTGTGTCTTTAGATATTTGCTGAAGTGGATTAAAACCAGCATTGACCATTTGCAACAAGTCTTGGCCCATGAGACGGCCAGCAGCTTGGCACTGAGCGAAAGCCAGAGTCAATGAACTGAAACGCTCTGCATTACCTGCTGTGATCTCGCCAATAGCTTCAATGGATGGCATGACCTTATCAACAGACATACCGAAGCCAAGCATGGTCTTTGCGGCATCTTGAATATTCTTCTTGCCACCAATTGTTGATCTTGCAGCATAGCTGTTGATCTTTTCAATCATGATCTGTGATTGGCGTGCTGATCCTGTCAACACTTCAAATGCTGCACTGGCACTTTCAGCTTCTGCCACCAGACCAATTGAAAACTTGGCAACATTCACACCTTTGGCAATCACGTTGTACATTGCATTGAATGCAGATGTGACAATTCCAATTGCTGAGTTGATACCATTGATTCCATGCATCACGGAATCAAATGCTTTCTGTGCCCCTGAAAAGCCATCAGCAAAGCCTTTGCCAATCCCCTTGAAGCCTTTGCCAGCAGCAATGACTTCATATTTGAACTTGTTGACAATGTTTGCAGCTTGTTTGGTGCCTTTGATTAAGCCACCTAAGCCAACAGCCATGCCAATCTTGATAATACCGATTGTTGATTCACCGACTGTTGCCATATTACCTCTGTTTGTTTCGTGCCAATATCTGGCACATTGCTATCAATTCCGCTTCGCTTTGTTTCTTCTTTGGTTTTGGAATTAGCTTATCGTATGTCAGTCCCTTGGCAGAAAATGCAGTATGCATGATGTTCACTGCATTGACTCCCCAAGGATCAGGAAGACTTGGCACTTCGCTTTCCAGAGCCATATACAATGCAATTTCTTCTGTGCTGATCCTGTCCAGAAATTCAAAGAATGGTATGCCCATTTCTCGGGACAGTCTCAACAAAAAGAACAGTCCCGGCACTTCAGCTAATTTTTTTTAACCTCATCCATTGATTGCTCTGTGAAGTAATTGGCATGCAATGCAGCTTGATACAATGCCATCAATGATTGTCCGTCGTAATCATCGAGCATTGTATCAAGGTCATTTTCTTCAAAGAGCAATTCACCAGATTCATCACAAACAGTCTTAACCAAGATGAGCGGCATTGCATATTTTTCATCTTTGTCTTTATGCCTGACAACAAATTCACCATATTCAATAATGTCTCTGCCACTCATGGTTTTGACATACAGAGTTTCGGGGAATCCTTTGAATTTGGACATATCAACAGGATGTATTTTTTTGCCTTTTGCGGCTTTCAATTGTTCTTTAAGACTCATTTTGCTCCTTATTAAGCATCAGCAAATGTCAAATCATTGTTCTTGAGTTCAAATGAACAAGTCAAATTGCCCTCTTCTTTGCCCATGCCTGAAATTGTAAATGCAGAAATGTAACCATTGCCAGTTGCCTTGGCTCCACTGGCGAACACAAGTTCCCAATAAACCAAAGCTGTATTGGCATACGCATCTCTGGCAAGCTTATGCACTGTGTCCAGAGGGTCATATTGAGCCTCAACAGACAACTTTCCACAATCTTTCATCAATGAAGGACGTTGTGTTTTGATCGTGCTGGTCATGTGCCAGTTATCAACCAATGCTCTTTCCACGCCATCCAGACCAACTGAATTAACGCCAACAAGCTCTGCAACAGAGTTAGCTGCTGCTCCTATTTTTAAGATCGTTCCTTCTCCGGGACGTGCTGCATATGTCATATGATTTCCTCCAATTGGAATAATGTATTTATGCTCTTCTGTGGTGTTTCTTGATCTCTTGTTTTGGTTTTTGCAATTCCGGCTCTTTTGGTGCCGGTGCCTGTGCCGTATTGATCGTCAAGAATATGTAAACAACAACAATTGCCAGAATTGACATTACAATTGTTGTAAAATGGTCTTTCTTTGTTTCCATTACACATTCTCCTGAAATTTAATTTTGTATCTGAGCATTTTCCTAAATACCCAATCATCACTGGCATTGACTGGCGGTTCATTCAATGTCTTTTCATCAATCAAAGAAGAATAATAAACAGTAGTATCTACCATTTCGCCAATATACCCTTGCAGCTTGGTTCTGACGATTTCTGCAATAGTAATCACATCATCAAAAGAATCGCTCCATGCATCAATCTGGTAAACATGGATGGCAATTCCGCTTGGTCTGCTCAAGCAATCAATTCTTTCAGCGTCAATCAGTTGCACAGTCAAACAAGGATATTGGCTGATCTGTGGAATATGATGAGGATAAACTCTATCATCAACCAGATTGGAGATATCTGAATCGTCGCTGAGATGTTTAATAATATCAATTTCAAGCATTGTTTCCTCTTGCTGCCCAAAGGGTCAAATCTCTCAATCTTCGCATTGCTTCTGCTCTAGCTTCATTTTTGGTTGATGTATATGCGTTTTTCAGGAAAGCTCTTGGTTTGATGTATCTGGTGCCATATTCCAAGAAGCTCCCATAAAACTGTTTACCTTTGTAATCACCTTCACTGCCGATCTGCACATTGATTCCGATGTATCTGGTGCTTCTCTTTGCGGCTCTGATCTTGATGTTTCTCTTAACTGCTCCAGTGTCAACAGGAGCATTCTTTTTGGCTTGTTCCAACACAACCTTCATGGCTGGTCTCATTGCCTGTCTGAGACACTTCTTGGCAACCTTCTTTTCCAATCCTTGAAGCAGTTTGGAGACTTGGTTTGTGCCGAATATTTGATATCGAATGTCCATTAGGCACGCTCCACGCAATTGAGCCTTAGAAAGAATTTCGCCTCATCGACGTTGATCACGCCAAGGATTTCAAATGTTCTATTGTCGTATTTGATTCTATCTTTTGCTGTCACATCCAATGGATATCTCAGATAGATTTCATGGGTAATCTCAGCATGCACTTGTTGAGCCTGCAAAATCTCTCTGGTGGTCAATGGCTTGATCATTGCCCAACGTGTTGAGCTTGTTGTATATGATTTCAACACCTGCCCCGCATTGCTTCTGGATTCAGTGTATTTCTCAATGGTGATTCTGTTTTTCAGTTTTCCAATTTCCATTTAGCAATACCCCTTTTGTGATAGATTCCACATCAATCGATCAATGGCGACTTGATCCTTTGGTTGTTGCCCTTCCTTATTGCTCCACAATGCCCCGCAAATCAACTTGACGAGATGGATATACTGAGGGTCAATTTCAGTGCTGTTGCCAGCCACAAAGCGAATCTGGACGGCATCAGGACGATAAACCTGTGCAATCGGAAACACAAAGTTCTTGGCTTGTATCCAACCGTTCTCACTGATGCTTGGCATCATCACGTAATATTGATCTGTAGCGAGTGTCTGTAAGGTGCCTGATTGATCGTAATACTTTACGTGTACCAATTCTTTGAGTGGTGGCTTAGGCAGAACGATTTCGCCACAACGGGGAAATGCTGGCAGGATCAAATCCCATGTTTGCTCAATCCATGCTCGCCCTGTCTCATCTTCGATCTGAGCCACTGCTGCCAACATGATTGCTTCTATTTCGTCGTCACGGTCGTTGTATTCAACTACCAAATGGGATTTGATATCTGCCAGAGTAAATGGTAGTTCACCAATGCCGGTGACGAGATTAAGAGTTTTTCTCATCGATCACCTCTATTTTGATGTCTTCCTTCTTTGGTTTGACTTTAGGTTCTAGCTTTGGAGTTTCTACCGCAGATACAGCTAAACCAGTATCGATCCAATGTTGTGCCACATCATCTGGCAGATTCACAATCTGATCACCAGCAAATGTGCCATGATCAGACATGACGGATTGTTTAGAAGTTTGATTTTTCATAAATGTATTTATCCTTTGTAAATGAAAAAGCCTCTGAGAATCAGAGGCTTTCTTTTGAGTCATCTCAATTAGCTGGCAGCGAGCTTTAGATGTTTGATTGCTGCTGTGTTCACACAGTTACAACCGAACGAATGCCAAGCCATAAATCCAACAGCCAGTTGATCAGCAAATCTCTCTTTCAGAGTTGTCACAGAGATTGCAGTCACTTCACGATTTACGAACTTGGAGAAATCTCCAGCCAAAACAACTTTGGCGTTCGCAGCAAAAGTGCTTGCCATATCGTTATTGATGTAAATCGGGAATCCTCCCAAAGTTCTCTTTCCACCTTCGGTGATGGCAGACAGGAACAATGGGCGACCAGTGGTGTCAACCAACTGAAGCAATTTGCTGTAAGTTGAGTAGTGCATCATCAAGCCAAAATTTGGTGAGCTGATGTAGCTGTAATCGAGACTTGCAATCAAGTCCATGATTTCCAACCAAGTAATTGCGTTGGTTGCTGCTGCAACCTTACCTTGAGTGGAAGCGGTAACAATACCGTTCCAAGCTGCGTCTCCAGATGTTCCCGAACCAACAGTCAATTTGTTGTTTTGGAATCTTGAGATATCTTCGCCAAGGGCAGAACCAATAAGCTCTGAAACATTGAAGGACGCATCACGAATCAATTCCACTGAGACAGGGTAAGTTGCAGTGGCGTTGGATTGTGCTTTGATTGTCACACGTCCAAATGTCTTATCTGCACTCGTGACAGTTGCGTTTTCGGCGTGGCTGGCACTTGTTCCAGATGTGTTATCAAATGTTGGCAGATACAAATCCTGACCTGTCGATGTCTTGTAGGTCTTGCAGACTGCTGAAACACCGCCATAGAACTTCGTTGCCTTTTCGATCCAGTTAGCAAGCTCAGTGTGAGCCAAGTAACCACCTTCTGAAGCAGTGCCCACTGTTTGACCAGAGCGGATCTTGAAGTCACCAGAGTAAGCAACCTTGGCTCTGATGTTGCTCCACTCAGTTGGAGCAGCGTAACCGCATGATTCGAGCAATGAAGCTCGGAAAGCCAAATCATGATCTTTGGCAGAGTTGCCGAACTTGTTCGGACGGTCTGGATCAACATTGGCTGATCTCTTTGTCAATGCTGCAAATCGTTCCGCCTTTTCGGCTGTATCAATCTTCAGCAAATTGGATTGATATTCAGTTTCCAATTGCACATATTCATCGTTATGGCTTCTTATTTGTTCGTCAGTTGCACCATCTGCATTTGATGCCTGAATTGCAGCTTCCATTTTGCTGGCGATTTCGGCATTTTCTTCTTTTAATCTTTTGATGTCCATAATTTTCCTCTATTGAGATAAAATGTTTAAAATCGCCACTTGGGGCAAACAACCACTTGGGGTTACTTAATATTTAGCTGTTCAAATCTGATTTTGTTCTGCTCTGCTCGATATTTTTCAAATGATCGCTTGATGTCTGATGAATCACTGGTTGATCTCAAACCATTAGATGTCCCGGCGTAACATGGATTGCGAACAATTGAAAACTCACTGGCGGCAATATCCACAAGCCATCTAATCCATCCACCTGATGTTTGTTCCCATTTGTCTTTAGTTCTGCTTTCGCTAAAGCCAAAGCTCATACCTCTGGCAATCTTCTTTTTGACTTTGGCAACCACTGAGAGATACTGAGGGTCAGTTGGATCAATATCGCTCTCAACAATAATCCCTTTGTTGTCCTTCTTGGCTCTCAATGTGTTATCAGTGGTATCAATGACTTGCTTTTCATCATGCTCATGCCTTAATTCTAACTGATTCTTCTGGAGCGAAGAATCAAAAGCAGTTGGCAGAATTCTTTCTCTGACAACTCCCATGCCGGGAATGGTGGTTACATATTCTGTTTCTGGTGATCCTTCTCTGTAAAACACGGCACCATATCCAACCAACTTACTTGGTTGCCCTTCACTTCTTGATTCAATGATTTCAACTGTGTCTTCAACTATTCGCATTACTTCAGCCCTCCATTTATCTTACTCTTGTATCTATCAAAATCGATCTTGTTCAAATCATGTGAACTCAAGGCATTGATTTCTTCTTTCATTTCGCCCAAAACATTATCAATAACCTCTTGATGATTATCGTAACAATCCAGATATTCACAGAATATTGATCGCTGTGCGTCCAAATCAACTGCCTTGCCCTTGGCTTCCACTGCCTTGGCAACTCGTGTAATCAGCTTCTCAACTGTCTTAGAACGCAACACAGCTTCTTTTGTTGATTGTTGATCTGGTTGCTGCTGTGCAATCATCTGCACTGGTTCTGGTTGAGGTGGCTCAAAATCTGAATCTACTCTGACGGTGTTTGACTGCAAGAAATAGGTTAATGACATATCAAGAGGCAGATTGTATTTTTCTCTGTATTCTTCCCATGCCCACAATCCATTGATTACCTTTTGGATGTCGAGTTTTTCCTGCTCCACATCTACTGATACAAGTTGTGATCGATTACATTCTATGTAATGACTTTCTGCATCCTTTTCCTTTTCAAAAAGCAATACCTTCTCACACGCTTGCTCAAATTGAACAAGCCAAGGATTTAAGCTATTCATCAACAATTGCTTTTGTTGTGACTCCAGTGAATTGTGTGATGTGTATGAATCGGCATAGCCAAGAAAGCTGACTGGGATACCAATGATTACCGCAATGGCTTTCGCTTGTTGCTCCGTCAACTGAATCAAAGTGTCATCGTTGCCACCTTGATTCAAAGATTTTAGCTCTGCCCCGTCTCGCACAAGTGCAGTTGTGAAGGCTTGATCTGCCCCTCTGTGTACTGACATGAACTCTGATTTGAATTTGTCGAAATCAGCTTGGTTCTTGAACGGCTTTGTCAATTGCAAAACCATATTGATACGGCAATTGTTGCGGAAATAGGATTCTGCGTAACGTCGCATGGACACAGATAATTTGAGTGCAGTTGCCAAAACATCCCAAATGGGCATCCCTGTAACGCCATCTGATGACAACCCCTTGAGGTGAATCATGTCTTGATGATTGACGATCTCTTTGTGATTGTTGCCATAATCAATTTCGTACCAGTTGTAATAACTGGTGACAGCATTTGCATCAATCAACTTAATTTCAATTGGAGTGATGCCATCCAAATCACGATAGATTCTGGCATATCCATTGCCATTCACAACGGCTTGCAGCAACAAAGCTGACTTGAATTGCGTTGGCAACATATTGCCATCTG
>JAXMBW010000012.1:0-121838 GCA_046349675.1 Planctomycetaceae bacterium | reverse complement strand
CATCCCGCACCTCCGTCTGAATCTGCACCACATGCGACACAACACACCTCTCTCCCATTCAAAACAGTTCTCCGCCGAATCGACCATCGACCCAGTTTCAAGCGGTAATCCGCAACCTGACTCGCCAACAACTGGTGACACCAGTCCCAACAGGATGTTGAACAGCCCCGAAAACTCGCTTCCAAGAGTTAATCCCAGAGCATCAAGTCATATGACGCATTTTTCGCTCGGTTTTAGGCGGGGTCTGGTTCTCTGCTCCTCGACGATCCATGAGAAACGGTCCTGCTGCATGCTTTTTTAATGGGTTCACTTTGGACCGCGAGGTTACGATGATCAATGATTTATGGAGTCGTTTTATTGCTGCGGCGTTTCCATATCTGACTCATTGACGCCACCCTCTTGATTTGACACGCGAACTAATTCTGCTTAGAACTTGGTCTGTGGCTACAAATATTGTAGTTCATTCTTAACGCATAGGCGGCGAATTCCGGCGCTGGTGGCGATCAAAACGCACGCCATCAGTCGTGCGAGTCCATCCTGAAGTGGTTCCTATTTACCATTTGATGGATGTTCGGAGGAGCTGTGATCATGTTCGACACGGATTTAGAGGTCAGAGCAAGAGGCCGTAATTCATCAGAGCCATCATCCCCAAGTACTGCAGGTTTTTCAGTGGCACTACTTGATGACGGTGTGGGAAATCATATCACGATCACGAAGTTCCCGGCTGGTATGGCGGTTGTGCAGCCTGCTTGCGAAGACCTGTTGAGACCTATTCTCTCGTACCAAGAAATGACGTTTCGACGGAACGGCAGGGAGCAGGTATCACGAGGTGACACCACAAAGTATGTCTGTGAACTTCAAGATTGTGGTTTGATCATCCCCTGTGGTTGCGTACGACGTGTCGAAGAGCACCTGAAGCAATGTGGATACATCGTAAATGTAATAGATCGTCGTGGCACTGACGCCCACTTTAGCTTGGATAATGTGAGCGGCGGCGAACACTTGGTGGAGCGATTTCCTGGGTTGGCAGCGAAGCTGCGAACCAACAGGGAGGGGACCATTGAGGTGGGTACCGGTAACCGGCAAGCCGAGATCATTGCCGCAATGTGCCAGCTCTCTCCACAGACGAAGTTCCTTATCGCATCCAGAACGATCAAAGCGGCTCAAGTGCTTGCCGTGAACTTGCGTCCTTTACTTGGACGCCAGGTTGAGGCCGTCCATGGACACAATTGGAGGTCCTCGTGTCGTGTCGTCTGCTGTACGTTCGGCAGCTTGGATCGAAGCGATCCTCAGGATTGGGATGTACTGATATTTGCTGACGCTTTCGATGGGATTCAAGAGACGAATATAGATAGCCGTGCGGAGTACCTTCGCCGCAGAATTTATGCACTGGTTGACCCTAGGCGACCAAGGTCAAAAGCAGACGAACTGTTGTTTGAGACTCTGGCAGGTGAAGTGATCTACCGTGATTCGAAAGATCCCCGATCAGCGCGGGACGTTCTGAGTGTCGCATTCACTTCGCATTCGTCTCCGGACTTTCCCGGGCAGAAGGATCCTCGTGAACGTCACATCAGCCTGAGGAGTGACGAGTCTCGGAATCGATCCATTGCCGATATGGCATCAGCACTGGCCTCTGGGGAAGCATCGTCCGATTCAAATCTCGAATTGAATCTGCCGGGCATTATAGGGCGGCCTTCTCTTGGCTCGAAGCCGGGAGTAATCATAATGGTCGATTCCGTTGAGCATGGAGAACAGCTTCAACGTTTGCTACCGAGTTGGCGTCTGTACGATGGCCGTCCAAACGCATGCTCGACCAACACTGAGAGACGTTCTACTGAAGCATGGGGCGTCCCCCGTAACTCCATCGTGACGGCTGTGGCTGCCCAGAAACTGGTTGCCTACGACAGTCGAATAATCATTTGGGCGAGCGGTGGAGCCAGGCCATTCATTCCCCGGTACTTTCAGCGTCTCCCGGTATCAAGTCTCCTGATCGACTTCTGGGATCATGGGAACGGTCAACTCGCGAAAGATACTCAAGACCGGCTGCAATTCTATCGCTCGATCAATTGTCGCATCCTCGGCGATGACCTCGCTCACCAGGAGCGTCTGCTCGCGCAGCAGATTGCCTCCAAGCACTCTGCTTCTCATCGAAACACTTCGCGTCGACCTCGTCGGTCGAATCGTTCCTCTGTTTAACCCTAGCAACACAAGAAAGGAGAAAGAGCAATTTACAACCGGCCCTTCAGGCGATCGCCCTCAATGGGAATCGCCAGCATTCATGCCCGTCAGGTGCCAGCAGACCGTCACAACGGTACTGCAGGAGAGTTCCTGCGCCGACATGAATGTGAGGCCAAGCAGGCAGCACGCAGCAGCAGACGTGAACTTCAAGAGTTTGCCAATCAGCTGCTGACGCGAGCTGGAGATACCCGAAACGTCAAAACTGCCATCGAACATTGTGCATCTCGGGGACAAGCCGCTGGACCGAATGGCCTCAAGCCAAACGATCTAGATAACCGTTCCCAGTGGGAACTCGCCCGAGCACTCGGTGAATTGATCAGTGAGGGGCAGTACCGTCCCAGCGAACCAAGAACAGTCTGGATCGATAAGGGTAGAGACCGAGACCAACGCCCGATTCGTATCCAGAACTTTGAGGATCGCTGTGTGGAACGGGCAGTCCTTCAAGTGATCAATCCCATCCTGGAGGCACAATTCGGTGACCACTCAATGGGCTTCCGGAACCCGGGCTACTCTCGCGATTTCGCCCTGGCAACGGCTGAGCATTGGGCGCTGACCCACAACCAATGGTCGTGGATCAGCGAGGATCTTCGTGACGCTTTCGAGAATGTCCCCACCGGCAGACTGTCACAGGCCCTCCGCAGGATGATCCCATCCGACGAGATCTGTGACTTTATCAGTCGGATCGCCTTTAACACATCTGGCAGAGGGCTCCGCCAAGGTGGACCACTGTCACCGGCACTGCTCAATGTGTACCTCCATGGGACACTTGACCGCTGGTGGCAACAGACCTACCCCAGGAATCCTTTGCTGCGTGTGGCAGACGATCTACTGATCCTGGCACAACCAGACGAGGTCCAATCCCTGTACAGCGCCCTCCAACAGAGGACGGTCAGTATTGGAATGCCTCTGAAGGGAACTTCCGAAACATCCATCCGTGACCTGACAACCGGCCAATCTGTCGATTGGCTGGGATACCAGATCCAAAGAAATGATTCGGAACTTCAAGCCAGTATCTGCCAGAAGGCATGGGACAAACTCGAAGACAACCTGAACCTGGCATGGGAATCCCCGATTCCCTCTCTTGCAGCTTATGACACGATCAGAGGATGGATCAGTCAGCAAGGGGCCACCTATCAGGAATCGAGGGTCACTGATGTTTATCGGGAGATCTCTCGTCTCGCATTACTGTGTGGTTTCCAGGAGACCCCCACATCTCAAGAGGTGGCTTATCTATGGTCTACGGCCTATGACCGAGATTGGATACAAGCCCGACGAGATGTGGTGGAAAGATATGAACTGGAAACAATGCCTGCTGACGGCTCCGCCCGTCAGCATTCTGAACCAGCGGCAGTATCTTGCCGCGGCAGTGTGGCAAACGTCACCAGCAATTCTTCGCAGTTAGCGCCGAGGCGGCGCGAAGTGTTCTTGTACTGCGACGGATCATGCCTGCCCCGTGGGAGAGTGGGGGCTTGGGGCTTCCTGTCGATTGACAGGGAGACCGGCCATCAAATCTCAAATGGGCAGGCATGTTTTGACACGACGAACAACCGCATGGAACTGATGGCAGTCATCCAAGGGCTGTCATCGCTCAGCGAGCCGTCGCGTGTCCATCTGGTTCTTGACAGCCGGTACGTAGCAGATGGGATCACTCATCGTCTCCCGAATTGGATCGCCAACCACTGGCGAACAACAGGCCGACGAAGATCCCGTGTGAAGAACGTCGATCTGTGGCGACAACTGGTCGCCCAGCTGGAAAGGCACGAAGTCGACTGCGAATGGGTACGCGGCCACAACGGGCATCCGGAAAACGAGTTCGTGGGCCACATGGTCAACACCATTGCTGAGCAGGCTCTGCAACACGTCACGAGTTCTTCATCGACGGCTTAGAGATAAGAGCTGACAAACAACACACCCTGTTTCTCAAGGGAACGGGGACAGGTGGAGCCAAGCGTCGATGATGTTGGGATGGCGGTCATGTTGGATGCGGATGCGACGCAGGCCCTTGATCCAGCCGTTGGAGATGGAGGGAATGCGTGGTCGCTCGGTCGAGATGATCCTCAAAGAGCTAGCCATGGCGGCGATTGCATACAACCAGGTGCTGCAAGTTGGACTTCCCCAAGAATCGTGGGCGCGGGGGATGGGTTAGAGGGCTTCGGCGAACAGGGCGGATCAGTTTCAGCGGTGCCTGGATACTCTTGCACTTAACTCCGATTCGCCCAACGCGACCTCACTTCCGACCAATGGGCAGCTCGCGTTCAATTCACGCTGAACAAGATTCAACAACTCCAACTTCCAAACCGCCCACACCGATCCTACCCCCGGACCGCATATTCCAAACGCTCGGAATACCCACCCAAAAAAACTCGCGGACCCACCACCCACCCACCGAGAAAGTATGTGCCATCGGGCTGACGCCCCACCTCCCGGATTCATCGAACTACAGCATCTGCGCTGCCATTTTTACTCGGCTTTTTCCCAGGGAATCGCCACCATTTTCGACCGGGCTTAACATCCCGAAACCACGGCACAGTGTCGCTTCGTGCTATTTCAGGTCACGAAGACGTTCCCGGGTGATAGCGGAAGATTTGCTCCCATTGCTTTCTCGTGGAGATCTCCAGATTGGCTGTTGTAATTCTGCATCGCTGGTTCGCTGGCGAAACACGGACAGCACGTCACTGCGTGTGACGATCCCGACGAGCTGGCAGGGGGGCGAGCGACGGATGACCGGGAGTCGGCCGATATCGTGTTTGACCATGTGGTCGGTTGCCTGTCGCACCGTGCAGTCGTCATACACAAACAGCGGTGGTCTGCGAATGAGGTCGCCGACTTTTTGGTCAGCTGGTGTATTTCGTTTCAACAGGTCGCGACGGGTGACGACACCAACGGTGACTCCCTTATCATCGATCACAGGAAACCCCTGATGCGTAGAGCCCGCATCCCCAGACGCAAGCCATTCCTGGAGGCTGGCGATGGGCTGACTTGAGGGCAGGGTGACAACGTGCTTTGTCATGATGCTCGAAACCGAGACCTGATCCAGCACATCGGCTTCATAGTCTTCAGGCGTGCGGATTCCCCGACGGGCGATCTTTTCGGTCATGATCGAATTGCGCATCAGGTAGCTTGATATCAGTTGGGAAGCAGCACATCCACCGAGCAGCGGCAGCAGGCCAAAAGGTTGCAGCGTGGTCTCGAATGCGAAGACGGCTGACGCCAGCATTGCGCGGGATGCTCCCGCGAAAATGGCTGCCATACCGACCAGGGCTGCAATTCTTACGTCGACGCCCAGCTCGGGGGCCACGGTATCGACGCAGACTCCCAATACGGCGCCGACTCCACCACCGATCGTGAAGAGTGGAGCGAGCGTGCCGCCGGATGTTCCGCTCCCCAGTGAGATGGACCACGACACAAATTTCATTCCACACAGGAAGAGGATTGTCGAAACAGCCAGCTTGCCAGAAAGAATGTTGCTGATGTTAGAATACCCAACGCCCAATGTGTCGGGTGCAAAATAGCCGACGACACCGACGACGACCGCACCAATTGCAGGCCACCACATCCAATGGATCGGCAGGTGCTCGAATGCGTATTCGATCGCATACACGACACGTGTGACGGCAACCGACAGCAGGCCCAGGATCCCTCCCAGAACGATGTAAACGCACAAGGCTGTCCCGGCGGGTGCCTGCAGGTTCGTCATGAGAAATACGGGTTCGATGCCCTCGAAGACAATCCGGATTCCCGCAGCTGTCGAAGCAGCCAATGCGACGGGGATGATGGAGCGAGATCGAAACTCAAACAGTAAGAGTTCCACTGCCAGTAGAACTGCCGAGACTGGGCTGCCGAAAGTGGCTGCCATGCCCGCAGCGGCGCCCGCTGCCAGTAACGTTTTGCGTTCAGCGGTCGTCGATTGCAGAAGCTGGCCCATGACAGAACCCAGGGCTCCGCCTGTGGCGATGATCGGGCCTTCCGCACCAAACGGTCCGCCCGTCCCGATCGCGATTGCGGCCGAGAGCGGTTTAAGAAACATCATCCGCATGGGAATGCGGCTTTCGTTCGTCAGAACCTGTTCCATCGCTTCGGGGATTCCGTGGCCCCGAATTGCCTTCGAGCCGTAGCGTGCCATGAATCCGACCAGGATTGCCCCAATGACAGGAATCACGACAACGACCAGCCCCAGACGTTCCACGGCCGGAGCGGGCGATGTGAGCGAAGCATCAATTCGCCCGTAAAATGACAGGTTCGTGATCAGCCCGATTAAGGACACCAAGCCTTGTGCCACAAATGCCGCGATCACGCCCAGGCACACAGCCAGTCCGCAAATCCGGAGTGTGCGTGCAGTGATCCGTGTCGGCTCAGTAGGGATTTGTGATGCCGCAACGACGAAGTCGAGAGACGGAGAAACCGTCAGGCCTTCGGTTGTCTGGGATTGTGTAGATTCATGGTCGGTCATTAACGATCTCACGTCGTACAGTTTTCAATTCGACAACACATCCGCCCATCTTCGAATGGTAGTGTCATGTCGGAAGGGCTGGCTCTACGGTCAACAAGACCTTGCGTAGAAGAGTCGCCAGTGATGCCTTTTCGCGTTCCGACAAGTGGCGCAGCGCGTCCCACGCTTCGTTAAACCGGATGGGAGAGGCCGCATCAATGACGGTACGGCCTTTAGCAGTCAGGCACACTTTCAGAGAGCGACGGTCACGGTCGTCGGGGACTCGTTCGATGAGACCGAGTTCCTCTAAACGATCGATGCGATTTGTCATAGCCCCCGAAGATAGCATCACCGACTTCATCAGTTCGGTGGGCGTCATTGAAAACGGCTCGCCACGCCGTCGCAATGTTCCAAGTACATCAAAGCCCCAGATCGCGATGTCGAATTCCTTCATGCGTTCGTTGGTCCGTCGCTCCAGATGACCTGCCAGCCTCAAGATGCGACCAACGATGCCCAGGCAGCTGGCATCCAGATCCGGACGCTCAGACTGCCACTGGCTAATGATGCTGTCGAGGATGTCATGTTCCATAAGGCGATCATAAGGACTTTTATCTTCATGTCAAGATTGTTGATGTCGTGATATCTCTTGGAGGCAGTGGGCTGGCGAAGTCCAAACCAAGAGATCGCAATGAGCATGGCGGTCAGGTATCCTCTCCACCATGCGGACACTCGGCATGTACCAGTTGCTGTCGGCCTAGTATGGCTCTGTCTGCGGAGCGTCAGACAAGTCAGTTTTCCGAAAAGTGAAGCTCGACTTGTGACAGGCGGTCTTTTCGACGTGTGGTGTTTTTTCGCCAACGGGGAATCTTCAAAAATCGCTTCCGTGGAGGGAACATATCCATGATGAACATCACTATTCGCCGTCATCTGGGCTTCATGAGGTGCTGCGGGTTTCACGGACAGGTCTACTCCTTATTCTGGCGGAACCAGAGAGGAGTCTTAGATGTCCAAGACGTCAGTTGGCAAGTCCCGTTCTTCCCCGGTTCGGCCCGCAGTCGGGAAGGTACTCGAGAAGCCCCACACCCGGCGGTCGTTTACGGATGAGTTCCGGCGTGAGGTCGTCGCGATGCTGCTGGATGGGCATTCGGCCGGTTCGGTGGCGAACATGTTGTATCGGTGGAAGTCGGCCCAGCTCAAAGAGTCGGGCCCGGCGGCTGAGTCGCTTGAGGCGCGGGTCCAGGAACTCGAAGCCGAGTTGGGCCGAGTGATTCGCGAGCATGACATTCTAAAAAAAGCGTTGGTCATTTTCGGCCGCAGCGAGTGACCGACATCTATGCGGCGATCGTGCAGCTGGAGGAACAACCGGTGACCTCGGTGTGTAAAGTCCTGGAAGTCAGTCGCTCGGCCTACCATACGTGGCGAACGAGGGAAGCCTCTTCAAGTGAAGTCCAAGACGCGGAGCTGGCTCCCCTGGTCCAAGACATCTTCTGGAAGCACAAACGTCGTTACGGAGCCCGCCGCATCGCGCAGGACTTGAACGAGATCGGACACGCTTGCGATGTGAAACATGTGGAAACACTCATGCGGAATCAACATCTCGTGGCGATCCAGCCTAAGAGCTTCGTCCCCAAAACGACCGACAGCCGACACAAGCTGGGCTACAGCCCGAACCTGCTCCTGGAGACGCCGGAGCCGCCCCACATCAATCAGCTGTGGGTCGGTGACATCACGTATGTGCCTCTTCAAGGAGGTGAGTTCTGCTACCTGGCCACTCTCATGGATCGGTTCTCGCGACGAATCATCGCCTGGCACCTCGATGACCATATGACCGAAGACCTCGTGCTGCCGGTCCTCCATCAAGCCATCCGAGAGAAACAACCGAAGGCGGATCTGATCCATCACACCGACCGCGGAGTCCAGTACGCGGGCACACGCTATCGAGTTGTGCTTCGCCGCGCTGCGATCATTCAAAGCATGAGCCGCGCGGACAACTGCTACGAAAACGCATTCGCGGAAAGCGGGTTTGGAACCCTCAAGACCGAACTCGAGATGACCCGATATGACAGTGTCAGCGCGGCCTGCCAAGAGATCGGCGAGTTCCTGGCGTACTACAACCTCGAACGCAAACACAGCTCACTCGATTACCTGTCTCCCCACCAGTTCGAACTCCGCCAAACCCGGTTAAGCGAAAATCCCGACCGGCGAAAATAAGGACTTGACCTGTCCGCGAAACCCGCAGCACCTCAAGGTGTCACACCGCATTGTACCGTGATCAGTACCTCACCTCCCCTGCCAGAGAATGTCGCTCCCTGCCGCCGCGCTGCTGTCGATGAACGCGAGTGAATGAAAACCCGGATCACCACAGATGGATATCAACTCAGCCAGCGCTGCCGCAAGAAAGTGGAAGAATGCTTCGGTTGGTTAAAGACCATTGCTGGCCTGGCCCGCCTGAAACTTGTCGGACAGTGGAAGATTCAACAACAGCTGGAACTCGCCGCCACCGCGTTCAATCTCGTACGACTGAGAAAACTGGCCCCACAGAGCTGACCGGAGCAGTGCTGAGCAGAGTGGACATGAGGTGAGCCGATCGACAAAAGACCGGCCCACCGCCGATCTAAACACCGCTTCAGTCCGCGGATCAATCTTATGCCCTTACCAAGCTACACCGGATGGTGGTAATACCAGTGGAAACGGAGTTTTGCAGCGTCCTGCTAGACACGTTGATGGATGGGCTCCAGCAGTCACCCTGACACGACAGCTGTGACTCGCACGGCACAGGCCTTATAGGCAGGCTGTTTGGAGTAGGGGTCGAAGGCCGCAGATGTTAGACGGTTTGTTTCTGGGTAGTGCATCGGCAGAAAGACTTGGCCTTCGGGAATGGCGGGAGTCAGTATCACGGTGGCTGTGATTGCTCCCCGGCGAGATCGAATCTCGACTTGTGAATGCGGCGCTATTCCAGCACGTTTACCGTCCATCGTATTCATTTCCAAATAGATAGTTTCAGGATAGAGCTTCCGCAGAACTGCTGATTTTGATGTTCTCGTCTGAGTGTGCCACTGTGATGCCGTACCACGTCCTGTGAGCAGGACCAGGGGATACTGAGAACTGACTGGTTCTGGCAGCGGTTGCGACCGTTCAAACAGGAATCGGGCTCGCCCATCTTTGTGGTAGAACTGACCGTCTTCGAACAATCGTCTTTCCGTTGAGGATTGAGCTTCGCGGGTTGACCGTTGAGAAGTATTCCCGGTCGGCCCTCGCTCCCCATCACGCGGCATTGTACTCACACATGGCCACTGGACTCCGCCAACGGCATCGATCTGGTTATAGGTGCCCAGCCCTGTGATGTCGCATGGTTGGCCCTCGGAGAGCTTTTGAATGATTTGAAAGGCGGCCTGCGGATCGGTCCATGCGCGAAACATGTCCCCACATCCCCATTCCTCCGCAACGAGACGGAAGATGGCGAAATCAGCGAGTGCCTGTCCTGGTGCACGCGAGACTTTCCGGACTACTCCGATCCGCCGCTCAGAGTTGATAAACGATCCGTCCTTCTCTCCCCAACCGGCGGCAGGCAGGACCAGATCTGCCATCTGCGCGGTCTCGGTCGTCGTGTACATATCCTGGACGACGAGAAAGTCGAGTCGGCTTAACACATCGCGAGCAAAGTCCTGATTGATCCAGGAATGAGCCGTGTTCGTACAGACGACCCACAAGCCCTTGATCTGCCCCTTCAGAATTCCTTCGAGAATCTCGTGATACGCCCAGCTGTTTTGTGTCGGTATCCGTGCCATATCGATCCCAAGCAGGCTGGCGACATGCTCTCGATCTGCCGGGTCAGTAAAATCCCGCCCGCCAATCAGGCTGCTGGTGTTGCTATAGAGCCGCGACCCCATCGCATTGCACTGGCCGGTGATGGAATTCGCTCCGGTTCCCGGACGACCGATGTTCCCCGTCATCAAGGCCAGATTGATGATGGCCTGGGCGGTGCGGACACCCTGGTGGCTCTGATTGACCCCCATAGTCCACCAGAAGGAGACTTTTTGTCCTTGATGAATTCGTTCAATGAACTCCTCAATCAGGCTCGCGTCCAGGCCTGTTTCCTGACAAACCACATCGAACGTGTACTGTTCAACGAACTGACTGAATTCTTCAAACCCATTTGTATGGGCAGCAATGTATTCGCGTTCAATCCAACCTCGATGAATCAACTCCCTCGCCACGCCGTATAACAATATCTGATCCGACTTGGGGTAGGCCGGAAGGTGCAACGTGGCGGCCATCGCGGTCTCGGTCCGGCGAGGATCGATCACGATGATCTGGGGTTTGTGCGGATTTCGCATGACCCGTTCCCACATGATCGGATGGGCGATGCACAGATTGCTTCCGATCAGCACGATCGTGTCAGACTCTTCAAAATCGGCATACGTGTAGGGTGGTGCGTCAAACCCAAACGATTGCTTGTAGGCCACCGCAGCTGTCGCCATGCATTGCCGAGTGTTTCCGTCTCCGTGCCGCATCCCCATCCCGAATTTTCCCAGACAACCCAGGAAAGCCAGCTCTTCAGTTGTGAGTTGTCCAGTTCCCAGGAAGGCCACACTGTGGGGACCATGCTCCTCCTGAATCTGCTTGAACTTGGTGGCGAATGTCTTGACGGCAGAGGCCCAATCGAGGGGAACCATGTGACCGTTGGCATCGCGGAGCAATGGCACGGTGGCACGATCAGGAGCCTGCAAGACGGTGAGGGCTTCCCATCCCTTGGGACAGGCCATGCCGAGATTCACCGGATAGTCCGTACGGGGAGTCAGGCTGACGGCCTCTCCATCCCGTAAATGCACATTCAGTCCACATCCGGTCGAACAGTAACCACACACGACAGTCGTCAGGGCATCTGGTGCGGACTTCTCCGGAACCTGCCCCAGGCCGAACCCGCCCGGGCGCAGCAGGAGTTCCCGGGTCAGGGGACCAGTGGTTTGATGGAGCAGGTTCCAGTTCATGTGTGTGCGCCGTGATGGTTGTAAGATATCAATACGCAAAGGTCAGGTTCTCATGGGACCCGGCATTCGAGGCGCTGCCACACCAGCGAAGTACAAATACCGCTCCATGAATTCACCAGCCACCAGCAGGACCAACATACCAACTCCGCACCACAACCGGTTCGGCGAACCTTGCAACACGTAAATCGGCAGCAAAACCGATCCGAGAAACCCAAGTAGATACCGCATCAATGTCACTGATCGCAGCGGACCAATATGCAGCCTCGCGGACCGCCCGAGAGTGGTGAGATGGGGTGACCACAAGTGCCGAAACAACGCCATTTCAACACACAACTTGACGACTCCCACGACGAAGACTGAGCGAATCAAGAGGATGAACAGCTGTTGAGACTCAGGAACAGCCCCTCCGACAGCTGCGACTACAGCTGCGAGCGTCGCCGTTCCGAGCAGAGCCGTGGTGAGACCGAACTTCATCAGAGTCCGGTCGAAACTCCAAAATTCACGTTGAGTGACGACATAGATCATCACGGAACAAAAAACACCTACCAGTCCACTCCCCACAACTCCCCAGCCAAGGATGGGCGTCAAGTCGACCAGAAACGGTGGGAGCTTTTCCTTGAAGCACAGCACTGCCGCGTATGCCATTGCCAGCTTGGCAAAGAACCCAAATGCCACGATCTCTCGGCTGAGCCAAGAATGACGGAGCCCAATAAACGCCCGATAGGCATAGAGCGGCCTGCCCAAGTGGAACAGGCTGGCAGCGAGGGCCAGCAGTCCCAGAGCCAGTGAGGTCGCCGCATGCCAGGGAAGCAATGCTGTCAGCGCATCGCTTCCATATCGGGAGATGGCAATCTGCGCGGCGGTGAATGCCCCGACCGAGAGTTGTGTCAGAACGAGAGTGACGATCAGAGGCCAGTGGGGGTGTTGAGGTGCGGTTTGGTGATAATCGGCAGGGAGTGTGTTGCGGGGGAAGGATCGGGCTGATTTGTAGCGGGTTGTGGGATGAGTCAGCTGTGGATCGGGTGCTGCTGGCAGGAACTGGCTGGTTTCCGCATCATCGAGGATCTGTTGCACGTCGACGATGCGAATGGCAATGGCCTGATGTGGGCAGGCCTGAACACATGCCGGAGCCTCACCCACTGCCAGTCGATGAGAACACATGTCACACTTGCGAACAATCCCCTTGCCTGCGTGATATTTCGGGACATCGTAAGGACAGGCCAAGGTGCAATATTGACACCCAATACACTGGTCATCGAGGTGGCGGACGATCCCCGTAATTGGATCTTTCTCGTATGCGTTAACCGGACATCCTTGCATGCATGCCGGTTCGAGGCAGTGATGGCACGCGGTTGTCACATGCTGCATCAGGGGATTGGACGCCGTACCACCGATCAGCAGGCCGACATCCCGCCAAGTCTCAGAGTCATCGAGTCCGTTTAATGTGTGGCACGCGGTCACACAGGCCTTGCAGCCAGAACAACGATCGAGATCAACCTCGAAGGCATACTGCTGCCCAAGTCCCGGCGCTGTCGCAGGGAGAAGCGATTCATAATATCGGGCCTGCAGCGGCGTGGAGTCGAGGGCATGATCAATAGCAAAACGTTCGACGGCAGTCAGCTGTTGCTGTTCTTCGAGCAGGAATGCCAGGAGCGATCCCCCGGATGGTTGTCCCGAAACGTCCAGGGAGACAATCGGAAGCGTGAACACCGCCGTCTCGGTTGTCATGGCGACTCCTGACGGTGGGCATCAGATTCGGTGGTCCTGCAACACATGTTTAGACCCCGCACGCGGTGGCCAGCTTACAGCCCACTTCGGTCCCGATGGTCTTTTCCAGATACTCCGTAGCTGGCAAATGAAGCAAGACTCGCTCTCCCTCAACTCGTACCGGGAATGTCTGAATTCGATATTCCTCCTCTTGAAGAGACCTTCCGTCTTCGAGTGAGAATGTCTTCTTGTGAAGCGGGCAGGCCACCTTGGCTTCGCCCTGATGGTCGCCAATGATCCCGCGCCCCAGGACAAAGGCCTTCTTGTGTGGACACATGTTCTGGCTGGCATACCATTCGCCGCGACTCGCGAAATTAAACACCGCGATCTGAACACCGCCATACTTGATTGTGGCTCCACCATCGACGGGGAAGTCGCTCACGGAACCGACAGGAATCCAGCGTAGATCGCTTTCACTAGGAGGTGGTGTCTCTTTCGCGATGTGGTCCAGTTGATAGAACTGTTGCAGCGAAACCACTTCGCCTGGCCAGTCTGCGGGACGCGATTGATCCCGCTGCGAGACAAACTCAATAGTCGGCTCGGTTTCCTCTGTATTCACGAACTGCTCGAACCGCTTTCGCTTCGCCGGATCGCGGACCACAGCCGCCCATTCACATTGATAGGTGTCGACCAGCCCCTGGAGCATCGCATCGAATTCAGCCGCCAGCCCCAGCTTGTCCTCGATAATCACCTCTTTGAGGTGTTGCAGTCCCCCCTCCAGCTTTTCCATCCAGACACTGGTTCGTGTCAATTTGTCAGCTGTCATGATGTAGTACATCAAGAATCGATCGACGTACCGCAGGGCTGTCTCTTCATCCAGATCTGAGGCGAGCAATTCCGCATGGCGAGGCTTGGTGCCCCCGTTTCCACAGACGTACAGGTTGTAACCATTCTCCGTCGCGATCAGACCGACATCTTTACTTTGAGCCTCGGCACACTCTCGAGTGCAGCCCGAAACAGCCATCTTGATTTTATGAGGCGATCGAATTCCCTTGTAGCGGTTCTCCACGCGGATCGCGAAACCGACGGAGTCCTGAACTCCATAGCGGCACCAGGTCGACCCGACACAACTCTTCACCGTCCGGAGCGACTTGCCATAGGCGTGACCGCTCTCGAAGCCCGCATCGATCAGCTTCTCCCAGATCGTGGGCAGATCCTGCACCTGAGCCCCGAACAGATCCACACGCTGTCCTCCAGTGATCTTCGTGTAGAGCCCATACTCCTTCGCGACCTGACCGATCACGATCAGCTTGTCGGGCGTGATCTCTCCACCGGGGACGCGTGGAACCACCGAGTAGGTACCACCCCGCTGAATGTTGGCCAGGAAGCGGTCATTCGTATCCTGAAGGGTCGCATGCTTCTCATCGACGATGACTTCATTCCACAAGCTGGCCAGAATCGACGCGACTGTGGGCTTGCACAATTCGCATCCCTGTCCCCGACCGACGGTCTCCAGCACATCGGCGAACGTTTTGAGCCCCTTGACCTTCACGACCGCAAATAATTCGGTACGGGAGAGTGGGAAGTGCTCGCATAGGTGGTTGTTGACGGCCTTACCCGCTTTCTTCAGTTCTGCCTTAAAAAGATCTGTCACCAGCGGCAAGCAACCTCCGCAGCCCGCACCCGCTTTGGTGCAGCTTTTCACGGCGGCCACGGAATCGAGGTTCTGGTCCCGAATCGCAGAGCAGATGTCCCCCTTGGTGACGCTGTTGCAGGAACAGATCTGGGCAGCATCAGGCAGCCCATCCACGCCACCGCCCACCGCGCCTCCACCCGACTTACCGACAATCAGTTCATGCGGTTCGTAAGGCAGAGGGCTTCCAGTTTTCGCCAGGATCGAGAGTGTTCCATAATCGGAGGCATCTCCCACCAGGATTCCACCCAGTAGTCGCTTCCCATCCGGCGAGACGATCAGCTTCTTGTACTTGCCATTGAACGGATCTTCGAAGGTCAGCGGCACACCTTGATCGGGAGCAACTTCCACTTGACCAAAGCTGGCGACATCGACCCCCATCAGCTTGAGCTTGGTCGACATGTCCGCGCCGTTGAACAGCTTGTCTCCTCCGGTCAGGACGGAGGCCAGCGTCTCAGCCATTTCATAGCCGGGAGCGACCAGACCATATGTCATCCCCGCGTGAGCAGCACACTCTCCGATGGCATAAATGTGGGGATCGCTCGTCTGCATCTGGCTATTGACGGCAATCCCGCCGCGAGGCCCCATTTCAAGTCCGCTCTGCTTGGCCAGCTCATCTCGAGGGCGGATTCCCGTGGAGATGACGATCATCCCGACCTCCAGCTTGGTTCCGTCCTGAAACTCGACGGCTTCCACTTTGCCGTTCCCGTGGATTTCTTTGGTCCCACGGTTGAGATGAACTCGCACCCCCAGTGCCTCAATCTTCTTCACGAGGATTTTCGATCCGGCGTCATCGATCTGTCGCGGCATGAGACGCGGATTGTATTCCACCACATGAGCTTCCAGGCCCAGGTCGTAAACCGCCTTAGCGGCCTCCAGTCCCAGAAGCCCTCCGCCAATCACCGCACAGCTGCGAACGTCCTTGGCATATGCAATCATCCGCTCCAGATCTTCGATCGTGCGGTAAACAAAGACGCCTTGCTTTTCGACACCTGGCACAGGGGGCACGAACGGAAATGATCCCGTTGCCAGCACCAGCCTGTCGTAGGCGACCTGACGTCCTCGAATCGAGCGAACCACACGATTTTCCCGGTCGATGAAGTCGGCACGATCACCAATGTGCAACTCGACGCCGTGTTCTTCGTACCAGCTCTTGCGAGCCAGCAGCAACTTCTCGGCATCTCGATGAGCGAAGAAACTCGTCAGGCCCACTCGGTCATAGGCGGCGCGGGGCTCTTCACAGAAAGTGACGATCCTGAATCGACGCTCTGGGTCTACTGCGATCAGCTTCTCACAGAACCGCAACCCGACCATGCCGTTCCCGATCACGACGATCGTTTGCGGAGGCGCAGAGACGCTGATCGGCTCCGATACAGCAGGCGACTCATTGGCTGGCGGTGATGAGATTGTGGCGATCATGAATGATGGGAACCCGCTATGGGGCTAGAGTGTGTCAGTGATTGGAGAGAATCTGTTGAGTTCGATGGAGAAAAGCTCTCAAGGCGTCTTCACCTGCCCGCCCATACGAGTTCATGCACGAAGTGATGGATTGGGCGGGGAGGTCATGTCACCGCTGGCCCGCTGACTCTGAGGATCGGCAGCGTCTGTGGGTGACAGGGCGTTCGGCGAAGTGGCCACGGGTTTCGCGCGATGAGATTTGTCCTGTGACTCCAGGAACTCAATCAGCACTTCTCGCTGTGGGTAATAGTCGGATGAGTCCAAAACATCCTGGCGAATGCGGGGGCGAGGAAATGTGGGGGCCAGAATGCCTCCCACTCTGGCCTTCGGGCCGGTGGTCATCATGACGATGCGGTCCGAGAGAAAGAGAGCCTCGTCGACATCGTGAGTAACCATCAATGTGGTCTTCCGATCTCGGCTCAGGAGTTCCATCAACACCTCCTGCAACTCCATCCGCGTCAATGAGTCGAGCATTCCGAAGGGCTCGTCCAGAAGCAGCATCTTGGGAGCGGTGGCAAATGCTCGCGCGATTCCCACTCGTTGCTGCATGCCCTGCGACAGCTGCCTCACGCTCCGGTCGAGTGCGTCGCCCAGGCCGACAAGTTCAAGGTAGTGAGCTGCGATGTCATAACGTTCGGAACGTGTGGCATCCGGAAACACGCGATCAACAGCGAGTAATACGTTCCCATGAGCGGTCAACCACGGCAGAAGACAGGGGGACTGAAAGACCATGCCGCGATCCGGCCCGGGGCCGTCAATCTCACGGAGCGCCACGGCGATTCCGCCGCTGGTCACCGGAATTAAGCCGGAGCACATATTGAGGACGGTACTCTTTCCACAGCCCGAGTGTCCGATCAGTGTGACGAACTCTCCTTCCTCAATGGTGAGGTTGAAGTTCTCGACAATCACCTGCGGCCCGGAGGGCGTCGGGAAAGTCTTTGATACCTGGTAGAACTCGACATAGTTGGACATGAAAGATCCGTGGGTCTGCGAAACACATCGATTTGTCCATAAGACGCTAGCGGGCCGCCGATGTCGCGCTGGCTCCGTGCCTGGGGGGCACTTGGGGCAACTTCCGAGCTGACTTGAGAGTCAACTTGCTGGTTTGCCGCATCTCCAGCAGATGACTGGTGACCCTCCCTCGCAGTTCACGGAACTCGGAAGAGTGGAACAGCTTCTGGGGGTCGCGTGGTCGCGGAAGGTCGACCACAAACGAAGGCCCCAGCGTTGCTCCCGGTCCAGCAGTCAACGGGATCACGCGGTCTGCCAGCAGCAGGGCTTCGTCAATATCATTCGTGATCAACAGTGCTGTGATTTTCTCGTCGGTGCAGATGCGGGCGATTTCCTGCTGAAGAACAGCTCGAGTCAGTGCATCGAGCGCCGACATCGGCTCGTCCATCAGCAAAAGTCGGGGCTTCATGGCCAGTGTTCGTGCCAGTGAGACGCGCTGTCGCATTCCCCCAGACAACTCTGAGGGCCGCTTGTTGGTGGCGTGCGAGAGGTTCACCATGGCGATGAACTTGTCGACATAGGCCACCCGCTCGTCTTTGCTCCATTGGGGAAAGACCGACTGGACAGCCAGCGCGATGTTTCCACTCACGGTGAGCCAGGGCAGCAGCGAGTAGTTCTGGAACACGACACCACGTTCCGGGCTGGGGCCGATCACTTTGTGACCGTCGAACTCCATCACACCTGTGTCGGGCGGCTGGAGACCAGCAATCAGCGAAACGAGTGTCGACTTCCCCGAGCCGGACGAGCCGACAATGGCCACGAACTCTCCGGTATGGACCGTCAGGTTGATGTCAGCCAGCACGTCCACACGGGACTCGCCCTGTGTGTAGGCCTTGGAGACCCCTCGAATTGTGAGCAGATGCTCGTCCATGTCTATCACTTCTTCGGTCGCCAGTATGTCGAACGGATCTGCCCACGCGGGAGTGCACTCATGCCACTCTCAACCGGTTCTCGACTGCACTCATCAACCGGTCCAGCACAAAGCCCACGATGCCGATTGTCAGAATGCAGAGAATGATGTGTTCGTAAATCAAGCTGTTGTATTCCTGCCACAGGAAGCCACCGACTCCGGGAACGCCCGTCAGCATTTCCGCAGCCACAATCACCAGCCAGGCGATCCCCAAACTCAATCGAAACCCGGTAAACATGTAAGGCAGGGCAGCTGGCAGCATGATTTTCTGAAGCATGTCCCACTTGGAGAGACGCAAGACTCTCCCGACATTCAGGTAGTCTTGCGGGATCGCCCGAACGCCCATGGCGGTATTCAGAACGGTGGGCCACATCGAACAGATGGCGATCGTGAAGATTGCCGCGGGCTCAGATTTCCCAAACAGCACCAGTCCCAGCGGAAGCCAGGCCAGCGGTGAAACTGGACGGAGAATTTGAATCAGGGGGTCGAACCCCTTGGTGAACAACTTCGACATCCCCAGCAGGAATCCGAGTGGTGTTCCCAGCAGGATGGCAATCGAGTACCCCTTGGCAACCAAGACCAGCGAGTACCAGGTAAATCGCAGAATTCCCTGGTCGAGTTCTCCTCGTTTCGCAAACGGTTCAACGAGATAGAGCTTGCTGACCTCCAGTGTCTTCAGCGGAGATGGCAGACTTGTTGCCCAGGTGGCAGACGAGACACTCCAGAGTACAACCACAGCCAGAATCACCAGCACTGGCATCCAGAGCCAGTCGAGTTTCGCCATCCGCATCATGCCTACTCCTGATCACCAACTGCCGCACCTGACCACTCAGCCCTTGAGATTTTTCACCGCAAAGCCAGTGGCATACTCCTCGGGTTTCGTCGGATCGAAGGTCACCCCATCGAACAACGTCTCGGGCTCCATGTTGGCCCCCCCATGGGAGTACCCGATCTCCTTCATCGCCTCTTCGTAGATGTCGGAGCGAAGTACCTTTTTGGCTGTTTCATAGTCCGGAGCACCTTCGACCATGCCCCAGCGTCGGAACTGTGAAAGCCACCAGATTCCGTATTTGGCCTGGGGGTAGTTGCAGTTCCGCTGGGAGAAAATCATGTAGTTGGGATCTTGCTCGACGCGGCCATCGCCGTAGTCGTATTTGCCCAGCATGCGAGCGAGGATGATCTCCTCTGGGCAATTGATGTACGTGGCTTGTGAAACAATCCGGGCCAGTTCCGGACGATTGGCCAGATCATCCGACCAGACACTCGCATCGTGCAGAGCCTTGAGCACTGCTTTGACGGTTTTGGGGTTTTTCTCCGCGAATTCCTCGCTGAAGGCACAGACTTTTTCGGGATGGTCTTTCCAGATCGCCTGGGTTGCAATGGACGTGAATCCGATCTGGTCGGAGATTGAGCGAGCGTTCCATGGTTCGCCCACACAAAATCCATCCATCTTGCCAACCTTCATGTTGGCAACCATTTGCGGTGGCGGCACGACTGCGAGCGACACGTCCTTGTCTGGATCGATCCCTCCGGCCCCCAAGTAATACCGCATCCACATCGCATGCGTTCCCGGAGGAAACGTCATCGCAAATGTCATGGGGGTCCCCGCAGCCTTGGCGGCATCCACGAACGGTTTCAAGGCTTTGGGGTCAGCGGCGACCTTCCCTTTGAGCTCTGCTTTCAGGGTAATTGCCTGCCCGTTTCGATTGACGATCCAAGGGGCAATCATCGGCTTCTTGGGAGCTCCATTGAGCCCCATCGTCGAGGCCAACGGCATGCCCAGCAGCATGTGAGTACACTGGATATCCCCATTCGACAACGAGTCACGAATGGCGGCCCAGCTGGCGCCCTTTGAGATCGTGGCGTTGATGCCGTACTTCTTGAAGAACCCCTTTTCATGAGCAATCACAAAAGGGAGAGCAATCCGTGAGCGCGATCATCCCGATCTTGATGTCGGTGACTTCGGGGCCTTCACTGGCCGATGCCAAAGGACCGGCACCTGACGGGCTCGGAGATGTGGCGGAGGGGCTCTCTCCAGAGCCACAGCCAGCCAGCAATCCCAGTCCCGTTGTGGCGATAAACTGACGCGCGACAGCTTCCGCATGAAGTCCTCTGATGGGAGACCAACAAAATGCGTTTTGCGAGCCCGCATATGACAAGGGGCTGCATCGAATCGGCAGATAATGCGAGTCGCGTGCCATAAGTATTTATTGAATCACGTATGTCATCAAAGCTGAGTAAAACCGGTAACCAAGACTCTTGATAGGTATGCCATGTTCATCCAGGCCTTATGTCTTGCCAGTTGTTGATGCACACATGCTGTGAATCAAGGCATGTCCACGGAGCAATTAGCGTGGTACTGTTGGAGTTGAGTCTTGTGCTGAAAAGAGCACGAATGAACTCGCAGGTTCTGCTGCTTGTCTCTGATCTAAGCCTAAGCTATTCCGATTGTTCCGTAAGCCGCCAGAATTCACGTTGGGATGGGATCATTCAGCAAGATCAGCTTCACGTGCCAATACTACCGGAGTCCGATGAATTGCTTGCGCTCAGCTTCGTATCCCTTGAGGAATGACTCTCAGGAACTGTGTGACAAGGCTGTCAAAGACTCTGGTGAGCGAAATGTGCTTCTGGAAGGTTGCCCAACTCTGCGTGGGCACGGTTTGTCTGTTTACGGCGGTTGAAGAAGTCGCCTGCGCGATCGACTCGATTACTGATGCGTCCGCGTCTGCTGGATTGTTCTTCGAGGCATCAGACGCGGATGACTTCACATCGGAGTTCACCCCAACCGAGTTTGCTTTCGAGGGATCGACTCGCGCAACTCCAGAAAACCCAGACGACTCTGCTACGAAGATAACGCCTCCAGAACAGGCCACTCAAAAGCCTGAGGCTCCGAAACCCGCAGCCCCCAAGCCTGCAAAAAAGAAATTGCCCCCAGCCTTTCCGGGGCCCAAGAATCTGCCACCGACGGGACCGTACAAGGTCAACTTTTTTGAGAACGACTTCTCCGCTCAGGGAAAACCCGGCGCTGATTATGTATTTGGCGAAGAGTACAAGTTGATGAAGTTCGAGATGCTCGATACCAACTTCGTCTTCTCTTCGGGGGGCGAGTTCCGGTACCGCTACATGAATCAGAACAACCGGCTTCAACCCGGCGGCCCGGGAAAAGACACTTACGATCTGACCCGCTGGCGTCACTACTTCGATCTGAAAGCAGGCGAGAATTTCCGATTCTACGTCGAGGGAATTGATGCGGGCTGTTTCGGAGAGGACCTGCCACTTCAGGGGACCGATCAGAATCGTTGGGACCTGCAGAACTACTTTATGGATGTCGAGCTCTTCGAGACGGGCACTGGGACACATACCGTGCGAGTCGGTCGACAAGAATTGCTGTTCGGGCGCCAGCGACTGGTTTCACCTCTGGATTGGGCGAACACCAGACGGAATTTCGAGGGAATCAACTACATCGTCAAGGAAAAGGACTACAAGCTTAACGTCTTCTGCGTCAATCCGGTGAACAGTGCGACCGGTTATCGATTTGTCTATATCTACGACCATATATTCGATGTGGCGAATCGGAATGTGTTCTTCAGTGGCGCATACTACAGCTACACAGGACTGGAGAACACGAATATCGATCTGTATTACCTGTGGATCGATGCCAAGATCCATGATCCAATTCGAGCCGATGGCAATCGACATACCGTCGGCTCCCGCTACTCTCAGCTGATCCCCCAGGAAGATGGACGAGTCTGGGATCTGGATGCGGAAGGCGGCTATCAGTTCGGGAGCGACAACGGGAAAGATGTCCAAGCGGGGTTCGCGACGGGAATTCTCGGCCACACCTGGAAGAACGCCTTCTGGTCACCCCGGATCAGCGGACTCTTCTACTATGGCTCCGGCGACCTTAGCCAAACAGATAACCAGGACAATACCTTCTACACGATGTTTCCACTCGGTCATGCCTACTGGGCTCTGACTGACAATCTAACCGGGCAGAACCTGCTCGACTACGCGATCCAAGTCGACGTCAAGCCCACGACCAAGACCGGCCTGACATCGGCTTATCATTTCTTCGACCTCGCATCTGGTCAGGACCGCGCCTACAACGTGGCTGGACTTCCTGTCGGATCACCCGGGAATGGAACTGATCTCGGTCAGGCTCTGGACCTGTATGGGTACTATGCCTTCAATTCCAATTTCGATATTCAGGCCGGTTACTCTTGGTTCTGGTACGGTGAGTTCATCAACCGTACCACGCCTCGAAATCACGCCACCCAGTTCTACATCCAGACCAGTTTTCGCTACTGATCCGGTACGGCACTATGTGAGCAATTGAGTGTATTCCAAAAGGTTTCCATGTTTGGAATTCCGCCCTACCGCTCATCAAACCTGAAAGCTCGCCAGCGTCGTTTTGTCGAGAAAATCAGCCATTTGAGATCGTAGCCGGTCGAGTTGTTTGTGTAGCGGGCACTGTGGGCCGGTGCCGCACCACCCCTCGCCGAATGGACAGGTCAGAGAAGGTTCCTGCCGTTCAAAGGGGGCCACGATCTGCTGCAGGGTTACGGTCTTCGGCTCGCTAGCCAGTGTGTAGCCGCCTCCCGGCCCGGGTGAGCCAGTCACGATTCCCGTTTGCGACAACGTCGTGAGGACTTTGGCCACAATCGCTTGAGACAGCTTTCGCTTCTCAGCAATCTCGCGCGAATTCAGTCGCTTTCCTCCTTCTGCAGAATAGTTCTCGGCCAGCAGGCTGGCTGCAGAGATCGCGGCTTGTGCGACCTTTCCGTAGGGAGTCATGTCAGTGTTCCACGTGCCATGGAGTGCTGTCGCACGGCAGCGATCAGCTTCACGAGAATCGTCAGGACGAGCATACTGAAGGCCCAGATCCCCGCTGTCACTTTCCATTCCGTGGCGCTGGGAGTGTACTCGACGATCTCGTGCAGAGTCGACGGGATAAACCCGGGAATGACCAGTCCCATCCCCTTTTCAATCCAGATCCCCCCAATGCACAGGACACAGGCCATCACCCGGAGGCTGCCCCGTTCGAGGGCTGCGGGAAGAAAGAACAGTGCGGTTCCGATCAGATTCATTCCAATCGCCGTCC
This sequence comes from Planctomycetaceae bacterium, assembly GCA_046349675.1. Taxonomy (GTDB): domain Bacteria; phylum Planctomycetota; class Planctomycetia; order Planctomycetales; family Planctomycetaceae; genus TH-plancto1. The sequence continues at coordinate 98,300 of JAXMBW010000012.1, read as the reverse complement.
AGATCCAGGGAACCAGTCCACTGGCTCCGTGAGCACCAAAGAAGAGGTACTTCGCGGAAGCTGCGTGCCCACTGCCGGTATAGAACAGGGTAAATAATTCGCTAGCCAACATCAGCAGGTTCACCAACATCGCGACACGGATGATCTGGATCAGTGTTTGGGCGGGGCGGGGCGACCACTCCCAGAGAGTGGTACTCCGCAGGATTCGCAACACCAGCAGAATGAACGCGGGACCGCTTACAAACGCTGACGCCAAAAAGCGAGGAGCCAGAAGGGCCGTGTTCCAGAAAGGCCGACCTCCCAGACCGCAATACAGAAACGCGGTCACCGTATGGATGCTGATCGCCCAGATGATCGACAGGAAGACAAACGGCACATACCACTTCGGGTTCGGTTTGCGGCCCAGATATCGCATGTAGAGCAGATAGCCGACGATATGCAGATTGATCAGCAAGTACCCGTTCAGCACGATAATATCCCACGTCAGCATCGACATGGGCCAGTTGAATTTGCCGATGCCGGGGATCATGTGCCAGAATCGGTCCGGTCGCCCCAAATCGACCGCCACGCTCAACGTACTCATCAGGATCGCAGCGATGGCCACCGCCTCACCAATAATGACGAGTTCATGCATCTCCTCGTCATCGTACAAATAGGCAGGGATCACCATCATCACGCCCCCCGCCGCCAGACCGACACCAAAGGTGAAGTTAGCGATATACAGCCCCCAGCTGACATGATCTGACATATTGGTCACGATCATGCCATCACGGACCTGGACGGCCCAGGCGTTGGCTCCGACAAGCGCAATGGCGGTGAGCAGCGTCATCCAGCCGTAAAACACCCAGTTCCCATCGGTGGCCACCAGCATGGCACGCCAGAGAAAACGCGGGTACGACGCCATGTGATCACCCGATTGAGCGGGGGTAATCGGCGATTCGTGTGGGCTTGCGGTCACGGTGCGACTCATCGAGACGTTACTCATCGAAGAAGTAGTAGAAGCGGGGCCTGGTCCCCAGTTCTTCCTTGAGAACAAACGTGCGCTTGTTCTCGATGACCCAGCGGATCTCGGAGTTCGGGTCGAGGATGTTCCCAAAGACCCGGGCGCCGGTTGGACAGGCTTCCAGACAGGCGGGCATCTTGCCTTCCCGGGTACGATGCAGGCAGAAGGTACACTTCTCCATGACTCCTTGCGGGCGAATCCGGTTGGAGAGATATCCCTGATCGGGATTGATCTCTTCCGCAGGAATCTGGGGGGCCTCCCAGTTGAATCGGCGGGCGTGATACGGACAGGCAGCTTCGCAGTACCGACAGCCAATGCACCAGTTGTAGTCGACAACGACAATGCCATCCTGTTCCTGCCAGGTGGCTTCAATGGGGCAGGCACTCACGCAGGGTGGGTTCTCACACTGCTGGCATTGCACGGGCATATAGAACTTTCCGGGCTGGGGGACCGGGTGGTCGTATGTGGCATCCCCCTTCTCGAAGTCGATCCCCCCCATCTCCATTTCAAAGACGCGGATGTACGAGTTGTTCGTCGCCCGGTCGTGATTATTTTCGATGTGGCAAGCTTCGGCACACTTGCGACACCCGATACACACACTGAGATTGAGGGCATAAGCAAACTGCACTCCGGGGATCGCCTGTGGATCGGAGATCTTGACATCCACACCGTGCTCTTTGCGGCAATCCTCCTCCAGACGCTGAAACACAGCCTGCTTCTGGCTGGCCGTCAGTTCGCGATAGTGCTTCTGCAGGAACTCGTCGACGCTGACATCCTGAGCCCACTCGGTTAGCGGCTTCAAAGCAGTCGCCCAGGCGGCCAGCCCCAACGTCGCTCCACATGCCTTTAGAAAGCCCCTGCGGTTGCTCGGATCTTGATCGAGAATGGGGAGCAGCGGGAGTGATGTTCCCTCACTCATGAACATCTCCTGATTTGAACGGTGGGAAGCGATCACGGGGACCTGCAGCGGGGGTGAACGACGGATACGCAGGAGAATGGGCATCGTGACAATGCAGGCAATGGTTACGGCTCCGGCCCCCCTGCGTCAGATCCCAGTGCCCTGTCATGCCTCCGTGCGATCCATGCTGATAGTCACGGAATTGTGTCCCATGACACTGAGCACAGAGCGTCATCGACTCCTCAAAGGGAATCGATCGACCATCCGCCAGTTTCAACGTCGAGTACCCGTCACTCGCCTGATGACAGCTGACACAGGTCAGTTGGCCATGGGCGATCTTCAGCCCCTGGTGAAACTCGTCCAGTTCTGATGTGAGCGCAGTCTTGGCTTGCGAAGGTCGAACGCTATGACAGGCGGAACATTGCAACCGCACGGGATTCCCGTGTGCGTCGAGTGTGTTCGTCTCAATGCCCTGGGGCACGGGAGGGCGGCGGATCTCAACCGAATTGACAGCCCGGGTGGTCGACACGACCTCCGCCGCAGGTTCCGTTTCCGCTCGCCCCTGCGAGCAGCCAGTCACGGTGTTCACCAGCAGCCACAAGGCCAGCAGCCATTCGATGCGTCTGAAGCGTGTTCGGTCCATGGGGTCCACTAGCCTCGATCGGGTACGCCTCGGAGTCTATCGGCGAAAACAAACGCATTCAAGAAAAAGAATTCCATGATTCTTGAATAGGCTGTAAATTGTCGATACGTTAGATCGTGGCCCCCCGCTCTCTTGCCTGGACCTCGGGTTATGTGGATCAGCAGTTTCGTTGTGACGCTCGCTTCTGAGCAGGTTGCCCCCGGGGTGATCGCCGCACTGGATGCGATTCCCGTACTGACTCTCGGCGAAAGACATGGGCTGCGGTTGCCCGTGGTGACCGAAGCTCCCGACGGATCGACGTCTCGCTATTGGCACGAGTGGGTGGAAGACCTGCCTGGCGTGGTCCAGGTGGAAGTGGCATTCGTCAGCTTCGACGACTCTGATCGCCACATCGATTCACCGGCTCTCTCCACGGGAGCAATTCAGCATGTTTGAAAACTCCGTCTCTGATCGTCGCAGCTTCCTCAGGGCCTCGGCCCTTGCTGCCGCCGCCAGTCTGGCGCGGGGATCGCTCTTTGCAGATGCTCCCGCTCCACCCGGCGGACTGGACTTGCCGGTGATTCCTGATGTGACCTGGAACAAGGCTCCGTGCCGGTTTTGCGGGACCGGGTGCCATGTCATGGTGGGGGTCAAGAACGACCGCGTTGTCGCCGTGACCGGTGATCGCGATGCAGAAGTCAATAAGGGTTTGCTCTGCGTCAAAGGCTATCACGTGGGAATGGTCCTTTATGGGGAGGACCGCCTGCGGACACCTCTCCTGCGCAGGGACGGACAACTGGTGCCGATCTCATGGGATGAGGCCATCGCCCTCATCGCCGAAAAAATCCATGCTGCTCCACAAAAATTCGCCTTCTACGGTTCCGGCCAGTGGACGATTCCTGAGGGGTACGCCGCGAACAAATTCATGAAAGGCGGTTTGGGAAACAACCACATCGACCCTAACGCCCGCTTATGCATGGCCTCGGCGGTGACCGGTTACATCAGTACCTACGGAGTCGATGAGCCCTACAATTGCTATGACGACCTGGACCATTGTGATGCGCTGATTCTCTGGGGTAACAACTTCTCGGAAATGCATCCCGTCCTGTTCAGTCGGGTGGTCGACCGCCGACTGCGTGGTCAGAAGGTCGAGATGATCGATCTGACGACCAGACTGACCCGCACCAGCGCCCAGGCTGACCATGTCCTGGTGATGAAACCGCAGTCCGATCTGGCGATCACCAACTGCATCTCGCATCAGTTGATTGAGCGGAACGCGTGGGATCGTGCATTTGTTGAGAAGCACTGTAACTTCCGTGGTCCGGGAACACCGCAGACACTCAAGGGTGAAGCCATCACCTTTGAACAATTCAAGCAGTCTGTGGCCGAATACACGGTCGAAGGAACAGCTGAGATCAGCGGCCTTTCGACACAGCAGTTGACGATGCTGGGGGATCTGTTCGCAGACAAGAACCGCAAGATCACCAGCCTGTGGTGCATGGGAGTGAACCAGCACACACAGGGAACGGCCATCAATAACCTGATCCATGCCATCCATTTGTTTAGCGGACATTTTGGCAAGCCAGGCGATGGTCCGCAGTCACTCACCGGTCAGCCATCTGCGTGCGGTACGGTCCGCGAGGTCGGCACTCTGGCCCACGCTCTTCCAGGAGACTTGCGAGTCGATGATGAGAAGGGCCGACACAAGGCAGAGGAGATCTGGAACCTCCCCGAAGGTCGGATCAACCCGAAACCGGGTCATCACACGGTCCTGATGTGGGAAAAGTTTTGTTCTCCCCCGGACGTGGAAGACGCGATTGACACACTGTGGGTACAGGTCACAAACCCCGGTCAGTCACTCCCCAACCTCCACAAGCTGTTCAACAAGAAAGCGGAACTCGCGGGAAAGTTCCTCATCGTTTCGGATGTTTACCCCACGGCCACAACCGCACTGGCTGATCTCGTGCTGCCGTCCGCCATGTGGGTGGAGAAGAATGGGATCTTCGGAAATTCGGAACGCCGCACGCAGCAGTGGTTTCGAATGGTCTCACCGCCCGGCGAGGCCCGTGATGACTGCTGGCAGACGATCGCCGTCTCGCACAAATTGCTCGAGCTTGGTCATCCGGGCATGAAGGATCGGGAGGGGAACTTCCTGTTTCAGCAAAAGGATGCAGCTGGCCAGGAGATTCCAATCTGGGACTGGGCACACTACTACGACACCAATGTGGATGAGCGTCTGTACGAAGAGTACCGTCAGTTCAGTCGCATCAAACACAAAGACCTCGCGCCATATGGAGTCCTGGCCAGGGCGAGAGGGCTTCGCTGGCCAGTTGTCGAACAGCCGGACGGCACCTGGAAAGAGACAGCCTATCGCTTCATTGAGGGGAAAGATCCCTATGTGACCCCCGGCAAGGGATTACAATTCTACCACTCGGTCACGCAAGATGATCGAGCTCTGATCTGGTTTCGCCCCTACATCGCACCTCCCGAGGTCCCCGATGCCGACTACCCGTTCTGGCTCGATACCGGACGAGTCCTGGAGCACTGGCACACCGGCTCGATGACCATGCGGATTCCCCCGCTGCGTCGAGCAATGCCGTCGTCGTACGTCGAGATCAACATCGATGATGCGAAACGTCTAGGTATCCGCAATGGCGAGCAGGTGAAGTTGCAGACACGGCGGGGTGAGTTGACGATTGCAGCCTGGATCGATGGTCGTGGCAGTTGCCCGCCGGGGCATCTGTTTGTGCCCTTCTTTGATGAGCGGAAGCTGATCAATGAATTGACACTGGAGGCTCACTGCCCATTCAGCAAAGAGCCCGACTACAAAAAGTGTGCTGCCCGTGTCTTGAAGGTGTCCTCATGAGCGACTCCCGCATGACTCCATTCAAATCGGGAAGGCCCATGACGATTGTCGGGGCGATTGCCGCTGGCTTGGGATTGGTGGGATTTCTGGTGGGAATCTCTGAACCCGTTGAGCCCCGGCGGGGCACTCGATCCATGGCAGCCGCACCGGCTGCTGCTTTGCCCGCTCCCACCTATCGAGAGATCAACTCCACGATTGTCGGGTCCAATGCCGGATGGGGTTCCCAGTTGGCGACGCTGAAGCAGGACCGCCCAGGCATCCTGGACAAGGTGGTTCGTACTCCTGCGATGAAGAATGCTGCACTTCACGATCGGCTGAGAACGCGTGCATTTGATGGGGCACCGCCAGTCGTCCCCCACAGGATCGAGCACCAGTCCTCGACGAGTTGCCTGGTCTGCCACGGGGAGGGGCTGAAACTTGGCGAGAAAATCGCTACCAAAGTCAGCCACCCGCACTTTGCCAACTGCCTGCAATGCCATGTCGAACAATCGGGTTCAGTTCCGCTTCTGGCGACGGTCAGTGAGCCCATACCTTCAAACAGTTTCGCGGGAGTGCTCCGCTCCGGTCTGGGCAGCCGAGCCATGCCGGGTGCCCCACCCACCATTCCGCACACGACTCATTTGCGCGGTGATTGCCTGAGTTGCCACGGTTTGGTGGCGAGGCCGGGGTTGAGGACCACTCATCCGTGGCTCACCAACTGCACTCAGTGCCACGCGGCCAATGGCGAAGCGGAAAGACCGCATCTACTGACTAAATCGGAGCCCATTCGATGACAGAATCCGTAAGACTGGCCGATGGTCCTCCGCTTCCAGAGATGCGGGAAGCGGTACTCTCCAGGGACGATGTGCTGGCACTGTTGGCTGACCTGCAAACGCATACTCGTATCCAGGGAGTCCTTTGCAAATCGGGGCTTCGCCAACAGACTCCGGCGGGAGAGACTCCCCTGGAACAGGCTGTGGATCAACTGATCAATCGGACGGTGACTGCGATACAAATCCGCTATGCATTCGACAATCACGAGTGGACGGACACGTTACTGAACAGTCCGGCTGGCGTGCGTCTGGTTCGTTGCCAGCATCAATGAATCAGCTGTAAAACGTGTTCAACGATACCGGGCAGATCTGAACGCGACCAAACTGGGCATGGCCAATCAGGCCTCACGTCATCAGTCACCACAGCCAGGACACCAGGAATCTCCAGCGCCAGCGGCGGCTGTCCGGTGGCTTCTCGCCAGACCTCAATCTTGAGGGCGTCAGCTTGCTGCTGTCCCTCGACAAGAATCAGGTCGCACCCTTCAAAGAGCGTCTCCATTCGATCAATCGCCGTCATTCGTTCCGCTTCGGTGTGCTCTCGAAACGCAGCAGCCATGCGTGGCCCCACCAGGCCGACGACAGCTGCGCCTGCCTGGCGATGAAGAAACGAATCCTTTCCCGGTGCGTCAAACTCGTGGTGATGGTGAGTATGCTTCACGGTCCCTACCTTCAAGCCGCGCTGAGTCAGCTCGCAGACGAGATCGACAACGAGTGTCGTCTTCCCCGAGTTCTTGCGTCCGATGATGTGAATTCGTGGCTGCGTGATACGTCTCCTATGGCGATACTGATCGCAGGAATGAAGAAGCCTAGCTCATGATATCTCAATCCCCTTACTTGAAGAACACATCATCACTGCACCACGGTATTGAGAGGAGGATTCCTAGGTACGTACGCAACTTGCTGGAAGGCTCGCGATCAATGGCGCCCCCACAAGGCTGTACTTCACGTGATTGTCCCGCAGCATGATCGTCGCCGGGAGGTTGGCCGATTGGGCGTATGGGAGTAATCTGTCCCGGCGACAGACCAATTGAACTGCGTCTGACACCTGCTTGCGGGCCAATGCATCAGAGTCAGGCAAGTGGAGGGAGTCACCAAGAACCAGATCGGTCGCCACCTGAATGACATTGCCGCCCGATGGCGAGTCCGTCGCATGAACCGCAGGCCAACCTGTGCCCATTCCCCTTCAATAACCAGTGGGAGACGTACAGGGGGAGCCTGTGAACCTCGAAATCCCATAAGACCATCCTCAACCAGATATCTTGCATTGAGGTAACGGATACCAACCTGCCGTTCGAGAACTGGACTGAGATCCTCGGTAGTGAGCGTCTCACTGGTGCCGCTCTGGATCGGCTCACACATCGCTGCCACATCCTGGAAACCAAGGGCGAGAGCTACCGCCTCCAAGACGCCAAGCGTCGCCGTAAACCCAGCTGAATCTTGCTCGGCTCTCGGAGGATCTCCTCAAGCCTTTAGCAGCCCTCAGCCGATCCCAATTCCAGGCTCACCCGGAGCCAAACCGCTTAATCCCTCGATACCCCGCGCCGCCATTTTCCCCCGGGAAGCGCCACCATTTTTAACCGGGCTTAACATTCCAGGGCATCGGTTAGGGAATTTTGAACGCGTGCGAAGATGTGCGGCGGCGGATTTCGATCGTCATTGAATTCGTAAGTATCCTGTCGAAAACAGTTTGCGAACTTCACGAAAAAGATGGAATAACACCCAGTCTCGTCCGAGACATGTTGCAATTCCACCTTCGTTGATACGGTGTAGAGTTACACTCAAACACCGAACGTGAGTCACAGAAAATCCTGCTGCGGTCCGATGGGAATCTCCGCTCCTATGCACTGCTGCCACTAGGCCCTCAAGACTTGGTAGTAGAGTTGAACTCCCACATCCTGGACGCTTCGACCGACATAGAGCAAATCAATCATATTGACATGCGGTGGGGTACGAAGCAGAATGACTGATGCCATGCGTGCAGTGCCAACACTACTTTTGATCTTCGCGTTACTGGTCTGTCCTTACCATTGTTCGGCCAGCTTGGGGCTTGGCTGCGCCGGTGAAGAAGTGACTTCGGGTTGCCGATGCTGCCAACACCACAAGCCGAAGTCGGATATGGAGACTGATCAATGCAGCCAAGAGTCTCCGCCCCAAAGTAGTGATTGCCAATGCGGAAGTTGCCTTTGTCATGGTGCTGTGCGAGGGGATGAGGGTTCAACGCAGGATCTCTTAGCGTCCTCTTTGGCAATGGCTGATGCCCCGGCGATGGTTGTGGTTCCTGTCGTTATCAATCTATCCGGAAAGTGGATTGTAAGACCGCCAATCCCTGCCCCCGCCGCAGGTCGTACGTTGTGCCTTGCTCTGCACTCATTGCAAATTTAGCAGCGAGTTTTGATTCGTGTATCTGGCTTTGTGCTGCGCGCTGATGGTGCATTGAAGGGTAGAAACCTCTCCATGTAGGTGCCTTCTCGCCCGTCCGCATAGACGCCTTCAGCAATGTTCCGGGCTGAGTGTGCCTGGAATGAGTGATTCACTCCAAACACGCAGCTGAGCCAGCTGTTGTTTCAAGTGCGAGCGTTTCCACACGAGACGCACGCTGAAACGTCACCGTTTTGAAACATTAGACCGGCACGACCATGTTCCGTCTGCGACTACTTCCCTGGGAATACGGCGTTCGCAATCTGTTGCGGCGACCATCGCGAAGCGCACTCACGCTGATCGCACTTGCGATCGTCGTGCTATTGATCTTTGTCGTCGTTGGGTTCATTCGTGGCCTGGAAAAGTCGCTGGCCGTGAGCGGCGATCCTCAGGTCGTTCTTGTCTATTCGCTTGGAGCTGAGGCCAACATCGAAAACTCTGCAATCGCCGCTCGCACGCCGGGATTGCTGGTCGCGAGCGTGGGTGGCATTCAGAGACGATTCGACGTTTCGCATGTCTCCCCGGAACTCTACCTAGGAACACGGGTGAACGTGGGAGGCTATCAAGGAGCGTTAGGCATCGTTCGGGGTGTGACGACTACTGCCCCGATCGTTCGTCGGCAGGTCCGCATGATCGAAGGCCAGTGGCCACAAGCAGGTGAGATTCTCGTCGGGAAATTGGCGGCTGCCAAGCTGGGTGTCGAGCCTGAGCTACTGGCGATCGATCGATCAGTTGAGTTTGAAGGAAAGGTCTGGCGAATAAGTGGTCACTTCACGGCAGGGGGCTCTGCGTTTGAGTCGGAACTCTGGTGCCGCCTCCCCGACTTTCAACAGACTCTGAAGCGGCAGGATCTGAGTCTGGTCGCCTTGTTGTTGCAACCCGGTGCCAAAGCCAACGGAGTAGTCCTGTTCTGCAAGGAACGGGTGGATCTGGAACTTCAGGCGGTCGCCGAGACTGACTACTACGCTTCACTTCAAAAACATTACAAGCCGGTGCGGATTCTCGCCTGGCTTGTGGTCGTCCTGATCGCCGGTGCGGGCGTGTTTGCCGGGCTCAACATGATGTACGGGGCCGTGGCAGGACGAATACGCGAGATCGCGACATTACAAGCGGTCGGTTACCGACGGCGAGCGATTCTGCTGAGCCTCATTCAAGAGGGAATCTTGCTGGCATCGGCGGCATCACTTCTGGCGGGACTGATTGCATTGACGTGGATCAACGGCATGGCCGTGAGGTTCACGATGGGGGCTTTTGCCCTCCATGTAGACAGCGTGGCACTGCTTACCGGCTGCGGTGCAGGTGTGTTACTCGGAATCGTGGGAGCGATCCCACCGGCGATTAAGGCTCTCCGCCTGCCTGTCGCCGAGAGTTTGAAGGCGGTCTGAGATGTTCGTTTCCTCAAGGAAGAAGCAGGAGTTTGGCATGTCCAAGATCAAAACCAGTGCAGGAATGCTGAGTGTCGTCGTGTCGATGATGCTCGGCTGTTCGCAATCAGAGACGCCCCCGAATGGCGTTTCTCAATCGGCAACCCCTCCAGATGCGACCTATCTGTTGGCAGAGAAACCTAGCAACTCCCAGGGTGTCGCTGAGGCCCGCAAGAACGAGAGCGGGAGCGAAGAGATCACGATCGAAGGCCGAATCGGGGGATCTGAGAAACCGTTCGTGGATGGTATCGCAGCTTTTACGATCGTCGATCCGGCGATTCCCTACTGTGCTCCGGATGAAGGTTGCCCGACGCCATGGGACTACTGCTGCAATACGGACAAGCTTAAGGACAACAGTGCCTTGATCAAGATTGTCCAAGCCGATGGCGAACCGGTCTCGAAAGATGCCCGGGAGTTGCTCGGCGTGAAGGAGCTTTCCCGAGTCATCATTCGGGGTAAGGCCCAGCGGGACAAAGAAGGCAACCTGACGGTTCTGGCCGAGAAAGTGCATATCACCAAAGAGTGATTCAGAAGTGTAAGGAGCCGGAGGGTTATCGCTCCGGCTCCTTGAGCACTGTTCTCTTGGAGCCTCTGGCATGACTACTGAACTCGATCTGCAACAACTTGCACAAAAACGGGGGCCAAGCCGTCTGGATTACCGCGTTCGCCGTCGCCCTTGGCTATCGCGGTATGTCTTACCCAGCGTAATTCTTGGTGGTTTTCTGACGCTGTTAGGCTGGGCGGCACGCGATCGCTTTATGCCCTCCAAGGCCGTCACCGTGATCCCTGTCACCGTTTCGCATGCGGATGTACAAAAGTCAGGAACCCCATTGTTTCAGGCGGCTGGCTGGATTGAGCCAAGGCCCACAGCTGTCCTCGCGACCGCACTCGCAGAAGGTATCGTTGAAGAACTGCTGGTCGTCGAAGGCCAGTCGGTCGAAGCTGGAAAGCCGGTCGCAAGACTCATTGATGCAGACGCCAAGCTCGTACTCCAACAAGCTGAGGCAAGTGCGGAGTTGGCAGCTGCGGACCTCATGAACGCACAATCCGAACTCAAGGCCGCTCAACTCAGATTGGAGAATCCGGTTCACCTCCAGGCCCTGCTTTCGGAAGCGGATTCCTTGCTCGCGAAGACAGAAACGGAACTCTCAAGAATTCCATTTCTCATCGAAGCGGCAGACGCTCGAAGCATGTTTGCCCAGCAGAACCTCGAAGGAAAACAGGGGGCAGCTGCGGCGATTCCCGGTCGCTCCATTCAACAGGCTCAGCGGGAACACAAGATCGCTCTCTCTGAAGTGGAAGAGCTGACTGCACGCAAACCACGACTTGAACAGGAACAAGAGGCGCTGCAGAAACGTCGGCAGGCATTGTCGCGGCAACTAGAACTGCTCATCGACGAAAAGCGGCAGGTATCCGCAACAGAAGCTCAGGTCAAAGCCTCACAAGCCCGACAACGTCAGGCACGACTGCTGGTCGAGTTGGCTCAACTACGGTTGGACCGAATGACTGTAAAATCCCCAATCACTGGTCGTGTCCTGGCTTTACTCGCACGCCCTGGCTCGCGCGTGATGGGGCTGGACCCTGGCGGAGAACAGCGAGCCAGCACCATTGTCTCTCTCTACGACCCCCACATGCTTCAGGTGCGGGCCGATGTCCGCCTGGAGGATGTGCCGCTCATTCAGTTGGGCCAACCGGTTCGGATCGAAACGCCATCGGCGAAAGGAGGCTTGGATGGACAGGTCGTCAATGTGACCTCGCAGGCCAATATTCAGAAGAACACGCTGGAAGTGAAGGTGGCAATCACATCCCCCTCAGAGTCGATCCGACCAGAGATGTTGGTGACCACGACATTCCTCGCCGTGGAGACACCGACGGCGAAACAGGATGATTCCGAGTTGTCGGAGCGGTTGCTCGTGCCCAGGCGATTGGTTGAAGCAGAGGGTGATGGTAACGCACTCTGGATCGTCGATCCCCAGGGGCAGGCTCGCCGAAAAACGGTTCGCTTGGGGAATGCCGGGACTGAGGCACTTGTGGAAGTTGTCGAAGGACTGGCCCCCACTGACCGGCTGATTTCGGCGGGCCGCGAATCTTTAAAAAATGGCGATCGCGTCCATGTGACCGGTGAAGACAGCCAGATCGGTATCACCTCAGCACCAAGTATTCGCTGACACATTGCCCGCTCGATCAATCCGCTCAATTCAGAGACAAACATGGCACTTGTAGAAATCCGCAACCTGACGAAGCGATTTCGAAAGGGCGACGAAACCATCACGCCTCTCGATCGCGTGGACCTGGAAATCCATCAAGGGGAATTCGTAGTCCTCATGGGGCCGAGTGGGACTGGCAAAAGCACTTTGCTCAATCTTGTCGCCGGTATCGATCGAGCCGATGAAGGGACCATCGTTGTCGAGGGAACGGAAGTGACCCAGCTGAGTCGAAGCCATCTGGCCGACTGGCGAGCGGCTCACCTGGGTTACATCTTCCAAACGCACAATCTGATTCCTGTGCTGACGACATACGAAAACGTCGAACTTCCGCTCCTGCTTTTGCCTCTCTCTAGAACGGAGAGGCAAAAGCGAGTCGAACTTGCATTGGAAGCTGTGGGGCTCAGCGACCGAGCCGACCACTATCCCCGGCAACTCTCCGGGGGACAGGAGCAGCGTGTTGGTATCGCTCGTGCGTTCGTCGCGAGCCCCTCAATCATCGTGGCCGACGAACCAACTGGCAGCCTCGACGCTACGACCAGTGAACAGATTCAAGTCCTGTTGCGGCGATTGAACAAGGAACTGGGCATGACGCTGCTGATGGTGACACACGATACACAAGTGGCTTCGATCGGTACCCGACGGTTGCTGCTGGACCACGGAAAGTTCGTCTCTGGCGATTCCGCATCAAACAGTTCGCTGTTGAGTCATTCCGCATTGGCAAATTAGGGACGGGCATCATGTTTCGGTTTGCTCCATACGTCTTCAAGAGTCTCTGGCGACATCGTGCCCGCACGTTGTTGACGGTCAGTGGCACAGCTGTTGCCTTGTTCGTGTTCTGTTTTGTGGGCTCAGTCCAGCAAGGTCTGCAACGGCTGACGGAAGGAGACGACGCCAAGCGAACCCTAATCGTTTTTCAGGAGAATCGTTTCTGCCCTACAAGTAGCCGTCTGCCACAGGACTACGCTGGCCGCATCCAGAAGATTCCAGGCGTGAAAGACGTGATGCCAGTTCAGGTCTGGACGAACAACTGCCGCGCGAGCCTGGACATTGTGGTCTTCAACGGAGCGCCTCCTCAAACGCTCAAATCTGCCCGCAATCTCCGGTTGACCTCGGGGAGCTGGGACGAATTCACGTCCCGGCGTGATTCGGCACTCGTTGGCCGCAACGTCGCTCAGCGGCGAAATCTGTCGGTGGGGAAACAGTTTTCAATCGGGGACATCTCGGTCAAAGTGGCTGGGATATTCGATTCTCCCGTCCCTGCGGAAGAGAATCTGATCTATACGAGTCTGGAGTTCCTGCAATACACGCAAGGACTTGATGCGGTCGGGCTGGTCACGCTTCACGAAGTCCATCTCACTCCGAACGCGGATCTGGACCTCATCGCCCGTACCATTGATGAGACGCTGAGAGCCGGTCCGGTGGCGACGACAACTCGCCGCAAAGGTGCATTCCAGGCCAGTACGCTCTCCGATCTGGTCGACCTGATTGGCTTTGCCCACTGGCTGGGCTATGCATGTGTCGCTCTCGTGCTGTCTCTTGCCGCGACGACCACAGTGATGTCAGTCCAGGACCGCATCCGAGAACACTCCATTCTCCAGACGCTCGGAGTGCGACCCGGACGCATTTTCCGACTGGTCATGGCCGAAAGCCTACTCATGTGCCTCTTCGGAGGCGTTCTGGGTACTGCATTCGCGTTAGCTGCATTGGGCTGGAGTGGCTTGGCGGTCGGAGCTGAAGGAGTGGCGATCGCTTTCCGCCCTTCATGGAAGCTGGGGATGCTCGGTGCGATGGTGTCACTCATCGTCGGCCTGGTGGCCGGGCTAGTCCCGGCCTGGCAAGCTGCGCGAGCGCACATCGTCAGTTCCTTACGCGCAGCGTAACTTTTGATTCAACGTCGGCTCGAGATCTAATGTCTGCCCGACCGTTAAGGTATCGCAACGAATGACGGAGAAACTTCTCCGCCTGCCCTGCTTCGCTGATAGCTAAAGAAATGGTCTCATGGGGGCCGACGCTTGGTCGGCCCCCATGAGTTGTGTCGGGGAGTGGCGGTCAGCTCAATCAACTGGCGTCTTTGAACTTCCACCGAGCTGGATTCTCAGGGCACTCGGTGAGAGGCAGGAATGGGTCGGTTCGCCCCGATGCCTGTAGCTGTCTGCCCATCTGCAAGGCAAGATGAGCGGTCCGCTTCGAGATGTCCAACTGAGCTGCAATCTGATCGAGCGTCGCCGGTTTGTCGGGCTCCTTTCGGTAAAGTTCAAGAGCCCGTATGGCATGGAGCGGAGCCTTCGATGGCTCGAACAAGTCGAGAATGATTTTACGACGTGGAACTGTTGACGTTTCCGAAGAGGAGGACTCCAGCTTGCGTAGATGCAATCGGACATTAGCCGGAATCAGTTGGACCAACTGCAACGTGAACTCGGCACGCAGAACTACTTTTCCACTGCCAAACTGCTGGCAAGGGATCGCCCGGATCTGGCCGTCGATAAATCGTTGCAAGAACGCCCAAGTATCTGGATTATCCAAGGAGAAATTGTTGGCCTTCACCTGAAGTCGACGAAACAGCTCGTCGTGAGAAGGGACTTCTACATGAGCGATAAATTGTTCCTCCAGCAGGCGTTTATCGAGTTCCAGCTGCCTTGCCTCAGCATCTAGGGCTTTTAGTTTCTGGCTCAGGAAATCAGGTGGATCGTCACTCTTGGTTATGACTTTTATCAGTCGATCCTGCTCCAGCTTAAGTTCAACTTGCCGGCGTAGGAGATCAGCCTGATGCTTCGCCAGATCGCCACGATTGGCTAACCGATCTTCTATGAACTTGAGGAGTTCTGGGACAGCAGTTTGGCTGGCCTCCAGGATCGCCCGAGATATAGCCGATCCGATCCGCTGATGAGTCAGTTCACGCAGTGCGGTGGTTTTGTTCCAGCACTTTCCATGAACAGCTGCTGAACATCGGTAGCCGCCTTCGTTCCGCCCGGTCATGTACATCTTGCTGCCGCAGATGCCGCAGACGAACAAGTTTGATACGGGACTTCGAGAGTCGCGAGGAATTCCATGAAGAGGATGTTTGTGACCGGCTGGGTGCTCACCTGGACGTGCGCGGTCATCAATCGCATTGTTGGCTTTGTGCCACAACCAGTCCTCCACCATGCGCAAGTGTGGCATGTCCCGCGACAGCACCATACTCGGATCAGAATTGGGGACTGATTTTTTAGTTCCGGTACGGCACTGCTTCTCGCTCACATGCTCGCGATACAGTTCTACACCTCGGTAGATCGTCCGACGAATCAAGTCGATCACATTTCTTTCGCTCCATTCTGAAAGAAAAGAGTTAGCACACTTGGGAAGCCCCTTCTCGGTTAAGAAGTTGGCAACCGAGCACAAGGGGGCACCGTCAGCAACCTGCGTATAAGAGGCTGACAAACAACCTCAATAGACCTCGTGTTTCACGATGCTGGGTGGAGGATTCTGAAGCAGATGGCCGCGAGGAGAGGTTGTTCCAGGCATCGATCAGAGTGGGATGTCGGTCATAGCGGATGCATGCGACGCAGTCCCTTGATCCAGCTGAAGGTGCGTTCGACGGGCCAGCGGAATCGGCCCAGGTGCGAACCGTGTGGGCGGTTGCGGTAACGAATGGCGGAGTCGATGCCGCGAGCCGACAGCGCCTCCCGAGTGGCCTGGCTGTCGTATCCGGCGTCGGCGAAGAGGAGGTCTGGTAACTGGCGTGGTCGTCCCGGCTGGCCCCCGATCGCGGGATACGCGGCGACGGTGGGCAGGATCTCGCGATGATCGCTGAAGTGGGCGGGAGCACTACGCAGGACCAGCGGAGTCCCGCGCAGGTCGGTCAGCAATGTCCAGCTTTGTCCCGAGTTTTCTGCGGTCGACGGGGCTGGGGCCACTGCGATCACCACCGCCAAACGCCCTCACGTGGAGTCGAGTCGATCAGTACGACGCTGCCACTCAGACAGCCACGTTGACGAAGCCGCGACAACAATCGGAGATGCACACGCTGCCACACACCGAGTTCCTGCCAGAGCCCTCAAGCGTCGCCGTGCAGTTTCACCGCAGCAACCGAATTCCCGCGGGATGTCCTTCCAGCGACAGCCGACCGTCAACACGAACCAGATCACTTTCAGTACGACCGCGTGCGGGATGGCAGAGCCGCCCTCCTCGCCTCCCCGACGGCTCTTGCGTCGGCAACAACGACACGACAGACTCGCAAAACGCATCCGGCAGGCGGGCTTCCATGATTCGCTCCTTCCATGATCGTGGTGAGATACGATCACAGGGCGCAAATCTCATGCCCCTTGTCGGATGCCATTTTTACAGGTTGTTTGTCAGCCTCTAAGCACTTTGAATGACAGGTAACCAGACAGGGTTAATTTCATCGACTTTTGTTGACCTACGTGTCTCTGCATCTCTCAACCTTCGTTGATAGCCAGGACGCAAAAGTCCGACTGCGGAGCCGCTAGCCCACAACTCCAGAATAGTGCGTGCTAGACGACTTCTCGTGTATTCATTAGCCTCAGTGTGATGAATCTGTGCCCCCGTCAGTCTCTTGCGCCAGTCCTTCCGCGAGGTATCGACGTCATCATTTGGACAAATGACACGAACCTTGAGGTCCACTGCTGTTCCGACCAAGTCCAGGCAATAACCGATATCTCGGAACAGGCGACTGGAGTCTTCAGCGATCAACACATCACACAGTCCACTTTCGATCAACTGGCGAACTCGATCAATCCCAGGACGGCTTCGCAGTTCGCCTGAGAGTCCCTCATCAGGGATCATGATGATTTCTGCATCAATCCCGAGTTCTCGAAGGAATTTCTCACAAAACAGCTTTTGGGCTTCAATACTCTGATGTCTCTGCTCCTCCTTGGAGAATCGACAGTAAATGATGACTCGGAGCTTTTGGGGGAATGACATTATGCTCCTCCCACTTGTTGAGAGAGGGCAATGATTCCAGTGACGGAGAGTCCGAATAGATAGGATCCGAACTGTGCTAGATTCGTGCTGAATCGATTCCCAAACAACCCGAAATGACCGGCCACAACCAAAAGGGACCAATCAAATGTAAACCGTTTCTGGGGAATGGCTTCGGTTGCAAGTTGATTGCTGGTTGTTTGTTGCGGAAACCGGCGGGAAAGTTTCTCTCCTTCTCCGCTGATAAACAATGCTCCCGCTGCAACTTCAGTTGCAGCGGGAGTTTGCGTTTTGGGGAGTCCATGGTTCTGTGCCTTCCTCCCCGACTCGAACTTATTGCCGCAGTCGATACCGTCGCATCCGCAGCTCTCGACTCCAACATGAAACGTCGGCTCAGTCAATCACCGCCGCTGACAGAACTCGTGGACGCTCAACCCACCCGGTCATCCGCTCACGCCACTGCCGCTCCAACTCCAGATCCCGCTGCCCTCGTGCCATGCCGTGCTCTTTGACGGAATGCCACAAAGGTTAGCAAACACCACACGATGGCATTTCTCCGTACTGTCACGAATATCTTCGGCCTGTCGGCCTTCCTCTTTCGAATCGTCCCGTCGAACTCTTGAGAGGAGCAGCATTGGGCTGGTTGTTTTCAGCCTCAA
Organism: Planctomycetaceae bacterium; assembly: GCA_046349675.1. Classification (GTDB taxonomy): domain Bacteria; phylum Planctomycetota; class Planctomycetia; order Planctomycetales; family Planctomycetaceae; genus TH-plancto1. Next base: position 80,474 of record JAXMBW010000012.1, on the reverse strand, counting down.
CAGATTACTACTGGCGAAACCTGACCACGGAAGGGCATCATCGGACTCTATGGCTGTTTTTTGCCAAAATCACCGGCGTCGTATTTCTTCCAGAACTCATCCGCTGGCCACTCGCTGCCATCAACATAGATGGTTTTCAGACTCTTCATCCGGCGAACCAACTCAATACCCGTTGGAAAGAGATTGGGAGTGAACCCCATCCGCGTCAGATTCATGTCCTTCAGTGGCGACAAATCGGCGACGGGCGTCTGCCAGAAAGTCAGATTCTCGAGCGGCATCCCCTGGAGTGGCGAGAGATCGTGGACCTTGGTGTGATAGCAGTGCAAGTGGACTAACGGCATGGCCTTCAGTGGCGACAAATCAGCGACCTCAGTCAGATAGCACTCCAGGCTTTCCAGTTTCATGCCCATTAACGGCGACAGATCGGCAACCGGAGTGTTGCAAAAATTCAATCGTTTCAGCGGCATCCCTTTCAGTAGAGAAAGATCGGAAAGCCTCGTGTTCTGGCATGCCAGATTGGTCAGTGGCATCCCTTCCAGTGGTGATAAGTCAGACAGCTTGGAATTAAAGGCACAAGCAAAAACCATCAACCGCAGGCCTTTCAATGGCGACAGATCGCTCAAAACCCCAGTGCCATACGGCATGCCGTCCGGAGAAGTGGGCGGCGACCCAATCACCACGAGGAATGTCAGCTGCTGAAAGACTCGTAGGGGCGAAATGTCTGTCACATGATCGGTATTCAGTGAAAGCCGAGTCACCGCACCGATTTCAATGGAGGGAGGCTCAGTAAAGCTCAGCCCCGTCAGCTTCCCGTCAAAGCCCGGATTCAACTCCATCAGCTTCTTGCGGACCTCTTCCAGCTGCGTCTCAGCGGGCATCGCAGCGACTTGTTTTTCCCACAGTTCGAATTCCGGAGTCGTAATGGCCAGAGGCTTCTGTTTGACTTCATCCATCGAAGCAGGCTTCGCCTCGGCCATCACTGGTTTTTCCTGCAGCGGCACCAACTTCGCTTTGATCGGCGTCTGGCCCCCGGACTGCATCTCAAAGTCCTGACCAAAGATCGTGAAGCCCTCCTTTTCGATCTTGAGTCGGTGCTTTCCGGGATCGACCGAGATGGAAACCGTGCCGGGGCCACTCTTCTGAGAGACTTCGATTTTCCCCTCGGCATCCAAGACCTGTACCACTGCATCTGGCTGATCGACCTCGACGACCAGCGTGCCCTCTTTGGTTCGAAGCGTGGCAATGATCGCTGCCAGGATTGCCAGACCGAGACACGCGGAACCAATCCATGTGTATTTTCTAGTGGGGCTACCGGCACGACCCGAAATCAGGTTCGGCTCCGGATGATACAAAACGGTCGGGGCACTCACGGATTGATTTGAAAGAGCTGGCACCTGTCGGGACGCCGATCCGACCAGACTCTGGCCCGTCGTCATGCCCGGCAGGCACTGCTCCAGGTCGAGAATCACCTCTGTCATCGACTGGTAGCGATCCTCCAATTTCTTGGCAACCATCTTCGGAAAGAGCTGTTCCAAGAGATCGGGAACATCCGGTCGGATGGCTCGGAGAGAGGGAATCTGCTGATCCCGGTGAGCCAACAATCGGGCCATCAGCGTGTCGCCCTCGTAGGTGGGCCTTCCGGTCAACAAGAAATACAGTGAACATCCCAGTGAATAAATATCAGCACGGGCATCAGCAGTCTTCGTATTCAAGGCCTGCTCGGGGGCCATGTAATCAACCGTCCCCATGACCGTGCCCGACGTGGTCAAGTCCGCCTGCGTAGGTGAGTCTAACTCACCTTCCAAACGAGCCAGCCCCATGTCGAGAACCTTGACCGTGCCGTCGGTACCAAGCAGCAGGTTCGCAGGCTTGATGTCTCGATGAACGATGCCCTTTCTGTGGGCGGCATCGAGTCCCTTGGCAGCTTGATAGATGTAGCTGATGGTCTTCTCGACTGAGAGTGGTCCGTTCTTCTTGACCCATGCCCACAGATCAACGCCCTCAACCAGTTCCATGACCAGGAAGTGGACGCCATTGGCGCAGTCGGCATCGTGGGCAGCCACAATATTCGGATGGCTGATCTTCGCGGCAGCTTCCACTTCTCGCTCAAAGCGGGCGAGGGAGGCGGGGTCTTTCATCGTACCTGCGGGTAACATCTTGACAGCTACGATTCGCTTCATGCGGCGATGCTGTGCTTTATACACTTGTCCCATTCCACCGGCACCGATCTTTTCCAGCAGGACATAGTTTCCCAGCGTGAGTGATTTACCGTTCCCTTGGCATACCTCATCGAGCTGGTACTTCGTCAATTTTTGTTGCTGAACGAGCTGATCTACCAACTCATCGGCATCTTTGACCGAGCCCTTGGGAGGGATCAACGCCCGGAGGGTCTCCCCGGAAATGATTCCAGTCTCTTCAATGAGTTCGACGAGATGTTCCAAGGGAATCGTCATGACCAGCTGTTCCAAATAATTTCCATCGTGGAAGATTATGTCTGAACTTTCCCCCGAAAGCCAGAGCCGCTTCTGTACAGCCTGGTAGCACAAACGCGGTATTTGCCTACGCTTACGACACACTCGCATACAAGAATAATTGAATAATGTCTCTACCGTTGATGTCTGAAGACTGGTTGTGAGAGAAGATCACGTCGTACATGTAAGGGACGCCGGTTGCTCGACAAAGGGGGGATGGGCCACGTTTACACTAGCTAGCCCCAAAAGGCACAAGGCTCGTTCTGGTGGTGGATGGTCAGGGGCTTTCTGTGGCGAGTCCGATTGCTGAGCAGCTCATTCATGAGTCAGGAGGTTTCATACCCGATCGGTCACGTCACCAAGGTATGACTTGGGTGTCATCACGATTCTTGAAACACTGGATCTATAAGATGGATAGAACCATAGCAGTCCCTAGCCTCTGGAGTGATAGCCAGTCGCTGAGTGGTCACTTGCTTGACCTCGACCCCAATGCTGGAGCACTTCCGAAAGCACTGCAGAGCTCAATTCGACTCACCCGGCTGAGGTAGATCGTCAGTCTCCATCGGTTCTACGCATTGATGATCGAATCGACCCCGCCGCCGCCGAGGATGGTGTCGTTGCCGGGGATGAGGTCGCCGCCGTCGAGGAGGTTGTTGAGGAGGTCGCCGGTGATGGTGTCGGCGAACGGGGAGCCGAGGACGTTCTCGATGCCAGAGAGGGTGTCGAGCCCCGCGGCACCGGAGGTCTTCTTGGTGGTGAGGTTCACGGTCACCGGTCCGCTGGCTGTCGAGTACCTGATGGTGTCGGTCCCGATGCCGCCGGTGAGCGTGTCGTTGCCGAGGTTCCCGATCAGCCAGTCATCACCCGCCCCGCCGGTGAGCGTGTCGTTCTGGTTACCGCCGAAGAGAGTGTCGTTGCCAGAGCCCCCGGTGATGTTGACGGACCACGTGGCTCCCGTTGCATCAAACGTGTTGTTAAACGTCGAGGCACTCGCCAGCACGGTCTCGATCTGGCCGGTGGTCAGGTTCAGGCTCACGCCTCCCGTCGCCCCCGTGACCGTCACCTTATCGAGGCCCAGGCCACCAACCACACTGGTGTCCAGGTTATCGATCGTCAGCGAGTCGTTGTCCGCTCCGCCGTCGAGCGAGTCGGCTCCCAAGCCACCGGTCATCGTATCGTTACCAGTGCCACCGACGAGGCTGTCGTTACCCGCTCCCCCGATCAGCGAGTCGTTTAGATTGCCGCCGATGAGCGTATCGTTGCCGGTTCCGCCGGTGATCGACACAGCCCACGTCGCTCCCGTCGCATCGAACGTGTTGTTGAACGTGGAGGCACTCGCCAGCACGGTCTCAATCTGACCGGTAGTCAGGTTCAGGCTCACAGCTCCGGTTGCTCCCGTGACAGTCACCTTATCGAGGCCCAAGCCCCCGACCACGCTGGTGTCGAAGTTATCGATCGTCAGCGAGTCGTTGTCCGCTCCCCCGTCGAACGAGTCGGCACCCAGACCTCCGGTCATCGTATCGTTACCGCTACCACCGACGAGGCTGTCGTTGCCCGCCCCGCCCGTGAGCTTATCGGCCAGGTTGCCTCCCATGATCGTGTCATTGCCGGCTCCACCCGTGATGTTGACAGCCCACGTGGCCCCCGTCGCAATGAATTTATTATTGGCCGTCGAGGTACTCGCCAGCACCGTCTCGACGAGAGCTGCAACCAGATCGAGTGTCACTGCTCCACTGGTGGCATTGACCGTGACACTATCAATCCCGGCATCCCCGGAGATCTTTCCAATGTCGGCACTATCGATGGTCAGCGAGTCGTTGTCCTCTGCCCCGTACAACCAGTCCGAGCCGAGGCCACCGGTCAGGCTGTCGTTGCCCAGACCGCCATAGAGCGTGTCATCCCCACTTCCACCGGTCAGGCGATCATTCATGTCGCCGCCGAGGATGGAATCGTTCCCACTACCGCCGGTGATCGTCACCGCCCAAGTCGCTCCGGGCGCCACCAGGATGTTGTCATAGATCGATGTGGTGGCACTGGCGGACTCAATCTGGCTATTGGTCAAGTTCAGGAACACTGCCGCATGAGCCCCGGTCACCTTCGCCGTGTCGGTCCCTGCTCCCCCGCTGACAGTGCAGTCCAGCTCGTCAAAGTTCAGTGTGTCATTCCCCTCTTCGCCGAACAGCGAGTCCGCCCCGCCGCCACCTGTCAGATTGTCATTCCCCTGACCACCTCGCAGCTCGTTCACTCCCGCGTTTCCGGTCAGCGTGTCATTGAAGTTCGACCCGATCAGATTCTCCGCATTCAACAGCTTGTCCTTACCCGCCCCGCCGGTTGTTTGCACCGTGGACAGTGCCAAGATGACCTTCACACCCGCGTTATTGAGCCCAGCCACGCCCTGGATGTAGCTGACCGTGTCGACATCCGCCCCACCATCCAGCGTGTCATTGCCGAGCCCACTGATCAACGTGTCGTTCCCATCCCCACCCAGCAACGTCCCCGCCACCAGAGCCCCCAAAGAAGCATCCAGCTTTAACACATCATTCCCCCCGCCCCCCGACAGAGACACCGAAGTCACACTCGCCGCCGCCAGCCCGGTATCAATCACCGACCCATTGTTGTCGATCTTGATAATGCCCGCGTCATTTCGAATAGTGATCGTGTCGTCCTGTGCAGAGCAACTAACGCTCAGGACTCCACCGGACAAGGAATAGTCGACAGTGCCATTCGGAACGTAAACATAAAGGCTATTAGTTCCATCGGCAGCATTTCCTCCAAAGTAGTACTTGACAACGTTGTGCGTGTCACGGAGTTCAGCGCCTCTGGCACCTCCTCCAATAATTCTCCCGTAACTCTCGTCGATCTTTCGGGTTCCCTGGGATGTCCCATCAGTCTCCCAGATTCCGTCAGCGAATGTCTGGATTAGTACAACATCACCGACACTTCTCATCTCCGAGCCGCCATAGAAGGAGAAACCGAGAGATGTGACAGCTCCGGAGTTGCTCACAAAGTCGAGTGGCGCTATGTGAGTCCATGAATCTTCTGGCCCATAAAGCACAAATCCTCCAGCGACCGCTGCTCCACCACTGTAGTTCCCTGGCCTCGCTATCATTTTTGTGCCATCTGCGGTGCCATCTGACATCCACACTCCATCAACGCCATCTGACCCCGCTGCTATAAATATCACCTGATTGCCAACGCTTGTTAAGTTCCATGCTCCGGAAGAGCCATTCGGGTTAATGTCCCTCACCATGTGAGTTCCATCTGCCGTTCCATCTGACGTCCATAGCTCACGACCATTGGATCGAAGGGGGGAACCAAGCATAGGATCATTCCATCCATCTACTCCATCAGCAGTGAAGAAAACCTTTCCGCCAATAGCAACTAAGTCACCCGGATAGGATCCTATTGGAGAACGATGTTCGAAAAGTGTCGTGTTCAGATTAAACTCGTATGTCCCTTGAATCGTACCGTCTGATCTCCACAACTCGGGGCCATCCGGGTCTTGCTGCCCGGAGAAGAAAAGTAATGAACCTGTGGTTGCATAGCATGGCGTGTAAGAGTAGCTGCCAAATGTGGCTATTGGATAAGTACCTGCCGTAGTGCCATCTGATCGCCACCAGGCTTTGCCATCGGATGTTCTTATCGCTGCGTAATTTCCAACCCTTGTGACAATGTCGACTCCATCGTCGATGCCCGCAGCAATATCCATCACCATGGTTGTCCCAATCGTGGATCCATCTGTCTTCCACAACTCTTTCCCATGTACTCCGTCATTTGCCACAAAAAATACTGTTCCATTGACATCGGTAAGATGGAATAACTGATATGAGTCGTCTACAACGCTTAAGTTTCTTGTAAATTCGCGGACAAGCGATGTGTTCCCAGCGGTTCCATCCGATGTGAACAACCTCGCGTAACCGACAGACTGGTTGGTTGCGGGGTCAATTTTCGAACCGATCGTCTCAAAGTAGATTCGACCGTTTGAGCTGATCGTTTCGACGATCTTACCTTCAACCTCAGCGACCTGCTGTACAACACCCGAGAGCAGTTGTCGTATCTCACAGCTCTCGACATTCCAACACCGATTTCGGCCAGTCACTCGACGGCCTTTGTGGAGGGGCCATGGCGAGATCACTGCACCGCAACGCTGTAACAACTGGGTTGTGAATGACATCTAATGATCCGATTGTCAGAAGCTCGACTGAAGACAAATGCGTCCAAACGGTCCTTGCTTTACCAGTTGCCTAAAATCCAGGAATCGGACGCGAAAAATATCGTCCAGCAAAAAAATTATGAAATCAGCACAAGTCACAAGATTTAAATAGCCACAAACACTAATTGGCAGACGACTTGTGACACGTGCGAGTCGCGGCGTCAAGTCGTTTTTCCCTCATGGTCCGCAATCGCCAAGGTGTCCCCAGAGGGAGAAATGGCCGGGTCGTTAATCGAGCGACCTTCACCCCCTTTCCTGATCCGAGTGGGGCGCGACTTTCCCTGCCAATCACAAATTCGTATCGAAAGTCCCGTGCACGTGAAACCGGGCCAGAGTGAAGTGGTGATTTGAGCGGTTCGGTGAACTCCCTCCGACAATCGTCCTACCGTCACTTTGGATCAGCAAACTCCGGGCTTCCAATTTCCCATATCCAATGGAGGTCTTGAACTTCCAAGCTGCGTTTCGTCCCAAGGGAGAATCCATCGCGCAGCTTGAAGCATTGAGTACGAATTCATTCGAGCCATTCTCAGCTGGCCGCCTGGCTGCATCACCGTCGAGTACATTGATGACATTGGCCTGAACAGGTAGGTGTCATCGCCGGCTGGTCGATGACTTGAGCTTATGGTGCATGCCAGAGCGTGACTTTGCCGTCGTGAGAGGCAATCGCGAGGACTTTTCCCTGTGGAGAGAATGAGAGACCGTTGATCATGTGCTCGCCCAGGCGAATCGCGATCAAAGCCTGGTGGTTCTCGGTTCTCCACAGTCGAATCCACCCCGCCTCATCGCCCGTGGCAAGCACTCTTCCATCCGGGGACAAGGCCATCGCCCCCACCCCCATCTCGTGACCGGTGAGTGTGCCGATCAGCTGGCCGGTGGATCGGCTGCGAAGGCTGATCACCCCAAATTTCTGCCCCACCGCAAGTGTGTCCCCATCGGGCAACAGGACGACACTGTACACATCATGCTCCTCGAACCAACATTGGAGGATTCTGTCGTCGACCGTCAGGTCACGGTAGTAAATTTTCGAATCATTGGAGACCGTCAGAAGACGTTGATCACCATCCAGAAACAGGATTTCGCGTACTGTCGCCGTGTGGTCCTGAAATCTGCGTTTCACCTCGAGCGATTCGGCATCCCAGAGTAAGACTTCTCCATCATTGCCACCCGTGGCGATTGATCGGCCATCCTGACTCCAGGACAGACTGCGGGCCTTACGGTGTGCGTCGACCTTGCGAGGTTCACCGACAGGCAGTCCCGTCACGGTGTTGACTTTCCAGACACGGAGAGAGCCATCAAGGCAAAGCGTGGCCAGATCGGAGCCGGAAGGAGAATAACGGGCGCAGACAACTGTTTGTGTGTGGTCTTCCGAGGTAAATAACTCACGACCGGTCGCTGCCTCCCACACCTTCATTGTTCCATCGTCGCTGCTCGACGCGAGAAACCGACCGTCTGAGGAGTAATCGACAGACCAGGCCTCGCGCGAGTGACCTGAGATGACATGTCTGTCTGCGACCGGGGTCCAGCGATAGAGTCCTTTTGCGGTTTCATGAAGCAGCAGGCTGTCGTCTGGTAATGGGGTCATTGAGGAGATTGGACCGTTAAATTGCAGGCTGCGAGCATCGACTCGGTTCGTCTGGAGATTCCACAGGTGGACTCGGAAATCAGTGCTGGCAATGGCGAGCCATTTGTCTGCATTCAGAAACTGAATTCCATAGAGTTTAGGAAAACTTAGATCCATATTTCCGGGTGGTGTTTCCGGGATGCGGATCGTACTTTCAAAGGAATATGTTCCATCCGGGGATTTCTTCCAAATGTCGACTGCGTGGTCTTGTCTCAATCCCGCAATTCGACTCCCATCGGAAGAGCTCGCGACCGATATGACACGCACTGAGGTAGTGTCCGGCTCACCAGTCAGTTTTGCAGTCAGCACCCCATCGGAATTGTAAATCGCGACATGATTCTCCATGGGAACAATAAGGCTACCGTCAGGGCTCCACGCCAGGTTTCTTCCATAGACATTCAGGCCGGCGGGGGCCGTCCAAATTCGTGCGCCGGACTCGGTCAGGTATACCTCGAAAAACTGGTTTTTCCCTCGTCGGTTGTCAAAGACAAATCGCGATCCATCTGGTGATGACTTGAGCTGAAGGACAGCCTCTCCAACAGGTACAGATCTCATGACATCTGTGGAGGCGTTCCAGATAGTTAAAACCGAACTGGAGACTTCCTCGTTGTCATTCCGCGAATTCCCAATATAAATCCAACTGTCTTGTCGTGGCTGATATGTCACCCCTCTGACATCATGTCGGTTTGTGATCGCCGGTATTGGGGAGACCATGGGAGTACCGCTTTGTAAGTCCCATGCGTATACCGCTCCGTGACTGGTGCCGGCCACGATGCAATCTTTTTCCTGGATGGTATTCACACAGCTGAAGTCGTTATTAAGCGTCGCCTCGAATGGGCGGAGTTCACCGCCACATCTTGCGTTCATCAGCCGCCAGGCAAAATCGCGAAAGTCTGGTTCGCCGGGTGACCTGGGCCGCATCGCGCTCAATTCGCTCGTGTAATCGAGAAGTTGTCCGCGATCGTACAGCTCCTGAGCGTGACGCATGTGCGAGGTGTACGAGAGCAGTTGTTCACGCCGGGCTGCTTGTTCAAGACGCTCCTCACGCTGCTTGGATTCCTCCAACCGAATTAACTCCCGCTCGCGGAGTTTGGCTTCCGCTTCGACAGCTGTCGAAAGTTGCCTGGAGTACCACCAGCCTCCCGCAGAAATCAGAGTGACTGAGAAGCAGATCACGAGCAGCAGAGCCGTCAACTCTGGGTAGTGACGGCACGACCGCAGGACTCTCTCAGGCAGCGAAACCGGCTTGGCCAGGATCGCACGATCTTCGAGAAATCGTTTCAGGTCCTCGGCCATTTCGACGGCACTGGGATACCGTCGACCGGGGTCCTTTTCCAAGGCCTTGTGGCAGATCGTTTCCAAGTCTCGGGGCACAGCAGGTCGCAGCGTGCGAACTGCAATTGGCTCCCGGTTCAGGATGTTCCAACTGGTTTCCACGGGGGTGTCACCCGCGAATGGTGGCTGTCCAGTCAGCATCTCGTAGAGAGTCACGCCCAGGCCATGGACATCTGTCGCGGGAGAGACCTTTTCGGAATTCCCGGCCGCTTGTTCGGGGGCCATGTACTGCAGCGTCCCGGCCACAAGGCCTGTTTGCGTCTTGTGTGCGTCGAATTCTTCGTCCAACCACTTCGCGAGTCCGAAGTCAGACAGCTTCGGCTGGACGTGTTTCCACTCGGCGGGGGGAAATGAGGAGTCGGTATTCGCTCCGTCAACTGGCTTGGCCTCTTGGGAGATGCGGGTGAGGAGCACATTACGAGGCTTGATATCCCGATGCAAAATTCCCAGTTTGTGGGCAAAGCTAAGTCCCTCGGCAATCTGGTGGACGACAAAGGCACAGACTCGTGGGTCCTGACGCTGAGGATGACTGGCGAGATGCTGGTCTAGATTACCCGCGTCGCAATGCTCCATCACCAGGAAGGGGGTGCCGTTGTGATCTCCCGAATCATAAATGGAGACAATCGCGTTATGACGCAATTGCCCAAGAGCTCGGGCCTCGCGGAGGAATCGTTGTCGGGCCTTGGGATCGACCACCCATCTTGCATGGGGAATCTTGATCGCGACCCGACGGTGCAGGAGCGGATCCTCAGCCAGAAAGACCTCGGCGAAACCGCCCGTCCCTAAACTTTGAATCAGCTGAAACCGCTGAAACGGGGAAGGGGCACGGATCCCTGTGCTCGCGGTGTCACGGAGAAAATCGGATGGATCCGAAGCCATCCCATTGGCTGATGGCTTGCGTGTCATCCCCAGCAACAACAGGCATTCGCGGGCGCGGATGATTCGCTTCTGAAGTTCAGTATCGACCTCTTCGAGTGATACCGGCTCGGTACGTTCTCCTGCGATCTCGCTGCCAATTGCTAGCAGCAGTTCGTCGAATTCAGAATCACTGGAGTCCGCTGATGTCATGGTTCTGTGAGAGCAGCTCTGCTTGCAGTGCGTCGACAGCCCGGCACCACAATTTCCGGGATGCGTCTGCCGATCGGTTTAGGCGGCGGGAGATTTCCTCAAAGGACAGATGTTCTACACTTCGCAGCTCGATGACTTCTTGATACGCCGGGGGGAGGGCCTGTTTTGCCGCCTGCAGTGCGGCCATGAGCTCAGCCTGCATCACGACTCGACTGGGTGAAGGAATTCTCCCATCAGGACTGACCGATTGCAGAGTAGAACCGAGGGGAACTTCACGACCAGCTTCTCGCTTAGCAGTGTCCAGATACTGACGACGGAAACTCAGTAAACTGTGCAGCAGGATACTTCGCAGCCAGCTACGAAACTCGTCTGGCGTTTGCCCAGCAAAATGACGGAGGTCCCGAGTCGCATTGAGGAACGTATCCTGAACCAGGTCTGACGCCCCTCCTTTTGCCTTCAGGTTCAGCCCCAACTCCTGCGTGGCAATCGCCAACAGATAGTTCTGCTCAGCCTTCAGCATCTCTCCCAGCTGAAACATCGAAAGACCACCCGGTGTAACCTCACCCGGCAGATCGCAATTCGAGTACTCGCTCGGCAGATCTCCAGCGTCACCCACAAGGCACCACTTCAACCAAAATCGGACAGAGATTCTGGTACGATTGTGTATGCTTACCCGAGTGACAGCAAGTACGAACTGACTTCTTTACACATGGATCGAGCCGTTCTGTCGATGTTGAGCTCGCGTGAGAGCGTCGAATATTTCTGGGGGGAGATGGCGGCGCACACGCGTGCAGATAAATAAGGTTAGAGGATGGGTCTCGCTCTCATCGGCTTCATCGAGTTGCCCCGAAGTGCGCAGTGATTTGGAGAATTTGACAGAGATTCGTCAGCGGGAATCTCTGGTTGAAATGGTGCGACGCTTAAGTTGTGGCTGGAGAGATTCAGTCAGTGACCATGAAAGATAACGTGTGGATCTGCGGGAAGATCACCGAACACTTTGGACAGTACACCGACCTCGATCAACTCAAACCAGAAGATTTCGCTGAGTTTCGCGTGAAGGTGGCGGGTAAGAGGTAAACAAACAACTCGTATTGAAACGCATCCGGCTGGAGGGCAGCTGACCGTTGGCGATACGCGGTGGCAGGCCCTTGGGCACCTGTGTGGCTTACAAGACCCCGTACTTTTCATAGGCGTCGGTCGCTTTCATCCCCGCTCGGATGGCGTCGCGGGTGATGTTCTCGGCGTGGACTTTCGCCCAGGCCTTCTGGATCGCCTCGCGCTCGACGGATTGGGGGACGACGACCACTCCGTCCACATCCGCTAAGACCAGATCGCCGGGACAGAACCGGACTCCCGCGATCTCAACCGGGATGTCGATATCGGTCACTCGCTGGCGGTTCTGGCTGTCGTACACACTGGTGCCCCGGGCAAAGACCGGGAATCCCATCTTCCGCATCTGAGCCACGTCGCGGGCTGCTCCGTCGACAATCGCGCCGACACATCCCGAATTTCGCGACGCCGTCGTGAGTAGTTCTCCCCACAGGGCCGAATGCATTGACCCTTGGGCTGCACAGATCAAAACATCATCGGGTTGACAGCTGTCAACGGCTCGCAACTCCAGTTCATAGGGCTTCGGATCAGTATGGTACAGGTCTCCCCAGAGCGTCGTTCGACAGCGACCCACCAGCAGGGTGTCGGTCGTCAATGGCCGGAGTTCGACACGCGGTGACTGGTTCCGAAACCCCAGCGCATCGAGTGCATCCGCCACCACAGCTGCGGTCAGCGACTCTCGCATCATTGAAAGAGTGATGTCCATGGGGAGGCTGCTTCGGAACAAGGGATCAAAGTGGAGGAACTCGTCGAAGTTAGTGGCCACCTCTTGAACTTTGCAACACTGGTCGATTCGACACGGCTGAAATGCCTTTGGCGTAATGCCCTTCTTCCCTTGCTGTTCGGAACAGATCGGTTTACAACGATCCATGTGTTTTGATCGTCTCGCCCAGGGAGTTCATTGATGTCGACTGGAAAAGCCTCTGCCCAGAAGAAATACAAGGTCATCGGCACTCGGCCCATTCGTCATGACGGAGCCGATAAGGTCACCGGGCGGGCGAAATACGGAGGCGATGTGCGGCTGACCGGGATGCTGTACGGGGCGATACTCCGCAGCCCGCACGCGCACGCGAACATCAAGTCGATCGACATTTCCGCAGCTGCGGCTCTGCCTGGCGTGCATGCGATTGTCACCGGGAAGGACATCCCCGAGCCGGGCGACCGCATCGTCGAACTCGGCGAAGGTTCGGTCAACATGCGGCATCTGGCTACGAATGTTCTGGCCGATGACAAGGTCCTCTATCGCGGCCATGCGGTAGCCGCTGTGGCAGCTGACAGTGCGGACATCGCAGCCGAAGCGATTCGCAAGATTGTGGTCACCTACGAACAGCTGCCGCCGGTGATCGATGTGCGCGAGGCGATGAAGCCCGGGGCTCCGCTGCTGCACAACAACATCTTCACCAAGGAAATGGGCTCGCCGATCACCGACAAGCCCAGCAACGTCGCGTCCAAGTTTTACTACGAACAGGGGGATGCCGACGCCGCCTTCAAGAAGGCTGATGTGGTCATCGAACGCGAGTTCCAGACCGCAACGGTTCACCAGGGCTACATCGAGCCGCATACGTCCACGGCTCAATGGCACATGGACGGCCGATTGACTGTCTGGACCAGTACGCAGGGCTCGTTCTCGGTCCGTCAGCAGGTCGCTGAACTGCTGGAGATGCCGCAGTCGCTGGTCCGCGTGATTCCGATGGAGATCGGCGGCGGGTTTGGCGGCAAGATCACTGTTTATGAAGCCCCTGTTGCAGCCTTGCTGTCGAAGAAGACCGGTCGGCCCGTGAAGGTCACGATGAACCGAGCCGACGTGTTTCAGGGCTCAGGCCCCACACCCGGTTCCTACATGAAGGTCAAACTCGGAGCTGACAAGACCGGCAAGCTGGTCGCGGGCGAGGCTTATATTGCCTTCGAGGCGGGGGCTTATCCGGGGTCGCCTGTGAATCCGGCAGCGATGTGCGTCTTCTCGTGCTACGACATTCCGAATGCGAAGGTCACGGGATACGACGTGTGTGTGAACAAGCCACGATCCAATGCTTATCGGGCTCCGGGGTCGACGCAGGCGGCGTTCGCGATCGAGACCGTGCTCGAAGAGGTCGCTGAGAAGCTTGGCGTTTGCCCGCTGGAGATCCGGCTCAAGAACGCGGTGAAAGAGGGCACCCGTCGGGTCGATGGTCCGGTTTATCCCCGTATCGGCATGGTCGAGTGCCTCGAAGCGATCAAGAACAGCGAACACTGGAAGTCGAAGCTGACCGGGGCAAATCGCGGTCGCGGGATCGGCGTCGGGTACTGGTTCAACGCGGGGTTGAAGTCGTCGGTCAACGTGTCGGTGAACATCGACGGTAAGGTGACGCTCGTCGAAGGCTCGACCGACATCGGTGGATCGCGAGCCGGACTGGCGATGCAGCTAGCCGAGACGCTGGGCATCACGGCACAAGATGTGGTTCCCCTCGTCGCCGACACCGACAACGTGGGCTACACCGACGTCACTGGTGGAAGTCGTGTGACCTATGCCACCGGGAAGGCTGTTTACGAAGCAGGACTCAAGGTGATCGACCTGCTCGTCGATCGCGCCGCCTTGATCTGGGAAGTCGACGCCACACAAGTTCGATACGAGGACGGAGCTGTCCACGGCCCGGGCGGTAAGTCGATGACGTTTAAGGAACTGGCCGCCAAGCTGCATGAAAGCGGCGAAGGGATCACAGCCACCGCCAGCGTCAATCCGCACTCGGCCGGTGGCGCATTCGCCGTGCATCTCGTCGATGTCGAAGTCGACCCGGATACCGGCAAGACGCAGATCCTGCGATACACAGCTGCCCAGGACGTGGGGACCGCGATCCACCCGGCGTATGTCGAAGGTCAGATGCAAGGCGGGGCGGTACAGGGGATCGGCTGGGCTCTGAACGAAGAGTACTTCTACGACGCTGAGGGAACGATGCGAAACGCGAGCTACCTCGACTACCGCATTCCGACCTGTTTCGACATTCCGAGCATCGAGACGATCATCGTCGAAGTGCCCGAACCGACTCATCCGTTCGGCGTTCGCGGTGTCGGCGAAGCTCCGATCTGTCCGCCTCCTGCTGCCATCGGAGCAGCTATCTACAAGGCTGCCGGCGTGCGGATGACCTCGCTGCCGATGTCGCCCCCGAAGGTGCTGCACGAGATCCTGAAGAAGTAGGGGAAGTTGTCAGTCGTCAGTGTTCAGTCGGCGAGCGGAGGGCGTAAGCCCTCCGGTGCTTCCTCGCGTGACTTGCTTGAACGGCCTTTTGCCTCCAGCTCCTTCGGGGTGTAAGAGACGGTCAGCGCTGGCTCTCTCTCGTGCGTCATCACCCAGTTCCGTCACAACGATCATAAGCACCAGCAGGCTGACGCCTGCCGCTCGCCGGGGGGGGGATGATGGTCGAGGATGGTGAGCCCGAACCGGCCTCTCTCCCAGCGGCACCAACGGTGACCGGAGAAGCTGGCGCTCCCGAGCATGCCTCCGATCAGCCGGAGGACGTACCGCCTCGCAAGCTGTGGTTCGACTGGAGTGACCGGGATCAGCGGGTGCTTCTCGTGCTGGCATTGCTGGTGTTTGCGGGGATCGGCTGGCACTGGCTCCGGTGGCGGTCGGCGGGGAGTGATCTGGTCGAGATCCGCCGCCTTCCCGCGCGGGAGTACGACTTCAAGATCGATATCAACCGTGCGACCTGGGTCGAGTGGATGCAGCTGCCCGGAATCGGGGAGGTACTGGCCCGCCAAATCGTCGCTGACCGCGAGCAGCATGGCCCCTTTCAACAGATTGCTGACTTGAAGCGAGTCAAAGGCGTTGGAACCGTTACATTCGATACAATCCAACCTTGGCTGACCTGCACAGAATGCAAGATCGGCGCAGCCCATTGACAATCGACCTGCCGGGCGGGTAACTGTGGTGACAAGATTAAGCGGTTGTTCCGCCTGTTCCGGCGATTGAGGATTGTCTCAAGTTCGCGATTAGGGCGGAGATGGAGGGTTCCATGCGAGCTGTCTCGTTGAAATCATTGTGCCTGCTGGCCGGGTTTGTGGTGCCTTGTCTGGGGACCAGTTCCCAGGCTGAGGCGGGTGTCATTCCCTGGCTCTACAACTCGATTTTCGGGTACGGCTGGGGCCATAACTATGGTGGTTACGGCGGCGGCGTTCCCTACTCCGTGGGCTATGGCTCGATGGGGTATGGGTATGGAGGAGGCTACGGTGTGGCCAGCTACCCGACGTACGCCCCTTCTTACAGCAATTTTGGCTACGGTGGGGCTCCGAGTTCGTGTGGTTGCAGCTCCGGGATCTCATCCGCTCCCGTGATGTCGGCACCGACCTACTCGACTCCGACTCCCGCGAACTCAACGCCGTCGAACTCTGCTCCCGCAGGCGATGAGCCGCCGACCGAACAAACGAAGACGTACTATCAGCCATCAGCTGGCTACTACGACTACTACACGGGTTACACTCCCGCTTATGTGGTTGACAGCGGCAGCTGTTGCGTGCCTTGTACGAGCTGTGGTGGTGGGGACTGTGCGAGTCCTGCTCCGTCGGTCAAATCGTCTAAGCCCGAGTCTGAGCCCACGCCGGCCATGCCCGACAAGAAAGACCCCAAAGAGGACGACTTCAAGGGGACGCAAGAAGGAGCAGGCAAGGGGACGGGAGCGAACACAGAGAACGGCAGCAGTCCTGGGAATGTCGACGAGGCGATGCCGGCAGATGAGCTCAAGCCGGCCCGCCGACCTGACCCCGCTGGCGAAGTGGGAACCGAAGACCTTGTGCCTCCAGTGAACAATAACGGGGCCCCTGATGGGAAGATTAATGAACAAGGGGGAGCGGCCCCATCGGATCGCAGTATCGCCGTGCGGTACAACCCGACTCTCAAGCGATCACCGATCGCCATCCCCTCTTCGGTCGCTCGCATTGTTCGTGCAGAGCGGACATCGCGCACGGTGATGGCAGCTAAGCCCGAGACCCACTCTCAGGTGGCCGTGAAGCCCTGATCGTTCGCGGTCACGACTCAGAGCCCTGAACTCGACCTTGTAAAACTCTCCACAACGTGCCCGGAAGTGATTCCGGGCATGTTGTTGTTTTGGGGGAGGCTGGCCGGGCAGGCTGGCCGGGCATGAGGACACGGAATGGCGGAGCGGGCGCGGGGTGGCTGGCTCCTCGTTGATCGAAGTCCCCAAGAGCGAACCTGCGTGAGTTCACCCTCTCGGCTTGGGCTCACACCTCTCCCCGCCAGCCGAGCAGAGCTGCGGTCGAAGACTCCGTTCTCAGCTCGACTTGTTTGCATCCGATGGCACGGTCGTCATGTGGACGATCCCGCTGACCGCGACACCGACCACAATCCCCACGACCAGCGAAATGGGCGTCATCCAGAAGGGGCTTAAGCCTTCGATGTGCCCATAGGCGACCAGAATCGCAATACCGATGCTGGCGATGAGGCTGGACCAGGCTCCGATGGCGTTCGACCACGGAATAAACAGAGCCAGAAAGAACAGCACAAAGATCGGAGCTGTCAGCAGATTCACGACCTTGTTGCAGCGTTCCAGCAGGTTGCCATGGATGAACATGTTGCCAATGCTCAGGAGAATCGCGAGCAGGCCCATGGCCACTGTCAGCTTCTTCATGCGTGCGACGGAACGCAGTGACTCCTCGGGATTCGGGCTGGTCCCAACGGTGGGGGACCCCAGCCACCGCTGCAAGAAGTCTCTCTCGATGACCACGCTGGTCGAGTTGAGGCCCGAAGCCAGGCTCGACATCGCGGCGGCCAGGATCGCAGCCACAACCAGACCTGAGATTCCGAAGGGCATCCCCTGCTGGATGAAACTCGGGAAGATGCGGTCCGCATTTCCGACGGTCGTGAGCCCCGCGGCCAGCTGTTCTGGGAACTTGGTGTAGTAGCTCAACAGGGCCAGTCCCGTCATCGCCAGCAGGCTCGCCACGATCGAGTCCGAGGTCAGTGAAACCGCCAGCGTCCGCCGAGCTGTGGGAGCGTCCCGTGTACTCAGGAATCGCTGGATCGACATCTGGTCAGACCCGTTTGTGCAGACATACCACAACAGCGTCGAGAGCATGTAAGGGAGGAACGCGATGCGGGCCTGGATATCAAACCCCCACACAATCGGATCCCAATGGGCGGGCAAACTCTTGGGGAAGATCTCGGAGACTCCCCCCAGTTGAGAGCTGATCACCAGAATCGTGGCTCCGGCACCCGCCAGCATCATGAGGGCCTGCAATGCGTCGGTGACGACGACCGCCTTCATGCCGCCCTCGGACGAGTAGATAATCGTGATGATCCCCAGAACGGCACACACCACCGGAGTCATCGAATCGTCGAGTTGCAGCAGCGGAATCAGCACGACCGAACTGCTGGCGTACAAGATCGCCGACATCCAGCCGAGTCGAAGCAGGACGAACAGCGATGCCCCCGCCATGCGGATCCCTGTGCCGAGTTTCTTTTCCAGAATCTCATAGGCACTCGTGACCGGCAGCTTCATGAGGTAGGGGATCAGCAACCAGCCCACGATCAGCCACACCAGCGGGAATGCGGCAATGTTCGCCAGCAGCATCGGACCATGCCCGATGATTTCACTGGGGATGGCCAGATAGGTCAGTGTGCTGGCCAGTGTCGAGAAGAGCGACAGCCCCGCCATGATCGGGTTGATCTTTCGCCCGCCGAGTGCGTAATCCTCGGCTGACTGCTTCTGGCGGGAGTAATACCACCCGATGGCCAGCATGACGACGAAGTAAGAGACAACCACGCACCAGTCGATCACTGCCATCACACTCTCCGGGGCTTCTCAACCACATGAAAACAAAACAAGGCGATCAGGCGGACTTCGCGAACTCAATTTCAACGTCGTCAATCAATACGTAGCCTTCCGGCAACTCACTTCGCCAGACCGGGTAATCCTTCTCGGGACGTAAAAGATGCAGATCATCTTCAATCGGTCCCATCGGCACGATGTTGAGCGGAAACAGCACGAGCAGGATGTTGGTGTTCACCTGGCGGAGGACCTGCGGAAGATCGATCTGTCCGTAGTAGTCGAGCCGGTCGTGCCGTCCGCCGAGGCAGGTCCATTGGGACGCATCGGGGACTGCGACGACGGTTTGCTCCGTCCAGTCTTCCGTGACCTCAAAGGGCTGGCCCGTCAGAATCCAACCGGAGCACAGGCCGTTCTGGATCGACTGAATCAGGAGGCAGAACTTCGCCCCGCGGCTGAGCAGCTCGCCTTTCAGACGCAGTGTGATTCGGGCGTTCGTGAAGTCGAAACCGAAACCACCTTGAACAAACCGGTTCTCGCCTGCGACCTCGCGCTGGTGTTCGCTGAACGGGCCCTTCGTCAGCATCATTGCGATCAGGTGCATATACCCCGCTCCCGGCGGAGCATGGTTGTAATCAATCCACCACGGGCTGCGCGAGAGCAGGACGCCGTCTCGCGTTTCGAGCTCTTTCGGTCCGATCGCATTGCTCGCCCAGCCAAACCAGCCACCGGGCCCGTGATCGAACGATTCATGATAAATCAGGGGAGTAGTGCTCATGCGGCTCACTCTCGGTTCGGTAGATCAATGCTGCTTTATACATAATCGGTCCGCTGAATGCGCACGTCCGGTGGTGGTCGTCTTCCGAGAAATTGAGGCTTCCTTCGTTCAGTGACGAGAACCAATTGCCGCCGGGCTTGTCTCTGATCCGGAAGGCGGGGCAGGACCAGTTCCCCTTTCCGGGCAGTCGCCCTAGAATCCGGGCTCACTGGGACATGGGCCAAATGCGGGTGATCCAAGAGGGAAACCCGCAGCCTGGCCCGATCGATGACTGGAAGGATCACGCTGTGCGCTGGACGAAATCATTTATCCCGACCATGAAGGAAGACCCGTCGGACGCCGAGGTCCCCAGCCATCGTTTGATGTTGCGGGCCGGGCTGATTCGCCAGGTCATGGCCGGAGCGTACACGTATCTGCCGCTGGGGCTGCGTTCCCTGCACAAGGCGACGAACATCATCCGGGAAGAGATGGACCGCGCCGGCGGCGTCGAGATCCAGATGACCGCTCTGACGCCGATCGATCTGTATGAGCGGACGGACCGTATCAAGGCGTTCGGGAACGTCCTGATGAACATTCACGTCTCGCGGGGCGACCGGCGGGTTCACATGGCCCTCGGCCCGACCCACGAGGAAGTCGTCACCGACCTCGTCGCCAAGCACATCAACAGCTACCGCCAGCTGCCGATCACGCTGTATCAGATTCAGACCAAGTTCCGGAACGAGGAGCGTCCCCGGTTCGGAATCCTGCGGACCAGCGAATTCCTGATGAAGGACGCCTACAGCTTCAGCACCTCACTGGAGCAGCTGAACGAAGCCTACACGGCGATGTACGACGCTTACTGCCGGATCTTCACGCGTTGCGGGTTGAGCTTTATCCCTGTCGAGGCGGAAAGCGGTCCGATCGGCGGCGATGGCTCGCACGAGTTCATGATCCCGGCTGGCAATGGTGAGGACTCGATCCTCAAGTGCAACAGCTGTAACTACGGGGCCAACGTTGAGCGGGCCGAAACCGGTCGTAAGCGGTCGAACACCACCACCGCGCCCGCTGACATGAAGCCCATGACCGAGATTGCCACGCCGAACGCCGGCAGCATCGAGGCGGTGTGCAAGGTCCTCAAGTGCAAGCCGCACAAGATGATCAAGACCTTGATCTTCAAGGCTGACGGCAAGCCGGTGGCTGTGCTGATTCGTGGGGATCACGACGCGAACGAGAACAAGATCCGCCGGGCTCTCGGGGCGAAGACGATCGAACTGGCCGACGAGCACACGATTCAGACGGTGACAGGAGCCCCAGTCGGGTTCGCGGGACCGGTCGGCATCAAGTGCGACATCATCGCCGACCACGATGTGCCGTTGATCGCGAACGCAGTCACGGGAGCTAACAAAGGCGACGCCCATCTGGTCAACGTTTGTCACGGTCGCGACTGGACTCTGCCACTGGCGGCCGATGGAACCTGGCAGACCTTCGACCTGCGAAACGCAGCTGCGGAGGATCCCTGTCCGAAGTGTGATTCGAAGCTGGGGCTGGTGCACGGCATCGAAGTCGGTCACGTTTTCAAGCTGGGGACCAAGTACAGCGTTGCGCTCGACGCGGGCTACCTCGACGAAAAGGAAACCAAGCACCCGATCATCATGGGCTGTTACGGCATCGGCGTGAACCGCATCATCGCGGGGCTGGCCGAGACCTGTCACGACGACAACGGCCTGATCTGGCCGATGACGATCGCCCCGTATGAAGTAGTGATCTGTCCGCTGAACGTCAACGAGACCGAAGTCATGGCCGAGGCCGAACGGTACTACGCCGAACTGAAGGCTGCGGGCGTTGACGTACTGTTCGACGACCGTGATGTGCGTGCCGGGGTGAAGTTCAAGGACGCCGATTTGATTGGCTTCCCGATCCGTATCGTTCTTGGTGGCAAGGGCGTGGCAGCGGGCGAAGTCGAGGTCAAGCAGCGGACCAAATCTGATCCCGAGAAGTTCCCTCTCGCCGAAGGCGTGAAGGTCGTTGTCGAAATGGTTCGGGCTGCGAAGCAGGTCTAACTGGAATGGTCATTCGGGAGGGCGAAGCTCCCGCTGAGCCGCTGAATTCGGGGGGGGCATTCTCCTGGTGTCGCGGCTCGGCAGGAGCCTTGCCCTCCCGGCTTTTTACTACCAATGCTCAATCGGGCCATTGGGGACTTTGATCAGTGCGGTGGGCACGGTCGTTTCGCGTTCGCCATGGCGGGCGGCGATCTGGTCGACGATGGCCTCGAACTCCTCGACCGACTCGAACCGGCGCAGGCGGTCTTCCAGGTCTTCCGGCACGCCGAGCCGTGCCCCGTACCACGCTGCGAACTTGCGGAACATCAGGCAGCTGAAGTCGGCGTGCTGCTCGTACATCAGGTGGAAATGCTGACGCAGGAAGGCGATCTGGTCCTCGACGGAGGGGGTAAAGTCGGAGTTCTCACCCCGACGAGCCCGGTCGATTCGCTGGAAGATCCACGGGTCGAGCAGGGCTCCGCGACCGATTGCGACTGCCTGGCACCCGGTCTGCTGCCGCATTGCGAGAGCCTGCTGCGGGGTGCGGACATCGCCGTTTCCAATGATCGGGATGCGGTCCACAGCCTCAACCACGGAGCGAATGCCATCAATGCTGACCGAGCCGTGAAATCCCTGGGCCCGCGTGCGACCGTGGATCGTCACGGCGGCAACGCCGAGGCGTTCAAACTCGCGGGCGAGGACCGGAGCATTGAGTCGCGTGGAGTCCCAGCCGAGCCGCATCTTGACAGTGACGGGGATCGAGACGGCGTTCACGACCTGATCGACCAGCCCGCAGGCCCCGTCGGTGTCGCACATCAACTTGGCCCCGCCGCCCTGGCCATTGATGTGGGCCATCGGGCAGCCCATATTGAGGTCGATGCCCTGATACCCCTTGCTCTCCAACAAGCGGGCCGCCCTGGCGAGTTCGCCGACCTTGCCTCCGAAAATCTGGACCGACAAGGGAATGTCGTGCGGGTCTGTCTCAATCAGCTCCAGTGACCGGGGGCGACGGGCGAGCAGAAGCGTCGCCTGCACCAGATCAGTCGTCGCCAGCCCGAGTCCTCCTAACCCGCGAATCACCCGGCGAAACGCCAGATGCGTATACCCCGCCAGCGGAGCCAGGAAATACCGCGATGGCATCACGCGCGGACCGATCGACAGTGGAGATTCATCCACCGTCCATGCGAGTGAGGTCGTTGCTGGGGCAGGGGTAGAGGTCGACATGAGGGAGATTGTAGGAGAAATGAGATGAACGCCGTTACTCTGTCGTTGCGAACTCGATGGGGGAACGCGATGACGTGCTTTAGGTAGGAAAGGGCATGAAGGCCGGGGCGACGGGGCTCAATGCAAGTCCTCGGTGCCCAAAGGCTCGAAGAGGCGATAGCCAGTAGCCGCAGGCGTCAGCCTGCGGGTGGGGGGATGCATGGACGCAGCCGCGAAGCGGCGACAGGCGATGTTCCAAGGGCGATCTTTCCCTCAGGCCCCTAATCGATGAGGTTCTTTGAACAACTCTCCTGTCGCCGCTTCGCGGCTATCTGAGTATGGGCGTCGGTTCTCCCAGGGCTGACGCCCAGGGCTACTGGCTGTCGCCTCTTCGAGGCTCGGAGAGATGCGGATCAGTGAGCTGAGATTGAGGGAGCTGGCGGGGGCATGAGGTCGCGAGCAAACGGCCCCTCTCACCCAGGCCACTGCGAACGCGCGGGCAATTGCTGTAGTTTTCAGTCCACCATGTCGAACGGACGACAACGCATCAAAACCGCGTTACTATAGCGGGCCTGTTGTCACCGGCTGGCCGGGAACCGTGCGGGACCCACTCCAGCTTGTTCGAGGAATTGGATCGATGTCTGAACGCTCTCTCGCCATTCTTTTTGCCTTGCTGACGGCATTTTTCTGGGGGGTGTATGGCCCCGCGCTCGGAAATGCCCGCAGTTCCGCCAAGCCTCCCGAATGGAGTGCGTTCAAACCCTATCTGTTCATCGGAGTTGCTTACCTGGTATGGGCTTGCGTCGGCGGTGCAGCTGCGATGGCCAAATTCGGCGACAGCTTCGATTTCAGTGGCAAGTACTACCCCGCCGCCAAGTGGGGCTTCCTGGCCGGTTCGCTCGGGGCCTTCGGGGCTCTGACGCTGACCTTTGCCGTGATGAATGCCGGCAAGGCCGGAGCCGGTCCGGGGCTGGTCATGCCGATCGTGTTCGGCGGGGCTGTGACTGTGACCGCGATCACGCAATACCTGATGTTTCGCAGCAAGGGAGCCCATTTCGAGCCGATGCTCGGCGTTGGCATGCTGCTCGTCGCGGTCGGAATCATCATCGTGGCGAAAAACACCTCCCACGGTGGTCACGCCCCCGCTAAGCCAGCTGCTCCAGCTGTGGCGAGTCCCCCAGCAGACAAGCCGGCTCAGTAACCTGACCGGCGGGGAGTCATCGGCTCCCCTCACCGTGAGTGAAAAACGTCCACAGCGAAAGCTGTCCCGCTCGCGGTGAATTGCACGGTCTTAACGTTCTCTTTACGCTCAGGGGCTCGGATTCTCCTCCGAGGCCTGAATTCTGCCCGTTTCTTCATCGATCAACCCACCACCGTAAACCATAAACCTCTTTCGAGTGTCCCCCATGTCTGACTCTGCGCACGGTCACAACATTCAAAGCACGCTCAACGAAACCCGCCGGTTTCCTCCTCCCCAGGAGTTCACCGCGCTGGCCAACATCAGCAGCGAAGAGCAGTACCAGGCCATGTTCAACCGGGCCAAAGACGACCCGGCCGGGTTCTGGGGTGATCTGGCCAAGGAGCACATTTCCTGGTTTAAACCTTTCGACACGGCGCTCGAAGGCAAGATGCCGAACTCCAAATGGTTCGTCGGCGGCGAGACGAATGCCTGCTACAACTGTGTCGATCGCCACTTGGCGACTTGGCGGAAGAACAAAGCGGCGATTATCTGGGAAGGTGAGCCCGGCGACACCCGCGTGCTGACTTACCAGGACCTGCATCGCGAGGTCTGCAAGTTCGCCAACGTGCTGATTCGCCTCGGCGTGCAGACCGGTGATCGCGTCACCCTGTACATGCCGATGATCCCCGAGCTGACGATCGCCATGCTGGCCTGTGCCCGCATCGGGGCGACGCACTCGATCATCTTCGGCGGCTTCTCTGCGGACGCAGTGGCTGACCGTAACAACGATGCCCAGGCCAAAGTGGTCGTGACTGCCGACGGTGGCTGGCGTCGCGGCAAGGAAGTCCCGCTGAAGCAGGCTGTGGACGACAGCCTGGAGCACTCGCCCAGCGTGCAGAAGGTCGTCGTGGTCCGCCGGACGGGTGGCGAAGTCACCATGGTGCCTGACCGCGACTACTGGTGGCACGAACTGATGGACGGCGTCAGTGCCGACTGTGACGCGGTGCCCGTCGACTCGGAACACCCGCTGTTCATCCTCTACACCAGTGGGTCGACCGGGAAGCCCAAGGGCGTCCTGCATACCACAGCTGGCTACCTGCTGGGCACGATGATGACCAGCAAGTGGGTCTTCGACCTCAAGGAAGAAGACACTTACTGGTGTACCGCCGATATCGGCTGGATCACCGGTCACAGCTACATCTGTTACGGTCCGTTGGCGAATGGAGCCAGCGTCGTGATGTTCGAAGGTGCCCCGAACTGGCCCGATAACGGACGGTTCTGGGAGATCATCGAGAAGTACAAGGTCAGCATCTTCTACACCGCTCCGACCGCGATCCGCGCGTTCATCAAGTGGGGTGATGAGTGGCCGAACAAGTACGATCTGTCGTCGTTGCGACTGCTCGGCTCGGTTGGTGAGCCGATCAACCCCGAGGCGTGGATGTGGTACCACAAGGTCATCGGCGGTGAGCGCTGTCCGATCGTTGATACCTGGTGGCAGACCGAAACCGGGGCACTCATGATCAGCCCGCTGCCCGGGATCACAGCCACCAAGCCGGGTTCGTGTACGCGACCGCTGCCTGGCGTCGTGGCTGAGATCGTTAATGAAAAGGGCGTCCCCGTCCCAGCCAATCAGGGCGGTTTGCTGGTCGTGAAGCAGTCGTGGCCGAGCATGCTGCGGACGCTGTACGGCGACCACAAGCGGTACGAAGAAGTCTACTTCGGCAAGCTGGAAGGGCTCTACTTTGCGGGCGACGGAGCCCGTAAGGACGAGGACGGTTACTTCTGGGTGATGGGCCGCATCGATGACGTGCTGAACGTCTCGGGCCACCGGCTGAGCACGATGGAAGTCGAGTCGGCACTTGTCTCGCACTCGCTGGTCGCGGAGGCTGCGGTCGTCGGCTTCCCGCACGACATCAAGGGCGAAGGCATCTGCTGCTTCGTGATTCCGAAGGGCGAAATGCCTCCCGAATCGGCGAAGAAGGAACTGATCGACCACGTTCGCAAGCACATCGGGGCATTGGCGACTCCCGATCAGATCCGCTTCACGCCCGCCTTGCCCAAGACCCGGTCCGGCAAGATCATGCGGCGTCTGCTCCGCGACATTGCAGCTGGTCGGGAATCAATCGGCGACACCAGCACGCTCGATGACATCAGCATCCTCGCCAAGCTGCGGGATGATGAGGAGTAACGACTCCGGGGGAGGGTTGGAGTTGTGAAAGAATTCAGACCTTTGCGGAGCCTGTTCGGTTCCGCAAAGGTTTTTTGTTAGGGGGCGTGCCGGTCGCGAGCAGGATTAGGCCGCCTGTTCGCCGGTCTTGGGGGCATCGGTCGAAACGGCGTGGGCGGGGCGACGGAGTTCAGCTGCCATCGGCATCTCATCGAGCGAGCGGATGCCGAACGACTCCAGAAAGAGTCGCGTGGTCCCATACAAGTACGGTCGACCCAGCGAGTCGTGCTCGCCGGTAATCTTCACCAGGCCGCGATCCATCAGCTGTTTGAGGATCTCGGTCGATTGGACGCCGCGGATTTCCTCCAGGTCGGCCCGCGTCAGGGGCTGGCGGAAAGCGATAATGGTGAGCGTTTCGAGAGCGACCTGCGACAACTTGAGACGGGCCTGTCGCTCGTGGATCTTGTCGAGCCAGCGGGCGTAGATCGGCCGGGTCATCAGCTGGTACCCGGTTGCCAGTCGCTCCACGCGAAAGGCCGAGCCGCTGGAGTCGTAGGCCTCATTGAGGGCGTCGATCATGCCGGGGATCGCGGATGCCTCAGGCAAAGCTGCGAACTGGACCAGCTTGCGGGCCGTCAGTGTGCCTTCGGCGACGAAGAGGGCTGCTTCCAACCGCTGCAGTGCGGCAGTCCGCTGAACGGTCTCTCGTACAGCTGCGGGACGAGCTGTGGTGGCGTTGGCCGATCGAACCGACCACGCCCAGTCTCTTCCGTACGCGAAGGGGAGGGCGGTCGCGAACGGGGAGCTTTCCCCGCCAACCGGCGAGTGGGACAGGCCGGGATAGCCAGCAGACTCAAGCATGGAAATTACAATGCCGTCTGGGAGATTGGTTGCTTGTCGCGGAATCGCTTCAGAAGCCAGCTGTCGATCTGCTTCAGCGTTTCGGCGACAGCTCCCTCGGGTTCAGTCGACTCCGCTTCAAAGCGGTGGACCACCCGCGAGTCATCGCCCGGCGAGAAGATGCAGACGAAGAGCCACGTGTCCTGGTCGGTGCCCCGTTCGAGGTGATAGTTCTTCACTCCGAGCGAGTTGAGTTTCTTCAGCGCCTCTTTCATGGAGAGCGGTGTGTCGGACTTCTTGTCGTTGGCGTTCTGGAACTTGGAGTTGAACTTCTCGTTCCCGAGGTCCGCGGTTTTTGCCTCATCGAGAGACTTGGTGTTTTTGGCTTCGATCAGATTGTCTTGCCACTCGAACTGATCTGCCTGGGCGGATTCGTTGCGGCGTTTGCGAGGAGTTGCCTTACGTTTATTGCTGGAGTCCTCCGACGGCTTGTCTTCTGATTCGTCGTCAGAGGGAAGCGAGAACCCCAGGTCGTCGACCTCGCGGGATTTCTTTTTGGGCTTATCGTGGTTGTGGTCGGGTGAGTGCGACTCTTCGGTTCCCTCACTCTCCCAGCTGGGGGCAGATTCGCCGTCCCATTCTTCGAACTGCGATGAGGACGACTGAGCAGGTTCGCCGTCGTTGGAACTCAAGTTTTGCAGTTTGCTGTTCAGGCCGCGTGTGGCGGCGATCACGGTCGAAAGTGGTGGGACGCCAAAAAAGGCCACCATGCCCGCAGCTACGACGGGGATCGACATGAGAAACGTAACGAAGGAACTGCCTGCTCTCGAGCTCATACGCGAGGCCTCCGTGCCAGAACACCGACAATCCGAGGAGTGTCAACAACGCCAGCCTCGGTGGCTTCCGTGCCACCCTGGTGTTGTTCAATCTCCTCCCGGCAGAATCTGCCGCTGAGTCGGGGCGGGATCGTATCCACGGGTCAGAGGTGCCACAAGACCATTTTGTCGAGCACGAAGCCACGTCGACGAGCCCCCGATGTCACCGGGACTTACGTTACGCGTGGTCGCTGGCAGATCGTTCGTCGTCGAACGTATGTCAGATTTTTTCGGACGGATTGACGCGGTTGACGGGCTCTCTTTTCCGCGATCCCATCACTGCCCCTGGTCTCTGAACCACGGCTCAATGGTGCGGCACAGGGGCGAGGTGGGCCAAGGACGAGTACCAGCACGCCACAGCTGTCATCGCACTCCAGCAGAGGTCTCGCTGAAACTCCTGTCGAATTCCGACGGAGTGAAAGTCAAGCTGTGGGTCACGCACATATGCTGACCAGTGTGGCCACCAACTGGGGACTCGGGACTGGTAGTTGACATAGGCCTCGCCGAAGCGGGCTCGCAGTTGGCGCTCTTCGGAGGGCACGATGTAGAAGAGATACAGAATCACCGGAACCAGTGACATCACGACCAGCGAGATGCTCTGCCACGCACAACACTGGGCGAGCACGATCAGGAATGTTCCCCAGTACTGCGGGTGGCGGGTGATTGAGTAAAGGCCCACATCGACGAACTGCGGGTTTGTCGAATGAGAAATGGTCGCCATCGCCCACAACCGGATCCCGACGCCACAGGTCACCAGAAACATGGCGGTCGCATCGAGCCAGACATGGTGCGGTCGATTGTGCTCCCAAGTCTGAGTCAAACCGAGGCCAATGATGTAACACACCGCCATGAACTGAAGGCGGATTCGGTTCGACCATTCATGGCGAAGCGAGTTCATTGGACAACCTTCTCGGACTCGCTTCGTGATTACAGCTTGGGGAGTCGACGAGCGGACAGATCGTGGCTCGACAGGTGGATGTGTGTATCGAGTCCGCAGATCTCCAGGCTCCTACCCTCGGACTGCAAATCACTCTGAAGGGCGTAAATCTTGTCCATCACCGTGTGGTCAACCAGTCGGGCCTTTGACAAGTCCACGACCACTGGTTGGCCGAGTGTGACGCCGTGATGGACGATCTTCTTTCGCAGAGAGATCCAGTTGCTGAAGACGGCGGAGCGGTCGACGTGGATCACCGTTTTTCCATCGGGGCGGTACTCGATCTCGTGCTTTGCATGGAACAGGGAGTTGAACGGGACGCCTCGATAGAGGTGGATGATCAGCTTGACCACGATGCCGATGGCGATCCCGATCAACAGGTCGGTCGCCAGCACTCCAATGAGGGTCGACACGAACACGATCAGCTGCTCGGTCCCGATGTGCTGCATGTGGGCGAACTCTTTCCAGGACGCCAATCGCATTCCTGTATAGACCAGCATCGCCGCCAGTGCCGCGTTGGGAATCTCGCGAATCAGTCCGGGGGCCAGCGACACAAACAGCAGCAGGCACAGCCCATGGCACACCCCAGAGAGCCGCGTCCGTGCCCCGTTGTCGATGTTGGCTTTGCTGCGGACGATTTCCGAGATCATGGGCAGCCCACCGATCATCGCCACGGCGGTGTTGGCGATGCCCACGGCCAGAAGATCGCGGTCGAGATTCGTCTTACGTTTCAGCGGGTCGAGCAGGTCGACAGCTTTGGCACTGATCAGCGACTCCAGGCTGCCGATCAAGGCAAACATGATGACCCACTTCCAGGCGACCCACTTCTGTAAGGCAGAAAAGTCGGGGGTCGTGATGGCCTTGAACAGGCTGTCGGGGACGTTGACCAGATAATCTTTGTTCAGCAAATAGTGGTTTCCGGCGAAACGGTACTCATGCGTCTCAGCGATATGGAACCAGAGCCCCATAGCGATGGCGACCACAATGACGACAAGCTGGGCTGGAATGCGCTTGATGATCGGGTTCTTGATGAGCGGCATGCCAAACAGAATGACCAGACTTACCATGCCGACGAGGGCGATCTCTGGATTCATGTTTTGGATGGAGTGGGGAATCTGTGCGATCTGTTGGAAGGGGCCACCTTTGACATTCATCACGCCCAGAGCAACGTGCAGCTGTTTGGTGAAAATGATGACGCCGATAGAAGCCAGCAGTCCGTGAACCGCCGAGAGCGGGAAAAACTCGCCGAGAATCCCGATCTTGAGCGCGCCAAACAAGATCTGAATCACCCCGGCAGCGACTCCGACCGCGAGCATCATGCGATACGACTCGTGATCGCTCATGCCCATGTCTTTGAATTCAGTCACCGCCCCGAGAACGATGGCAATTAGTCCGGCAGCAGGGCCCTTGATGGTCAGCTCGGAGTTACTGATCAGAGCGCACACGAATGAGCCGACGATGGCGGTAAAGATACCCGCAAGAGCGGGACAGCCGCTGGTGATCGAGATCCCCAGGCAGAGTGGCAGCGCGATCAGGAAGACCAGAAACCCGGAAAAGGCATCCTGAGCGTAGTTAATTTCCACTCGCTGTGGGGATGTGCCAATGGAAGGCTGACTCATGGGGACTCCGGGACGAAGAGCTGTTTGTCGTAAAGACTTTGACAGCTTGACACATACAAGATCGGGTTGCCCGGGGATAAAAGCAATTCATGTACCACGGGTCCAATTCTTGCTGGAAGGTGAGAGACTCCCTGAGTTTCGGGATATTCCCCATGATTGCGACCCCTCGGCCTGATCTCTCAGAAGCCACGCTGGCTTCTCAACGGCCACCCTGTTTGAATACACCTTCGGGGGAGGAGAGTTTCCAACTTGGGGGCGACATGACGCAGCGTTTCCATCTCATCTGGCCATTGCTGGGGTTGAGTCTCCTGCTGGCGGTGTTGAGTGCCGTGGCTGCCTTGGGACTGGTTCGTGAACAACGGAATGCCGCGGCGGACTTGCGTGTCAACGCGGCGCGCATGAGGACCGCCGCCGAACTGGAAGAATGTTTCACGGAATTGATTGCGCTGATTAAGGATCGGGTCCGCACACTCAATTCGGTCCATCGTCGAGCCCAGACCCTTCTCCAGGAATCGCTTCAGCGGAACGCCGACCAGGTCAATTCGGAACAGCTGGCCAAAATCAATCTCGCCTTTCAGACGCATCTTCAGGAATGGAACGCCCTGCCCAGTGGGGGAGTCCAGATCGATGAGTCGGTGGTGCCGCGATTTGTGGAGCGGCTGGAACGTGAGATGGTGCGACCGAGCCATGACCTCGAAGCCGCCTGTTCGCAGAAGCTGCAGTATTCTGCGGATCAGCATTCCCAGCTGTTGCGGAGGACGACCTGGGGGCTGGTGTGGGTTGTCGGCCTGGGAGGGATCGCCGGACTGGTCTTCGGGTTCGGCGTGTCGCAAGGGGTGTCCCGCTCGATCCGTCGACTGCAGGTTCAAGTTCGTGACGCGGCGGGAAAGCTCGATCCATCGGCCTCGGAGATCGTGCTGACCGGGGACGGCAATGTGGTGGCTCTGCATGACGAGATGGATTCACTCTCGGAACGCATTGAGCGATTTGTGGCCATGTTGCAGCAGCGCGATCGCGAGGTGCTGAGAGCGGAACATCTCGCAGCTCTCGGGCAATTGGCTGCTGGTGTGGCCCACGAGGTGCGTAACCCGTTGACCTCCATCAAATTGCTGGTTCAGGCCGAACTGGAGCAGGGGACCCGCGGAGGGATGGCTGCGGAAGATTTGCGGATTATCGAGAGCGAGGTCCAGCGCATGGAACGCTCTTTGCAAACGTTCCTCGACTATGCCCGGCTGACGGAGCCGGAACAGAAGTGCATTGATCTGGAAACGATAGTGCGGAACGTGATGGGGTTGATCCGGGGGCGAGC
Organism: Planctomycetaceae bacterium; assembly: GCA_046349675.1. Taxonomy (GTDB): domain Bacteria; phylum Planctomycetota; class Planctomycetia; order Planctomycetales; family Planctomycetaceae; genus TH-plancto1. Next base: position 48,978 of record JAXMBW010000012.1, on the reverse strand, counting down.
CTCTCGCCAGAGAGTCGAGATGGTGCTGCATGCCCCCGATCACGGCGTGGCTGTCTCGGCCGATGTGAATCAGATGCAACAGGTGGTGTTGAACCTGGCGATGAATGCGCTGGATGTCATGCCTCACGAGGGGCGGTTGACCTTTACGACTCAACTGGTCGACGGGAATGCGGAGTTGTGTGTGGAAGACACCGGTCCCGGAATCGCCCCTGACATGCTGCCGAGACTGTTTCAACCGTTTGCAACCAATAAAGAAACCGGGCTCGGGTTGGGACTCGTGATTTCCCGACGGATTGTTGAAGCCCATGGGGGGCGGGTGAGTGTGGAGCAAGCTCCGACCGGCGGGGCTCTGTTTCGCGTGTCACTTCCCGCCTATGTCGAACAACTGGCAGGAGCAAGCGCATGACGATGACTCGATTGCTGGTGGTTGACGACGAGCCCTCGATCCAGCACGCATTCACGAGAGCCTTTCGAGATACCGGAATCCAACTGGAGCAAGCGGGGAGTGCCGCCCAGGCGGTTCAGATGCTGGCAGAGATTTCGCCCGATGCCGTGGTGCTGGATGTGCACCTTCCCGATGCGTCGGGGTTGGAGACTTATCACCGCCTGCGGAAGCTGGATGCCCGGGTGCCCGTCATCATGGTCACGGGGCACGGGACGACCGATCTCGCCATTCAGGCGATCAGCGAAGGGGCGTTCGAGTACCTGCTGAAACCGCTCGATCTGGCGGTGCTGCGTGAGGTGATCGACCGGGCGATCCGGGCCAGCCGTTTGATGCGCGTGCCCGCCACACTCCCCGAGGTGGACACCTCACCCGCCTCGATCTCGGGTGACACATTGATCGGTCGCTGTCCGCCGATGCAGGAGGTCTATAAGTCCATCGGACGAGTCGCCCGTCAGGATGTCACCGTGTTGATCCGGGGCGAGAGCGGCACTGGCAAGGAACTCGTGGCCCGGGCGATTTATCAGCACTCCAAGCGGGCCGACAAGCCGTTCATGGCCATCAACTGTGCGGCGATCCCCGATAGCTTGCTGGAGAGCGAGCTGTTCGGACACGAAAAAGGGGCGTTCACCGGAGCCGATCACAAGCACATCGGTCGGTTCGAACAGTGCCACGGCGGCACGATCTTTCTGGATGAGATTGGCGAAATGAGCCCGATGACGCAGGCGAAAATCCTGCGTTTGATTCAAGAACAATGCTTCGAACGCGTGGGCGGGACGACCACCGTCAAGACGGATGTCCGCCTCATTTCTGCGACGAATGCCGATCTGGAGGCAATGTCGGATGACGGACGATTCCGCAAGGATCTCTATTTCCGGCTGAATGTCTTTTCGATTCATTTGCCCCCCCTGCGCGAGCGTGGAGGGGATCTCCGGCTGTTGATCGAGCATTACCTGCGGCGATTGGGGAACGACCTCGGCAAGCCCGATCCCCAGATCGACGAGAGTGCAATGACACTGCTGGAGGCCTACTCATGGCCGGGGAATGTTCGAGAGTTGCAGAGCGTGCTGAAACAGTCGCTCCTGCAAGCCAACGGTTCGGTGCTCTTGCCCGATTTTCTGCCGGAAAGTGTGCGGTTCGGAACCACGGGCCCCAAGGAGGACCTCCCCGTCTCGAACTCGGCCACGGGGACCGACTGGGACGCCTTCGTCGGCGGGCGTATCGCGCAGGGGAGCGAAAACCTCTACGCGGAAAGCCTGGAACTGATGGAGCGAGAGCTTCTGGTCCGGGTTTTGCGTCACACTGAGGGGAACCAGGTTCAGGCAGCCCGAATCCTCGGAATTACTCGCGGCAGCCTCCGCAACAAGATACGAAGCTTGAACATCGAGATTGCTCGCTCAGTCTGGTCCGAAAACGACCAGCCTGAGTTGTAGGCGATCACTGATAATTGAGTGCGCGGACGATGGATGTTTAATGAGCAGACGCTGGCTCAAGATATGGCTGTGACCCGCCGGCAGCCCCACTCCTGAGAACGAGAATTTCGCGTCAGGGGCTCTGGACGTCGGAAGCGGGCAGCCACGACCCCGCTGGCTGGTGAATTGGCTCTTGAGACGGGTTTCACCGTGCCTCAAGGGAGTACTGTTCCGGGGCCGGGGGGAGCATTTCTGTCGCCGTAATTGCAAAACAGCTCCCGAAGTGACTGGTGAGCGAGACATTCAGCCGGGATGGCATTGCGATTGCATCAACTTATTTCATCCTGAACTGTTCGCCTGAATATGTGAGCGGAGTGCGTCGTGGAACGGGGCAACTGGATTCAACAACACCTGGTCGAGGCGGCGAAGCTGCTCCCCGCCCAAGGTCCGATCACAGCCTTTGTGTTTCTCAATTCCCTCCAGGCATTGGAGGACCTCCCGTTTGATCAGGGACTGGAGCGGGGACGAGAGCTGTTTGGGAACGAGACGTACCTGTCGGAGGATGTCTACCGGGAGAAGCTGGCGAAGGGGCGCATCCAGACGGTCGACTTGATCAATGAATTGAAAGCCGATCTGGGGGATCGAGGCGGGATGTCGGTCGGACCATCCGGGACCCTGTTTGATTTGCGGCTTTCAATGCTGATGTCGCCCGTCCGGTTGGCACCGACGGAGGAGCTTGAATGGTTCATCGCCGAGACCGACGCCCTGTCCCGGTATGGCGAGGAGGTCCTGCCCGAGGTGGCTGAACGAGCCACCGAGAAAACCCGGCAGTGGGCCATGCGTGAGGTCCGTGCGAACCCCTCGAATCCCTGGCGTCAGTCTCTCCCCCAGGTGCTGGACTCCAACATCGAGAGATGGACGCATGAGGAGTGGACGGCGTTCGCTTTGAAAGCTCTCTGGGAAGTCAGCCGCAGCGGAGTGCAGGGGCTTCCTCTACGCCACGACTTATCCCAACAGATTCGCCATCGGGACCTCTTCCGGGCGGCCACGGGCGAGGACTGTGACCGGCTGTTCAACGAGGTGTTGATTCCGTTTTGTGCGAGGTTTGTCGACCAGGGGCTGGCGACGTGGGAACTGCCCAATCGTGACCGCGGGTTCTGGAAGACGTTCGTCGAACTGTATGGCGAGGATCGACTGGTCGAACGCTGGCTCCGGGAATTGCCTGGTGAACTGCAGCGGTTGTCATCGTTGTCCCCGGTCGAGGTCATTGCCGATTCGCTCCGTTTGCTGGGCGTCTCAAACGAAGAGTCGCCGGAGTTTCTGACTCGCGAACTGCTCGCCCTGCGTGGGTGGGCCGGGACGATCTGGCAGGCGGAAGATCGGGGCGATCGTGTCGGCCACCCCATGCCTCCCGGCACGTTGGTCGAGTACATGGCTGTGCGACTTGTCTTGTTGCGTGTCGCGCTGGGCTACCTGGTGCGGCGAGAGATGCCCGAGGTGAAGTCTCTGGCAGATCTGCGCGGGGTGTTGAAAAGTCGTGTCTATCCGGCCATCGAGACGACTCACGAAGAACGAGCGATTCAGGTCTTTCAGCTCGCCCAGATTCAGGGGTGGTCAGCCGCCGACCTGGCAGCGATGTCGAAAGAGCAGTGGGGCGTGCTGGTCGAAGAGATCGAAGCATTCCATCCGCCTCAGCGACGGAAAGTCTTTCATCAGGCGTTTGAACGCCGGTTCCGGACTCAGGCTCTCGATGCGATTGCGATTCACACGCGCGATCGAAAGAAGCCCAAGATCGAGAAGCCCCTCTTTCAGTCGGTCTACTGCATCGATACTCGTGAGGAGTCGTTCCGCCGCCATCTGGAAGAGATCTGTCCCAAGGCCGAGACGTTCGGAGCTGCCGGTTTCTTTGGCGTGGCGATGTACTACAAGGGAGTGTCCGACGCCTACTATCAGGCTCTCTGCCCGATCGTGGTCCGCCCCAAGAACTATGTCATCGAGGAAGTCGTCTTCAGTCTGGCGGAGTCGAATCGCCGACGATCGACCGCCCGCAAGCGACTCGCCACAGCTTCGCATCAGGTGCATGTCGGTTCCCGAAGTATGACCGGGGGGGCGTTGCTAACGGCGTCGCTGGGGGTTCTGGCGTCCTTCCCGCTCGTGGCTCGCGTGCTCTTTCCGGCCACGACATCCAAGCTTCGTCAGGCAATCGGAAGTGTTGTTGAGCCACCTCGCATCACTCGGCTGCGCATCGAACGAACCACGGAACAGCCTGGTCCCGATGGAGAGTCGATCGGCTTCACTCTGACGGAAATGGCGGATGTGGGAGAGAAGATCCTGAGCGAAACGGGACTCCGCTCGGGGTTTGCCCGGCTGGTCTTTTTCTTCGGGCACGGGGCGTTCTGCCTCAATAACCCTCACAAGTCGTGCTATGACTGCGGGGCCTGTTCGGGAAGTGCCGGGGGAGCCAACGCCCGCGCACTGGCGGCGATGCTCAATGATTCCCGCGTGAGAAGACTGCTCGCAGAGCGGGGGATCGCCATTCCCGACTCAACCGTATTCATTGGCGGGCTGCATAACACGACCAAGGACACGTTCACCTATTTCGATCTCGATCAGCTGCCGCGGACGCATACCTCAGATTTCGAGACAGCCCGCGACTATTTGGAAGAAGCCAGCCGGCGAAATGCTCAGGAGCGTTGCCGACGTTTCTATTCCGCTCCGCTCGACATTACTCCCAGCGATGCACGTGAGCATGTCGAGAACCGATCAGAGGATCTGGCCCAGACTCGCCCCGAGTTCGGGAACGCCTCGAACGCCATGTGTGTCGTCGGGCGACGCGAGCGGACGCACGGGCTGTACCTCGATCGTCGCTCGTTTCTGGTCTCGTACGATCCGACGCTCGACGATGCGGAGAGCACGATTCTCGGTCGGATTCTGGGGGCTGTGGTCATTGTCTGTTCGGGGATCAACCTGCAGTACTACTTCTCCTATGTCGACTCGGTGGGCTGGGGGGCGGGGACCAAGCTGCCGCACAATGTGACCTCGCTGCTGGGGGTCATGGACGGGGCAGCCAGCGACCTGCGCACGGGACTTCCGTGGCAGGGAGTGGAGATTCACGAACCGATCCGCTGTCTATTTGTCATCGAAGCCCGTCCCGAAGCCATCGAGAAGATCATGAAACGCAACCCGGCTGTCGGAAATATCCTTCGCAATGGCTGGGTTCAACTGGCGTTGCTCGATCCCGACAGCTCACAGGTTCAGCTCTATCAGAATGGGGAGTACGTCCCGTACAGTCCCTCGGTGAATGAGCTTCCCCGGGCGAAAAGTTCCGCCGTCTGGTTCCGAGGGTGGCGGGAACACATGGACTTTGCCGAGATCGACGTGAACGGGGCCGAGGAACGGCAGGTTCCCGCCCCGGTGAGCGGATGACTCCCGGGACGGAGTGACCTCGTTTGTTTCTCCTGAGTCTTTTGAAGCACGCCATTCGATTCGACCGATCTTGATCGCGGATTTGACCTCATGAACTGGTTTACGATTCTGGGACTGATCGTGGTGGGCTGCCCAGCTCTGCTAGTGGTGGTGCTGGGCGTGGCTTCGATCATCGATCGCCCGCTGTCTGAACGCTGGTCAAGCCGCCTGGTTCAGTTTGCGATGGTCGGCGGTTTGCTGGCGTCGATGGCCATCCTGGTGATGATGTTGAACGACGACGATCACCGGGTGCCAATTGAACTGGGACACTGGGTCGTCGTGACGGAACATGGGCATATGACTGCCCGAGAGCTGGCCAACTCCCAGCACGATCACCACTCCCTGTTCCATTTCTCGTTCAAGTTTGAATTCGATCGCCTTTCGGTTCCCTTTGTGATTCTCACGTTCATTTTGTGCGGGACGATCGGGGCCTTTGCAGAGAAATACATGCATCGAGAGGCCGGGTATAACCGGTTCTTCATGCTGTACTCGATCTTCGTGCTCGGGATGGTGCTGACATCACTGGCGGGCACGATCGAGACGCTGTTCACCGGATGGGAACTGGTGGGGCTGGCGTCAACATTGCTGGTGGCGTTCTACCAGGAACGGCAGAACCCGTGTCGTAACGGACTGCGGGTGTGGATCGTCTACCGGTTGTCGGACTGTGGTCTGCTGATGGCAGCCTTGTTGTTGCATCATCTGTCGGGTGAAGGGGACTTTGACTCGCTGATGGGGGCGGGGGACTGGCCGGAAGGCGTGGCCTCACTGCCTCCGGCACAGGCATTCACCGTCGGGGTTCTGTTGTTGATTGCCGTGGCGGGGAAGTCAGCGCTCATTCCATTCTCGGGGTGGTTACCGCGAGCGATGGAGGGGCCGACGCCTTCCAGTGCGGTGTTCTACGGAGCGTTGTCGGTTCACTTAGGGGCATACTTGCTGCTGCGAGTCAGTCCAATTCTGGCGTTGTCGCCGGCTCTGTCGGCGCTGGTCGTGATTCTGGGACTCTCGTCCGCACTCTTTGCCGCATTCACCGGGCGGGTGCAGACCGACATCAAGTCGGCGCTGTCGTTTGCCTCGCTGACTCAAGTCGGCTTCATCGTGGCGGAGATCGGCCTGTTCGCGTGGTTGGGACATCGCTGGAACATGCCCAAGCTGTTGTACATTCCGCTGGTTCACATCCTCGGGCACGGGTGCATGCGGACGTTGCAGTTTGTCCGCGCTCCGTCTCTGTTGCATGACTACGGCATTCTGGAGAACGCGATCGGCGGACGCATGGCTCTGGTACCGCCCCGCTGGTCATCGGCACTTCCGCAACGCTGGCGAACCCGGATGTACCGGCTGGCCCTGCATCGCGGATTTCTCGATGCGATCCTGCAAAAGTACATCGTCGACCCGCTGGTCGGTTTGTTGAAGTGGATTGATGGGTTTGACGAGTGGGTGGTGAAACTGGTGAACGGGAAATCAGACAGGTCCGTTGGAGATGACCACTGAAGGGGAAGTTGGTTTCACGGTGGTCGGACGCCGCTGTGGTTGTTTCTCCCTCTTTCGCATGACACACGATCGCTTCCATGAACGAACTTCATTTTCCCTGGATTGAACTCGCAATACTGCTTCCGCTACTCGGGGCCGGTTGGGTGGCTCAGATTCAGGACCGTGTGATTGCCCGCCGGCATTGTCTGGTCTTCGCGGTGCTGGCATCGCTCGCCGCAGCTGCCGAGGCGTATGACTTCTACTCTCTGCATGTCCATCAGGCGGAAGATCACTGGCATCTGATGACTCGCCTGATCGGGCGCGAGTTGTTTGTGATCGATGAGCTGAGTGCCCCGCTGGTGCCGCTGACATCGTTGCTGTTTTTGTTGACAGCACTGGCGACACTGCGAACCAAGGTGCCCCGGTTTTCGTTCTCGACCATGCTGGTCGGGGAGTCGCTTGCTTTGGCGATGTTCAGTGCGATCGATCCGTGGGTGATCATTCTAATGCTCATCGGCAGTTCAGTGATCCCGTACTTTGAGCTGCGCAGCCGTGGACGACCGACTCGCCTCTATATGTTGTCGATGGCCACCTCGGCGGTGCTGATGGGGATCGGCTGGTATCTGGTCGAATGTTGTGGCCGGCGTCCCGAGTCGTTCTGGCAGTTGTTCCCGCTGTTGCTTGGCGTGTCGATCCGGTGTGGAATTTTCCCGTTCCAGACCTGGCTGACCGACCTCTATGAGAACGCCACGTTCGGAACTGCGCTCTTAATGAGTACGCCTCTCGCGGGGGCCTATGCTGCGTTACGGCTGGTGGTGCCCTACGCTCCTGAAGTGTCACTGCGCTGGTTGGGGCTCGGGTCTTTGCTGACAGCTGTGCTGGCGAGTGCCTTGTCGATGGTGCAGAAAGATGCCCGGCGGTTCTTCTGCTGCATGGTGATCAGTCATACCGCGATGGTGTTGATCGGGCTGGAGGTCGCGACGCCGATCGGGTTGACGGGGGCGATGTGTGTGTGGTTGTCCGCCGGTCTGTCGCTGGGCGGGTTTGGTCTCACTCTGAGAGCCCTGGAGGCCCGTCGTGGCCGGTTGAAGTTGACCCGTTTTCAGGGACTGTATGAGCACGCTCCCGCACTGGCGATTTGCTTCCTGCTGACGGGGCTGGGGTGTGTGGGCTTTCCGGGGACGATCGGATTCATCGGGACCGAGATGCTGATCGACGGTGCGGTCGGGGCCTACCCGCATGTGGGGCCGATGATTGTGATTGCCGCGACGTTCAACGGGATCGCCATTATGCGGGCCTATTTTCTGCTCTTTACGGGTGTCCGGTACTCGTCGTCGGTGTCGTTGCAGATCGGGGGGCGTGAGCGCATTGCCGTGTTGACTCTCGCCGCTTTGGTTCTGGGGGGAGGCTTCTTTCCCCAGCCCGGGGTGTCGTCGGCGTTTCACGCATCACAGCATCTCATTGAGGAGCGGTCCATTCGCCTTCCGGATGAGCACGATGACGACGAAGACGATGATGATCACGAACACAAAGGCGATCAGGAACAAGAAGACCACCACGAAGAGCATCATGATCGCGATGATCACGATGATCACGATGACTGAGGTGTCTCGGACAATCGCTCGCTTGTGAATGCGGGGTAACTTCCCGGAACGCGGCTGCCAGCCCCATCGTTCCGCTTGTTGGCAACCGTTTCACGGCGTACCCTACGCGTATTCGTATCCCCCACACCCCAGGAGTTTCCTCGCGTGTCTGACGCCTTGGCTAACGTTCAAAAGAAGCATGATTTCCTGATCGCCATCGACTCGGATGGCTGTGCGTTTGACTCGATGGAGATCAAGCACAAGGAATGCTTTATCCCCAACTTTATCAACTACTTCGGTCTGCAGCCGATCTCGAAGTACGCTCGCGAGGCGGCCGAGTTCACGAACCTGTACTCCAAGACGCGGGGAGCCAATCGATTCCCCGCCTATTTGCTGGCTCTCGACCTCCTCGAGCAGCGGGCCGAGGTCATCGCTCGCGGGTTCAAGGTGCCGAAGTTCCAGGGCCTCCGCGACTGGGTCAAACGCGAGACCAAGCTTTCCAGCGGCACCGTCAAAGCCGAAGCCGAGAAGACCGGCGACGCCGACCTCAAGGCCGCCTCAACCTGGTCCTCAGCTGTGGACGCCACCGTCAAGTCGATCGTCCACGGTGTGCCCCCATTCCCCGGCGTGCGGGAAAGCCTCCAACTGCTCCAGGGGAAGGCCGACCTGATCGTCTGTTCGGCCACCCCGACCCCCGCCTTGCAGGCCGAGTGGAGCGAGCACGGGATCGCCCAGTACGTCTCCGCCATCTGCGGCCAGGAAATGGGCAGCAAGTCGGAGATCCTCACCGCGGCCATCGCCAAGGGGTACTCACCCGACAAGGTGCTGATGATCGGTGACGCTCCCGGCGACATGAAGGCAGCCCTGTCAGTCAAGGCCCGCTACTTCCCGATCAATCCCGGTCACGAAGACCAGAGCTGGGCTAAGTTCCAGGCCGAAGCCATCGGTCGGTTCTTCGCCGGAACCTATGCGGGGGCTTATGAAGCCGCCCTCATCGCCGAGTTCGAGAAATACCTGCCCGAGAAGCCGAGCTGGTAGTTCCCACGGCCGACCGGCCAGCTGCGAATTCCTCAAGCCCGGGAGAGTGTTCTCCCGGGCTTTTGAGTTTTCGGGGACCGATTTCAATGAACCGTCCCTGTCCCCGGAACGTTCTGACATCTACGATGATGTGTGGCCAGCTTCCCTTCGAGGAGGCTGCGAACGAATTGAGAGGAGACTGCGATGTTCTACTTCGACTATCGACTGATGCTGATTACGGCCCCAGCGATCCTGCTGATGATGTGGGCTCAATACCGCTTGCGCTCAACCTACAGCGCGGGAATGCAGATCGGCACACCTCTGTCAGGGGCTGCAGCTGCAGCTCACTTGCTGGAGAGTGAAGGTGTCCATGATGTGGCGATTGAAGAGACCCACGGGCATCTTTCCGACCACTATGACCCCACCGCGAAGGTGATTCGCCTGAGCTCTGAAGTTTACCGAGGCCGGTCGGCGACTGCGGTCGGGATCGCCGCCCATGAGGCCGGTCACGCACTGCAGCACGCCAAGGGATACTTGCCGCTGGCCCTGCGCGGGGCTGCAATTCCCGCCGCCCAGTTCGGCCCGACAGCGTTCATGGTTCTGGTCATGCTGGGTTTTTTCCTTCACATGAAGCAACTCATTCTGCTGGGGCTAGTTGCGTACGCTGGGGTCGTGGTTTTTCAGCTGATTAACCTGCCGGTGGAGTTCGACGCCAGCTCGCGAGCGAAGCGTCACCTCTCTGAGCTCGGACTCGTCGATGACCAGGGAGCGGTGGCAGTGCGTAAAGTCTTAAACGCCGCGGCTTTAACTTACGTGGCTGCGACGCTGGAGTCGCTGCTGACCGCCGTTTACTACTTTTTCCGCTTCACCGGCGGCGGCCGTTCAGACGATGAATAACGGTTGGGGAGATTTTCGTTCAGTGTTGTGATCGCATGTTCACATTGAATGGGAATTTACTTGACCAAACGCCCTTTAGCGGGTGTAATACAACTGTCGGGAATTCCAACCTTTGGTCAGGCCGTCGGCGGAGCCGATGGGAATTCTCACGTTCGAGGCATGCAGGGGTCAGACAACTGCTGCGTACCGCGAACCCAACGAGGCGAAGGCCTCCATTCCTCAAGTAAATTGAGGATTGCGTTCCACATGGTGTTTGCCTGCTCTCTGGCATTCCGGACGACCTTGGATGGTGGTTCGGAGTGGTGCGGGAGTCTTGCAGATCTGGTGACTCATGGATTCTGACGATTCCATGAGTTGGCCGACTGTCTGTCCCGGCATTCACCATGGATCGACTGAATAGCCGATAGAAATATTGGCGCTGGTCGATGTGGTTCACGTTTGGGGTCAGGCTATGACGGCTGGATCTACCATCCCCAGGATGGTGATTACCGGGGTGGGTGTTGTTTCACCCATCGGAATCGGGAAGGACGCCTTCTGGAATAATCTTTCCCAGGGCGTTTCCGGCATTGGTCCATTGCGCTCTATCTCCAGCGGTTCGCTGCCCACAAAACTCGCCGCGGAAATTCACGACTTCGATCCGCTGAAGTACTTGTACGAGAAGAAGTTCCTGAAGGTCATGTCCCGCGACATCCAGCTGGGTGTCGTTGCAGCTTCTCTCGCGATGAAAGATTCCGGTCTGCAGCCGGGTGGTGTTGATCCCGATCGGCTGGGCGTCGAGTTCGGTTCCGGCCACATTCCGTTCAACCCGTCGGAGCTGTCCGATGCTGCTCGTGATTTCGTCGCTGACGAACACGATGCACAAACTCGCTGGGGCGAGGACAAGATGGGGCGGATTGCTCCCCTCTGGCTCCTGCGTCAGCTGCCGAACATGCCGGCCTGCCATGTGGCGATCGAGCACGACGCCCGCGGACCGAATAACACGATCACCAGTGCCGAGGCGTCCGCGCTTCTGGCCCTGCAGGAGGCGATGCGTGTCATCGCCCGCGACCAGGCTGACGTGATGGTTGTGGGAGCGTGCGGTTCCAGCATCCACCCGATCGACCTCGCCCGCATCAGCCTGTATGAAGACCTCTCCCGCCAGGAAGACCCGTCGCTCGCCTGTCGTCCGTTCGACGTTGACCGCGACGGCACGATTCTGGGCGAAGGGGCTGGCGTGTTCGTCGTTGAGCGATACGACCACGCGATGGCCCGCGGTGCTGAAATCTACTGCGAAGTCCTCGGCGTGGGAGCCGGGTGCGACGGTTACTCGGAAACGGGTCGTCCGAACGGTGTCGGCCTCGTCAACGCGATGCAGTCGGCATTGCGGCGAGCCCAGCTGGCCCCCTCCGACATTGGTCACATCAACGCCCACGGCAAGAGCACTCGTCGTGAAGACCTCGTGGAAGCCCGGGCGTACCACAACGCCATGGGTGACGTCGCCGGTCGGATTCCAGTCACAGCCATGAAGAGCTACTTCGGGACCTTCGATGCGGGCTCGGGAGCTGTGGAACTGGCTGGCAGTGTGATGGCTCTGAAGAATCGCATGATTCCGATGACCCTGCACCACCAGCATCCCGATCCGCAGTGCCGCCTCAACGTTGTGCGTGAACCGATCCGCGACCGTAACCCCGTCGCGATGAGCGTGAACCGTACCCGCATGGGCCAAAGCGTCGCAGCTGTCCTGCGTGCGATCTGATCTTTGCTGGCGTTTGGTACTCGCTGACTGCAAATGGTTCGAAGTTCTTGTATTCGCCTGGGGCGGTGAAACGATTCCTGCTTGGCGGGAGTGATCGTCAGCCGTACGATAGAGATGCGGACCGGATTGCGGGCGAACCTTTCTTGGGCCAGGCTGTCCGGTCTCTGCAACTTCTTGTTTGCATGAAACCTGAGATCCAGGGCTCTCGCCCTGACCCCCATGAATCGGCCGGAAGAGTTCCCGACGGACGGTGCTGCTCACGGTGACGAATCGCACGACGAAAGTCCGATTCGCAAGAACAACGACAAGATGCGGCGGCGGATCATTTTTGAGGCCGCCCGTCTGATGTACTCACGGCGGGAGTCGGAGTATTACCGAGCCAAACTCAAAGCGGCCCGTAAAATCTGCGGCGGGTGGGTCAAGCCCAAAGACCTTCCCTCAAATGCCGAGATCCGCGACGAGATCCAGCGTTTCGCCTTCATCTACGAAGGCGAAAACCGGCTCAAGAACCTTCGCGAGATGCGGCTCACCGCGCTCTCGGTCATGCGGTTGCTCAAGAAGTTACGCCCGCGACTGATCGGCAGCACACTGACCGGTCATGTTCGCAGCGGGAGCGATATCGATATCCACGTCTTCGCCTCAACGGTCGAAGCCGTGACCGGCTGCCTCGACGAGGCGGGAATGGTCTACGAGGTCGAGCACAAACGCGTCCGCAAACACGGTGAGGAACGGCTCTTCACGCACATCCACGTGCAAGGACCGTTTGAGATCGAGTTGACTCTCTATCCGGTGGAGAAGGCCCGGCTGGTGTTCAAAAGCTCAATCACCGGCAAGGCGATCGAGCGGGCGACGATTGCTCAACTGGAGCAACTCTTGACTGCGGAGTACCCCGACGAAGCACTCGATCAGCTGCCCCGAACGGGCGATGAGGTCGACCGGTTCACGGTCTATCGATCACTGCTCGTGCCCCTCGCAGCTGTGGAGCAGGGGCGGAAGCACCACCCGGAAGGGGATGTGCTGTATCACAGCTTGCAGGTATTTGAACTGGCCCGCGACGAGTTGCCGTATGACGAGGAGTTCCTGCTGGCCGCCTTGCTGCACGATGTCGGGAAGGGGATCGACCCCATGGAACATGTGGCGGCCGGACTGGAGGCTCTTAAGGGATTCATCACCGATCGGACGCACTGGCTGATTGAGAACCACATGGAGGCTCACAAGATCTGGAACGGGTCCATCGGGGCCAGATCGGAACGCCGGCTTCGCGAGCATCCCGACTTCGAGGAGCTGGAGTTGCTGTCGCGGTGTGACAAGGCCGGTCGGCAACGCGGAGCCCAGGTGCCCGAGGTGGAGGAGGCTCTCGATTATCTCCGAGACCTCGCCCGGATGTACGGGTAAGGGGGCTGAGCGAGTTCGCGAAATGGGCCGTTTCCGCTTCCCGTAAATTCTGTGCCCCTCTGTGGAATCTGTGTCCCATGTCCTTATGCCATGACACAGTCAAGAGCCAGCATGCGGGAAGAAATGGGACACAGATGACACAGTGGAACACGGATTGAATAGTGGTGAGGGGGGGGACCCAGGGGCCGAAGTGTGGTCTGAAGCCAAAGCGTATGGTTACTGTTTCGGCGTGTCTTTGACCGGGCAGTGGGTCAGCAGCCAGGCAGCTGAGCCCTCGACAGCTCCGTTGGGAGTGGTGTGACCTCGTGGTTCGGCAAGGACGTGCAGGTCGACTTGGCTGGTCAGTTTGCGGGCCAGCGAGGCTCGTGTTATGCGTCGGGCGAGGTCGATGGCGGAGTCGGTGCTGACTCGTTCGTCCTGGTCGCCAATGATGATCCAGACGGGACGACCCGCAAGCTTGTCAGCCTGTTTGCGGACATCGAGCGATTGGACCATCTCGTTCGCCTCGGCTCCCTGAAACTCTCGCAAGGCGGCCAGATCCGTAACCGGGGCATAAGCGGCGACGCAGCGAATGCGTGGTTCATGGGCCGCGAACTGCAGCGACAGATACCCGCCTCGCGAGGTGCCGCAAATGGCGATTCGCTCGGGGTCGGAGTATCCCTGGGCAATCAGCTCATCGAGTACGCCGCTCAGCCGCTTGCAGAACTCCGCCACGAAGTCTTCCCCATGCTCGGCTCGATACCGCCATCCGCTCAGCTGGGCGGGTTCATTTGGGCGATGCTCAACTCCGTGGCAGGGGAGATCGATCGAAACACAGAGGAAGCCTTGCTCCGACAGAATATTCCCAGCCCGCCGGTAGTAGTCCTCGCCGAGAGTTCCCTCGATGGTGCCCGCGAGAATAATCAATGTGGGAACGGGGGCCTTCGGTTTCTCCCCCCAGATCCCATAGGCGACGCCGTTCGGGGTCTTGAGAGACTGAACCTGGCGGGGCGGGGGATTCTCGGCACTGGCGGTTGGGAGATTCACGGTCACGAAACCAATCGTCATGAGAATGAACGCGAACTTCCAACGGGCAATTTGAGGCAGTCGAAGCATGGTCCGTTCTCCTGATGCGGGGGCGGTCTACGGGATGAAAAACTCAAGGGCCAGCGGCTGGATAGTGATCTCGGCGGGGGTGGTTCCCGCCTCGTCGCCATCGACTTGGATCGGAACCGGCGTGTCGGATTCGATGTGGAACTTGCGGCCACGGAGCCGGGTGACGGAGCTGGAAGTTTCGTGTGTCCCCCGCAACACACTGGCGAACTGGAACAGCAGATCGGCGGGGGAGTGGATCTGAAAGATGCGGGCGTCCAGCAGCCCGTCCGTGCCGTCCGCTGTCGGAACCATCCCCAGGTTCAAGGCGTAGGAGCTGAGGTTCGCGATCACCGCCAGCTGCCCTTCGTAGACCTCGGGCGAGTCGTCGACTCGGATCCGCAGGGTTTGTGGCTGGTAGGTCCTGATCGCGTTCAGGATCGGGCCGATGTAGCTGGTGTGGCGGATGTGACCGCCGCCTCGATTCCGGTGCACCTGGTGGATGACTTCGGCGTCGATGCCAAAGCTGGCCATGATGAGGAAGTGCCGACCATTCAGGCTCGCCAGATCGATACGCCGGCGGTTGCCACGAGCAATGATTTCAGCCACGGTCCGCCCGCAGCGTGGAACCTGGATCGCCTTGGCCAGAAGGTTCTCTGTTCCCAACGGGAGAACGCAGATCGGCAGGTTGGGGTGGCGGTTGACCAGATCGAGGACTGTCCCGTCACCGCCTGCAGCGACCACTGCGACAAGAGTACCCCGCCGGGCCGGGTCACGGACTGCTTCATCCAGATCAGCCCGACGCGAATAGAGCCGGGGCTTGAACCCCAGCTGGGACAAGTGCCGAATGAGATCGAGGATTGGTTGGTTCCTTCGACCGGCACCCGAAGTCGGGTTTCGCTGGATGGCGACCCAGGGTTGCGACATGCGGCGTTTTTCCTGTGGGGGGAGGTCAGAGGGAGTGCGGCCACCACCTGCCAGTCGGACTGAACCGTCCTTCGCCGGTGGTAAACGACAAAATTGACAGAATTAGAAAACGACCCGGGAACTCTTTCCCGGTCTCGCGCATCCAAATTTTGGATGGAGGCAAACAGGGGCAAACGGAGGATTGTGCAGATTCGCCAAGGAACCGGCAATCGACAGGTTCGACATAACCGTCCAGGTTCATGTTGCATTGCGGCATCATTTGAAACCTCAAGGACTTGGAGATTTTCGGTTGACCTGACGCAAATCTCTACGATAGTGTCCTTTCGGGGAAATCCGTCTCGTCTTTCCCGGCTCACTTTTCGGGACGCTCGTTCCGAGACAATGACACCTTCGGGGCCTCACGCCTCACCATTCAAAACCGACTCTGCGGAACCGTTTGCATCGCGCACACGTGTTCGGAGTATTGAACATGGCCAATTCATCTGCGTGGGGAATCGATATTGGGCAGTCCGCTCTGAAGGCGGTGAAGCTCCAGTACGTCGAGTCAACCGGCCAAGTGATGGCGTCGGCGTTTGACTATATCCAGTACCCCAAGATCCTGACCCAGCCTGACGCTGTGCCGGATGAGATCATCAGCGACGCCATGAAGACGTTCCTGTCGCGGAACGACCTTCGCGGAGAACAGGTCGCGATGTCGGTCCCCGGTCAGACGTCGCTGACTCGATTCATCGCTCTCCCCCCGGTGGAAGCCAAGAAGGTCCACCAGATCGTCCAGTACGAGGCTCGTCAGCAGATCCCGTTTGCTCTCGAAGATGTGGTGTGGGATTACCAGCGGCTGGGCAGTGGGATCGAGGAAGGGGGCTTCCTGCTCGACGCCGAGGTCGGTCTGTTCGCGATGAAACGCGATGCCTTGGCCCAGGCGATGCGCCCCTATGTCCAGCACAAGGTGGAGCTGGAACTGGTTCAGATCGCTCCACTCGCCCTGTACAACGTGCTCTGTTACGACGAACTCGGACAACGTCCCGACTCGTCCGATGCCGAGAGTGATTTCGTGATCGTCCTCGACATGGGGTGCGATAATACGACCCTGATGGTGTCGAACGGTAAGAAGATCTGGGTGCGTAACGTCCCGATCGGCGGCAATCACTTCACGCGAGCACTGACCAAGGACATGAAGCTCAGCTTCGCTAAGGCAGAGCTGCTGAAGTGTAACGCGACGAAGTCGGAAGACCCACGGGCTGTGTTCCAGGCCCTGCGCCCGGTGTTCAATGACTTCGTGTCGGAAATCCAGCGGTCGATCGGCTTCTTCTCCAGCGTGAATCGCCAGGCCAAGATCGCCAAGGTGATCGGCCTGGGGAACGGATTTAAGCTGGCCGGTCTGCAGAAGTTCCTGCAGCAGAACCTGCAATACGATGTCGAACGTCCCGATGTCTATAAGGCACTGGCGGGCGATGCGGTCGTCAACTCGCCAATGTTTGCCGAGAACGTCCTCAGCTTCGCAGTACCGTACGGTCTGGCTCTGCAACTGGTCGGTCAGACGTTCATCAAGACCTCGCTGCTGCCGCCCGAGATTACTCGCGAACGCGTGATCCGTCGCAAGAAACCGTGGGCTGTGGCAGCCGCTGCGACGCTCCTGATGGGGACCACCCTGGCGACGTTGGGCAATGCGTTTCCTTACCTGGCGGTACATAACAAGCAATTCGAAGAGGCTGAGAAAGAAGCCAAGTCGTTTGGTGACACGGTCTCGGGGATGAAGGCCAGCTACACCGCCGAAGAAGGGCGGAACACAGCTGCCTATGCCCAGCTGGACAGTGCGATCAAGGGGCGTCGCGGTGTGCCATGGCTGGCAATCTACGATGCCGTGAATGACTGCCTGCCGCGTGAAGAGGACCTGACCAAGCCGATTCAGCTCCGCGAACAAATGTGCGTTGAGGAGATCACTGCTCAGAAGGTGGCTGATCTCGATGCAGAATGGTTCTCAAAGATTCCGCCTCTGTTTAAAGACTATCTGGCGGATGATGAGAAAGAGACGGGGCCGAGTGGCGAAGGTTACGTGTTTTCCGTGCGGGCTCTGCATTGGCATGAGGGAGCGGAGATCAGCGATCAGGCACAGTCCTACATCGAGAAAACGATTCTGAAGAGTCTTCAGGACCTGAGGAAGAACGGTGATCCTGCTCGCAAGACCACGAATTTGGGAATCACGCATGCCACGATGGTCGAGTTCGATCAGAGCTTGTTCATCGACGACCCGAATCTCGGCAAGCCTGCGGCGCGGGCACCCCGTCTGGATGTCTTGGGGGGGGCTCGGCCAGGACTCCCCGGTATCGGGCAGCCAGCACCGATTGGCGGTGGTCGACGCGGGAAGGACGATGATGATGACGAAGGTCCCACTTTAGGCCGTTTGCCGGGGATGGCTCCCGTCCCAGGCGTCGGCGTACCCGCTCCTGGAACTCCTGGGGCCAGTCCCGATGCGAAACAGCGACCCTACTGGCGTTTCGTGATTCAGTTTGCCTATCGCCCCAATCTGGAAGGTGGCGAGAGCGGAACTGGTGAGGCCGAAGCCGCCAGCTCGGAATCGGAATGATGAACTGCTAACGGACAACAGACTCCTGCAGCCCTGGTCGACTCAGTACACACCACCCCCCAATGTTCGGGAGGATTCACATGGACAAGCTTCAACCCATCCTGAGGAACCAATTCTGGATTCTCCTGGTGCCGCTGTTTTCCATGAACCTGTGGGGATACTTCTCCGCCAACAGCCAGTTGCGTGCAGCGACGGAAGCCCGGCAGAAGGAACTCGACTCTGTCAAATCGGGGATCCCGGCAGGGACGACGGATCCAAACGCCTCGTATACCGAAGAGTTGAAGAAAACGAATGACGTGCTGGTGACCCTCGTCGATAAGGAGTTGCTGGATCTGTGGAATCGCCAGAAGAAACGCATGGTCTGGCCGCCTCGCGTCGCCGCAGATATCCCCAAGGTCTACAAGAGTGAGATCAAGAATCGGCAGGTCCGGCTGGCCTATCAGAAGGATTTTCCACTGGTCAGGCAGCAGGTGTTTGAAACCGTCGAGCCCTACGTCTTTGACAGAAAGGGAATCACCTGGACGCCCAAGGTGGACTTCCCGATTGAGTTCATCAATCCCTACTGGGCTCCGACCAACCTGGCGATTGAATCCACGACGATGTGGGATAACCAGGAAGACCTGTGGCTGACTCAGCTGATCCTGGAAGCGATTCGCGAAGTCAACAAGGACGCCGACTCCGAGTCGAGTGCGATGGTCCGCAAGGTGATCAACTTCCGTCTGCTGGGTGGGAACGGAGAGTCCTCTGTGATGCCCGTGGAGGGAGGGGGCGGGAACGATTTTGAGGATGAAGAATCAGTCGGTGTACCACGTCGTGCGATGGGGCCGTCCGCTGCGATAGCCACCTCGGTGGCGTTTGACCCGTCTGAAGAATTTGGAACGGGCGGCGATCCTTCGATGATGACAACCGGTCGGGGAATTGCTCCCGTCAGCGAAGATGAGGAGATGGATGCCGAGGAGCCTACGGGGCCACTTCGTTACGTCAAGGAAGATGAAGCTGCACCCTACGTGCAGAGAGGTTTCTACCTGAGTGTCATTATCAATCAAAACAAGGTCGTCGATTTCCTTATCGCGTTGGCCAATTCCGAGTGGCCGACGCAGGTGACTCGCTTCCACTTTGGAAAGAACCCTTATGGGGGACCGGATCCCTTCGCCGCACGTGGTGTCGCGAACAGAGCGGGACAGGCTCGTCCGGGGATACGGTTCTCGGACGATGACGACGAGGGGCCACGCGGTGGACGGGGGGCACGCCCGATGAATGTTCCTGGCCCTCCCAGACAGCAGGACGAAGGAGGTTTCGGGTTCGGTCGCGGTGCAGTGGGAGGTCCACGTGTCGGGGGATTGCCTGGCGCGGCTCCAACCGCGGGAAACAGCGGCTATCCGCAAGATGCACTTCTCCATCCCGATCTCGTCCAGCTGGACCTCACGGGTTTGATCACCATCTATCGCCAGCCGAAGTCTGAGATTCCGGAGGAAGCTGGCGAGTCGACCGATGGAGCAGCTCCCGCAGATGGCTCCGCCGAGGCTGCTGAAGGCGAAATGGCAAGCGAAGAACCAGCGGCTCCGGCAGCTGAAGGGGAAGAAGCACCAACCGCATCCGCCAAGGCTGCTGACGCGAAAGCCGAGACGGAGATGGAGGGGGACCCGGGCTCCGATGCAGCCGCGACAGCTGATGCTGAGAGCGAGGCTGCGGACGAGTTTGCCGCCCCGGATGGCTCTGTGGCGAAACCGGCCGCCGAGAAGCCAGCTGCGGAAGGGGAAGCTCCGGCCGGATCTCCGGCTCCTGGATCTGATGAGAAGCCCGCGGGAGATGATGCGTCAGCAGCACCGACCGAAGGGGAAGCCGACCCGAATGGAGAGTCCACATCGGATGAATTCTCTTCTCCGGTAACGCCGGCGGAGGATTCGGAGAAAGCTCCTGGTCAGGCACCCGAAAAGCCTTCGACTCCGTAGCGGGTCATGCCGGGGTTTCAGGAACTTCATCGCAATTGATCACGTCTCATTCTCGTCGACACGACCGTCTTCGAAGTCTCACTCGAAACTGAAACAAGAGGTGTCCCATGGCTGGCAAAGGTTTCAACGCCAAGGCGTTCCTGGTCAACCACACCGAAAAGCTGATCTTCGGGATCGTCGCGCTCATGTCGCTGGCCTTCATCGGAACAGCCCAGTGGTCATCCTATAAGGGGACGCCGGGCGAGATCACCGAAAAAGTTGCCAAGGGGAAGGAAGCCCTGAACAACCACACCTGGCCCGAAGAGGAACGCAAGAAGTACGAACTGACCCAGGAGAAGCGTCCGATCCAGCAGGTCCATGATGAACTGTTGGTCTCGATTGCGCCTGAGAAGTATGAGTTCGTGACCAAGTTCGTCACCTCACCGTGGCAAGGCAAGGAGCCGTTGACCGAACCTGTGCGGTTGAAACTGTTAGAGCCGCTGGCGAGCGCGGGCAAGGTGTTGATTGAGCGCCAGTCTTTGACAAATCCATTGGATATCAACGGTGGTGTGCCCACCGATCCCAATTCGCCGAATGGAGTCGCCCCTGGCCCGAACAATCCCGCCCAACCCGGCGGAACTTCCGCCGACGATGAGAACGACGAATTCGCATTCGGCGGGAACTCGCCGCAACCGGGGGGAGTGCCCGCTGGTGGTGCTGGCAATTTCCGATTCGGACGTGGTGGCGATGACGATGACGATCCGGGGCCGGGTGGAATGCCGCCGGGAGCTGTTGTCGGGCGGCCACCGCGTACGCCTGCCCAGAAGGGCGGGGCGTCAGCGCAGAGGGGTGGCGGGAGGCGGAGTAAGAAAGATGAAGAGGATCTCCTCCCTCCTGGCATGCCCGCTTCAGGGCTGGGGGGCTTGGCAGGATTTGGACGAGGTGGTCGAGATGATGGAGAAGGGCTCGGCTATAACGTCGGTGCTGTTCGGGAGGCTCAAGCGTACAAGTTTGCCATCGTGCGAGCTGTGTTCCCCATTAAGGAACAGATCGTCCGCTACATGCAGGCGACGAATTCCATGTCGATCGAAGCTGCGGCTCAGCTGTTTGAAGTCATTGACTTCAATCTGGAGCGACAGGAGTTGATTGGACGAACTGACCAGTGGACCGAATGGGAGCCGGTGGATACACAGGCGGCGATTGACGTCCTGGAGCAGTCTGGCCAGCCGGAAGCTGATGTCGTGCGAGCGGCGGTGACTGATTCGGCGATTACCATGCCGCTTCCCCCTCGGATCTATGGACGCTGGGGCAAGATGGCGTCTCATCCTCGTATTTTGAGCTTTGAACTCTCCCCTGAGGAGATTCAACAGGAAGTGAAGCTCAATGCCGAGCTCATGAAGATGCGGGAAGAGATGGAAAAGAACCAGATCAAAAGCCAGCCTCAAAAGGTCCAGAAGCGGGGCTTTTCATCCGTAGCAGGCGATGCTCGTGCCCTTCAGTCCCAGGTGTTGGGCGGCGGGACAATGGACGATGGCGAAATGGGATTCGGTCGCGGCGGAGGATTCGGTCGCGGGACGAACATTGACGACGGGAAGAGACGCCGCGGCAATCGGCCCGGTCAGCCCACCAACGCGCCGGGTGCGAACAACGGGATGGATGCACAGGCCAACTACGCTGCACTGATGGATCGCCTGTCTAAAAGCACCGATGAGGAAGAAAAGAAAAAGGCACTGGCTGAGTACATCAAGAAAAGTGTGACTGCGGAAGGCGAATTGCTGCTGTTCCGCTATCTGGACTTCAATGTCGATCCCGGCAAGACCTACCGGTATCGTGCCCGTCTGGTGTTGAATAATCCCAACTTTGGGCATCTCACTTCCGAAGCGAACGGAGAAGCTTCGGTCGTGGCTGGGGAGACTCGCGAAACCGACTGGAGCGATGTCACCAAACCGGTCACGATCGAACGCGATGTCGCTTACTTCGTGAAGGATGTTGACCTGCGTCGCAACAAGACCATTGTGTCGGTGTATGAATGGGACACGAAGTTGGGAACGACGGTCCACGGGGACATCGATCTTTATCCGGGGCAGCATATCACCGGCAAAGCCAAGACGAATGTCATCGACCCGGCCAAGTCCATGGCCGAAGTGAAGGATTATACGTTCAAGTCTCCCGATGTGTTCGTGGACACGCATACGGATGTGGCTCTGGATCGCAATCTGCATAAAGATCTTCGCCTGCCCGGTGGGTCGAATGGGGAAGCACTCCTGCCCGAAGAGGCTCTCGTTGTTCAGGCGGCGACTGGCGAACTGGCGGTCATTGATCCGGTGCGAGAAGCGGGCGAGCAAGCACGTCTGGAAAAACAGCAAAAGGCGCAAGATGAGTTCTTTGCCTGGATGACCCAGCCCGTCGGTGGAGCAGTGGCTGCTCCCGGGATGGATGACGACGGCGAAGGTGGCTTCGGGCGACTCGGGGGAGCGGGAAATCGTCTGCGAAATCCGCTGTCAGCTCCTGGTGGTGGACGCGGCGCAAGATCCAAGCGAAGCAAGGATGACTGACCGCTGTTGATTTATGTAAACACTCGAGCGCCGCTTCGTTGTCATACGAGGCGGCGTTTTTTGTTTCCGTGGGGAGTGCCCCCGCTGTCTTTGACCTGCCTTGTTGAAGTGAGGTATAGTCTTTGAACTGAATTTCACGCTGAATGCTGAGTTGCCGGGCGTGTGTCCTCTGAGTCTCCCGCATGGCGAAAGCCTTACCACCACAGAGTTCCTCCGATGACTTCGATGACTTGTCTTCGCTGGGTAAGTACAAGATCCAGCGCAAGGTAGGCTCCGGGGGAATGGGTTCGGTCTTTCTGGCCGTCGACCAGCAGCTGAAACGCACGGTTGCACTTAAGGTTCTTCCCAAAGACAAGGCTTCCAATCTGACCCTGGTCCGTCGCTTTAAAGCCGAGGGACAGGCGGGTGCTCAGATGGAGCACCCTAACATTGTTTCCGTGTATGAATCCGGAGAGATCGACGGGTATTTGTACCTGGCGATGGAGTTCGTCGAAGGCGTTGATGCGTTTGAACTCCTGCGGAAACGCGGAGTCATCCCCGTCAAACGCTCCGTCGATATCATCAAGCAAGCGACGCTGGCCCTACAGCATGCCAACCAGCGGCAGATCGTGCATCGAGATATCAAGCCCTCGAACCTCATGATTCGAGATCGAGATGGAGTCGTGAAGCTGGCCGATCTCGGTTTGGCACGCTTCCTGGAGGACGACGGCGATCTGGGACTGACGAAGGCGGGAACCACGGTGGGGACCGTGGACTACATGTCGCCGGAGCAGGCCCGCGATAGTAAGGCGGCCGATATCCGCAGCGATCTCTATTCGCTCGGATGTACCTGGTTTCACCTGCTGACCGGGAACCCGCCCTATCCGGACGGCGATCTCATGAACAAGCTGCGGGCACATGCCATGCAGCCTGTGCCAGATCCTCGCCAGGTGAACCCGAGCGTCCCGGCCGGAGTGGCTGCGATCGTGCAGCGCATGATGGCCAAAAAGCCAGAGGACCGTTACCAGACGCCGGCACAACTCTTGTGGGATCTGAACCTCCCCACGCTCATGCGCGGGGATCTCTCCGCAGAGACGTTGCAACTGCTTGGAGCTGCCCACTCCACAGATAGTTCGTTGGAGAGTCCAGCAGACGAGGACCGCCAGGAACGGACCAGCCCGCGTAGTCGTCCTGCGGCGACACAGCCCGGGACGGGGGCCAAACCATTCCCGCCTCGGAGTCTCCGGCAAGAAGCGGATGAGCAGGAACCCGACGACGAGGACGAACTTCCTTCCCCCACCCGAAAGTCAGTGCCACCTCAAAAGGGTAAGGTCACGTACGGTCGCGAGAATCTGCCGGCTCGGACAGCTCGCGCGAGCAGCCCTTCCGAAAGTGACTCTGGGAAACGCACAAAATCAGAGCGGGTGCTGCCTGCTCGTACCGACAAGCCACAGGTCGTGGATAGCCCATCACCGTCATTCGACCCGAATCTCATCAAGCTGGGGCTACTGGGATTGGTGATCGTGGGGTTGGTCTACGGGGCGATTGCCCTGATTAACCGAGAGGGCGGAGCTGGAGCCAATGACTCTGGAGTTCTGAACCCTTATGAGAATCGTGAGGGAAACTCCGGTCCTCAATCGAATCCCACAGTCCAGCCCAGTCCAGCTTCCGAGACACCTGCATCTGTAGTGTCCCCATCTGTTGTCGCCACTCCAGCGAAGGAAAACACCGGGAAAGAACCGTCCGCCGATTCCGCTCGTCCTCCATTGGAGGGGTTGGAAGTGGACCAAAGCCCGTTCGCGGGAACGATGCCATATGCCGCAGACGGAACCGCACAGGTTCCGAAGTGGGCGTGGCAGTTGCGAGGTAAGTTCGTGACTGCAAAACCACAAGTCATCCGGCGCGGCACTCCCAAGTCCGGCGAGTTTCGTGACCTGGCCCTGGCGAAGGCCAGCCTCACTGATGGCGGTGTCTTCGAGTTTGCCGATGTAGGGCCCCACGAGATTTCCTCTTTTGAAGTGAAGGGTGGGCAAACCTGGACCTTTCGAGCCGCCGAGGGGATCACTCCCGTACTTGTTGTTCGAACTCCGGAAACGCAGATCCAGCTTTCCGGCGGGACATTCATGCTCGATGGGGTTCACCTGGTGGTGATGCCCGACCATCCCGCTCCTGCGATTCAGATGCAGGCTGCCCAACTGGTCGCGCGGCGTTCCTCGATCACGCATTTGGCGCCTCAAGGGGTTGGTGCGATCGTCGCCGGACAGGGGGGGCAAGTCCTGCTTGAGAATACGATCGTTCGCGGGCTGGGGAGCAGCCAGGCTGTAAAGTTAACGGGGCCCAATACCTCACTGGTGGCAGGGCAGTCGTTGCTGGTGGCTGGGAACGCCAGTGCGATCCAGATCGATTCGAACGATGCCAAAAACGATTTGCGACTGGTCACTCTGGTGAACTCTGCGTGTTTTTCGGGCCAGACGGCGATTGCTTGTCGGCATCAAGGTCCCCAGCTTCCAAAGATCGGTCTGAATCTGGTGGGATCCATTCTGGGGTATCTCCCCGGGCATTCGGCCGATGCGATTGGAGTGTCATTTGCTGGCTGGCCATCCGGGGCAGAGTCGCTCGATCAACCTCGCGTGGCATCCGTGAATTGGGTGGCAGAGAAAAGTTGTTTCCTGGGCTGGCCACACTGGGCAAAGCTCCGTTTCTCAGAAGGAAACGAAGAGGTTGATGTCCGCGATGAGGATGCCTGGCGGGCCTTTTGGAGGCAGGCGAGTCCGACGGGATCGTTGATTCCCATTGGGGCCGATTTGCAGTCAATCGCCAGTAAGGGAGTGTTGGCCACCGGTGACGATGTTCAGCAAGGACTGGCCGCGATTCGAGCGGAACTGGGCGACGCGGGCCCGAAATGGTCCGAACTGCCGAGTCCGCCAAACGCGGTGATGGCGAATGTGGTGGCATTTGGGCAGAGCCCGACTTTGCCAGCGAGTCTGGAATCTCCCGATCCTGGAACGACTCTGGAGTACGACCTCAAGAAACCCGCCCTGGGCAAGTTCATCAACAGTGATCAATGCCCGGATGGTTCGACCGTTGTGGCCTATGGATTCGGTCTGCGATCGATCGATCCATTCGTAGTGCGGCAGAAGCGTGTTCAGATTGTGTTCAAGCAAGCAGAGGGGGCCGCTCTCAAGCTGCAACCGGGCACTAGCACGGATACCGGCCGTCCCGCGGCGTGGTTCGCGGTCGAGGATGGACAGCTGACGTTGACGAACGGCTCTTTCCTGCTTCAGCCCAGCAAGGTGAGGTCGTACCCGGAGCGTTTCCTCAAGATGTCAGGTGGGTTGGTGGCGTTGCGGAATTGTCGCGTCGAGGGGAGTGATCCGACGTTGCCACTTCTCGATACTGCGGCCTCCGAAGGGCACGCTCCGCCCCAGCTGTTAGTCGACAAGAGCCTGATCGTAGGGCCCGGGCCTCTGGTGCGAGTGGGGGCGGCCGAGACGCTGGTCGAAGTGCGAGGATCAGCTCTCTCTTCCGGGGCGGGTGAAGCAGTGGTGATTGATTTGGCTGCGAAAGGTTCCGTGACTTCAGTGTCTCGCTCGACGCTTTCAGGAGCGAAGTCGGTCTTTCATGTCCTCCCGCTCTCAGCCAGCGGGGCATCGAGTCTCTTCGCCCGCGAATCCGTGTTCCGTGGCGGATCGGTGGTCCAGCTCGAGGGCGAAGCCTCAGCTCTCCAGTGGTGGGGAGTCGAGAATGCCTACGCCAGTACCATGACGCAGTTTCTGACCTCTCCCACTTTGGTTGCCAAGCAAGAGTTTGATCGCGATTGGCGTGACGTCTGGGGGACGGGGCACGAACTGTTGCCGATCTTTGGCGAGAACAGTACGGTGATCGGGGATCCACCCACTGATATTTCAGCGATTGTGCCGCAATCGTTTGCGCTGAACGAAACGTGCGCTGCGGCGATGGCTGGCCCTGGAGGAACAGGTGTCGGAGTCCAGGTCTCTCAGCTGGGGCCCTCGCTCCAGGCTCAACCGAAAGCGACCCCCGGCAAGAAGAACACCGGAAACAATCGCCCGGCGACTCCGAACTTTTAGACAGTTCCAGCTTCCTCGGTATTCGAGGAATCAACCGACGGAAATGCCTGTTCCTCGGTAACTTTCCGAAGTACAGATATGCCTGTCTGCCCATTCGCAGGACGAACTTCGAACACGTCCATGGGAACTATTGTTCGCTACCCGCGGGCTCTAGAGAGGACAATCTGCCCGTCTCTGGTCACGGTTACTCGACGGGGTTACTCCGGAAACGGGCGGGCGTTTCCAGACTGAGGAGGGGATGAATTTCCGTCGACGGGGATCTCTTCATCGGGAGCGGAAACTTCCGGTTGCTCTTCCTGCTCGAGTGATGCCGTCTGCGTTGGGCGGTCGATGGTGTCGAGAGGGGGAGGTTCATCGGACCACCCTCCAGCTTCAGTGATGGCGTTCTCGTTTGAGTCAGCTTCTGGTGCCTCGATGCCGGTGTCGTTTTCAATCTGGGTCTGGCCAGCGATTCCCTCTTGTTCGGAATCAGGCTGACCCGGATCGTGGTATTGTTTTCCCAGCTGTTTGACGGCATAGGCTCCGATATCAAACGCCGGATAGTCGGGGACTGTGGGCACGGTCCACATCGCCACTGACTGGGCAGGGGCATTGAAGTCGACGCTCGTGAACTCCATGCTGAGAGCAAGAACCTGTTCCGCCGCCGGCCAGTCGATCGAAATCTGACGTGGCAGAATGAGTCGTGACTCAGGGTCGAGGAAATGCCGAGACAGCGTCGCCCGGGCGATCATTTTCCCATTCATCGCTTCGACGCGATGCTCGAGAACGACCCCATGCCCCATGTCGACTTTGACGATGCGGCGGACCGGCTGCTGGTCGGGAGTTCGCTGGACTGAGACCAGTTCCACAAACGGGCTGCGTTGGTTCGTGCGGCGAATCTCATAACCCGAGCCTGAGATCGGCGAGACGCCAAGCACTTCCATCAACCAGTCCGGCCGAAAGGGAAGGGGTAATGTTGTGACCTGAGTCGCAGCTGCGATTTGATCGTGAGAGCAGACAAGGACATTGGCCGGCTGGGAATCTTTCGCCCAGAACCAGAACTCCCGGTCGTTTGACCCGAGATCGACCGCATCGCCACCCGTGAGCGGGTTCGCGACACGCAGCCGAAGATTTCGCGGAGCTTCGACCACGATCGATGCTCGCATGGGGGCGGGAATGCCCTTCATGCGGACTTTCACATCATCGCAGCGATACGATTTGAGTCCCCGGGGCGAGAACTCGCTGTAAGCGTTCTCATTGACTCTAGCAAGGATCTGTTCAGCAGACGATTTGGGCGATAGCGGTGGGTCCGCTTTGGCCAGTGGGGGTTCTCGATGCCGCCAGAGATTCACCGTCGCACAGCCCGTCATTCCAAGAACAGCCACTCCAATCCACAGGGTGGTGCAAATGGAAACGGCTCGATCCAGAAATCTCTTCTTAGGGACGGAACAGGTCTCGGATGATTTCATGGTCGAGCATCCTGCTTCGTCAGGCGGACACCCCACGGGTGTTCGCAACCCCGTGAGCACGCTCGCAGGGCGAGCATTCATCGGGAGAGATCGGGACCGTCTGGCAGCTGAGTGGGATCTGTTCACGCGACCGGCTCCCGTTGAGATTGGAGCTGGGATTTCATCTCAGCTTCGAGTGCCGACATCTCGTCAGCTGTCAGCTGTTGATCGACCACGTCGTAGGGGCCTTCGCCTCGGCTGCCGAGGAAGATCAGCAAGTCCTGGCCGTCCTCGTGGCGGGTTCCATCGAGCTTCAGACGCTTCCGCTGCAGCAGGAACAGGGCCACGACATACCGCATCCGGTCATAACCCGGGTTGGCATCTTCCACCAGCTGTTCAAAGAACCGGAACAGCGAATCGACGTCGATAATGCGTTGTTGTTGAGCAGTCGCCTCGGGGATCTGAAATTTCCAGCTTCCCACGGTATGTGGCGGTTCACCAGGCCAGTGGGCTTCCAGATAGTCGAGACGCACCAGTCGGCCTGACTGCTCGACGAGCGCGGAGACACACTTGTCCCCCGGCCCGAGCGGTTTTCCGCTGGCTGCACAGACCTTCCCTGGAGCGCCGAACTGGTAGTCCAAACTCCCGATCCTTCAGGAGAACATGACCCGGCCTAGACGTCACTCCGACGCCTATCAGCGA
The DNA here is from genome assembly GCA_046349675.1 of Planctomycetaceae bacterium. Taxonomy (GTDB): domain Bacteria; phylum Planctomycetota; class Planctomycetia; order Planctomycetales; family Planctomycetaceae; genus TH-plancto1. The sequence goes on along the minus strand of JAXMBW010000012.1, from coordinate 20,301 downwards.
GGACTCTACCGGGAAAGCGAAAATCACCTCAAGGTGAGTCTTGTACAGTGGTTTCGGCGAGCAATCTGTTACCCAGTCGAGTGAAGAGTTTGCAAGTTCCGTTTGCCAAACAAGTTGGGGGATAGATCGCTGGCGTTCTGGGTGGCAACGGAGGCGGTTGAATCGCAGGTGTGCGGAGGTGAGGGGAACACGAATAGACACTCATTATCACTAATCCGGAGTCCGTCAGTTGACCGCCTCGATGTCGGCTAGGACCGCGAGTCCGCAATCAGGGCGCGAGCGTGCGTAAATCTCCCTCTGGATAAGTGTCAATCAGTGATTATCAGTGTTCCCCTGACTCCTCTTCATCACAAACACCCTCCACTGACCTTTTGGCGATCTCCCCGTCTGAATTTAAAGCTACTGGATCCGGTGTGACGGATTTCAACCTGCCCGGGTACTCCGCGGATTTGCAACGGACCGACGTTGCGTTACGCTGAGTGGTCCCCTTTTTCCAGGAAGCTTGTCGACACCATGAGTTCACCCGCCCCGGCCCGTTCCCGATCACTGCAGAATCTGTCGGATACGGAGTGGCTGCAGTCACTCTCGGCGACGATTCGATCTCCCGTCGAGTGGCAGTCCGCCTTGCGGGAAGGGGACATTCGCCAGGTCGCCCGACAGCTGCGGTCGAGGTTTGAGCCTTATAAGAAGCTCGGGCTGATCGCGAGTTTGCGCTGGTCAGCCGATCCAACGGTGGACGCAGTCACGATCGAGGCCATTGATGAATTGAGCCGGCTGTCGACGCTCAAGGGACGACAGGCCACCGAGATGCAGTCAGGCATGGTCGAGGCTTGGCTCGATCGCCATCCTCCATCCGCGGTCCCCAGTCTGCTCGACCAACTGCTGGCCTGTGCCATTCTGATTGACCGCTCAAGCCGCCTGTCCGATGGGGTGTTGATTCGTCTGTGGCGGTTTGTCGAGGAGCACACCGGCCCGGCAGCCAGTTCGTCCGGAACTCATCATCCGGCGGTCCGCGAACTCCTCGCGACCGAGATGCAGCTGATGCGTCTCGTCGTGTCGGCGGAATTACCGCTCAAAAAGTCACACGTAGAGCCCGTCGTGACTGCTGTCCGTCAGTTTCTGGGGACATTTGCCGACGAGGATGGATGCCCGCTCGCGGCGATTCATTCGTCGCTGGCCGCAGCCTTGGCGGTGATCCTGCGTTTCAGTGATCTCTTCAAACGATTGGATCTCAAACTGGGAGATGCCAAGGATCGCGTGTGTCTCGAAAAGCTGGCCACCCGGGCGATCCTTCTCTTTCCGATCGACTGCAGCTGGGTTCCATCACGGACTCCGCATGAGGCCATCGACTGGATGCAGAGCGTGTCGACCCTCGCCGTATCCGATTCGTCCGAGGCCATCGCCAAGCTCCAGAAGATCTGGAAACGCGTGGGCTTGGAGTCGAAATCCGACGATTCAGCAGCTCCGAAAAAGCACCGCACCCGCTCGGTGATGAAGAAGAAGCAGATCGTTTCTCACCAATCCGACTCCGCCGATTACGCGCTGCTTCAAGGGGATTGGCGAGAGTCCCGTGATCGGTGTGTGGCTCGCTTTCACCAGAATGTTCCCTCGGTCGAGGTTAGCATTCTGGAACAGCTATTGATCCAGGGGGACTGGACCGCGAGTGTGACAGCCGGTGGGCAGAACTGGACCGGCGGGGAGTGGAGCTGTTGTTGCTGGTTTTCGGATACCGAGGCTGATTTCTGCGAACTGACTTGGAAGCCGGCCCCAGGTGTCACAGTTTTTCGGCAGTTGCTCTGGTCGCGGGTCGATCACTTCCTGTTCATCGCAGAAGAGGTGCGAGCGCCAGGGCTGACCGGCGTCTCGCTGGAGTCTCAGCTGCCGCTGGCGACCGGATGGAAGGCCATGGCAGATGGTCGATCCCGGGAGTGGCAATTGCGTCACGGATCGACAGTGGCCCGCGTGCTGCCCCTGTTCATGGCGCAGGAGCGGGTGCAAAGTGCTGATGGTCATTTGTCGTGTGAAGATCAGAAGATCCTCCTGCGCAGCGTGGCGGAGCACTCCGGGTTCTATAACGCTGTCGTCATCGATTGGGATGTCAGTCGTCGCGAATCTCCCGTGCAGTGGGGCCCGTTAACGGTCGCGGAGGAGGGGAAGCGAGTGCCTCCGCATCTGGCGAGTGCTGCTCGCTGGCGATTCGATGACGACCTGTGGATCGTCTTTCACCAGGCCGTCCGCGGAGACAACGCCCGTTCCGCTCTGGGGATGCACTCGTCGCAAGAGACCGTGGTGTCCCGAGTCAAAGATGGCCGGTACTTATCATTTGTCGAAGTCGATTAGAGCGGGACGGCGAACTTCCTTGCGGGGGGAGGCGGGAATGGTCCGGATCCGAAACTCTCTGCAGAATCTCCTACCCGGCACATTTGTAAACGCCTAGGCGACCAAGCGATTCATGAACGAGACACGTCAACAACGGAAGTGGCTGCGACGTGGACTGGTCACGCTGGTCGGGTTGCTCGCTGTCACGGTCACGAGTGGAGTGATCTGGGCGTTGCTGGTGTCGCTCGGTGACCAGGTCGGGACTCGGGCGTTTCGGGTCGTTACGTGTGTTATAGGAGCCGCCAGCGCGATGTGCGCGTTGTCACTCCTTATCGGAGCGGTATGGACTCTTATTCAATTGGTCGAGCAACGTGACGGCCCGTCGGACTCGAGCGGAGCAGGGGCCTAACGCAGATTCATCATGGATCTTCACTCGGAGAAAGAACAGACAGAAATGTCTGTTCCACTGAAATCCACAGTGGGACAGACATTCTTGTCTGTCCGAGACTGAAAACAAACTCTGAATTCGCTCTTGCTGGACAGGCACCAAGCTTCTGTGCTGAGATCGCACCATCACCTGCACGGCATCCTCGCAAAGCCGACCTATAAAATAAGAACCGCCGGAGCTCCGAGGGGGAGGAGCACCGGCGGCTGCGAGAACAGTCGAGCGAACTTTCCCTACGAGAGTGTTCGAGGGGAATCCGCCTGAGGTGGGCAACGTAAGCCGCCCCCACAGTGATCGGAGAGGTCGCTCGCAATGACCGGGGAAGAGTCCCCGGTGCCTTGATGTCATCGGCGTTCGTTACGGGCCGGACCAGCGAATACTGCCGAATTCGGCATGTTCAGTCTCTGTTGTGCCTGACGTTCGATTTGTACCTGAAAACACCAGGGAGACTGGTTCTGCGGGTTATGTTTGAAATGTCGATTGGATCGCGAAAATATCCAGCATGTTCTCGCTGGAGTGCCGGGCAAACGCTACCATGACCCGGACGCGAAGAGGTCGAGCGAGCGTTCTGCTTGATCTGCGTCCGCGTCTGTTCTGGCCGATCGATGGAAGTCGCCTCTTTGACTACGCCCGCTCAATCTGAGAGTGCTCGATTAGCCTCGGTGATCGATGGTCGCTCTTTGAACTTGCCCAATGCGATTACGCTGTCGCGGTTCGTGTTGTCACTGGTGTTGTTCTGTCTGATCGCGACCGGAAAGTATTGGCAGACATCGGCGATTGTCTTCATCATCGCCGCGATGACCGATTTTCTGGATGGCTATCTGGCCCGGAAGTATGGTCAGGTGACCGTGCTGGGCCGAATCCTCGATCCCTTTGTCGACAAGATCATCATTTGTGGCTCGTTCATCTTTCTGATGGCGTGGCCCGACAGCGGAGTTGGAGCTTGGGTGACGTTTGTCATCGTTGCTCGCGAAATGTTTATCACTCAGCTGCGCGCGTTCCTTGAGCAGCGCGGAACCGACTTTTCGGCCAAGTGGTCGGGCAAGATCAAGATGGGGCTGCAATGTACTGCGGTGCCGCTCTGTCTGTTTTCGATGAGTTCGCAATTTCGATCATTGTGGGAGTCGTTTCTCTCGACCCGCCTGTTGTTTGGTCTGCGTGACTTTTCCATCTGGGCCACCGTGGCCATTACCGTGTATAGCGGGGTGGAGTACTCCTGGCGGGCGTTTCAGGTTTTGCGTCGTCCCGCTGCGGAGTGACTGTTTGTGCTCTGGTTTATCGCTGCGTGTTTGATTCCGTCGTTCATCGTGTCGTGCGGCGTCACCGGATTCATGCGATGGTTCTCGCCACGCATTGGACTGATTGATCAGCCAGCTGCGAGAAAAGTCCATACGACTCCGACTCCCTTGGGAGGAGGAATCGGGATTGTCGCTGGCTTCCTGGTCACAGCCAGTGCCGCTCAGCTCGCTGTCTGGTGGCTGTTACGACAGCCGCAATTGCCGAGCTGGTTTCCCGAGGAACTCCGCCCGCATCTCAACGGAGTGATGGCCCGCTCGAGCGAGTTCTGGATTCTCGCCGTGGCGGGAGTCGTGGTCGCCACAATGGGTTTCTGGGATGACTATCGCCCGCTCCCCTGGCAACCTCGACTCTTTATGCAGTTGAGCATTGCTGTTGGCCTGGCCAGCTGTGGAGTGCGGGCCACCGTGTTCGCCTCGCAGCCGTGGATTGGGTTCATTCTGACAGTGCTGTGGATTGGAGTGTTGATAAACGCGTTCAACTTTCTCGACAACATGGACGCCCTGTCGTCGGGCATCGGGTTGATAGCGTCAGTGATCTTTGCCGCAGTCATGCTGACCTCGACCGCAGACCCCAAGTGGTTTGTCGGCGGGGTACTGCTGGTGCTGTCGGGATCCATCGCGGGATTCATGTGCCACAACTGGCCGCCAGCCCGGATTTTCATGGGCGATGCCGGCAGCATGTTTATCGGGCTGATGCTGGCTTCGCTGACCTTGCTGGGCACGTTCTATGATGCCAATCAGTCGTCGCGGTCTGTGATTCTGGCTCCGCTGTGTGTGCTGGCGGTGCCGCTGTATGACTTCACGTCGGTCGTACTGATCCGACTGTCGCAAGGCCGCAGCCCCTTCCACCCGGACAAGTCGCACTTCTCTCACCGGCTGGTGGAGTTGGGACTCAGCCGGAAGAACGCCGTACTGACCGTTCATCTCTGTACGCTGACCACAGGGCTCGGGGCTCTCTTGCTGTACCGGGTTCAAGGCTGGAGCGGTGCGGTCATCGTCTTTGCCATGGTGCTGTGCGTGCTGGCCGTGATCGCGATCCTGGAAACCGTCGGGCGTCGCGAGAAGTAGAGCTGCGGGAGTCTTCGTTCCTGCCAGCCCAATAAAAAAAGCCGAGGCTGAACGCGCAGCCTCGGCTCATCTGAACCTGCCGGGAAGCAGTTTACTCAAGCGGCGGAAGAGGAATCAGATCGCTTTCTGGTTCACTCACCGGTTCGCTGACTGGTTTGGCTTCGGACGCTGGGGCAGTGACGCCTTGCGGCTCGTCCGGAGTATTCAGGGGATGCTCGGTTGCTGCAGGAGCAACGGGGACTGTGGTCTGTGGAAGGGCAGCTGCCGGAGGTGTCAAACTCACGGGTGGAGCCACTGGTTCCTGGGTGATGGGGTCAGCAGGCGGTGCGTCATCGGCTGCCACATCAGCTGTTGTCACGTCCGAGGGGACTCCCGCGTCGGCAGTGCTCTCGGGTTGAGCGGATGACTGCATTTCCGGATCGATGACGACCTTGGACATCGAAGCATTCTTCGTGTTCAGCTCGCCAGCAGGAGCTTGAACCGTCTTGGCGGGCTGTCCCTGAGCCTGTTGTGGCACCTGAGGTGTCATCGGCTTGCCCGAGTAGTAGACCTTCGGGTCATCGATGATCCACGGGGTCGACCAGGAGCTGCCGTTATCAGCCGAGCAGACGTTGAAGAAGATCGTGTTGAAGTAGTCGCCACGAATGCCGTACGGCAACGAGGAGTAAATGTGGTCGGCAGCTGTCAGATCCGCCACACCAGCGTGAGCATAGTAGTGACAGCGTGAGTCGGGAGTGACCGACATACCGAACGTCCACCAACCCGTCTTGGTGATCTTGGGGCCGGCGACTTCGTGACCGTTTCCGTCCGACCGGAGCAGGATGATGGCGTGTGGATCTTTGTGAGCGGGATTGGCGTCCTTGGGGTTATAAGCGATGAAGAAGCCCGGGTAGTACGGCTCGACTTCGGTGACTTTCTGAGTCCGTGAACCACGCAGCAATCGACGACCGATGCTGGCGGGCTTGTCCTTGGTGACCATGCCTTGCATACCAGCACGGATCCCAAAGCTCACGCCCTGACGCTGTTCCCAAGCTTCAAACTCGGGAATGAACACGCGAACGACGTAGTTCGGGGAGTAGTTCACCGAAACCGGACGAGCCGCCAGGATGAAGTCGTCCTGAGCCTGCTTGAAACCGGGGCGACCGGGAATTCCGCAGTCCCGAGTTCTCAGGTAAAGCGAACCGGTACTGCCAGCCAGACCACCCGCGGGGGTTTCGATGCGTTTGATGACATCCGGACTGCCACGTTTGGGGCTTTCGGACCACATCCGATTGCTGGAGAACCCGAGAGGGAAGCGGATGTTCTCGTCCTCTTCCTTACTGCTCTTGGGCAGGTTGTGGGTATAGCCCCAGTTGGCATCTTCCAGGTCGTCAAAGTTCAGGATGTTACCAGTTCCTGGAACGACTTGAGCCTGCAAGGCCGGAGTCGAACCACAAACCATCCCCAGAAGAAACAGACCGAGACTTCCACGCAACAGTGTAAGACGAAGCATGCTGACTTCCCGACAATCCCAATAGAAGGCGAGTCGGATGCACCGGCAAAGAGTGCCGTTCCCCGTGACCGGAGTTCATGACTCACGGACGTCGGGCAAACGGTATCTCCGGCGCATCTCCACCCTTCGTATCGGAGGGAAATAGCGGCTGGAACGTGGGAAACAGTCAGTCGGGCGGATCTACCCGCCGAGAAGCGTGTGTGGAAACAGTCAGTCAAACCCTGCCGATCTTGCGGGAGTTGCGCTGTCCGGATTCTGTGTCGATGGTGCGGATTCTACTCCGCGGCGATGAGGCCCAGTATCAGGCGATCACTTCTTGGTCGGGCGAGGCACTGCCATCACCCGCATGTTGACCTCAAACGGGACGTAGTTCATCAACCCCGATTCCTGAGGCACCGGCAGGTATCGATAATCGATGGTCTGCTTGTTCGACTCTGAGACGCTGACTTTGGGGCCGAACAGGTCCACATATTTCTTGATGCTGGGGTCGTTGGGAGATTCGAACGAGCCGACAGTCACAATCGAACTGGTGTAATCGTGCCAGATGTAGGCGTCCAGGCGGCAGTAAGGAGCAAACTGCTCGTACTCACGGGCATTCTTGTCCTTGATGACGGGGTCACGACTGCGAAGAGCGCGAACCAGATTTCGGGCCGAGATGGCGGCCTGATCGAGATCATTTCCTCCGTTGGTGAAATAGCTTTCCGCTTTTTCCTCGGACTCATTCACCAGGTTCACCGATTTGCCCGCGAAACGGGCCACGATCAGTGAGAACTTGCCTTTGTTTTCGTAGAGGCTGAACGCTTCGCCACTATTCATACTGATGAGCAGTGGGTCGGACGCTTGCTTGGCCTGTTGGATCTCTTCTTCCGTGAGAAGCGGATTGCTCGTCATGAAGGCCTTGCTCAACGGGCCGGGCCGTCCAGGGGAGACCGTGTAATCGACCCCGTCCTCCAGGCACTTTGGCTTGAATTGCTTGATGAACTTCAGTGTCTTCTGCGCTTTGGGATCATCAATCGACGGATAGTTCCCCGCCAGCACGCAGACTGAGTCGATGACGCGCATGTTTTTCATGCGCTGTTCGCGACCCAGTTCATCCTTGGCCTTCACCGATTCATTCTTCCCTTTGACCTGATAGACATAGGCCGGGACAGGCGGTTTCAAACGGCGAAACTCCAGGACCAGTTCCTGAGCCGCTTCCAGGGGCGTTTTCCCCAGATTTTCTTGCGTATTCGATCCCGCTTCATGAAAGCTGGCGACCATCACCATCCACGGGCCATGAGCTTTGTCGAGGGGGTAGGACTTCGACGGATCGGCGTCGATCTTGCTGGTCCATTTGGCAGCGAGCTTGTTCTCTGCCCAGGCTGTGGACAGAGAGACTACGCTCGTGGACAGGATGAACGCCATTGCAATACGAGTGAAGCAGCGCATGACGCAGCCTCCATTCAGATGGGAATTGCAGTCAGGAAGGACCGGCACAGCCCTGTGTCTGTGCTGGAAATTCGGTGGGAGTCGACGATTGTCGCCTGTGAAGGGGCCGAACAGCCCGGTTGAGATCACAGGCAGGCGAGAAGTGTCGTGGGAGGCGTTCTAAATCAAACTAGCTGTCCGAGTCGAGAGGCCATTTGGCTCCAAGCGTCTGTTTCTGCAAAGCTTGCAAATCCTGCAAACCATGACGGGCGACATCAAGCAGGCTCATCAATTCCTCATGGCTGAATGTTCCATGTTCGGCGGTGCCTTGGACTTCCACAAACCGGCCGTCGCCCGTCATGACGACGTTGAAGTCGACTCCCGCCTGGCTGTCCTCGACATAGTCGAGGTCGAGGACCGGCTGCCCATCGACGATCCCGACACTGACGGCAGCAATGCTTTGCGTAATCACCTTGTGTGGATCGACCCCGAGTGGTACCAACGAGTGAACGGCATCGACCAGAGCCAGAAACCCTCCGGTGATACTGAGGGTGCGTGTGCCTCCGTCAGCCTCCAGAACGTCGCAATCGATCGCAATCGTCCGGGGCCCCAGGGCCTCAAAGTTGATCACTGCCCGAAGGCTGCGACCGATCAGGCGTTGAATCTCCGTCGAGCGACCGTCGACCTTGCCGCCCCGTTCGCGGGACTTTCGTGGTGAGGTGCTGCCGGGCAGCATGCTGTACTCCGCGGTGACCCAGCCGGATGGAACGGGATCGTTCTTCTTCCAGGGCGGGATCGACTCATCCACGCTGGCGGTGCACAGCACGGTCGTTCGGCCGGCGCGGATCAGAACGCGTCCTGCTGCCGCACCGTACGAGGGCCTCTCAACGGAAATCGGACGCAACTGGCGGGGAAGACGCTGATCGTGGCGGGCAGTGGTCATGGATGGTTTGGCTTAGGAATTGTTCGAGTTCAAGTGTCGAGGTACCGGGCATCGACTCGTCGAGGCAGTCGTCTGGTAATTTCCGTCACGCCTGCGACTTCCGCCGCAGCATCCTGATTTTTTGATCCAGACACAACCGATTCTCGTTATGATTAGTAGCGAGGCTCCGGCCTCAACAGGAGGAGTTCCCCATGACTGTCATTCTGAACACCTTGATGGCTGCCTGGCGACACGCCCGCCGCGTGGTGGTGCTGGTGGTGGGGTTGACGGTACTGGCGTTCGGAGTGGCGTTGCTGGTGCTGCCCGGCCCGGCGTTCGTCGTGATTCCGATGGGACTGGGCATTCTGTCGATCGAGTTTGTCTGGGCTCGCGTCTGGCTCAAGAAGATTCGTGACACCGCAGAGGCTGCCGCGACCAAGGTCGGCCGTATGGGCAAATCCGTCTCGGACTCCGCTAAGTCGGTAGTTCCCACAGACCGAGCCGTAGGTGTTCGATAAATATGTCGTCGTCGGCTCAGAGTCATCACACGGGCCGCGAGGCTTCTCTCTGGCGATTCGGTTCCGAGAGCTGGCTCCCCGGTCCACTTCCCCGCATTATGGGGATTGTGAATGTCACGCCCGACAGTTTCTCGGACGGGGGACGATATCTCGAAACCGCAGCCGCTGTTCGCCAGGGGCAACAGTTGGTCGCCGATGGGGCGGCTGTTCTCGATATCGGCGGTGAATCGACCCGGCCAGGGGCGGACCCGGTGCCCGAGGAGGAAGAGCTGCGACGGGTGATTCCCGTGATTACCGCGCTGGCGTCGTCCGTCAAAGTGCCCCTCTCCATCGACACCATGAAGGCCCGAGTCGCCCGGGAAGCCCTGCAGGCTGGGGCGTCGATCGTCAATGATGTTTCGGGGTTACTGGCCGACCCCTTGATGGAGTCCGTGTGCGTGGCGTCGAACTGTGGCGTCATTGTGATGCACATGAATGGGACACCGCAGACGATGCAGCTCAATCCGCACTACTCCGATGTGGTGGCGGAAGTTCGCAGCTTCTTTGAATCACGACTGCGAGATTTGGTCGCCGCTGGAATCGCCAGCGAAAGAATCATGTTCGATCCCGGGATCGGGTTCGGGAAAACTGCGGAGCACAACCTGCAGCTGCTTTCCCATGTGAATCAGCTGCGAGTCGGTCACCGGCCACTTCTGATCGGGCACTCCCGGAAGAGGTTCCTCAAACGGCTTCTTGGACGCGAAGTCGACGAGAGGTCATCTGGCACACTCGGTGTCGCACTGGCGCTGGCTGCACAGGGCGTTGACCTGATCCGAGTGCATGATGTGGCCTCGCTTCGGGATACATTCGTCGCCTGGCGAGCGGTGATGACCGGGCAAATAGACGCATTGGAGTAATCGATTCAATCGGAAGACTCGCTTAAATCCGGATAACAGTTGAGAACCGGTGTCTTCCCCATAATCGCCCCCATCAAATCGGATACGACTCGCGGTCCGTGCGTAATTCCATTCAAAAGTTGACGTAGGTTAGAGAACGCCTGTCTTGTCGTGTCCCGTGACCAAGTCAGTCGATGCGTTCCTCCACAGCTTGCAGGCAGTTGGCATCATGCTGAGTGCATATGACTCCCCCACAACTCTGCCGGAAGCATTTATAGACACAGTGCTTGAGGGACTGCCCACGTCCTTGGGCTCGTTCATGATTGAGAACTCGTCATTTCTGGCGAGGTGCGAACAGCTGTGCGGGATGTCTCTGTCGGTGATTCACGCCGAAGAAGGTGAGTTCATCAGCGGCGTCGAAATGTCGCTGGGGGCAGGGCTGGCCACGGAAGTCGCTCAGGCACTGAAGAAGCGGCCCGTCGCTGTCATCTATCATGCCGAGTGGGATTACTGGACCTATGGGCTCCGCGTTCCGGGGACAAACCTGCTCGCCGGAGGTGCCATGCTCCGCGATGCAGACAGCCTCCCCATTGCGATGCGCGATACCAGTCGACAGGCGGGTGTGTCCGATGAGCAGCTGCAGAACTGGTGTCGTCAACACTCGTCAGTGCGGCCCGACTTGCTGGAGCGTCTGCTCGAGTCCGCGTACGAGTTAATGGGACATGAACAGTCTCACGATGCGAACCAGAAGTCCGCTGAGTCGGTGGTCGGGCAGTTGGGCAGGGTCTACGAAGAGGTCGTCCTCGTACAGGATCTGGCCCAGTACTTGCGTCCCGATGTCGATCCATTGGTCCTGTCTGAAGCGGTGATGGAACGCGTCCGGTTGATCAGTGAGTCGAATCTCTCCGCACTCTGTCTGCGAAAAGGAAATTCGCCCGAGTATCAGGTCTCTGGGGAGTGGGGGCTGCGGGGCGAGGAGATTGAAGCACTCGTTCTCGAGATTCTCGGAGACCGCTCGCCCCAGATTCTGGTGCGGAACCACATTCAGTCATCACCGCTGCGTATGAAGTATCCGACCGTTCATTCGCTGGTCGCGGTGCCGCTATTTGAGAACGATGAAATCCCGAGTTGGCTGGTGCTGGCGAATCCGATTGACGGACGTGAACTGGGCACTGAAGAAGCGAACATGGTGAAGTCGATTGGCGGAGTGCTCTCGGCCCACGCTCAGGTAGTCGACCTGTTCCGTCGTCATGAAGAGATGGTGCTGGCCTTCATCCGATCGCTTGTCACCACCCTCGATGCGAAGGACTCCTATACTCGTGGTCATAGCGAACGTGTGGCTCTCGTTGCTCAACGTCTGGCGATCGAGTTGAACCTGTCTCGCGAGGATTCGGAAGCGATTTATCAGGCGGGGCTGCTCCACGATATCGGCAAGATCGGCGTCGATGATGCCGTGTTGCATAAACAAACCACACTGAACTCCGGTGAGTTTTACAAGATCGCGAAACACCCCGAGATCGGGTACACGATCATCAGTGAGCTCAAGAATCTCAGCCACATCCTGCCCGGGATTCTGCATCACCACGAGCGGTATGATGGCCGTGGTTACCCCGGCAAGCTCGTGGGATTGGAAATTCCGCAGATGGCCCGGATCCTGGCGGTGGCCGATGCTTTTGACGCGATGGGCAGTGATCGTCCCTACCGCAAGGGCATGAATCGCGAAGAGATCGAGCAAGTGTTGCTGAAGGGCTCCGGCAATCAGTGGGACCCCGAAGTCGTCCAGGCCTTCCTGAGTGCTCGCTTCGAGATCTATCGGATCTGGTCGCGGGCCATTGAGCGGCAGAGCTACGAAGACTAATCCGACAGAGCTGCACCAACACCAGATCACCTTCAGGGAGCGATTGCACATCAACGTGCGACGCTCCCTTTGGCGTTGGGTGACCTCCTTTTCCCGTGACATCCGAATCCGGGACCGGTAGACTTAACACATCAGCATTTGCCAACGGGTAGAGGCGGGCGGAGACGCTTCTTCTATCGCTATTGATCCTTCGGAGTCATTGGATGTCTATCAATCGTCGCTCATTTCTCGGTCAGGCTGCGCTCGGGGCAGCTGCGATTACAGCCTCTCGGGTTCAATATGTGCAAGCGGACGAAGCTCCCGCCAGCAAGAGTCCGAATGAGAAAATTGCCGTCGCCATCGTGGGTGTTGGCGGACGCGGAGGCGAGCATATCGAGCAGTTCTCTGGCCGGACCGACATCGAGGTCAAATACCTGTGCGATGCCGACGAACAGGTCGGTGAGCGTCGCTGCGGCGAAGTCGAAAAGAAGGTCGGCTACCGTCCGAAGTTCGTGAAGGACTTCCGTAAGATTCTGGATGATCCGAGCATTCACGCTGTTTCCACCGCCACGCCGAACCATTGGCACTCACTGATTTCGATCTGGGCGATGCAGGCTGGTAAGGACGTGTATGTCGAAAAGCCCGTCAGCCATAACGTGTGGGAAGGTCGCCAGGCTGCCTTGTGGGCCAGTAAGCTCGGTCGCATCTGCCAGTGTGGAACGCAGTCCCGTTCGAGCGCCGGCCTGAAGGAAGGTGTGGCGTACGTTCGGTCCGGGAAACTCGGCAAGATCAAGTACGCGATTGGCACCTGCTATAAGCCCCGTCCCTCGATCGGCAAGCTCGACAAGCCGCTCGAAATCCCAGCCTACATCGATTACGACCTGTGGTGCGGTCCGGCCGAAAAGCGGGAGATCTTCCGTCCGCGACTGGCCTACGACTGGCACTGGGACTTCAACACCGGAAACGGTGACATGGGGAATCAGGGCATCCACCAGATGGACATTGCCCGCTGGTTCCTCGGCGAATCCCAGCTGTCGCCCAAAGTGATGAGCATCGGTGGTCGTCTCGGTTACGAAGACGCGGGCGATACGCCCAACACTCAGATCGTCTACCACGATTACGCCGCAGCTCCGCTGATCTTCGAAACCCGCGGTCTGCCTCAGAAGGACGTCGACTACAAGTCGGGAATGGATGAGTACCGTGGTTCCCGCGTGGGTGTCATCCTCCAGTGCGAGCAGGGATACGTCGTCATCCCGAGCTACTCCGAAGCGATCATTTATGATGGCGACGGTAAGGAAGTTCAGCGTTTCAAGGGAGGCGGCAATCACTTCGTCAACTTCCTCGACTGCGTTCGCTCACGCAAGCGGGAAGACCTCAACGCCGACATCCTCGAAGGTCACTTGTCGAGCGCCCTGTGTCATACGGGAGCCATCTCGCACCGGTTGGGTGAAAAGAAGACTGCCGAGCAGATCGCTGATTCCATCAAATCGAACGAACTCTACACCGATTCGTTTAAGCGCATGGGCGAGCACCTGAAGGCCAATGGAGTCGACATCAACACGCCCGCGATCACGATCGGTCCGTGGCTCGATATGGATCCCGCGACCGAGCGGTTCAAGGACAACGAAGCGGCCAATGCGCTGCTCACCCGTCCGTACCGCGAAGGATATGTCGTGCCAGAGTGCATGGCCTAATGATGTGATTATCGCTCCTCGGTGAATGATGCCCCGTGATCGGTCTGGTCACGGGGCTTTTTTGTTGGAGATCCCGATTCGCCTGCAAGAGGGGAGTGCCTCCTCGCCGATCGAGTCGCCACTTCGCAGCTTCGTGCCTGTCGAGTAATCTGGGGCTTTGTCCCATCGTCTGATTTCAGATTGGATGCTTCCATGCCCGTGTCGCTCAGCTCGTTTGCCCGCTCCCTGTCGGTCGAGTCTGCTTTCAGTGTTCTTGCGATCGCCAAAGCCCTAAAGGCGAAGGGCAAGGATGTGGTTGAACTGGAGATCGGCGACAGCCCCTTTGAAACTCCCGCTGCAGCCAAATCCAGCGGCGTCGAAGCGATTCAGGCGAACCAGACCCACTACTGTCCGTCCCCCGGACTCCCCGAGTTCCGCGCTGCGGCGGCTGCATTTGTGAAGGAAGAGTTCGGCATCCCGGCAGCTGCCGAGAACATCACGGCCGGCCCGGGAGCCAAGGTCTTCGAGCAATACTTCTGCGAGGCGTTCCTGGAACCGAACGATGGGGTCCTCGTCTTCAGCCCGCAGTTCCCGACCTATGCTCCGAACATTCATCGTCGCGGAGCTCGGATGGTGACCAGCGACCTCAAACAGTCGCATCAGTTCCGCCCCGAGATCTCCGAGATCGAGAGGTTCCTGAACACCGACTCCCAGCCGAAGGCCATCTTCCTGAACTCACCGCATAACCCGACGGGCGGAGTGACGACCGAGCAGGACCTGCGCGACATCGCTGACCTGATCCGAGGGAAAAACATCGCGGTCTTCAGCGATGAGCCCTATTGCCACATGGTGTGGGAGGGACGTCATCACTCGATCCTCGCCCAGCCGGGCATGATGGAGCAGTGCGTTTCGGCCTACACGTTCAGCAAGTCATACAGCATGAGTGGCTGGCGGCTGGGGTTCGCCGTGGCCAGTCCCACAGTCACCGAAGCCATTGGCAAGATGATCAACACCACCGTCAGCTGTACTCCGCCTCTGGTTCAGCTGGCCGGGCTGAACGCATTGACGCGGGACCGGGCAGAACGTGATCGACAGATGGCACTGTTCCACGACAAGGTGCAGTTGCTCAATGCCGGTCTCAGCAAGATCCCGGGGTTTCGGACTCTTCCGCCTGCCGCGACGTTCTACGTCTTCCCGAATGTGAGTGAAATCTGCCAGCAGTTCGGAATCACCAGCCACGGACTGGCGATGTATTTCCTGGAGGGGGCCGACGATCACTTCGGTGTCGCCTGCCTCGGGGGTGAATGCTTCGGAGCCGCAGGGGCCGGTTTCATCCGCTTCAGCTGTGCCGAGCCGAATGACCGGCTGCAACAGGCGATCGATTTCATCAGCGTGGCGTTGTCCCGTTCTGAACGCATTGCTGCTTATCAGAAGTCCCGTCCCGAGTTCCGCCTTGTCCATGCGTGAGATGCGGCTGTTGAGGGGGATCGCAGACGGAAGAGAGTGAACCACGAAATACACGAAGTACACGAAAGGAAGAGCAATCAGCGAATGCCGTTTCCTGATTGGTCTTCGCTCAAATAAAGAACAGGCAGGGATATCCGTTCCCCTGAAGTCCGTAGTGGGACAGACATTCCTGTCTGTCCGAACTGAAGACAAACTCCGAATTGGCTCTCAGGGTGAGACGTTTGTGGTGAGTGTCCAGCTTCTTCATCGGTTGTCCCCTCCTTTTCGTGTCTTTTGTGTGTTTCGTGGTTCACAACTCTTCTGTTGTCTCATCCACGAACGACAACGACATCGCCGCTGAACCTACCGGTCGAAAATCGGCAGCAGGTGATTCGGTGTCTGCAGTACGATTAGTGCCATGGCGGTGCTGTACTCGGAGCCGAACCATTCGCGAGTGTCGGCCCAGCGACCGTCGGGGGACTGCCGCTGAAGGAGTTCTGTGCGGATCGCGGGATACCAGGTGTCCCACAAGTCGCCGCCCGCGTGCCACGCCGCCTGAGCTGCGTAGTAGTGGCCGTAGTAGTAAAAGTCCTGGTCATAGACCGCTCGAATACCGGGAGTGAACTGCCGGAGATAAGCTCGCCCCTTTTCGAGCGTCGCCCCCTCGTGCACGCCAGATGTGTAGAGCGCGACCAGCGCAGCGGCAGATCGGGCGAAGCGGCTCTCCTGGGCATCGAAGATTCGATAGCGGAACCCACCGTCCGGGTTCTGGCACTTGTCGATGTACTGGATCCCTCGGTCGATCGTCTCTTTCGAGACCGAGATCCCCGTGTTGCGGGCAGCTCTCAAGGCCATCAGCTGGCAGACGGTGACGGACACATCCGCATCCTTGGGAGTGGGGAAGTACCGCCAGCCCCCTTCATCGTTCTGTGTCTGCAGGATGAGGGCGACCGCCTTGCGGACCACTTTGGAGAGTTCGTCTCGATCCGACATGCCCAAGGCTTCGGCGAGAAAGGTCGTCGCGAAACCGTGCCCATACATCGGGCTCTCAACCTGGCTGTCAGGCTCGATGATGTAACCCGTGGGCGAGCAGCAGGAGATCAGATAATCGATGACCCGACTGATGGCCTGACCATACGGTCCGCGTTCAGGGGTGCTCCCCGATGACAACATGGCCAACCCGGCCAGTCCCGCGATACCGACATTTCCCTGGTATCGGGCCACGCTGCCAAAGGACCCATTCGGGTGCTGCTGTTGCTCGAGCCATTTGAGCCCCGCCTGGATCGCGGTTCTGGTCTCGGGGGTCAGCAGGTTGGGGGGGGCTTCGGCGAGGCTGGCCGCGCCCCAGGCGGCAGAGGCCCCCATGGCCATGCATCGCGAAAGAAAATCTCGTCGGCTGGTTTGCGAGGAGATCAAGTTGGATGCCTCCTCATTCCAAACACCACCGGGAACTGTTCGCTGTTCCTCGCGAACGCTTGTCGTTCTCTTTCATCATACAACAAAAAAAGGGAACGGTCTTTCGGGACCGTTCCCTTGTGTTCGAACCCAGCCCGCCGATCGAAAGAGGCAGGGCAGGGGCCTCTCTGGGTTTAGCAGGGCATGCGATGGAAGTGGACGTGCAGCCACTTGCCGTCGATCTTCTGCCAGACGCGTGTTTCCATGCTGGCGACCGAGACCGGAGATCCGGCTCCGTCGAGCTTCTGAACCACGCGGACATAGCTCACGACAGCTGAGGTATCGCTTAAGACGCGAACATGCGGTGAGGAGATCGTCGACTGCCGGGCCGGTGTGGTGGGGCTACCGGGCAGGTCGAAGTAGAACTTGTGGAATGGCAGACCGGCGACCAAGTGTCCCAGAGCCTCGGGCTCGAAGCAGGTAATCGACTCATCGCACAGCTTCACGTACTCGGCCCAGTTGCCGGTATCAATCGTCGACAGCAGCTTCCGGCTGACGGCCAGGACTTCTTCAGCGATCTTGTTGTCTGCCACAGTAATTGGTCTCCCACACACTCGTAAAAGGCGGCTTGATTCAGACGAATACGGATTGTCGCCGGGAAAAATGCGGGGTCAACCGTCGCCTCTCCGACTCCCTGAAAAAGCAAAAGACGAGTCGGTCCCCTCAACCGGCTCGTCTTGCTCTCGGAAGTGATGGCTGGAACCGCGTCATAAACTGAGGCGGGCCAGCACGTCCACTAGTTGGTCGAGTCCTGAACCGTGGTCAGGCTTTCGACCTTCCCCTTCGCTTCGAATTTGACGGGCTGTGGACGACCAGCCACCGTCAGGTTGAAGGTCTCGTGGAACTCGCCCATGGCATCGGGAGGAGTCACAACGATCGACAGCACGTGGATCAGCTTCTCGTCGGTGGGGAGTTCCACCTTGAATGCGTCGGGATGCTCGGAGAAGGCGATCCCTTCCAGACGGACTGGCTTCTTCGACTTCACGATCAGCGTGACCTTCGACTCCTTGCCGGGAGTCAGCTTGCCGAGTGCCAGGACATCGGGAGTGACCTGAATGTCCGCCTCAACGCGGCCTTCAACACGCAGGGAGACGTTGGCGTTCGAACTGTCGTTGGTCACCAGGACCAGGCTGTCCTGGATGTTGCCGATCTTGGCTTCGGGCGACACCTTGACGGTCACTTCATAATCAACACGACCGTTTCCGCGGCTGAGTTCCTTGAAGTCCGCTTTCAGTCCAGCATTGCGGGACCGGACTTCACGGATCTGCCACAGGTCATTGCCCGTGCGGGAGACTTTCACCTTCTGCACACCGCCGACACCGGCCGAAATCGATCCCAGGTTCGCAAAGCTGGGCTGCATCCAGACGTCTGTCCGTATGTAAGCCGCACATGGAATGCTGGCTGTCACGTAGTTGGACTCGCCGTACTTGAACTGCACGGTCAGCGTCACATTCCGCTGGCCCTGAAAACGCGAGGTGTCGAGCACCAGCTTGATCCGGCCCGTTTCGTGGGGCTTGAGTTGCTTGGTCTCAGTGGAGGCGGAAATACAGCGACAGGATGTCGACACACTGGTGATTTCCATCACCGGCTCGAAGCAGTTCGTGAACTCCAGGTAACCCTGGCAGTCACTGTGCTGAGCGACGGGGCCGAAGTCAAACTTCGGTTGGGCGAACATCTTAATCGCCCAGCTCTTGCCGGCTTCTTCTGCGGAGGCTGTCCCGATCATCAGAGACAGGGCCATCAGGCCGAACGAGAATGCGAGTTGGAAATGCTTGAACACGATAGTGGCCTCTTCAGGGAACTTCTAGACTCACCGCACCTCGGGGTTGTGCGACTGCCGTTCCTGGCACCCGCGTCCACGCGGGTCATGTTCCACTGGCAGCACGACGCAGTGCTGCTTCAAACGGGTCTCAGGCTGTTCGCCTGGCACGATTCCATGATACGGACTGAATTCCGGATCACGAGTACTTTTTTCAACACTTCGAAAAAATCCGGAGACTCTTTCGGTGGGCTGGCTTTATGGAGTTCCTGTGGCTGGCGGTGATCCGCTTGCCGCCTCGGGCGGAGTAGCGTCCAACTCGGTCACAGGCTCTTTCAGGTCGGACTCGGTGCCTGACGACTCCGGGACCGCATCTTTTGACTCAGCAGGAGGGGGCTCCGATCCGACGTCTGGCGTCGAGTCGGGTTCAGCCACAGCTGCGGGCTTTTCGGGCTCGACGGGCACAGCTGGAGCTTCGATTTTCCCCACGGCCTGGAAGGTGAGAGGAGCTTTCCTCCCCGCGATGGAGACGGTGAAACCTTCCTTCAGGTCACCCGGCTCATTCGGAGGGGTAATCGTCAGGGGGATCACATGCACCGTTTTGTCGCTATTGGGGAGTGCTACGCCGTAACAGTCACGATCGGAGTCGCACTCCACTCCCTCGACTCGGAACGGTCGACGTCCCTTGACCACCACATTGACCACTTTGGGTTCACCCGGCTTGAGCGTGCCAAATTGGACGACTTGAGGAGTGATCTGCAGGTCGGCCTCGATGGCCCCGTCGACGAGCAGGGGAATGTTCGGATTCAACGCGTCGTCGGTCTCCAGCACGATCTGGCCCAGGATTCGACCCGGGCGGGCATCGCTCGACAACTTGACCGTCAGCTCGTACTCGACGTTACCACCGAAGCGGTTGACTTCCCGGACACTTGGAACGAGGTTTGGTGAACTGGACCGGACATTGCGCACAGTCCAATTGCCTCGCCCCGCGTACCGAACTCGCACCCGCTGCTCGGCGGGCTCACCCGGAGACACGGTCCCAAAGTGCACGGACCCCGGTTCAAACACCACGTCCTGCCGGATGTAGGCCTGGATCGGAATGCGAATCTGCTTGAAGTTCAGGTTGTCGAACGTCACATCCACGGTCACGGTCACATCCCGCTTTCGCGAGAACTTGATCGTGTCCAGGCTCAGAACCAGCTGGGCCTTTTCCTTCGACTTCAGCACGAATTTGTCCAGTGTGGGCGTGATACATCCACAACTGGAGATCGGGGCAGAAATCTTCACGTCTTCCTTGTACAGGTTCGTGATCTCGATGACGTGCTTCGCCTCGGCACCGCGGGCCACGGACCCAAAGTCGTAGGACAGCTCCGAGAACATCTGCTCGGCCCAGTTCCCGACCGCCTGGCGTCTGGGTGGAGGCTGAGGTGCGTTGGAGAAGGCCCAGACCGGCACGATGACGGTTTTGTAGTTCGCCCCGTCAAAAGTCATTCTCATCGAAACCGAACCTTCACTCGGGCGACCGAACGCCGAAGGCTCCAGAGACAGGACTAACTGTGCGGTGTCTTTCGAGACAAGCACTGTCTTGTCGAGATTGACTCGAATATCCGGTGTCGATGATCCCAGATCGGAGATCGTGACCGTCTCTTTGTACAGGTTCGTGATCTGGATGGTGTATGTCGCATTGGCGCCCGCGGCCGGAGAACCGAAATCATGCTGGTTTTCCGCCAGCATTTTATCAGCCCACGAACGCGTCACCTCTTCCGCAGCTCCCGCGGAAGTTACGA
>JAXMBW010000011.1:0-126975 GCA_046349675.1 Planctomycetaceae bacterium | reverse complement strand
ATCTGGTCGTCGGGCTTGGCCGGTGACGTCTTATCGCCAGGAGTTGCCTGTTTATCGCTCGATTTGTCGCCCGCCTTGTTCTTCGGGGACATCTTCGAGTCAGGGGTCTTGGCAGGCTGCGATTCGTCCGTCGACATGTCACCGGGGTTGGTTGGCGGAGTAGTCGAATCGGGGGCACCACTGTCCGACTTCATGGGATCAGACTGCGGACGGTCCATGTTCTTATCGCCGCTCGCGTTGGGTTTCGCGGGCTCGGCGGCATTCGAGTTGTCTTTCTTCCCCGGACGTGAAGTCTCGCCATTCTTCTGATCGCTGGCGTCGTCGGCTTCAGAGCCTGGCTCCTGCGTCTTGTCCCCCTTCATTTCCCCGGACTTGGGCTTCTGGCCAGTCTTGGGAGACGACGACTTCTCCGAGGGAGTTGGCTTGGCCTCGTCCTCGGGCTTCGCGTGGTCACTCGATGATGGATTCTCTGCCGAGTCGCTCGACGGATCGGTCGGAGATTCGTCGGATTTGTCGGTCGCTCCCGGCTTCTTCTTCTCGGAAGGCTGGGACGGATTCTTCTGCGTTGTCGACTTCTCTTCCGTTGAACCGTCGCCGCGATCGTCTTGTGGTGCCGATGGTTCGTTCGGCTGCGATTCAGCGGACTGGGGCTTCACCGAGTCTTGCTGTTCGCGTTCCTTTTGCCACTTGATCAGCTTCTCCAGAGCCTCGTCCGGTGATGCTTTATCGGGACGAGGTTTGGAGTGGGGGGCCGAGGAGCCTTTCTGAGGTGGCTGCCCGGGACGGCTGTCCGGAGAGGTGTTCTTCTCCTGTGGCTGACCACTTTGCGAGGTCCCTTCCGCCCCGCTCTGCTCGGTTCCGCTCTGGGGCGAGCCATTCTTCGGGGGCTTTTGCTGCGAGGGCTTCGACTGAGGTTGGCCGTCCGCAGTCGGTGCGGATTGTGGTTGCCCCGGTTGTGGTTCGCTGGGGTTTGGAGGTGTTTCGCCCTGCGAGTCGGGTTGCGGCTCGCCCCGTTGCGTTTGACCACCGGGAGACTGGGGCGGTTTCGGTTCGGTCCCTTCTCCATTCTCAGTATTCGAGTTCGCAGGTTCCGACTCAGCCCCGTCGCTCGGCATCGGTTCCTTGTCGGAAGCGGCGGGCTCCTCACCTTGCGGAGGTTCAGGCTTTTCGTCCGCCTGGTCCGCCGGTTTTTGTTCGGCGTCTTTCGGCTCAGATGGTTGATCGTTCGAGCCCTCTTCACCCGCTGGTTGAGCTGCTTGCTCCGCAGCCTCAATCTTCTCGTCGGCCTGCTGTTGCTGATCGGCGAGTTCCTGTTTCGCCTGCTCTGGGGCGACCGGATCGATCACAGTGATCGTGATCTTCGGCGAGCGGGTCAGGTTGTGCAGCCGGTCTCCGAACGGTTCAAAGTTGTCCCTGGCCTCCAGCCAGAACGACAACGTCCGGCCCGGCTCGACAGAGAACTGTTCCAGCTTCAACAGATACTGCCCCCGCGTCTTCTGCTCGAACGGAGGAGCATCAAACAACAGCTGTTGCTTGGGGAGTGGTTCGCCTTCCTTCTCGAATCGCATGGTCACCGACTTCAACAAGAAGTCGGGATCGCTCGCCTCATAGGCCACCGGCAATGACCCGTTTGCGGGAACAGAGACATCCGATTCAGGGTGCAGGATCGTCAGTTTAGGGGGCTGGTCGGCACGGATACGTTGCGTATGCAGTGTCGGAACCGCAACGACCTCGTTCCCAGTCTCTGTCTTCTTTGAGAGCTGGATGCGGTAGAAGCGAGGGAACGTTCCATCTGGCCGGAACCGCAGCTGCCATTTCGCCGAGAGGTTCACCCCCTCGTGAATCTGCATCGGGAGTTCTTCCGCCTTGAGGGCAGTGTTCTCAGTATCAGAGAACAGGATCGTGGCAGTGTCGACCGGGACGTTGGCAGTCGCCCGAACGGTGACGTGTGTTCCCTCCCAGGCATCGATCGCCGAATCGGCTTGTGTGCGGTTATCGAGCCCCATGTAGCGGGGGTATTCGTAAAACACATCCTGCACCGTCGCTGTCGGCGGTTGCCGCACGGTGATGGTATAGCTCGGGGAGATCGCATCGCCTGCCGCAATACGATAGGTCGTGGTCTGCAACAGGCCGTTGCCGTTCTCTCCCAGCAACCGTCCCCGGAAGCGGCGAATCCCCTCGCCGGTGTCCTGCAACTGAACGGCCTCGTCGACGACGCGACGATCCGCGGTGGTGTACAGCACTCGCACTTCAGGGGGGATGCTTCCGCTGAGGGTCGTCTCGATCTCCGGAGTGGCGTGTGCGAGGACGGTGAGGTTCCCGGGCTTCACCTCAATGATCGAGGTACGTGTACTCGTCGACACGTTGGCCATGGGAAAGAGAGCTCGCCACGCCGACGAGACCAGACTCTTCGGGCTGGCCAGCGTGTAGATGCACATCACCACAACCAACGCCAGCAAGGCGTATGACAACTTCGTCAGCGTCTGGCGATCGACCGCATCGTCGACATTCACATGCTGAAGGTTCATCGCCGCCCGGCGTTCGATCGCTTCCATGATGGCGGGCGAGATCGGCCGCCCCGCCTGCTGCAGGTCGACCAGAGTGAACAGGTTGCTCTTCAGCTCCGGGTGTGTTTGCTCCAGCTGGGTGGCGGCATACAGCGAGGTCACTCGCTGCGACCAGGGCTGGATGAACCGCTTCCAGAGCCAAGTCCCCATCGCGCCGATGAAGGCGAACCAGAACACATACCGCGCGGTCGAACTCCACCCACCCTGCACAAGCCAATGATCAGTCACCACGAACAGGAACAGATACCCCACCGTCAGCAAGACAGCCCCGACCCCGCCAGTCAGCAGGTCAGCCCCGCGGATTCCCCGACGGGCGAGTTTCAACTGATAATCGATATATTCCTCGAAGCCGACGTATTGACGTCCGCCTTCGCCGGAGGGTTTGTTCTGGATTGTCGACGACATCGGGCAATCCCTTTCGTCCGCCGGCGTGCTCCGCCGGATGGGCCATCACCATCCCTGAGCTGTCGGATCTGTACGTCCGACTCGCAGTGAAAACCCGTCACTTCATTCTACTCGACGGGCGAACTCCTCGAAACGTTCCCCAGAATACGAAAAGTTGACCGATTTCTGACGGAGCGAATTACGAAATCGTCAGAAATCGAACAATCCGTTCATTTCCCCTCACGTCCAATCCACAAACTTCGGTCTCCCCGGATTGCTGGCCAGCTTGATCACCACCCGTTTTCCGTCGGTGTAATACGGGTCACCCGTCAGGTTGTGATGCGGAGCCTCGCGCGTCACTGGCGGCGTGGCCACCATGTGCCCGGCCGCTTCGACTCGTTCCACATCCAGCAGGTCTTCCAGCACGTAATCCCGCGCCTCATCGACATCGGGATCGATCCGGTGGGTGGTCAGATTCCACACCTTGGTCGTGAAGCGGACGCCGATATCGCGACTCACCTGCCCGACCCAGACCGGCTGTCCCTGGAGCTGAAACGGCGCGATCCACAGCCGCAAATGCATGCGGACATTGATCGAGTTGCGAATCTGCTGCAGCGCGATGTCCTGGCTGCGACCGAACAGGAACAGCGGGCTGACCGGCGAATACCGGTACTCTTCTCCGAGCAGGAAGGCCTTGGCTGTCTTCCAGCAAGTTTCGAGCGTGATCGCCTCGGTCTCGTCCCACCGTCCAATGAACGACAGCAACAGCGTCTCAAAGGACCCGATAATGACCAGATTGACCGGATCCCCTGTCCCGCGGCCACTCTGGTTCGAGACGACGGGGGAGACTTTCTTCAGATATTCGATCAGATGATCAACTCCACCATCTTCCTGGGGCGCCGCTTTGACGCGGTTCAACAGCTGTTGATGCTCGTAATCCAGAGCGAGGTTCGGCACCGGCATCGAGAAGGTTAGGTCGATGTCCTTGGACGACGAATCGGCGTCCGAAACCAGTGACTCAGTTCGGACCATCGTGGTATACAGCGGCCCGACCTCGTCGTGGTTCACCCGGCTGATCGCCATCAGGTAGATCCGAATGATCTTCGTCCCGGAGTCGAGCGATGTGTAGATAAATCCCTCGACCGTCTCCCCCGGGGCGATCGGTCGCCGATGCAGCGATTTGTCCTGAAAGAGCATGTCCATTCGCTGGTTGGCCCAGTGAGCCGTCAACAGCTTCAGCGGAATCAGCAGCAGGAGCGGCGCAAAGATCCACCCCACGATCCCAAAGGTTGAGATCCGCTTAATGATGGAGAAATGGCACCGGGCAGCCGCTTCCAGCGGAGGGAAGTAGCGAGGATCGATGGTCAGGAATTGAGCCCGCAGGACCGACTGCGACCCGTTCTTGACCCGAACCCACACTGGCTGCAGACCTTTGCCTGCGAGGGGAATGCCGAAGATTCGACGCCCTTCCTGGGCATCGGGGACTGCCACCGTGACCTCGACTCCGTCCTGAGTTCGCGTCTCGGCACGACTCATAAACCCGTGGTAATCAGCTTGTGGGTGGTAGGGCGTCGTGAACAGACGCTCCAGCAGACTCATGAAGTAGCTCAACGTGTCGGCCCTCCTGCGAGACCAGTTCCGAGTGCTCCGGTCGGTCTCGCTGGCCGCAGTGTCTGCTTTCTCCGAGAGAATCACAATTCAGTGGCGATGGTCGCCCCGTCGATTCCCTCACCCTCGCCCCAGCAGAGTCTCGGGCGAGCTGATGCATGGCATATTCAGGTCGAGTTGCTGACTCTTGTGGCAGGCCAGCCTCACGTCTCAGGGTCGCTACTCATCCTTGGAAACCATCTTCCCCACCCGGGTGACCCAGAACTTTTGCACGGCATATGGCAGTGAAGCGGGGTTGGCCCGGATCTGGATCTCCATCTGAATGACACCGAACGGCACCTGATCGCTGAACCAGACGTTGCGGGTAAAGTGCCGGAGCGGGTCGCCATTGGCCGATTTCTCCTGCACATACCCATAGGCCTGCAGGCTGCGAATGGCGTCTTTCTGAATGGCTGTGCGCAGGTAACGTACCGCCGAGCCCCAGTACTGCGAGGGTGTCGGCAGCCCGGTCATGAGTCGGATGGCCTCCCGTCTCGACCGTCCGGTTTCGGCCCCTTCCATGACACATTCTTCCATCGGTTTACCGGCCAGGAAACTGCCCCGGTTGACGAGGATCGTCTCGCGATGCGTCCCGTTGTTCCAGACAAACTCGATGCGCCGCAACGGCATGCCCGCCGAACCCGCTGGGCCTCCGTCGCTGATCCGCAGCGTTTCTCGCCCTTGTGTCGGAGAATCAGTCGTGAGCTCGATCCAGTAGGCGGGATCAGCGGACATCCCGTCGGGCAACGTGTAAATCCAGCTGTGAACCGGTCGCGGCAGCGATGGCCTGGGATCGCGATAGTCGACCCAGCCGGCGCTCTCCATATAGGTGAGAAGGGATGAGGGCCTCCACGGCCCGTCACTGGGACACCACGCCGAAACCACCGAGACGGCAAGCGTCGCCAACGTGGCAATTCGCCCAAACCGGTTCCTGCCCAGCACCTCAATGGCGGGCAGCATGACCAGCACCCACGCCGGGGCCAGCCACTGCATCCACCGCAAGGCGACGCTCACGCCCCCGTAGTTGTAGTTCTCGGTCTTCAACAGATAGAACGCAAACACGATAAACGACACAGCTGCGGTCAGGAATGTCCAGCGCGACTTGTCGTCCTCAGAACTCCGGAACTTCGGCACGCAGAAGACGAACATGGTCCACAGAAACGCCGGCGTCAGCGAAAACCAGCCGTGGTGCCCGACGGTACAGTGCAGCAGATAGACCCAGAATCCGTCCCGGTTCGTGTCGATGCCCTTGGGGTCCATCCAGTAGCTGGGGATTCCCTCGTGAACGAAGTTGTACTTCTCGGTTCCGTAATAGGAATAGAAGGGACGCAGTCCGCCGGTGGCCTCATAGTTCGTCCAGAAAAACAACCCGATCGGGACCATGAACCCGAAGACCATCATTCCCCACATCGACCGGGGAACCTGACTCCACAGCAACAGGAACACCAGCCCCACCAAAGCGGCCGACGGCAACTCGTTACAAACCCCAAACGCGAACGCCGCACCAGCGAGCAGGAACTCCCACTTGCCATTCACTTCGCGGTGAATCCGGTCCACTGCCCAGATCCCGATCATCACACTCGTGGCGGCCACCGTGTGATTGTTAAACACCGCCAGAAACGGCGAAAGCATCGTTCCGCCCGACAGCAGGGTCATCGCATACAGCTGGGCGAACGGGTCGCGGAATCTTTCGGCGATCATGCCCCTCCAGAGCACGAGGGCGATCGTCATCGGCACAATATTGATCAGGAACAGCAGAATTCGCGTGACAGTCAGCAGGTGCGTGTCGAGCGTCCAGCCCGTTGCGAGCCTGAGCCCCTTGTACATCTGGGTCACCATCCACGGCAGGAGTGGCGGCTTGGTCGAGTAGAAGTGATCGTTGTGCTTCACCAGATCGATCGTGTCCCAGCCCGGCTTCTGGCGGGCTTCGTCGATCTGGTAGGTCCCCTTCTCAGCCAGCGACCACACCGTGCACCACCGAGACCGGTCGTTGGCACTGTTCAGCGGTCCCGTCGACAGCAAACGCGAGGTCGCCATCGACATCCCCAGCAGGATGATAAACAGACCGGCCCACCGCACAGCTGCGGATGAGTCGGTATCAGGAGCCGGTGCGGAAGCACTGGGACGCGAATCTTTAGCCAACGGACTGCCTCGCCGGAACAGAACAACATGCAACGACCGGGAGGATATACACTTACCACATTCCGGGGGTAGACCGACTGGGGGAAAAAGAGCCAGAGATCTAACCTCATGGAGAGCGGCAGGCGTGAGCCTGTCGAGGCCCCGTCACTCCTTGTGCATATAATCTGAAGTCGCCCGCAGGACTTGCGATCCCCCTTTGGTCTGATCCGGACGCGGGTGCTACACTCTCCACCTCGACAGGCGGGCGCCTGCCGCTCTCGGGACGAATTGATGGTTGCTGGAACGGATGTCTGATTCACCTCTCAACCCTGCCCTGCCCCCGCGAGAGAAGGTCAAAACCTTCCCCGACAGCCCCGGCGTGTACTTGATGAAGGATGCCCAGGGGCGGGTGATCTATGTCGGCAAGGCCGTCAACCTGCGCAATCGGGCCGGCAGCTACTTTCTCGCCGCGGCTGCTGTCGATCGCCGCACGGCGGATCTGGTCCGGGAGATCACCGACCTCGATTACATCCAGACCCACTCCGAAGTCGACGCCCTGCTCCTGGAATCGCGGCTGATCAAAGACATTCAGCCGAAATTCAACCAGGAGCTCAAAGACGACAAGACATTTCCGTACTTGCAAATCACGACGAACGAGGACTTTCCCCGCGTCGAATTCACTCGCAAGCCCGCCAGCAGCGGGGTCAAACTCTACGGCCCGTTCACGAATGCCAAGAAGCTGCGAGCCACGATTGTCGTACTGCAAAAGGTCTTCAAATTCCGCAATTGCGGCCTCGATATCGAGGAGAACGATCAGCGCTGGCGCTGGTTCCGTCCGTGTCTGCTGGCCAGCATCAATCAATGCACAGCTCCATGCAACCTGCGGATCAGCAAAGAGGACTACAAACAGGATATCCGGCGCCTGACGATGTTCCTCGATGGCAAGGCCAAGTCGCTCCTCGACGAACTGCAGGAGGAGATGCTCGCTGCCTCCAAAGAACTGCGATTCGAGCGGGCCGGTAAGCTGCGGGACGCGATCAAGGCGCTGGAGAACGTTGACCGCAGCTTGCGGAGTGCCCTCGAAAACAATCTGCAGCCCGAAGCGTTCTACGTCGATCCGAAACGCGGGATCCAGGGGCTCAAGAAGGTGTTCGGCCTGGAAAAAGCCCCTCGCAGGATCGAGGGAATGGATATCGCCCATTTGCAGGGCGGCGAGACCGTTGCCAGCCTTGTGCAGTTTATTGACGGTCTCCCGTTCAAGCAGGGTTACAAGCGGTTCCGCATTAAGTCGGTCGAAGGAGTGGACGACTTCGCCTCCATGCGGGAAATCGTCAGCCGACGGTTCCGCCGCCTGCAAGCCGACGGCGAGCCATTCCCCGACCTGCTGCTGATCGACGGGGGCAAAGGCCAGCTGAATGCTGTCATGGAAACCTTCGCCATGCTGGAGATCAAACCGCCGTTCACTATTTCGCTGGCCAAACAGCAGGAAGAGGTCTTCCTCCCCGGAGAGTCACAGTCCCACCGACTCAGCCGCCACTCTTTCGGCTTGCGACTGCTCCAGTTCGTACGCGACGAAGCCCACCGCTTTGCCCAGCACTACCACCACCTGCTCCGCCGCAAATCGCAGTTTGAGTGATTGGTTCGCGTCGCGGGATTCACTGGAGGCGGCTGCGGACGCCGGCTCGCGAAACTCATGGAATTTCGCTCTCCTGAGCCAGGACGGAGCCAGTCGAGCGTGTCATCACGGCACGGATTGCCGGTCATTTGATCCCGCCCCACAGGCCCTATTGACACTCTTTTCGACCGAATCTATGGTCTCGACTTCAGGGAACAGAGTCTGGAGGATTCGGACTCTTTCCGATTGATTGGCCGCGTGATTCGCGAATGGAGTCGCAGCATGTCGCAGGCAATTCTGCAGATGACCTCCCCGGAGAATGCTCCGGTGCCTCTGATTGATCTCGTTGAGCAGTTTGAGACTCAACGCGATGAGATTATGGAAGTTGTCGAGCAAGTCTTCAGCAAGCAGGGCTTCATCCTTGGCGAAGAGGTCGCTGGCCTCGAAAACGAAATCGCCAGCTACTGCGATTCTCGCTTCGCAGTCGGATGTGCTTCGGGGACGGATGCCCTCGTGCTGGCATTGATGGCTTTAGACATCGGCCCCGGCGACGAAGTGATCACGACTCCGTTCACGTTCTTCGCCACCGCCAGTTCGATCGTCCGAGTCGGTGCACGCCCCGTCTTCGTCGACATCGACCCGCAAACATACAACCTCGACCCCGCAGCTGTTGCAGCTGCTGTGACGAGTCGGACCAAGGCGATTATGCCTGTCCACCTCTACGGTCAATGCGCCGACATGCAGCCGATCTGGCGCGTGGCTGTCCGACATGGATTGGCAGTGATCGAAGACGCCGCCCAGGCCATCGGTGCCCGCTACGACAACCGCAGTGCCGGAGTGCTGGGCACCATCGCCTGCTTCAGCTTCTTCCCCACCAAGAATCTGGGGGGAGCTGGGGACGGCGGAATGTTGGCCACCGATGATCCCGACCTCAATGCCCGTCTGCGACGGTTGCGAGTTCACGGAGACGTCGGCCGTTACGATCACGTCGAAGTCGGCCTCAACAGCCGTCTGGATGCACTCCAGGCCGCCGTGCTGCGAGTGAAGCTGCGAAAGCTCGCTGAGTGGACGGAAGCTCGCCGGGCCAATGCCGCCCGGTATGAGCAGGCTTTCGCGAACATGGGCCTGCAGGGCGAGATCACCACGCCGTATATCCTGCCCCAGAACTACCACGTCTTCAACCAGTACTGTGTCCGCGTCCACGACGGCCAACGGTCTGCATTAATGGACCAGTTGAAGAGCTCGCAGATCGGCCATGCGGTCTACTACCCGGCCCCGTTGCACCTGCAGACCTGTTTCAAATCGCTCGGCTACCAGCAGGGACAGTTCCCCGAAGCGGAGCGTGCCAGCCGCGAGATCATCGCCCTGCCGATCTATGCCGAACTCGGCGAAGCCCGCCAGCAGCGAGTCATCCGTGCCGTCGGCAAAGCCTTCGGTGCCGAAACCGGCCGCAGCACCATCCCGCTGCGTCGTGCGGCGTAAGTGGACAGGTCGCTGATTCTCTCTCAGGAGAGTCCGGAGATCATCGAAAAGCCTCGCGTTCCGCACGGACCGCGAGGTTTTTGTGTTTGCGATTCAGAACAAGCTTGAAGTGAGCCGGAAGCGTCAGCGCCCGGATTGAAGCTCCGAGCGACGAAGACTCCGGGGGCTGGCGCTTCCGGCTGACTCGAGCACAGTGGCATTCTTCATCGACGGGGCGCGCCGGGTGGCGTAACATCCGGGTTCTGGCATCGCGGTGCCGATACTTGCTGGCGTCTTAGGGATGTACCTGGCTGATGTCTGAACCACTTGTTTTCATGATGGGCAACTACGAAGCCCGTGTGCCAACGGATCGCTGGTATTCTGACCATCATCTCTGGTTGCAGACCGCACCGGGCGGGTTTCGAGTCGGGTTCACGTCCTATGCCGTGCGCATGCTGCAGGACGTGTACTTCCTCGACTGGTCTATTGATCCGCATACAGCTGTGAGAAAGAAGCAGGCCATCGGAGAGATCGAGAGTGCCAAAGCGGTCTCGACGCTCTATCCCCCGGCAGAGGGGAAGATTCTCGACTTCAACTCGGTCGCATTGGACGATCCCTCGGCGATCAACACGGATGGGTATGGAGCTGGGTGGCTGTATAATTTCGAGACCAATGCCAAGCTGCTGAGTTCCGAAGAGTACGTGAAGCTGCTCGATTCCAAGTGGGAAGAAACCCAGCGGGTCATCAAGGGGCAGATCAACGAGGGGTAGGGCTCGGACGAGCGGCTGATGGCTTGGTGAACTGCTGATAAATGTCCTTCAGCGAACAGCCTGATTCATCCGCCGATTCGTGGACATAGACGCCGAAGTTGAGCGTGAGGGTTTCGCCCGGTGGGATGACCACGCGGCTCGGCTCACCCTGGGTAAACGCAGCCCGTCCGAACGGATTGACGGCCAGAAAACCATAGTCGCGGGCATGGTTCCAACTGGGGCGGAAGTTGTTCGGGGAGCTGAGGAGTGTGATCCCGGCCCAGCGTCCATCGAGCGGGCCAGAGTAGTCACACCAGTCGGAGGTCTTGCCCCAGACTTCCGCTCCGTTGCGTCGTCCTTCACTGTCGAGAAGTCGACCACCGAGTTTTTTCTCGACGGCGATTTTCGAGTTCACGCGGATACCCAGGCCCATTTCCTCCTGGTCACCGAAGACCACCTCGCTCTTGTCGGCGCGGAATTCACTTATCATCCGCAGCAAGTACCCATGGGGAACCAGTTCCACGCTGTAACTCGCGGTCTCCTCACAGACCGTCGAGCTTCCATCCGCCGACAAGTACCGGTTGAGAACTGACCAGCTGCCGATTCCTGATTGGACCGCCGGGGGTGAGATGAATTTCACATGTTCCGTGCGGGCTTTGAGTCTCCAGTAATCGTTCTCGCTGATGTCGCCGAAGGAGAGCCAAATTCCGGTGTGCAGACCCAGGTGATCAGTTTTGTCCTGGTCGGCTTGCGGGGGATGGTTACGGGAGATCTGCAAACCGCTGAGCGTGCGGACCGGAGCAAAGTAAGGGCGTGAGACTGCCGGATCGCGGTAGACGTACTGCAACGTCTCGACTGCTCCCACACGCATGGCGACAGTGGAATCGGTGGAATGCAGTTCAATCGGTCCGGGATCAGCACCGGCCATGCGGACCAGGAAGACGACGACAATCAGTCCGAATCCCCAACGCATGAGCTGGTCCTTGATCTGGCGAGAGTTGAGTCTCTTGGCTCGGGTTAGCGACCGCGAGGTTTTTTGCCCGGTCGTTTGGGCTGGCCGGGGCTGCGACGGCCAAAGCTATCGCTCGGCTGGTCACCACGGCTGGGGCGATTCGGCTTTCCGGCTGGCTTCTTGAAGGAGGCTGGTTTGCCGGACTTGGACGCGGAACGCTGATCGGGACGACGTTCGTCGCGGCCTGGTTCGGCGGAGCGTCGGGTTCCCAATGCTCCCTTGGGGCGAGAGCCAGCAGCTGGTGAACGCGCGGGACGTTCACCTGTAGGACGACGTGCGGAACGATCTCCACTCGATGCGACCTTCTTCGGCCCGGACGGCGAGCGGGCACCAGTCGCGGGGCGTCCCGCGGGACGTTCGACGAGGCCCATCATCTGCTCATCAGAAACGTCCCCGAGTCCCAAACCACGCGGTTCGCGAGATTCACGCCCCTCTGGTTTTCGTGGGCGGACTGGGGCCTCAGCGCGCGGACGGCGGTCGGGACCCTGGCCAGTGCGTTTGGGGGCTGCCTGTCGTTCTGGCGGGGCTTTGCGGCTGGTTCGGTTGAGCAGGTCTCCATCGTTCATTCGACGTTGACCGGTCTTGGGACGAGAGGCTGGGCGCGGGCGGCGTTCGCGGTCTTCTTCGCGTGTCGTCTCGTTCCGTTCCAGCATGCCGAAGAGTCGTTCGAGCTCGTCGCGGCGGATTTCACGAATCTCGCCGCGTGCCATCTTGCCGAGGAAGATCGGGCCGAAGGCCACTCGTTGCAGCTTCATGACCTTGTGACCGACTCGAGAAAAGAGTCGGCGCACTTCGCGGTTGTGTCCCTCAGCCAGGATGACCTCGCACCAGGTACTTTCGCCCTGCCGCTTGAGCGACTTGACTCCCTCAACGCGGAAGCGTCCCTCCTCGAAGTAGATCCCTTTTCGGAGTTCGGCTAGCGTCTCCTGCTCGGGATGCCCGGCGACCAGAACGTGATAGGTGCGGAAGATCCGATAGCTCGGGTGGGCCAGCTTCTGGGCCAGATCGCCATCGTTGGTCACGATGAGCAATCCTTCGCTGTCCTCGTCGAGGCGTCCGACGGAGAAGACTCGCGGTCCCTCTTTGGGGAAGAAGTCGATGACGCGTGTGCGGCCTTGCGGGTCCTTATTCGTGCAGAGGACTCCCGGGGGCTTGTTGAAGACGTAGTACCGCTTTCGCTCCATCTTCAGCTTCTGGCCGTCGAGGGCGATCTTGTTGACCTGCGGATTGATCTGCTTGCCTTGCTCGGTGATGATCTCCCCATCGACCGTGACGCGGCCCATGGTAATGAACTCTTCGCAAGCCCGCCGCGAGCCCAATCCGCAACTGGCCAGATAGCGCTGCAGGCGGATTAGCCGGGGAGCGGTGGGAACATTATCAAAATCGTCTTCGCGAGCTGCCATGATTGACTTCTTGAGTGCGAACGTCCGGGGACGTTGGTGAGGAGAGGCGAGCCTCTCCAAATGAACAGCCCCCGGTCAGTGACAGGGGGCTGCGTATGAGTCATCCGAAACGCGGCCAGTTCACAGCGAGGCTGTGATCACTCCGCGTGAAATGCGTACACACAGGTTTGTGTGTACTTCTCTCCGGGTTTCAGGATGGTGGACGGAAATTCCGGATGGTTGACTGAGTCGGGATAGTGTTGAGTCTCCAGGCACAGGGCGCTCCGCTGGGGGTAGACCTTGCCGCCTTTACCCGTTTGCGATTTGAGATAGTTACCGGTGTAGAGCTGGACGCCGGGCTCGGTGGTCAACACGGTCATGACTCGGCCTGAGGCGGGGTCGTGCACCTTGGCGATTTCGCGAAGCTCACCCGCTTGGCCATTCAGCACGTAGTTGTGGTCGTAGCCGATGGTCGGGGTCGATTCGAGCTGGGCGAGCCGCTCTCCGATGACGGTGGCTTTGCGGAGATCGAGCGGCGTACCTTCGACCGGGGCGATCTGTCCAGTCGGGATGCCAGTGTCATCGGTGGGCGTGTACTTGTCAGCATTCAGTGTCAGCACATGGTTCAAAACCGTGGCACTGCCGGCTCCGCTGAGGTTGAAGTAGCTGTGGTTGGTGAGGTTGACCGGCGTCGCTTTGTCGGTGGTGGCGACGTAGTCGATACGGACTTCGTTCTCATGCGTGAGCTGGTAGATCACCGTGCATTCGAGCGTTCCGGGAAAGCCTTCTTCGCCGTCCGGGCTGGTGTAGCGGAAAATGACCCCGGGGCCTTTTTCGTTCTCGAAGGGTTCCGCAGCCCAGACGACTTGACCGAGAGCCCGATTGATTCCCCCATGAAGTGCGTTCGGGCCGTTGTTGATGGCGAGGGTGTACTCTTTGCCATCGACGGTGAATTTGCCTTTGGCGATGCGATTGGCGACGCGGCCGGTCGTACAGCCGAAGTGCTGGTTGCCATCGCCTTCATAGCCAGCCACATCGTCGAAACCGAGGACCACATCGGCCAGCTGATTCGTCTTGTCGGGAACATGAAGTTCCGTCAGCGTGGCACCACGAGTGATCAGGCGGGCCACCACGCCCCCTTTGTTGCGGAGCGTGTAGCGGTCGACGGCTTCGCCCTTGGCCGTTTTGCCAAAGCCATCTTTTTCGGGAGGTGCAGAGAACACGGCAGCAGTCATGAGAATGAAAGCCAAAGAGGACAATGTGAGTGCAGCAGGGCGCATGGGATTCCTTCGACAAGGAAAGTCGAATCAACCTGTATATTATTCCTCGAAACAGGTCTGACTCACAAGCGACCGGATGACCCTG
Organism: Planctomycetaceae bacterium; assembly: GCA_046349675.1. Classification (GTDB taxonomy): domain Bacteria; phylum Planctomycetota; class Planctomycetia; order Planctomycetales; family Planctomycetaceae; genus TH-plancto1. Next base: position 112,672 of record JAXMBW010000011.1, on the reverse strand, counting down.
CGTTTCCAAACGGCAAGGATCTATAAGATCTGGCGGGGAAGTTCGCTAAACCAGCCGATTTTCTGACGATTTCGATAATAAAAGTTCCCAAATCCGTAAGCAGATGCTGTCAGTGCGTAAAACAAGAGGGTCCAGGTCGCGATCTGTGAAACAATGGGGAACCCCGCTGGGATTGGCGGCAATGTGAAGCCGACCATCGCAGCTGTGATGCAGAGAAACCCAAACACGCTCAACGTGGCGAGGTATTGGAGGGGAACTCGGAAAATCGCGCGGATCACTGTCCAGGGATTCGCGGCCAAGACCGTGGTGTGTAACGTCGCTGATATCAGGGCCATGGGGAACAATACCAAGCCGGCAAGCACCCCCGGAGCGATCGTGGATGGGGCCCACTCAAATGATTCAAACTCACCTGTGTGAATGAAACGAGACTCGACAAACCAGTGAATGGCCAGCGGGGCACCACTCCACCAGATGGCTCCTGCCCAGGTCCAAAGATCAAAGATGATCTGGCCCATGTCGAATTCCAAGGAAACCGGCATATCGTCTTCGTCGACAGTCGCCATGCGGAATATTTGAAGCAGGAAAAACGAGAAGTACCCGAAGAGCAAGTAGGTCGCAACCACAATCAGGATGCCCATGATTCCGAACATCATGAACCCCGTGAACGACGTAAATGTCCCATACGCGGTCGCCAGGATGCCGATCGTCAGCATGCTTTCGGTGCGAAAGGGGAACTTCAAACTTCGCAGCAGACCCGAGATGAAACCCTCCTGGTTTTTTCGCTTTCGGTCAGAGGCCAATTCCTGGTCGTGGCGGCGTTTCTTCTTTTTGGAAGGAACTGCGACAGGAGCGGGGGCTGTGTTCTCTGCTTCACCCCGCTCGACATTACGGCCCTGCGCCGGTCGAAAGAGTGACTTGCCGGGGCCGGCTTTTTTCACTTTTCGTGGCTTGTGAACTACCGGGGCGGGGGCAGCGTCTTCGTCCGGGTCATCCAGTTCGGGCTCGACTTCCACGAGCTGGCGTGGTTTTGCCTGCAGAGTGAGCGTCACGGTCTTTCCACAGACACAACTTGTGACTCGCCCCGCCATCTGATCGGGAGCCCGCAATTTCCGTCCGCAGTCGCATTCCACGAGAATCGTCATTCCGACTCCGAATCGCGGGAGTTGTGAGGGACTTGTGTGGACTGATTACGCAGAAACAGCGGCCGAGGATCAAAAGATTTCGGCCGCTGTCGGAATTTCAAGCTCCGCTGATGACGGAGGCAACGATCAGGCTTCAGGGCGCCAGAGCTATTTCGAGGCGGGTTTGAACACGCGCTGGAGTTCTTCCAGAGAGGTCTTACCAGCTGCGACGAGCCGCATGCCATCGCTTTGCCAGGACTGCATGCGATCTTTCTTGGCCTGTTCACGAATCTTGGCGGGATCGGCTCCCGCTTCGATGATCTGTTTCATCGCATCGTTGATCTCGATGAATTCGACCATGCCTGTCCGTCCAAAGTACCCGACGCCTCCACACTTTTCGCAGACCTCGGGCTCTTCATCCTCCTCTTCCTCATCGGGGCGAGGCGGTCGAAACAACACCTTGGTTTCGGGAGGGAGGCCGACCTTCTGAAGTAGTTTCGGATTGGGGCGGTAGCGTTGACAGCACTCCGTACACAACAGCCGCACCAGTTTCTGGCTGATGACCCCGTGCAGTCGCTCCGCACACTGGATGGGGTCTTCTGTGAACTGCACGAAGCGTGCGATCGCGTCGGCACAATCCTTGGCGGTCATCTCGGTGATGATGCAGGCGTCTTCGGATTCTTCGAGCATCATCTTGGCCAGCTCACCGTCACGAACCGGAGGAACGAACAGCACGTCTCCTTCGGCACGGATGGCTCGGGCCATAGTCTGCTGGAACGTGTCGCCTTCTTCTGCCTTGAACTCCGCGACGTGGGCGATGTCCTTGCCAGTCTGGGCCAGGGAGTAGATGTTGAAGAGATAAGCGTCGATCGATCGCAACAAACCGAACGCCGCGCAAGAGACTCCCGACAGCGGAGGCCCCGCTGCGATGATGATCCCCTTCTTCTGCGATGCCAGCTCGCGGATCTTATCTTTTAGCGCGTTGCCCCAGCCGAGTTCTTCGGGGGTTTCGAACGTCTGTTTGACGTTGCGAATTCGTACGATCAGTCGCTCTCCCGCAGGAGTCGGCATGGTGTCGACGCGAATCTCGTACTTGTTGTCTTCGTGCTGAGCCTTGATGCCGCCTGATTGCGGGCTGGTTCGCAGCTTCACATCCAGCCCGGCCAGCAGCTTCAACATCTGGGTGATGGCGAGAGCGGCCTGGGACGGCATTTTGGAGCCGGGGAATGGCACTCCGTCGACGAACAGCGTCGAGACGGCGAACGTTCCCTTGGGTTCGATACGCACCATCTCGGCACGCCGATAGATGGCGTTCGTGATGAGCTCTTTGGCACGCAGCAAGCCCGCCTGAACGAGCTTGGCGTTGCCCTTCATGTCGGGTTCATTGCCGTTCAATGCGCCTTGGAAGAGGACGTAATCGATCTCTTCTTCATCGTCGTCATCATCCTCGTCCGCCTGCTTCCGTCCAAATCCAAAGATCACTGGAAGTCCCCTCGTGCAGTCGACTGAACAGGCCTGTGCCCCCGTTGAACACGGTCATCAGGCCAGACGGACCATGTCGTGTGTCGCGCACGCTATTTTGGCAACCCGGGAGACAGAAGGAAAGCATGCATGCGAGGAGAGTTCCGGCGTGGTAGGATGTACTGGGCGTGGTCTGGTCTGTTCCTCGCTGGTGTCAGTCTTTTTCCCCCGCCGTGTCGTCACCGTGAATCGACTCCAGCGATTGATTGAATGGTACTTCAAAGTCCCGACTGCAGAGGCGGGGCAGGGGACCGACTGGGAGCTCGTCGCTCGCGACATCACGGCCGGCACGATCCCCGGCGGCCTGATCACCTTGGCAGTGCTGGGCCTCGCCGCGATTGTCTGGTTGTATCGCCGACAAGGGCTGCATCTGCCGTCGAGGACCCGCAGGACATTGATTGCTCTGCGCGGGGCGAGTTTGCTGGTACTGTTGCTGATGGCGTCAGGGGTGGCCCTGTCGGTGCAAAGGACCGGGTTGCCGTATCTGGTACTGATGATCGACACCTCGGCCAGTATGGGGAGTGTCGATCAGTACAGCTCGCCGAACTACGCCGGACCGGCCCAACGCTGGCTGGAGGAAAAGAAGTTGCCCGAGGCGAGTCGGCTGGAGATCGCGAAATCGGTACTCCTCGATTCGCGGGCTGATCTACTGAGGACACTCGGATCCCGTTATCGTCTGAAGGCCTACACCTTCGACGACACGCTGGCCCCCCTGACTTCGAGTGGGGGAGACGAGTTGCAAACCGTCGAGAAGGCGTTGAGAAACCTGCAGCCGACCGGCGTGGAAACTCGACCGGCTCCGTGCCTCCAGAAGATCTATGAAGAGTTTCGAGGAGCCACCCCGGCGGGGATCGTGTTGCTGACCGACGGAGTGGCGAGCCGATCCGCCAGCGAGCGAACCAGTGCCGCAGCGGAGTTGGCGAGCCAGCTATCGATCCCGATTCTGCCGGTGGGGCTCGGCAGCAGTGATCCCGAACGCGACCTGGAACTGACCGATGTGATGGCCGAGCGGCTGGCGATTCTCGGAGATCCGCTTCTGTTCTCGGCCCGGGTTCGCAGCTGGGGAGTGAAAGATGAAAAGGTTCGGGCCACCTTGCGGCGGGTCGGGGAGGCTGAGGTCCTGGCCACAGCAGAGGTCGAGCCGACGACGAACCCCTTCTCGATCGAGTTGCTGACGGTCCCGCAGGTCGAGGGGGAGCAGGAGTACGAGATCACGATTGTCCCCGTCACGGGTGAGTCGACCGTGGAGAATAATTCCTTGAGGGCCTCTGTCAGTGTGCGCCGGACTAAGATTCGTGTGTTGCTGGTGGAGCGGGCTCCACGCTGGGAGTTTCGACATCTGAAGCCGCTGCTCGAACGCGATGAGATGATCGAACTCAAGACGGTGTTGCAGGACTCCGATCTTGATTTCGTGAAAGAGGATCGGACCGCCCTGGCGGGGTATCCCACACAGCAGGACGAACTGGAGAAGTTCGATGTGGTGATCCTGGGCGATGTCGATCTCTCGTTTTTCAATCCCCAATCGCTCGCCCATCTGCGGTCGTTTGTGTCGGAGCAGGGGGGAGGGCTGTTGTTGATCGCGGGGGAGAAGCACAACCCGAAATCCTTTTTGGGGACACCGCTGGAGGTTCTCTGTCCGGTGGATCTGGAAACTCTCACTCTTCCGCCGCAGGAAGTCACACTTGGTCCAGGCTTCCAATTGGAGCCGACTCCCGAGGGCCGTGCACAAACTTTTCTCCGGCTCGATGATCAGATGGCCGATCCGTCCGCGTTGTGGAAGACACTGCCCGATTTGCATTGGGCCTGGAATGTCGGGACGAGCAAACCGGGGGCGGTCACACTGGCTGTGCAGTCCAATCGGTTCTCCGATTCGGGGAAGATGCCGGTCATTGTGTGGCAGCGGTTTGGTTCTGGACAGGTCCTCTTTCACGCCACCGACGAAATGTGGCAGTGGAGACAGGGGCGCGAGGATGCGGTCTATGGCCGGTACTGGGGGCAGGTTCTACGCCAGCTGTGTCGGGCGAAACTGTTGGGGGCTGAGCGGACTCTCAAGCTGACCAGTGATCGCCCGGTGTATACGATTGGCGAGAGTGTCCGGCTGATGGCCCGCAGTCGTGGTGGCGTCGGTGGCGAGGCGAAATCGCTGGTGGCGATCGTTGAGCGTTCGAGTGCGGAGCGGCGGCGGGTCACTCTAGAGCGGGTTGAGGAGGGCGGCTCGCAATACGAGGCTGTGCTGCCGATGGAGCCCGTGGGGCAGTACCAGGCCTGGATCGAATCAGAGGGGGCAACTGCGGGGCCTGTGGATCCCTGCCGGTTCCGTGTTGAGATTCCGAATCGTGAATTGCGAGAGCGAGCTGCCAATCATGAGGATCTGAAGGAAGCGGCTCGAATCAGTCATGGGAAGTTCTATCATTGGACCGAGGCTGGGCAACTGGCCCGGGCGTTGCCCGCGGGACGCCCCGTCGCCGAGACCGCGGCTGAGCTCATCCCACTGTGGAAGCGCTGGGAACTCGTGGCTTTGCTGCTGGCATGTCTGACAGCTGAGTGGTTGATTCGTAAGCGGGCGAGGCTCGCGTGAAGTTCGAGCGGTCCCGATTTCATTTAGCGGAAAGGTCCTTTACGGATGTTTGCACTGGTCACTGGCGGCGGAGGCGGATTCCTCGGACGCCATATTGTCGATCAGCTTCTGGCACGCGGGGATCGTGTTCGTGTCCTGTCACGTAGAGAGTGCCCGGACCTGATGGCACAGGGAGTGGAGTGCCACATTGGGGACTTGCGGGAGGCTGCGTCTGTTGAGCGAGCATGCGCCGGGGTCGATGTGGTCTATCACACGGCCGCCGTCCCTGGCATCTGGGGAAAGTGGGAGACGTTTCACCTCACCAACACCGTGGGGACCGAGCACATTCTGGCGGGGTGCCGCAAGGCCGGCGTCCGCAAGCTGATCTACACGAGTTCGCCGAGCGTCGTCTATGACGGCACGCCTCATGTGATGGGCGATGAGTCATTGCCGTACCCTGACAGCTATCTCTGCTTCTACCCGCAGACCAAGGCGATTGCCGAGCGGGCGGTGTTGGCTGCGAATCGGGCGGGGGAGTTGTTGACGGTCTCGCTGCGCCCGCACCTGATCTGGGGGCCTCGCGACAATCATTTGATCCCTCGGCTGATCCAGCGGGCCAAGAGTGGCCAGCTGCGGCAAGTTGGCGACGGCACGAACGAGATCTCGATGGCCTATGTCGAGAATGTCGCCGCAGCTCACCTTCAGGCGTGTGATGCGCTGGGCGACACTGCTCGCTGTGCCGGGCGGGCTTACTTCATTAATGAGCCAGAACCGGTCCGGTTATGGGACTGGGTGAATCAGTTGCTCCAGCTGGCCGGTTTGCCACCGGTGAAGAAGCGGATTTCGGCGAAGGCGGCATATGCCGTCGGCTACGGCATGGAGTTGGCATATCGACTTCTGGGGATTGAGTCGGAGCCACGCATGACGCGATTTCTCGCCGCTCAGTTGAGCCAGTCGCATTGTTACAGCATCGCGGCGGCGGTGAATGACTTTGGGTATCGGCCGATCGTGAGCGTGGAAGAGGGGCTGAGGAAGATCGAAGCCGAGCTCCGGGCGCTGGCGAAGGCGTAAGCCGGTGAACCGATCCGGTGGGTGATCACAACCTCAGATCGCGGAAGCTTCGCCCTGAAGAGTCGAGCGAATCGACCGCCAGAGCAGGTATGTGGTGACAGCCCCCGTCGTGATCCAGCCCACGTTGAAGAGGACCTGCTGCTCGATGGGGCCCGGACCCGTCATGAATCCGAACGCCATGAAGAATGTGATCATGTAGAGAATCCCGACGCCCCAGTACATGAACCAGGTGACCAGGATCGTTACCCACGGATTAAGTCGTAACGACAACCACGTAACCATCAGGAACACAGTGGCCAGCATGGTGACCCCGTGCAGGATGACCAGACACGAAACGAGCGGGGTGTTGAACACATCTCCGATGAATGAGCCGACATCGTTGGCTGAAATCGTCATGACCAGCCCGATAACAAAACACGCGACCCAGGGAGTCAAATGAACAGCAGCTCCCCAGATCTTTTGCCGACAGATTGACCCGAGCGACTGCGGGAGTATCAGCAGTGACTCCCAGGTCTGTTGTTTCAGTTCCCGGGAAAACAAGTTGACCGTGAGATAGACCAGGTCGAGTACGAACGCATAGACCGAGTTGATGGCGATCGATTCGCCCCAGCCGCTCGTCAGAGAGGAGATCGGCGTGTAGGTGAATGTCCCGAGCATGAGCGGATGCAAGAGACTGGTCGACAACGATAACAGTGCGTACACCACAAAGACGATCGCGATCACACATCGGGTCCGCAGACCAGTCCGACCTCCCCCGATCAGGAAGTAGTCCTTCCAAGCGATGGCGTGTTGCCAGCACGCGTGCGAGGTTCGGGTGCGTCCGGTCTTGGTTTCCTCCTCAACGGGAGTGACTTCGACCTTCGTTGTGGGGGGCTCTGTCGGGGCAAGGCAGGCGGTCTTGGCGGAAGCGATTTCAGGGGCAGGGCTGGCTGAGGACGCACTGGCCGACGCTGGGCTGACACGGCGATGGCGGGCTCGACCGGTCAGGCTGTGCCAGATTCGCCCCAGCCTCTCTCGCAGGAGTTCTGATTCGGTTTGTGTCGACTCCTGAGTATTCCAGTAGGAGAACGTCAGCACGCTGAACAGGTAGCAGGCTGCGCTCATCAGCGACACGGCGATGCAGGTTGGGAACGTCCCGCCGACGTTGGCTCCGGTTTGTAGAATCCTGTCCATCTGAGAGATGGGGGAAAGGGGGATCAGGCCATTGAGCACGAGTACCTCCAGCGTCGAAAGCGCAGCTGTGGATCGCTGGGCATCTTCAATCACCAGGGCGATGATAAACCAGAAGAACAGCAGCAAGCCGGTCAGAACGACGGCTCCGGTGCTGGTCCGCATCACAACCGAGGCCAGCATGCTGATCGAGACCACGCCAATCAGCTGGCAGAAAATCAGCAGATAGACATTCGTAATCAACGGCCAGTCGACGCCTCCCAGCGTCCGCGTCAAGAACAGCAATGGCATCTGCACGATCAGAATCAACGCGATCAGAACCAGCTTGGGAAACGACTTCCCCAGAATCAGAGCTGAGGGGCCGATGTGCGTCATTCGCAGCAGTCCCAGCGTTTGCTCTTCTTTTTCCTCGGTGATTGTCGGGGCGAACAGAAACCCACCGACGATGGTCACGGCAAACAAATTGGCATACGCCAGCATGGAAAGCAGGTCGTGCCCTGGCGATTCTCCCTGCAGACCTGAAAGCCACATCACTAGGACAATGAAGGCCAACAGTCCCGCGACAGCAAACCGTAACAAGTGATACCGGATCAGACGGTTGTCTTGCCTCAGCGAGCGAATGGTCAGCGCCCAGGTGCCCTGCATGACGGAATCCTTGCCGTATGAAAAGAGGTGCGGGAAGGTTGATTCTAGAAGAGGGCCTTATGCCCTTCGGCCCGACGGCAACTGGAGAGTTGGGCCAGATGAGCGGCGAAGTGGCTGGTGAGCAGGTGAGTGATCAGCTGGCCGACGGTGTCGATGCCGGTCCCTTTCAGGATCTCGGCTCCGTGCGGGGCCTGTAATTTCTGAGCATCGGCTTGGGCGGCCATCGTTCGGAATTGGGCATAGGCGTCGGTGTTCGCCCGCACGAGAGAGGCCCGAGTGAATGAGGCGTCCTCAGCCACCCGGTCCGAGGAACCGGGGCCGAACAGCACCAGCCAGCGGGGATGGGTGATCTTGCCACCCAGCAGCTTCTGTCCCAGTTCACCGCAGATCGCCAGATGTCCGAGAATCCATACGGGAGGATGCCCATGACCCACACCAGGCTGGAACAGCTGGGACTCGGGAAGATCGTTGGCGATCCGTTCCAGCATTCGCAGCTGGAATTCGTTGATCACGAGTTCATTATCGAACATGGGGCGTCCTCCAGGGTGACTGCGTTTGAGAGTGGTGTGAATGGCTCTGTGTGAGGAATGAGCTCGGGGTCGGCTTGAGGTGAAGATCGACAGGAGTGTCTGTCCTGCGGTGAGTGTAATACCGGACGGTTCATGGTCGCTTTGCAGACGATGTGGAAGTCCGTACTACGGAGAGTCTGACTTGGAAGTCCGGGACTCCAGGCGGGTATTTGTGAGTTCGGCCAGCAGTTGGTCGCGAGCTTTATCAAGGCCCTGACGGTCGCTGTCGGGAACTCTTGGCCATTGCAGGTTCAGCGACTTGATGGTCTTTACGATCACGCGAGAAACGATGGCCCGTGTGACCCACTTGTTGTCGGCGGGGATGACGTACCAGGGGGCATGCTCCGTCGATGTCGCCTCGATCACCTCTTCGTAGGCCTCCATATACTGGTCCCAGCAGGCCCGCTCTTTTAGATCGCCCAGCGAGAACTTCCACAGCTTGTCACGCTCATTCAGCCGTTCCAGGAATCGCTTGCCCTGTTCTTCCTTCGAGACGTTCAGGAAGAACTTGACGATGGCTGTGCCGTTACGATGGAGGTGGCTTTCGAATCCGTTAATGTCCTCGAAACGTTGTCGCCAGAATGACTTTTTGACCTTCGCGTCTGAATTTTGCATTTCGGGGAGTTGTTGGGATTTCAGGTACTCGGGATGGACGCGAACAACGAGAGTTTCTTCGTAGTGCGAGCGATTAAAGATCCCGATCTTGCCCCGTTCGGGCAGGGCCTTTGAACACCGCCAGAGGAAGTTGTGGTCGAGTTCCTCGACCGATGGTTGCTTGAAGCTGGTGACGTGGCAGCCTTGGGGATTCACGCCGGTCAGCACGTGCTTGATTGTGCTGTCTTTACCAGCTGCGTCCATTGCCTGAAAGACGATGAGGAGAGACCAGTTGTCGGAGGCGTAGAGGAGTTCCTGGGCCTCGGACAGTTCGTTGACGTTCTCGCTGAGGAGTGCCTCGGCGAACTGGCGCCGACGCTCTTCGGGGATCGACCGATCGCCCTCCCATCCGGGGTCGTGATCCTTCAGTCGGAACTTCTTACCGGGGCGGACATGGCACATCTCGATAATGTCTTCGAGCTTGCGAGTCTTCATGGGAAACGTCCGTCAATCCGATTCGAATTACGTCAATGACTACATGAGAAACGATAGAAACTGGTCATACCAAATGCAAAGAGGGGAGACAGCGACTGCTATCTCCCCTCTCGTGTTTTGTGCTACATCGACTGGCAAGCCGGGCGACTAGCGACAGAGTATTCGCCGAAGCGAAACACTCTTAGTAACGGCGGTCACGGCCGCGATCGCCGCCCCGGTCGCCGCGATCACCACCCCGGTCGCCGCGGTATCCGCCTCCTCCGCCGCCCCGGTCACCGCGATCTCCACCCCCACGGTATCCGCCGCCGCCGCCACCTGGGCCGCCGCGGAATCCACCACCACCGCCGCCGCCGCCACCTGGGCCGCCACGACGATCTTCACGTGGACGAGCTTCGTTCACGACAAGCTTCCGTCCCTGGAGTTCAGCACCATTCAGTGCTTCGATGACCGCGTCGCCGTTGTCTGCGACTTCCACGAAGGCGAAGCCTCGGGACTGACCGGTCATCCGGTCCATCACCACATCTACCGTTGTCACGGGAGCGTACTGCTCAACAGCAGCTCTCAGGTCATCGGTGGTCGTCTTGAACGACAAATTGCCCACGTACAGTTTCATGCTCATGCTTAGAACTTGCGCCTTTGCGCTCGAGAACCCATCTCAACACCACAGGTCCCGGCGGACCATCGCACGGTTTGAGATTTGCCCGGGTTGGGTCGGTCTCACTCCAGGAACCAGCGCCCTGAAAGTCGATCACCACGCGTGCATTTGCAGTCAGCCGCTCAGTCTTGGAAATGCACGAACTTTAGAGAACGAGCGGTCAACCAATCCGGGGTAGCGTATGCAAAAGCAAATTCGGACGCGGATACACTAGCCGCGACTCATGTAAATGTCCAGATAGGTTTCAAAAAATGATCGACCGCTCTCTGCGTTCGCAAGCGGTCTTTTCGCCTAATGAACCATCAAATAGCCGCGTAATTGCCATAACACGTGTTGAGTGGCTGACTCGAACCGGTCCGGCTGAAAGAATCCACGGCGGTCCCGGACAACAATCTCGACTTTCGCCTGGGGGCGCGAGGTCTCGGCCGTTTCGTCGAGTGTTGCGATCTGGATATCGACATCCAGAGGGTGCCCGGGGCTGCCTGACCCGAATAACTGCTTCAGCCAGGTACGTCCCACCCGAAGTTGCAGCCGGTTTTCCTCGACATCCCGGATTTCCGCCCGCAACTCGTGCACGAATCCGTAGAGCTTCAGGATCAAACAGCTTCCGATGTTTGAAACCACATAGGTCTCAGTTCGGCTGGCAACCATGGAGGGGCTTTCGTGTCTCAATGCGGTCAGTTGATCGTGTTGATGGTTGCACTAGGCATTTCGCATGCCCGAATAGCGGGGGATTGGGGTGAGTTTGCGGAATCCGATGATGATGAGTGTTTTTGTTCAGATTTCTTGTCGGCGAAGTGAGGCAAGGGCGGCTTGGCTGGCTGGCTGTGATGTGTAAAGGCCACGCTGCGACGGGGGATGTCGCCTTTTGGCAACAGGTTGAAGGGAAGAGGTTCTTCAGGGCGGTGTCTTGGGGACGGTGAGGAGTTTCTCGCCTGAGCGGGCAGGCCAGGGAACTTGGCCCGTGGCGGGTCTCGGTAGGTCAGGCCATCGCAGGCTGGCCGTTTTTGTGTGTCTGCGACGCGAGATGCCGCTCAAAAAAGCCACGGCATATGCAGTTCAACGCTGCAATATGATCATCGCGCCCGCAAACGAGGGACCGATGGCGTAGACCGAGATGATGAGTGGTGGGCGACGACATCCGGTCGGGAGACGATCTCTGGATCGACGTAGCGACTGGTCGAACGCCTCTGGTTGGAGTAATTTCACGACATTATCGTGCGGCAGATCAACGGTTGAGGAATCATGGCGAGCGGTTCCACCGGGTTACAGAGGAGTTCCACCATGGGGCGACAGCTGGTTTTGCTGTTACTGGCAGTCGTTTGTTTCTACGGTCAGGTGGCCCGGGCTCAGGAAAATCCGCTGAAAATCTCGGTGCGAAGTGAGTGGGAAGGGGTACGGACGAGCGCTCCGATCAGCGTACGAGCCTACTTAAAGTGGCCGAAGAATGAACTGCTGGAGGGACACCTGCAGTTCAATACCTTCGTGGACCAGCAGAAGATCAGTCATTGGACTAGCCCCGAGACGGCTCTCTCCGCCAGTGAGCAGTATCTGCGCTTCATGACCCCGCGTCCGGTTTTGGAAGGCAAATACGATCGATATGTGCTCGAGGCCGAATTCTTCGGGAAGAATCGCCTCTTTCCACCAGAGCAGCTGGATATTGAGGTCCCGCTCCGGCAGAAGCGGGCCATGGTTGTCGCCGTGGTTCTGGACAATCGCTCGCCGACGCCCACAGGGCTCTATTCCGAGTTGTCATTGAATCCTTATGAGAGGCCGCTGTCGCTCCAAGGTTATCTGAGTGGAGAAGAGGTCTCTGATCTGGAGGTGTACCAGTCCCGGGTCAATCCGGTCGACCTGCCGACGGAGTCGCTACGGTATCTGGGGCTGGACGCATTGCTGCTGTCGCACGACACGCTGGATGTCCTCCGACCGAATCAGCTGGAATCGCTGCGGACGTGGATCGTGGCGGGCGGTTCACTGGCTCTCATCCAGACAGGCGAACTCCGAGACGATGCCGAAGTGTTCGTAAAGGACTTGATGCGTAATGCGTGGACGATCGAGCAGGTGTCGGCCCGAAAACTGCCTGATTCGGTGCAGGTCTACTCTCCCGGGCTGGGGCAGTTCATCCATGTCACGGAACGCCAGCGTGGGGAGTCATCGGAATGGGCGCGTGTGGCCCATTTGCTGTTGCGGCTCACGCCAGATCGAGCGAACGAGATCGGAACTTCGGGCCAACTGAAATTGAGATCCGATCCGCGTGGTTTGGGGGAAGTTCGTGGGATTGTTCAGACTGAGCCGGTGATTGAGGGGCCGATGGAGCCACTGGCTCGGTTCAGCTATTCCGCTCTGTCGAGGGCACTTATTCCAGACACCATTCGAGGCATGCCCTTCTGGCTGGCGGCGTCTGTTCTGGCAGGGTGTTTGATCTGTGTCGGGCCGGTCGATTACTTCCTGCTCGGGGCGATTCGCAAGAGGCGGTGGACCTGGGCGTTCTTTCCCGTGGTGGCGCTCAGTTTTACAGGGTGGATGGCTCATCTGGCTGCCGAACACAATGGTCGGAACGATTCGCGAAACTGGTTGAGTGTGGTGGATTTGACGCCTGATAATGAGGTGGTGAGGACTTCTCGAATCGAACTCACCTATGGAGCCAGTGGCCGGACGGTCCAGCATGAAGTCAAGAACCAGTGGTGGACTGACCTCAAGGAAGAGGATCTGAGAACTGTTCTTGAGAAGACAACGGAAGAATATACGAGGACGCAGAATCGATTTGCTTCCAGGGCGATGAATCGTAGTGCGGCGTATGCAGGTGGCGAGCGGCTCTCATATATGGGGAATGTGCCGGGACACTACCTTGTCTACGAGCCAGTTCGTCAGTGGGCACCCCGGATGCAGCGGATTACCACGCTGGGAGCGGATCCAGAACTCGCAGAGTTCTACCGTCCACAGCTGTCTTGGGCCCAGTTGACCGCCAGCGATCCCCAGAAGGTGAATGAGTATCTCCAGAAGACGTTGCCGCCCGAATGGCAGACTGTCTGGTGGAAGATCCAGTCACCCAGGCGAAACCTGGGGTGGAATCAACTCCAGAAAAATCGGCCGATTCCCGATCACATGAACGATGTGCTGAAGACGGTCGCTGACATGTTGGGTGAGTCATGGCGTCCGGTCGATCGCTCGGCTTCCGTGACACGGATGCACCGAGGCGTCTTTTCTCTGGTCACCGAACTCGCCCCGACCGCCGGGCCAGACTGTGAGGATCTGGTCATCACGAGTCGACCGACGCTGGTTATGGTCAACGAAGTGGCCCCGGGGCGTTTTCTGGCGTACCGCGTCGTAATGCCACCCGAGTAACGCGGTATCGGCCAATGAAAAAGCCCGGTGGAGGGGACCACCGGGCTCTCGTATTGCGAGTGAATGTGACGCAAAAACTCCCAGTGAAGCTTAGGCGTATTCGCGGTTCTTGATAATGCCGGGCAGTGGGATCGGGTACTTGCCTTCGGCGTTGGCCATCAGCGGGGAAGCCGATTCCATCGTCAGGTTCTCGATGTCTGGGGCGAATTCGTGTCCGTTGACATCGGGATCAAGGAAGTCCTTGAGCGTCCACATCTGGCCCGTGTGAGCTGCCATACGTCCCATCGAGGTCACCGCGCTGGCCATCACGCCGCGTTCGACTTCGTTGTAGGGCGTGTTGGTCTTGATGGCTTCGAGGAAGTCATCCCATTCCAGATCGTAGGGGTTCTTCTCGGGCTCGGAGCAGGACCAGGTGAGGTTGGCCTTGTCGAGGTTGTGTCCCTTGTAGATCCGGCACTTGGCCGGGCTGTGTCCCGAGGTCGAGATGACAGCCACACCCTTCGAACCGTGGATGTAGCTGGCGAATTCCTGGTGGCAACCAGGCACCGTACGACCATCGACGAACATCTTCGTGCCGTCTTCGAACGTGTACTCCATGGCGTAGGAGTCGAAGTTCTGGTCGATACAGTCGTCGCGATAGTGGCGACCGCCGAGGGCCTGCACGCGGACCGGCCACGCGTCCTTCATCCAGCACGATTCGTCGATGTTGTGGATCAGGAAGTCGCTGACCGCTCCACCGCTCAACCACAGGAAGCCGTGGAAGTTGGCGATCTGATACATCAGCTCGCTCTTGGACTTGTCGGTCTGCGGCTTCACAGCTGCGGAACCGGTCGGTCCGGCCATCCGGTAGGCACGGATCATCGTCGAGTCGCCGATCTCGCCGTCCTTGATCCGCTTGTACAGATCTTTACGGGCATGGCAGTGACGACACATCAGGCCGACAGCGACCTTGAGGTTCTTCTCCATGGCCAGCTTGTTGAGTTCGAGCATGCGAACGCTGGTCGGGCCGTCGACGGTGATCGGCTTTTCCATGAAGACGTTCAAGCCCTTGTCGATGGCGTACTTGAACTGGACCCAGCGGAAGGCCGGAGGCGTCGTGAGGATCACCACATCGCCAGGGCTCAGGCAGTCCATGGCCTTCTTGTACGCATCAAAGCCGATGAACTTCCGCTCGGTGGGAACGTCCATCTGATCGGTGCTGGGGAACTGCACCGACAGGTTGTCGAAGCTGTTCTTCATCTTGTGTTCGAACACGTCGGCCATCGCGACGAGCTGGGTCGGGACATTGGTGCGGGTCAGGGCGTTCTTGGACGCACCGGTTCCACGTCCGCCGCAGCCGACGAGGGCGATCTTGACCTTGCTGTCTTCCCCGGCGAAGAGCAGTGGCGATGTGGCCGACAGCGCAGCTCCCATGGCGGCCACCTGAGTGGTGCTCGCCAGGAATTTCCGCCGTGAGGTGGTAGTTTCAAAGGGCTCTTGCATCGATGAAGTCTCCAAAGGAAGAACAGAGGTTTGAATTCAGGGTGGGGACGAGGGCGAGGCTGGACACTCACCCGTCTGGGTTGTCCAGAAGTTCCTGCAGCTTAACGGCGTGTTCGGGGATCAGTCGAGTCAACCACGACTGATCGAGGAGCCCGACCTCGATCATGTCGCGTAGGTGAGTTCGATCTTTGTCTCGATACGAGTTGAACTTCATCTGGAGAAGCCCCTCGAACGAGACAATGCGGTAGCCGCCTGTTCGATCGACATCATCGACTGTTGGGGAGGGAAGTGGGTACTCCGCGCGAACCTTCTCATCCGCGTAGAGCAGATGCACTGCATCTCGAACCTTGTCGCTGCCCTGATCGAGGAAGCAGTCGATGCTGGCGACATGCCGGTGTCGGAATCCCACAGATTCCAGGGCTGCCTTCACGGCCTCGAAGTCTGATCGGCGGACCAGAATGTCGACATCCTGCGTATTTCGCACCGCAGCCTGATCAACTCGGGACACCCAGGCTGCGACGGCATTGCCCCCGGCGACGGCGTAGGGAATGCCCGCCTGTTCGAGGGCATTCGCCGCACGCAACATCCGTTCTTTGACAGCTTCCACGGCAGCGATCATCCGATCCCAGGAGAAGTCTTTCAGTACGGGGGGCATGAGGCGACCTCACTTCGAATTGCGGAAAGGTCTACTCGCTAGGAGTCTCCGACTCACCCACGGTGTCGAGTTCGGGCGGATCGAGCTGGATGGGGTCGTTCTTTTCCCAAAAGGCTTCCTTCTCTTCTTCGGAAGGTTCAATCAGCGGGCGAACGACGCGGAAGCCGACACTCAGAGCGTCGGTGTGATACCAGATGCTGCGGGGGACTTGTGGATCCTGATCGCTCCACTCCTCCGCACTGGCCATACGAGCTGCACTGCGCAGCTGGACGGGTTCGTGGTCCCAACCGCCGCCGCGGACGACGCGGGGGTAAACGGTCTTCGGGATTTCCAGAGGATTCTTCACCAGTCCCTTGCGCTCGCCGTAGATCGTCGGGATGTACTGGTCGAGAACCCATTCGGCGACGTTGCCGTGCATGTCGTGCAAGCCCCAGGGATTGGGTTTCTTCTTTCCGACCCGCTGGTACTTGCCGCTGCTGTTTTCGGAGTACCACGCGTACTCGTCAATCTGCGAGGCATCGGTTCCAAATGAATAGGGCGTTGTCGTCCCGGCGCGGCAGGCGTACTCCCATTCGGCTTCGGTTGGCAGGCGATAGTAGCGGCCAGTCTTCTTCGACAGCCACTTGCAGTACATGCGAGCCGAGTGCTGAGTCATACAAATGGCGGGGAACTTTCCCTTGCCCATGTTGAAACTCATGTCGGTGTAGGGCGGCGTCGGGCGGGTCACGGCGTCAGCGGCCTTATCGCGTTCAGTGGGTTCGAGATTGGTGTACTTGCGGGTGAGCTTGTCGACTTCCTGAGCCCAGACATCATGGGCTTCCCAGGTGACTTCGGTCTTGCCCATCCAGAACGGCGAGATTTCGACTTCGACCTGTGGGCCTTCGTCGGCATTGCGACCTTCTTCTGAGGCAGGGCTCCCCATCAAGAACTTGCCGCCGGGGATTGGCAGCATGTCAAACGTCACGCCGGCGTGCTCCAGCAGCTCGGAGTAGGTCTTCATCTCCTTCTCGGTGGCTGCCTCTGAATTCTTCACCGACAGCGGCGGTACCTTCTTGACTTCCTCAGCCATCGACAAGGAGCTGAGCACGACCAGAAGACACGCACCAGACAACGACACACCACGCATTGACGCACCTCTAGAACCAACTGTTGCTCGTCGGAGCAACATCAATTGACGAGCATTGATCTTACCCGTTCAAACGACCAATGTCTTGCCAAAAAGGCTGTCGGCCCGGTTTCACCTGGCAATTGCTGTAGCGTGTCAAAGTCGCTCAACCTGTGACGATCACGCACTTTGGAGCATGATGACGCGACGCGATAACTTATGGCAGCGGAGGCCCGGAGCAGTCCCGTGCTACTCTTCCAGCAAGGCGACATCCATCTCGCCCATCTCCTTCTGGCTGGTCTCCTCCGCCAGATAGACCGAGAGCCAGGTGACTGCGCACATCCCCGCCATGTAGACCGCCACGGACCAGGCGTTCTGGTGGCTCCACTTCAAGAGAGCTGTGGCGACCATCGGGGCCAGACCACCGGCGATGGGAGACGCCAGCTGGTATCCCAGAGACGCTCCCGAATACCGCACCCGCGTCCCGAACAATTCCGCGAAGAACGCCGCTTGTGGCGCATACATCATGGCGTGCAGAGCAAGTCCGATGGTAATGGCGACGGTGATCCATAGACTCGATTTGGTATCGATCAAAAGGAAGAACGGCCAGGCGAACAGTGCCATCAGCACCGTTCCAGCCATGTACACCATCCGTCGTCCGACGATATCCGAGACCCAGCCAAAGAACGGAATCGTGAAGAAGTTGATGGCGGTACCGATCAGAATGGCTTTCAGAATCACGGGCTGGGTGAGCTCCAGCTTCTGCGTGGCATAGGTCAGCACGAACACGGAGATGATGTAGTACGACGCGTTCTCGCCGAACCTCGCCCCCATCGCCAGCAGGACATTCTTGGGGTAGTGGGTAATCACTTCCCAAATTGGCAGAGAGGCGGGCTTCTTCTCTTCCGGCTGATCGTTCTCCTTGGCGTTCTGCAGGGCGGTGAAGATCGGGGCTTCCATCACCTTGGTCCGGATAAAGAGTCCCAATCCCAGCAAGACGGCTCCCATGAGAAACGGAATTCGCCAGCCCCAGTTGAGGAAGGCCTCTTCGCTCAGCCACCAGGTCGTCAGGGTGAACACTCCGTTGGCGAGCAGCATTCCAGCTCCGACGCCCGCCTGAACCAGACTGGCGTTCAGCCCGCGTCGCCCCTTGCGGCTATGCTCGACTGCCAGCAAAACTGCGCCGCCCCACTCGCCGCCGACGCCGAAGCCCTGCACGAAACGCAGGCTCACCAGAATGATGGGGGCTGCGACGCCAATCGTTTCGTAAGTCGGCAACAGCCCGATCAGACAGGTCGCTGCTCCCATCATGACGAGTGTCGTGACGAGCACCGATTTCCGGCCGATCTTGTCGCCGTAATGACCAAACACAATTCCGCCAACGGGGCGAGCAAAGAACCCCACCGCGTTAGTCGCAAAGGCCAACATCGTCGCCGTTTGAGGATCAAGATTCGAAAAGAACAGCTTGCCAAAGACAAGAGCCGCAGCTGTGCCGTAGAGAAAGAAGTCGTACCACTCGATCATCGTGCCAAAAAAACTGGCGAACACCACGCGGCGAATGGTGGCATCATCGATCGGCGCGGACGGAGACTCACTAGCCATACTTACTTCCCCAGAAGTGAAACATGAAGGGAGGTAAAGAATGGCGGCGATGATGTCAGACCGCAAGTCCGCCGAGTGACATCTGGATGCGGAAGTGCGATTCGAGGAAAAGCCTTACGATCCGAGATTTACTCAGTCAGGGTAACCGGAGGCTGAGAGTTGAATCCCGATTCACCAGCCCGAAGCGTGAGCGAGGGAGAGCGTCTCTGGACGAGTGTTTCACCACATGAGAATTCTTCAAGGCTCACCATTGGGTGACGATCCTTTTGAAGCTCCGTGTTTGATACCGCCTCGCCCTCGCTGACGCAGCGGGTTAGTCGATCAAGGCAAATTTCGACTTTGTTTTAGAGCAGATTCAATTTCTGATGCCGCGACTCCGGCGGCCGACAGCAGGCATCGCACAGGCCGGTGACTTCCAGACGGTGACCATCCATGCGGAATCCGTGCTGTGAGGCCACCTCTTCGAGAGCTTTGCTGATGATGCTCGCCTGAAACTCGGTCAGCGATCCGCATTTGCGGCAGATCAAATGATCGTGCTGAGGGTAGCCGTAATCGTGCTCGTAAACGTCGCGGTCTTCCTGGCGGGCGACTTTGCGAATCAGGCTCGCCTCTTCCAGCTGCAAGAGCGAGCGATAAATGGTCGAGCGGCTGACCCGGCGGCCATCGGTTTTCTGGGCGAGTCGACTGATCAGCTGTTCGGCGTCGAAATGTTCGTGATAGGCGAACACCTCTTCGACGATAATGCTGCGTTCCCGCGTGAGCCGTAAACCCTTGGTGGCAAGGTATTCACGGTATTTCTCGGCGGGCGAGACAGAGACGCTGATGTTCGCGAGAGCAGCTTCCATAACCAGAACCGGGCAGAACGTGTCCGTGGGGGTCCGGATTTATTGTAGCAGCAGAACTGGCGGGAGCGTAATGACCCGCGTTCAAACGTCGCGGTGAGAGCAGCATCAGCCACGATTTGGTCGAAGTGATTCGCCGGAAATGGCGAGTTTTCTGGATTACTTGCCGTGGTGCGTGTCTTTCTACGAAGGCGACACGAAGGGGCCTGGACACCAATGTCAGATTCAGATCGCAGCGGTCACACACCCGTTCGGTGGGTGTCTGCTCGCTTATTCTTCGCTCGAACGCTTGGTCTGGGGCAGGCGGATGCGGTCGGTGCGGTCGATCTGCATGACGCGGCCGTTCTGGACGATGATGCTGACCTGGCCATACTGGAGCCCGGAGAGGGCTCGAGCGATCGCCTGCAGCGTGGCATCGGGCAGTGGTTCAGTGCGGGAATCGTATTGGCTGGTCAGAGGAGAGCTCATTTCATTCTCCCAGGTCCACGGTCGTGGCGGTGTAGGACGTGTGTCGAGCCAGGTTCTGGAGATCAAACAACGGCGTGGAGAGGTAACGCTCCGACGAGTCGGGCAGGATCGTCACGATGTTCTTGCCCTCGAACTCCGGAAGGGCTGCCAGTCGAAGGGCGACGACCATGGCTGCGCCGCAGCTGATGCCACAGGCGATCCCCTCCTCCCGCATCAGGCGGCGAGACATTTCGATTGACTCGTCATCGGTGACGGTCTGCACCTCGTCGATGACAGAGCGGTCGAGGATCGGGGGGACGAAACCAGCTCCGATGCCCTGGATCTTGTGGCGACCCGCCTCGCCGCCCGAGAGAACCGGACTGGCTGCGGGCTCGACGGCGACGACGCGGACGTTGGCCTTCTGGGAGCGTTTGAGGTACCGGCCGACTCCAGTGATCGTGCCGCCGGTTCCGACTCCCGCCACGAAGGCGTCGACGTGGCCCTCGGTGTCGTTCCAGATTTCGGGGCCGGTCGTTTCGAAGTGGATCTGAGGATTGGCGGGGTTCTCAAACTGTCGAGGCATGAACCAGCCGGGCTCACTGGCGATCTCTTCGGCCTTATTGACAGCCCCCTTCATCCCCTCACTGCCGGGAGTGAGGATCAGTTCTGCTCCGAAGCCGAGGAGCATGAGCCGTCGCTCCTGAGACATCGTCTTGGGCATTGTCAGCGTCAGTTTGTACCCCTTCGCGGCACAGGCGAACGCGAGCGCGATCCCCGTGTTACCGCTGGTGGCCTCGACGACCTTGTCGCCCGGCTTGAGCAACCCGCGTTTCTCGGCGTCCCAGATCATGGCGGCTCCGATCCGGCATTTGACGCTGAACGCCGGATTGCGGCCCTCGATCTTGGCGAGGACTCGCCCGGGCAGGCCGAGAGTCAACCGCTGGATTCGGACCAGTGGAGTCTCCCCGATGGTTTGCAGGTTGTCGTTGAAGATTGGCATGAAAACTTCCTGGGGAACGTGTGAGTACCCATTCCGAATTCCCCACAACCGTCGAGGCCGAGGGGGGCTAGATGACGTAGTCTTCCGGGAGGAACACGCGGACTCGTTTCGGGGTGGCGAACATGTCTTCCCCCGGTCGGGGCCGCAGTTCGCTGTAACGGTCAGCCGACAGATCGCAGTTGATGGCAACCCCGAATGATTCGGAGATCAGCCGGACTCGCGTCACCGGCCCGGCGGGGTTCACGTGCACGACACGGACCGGAAGGCTCGTTTCGCTCTGTGAGGACCGATGAAGTTCGACTTCGTGGGGGCGGACATAGGCTGTGGCATCGCGGGAGCCCGAGTGCTGGTACTCGGGAGTGTCCATTGCGAAGCCCGCAAGGTGGACCTGGCCAGCTTCGAGTCGTCCGTGAAAGACATTGACGTGGCCCAGGAAGTCCATCACGAACGGCGTCGCGGGGTGGTCGAATACATCCTGCGGTGAGCCCGCCTGTTCGATGTGTCCCTGCCGCATGACGACGACCTGGTCGGCGACTTCGAACGCCTCTTCCTGGTCGTGGGTCACAAAGACGGTGGTGACGTGCATCTCTTCGTGGAGCTTACGCAGCCAGGTCCGCAGTTCCTGGCGGACCTTAGCGTCGAGGGCTCCGAACGGTTCGTCGAGGAGCAACAGGCGGGGCCGTACTGCCAGTGCGCGGGCGAGGGCGACGCGTTGCCGCTGGCCTCCGGAGAGCTCGGACGGATAGCGGCCTCCGAGGCCTTCGAGCCGCACCAGATGGAGCAGCTCCATCACGCGGGCACGAACTTCCGCATCGGGAATATGGCGGACCCGCATGCCGAAGGCGATGTTTTCAAACACGCTCATGTGCTTGAACAGGGCGTAGTGCTGGAAGACGAAGCCGACCTGTCGCTCGCGGGCGGAGAGGCCGGTGACATCGTTCTCTTCGACATGGATTGAGCCGGTGTCGCCGTGTTCCAATCCGGCAATAATGCGGAGCAGCGTCGTCTTGCCCGAACCGGAAGGACCGAGCAATGCGAGCAACGTCCCCGAGGGGACATCGAGCGAGACATTGTCGAGAGCTGTGAAGCTGCCGAACTTTTTGGTGACGTTCTGGATCTTGATACTCATGATGACATCCGAATTGGTGTGCGTTGTGTGTGGTGGTCAGAAGGACGCAGCGAAGGACTCTCGCGGTCAGGTACCCTCGACATCGGTTTGATGCGAGGCAATCTGACGGGCGATCCAGAGCTCCAGAACGTACTTGCCCAGCAAGGTGGCCAGGGCCATCAGCGTCAGCAGCGAGGCGACGGCGAATGAGCCGGGGTTGTTGTACTCCTGGAACAGCTTCTCCACGCGGAGCGGCATCGTGTCGGTCTCTCCGGCGATGTGGCCCGAGACGACGTAGACGGCCCCAAACTCTCCGATCGCTCGGGCGTTGCACTGGATCATGCCGTAGACGAGTCCCCACTTGATGTTGGGGAGGGTGATCCGCCAGAACAGCTGCCACGGGTTGGCCCCGAGGCTGACGGCGGCCACTTCTTCTTCGTCCCCGAGTGATTCCATGAGGGGGATCAACTCGCGAGCCACGAAGGGCAGCGTGACGAACGTGGTCGCCAGCACCAGCCCCGGCCACGCGAATACAATCTTGACTCCCCACTGCTGCAAGGTCGGACCGAAGAAGCCCTGCATGCCAAACAGCATCAGGAACATCAGTCCTACCACAACGGGCGAGATCGCAAATGGGACATCGAGCAGAGTGACCAGCAACGTGCGGCCCGGGAACTTGAACCGCGTGAGGCACCACGCCGCCGCAATTCCCAGCACTGTGTTGAACAGCACCGCCAGTGGAGCCACCGAAAGCGTCAACCAAATCGAATGCAGTGTGTCCTTGTCCCTGACAAGGTTGTTGATGTAACCAGTCCATCCCTCCGCAAAAGCTTGAACAAAGACGTAGACGATCGGCACCAGAATCAGTGCCCCGATGATCAGGTAGGCTGCCCCGATGAGGAGCGCCCGCAGCCAGAATGGCTCGGTGGCCACCATGGCCCCCACCGACTTTTTGATTCGCATGGAGCTAGGATGCATAGCGGCGGCTCCTTCGCTCCAGCCAGTTCACGGCTGCCAGTGAGACCAGCGACAACACCACCAGCACCACGGCGATCGAGTTGGCCTCGGCGAAGGAAAACTCCTCCAGTCGGGCCACGATCAGGACCGGGGCGATCTCGGTTTTGTAGGGCATGTTGCCCGAGATGAAGATGACCGACCCGTACTCGCCAATGCCTCGTGCGAAGGACAGGGCGAACCCGGTCATCAGGCTGGGCCGCACAGCCGGAAGGAGCACGTGTCGCATCGTCTGCCAGCGATTCGCTCCCAGCATCGCCGCCGCTTCTTCAGTATCCCCTTCGAGGCTTTCCAGCACCGGTTGAACAGTCCGGACTACAAAGGGCAGGCCGACGAAGACCAGGACGATGATGATGCCCAGCCGCGAGTAGGCTCCCTGAATCCCCAGGGGGATCAGGAACTGCCCATACCAGCCGTTCTTGACCAGCAGCAGCGAGAAGACGAGTCCGGCAACAGCTGTGGGGAGTGCGAACGGAAGGTCAATGAGTGCGTCGAGAAAGCGACGTCCCCAGAAGTCATACCGTACCAAGACCCAGGCCAGCAGCATTCCAATCAGCACGTTGATCGATGCCGCGACAGCTGAAGCTCCGAAGCTCAGGTAGTAGGTCGAGCGAGCTCGTTCCGACCAGGCGGCCGTCATGAATTGAGCCGGGCTCAACTCGGCCGCCTTGATACTCAAGGCGATCAGCGGGATCACCAGCAAGGCAGTCAAAACGGTGATGGTGTATCCGAGGCTGACTGCAAACCCGGGTAACACACGATTCATTTTGGACAATTTCAGGCCTCCGGTCGTCCGGTCAGCGGAAAGAGAGTGTCAGTGGAATTCAGAGATTCGAAGCCCCGCTGAGGTCGAGAAACAGCGGGGGCTTCGAACTCTGAGACGGGGGGGGAGACTTACTTGTTGTAGATCTGGTCGAAGAGGCCACCATCGGCGAAGAACTTGGCCTGGGCCTCGTCCCAGCTCTTGCTGATGTCCGTGATCGTGAAGATCTTGATCTGCGGGAAGCGGTCGGCGTGCTTGGCCAATGCCTCGGGGCTGGTTGGGCGGTAGTAGTGCTTGGCGATGATGTCCTGACCTTCCGGGGTGTAGAGGAACTTCAGGTAGGACTCAGCTGCGGCACGAGTTCCCTTGCGGTCGACGTTGCTGTCGACGACGGCGATGTGGGGCTCGGCGAGAATGCTGAGCGGGGGGAAGACAATTTCGAGTTCGCCCTTGGCTTCTTCGACCTCGAGGTGAGCTTCGCTTTCCCAGGTCAGGTGGACGTCACCCTGTCCCTTTTGGGCAAAGGTCGTCGTCGCGCCGCGGGCTCCGGTATCGAGGATCGGGACCTGCTTGTAGAGCTGAGTGATGTAGGCTTTGGCCTGGTCCTCAGTCCCGCCATTCAGAATCACACTTCCCCAGCCGGCCAGGAGGGCCATCTTGCCGTTGCCCGAGGTCTTCGGGTTAGGGGTGATGATCTGTACGTCAGGCTTGACCAGATCGGGCCAGTCCTTGATGCCCTTGGGGTTCCCCTTGCGAACCACAAACACAATGGTCGAGGTGTACGGCAGGCTGCGATTGGGCAGAGCGTTCTCCCAGCCTTCTTTCAGCAGTCCCTTCTTCTGGAGCTGATTCGTATCAGGCCAGAGTGCCAGGGTGGCGACATCGGCTTCCAGCCCGTCGATGATTGCCCGAGCCTGGGGGCCGGATCCGCCGTGCGACTGCTTGACGGTCAATGTCCCGCCGGTTTCCTTGGCGTAAATCGGAGCGTAGGCAGCGTTCAGGTCCTTCCACAGCTCACGAGTCGGATCGTAGGAGACATTCAACAGCTCCACGTCCTTGCCAGCTGCGGGGGCGGCGGTTGACGGAGCCTTGCTGTCGCTCGTGGAGGCATTGGCGGGAGCGGAACCGTTAGGGGCAGGGGCGTTTCCACTTCCGCAACCGACGAGCATGAAAATGGACAGAAGCGTGAAAGCCAACGATGAGCGAACCACGAGAGGTCTCCGAATCCTTAGAATGAACTGTCTGAAATCCGTTATTCATTGTTGTGTATTGGTTTGCGACATCTCTCAGCCTCCAGGGCAGAGGCGTTCTGATTGCAATCCCAGTCACGACAGGAATCTTCGGCACAATCCGAAGCGGAGGATTGATTAAATCCCACCAACTTGGTCGTGATTGTATTTGTGGCGTTCTGATTTGCAACCAAACCGTCGAAAAATGTCGAGTCGTCGCGTGGAAAGTGGATGGCTGTTCAGCGCGCGGGTTTCTTGAAATCCAAGGCGAGTGGATCCTTGGATTCTTGAGAGACCGTCACCCGAACCGGGGACGTGGCCGGCTTGGTGAAGATCGCAGGGGCCAGCTGGGGGCCGGCGACCGTCTCTCCGTTGACAACCTTCACCTTCATGTGGGAGATCGTGGCGATGTACTCGCCCGCGGGAACTCCATCATTCGGTGTGAACGTGGTGAATTCGACCTGGCCACTTTCACTCACTTGGCCGCGTGGGTGAACTTCGACCGGGGCACTCGAACCTTCCACCGGGTGGAGTTGGACACTGGCCCCCGGAGCGAGTTTGCCGTTGAGGGTGACGGTGCCCTTGATCGGAAGTGTTTTCAATGGCGGGGCCGAGTTGCCAAGGACGTTCGACACGCCCCAGTAACCAGCCAGAGAAACGACCACGATACCGACGAGAGCTGTGCCCCACTTTCGGACCTCGTCCATGTTCAATGACAGTGACGAGGAACTGGAGCGAGGTCGTGAGAACGTCACTGGAGGACGTGGAGGGCTGGCCGTAGGAGGAGTGAAGCTGGGAGGGGGAGGGGTAAATGACTTTGCTGGTGCTGGGGCAGTGCGATTGGCAGGCACCGGTGTTGGTGGTGCAATCGTTCGGGCCTCTTTATGAGCTGGGGCGGGATTCGGGATTGGCGGAGCAACAAAGCGTGTTTCCTGCTCTGCCGATGGGGCTGGTGAGGGTCTTGATGCAGACGGTGGAGGTGCCGACTGATGTACAGCCACCGGTCTCTGGGGTGGAGTTGGCTGAGGCACGTTGCGGGAAAACGATTGTTGTGCGATGGCAATAGGAGCGGGTTTGACTGGCGCGGGAGCAGGTTCCGCGTCGGGCAGTGAGTTCCAGGCTCCGAGCAGCATCTCGTCCATGGAAGTAGAGCTGATCTTGATGTGTTGGCTGGGAGGAACGCATCCAGAGCCGGGCCGCGAAGGAGTCGTGCTCTTCGAGGTTTGATTTGGCTGGGACATGATCTACCTTCCGTAGTGAGCCGAGGGGCTAGGCATAGTGGCAGGCGAACTGGGGCCTGCGAAATGTTGGTGGGAGAAAACAGGCGGGGAGGTCGTGGCGGGGGGGGGGCTGCAACGTCACTGTTGATAAGAAAAAGAGACTCCGGCTATCACGAGTGACAGCCGGAGTCCCAGAAAGGCGCGAGCCTTTAGAATTCGCCGATGACTTCGCCGTTGCCGCGGGTCAGCAGGCCGACGTAGGTTGCCAAGCTGATGTTCTCGCTCAGGAAGCGGACAGAGCCGTCACCCAGCAGGAAGTGAGCTCCACCGACGTGGAACGAGTAGGCCTGACCAGATCCCTGGGTCTTGTAGTACCCGGTGTCTGGGTAGGGGCGACCATTCACGTTGTAACCGTTGGTGACGTTGAACGGCACGACTGTGCCAGTTGTGAATGCACCAGGGCCAGAGAGATCGGTCCCGTCAGGACGAGCCACTTCTGCGAGAATATCGCTGGCGGGGCGGCACCATCCACCGGAGTTGACCCGGTCAGCAGGCAGGTTACCGACCTTCTTGAAGCCCTTTTGGTATACCGCTGGGCGACCAGCCGACTCCACATATGCGATGGTGTTCGACAAACCGTCAGTCGCATCACGCATCTTGGCGTCCACGTTCTGTGGCAGAAGACCAGCGTAGTACTGGTTGGTGGCGTCTGCAGGGTCGGTGAACAAGCTCGACAGGGTGACACCGGCAGCTGTTGCGAATGGCGCGACAGACTGAGCAACACCCTTGTTCGGGGAGTAGTCCGTAATGGCAACCATGTCAGCGGCGTAACCTGATGGAGTCGTGGCAACGTCTGGGTCACCGTCCAGCTTGGTTGCAGCGGCAGACGAGGGGCAGTTGAACGTTGGGATCTGGGAGCTCACAGCCTTCCGCTGGTTTACATTCGGGTCGCTCCACTGCAGGGTCTGATCATAAATGTTGAAGATGTTCGCCTGCTCCAGGTAGGGCAACAGACGAGTCAGGCCCGAGATACGCTTGGTACCAGTTCCCGGAGGACGATTGCTGGTGGCGAAGTGGTTAAAGGTGTCGTGAAAGCTGTGAGCAGCGAGGCCCAGCTGTTTGAGGTTGTTCTTGCACTGTGATCGGCGAGCTGCTTCGCGAGCCTGCTGAACAGCGGGGAGCAGCAGGGCGATGAGCACGGCGATGATGGCGATGACCACCAGCAGCTCGATGAGAGTGAACCCGCCTCGTGAGCGAGCGAACGCGGCCTTAGAGTTCTGACGAATCACGAAAATCTCCTGATTTTGTCTCTGGGAGACAGATGGAAGTGGACTGAAAACTGAGGAAATACCCACACACTCGGCTGGGGCATGCGCTGGTCCGTCGGCATGCACCAACCGCACCGAGAAAGCAGATCGTTGCTTTAACAACAGGTCATGTTCGTCTCCTTGGTGAACCTGGTTTTCCGTCCTGATTAAACAACCACGACTTGGTGGGTAGTTGTTTTGGGCTGAAAAAAGAGAGGGGACTAGATCCCTTCTCCAAAACTGAACACTTCTTCTCTTCGAACCGGGGGGCTGGAGAACACTGTGGCCAGCGTGGCGCTGTCCATCAGCCGCGAGATGTAGTTGCGGATGTCCAGCATCATGCGGCGAAAGCGGCATCTTCCCTCCTGGGAACATGCCTCGTAATGAGATGTCGAGACACACGAGATCGGCGCGAGGATGCCGTCAAAGTGTCTGACCACTTCTCCCATGGTGATCTTCTCCGGCTGCCTGGCAAGAATGAATCCGCCATCTCGACCGGGGATGCTCTCCACAATTCCGATGTGCCGCAGGTCAATCATGATCTGCTCAAGGAATCGTCGAGGAATGTCGTTGGCCTCGGCGATCACTCGAATTGAGACTGGTCCTTGGCCGTACTGCTCAACTAGCGTGAATAACGCGCGAAGAGCATAATCCGACTTTCGTGACAGTTTCATCGGCAGTTCTGGTTTGTGAGGAACAGATATTTCACCAACCGCGTCGTGATTATAATCAGTCACTCTTTGTTTGCAACGCGACTTAATCTCATTTTTTTCGATTTTCTGAATTTGCCCGAATTTGACGATCTTGTGTTCGGAATTTCAGAGGAAGAGTCCTCTCGTTTCGCCAGTGTCTCGCGTGTTCGGGGCTGGCGAACTGGCTTTGGTGGTGCCGATGGGAGGAGTGAGCTGTCGCCGAGCGGGGCGTTTACTTTCCTGACTCCCCGCTTGATACTTCCGTGGCAAGTTCACATTGCCAGACCACGGACTACACGGGAATCGGATCGATGGAGAGTTCTTTCGCCCAGCCGGAACGCATCGCAGCTGAGGTCTTGATTGCGAGTGCATTGAGCGAGGACCTTCATGGATCTTGTGATCTGACCTCGGTCGCACTCGTCCCAGAGGGCCAGACCGGTGTTGTGCAGATCGTCGCCCGTCAGCAGGGGGTGGTGGCGGGCTTGCCGCTTGTTGAGTTCGTAATGTCGCAGGTCGACCGCTCTGTGCAGATCGACCTCCTCTGTCGCGACGGCGAGGTGGTTTCAGCGGGGCGGGTACTCGCCAACGTCCAGGGCCCCGTGCGATCGCTGCTGACCGGGGAACGAACGTTCCTGAACTTTCTGACCGCCCTCAGCGGTGTGGCCACGCTGACACGTCAGTT
Organism: Planctomycetaceae bacterium; assembly: GCA_046349675.1. Lineage (GTDB taxonomy): Bacteria > Planctomycetota > Planctomycetia > Planctomycetales > Planctomycetaceae > TH-plancto1. Next base: position 83,778 of record JAXMBW010000011.1, on the reverse strand, counting down.
CGTGGATCAAGTGGAGGGGACTCAGGCACAGGTTCTTGATACCCGCAAGACATGGCCCGGCTGGCGTGTGCTTCAGAAGTACGCTGTTCGTTGCGGGGGAGGGACCAACCACCGCATGGGGCTCTACGACGGGATTCTGATCAAGGACAACCATCTCGCTGCCTGGCGCAGTCAATCGCCCGACGGCTCAGTCGCAGCTGCGATTCGCGAGTGTCGGAAACGCTGGCCCGGGAAGCCTGTCGAAGTCGAGGTCGATACGCTCGGGCAATTGAGCGACGCCCTGCAGGAGCAGCCCGAGATCGTACTCCTCGACAATATGAAGCCCGCCATGCTGCGGCAGGCGGTCGAAATGCGGGACAAGTCGGCCCCGCAAGTTCGCCTGGAAGCCTCCGGAGGGGTGAATCTTTCGACGATCCGCGACATTGCCCTGACAGGAGTCGATCGGATCAGTATCGGAGCGCTCACCCACTCGGCCCCGGCGCTCGACATCGCCTATGACTGGGGCCGCTGAGGCGAATTGAAGTTTCGCTATCACGCGGGAAATGAGCAGGCAAGAGTGTCTGTGTCCCTGGAAATCCGCAGTGGGACAGACATTCCTGTCTGTCCAATCACAACATGAGGGACTCCGAACACGCTCTCCGCATTCGGCATGAACGCTTGATCCTGTCACTACATGATGGGGAGATACATCAATGCCCGGAATTCACCTGGGTTCGACGACTGATTAAGAACGGGCTCTTCCCGTTCCGTTCACGTCACCTTTGTATCGTCTGCATCCCACAGCTTGCGCTGCCGGTCTTCGGGCTGGCTAAACTCGCGATATAGGAGGCTGGGTTGAATATCTTTGTTGTGCTGGTATTTGCCGCTTTGCTTGTATTCGCGGACTGCTCCCTCCACGGTGTGGTAGAAGATCTGGCAGATCTCGACCCCAGCGTAAATCCGGACCGGTTGGATCGCGTACATTTCCAGCGTCCAATACCCACAGAATCCGACGTCGCCGAAGCCCGCAGTGACATGGACAAACAAACCGAGCCGACCGACTGATGAGCGCCCCTCCAGCATTGGGACCAGATTGTGCGTCTCGGTCCGTTCGACAGTCCGGGCGAGGTAGAGACGGTTGGGGTCGAGTTCCAGACCCTCCGGCGGAATCTCGATCCGGCGAAACCGATTCGGCTTCCGCATGTCGAGGACAATTTCCTCGTAGACCAGCAGCTCATTGTGCAGCCGCAGGTTGTAGCTGTTGGGATTGAGCTGCGACTCGACGAACGGTTCGATGACGATATCCGAACCAAGCCGGGCCTGAATCTCATTGCCGCTCAGGATCATGATGCCGTTCGCCAGACGGAGGAGGTACCAGGCTACTTGTTCCGCTGGAACCGCAGCCGGGAGATGTTCAGACAGCATAGCGACCCGACCCGCGCGACGCACCACCTCGCCGATGGGCGGTGATGGCCTCCGCTGTTCAGTTCGAAATTCCATCAATCTGAGATTCACGCAACAAGCCCGCAGGTCTATTCTGTGCAAGCAGGCCGCCTCCTTTCCTCATCTCCCATCGAGAGACCCATGTTGCCACGAAAACTGCTGACAGAATTCATTGGAACCTTTTTTCTGGTGCTGACGATTGGTTGCACCGTGATTCTTTCCGCAGACTCGACTAAGGGAATCATTCCCCCGCTGGCGATTGGTTCGGCGTTGATGGTGATGGTCTATGCCGGAGGGCATCTCTCGGGGGGCCACTACAACCCGGCGGTGACGCTGGCGGCGACGATTCGCGGTCGTCATCCCGCCTCAGAGGTCGTTCCCTATTGGGCAGCTCAGATTCTGGGAGGCCTCGTGGCGGCGGCGGCGGCGACCTTCCTGACGGGAGGTGTGAGCAAAGCTGCGGCACCTCCCGCAGATGTGTCCAAAGCACTGCTGGCGGAGTTCCTGTTCACATTTGCCTTGGCGTATGTCGTCTTAAATGCTGCGACTGCGAAGGCGAACGCCGGGAATTCGTTCTACGGGTTGGCAATCGGCTTCACCGTGCTGACGGGGGCGTTCGCTGTGGGCTCGATTTCCGGCGGGGCGTTTAATCCCGCAGTGGCCATCGGGGCTGCGATGATGGGGCTGATGGACAAGGGCTCAATCTGGATTCATATCGTGGCTGATCTTGCCGGCGGTTTGATTGCCGGCTGTACGTTCCGGTTCCTGAATCCCGAGGACAAGTAGCCGCTTTTTACCTGTTACTTGTTGACGTGAAGTCATCATTCTTCTTCGCTCAGGACAGACAGGAATGTCTGTCCTACTCCTGACTCACAGTGGAACAGGCATTCCTGTCTGTTCTTCTTGAGGCTGAAGTGGAATTGGGACTGGTTCTGGGCGAGGCCACTCGCTCACCTGAATATCAAAAACAACAGCCTCGTTCCGATGCATTCGGAGCGAGGCTGATTTGTTTGACGTGTCGATGCTTGCCCCGGCGACGGACGATTTAGTACCGGGCCAGATCCCCTCGCTGCGACTTGATGTTCAACTCGCCCACCCATGACTGGGCCGAGGTGACCATCATGCGGATGTCGCTGCCGATCGCCAGGAACTGCCATCCCTCACCGATGCGCTGGCTCACATCTGCGGGAGTCAGCACATGCAGACCGACCGGGGTGCCTGTTCGTTTGCCGGCTGCGAGGATCTTCTGCAGCATGGCTTCATGCTCGGCGGGAGTCGGGTCTTTGCCGTCCGGGCCTCGCATCTGGGCCTGTAAGTCGTTGGGCCCGACAAAGATCGCGTCGACCCCCGGCAAGCTGTAGATCTCGTCGGCGTTCGCTGCTCCGGTCGGTGATTCGGTCTGCAGAATCACCAGGATCTCGTCGTTCGCTTTCTTGTAGTAATCACCCGCAGCGGCATCGAAGTTCATGGCGTGCAGGGTGCCTCCCACCGAGCGATTGCCCAATGGAGGGTACTTGGCCGCGGCGATGATGGCCTTGGCTTGTTCGACGGTGTCGACCATGGGGGCGATGATGCCCCAGGCACCGGCGTCGAGGGCCCGCTTGATGTTCTCGTGCGTTCCATTCGGCACGCGGCAGATCGGTACGCATCCCGCATCCGCGATTGCTCCGAAGAGGGCTGCCGCCTGAGCCCAGTCGATCGGCGAATGCTCCATGTCGACCGTCAGCCAAGGGAACCCGACCCGGGCCAACAGCCGGGCCGCGGTGAGGTCACCCAGCGAGAGCCAGGTTCCGACTTGTGGTTTTCCATCACGGAGAGCAGCTTTGACAGGGTTACGCTTCATCGATGTTTCCTCAGACGGGGCAGGGCGGTCTCTATCTTCGCGGGGCTGTATCCATCTCGCAACTCATCGATTGGCCATGCGTCTTGAGTGGACGTGTCGTGTTTAAATGCAGGTCCGATTTTCACCGCAGGGAGCCGCGGAGGATCGCAGAGTAAGAGAGAAGAGGAGGGGCCTGTATCTCAACAATGCGACGCCGTGAGTTTTGAAATTACACATCTCCCTGAGGTCCATGCTCACGCGTTCCGGGAGAATGCAGCCTGAAGGCCGAACTCCAAAGAGACATCTCACCTACTCCTGGGCCGATCGCCCCTCCTCTTCCTTCTGCGAACCTCCGCGGCCCCCTGCGGTGAATATTATCCTCCCTCAATCGTGCTCCCTCCTCGCCTATGTCCTGGCTGGCTCCCCCGTAATCTCGAATTCCGTGAAACACCGGAAAACTCTGATTGACAACTCTATTACGATGATTACTGTAAAACCAAATCTGCAAAACCAAAAAACTTCCAACGCGAAGTCCGCCGCACACGTAACTCCACTGACACTCAATGCAACACTGACCAGGGAGGCCTCCCATGGCACGGCCAAAAGCCAAAGAACTGACCGAACGTGAACTGGAAGTCATGCATGTCTTCTGGGATCGAGGCGAATCGACAGCTGCGGATGTCCGTGACGCATTGGAGGCTCAGGGACGTGATCTGGCCTACACCACGGTGGCCACTCTCGTGCGGATCCTGCTCGACAAGGAGTTCCTCGCTCAGACAAACGAGGAACGCCCTTTCAAGTTCGTTCCGGCCCGCACCTATGAGGAGGTCTCGCGCAGCCTGCTCGGTGACCTCGTCCAGAAGGTCTTTGGCGGATCGCGGACCCAGCTGCTGATGCGGTTATTTGAGGAGAAGAAGCTGTCGCCACAGGAGAAGCAACGTCTCAAGGATCTTCTGAGCGACAAGTGAAGCGAATGGCAGATGTCTGCCGTGAATCTATGAGGTATTCGCACATCGGGCCAGCAGTCCAACGCGATCTGGTACTCCACGAAAATATCAGGATCACTCGATGAACACGCTCCTTATCTGTGGACTGCAAGTCACACTCGTCGCGTTCGTTGGCAGCTTGACCAGCCTGTTGATGCGGCGGTGGTTGCGTGCTTCCGCGACCTTGCCCATCGCCACGACTCTGATCGCGATCGTTCTACTCACAGCTTGCGCTTTCAGTTCGTGGCCAAGCTGGCTGCACCGGGCAGGATCTGTTTCCGCGACCACAACTGCACGACCTGAAAGTGCTCAGCCCGCGGCGGATCATGCCCGGACTGCGGACATGACCCTCGAAACTTTCGGCTGGCGCGAAGCGGCACTGGCCGCTTGGAACGGTCTCATGGACCAGAATACAGCGACACGGCCGACGGAGTCGAATGGAGCCGATTCACCGCAGCACGTCGGTTGGACCGCTTTGCAGATCGCAGGGGTGGTGTTCGCTCTCGGCTTCGGTGTCGGGCTGGTCCGGCTGTTGGGAGGTCTGTGGAGTGTCCAGCATTTTGTGCGGACCAGTCGACCTCTCAAAACACCTTCTCTGATCGAGGAACTCGACGTGCTGCGCGCCGAGTTGGGGTGTTGCCCTGCGGTGGAGATTCGCGAGTGTCGCCATCTCGCCACCGCTGCGACGGTCGGCTGGAGGAAGCCGGTGGTCCTGCTGTCAGATTCATGGCGTTCGTGGAGCAAGCCCCAGCTGAGAAGTGTGCTCGCTCATGAGATCGCCCATATCACGCGGAACGATTATCTCGCTGGCATCGCAGCCCAATTGGGGGTGGTGCTGCACTTCTACCACCCGCTGGTTCACTGGTTGGTGAGCCGGTTCCGCCTGGAACAGGAGTTGGCCGCTGATGAACTGGCGGCAGGAGTCGTGGGCGGTTCCCGGGCTTATCTCAACGCCATCGGTGAGCTGGCGTTGAAACAATCCAATGAGACCCTGGGCTGGCCGGCTCAGGCTTTTCTGCCAACCCGCAGTACGTTTCTGAGGAGAATTGAAATGCTTCGTGATCTGAAACTGTTGTCGGGCAAGGCACCGCTGGCCATCCGTGCGGGAACCTTGGGGGCGATCGCCGCAGTGACTTTGGTGGCTGTGGGGCTGCGACCGCCGGGAGGAGAGGGAGTCTCGTCGGCTCCGGCTGTCGCCGCGGAGAAACCGCTGATTGGAGTCTCCGAAGGGAAGCAGGCGGTGAAACCGCTGGAGGCCAAGTACGTCCCGCTCAATGCAGGGTTTGTGATAGTCATTCGATCTGGGGAAGTGATTCGAACTTTGGACAAGGTGAGTCCGCAGCTAATGAAGTTGTTTCCCGGTCATCGTTTTGGCGGAAGTGAACAGGTCGTTGTGTTTCACCTGTTGTTGAAGGACAACAAACCTGCCGAAGGGGTCTGTGTAACGTATGCGGATAAAGTCACTCGGGATCAGAATCTGGAGATGTTGGGATTTAAACCCGACAATGTCACCAAGAAAAAGTTTCTGACGTTTGAGTACGAACAGAGGCTGTCCAACGGGTCTGAGCCGAATTGCTGTTACAAGCCTGATGACCTGACCATGATTATCGGGTCAGAAGAGGTTGTTCAGCAGGCCATGCTGACCGGGTCGAAGTCCCTGTCACCGGTCACTCAAACCTCGGCCTGGAAGGCGGCGACAGGCGGTGCAGCTGTTTTCGCTCTCGATCCTGGTTCGATGAAGCCCGCGTGGGATTCGGCTCAGTTAAATCCGATGCTGAAGGCGTTGTCGCCGCTTTGGGAATCGGCAACCAGTCTGACTCTGGGGGTGACTCTCGATCAGAAGACGAATCTGACGCTGACCGGTATTGCGAGCGATGAAGGTCAGGCCGAAAAGGTCAAAACGGCCATGGAAGGGGGAGTTTCCATGCTGACTGTTCTTTTGAATGCCTTGAAACAAAACCCTGATCCAGCACTGTCCAAGCTGGCCAGTGAGGATCTGATGCCGATGCTGGCGGCTCATCAACTGACTTTGACCGGTAAGGAAGCCACTCTGAAAATCTCCAGTGATACCGAGAAGCTCGCCTCCATATTGGTCGTTCCACTCACTGCGGCCCGTGAAGCAGCGACACTGACCCAGCAGAAAAACAATCTAAAGATGATCATGCTGGCCATGCATAACTATCATGCTGTTCACAATCACTTCCCCCCCGCAGTCGTGATCGATCAGTCTTCCGGAGTACCGCGTAGCTGGCGGGTTGAACTTCTGCCTCTTCTGGATCAGCAGAAGCTGTACGATCAGTACATGAAGAATGAGCCCTGGGACAGCGAAGCGAACCTCAAGGTGCTGGCCCAGATGCCCGTTGTGTTCAAAGATCTCAGGGCCAACTCAGAGACAAATAATACCGCCGTCACTGCCGCTTACGGGAAGAACCTGGCCTTTGAGCCGGGGGACAAGGAAGGGCGTAAGATCCCTGACTTCACTGACGGGCTTTCTAATACGATTTCCATAATCGGTGTTCAAACCGAGATCCCCTGGACCAAGCCGGAGGACATCACAATTGACGTGACCCAGGACAAGCTGCCGCAGCTTGGCTCCGCAGAGGCCGGTTACCTGTTCGGAATCGGCGACGGAAGTGTGCGGCGTGCGCCGGGCAATGTGGATGTGAACATCCTGAAAATTGCCCTCACCCGCAATGGTGGGGAAGTCTTCACGGGTTTCTAAAGCCCCATCTCATCGAGAGGTCGGACAGCCTTCCCGGGAGGGCGAAGCTCCTGCTGAGCCGTGATCGACACTCTTTGTCAATCACGGCAGTTTTGGAACATCGAGCGTGGGGCGGGGAGTGACGGCCATCCTCCCCGTTCTGTTTTGAGTGGTCACGTCGCGACCGGGTTGGCGCGCCGTGGCCACTTTTTATTGGCTTTCCCCCTAGCTGATCGCTGAGTGCTGATGGCTGAGGTCTCCCTCCTCCCATCAACATTCACCCTCGAATTGCCTGTCCGGCAGGGAAAAGTTATAGTCCCGGATCAACAATTCACCCCCTGTTTGTCGGAGTTGGATGCCGTATGGCAAAAGAGAAGGAAGAAGGAATCGAGATGGAAGGGAGCGTCGTTGAGGCGCTCGCCAACACTCAGTTTCGCGTGAAGCTCGATAACGGACACATGGTTCTCGCCCATGTCTCTGGTCGTATGCGCAAGAATTTCATCCGTATTGTTCCTGGTGACCGGGTCAAGGTCGAGGTTTCTCCTTATGACCTGACTCGTGGACGGATCACCTTCCGCGAGCGATAAGAGTCGCTGAGCTGGCTTGATGCATGAGGTTCGCCGCCTGGATTTGAGATCACCCGGCGAATCCGTGTGCTGAGCTGTTCCAATGGAATCGCCATGACGACCTCGCCCGACAGCTCTCCCGCTCTGCCGTTTGTCCAGCTGTATACGGACGGGGCATGTAGCGGGAATCCCGGACCGGGAGGGTGGGGGTACATCCTGCGTCACCCCGCCTCGGGCAAGGAGCGCGAAGGCTCCGGCGGTCTGGCAGAGACCACGAATAACCAGATGGAGTTGATGGCGGTCATCGAGGGTCTGCGGGCGCTGCGGTCCCGCTCTCGCGTGGAAGTGGTCACTGATAGTAAGTATGTCGCCCAGGGCTCACTCGAATGGATGCCCGGCTGGAAGAAGAACGGCTGGCGTCGCCGCGAGGGCAAGCAGTTTAAACCCGTCAAGAACGTCGAACTCTGGCAACTGCTGGATGAACTATTGCAGCGGCACGATGTCCGCTTCACCGTCGTGAAGGGGCACTCCGGCCATCCGGAGAATGAACGCTGTGACGAACTGGCGGTGGCTGAGTCGATGAAGTTCCGATAACCGCCCCCATTCTCGCCGGACTCCGCGAAGTCCGGCGATCTCAGGCAACAGTAGGACAGACATTCCTGTCTGTCCCGAGTGAAGTGTGGCGTACATCACGCTCCTGTGACGCACTACTTAATCACTTCCTTCGGCACCTGACCATCGAGGTAACGCCAGTTCTTCACGAACGAAATCACATCGGCCAGCTGGGCCACGGTCAGCTGTTTTTCAAATCCGACGGGCATGAGCGACATCCCGTTCGGTTTCAGTTCCTCGATCTCGGAACGGGGAATTGTGATAGTTTTTCCCTCGGGTTGCTTGAGGGTCACGCTGCTGGAAGTCTCCGACGAGATGATCCCCGTCGAGACTTTGCCGCTGGTTTCGATCAGCGTGTAGCTGAAGTAGTTGTTGTCGACTGCCCGGTTCGGGTCGAGGATGTCGACCAGCAGCTGTTCCTGCGTCTTGACCCGCGAGTCAGAGATGTTCGGGGCGACTTCGACGCCGATTTCGCCGATCTTGTGGCATTGAGCACAGTTCTTGGCGAACAGCTCGCGACCTCGCAGTGGGTCGTGCTCGTGGGTGAGGGCGGCCTGGTACTCGGCCAGAACCTTCGACCGGTCGGCAGGGGCATTCGCGGCGATCAGCTTCTTGACCCGTTCCTGAATCTCGGGCGTCTTGATCTGCTGCAGGCTGGCGAGCCGGGTGGAGCCGATTTCGATAAACGAAATCTCGTTCGCCGCCACCATGTCGAGGAGCTTGACGATACGAGGTTCGGTCCGCATCAGGGCTGAGATGATGGCACTGCGAAGCGCCGGGGTTCGCTGCGGGAACTTCGTGAGCAGCAGGTCAATCGCCTCCGGATCAGGCAACCCCGCCGCTACATCGAGGGCCGCGGAGAGTCCCTCAACTGGCAACTCTGACTCCAATAGCGATCGCAACACCGGCACAGAATCCGCTGGCTTCGCAAACTGCAAACAGGGAATCGCACCAAGCGGTAACGTGTCGCGGAGTTGTTGACCGTCAGTCAGTTCCCAGATCGCAGCTTTCACGAAAGTATCCCACATCTTCTGGAGTTCGGGAGAGCTGGCTGCGATTGAGCTCATTGTGATCCCTCTCGATTTCAGCGTGTTGGCCATCTGAAGCACCGCTTTGTTCGAGTATTTGTGCAGGATTCGCGTGAGGATTTTTTCGAGCTCTTCGGGAGAGGCTCCTCGAACGGTTGGCTCAAGTAGGATTGAGGTGCTCTCGTTTTCCGACATCGTTAGGAATATTTGCGTCAGCCCCGGACGCTCCGCCAGAGCGATCGCTCTTTCGGTGAGCATGCCGTTCATATCTGATGGGATGCCACTCACGGGAGGGAACTTCATGAAAGAGAATTCGCCGGGTGAGCGAATGTCCTCAATCGATTGCTTCACCCGTTCAGCGATAAAGCGATCACCGTAGTGTCCGAAGACAAAATGGAGTTTGGACTTAATTTCAATCGTCTGGTTCTGTCGGGCGACCTCGAAGAGCGTCGATACCAATCTCTCTTCCGCTGGGACGAAAGATTCCGACAACCGAACAGCCTCCGCGATCGCCAGTGAGAATTCCGGCTTGGGTTCTGGGATCGAAGCGTCCATGAGTTCCCGTTGCATGACATCGATCAGGTCTCCCGATGAGATTAGACCCAGACCGTCCAACGTGCGTAGTGAAACAGCGGCGCCATAAGGAGTGCTGCTTTGTGTGAGTACCTGACGCAAGGTTGCTTCGGCCGATTTGTCCTGCCGCTCGACGATGAGGCGGTGAGCTGTGTCGCGATGCCAGCTGTTGGGATCATCGACGAGCGGGGCGATTTCGGTGGGAGCGGATGGCAACGGAAGACTCCGGGGGCTGACGCCGCCCGGCTCGCCTTTGGGGGTTTTGGCAACCACCCGCCAGATGCGTCCCCGTTCACTGCCCAGCGACAGGTCAGGTCGAGTTTTGAGTTCAGTTGGCATGTAGTCGGGGTGTTCGATGACAGCCCGGTACATATCGACGATGTAAAGGGCACCGTCGGGGCCTATAGCTGTGTTGACGGGGCGGAACCAGGTTTCATCGCTGGCGAGGAACTCTCGGCCTTGTGGTCGCAGATCTGCGGGCAGGTGCCAATAGTCACAATGCACCAGATTCCCTGTCGGGTCGCAGGTGAAATTCTGACCGTAGAACTCCTTGGGCAATGCGGTCCCGCGATAGATGATTAAACCGCACGCAGCTGAGAACTGCCCCGCGTGCAGGTTGGATGTCGTCCAAGCCCGGCTGATCGGGTAGAGCTTCGACTTCTCGCCGGCCGGGGAAACATCGACGTAGACGCTGGGCACCGTGACGTTCGGGTTCATTTTCAGATACCGATCTTCGATCAGCACTCGCATGCACGGGTTACGGTTGCTGCACACATACCGGTTCCCGGCATCGTCGAACGTCAGGCCGAACTGACCATACCCGCTGACCGCTTCGCACTCGCCGGTGAAGGGGTTGAAGCGAAAGTCCCGGCCCGCGATGTCGACTGGCTCACCGAGTTTGGCCGAGTCGGGAGCCTTACGCGGCCAGGCCGGACGCACAGCTTTGACCTTGCCGTTTCGTAGCCCATTCGCCACGTAGATCCAGTTATCCGGCCCCAGCGTCGGGTGGTTACAACGCAGCTGGGGGTTCTCGGTGGCAAACCCCTCGAACCAGACCTCGCGCAGGTCAGCCTTTCCGTCGTTGTCGGTGTCCTTGAAGTAGACCAGCTTGCCATCGGTCGTGACCAGCACGCCACCGTCCCAGTGCATCAGGCTGTTGGCGAACAGCAGGCCATCGACGAAGACCCGCGGCTTGTCGAATCGCCCGTCACCGTTGTCGTCGGTCAGGATGCGAATACGTGATTTCGGAGCTTCGCCTGGAGCCGGTCCGTTGGGGTAATCGCCCATCTCGACGACCCACAGCTGGCCCTTCTCGTCGAAGGCGATCGATACCGGGGCACTGACATCGGGCTCAGCGGCGACCAGTTCGACCCGGCAATCAGGATCGACCTGGATATGCTGAAGCGACTCTTCCGGGGAGAGCGGACTCGCGGGCTGAGGCTTGGGACTCGCTGGGGGTGCGGGATCAGCAGGGAACGCCGCTCCTGATCCCAGTCCAACCCACAAGGTCACCATCAAAGACCACTGCAGACCTCTGCTCATCAGTCACTCCTGAGTCGTACGCAACGAAATCGGTTTATGTATCTTAGCGGCTTTCTCGCGAAGTCCCACCGGTGGGGCACCGTTGTATGGCGGGCTGGGCCACCTCGGCCGAAGGGGCTCGGCGGTCGGCTCCCACAATCGTTTACTCTTCCCCATTCCGCCATTGCTGCCCCGGGCATCAATCTCCATAATCCCAGTCGAGATACGACATTGTCACTCTGAACACTGTCCACCTAAGACCCAGCCAGCAAGGAGGGAGCTGTCCATGCCCGTCTATACCGATAACGCCGAGTCGATTGGCCACACCCCGCTCGTCCGCATCAATCATCTGACCCAGGGACTCAAGGCCACCATTCTGGCGAAGATCGAGGGCCGCAATCCGGCCTATAGCGTGAAGTGCCGGATCGGTGCGGCGATGATCTGGGACGCGGAAAAGAGCGGAAAGCTCAAGCCCGGGATGCAGGTCATCGAGCCGACCAGCGGCAACACAGGGATTGCTCTGGCGTTCGTCTGTGCCGCGAAGGGCTATCCGCTGACCCTCACGATGCCCGATACGATGTCGATTGAACGGCGGATGCTGCTCAAGGCCTTTGGAGCCAACCTAGTGCTGACCCCGGGAGCTGAGGGAATGCCCGGTGCGATCGCCAAGGCCGAAGAAATCGCCCAGGACCCGAATTACTTCCTTCCACAGCAATTCAAGAACCCGGCCAATCCCGCGATCCATGTCAAAACCACCGGACCCGAGATCTGGGAAGATACTGATGGCAACGTCGACATCTTTGTCGCTGGTGTCGGAACCGGCGGCACGATCACCGGTGTGACCAGGTTCTTCAAGGAAGTCCGCGGCAAGAAAATTCAGTCGATCGCCGTCGAGCCCGCGGGCAGTCCCGTTTTGTCGGGCGGTGCGCGTGGCAAGCATAAGATCCAGGGGATCGGCGCTGGCTTCGTGCCAGACATCCTCGATATGAAGCTCGTCGATGAAGTGATGCAGATCACCGACGAAGAGGCTCTCGAAATGGCTCCGCGCGTCGCTCGCGAAGAAGGCATTCTTTGCGGCATCAGCTGTGGCGCTGCGATGGCTGCGGCTCTCAAGGTCGCAGCTCGTCCCGAGAATGCCGGTAAGACGATCGTGGTGATTCTTCCCGATTCGGGCGAGCGTTACCTCTCGACGCCGATGTTTGAATTCGCCCGCGCTTAGTCTCGAAGTGCTCGACCTTTGAACGCTCTCGCAACTGGCGCGGGAGCGTTTTTTCATGGTGCTGTCGTTGCGAAGGGTGTCCGCCGTGGTTCATCGAATCGTCTGGGTCGCTCTGATTGGCGTACTCTGCTGTGGGGGCTCTTTGCGGGCCGACGATCCACCGGAGGATGCACCGCCTCCCCCGAAAACACATCTCGTCGCGACGGGGCCGTTTGAGGCGGCGATCCTTCTGGATGGCCATGTCCAGTCGATCGGGGCGGAGGAAATTCAGATCAAGCCCAAGGATTGGCCCACCTTTGTCGTCGAATGGGCGATTGAATCGGGCCGGACAGTGAAAGCGGGCGATGAACTGGTGCGGTTTGAACGGATGGCGTTTCAGCGAGAACTTGATGCTCTGAGGTTGGAGGTTTTCTCCAACAACACGTTGATGGCCCTCGCTCAGATTGACCTCAAGCTGCTCGACAAAACGACACCACTCGACCTGGAGGCTGCTGAACGCACAGCAGCTGTGGCTTTGGAGGAATGGAATGATTTCGTCCGGCAGGGCGAAGCACTCGAACGGCAAACCGTCGATGAGAATCTGAAAATGGCCCAGGACTCGTTGGATGGGTCTCAGGAGGAACTCAATCAGCTCGAAAAGATGTACAAGGCCGATGACCTGACCGAGGAGACAGAGGAGATCATCCTCAAGCGGGCCCGGCGCGAGGTCGAGCGAGCCCAGTTCATGGTCAAGACGGCAAAGGTCCTGCACGAACGTCGACTGGAGCAGGAACTCCCTCGGGAGAAGCGTATCAAGGAGGTCGCCAAAGACCGCGAGGCCCTCAACTTGGAAAAAACTCGCGAGTCACTGCCAGCCACTCTGTCTCAGAAGAAACTGGAGGTCGAAAAGCTTGAGCACAATCATCGGAGCCTGCACCTCAAGCTGGCTCAGATGCAGGAAGACGAGAAGTTGCTGACGCTGACCTCGCCGATTGATGGGATCGTTGTCTACGGCCAGGCGGAGTTCGGCCATTGGACGACGACCGAGGCGATGCGGTCGAGTCTGCGCCCCGGCGGGTCGATCACCCCACACCAGGTCATCATGACCATCATCCCCGACCAGGGAGCTAAGCTGTGGGTTGATATCCCCGAGAAGGATGTCGGCACCAGCCAGGCTGGCCAGAAGGGCGAGTTTTATCCGACAGCTTACTCGGGAGCAGCGATTCCCTGTCACCTGAAGGCGATTTCCCGGGTGTTCGTAAAAGAGGGGATCTTCGGCGGTGAAGTCGATTTCGATGCTGCGAAGGATGGGCCGGAATTCAAACCACTCATCACGGGAATGACGGGTAAAGTCCGACTAGTTCAGTTCTCTGCTCCGGAGGTGATTGCTGTGCCGTCATCGGCGGTGTTTCCCGATGAGGAGAATCCGAACCAGCATTATGTCTATGTGTCCGTGGAGGGTGAGGAACCTCGTCGGCAACTCGTGGAGGTGGGGCAGTGCAGCGTGACGAAGACGCACATCAAGTCAGGTCTGCAAGCGGGCGACAAGATCCTGCTGGAGAAGCCAGAGGAGAAGTAGACAGGTCACCGTGTGTGTATCCCCATCGTCGGTGAGTCAGAGGATGTCTGACTCCTTCTCTCCACATTAATGTCTTCTCTGCTTCTCAATCTGTTTGTGGGGAGAGGGAGAAGGCACCGGAATCGCCGACGTTCGAGAGGCACACACCGGTCCACTCACTGCAGACGTTCTCGCTTCAGGCAACTGGTCGATCTGCAGTATAATCTCGATTCTCACCGGCTGTTCTCACCACCTTGTCGCCCAACCTGCTTGGCCGCCCTTTCCCGGAGCATCCGTCACTTGGCTCGCTCGACCCCTGCTGATTCTTTCACTCCCGCCGAAGTCGAACAGTTCCAGCGAGACGGCTATATCGTCGTACGCGGGCTGGCTCCCGCAGAACTACTCCAGCGGATGCGTGAGGTGACTCTCGAGGGGCTGGCCCGGGTCATTGAGCCGGTTGAGTTCGAGGCTGATCTACATTACCCCGGAGCTCCTGTCTCGCACGATGCCGAAGGGGGCCGCACCGTCCGGCGTCTCAAGCAGGCCCTCACTCGCGATCATGCGTTTTTGCAGTGGGTGACTCTCCCCCGCATTGTGAATCGCCTGAAACAGCTGCTCGGTCCGCAGGTCGTCTGCCCGCTGGCGCACCACAATTGCATTATGACCAAGGAGCCTCGGCACAGCAGCGATACCGGCTGGCACCAGGACATCCGTTACTGGTCGTTTACCCGCCCGGAGCTCGTCAATGCCTGGCTGGCCCTGGGGGCCGAAACGCCGGAGAACGGGTGCCTGAAGCTGATTCCCGGAACCCATCGGATGAAGTTTGAGCGGGATCAATTCGACGCGGATCTCTTCCTGCGTGAGGATCACCCCGCGAATCGGCCCCTGCTGGACAAGGTGGTCCACGCGCCGCTGGAGCCCGGCGATGTTCTCTTCTTCCACTGCCTGGCCTTCCATGCAGCCACGCGGAACTACACGACCGAGACAAAGCTTTCCGCCGTGTTCACCTTCCGCCCGCTGGATAATCCCCCAAAGCCCAATTCCCGCTCGAGTGAGTCGGCGGAGTTGCTACTCCCGTAGAGCGGGCCGTCGGGGTATTGGAGCATCAGGCTCGACGGGACAAACAGGAATGTCAGTCCTACGACGGTTTGCGGGTCACTGATTGCTCTGTCCGGAACTACGCCGCTGGCGTTTCCAGGATGTCGTTCAGCACATGGCCATGCACATCGGTCAGGCGGCGGTTGGCTCCGTTGTTGCGGAATGTCAGCTTCTCGTGATCGATGCCGAGCAGGTGGAGGACGGTCGCGTTGAAGTCGTAGGTGGTGTACGAGTTCGCACCACCCTTCCAGGACCACGGATCACTCTCGCCGATCGTGACGCCGGGTTTCACACCAGCCCCGGCCATCCAACTGGCAAAGGTCCCGCCGTTGTGATCGCGACCGGTGGCCCCCTGCGTAAAGGGCATCCGGCCGAACTCCGTCGACCAGAGAACAAGCGTCTCATCCAGAAGTCCGCGTGCTTTGAGATCGGCCAGTAACGCAGCTACGGGGCGATCGGTCGCCTTGGTCATCAGTGGTAACTGGTTGATGATGTCGGAGTGATTGTCCCAGTTGTTGCTCGAACCTCCAGCACCGCTCCAGACCTGCACAAAGCGAACGCCTCGCTCGACCATTCGCCGAGCGGTCAGGCACCGTTTTCCGAAGTCGGCTGTCACCGGGTCATCGATGCCGTACAGCTTCTGCGTCTCCTGACTCTCGCGGGTCAGGTCAAACGTTTCTGGTGCGGCCAGTTGCATTTTGGCGGCCAGTTCGTAGCTGGAGATGCGAGCCTCCAGTCGGGAGTCACCCGGGTGTTCAGCGAGGTGTTTCGAGTTCAGCTCCCGGAGTAGTTGCAACCCGTCACGCTCACTGGCAGCGGTGACAAGTTTGGCTTCGGCAGGCGGGAGCAGGTCGTTGATCGGCGACGGATTCGCCATGTTGAGTGTCGTCCCCGCGTGCGAAGCGGGCAGGAATCCCGAACTGAAGTTTCCCCGATTGTTATACGGCAACCCGCGCGGGTCGGGCAGAACCACAAACGTCGGCAGGTTGTCGGTCAGCCTTCCCAACCCGTACGACACCCATGATCCCAGGCACGGAAATCCGGGCAGCAGGAACCCCGTGTTCATCAGGTAGCTGGCCGGCCCATGCACGTTGGTCCGCGACTGCATCGACAACACGAAGGCGATGTCGTCGACATGTTTGGACAGCTCGGGCATCACGCTACTGACCCAGCGTCCGCACTCGCCGTGCTGGCGGAACTCGAACGGGGACTTCATCACCTTGCCCGGTTCACTTGTGGCGGCTTCGACACGCTGACCCTCTCCGGGGTCGAACTTCATTCCGTGCAGCTTCTCCAGTTCGGGCTTGTAATCAAACAGGTCCATCTGGCTCGCGCCGCCGTTCATGAACAGCTGGATGACGCATTTGGCTTTGGCCGGATGATGCAAGCCAACCGAGCGGTCGACGGTCGTTGAATCGGCCAGCAGCCCCTCCCGCTGCAGCAAACCCGCGAGGGCCACGCCTCCGAAACCTCCTCCGATCTTCCAGAGGGCATCGCGACGCGACGGTTGATGTCGATTGGGATTCATCGATCATCCCTCCTCTTTCTGTTTGAGGTAGCTGGCTCGACCGGTGCGGTGCTCTTCCGGGGTTGGCTCGGCGGCCAGGGCGGCCTCTGCAGTAGCGGCTTCCGGGTTCATCTGAGAGAACAACCGCTTCAGATACCCCACGCACCACCCGCATCCTGTCCCCGCGCCCCCGCATTCGCTGAGCTGGCTGGCCCGCCGCATGCGGGATTTGTTGATCCGCATGTAGCTCAGCAGCTTCCGCTTGCTGACATGGAAGCACAAACAGACTTCGTCATCGAGTTCCATGCGGGATCCAACTGGTTGCCGTGGCGATGTCGCTAATTGTCCATGACAACTCCATCCAGCACAACCTGAGAGGGTTGTCAGGGCTGATCTCGCTACAAATGCAAGGCGCGCGAAGTACGGTACGAAAGAGAAACGTGGGGGTGTTTCTCTTGGTCATGGTTCTGCTCCGGTGTATGCTCAAGGGGCGTTATTTGCTGGCTGTGATAGGCGATGTGTCCCGGGGGATCTGATTTGTCTTGAGCCCGGTGGCTGTTGGGATGGAGGAGTTGATCGATGCAGTTGCGGATCACCAGTCTGATCGCCCTGTTCCTCCTCGGGATAGTTGGCCAGGGCGTCAGTGCCGTACCACCGGAGACGCCTACGGCGGATCAACTGAAATACTTTGAAACCCACGTCCGCCCGCTGCTCGTCGAGAAGTGCTATCGCTGCCACAGTGACAAGAAGCAAGGCGGGCAGCTGCGAGTCGATTCGCGCGAGGGGCTGTTGCTCGGCGGCGAGTCGGGGCCGGCTGTTGTCGAAGGGCATCTGGACGAGAGCCTGCTGCTCGAAGCGGTGAATTACAAGTCGTTGCAGATGCCGCCCGATACCAAGTTGTCGGATGAGCAGATCGAACATCTGACCCGATGGGTCGAAATGGGGGCCCCATGGCCCGCGGGGGAAAAAAAGGTCGCTCCGTCGCGTTCACCCGGTCGAGAGATCAGTGAGGAAGATCGACAGTACTGGGCCTTTCAGCCGGTGAAGCGGGTCACGCCGCCGCAGATTGAGGGCGATCGCTGGAGCCGGACCGACATTGATCGATTCATTCTCGCCAAGTTGAAAGAGGCGCAGCTGGAGCCAGCTCCCGAGGCGGATCGCGTGACGCTGGCGCGGCGAGTCGCACTCGATCTGACGGGGTTGCCGCCCAGCCCACAGATGATGGACGCCTTCCTGTCGGACAACTCTGCCACGGCGTACGAAACTCTGGTTGATCAGCTGCTGGCAAGTCCACGCTACGGCGAGCAGATGGCTCGCTCCTGGCTCGATCTGGTGCGATATGCGGAGTCGGATGGATACAAGCAGGACACCTACCGTCCCAATTCGTGGCGGTATCGTGATTATGTCATTCAGGCATTCAACAGCGACAAGCCTTACGACCGGTTTGTGATGGAGCAACTGGCTGGGGACGAGATCGACCCGCAAAACCCCGACGCTCTGGCGGCAACGGGGTACTGGCGAAACGGGATCTATGAGTACAACCAGCGCGATGCGGCCGTGCAGTGGAAGGCGATCCTTGAGGACATGACCGAGACAACCGCCGATGCGTTTCTCGGGCTGGGGCTTGGGTGTGCAAAGTGCCACGACCACAAGTTCGATCCGCTGCTGCAGAAGGACTACTACCGTTTGCAGGCGTTCGTGTGCAACGTCTCGTTTCAGGATGAACGCCCGCTGGCGACGCCCGAGCAGATTGCTGAATACCAGAAGCAACTGGCTGGTTGGGAAGAGGCAACCCGCGAGGTGCGGGCCAAGATCGATGCGCTGGAACAACCTCGCCTCAAACCGATCGTGGACCTGGCGATAAGCCGGTTCCACGAAGATTTCCAGGCGATGTATCACAAGCCCGCGAAGGAGCGGAATTCATACGAGAACCAGATTGCCCATCTGGTCCACCTGCAGATTCTCGAAGAGTACCCCCAGCTCGACAAAAAATTCCCCAAGGACAGCCCCGAACGGGCCGAGTGGGAAGCCTTGAAGAAGGAGCTGGCGACATTCGATTCGATCAAGCCGAAGCCGCTGCCGACAACTTTGACGGTCCAGGACTTTGGCAAACTGGCACCCGTGGTGCATGTGCCTGATCGTCCGCGGTTGGGGGATGTGTTGCCGGGATTCCCCTCAGTCCTTGATCCGAATCCGGCAACGATTGAACCGGTCGTGGACGGGATCCCGTCATCGGGACGGCGGACTACTCTGGCGAAGTGGATCACCTCGCCGACGAATCCGCTCAGTACTCGCGTCATCGTCAATCGGCTCTGGCAGCATCATTTTGGAACGGGGCTCGTTGCGAGCGTCAGCGACTTTGGCAAGCTCGGGGAGCCGCCCACGCATCCAGAATTGCTCGACTGGTTGACCAGCGAGTTCGTGGCCCAGGGCTGGAGTATGAAGCAGCTGCATCGGTTGATTGTGCTGTCGGCGGTGTATCGGCAGTCGAGTCGGCATCCGGGCAATGTGGTGATGATGGAGTCGGGGATGCAGACCGACCCCACGGACCGGTTGTTGTGGCGGTTCCCGATTCGTCGCATGGCGGCCGAGCAGATCCGGGACAGCATGCTGGCTGTGTCGGGAGAACTCGATCTGGCGGAGGGCGGGGCAGGGGCTGATATGGCAGCCACCCGGCGTTCGGTCTATCTGAAGACGTTGCGAAACAAACGCGAACCACTGCTGGAGGCGTTCGACCAGCCCGACCGGATTGTGGGGACCGGGTCGCGGAACACGACCACAAGCCCGACACAAGCACTGCTGATGATCAACGGAGAATGGACGCTCCAGCGGGCGAGCCACCTGGCAGAGCGTGTTCAGAAAGAGATCCCTGGCGGCGACGACAGTCAGATTCGCCAGGCGTACCGGCTGGTTTATGCTCGCGACCCCAGCGAGGCTGAGATGCAGCGCGGGCAGGACTTCCTGACCCAGGCTCGCAACCGGAGTGCATCGCCAGCGTGGGGAGAGGGCACTGTTCCAGACCCCGCGCTGGTCGACTACTGCCACGTCTTGCTGAACTCGAATGAGTTCCTGTATGTGGACTGATCTGGCGCCTTGGTCGCAGGGTAGTTCTTCGTTGGTGATCAATCCCCTGTATTCAATCGGTGGATCGCTGCTAGAATGCGGTAGATGAGTCCCCTCCCGTGTACGACATCGGAGCAGTGGAGGGCTCTCTGAAGGGCACACAATGCGAATTCTTCTGGCAAGTCCCCGTGGTTTCTGTGCGGGGGTGAATATGGCGATCGAGTGTCTCGAAGAGTGCATTCGCGTCTTCGGAACACAGATCTACGTCTATCACGAGATCGTTCACAACCGCCATGTCGTGGATCGTTTTTCCCAACTCGGCGTGAAGTTCGTCAATTCGATTGAAGAGGTCCCGGAAGGCTCCGTACTGCTGTACAGCGCCCATGGGGTGTCGCCCGCGATCCGAGCCTTATCACGGCAGCGGAAGCTGCGGACGATCGATGCCACTTGCCCGCTGGTGACCAAAGTGCATCTCGAAGCAGTGAAGTATGCCAACGAAGGGTACAACATTGTCCTCATTGGTCACGATGGGCATGATGAGGTGATCGGGACGATGGGTGAGGCCCCGAACAGCATCACCCTTGTGGAGTCACCCGCCGAGGTGGCTGATCTGAGCTTTCCGGCCGAAGCAAAACTCGCCTACCTGACGCAGACTACGCTATCAGTGGAAGAGGCTGGAGCAGTGATCCAGGCCCTGGAGCAGCGGTTTCCCCAGATCGAACATCCTCCCAAAGAGGACATCTGCTACGCGACGACGAACCGCCAACACGCGGTTCACCAGATGATCGACCAGGTCGACCTGCTGATCGTCATGGGCAGTCAGAACAGCTCGAACAGCCGCCGTCTTGAAGAGATCGGTGCGACTTCCGGAAAGCCCGCCCATCTGATTGACGGGGCTCATGAACTCAAAGACGAATGGTTCGTTGGGGTCGAGACTGTCGGGATTACTGCGGGGGCGAGTGCCCCGGAGGTCGTCGTTCAAGAGACGATCGAAACGCTCAAAAGCCGCTATGGCGCGACGGTCGAGGACTTCAAGACTCGCGACGAACACGTCTTTTTCCAGCTTCCTCGCGAACTGCGGATGCTGAGTGCCACCAAGTAATTTCAGGAGTCGTGGTGTGGAAGGATCCGCCCGTCACATGGTGTTCCATCGCGAGCCCAGCCGTTCGACCGTCTGGTTGATTGGGCTCTGGCTCTGCGGAGTCCTGTTCGCCTCAGCGTCCTCATTATGGGCCGCCGATCCCAAAGCCCCCGATCCGGCACGGGCGTTTGGTTATCTGCAGAAGGTCTGCGCGATCGGGCCCCGCATCAGCGGTACCCACGGGATGGCGAAGCAACAGGAGTTGTTGGCGACCCACTTCACGGGCCTGGGGGCCAAGGTCCACTTTCAGGAATGGGACACTCCCCATCCGATCACGGGGCAGCCTGTCCGGCTGAAGAACATGCTGGTCAGCTGGCATCCCGAAGCGACCGAGCGGGTCTTGCTCTGCTGCCACTACGACACGCGACCTCGCCCCGACGAGGAGCAGAACCCCCGGTTGCAGGATGCCCCATTTATCGGGGCCAACGACGGGGGGAGTGGCGTCGCGGTGTTGATGGAACTGGGGAACTTTCTGCCCGGGTTGCCTGTGAAGCAGGGAGTCGACTTCCTGTTCTTTGATGCCGAGGAATTTATCTTTCAGAAGCCGGGCAAGTTCTTTCTGGGCTCCGAGTATTTCGCGACGCAGTACCGGAATGCTCCCCCTCCGTTTCGGTACAGCTGTGGTGTGTTGCTCGACATGGTCGGAGATAAGGACCTGAAGATCTGGCAAGAGGTGAACAGTGTCCAGATGGCTGGGTTTGTCACCGATAGCGTGTGGGCATCGGCGAAAGCGGTCGGCGTGAGAGAGTTCATCGCTCGACGGAAACACACGCTGAATGATGACCATCTGGCCTTGAACCAGATCGCTGGGATTCCGACCTGTGACGTGATCGATTTCGATTACCCCCATTGGCACAAACGCAACGACTTGCCCGCCGCGTGCTCAGGAGAATCGCTCGCCAAGGTCACCTCGGTCATGCTGCACTGGATTCAGCATCTGCCGACGTCGAAACGGGCTCCTTGACGCCCGTAAAGTCTTCGTATCTTTCCAACTCCACCTCGCTTTCGGGACCGGTCCAACCGTTGGAAAAGTTGTGATCCGTTCTTCCGTCAAAACGCATTCGCTCGACAACTCCGTCAAAGATGTCGATCTCAAGAGTGAGTCGTCCGGCCAACGCGACTCAATCGGAAATGTCGACTGGGGATGTCGGCAGAAAGTGCGTGTTCCTGTCCCGAAATGGGCGGGACGATTGGTGGGGGAAGAACATGGTGCGGCGAACCTTGCAGATCATTGCTCTTTGTGTGGGAGCATTAGGGCTCGCGATACCCGCTCAGGCTCAGTTCCGCCTCTCCGCCGAAGCTCTCTTCATGGATCGCGATAATGATGGCGGTCGTCAGATGTTGAATGGGCCCGACTCGATCAACAGCGGGGGCAACAACGGTTTCCAGGCCGGACAGCGATTCACGATCGGGGCATCGTACGATGCGTACGACCTGGAGTTTATCGCCGCTCAGATTTACGGCTGGAACTACAGCTCGACGGGGACGCTGGCCAGCCCGTTGATCTTCGATGACACGGCGACCAATCCGCTGTTTGCTGTTCCCGCTCCGAACACGCTGGCATTCACGAACTCTCTATACAACGCAGCCACGGCAATCACCCTGGAGGACAACGAGAGCGAGCGGCTTAAGGCCGGGGCGACCTGGTATGTGAATGGCTCGTCCAACTTTCAGGACTACCAGATCAACCTCGGGACAAATCCCACTCGCTATCCGTGGCGGGTCAGCGTGGGTTGGCGTCAGATGCGTCTGAATGAGGCCAATGGCGTGGGGATCAGCGGGACGTTTGATGCTCTCGACACTGCGACGGGAGCTGCTCCGGGATCGCCTGGCGATGAGCCTAACAATGCTCTGTCTGATGAGGCTTTGACCGACGCGGGATTCTCACTGGTGTCGGGAACGGGCAATGGTTACGACGCCAGTGCATCGCCGCCGACGGGGCCCGATACATTGCTGGTTTACTACCAGTCGGGGACGAAGAACCTGTTGAATGGTGCCCAGGTCAGCGGGAGCTATGACCTGTTCCCGGAAAGTCCGATTGACCTGACACTGTTGGGACGCTTCGGGGTCTTCAATAATGAGGCCTCGGCAACGCTGGGTGAGTATCTGGTCGGTAGTCAGCATGACGACTCGGTCTATCAGCGAACCTACGCCAAGACCAAGAATACAGTGGCCTTTGGGGGAACACTGGGGATCAATGCCTTGTTTCCTCTGACCGACTATATCTCCGCGACGATGGGGTATGAGGCGACCTTTGTGTCGAACCTTGCACTCGCTCCGGCTCAAGTGTCAGGTTTGTCGAACACTCCATTGGGCACGCGGAATTACGCAGTAGACACCTCTGGGCAACTGATCCTGCACGGGGCGACCGTCGGATTGCAGGTGGTCTGGTAGTACCCTGTGAAGGGCGGGGCAGGACGGTCGACTGGCAGAGTTACTTGGTATTGAAAAATAACAAACGCCGCGGGCCTGCTCGCGGCGTTGCTATTGGATTCGACTCAGCGGCCCTGACTGATTGCGATTACTGCTTCGGCGTTTCGTTCACCGGAGCATCGCAAGCCAGATCACACTGATTGTTGTCGCAGTCATCGCGCTGATCTTCGAAGTCAGATCCGTAGGTTACCGCGTGAACCACGCCGCCGAAGTCGCGCTTGTGGAATCCGCTGTAGAAGTAGGACTGATTGAGTTCACCGATGGCGTCGGCGACATCGTTCAGTTCCGTAACGACTGCATGTTGGACTTCGCTCAGACCGACAATCAAGCCGATGACGAGCAGAGTCGCGACGAGAACGAGTTCAGCGCTGATGATGAAACCCGCTTCGTCGTTCAAGAGTTGACGAACCATTATTCTCATTCCTTCAGAGAGAGACAATTTGGTGAGATGTTGAGCATCGAGTGAGGTCGTTCGAGTCGCGAGTTCGAACGCTTCGCCCAGTCACGAATCGCATCCCTGAGTCTGATCACTCAGGCATGTCATGACAGACAGCGCATGCACAGCTGTCTTTGAGTCACGGTGTAACAAGCACGTGACTCCACCTGCAGAATGTGGGAGGAACCGGAATCAACCGGAGAATCTGTCGAAAGACATCGAATGAATGCCGAGCAGAAAGCTCGACTGGCCCGCGTTGAAGAAAAACGCAACTCCCGTTCCGGTCTCGTACCGCCTCTTTCGGAATGACGTTGATATCAGGCAATATGCTGGTCTCGTGGTGAGCCGCAATAAACCCTCGATCGTACAATCAGAATAACCGGACAGCTGCTGCCAAGCTCGGTTGGCAGTCGAGTACGCGAGTTGTTTCGGCTGTTGAACAGATCTCTAAGCGGCAGAGGGCGATCGAAAGTCATCGCCCTTCAACATCGGATCGTATGAGCGAATACTCAAGCTCGCGACATGGTTCTCAATATGCCGATTCGTCCGGCTATGACGATTTGACCGCCTGGTCATGCGACAGAAGTCAGGTTGAGTGAGAGGCCAGCCAGGAGCGGATTTCGGTGTTCACCTGAGCGGGGGCTTCCAGTGGAGCCATGTGGCCGGCGCCGGGAATCTCAACATGGCGGCTCAAGGGGATCCTCTCAGCCATGGCCTTCATCTCGCCCGAGGTCGAGATGACATCTTCGCTGCCCACGATGATCAGAGTGGGGACTCTGATCTCACCGAGGCGAGACACCACGTCCTCGCGGTGGGCCAGGGCACGTGAACCACCCGCAACCGACGTGGAAGCAGTCGAGCGAATGACTGCTTGAATCGACTGAACGATGTCGGGGTGCTGCTCGATGGTCTTCGCGGCGAACAGCCGGGCGGGCATCGCAGCTGCGACGAACTCGGGGCCTTCAGTGAGGACTCGCTCTGCCAGATCGAGCCGCATCTTTTGGGCTTCCGGGGCGTCGACCATGGCTCGGCAGTCGCAAAGGATCAGGCGGGCGAGCCGTTGCGGATGCCGCAGGGCGAATTGCAATGCGATGCTGCCGCCCATCGAGAGGCCGCACAGCGTAATTGGCTTGGTCATTCCGATGCGGTCGAGGAACTCCGCGATACAGTCCGCGAAGCCGGCGATCGACATGTCGGAACGGGGAGCCTGACTCTGTCCAAATCCGGGCAGATCGACGGCCAGAACGCGGTAATCGGCCTGCAGGTCGTCGATCTGGTGCCGCCACATCGTGTGGTCGAGCGGAAAGCCGTGGATGAAGAGCAGCGGGGCTCCCTGCCCGATATCAACATATGAAATCGAGCCATCGGACAGTTCGACGCGGGGCATGGCAGACCTGACTGAAGGTGGCGGAAGCGATCAGGACGCTTCGCGGAACTTCAGCGAAGGTTTCTCGATCGTCACCAGAGTATTCGGTGGCACGCTCTTTGTCAGCGATACGCTGGCCCCGATCACCGAATGTGCCCCGACAATTGTGTCACCACCCAGGACGGTGGCGTTCGCATAAATCACGACGCCTTCCTCGATTGTCGGGTGACGCTTGGTCCCACGCACCAGATTTCCTTGCTCGTCCTTCTGGAAGCTCAGGGCCCCGAGGGTCACGCCCTGGTAGATCTTCACTCGCGTGCGAATCTCGGTCGTTTCGCCGATCACGACACCCGTTCCGTGGTCAATAAAGAAGTAGGGGCCAATCTTCGCACCGGGGTGAATGTCGATCCCGGTCCGGGCATGGGACCACTCGCTGATGATGCGGGCGAGCAGTGGGACCTTTTGAAGGTACAACTGGTGGGCCAGACGATGAATCGTCACTGCTTCGAAACCGGGATAACAGAAGATCACCTCGTCGATCCCCGAAGCTGCGGGGTCACCTTCATAAGCCGCTTGGGCGTCGGTGGAGAGAAGTCTGCGCAGCTTGGGCAGTGATTCGAGGAACTCGATGGCATGCTGCTGCCCGATCGCCTGAAAGTCGGGAGTACGGTCTTTGTCGCAGCACTTTCCCTCAGCATCATGTGCGTAACGAAAGGCTCGGGCGAACTGCTCCGTCAAGCGGTCATGCAGACCATCAACCAAATCGCCAACGAAGTAGGTCACGTTGCCCATGTGGAGATTCTGACGACGGCGGTAACCCGGATAGAGAATCTCCTTCAGGTCCTGAACAATTTCAATCATCTCGTCCGCACTGGGCAACGGACAATGGCCCAGATGATTGATGGAGGGAATCTCGTGGTAGCTCTCCACGATACGGTCGGTGAGTTCGGACAGCTGTTCTTTGCGGCGGAAGTCAGTCGCCATGGGAGATTCCGGTAGCGTTCGGACCAGGGGCTCGAATCAACTCGCAGCTTTGGCCACGCCAGCTGATACGATAACACCATACCGTAGAACCCTATTCGTCAGAAGGGTGGGCATCTTCGGAGTGAACTTCACCGTCGGCCTGATCGACAACAAAGCTGTGGTTGATTCGACCGTCTATTTTACCCAGTCGGTAAAGTGGAGTGGGATTAAAATGGGCTACAGGGCAGGGATCGAGGGACGCAACCGTAGTCGGCAGGCTGCCTGGCGTATGGCGTGAGCGCAATAAAAAACCGGGGCCAAACCTTCCTGGTCGGCACCCCGGTGGATGACTCTGTCACGTCCATGGCTGTGATCTGCGGTAGTCGCAGGAGGCCGGGAAGTGGGAGGTGAATCTCTACACCCCATCAACGACTAGAAGTCGTCGACAACCACATCCAGTTCTTCCAGGTCGTCGGCATCTTCCTGATCCGTGAAGGATGCGTCGACCGGTCCATGGTCGTAGCAATCGGAATCATGCCACAGGGGAACGCCAGCAGCGTACCGAGCAGCAAGGACTCGCACTTTTTCTTCCGAACCGGGTTTGGCTCCGGTGGGTGACAGTGGGTCGATTCCCAGCGCAGCGAAGTCTTCGAGCTCAAACTCGCCCTCCGCCTCGTCCAGGCTCAACTCAGTGCCGATGGCCAAATCCAGATCCGGATCAACGTCGAAATGAAATTCCATAGGTTCGTTCCCCTCTCTCAATGAGAACACTCTGTCCGCTCAACAACCGACCTTGGCTACAACAAGACCCCGAACTTTTGCCATTCTGGCAACCAATACAGCCCGTCTACATCCTGGACGGTGTCATGGATACTGAGGCTCTGTCCTCAGTCCACGAAATACTTGATCCCGTGTAAACACGATGAATGGAACTTACCGCAGTTGGAAGTGGCCATGAGTATCGCGAGGTGGGGAATCAGGTGGGGTCTCATCCGAGCAGTACTGATTTTTCGGGCGAATGAACTCTGTGTCAACAAGAAAGTTTCGTCGGATGTGAAGATTCCAGGAAGTCATGAGCCAAACCGGCGAAGTCGGCGATTTCCGTTTGAAATCCGAAGACTTCTGCCGAAAAACTCAACTCATTTCCTGCAACATATCAGCAGGAATTGAGCGGTCAGCATGAGGGACCACCCGTTTCTGCCGAACGGAGTCTGAGCATCCGTTTCGCGGTGCTGGATGTTTCGCTGGTCTGTGCAGACTTCCTATTTTAGCGGTCGCGTTGCCAAGCGATGTGTCACTCGCCAAACATCGATCAATTCCGGTCGATCTGTCAGGCCGGTGGAGCGACTGCAGTCGTAGAGGCAGGCGGCGTGTCGCACCGCTACTGCCCCGCGATTTGACGCCACTCAAAGGCTCGGTGGCACGTCTGTATCCTGAGGTTCTTCAGACTTGATCTCGAAGTCCTCGTTCCGGGGCTTCGGCTGTTTGTTCTTTTTGTGCTTTCTGGCCTTCGGCGATTTCTTAGGAGCTGGCTCGTCCTTTTTCGGAGTATCGAGTTTCTCCGCAGCCTCATTCTCAGCCTGCTTTTTCTCTGCGGATTCGAGTTTCTTCTGCTCCGCGGCTTTGTCCTTCTCGAACTGTTCTCGAAGTACTTTCAGTGACTCCTCAACAGGCTGTTGCGTGAACTTGGATCCGGCGATGTAGGCTCCGCAGCGTGAGTCGCCCTCAATCTGGAAGCTTTGGTCGATGCTGCGGATCGCAAACGCTGTGTCCGCGAGTTCATCGTTCGTCGAGCGGGACACAGCCACCAAACCGGCAGTTGCTCCGACAACACCCACGGTTCCAATCACCATTGCCTCCGCGGATAGCACAAGGCCAGCCTCGTCGCGGAGCAGACGCAGGAACATATTCATCGCATGATCCTTGTTCGGCGCAAGCGTCTGCAAACGCTCGCAGGTCGCAAAATGCGTGTGTGGCGACCCCGACAGGATGTATTAATTATGGAAGAGGCGTAGAGCTATGTCAATTCTGGGTTGAATGGGATGTTTGGGTTGTTTTGTCAGGGGGCTGAAATTCTCGCACTCGATTCGGTGATCTCATATTTGAGTTTGGCGGGGCGGCAGAGTGTCGACAACAGTTCTTCCGCGGTCGCCTGGTTTAGTTCCAACTCAATCTTTCCTTTCATGTTGATGCCAGCTTTCACCAGCTCGTCCTCGTTCCATTCCAGTGGGATTCCCTGCTTCTTGAGAGCAGTCAACACGTCACCCAGCGGAGCGTTCTTGATGCGGAGGGTGAACGTCCGGTCCCGCCAGTCCTTGGGGGCGTTCTTCGGTTTGGGCTTCGGATTGGCCGGGGAGTTTCCCTTGAGCCATTGATCGACAGCCTCCATGTCCTCCACTCGTCCGGTGGCCCTGAGCGACTTTCCCTCGTCGGTCCAGGTCAGGGCAGGGAACTGGGCCCGGATCGCCTCTTGCCGAGACTCCGACACCGAGAAGGTCCGGGCCACTTGGACTGGCTGGACCACCGGGACCAGACTCGCCTGACCATCGGGGTGCCACTTCAGCTGGAGATCATACTGCCAGGCCAGAACTGACAGGGCCTCACCGGCCGTGACCCCGACCAGGTCACCGCCTCGCCACAGGTCGTAAGGGATCAACTCCGCACCCGCGAGGTCGATCTTCGCCCGCTTGACCACTTGTTCGACCAGTTGACGTGGCTCTGTGAGATCCTCCCAATGCAGTTCAATAGTTTGGGCGAGAGTTTGCTTACGCCCAGCTGTCAGTCGCGTTTGCTGGAGTTCCTGCCGCTGTAACTCTGCGAGCGTGCGTAAATCGATCAGCTTGTCTGCCGGACCGACGACAATGCTCTGGCCGATTGTGACTGCCCCAGCCTGAGCAGTTTTGAGTAGCTCGGGCAACAGCTCCGAGAGTGGCGACAACGGGAGGTCGGACGTGATGTGGTGGTCGGGGTCGAGGCGGCGATCAATCACCCACGCGATTCGTCGGGACCCACAGAATTGGTCCATGATCTGAACCAGCGATCGCTCGTCGACCCGGGCAGAAACCGTTGAGTTCCACGCGTTCCTGAACTCAGCCCCCCGCACCAGCCCCTTGGGCTCAGCTGCATGAATCCAACCCGTTGCGAGAGCCAACGCGACCAGGGCAGGCGTCCACTCTTTTATGATCGGATTCATCGGGGGCCTCCTGCCGGGATGATGGCGACCAGCTTGGCTGAGGTTTCGCAGAGGAGAGTGGCCATGATCCTGCCGCTGTGACTTGGCTTGAAGCGATAGACCGACTCGCCCATGATCGCTTTGATGATCACCTTACTGCACCGTGACTCTGTAATCGAGCGGAAGATGCGTTAGGATGGAATCGTTCGGCTGCTTTGCTGGACCTGAATCTTGTGATCATCGATCGCAGACAACATCAATCCGCTGGCGCTTTCATCCAGGGACCCGAGTTCCATGCACCCACGTTACATCATGATCGGCGGTTTTCTCGGAGCCGGAAAGACGACCACCGTCGGACGGCTGGCTCGACATTACATGGGGCAGGGACTGCGAGTCGGGATCGTTACCAATGACCAGACCACCGACCTCGTCGATACGCACTCGCTGCGTTCGCAGGGGTTCGACGTCGGAGAGGTTGCGGGCTCGTGCTTCTGCTGCAACTTCAACGCGTTGACCGAAACCGTCGAGGGGCTCGGCCAGGACGAACTGCCCGACGTGATCCTCGCGGAGCCGGTGGGGAGTTGTACCGATCTGGTCGCGACGGTGATTCGCCCGCTGGTCCAGGTCTACGGCAAGCCCCTCGATGTGGCCCCTTATGGGGTGATTCTCAAGCCGAGTCATGGGCTCAAGATCCTCCGCGGCGACACCAAACGCGGCTTCTCGCCCAAGGCGGAGTACATCTTCCGCAAACAGCTGGAAGAGGCCGACTTCATCCTCATTAACCGCGTTGATGAGCTTCCCCCGGAAGAGATCGATGAGTTGGAGTCGCTGCTCAGCGATGAGTTCCCCGAGCAGCCGATCCTGCGAGTCTCGGCCAAGAGTGGGCAGGGCTTTGAGGCGCTGACCGAGATGCTCGCTCAGCAGGGCCAGTTCGGCCAGCGCGTGATGGAAGTCGACTACGACATCTATGCCGAGGGAGAAGCCGAACTCGGCTGGCTCAACAGTCAGATCAACGTTGTTTCGTCGCAGCCCTTCGATCTCGACGCACTGTTGCTCGACATCATCGGGAGGCTGCATCAAAGGTTTGAAACCATCGGAGCCGAAGCCGCCCACCTCAAGACCATCGGCCTGTGTGACGGGAGTTACGCAGTGGCCAACCTCGTCAGTAACGCCACCGGTCCTGAATTGTCACTGCCGTCAAAGACCCTGACCAAGGCGGCCAATGTCGTGGTCAATGCCCGCGTCGCGACCGACCCGGCGGAACTGGAGACCCTCGTTCGTGAAGAGGTCACAGCTGCGTGCCGCACAATCGGAGCCTCGCATGAAGTCACCACCCTCCAGAGCTTCCGCCCCGGCCGTCCGGTTCCGACGCACCGGATTAATGAACCGGTTTGAGCACGCGGGGCCGAATAGAGCATGACTGGGAGTGAATGGCATGAGTCAGATGACCAGTGATCCTCGCGAGATCCGAGGATTGTCAGCTGCGAAAATTAACGGCATTCTTTATATCGATCCTGAGGTGGCTGTATTTCCCAATCGATGTCTCTACACGAATGTGATTGTCGAGTCGCTCACGCCAACGGTCATCTGGAATCCCGAGTCCATTTTCTCCCTTCTGTTCGGTAACAAAAAGATTGAGCTCGGATTACCGATTAGTGAACAGTGGTTTGAACGCAGGGCCAAGAACCAGAAAATGTTGAAGGCATTTCTGATTTATAGCGGCCTCACAATCACCGGAGTGTGCCTGTTGTTATGTAAGCTTCCCCCAGAGGTTGCTTCGGCAGAGGCCAAAGGAAACTTTGTCTTCTGGTCGATCTGTGGGGCGATAATGGCACTCATTGGAATCGCTTGGACTTCCTTGAAAGGGACCATGTCCGATCCGCGAGCGATACGAGGGGGCATCAAGGATGGCAAAGTGACTCTCGTTCAGATTCATCGAGGTATTCTTGCCGACCTGCCGGATGCATCAAAAGTCCGTTGAGTTTGATGCGAGATACGTCACTGTTATCTTCTCCTCGGATATGTTCTGGCAATTTGGCTTCACTCTTCTTTCATTGCATTTGACAACCCCTCACCCTTCAGGCGATCCTTTCCGCATGTTCCAGTGGTGGCATCATCTGCGGTTGCGGAATCAGGCTCGCGATGTTTTATCGCGGGCCAGGAAGTTATCGCTTTCCACTTCCGGCCCGTCACTCGCCGAGCAGGTGACCCAGCTGCGCTGGCTGGCCAAGAGCGGCCATAGCTTGCGATCACTATTGCCGCAGGCGTTCGCTCTTGGGGTCGAGGCCTCCCGCCGCGTGCTCGGCAAGACTCATTACCCGGTCCAGATCATGGGGGGCATCGCCCTCATCGAAGGCTACATCGCCGAGATGCAGACCGGGGAGGGGAAGACCCTCACGGCGGTGTTGCCGGCCTTGTTGCGATCACTCCCGGGACGTGGGTGTCATATTCTGACCGCCAACGAGTACCTCGCCAAACGCGACGCCGAGGAGATGGGCCGCGTCTTCAAAGAACTCGGCCTGACGACCGGCAGTGTGGAAGAGGAGATGGATGACGACGCCCGCATCCCGCAGTACCAGTGCGACATCACCTATGGCACCGCAACCCAGATCGGGTTCGACTTTCTTCGCGATCGGCTCAAACGCGGGGCGGAGCCGAACGAGGGGCCTCGCGCAGCTTCCTCTCAACTCGGCACAGCCAGTGGCGTCGTCCAGCGTGAACTCTACTTCGCCCTGGTTGACGAAGCGGACAGCATCCTGATTGATGAGGCCAAAACACCGCTGATCATCGGGATCGAGACCAAAGAGGCCGCCTCGATCGAAAGCCTCTACCGCTGGGCCGATCAGGCGGCGCGTACGCTGAAGATCCGCCAGGACTTTGAGATCGATGACCGCAAGCGGTTGCTCGACCTGACGGATGAAGGGTGCCGCAAGGTGATTCTGCTCTCCAAGCCGATCGTGATGGACCAGATCGATATGGAGACGATCTACCAGCACGTCGAGCGGGCGCTGACCTCAATTCATCTGTTTCAGCGGGACCGCGATTACGTGGTGGTCGATGGCAAAGAGGTCGCCATTGTGGACGAAGGCACTGGTCGTGTGATGGAAGGCCGCAAATGGCAGGACGGTTTGCATCAGGCGATCGAAATCAAAGAGGGCATTTCGCTGTCGGCTCAGACTGGCTCGGCGGCCCGGATCACAATTCAATCGCTGTTTCGTCGGTACGAGCATCTGTGCGGGATGACCGGGACTGCTCGCCCAGCCCGCCGTGAGCTGAAACGCGTCTACAACCTGCCGATGATCGTCATACCGACGAACAAGCCTTGCATCCGTCGCGGACTGCCTACGCGGGTCTTCGCGACACTCGATGCCAAGTGGAAAGCGGTCGCGAGGTCGACCCAGGAGATGACCCAGCAGGGCCGCCCCGTCCTGATCGGAACTCCATCGGTCGAGGCCTCGATCGGACTCAGCGAGATCCTCCGCGACCTCGGAATCAAGCATCGCGTGCTCAACGCCTACGAACATGAAAAGGAATCAGAGATCGTCGCCCAGGCAGGCCTTCCCGGGCAGGTCACGATCTCGACCAACATGGCGGGACGCGGAACCGACATCCTGCTCGGCGGAAAGAAGCTGGAGCGGATTGACTTCGAGAAGTACCCCGAAGAGCAGCGCGAACAGCTCTACAACGAGTGGCTAGCCAAACAAAAAGTCGTCGAAGACGAAGTCCGACGGTCAGGCGGACTGCATGTCATCGCGACAGAAATGCACTCGTCCGCTCGTATCGACCGCCAGCTGGTCGGCCGTGCAGCCCGCCAGGGCGACCCCGGAACCTACCAGTTCTTCCTCTCGCTGGAGGATGAGTTACTTCGTGTCCTCTCCCCGCAGCAGCGAGAGGCGATCAAGAAAAAAGCCCGCCCCGATGCCTCGGGCGAAGTCTCTGCCAGCTGGCGAAAGAAGTTTGAGAAGACCCAGGCCGCGCTAGAGAAGCTGCACACTCGTCAACGCAAGCAACAGCTCGAACATGAAAAGCAACGCTCGACCCGATATCACAAGCTGAGGCTGGATCCGTTTATCGAACTGACCGATTAGTGATTTTCGATCGCCCGCTTGTACTCAACTGAGAGCGGCAGACGTCAGTCTGCCGAGGCGCGGAGCGTAGCCGTAGCGTCGCGAATCAAGAACAAATCGATCTACGGATCGTCGGCACAGAGACGGTTGAACTCCTCGGCAGACTGACGTCTGCCGCTCTCGTTGGCTTCAATCGGACGAGTCACCAATCGCGTTGATGACGACTCAGCACCGACCCGTTCTAATACCAGCAAACACCCACACCGAAGCTCTCTCGGCTCCATCATGCAACGAATTCTCGTCTTCCTGGCCTGTCTCATTTGCCCGTCAATTCTTCGGGCTGAGGCACCGCCGAACGTCGTGCTCATCATCTCCGATGACCAGGGCTGGCGGGACTACTCCTTCATGGGACACCCCGCGATCCAGACGCCGCACATTGACCGGCTGGCCAGTGAATCGCTGGTCTACACTCGTGGCTATGTCCCCGATAGCTTGTGCCGTCCGTCACTCGCCTCGATGCTCACTGGGCAGTTTCCGCATCGCCACGGAATAACCGGAAACGATCCGGTGCTGACTCCGGAACTGGCCAAGCTGCCGCGCGGGAAGGCCCAGCAAACTCCCGAGTATGCCCAGCTGCGAACCCGTTACAGTGAGAATATCGACGAGTTTCCCAAGCTCCCCGGCGTGCTCCATGACCATCTCGGTTATGTCTCACTCCAGACGGGGAAGTGGTGGGAGCGCCGCTACTCCGCGGGGGGCTTCAGCCACGGGATGAGTCACGGCGTAACGGGCTCGGGAGGTCGGCATGGGGATGAGGGGCTGGCGATCGGTCGCGATGGGCTCCAGCCTGTGGAGGACTTCATCGACGAAGCGACGCGAAACCAGAAGCCGTTCTTTGTCTGGTACGCTCCGATGTTGCCGCATACCCCTCATAACCCACCGCAACGGATCCTCGATAAGTACCTGTCCAAGACGCCGCATGTGCCGATTGCCAAATACTGGGCGATGTGTGAGTGGTTCGATGAGACGGTCGGTGATCTGTTGACCGTGCTGGAGAAGCGTGATCTGACCAGGAACACGATCGTCATCTACATCACCGATAACGGCTGGATTCAAAACCCCAAAGGCGGCGAGGCGACCGGAGCCGAACGGGCCAAACGGTCGCAATATGATGGAGGTGTCCGTACTCCCCTCATGATCCGCTGGCCCGGTCATGTCGAACCGCGTCGTGATGAAACGCATCTGGCCAGCTCGCTCGACCTCTTTCCGACAATCACAGCTGCGGTGGGGATCGAAGACCCGGCTCTGCGGGCGTCACTTCCCGGAGTGAACCTCCTCGATGAGCAGCAGGTGGCTGATCGTAAGCATGTTTTCGGGGAGATCTTCGAGCATGACGTTTACGACATCGCTCGACCGGCGGCCAGCTTAAAGTATCGCTGGGTGAATGATGGGCAGTGGAAGTTGATCATCCCACATGCCGAACGGGTGCCCGATGGAGCGGTGGAGCTGTACCACATCACGGAAGATCCGGATGAGCTGAAGAACCTCGCGGCGTCAGAACCCGACCGTGTGGCGAGCCTGCGTGAGGTTCTCGACGCCTGGTGGAAACCGGAATGAGGTTGTGCAATGCCGGGAGCTTCGCCCTCCCCATCGCGTGTTGATCAGTTGAATCACGTCCCGGGACGCTGGCCTGCGGCTGGGCGCATGGCCGGGGCAGGGCAGCAATCGATGGGACAGACATCCCAGTTCGGGCCAAACTGACCGATCGCCTCTTTGGGGAAGTCGGGCGACATGCGTTCCAGGATCAGCTTGCGGATCATCGTGACAAAGCGCGGGTGCGTGCCGACCGTCTGGCCGCGGACCATGTGAATTCCGCATTCTTTCGCAGCCTTGGCCGCTTCGTCATCGAGGTCATACAGGACTTCAATGTGATCTGACAGAAAGCCGATCGGCATGATGATCAGATTGCTGACTCCTTCCGTGCTCAACTGCTTCACATGATCGCAGATGTCGGGGTCGAGCCAGGGGTCCTGCGGACGGCCTGACCGGCTCTGGTAGACCAACTTCCATCGCGAGGCGTCGACGCCCACAGCTTCAGCAACCAGTCGACAGGTCTCCTGCAGCTGCGTGACATAGTTGCAGCTGCTGGCCATCGACTCGGGGATGCTGTGTGCAGTGAAGGCCACGCGGACCTGCGAGCGTCCTTCGGGGGGGATCTGCTGCAAGGCGGCCAGCATGCGATCGGCGTTGGCGGCGATGAAGTCGGGATGGTTGTAGAAGACACGAATCTTTCCGAACTGCGGAGCCTTGTCACCGACGGCTGCCTGGCTGGCCATCAGGTTCTCGCGGTACTGACGACATCCGGAATAGGAGCTGTAGCCCGACACGACAAAGGCGAGTGCATTCTTCACTCCGTCGTCGAC
This sequence comes from Planctomycetaceae bacterium, assembly GCA_046349675.1. Classification (GTDB taxonomy): domain Bacteria; phylum Planctomycetota; class Planctomycetia; order Planctomycetales; family Planctomycetaceae; genus TH-plancto1. The sequence goes on along the minus strand of JAXMBW010000011.1, from coordinate 48,122 downwards.
CATCTGCTGCATTGTGTCGTTCAGCAGTGGCTTCCAGTTGCGGTTCCCCCAGTAGATCGGGATCGACAGGCCGTTGGCCCGCATGTCGGACTCGACAGCTGTGATCAAGGCACGAATCTGAGCGTTGATCGGGCTGACTCCGCCGAAGTGGTGGTAGTGCTCAGCCACCTCCAGCATGCGTTCGCGGGGGACGTTACGACCCCGCAGCACGTTCTCCAGAAACGGGATGACATCATCCGGTCCCTCGGGGCCGCCGAAGGAAACAAACAGCACCGCGTCGTAAGGGGGAGGTGTGGTCACAGAGTCGATCTCGTGGGGGGCGCGTGTAGAGCAGGGCCGAATGTGAAGCCGGGACAGACAAGAATGTCTGTCCTGAGCATGGATTGTAGCCGTGTGAGAGGAGAAACCAGTGATGAGCGGCTACGAAAAAGCCCGAGGAGAATCCCCGGGCTCGATGTCAGGCCTCGAATCCGAACTAGCTCAAGGACCGGTTCTTCATCCGGTGCAGCGCAGCCTCGATAAAGTCGGCGAACAGCGGGTGCGGGACGAGTGGCTTCGACTTGAATTCGGGGTGGAACTGGACCGCCAGGAACCACGGATGATCGGGGAGTTCCACGATCTCGGCCAGCTTGCCGTCGGGGCTGTTGCCGGTGATTCGCATGCCTGCGGCTTCGATCCGCTCGCGATACTCGGGATTGAACTCATAGCGATGACGGTGACGCTCGTTGATGTCGAGTATTCCGTACGCCTTCGCGGCTTTCGAACCCGGCACCAGACGGCACGGTTGTGATCCGAGCCGCATCGATGCACCTTTGTCGGTGACGGAACGCTGGGCTTCCAGCAGGCAGATCACAGGGTGTGGGGTCTCGCCCTGGAACTCGGTGCTGTTGGCCCCGGCGAGTCCCGCCACGTTGCGGGCAAACTCGATCACCGCAGTCTGCATTCCCAGGCAGACCCCAAAGAACGGGATCTCGTGGGTTCGTGCGTAGCGGATCGCTTCGATTTTCCCCTCAATGCCCCGGTATCCAAATCCGCCCGGCACCAGAATTCCGTGCAACCCGCCAAGCAGTGACTCCGCGTTCGCAGCTGTCAGTTCGTCCGACTCGATCCGACGGAAGGAGACACGAGCGGAGTGCTTCATGCCGCCGTGGGCCAGTGATTCGTAGATCGACTTGTAGGCGTCGCGGTGTTCGATGTACTTCCCAACGACGCCGATGGTGACATCGTGTTCCGGTTTGCAGATCCGCTGAACGAGAGCCCGCCAATCGTCGAGATTCAGCGTCCCGGCGTTGAGATTCAGCTTCTCCAGGATCAGCTCATCGCACTTCGAGTCGGCCAAGCCCAGGGGAACTTCGTAGATCGAGTTCTCGCTGTCTGCCTCTTCGATCACCGCTTTCTTCTCGACATTACAGAACAGAGCGATCTTGTCGGCATAGTCGCCGCCCAGCGGTTTCTCGGTGCGGACAATCAGAATATCGGGCTGGATACCGATCTGACGCAGCTGTCCGACGCTGTGCTGAGTGGGCTTGGTCTTGGCTTCCTTGGCGGCCTTGAGGTAAGGCAGCAGCGTGAGGTGGATGAACAGGCAGTTCGCCCGTCCGACTTCGAGCGGGATCTGGCGGATGGCTTCGAGGAAGGGGAGACCTTCGATGTCGCCGACCGTGCCTCCCAGTTCCGTGATCACCACATCAACACCCGGTCCACCCAGTTCGAGCACAGCCCGCTTGATCTCGTCGGTAATGTGCGGGATGACCTGGACCGTTTTGCCGAGGTAAACGCCGCGGCGTTCCTTCTCGATGACATTCAGGTAGATACGACCGGTCGTCGAGTTCGACTTCCGCGACAGCGGGCTGTTGGTAAACCGCTCGTAGTGGCCGAGGTCGAGGTCGGTCTCGGCCCCGTCATCCAGCACATAGACCTCGCCGTGCTGGTATGGGCTCATCGTGCCCGGGTCGACGTTGATGTAGGGGTCGAGCTTCTGCAGACGAACGCTCAGTCCTCGCCGCTCCAGAAGCATGGCGATGGAGGCTGCGGTCAGCCCCTTGCCCAATGAGCTGACGACGCCACCGGTCACAAAGATGTGCTTGGTGTTGGTCATGGCGGTTCTGCAATTCCTTTCGCGGACGGGGATCGACCCCACCTCCAAAGACAACGGGGGACGCATGCGTCCCCCGCGAGGTGGATCTGAAATCGTGTTCGTGGCGAGCCCATCGAAGTCACACAACGATTTCGAGCGTCATGGGGAACGCTCAAAAGCGGCAGGCGAGTCTAGCGGCCTTCGGTCTGGGAGTGTCTCGCGACGAACTGAGCATAATCGGCGGGCGTATCGATTCCAACCGAGCGCTCAGCGACGACTTCTACCAGGATCGACGCACCAATCTCCAACGCCCGAAGTTGTTCCAGCTTCTCGATTTGCTCCAGACGAGATGGTGGCAGTTGCGTGAGATTCAGCAGGAAGTCCCGGCGATATGCGTAAATGCCCAAATGCAGCAGCCACGGCGGCAGCGGGCGACCACTTTGATCGGGCTGGTCCAGAAGTTCGCTGGGGCTGCCGTCCCGCATGAAGGGGATCGTCGCCCGGCTGAAGTACAGGGCTTTTCCGTTGGCGGCCCGCACGACTTTGACGCAGCTGGGGTCATGCAGGACCGTCAGATCGTTGATCGGGGTGGCGAGTGTGGCCATCTCGACACTCGGCTGCCTGGCGATCAGGCGAACCAGCTTGTTGATGTTTTCGGGGTTCAGGTCGGGTTCGTCTCCCTGCACATTGACGATCAGGTCGGCATCGGGGCAGGCTCGGCGGACGACTTCCGCAATCCGGTCGGTGCCGCTCGGATGTTCGCCCGTCATTTCGACCCGGGCTCCGAAACCTCGCGAGACCGTGGCGATTTCCTCGCTGTCGGTGGCGATGATGACTTCCGACAGCTCTTTGGCTTTGCAGGCGGCTTCCCACGCGTACTGCAGGAGAGGCTTGCCCGTTGTTGCCAGCAGGAGCTTGCGGGCCAGCCGGGAGGACTGCAATCGGGCGGGGATAATTCCAATCGTTCTCATCGGGGCTCCTCCTGGTGATGTTCGCAAGCAGGCGGTTCTGGCCACCGGCTCGGTCCTTCCAAGCGGGATGGTACCGGTTTCGACGCCGTGAATCATCTGGAAAAAGTGAGAACTCACGATTCAGGTGACTGAGATTTGAGGATTTCGATGCGTTGAGCTGTTGATTTCACAGGATGTTTACGGATGAAACAGGAAAGGGGTTGGGGTTGCAACCGGCTGCCTACAATCCGAACGGGAACCGATCATGAGCCAAGACCCATTGAAGAATGACGCCATTACTGGACACCTCGTCGAGGTGTTCTACGACGGAGGGTGTCCTTTGTGCGTGCGTGAGATCGGCATGCTGAAGCGATGGGATCGCCATCAGCGGATTCGGTTCACTGACATTGATGCTCCCGAATTTGTCGCGGAGTCGTACGGAAAAACATACGACGATCTGATGTCACGGATTCAGGGGCGTCTGCCCGACGGGACTTGGATCGAGGGCGTCGAAGTGTTCCGCCAACTCTACTCGGCGGTCGGTTTCGGGCCGCTAGTATGGGTGACACGACTGCCCGGGATCTCCCAATTGTTGACTCTCGGTTACCGCGTTTTTGCGAAGAACCGATTGCGTCTGACCGGACGCTGCCAGGGAAAGACCTGCGCAATTGGTCCGGCAGAGGAACCCGATCAGGTCCTGAATTCCGGAGTCGGTTCGCGTGGCGAATAACACGCTGCTCGTGATGCATGTCGCTGCGACATGGTATATGGTCGGCCTGATCTGGCTGATCCAGAGGGTGCATTATCCGTTAATGGAAATGGTCGGTCGGGCGGAATTTGTTCCGTACTCGTTGCGGCACCAGTTGGCGATCTCGCCGGTTGTCGGAGTCCCGATGCTGATCGAAGTCGCGACTGCAGCCTATCTGCTGGTTCAGGATATACAGCTTCGGCGTTCGAACTGGTATCTCGCGTCGTGTGTGTTGCTGGCTGTGATCTGGGCATCAACGGCTTTCTGGCAGGTACCACTGCATCGGGCCTTGCTGGAGGGCTACGACGCAGAGCGAGTGAAAAGTCTGGTGATGTCCAACTGGGTCAGAACGATCGCCTGGTCGATGCGCGGCGTGATTATCGCGTGGCTGGTCTTCGGTCGACTGAAGCTGCGGGGATAAGGCGTTCGCGAGCCCTGTGGACTATCTCGACTCGTGGGTTTGGCTGGATGCCTAGCAGACTGTTGGCTTCCGGCCGACACCCCCATATCCGCGTTCATCACAATACTCATCCTCTGTCGGAGTTTATCGCATGGGAACCGTGGCCATTCTCGGAGCTTCGGGCACGATCGGAGCGGCGACCGCTCGTCGTCTGGTCCATCGCGGGCAGAAGGTCGTGTTGCTCGGCCGAAATCCCGAGAAGCTGGAGCCTCTGGCGACCGAGTTGCAACAGCCTTGGGGAGTCTTTGATCCTCGCGAGTCTGCCTCGCTCGAGGCTGCGCTCCAGACATTGTGCACTGAACATGGTCCGCTGATCGGGATGGTCAACTGCATCGGTTCGGTGCTTTTAAAGCCTGCTCATATCACGAGCGATACCGAGTTCCGCGACATCCTCGAAACGAATCTGTTCACCGCATTTGCCACCGTTCGAGCTGCAGGCAAACTGATGCGGGAGTCGGGGGGATCGGTCGTGCTGTTCGCCTCTGCAGCTGCTGAAATCGGGATCCAGAACCATGAGGCCATCGCCGCCGCAAAGGCGGGCGTCATCGGGCTCGCTCGCTCGGCAGCCTCGACATACGCCCCGATGAATCTTCGCGTCAATGTCGTCAGCCCCGGTTTGATTCGAACCGAGATGACCCGTCGGATCTGGGATAATCCCGGTGCCGCGGCGGCCTCAAAGGAGATGCACGCTCTCGGCCGCTTTGGCGAGCCGGAGCAGGTGGCCTCTCTGGTCGATTGGTTGCTGGACCCGGAGAATCACTTCGTCACTGGGCAAGTCATCGGGCTCGACGGCGGCTTAGGACATCTTGTTCCCGCTCGACGCCCCGCTCGTACGACCTAGTGATGCTCTGCATGGAGGGGAGCCGTTCTCTCATTCAACGGTTGAACCGCCTGAGTTCTCCAGTGTGACGGCCATGAGTTGTTTCTGAAATCTTTCCTGTTGGCTGCTTTTCACCCCCGGCCAGAGGTCTACAAATGAAGGTGAACGATATGGACGATTTTCCGAACAGGAAGTCTGTCAAACGGAATGTTACCTATCACAGGAGTATCGCATGATGAAATTGAAATGGGTGATCGCTTTCTTGGCCACAGCTGTCGCGATTGGTGCCCCGCCAAAGTTGAAGGCCGAAGACAAGGACATTGTGACGACCGCTGTCGAAGCCGGGTCATTCAAGACTCTGGCCGCCGCTTTGACTGCTGGGGGTTTGGTTGAGACGCTGCAGGGCCCAGGACCTTTTACTGTCTTCGCACCCACCGATGAAGCCTTTGCGAAACTTCCCGCTGGGACGCTCGATACGTTGCTGAAACCCGAGAATAAAGGGCTGCTGGTTGCGATTCTGAAGTACCATGTCGTGCCCGGAAAAGTCACGGCTGCGGACGTGGTGAAGCTGAAGGCTGCGGGCACAGTGAATGGTCAGCGAGTCGATATCGCCGTGAAGGATGGGGCGGTCAAGATCGATGAAGCGAATGTCGTGAAGACCGATATCCTCTGTTCGAATGGCGTGATCCATGTGATCGACGCGGTCATTCAGCCATCGACGAAGAACATCCCGGCGACTGCGGACGCTGCGGGAACTTTCAAGACACTGTTGGCTGCTGCCAAGGCTGCTGGTTTAGTTGATGCGTTGTCGGGCGAGGGACCGCTGACCGTGTTCGCTCCGACTGACGAGGCATTTGGCAACTTGCCGAAGGGGACTGTAGAGAATCTCTTGAAGCCCGAGAATAAGGCGCAGCTCGCGGACATCCTCAAGTTGCATGTGGTTGCCGGACGTGTCTTCTCGAACGACCTCCTGGCAGCGAAAGAGGCCAAAAGCCTGCAGGGGGAAACCCTCCATGCAACCGTCGTCAACGGAGCTGCCAAGGTGAACGGTGCGGGACTTGTGGCGACAGACATCGACGCGTCGAATGGTGTGATCCATGTGATCGACACCGTCCTTCTGCCGAGTGCGAAGAAGGTGACTTCAACGGAATCTCATCAGCACCACGAAGCGGCGCCCGTCGTCCACCATGCCGGCCATCACGCCGCGATCACTCCTTGCGGCAGCCAGCAGCGTGTGGTTCATCGCTCCGCACGCATGCGTCGGCACCGCTGGTAATCCTCGCTCTCCACGGAGAGTCTCGTTGAGCCTGATAACGCGCCGGAGGCGTTATCAGGCTTTTTCGTTTGTGGCGACCCACAAAAAAAGGACGGACCTGTTCGGCCCGTCCTTCTGCGTCGCAAAGAATCGCTCTCTGGTTACACGTTTTTCCAGCTGCGGGAGGCGGCACTGTCCAGCACGGCGTCGCAGACCTTCTGGGTTTCCAGAGCGTCGCGGAACGTCGGATGGCACGGGGTGCCCTTGCCGAGCGACTCGAGGAAGTCAGCGACCTGGTGGACGAAGCTGTGCTCGTAGCCGATCTGCAGACCGGGGACCCACCACTTGTTCATGTAAGGCTGATCGCCGTCGGAAACGTGGATCGACTTCCAGCCGCGCATCTTGCCTTCGTCGCTGTAATCAAAGTACTGCAGGCGGTGCAGGTCGTGCAGATCCCACTTGAGTGAGGCCTTCTCGCCGTTCACTTCGAGGGTGTACAAAGCCTTGTGACCACGTGCATACCGGGTCGACTCGAACAGACCGAGCGAACCGTTGCCGAAGTGGCACATGAACGAGCAGGCGTCGTCGATCGTGACCTTCTGCTTCTTGCCGGTTGCGGTGTGAGTACGTTCCTTGATGAACGTCTCGGTCATGGCCGACACATCGGTGATCGAGCCGTTCAACCAGATTGCGGTGTCGATACAGTGAGCCAGCAGGTCGCCCGTCACGCCCGATCCGGCAGCAGCGGCGTCGAGTCGCCACAGAGCGTTGCCTCCCTGCGGCAGGTCGGCGTTAATCGTCCAGTCCTGCAGGAAGTTGGCCCGGTAGTGGAAGACCTTACCCAGGCGGCCTTCGTCGATCAGCTGCTTGGCCATCGTCACGGCGGGGACGCGGCGGTAGTTGTACCACACCGTGTTGGCCACTCCGGCCTTTTCGACCGCCTGGCACATTTCTTCGCCTTCGGCGGTGTTCATCGCCAGCGGCTTCTCGCACAGGATCATTTTGCCCGCAGCTGCAGCGGCCAGACAGATTTCCTTGTGCAGGTTGTTCGGCACACAGACATCGACCGCGTCGATGTCCTTACGCTCGAGGAGCTTCCGCCAATCGGTTTCGATCGACTCGTAGCCCCAGTTGTCTGCGAAGGCCTGGACCTTCTCCTTGTCACGTGCACACGCAGCCTTGAGAACGGGCCGGTAGGGGAGGTCAAAGAAGTCATTGACCCGCTTGTAGCCGTTGGTGTGGGCTCGACCCATGAAGCCGTACCCGATCATGCCGATATTCAGCGGCTTTGGCATCCCCGTCTCTCCTCTGTTGTGTCGTCCGTGGTGCAATGAAGTGGCCAGCCCGCCTTCGCGAGCCAACGCCCGCGCGGACCATTTTCCTTGGAAAACAAGATAGCTCCCGTCCCAGAGATTCGCCAGCAGCGGGGCGTGAAATGCCGGAAGGGCGGTAAAGCCGGTGATTTAGGAGCTGATGGCAGTTGGCATATGGCTTGATGGCCAGCAGGATTCGCCCCTTGAAATCGGTCCTGTCGGCCGTTCGACAATCGATCTTGAGTCAAAATTCCAATTGGGATATCACACGCACTCTCACCCCACGGAGCGGCATCTCGCTCTGGTGTCCGGCCATCCTGGCTGGGCACGCAAATTCCACCAAGAACATTTCGGAGGCGACCATGCAGCGCTTGGCTGTTGCATTGGCATGCTTGTTTTCACTGACGGCTTCGCTCAGCGCGGAGTCCCGGAAGTTTCCGTATGAAGCGGTCGTCCGTGCGGACAACGTGACCGTGCGCTGTGCCCAGGGGAAGAACGGCTACGCCACCTCTCGCGTGAAAAAGGGCGACACACTGACCGTTCACCGCCACGATCCCGGCGGCTGGTACATGATCAGCCCTCCCGAAGGGAGCTTCAGCTGGATCGCCGCAGAGCATGTGAAGACTGAAAACGCGGGCGTCGGCACCGTCTCGCTGCCCGAGGGAGACACGGAAGGTGCCCCTGTCTGGGTGGGGAGCGAACTCGGTAATGACCACTCGGTCCGGCAGCGCGTCCTCCATACCGGAGACACCGTACAGATCATTGGTGAGGACATTTTCCAGACGAATACCGGATCAACCCGGGTCTACAAGATCGCACCGCCCATGCGAGAGTTTCGCTGGGTGAAGGGCGATTTCGTGGTCCCGGCGGATGAGAATCTGCAGCGAGAGGCTCTGAACGACCCGTTCTCCAACCCGTTCGGACCGACTGCCGAAGCAGTGGCAGAGGCGGAAGAAGAACCGGAAGAGAAGAAGGCCGAAGTGGCTGTTCTCCCGCCTCCGTCGCGTGAACCAAGTCCCAAAGCTGCATCTCAAGATTCGAACGATCCCAAGGCAGCGCTGCGTGAGATCGATCGCCATTACTCGGAGATGATCGAACGCGACCCGAAGGAATGGGATATCGAAGAGTTGGTTCGCTCATATGAGGGCCTGGCGGTGACCGCTCCTCAACTGGCAACTCCCATCCGGCAGCGGCTCACTGCTCTGGAAGATCGACGCAAGATCCATGCTGAGTACCGAGCCTTTGCTCAACTCACCGCTGAGACCTCACAGCGCGATCAGGAGCTCGCGGCTCAGACCGTCTCCTCGACAACAGCTTCGACGGAACCCATGACTGACTTCACGCTCGGCGATCCGTCCCCGCTTGAGGTTCCGGGACAAGTCGTTTCGGCGGCTCCGACGATTATGAATTCGCCCACTCCCGTGGCAGAGAACGTGGTTCCCTCGCAACCGGCTTCAGTCCGACCCCAGCTGAACGGGGCCGGAATTGTGCAGCGACTTCCCAATGGCCGTTATGCCATCATGGCTCCCGAGGGACGTCTGCTGGCTGTGTTGCAGGCGGATCGGTCTGTGCCGCTCGATCGCTTTGTCGGTCAGCCCATGGGCTTTGTCGGTGAACGCAGCTTTGATCCACGCATTGGCAGCGATCTGCTTGTGGTCAAACAGGTCGTTCCGATTCAGTTGCAGAGATAATCTCTGCAAGGGCTGTCCCTCGCGGTTCGAAACCTCGCTGATCGCCACAAGCAGCGTCAGGGATCAGTCTGGTGTAACACCCGCGGGAAGTGATCAACCTTGTCGGCTGTCATCCGGTGTTTCGACTCGCAGTGCTCTCTCTTCACCCCGTAGCAGCCGCCCGATGTTACTGGCGTGTCGCAGAACAATCAGCCCGGGAGCTGCGATCGCAAACGCCGACAGGCTCCAGCCTTGAGCGGTAAACGGCGTTGGCCAGCTCATGTAAAGCACAGCCACGGTGAATGCACTGACCGCCAGGATCGATGCCAGCGAAACGATCCGCCGAGCTGCAAAGACGAGGATAAACACGACACACGAGACGAGAATCGCCTTCCAGGAGAGAACCGTCGCCACTCCGAGAGCTGTCGCGACGCCTTTGCCTCCCTTGAACTTGAGCCACACGGGAAACGTGTGACCAATGATCGCCATGAGCCCGCACAGCACCATCTGATGGGTGTGGGATTCGCTGGCCATCGGAATCAATTTCGAGATGTACAGCGTCGGCAGTAACCCCTTGGTGGCATCCAGCAGAAGGGCCACACTTCCCCAGCCCCAGCCCATCGTCCGGGCGACATTGGTCGCCCCCACGTTGCCGCTGCCATGCTGCCGCAGGTCGATGCCCTTGCCGTACTTGGCCAGCAGGAGTGAACAGGGAATCGAGCCCGCCAGGTAAGCGGCCAGGGCGGAAAGTCCATAACCGAGGGCAGGGGTCATCGTGCAGCACTCCCGGTCCCGTTCATCCACTGACCCAACCGAGCCAGGAACAAATCGGGTGACGAGAAGTCCTCGTAAAGTTCGTCGGGCTGAGATCGAGCCAGTTCATCCACGGTGTACATTCCCGTTGCGACGGCGATGGCGCGGGCTCCGATGGCCCGGGCACACTTCACGTCCGATGGCGTGTCACCGATGACGCAGATGGCCTGCGGATCGACCTCACGGGCCAGATGGCGGCACGCCTCGGCATAGGCGACGCGGGCCACATCGTCCCGGTCGTGGTGGTGATCGCCATAGCCTCCGTAGGCGAAATGCTGGTCGATCGCGTAGTGTTGCAGCTTGATCTTCGCTGCCGCGCGAAAGTTCCCGGTGAGCAACCCCATCGAGACATCGGGCCGCGTGGCGATGTGGCTCAGCAGCGTCTGGATACCCGGCAACACCGCGCCGTCCAGCTCCGCGAGAGTACTGCTCAGGTGACGGAAATAGACCGACTGAAACTCTTCCCACTGCTGCTCGCTGGGGACGAGTTCGTGATAGGTAAACAGGTCGTGCGTGATGGCCCGGTCGGTCCGGCCCGCAGCGGGGATGTCCTCCCACGGATCGGGGACGCCAAAGACATCCGTCAGGGCGCGTTCCATCGCTTTCTGCCCGGCTCCTCCCGTTCGCAGGAGAGTTCCATCGATATCAAACAGGCAAATCGAACGCATGACAGAGAAGAATCCAGGGGATGTGGCAGCCTGCCCACGGCAGACTCGTGTCCCGTGACACAGTACGCCAAAGGGGTTACTCAGCTAGAACCATGTCGATGCACAACACCGAAGCCAGGATCAGAATTCGCAGGGGGTTATCCGCCGGAACCTCATCCGAGATCTGCAACATGTAGTTGTCGGCGGACGTGAATAACTCTTTGCTGAGGCCCGCCCATTTCTTCGACACCTTGGCCAGGCTGACACCGTTGTGCTCGAAGTTAAATTCCCAGGCGGTCCATTTCCCCTTCAGCGTACACAGCTGTTCGTCATTCGCCCCGAGGACGAAGAACGTCGCGGTCCAGGAAAAAGCCTTCTGCTTAAAGCCCCCGACACGGTCATCGTCTTCGTCAAGAACATCGACCTTCGACACGAAGAATGATGTCCCGCGCTTGATGGTCAGGACCGGATCGCCATCGGGAGTGGTGACCTCGACATGAAATGGAGTATGCCGCTTGTACTTGGTAAAGCGGAACATCTTCGTGAAGAAGCCGAGCTTCGGCTCGCGACAGTGAAGAATACACTCGCCCGTTTCGGGGTCGATGATGTCGTAGTTGTTCGACGACTTGAACCAGCCGACCTGCTCCCGAACAAAGAACTGATTCTGGCGCAGGATCGGGTGCATAGGCAGGCCTGGTTCGAGGACTCAATGAGAGAGATGAGCGCGGGAACACGCGACCTCAGGTTAAGCCCCCGAGCCGACGATGGCAGCGGCCTGACCACGGCGCGTGTAGGTCAGCTTGAGGAAGTTGGTGTTCGTGATCTTACGCGGCTCGCCATGAACGATGTCGAGCTTGCACTTCGGATCGGGAGTCTGACATCCGAGTGTCGGATAGAGGACTCCGTCATCGAGCGACGCAAAGGTCGCCGCCAGATCGAGCGATCCGCTGCTGGCTCCTGCGTTGCCGTAATATCCCTTGAATGCGGTGACGGGAATCTTCGAGGCGTATTCTCCGAAGACCTCGTGAATCGCATCGGCCTCAGCTTGATCGCCCTGGCTGGAGCCCAGTCCTTGAGCATTGATGTGACCGATGTCGCTGGGCTGCAGTCCGGCAAACTTCAAGGCATTCCGAATCACGTTGACCAGAGCCTGCTTGAGCAGGGGCTTACCTTCGCTATCGGTCACACTCGACGATGCCCCCGCCAGAACCCGACCGTGGATTTTGGCTCCGCGAGCTGCGGCATATTCCGGAGCTTCCAGAATCAGGCTGGCAGCGCCTTCTCCAACGACCTGTCCGCCGCGATTCGCATCGAATGGCTTACAGCTGAGACCTGGGTTTTCGGGATCGTAACCGACCTGGTCCCACTGGATGGCGTGGATCGACTTCGTCGGATGGATGCGAGTTCCGGTGGTGCCGACGACCATCGCGTCAGCGGCCCCTCGACGCAGCACGCTCAGAGCCTCGATGATGGCCACATTTCCCGAGACCTCGTCCATCGTGAGCGAGTTGCTCGGTCCTTGGGCATCGGCATGAATCGCGATGTGGCAGGCGGGCATGTTCGGCAGATACTTGAGCAGCCACAGCGGCTCCATCTTGGCCAGACCCGTCGTGCCCCATTCCTTGAACTGGAACTCGCCTTCCGGGGTTTCGCAGGCCCGGCAGGGCTCGGACATGCCGTCGGGCATGAAGAACATGAGGTTCGCGCCGAACTCCACGCCGAGCCGACGGTGGTCGATGTTCGCCAGATCGAGACCGCTGTCGTTCAGTGCCAATGTCGCGGAGGCTGCGCCCATCGCGATTTCGCGGCACATGACCTTGATCCACTTGCGCTGCTCTTTCAGCCAGACCTTCTTGGCTGATTCTTCGGTGAATTCTTTGACTTCACCCCCGACGCCGCCTGGTACGGCGATTCCGTCAAACAGGGTGACTTTGCTGATCCCAGAGCGTCCAGTTCGCAGGCTTTCGTGGAACGCTGGCATTCCAATCCCGATTGGACTGACCACGCCCAGACCTGTAACAACGCCGTAAGAGGCTTTCGATGGAGAACTCATGTGACGAAGGAGACCTCGGGGGATTCCGCAATGCTCCGCGCGTGCCAACCTCTGTGGATTGAGATTTTGGCCCGGGGAAGTGACTCAGTTGGGGTACATCAGAGATTGTAATGGATAGTTTTGCAAGCGCGAATCGCGATCGCGCGGCTTCGGGGCACCGTGACTAAATTCAAGCCGCCCTTGATGTTCACTCGAAATTCCCGTGAGAGTTTGCCTGCATTTACAGGAACTATTCGGCATTCCGGGGGACCGGGGCGAGGCTGATCGTCGTTTACTGGTGCTTGTCAGCCATTTTGCAAAAAAAACATACCGTCCGCAGCTCGGGTCCGGGGGCTCGGAGCTCTGTTGACCTCGGATCGCGTGCTGGCCTAAATCTACGGCTCCATTCACGGCTCCCGCCGAACGTTTGCCGGTTCTCGGCTCACGAACATCCCTCGCGGCCACTTCATTCCCCCTTGCCGAAGGACAGATCATGTCTCCGGTCTCCCCTTGTTTGGCGGTCCGCATGTGTCTCGTGCTGGTCCTGCTGATCAGCTGTGGCTGTACAAGTGTGAAGACGACCAACACTGCCAGATCGTCGGTTGAGCAGATGCTCGTCTCGAATGCGGTCGATCAGTCACTCGATAAGATCGACTTTCATCCGTTCTCCGGGCACAAGGTGTTCCTGGAGGAGAAGTACATCGATTGCGTGGATAAGGCCTATGTCATCGGCTCAATCCGCCACCGACTCCTGCATGTCGGTTGTAAGCTCGTCGACAAAGCTGATGATGCCGAGATTGTGCTGGAGCCTCGGTCGGGATCGGTCGGCACGACAAATTCCGATTCCTACGTCGGAATTCCAGAAATCACTCTTCCCGGCATGCTGACGTTGCCCGAAGTCCGTGTCGCGACAAGGACGCAACAGGTCGGCGTCGCCAAGATCGGTATTGCCGCCTACGACGCAAAGACGCGGACTGCACTGGGGGAGGGGGGCGTCACGCTGGCCCAATCGGACGACACCAACTACTCGGCCTTTGGAATCGGGCCCTACCAGAAGGGAACGATCAAGAACGAAGTGAAACGCTCGACCTCCGGGAACGCCGGCATTACTCGCGGTCGCATCCCCGTGCAGGTGGCCTTCAGCAGCCCAGCTCCGTCGGATGATCCAGAACCCGCCGCAGTCCGAGGAGCCAAAGTGCAGTACACCAGTGTCGAGGAACCCGCAGCTGCGGCTGCTCCCGAAGCTCCCGCCGAGCCCGCTGCCGAAGTTCCCGCCAGTGCGAGCGATAAGCCGAGTTGGGCTCAGTAAACGGTAAACGGCTCGAACAATATGCAGAACGCGCTGTCTCCCGAAGTCTCGCCCGGCTTCGGGAGTTTTTTGTTGGTGGTGAAGGCGAAGTCAGAGATGCATTGCCAAAGGTGATCTCGTGGTCGATTCTCTTGGCGACACCATCAACCCGTTCGCCCGCAGAGTGTCCAGTGGCGGTCAGAGGTCGCCTGCACCCAGTCTGTCGGGAGGCGGAGTTCCTCTAACATATCCCTCACCTCGCCCAGCGTCAGTGATGCGTGCAACGACTGACGAAACAGCTGGCGCTGGCTGGGCGTGGCTCCCTGTGTGTGGAGGTTGACCAGTGACTCCACGGCGGAGTCACTCTCCGGCCGCATGAGGTCGCGCACGAACAACAGCCCTCCCGGTGCCAGCACGCGAACCATTTCTCGCAGGCAGACGAGTGGTTCAGGAATGTGGTGCAGGATGGTGTTCGTCACCACCGAGTCGAACGCCCCGTCCGAGAATGGCAATTGCTTCCCGTCGACCCGCTGAAGGGTGATCCGGCTGGAGAGTTCCGCCCGGGCGATATTTATGCGGGCGAGCTTGAGCATCTCGTCGGCGAGATCGATCGCGGTGATCGTCACATGGGAGTATCGCTGGCAGAGGGCGATCGGGATTCGGGCTGTCCCCGTACCGACATCGAGCATGAGCAGCGGTCTGTCGAGGGCCATCCCTATCTGCTGACAGGCAGCCCCCCAATCGGCGACGAATCGACGATTGACCTCCTCATGGTTCATCAGGTCGTACTCGGACGCATCTTCCTCTGTGTCCATGACTTCCGGTTCGAGCGTGCGAGGCAGCATGGGGGGACTTTCGAGTGCGGGAAGCTCGGGATTTCCGAGGATCGTAACCGATTCCCAAAATGTTTCGGAAATCGCTGTAACACTTTTTTCCGCATTTCGCTTCGTGATTCAGACGGGACCAATCGAGTCCCCAACCCACACTGGAGCAAAATCATGAAACGTGTCACGACCTGGCTGGCATCACCCGCACTTGCACTTTTGATTATGGCCACCTCGCCCATGGCGATGGCTGGGGGTAAGAGTTTCAGCAAAAACGTCGGGCAATTCCGCGGTAACAACAGCTCAAACCATGTCTCACAGAACTTTCAGTTGAGCGGAGGAATCAAGGGCCAGCACATTGGCCAGAACTCGATCCAGACCGTCAAACCCTTCAATCCTGGATCGGGCGGCACGGTCATCAAGAACCCCGGAACGACGCTGCCGCTTCAACCGCTTAACCCGGGCAACGGTGGCGGTCGGACGCGAACTCCCAAGTTCGATGGGGTGATCGATATCAATCCCGGCATCGTTGTCGATCCGATCAAGCCGATTAAGCCTCCCAAAGGCCCCATCGTCATCGATCCGTCCGGCCCGATCCTCGATCCCTTCCCCGGCAACGGAGGTAACGGCAACGGAGGTAACGGCAACGGAGGTAACGGCAACGGAGGTAACGGCAACGGAGGTAACGGCAACGGAGGTAACGGCAACGGAGGTAACGGCAACGGGGGCAACGGTCATGGCCACGGTCAACATTGGCCTCACCACTGGGGGTACTGCAACAACTGGTACTGGGGGTATGGGTTCAACTGTCCTCAGGTGATTCCCTGTGCTCTCCCCACGGTGACCTACGTCCCTGCTCCCGTGACAGTGGTCGAGGTCCCCACGAATTCGGTCGATGGTCTCTTCTCGTCACTCGATGCCAGCGGAGCTGATCTCCTGGTCGCTCAGGTCCAGATCGTCGAGGCGGGGAACTCGCAATCTGGCCCTCTGTTGCGAGTCCTGATTGCGAACCAGGGGCGATCGGATGTCACTGTTCCCACCCGATTGGCCATGATCTCAATCAAAGAGGCTCCCGCGACAGCTGACTCTCCCCGAGTCGTGACCGAAGTGAAAGCCTTGCGAGCCGGAGAAACGACGACGCTCGATGTCCGGATGCCAGTCGCGTCGAACTCACTGCCCAAACTCGTTGTCGCGGTCGAGATCCCGAAATCGGTCATCGACACCAAGCCCGAAAATAACCTGGCTGTCGGTGAGTTGAGCCAGCTGCCAGTAGTCGCCACGGCGATGAAGTAATGCAGAGGTCGCCTGTGGGTCAGGCTCCGCACCCCTTGTCAGGTCACACGATCTGGCGAGGGGTGTTTGTGTTGAGGGGGCTGCTCGTGAGAATTGCGAGGGCCGACGAATCTGTCGTGTGCAGCAAGTCACGGGTTGAAACACCATTGGGCTGACGCCCGACGCTCGCCGGACGTGCGAGACATCAGCGTTTCAGCCACCACCCACGGTTGGGATGAAGTGCACTTCGCATCCGGGGGGCAAGGTTTGCCGGAGTCCCAGATTGCTGATCCCGGAGTCGATTGATACCGCCAACCCTGGCCTCAACGAGTCGCCCTCACGCAGCCGTCCCGTCAGCCCCGGGTAGAGCGACTCCAGCTGCAAGACGACATCCCGGACGGTCCCGCCCGCCAACTCGACAACCCGCTGTCCATCAGCCAGCGATCGCAACGAGGCGGGAATAAAGACCTTGACCATGTTCACACCGCTCGGAACGGTCGCCATCAGTCCGGCTTCTCGCCTGCCAGGATGTGAATGGCTCGCCACTCTTCGCCAGTCACGGGCTGGATGGAAAGACGTGATCCTTTTTCCAGCACCACCATCTCGCTCAAGTCGGGACAGTCCTTGAGCATCTCGCGTGTGACGGGGGTGGCGAATCGCTTCCGCAATCGCACATCGACCATATACCAGATTGGCGTTTCGACCGTGCTTTTGGGGTCGTAGTGATCGCTCTTTTTGTCGCGAGCAGTCGGGTCACCGTAGCCGGCCTTGGTGACTTCCATCGTTCCGACGATCGCCATCGGCTCGGTGTTGCTGTGATAGAACAGGACGCGATCGCCAATGCGGATCTCGTCCCGCAGCATGTTGCGAGCCTGGAAATTCCGCACGCCGTCCCAGGAAGTCGACCCATCGCGGACCAGATCGTCAATCGAATAGGAACTCGGCTCAGACTTAAAGAGCCAATAGTGCCGGGATTTGGTAGAGGCCTTGGCAGCGGTCTTAGCCATGAAAACGCCAGTGAGAGTGCGAAGGGGAATGTGGTCTTATTATTCTATCGTACCCCACTCGACATAGCGAACGCACCGCCCGAAGCCATCGCCGGGCCGATATCGGGCCTGGTCCGCAGAAATCACTCTCGCCAGTTGGGAGCGATTGAGTCGGTCCTCCTGAGGGATCAGCTGGCGATTCGTTCTCGCCCTTGTCGGATTAACTCTTCTTTAGCCTGTCGTGAGTAGGCCTTGATGGCCAGTTCGCGTTTCAGGGCGGAGCTGTGGCTGTCCTGCGGCTCCTGATAGACCATCGTGACGGGAAGGCGGCTGCGGGTATATCGCGACGCTTTTCCCGCGTTGTGCTGTTGCAAGCGGCGGGCGGTGTTGTTGCTGATTCCCGTGTAGAGCGAGCTGTCAGCACAGCGCAAGACGTACACGCACCACGTATTGGTGGGTGTGGCACTCACTTTCTGATTGTCTGTCGCTCGCGGCATGGCGGACTCCCACTCCGAGGCGAACGGGTCGCTTGGCCCCGAACAGCCCACTCTTCTTCATCGGTCAGCGTGGCGATGTTCTTGCGAGGCATTGCCTCAAAGACCGCCTCAAAGTGTCACAGCCCCTGCCTGCATTGAGAAACCTCAGCCACACGTAGAAGCTGCTCGTTCTCGCTGACAGTTTGGACAGATTTACAGAATTCAGAATCGGATGGCGACGCTGGTTCACCTCTTATTGACCTAGTCTTTGAGGCTGTGCTACGAACCCGCTGATCGGAAATCGGCGGAATTGGCCACTCTTGGCTGGTCTCGTCGAGTGCCCACCTTCGTCGCTCACCTCCCATTCCTTCCCCAGCTTTCCACCGTGTCCCGGCACTTCGCACCTGTCCGCAGCCTCTGGACGTTCGCGATTCGGAAAAGAGAGTTCTCCCATGTGCGGAATCGTCGGCTATGTCGGTCGTCGCGACGTTAAGGACTTCCTGCTGGAAGGGTTGCGTCGGCTGGAGTATCGGGGCTACGACAGCGCGGGAATCGCCGTCATTGGTCAGGACGGCGTCCAGATTCGTAAGCGAGTCGGTAAGGTCAAAGAGCTGAACTCGCTGCTGGAGACCTCGCCGATCTACGGTACGACGGGCATTGGCCACACCCGCTGGGCCACGCACGGCGAGCCCTCGGACGTGAACTCCCACCCACACATGGGGGGGAACGGCGAAGTGATCGTGGTTCACAACGGCGTGATCGAGAACTACCAGGTCCTCAAAAATCAGTTGATGGAGCTGGGGTACGCCTTCCGCTCAGCCACGGATACGGAGGTCGTGGCCCATCTCATCGCCCACCAGTACGAAGAGCAACAACATCTGGGCGAGGATCCGCTCGATGTGCGGACCTGCTTGAAGGCCATTGAAATCGCCCTTCGCAAATTGAAGGGGACTTACGGACTGGGCGTGATGTTCCGCGACCATCCGGGGCTGTTGGTGGGAGTTCGCAACGGAAGCCCGCTCGTCGTCGGAGTGGGGAAGGGCGAGCACTTCCTGGCCAGCGACTCCAGCCCTCTTGTGGGATACACCACCGATGTGGTTTATCTCTCCGACCACGAGATCGCGGTCCTGACTCCCGATCGGATTGATTTGCTGCACCGCGATACCGGGCGGATGTCCCCCTCGATTCAAACACTGAACCACGTCTCGACCGACATCGAAAAGAACGGCTTCGAGCACTACATGCTCAAAGAGATTTTCGAGCAGCCTCAAACTCTCGAAAACGCCATCCGAGGCCGCCTCGATGAAGACGAGGCCACGGCTCACTTTGGTGGCTTGAACCTCTCGCCGCAACAGCTGCGGAACATTGATCGAATTGTGCTGACCGCCTGTGGAACCAGCTGGCATGCGGCTCTGGTCGGCGAATACCTGATCGAGGAGTTCGCCCGGATCCCGGTGGAGGTCGAGTACGCCAGCGAGCTGCGATATCGCAATCCGCCGATGACCGACCGCACCATGGTTTTTGCCATCACTCAATCGGGAGAGACCGCTGACACGCTGGCCTCGATGCGCGAGTGTAAACGCAAGGGCTTGCCGACGCTGGCGATCTGTAACGTGGTCGGATCATCGATCGCCCGCGAGGCTGACGGTGGGGTCTACCTGCACGCCGGCCCTGAGATCGGCGTCGCGTCGACCAAGGCCTTCACGTCCCAGGTGACCGTCCTGACATTGCTCGCTTTGTTTCTCGGACGGATGCGAAACCTGTCTTACTCGGCGGGGCAGCGTATGGTCGACAACCTGCGCAAGCTACCGGGGCAGGCCCGCAAGGCTCTCGAATGCAACGACACCGTTCAAGTGATCGCCCAGAAGTATGCTCACTGCGACAACTTCCTTTACATGGGACGGCTGTATAACTTTCCGGTAGCCCTCGAAGGGGCTCTCAAACTCAAGGAGATCAGCTATATTCATGCCGAGGGGTATCCCGCAGCTGAGATGAAGCACGGTCCCATAGCCTTGATCTCTCCCGATACGCCCAGCGTCTTTGTCGTGCCGAAGTGCGGCATCTATCCCAAGGTCATCAGCAACATCGAAGAGGTCAAAGCCCGCAAGGGCCCGGTGATCGCTATCGCCTGCCACGGAGATGAGACGATCGCCGATCTGGCCGATGACGTGATCTTTGTTCCCGATGTCGAAGAGTACCTGCAGCCGATCATGACCGCGATTCCCCTTCAGCTGCTTGCGTACCACATCGCCGTCCTCCGTGGCTGTAACGTCGACCGCCCGAGAAACCTCGCCAAGAGCGTGACCGTCGAATAGCGAGAAAGTTGTCAGCTATCAGCCGTCAGCGATCAGTAAGAGACGATTGTCTCCCCCTCTCCCCTTCCCCCACTCTTCTTCACCCCCTCCCCACTTGTCCACCTCCGTCCATCTCCCCGTTCTCCTCCACGAGGTCCTTGATCAACTCGATCTCCGACCGGGGTTGACGGTTGTTGACGGGACCGTCGGGGCCGGGGGGCATAGTTCAAAGATCGCACCTCGCATCGCGCCCGGCGGCCAGCTGATCGGTCTGGATCGAGATCCGATGATGCTGGCCTTTGCTGCCCAGAAGCTTGAGGGGCTGAACGCCACACTCATTCAATCGAGCTACGCCGAACTGGCCGAGGTCCTGAAGTCGCACGGGCTCACCCACATTGACCGACTGCTGGTCGATCTCGGGCTCTCGTCCGATCAGCTGGCGGACCGAGAGCGAGGCTTCGGTTTCGCAGCGGGTGGACCACTCGACATGCGGTTTGACACACGCTCGGGGATCTCTGCAGCTGAGTTTCTGCGGACTGCTCCCGCCGATGAAATCGCCCGTGTCTTTCGCGAGTGGGGTGAAGAACCCGCAGCTGAGCCACTCGCCCAGGCCATTGTCGGCAGCCGCAAATTCGATCCGGTCGAGACCGCGGCCGATCTCGTGGCGATCGTGGAGAGAGTCCTCAAGATCCGCGACAGCAACCAAGGCAGCCATCCCGCCACTCGCGTCTTTCAAGCCCTGCGGATTCATGTCAATCGCGAGCTTGACCAGCTGACGCGGTTCCTCGATACCGTCCTGCCGCAAGCGCTGCGTCCCGGCGGACGAGCTGTGGTGATCACCTTCCACTCGATTGAAGACCGGATTGTGAAACAGGCCTTTCGCGACTCAGAGGTATGGGAGAACCTGACCAAAAAGCCGATCATCGCCACCCCCACCGAAGTCCGCCTGAACCCCCGCAGCCGCACGGCAAAGCTGCGTTGCGTGGTCCGGAAGTCGTAGTACGGTTTGTGTTTGTACTGCACTCTCAATAAGAACAGACAGGAATGTCTGTTCTACTGAAATTCACAGTAGGACAGACATTCTTGTCTGTCCGAAACACCAGGCAAGCTCCGAATCCTCCTGGCACCGATTCGAAAGTCCCCTCCCGCTTGAGATGCGAGGACCACTCTCCCGTGTCTTTGATTGCCGTATTCGGCCTGCCAGGAAACTCTCCAGATATGACGGCCTCTCGAAGCTGCCCAGCTTGATATTCGGGGACACCATTCACCCCTGTGGCGGTTTCTGCAACTCTTGCAATCGAGGTGGGTCGGACTGTGATCGTCTGAATTCGGATCGCCTTTCCGATCTATCCTCCGCAATGACCAATCACGAAGCCGTCTGGACCACATGTCCAGTTCCGACTTCTCAGGAGATCGCTATGAACGGATTCTCGCCTCTCTTTCCGTCACGGAAACGTCATCACCAGCTACTGGCTTTCGCCGTGGCCAGCTGGCTCGGATTCGCAGGCCTCTCGGAACTGCAGGCTCAAGACACCGAAGCCCCCGCAGCTCCTCCGTCGATTCCCAGCGAAGAGGTTCCGCTCACACCGCCCACGGAATCCGCGACCTCACGTCCAGTCAAACCCTATTCTCGCAAGTCGAACGCCCGCCCAGTTGCTTCCAAGAACCAGCAACGCGTCGCGACGAAGCTCATCCCCACCGGGCCTGAAGATCAGCCCGAAGCGGCACCCCCGAAGCCGACTGCGCGCTTCAGCAAGAACACGGAGTTGATTCCGACCGACGTTCAGCCGAAAACCCGGCTGGCCCGGAAGTCCGCAGCCGAGGCTACCATTGAGGTGCCACTGGCCGAAGAGCCCGGAATCCAGCAGGTCGAAGCTGAGGCCGCCGAATCAGCGCCGCTTGCTCCCAGAGACGAATTGAAGGTTCCCTCACTGGAGCCCGCGACAGACGAGGTTGCCTCCGAATCGCCCGAGGTCCAAGCCGAGGAGCCTGCCGCAGAGCCCGCAGTTCCCGGATTTCCGGTTGAAGACACACCGCCCGTGACCGTGGAGGAAACGCCCGTCGAGGTTCCCGCTCTCGACAGTGCCCCTTCCGTTGAGTTCGGGAACGCCGCTCCGGCTCGCAAGATGCCTGCCGCACAATTTGAGCCAACAGAACCAGTCCAGGAAGTCGAAGAATTGGAAACCGAGCCCGCTCCCCTCGATGAGCGGGCGACAAACTCTCAACCCGTCCCAACCGACTTCAACATCCGCCGGACCGCAGCTGCGGATAATCAGCCCTATAACGATACCGGTGTTCACGGGTTCAGCCCCAATGACACCGTCCACATTGTGGGCAAGGGAGAGTCCTTCTGGACGATCGCGAAGAAGCACTACCGCATGGGTCGTTACAGTGCCGCACTGGCGGAGTACAACAAGAGTCGCATTCCCAAGCCCGATCGCATCGCGCCCGGCATGAAAGTCATCGTCCCACCGGTCGCGACTCTCGAGCAGAAGTTCGGCCACATGATCTCCGGTTATGTGAGCCCCGAATCCGAAGCGGCCGCCGCAGCGGCCAAGCCCGGGTTCTTTGTCGATCGAGAGGGCGTGCCGTTCTACCGAGTCGGTGAGGGCGATACCCTGAGCGACATTGCCCGCAACCATCTGGGCCGTTCGTCTCGCTGGATACAGATCGTCGGCCTCAACAAGGAACGCCTGCCCAATCCCGATGCGATGAAGCCCGGCATGGTGCTGCGTTTGCCCGACGACGCCAGCGAAATGGTGAAGGCGGAGTGAGGCCGGAGAGGCTGATAGCTGATAGCTGATAGCCAGCGGAACTCAAGAACATGGAAGGCTGGTGGCTTGATGCCGCCAGCCTTTTTTATTGGGGCACTCCCAGTAAGTGGCTGATGTCAGTCGGATTTGATGGTGTGTTCAAAGTTACATCGGAGGTTCGAAGATCTCTGGCATGATCATCGGAGTTCGATGCGTGTCGTGAACCTTTTGTGAGGGCAATTCACCGCCTTCACTTTGTCCCGCGGCCTGTGTCCCGGTATACTTCGGCAACGCAATCGCCGAGCGTTCGCTGGCGATCTGCCGTGAAGGATGACGAGCCATGAGTGATGTACAGCCTGTCGGTCGAATTCTGGTCGCTGATGACAATCAGCAGAACCGCGAACTCCTCGAAGCCTATCTGCTGGATGATGGGCACGAGATCCTGATGGCTGCGGATGGTCGCGAAGCCATCGATATGGCCCGCGCTAAGCATCCCGATCTTATTCTGCTCGACATCATGATGCCGAAGCTGAGTGGATATGAAGTCTGCTCCCAGCTCAAAGGTGACGCAGCCACCAAGCAGATTCCGATTCTGATGATCACTGCTCTCAAAGAGATGGGTGACATCGAGAAGGCTCTCGCTGCCGGGGCCGATGATTTCCTGACCAAGCCGGTGCATCGGCTGGAGCTGAGAACCCGCGTGCGTTCCCAGTTGCGAGTCCGCCATTTGACAAGCGAGCGTGACCGGCTGCTGGCCTATCTGCAGGAAGTCGATGCCCCGACCACCCCGTGATTGTTGCGGAGTAGATGGGTAACTCTTCGAACTCACTGCGACGTCTCAATGCAGGCATTCCAGTCGAGTTCAAGACCTCAGGATTCGTTTGAGGCTCCGCCGTGGCCGTTCCGACCGTCTGGCTCCGGCCACGCAAAGCTCTTCCGTCAATCCATCGGCATCCGTGGGTCTTCGCTGGCTCGATCGGCCGTATTGACGGGATGCCTGGACCGGGCGAGATGGTCCGGCTTCTCTCCGTGGATGGAGAATTCATCGCGTGGGGGCTCTTTAACCCCCACAGCGCCATTCGCGTGCGTCTCTACTCCTGGCGAGAGGATTGCTCGCTCACCGATCAGTTTTGGGCGGATAGCGTCACCCGGGCGATCGTGTCACGCCAGCGAGTCTTCGCCGATGGTCCTGAACTGCGGGCCTGCCGCCTGATCTTCAGTGAGGGCGACGGCCTTAGCGGCCTGACCGTTGATCGGTATGGAGACTACCTGTTGTTGCAGTGGACGAGCCTGGCGCTGATGCAGAAAGAGGCCGTCATTGTCTCGACATTGCGAGAACTACTTCAACCGCTCGGGATCTGGCGACGAACAGACACAGCTGTCAACAATAAGGAAGGTTTCCCACCAATCGAAGGGCTGGTTACTGGTAGCGATCCGCCAGGTGATCTGACGGTGGTTGAGCATGGTCTCAATTACCGCGTTGATATCCGCAGCGGACAGAAGACCGGGTTTTACTTTGACCAGCGCGACAACCGGATGGCGGTGGCGAAGCTGTGTGCTGGACGCCGAGTGCTTGATGTCTGCACCTACAGCGGCGGGTTTGCACTGACCGCTCTGGCACGTGGTGGGGCAGGGCACGTGACTGCGGTTGATGGCTCGGCCAGTGCGATTGAACTCGCGACCGAGAACGCGACCCGCAACGGTCTCGCCGAACGCACGACGTTCATCAAGTCCGACGCGTGGACCTATCTGGAGCAAGCCCGCGACCGGGGCGAACGATACGATGTGATCATTCTCGATCCGCCCAAGCTGGCCAAAGCCCGCAACCAGATCGACGGGGCACTGCGGGGTTACCACGGTCTGAACACTCTGGCGCTCGGCCTGCTTGAACCCGGTGGTCTGCTCGCCACCTGCAGCTGTTCCGGGCTGGTGACGCGTGATGAGTTCGAAGGAGTGCTAGCGGATGCAGCTCTTTCGGCAAATCGCCCACTACAGATCATCGAGTCGCGCGGCGCTGCTCCCGACCACCCGGTCTCGGTACATTGTCCGGAGTCCGCGTATCTGAAGTGTGTCATGTGCCTGACACCGTAGACATTGGGGCGGGAGCTCTCCCGGCGAGCGTCGGAAGTATGTCCGATGGTACTTCTGAGCGTGATGTGGCTGATGAGAGTGGGGGCTCGCGGAACATCGCCTCACTTTAAGTGGAGTCCCCCGAGATTTTCCCGGTCACAAGCACCAGCAGGCTGACACCTGCCGCTCGCCAGTGCGAGAAAACACCAAGAGCCGGACCACAGGGGCCGGCTCTTGGGAACGACGAAAAGTCCGCAATCGAAGCGTTGGACTACTGGGAGCGGATTCGGAGTTGGTCTTCACGTCGGACAGACAAGAATGTCTGTCCGACTTTCGATTCTCAGTGGAACAGACATTCCTGTCTGTTCTTTCTCTGAGCGAAGAACAAATATGACGCTGCTCTAGTTCGCACCTGACAGCGAGGCGATGCGGTCGAGGAAGCCCTTCAGCTGTTTGCTGCGGGCGGGGTGCTGCAGCTTACGGACAGCTTTGGCCTCGATCTGGCGCACTCGCTCGCGAGTCACTTTGAAGATCCGCCCGACTTCTTCGAGGGTGTAGGTATACCCATCGCCGAGTCCGTAACGCAGCTTGATGATTTCCCGCTCGCGGTAGGTTAGCGTCTTCAGGACGCAGTCGATCTTGCCCTTGAGCATCTCCGTCGCAGCCGCACTGACAGGGCTGTCGGTGCGAGTATCCTGCACAAAGTCACCGAAGAAGCTGTCGTCACCTTCGCCGACAGGACGGTCAAGGCTGACCGGCTGGCGAGAGATCTTGAGGACCCGCTTGGTTTCGTCGAGCGAGATCCCGGAGGCCTCCGACAGCTCTTCCACCGTTGGCTCGCGCCCCAGTTCCTGCACCAGCACCTTGCTGATGCGGCGCAGCTGGGACATCGTCTCGATCATGTGAACCGGAATGCGAATCGTGCGAGCCTGGTCAGCGATCGCTCGGGTGATCGCCTGGCGAATCCACCACGTAGCGTAGGTCGAGAACTTGTACCCGCGACGGTACTCGTATTTGTCGACGGCCCGCATCAGTCCGGTGTTCCCCTCCTGGATCAGGTCGAGGAAGCTCAGGCCACGATTGCGATACTTCTTGGCAATTGACACGACCAGACGCAGGTTGCCACCGGACAGGTCACGGGTGGCTCGCTCGTAAGATGTGAATCGCTGTTGGATTTCCTCTGACCGTTTCTGGGCCGAGTCCACAGTTTCCAGCGTCATCTGGATCAGCTCATTGAGCTCTTTTTGGGCCGCCTCGCGGGCTTCAGCTCCTCCCTTGTGGATCTTGAGCTGGTCTCTCAGCTGAACCATCCGCTGGGCGATCTGATTAAACCGCTCCATCAGGGGATGGATGCGAGAGGTGCGCACACCCATCTCTTCAATGAGCTTGGCGATCTTGCGACGGTTCTTGGAGAGACGCTCTTCGGCCTGCTTGCGAACGGCGGTCTTCGTCTCCGGATTGGTGATGACCGCAAAGTCTTCCGCATTTCGCGTCTGAAGATGGCGAATCGTTGCCAGATTGACCGGCATCCGGCCCATGATCTGGGTCTTTTCCAAACCTTCAGTGAGCGAGACCTTAATCGTCCGGTCAAAGGGGAGGTCGCCGTTGTTGACCCGTTCCAGGACTTCGACCGTCTGCATCGCAACGTAATCGTTCTCCAGCAGATGCTGGCGATAGCGACGACGGGTCACTTCGATCGTCTTGGCGAGGGAGATTTCCTCTTCCCGGCTCAGCAGAGGCAGCTCACCCATCTGGGTCAGATACATCCGGACGGGATCTTCAATCTGCTTGGCTTCTTCGAGCTCGACCGCACCCCGCTTGACCTTGGCCTTCGACTTGGAGGTGACCTTGGTCGGCTTGGTTTTGTTGGCGTGCTGGCTGATACGGCGGATCTTCAGATCGTCCCGCACGGTCAGCCCGAGTTCTTCCAGCAGCATCAACACCTCTTCCAGCTTCTCGGGGCTGACAGCCTCGTTTGGCAGGTAAGAGTTGATTTGAGTGAACGTCAGGAACCGCTGCTTGCGGGCGAGTTCAATCAGTTCACACAGGGCATCATCGTGTTGATACATGGGGCTTCCTCCGGGGTTGAACGAGTTGCGTGACAGCCGATGAACGGCTGGCCTAGGCAGTCGTTCTCTTGGTGGCACGTCTCAGGTGAAACTGGCTCGCCTGACGCAGAAGTTCTGTGTCATCAGGCGGAGGCGATCCCTCGCCGGATACGGAGGACGTAGATGCCCTCCGCTGAAGCTGAGACTGCTCTTCCTGACGCCATTTGAGGTTCTCGATGGTCGTGCGAAGGAAAAGAGGCGGAGTCTCGGGGGAATCGGCTCCGGTCTCCCGGAGTTTCTTGGTCAGGTCTTTCAACCGGGCCTGTTCGTCCAGCCAGACGGCCAGACGCTTCAACTCGGAATCCTCGAGCGCCCCGAGCAGGCGTTCGAAGGTCCAGGATTGGCTCTCACCGAGATAGAACATCTCGGCAAGCAATTCTTTCAACTGCGGATGTCGAATGGTGAATGCCTCACACTCGGATTCCACGGCATTCAGCCACTCAGGCGCAGTGACCAGTGACTCAAGCAAGTCGCATTCCAATCGATCACTGATTGTCAGGCGACCCGCATAGAGGCGAGCTGTTTCGTTGGGCCGCCGACTCGGTTCCTCCATCGCAATGGAGACTGGCCGGGCCGGCTTTCGCTCCGGCTGATTTCGCAGTTCGAGATACCGCTCTCGGACTTTTTCTTCCGACAGTCCCAGCCGCTGCCCCAATGTGGCCAGCAGCAGGTTCTCTCGAACAGTTTGCGACATCCGCGGAGCGGAGGCGAGCAAATGCAGCATCTCTTCCAGGATCCGTTGCCGTCCGTCGAGGGACTTCACCGGATATTTGGCTTGCAGGCAACCGAGCTTGAAGTCAAGAGCCTCGGGGGCGTTGGCGACCAGTTCCCGCAGAGCATCGGCACCGCGGGACGCCAGGAACTCGTCGGGATCCAGCCCCTCAGGGAGAGTCAGAATCCGCAGATCGACATCCTGGGCAATGAATCGTTCCAGCACTCGTTCCGCAGCTGCCAGACCCGCCGCATCTCCGTCATACACGAGCACGACCTTGCGAGCGAACCGCTTGAGGATCGTGACATGCTGGTCGGTGAGGGCAGTGCCCAGAGTCGCGACAGCGTTCTTCACCCCATACTGATGACAGGCGATGACATCGGTGTACCCCTCACAGATGAGTGCCGTCTCGGTCTTGCGGATCTCGTCGCGAGCCGCGTCGAGAGCGAACACGAGCTTACTCTTCTGGAAGAGGATGCTTTCCGGGCTGTTCCAGTACTTGGCCGGGTGATTGGATCCGGGCAGGATGCGCCCGCCGAAGCCAACCGGTTGGCTGCGTTCATTGCGAATCGGGAAGAGCACTCGGTCCACGAAGAAGTCGTGATAGCCCGACCGTCCATCGCGTTCACCAATCAGACGGGCTGCGGCCAGTTGTTCGAGTTTGAATTTGCCCCGGGCCTGGCTCTGCAGCCAGTCCCAGTTGTTCGGGTGGTAGCCAATGCGGAACTGGGTGACCATCTCTCGGGTCATGCCCCGGCTGCGAATGTATTCGCGAGCGGGTTCGGCCGAGGGATCGGTCATGAATGTCTTGTGGAACAGTTCCTGAGCCCACAGGAGGACTTCGAACATGGCTGTGCGGCCATCTTCGTCGCTGCGTTTACCCGCGTACTCCGGCAGCTTGATATTCGCCCGCTTGGCCAGGATCTCCAATGCCTCGCGGAAGCCAACCTTCTCGCGTTCCTGCACGAAGGTGAAGCAATCTCCTCCGGCATTACAAACCCAGCAGCGATAAGTCTGCCGGTCAGCGTAGACCCTCATTGAGGGATTGTGGTCATCGTGGAAGGGGCACAGGCAGACATGCTCACGGCCACCACGTTGCGGAGTCAGAGCCACCGCCTCACCAATGAGAGCGACAATGTCCGTTTGTGCACGGACCTGTTCCTTGATGTCGCTCGACTGATCCACAGGCACCCGCCCACGTCACAAGTTGGGAAAATCCCCAGCTGTGTCTGCCTTCGCAGAGCGCATCTCCCGCAGAAGTGGAAGAAGTCACTCGATCCGAAGATCAATCACAACTGTGCAACATGGGTCGGACAAGTGTACAAGCGTCCGTCGCTCTTCCTCAGTTCCGACCGCCCCGTTGCGATTAGAGTCTACACTCGCTCTGGAGCGTGGTCAAATTGCGTCCGGCGAGTATGACAAACTACCGGGTGTCGTAACTGCATGTTCGACAGGACGTTGAATCCAAGAGTGTTCGGAGCATTCCGCCTGCGACAAAGACCTTTCGCAACCCACAAACTCTGACACTTGAGCAGTTTTCGAGGCCAGATCTGAAATTGCCGCAGAATGATCCGACAGTTGGGATTTGAGAGTTTTGAAGAGTCATGACGATGACACGGTCGGTTCAGTCTTCGCCATCCCGGCCAGCGACCGTTGATGCTGCCATGCCAGTAACGCACTCATCGGAAGCTGCCACCCGCCGGTGATCGCGCAATAGGCCGCAGCCACACCGATCGTCCCCCACCGCTGGCAGCTGTACCACGACAGCGTCGCGATCAGGATTGAGGTGATCGTGTTGGGGAACAGAAACGGGTCCTTCTTGTAGATCCGCACCGAGATCTGCAACACGTTCGAAATCAGAATGAACGCCAATCCGGCAATCAGCAGTCCGGTTGGTTTCAGATCCAGAAATCGTTTGACCTGACGGACCTCAGCTTGATGTAGTCCCCACAACACCAGGCAGAACGCGGCCGCTCCCGCTAAGAACACACCCAGCGAGATGAGACCAGTCTTCACCATGCGTCGCCGCAGCTGTTGATGTTCACCTCGCGCCGCCATCGCGCCGAACTCCGGCATCCGGGTGTTGATCCACGAGAGAGCTGCCGCTTGCATGGTGGGCAGAATCTGCCAGGTCATCCCAAATCGGCCCCCCTCGATCTTTCCCTGAAAGTGGCCGATGACAGGGACGAAGTAGAAGGAACTGAAGTAGGAACCGATCGTCTGCATCGCGGTACGCCACGACAGCGGCCACAACTCCTGGAACCAGGAGATAGGCTGAGCGACGGGATGCTCCTCGAGTGATCGAAAGGCTTCGCGATATCGACGATGGACCAGTTCATATTCCCAGGCCCAACGGACAAAGGTCGACGCCACCAAGGTCCACAAGCCGCAGTCCATCAGCAGGCAGTACCAGACGACAATGGTCCCGGTGATTGACTGGGGTAATCGGATCGCGTTGATCGTTCCGGCTTGATTGCAGCCCTCCAGGATGGAGACTTTCGGCATCAAAAGAATTGCCGCGGAATTCACGATGATTAGTGCCTGCCAGGGAGCCAGCAGGTCGATCCGTTGGCCATGGTCACTGATGACGTAATACCCGTAGATTGACATCCCAATCAGGAATACAGCGGCACAGCCCCGAAACCATCTCGTGACAAAGTGATTGAGCCCGGCCAACCGGTCAAGGGCCTCTTCACCACCTTCGATTCGTCCCTGTTCATCGAATCGCAGTTGTGACCACTCATGGCTGGTCACCAGCATCACGATGACGGGCACTCCCAGTTCGACAAACAACTGCATGCCGAGCAGGTTGTTGAAGAGCTGGTAGTCACCGTTCGTCGTCTCGCTGAGACAGGACGTGATCAAGACAGCTGTGAAAATTCCCGACACAAACTGCCAGCCGCGTGACAGCAGCAGATACCCGACAGCCCGGTTCACCTCCAGCCGCTGGAGCAGTGAACGCAGGGGCGATGGGAGGAAACGGTCCAAGGATGTGTGGCTCTCATGTGGCGGTCGGGCAGAGCGACTGTATCTCAGGCCAGCGACGAGGGTCAACGTGAGGCATCGTCGCCGGACTCTCCAAGCACGGACCCTCGTAAAACAACACAGCCCCTCGAATTGCTTCGAGAGGCTGGGGTGTGGTTTGAGTTTGACACGTCGGGCGAGCCCGGCGGCTAACGGGGTCCGGCGGAGTTAGTATGCTCCGACGGTTTCGATGTCCTCTTCCGGAACGTCCGAGGAGACGTCGGGCAGAATTGCTTCCTGACCCGGGAAGATCGACTCGACGAAGCCCTTCAGGTGCTCAGCACGCGTCTGGTGCTGGAGCTTGCGGAGGGCCTTCGATTCGATCTGACGGATACGTTCGCGGGTCACCTTGAAGATACGTCCAGTCTCTTCGAGGGTGTAGCTGTAGCCGTCACCCAGACCATAACGCAGCTTGATGATCTCGCGTTCGCGATAGGTCAGGCTCTTGAGGACATGGTTGATCTTGTCGCGGAGCATCTGGTGCATGGCCGAGTCGGCGGGAGTGCTCTCGCTGTCGTCCTGCAGGAAGTCCCCGTAGCTGGAGTCTTCGCTTTCGCCGACGGGAGTGTCGAGCGAAATCGGGTGCTTCCAGGTCTTCATGATGCGTTCGGTTTCCTCGACCGACAGATTGACCGCTTCGGCCAGTTCTTCGATCGTAGGTTCCCGTCCGGTTTCCTGGCGGATCTGCTCGCTCTTCGCCTTCAGCGTCGAGATGCTCTGGAACATGTGGACCGGGATGCGGATCGTCCGAGCGTGGTCAGCCACAGCCCGAGTGATCGCCTGGCGAATCCACCATGTCGCGTAGGTCGAGAACTTGTAACCGCGGCGGTATTCGTACTTCTCGACACCGCGCATCAGACCGGCGTTGCCTTCCTGAATGAGATCCAGGAATGACAGACCGCGGTTACGGTACTTCTTGGCGATCGACACCACCAGACGCAGGTTACCACCCGACAGCTGTTGCTTGGCGTCGGTCCAGGCGTCGAAGCGAGCACGGGTCTCGTCGAGGCGAGCCTTGAACTCACGCGGTGATTCCTGAACCTGATCGACATATTCTTCGAGTTCGCGAGTCATCGATGCGACTTCGCGAGCAGCTGCCAGCCGGTTCTTCAGGGCGTTGATGTCCCGCTCCAGCTGGACCATGCGAGTGGCCATCAGTTCCATCTTCTTGAAGATGGGCTGCAGGCGGTGCGTACGAACGCTCAGTTCTTCGCACAGCGAGCAGAGCTTGCGGCGGCGAATGACCATGCGGTCGCGGGCCAGCTGCTTGTCTTTCTTGGCTGCTTCTTCGGACTTGATGATCTGCCAGTCTTCCCGGTTCTTCTGAACCAGGTGACGCAGAGTCGGAAGATTGATCGGCATGCGGCCGAGGATCTGGTCCTTCTGGGTGTTTTCCGTGTCCGAGGTTCGGAGAGTCCGCTCGAAGGGAAGCTCGCCGGTGTGGACCTTTTCCAGGATGTCGAGAGCGATGTTGATCGCGTAGTCCGACTCCATCATCTTGCGACGGAATCGCTTGCGAGTGATTTCGATCTGCTTCGCGAGGAAGATTTCGTCTTCGCGGGAGAGCAGGGGGATGTTACCCATCTGGCTCAGGTACATCCGGATCGGATCACGCGAGGACATCGGGCTTTCCGGCTCGATCAGCACGCGGGCCAGTTCGTGAGTCGGAACGACCGGGCGGTCTTCCTTCTCCTTGGCCTGCTGCTCCATCTTCGTCTTTTCAGCGACGGAGCGGGGAGCATCGGGATCGTTCACCAAAGGCAGGCCGGTTTCTTCCAGAGCCATGATGATCTGTTCGACCATCGTGGATTCCCCGCCCTCATCAGGCAGGTACTTGTCGACCATCTGGTATGTCAAGAACGTCCGCTCGGCGGCCGCTTCCATCAATGCCTTCAGTCCTGAATCGTATCGATGCACCTTGCAGACTCCTCGTATCTTCTGTGAGAACCTTCACACTCTGGTGCGACTCCGTTACACCCGAGTAGAAGTCCGGTTGGCAGCGTATGACGCCGCCGGTGTGTTTCATCCAGGCGGAACAATCCGCCATGTCGATTGGTCTCGAGTCAGACGGACCTCCGGGGAATCACCGGCAAGCACCGTATCTTCGAGTGATCGTCTCCATCCCTTGACCTGTTCTCCGTGAATCTCCGAATCAACATACGTCTGGAATCACAGACGAACGCCAACTTCGCATGAGAAAGAAAGAACGCTCAAGCACTTCATCCGTGCAAAACGGTGATTCCCCCCGGAACTGATCCTTGTCAGCGAAATGAACTCGAAAGCCGACTTCGCAACGCGAAAAGATTGGACGAACGAGAAATCTGAATCTGGGGAACCTTGGTCGGCCAAACCGCTGTTTCAGTCCCCGAAAATTCGCTCTTCCTTCGTTCTCACCCCCCTGGAATTCCGCTGCTCCAACTCAGAAAATTCGCGTTCGATGACGATTTCTGGCTGGGTTGTAAGTCATCGTCGTTCCACAAGATGCGTCACTCGATGCTTACCGGAATGCCCCCTCGATTCTTGCGAATCGCGCGGCCATCCTATCATAGCCCCATCACTCGTCCACGCAATATTTTCACAGACGTTGAAAAACGTCGGAAAATCCTCAAGTTCCTCTTTCCACACTCATTCCTACTCGCGCCAAGTTGCAGAGTCAATTTGTCTTATGCGAGTTTGGCGGCTCTTCGCCCAACCCTCGGCAGACGCGACTGATTCATGAGTCGTGACGCGATGTGGCGTTTTCGAGACGCTGGCGTCGGCGTTGCAAAGACTGCTGGAAAATGGCTGAAATCTGCCAATTCAGGACGCTGAAGCACGACCATTACTGGAATTGGACACACGAACCGCACCGGGCGTTCGCTTACCGCCCCTTACTCCGCATGGCCAGAAATCCGATCACAGCTACAAATATCAGGATCGACGCATACTGTTGCGGCGTCATGTTATGCCAGAAGTCTACCAGTGTCTTCTTATAGACGGTCAGGTAAGAACCGAGCGTGTGTGTGATTCCGGACATCGTGACGCCTCTTAAATGGCCCCCAACACTCCGCTGCCTTCTGGTGAAAACCATGCAAGCCTAGGTCGGCGAACCTCGCGCGGCGCCGGGAATCCGGATGAAGTCCCGAATTGATCGCCCGGTCATAACGGTGATAAGGGGCTCAACACATGTCACAACGAAGGGCAGGGGAAACCCGCACCCTCGTGCAGTTTACTTGCGGTCAACCAGGCGTCGGGAGCGTGTTTTTTTGTTGCGAGGGCCGGGAGATCGGCATAACCGTCATAAACCGTCCAGATTTCGTCTCCCAAATGGCAACCTCGGCATCATCCCTTCCTTGCCAAAGCTAGTTTTGAGGTGGCATTCGCCGCTCAGCCGGGCCCATGTTCTCCCGTTCAGTCAACTTCAGGGATGCTCTCTCATGATCAACACGGTTCCCAGCTTTCATTTTTCAGAAACACAAGTCACACCCAGGCTCGACGGACAGGCTGCAGAAAACAAGCAGTCCTGCCTCGTCCGTATTTATCCTGCGGGAGTCAGTGGCAGTTTGATTCCCTTGACCTACCGGCGGTTGACCATCGGTCGCGACCAGACCTCCGATCTGGAAATCAACGATGATTTCATGTCGCGCACGCATGCGGTCCTGGAACTGACGGAAGCCGGGTATCAGCTTTCCGACTGCAACAGCCGCAATGGTACCTTTGTCAACGACAAGCAAATTTCCTCAGTCATTCTAAAGCCGGGCGATCAGATCCGGCTGGGAAATCACATCTTCAAGTTTCTGTCATCAGATCATGTGGAGATCCACTACCACGAAGCTGTCTATGAGATGATGACGCTGGATGCGATGACCAACGTCTATAACCGGCGGTACTTTGAGGATGCCTTCCGGCGAGAGGTTCTTCGCTCGCAGCGACATGGCCGACAGCTTTCGCTGCTGATCTTCGACATCGACAAGTTCAAGCAGATTAACGACACCTATGGCCATCTGGTCGGTGACGAGATCCTGAAGGCCTTGAGTGCTCGAATCCGGGGGCGAGTCCGGGGTGATGAGATCGTCGCACGAATCGGCGGCGAGGAGTTCGCCGTCGTCCTGGTCGAGACCTCCAAGAGGAATGCCCGACTGGTCGCGGAGTCGCTCTGTGAGCTGGTCCGCTCGAGCCCGCTTTTGCCCGATCGTCCCGAACTGATTACCACGATCAGTGTCGGCGGTGTTTATACTAACGGGCTGGAACTGCTGTCGGAACAGGATCTGATCTCCCATACTGACCAGCAGCTCTATCTGGCGAAGACCTCAGGGCGTGACTGCGTCCGTTTTGATTGAGAGCCAGCCGTTGGGGCCATCTCATCCCAAGCCCCATGAATCGACAGAAAGCCCGGCGATGACAACCGCCGGGCTTTCGCGTTTCAATAAGCTTCTGCTCTGAATACTACGGCTTCGGCGAGTAATCGAGCGTCTTCAAATACACCGCCTCCGGGGGAACAGCCAGCAGCTTTCCGTTCGCCTCGGTTTTCTGGGCCACGGCCTTCCACTCTGGATCGTTCATGAAGGCTTTCCATGACGCTGTCGCTGCCTCGCGGTTGGCGTGCTCCAGCACATACCACAGCTGATTCTTCGATTTCGGCTGATCGGTGGGTGACCAGTAGCCGATCGAACGCATGCCATGCTTGTTGAACAGCTTCTCGGTGTGATTCCGGAACCGCGCGTGCAGGTCTTCCAGCTTGCCATCCGCAGCTGTGTAGATGCGAAGTTCGTAGACTTTGTCTTGGCGGGCCTTCTCTGTGGGAGGAGAGTAGTCGGTTTCCGTCATGAAGATCGATTCCGGGGCCTTGGCCAGGATTTTGCCGTGCTTGTCTTCGCTGGCCTTGCGGACTGCCTGCCATTCCGGATCTGCGCGGAAGGCCTCCCACGATTTTGTGGCGGCTTCGCGGCTGGGGTAGCGAAGGATGTAGTACAGCGTATTTCCGGCGGTCGGCCCCTCACTGGCCTCCCAGTAGGCGACATTCTCGATGCCGTGCTTCTCGAACAGCTTGGTCGTGTGATCGCGGAATCGCTCGTTACAGGCAGCCAGTTTCCCCGGCTCGCAGGTGTAAATTCGAAGTTCCAGCACCCCTTCACCCCCGTGGACAGAGCCTCCCATGAAGGTGGCTGCGGTCATCATCAGCACTCCAAGCAATCCCCATCGCTGCATGTTTTTCTCCCGGTCGGTCTGGCGCAGTTCATCAGGCGGAAAATCAGCTTACCACCCGCATCGGGGCGGGCAAAGGAACTTGCGAAAACTGCCCGCCGGCCTGACTGGCGTACGGGCTAGGCACTCTCGCCGCTGAGAAACCGCCCCGGGCAGGCGTATCCCTGCTGGCTGACGCAAGTTGTGTACGCTATCCTTCCTCACACACTGATGCGGACGACGATGAGCGTGTCCGTTCGATGGGGACCCGAAAAACGAGTTCTGCCAGCCATGACCATTTCCGTCACCGAGTATTTCCAGACCCGCAAGGACGACCGGAAGAAGGAAACTCGTTACCTGAACGTGATTAACAAGGACTCCTGCACGAGCTGCCAGTCCTGTGCGACGGTCTGCCCGGTGGACTGTATTTACGAAGTCCCGAGCAACATGCCGGGCCAGAGTTACCACCAGATCGACACCTCGCGGTGCATCGGTTGCCAGATGTGCTACCGCTCCCCCAATGACAGTTCCGACCTGTACACGCTGACGATCTGCCCGTGGAACGCGATCGACATGCTCCACAATCCGAACGTCAGTCCCGACAAAGAGTCGGTCTTTGCTCCCTACTGGAAGGGCACCGACAGCTCGCCCCCATTCCCGAAGCTCGAAGAGTACGGCTATCAGCTGTTCATTGAAGGTCAGTGCTACCTGCCCGCATCTCGGCAGGATCTGATTGACGTGGTGACCTGGTTCACGAAGCCGAACTGGCTCTTCTCAGAGGACGGCGAAACCGTGGCGATCGCCGAACTTGTCGCAAATGAAGATGGCTATGCCAAGTTCATCGCGACTCCTGATGGCCGGGCCCTCCTCGACTGCATCTACTCCGAGTGGAAGCGGATCTTCATGGACTGAGTCTAGCTTCACCTCCGTGTCTTCCAAGGCCTCTGCTAAAACCAGAGGCCTTGTTTGTTTTGTACGCATACAAAGCGATATCAACCGGGGAGAGCGGAGCACGCTGTGATTGGAGGCTCGTTACGAAGGGCTGGCCAGCAACTGGATATACGCCCTAGGCCAGCTGGGATTCGTGCGGGCGAACCTCGATCCGTCCCGTGGTATGGATGGCCCCGGTGGGGGACAGGGGCCATCCACAGCTCACGGAAATCACGCTTCAGGGGGCGCGAGTTCGATAGTCCATTCTTTCCGGTGCCCCACTGACGGCGTTCTCTCTACCTCTCAGTGCGTCGCCAGATCGAGTTTCTGTCGTGGTATCTTGTCAGAATTGTGGAAATCCGATGCTGTGCTGTAAGTGGTGATCAAACAATGGCTAACGCGTAAACCGGAACGGCCAGCGATCCTGTGAGCATCGATTTTTATGTTGACGACACGTGTCGTCAGTTGTAGAGTGAGTCGTAGATCAAGTCGCACTCAAGGAATGATCGCGATGCCCGAAGGCCAATTGACTCCAGTGCAATTCGAAATCATGGAGGCGGTTTGGGCCGCTGGACCGGGCGGAGTGACCGTTGCCGAGATCTGGCAGTTTATCTCGCAGCGACGTTCTGTTGCCCGGACCACGATTCTGAACCTCGTCGACCGCCTCGAAAAACGCAGCTGGCTCAAAAAAGAGGACGCGGAGGGTGGCATCCGGTTCCGGGCTGCTGTGACGCGAGAGGCTGCTTCCGCGGGGCTTGCCGGAGAGTTCATCAGTGACTTCTTTGGAGGTTCGACTTCCAGCCTGGTCATGAGTCTACTCGGGACGCAATCGCTCGATTCCGATGAGATCGCTCGGTTGCGTCGCCTGCTCGATAGCGCGACTTCCAAGAAAGCAAAGTCCAAGCCAGCTGCGGGCGATTCCAGCCACAACAGCTAATGGCGTTCTGCCGCTTGTTCCATGTGAACCCACTCAACCGAAAACCTTACGGATCCGTCCTCCTCGAAAGTTCAGGTGCTTCATGTGGTGGTTCACAGCATTTTCGGGGGCGAAATGGAGTGTCGTGTTCTCGGTGATGGCTGTAATCACGCTGTTCATTTCGAGCACCACGTTACTGATTGGATACATGCTGCGCTCTCGTTCAGCGCCTGTTCGCGAGTTCGTATTCCGCTCGGGATTGTGCCTGGTTGCGGTTTGGCCTTGCCTGGCTCTTGTGGCGAGTCGTCTCTCGTTTCATTCGGGACCGGTTGCTTCGATCTCAACGACCATACGTGATGACGAGGCGGACAAGCATCTGAGCCGGAACGCATTGCCGGTTCCCGCTCCATCGACATCCGAGCCCGCAATAGCACCCCGCTCAGTTCCTGCAGCGACACCCACGCCTGTTGTCACCACCGCTCCGAATGCGGTGACTGGCCCCTCCTCCTCTTCGAGTTTTGTTCCGCCCCCGGAACTCCCCGTAGCTTCTCCACCCGCTCCGCCGGTGGAAGTCCTCCTTCAATCCTCGGAACCGTCAATCGCATCCTCCATCCCCGCGACGAATTCATCGGCACTGAACTCCCCATCGATTCCGACGCCTACAGCTGCTCTAGCTCCAGCGGTCGCTGTTGATCCAGCCAGCGGGTGGCCAGGTCAGCTTCCCGTGTTGCTGGCGATGGCATTGCGATGGTTGGTCTGCGTCTGGGCTGCGGGAAGTCTTGTGTCGGGCTATTTGCTGGTGCGTGATCTGGTTCGCGTTCGACAGTTACGGCGAAGCCTCCGACCGTGCGGCGATGAGTCGATCGCAACGCCCCTGACCGAGGCCATGCAATTGACGGGCCTTCGCGTTCGCCCGGATGTCCTGGTCTCCGAGTGGGTGGGGAGTCCCTGCACGAGTGGGGTACTGCGACCGATTCTCATTCTGCCGCAGTCCATGCTTGA
The DNA here is from genome assembly GCA_046349675.1 of Planctomycetaceae bacterium. Lineage (GTDB taxonomy): Bacteria > Planctomycetota > Planctomycetia > Planctomycetales > Planctomycetaceae > TH-plancto1. The sequence goes on along the minus strand of JAXMBW010000011.1, from coordinate 9,519 downwards.
CCAGTCCAGCCACGCCTTCGACATGCAGCTGGGCGTGCTCACTCACGAGTGTGCGCATATTGTGCGGCGCGACGTGGCGTGGGCCTTGCTGGCTCGCGTGGTTCAATCGGTCTACTGGTGGGAGCCCGGGCTACGCCGCATCGTGCGGGAGTTGTCGTGCTTGCGGGAAGAGATTTGTGATAACCACGTGTTGAGTTCGTCGATCGATGTCGGGCTTTACGCGAAAGCTCTCGTCGATTTCGCCGCTCGTCCCCTGTTTCGTCCTTTGGTCGGAGTCATTGGCATGGTCGCAAACGATAACCCTCTGTCGGGGCGAGTAGAACGGATTCTGGAGGATTCGACCGACACGACGACGCGACTGCGTTGGCGTTCTCGGCGTGGGGTGGCATCTCTGGTGTTGGTCGTCTGTGGTGTCGTCGCAGTGATCGGAGCCAGTACCAAGGTCGCCAGTGCATTGTCCCAGGTTCTGCTCCCCGTGTTCGAGGAACAGGAAGTATCATTCGACAGTCTTCAACCAGGTCAGGAAGAGGTCCTGCCCACCACTCCGTACTGGAGTGGTGAGTCACCCAGAATGCGTCATGTAAGACCAGCAGCTGCGGTCAGTACCACGGTGGCCGCCTCTGCTGCCGCGCCTTTGGTACCACAGATGGAGGCGGGGTCTGGAGTTTCTGGTTCTCATTCCGCTCCGACGGATTTCAGTGTCCCCGGTGAGGCCAGTTCCGGAGTCACAACCAGAGGCGGAGTGATTGCAGATGAATTGCTGGAGCCACTCGATGAGCCCGCGGTTCCCTCTGCCTCGGGCCCTGTGATCGCCGATGACTCACCGTTTTTCCCCTCGTTACAGCCTGGTGTTCCAGTGCCTGAGCCTGCTGCTGCTCCAACTTACATGCCTCCGATGGAGACCGATTCTGATGATCAATTCAAGAAATCTGACGTTCGGCTTTCGCCAGCCTTACAGCCTGCGTTCAACACAACGCTGGCAACACTGACAGTCACTTTGGACGAGAAACCCACCGTTAAAGAACGGGACCTGGTCGTGGTTGGCGCCTCACTCCCGGAAAGTGAAAGCCTGTTGCCAAGGCGAGTTCGGCTGGAGGGGCTCACTGTTGCGATGGTGGATCCACACTTACTTGAGCCACCAGTCTCCGATCACCCGGCCCCACTCACTCGCCCTGTACCTGCATACGATTATGAAGTTGCCGACTCAGAACAACCGGCGCCTGAGCCCGAGCCTGCAAAACACTCGCTCGTTCTCTCGGGACCTCAGTTCAAGATCTCGACCCTGGCCCATCTTCTGGCCAGAGGAGCTGTGCTGGCCGTGACCAAGGTGGAGGTTCAGCCAGAAAAGGACGCTCCCTCCACCGGTTCGGTCACCCAGGTCCCGGTTGATACTGGGGGACTGTTCCGGATGTCGTTGGAGGCCATCGCAGACGATATGGGGCAGTGGACAGGGCTGCGCTGCTGGGGACGTGAACTGCCCAATGCCGCGCCCGATCAACGACTGGCCGAGTTGAATCAGTTGTTGTCGCGCTGGAAAAAGGAATGTGAACAGGTTGCAGCCAAAGGCGGCATCCGGTTGGAAGCCTACACAGTGGCCGTCACCGCTCCATCGGGGCATGTCGTCAATCAAACCGCTTATCGAGCTGTGACATCGCCCCAACCCGTTCCCGTGACACTGGTGGTCCGGCTGCATGTCTCTGACAACATGCGATACGGCGGCGTTCAATCGATCGTTAAGGCCTGCGAATCTCACCAGGTCCGAGTGGAGATTGTCAGCGGTGCAGAGAACATTGCACTGTCAGCTACTTCGCAAGCGTACACAACAGCCGAGCTGACTCAGGTCTACGACAAGAAAGGCCAGAAGGTCGGAGATCGCGCTGTGCTGCTGGTCGAAAAGGCCGGAACCCCCGGTGTCCAGGTCTTAACTGACAGTCAATTCCCGCAGGTTTTGAGTGCGTTTGTTGGCCGCCACTTACCATCGAGTTCAAAGCTGTTACTGAAGGTGGACCCCGATCTCTCGTTTGACTCTCTGCAATCATTCATGATCCAGGCGAACAGGTCTGGCTTTCGCGATGTCATTGTCGGCCCGCAGGACGAACTCCCCCTGAAACAGGACGACCAGCTGAGCCCATTATGGGAAGAGGCCCCGCAGCCGGTTGCCGCCCCACCGGCTGCACCGAAACCTGATGAGTTGCCTATGTCGACCTGATCATTGAAGGTCGCTAGTCCCACAGGCGAGCCCCGCTCTATAAACAATCTCATCGAAAACGGAGCCTGGCGACAGCCGGGCTGCCTTTGGGTTGGGATTCATAACAACACTTGTATGCGTTCTCGAGTTGTTACTTTCTTGTGCTATTCGGCGTGATCTCGCTACTTTTTAATTAACGGATGAGTAAAACATAGTCAGGATGTCGCAGGCCCATTGGGGGGCAGCCTCACGGTATCAGTGAAGCTGTTTATCATTTCGTTTCAGAGGAGTCGTTGACATTCAGTTACGTTGATCGTAGAGTCTCTATCGTAATAGAGAAATCTCGATGGTGAATTTGGAGGTGATCTGTGCCACCGCGTACGGAGCTGACCAAGCTGGAATGGGTGTTACTCGATGCTCTCTGGAGCGTTGGCCAGGCAACCGCCACCGACCTGCAAAAGCAATTGGCTGAATCGCAAGGCTGGGCTTACAGCACGGTCAAGACGATGCTCGATCGTCTGGTCAAACTCGGCCATATTAAGGCACGACGTGTTGGTAACGTTTATGAGTACTCCCCCAAATCAAAACGCCCGACCGTGGTCGGCCGCGTGGTCGATGAGGTCACCCAGCGACTGTTCCACGGCGAGGTCGCCCCGTTTATTCACTGTCTGATCGAACGCAGCCAGCTGACCGCCGATGAGGTGGAGCAGCTGCGAAATATGCTGGACGAACACCAATCCCGATCCGGAGACGATGCATGAATACCGTACAGAATGTGCTCGGCGGTCCATGGTTCGAGATCTGGTTCCGGTGGATGACTGCCATGTCATGGCAGGTCATCGTCCTGGTGGCAGTTTTGTGCCTGCTGAGTTGGGCCTTGAGACGCCACTCGGCCAGGTTGCGTTATGTGTTATGGTCTCTGGTTACTGTCAGGCTGATTTTGCCTCCCACTCTCGCTCTGGCGACCGGCTGGGCGTGGTGGGTGTTGCCTGCTGAGGAGGTTTCCCGTGTTCCGAACGTGGTTGGTACTTACAACCCCGTCACCGCATGGCAACGACCGCTTTCGCCTGACCGAGACCGTTCCGAGTCCGATGCGCCCACCCCGGTTGGTCAGGCTCACTCTGCTACTCCACTAATCACGCAACCTTCAGTTCCTCCGTCGGTGTCCACGCAAGTCGCAACGTGGACTTGGCGTATGTGGCTGTTTGCGGGGTGGTGTTTGGGTGTCGTCATCATGTTGGGGCGACTCCTGATCGGCCAGCGATTGGTGAAGGGACTCGTCGGACGCTCTGTTCCCATCGAGGACTCCGCGTTAGTTCAACTTTTGGCTCAATGCCGCCAGCGTGTCGGAGTGCGTGCCTCCGTCCGCTTCCATCAGTCCACCGAGGTGGAAACGCCGCTGCTGATCGGGGTCCGACGACCGGCCATTCTCGTCCCGCCCGGGATTCAACAGAATCTCACCCCGGCCGAACTGGAAACCGTGCTGATTCACGAGCTGCAACACGTCCGCCGGCATGATGCATTGAGCAGCTTGTTACAAGCGGTCTTGAAGGCCGTCTACTTCTTCCATCCCGCCGTCTGGCTGGCTGACCGTTGGTTGAGGCGATTGCGTGAGGAGGCATGCGACGAGGCGACCATTGGCGTGCTGGCCGGAAACCGCCGCGATTACGGGACAGCAATTCTGAAGCTGGCCGAACAGTCACTCCGCCCGGCCTCTCCCATGGCGATCGGCGTCGTCGATTCGGGATCACATATCACCCAGCGCATGCGTCGAATCCTTGATCCCCGGCTCCCCACCGGAAGAACCCTCAGCTGGTCCGCCTTAGCACTGGTCCTCGTCGCCGCGGCGACATTACTTCCAGCTGGGCCGAGGCAAAAAATCACAACGCAGAGTCCGGAAGAAGCGGACGCAGGTATCAAGCCGATTGAGTTCCGTATCCTTCCCGAAACTCTTCCTGAAGACAACACATTGGTTCGCTGGATGCCGATCCACAACCCTCCCGCCAAGTCGGTCAACGGTGGACTGAACATCAAGGTTAAACACACTCGGCAGGTTCAGGGACGCTGGGAGGCTGCTACTTGGGATACTCCTGAACACGCCCTGCTTGCCAGCACGCCATGGCATGTTGTGGATTGCACGGTCAAAGAGAGTGCTGGTCGTTCCATGGTCTGGTCAATCGTCGTCACTCTCGACGAAAAAGGGGCCGCTGCAATGGAGAAGTTGACTTTCAAGCATCTCGACCAGCAGCTAGCGGTGATCGTTAATGGTCATATTCGATGTGCCGCCACGATTAAGGAATGTCTCCGTGGATCGTTCGAAATCACGGGTGATTATACCAAGGATCAGGCTCAAGAACTCGCGGAGGCCATCCTCCCGTTCCCAGCCAAGCCCAACGCTTTAGCCGCGGCGGAGAAGCAAACATCTGCGGCAAGCACGGACTCAACCCCGTCGTCCTCCCCACCCACTGCCGGCGAGCCCCCGGTCACCATTCAAGGCACAGTGGTTGACCCCGACGGCAAACCCGCTGCGGGTGTCCGTGTCGCAGCCACGGTGTGGAAGGGAGCCCCCAGGGAGGCCACAACCGATTCAACAGGTCACTTTGAAATCACCTCTGTCCAAACACGTCTGCTGAATGGCCTTGTTCGAGCTTACGACAGAGATGGACAACTTCAGGCGGTCACACTGCTCCCGCGGAAAGAGACCGGATTCGAGAATGCGACGGTTCAGTTGGAGCTGACACCCGCTCGAAGAGTCGAGATCCACGTCGTCGATCAAAATGGCAAGCCGGTGGTCGGGGCGAATTGTGGAATCACGAATGAGGTTGCAGCGTTAGACTCCATGAAGTCAGACGATCAGGGGCGAGCAGTCTTAATGTCCCCTAGCACCATTCGTGTGGATTATGTGTACGCGTATAAAGCAGGCATCGGCTTCGACTATCGAGCTTATGTGCTTCCTCCGCAACGCCGGGATGACCCAGAAGCCCTTGCGCCGGAATTACCAGACACCCCGCAAAAACTGACACTCGATGGAGTGAGGCCATTACGAGTCCGCGTGACTGGGATGGACGGAAATGCCATCTCAGGCGTGGAGGTCTACCCCTGGCTGTTGATGAAACCAGGTCAGACAGAGCAATTGAATCTCAACGATATGCAAGATCAGTTCAGTGTGACTTCAGACTCTCAGGGAGAAGTGGTCTTTGACTGGATTCCCCAGTGGCAGAAGCAGGGACTCATCCTCTGGCCCACGAAAGAAGGCTACGTCCGCCACAGAAGTCTTTATGACCCCGAAACTGGTGGCGGCACTTTCACGATGACTCTCGAGCATCTCGTCCCCCTCCGCGGGAAGGTGACCAATCGCGATGGCTCCCCTGCACCTGGAATCAAGATTTCCGCGATCGGAGAAGGCCACGGGGACGATGTCTTCCGTGGAACGACCATGACCGACGCGAACGGGCGATACGAACTCAAAGTCGACCCCAATATGATTTACATGTTGGCCGCCAGCGGGGATAAGCTGGCGTCCACTCCTCAGACGGGCTTCGCTGTCTGGCCGGGCCAGCCGATCGAGAATCTGGATTTCACCATGCGCCCTGCCACGCGACTGCATGGTCGCCTCACGCAAGATCCCGACAGCTCGCCGGTGAAGGGAGCCGAAATCATCGTGAACCATTTCGGAGTGGATTTGCAGGAGTTAGACAATGTCAAACTCCCCAATCCAGATCAGGATAAGGGACTCGTCCGTCCGAAGTTCACTCACTATATCACGACGGACCAAGATGGTAATTACGAATTGTTTGTCGGCAACGGGAAGTTTGATATTCGCAATCCGTTTGAAAAGCACATTAAAGAAGCGTTCGAGATCAAGGACGAAACTGAACGCGAGTTGAATTTTCAAGCTCCCCGACCTCATGTGAGCTCGATCAAAGGGCTCGGCAAAACGACTTCGCTATCAAACAGCAAACCGATCTCTGAGGAGCCCCAGGTCACCGTTCTTGGAGTAGTGGTTGACCCCGACGGTAAACCGGCGGCGGGGGCGCGTGTGGTTGTCTCGGTGTGGAACGGCAAGAGCCAGGAATCGACGACCGATCAAGTCGGACGTTTTGAGCTCGTGGCAACTCGCAAGGCCATCCGTGGCCGTCTCCTCCGGGCGTATGCATCCGAAGGACAACTGCAGGCAGCGGTGGCTCTGCCCTGGGAGGAGGCTGAGGTCGGCAAGGAAGATATCAAGCTGGAACTGACCCAGGCTCGTCGTACCGAGTTGCTCATCGTCGACCAGAATGGACAGCCTGTCGCCGGAGCAAACTGCGGTGTGCTCGGCGGACTTGGCGACCTCGGCATCGGGAAATCGGACGATCAAGGGCGCGCCGTGTTCCTGTTACCAACGACTGTGCCGGTGATGAATGTTTACGCCTGGAAGGGGGGCGTGGGCTTCGATTACCGAGCTTATACCGTTTCAGTCGAACGATTGAGCGACAAGAATGCCAAGGTCCCGGAACTGCCAGAGGGGCCGGTGAAGCTGACACTCGACGGCGTACGTCCCGTCAAGGTCCGCCTGCAGGAACCGGACGGTCAGCCGATCGTTGGAGTTTCGGTTTACCCGTGGTTGTTGCTGAAGCCTGATCAACCAGAAGATTTGAATCTTAGCTATCTGGTCGATCAGTTCAGTGCCACATCAGATTCGCAAGGAGAATTGGTCTTTGACTGGATTCCCCAATGGCAGTCGCAAAGCCTGCAACTCTGGCCGTCGAGTAATGACCACGTTCGTCAGAGGGGGAAATACGATCCGAAAACAGGTGATGGCAGCGTGACCATGACGTTGGATCGGCTGGTCCCCCTTCGCGGGAAGGCGATTCACGTTGATGGTTCGCCCGCTGTCGGAATAACCATACGAGCCAAAGGGGAAGGTTACGAGTTCGATGATTTCGATGGGGGCACGACCACCAATGAGAACGGCCAGTACGAACTCAAGGTGGCTCCGAACATGATCTATCTGGTGGTCGCCGGCGGACCCAAGGTGGCGTCTGACCCGCGAACAGGTTTCGCAGTCTGGCCGAAGCAACCGGTTGAGAACATCGACTTTATCATGCGCCCGGCAACCCGACTGCATGGGCGAATCACGCAAGGTCCTGACAAGCAGCCCGTCAAGGATTTTCAGGTTTATTCGTATCAGTATGGCATTGATGGGTTGTCGCTCCCGGAGATCAAACTTCCCAACCCGAAGGATGAGAATAAATGGGTTTGCCCCATGATTGTTCACCATGCCAAGACCGACGAAACGGGGCACTATGAACTGTTCGTGGGCTCGGGCAAGTTCGACATTCGCGGCCCTTCTCAAAACTCGATCGAGAAATTTGAGATCAAAGGGGAACAGCAACGCGAGTTCAACTTTGAGGCTCCCCGTCCAGAAGCGGGCCCCCTCCAAGGTCTCGTCAAGACTGCGGACAATGTTCCCGTGGCGAACGCCAAAGTTTCGAGTGTCTATCGTCACGACACCTCACATCGTTCATTCGAAGCAGTGACGAATGAGCAAGGGGCATTTAATGTCACTCGCCAGCTTCACAGGACCGTGATCCATGCGGTCAGCGAAGATGGCAAGCTCGCTGGTCTGGTCGAGATTGACGAGGAAGTACCATCAACCGAGATCACCATTGGCCCGCTGGCGTCGGCCACGGGACGATTGTTGGACGAAGACGGAAAACCTCTCGTTGGCCAGAAAATCACATATGGTATTCGAGTCCACATGGGCGATGAGAATGCTCCATTTCGAGATTGTTTCGGCGGGGCAACAACGACCGATTCCGACGGCAAGTTCGAGATCAAATCGCTGATGGTGGGGCAGAAATACAATGTCACGTGGGTGACATACAGCGGTCCGAATAAGAATCACTATCTGGGGCGAAGGATCGCAGACCATACCCCCTTGAGCGTCGATCCCGTCGACTTGGGGGACCTCAAGAAGGCTCCAGAATGGAAGCCCCCCACCCTGGCTGACCAGATCAACGAGGCCTTCGACATCAAGGGGAAACGCGGGACTCCCACTGAGCGGTTCGAGCTGGCCAAACGCCGCGCCGCCCTCAGCTACCAGCGCGTCATGATCATCTTCGGTACGCCGAATCACAAGCCGATCGAGCAACTCATGCAGCTGCGATATGAGGACAACGACGTCGGCACAGCCTTGAATCCGTTTCGCATTTTGGCGATCGATACCGCGGGCGAAAAACTTCCGGCCGCACAGGCTCTGGCACAGCTATTCGGTGTTTCCCTGTCCGAGTCGGACGCAGCCTGTTCCGTTCATGTGATTGAACCGGATGGTAAGCGAATTGCCTCGGCAGACGAGCAGGCCATTTCTGAAAATGGCCAGATCTCCAGGGAGAAGCTTATGGCACTCCTGGCTGCCCACTCACTCACACCGTTCAACGCTGAAACCGTTTTGAGTGATGCACTGGCTCAAGCCAAGAAGGAGAACAAGCGTGTCTTTCTTCAAGAAACCGCCACTTGGTGCGGGCCGTGCTGGTTGCTGTCGGAGTACCTCGACAAGCATCGGGCCATCTGGGAAAAAGACTTCATCTGGGTGAAAATGGATCACCGTTGGGAGCACTGTGAAACCGTCATGGAATCGCTCCGCAAGGGGGCCCAGGGAGGAATTCCCTGGATCGCGATTCTCGACTCAGATGGCAAACCCCTCGTGACTTCCAACACAGCCAAGGGAGAGAATATCGGCTTCCCGAGTGACGACACCGGGCGACAGCACTTTCGTACCATGCTGGAAAAGACCGCCGTCCGCCTGACACCCGATGAGATCACTCACCTGATGTCAGGCCTCGAAAAGAAGTAGCCCCCCAGACTCGCACCAGGGCACCCAAGAACTGGCCCACCAATCAGGCCCGCCTACTCCCGGTCCAGGCTGCGAATCAGCTCATCGATTTCAGCAGCGGTGATCTTCTGTGCGGTCGTCTCCAGCATCTTGCGGAAATGGCGAGTCGTTACGGGATCGATGGAGTACTTGGGATCACTCACGGGGCAGCCGATATTGCCTTGTGGTCCGACGCTATTGATCAGCTCCTTACCGTCTCCGTCATAGATGGCATGGCAAGGAATACCCTTGCGGTCGAGCTTCAATGTCTTTCTCAGTTCTTGCCCGTGAAGGTCACGGATGTTGTCGAACTTGAACATGACATAGTCCTTCGCCAGCACGTCCTTATGTTCATTGAGCCAGAAGGAGAACCGGAAGCATGAGTTGGTACGCGTCTGGGCGACTCGGACCCACAAACGACGCCCCGATTTCTTCGCCTCCGCCAAAGCAGCCTCGAAACCTGCTTGAGCATCCATCT
>JAXMBW010000010.1:0-176728 GCA_046349675.1 Planctomycetaceae bacterium | reverse complement strand
TCCGGTGCTTGCCCGCAATAATGTGTTCGATGCGAGTGCTGGGGAGTTCAAAACGGATCTCGGTCGAGACCTCGCCGAAGAGTTTGTAGGCCTTGGAATTGGACGAGGGGGCGTGCCTGACCATTGTGAACCCGAGGTGCGACGGGGCGAAGACCTTCGATTTCTGGTGCATCGATTTCTTTGATCGCCACCACCATGAACGATGCACGTAGGGGCCATGAGCGGGGTCCATCAGACCGACCACCGCGTGATCGATCGAGCAGGGGAACAGGCTCTTCTCGACCAGGCGTTGATGCGAGGCATCGATATCGGGAATGACCGGGATCTCGGGGAGCGGGTCAGGGAGAGCCCGCTCGTTCCGGGGCATGAAGACCCACACGTTGCCCTGGACCTCGCGGCAGGGGAAGCGGTCGACGAGAACGCGATCAAGGTCGAACTTCTGCGTCGGCAGCAGCGATGGAATCTCGGTACAGGTTCCCGAGCAGTTGAACTTCCACCCGTGGTAGCAGCACTCGATCTCCCGGCCGTCAAACGTCCCGTGGCTTAAGGGAATGCCGCGGTGCGGGCAGATGTCCCGCATGGCGAAAACGTCGCCGTTAGCATCCCGGCCGAGCAATATCGAAATGCCGAGCAGCTTCTTGCCCAGCATCTGCCCCCGCTTCAGTTCCCGACCGGGGAGGGCCATGTACCACAGATCTCGAAGAATCTCCGACTCAATTGCCGAGGCCATCGCGCGCATCCATCGCCAGCGGTTTGGTTCCGTTCCCGACGCCAAGTGCGATCAGGGTGAAGGGAGTATGGAGACTGGCCGTGTCTCTGTCGATTGTGCAACATGATTCTTGATCGGGATCAACGTCACCACTGCTCATGTGTACTTGGAACTTAGGATCCATCGTTTCAACTCGAGCCAGTCCAGCTACAGGTCGATCGGAGGTGGCAGTTCAGCGGATTCGATGTGGTTCCCACGAGTAACGATGATGAAAGAGAGATAACTTTCTTCTGCTTGATTCACCTCAGACGGGACACTCATCAGTTTCTCGTAATACAGATGGATGTTCTTTTGATTCACAGGATCGTGGCGTACTGAATCTGCCAAATCCAGAAGGCGCTGATAGCCTGCCGTTGGCTTACCCTCTATCGCTGGAACATGGAAAATACTTGGAGTTTCACGCTTCTCCTCCACCAGCCCATTGAATATGGGCACCATGATTATCTCTCGCTCCTTCCGTTGAGCGTCCGTCATCTGGCGGTGTTCCATCCAAGGCTTCTGTTGGCAGCCGAAAATGCAGAGGGCAAATAGAAAACCGACGACTCTTAAACAACTTCGGTGATGGGTTGGCATTGGTTGATCTCCATGCGGAGCAGCGAAGCTTCTAAGGACCGCCTCGACGCGTATCTACGCTCGGCACAGAGGAGACCGCAAACGAAAAACACCCTCTGGGAACGATTCCCAGAGGGTGTTTTGAATTCAGCTGAAGACGCAATTCGGACAGGCATTGATGCCTGCCCCAAGCGGCTTACAGGCCCTTCTTGAGGATCAGCTTCAGCAGATCGCAGACGCGGTTGCTGTAGCCCCATTCGTTGTCGTACCAGCTGACGAGCTTGAAGAACCGGCTGTTCAACTCGATACCGCTGCCCTTGTCGAAGATCGACGAAGCGGGGCAGTGGATGAAGTCGGTGCTCACGACTTCGTCGCTGGCCACTTCCAGAACACCCTTCAGGTAGGTCTGGCTGGCCTTTTCCATCGCAGCTGCGATTTCGGCGTAGCTGGTGTCGCGTGAGGTCTTGACGGTCAGGTCGACGACCGACACGGTCTGAACAGGAACGCGGAACGCCATCCCGGTCAGCTTGCCCTTCACTTCGGGGCAGACCAGAGCGACGGCCTTCGCGGCACCGGTCGAACTGGGGATGATGTTCTGAGCGGCGGTACGGCCACCCTTCCAGTCCTTCTTGCTGGGACCGTCGACCGTCTTCTGGGTCGCGGTGTAAGCGTGGACGGTGGTCATCAGGCCTTCGTCGATGCCGAATTCCTTGACGAGCACGTCAACGATTGGTGCCAGGCAGTTCGTGGTGCAGCTGGCGTTGGAGATGATGTGGTGCTTGGCGGGATCGTACTTACCGCAGTTCACACCCATGACGATGGTGATGTCTTCGCCCTTGGCAGGTGCGGAGATGATGACCTTCTTGGCTCCGGCGGTGATGTGTCCCTTGGCCTTTTCGGCTTCGGTGAACAGACCGGTCGACTCGATAACGACATCGACGCCCATGGCCTTCCACGGGAGTTCGGCGGGGGACTTGGCGCTGACGACCTGAATGTCGTGGCCATTGACGACAAGGACATCGTCCTCCGCCTTGTCTGGGCTCGACTTCTTCGAGGAGACGGTGCCGCTGAACCGGCCCTGGGCCGAGTCATACTTCACGAGGTAAGCGAGGTTGTCCGCCGGAACGATATCGCCGACAGCGACGACCTGGACATCCTTGCCAATGATTCCCTGCTCGACCATCGCGCGAAACACGAGACGTCCAATACGACCAAAGCCATTGATGGCCACTTTCACTGTCACAAGAATGCTCCTGAGGAAGGGGGTGCCTCGATCTCGCTAAGTTCCTGCGCTGACGAGACTTCTGATGCATGGGCCAGTCGTCGACATGCGCGGGCGACCAGCAGTCCGTATCGGGACCGATGCCAAGCCGGAATTGTACCGCCCGCCAGTTGACGGTCGCAAGTGAACGGTTTTTGCGAGCTTGGGCATCAAACGATGACTGGAAGAGGATGTCACTGGGAGGCATCCGCGCCAGACAAGTCCACACCGATCAGAAGACCTACCGCGAAGTCAGAACGGCTTCTATTCTTAAGTGAGGAAGTCCGTCTGCCGCCCGTGGGCATTGAGCGAGCGGCGTCCAGCGAATTACACCCGGGAGAGCGAATGTCTGCCATTGAGTACCGCCCCTCCATTGATGGTCTCCGGGCGGTCGCAGTGATGGCTGTCCTGCTGTTCCATTTGAGTCCGGAACTGTTGCCCGGAGGGTTTGTCGGCGTCGACATTTTCTTCGTGATCTCCGGGTACCTGATCACCAGGATCATCGATTCAGAGTGCGACAGCGGCAGATTCTCATTTTCCCGGTTTTATCAGCGCCGCATCTCTCGGATCTTTCCCGTGTTTGCAGCTGTGACATTCGCAGTGTTGTTGGGGGCCAGTCTGTTTTACTCCCCACAGGACTTTGCCTCAGCGGGGGCGGTCGCTGTCTATGCGGCGTTTTCGGCGACGAATATCAAGCTGATGGGGCAGGGGAACTACTTCAAGGTATCCCCGGATGCTCAACCCTATCTGCATTACTGGTCGCTGGCGGTCGAGGAGCAGTTCTATCTGCTCTTTCCCGTGGTCATCTCTCTGGCAGCGCGTTGGAAGGTGAGTCGGAGAAAACGGGTCGCGGGGGTGGCACTGGTCGCCCTGATCAGCCTCGGTGCTTGTGTTTATCTGACCGGCAGGAATCCGACGCGTGCGTTCTATCTATTACCGACGCGGGCGTGGGAGTTACTGGCGGGGTGTTTGCTGGGGCTAGAGCCATTTGTCGACGCTTCTCGGCTCTCAATCGGGATCCGAAGATGTCTGTCGATTGGTGGGGCTTTGTTGCTCGGAATCTCGTTCGCGTGGATTCGCGAAAGGATGCCGTTTCCGGGTTTCGTTGCGGTTCTCCCGGTGGTTGGCACAACGATGATGATCGCCTGCCCGGAAGAGGCTCAAACGCTGATTCAGAGGATGCTTTCCCATCGCGTTTGCGTTTTCATTGGCAAGATTTCTTACTCGCTCTATCTGTGGCATTGGCCAGTATATTGTTTTATCGACTATTCATGGTACGACCGCCCGGGGATGGTGCGGCTGGTGAGCAAAGTGGTCGCCACGACCGTGCTGGCATGGCTCTCATATCGGCTGCTTGAGTCACCGCTGCGCTCGTGGCTGAATCGTCCTGAAAGGAAGAGTCTCAGCTTCTCGTTATGTGGCATCCTGGTGATCGTGATTGCCTGGCTCGGGTATACGATCCGTCGTGAGAACTACGTCAGTGTCTCGCCAGATCAGGTGTTGTCCGGTGGCGTAACCTTCGCCGTGGCTGCTGACCGTCCGCGCGTTGTGCTGATGGGGGACAGCCACGGGGCGATGTATGGCAAGACGCTGAAAGAGCTATCACGTGAAATGGATTTCACGGTGCACATCATCAGCACCCAGGGGAACACCCCGCTGCCTGATAGTCAGGTTTATCGCGATTCACTCGCGTTTCTGGAGAAGACTCGTCCCCAAGTGACCGTCATGGTTCTCGATTGGTCCAGCAAACTCGGCAATCGCCCCGAACGCCTCCAGACAGCCCTGACCGCGATCATGCCGACCACAGGCCACCTGATATTGATCACTCAGCCCCCAGTTCTGCCTCGCGATGCATCGCGGGATGAATTTCGCCAGCACGGTGTTCATCCCGTGAAAGAGGACGCTGACGCGGCCGTGAAACGACAGTCAGCCAATGAATACGTTCGGTCGCTCCAGAGCGATCGAGTGAAGGTTCTGGAGGTCGACTCGTACTTCCTGACCCCCGAGGGAGAGATTCGATTCACCGATTCGCAAGGGCGTCAGAACTACCACGATTTCACTCACCTGTCTGGAAACGGAACTGACCAGATCAAGGTCGAGTTAAGACGGGAACTCTCCGCGGCACTCCATACGAAGCCGAGATAGGCAGAACAAGCATTGTGTTCCCAAGATCGGTGCGATGTCGTGTCCACGGTGGCTGGCTCTTAAAACTGGCTTAACCGCTACATCCGTTACGAAACTCTCTCACATCCTTGCCGCATGCAAATCCCGGCGGGCGGGGTTCAAAGCTCGCCGTATGCTCATGATGGAGTGCTGCCAAAACGCAACATTCGCATTGCGGTTCGATTGAGTCGCAGGCGGCACGCTATCATCCCAGTTGGTCGTTCATGAGCACTCTTACCCCTCCCCCGAGCGAGGCTGTCGTGTCCAAGCCGTTCTTTGAACGTCGGGATGCCGATGTCTCCGTCCTGCAGGACCGGATCCCGCCCGAGTACCAGCTGACCCGGAGGTCGGTGATTCTGATCGCTCTGCTCGGCGGGTTGTTCGCTCTAGCGAGTTATCAGCCGCTATGGCATAGCGATCTGTGGGGGCATCTCAGCTATGGCCGCTGGATCTGGGCTCACAAGTCAGTACCACAGGTTGAGCCCCTGATGCCGCTGGCTCAAGGTGTTCGCTTCATCGATACCGCGTGGTTGAGCCAGCTCATCGGCTGGGGAATGTTCTCGAAGTACGGTGTCTCAGCAGGGCAGTTCATGTATGCCGGGCTGATCACGCTGGCCTTCAGCTTCGTAGTCGGTACGGTCTATCGTCGTACGGAAAGTCTGACTGCGGCCCTCGCCACCTTTGTCGCGTTTCTGTGGGGGGACTATCAGCAGTTGATCGTGATCCGCCCTCAGCTGGCGGGGCTGGCGTGTTTCTGTCTGGTGATCGTGGTGGCCACTGCGACGGTGGGAAAACGCTGGCACTGGTGGGTGACTCCGCTGACGTTTGCACTCTGGGCCAATCTGCATGGTTCGTTCATGGTTGGTCTGGGGCTGCTCGGACTGATGGCGATCGGTCGAGCCTTCGACGTGATTTGGCGCACGGGGCAGGTCAGTGCTGCCTTCCGTGATGGAGAGGTCCGTCGTCTGGTGTTGCTGACTCAACTTGCAGCTGCGGCAGTTCTGCTCAATCCGTATGGGATCGGTTTGTATGGCGAAGTGCTGGCCGTGACGAGTAACCCGAACCTCGCCGACCTGTTCGAGTGGGAGCCACTTTCGCTTCGCATGAATCAAGGACAGGCGGCAGCTGCGATCACGATCGCGTTGTTCCTGCTCTATCGCCTGAGCCCGCGACGGGTGACATGCGGCGAGGTGCTGTCGCTGATCGTCTTCGGACTGGCGATGTTGTGGACTTCCCGGATGATTAACTGGTGGTCGCCACTGGCGGCGTACTATCTTGGACTGCATCTGGCTGCGGTCCTGTGGAAGAATTTCGGCCGTGCCGAGTCACTGCCCGCCCGCTCGGGACTAAATACCGTCGTGGCTGTCGGGCTGTCGTGGATCTTCTTCGCGTTTACTCCGTTTGGGGTCACGCTGCTGCATGGTCAGCCGAAAGACGCGAAGCTACGTTCCCAGCGATTCCAGAAATCGGTTTCAGTCTTCACGCCCCTGGGTGTGACGACTCATCTCAACGAAGAGCCACCCGTCGGGCAGGTCTACAACACCTATGAGTGGGGGGATTTCCTCACGTGGGCCGGGCCGAAAGGGATGCGGGTCTTCCTGAATTCCCATGCCCATCTGGTGCCAGCGGAAGTATGGAAAGACTATCTGCTCGTCAGTGTTGCCGGCGGTGGTTGGGAGCAGAAGCTCGACCAGTACAGCGTCAACACAGTGGTTATCGATGTGGCTCAGCGAGGGGCGTTGATCAAGGCACTGAAGCAGAAGAAGGATGTGTGGGAGCTGACCTATGAGGACGGAGTCGGAGCGGTGTTTCGACGAATCAAACCGCTCTAGCGGCCGTTCGCACGCCCGCGAACTCCTCACTCTCTCCACCCCATCCACGAACTTGTGATTCGAGAAATACCCATGGCTGCCCGTCGTCCTTCACTTGTTGCCATCCTGCTCGTTCAGTTTCTGACGGTGGGCGCTTTTGCGGTGACCTGGGCTGTCAGCCAGCCGGAGTCGCGACAGCTTGTGACTCATGAGCTGCTGCACAAGGACATCTACGTTCACGTTCAGGTACCGCGCGAGAAGCCGCTCGTGATCGAACCGCTTTACGACCGCCCCGACCTCATCAGTGATGAGGATCTGGCTGCGGTCCTCAAGCAGGTTCAGCCGCGGTTTCCTCGTGAAGCCCTCAAGCCCAATCACGTGGAACACGCACTGCGAACGTGGGGCGTGGGGGCCGAGTTCCAGGACCCCGCGGTGCTGTCTGGCAAGGAGCTGACCGAGTTCCTGACCGATCACGGGAAGTTCATCGACTCCTGGGGCAAGAAGATCGCCCCACTCCTGCAGGACTTGCCCACCGGCGTCTCGATTCGATTCGATCGAACCGACGGCGGCAGCATCCATCACGACCATTGGCTGGCCAGCCTGACCGAAGCTGGCGTGACACTGAAGACGCCGGTCTATTCCCCCGGGCGCCGTAATGCCACGATTCATTCCGTGCTGGATCAGGCCCTGCGCGACTTCCGTCTCGACGAACGAGAGACCGAATGGACAGCCTTGGCTTTCGGGCTCTGGATCGCCCCGCAACATCAGTGGATCGGTGGGGACGGACGCCACTATTCGTTCGACCTCATCTCGCAACGTCTACGTCGCGGTCAGAAGGAGCTGGGGGTTTGCAGCGGAACTCACCGCGTTTACTCGCTGATGGCGTTGATTCGTCTCGACGATGAATTCCCGGAGATCCTGTCAGATGAAGAGCGAAAGAATGCCTGGGGCTATCTGGAGTCTGTTCGTGATCTGATCACCGAGTCCCAGTTCGCCGATGGACACTGGCCCAGCAACTGGCCCGATGGCAAAGACGCGGTCGAGAAGCCCAAGGCCGATGAGTTCCGCAGCATCGTGATTGCAACTGGGCATCATCTCGAATGGCTGTCGATTGCTCCCAAAGAGTTGCATCCGCCCGAGGAGACAATCCGCCGGGCCATGCAGTGGATCGTGAAGACCACCAAAGAGAATCCCCAGCAAACGATTCTCGAGAACTACACCTTCTTCAGTCACATCGGTAAGGCCGCTGCGATGTGGCGTAAAACCAGTCCAGAGGTCGCCTGGGAGGCGTGGGAGAAGACCCATCCGTTTGTTCCGGGCGAAGCTCCCGCGGTGGCTCCGGTGAAGAACGAGCCCGGGCCCTCCGAGTCGGAATGACATCGGACGATTATTTGTTGGCCGAAGACATCCAGGTCGATATCACTTTCCTTGGGATTCAAGACGGGTATCCTGCGGTCGGGTTCACGGGCGATTGTCCCTGGCTCGCTTCAGCGGAACACCTTGATCTCTTGCCTCGTTACGTTCAGTTGCGGGGCTCACTGGAAGTGAACTGACCATGTCGATGACGGATGACCTGAACGCTCGCTCCTCGTCTTCAAATGAATCGGGAGTTACGCCAGAGCGGACAGAGCCGAGGTCTCGTCCGCTTGGTCGGCGTGTGCTGCATGTGATTCGGCGGACCCACCTCTACATCGGGGTGTTCCTGTTTCCCTGGGCGATGCTCTACGGGGTGACAGGGTTTCTGTTCAATCATCCGACGTTCTTCGCGGACTCGCTGGCGATCTCGTTCTCGCCCGAGGACCTGAAGGGGACGGAACTGGAGTCTCTGCCCGATCTCCCGACGCAGGCCCAAGCCGTCGTGGCCGCACTCAACGAGTCTCAGAAGCCCACCACGCCCTACAAGCTGGCCGAGGGCAAGATCTCTTACGCGAATCGAGAGGCCTTTGTTGCCACAGCCAAGGCGGGATCGCGTTCGTTCTTTGTTACCTTTGACCCCCTGGTCTCGAAGGGCCTGATTCGGGAGAGCACACCAGCGGTGCCTCCACCCGAGCCCGCTCCATTTGCCACAGCCAAGCCCGAGGGACCGCGTCAACGGGGGATGGGGATGTCGGGGCCCATGCCGCACGAATCGAAGGGCCTTAAGATCAGCGACTCCATCGTTGAACGACTGAAGAAGTCGTTGCCCGTCGTGATGGAGCGTAAGGGCATCCCGAGTGCCGAAGTCACGTTGACGACCGCGCCCGATATCCGCTTTCCGATGGATGTGGATGGAAAGACCTGGACCGCGACATTCAATCCTTTGACCACAGCTGTCACCGGAGTGAACGGGCAGCGGGGAACCAATCTGACGCTGCGGACGTTTCTGTTGCGAATGCACCTGACCCGTGGTTACCCGAGCGAGATCAATCTGAAGTGGGGATGGGCGATCGGTGTCGATGGCATCGCCCTGGCCCTGTGCTTCTGGGGCATCTCGGGCATCCTCATGTGGTGGCAGATCAAGTCAACCCGCCGCGCCGGTCTGGTTGTTCTTGTTGTCAGTTCAATACTTGCCACGATGCTGACGGTGGGAATGCACCAGATGTTTACGGCATAGAGTTGCCTCACCTTGGACGCGGTTGACGAGTTGGTGGCGATGTTTTTGCTACGTGGCGTTTTTGCGTCGTTGTCGGGGCTCTGAAAATGAGTTTGGTCGAGAGAATAATCGCCACAAAGGGTCATGCTGTTTGCGTATGTCGAGGGGGAATGCCTCTTGCATGAGGATGGTCACGATAAGTGGAAAGGCCTGTCATTGCTGATGGACCGTTAGTCGTTCGGAGCAGGGGCTCTCTGCATCTTCGTTTCTTCGGCCAAGGCTCGTGACACACGATGAAACATGAACATCCGAATCGAGCCTGCAATGGGCGACAAATGATCCTGGCCAATCCCAGTGGGAAAACAATCACTCGCCCCGCCGAATACCAGATCACCCTCACCCCCAACATCGCCGTCGTGAGCAGCGACCCGTGAGTGTACCAACCAACTGATTTGGGGATTTGTGGGGGCGAGGTTTTCAATTCGGCAAGAATGTCTCAAAATGAGGTAGAGAACCAGCCGGTATTAACGGACTGTTCTCTGTGGTTATTGCCCGCAGAGACATGGTCCGTGAAAGGAACTCCGCCTTGATGAACATTGCTTTTCGCCGTCGCCTGGGCTTCACTCTGATCGAGTTGCTGGTTGTGATTGCCATCGTCGCCATCTTGATTGCCCTCCTTCTGCCTGCGGTTCAGCAGGCTCGCGAAGCTGCGAGGCGAACGAGTTGCCGAGATCACCTCAAACAGCTGGGATTGGCACTCCACAACTATGCGGAGGCTCATCAGGTACTGCCGTCGGGGTATGTGTATAAGCCCGATGTGTCAACGTCCCCTGTCAGCAACGGAGCTGGGTTTGGCTGGGGCGCCATGGTGCTTCCGTTTCTGGAGCAGTCGCAGGTCTACAACGAGTTTGATTGGAATGTTCCGCTGCACGATGTGAGCAATCTCAAGGCGAGGGAACATCATCTTCCGGTGTTTTTGTGCCCGTCCGATTCCGTCTCGCAGACCGGGTTTGTTGAGATGGGGCCAGCCCCCGAACGTTACGCCATGGCCAGCTACGCAGGGAGCTTCGGGCCGCCGGATCTGGATGCGGTTCAGGAGCAACGCCTGGGATTGTTCAGTCGGAACAGCCGGACAAGGTTTTCGGATGTTACTGACGGGCTGAGTAACACCTTAATGGTGGGAGAGCGGGAGTATGGCCCATTTCGGCGGGCCGGGTCCCACGGCGTTCACTTTTCCTATGAGACCGCCTGGTCAGGAGCGATTCGCGACTGGGATGAGCCCGATGACGATCACGGCCACATGACGCTGTTCCAGACCGGCAATGTCCCGAACTCGCCTCAGAGTGACGACCGGGATGTCTCAGCTCCACATGTGGGCTTTGCGAATTTTCTACTGGCGGATGGCTCTGTACGCGGCCTCAGTGAGAACATGGATTTCATGCTGTATCAGGGGCTGAGTACGCGCGCCGGGAGCGAGGTTCTCGGCGAGTTTTAATCCGCCCGGGAGCGACCACTATCTCATTGAGATCTTATTCCCGCTCCCTGCTTGAGTGGGATAGACATTTCTGTCTGTCCCAGTCCGTAGAGACGATTCAACCGCGATCTAAACGCCGCGGACGCAGTCGACGTAGTACTGGCGTTTGCCGTTCTCGACCTCGACAAGTCCGTGAATATCGGTGTCGAAGCCGGGGAACTTCTCGTTGAACATGCGGGCGAACTGCAGGTACTCGACGATCGTCTTGTTGAAGCGTTCGCCGGGGATCAGCAACGGAATACCCGGTGGGTAGGGGGTCAGCAGCACAGCTGTGACGCGACCTTCGAGCTTGTCGATCTCGACCCGGTCGATTTCGCGGTGGGCCATCATGTCGAAGGCGTCCGACGGCTTCATCGCGGGTTGGATGGTCGAGGTGTACATCTCCGTCGTCACGCGGGCGACGTCGTGCTTCTTGTAGGTGTCGTGGATCTGTTGTGACAGATCCTTGAGCCCGATGCCCTCGTAACGCGGGTACTCCTTGCAGAAGTCGGGCAGGATACGCCACAACGGCTGGTTCTTGTCGTAGTCGTCCTTGAATTGCTGCAGGGCGCTCACAAGGGTGTTCCACCGGCCCTTGGTAATGCCGATGGTGAACATGATGAAGAACGAGTAGAGCCCCGTCTTCTCGACGATAACGCCGTGCTCAGCCAGGTAGCGGGTGACGATCGAGGCTGGGATGCCGGTCTCGGCAAAGTCCCCGCGGACGTTGAGGCCGGGGGTGATGAGCGTCGCCTTGATCGGGTCGAGCATGTTGAAGCCCGGCACGATGTCGCCGAAGCCGTGCCAGTCCTCGTCCGCGCCCAGGATCCAGTCTTCCTGGGTACCGATTCCTTCGCTGGTCAGGTGGTCGGGGCCCCAGACCTTAAACCACCAGCCGGTCCCCCATTCGTCGTCGACCTTACGCATCGCCCGGCGGAAGTTAATCGCTTCCATGATCGACTCTTCGACCAGAGCGGTGCCGCCAGGAGGCTCCATCATCGCAGCTGCGACGTCGCACGACGCGATGATCGCGTACTGCGGCGAGGTCGACGTGTGCATGAGGTACGCTTCATTGAAGATGTTGCGGTCGAGCTTCTGCGTCTCGGACTCCCGCACCAGAATCTGCGATGCCTGCGAAATCCCGGCCAGCAGCTTATGCGTGGAGTGAGTTGCGAAGATCATCGACTCTTTCGGACGCGGTCGATCGGCTCCGATCGCGTGCATGTCGCGATAGAAGGAATGGAACGTCGCGTGCGGCAGCCACGCCTCATCAAAGTGCAGGGTGCCAATCTTGCCGTCGAGGAGTTCCTTCAATGTCTCGACGTTGTAGATGATCCCGTCGTAGGTACTCTGCGTAATGGTGAGGATGCGGGGCTTCCGCTCGGGGTGCCGCTTCTGGGCCGCAGCTGCGAACGGGTTGGCTTCGATCTTTTTCTGAATCGATTCCGGCGTGAACTCGGAGAGTGGGATCGGGCCGATGATTCCCAGATGGTTCCGCGTCGGCATCAGGAAGACTGGCACCGCTCCCGTCATGATGATCGAGTGCAGGACCGACTTGTGACAGTTACGGTCGACAACGACGATGTCGCCGGACGCCACGGTCGAGTGCCAGACCATCTTGTTCGAGGTCGACGTCCCGTTCGTGACGAAGTAGCAGTGGTCGGCACTGAAGATCCGCGCGGCGTTCCGCTCCGACGCGGCCACGGGGCCCGTATGGTCGAGCAGCTGGCCGAGTTCCTCGACCGCGTTGCACACGTCGGCCCGCAGCATGTTCTCCCCAAAGAACTGGTGGAACATCTGCCCGACCGGACTTTTCAGGAACGCCACCCCGCCCGAGTGACCGGGGCAGTGCCATGAGTACGAGCCGTCCTTCGCATAGTGAATCAGCGCGCGGAAGAACGGCGGGGCCAGGCCCTCGGTATAGGCCGTTGCTTCGCGGATGATGTGCCGAGCCACGAACTCCGGCGTGTCCTCGAACATGTGAATGAAGCCATGCAGCTCCCGCAGAATATCGTTCGGGATATGGCTGGAAGTCCGCGTCTCCCCATACAGATAGATAGGGATGTGGGCGTTTTTGAAGCGGATTTCCTGAATGAACCCGCGCAGGTTGTTGATCGCCTTGTCGGGGTCACGTCCCTCGCCGTTGGCCAGTTCCTCGTCGTCGATGGAGAGGATGAAGGCCGATGCGCGGCTCTGCTGCTGGGCAAATTGCGACAGATCGCCGTAGCTCGTTGCGCCGAGGACTTCCATTCCCTCGTCTTCGATGGCTTTGGCCAGCGCGCGAATCCCTGAGCCAGATGTGTTCTCTGTACGAAAGTCCTCGTCAATAATGACGATCGGAAATCGAAACTTCATGGGGGCTGTCGCTCCGTCGGAGACGGCCTGGCGACCCGGGGAGGGCACAATGACAGACCGTTGGTGCGGA
This sequence comes from Planctomycetaceae bacterium, assembly GCA_046349675.1. GTDB lineage: Bacteria > Planctomycetota > Planctomycetia > Planctomycetales > Planctomycetaceae > TH-plancto1. The sequence continues at coordinate 163,662 of JAXMBW010000010.1, read as the reverse complement.
AGACTACCAACCGGAGCGGGTCGTTTTCCAGTTCCAGCCGGTTTGCGGGGGGAAATATTCCAACTCGCCCAAGGCTGGCGGTATTAGGCCTTGCGGAGCAAGTGGGAACCTGCGGGAGGTATTGAGGGCGAATCAATCTGCCCCAAAGGCCGTTTGTGGAGTGGTGTTGACACTGTGGCGTGACGGGACAGTCTTGTTAGGATGAATGTGTGAAATTTGTGTGAAGAGACGATTCTCGGTCGAAATGCCGCTCCCTTTGAGTGACTCGCGATGAAACGTTTTTGGTGGATTTCTGTACCATTGGGCGTTTGGGCTGGTGCGATTGCCTGGGCTGGCGACTCGGTCGAGCCGGTATCGTTCGAGCATGCGGGCGTGGTGTCGAGCTGGATGGCGTATGCTGACAAGCTCACCTTCGGGCGAGGTCAGACGCTGGCTTTGGTCGACGCCGGTTATAAGCTGTCGATGCCCGAGTGGTCGACGCCGTTCGATGGCCAGCCCAAGGTTTTAGTCACATACGACAACTGTCCGGGGCACTGACAGCTCGTTTCTATTCTCCGGTTCTGGAGCTTTTGTTCATGAACATCACCTCTCGTCGAATTCTATTGGCTGTGTTTTGTGGACTGCTCACTGGAGCGGTGGGACTCGGGGCATCTCTGCTGGCTGAGGATAAGGCCGAGACGCTCACTGGCTCCAAGTCCTCCGCAGCTCAAAAGCCCCAGCTCTACTTGACGCCTTCTCTCGAAGGGGGCAGTGGCCACCGCACCATGATCGGCAGTGGGGAGATTCAATATCCACTCGCGGTTGTACGAGGAACGCCCTACCAGATGGGTTATCACCTGGGACAATTGACTCGCCAGGAGATTCACCAGTTCGTCCCCCCAGCTCTCGCAGGGATTGCGAAGGAGTTGGGTGTCTCGACGGATTTTTTGACCGAAGTCTGGTCTCGCTCAGCGTCCTACACCGATGATCGCGTGGAGCAGGAGTTAATCGGGCTGGCAGATGGCTCGGGGCTGCCGTTGGCCACTTTTCAAGCTTTGCACGCTGTCTCGCTCGTGATGCCGTACTCGTGCAGCAGCATTGCCGTCTGGGGCGACGCAACCGTCGATGGCCACCTGTATCAAACCCGCAATCTCGACTGGAGCATGGAGGTCGGTGCCCATGAGTTTCCGATGATCGTGCTCTACATTCCAGACCAGGGGACGCCGCATGTGGTCCCCAGTTTTGCGGGTGTCATCGGGGCGCATACCGGCATGAACGTGAAGGGGATCGCACTCGCCGAGATGGGCGATTCCCCCGGCAAAGAGGCACCGTACCAGATTCATGCCCCGCACTTCACGACGTTCTTCCGCACGATGCTTTACGACGGGGATTCGCTGATCCGAGTGCTCGATATCTTTCAGTCGGTCCCGCCGACGAAACGTTACCACTTCGTCTTTGGTGATGGACAGAAGGAGCTGCGAGCGGTGAAGGTGCGGGCACACGCTCCTGAAGGGGCTGATCAATGGCTTTCGATCTGGAAGGACAATGACCCGACCGATGAATTCGCCCCGCGCGTGTTGACGGGCTGTGTTTACAATGACGAAGGTCGCGGGGCCTTTCCCACGTTGAAGGCGGAGCATGGGAAGCTCACGGGAGAGAAACTCGTCCAACTCGCTAGCAGTATTCCGATCAAGGGCGGGAACGTCGAGAACGTGGTCTACGACGCGACCGATTTCCGCATGTGGGTCTCCTATGCACATAAAGACAAGGAGGCCTACCAGCGCCCCTATGTCTACGTTGATTTGAAGACGATCGACGCCGATGCGGATGGCCTCCCCGACATCAGCCTCAAGTAACCCAAACAGGGATCTCTCTCCTCACACTCAGCCGCCCGAAGCCCACCGGTTTCGGGCGGCTGCTTGCATTGGCCCGGCTCTAGTCGCTGTTCAGTGAGAGCCGATCACTCGTCACTCACGATGTAATGCCGATGCAAGGATTTGAACAGGAGGTAAGCAAGGCAACGAAGGAAGGCACAAGCTGTCGTCCTCCTTTTAATTCGTGTTCACCGTGTCTTCCGTGGTACTTTTTCGATCCCCATTCATGGCCGATATCCGTCCTTTGGTCAATCACTTTCCCCACCTGCTGATCCGTTACCTCCCTTGCTTGTCTTGCTTTCCTTGTAAGTTGAGAGAGTTGCGTTCGGGGTGTTCGAATTGGCGTATGTTTTGGATGCCAATCTGGCGAGCCTGGAAGCGAAAAGGCACCCTGGCCGGGGTGCCTTTCGGGGCTGTGGAGTTCGGTTGCTTACCAGATCGGAAACGATCGGACAAAAGCCGGGAACACACAGCCCTCTCTGGGGTGTCCACCCGAACAGTCGCTTGAGCACGGCAAGCCGGAGCTCGCTTTTGCAAGACAGGGAGAACTTCCAGATGACCACAGTTTACCTCGGAATCGATGTCGCGAAAAAGGATTTCTGCCTCGCGACCTCACAAAAAGCTCTTCGTGTGTTGGCCAACACGAATGAAGGGTTTCAAACCTTGATCACGTTCCTCGCGGAGTGGGACGTGCCGCACGTGATCCTCGAAGCTTCGGGGGATATGAGCGGGCGTTGACCGATGCCCTTCAGGACGCGGGTATCCGGGTCTCGGTCGTGCAGCCCGCCTGCGTCCGGCACTTCTGCCTTGAGTTTAAAGGTCCTCGCGAAGACCGATGCGATCGACGCCACCGTCATCGCTCGATTCGGTGAGGCCACTCAACCTGCCCCGACCGAGAAGGCTTCGCCCTCCTCGCGGAAGCTGCGGGCGTTGACCGATCGGCGAACCCAGCTCATCGAGGACCGGACACGTGAAAAGAACCGCCAGGGGACCTGCTTCGATCAAAGCATGGCCTCTGAAATCAAACGCAGCATCAAGCGGTTGACCATCACCATTGAGAAGATCGATCTGCAGATCCAGAACCTCATCGCCCAGGAAGAACACCTCAGCTCCCAAGCCACCGCGCTGCAGACAGCCACCGGCGTCGGCACTCAAACCGCGAACACTCTTCTGGCTCACCTTCCCGAACTCGGCTCCCTCACGCGCCAATCGATCGCAGCCATCGCCGGCCTGGCTCCTCATCCGCGCGAGTCCGGAAAATGGGCCGGAAAGCGCCGCATCTACGGCGGCCGAAAAGCCGTTCGCACTGCTCTCTACATGGCCGCAAAATCCGCCGCCCGACACTGTCCGCACATCCACCCGTTCTACCAGCGACTTCGTGATGCCAACAAACCCTACAACGTTGCCATCATCGCCTGCGCTAGAAAACTCCTCATCCGACTCAACACACTCATCAAAAAACTCAATTCGAACACCCCGGACGCAACTCTCTCGACTTGACAAGCGACACAGTCGCTTCTGTTCAAGTCTCTCCGCCTGAGTCTCTCTCAACTGGCACGACACAATCAGTGCACAGTTGTGTCACATGACCAGAAATGAAATCACGCGAAGAGCCGTCGAACTGATACCACAGCAGTGATGTCAAGGTTGTTGGTGTTTATTCGCTTTGTCTTTTGTCGCCCGGTTTATTCAATGACGAGACCATTGTCAGCATACGCCGTTCTTGCCTGCTCGTACCTGAAAGCCGTACGATAAGTACGGCACGGCAATCGGTATCCCACCGACGGTCGAGCCACTCACTGAACTTGCATCTGCTGAGGTGTCCACTGATGTCGACCGAATCCAAAACCGAAGTCGGCAGCTACTTCGTTTCCAACTACCCACCGTTCTCACAATGGAAGAAGGAGCGGGTCCAGGAGATTCGTGACGCCTTCTCCCGACCGCCGGCCCATGACGTGCCGCTGGGGCTGTATCTGCACATTCCGTTCTGTCGCAAACGCTGCAAATTCTGCTACTTCCGCGTCTACACCCAGCAGAACGCCGACATGGTCAAGAACTATGTCGACGCTCTCGACCGCGAGGTCACGCTGCTCAAGGATCTGCCCGCCATCGCCGGTCGCAGCCTCGACTTCGTCTACTTCGGCGGCGGCACACCGTCGTATCTCAGTGCGAAACAGCTGTTGCTGCTGCGCGAGCGGCTCAGCCATTCGGTGACCTGGGACCATGCCAAGGAGGTCACTTTCGAGTGCGAGCCGGGGACGCTCTCACTGGAGAAGGTGCAGACGCTCAAGGAGATCGGCGTCACCCGCATTTCGCTCGGGGTTGAGAACTTTAACGACAAGATTCTTGAAGAGAACGGCCGGGCTCACCTCTCGCCCGAGGTGCAACGGGCCTATGGCTGGATTCAGGAGGTCGGCTTCCCGCAGGTGAACATCGACCTGATCGCCGGAATGATCGGCGAGACCGACGAGAACTGGCTCGACTGCGTCGAGCGTGTCATCCAGATGAAGCCCAACAACATCACCATCTACCAGATGGAGCTGCCGTTCAACACGTTGATCTCGAAGGACATGCTCGAACACGGCATTGAGTCGCCCGTCGCCGACTGGCCGACGAAACGCCGCTGGGCCAGCGAAGCCATCGACCGCCTGCAGGCAGCGGGATACCACCTGTCGAGCGGGAACGAGTTGGTTCTGGATCCAGAAAAGGACCGGTTTGTCTACCGCGACAATCTGTTCCGGGGCAGTGACATTCTGGGTGTAGGGGTCTCCTCGTTCGGCCACTTCCAGGGAGTCCACTACCAGAACAAGGACGCGATCGAAGAGTACATGACGCTGGTAAATGCGGGCGAACTTCCCGTTAACCGGGCGATGACTCCCACCCCACATCAACAGCTGATCCGCGAGTGGATTCTGTGTATGAAGGAAGGTCACGTCACCGCCGACTACTTCCGCCAGAAGTTCGGTGTCGACCCGCTGCAGGAGTTCGCTGAACCACTCGCCAACCAGCAGCGGGCCGGATACCTCACCGTGACGGGAGACGAGGTTCATCTCACTCGTAAGGGTGTCTTGCAAGTCGACAGCTTGCTCACCGAATATTTCGAACCCGAACTACGCCAGGTCCGCTACACGTGAAAATCGACAGCGAGCGCCGGACGTCAGTCCGCCGTGCCAGTTGGACGATTGAGAGCTCGATTGCGTGTATTCCAACAAAACATACGACGCCCCCCAGTCATTGCCTCTGAATGGAGTTCCCCGTGACACACTTCACCCGCTGGTCGGTCGTTCTGGGGGCAGGGGTTTGCCTCTTCCTGATGATCTCCACGACACCCGCCACCGCGGAAGATGTCTCGCCCCAGCTTGAAGGGTTCCTCCAGAAGGGTGAACTCGCCGCTGCCGAGACAACCTTCACCGGTCAGCTCGCCAAGACTCCGGACGCTCATCAGACGCGATTTGCCCTCGGCGTCGTCAAAGTCCTCTCAGCCCTCGAACACCTCAGCCAGGACCAGTTCCGCTACGGCTTCATCAGCGGCAAGATCCGCACTGTCCCGGCCTTCCGGATGCCGGTGCCAGTCAATCCGAAAGCAGAGCCGATCACCTATCAGCAGGCTCGGCAGATTTTCGTCGATTTGCAGGCTCGCCTGATCGCTGCGGAAGCCGAACTGGCGAAGGTCGACACCTCAGCCGATGTGAAACTCTCCGTGAATCTCATCGGGGTCCGCATGGACCTCGACGGGAACGGAAAGGCCGAAGACGGCGAGGACTTCTCCCAGATCTTCGGTGTGGTGAATCGTCGGCGGCCCGATGTCCCGGCCCCCGAGTTTCAGGTGAAGTTCGATTCCGGGGATGTGCCGTGGCTGCGCGGGTATTGCCACTTCCTGTGTGCGTTCTGCGATGTGGTACTCGCGTATGACCACCAGCGGATGTTCGATCACGCAGCCCACTGGATTTACCCCAAGGCTGTGCCGTCGAAGACGATCGGCAAGGAGCCACTGAATGCCCCGGGCCAGCCGACGAGCATGGAATGGGACATTGTCGACGCGGTCTCGGCCATCCACCTGATGGACTTTCCGGTCGTCGAGCCGCAGCGGATGGCCTCAGCCCGGCAGCACCTGCTGGCGATGATCCAGACCTCGCGCGAGTCGTGGAAGCTGATTCTGGCCGAGACCGATGACGACCAGGAATGGCTGCCCGGCCCGAAGCAGACCGGCGTGCTGCAGATCCCCGTGACGCAGGACTTCATCGACGGCTGGCACGGCGTGCTGGTCGAGATGGAGGAAGTGCTGGAGGGCCGCAAACTCGTCCCGTTCTGGCGCGACTACCAGCGGTTCATCGACCGCTCGGGCGACACCCCCGAGCAGGGCCGCGGCGTGAACCTCAAACGGTTCTTTGATGAGCCGACTGATTTCGACCTGATCCTCATCATCCAGGGCACCGGCGTCCTCCCGTACCTCGAACAAGGCGACCTCTCCCACCCCGACACCTGGGAAAACCTCACCCGAGTCTTCCAAGGCCAGTTCTTCGGGTTTGCACTGTGGTTTAACTGAGCAGGCGAAGTGTAACAGTCCCCGTGAGCCGGTGGCCGTGAGGCCCCGGACTCTGCGAACGACGTCACTCTCCGAATTCGTCCGGCGGCTAACGCCGTCCGGCTCACCGGTCTTCGATTTTTTCTCGCTGGGTGGCCCCGGTTGGCTGCTTTGAGCCTACCGGGGCGGCGCAGCTGGACGAGGCCATTGCTCCAGGCCCAACAGCAAGGTAGCCTTTTGTGCGTTGCACACGGGTAGGCCCCAAAGCGGGCCAACCCGTGCCACCCTGCGAATCCATGCAACGGAGCTCTGATGTCACTCTCACGCATTGAAGAGTCACTGCTGGTCGCGACCTATTTCCGAGGTCGAATTCCTAAGGACGATCATTGGACATCGAGTTCGGACCAGATTGTCACCCTCTCGCTTTTCTACACCGGTGACATCACTGCCGAAGAGTGTGTTGATCGATTCTCGGTGAAGTCCTACATGCGTGGTCTCTACACACCTGACGGAGAATTAGAAGAGCACATTCGAACTCGATACTACGAATTGATCCGCCTCGTTAAGACTCGCAATGATCTCATCGTCGGTGCTGGAGGTCTGGATCGACCAGCTGATCCCACGTTCACGGCATGTGGGTTGACAGATGCTGGGCTAGGCTTGATCAGTTCGTTGATCCAGTTGTTTCCGCCCAAGCCCGATTTCCCGAACTGGCCCGACCGGCGGTCTATTCTTATTTAACCTTGAAAGAGTGACTCATGCGTCTGATCGTTCTTATTCTGAATCTGATAGTGGTTGCATTTTTCTCTAGTTTTCTCGCATACACTCTGGTTGCCAAACACCATCTGGAGTCACTCGCTCGTGGGTTTGTCACGGAAAAGACTCTCGCATATTCCGCGTCCGTTGTGCAACTCGCTGAGTTGTCGATCGACTTGCCAATCGTCCAGGAGAATCTTTCGGCTGAACAAGAGACAGCCATCCGAGACGAGATTGCCGCATATCACAGAGATCCAGGTGCTTACATTTCTGATCTAACTCGACAGCAGCAACGTAATGGTCAAATTGCAAAGATGAACCCTTTGCTGGTGAAAGTGGCGTTGATCAAGGAGAACATCCGCCTGTTTTATGACGACACACTGGCATCCTTGATCACTGACTTGCGGATATTTTCATTTTCGAATCTGTTTGCCGGAGCGGTCGCTTTTCTTCTCGCCCTTCGGTCAACAACAGGAGTACAAAAGCCAGTCGTCTGGTTCTCATACATCATGTTCGTCGCAGTGATTTATTGCTCGTACATGTACCTAGATCAGCTGACATTCTTTCGCATACTTTTTCAACTGCATGGGCTGGTGGTATGTTGCGACTCTTCTGGTCGTGATTGTCGGACTTTACCTGAAACATGGCAGAAGCCGTCGATGACAGTGGAGGTGGCCCTGTCTGCCCGACTACAAGAATAGAGAATCCGGACGGGTGGCACGGTCTGAAGCTTGGCGAAGGCCGTGGTCTGGTCATCTCTCACCACGCCCATCGAAGATTCTTGGTGTGCCACACTTGAGGCACCGCCTGCTCGTCGACCATCTCACCGCTTAATACACAAGACTCTGGGCGTGCCACACTTAGAGATGAAGGTTACTTCGTCGGCACCACCAGCCCATCATCCGGTTGATCCCAGAGCCGCCATGGGTCGTGGAGTCGGCGCATCTCGGTTAGGAGCAGGGCCTCGAGTTCGGCTTGCTGGGCGGCGTACTGGGGAAGGCCCGCGAGGTTCAGGGACTGGTCGGCGGGGATCGTCCGGCCAGTGAGGCGGGTGACTTCGGGGGCGGTGTGCTCTTTCAACAGCTCGTGCGGGTTCTCGGCGAGGTTGAACAGCTGCTTCTCGCGGACGGTGCCGTCGAGGACGTCGTACTGGATCAGCTTCCAGTCCCCCTTCTTGACGCAGCGCATGCCGGGCTTGGTCCCACCGCAGTAGGCTCCGTAGAGAACCTCGCGGATGGTTGGTTGCTTCCCTTCGAGGACCGGGCGGAAGCTGAGGCCCTCGTTTGAGGCGGGGACGGGGACGCCGGTCAGGTCGCAGATCGTTGCCAGCACATCGAGCAGGTAGATATTCCCCTCGACGCGGCTGCCCGGTTTGATCCCCGGACCGCGGACGATGAACGGCACCCGCCATGTGTGCTGATAAAGGTTCTGCTTCCCCTGCAACCCGTGCCGACCGATCGACATGCCGTGGTCGGAGGTGTAGAAGATGTAGGTGTTGTCGAGCTCGCCCAGAGCTTCGAGCTTGCTCAGCACCTTGCCGATCTGGATGTCGATATTCTCGCTGCACGCGTACTGGCGTCCGATTTCGTTGCGGATCGTCGCCTCGTCCCGCCGCTCCCAGACCCCGCTGACCGAGACCTCATCGCGCAGCTGGGGATGCCCGTGGGGGAAGGGGTGAGCGGGCAGGTAGTTGACCGGCAGAGGCGGTTGCTTCGGGTTCACGGGCGGCGGTTGAGCCCGGTCGGCGTGATTGGTCGCCCCGTATTTGGCGAGCAGTTCCGGCGTGCCGTCCCGCGTATCGTGCGGGTGCGAGAACCCGAAGTAGATCAGGAACGGGTCGGTGTCCCTGGCCGCTTCTCTCGCGGCGAGGTATTCGAGGACCTGCTTCCCGTGCCAGGCACTGCCGGTCTCTTCGGTGCCGCCCCGTTTTTCGGCATCGTGACGGACAGTGAAGAGTTTGTTGGCGGCCTCATAGCTGTTGCCGAGTTTGCAGGTCCGCATCGTGTCGAACCCGGCCCGATTGAAGACAGCGGGGATTGTCGATTGAGGCAGGTCTGCCGGGCAGCGTGTTTTCGCCTCGGGGGCGGTCGGCAGGTGCCAGAGCGTGCGACCGCTCATGATCATGTGCCGCGACGGCGTGCAGACAGCTCCTGAGTTCGAGCCCATGTGATAGGCCCCGTCGAAGATCATCCCCTCTCGAGCGAGCCGCTCGATGTTCGGGGCGTTGAGCGTCGAGGCGGGGTTGTAGAACTTGAAGTCGAACGGCGACTGGTCATCGACGAGGATGAACAGGATGTTGGGGCGTTTGGCTGACTCGGCGAGACAAGTCCGATTCGACCAGCCCGCAGTCAGCAGAGTGATGACGATCAACAGCACATGTACTCGCATTGGTTCCACCCAGAAACGGGTTGGAGGGCGAACTAGGACAGCACAGCCTGAATCGGCTGGCCGAAGGTGATGGGACTCGGGCGGCGGACCTGGTCGAAGAGCAGCGTCTCGGGGGAAATGCCCAGGCAGTGATAGATCGTCGCCTGGACATCGACGGGGTTCACGGCGTCGGCTTTAGGGTAGGCCGCAATACGATCGGACTCGCCATGGACCACACCGCCGCGAATTCCGCCTCCTGCCAGAAACGTCGTCGAGCAATCGCCCCAGTGATCGCGTCCGGCGTTGGCGTTGATCTTGGGGGTGCGACCGAACTCCCCGTAGCAGGCGACCAGCGTATCGTCGAAACGTCCTCGCTCCGTGAGGTCATCAATCAAGGCCGAGAGCCCCTGATCGACATACGGCAGGAGTTCGGTCTGCAGGGCCTCGAAGTTTTTGCTGTGCGTATCCCATCCATCGCACAACGTCATCTCGTTGAAGTGGATCGAGACGAAGGGCACACCCGCTTCGGTCAGTTGTCGGGCGAGCAGGCACGCTTGACCGAAGCGATTGCGGCCATAGCGATCTCGCAGCTCTGCGGACACGGAGTCGAGGGCGAACAGCGGCGACCGCTCGGTGTTGGCCGCTCCCGTCAGCAGCAGGGCCTTCTGCCGCAGGAGATCGAATTCGCCCGTCGACCGCGAGGGAACAGGACGGTCGAGCAGAGACAACATCTCGCGCCGGGCGTCCAGGCGATTGGAGGTCACTCGCTCGGGGAGTGACAACGCGGGGACAGAAGCTGCAAGGCCGGGTTCTCCATCGACGCAGAGTGGATCGAACTTCGGCCCGAGGAAGCCGCCGTTACCGCCCCGGAGCGGCGAGCGCGCTCGCTTGAACTCACCTGAGGTGCTGCTGCGAATGGCCAGTTCGGGAATCGCGACGTATCCGGGCAAGTCGACCGGCGGTGGGCACAGCTGGGAGACGACCGAACCCAAGTGGGGGAAGTCTGTCCGTTGCGGTGGCCGGATGTCGTTATCCATCAACGGCAGAGCAGTCTCACGCCCCGTCAGCGTGTAATAGATCATCGGCGTGTGATTGCTGTTCGGATGACTGACGGCTCGGAGCAGGGCGTAGCGGTCGGCCTGTTTTGCCAGCCGGGGGAGATGCTCGCAGATCTGCGTTCCGGGGACATTCGTCGAGATCGGCTGGAACGGCCCGCGAACTTCGGCGGGGGCGGCGGGCTTCAGGTCGAACATGTCCTGATGCGGCGGCCCTCCGAGGAGGTAGATCAGAATGCAGGACTTGGCAGGAGCGGTCTGCGACTCAACAGCAAATGAGTTTCCCGGCCACGCGGAAGCCGCCAATGCTAAGCCAGCTCCGGTGCGGAGGAAGTGGCGGCGAGGGACCGGATTGGGCGATGGGCCGGGCATCGAATCCCCAGGGGACGATGATTCACAGCAAGAAGTCGTAAGAAGAGTCTATCCTGCGGGGAAAGACGGGGCCAATTGTTTTGAGAAGGATGAGAAGAGTAACAGGACCTCGGCAGGCTGACGCCTGCCGCTCTCGGAGAATGAGCAAGTGGCCCCGTTCCTACTTCGCCTTGACCAACCAGTCGACGACGTTCAGCCAGAACTTGGCGTAGTGCTCCCAGAAGACGAAGTTACAGCCCCAGTGCGGGGCGGGGTCAGAGGTGTAGGCCACTGAGCGGCCTTTGCCGATCTGCGTTACAGCCAGGAGCGGATCATCCGTTCCCTTCCAGCGGGCCACGACTTCGGCACCGGCTTTGGGTTTGACCTGATTGTAGCCCAGGATCGGTGGCAGCTCGCTGAAGTCCATGCCTTCGAGAATCGGGTGCTCGGGTTTCATCACCTCGGCAAAGTACCCCTCGGTGCTTTCGACCAGATCTTCGATATCAAGACATGTCACTGGCAGCAGCTCGCGCAGCCGGCACCGGCCCCAGCCGCCCATTCCGTGGTCACCGTTGAAGCTCTGCCATCCGCCGAGGAACATCACCCCGAGCCCGCCTTCGACCGCTTCAATCGTCAAACGAATACGGTCGGGAAACGTGAGGACCGACTTGCCGAATAGTTCGTGTTTGAAGAACGACGGAGCCAGTTGAAAGTTGCGGGCCTCGACATCGGAGAAGACGACGGCGTCGTAGCTGGCGAGGATCTTTTCGTATTCGCCAGGTTGCAGCGTGTAGAACTCCCAGCTGGGGACGCTGGTGACTTCATATTCCCCGGTCGATTGAATGGCGTCCTGGAGCCACTTGCCGTAGTTGATGATCTCGGTTCCCTTCACCGCCTGGTGGAAGGAGGACTCGATGTACTGGGGGCCGAGCTGAATCGCCCAGTCGCCAACGTAGTAGATTTTCTTGGCCATGAGCCGGAAACTTTCAGGGACGGATGCGGGGCAAGGGATGCTGAGCTTGGAAAACGAGAACGCTGTGTTGCGTGAATGATTGAATGAGAAGAGAGACGCTGGTGAAGGTCCGCCCTCGCTGACGCTGCAGGTTGGTGAGGTTGGCGATCTTCATATGGGTGTGGAGGACCACGCCCTAGCGCGGGGCTACTTTTCCGGAGCATTCGGATCAAACGTGCCACTGCTCAACTTCTTGAGCATGTCCTTGATGTCAAAGACTCCGTGGAACGCAATGTAGATCGTGATCGTACTATACCAGAGCAGGGCAGCTGTGGTGAGTAGACCCCAGAACCAGCGGTAGGCTTCCATGTTTATGACTCCAGCGAATGTGTATGGGTTCCGGTTGATCAGGTGGCTGAGGTGGGCTTGGTGGCGGTCTGAACTGCATTCGGTTTGAGCAGCGAGAAGACCACCATGGCGACGGCCGAGAGAACAAATGCGAGGATCTTCGACCGGTCCTGTGTGAAGCCTTGTTCTTTGAGATATGCGGCTCCCCAGACTTGTTCCAGATAGAGATAGCCAATCGGGAATGCTGCACCGGTAATGATCGAGGCAGTCGCTCCCCAGCTGTTGGCATTCTTCCAATAGCAGCAGGCGATCAGCAGCACCGACATGCTCGAAAGATACACGGTCCCCGTCGTCTGCAGGTAATCCCACAGGCTGCCTTCGAGCTTGTAAAACAGACCGTAGAAGAACAGAAACAGTCCGATCATCATGACTATGAAACGATTGATCAGCAGGCCCATTGAGTCCGAGGACTTCTTCTTGCGGAAGGGGCCGAGGATGTCGTTATAAATCACCGCCGCCCAGGTGATCATGTAGGACGAATCTGTCGACATGTCGGCGGCGAGCATGGCGGCGATCACAAGTCCGATCAATCCAATCGGAACCAGCTTCCCGAGCACAACGGGCATGGCATTCAGCGAAACGGCAGACTTCACCGAGCTGGAGAGGTCCGCGACATTGACGTTCTTCTGGACATCCTCCGGGAGCTTGTCGAGGGTCATCGACTTCAGCTGTTCCGGGGTGTATTCGGAAAGCTTCAATGCCTGTTTCGTGGCGTCTTGCACTCCATTGTCTTTATCAATGCCGGAGATGCTGACACTCGCACGCAGCGGTTGAGGCAGGCTGTTGATCGTGGTGGGAGCGAGAACCATTAAGGCGACGATGCCCCAGATTCCGGGGATCAGGAATCGGCAGACGAAGAAGAAGCTGGTGCCGATATAGACCTTCTGGCCGGTCCAGGTGTCCTTGGCGGCCATCAGCCGGGCGATCGTCGTCTGCCAGGTCAGTGTGGCTGCGGTTTGAACCAGAGCGGAGGCGAGCACAGCTTCCCACCCCAAACTCACAAACGGATTGAAACCACCGACGCCGTGTTTCGCTTCCACGGTGTCAACGATCTTGCCCCACCCAAAACTACCAATGAAGAAGTACGTTACCGCCAGCAGACCGATACTCATCACGATGAACTGCAGGAAGTCGGTCACGAGCACCGAGAGCATTCCGCCGAGGATCGTGTAGACAGCCACCATGATCAGCAGGACAGTCATCGTGATGACGAGATACTTTTCGTTCATCCCGGTCGAGAGCACGAGGAACTCTCCCCCGATGCGGAGGAAGACCCCCATGTTCAGGAGTCCCCCCAGCACGATTACGACACCGGCCAGCCACCGAATAAAGGTTCCGAATCGCTGCTCAAAGAGTTCCGGGATGGTCATCACACCCGAGTCTCGCAACGGCTTCACGCAGAAACCGGTGATTCCAATGATCAGCATGGCGAGGCATTGCAAAATACCCGGCGTCGACCCGGCGAACCCGCTTGTGTAGCCGCCCTGGGCCGTGTACATGCAGGTGACGATGCCGAACTCGGTCGCCGCCAGCGAGGCGATCCCGAGGAACACATTCATCTCGCGGCCCGCGACGAGGAATTGCTCCACGTTGCCCACATACTTCCGGACCATGATCCCCGCCGCCATCGTCGCGACGAGGTACAGACCGACGATGCTGCCGTCGAGTAACCAGTTAAAGTTCATGGATGTGTCTCACGTATGTTCGATGTGGGAGCCGGTGGCCAGAATCGCAGAGCTGGATCTGACAGACCGACGAGCGCGAACGGAGGGCAGGGTGGCGAACCTGGCCCCGAGGGAGGCGCAGGAGGAAACCGATGAACGCAATCAAATCCGCCAACTGCCCAAATTCCCGCTAGGCAGTCTAGCGTCTGAAGAGGCTTTTGCCATTTCGGAGGCTGACCGGCCCCAAAGCCCGTTTTTCTTTGCCCATCTTCTCTGGCCCGACACTTCGCGAGATTCCTTAAGAATCTCAGGCATCACACAATTGGCGATTTGATCTCGAAATGTTCTGATGGCATGTGCGAGACTGTCCGGAGCGAGGTGTAACCGCGACAGCTGCAGAAATCGTCGGTGGAATGGCGACAGGAATCCCGGGATGCTCGCCCGGGAGTCGTTCGCTTCGGAGGCAGGCCCCATGGCCTCGATCAAGCTTGTTCTGGCACTGCACAACCATCAGCCCGTCGGGAACTTTGACGGGGTGATCGATGCCGCCTATCAGGATGCCTACGGGCCGATCCTGGAACTGCTCGCGGAGTATCCCGAAGTCGCGATCACGCTGCATTGCTCCGGCTCGTTGATGGAATGGATTGTCGACCACCGCCCCGAGTATGTCTCACGGCTGCGGGAGTTCGTCCAGCGCGGCCAGATCGAGCTGCTCGGCGGACCGTTCTACGAACCGATCCTGGCAGCCATTCCACGTCGCGATCGGGTGGGGCAGATCAAGGCCTATACCGAGTACTTGCGAGAGCTGTTCGGTGTCACGGTCAAAGGCATGTGGATCCCCGAGCGGGTGTGGGAGCCGACCTTTGCGGGTGACATCACCGATGCGGGAATCGACTACACACTGGTCGATGACTTCCACTTCCGATCAGCGGGGCTTGTCGATGAGGAATTGCACGGGTACTACCTGACTGAGGACGAGGGGCGACTGCTCAAGATCTTTCCCGACAGCGAACGGCTGCGCTACACGATTCCCTACGCCGAGCCGGAGGAGACGATCGAACATCTACGGGAGATCGCTGCGAACCACGTGAATGCGGTGGCGGTCTTCGGTGACGATGGGGAAAAGTTCGGTGTCTGGCCCGACAGCAAGGCCCACTGCTATACGAATGGCTGGCTTCGTCGGTTCTTCCAGGCGTTAATGGAAAACAGGGACTGGCTGCAGGTTGTCACGCTGGGGCAGGCGGTGCAGTCTGTCTCCCCTTTGGGGAAGATCTATCTCCCCGACGCCAGCTAT
Source organism: Planctomycetaceae bacterium (assembly GCA_046349675.1). Taxonomy (GTDB): domain Bacteria; phylum Planctomycetota; class Planctomycetia; order Planctomycetales; family Planctomycetaceae; genus TH-plancto1. Next base: position 148,437 of record JAXMBW010000010.1, on the reverse strand, counting down.
CGCGAGATGACTGAGTGGGTATTGCCCACCGATCAGCAGATCAAGTATCGCGAGATCGTTCGCACCAAAGAGCAGGACTCCGACTGGGCCGATTTGAAACCGTTTGTGCGGGCGGGATTCTGGCGAAACTTCCTCGTGAAGTACCCCGAAAGCGACGAGATGTACTGTCGCATGCGGGAGGTGAGCCGCAAGCTGGAGCAGGCTGAAGCGACTGTCGAAACCGAGAGCGAACGCCAGCTCCTCGAACGCGCCCGGACGGAACTCTATCGCGGTCAGTGCAATTGTCCGTACTGGCACGGAGCGTTCGGTGGGCTGTACCTGCCCCATCTTCGGAATGCCATCTACAAGCATTTGATCCACGCCGACACGCTGCTCGAACAACTGGCTGGTCGGCAGGGACGCTGGGTGTCGATCGATGTGCAGGACTTCAACCTCGATGCACGCAAAGAGGTCCAGCTGGCGGGGGATCGGCTGGTGGCGTACATCGCCCCGGCGCGTGGTGGACATCTCTATGAGCTGGATGTTCGGGCGACGCGGGTCAATTTGCTGGCCACGTTGAATCGTCGTCCCGAACCGTATCACGCGCGCGTTCTCGAAGCGGGAAAGCTGCAGGCGAATCTCGACGGCGTCAGCGAACTCGACATCAACAACTCGGTCAAGTTCAAGCAGCCTGACCTCGATCAGAAGCTGCAGTATGACACGTGGCCGAGGAAGAGTCTGGTCGACCACTTCCTGGTCCCCGGAACCACGCAGGAAGAGTTTCAGGCAGGGCAGGGCGAGATCGGGAACTTTGTCATGGGTGTATATGACGCCCGGATTCGTCGCTCCGACAGCCGCATCGAAACGATTCTGACTCGCACGGGAACCGTCGGTGAGTCCCAGATCAAAGTGACGAAGACAATTGCCCTCGATACGAAAGCCTCTGGCGAGCTCGATGTCAGTTATGAACTCGACGGCCTGCCAGCAGGTGAACCCGTTCACTTTGCCGTCGAATGGAATTTTGCGTCACTCGCTTCGGGAGCTGATGACCGATATTTCTATGACTCGCAAGGCCAGCAACGCGGCCAGCTGCAAACGGTCCAGACCCTCGATGCGTGCGATCGAATCGGTCTGGTCGATGAGTGGCTGGGGATTGATGCGGCTATTGATTGCTCGCAAACGGGAGATATCTGGACCTTTCCGATTCAAACCGTCAGCCAGTCGGAAGGCGGCTTTGAACTGGTCCATCAAAGTGCGTGCGTCGTTCCGAACTGGAACTTCATCGCACCCGCCGATGGCCACTGGAGCGTCCGCCTCCGCATGAGCGTCGACACCTCCGTCGCCCAAGCCCGCCTGCTGGCCGAGCAGAAGCGGTGAAACGAGGGGAAGGGAAAATAATCTTCACTAATCTCCACTAATATCGAGGAGATCTTGTCTCTCGTCAAAATTAGTGGAGATTAGTGTTGATCGGTTTTCCTGCCCTTCAATCCTGAGTGAGGACGGCATGCTCAAAGACGAAGGCTACCAGCTGATGGGAGCGGCTTTCGAAGTTTATAACCAATTAGGCTATGGTATGGCTGAGGAGGTCTACCAGCAATGCCTTGAGATTGAACTGGGACTTCGGCAGATTGCTTTCATTGCCAAGCCTGCACTTCAACTTTCGTACAAAACGAAAGAGCTTCAGACAAAGTATCGCCCAGACCTGATCGTAATGAACTCGATTGTTGTTGAGCTCAAATCGGTGAGTGATTTGATATCAGAACATGAGGCCCAGCTGTTCAACTATATGCGGATCGCGAGGCAACCCGTGGGATACCTCATCAACTTTGGTCGGAAGAGCCAACTGGAGTGGAAAAGGTTCACTTTGTTTGACTTGCATCCAGCTCCAGAGTCTCAAACCGGTCGGTCCAATTGACAATCCCCAGCAGATCAAGCGGGGCCGAGGCACTGCATGCGGCGCCAGGCGCTGATCTGGCCGAGGTGCATCATCATGTGGCCACCGACGTAGAAGGCGTGCATCGATCCCAGTGAAGGGAACAGCTCCGTCATACGACCCGGCATGGGATTCGGGACCTGGAAGACTTCGTCCGGTGTCTGGCGGAGCAGCTCCAGACAGGTCTCGTATCCTTTGAAGAACGTGTCGGTGACGTCCTCCTGCACGGGGTAGATCGTGCCATTGGGGTCGTCGACACAGATGGCATCCTTCGAAAACAGCTCCTGGAACTTCGCGGGTGGTGCGACCGAACTGGCGTCACCGCCCAACTGTTCGATGATGCGAGCAGGGTACAGGCTGAGGTGGCCGTAAACGAACGCGGGGTGGTTCGATTCGATGACCTGATTCCCGGGAGTCGCGAACCGGGCAAAGATCAGCGGCGTGACCCCGGTCAGCATCCGGCGGGCATAAGCCAGACTGAGGTTCAATGAGTCGCCAATCGAATTGCCAATGGAGCGGTTCATCGCGTTGCACTTTCAGAAGGAGTGGTTGCGACAAGAATTATACTCCATTCCACGAGGAGGAGAACACTGGCCGGAGTGACTGCGTCCGGGCTCTGCGGGGACGAATAACGCCTCTGGTTCTACGCTACACGCCCCAGAAGCGAATCAACGCTGGACGAGACCTCGCCTCGAAGGACTTATTCTGATGAGCCGTTTTCGCTCCTATGAAAAAACTCAGGCCAGCATCACGAGGACGCCAGCCTGAGGAGAGTTGTCACGCGGTTTGGTTTCCCCTGTGAGTCACACAAGGGGGAGGACAGGCTTACTGACCATTCAGAGCCTGATCACGCAGAGCACTGTCAAGCTCTGTGTCACGCGTCGCGTCCAGACCTCCAGTCAGTACCAGACCATTCACCAGACTGTCTGCCTGGGCCAGGTCCGATTGAGCGGTCAGGAATGCCAGGTTGGAGTCGAAGTAGGTCCGTCGGGCGATCAACACCTGAAGGAAGTCGAACTCTCCGGCAGCGTAAGCATCCTCCACCAGCTTCAGCGTCTCGGCGGCTCGGGGGAGGATTTCATCTCGATAACGATTCACAGCTGCAGCTGCGGATTCGTAATCGTTCTGGGCCTGAGCTAGTCTGGCCTGGATAGCGAGTTCCGTACGGCGAACGTCCTGTGACGCCCGGCAGAACTCGGCATGAGCAGCTGATACGTTCCCCTCGTTGGCATTGAACACCGGAAGTGGAAGGCCGACCTGGGTGTTGATCATGCTGGAGCCGGTCCCCTGGTCGTGGCCAGCTGCGATCATGAACTGCACGTTGGGGGTTGCCTGGGACTCCTGGCGAACGATGTTCATCTGTGCTCTCGCCAGACGCGAACGGGCGGACTTCAGCTCGGGGCTGGCTGAGAGGATCTCAGAGGACACCATCTGCCAGTCGTGAGAGCTCGTCGTATGAGGCAGGGCTCCCGCCAACTTCTGCGGGTTGGTCTCGGGGATTCCGACTACGGCGACCAGTTGCTTCCAGGCCCCGAGTAGTGTCGCCTCGGCCTGGCTCATCTGGACTTCGACCTGTTGCAACTGGATTTCTGATTGCAACAGATCGGTGCGGCTGCCTTCTTTGGCTTCCAGGCGGGCACGGGCGGTCTGGACCCCTTTCTCGGCGACCTCTTTGAACTGTACCGCCAGCTCCAGTCGTCGCTGGGCAGCCAATGTGCGATAGAAGTTGCGATTCACATCGGTAATCACGCGTTGACGCTGCGTCTGGACTTCCCACAGCTGTGATTGAACTTCCTGCTCCAGCACGATGCGGTTCTTGCCGAGCTTTTCGTCGGTGATGAAGTTCTGTTCGACGAATGCGACGTGCTGATCGGTCCCGCGGTCGGCCAGCTGAGTTCCGTTGTAGCCCAGTGTCGGGTTCGGGCTGAGTCCGACCTGATAGCGAAATCCCATTGCCTTGTGGGCCGATGCGGTGGCTTGTTGAATCGCCGGGTTATTGGCCAGGGCGATCTCGACGAATCGGTTGACCGTCCATTCACTGGATTCGGCCACAGGAGTCACCGGCGACGTGGCGTCCGATGAGTCTTCGAGAAAAGCCACTTCCTGGATCTCGCCCGAGTCCTCCGACTCCGGCTCCTCTGTCGAAGTGCTCGGAGAGGGGGCTTGAGCGATCGCCTCGGTGTCTGGTTTGGACGTGCTGGTACGAACCGTTTGTCGATTCATTCCGCAGCCTGTCACCATACCGCAAAGCAGCAGAACCAGGCCGGTCTTGAGGGTGCTCTCCCACTGATCCGACAGTGAGGACGAGAGAGGGCTTGCCTCCTTCGATCGCTCAACGCGGGTGCTGAGTCGGGGAGCGTGACGGCGAGCGCAATCCGGTGCGATCGCCCCAGAGTGGCGAATACAATGCGTACGGCTTTCCACGTTGGACATCCGTTCCAGTGTGTAGTGAAGACGAACATCCTTATTCGTCTGCACATGTGATCGTCATCAACAGATGCTTACCGTGTACTTCGTTATGGGCCGCACGCGTGGTCTTGGCATTACCGCGCATTTTGCAAGGACATCCGGAATAATTGATACTTGGCTGGCGCGCTCAGTTCGTTAGCTTCATTACAAGCGGCACAGCCGGCTCTATCCCGCCGTGCTGTGCTGAATCATGGCATGTTGGTCAGGAGCGAATCGCGGAGGCCAGAGCCTCGCCGATCTCGGGGTGTGAGAATGCGTACCCAGCCGACTGCAAGCGACTCGGAATCACCCGAGTGGACCCCAGAATGAGGTCGTCAGCCATCTCTCCCAGAACAAGCCGGGCCATGAAGGCTGGTAACGGAAAAATCGTCGGGCGGTGCAGGACTTCGCCGAGGGCTTTCGTGAATTCCAGATTCGTGACCGGCAGCGGTGACACGGCGTTGACCGGACCATGCAGGTTGGTGTTCTGCAAGGCAAAGCGGAACATGCGGGCTGCCTCATCGACCGTCAGCCAGCTCCAGTACTGCCGTCCCGAACCGACAATCCCGCCTACACACATCTTGAACGGCAGCAGCATCTTCGCCAGTGCTCCCCCGTCCTTGCTGAGAACCACTCCCAGGCGGAGGTTCACGACTCGAATCCCGGCATCTCGCGCGGGCCAGGTCGCAGCTTCCCACTCCCGGCAAACATCGGGCAGGAAACCGGTCCCGGCGGGAGAATCTTCCGTCAGCTCTTCCTGACCTCGATCTCCATAGAAACCGATCGCACTGGCACAGACAAAGGTCTTGATCCGGCCACCCGTCGCAGCTGCGGCTTCGGCGAGCTGGCGGGTTCCGATGACACGGCTGTCACGAATCCGCTGCTTCTTGGCGGCGGTCCACCGGCTGTCGCCGATGTTCTCTCCCGCGAGGTGGATGATCGCCTCCACGCCATCAAGCGTCGCGGCAGGGAGCTTACCAGCGGGATCCCACTGCCGCTCGGAGGGGGAACGTGGGGATCGCCGGGTCAGTGTGATGACCTCGTGTCCGTCCTGCTTCAGCAAGGGGAGCAGGTGAGTTCCGACTAGCCCCGTGGCTCCTGTGACCATGACATTCATTGCGGCATCCTATGGAGCGAGCGAGGCGTCGAGCGTGTGATTCGTGAAACAACCGCATCTCACGGTGTTTCTGCTTCATTTGTAGTCGCTGTGAGGTTCGAGACAAGCCCGGTGCCAGATCCAGCGAGTACACCCATCAGAACCGTTGCGGTTGCCCGATCTTCACACAAAATCCAGCGGGCGAGGAATATCTCAAAGAACGAGACGTTGCTTAACGGATGTAGCGGACCTTGGAAAAATCGGGCACTCGAACATGCGTCACATGGCCACCGATCTCGAACCGTCCTGGTCGCGAGGGGAGGTGGACCACGAACGGCTTGCCAATCAGCGAGCGTTCGGGGACACCGGGCGATTCCCAGCAACGGCTGTCGACGGACACGGGGCTGTTGTCGCCCAGGACAAAATACTCATCGCCGTCGAGCACAAACTGCTTCGCCCCGGCATTGTTCTTGGGGGTGTAGTAGACATCCCGGAACATTCGAAGATTACTGACTGCCACCTCCGCTCCCCGGGCACCGATTCGAGCCAGTCGTTCCACCCACGGGGCCGGAGGGGCCTCCTGGCTGGAGGGCAGCAAAATCGGCTCGCCCAGCTGCTCGCCGTCCATTCCGATGACGAGCTGACCGTCGAAGACCGACACAGCGAACTGGTGGCGACCGCTATGGATCGCGGCCGGCAGGGGGACTGAAGCCTCCACATCGGTCGAAGCATTGAACGCGATGGTCATCACGTCACTTGCGAGGTTTAAACGGCAGTCAGCGAACGTACGCCCGGCCGCAATACGGACATCGAGCTCGCCCGTCCGGGGGCACTGCTCCATGTCAAACTCCAGCATGACATCCGTAACGCGGTACGCCTCCACGCCTTCGTAATGCTGGTTGTAGCCGTATTCGTCGGAGATCGGAGCGAAATGCGATCGGCGATAGAGCTTCTGGATGGCTTGTTGAAACGCCGAATCCTCAGACCGGGCCAGCCAGCGATCCCGCTCGGCAGCGGACAAGGCCCCGCGAATGGAGAACAGCTGGGTTTTTGCGTCGTAATTGAGAGAGGTGAACTCCGCCGAGGGCAGGGGGAGTGACTTCGGCCAGCTGGCAAGCGGTACCTCCGTGATATGGGCGCCACCCGACACCACCCAGTGGCGGAACTCCAGCCAGTCGAGGGGAGCCTCCTTGGCTTTCCCGCCAAACTTGAACCCCTCGTCAGTCTTCTGCCATTGAGTGTCGGTTTTCTCTGCCGACCAGCGCGGTTCCCAGTCCTCGTTATCCGGGGCCGGCTGGTGGATATGCTCGTCGACCAGAATTCGGGTCCCCAGCTGAGAGGCCAGTGACTTCCGCTGCATCACCCCATCCGCGAGCACTTCGCCGTTCTGGATCTCGATCTTTTCACCCGGCAACCCGACCACTCGTTTGACGTAGGCCTCCAGCGGGTCGCTGGGGTTACGGAAGACGATCACTTCCCAGCGATGCGGCGCCCGCAGCTCGAATGCGTGCTTGTTGACCAGTAACTGGTCGCCTTCATTTTTGGGAAGGCTGTTGACGCTGAGTCCGGTCCGTCCGCAGTTCGGGCAAGCAGTGCCGGTGATCCCGTGCGGGTCGCCCACACTGGCGGACGCGGTGCTGGCGATGGAGGTGCTGCCTTCGGCCTCAGCCAGTGACATACCCTTCGCGAACTGGTGCGAGCAGGTGGGGCAGGTGACCTGCCGGTGATAACCGAGCAGACAGGGGGCCATCGACCCGGTCGAAATCAGGTATCCCTCAGCCGCAAATGAGCGGAAGATCAGTACGCTGACCGCCAGCAGAAGCAATGACTCAAGCACATGCCGCACCGGGGATGCAGTCGCGGAATCCGAATTGGGAACCGCCCCAGACAAGGCACGCCTTTCTTGTAGGTCGAGTTGTAACGGTTGAAATGCCTGCCCCGATTTTACCCGTTGTCCCTATTGTAATGGAACTGAGACTTATCCAGTTTTTTCGATTCGACGGAATGACTGTCGAAAACGCCGAAATCTCAGTGGAGGCAGGATTTCGGGCGAACGCGTGTTGACTCGCTTAGCACCGTGCCGTTCGTGGGGGAAGGAGAATCTTTTCAGAACCCTCGATACCTGCGCGGCAGAGCGGGGTTGAATGAAACAGAGCATCCAACGCGTTGAAGCGACAGATCCCTCAACGCTAACGACCACAAACAGACGCGCGGATTGCGTTTCGGTAATCAGGAGATCGACCATGAAATCACTTCGCTGGTCCCGCTGGGGACTGCTTTCGATGTGCTGTGCAGCTGGGGCTCTGGCTGCAGAGGGAGAAAACTCAACCGAGCTGTTCGACAAGCTCGACGCCAACAAGGACGGCCAAGTCACCGCAGAGGAAGTTCCCGAAGAGCACCGCCCGCATTTGGAGCGGCTGCTCCGTAAGGGAGACAAGGACGAGAACAAGTCGCTGTCCAAGGAAGAGTGGGAAGCCGCTCATAAGCCGGAAGCTGAACCGGAAGTCGGTGGGCCTTCCGGAAAGGAAGGGCGTCCGAACCCCGGTCAGATGTTCGAACGGATGGACGCCAACAAAGATGGGAAGCTTCAGAAGAGCGAGATTCCCGCGGAAGCCCCTCCAAAGATTCGCGAGATGCTCGATAAGGTGTTCGAGGCCTCTGGCAAGGACGAGTTGAGCCGGGAAGAGTTGCTCTCCTCCATGGGGAAGATGGCAAAGGACAAGGCCGGTCCTCCCGGAGGGAAAGGCGGCGAACCCGGCAAGATGATCGAGCGGCTCAAGAAGCTCGATAAGAACGGGGATGGTAAGGTCACAACCGACGAGTTCCCCGCCGAGGGAGCGGAGCGTCTTCAGGGCCTGATGAGCAAGATCGGTGGGGGCGACTCCATCGACATCAAGAAGGCCGAGGAGTTCGCGGAACGTCAAGCCGCTAAGCAAGCTGCGAAGGCCGAGAAGAAGAATCCCGGCGAGCCCGGCAAGAAGAAGAAACGACCGGGCCTCGAGAACGAGGTTTTGGAGTCTGAGGTTCGCCCCGAGGGAGTACCGCCGGAGGGGGATCGTCCTCCTCAAATGGGGGACGATGAACTCGCTCTCCGTCCGGAGGGGCGAGGACCGGGACCGGAAGGGCGAGGACCCGGTGAGCACGGACACCACGGGCATGGGCCTCACGGGGGAATCATGAGCTTGCTCGACGAGAACCACGACGAGCGTTTGAGCCGGGAAGAGTTCTCACGGGCCGCCACGTTCTTTGGCGACCTTGATCGCAATCGCGACGGGTTCGTCGACGGTCGGGAAATGATGAGCATGCCTGGACCGGGTGACGGAGGACCACACGGCCCGGAAGGTCGTGGCCCTCGCGCTGATCGTGGGTTCGGTCCGCCTCCGGGTGAAGGTCCCGAAGGACGACGTGGTCCCGGTGGTGGTCGGCCAGACGGAGAAGGTCCCGAGGGCCGGGAGATGCGGGATGGAGAGCGTCCTCGCCCCGAGGGCGGTGACGGTGAAAGCGGTCGTCCCGGCTTCGGTGGACCCCGCCCCGAAGGTGGCCCCGGTGGCCGATTCAATCCAGAAGAAATGTTCAAGCGGATGGACAAGGACGGTGACGGCACCCTCAGTAAGGAAGAAGCTCCCGGTCGGATGAAGGAGCACTTCGACGAGATCGACACCGACAAGGACGGCAAGCTCACGAAAGACGAGCTCAAGGCCCATCGTGAAAAGCGCATGAATGAGCGTGGAGGTCGTCCCGGAGGCGAAGGGCCCGATGGTCCGCGTCCCGGTCGCCCCGAAGGTGAAGGGGAGAAGCCAGCTGGCGATGCTCCGAAAGACGCTGCCCCCGCTCAGGAGAAACCCGCCGAGGAAGCCCCCAAGGCTTAAACTCGCCGACATTCCGTGAATGAGTGACTCCACACAGGCCGAGCAGCATTGCTCGGCCTGTTTTCATTTGATCTGCAACGGATCTTTATCAACCTCGCTGCGTTCAGCTCACAAGCTGTCGATTACGCGGCGCCCCCGAAGTGTCCCCACGTCCTTTACTTCAAACCATCCTTTGAGCCAGCTATTGTAATCTGTGAAATCGATTCCCGGTGGGGAGACGATGCCCACACCGAAATGTCTATGAGGTTCCCACATGCAACGTCGCAGCTTCCTTCAATCCGTCGCCCTCGCCAGCGGTTCGGCTCTTATCAACCCGCTCGGTGGGATGGCCTTCGCAGCGGAGACTGAGCAGCGGTTCGGCGATCTGCTGATTCGGAATCGGGCAACGGACCACTTTGAACTGATCTTCACGCCGTCCCAGCCCCGCCCGCTGCGGTTGATGCAGCTGGCCGACACACACTTCCGCGTCGGCGACGACACGACCCCGGCGACCGAGAAAACGCTCCGTCGATTGATTGAAAGCGAGAAGCCAGACTTCATTATCCACACGGGCGACTTCGTCAATAATGACTCGAAGAAGAAGGTCGAATGGACCGGGATGGACGTCCTCAACGGCTTGAAGACGCCGTGGACGCTCTGCTTCGGCAACCACGACTACCCCACGTTTAACGCCGAGGGGTGCCTGCCCCTCGACACCATCCGTCAGAAGATGGAACGCGGGTTCCAGGGGTACATCGACGCCCCGACCGGTCGGCACTACTGCTATCGGTATGACATCCTCGATGGCGATAAAGCCAAGCCGAAGGCGTCTCTCTTCTTCTTCCAGGTCGGGTACGCCGAGGGCGATCGACGCATCTCCGATCCTCAGCTGGCCTGGTTCCGGCAGCAGATGGAGAGCGACAAACAGCGTGACGTGAACACCCCGATCACCGTCTTCGTCCATATCCCGCTCATGGAATACCGCAGCCTCTACGAAGCAGGCAAAGCGGAGGGACAGAAGGGCGAGGATGTCTGCTACGACAGCGACACCGGCGAGTCGTTCAAGCTGTTCAACCAGTCGGGCCGCGTGGTCGGTGTCTTCTGCGGTCATGACCATGTGAATAATTATCACGGCAACTGGCAGGGCATCGAGCTCGCCTACGGCCGGGTGAGTGGCTGGGGCGGGTATGGTCCTCCAGATTGGAAACGCGGTGGCCGGTTGATCTCGCTCGACCTGCAGTCGCCTCGCCCGCTTCCCGATCACCACGAGGTGTTTTAGGGGCCGGGAAGTGAGTTCACCTCGGCGAACGGTCGGGCGTCAGCCCATCGGTGTTTCTCCGCGTGGCCAGTTTCCGACAGGCAGCATCTGTCGTTGTCTATCGCTGTTCGTTCGCCGTCCTCAGCGCCATCCGGCTCACGCCGGACGCTCGCCAGATCGTGCCCGGAAAGTGGACGTGACAGGCAAGCAAAGTGGGGTCATTCTGGGAGGGCGAAGCTCCCGCTGAGCCGCTTTTGCCAATCGACGCCCACTCGCTGTTGCGGTTCGGCAGGGCCTTGCCCTCCCCGAAATTCGGACAGTAATCATTGTCTGTCCCAAGTAAAGACAAACGCCAAACGGCCCCTTCCAAGTGAAGGAGCCGTTGGGTTGGAATTGTTGGAGATTTGCGGGTTTATTTTTCGGAACGAATGTGGGGACTTTGGCTGGATCGATGACACGAGCTGGCTGGGTACGATTTATCACATCTATTCGACCATCGTGATTCTGCCGTACTTCGATTCCCTCCACCGCCTCTGCTCCACTCGCCTGAAAACCATCGAACCCCAGCCCGTCGATCTCGTTTTGAAGCGTCGTCATCTGGAGGTCGATGATCTGATCCCGGGCGGCAATTCGCTTGTCGAGTTGTTCCCGCAGCTTCTTGACTCTTGATTCCAGTTGCACCAGATCCTTTTCGCGAGACTCCAGATCCCGGGTAAAGCGCGTCACCAGCATCTGGCGAATGGTGTTCCGGGCAGCCTCTTTCGCGGCGTCTGCGTCGTCTGATTTCAGGACCTTGAGAGAGGATTCGTATTGTTGATTCTCTGCCAATTCCTCTGGAGACAAGGCGACCTGAACCTCTTCGATGACTGTCCGATAGACGGTTTTGGCCTTCTTAGGGCGGGATTGATGCTCCGTTCTGCCCATGGCGGCAAAGCCGGACCTTCCATCACTCATCGTCCCCATTCTGGCGATTCCCGGCATTGCTGGCCGAGCAGGCATCACACTCCGTCCAAAGCTTAAGCCTCGGCCGGGATCAACTGGCTCCTCTGTCGTATCAGCTGGTTCCACAAGGAGTGGGTTTCGGTAACCGCGTCCGGAACCGAGCGGCTCGGTCGACGTGAGTGGCTTCAGTGAATCGCCCCCCAGGCCATCGACTTCGTTCTGGATCGTCTTCATCTTCAGATCGATGATCTGATCCTGAGCGGCCTTACGCTTGTCAAACTGAGCCCTCATTTTGGTGACACGTTTTTCGAGTGTCGTCACCTCTTCCTTGCGGGTCTCCAGGTCGGCGTCGAGCATTTTTCCGCTGATTTCAACGAGTTTCTCCCGGGCCTGTTTTCTGGTCTCCTCGCTCGATTCATCTGACCTTAAGACTAAGACCGCTTGCAGATATTCCTGGTGTTGGGCGAGTTCCTCATCCGTCAACTCGACGAATACCGTCTCTGGCACGGAGCGTGTTACCGCTTTGACTCGTACCGGATGGGATGTCGGGTTTCCCATCATCATATGGGGCTTCAAAGGGTTGCGATCCACTGGGGGAGCGGCTGTCTCAAATGTTGCTGTGGGCGGATTCGGCGTCGCAGCGGGTCTTGTTGGCGAGGAAACATCCGATTTTTGATTCTCAACCGTTTCCTGCGAGTATGCCCACCCCAGGCAGGTGACACATAGAAGCGGGGCAGTCCATTTCCAGTAATTGTGAGGCATGGGATTCGCCTTTCCAGCGAGAGAACAGAACCTGACACACATCCATTGCGATCAGTTCAAAGTGGTTGAAGTAGTTGGGCAGGACCAGCAGCGTTTCGCCGTGCCAGCCTGTCCGTGTTCGAAGTGGCTAGGATTCGCGGGCCCACGAGAGAAGTTTGATCTCCGGCTCCCTCTCTCCCACAGTCAAGCCAACTGTGATGGCCACATCATCAGTGGGGGAAGGGAGCAGAGATGACGATTGTCTCAACCGGTCATGGGACACTGAGCCGTGCCTTCAGGTCGGAGACCTCAGCATCCCATGCGTCGTCGCTTGGCTGACTGGAGACTGGCGTCGAGAGCCTCAATCCGTCCCAGAATCTCGCGGGCCTCCTTGAGATCCTGGTGAAAGGTGTCACGTCCAGAGGGACGGGAGAACTCGTCGAAGATGTCGTGGGGGTGGTGTTCACTGTTACTGTGGACACCGGTTGAGAACCTGGAACGACCGTCGTCTGGCTGCTGGCATTCGCTCCGCCGAGCCAATGACTGGCTCCGACACCCACCAGCACGCACGCTAGACCCGCCCCAGCCAGCATCATACGACCTCGCCACTTGTGCATCGTCCGCAGCCAGCGGCGTTTCCAGTGCCCGTCGCAGCTGTCCACCGCGTTGATGTTCCAGCAGCAGTTCATCCAGCCGACCGCCTACGTCCTTCGCTGTGGCAAAACGCTGTTCGGGTTGGCGAGCAGTTGTTCGATGACTTCCACCAATTCGAGCGGAATGTCCGGATTGACTTCATCGACCGGTCGCTGCGTCGCGTGGCAGATCCGGTTCAGGACCGCCATCGGCGACGCAGCCCGAAACGGCGGGTGCCCGGTGCACATGAAGTACATGACGCTGCCGAGGCTAAACAGATCACTCCCGGGGCCGACGGCCTCCCCCTCAGCTTGCTCCGGAGACATGTAGTGCGGCGTTCCCGCGACAACCCCCGTCCGCGTCAATGTGGCATCATCCACCGTGCGGGCCAGTCCAAAGTCCGAGATCAGCAACCGATCCACTGACTCCTCCAGCAGCATGTTGGCGGGCTTCACGTCCCGGTGGACGACGCCCTGTTCATGGGCAGCTGCGAGTCCCAACGCAGCTTGTCGTGCGATGCGCAGGATCTCGGCCACTTGCAGTGGTCCCTGTTCATCAACGCGGGCTTGCAGGGATCGCCCCGGTACATACTGCATCACCAGATACGACACATCGCCGTCGACTTCCACGTTGTGAATCGGGACGACATGTTCGTGCATCACCGCAGCTGCGGCCTGAGCCTCACGAGCGAATCGACGCCGGGCGGCCCCGCTGCTCGCCAGATGCGGGAGCAGCACCTTGATCGCGACCACTCGGTGAAGTTCCGTGTCGTACCCTTTGAGCACGACGCCCATGCCCCCGGTGCCGATCAGTCGTTCAATCTCATACCGCCCCAACCGACCGAGCAGATCGGGTTGGCTCGACGGGGCGAGAAAATCGAGCGTGATCGTTTCCGAGTCGATCACGTTCCCCTCACTCTGCAACGAGTCGAGTTGAATTACGACCGACGACTGCATCCATTCGGCGTCGGTCTCAATGTCCCCCTCTGTTCGAAGTGCCTCGCATGCTTCGTGGACCATGTCGCACTCGCACGACATTTCGAGCAGCTTCTGCTGGCAGGCCGGACAGTGGTCGACATGTTGTTTCAGACGACGGAAGACAGCGGAGTCTTCGTCCTCGGTATGGAGGACGTGAAGGCGGTTCGGGTCACAGGACATCGTCGGCCTCCAGTGTTTTCAACTCCTCTTTGAGACGGGCAGCGACTCGGCTGCGGGCGATGTAGACCGCGCCGGTGGTGATTCCCAGTTCTTTCGCGACATCGGGGACCGGCACCTGCTCCACGCTCGTCCGCCAGAACGCGAGCCAGGTCGCTGGCTGGACTTGCTCTTTCACACGCGTCGAGGCCCAGCGGAACAGCTCGCGGCGATGGGCCAGCTGGGCCTGCTCGACGAGCGACTCAGGCTGGGCGACTGCATGCAGTCCACTCCCGCCGGCCCGTACGGCCTGGCGCTGCCAGTTACTCAATACGTCGATCATGCGATTGCGGGCGATTCGGAAGAGCCATGTTCGAAACTTGGCCCGGCTGGCATCGGTCTGCCACTGCCCGACAGCTTGTACAACGGAGAGCAAAACATCCTGGACCAGTTCACGAGCGTCGGCGTCCTGCATCCCTTGTCGTCGGATGAATCGATGGAGGAATGGTTCATAGATCGAGACGAATTCCCGCCACGCCTGAGCGTCTGTCTTGGTCGGCAGACGCAGGATCAAACTCGCGCGAGTGTCGGGAACACGTGGCATCTTTCCTCCGTTCAATAGGTATACACGACCGACGCGACAGAATCTTTCAGCCAGAACAGTTGCAATTCGCAAATCTCGACACCGAATCGCCTCCATTCGTTTCAATCATTTGGCTGAGTAAGAGGAATCACGACTGACTGACACCGCCCGCTGGTCGCATCAACACCTTCTGATGCTGTATATTCCAATCTCGCCGTCAGGTGGCTGATCCAGACGGTCAGGGTTGGCAATCGTTGGGGTGTCGTCCATGTTACGAACTGTCGTTGTGGCTGTGTTGGCAGGGCTGTGCTGCTCTCTGATTGAAGCGGCGGAGCCAGCGAAGTCGATCGACTTTAATCGCGATGTCCGCCCAATCCTCTCGAACCACTGCTGGAACTGTCATGGCCCCGACGAGGCATCGCGGGAGGCGGGCTTACGACTCGACCAGAGAGAATCTGCGATCGCAGTCGGTCCAGAGAAACATCGGGCCGTCGTCCCTCATGACCCAGGTGCCAGCGAACTGGTGAAACGGATCGACTCGACCGACGACACTCAGATGCCGCCCGCCAGCTTTGAGAAGCCGCTGACGGCCGAGCAGCGAGAAATCCTCAAACGCTGGATCGCTGAGGGCGCCCCGTATGCCGCTCACTGGGCATTTTCTGCACCGGTTCGGCCCACAAGACCCGCCGTTAAGCACTCCGACTGGCCAAGGAATGAGATCGATTTCTTCGTGCTGGAAAAGCTCGAAGGGGCAGGGCTGTCACCGTCTCCCGAGGCCGATCGCAGCACGTGGTTGCGTCGTGTCACGCTAGACCTGACGGGCCTGCCGCCAACTCCCGAGGAGCGGGAGGCGTTCCTCGCGGATCAACAAGACGGCGCGTATGAGCGTGTCGTGGATCGCCTGCTCGCGTCCCCCCGTTATGCCGAACGCATGGCGATGCAGTGGCTCGACGCCGCACGCTATGCCGACACGAACGGCTACAACAACGATGAGGTCCGCACCCTCTGGCCGTGGCGGGACTGGGTGATCGATGCATATGCCCGCAACATGCCGTATGACCAGTTCCTGACCGAACAACTGGCGGGCGATCTACTGCCCGAGGCCACGCTGGCTCAGAAGGTCGCGACGGGATTTAACCGCAATCACGTGCTGACCACCGAAGGCGGGATTATCGAAGAGGAGTACCGCATCGAGTACGTTGTCGACCGGGTCCATACAACTGCCACGGTGTTTATGGGCCTGTCACTGCAATGTGCCCGTTGCCACGACCACAAGTATGACCCGTTTACGCAAACGGACTTCTATCGCTTTGCGGCGTACTTCAACAACATTCCCGACAAAGTTGTCAGTTATAACAAAGGTCGTATGGCCGAACCGTTGCTCCAGGTCCCCTCAGCGGCTCAAGCCGAACAGCTCCAGCAACTCACGACCCGCCAGCAGGAACTGACGGCCGCTCTGCAACAGCGATCGACCGAAGCGGGGCCCGACATTACGCAGTGGGAGAAAAGCCTCTCCCCTGAGCTGATCGCCCAGTCGAGTCCCGCGGGTCTCATCGCTTATTTTCCTCTGGAGGAGATGTCTGGCTCGACGGTCACTAACGACCTCTCGAATGACAAAGCGGGCGTCATTGTGGGCAAACTCACCTCGGCCGAGGGCCGACTGGGACGAGCTCTGGAATTTGATGGAACCACGCATGTCGCTGCGGGTGAGGCGGGAGTCTTTGAAGGAGATCAGGCCTTCTCCTCGTCCGTCTGGATTTTCCCGACCAGCCGTGACGTAAGCACGGTTCTGTCGAAGATGGACGATGCCAACGCGTATCGCGGATATGACGTGATTCTGGAAGGGAACAAAGTCTCCGCCCACTTCGTGCACCACTGGCCAGACCGCGGGTTCAACGTGGTCACCAAGACTCCCATCAAGCTGAATGCGTGGCATCATCTGGCGGTGACCTACGATGGATCTCGCGCCGCCCAGGGAGTGAAGATCTACGTCGACGGACAGTTGCAGGAACTCGACATTCCGACCAACAACAAGCTCGATGGCTCACTGCTCACCGATAAACCTTTCCACATCGGTAAGCGGGGGACCTCAGCTCCGTTTCAGGGACGCATCGACGAGGTCCGGCTCTATTCCAAGGCCCTCACCCCCGATGAAGTCACCCAGCTGTCGAAGGGCGAGACGCTCGATGGCCTCAAGAGCATACTGGCCACCGAGCCTGCCCAGCGAACGCCCGCGCAGGTTGACCGTTTGCGATCCTACTATCTGGACCAGGTCGACGTTCGCACTCGACAACTGCGTACTGAGCTCGCCGACGCAACCAGGCAACGGGATGAGCTCAACCAGCAAATTCCCGTCACGATGGTGATGCAGGAGATGACTCCACGCCGGTCGACCCACATCCTCAAACGAGGCCAGTACGACCAGCCCGGTGAAGAGGTCCAGCCCGCTGCTTTGAGTGCGTTCACCGATCTCCCTCACGAAGCGAACTCTCGGCTGGAACTCGCTCGCTGGCTGACGAATCCGCAGCACCCCCTGACAGCCCGCGTGGCAGTCAATCGCTGGTGGGAGATGCTGTTCGGGACCGGCATTGTGGAGACCGTCGAAGACTTTGGCATTCAGGGAGCCGCCCCCACCCATCCCGAACTGATTGACTGGCTGGCGACTGAATTGATCGCCCGCCAGTGGAACACTCGCGAGATGCTCAAGCTGATGGTGTTGTCGGCCACATACCGTCAGTCATCGCACGCCACGCCTCAACTTCTGGAACACGATCCGCGCAATCGGTTGATGAGCCGCGGGCCACGCAATCGGCTCCCCGCGGAAACAGTGCGTGACAATGCGCTGGCCATCAGCGGACTGCTGGTCGAACATGTCGGAGGGCCGAGTGTGAAGCCGTACCAGCCAGAAGGGATCTGGGAGGATGTCTCCGTCGAACGTCGCGAGAAGTACGTTCCCGATTTCGGAGAAGGACTTTACCGCCGCAGCATGTATACGTTCTGGAAACGGACCTGCCCGCCTCCGTCGATGTCGGCCTTCGATGCTCCCGATCGAGAGACCTGCGTGGCCCGTCGCAGTCGGACCAACACGCCGATGCAGGCTCTGGTCCTGCTCAATGATCCGACTTATGTGGAAGCTGCCCGCAAGTTCGCCGAACGCGTTCTGTTGCATGAGGCGGAAGAGCAGGAACGGCTCGCTTACGCGTTTGAGGTCGCGCTCTGTCGACAGCCTCAGCCGGAGGAGACGGCGATTCTGCACGATGAGTTACAGGCTGCCCGTCGACGATTCGACGCTGACCCCGCAGCTGCGGGAAAGCTCTTGGCTGTTGGCAGTTCGCCCGCGTCAGACAAGCTATCAGCCCCCGAACTGGCGGCATGGACAACACTCACCAGTTTGATCCTGAACCTCGACGAGACAATTTCCAAACCGTGACGCCTCATACGGGAGGGCGAAGCTCCTGCTGAGCCGTTGGAGTAGACATCCAACTTGACTAGCGGCTCAGCAGGAGCTTCGCCCTCCCAGTCGCAGAACTGACCAGCACATCTTCATCTACGCACGATCACATCATGAATCCACTGATCGAATTTCAGAACCAGCTCAATCGTCGGGCCTTACTCCGGGGCTCCGCAGCTGCGCTCGGGTCCGCGGCTCTGGCAAGTCTATTGGCTCGCGACGGACAGGCCGCTCCGCTCGGGGCGACACCCACGCATTTCACGCCCAAGGCCAAGCGCGTGATCTATCTGTTTCAGTCGGGCGGCCCATCGCATCTCGAACTCTATGACTACAAACCGAAGCTCAAGGAGCTGCACGGAACCGAACTCCCCGATTCCATTCGGCAGGGCCAGCGTTTGACCGGGATGACTTCCGGGCAAAAGAGCTTCCCGGTGATCGCCCCGAAGTTCGGGTTTCACCAGGCGGGAAAGTCCGGGACATGGATCAGCGATCTGCTGCCGCATACCTCGAAAGTGCTCGATGACATCTGCCTCGTCCGTTCGATGCACACCGAGGCTATCAATCATGATCCGGCCATCACCTTTATCCAGACGGGTTCCCAACAACCCGGTCGACCGTCGCTGGGAGCCTGGCTCAGCTATGGGCTGGGGAGCGAGGCGGAAGACCTCCCCGCGTTCATCGTGCTGATCTCGCACGGATCGGGTAAGGACTCGAATCAGGGGTTGCTCGAGCGACTGTGGGGAAGTGGCTTCCTTCCATCGAGCCATCAAGGCGTCAAGCTCCGTGGCAGCGGGGATGCGGTGCTGTACCTTTCCGATCCTCCGGGAATCGATCGTGAACTGCGTCGGACCATGCTCGACAGCCTAGCCAAGCTCAACCAGCGTCAACTCGCCCAGTCAGGCGACCCGGAGATTGCCACTCGCATCTCACAGTACGAGATGGCATTCCGGATGCAGTCTTCGGTTCCTGACCTGACAGACTTGAGTCGCGAGTCCGCTCAGACGTTTGAGCTCTACGGAGAGGACGCGAAGAAGCCCGGCACCTATGCCGCCAATTGTCTGCTCGCTCGTCGTCTGTTGGAGCGAGGTGTCCGTTGCGTTCAGCTGTATCACCGTGGCTGGGATCAGCATGGCGGATTGCCCACAAACATCCCGCTGCAATGTCGTGATATTGATCAGGCACAAGCGGGGTTGATCACCGACCTGAAGCAGCGTGGCATGCTGGAAGACACGCTGATTGTCTGGGCCGGCGAGTTCGGTCGGACGGTGTACGGGCAGGGCGACCTGCTCGATGATTATGGCCGCGACCATCATGGCCGTTGCTTTTCGGTCTGGATGGCGGGCGGCGGCATCAAGCCCGGCGTCGTCCACGGGGAGACCGACGACTTCGGGTACAACATCGTCAAAGACCCGGTTCATATCCACGACATGAATGCGACAATCCTGCACTGTCTGGGCTACGACCACAAACGTCTGACCTTCCGCTTTCAGGGGCGTGACTACCGACTGACCGATGTGCATGGAGAGGTTGTGACGCCGATCCTGGCGTGAGAGAAGTTGAACCACGAAGGCCCGCGGTACACATCGGGAAGAATCAGGTCGCCGACCTCACCAACCCGACGCGTCAGCGAGGGCGAGCCCATGTTGGACTTCTCTTCGAGATCATCGTCTCATCGCATGTGTTGACGGGCAGCCGCTTGCCTCGTTCTCCGACCAATCACAACCTTTCACCCGACTCTTCTGCTCGCTGAAAGAAAACGCATGTCCGACAGCTTGCTCGACTGGTTGCGATTGCATCTCACCCCCGGGATCGGCCCTCGGACGATGGAGTTGCTGTTGGAGCGATTCGGTTCCCCGACGGAAGTTCTCAACGCCAGTGGTGCAGCCCTTCTCGATGTGGAGGGTGTCGGTCCCAAGCTCTCCGCTGAGATCACGAAATCACGCACCAGCACTGCCGCGGAAGAAGAGATCGCCACCGCCGAGAAGCTGGGCGTTTCACTGATGCTGAGGGATGCTCCGGAATACCCGACTGGATTGCGGGAGATCTGCGACGCGCCGCCCGTGCTGTCCGTGGCCGGGACTTACCAGCCCTGCGACGAACTGGCGGTGGCCATCGTCGGCTCGCGGCAGTGTACGCTATATGGTCGCCAGCAGGCTGAAAAGCTGGCCGGTGCTTTGGCCCGGGCCGGGATTACGATTATCAGCGGTCTGGCTCGCGGGATCGATGCCTGCGCCCATCGCGGAGCACTTCAAGCCGGTGGTCGCACCATCGCCGTCTGCGCCACCGGGCTGGCCGAGGTCTATCCGCCAGAACACAAGGACCTCGCCACAGAGATTCGGCAGAACGGCTGCCTGATCTCGGAGTCGCCGCTGCGTCGTGGGACCATGAAGGGAATCTTCCCCCAACGGAATCGGCTCATCTCCGGGCTGTCCCTGGGTGTGATCGTTGTCGAGGCCAGCCGCAGCAGTGGATCGTTACACACTGCCCGGCACGCGATGGAGCAGGGGCGTGAAGTCTTCGCCATCCCCGGCCGGATCGACAGCCTGGCGAGCCAAGGCTGTCACGATCTGATCCGCGACGGGGCCACGCTCGTTCGCGGAGTCGAGGACATCCTCGAATCGCTCGGTCCGCTGATCAAACCAGTTCAAACGCATTCCGCCGAGACTGTCCACGCCCCCCGGGAACTCTTGCTCAACGACCAGGAACGCGAGGTCCTCAACCTCGTTCGTGACGACGCACAGCATCTTGACGAGATCGTCCGACAGAGCACGCTCGAACCGGCCCGGGTGATTGCCACCCTGACCGTTCTCGAGATGAAACGTCTCGTCCGCCGCCTTCCGGGCAGCCTCCTCGTGCGGGCCCCGTGGTGACTCATTCTATGTTCGCCTCCTCCTTGCGGGAACGAACCACCAACTCCAGTTTCGTGTCTCGATGCGACCGACTTTGCCGATGGCTCATTTTAAGAGAGCTGTGACCCACAAAACGGCCCGTCCGCCCCCGCTGCACGTTTGACACCGATTCCCTCGATGCGTAGAGTCACCACCCCAGCGAACACTGGTTCTCGTAGCTCAATTGGATAGAGCGTCGGCCTCCGAAGCCGAAGGTTGGAGGTTCGAGCCCTCCCGGGAACATTTTACAGGGCAACGATTTACGTCGATTGCTGATCCTGTTGTTGAAAAAATGTACCCTAGGAATGTACCCACCAGATTTTCTTACTCGGCTTTGACCATGCTCACGCTGAGCATGGCATCCATTTTCGCAACTGCCTCAATTTGGGCGTTTTGAAGCAAGTGAGAGTACGTGTTCGCCGTGGTCGCGAAGTCCTGATGCCCGAGCCGCTTCTGAATCACTTTCAAGTCCACTCCAGCCGCCAGCATCAAAGAGGCTTGAGTGTGCCTCAGATCGTGAAACTTGAACGTGTCCGGGATACCAGCCGCCGCGCGAATCGGATACCAGACTTTCCGATCGAAGTTCGAGCCTCGCAGATAGCCACCCCGCGTATCCGGGAACACAATCGGAACTTGATCGGGGTCGAAACCTTCATCGATGGCCTTGCGCAATCGGCTTCGAAGTGCCTCGATTGCCTCTCGGCCAAGAGTCACGACTCGCTTTGCTGCGGATGTCTTTGGCTCTTTCAGAGTCAGCCCATTGAGTTCCTGAAGTGTTCGGCGAACCACCAGCACCCCTTCGGACAAGTTCACCGCTGACCAGTCGAGCGCGAACAGTTCCCCTTTGCGAAGTCCCGTCATTGCCGCCAGTACTATCACATCGCCAAGCCGATGGCCTTGAGCCTTCTCAATCAGCCGCTGACATTGATCGATTTCCAGTGGAGAGACTTCTTTTCGCGTCAGCTTCGGCTTGTCCAACGAAGAGCAGGGGTTGTAGGGCATCAGCCGCAGCTTCACCGCTTTCGACAATGCAGCCCGCAGAACCTTGATTGACCGATGCCGCATGTTCGGCGAGAAACCTTTGCGGCTTAGCTTCGCCTGCCACTCGACAAGCATCTCGCCGTCGACGGATGAAAGTTTCTCGGCCCCAAGGTATGGAAGCACATACAGCCGCAACGCGATCTCGTATTCCTGATGCGTCTTACCGGCTTTGTTGAGTTGCACGTCATTGTCGAGCCACCTTTGCAGGTATGCCCCGAGAGTATCACGAGCTAGAAGGCTTTTCTTGTTTGTCTTCGCCTGCTGCCGGAGAGCGTCCAGCTTGCTGACGACTTCGGCCTGCGTTTTCCCGTAAACCGCTTTCCGCTGTCGGATGCCGCTGGAATCTTTCCCCAGGCTGAGGCGTCCCACCCATCGGCCATCATCACGCTGATGAATGCCGCCTTCACCCTTGGCTCGTTTTGCCATTTCGATTTACTCCCACCGAGAGTTGTCCACCGAGTCAAACTGCGGGAAGCCGGTCGGTGGGACCGGTTTTCGGCTCGGTTAATTACTCCGCTCCTATCCCGCAGAACGTAGTATCGACCGCCATCGGTCGCGATGTCCAGCCCGATCATATGACCGGGGGTAAGTCGCGGGTCTCAAAACAAAATCAAAGGTACTTCCTAGAGGGTTAAAACAGGAAACCACAACCACAGCCCATCGCGTCATAGAAACTTTTGTTTGCGGAATGTAGCCTGTGCTACACTTCCTGTTGCTTGGGGAAGGGGCATTGCGCCCGGACTTCGGAATTCTCGTCTGAAGTGAATTTCCTGCCCCCGGAATCTCCGCCGGGGGCAGGACGCGGAATCAGGCTAGATCGTCACGCAACCGCCGCCGGGTCGAGCAGCTGTCGTTCGGCCTCGATTCGTCGGGCGCTCAGCGCCTCAGATTGAAGTCGAAGATCAGCGTCTTCCTGCTGAAGTTCAGACTGTCGCCGGATCGCGTTCGGCAATTCCGCTTTGTCAAAGTCGGATGCCCTTTCGCCACGAGACCGCACCGTCGCGATCCACTTCGCCAGCCCGTGCGACTCTCGTTCGATCTCTTGCCGCCTCTGGCTCAGTTTCGCCGCCTCGGCCTCGAATGGCTCAATTACAGCCTTTCGACTCTCTGGCCCGGCAGTGTTCAGCAACTCCCTCCGTGCATGCGTCCCGGTCGAGATTGTGTTATTCGCCTCTTGCTCGCGTTCCGCGAGCGGTCCTCGTGCAGCTTCGTATCGTCTGAGTGCCTCGATTCGCTCAGCTTCTACCCGCTCGATATCCGCTCGAATGTCAGCCAGCTCTCTCTTTGCATGCTCACCATCTTCGACTTGCTTGGCCAGGTCCGCGCGGCTCTTGAAGAGTTTTAGCGCGGCATCAAGTTCATCGGCAGTTCGGTTCATCTCAGCGAGGTCATTCAAGACATCCTCGGGGCAGCGAGACTCAGACGTTTCTTGGCGTCGAACATACTCTTGCCAGACTTTGGCTCGCTCAGCTGTTTGAATTGCGGTTCGTTCGGCAGCCAGCCTTTTCACTTCTTCAATCAACATTGTTTTCGCCCTTTCAAATTAGCGAAGGTTTGTTTGAGTCCGCGACATTGCGGCCCCATAGTTCCAAAAACTCGACCGGCGCGGGTTCAGCGAGAACGTCCGCAATAGGTCGCCAGCTGTTCCGGCTCGGTTCATCGCCGAGAGACTGCTCGAGTTCCTCGATAGTCGACAACAGCCCGTAACACCTCGGGTCGAAAGCCAGCCCCGGAAGGATCTTCAGCCCCCGGCTTTCAATCCTGTAAATGACATGGAGCAGCCCGCGGATGAAACGGAAGTCATGCCCCGCCCATCGCGGCCCTGCGTGCGCTGGCCAAGTTCGCCAGGGAGTCGCGAGCGTCCGCTCAAGTTCAACGCTGCCCCACTGACTGCACAATTCGGTAGTCACGTCGAGTTCTGCAATGTGCCCCAGTTCATGGACCACCGCCGCGTCGAAGTCGACCGTCGCAAGGAATGGAGACTTCTTCGATAGTTGGCCGTCACAGACCACGATTGCCGGTGTCAGCCCTCGAGACAGGTCTGGCCGCCTTCGCTGCGCCATCGCCGCGATTCCGGGACTCGTGAACGCTTGCAGCTGGTCGTCGATGATTCCCAACTCGCTGCTCAGGAAAATCTGCACCCGACGGTCGAGTATCTTGCTGGCGAGTCGCTCCCATTGATCGCGTCTTCGAGGTAGGGCGATATCAAGCATCGTTCACCTCGCTCAGTTGCCTTTCGGGGTGTTGCTGCCTGATGGATCGAATCGCCTCCGGGAATCGCTGCCTGATGCGTTCCCTCAGTTCGGCGATGACGAGCCGGACTCGCTGCATTCCTGCCTCGTGGTCGGCCTCGCTATGTGTCGCTTTCATTGGTTCGTTTTCCTTCGGGGAGATGCCGGATTAGCCATGTGTGTTGATGTGTGTTGATGTGTGTTGAAAACACACTTCAACGCAGATCAACGCGGGTCCGGCAGGGGGGGGGGGATGTTGTGCGTTTTTTTCTCTCTCCCGTAGGGAGAGAAAAATAACGCACCACACACCACACCCGGGGGCGACCACATCACTGCACCTCTGCCGGGGAGATGGAAGAATCAGGTCCAACTTCGACAGTCGGGTCATCGGCCAAGATTGTCACCCATTCAGAACTGGCGAATCGTGGTCGGTCGTCCCGGTGAATGAATCCAGATTGCCGCCTGTTCGTCTTCGAACATTTGAACTCACAAGGCAGGATCGTCCGGTCTTCCTCCATTTGACTGATGGCATCTCGGACGATTTGTTGAGGCGGCAGGTCTGTCGCATCCTGGGAGCGCAAACCGGCTTCAATCTTGCGAGCCGATAACGGAGCGTCTGCTTTCATCAGGGCGCCTCGGATCAGGTTGCGGCAGCTGTTCAGCCGCGTCTGATGTACGGCGATCTTTCGCTCCGCCTTCTTGCGTTCGCGTTCTTCTCGCTCGGCCTCACGTGCTTCCTCACGGCTCCCCAGTGGACTCACGTCGAACTCGCCGGTGGATTCCTTGAACCGAATCGACAGACGGCCCCCGTGGCCTCCACGGCCCCCAAACGCAGCATTGAGAGAGTGCCATTCATCGGCTTCGGGGTCGAACTCGGATTCCCGATTGAGAATGAACCACTGGCCGACAGATTCGGCGACACCGGCCCCGGCCCCCGACTCCAGCCGTAGTGTTGTCCCCGTCTGCCGTGCCTCCCCCTTGGTCGCATGGTGAACAAGCAAGAGTGTTCCCGGTTTGCACGCGTCGCCGATGGCTCGGATGCGCGGCCCTACCTCGGTTACTTGTGACATCTCCAGCCCCGCAGCAGCCAAATACAACGGGTCCAGGAACGTCACGTCGGCCCCAAACTCCCGGACATTGCGTTCCAGGATTCGTAAGTCTTCATCGCTTGCAACACGAGGAAGCCCCCCGCAGTGGATGCGAACTGTGTCGCCTATTTCATTCGGGTCTATGTCTCGAACTTCGCAGGACCTCGTGAGCATTGCCCGCGCAGAAGCCTCGGGAGTCTCGCCAAGCATCAAGAAGATTCGCAATAACTGAGGCACCAAGTAGCGATTCATGAACCGGGTGCCGGTCGCCATCGCCACGGCCATTTCAATCAAAATGGTTGTTTTCAAGCACTTCGCCGGAGCAATGATCGCACATGTTTCTTCTGCGATTAGGATTCCTTCAATGAGCCACTTTGATGCGGGAATGTCTTTTGCGAGTAGCTCACCGAATGTCTGTCCCGCGAATGTTCGATCAGTCTGGCTGGACTCGCTGACGAATTGAGCCACTGAAGACACCGTGGCTCGGATGCTCTCCATGTCTCCAGAGGGGGCGTGAGCAGACCTGATTAACTCTCGACCGAACTCTGCTGCTCGCCGTCGATCGAACTTTTCGCGAACGATCTTGGCGTAATGCTCGGCATGCTCGGCATGTGGGACCGTCTCCATGAGTTCGAAGATGTAAGCCACACCTCCGGCGGCATGTAACAGGTCGCGTTGTTGGAGCGCGTCCCGCAAGGTCACGGCATCAATGCCCGTGCCTTGAAGGTGCATTTCCAACATGGTGGAGTAAACGATTCGATTCTTCTCACCGTACATCGCGGTAGGAGAGCCGATGATCGCGTTCATGCGGGCAATAGATGCCGATGCAAACATGCCGCATCCGAGAACGCAGCGTTCAGCCTCAAGGTCGTGAGGCGGAACATCTCTCGCATCTTTGTCAGCCAGCTTGCACCGGCCCGAAACTTCGCTGTTGCTTCGTCGTGTCGTAGCGTTAAAATTCACCAAGTCGGCCCTCCGTCTGCCGATGCGTGTAGATCCGTGTCCGGCCTGCCAGCCGTGTCACTTGCGAACAGTCGAAGCCCGCTCTCGTGTGCAACCGCGATGGCGGGTTTCGTCATTCCTGGGGGTTCTTCCCCGGCATCGAATAAACTTCGCTGCCTGTCGATCGATGGCCATTTGCCGGACCGCAGCCAGGATTTCACGGCCTCGATCGGTAAGCCCGCGTTGGTCGCGATCAGTTCAGCAGGTCGCTTCAGGTCGCGAAGTAGCTCGGCAATTTGTTGTTGGGCGCGGGTCACGACTGACCGCCGGACATAAAAACTTCGCGAAGAGTCGGCCAGGGAATCCGGCGCGATTTGCCGAACGTCCGCGACTCAATCTCACCCCGCGAAACCATGTCGTAGACTTTTGATCGCGATAGTCCGCTGACCGCCATCGCCTCGGAAATCGTGGCCAGCCCTGAAACCGGCCAGCCATCCGCCGCGATAACGCGGCCTCGCTCGTCTCGCTGAATTTCTGTCGTCGAAACCATTCGTATTGCTCCACTGCCTCCTGAGAATTCACAGGACGCAGAAGAACGTCCGTTGCTCAGGTGGAATTAAAATTAGCAGTGGAAACTCAGTGCGAAAGATGCTGCAAGATTGGAATGCGGGTTGTCGCTGGTTGTCGCGGGTTACTTACCCTTTTCCTGCGTCCATATCGCGACGTACTTAGGATCGATCGAGCATAGCCGCTTGTTTGTTCCTTTCCGAAACGCACCTGGATGATCTTTGCACCTTTTGCGGAACGTGGTCTCTGACCAGCCGAATCTGAATCGCCATTTTTGCTTAGAATCCGTCTCCCACTCTGTTAGCAGTTCCTCTTCTTCGTCCTGTCCGGACGGGCTTCTCAGCCTTAATGTTTGTAACCCAGACTTCGCTTGCTGGCACCTATCGCAATTGATCGCGATTTCTGCCTCTGACGGAATCGGCATATACGCCACGTCGACCGCCGGGACATGCTTCTGAAACACTGGCGCCAGTCTGGCTAAACCGTTCCGAAGCATCTCCAGATTGCACTGAGCCTGTGCCAGCCCCGCATTCGCCCATGCCAGTGCCAATCCTTCAAGGGACTTCAGATCATGGCGAAGCTCGATGATCCGCTGCCACGATGCTCGTTCGCTGAAATGTCCTGCCAATCGAACCAGCCGATTTAGTATCTCGTTCGGTGTCTGGTCGAGTGCGATCTCGTCCATCCATCGGCAGACAGCTGCATCAGCGACGATTCGAGACTGCCATTCCGAAGCGTCCATTGCTCGGCTCGCCTTTACAACTTCGGGGAATGCCGCCTTCACATTTCCCGCTCTCCCGATTTCCTCAACGAACGCCCACCAGTTCGCGAATGGCCCCGAGACAAATAGGGGGCTGACACGGTACTCGGACCAGTCGACTTGAGCCGCCACGCCTTGCAGGAGTGCCCACGCTTGTTGCTCCAGCTGAAGCATCTTCTCGCTGGTCGGTAGAGACATCGACTCGAAAGCAATTGCCAATTCTTTGAACGTCGTCGCCTCTGGTGCGACAGTCTTCGCCTCTACCTTCGCAGCCTTCTTCGCCATGTGAATCGGTCCTGATGCCGATGATCCTGAACTAGAAAAACAACGCGGGGCCACTGGTCAGGATGCCAGCTTTCGGGGATCAGCCTAGCCCCGTGTTGAAGTCATTTTGCCGGTCAGTCGGAAGAGTTACCAACGTCTTCGTCGAGAATCGGGGCGCGGCAATGAGAGCCGGACTCGTGGCAGCTGTCGCGGGTCAACGTATCGCCGCGTCATTTGCTCCGTGCTGTGACCGAGCTGCCACTCGTGCGGCCTCCCAGCCAAGCTGAGACACGACCGCCGTTGCGTGCGTCTTCCGCAGCCGATGAAAGCCCACCCGGTTTTCGTCCAGCCCCACGGATCGAAGGATGTCATGAAATTTCGTGTGCAAGTTCCGGAACTCTTCTGAATGCTCGGCCACACCAGAACATCGGAGTGTGATGCCAGCAGCCGTCGAAGGACCTCCACTGTGTCGGGCGATAGATCAACCAGCGCAACTCCCGTCTTAGCGTACATTTCACCCAGGACGGCATACCCTTGGTCGAGTTGATGTCAGACCTTCGCAGACACATGGCCGCCCGAATTCTCGCTCCGGTGTCATAGAGAACCAGAATCAGCGACTCCCACCAGTCGGACCGTTTACAGCCGTCTCGCATCCGGCCTTTCAGCTGGCGACAGGCTCCCAAAATGCGGGCAAGCTCTTGCAGCGTCCAGGCCGTGGGGATGGCTTTGGGAATGCGTATCGGGTCGAGTTGCTCAAACCGTTCTCGACACAGCCGCCGCTTGTATCCCCACTTCCAGAGCGTTGAAATGTTGTTCAGGTTCCGTTTGACTGTGCTAGGTAGGTACGCCTCCATTTGCAGCCATTTCACGAATCGTCCGAGCAGCAGTTCGGACAGTTCATCGGCCAGCACGATTCCCCCGTGGAATCGATTCAACAGGTTGACCGAATAGAACATCTGGTCAACAGAACGCTGGTTGAGGTTTGTCCGAGAAAACGAGTACCGCTCCAGCAGCCCAAACAGGTCGAGACCTTCGACCGGATTCTCTGCTGGCTCGGGACCGCCTTCCGGGGTGACAGTCGGGGCAAGATTTCTGGAGTCGATCAGAACTCGCTGACCGACCATGTGATGGGGTACGCGGCGCGACTTCACCAACTCCCAAAACGCGTCTTTCTGGAGTCCAAACCAGACGGCCCAAAGCTCAAGGCCTATGACACCGGAAGGTATTTGCCGGGACGCGCGAAGTGTCTTCATCAACTTGATTGAAGGAGTGTCTTGTGCTTTCACAGTTGAGGTTTCCCAATGAAGCTCGCGGCCTGTGTACCCACAAAATGTACCCACCAGCCACGGGGACAGTGGATTTCATGGACACCTAGAACGCGAGAACCTAGTAAAAAGCCTAGCAATGGAAATGGTGGACACTAGCTCTTACAACTCCGAAGCCGAAGGTTGGAGGTTCGAGCCCTCCCGGGAACATTTTCCATAAACCTCGCCGAACGCAATACTTAGCGTACCTGCATGTGTCGGGCAGTGCGGCCTGAAAACTCTGGAATGGTGGTCGTATTACCACTTTTCACGGGGACAAGATCTGTATCAAAGTATCGACGCCAATTGCTTCCGTCTGACACCCTGCATCGGCTTGTCGGTCAAGAATGCGTTCGAATCCCGGGGCAGGATATCTCCCTCGGCCGTTAGACTCCGCCGAAAGCCACGAACGGGACGCTCAAATTTTGCTCAGTCTGGCTTGGCAAAATCAGTCCACAGCTGTCCATAGATGTTGTTCAAAGCGCCCAGAGTTTAAGGTCGATGAATACCTCGGCCGAGCCGGTGAAATGGACTTCGCCCCATTTTTCAACCTCACCGGACGGCACGCATCTTCGCTGCCAATTCACCTGGATCCTTGGACGGTCTACGCCACCATTCTCAATTGAGGATAACGGAGAGTTGCCGTAGCGACTTCTAAGTATCTCGCGGGCGAGCTCGCTTTGTTGGTCCAGACGTAGGACCTCAGCATTACACTCAAGCTGGATGGTGATCAGTGTGATCCGAGCCGACAAGAAGCGTTGGGTTGACTTCATGATGCGGTTCGAGCTGGGATTGGAGGAACCCGACCCGAAACGAGCGGGGCAAAGCGCGCTCACAATTGCCTTGTCTTACGTTACGGGAGGTATGGTTCCTCTGGCTCCGTACTTCTTCATTTCGTCAGCTCATACGGCGTTGATCGGTTCAGTCGTGGTCACACTTCTAGCGCTGCTCGTGTTTGGTTACATCAAAGGCCGATTCACGACAGCCCGACCGTTTCGAAGTGCTCTGCAAACCGTCATCGTGGGGGCGCTAGCTGCGAGTGCCGCATTTGTGATTGCGAAAGCGATTGGGTGAGGACGATGTTTCTGCTTCGAGCGTTTGCTGTGTGGCTCGTCATTATGGGGGTGGAAACCGTCCACGGGATATTGAGGAATTTATTGCTCGCTCCACTGATCGGCGACTTTCCGGCTCGGCAACTGGCAGTCTTCACGGGATCGTTGCTGATATTCGGTGTGACCTGTCTCAGCATCCGCTGGATCAGGGCGGAGGCAACACTCCGGTTGCTGATAGTCGGCCTGATGTGGGCCATCTTGACCGTGCTCTTTGAGGTCGGTCTCTGGCGACTCGTTCTCAAGCTGCCTTGGCAGAGGGTCACAGAGGACTACGACATCACGCACGGCGGCTTGATGGGGATTGGCTTGCTATTCATGGCTTTGGCCCCCATGTTCGCGGCCAGATTACAACACTCGCCTTCTATGAATTCCTGAGCTCCGCTTCACCACTGGGCAATCATTGTTTCACGGCAGTTCATTCGACCTGGGGCGACTCAAACTCTAACTGCCATGGCTCCGCCTCTGACCGCCGCGGTGGCAGCCCAGGACTTTCTCGAACATTGGTGACGACGGTAACCTTCAGGTCTGCCACTGGGAAGTGCCGTCCTCTCAGGTCACGGCTTGTTTCTGTGTGGGGGATGAACAATCAACGTCTAACATGTCGAGTAGTGACCGACTCTCACTCCGTCTGTTCCAGTCGGTAATCTTGACTCTCGCATCTGAAAGACGTCCGAATGTCCCCCTTCGTTGTGAGCGCACTGGTCATTGCCGCCATGATGTTCGCGATCTGGGTCGCCAGCGTTCCGCTCAAGGATGCAAGCATCGTCGATCTGTTCTGGGCGGCGGGGTTCGCTCTCGTAGCGGGGGTCTTGTGGAGTCGGCGACCTCTTTCGGAAGGTGGTGGCTTCACCCGTCCGTCCGAGGCCTTACTGCCGCTGCTGACAGGACTCTGGGCGTTGCGGTACTCCTGGCACCTCTGGACCCGAAACATTGGTCACGGTGAAGATAAACGCTACGTCGCAATGAGGGAGCGAAGACGGGAGAGCTTCTGGTGGAAGAGTCTATTCATCGTCTTCTTGCTTCAAGGCACCGTCATGTGGGTGGTGTCGCTACCACTCCAGTTGGGCATCACCTCAGCCCGGCCCGGTTGGACGATGGGCCACGTCATCGGCATCCTGTTGTGGTGTATTGGTCTGTTCTTCGAATCCGTCGGTGACTGGCAGCTGTCCCGCTTTCGATCGAATCCGGCGAACAAGGGCAGGGTACTGGATACCGGTCTCTGGAGCTGGACCCGGCACCCCAATTACTTCGGCGACTCCTGCCTCTGGTGGGGCCTGTTCTTGATCGCAGCTGCGCATGGGGACCATCTCTGGACTGCGATCGGACCATTGACGATGACCTACTTCCTGATGCGCATTTCCGGAGTCACACTCCTCGAACAAACCTTGATTCGGGAACGCCCGGGATACGCCGAGTACGTTCAGCGAACCAGTTCATTTTTTCCGTTGCCACCGAAAACACATTAGGGCAGGGCGAGATCTGAGCCAGCACGACAACTGCATGGACTGCCTGCTCTCTGCCGTTTGAAGATTCGCAGTCAAATTTCTGATGAGTAAGTCGAACGACAATATTCTGACAAGTGCCCGATAAGTCGTGATCAACATTCAGCGCGGGACTTCTGAATGCAATTCCCACAAAAATGGAGAATCCGGCATAAAGGGAGGAATACCGCTATCAATTCCGGATTGCAGGACTACTATGATGGCGGTGATAGACGGAGCGGGTAGCCGGTCTCCTCAGTCACTGATGTTCGGAAGACAAGAGAGATTGCAAACCAGGCGGTCCTGGGAAGCGAGATCATCTGTAAGCCGACGTGATGAATCCTCTGGAAGCAGAGCGTTCGTCACGTCGGCTTTTCTGTTTTCTGAGGGGTTCCGGGGCATCTCGCGATGTGGCCAGAGACTCGAAACAGACAGCACTGACTGCACTACGCAGATGGCTGAAAGGTGATCCCGAGTAAGCTCCGAATCATCATCTATGGAAGCGAGGTACTCGTGACTTCGCTATCGAGCACAATACGAAGACTCCCGAAGGCGCCGTCGCTGGTGCCGGAACAGGCTTAGCTGTCGGAGGTGCTCTCGGGTGGCTAGCGGGTATTGATGCACTCGCCATTCCTGGTCGGGGACCTTTCATCGCTGCCGGTTCAATTCTGGCGGCGCTGAGTGGAGTCGGTCATCAACGCTGACGCGGTCTCTCCCGTGGCCAGCGACCAATAGCGTCGACCATTGAGTCAAAGACCAACGGGAGTCACACGTTCTCGGATGACACTTCACCGGTTCTCTCCACTGGAGGTCGTGACACGGACCGCACACGGTGCGGCCACACGCGAGACACTTTCGTGATGTCATTTCATAACGGGACTCCCGTTGGTTCTCTTCTGTCGACTTTGCCGAACGCAGAACTTACCCCTGAGACAACGGGTAACCGTACTTGTCGAAAGAGATAGCGATTGACTCCATACAACCCTGGACCTCGCTGTCTCCCTACAGATCGACGCATTCTGCGTTGATCTGACACACCCACGTCCTGAACGAAAGACCACAATCATGATTTTCCGAATGATTCAACTCAACGCGATTGCCTTCGCCCTGCTCCTGGTGACGGGGCAAACGTTCGCCGCTGACGCCACAAAAGAAGCCACCCATAAAGGCAAAGTTGTCAGCATCACAAGTCAAGAACTGGTGATGACGACCAAAGGTGGCAAAGAGCACACCCACGCATTGACTGCGGAAACCAAGCTGACCCTCGATGGAGCCGCCTGTAAGGCGGAAGACATCAAGGCCGGTGAACGAATTCGTGTGACGACACACACCACCGGCGAGAAAGTCGCCATTATGGAAGTGGAAGCACTTCACAAACACCACATGTTTGCCAACTCGCATGAAGGAACGTTTGTCAGCTTGACCGACAAGAAGCTGGTGATGAAAGACGCAGAAGGGAAAGAGCATTCTCATGTTGTCTCTGCCGACACCAAAATGTGTTGTGACGGCAAGGACTGCAAGGCCGCTGCAATGAAAGCGGGCATGAAGATCCGCGTCACGACGAAGCGCGGTGACAAGGGCGCGGTCAGTGAGATTGAAGCCCTCGATAAGCATGCTGAATACGACCAGGATGACCAGGCCGCTGCGGCAGCGAAGAAGTAATCGAAATCTCTGTGCTGTCCCTCCCCCCAAGAACTGGTCGTTGATCAGCTCTTGGGGGTTTGAATGTCTCCCCTGCTCTCAAGGAGTTTCCTCATGTCCGATAAAGTGGTCGCAGTGGCGGTCTTTCATTCTCATGAACACGCGTATGAAGTCGTACGAGACCTCCAGGATGTTGGCTTTGATATGCAGTGCCTGTCGATCGTGGGCAAGGGCTTCTATCACGACCAACAATCTGTGGGCGACATAAGTCGCGTACCACGCATGCTCGCCTGGGGCCGGTTGGGAGATCTCTGGGGAACGATGTGGGGCTTAGTTGCCGGTGTGTCCGACTTTCGGTTCTCCGATCTGGGGTCGGTATTGGTCGCCGGTCCGTTGGTGTTACGCATCCTTGGTGCGATGAACAGATCACACGTCACCGGAGAAGCAAATGCTCTGGGTAGCGCTTTCACCGAGATGGGGATTCCGCAGAATCGCATTACGCACTACGAGTTCCTGGTGAAGATGGACAAGGTGCTCCTCGTCATCCATGGGGCTCCCGAGGCGGTGAAGCTGTCACAAACGCACCTCCACAACCATCCCATGGTCGTTCACTCCGAGCCTGCGACGCTGGTGGCTTAGGCCATCCCGTTGTTCGCAACGCAGGTCTTTTACCTTCACCGTACTGTCCGCTGAAAGCGAGTTGTCATGCTCGGAACAATCTTAATCGTCCTTCTGGTGTTGATGCTGCTGGGAGCCATTCCTACCTGGCCCCATAGTCGAGATTGGGGGTACTACCCCAGCGGTGGGCTTGGGCTGATCCTGCTCATCCTGCTCATTCTGGTAGTTCTCGGCCGACTGCCGATTCGATGAATGCCCGAGTAGCTGAAGCAGTGTCCAAGGACGTCGCGTCAGGGAAAGTTCCTGGATACCTGACGGTCCCTGAATCAAGCGACTCTTTCTGTACCGGAGGCCATGACATGAACCGAAGATCACGACGACTACTGGTACTCGGAGCAGCCATCGCCAGATTGGCTGCATGCATGGATGACGTTCACGCTCAGATCCCTCAGGTTGAGAGTACTCAAGCTGACAAGGGATTATCCGAGAAAGCAAAAGACTTTCAGGCTGTCATGGAACGCATGCAGAGTGAAAAGCCGGCGCTAGAACGGCAGCACGCTGAGCTCCTGGAGCAACGATACGATCTGGGAGATCACGCGACTCCTGGAGTGACGATGGCACGCAATAAGCCGGTTCAAGGACAGGTGCGAACCCGGCTCGCGAAGGGTCAGTCCTGGGAGAAGCTCAGTACCATGACTCCTGCCGAGATTCGTGAGCAGGGGCTATTCCCTGCCGGGTTCATGCCGCTGCCGCACCCGAATCATCCAGAAGGGGGAATGTTGTTTCCCAAGTTCCACATCGAAGAGATCAAAAAGCAGGAGGCCAGAGATCTGACGCGCTTTGATCTCGATTATGACCTGCCCGACCATCTGTTGCCGGAGTTTCCCCCGCCAATGTTTCTGACCACTCGTCCCGATCTCGGGGATGTGTCACAGGGGAAACTGATCACCATCGACAACTACTACGAGTTACTCAGCGGAGCCTTGAATCCCAAACAGCTGGAAGGGGTTCGTCTACTTGTGACCCCTGAAATGCAGCAGCAGTTCAACCAGACTGATGACCGCCGCTCAATTCGCCCCAGCCGGGGTGTCACGTGCTTCGACTGCCATGCCAATGGACATACCAATGCTGCGACGCATCTGGCGGGTGACGTCCGACCGCAGGAGTTCCGCCATCGCATTGACACGCCGACGCTGCGCGGAGTCAATATCCAACGGCTCTTTGGATCGCAGCGGGCTCTCAAGACCGTGGAAGACTTTACCGAGTTCGAACAACGGGCGGCTTACTTCGATGGCGATCCGATCCTGGCCACCAAGAAGGGCGTAAATGTTCTGGAGCGTGGCAGTCAGGTTCACTTTATGGCGGAGTTTCAGGAGCTGTTGGACTTTCCCCCCGCTCCCAAGCTGAACGTGCTGGGCAAGCTGGAAGTCAGTCTGGCGAACGATTCGGAACTGCGGGGGCAGGAACTGTTCTTTGGCAAAGCCCAGTGCAGCCTCTGCCATCCCGGCCCGTACTTCACCGACAACACGATGCACAATCTGAAGGTGGAGCGATTCTTCAAGCCGCAGCTGATTCACGGTCGCATGGCCAATCAGGATGGTCCGATCAAGACCTTTCCGTTGAGGGGGGGCAAGGACTCTCCACCCTATCTGCACGATGGGCGACTGCTCACACTCGATGATACGGTCGAGTTCTTTAACCTCGTGTTGGAACTCAAGCTCTCTGCGGATGAAAAGACAGACCTCGTGGCATTCCTGCGGGTCCTCTGACTCGCAGCTGCGCTCAGGTGGCAAGATGATACTCGAGTATGAATGGACCTTATTTCTTGATGCCCAGTTCGAGCCGGCCAGAGACTCCCGCATTGGAGTCTCTGGTTCCATTCGCGGTCCAGACAATTCTGTGTTTCGCGAAGATACTCCTTGGTGAATGCCGCCGAGGACTGTAGAGTAGTTTGATCTTCGGAAGATTAGGTGAAGGGCAGCTCCGCCCGTGCGGGGGGGCCTGTCATTGAGAAAGCCGATGTGGTCGATTGCCCGGTGGGCGCGGCCACATCGGCTTTTTCTTTTGATGGCAAACAGTTCACCGGAATGCCGGAACAACGGCAGTGATAGACAGGGACGGAGAGAACTGAATGCCAGAATCAAAGCCGCCAATTCTCAAGCACTTCCGTCCGGAATGGCTGATGAGCCAGCTAACCTGTGTGACCGATGCCGTGATTACGACTGACACACAGGAGAGAGTCACCTCTCTGAATTCGGTGGCTGAATCCCTCACCGGTTGGAATCAGGCAGAAGCTGTGGGAGTCGCGCTGAAGGATGTCTTCCGGATCGTTAATACAGAAACGCGTACGACTGTTGAGAGTCCCACCGTCCGGGCTTTGAGGGACGGTGTCAATGTGGAACTCCCGAAGCACACTCTGCTCATTGCCAAGAATGGCAAGGAATACTCCATAGGCCCGATAGATCACAGTGCGACCCCCATTCGCAATGTCGTTGGCGAACTGGCCGGTGCGGTGCTTATTTTCCGGGATGTCTCCGAACTCTGTCGCCAGGAGCGTGCGGTTCATACGGCTCTCCACTTCGCCGAGAACATCATCTCGAAGCTACGAGAGCCGTTCCTCGTTCTTGACAACGACCTTCAAATCAGGACAGCGAATCGTGCCTTTTATGAAAGGTTTCAGGTCGAAGCGAATGGTGTTGAAGGGCGCTCCATCTTTGAAATGGGAGGAGGGCAGTGGGATATCACTCCGATGAGAGCGTTGCTCAATGAGGTTCTCACCGGTCATGCCTCAGTGCAGGACTTCAATGTCGAAGTCGATTTCCCGACAATCGGTAAGAGGCTGGTATTGCTCAATGCCCGGCGATTCGGATCGGTGGAAAACCATCCCGACCTGATTCTACTCGCCATGGAGGACATCACCGAACGTAAGCGGACGGAACGCGCGCTGCAACAGGTGCAGCAACGTCAAAGGTTTATCCTGGACTCCATCCCTCAGAAACTCGCCACCACCAAGCCTGACGGAAGCGTCGACTACTTCAATCCTCAATGGATGGAATACACCGGACTGACATTTGAGCAGCTCCAAGATTTCGGCTGGAAACAGATTATCCATCCTGATGATGTGGGCGACCACGTTCGAGAATGGCTGTATGCCACGCAGGCAGGAGAAGTGTTCGAACACGAGAGTCGTTTTCGACGTGCCGATGGTGAATACCGGTGGCACATCAGCCGTGGCGTGCCGATGAGGAACGAGGCGGGCCAGGTTGCCATGTGGATGGGGGCCAACACCGACATCCATGACATCAAAGTCATTGAACTGGCTCTGGTGGATTCAGAGATTCGTTATCGACGGCTATTCGAGACGGCCAAAGACGGCATTCTGATCCTCGATACGAAGAGCGGGAGAATTACCGATGCGAACCCATATATGAGCGAACTGCTGGGGTACTCGCTCGAGCATTTCCTGGGCAAGGAAATGTGGGAGATTGGATTATTCCAGGACAAATCGGCCAACGAAGCCGCTGTCCGAACGCTCCAGGACGAAGGATACATTCGTTATGAACATCTGCCTCTGGAAACCAGCCAGGGCCTGCAAGTGGAGGTCGAAGTTGTCGCAAACGCCTATCAGGTCGACGATCACAAAGTCATTCAATGCAATATCCGTGATATCACAGAGCGAAGTCAGCTGGAGAAGCAGATGCTGGAGCAAGTCGAGGCGCTGGCAGGCGTGCACCGTCGCAAGGACGAGTTCCTGGCCATGCTCAGCCATGAACTCCGAAACCCATTGGCCCCCATTGCCAATGCTGTACAGCTGCTGGGCCTCCAGAAGCATGAAGACCCACTCCAGTGTCGGGCTCGAACGATTATTGAGCGTCAGGTGGGGCATCTCACCCGACTGATTGATGATTTACTGGAAGTGTCTCGAATAACTACGGGAAAAATTCATCTGCAGCTGGAGCGAATTGATCTCAATGGCATCGTCGCACTGGGCATCGAAACGACTCGCCCGCTGATCGACAAGAGTCGTCACGAACTCAAGGTGTCCCTTTCATCGCAACCAGTCTGGGTCTACGGTGACCGTGCACGACTGGAACAGGTCGTTGTCAATTTTCTGACAAATGCGGCCAAATACACAGACGACGGCGGAACGATTGCGATCACTTTAGAGAAGGACGATGAGGAGGCTGTGTTACGAGTTAAAGACACAGGCGTGGGAATCGCCGCAGAACTGCTCCCCCATATTTTTGAGCTGTTCACGCAATCCGAGAGATCCCTGGATCGTTCACAAGGTGGCTTGGGGATTGGCCTGTGCCTGGTGCAACGACTTGTCAATATGCACGGTGGCCATGTTGAAGTGAAAAGTACGGTGGGATCCGGGAGCGAGTTTCTCGTCTATCTCCCGATGATGATGGCTCATGCCGTATCACCGAATTCGCAGAAGAGCATCTCGGCCGGAGTCTCAGGAGTGGGTCTGCGTGTCCTGGTCGTGGACGACAATCTGGACGCGGCACAAACACTGGGGATGCTGCTGGAAGAGACCGGCCATGATGTTCAATTGGCCTGTGATGGTCCGACTGCTTTACAGATGACTCTGGCTTACCGGCCACACGTCGT
Source organism: Planctomycetaceae bacterium (assembly GCA_046349675.1). GTDB lineage: Bacteria > Planctomycetota > Planctomycetia > Planctomycetales > Planctomycetaceae > TH-plancto1. Next base: position 109,841 of record JAXMBW010000010.1, on the reverse strand, counting down.
GCTCTTGGACATCGGATTACCCGGATTCGATGGATATGAAGTCGCGAGAAAGATTCGTGATGACGCCACTCTCAAGGATATCGTTCTGGTCGCCATCACCGGCTACGGCCATGCGACAGATATTCGGCGATCGAGTGAGGTGGGTTTTGATTACCATCTGGTCAAACCCGCCGACTTCATGAAGATCAGGGAGATACTCGCAACGATCTCGGGGAGATCCAACTGATGACTCCGGCAGAAACAGCGATACGTGTCCTGATCGTGGATGACAATCGGGATGGTGCGGATGCGTTGGGCTTAGTGGTCGAAGCCTTGGGGCACCAGGTGCATGTGACCTATAGCGGTCACCAGGCACTCCATGTGGCCACGGCATTCCGTCCGGATCTGATGCTGATTGATCTTGCCATGCCGGAGATGGATGGTTGTGTCCTCGCGAATCAGTTTCGGCAGATTCCGGCATTCGCTCATACCACGATCGTCGCGGTCACGGGCCACGCCGATGCCGGGCGTACAAGGTTGGCGATGAACGCCGGTTTCGATGGCGTACTTTCCAAGCCGGTTTCACTTCAAGACATCACAAAGACGCTGGAGGGAGTCAAGTTCGTCCCATCTCGGCAACCCGCCACATCTCGGCGGGGACGTGGTCCTGTCGGCGAGGAACCCCGATTATCGATCGGCGAGGCCCGTCGCATTCGAAGCCAAAGGAATTCGAAAGCCCTGACACAGGAAGAATGTCAGGCCGCACTCTGTGAAGGGATCCTCGGCTTTCAGGAGGAGTACATGGGGTGGCGATCGGAGCAGATTCACTCCTACATCATCGGGGACCTGCTGGTCGTGCGAATTCAAGGGACGTTGACACTTGCTGAGAGACACCTCGGCAAGACAGTGTTGCCCGAGATGGGCCGTGATCTGATCAAGCAATCACGAAAGCAACTGGTAGAACTGGCACGTCCGATGTTGGAGTCCCTGGTCCACGAGGTCGCGGGCATCAAAGTGCAGAGTATGCATCACGACATCAGCACTGTGACTGGCGAAGAGATCATCGTCTTCACTTTGGTTGAACCTCCTCGTTTTGGCTGATGCTCAGGTCGGGAGATTGAGATACACGGACTCAACATTTGCTGAGTACCAGCAGCCATCGGAACTGTGAATGTCTGGTGATCATCGTCTGACTGACACTCCACGAATCAGTCTGTCGATTCAGTCTGGAATCTTGGGGCGTGCTCCAAGCCACGATCAATACCGGGAATCTGCTAAAGTCTGATCATTACGTCTATCTATTCTTATTGACCGCGATACCATCAACGTGTTGTTCATCTGGCCTTCAATGCCAGCCGGTTCAACGACAAAGTTCGGATGACAAGAGTGATTGCATTCCAGGACGTCCTGGAAGGCGAGAACATCTGTAAGCCGACGTGGTGATTTCCTCAGCGAGGGGACTTCATCACGTCGGCTTTTTCCATTTCTGGAGCTGAGAAGCCAGTTTCTCGTCAATAGTTCGTCAATCACAACATCACCCCCCACGATCTCCGTGTCGGACTACCAACGACCCCATTCTCACCCATCAGCAGGAGTACAGACATGTCGAGTTCAACCAAGGAATCTCTGGACAACAAGTTCGAAGAGGTCACCAGCAATGTCCGAGAAAAAGCCAGTCAGGCTGCCAGCGCGATTGGTGAGTTGGCGAGTGAAACCGGTGGTGCGGTCGGATCGATGGCCAGCGATGCGGTTCATCGAGTGGGCCAGAAGGCTGATGACATCACATCCAGTGCAGGAGCTGGTATCAAAGGGTTGGGTGACAAGCTCGGTCAGAACACGCCTCAATCCGGAATGATGGGCACAGCCTCTCAGTCGGTTGCAAAAACGGTGCATGACGGAGGCCAATACATCGAGGACGCCAAGCTCAGCGGTATGGCCGAAGATGTGGCGCAAATGATCAGGAGGAATCCGATTCCTGCCATTCTCATCGCGCTCGGAATCGGTTGGATCGTGGCTCGTAAAATGAGGATCTAAATCTTGTCGACTGACACTGACTCTCCGAATGGGCAGAGTACCGCTGCACTGATGGGCGGTATCCTGAGTGATTTACAACACCTTGTCGATCAGCAATTCCATCTCATCCGACAAGAGATCGAGAATGACGCCCGTCGTTATACACGGGCGGCAGTGATCGGTGCCGTCGGTGTAGGGGGCTTGCTGACCTCATTGATCATGGCCAGTGTGAGTCTGTCTCAGTGGCTGCATTGGAGTACTTCTCCGACATCCATCGACTCAGCATCGCTTCCACTATGGGCTTGTTATGCCGTTGTTGCGGCAATACTCGCTCCTGGCGGTGCGCTGCTGTTGTGGATGGGATTGAAACAGATGAAACGCCAAGCCTCTATCAAAGGTTTGCCACCACATGACGCACTGGAAGTTCAGCCATGATTGATACGACAGAAGAGATCCGAGATCAGATGGAAGTCACCAAATCACAGCTCACCGACAAGCTGGAGTCTCTGGAGCTTCAAGTGGCGGGAACCGTGCAATCTGCCAGTACAGCTGTCACGACCACTGTGGAGGCCGTTCAAGATGCCGTGAGTTCGGTTCGCAACACATTTGACCTCCAACGGATCACCAATTCGCATCCGTGGTTGGTTGTTGGAGGGGCGGTTGCGGTTGGATATCTCGCGACGAAAGCATTCGTCCCACATGAGGTCGCAGACAACACACGTGTTCCCGTACCTCCATCGCCCGCCACAGCTGATCGAGCCGAGTATCAAAACGGAACTTCGAACACTCACACCGACTCGAGGGCCAACACCGCACGTATCGCTACGGAGTCGACGACCACGGATTCGGTCTGGGACCAGATGAGAATGGCCGCCGTCGGGGCGTTTATCGGCATCGCCAGCGAAATGGCGTCTCAAGCTGCTCCATTGCTGATGGAGTATCTCTCTTCTCCATCAAGGCGAGGGCCAAACGGCAACGAGCCGAGATCACTCAATAAGGAAATGATATGACCCGCACGACCCAAGAAGAGACACAGCTCGTCACTCGGATGATTCAAGACATCAAGGTGGCAATGTTAACCACGATTCGTCCGGACGGATCTTTGCATAGTCGACCGATGGCGGCGCAGGATGCCGAATTCGACGGCACGCTTTGGTTCTTTACATCGCTTGATTCGCCCAAAGTGGTGGAGGTCGAGCAGGAACAGCAAGTCAACGTGACCTACGCTGATCCGGTCGAGAATCGATATGTCACCATTTCTGGACGAGCGATGGTCGTCCTCGATCGAAACAAGATCGAAGAGCTATGGAACCCCACATTGAATGGGTGGTTTCCACTTGGGCTGGAAGACCCACAAATCGCTCTCTTGCGGGTGGAAGCCGACAGCTGGGAGTACTGGGACTGTCAGACTGCAAAGATGGTGCCTCGGGACACTCATAAGCCGACACCACCTGCCGATCTGGTCCGCGAGCCTGAGAAGCTGCGAACGGCAGATATGCATGACACGTGGGTTGTTCAGGACGTCGGTACGAAGAAGTCGCGAGATCAAGGAGCCCAGTCATGAATATGAAGCTGGAGCAGACGACTTCGGTCTGGATGACGACCTCACAACATCCTGCCTGCGAGACTCTGGCGAAAGACATTCATGCGGATGCCTGTATCGTGGGTGCCGGGATCGCGGGGCTCACCACAGCTTATTTGTTATTGAAAGAGGGGCGATCCGTTGTTGTGTTGGATGACGGGCCAATTGGTGGCGGGCAGACGGAACGTACGACCGCTCATCTTTCGAACGCGATCGATGATCGTTACCAGCAGATTGAAGATCTGCACGGTGAGGAGGGCGCACGTCTGGCCGCGGAGAGTCATTCTGCCGCGATTGACCAGGTGGAAGCGATTATCGCGGATGAAAAGATCGAATGCGATTTCGAGAGGCTGGATGGTTATCTCGTTGCCTCTCCGGGAGAGAAACCAGATCTCCTGGAATGCGAGCTCCAGGCGGCTCATCGTGCTGGCCTGACAGACGTCGAGATGGTTCCGAGCTGTCCCTGGGGTGACTACGACACGGGGGCCTGCCTGCGTTTTCCTCGCCAGGCTCAGTTTCACCCACTGAAGTATCTGGCGGGGCTGGCAGAGGCGAATCGGCGTCTGGGTGGACTGATCTTCACGCAGAGTCATGCACAGGATATCGAATCTGGTCCGCCAGCTCGTGTCAGGACGCGTGAGGGCTTTCAGGTCACTGCTGCGTCGATCGTGATCGCCACGAATTCCCCGTTTAACGATCTCGTGACGATCCACACGAAGCAGGCACCGTATATGACGTATGTACTGGGCCTAAGCGTTCCGCGAGGAGCGGTCACGAAGGCTCTGTATTGGGACACGCAGAGTCCCTATCACTATGTGCGGCTGGTCTCTCCCTCTGCCAGCGAATCAACAACTCCTCAGCAGGAAGATCCCCCCAGCGAAGACCTGCTGATTGTGGGGGGCGAGGATCATAAAACCGGGCAGGCGGATGACTCAGAGGAGCGCTATCGCCGACTGGAGATGTGGGCTCGTGAGCGTTTTCCAGCGGTTGAAGATGTCCGCTATCGCTGGTCGGGACAGGTTCTGGAAACCAATGATGGCTTGGCCTTCATTGGCCGAAATCCTCTCGGCGGACAAAATGTGTACATCGTGACGGGTGATTCAGGCCAGGGCATGACGCATGGGACAATCGCTGGAATGCTGCTGACGGACTTGATCGTTGGTCGACAGAATCCGTGGACCAAGCTGTATGACCCATCTCGTGTCACGCTACGTGCCGTGAAAAAGTTCCTGCAGGAAAATCTCAACGTGGCCCTGCAGTACAGTGCCTGGGTCACGGGAGGCAGCGTCAGTACGACTCAGGACATTCCATTCGGTAAGGGGGCCGTGGTGAGACGGGGCCTGATGAAAGTGGCTGCATACCGCGACGCCATGGGGGTCTTGCATGAGTGCTCGGCCATTTGTCCCCATCTGGGTGGAATCGTCGAATGGAACCACAACGAAAGCTCCTGGGACTGTCCGTGCCACGGATCCCGATTTGATAAGAACGGACATCTGCTGTGTGGCCCGGCCAACAGTGACCTCGCACCAATATGCGAAACCTGATCCATTGAAGGATCGAGCACAGCTGGCGAAGTCGTCCCCAGTGTCACCCAATATCTCCAAAGGAAACAATGATGCCTCGTGAAGAACGAAAACAACGTCGCGACAGGCCCATCCCCACTCCCAGGAAATTCTGGATTCATCTCGCCATCTTTGTCGTGGTGAATGCCGGACTGATCACGCTGAACCTGATACGTTCACCCGACAAGTACTGGTTTCAATGGGTCCTGCTCGGCTGGGGAGCGGGACTGCTGCTCAATGCCTACCGAGTTTTCGGCTGCTGCTGTTTCAAAGGCTGCAAGGTGAATGCAGCGAGCGATCCAGTCCCCACAGAAGCGTTGAAGTGATTGCGATCTATTCGCAGCATGAAGTCTGAATCACAGAAGACGACATTCAGGAGAATTCGCATGGCAAAGGTCATGAGCAGCTTTGTGATGCGCGGAATCGGGAGAGTCGGCTTCATGGAGAAGCCGGTTCCTCGCCCGGGGCCGAACGATGCCATCATTCGTACGACCGTGGCACTGATCTGTACGTCAGACACGCACACCGTCGCGGGGGCAATTGGTGACCGTCAGGGACTCACGCTCGGGCACGAGGCTGTGGGGATCATTCATGAGCTGGGCGAAGTCGCAGCTGCGAGTGGTCGATTTCAGCTCGGACAGCGAGTGGCGGTGAGTGCGATTACTCCTTGCTTCGCCTGCGAAAATTGCCAGCGAGGGTACTCCAGCCAGTGCGGAGGCCTGCTCGGCGGCTGGAAGTTTGCGAACATCAAGGATGGAAGTTTCGCGGAATACTTTCACGTCAATAACGCCATCGCCAATCTCGCTCCGATCCCAGATGGGTTGACCGACGAACAGGCGGCTTACTGCTGCGACATGCTCTCGACCGGTTTTGTCGCGTCCGAGTATGCGAACATTCCAATCGGAGGCAGTGTCGCGATTTTCTCGCAAGGCCCCGTCGGAATGATGGCCACCGTCGGGGCTCGTCTGCGAGGCGCGGGGCTCATCATTGGAGTCGAGTCGATGCCAAATCGAATCGCATTGGCCAGGAAGTTCGGCTGCGATGTGATTGTGGACTTCACCAAAGAGGATCCGCTCGAAGCCATTCTGAAGCTGACGGGTGGCGTGGGTGTTGATTCGGCCATCGAGGCTCTTGGATCGTCACAGACATTTGCAGCCTGTGTCAAAGTCACTCGGCCCGGTGGAACGATCTCAAACATCGGTTATCACGGCGACGGAGACAGCGTTCCCATACCTCGGGAAGCCTGGGGAGTCGGTATGAGTGACAAGGTGATCCGTACTGCCTTGTGCCCCGGAGGCTCGGAACGGATGAGCCGACTGATGCGGCTGATCGAGACTGGTCGCGTGGATCCACTGCCACTGACCACGCATCGGTTCACGTTCTCGGAGATTGAGAAGGCCTTTCGGATGATGCAATCCAAAGAGGACGGGATGATCAAACCCCTGATCTCATTCGCATGACGGTTTCGGTAGACTTTTCATGATGTCTGTTCGATCTGCCGCGTAACAAAAAGCACCCCATGAGTACCACTGTCCATTCACAGTCAGTCCCCAATCGAAGCTTTCTCGCGTTGGTCGGTTGGTGGATCTTGTGTTTCACGGCAGCCAGTACCGGGATCTTCGTGGCTATTGATGGCTGGTTTGCAAGATTAAACAAGCCCACCTGGAATCCTCCGGCATGGGTATTTGGCCCCGTCTGGACGGTGCTGTATCTCATGATGGGAGTGGCTGCCTGGCTGGTGTGGAGTCAGGGGGGATGGAAAGCTCAACGATTGCCGTTGGGACTGTTTTTAGTCCAACTGGTACTGAATGCTGTTTGGACTCCGCTGTTCTTCGGAATGCATCGAATCGGACTCGCATTGATCGACATTGCGATGCTCTGGTTGTCATTGAGCGCCACTCTGATGGCCTTCTGGCAGGTGAACAGACCGGCGGGATGGCTGCTCGTTCCCTATCTGGCCTGGGTCAGTTTTGCTGCGGTACTGAACTTCACTCTATGGCGAATGAATCCATAGTTGGCTCGAACAAAGTTGTGAGAACGTTCCATTTGGCAGGCGTTCTCATCCTATCATGGTTCCGACCACAAGCCACAAGCCTTGATTCCCATCGAATGTGTGTTGGCTGTATGACCAACCGTTTGACGTTCGACAATTGCGGCGAATATTGTATGCAAGGTAGGTAAAGTAGAGTCTCTCGATCTTGAGGGAAGTGTCGAACCCGGTCCAATGGGACAATGGGAGCCAGCTCGGATGTCATTTTATCGCGCTGTCGCCAGCTTTATCTTGAGCATTTTCAAGCGAGTCCTGGGGAGGTCTGTCGACATCCGGGGAGCTGGCGTGTCCCCAACCACTGCTCATGACAAGAGCAGATCGTTTCGATGGAGAGGGCTGGTTGTCACAGCAATCGGACACATATGTATCGATGGGGCAGTGCTTCATGCCGAGGAGAAGCCGAGCCTGCCATCTCAGAGTAGCTCTGAGCTCTTCTGGTCGTTTCGCCCGTTAGCCCGCCCAGAGATCACCGGGAACGCTGACCAGCAGCTCTCGGCGATTGATCAGCTCGTGCTGGCCCCACTGAGAACGCGTGGTTTGGAACTGGCTCCGGAAGCCGATCGCCGGACACTTTGCCGCAGGCTCTATCTGGATCTGATTGGTCTGCCGCCATCACCGGAACAGTTGGCTCGGTTTCTGGCGGACACATCACCGCAGGCCGTGGAGACTCTCGTCGATCAGCTGTTGGCCTCCCCTCACTATGGCGAACGCTGGGGGCGGCAGTGGCTGGATGTCGTGGGATACGCCGACAGCAATGGGTACATTCGACACGATACGCCTCGCCCGCTGGCGTACCACTATCGCGACTATGTCATTCAAAGCTTGAATGACGACAAGCCGTATGACCAATTCTGGGTCGAGCAGTTGGCCGGCGATGAACTGGTCAATTACTCCGCGTCCGCAGAGCTGACGCCTCAGCAAGTACAGACGCTGACCGCCACGCACTATCTGCGTAATGCACCAGACGGAACGGACACCACCGAAGGGAACGAGACGACCCGTGTCATCGAACGGTACGCAGTTCTGGAATCGCTGTTGCAGACGACGATGTCCTCGATGTTCGGGATGACGATCGACTGTGCCCGCTGCCATGACCACAAGTTTGACCCGATTCCGCAACGGGACTACTACTCGCTGCAGGCGATCTTTTATCCCGCGTTCAACGTCAAGAAGTGGGTCCAGCCAAAAGACAGATGGATCTACACCGCCGGTCCTTCTGAGGTCGCCAAGTGGCGGGCGAGCCAGGAGCAGGCTGACAAAGAAGTCGCTGCTCTGAAAAGTGCTCATCAAGCGTGGCAGGTCGCTCACCGGCCTGCGGGGATTGTCCGCTGGAAGGACGATTTCGAGTGGGACTTAGTCGCCTCCCAGTGGAGCCCCACAGCTCCTGGCGATGCGCTACCTGAAGGAGCGGTGCGGACAAAGCTTGATGCGGATGCTGCGCCGGCCGCCAGACTCGATTCTGGTAAGCTGCAGGTCATCGCCGACGCACCGGGCGACAGCCGCTGGCTCGCAACCCAGCAGAAGTTCGACTGGACTCCGGCGGAAATTGGTCAGTCGATTCAGGTCACTTTTGATCTCGTCTCGGATCACCTTTCTCAGGGCGCACCCGCTGGACGCATCGGCTACTACATCGCTCTTCACGACCACGATGACGACAGTTCTGTTGCAGGTGGAAACCTCCTCATCGATGGAAATCCAGCTGGAGGGGCCAGCCTGAACCTGGATTATCCTGGTGCCGACAGCACTGGCCTGGGCGAACTCGGAACTTCGGCGTATACACCCGGCCGGAATTACGGGGTCCGAGTAACACGTACCGGAGAGCAGGACTACCTGCTGGAACATCTGGTCGATGGGCAGCCCGAAGAGAAGACGTTATCTCTCAAGGCGGAACAACTCCCGGACGGTGGGTTCGGGTTTGAGTTGTGCTGCTCGCGCAGCTTCATCGTCGACAATGTGGTCATTGAAAGTTCACCGGAGGAAGCCAATCCAGAAGAACTGAATCAGGCTTGGAAGGAGTTTCGCAATCAACTGACCAGTCGGCAGCAGGAACTGGCAACTGCGATTCAGGCAGTGAACTCCAAGCGATTGCCGGAGCCGGCCAAGATTGCTTGGGCGACTGACCTGAGCCCCGAACTCCCCGATGTGCCGTTGCTCCATCGTGGCGACTATTTTCAGCCAGGCGAACCAGTTCCAGCGGGAGGGCTGTCGGCCTTGTCTGATGGGAATCACGAGATCACTCCGGTCGCAGCCACGAGTTCCACGTCACCGCCTGAAACGCGAACGACCACCGGGCGAAGGTTAGCGTTTGCTCGCTGGGCGACACAGGTGGGATCACGTCCGGCTGCACTTATGGCTCGGGTTCAAGTCGATCGCATGTGGCGAGGGCATTTTGGTCAGGGGCTGGTCCCATCGCCTGAGAACTTCGGTGCCAGCGGAGTTGAGCCGACTCATCCAGAACTCCTGGAGTGGCTGGCCGCGGAACTCGTCGACAGTGGGTGGCGATTAAAACACATCCATCGGCTGATCGTTCTTTCCCGAACCTACCGTCAATCGGGCGAGGCTTCCGATCTGGCAGCGGAGAAAGATCCCCAGAACTCCTTTTACAGCCGTTTCCCGGTCCATCGTCTGGAAGCGGAACAGATCCGCGACTCGATGCTGTCCGTGGCTGGGGTCTTGAATCCGAAGGCAGGCGGACCTTCCGTCGCAGTTGTCGACCCAGGTAACCGCCAAGTCGTCCTGGCAACTCCAGCTGGTCCCGGACCACACGAAGTCGATCGACGCAGCATCTATATTACGATGCGCCGCAGTCAGCCGCTGACATTCCTGCGGACGTTCGACCAGGCGTCCCCCGATCCAAACTGTGTTTCCCGGAGTTCGTCGAACGTAGTGGCCCAGTCTTTGTCGATGCTCAATAGCGAGTTCTCTCAGCGGATGGGGCGGGAGTTCGCACAGCGGATCGTGGCGCACGCGAGTCCCGCCACGGATGACGGGCAGATCCGGTATGCTTTCGAGGTCGCGTTCTCCCGTGATCCCTCTGGAGAAGAACTGAGCAGCTGTCGTGAATTCCTGAAGAACCAGACGAACCAGCGATCCAGCGAGAATCCCGATGCGGCTCGCAGCGCGGCCTTGGCCGATCTCTGTCGGCTGCTCATGGCATCCAACGAGTTTCTGTATCTCCCGTGAGTCTGATCATGAACCGGAACACATCGACTCGATCGAACCAAGACAGATCCCTGTCACGTCGTTCGCTGCTTCAGGCTGGGGCGGCGGGAATCGGCTGGGCAGGGCTAGCGCAGTTGATCACTCAGGGGCGTTCTGCGCAGGCCGGGACTGGGGAGTCGTCGTCTCGTGTCCCAACGACGATGCCGAAGGCGAAGCGACTGGTCCTGATGTTTCAGCATGGCGGGCCCAGCCAGATCGACCTGTTCGACCCGAAGCCAGCCCTGGAGAAGAATGCCGGACAGCCGATTCCCGGTGGTGTCGAGGCCTTCTTTGACAAGAAGGACAGTGGCAAGTGCCTGCCGAGTCCGTTTCAATTTTCTCGCCATGGCGAGAGCGGCATGGAGTTCAGTGAACTGCTCCCTCGCATGGCCACGTGTGCCGATGATTTCTGCATGGTCCGGTCGCTGCACACCGTGGTCAATGACCACGAGGGAGCACTGCGTCATTTCCAGACCGGCAAGCCCCAGGTCGGTCGCCCCACGATCGGTTCGTGGCTCACGTATGCCCTCGGGACACCCAACCCGAACCTGCCGTCCTATGTCGTATTGTCGGACCCGAATCATGACCAGGTCGATGGCATGCGTAACTGGTCGTCGGGTTTCCTGCCAGCGCTGTATCAGGGCACTCCACTCCGCTCGGATGGGCCTCCGCTCTTTGACCTGGCGTTGCCCGCGGGCGTGACTGAAGAGATGCAGCGCGAACAACTCTCACTGCTGGAGACGCTCAACCGACGGCATCAGAAGCGGTTCTCTCATCTGAGTGAACTCGATGCACGAATCGCGAATAACACGCTGGCGGGCAATGTCCGCGACGAGGTGGTCAATGCGCTCGACTTGTCGAAAGAGACCGCTCAGACGCAAGACCTGTATGGTATGAATAATCCCGCGACTGGAACCTATTCCCGCCGGTGTCTGATGGCTCGGCGATTACTCGAACACGGCGCTCCGGTGGTCGCTTTGTTCAACGATTCCATCCTGGGTGATCCCTGGGACACACACTTCGATCTGAATAACCGAATCAAACAGATTGCGGACAACGTCGATCAGCCGACGGCAGCCCTGATGACGGATCTCAAGCGAACCGGTCTGCTCGATGACACGGTCGTCTTGTGGGTCGGCGAGTTTGGTCGACTGCCGGTCGCGGAAGGAAAAGATGGTCGTGATCACAATCGCCACGCCTTCACCGGACTTGTCGCCGGGGGCGGATTCAAGGCCGGGTATGTTCACGGAAAGACTGACGATTTCGGTTACAAAGTGGCCGAGAACCCGGTCTCGATTGGACAGCTGCATGCCACGCTCTTGCAGCAGTTCGGTCTGGACCACACCACGCTGACCTATCCGCATCAGGGGCGGGATGAGAGCCTGACCGATGCGGATATCACCGGGGTTCAAGCCGTGCCGGACCTGATCACATGAGGTCGCTGATCGCAGTTAAGACCGGTTGAAAATGGTGGTGTAGGGATTCGATAGATTAAGCGGTGTGGTTCCGGACGAGCCAGACAATTGGGGCGTTTGGGAACGATGGCGCGAGAGTTCGATGCGACGTAATACTCAAAGTGTCTGCTCACGGAGCGTGATCACTTGGTTGATGAGTGGTACGGTCAGCTGTTGCGGCTCAACATCGACGACGAATACTCCAGCGTGCTTGAGCGACTGCAGGGACAAGTGACGCTCTCGCATCAGTCGAAGTGTGACGACTTTTTTGGCAGCATCGACGAGCGATGTCGTGGGTTCCGACAGCACTTGTTTCAGCAGCGGAGTGCGCAGGGCCGCGAAGAGGACGACGTGTCTCTGACTGAGGCTGGCCAGCGAGGCTCGGAGCTGTTGTGAGGTTTCCTCGTCGGAGATATCGGAAATTACCACGAAAAGTGACCTCTTGGCCTGCCGAGTCTGCAGCAGGGTAAACATCGGCCCGAAATCGGTTTCCCGAAACTCTGAACTGGCGTCGTAAATGTTCTCCGCCAAAATCTTCAGAGAAGGGACACCTGATACCGGAGGCAGATAGCTGCGGACGGAATCATCGAAGAGTGCCATCCCGCATCGATCGCCACTTTGCAGCACGACCCGTGCGAGTACCAACCCGGCATCGACCGCCCGGTCGAGTTTGGTGCCGTGTCCCGTGTCGGTTCCCATCAGTCGGCCACAGTCGATCAGGATCATCACGTCGCGGTGGCGTTCGACTTGAAATCTCCTCACTACGGGGCGCTGAATACGAGCTGTGGCTCGCCAGTCAATGCGGCGTGGGTCGTCGCCTTCACGATAATCAACGAGCGATTCATACTCGGTACCGGCCCCGTGTTGCCGCGTGCGTGTCGTCTTATCGCGAAGAAGTAACTCGGCCCCCTGATCTTTGAGCAACTCGTCCCGTGAGGCAAATTGCTCCGGGAGAACCTTGATCGTGGAATTCAGTGCATAGGGACACTGGACTTCGACCCAACCGCGTGGCCCCCGCAGCACAATCCAGATCGGGCCGAACTGAAATCTGCCGCGAACGGGGATACGCAATTGTTGAGACAATTCAGCTCGTCCACCCCGTTCTTCGATCGTAAAGGAATGGGTTGTCGTTCGCGGTATCGCCGTCGCCGGGAAGACATCGCGCAGCTGACCAGTGAGTGGAAACTCGCTGCGGCTTTCCAGTTCCCAGGTCAGGCTGAACTCCACTCCTCGCCCGACCAGATTGGGGAGTGCCCGGCGTACCTGGAGTTCTCGATGCTGGCGAGTCACCCAGCGGAACTCCTGAAAGGTCAAGCCACCCACCAGCAAGATGGTGCATCCCGTCAACAGAGACAGCCACATCGAGGGGAACACCCACTGCAACACCGCCAGTCCCGCAATCCCCAACAATGCCCATAATGCGCTGGGGCCAGGACGGACTAACGCCGCGGCTTCCCAGAATCCTGAAGCGGAGCTGGCGCTCGCGTTTGGCAACCCGGAGTGCGAGCGACGCGATCTCTGAGCACTGGGCTCTCGCGTGACTTGTCGAGTGGAGGGAAGTGCCGATGGGGAGGACATGTGGAATATCAACTGACAGGGGTAGGGCAGGCGAACGAATTAACGTGGAACTTCGATCCCTTCCAGTAACTGGGAGAGGACTTCATCCGTGGTGGTCCCTTCCAGTTCAGCACTGGGGCTGAGCACAACGCGGTGTCGAAGGGATGGGTTGAAGGCCGCCTGGATGTCATCGGGAGTGACAAAGTCTCGCCCTGAGAAGCGAGCGAGACTCTTGGCCCCCATCAATAGCATCAAGCCCGAACGTGGACTGGCGCCGACCGAAAGCAGATCGTCGGCTCGCGTGGCGGCGAGGAGTTTCTGGACATAACTGATGACCTCCGGCCGGACGTGTGTTTCACGAATCGTCTGACGAGCTGCAAGGATATCCGCCGGAGTAACGACCGCACGCACGCCCATCTTGTGAGGATCCGACAGCCCCCCAGTGGCATGATGCTCGCTCAGGATGCGTTCTTCTTCCTTGGCACTGGGATAACCAACAAACACCTTGAACATGAACCGATCGAGCTGAGCCAGCGGCAGGGGGTAGGTCCCCTCCTGCTCGATGGGATTCTGCGTCGCAAACATGATGAACGGTTCCGGCAGACGGTGGGTCTGTCCATCATGTGTTACACACATCTCCTGCATCGACTCCAACAGAGCAGATTGGGTTCGGGCCGAGGCTCTGTTGACTTCGTCCGCGAGCAGGAAATTGGTGAACACTGGCCCCTTACGAAACTCGAAATCGCTCGTACTCTGCCGAAAGATCGACGATCCCGTGATGTCATTCGGCAAGAGGTCCGGCGTCATCTGCACACGACGGAAATCGAGATTCAATGCGGCGGCGATAGTTCGGACCAGAAGGGTCTTCGCCACACCTGGCGGACCTTCGAGTAGTACATGACCACTGCTGAAGAGTGCGGCCAGAGCAAAGTCAATGACCTCATTCTGGCCGAAAACCACTTTGGAAATTTCGGATCGGATCGACTGGTAGAGTGGTTCTAGAGACAACGGAACAACCCCTGAATGGCTTGAATAGTACTGGTGGCAGTGACACGATCACGCTGTTGGATCGCTTTGTCCACCTGCTGAAGAGATTCTTGAAATCTCTTGGCCTCGGCAGGCGAACGGCGGGCCAATGCATCGTGAATGGAATTGATTTCATGCTTGCCCGGTGGCAGGTTCAACTGTGTGCCCAACAGCCGCAGGACGCCCTCTCGCGATTCGACGAGGAGGTACGAATTCACCCGTTTGCTGCGAGTCAGGAAGCGAGCCATGGCATCGACATATTCAATGATCGTCCGACGATTCCGAGAGACTGGTTCCAGTGGCGGTCCGAGGTTGAACGACTGACGCCACACCCAGACAACGGTCGCCAGCAAGAACACAGAAACCAGAAGTCCCGCGCCACGACGGGTTAGCAGCCACAGAGGGTTCCCGCGTACGCTCAGCCCGTGATAGAACTCATCGAATATGAGGGAGCGATCTCCACTCTGCAGCAGATCGTAGGTCAGCACTGCATTGTCCGCCTCTGCGATCTGGCCGTTCCCCAGGACGAGTGGCTCGGCGATCACCACAATCTCTCCTCGCCCACGTGGAAACTTGGCTGCCAGAATCCAGGATTGTCCATTCACGTGTTCGCATTGCAGCTGCGCGGTGGGAACGGTCTGCGGCGGAAGTGAGATCTGACCTGATCCGCTGGCGGGGACACGCAGGTGTTTGACACGGTCCCCCATACTCTTCCAGTCACCGGTGGCCACAACACTCACAATCGAGGTCGGCTGGATATTGGTCCCCGTCGCTTCACGCAGGAGGTCCTCCCATCTCTTGGCGGGGTCATGATCTGGCCCGGGGCCTCGACCGGACTCGTCTTCTGTCTGGAGAAGATCGGGCCCTTCGGTGATCTGCAGGTCTCCGAGACCGAGAACGGACCACAACGAGCGAACCATTCGTTGCCGTTTCAGTTTCGGCATCTGTCGATCGCGCAGCAGTGAAACGGTCTTCACCCGAGGTGGCGGAGCGACAATCAATCGGCCTCCCTGCTCAATCCAAGGGAGCAGTCGCTCCAGATAGACGGGCTCATTCTCGACCAGATCATCATGCGGCCCCCAGATCACCAGCGTGCTGTTCACCGACAGGCTGGCATCTGGCGGTGCAATCCGACGTTGAACGGGCACGCCAAATTCGGACATCAGTTCCACGGTCGCACGATAGCCATCGCGGCGAGTTCCGTATGAATCAGCTGCCGCTCCCCCGGAGTCGGGCTCGCCGGTGAGATTGACGGCCCCGCCGATAAAAACAATCAACAGCAGCACCAACGCGGCAATTATGGCATTACGCACCGAGAGCATGGCCGCGCTCCCTCAAGAATCCACAGACGAGCTGATACTCTGTTTGTGACCTCGCATAATCAGCTTCGGAACAAGATTCATCGCCGTACCATTTTCGGTCAATGACATCGACAAAGTAACGAATCGACGTGGTGACCTCGGGCCACTGGCTGAACCGTTTCAGGAGCTCACGGTTGGTCGCGCCAGGGCGATGCTTCTGTTTTGAAGAGTGTTCCAGTCGAGCCACACTGGCACGAAACAGGAAGCGAATCGCCGCGATATGGTTTCCCTCCTGCTCTGCGATTCGTGCGAATTGCTCCAGTTCTTCGGGACTGAAACCACGCTGTCGCTCCGCAAGACTTGCCCGTGCGGCTCTGGACGGTCCTCGCATCGCCGTCACAAAGGAGCGAAACATGTGCCAGGTCAAGATCCCGACGACAACCAGCAGACCGATCACGATCAGCCATCGAAGCACATCCGGCAGCCCCTCCGTCAGATCATACAACCAGCCCAAGGGGGTCAGGATCCAGCGGATGGCAGCGATAATCAACTCCGCAGACCATTCACTTTGCGACTGCTGCGTGTCGAGCTGGTAATCAGGACCAGCGACGATTCGAGTTGCGGCATCATGCAAGGCATCGGGTGAGGGAGGTGAACTCATCAGGAATGATCATCTCCGGATCGAGCAGACTTGGGGGCCCGCCAGCATCGAAAGCCGGCGGATGTTGGGGCGATGGCTGAAAGAATTACGGTGACGACTATTCCTCCGCCAACTTCGAAGAGCCATCGTCATCGCTTGCACCGACTTCATTGGCGAGGACCTCCAGGTCAAAGTTGTCCAGTTTGCAACGGCAGGAGAAATAGAACACGACGAACGTGCAGGTGGAGACAAGTGTTGTAACCCCCGCTACCACCCCTGTGGCGATGGCGTTGAACGGGGCAGGTAACATACCGCACGCGGCCCCGAGACTAAAATTGATGATTCCAATGACAAAGCCCAGGACCATCGCAGTGCCAATATTTCCCTTCATCAGAGCCTTGCTGCGTGAGAGAGCCGGGGCTCCGTTTAAGGGCTCAAGAACGGCAACCTGTTGAGACAGCATGAACCAGAATGCGAATATTATCCCGGGTATAATGAGCAGGATCATGCCTCCAAAGACTGCGAGCCCCATCAGGATAGAAGTCCAGATCAAGGCGGGAAGTCTGCGAATCGCGTGGCCAAAGCTGTCGCCCAGCGAGGCGTCCTGACCCAGATAGGTGCGTGCGGTGGTGTAGACCACAGCTGCATTCGCCAATGGAAGGACAATCAGGATGAAACCGTAAACAAGTCCGAGCTGAATGAGAATGGTCGACGAAGAGGGCAGTTGAGGAGGCTGGCCCGGAACGGGCTGAAATTGGTTCGTAAACAAGGCAATTGCGATTTGTGCGGGAATCACGGTGAAAACCATAATCCCCATCAGCAGACCGAACTTATCGCGAATCAGCTTGATCCCCTGGTCAAGGATCTCGCCGAGTGACAACGCCTTGATCTCGTACTTCATGAAACGCCCCACTGTGACTTATTGACTGCGGATCCTCGTGGCGAACGCCTAGCAGGCCGACCGATGGCCGTACTGTTTCCTCTCGATTAATACGACTGAGTTGTCGCTCATTGATCTGGGAGTTGTCAACCCACCCTTAGAAGTACAGTTCATGTAAGAGCTGGCGAAATAAATGAATAGATTATCGCAAGTGGCGGTCCTGTCTTCGGTATTCCGCAGACAGTAAATCCTCCAGAAAAGCGACTCGCTGATTCTCTGTTGGTTCGTCGACTTCCAGCTTGCGGCACAGCGAAGGCACCATCTTATCGAGCAGGCTGAGCTGCTGTTCGCTCTTGAGGCTGTCCCAGCGATCCAGAATTCTTTCAATCGCCTCGCAGTCTTTGGGAGCCAGCTTTCGCAGCTTGGCATGGTCGAAACGGAATGTGGCGTCAGCGGCTTTGCGTTCGGCCAGTTCGGTACGGACCTCCGGCAACTCCTCGGAATCTTCCCGGATGACACAAGTTCCTGCGACCATGTCGCCCAGCCTTTGTCCCCGTGCCGAGAGGACAGGAACGATCCACAGAAGCGGCAGGTTGTCCGCCACTCGAAAAACATTGCGGACGAGAACACTCACGGGATCAAGCGAGAATCCCTCGACCTTCACGACACGAATCTTGTTTGACTTCTTCCCGGGGGTTTGTCCCCGCCAGAAGAGTTCGCCAAACGTGAAATAAGCAAAGCTACTCAGTCCCCAGATCAATATGTAAATTCCGACGAACACCAACGTGACGGTCTGAGGATCGACTTCCTGATCCTCGTTGACCCACTTGGCGAGATCCCGAAGGTATGGCACCAGTGTGTCACCTACAGCGGCCAGAACGAAAATGAGCACTAAGGTCATCACAAACATGAAGACCATCAGAATCAACTGGTCGTGTATCCACGCGAGAAATCGGGTGCCTGCTCCGGCCGGGCGATGCTCGATCGACACGTTTTCCGGAGTTTCAAACTGATAGGAAGAGGAAATGTCGGGCCTCACATATGAAAGTGTTAGTGGGTGGGAGAAAACCCTTCCCGTTCTGACATACTTGACTGTGACGCAACGGTTCATAACGATTCTAAGGCGTAATGTGAATCCAATGCGAACGAGCGAGGTCTGACTAATCATGAGTGGCTTCGTCAAACGCAATCGGCCCGGATGGGAAGAGCTCGATAAGCTGGTCCAGCAAGTTCGTCGCTCTCCTCGGTCGTTGACCCCTCAGGATTTAACCCGCCTCGATGTCCTGTATCGCCGGGCGACGATTCATTTATCACAGGTTGCCACACGGACGAATGATCGACGTTTGGTGGCCTATCTGAACGACCTTGTCGGATCGGCACATGGCTTAATCTATCTTCCCCCGAAACAGTCCGTACTGGCGGGGCTGCGCGAGTTTCTTCAGGAGGGATTCGCTCGTGTGCTTGCCCGGCACTGGAAAGCACATGCTGTATCGGCAGGACTGTTATTGGGCGGAGCACTGCTCGCATATCTGTTATCGATCGCGGATCCGCTGGCGAATTACGCACTCTGGCCCCGCGAGGACATTCGTCAACCTGGCTCATCTCCGGAACAACTGCTGGAGGTGTTGCGGGGACATCGTGATGGCTCTGGGGGAGAAAAGTTTGCCTTCGCGTCGTCCCTCTTTGTCCATAATTTGAAAGTCGGACTGCTGGCAATGGCACTGGGGGTACTGGCAGGGATCCCGACATCATTGCTTATGATCTACAACGGAATGATTTTGGGCGTGTTTGTGGCGATCCATCTGCGTGCTGGGATCAACGCCGAAATGTGGGCGTGGATTTTGCCCCATGGTGTCACTGAGATCGGTGCCATCATTTTATGTGGAGGCATCGGCCTCATCCTCGGCAAGGCCATTGTCTCGCCGGGTATGGAGACACGAACTGTCGCACTCCGCAGAGCGGGCGAAGAGGCTGGCCTGACCATGCTCGGGGTTGGCGGGATGCTCTGCGTTGCAGCAGTCATCGAAAGCTTCCTGAGACAGAGTCATCTCTCGACCGGTGCCCGGCTCACGTTTGCCGGTGTTTCGGCGCTTTTCTGGGTGGCATTTTTCCTCCACGGTCTCATTCGAGAGCGGGCAGCGATCGCGAAAGTCCCCGCGGATTAGTAACCGTATTTGAAATTGACTTTGCACAAAGTCTGAGATTGGACGACAAAATGATCACCACTTGTGGCCGTGGAACGTATCTCTATTCGGGGGGCATCAACATCCGTCTGAAATCCGTCAGATTACAAGTTGCGGAGAGGGTTCACGATGTGGTGAGTCGTGATACCGGGACCACCCGCACGCAGAATCCATGCCCGACACGGAGATGAGCACGATGTCGACTGATCTGAGACACTCTTCCGATCTGATGGGGACAGTCAACCAATGGGTAAATCGATTCGCTATCCTTGAGAATGTGTATTTCTCCGCATTGCGGCAAGGAACATTGAACCGGTCTGTCTTCGTGGAAACACAGAAGCAGTTCTTTTTTGCAGTGGGGTACTTTTCACGCCCCATGGCGGCATTGATGGCTCGCATTCCGGATTCTGGGGCCAGGGCAGCACTCATTCATAATCTTGCGGATGAGCATGGTCTCGCGGATGAAGGTGAGCATTCCAGGACATTCGACCCGCGACTTGCACACGATCGGACATTTCTGCGATTTCTCGGAACACTGGGGGGCGCGTCTCAGGATGTCAGCCAGGCGATGGAGAGAGCCCCGGTACGGGCGTTTAACACGGCTTTGATGGGGACCTGTGTCGCGGAACCCATCGAGGTTGCGTTGGGGTGCCTGGGAATTATCGAGTACGTGTTCGCGGACATCTCTGCCTGCATCGGCCAAGAGGTGGTCGCACGTGGTTGGGTCACTTCCCAGCAGCTTGTTCACTACAAACTGCATGCGGAGATCGACAAGCACCATGCCGCTGAATTTTTTCAGTCCGTAACTGAAGCTTGGGAGAATGGCGCAGCAGGACGCGCGAATGTCGTGAGTGGTATCGAGCTGGGGCTCTATCTTTTTGATCGGTTGTATGTCGACTTGTATCGGGATGCGGGAGATGCAGCATGACAACAGCTTCCATCCCCCACCTGAGCCCAGTGTTGCTGGAGTCGTCTCACGAAGTGCACTCCTGGCGACACGTGATTCGCATCTTCGAATTCCTGCTGATCTACTTCACGAGTGCCACCGCAACAGTCTGGGGAGCGTCTCAGATCGAAGTCTGGTGGCAGTGGGGGCTGCTCATTCCGCTGTATCTGCTCTCCGCAGCCTCATTACACGGGATCAGCCTGTTTACGCATGAGGCGGTGCATGGGACACTGGCGAGCAATCGCGTGCTCAACGATCTGATGGGGGCGTTGTGCGCATTCCCGGTACTGCAGACCTGTGCGGCTTATCGAGTGTTGCATCTGCGCCATCACCAGTTTCTGGGAGACGATGGAGATCCGGACCATTACGAAAACTACACCCGATGGACCTGGATGGTGTTCTTGATGAACTGGCTCAGGCTTCTGGTCGGATACCCGGTCTACATCACAGCCATCCCCATCCTGGGGTTTGTGCATGGGAATGCTCGGGATCGGTTGTGGATTGCCGCGGAAGTGAGCGTCCTGATCAGTCTCGTCGTGCTGGTCTGGTTGTCCCCGATCCCGGCAAGCTGGTTATTGCATGCCTGGCTGATCCCGATGCTGTGCATTAACACCATGGTGAATATTCGCGGGATGAGCCAGCACACGTTGCTGGAGCATGCGACAGACGCAGTGCAGGGAACCCGAACCATACAGACAAGCTGGCTTGTCAGGTTCTTCATGTGCAATGAGAACTTTCACCTGGAGCATCATCTTTATCCGGGAGTCCCTTGGTATAGTTTGCCGCAAGTTCACCATGCATTACGGGATGAGCTGAGAGCACACGGCGCTCCCTACATCCCGTCGTACTCCTCGTTTGTCTGGGAGTTTATGCGTGACAGCGTGAAACGCAGCCCACTGGGCTGGGGGCGAAGTCGTTCGCAGGTGTGAGTCGCCAGATGACAGATATGGTTCAGGGGGAACGGTATCCTGTAATTGCGCCGTCTGATCGTCGCTGGACTCTCCCGGAACAGATCTTTGCCGCTCTCGGGGGATGCGTCGTCCTGGCATTGGTCTGGCGAAGCGGTTCGGATGGCAGGGTCTGGTCTGCGGCAGGGCTTTGGTCGACATACTGCTTCGGAGTATTGCGAACATACCCTGGCAGTCGACTCCGGATGCTCGTGAATTACTTCGCGGTCTGGGTCTTCTATGGCGGTTCCAGTTTTGCGATTGAAGCACTCGGCCTGCCTCGGCATGAGGAACAACTGCTCCGCTGGGACCGAGCTCTCTTCGGAGAGTCTCCGGCGATCGCGTGGCAGGGGATCACTCCGGGATGGATCAACGATTTACTGAGTGCTGGCTATCTCAGCTATCACGTGTACCTGCATTGGGTACTCGCGGAGTCACTCGGGAGGACAAGCGGATGGAGAAAGGCCTATGGCCTGGCAATCTACACGGCATTTGGCGTGGGCTTTATCGGGTACTTTGCCTTTCCCGCAGGTGATCCGCGAGTGGTTTTTCCCGAACTGCTCGTGTCGCCTGTCGCAGGGGGGCTTCTGACTCGGTTGAACGATTGGATCGTAAGAAGCTTTGCTGCCAGGTATGACGCTTTTCCCAGTCTGCACGTACTTGTGACGACCGTCCTGCTGGCCTGTGACTGGCGATGGAAACGGACTCGTGTATGGTGCATGATCATCCCCACGTTGTGGATGGTGGCATCGACATGGCTTCTGCAGCTGCATTTCGCGGTCGATCTCCTGGCGGGGGCAGGATTGGCCATCGGAGTCTTATGCCTCATTCGGTTCCGCGAGATTCGCATCGATGACTGACGGCACATACCTTGAACGAACGGAACCTGATCCCTGGGCACGAGAGGCCGCAGCGCTTCCGCTGGCATTTGCTCAGGTCCGAGAAGATCCACGGATTGATTTGCATCTGGTCCGTGACCTTCCGCCGCACCCGAACGTGGTCATGATCGCTTCCGGTGGTGAGACCGCGATCACTCTGGGACGCGAGCCGCTGGGAGCACTCCATCTGGTCGACATGAATCGTTCTCAACTGGCGCTCACACGCTTCAAGTGGGAGTTGGCGGGAGAGCCTCCTGATCAGAGCTGTGCAATTCTGGGGCATCTCAACATGCCCCCCGATGAACGCTCAGCAAAATTGACACAGCTGTTTGATCGGTTGGATTTGGATCCGACGGTCTTCGGGCCATGGGAACTGGTGTCTCTTGTTGGCCCTGATCACGCAGGTCGTTACGAAAGAACATTCGCCGCATTGCGTTCGGCATTGAGGTCTCAGCAGGTTGTACTGGATGCAGTCCTGGCTTCGAACGAAACAGATTGGTGCGAGAAGATCTCAGCTCCAGGCTCCGAATGGGGCAGGGCAGTCGACCACGCTTTTTCGCAGGTGATGTCGCTGCCGAATCTCGTACAGTTGTTCGGAACAGAAGCCACCCAGAATCCTCGTCGACCGTTCGCAGTACATTTTGCCGACCGGACACGAACTGCTTTCAAGCGATATGCTGCCTCCACGAATCCGTTCTTATGGCAAATCTTCGCCGGGCGATTTCCGGGAGGACACCGTTATGACTGGCTTCAGCCAGACTTGGGAGGTGGGACCATGTGTCGAGTGACGCCCACATATCATTGTGGCCGGATGAATGAAGTACTCGATTCGTTGCCAGCGCAGTCCGCAGATCTGGTCCACCTTTCCAACATCCTCGACTGGTTGTCCCCCATTCAGGCAGAAACGACTCTGGCTAGCGCCAGTCGTGTGTTGTCACCAGGGGGGAAAGTCATCATCCGTCAGCTGAACTCAACTCTCGATATTCCCGCCATCCCCTCGGCGTTTCATTGGGATGAGACGCTTGGTCAACAACTGGAATCGATCGATCGCAGCTTCTTTTACCCGGGAATCCTCGTCGGTGTCCGGCCATGACGATCCTCGAATTGAATTCACCTCCGACACCGGAACTTGGAGCTGCTCTCGCGGAGTTTGAGCGATCATTCCTGTATCCACTCGGACCAAATCAGAAGTTCCGAATCTCGCATGGACAGGAGTATCTGCCGTTTTTTCGAGCGATGGGTGATGTCACTTTATTGGTCGCGGAACATGAAGGGCGGGTCCTGGGAACAGTGGTCCTTGTTCGTCGGATCGTACGCATCCGATCACAATCCGGGACTCGTGAAGAACCGGCCTACTACTTGTGCGACCTGAAGCTGCGACCTGAATGGCGAAGGACTCCTCTGTTCTCGCGAATGATCATGGCGGCCATGCGACATATTCTGTCCCAAGGTGGTCAACGGTGTTATGGCGTTGTCATGGAAGGGACATCGCGATTGCCGACAGCCTACACCGGGCGAATGGGAGTTCCGCTTCTGGAGCCATTAGGGGAAATCATGATCATGCGGGTGACACCGCGCGACGCCTTGCCGCGAGAGGATACCGTGCGCATGGCACCAGTCCATGAGGTCGAGGATCTCTACTGTGCCCTGCATGGCCATGGGATCTCTGCATCACGAGGTCTCAGTGCCGAGAGGTCGTTCATGACATCCGTCGGATTGATTGACTCGACAGGAGAAGCCTGTGGAAGACTCGAAGATACCCGTCGTGGCAAACGCCTGTATCAGGAAACTGGTGAGGAGCTGATGTCCGCCCATCTCTCGAACTGGGCGTGGACTGATGGTCGACTTGGAGCGAAGGTTCTCTTACACGCCCTCTCGATCAGCATTCAACGTGGGTTTACTGCCCTTTTCGCAGCATTGCCACGCAAGTCTTATCCGCAAGTCCTTCCTTATTTGCAGCAGGCCCACATTCAAGAAGCCCCGGCTACAATCTTTGGAGCCGGATTTGACCAAGACCATGACTGGTGGATTGATACCGCCGAGATCTAGTGTTTGTGATTAGTGAATCGAAATGAGGTGTTCGGTTCGAATGAGAGCTGCGGGGCTTACCGGATAGTCCCCCGGATTCGCCAGCGTTTTTAACCGGAATAACATGGGGATCCACGGTGTGCCATATCACGAGCTGTGCGCCGCAATAGACCACGGGCAATGAAGTTCTCTTTCAGTTCCGCTACCCCGATCACCTGGTGCGGGATTCGGCGGCACCCCTTATTAATTAACACTATTCATCGTTGATGCCGCAATGCTGATGTGATACAGAACAGCGGAGTCGTTCTGACAATTATCCGTGGGGACGCCCAAGCGGTCGTGGACCAGACTCCAGGCCTTGTGGAACTGCTCGACAAGGCACGACATGTCATCCTCGAATCTGAGTTGGCGCGAGGGGAGACTCCCATCGTCACGACCAAGCCCGCATTGCACTTAAGCAGCCTGAAAGGCACCTCTACACTGTTTCGGATTATGTCTGCATTGAATAAGGGCAAGCTGAAACTGGAGCGGGGTTGGGTCTGGAAGAGCGACGAAAGTCGTAGCACCACACTCACTCATCTGATGAAAATCACTCACCCGGAGGTGTCCGACACTTCAGCCGATTTCGCCCTGCATTTCGAGCTCGCGACAGCGGAAGGATACTGTGATGAGGAGCGGCTGCTAGAACTGGCGTTTCTGGCGCCACAATGGTCCCGTTTTGTCGGAGACGCATTGGGCTGGAATGGATTCAGTGAAGGCCTGTATTGGTTCCTGGCTCATATGAATACGTGGTGCAGTAATGCCACGGAAGCTGCGGCGACGGCAGAAGGGCTCACTGAGGCCCCGTCGTCCGACAGTGACGATCCCCTCGACTCAGTCGATGACAGTGACGACGACGAAATGGAGATCACCAATGAACCGATTTCGCCACCGAGAAAGTTGTCGGCTTGGGAGCGACTGGTGTTAGAGCGTACTCCGCTGACCTCCGAGGAGCGGAACGAAGGCGCGGTCGATGTCGCCTGGTTCCATCGCACATGGGAGAGCCTTGGCGATAAACGTTGGCAGCAGATGGCGAATGCCGCGAAGTCTGCCGCGAACTCAGCTCAGGCCAACAAAGCTCAGTTCCTCGCTGATGTTCTCCTTGAAAAGAAGTCGCGAACGGAGCTGGTCGAAGGGATTCAAAAGAAGTTTCGAAAGGAGTACGTGCGGTTGCTCGGTCTGTTGCCTCTGGCGACTGGAGCTAAGCGAAGCAAGGATGTCATTGAGCGTTATGAAGTTCTTCAAGCATATAAGAAGTACGCGCGGGGGCTGTCGTCACTGACCAAGCCATCTGCGATGAGGGCTGTCGAAATCGGGATGAACAACCTGGCCCGCTTAGCTGGTTTTCCTGACCCACTCCGCATGGAATGGGCGCTGGAGACCGAATACGACAAACTGGTGAAGGAGAAGGTCGGTAAGGGATATGTCGAATCGTGACCAACCAAGAACATAGCGGACTGGAAGTCGATATGCAGTGCTCATTTGAGAAGCATCATGCTGTTGAAATGCATCACGGTAATGAACTCGGGATGTGTGATGTTACCGTCCCGTTACTAAGCTCCCTTGTTTCCGTGGCGGCTCATTTGCAGGCAACAACCTCACGACAGACGTGTGGACATGGGAGGGTGTTGTGTCGATGAGTGACAGAGTTAGAGCATTCTTTGAACAGCTGTTTGCTCAGGGGGCAGTCCGCGTGGATGGTGCGGAACTGTTGCGAGAGGAGGAAGTGGAGTCTGCCGTTGAATGGATCATCCAGGCTGATTTGCAGACACGAGAACACTGGCCGGCCGCACCTCCGGATGTTGACCGCCGGGCTTTAACGTGGGCGACACACCAATTTTTTACTGCGGCGCAATTGACGGTTTATCGCCAGCTGGGACCGGTTGAAATCGAGAGGCGGCTGGAGCCGGAGTTCTCGGTGCGGAATGACGATGCGTCAATGGCATACTCCGTGGATGTGGTTTTTCGTTATCTGCCGGATCTCTTCCGAATCGTGAAGGGCATGAATCCGGACGATCCTCTCCTGGCGGTGCTAAGGCGATGGGGGGAGCGATGGCCGCTCTCTTCGGTGGGCATTGTGGGATTGTCCGAGATAAATATTGAACCCATCTTAACGAACCGATGTCTCTCTCTGATGTACGTTGATCGGATTGTGGAAGCGGAGGCCACTGACAGATTGGATCACCCGCAAGTCAGAGAACTCGTCAGAGAGGCGATTGGGGCCTTTCCAGAATTGAGCCCGAATTTGTATCGTTGGATGACAACTGCTGACGCAACGAAAGAGCGAGCTGAACATGGCTGAGGAGTCCGTCGCACGATGTGTGGAACTCTCAAACCGTCTGGTCGAGCGGGTGCTGGCCCCCATTAAGGCGAGTTTTGTCGGAAAGGACAACATCGTCGATCTGATGGGTGTCTGTCTGGTGGGGCGCGAGCACCTGTTCCTGTTCGGTCCTCCGGGGACCGCCAAAAGTGCTCTGGTCAATGAACTGGGTCGACGCATCGACGGCCAGGTCTTTGACTATTTATTAACGCGATTTACGGAGCCGAACGAGCTGTTTGGTCCGTTCGATATTCGTAAGCTGAGGGAAGGCGAACTCGTCACAAATACCGAAGGGATGTTGCCGGAAGCGTCGCTCGTGTTTCTCGATGAGTTACTGAACGCGAATAGTGCCATTCTGAACAGCTTGCTGATGACGCTGAACGAGCGAGTCTTTCGCCGGGGGCGAGAGACCCGTCCACTCCCGATGTTGATGGCTGTCGGTGCGAGTAACCATTTGCCAGAAGAGGATGCCTTACGTGCATTGTTTGACCGGTTTCTGGTGCGAGTCCGTTGTGACAATGTCTCGCAGGAACAGCTTTCGTCCGTTCTTCATGCCGGCTGGAGACTGGAGAGTCGCGGAGACGATCTGTCCGAAGGAATGTCGACGGACGAGATTCTTTCACTGCAACGGATGGTGCGCGAGGTGAATGTCGAGCTGGTCTTGCCGGTCTATATCGAGCTCATTCACCGATTGCGACACGCGGGGATCGAGATCTCTGACCGAAGGGCTGTGAAGTTTCAGCGTCTGATAGCTGCCAGTGCGGTGCTGTGTGGGCGTATGCATGCCGAGTCGTCGGACTTATGGGTCCTGCGTCATACATGGGATACGGAGGACCAGGAGGAGATTATCCGTACCTTGGTTCAACAGGTGATCGACACGCCTGCTTCTCACGAAACCGGGCCCAGGCACCCGCAATCCAGCGGAGAGGATAAGCCCGATGCCGAAGCTCTGGCGAGTGACCTCGTGCGTATCAAAGAGCGTCTTGAGGGCGAGACTCCAGTGAGTGATGCGGATCGCCGCTACTTGAGGGATCGGTTGAGTCTGTTGTCAGGGCGATCCGAATGGGTGACCGATACGACTCCGCGGGAAGAACTGAAAAAACGAATCGAGGAGTTGTGGTCACTGTTAGGGAGTGACTGATGGTAGGAACCTGGGTCGCTGAGGTTGATCGTCAATACGCATTCGCCTTGGGGCAACTGCGTTTGCATCCCGGCTTAGAGCTGAGCGAGGACGAGGCCAGTTATTGGCTTTGTGGGACTCCATCGATTGAGGAGGCCCGCAAGCTCCTGCAGCCGATCCCACATGTGAAGCTCTATCACCGGGAGTCTTCCGGACTGCGTCTGTGGGGACATTTGCTGGTGTCGAGGCCGCTTCCTGTGTTGTCGTTCACCCCATTGCAGGCTGCGATCCGACCTCGGCTACCAATCGCGAAATTCACATCGGCTCAAGTATCACCTACTCCATTGTCTCTGGTTCGAAGTGACAGCTGCCAGCCGTCCGAGTTCCTGGAAACGACGCTGGAACAGTGGGAGCGTTACGCGTTATTCGCTCCGAAAGTACGTCTTGATCGATGGGCGTTTGCTGTCTCCGAGACCGGGCGAGTGTTGGTTCGCGGGCGGCCGTTGCCAGACCTGGCGGGGAGGCAGTATTGGGAATCAAACGGTGTGGTGATTCCGGTGGGGTGGGTTCCTTCGCCGAGGATCTCGGGTGAGGCACTCTCTCGAGTCCTGAAACGAAGTGAAGGAGAGTTTCTCATTTTGAGCGAGCAGGGGACCATGGAATCGATTCCTAAAGACGAATTCGTCCATGCCAGCCGTTCCGCCGTTCGAGCGACAGTCAGGGCAGTCATGCATCATGAGTGTTGATCTCAATGCCTTGCGGTACTTGACTCCCTACGCTGAGTCCTTTTGGAAATGGGAGGATGGCGGAGAGGCTGTGGTGTTCCGTGGAGGTGGGACACTGGCGTTCCGCCCGCAACTCTTGGAGGCGTTGAAACCGTTTGCCAGTCGTCCCTTGCCTCCCCTGGAGTTAGTACTTCTCGTATTGGCGGCATGCCGAGAAACCTGGCCGGATGAGAGGCGATCTCTCCTGTTGGATTCCTCAAGCGGAGCACCGTCGACCGGGGCAGTTCTCAGAGAGTGGTGGAAAACCACTTTCGAGGCACTGGACCGCGTTCATGGTTTGCCGGCACAGATGCGTACGAATCCGCGTGCGGTGGCCACCATTCTTGAGATTGTCCTTGAACGAGTCGGGCCAACTGAGGATGTCACAACGAGTGTGATGTCAGTTCTGTCACAGCCACGCTGGTTGAATATCTGGTCATTGCCTGATCCACCTGGAATCCCGTTTGGAGTTCGTGCTCGCGGGTATACCTCACTGTCGCAAGGATTGGTGAAACTCACGACGGAAGAGGTTCTGACGCGAACGACAACTGGGCTGAATCAACTGCCTGTTCTGGATCGACTGGCAGGGCAGTTACAGCAATTGGTTGAGGACAAGAAGGTCACCGAAAAGCGAACAGTTCAGCAGCTGATTGAGGAGTTGCGGAATGAGGATGAGTTCTTCGGATTAATGCAGGTGGTCCGAAAGCTTTCCGCGGTGCTGACAATTCCACGAAGTCTTTCGACGCCCGATGAGTTGCCGCAAGGTGGTGTATCGGACATCAGCAACCGGGGTTCGTTTCACCAGTTGCTGTTGAGTGAACTCGCCAACGATGACGACACTTTGACAACGCGCGTCGCGTTGAATGAGGCCCTTTATCTTCGCCGCGAGACTCCTCCCTCACAGCCCGTTCACGAGCGAGTATTGTTGATCGACACCGGGATCCGGATGTGGGGGCTCCCCCGGCTGTGTGCGACCGCGGTGGGGGTCTGCCTCGCTACTCAGGTTGGGGAGGGACTGGCAGCTCATGTGTTTCGAGCGGCACGATCGAGCGTGACGCCTGTTGATTTCTCGACTCGCGCTGGATTGGTAGAGCATCTGTCGGTTCTGGAATGCCACGCACATCCAGGTCATGTCCTGCAGTCGTGGAAGAGTGAATACGAACGGAGTCTTCGATCAGGTCATCGACCGACCAGTCGTGGCTCGGGGGCAGTTGCGGAGGCGGTCGATCGAATCCTGATCACAGGCGAAGATGTGCTTGAAGACTCGGAGTTTCGTCAACAGTTGAATGCGAATGCGGCAATTCCCGTCCTGGTTGTCACCGTCAATCGAGCGGGGCGAGTACGCCTGATCCGTGTTTCAGCGATTGGCGACCATGTTCTCAAAGAGTTGTGGATTGATATCGATGAGTTGACGAGTGCCAAGAAGGCCCCCGAGAAATCCCTGATCGATACGTCTCAGGATTCGCGTCTCCCGGCAATCTTCCGCATGAAAGAGCTACCGCTGCGATTGCCCTATCCGCTGCATGATACGAATTCGCTGGCTTGTCTGTCGGGAGAGAGCTGGGACAGCGCGAGCTTGTTGCAGGTCACCCGCGATGGACGGCTTCTGGTTTGGGATCAACCGAATCGTGGGGGCCGGCAACTCTCTGACAAGATGCCCGTCGGCCAGCTGCGCTGGTCTGGAAAGGTGTTGGACGAGTGGACGTTGACCCTGGTGTTTTCCCAGCAAGGTGGACGTGTCGACCTGGTTCACCTTGCGATTGAATCTTCGGGAGTTAGTGCATCGCGAGCTGTGACTGTGAATCTGGAAACTCCTGAAGACGGAGCCCCGCACATCTACGCCGTGGAAGCTGCGGGCTCAGTGTTGCTGCTGATTCAGAAGAAGTCCGTCATTGCCGTCAATCCGGAAACGGGCGAATGCCTTTCGACCGTTTCGTTGCCATCGAGAATGAAATGGGTGCATGGTCGATGTTTTTCCGATGTCACGCGCGTGGCATTGGCCGGGTTCTCGGATGGACGAGTTTGCTTCGACAGGCTCTTCACTTCTGATAATACCAACAATGCGGTATCGCAATGCCTCGGGATCGTAGGGGCAGCCGATGACCCGATCGCAGTTCTCTCGACGGGTGAGGTGATGAATGTTCTGACGCGAGAGAGAAGGCGAATCGCGGATTACACGGACTTTACGAAGAGCGTGATCAGCTCCGTCTCTCCGGATGGCCAGCGTTTCGTCGTCTCGAAGCAGACGGCCACGGCCAACAAGCCTAGCCATTACCAGATTGATCTCCGTAAACCAGGCACAACGGTTCTCTCCCATCCTGTGCCACCCCTGTGGATGTCACCAAGCGTGGCATATCGCGCTGAGCGGACTGTGATCAAACATGTCCTGTGGTTGGGGTACGGTCGAAACCTGGCCGTTATGACCAAGAGTGGCCATCGATTGATGATTGACTTGCCGACCAGCCGAAATGCAGAGATGACACTCAAATCGACTGCCGATGACTATCTCAACTCGCAGCCCTTTGCCGAGATCCCCTCCCCAAGGGGAGCCCGATACACGCTGAAGCAAGTTGTCTGGAGCGATGGCAGCCGCGCAATTCTGGATTCCCGAGGAATGCTGCACCTGCAGAGCAGCGACCAGAGTATCCCGGAAATGACTCTCGTGCTCAGCGAGAAGAGCATCTCCGGCTGGTGCTCAACGGGTGAGGTCTGGGGCAGCGATTACTTCATCAATGAGCACGCCGCCGGAGTCCGAAAAACAACTCCCCATGAGATCACCCCCATCCTCCAAAAGTTCCTTGCGAGGTTGATGTGAGAGAAATCGACGTTCAACTTCGGCATGTGACAGGCAATCCCCAGCCTGCAGCTGCGGTGTTGTTGCCGGGGACTGACGCAGCTGTGTGGTTGAAAGGGCTTGAGGTCGATGGGATTGATCTGACCACTCTTCACTTGCTCCCACTGATGGGCCCCGCGGGCGAATCGGACGAATGCGGCGTTTTGATTCCCCTCCCAGAGGGAGTCATCAAACGAATCGATCGGCGTTACCCTCGCTATGCCTGCCTCTCCCAACGTCTCTTCATTCCCGTCGAGGCGGAGATCGTCCCTCCGATCGCTGATATCGAATGGAAGGAGATGTTGCCGGCAGATGACTCGTACTTCGTCTGGCATCCCAGAATTGAACTCGTGCGAATTGAGTCGAATCAGCGACTCAGGCTGACCGACTTATGTGTACCGCCGGAGCGAGTGGAGGTTGACTGGGGACTGGCACAGCCGGGGAACGCCCTCAATCGCAGGCTGCTCTCTCTGCAGGCGGAATCCCTGCCTCAGAAAGTCGACCAGCTGATGCGGCAGGGAAATGAGGAGATCGGTTCGCAATCCGATCGGCTTGGAACTCTTCCCAGAAGCCCTCGCGAACCATCGCGATTCAACTGGACGATGGTTGCCGCCGCGCCGCTATTGCCATTTGCGCTGCTTGCGGGCTGGGTGTCGGGGTTGATTCCGCGAAGTCCAAACGGGTCGGAGTTCATGACCCGGGTTGTCTCCTGGCTGGATCGCGTGGCATCAAAGTTACCTCACCTGATGCAAGAGCGTGAACGCGAAATTCAGCGATTGCTCGACAAGCTGAAGAACGATCCCGATGAGGGATTGAAGTACGCTCTGCCCCTGTCAGATGTCGCGGGGCGGGGCCAGGCTGATCCTGGCTATCGACTTACCCAGCGGAGTGTTGACTTCAATCTTGGAACGTCCGGGGGCGGGCCGGTTGACACCTGGAAAATCGGGGCGTCGTTGCAATTCCAGCTCTGGGAGAGTTATCGGGAGACGGCTCAGCGCGAAACACGGCTCGGACGATATCGGCGGGCTGCCTACATCTACGCCTCGTTGCTGGGTGACCATCAGGCCGCAGCGGCTGCACTCGAGCAGGGGCACTTTTACCACGAGGCCGCAGCTGTCTATCGCGAGAAACTCAAACGCCCCAGCGATGCCGCGCGCTGCTTGGAGCGAGGTGGGCTGCTGTCGGACGCCATTGAGATCTACCAGGAGCTTAAGCAACACATCAAGGTCGGCGAGTTGTATGAACGCCTGCAATGTGCAGAGGAGGCACGGGCTGCGTTTCTATTGGCCGTTGACGAGCGGATGCTGGCCAACGACCGTCTCGGAGCCGCCAGCTTGCTGGAGCAGCGTTTGCATGACTCTGAGTCAGCGCTGGGGGTGTTGGAGATGGGATGGCCCGAGAGCCTTCAGGCTCAGCAGTGTCTGGAACGATTTTTTGCGATGACAGGTACGTTGGGACTTCACGATCGGGCACTTCAGAAGATTCAACTTCTGAAAGAACAATCTCTCACCTTGCCGAGGCGCAGCGTTCTGGTTGAGACTCTCTCTCGGGTTGCTACCTCGCACACTGACCAGACGGTGAAAGCAAGAGCGGCTGATTCGACTCGTATTCTCGCTGCCCAAGTTCTGACGCAAGTTCCTGAATCACCGGGGGTGCTGAAGGCCATCTCGAGTCTGGCCCAGGAAGACATGTTGCTCAGACGTGACTGCATACGGTTCGGTCGATCGAGTCCGCCCGCAAAGGCCCCCGTCCCATCACGCGTTCATGCTGCGAAGAGCCCGAAGGGACAATTTGACAACAGCATTCCGCTACCCGATGGGTATTCATGGCTGAGTGCAGAGTCAGTGGGATCGCATTTCTACCTCGTTGGGCACGACTCTCGCCAGACCTTATTGCTCGTTCGAGGTGCGTGGAACAACCTCGCCCCCATCACTGCCGCCCAGGGCGCCGCATGGACGGGGCGAGGTGTCGGTTATGTCCAACTCCCCGTAATGCTCGATTGTGATGTTCATGACGAACAGAGCCTCAGGATTGCCCAGTATGGATGTCCTCCATTGCCGCCACGTTTGATGGCAGCCACTGACGACTTTCCGCGGTCACTCAGTGCCGAGTCACCACCTTGGACCAGTAAGCAAACGGTGGCAATGGGATGTAACAGTGTCTATTCATACACGTGCGATATGGATGGACAAGTGAACCAGTACCACCGTCCCGGTCTCCTTGCCTCCACATTCCAGCTGGAAGAGTTTAGTAGTCAGCCACCCGATTTGTTATGTCCTCCGACGATCCATGTTCGTCCCCGGGAGGTCTATGTTGGATTCGGTTCAACACTCCATCGGATTAGTGAGAATGGTCAGCGGCAGTTTATTCAATTGCCCAGTCGTATCACGGGGATCTCCGGGTCCCGTCCCCATACCCGTGAACGACTCCTTGTTACCCATGAGACTGGAGCATGCTTCCTGACCCCCGCCATCAAACACTTCGGTATGACCACGCTCGAAGAAGACGAAGAGAATATCAGCGGTTGCATTCTGAATGATGGGCGAGCGGTTCTTTATCGACCCGAAGGAGAAGTGGGCGGAAATCTGGTGGTCTATTCGGGGGCCGAAACGAATGTGGTGATTCAACAGGGCACGACGCCTCGGCACATTGATTCCTCGGCTCTCCGAGGTGAGATTCGATTAGTCCTTCCAACCAGTAAGCCGAATCAGGTCGCACTCATCCCGCACGGCCCCGGCGGTTCCATCGAACTTTGGAGTTTTCCGTAAGGCTGACCAAATCCGCAGTCGCAAGCAGGTGAGGGAAGAGCCGAGTCTCTGCGAACTCTCGGCCGCCGGGTGGTGAGAATCAGATCCGGTGATCTGACGGTGAGAACCGGGTTGTCGGTGGTCTGTATTCTCGGTCGACAGCCGTTAGAATCGGGGCGACAAGCCACACCCGGTGCGTATGGTGGGCTTCTCAACACCTCATCCCGGCGGCACTTCTGTCACTTGTGGATAGACCGTGGAATGGGAATGCCGCCTTGGCAGCGACGCGAGGGACACCCGATCTCTCCGCTTCGAACTCCTGTTCGACGAGGACAGGTCCGCCACTCAACACACTGGGAACAGACGCACCGCACCTTCAGCGACTCGACGAAGAAGAGAATCGAAATGGGACGAAACTTCGAAAACCGCAAGCACGCCATCTTCAAGACGGCGGCTCAGAAGACCAAGCTCTACTCCAAGTACGGTAAACAGCTGTATGTGATTGCCAAGAACGGCGTGCCCGACCCCGAAGCGAATCCTGCCTTGCGGAGTATGGTCGAAAAGGCCAAACGCGATCAGGTACCCAGCCATGTGATCGAGAAGGCGATTCAGAAGGCTGCGGGGGCCGGGGGTGAGGACTTCCAGACTGCGCGATATGAGGGATTCGGCCCGGGAGGGTCATTGGTGATTGTCGACTGCCTGACCGATAACGTGACGCGGACGATCGCGGAAATTCGGACCTGCTTCTCGAAGACTGGTTCGAAGCTCGGAGCCGCTGGTTCAGCTGCGCTCTATTTTGATCATCTGGCCGTGTTGTCGATCAAGGGGGACAGCGAGGATCCGGTTCTGGAAGCGATGCTCAACGCGGATGTGAACATCGAAGACATTGAGGTCAATGACGGCAAGGTGACCGTGTTCGCCCCACCCGCGGAGTTCTACAAGGCGAAGGCCGCCTTGCTGGAGGCGATGCCCGGCGTCGAGCTGGAGGCCCAGGAAATCACCTTCCTGCCGCAGGCGAGCAAGTCGTTGAGTGGTGATGACCTGACGGTGTTCCAGAAGCTCGTGGACATGTTGAATGACTGCGACGATGTGCAGGATGTTTACCACAACGTCGATATCCCGGCTTAGCGATCGATTGGTGGCCACTGCTCAGAAATCACAGTGCGGGGGTCGCCAGCGACGACAAGGTGGCCAATGGATTGAAGTCTCGGTGTTTGTTTGCGACGAAGGATGGACTCATGACCAAGGCGAACAAGGCAATCGTCAGGCGACCCGGCGAAGGGAACACGATCGGTGTTGTCGGCGATGTCTACCGGTTCCTCGCGACTGGCGAGGAGACCGATGGAAAATACGCCATGTTTGACGCATTGGTCCCGCCCGGCGGTGGTCCTCCTCCGCATGTTCATACCCGCGAGGAGGAGTCGTTCTACATCCTGGAGGGCGAGATTACGTTCCTCATCGGGGACCAGCGAGTTGTCGCCACAGCAGGGATGTTCGCAAATGTCTCGACGGGCTGCTTGCATGCTTTTAAGAATGAGAGTGACAAGCCCGCGCGGATGATCATCACCGTCGCCCCCTCCGGACTGGAGAAGATGTTTATGGAGGTCGGTCATCCTGTGGCTGCGACAGCTACAGAGGCTCCCAAGCCAACTCAGGCCGATATTGAAAAGCTGTTGGCCATCGCGCCGAACTACGGCATCGAGATCCGCGTTCCGGCGCATTGAGCCGGTGCGGTCTCCTTGTGCTCAGCGTTTTTCATATGCCCCGAGATCAGGTGCTCGTCCGCGTGATGACAAGCTGTTGATGCCTGGCAAGACGACACCCGCATCAATGCAGGGGCTGTCCTCTTGCAGGCGGTAATCGCTCTTGCGCGGATCAACGAATCGCGGATCCACGCTGAGGCCATGTGGCAACCACTGGAATCGCTTCCGCACATCAACGAGCTTGGGAATTCGCTTGCGATAAGACTGCACGACCAGCGGCGCCGTCGGATCACTGACGAACAGATTGTCGTAGTCCCAGTCAATCGGCGATGGCTGTTCATGCCAGAGATCGAACCCCGCCTTCTGTCCGCACCAGATGTTGTTTCGCATCACCAATTTTTTCCAAGTGGGGCGTTTCACCAAAAGGGCGCGGCTGTTGGGATCCGAGGTGTGGGCGGTGTTGTGGTAGAAGAAAAGGGGGCCAGAACCGATCTCAGCTCCTTCGCCTCCGTTCGTTTTGAAGGGATACCCGTAGTTCTCCTCTCGCTGAGCGGCACGGACCACGCCGCAGTTTGCGATCACGTTGTTGAGAACGAAAGTCGGCCCGTCGAGCGCTTGTGCGACGGAGATGCCGGTCAGCGAGCGGTCCATGACGTTGTTTATGATGCGAGTGTTTCTTGAGAACCCATCGCACTCCACGAAATCGTCGAGGCATCCACTGAGGTGGTTCTCGTAGAAGTCGGTTTCTTGAGTGCGGGCGTTGTCTTCTCGCCACGGCGTTAAATGCACTCCGTCGAATACTCCCTCGATGACATTCCGCCGAAAGACCAGACCACGCCCTGAATAGCGAGCGTCGACGTTCACAGCTCCGCCTTCAAAGAATCCGCTGACACCGCTCGAACACTTCATGTATCCGAACGGCCAGTCGAGGATCGCGTCCCGAAAGTGATTGTTCTGGATTGTCAGGCGATCGCATTGCCCCTTCACATAGATGAAGCAGTCGTTGTAGTTCAACCGGCAGTTCTGGATCAGCACATCGGAAGAGTTCGACAGGAACAGAGCTGTACTCTGTTCCCCCGTGCCAAAATGATCGAACTGCAGGCCGTCGATCTGAATGTGTTGTTTACGGCTCAACTCGATGGCCCGGTTCTGCTGAGGCAATCGAACACGATATCGCTCAATCGGCTGGGGCAGGGCCAGGTAGGCCGTCGTTTCGTCGGTGTAGATCGCTCCTTCGATCCCTTTCTGGTCGAATGGGCCACCTTGCTGGCATTCACTGGTGTCGATCAGCGTACGGGCTTGCAACTCCTTCATCGTCGGCACGGGGAAGAGACGAATCACCCGACCCGTGGCGAGTTCCTCGACGCACGCATTCGCCGTCTTGGCGGAGTAGGGGTGAGTGTAAATCTGATTCCCCAAGTGTGACCAACTCTGGGCGTTCTCCAATGCGGCGTCTGTTCCGTCGATGACCACCCGCTCGCCATCGGCGCATCGAACCACGATTGGGCTTCCCTCTTGCCCGTTATGCTTGAACTGCAGCTGGCCTTCACGGTAGGTCCCACCACGGATAGCGACCGTCTCGCCTGCTTTTACGACGGTTAAGGAGTGTGAGATCGTTCGGAATGGCCGTTCTCGGGAGCCCGGGTTGGTGTCATCCCCATCAATGGCGACATAGTACGTGATTGCGGTATTGGGGAGTTGGGGGTCGGCCCGCGTCTGGCCTTCACCGTACCACGTGGCGAGGAGCATTTGATTGGTGCCGATAGCCTCCACTTTGACTTGATAGCGACTCGCCGGGGAGAGCCAGAACAGACTTGTTGCAAACCAGGGAAACTGCCCGACCTGTACCAGATCATGAACCGGCTCCCATCGCCCGTCGACATTCAGCGAACACCGCATGGTCGCCACTTGTTGTGCAGTGACCCCCTCGGGCATTGTCGCAATCACCCCAGCTGTGTGGTAATTGCCATAGAATTCGACATCAGACGACGGGGCGAAGTCGGAGGGGACCAGTGACGAAGTGACATACAGCTTTGGTTGCTCAAGCGGTAGGTCGGTGTGATGACCGTGGCCGCTGGTCGAGGGTGATGGCCCCTCCGCGACCGAGGGTTTCGCCAGCAGAACCACCGACAAGATCCAGGTCATTACGCGAACGATATTGCTCAAGCGGCGGTGTGGTGTGCTCATGAAAGCAATCGCTGGTGTCAAGTATGATCAGGGGATTCTCCAAGATACCGCAGGCGTGTTCGCAGTTCACTTCGGTGAGAACGTCGAGTTGCCGGTTTTATGAGGTAACGGATGCCCTGTTTGAAAGACGTCTGGAGATCATACGCAAGAACTGAGCACCAGACCGGCCGAGGTGGCCAGCAAAACCACGCGCAGAGGAGACCGATGCCTGGCCATACATGTGGAGTGACATGGAGTCGGTACGCCTGCAGTAATTTCCCGGTTGCGTCCGTTGAAGGAAAAGATCGGACAGCTCAAGTGGGGCGGTGTACTAACCGGGATCAGCTCCGGCACTCACGCGTCTTGCTTGGCCCGGGGGCGTGAGGTAGCCTCTATGATGTGATTTTGTCGTGGCGCCAAGGATTCCAATTTCGCCGTTCCTCTCGTTCGTTGCCAGGAATATCGCATGCATTCGCGTCGTCAGTTTCTCAATCAGAGCATGGCTGTCCCGACTGCGTTGGCACTGGGCGCGTGGGTGAATCCCACGATTCAAGCGGTCGGAGCGGAGCGATCAGCGAACTCGCGACTGGGCGTGGGCGCGATCGGGCTGAGGTATCAGGGGACTGTCGTCACCCTAAAGGCTCAGTTGTATGGTGATATCGTGGCTGTGTGCGATGTCGACCGGAATGTGCGGGAGCAGGCTCGCGCCAGCTTCGGCAGTACGCCAGCGATGGAGGAGGACTATCGAGATCTCCTCAAGAACAAAAACGTCGATGTCGTCGTGATCGGCACGCCCGATCATTGGCATGCCAAAATGGTGATCGATGCCTGTCGTGCGGGGAAAGATGTCTATTGCGAGAAACCGCTGACGTTGACGATTGATGAGGGAAAGATCCTCTCCCGAGTCGTGGCTGAGACGGGCCGCGTGGTTCAGGTCGGCTCGTGGCAACGTAGCGACCACCGGTTTCGGACGGCGGTGGAGTATGTGCGGGCGGGACGGATCGGCGAACTGCGAACCGTGGAGGTCGTCCTGGGCAAGAACGAGCAGGGTGGGCCATTCGAGCGCACTGCTCCACCGAAGAATCTCAACTGGAACTTGTGGCAGGGGCAGACGCCGGATGTCCCCTTCATCGCGGAACGCAGCCACTACACCTTCCGCTGGTGGATGCAGTACTCCGGTGGGCAGATGACTGACTGGGGGGCCCATCACATCGACATCGCTCATTGGGCGATCAATTCCCAACCCGTCAAGATTGAAGGCACGGCGACCTGGCCCGATATGACGGACGGGTACAACGTCGCGAAGGATTTCTCGGCGAAGTACACCTATGCGAATGGAGTCGAGCTCACGGTGCTCGACCATGGGCGAAACGGAATCTTGTTCACCGGCACCGAGGGACGGATCTTCGTGAACCGCGAATCACTGGCCGGGAAGCCCGTGGAGCATCTGGCGGGTAAGCCCGAGTCACGCGAGGCGTTTCGCTTGTATGACTTCGATAATCTCACTCGCCCCACGCGGGTGGGGAAGCTCGACGCGATCGTGAATCATGTCGGGAACTTCTTCGATTGTGTGGTGGAGAAACGGAAGCCACTTTCTGACATCGAGGGACAGCACCGCAGCGTGAGCGTCTGTCATCTGGGGAACATCGCGATGCGAGTGGGGCGCCCGCTAACCTGGAATCCAGAGCAACAGGTTTTCCCGGGAGATGATCAGGCGAATGCGTTCTTGAAACGGGAGCAACGCGCGGGGTTTGAGGTCGCGTGATGTCGGGTGAGGGGCGTCGGATCAACCTTATGGGCTGCAGAAAACGAAACGGTCGGTCGGTTGATAGACGTGCTGCAGATCGGACCAAAAACCTCGCAGCCACAGGACGCCCTTGATTCGTCGCAGGTAGAAGCCCTTGGGGAGCTGATCGTCCTCGGAAAGCGGAGCAGACGCGATCTGGATGGAGCCGGGCGGGGCCTGATGTTTGGTTTCCGGATATCCCCAGCAACCTTCGGGCTGGTCGAGATACTGAAGCCGCAGGTGTGGCCCGAGTTCGATGGGAGCCAGTTGCAACCCAAGAGAGAGGGCTCGCTCTAACAACTGGGGCTGAGTGGCTCCCTGCGAAAAACCCAACTGGCCGACCGACAATTCCACCGTGGAGAGAGATTGCGTCGTCTCCAGGGCCTTGAACAGGTGGCTGTCAAACAAGACGTGAGCTGCCTCGTTCAACTCTACCCCAGCTGCCACCAGCAGTGACAGAAGCTGAGTCTTGCCGGTCCCACCAACCGTCACCACTCGGCGCACAAGCGGTCCCGGGATTTCGAAGTCACTCGGCTTATCCGCGAGGGTTGTATCGGCCATCAGCAATCTTCTACCAACACAGCGGTTTGAGTGAGTGACTTCGCGATCTTTGGGGCAATCGCTCTTGGGGTTCAATCCCTCTTTCTTCGTTAGCTCCGTTCTCTTCTGTTCAATTTCTCCACGTTCGAACAGGTGTTGACGATGGCACTCAGCGAAGAAGAGGTAGGAACAGAAGGGAAGCAAGGCAACGAAGGAGGCGGGGGGCAGTCTGAACGAGAGGGGAATTGTTTTGTGCTTGGTGTTTACCAGCCAGCTGGTCTCACTTTTTCGCACGAGGAGTTAGTCCCAGTTCCCTGAAGCACTCGAACGGTGGCTCGTAGGCGTTGGCTCCTTCCTCGCGCGAGGTGAAGAAGTTGAACAGATAGACCCCATCGGCCCCTTGTTCAATGAGCTTGGCACCGGCGTCGATGTACTCGGCAGCTGAAAGGTTTTTCATCCCGCCCCCGCGTGTGCATTCAATTCCACCGTACACCGGAACTGTGGGGATGGCCCGCTTCCACTCAGCGATCGGGAGGTCGCCACGCTCAAAGAGGAATTCCGAGACTGCGACAAAGTCGACCCAGCCACGGGCCACCCAGGCGGGAACATCACAGCCGATTTGGCGGGCAGAGTCGGGGGTCGGCGGAGTGCGGCCGTAGTTCGAAGGAGGTCGCACCGACAGGATCAGGTGCCGGTGACGTTCCTGGCCCACTTCGTTCAGCATGAGTCGGACTCGCTCGACCAGCGAATTCATCTTGGCGATGCGTTCGTCGGTGGTGCCGTCTTTGAAGAAGTTCGGGAATCGGTTGAAGTCGAGTTCGATCCCGTCGCAGTCGTACCTGCGGACTGCTTCTTCGATGAGGCGGAATGTGTAATCCCGGACCTCGTCGCGACCGAAGTCCATCGCGTCGCGTCCCTGGTACTGCACTGTGCCGAGTCGCCAGTCGGGATGGTCGACCTTGAACTGTGTCCGCAAGAAATCGTTGCCGTGGTCATCGTTCATGCGGAATGTGAGCAGTGCCTCCAGCCCGCGGCGCTTGGCCTCGGCCAGCATGATGGCATAGGAATCCTGACCGGCGTCGAAGAAGGCCTGCAGGTTCTTGAACCGCTGCTGTTCTGACGCGGGCCACTTCGCGCGTTCCTCCGGCGTCGACAGCGTGCCGCGCATCGTGCCGACTTTCGAGGGGAAGTATGTGACCTGGGCATTGATGCAGACGAGGATCGTGTCGACACGACTCCCCTCGTAGGCGACTTCGGCGATCAACTGGCGGACATCATCCGCATTCACCTCAGCAGGGCCGCGGCTGTGAGCTTTGGTGGAGAGGCACGAATCGCCATCAAAGTTGTAGATCACCCGGCGCTGACGGGGAGCAGGTTTTGGAGCCCCGGGTTCATCGGCATGGACTCCCGTTTGCATCAGTGACACGAGCACTGCCAGGTAGAGCCAACTTGCCAGCCAGTATCGGATCGGACCATTTGGGTCGGTGAATTTCATGTGCTGCCTCGTCTCGGGAAAGGTTCCAATGATGTCGTGGATCACAGCACGACTAGCGTTCTGAGGAGCGGTAGAACTCAACTGTGCGGCGAACGCCTTCCACCAGCGAAGTGACCTGCCAGTCGGGAAACAACCGCGTGATGTACTGCGGATGCGGAGGAATGTTGGCGGGAATCGCGGGGCCGTCGACAAGAATCTGGCCCTGGACGGCGGGGACGACTGATTCGATCGTGCGGGCGAACTTCTCGGTGGTCGCCTGCTCGCCGGGAAGGTCGACAACCGTTGATCCGGGAGGGCATTCAAACACCGCTCTCACAAAGGCCTTCGCCACATCCTCGACATAGTCATAACCGACCTGGCCGGTGTATCCGATCGTATAGCCCTCGCCGCTGGCCGCCGCTTTCGTCGCGAGTGAAGGCCCAGCTGTCAGGCCAACGTCTCGCTCTGGTCCGTAAACGACATGCGGACGAACCGCGACCGAGGAGATGCCGAAGTGTCGCCAGTACTGTTCCGCGATCAGGTCCATCGCCTGCTTGAAGGCTCCGTAGAACGTGGGCGGGCGATTGGGCGAGGTCTCGCTGTCGCCAGTCTCCGGGCCATAAACCGCGTAGGAGCTGGCATACGAGATGGACTTCACCCGCTTTGACAACCGGGCAGCTTCCCAGACGCTCGTTCCACCGAGGACGTTGATCTGGCAACCGAGAAACGGGTCGGCTTGGCAGGCGGGCGTGAGCAGGGCCGCCAAGTGGATGATGTGAGTGACCTGATGCTGCTCGATCACTTTCAAGAGGCTGGCTGGGTCTGTGAGTGTTGCGTCCGCCACGCCGATTTCGCTGGCTCTTTCGCCCAGCACGCGTCGCCAACGGGGCAGGGCGGGATGCGGGTCGACGACCACAACCCGAGCACCTTGGGTGAGCAACTCATGCAGCACCCATGTCCCGATAAACCCACTTCCCCCAGTGACCAGGACGCAAGAACTCATGCTGGCTGCCTCGGCTCGATGACTGA
This sequence comes from Planctomycetaceae bacterium, assembly GCA_046349675.1. Lineage (GTDB taxonomy): Bacteria > Planctomycetota > Planctomycetia > Planctomycetales > Planctomycetaceae > TH-plancto1. Next base: position 67,093 of record JAXMBW010000010.1, on the reverse strand, counting down.
CAATGTGCTCAGTCAGTTTATCAGGCCCGTGCATGCCGCAGTATGGTCGCCGAGTTCATGGTAAAGCTGAAGCGGAGTCAGTCGGCGGACTTCTCGACGGGGGACAGCGTTTTGACCTGGACGATAGTTTCGCGGTGCGAGCTAGTATCGCTTTCGAGCTCCAGGGCTCCGTGGATGCTGACGAGTTTTCCAACCAGGGTTTCCGCCTTGGCCTGTAACTTGGGATCCATCGGAAATGTGATCGGCCACGAGATGTCACCGGCCTGAATCGTGAGATGGGCGGGCTGGTGTGGGGACGTTTTGACCGATCGAATCGTTCCAAGAATGGTGAGCAGGGTTCCCTCAGCTGTGACCTTGGCGTCGCGCTCCTCGAGAGTTTTGACGTCGATGATCCACCGGGTCTTCGTTTCGGTGCCCTGAACTTTGCGCAGGGTTCCGATCGCGGTCACAGGCTCTTTGTTGTGATTCTCGACAAACGCGATCGTTTCTTCGTCCTGGAGGTTTAACTCCCAGGTTCGCTTGTGAAACGTAATCGTCGTGCCGGTCGTTTCACCGCCAATCGACGCGACGCCAATTCGCAACTTGCCATGGCACCTGACTGTCACAGAGGGCTCGACCTCGTCCTTGTCAGAGAACTTCATTCCCGACGCGAAAGCGCACACCAGCAGACATAGTCCGGCAATCAGGTTCTGCATGGGGAGCTCCGTGTGAGTGGTCTCGCGAGGTTATGGCATCGTGCTCTCATCGGGAAGGGTCACTGAGTCAGCTCACGCAGCCGGTCGGGATTGACTCTCATACGGTTCTCCGCAAAACGCAGACGGGGTTGAGTCGGATTGTTGGGCGAATCGTTGTTCGGTGAGGTCTGTTGCAGGAACGAGATGTCGAGGACACCGCCGGGAACCTTGGCCGGGGCCGCCAAACCCCAGTAGGGCTTTAAGGCTTCCACCGGTCTGGCGTTCGTATAGATCAAGTCACGGACGGTCGTCATCTGAGAGGGATTCTGCTGTGGAGTGGCGAATGTCTTACCCCACACCATCGCCGCTGCTCCCGCCACGTGCGGCGTCGCCATTGAGGTTCCGTTGAAGCTGCTGTAGTTGTTGTTGCGTGTCGTGCTCAAGATGCTGACGCCGGGAGCCCCGATGTCGACCGACTGCTTTCCGTAGTGGCTGAACGACCCGCGGGCGTTGTTCGAATCGATCGCACCGACCGAGATGATATTCGCTTGAGGCAGCGCGGAGGGATAATAGGGACGGCTGTCGTTGTTGTTGCCGGTGTTCACGGTGTTTCCCGCAGCGGCGACAAACAGGACGCCCTTCTTCTCGGCCCGTGAGACCGCATCGTAGAGCTCCTGGGACGAGTCGGGCCCCGCCCAGCTGTTGCTGAGGATGTGAGCTCCGTTGGCCACGGCCCAGTCGATGCACTTCACCGCATCGGAGGTCGACCCCGATCCATCGGGACCCAGGAACCGCATGGCCATAATCTGAGCCCGCCAGCTGACGCCCACGACTCCGACCCCGTTGTTTCCTACCCCAGCAATTGTCCCGGCGCAGTGGGTCCCGTGGTTGTCTTCGTCCATGGGATCCTCGTCGTTGTCAAAGAAGTCATAGCCGTGCGTCCCCGTCTTGCTGACCCACATGTTGTCTTTGAGGTCCGGATGGGTGTAGTCCACACCAGTGTCGATGACGGCCACGATGACGTTCGGTGTGTCGTGATAACTCGGCCACACCTTCGTCGCCCCGCAGTTGGTCATTCCCCACAGCTGGGGCAGGTAGGGATCGTTCGGCACCGTACTGGCGACCGACGCGAGGGGCTCTGGAGGCGGGTCGAGCGGATTGGTCGACATGATGTAGTTCGGGGCAGCGTAAGTAACCGCTTCGTCAGCCAGCAGTGTCTCCACGGTTTGAGCGGTGACAGTCTGGACGGGCTCGACGACGAGGAACGACCCTTTTTCGTAATCTTCAACGACCTTCAACCCCGCAGCATGTAAGGTGTCTGCGGAGGGTTTGTTCTCGGAGCCGCTGTAGCTGATCAGCAAGGTTTTGGACTGCTCTTGAGGAGCCGGGACCTCGGTCTCCACGCCGGTCGCCATCGACTGCATCGTCTGGACCTGACCTGCGGGGACATCGAAGACCGCCTTCCCGTCACGACAGACGCCGAGATAGTGCGACTTGGCGTGCCGGACCAGAGCGAGCTCCGGGGAGAGCCGTTTCTCCTTCTTGCACTTCGCACGCAGGCAGTACTTCTCCGCGTACGCTCCCGATGTCGTGGTGAGCACGACGAGAGCCAGGATCAAGAATCCTCGAATGATCGTCTGCATGAGTTTCTCGATGAACGTGGGGCGGAGAGTCGGCAACAGCCTTCCACACGGCGCGGAGAGGCTGCGTTCTCGTGGCCCGCTTTCGCGAGGCGCCATGGGGCTCGCGAAGAGGTCGCGGAAAATAGTGCGATTGGCCCGTGGGGTAAATATCAATCTGAAGTGACGTAAGGTCTGGCATTGGGCGTAATGTGTGTTGCCAATGCGGTTTAAGCGTTGAGATGCCGTGAAACAGGCTGGTCGGCAATGGCACAATCTCTTGCGGCCGGGCGATTTTCAGCGGGATCGGCGGCTGTGTCGTCCTCGCCCAGCCGCGCGGCGATTTTGGGGGCAATTCAATTTTGTTCCTCGTCGGCGGTGATCGTTCGCTCTTCCCGAGGAGCAATGTCGGGGCTGATCCGTCGGCACGGGGTGTGCAATAGTTTGGGTTTGGAAGCCGTTCCGGGAAGAAAAACTGGGAGGTTGTCGCGATGACCGCAGCGACCGCCAGTGAATTACTTCTCGGGACAGCGGTTTGTAGCGACATGATCCGGTTCGGAGACGGACGGGGTGTCGGCTGCAATCTGCACTTCTTTCAATCCGCCAGTCGGTGGATTGAAAAAACTGCAACTTGGCACGGAAGCCTGGTGAAGTATGAATGTCGCCGCGTTCTGCGTGATCGCTCTGTCGGCCCTGGGGGTTGGCGAGCGGGGATACCTCCTGGAATTCAGCTCGGAAACCTGTGGCCCCTGTCAGCAGGTCGCCCCCGTCGTGGCGAAGCTCGAACGCGAAGGTCTTCCGATTCGCAGTATCGACGTGAATGCCGACCATGCATTGGCTCAACAGTACAACATCACCTCAATCCCCGCGTTTGTGCTCGTGGTGGATGAGAAAGAGGTTGAGCGAAATGTTGGGTATCAGTCGGAAGGCCAGATTCGTCAAATGCTGGCGAGGATTCCTCAGACCTCTCGCGGGCCTGGCTCTGATCGACTGGCCGTGAATCTGGGCGATGAGGCCCCGTTGCCTCGCCCCGATGTGACTGAACCTGTGGAGCCTCGGGCCTCTGGTCCCTCGGGGAAAAACAGTGTGACACAGGACGAGGGCTCCCGCAGCTTCTGGCCATTCTCCAAGAAGAAGTCGGCCACAGTTCCCGCAGAGATCCGTGGGAACAGTCCGGAAGCGACACCTCCAGCTGATGTCCCTGCGCAGAAGGCCTCGGTCGACCCGATGGCCGCCAGCGTACGAATCCGAGTTATCACCGGGAACTCCGTCGTGAAGGGCTCTGGGACCGTGATCGAAAGTCTGGCCGGTCGATCGACTGTGCTCACCTGCAGCCACATCTGCCGGGGAGCCACGCCCGATACCAAGGTCGAGATCGACCTCTTCCGAAATGGACAGCCCGTCACAATCCTTGGCACGATTATCGGGACCGATCCCGATGCCGATGTCGGATTGCTTTCGATTCCGACCGATGAAGCAGTGGCCTTCTGTCCGGTGGGGTCCGCTTCGGAGTCCCCGGGGATGGGAGCGAAGGTCGTCAGCATTGGTTGTGGAGGTGGTTCCGATCCGTCGCGTGAACAACTGCGAGTGACCGATGTGAACAAGTTCAGCGGTCCCGACACGTTGATTTGCTCGGGAATTCCCATTCAGGGGCGTTCGGGAGGCGGGTTGTTCAATGAGGCGGGAACGCTGGTCGGCGTCTGTTTTGCGGCCGATTCGGATCTGAAGACTAAGAAGCCAAGCGGTGGAGTGTACTGTGGTTTGAAGCCGATTCATGCCTTGCTGGCCAAGCACGAGATGGCTCATTTGATTCCTTCTGAGGGGGGAGAGTCGCTGGCTGCCACGCAAGGGGCCTCTGAAGCTCCCGCGTCTTCTGCACCTCAGTGGCCACCGTCGGCTCCCAAAGAGAGCGACGCTCCAGTGGCTGTGACGGAGCCGAAGTCGGAAGGAGATCTGGAATCCAAGGCTTCGGACCTCGACGCCCCTGCCAAAGAACCGGTGAAGCCCTTTGTCGTGACGCAGTCCAAGACGCCCGATGTCGAGGAGTTTGCGGCGGATGACGCCGAGGTAGTCGTCCTGATCCGAGGGAAAGGTGAGAACAGCCCCAGCGACAAGGTCATCCTGATTCACAAGCCGAGCCGCAAGTTCATGCAGTTCCTTCAAGGTGAGGTTTCGGGAAGCGAGACGGGGGCGACTCCGATGACTCACCAGGCCGTCCCCCCGACGGCAGAGGCTCCGACGAACCGAATGGTTCGCGCCAAGCTTCCCACGACATCGCTGCAGGCGACCGGGTTGAAGGCGAAACGCGAACTTCGCCCGTACGTCCGCTCCAAGACGAAATGAATAACACGTCGAGAGCAACAGAGGCTGGGAGTTGAGAACGTCCTGGCGAGTTACTCCGGAAACGCCAGACGCGAGAGCCAGACGCTCGGCAGGTCGGGCTGAAGAACGGTGGCCTTGATCCCTCGGCGACGCAGGACATTTTCTGCTGCCAGGTATCCGCTGCGGACCGCGCCCTCCATCGTGGCAGGCCACCCGGTTTGGGTCCAATCGCCCGCGAGCTGCAGATTGCGAATCGGGCTTTGCTGTGCGGGGCGCAGCTGATCAATGCCGGGGGTGACCGAGAAGACTGCCCGCCGCTCGACGACGAGACGTCCCCTCAAAAGTTGGGCATCGCGAGCCTCGGGCCAGGTCTCGCGGAGTTCGTCGGCGACCTGATTCACGATCGCATTCTGGTCGATCGACTCAATGTCACGGCTGGCGCTGATGACCACCTGGCAGTACCAGGGCTCCCCCGGTTGCGTCACTCCCGTCGAGCGGTTGAACATCCACTGACTCATCCGATCGACCAGCACGGCGTTGGGCATGGTCGTTAAAGGGCGGTCGAACCAGAGATGGACGCTCGCGATGGGAGCGGTTTCGATCTTCGAGAGGTCAGGCCAGCCCGACTGGTCGATCCCACTGGCCTCGAGGAGCGGAGCCAGACGATAGGGTGGGATGGCCACGATAACATCCTCGACCGGGATCTCTTCGCCGGTACGAGTTGTGATTCCTGAGACGAGCTGCTGTTCGAGTGTCAGATTCTCAACCTGAGCCGAACGCTCGATGATGACGCCTCGACGGGTGAGAAATTCCGACGCGATCTCATCGTTGAGTCGGGTCAGTGATTCGGTCGGGACGAGGACCTCCCAGCCGGTGCGGTTGCGGGCGAACCCATCGAGGAGCACCTTTCGGGCGTAGCTGGCGTCGATGCGGTCGAGCGACTCGCTTAAGGCACTGACGAGGACCAGATGCCAGAACCCGCTGCAGATCCGGGGCGTCTGGTGGTGCTGCTCCAACCAGTCGGAGAGTCGCACGCCGCGCAACTGGGAGGAAGGCGTCCGAAGCAGGCTCGACAATCCTAGGAGCAGTCGCATCCGCTCGGACAGGCTCAGCCAGTTCAATGACGCCATCGAGGGGAACAGATGGAGTGGGGCCGGCAGCGGGGCGGCCTTCATGACCGTGGAGCGCCCCGATGTTCCGATGAAGGTCAGCGACATCTCGCGTCGGAAAAGTCGCTCAGCTCCGATCGTCTGCATGAAGTGGGCGAAGTTCGTGCAGCACCCCATGCTGACGTGCTGGCAGTTGTCGAGTTCCTCGCCGTTCGTGGGATCGATGAACGATGAGGCCCGGCCCCCGAGCTTCTGCCGCGACTCCAGCACTCGGCACTTCACCCCGTGCAGCGACAAGCCGACAGCTGCCGCCAGACCAGCGAGGCCGCCACCGACAATTACGACGGGAGGAGAAGTGGACATCAGGAGGTCTTTGTTGGCGGTCAGGCTTCAGCTGTCTGACAATTCTCCGCACTCACCCGAAACGTCAGCGAGGGCGAGCTGTCACTGGCGATGAATTGTTGGGTGGTATGAGCTTGTGCGAATAAATTCATGCTGGTTGGAAGACGGATGTGTCTCAAACGCGTTGTTGCGAATCGGGACAGACAGGATTGTCTGTCCTACTGAAGAGAAGGTCTTCGTGTCACTCGTCCTCGCTATCGCTTCGGGTTGGTGCGGAACGGTAGAGACTGCTCGAAGATGAGACTCCATCACGCGGTCTCTCACGAGCCATGCTCAATCCCCATGCAGCGAGCGCAGGCGGCCGGAAGTCCGCAACATCCACTGGATGCGTTCAAACTCATCGAGCCAGTCCTGCATCACCGACAGGGCCAGATCATCACCGAGTGCAATCCCCGTCGAACAGGCGTTCCCCACCAGTGAGCCGACCATGGCCCGGTACTTCGACAACGTCCGGTCCCCGTATCGCCCGCAGACGTAACCGTCTTCGCTGAGGAAGACGACCGATGGGACGCGAGCTGCTCCGCAGGTCGCCATCGCCTGTCCCAGGTCAGGGTTCGCATCGCGGTCAAAAAAACGGATGTCGAGCAACGGGCAAGCCTGAGAAAAGTGTTCGAACATCGGGCACTGATTGACACAGTCGCCGCACCACGTCCCGGCCAGCACGATGACTTTCATCTTCCGTGTGAAGGAACCGAGCAGAGCCTTCTGGGCGTCGTTCAAGGACACGCAGTGAAAGAAGTCGCTCCAGCGTTGACGCTGATCGGGTGAGCCGTATTTCTGCAGGAAGTCGGCGTAAGGCAAACCTACCGTGAATTTGGTGGCGAAATCCATGCGAATCAGTCCTGTCGTGTTTCCGTGGGGAGTGGGGCGTCGCTGAGCATCCTCGCGTGGCGGGTGATCTTGTCAAGCGCTGACTGAAAATCACGGACGGCCGTTTCGGGATCGAGCAAGAGGGGATGGTGCAGCATGACCACCTGCGAACAGGCCCGCGTGGCGTTGGTCAGTGGCCCGCTCGCTCGAAAACGGCGGCGTGCATGGATCAGATGCAGCCCCGCAAACCCCGGGTCGATGGCGATTCCCTCGGCTCTCATCGCCCGACAGAATCGCTCACGGGACAACCCCTCCAGTCCCGCTTCGTCGTACCAGAACCCGAGCTTGTAAAACGCCGGAGCGTATTGACCGGCAGCTGTCTCGGTTGTGAGACGAGAGCGGCATAAGGGGGCAAGAGAAGGCGTTGATTCGTGCAGCTGCGCGAGTCGCGCGGCGATCTTCGAGACCGCTTGAGTCCGCGTCGCATTATCCTGCGTCAACCGTTTCCACTGGGGAAGTAACAACGCGGCCTGCATCTCGGAGAGCGGGTAGGCCTCGTTACCGCGCTGGTTGTAGAGCTTGATCCGTTGGGCGATCTCGGGCCGTGAAGTGAGCACGGCACCACCACGTCCGGCTGTGACCAGCTTGGAACCGCCAAAACTGAGGGTGGCCACATCGCCCCAGGCTCCAGCGGGACGACCAGCCACCACTGCACCCGGTGTCTGGCAGACATCCTCGATGAGGGCCACGCCTCGGCGGTCGGCGATCTCTCGCAAACCGGGCATGTCGACCAACCCTCCCTGCAGATGCGACGCTATGATTACCTTGGTCCGCTCAGAAAATGCAGCTTCCACCGCCGAGACATCCAGCTGGGCGTCATCGGCTCGACAATCGACCAGGACCGGATTGGCCCCAAGCAGAACGACATTCGTGAAGTTCGCTTTGAAGTCATACGCCGAGAGGATTACCTCGTCTCCCGGCCCGACCGACACACCTCGCAAAGCCAGTTCTACCGCAGCTGTCCCGCTGGCACACAGTAGGGCGTGGTCCCGTTGCAGGTCGTTTGATAGTGCTGCGATTAAGGCTGCGACATGCGGACCGTGGTAGCGGCCCCAGTCACCGGAATCGCGGAGAGCCAGCAGGGCTTCATCCGTTTCCGGAGTACGCCTGGGCCAGACCGGGGGCCCACCAGGGCGAACCGGCACACCACCAAGCAGTGCAGGGGAGTCAACGGGCATCAGGGGCGGCATTCGGGATGGAAGAGAGGGAAGCAAGCACTCGTGGTCTCAGTGTCATGGATTCGTTCGGTGGCTGCCAGTTCGCGGGGATGTGGTGAACGCTGGAGATCAGCTGGCCCCCGGAATGCTCGTCAGAACCTCACTGCAGAAAGTGATCGTCAGCGGGGCTATCGCGCGGTAAAGCACCAGTGGGCTGACGCCCACCGCTCGCCGGGATGTGCCGACTTTGGATGATGCATTGCGAGACAGCGGTGTGAGATCTCCTCAACGGTTTCTCCGTCAAGAACAATCCCGGTGTTGCCCCTGAATGGAATCAGTCGATATCTTATGAGAGTACGTTTATGCATGTTTGGAGCCCGAGATGACCTTGCCGACAAGTCCCCCGCATTCACGAACTGCGTTTGCAGACCTGTGGGGAACGGTCCGCGAGGGGTTGACGCTCGATTCTCGTCGCAACTTTCTGAAGGTCGGTCTGGCCGGGTTGGCGGGCCTGTCGTTGCCGCGGCTGCTCGAGCAGAGGGCAGTGGCCGGACCCGCGAAAGCTCCCGATGGCAAGAGTGTGATTCTGTTGTGGATGGCGGGTGGGCCGAGCCATATCGATACCTGGGACTCGAAACCCGATCGGCCGTGGAACAATCGCGGACCGTTTGGAGTGACCCAGACTAAAATCCCGGGCGTGGTCATCTGCGACCGGTTGCCGAAGCAGGCAGCCATGCTCGACGACATGACGCTGATCCGCTCGGTCGACTGTCGCTTCAGTAACCACGAACCGAACATGGTGATGCAATCGGGGCACCCCGAGGCCGAGCTGCGACTCAACCCGAACGGAGACAAATATCCGTCGATCGCCTCGGTCATCGCGAAGCACCATGGGCCCAACCATCCGGGAATGCCGGCGTATGTCGCGTTCCAGACAGGCCGCTCGCACATTGGATACGGTGGCTGGTTGGGCAAGCAATACGACCCGTTCATCGCGAACCGGGCCACCAAGCTGCCGGTCTATACCAATGTGGGAGTTGATACCGGGCAGGTGACAGGGGCCGATCTGTTCCAGCTGCCGAAGTCGCTGTCGGTGACGCGGCTCAAGGACCGGCAGTCGCTGGCTCAGGATTTTGACAAGCTGCGAAGTGGTCTCGATCAGTCGGGGATCATGGAGGCCAGCTCGATGTATCAGCGGCAGGCTCTCGACATGCTGGTCGGTAAGCAGGCCCAGACGGCGTTTGACCTTAGCCTGGAATCGGATGAGGCGCGGGCACTCTATGGCTCGCATCTCTGGTGCCAGCAGGCATTGATCGCCCGGCGGCTGGTGGAACGCGGGGCTGCGTTCGTGACTCTTGATCTCAGCTATCACCCCTCTTCCGGGACTTGGGATACGCACGGGGACAATATTCCTCCGTACGGCGGAATCTCAAAAGGGCTGGGGCCGTTGCTACCGCTGTTCGATCACTTGCTGACGACGCTGGTGGGTGACCTGAAGACGCGGGGGCTGCTGGACAAAGTGCTGGTGATCGCGATGGGCGAGTTCGGCCGCACGCCGTTCATGGGTTCGCAGGGGAGTTCCGACGGCCGTGATCACTGGCCGAATGTGTCGTCGATTTGCCTGGCGGGAGGAGGACTACGCCACGGACAGGTGATTGGAAAGTCCGACCGCGATGGAGCCTTGATCGCCGAGCGGCCTGTGACCCCCGCCGACCTGGCAGCCACGATTTACCGCCATATGGGCGTGCCCCAGGAAACCCAGTTCCTCGACGACAAGGGCCGCCCGAATTTCGTCGTACGCGACAACGGCCAGCCGATCATGGAGCTGTTTTAGATGAGCGAATTGGAATCGATGATGGAGTGAAGAGGGGAACACTGATCTTCACTAATAAACACTAATCAAGAGATCCTGACCGACACGATAACTGCCAGCGAAGATGAATCGTCCGATCGAATGCTTCTCCGGATTAGCGCCGATTAGTGAAGATCAGTGTTCCCCTCTTCACTCCCCTCACCGTCACATACCCCGCTATTGTCAGCTAATGATCGGGGTCACGACCTTCCCGGCGACATCGGTCAAACGATAATCGCGACCAGTATGACGGTAGGTCAGCTGGGTGTGATCGAGGCCCATCAGGTGCAGAATCGTCGCGTGGAAGTCGTGGACGTGGACCGGATCGCGAGCCACATCGATTCCGTACTCGTCCGATTCTCCGTACGTCATCCCCGGCTTCACTCCCGCACCCGCCAGCCAGGATGAAAAGACCCAGTGGTGGTGCTCGCGTCCCTTGGCCCCTGCAACAGAGTTAAAGGGAGTGCGACCGAACTCGGTGGTCCAGACGACGAGCGTATCGTCGAGCAGGCCGCGACGTTTCAGGTCCTTGAGCAATCCCGCCACAGCTTGATCGACGTTCTTGGCGAGAGGAGCGTGCGTCTGCATATCCCCGTGGGCGTCCCAGTTGTTTGACGAGCCGACGTCGATTAACTCGACGAACCGGACACCACGCTCTGCCAACCGACGGGCGACGAGACACTGCCACGCGAAGCCCTCGGTGCTACCACGCGGCAACCCGTACAGTGCGAGCGTCTCGTCGGACTCTTTCGAAAGGTCGAAGACCTCGGGCATCTCGGCCTGCATCCCGAAGGCGGTTTCGAAGGACTTGATGCGGGCTGCGAGTTGCGGGTCAGTGGAACGAGTAGCGAGGTGTCGCTCGTTCATCTTGGAGAGCAGGCCGAGTTCGAGTTCCTGCAGACGGTTGCTCGTGACGCGGCGCTGAATGTTGGCAACAGGTTCAGGGCCGGGGACGACGAGCGTGCCCTGATGCGAGCCAGGCAGGAAGTCGCTGCCCCAGACCTGGCCTCCAGCGTAAGGGGACTTCGGCGCGATCACGACGAAGGAGGGAAGGTTCCGGTTCATCGTTCCCAGACCATAGCTGACCCATGATCCAATACTGGGGCGGGCGAAAGTGAACGATCCGGTGTGGATGCCGAGTGTCGCCTCGTAGTGATTCGTGTGGTCCGACTTCATCGAACGAATGACGCACAGGTCATCAACGCACCCCGCCATATGAGGGAACAGGCTGCTGACTTCGGTCCCCGATTGACCGTGGGGAGCGAATTCCCATTCGGGACGTTTGAGGAACATATGGAAGTCCCCCTTGCGTCCCTGGAATTCATTGACCGGGATCGTCTTTCCCGCATCGGCAAAGAGTTTGGGCTTGGGGTCCCAGGAGTCAACGTGCGAGACGCCCCCACTCATGTACAGGAAGATCACGCGTTTCGCTTTGGGCGCGAAATGCGATGGCCGGGGCGAAAGCGGATCAACCGATGGAGATGTCCCCGCCTCATCCGCCAGAAGCTGGGAGACGATCCCCGGGAAGAGGATCGATCCCCCAATCATAGAACGGAGAACGCTCCGACGGGTGGGGTTGAAAAGTGGGGGGGTGTTCATGGTGATGTCTTTCTCTGCACTAACCCGAAGCGTCAGCGAGGGCGAGTGGCACTAAAGCCTAGCAAATTCATCGACGGTTGAGTGTTCATTTCACAGAAAGTCTCGCCATTTCCTGTCCTGGGCGTCCTGCACATAGACTGTCGCATTTTCGAGTTCAGACTGTGAATTCAGAAAGCGAACACTGCCACGTTCTGCCCACCAATTGACTCGAGATGGATCGAATTGTTGTTTCAGTCGACGCGTCGACCATGCCTTGAGATCGACACGGACTTTTTTCGGGGCGGTCGACGGTGCTGTAACGACTGCATGCAGGTGATTCGTGCGGCAGTTTACCGCATGCAGATGCCAACCTCGAATCTGGCATGTTTGAGCGATCTGGACTTCAACGGCGACACGCTGCTCAGGGGTGAGGATGCAAGTATGCTCCGTCATCACTGCTGTGGCTTCCAGCTCTTTGATCGGACTGGGAAGTTGCCAGCCCTGCTGGTATTCGATCCAACCTCGCTCGTCTCCAGGAAGCCATGTCCCGTAAGTGACCCAGGTCAACAGATAGGCCAGTGGTTCACCGGACATCATGGATCCTCGATGGAACATTGAATGGGGTGCACGAAAGACGTCCATGGACGCTCGCCCTCGCTGACGCGGAGAAGTCAGAATAATATCGATATTTCCTGCGTTTCACGAGTTCCTTGATACGAATTTCGACCGGTCGTGCGTATGGCTTGTATCTCGATTCGTATCATCGCTGGGAAGGAATTCGTGCTATGCCGAGGAAATATGAGCTGACGTTTCAGCGCGGAGCTGACGGTCGATCGGGGCGGTGGAAGAAGTTCTATCGGGGTAAGGCCCATTATCTGGGAGCCGGTCGTAGCAAGTCGGACATTGAGAGCTATCGGACGGCTTTGGAGGCTTGGAAGAAGCTGAAAGTACAGCTCGATGCAGAGCTAATCCCGGTTCCAAGAGCCTATGACTCTGATTACGACGAAGTGATCCGCGAGTGGAAACTCGTGCTGGCGTGGTCGGTGCAGCATGGGGCCAACGATGAAGCAGTCGTTGCTCGCGAGAAGCTGGTGGAGTTGAGGGCTCGGCGGGAGAAGGTGAGGCAGCTACCCGTAACTCATCATGATCGCTTGTGGAGCCGCTTGCGTCCGGCCCCTGAGGAACTTCAGAAGATTGCGGACATCGCCCTAGCCCGCCAAGGGGAGAGTCTGGATGCGTTTCGCGAGGCAATGATGAAGCGTTCCTTCATCCCCATGGCGACACCGAGAGAAGCGTCGGCTTACTCGATCAACCGAGTGGATCCTCTTCAGAAGGCTGAGATCGAATGGCAGGACCGGCTGGCGAATCAATCGAAAGTCATTGCGTCGGCTGACACTCGCTCGCTGGGTGGCTGGGTTCAAGCCTTTTTGGCCAAAGAGCAGCAGCGAGTGAACGCCGGTGAATTGTCTGCCAGCTGCACCACCGGAGCCAGCACCACTATGATTGTCCGGTTCTGCATGCCCGTGATGATCTGTTGCGACAGGGCCTGGACGATCTCTGCGGAGGACAGGAACCGGTGGAAGTTCTGCAGCACCATGACTGCGGTGCCCTCGGGTGTCGCCAGTGAACTGACCGCTCGAATTGCTGCCAGGGGATCACCACCGCCATTGTCAGTTGCCGCTCCTGATACCCGTACTCCCTGTTCAATATTCCACGTCGCCAGCTGCCAGCTTTCCCACTGACACAGCTGCGCGATCTCCGTCAGTGCATCCTGCTGTTCGTGACTCTCAATCCAAATCCCGGTGAAACAGGCCCGGATGTATTCTGAGAGTTGGTCGTTCAATGCCATAGATTCTCCTGTTGAAGTTATGAATCGTCGATGAGCCCGTCATGGCTCACGGCGTCGGAATGTCAGGTTGCCGAGTTTCTCGTCAGCTGTTCGATGGCTCGCTCCAATCGAGCGACCTTGGTCTGTTGTTTCTCTACCGCATGAAACGCTCGCTTGAGTCGCGACATCCAGCGGTCAAGACTCTGCTTCTCCGTTGCCAGCCGCACACGGCGAGCAGCCAGCTTTCGTTCTCTCACACAGTCACCTGCGTCCGGTCTGAGTGGCCGAAGTAGTCTCCGCCGGGGAGTCGTCATGATCCCTCCTGCAGATGCTGCTGCGCCTGAGTCGATTGGTAGAACTCCGGCTTGAGCCGCTCACCGGTCGACGCCCCCAGAGCCCGCTCGATGAACTCACTAGCAGTCCGACAGCTGGCCCCCGAAAACCCCTTGGTCTCGACTCGCGTCTCTCCGTTTGGAGCGACGACCACCTCAATCGCCTGGCTCAATACGCACCTCCCATCTGAATCGTGAGCTTGATCGATCCATCTGCCAGCAACTGCTCCGTCACGGAATGCCCGGCCCGCCTGGCCTCGATCCGGGCCTTCTCAACCGAGTAATTCTGAAGGAACGCATCCAGCTGCTTCTGCTCGCCCCAGCGCCCCTCGAAGTTGTCGTAGGCCACCTTCGCGGTCGCGACATCACACACCACCGGATACCTCCACCCCGGCAACCTCACCGCCCAGCCCACCGCCGTGCTGCTGAACAGCTTCACCTCACCATACACCGGCTCCACCAACCCCAGCCGCCCACCAGTCCCAGCCATCCACAAGCCCCCCGAATCGCCACCACATCCCGCACCTCCGTCTGCACCTGCACCACATGCGACACAACACACCTCTCTCCCAGTGATGACAAACCTCGCCGAATCGAACACCGATCCGACTCCCAGCGGTAAATAACAACCGACCTCGTCTTGAACCGGAGTTACCAGTCCAAGTCTGTCATAAAATGGTCCTGAAACTCCACTCCCGCGAGCTAATGTGAGAGCAACACCTCTTGGACTAAACCGCTTCGCGGTGGGGTTGCGGCATCAGGCTGTTTCATCGCCTCCAGCCGTGATCGCATCTTGGGAGACGCGTCCCACCGTTGTCTGTTTCCCTGTGAATATTCGAGCTTTCTGTCGGCGGGTGGCTCACGATGGACTAGACGTGTCTGTCACTGATCCCCCCACCAGGAGAAGCTGCGATGACTCCCTTACGCCAGCGGATGATTGAAACACTGGAACTCCGTGGATTCTCGCCGAAGACCCAGCGGATCTATGTCGATTGCGTGGCCCGCTTTGCCCGGAGCCCCGATCAACTCGGGGTGGAAGAGATTCGTACCTACTTGCTGTATCTGGTCCGGGAACGCAAAGTGGCCTGGAGTACGTACAAGCAAGCGCTGTCCGCGTTGCGGTTCTTATACCGTTCCGTGCTGAATCAAGGCGAGGTAATCCAAGACATCCGTACACCGCGTCCCGAGCGTCGATTACCGGTCGTCCTCAGCTTTGAGGAAGTTCATCGGCTATTTGCGGCGATACGTTCCTTCAAGCAGCGCACGCTTTTAATGCTTGCCTACGCAAGTGGACTGCGATTGTCGGAAGCGGCCCGGTTACGTGTTTCGGATATCGACAGCCAACGCATGGTCCTGCGGGTCGTGCAGGGCAAGCGGAAGAAGGATCGTTACACGATCCTGTCTCCGCTGCTGCTGCAGATGCTGCGGCACTATTGGTGGGCCGCTCGCCCGACCGACTATCTGTTTCCGGGACGAGGTCAGAGCGGAGTCGTGAGATCGAGCACCGTGCAGCGGGCCTGCCTCGAAGCGCAACTGCGTGCCGGAATCGGTAAGCACATCACGCCGCATACGTTGAGGCATAGTTTTGCCACTCACTTGCTGGAGGCTGGCACCGAGTTGCGTGTGATCCAGGAACTGTTGGGACATGTCAGTCCACGGACGACAGCCCTTTACACCCACGCTTCGGCACAACTGATCCGCCAGACCAAGAGCCCGTTGGATCTGTTGGTGGCGAATCACGCGGCGAAGGCCGCTGATGAAGGGACAGGTCGAACCATGAACCGTCTCCATCGGCTGGAAGTCGCCGATGTGCTTCGGAAACATGGAGATGAGTACTTGAAATCGCACAGCGCCACCGCAGCGCAGCGACAGGTCTTGCGCGCCGTCCAGAACTGCCGTACGGCAGTTCTCGGCGGTCACGTGGAAGCCTGCGACCACTGTGGCCATCAACAAGTGGCGTACAACTCCTGCCGCAACCGGCATTGTCCCAAGTGCCAAGGTCCTGCGACCGTTCGCTGGCTCGAAGCGCGGGAAGCGGAGTTGTTACCAGTGCCATACTTTCATCTCGTCTTCACGTTGCCCGCCGCACTCGGCCCTCTGGCTCTTCAAAATCCACGAGTGGTGTACGGTCTGTTGATGCGGGCTGTGGCGCAGACCCTGTCGGCTGTTGCAGCTCGCCCCAAACACCTGGGTGCGGAGATTGGCTTTCTGGCCGTTCTCCATACCTGGGGGCAGAATCTGATGCATCATCCCCATGTTGATTGTGTCATTCCGGCCGGTGGCCTGGTACCAGACGGTCACCGTTGGATCTCTGCTCGGCCGAAGTTCTTTTTGCCGGTTCGCGTCCTCAGCCGGGTGTTTCGTGGCAAGTTCATTCACGGGCTGAAGCGGGCGCGGGTCCGCGGAGAATTCAAGTTTCATGGAGACCTCGCCGAGTTGGCCAGGGAAGAAGAGTTCGAGCGTCTCCTCGATCAGGTGGTCACGCAGGATTGGGTGGTCTATGCCCAGCCGCCGTTCGGTGGCCCCCAACACGTCCTCAAGTACCTGGCCCGCTACACTCACCGCGTGGCTCTCTCCAATCGTCGACTGGTCTCGCTGGTGGATGGCCACGTGACTTTCCGCTGGAAGGATTATGCCCATGGCAGTCGACAGAGTCTGATGACGCTGAAGGCTGTCGAGTTCATCCGGCGATTTCTCCTGCACGTGTTGCCTGGTGGCTTTGTGAAGATCCGCCACTACGGCTTCATGGCCAATCGATTTCGTCAGAGCAAACTCCAACTCTGTCGCCGCTTGTTGGGGATCACCGAGGTGTCATCGATCGAGACAGCCTGCATCGACCCGCCCTCCGCGGAACCACTGAGTGTTCGCGAGTCTGAACCCACGTGCCGCTGTTGTCCTCGCTGCTCGGGCGGGCACATGTGGATCATCGAGCGATTGCTGCCACAGCGGAGTCCGTCTCGAATAGTCATGTCCACGACCGTGGGCCGGGACACCTCATGAACATCGCTCGTTCCACGCCTGATTCCGCATGCTTCGGGAACTCCTGTTCAGGAGTCGGGGGCATCGTGCGCGCACAGGCTGAAATAACCGTCGAAGAACCATTTTTCGACTTTGCGCTAACGGTTCCGATAAGACGTTCTCGGCATTGTCTCGGCCGCAGCCATCGTCTCAGTCCCCCAGACATCGGCCCGCAGACCGATCCGGGAAGAATGTCGACGATTCAATCTCCATAGCCCTCAGCCCAGCTGCGGTTCAGTCCATGAAATCGTATACCGTGTGCCTTCGCGTCCATCGGCCACGACAACCCGCTGATAGCACACTGCATACAATCCTAATACTTATGCACACGATAATGCGTAGTATTCGCCCGTTAACTAACAGGACGATAGTTACTCCATACCAATCGACAGCGTGATCTCACCAGTGATGGCGATCAACGCTCTCATCGACATTCGCACAAGCCCATCGTGCAACGATTACTATTGATCGCTTGATGGGAATCCGGAGTAGCATGCGATCATGCTTGACACTGACTTCGTGGATCACGGAGTCATCACGTGTCCATCTGGTTCTTGACAGCCGGTACGTAGCAGACAGGATCACTCATCGTCTCCCGAATTGGATCGCCAACAACTGGCGAACCACTGGCCGACGAAGATCCCGTGTAAAGAACGTCGACCTGTGGCAACAACTGGTCACCCAACTGGAAAGGCACAAAGTCGACTGCAGTTGGGTACGCGGCCACAGCGGACATCCGGAAAATGAGTTTGTGGACCAGATGGTCAACACCATCGCGGAACAGGCACTGCAACACATCACGGATTCTTCGTCCGGGTCTTCGGGGGCGAGCCTCCCATGGTCTTCGTCAATTTCCTGGGCATCAGAATGACTGATAGGCTCGGTTGGAAACCGTACTCCGCTTTGAGCCGCTCAAAAATCCGCTTCGCCGTATGACGCTGCTTCTTCGGAGCCTTCTGGTCCGCGACAAGGATCTCATGAATGATCGGCAACACCGGGGCCAATACCGGCCCAGGCCGTGCCTCCTTCCGCCGACACCCCGGTGGCTCCGAGTGCGACAGAATCTTCTTCAACGTCTGCCAGCCCAGCTTGTTCTTCTCACAGGCGCCGCGCTGGCTCAGCCCGTTCACTAAGACTTGCTGACGAATCTCTTTCCAATTATCCATGTCACTTCGCACTTCGGAGCACCTCGACAAAGCCGGTGAAATGGGGCTGACGCCCAATGGCACTTACTTTCTCGGTGGGTTGTGTTGGGTGGTGGGGCAGGGCGTTTTTTAGGCGGGTATGTTGAGCGATTGGAGTATGCGGTCCGGGGGTAGGATCGGTGAGGGTGGTTTGGCAGTTGGAGTTGTTGAATCTTGTTCAGCGTGAATTGAAAGCGAGCTGCCCATTGGTCGGGAGTGAGGTCGCGTTGGGCGAATAGGAGTTGGGTGCAGAGTGTCCAGGCACCGCTGAAACTGATCCGCTTTGCGGGGACTCCGGCTTGTTGGCTGGCGAGATGCCGCACTTGCACCACCAGGTTGTAGGCAATCGCCGCCATGGCCAACTCTTTGTGGATAAACTCGACCGAGCGCCCCCGCAGTCCCTCCATCTCCAGCGTGTGTTTCCATTGACGAATTTCGGTCTCGATCGCCGCCAGCTCTGTCGTCTCGATTTAGAGTGTCGTGACGATCCACATGGCCTGACCGGAGTGCCCCTCGAACTGATGTAGATGGGCGGAGAGGACGGCGTCCGAGGGGAGGTCGGGATTGGTTTTGCGGTTGGCCTTCGTCGGTTTCCAGTTCAGCGTCCAGACGCCGGGTCGTAGTGGTTGAGCGTTCTTTTGCATCGCCCGAAAGCGATGTACCGCTAAACGAGTGATCCAATCATGGCCTGCCTGAACAGCGTGATACACGAAGCTTTACACTCCAAAGTTGCGGTCGGCCAACAGCACGGAAGGCGTGGGAATGCGTGAAATTATCCGCTGAGCCAGTACTATTTCCGACTCGGCTTCCGGCCCGAAAATCGCCCCCGGCTCGGGCCGCATCGTGAGTCCACTCTTCAACTCAAGCAGCAACGCCAAATGACAGATCGGCCAGGGGCCCGTGCCATTTTGATTGCTGCTGGCTGGCCACTTCTGACGCAAGACGGCGTTGGAAGACAAGGCGATGCTGGTCCCATCCACGACAAATACGCGTCGCCCCGCAATTCCTTTCAGCCCGGTCTCACCCTGAGGGAGGGGCGGCAAAAGTGAGTGAAAGACCTGATCCGCCGCCTGCTCAGCCACCGTGACTAACAGCCGTGTCCGCGCCCGACTGAAGCCCCCCGACTGGGGCGACAACGCCTCGTCTCGCACTCGTTTGCACGACGACATCGATGCCATCGATTCCAGGAACTCCGCCACCGCAGACACCAGCGATGCGTTCCGATTCAGCCGTTGAAATACCAACAACCCTACCGTCACCCAGGTCGAATACACCGCCTGCGGCGCCGTCGGCTGCCACTCTGCCAGCAGTTGCGGAGCCAACACCTCTCGCAACAACACCATGGCCTTCGCTCGCTCCGCTCCCGATGCGGTCACATCCTTCGATCCATCCATGAACACTCTCCCTGAATACGGCCGCAGGAAAAATGCGCAAATCTCATGACGAGAGATTGGGATTCCAGATGTCTAGAAAATAAGTGCCATTGGGCTGACGCCCCATCTTCCAACTTCATTGAACTGCACGCATGTGCGCTGCCATTTTCACCCGGATTTTCCACCGGGAATCGCCACCGTTTTCGACCGGGCTTAACACAGGCCACCCCCAGCTTCCTTCGCAGAATCAGGCCTTCCTTAATGTAAGTACGGTCAATCACCTTGTGGTTCACTTGCCCCCCCTCACGTCGAAGAAGAGTGCACAGCCGCCGATCGCCATCGCGAATCAGACTCCCAGCCAAGTCCCGAAGACGAATTCGCAGGGCCGCCCGTTCGACGCGGATGCTCTGGTACCGACGGCTGGCCCGAGGCACTCGCTACACACGGCAAGCACGACGCTCGCTGACGCCATGAGCGACCTGCATCCGTTCCTCCAGAACACGCTGACGAGCGGGCTTCAGACATTTTTTGACAGCACGTCCTGCAGCATCCGCTTATCCAGACTCAAATCCGCCACCAAATGCTTCAGCTTCCGGTTCTCCTCCTCCTGTTTCCGGAGACGGCGAAGTTCGGCGACTCCCAACCCAGCGAACTTCCTCTTCCAGCGACAGAACGTCTGCTCGCTGACGCCCAGCTTACGGGTCAGTTCAGCGACCGGAGTCCCAGCCTCCTGCTGTCGCAAGGAGTACGCGATCTGCTCCTCGGTAAAGTGCTTCTTTCCCATGAATTCCTCTTCCTTTCAAACATGACAAATTCAGAAAACTCTAACATCCGTCATGGATCAGGAAATGGGGTGAACGTCACTCTTGGTGCGGCACCACAAGTTACGGGCTCGCCATCGGTTGCGACACAGCGTTAGTATTAGATGTGTACAGACATGTTGATAAGCGAATCCTCCGTGAAGATTGAGTCTCTCGCTCATGGACAACATCACTCGCATCTTGTCATCCATCGATCAGGGCGATCCTACGGCGGTAGACCAATTATTGCCGCTCGTCTACGAGGAGTTGCGGAAGTTAGCGGCGGCTCGTCTCCATCGGGAACAGCCGGGTCAGACCCTGCAGGCGACGGCACTGGTCCACGAGGCCTGGCTGCGACTGGTCAATGTCGATGGAGTACCTTCCAACTGGAATGGTCGTGGACATTTCTTTGGCGCGGCGGCTGAGGCCATGCGTCGGATTCTGGTCGAGCAGGCCCGCCGCAAGAAGCGGATCAAGCACGGCGGTGAAATGGAGCGTGTCGAGCTAGTTGATGTTCCTGTTCTCACGGTGAAGGCAACACACGACTTGCTGGAATTGGATGAGGCGCTGCTCAAACTGGAACAACAGGAGCCGGACAAGGCAAAACTCGTCAAATTGAGGTATTACGCAGGTCTGTCGAATGATGAAGCGGCCTCAGCACTGGGTATCTCGCCTGCCACCGCAAGTCGTTACTGGTCCTATTCTCGAGCCTGGCTATTTGGAGAAATTCGACGGCAGAGAATGCAATCTGATCACTCATTTTCAAATTCTTGATCTGCCTGAGTGACTTTCGTCGCACTGTTTTCCAGAGAGGCGATTTCAGAAGTCATTGCATGAGGCACAACTGTGAACGAGATTCCGACCATCCTCAGTGAAGCACTCGAAATCGCCACCGCCAGTGCCCGCGAGGAATACCTTCGGCTGAGCTGTGGAGACGATCTTGAGCTTCGTCGCCGGGTCAACCAATTGCTGGAGGATTACGAGGCCGCAGGTGACTTCCTCGAAGAGCCGGTCACCGCCGATTTCTTCGTCCCGGAAATTCTGGAAGGCCCCGGAACACAAATTGGTCCGTACAAACTGCGAGAGCAAATCGGCGAAGGGGGAATGGGAGTTGTCTACCTGGCCGAACAGTTAGAGCCGATCAAACGTCGGGTGGCACTGAAACTCGTTAAGTCCGGCATGGACACACGCCAAGTTCTCGCTCGTTTTGAGGCCGAACGGCAGGCTCTCGCCATGATGAGCCATCCACACATTTCGCGGATTCTGGATGCTGGTGCCACGGAATCGGGCCGACCTTACTTCGTCATGGAGCTGGTCCGAGGGATTCCCATCACGGAGTTTTGCAATCAGTGGAAGTTATCGGTACGCCAGCGACTGGAGCTGTTCCTTCAGGTCTGTCAGGCCGTCCAGCATGCCCACCAGCGCGGGATCATCCACCGCGATTTAAAGCCTTCGAACATTCTGGTGGAACTGCATGATGTCATCCCGGTGCCTAAGGTGATTGACTTTGGCATCGCCAAGGCGACCGGACAGCAGCTGAGCGAGCATACGGTTTACACCAAGTTCGTTCAGATGCTCGGGACTCCGCTCTACATGAGCCCTGAACAGGCCACGCTCTCCGGGCTCGACATTGATACTCGCTCGGATATCTACTCGCTAGGAGTCGTCCTGTATGAGTTACTGACCGGGTCTACTCCATTTGATCAGACGGCTCTTACACAAGAGGGGCCGGACGAGATGCGTCGTATTATTCGGGAAGTCGATCCACCTCGTCCCAGCCAGAAGATCAGCACGCTCCAGGCGGCACAGCTGCAAACCGTGTCTGATCAGCGGCAAGTCGATCCTCGCACCCTCTCCGGCAGCATCAGTCGCGAGCTCGACTGGGTGGTGCTCCAGGCGATGGAGAAAGACCGTGAACGACGTTACGAATCAGCCAGTGCGATGGCGGCTGACCTGCAACGGTATCTGAACAACGAAGCAGTTCTCGCCTGTCCGCCGTCATGGGGATATCAGATTCGAAAGTTCGCCAGCCGAAACAAAGTGGCCATTGTCACCGCCACCATTGTCACGCTGTCCTTGCTCGTGGGAACGGCTGTCGCCACCTGGCAGGCGATCATCGCCAATCAGGAGCGGAATCGAGCCAATCAGGCCGCTGCGAAGTACCTGGAGGAATCCCGGGTCGCGAATCAGGAAAGACTGCGGGCTGAGTCCGCCGAACAGGCCCACCGCCAGCAAACCGAACTCGCCGAGAATTCACTCTATGCCAGTGCGATTCGCATGGCCTACCGCCACAAGAAGTCGGGAGACGACGAGCAGGCGGCGCAGCTGCTCGACACTTGGATCCCTCGGCCGGGGATACCTGATCGACGTGGGGTGGAATGGTACCTGTTGAAGCGGCAACTCCAATCGCCCGGCACTGACCTGATGAGACTCCCGGGTGATGTCTCGTGCATTCGCGTTTCGCCTGATGGCTCATCACTGGTCGCGGCCACCAATCAGGGCGTCGTCCAGCGCCGCCGGCTCTCTGATAAAAGCGTGCTACCAAGCTGGGAATCGGGGCTGGTTGATGTCCGGCGCATGGAGTTCAGCCCGGACGGCAAATACCTCGCACTCATCAGCTACGATGCTGTTGCCGTCTTAATCGAGACAGCCACGGGGCAGGTCCGATTGCGATGCCCCGTTCCGGAGAAATCGACGAAGAATGCAGATGTTTGCTTCGTCGACGGACGCCTGCTCACCTCGGGCAATGGTGGACTGATTTCCATCTGGAACCTTGATGAATTCCGACTCGAACGTATCTGGGACACTAAGACTCCCTTAGTCCTCGACATGGCCACGAGTCCGGCCTCCGCCGGGCTGTATCTGGCTGTGGACAATCCAGATATCACGATCCGGTCAAAAATATACCGGGTTCCGAAATTGGAAGACGGCCAGTTCGATCTCGAACTGCCACTCCCGTTTAACACATGCGCTCTCGCCGTAATCCCAAACGGCCAGCAACTGGCAGTGGGCGATAACGAAGGAGAAATCTTTCTGTGGGATTTCGGCAGAAATGATTGGCGCGCCAAATGGAAGCTCACGGAAAAAATCAACGAACTCAACTTCTCCCCCGATGGAGTCTACCTGGCCGCCGCAGAACGATCGGGAGTCGTCCATGTCTGGGACTGGAGCAAGTCTCAAGGGGCAGCAGAGATTCCATCGGGCGAACATCATCGACACTGGCAGGCCCACCCTCGACCGGCGCGAACAGTGGTCTTCTCTCCCGACTCTCGCAGCCTCTTGTCCAGCGGGGTCGATGGGCGAGTGATTGAGTGGGCCCAGTGGCATCAACCGCAAACACACCAGGCCTTTCACATTGGCCCGGAATTGAGGGAACTCCGAATTCTACGCGGCAATCGCACCATCGCCGTAACCGATCCTTTTTCCCTCCGGACGATTAAGGCCGACTCAGGCCTGATTCAGCAGCAAATTCCCTTTTCGACGGAAGCCGGGTTCGGCAACATTCTGGTCAGTGATCCCGACGGTCAGTGGTTGGCCTGTGCGGGGAGTTCAAGGCCCATTTACTGCGGTCAGCTCCTCCCGGAACTCACATTGATGCAGATCCCGGATTCGCAGCCCCGTGCCAAACGGCACGACTCACTTACCTTCCTGTCAGACCATCGAACCTTACTCGCCGTCGAGACCCTTTCTGATTTTCGAGTCCGAGGCTGGGATGTTGGGACACGACAACTCTCATTTCATTACGACAAACCGGCACTGGCGAATGCCTACTGTGCGGTGTGCCCCAGCCGTGATGAAATCTTTGTGATGACCAATCAGCAATTTGTAAGAATCAACGTCAGAACCGGCCAGGAGATCGACAGTTGGCGCTACGACGGACTGGATGTCTACTCCATCGCCTGCAATCACCCGGGCACAATGCTGGCCATCGGCCGCAAGGACCGGACCGTCCATCTTCTCGATCCCCAGACGGGACAGCACATCCGGTCGATCCTCGGTTTTCTCAGCCCACCGAGGAGTATCCGATTCTCGGCGGACGGCAAGACGGTGATCACGCGCGATGACCGTGGAGTCATCCAGTTCTGGCAGGTTGCCAGCGGGAGCGAATTGCTAACCTGGCCGACCGAGCATGAAATTGACCGTTTTGATCTCGCCCCTGACGACAGCAAATTCGGCATCCTTTACGGCGACACTGTCGAACTCTTCGACGCCTCACGCGCAGCTGACGGGCCATAAACTTTGAATGGCCGGAGAGCGTGCGGCGGAGATGTCCTCTCAAAGAAGCGTAGAAATCACCGCAACGAGGCCCAGACTCCGTGGAATGTGATAGTCGGAGAGGGTTGTATCTTGTGCTTTGATAGACACTTACGGCTTGGCTCATTGTTGTTGTAGAAAAGTAAAAAAATCTGAGGCACTTGTGATCGTTTCGTCGCACTGAGGAATAGAGAGAACGCCACGAGGCAGCATCAGGAAGAACTGATCCCTCGACTTGGTGCAGCCCGCGGCCTCTTTCCTCCACGAGATGTGGATGGCCCCCGGTTCCCCTCCTGGGGGACATCCATATCGCGAGACTGCACTGATCGCCTGCCAGGAAGATTGCCATGCTGTTTTCACGCGTCCGTCGTTGGGTCACCGAGTCTCTGCGTTCCCAATCCCAGCGCACATCCCGCCGGGCCAAGTGGGCCTCCCTCGCCACCCAGGGACTGGAACAGCGCCTCCTGCTCGCCGGCTTCTCCGAGTTCGTCGACCCCAACCCCGCTGCGGGGAACGGATTCGGAACACACGTCGTACCCCTGTCGACGGGAAACGTCGTAATCACTTCACCCTACGACGATGCGGGAGGCACCGATGCGGGGGCCGTCTACCTCTTTAACGGGGCCACCGGGGCTCTGATCAGCACACTGATCGGATCACACGCCAACGACAACGTCGGCTACGGTGGAGTCACCGCTCTGACGAATGGGAACTATGTCGTCAGCAGTTATGCATGGGACAATGGAGCGGCCACCGATGCGGGAGCGGTGACTTGGGGCAGCGGGACGGTGGGGATCGCGGGAATCGTCAGTGCCTCCAACAGCCTCGTCGGCAGCAAGAACTACGATCAGGTCGGCAGCAGAGGAGTAACGGCCCTCACGAACGGGAACTACGTTGTTTTGAGTGCTGGTTGGGACAATGAAGCGGCCACCGATGCGGGAGCGGTGACTTGGGGCAGCGGGACGGTGGGGATTGTGGGAATTGTCAGTGCCTCCAACAGCCTCGTCGGCAGCACGGCCAATAACCAGGTTGGCTACGGTGGAATCACGGCCCTCACAAACGGAAACTATGTCGTCAGCAGTTCCTACTGGGACAATGGAGCGGCCACCGATGCGGGAGCGGTGACCTGGGGCAACGGGACGGTGGGGATTGTGGGAATCGTCAGTGCCTCCAACAGTCTTGTCGGTAGCAAGACTAACGATAGCGTCGGCAGCATTGGAATCACGGCCCTCACGAACGGAAACTATGTCGTCAGCAGTTCCTACTGGGATAATGGAGCGGTTACCAATGTAGGGGCGGTGACCTGGGGCAACGGGACCACTGGGATCGCGGGAACTGTCAGTGCCTCCAACAGTCTTGTCGGTAGCAAGACTAACGATACCGTCGGCGGCAATGGAATCACGGCCCTTACGAACGGAAACTATGTCGTCAACAATTACTATTGGGACAATGGAGCTGTCGCTGATGCGGGAGCGGTGACTTGGGGCAGCGGGACTACGGGTGTCCAGGGAATCATCAGTGCCTCCAACAGCCTCGTCGGCAGTACGGCCAGCGATCTGGTCGGAGAAGGTGGAATCACTGTACTCACGAACGGAAACTATGTCGTCAGAAGTTCCAGCTGGGACAATGGAGCGGCCGCCGATGCGGGAGCAGTAACTTGGGGCAACGGAACCACGGGAATCGCGGGAATTGTCAGTGCCTCCAACAGCCTCGTCGGCAGCACGGCCTACAATTACGTTGGCAGCAGTGGAATCACGGCCCTCACGAACGGAAATTATGTCGTTAGCAGTTCCGTATGGGACAATGGAGCGGCCACCAGAGCGGGAGCGGTGACCTGGGGCAACGGGACCACGGGGGTCAAGGGAATCGTCAGTGCCTCCAACAGCCTCGTCGGCAGTACGGTCAGCGATCGGGTCGGCAGCAGTGGAATCACGGCCCTCACGAACGGAAACTATGTCGTCAGAAGTTCCCTGTGGGACAATGGAGCGGCCACTGATGCGGGAGCGGTAACCTGGGGCAGCGGGGCGGCGGGGATCGTGGGAATTGTCAGTGCCTCCAACAGCCTCGTCGGCAGTACGGCCAGCGATAACGTCGGCGCCGGTGGAATCACGGCCCTCACGAGCGGAAACTATGTCGTCAGAAGTATCAATTGGGACAATGGAGTGGTCCCTGATGCGGGAGCGGTGACCTGGGGCAGCGGAACCACGGGGGTCAAGGGAATCGTCAGTGCATCCAACAGCCTCGTCGGCAGTACGGTCAGCGATCGGGTCGGAGAAGGTGGCATCATTGCCCTCACGAATGGGAACTATGTCGTCAGAAGTTACAACTGGGACAATGGAGCGGCCACCAATGCGGGAGCGGTGACCTGGGGCAGCGGAACCACGGGGGTCAAGGGAATTGTCAGTGCCTCTAACAGTCTCGTTGGTAGTGCGGCCAACAATTTCGTCGGCCTCGGTGGAATCACGGCCCTCACGAACGGAAACTATGTCGTCAGCAGTTACTACTGGGATAATGGAGCGGTTACCAATGTAGGGGCGGTGACCTGGGGCAACGGGACCACTGGGATCGCGGGAACTGTCAGTGCCTCCAACAGCTCTGTCGGTAGCAAGGCCTTCGATCAGGTCGGCCTCAATGGCATCACTGCCCTCACGAACGGAAACTATATCGCCTACAGTTACGAGTGGGACAACGGAGCTGTTCCCAACGTAGGAGCGGTGACCTGGGGTAGCGGAACGGCGGGGGGCTCTGGAGTCGTCACCAGCATCAACAGCCTCGTTGGGGGAGTTGCTAACGCGAATTTGCAATTTCCTGCAGTCTTGGACAACGTCAACAATCAGTACTACGCTCGCTTCCTGTCCGAAGGTGGTGGACGAGTGCGGGTCGGCAGTCAGTTAGGTCATGCGCCGACGGATATCTCGCTGTCCAGCTCACTGATTGCCGAGAACTCATCCAATGGAACGATTGTCGGCGGGCTTTCGGTCAGTGATGTCGATCTCGGTGACACGTTCATCTACAGCCTGTTGAACAATGCTGGAGGGCGGTTCGGGATCTCCGGGTCGAATCTGGTGGTGGCGGACGGAACGTTGCTGGATCGAGAAACGAACACCTCGCACAGCGTGACGGTCCGGGTGACGGATGCGAATGGTTTGACGTTTGATAAGGTGTTTGTAATCACCGTCACGAACGTGAATGAGCCACCGGTGATATCGGCGCCGGTACCAACGGTGAATCTGAATGAGAACTTAGCCAATGGGACGGTGGTGGCCACGGTTTTGGCGGGGGATGTGGATGCCGGTGATGTGCTGACCTACTCGATCACCGCGGGGAATGAGTCGGGGGCGTTCGCGATTGACGGTTCAGGCGTAATCACGGTGGCTGATCGGACGCAACTGGACTTCGAGACGACTCCAACGTTCACGTTGACGGTGCGGGTCGCGGACTCGCTGGACCAGTCAGCCACGGCCACGGTGACGGTGAATCTGGTCGATCAAGTGGAGTACAGGTTCCTGAACGGCACGCTCAGCGTCTATGGCACGGGGCTGGCCGATGCGATCACGGTGCGTTCTGTCTTGGGATTGATTCAGATCGATGCCAACTTGGCGATGATCTCGACCGGAGTGCGAACAACGACGGTGACTCAGATCGAAGTCTATGGAGCAGATGGTAACGATGCGCTGACGATCGACACGTCCGTCTACTCCTCCATTAAAGCCGCGCTGTTTGGTGAGGGTGGAGACGATACTCTGATCGGTGGTCAGGGAAGCGACAGACTCGAAGGCGGAACGGGGCAGAACACGCTCGATGGACGAGGTGGAGAGGATGCAGCGAGCTACTCACTCGCCACAGCTGGAGTTGTTGTCGATCTGAGTCTCACTGATTTTCAGCCGACGCTGGGAGCGGGTATCGACAAGCTGTCGAACATCGAGGGACTGATCGGTTCGGCCTTCAGCGATGTTCTGACTGGGAACAATGCAGCCAATAAACTTCAGGGTCTAGCAGGGGATGACCAGCTATTCGGCATGGGCGGAGACGATTTCCTGATTGGGGGTGAGGGAGCAGACGAACTCTTCGGTGGCGATCAAAATGACTCGCTGTTGTTCGACGAACTAGACACGAATGTCATCGGCGGTGCGGGAACCGACCTAGCCCGCGTCTATCAGTCGGCTGGTGGTGTCACGCTGAACCTGACGAATGGCCTGATCGAGATCGCCGACGCCCCAGGCTCGACAGTCGGACATGTTTTCGACGCCACAGGGGCCACCTGGAGCGTGACGATCACCGGAGGGGAAGGAAATGACACGCTGATTGGCGGTGACATGGCAGACAAGCTGCTTGGTCGTGGAGGTGATGATTCGCTCATCGGTCACGGAGGAAACGATGCGCTCTACGGAGAATCAGGAGCCGATGCGATCGACGGTGGCGAAGGGAGCGACATCCTGATGTTCGACGAACTAGACACGAATGTCATCGGCGGTGCGGGAACCGACCTAGCCCGCGTCTATCAGTCGGCTGGTGGTGTCACGCTGAACCTGACGAATGGCCAGATTGAGTCGGTAACGGCCACGTCCTCGACGTTCGACAACCTGTTTGATGCAACGGGAGCGACTTGGGCGGTGACGGTCACGGGGGGTTCCGGTAACGACACGATCATCGGTGGTGACCTGAACGATAATCTTATCGGTGGAGCGGGCAACGACTCTCTGGTGGGGAATGACGGCCACGACGCGCTGATGGGTGGACTGGGAGCCGATGCGATCGACGGTGGCGAAGGGAATGACGCGCTGACGATCGACAACCTCGACACCAGCGTGATCGGTGGTGCGGGTCTCGATCGAGTTACCGTGGCCGGAGCGACGGGCGGCGTGACTCTGAACTTGACCTCCGGCCAGATCGAGACCGTGGCGGCCACGTCCTCGACGTTCGACAACCTGTTTGATGCGACTGGAGCGACTTGGGCGGTGACGGTGACGGGTGGTACCGGTAACGACACAGTCATCGGTGGTGACCTGAACGATATCCTGAGCGGCGGCGCGGGCAACGACTCACTGGTCGGGACCGGCGGGAACGACACGCTGACCGGCGGACTGGGGGCCGATAGGTTCGATGGCGGCGAAGGGAATGACGCGCTGACGATCGACAACCTCGACACCAGCGTGATCGGTGGTGCGGGTCTCGATCGAGTTACCGTGGCCGGAGCGACGGGCGGCGTGACTCTGAACTTGACCTCCGGCCAGATCGAGACCGTGGCGGCCACGTCCTCGACGTTCGACAACCTGTTTGATGCGACTGGAGCGACTTGGGCGGTGACGGTGACGGGTGGTACCGGTAACGACACAGTCATCGGTGGTGACCTGAACGATAACCTGAACGGCGGCGCGGGCAACGACTCACTGGTCGGGACCGGCGGGAACGACACACTGACCGGCGGACTGGGGGCCGATAGGTTCGATGGCGGCGAAGGGAACGACGCGCTGACGATCGACAACCTCGACACCAGTGTCATTGGTGGTGCGGGGTTGGATCGCGTCACGATGTCCGGAGCGACGGGCGGGGTGACTTTGAACTTGACCTCCGGCCAGATCGAGACCGTGATCGCTTCTGCTTCCACATACTCCAACGTCTTTGACGCGACCGGAGCGACGTGGGCAGTCAATATCACCGGCGGCAGTGGTGCGGACCTGCTGATCGGTGGCAACCTGAATGACACGCTCAACGGCGGAGCGGGTAACGACACTCTGATCGGCAATCTGGGCAATGATCTGCTCACCGGCGGTAATGACACTGACACCATCAGCTACAAGACAGCCAGCGGCCCTGTGACTGTCAACCTGTCGACGAAGAAGGCCACAGGTGCAGCTGGAATCGACACACTCTCAGGAATCGAGAACGTCATCGGTTCTCCCTACAACGACACCATCTTCGGCGACCTCCTCAACAACCTCCTCGACGGTGGCGACGGCATCCTCAATAACGACACCATCCTCGGCGGAGGAGGCATCGACTCCATCATCAACGCGTGAAATGGGCGTCTACTCGTCCCCCCGCCTCCATCGATGCTGTACCTTGTTTGGTACTATCAGTCACATCAAGTGGGAGTTGCCCCGGTACAGGCTTCTTGTTCCATCCTTCCTGTAGCCCCCAAGAGGAGGAGTTCATTTGATTTTTTCATGTTGAAGGAACACCAGAGAGCCCATTCAGACACCCTGACCAGAGTTCTTCAATCCGATTTGTATCTCCGGTAAAATCGCGATTCATATCGCATGAAAATGACAAGGAAAGTGAATCTCCTGGAATCGCCATAAGTGCCATATTAGAAGATTCTTACACCACGCTCTTGTTCTTGAATGGCTGTTGTGCTCCGCGATCAGAAAGGAGAGGTGAACGAAACCGATCACCTTGGTATTCGTTCAATTCGTTCGCTCCGTAAGTAACCGCGACAATGCCCCTAAGTAACAATGTATTCCTCAGAATCCAGAGGCCGTTTCGCGAGGCCGGAAGCCAGGCTTCCACTTTCCCATGATTCGCGGGAAGTCCAACTTCCGGTCTCAGTCCAAATCGGTCTACAGTGTGAATGCCAATTTACCCCAGGAAGGCGAATGTCCGTGAACGCAGACAGCACTGAACCCTTATGGATGCCACGGGTCGCCGTAGTCGGAGCCGGGATTTCGGGCTTGATCTGTGCACGTCGACTACAGGAGCAAGGATTTCAAGTCACCGTCTTCGAGAAGAGCCGCAGCTCCAGCGGACGTGCCGCGACTCGCAGTGTCGACCTGAGTCTGAGTTTCGACCACGGAGCCCAATACTTCACCGTGCGTGACCCCCTCTTCGCGCAGTCAGTCGAGGCGTGGGTCGAGCGGGGAATCGTCGCCGCATGGACGGGCCGGATTGTCGATATCGACGGACGAACCGCACATCCTAAAACCGATCAGCCTGTTCGCTATGTCGGCGTCCCCGGCATGACGGCGATGGCCCGTCACTTGGCAGCGAGCGCCGCAGTCCAATTCGAGACGCGGATTACACGGCTCGACCGTGGCGAGAACGATTGGACTCTGACCGACTCAACCGAACGAACTTACGGGCCGTTCGATCACGTCGTCATGTCATTACCCGCTCCCCAGACAGCGGACTTGATTCCAGGGCACATACTCGAAGACGTCGTACGAGCTGTCCCCATGACTCCCTGTTGGGCGGTCTTGATGGGGTTCGAGAGGCGGATCGAGCTGGCCTGGGATGGGGCGTTTGTCCAAAACTCCCCCCTGGCCTGGCTGGCACGAAACAGTTCGAAACCTGGACGTGACCAGTCGGTCGACTGCTGGGTCCTGCACGCTTCACCCACTTGGTCCGCAGCTCATCAAGAGGATGAACCGCGACTCGTCCAGGAAACTCTCCAAGCTGAATTCGTCCAGTTGACGGGAAGCAGACTGCCCCCGCCCATTCATTTCGCGGCTCATCGCTGGCTGTTCAGCGCCACGCCGTTATCTCTCGATCAGCAGGCATTGTTTGACCCCCAGTCTGGACTGGTTGTCTGCGGCGACTGGTTGGCGAGTGGACGAGTCGAAGGGGCCTTTCGATCGGGAGTCGCTGCTGCTGACTGCCTGATTGGGCAAATCGGCAAGGACTCGCGATAGGTGATTCCAGAAGCCCTGATGCTTTCAGCAGGGGCGGCCCCGCGTGTTATGTGCTGCTCTTCGAACTCCGCATCGGCATTCTACCGGGCCAACTTCAGGAGGGTACGCACAAAGGCCGCTGGGCCGATCCCTACAATGCTCGACCGGCTTACCATTACATTATGGTTCGAGGGCTGACGGCATTGTTCGATGTACTCCCCGTTAGCGACCCCGACAGAGAGTCCATCGCCAATTCGATACTAGCGGCCATGTAGGCTCGCAATCCAGAATTCACGTGTAGGGGGATCATGAACGTCGATTCATCGCTGGAGGCGATCCTGCTCTTTCAGGCACTGTCGCCCGAACAACGGCAGGCTGTTGGCTCCTGTCATGCCGATGAAGCACCTTCCATTCTGGAGCGGCATTGCATGCCCCGCTGGAGGAAGAACGAAGGACCGTTCAGTCCCGGCGTAGGGGGCGACCACTTCGAGTACATCGTGCAACCTTGCAGACGATGACCCGATTGCTCGCTCATTAAAAATGAGAACCGCCTCGGTACGTCATCCCGTGGTTCGCATTCCCGCTGCGATACCTTGTACGGTCAGCCTTAGCAGGTCGCACAGGCTTTCGGATTCAGGTGTAGACTCCATCTGGCCGCTGCGTTTTCGACGGAGGAGTTCGATTTGAATCAGGTTCAAGGGGGCGATGTAGGGGTTACGGACTTCGATCGAACTCTGTAACCAGGGAGTCGAAGAGAGCAGTTCTGATCCGCCCATCAACTCGATCAGCACAAGACGGGTCCGGTCGCGTTCACCCGCGATCAGTGACCAGAGTTTATGACGAGTCGGTTCATCACTGGCCAATTCCGAGTACCGCCGTGCAATTCGCATGTCGGCTTTTGCCAGTGCTAGAGCCGCATTGTCGATCGTCGCTTGGAAGAATGGCCATTCACGGTACATGAGCTGTAGCGCGGAAAACTCCTCTTGGCTGCTGTCACGAAGTTCGCCGAGAGCAGTTCCTAATCCGTACCAGGCCGGGATGAGGCACCGGTTTTGTGTCCACGAGAAGACCCACGGAATCGCACGCAGGTCGCTCAATGTTCTTTCACCTCGGCGGCGCGAGGGCCGCGATCCAATCGGCAGGTTTTCAATCTCCTCGATCGGGGTCGCGTCAGCGAAGAATCCGATGAAGCCCGGGAAATCGACGAGTTCACGATATACCTTCAGAGATCTTTGTGAGAGTTCGTCGAGAAGACTTGTCCAGGACTGTGAGACTTTGCGTCCAGGCAGCGCACTCGCCATCAGCGTGGCCCATGTCACTTGCTCAAGATGTCGATAGGCAATCTGCACATCATCGTAGCGCTCCGCCAATACTACGCCCTGCTCAGTGAGTCGCAACGTGCCATCCAAGGCAGCGGGGGGCAGCGACAGAATCCCTCGAGCAGCGGGGCCGCCGCCTCGTCCCAGAGAACCTCCACGTCCGTGGAAGAAGGTCAACTTGACTCCCTGCTGGTCAGCCACGGCATGTAGTGCTTGTTGTGCGACATATAGTCCCCAACAAGCTGCGAGATACCCACCGTCCTTCGTGCTATCCGAATAACCGACCATCACGATCTGCCGGTTGCTCTGGGTGTGGAGATAGTCGCGATAGACCGGGTGGGCCAGAATCGATTCCAGCGTTTGCGGAGATCGCTGCAGATCGTCGATCTTCTCAAACAAAGGGATAATCTTGAGTGCACTATCTGCTACGGGAACGGTGACCAGCGGATCATCGGTGGCAAGCGCCCATTTCCAAAGCCAGAGCACGGAGAGGACGTCGCTGGGAAAGCGAGTCAGGCTTATAATGTGGCCACCGATGACATCGGCTCCGAACGCTGCGATCGACCGCCGCAGTACGAGAAATAACTGGAGTGTTTCTTGACAGAGCGGCGAGAGGTCTTCGATCTCGGGGATGACCGGATGATCCATTGACTGGCTGAGCCACGCTTGTCGCTCTTCCTCGGAACCTCCTCGAACTTTTTACTCTTGCCCAACTTGGCGAAGATCTCCGTAAACACCTGTTCGTGGCGGCGGGAATCCTGACGAATGTCTAACCGAGTCAGATGGAGACCGAAGACCCGCGCGAGGTCGTGCCATTTCTGGACCTCGACTTCCAACAGCAGCTGCCCGTGATGATGATGCAGGCTGTTGCAGATTAGCTGCAGATCGGCGACAAGTTCCTGTCCATCGCGATAGGCCCCTGCCCGTGCGGGTTCATCCCAATTGGCCTGGAGCGATTGCTGTAACCTCCAGCAAATCATGGTCACCCACTGACGGTACATTTCGCGGGGAGCGACTTGTTCCAGTGCATGATCAAGGGCTGGCCAATTTGCGACTGCCGCCGACAGCCCCTGGTGAAGGGCTTCATCAGCATCGATCTCACGCCCCGATATACTGAGAAAGTCGAACATCTTGTTGGCTTGGGCGAGATGCTGCTCAATCGCCGACTCGCGGAGCCACAAGAGTGTTTTTCCAGTCACTTCCGCGGTGACATTGGGATTGCCGTCTCGGTCACCACCCATCCAAGACCCAAATCTCAAAAACACGGGCAATTCAAACTCATGCCCCGGATAGTTGCTCCGCAAAGCGTCCCGGAGCGCCGCATACACTTGAGGAACGACTTCCCACAGCCGAGGTGAGATCGACAGGCCGCGTTCAACTTCCTGAAGTACCGTGGGTCGGTTCGGTCGAACGAACTCCGACTGCCACAGAATGGTCAGTTCTGTCTCAAACTGCTGCGACAATTGCTTGCGTTCCCGCGGCAAGAGATCCGCACGATCCAATTCGATTAAGTATTGCCTCATTCGTCGCAGTTTGGCTCGAATGGCTCTCCGTTTCGCCTCACTGGGGTGAGCAGTGAAGATGAGTTCTATCAGGAGTCTATTGAGGGCCACTTGGACCTGCTTGGCCGTGAAACCCTCGCGTTTCAACTGGCTGATACCAGCCCCGATCGATTCGCTGATGGGCTCCGGCGCTCGATCAGACTCCCTCTGCCTGAGCACACGCACTCGGTGTCGGTCCTCGGCCAGGTTGGACATGTCCAGAAAGACACTGAACGCCCGCGCGACGATGCGAGCGTCCGATTGACTGAGACCAGCAATCCGCCTCGCCAATGCGGCCTCAGCCCCCGGAGACCCGGCCCGGCGATCGCGTGCGAGTTGCCGCACCTCTTCCACCAACGTCAGTGCGGGAGCCCCTGCCTGTTCGGTAATGACCGCCCCGAGCAAATCTCCCAGCATCCGCACATCACGGCGGAGAAAATTGTTTCTGACCATGAGCGTCTAAACAGAATGAGGGCTGTTTCCACCAACAGACTTTAGATCTTCAGCTGCGGAATCACAGCCATACTCCGTCCGCAAAATCTGCGCCGGGGTGATTTGGCCACTCGGCACAACCTCACCGAGCGACTGGTTGCCAATACGCTTGCTCGAAATCAAGGCAGGCTGACTGAAATGCTGGCATTTCGCAGCGTGCGTACTCCGCTCTACATCACTATTTTGTGTTCAGTCAGGATTTGTGTTCAGTCAGGATCCACATGTCGAGTTTCAGCAGATCTACCTGCAGGGAGAACCCGCAGCCGACCCGAACTGCTATGTCTGTGCCCCGTCGCTCTCGGGGGACAACGTGGTCCCAGGTCAGGAGAGGCCCTCTACATCCTGGTCCATACACCTTACCTGCGAAAACATCATGACTGGAAGGCGATGTTTCCAGCGTACCGCAACGTGATCCTCAAAAAACTGAAGGAGACAGCCGGTCTGGAAGACATCGAAGACCGTATCGAAGTGGAACACGCACTGACGCCTCAAGACATCCATATTCGATATCACGTTCTGAATGGAGCGATCTATGGTTTAGCCAGTCATGACCGCTTCCTGGGTGTATTTAAGCCCGCCAACAGAGTGAAAGAACTGAAGGGACTCTATCTGGCGGGGGGATCCGCCCACCCCGGTACTGGCATGCCGATGGTGATGATGTCCGGTTGGATCGCGGCGGATATTGGACGACCCTCGACGCATCGATTCGCACACAACTGACAGGGCATGCGGGCTAGCCGTGGCTCATGATTGTGATTGCCAGCGGCCTTTTGCAGATTATGGGCTGGATCATACAGTTTCGTACCCCTGCATCTGCAATCATTGGCTGATCGCGATTACGCTGGCCTTGCTGACGACTCTCCTGGGATCAGCTTCACTGCGAAAGATCATCCGACTGTCTCAAGCCAACCTGAGTCAGGTCACCGCATCGACGAAAGCAGCCTCGCAGATCGGAGGCTTTGAACTCTTCCTCGTTTTTGCTGTCCTGAACGCCGGCCTGATTACCTGGTGTATTCAAATGGTGCGGTCACGGACGACGAGAACACATTAATCACATGATATTTCGAGACGAAGGCTACGATTCGGATCCATCGTCGACCGGCCATGCTTCAGGCATCCCATGGTAGGACGGCTTGCAAAACTTCGTCTGAAATCCATCGAGGCCACAAAGAGGCAACATCTCGATTCATCACATAGGGACCAAATTCCCACCAACAGTCATCTGTTGGCTAGCCGCAATCGCAATGCGCGGTTCTCCTCCTGCAGCAAAGCGATCTGCCGGGCCAGGTCTTGTTGAGTGGGTGTCGCAAGAAAGGTCAATAAGGTTGATTCAGGGAGATCATGGGATGCCCTTTAAAGGCAAGAGCCAGTCGAAGTTGCCCCAGTCAACCATATACGCGTGCAGTCGATTGTGTCGGCGGAATCGGAACGATTGGCCACTCTCGATGAATTCATATCGAATGATGCCTGACTGCGCCTTGGAATTCAGAGAGATCGCGACATCAAGCCAGCCCCCGGTTCACGGGGCTGGCAGAACCTCTCGCAGGGGTTTCAAGAGTGTCCAATCAAGCATTGCTGTCCGCTTCCTAAAGGCCGGATTGTATCTCCGGAAGTATCTCGGCTTATATCGTTTGGGAATGCAAATTAATTGTATCTCTGAATGCCAGTGTAAATCATTGCACTCATTGATTTTGCAGATCAGTGATGTTCGCTATTCTCCATGTACCTCCGCTTCGCTGACGCTTCGGGTTGGTGCCCCTTTAGTCGACGTGGAGGAATTCGTTGCTGCCGATCAGGGTGCGGAGATAGGCGGCGAGGGAGCGGGTGGGAATGTTGTCCAGGTTGTTGGCGGCCAGTTCAGCCCGATACGCCGCCAGGAAATCCCGAGCATCGGCCAGCTCGCTGGAGTTGGGCGTCCGGCCGAAAGCGGTGAGCCATGCTCGCTCGATCCACTGCACCTCATCGCCACCTTCCGCCTGGATGCGGGTCGCCCAGTGTTCGGATTTTGTGTGAATCATCGGATCGTTCAGGAAGAACAGAGCCTGCGTTGGCACCGTCGTTCCCAGCCGGTCGGCGGTCGACGCATTGGGGTCCGCACCATCAAACAGAGCCAGGAACGGGTGCCGCTTCAGTCGCTGTGTCATCAGGTAGATACTGCGCTTGTTGTGGTCGTACACCGCACTGAACGGGCCGTGTTGCGAGTAACCCCAGCTGATTGGAGAGGGGAAGGGATGCTCACGTCCTGGCGTGCGATCAAGATCCCCGCTGACATCAAGAATCGAGTCACGGATCTCTTCGGCACTCAAGCGGCGGCGAGCAAACACGGCGTACAAGTCATGGGCTTCCGCGGAGTGGACGGACGTTGCAGCGTCCATCGGCATCTCAGAGGACAGCTGATAGGTCGCACTCAGCATGATGAGGCGGTGCATGGCCCGCATCGACCAGCCATGCTTCACGAACTGCGTCGCCAGGTGGTCGAGCAGTTCGGGGTGGGTCGGCGGCATGCCCCGCATCCCGAAGTCGTTGGGAGTTTTGACCAGCCCGCGACCAAAGTGGTACTGCCAGATTCGATTGGCCATGACACGGGCGGTCAGGGGATTCTCAGCACGGGTGAGCCACTGGGCCAATTCAAGGCGACCGCTGCCGGAGACCTCGGGGGCGAGTGGACCACCGCCAAGGACCTGAATGAAGCCGCGCGGGACCTCAACGCCGGGCTGGGAAGGTTCGCCTCTCATCTGCATGCGGACGTTGTGCGGAGTGCCCTCGGTCACCCCGTATGTCATTTCGAACGGACCGTTCACGAGCAGGGTATTGAGTTCAACCGTCTGCTGGGCGGCCTGGTTCTTGATGTCGGCCAGTTGTTGACGCAAGGTTGCGATTTGAGTGCGACGTGAGGTCAGGGACTCCGTCGTCAGCGATGGCGTGGTTTCGCCGAACGGACGCAGGGCCGTGTCGCTGACGAGGAAGTTGTCTGCGTCGAGGGCAGGGCGGACTCCACCGATATGGCCGTAGCTGTCGATGAAGGTGTGGTCGATCGTGCCGTCCCAACCCGTTGCGAACTGCCCCGTGAAGTCGACCCGGCGATCATCCGACGCCAGAACGCCCGTGTAGGTCTTCGCATTCAGATCAAGGGTCAGCTGGACTTGGTACCACTGGCCGATGTTGAGAGGCGCTACGGGTTCGCGGGCATCCCCGCTTCGGCGGAAGAACTCCGTCCCGTTGAAGAAGAGTTCAACAGCTGCGGAGTTCCCGGGGCCGTGACCGATATAGTACCGCCATGATCCGTTGCCTCCCGCATCCTGGTTGGCACAGCGGAAATCGAACGCGACAAACAGCCGACCATCCTTGTCGGGTTTGGTATTGGGGAGTGGCTGGCCGAAGCCGTCGTACTCACCCCGGTTGGGCATGTGGATCCCGAGCGAGCCGGGGGCGAAGAGGTTCTCGAAGGGGCTTTGCGAGTTCGCGGAAACAGACACAACGCTGTTTGGCCCCGCCCCCCAGGGCGTGCTTGGCGGAGCATCGGCAGTTTGCAACTCGACATCGCCGTCGATTCCCGTCAGCGACTGCAACTGATTCATGATGGCTGCGGGATC
Source organism: Planctomycetaceae bacterium (assembly GCA_046349675.1). Taxonomy (GTDB): domain Bacteria; phylum Planctomycetota; class Planctomycetia; order Planctomycetales; family Planctomycetaceae; genus TH-plancto1. Next base: position 28,169 of record JAXMBW010000010.1, on the reverse strand, counting down.
GACCTCACCGGGAGTCGCCGTCAGCGAAGGAGATTCCGTCGAGGCTGGGGCGATCGGAGCGACCTGAATTCCCAGATTGTCATAGGAGATGGCTGGGGATTTGGAATCTTTCGGTCCCGTTGAAGTCAGCTCAACCAGATCGATGACACCGTTCCACTGAGATGAAAGCGGTTTTGTCGGCAGCTCGGTGGCGCCCTCCGTTGAGGCCAGACGTCCGCTGAAGGTGCCTTGCTTGAGGTTGAAGACGAGTTGCAGGTTATGCCACTGCGTTGCCTGGACCTGGGCGAGGGTCTCAGTGTTTTCGCCATTCTTGAATGAGATCGATGTGGGAGAGATCAGCAACTCGACAGCCGGCGCGGCTCCGAGAGCTCCGAGCGAGATCCGATGTTCCGCCGTTTCTCCCTCGCCCGCAGCTGCGACCCGGAAGTCGAGGCTGGCGAATACCTGCTCGGTGTCCTCACGCGAGTGGCGGGGCCGAATTGATTGAGCGATCCGGTAAACTCCAGCTCCAGCGGGGACATTCGCCCCGACCTTGCCGAGGGGATACAGATTCTTGAAGGGGCTTTGGGCTGCGGTGGTGACTTCGATCCGCCCGTCGTAGAGCCACGGCGGGACCAGCACTCCGTTGCTACCGCCCGCAGCGGGAGCCTGCATCTCGAAATCACCGTCCATGTCGGCCAGCGAGCGGAGGACGGCTCCCGGAACTGGTTGTTTGAGCTTGGAGAGCGAATTCGTGAGAGCCGCGACCCGGTTCTCGAAATCCCGCCACTTTTGTTGCGCGTCGCTCACCGGGATGAGAGGAGCCATCAACCGGAATTTCGATTTCTGCTCCGAACCGGGGAAGGCATAGCGACTGCTGTCGAAGATCCCGTACAGACCGTAATAGTCCTGCATCGAGATCGGGTCGAACTTGTGATCGTGGCACCGTACACACCCCATGCTCAACCCGAGGACCGACTGGCCCAGATTGTCGAGCGTGTCCTGAATGGTCAGGTGGTGATAGTTCTCAGAATCGAAGCCGAAGCGGCGCGAGATCGCCAGATAGCCGGTGGCTGTGACGCGTTCGGCGTACTTTTCGGGAGGCCCCTGGGCAGCCAGAACGTCCCCGGCGATTTGTTCCCGCAGGAACTCGTCATACGGTTTGTCCTGGTTGAATGCGTCGACGACATAGTTGCGGTATCGCCAGGCCAGGGGGACCGGGTAATCAGCTGTCTCACCGGCTGTATCCGCATAGCGGACGACATCGAGCCAGTGTCGGCCCCATTGCTCGCCATAAGCTGGGGAATGGAGCAGACGCTCAACCAGCGTTTCGTAAGCCTGCGGTGAGGTGTCCTTCAGAAACGCGTCGACCTCTGCTGCCGTTGGGGGGAGCCCCGTCAGGTCGTAGGTCGCCCGGCGAATCAGCGTCAGTTTGTCCGCAGCGGGGGCGGGGCGGACTCCCGCAGCTTCCTGTTTGGCCCGGATGAAATAGTCGATGCTCGTCTTGGGCCAAGTCGTGTCGGTAATGGCGGGGAGTGGAACGTCCTTAACCGGTTCGAAGGCCCAGTGCTTTTCACCGACGAACTTGGCGGTAGTCTCCGGCCATGGGGCACCGGATTTGATCCATTGGGTGAAGTCGGCGATCTGGTCAGCGCGGAGAGCTTTGTCTTTCTCGGGGGGCATGGCCGAGACGTCGTCGCTTTTTCTCGTGATCGCCTTGAGGAGCAGGCTCTCCTCGGGATTTCCCGGGACGATCGCGGGGCCTGAGTCACCACCGGTCAGCAAGGCTTCGCGCGAATCGATACGCAGATTGCCCCCCGTCTTGCTGTCTCCATGGCAGCGGAAACAGGTTCCCGCGAGAACCGGTCGGATCTTGGCTTCAAAGTGGTCAGTCTGTTCGTCCGCTGACACCGATCCTGTCAGGATCGTCTGAGCGAACATCAACAGGGCCACACAGGTCAACCATCTCATTGATGCGACTCCAGTTTGGCGGACGGAGGGGGCTCCGACCGAGTGAGTTATTGTACCTGAGTGCAGAGGTTGTCGCAGCATCCGGAGGGGGAGAAGTGGGAGATGGGGAGCAGAGGAGAGTGAAGGAGCGGGTGGTCGGATTTTGGCTGTGTCGTTCGACATGGTCACGATTCCCGTTACGATCAGGAGTCCGCGAACTTGTGGCGTTTCTGTGTGTCCTGCCCGGTTCATGACTTTTTCGACCTTGCTGACGGAATCTCTCTTGGACTGGCCCGCTGATCTGGATGAACGCATCGCTCTCTCCATGCGATGGGATCAACACCGACTCACACGCAGCTGGAAAACCGTCCAACAGCTTCGGTCGCAGCAGAAACCGTTCGATTCGTCCTTGACGAAGCTGTTGCAGGAGGTCGAAAAATCGACCCGGATGCGGGAACAGCGGGCCGGCGATGTGCCGAAGCTGGAGTACGACGCCGAACTGCCGATCACCGCGAAACGCGAGGAACTCCTGGCCGCCATTCGCGACCATCAGGTCATCATCGTGTGCGGCGAAACGGGATCGGGGAAGTCGACCCAGCTGCCGAAGATTTGCCTCGAAGCGGGTCGCGGCGTCACTGGGATGATCGGCCACACCCAGCCGCGCCGAATTGCCGCGCGATCGGTCGCAGCCCGGCTGGCCGAGGAGCTTAAGATCAAGCTCGGGGCACAGGTCGGCTACAAAATCCGCTTCAACGATGTGTCGAGTCCGCGTACACTCATCAAGTTGATGACCGACGGTATCCTGCTCGCAGAGACGCAGAATGACCGCTACCTCGACCGCTATGACACCATCATCATCGACGAGGCCCACGAGCGATCGCTGAACATCGACTTCTTGATGGGGTATTTACGGCGAATACTTCCGAAGCGTCCCGACCTCCGCGTGATTATCACCTCGGCCACGATTGATGCGCAACGCTTCGCGGAGTTCTTCGCCGGGTCTGATACACAGGACTCCCCCTCTCCCCCTCAACCCTCAACTCTCAACGCTCAACGTCCTCTCGTCCCCGTCCTTGAAGTGTCGGGACGCTCCTATCCCGTCGAGGTTCGCTATCGTCCGCCGGAGCATGATGTCGACGATGACGAGGTCGACTGGTCGCAATCGATTGGTGATGCGATCGACGAACTGGCTCGTGAAGGGAACGGCGACATCCTCGTCTTTCTCCCGACCGAGCAGGAGATCCGCGAGATCGCCAAAACGCTCGGCGGGCGGGGCCGCAAGGGGGAGATGCTCGAAGTCCTCCCGCTCTATGGCCGCCTGTCCGAAGCAGAGCAGAACCGCATCTTTGCCCCCTCTCGTAACCGCAAGGTGGTTCTCGCGACCAACGTGGCGGAGTCATCGCTCACCGTCCCGGGCATCCATTATGTGATCGACACCGGGACTGCCCGCATCAGCCGTTATGCGCCGCAGTCGAAGGTTCAGCGGTTGCCGATTGAGCCGATCTCGCGGGCCAGTGCGGACCAGCGCAAGGGACGTTGCGGCCGTATCGCGCCCGGCATCTGTATCCGGCTGTATTCCGGCGAGGACTACCAGCAGCGCGAGGCGTACACCTCTCCCGAGATCCTGCGGACCAATCTCGCGTCCGTGATCCTGCAGACGAAGTCGCTTGCATTGGGGGATCTGGCCGACTTCCCGTTGCTTGATCCTCCGTCGCCAGCTGCGATTCGTTCCGGCGAACGATCGTTGTTTGAGCTCGGAGCCCTCGACGAAGAGGGGAAGCTGACCCCGATTGGTCGTACCCTCAGCAAGTGGCCGATTGATCCCGGCGTCGCTCGCATGATTCTGGCGGCCGACGACGAGCAATGCCTGGAAGAGGTGCTCATCATCGCATCGGCTCTCGAAATCCGAGACCCTCGCGAACGCCCTGTCGACAAGCAGTTTGCAGCAGACTCCGCTCACCAGAAGTTCGCCGACGAACGATCCGACTTCATGTCCTTTCTCAAGCTGTGGGACTTTGCCCAGGAGCAGGAAGAGAAGCTCTCTCGCGGCCAGTTTCAAAAGATGTGCCGCCAGAATTTCCTGTCGGCCCTCCGTTTGCGCGAATGGACCGACCTCACGCGACAGCTGAAACAGATCGCTGAAGAACATGGGCTGAAACCCAAGCACCGCAAGAACCAGCCCGATTCCATCCACCGGGCCGTGCTGTCGGGGCTGCTCTCGAACATCGCCCTTAAGGGAGAAAAGAACGATTACACCGGTGCGGGGAATCAGGTCCTCAACATCTGGCCGGGTTCGGTCCTCTTTAAGTCGAAGCCCCGCTGGTTCGTGGCAGCTGAACTCGTCGAAACAACCAAACGTTACGCTCGCGTGATTGCCCCCGTTGACCCGATGTGGATCGAGCGGCAGGCGGTCCACCTCGTCAAGAAAACCTATAGCGATGCCGCGTGGGAGGCCCGCAGCGGCGCGGTGATGGCGACCGAACGCGTGTTGCTCTTTGGGTTGCCCATCGTGACCGGACGGCGGGTGCGGTACAACTCGGTCGAGCCGGAGTTGTGTCGCAAGCTGTTGATCGAGCATGTCCTCGTTCATGCGGAATATCAGGGCCCGGAGTTGTTCCATCGGCACAATGCGGCCCTCAAAGAGGAACTCGCCGATTGGCAGGCAAAGCTGCGGCAGTCGCAGATCTTCGCGAGCGAGGAGGCCCAGTTTGCGTTCTTCGACTCTCAACTGCCCGCTGATGTGGTCGATGTGCATTCGTTGCGTCGCTGGCTCAAGTCGGTTGAGATAACACAGCCGAACGCTCTCTGTTTGACTCGTGAGGTGTTGCTGGCGGACCCCGAAATCGCACTTCCGAAAGAGGCCTTTCCGGACGAGCTGTCAGTGGGGCGCCTGAATCTTCCGATTGAATACGCACTCGATCCGGGGAAGGACTCCGATGGGTTGACGATCACTGTCCCGCGGGCGGGGATCGGGCAGCTGTCGGCGGAGCGGCTCAACTGGCTGGTTCCGGGGTTGTTGGAAGAGAAGATCACCGCTCTGATCAAGTCGCTGCCCAAGGAACTGCGGCGGCTATTCGTTCCGGTGAATGATGTCTTGCCCAAGATCCTCCCCCAGCTGAAGCACGGTGAAGGGAGCCTGACGGAGCAACTGGCAGCTGCCCTGCGCAAGTTTTCGGGAGAGCATGTCCCGGTGACTGCGTTCGAAGAAGCCCGCGTCCCCGACCACCTGCGAATCAACATCCGCATGGTCGACGACAACGGGGCCGTCATTCAGGAAAGTCGTGATCTGCAGGAGCTGCAACGCGGAGTCCGAGCCCAGGCGGACTCCTCGGTCGTCACACTGGACGAGAAGAACTGGAGCCGCACGGGCATTACCGATTGGACCGACTTCGAACTCCCGGCCGAGATCACGATCAATCGCGGTGGGATCGATGTCCGCGCCTTTCCGATGCTGGTCGACAAGGGAGATTCGGTCTCGCTCATGCTGGCGACCGATGCAGGGCATGCCGAACGCGAGACACGGCGGGCTCTGGTTCGGTTGTTGCTTCTGGCAGAACCGAAACGCATCAAGGAACAGGTCGACTGGCTGCCCCGCTTTCAGCAGATCTGTGTCTTCGCCACAACGCTGCCCGACCACAAGGAGTTCAAATCACAAGTCCAGTGGCGCCTCGCGGAGAGGTCGCTGGCTTTCGACGGGCCGCTGCCTCGCAACGCGGTGCAGTATCGGGAGTACATGAAGCGGGCCCGCAGCCAGATGTCGGTCGCGACGCAGGATCTGGCAAAGTTCCTGGAACCGTTGATGACGGCCTATCACCAGACTCGCCGGCTGATCAATCAGCAGAGTGGATCCACGCTGCAATATGCGATCGACGACACTCGCAAGCAGCTGGAGTCACTCTTTGCCCCGGGCTTCATGAGCCATGTCCCCTGGCCGTGGCTGGTGCAATATCCTCGCTATCTGAAGGCGATCCAGCTGCGGTGGCAGAAGGTCACCAGCGGGGGGTATGACAAGGACCGGGCGGCATTTGCCACGCTGACCGGCCATCTCGAACGCTGGCGCCAGCATGTCCAGCGTCACACGCCGCGGCCCGACTTCGATCCCTTCACACCGCAGGTCCGCTGGCTCATCGAGGAGGCCCGCGTGGCCGCCTTTGCCCAGCAGCTTGGTCTCGGGGTGGCAGTGTCTGACAAGAAGATCATGGACGCCTTCATGGCGGCCCGCTGAGCCTTGAAGATGAGAGGAACTCCTGGGCGGTGGCATGCGATCCCTCGTCGGCGGGATGTTACAATCCGCGTCTTACGTCGCCTTTTGATCTCGAAAGCCTCGGAACATGCCACAGCAGGACATCCTGATTATCGGAGGAGGCATCGTCGGGCTGGCGACCGCCTGGCGGCTGTTGCAGCAGCGACCATCACTCCAGGTCACGGTGCTGGAGAAGGAGTCGCAAGTGGCCCAGCACCAGACGGGGCACAACTCGGGCGTTCTGCATTCGGGGATTTATTACCGTCCCGGTTCGCTTCGGGCGAAGAATTGCCGCGACGGGCGCGAGGCGATGGTCGAGTTCTGTCGCGAAGAGGGGATCCCTCACGAGATCTGCGGCAAGGTGATCGTCGCGACCAGCGAAGCGGAGATCCCCCAGCTGCTCAAGATCTACGAGCGGGGGATCGCTAATGGCGTGAAGTGCGAGCTAATTGACCTTCCGCGGTTGCGGTCACTGGAGCCGGCGGTCAACGGGGTCAGGGCGTTGCATGTCCCCGAGGCGGGGATTGTCGACTACAAGCAGGTGGCAATCCGGTTGTCGGAGAAGATCGAACGCGCGGACGGCCACGTCTGGACCGGGGCCGAAGTCGTTGGTGTCGAGACGCGAGAATCCGAGGTCGTCGTTCGTACCCGCGATGGGCGGGAGTTCCACTCGCGAGTGCTGGTGACCTGTGCCGGATTACAGGCTGACCGTGTGGGGACAATGGCGGGGTGCCATCCGACATCGCGGATCGTTCCGTTCCGGGGCGAGTATTTTGAGCTGAAACGCGAAGCGGAGCACTTGTGCCGTAATCTGATTTATCCGGTCCCGGACCCGGAGTTTCCCTTTCTCGGGGTTCACTTCACTCGCATGATTCGCGGCGGCGTGGAGTGCGGGCCGAATGCGGTGCTGGCTTTTCGACGCGAGGGCTACAGCAAACTGGATCTCTCAATGGGAGATCTGGCGGAGACCCTGCTCGATCCCGGATTTCGCAAGCTGGCGTGGAAGCACTGGCGATCGGGGGCCGCCGAGATGTGGCGGTCGTGGAACAAGTCGGCGTTCGTCGCCGCACTGCAGAAGTTAATCCCAGCTGTGACGAGCGACATGCTGATTCCTGCCCCGGCGGGCGTCCGGGCACAGGCTTTAAATCCTGATGGATCGCTGGTCGATGACTTTCTGATCCTCGATGGACCGAGAGTCGTTTCGGTTCAGAATGCACCGAGCCCGGCAGCCACCGCGTCACTCAACATCGGTCAGCTGATTGGTGAACGAGTGCTGGCCAAGCTGGGGTAGGGGACGAGTCGTCGCGGTGGGAGCGAGCACATGGCGAGCCCCCGGACCTCGCGAATCAGTCGTGCGTCGCTGCGTGCTTTCCCCCTCGCACCAGTTGATTGAACAGGTTGCGGAGGTTCGGGCGGAAGGCCCCGGCCGTTTTCAGGAATGAGGTAAAGGACCCGAGCGTGTTGCCCGGGTAAACGCAGATCGACCGGTTCTGGTATCGGGGCCGGAAACGGCTCTTGAAGAAGTCTTGCCCCGCGGTGTTGAACATGAAATTCAGCCGCTTGTACCACGTCTCCAGCAGCCAGCGGATACGTTTGTCGGAGTGGGCTGTCCGGTCGCTCTGGGCACCTCGACCGGGAACGATACAGAGCGAGGCCTGTTCGACGCCCTCGGCCTTCATCATGTCCATGACTGCCCGGAACAGGAACGGAATCGTCCCGCGGGGAGCAGTGCGCCGTTTGCGATAGGTTTCGAAGGCCCACGATTTGCCGTCGTTCATCGGACTGGTGGCCAGGAAGCCTTCGATGTGATGAGTTTCACGATGCCGGGCGACAAACAGGCGGCGGCGGTGAAGTGCCCGGGAGTTAAACTCCCCTTCGAGGAGCTTGAGCGGTTTGGAATAGACGCGGTCGCTCAAGTCATCGTCATGAATCTCGTCGAGCTGATCGGCCAGTTCCTGTTGAGTCTGGGGATCGCTGACCTCAACGACCTCCAGACCGGCACGCACGCAGTAATTCGTCTGCCGCCGGACCCACTCGTACTGAGATCCCTTCCAGCTGAGGTCGGCCAAATCAACGATTGGCTCTTCGCCAAACTTGTTGATCGCATACCCGGCGCGACGGTACTCGTCGAGCTCATCGTCACACACCGAGTAGACCAGGACTGTCTGACGCTGTTTGTCTGAGAACTCTTTCAACCACTGCACCATTTGTGGCTTGAGTTCACGGTGAGCGATCATGCCTCCGGGGAAATGCCAGTACCGCCCGTCACGATACAGATTCAGGATGCCGTTCCCACACGGGGTCCGCATCAGCATGCCTTCGGTACAGACAACGTCGTAAGTTTCCGGAGCCAGTCCGAATGTGAACGCCGAGGTCTCTAACGAGGACTTCTCAACCGGCGAAAACGACGAACGGTCTTCAACGAGCCATCTGTCCGATTGCAATAGCCCACTCAGAGGCAACCCGCCCCGCTTGAACGCCGGGCTGTGAGGGCCACGAAGCGTGCTGGGTGGATGCACGATCGAACTGAGTGTTTGGGACATTGTACCACTGCTTCCATGCGGGAGTGCTTCATCGCGGAGCGGCAAAATTGGCCGGGCGTCTGCCTGACCAAAGTGATTCATTCAGAATGGATTGTGTCAACAAGGCCAAAATAATCAATCCACGTTTCGTCCTGAATCAGTCCGGGATGTTTAAATTGGTAATCTCCTGTGCCCCGGCGCTGAGTCTCCGACTTCATGAAGTTTTCCCAAGACTGTGGTGGAAGTCTCAGCAGGCGAGGAGGACCAATCACTCCTTCTCTTCGGCGTGCTCGCCACAAAAAGTTGAGCCCAGCTAGCTCCTGGTCCAATTGCTTGAGAAATTCTTGAGCAATCTTGGCCTCGGGAATGTCGCTGATTTCGATCAGAAAGTCGTATCTCTGCCCTTCCGCCGACTTGCGCCGGGGGACACCGGTGATCAGCCCCAGATTGAGTCCCAGCTGCTGAGCGGACCGGTGAGCAGCCTCCACAATCTGGTGTTCGGTGACTTTTTCGCCTTCCAAATCGCCAACTCGGTCGAATTTCTGGCGGAATTCCAGTAGCGGAGCCTGTCCCCGGAATCCTCGACAGCGAATTGTGTCCCCAATATCGAAGCGGAAGTAACCGGCGGAGTTCGTAATCAACAGGCGGTAATCGCGGCCCTCGGTCAGTTCGTGCCCCTCCAGGGCGTGCGAGGCGGCGTTCCCGTGTTCGTCGAGGGGCAGGAATTCGTAATAGCCCGCTCCGATTGACGGTACTCCCTCGGGCTTGCTGTCCTCCAGGGGGATCGTGTGGCGCCCCTCGCTGGAGACCAACCCCATGTCCCGCATGGGCGAGGGGCCAAAGTAGTCCGCCAGATAACGCGACTGAAACCCAGCTGTCCCGCCTAGCCAGCAACCGATCACCGGCTGGTTCCAGTAGTCCTTGGGGAGCAGCTGTCCGGTGCGATCGACGATGGCCTGCAACTTGCGACCGCACTCGGCATCCGGCCGGAGGTGCGAGCGGGTCAGGATGTCCCGAGTTGTAGCGGGGATGTTCATCTCGTCGGACAGGGTGCCATGGGTGACATCGCGGATCAGCGACTCCTTGAACTCGTTGCCGATCTCGGCCAGGCGGATCAGCGAGCCGGGATTCATGAGAATGATCCAGCCGATATTCTCGACGATACTCAATCGCAGCGCGGTGTAGTGCCGGGCCACCGGATCGGTGATGTCGTTGACGGTCTCGGGAATCGCGTAGTAAGGCCGCAGCAGCGGAGATTGCCGCCGGGCGAGCAGGGCACTCACCATGCTGATCTGGTATCCCCCCGGAGTCCGCCCCATGTCCCAGGTGCCTGCCATCTGCAGGATCGGGCGGGCAAAGTGATTCGGGTGATCGGCAAAGAGCTTGATGCCCCAGGCATCCCAGCCAGCCTGATACTCTTTCAACCAGGTTTTCGTGACCGGGTTCAGCTTCGGAGTGCCGGTGCTGCCCGTGGTGATGGTGAACTGGACGAGTTCGTCGGACGGGGGGATCAACGCGTCGGGCTGGCCGGCAGCGACGGCCTTGATATACGGGGCAAAGTGGCTGTAGTCCGCGATCGGGACTCGACGGCGAAAGTCCTCGATCGATCGAATCTCGTCAAATCCATGGTCTCGGCCGAACTGAGTGTGGCGACAGAGCGAAATGCGGTTGAACAACCACTCGCGCTGATGGCGGGCAGCCTCGGCGAATTGACGTTCGAGCGGTTTGTATTTGAACTGATACGCGAGCTTGATCGTGGCGGCGATGACCGACTTGGGAATGAGTTGGGTCAACCGTGACATGATGTTCCTGGTGAATCGTTCGAGAGGACTGTCGCGTGATGCGTCTACCGCCAGAGGAGATGTAAGGGACCGGCGGGGAGCGAGGGGAGGGGATCGCCCGCACTCTGAAGGACAAGATAGGAACTATCGGGTTGCGGTACGAACCAGTCCCGGAGTAATGGCCAGAGTGGAGTTTCGCCCAGACGGGGTTTGAGGACCAGCATGACCTGCTGCTCCGCCAACCGGGACAGCAACGCCCGCAACAGCTGTGTCTGACGGGCGATCGAGACCTTTCCAAAGGCCATCAGGTCAATGATGGCAGCGTTCTCAGTCGTTCTAGCCTGCATGGGAAGGACGTGATAGTTGATTAGCCCGGCGATCGAACCTCCGTCCGTCAGTACGAGTGTGCGAGTAACGGGGCTGCCGTTCAACTGGTGGGCGAGCTGGTCACGAGTCCAGTCGATCCAGAGAGGGGCTTTCGACTCTGACTGACGCACCAGGGCCAGACAGGCGTCGAGGTCGTCTGGAGTGTAGTCGCGGATTCCCGGTCCGATGGTGATACCTCGAATGCGAGGTGTCAGCGGAACGGTACAGCGAACCGCTAGAGCTTCCAGACGGTTGTCGGTCCAATGAGCGAACCGTTCGGCGTCCAGAACGCGTACCCAGTTGCCGACCTTGGCATGGAAACGTTTGTGTGGGGTGTCTTCTCGTGGTCGCTCAGCCTGGGAATGCTTGGAACCGAAGAATCGAAAGCTGACAATCAGCGGGGCATGGTTCGCTTGGTGTCTTCGGATCCGCTCCTCATTGAGAGCCTTGGTGATTCCCCGCCCCTGGAAATCATGGTGGACTGAAAGCCAGCTCCACTGGGCCCCGGGCAAGGTCTCCGTCGCGGTGCGAAATGTGAAATCGGTACCCAGCAGAACGCCGGCCAGCTGGTCGTTGTCGTAGGCTGCCAGTAGATAGTCGGGGGCCTGCTGCCCGTTCCAGCGGAGCTGCCAGCGAAAATAATCGGCGGTCCACCTCGGGAAGATCATCTTGCCCGCATACGAAGCGGACCAGACATTCCCGACGAATTCCGCCAGTTCGTCAGGCGTGCCTTGATATGTATCGACCCGGATCATGCATGAAGACCGTGGAGACTGCAGGGCATCGCCAAGAAAAGGGGGAGAGATGTGAGACAGTCTCGATGAAGCGAACGCTGAACTGTCTGAATGGCGGAGGTTAGACCAAGCCCCGGCTGTGATGCAATGACGCTCCTGATTCAGAGAAACGGTTTGTCGACTTTGTGCCACACGTGTTCACCCTAGGCGAGGGACTCACCACCCAGCTACATTGGTGAAATTGAATTGGCCACCTGATGCATCGTTCCTGAGGCCCGTGTCGCGCAGGAGATTCTGGAATGCAGAACGGCTTCCGTCCCATCTGCGGGTGCGTGCCAGCGGACCATCCAAGGTTGGGGCGTCGCGCCCTGTTACAGGTCGGCGGGATGAATCTAGTGGGCGTGGGGCTGGCCGATTTGCTGCGGCTTGAGGCCCAGGCGGCGACTTCGCCCGCGACGAGGCCGGGACAAGCAAAGTCGGTCGTGTTTATCTATCAGTCGGGCGGGCCGTCGCAGCACGAGACCTTTGATCCCAAGCCTCTCGCTCCTGACACGATTCGTGGCGAGTACGGTGTCACTCAGACCCGGGTTCCCGGGGAGAACTTCTGCGAGTACCTGCCCAAGCTGGCGGCACTGTCGGACAAGTTCTCGATCGTCCGGACGATGAATCACATCGCAGGACGCGAATTTCGCAACGAGCACAGCAGCTGTATGTACCTGCTGAACTCCGGGACGACTGCATTGCCGGTGGGGGACACAAATGCCTCGATCATCAATCCCCGCCCGGGGCGTATGACATGGCCGTCGATCGGTTCCATGATCGCCTATGCGGCTCCGACCGAGCCACATGTCGGGCTGCCCGCTGCGATTGAACTGCCGCGGACGGCGTTGATGAAGTATCCCGGGCGCGAGTCGGGCCTGCTCGGGCCACGGTATGACCGGCTGGGAGTTGATCTAGCCCCGAAGTGCAATGCCAGGGATGCGGGCGGCTCCTGCCCGAACTGCTACAGCCACGACGACCCGAATCTCGATCCCGAGCGGCGTCCCGGCCCCGGGCCCAAGGCCTGGTGGGACAACTCCAGCTGTCGGAATCCAGAGTTCCATCTGCCAGATTTCGGCGAAGCCGGGAGTATCTCCATCCCGCGACTCGACGACCGCTCGCTGCTGCTGCAACAGCTGGATGGCTTGCGTCGGGGACTGGATGAGAAGGAGCAGGCCGGACGTTTGGCCTCGTGGGACGCCCACCGCCAGCAGGCAATGCGGTTCGTGTTGGCGTCGCGATCAGGGCGGGACAATCCCTTTGATCTGACCCAGGAGTCGGACCAGACCCGCGACTTGTATGGGCGTGAAGAGTGGGGGCAGGGCTTCCTGGTCGCACGTCGTCTCGTTGAGGCGGGCGTGAGGATGGTGCAGGTCAATTTGCGGGGGTGGGACACGCACCAGAACGCGTTTCGCGATCTCAAGGGGAAGCTGCTGCCGTCGATCGATCACTGTTTGAGTGGCTTTCTGACCGATCTGGCCAATCGCGGGCTGCTTGATGAAACGCTGGTGGTGATGTGTGGCGAGATGGGACGCACGCCACGGATCTCACCCATTGCCGTGGGGGGAAAGAATGCCTCGGGGGAGGTCTTCACGCCGGGGCGTCACCACTGGGGCGATGTCTTCCCCTGCTTCTTCGCAGGCGGGGGGACTCAGCCGGGACGTATTATCGGCCGCACCGATGCCCAGGGCGGCCTGCCCGTGACCGAGGCCTATACCCCGGAAGACCTCGCAGCCACGATCTTTCACTGTTTGGGGATCGGCCCCGATCGCGAGTTCCACGACGCCGACGGTCGCCCCTACCGGATCTATCGAGGCCACCCGATTCACGCGTTGTTTTAAGAGCTGGATAACACATTTGACGTACCCCGAGGAGCGTCGATGTCTCCGCCACAGCTCGACCTGGAACTGCCAGATGCTTCCCTCTCTCTTCATCTGTGTCCCTCTGTGTGATCTGTGTCCCATTTTTGTCTGCATTCAATGAGGAGTGGGACACGGATCACACAGAGGGACACAGAATTGGTGTTTCTCTGGGCGATGATTGGGACAGACAGGAATGTCTTTCCTACTTCTTCCTCTGCGTGGGGCACTTGTCAGAGCTCGAAATTCACGAGGCCAACTCGGAGTGAAAACGACATCACCACGGCGGACGTGAGTCGACCGTGGTGATGGGATGAGGCTCAAACCGGGCGATCAGACGGCGATTTTCACGACGATCTTGCGGACCTGGGACGGCTTGTCATCGATCGCAACTCCCGGCATGTGAGCATCGCCGGGGAAGAAGATCGTGAAGCTGCCGGTCGGGACAGTGACGAGGCTACCGGGCCCCTTGAACAGAGCGTAATCGAGTTCCGGGTCGTAGGGCTTCTCGACAGTCAGGTTCTCAACCGGCGTCCAGCCCATCTGCTCATTCCCAGCTGCGACGAACTGCACGTCGATGTACTTGCGGTGGGCTTCCCAGATTCCCTGTGAGTAGGGCTTGGTGGTGTTGTCTTGGGCCAGGATGAACATCTTGTCCCCATCCAGGACCGTCTTGCCCAGTGGGAGCTGGGTGCAGTCGTGCTCCTGGATGTACTTGAGGGCGGTGGCGATCTTGTCGCTCATGCCATAGTAGAGCTTGGCGTTTTGTAGTGTGTCCGTGACCATGGAGTGGCTCCCAGAGTGAATGATGAGTTGTTGTCCGGAGGTTAGCTCGGGAACTGCAATTCGGGAAGAGGGGCTGGGGGAGAGGGCAGGTGGTCAAATCTGCATTTGTCCAAGGATTGGCAAGGAAAGGAATTGATCGATGGGTTTTGATCAGTGTAAGATCTGGCCATCACCTGTCACGGGGTGGTCAACGCGCGGCTTTCTGTTCGTGACATCGGCGGAGCTTTCCCCATGTGGAACGTGTTGGGATCGGCGAGGACTTTCTGCGACGGAAGAACGCGACGCGAGTTTCTGAGTCTGGGGGCCGCCGGGTTTGCCGGGCTGGCATTGCCGGATCTCCTTCGAGCTGAGGCGAACTCCGGGGGAAAAGCGACCGGTCGCTCCGTGATCAATATCTTTCTGAAGGGTGGTCCGACGCACATGGACACCTTCGACCTCAAGCCGCTCGCTCCCAAGGAGCTGCGTGGGGAGTTCGTGCCGATTTCGACCAATGTGTCGGGGATGGAGATTTGCGAACTGATGCCTCGGTTGGCACTAGCCGCTGATAAGACAGTGCTGATCCGGTCGATCACCGGAAAGACGAACGAGCATCACCCCAGCCAGTCCGACTCGGGTTGGTCGGAGAAGGATCTCAAGAGCCTGGGTGGTCGCCCCGGAGTCGGAGCGGTGCTGTCGAAGGTGTATGGGCCCGCGATTACAACGGCCCATGGGGTCGCTCCCACTTCGGTTGATCTGAACAAGCGGGCTCAGGCTGGCTATCTCGGGCCAATGCATATGCCCTACCGTCCCGATGGGGCGGCGATGCAGAACTTGTCGATGAACAAGCGAATCTCTGAGACGCGATTCGCGGAGCGGAGCGAACTGTTGACGAGCTTTGACCGGTTCCGTGTCGATGCCGACAGCCAGGGAATGATGGAGGCTCTCGACAGCTTTGAGCAGCGGGCGGTGTCGCTGATTACCTCGGGCAAGGTGGCGTCGGCGTTTGATCTCTCGAAGGAGCCGGCGAAGCGTCTCGCCCGGTACGGAATTACCAAGAAGGCCCGCAACAACGAGCCATTTCTCCTGTCGCGCCGACTGGTGCAGGCGGGGGTTCGCAGCGTTGCTCTTTCTTGGGGCGGTTGGGATACCCATCGTCAAAATTTCCCCTCCATGCGGCGTCAGCTGCCGATGCTGGATCAAGGATTAAGTGCCTTGATTGAGGACCTGGAACAGCATGGATTGCTGGAAAACACGCTAGTTCTGATGTCGGGTGAGTTCGGGAGAACTCCACGTATCAACCAGACAGCTGGCCGCGATCACTGGCCGCAGGCGTCGTTCTTCTGGATGGCGGGCGGTGGGCTCAAGGCCGGTCAGGTCATCGGCTCGACGAACCGTCGCGGAGAGCGGCCCGACGATCGCCCTGTCCACCTGCAGGAAGTCTTCGCGACGGTGTATCACCAATTGGGCATCGATCTCGATCAGACCCAACTCGTCGACCCCGCCGGTCGGCCGCAGTACATCCTCGACCATCGGAAGCCGATTGCTGAACTGGTGTGAGTGCGAGCCGAGCCGTCTGATGATTGCTCTGATGGGCACGCTGGCATGCCTGTTCTCGTGCGTGCTGGCCAAGTAGAGTGGTGGTAGTTGTCCACCACCCCAGTAATCCCGTGCTTATGTTCACTCGTCAACGCTTCTGGCTTGAAACCCTTCGGCACTTCTTCCCATCGAGCCTCGCTGTCATTCTCGGCGTAGCACTCGCCACAGCTGTCATCACGGGGGCGTTGATCGTCGGGGACTCGGTGCGGGGCAGTCTGGAGGACATGTCGCTGCAACGGTTGGGGGGCGTCGATTTCGTTGTCCAGGGGCCGCGGTTTTTCCGTCAGGATCTGGCCCCTGAACTGGCCGAGGCGTGGAAAACCGATGTCGCCACTGTCGCCCCCGCCATCATCGTGGCAGGGAGCGTGCAGACCGGACAGATCAAGTCCGAGAACTCGCGGCGGGCCGGGCATGTCGATGTCTATGGCGTCGATGCCTCGTTCTGGAAGCTGGCGGGAGTCGAAGCCCCCGGCGAGGGGCTTGCCATCAGCCGCCGCCTTGCTGATCAGTTGGAGCTGAAAGTCGGCGACAAGGCGTCGGTCGTTGTCGAGATCCCCGCCACAATTCCGCGAGACGCACTGCTGGGTGAGCGGGAAGAAACCGTGGTGGAACTCCCTACGCAGGTCTCGCACATCTTTGAAGAGCACCTGATGCCGGGGCGATTCGGCCTCAATCCCAGCCAGCAACTGCCGCTCAACGCCTTCGTCGATCTGGAAGAACTCCAGGCCCAGCTGAACCTGCAACACGTCCCCGCCTCAGCCCGGAGGAAAGAACCCGAGAAGCCCGCGAGGATCAACGCACTCCTGCTTGGTTCGGCTCCGAGCGGAAGTCCCCTCAACGAGAGTTCTATCAGTGCCGATCTGGCGACACGACTCTCCGACGAGTTGCACCGCAAGCTGCTTCTCTCCGACCTATCACTGCGACTGGTTCCGAATGAAGCCCATCACTATCTCTCGCTCGAAAGCGAGCGCATGTTGATCGACGATGGGACGATCGCAGCTGCGGAAAAGGTTGCGAAGGAGAAAGGGTGGTCCACCTCGCCGGTGCTGGTGTCGCTGCTGACGGAGATTGCGAACTCGGCGGATGCGAAGCAATTCTCGATGTATCCGATCTCTGCAGGGGTGGGGCGGGGGACGATCGACGGGACCTTTGAGGCGTTCGATTTCGCCAGTGGCACAGCCCCTCAGAACAAGGACGAGATCGCGATCAACGACTGGCTGGCCGAGGACCTGCATGTCCAGGTCGGCGACACGGTAGCCATCAAGTACAAGATTGTTGGCGATCTGGGGGAGCTTCCCGAACTGGCGCGGACCGCCAAGGTGGTCGGAATTGTGAAGCTGTCGGGAGCCTCGGGCGACCCGGGGTTGACCCCATACGTCGCGGGGATCTCGGACGCCGAAGACCCGACGAAGTGGCGCGAGCCATTCCCGCTGCAGAAGGACCGTATCACCGATCGGGACCGCGCGTTTTGGAAACCATATCGCACGACTCCGAAGGTCTTCTGGGATCTGAAATCGGCTGAGGAACTCTTTCGCAGCCGCTATGGAACTCGCACCTCACTGCGGATTGCTCCGCCGACGGGCGTGACTCCCACGGAGTTCGCCAAGACATTCGAGAGTGCGTGGCTCAGCCAGCTTGGCCCTCACGTCACCGGTCTTGCGGTACAACCGGTCAAGCTGCAGGGGCTGATGGCCGCCCGGGGGACGACTGACTTCACGGGCCTGTTCATCGGGTTCAGTCTGTTTCTGATCGCGTCGGCCTTGCTGCTCGTCTCGTTGCTATTCCGTTTGGGGCTTGAAGGGCGCAGCCGCGAGTTTGGCATTCTGATGGGAGTCGGTTGGACCTCACGTTCGGTTGGTCAGCAGGTCCTCACGCAAGGGAGCACGCTTGCAGCGATCGGGGGGCTGCTGGGAATCGTCGGTGGTGTGCTGTATGCCGGGATCATGATTTACGGGCTGACCACCTGGTGGTCAGGGGCCGTTGGTACACGATCGTTGTATCTGCACGCGCGAGCCCAGAGCCTGATTGTCGGCTGGTTGATCGCGGTATTGATCTCCGCGTTTCTGATCTGGCGAACCAGTCGACAGCTGCGAGCGATGTCCCCGCGGTCACTGCTCTCGAACGCGGGGCTCGATACGCCAGTCCTGACCGGGGCACGCAGTTCGCGGGGCCGCTGGGTGGTGCGGATTTCCACGGGGATCAGTCTGATCTTGTTGGTTGCTGGCGTTTTCGGGTGGCTTCCGTCCCGCGAGGCGTTTGCGGGGTTCTCGATCCGGACCGTGGCGTTTTTTGTCGGAGGGCTATCGTCACTGATCGCCAGTTTGTCAGCGTTCTCCCGCTGGCTGGCCGCTGATCGTTCGGCAGCTGTACGAGGTGGAGGTAGTCGAGCCTTGCTGACGCTGGCGATTCGGAATGCCGCGAGGAATCGCTCGCGCAGCTTGCTCACCGCCAGTCTCATCGCCTCGGCGACGTTCCTGGTTGTTGCGGTCGCATCGGGACGGCGTAACCCCGCCGTTGAGGCCCCGCGCCGCGACTCCGGCAACGGCGGGTACACGCTTGTTGCCGAGACGAATCAACCGATCCTGTATGACCTCAACACGACTTCAGGACGCACCAAGGCCGGTATCAATCTGCGGTCGAACGCCGAGCACGAAGCACTTTTGCAGAAGGCCAAGTTCACCGCCCTCCGCATGAAGCCCGGCGAGAACGCCAGCTGCCTGAACCTGTACCAGACCCAGTTGCCGACGTTGCTGGGAGTCCCGCAATCTGTCATCGATGAGCTCTCAAAGGAGCAGCGTTTCAAGTTCGCCGACACGCGGTCGAGCCATCCCTGGGAATTGCTCACGGCGAAAGAGCAGGGCGGAGCGATCCCAGTTCTGGGGGACATGAATACCCTGCAATACTCACTGCACAAGGGCATCGGATCGACGATCGATATCGAAGATGAGACCCGCAACAAGCAGTCGCTCGTGGTACGAGGGATGCTCGACAGCAGTGTTTTCCAGGGCGTCCTGCTGATGTCGGAGGAGAACCTGCTGCGGCTCTATCCCGACACTCCGGGTTATCGTTACTTCCTGATCGAGGTCGACCCGTCGCTGGCCTCCGGGGTGACGACGCTGCTGGAGACTGATCTCGCCGACACAGGGTTTGATGCCGAGCGAGTGGCCGACCGGCTGGCGAATTTCTTGTCCGTGCAGAATACCTATCTGTCAACGTTTCAGACTCTCGGTGGCCTGGGGCTATTGCTCGGCACCGTGGGGCTGGGCGTTGTCATGATGCGAAACGTCTGGGAACGACGGAGCGAACTGGCACTGCTGCGGGCTGTTGGATTCTCAACATCGATGCTGAAGCGGATCGTGCTGCTGGAGAATGCATTCCTGCTCACGTTTGGGCTCCTTTCCGGGACGATCGCGGCAGCTGTGGCCATGGCTCCGCATCTGCTGAGCATCGGGGCTGATGTGTCGTGGTCGGGATTGGGGCTGATGATTCTGGCTGTGTTTGCGGCGGGGATGTTGTCATCTCTGTCAGCTGTGCGCCAGGTCGCCCGCCTGCCGATGCTGATGGCCTTGCGAGTGGAGTAACGCTCACTCTGAGAGAGCGACTCTCTGACTGGGAGAGCGAAGCTCCTGCTGAGCCGTTTTCGAGAGTCGCCGTCCAATCCCACCAGCGGCTCAGCAGGAGCTTCGCCCTCCCGACGAGTTCGTGTCTATTGGCTCGCCTACAAGCTCTTCAAGAACCGCAGCAGCGCGGCCCGGTCATCCTCACTCAACTCAGCCTGTGTGTAATGCCCCTGATCGAGCACATCGTCCAGCGACTTGGCCCGCGAGTCATGGAACAGCCGGTCGCGCTGGCTGACTCCGCGAAGTGACGGCGGGTTAAAGAGCTTGAGCCCCGCCTCATCATGAATCCCGACGTCGTACATGCTGTCGGATGTATACGTCAGCGGCGGAATATGGCAGCGAGCACACCCCGCTGACTCAAACACCCGCCGCCCATGTTCCAGCAGCTTGCGATCGGCGGGGGAATCCGTTGCGGGCATCAGCGGTGGGGCCGGTTCGAGCGTATGCAGATAGGCCACCATGTCGTTGACCTGCGTCATCGGCAGCTGTTTGCCGTGCATGGTATTACGCACGGACTTGGTGACCTGTTCATGAAGAATCCGCACCTCGCCGCTCCACGCCCAGGGGTTCGCGTCACGACCGCCCAGCAGAGTCAATACCCGCTTGGGCGTCCCACCGGTGCCGTCACCCAGCGTGTCCGCAAGCAGTCCGTTCGAGTCGCCGTCGGTATGGCAGCTGTGACAACTCATCCAACGATCGAGGGACAAGCGGCCGTCGTGAAACAGGATCTCTCCTCGATCGGAAGGCGAGAGATTCGGCTGTGGTCCCAACGAGATCTCGCACTTCACCTCAGCGGTTTTCGTGTCGACAACCGACAGTGAATCCCCGAAGGTGTTCACCACCACCAACTCGCGTCGGTCAGGGCAGGGGAGGAGATGCGTCGGACGTGTCCCGACCGTGGGTCGCTGTCTTTCCAAGCCGCCCGTTGTCGCCAGGAAGACCTCGTTGGCCCCCGCCAGAGCGACACACAGATTTTGGTCGACATCGA
The DNA here is from genome assembly GCA_046349675.1 of Planctomycetaceae bacterium. Classification (GTDB taxonomy): domain Bacteria; phylum Planctomycetota; class Planctomycetia; order Planctomycetales; family Planctomycetaceae; genus TH-plancto1. The sequence continues at coordinate 7,727 of JAXMBW010000010.1, read as the reverse complement.
GCACGACATCCGCCGGATCAGCTGCTCCTTCTGCTGTCTGGCCGAGGAAAATCGTCCTCACGCTGACGGGGAGCAGGGCTCGCTGGTCGTACAACTTCTCCAGCGGCACCACGCGGACGACGTTCTGGATCAACGTCCCCTCTCGCAGGGCCTCAAAACCAGTCGTCACTTGTTGATTCAAAATCTGGTGCGAAATCAGGACCGCATCACGATTGCTGCTGATCGCCAACCCGCGGATGTTGTGGGCATTCAAGGGGCGAATCGCATCCAGCGTCCAGTTTTCAATATCGACCACCGCCAACTGACCGCCATGATGATCGGCCACCAGTAATTTTTTGCCTCCGGGAAGAACCAGTTGGTCATGCGGTGCGAATGGCAGTTGCAGCTTAAGTCGCCGGACTTCGGTGGATGAGTCGGCTGTCAGTTGGAGTTCGACCCGCTCCATCGAGCGATCCCAGCGGGAGGCCACTGAGAGAGACACACCAACCGGTGATGTCACTGTTTCGGTCGAAGCGGCCGCCTCGTTCGGAAGCAGGACCAGCGAACTCGGCCCCCGCAGTACCGGCAGGTCGGCCTCTTTGACCAGCCCCCAGGGAGCCCGGTTTACTCGCCATATCGCCAGGTGATTCCCTTCCGCATCGATCACTGCGACACGATTGTCCGACAAGACCACCACCGCGACCGGCTGCCCGCCAACGACCGCTTCATGCACGACTTCACGTGTGGGCAGGTCGACCACGCTCAACGACCCCGAACGCGAGTTCGCGGTGAGGACCGTCTGCCCCGGGACCAGCCACACGGCATCGACCGGTCGGCGGAGCTTTGGCAGTGTCGCCTCCTGGGCGAGGGACAGCACGCCCCCCCAGGCGGCTACCACCCACAGGAGAATCGGAAAGACGAATCGCATCAGTGCCATCTCTCCCACAAATAGAATGACGGAAAACACATCGTCGCCCGGGGACGGCTTAGCTGCAAGGCCGTCCAGCTTCCGCCGCTGCTGTGCTTGACTCCCGGACATGCCGATGATCGGGACAAGCCTGACTGACGAGTTACACTGACAACCTACCATAGGAGAAAGAAATCGAGGCGGTCGCCGAATGCGTCCCTACAGATTCTCTTCGTCTTCCGGGTAGTAGACCTTCACCAGAAACAACCCATGGGCGGGACTGGTGTCGCCGGCGAGCCGACGGTTCATCCCCTTGAGAATACGCTCGACATCCTCGGGCGTGCGGACGCCCTTGCCGACATCGACGAGGGTCCCGGTGATGATGCGGACCATGTTGTAGAGGAACCCATCGGCTTCGACCTCCACCGCCACAAAATCCCGGGGACCATCATCTTTCTCATGACAGGAAAAGTTTTGGAGCATCGGGCCATGCGAGGTGCGGTAGACCTGGATATCGTGGATGGTCCGGATACTGGTTTTGTTGTTGGGCCAGTTGGATTCAAAGCTGCGAAAATCGTGCGTTCCGATCAGCTTTTCCGCGGCTTCCTGCATCAAGTTGACATCCAGGATCGGGCGGACCCGCCAGCTGAAACGACGCAGAACGATGTCCTCAACATAGCTGTTGTTAATCAGGTAGCGATACCGTTTGGAGATCGGCGAGTATGTCGCGTGAAACCGGCGCGGGACCTCGGTGACCTCGCGAATAATGAGGTCCTGTGGCAGGTGAACGGTCAGAGCGGGCCGCCACTTTTCAACCGGAATTGTCGATCGAGTCTGGAAGCTGGCGACCTGCCCCAGGGCATGCACTCCGGCATCTGTCCGTCCAGCACACAGCACCCGCGGCGTTTCGCCGGTCAGCGTGCCGATCGCCTCTTCGAGGACGGCTTGAATCGTGCGATAACCGGCCTGGGTCTGCCACCCGGCAAAGTCGGTTCCATCGTACGCCAGCAATAATCGCAGGTTCTTCATTCCCAATGTCGTCGCAACTCGCGGGGAGGCCAATGCGGGGGAGGATCGCGGGAACTACTTCGACTCGCCAGCGTCCGGCGAGTGCGGGCTGGTCGCCACCGTCGAATGCTCGGCGTGTGGCTCCTCGGCCTTGGTCTCTTTGAATCCAAACACGACGGTCACTGCGGCCAGAATCAGCACGAATCCGGCAATCTCATTCCAGCGAAGCTTCTCGTTCAGAAACAACGCGGAGAAGACACCGAATACAACCAGCGTGATGACCTCCTGCATGATCTTCAACTGGGCGGCGGAGAACTGGCCATGTCCCCAGCGATTGGCCGGAACCTGCAGACAGTACTCAAAGAACGCAATTCCCCAGCTGACAAGGATCGCCACCCACAGGGCACTGTTCTTGTATTTGAGGTGTCCGTACCAGGCGAACGTCATGAAGATGTTCGAAGCGGTCAGGAGTAGCACGGTTCGCATTCAGCGGTCTCTTTCTCAAGTGTCGGTTCAGAGGACAGGCGATCTGTTGCTCAGTTCGGTAACCAGTGGTGCCCCGGGCTCCCTAGAAACGCTCAACCCTCGACGAGTTGCCGAGGGCTGAGGAGTTTCGATTCAGACCGTCATCGCCAAACTAGGAGGCGGACGATTCCGCTCCGGCCGGCACGAGTTCCTGGCCATTGGCTCCGGATTCGTCACCGACGGTGCCTTCAAAGTCGAGCTGCTTCTCATCGCCGACTTCGCGAGTCTTGACGGTGATCTGGTTCTTCCCGTTGAAGACACCCTTGAGCAGTTCTTCGGAGAGCGGGTCTTCGATGAACTGTTCCACAGCTCGACGCAACGGGCGGGCACCGTAGTCGGAGGCTTCGCGATCGTCGCCGCCGCGAGCCTTCAGAATGATGAGCTGCTTGGCTTCGGGAGTGATCGTCAGGTGCAGGCCACGATCGCGGAGGCGTTCGCGGACCTTGCCCAGTTCGATCTCGACGATCTGCTGCATGTTCTCATCGGTCAGCTTGTTGAAGACGACGATCTCGTCGAGACGACCGATAAACTCGGGCTTGAAGACCCGGCTCACCTCGGCCATGACGTTCTTCTTCATGTCGTCGTGCTGCTTGGCCGTATCGGTGTTACTGAAGCCGAAGGCCGGTGCGGCGATCGACTTGGCTCCGACGTTGGTCGTCATGATGAGGATCGTGTTCTTGAAGTCGACCTTGCGACCGAAGCTATCGGTCAGGTGGCCTTCTTCCATGATCTGCAGCAGCATGTTGTACACGTCCGGGTGAGCCTTCTCGATTTCGTCGAGCAGAACCACCGCGTAGGGACGGCGACGAATGCGCTCGGTCAGCTGACCACCTTCTTCGAAGCCGACGAAGCCCGGGGGAGCCCCGATCAGGCGGCTGATGTTGTGGCGTTCCTGGTACTCGCTCATGTCGATCTGCACGAGGGCGTCCTCGTCACCGAACATGAACTCAGCCAGCGTCTTGGCCAGCAGCGTCTTACCCACCCCGGTCGGACCGGAGAACAGGAACGTCGCCATCGGACGCTTGGGATCCTTCAGACCGCTGCGGCTACGACGGACAGCCTTGCAGACGAGCTTGATTCCCTCGTCCTGAGAAACCACTCGCTTGTGCAGCTCGGCTTCCATCGCGAGCAGGCGCACGGTGTCTTCACTCGACAGGCGGGTCAGAGGCACGCCGGTCATCTTGGAGATGACTTCCGAGATGATTTCCGCATCGACGACGCCGTCCGACTCTTTGGACTTCTGACGCCATTCGCGGGTGATCGTTTCCTTCTTCTTCTTGAGCTTGTCGGCCTGATCGCGGAGCGACGCGGCCTTTTCAAAGTCCTGATTGGCGACCGCTTCTTCCTTCTGAGCGTTCATGCGCTCAATGTCGCCGTCGAGGTCCTTGAGATCTGGCGGACGGACCATCGACTTCAGCCGGACGCGAGCGCCTGCTTCGTCGATGACATCGATCGCCTTGTCTGGCAAGCAACGGCCCGAGATGTAGCGAGAGGAGAGCTCGACAGCCTTTTCGAGGGCATCGTCGGTGTACTGCACCCGGTGGTGGGTCTCGTAGCGGTCCTTGAGTCCCTTGAGGATCTCGACCGCTTGCGACTTCGACGGAGGATCGACCATCACCATCTGGAAGCGACGTTCCAGGGCGCTGTCCTTCTCAATGTACTTGCGGTACTCGTCGAGAGTCGTCGCACCGATGCATTGCAACTCGCCACGGCTCAGTGCGGGCTTGAGCACGTTCGAGGCGTCAATCGCCCCTTCCGCGCCACCAGCTCCGACGAGGGTGTGCAGTTCGTCGATGAAGAGAATCACATTGCGAGCCCGGCGGACTTCGTTCATGACCGCCTTGATGCGCTCTTCGAACTGACCGCGGTACTTGGTTCCCGCGACCATCATCGCCAGGTCGAGGACCACGATCCGCTTGTCACGCAGCGGCTCAGGAACAGCTCCGTCGACGATCATCTGGGCCAGGCCTTCGACGATGGCGGTCTTGCCGACACCGGCTTCGCCCAGCAGGACCGGGTTGTTCTTCTGCCGACGGCAGAGGACCTGCATGATGCGTTCGATTTCGTTCTCGCGTCCGATGACCGGGTCGAGTTTGGTCTGCTTGGCCAGTTCGGTCAGATCGCGACCAAAACTGTCGAGGGCAGGGGTCCGGCTGCGGCCTCCCTTGCCTCCACCACCTTCGCCGGCCTTGCCGCCCGCTTCGCCTGCTTTGCCGCCGCGTTCGCTGGTCTCGCCTTGCTCTGTGCCGTGCCCGAGCAGGTTGAGAACCTCTTCGCGAACGTCTTCCAGCTTCAGCCCGAGGTTCATCAGCACCTGAGCAGCCACGCCTTCCTGCTCACGCAGCAGGCCGAGCAAGAGATGCTCGGTTCCGACGTAGTTGTGGTTGAGGTTGCGGGCCTCTTCCATCGCGTATTCGATGACCTTCTTGGCCCGGGGGGTCTGGGGCAGCTTGCCCATCGTGACCATATCGGGGCCCGACTGGACAATCTTCTCGACTTCCAGACGGATCTTGCGGAGGTCGACGTCCAGATTCTTCAGGACGTTGGCGGCGACTCCGGAGCCTTCCTTGACCAGACCGAGGAGGATGTGCTCGGTGCCAATGTATTCGTGATTGAATCGCTGGGCCTCTTGGTTGGCCAGCTGCATGACCTTGCGGGCCCGATCGGTGAAACGCTCGTACATCGAAGAGACTCCATTGAGAAACTGCCAAGACCGTCCGGGAGGATCCTGCGAAGTCTGTAACGAATCAACCCGAAGCTCGATCAAGGCCGTAACCTGTGATCTGGCTTCGGGCTAGGAGGATTCCCTAGAGACATTCGCCCCAACCGGTCGGTGGGTAATTCTAGTTCCCGGCTTTCGTTGCGGCAAGAGGCGGAATCCTCCAGATACACGTGGACTCCTGTAACGCCGATTCAATCGGTGATTTTGCGTCAGACATTCCAACCTGGCTGCGTATACCTTCACATACTCTGAGATTTTCTCGCAACAATCATGTAAGGAACTGTCGCTTCAGGTGACCAATTCAATCCAGAAGGAAGTTCCTCAGTGCTCCAAGACGATCTGAATGCCCTGTTCGAGAGTTGGCTCGCTGCCCATGGGGCAGCTGTCTTGAAGATTGCCCGCACTTACGCGTTTTCAAAGGAGGATGTTCAGGACTTGGCACAGGACATCCTCTTTCAATGTTGGGTCTCATTGCCGCAGTTTGAGGGGCGGGCGACGGTCTCGACCTGGTTCTATCGCATTGCGATCAATACCGCACTCACCTGGAGTCGCAACGATCGACGTCGTAAGACACGCCAGAAGCCGCTCTTTCAAATCGACGAACTTGCTGAACCCAATCGGGATGTCGTTCAGTCGATCACGCAGGATGAAACCATCAAACGGCTCTATGCCGCGATTCATCAGTTATCCAGAACCGACTCTGCACTGGTTCTCTTGTATTTGGAGAACCTGACATATCGAGAGATTGCCGATGTCCTCGGCATTTCGGAAAGCAACGTGGGCGTCAAATTGAACCGGGCCAAGCGGGCATTGGGGCAAATGATGGAGGAAGAAAAGCATGACACCTGATGACATCCGGCAGGCATGGAATACGCAATCCTCAGGGATTCGAGTGAAGATTGATGCCGAAAGACTCGATGCGGAAACGCGACGCTACCAGGAACAATTCACATCACGACTGTTCTGGAGAGATCTACGTGAAGTAGGCACAGCTCTGCTGCTCATCCCAATCTGGCTGTTCCTCGGGCTGAAACACGCTTTGCCCTGGACTTGGTATTTGACAATTCCAGCCCTGATGTGGGTTGCGGGGTACATGCTGGTCGACCGGAGCCGAAGCAAGCCTCGCCCAGAAGAGTTGGGCGAATCCCTCCGTCGGCGAATCGAGAGCACTTTGGCTCAGATTGAGGGACAGATTCGTTTACTGAGGAATGTGCATGCTTGGGGGCTGACACCGCTCGCCGTTGCGATGCTGGCGTTCGTCGGCCAGGTTGCGCTGCGAGATGGAGCAACGGATTTGTTTTCGGTGATCGTTATGTGGGGGGCGGTCCCTTTGTTCATCGGGATCGTGTTTTTCATTGTCTACCGCTTGAATCTGCACGCCGTCCGCACAGTCCTCATCCCTCGTCGTGATGAACTCAGAATGCAATTACAGAGCCTGCAGGAAGAATCGGCGGAAAGCGGAGCCCCGCCCCCGGAGTGATCTCGTGCGGAGAAGCGGAATCGCACGACGCATCCCCAAGTCATCGTCGATCAGTGCTGTCCGTGGTGCTGCATCAGCTGGCGGCGGTGGTTCAGGTATTTTCGCAGCACGGCATCGAGATGCTCGTCGGTCCGGACCGTCTCGTGGTCGATCCCTTCGGCGGCACAGCGGCGACGGACATCGTGCAGGAAGGCGTTCATCGCGGCGAGATACCCTTCGCGGAGTGAGCGAGGATCGCAGACCAACTCCCCGGCTTCCTCCATCCCCTCGAACTTCGTCGTCCCGGAGTAGTTGAAATCGAGTTCCTCGGGGTCAAGGACCTGCAACACCAGCACATCGTGCCCGCGCTTCCGCAGCATTCGCAGCCCCTGGAACAACCCCTCGCGCGGCGCGAACAGATCGGAGATCAACACGATCATTCCGCGCTGGGACTTCTCCTGGGCTGCCTGCTTCAGGATGGCTTCCAGGTCGGTCTTCTTGGCGGGCTTCTGCTGGAACAGGACCGACAGAATCGCCCCGAGATGCGTGTGCGTACTACGAGAGGGAGCCACGCCCCGGACTTCGCTATCAAAGGCTGTCAGGGACACGGCGTCCTGTTGCTTGAGCAGCAGGAAGGTCAGAGCGCCGGCGATCTGGCAGGCATAGTCGTACTTGGTCACCGACCCCGAACCGAACTGCATCGACTCACTGATGTCAACCAGCAGCGTCGTCCGCAGGTTGGTCTCTTCTTCAAATAGCTTCAGATAAAACTTGTCGGTCTTCGACCAGACCTTCCAGTCGATCCGGCGGACATCGTCGCCCGGCACGTATTCGCGGTGCTGAACAAACTCGATCGACTGGCCGAAGTAGGGGCTGCGATGCATGCCGGATAGAAAGCCCTCAACGACCTGGCGGCTGAGTATCTCCAGACGCGAGATGCGGGCCACCACTTCGGGCGGAAGAGACTTCGGAGAGGATTGAGTCACAGGCGATCACCTCGCGGGCCAGGGCAGGGCGGCCCCCACCATCATTCGAGCGACCACATGTTCCCGCATCCGAGGCAGGGTGTCTAGTGGTGAGTATGCGCTGCAAACGCCGAGACATGCCATTAGTAGCCCCCAATTGCC
>JAXMBW010000009.1:0-216215 GCA_046349675.1 Planctomycetaceae bacterium | reverse complement strand
AGGGGTTGCAGTACCTCCCGCCTCCGCTCCTGGAAATGGGGGCGAAACGCCTCGAAGAGTACTCGCAGGTGTTGAACGGCCGTTGGGAACTGGTGCGTCTGGATGAGCTGTTGGTCCGGCTGCGGGATCTGATTCAGACGACTCCTCCGCAGTCGACACATCGTCTCTGGGATCACGCTGACCGGTTGACGGAATCATTATCCCGGTTCGTGCAGAACCCGAAAGACTTTACGAACCCCTGGCCGGAGATCCTGCCCGTCGGCGGTCAGCTTCAGGCCCAGTCGAGCCAGAACGTCTACGTCATGAATGAGACGAAGACGATGGGCTTTTTGATGGCAGCCCCCCAGGGGCAGCTGAATCAAGGATTTGACGGAGCCACGCAGGCCATCGACTCAATGCGTCAGATGATTCGAGAGACGGAGAAGGCTCACCCCGACGCTCGAATTCTGCTGACCGGGATTCCGGTACTGGAGAATGACGAGATGCGTCGCTCCCAACTCGACAGTACCGAAGCATCGATTGTGGCGTTTGTCGGTGTCGCACTGATCTTTTTTGTGGGGCTGCGAGGTTTGCTTCATCCGGCGCTCGGCATGCTCGTCCTGGCTGTGGGGATGGCCTGGTCCTTTGGCCTCACAACCTGGATGGTGGGCCACTTGAATATCCTTTCGGTGTCGTTTGCCTCGATCGTGATTGGACTGGGGAACGACTTCGCGATTCACATTCTCTCTCGTTATCTCGATCTGCGTCATCATGGAAGTGATCTGCGTCCCGCGCTGGTCGAGACGGCACAGACACTCGGTCCGGGCATCGTCACGGGAGCAGTAACAACGGCGCTGGCGTTCTTCTGTGCTTCGCTGACGAGTTTTCTCGGGGTGGCGGAACTGGGATTGATCGCGGGAGGTGGGATTCTTCTGTGTACCGTGGCCACGTTTACCTGTTTGCCAGCCATGATTGCCGTGGCCGATCGAAATCGCCGTGAACAGGCCCTGCCCGTTCCCTTTCAGGGGAAGTTGTTGCGAAAGGCGACCAGCAGTTATCCAGGGACAGTGCTGATTGTTTCCATCGCGTTGATGGCGCTGGTCTGCTGGAAGTCGTTCGACTGGACCGGTCCGATTCAATGGGGAAGCTGGCCCAAGCCACTTCAGCAGTACGACCACAACCTGCTGCATCTGCAGGCCGATGGGTTGGAGTCGGTCGAGGCCCAGAAACGGATCTTCGAGTCATCGGGGAACTCGTTGCTCTACGCGATCTCTCTGACCGACTCGATGGAGCAGGCCAAACAGCGCAAGGCCCAGCTGGAAGCCCTCCCGACGGTCCATCATGTCGAGGATCTGGCCTCCCGGTTGCCTGCTTTTCCTCCCGCACAGACGCAGAAATTCGTCGAGCAATTCCACACACTGCTCTCGCATCTGCCCCAGCAACCACCGGAGTTGTCACTCGGGATGCCCACGAACACGCGTGTTCGTCTGGAAGAGTTGCTCCGAGTTGTTGAAACCCGTTCAGAACCCCAGGCCTCAAAAATCGCAGCTCGACTCAAGCAGTTGATCGGCCACCTGGACTCGTTGGATGTTCGGCAGCAGATGATGCAGCTGGTGGAGTATGAGTACCGTTTGCGCTATTCGCTGCTGGCTCAGTTTCAGGCTTTGGCCAGTGCCTCGAACCCGGAGCCTGTGACGGAGCGGGATTTCCCCGAGGAGCTGCGCTCTCGGTACGTGAGTGCGGATGGAAAGTGGCTGTTGCAGGTCTTTCCGAAGTTCCCCATCTGGGACATGGAGCCGCTACGTCAATTTGTGACCGACCTGCGTAGCGTTGATCCCGATGTGACGGGCACTCCGTTGCAAAACTTTGAGGCTGCCTTGCAGATCAAGCAGAGCTATGAGATCTGTTCCGTCTATTCACTGATCGTGATTCTGGTCGTGCTGTTGATCGACTTCATCAGGAAGTCGGCGCTAATTCAAACGTTCATTCCCGCAGTCATCACCATTGGAATCGTTCTTGTCGATAGCCATCTGCACAAGACACCCGTGCCTGTGCTTCCGCTGGCGTTGGTGGCTGTTTTCATGACCTTCCTGGTGGCGATGTTCAGTGATCGTTCCGGGGTGCTCGATACCGTTTCCGCGATCATTCCGCCGGCAATCGGAATGTTGCTCATGTTTGGAATACTGACGATCTTCAAGATCCCTCTAAACCCCGCCAACCTCATCATTCTGCCGCTGATTATCGGGATCGGCGTCGATAACGGGGTGCATGTCCTGCACGACTTTCATTCTAAACCGAATCAGGTCTACAGCCCGTCTCCCAGCATGGTCAATGCCATTACATTGACCCAGACGACCAGCATGGTGGGCTTTGGCAGCATGATGATCTCCGCTCATCGCGGGCTGCATAGCCTGGGGCTCGTGCTGACGATTGGTGTGGCGTGTTGCGTCTACATGTCACTGGTGACGCTGCCAGCGTTCCTGGCCTGGATCAGCCGCCATCACCGGGGTGTCAGTTCTCCACAACCGAGTGTGGCAGAGGCTGTGGACACTCCGGCAATGGAAGTTTAGGCGCTGTTCCCGCCCGCCTGATTGAGACCGTCTCAGGCGGGGCCGCTCAAGACCGTCCGCGATTACTTGGCGACGGGGGATTCCTTAATGAGTTTAAGGGCAGACTCGATCAGGACCTCGCCGGTCATTTCGCCAAGCGACGTACGGGAGATGTAGTCGTAGCGGCTGAAACTGTTGAAATCGACCTTGGTCAGAATGTACCCGAACGCATCGTTGGTCAGGCCAAAGAGCAGCGTGTGTTTGCCACGCATGTGTCGCTTGAGGTAGCAGCCGATATTCGGCAGAGCTTCGCCGGGTATGGTCAGGATCTGGGCGTCACCGATGTTGACAAGGTTCATCCGGGTGGTGACCGACTTGTCCTTGTTGTGCGGGTACTTCAGCGGTGAGCCGAGGATGATGACCCACATCAGTTCGGAGGTGACAGGGAACTTGACTTCGAGGGACTCGCACACGACCGCGGGGTCCAGCTGGGGCTTGGCCTTGGCGACGATTCGCTGAGCCTCGCTGGCCATCAACTCGCCGATGCGGATGCATTCTTCCCAGGTGTTGATGTCGTCGAACTTCCCTTTGATGGGATCGGTGGGCTTGTTGAGGTTGCGGTTGTCGGCGGTAATCATCCCGCCCTGTGCCCCGTTCATGAACATGCCCATGCCGCCGAGATCTGCCTCCAGCTTGTCACACAGCGGACCGACCAGATCGGGACTGACCAGACCTGCTCCGGTCCCGAGAACTTCCGGATGAACGGCGTAGTTGACCAGGGTGCCAATCGTCTTGCCTTCGGGCGTGATGGCCTGAATGACGCTCATGCGCGGGTCATAGAGTTCGGGGGCGTAGTAGTTGAACGCGATCTTGCCCTCTGCCTCCCCGGTGGCGATTTTGATGTGAGCAGTCTGGAGGTTGTCGAGAGCCTCATTGAGGACCTTGGCAGCCTGGTTACAGACGAAGTCCATGTAATCGAGATTGCCCGAGGTCTTGCCATCGAGGCCGGGAAAGCCGTAGCAGTCGGGGGCGCTGTGCGTGTGCGTCGATCCGATGAGAATGTTGTTCGCGGGGATACGCGGCACCTGCTTGTGAACGCGGGCACACAGCACCGACGGGAACCCGAGCGAATCGAGCTGGACGATCGCGACCTTGGTTTCGCCTTGCTGGAACACCATCGCCCGGGCGGTCAGTTCGCCTTGTTTCCCCGTCGGTATCTTACCGGGGCCGACTCCTCCGGAGATCGGGAGGAGTGGATCGGGCGTAATGATCGCCTTGGCGACACCGACCTTCAGCTCGGCCTGAGCCAGACTGGTGAATGACAGCACAAGCAGACAGACAGCGGTACGGAACATGGTGAAATCCAGGAGTAAAAGTTTTGAACTCAGACGAGACATGCAGGATAGTCCATCGTGTGTGAGCTGGGCCAGCGGGTGAGGAGCTGCGCTGACGTTCGCTCAGCAGTTCATGCCATGGCCGGTTTGGCCTCACACCTTGAGGAAGATTTTGTGACGGTAGAGGTGCCACAGGAACAACCACTCGGCCGCGATGACTCCGACGGCGAGGACGAACTTCTGAGCGGCTTCGACTTCCGTCGGACTATGTGAGGCCTGCAGTGCCGTGCCGAGGTGTTGGGCCACGCCGCTCAGGAAGAACTGGCTGATCTTCGTGAAGTCGATAAACCGTTGAGCGACATAGATCGTGATCGCGTTCATCCCGATGACTGTGAAAAAGAATGCCCAGCGTCGATACCCGAGGACATCGATCAGTCCATAGAAAATGCCCAACAGGGCCAAGCTGCAGCCACCAGTCACCAGCACGAACGAACTTGTCCACAGGATCTTGTTCAGCGGGAACTCGTAGCTCCACAGATACCCAGCTGTCAGGCTGACCGCCGAGGCCAGGAACAACCCGAGGACCTTGATTCCCGATGTCCGAGTCGACCGCAACCACTGCCCGGCGAGGGCTCCCATCAACACGTTACCGATGGCGGGCAGCGTTGAGAGGACTCCCTCGTTGTCACCGAGCTTGTAGTGCAGCTTGCCGGGGATCAGCATGCGGTCGACATACCCGACCAGGCTTCCCTCCATGGTCAGGTCGTAGGCTTTGAATCCGGGGGCGGGGACCGTTCTCAACAACACCCAGTATCCAACCAGCAGCCCTGCCAGCAAGATGGCCTGCCCTCTGACTCGCAGATTCAAGACGGCGATCGCCCCGAAGAAGTAGCAGATCCCGATCCGCTGCAACACGCCCGGCCAACGGAAATCGTCAAAGTTGAGTTGCAGGAACCCGGAATACACCCATCCCAGGAACACCAGCAGAGACGCTCGCAGAAAGGCCTTGCGATGGGCAGCCCAGCGATCGCTGGCGGTTTGCGGTTGCTCGATGTACTTGGAGAGCGAGAACGGCAGCACGACTCCGACGATGAACAGAAACAGCGGGAAGATCAAATCATAAAACCGAAACCCGTCCCACGAGACGTGGTGCAGCTGCTCTTCGAGTGCCGGGTAACCGAGAAAAACGGCGAGCGACCTGAAGATCGCGTCGCCACGAATGATCCAGAACATGTCGAACCCACGTAACGCGTCGATCGACTGGAGACGCTGGGGTGTGGGAGATGGGGTGATCGCGGGAGTCGGCGTCGACATCGATGAGGCTCTGTGGGAGAAGATCAATTCAGATGGCGTTGAGTGAGTTACGCCCCGCGAGTCTGGGGACGCCAAGTCTCCGGAAATTACCGTGTCACTGCCGTGATTGCCTAGCGACATGGGGGGTAACGAGGAGAAGAGGCGACATGACTCGGCTCGATAAACGGTAGGAGACAGCTGCTATCGTTGTCGATGGCCCCAGCGATGACTCATAATCCCACGATGTTGTTGCCAGGCGGTTGTTCCGTCGGATAGTCATCTCTGTCAGTCGAGTCCTCTCATGCCGATCTCTGTGGATGCGTTGCGAGCGTTTTGTGTCCGGGCCCTCACTCACATCGGGTTGTCGTCTCTGGACGCGGAGACCACAGCTGAGGCGTTGGTCACGACCGACTCGATGGGAGTCTTTACGCACGGAACCAAGCTGCTGAGCGGGTATATCAATCGACTGAAGGGCGGCGGATATCGAGTCGCCGGGACGCCTCGGATCGAACGCGAAGGACCGGGCTGGGCGGTGATCGATGGCGATTCGACACTCGGGCAGGTGGGGGGGATGTTCGCCACCCGAACCGCGATTGAGAAGGCCCGCAATGTGGGCGTGGCCTATGTCGGGTTAAGGAATTCAGGCCACATCGGAGCGGCCGGGTACTTCGCAGCTGAGGCAGCACGGGCGGGGTTCATTTGTCATGTGGTTGGAAACGATATCCCCAGTGTCGCCGGGCCGGGCTCTCGCGGGCCGGTGCTGGGCAGTAATCCATATGCGTACGGAATTCCCGTTCTGCACGGTGATCCGATCCTGCTCGATATGGCGACCGCTGCGGTGGCGGGGGGCAAGGTCTATGCGGCGATTCAGCGGGGCGAGCAGATTCCTCCGACCTGGTTGATCGATGATCAGGGACGACCAACGACCGACGGGAGTCTATACCCCAAGCGGGTCTCGCTGGCCCCGATGGCGGGGTACAAGGGGTACGGTCTGGGGCTGTGGGCCGAGATCCTTTCGGCCGTGCTTCCTGGCGGGGCGATGACGTGGCAGGTGGGGACCTGGATGTTCGATGAGCCGAGCATTCCCTCTCGTCACAATGCGGGAATCATGATGATCGATGTCGCAGCTGTCGCTGATCCCCAGGAGTTCGCCGCGCGGATCAAACACATCTCGGACGAGATTCATGCCGCTCCGACAGCCGACGGAGTCGATCGGGTGCTGCTGCCCGGCGAGCGGGAATGGGCTCTACGGCGCAAGGCGTTGGCAGACGGAATCCAGTTGCCGGAGGACGTGCAGGAGAAGTTGCGACTGGCCGCCACGCTGTCCGGGATTGAACCGCCCGTGTTTTAACGTTGACCATTGGCAACAGTCACGGCGAGCGGGGCGGCGTCAGCCCCCCGGTTCTTCTCTTCGCGGTGGAGTGTCATGTCTGAAGATCGCTCAACAGCCTTGCTCGCCACCCCGGCCATTATCCGCCGGGTGATCCTCGGGCAGATGCTCTTCTCCGCGGGGCATGCGCTGACGACGGGCGGGTTTCTGAACTACTTCGCGAACCCCTTCTTTAAGGGATTCGTGGTGTGGATGGCGGTGATGCAGATCATCCCCGAAACCGCGGAATCGCTATCGGTCATCACACGCTGGCTGGTGCTTCGCTGGGGCGGGCGAAAGACCGTCTGGTGGGTGTCGCTGGTTCTTGGGCGTCTGGCAGCTCTGGCGATCCCCGGGCTGGTCTTCTACGGAATGAAGCCGGGGGACACGGGGGCGATGTCCGCCATCATCGTGTTGCTGGGGCTTTGGTATCTGCTGCAGGGAGTCTCCTTCACCGCGTATCTGTCGTGGTTATCCGATCTGGTCCCCGAGGTGAACTGGGGCCGATTAATGGCTCGGCGATCCATGGCCATTTCGCTGGTCACGCTGTGCATGACTTACGTCGCAGCTGTCCTGCTTGACCGCGTTAGGGGGTTGCTGGTGCCGGAGAGGTTGCCGGTGTACACGCTGCTGTTTGCCTGTGGGGGGCTGTTGTGTCTGGCTTCGATTCTGCCCGTGGTGGGATTACCGCGAGTGGCGATGCGCGGGACATGTGAGGGGGAGAATGGGAGACAGGGCGATGGGGGGCTAGAGGACGGAGTTGTCGTTCCTTCTTTGTGGGAGTCGATTGGACCGCAGTTGAAGTGGGCGTTTGCGGAGCCTGCGTTTCGACGGTTTGTGTGGGGGAGTTGGCAGCTGTCGTTCTTTCAGGGACTCACTCAGACGGCTCAGTTCCAGCTGAGTGCGAACCTGCTGCATGTCTCGCAATATGAGTATTACCAGCTGCTGAGCGTCATGTTGGTGCTCCAGATTCCTCTGGCGGCGTGGGCGGGGCGGTTGGTGGATCAAGGTCATGCTCGCCGCGTGATGATATGGGGGCTGTTGGGACTCAGCTTGGCGATGGGATGTTGGTGGATGGCGACCTGGTCGGTTGAGGAGGGGGCGAGCCAGTCGTCGATATCGGGCATAGCGTGGCTCTTGGCCTCCTATGTGTTGTGGGGTGGGTTCGGGTTGATCAATGTGGCCCAGCCGAGCTTGGGACTAAAACTCGCCCCTCGGAGCGATAACGCCGTCCAGCTGTCGCTCTTTCGCCAGATCGGCGGATTGCTGGCGGGATTGTCCGGACTGCTGGGCGGGCTGGTTCTCGATCGATTCAGCCAGGGGGCCAAGCTCCCGCCATTAGAAGTTTTCCGCTGGATGTTCATCGTGTCCGGAATCGGACGTGCCACCGCAGCCCTCTGGTTCCGGGGTGAGGAGCCTCCGTGCGATGAACGTGTGGGTTCAACAGTCAAAATAGAATCAGAACCCACTGAATAGCTTCCTTGTTTTACGCAACCGGTATGACCGGACTCTTCAGCGTGACCTACCAGCTCTGCCAGTGCCCGATAAATGTCGGCGGATTCTGCTGCAAGCGCGAGGCCTCTTCCCCCGATAATTTGTTTGTCCCAGTCACAAGTTTGCCGGGACCGTGCGACGGATTGCCGCTCTGACCAATGACATCGCAGCACCTACGTTCGCACCGTTTCGCCGATCAGAATTCACGGGACCCCCTGATCGCGTAAACGTGCCTGGAGTATCATCTTGGCTCATTCTCACATTGTGATTCGGCATCTGGTTCAAGGTTTGGAAGCGCGCGGTCGGGACTCCATCGAAATCCGCATCCCCGAAGTCATCGAGTCCTTCGTCCATAACGTCGCCGATCTGTTTGAACCGTTCAGTGGAACCGCCCGAGTGGGGTATGAGTGCAGCTTTGCCGACGGTAGCTTTGAGATCTCCATGTTTGTCGGTGCCCGCGAGATCGTGGGTGGTGCCCTGGACGGACGACAGGAGCCCCAGAATTTTCGGTTTAACCTCCAGGGATTGTTCGATCGGTTCGACTCGATTCAGTCCTTCCTGTGGAATGCGATCCCGCACAGCCCCTTGAATGACGGTGGTCTGTCATTCGTCGTGGTGGAAGGACTGGTTCACGGGCACATTGTCCGGCTGCAATTGCATCCCACGGCCCCGGATGAAATGGGACCGGCCATGCGTGAGTACACCAACGGAACTGTTGAACTGACCGAATAGGCCCTCGACGGCTCTTGAAATTCGACTCTCATCAGCCCGGTGGCGATAGTCACCGGGCTTGTTTTGTATTATCTCATTGAATAGTAATTGTTTATGGCGTTTTTGAGCCAGATTTTCACATTTGTGAACGATTTGAACGATTTCATTGTTGATTTGTGGGTGAGTTTTCGGATGATATGGACGAATTGAACGTTTTCTCTTCATCAAATTCTGGGAGTGACCTATGCCAGCTGTCCTTGCTCCACGGGTATCACGTAGCGAAATTGTTGAGCGTTCAAAGCGGCTGCTCCATCGCGAAATCAGCTTCATCCACTCACCGCTGTTCCCCAAGATGCGACTCGAGGATGTCGAGTGGAAAATCGGAGAGATCTATGTTGATGAGTCGTCAGACGTTTCGTCGAATGACCGAATTGTCCCGACTCACTTGTCGTATCTGTTTCGCAAGCCACTGCTGACCCCGGCGGGCGAACTCCACCTCTTCCGCCGGATGAACTACCTGCGATTCCTGGCCAATCGCAAGCGGGCGAAAATTGATCCGCAACAGCCGCGCGTAAAGCTCGTGCGAGAGGTTGAAAAGCTCGTCGCTGAGTCCGAACTGGCTCGGAAACAACTCCTGGAGTCGAACCTGCGTCTCGTCGCATCGATTGCACGGAAGTTCGCCAAATCAATGGCCGACTTTGAAGACCTGCTCAGTGAGGGGAATGGCATACTCTTGTACGCGATCGACAAGTTCGATTTCAGCCGCGGCTTCCGATTCAGCACCTACGCCACTCACGCGATTCAGCGTCACTACTTCCGAGTGATTCAGCGTATGCAGCGCAAACGTCGGATAGAGGTTGATTGCCCGTCGGACATGTTGATGGAATCGGTGAAGGCCCCCGAATCTGAGCCCCAGCCTTCCGCGCCGACCCTGACTTCCGACATGCTGAAGCAGATGGCGAAGCTGCTGGACCAGCGAGAGCTGCGGATCATTCAAGAGCGATTCGGACTGAGGGCCAAGCCAGCGGAGGACAAAACGCTCAAGGTTCTCTCCGATGAAATGGGGCTGAGCAAAGAACGCGTCCGCCAGCTACAGCACCGAGCCCTCGGCAAGCTGAGGGTTTATTTGGAAAACCATGGCGTGACTCTGGATGATTGCGAAGCGTGATTGCTCAGTCAGGTGGACGGGGCGAAGCTCAAGCCTTGCTCGTCAATGCATTCTAGTGTGACCTCCGGTGAATCTGATTCGCCGGTGGACTCATCAGCATGTCTGTCTCAACTTCGTTCCCAGATCGCCCACTGGCCAAAGTTCTCCTCGACCTCAATCCGGAGCGCTGGGAGCATGTGCCACTTCTGCCCCGACAGCTCATCGTCAAGGGTAATCCCGATCCAGCGAGCAATCAGCTCAGCTGTGGTTTGCTCGATGGGGAGCAGCACACACTCGTCGGATGGGAAAACCCATCTTCTCTGGTGATATCGAACCTCGGTTTCAGTCTCTCCGGCGTCGACGTGAATCTGCGGGTGTCGGGTTGGCAACAGCATCCGATGATCGAGACGGTCGACAATCTTCTGCAAATTGTCCCGTAGTGCGATGAAGTCAAACACGTACTGATTCTGATCGAGTGGCCCAGCCACCTCGACAGCCACCCGCCAGTTGTGACCGTGTAACCGCTCGCAGATCTGCCCGCCGGGCGTCTCGATCGTGATAAAATGCCCCGCACTGAAGACCAGGTGGTCCTTGGTCACTCGCACGCGAAATTGTTCTCGGGACATCATCAACCTAAGCGGAACGGTGCTAGGGCAAGGTCTCCGCTCGGCGTTCGCTCGTGAGTCCCTGAAGTACTTGAGTTTAGCGAACCTTACCGCCCATCAGCCACATTTCACCTCGAATGTTTTACGTCGGCCTCCTCCCTTCCGGTTCGGTACCGAGTTCTTAAATCAGATGGCCGTTTTTCATACAGCTGTCTCCGATCTGGAGAGTTCGTCTTCTGCCGCCCCCCGTTCTCCCCAGCCATTCGCCATAAGCCACCAGCCATCCGCCATTTACCCTCTTCTCGTTGACATTTCTTACCCTGACACATTAACTTTGACCGATGGATTCGGTGCGCACCTCGAAGCAATTCGTTGGTTCCAACCGGGTCGCGAGTGATATGACTCTGCGCGGAGATGAGATGACCTTGCCACTGGACAGCGTCCGTAACCGGTTTCGATTCATCGAACTGCTGATGGTGTTGGCATTTCTCACGGTGACAGTGTCCGGGACGCAGGCGATCCACGCAGACGATGCGCCGCTCAGCTTCACCAACGATGTGGAACCGGTGCTGACCAAGGCGGGCTGCAGTATTGGGGCCTGTCATGCGAAGGCGGGCAGTGGCCAGAACGGGTTCCAGCTGTCGCTGCTTGGACTCGAACCGCGCGATGATTACGAACATATGGTGAAGGCCGATCGCGGCCGACGGCTGTCGATTGCCAACCCTGATCAGAGCCTGATCCTCAAGAAAGCCAGCGGTCAGTTGCCTCACGGCGGCGGGGTGCGTCTGAAGCGGGATTCCGCCGGGTACGCCGTGATCCGCAAGTGGATCGAACAGGGAATGCCCTTCGGAGCAGCCAATGAGCCCACTCTGGTCTCGTTTGAAGTCCAGCCGGGGCGAAACACCGTCCCGCCGATGGGACAGCAACAGTTGAAGGCACTGGCCCATTACTCCGACGGCACCGTCCGTGACGTGACAAGTACCGCTCTGTTCGAGTCCAACGACAAGGCGATGGCCGATGTCGACACCGAAGGACTCGTCAAAGTCTCGGACATCGCGGGCAAAGCAGCTGTGATGGTTCGTTATCAGGGCCGGGTGGCTGTGTTCAGCGCGGCAATTCCGCTGGGAGCTGTGGTCGACACCGTTCCACCTTCGAAGAACTTCGTGGACGATTTTGTCTTCGCAAACCTCAAGGAACTCGGAATTCCTCCGTCGCCTCTGTGTGATGACGCGACGTTCTTGCGGCGCGTGTCGCTGGACATCGGTGGTCGTCTCCCGACCGAAGAAGAAACGAAAGCCTTCCTGGCCAGCAACGATCCGAACAAGCGGGATCAGGCGATTGAGGAACTTCTGCGGAGTCCCGACTACGCCGACTTCTTCGCCGCCAAGTGGACGGCCCTGCTAAAGAATCGTCGCGATGACGCCAGCGATCTGGTGTCGAACTTCGCGTTTCACGCCTGGGTCCGCGACAGCCTGCTGTCGAACAAGCCGTACGACCAGTTCGTGCGAGAGATTCTGGCTGCGACCGGAACCGTGATCGGTAACCCTCCCGTCGCCTGGTACAAGCGGGTCAAAGAGCCCAAGAACCAGATCGAGGACGTGGCCCAGCTGTTCCTTGGCGTGCGGATGCAGTGTGCCCAGTGCCACCACCACCCGTTTGAACGCTGGAGCCAGGACGACTACTACTCGCTGGCGGCGTTCTTCACGCAAGTGGGCCGCAAGCCCTCTCCAGTGCGAGGCGAAGACCTCATCTTCCACAAACGCGGTGTCGCGACTGCCACGAACATCAAGACCGGAGCTGCCCTGCGGCCCGCAGCCTTGGGCGATGTCATCCCCGAGATCGCTCCCGACCAGGACCCACGGCTGAAGCTCGTCGACTGGATGAGTTCCCCGACCAATCCCTTCTTCGCGAAGGCACTGGTCAACCGGTACTGGAAGCACTTCTTCCAGCGTGGTCTGATCGAGCCCGAGGACGATATCCGCGACTCCAACCCGGCGACGAATCCGGAATTGCTGGCTGCTCTGGAGAAGCATTTCCTTGAGAGCGGATTCGACCTCAAGGAAATGGTGCGTGTGATCACTCGATCGAATGCCTACCAGCTCAGTGCCATCCCGACGCCCAGCAACGTCAAGGACCGCCAGAACTACTCGCACTATTACACCCGCCGGCTGCAAGCCGAGGTGCTGCTAGACGCCATTGATCGTGTCACTGGCAGCTCAACTGACTTCACCAACCTCCCCGCCGGAACTCGGGCTGTCGCCCTGCCCGACAACAGCTACAACCGCTCGTCTCCATTCCTGAGAGTCTTCGGGCGACCGGAG
Organism: Planctomycetaceae bacterium; assembly: GCA_046349675.1. GTDB lineage: Bacteria > Planctomycetota > Planctomycetia > Planctomycetales > Planctomycetaceae > TH-plancto1. The sequence goes on along the minus strand of JAXMBW010000009.1, from coordinate 203,413 downwards.
GGTGAGAGTGTCTGCGAGTGCGAGCGCGTGCAATCGTCGAGCCTGGGCCAGAGTCTGCATCTGATAAATGCCGGAGACATCAAGGCCAAGCTGGCCGACGCCAACGGTCGGGCGGAACGCCTGGCGAAAGAAGAACGTCCAGTCGAAGACAAGGTCCGGGACCTGTACCTCGCGGCCTTTGCCCGCCAGCCGACATCCGACGAACTGAAGACTGCCTTGGACTACCTGGCCCAGGTTCCGACCAGCGCCGATGGGATGCCCGTCGATTCCCAGCGAGCCACCCGCGAGAACCTCCAGGATCTGATCTGGGCGATGATCAACTCGAAAGAGTTCCTGTTCAACCACTGATCATCCGCGTTCCCGCCCCGATTCCCTCCTTGTTCCCTCACCAACGACTGACACAATGCAAAGGCCGGATATGAGAGTCTCTGTCATGCGTGGGCTGCTGATTGCTGCGGCACTGGGGGCTGGTCTGCTTGGCTCCCAGCGTGTGAGCCACGCCCAGTCGGTGGGCCTGCCCGCTCCGCGTCTGCTGACCACGATGCCCATGGGCGGCACGGTCGGCACCCAGGTCGAGATCACAATTACCGGAGAGCATCTCGACGGCGCGAATGAGCTGACGTTTTCGGATGCACGCCTGACCGCAACTCGCAAACTCGACCCAGCTGGGGCTCCGGTTCCAAATCAATACATTGTGACGATCCCGGCGGATTGCCCTCCTGGTCTCTACGAGGCTCATGTCCGCACGCGGCTGGGCATGTCAGCCTCGCGAATCTTCTCGGTGGGCACACTTCCCGAAGTCTTGCAGAAGCCGGGCAACACCTCACTCGCCAATGCAATGCCGTTGGCGATGAACACGCTCTGCAATTCTGTCGCCACTGCTCGCTCGTCCGATTTCTACACCTTCGAGGCTCGCCAAGGGCAACGCGTGCTCGTCGATGTTGCATCGCGTGGCATCGACTCCAAGATGGAGGCCGTCCTCGTCGTGGCCGATGCAGCGGGGCGTGATCTGGTCGTTGAACGCAGCAGCGGAGCGATTGACTATCGCGTACCCGCTGATGGCAAGTACGTCGTCAAGGTCCACGAGCTGACCTACCAGGGCGGGCCAGCGTTTTACTACCGCCTGTCGTTGCGAGAACTGGCCGCTGATGCGATCGCGACGCGACATCCTTCGACTCGTAAAGTCAGTGCCTTCTCCTGGCCACCCGCTGGTTTGCCTCAACAGGCTGCCCTCAGTGAAGTCGAACCGAACAACGACAAAGACCACGTTCAGAAGATCACCCTTCCGTGTGATATCTCGGGCGCCTTTGCTCAAGCCGCCGATGTCGATGTCTTTGAGTTTGACGCCAAGATGGGAGAAGTCTGGTGGGTGGAGGTCGCCTCCGAACGCCTCGGACGACCAACAGACCCGAGTATCATCGTTCAACAGGTCACCGGAACCGGGGCTGATGAGAAGCTCACCGATGTGGCCGAACTGACTGACATCCCCAGCCCCGTCAAGGTATCGAGTAACGGCTACGCCTACGATGGCCCGCCATATGACGCAGGGTCGCCCGACATCATCGGGAAAGTCGAGATCAAGCAGGACGGCCGCTATCGCCTGCAGATCACTGACCTGTTCGGCGGGACTCGTACCGATCCCCGCAACGTTTACCGCATGGTGATTCGTAAGGCCGCTCCCGACTTTGCGGTGGTTGCCTGGGCTCAGCACATGGAGCTGCGGAACGGCGATCGCAATGCCCTTTCCAAGCCGATCGCATTGCGCGGCGGTGCCACAATGGCCCTGGAAGTCGTGGCTGTGCGGCGCGACGGGTACGACGGTCCGATCGAGATCGCGATGGAAGGCCTTCCCGAGGGTGTCACCGCTCACGGTCTGAAGATCGACGCCGGGAAGACTCGCGGTCAGATGCTCATCTCCGCCCGGCAGGACGCTCCCGGATCATTTGCGAATGTCACCTTCACGGGACGAGCTGTGATAGATGGAACTCCCGTCATCCGGCAGTGCTGGCTGGCCTCGCATGCGTGGCCGATTCCCGATTCGTGGGGTGAGATCCCCGCACCACGTCTGCTGGCTGATGTGCCCGTCTCGGTGAGCGGCGTCGATTTGGCCCCGATTACCATCGCCCCCGCCAGCCCGGAGATTCGAGAAGTCACCGCTGCGGAGAAGATCACGATCCCGTTGGTGCAGACTCTCCGATCTGAGTTTCAGGGAGCATCAACCGACCTGCGAGCGATCGGATGCGGTTTCGAGTCGGCTCCCAAGCTGACCGTTTCGCTAACCTCCGACAAGTCGGAGGCTGTGTTCGATCTTGCCGCACTCAAACTCCCTCCCGGAGATTATCTGGTGGCCTTCCAGGGAAGTGCCGTGGCGAAGTATCGTCACCACCCCGAGGCAGTTGCCGCTGCTGAAGAAGCGAAACGCCAGGCCGAGCAGATGGTGATGGCTCTGGATGCCGAATCCAAAAAGCTCGCCGAGGTTGCCTCAACTGCAACGCCGGAAGCCCAAGCCGAACTCGAAAAGTCTAAGACCGAAATCGCTGAGAAACAGAAAGCCGCTGCAGCTGCCCTCGCTGCTGCGGACGAGAAACTCAAACAAGCCACCGCGATCGCTCAGCCGCAAGACATCGTCGACATTGTCACGACTGAGCCCATCGCCCTCCGGGTCAAACCAGCGGAGTCCAAATGAGCCATTCCAACCATTCCCCCATCTTCTGCCCCGGCCCGCTCAAGTTCGGCCCGACGGGGCGTCGCAGCTTCCTGCAGACCGGTCTGGCAGGATTCGCCAGCTTGAGCCTGCCCGGGATTCTGAAGCTGCGTTCGCTGCAGGCCAACGACTCCGCGTCAGCCAATCGCGAAAAGACCGCCGTGATCATGGTCTGGAAGCCGGGCGGTTGCTCGCACATTGATACCTATGACCCGAAGCCGAACTCCGGCAGCGAGTACGCTGGTCCGTTCAGCACGATCGCAACAAAGGTCCCCGGCCTGAACTTCACGGAGTTGCTGCCACGCCAGGCGGCCATCGCCGACAAGTTCACAATCCTGCGATCGATGAAGCAAACCGCAGGTGGTCACCCTGCGGGCTCGATGCAGCTGCTGTCGGGCGATCCCGATACGCGCGACAAGCCCAAGCCTCGCTACCCCGACTGGATGACGGTGGCGAACTACCTGCGAGCCAAATCAGGGCCCCGACAGTCTCCGCTTCCGATGTATGTCGGCGTTAACCCTCCACTGGAGTACAACGGACCGGCGTATCTCGGCGATGCATACTCTCCGTTCACGGTCTCGGGCGATCCAAACGCCCCGACATTCTCGGTGCCGAACATCGGGCTGTCGGATGCTGGCGAAGTGCGCCGTCTCGATCGCCGGGCCTCGCTCCGTAAGAACATCGACACGCTCGACCGGGCTGTCGATCAGCTCGGCGAACTGGCAGCTCTCGACGAGTTCGAAGCTCAGGCGATGACGCTGCTGACCAACCCCAAGACCAAGGAAGCCTTCGACCTGTCGAAGGAAGACGACCGCACCCGCGATCGCTACGGTCGCAACTCCTGGGGCCAGCAGCTGCTCCTCGCCCGCCGACTGGTTGAAGCCGGTGTCGAGGTCATGACGACCAGCCTGAGCGGTCCGTTGTGTGGCCGTGTGCAGAACTGGGACGATCACGCCGTCAACCACCACGTCTTCGACGCCCTGCGGTTCCGCGCAGCTGCGTATGATCAGGCGGTCACAGCTCTGATCGAAGACATCCACGAACGCGGCCTCGACAAACGGGTGCTAGTCGTCGTCACGGGTGAGTTCGGACGGACCCCGAAGATTGAACACTCCCCCAGCACTGGTGCCGGCGATGCCAGTGCCCCATCGGGAACGGTTCAACCCGGACGCGATCACTGGCCACGGGCGTTCTCGAACCTGTGGGCTGGCGGCGGTATCGACCACGGCAAGTTCATCGGAGCCACCGACAAACGCGGTGAAGACGTGACCGAGCGGATGTGTGGTCCCGGCGATTTCCTCGCCACAATCTACCACCACCTCGGCATTGATTCTTCGACTGTCGCGATCCAGGACTTCAACGGTCGTCCGACTCCCATCGTCGACCATGGCAAGCCGATTCAGGAACTGATCCGAGGGTAATTCGCTCACGCAAACATGCAGTTTATGCAATTCTCGATCTACAATTTCAGATTGGAGCACGAGGATGTCTCAGCTGAACTTAGCACTGCGAGGGATACTCATTGGGATCTGCACCCTCATGTCGTTTGGGTGTAGCTATGAATATGTTCTGCATGTCGAAGGAATTGCATTACACGCCGCGGATCAATCTCCGATCACACATGGTACCGTGATACTCCGAGATCATGGCAATGAGCTTGGAAAGGGCGAGATTGGCACCGATGGAAAATGGCGGGTTCAAACGAAAATAATAAACGCAAACTATCGCAGTGATACCAATGGAGCAAATTGGCTGGCCGAGAAAGGTATCACCCTGCATCTTAAGGTCGACGAACGGGTTGTTGATCTGCCATGTCCTCCCGCCATCGGCATTAAATCGGGCTTGAATTTCTATGCATTCGTCGTTGTCGCAATCGATGCAAGTTCGCCCCAGTAAGATGTTTGAGAGTAGAACGCGACAAGTCGATCCTGGAGTTGGTTCTCTCCTCGGTACAAGCGGGAGCTTAGGGACGATGTCGCTTTGGCCCGGTACCTCGCTGACGCGTCGGGCTACAAGTCCCACTGCTCCCGCCTAACACACGCCGATTGACCTCCTCTTTGCCTGTGCGGTAAAACCCCTGCTGCAAATCGTTTGCGTTCTGCTCACCATTCGTAGCGGTGGGCGCGGCGGTTTGAGTGTTTGGTGTGAATTCAAATACAGAACTCACACCGTTTGTCAGGACTCTCTCGTTCCATGCAAGTTCAACTTCCCGACGGTTCGGTCAAGGACTTCCCCGCGCGCTCCTCTGCTCTTGATGTCGCTCGCTCGATCTCCGAGCGTCTCGCCCAAGCCACGATCGCCGTCCAGATTGGCGAAACCGTTTGCGACGCGTTCCGGCCTCTCGACGACCTGACCAACGAAACACCGATCCCGGTCAAGTTGATCACGAACAAGGACCCGCTCGCCTTGGGCGTGCTGCGTCACTCCTGTGCCCACATCATGGCCCGCGCGGTCATGCGCCTGTTCGAAGGGGTTGGCCTCGCCTTCGGCCCCACCACCGGCAATGGTTTCTATTACGACTTCGACCTGGCTCAAAAAATCAGCGAAGAGGACTTCCCCCGCATCGAGCAGGAGATGGCCAGCATCTGTGCCGAGGCCGAACCCTTCGAGCGCTTTAGCCTCACTCGCGCGGAAGCCGTTCAGCTGTGTAAGGACCTCAAGCAGGACCTCAAGGTCGAGCACGTCGAAACCGGCCTCGCTTCGCACGAGACCCTCAGCTTCTACCGCCAGGGCGAATTCGTCGACCTCTGCCGCGGTCCTCACATCCCCGATGCGGGCAAGGTCAAGGCCTTCAAACTCGTCAGCATCGCGGGCAGTTACTGGAAGGGCGACGCCAGCAACAAGCAGCTGCAACGCCTGTACGGCACCGCGTTCTTCGACAAGAAGGACATGGAGACCTACCTGAACCAGATCGAGGAAGCCAAACGCCGCGACCACCGCGTCCTCGGCAAGCAGCACGGGCTGTTCACAATCTCGAATGATGTCGGCCAGGGGCTCTGTCTGTGGCTGCCCAAGGGAGCGACGATCCGTTCGACTCTCGAGGAGTTCATCAAGGCCGAGCTCGTCCGTCGCGGCTACATGCCCGTCTACTCGCCGCACATCGGGCGGGTCGAGATGTACGAAACCAGCGGCCACTTCCCGTACTACCGCGAGTCACAGTTCCCACCCCTGTTCGGCCATCCCGCCGGCCAGACCGTCGACTACTGGAAGCAGAAGCTCAGTGAGGGCAACCTGCGTCCCGAGGATGAGGCCAAGCTGCGGGCGTCAGCCAATGTCTGCGGGTGCGAGTTCCACGACTACCCGGCGACCGGCTCCACTGAAGAGCGGGCGGCATACCTGCACAAGTGGGAGAAGACCCAGGAGCGTTACCTGCTCAAGCCGATGAACTGCCCGCACCACGTCCAGATGTACAAGTCGGAACCGCGCAGCTACCGCGATCTGCCGGTGCGTCTGGCCGAGTTCGGAACCGTCTATCGTCACGAACAGTCGGGCGAGCTGAACGGCATGCTCCGCGTGCGTGGACTGACCCAGGACGACGCTCACCTGTTCTGTACTCCTGAACAAGTCGAAGAGGAATTCAAGGACACTCTTGAACTGGTGCGGTTCGTCCTCTCATCGGTCGGTCTCAACGACTACCGCGTCCAGCTGTCGACCCGTGATCCGAACTCCGACAAGTACGTCGGTTCCCCGGAGCTGTGGGAACGGGCGGAGAACACCCTGCGGAAGGTGCTGACAGAGGTCGGCCTCTCCTACACCGAGGGAGTCGGTGACGCGGCGTTCTACGGGCCGAAGACCGACTTCATGGTCCGCGACGCCATCGGCCGCGAATGGCAGCTGGGCACCGTCCAGCTTGACTACAACCTGCCCGAGCGGTTCCAGCTGGAGTACACCGGGGCCGATAACGCCTCGCACCGACCGGTCATGATCCACCGTGCTCCGTTCGGCTCAATGGAACGTTTCTGCGGCATGCTGATCGAGCACTTCGCGGCGGCGTTCCCGCTGTGGCTGGCTCCCGAGCAGATCCGCATCCTCGGACTGAACGACGACATGCTGCCCTACTGCAACGAGATCCTCGTGAAGCTCCGCGCAGCTGGGTTCCGGGCGAAGATCGACACGCAAAGCTCGAACATCAAGAAGAAGATTCGCGATGCCCAGGTCGACCTCGTGCCCTACATGCTCGTGATCGGGGCCAAGGACCGCGATCAGGGCGGCGTATCAGTGCGTGACCGCATCGACGGCGATCTCGGCTTCATGACCACCGAAGCCGCCCTCGCCAAGCTGATCGCCGAACGCGACAACCGCGTCATCCGCCAGGTCCAGAAGTCCACCGCCGCCACTCTGTCGGCCGGCAGTGACGAGGCGAAGGGGAACGAGTACTAAACCGGGGAGAGTCATGCGTTGAGTGCCACTGGCAGTCGCTTTTGGCTGCCAGTGGAGACCTTGGTGATTCGGTTGATGGTGGGGCAGGATGACTACGCTCTGCGGCCTGTCGGTGTGCCTTGGCACAAGAGGCATATCGTGATAAACATCGAATTCCGAAGCTACGATTCAGCTTCACCGATCCGGTCCCAGGCGGCAACCGAGGCCACCCAGCCGTTCCAAGCGAAACGGAAGATCACATGCCGACGATTACTGAAAACAAACAGATCTGGGATGGCAACTATCGTTGGGATGGCCGAGGGGATGAATGGTCCGCGCCCTGGGGCGGGACCGAGATGCAATGGTACGGAATGATCCTGCCCCGGATTCAGCGATTGATTCCCGCAGACTGTATTGTGGAGATCGCATGTGGTTTCGGACGCTGGACACAGTTTCTTAAGAATCAATGCAAAGAACTCGTCGCCATCGATCTGTCCGAAGAGTGTATCTCTGCGTGTCGAGAGAGGTTCGCCCATGATTCTCATGTCGAGTGTCATGTAAATGATGGCAAATCGCTGTCGATGGTGAGTGACGCCTCGGCCAACTTGGTTTTCAGCTTCGATTCACTAGTCCATGTTGATCGGACGGTCCTGGAATCTTACATCTCGCAGCTGAGTCGCATTCTGACCGCAGATGGAGCTGCCTTTATTCATCATTCGAATCTCGGCGAATACCAGTCGCTGTATTCACGCGTGCGTCGTGTTCCCAAGCTGGAAGGTGCTCTTCGAAAGATCGGAGTTCTAGAGCGGACGCTGCACTGGCGAGACTTTAGTGTGAGCGCAGGTGTCGTCGAGGAGATCGCCGCTCGCCACGGGATGAAGTGTATCAGTCAAGAGATCGTTCCATGGCGAACGAAACGTTTCCAGATCGATTGCTTCTCAACACTGGTGAAAGCCGGGTCTCCCCTGGACCGGAAGAATGTTGTCTATCGCAACCGATCATTCATGAAAGAAGCCAGCAGCCTGGCCCGTCTGGCACCGCTCTACATGAGCCCGGAACCACCCCCTTCATGATTTGCCTTGAGCATTTGAGTGACGATGGATAAGTGGCCCGGTACAACGGCTTAAGTGCGATGGAGTCTGGCGGGAGAGTCACGAGCGGATGTTCCCTGAGGTTAATGCATAGACCTCCAAGGCGTGTTGGCCAGGTTGAGTGATGATTTCTCGGGGGCTCCGGTTCTGCGAGCCGGGCTAAGTGCGGGGATGTGGACCGGAATCTCGGCGCCCCTGCCAACTCATGTCTCTTAGTATTCCACTCCGGAATCGTCGCCCTCACGATGATCACACCATCTGGAGCGTGTGATCCCCCCTTCTGTTGCGGTATCCTTGACGCGACGTGGCCCCTACTCCCGCGGTCTCGATCGAGTACCGAACAAGGAACGATTGATGTTACGCTGGTTCACTCTTTCACAGGCGATCGTACTGCTGTGCGGTCTCTCTCTTCGAGCTGCCGAACCGCCGCCGAAGGTACCGTTGAGTGATGAGGTCCGGGCGGAGCTGACCCAGGCGGTCGTGGGCCTGCGGGCCGAGGTGGCTGCTCTGGCTATCAACGAGGCCTATCGGCAAGGGCTCGTCGATATTGAGATCGCCATCGAAGCGGTCGGCCGGTCGATGCGGTTTGATGAGCTCGATAAGAAGGATTCCCCGGCGTACGCACGGGAGGTGCTCGCCCTGGCCCGGGATCGAATTGACCGATTGAAGGCGGGGGGCGATATCGACTGGGACCGATCTCCCCAGCGGACCGTCCTCGGTTATCGATCCAAGATCGATGACACCGTCCAGCCTTACGCGATCTCACTCCCCGACCACTACCTTCACAGCCGTGGCTTGAAGTCCTACCCGCTCTATGTGGAGTTGCATGGACGCGGCGATCAGAGCGAAGTCCCGTTCATCCGGCGGAACCTCAACAAACCGGTTCCCGAAGACCAGACGTGGATTCAGCTCGATGTCTTTGGTCGCGGGAACAACGCCTATCGTTATGCCGGTGAGACCGATGTGTTCGAGGCGATCGCCGATGTGATGCGACGTTACCGCATCGACGAGCAGCGAGTCGTCCTGTGGGGATTCTCGATGGGCGGAGCGGGGGCGTGGCACCTCGGGCTGCATCACCCGACCAAGTGGTGTGCCGTCGGAGCGGGTGCGGGCTTCGTCGACTTCTACAAGTACCAGAAAATCGAGACCGAGCTGCCGGAGTTCCAGCATCGCCCGCTGCGAATCTACGACGCGACGAACTATGTACTCAATCTGGCCGACGTTCCGTTTGTCACCTACGGCGGAGAAAACGACGCCCAGCTGCTCGCCAGCACGACGATGCGTGATCTCGCCCAACCGCTGGGACTTCCTCTGCAGGTGATCGTCGGGCCGATGATGGGACACAAGTTTGACGATGCCAGCAAAAAGGCGTTCATGAACTTCCTCGCGACTCATGCCGAACGCGGACTCTCGGCCGCCGAAAAACGCCGCCAGATCCGGTTTGTGACCTCGACCGTCAAGTTCAACGAGTGTGCCTGGCTGCGAATCGAGGAGCAGACGACGCCCTACAGCGAATCGCGAGTCGAGTCGGAAACGCTCACCGATGGGTCGCTTCACCTGAAGACTCACAACGTGTTGGCGATGAGTTTCTCGCCAGCCATCACGGGGGAGATCTCCATCGATAGCGAACACAAGTTCACGCTGCCCAAAGGCGACGACAACTCGTCCGACCGGCACTATCTCGTTCGCCGGAGCAAGTTCTGGAAGCTGCTGTCGAACGAGGAGAAGCAGGCGTTCCTCGATCCCGGCAAGCTGCGGAAGCGGCATGACCTGCAGGGGCCAATTGACGACGCCTTCACGGGCCCCTTTCTGTGTGTCAGAGGCACTGGCCAGCCTTGGTCACCGAGCCACCAGACCTACGCTGATTGGAACCTCAAACGGTTCCAGGGCGAGTTCGATCAGTGGATGCGAGGCCGAGCCCGAACCATCGAAGACACCGATCTGACGCCTGAACAGATTGAGAACCATCACCTGATTCTCTTTGGTGACCCCGGCTCGAACCGCGTGCTGTCCCAAATCATCGAGAAGCTCCCGCTGAACTGGACCAGAGATGCCGTGACCTTCGCCGGGACGAGCTATAACCCCGATCTGCATTGCGTGTGTCTGATCTTTCCGAATCCGCTCAATCCGCGAAAGTATGTGGTGTTGAACTCCGGTCATACATTTCACGAGGAGAACTTCACGGCGTCGAATGCCTGGTTGTTCCCCAAGCTCGGCGATGCGGGAGTCATTCGATTCCGACCTCGGGAGAAGTATGCCTTTGCTGAAGAGATCGTAACCGGCGCGATCTTTGACACCGCGTGGCAACTGGTTGAGTAGCTCGATCCCTGCGGCGAAAGTGCCAATGCCTTTTTAAGTGGTTTTCGTTGACCAGAGGGAGTACCACTGAAGTGTTCCGATCACTCCCGCGACTCTTTGGTCGAGCTCACATGTTCACACTGATTGGTCGATCACTAGTCACAGCCCTGCTCTTCTTGGGGGCGACCTCTCAAGCAGCTGATTCGTTCACTGTGACGATCACTCCCTCGGCCCCGGAAATGCACTCGCTCGTTGAGATTCCGTTACCCGAAGGAGTTGATCCCAATGCCCGATGGGAGGTTGTCGATTCCGCCGGCGAACGACTCCCCTCTCAACCAGGATTAGGGGAACCTCGCCGGGTGATTGTGAAATCGACTCGAACCGAAGCTGCGAAGTACACACTGCGCCCGTCGATCGCATCAGGTCGAGAGAAGTCGCTCCAGGTCTCCGAGATAGATGGCCAGTTGCGTCTGCTCGCTCCTCCGCACGAACTCCTGACCTACCACACGCGCCTCTCGCAACCGCCCGCGGGGATCGCTGCTCACTACTCGCGATCCGGTCATATCCACCCTCTGATGGTGCCGGGCGATCGCACGATCACAGCTGAGTACCCCGTCGATCACCCGCACCAGAACGGGGTGTTCTTCGCCTGGGTGAATACGACGTTCGACAATCATGAGGTCGACTTCTGGAACCTGGGTAAACAGCTGGGATCAGTTCGCCACAAGCGATTGGTCGAGTCCGTGTCCGGAGAGTTGTTCGCGGGTTTCGCGGTGGAACTTGAACATGTTGACCGGACTCATGGAGAGACCGTGGTGCTCGACGAGTCGTGGCGGGTCATGGCCTTTCCTCTCAAGGAGGGAGACAGGGAGTTCTATCTGGTGGATCTGGAGTCAAAGCAGACCGCCGCTTCCGACAAGCCGCTGACGGTCAATGAATATCACTACGGTGGGTTTGGCTGGCGTGGTTCAATCGAGTGGTTGTCCGACCCCAAGAATACGGAGAAGGTGGGGTGTACGTTCCTGACCAGCGAGGGACTCGACCGCGTGAAAGGCAACCATACTCGTCCCGACTGGGTAGCGGTGAGCGGGCTCATTGGGGGCGAGGTCTGTTCGATTGCGATCTTCGGCCACCCGTCGAATTTCCGACATCCTCAACCGGTCAGGCTGCATCCCAGCAAGCCGTATTTCTGTTTCGCCCCGTGCGTGATTGGTGGTTTTGAGATCAGCCGGGAAAAGCCGCTGACCTCGAAGTACCGAATTGTCACGCATACGGGGCCGCCGAACCCAGAGTTATATCACCGCCTCGTGAAAACCTGGGCCCGGCCGCCGAAAGTCGTGGTTGAGTAGCTGGCCCGCGTTCACTGAATCGCCGTCACTGGGACTTCGATGCTTGAGGATCGCTAGGCGTTCGACAATCCTACTTCACCTCATTGACCAGGACGAACTGCGGGGCCTCGGCAAACCCCATGAACTGGCTCATGATGCCCTGAACCGTGGCACCGCTCAGGTCCTCTTCGATGAAGCCCGAAAAGTCCGGGATCTCGAAGATCTCGATGTAGTCCATCGACAGCGGCCCCTCGCCGATCAGGCGTCCGGTCGCTCGGTAGGTCGTGAAATTCTTCACGCGTTTCAGCCCACGCATCGCCGGGTAATCGGTCGACCGGACCCAGTTTTCGAAATCCTTCGGGCTGACCTCGGGCTTCAGCTTGTAGATCAGGATCAAATTCGCAGCCATCAAACCCTCCTTGATTCGGTACGGAGAAATCGCAATGTGTGAAGGACTTCTATCGGATCACGGCGAGGCAACTCAACAGCTTCGTTCCGAGTCGATCGGCTCACGACAGCGTTAGCTGATCACGTCGGTGACCACCTTGCCATGGACATCGGTCAAGCGGAAATCCCGCCCCGCGTGTCGGTAGGTGAGCCGCTCATGGTCCAGGCCCAGCAGATGCAACATCGTCGCGTGCAGGTCGTGAATGTGAACTTTATTCTCTGCCGCGTAGTACCCGTAGTCGTCAGTCGAGCCGTAGCGGAAGCCCCCCTTCACTCCGCCGCCAGCCAGCCACATGGTGAACCCTTCCTGGTTATGATCGCGCCCGGTTCCGCCGCCCTCAGCTGTCGGAGTCCGGCCAAACTCGCCGCCCCACCAGACCAGCGTGTCTTCCAGTAGACCCCGTGCCTTCAAGTCATACAGCAGTCCTGCGATCGGCAGGTCGACCTCGCGGGCATTCTTTTCGTGCCCGGCCTTCAGGTCGGAGTGCTGATCCCATTGAACCTTGTCATCGTTGTGCGTGACTTGAATGAACCGGACTCCCGCCTCTGCAAAGCGACGAGCCTTCAAACACATCCGACCGAAGTTCGCAGTCACTGGATTGTCGAGGCCATACAGCTTCTGTGTCGCTTCCGATTCACTCGACAGGTCTTCGACCTTTGGCAGCTCATTCTGCATGCGAAATGCCAACTCGAACGAGCTGATGCGGGCTTCCAGCGAAGCCTCGGGGCCGCTGTGAGCCTGATGCTCCTGATTCATCCGAGCCAGTTGTCGCAGCTGGATTTCCTGAACCTCGCGCGGCCAACGCGAGTTGCGAATGTACTTGACCTCTGCTTTCACAGAAGGAACAGCGGCATTTCCAAATGGGGTCCCCTGATACACCGCCGGAAGAAACGCTGAACTCCAGTTGTTAATGCCCCCAAATGCGAGTGTGGGGCAGATTGTGACAAACGCGGGCAGGTTCTGGTTCTCGGTCCCCAGCCCATAACTGACCCAGGAGCCAATGCTGGGGCGGACAAAGTTATCGCTGCCTGTGTGGACCTTCATCACGGCCCCGCCGTGGGCCGGATTGGTGCCGTGCATCGAGTGAATCATGCACAGATCATCGACTCGCTGGGCCACATGCGGGAAAAGGTCACTCACCCACAACCCGCTCTCGCCATACTGTTTGAACTCCCACGGGGACTTGAGCAGATTGGCGGTCGCGTTGAACTGGACGCGGGGTTTCTCAAACGGCAGTGGCTTTCCATCGTCACGGGTGAGCAGCGGCTTGTAGTCGAATGTGTCGACCTGCGAAGGTCCACCACTCATGAACAGGAAGATGATCCGCTTGGCCCGGGCGGGAAAGTGCGGGGCTGCAGGAGCCAGCGGACGGGCGGAGACCTCCGCGCGTGCCTCTTGCCCTAAGAGTGAAGCCAGCGCCATCGAGCCGAAGCCGACCGCACTGCGGTTCAGCATCGCTCGGCGAGAGATCGGTGTAGGCCCGGTGGGGAACATGCGGCGTCTCACTTCACGTAGATGAATTCGTTGGCGGCGAGCAGCGTCTGGCACAAAGCGCTCCAGGCCTGCTGGCTGCGAACACGGGCATCGGGCTCGATCGGTTCCAGTGACTGCTCCAGTTCAGCGAGCAATTGGGAGTACGATTCGATCTCCTCGGGGGTGGCTTCTCTCGCATAGAGCAGGCGAGCTAGCGAACTGATTCGCTCGGCGGTCTCGCGCGATTCTGTCTGGACTCGGACGGCCAGCTTGTCGGCGGACTGCATCACGAAATCACTGTTCATCATGAGTAGCGCCTGCGGAGCGACTGTGCTGGCCGCTCGGTCTCCGGTCGGAATCGCCGGGTCCGGGAAATCGAGCAGCTGGAACAGATCGAAGACGTTGTTGCGAATCACTGGCAAGTAAATTGAACGCCGGTTGCTCGTATAATCGGTCAGATCAATCGACGTGTGATCGAACAGATAGCCGCGGTTCTTCACCTTCAACACCGGTCCACCCGGTGTCGAATCAAGTTGCCCACTGACTGCGAGCAGTGAGTCCCGGACTTCCTCCGCAGACAGTCGTCGCAGGCTGAATCGACCCAGCAAGCGGTTGTCGTAATCGTGCTCCACGGTCCCGGCTTGCGGGATGCTGCTCTGCTGATACGTACTGGAATTGAGTAGCAGGCGGTGCAATGACTTGAGCGACCAGCCATCGGCGACGAAGCGTTGTGCCAGCCAGTCAAGCAGCTGGGGATGTGACGGAACCTCACCCAGCAAGCCAAAGTTGTCGACCGTACGCACCAGGCCGCGACCAAATCTCCATCGCCAGACTCGATTCACAAAGACGCGGGCCGTCAGCGGATGCTGAGGATCGACCAGCCATTTCGCGAGCTGAAGCCGCCCGCTCGATTGCGTGTTGAACTCCGGGACCTGGGCCCCTCGCATCACCGGTGGCGTGTGACGTGGAACGACATCCCCAAGCTTCTGTGTGTCTCCGCGGACATGGATGGCCACATCGGTCACCTCGTCTTCCGTGACACCCATCGTCGTCGGAAGGTCGGGCCCCGCGGCCTCGAAGGCTGACAGCTCAGCTCGCAACTTCGCCAGCTCGGCTGTGGTGGCTTCGGGGTAGAGCGGCGCCAGCGACTCGGGCGGAGTGGTTCCGGGGGCCAGTCCGTCTTTCGCCGCTTTGTCAGCTGCGGCTATGAAAGTCTCGATGGCCTGCTTTTTGGTGGCCAGTTCCTGATCGTACTTCGTCTGGATCGCGGTCGCCTCTGCGGAGGGCAGAACGTTCTCGTGCCACTTCGCCACCTTGACGTAGGTGTCCATCGTCTTGGTGCTTTTGAAGATCCCCGCCAGCGCGTAGTAATCGGCGGTCTGAATCGGATCGAACTTGTGGTCATGGCACCGGGCGCATCCCAGAGTCATGCCGAGAAACACTTTGCCGACCGCGTCGATTTGTTCGTCGACGATATCCATTCGCATCTTCGGCTGATCGACCTCAGCCAGAACCTTCGGGCCAATCGACAAGAAGCCAATCGAGGTCAGTTGGGCATGATGCTGTGCCTCGGTCTCGTGCGGCAACAGGTCCCCGGCCAGCTGCTCGAGGATGAACTGATTGAGTGGCTTGTCATGATTGATCGCTGCGACGACGTAGTCGCGATACCTCCAGGCATTCCCGTGGGCCACATTCTCATCGAGGCCGTTCGAGTCGGCGTATCGGGCAATATCGAGCCAGTGTCGGCCCCAGTGTTCGCCATAAGCCGGGGAGTCGAGCAGCCGATCAACGAGCTTTGAATAGGCGTCAGGACTTTCGTCCGCCAGGAATGCGGCCACCTCTTGAGGAGTCGGCGGCAATCCCGTCAGGTCGTAAGTGACACGGCGAATCAAGGTACGTTTGTCAGCGGCATCGGCGGGAGTCAGGCCAGCTTCCTCCAGCCGGGCCAGCACGAAGTAGTCGATCGGCGATTGCGGCCACGCGGTGTTTTTCACCACAGGAATCGCCTGCGGGGTCATCGGCTGAAACGCCCAGTGGTTGGGATCGCGATGATGCGTTCTCGCGACCGCTCCATTGGGATAGGGAGCCCCCTGCTCGACCCATTTGACCAGTGCATCGATCTGAGCATCGGTCAGCTTGCCGTCTTCCGGCATCTTGAGATTCTCGTCGATGTGCTTCACAGCACGGATCAGCATGCTCTCGTCGGGGTTTCCCGGGACGATTACGGGGCCGTTGTCCCCTCCTTTGAGCATCGCTTCACGCGAATCCAGACGCAGGTTGGCCCATTGTTTGGTGTCGCTGTGACACTTGTGGCAGTGTTCAATGAGGAGCGGGCGAACCGTAGTCTCGAAATGACGAATCGATTCCTGCGACGCAGATTCCTCGCTCGTCGATGGCGTTTGTGCCAGAAGAACTGCACAGAGGAATGCCGTCACCATCTGTGAACCTCTCTTGTCTCACTCATTCTGCGATTGCAATTTTAGACCACAGCCACATAACAATAAGCATAAACACTTCTTAATGTGTGGGCCAGTGGGAACTGATTTGAATCGGGCGTTGATGAGATTTTCTGAGCAATCTCCGGGAGGTCGATTTCCTCAGGGGGACTGGCTCGCCTTGGTGATCACACTTTCGAGGGTGACCGGGACGCCGCCGAGTCGTTTGCTCTCATCAGCTGCCTCGATGAAGGCAAACATTTCGATCGTGACATCCTCACTCACGGGTGGATGCTTTGTCTTGGCGAACTTTACGATCTCAATCAGCAGCCCGCGATAGTCGGAGGGCAACCTCACTTGCTGAATCGACTTGGTTCCGAAAATCGCTGCACCGAAACCTGTCTGATGAGTGTGCTCGCGGATGCCCCGGTAGGTCCCGATTCGGCCATGAGCCCAGGTGCCGGTGACTTGCTCACTTTTGTCGGTATGGACTCTCGTGACCGACTGGCAGCCCGGGCCCATGACTGCATAAAGGATCTCAACCCCATGCACGCCATACCAGGCCAGGTCGGCATGTCCAAGCCCGGCTCGCGTCTGGCTGAATGCATCGCAGCCGATGACTTCACCAATCTCACCGCCCTGCAGCAGGCTTTGCAGCTGAGGTTGAAATCGCAGAGATGATGAGGAAAACCAAGGTGTCCCATACTTCTTGCCGAGGGCTTGAATTTTCAAAGCATCGGAGAGGTTGTGGGCCAGCGGCTTATCGATGAAGGTGGGCTTCCCGGCTTTAAAGACCGGTTCAATCTGGGCCAGATGCTGGCTTCCGTCGACACTCTCCAGGAGTACCACGTCGACCAGTGGTAACAACTCCTCAATCGAGCCCACGATCTTCACGCCCGCAGCGCTGACCTGCTGCGTAAAGTTTTTGACCCGGTCTCGACTCAATGGGAAGGCTTCATTTCCTCCCGGAAAGGCGGCGACGATTTTGACACCTGCCAAATCACCGGTGTTGTCCGGAGCATTGAGAACCTGCGTGAAGACCGTGACATGGGACGTGTCGAGTCCGATCATTCCAATTCGAATGTCTGAGTTCTTTGCGGACTGTTCATCGGCTCTGATCGAATTCGTCAAGGCCATCAGCAACAACACGATCCGCGATATACGCTGAATCCATCGCATGGGAGTTTCTCTTGCGGGGACACTGCTCCGGCCAGATCGCTACTCGTCAATCGACTTCAACAGCTCCATGCGGTCGAACATCGCGGGGCCACCGATGGCTGTCGGAGCGATGCCGGTCAGCGTGAATTCGCCGAAGTCCTTCCAGAGATCACGCGTCAATACCACCCATCCCGAGGGAGGATGTGGGGCGACTCCCACCGCTTGCCACGGTGTCAGGTTTTTACCCGCGAAGTATCGCCGAGTCGTCACGTCAGCTGCGGGCCATTGTCCATCCGCAGCCAGTTCGAGCATGACGCCCGAGGTCCCTCGCTGGGCCTTCCAGGCGAACCGGAGGTAGCGGTACTCCCCATCGCCTGGAGTCTCGCGGATCTTGAACGCCCAACCATCGATTCTCGCCGAGGAGCGTTGGAGCGGCGTGACGAGCAGGCATGACTCGCCCGAGAATTTGTCAGTCGTGGTGAACTCTGCCGTCCCGTTTCCCTCCGTGAGCTTGGCAGCCAGTGAGGCGTTATCGTCCAGCAGGACGACCCGTTGTTGAGGCTGTCGCAGCCAGGCGATCGCGTCGGCCACATCCTTGGGCTGGAGGATTTTCACCAGATCCTCGGGCATCATCGAGATCGGCGAGGCTCGCAGCTCATCGATGTCATTGCGGAGGATGACCTGCTGCTTGCCTTCGGGTTGCTTGAGCGTCAGGCTGGTCGGCGATTCGGAGGCGAGCAAACCCGTGAAGGTCTGCCCCTCTTTGGTCGCCACCGTGTAAATCATGTAGCCCGGCGAGATCGTTTCGCTGGGGGCCAGAATGTCTTTGATGATCGTTTCCTCGGCCCGCTGGAACTCGGAGCTGAGGTCGGGACCGACGGCAACTCCGACTCCGTGGGCCTGATGACACTTGCCACAGGTTTCGCGGAATACCTTCAAGCCGTGGGCCGTATCTCGCTTCTCCTGCAGAGCGGCAGCAAACCGTGGGAAGGATTCGAGGGCGTCGACCGGCGTCGCCGACAGAACTTTGCTGGCACGGCTACGGATCGTTTCGTCCTTGGAGTTCAACAATAGATTGCGTTGCACCGCGGAAAGCAGCGACGGGGCAACCCTCTTCTGCTCCAGTCCATCAAGCAGCGCTGGGACTCGATCCGCCCGCCAGAAGACCGCGTCGAGGATCGCATCCCGTAGCTTCGGGGTCGCTGACGGGAGACTCGCCACGAAGGCTGGGGCGATGGTGGGATCATCTTCGGTGATCAACTCTCCGACCGCAGCGATCCGTTGATCGATACTGGCAGCCACATCGCCGAGGCGTTCGTTCGCAGCTGCGATGCGTGCGGCCCGTTCATCCGGAGTCTCAATGCGGAGGAGCCGAACCAGCAATGTCGCAGGGCCCTGCACGGCGGGATCGCTCGATCGGGCCATCGTCTTGGTGGCGTTGCGTGCGTCTTCCGTCAGGGCGACATCGATCGAGGAACCCAGACTTTGGCGAATCCCGCCGAGACAGATCGCTTGCAGCTTGGGGTCAGCCAGCTGATTGATGAGCACCAGTGAGGCACTCATCTCTCTGGCATCATGTCGAGCGGAGATCGCGGCACAGAGCGGGCCCAGCAGTGACTGAGCCTGACCAATCTTATCGGGCTCTGACAGCAGTTCAGAGAGCATGTTCGCCCCGCGTTCTGCGAGGCTGGTCAGAATCGCCGTGTCCATCCAAGTCGCGTTGCCCTGCTCGCGAGCCAGATGAGCCAGGACCTGCATCACTCGCGGCTCGTGGCAAGCCCCCAGCGAGAGCGCAGCCTGTAGACGAACCAGCGAATCGGAATCGTCAGCCAGTCGAATCGCAGCTGCGAGGAGGTTCGGCTCGCTGTCGAAACGAGACTCAGCCAATTGCAGGGACTGGCGCCGCACCCCGCTATCAGGATGCTGAAGTGTCAAGACGAGAACACCACCAGAAAGCTGGCCGAGAGCGTTCAACGTGTGTAATGCGTTGATAACGGCGGCGGGTTCTGGGGCGACAGGGATCAATGCCTCTAGCCCGGGCACTGCGTCGATTGCCTTGCGTTCGGTGATCAAACGCCGGGCGGTCTCACGTCGCCAGTAAAGTGGGCTGCCGACATCCTTCACCAGTTCGGCTGTGGACAGCCCGCTCATGTCGGTCGATTGGTAGGGCGGCGTGTCGCTCCGCACGAGCCGCCAGATTCGTCCGTGGTCCTTGCCGTTGGTCACGCCGTACTGCTGTTGCAGGTACCGGGGAATCGCCGAGTAGTCCTCGATGATCTCTCGATAGAAGTCGGAAATCCATATCCCTCCGTCCGGACCATGCGACATGGCGATGGGGTGGAACCACATATCGGTCGACGCGAGGAACTCCGACGCCTCTTCACCGGGAGCCCGGTGCAGCTTGTGAACCGAGCCGTCTCTCTCAATCACCGAGCGATGAATCAGGTTCTGGGCTGTTTCACTGGCGAGCAGTTGCCCTCGCAACTCCGGCATCAGGTGGTCCTGATAGACAAGCGGTGCACAACATGATGTGAAGTACCCATTGGGTTGGGACTCCGCCACACCCCAGCCATCGGTGTAGAACTTCGCAAAGCCCGGGTCTTCGGCTCGCTTTGATCTCCAGGGGTGAGCTTTGCTGGTCGGAAATACTTTGCGGTCGGGGAAAACCAGCATGGTCAGTGGTGGCGTGGCGACATAGGGATTCCGGGCCAGGGAGTGCCAGGGCAAAGGCACAACGAGATGTGCCGGCCAGCCGATCGAGCTGACAAACGTGTCTCCCGACTCATTGAAGGTGAAGCCGAGCCCGCCGACTTGTCCGCTAACGGGCTCGATGGCTGAGCCGTCGGACTTGATCCGAAAGTTCGTGTCGGGCAGATCAACAGGCTGGGGCAAATGCGGCCCGGTGATCTTCGAGGCCCCGAAGGCTCGCCCGACATAGATCCAATCGTCCAGCCCCCACTTCGGATCTCCCATGCGGCGGTCGAGGACACCCGTCGGGAACCCGGTGAACAGCACTTCTCGAACTTCGGCGACGCCATCGCCATCGCGGTCCGCCAGGAAGAAGATGTCCGGAGCACAGACAACGATCAGCCCCCCCCTCGCCGGACACAATCCGAAACTCGCGGGGAGTCGATCAGCAAACACGACGGCTTTGTCCATCCGCCCGTCGCCATCGGTGTCGCTCAGCAACTTGATCGTGCCATAGGTCTCTTTTTTCGCAGCCTCTTCGACATGCTCCGGGACAAAGAACCGGCGCACGACCATGTCGAGCTTGCCGGTCTTGTTTAGTTCGTCGATGTCGATCTGGCCATCAACGTTGAAGCCGTGCAACTCGCTGACGAACAATCGCCCGTGCTCGTCCCAGCAGACGCCCGATGGTTCTCGGATCAGCGGCTCACTGGCGATGATGTCGAGCCGATACCCCTCGGGGAGCGTCACGCACTTTGCGCTCTCCTCCGGGGACTTCGGTTGAGGAGCATCGTCGGGTTTCGGGATCTGGCCGAACGTCGAAGCTGCGATCGACGCCAAGAGAACATGTGCTGTGAACGCGCGGAGGACAAAACTCGATTTCGATTTCATCAGCAACATCCTTATTTCAATCCGAGCGAGTCGAACCCCAACACATCAACTGCCATTGTTGTGAATTCGGTCCGACAGACAAGCCTGTGAGCCACGACACCTCGCCCGAGAGCCAACGGAACACCCCAGTCATCTCATGAGTTGAAGCAACCCTTAATCATCCATGCACGTTGATGTTTGACCCGCACACCTTTAGTAGCCATCATGGGGAACGGTTTCCGTGCAATCACAGAGAGGCTCTTGAAGATGACATTTCACGCGTTCATGACAGCTCGTCCCCGTCTCTGGTCGGGCGTGCTGGTGGCCACTTTGGCGTTCATGAGTGGGGCGTTCTACTGGGATCAGCTGGCTGCAGAAGAGCCGGCATCTGACCTGAATGAGGTCGGACGTCTGCCCCCCGTGGAAGTGGCCGATGTGCAGAAGTCGCTCATCGTGCAGCACGGCTTCAAGATGGATCTTGTCGCGCACGAGCCGATCGTGAACGACCCGGTCGATGGCTGTTTTGACGAGTTCGGCAACCTCTTCATCGCCGAGATGCGGGGCTACCCTTACTCGGAAGAAGTTCGCAAGCAACAGCCGCTCCCGCTCGGACGCAAGAACGCCTGCAAGGTCCGCCGACTGGTCGATGCCGACAAGGATGGCATCTTTGAGTCGAGTACGATCTACGCTGAGGACATCAGCTGGGTGTTGAGCGTCTGCTGCTACGATGGCGGGGTGTTCGCTGTGGCACCGAAGCACTTGTATTACTTTAAGGACACCAACAATGACGGTGTCGCGGATATTCGACAGATCGTGGCCAGCGGTTTTGGGCGTGACAATGTCCAGGGACTGGCGAACAACCTGAAATGGGGCCCCGACGGCCTGATTTACTGTGCCGGAGGTATGGTCGGCGGCGACATCACGATCTACTCTCCCGAGGGTAAAGAGATCCAGACCCTGACCGTCCGCGGTCGCGATCTGCGTTTCGATCCCCGGACCCGTCACTTTGAACTCGTGACCGGGGGTCAGCAGTTCGGCCACAGCTTTGACGACTGGGGCCAGCGGTTCATCTGTAACAACAGTAACCATATTCAGCAGGTGATCTGGCCCGCCGACGCCCTCGATCGCCTTGTCGGGATCAACCCTCCGGGGATCACCGCTGAGATCGCCGTTGAAGGCGCAGCTGCAACCGTATTCCGCAAGAGCCCCGCTGAACCGTGGCGCATTGTGCGTACCCGTCGCCGGGCGAATGACCCGAACTTTGTGAAGGGGGCCTCGAAGACCGAGCTCGTTCCGATCGGCTTCTTCACGTCGGCAACGGGCGTGACCATCTATCGCGGCGATGCCTATCCCGAGGAGTTCCGGGGGAATGCGTTTATCGGCGATGTCGGTGGCAACCTGATCCATCGCAAGACGGTCTCGCAGACCGGTCCGGTTGCCGTGGCGAAGCGAGCCGATGAGGGCGTGGAGTTTGTGGCCTCGACCGATACCTGGTTCCGGCCGACGAACTTCATCAATGGCCCTGACGGGTGCCTCTACGTCTGCGACATGTATCGCGAGACCATCGAGCATCCCTTCTCGATTCCCGAGGACATCAAGTCGAAGCTCGACCTCGAAAGCGGAACCGACCGCGGCCGCATCTACCGGTTGACTCCGCCGCAAGGGGCACGAACCGATTGGGTGCGACCAGGCACTCTCGGGACAGCTGAACTCGTTCAACTGCTGAAATCGACCAACGGCTGGCATCGCGAGACCGCCCAGCGGTTGTTGCTCCAGAAACGCGATCCTGCTGCGATTCCGTTGTTGCACTCGGCTGCTCATGACCCGAGTTCGCCGGTCGGCCAGATGCTGGCGGTGCGGACACTCGTCGCTCTCGATGCAGCTACTCCGAATGACGTGATCGCCCTGCTGGAGAGCCCCGAGCCGCAAGCCCGCCGCAATGCCGTTCAAGTGGGCGTCGCGATGCTCGCGAAGAACCCCGCCTATTATCCTCTACGAGAGCGGTTGTTCGACCATGCAAGCGATCCATCACTGCTGGTTCGGTTTGATCTGGCACTGGGAATGTCGCTGCTGAGCGGTCCCGGCGTGCAAGAGTGCTGGGCCACGTTGGCTTCCGGTACTGATTTGGATGCACACGTTCGTACGGCTCTGCTCGGTTCTGCGAAGGACCGTTCCACGCTGATCGCGACAATGATCGATGCCATCGGCCCCGAGGGCAGCGTGCCGCCGTTCCTGGCGGAGCTGCTCCGAATCGCAGGCACTCGTGGGGATGACGCCGAGGTCGCCAGCGTTCTGGGGAAGAGCCTCGCCCCACAACTGAAGGTCTCGGCTGATGCCCGGCGCTCGCTGCTGGTTCAGATCGGTCAAGGCCTGCACTCGCGTGGCCGATCACTCCTGGCCGCAGCTGAGGCCAACGCAGAATCCAAGGCCAGCCTCGCCGCCCTGTTCGAAGCTGCGGTGAATCAGTTGAAGGAGCCGGGGAGTTCTACCGCAGCGGTTGCGTTACTCGCATTCGCTCCGGTTGAGATGGCTGTGCCAAGCCTGACTGATCAGATCAAACCGCAAGTGCCCGTCGACCAGCAACGGGCGGCGATTGCCGCATTGGGTGAACTTCCCGGGAGCGAGGGGGCACTTGCGGCTCTCGCGAAGTGGAAAGAACTGGGACCGGATGCCCGGCGCGATGTCGTCGAGATCCTTCTCCGGGAGAAGCCCCGCGTCGAGGCCCTGCTGGCTGCAATCACTGACCAGCAGGTGAAGGTCTCTGAACTTTCCGCCGAACAATGGCAACAGCTGGTCAATCATCGCGATGCCGGAATCAAGGAGAGGGCCACCGCCTTGCGAGGTGCTGTCTCCGCCGACCGGGAGAAGGTGATTGCCGGTTATCGTGAAACGGTCGAAGCGGGCGGTGATTACGAGCGTGGTCACGCGGTGTTCAAGCGGATCTGCTCGGTCTGCCACAAGGTCGGCGATGAGGGCCACAACGTGGGACCGGAACTGGTTTCTGTCGCCAACAAGTCGCCCGCCGACCTGCTGGTCGCGATCCTGGATCCGAACCGCGAGGCCCAGCCCAAGTACGTGACCTACACCCTCGAAACGACTCAGGGACAGGTCTTCAGTGGGATTCTCGCGGGCGAGTCGACCTCATCGGTCACACTCCGCCGTTCAGAAGCCAAGGAGGACACGATTGCTCGCGAGTTGATTGAGTCGCTGGCCTCGACCGGGGTGTCGCTGATGCCGGTGGGCGTTGAGAAAGACCTCAAGCCACAGGACATCGCCGACGTGATCGCCTTTATCCGCGGCCAGGCTTCTGCGAAGAAGCCGTAGCAGCCGTACGGTCGGCAATGTTCCGATGATGTATTACGATTCCGGGTCCCTGGGGATCTTCCGTTCGGGAGATCCCCTCTCGGAACGCCAATATCGCACTGAGCCTCGCAATGCCTGTTTCCACTCCCGCTGATTACCTCGTTGACCTCTTTGGGCTGCGCGGCAAGACCGCCATTGTTGTCGGAGGGACCGGGACCCTCGGGGGCGCATTGGCCGACGCACTGGCGGGGGCCGGAGCTCACATCATCATTACCGGGCGAAATGCGGAACTCGGCGCGAAAGCTGTCGAGCGTATTGCGAGCCACGGAGGCAGCGCGGAGTATGTTGCAGCCGATGCCACGCAGCGTCCCGAGCTGGAACAACTAGTGGCTCACCTGCGGGCCGGCAATCGCGAGTGCGATATCCTCGTCAATGCAGCTGGGATCAACTCGCCCACGCCGTTTCTCGACATCACCGATGAGGAGTGGGATCGCATCTTCAACGTGAACCTGACCTCGGTGCGTCTGGCATGTCAGGTCTTTGGCCGTGATATGCAGGAGCGCAAGACCAAAGGCTCGATCATCAACATCGCCTCCTTGAGCGCGATCACGCCGCTGTCACGCGTCTATACCTACTCCGCGTCGAAAGCTGCGGTGCTGAATTTAACCCTCAATCTGGCCCGTGAGTGGGCGAAGTTCGGTATTCGCGTGAACGCCATGTCGCCCGGCTTCTTCCCCGCCGAACAGAATCGCAAGGTGCTGACCCCCGATCGCGTCGAAAGCATCATGCGACACACCCCAATGGACCGTTTCGGGACCCCGGAAGAACTCGCGGGAGCCATCCTGCTGGCTGCTTCGAACAAGGCCGGCTCTTTCCTGACCGGAGCCAACCTCGTCATCGACGGCGGCTTCACCGCCATGACGATCTAAGCCCGGCTGCCATTCCCGAACACCTTGTTCACAATCGCAATTTCCCTTTAGTCTTCTTCCCTCTGCCTTGCTTCCCTTCGTTGCCCCCTGTTCACATTCTTCCTGTCGACAGTCGGGGCGACGTGTGGATCACGGCGGGGAGAGTTTGTGAACCTAAGTGAAGCAAGGAAAGCAAGAAGGACGTCGCGGAGGCGGGGCCTCTGTGGATCGTTGTAGTACCGGGGGATTCTTGTGTGACGGGGGATTCTTGTGTGACGGGGGATTCTTGTGTGACGGGGGATTCTTGTGTGACGGGGCGATCCGAACTTCCATTGCTCATTCGGTTTGCGTAGGCTGCGTGAACAGTTTGAGAAGCTTGTGACACGGATTGTCGCTGGAGCGGCAACTTTCAGTCGCACTTCTCAAATATGGACCAGAGTTTCGGACCCTCGTCATGACGACCCCTGAATCAGCTTCGCCGTTGAATCCTCCCGCAGTCGCGGCGACCTCTGCTAAATGTGACAAGGCTGTCCCGCCGAAACCGGCTCATGTCGACACTGCCCGTGACCACTTTGAGTCGATTCTGTTTGCGCTCGTACTGGCCCTGTTGTTCCGCACGTTCGAAGCAGAAGCGTTTGTCATTCCGACCGGTTCGATGGCTCCGACCCTCTATGGTCGGCACAAGGAGTCGACCTGTATTCACTGTGGCCACCGGATCACAATCGGTGCGAGCGATGAGCTGAACGCCGAGTCGGGGTTGTTGTACGACAACGTCAGGATCGAGTCAGCGATCTGTCCAAACTGTCGCGGCGTAACCGAAGTGCGCGACGCCCTTGCCTTCAACGGGGACCGGATCCTCGTCAACAAATACCCCTACGAACTGGGCGATCCCTCGCGTTGGGATGTCTTTGTCTTCAAGTATCCCGAAGAGCCACACATCAACTACATCAAGCGATTGGTGGGCTTGCCGGGTGAGACGATCCGCGTGCGCCAGGGCAACCTGTATCTCTGGGACGGCAAGGAAGAAAAAATCCTGCGTAAAGACGACGTGAACAAGCAGAAGGTTCTCCAGATTCCCGTCTATGACGACCGCTTCGCACCCACTGAACTGCTCCGGACAGGCTGGCCCGAACGTTGGGCGGCGGTCAAGAAAACGGATGGAAACGAGGGCGTTGCCGGATGGACGCCAGAGGAGTCGACCTGGACGCAGGATCCCAAACAACGCGTCTTCGATGTGAAGGGGGCCCAGGCTCCCGGGCTGAACTGGATCCGTTACCGCAATTACACTCCCAAAATCGCTGAATGGCAGCTGGCTGAACAAGGCGAGAGACAGGCCCCGATCCCGCGTCTGGTTACGGACTTCTGCGGATACAACACTTACTCTGGATCGGGAGGCGATCATATTGAGGCGATGGCTGTTGAGCAGATCGACACCGGCGAGTTCTGGGTCGGCGACCTGACGCTCAGCTGCGAACTCAACATCACAGCGGTCGGAGATTCACCACAGGTGGTGTTGGAGCTTGTCGAAGGAGAGTTCCAATATCAGTGCCGGATCGACTGTAAAACGGCGACAGCTGTACTCTTCAAAATCACGCCCGATCGAGAAATTGAACTCGCGTCGTCCGCCTGTGGAATCAACGGACCGGGCAGCTATCACCTGCGGTTTGCGAACGTTGATGACCGCCTGGTGTTGTGGATCGATGATGACGTGATTGAGTTTGGCCAGGCTGCCATCCTGGACCAGCCGAACGCCCTGTCGAGACCGCTACCCACCGCCCAAGACCTGACCCCCGTGGGGATTGCCGCTCAGGGCCTCGACGCGACGGTGTCGCAGTTGTTGATCGAGCGGGACATCTATTATCGCGCTGACCTGACGGAACATGATTTCCGCCGCACCGATCAGGGACGTTTCCGTCGCGATCTGGCCAGGTATCTGGATCGGCCTGATGACTGGAGCCGTCGTTATCTTCAGGAACAAGAGATGGATTCTGTGGAGATCAAGGTGACGGACGATGGGTATCTCGCCCTCGGCGACAACAGCCCCCGCAGCCGTGACAGCCGCTTGTGGTCACCGGCTCTGCAAAGCGTGCCCCGCAAGTTCCTGGTCGGCAAGGCCTTTTACATTTACTGGCCGCATGGTGTCCCCTTCCTGAACAACGGGCGAGGTTACACACTCGTCAAGCACCGGGACTCACGCGGACGCGTGGTCGAAGACTATCCCAAGTACACAGCCCCATTCTATCCCCAGATCGATCGAATGAGACGCATTCGCTAATACATGACTTTGCAGGCGAGGCCTGATTTTCTGTTTGACTTGCTGTGGCCGCCTGCGGATAGTGTAGGTGTGTCAGTTGTCCGATGTTCTCGTTGAGAAAACAGTGGCTCGCAAGCTGATCATTGATGCTGACCCCGGAATCGGGGATGCGCTGGCGGTTGTGATGGCTGCCTGTCATCCGGAGATTGATCTTCTGGCTGTGACAGCTGCCGCCGGGAGTGTGTCTGGCGAGCAGGCGACCCGCAATCTGCTGGCGGTGATCTCGTTGCTTGATCCTCCGCGGTGGCCGCGTTTTGGAGTTTCCGAGGGATCGATCGCGACGTGGTCTTCGATTGACCTGCCTCCGCCGGCAGCCTTTCATGGGCCGCACGGGTTGGGGGATTTCCCCGTGCTTGACGTCCAGCTTCATCAGAAGCACGACGCAGCCAAGCTGATGATTGATCTGGTCCGAAGTCATCCATATGAGGTCACGCTGCTGACGCTGGGGCCGCTGACGAATGTGTTTCGGGCCAGCGAACTCTATCCGTCGTTTCTGTCTGAATTGCAGTCACTCGTTTGTCAGGGGGGCGCTTACTCCAGTTCCGGGGATGTGACACCGACAGCTGAGTTCAACATCCACGCGGACCCCGAGGCTGCCCGGTACGTTCTTCGCCAGCCGTGTACCAAGACGCTCGTCCCGCTCGACGTCACGCGAAATGTGGTTCTGACGTTCGATCAGTACCAGCGTTTCAATGCCGGTCCCGAAACGCGGTTCGGACAGTTTCTGGCTTGGACGATTCCATTTGCCCTGCGTGCGGCGCGGCAGCATCTGGGGATCGAGGGCATTTCTTTACCAGAGATCGTCGCTCTCGCATCAGTGACTCATCCGCAGTTGTTTGAGCGGGAATCAGGGGCGGTCGATGTGGAGCTTCACGGCGAGTTGACGCGTGGGATGACGGTCTTTGATCGTCGTGGGATCGCCAGTTGGCAGCAGAACATCGACGTGCTGACGCGTTGCGACGCACAAGGGGTACTGGACCAGTTCTGCCGGCGAGTTCAGCATCAACTCAAAGGATAAACAACGGCGGCGGCGACAGAGCACTCTCCGTCACCGCCGCTGGCCCGCAATCTCCCGCACCAACGTGTAGCAAAGCCTCACGAAGAGGCTACCCACTCAGCGCAGAACATCGCGTTGAAAACATTTTCGGAGATTGAGGTGACCGGTGTCATGACCTTGATAGGTCATTCGAGAAAAGTTTTAAGAAATAGTTTATGTGTCGAGGGTGCTTTAGTGGCAGCTACCCACTCAATAATGCGTGATTTCCCCTCGCGGCATTCGCTGAATACGGTGCATCCTGTCCAGGATCAGCTGCACCACTCCAGCTTGATCACCTCACCCGATTGCAAGGCAATCAGCATCCAGTCGCCAAGCGGATCGCACGCGATATCAACCACTCCCGTCGGCGTTCCACTCGACCAGAGGAGGTCACCGTCAGAGTCGAGCCAGTAGACGAACTGTTCGACAGTCGCCACGACCAGACGGTACGGCTCATAGCTGGTCGCCACCCGATCGACAGTTCCTTCGAGGACATAAGCCCCGAGGCTGTGACCGTCTCCGTCATAGGCCTGAACGCCATGGCCAAAGTTGGCCAGGTAGATTATGTCGCCCGCTCCGGTCACGCTCATCGAACCGACGTTTGACCAGACACGTTCCTGCCACAGCTGGGCTCCCACTAGATTGTGGCAGCAGAGCAGCCCGTTCTCGGCGGATCCAAACAGGACGGGCTCAGTTCCGCAGAACTTCACGTATTGCAGAGGGCGGACGGTCTCGAACTTCGCGATCTTGCGTTTCCGCTCATTCAGTACGAGGTTCGTCGCATCGGAATGAGTGATGACGACATGATGGCCGAACGGTGAGGTGGCCAGGCTCAGAATGTCATCATGGGATTCAAATTCCCAGTCGACCTGCAGATTTCGATCGAACCGGACTACGGTTTTGTCGGAATCGATGCCATATCCCCAGAGCCCGTCCTCACTCCACGCCAGCTGGCTCATGGGAGATCTGGAGTGGGTCACGGCAGCTATCTTGCCGGATCGCGTCAGACGATAGAGCGTAGACGACGCGTCGCAGACAAACACATCGCCCGATTCTCGAGACAACGCCATCGAAACGACAGCTTCGTCGCCTTGAAAGGCCCACTTCAATTCGGGAGGCCGCCCCTGTCCTTCGCGAAGCCAGCTCGTGTCGAAGGACGGGGTGTGGTCACTCATCGCTGGGTGTACTCGACCTTTTTCAGTTGCTCGACAGCTGTCCGAACATCGGCGTCTGCCACTGGATCGACTTCGCCGATCATGTGCGGAGCCGCTTCCTCGGCGGGAATTTCGATATCCGGCTTCACGCCGATCTTACCGAGTGTCTCGCCGTTCGGGGAGTAGAACTTGGCGGTCGTCATCTTAATCCCGCAGCCATATCCAAGATCATTGTCGTAGATGCTTTGGACTGACCATTTGCCATAGGAGCGGCGTCCCACGATCTTGGCCCGGCGATGATCGCGGAAGGCCCCAGCCACAATTTCACTCGCGCTGGCACTGTTCTCGTCAATCAGAAGCACCAGGGGAATGTTCCAAGTGCCCGGCCCGTGAGCTGTATGTGTCTGGTTCTGATTCTGTTCGCGTCCCCGGGTCGAGACGAGGACTCCATCGGCGATAAACCGGTCGAGCAGATCGACCGCTGTCGTCAGCAGTCCACCAGGATTTTGGCGAACGTCAAGGATCAGGGATTTCATGCCCTGTTCTTTGAGTTTGCCCAAGGCCATGTCGAGTTCCATCACCGTACTCTTCTGGAACCCCGTCAGTTGGATGTAACCAATGCCATTGCTGATGTCGATGATCTTCGCGATCGGGATGCTGCGGACCGTCACTTCGCGGCGAATGCACTTGGCGTCAATCTGGCCGACACCGTCTCGTTCAACGGTCAGGATCACCTCGGAGCCCGGCTGACCCGTGACCAGGTTCGCAGCCTCGTCGGTGGTCATCACGCGACAGTCGTGCTTATCGATCCCGATCAGAAGGTCGCCCGACTTGAGGCCCCCTTCCTGAGCGGGGCTCTCCGGCAAGACCTGGCGAAGCTTCATTCCCTTGCCCAGTTCGGCTTCCATCACGATTCCAACACCCACGAACTGGCCGTCGATGTTATTGAACATGTCACGCAGACGACCGGGGGTCATCACCGTGCTGTAGTCATCCAGGCAGTTACAGGCACCGAACACATACTCCATGCACACCGGGCCGGGATCGAGTCCCACGCGGTCCATCGACAGCTGGCAAATCTCGCGGATCAAGGCGGTGGCCTCGTACTCGCCACGCACGTGCTTGTTCCAGTAGCGGGTTCGCAGTTCCTTGCGCAGCACCTTCAGGCGTTCAGGATCAGCCCCAAACAGGTTGTTCTCCAGGAACTTTTCATTCCCCAGCGCGAGCCACAGGCTTTCTGTCCCATGGGCGACGATCGAGGTCGTGTCGAGCGGTTCGACATAGTGAGCCTGGATCATCTGATGCACAGAGCCGAACAGCTGGAGGCCGTTTTCCAGTGGCAGTGAGCGGAGCGTCTGGCGGAATGACACATCGTCGTAGCGACGTTCGATCGAGAACTGGAACTGCGATCGACGCAGGCCGTAAGTCAGGTTGGCGTTGTCGGGCCACTTTTTGAGAGCCGTCTTGTAGAGATCAATCGCGTCACTCCAGTGACGCTCCTGCTCCATGCGGACTCCGGTCGACACGGCGGTTTCCGGGTCTTGAACGTTCGCTGGAAGATCGCCTCCGCGAACCAGCGGGACCAGGAATCCAGCCAGTACCAGCCAGACTCCGATGTTTGTTACGAATCTCTTCATCGCCCGTCCCCTCGCATGTTCACCGCCGTTGTCCACCGAGCCCCCTCGGGACTGGACGATCTGGTGCGCCGCGTTCAAAGGCCGGAGCCGACTTCGACAAGTCATCTCATGGGCCCTGTTTGTCGACGCCGTCGATCGATGACGACGGTGTTGAGGTTTCACCTCAAGAAGTCCGAGTGCATGTTGTGAATGCACATCACTCCTGCGAACTTAGGCCACGATGCCCGTAATCAGCTGGATCTTCAAGACTGAGTCTTCAGTGAATTTTAAGAATCCCGCTCGGGATTCGTCACGCGGTCCGGCTGAGACAATCGTAAGTGACTCTGCGGGTTTTGTCGGTTATGACGATTAGCGAAGGTTGGCCCCCGCAGTTTTCTGGCGTTAACGGTTTACCGGCCAGATAAGACCTGCATGCGGCCCAATACGACCTAACAGCTGCATGATTTACGTGTGAGGGACGGGAAATCCCCTGCCCTGTACGTCGAACTTCAACCAATCAGGCGGCGCGAGGCACCGATTCTTTGTGTTTTTGCCGGACGGCGGGTGCTGTCTTCCATCGGGAATGGACCCAGAAGTACTGCTCTGGGGCTCGAAGGATCGAACGTTCCAAGGCCGAGGTAAACCGCTGGGTGATCTCTTTCACCTCGTCCTTGGCTTCGATTTTGGTGGTGTCGATGATTTCCTCGCAGCCAATCTCAAAGCGAGCCCATCGCGCCTCCAGCGGATCGTCGGGGAGCCGGACTCCATATCCGACCACCAGAATAGCCTTGTACTCCATGGCCATCAGTGCGATCGACTTGAAGGTGGATGCGGGGCGGCCAAAGAAGTTGACGAACACTCCGCGCTGGCCGGCGTCCTGATCCATCAGCAGACCGAGATTGCCACCGCTCTGCACCAGTTCGGTCATGCCGTCAAAGCCGCCATTCTTCATGTAGAGCCGATTGCCGGTCTGCTCGCGGGAGCTGCGGAACCATTCGTTCAGGTAGGGGTTGTCGAGCTTGC
The DNA here is from genome assembly GCA_046349675.1 of Planctomycetaceae bacterium. Classification (GTDB taxonomy): domain Bacteria; phylum Planctomycetota; class Planctomycetia; order Planctomycetales; family Planctomycetaceae; genus TH-plancto1. The sequence goes on along the minus strand of JAXMBW010000009.1, from coordinate 171,207 downwards.
GAGCGACGACACCCATGGGAAAGCCAAACATCCCGAACGTTGCGACCGACAACTCCCAGCTGCCAAAGTGCCCACCGAGAAAGAAGACCGGGCGATCTTCACACAACACTCGCACGACCTTGGCGCGGTCGCGAAACACGACAGCTTCGCGACAGTTTCGTAGGCTCAGCTTGCGCGGGAGTTGGATCGTCTCAAACACCAGCCGGATCAGATGGACCCACATGCGGTAGATCCACTGTTCAACCTCGGCGTCCGTCAGTTCGGCACCGAGGGCTGTCCGGATGTTCGCCGCAGCGACGTGATAACGGGACATTTTCCGGGGGGCGACATGGGTCATCGCCCAAGCCCCCCAACGAGCAAATGAAACCGTCTGTCGAACCGACATGACGTCGACCAGACACGCCACGAGACGGAACAGCACGTACTCGACCCGATGTCGCAAATCTCGCCGTGTCATAAGTCCCTCCCTGAACGTTTCCAGCTCATCTTGAGCCGGCAATATGCAGCGGCCGAAGTTTCGGTCAGGCCGCCAGATCGGTCAAGGGGAAATCGCCTCCAGGTCGGATTGCGCCGTGAGTGACGCGGTCTGGGAGTGATGACCACTCGCGATGCTCACAATCGGAGCCGCTGACGGTATACTCCCCTCCCCACTACAGGAGAGAGCCCCCATGGCCGAACTGACCCATTTCGATGAAACAGGTGCCAGCCGCATGGTCGATGTGGGGGCCAAGTCGGTCACGCTCCGACAATCCAGAGCCGAAGGTCGGGTCATGATGCAGCCCGAAACGATGGCCTTGATCCGTGATCGGAAGATGGCCAAAGGGGACGTGCTGGAGGTCGCCCGCCTTGCTGGGATTATGGCTACCAAGCGTACCGATGAACTGATCCCGCTCTGTCATTCGCTGGGGCTCGACAGCGCCACGGTCGACTTTGAAATCGTGAGCGAGCGAGAGCTAAGGATCGAATCGAACGTCACCGTTCAGGGACGCACCGGAGTCGAGATGGAGGCAATGCTTGCCGTCAGCATCTCGGCTCTCACGGTCTATGACATGTGTAAGTCGGTCGACCGGGCGATGCAGATCACCGGGATCCGCCTTCTGGAAAAACGCGGCGGAAAAAGCGGGCACTACGTCGCAGAGCCCGCTTGAATTTTCCGCAGTCGAATCAAGTTTTCCATCAGCCAATACTTAGCTGATGCTTGAACTCGCGACATACCAGTACGTAAACAGGAAGTGCAAACCGGTTCCACAGATCGTTGACAGGTGCCAGACCGCGTGGAAATACGGGTGTCGGTAGTCGTTGACCAAGAACCAGACTCCCCCGGTGTAGAACAATCCACCGGCCAGAACGATTGCCAGCCCCATCCAGCTGGCAGCCATCAGCATGTAGCCCATCGTCACCACGGGCAGCCACGCCAGGAGCATGAAGTAGCGGGCGGAAATCGTCTTCTCCCGTGCCCGGATGCGGAAAAAGCACCCCGTGAGGGCACCGACCCACATAATCGCCAACACGGTCCAGCCGACGGGATTGGCCATGTGAACAATCACAAACGGCGTAAAGTTCCCGACGACAAACAGGAAAATGCAAACCTGGTCCAGCATCCGGTAGAAGCGACGCCGATCTGGACACTCGAAACTGTGGGAGAGCGTCGAAGCTGCGTACAACGCAATCATGGTCACGGCGTAAATCGTACAGCCAATGACATTGGCCAGATCACCGGTGCTGTACACGCGGAGCATCAGAAAGACAGAGGCCACAACGCCAGCGACAAAGCCGATCGCGTGAGTGATCTGGTTGGCGGTCTCAGTCGAAATGCGGGTTCGGATCGCAGGACTGGCACTGCTGCCCACGGGCAACGACTGATCGGACATTACGTCTTATCCTCATGAGGAGTGCCCGACCGAGACGGGATTGGCCTTTGCATCATGTCCGCCTCCTGCGGAGATGAATTGACCTAAGTCTCAGTTGGGAAGAGAGCTTGAGCTCGCTCAGCTCCGGTCTGTGTGTAGAACTTCTCCGATTAGAAGAATTCTGCCTAGTTCATTCGGCACAATTCCTGATTCAGCATGTGAAATATTGGAAAAAACTTCATGTCCAAGAAAGAGGCGATGTGTCGTTTTTCTGGGCAGGCAGTGCGCGTTTCGTGTGCGGAACCACCCGGCGGCCTTAGAGTTTTTCTGCCAATGTGCCGTTATTTTCAGGGATTTTCGCAATTTTCTCAGCAAATTCCGCTTTGGCACGTGAGTTGAATAGGTGGGTATTGATCGCAACGCCAAGGCAGCGCTCATTGCCTTGAGTTTAAACATCGCAGACGGGTGACACTCCTGGGACGAGTTCACCTTCACGTACTGCCGCGGTCAAACATATTGTCAAAACATCAGAGAGGCAGGGGATAATGAGGTGGCTGTTAGCGCTCGCGGTATGTCTAGTGGTTTCGCTTGCATCTCCACATGGAGTGGTTTTGTCGTGGGGACAGGAAACCCCACCGGCTGAGGCAGCTCCGGCTGCAGAGGCCCCTGCGGCAGCGGCAGAACCCGCTCCAGCACCAGCGGCACCTCCAGCCATCACCACTGACGATCTTGCCTATTCAATTGACAACCTGCTGTTGTTCATCTGTGCGGTCCTGGTGTTGTTTATGCAGTCTGGTTTCGCCTTGGTCGAAACAGGCCTGTGTGCCGCCAAGAACGCCGTGAACATCATGTTCAAGAACTTCATGGACTTAGCGGTTGGAACATTGCTGTTCTTCGTGGTCGGATACGGAGTGATGTACCCCGGCGCAGACGAGAAGGCTCACATCATTCCGAACTGGTTCGGCTTCGCACAGGTTGGGATCTCTCCTGATGATCCGACCCCCGGAGCAGCCGTCTTGCATCCACAGGTCGACTTCCTGTTTCAGGCGGCTTTCTGTGCCACAGCAGCCACGATCGTTTCGGGAGCAGTCGCCGGACGCATCAAGTTCTCGGGCTATCTGGCCTACACGGTGGTCATCTCGGGCCTCGTCTACCCGATCAGCGGGATGTGGCACTGGGGGAAGGGATGGATCGCCGACTTGGGATTCATTGACTTTGCCGGTTCAGTCGTGGTACATGCCGTCGGCGGAGCCGCAGCTCTGATGGGAGCCATCGCTCTCGGACCACGTATCGGAAGATTTGTCGATGGGAAGTCACGTCCGATTCCTGGTCACAACATTCCGTTCGCAGCTTTGGGTGTGTTCATCCTCTGGATTGGCTGGTTCGGATTCAACCCCGGTAGCCAGCTGGCATTCACCGGTGCAGCAAATATCAAAGCAGTGATGACGGTTGCTGTGAATACGACCTTGGCCGGTTCGGCTGGAGCCATCGTTGCGATGATCATCTCCTGGGTCATGTTCAAAAAGCCTGACCTGACTATGGCATTGAATGGTGCTCTGGCTGGTCTGGTGGGGATCACCGCTAACTGCCACTGCGTGACGAACAACGAATCAATCATCATCGGTGCTATCGCCGGTGTGATCGTCTTCGCCGCTGTTCTCCTCCTCGACAAGCTGTGCATCGACGATCCAGTCGGTGCAGTTCCAGTTCACCTCTGCTGTGGAATCTGGGGCGGAATCGCCACCGGGATCTTCGGTGACGGAGCGGACCTGAAGGTTCAGCTCATCGGTACTGGAGCCATCGTCGGCTGGTCGCTGGTCGTCAGCGGAATCACCTTCTTCATCCTCAAGGGCATCGGACTCCTGCGAGTCAGTGCCGAAGAGGAAATCGCCGGCCTCGATATCGAAGAGCACGGAATGTACGCCTACCCCGCCTCCTTCGTCGCAGCTTCCGACCGCGAGTAGCAGGTGGCCATCGCTAAGAAGTCTTGTTTCTGTCTGATCCGGTTCTTCTGCAGGAGGACGTGTATGAAGCAACTTGACGGAATGTGATGCTCTGATCGTTGGCTCACCCCAACGATCCATGGAAATGCGAGCAGGGTGGGTGTGACACTTTGGAATCCCCAGCTTCCAATTGTTGCACTCACCCCTTGCTCTTTTTGAGGCTGATGGCAGATCGCGAATGGCTGATGGCCAGAGGGAACACACTCCCCTCTGGCCATCAGCCATTTGCCACAAGCCATCCGCCTCTTCAGCTAAACTTCACCTGAAAACCCGAGATCATCATCCCGCCATCGACCGTCAGCGTCTGGCCAGTCACCAGCGGGCTGCCATTGACGAGGCTCAGGATTCCCGCGGCGATGTCATCGGGAGTGCAGACCTTGCCGAGCGGCAGGGTCTTTTCGTAGGCCTCGACAAATGTGTCGTAGCGATCCCCCAGCCCGGCCTGAGTCCAACGTCCCGCAATAAATCCGGGGGCGATTCCATTCACTCGAATGTGCGGAGCGAGAGTGCGAGCCAGCGACACGGTCAGGTTGTCGAGCGCCGCCTTGGTGCAGCAGTAAGGGATGGAACTCCCCTGCCCCAGCTGAGCCGCCACACTGCTGACGTTGATAATCTGTCCCCCTCCGCTGGTGAGCATGGCCTCTTTGACCGCTCGGGCACAGTGGAACGGGCCGACAACATTCACCTGATATAGCCGCTGCCAGACCTCGTCCGTCGCCTGATCGAGCTCCGGGAACGGGATGAACTCGGTTGTCCCCGCACAGTTCACCAACAGGTCGACACGACCGTAGGCTTTGATGGTCTCCTCGACCAGCTTGCGACAATCCGCGTCCTTCGCCACATCAGCCTGCACGGCGATTGCTTTCCCCCCGGCCGCCACAATCTCGGCCATAGTGCTTTCCGCTTCGGATTTCGAGCGTGAGTAGTTGACGACCACAGACCAGCCCAGCTGAGCCAGCTGTTTTGAGGTCGCCTGGCCGACGCCGGTTCCTCCGCCCGTAATGATGGCGACCGATTTCTTTGCAGACATTCGAGTTCCTTCAAGAATCAAAGGCGAACGGCGGTTGTGCCTCGCCGTGGATTGCGGTTCAATGACCACAGACGATATCTCGCCCGGCTTCAGCCAGCGAGTGAACGGCTCAGCAGTGTGGAATGCTGTCGCGTCTGCCCAGGATGACATCATGCTCCAGCCAGTCGCTCCCCCCGCCCCGTGGATGTCCCGCGTCATGGTTGTCGCCGGGGTCTACAACCTGCTGTGGGGGAGTGTGGCCATTTTGGCTCCGGCGGTTTCACTCCGCTTGGGGAGGCTTCCCGACGACAAGGTCGTACTGCCCATCTGGCAGTGCCTGGGAATGGTGATTGGCGTCTACGGAGTCGGTTACTGGATCTCGGCCCGCGACCCGTTCCGGCATTGGCTGATCATCTTCGTGGGACTTCTGGGCAAGGTCCTTGGCCCGATCGGCTATGTGATTGCGGTCACCCGAGGCGAACTGCCCGTTGAGGGGATGCGGACCCTGCTGACTAACGATCTGATCTGGTGGGTCCCGTTCGCCATCATCCTCTGGAAGGCAGCCATCTGGCACGATGCTCAAACAGCGAAACCTCCTGCCGACGGTGTCGACCCGTTGCGAACTCTGATCGGAAACACTGGCAAAAGCCTGTTTCAGCTTTCGGAAGAGTCGCCCGTTCTGGTGGTGTTCCTTCGGCACTCTGGGTGCACCTTCTGCCGCGAGGCTCTCGCCGACTTGGGAGCTAAGCGAGCGACGATCGAGGCCTCGGGCACCCGGATCGCGCTCGTCCACCTGAGCACTGAAGCTGACATCGCTCCATTCGCGGAGAAGTACGGTGTGTCCGACCTTCCCCGATTCGCCGATCCTGATCGCCTGCTCTATCGTGAGTTCGATCTCGCTCCCGGCGGGGTCACCCAGCTGCTCGGCTTGAAGGTCTGGTGGCGAGGGATGCTGGCCGCGCTGAAAGCGAGCCACGGATTCGGAGGCATTAAGGAGAGCATGTTCCAGATGCCCGGGACGTTTCTCATCGAGAATGGCAAAGTCTTGCGGGCCTTTCGTCACCAGTCCGCAGCTGACCGTCCCGACTACACCGAACTCGCATGCCCCTTGCCGAAAGCCTGACCGCCCCGATTCGTCCATGCGATTTCCACTCGGGGCAGCCCCCTCTCTTTCCGCTCATAGATCAACGTCACATTTGGTCTTTACACGGAGTTCGAACAGACAGGAATGTCTGTTCCACTAAAATCCGCAGTGGGACAGACATTCTTGTCTGTCCAAGCTGAAGACAAACTCTGTATTCGTTCTTAATCTGTGGTATCCCTCGAATCGGTGGACCTGCTGGGCCACTCTCGACATTGAGCCATTGCACTGAATACAGGCTCAACCTCGTTCCCCTTCGGTTTTGGCCGCCGCTCGATATCATCGGGGCGAACGAACGATCTTTCGATTCGCTGACTTCGCTGCCACTGGTCGCTCACCTCCTCATGCCGATTTCACTCCGCTTTATCGACTGGCAACAACCGGCCCTGCGGGCTGTCGTCGCTGACCTCGTGGCACAGTCGCAGGTCATGGGGTTCTGTGATCTCTCGCAGTTGACCGTTGTGTTTCCCGGCCATCGCGCGGGCCGCCGCTTTATGGAGCTGCTCGCCGGGATGACGCAGAACCGCAACATCCCACCCGAGGTCATCACGGTCGGAGATTTGCCCGAACAGCTCTATCAACCGCAAAAGCCATTCGCGGATGAGCTGACTCAACGATTGGCCTGGAGGCAGGCATTGCGCCACCTGCCAGATGAACTCGTCAGTCGAGTCATCCCGCACCCGCCCGAGGAGCAGAGCGTCGATGCCTGGCTGCATATCGGAGAGATGCTCGCCGGTCTGCATCGCGAGTTGTCTGCGGATCGACTGAGGTTTTCCGATGTTGTAAACCGGATGACCTCACAGCCGACGTTCACCGAGGTCGAACGCTGGAAGGCCCTCAGCGAGATTCAGGAGGAGTACCTCCGCATTCTGGATGGCCTCAACCTCTGGGACCAGCAGACGGCCCGGCTCGTCGCGATCGAACAGCAGGAGTGCCGTACCTCTCGGCAGATCGTCCTCGTCGGGACGGTCGACATGAATCAAACCCTCCGTGCCATGCTCGATCAAGTCGCCGAACATGTGACCGTCTATGTGCATGCCCCCCGCAGCCTGCAGCGCAGCTTCGACAAGCATGGGTGTCTGGAGCCGCGAAAATGGGTTGACGCCCAGATCAATCTCCTGTCGGAACAAATGGTTCTCGCTGACAAGCCCGTCGACCAGGCTCAGGCGATCATCTCTCAGCTGAGTCTGCTCAAGGGCTCACGCCGTGTCGACGAGATCACGATCGGTCTGGCGGACGATGCACTCGTGCCCACCACGCAGCGGGTGCTCTCGCAAGCCGGGGTGGGGACTCGCTGGTTCGCGGGACAGGCGTTTGGCGACACGCCCGTGGCTTTCCTGCTCGACAGCCTCGTGGCGTACCTCGAAACTCGACAAACCCACCAGTTCGCCGCACTGGTCCGGCACCCCGATGTCTCCGCGTGGTTAGCACATCAAGGGGCTGACCCGCTCTGGCTCATCGCTCTCGACAAGTACATCAGCGAGCACCTTCCGACGTCGCTGGGGCACTGGCTCGGTCCCGAGGACCGCTCTGCTCCTGTGCAGAAGGTCTTCGAGTTGATCGAGGCGTCGATCAGTCCCCTGCTCTCCCCTGCTCGCGTCGCAGGTGAGTGGGCCGAGCCACTCGTCGAATGGCTGTTGAATCTGTACGCCCATCGGGAGTTTGATCCCGACTCTCCCGCGGATGCGGCGGCTCTCGCGGCGTTCGAGAAGTTTTATCGAGCGATCGATTCACTGAATAAACTCCCAGAATCGCTGGCCCCCGCAGTGAATGCCGCCCAGGCGTTGCGTCTGGCTCTCGAACAAGTCGAGCAGCAGATGATCCCACCGCCTCCCAACGCCGAGGCCATTGAACTGCTGGGGTGGCTGGAACTCCCGTTGGACGATGCACAGGATTTGATCGTCGCGGGATTCAATGAAGGGAATGTTCCATCGTCGCTGAACTCCGACCTCTTCTTGCCCAACTCGTTGCGGTCCGAGTTGAAGATGACCGACAACGCCCGCCGACTGGCTCGCGATGTTTACGCCTTGTCAGCCATTCTGAACTCTCGGCGTCGAGTGACGTTGATTGCGGGCCGAGTCGATGCACGGGGAGACGCACTGCGACCGAGCCGACTTTGGTTTGCCGCCGATCCGGAAACGGTGGCTCAGCGGGTGTTGAAGTTCTTCAGCGAACCCGTCGACGAGTCTCCGTCTGAGCTCCCCTCGGAGTCGGCGGACTCACCGAACGGCGACGACCAGATCCCCTCGTGGATGTCGACGTTGGATTCGGACACCGAAGACGATCCACCCCGCCCGACTCGACTCGTTGTGCCCCGGCCTGATCCCGAGCGGGCCTTCGAGGGGATGATCCCGGTGACGGGCTTCTCGTCGTATCTGGCCTCGCCCTACCGGTTCTATCTGCGTCATGTGCTCAAGCTGCGAACACTCGACGATGATGTCGAGGAACTGGACGCCCGGGACTTCGGAAATCTGCTACATGCGGTCCTCAAGGGCTTTGGTCGCAGTGAGTGGAAGAACTCGAAGGACGAAGCCGGCATCGCCCGCTTCCTCGATCAACAGCTGGAGGTTTGTGCCGACCTGCAATATGGCGGGGACCCGTTGTTCCCGGTGCAGATTCAGATTGAGCAGGCGCGCGATCGCCTCAAGGCCTTCGCCCAGTGGCAAGCCCGGCGAGCCCTCGAGGGCTGGGAAATTGTCTTCACCGAGAAGGCCGTCGAAACAACGCTGACGCTCGATGATGGACGAACCGTTCTGATCCATGGGCAGATCGACCGCATTGATCGCCATCGTGGGGATCGCACGTGGGCCATCCTCGATTACAAAACTGGCGAACAGCGCAAGTCCCCGCGAGAAGTCCATCTATCCCGAGGCGAATGGGTCGACCTCCAGCTTCCGCTCTATCGCATTCTGGCGGAACCGCACGGCGTCACGGGTGACGTGCTGCTGGGCTATATCACGATACCTCGCGACAACGACCGGATGGAGTGCCTGCTCGCCGAATGGTCTCCTGATGAGCTGCGTGAGGCAGAGGCCGTCGCGCGCCGGACGGCGGGTGAAATCCTCGACAGACGTTTCTGGGTCGAGCTCGATCGCCCGACCTCGTCGCAACCGGAGCTCGGTCCGGTCTGCCAGGACAATGTGCTTGATCGGGAGGTGATCGTATGACTCCCGATGATGAGTTCCTGTTTGAGGACGCCGGGGCGACCTCCGCACGTGGGTCCTCCAAACGCCCCGCGAAGGCCGCGTCTCACAAAGCAGACGTTGCCGCTCCGGCCGATCGCAGCGTCCCTCTCATTGACCCGCATGTGGTGATCCTCGCATCGGCGGGGACCGGCAAGACCTTTCAGCTCACGAATCGTTACTTGACGTTGCTGCGGTCGGGGAGTCCAGAACGAATCCTGGCGTCGACCTTCACACGCAAAGCTGCCGGAGAAATCCTCGATCGCATCCTGGTCCGTCTCGCTTCCGCGATCACCGACTCGAAGGAACTCTCGCGACTTCAGCAGTTCGTCGGTCACCCCGAGATCACTCGGGACGAGTGCCTTCAGCTGCTTCGGCAATTGACTCGACAGCTGCACCGCGTTCAGATCAGCACGTTGGATGCCCTGTTTTCCAAGCTGGCGTCGAGCCACACCTTTGAACTGGGATTCCCCCCGGGCTGGCGGCTGATCGAGGAGGTTGAGTCAGCCCGCCTGATCGATCAGGCCATCGAGACTGTTCTGCGACAGGCCGGTCGCCAGGACGCCCGCCGGTTAATGCATCTGCTCAGTAAGGGCGAAAACACCCGCCGCGTGCATGACCTCATACGCGAGACGGTGCAAACGTTCTCAGCTCCCTACCTGCTGACGACCGAAGCCGATTGGAACCGCATTCCCGACTTACCCGTGTTGAATGAGCTGGAACTCTCCGGGGCTCTCGCAGCTTTTGAGAGCACTCGCTGCACCGACAAACGCGTGATGAACGCCATCACGAAGAACCAGGAGCAGGCCCGTAATGGAGACTGGGAAGGGTTCATCGGCGGCGGGCTGCCGCTCCGTCTGGTGAAGGGCGACGACACCTACTACAACAAGCCGCTGCCGACCGATGTGGTCGCCGCCTATATGCCGCTGGTCGATCATGCGAAGGCTCTGTTCTACAAGATCTGGGCCAGCCAGACCCGCGGAACATGGGAGACGCTCGACCGCGTGTATCGCGAGTTGACACGCCTCAAAAATGAAGAACGGCTGCTCGACTTCGGCGATGTGTCGCGACGACTTGCCGAACGCATCACCGATCGTTCGGTTCATGAGGTCAACTTCCGTCTGGATGCCGACCTCGATCACCTGCTGCTGGATGAGTTCCAGGACACATCGCTGATTCAGTGGCAGATCCTGCGGCCCTTCGCCGAGGTCACGACCTCAGAGCCGCACAAGTCCTTCTTCTGTGTCGGAGATCGCAAGCAGGCGATCTACGGGTGGCGTGGCGGAGAGGCGGCCATCTTCGACACCATCCAACGGGAGTTCCCCCAACTGGAGAGTCGACCGCTCGATACCAGTCGCCGCTCCTCGCCTCCGGTGATCGAAGCTGTCAACCAGGCGTTCCACTCCCTGCGTGGCACCAATGCGTTCGATACGTTGTCACAAGGCATCTCCGAATGGTGTGCCGCATTCCCGCCACACGACACCGCGTTGAAAGAGATGCCCGGGTATGTCCAGCTGGAAGTCGCCGCCGCCCCGCCCGCTGATCCCTCGCAACCGAACGCTAGACCTTCCAAGTCCGAGCTGACCGATCTGGTCCTCGAACGGACTGCCGACCGCGTGGCCGAGTACGCTCGTCAGGCCCCCTCAGCCACAATCGCCGTACTGTTCCGCGGGAATGCATCGATTCGACTGCTCGCTAACAAACTCCGGCAACGCCAGCTGGTCTTCAGCGAGGAAGGTGGAACGCTGATCACCGACTCTGCCGCCGTTCAGTTGTTACTGTCATTGCTCAAGATCGCAGATCACCCGGGAGATCGGGTGGCCCGCTTTCATGTCGCCACCTCGCCGCTGGCGGAGATCCACCAGCTCGGTCGCTGGGAGGACGATGCCGCCGCGATGACCGTCTCTCAACACCTGCGCAGCCGTTTGCTGAGCGATGGCTACCAAGCCACACTTCAACGCTGGGTGTTACAGCTGGGCGATGCCGTGACCGAGCATGATCGTTCGCGGTTGAAACAGTTAATCGAGTTGGCCGAGGGATACCGGGCCACGACGCGCCCACGCGATTTCATCCAGCTGGTCGAAACCCGCAAGGTGGAGAACACGACCTCTGCCCGCATCCAGTTGATGACCGTCCACAAGTCGAAGGGGCTGCAGTTCGATGTGGTCTTCCTGTCGGATCTGGATACGTCGCTGACTCAAGCTCCAAAATACCTGACGGCGAAACCTTCAGAGGCCGCCCCCCCCGATCGCGTACTCGTCTACCGAGCGAAGGACCTGCGCGAGATCCTCCCCCCCGAACTCCAGGAAGCCTACGAACAGACCCAGATCACAGAGCTGACGGGGAACCTGTGTGTGCTGTATGTCGCCATGACACGAGCAGTTCACGCCTTGCACATGGTCTTGCCCGCGAAAGAATCCAGCACGATTCCGAAGTCACTGGCGGGACTGCTCCAGGTTGGCCTCGGCAACGGGCAACCGGCCACACCGCTGACGACTTTGTTTGAATGCGGTGACTCCCGCTGGTACGAGCAGTGTCCCGACTTATTGCGACCAGCCCCCATCGTGAAACGCAGCCAGCGACAGATGTCGGTCGCGTTCGCCCCACTGACGGGAGGGCGCCGACGCGGCATGGAACGAGTGACACCTTCCAAGCTCGCTGATAAAGCCACTCATGTCAAACTGGCGGCGATACTCCAGAAGAGGCCACTGAGCGGAGCCGGACGCGGGACGCTCTTTCATGCCTGGCTGGAGCAGATCCAGTGGATCGAGGAGGCAAAGCTGGACGACTCACAGCTGCGGGAGATCGCTGCGTCGATCGCCCCTGCGAGTCTCGACATTGCCGCTTGTATCAAGCAGTTCCGCTCCCTGCTGCGGCGAGCAGACGTTGCCAAAGTCCTGTCGCGGGCCAGCTACCAGACACCCTCGGAGCTTCCGTTCTCGCCAACTCTCCAATCTGAGCTCTCGCGGGGCCGACTGGAACCGGAGTTGTTTCAGGAGCTGCGGTTCTCGGTGATCGACGCCGGGCAATCGATACAGGGGACCATCGATCGGCTGGTCCTGCTCCGCCGCGATGGGCAAGTTGTGGCCGCGGAGATCCTGGACTTCAAGACGGACGCCATGCTTAAAGACGACGACGGAGCCCTGCACGATCTGATCGCCGCCTACCGTGACCAGATGAAGGCTTACGCCCGAGCGGTGGCCTTGATGTACCGCTTGTCTCCCGACCGCATTTCGACGCGGCTCGTTTTGCTGTCCGCTGGGAAAGTGGTTGAGGTCGGTGGCGCCAGCTCGAAATAGGTGGCGAGGCCATGACACTTTAGCCGTCATCTCGCCGTCCAGATCAGCAATCGGCTCAAGTCACCCAGCTGTTGCAGCATCCTGACGCGAGACCGTGAGCTGCGCGTGCCGAAGGCTGGGGAGTAGGCGTGGTTGTGGTCAACAATCGTGATCGCCTCAATCAAATCATCGAGCCGCCAGACGGTCCGTCCTTGCGACGCGGCAATCCACTTGGCGATCCACAAGATGACCGAAATCACTAAGGTCATCGTTCGCATTCCGTCGATCAACGACTCGCCGTACGCCGCCCGTCCGCACAGATGCAAGCCCTGAACTTTGACTCTGAGATAACGAGTCAGCATCTGCTCCATCTCGGGAGTCAATCCCCCGAATGACTCGTTCAACGCCGCAAACGGAACCGCCGCCAGCTGGCGATGTGGAGTCGGAGTCAGCCCCTTTCCCCGGGCATAGCGAATGCCCGACCAGAAAAACTCCCATCGCATTTTGAGTGTCGGCCGAGTGGCCAGCGTGTCGTGGCGGGCGTATTGCCCCGCTGCCAGCCGAAACAGCTTCTGCCCCACTGCGGTGGGAGTCGATTCGGCGACAGTGGGCTCCGCGCCGACAATCCGATGCTCACACTCCGCGTAAAGCAACTCAATCATCGCGGTCAGCTTCTCACCGCTCAGATGTGGGATCGGGGCCTGCTCCAGCAGCGCAGCCCACTCCAGGATGCGGCGCAGTCGAAGTGTCAGCGGCGTGTTTGGCACCTCCAGCATCGCATCGAGAGCATCCACGCAATCGAGGAAATCTTCCCAGCTGACCGACTGTCCTCGCACCAGTTCCGGAGGCGGGAGCGGTTTGTAGTCGTTGGGCAAGACCTGCCTCGCCAGTTGGACGAGGTGCTTCTGCTGATCGATCACTGGCTGTCCCAGGTTCTTCACCACGGACGGACAGCTGAAACGCAAGCTCACCGTCAATCCGTCACCGGACGGGTGAAAGGCATACGGGTAAATCTGACAGGCCAGCGGCTTCGCAGGCTCTCCGAACTTGGCGTGGATGCGGCACAGGCCCTGGTCATCGAGGAAGACACACCCACCATCACTGCGTGTCGCCAGTCGCTTCTGTCCACGCGGTCCATCGGCCACAAACATACTCTGCCCAGCAGGCCAGTTGGGAAGATCTCCCCACTTCTGTCCGATGATCCGCTGCTCTTCGGCTTGCGTGATGTAAATCGCATGCTGCCGACAACAGCCGCCGCAATTATGGCAGCTCCAGTTCTGGATCGTCGGGAGTTCGAGAGAAATCGCAGCCATGCGGGAACACCATGTCTGAACGGTAAGCCGGGGCATCGATGGCGAGAGGGAGCACGACGCCCCGTTCCCGCCGACACGCTACTCGGGCGTCTTGATCGCCTGCTCAAGGACGGGTAACAACGCCTCGTTCCAACGTTGATATCCCTCGGGGTTGAGGTGCAGCATATCTGGCATGAAGTACTTGGCCTGAGGTTGCCCCTGTTCGTCAAGAAGCGTGCTGGCCAGGTCGACAAAGACGAGCTGGGGGTCACGGGCACAACGAGCTTTCAGCAGTGCATTCACTGCCTCCTGGTCGAGTCGCAGCTTCGCCCGCGATGGGCTGTATTTCACCGACAGGCAGATCAACTTTGCATCGGGAAGAGCCTGCTTGTGCTTGGCCATCAAGGCGTCGAAATCCGCCAGAATTTGGCAGGCGGTGCGGCCGCTCGCCAAATCATTGTCCCCTTCGTAAAGCACGACTGCGCGGGGCCGGTGCAATGGGACAACACGCTGATAGAAATGCGCAGCCGCCGCCATGTCCGAACCGCCGAAGCCTCGGTTGACTGTTCGCAGGTGGGGAAACGAGTCCTTCAGCTTCCAGAGTCTGGCACTCGAACTTCCGTAGAAAACTACGCCGCCGGACTCGGGAGCCGCCGCCTTGTCCGCCGCTTCAAACTCAGCGATCGCTGATTCCCAGCGCGAGACATCCGACGGCTTGTCCTCGCCCACGAGTGACGCACCGTAGCACGCGATTACAACCGACGTGGCAATCAAGAACAGCATGTGAAATCGCATGGTCGGCACACTCCGGCTGAAAGTCATGGAACTTGTCTCGTGATGATTGATGCCCCGTCCGGTGATCATCACGCTCGATGCAGTTCACTTCAAGCCACAAATGAAATGGCGTTCAATCACAGGAGCTACCAAGGTAAACCTGCCAGTCGACGTGTCGGTAGACCGGGCTTCGATATACTCTGAGTCGATCAAATGAGGTTGCCCACCACACGAAGGGCTACAATTGTGCCGTGAAGCGAGTCACCGGACGAAGCAGTCATCGGATTCAGCCAGGTGACCAGTGAGCATTCCAAGCTGCGACATCGTCAGATGGGGAGAATCAAGCGGATGATCACTCGTCGCATTGTTGCCCGCCATATCGAATCCTGCCGCCGAAGTGGTTTTACCTTGATTGAACTTCTGGTGGTCATTGCCATCGTCGCGGTTCTGGTTGCCCTGCTCCTTCCGGCCGTGCAACAAGCCCGCGCTGCGGCCCGTCGAAGCCAATCCCGCAACAATCTTAAGCAGATCTGCCTTGCGGCCCACAACTTCTCCGATGTGCATGGCTACCTTCCCAACAGCGGAGGATATGACTACGCCAACGGGGCTAGTAACACTTCTCCTTATGTCACGGTTCGAAACAACGCGGAGATTCCCTCTCCCAACATCTACACCGTGATCCCCGGGTATGGCAACTTTCGCCCGCGTTGGGGTGATCCGCGAAACCTGCCCAGGCAACAGCTGGGGTCGACGTTCTATTCACTCCTGCCGTTTCTGGAGCAGTCAGCACTGTTTCAGGACCCGATGCTGTGTGTCACCACGCCCGTCTCAGTTTTCCTCATGCCTTCCCGGCGTTCTGGCCTGATGCCGATCACTGCGACAGACTCAGTCTACCCCGGGTGGTCCTACAGCGACGGTGGCCTCGGCCCCTGCTCGCGGTCCGACTATGCCGCCAACGATACCATCTTTAAGACGACTTACGCGGGGTGGGGTGTCGTCTCGCGGTTCCGAGACGTCACTGACGGGACTTCCAACACGATCTTTTTCGGGGAGAAGGCCATGGCCCAGAAGGCCTACCAGTCTGGCTCGATGTACTGGGACGAGCCGTGGATTCTGGGCGGCACCGGTGGATGCGGTCGATGCGGGGATGAACTTTATCCTGACGCCGTGCTCAACAACTTTCCCGACCGGGCCAGCGGATCGGGCTGGACCGTGGGTACTGAGTCGTGCGGAGGCGGTAACTGGGGGACGCCCGACGCGGGTGGGCCACAGTTCGCGTTTGGTGATGGAAGCGTCCGTTCGCTGGGATTCTCGTTCGACACGAAGATCATGCGGCGTCTCATTCGCATGGCCGATGGCGAAACGGTGGAGTTCTAAGTGATGACGCTGACCTCGCGGGTCCTGGGAATCTGTTCATTGGCCATCAGCCTGTCGCTGGGCTGCAGCCGGGGCCCCGAGCCGCCACACATGGTTGTGGTTACAGGAAAAGTGCTCGCGAACGGACAGCCGGTCACAGCCGGCGCGATTTACTTTCATCCGGACGAAACCAACTCCTTTCAGGCCGACAAGCCGAGCAGCCTGTTGCAGCTTGACGGCAGTTTTACCGCCAAGACCTACCCCTTTGGAGAGGGTGTTCCACCAGGGCAATACAAAGTTACGTTGTCGCCGGAGTTGGCCTCGCGGCTGAAAAAAGCCAGATACGCACAGCCGTCCCAGACCCCATGGACGATTGATGTCACCGATCAGGGTGTCAAAGATCACGTGTTCGAGGTCAAATAGCGTCTCGACCTGTGAGTCTTGTCATGCTCGATCGTTCCATTCGCCGTCTCGTTGATCCATTGCTGGAGCCCCTTGCACAGTGGGTGGATGCTCGAGGTGTTTCCGCGAACACCGTCACCATCGCTGGTTTCGTCGTCGGCATGGGAAGCTGCTGGGCGATTGCTGCCGGCTGTTATGGTGTTGGTCTGGTGCTGCTGCTTGGGAATCGTCTGGCAGATGGAGTCGATGGGGCTGTCGCATGGCGACGGGGAGCGACCGACCTTGGCGGCTTTCTGGATATTGTGCTCGATATTCTTTTTTACGGCGGCGTGCCCCTTAGCTTCGCAATCGCTGATAGCGGACGCTTGCTGGCGGCCAGTGTTCTCAACTACAGCTTCATGGCGACGTCGGGGTCGTTCCTGGCCTTCGCAGTCATTTCCGCGAAACGTGGTATCACCAGCGGCTGGGAAGGCCAAAAGGCATTCTACTACTCCGTCGGGCTGATGGAGGGGACGGAGACGATCCTCATCTTTGTATTGTTCTGTCTCTTTCCGAATCAGTTCAACCGGCTGGCCTGGACCTTCGCGGGGTTGTGCTGGTTGACGGCCCTCATTCGGATTGCAACAGCTGCGGTTCTGTTCACACAGCCTGCCGCAGCGTCCTCTCCGACCTCGGTCACGACTCCGGGGCGCGACGATAGAGGGGCTCGCTGATGCCGAGCACATTGACCCGCCGTTCAGCCATCGCACTTGCCGCATCGACACTGGGGCTTGCAGGCTGTCGACAACAGGCTCCCGTACCAGAGCTCAACGCCGAGGCCAGTTGGGATGAGATCCTGCAGCTAGCCCGGGGACAAACCGTACGCATGGCCATGTGGGACGGTGACCCGTTGATCAACGCCTATATGCGAGATTATGTTGCTGTGGAGCTCCGCAAGGCCGCAGGCGTACAGCTTGAACGTATAGGTGGTCAGGGAAGCGAACTGGTGAACCGACTCGCGGTCGAGCTGGAGGCCGGGAAAACTCGCGGTGACATCGACGTGATATGGATCAATGGCGAAACCTTTTACCAGCTGCGACAGCTTAAGGCTCTCTTCGGTCCGTTCACCGACCGCTTGCCGAACAATCGCTGGATCGACTGGACGAATCCGTTTATCTCTGTCGACTTTCAGCAGCCAGTCGAAGGCTACGAATGTCCGTGGGGTAATGTTCAGCTGACCTTGATCTACCGCAGCGATCAGGTCCCGTCCCCCCCGCGCACCAAGGAGGCCATCGCCGATTGGGTTCGGGCGCACCCCGGACGTTTCACCTGGGATGTCGAGTTCACCGGGATGACATTTCTGAAGTCTCTGTTGTACGACTTTGCGGGAGGACGAGATTCACTCAACGGACCGTTTAACGAGCAGGTCTACTGGAGGTCCTCTCAACGGCTCTGGGAATGGATCAAAGAAATCCGCCCCTTTCTGTGGCGACAAGGCGAGACGTTCCCACAAGGCGTCGCCCAGTTACATCAGCTGTTCAGCAACGGCGAACTCGACTTCACCATGAGCAACAATGATGGGGAGGTCGACAATAAAGTATTGCAAGGAGTCCTTCCCACGACGGCGAAAGCTTACGTCCTCGACTCCGGGACGATCCGGAACTCGCACTATCTCGGGATTCCTGTGAATGCCCCCAACAAAGCGGCGGCGATGGTTCTGATAGATTTTCTCATCACCCCCGAGGCCCAGCTCAGAAAAGCCCAGCCCGAGGTCTGGGGGGACGGGAGCGTGTTATCGGTGTCGCGCCTCCCCGAGGAGTGGCAGCTGAAGTTCTCACAGATCCCCGGTCGAACTCGCGTGGCTCCTCGCGATGAACTCGAACGCTCGGCATTGATGGAACCAGCTCCGGAGGTCATGGTACGGCTGATGAAAGATTTTCGACGGGAGATCATCGAGCATGCGACCTGACCGAGCCTGGAAAGCGGATGGGCATTGGTGTGGAGTCGTGTTGCTCGTTCTGCTGATTGTCGCGCCGGTCGTCTGGGTTCTCTGTCATTCGTTGCTCAACAGCGTGAGCGGGCCAAGCTCGACTGGACGGGCCTTTACACTCACTTACTGGAGCCAGGCCGTCCGAACTGGCGAACTGTGGCACAGTGTTCGACACACGGGGATGGTGGCTGCGATTTCGACACTACTGGCAAGTGCTGTGTCGCTTGCCTTCGTGCTCTACCGGGCCGAGGAGCGATTCCGTCGTTCCTCAATTCTGAATCTTGGACTGTTGCTCGGAACACCAGCTGTGGTCATGGGCTTGATGGTTTATCAGGTCCTCAACCCCGGGGGATATCTGTCCCGCCTCGCACATGCGTTAGGGGCGATTGCTTCGCCGGAGCAGTTTCCCACTCTAGTGAACGATCGTTGGTCATGTGGGATCATCGTGGCTCAGACTTTGGGGGCGTTCCCGCTCCTCACGCTGTTTTTCTTAAATGCCTGGGAGACCGCGCGCATCGACCGATTCCGAGAGCTGGCTCACTCGCTGGGGGCAACGCCGTCGCAAAGCCGATGGAGTGTCGCCTGCCCCATGCTGTGGAAGCGGGGGAAGTCGCTGATCCTGCTCACATTTCTATTCAACCTCGGCAGCTATGAGATCCCACTCCTGTTGGGGCGGCAATCGCCACAGTTCTTTTCTGTGCTGACCCAGCGTCATTTTGCACAGTTTGATTTGTCTGATCGCCCCATCGCGTTTGTGCTTTCCGTTGTCTATTTCGCATTGGCGTCTGGGGTGTTGTGGTTGATGTTGTTTCGGAGGTCTGACCGTGACTGAAGAGACGACACTCCCACCGACACGGACGTACAACGTCTGGCTGCGCCGAGTCGTGCAACTGGTGATCGTTCTGCCGTACGTATTACTGGTGTTGATGTCACTTGGTCAGGGATGGGCGTTCCCGGCCTTGAAGCCAGAGCGTGTCGATTTATCCCCCTGGCTGAGGTTCCTGGCCGATCGGGATCGGCTGGGAGAAGCCCTGGCCACATCGCTCGGGATGTCGTTGGTCGTGGGAGCTGTCGGCACATTCTGTGGGTTGTGGGTCGGACGAGCGGTTCGACATTCGGCGGGCCAGCTTCCACGCTTCGCGGTCTATCTGCCCTTTGTACTTTCACCGGTGATCGTGGGCATCAGCTTGTACGATCTCATGGTCCGGCTCGGTCTGGCAAGTACATTCCTCGGGACGGTTCTGATCCAACTCGTGTTTGCGACCTCACTGACCGGGGTGTACTTCAGCGAGTTGTGGTCACCGCAGATCGATCGCCAGGAGCACCTCGTTAAGAGCCTGGGCGGAGGTCGCTGGGCGGTGATGCGACACGCCCTCTGGCCATCGCTCTCGCGCGTGATTGCGGTGTGCTTCGTTCAGGCCGCCCTGTTCTCCTGGCTCGATTATGGATTGGTCTCCGTAATCGGCGGAGGCCGCGTTCGCACCGTCACGGTCTCTCTGTTTGGCTTTCTACGCGAAGCCAACGTGAACCAGGCAGCGCAGGCCGCTCTTGTTTTACTTCTGCCCACAGTCGCGGGGTTTGTCGTGTCTTCAGCACTACTCCGAACTCAACGATCTCACTCGCAGGAGTTCGGAGCATGAGTCCTCACCCCAGCCATGATTCCAACCCCGAGGTTCTGCGAGTGCAAAACCTCTCTGTGAGCTACGGCCAGCATACCATCTTGCAGGATGTTTCCCTGTCTTCCCGCCAGGGCGAGACGCTGGTGGTGGTCGGTGAATCGGGTTGTGGCAAGACCACGTTGCTGCGTGCGATCGCCGGACTGATCCCCGTGAAAGCCGGTTGTGTCCAATTAAAAGGGCAAGACGTGCAGAGGCTGCCCCCTCAATCTCGTGGTACCGTATATCTGGATCAGGAGCCGCTACTGTTTGAGCATTTGACAGTGGCGGAAAATATCGGCTTCGCTCCGCGCCTTCGCGGCGAGTCTCCGCAGCAGATTGAAACCGAGGTCAACGATCTACTCTCGGCCATTGATCTCGCAGCTCATGCCCACAAGAAGGACACCCAGCTCTCCGGTGGTCAAAAGCAGAGAGTTGCCTTCGCCCGAGCCATTCTCGCTCACCCCCAAGTCCTGCTCCTCGACGAGCCATTCGGCAGCCTGGATGGTCGGACTCGCCAGCAAATGCAACAGCTGTTCCGGGATCTCTCCCGGCGTTACGCACTGACATCCGTGTTCGTGACTCACGATGTCCGCGAGGCACTGGTGGTGGGCGACAGCTTCTGCCGCATGGCGGATGGAGTGATCTCAACCAGCCTCAGCCGGCAAGCCTTTATCGAGGACCCCGCATCGGGTGTGGCTTCCGAGGTACGCTTCTGGTCGAGTATCGAATCGCCGGAGCGATCGCCGTGACCTGATCACCGATCGCCCGCAAGCATCGGTCTACTTCACAATTTCAGTTCCGATCCCCGTGTCAGAGTAGATCTCCAGCAGCAACGAGTGCGGGATCCGGGCGTCGACGATGTGGATCTTGCTTACCCCCGCTTCGAGAGCCTCCAGCGCGGCTTCGACTTTCGGCACCATTCCCCCGGCGATGACGCCCGAGGCAATCAATTCACGAACACGCGGGATATTCAGGTTCGACTGCAAAGTCTTGGGATCGTTCTTATCCAGGAAGATCCCCGGCACATCGCTGATGAACACCAGCTTCTCCGCCCGCAGCAACCGGGCCACAGCTGCAGCGGCGGTGTCTGCGTTGACGTTGAGGCGGCCCCCTTGGGCATCAAGAGCCACCGACGGGATGATGGGAATCGCCCCCGCACGACAGGTCGCTGCCAGCAGTTCGCGATTGATGTCCGTCACATGTCCCACGCGACCGAGGTCGACCTCCTCGCCGTTTTCGCCCTTCATGGTCAGGCGTTCGCCGATCAACACGTTCTGCGTTCGGAAGTTCAACGGCACAGCCCGTCCGCCGAGTGCCCGCACCTCATCGACCAGGCCTTCGCAGATCTCCTCTGCCAGCACACGCGACACGATGTCGAGCGTCGCATCATCCGTGTAGCGACGGCCGTTCACCCATTTCGGCTGGATGCCCGCAGCTTCCATCCCCTTGTTGATGGCCTTGCCGCCGCCATGGATCAGAATTGGCCGCATGCCGACGGCCTCCATGAACAGCACATCGCTCAGGCAGCGCCGCACGGCTTCGGTTTCTTCCAAAGCACTGCCGCCCAGCTTAATGACGACGTAACGGCCCCGAAACTGCCGAATCCAACTGAGGGCTTCAACCAGAACCTGAGCCTTGCGAATCGCTTCATCCACGGTGGAAAACTTTCGTCATCAAATCGGTGTGCAGTGACCACGTCCCACCCGGGACGAATGGCGGATTGTCGAGTGATCCCCCCCGAGTGTCAACGGGCGGTCACTGGCATTGAGTTGAGCGTCTCATTCCTCAGAACCGAGAAGTCTGAATAACAACTCCCCTTCGACAATCAGCCACCATCATTTTCTCATCCTCGTTAAGTACATCCCGTTCCACATCGCGGCCGACTTCACCTGTCATTCCTTCCCCCTTCGTTGCCATGCTTTTCTCATGTTCAAATTCAATCCGCAGTGAACAAGTAGTTTGTTCCACAACAACGAAGAAGAAAATGAACAGGAGGCCAGCAAGGCAAGGAAGGGGAATGGCAGATGTTCGTCGAGAATTGGAGTGACTGGTGAGGGGGACGTGGACCACGTTGCTCCTTGCCAGACTTTTATGGCTGGCGTACAACGAGTACGGGCGATTGCTTCGCCCGCAAGATGAAAAGTCAGCCAGAGGGAGCTTCTGATGAGACAAGCAGGCAGGCATTCGTGGACGGGATGGATTGCGGCAGCGTTCTGGATGGGCGTCTGCTCTCTGGCGGTCGCGGGTTCTTCCAACAGCCTGATGGACCTGTCGGCGGATGGAAAGCTGCTCGCCTGTTCGAACCGCGACAGTGGGACGGTCACGGTGATCGATCTGGCGACCCACAAGAAGCTCCGCGAGATTCCGGTCGGCAAGCTCCCCGAAGGTGTGACGTTCGTCGGCGCAACTCACACCCTGGCCGTGGCGGTCTACCGCGATGATGCGGTCGCCTTCATCGACGCAGATTCCGGAAAAGAGCTGGCCCGCACTGCTGTGTTCGATGAGCCGTATGGAGTGGTGTCGACCAAGGATGGATCGCGTGTCTATGTGACGCTCGACTACCCGGGACAGGTGTTGGAGGTCGACACGAAGTCGTACTCGATCACCCGGACGATTGATGCGGGCAAGTCAGTCCGTGGGATCGCCCTCGATCCGCAAGACGCACGCATCTACATCACCGAGTACTACACCGGGATCGTCCGCTCGTTCGATCGTCCCACCGGTCAAAAGGTCGACGAGTGGGTCGGCTCCGAGCAGGATAATCTCGCCCGTCAGTTGATTATCCACCCGACCCGTCCCAAAGCATATCTCCCCCATCAGCGGTCGCGAACAACGGTCGCGCACGGATCGGGGTCGATCTTCCCGTACGTATCGATTGTCGACATCGACTCCACTGCGGAAAACCGTCGCAAGCGGATGCAAATGGATTCGTTTAACGGAACCTATGTGGTGGCCAACCCGTGGGAGGTCGCACTTTCGCCCGATGCGAAGCGTTTGTATGTCGTCTTCAGCGGGACTGATGATCTGTTCGAGTGCGAGGTCCTCGACGATAACTACCGCGAGATTCGTCACGAGCGGACTCTGGAACTCGGCTCGAATCCCCGCGCGATCAAGGTCTCCGCTGATGGACAATCACTGTTCGTCTACAACGCCCTCGACTTCAATGTCGTGGAATACGACACGCGAACTTTGCGTCCCATTGCAACGATAGCGGTCTGCAAGTCTCCGCTGGATGAGGTGCTGCTGGCGGGCAAGAAGTTCTTCTATTCCGCGAACCAGCCAATGGTCGGTCGGCGTTGGATTTCCTGCTCCAGTTGCCACCCCGATGGAGATTCGGATGGCCGTGTGTGGCAGCAGCCTGAAGGACTCCGCGATACCCAGGCGATCTTCGGGCTGGCGTGGACACACCCGCTGCATTGGTCAGCTGACCGGGACGAGGTACAGGACTTCGAGCACACGATTCGCGGCCCGCTGATGCAGGGACGAGGTCTGGCCCGCAGTGCAATTCATGAGTCAATGGACAAGCCGAATCAGGGGCTGTCCCGTGACCTCGATGCGCTGGCGGTCTACACCAACTCACACACGTTTTCGTTGAGCCCGCACTCGAAGAGCGGTTTGAGCGAGGCCGCCCAACGTGGCAAGACGCTCTTCTTCTCGGACGAAACGGGTTGTGCCAAGTGCCACAGCGGGCCGTTCTTCACCGATTCGCAACCGGGTGTTGATCGCAAGCTGCACGACGTGGGGACCGGAAACGCCGATGCCTCCGAAAAGATGGGGCCCAAGTATGACACCCCGACGTTGATCGGCGTCTACCGCACGGCTCCGTACTTGCACCATGGAAAAGCCAAAACCCTCGAAGAAGTTCTGACCACCTTCAACCCTGACAACAAACATGGAACGACAACTCAGCTCACCCCCGCTCAGGTTGCCGACCTCGTCGAGTACCTGAAAGCCTTGCCCTACGAAGATCCCGTACCGCAGGCGAAACAAGCTGGGTTGATTGAGGTGCTGGGGAGCGACTCGCGCACGTCGAAGTCCAATAAATAACGAGCGCCCTTTCGCCCCGATGAGCAGAAATCGTCAGCGCCCGGATTCAGTCCCCATGGAGAAACCTGACTGGAGCTTCCTGCTCCGATGATCTATATGTCATCACGACGAAGAACGATGACCCGGACGAAGGTGTGTAGACGAGAGTATGACCTCCCCTCCCCCCACTGATGCGACCTCATTGAGCAGCCAGGGACATGATCGGTCGACACGGCGTATTGCCTTGGCGCTCTGCGGCGGGGGAGCACGAGCTGCGTATCAGGTGGGAGTGCTTCTCGCCATTTCGCGGATGTATCCTGACTACCGGTTTCCAATTCTCACCGGGGTATCGGCCGGAGCGATCAACATCTCGCTGCTCGCCAGCCACGTCGGTACGCTGCAGGAGCAGATGGACAGACTGGTCGAACTGTGGAGGGAGCTGCGCCTCGATAATGTGTTTGTCTCAGAGGGTATCTCCCTCCTCTGCCGCCTGATGAGGGTGGGAGCCCAACTCACCATCGGTAATCCGTTCGGGATCGGAAAAGTCTATGGAATGGTCGACACGTCCCCGCTCCGAGCATTCCTGTACGACGCGCTCGGCAGCCGAGACGGTTCGCTTCCGGGGATTCAACAGAACATCGACGCGGGACATCTCAAGGCAGTCGCCCTGACGGCACTGTCGTACGGCACGGGTAAAACCATCACGTTCTATCAGGGCCACTTTGACGACCTGAGGAAGAAATCCCGGCAAAGGAGCGTGGAAGCCGCACTCACCATCGAGCATGTGATGGCTTCGTCGGCCCTTCCGCTCTTCTTTCCTCCGGTTCAAATCGGCAATGACTGGTTCGGGGATGGCGGTATCCGCCTGGTGAACCCTTTGGCCCCCGCGATGGAAAGCGGTGCCGACCGAATCTTGACCATTTCGAATCATTACATGGGCGAAGAGACTGTGCACCCGATAGCGAATACTCCGCCGTCGCCTGCGACCGTAATGGCAGCCATGTACAGTGCGGAGTTCTTTGACCAGCTCGATTACGACGTCCAGGAAATGCGCTGGATCAACAAGCTGGCGCGCGAGCTGCCCGAGGAAAAACGTCACGGAATGCGTGATATCAAGCTGATGGTGATCCGCCCGTCGCAAGACATCAGCGCGATGGCCTACCGCCTGCGACACAATTTTCCGAGCACTCTGAACTACCTGATGCGACGGCTCGGGACCAACGAAGTTCGCAGCCAGGAGTTTTTGAGTACCGTCATGTTCGAGAAGACCTATATCGAACAGCTGATCGACCTCGGCCAGAAAGACGGCGTGTGGCTAGCCCCGCGATTGAAGGCATTCTTTGAAGAGTAGGAAATGAGGCTGGTATCGGACGTACAGTCGACTGCACGAGTTTGAGCCTTTATCCCAACCGCGTTTTCCTCGCCACCATTTGCCCCAGATCGCGGGCGATAGTGACGGTGTATGACTCCATGTCGAGACAATTGTCGTCCCTGGAAAACGGGTTCTCGATCTCGACGCTGGCCTCTTCCATCCCGAACAGACCGAGCGACACAATGGCGACCAGTAACGGTGTCCACCACCCGATCCGGTCGCACAACGCGATGGGCAGCGTGGCCAGATACACCAGAATCAGCTGCTTGATCATCACCACATAAACGAACGGCATCGGTGTTTTCAGGATTCGCTCACAGCCGCCCTGCGCATCAACAATCCGCGACAGCTCGTTTTCACAATGGCGCACGAGTTGCGGATCCAGCTGTCCGCTGCGACGGTGCTCCGCGATCCAGTGGGTAATCGCTGCGGCAACCGCGACCGGCTTGTTGCTGAACTGGTTGGCGTCCAGCCGGACATTATCGGGCAGGAAACGATCCGCCTCGACCGTATCATTGTCCCCTTGCAAGGACCGCCGCAGGCAAATGGTGTAGCCGACGATCAGGTTTGCTAATTCATCTCCATCGGATGTGTATTCGATACCGGCTCGTGCGAGATTGCGACTGCAATTGATGATCTGGCCCCAGAGTGTTCGCCCTTCCCAATAGCGGACGTTAGAGGCATTCATGCGAAAAACAATCAGAAACCCCAGCAATGACCCCAGGACCGCGTGACTGGTTGGATCAAGACCGACGAACGTCTTCATCCACTCGATGTGGTAAACCCCCTCGCGGTAGGCAGCTTGAATCGCGGTGGCAAACAGCACCGCCAGAAGGATTCGCAGCAAGGCTTTCTGAAGAGCTGTCCCTCGCAGTGAGAAGACAGTCTTTCGCCAGTTGAGCCGGTCGTAATAGATCATCAAGCACGTTCCGAAGATGCCGCGAGTGGCCGCAGGCGAGCCCACTGCGACGCGGCACATTGAAGCAACCGTTTGTCAGTTCGTCCAGAGGGATGGATCGAAACGGACAGAGATTGCCTTCGATTCGAGCAAAGTCGCCAGATTCGCAAGGATCGGCGACGAGGTGGCAATGATTGGATCATTACCTCCTCCAACCAGGCTTTATCCCCCGACGGTCGGAGTCCACTTGCCCGGAACCTCATACACCTCATCCGGCCCCGGCCATGGGGGCATCGTGACCAGAATAAACGTCAGCGGTTCGTACCCGTATGAACGAAACTGAAACTGAGTCCCAAGCGGAATCGTTACCGAGACTCCTGCCTCCACGGAGACGATCTCCTCATGGTCGCCCTGCTTCCGCCACATCT
The DNA here is from genome assembly GCA_046349675.1 of Planctomycetaceae bacterium. GTDB lineage: Bacteria > Planctomycetota > Planctomycetia > Planctomycetales > Planctomycetaceae > TH-plancto1. The sequence goes on along the minus strand of JAXMBW010000009.1, from coordinate 144,569 downwards.
CGCCGCGACCACCCAGGAAGAACCAGACCTCCTCAACGGTCCGATGCGTGACCGCCTTCGACACCGCTCCGGGCCTCAGCTCAAAGTGAGCCATGCTGCCTCCCTGCAACTGCAACAGCGGCCGCACATCCGTCCCATCCGCCGCCGTATCAATTGGAGCCACCGGAAGCCGCAGGGTTTGGAACATGGCCATCAGTCGTCTCTTGGGTTCGATCAAACAGGGGATGGGATGTTATTGGGTTACTTATGGTCCGCCCACGCATCACGAAGTCGGATGCGATCGATAGACTGCGATGAGGTGCGAATTGTGTCAATGGCAGCAACGATTGACTCTTGAAGCTTTGTAATCCTTGAGGAAATGCACTTTCATTCTCTTGAGTCACCCATGACTCAAGTACGATGATTCGAACACAAATCACAGCTCCCTTTTGACTCGCGAGGACAGCATGGCACGCATCGACCGTCGGTCGTTTTTTGGAACTGCGCTCAGTGGTGCAGCTGCGTTTTCGTTTGCGTCGCGGGCGTGGGCGGCGGACACGGGGGGCGTGAAGCCGGTGGCATCGGAGTCTCCCGCGGTTCAGGGACCTGACACGTTATTTCTCACGTGGCAGGAAGACCCGACAACAACGATGACCGTGCAATGGGTAGGACCTGTCACAAACGCGGACGTTTCGGTTCAGTACGCAACGCTGGGGTCGCCCGTCTGGCAAATCGTACCGACCGTGCTTAAACCCTATCCGAATACCGACCTCAAGGTGCATCGCTGCCACATCAAGGGGCTCCGGCCAGGGACGGAGTACCAGTTTCAGATCGGCGGCGTGGAGCCGACGCTGCGTTTCCGCACGATGCCTGCTAAGGCAACCGACACGATCCAGTTTGTCACCGGTGGAGATGCCGGGATTGATGAGCATGCCATCAACACCAACGTGCTGGCTGCGAAGCAGGAGCCCTACTTTGCCCTGATCATGGGGGACCTGGCTTATGACAACGGGCGGTCTCCCGAGACGTTCACGCAGTACTTGCGAAACTACCGGGCTCACATGGTCGACGTGAAGGGTCGCTTGATCCCGATGCTCGCTGGTATCGGAAACCACGAGGTCAATGGCGGGTACAAAGGCCAGCGCGAGAATGCACCGCAGTACCTGAGTGTGTTTGACGGGTTCTATCCCGAGAAGACTTTCGGCGTGCTGGACATCGGTGACTACCTCAGTCTGGTGCTACTCGACTCGGGACACATCGCTCCCATCGCGGGCGAGCAGACCGACTGGCTCGCCAAGACACTGGCCGAGCGGCAGTCTCGTCCGCATCTGATCGTGGCTAATCACGTGCCGGCCTATCCCTCGATACGCGTTCCTACCGGAGCTGAGGGGAAGTTTGGGACTGGCGAGGAACAGCGTCTGCACTGGTCACCGCTCTTTGAACGTTACAACGTCGATGTCGTTCTGGAGCATCACGACCACGCTTTCAAGCGGACCCATCCATTGACCAACGGGATGAAGGACAAGAACGGTGTGCTCTACCTCGGCGATGGCTCGTGGGGCAAGCTGCGGATGCCGAAGACCCCGGATGTGCGACCTTATCTTGCTGCGTTCAGTCCTGCCTATCACATGACAACTCACCGTTTGGAAGGGGAACAACGGTTCCACGTGGCCATCGAAGAGTCGGGTAAAATCGCCGACGTGTGCGTGACCACCAACAAGCGACCGGCTCGCAGGGGGTAGGCTACTCGTAGGGGGAAACTTCTGCTTCGGTGCAGGACCACCACGGGAGCGGAGCCAGATTTCATCTTCACTCGGGAGAGACAAGAAAGTCTGCCCCACCTCAGTAGGACAGTGGAATAAACATTCCTGTCTGTTCATTTCGGGAGTATTCAGATGGGCATACGTGAGTCGGAGAGATGATGAGTAGGTCCGCGCTGATTTTGGTGGTTCTGGCCGTGCTTCTCTTCGGCATATCAACTCCACTGCTTCACGCAGACGAGCCCGCCTCTGCACCCAAACTCAAGATCCTCGTCTGTGGAGCTCACCCGGATGATCCTGAGTCAGGGGTCGGCGGAACAATCTCTCGACTGACCGCGGCGGGACACGAAGTCACGGTGGTGTATGCAGTGACGTTTCGGACAGGACGGACCTACTTCGAACGCCCCGAAAAAGAAGTCCGGCAAGAGGAAGCTGCAGCTGCGTGTGCGATCCTGAATGCCAAACCGTTGTTTCTGGAGTATGCCGCTGGTGAGTTCTACGCCGATCAGCCGACGCTGGAGAAATTCACGAAGCTGCTCGCGGAACAGAAGCCCGACATCGTGCTGACGCACTGGCCCGTCGACACGCATCCCGATCATGAGGTGATCAGCACGCTCGTCTGGCGGAACTACCAGCGGCAGGGAGGCTGGAACCTGTACTATTTCGAGGTAAACGCCGGGCACCAGACGCTCGCCTACACCCCCAACCAGTACATCGATATCGGCCCGGTCAAGGACCAGAAATTCCAGGCCCTGATGCGTCACACCAGCCAGAAGCCCGACACCATCTGGGCCGACCACCACGCCCCGATGCAGCTGCGCCGCGGCCAAGAATGCGGCGTCGAACACGCCGAAGCCCTGCTGCTGGTCGAACCGAAACCGGGATGCCCGTTACTGCCGTTGGAGGTATTGAGTCAGAAGGCAGGAAAGTAGGCGAAGTCGAGTTACAGGTTGGCTCATTTGGCAGCCAACTCGTAGGATAACCTCCAGTGCCAAGCCACAAGTATTAGACCTCAAATCGAGCCAATTAGTACCACTCGACGTTGCACATTCGGTTGGCGACAAATTGGAGACATGCAGATGAGCACTAATCAGCCTGCTGGATTACGTCTCGCCTCCACCTGTTCAGCTGTGGGTGGCATCCTGCTGTTCCTGTTTTCTTTCAGCATGATCGTAGGAGGAGCCTTTGTAGGATTGCATGTGTTCGGACCTGGAGTATTGACCTTTGGGCTTGGAATCTTAGGCATGTCAGCCTCAAAGCGAATCGACGAACGGCGACCACTTTCACGTACGATTGGGTTGGTGTGGGGAGGGACTGTCGCTGCTTGTGTTACCGCAATGATGTTTGCATCACTCAGAGCCCCCGACAGCGACTTGACCGTAGCGATCATTTTCAACGCCACTTTCGGTGCATTGGCCATCTGCGTCATCGTCCCCCTGTTATTGCCATCAACATCGAGGTGGCTCGCTCTAACGAACGAGCGTGCTAACAGCGACGATGGAGGGGGAGCTTGGGATTGAAGGAGCAATTCTCGAAAACTTTGCCCCCAGGTTGTGTCCATCAGACGACTCACGAACATCAATGCTCACTGCCCACAGGGCAGACTGGCCTCTGTGATCAAAGTTCACTTGTCGCGTTCACTGTCACGCAAGGCGGTGGCGAGGTAACTTGAGGATGCGTTTGCTCCCTTTCACCTTGGATGAGTGACCCCAATGACGTCTACGAGAAGAATCGCGGCAGCTGTGCGAGTTGGTTCGTTGGTATTGGCCTGGTCGGTGCTGCTGTGGCAGAGCGGTGCTGTGGCACGGGCCGAGCTCAAGGTCGGCGCAGCTGCGGTGGACGTGACGCCGACGATGTTCCCGGTGCTGGTCAATGGGGGGATGACCGCGAACACAGCGACAAAGGCGACCTCAACGCTCAATGCCCGGGCGATTGTGCTGGATGACGGTAAAGAGCGGATCGCGATCGTCGTGGTCGACAGCTGTATGATGGCTCGGGATTTCCTGGATGATGTGAAGGGGCTGGCAGCCACGCGGACGAAGATCCGGCCCGATCGGATGTTGATCTCGGCGACGCATACGCACACGGCCCCCGCGTCGATGGGGTGCCTGGGGACCGATCCCGACTCGGCTTATGTGCCGTTCCTGCGAGTGAAGATCGCCGACGCGATTGTCGAGGCGGAGTCGCACCTCGAACCGGCCCAGGTTGGCTGGGCCGTCAAGAACGCAGCCGATTACACCGCTGTGCGTCGTTGGATCATTCGGCCCGACCGCGTGACCAATGACCCCTTCGGTAACCCGACGTTGCGAGCGAATATGCACGCGGGAGCGAACTGGGACAACGTGACCGGCGAGTCGGGGCCAGAAGATCCCGACCTGTCGTTGATCTCGTTTCAGTCGTTGAGCGGACGACCGATTGCGGTACTGGCGAACTTCTCGATGCACTATTTCTCTGGCGTTGAGCCTTTGAATGCCGACTACTTCGGGTTGTTTTGCGAGGGACTCAAGAGCCACCTCACGCCGCCCGAGAGCAAGGATCACCCGCCGTTTGTGGCGCTCATGTCGCACGGCTGCAGCGGGGATATCTGGCGGCGGGACTACACGCGGAAGCCGCCCTACCTCGACCAGGACTGGACAGTCACTGGCTACGCCAACGACATGATCAAGATCGCGGAGTCGGGGCTGCAATCGATCAAGTACATCGCGAACGCCGATCTGGCGATGGCTGAGACACGTATGCGGCTCAAGTACCGCGTGCCTGATGCCCAGCGTCTGCAATGGGCGAAGAAGATCGTGGCTGAGATGGGGGACCGCCCTCCGAAAACGACCGAAGAGGTCTATGCCCGCGAACAGGTGATCCTCGACCAGCGACAATCGACGGAGATCTGCCAGCAGGCGATCCGCATCGGCGACATCGCGATCGCGACCACACCGAATGAGACTTACGCACTGACTGGATTGAAGCTCAAGCTGCGTAGCCCGATTCAACAGACCATGGTGATCGAGTTAGCTAACGGCGGGGACGGGTATATTCCACCACCCGAGCAGCACGTACTGGGCGGGTACAACACCTGGGCGGCACGCTCGGCGGGGCTCGAAGTCGCCGCCGAGCCGATGATCGCAGCTGCGGGCTTAAAACTTCTGGAGACTGTCGCGGGCCAGCCTCGCAAGGTCTACCAGCAGTCGAGTGGTGCCGCCTCACTGGCGATTCAGCAATTGAATCCGGCTGCGTACTGGCGAATGGATGAGATGGAAGGGCCTCGGGCGTTCGACCGGGCGGGCCAGCACCACGACGGAATCTACGAGCCGGGCGTGGTGTTCTTCCTGGAAGGTCCGAAGTCGGGGCAGTTCTGCCTGAATGGAGAGACGAACCGGGCGGCCCACTTTGCCGGCGGACGGATGGAAACACGCGTGCCGGGTATCGGCGAGAGCTACACGCTGTCCGTCTGGTGCTGGAACGGGATGCCGAACGATGGGCGGGAGACTGCCGGATGGATCTTCTCTCGCGACGAGAACCATGCCATCGGAACGAGTGGGGACCATGTTGGGATTGGTGGCACCGCGACGGAGCCCGGAAAGCTGATCTTCCAGCACGGTGGTGATAAGCCGGTCGTGGGCCGAACGGTGATCGATCGTTGGACCTGGAGCCATGTGGTGTTCGTGCGAGAGGCCGATCGCGTACGGGTTTATCTGAACGGTCAGAGTGAACCGGAGATCGATGTGCCCTGCTCCGCCGGATTCCCGACAGGCTTCGACCAGTTCTTCCTCGGCGGCCGCAGCGACAATCAATCGAACTGGGAAGGTCGGCTGGACGAAGCAGCTGTGTACGACCGGGCCTTGTCGGTGGAAGAGATCAAGAAACTCGGCGTTCAGTAGAACAGACAATCCTGTCTGTCCTGAAAGTGACATGGCCGCGGGGCGAGATGAAAATTCAGCAAAGCTCAATTCTTGCTGGCTTCCAATCTGATCTCGCTCTGCGACAATCGGGCCATGGCCACCTACATTGAACGACTGAATTCGGCAATCCGAGCGAAGCAAACTCCGGCTCTGGTCGGGCTTGATCCGCGGTTTGATCAACTCCCGGAAGATGTGCTGGAGCGAGCCCGGGCGGCGACCTCCAACCTGCGGCAGCAGATGGCGGTCGCGTACGAGGAGTTCTGCGTCCGGATCATCGATGTCGTCGCTCCGTTGGTCCCCGCCGTCAAACCGCAGGTGGCGTTCTTCGAAGAGTGCGGTCCGGCGGGGCTGGAAGTCCTCGACACCGTCATGCGACACGCTCGCAAGCGGGGCCTGATCGTGATCGCCGATGCCAAACGCGGCGACATCGGCTCAACAGCTGAGGGCTATGCCGCGGCCTGGCTGGCGGGGGACGATCCCGAAGCAGCAGCTTGGCCAGCGGATTCGTTGACCATCAACCCGTTTCTGGGCAGCGATACGCTCGACCCGTTTGTGAAGGTCGCGAACGCGAAGAACGCCGGGTTGTATGTCCTCGTCAAGACGAGCAATCCTGGATCGGGGGTCTTTCAGGACCGCTTCTCGGAAGGCCAGACCGTCAGCCAATGCGTGGCTGATGTGGTTGAGCGATTGGCCCGAGCAACCGCAGTTGAAGCCGAGCAATCGGGGAGCATCGGAGCTGTGGTCGGGGCGACTCATCCCGCTCAGTTGGCCCAGCTGCGGGCCCAGATGCCGCACGTGCCGCTGCTGATTCCGGGTTATGGCAGCCAGGGGGGGACCTCGGCCGATGTCGCGAGTGCGTTCCACGCCGACGGGACTGGGGCTCTGATCAACAGCTCTCGCGGGATAATCTTTGCCGCGAAACGCAAGGAGTACAAAGATCGCTACGAGCCCAAAGAGTGGGAAAAGGCTGTGGAGCAGGCGACCCTCGACATGATTGCCGACTTGGCGGAACACACGCCGGCAGGCAACTTGCGGAAGTCGTCGTAACGATTTGAGAGCGGCAGGCGTCAGCCTGCCGAGGGGTGACCGGCAAGTTGGGGTGATGGTTACGCTCCACGCCTCGACGGGCTGACGCCCGCCGCTCCTGGGGAGTTGCCTCAATGTCACAACCTCCTCTTTGCGCATTTGCCGATTTCGTCGATACTTCCGCGAGATGATCGATGTTCGGGCGGCACTGAAGCGGCTCGAGGTCTCACAGGATTCATGGATGAGCAGCCCGCGGCCAGGATGGCCACGCATGGACGACCTGCGTCCCGGCTCCGACACTCTCGGAGTTGCGGGGGCTGCTGCCATTCGCCGGCTTTATTGTGTGGGCATGGCGGGTACCGGAATGAAAGCCATCGCCGAGTGGTTCGCCGCAGCAGGTTGGCAGGTATCTGGCTCGGATCGGTCAGCCACACCGAAGTCGATCGCCCAGTTTCAGACCCGGGGCATGCGTCTCTTTCCCGAACACTCGGCGGAACACCTGCCGCCGCAGACCGATCTCTTGATCTACAGCCCGGCGGTCCCCGAGACCAACCCTGAACGACTGGCCGCTCAAGAACTCGGCATCCCGCAGTGGTCTTACCCCCAGGCACTTGGCCAGTTGATGCACGGACACCGGGGAATCTCCATCGCGGGGACACACGGCAAGAGTACGACCACCGCTCTGGTCGGGCATGTGCTGCGTCAAGCGGGTCTGACGCCGTCGATTCTCTGCGGGGCGGAGATGATCGATACGGGACTGAATGGAGTGCTTGGAGGGGTGGGCGAGATTGCCGCTGAGTCGTTGGCCTCGGCGGGGGCCCAACTCGAACGGCGGCTCAGCGGGAGCTTCGCCCTCCCGAATGAGCGTGTTCAACGTCTGCAGCCGTCTCAGCCAGTTCTGGTCGCGGAGAGTTGTGAGTACCGCGGGCACTTTCTGGAACTGAGCCCGCGCGTCGTGGGGCTGCTGGGGATCGAGCCCGACCACTTCGACTGCTTTCCGACGTTTGATCGAGCGATCGCGACCTACCGAGAGTTCATTTCACGAATCCCGGCCGACGGCCTGCTCGTTACGAATCGCGATTGCGAAACGGCCTGTTCCGTCGCGTCTGATTCACCGGCACGCACCGTTTTTGTCTCCACGACCGATGACCAGGCGGACTATTTCGCCGAACGGGTCGAATCGACGAAGGCGGGGCTGCACATGGCGGTTCGCCTGCCCAACCGCACCACAGTGAGTATGACGTGTCCGCTCTGGGGACAGCATCACGCGATCAACATACTCACGGCCCTAGCCATCGCCACTGAGCATGGCGTGACTCCAGCCGAGTTCACAGCTGCCGCTCAAACATTTGCGGGGATCCGGCGGCGGTTCGAGCGACGGGGTGACTGGAACGGCGTGACATGGGTCGACGATTACGCCCATCATCCCACAGCCTTGCGAGCGTTGATAGACGCGGCCCGTGACCGGTTTCCGGGGCGGCACATCTGGTGTGTCTTTCAACCCCATCAGATTTCCCGAACAAGAGAGTTGTCGGACGGGTTCGTGAAGGCACTCTGCCGCGCAGATGGAGTGCTGATTCAGCCAGTGTTTGGAGCCCGAGAGGCGACTGGCACGGAACGAATCGACCTGTCCCGTCAACTGGTCGAGGGGGTTCGCCGTGAGAACCCGAATGCCCATTTTGTGGCCGACCTTGACCATACGTGGACCACTTTGGAGACTCACACTCGGCCCGGTGACGTCGTGTTGACTGTCGGGGCCGGGGACATTGATCACATCTACCATGAACTCACTGGAAGACTTCGCCGCAATCACGCTTCGTGACGAGCCACTGGCTCCTTTGACCTGGCTCAAGGTCGGAGGTCCGGCTCAGCGTTTGATACAGCCTCGCTCGGTGGACGAGCTGGCCGCTGTGATCCGCGTATGCCACGAAAATAAGATCACCGTTCACATGCTCGGAGGGGGCTCGAACCTCCTTGTTCGAGACGAGGGCGTGAGTGGGGTTGTGATTCGCCTCTCTGATCCGGCCTTTTCCAAGGTCACCATCGAGGGCACACGCCTGCGGGCGGGCGGCGGAGCAATGCTGTCGCACGTGATCACTGAATCCGTCAAGGCGGGGCTGGCCGGGCTCGATACGCTGGTGGGAATCCCTGGAACCATCGCGGGGGCCCTGAAGGGAAACGCTGGCGGCCGCAATGGCGAAATCGGCGAGCACGTCCACTCAGTCACAGTGATCACGGCTCAGGGCGAGAAGTTCGTCCGTCAGGGCGACGAACTCGTCTTCGAATACCGTCACAGCAGTATCAACGAGCTGTGCGTCGTCGAGGCGGAGTTTGAACTGACCAAGGACACTCCGGATGACATTGCCGAACGGATGCACAAGCTGTGGGTGATGAAGAAATCGACCCAGCCGTTGTCGTTCCAGTCGGCGGGGTGTGTCTTTAAGAATCCACGCGGGCTGAGTGCCGGGGCGTTGATTGAGCAGGCCGGACTGAAGGGGATGAAGATCGGCAAGTGCGAGGTCAGCGACCGCCACGGCAACTTCATCATCACCGAGCCCGGCGCGAAGTCAGCTGATGTACTGAAGCTGATCGACGTCATGAAGACCAAGGTCGCCGAAGCCCACGGGGTGGAGCTGCAGCTGGAGATTCAGGTCTGGTGATCAGACTGGATTGAGAGTCACCAAGCATCCTCGGCTCGCCCAGGAGTCCTGATGGAAACGAATTTCCCCAGGCGGAACGCTCTTCATCGGATGCCGGTCTGGTGTCGGAGGTTACTCGTTGGCACTGTGGCGTTCGTATTGTTTGTGGGCGGAATCCATTGGTATCAGCGTCACCAGATCAATGTGATCTATACCAAGTGGCGAGCTGAGGGGCTGCCCACGAATCGAGAGGAGCTGGCGAAGTACTCTCGGCCGCCCGTCGGGGGAACTGACAACTCAGCGTTGTGGTTGCCAGCGATTGAGAAGGCGACGAACACGATCTTCAGAGTGCTGGAAACTCGCCGTCAAAATGACAATTCTTCCTTTCAGATGTTAAGCCATACGCCACCGTCCCCCGGAGAACCGTGGGATCGACGGGCGGATGTCGAGTCGTTTCTCAAACAGCTCGCCCCCGAGATTCAGGCGTTGTATCACGCTGCCCAGGCAGGCGGGCAGGCGAGGTATCCCGTCGGTTACCGCGGAGATATTCAGACGGTTTCAGGACTTCTCTGGTTGGAGTCACGAACCGCACGTTATCACCGTGATAATCCTCGTCGCTTCCAGGCGATTCAGGCAATACTCGCCTTGTCCAACACCCGTGAGGGCGCTGCTGAAGGGTTCGCATGGGGCACTGATGGATTGGATGAGGTGATTGATTTTCTTAACGAGGAGCCGACAGATGATCGGATGCTCAATGAATTTCAAAAGCTGATCTGCCAGGTTGACTACCTTGATGTCACCCGAACTTGTATGGCCTATGAATTGGTCGACCGTGTCGATTATGTGCAAGAACGCTCTCGATTCCCGTTCGCGACAGCCAATGAATTCGACATGTTGCGACGTCTGGAGTCGAGGCCAGCTCACACAAGGTCTTGGGCAGAGATGCTGACTGAGCTGACGAGCTTCAGCAAGCGAATGAAGGCACTCAACACTAGTCGATGGCTGAATTCCATGCGGTTCGACGAGAGAAGATCGGGGACCGCGTTTGACTCTCTCGTAGAATTCCAAGACTTAGCCACGACGATGGCGAGCAATCATGTCAGCCAGGCGTGCCTGAATGCGTTGCTGGCTGCAGAGCGTCATCGGCTTCGACATGGCTCATATCCCGCGACGATCTCCGCCATTGATGTCGACCTCATTGGAAAAGGACGCGACGGCTCGACTTCACTGGTCGATCCGATTTTGGGGAAGCCGCTGAGCTACCGCCTGACTGACTCGAGTCTGAGCGTTTATTGCGTCCATGAAAGTTGGCCGTATGACTTCGATGGCTACTTTCAGCCCGTTGATATTCGATATTCGGTGAAGAGGAAGTAATACCGCTTCAGTCGACGCATTTGCACAACACGCCCAGTGGCGAGCGTCCGGCGTGAGCCGGATGGTGCTTAGACGCTTGCGGTGTTTGAATGCTGGAATCCCGGCACAGCGGGGAGAAGCACCGGTGGGGCTAACGCCGCCCCGCTCGCCGGTGGGGGGCGAATTCGCCTGTGTGACGAACCTGAGCGACGAGAGAGCCTCAGGTCGCTGGAGTGGTCATCGGCTCGGCACTCGGTTTTGCCAGCTTTTCCACGATCTTGTCGCGGCGTTCCTGAAGGCGCTTCTTGTAGGAGCTGAGTCGCAGCACGCGATCATCTTCGTGCTTGGCCAGGAAATCCTGCAGGACGACGATCGCCCTGTCGAGAGCCTCTTTCGCCTCGGGGTAGTTCCCTCGCAGCTTGTCGAGGTCGGCCAGTCCGGCCAGCGACTTCACATAGGCCACTTGATAGATACTGGTCGAGGGATATCGCACAGCGAGTGGACGCTGGATCTCGATCGCGCGGCGGTAACCCGTGTCGGCCTGGTCAAGCTTGTTCGCCGCCTGGTGAATCGACGCCAGACGACGCAGAGCAAGCCCGAGGATCGCCTGGTACTCGGGAATCGTCGGTGATTCGCTCAACAACTTCTCACTGATCGTGATCGATCGCTCCAGCCGACTGATCGATTCCTCATCGAGTGGTTCAGGAGCTGACGAAGCGATAGGTAGGCACAGCAAATCGGCCAGCTCAAACCGGTAGGTCGGTGACGTCGGATCGAGTTCGCCGAGAGCTGTCATGTGCTCGATTGCGATCTGTAAGTCGACGTTCGCCTGGTCATACATGTGCCGTACGCGATTCGCGTAGTAGCGATTGCGGTGGGCACGAGCCAGAAGTAAGCGAACCTGCAGGTGGTTCGGGTTTTCGGACCACAGCTTCTCCAGCAGAGCAACAGCTTTGATTGACCCTTTGTCCCAATCATTGATCGACCGTCGCCAATTGGGGCGTCCTCCCCGATCGGATTCTCGTCGATCGACACGTTCGCCTGACTCTCGAGATGGTCGATCCTGGCCCCCTTCACGGCTGGGACGGTCAATCGGTTCCGGTTCGTTCTCACGCGGACGGCGAGTCGGACCGACCCCTTCCGGAGGCGGTGGAGGCCGGTTTCCCCGATCGCGGAACATCTCCGCCATCACTTCCGAAGCCCCCGACCGGATAAAGACCGTGTCAGCCAGGATCAACGACTGCCCGATTTCGAGCTGGACCTCGAGCGAGTCCTTGTTGATCGTATTCTCCTCCAGCAACTTACAGGCGTGGTGGTGGGACTCAAAGGCTTCGATGACCTGCCCCTCCTGGCTGAGGGCCACTCCCAGTCGGTTCCAGATCTTCGCGTGGGCCAGCAACAACGGCAGCGAATTGGGGCGGCTCTCCTGTAAGGTCAGGAACGTTTGGGCACTCGCCTTGTAGGATTCGATCGCTTCTGCGGTTCGCCCCAGCCGGACCTGGATATCGCCGATGCGGCTGCGGATGTCGGCCATCTCCTGGGTGAAGTCGGTCGAGTTCTGCTGGGCGAAGCGGTCGAAGAACTCCAGCAGGCGTTCGAGCAACTTAGCGTCGGCGGGACTGACTTCGGTGGTCTCGCCGATGGTCGGCACTTCTTCCTCGGACACCAGCGACACGGGACTGCCGCGCGACGCGACGTTGTCCATGATGTCTTCGAATGCCTGGATGGCCAGCTGCAGGTTATCGTCCGCCAGCTTACGCTTGGACTGAGCGGCCTGGGCGGAGATCCGGGCCGACTGGCTTTCCAGTGCGAGCAGGTCGGCGGACTTGCCGATCTTGTAGTTCGCGACGCCCAGTACGGTGATCAGCGTCAGCAGCAGGAGCGCTGACACGGTACCCAAGCCGGCGACGACCGGGTTCTTGCGACTCCAACGATAGAACCGTTCAAACCACGTGATCGACCGGGCATGAATCGGGCGGTCTTCCACGAACCGTCGCAAATCCTCGGCAAACTCCTCAGCTGATTGATAACGGTGGGCAGGCTCAGCTGCACACGCCTTAAGGGTGATGATCTCCAAGTCCTTGGGGATCAGCGGGTTGATCGCCCGAGGTTTCTTGGGGAGCTCACGGGAGCGGCGTTGCAGGATCTGGGCGAGTGGCTCATCTTCGAATGCTGGCTGCAAGGTCAGCAACTCGAAGAGCGTGAGTCCCAGGCTGTAGACATCACTACGAGCGTCGGCCTGACCATGCAATTGTTCAGGGGCGACATAACGAAGCGTCCCGATGAAGTCGCCGCTACGGGTGAGCGTGTGATCCTGCGACTCCATCTTCGCCAGACCGAAATCGGTGATCCAAATGGTCCCGGTGAAGTCGAGCAACAGGTTGGCAGGCTTCACATCCCGGTGCAGCACGCCATGGTGGTGAGCGTGCTCCAATGCCGACGCGACATCGATCACGATCTGGGCGATGTCATTCCAGAAGGATCGCCTGTGGCGAGGCTCCGGAGACTTCGCGGGCGGATCCGGGGGGACTTGTGAAGTTGCTCCCCCCGGGGATAACGACCGAACAACGACACGGGGGCTACCCGCAGAATCACTGTGCTCGTGAACCCGAACCTCCATTAAGGGAGAGGGGTACACCACCGATTCATCGGTCGCATCGACAAGCGTGGGGTGTTCGTCGAGGACAGCGGGATGGCCGGGCTGAGCTCTCAGGATCTCTTTGACCGCTCCAGCCAGCGACAAGGCACCGGCCTTGCTCGGAGAGGTCGACGCTCCTGTCGCGGCTCCAGATTGTGCCTCCCGCCAGGTCCGAATCATCCGGTTCAGTGGGACGCCATCAATAAACTGCATGGCGTAAAACTGCAGCCCCTGGTCCTCGCCAACCCCATAGATGGGGACGATGTTCGTATGGTGCAGCTTGGCGGCAGCGGCGGCTTCCCGACGGAAGCGGGCCTTCTGCCGGGCGGTCATTCCGATCTGGGTTCCCAGCACTTTGAGGGCAACTCGACGGTGTAATGACTGCTGCTCCGCCTCGTAGACCACTCCCATTCCCCCGCGACCGACCTCACGCATGATGCGAAAGTCGCCGAGACGCGAGACCGGAGCCGGGCCGATCGACGCGGGGGCTCCGCCCGAGGACAGCGTCTTATGTAGCTTGAGCTGCTCCAGCTCCAGCATGGTGGGGAACAGCTCGCGGATCTCTTCTGCGAGGTCGGGATGCAAGGCGGCGTACTCCTCGATCGAAGCACACTCTCCCTGCCGGCGGCGAGAGATGAACTCCTCGGCGAGGCTGTCGAGATCGTGCGGATCAGAGGTTTCAGGCATCCCGCGGGCGTTCCAGAAAAGAGGAGAGTGAACCGAGCGATTCTTTGAGCCGCTTGAGTGCCCGGATGTAGCGGATACTGGCTGCTTTCACCTGGATGCCGAGCACCTGCGAGACCTCGTTGTTGGTCAGTTCCTCGAAGTGACGTAGAGCCAGAATCTCGCGGTCGATCGGTTCCATCGACTCTATCGCCTCTTCCAGCTTGCGGGCGGTTTCGGCCTTCATCAAGGCTTCGCTGGGGCTGGTGAAGCCGCCGAGCAGCTGTCGGGCGATCGCGTGTGATGTGTCGCGTGAGTAATCGTTCTCGATCGAGACCTCGCGAAACGCATCTCGCATCTTGGCTCCAAGATGCCGACGATGCACATCGACAATCGTCTGCAACACGATCAATCGCAGCCAGACAAAGAACGTCATCCCCTCTGTGGTGAAGAAGCTTGGGAGTCGCTGGGCCGCAGCGAGCCACGCCTCTTGAAGCACATCGTCCGGATCGACCCGAGTGGCCGCCATCGGATCGAGCCGAAACGCCACCAGCCGGCGAAACCGGGCATGCTGTTTCGTGAACTCCTCTGCCAAAACGGCCTCCGGAGATGCCTGCAACCGCTCGCGCAGCTGGGCTTCTTCCGCGGAAGTCGGTATGGATTCAGAGTCCGCCATCGTGGTCCAAGCTGAGGTATAGAACGGATGCGACCGATAAAGTCTACACCTCGACGGGACGGGAGTCATCTCGCGATCTGAGATGATGAGGAAGCCAGTCGCAGAATTAACGGGGGCCGCTCTGGCCAGGCGGTGAGAAACGGGACCGGCCGCGCAGGCAAAATCGCTCAGCAGCTTCGCCAACAGAAATCAACGGAGCCCCATCTCCAGCACATGGAATGATGCCAAATGTGCTGAGCCGCTCAAAAAAAACGGGAGTGTAAATCTGCTCGTACAAGAGTCCCCACCCCCGTTGGGGGGATGACTTTTCTGAGTCCGTGTTGTTGGCTATGACGCGACTCGCAGCTGGATCTCTTCGGACTTCAGTGAAACGATCGCGATACCCAGTCGTTCCGCCAATGCGACGACCTCGGGCTCATCCAGCAGAATCGTCATGCCGCTTTCGATCGCCAGGACTCGAGCCCCTGCCTCTTGCATGGTCTGGAGGGTCTGGACACCGATCGTGGGGACATCAAAACGCATGTCCTGTTGCGGCTTGGCAACCTTGACCACAACCAGATTGCCTCGCTTGCACAGTGATCCCGCCCGGCGAATGCACTGGTCGGTTCCTTCAATGGCTTCGACCGCGATGACAGCTGTGTCTTGGACAATGACTGTTTGGCCGATGTCGAGGCGTCCCATTTCTTTGGCCAGATCCCAGCCAAAGCGGATGTCTTTCCATTGAGCCGCGGTCGGCTGACGCTTGGTGATGAATCCGTGTTTCACGAGTAGCTCCGGACAGAAGGTCAACGCAGACTCAAAAGTGATGCCATCCCGCTCGAACTCGCGGATGACAGCCAGCAGCAACGTGTCGTCGGACTTATTGTTCGTGGCGTAGCGGAACCACATGTGCAGGGTTCGCATGTCGGGCAGCAGACGGAAGATTCGCCAGGGATCGAAGAGAACCTGCTTGTGGATCTTGCCCGCCATCACGACGCGGTTCACGCCGTTTCGCTTGAAAAAGCGAATTGCGGCCCCCAACCGGGCCAGCGGTGTGTATTGAACTTTGTGACAGTAACTCGGCATCTCGTCATCCGCCATGCCTGCAACGGCATTGCAATAGACCGAGAAGCCTTGCCGACGTGCCTGCTCCGCGAAGACGATCGGAAATCGTCCCCAGCCAGCGAGCAATCCAATGCGCTCGTTCGCGTGAGGTCGAATCGGAATCGTCATCGGTGCTGGAGAAGACATCGGAGTCACGAGTGGGCTAAGGGTTTGATGGACCATAGACCGGCCTCTTATGCAGCATCCTTTTGGTGAACCAGAGTCGCGAGCTGCTGCTCGAGTTCACTCACTTTCTTGATCAGTTCAGGAAGTCGCTGCGTCGCCAGAACGATTCGCAGCTGTTCTTTGTCCGGGCGGGCGGGGATGCCGTATTGAGTCGTTCCGGCAGCAATATCGCCCAGCACGCCGGCTTTGCCGCCGAGTGTCGACTTCTCGCCCAGATGAATGTGATCGGCGACGCCGACCTGACCAGCACACCGGACGTAATCTCCGGTGGAGACCGAACCGGCAAAGCCCACCTGGGACGCCAGAGCGTTGTGTTTTCCGATCCGGCAGTTGTGGGCAATCATGACCAGATTGTCGATCTTCGTTCCGCGACCGATCAAAGTCTCCCCGACCATGGCCCGGTCGATCGTGGCACAGGCTCCGATCTCCACGTCATCTTCGATGAGCACTGTCCCGGTATGAGGGATGCGGACGTACTGGCCTTTCACAAAGCGATAGCCAAACCCGTCGGCCCCGATCACCGCATTGGCGTGGATGATCACACGAGATCCAATGGTGACATGCGGATAAAGAACTGTGTTGGGGTACAGGGTTACGTCGTCCCCCAGCTGGCATCCCTTGCGAATGACGACGCCTGCATGGATGTCGCAGCGATCTCCGATCGAGACCCCTTCCTCAATGATGGCTGAACTGTGAATGTTGGCATCCTGGCCGATCTTCACCGAGGGGTGAATCAAGGCCTTTGGGGAAACGCCGGTCACAACCCGCTGGTCAAGCGGGCGGAAATGCAGCATCAAGGTGATGAACGCTGCCTGCGGATCGGCGACGGAGATCAGCGGGCACTTCAGAACACGCTGGGCCGCCTCCACAGCATTCTGCGGCAGGATGATCGCCCCGGGATCTTTCCCATTCAGGAGCCTCAGGCGTCGATCATTCTCAATGAAGGAAACTTTTTCGCTGGTCACACAGTCGAGGGCGGCAACATCCAGAATCGATTTCTGGGAATCTCCAACCACATTTCCCTGAACGAGATTGGCCAGCTCTGCAACGGTAAATGACATGGCAGCGGACTCCGTTCCGCAATTGGGTTGCGATTGATGCGATTCCGAAATCCTTGGAATCGTGGGGAGGTTGTAGCGGAAACCCAGAATTGGACGCAACATCGGTTCGCCACAAGCAAACTCAGGTGGCCCCGGCCGATCGCCACCGGCATCCAACGTCCCTTCGTATTCTTAACAACGACACCCCAATCGCCGAAACCAACTCAATGTTAAGAATTTACGGAAAAGTGAACATTGCGGCTTGCGGGGTTTGAGAAGCATGCGAGATGTGCGTAGCATGTGTTGGTAGCGATAGGCCTGCGACTTATCCCACATATGACGCCGTCGACTTCCCGGAGTTGATCAAGCTGATTACGGGGTTCGGTCGGATCGTAGGTCTTTCAGTGAGACTGGCGATACAGAAATGCCGGAGTCCTCTCTCAGGGTAGGGGGACTTTGCCTCTTTTGAATGGGAAGTTGGGAAGCCATGGTTCAGAACCTCAATCGTCGAAGTGGAAAAGCGGGTCGCTGGTTTAAAGGCGGAGCGGTCTGCCTGTTGTTGGCGACGGCTTCTTCATGGGCCGTTGAGGATCAACCCGCAGCTGTGGGGCTGCGTGGCTTGATTCCTTCAAAGTCCCCTCTCGGACTGCAAGCGGAAAATTTCGAGAAGTTGGATGGCAACTGGGCGGAATGGGGTACACAGACCAACGAACTGGTTGAGAAACTCTACTCCGAAGATCCTCTCGATGTGGCGGCACAACGCGACCTGCTCGCCAAGCTGAAGGCCAAAGTCGCTGTGATGCAGACTGCCTTGAGCGATGTGGCTTACACCCAGCTTCACGGACCGCTGGCCGACCTGCATGGTCTTCTGGCTCGTCGCGTCGAGTTCAACTCGGCGATTCTCGATATTCTCGAATCCGATCCAGAAGCGACCTACAAGGCCGGCGTCGAAACTTCCTACAAGGATCTCGGTTCAGCAATCGCTGCCGTACGGACCGACCTGAAGTCCTTCCAGGGTGGCGAGCAGTGGGTCCCCTACCTGGAACTCGATGCTCTCGAATCCACGACAAAGGCTGCGGATGGATCGCCTTCTTCCATCGAGCTGTTCAAGAAGATCAACACCAAGCTGACTCCCGCTCCCGAATGGTCAGAGGCTCAGAAGGAGTTCATGGCCCGGGCTTCGATCGCCGGGCTGAACAAGGCTGTCAGCGCCACTGCAGCCAAGATCGCATCGCCGGTCGGACCAGAGACCAAAGCCAAAGTGCGTGAACTCGCTGGGGCCTTCCTGACAGGTCTCGATGAATACGAGGCGACTGGCTCGAACCAAGCCGCCACGAACGCTCGGATCGCTTACTCACAGCTGAAGGCCTTCGCTCCAGACGGTGGTGCCAAGCTGGCGGAACTGATGTGCGCCAACTACTACAACTACAACCTGCGGGTGATCACGTCGGAAGGCCTGCTTCGCCGCGTGATGAGCGACAGCCGCAGCGAGTCGTCGTGGGTCAACCAGTGCGTGATGGGGGCCCGGATCAATGGCTCGCAGTGCACCACCAGCAACATCAGCGTCGATGTGCGTCCCAGCGGTGATAAGGCCTATATCGCGTTGACCGTCGATGGCACTGTTCGGGCCAATACCTCGGGAACCACAGAAGACGCCACCGTCTTCTCCACCGGATATCACAACTTCCACGCTGAGAAAGCGATCTTCATGGATGGCCATAAGATCACTTCTTCGCCCGCGACTGTGGGAGTCAGTGCCAACACCCAGTTCTACGCAGCCCGGACGAACTTCAGCGGCGTGCCGATCTTCGGCCGTATTGCTGAAGGAATCGCCCTCGACGTGGCTCAGGGGAAGGCTGGCGAGGCCAATGCCTACACCGCTGACCAGATCCGCAACGAAGTTGGTCCACGACTCGACAGCGAGGCTCAGTCGAAGTTCGACAAGGCCAACATGGAACTGGAAACCCGCGTCTGGGGTCCACTGCGTGAGCAGGGCATGTATCCCGACACGATGAGCTGGAGCAGCACCGACAGCGACACCTCGATCCGTAGCCGCCTGATGGAGATCGATGAACTCGGCGGTGCGAACCCCGCTCCGAACATTTCGATTCCCGCTGACGGAATCCTGATTCAGGTTCACGAAAGCCTGCTGAGCAACAGCGCTGACCGCTTCGAGTTCGCTGGCAAAACGATGAAGGAATCGGAAGTCCGTAAGGTCCTGGAAGAGCGGCTGACCAAGCTGCTCGGCCGGGAAGTCGACATTCCCGATCCAGTCGTGCCCGAAGGCGAAAAGGCCGTCGACAACACCCTGGTGTTCGACTCTGTCGATCCGATCCGCTTCCAGGCGGAAGGCGGACAGGTCAAGTTCATTCTGCGTGCTGGCCTGAAGCCTGAGAACGGCGACGAGATCCCCACCCAGGTCATCACCGTTCCACTCAGCTTCAAGGTGGAAGGCAAGGATGTTCTGCTGGAGCGTGGAAACGTCAGCGTGAAGCCGATCACTCCCGTCGACAATCCCGGCCTGCAGATTACTCGTAGCGGAATCATGCGTCAGAACATCCAGCGAGCGATCCCCAACAAGACGCTCAAGGGTGAGTTCAGCAAGGAAATCCAGGGCAAGAAGGTCAACCTGACGATCGTTGGCATCGACGCCCGCGATGGCTGGTTGTCGATCAAGGCCCGCTAATCCGAGCGGTAGCCCCGGTCGTCCACTTGTGACGATTATGACTTTCAGACCTGTGGAATCATGGACAACATCTGTCCAGATTCCACAGGTTTTTTCATGGGTAAAGACTGTGTCAGTCAGTCACAGATCATTCACGAGTGCAACGCAGACAAACACCTCAATCCAAGGCAGCCCCCCGTTGACTCCCGAATTGGTGGTATGCTTACTGTCACAGGTCTTCAATCTGTTCGCTTGGGCTGCGCGCGGAGCCATCCGCCAGGAGATGCGTTGTGAGAATCGTCATGATCGGCACGGGGTATGTCGGCCTCGTTACGGGGACATGCTTCGCGGATAGCGGGAACGACGTAGTCTGCGTCGATATCGACCAGAAGAAGGTCGAACGCCTCAAGAAGGGCGATATCCCGATCTACGAGCCGGGCCTGTCCGAGATGGTGACTCGCAACGTTGCCCATGGACGCCTGAAGTTTACGACCGATGTCTCAGAGTGCGTTCCTGGCGCGAACTGTGTTTTCCTCGCTGTCGGTACGCCCCAGGGGGAAGACGGTTCCGCCGACCTCAAGTACCTCTTCGCAGCTGCGGATTCGATCGCCCCGCACCTGTCGACACACACCGTGGTCGTCATCAAGAGTACCGTACCAGTCGGCACCAACCGCAAGGTGGCCAACCGCCTGAAGGAACTGCTGGGGCGTGATGTCGATGTCGCCTCGAACCCCGAGTTCCTCAAGGAAGGCTGTGCGATCGACGACTTTACGAAGCCCGACCGCGTTGTCGTCGGCTCTGACCGCCCCGAGCCCACCGATCTGTTGCAGGAGCTCTACAAGCCCTTCCTCCGCACCGAAAAGCCCTACTTGGCGATGGGCCTCGAAAGTGCTGAGATGACCAAGTACGTGGCGAACTGTCTGCTCGCCACGAAGATCAGCTTCATCAACGAGATGGCCAACCTGTGTGAGAAGGTCGGCGCTGATATCAACGATGTCCGTCGCGGAATCGGTCACGACCAGCGGATCGGGTTTGCGTTCCTCTTCCCGGGAGTCGGCTACGGGGGCTCGTGCTTCCCCAAGGATGTCCGCGCCCTGTTCAGCGTCGCCCGCGAAAAGGGCATGAAACTCAACATGCTGGAGGCGGTCGACAACGTCAACAACCAGCAGAAGAACGTTCTGTTCACCAAGATCAGCGAACACTTCGGCGGCAAGTTGAAGGGCAAGAAGATCGCGATCTGGGGCTTGGCCTTCAAACCCAAGACCGACGACATCCGTGAGGCCCCCGCCCTCGTGCTGATCGATCAGCTGCTCGCCGGAGGGGCCGAAGTCCACGTCAACGACCCGGTCGCCATCGAGAACGTTGAGGCGATCTACGGCAACAAGTTGACCTACCACGAGCACCACTACGATGCAGCTGCCGGTGCTGACTGTCTGGCGATCGTGACCGAGTGGAATGAATACCGCACGCCTGACTTTGATTACCTCAAGCTGAAGATGAAGGCCCCGGTGGTCTTCGACGGCCGCAACCTCTATAGCCCCGCCAAGATGACCAAGGCCGGGTTCAACTACAGTGGGATTGGGCTGCTGGTGCCGAAGTCGTGATCACGACCAGACACTGAAGTCGACCAACCTTGAGCCGGAAACCTCATCCCCCGGAGAGCATCAAAGCTCTCCGGGGTTTTTTGTTTGAGCAGTTGGAACTCGTGGAGATTTCTCCGACTGGCGATATGATCCGAGTGGCGTGCCCCCGTGCCAGCAATTGGCCATCGGGTCCCCGGTGCTCTCCCTGACGGTCTGAGACGAACATATGCTCCTGCCGTGGCTCTCTTCGCTGCTCATCGGGCTGGCAGTCTTTGCCGTCGGCTGGGGGATGGTGGCGTCGGAGGGGAGCTGGCTCGATTACCTGGAGCAACGTTGGGCAGCCCAGCTGCGGATGTTGCGGGTGCCGACACTCCGGTTGCGGGTCTATCTGATCTGCTGGCTGGGGATTACGGCGGTGGTCGGGGCGTTGTTGTGGGTAGGTTTCGGGACGCCGCTGTTCGCAGTGGCCGCGATCGGGCTGTTGTTGTGCTTGCCGTGGCTGGTGATTCGAAACCTGGCAGCAAATCGGCACGCCAAGATCGAAGATCAGCTGGCCGATGCGATGGTCTCGCTGTCGAGTGCGATCCGGGCGGGGTTATCTCTGCCCCAAGCCCTCGACGTTCTGGCCACGCAGTGTCCCCGCCCGATCCGCGAGGAATTCCAGCAGATCCACGGTGAATACCAGCTGGGGAAGACACTCGATGCTTGCCTGAAGGAGGCTCGCGACCGGCTTAAGAGCGAACACTTCGCCCTCTTCGCCGCTGCCATGGAGGCCAGCCGCCAGAGCGGCGGACGGTTGAACGACGTCGTCGAGCGAATTGCGATCTCGGTGCGGGAGCTGCACCGGCTGGAACGCAAAATTGTGGCTGAGACCTCGCAATCGCGGCGTTCGGCAGTATATATGTCGCTGGCCCCGGCGGGGATACTGGTCATGTACTGGGCCTTCCTCGATCCCGGCAGCGTGGAGCGGCTGTTCCTGGAACCGGCCGGGCAGCTGGTGCTGGTGGCTGCGGTGTTTCTGAATATCGTGGCGTACCTGTGGGCCCAGCGGATTCTGGATGCGGACTTGTAGCCCCTCCTCTGCTCTTTCAGATATGGTGTGGATTGATCGTTGGCGCAGGTAAGATACGATGAAACTGCGGTCGGTGTGGTCAAAGAGCACAGGACTGAAAATCCTGGTGTCAATTGTTAAACGCTGATGCCAGAACCCCATAAATGAGGACTCGTCTCGGCAAGTTTCCGAACCAGCCCCAACTTATGGGTGTCATTCGATTGCAACAGCTTGAAGCTCGGACTACCATTCCGCCCACGCGGCCAGATAGCTCAGCTGGTAGAGCACAGGACTGAAAATCCTGGTGTCGCCGGTTCGATCCCGGCTCTGGCCACTTCAAGACCCCTCATTTTGTCGTCACACGCGACAGATTGCGGGGTTTTGTATTTGTATACGTTGGTTTTCACCGTCGGTTCTATCGGCACTCAAGTCTGCTCTTTGGGATTCAATGATCCAGGCTCACTGCATGGCCGTATTGTATAGCGATGCGAGTCCTATGCCCCGCGGTTTACGGTGAGTTTCCACCATGCAGCAAACCTCATCTGATCGCAAATGGTCGCACAGGTTCGGCAGATACGGCAAATGGCTGGATTCATTCTTCACACGGCTGATCGTGGGAATCCTGGCGGTCGCGGTCTTATGGTTCCTCTGGCAGCGCTGGGAGATTCGATCGTTGAAGCAAGAAGTGCGGGCTCTGGGGCTGCCGACCGATCGTGAAGAACTCGACCAGTTCTATGTCGTTCCGGCGGCTGTTCTCGACACGTCTGCAAACTGGGGTCCCGCTCTCTCCTCCATTTCAAAGACCGTGAGGAACCCCGCTCCGAACGAGTTGCAACAACTCGCGGGTGACCCGACGCGCATCCCGTTGCCGGGTGAGCCGTGGGACTTGGAAAGCCAGGCCGTAGCGGTTCGCAATGTTCATCGTGCCGAACTTAAGGCGCTTCACGACGCAGCCTCCGTCGGTGGCCAAGCCCGCCTTCCGATCGACTATAAACTTGACTTCGAGAAATTCGAGAGTTTTGACAACCACATTCGCGGCGCATTCATGCTGCTCCAGTTAGAGGCCGGAGTTGCCGCATATCAGGGCGATCCTGCGAAATGCCGCGCCGCGCAGAAGACCGCCGTCGGGCTGTATCTGGCCATTCAGGGACAGCCGGATCTCACCGGATTCTTGGGGGCCAACAGTCAACTTTCCCGTCTCTCGTCCACACTGGAACGGCTACTCCCGTACTCGCAATGGACAGAATCGGAGTTGTCTAAATTGCAGCAACAGCTCTGTTCTATCGACTATCGACAGCAACTGAAACTTGCCATAGCCGGCGAATGCGTGACTGAGGTGGCTTCATATGAGCAGTTCTATCCACTGACAAACGGCTCAGAAATCGAGATGTTGCGATGGTCTCTGTTTGCGAGGCAATCGCTAGATAACGAATGGCCGGTCGTGCTGGCTCAGTTTCAGAGCATGGGGGCACAGAAAACGGCGGAGAGGAAAACACGGTTCCGGTTCTCGAAGCTCCCCTTTGACGTTTATGCGCCCTTTCGAAATCAACTGGCGGCCAGTGGTGCTCACGCTGCGGCACGACGTTCGTTGATCAACGCGGGACTGGCGGTTGAGCGTTTCCGGCTGCGGCACGGTCGCCTTCCTGCCACCCTGGCTGAAGTCGATACAGACCTCCTGGAGAGAGGCCAAGACGAGGCGATCCCGTTAACCGACCCATTCGATGGCAAGCCCCTCAAATATCTGGTCCAACCCGAGCGATGCCTCATCTACAGTATTGGAGACGATCAGTTGGATAATGGAGGGGATGTCGACTTCGATGAAACATGGGCCAACCACAAGGGCCCTCTCGACATGGGTTTTTCCATACGTCGTTAGATTAAAAATCCAATCGCCGCTCTCCACAAAGCAAGAATTCGATAGATGTTGATTCGAGTACCCTGCCCCGCACGTCGACTTCGGCTAAAATCTCCGCTTCACATGTTCGATGTCTCTCAGCTGGTTTAGCTGCGGAGACCACAGCGACGAAGACTTCTGAGGAAACCATGTCCGAATTCCGCGTTGAAAAAGACTCGATGGGTGATGTGAAGGTTCCGGCGAAGGCCTACTACGGGGCCCAGACCCAGCGGGCGGTCGAGAACTTCCCGATCTCGGGCTGGCCACTGCATGACGATCTGATTCATGCCATGGGGTTGGTGAAGTTTGCCTGCGGCGTGGCCAATCGTGACCTCGGCAAGCTGCAGAACACTGGCAAGGTCCGCCTCGACGCCAAGCAGATCGATTTCATGCTCCAGGCCGCCAAGGAAGTGGCTGCGGGTAAGTTCGACGACCAGTTCCCGATCGATGTCTTCCAGACCGGTTCGGGCACGTCGAGCAACATGAACGCCAACGAAGTGATCGCCAACCGGGCCATCGAGTTGGCGGGCGGTGACCGGTTCCTGGCTGCGAAACCGATCCATCCCAATGACCACGTCAATATGGGGCAAAGCACAAACGACACCTTCCCGACAGCCATCCACGTTGCAGTCGGCATGTCGATCGCCCAGAAGCTGATCCCTGCCCTCAAGCGGTTCGCCGATGTCCTGAGCAAGAAGGCCAAGG
This sequence comes from Planctomycetaceae bacterium, assembly GCA_046349675.1. GTDB lineage: Bacteria > Planctomycetota > Planctomycetia > Planctomycetales > Planctomycetaceae > TH-plancto1. Next base: position 119,732 of record JAXMBW010000009.1, on the reverse strand, counting down.
AGTGGGACAAGATCATCAAGATCGGCCGAACCCACCTCGCCGACGCCACCCCGCTCCGCCTCGGCCAGGAGTTCGGCGGCTTCGCCCGCCAGCTGGAACTTTCGATCGGTCGGGCTGAGTCCGCCATCGAAGCGATCCTCGAACTTCCCGTCGGTGGAACAGCTGTCGGTTCGGGAATCAACACCCATCCCGAGTTCGGTCGCCGAGTGGCTGCCTGTCTGAACGAAGAGACCGGAATCGCCTTCGTCGAAGCGGCCAACCACTTCGAAGGCAACGCCCAGCGTGACGGGCTCGTTGAGTGTCACGGCCAGCTCAAGTTGATCGCGACGACGCTCTTCAACGTCTCGAACAACATCCGCTGGCTCGGTTCCGGCCCACGTTGCGGTTTCTACGAAATCAAGCTGCCCGATCGTCAACCCGGCTCGTCGATCATGCCCGGCAAGGTCAACCCCGTCATGTGCGAAAGCATGATGCAGCTCTGTGCCCGCGTGATCGGCAACGATGGCTGTCTGACGCTGAGTGGAGCCGCCGGTGGCCAGTTCCAGCTAAACATCATGATGCCCGTTATGGGCCAGACGACCCTCGAAAGCATTATGCTCCTGGCCAAGGGAACGGACGCCTTCGTCGAGTTCTGTGCCGAGGAAATGGAAGCCAACGAAGAGGCCTGCGTCGCCAGCGTCGAGAAGAGCTTGTCGATGGTTACCAGCCTCAACCCGTTCATCGGCTATGAGAAAGCCTCGGCCCTGGCTAAGGAAGCCTTCAAGTCGGGTGAAACGATCCGCGAGCTGTGCACCAAGCAGAACATCCTGCCGCTGGATCAGCTCAACGCAGCTCTCGATCCGTTCAGCATGACCGAGCCACACGCGTGAAGTTTGTGTCCATCGATCTGCGGGTGATGTGAGTGGAACAGAACGGAGAAGCCCAGGGGTGCCCCCTTGGGCTTTTCGTTTGAGCCGCGTCAGGCCGCCATTCGGAGTGAGACATGTCGAACATCCCCACGAATACCGGCAAGCCATTCGGACCAGTCGTTAAGTTCCTGACGACGGTCGTGCTGCTGGCTGTTGCAGCTGTCGGAGTTTACTTACTGCAGCGAGGTTTGAAGAGCGTCGAGCAGTCGATTGCCTCCCGGGACTGGCCAACCGTGGAAGGGGAGATCATCAGCTCGGCGGTCGAGATGACCGAGACGCCCATCAAGAAAAATGGCCGCGAGGTTCATAACAAGAAGAGCCGCTCCTACTCACCCGCGATTCGATACCGGTACTACGTCAAAGACCAGGAGCTGATCGGAACTCGAGTGACGATCGAAGACGAAAGCGTCGGGACCGAAGCCTCGGCCCGGGCGATCGTCGACAAGTACCCCATCCGCACCAAGGTCAAAGTCAGCTACCAGCCCGATCAGCCCGCAACCTCCGTACTCATTCCCGGCAGCTGGGCTGGCTCGTACCGCTGGTTCCTGCCGGGGGGAGGGGCGGTCTTGATTCCTCTATTGCTCCTGAGGGCCATCTGGTTCGGGCAGCCTGATCCGACGGCTCGGGAGGTCGAAGCCGACGAGAACCATCCGGCCCGCCCCCGCTTGCTGAAGGGACTGCTGCTGACCGAGGAGATCATCCGTTGGGAACCAGGCAAAACCGTTCACATCTACCGTCCACGCGTGGGATTCCTCAAGTCCATCCTCGGCGCAATCATCGCGGGGCTGATTGTCGGAATCGTGGTGGGACTGCTGCCAGCATTTTTTTTCTTGTCGGGTCGAGGGGTGATCTTCATCGCGCAGTTCTACCTGGCGGTGTCGGCCCTGCTCTCGATCGCGTTCGCGATTGGTCTGATGTTGTGGGGGCGGCGGCGGGAGTATCTGCTCGACTGGGCCCTTGAATCAATTCACTGGGAAATCGGCTGGGGAAATCAGGATGCCCCACTGCAGAGCATCGACAGCCTCCTGCTCCGCCTGCCCGACAAGGACGCCCCTCGAAACCATGTCGTCGATTCTTACCGAATCAAAGCCAGGATCAACGGTAAGGACTATACACTGCTGGAGACCAACGGAAACGGACAGAACTGGTATGAAGTCCGCGACAAACTGAAGAAGGTCATCGGTGAACTGGCCCACACACTCAACGTCGAGTGGACCGAGTCGCAGGAAAAGGTCCCGAAGCCGCCACGCTAACCTCAGACGCTCTTAAAACCTCCATTTCGCATGGCGAACGAGGACTACCGGAAACACACATGAACAACGCCACATTTTGGAAGATCATCGACGAGTCGCTGGAAGAAGCCGAGGGCGACCTCGACGAGCAGATGGAATTCCTTGGGGAAGCTCTGGAGGAACTCGAACCCGAAGAGATTGTCGAGTTCGACCGCATCTTCCTGGAGTACTGGGTCAAAGCCTACACGTGGGACCTGTGGGCTGCGGCCTACATCCTCGGCAAAGGCTGCTCCGATGACGAATTCGTCGACTTCCTCGGCTGGTTGATCTGCCGAGGAGAGAAGGTCTATGAGCTGGCCCTCAAGAACGCCGACTCGCTGGTCAACCAGCTCGACGCGGACGCCGGGGAAGACGCTCTGATTGAGGGGTTCCAGGGAGTCGCGACTCTGGCCTGGGAACATCGGACCGGCAAAAGCCTGGATGATTTTCCTGAGCATCAGGTCGAACTGCCGAAGGAGCCCAAGGGAACTCCGTGGTCTGAATCGGGCGATGACCTGAAGACCCGCTTCCCGAAACTCTATCGCAAGTTTTTTTAAGGCAGCTGTGTTCCAGCGAGACGATCCGGGCTGCGATGCTTTACTATGTGCGAGGTGATCTTCACGTCCGCATTACAAGGCTCGCAGCATGTTCGGCTTTCTTCGCGGCAAGGATTGGAATGTTCTGGCCGTCATTTTTGAGCGGCAAGACCTGTTCACGGTCAGTGGTCAACGTGTCAAAGGGGGCGACGCAACCAAGGCCCGCGATGGAGCTCAGGGGCATCCCCGAACGATTTATTGGGCAGTCTTTGATCAAGAAGGCAAGTTTTTAGAGGGCGCATCCGGAAATGGTGCAACCAATGTCCCTGCTGACACGGTAAAGAAGCTGGAACGGGATCTGCGAACGAATCGAACCATTCAGGAAATCCTGAAGGCTCTCGAAACGGGAGCTGCGGAACGGCTCGCCAAGCCGCTGGTCTGGATGGGCTACCCGAAGAAGGCTCCACTGCCTCCCAAGGATGCTCCCGAGGAGTAACGGTGGTCGCGACCGATCGTTGCACGCACGCAGTACAGTGGCTCGATCGCTCCCGCTCGACGAACCGCAGCCCCCCACTGAAATGGCCCTCTCAACGGGCCGATCAGTTCAAGGACTCATGATTCATGAAACGTTGTCTCTATGTCGTGTTGCTCGTCGGCCTGATGTACTCTGCTCCACGAGCGGAAGAGCCCATCCTGACAGGTTCCGCCGTCCAGGAGTTGGGCGGCGATCCTCCCCCAGCCCCCATGGGGTATCCGAACACCACGGCCCTCTTCGCTGCGATCAAGCTCGGATTCGTGAAGCTAGTCGATCGGGATGCACCTCTTCCCGAGAATGTGGAGTGGCGCAAGGACATCGAATACGGAAAGGTGGGCGATCGCTCGCTGAAGCTCGACCTCTATGTCCCCAAAGAGCGGTCGGGCAAGCTGCCGCTGTTGATCTTCATTCACGGGGGTGGTTGGAAGGGTGGGGACAAAGCTGACTACCGCCTCTACACCCAGGTCTTTGCACAGAAGGGCTATATCGTCGCCAGTGTGGGCTATCGCCTGACCGGCGAGGCGAAGTTCCCCGCCTGTGTGAATGATGTGAAGTGCGCGGTGCGTTACCTCCGCAAGAACGCCGATGAGCTGGGGATCGACGCCGATCGCATTGGTGTTGTCGGCGGCTCAGCGGGCGGCCACCTCGCGATGATGACCGGGTATTCCTCCGATGTTCCCGAACTGGAGGGAGACGGAGGCCATGCCGGAGTCAGCAGCCATGTGAAGGCCGTGGTCAACATCTACGGTCCCTACAACCTGAATGACGATTTCGTCCGCACGAACGAGAGTGCCAACAAGCTCGTCGAGTCGTTCCTGGGCAAGCCGGTGGCGGAAGCGGGCGATCTGCTCGACAAGGCTTCGCCCGCTCACTACCACGACCCGAAAGACCCACCGACACTCATTCTGCACGGCACGATTGATGACATCGTCCCTGTCGACCAGTCTGACCAGCTTGCCAGAAAGCTGACCGAGTTCAAAACTCCGTACGTTTACGACCGCATCCCCGGCTGGCCCCACACGATGGACCTGGCTAAGGACATTAACGTCCGGTCGACGTGGATGATGGAGCACTTCTTCGCCCGCTTCCTGAAAGATGAGACGCCGGCGGCCAAGTAACCGGACCGGAACACAGGAATTGGCGTTAGTCGACATCTTCGTGCCATTCGGTTCTCCTCCGTACGACTCAAGGACGCTCTCTGAATGCGGTGTCTTGGCCTCGATATCGGTTCCTCCTCCATCAAAGGAGCGGTCCTCGACCTAGACACAGGGACTGTGCACTCGATCGTTAAGGAGCCCTTCCCTGCCCCCCTGTCCGGATTGCCGACGGGGTGGTATGAGATCGATCCGCTGGAGGTCGCACGTCGGACACAGCGGGTGATCGAGCAGTTGCTGGTGATCGCACCCGATTCGAAGTCGGTGTTCTTCTGCGGCCAGATGGGAGGCGTGGTCCTGGTGGATGCCAATAACCGGCCGGTCACGAATTACCTCTCGTGGCGGGATCAGAGAACGCTCTCGCCGCATCCAGGTGGGGGTGACTTTCTCCAGGAGATCCAACGCCACATCGGACTGCTTCACAGCTTTGATGGGGACACATCGAGTGCAAATGCTCCCTGCTCGTTAATGACACAGCTGGGGAATGAACTGAAACCGGGGTCCGCAACCAGCCTGCTCTTCTGGCTGCGAGAATCGGCACAGCTGCCCCCTGGAGCAAGGCCCTCGACGATCGGTGATTTCGTTATCACTCATCTCTCCGGGAATCTCCCACGGATGGAGCAGACACAAGCGATCGGGCTGGTCGATTTGCAGCTCAACGCGGGTGGAATGCTCAGGTCTTTGAGCATCTCGGTCTCGACAAGCTCGATTGGGGCGAGATGGCGAGGATCGATCAGCCGGTCACGCACTGCTCAATCAACGGACACTCGCTCGCTCTCTATCCAACTCTGGGAGACCAGCAGTGTGCACTGCGAGGAGCGGGCCTGAAACTGGGAGATCTGTCAGTCAACGTGTCGACCGGTTCCCAGGTCAGCTGCGTCACCCGTAAGTTTGTCCCCGGCCCCTACCAGTCTCGCTACTTCTTCGGTGGCCACTACCTGGAACACGAATCACGCATCCTGCCCGCCGGGCGGTCGCTGAATGCGCTGGTGGATCTGTTGACGGAGATGCAGAGGCCCTGAGTGCCTAGAGCCTCGGGCTGAAGAACGTGCCATACACCCAACAAGCGTCTCCCCTCCGGTCGATCGACCATCAACCATAAACTCTCAACCCTCTTCACCATGGCCGTACATCGCCCGTGCCGCAGCTCAGTCCCCCGATGGTGCGGGCGGTCTTCGCTTGAGTCTCAGCTTCTTTGATGGCCCTCTGGGGCGTGAGGGACAGCTGACCGGAATCACGACCGAGAACCTGACGATCGGCAACCTGTTCCGCGCGGCTTTCGAGTCGATGGCCGAGACCTACGACCGCCTCGCCCGCATCCTCTGGCCCAGCTGCGACTGGCAACGCGTCGTCCTCTCCGGCGGCCTCACCCAGTCAGTCCCGATCCTCCGCGAACTGATCGAACGCCGCTTCCCTGGGAAGGTCGTTGAATCCACCGCCACCGAAGAAACCCTGTTGGGGCTTTGTGGGTGGCGCGCGATGTTCCATTCACGTGAATCTAATCAGCCGAGAGGCGAGCTCCTGCTGAGCCGAGGTTCTTTCGGCTCAAAGTGAACGAGGACCATTTAGGCCGCCAGTGGATCCACTTTCATTTGGATTGTGAATCGAGAATTCAAAGTTCAACGCATTCCGCACTGGCGAGTCACAGCTCTCGCCAGTGGCGCCCAGCGAACTACTTGGCGTCATCCTGGGCAACAAGCTGTTCGATTTCCCCCTGAATCTGTGAGTCGGGGTGCTTGGTCAGATCCTTGTGCCATTCCCGTTTCAACAGCGGGCTCAGGCCGTTCGGAACCTGTTCCCGGAACTCCCCCAGAAACAGCGGTGGAGCAACGACCCACAGGTAATCGAACGACTTCGCCTGTCTGGCTTTCTCCAGGTAACCCACCAACTCCTTACTGAAGGTTGCAGCTGTCGTGTGCCGGAAATCGGCATGTGGTTCCGGCGAGGAGCGGCCGTCTCCGACGCTGAATGTGGTGGGGCGGTCGGTGTTCTTCTCCCCTTCACGCAATCTGCCTTCTGGGAAATCAAAGCTGGTGACCTTGGCCCAGCTCTCGTCATCTTGCTTCTTCGAGAACACACGAGCCCGTCCCCGGTCGGCGATTAAAATCCAAGTCGTCATCACTCCCTCGCTGATTTGAGCTGATGGGGGGCAGGTTGCCGATCCCATTTGTCGTACTCGCACATGCCTGCACAATGCCGCACACCGAAACCGGTTCTATCCCGCTGTCCTGAGTCAGCGAATCTGAGTAAGGCAAATTATGTGCCCAGCAATTCAGCGGCGTTTATGAGTGACACAACGAGTTCATCATGACAAGTGGGCGAGCGGGTGGATAGAACGAATACAGACTGGCTCTGTTTGTGCCCTGTTCCGGAAGGCCAGTGCTTTCACAGAGGTCTCACTGCCGGTGGCGAGTGCGGTGTTCAGTCAGAGAGGCCGAAGCTCCTGCTGATCTGCGAGCGACAATATGCGTCGGTTCCCCGTGGCGGCTCCGCAGGAGCTTCGCCCTCCCAATCGGTGCGATCACTGATTCGTATTACTTCAATTGAGTCGTCAGAGCTCTCAGCGACTTGAGTGTCAGATGTTCACTATAAACGGGAACCGGTTGCGACTTATCCGCTGCTTGAAGCAACCGATCAAGAGTGTCATCCGGGAACAGCAGCGGAACGATCGAGTTGCTCAGATTGCAGCCCTTGCTGTGAAGTGTCATCTGAATCATGCCACGGTCAAACGGTTGGCCGTCAGCTGTCTTGATGATTGACCAGAGCCACTGTTTGTCCTGAGGCGGACGAACCCACTGATGCTTCAGTGGCCGGGACGCTTTCCCGCTCTGGTAGTCCAGCTCAATACCGTTTAACCAGTCGATGGACCCGTCGTCAGTCGCCTTTGGCATCGTCCGTTTCCAGGCGATGAGTGCTGAATCGGGGCTGATCAGAAAGCTGTGCCAGATCTCCAGACTCTGGTCGTTGCAATGACCACCGCCGGTGGACTGCATCGAGATCTCGGGCACTTCATGAGATGACGGCTCAGCTGTCGAACTTGCTGGATCAGAACTCGGGCCGGGTTTGAGTTTCGAGATCAGATCGACGTAGCCCTCTGGGGGCGAAAGGGTGAAGAGTGAGTCGGGCAGCTCGCTGTTGATGTCGATCTCGTTGATCTCGATGATTGGCGTCCACTTTCCAGCGGCGTTGAGAGTCTCTGCGACGATTCGAATCGGCCAGCCCGATTGTGGGTCAATCCACAGTCGGATCAAATCGTTCGAGTCGAAGTTTGAGACATACTGATCGCAAATGATCCCTTTGACTGTATCCTTCCCGACTCGCTCATAATTCGAGTCGGGTGGTCCCAGGACCATGAGCATGTCGTACCCTTGAGCCAACTCCTCGGTTTTGAGTGCTGCATCCAACGTACCAACGGGGGATCTCAGATACTCTTTGGAACCATCGTTCAGCATGCCCTCGTACTGACCATCACACACTCGAAGGCCCGTCACGATTGTTTGCTGATCACCGCTCTGTGAAATGGAATTGAAGGTGTGTCGATAACGTCCGGGGCGCTGGACGGCGATCTCGAACGGGAGCTTGGTGGAAGGCTGATTCACCCCCGCGGGATTTGGCACATGCTGCCAGCCCGTCATGCGAAAGCTGTCGACCAGCACCAGACGAGCTGGCAGGTCGTCCGCTCCATACAACGTGCCCGGCGTTCTGAACTCCCACAGCGCCGAGACCACCACCAGTGCGAGTAATGCCACCACCACAGCGACCATTCGCACTCGGGAAATGCGAGGCCTCGCAACAACAGGAGGCAACGGAGCTGACTGCCAGCGATCAAGGATGGCCTCGCGCTGGGCGGGATCAGAGACCCGCAGCTGCTGGTAGTATTCGCGAACCGGGCGATCTTCTGGTTGATCGTCGATGGTGGGTTGAGGGGGCATTATTTGACCTCCTGTTTTGTCAGTAAAGCCCTCAGACGGGCGCGGGCTTTGACAATCGTCTTGTAGAACCCCGAGGGGGATAACCCGAGCGATTGCCGCGCGACTTCGGCGGGCTCTTCACTCAAGTAGAAGATGTGGACCGCCAGGCGTTCGTTCTCGCCCAGCTGTTCGATGGCAGCGTGGACCCGCCCATGCTCGTCGCTGGTGATCATGGAGCGGTGATCGATCGGCTCTTGGATGACGGGGCCTTCTCGTTGGCGGGCTTTCCCTGCCCGTCGTCGAAAGTCCGCGACTTGATTCCGGGTAATCTGAACGATCCACCCCGCCAGGTGATCGGGTTGTCGCAGCGAACTCAAATGCGAAAGCACCCGGAGAAAGACTTCCTGAACCACTTCGTCCGATTCGGCCACTGAGAATCGGCCATCCCTGATAATCGCGCGGACCAACGGGACGTAACGGTCGTAAATCTCGCCCGCAGCTTCTCGCTGGCCAGCAAGCGTTTCACGTACCAGTTCCGAATCGGTCCGCATCAATCACACTCCGCCACATTCGTTTCACGACTAAGTATCTAGACGATGGGATACTCGCAGATTCCACCTGAATCTCGACGGATGAAGAAGATTTTGTGAATCGGCCGCCGCGGTCATGGTCCGATCACTGTTGCCTCGTCGATCCTGTCTGACTAGGCTCCCTCTCACAGGGAGCGGCAGTCGCCGAGTTGGCTCCCTCGGCCATTTCTCGGTCGTTCAGAACCACTCAGGATGCACGATGACTGACTTGATACTGGGGGCAGTGATCCTGGCAGCTTTATCGCTGGGAGTGTTCTATCTCACGATGCGTCTCGGAGCGAAGTTGCATCCCAGGCTGTGCGATGCTTTGGCCGCAGTTGTGCTGATCTTACTGGGCTTCTACGTCCGGGATGTGTGGGACAACATCATCCTTGCGAGGTGGTTGCCGTTTTCGAACCTGATCGTATTGGGGAATGGATTTCCGCTGGCGATGGCTGTGCTGGCCGGAGTGGCTTGGAACCGTGTGCCCCCGCCGACGATTCGACGACTGGCGATCGTCGCCCTGCTCTTCGGATCCTCTGCATACGCCGTCTACTTTCCGTTCCGTGGCCAGGTGCCGGAGTGCGGAGACAATTGGGAGGATGACATCTGCCGTCAGTCGACCCACGACACCTGCAGTGCTGCGGCAGCTGCGACCTTGCTCCGCATGCACAAGATCGATGCCACCGAACAAGAGATGGCCAAGCTGTGCATCACACGGAAAGGCACATCCTGGCTCGGACTCTATCGCGGGATGAAGCTGAAGACCGCAGGGACCGACTGGGATGTCGAAGTGTTCTCATCTGACGGCGACGAACTCCGACAGAACAAATCCTATCCCGCAATCGTTTTTATGCGTCTGACCGCCCAGGTGGCGGACCGTCACCCCGAATACGAAACAGTGGGCTGGATCGTCGGCACGTCGCATTCCTCCGTGCTGATGGACATGGACAAGGACGGGCTTTGCTTGATGGGGGATCCTTCGGTCGGCAGGGAACTGATGCCGCTGGACGATTTTAAACTGCTCTATGAGAAACGCGGGATCCGGCTCGTTCGAGCCACGAAATAGAATGACATCGGGACATGCTGATCCTCGCAATTCACAGGGGTGATGCATTAGCCTGCAGAGTCGTTGACCACTCATCCCGGACACTCGTCCCCACTCATTGGTCAGCTCGAACTCCAGGCTGCTCGCCCCATGGACCGACCGACAATCTCGAACTGCCTCCCCGCGTGGGAGGTGGCTGATCTACCCGAACCCAAACCGCTCAAGTGGGAACACTGGACCCGGTTCATAGGTCCCGGCATCGTCATGATGGGGATCCAAATTGGCGGCGGCGAATGGCTGCTCGGTCCCGACATCACTGCCAAGTACGGCGGCGGGCTGATGTGGATTGCGACGATCGCGATCGTCTGCCAGGTGTTCTACAACCTGGAGTGCGGCCGGTATGCACTGTACTGCGGCGAGCCCATCTTCACCGGGTTCATGCGAACGAAACCAGGCCCGCGATTCTGGATGGGAGTCATCCTCTTCCTGAATCTCAGCTCTCTGATCCCAGGGCTCTCGACGCATGGGGCTGCGATGGCTGCGTCGTTGTACCTCGATCGACCGCCGGGAGTGGAAGACCGATGGCTGGTCACGATGCTCGCGTATCTGTTTATCTTTCTCGTCGCTGTCCCGGTGCTGCTCGGGGGAAAGATCTACAACATGCTGCAGGCGATCATGACGACTAAGGTCGTGGTCGTGCTGGGCTTCTGTCTAATCGTGGGCATGACGTGCGTAAGTGCCGAGAACTGGGCCAATGTCTTCAGTGGCTTTTTAAAGTTCGGGACGGTGCCCACCACCATCGATGGCCGCGACGCCACGGTCAACATATTTCAGAGCTTGTGGAGTGGGGCGGGCTGGCCGCTGATCGCCATGGGAAACATCGCCACGCTCGGGGCGTTTGCGGGATACGCCGGAGGTGGTGGGCTCTCAAATGCGACCTACAGCAATTTCGTCCGCGACAAGGGCTGGGGCATGGGCAGCGTTGTCGGTGCGATCCCCAGTGCCGTCGGTGGCAAGGAAGTGACCCTCAGCCACCTTGGCAAGGCGTTCGCCATCACGGCGGACAACATGCGCAAGTGGAAAGACTGGTGGAAGTACATCGTCGTCGATCAGGTGTTTGTCTGGGGGCCCGGATGCTTTATGGGGATGGCCCTGCCCGCTTTGATCTCGCTGGAGTTCTCCGACACCTCAACCTTGATCGGCTCCAAGCTCGACTGGGCTCAATCGCTGATCACAGCTGACGGCATCAGCCGCGACCCGCGATTCGGCCCGGCGATGGCCAACGTGATGTGGATCGTCACCATTCTTGTCGGCATGCTGGTGATGCTCCCGAGCCAGATGTCGATCGTCGATGACTTCAGCCGCCGCTGGACTGACATCCTCTGGTCCGGGAGCAAACGACTGCGAAACAACCCCGACGGCAATGCCGTGAAGGTCGTTTACTACACCATCTTGACGTTCTTTCTCGCCTGGACGGTGGTATTCACCTACATCTTCAGCAACTACGGCACACCGCGGTTGATGACGCTCGTGGTGGCGAACCTGAACAACCTGGCACTGGGCGTGACGTCGTTCCACCTGCTGTGGATCAACTGTCGGCTATTGCCCCGCGAGATCCAGCCACGCTGGTATCATCGCGCCGGTGTCATCGCGTGTGGCGTGTTCTACCTCGGTATGACTGGCTTGGTGTTTGCTACAAAGCAATGGCCGATGTTGCGAGAAATGCTGGGATGGTGAGGCTCGCGAAGCTCTCTCTGCGATTGACTTGAACTGAATGAAGGACGACTTGAAATGCCGGATCGATTGTTTGACCTGACGGGGCGAGTGGCTGTGATTTCGGGAGCAGCCAGTGGAATGGGGCGGGCCTCTGCACTGGCTCTGGCTGAGCATGGCGCCGACCTGTTGCTGGCCGATCTGAATGAGGCGGGGCTCCAGCAGACAACCCGTGATGTCGAGGCATTGGGGCGGCGGGCGGTCGCGTTCAGCGGCAGCGTGTCGGACATTGGCCACATCGGGGCGTTGTGGGGAGTTGTCGATCGTGAGTTCGACGGTCGAGTCGACTTCCTGGGCAACATTGCCGGAGAAGGAATCCTTGGGGCTCCGGAAGAGATCTCTCTAGAGCAGGTTCAACAGGTGTTCCAGAACCTGGTCTTCGGGCGGTTCAAGATGTGCCAGGAAGCGGGTCGGCGCATGCTCAAAGCCGGTCGCGGCAGCATCCTCAACATCGGTTCATTGGCCAGCATGTCAGCGCTGGGGCGAGGGCACATTGCCTACAGCATGTCGATGGGAGCAGTCGTCCAGATGACCCGCGAGCTGAGTACTGAATGGGCCGGCCGGGGCGTCCGCGTGAACGCCATCCTCCCTGCCCAGGTGATGAACCCCAGCCTTGAAAAGCGAATCGCAGCTGATCCGTCGATCGAACAACGCTGGCTGAGCGGAATTCCCGCCGGGCGACTCGGTAAGCCGACCGATATCCAGGGGTTGGCGGTGCTGCTCGCTTCGGATGCTTCGTCCTGGATTACCGGAGCCCTGATCCCGATGGACGGAGGGAACATGGCGATGAACGCAGGAGGAACGATTGGCAAGTAACTCCCCGCCAGATGTCGAAGGAGGGGAGTACAACCTCTCAATGACAACTAAAAAGCCCGGCAACCTGATCAGGCTGCCGGGCTTTTCAATGGAATCAGTTCGCAAACAGACCGTTAGCGGCGAGTCTGATACTGCTTGATAATGTCAGCTGCGGCGGTCGGGATGTGAACCACAGGCGACCCGGCCACTGAAGCAGGGGCCGCAGCGGGGGCAGCCGGGGGCGGATCCTTGGCTCCGGATGTTGCCGGGTCGGGCAACTTGACCCCCAGCGAGGACGCGGACGGAGCGGCAGGGGCTTCTGGCGGAGCCTCGGGCATGGGCTGCTGAGGCATCATCATCCCCTGCTGTGGCATCCCATAACCGGGTGGCATCATCTGCGGCGGCATCTGGGGGTAGCCCATCGGCTGACCATAATACCCCCCCATCGGCATCTGCTGAGGGTATCCCGGATACCCATATGGATTCTGCATGTACGGTTGCTGCGGATACCCGACCGGCATTCCGTATCCGGGAGGCATCATGCCCGGTTGCATCATCCCCTGCTGGGTGAGCATCTGCGTATCCGCGCTGGCGGGGACAACTTCAGCGACTGGAACTGGGGCTGGCGGTGCGGGAGCAGGCGATGCAGGTACAGCGAGGGCAGCCGGGTTTACAAAATTGCTGTCATCGATGGTCTTGGTCAGATTGACGACAGGCATCGAGAACTGCGTCGAAACTGATGACGCTTCCGGCGAACCGGCGATCATGACGGTATCGACACCGGGGGAAGGTGGTGCGGCCGCAGCCTCCTTCATAATGACTTCAAAATCGAGCTTGCCGATCAGGACGCGGTCGCCCTGCTTCAGCATCACGGCTCCTTTGAGCCGCTCGCCGTTCACAAATGTCCCGTTCGTACTGCCGAGGTCCCGGAGTCGGACCGAGAAGTCATCGACCGTGAACACACAGTGGTGTCGACTCACGAGGTCACTGTTCGGACGCAGGTGACAATCTTCCTCGCGCCCGACTAAAAATTTACCCTGCGGAAGGGGAATTGAGCTGCCTAGCCGATTCCCAGCTGCGATTCGCAGTTCTGCCTGAATCATCGAATCACCGATCCTCAGTAGTTCGCTGTCTTCAGGTCGAACAGTCCGGTAGCGACCGGCTCTTGTTCGATCCGTACAGCACCATCATGACGCAGAATACGTCGTTTCTCAACGCCGTTCAACGTGTCGGGGCGAGCGTCGATTGCTCGCATCGAGTTGTTTCGGTTGGTCCAGAAAAGAGTTCCAGATAAGGAGACTGGGGACGAGAAACGAACAAAGAAAAAAGATGAGGAATTTAAAGTACCAAGCGACATCACCGAAGTCAACAAGTCGTCAAGTCAAATTGATCGGAGTAGATACGGAAAATGACATGCGCTGCCCCCCAGAGACTCTCGCCATTAAGGACAAATGACTGCGAGAGCTCGACCCGTGTTTTTCACGCGATTCCGCGTGTATTAAGAGGATGAGCCAACGCAAATCACCGGGATCCTAGGGGACACCATCCCTTTGACTATTGCCAGTGACTCCAACGCTTGGCAGAATGAATTCTTGATAATCTTGGAGAAACGTCCGGAATTCTGTCATCGGGAGAGGGGCATTATGCGTCTTAGCTGGTGGGTAATTCGCCTTCGGTCCTGGTAGACGGACGGGTGACTGGTGTTCGCGTGCAGTGTTCTCTGTGGGATTCCCCTCAACCACTGCCCCTGTGTGACTCAATGGTGTGCTCCCTCGGTAAGGATGAGATGGGAATGACGATGTCGAACAGACCGCCCCTGACCTCGCCAGGTGTCTCCTGCTCGCCCGCCCGATTTTTCACGACACTGACACTGCTGTTCAGTAGTCTCATTCCGGCAACCGCCACGGCTCAGCGGATCATCGTCGCAGGTGCACCTGCAGACGGAGCTCAGCAACCAGCAGCTGGAGTCGACGAGGCTGTGCAAAACGCGGTCACCGACTTTCAGCGCCACTCTGGTCGCGGGGAGTGGCAGAAGGCCTTTCGGGTTCTGGAAAACCTTCCGGTCGACAAGCGAGTCGGCATGCTGCCCACGGGAGATGGTTTTCTGATACCGGCGGAGACCCAGCTCTGGCAGATGCTGGTCAATGTAAACGCCGAGGGGCGTGCCGCGTTCCGCCTGTTCCACGAGCCGAACGCCAAGAAGCTCTACAACAAGCTGGAATCGGAACTCGCCTCAAATAACCCCCAGGCGACGACGACCGCCCGAGAGATCTTCGACCAGTATTTCATCACCTCATATGGAGACGATGCGGCAAATCTCCTGGGAGATGTCGCATTCGAGCGAGGCGAGTTTGCCGAGGCAATCTCACGTTGGAAATCGATTCTCGACTACCACACCGACACCAACATCCCCTTGCCCCGCGTCCTGGTCAAGACCGCAGCGGCCTACGTTGCGTCAGGACGCGCCGGGGAAGCGGGTGAGTTGTCCTCTCAGTTGAAGCAACAATATCCGGGCGAGCTGGTCAAAGTGGCCGGGAAAGATGTCAACGCCGCCGAGTATGTGAGCCAACTCGTCAACAGCATGGCGAAAGCCACCGAAGCAGCTGTGGCGAGCGCTCGCTTCGACCTTCCGCCGGGAACGTTGCAACCTGCATGGAACGTTCAGTACCTCTCCCCGAAGGGCCGGGTCTCGCTGCAACAGGCTGTCGCAGCAAATTCGTACTACCAGTCGGGACTCGAAACGATCGTTCCCAATTCCGCTGCGGATTCCGAGCGGATCTATCTGAACTGGATGGGAGTGATCTTTGCCGTCGATGTGAACACCGGCAAGCTCGCCTGGAGGACCGATAGCTTTTCCAAAGTCCCCCCTCACTTCTCCGAGATGCAGCAGGGCCGTGTCGATTTGAGTCAGTATGCGATCCAGGTCGTCGGGGATCGCGTACTCACCACTGCCCTGCCCCTCGATCGGCTCAACTACTGGCAACCGCCGATTCCACTCACCTGCTGGAATGCCAAGACCGGCGAGAAGTTCTGGTCGCAAGGCGGTGAACAGGGAGGCCAGCAAAGTTATCTGGGTGTCCTTTACCCCTGGCAGGGCAACTTGCTCGTCATCACCCATGGCCAACAACAGTCATCCATGACATTGGGGGCGATCAGTTTGACCGGGGGCGTCGCCAATTGGTCGATTCCCATCGGGACGTTTGAAGGGAAGAACAATCCTTACACCGGTGGCCGAACTTTTTCCGTTCCGGAATTCGCAGAAGTCGGAGGCAAGCTCTGTCTGATGACACAATCAGGAAGAGTTTTGCGGATCTCCCCCGACGAGAAGAAGATTCTGGGCCAGTTCGTCATGTACGAACCGAAGACCACATCGGAAGGCAATCAAGTTTTCTACTCCGATACACCACTCTCCGAAGAGAAGAGGTTGCATACCCGAGGACGCATGCTGGTCAGCAATGGCGTCTTGCTGCTCAAAGAAGTCGGGCAGAGCGAGTTGTATTGTGTCGATATGGAGTCGCAGAAGCTGCTCTGGAAACGCCCGACCGTTTCCTCGGCCATGATCGTCGAGGCAGACGATCAGCATGTCTACCTGATGAACTCTGAACTCTCTGCTTATGACCGCGCGACAGGCAAGCTGCACTGGTCGATCCGATTGCCAGTGAGTGGTGGCGGGTTGAGTATGGCGTCCTCTGGGGATTCGGTATTCGTTGCCACACAGCGCGGCATTTATGAACTCCACAAACAGGACGGCCGCATCGCGCGCATTGTTCGAACGGGCCACACCGATTCGTCCGGGATCTCCATGCGGATCGTGGGAAATCACCTCGTCACCGTCACCAACTACGACGTCGTGGGGTACAAGCTTTCGAGCCCCCAGCAGTCAGCCCCGATGCCACCTGCTCAGTAGTCGGGTGGTTAACCCGGTGCCATCTCCAGGCGCCAGTCGCTCTCCACTCGCAGCCATCACCTCAGACGCTCATCACTCAAGGAAACTTCACCGATGTCCTCCTGGAAGTACTCATTGGTTGTCGGTCTGGCGTTACTTATGACAGCCCCGTCCGCTTTCGCCCAGGGGAAGTCTGGGATCTCGGTCAAAGCGACTGGAGTCGTCAAGCTCCGGGCGGATGTGATGGAGATCGACGCCAATGTCAGCGGCAACTCCGAACTGGCTGGGGACGCCATCACGAAGTATCGAAACAACCGCCAGCGCGCAGTGGAGGCGATCGAAGCCCTTCAGATTCCAGGCCTCACTGTAAAGAGTGGGCGTATCGACATCACTGGACTGCCTGATGCCGCGTCGCAGCAGGCCAGAATGCGGGGAATGCCGACGACGCCTTCGGCAAACCGTCCGTTGAATTTTGCCGAGCCGCTCGTACTTCGCATTGATGGGGTCGACAAGCTGACCAATGACCAGATCCTGGAGACGCTTGTGAAAATTGTCGACGCGGGTAAGGACGCGGGAATCACGATCGGCGGCCCCGATGGTCAACCGGTCTACAACCAGTTCACGGGGAGCTATCAAGCGAACGGAGCTGCCATGGTGCGATTCCGACTCTCCGATGTCGAAGGGGCTCGACAGCAGGCTTTTGCCGACGCAATGAAGAACGCCCGTCGGCAAGGCGAACGTCTGGCGAAACTGGCTGACATCAAGCTCGGACGTGTCCGAGCCATGAATGAGACCTCGCCCGGTTCCGGAAACGGTAACTCCAACCAGATCAACATGATCCTCGCCATGATGAATGCCGGAGCAGACAAAGAAGCAGAGCAGTTCGCCTCCAACAGCCTGCAAGACATTTCGGTCACAGCCTCGCTCGACGTGGAATTTGAGGTCGGCGAGTAACTCCGCGTTGCCGATGCGTCTTCATGCACCCTGGATACTGCTTATGTTGATTCCGCTCAGTCGTCGCAGCCTTTTGGCCGGACTTGCCGCAGCGTGTGCCACGGGTTGGGGACGGTTTGCCCCCGGTGATGATTTGCTACCGAAGCACATCACCCCCGAATCGGTGAACTCCGTCAAAAAGGGACTCGACTTCCTGGTAAAGACTCAGTCCAACGATGGCAGCTGGCATGGCCACTCCGATGGAGACACCTACCCCGTGGCGATGGCGGCACTGGCGGGCATGGCGTTTCTGGCGAATGGCAGCACCTCGACCCGCGGTGCCTATGCCGATCAGGTCCGGCGGGCGACCTCTTTTATCGTCAGTCGGGCCCAATCAAATGGGCTGATTGCCGAAGGTGAAGAGCAAGGCCACCCGATGTACGGGCACGGCTTCGGCATGATGTTCCTCGCGAGTGCCTACGGCATGGAGACGCGACCGGAAGTCCGCAAAAAGATGGAGACCGTCATCAAGCAGGCGATCCAGTTGACCTCAACCGGGCAAAGCAATCTCGGCGGCTGGACCTACTACCCCGGTGGCGGCGACGAAGGGAGCGTGACCGTCACACAGATGCAGGGATTGCGAGCGGCCCACAACGCCGGGTTCACGATTCCCAAGGGGACCATCGAAGGGGCCATTCGCTACCTGGAACTCTGCAAAACCCCCGAGGGTGGGATCTGCTACTCGTATGGATCGGGGAGCGACACGCGACTCCCCATTACCGCAGCTGCGGTTTGCTGCTTGTACTCTGCCGGTGAATACGAATCGCCGCTGGCCGAATCGTGCATGAACTACGTCATGCAGCAGTTCAAAGGAAACCGGGGCGAATTCCAGAGCGGTCACTACTTCTATCTGCACCTGTACGCCTCGCTGGCGTTCTACCAGGCGGGAGACGAGTACTGGGACGCTTACTTCCCCAAGGCCCGCGACAACCTGCTTCGGCAGCAGCAGGCTGATGGAGCCTGGCAGGCCGAGGTTGGCCATGTCTTCAGCACGAGTCTCGCCTGCATCCTGCTCCAGCTGCCGTACAAATACCTGCCGATCTACCAGCGGTGAGAACGCCGCTCACTCAACAGATCGTTTCACCCACACATCACTGCGTTCACTACCACTCGACAACTGAGACCTGATTCATGACGCACGAAACACCGCCCGATCTGGCAGCCCTGGCCAAATTGAAGTCGGCCCAGGAACGTATCCGCGAGCAGATTCGCACCGTCGTGATTGGCCAGGAAACGGTTGTCGAACAGCTGCTCATCGCGATCTTCGCGGGCGGACACTGCATTCTGGAAGGGGTCCCGGGGCTCGCCAAAACGCTGCTGGTCCAGACAGTTGCCCGCAGCTTGTCGCTGAACTTCGGTCGTATTCAGTTCACCCCCGACCTGATGCCCGCCGACATCACCGGAACCGAAGTCCTGCACGAGGATCGCCAGACCGGCACTCGTGAGTTCAAGTTCGTCCACGGGCCGATCTTCGCCAACATCCTGCTCGCTGACGAAATCAACCGCACGCCACCCAAGACTCAGGCTGCGCTGCTCCAGGGGATGCAGGAACGCCAGATCTCGGCGGGCAACCATCATTATCAGCTGCCCAGCCCGTTCTTTGTCCTCGCGACGCAGAACCCCATCGAGCAGGAGGGAACTTACCCCCTGCCCGAAGCCCAGCTCGACCGCTTCATCATGAAGGTCATCGTCGGCTATCCCACACGGGAGGAGGAACGCAAGATCTATCGGGCGATGACCGGAGCTCCTCCCAGTGACCCCACACCCGTATTGACTGGGGAAGAGGTACTCGCCCTGCAAGCATTGATTCGCCGCGTGCCGATCAGCGACCTGCTTGTGGACTACACGATGAACATCGTCCGAGCGACACGTAAAGACGATCCCGACACGCCGGCCTTCGTGCGAAATTGGGTCTTGTGGGGAGTCGGTCCCCGTGGAGGCCAGTCGATGATTCTCGCTGCCAAGGCCCGCGCTGCTCTGTACGGTCGCCCCGAGGTCACGATCGAAGATCTTCAAGCCGCAGCTGTCCCGGTCCTCCGGCACCGCATCGTGCTGTCCTACAACGCCGAAGCCGAAGGCCAATCCCCCGATACTGTGATCCGGAAGCTGATCGAAACGATCCCCGTCCACCCCACCGCAGCTGCCACCGATCCGCAGGTTCAGCGATCGCTGAAACCGGTCGCAAGTTGAGCCTCTGTCGCTCGTGCGATTCGCGGTCGCTGCCCGTGTTGATCGGCCCTTGTGCCATGCCATCCTCCACGTTGACACCCACTGATGTCCTACATTGATCCCGAACTTTTGTCCCAACTGACAGCGATCGGCATTCGTGCCCGTCAGCCGATGGAGGGAGCCATCTCGGGGTTGCACCGGTCACCGCTGCATGGGCTCTCTCCAGAGTTCGCCGATTACCGCTCGTACACGCCGGGCGATGATCTCAAGAACATCGACTGGAAGGTCTTCGGCCGCAGCGACCGGTTCTACATCAAGAGGTATGAAGAGGAGTCAAACCTGCGGGCATTTTTCATCGTCGATGCCAGTACATCGATGTTGTATGGCTCTCCCCGCACCAAGTTCGACATCGCCTCCACCATCGCCTGTGGCATGGCGGGAGCACTGCTCAAACAGCGTGACTCCGTCGGCCTCGCCACAATCAGCACCACCATCTCTCAGGAACTCCCTCAGTCGAGTGCCTCCTCTCAATTGATTCGCTTCGCCGACATTCTGGAGCAGACGAAGTGCTCCGGCGAAACCGATCTGGGGCAGGTCGTCAAACGGCTGGCCGACAAGTATCCCCGCCGAGGCATGGTCGTGGTTCTGTCCGATCTGCTGACACCGCTTGACACGCTCTATGACTCACTGGGCAAGCTGCAACATGCGGGGCATGAGATCGTGATCCTGCATGTCCTTCATCGCGAGGAGATCGAGCTGCCGTTCAAGGACTCGGTCATCTTCCGGGACATGGAGGGCAATGAAGAACTCTTCGCTGAGCCGTGGGCATTTCGTGAGGCCTATCAGGCAGCGATGCAGGCCTTCATCGAAGAGGTCCGGACCCGCTGTCAGTACGGCGGGATCGATTACCTGCAGATCCTTACCGACGAACCACTGGGGCTCCGGCTCAGCCACTTCCTCCACTCGCGACAGCTCTCCGGCCCCAAGCGACACCGAGGCCGAATCGCTGGACTGGGACGCCCCGAGGAAAGCAGCCCTGCCCCGTCGTCCAGTCCGCCGGAACCTCCGGAAAGCTGAGTCGGACTCACTACCGTCGCTCATTGATTCGACCACCAAACCTCAACATTCGGCACCCACCCCTTGTCGTTCCTGTCCCCCAGTCTGTTGTTCGGTCTACTGCTCGCCAGCGCACCGATCATTATCCACCTGCTGAACCGCAAGCGGTTTATCCGGGTCGACTGGGCACCGATGAAGTACCTGCGGCTGACGCTCAAGACAAACCGCCGCCGGTTACAGATCGAGCAGTGGCTGTTGCTGGCTCTGCGAACGCTCGCGGTGATGGCACTGATCTTCGCCATTGCCCGGCCTGTGGGAAAAGGGACCAACCTCGCCGGAATGCTGCGGCTTTCGGGGCGAGCCAGCCGCGTCATCGTGATTGATGACTCGCTCAGCATGGGGAACAAGCAAACGACATCGGTAACCTTCGACCGGGCCAGACGAACGGCGGGAGAGATTCTTCGCCAGATCGGGCCGCAGGACAGCGTGACCGTCCTGACGACTTCGCGGCCCAATGAACCGCTGATCCGCCAAGTCCAGCTCGACGAGTCCGCACTGGCGGATCTTCTTGGTCGCATGGAGAAGCTTGACCCTGTCGACTCCGGGAGTGCCTGGAACTCAACACTGGCGGCTGTCGACAGCCACCTCAAGTCGGCGGTCTTCCCGATGAAGGAGGTGATCCTGGTCACCGACATGTGGGAGGCGGGCTGGACCCCCGAGGTGAGCACGCTCTGTGATCGCTGGGCAGCCAGCGAAGTCCAGCTGCGAGTCTTTGACCTGGGGGACAAGCCTGAGGGAAATCGCTACGTCGAATCACTCGATCGAGTCGATCCGATCGTTCTCGTTGACACTTCCGCTCAGTTCATGGCTCGGATTCGTAACGATGGGGCGGCGGCCCTGCCCTCGCAATCGGCTCGACTCACCGTCGATGGAGTGGAACAGGGAATCGAAATCCCCGAAGTCGCCACCAACACCGTTGTTGAAGTCCCCGTGCAATTGACCTTTGAAACTCCGGGACAGCACCAAGTCTCCCTGACGATCCCCGGCGACACCCTCATGGCCGATAACACGCGGAATCTGATGGTCGATGTCCGCCGGGCGGTTGACTTGGAACTGGTCGATGGAGGGGCCAACCCCACCGAGGGCGAGAACGATTTTGTCGCTCTGGCGATGTCAGCTGGAAATGCCCCCTGGAACGTGGCCCAGTCACTGGTCACCGACTGGATGCGAGTGCCGCTGGCGAGTCCCGATGTCGTGGTGCTGTCGAATGTCGACACGCTGTCCGCTGAGCGAATCCGCGATCTGGAACAGATGGTCCAGGCGGGCATGGGGCTGGTGATCTACTCCGGCGACCAGGTCGACCCGCGAGTCTACAACGAGCTGTTGTTCAAGAGCGGCGACGGGCTGCTGCCGGCGGCGCTTGAAGAGTCGCGTGAGGTCCAGACCAAAGGCCTGATGATTGAGGCAGCCACCGACTCCCCGCTGGCGATCCTGAACCGAGTCACCCCCGACGCCCTGTCGCGAGTTCGCCCCCGTCGAATCCAGGGAGTCACCATCGCGGAAAACGATTCGCGAGTCCGCGTGCTGGCCCGGTGGAACGACCAGTCGCAGTCTCCCGCGTTGATTGAAAAGCGATTCGGCGAAGGCCGTATCCTCTTCTGGACTGTCACCGCAGACAAGGGGTGGATCAACTGGCAAGAGGAGCCGATCTTTGTGCTGGCCACCCGCCTCGCGACGCAATCGGTCGCCGCCCAGGTGGTGCGCTGGGAGAACCTGACCGCAGGCGAGCCGCTTCGCTATCCCTTCCTCGCCGCCACGGCCCCGTCGACAGTCGACCTGACCCGTCCCGGCCAGGCCGAATCGCTCGTCACCCCACTCGACCGATCAGACAAAGAGCCACGTCTCGACTTCCCCGATACCCATCGCTCGGGCATCTACCGCGTCAGTTGGAAAGCCCCCAACGGCGAACCGACGAAACGCGAGTTCGCCGTCAGCCCCGACTATCGCGACAGCCGCCAGGTCAAACTCACCGACGAAGCATTCCAGGCACTTCTGGGGAAACTCGTCGCGAAGATCGTACACGTCTCGGGGGACGCCCTCGACATCACAGCTGCGGGAGCGGAGCTGTGGCGATACGTCGTACGATTGCTCGTCGGGATGTTGATAGTGGAGACGGTGCTCGCCGCCTGGATCGATCGGCGAAGGTAAACGGAAAGCCAAGTTCGTCATGAAGCGTGTATGGGAAATCCTGTTCGGCCTGGACCGCACCTCGTGGACCGAGGGGGGGCATTGGTCATTGGACTGGATCGCCCTGCCCAGCGGCGACCGCATGCTGATCCTTCTCGCTGTGCTCGCCATCCTGGGAACGGGTTTGGCTCTGATCTACCGTTGGGACGCCCGACAGACCGGAAAACTCGCCCGCTGGTCACTCTTTGCCATGCGGACGCTGCTGCTGTTGATCGGTGTGGGCATGCTCCTTGAGCCAGTCCTCGTGCTCAGTAAAGAGGAGAAAATCCCTTCGCACTTGCTTGTTCTTGTCGACCAGAGTCCGTCGATGGAGCTGCGTGATGCGTGGAAGGATGAGGCCGCTGGGGGCAAGGTCGCATCGCTGCTGGGAGTCCCAAACGGAGTCAACGGGCTGCGAGAAAAGACACGCCTCGATCTCGCCCGTGCGGTTCTCACTCCCGAGATGCTCAAGACACTTTCGCAAGACGGGAAACGCATCGTCCATGTTCACCCATTCTCGGATCGGCTGCGTGATGAGGTTCGCGACTGGGGGGCGGGCCAGTCCCTCACGACATCGGGGCAGACGACCGCCATCGGGGCCGCTTTGCGGCAAGCTCAGCTGGCGTATAACGGGTTGCCGCTGTCAGGTGTGCTGCTGGTGACCGATGGTCAATCGACCTCGGGCGAGGCGCCAGAGGCAGTGAGCGCGGATCTCGCCGCCAAGTCGATCCCTGTGACCTCATTGATCCTGGGGACCCCCGAGGGACCTCGCAATGTTGTGGTCACCGACCTGGAAGCGAACCCCGTGGCGCTGGTGCGTGACACCAACCGCCTGACGGTCCATCTGCAGTCGCGAGGTCTGCAGGATCAGGCCGCTCGCGTGGTGCTCGAACGCCGCAAAAACGGGGGGCAGTGGGAAGAGGTCGGGCGACAGGATGTGATCCTCGGCCTGGATGGCGTTCTGCAGACCGTCGACTTCAGCTTTACCGAGGACCAACCCTCGAAGCTCGAATTCCGCGCCACGGTTGAGGACGCCGGGCCCGAACTCTCCACCGACGACAATCGGCAGCACACGGAAGTCCGCGTCGTCAGAGACCGACTGCACGTGCTCTTGATCGCGGGAGCTGCGTTCCCCGAGGTGCAGTTCCTCAAGAACGCCCTCTACCGCGACCGAAAGATCGAACTCTCCAGCTGGTTGCAGAACGCAGACGATGACTACGAACATCTCGGCGACGTGCCGATCCGCCGTCTGCCGATCACGCAGCAAGAACTCGACGACTACGACTGCGTGCTGCTCTACGATCCCGACCCGAATGAGTGGCCGCCGAACTTTTCGGAGATGCTGACGAACTTCGTCTCCAAGGCGGGAGGCGGTCTGGCCTATGTGGCAGGTGAGATCAACACGGCCAACTCCTTCGACCGGGCCAACGATCCGGCCATGGGGTGGCTGAACTTGCTGCCCGTCGTGCGTGAGCCCGGGCTGTTCCGGTCCGAGGTCCTCGTCCAGCTGAGTTCACGTTCGCCCTGGAAATTTCAGATCACCGAATCGGGCCTGACCGATCCGATCTTCACTTTCTCTGATAACCGTGAAGAGAATGACAAGATCATCACGAGCTTGCCCGGGATGTTCTGGCACTTCCCCGTGACGAAGGCGAAACCGGGAGCCACTGTGCTGGCGGTCCACGGCGACCCGCGAATGAAGAACGACGACGGGCCCGAGGTCCTGATGGCGACTCAACTGGTCGGGCCGGGACGAGTCTTGTTCCTGTCGTTCGACAGCACTTATCGCTGGCGATATCTGAGTGAGCAGACGTTCGACGGGTTCTGGGCTCGTGTTGTCGACCGGGCCGGCCGCAGCAAGCAGCTCGGCGGTGCCTACCCCTTCCGACTCTCCACACCACAGGCTTCGTACACGCCCGGCAGCTCGATCAAGCTGATCGCCCGCTTCCTCAATCCGTCGGAAATGGAGCCGGGGCTCGACACGCTTCACGGGGAGATCGAACACGGGTCCGGTGATCCTGAGTCGATCACCTTGTCACCGACGGGTGGACCGGGCGAGTTCGCGGCTCAGATTCCCGCGAGCGATCCAGGCCAGTATCTCGCCCGCGTCTGGATGGGGGATGAGACCTCGGGCACCGTGGCCCGGGCCGCCACACTCTCGATCGATGTCCGCATGCCCAATGCCGAGTACGAGAACCCCGGCATCGACCGCGCCCGTCTCGAACCGATCGCGACAGCCACCGGCGGACGAGTCCTCGACGCCACGCAGGTGAAGGAACTGGCCAATGCGTTTCAGATCGGCGAAGTCACCCGCACGCTTGAGGACCGGCAGGAGATCTGGGACGCCCCGCTCTTGTGGGTCGGGCTGTTTCTGTTGCTGGTCCTGGAATGGGTGATCCGTAAACGAGTGCGGCTGATTTAGGAATCGCGATGGCCAACCCACGCGAATGAGATCGACGAATGAACTCTGACCCAAACAACTCGACGCTCACCGCCCTGCGAGATCAGCTGGCAGAGCGGTTGCATGCCGTGAGGCGGGCGCTGCTGGGGCACTTTGTCGCGGATGGGGTCGCCCGCACGTTAGTCGTAGTCGTGGGGTTGCTGCTGTTGAGTCTGGGACTCGACTGGTGGCTTGATCTGTCGTGGACTGCTCGTCTCGTCTATTGGGGAACAGTGCTCGTCAGTGCGGCGGGAGTGCTGTTCTGGTTTGTCGTACGGCCCTGGCGATTGCCTCTTGGACCAATTGACCTCGCAGCTGCACTCGATCATCGGCGAGCAGCAGAACACACTTCCGGCAGATCGCCTCTCGCTCCCCAGGTCGCCAGCGTTCTGCAACTGGTCGATGCCAGTGCGGACCAGCTGGGCGAATCCGCGGCAATGCGAGAGCAAGCTGTTCGTGCCAGCCATGCCGCGCTATCGCAAATCAACTTCAAAGCGGCTCTCAACTCCAGGCATCTCTGGACTGCTGTCGTCGTTGCCGTTGCCGCATCCCTCGTCCCGGCGGGAATCGCCCTCGCCTTTCCGGGGACAGCTCGGATCTGGGCGGAACGCTGGTTGACCGGCTCCGACCGCCCTTGGCCCCGTTCCACAATGCTGGAGGTCGCTGGTGTTCGAAATGGTGTGCTGCAGGTCCCGCGCGGCGAGGTATTCACGCTGCAGGTCAAAGTTACCGACGAGAAGCAGCCGACCGAGATCGTCCATTTGCGACATCGTCCTGAGCAGGGCAAGACGCAAACGCTCACCCTGGAGAAGTTCGCGGTCGGCGACTTCCGACTCGACATGCCGCCCCAACAACAGATCAGCCGCAACGAAATCTGGGGCGGTGACGGTCGTGCGGAGCCGTTTCGAATTGTCCCGGTCGATCGCCCACGCATTGTCAGCATGAAGCTGTTGGCGAAAGGCCCACGCGACTCCACTCCCAAGACGTACGATTTCCAGGCGACCGATGGAGCGGTGCGTCTGCCTCCGCAGACAGCAGCGCATCTCGAGTTTGAAACCAACGTCGAGTGCAGCTCAATCAAAGTCGAGACTACAGCCAAGTCGATCGCTGGGTTCCAGAAAGAGTCGGCCCTGAAGCATGCCGTCGACTGGGTACACACCGAGCCCGTCTCCATGCGTATTGTCCTCGTCTCTCAGGAGTCGGGTCTGGAATCGCATCCGCAATCGATCAGCATTGGCGAGCTGCCCGACCGGCCGCCTCGCATCGCCATGCGTCATTCGGGCGTTCGCCTTCGGGTCACTCCCGAGGCAACGATCCCGCTGTCAATCAATGTTCGTGACGACTTCGGGATTTATGGAGTCTCTGTGCATCTGGCGGTGGCTGCGCTGACTTCTACTCCTACGGCCAAGAGTCTCGACGAGGAGGCTCCACCGACCTCTCCGGAAGCTCAGTCGCCAGAGGCCTCTTCTGAGTCGAAACCAGCCCCAGCCACCAATCCCGAGCTACCGGCTGCCACAGTAACGCCTCCCTCCGAAAGCACGACTGAGCCCCCCACTTCCCCAGAGTCGGCGTCACCCACTGAGCCAGTTGAAGTCCCCTCAACCCAGCCACAACCGTCCAGCGCACAGAGCGTGAAATCAGACCAGGTCCTCTACGGCCCGGCATCGCCGGCTGTCGAGACGCAGGTCGATAAAGACCACCGCGTCGAACTCGCACCGCTCAAGCTTGCGCCAGGTCAGACAATCACCATCCTCGCCAGCGCCGAAGATGACTGTGTTCTCGGTCGACAAACAGCCCGTTCAGCCCCGGTGGTCTTCCGCATTGTGAAGCCCGAGGAACTCTTCCGGGAGATCCTGCTCCGGCAGCAACAACTGCGAGCGAGACTTCAGCGAGCCCGCGACCAGGCGGACGAACTGACGACTAAGATCCCGTTCATCGTCTCCGCCGAAGACGCCCGCAACGTCGCTCGCCAGCACCAGCTGATCTCTCGTGAGGTCACCCAGGTCGCTGCGGGCCTCGAAGCAACACTCACTGAAATGCAGCTCAATAAGCTCGGTGGCGAAGAGTCCTGGAGCCTGATCGAGAAGATCATCCTCCAGCCACTACGAACCTTGATTGAGGTGGAGATGACGGCACAACGCCAGAACCTCGAAACACTCGCCCAAACCCCCACGCAGGGATTGGACGAAATCGGAACGCAGCAGAAGAAAATCGTGGCGGATCTCGACAAGATCCTGAAGAATATGTCCCAATGGGATAGCTTCATCGACATCGTGAATCAGGTCGACGCGGTGATCAAAATGGAAAACCGCGTTCGCCAACAAACAGAAGAACTCAAGAAGCACACCGAGCAGAACCAGAAGAAGGAAGTCGATTCGATCTTTGATGAATAGGTCCATGGCCGCAGAGCCACTCGGCCTGCCTCATGTTGCCGAACTCATCAGTGATCCTCACAGGAGACCTCGATATGTCGAACACATTGCTGACGCGACTGGTGATGGCCATCGCCCTTCTTCTGCCATCCTTTAGTCTGGCTCAGGAGAAGGCCAAAGCCGTTGAGCCCAGGGAACAGATCAAGTTCGAACAGGACAAGGCCCAAGCTCACATGAAAGAGCTGGAGGAACGCATGTTCGAGCTGGCCCAACTGATTCGCGAGTCGCAGCCCGTTGACTCAGCCCGACTGATCATGGGCGTGCAGAGGGCTCGCGAGCATCTGATCGCAGAACAGATGGGCGAGGCGGCCACTCTGCTCATCAGCCTCAAGCTCGATCAGGCCACCGATGAGCAGAAACAGGTCATCGAGAAGCTGGAGGAACTCAAACGGCTGTTGCTGACGGCGGACATTGGTCTCGAAGTCAAATTGGCCCAGTTGCGAAAGCTGCGTGAGGCCCGCCTGTCACTTGCCAAGCTCAAGGAAGCAGAGACCACTCAGGCGAAGGCCACCGAAGAACAGCTGAAGAAGTCCGCGACGCCCGCCGAGATGAAGAACCTCGAACCGACCGAAAAGCGAAATCAACGGCAAGCGGACGACCTTGAACAACTGGTCAAGCAGTTCGGCAATATGACGAAAGGGGCTGCCAGTTGCGTCTCATCGGCCAGCCAGTCGATGGGCAAGGCGGGCCAGTGCCTCGGCGGTGGCGAATGTAAGTCGGCTCCTCAACATCAGAACGAAGCGGTCAAGAAGTTGAGTGAGGCAGACAAAGACCTCGCCAGTGCCGAGGAGCAACTCAAGAAGGAGCTCGAAGGGCTCGTACGTCGACAGGTCATGGAGCACCTGTCACAGATGATCACCCAGCAGAAGCAGGTCCGCGAAACTCACCAGAAACTCCAACCACGCAGCGCTGAAGGCTCTGCCCAGGCGGTCGTCTCACTCAAACGGCTGAGCAGCTCGGAAGAAGCCATCATCAAGCAAGCGAGCGATTGCATCGAGCTGTGCGAGCTGACCGAATTCAGCGTGGCATTTCCGTCGGCCCTCGGCGACATCCGGGCCAAAATGGAGATGGTTCGCGACCAGTTGAAAGACGGACTCGGCAATGACGAGGTCGTTCTCCAGGAGATGGAGATCGAGTCCGACCTGGAGGGGTTGCTCGACGCACTCAAGCAGGCCAGCAAACCCAACCCGGATGGCCAGTCGGGCGAGTGTATGGGCTGCAAGGGCAACCTCAACAAGTTACTCGCAGAACTCAAAATGGTTCGGCAAATGGAGAAGTCGCTTCAGCTGCAAACGCAGCGAATCGACGACATGGTCACGGCGAAGAAGATCACCGACGATCAACGCACGCAGCGGTGCGAACCCCTGCAATCCCGCCAGCAGCAGGTCCTCAACACGACGAGCAGGATTGCTGACACCTACGGCGGAAAGTAGCGACCGCGATCTGGCGTCACGCCGGGCACGACTCTCGTCAGGCCCCCACCCCAGTCAACTAACTCTCAATATCCGGAGTTGGCCATGCATCAGATCACTCTGACTTCGATACTGCTTTTGGCTCTCACCTCCCCTCTTCTCGCCGAAGAGGGTGACGCCAAGCCCGCAGCGGAAGCTGTGACGAGTGCTCCGCAGGAGACTCCCGCGTCTCCTGAAGCCAAGCCCGCAGAGGCACCCCCAGTGCCTGCTGCCTCCGACAAGGACAAGCCGGTCACCACTCCGCCGGTAGACGAGGATCCCGATGTCGCCGCCCGGCGAGCGACCTCTTATCCCGTGGAGGGAGACGAGTGGAAGGAGTACGCCCTCGGGATTCTGGAGATGGAGATGCAGGAGGCCATCGACGACCTCTCACAAGGCAAGCCCAAACCGCCCGCACTTGTCACCCAGCCGCGTATCCTCTCCCGTCTGGACATGATGATCGTAGAGTTGGAGAAGAAATGTAACGGCGGCAAGGGCTCCAACAACGCCGGGAACAAGCCCGCTGACAAATCGGTCCTGCGTAAAGGCAAAATGAAGGAAGGGGAAATGCGGGACGTTCGCAAGGACGGTGATCGCTGGGCCGACATCCCCGCCAAGGAACGCGAAAAGATTCTTCAGTCCCAGGGAGCCGGTTTCCCGCCCGGCTATGAAGATGTTCTGGCCGACTACTTCCGCAAGTTATCGAAGAACGAGAAGCCCAAATCCGCTGTTGCACCGCCAGTGGATGCGGATGGAACTGCCCCCGAACCTCCCGTGGACAACAAGTAATGCGAGTCCGAGCGATCAACGAACGCGCCTTCCTTTATGACCTCCCGGGGACCCTCGCCATGACTCTTCGTCCACTCATCTGGGGCCTGTCGATCTGGGTGCCGTGTCTGGCATTCACCAGCGTCGCCGCGGCGGATGTGATCCGTAAGTTTGACGAAAAAGAAGTAACCGGCTCCATCATGGAAGCCAACGACAATCAGGTCGTGATTGTGACCGGAACTGGTCCCGAGGAACTCTCAACGCCCGTCTCGTATCGAGACATCAACTCGATTCACTTCTGCGGCAAGGAATGGGACCCAAAATTCAGTCGCCTGCTGGTCGACAACCGTGGCGAGAAATACTCCGAAAACTCGGGGGCGATCAAACTGCGGGCCGGCCAGCATCCGATCGGGATTGTTTACTGGTCCACCAAGCGATCGGGTTCGCTCCGGGTGGAACTCGCTGGACCTGGCATGGAACGCGGAAAGCTTCCTTCGCAGCTTTTATTTCATGTCCCGGGAGCAGCCCCGACTCAGCAGTCGACTGGATTTGATGCCGATGGATTTCTCACGCCTGTCACCTACGCACCGCCTCCTCAGCCGGGATTGTTTACGAGAGTCGTTGAGTGGGCGTCCGGAGATGAACCGAAGAGCTACTGCGAACTCAAGGGCGCAATGAGCAAGGAATCGCTCGCCTCGACCGTGATCGGGACCAAGGCGTTCAAACACGCCGACAGTAACTACGGGGTGTATTACTCGGGATTGATCCAGATTCCCAAGGACGGTGAGTACACGTTTAGCATCAGCTCGGAAGGGAAGTCTCTGCTGTGGATCGGTCGCGAACCAGAGAGCGTCCAGCCTTTCAATGTGAATATCAAAGCAGACAGCGTCCACGTCATGGGCGTCAACGGCGGTCGATGGTACGGCAAGCTCGTCCAGCTCTCTGCGGACAAGCTGATCACGGAAGTGCCACTCGGTGGGGCCCTGACCACCATCGACGCCCCTCTGGATATGATCCAGGAAGCCTGGCGCGGCTCGGTCATCGTCAAGGAGATCCGTGGAGTCGACCGAACTGGAGAATCGACAACACTCGACTCCGTATACGTGCTGAAAGAGTCGCCCCCGGCAACACCGACCGACGGGAAACAGCCGTCCGCTCCCGCAGCGTCCACAACTATCCAACGAGTCAATGGCAAGGTCCTTGGCATCACCGGCGACTCCCTGCAGATGGATTACATGGGCGAGACGCGTGGCATCAAAATGGAGCGTGTCATCGGGGTCGTCTTCAAAGGACGTCCCCCCTCCCTGCCACAGGCTCCAGGGGTTATCACACTGTCTGGCGGGATCACTATTCCCGGCCAGTTGACCAAAGTCGAGCCGGGAACGAAGGTCCACTTCAAGTCGTCCTGGGGGCAAGAGTTTTCCTGGCCATACTCCAACGTAGTACGCATGACCGTCCGCAATGGGCGGACCACTCCGCTGACCGACCAGCAACCGGTCTCGGTCGAAGAGACGCCCTATTTCGATCGGCACTTTCCATGGACCACCGACAAGAGCCTCACCGGACCGCCGTTGATGATCGGAGAAAAGCGGTACACGCGAGGGGTCTGTCTACACTCAAGAACAGTGCTCACCTACGCACTCAACGGTGAGTATTCCGGATTCCAATGCGACGTGGGGTTGCAGGGGGAATCCGGCAAGGACGGAAATGCGGCGGTCCGAGTTCTCGCCGATGGAGTTCCGGCCTACGAGAACCCCTCGCTCACGGCAGCCAGCGGCGTTCAATCCGTATCCATCAATGTGACGGGAAAAAAGACACTGACGCTGGAGGTCGACTATGGAGAGAAATTCGATGTCTGCGACCATGTGACATTTGGCGATCCGCGTCTGCTGCGTGAGTCTCAATAGAGCGGGCACTGTCTGCCCCGTAATCGACACCCCGCCTTCAGGAACTGGTCATGACACTATCTCAGTACGTTAGAGCTGCCGTCTGCATGGTGATTGCGGGAAGTGCCATCTCCGTGGACGATGTCCGTTCTGCAGACCCGCCACTCATCGTTCGCGACGTGAATGTCGGATTTGTATCGAGGGGAATGTCGAATGACCGCTCGGCCTTTCGTTCGACTCTGCCAGCTGTTCTTCTCTCGCAGCGGCCATCTCCCCCCAAGCCATCGGATGGCGTGCCCCAGCCACTGGGCGTAATTACCTTTGAAGGTACTCCGTCGGACGATCTCGATGTACTGCTGGAGTATGACAACTCCACGCGAATCATGGCCCGTTGGCCTCACACGGAAATGAGATCAACCCGCACACTCTGGCAGAAGATGAAACTGGTTGCCTCTTCCACACCTCCCAGTACGCCCTTCCCGGCGACCAGCTGGTTGAACCCACTCCGCAATGCCGACCGACTGAGCATTGAGTTCGATCGACGGACCGAGAAGTTTCTCCTGTATGACATGGCTGTGAAATCGCCGACAACGATCGAGCTGGAGGCCACCGAAACGGGCTACAAGGCGAGGAACCTCGGGGCAACGGTGAGCCACGACTTCACGGTGTATCGCCCGACCGGAAATGGCAAGTATCGCGCCGCCTATGCGAAAGAGGTTCCGGGGCTGACGAAGGACTCATCGAAGCCCACGAAAGCGGCCTCGACAGAGGCGGCAAAACCCGCAGCTGCTAAACAACCACAACAAGGAGTCGTCGCTCAGGCGTTTGAAGGACTGGCGGTCGCGATCGCGGGACAGCCCCCCAAGCCGGGTAACAAGAATGCTCCGGCGGAAGGACAACCGGCCCCCGCTCCGCCGAACTCTCCGCAGCACGACATCACCTGGTCTGGTCCAGAAAAGAGTGTTGACGAATTGCTCGCCGAGTGGAAGCCGTTGCTCGCCGCCCAAGGTCTCGGTGATGCGGAAATTGCCCTCGTCCAGTCCATTCTCAAAGAACGCGCCTTTGACAAGGACTCCGCACGGGTCGTTTACCGACTTGATCAGGCTGCCATCGACAAATTGGTGCCACTGGAGGTTTCGCCCCAGCCGGACAAGGTCGCCCGCGTCTGGCTGGTGATCTACGACGGTGCTGACCCGGAAATCAAAACCCGAATCGCGAAGCTGATCGCTCAACTCGGAGACGCCTCCTACGACAAGCGGATGGAGGCCAAGGCTGAGTTATTAAAGCTCGGTCCGACAGCCGTGCCCCAGCTGAATGCAGAGAAGTCCAACAAGGACGCCGAAATTGCGTTCCGGGTCGACGAGATCCTCGAAGAGGTCCAGAACCCGAGCGACCCGAATGCGAACCAGCAGATCGGCATCGAAGTGATCGAGAATTAGTTTCCGGGCCAGCTCCCCGCATGACAGAGCCTTGCCAATAGGCATCGGCCGCCGGATGATAAGAGTCTGTCATTCCGTCATCGTCGGGGAATTCGATGGTCCAGTATTACGACCGGGGCTCCAGCTCACCGCAGTGGCGGGCCTTCAAGATCCGCCTGCTGATTGCAGCTGCTCTCGCGATGTTCACCTTTGTCTCCTATCTGATGAAGGGGGATCGCAATCCGATCACGGGCGAAAGACAGCGGGTCAGCCTGACCGTGGATCAGGAGATCGCGCTCGGTCTTCAATCCCGAAGTGAGATGGTCGCGCAGCACGGCGGTCTGCATTCTGATCCCCGAGCACGGGCCGAAGTTCAGCGGGTCGGCGCCCGCCTGCTCAAGGCTCTGGAATCCGACCTCGCCAAGGAAGGGAAGGCGGACCCTTATCAGTTCGATTTCCATCTTTTGGCGGATGATCAAACAGTCAACGCCTTCGCACTCCCGGGGGGCCAGGTCTTTATCACCTACGCACTCTTTTCCAAGTTGCAAACCGAGGGGCAGGTCGCGGGAGTCATTGGTCACGAGATCGGCCACGTGCTGAGCCGGCACAGTGCCCAGCGAATCGCCAAGATGGAACTGACACAAGGCCTGGCCGGAGCAGCTGGTGTCGCGGGCGGAACTCGCAGCAGTGCCGAGATCGCAGCCATGGTCGGCAATCTGATCAACATGAAATATGGCCGGAGCGATGAACTCGAGGCCGACAAATGGGGCATCCGACTCGCCACACAGGCCGGCTACGACCCGCGAGCCATGCTGGGGGTGATGGACATTCTGGATCGTGTCGGTGGTGGGAACCAGCCGGAGATCCTCAGCACTCATCCCAAGCCTGCGAACCGCAAAGAATACATCGAAGGCGTGATCAAGGATGTTTTCCCCAAAGGTGTCCCCGAGGGACTCGATGAGTAAGGTGGCCACGACTGCTGGTCTTGTTCCGTTCGTCCTCTCGAAACTGAGGGGCGTCCTGTGTTCGGGACTTGTGGTATTGATCCTCGTTGCAATCTGTTGGAGCGGCGAGCCTCCTCAACCGCTGTCGTCTTCGACCATTGCCCGTTATGTCGCCGACCTTAACAGTGACTCGCGGGCAATTCGCGCTGCTGCCGAATCCGCCTTATTAGCAGCCGGGCCCGCCGTGCTCGACGAACTGCCTCTTGCGGGATCACTCCCCGATCCCACGTCTCGGGAAAGCCTCGAACGGATCATCAGCTCCATCGAAACCAGACAGTTTCAGACGGCTCTCAAGCCACGGACCGTCATGTTATCCGACGTCCATCACCTTGGTGTGGCTGTAGAACGACTATCGCAACAGACGGCCAATCAGCTGGTATCACCTGATCTCTCGACCGCCGAATCACCGGTCACGTTCGCAGCCACACCGGTCACCTTTTGGGAGGCCGTCAGCTCGATCGAGCAACAACTCCCGTTGCACTACCACGCGGGAAAGCTGGAGCCGGTGAAGACCGACACGCCCCGCCTGCCGTCGAGTCTGTCGGGGCCGTTTCGCATGGAGTTGATACATTGTGAACAACGCGTCACTCCACGCGGTGAGAGGTTGTTGAACACCAAAGTTCGCCTCATCGGCGAGCCTCGCCTGCGCCCACTCTTCCTGATCGCAGCTGTTGACGACTGGTCTGTTACGAGTGGAACAGCCTCGGCATTATCGTTCACACCGATGGCACGCCGCGAGATCCCAGCCAACAGTGAGGGAACGATCGATGTTGCGTTCGACTTCATCGTCCCCGCTTCAGCAGACGAACGCACAGCCTGGACGATCGCAGGTGATGTCGACCTTACCCTGGCCGCTCTGTCAGCAGAGGTCACCTTCAGCGACCTGACCGCTAAACTTCCCCTGACTCGACGGAGAGGACAGTCCAGCCTCTCGCTACTCAAAGTCGCAACTGCGGAGTCAACCGGTTCGGTCCGACTGGCCACGGCGTTTCCGCATCTCCAAGGACTGTTCGAGTCATACCGAGCCTCGCTTCTGGCTCCGGTCGTCACTCTGGAAATCCCGAACGACAAGCCTCGAAACCCTGTCGAGACCATCCAGCTTCAGGAAGCCCCACAAGGGCTGATCCTGGAGTACCAGTTCGACTGCCCGCTCTCGCCCGGATCTCGCATCACTGCCACCATCCCCGCTGCCATCTCCACACAGAAGATTCCTTTCCGCTTCGAGGATATCACTCCGACTACTCAGGCTGATTAGGACCTCTGGTCGGTCGATGCACCCGCTTTGAAGCTCTAAAATCCACACCAGAATCGCACCGATAAACTTTTCCATCAATTCCGAATCTGCGGACTGACTGACAATCTTGCTCGTCGTTCAGGTCGCTACAGCCGTAAGAGTAGACAAGAGTGTGCAATAGATCTCAGACGCGAGGAGCCCAGCCTCAATCGGCACTGCCTTCCCACCCGACAAGGAGACGGTACTGATCTCTCTGGCATTTGTGCCTCGCAAGGACGCGGAACATGCTGTTTAAATCTCGCGCGCTCATCCGGTCGGCCTGTATGGCCTCAGGCCTGCTCCTCGGCCAAGCTGTGACCGCCGACGCGAATGATTCTTCGCCAGCCCAACGTTGCCTGACCGCTCCCGAATATCAGGGAGCCTCTGAATGTGATTCACTGACCGGTGAATCGGGCTACGAGAGCTGCCTGGCGGGGCTTTTCTGCGATCCGTGTCAGAGTGAATCCCTGTACGAGCAAACCAAACTGACAGGTTACTGGTGGGGAGTCCGGCCCAGCTTGGCGGAACAGGGGGTGACGGTCGACATCAACTCCACGCAGTACTACCAGGGACTCGCGAGCGGAGGGTTGCAGCAGGAGTTCCTGTACGGGGGCCGTAACGATTACTTCGTCAACATTGATGGCGAGAAGATCGGCCTGTGGAAGGGGATGTTCGTCACCCTGCATGGTGAGTCCCGCTACGGCCAATCAATCAACTCACTGACCGGGACCATGATGCCGCCGAACCTGGCGCTCGTCCTGCCGAAACCCGGACCACCAGTGAATGCCCTGACCGGCGTGAAGTTCATCCAGTTCCTCTCCGAAGACTTCATGGTCTTTGGCGGTAAGATCAATACATTCGATGACTTTAAGCAACCGATTACCGGCGCTGGCCCGACAAACGGCTTCATGAACACGTCGCTGATGTTGAATCCGGTGCTGGTTCGGACGGTGCCCTACTCGTCGTACGGAGCCGGATTTGCCATGTTACAGGACATGAAACCGACGCTCTCGTTTGCCGTCTTCGACACCAACTCCACGCCCACGACCTCGGGATTTGACTCGTTCTTCAACAACGGTGTCACCATGGTCGCCCAGGCCAACGCCTACACCGATTTCTTCGAGATGCCTGGACGCCAAGGCCTGATCGGAACCTATAGCACCGGTTCCTACACGAACCTCTCCCCGTCGATCTACTATCAGCCGGGCACCGGAGTTGTGGTTCAATCCACTCCCAAACAGGGATCCTGGAGTCTGGGCTACACCGGGGAGCAGGCTCTGTATGTGTCGCCCACCGATCCAAGTAAGTACTGGGGAGTCTTCGGCACGCTGGGTATCGCCGACAACAACCCCAGCCCCGTCCACTGGACCGCCAGCGCTGGCCTCGCCGGGTCGAGCCCCTTCTCTGGCCGACAGAACGACACCTTCGGAGCGGGCTACTTCTATACAGGCACGAGCGACGTACTCACCAACCTGGCTCCAGTCCTGTTGCCGCTCGGCAATGAACAAGGGGTGGAACTCTACTACAACGTGGCTGTCACCCCCTGGTGCCACATCACCCCCGACCTGCAGGTCCTGAACCCCTTCCGCCAGCGAGTCGATTCATCACTCCTCGTCGGTGTCCGAGCCCGGATCGATTTCTAGTCCTGGCCCCAGGATCTGGATCACCACACGCCCGCGTCGGTCAGAATACGAGGTACAGCCTTCTGCAGAGGTCGTCAGGCATGTCACTGATCCGACCGATGACATCTGACGAAGTCGCCCAGCTGGTCACGTGGGCGGGCGACGAGGGATGGAACCCGGGACTCCACGATGCCCAGCTGTTCTGGGATCTGGATCCCGAGGGGTATCTGGCACTGGAAGAAGACGGCCGGATGATCGGCGGGGGAGCCATTATCCGGCATGGCGCGGCGTTTGGGTTCATGGGGCTGTTTATTGTGGAGAAGGCGTTCCGCGGGTCGGGACTCGGAACGAAGCTCTGGTATGCCCGCCGGGAACGGCTGCTGTCGCGTCTTCGCCCGGGCGGTACGATTGGCCTCGATGCCGTCGATGCGATGGTCCCGTTCTATGCCCAGGGGGGATTTGTCCCTTTCACCCGGCATCGCCGCTTCCAGCTGACTGGTCGGCAGAACGGCGTTTCGCCCAACAACGATGTCGTACAGATTACCGACGACCTCCTGCCCCAGCTGATCGCTTACGACCGGCACTGCTTTCCAACACCTCGCGAGGCATTCCTGACCGCGTGGCTGCGTCAACCGGGAGCTGTCTCGCTGGCCTGTGTTGAGACGGGTCAGGTCCGGGGCTTCGGAGTCATGCGTCCCTGCCTGACCGGCTGGAAGATCGGCCCGTTGTTCGCCGACACACCGACCATCGCCTCTGACCTGATCACCACGTTCCAGCAGTCCAGCGCTGGCCGGGAAATCTTCCTCGACATCCCCGACAACAACCCCGCAGCCACCGCACTACGCCAGACGCACCAGCTGCAGGAAGTCTTCGGCTGCGTCCGCATGTACCACGGCCCGCCCCCCGAGCTGGACCATTCCCGAATTTTCGGAATCACCACGTTTGAGGTCGGGTGACGATGTGGTGACGTCTCACTGATCCGTCACCAACCGAAATACATCATCCAATCATGCCAGCCGTGTCCTCCGGCGTATGTTGCATACTACCGACACGTGACAAACTTGAGTGGGTGTCCCGGCTCTGCGAGTCGGGTTTCATGAGGAAACGCACCGAGACACTCAACCCGACTCGCAGAGCCGGGGCACCCGATAAAACCAATATTCGCCCCGGCCACCATGCCCTGACCTACTGAACTTAATGCTCTATGAGAAATTGCATGGCTCAAAGTCAAAATAGTTCGCAGTGTCTTTGGCGCCACAACATTTCTCTATCCATACTTTCATCTTCTGAGTGCAGAAAAACCCAACATCGCGTCCATGAACTCCATGTCTACCGCGAAATAGATCACTTCCCTTCCAAGTGCTCTTCCTAACAGAGTAGTGCATTTTCGTTGCTCGAGTCCCAGGTATGGGGGTACGTACGCTATCAACAGTGGCCCCGCTTTGAGTCGGATGAATCGCGAATAACTTTCCCATACTCGCAGCCATAGATGTGGAATGATCGCGCGCCATCACATAGTCTTCGGGTTCACCATCGCCTCCGGGGTATACTGGTGGCATTGAGGAGGTAAGGTCCCATTCATGCCAATTTAGGTCAACCACCTTCTTCAGGACCACGTTCTGAATCCGATAGCCGTTGCCAAACGTAGCAATAAACTCATCCATCAGACGCTCGCGAATGACCAATGCACCCGCGACAATCATAATTGGCGGACACACTGGGCCACATCGCCATATCTCAAGAGAGTCCTTAGAGTTCAAAGAGAATCCGTGCCACAATATCGTTCCGAAGTCCCCCCAGGGACCTGATGCCTGCAGCCAATAAATCGGACACTCGACAGTCATGGTACACACACTCTCTCATCAAAAGATTAGGACCCAGCCCCCCCATAACAAGTGCGGGGTATCAGGGTAGCCCGGCCAACTTTTTGGCCGGGTGCCGCACGCACAAGATGCGGTGCCATGTGCCCCCATGCCGCTCAAAACCCATTCACCTCGCCATGCGGCCTCCCACACAAAACAATCGAGGCAGTTAATCCAGACTAAACGCATACGCTGAGGCATCTTGTCGCGATGCGACCCGGCCATCTCTGGCCGGGTTACTCCTCGCCTAACAAATGTTGCCTCTGACCGACTCACACCGCATCCAACGCCTGCTTCAGGTCGTTGATGATGTCGGTGACATCTTCGGTGCCGATTGACAGGCGGACGAAATCGGGCGTCACACCGGTGCTCTTCTGCTCGTCGAGCGTCAGCTGCTGGTGCGTGGTGCTGTTCGGGTGGATGATCAGCGACTTGCTGTCGCCGATGTTGGCCAGGTGCGAGAACAGCTTCACGTTGTTGATGAGCTTGATGCCGTTCTGGCTCTGCTGCTCGGGAGTCGCTCCGGCGATGCCGAAGCCGAACACTGCCCCCGGTCCCTTGGGCATGTACTTCTTCGCCATTTTATAGCTGGGGTGTGACTCCAGCCCGGCGTAACCGACCCACGAGACCTTCTTGTGGCTCTGCAGGAACTGGGCCACTGCCAGAGCGTTCGAGCAGTGACGCTCCATCCGCAGGTGCATCGTTTCGAGACCTTGCAGCAGCATCCACGCGTTGAACGGGCTGATCGCCGGGCCGAGGTCGCGGAGGCCCTGGGTCCGAACCTTGAGGATGTAAGCGATGTTCATCCCGCCGAACGCCCCGTAGAAGCTCATCCCGTGGTAGCTCGGGTCGGGCTCGGTCAGCTCAGGGAACTTGCCATTGTCCCACGGGAACCCGCCCTTCTCGATGATCGCTCCGCCGATCGACGTGCCGTGGCCGCCAATGAACTTGGTACAGCTGTGAACAACGACATCGGCCCCGTGGTCGAACGGGCGACAGAGGTACGGCGTGGCCATCGTGTTGTCGACGATCAGCGGAATGCCCGCCTCGTGAGCGATCTTTGCAATCGCTTCCAGGTCGGCGATATCGCAGCGGGGGTTGCCGATGGTCTCGACATACAGGCAGCGGGTGTTCGGCTTGATCGCCTTCTTGAAGTTCTCGGGATTGCTCTGATCGACGAAGGTGCAGTCGATCCCCATCTTGGGGAAGGTGTAGTGGAACAGGTTGTACGTTCCGCCGTAGAGGCTCGACGACGAGACGATGTGCTGACCGGCCTGGCAGATATTCTGGATGGCCAGTGACTCTGCCGCCTGACCCGACGCCACTGCCAGTGCCCCCGATCCGCCTTCCAGCAGCGCGAGCCGCTTTTCCAGCACATCGGTCGTGGGGTTCATCAGTCGGGTGTAGATGTTCCCGAAGGCCCGCAGCCCGAACAGATCAGCGGCGTGATCGGTGCTGTTGAAGACATACGAGGTCGTCTGGTAGAGCGGCACGGCCCGCGAATTGGTCGTGGGGTCGGGCACCTGGCCCCCGTGAAGACAGAGCGTTCCCAGTTGAAGTGCAGGTTGATCGGCCATGAGCTGTGGTTCCCGGTGATGTGGTCAATGAAACGAAGGCCAACATAGTA
Organism: Planctomycetaceae bacterium; assembly: GCA_046349675.1. Lineage (GTDB taxonomy): Bacteria > Planctomycetota > Planctomycetia > Planctomycetales > Planctomycetaceae > TH-plancto1. Next base: position 79,119 of record JAXMBW010000009.1, on the reverse strand, counting down.
ATCGCGGTGAATCGCGGTCGCAAAGGTGAGGGATTGGTGCGAAACGTGGCACGATCCCATGCCGGGGCCGAACATCAACGATGCCAGCTGCGATGCAGGAGACATTTCGGCCCGCACTCACGGACAGCAACCGCGGGCTCCACTACGCGAGGATGTCGCGCAATACCTTGCCATGGACATCGGTCAGGCGGAAGTCGCGACCGGCATAGCGATAGGTCAGCTTTTCATGATCGAAGCCGAGCAGATGCAGGATCGTCGCGTGCAGGTCGTGTACGCTCGTCGGCTTGTCGACCGCCTTAAACCCGAAGTCGTCGGTGGCCCCGTACGCGGTCCCACCCTTGATGCCTCCACCGGCCATCCAGACGCTGAACCCGTAGTGGTTGTGATCCCGGCCACGTGTCTCCTTACCGTCGCCACGTGCCAGTTCCACTGTCGGGGTCCGGCCAAACTCACCACCCCAGATGACGAGCGTCTCGTCGAACATCCCGCGCTGCTTGAGATCGTGCATCAAGGCTGAGATCGGCCCGTCGATCTGGCCCGCCAGCTTGCGGTGGTTGACCTCGATCTGATCATGATTGTCCCAGGGCTGCCCTGCTCCATGCCACAGCTGGACGTAACGGACACCGCGTTCCAGGAGTCGCCGGGCGATCAGAGTTTGCCGCCCATGCACTCCATCCCCATAGGCCGCCTGGATATGGGCTGGCTCCTTCGAGATATCGAACGCCTCCGCAGCCTCGGTCTGCATACGGAAGGCCAGTTCGAACGACTGGATCCGCGCATCGAGCCGCGAGTCGATGCGGTCAGCCTGATGCTGGGTGTTGAGAGTCTTGAGGAGATCGAGCTGTTTCCGCTGCACGGCCAGAGATGCATGGGGGCTGCGAATGTTCTCGATCATCTTCTCGAGCTCGCGGAACTGCGGGTCGATGAAAGTCCCCTGATAGATCCCCGGGAGGAACCCCGACTGCCAGTTCTCGGCGTCCTTGATCGGCATCCCATTGGGGCACATCGCGATGAAGCCCGGCAGATTGCGGTTCTCTGCGCCGAGCCCGTACATGACCCAGGCGCCAACGCTGGGGCGCGGCTGCACGGAGTCCCCACAGTTCATTAGCATCAACGATGGCTCGTGGTTCGGCACCTGGGCATACATCGAGCGGATGACCGCCATATCGTCGGCGTGCTCAGCGGTCTTGGCGAAGATCTCGCTGATTTCGAGGCCGCTCTGGCCGTACTTTTGAAACTTGAAGGGAGAGGGAAATGCCGCGCCGGTCTTGCGCTCGGTGGTCAGGTTGATCGGAGCTGGTTTTCCCGCATAGGTCTGCAGGGCAGGTTTGTAGTCGAACGTATCAACGTGCGACGGCCCGCCGTTGCAGAAGAAGTGGATGACGCGTTTGACCTTGCCCGGAAAGTGGGGGGCCTTGATCCCGAGGCCAGCGTCAGCGGGTGCAGCCTGAACGATACTGCTCGGGTCATCGAGCATCAGGCCGGCCAGGCCAAGCGCTCCCATCCCCATTCCAGATCGCTGGAGCATGGAACGCCGATTGAGATTTCCGAAGTCGAGCATGACACCACCCATTCAAGGACTCTGATGCATTCAGTGTACCCGAGAATCGATGTGCGGGAAGACTGCGCGGCCACGACTCGCAGTGATATGAAAGATTGCCAAAGGGGGCGAGGAAGATTTCCCCCACTCAGTCGGGCACGATGACAAAGGCACTCGCGACCTCGTCGGGGATTCGCGTCAGCCGTTGATCGCTGTTACGAACAAAAGCCCAGTTGGTTTCGGCTTTCGCGAGCAGAGTGCCGTCCTGGCGACGAATCTCAAAACGCCGTCGCGAGGAGACCTTCTGCATGTCCGCCACCCAGGTATGCACGATGACCTGGTCCCCCTCGAACGCGGGAACGCGATACTCGATAAAGTGGGACCGCACGACCCAGCTGAACCCCGCCTCCTGATAGCGCGACATCGGCCAGCCTTGCTCCCTGGAATGGGCCACAGCGGCATCCTGCATCCAGCGGATATAGACGATGTTGTTCACGTGTCCGAGACGATCAATGTCATCCTGGGCGACGGTCAGCGGGAACTCATATCGGGCGGGCATCAGGCGAGACACTTGCGAGGTTCAGGAGTCGTTCGTCAGTGCGAGAGTGACACGCCGATAGTAACTGTCCGAGTCGCGGGAGACCATGCCAGCGTGGGGAGAACAGGAGGTCACTGAACGACCTCGATGGCGCGACGCGTTATGTCAGGGAATGGACACGAGGTCAGATCTGTCGTGCGGAGGACGAAGGAAGAGGAACACTAATTTTCACTGATCTGCACTGATCCAGAGTCTTGGGGACATCATGTTCGTTGTGTTTGAGGCCTCAAGACATCTGGTATGTTCCTGCTTTGATCAGTGAAGATTAGTGGTCATCAGTGTTCCCAATGCTTCTTCTCTGAAAGTCACCCGATCACTGGTGTCAGTCAATTTCAGAAGAAGAGAGACAGTTGACCGCTCGTTCCCCGCTTACTCCACTTGCCACCCGCGTGAGCGTTCTACGGCCCGTCGCCATGTCGCAGCTTTCTGGAACCGATCGGCGTCGCTCATCAGAGGATTAAACTCGTTGTCGAGTACCCAGTTTGCAGCCACTTCTTCCAGACTCGCCCAGAACCCGACAGCGAGTCCGGCGAGATAGGCCGCGCCGAGAGCGGTCGTCTCCTGGACCTGCGGGCGGCGAACCTGTGTGGCGACCAGGTCGGCCTGAAACTGCATCAGCCGATTATTACTGGACGCTCCGCCATCGACCTTCAGTGTTTTGAGCGGGATCCCGGAGTCAAGCTGCATCGCTTCGATCAGATCCAGCGTCTGGTACGCCATCGAATCGACAGCAGCCCTGGCGAGATGGGCTTTCGTGGTTCCGCGAGTGAGTCCAATGATCGTGCCGCGTGCGGATGGATCCCAATAGGGAGCCCCCAGACCGACAAAAGCTGGAACGAACATCACTCCCCCCGCATCATCGACCGAGTCAGCCAGAATCTCGACCTCTTGGGAAGAGGTGATGATCCCTAATCCATCACGCAACCACTGCACTACCGCGCCGGCGATGAAGACCGATCCCTCTAGGCAGTAAGTCGTCTCTGTCCCGATCCGCCAGCCGACCGTTGTGATGAGTCCCGATTGCGAATGGATCCGCTGACTTCCCGTATTCATCAGCAGAAAGCAGCCAGTCCCGTAGGTGTTCTTGACATCGCCCGACGAGAAGCAGGCCTGACCGAAGGTGGCTGCCTGTTGATCGCCCGCACAGCCCGAGATCGGAATCGCACGGCCAAAAATCCCGGGGTCGGTCTCGCCCAGCAGCCCGGACGAAGAGCAGATGCGAGGCAGCATGGCTCTGGGCACTCGAAAGATTCTCAACAGCTCCTCATCCCAATCGAGCGTCTCCAGATTGCAGAGTAGTGTTCGACTGGCATTACTCACATCGGTGACATGCGATCGCCCATTGGTGAGCCGCCAGATCAGAAAGCTGTCGACTGTCCCGAATAGAATCTCCCCACGTTCGGCCCGCGATCTCGCTCCCGGAATCGTGTCGAGCAGATAAGCAATCTTGGTCGCCGAAAAGTAAGCATCGATCACCAGCCCCGTCTTCTCACGGACGAGTGACTCATGCCCCGCTCGTTTCAGCCGTTCACACTCCGGCGAGGTGATCCGACTCTGCCAGACAATCGCGTTCGCAATCGGCTGGCCTGTAGCTCGGTCCCACAGAATCGTTGTCTCGCGCTGATTGGTGATCCCGATGGCAACGATCGCATCCGCTCCGCCAGGGACCTGAGCGATCGCTTCACGTGCCGTCTGGAGTTGAGATTGCCAGGTCTCTTCAGGGTCGTGCTCAACGTGTCCGGGAGCTGGGTAAATCTGCGGAAACTCGCGCTGGGCTTTGGCAACCACCACACCGGAATGATTCACGAGTAGAGCCCGACTGCTGGTCGTCCCTTGATCAAGAGCGAGGATCAAACGTTCCATCACAGCCCCCAGCTGATGAGTCGGTTGGTGGTCCCAAATCTCGTCTGAGTATGCTCCTGTTCTTGGACTCTCGCAAGCAGGCCATTAGCCGACACCGAGATATCGTCGCCTTCACTAACCCGAAGCGTGAGCGAGGGCGAGCCTCGCAGAACGGCTACCGCACCTCTCAACAACACTGACAATCGACCATCGATCAGAATCAATCAGAGGGAACTCCATCGAGATTGAGGCAAGCATGAGAAAAAGTCCGAACTTCGCTCTGCCTCGCTCACGCTTCGGGTGAGTGAAAGCATTTCCTGAAAACGTCGCTGCCACTTGGTCTCCACGCACCGGTGAGGTACAACCCACCCAACTCTCGCCCGAAAGAACCAGAACATGCCGTCTCCCAGAATTCTGATTGCTCTCTGCACCTACAATGAGAGGCAGAACGTCGAGCTGTTGATCCCCCAGTTGCGAGCTGCGGTTCCGGAGGCTGATCTATTGTTTGTCGATGACAACTCGCCGGATGGGACGGGTAGATATATCACTGAAGTCTCGTCCACCGACCCGCAGGTCAAGCTGCTGCATCGTGAGAAGAAAGAAGGCCTCGGCGTCGCGATTCGAGCGGGCTTCCAATATGCGGTCGACCAGGGTTACGACCTGCTGGTCAACATGGACGCCGACTTCTCTCATCCACCGTCGGTTATTCCCCAACTGATTGCGGCGTCAGAAGACGCCGATGTGGTAATCGCCTCCCGTTATGTGGACGGGGGCGGAGTCGTGGGGTGGCCTGTCCAGCGGAAGGTCATGAGTTGGGGCATCAACACCTATGTCCGGGTCCTGCTCGGGCTGAAGACTCGGGACAACAGCGGCAGCTTTCGATGTTACCGGGTCGACCTGCTACGGCGGGCAGATCTATCAAAGGTCCGGTGCAGGGGGTACGCGGTCTTCGAGGAGCTGCTCTTTCGGCTCAAACAGGCCGGGGCAACGTTCCGGGAAATCCCGTATACTTTTGAGGAGCGCGCTTCCGGGACAACGAAGATCAACATGCGAGAGGCGTTCCGAGCCCTCAGCAATCTGGCTGTGCTGCGGCTGCGCATTGAGTAACGACTTGGCAAAAGAGACTCATTCCAGATGAACTGGCTGAAACACGCGTTCGACACCAGTGGCCCCGACGATCCGCCCAGCTCTGCCCAGCTGGAACTGGCAGACAAGCTGTGCCATGAGGTCGTACGTCGCGGGCTGGCGTTACCCGCGCTGGTCTTCCTGGAGATGTCACGTCCTCTGAATCGGCTGAGTTCACAGGCCATCCACTTCCTGGCGCCGATGCTCGGGATGTTCCGTCTGGATGCAAACCGGAATAGTGAACCCGCACCGAACGATCCTACACCGACATCACCCGAGAAGCCTGCTGCTGCTCACGAAATTCTCGCACAGTTCCTTGAACGCCCGGACTCAGTCGAATACCTGTGCCAGCGGATCGATGCATTGGAAAAGGCGAGAACTCATCGCGAGTGAGTTATTCAATGATGAATCGGGGAAGAAGGAAGAAGAGAACACTAATCTCCGCTAATTTGCACTGATCTGGAGCGATCCTTTGATCGCTCCTCACGTGAACTGGGTTGCCTTTCCCAACTCTTGATTCGCGGAGATCAGTGAAGATTAGCGTTCACATTTTCCCCAAGACCACGGTCGAAGATGCGCCGGGATGAACTGCACTCCGAACGACCTCAACAACTCCGACGCTTGGAGTTACCGAACAGGAATCGTGATCGAGTCGTTTATTCTGGCAACGGCTGTCCCTTCGTCTCCGGAGCGAACCAGATCGCGACAAGTCCGACCAAGTAGATCAGGCTCAACAGCATACACGCATCGGGGTATTTGCCTCCGAAGTGCACGTTGATCAGATAGCCAATGTAGAGCGACCCGGCCCCCGCCAGAATTCGCCCGAAGTTAAATGCAAAGCCTTGCCCGACAGCGCGGACTTTGGTGGGAAACAACTCGGGCAGATAGAGCGGCAACCACCCATAGAACGAAGCTGTCATCCCACCGGCGAGTGTCCCTGTCATGAGAAACATCGCGTTGAAGCTGGTGTTCCCTTTGAAGAACAACGCAACCGACCCGAGTGACCCCAGACACATCAAAGCGTATGTCTTGCGACGACCGATCTTGTCCCCCGCCACGGCGGCGACAATGGTGCCGATGATTGCTCCGAATCCCGTGGCAATCTGCGTTTGAGCACGAGCATAAGAGAGCGGCAGGATCATCTCCGCATCGGTGATCGCCGGATTCGCCGCTTTGAGCTCAGCCTTGCGGACGTCGTTCGCCCACGACGGAGCTCGTTGAATTGCTCCCCACGTTGCCAGAAGTGCGACACCGCTGAGCAGCGCTGCCACGTACATGCGACGCATGATCTCCGGGCCGGGAATCGAACTGGCCGCCTGAGCTTCGGACCGCCCCAGGAACTTGCGGACCGGATAGGTGTAACCCACAAAGGCTGCGGCCAGACCGATCAACACCGCGAGGCCCTGCACCGGTAATGATTGGTCAGTGGCATAGGCAACGACCATCCCGAGAGGTCCGAGGCACCCGATCGCCACGCCCCAGAGATCCTTCGCCGCCCAGTTACTGGTCGCCCCCTTCGTCTGGGCGTCTTCCCACTTCTTCGACTCCGGAACGAAGATCCGAATGAAGAATGTAAGCAATGCGGGAAAGGCTCCAATCAGCATCAGGAGCCGCCACCCCGAATTTTGCGTCAGCTTCGTCACGAGTTCCTGACTCAGCCCGCTGCTCAGCAGCACATCCCCAATCGACTTGACCATGGGGGACAGCGCAAGGCTGACAAGCGCGATCAGAATGAAACCGACATTGGAGGCCGCCCCAATCAGTCCCGCGAGCCAGGCTCGTGAACGCCCAGGCCACAACTCCATCACCAGTGACACCCCCAGCGACCACTCGCCGCCCATCCCCAGAGAGGCGATGAAACGGAAGAACAACACCAGGCCAGCTGAGTTTCCCAGACCGCATAACCCGCTGAAGAGTGCGAACGTCAACACGCTCAGCGACATGGCCCGCACACGGCCCAGACGATCCCCCAGCCAGCCGAACAGTACGCCGCCCGTCGCAGCTCCGATCAGAAAGCCGGCGTGCATGACGCCTTCCCATTTGGCGACGATCTGCTCAGACACCGGAGCCCCGTTCTGTCCCAGCAGGTCGCGAAGAGCTGGCTTCATCACCAGCGGGAACAGGCCCATTTCAAATCCGTCGAAGAGCCAGCCCAGAATTGCAGCAACCAGAGCCATCCACTGACCACTCGAGATCGTCTTGTTCTCGGAGTTCATATGCGGTTTATCCGTGTGTTCGAGAGAGATTTGAAAACGAGCACGTCAGCGCCACAAGCACAGCCCGTAACGGTACGTGATCCTCCCATCGACAACAACCGATCCGATGAAAGACTTCGTGGTGCGTTTCGCGGGAACACGGAGAGCCGGAAGCGTCAGCGCCCGGGGCGTACGTCTATATGCGTGAAACTCAGGGCGCTGACGCTTCCGGCTCTCCAGGAGGGGAGTTACAGCGGCTTGCCGTTTCAATACGTCTTGTTCAATCTATATCCGGCAGCCGACCTGATACACGACGAACGCCGCCACATAGGCCAGCCCGGTCATATAGACAAAGGTTACGATCGGCCAGCGCCAGCTGTTGGTCTCGCGACGGATAATCATCAACGTCGCAGCACACTGAGCACACAGGGCAAAGAACACCATGATCGACACAGCAACAGGGACCGTGAAGAGCGGGCGACCATCGGGCCAGGTGGAACTCTGCAGTGCCGTAACGAACCGGTTCTGGTTCTCCTCCCCATCGTCGGCGACTTCGCTGCCCAGGCTGAAGATCGTCCCCAACGTGGCGAGCACGACCTCGCGAGCCGGGAATGAGGCGATCACCGACACGCCGATTCGCCAGTCCCACCCGAGCGGTCTGACCACTGGCTCAATGAGACGTCCCGATCGACCGAGATAGCTGTCGGCCAGCAAACGGCCGCTGATCTGGTGGGCTTGCTCTTGAAGTTGATCGAGTTGAGCCGTCTGCTCCGGAGTCGGCGACTCCCCCGCCGCACCCTCGAGCTGAGCAATCTCAGCCTGGATCTTGAGTTCCGGAGTGTGATCCTCTGGGAAATAGGCGGCGGCCCACACCAGCACGGTCGTGCAAAAAATCAGCGTCCCCGCCCGCAGGACGAATGCCTTCACCCGGTCATAGACACGATGCAGAACGATGCGTGGAGATGGCCATTTATAGCTGGGGAGTTCCATTACAAACGGCGGGGTTTCTCCCTTGAACACAAACTTGCGAAGGATCCACGCCACGGGAATCGCCACGAGGGCACCGACGCAGTACATCGCGAACAGCACCAGCCCCTGTAACGGGATGATCTTGGCCACCATGACCTGCGGCACGAACGCCGCGATCATCAGCAGATAAACCGGCAACCGCGCCGAACAGCTCATCAGCGGTGCCACCAGGATCGTCAATAACCGGTCCTGACGATTTTCGATCACGCGGGCCGCCATCACTCCGGGCACGGCACAGGCGAACGACGACATCAGCGGAACGAACGACTTCCCGCTCAGCCCCAGCTTGGTCATCAGCTTATCCATCAGGAATGCAGCCCGTGACATGTAGCCGCAGTCTTCCAAGATGGCGATGAAGAGGAATAACAGCGCGATCTGCGGCACAAAGATGACGACCGAGCCAACGCCGCCGATCACCCCATCGACGATGAGGCTGCGGAGAGTCCCCGGTGCCATGACCGACTCCACCCACCCCGCCGCCATCTCCTGGACTGACTCAATCGCGTCCATGAAGGGAGATGCCCAGGCATAGATCGATTGAAAGATCAGGAACATCACCCCAACGAAAAAGAGTAACCCGGTGACCTTGTGGGTCAGGACTTTATCGATGCGATCCGAGACGGTGACTCGATTGGCGGGCGATGTCCGATCGACAACCCCCGTCAGCTGTTCGCGAATCCACTGATAGCGAACCTTGGTCTCGATCGCCGGGACTCGACACCCCTTCGCCGCCAGTCGCTCGCGAGCTTCAGCCAGCACGGGCAACAGATCGGGTGACAAGGCCAGCGCCAGTTTCTTCTCGCTCTCTCCGCCGACATCGAGCAACATGCGTTCCAGGAGGAACGGCTCGGGCGTCGTGTTGTACTTCTTCAGCATCCAGTCGCGGAGGTTGGCGATCTCCTCGTAAAACGCAGCGGGAAATTCCGGACGACGAACTTGAACGGTCGTCCCCACCACACGATGGATGGCAGTTTTGAGTTCCTGAATGCCAAGATGTTTATGGGCACTCGTCGCCACGATCGGGACGCCCAGCCGTTGGGATAGAGCGTCGACGTCGACCTTGATCCCGCGTTCCTGGGCCAGATCCCACATGTTGAGGCACAGGATCACCGGCAGGCCGATCTCACGCACCTGCGTAAACAGATACAAGTTTCGCTCGATGTTCGCCGCGTCGACAATGCAGATCACCGCATCGATCTTACCGACGTCCGCCTGGCGTCCGAGCAGAACATCGACCGATACCATCTCATCGAGCGAACGCGGAGAAAGGCTATATGTCCCCGGCAAATCGACCAGCGTGATCTTCACACCAGCATCTGTAAACAGCCCCAGCTTCTTTTCGACCGTACATCCCGGGAAGTTAGCGATCCGCGTATGCAACCCCGACAGTGCGGTAAAGAGCGTACTCTTGCCGGTATTCGGGTTCCCAATGAGGACAACAGTCAGTTCGCGAGGAGCAGTCATGGGCGGCTTCATGTCTCAAGTGTAAGTCAGCTCAAGGCCAGCTGTGGGCTACGGCAGAGGCTCCACAACAACCCGCCGCGCTTCGTTGGCTCTCAGCGAAAGCCGGTAACCCCGGATCGAGAATTCGAGGGGATCCCCCAGCGGTGCTGCTCCGAGGAGTTCAATCTCCTCTCCCTCAATCAATCCCATCTCCATCAGGCGGATCGCAAGAGTATCATCCCCGGTCACGTCACAGATCCGGGCCGAAGTCCCGCGGGGGATTTGATCCAGTGTCACCGAGCTGCTCCTGTTTCCCGAGATTGCGTGGGACAGGCATCCATCCAATTCAATACATGTGATGGTCAGCTGGAAACACATGTGATGGTCAGCTGGAAACCTGCCCGCCGCGTTAGTTCAATTCGACGATGACCGTGCAATCATCGTGCGGGCGATAGCAAAGCCGCTGCTCTCCGATGGCCACGATACAGGGGCACCCCTGTTTGACCATCCGCACGTTAACTCCAATTCGCAGGCCGATTTCCGACAAGCGATTTGCACATTCACAGTCACCGCAGTAATCGACAATGCGGGCCGTTTCGCCATCCGCAAGGGATTCCAGGGTGAGTTGAAGTGCGGTCGACATGGAGCGCCTCAGATGCACTTGAGATTCAGTCTCAACATCGGAATCATATCAGTCCACTGATTGGTTGGAAACGATAAAGCTCGGAAGTTCTCAGATTTTGGGATCCGACTGGACTCCATCTGCCGCCAGGTGGGACTGTGGGAAGTGTGCCATACCAGCACGCTTTCCATTTCTTGCTCTTCGCGGACAATAAGGTTGTAAGCCACTCACTTCCGTCCGAAGGACCTGCCCGTGTCGCGTGATCAGTACGAAAGCCCCCTCAATACCCGCTATGCCTCTCGCGAGATGTCCGAGATCTGGTCGGAACAGCGAAAGCACTCGACGTGGCGAAGGCTGTGGGTGGTTCTGGCCGAGACCGAACGCGAACTCGGCCTTGATATTACTCAGGCTCAGGTCGACGAACTGCGGGCCAATGTCGACAACATCGACTTCGACCGGGCGGCTCACCACGAGAAGATCCGCCGCCATGACGTGATGGCCCACGTGGAGACCTATAAGGAACTCTGCCCGACAGCTGGGGGGATCATCCACCTCGGCGCGACCAGCTGTTACGTGACCGACAATACAGAGCTGATCCAGATGCGGGACGGGATGCAACTGATCCGCAAACGTCTGGTACAGGTCATCGACAATCTGGCGAAGTTCGCCGTCAAGTACCGGGACCTCCCCTGCCTCGGGTTTACCCACCTGCAACCGGCCCAGCCCACGACCGTCGGCAAGCGGGCGACCCTCTGGTGCCAGGACCTCGTCCTCGACCTCGAAGAACTCGAACACCGCATCGCGACCCTCAAGTTCCGCGGTGCCAAGGGAACCACCGGGACGCAGGCGACCTTCCTTCAGCTGTTCGGCGGTGACCACGCGAAGTGCGAGACGCTCGACCAGCGAATCGCTCAGAAAATGGGCTTTCCCGGTTCGTACGCCGTCACCGGCCAGACCTACTCGCGAAAGGTCGATGCCCAAGTCCTGTCGGTGCTGAGCGGAATCGGCCAGTCGGGCCACAAGATGGGCAGCGACCTCCGCATCCTGCAAAGCCGCAAGGAAATCGAAGAACCTTTCGAGAAGAACCAGATCGGCTCATCGGCCATGGCCTACAAGCGGAACCCGATGCGGGCCGAACGTATGTGTGCTCTCGGCCGATTCGCCATGTCACTCACCTCCAATGCCGAGCAGACCGCAGCTGTGCAGTGGATGGAGCGGACGCTGGACGACAGTGCGAATCGCCGTCTGTCGCTGCCGCAATCGTTCCTCGCGATCGATGCCCTGCTGATCATATACCGCAACATTCTGGAAGGTCTGGTCGTCTACCCACGCGTGATCGAGAAGAACCTCGCCGAGGAACTCCCCTTCATGGCCACAGAGGAAATCCTCATGGCCGCTGTGCAGGCCGGGGGCGACCGCCAGGACCTGCACGAAGTCATCCGCGTTCACAGCCAGGCTGCCGGGCGACAGGTGAAGGAGTTCGGTCAGGCCAATGACCTGATCGAGCGACTGCAGAACGACCCCGCGTTCGAGAAGGTTGACCTCTCGAACGCCCTCGAAGCCCGCCGCTTCGTCGGCCGTGCCCCTGAGCAAGTCGATAGCTTCGTCAGCCAGATCGTCGAGCCGATCCGCAAGAAGTACGCCGCCGACCTCGATGGAGCTGCGACCGAACTGCGGGTGTAGTCATATAAAACAACAGAGAGCCGGAAGCGTCAGCGCCCGGAGTTGGGAGTGCGTAGAAATACTTCCCAATAACAAATGATCGGGCGAGCGTCCGGCGTGAGCCGGATGGTTCTTCTACGCAGCGCATTTCACTCGGCATTCACTGTCTGCTCGGCGAGAAGAAGAACCGGGGGGCTTACGCCACCCCGCTCGCCAGCATGCAGTAACCCCCAAGCTCGAACATGCGTTCGCTCTATCCACTCTACGGCTGGAAGTGAATCGTATCCAAATTCATCAACCCGCCGGGGCTCTTCTCGTTCACGAACTTGATGTAGAGATCATGTCGTCCTGTCTGGGCGGGGATCTCAACGGTCCGGTCGTAGAACTCTTCCCACTTGCCGTTCACTTCCACGGGAGCCGTCGCGAGAAGTTCTCCATCGATCGCATCCCGGTGGATCTCAATCGCTCCCCCAGAGCCTGCCGACGCCACACGGAACGTTACCTTTCGCACACGATCGAGGTTCACACCGCTGAACTTCACGAAGTGGTTGTTATCAATCGCTCCGAGAAAATGTTTCCCGCTGGCATTCCCCGACTCCAGGTTCTTCGGCCCGTGGATTTCATCGGCCGACTCTGCCTCGACCACCCGCGATCGCAGATAGACCACAGCTGTCGCGTTGAGGGCGGGAATCTCTCCGACCCCGCGGTCGATATAGTTCGCCTCCAGTGCATAGTGTCCCGGCTTCGCGGACTCCTCAGCGGTCGCCGGGATGTCCCCGACAAACCCCGGGAAGACCCGCACCAGCCCAGCGGCCTGCAGCGAATAAACCCAGCTAACCATCTCGCGGACTTCTTCGGGAGTGTGTTGCGTATGGGGGATCATCGGGATCTTGCCCCACACGCCGGTCGAGCCCTTGAGCACGCGCTGGATCGAACCTTCAATCGCTCCGTTCTGGCCGCGGTATTTGTTGGCGACCTCCAACAGAGGGGGTCCGACACGCCTCTGATTCACCGCGTGACAGTTGAAGCAATCGCTCTTCCGCATCAGCTGGAGCCCGCGCGGTCCGGTGTCGGCACTCGACTGATTCGGGTTCGGCATCGCGCCCTCCGAGAAGGCTGCGCTGAGTGATACCCGTGTCGGCGATTCAGGGTCGATATCGTCCAGTCCCTGAGCATCAGCGGCATCGGGATCGTTGGTCCCGTCCTCAGTATCGGTAACATGCAGCCGGTACTTGATCGGCTGGTCCGCATCAAAGAAGTCACCCGTCTGTGGCTCAATAAACTTCAGTGCTGGACGGGCATTTCCAACCACGACCGGGACGGACGCCGAACGACTGGCCCCTGTCTGATCGATCACGACGAGTTCGACGTTGTAAACGCCCGGCTCCTCAAAGATCACTGTCGGGTTGGCTTCTGTCGAGATCACGCGCGGTGCCCGGTCAAGTTCCGTCGACCGTAATGCTCGCCACTCATAGCGGAGAGCATCCCCCGTGTCCTTATCAAAGCTCCCCAGGCTCGACAAAGCGACAGCCAGCGGCTGCTTGCCGATGTTGTTCTCGACCGACGCAATCGCCACTGGCGAACGGTTCCCACGAACGTAATCAATGCGAATGAGTCGCGAATCGGTGTTCACGCCCCACGTTTCGCCATACTCAATCACATACAGCGAGCCCTCGGGGCCGAACTGCATATCAATCGGTCGCACAAAACGATTCGACGGCATGAACGGCTCGATCTGCTGCACTTTGCGATCTGCATCCAGATGGACCGCCTTCACCCAGTTCCGCGACCACTCATAAATGAACAGCGTGCGGTCGAAGTGTTTCGGGAACTTGACGTTAGAGACCAGGGCCTCGTCATAGTAGTAGACGGGGCCCGCGCACGCTGACCGCCCTCCCTTGCCGTTCAGCTCGGGATACTCCTTGGATTCTGAGTACGGATAAAAGAGCATCGCAGGCTGTGGCACGGGCAGCTCGCGTGTCCCGGTGTTGTTGGGCGAGTCGTTGATCGGTCCGTTGACATTGAACGGAGCCCCGACCTCTTTCGTCGCCAGGTTGTAATCGTTGTACGCCAGATTGTTGGCGATGAAGTACGGCCAGCCGAAGTTCCCCGCAGCGCGGGCCTGGTTGATCTCGTCGTACCCACGCGGCCCGCGTGGGCCCTCGCTTCCGGCGTCAGGACCAACATCGCCCCAGTAGAGGTCGCCGGTCTTCTGGTCGACACTCGTGCGCCACGGGTTGCGGCACCCCATCACATAGATCTCGGGAAATCCGAGCGAGCCATCTTTGGGGAAGAGGTTGCCATCGGGCACCTCATACGTCCCGTCGGGCAGTGGCTTGATCCGCAGGATCTTCCCGCTGCCGCTACGCGAGTTCCCCGCAGACCGCTGAGCATCCCACGGCGAGCGATCGGGCCGCTCGTCGATCGGGGCGTATCCTTCGGAATCATTGAACGGGTTCGTGTTGTCGCCCGACGCGATGAACAGCTCCCCACCGGGTCCGAACTCCAGACTCCCCGCGTGGTGACAGCACTCCTTGCGTTGCTCCTCGAACTTGAACAACAGCTTCTCCGACGCCATGTCGAGTTTGCCATCAACCAACGTAAACCGGCTGATGTGCTGGCCCGGATAGTCGGGCGGCGAGTACTGCAAGAAAATCCAGTGATTCTCAGCGAAGTTCGGATCGAGTGCCATCCCGATCAGGCCGTTCTCTTGCTCTGTCGTCACCGTCAACTGGCCCAGCTGATTGATCTCGCCGGTCTTCGGATTCAGAACCTTCAGAAACCCAGCCAACTCGATGTAATACACCATTCCATCGGGAGCGACCTCCAACTCCATCGGCTGAACCAGGCCGGTGGTCAGGGCCGTGATCTCAAACCGACCGGGATCAAATGCCTCAACCTCTTCAGCCCAGACCGATCCTCCACTCAAGACCATCGAAAGGACTGCAACCAACAGGCCGCGCCGGCGATTCAAAGTGTGCATAGGGCAACGTCACAACAGTTCAAGGTTCTGGAGATCACCGCATCAGAGCCCCGCTCCGACCGCATTCGAAGTGTGATGGATCAATCAACTTTAATCCATCGTCTTGAGGTAGCGTTCACTTCGAAAGGGAGCTCCACACCTGAGGCTGGTCTTACCCAAAGCTTGCCGTGACCGGCTGTGGCCGAACAGCTTGAATGCAAGGCCACCCTCGAATGTAAGTGCCCCCATCGTCCGGCGAATTTCCGGTTTCCCCCTCAAACTGCCCATTTCCGCAACCTCCCCTTCCCCTGATTTTCCGATCTCATTACAGTCCCACGAGTTCGAGTCGAGGAGAGGGATGGGACGCTCTCTCGGAACTATCGGCTCCAACTCCAAGTCATGTCTCCAGGGAGGGGGACCCATGATTTCCGACGAAGTCGAAGACATTCGCCAGACCTTTCGCGTCACACTGACGCTCTCGGGAGCCGCAGCTGCGGTAACCTATCTGCTCGCGGACAAGATTGGTTTTAACAACCCGCTGCAGGCCGGTCTGGTGGTGCTGCTGGCCAGCCTGATGCTGCTGGCTGTGGCCATTCTGATGATCGTGTTGACGCAGCGTTTCTGCGAAGTGCTCGAGGTCGAGGAACCGCCTCCGGTCTCACACTATCCCCCGCCGCGCCCAGCGGTCGGCATCCTCGCCAACTCCCGCAAGCGAGATGGCAGCCTCGACCTGTACCTGCACCGGATCTACCGCGAAGTTGCTCCCGGCGACCGGTCCTATATCCGCAAAGGCGGCCTCAATCCCAACCGCCCCAAGACCGGCCCACAGCCCAACAGTGCCGCTCCCGCAACGACCAGCACAGCCCCCGCGAGCGGCCTCTACCGCTCCGCCCTCTCCCCCCGCCCCGAGCCCTACCGTACCGCCACGGTCGAGCACCCCAAGCCACACCGGGAACCACGGACGTAGGGTGCCTGCAAGTAGATATTGTCCAGCTGATCGGGTGACACTGACGAGGGTTTTGCTTCACCTGTGCTGGATGAGTGAAACCCAAAGCGGTATGAGCATTCGCACAACTGCAACAAATACGGTTGTATCCACTGGCGGCCCAAAGCGACCGCCAGTGCTCCCCGTCCTCGCATCCGCGAACGGTCGGAGCGGCGACGCCATCGCGGCGAAGTGATGCAGTCGCGAATGCGAATCGCGACCAAGCGGTTTCAAAGGAACTCTTGAGGGGCCAGCCCTTCTCGGTAGCTGAATAATTGACCGCGGAGGATCGCAGAGGGAAGAGAAGTGGAGCCGGATCTTCTCTGCGGTACTCTGCGTCCTCAGCGGTAAGAATCAAGACTTTGAACCGCCATGTGCATACACGGCAGGGTGGCACCGGTTGGCTGGCTTTGTGGCCTACCGGCGTGGCTGGCCACAAGAGGCCACGCCCCCTATCGCCTCGTCGAATCGGTACACCGACTAACCGCTTTTGCGACCTCGTTCCCCAGCCCTGCCTGGGAACGCCCCTCCTCGAAGCTCTGCTTCGGCACTCAAATCTCGCTCACGTCGCGGCAATCAGCCCTTCGAGGTGCTTCTGCTGAAGCAGATCGAAAGGGCGATGATCCAGTGCCGGCCGGTGAAGCGGGACTTCGCAGTAACTCATCCCTGACCAGAGCTTATGTCAGAAGACCAAATTTACCAACATCCGCCAAAAATCTGCGTCCGGTCTTCGTTGAAAGCGTTCCTTGTGGTGTGAAAGGCTTTGTGTGTGAGGGTGACCCCTGGGACGAACGACTCTCGGTCTCACAGCTGAGAACACCCCCACATTGATGCCCACGCTGTTGCAGAGCCGACCGATCCTCTCGGTTCATTGAGCATTCCAGCGAGTGCCCCAACGAGCAGCACCTATGAAAAAGAATGCCCGTTTCATCGAGATCAACGGACGAGAACTTCGAGCCCGCCGACTCGGCCGCGGATGGACTCAACAACAGCTGGCCCGTTTAGCGGGATACACGGAACGTCTGATTCGCAAGGCAGAACTCGGTGGTACCCTCGATATCAAAACGGTCGAAGACCTTGCCGAGGCCCTGTCGACGCCAGATTGTCCCGTGGGAGTCCCGTCGCTGACCGTCAACATCGCAGCTGTGACTCGACGCTGGGTCGAAGCGATGGAGCAACACGAAGTCCGCATGGTGCCCGTCGTCGAGCCATACCTGGCGGAGGGCTTTGAGTTCGTTTGCCCGGGAGAACCGGGAACGCTCCCCTTTATTGGGACATTCCGGGGAGCGTTGGGCTTACAGCAATGGCTGGAGCTGTACTTCGGCCACATTCGTCGCGAGAAGAAACTAGAAGTGGAGTATATGGTCGGCGAAGACACGGTCATTGCCCGCTGGCTGGAGAGCGGCACCTTCCTCGGAATGCCCGCCCCGCCGATCCGCATCAACATGCATTTCCGCTTTGTCGGCGGCCTGATCTCGCGCATCGTAAATGACTACGACACCCTGACCGCCGTCAACATGGCGTTGAGAGCCCGCTCGAAGCTGAGTGGGGTGACGGCCTGAACAATCCCGCTCCAAGCAGTCAACACGCAGCGTCATGACACGGATTGGCTCGCTCTGGAGCGTGCCTGTGTACATGGTACAAGAGACATTCTGTTGATGAACCACTGCTTGTGAAGATCTCTTTCGGCTCCGCGACCTAGGTAGCCCAAAATGGTAACTGGACCACCCCGAAGTGCTCACTGCCTCCCTGTCAATCAAGTATATGAAGGGTAAACATGCAGTCCGACACCAGTTATCTGAATTCTCGTATTCAATTTCGGCTTAGCCTGAAGTTCTTCAGACGACATACAAAGAAAATCAGCACCGTTTTGGATGTATATATCAAACAACGACACGGCCTCGTCGATGACGAACTCATTACAAACGGTACCGTCAACTATAACATGATTCTCAATCGCGGCCGGGTACATGCCAGATCGCCAATCCGCCTGTGGTAGATTCATCTCAACGGACTTGATCTCGTTAAGGCTGTACTCAGCTGTAACAACTTTGCCCACAAGGCCAGTTAACTGATCGTAAGCCCCAATCAACACCGCTTTTAGCATGTGCTCGTTGTGACAAATGGTTCCGAAGTGTCTGTCATGGTAACCTTCCATTCGATAAATGGCTTTGATTAACACACCCATGGGACGTTCCGAGTGAAAGTGAGCATCCCTAAATATGCACGACCTATTGATACATGTCGGAGAGATCCTAGCCAATATTCTCATCTAAACCAGGATCGGCAACCCGGGGAACGAGCCATGCTGGATCTGCTGGGTGACGATTTCGCCGAGCAGCGTGGTCTGGGTGCAGTCGGTGACTTCGATGTTCGCCAGCGTTCCGGCCAGACGGGGATTGCCTTCAAAGACGACGATCCGGTCACAGATCGTGCGGCCCACAAGCTGGATGGGACCAGAGGGAGCGCCGAGGGGAGAGGGCTCAGGGCTTAGAGCAGGAGTGGAAATCTGAAGTTGGACGACATCCGTGTTGCATGAACCGCAGTCGTCATGATCGTGATCATGGTCGTGCGAACGGCCCTCTGGCCCTTGGCCCTCAGCCCTCGTCCCTTCGCCCTTCTCCACCACTCCCGGCATGGGATACGACAGGTTCGCGTCCTCAGCCATGCGGCCATCGTTTCGCGTCAGACCCTTATTGGTCCACTTGCTCGGCCCTTCGACCAGGACTTCCACCCGTCGACCGATGAACTGGGCGTTCGTCTCCTCGCAAATCTCGTCCTGGGCATCGAGCAGCTCGTTATTGCGACGGCGCTTGACATCCTCGGGAACATCATCTTTCCACAGCTCATCGGCCTTGGTTCCGGGGCGGGCGCTGTACTTGAAGATGAAGCTGTTCTTGAAGCGGAACTCGCGGACTGTTTCGAGGGACTTCTGGAACTCCTCTTCCGTCTCACCACAGAACCCGACGATGTAATCGCTCGACACCGAGCAGTTCGGGATGGTCGCATGAATGCGGTGCATCATGTCGCGGTACTCTTCGACGGTGTACCCGCGTTTCATTCGTTTGAGCACGTCGTTGCTGCCGTGCTGGAGGGGCACGTGCAGGTACCGCGACACCTTCGGCAGATCGCGGATCGCCTGCAGCAAGTCATCGCCCATGTCCTTGGGGAAGTTCGTGACGAACTTGATTCGCTGGATGCCCGGCGTGTCGTGAATCGCCAGCAGCAGATCCGACAACCGCGAGGTCTTGCCATCGGCGGTGTGCTTGTAGCTGTTGACGGTCTGGCCGAGCAGTGTGACCTCGATGACCCCTTGACTGGCGAGCGACTTCACCTCGCGCACAATGTCGGCCACTGGGCGTGACTGCTCCGGCCCGCGCGTCATGGGCACCACACAGTAGGTACAGAACTTATCACAACCAAACATGATCCGAGTGTAGGCCTGCCACGGGCTGGGCCGCATCTCGGGGTCACGCAACGGGTCGTAACTCTCGAAGGACTGGGCCACCTCCAGCCGAGAGCCCCCTTTGCGGTCCAGGCTGACAGCCACCGTCCGCTTGCGAGTCGCCCGGGCCTCGTCGACCAGTCGCGGAATCTCCCCCAGCTGTCCGGTGCCGACGATAATGTCGACATGCGGGGCTCGCTGGAAAATCTTCTCCTGGTCCTTCTGGGCCATACAGCCGATGACGCCGATCACCTGCTCGGGACGGCGTTTCTTCGAATACTTGATTCGGCCCAACGAGGAGTAGATCTTCTGCTCGGCATGTTCACGCACAGAGCAGGTGTTGAACAAAACCGTGTCGGCCTCCCCGATCTTGTCGGTCAGGGTATATCCCTTCTGCCGCAAGGCCGCCACGACGAGCTCGCTGTCGAGCACGTTCATCTGGCAACCGACCGTTTCGATGAAGAGTTTTCCGTTGTGCATGGGAGAAGAGAGGCCTATGGGCCAGGGCTGAGGGCCTGGGGGCAGGTGTGAATGTGTGGCGGCTGCGGAGCAACCGTCGTGAGCCAACGTTCGAAAAGAGAGTGTATCAGACCGCTCACCCTGCGGTCAGCGCCAGCTGCTCAAATGAGACTGTGTTTCCACGAGGCCACCCTACCTTCTGGCAAATCGGAACTCCGCAAAATGGCAAGAACCTGCGTGAACCGGATCGCGGGGAGCTTTGTATCACCTTGACGGTGTCTCGACTTCTTGGAATAGTCACCGGTTTGAGAAATCCGGGGAAGTAGGCACGGAGGGATCCCATGCGGCAGTTAATGGCTTCGATTGTTATTTGTCTGGTCGTGTGTATTGGAAGCGGCTCAGTTGCCCGAGCCGCTGAGCCGGCGTTGTCACCACTACTGACCAAAGAGGTGGTCGGGCTGATTGACTGGCGAGAAGGAGAAACATGGGAGGCGTACCAGAAAACGGCGTCCTACCGCGCCTTTTACGAGACTGGATTAGTACCTGCTCTGGCCCGGCAAATTCGACAGGGTCCCTGGAAACAATTGTTGACTTCCCTGCAGGGTGAAATGGGAATCCCGCTTCAGCCAGCGGATATGGAGGCGATCCTTAACATCCTATGGAAGAATGGTGCAACGCTCGCCATCGGCCTTCAAGAACGTGAACTTCCCTGCCCATACGTTTTGCTGATCGCCAGAAACTGCGGAGAACAGTTCGCGGCACTCCAGCCGTCAGAGAGTCCTCAAGAGAATGAAGGCAGCCAGCAAGTCGAGGTGGCCGGGCGAAAGCTGATTCGGTTTTCGGGCAAAGAATCTGAAGTCTATTGCTGGAGAGAAGGAGCCGACTTGGTCCTTTTCGCAACGTGGGGAGAAACAGCCCGCCGAGCCGAGATTGAACGCTTGCTGACTGCTGCCCCCGAAGCTCGTTTGGTGCTGCAGTCTCAGTGGACAGAGTCCTGGTCAGGCGAGCTGGTTCCGGTTGACAGCTTCCGGGCGTGGGCCAACATCTCGCAGATTAAGCAGGCACTGCCCAAGTTCCCCGAAACAGTTGCCGTCGCCCAAGAGCTAGACTCTTACCTCAAGATCATCCGCTGGTCCGGCATCGATCAATTGAGATCGGTCTCTTATCGCTTTGGGTACCACGGTGACCACCTCCTGAGTCAATGGAGTGTGATCTCAGACAAGGCCCCCATGCAGTGGGTCGGTTGGGGAAATCGAACCATCACGTTGTCTGACCTGCCTCCACTCCCCATCGACGTCACGTCCTTCAGCCTGCAGGTCGTGAATGTCGCGAGAATCTATGCGGGATTGAGAGAGCTCGACGAGGATTCACGAGAGCACACCGAACAACTCGCATCTTTCCTCAAAGGACTGGGGCTGCCAGAGGAGTTGATCAACATATCTCAGTCGGTGGATGAAGAAACTCGCGACAAGATTCAGCTCGGACTCGATGCTCTGGGGCCAGCTGTTTGCCTCTATCAGGATCGTCAGCAACAGGCCCTCCCCTGGGGCATTCCCACGTTGGCCATTCAGGTGAGGGACAAGGACGCTCTGATCGCCTTGCTCGACACACTGCCCGAAGAGAAATGGAAACGGGACGATCGCTGGGGATGCCCGACTTACCATCGCATCATCGCGACAAAGGCTGCGATCAACTCGGATTGGAGACTGGAACCATTGCCCCCGTTATCGACGTTCGCCGTGTGTGATGGGTGGCTGGTGCTTGGCATTCAGCCCCAATTCGTGCAAGCATTTGTTCTGCGATCACAAGGGAAACTCCGAAAATGGTCTCCGGACATGATCCCTGCCGCAACTCGTGAGAAGCTTCCGGAATCCTTTGCCCGCATTTCTTTGAGCGACCCTCGCGCCGCCGTCACGTTTCTGGGAAGTCTGGCCCCTTGGGCGGGCCATGGCGCTCAAGCGTGCAATGAGCTGTTTGGCTTCACCTCTCAGCTGCAGCCAGATGACACAGAGAACGAGGAAGAGAAAGTCACTCCCGCGATCGAATTAGTGGACAAACCGTCTCCGCTCGATATTCCGCCCGTCGAATTGATGAACGACCAGCTGTTCCCGAATGTTACGGTGATGGTTCTGGATGGAACCACCATTCGCAAGCAGACCTATGGATCGACATTCGTCGACCGCCCCATTCTCCTGGGAATGCTGAAGATAGTTGGACTTCAAATCGGAACAATGATTATATCCGATTGGCTGTATTGAGGTGAAGCAACCGAGCGACTGTTCGGCTCCAGAGTTGCGGAATGACCCACGCGAGTTGAGGCGATCTCGGGGGGTATCGCCTCTTGCGACTCACTGACGATGACTCTATTGAGCCAACATCAACGCACCTCCAGCTCCTTCAAATTCTGCTCAATCCCCTCGCAGATCTTTTCCAGCGGCAGGTCGTTGACATCATCCCCGAACGGGTCTTCGATCTCGACGCCGATCTCTTCGATCCCAAACAGCACATAGGCGATGACCAATGTCACAGGGATCGTGACCAGGCCGAACTTTTCAACCAACGCGAACGGAAGCGTGAAACAGTAGACCATCAACGCCCGTCGCAAATGGACGGTATACGCGAACGGCATCGGGGTCGAATGGATTCGCTCGCAACCCCCGCAATGATCGGCCAGCAGCTGAAGGCTCTGGTCCATCGACTGCAGTTGATGACTGTCGATCAGGCCTCGGCTTCGGGAATCGAGAACGATTATGGAGATCTGCCGTAGCGTGGCGAGCGGGACATGCCCCGACTGCAAGGCCGCCTGGGCCTTGGCAGCTGGCAGCTCTCGCTCCATCGGTCCCAGGGATTTTTTCCCCCTTAAACGGCTCATTGTCGCGTAGGGAAACGCGATGGTCCAACGAATGGTCTCGTTGGTCGCATCGGGGTCTTTGGCCAGCCACGTCGACGCCTGGCGCGCGAGATTGCGAGTCGTGTTGACGATTGCTCCCCACAGCTTCCGCCCCTCCCAGAACCGGTCATAGGACGAGTTCGTCCGGAACACAAGCAGCAAGCCAAGAGACGCACCAATTAGTGCATGCGCCGTCTCTGGAAAGACGAAATGCCGAAACCACGCCGGGCCGTAAACCTCCAGCAGGGTCACTATCGTCGCCCATACCATACAAGCGGTGACGCGGCCGATAATCTCGTGAACCAGCGATCCCTCAATGTCGAACAGGTGGCTGGTCCAGTCGTGCGGATTGTAATTGGTCATCGGCAAGGAATCCGTATTCGCAGGTTGTCGCCACACTTCCATGTCGCAGAGGCACGGAGGTTATATCACTGACCTCGACAACGAAACAGAGGTCCAAGTGCCATCAGCCACCATCGGCCATTGAAGCTGGCGACCAAGTTCCCGACAATCCAGACCATGAGGGAGTCCCGTTCGCTTCAGTTCGCGACCGTCCGACCTCCCCACTCAGAGAAAGCCCGCTTCCATGCCCGATGTCTCACAGCCCGAGTACTGGAGCACCCTGTACCAGACCAATGATGCCGGCTGGGACAAAGGCCGCTGCGCCCCACCGATCGCGAGACTTCTGAAGGAAGGTCATCTGCCGCCTGGTGCTCACATTGCGGTGATTGGCTGTGGACCGGGTCACGAGGCCTTTGAGGCAGCCCGCAACGGGTACCAGGTCACCGCCATCGACTTCGCCCCCGAGGCGATTGCGAGAGTGCGAGCCCAGGTTGAAGAACGCGGCCTCAACGTGATCGCCGAGGAAGCAGATGTCTTCGACATGGCTATACGCTGGCCCGCCACGTTTGATGGAATCATCGAACACACATGCCTGTGTGCGATCGATCCCGCTCGCAGAGAGGAATACGCCCGAGCTGTTGCCGGAGCACTCAAGCCCAACGGACTCTTGTTTGGACTCTTCTACGCCCACAACCGCCCCGATGGACCACCGTTTGCGATTCATGAGCCCGAGGTCAGGAAGCTCTTCTCGCCACTGTTCCACTTCGAACGCCTCGTCATCGCCCCCGACAGCTTCGAGAACCGAACGGGACACGAACTGGAGTTCATCGCCCGCCGTCTTTAACCACAGCCAGTGTGATCGCGATTGATTGCCCAGATCACTTTCCATGGTGAATCGCACTGTTTCGCCAACAGGCCATCGTTGGCCTCACCGTTTCGATTCAGTATGTTGTTGCGAGGCGACCGGTGGCATGAACTCACGTGCGATCTCTGGTTCCTCCCGAATCGAACGATGCCTCACACATACGGCATCTCCCTCCTTTCCATTGAAAGACCTTTCGCATGGCGCGAAAAATTCTAGTGCCGATTGGCGACGCGACCGAGATCATGGACACGCTCTACCCCGTCTTCCGCCTCCAGGAAGAAGGCTATGAGGTCGTCATCGCTGGCCCCGAAGCCCGCCTATATCATGGCGTGATGCACGAAATTCCGCCTGACTCCAACATTCCCTGGGACCTGACCCGCGAACAGCCGGCGTACCACATCCGGGCGACTGTTGCCTTCCGCGACGTCAAGCCCGAGGAGTACTTTTCCGTCCTCTTCTCCGGCGGACGTGCTCCCGAATACCTGCGTTATGACCAGCATCTCATGGCGATCACGCGCCACTTCTTCGACGCCGGCAAACCGATCGCCATGCTCTGCCATGGCTGCGAGATCCCCGCAGCTGCAGGATGCCTGAAGGGACGCAAGGGGACGACGGTTCCGAAGTGTGCCCTCGACATCACGATGGTGGGAGGGACTTACATCAACGCCGAAGTGGTCGTTGACGGCAATCTGGTGAGCGCTCGGGGATGGCAGGAG
The DNA here is from genome assembly GCA_046349675.1 of Planctomycetaceae bacterium. GTDB lineage: Bacteria > Planctomycetota > Planctomycetia > Planctomycetales > Planctomycetaceae > TH-plancto1. Next base: position 54,399 of record JAXMBW010000009.1, on the reverse strand, counting down.
AACCCGCTTCTCATGCGAGAGTTCATCAAGATGCTCAAGGCCGCCCAGTAAGCGTCATCCCTAACCGGGAGGGCGAAGCTACCGCTGAGCCGCGAGGTCCAAACGCCGAGGAGCCAATTACACTCCTCGGCGTTTTCATTTGCCCCAGCGAGCGGCAGACGTGAGTCTGCCGTGGAACCGGGCGAACCACAAAGCCGACTATTGATTGTCGGAATGCGGCGTGCTCGTCAAATCACCACTCGGTGACTCGTTTTCAAACGCACATTCACGGCAGACTCACGTCTGCCGCTCGCTGTCTAATCCTCACTTCACCAGTGGCCCAAAATACCTCGCGCACTCCCCGGCGAACTTCCGGGCATCGGCCCCCGATTGAATCCCCTGGGCTTGGTGCAACGTAAAAGTCCCGTCGTATCCAACCGCCTTGAGAGCGGCGGCCACCTCTTCAAAGTTCACCCCGCCCGGCGTCCACGGCGGAAGATGATCGAACCGCACGTTCCCCCGGCAGAACGTCGGCAACTCCTCCGCCCCGCTCGGATTCAGCTTGTGGTTCTGCACATACACATTCATCAGATGTGGTCGCAGCTTCTTCAGAGTCTCTAACCCGTATGGCTGCCCATTGAGCAGCAGGTTGGCCGGCTCATAGATCAGCCCAAAATTCGGCTGTCCGATCTGAGCCAGGACCTCCAGCATTGGATCGACCTCTTCAAAGATCGATGTCGTATGGCACTGATGAGCCAGCCGAATGCCACGTTTGGCTGCTTCTTTCGCAGCTTCGCGGGCAAAGGGAATGTCAGCAGCCTTCTTCATGCAGACCCGCACCAGCGAACACCCCACTGTCTCAGCGACATCAAGGCTCGGCCCGATGTTTCGCAACGCATTCGGCCCGTCATCGTTGTTCAGCGGCACATTGAAGTCCGCCGTCACCATCGAGATGAACAGCCCCGCGTCCTCAACACACCGCCGCATTTCTGCCAACCGGGCTTTGGGTGTCTCGACACCACCCGCACTCGCCCGCAGACACACCGCCTCGTACCCGGTGTCCTTGGCAATCGACACCAGCTCCTCGAACGGGACGAACAGCTTCGTCTTGCAGGGAGCTTCCACGATGCGCACGGAGAGCGACAGTTTCATCAGCTTCGATCCAGATGGTTCAATGAGGTTCGTGGAGGGAAAGCAGACCGGGAGTTCTTCGCACTTCACAGTAGGACAGACATTCCTGTCTGTCCCGAACGAAGTGAGCCCATTCATCGGCCCAGCACTTTGCCGCGCATTCCCACAACTCGTCGAGTCTCTAGGAACTCAACTCCAGCTGTGTATGATGCGATCACGGATTCCCAATGCTCGCCCATCCTTCAGCGATTCTATTGACTGATGAGTACATCGAACACCTCGCCATCGTCGGCCAATGCAACCGTTGGGGGGCCAAGCCTGTCCAGCGCATCCCGGATTCTGATCCTGGTCACGGCATTTACGGGCTGGTTCTGTGCGGGGTTTCTGTTGTCAGCGACATCTGTGGCTCTTCAACCGGCAGCGATAGATCTGCTGACATCTGCGGGCGAGCTCAATCTGGTGCGATACAACGATCTCACCGCTCGCTCAAAGTTGAAACCGGGTTCTGAAACCGTCCCGCCAAGGCCTTTGTCGGAGAAGGACAAGGCAGACCTCCTCGAAGCAAATGTCTTGGTTGGTGAATGGGTCGCATGGCTGAAATGTTCGTTTCTGTTCGGCGCCGCGTTTGGCGGTCTCTGCTTCGGGGCCATCGGTGATCGACTCGGCCGAACGAAAGGGATGGGGCTGGCGATCCTGACCTATTCCCTGATGGCCCTGCTGGCCAGTTTCTCTCGACTCCCGGTACAGCTACTGGTCTGCTGGTTCTTTGCCTGCATGGGAGTCGGTGGCATGTGGCCGAATGGAGTCGCTCTTGTGGCTGAGGCGTGGTCGAGCCTTTCCCGCACAGCATCTGCGGGAATCATCGGAGCGGCAGCCAACATGGGGATCTACTTCATGTCGACAATCATGATGGCCTTCCCTCCGGTGCCGAGCAGTCTGGGAGCTCCAGCATCCAAGGTGTTTCAGTCGTTGCCGAACCTCCCGGCGTTGTTCCTGCCCGGCAAAGTGACGCCGACCCCGACCGACTGGCAATGGGTCATGCTCTTCGCGGCTCTCCCGGCGGTACTGGGGGGCTTCTCACTGGTTGCCGTTCCAGAGTCCCCTCTCTGGCTGGCCAACCGGGGCAAGGCCCAAACCTCGAACAAGGCTGCCGTGGGCCCTGGTGAAATCTTCCAACCTCCTTACTTATGGATCACCGCAATCGGGATCATCTTGGCCACGATTCCGCTGATCGGAGGTTGGGGCAGTGCCGACTGGATCGTGCAATGGGCCGATCGCGTCGGTGACGTAAACCCATCACTCAAGGCCGATGTCAACCGCACGCGGGCCTTCACCGGAATCGCCGGAGCCCTCGCCGGAGGTTGGCTGGCCAGCGTGCTGGGCCGCAGGTTGACGTACTTCCTGACCAGTCTCGGCTCGCTGCTATTTGCTCAGTATCTGTTCTGGTTTGTGGTCCCGACCGATCCGTACTTCTTGTGGTATGTCAGCGGCTTAGGGCTCTTCATCGGCGTCTACTTCGGTTGGCTGCCCTTCTGCCTGCCCGAGATGTTCCCGACCCGCGCCCGGGCTGCCGGTTCCGGCGTCAGCTTCAACTTCGGCCGGATCCTCACAGCTGTGACCGTCTTCGCCACCGGTACGCTGATGAGCTTCTTCCAGGGTGACTACGCCCACATCGGCCGAGCCACGAGCCTCGTCTTCGCCATCGGCATGATCGTGATCTGGTTCGCCCCCGATACGTCGCAGAAGCAACTGGAAGAGTAGCGCCCTCTCGGCACACTCCCCGAGAGCGGCAGGCGTCAGCCTGCCGAGGAGTCACCTGTCTCTACGGCCACGCCAACGTATTGAGCCATTGCTCAGAAATGATGTGATCCGCCTCCATGCATTCGTCGTTCTCTTTCAATGGGGATTCGTGCGCAATTCCAGCCCGTTAGAGGAATTGCCCCGTAGTCAGACAATCAAAATTGGAGGGGAATTCAATCATGACTCAAACGCTCTCGTGTCCGAAATGTCACGGCGAAATGGTCCAAGGCCATGTCATGAGTATCGCCCCAGGAGGAGTCGCTGTATCTCTATGGACAGAAGGCGAGCCCGTCGGCTCATCATTCTTCGGTTTCAAACTTGGCAAGTTTGCAATCGCACCGCAGATGCAAGCGACAACAATTCCGATTGGAACGTTTCGTTGCGGCTCTTGTGGCTATTTAGAATCATACGCCCGCGACGAGTTTGCACCAAAATGAGATCGAATGTAACACTTCTCGTTGCTCACATTTGAAGCGGCGAGACATCAACTCAACTGAGATTCATCCCAAGAGCGGCAGGCGTCAGCCTGCCGAGGAGTGACCTGTCTCTTTAACTACTCCCCGCAACACATCCCCTCCTTGAGGCACTGTCTTGAAGCCCAACCATTCGATCAACATCGCCCGTCGTCAGTTCCTCCAAGCCACCGGCGCAACCCTTGCCGCTTTCAGCACGAACACCACCCTCCTCGCAGCTGAGCCCACCACCCCCAAACCCAACCTGAACGTCTACCCCGACTACAGCTGGCTGCGGGGCTTCGGCGTCATCCCCTCGTGGGCGGCTCGCATCGAGGACGCCTGGTGGTTCTACGACGGGAGTCGCATGCGGGAAGAGGTCGCACTCGCCCGCCAGGTTCACGCGAACTGCATCCGCGTGTGGATCGAGTTCACCGCCTGGTTCCGCGATCCCGACAAGATCACCGCTCACTTCATGGACGCTGTCTCAGCTGTGGCCGAGAACGGGATGAAGGTCATGCCGTGCCTGTTCAATCGCTGGCACGACACGCAGTACGACTACGGCGGGAGCTACCTCGAAAACATCCGCCCCGGTTGGCAGGGTCCGCACGACTATGTGAAGGCGATCGTCACCCCGCTGATCAATGACGACCGAATTCTGATGTGGGACCTGTGCAACGAGCCCACACAGACTCCGCAGGAGGTCGCCTGGCTGAGTGAGATCGCCGCCACCGTGCGAGGCTGCGGGGCTCGGCAACCGATCACGATCGGCACTCCCGACGGCCTGCCGATCATCGAGGCCTTCGCCCCGATCGTCGATGTGCTGTGTGCCCATCCCTACGTCCACACCGAGCCAGCCCTGATCCAGACCATCGCCGGGTATCAACAGCTGAGCCAGAAACTCGGCAAGCCGCTGATGGCCAACGAAACGATCCCCGGGGCCCTCGACGATGCCGCCCGGGCCGAGGTCGCCCGCTTCTATACCGATCGACTCTCCGCCGCTGGCTTCGGCTGGATGGGCTGGGCCCTCCGCGAAGGCCAGGCCATCTCCACCCGCCGCGACCGCTTCGACGCCAACGGCATCCACCGCCAGGGCTTCCACCCCTTCTTCACGAAGGAAGGCAAACTCCGCCCCGGAACCGAGTTCTTGAAAGAGCAGCCCAAGCAGCTTGCCCCGTGGGCGAAGGGGTGAGGGGGCGAAGGGGTGAGGGGGCGAAGGGGTGAGGGGGCGTCGAACCGCTCCACAGCAGCGAGCGCCGGGCGTCAGCCCGCCGTGCAACCAGAGCGACACCCACAAAGCCGAAGCAGAGGTTCTCCAATCACTGCACCAAGTGATTCAACCATTGTTCGTCGCTCCCCGCCCCACCTGACACGACGGGCTCACGCCCGGCGCTCGCTGCCAAACTGGTCTCCACGCCAAACGGCAACTCAGACAGTGCATGCCCCAGTAACTCAGTCACATGCTCGACTTTGGGCGAGATAAGTCATCAAGAACTGGCAACGCCTGCCAGGAATCTCGGGCTTCCCCTCGGCGGGACGGTATACTGAATTCAGCAGATATCGTCCCGATTTTGAGGGCCCATAACATGAGTAATTCGGAGTCAGCAGCTGTCCTTGCCGAAGAGGATCAGCCCGTTGAGACGAGTTCCACGCTCAAACCATTCCCTCATCTCAAAGAGCTCTACGCCCGGGGGAAGAGTCTTCGTGAGAAATGTCCGCGTCAATCGCACGCATACTGGAAGGAATCCGATCATCGACCTGATCCGTTGTCATTGATCAAACAAGCGAACCACGGTCGCCTGCCACAGCTGGTTCCCATTCGTCACGGTCGCATGCTGCAGTCGCCTTTCACATTCTTTCGCGGCGCTGCTCTTCACATGGCGGCGGATCTGGCCACCACTCCCGCCACCGGAGTTCGTGTCCAGGCGTGCGGAGATTGTCACCTGCTCAACTTTGGTGCGTTCGGGACTCCGGAACGACGAGTGATCTTCGATATCAACGATCTCGATGAAACGCTTCCCGCTCCGTGGGAGTGGGACATCAAACGACTGGCGACCAGCTTCGTCCTGGCCTGTCGCAACAACGGATTCAGTGACGATTCGGCTCGTGATGCGGCTCTCTGTTGTGTGCGGTCCTACCGCGAGCGGACGGCGGAATTCAGCCGCATGAAGATGCTGGATGTCTGGTACTCGAGCATTGATGTCGAAGATCAGATCGACTCCTTCAAAGACGAAGAGGATCGCGAACGCATTCGTAAACGGCTGGCCAAGGCCCGCAAACAAAGTGCGCTGGAGCACGATTTTCCCCAGTTGGTCACGAATGCTGGAATGGCTCCCACGATCAAGGAGAATCCGCCTCTGATCTTCCATTGGCAGGAAAAAGGGCATGAGGAGCACAAAGCCAATATCGAGCGGGCCTTTACCCGGTATCGCGCGACGATGCGTGAGGACCTGCAGCTGTTACTCGACCGGTATAAGCTGATGGACGTGGCCATTAAGGTGGTCGGAATCGGCAGCGTTGGCACGTATTGCGGGATCTTGCTGCTGATGGCTAGCGACAAGGATCCCCTCTTTCTGCAATTCAAACATGCCCGGCCTTCGGTGCTCGAGGCCTATGCCGGGAAAAGTCACAACGCGAATCATGGCGAACGCGTCGTCCATGGCTGCCGGATGATGCAATCGGCCAGTGACATGTTTCTCGGCTGGACCGAGGGGGACGCCGGACGGCACTTCTACGTGCGACAGCTGAGAGACATGAAGGTCAAGCCGATGATCGATGTCTTCTCTCGCCGATTCATGTGCCAGTACGCCGAGGTCTGTGGCTGGACACTGGCCCAGGCCCACGCCCGATCCGGCGAATCGGCCATCATCACCGGCTATCTCGGCGACAGCGACAAATTCGACCTGGCCATCGCCGACTTCGCCATCACCTATGCCGACCAGAGCGAACGTGATTTCGAAGTGCTCCGCAAAGCCGCCCACTCCGGTCAGCTGGAGGTGTTCGTCGAAGCTGAATTGTCGTGACCCAGCTGACAGGTAACAGCCCGACCACACCGCGCCCCGCGGGTGCTGGGGTGATGACAAGCGAAGATTGGCGACCACCAATCACGCCCCGCCCCCCCCACTGCCTGGCGTAGGTCCTCTAACCGCAGCGAGCGCCGGGCGTCAGCCCGCCGTGTTACGAAGCGAGTACAGCGCATTTTTCGGCGTAGTGAATCGAGACTCTACCGAGGCGTTGTTCCATCACACTCACCAAGAATATACGTACCAGAGACTTCTTCTCAACTTAGTGCACACGTACCACACTCGAACACTAAAGCACTATTTAAGAACGCACAACCACTCACCACAAACAAACACCTCTTCCTCCGACTAAGGATGCGTGCTTCTCCACTCCGCAACCTTGTCATTCAACTCTCTGAGACCAATTACCACCTCATCATATTGCATCTCCGCAAACTCAAGGCAGTGCACATTGTGCACCACTCGCATTGAATCTATCAAAGCTTGCGGACGCCCTTTTTCAACCACAGCATAGTGCGGATGCTCACTAGGGCACTTTATGTTTGTCCCCTCGAGCATCAACTGAAAGTCTGGATCATTAAGACTGCATCCAATAAACAAAAGCGTATTGGTAACGAACAGCGAATCCAGAAGATTAAAATAGCTCGGAAAATCACGCTTGCATACATGGTACTGCGTTCTCGAAAGAACAGTACGCTGAGGATTCGACATGCATCCATGCACCTTCATAATAACACGCAATCTAGATCGCACGTCGTTAATCGCATGCGTCTCGTAATATCTACACACATTGTAAGCACTGGCCCCCTTGCCACTTTTACAATATGTTTCGTAAATATCGTCATAGTTTGTTGTAACGACAATCTTAGCGTCAAGCCTGTACACCTCTTCGTGGATCTCAGAATGAGAAAATCGAGGTTCAACAAATACTTCTCGCAGAAATTCTGCATAGTCAGCGGGATTCGCATTCGCAACAACCAACTCAGCGGCATCTAAATAATGCTCAGCATTGATCAGGCTGTCCACGATAGCATAGTCCTCTGCGGAATTGAGACGCGTTGATGCATTTCGTAAAAGGGTAGGCCAGTTTGGCGGCCTAGTATTCCTATCCAACTCAGAAACACAACCAGCACTCGCGCCGGCACCGAGAACAATAATGCAACGACGTTCTGCTATTTCAGCCGTAAGCGAGGCGGGCCAATTGATACCCATTACTCCACTCCCATGTTTGCGGCAAGCCTGTTGCCGACACTCTCGATGAAGGCGGCATAAACCTCTTGTTGCTTTACCTGACCTCCCGCCAGACCGTCTTGATAATCTAGACCGATAATCGGAGAATGCGCTGATTGTGCTAACGGAACCAAGCTAAAAAGGTTTGGAATATCCCCTAAATGTGTGTCCTCCCCCCGAAGCCCGTCTTTGAAAAATGAACCCAAAGATCGCTCTACTGTCTCGGGAATCTGCGACAGTATTTCTTCGAACGCGCCTGTTGCCCTTCGCTCCCCTCCCCTAGATTTAGTGATGTACTGCAGAACTGTATACCCAACAAAACCATTCTTAATTGGAATATCTTCTTGTATTGAGTGCCGATTTATGACTTCCTGATTGTCTCTCCTGAAGTCATCTAGGTATCTTTCGTAATCTTCAATCCACCGTGAAAGCCACTGACCAATATTCTTGATCCCTACGATGCTGAAAATGTCACACCCCATAGGTGTAACAAAGTATTGAGCGCCAAGCATGACACTTCGTGTCAATGATCCCAAGCTTGGCCCCAAATCTACCACAACAACATCGTAGCGTGATTCCACTTGCTTCAGAAGTTGTGGAAACCAGTTCGTCACCCTAAATCCCCCAGCCTGCCTCCCCCTTAGCTCATTCCAAGCTGTGCTTAATTTATCCTCTAAAACTGACATTCCCGGATGCCCCGGAATCAAATCAACTTCGAATCGGTTAGTGCTTGACAATTCTGGCAAGATATTTGACGAGATGCTTGAGTCACCTTCACTTATCGGTTGCATCACGGAAAGTAATGTGTTCCCTTTTGTCACGTCTTCACACTGATATATCTCCTGACAGCGATCTTGACACAGTACTAATTGAGAAGCATTGCACTGGGGATCGCAATCCACCAGTAAAACCCTTTTTCGCAGTGCTTTCGAAAAGTGCGACGCAATGTTGCATGACAGCGTTGTTTTTCCAACGCCACCTTTGTTGTTGAAGAATGCAATGCTTTTCACGATCAATTGCCTCTGTGTTTCGGTTGAATCAGTCATTCAAAATTCAGCGTATGAATCGACGACTGCAGTAATGAATACGCTTCGCAACAGTCATGCACATTGCACTGCCAGCCTAGCTCAAAGGCCTGAGATACACCTGCATCAAATCCCATCATCAACACAGGATTGCTTTCGCATGTGTCATGCCTAGCTAGCCATCAGTGTATGTAAGTAGATCACTTCCTATGCGTGATTGTCAATTCAGCGTAAACCGCGGCAGATTCACAATCTGGCCGCCCTTGAGCGCTGATTCGTGGGCGCAGATGCCGACGCAGGTCCAGTTGGCGGAGAGGGTGGCGTTGGGCCACGGGTCGCGGTTCTGAGCGAGGGCGTTCAGCATCTCGTTGACGAGGTGCGGGTGCGAGCCGCCGTGGCCGCCGCCCTGCAGGAAGCTGAGGTGGTCGGCGTCGTGGATTTCGCTGGGAAGCGTGAACTTACGGATCGGCTCGGGGAGCAGGTGGGCGTAATCGGGTACGGTGATCTTCTCGGGGATCTCTGGCTCGGGCCGCTTGGCGGTGTGGATGACGTGCGGCTCATGCTCGACCAGCGTCCACTCGAAGCTCTTCTTCGTGCCGTACACGTCGAAGCTCTCGCGATACTGCCGGGCCACGTCGTACAGACAGCGCCAGACATGCGCGGTCAGGTCGCTGTCCTTCAGCTTGATATGACAGCTTTCGACGGCGAACTTGTTGCCCGACTTCTTCTGGATGTCCTCGCGAACCGTGCCCGAGCCGAAGCAGCTGACATACTCCGCCCGCTTGTTCATCAGCCCTAGGACCGGACTGACGACGTGCGTGGCGTAGTGCATCGGGATCATGCGTTCCCAGTAATCGGGCCAGCCGTCCATGTCTTGCGGATGGGAGGCTGCGAGGTGCTGGATCTGGCCGAGTTCGCCGCGTTCGTACATCTCCTTGATGAAGAGGAACTCGCGGGAGTAGACGACCGTTTCGGCCATCATGTACTTCTTGCCCGTGCTGGCGACGAGTTCGCAGATCTTCTCGCAGTCGGCGATGTTGGTCGCCATCGGGACCGTACACATCACATGCTTGCCCGCCTTGAGGGCCTCCATGCTCATCCATGCATGATCGGGAATCGGCGAGTTGATGTGGACGAAGTCGACCTTGGGATCGGCGAGGACGTCCTCGTACTTGGTGTAGCGAGTGCCGACGCCGAACTGGTCACCGATCTTGTTGAGCTTCTGCTCGTTCCGCTGACAGAGAGCCTGCACATTGGCCAGGGGGTGGGCCTTGTAAATGGGCAGGAATTCCGCCCCGAACCCGAGGCCGACCATCGCAACGTTGAACTTCTGGCTCATGTGGTGCCCTGCTGTGGTGTGAGTCATTGATCGTGAAGACAGACAGCTTGAATGCCCGTGCCGGGTGATTGTACTTCTCGATGTGGCAGAGGAGAAATGAAGGGAGCAAAGGGAGAGGTGGGACACAGATTTTCAGGATGACACAGATCTGGAAGTGGAGCATTGCAGGGAGCACCACCTCCACTAACCCGACGCGTCAGCGAGGGCGAGTGGGTATGCGACGCCCGTCGAGTCTCAAGGCCATAAGATTCTCATGCCGGTGTTGCTTGAGCATTTCAGTGAGCGAAACCCACGCCCTTGCGCCTCGCCCTCGCTGACGCTTCGGGTTGGTGGATGAAGGTGAGCCCTCGAGTCTTGATCTGTGCCATCCCTGAAATCTGTGTCCCTTTCCCCAACATCCAACGGCATGCAAGATCACCCACAGGTGGGTATTCTGATCGGTGTACGTCGTCCACTCGTCCCTCGGAGGCAGATCATGCTCGGTGACTTTCAGGACTACCTCGCGCAGCAGACGCAGGCGATCCGCGAAGCGGGGCTTTACAAAGGCGAACGCGTCCTGCAAAGCCCGCAGTCGGCCCATGTCGAAGTCCCCGGCGGACGAGAAGTCCTAAACCTGTGTGCGAACAACTATCTCGGGCTGTCGAATCATCCGGTGCTGGTCGAGGCTGCCCAGCGCGGGCTGCACAAGTGGGGATTCGGGCTGTCGTCGGTCCGGTTCATCTGCGGGACGCAGCAGATTCATAAGGATCTCGAAGCAGCACTCAGCCGTTTCCTGGGGACCGAGGACACGATCCTGTATTCATCGTGCTTTGACGCGAACGGGGGGCTGTTCGAAACATTGCTCGGTGCCGAAGACGCAGTGATCTCGGATGAACTCAACCACGCGAGCATCATCGACGGAGTACGGCTCTGCAAAGCCCAACGGTTCCGCTACCGTAACAACGACATGTCTGATCTCGAAGCCCAACTGAAAGCCGCGCAATCGGCCCGGTTCCGGTTGATCGCGACCGACGGCGTGTTCTCGATGGACGGGTACTTTGCGAACCTGCCCGCGATCTGCGAGCTGGCCGACAAGTACCAGGCCATGGTCATGGTCGATGACTCGCACGCGGTCGGGTTCTGTGGCGAGAACGGACGTGGAACGCACGAAAAGCAAGGTGTCCTCGACCGCATCGACATCCTGACCGGGACTTTGGGCAAGGCCCTCGGCGGGGCGAGCGGTGGGTATACGAGCGGACGCAAAGAGATCGTCGAATACTTGCGTCAGCGATCACGGCCGTACCTCTTCTCGAACTCACTCGCACCGAGCATCGTGACCGCATCGCTGGCCGCTCTCGACCTGATCCAGCGACAGCCGGAGCTGCGACAACACTTGTGGACAAACACAGCTTTCTTCCGCGAGGAGATGACGAGGCGAGGCTTTGACATTCTGCCTGGTGAACATCCCATTGCCCCGGTCATGCTGGGCGATGCGGTGCTGGCCGGAAAGATGGCCGAACGCATGCTCGACCAGGGCGTCTACGTTGTGGGGTTCTCCTACCCCGTTGTCCCGCAAGGCAAGGCCCGCATCCGGACGCAGATCTCCGCCGGACATACGCGAGACGATCTGGAACAGGCCATCGCTGCCTTCGAGCACGCCCGCGCGAGTCTGTGAGTGCGCGGGCGTGCGGTGGGCGTCAGCCCACTGGTGCTGTTCAGCGTTCCTTCGCATCAGCACGCCTATCCGACCGCCCAACACCCGATTGCTCTTTTCGTATCCCGCAAGTTCCACCAGAATTCTGTGCCTCGCTCAATTCACCGCTGAATTCCCTGTCGCACGCATTGCCCCATGCCCGGATGTAGATCATGGATGATCGAATCCCCGCCCGTACTCCCGTTCTCTTACAACGATGGGCGGCGATGTTCTGCGTACTGGCGGGCACACTCGTGATGTGGAGTTGCCGTGTCCCCGATCCCCCGGTTCTTAAAGACAAGAGTGCTGGCGTCATTTACGACACCGCGATGGAAGATGAGATCCGCAGCGGCAAGGCCCACACGCTGGTCATGACCTCACTGGCCAGCTATGTCGACACGCTGGCTGAGGCGGTGGCGGTCACCGACTGGTCCGACGATTCGAGCCGCTGGGCCATCTTTGTCGCGACGAATCGCGGCTGGTTTGAATCGCCAGGTCACCCGGAAGCAGAGAACCGCATCCTCGACGAGCCTCAATACGGACTGTGTCAGGTCACATTGCCTCGACATCGCAAGGGCGAGGAGTTCCAGGTCAAGAAACCGAAGTCCCGCATCTCTACTGTCAGTGCAAGTTCCGATGACGGCTTGGTCGCCTCGGTTGACTCAGAGGCATTGGACGAAGGTCAGTTCCTCGCCGGAATCGGCGAACTCGTTGACCGATCCCGCCAGAAAGACCTGCTGCTGTTCGTGCACGGATTTAACGTCTCGTTCGAATCGGCCGTCGCGAGAACAGCTCAACTGGCCCTCGACATCCCGTTCAATGGCGCAGCTGTCAGTTACTGCTGGCCGACGCAAGGCGGCGTGATGAAGTACAGCAGCGATGAGCCGATCAACAAGGCGTCGGTGGCCCCGTTCACGCAGTTCCTGACCGCACTCCGCGAGGGAGTCCCCGAGGAGACCCGCATTCACATCGTGGTTCACAGCATGGGCAATCGCATCGTCATGGAGAGCCTGAGCGACCTTCCCAAGCCAGAGGGAGCTAAACCTTTCGCCAACGTCGTGCTGTGCGCTCCGGATGTCGGGCGGGGTGATTTCGAGATGTGGGCTCCCGGCGTTGTGACTCAAAGCGACCGCGTCACTCTCTACGCCAATATGAGTGACTCCGCCCTGATCGCCTCCAAGGGGCTGCACTCCGAAGCCCGCGCGGGAGATGCCTGGAAGCCGGTCATCGTGGACGGCATCGAGACCGTCGACTGCAGCCGGATTGATCTGACCTTCATGGGCCACAGCTACTTTGGCAGCAACACCGACGTACTGGGCGATTTGTTCATGCTGGTCAAGGAAGACCGCCCGGCCAGTAAAAGACCGCACCTCGATAAGAAGAAGCAAGGGAAGAACACCTACTGGCAGTTCGCCCGAACCGCTCCGACGATTATGTATACATGGCATTTCGACGAGTGAACGACCAGACGCCTCTCGTTGAGACACAAACGCTATTTCAGCGGTGGGTCGAATGTCACATTCTTCGCTGGAACAGTAGCCCCCTGCACCAAGGCAATCTCAGCCACATCCGTGAATCCCGCCCGTTGGAAGTGCAGTCCGTCGACGGCGTCCTCGGCATGTACACCGATCTGAAAACCGGCAAAGCGAATTGACTCCAGCTGGGCTTCGCTGACGGACACCGCGTAGAGGCCTTGGTCCCTGGGCATATCCCCGCCTTTGAGGGTGATATTTTTGAGCACTGGCTTGGTGATCCCCGGTTTCAGAGGATCGCGTCGGGGTTGATATCCAAGGTCGCGTCGGGCTCGGAACACGTTGTCCGACGAGCCATTCAGGACCAGGCCGAATCGTTGGGCCTTGTGAATGGTCACGTTCTCCACGTGGTAACCGGTATGAGCGACGGCGTATTGATCTTCCGGCGCAAACTCGTACCCGAGATCCCCGCCCCAGATCGCGACGGCACACGCAGCCTCCTCGATCTCGACATTTTTGATACTGACTCGATGACATGCCGAACAGCGAATTCCCGCATCGTTGGCGTCCTGGTTCCGCGTCAGGCGTCCGATGCGAATGTTCTCGATGAGGATGTCGTGCGGGTGGGTGCTGTAAATCTGCTTCTGATCCCACAGCTCCTTCATGCGTGGGATCTGGTCATCCGCTGTTGTGATCGGTCCAACGCTGCCCCAGTCCATGCCGATGCCGAGCAGGGCCTTTTGGGAATCGAGTATCGTCACATTCCGAATCGTCCCGTGACAGGCTTCCGACATCAGTTGAATGCAACAGGCTTCGACCTGTTGATCGATCATCACTCCCTCGATTGTCCAGTGGCTGACCCGCGTGAAGTGCCCGGGCTTCTCCGGCGTACCGCCATCTCCGTAAGCTGCCCCCACACTGATGGCGCTGTGCCAGCAGCCTTGCGAGCCCTTCTGTTCGCTGTGCACGACGCGAATGGTCCCGTTGCGAATCGTCGCATGGTTCGCCAACCGGACGCCGTAACCATTCGACCTCAAGTCGAGAACCAGCGTCCCGCCATTCAGATCAAGCTCCACACGTTCGGCGACAAGCAAGGCATGCGGAGACTCCTCCCCGGCGACCACATCTTCTCGCATCGGACAACTCAAGGTCGACCGAGGAGGCAAACGAACCCGTCCTCCTCCCTGGCCACAGATCCTCAACATCTCCGCCTGCAACTCAGCAGCTGTCTGCCCTGTGAACTCTACCGAGACAGCTACTGGCTTCTCTGCGTCCGAGGTGTTGCCTCCCCACGCAATTTCCACACAGGAGAACAACACGAGACTCAGCAAGACAAAGCGGGAACAGCGGGACATGGACACCTCTACCCTGTACCTCAAGCACAAACGAGCAAGTCACTGCCGGGATTATGGCGGCTCACTGGACTCACCGACAACACAGAGGCCAGCAACGTTCGTGCAACCTGCAGCCACAAAGGACAGGCAGTGCCCCGAACAGACTCTCCCCGACCGTTGACAAAGCTTCGGGACGCCACAACACTCTAATGATCGTCAGATTATCAAAGATGACGCCCTGCCCTCCAAACGCCTCCCTCCCGCGTGACTGGACCTGCCGCTCATGATCATCCGCTCCCGACGCCACCGTGGTTTCACGCTGATCGAACTGCTGGTTGTGATTGCCATCATCGCCGTCCTGATTGCCTTGCTGCTCCCCGCTGTTCAGCAGGCACGCGAAGCGGCTCGCCGTTCCCAGTGCAAGAACAACCTCAAACAGATCGGCCTGGCCCTGCATAACTACGAAAGTTCGGCCAACATTTTCCCCCCAAGCAGCATCAGTACTTTCGGCCAGGGAGTCTGGGGATACCCCGGTACGGGGCCCAGTGACCCAGCGATCCGACTCCACAGTTTCGCCAGCCTGATCCTCCCCTATGCCGATGGCGCGAATCTCTATAACACGATCGATTACAACGTCTCAGCGTTAGCCCCAGCCAATCGTAAAGCTGCGGAGGTGACGATTTCCTTCTACCGTTGTCCGAGTTACTCCGGGCTGCAGTACAGCGACGACCCGTACTACAAGACCACCGTGGGCTTCGATAAGTTCGCCATCCGAAACTACGTCGCGCTGGGTGGCAAGACGGTCGTCAGCCTTTCGGGAACGATCCCCGCCGAGGGTGTGATGTATCCGGGATCCAGAACCGGGTTCCGGGACATCACAGATGGAAGCTCCAACACCATCATGCTCGCCGAGACTCGTGAGGAGAAAGCTGCGGTCTGGATCGACGGCACCTCAGCGTCGGTGGCGGCTCGCTACATGACGCTGGTCCCTCCGACTTACGCGGGTAACAGCTCGTCGATCAATTACCAGCCCTACTTTCAGGGTGGCGTCTTTCCGAACTCCATCGGCCAGAACTGGGGTCCCTCCAGCCAGCACGAAGGCGGCGCCCACCACCTGCTGGGCGACGGTTCCGTGCGATTTATCTCAGAAAACATCGATGTCGTGCTGTATGACGGGCTGACGACGAGAAACGGCGGAGAGGTCGTGGGCGAGTTCTAGAGTGAAGTCATTCTCAGCCAAAATTCCACCCTGAAATCGTGTAGCAGAGTTTTGGCGAGATTGATAACCTTCCGCACGTGGGGATGGTTCGACAGAAACTGGTTCGTCCGACATCACCCGACCTCCAGGCATCTTCTTCCCATGACCGGCTACACAGTTCACACAGGTTCCAGCAAAAAGTTCGCTCAAGGTTGGGACCAGATCTTCAAGGGCAAGACAGCCGCCAAGTCGACCAAGTCTGCTTCGAAGCAGGTCGCGAAGAAGAAGTCCGCCCCCACGTCCCGCAAGACCAAGTAAACGATTACGCCACGACGGTCGTAATCGAACGCCATTGCAAGGAAGCTTCCATGACCCCTCCTCCCTCATTCGACAACTTCTCCTCCGACTCCGAAGAGTACGAGGAAATCTCCAGCACCGAAGTGGATCGCGTTATCCAGGCTCTTGAGACTCTGATCCAGAGCGTCTCCAGCGAGAACATTCGGGCCTATCTGGACGAAGCTGCGGACAACATTTACTCGCTGATCTATGACGCTGAGGGACAGCCCTGCGACGGTGGCGAGACTTTCGACGATGAGGCCCGAGGCGAGGCCGCCTAAGCATCGCGTGATAACGAGGGGCACGGAATCGTGCCCCTCGCGTTTTGATGGTTCGATTTCGGAATGGATTCTGTGATGCGAATTCAGACGCTCCTGATGGGATTGGCTCTCTGCGTCTTGTTCAACGGCTGTAACCAGAAAAACGCCGGAGATCAGGCAGCAGAGATGGATGTCCCCGACTGGTTGTCCGAAGACGAAGACAGCCAGGCATCCTCCACAGAAGAGCAGCGAACCACCGCGGAGTCTCGCCCCACCGCCCGCGCCGTACGAGAGCCTCGCGGCGAGTTGAAGCTGTCACTACAGCCGGGTGTTCAGTTCCCGCTCAAGAAGAATATTCGGACGACGCTCGTCCAGACTGCCAGCGACCAGACCGAGCAGCGAATCCAGACAGACCTGGGCCTGCTGATGGCGATTCAGGTCATGGACGTCAAAGACGGTCGCACCCTCCTCAAAGTGCGTTACAACCGCGTCGACTTTGAACAATCGATGGATGGTCAGAAGATCGTCTACCGGTCATCGAATCCGCCAGCTCAGATTCCCCTGGCAGCGCAAGCCTATCACGACATGGTCAATGACGGGTTCTCCTTCTGGATCGGGAAGGACAACCAGATCAGCGAAACGGTCGACTTTCAGGCCTTCCTGCAGCGCTGCCTGGCACACGTTCCCCCCGCCCAACAGAAGCAGGTCTTGCTCGGCATGGAAGCTGGGACCGACGAGAACGGCATCTCCGACTTTGTGGATAACACCATCGGACTCCTTCCCGCGGGCCGCGAAGTCACCCCGGGCCAGGAATGGATGCGGAGTCGCAACATCGGGCGACCAGTTCCGATGGTCGTGCAGAACAAATACACGCTGCACGAGTTGACGAACACCGAGGCCGTCGTACGCATTACCGGCGAGATTATCCCGTCTCATACGATCAATCGGATTCAACAGGCGTCGGACAAATCCGATGTTAACGTCACTGTGTTGGGTGGATCGACTTCCGGAATCTGCACGATCTTTCGCGAGACCGGTTTGCCCAAAGATTCGTACACGGAGCGAGTCGTCCACATGACGGTCACAATGGGCGATGACCTGACCTTTGATCAGAAGAAAACTGTCCTGACCCGCGTTGAGGCGTTCCCGCCCGTACGCGTGGGGGAATGAGTTGCGACCTGCCCGCGAGCAGGCGAAGTTGCGTCCTGACCTGTTCCTTGTATTCCAGGCACACCGAACCTGACGATTCTTCCGATCGCTGCCCCGGCTGAGGGAAGAAACTTCCTCGTGGGACACAATTCGTTGGAGGCGGCATCTCCGCCCGCCGATAGGCCGAGTGGTGTGTGGTCTTTCGCGGAGTGATCCTCATGATTCGGGCAAGTTTCAGCGCGGTGGGGATCACCATGGCCCTCTGGGGGGCCAGCTTGTTTTATGTCGAAGCTGTCACGCTTAAACCCGGTACGCCGCCCAATCCACTGCTGTCACTGGTCTCCCACAGCACGAGCGCAGAACGCACAATTCAGTTCGCCCAATGGTTGCCGCACACGCTGATTGGGGTCGGCGTGGTGACGATTCTCTATGCCATCGCCCTGCCTCGCTCAGCGAGGCATTGAGCGTACTGCCCGTCCTTTCAAGTGACACACTCTACTTAAGACTCGACCGGTTGTTGCCCCTCAATTTGAAAACGAACTCCTTCTCGCCATAGTAACCCTCCACAGCCAGAACATTGCATTGGAGGAACTGCTGATTCCCGCGGCATCTCAGATCATCGACGCCCCCACATCGAAGTGACTTGTCCTATCCCCAGATTCGGCATGCGTGCGTTTGCACGTTTGATTTCGGGCTCTTAGCATCGGGGCATGAACACTTCACCCCCTCCCCGCAGCTCTGAACTCCTCGACCGTCGCCGTAGTCGCGTACTGCTTGTTGACCTTCAAGAGCGAGTAATGGCTCCCATACTGGAGCGAGAATCACTGATCGCTCGCTGTCGATTGCTGGCCCAGGGTGCCCAAGTCCTGGCAGTTCCTCTCCACGTGACCGAGCAGTACCCCAAGGGGCTGGGAGCAACGATTCCCGAGATCGCGGAGTTCGCCACCGAGCGCCCCGAGAAGTTGCGTTTCAGCTGCACGGAATGCCTCGGCTGGTCATCGCCGGGCCCCGAGGATCGCGACCAGATCATCGTGGCTGGAATCGAGGCTCACGTCTGCATTCTGCAAACGGTGCTTGATTTGATCTCTCTGGGCTACCGGGTGCACGTTCCCGTCGATGCCGTCTCTGACCGGATCGAAGTGGATCGCCAAACCGCCTTCCGACGTATGGAACTCAGCGGAGCGGTGTTGACCACCGTTGAAACGATTCTGTTCGAGTGGTGCGAAACCGCTGGCACACCGGAATTCAAGGCGATCAGCAAACTCGTCACGGGTCGGTAGAGACGATCCGCATCGCAGCCTGAATGCGCACGTCTTGCCCACGCAACCGGAGTGCAATCAACGCAACTCGTTGATTGGGACAGACAGGAATGTCTGTCCTACTGCAGGGGGCTCGAAGACAGACATTGTGCCTGTTCGTTCTTCTGCGTAACGGCGATTGGTCAAACCGCCTTAAACGCGCTGGCCCTTCCAACGGAGCCAGTGATCGGCGATTACGAGGGCGACCATCGCTTCGGCCATCGGAATGAAGCGAGGGAGCAGGCAGGGGTCGTGGCGGCCCTTGGTGCGGATCGTCGCGGGCTGCCCATCACTGTCGACTGTCCGTTGCTCGATCGGAAGGCTGCTGGTGGGCTTGACTGCGGCCCGCAGCAGGATCGGCATCCCGGTGGTGATCCCGCCCAGCATACCTCCATGGCGATTCGTCTCGGTCACAATGCCGAGTTTCTCTTCGCCCTCTTCTCCCGTCGGCACCCAACCTGACGTGAAGATGTCATTGTGCTCGCTGCCTCGCATCGTCGCACAGCCGAAACCGATGCCATACTCCACGCCGAGCACCGCGGGGAGTGAGAAGAGTGCCTTGGCCAGATCCGCCTTGATCTTGTCGAAGACCGGTTCACCCAACCCAGCGGGGACATTCACAGCCACGACCTCCGCCACACCGCCGATCGAGTCGCCGTCCTTTCGGACCTGTTCGATACACTCGATCATCTTGTCAGCTGAGACCAGATCGGGACAGCGGATGATGTTGGGCGAGCCGTCGGGACGCTTTTCGATCTGATCCAAAGTCAGATGCTCGGGGTTGGTAATTGTCGCCTTGATGTCGCCGACCTGTGTCACATATCCAAGGACCCGCCCGCCAAAGGCTTGAGCGATCAGCTTCTTGGCAACAACACCTGCAGCAACACGGGCCGTGGTTTCGCGGGCACTGGAGCGCCCTCCGCCCCGGTAGTCGCGGAAGCCGTACTTCTCATCGAAGGAGAAGTCGGCATGCCCGGGCCGGTAGAGGTTCTTGATGTCGCCGTAGTCCTTGCTTCGCTGATCGGTGTTTCGGATCAGGATCGCGAGGCTGGTCCCGGTGGTGCGGCCTTCAAAGACCCCCGACAGGAACTCCGGCGTGTCCGCTTCGTCCCGCTGGGTAGTGATGTGGCTCTGCCCGGGACGGCGACGATTCATGTCGACCAGCAGATCATCGACCGTCAGCGGGATGCCTGGCGGCACACCGTCAATAATGACCACATTGCCCGGCCCGTGGCTCTCGCCAGCGGTGGTGATACGAAACGCCTGTCCAAATGAGTTTCCAGCCATTCCGTGATTGTAATGGAGAGTTGCCAGTTGTCAGTCGTAAAAGGGGAGGCGGATGGCGAATGGCTGATCGCGGATGGCCAGAGGGGGACAGCGATCACTAAGCCTGTCAATACTCAACGAAGATTTGAACGCTGCGGCGAGGCTTGTCTTTGATCTCCTTCCGTTCCTCTTGCTTTCCTTGCTTGCCATCTGTTCATTCTTCACTTCCACTCACACAGGCGAGGTAAATGATGCGAACGGATTGGTTTTGAACATGAGGAAAGCAAGGCAACGAAGAACGCAAAACAGGCAACGGGAGCGGTGAATGAAGGCCCAAAACCAGTTCAGCAGACAGCTTCTGTTCCACGAAAATGGGATTTCTGCGATAAATCGGGGGCTCAGCCGCCGGTTCATGAGGAACCCTCGGCGGGCCAGCTCGCAAGGTGCCATGGAATGGCGATCGAACCGCCCTCACAGTCACTTCTCAATTCTCTTCGCTCGCTAAATCTGGCGAACGAAGCCCAGCTGCGCGCGTGTCAGAAGCATCTGAAGAATCTGGTCCGTGATCTCCCGGCGTTTGATTCGGTCTGGATCGACGCCCTCGTTCAAAGTGAGGTGCTGACGCCCTTTCAGGGAAAGCTGCTGACGCAGTCTCCGGAGTCGCTCAGACTCGGGTCGTACGTCCTGGTCGATCGCCTGCCGCATGATGGGTGGCCTGTCCGCTATCAGGCGGTCCCACTCAAAGGGGGACGTGCGGTCGCTATCGCCGTGCTACCAATCGATCAGGCCGAGTTACCAGCTGTCCGTGACCGATTCGCTCGTCATGTGACGAGCGTACAGGCGCTCAACCATCGGAATTTATGCCTGGCCACCGCATACGAGGAGTGTGACGAGTCCCTCCAGGCGATCAGCCCTCTCTCCCCGGGTGAGCCACTCGACGAATTGTTCGTTCGGCGCGGCCGTTTCCCCGCAGAGGTCGTTGAAGAGATCGCCCGACAGGCTCTCGACGGGCTGGCCAGACTCGAACTGGCGGGCACACTCCACGGTGATCTGCGGATGCGGAATCTGCTTCTCACTCCGCAAGGACGAATTCAGATCATCAACGCCGGGTTGATCGCTGCTGCTCACCCGCAGATCACAATTCACACCACGCTTCCCGTGGCGTGCTATCAGGGAATCGCCCCCGAGTTGATTGGCGGTCGAACCGAGCGCAGCCCCGCCACCGAGATGTACGCCCTGGGGTGTCTACTGTGGCATCTGCTGGCTGGCCGGGCTCCGTTCCTGCCCGCCGATCCGCTCGAACAGTTGGCAGCTCATCAGTCGGGGACGATACCCGATGTACGAACCATGGCTCCCGACACACCGTCATCTCTGGCGGCCCTCATCGCCAGACTTGTCGCCCGACATCCGAGTGAGCGTTATCGCAGCCTCACCATCGCTGCCACTGAGTGTGGGGGCAGCACCGCTCGCGGCCGGGCTCGGTTGAGCCAGTTCCAGGCCTCGTTCCAGACCATGGTCCCCGTGCGGCTGGGGCAGTCGGCCAAGACTCGCAAGACGGCGCGATTGCAGTCGACTCTCACCGCAGCAGTCCTGCTCGGAGCGACAGCGCTGTTCCTCTTTCCGGGAGCCGGACAATCTCTGCTCCAGTCGGCGGGCCGCATGCTCAAGGCCACGCAGGAGCCAACAACCACTTCCCCGGCCCCTCTCTCCAAGCCCGTCGAAGTCGCTTCAGTTGCAACCGTCGAGGCGCCCCCTGCCTCTGTGCCCACTCCCAAGACAGAACCAATCGCGTCAGGCACACTCCTCCAGGAGACGAGCAAGCACTCCGGGAAGATTATCCTCAATACCCCTGGCCCATATGCGGCGGGTGCATTCTCCAATGTCGGTGACCTGAGGATTCAAGCTGCCGAGGGGGTGCGACCGGTCATTGAGATCCACGACCAGCCGCTGCAACTCGCGGGACGGCGGGTGATCCTGGAGAACGTCATTATCCGCCGTGGGACGAACTCGACGCCGGGAATCCCACTGCTCGATATCGATACCCAGAGCCTCAGCCTCACCGGCTGCGAACTGCGTAGCGGGCCAGCCTTGCAGGGAGTCTCCGAGGGCGATTCCAACCACTCGATCAACCCGGCGATTGCCTGGCAGAACCTGGAGGAGAACGACGTACAACCGGCCATGCTGGAATGCTCCGAGTGTCTCTTCGTCGGTGGTGCAGCTGTGCTCTACTGCACCTCGGTCCCGCAGTCGGTGCGATTGACGGATACGGTCTGCCTGGCGACGGGGCCACTCTGCGAGATCGCACACGCACCGGGCCCGCGGACATTGAGTCTGGCACTCACCCGGTCAACTCTCCGCCAGACGGGTCCACTGCTGCGTGAGCGAGAGATCACTTCGAAGAAACAGACTCCCGTCGACATTGAGCTACGCCAATCCGTGCTGGAACTACACCCCGAGGTCGCTGTCGTAGAGGCGATCGGAACCGCTGGTTCGAACTGGAAACCGAAGGTGAAGATCGAGTCGACCGGATCATATCTGTTGGAGGGGACTGCTTACGTTGCCACCAAAACGGACGACGAGAGCGAGTTGATCGCCCTGGACCAGGAGAAGCTCGATATCGAGGGTCTCATGACAGCTCAGTTTGAATTCAAGGGGCCGATCTCAAACCGCTGGAGCGATAATGTCCTCTCCCGGTACACCGCTGAGGTTCAGAGCGACGAGCTGCCTGGGATCTCCTCTCGCGAGACGAAGGTCCCCTCGCCGCAGAGGCGACAACAGATCCCTGCAACTGTTAAACCATAACGGCCCAGGCACACAGCAGCCCCCAGTCTGCTCCTCGCCAAAGCGTTTCTCCTCTTTTCAACTCAGCTGAGTCTCGATGTCCAGGTCCGACGAATTTATTGTGACGAGCCACATTCCCGAGGTGCGCCAGGCTGTCGCCACCGCGAGGCTTTCGGGATGCACGATCGGGTGTGTGCCCACCATGGGGGCGCTACATGCCGGGCATGTGAGTCTGATCGAGACCGCACGCAAGCACACGGACTTCGTCGTCGTCACGATCTTCGTAAACCCCTCGCAATTCGCTCCGCACGAGGACCTGTCGAAGTATCCTCGTCCGCTCGAACGTGATCTACAGATCTGCCGAGAGGCGGGGGCGAATCTGGTCTATGTCCCCGAGGTCCCGAACCTGTACCCGCCGGGCTACCAGACCTGGGTCACCGTCGAAGAGATGACGAAGCCGCTGGAGGGGGCGATTCGGACCACGCATTTTCGCGGCGTGACAACGATCGTGCTGAAGCTGTTCAACATCGTCCAGCCCGATGTCGCCTGCTTTGGGGCCAAAGACTTTCAACAGCAATCGATCATTCGACGGATGGTCCTGGACCTCGATCTGCCCGTCGAGATCATCGTCTGCCCGACAATCCGCGAGGCGGACGGGCTCGCACTCAGTAGTCGCAATGTTTACTTGAGCCCAAAGGAACGGAAGATCGCCCTCTCATTGTCCCAGTCCTTGAAGCTGGCGCAAGAGAAACTCAATGCGGGTGATCGCGACCTGGGAGCGATTACGCAGGCCATGCAGGCCCTGATTGAGGCACATCCGGAGATCAAGATCGACTATGTGACAATCGCGGATCCCGATTCGCTGGCCGAGCTTCAAGTGGCCCAACCGGCGATGGTCGCCTTGATCGCCGCTCGAGTCGGAAACACCCGGCTGATCGACAACCAGATGCTCGTTCTTCCTTGATCATCATTCACAGCCTCACTACCCCCACTCATATCGACCGTCGAGGAAACGCATCGGATGCGACAAATTCTGATCTACATTCTGGTGCAACGCCCCTTCGCCTTCTGGGAGCGGGATCCGCGCACAGGTGTCCCTGGTGTCGGGTTGACCTGGATCTTGCTGGCGGCATTCGTGGTCTGGCTGGCAGTTCAGTTCATCGTGAACAAGGGGCTGAGCAAGGAAGCCCGACAGAGTCTGTATTCATGGGGCGGCGCGATTCTCGCCTCGATGTTCGTCTTCCCGCTGGTTGGTCCCACCGCCTTGCCGATCTTTGGATACGGCATGATGGTGCTGATCGGATTCTTGAGCGGGCTCTGGCTGTCCAGATTGCGTGCAAAGCGGATCGGGCTCGATCCCGAGATCCTGAATGACTTGAGTTTGTGGCTGCTGGTCTCGGGAATCAGTGGTGCTCGGCTGGGGTATATTGGCCAGTACTGGCGATCGGTCTACGCCCGGTGCACGTCGCCATGGAGTTATCTGGTGACGACGATCAACCTGACCGATGGGGGGCTGGTGCTGATTGGCGGTCTCTTCCTGGGGGCCATCGGATTTTTTGCGTTCTGTCGGCTCCACAAGCTGAAATCGATGTTGATCGTCGATGTCATCATGCCGGGAGTATTCATGGGCATTGGCTTCGGTCGGATCGGCTGTCTGCTGAATGGGTGCTGTTTCGGTGACCCGTGCAATCTGCCTTGGGCGATCCAGTTCCCCAAGGGCAGCGTTCCGTGGCTCGACCTCGCACAGCGTGGGATCCTCAAGCCCGATGCCAACAACGTCCTGCCCGACTTCACGATGCCGCTCCATCCCACGCAGGTTTACAGTGCCATCGACGGTTTCATGATCTGCACGATTCTATGGAACCTTTTTCCGCTACGAACCCGAAATGGGCAGCTCTTTGCCATCGGTTGCATGATCTATTCGATCACTCGTTTTCTGATCGAGATCATCCGTAATGATGAGCTCGCTCAGTTTGGTACGGGTTTGACGATCTCTCAGTTGTACAGCATCGGGATTTTTCTCGTAGGACTGACAACGCTTCTCTGGTTGCAGAAGAAGGGTGATCCCGCCACTCAGAGTCTGGCCACTGACTCCCCCGGCGAGCGTCCGGCGTAAGCCGGATGGTGCTTTCCGGCGTTGTTCACAAAAGGGCGAACCGAGTCAGGAAATGTGTCTATACGCACCGGGAGGCTGACGCCGTCATGCTCGCCGGGTCAATCATTTCGGGCGTGGCGGTTGCAGACGCTCCACTTTCGACGGAGAATGAAATTCCGCCAATGTGGCCCCGCCAGATAGCCCTCCTCCACGCCCTGCCCCGACATGTCACTGCCGAAGACCGAAAGCATCGATGTCTCGTTCGCAGTTCCCTTCACGCATCGTTTGAGGTTCACCTCCGATGTGCTGGGAGACGAGCAGAACGTGTTGCTCGACCTGATCCAGCGATCGGGTGATCAGCTGCCCCGCGTGCAGTTCTGGATTGATGAGTACGTCTCCAAAGCCGACGCGACTCTTGTCCCTCGGATCGAGCGGTTCATCCAGCAATCCGCTGACCGCTTTCTGTCGACCGGTCCAATCCAGATCGCCCCCGGTGGCGAGTCGGTCAAGAACGACATCCATGCCCAGGAACGGATGCTGCAGACGATCAACGCCGACGACCTCGATCGTCGTAGTTATGTCGTCGTGATCGGGGGTGGAGCCGTCCTCGATGCGGTCGGGTTTGCAGCTGCGATCGCCCACCGGGGAATCCGCCTGATCCGATTGCCGACGACAACACTGGCTCAGGCCGACTCTGGGGTCGGTGTCAAGAACAGCGTCAATCTATTCGCGAAGAAGAACTGGCTGGGAACATTCGCAGTCCCGTGGGGAGTCATCAACGACGCCAAGCTGCTCGCCACGCTCCCCGACCGAGACTTCCGCTGCGGATTCTCCGAGGCCGTGAAGGTGACTGTCCTGAAGGATCGCGAAGCCTTCGACGAGGTCTGCCAACTGGCCCCGCGTATCGGTCAGCGTGACATGACCGCAGCCCTGCCCGTCATCCGCCGTTCAGCCCAGTTGCATCTGCAGCACATTACTCAAGGGGGCGATCCGTTCGAGATGCTCGAAGCCCGTCCGCTCGACTTCGGCCACTGGTCAGCCCACAAGCTCGAAGTCATGTCGAACTTCGAGCTGCGACACGGTGAGGCTGTCGCGATCGGCGTCGCGGTCGACACGATCTACAGCTCGCTCGTCCACGGTTTTCCTCGCGAAGATGCGGACCGCGTCCTGAACGCGTTGATATCGCTGGGGTTGTCGCTCGACCATCCGGCCCTGCATGACACCTGGACACTGTTCCGCGGACTCGAAGAGTTCCGGCAACACCTCGGCGGACGGCTCACACTCACCATGCTCGCAGCTGTCGGGCAGAAGCTGGACATCCACAAGGTCGACCGCCCCAAGATGCTCCAGGCCATCGAAGAAGTCGCCGAACTGGCCAGCCGCAGCCCGCGTGCTCAATCGCAGTGCTCGTGAATGACTCGCGCTGATCGCTGAGACAAGACCATTTGAATGACGCACGAGGTCGATGGCGTCACGGCCCTTGTGCCAGCGAGGATATCGCTCGCCTCACTTCGGTGTTCGGTACCCTCCGCTCAGCAGCAGTCTCACAACGCATTTGCTACGATCCAGACTTGCGTGGAATTCTCCCTCGAATGAAAAGGGCTGATGATGCGAATGAATCGATATGGACTGTGCCTCAGCTTGGCCTGGATCTTGTCGGCGAGCGGTTTGGCGACATTCAATTGCCCCACTGCCCAAGCCGCCGATCAGAAGCCGCAATATACGCTGGGCGAAACGCAGATCCCTCCGGCAACTGCCGACGAAGCGATTCTTCCCGAGGTCTCGGTCAACAAGGCCCAAGTCTATCTTGAACTGGGAGCCCGCGCCTGGTCCAACGAGAAGAAGTGCATCAGCTGCCACACGAACGGGACTTACATGATCGTGCGTCCCGCGCTGATCCCGTCACTCGGTAAGCCGAACGACACGCAACGGGAATACTTCCTGAACACGCTCAAAACGATGGCCGTCGAAGACAAGAGCAAGCTCAAGGAATCGACTCGCCCCGGACAGTTGATTTACCTTACCGCTGGACTGACTGAGTGGGATGCGAACGTCACCAAATCATTGTCTCCGGAAACGTCACAGGCCCTGGAGCTGATGTTCTCCATCCAGACCGACGAGGGAACCTGGGGCACGCTCGACTGCTGGCCGCCCTATGAATCGGATGCCTACCACGAAGCCACCGTGGCCATGATGGCAGCTGCGACGGCCCCCGGCTGGTTGCAGAAGACCGAGGAGTCAGGCTCGCCGGAACTGAAGCAGCAGGTTGAGCGGCTCAAGAACTATCTGCGGACGCAGAAGCCGCTGCACGACTACAGCCGGGTGCTACTGCTCTGGGCAGCCACTCGTTCACCGGGACTGCTCGATGACGCTCAGAATGCGGAGTTACTGAACCTGCTCGCTTCGCATCAACGTGAGGACGGCGGCTGGTCCATCCGGACCTTCGCTGCCCCCGAAGCCTGGGGGAAGGGCAACCGAGCCGAGAAGCTGAAGGCAGAACCCGATTTCGCTTCGCCAGCCAGCGATGGCCATATGACCGGGCTGGCAATCATCGTCCTGCGTTCGGCGGGAGTCCCCGCTAGCGATCCGAGAATTCAAAAGGGCATCGCCTGGCTGAAGGCCAATCAGCGGGAGTCGGGCCGCTGGTGGACACGATCACTCAACACCGACAGCTGGCACTACATCACCTACAGCGGGACGGCGTTTCCACTGCTGGCGTTGCAGATGTGTGACGCGATCCCTGTGAAGTAGGTCCATCACGAGCAACTTGGCCCTTGTCGGTTAGCGACCGCATGTCGGACTTGCTGCAATCATTGGATGGCGAGCGTCCGGCGTGAGCCGGATGGTGCCGGTCGGCGTTTCAGGTGATTCGTCGTACACTGTGGCATCACATCAGCACTCCAAGGACCGGGGGGCTGACGCCACCCCGCTCGCCGGGTGTGATGTTGCTCTCCATGTGGGGCGAGTCACGTAGAACTTTCCCTGCGGATTCCTCTCAGGATACGATGACACGTACCGCCAAAGCTCCACAGCCTGCCCCGACTCCTGCCAGAGATTCCCTCATGCGATCGCCGCGTTCGGCCCGATTGGCCCACTGTGTCGTGCTCATGTCCGTCATCGGCGGAACACTCTCGGCACAAGACAAGGTCTCCTTCAGCCGTGATGTTCAGCCGATCCTGTCGGAGTATTGCTACACCTGCCACGGCCCCGACTCAAAGGCCCGACAGGCTGACCTGCGGCTCGACACGAAGGAGGGGGCGTTCCAGGTTCACGACGGCATCGAGGTGATCAAGCCCGGTGAACCGGACGCCAGCGAGTTGATCCGCCGCCTGATCTCGACCGATCCCGATGCAGTGATGCCGCCGCCCTCGACCAAACACCCGTTGACGGCCCAGCAGATCGACACCCTCAAACGCTGGGTGGCTGAGGGAGCGGTCTGGGGCAAGCACTGGGCGTTTGAACCGCTGAGTGCTCCCGCAGTTCCCGTTGTTCCTGACGGATTCGGCACTGTGATCAACCCGATCGACAACTACGTGCTCGATCGTTTGCAGCGTGAGGGTCTGGTCCCCTCTCCGGAGGCCAGCAAAACAACTCTTATCCGCCGGTTGACCCTCGACCTCACCGGCCTCCCCCCCACCCCCGAAGAGGTCGACGCCTTCCTGGCCGATCAGTCGCCCGGTGCATATGAGGCACTTGTCGATCGGTTGCTCGCCTCACCTCGTTATGGGGAACGAATGGTCTGGGAGTGGCTGGAAGCGGGGCGGTATGCCGACTCGAACGGATACCAGGGAGACAACGAGCGGACGATGTGGCCGTGGCGGGACTGGGCCATCGCAGCGTTCAGCGACAACATGCCGTATGACCAGTTCACGGTCTGGCAGTTGGCTGGCGATCAGCTGCCCGATGCGACACCGGAACAGAAGCTCGCGACCGGGTTCCTGCGAAACCACATGATCAACGGCGAAGGGGGGCGTATCGCCGCCGAGAATCGTGTCGATTATGTCATGGACATGACCGAGACGACCGGCACGGTGTGGCTCGGTCTGACAATGAACTGTTGTCGCTGTCACGACCACAAGTTCGACCCCGTGACCAAGGTGGACTACTTCTCGTTGTTCGACTTCTTTAACCAGACCCCGGTCGACGGAGGAGGCGGCAACCCACAAACACCTCCAGTGCTCGAGCGCCCGACCCCGGAACAGACCCAGGAGCGAAATGCCGCCAACGAGGAACACGCTCTCGCCTCGACTGAACTTGCTCGGGTTGAGAAAGAACTCTTCACCACCGAAGAGGGGCAACCGCTCTCCAAGTCTCCCGTCGCAGCGGGGCTCTCCGACGAGCTCAAAACGATCCTGGACCAACCTCCCGCCGAACGTGACATGGCGAAGCTGAAGAAGCTGATTGACGGCATCGCGGAACTGAAGAATGCCCTTTACCAGCAGCAGCTGGAGGCCCTGAAGAAAGCTGTCGACCGTCGCAACGCGATCAATAATCGTATCGCTCGGGTGATGATCATGGCCGACCAGGCCGAGCGGCGTGAGACGTTTGTTCTGGACAAGGGTCTCTACAACAAGCCCACTGAAACGAAGGTCAGCGCCAACACGCCCACAAGCCTGCCGCCCTTGCCCACCGAGGCCCCCAAGAATCGACTGGGGCTGGCTCGATGGCTCGTGTCCAATGAGAACCCGCTCGCGGCCCGCGTGGCAGTCAATCGCTTCTGGCAGCAGGTGTTCGGCATCGGGCTCGTCAAGACTTCGGAGGACTTCGGGGTTCAGGGCGAGAAGCCCTCCCATCCCGAGTTGCTCGACTGGCTTTCAGTCGAGTTCCGCACGAGTGGCTGGAACGTTAAGCAGCTAATGAAGCGGATCGTAATGAGTGCGACCTATCGCCAGAGTTCGCAGGTCACCCCGGCTCTCGTCGAGAAAGACCCACAAAACCGGTTACTGGCTCGCGGGACACGGTACAGACTTCCCTCGTGGATGATCCGGGATCAGGCTCTGGCCGCCAGCGGGCTCTACGTCGAACGGATCGGTGGGCCACCGGTTCGCCCCTACCAGCCCGAAGGTGTCTGGGAAGAGGCGACGTTCGGCAACAAGAAGTATGTCCCCGACACGGGCGACGCTCTCTACCGTCGCAGCGTTTACACCTTCTGGCGGCGGATTGTCGGGCCGACGATGTTCTTTGATGTGTCACCGCGACAAACCTGCGTCGTGAAGCCCTTGCGGACGAACACCCCGCTCCAGGCCCTCTCGGTGATGAATGATGTTCAATACATCGAAGCAGCTCGCGTTCTCGCGGAACGCAGCCTGAAGTCGAGTTCCGATCGTGGAGAGCAAATCCAGTTTGCTTTCAGGCGTCTCCTGGGACGGATCCCGCAACCCGAGGAATTGCAAGTCCTCTCCCTCAGCTTTGAACGACTACACAAGCAGTACCAGGACTCGCCGACCGATGCGGAATTGATTCTCAAGCAGGGAGCCGCTCCGCGTGATGCCTCGATCAACACCACCGACCACGCGGCATTTACGGGCGTCTGTCTGGTTCTGATGAACCTCGACGAAACACTCACCCGGGAGTGATCCCCGAGCGTATCTCGACCAACATCGGTTCACTACGATACGTTCATGGACTACCGCTGAGCATTGGCTCAAGCTGGTACCCTGCCCCATCATCCTCGACATTTGAGTTCTCACTCATGAGCCGACACTCTGATCTGCAACGCGTTCTTGACCTTGGAATTGTGGCCATCATCCGTGCCCCCAGTGGCGATCAGCTGGTCCAGGTGGCAGAAGCGTTGTATGCCGGCGGCGTCGATGTCCTCGAGATCACTTTCACCGTGCCACGAGCTGTTGAAGTTCTGGCAGAAGTGAGCCGCAAGCTGGGGAACAAGGTCTTGCTGGGAGCGGGGACTGTCCTCGATCCCGAGACCGCCCGTGCAGCAATGCTGGCTGGAGCTGAGTTCATCGTCACCCCAGCTGTGCGTCCCGCCGTGATTGAGATGTGCAATCGATATGACAAGGTCGTCATGAGCGGAGCATTCACGCCGACCGAAGTCTTGCATGCCTGGGAATGCGGGTCAGATGTGGTCAAGGTCTTCCCGGCAGAGATCGGCGGGCCGGGTCACCTGAAGGCATTGGCGGGCCCGTTCCCACAGATTCGCCTGCTGCCAACCGGTGGCGTGAACCTCAACACGCTGGGCGATTTCGTGAAGTCGGGAGCTTGTGCGGTCGGACTCGGCAGCTCTCTCGTCACGAAGGAGCATCTGGCGAAGGGAGACTTCGCGGGCATCCAAGAGTTGGCTGCGGCGTACGTGGCGAAGGTGAAAGAAGTGCGGTCCAAGAAGTAGCGATGTACTGTGAGTCGCCAGCTGGTGGGCTCTTGGATGGCCCCACACCCCGCCCCTCTCCCTCCATTCATGTCGGAATTGAACATCGAGTCATTCCGGGGGAGAGGGAGATCGCGTTTCTCGTAGAGAGTTGATTATGGCCCTGCCTCGCATGTACCGCATTCGCCAGTCCTTTGACACACCTCGGCTGAGCGATCTGGTCGGTGAGGTCCGGAAGCAGCTGGCCTCGCTGAACCTGGGCCCCAGGATCAAGCCGGGCGAGACCGTCGCGATCACAGTCGGGAGCCGCGGCGTCACGAATGTCGCAATCATCACACGCGAGATCGTTCAGCACTTTCTTTCGCTCGGAGCAAAGCCGTTCATCGTCCCCGCCATGGGCAGCCATGGTGGAGCAACCGCCGAGGGCCAGCGAGCTTTGATCGAAAGTTTCGGCGTGACCGAAGAGTTCATCGGCTGCCCAATCAAGGCGACGATGGAGACGGTCATTATCGACCAGACTCCGCAAGGAATCTCTGTTCACTTCGACAAGAACGCGGCAGGAGCCGATCACGTCTTCATCGCGAACCGGATCAAGCCGCACACCATGTTTGTCGGGCCGATCGAGTCGGGTCTGCACAAGATGATGCTGATCGGCTTGGGTAAGCGGGAGGGAGCTGTCCACTACCACCGGGCGATCAAGTCCTTCACATTTCTGGAGATCATCCGAGCTGTGGCGGACGTGGTCGTGAAACGATGTCGCGTCCTGGGTGGTCTGGCGATTGTCGAGAATGCCTTTGAAGAGACAGCTCTGGTTGAGGGTGTGCCTGCCGACAAGTTCTATGAACGCGAAGTCGAGTTGTTACAGAAAGCCCGGGCCTGGATGCCTCGCCTGCCGCTCGATGACATTGATCTGCTCGTGGTCGACGAGATCGGCAAAGAGATCAGCGGTACGGGCATGGATACGAATGTTGTCGGACGCAAATTCAATGACCACGCTGCGACCTCGGAAGATAAAACAAACTGCCGCCGGATCTTCGTTCGCGGCCTGACAGAGAAGACGCACGGTAATGGGACCGGTATCGGGCTCGCCGAGTTCACCAACCGTCGAACGGTCGAGTCGATGGACATGGAATCGACCAAGGTCAATTGCATCACCGCTGGTCATGCCACAGCTGCCATGATCCCCGTCTACTACGACACCGACCGCGAAGTGGCACAAGTCGCGCTGGGCACACTCGGCCTGACCGAGCCACAGGATGCCCGTGTCGTGCAGATCAAGAACACATTGCTTCTTGAAGAAA
Source organism: Planctomycetaceae bacterium (assembly GCA_046349675.1). Classification (GTDB taxonomy): domain Bacteria; phylum Planctomycetota; class Planctomycetia; order Planctomycetales; family Planctomycetaceae; genus TH-plancto1. Next base: position 21,936 of record JAXMBW010000009.1, on the reverse strand, counting down.
TGCTCGTCAGCGAAAGTTGTCTGACCCAGCTGAAGAACAACCCGCGAGTCACCATCGTGAGTGGCCCGCAAGAGTGGGAGTTCGACGCATCCGGGAATCTGGCAGACGTGGTGGTCGGGCACTGATTGGGCCATTTCTGTTGTCTATCTGCATGCCAATCATTGAACGACTTTTATCCAGAGGTTGTACAAGAGGGCTCATTTCTGCACAGATGCTGACCTTATCGATGGGGTTCCGGGCATTGTGATTATGTGAATCGCCTCGAACTATTGGCCTCGCCAATGCCCCCGTGATTCCAATTGATCCATCGGGCCTGCGTGCGTATTGTTCTCGCAGCACGTACCGATTTCCTCTCACCGAATGGATTGGATCGCCGACATGAGCAGCGCCGCGCAGAGGTATTTTGAACAGGCCGCACGCATCCTTGCGATGGGAGATCGTGAGCAGAAGCTGTTGCTGACCCCGCTTCGTGAAGTGCGGGTGCAGGTCGCCATGCGAATGGATGACGGTCAGGTGGCGACCTTTGTCGGATACCGGATTCAGCATGACAAGGCCCGCGGCCCCATGAAGGGGGGGCTTCGCTTTCACCCCGAAGTCGATTCCGCCGAGGTGCTGGAGCTGGCCTCGCTGATGACCTGGAAGACAGCTGTGGTTGATCTTCCTTATGGGGGAGCCAAGGGAGGCATCTCCGTCGATCCTAAGACGCTGAGCCAGACCGAGCTGGAGCGAATCACCCGCAAGTTCATCGACGAGATCCATGAGGTCATCGGTCCTGACCAGGACATCCCCGCGCCCGACATGGGAACCAATGCTCAAGTCATGGCCTGGATCGAGAACCAGTACGAGAAGTACCACGGCTACAGCCCGGGGTGCGTCACCGGTAAGCCGGTCGAGATGCATGGCATCGATGGTCGTGAAGAGGCGACCGGACGCGGGGTGGCGATCATCCTGCAGGCGACACTGGCCCGGCTCAACCGCCCGCTCAAGGGCATCAGCGTCGCGATCCAGGGTTTCGGAAATGTCGGTTCATTCGCTGCCCGCATCCTGCATGACATGGGAGCCAAGATTGTCGCGGTCTCCGACGTGTCGGGAGGCATCATCAATCCGAGCGGGATCGACATAGAAGCATTGCAGATTCACATGTCCCAGTCGGGCAAGCTGGCCGAGTTCCCGGGCACGAAGAGAATCACGAATGAGGAGTTGCTCGCTTGCGACGCCGAGGTGCTGATTCCTGCGGCGCTGGGTGGCGTCCTGACCGCTGAGAACGCCAAGAACGTGCGAGCGAAGATCATTATCGAGGCGGCGAATGCCCCCACCCTGCCGGAAGCCGATGAGATCTTCCAGAAGCGGGAGCTCGTCGTCGTCCCCGATATTCTCGCCAACGCGGGCGGCGTGACGGTCAGCTACTTTGAATGGGTGCAGAACCGTCAGCACTTCAAGTGGGAGCTGGCCGATGTGCGCGACAAGCTCGCCCGCAAGATGACCAGGGCGTTCGACGACGTGTGGAATCTGGCCGTTGAAAAGAAGGTCTCGCTGAGATCGGCAGCCTATCTGCTCGGGGTGGGCCGCGTGGCTCGGGCGACCAAGCTGGCGGGAATCGATTGATTGTCCGCAGCGACTGGTCTTCAACGCGGAGGAGGCATCGTGAATGCGTCCTCCGCGTGTTTCATGGCGGGAGTAAACGAGAGGGATGTCCGCCCTGCATACCGAGGAATAGCTCTACGGCATCTTCGACCATTCAGCCTGCAACTCGTGAATCAGGTTGACCTCACCTTCATCAGGGTGGCAGTGGTCGAGGGTGTACTGCAATGCTGCCAAGGCCCCGGGCGTGTCACCGGAACGATACAATGCATCGGCCCACTGTCGCTGGACAACAACTAGCGACGGCTGATGATCACGAGCATAGCTCCAAAGCGTGAACGGATTTCGCCACACCTTGAGATACTTCACCGACTCAGCGGTATAGGCCCCGATCGCGCTGAGGCCGAGCATGGAAGCGACGATGATGCCCGTCTGAGCTGAGCCGAGCGTCTTTCGGATCCCGTCACCAGCTTGGCGTAGACCTTCCACGACCAGACAAAAGACGACCAGGCACGGCAAGTACATGTACCGGTCATTCATCAGCGTCGTAATCGGAAAGAAGTTCATCACTGGGAACAGCAACCACAACCACGTGGCCAAAGCGAACGCCAGCTGGGGGTATCGCTCTCGCTTAATCCACAAGAAGGCGGTGAGGCCCACCCACGCCGCCAGTGATGCGGCAATCTGAGGACCGATCCCGCGCCAAGGCGGGTCATACAGCACGCAAAGATTGTTGGGCCACGCCAGCATCGCCAAGTAGCGGAACATCAGCGTGGCATCGACCCCGATGATCTGCAGCTTGTTGAGTTCGAGGTGCCCGCGCAGCCCACCAACAATCGAGACCTGCGCCGACATGGTGATGAACGTCAACATCGCGCACAGGATGCACGGAAACAGCTGTTTGAGAATCGACTTCTCTAGCGTTTCCCGGCGAACGAGATAGTCATAGGCCATCACGATGGGCGGCACGACGACCGTAGAGGCCTTACTCGCCAGCCCCAGTACCAGCCACAGGAGGCTCCACATTTCGTCCCGGCGGGTTCGCTCTGGCTTCAAAGAGCAGAGACCGCAGAGCAGCATGAATGTCGACGACAGCAGCGTCTTTCGCGATGACACCCACGCCACCGACTCAATCTGAATCGGATGCACGGCAAACAGAGCCGCCACGAACCATGCACTCCAGGAGTTCCTCGTCAGCTGTCGAATTAGAGCATAGACCAGCACAGTGTTGAGCGCATGCAACAGCACATTGGTGGCGTGGTACCCGCCAGAATTCAGCCCCCAGAGCGTGTACTCGACCAGAAACATCCCGATCGTCAGCGGAGCAAAGTTGCGGGCGACGGGCTCGGTCATGACCTTGTAGAGATTGACCGGATGCCAACTCTTGATCAGATCATTGTTGACGATGTACCAGGGGTCGTCCCAATTCAGAAACTCGTACTTCAGCGTCGGGGCATAGAGCGCACATGTGAGGATCACCAGACTCGTGACCGCCCAGCAGTTCGCCTGCAGGTAAGTTCTCAACTTGGCCAGCTGGCAAAACCAAAACGACCCCCGTGGCGGGCTATCGTCCACGGGAGCCGAGGTGGGAAGATCGTTGGGAGAGTGCATGCTGTCCTTCCTGGGCTGGCTCTCGGCCGCTGAACGGCGGGAGCTTATCATCCCGGGGAAGAAACTCACAAATTCATTTCACCAAGAATCTCCGTAGGCAGGTTGAATTCTCACACGTCATCAATCGACATTGAGGCTGTCGAACGAGCATGCAATTACACGGGTAGTGCCGTGTGTTTCCCGGTCGAAATCGTGGCGTCGCGAGATTTCGAGACGTCGACGGCGTCTTGCTGGGTGAACTCACGAATCAGCTGAGCGTGATTGAGATCGGCGATTGAGTCGACGATCTTGTCGGGACGGTAGGCGAACTTCTTGAGATCATCTCGCTGCGTTCCACCGCTGAGCACCAGAATCGTCTTGAACTCCAACTGCACGCCGCCCAGGATGTCGGTCTCCATCGTGTCACCGATGACGATCGTCTGATCAGTGCCGAGGCCGAGTTCCTTGCGAGCATCACGCAGCATGACGGGACTAGGCTTGCCGACGCTGAAGGCCTTGACGCCCGCAGCTGCTTCGAGCATCGCCACGATGGCGCCGCAACCGGGACGCGACCCGTTCTGAGTCGGGCAGTTCGGATCCATGTTGGTGGCGATGAGTTTCGCTCCGCCCAGGATCATGCCGAGTGCGGCTTCCGCCATTTCAAAGTTGAGAGTTCGTCCTTCGCCGACCACGACGTAGTCGGGGTCCTTGTCAACGATCGAATACCCGTTGGTGTGCAGGGCGTTCAGCAACCCTCCCTCGCCGATCACGAAGGCTGTTCCACCGGGTTTCTGCCGGGCCAGGAATCGTGCCGTCGCCATGGCACAGGTGAAAACGTGTTCTTCTTCCACATCAATTCCCAATCGTTGCAAACGTGTGGCCACGTCGCGACGTGTTCTTTGACTGTTGTTCGTCAAGAACATGAATGGGATTCGAGCAGACCGCAATTCCTTAATGAAGCGATCGGCTCCGGGGATCAGTTGGTGGCCTCGATAGATGACTCCATCCATGTCGATCAAATAGCCGTACATGAGAACTCCTGTTGGTGTTTGAAGAGAGGCGTCTTCAAAGCATTGTGCTGCCACATCATGAGCAATGAATGAGCGGCAGATGAAATCCAAGAGAAGGCAAATGACGTGCCAACTCGTATCGGCGAGGTTATTTCCTAGGAAAACCACATATTCCAACAGTCAATCACTCGAAATCCCGCAAACCAAATCAGTGCGTTTGCCAAAGAATTGGGCAGAATTACGGTACGAGACCACCTGCGATTGGAAGAGAACTGGACATGGATCTGTAGATTTTGCCATCCTTCATCACAACGAGGCGTTTGTTCGCATCAAGCAGGATTCGTGTATCCCCCAACGGATCACCATCGACCAGTACGAGGTCGGCCAGATACCCCTCGCGAATCTGCCCGAGTTCGTTCGGCAAGTCCATCGCCGCTCCGCCATCCCGCGTCATCGACAGAATGGCCTCCATGGGCGTGAAGTTGCAATAACGCACCAGATGATCCAAATCCCGGGCATTTTGCCCATGGGGAGTCAGTCCGAATCCGTAGTCTCCTCCCCCCAGGATGCGAACGCCCCGACGCTTGAGTTCCTGAAGTCCCACCGCAGCTGCGGACAACTCCTCGCGAAACCCGAGTTTGACGACCTGTTCCTCGGAGAACCATTTCTGGCCCTCAAAGGCGGCGATCGCAGTAAAGGCGAGATTGGGACTGATGAACACCCAATCCTTGTTGGCCTCCAGCATGTCGATGGCTTCATCGTCGATGAAGTTCGCGTGATAGATCACCTTCACGCCGTGTTTGACACAGAGCTTCACTGCCCCAGCACTGCGGGCATGGGCACTCATGCGTTTGCCATGGGCATGTACGACCTCAGCTGCAGCCGCGATCTCGGCCTCACTCATGACCGTGGAGGTCGATGGTGCATGCGGCATAAAGGTGTCGCCCGAGACGACCAGCTTGATGATGTCGACGCCTTCGCGAATCAGTTCGCGGGTTTGTCGGCGAAACGCCTCGGGACCGTCAAGCATGATGGCCATCGAGGCGATATCGGGCATATGAAGCGTTCGCAGGTCCCCCAGCCCGCCTGTCACCGTCAACCACGGGCTGGCTGCCAGAGTTCGAGGGCCCGGAAAATGCCCCGCGTTGATGGCGTTTCGCAGCACGACATCGACTCGCGGCTTGGCGGCTGCGGCACTGATGCAGCTGGTGATTCCACACTGCAGATAGAGAGCGGCGTTCCTTACTGCGATGAGTGTGGTTTCTTCGGGAGGGATAAAACCAATTTGAGCCAGATCGTCGGTGTTATCGATGCTCAAATGAGAATGCGATTCAATCAGCCCTGGCATGAGGGTGGCAGTCCCTCGACCATCGACGATCGCGGCATCATTCGGAACGACCAGAGGTGACCGGCTGTCGTGGCGATGGACTCTGGTGATACGATTGCCCTCAACGAGGACATCACCCGGAAAAGGGAGCGATCCGCTGCAATCGAGGATACTGACATTCTTAAAAAGTGTTGGAGCCATGTCGGTCACTCACGGGACGAGGCGATTCCGGATGCGACCGCAGTATCACCGAGCTGGGCGGAAAAAGGAACGAATACCGCTCGGATGAGGCTTGAGTCCGGTCGCTGTGAGGAGGCGACAAGGAGGCTTACCACCAAGTCACGAAGACACAAAGCGGCGCGAATACCAAAACCAAGAGCGATTGAACCCCGGTAGAGCGGTGAACGATCGCAAAATCAATTCGTCTAAGACTCCGCGCGACATCACGGTTCATCCACGATGTCCTCGGCCCCCAAGAACTAGGGCGTGGCAGGAGAGACTTGCAGCTGGTTGTCGACGGAACGAACTCCCGGTTCGAGACGAGCGAGGGCTTCGGCCAGCTTGCGGGCCTCGTCATTCACGACGGTCCCGGTCAAGACGGCCACACCTTCATCAGAGATCGACGTATCAGCTCCGGAGACCGTTTTTAATCTTTCAAACCGCCGGGACAGTTCCACCTGGGTACGAACCAGATTGGCCTTGGGGTACTCGAAGGAAATTCGCTGCTGGGGCCGAGCTCGCTTCACATTCCCTGACGTCGAATTCGCACGTCGTTGGGAAGTCGAAGGGTCATTCATCGCATTGAACTGCGGTGAAAAGTCCCGATTCGCCAGCTGAGACACATCGCGGGTTCCAGCGAACATGGTGTCCCCCTGACCGACAAACGCATTCTGGCCGATTCGTGCCCCAACGGATCCATCTCCCGCATTAAACTGCGGTTGATTGGCAGTATTCATACGGTTCTGCGTGCTGCCGGAACGGCTGGTGGTTCCACCTCCCTGGCTGGCGGTTCCTGCAGAGCCTCCCGTGGCGGATGAACTCGCGTTGCTGTTAAAGGTCTGTGACTGGGTCGGCGTCACTTGGCTCGCCCCCGACGATGTACCTCCGCTGGAACCGGTGGCCCGAGCCTGGGCAAATGCCACTGAAGACCAGGCGGCCAGACATCCCCAGGCGACCAGTATCGAAATGCGAGTCGGCATGTTCGTCTCCGGAGAGGTTGAGTCCGCAGCTCACTCACCATTACAGATATAGTCTATCAGATGGAGGCAGTCGTGGGGATTATTCCGAGTCGAAATCGTCGAGTGGATGTCGTCGTATTGCGGAGGATTTACCGGTCGATCCTTGCAGGTCAGCCTGCTCAGAATCCATTTGGCGTACCGGGTCGATCTCCTCGACCTCTTTCCGAGAGGCCGTTTCACGTGCCAGAGACTTCAGTGCCAATGACGACACCTCGGGCAGTTTCTCCGGTGGTTCGGTGCGAGCCTTCCGAGAAGCCTCCTCCGAAGCCCGACGCAGGGAATTCAAGAGATTCTCAGTCTGGCGAGCCTCATCGCGTGGTGGTGCCATCGAGATCCCCGGAGTTTTCGACGGCGGCAGCCCTCCGTCCGGCGTCTTTCCCGCCAAGGCGATTTCCGTGAAGTCCGCCGTGGTGATCCCCTGCCCCTTGTGGGAAGTCTCTTCGTGGGAGACGGTCTGTACGGTCTCGGAAGTGGGTTTCACTTTCTCGATTCCCTGTCCCGCCAGGGCGACGGTCGCCATGCGTGAATAGACGGGAAGACCGTCTTCGGGAGTCAGCCGTACTCTCAAGGTGCAGTCGGTAGCGTGCATTCCCTTGCGGGTATAGGGGATAAAGATCTGGTAAGACGGCCCGAGGCTGGAGGGCCTGAGGAACGTGTTCCAGACATCAGCCGAAAAGTCAAACTGATGAATTGGCAATGACGGGTCCCCGTTGACGCCCTTGTCATCGAAGACGTAGATGCGGACATCACCGTGGACTTTCACCGGCTCTTTGTAACCGCTGGCAAAGCACAGAATCTGTCCCCCAAAACCACGCGTCGGAGCATTGTCGATGCCACGCCCTTCTGCTGGTTCCCAGACACAGAGGACTTCCATCAAGGGGTGGCGGCTGTCAGCTTCGAGATAGTGGAGCTTCGAGAAGAACGGTACCGACTGGCACCCGCACAACACGATCAGGCAGAGAACCAGCCCCAAAGTCGCAATTGATCGATGCATGATGGTGTTCAGATTCGAAGGATTGAAATCGAAGAGAGAAGAAGATCTGCGACAGCATGGCTTACCGGGGCGAGCGAGCACTCTTCTTGAAGAAGGAGGGTTTCGCTTTGGCCTTGATCTTTGTGCCTGTCGGAGAATCCGACTTCTCGTACTTCATCTGTTGAATCGGTTCTGGAGTGCTCTCGACACCTTCGGGCTCCGGAGCCGGAGGTGGTGGCGTTTCCTTTGGTGCCGGGGAGATCGCCTGAGGCAGGATGTTGGCTTCCCACTGAGGCGGGGGCTCTACCCCAGTCTCCATCGGGACTCCGAACAGCGGCCCGTGAATCTGCTCAGCCTCGTCCTCGAAGTAGTGAATTCGCTGAGCTTCCACCTTCTTGATCTCTTCCGAATCCTGGTCGCAACGGATCACGCGTGGGGTCAGGAAGATCAACAACTCGGTGCGATAGTGAGACTGTGAGTCGTAACGGAACAGCTGTCCGACGATGGGAACATCGCCCAGCCACGGGACCTTACGTTCGCTGGTTTCGTCCGTATTGGTGATCATCCCGCCCACGACGATTGTTTGACCGTCGGGGACCTTGACTGTCGTGTTGGCGGTGGTGATATCTTTGACGGGAGAGGTCACTTCGCCCCCGTTCGAGTCCGTCAGGACGGTCACCCCTTCACCGGTATAGCGGCTCTTTTCGGCGGCGACTTCCATGACGACCTGGCCCTCGTTGCTGATGCGAGGAGTCACGGTCAGGATAATCCCCGCATTGTCACGCATGATCGTGGGAACCACATTGCCATTGATCCCGATCGTGGCTCCATCGGTCACGGGCACCACCTGGCCCACTTGAATCTCTGCGATCTGGTTATCGAGGACGGTGACCGAAGGACGGCTCAGGATTCGCACGTTACGACGAGCCGACAAGGCTCGTACCAAAACGTTGACCGAGTCTGAACTGGCCGACAGCACGAGTCCGCCGTAGCCCAGATCACCACTCGTTCGGCCTAGCGCGAAATTACTCAACCCCTGTGATCCGACTCGCCCTGTATTCGGTCCCGAGAGGTTGTTCCCCAGTGGGAGGTTGTTGAACGGAAAGCCAGGTGTACCGGTCTGCGAGAGAATCTGATTCGAGGTCGTCTGCACACCGTTCGGAGACGTGTTTGTTTGTTGAACGGTCATGATCTGGTTAATCACGGAGCGATCGAACAGGATGGAGTCCTGAAACCCGAGCTCAACCCCAAACTCGTCTTTATTATCCAGGGTGACTTCCACCAGCAGAGCCTGGATCGCCACCTGTTGCGGTTCGCGATCCAGCTGGCTGGCGAGTTCCATGATGTTGTCGAAGTACCGCGGGGTCGCGCTGATGATCAGGCTGTTCGTGCGGGCTTCCGGGGTGATGATCACTTCCTGATCAAGGATCTGCGACATGCTCACCCGAGAGGGATCGAGCTGAGACAGATCCCGCTGTGATTGCAGGAACTGATTCAATGCCGCAGCCACGTCGCTGGCGGGATTATTCTTGAGCCGAATGACAGTGGTCTTGCGATTGAGCGAGTCGTTGTCATCCAACCGCAGCAGGATCGCTTCCACAATTCGCAACGCATCGCCACCACCGATCGCCACCACACTATTGGTCCGGCCATCGGTCGAGAACTTAAGCGGTACCAGGTTGCTTCCCGCATCCGAGGTGCCCGCCAGCTGGACCCCGACTCCACCCTGCTCGGTATTCGTATTCTCTGAGAAGAGTGTTTCGAGCAGTGACACCGCATCCGTTGCGTCGGCATTCTTCAACGGAAAGACTTTGATCTCCGCGACAGCTGAGCTCGGCATATCGAGAACTCGAACGAGTTCCTCGATCAGAACCAGGCTCTGCTTGGGAGCGGTGACGAGCAGGCTGTTGGTACGGGCGTCTGCATTGATACGGACATCGGAGAGGAGCCCGGAACGGACCAGTTCCTTCGTGCTTTCATCGTGAGCCAGAAACTCGAGCACAACCGACTTGGTTTCCCGCAGCTGCTGGCTGTTCTGACCGGTCGCACCGCCCGCAGCTCCCGTCGTTCCGGCGACAGTGGTGGGGCTGGAGATCACGCTTTGTACGGCCTGCTGGAGGAACTGGGCCAGTTCTTCAGCGTTGGCACTTTTCAGCTTGATAATTTTGGCCCGCGAGATCGATCCTGCCTCGTCGCGATCAATTCGCTTGACGAGGGACTTGACCTCTTCCATGTCACGCGGCTGAGCCTGGACGATGACGGAGTTGGTTCGGGTATCGGCCGATACGCGGATTCGCGTGGAGAGTCCGGGCCGCAGAGTCGCGTCGTTGGGATAGAACCCTTCGATCGTCGTAACCACCTGTGAGGCGATCGCGTGCTCGAGCGGAAAGACTTCGACGTGGTGCTGAGGATTCACCTGCTGGTCGAGTTCGCGAGTCAGTTCCAGTACCGATTCGAGAGCATTCCCCGGGGCCAGGATCAACACCGCATTCGGAGTCACAACCGGAATCACGGCGATCTGTGCTTCACTCTTTTGAGCCGTTCCGGTTCGCAGCGACACCATCCGCTCATAGACCTGAGTCAGCAATGCGGCGAGTGACTGTGAATCGACATGTTCGAGTCGACGGAGGTGGATCTCCGGAGTGCTTCCTTCGGCCATCTGTTCGATGGTGCGGATGACCCTCATCACCGCTTCAACGTCTTTCTCATTTCCTCGCAGGATCAGCAGGTCCAGATCGGGCATCGATTCGAGAGAGACATCGCCTTTGAGAGTATCGAGGAGAGCCGGCAACCGATCCTGCGCGGACTTGCTGCCGGGCTCTTCCTCGCTCATCGCCCCCGGTTGAGGCCCATCGGCCTCCGACGTGGACTCCTTGTTAAACAGTTCTTCCGTCGCCCCCGACTCGGAATCACCCTCTGCCGTTTCTGCCTGTGCGAGATCATCGCGGTGGCGGTTCTTTCGGGTTCCCGTCTCGTGCTCGCGTCCGGCAATCAGTTGCGAAAGCTGGGGTTGAAGCTTTCCAGCCACAGCTGCAGTTTGACCGGCGACCAGTTCCTGTTTCTGGCCATTGGTCCAGGATGCCTTGTCGAGCATCCGAATCAGGTTCTCCAGGTGAGCGACCCGTTCCGCATTCGCGGTCAGGATCAGCTCATTGCGATCGGCGTCGATCTCAACGGTGAAGTGCGGTTGAGCCTGAGTCGCGGCGGCCTTGGCATCCTGAGGCTGGGGATGTGCGACGACAAAAGCCGGCAAACCATTCGGCCCGGCATCAACCAGCTTGGATCGGGTTCCGAAAGCTCGGTGAATCTGCTTGGCGATCTCGGTGGCACGACGCTTGGTCGGGGCGATCGTTACGGAAGAATTGCCTGCGGGGGCCGAGATTTCAGCTGTCGACTTGTCGGACTCCAGCTGAGCTTCCGACTCGACATGCTGAGCCTGAGCGACTTGCCGGTCCCGCTTGTTTCGTGCGTTGGAGGAGGATCGGGTGTTTGATGCAGCTCCAAGGCGACGAGGAGCTTCCTGAGCCTCATGATGATCAGCAACTTCGATCCCGGAAGAGGAGACATCGACTGCTTCTGAATGTCCACCTTCAGCTGGCAGCGATGCACGACGCTCCCCGATCACGGGCCGCTCATAATCCACGCGAGACTGCTGAACTTCGAGGACCGTCAGGAATTTGCCCTTCTCCAGAATCCGATATCCCAGCTTCTCCAGATCGCGATTCAGAATACGAACAGCTTCGGTCCGCGTGTGCTTGTGCCAGTCATGGCGGCTGAATCGACCTTCCGGGACGGCGTGCATCACGAGAGTCGATTGAGTTCCGTCAGCGAGTTTTTGCAGCACTTCGTCCCAGGGCGTGGAAAGATGATTCAGCGGAACCATCGCCTCGGGCTTCGAGGCCCGGCCGCCAGCATGAACGGGTTGTACTTCCTCCACCTCATCGGGCGGACTTGCCAGCGCGCTCCAATCGAACGCAGGGGCCAACAGGGCGGCAGCAAGTGTGCCGGCCAGAGACCACGCATGGCGACGAAGAAAACCGGGGCGACCAGACATGAGGGAAACCATTTTCCGTTGAGGTTGGCTGTAATCCGCGCCTCTGGCGAGCAGGCAACCGCTTGAATCAAACCAGCCGGTTGCCCCCCGAAGCTGGTAAAATCGCGCAGTACTGCTCGCACAGAATGATTTATCGGCAAAGTCGCTCCAGCTTGTGCAGTCTTTCAAATGACGAAAAATGAAAAACACCACATAATCGCAAACTATTCTCAGGAAGAGACTAACGGAGATCCTGCGGCGTCAGACCTGGCCGAAATCGCGCATAATCTTGACACATCAATCTTCCTTGAATGACGAATTGCTCATGAAATCGTTTTTCACCAACACCCCTCTCGAAATTTGCGTATCTCCTCTATAACAGAGGTAATGGGACCGGCCAGAGACCCTGGGGATCCGGACATGAAGACGTATCAACGGCGAACCATGGTGTCTGACGAGTCAGCTCTCGACGAGGACGACCGGGCGGGTGATGCTCGACTGGTCGAGGAAACCCGTCGGGGGCGACGCGATTCGTTTGGAACATTGGTGAAGAGATACGAACGGCGGTTGCTCAGCGTCATCGGTCGATTCATTCGAGATGCCGATGTTGCCGAGGATCTGGCCCAGGAAACGTTCCTGCGTGTCTACGAACGAATCGACCAGTTTGATCCGTCTCGCCGATTCGCCCCGTGGCTGTTCCAGATCGGGGTGAATCTGTCTCTCGACTATCACCGTCGTCAGAAACGCAGGAGGAAGATCTGGTCATTCTTCTTCACCGATCATCCCGGTGATCGCTACCCCGATCCTGCATCCGCGGATCCCCGGACCAATCAGGAACTGCGCGAGGAGGTTCGCAGCGTCGTCGATCAGATCCCCGAACAGTTTCGCACGGTCCTGGTGCTGCGTGATCTGGAGGGGTTCTCAACCAGCGAAATTGCAGCAGTTCTCGACCGCAAGGAAGCCACCATCCGCTGGCGTCTTGCCGAAGCCCGTCTCCGATTCCAGGAGGCCTGGAGTCGAAGGCAGGCGAAGAAGTGACACGCCGCCTCACTCGCGATGGTTCCCCCGGAGCCAGAGCGAGCCCCCGCCACCCGATCACATTCCGACTTCACACCACCCCACACGACTGAAACATTTCCGTCTCTCTCCGACTCTGCACTGGTAAACTGGAATGAACTGCGACGAAGTGAAACTCGAACTGGCACTGTGGATCGGGAATGATCTCGATGATCCCACGCGCATCGAGGAGCTTCGCCGCCATGTCGCCACGTGTCCCCAGTGCCGATCTCAAACCAAATCGCTCCAGGCCTCGATGAGTGTTCTCGGGACGATTGATCCCGATCCGACATTCGACCTGCAAGACAGCTTGTGGCCCGAACTGAACGCTCGTATTGACTATCTGGAGAAAGCACCGCGTCAGCCTTCCGCATATGGGAAGTGGGCGATCGTGCTGGCGTGCGGAGTGGGACTCGGTCTGGGGCTGTGGGTGATGTCTCACCGCCCTGCTCCGCCGAGCGAGCCTCCGAAGTCGGTGATCCAACCGCTCCCCCAGACGACACCGCCGACCAGTTCGAGTTCGGGTTCTTTGAATCCGTAACAGCCTGGCATACATGTGACAAATGCCATTTCGTTCAGGGGCTTCCTTGAACCCCATTCAGGGGTGTGATAGACCACGGGTCTGCACACCTCCAAGGAATGGTCATGGAACTCAATGATCCCGTCGCGATCTATACGGCAGGTAGCAATCTGGACGCCCGTCAGCTTGTATTGGCGCTTCAGGCCGTCGGAATCGAATCACAAGTCATTGAGGATATCTGGGTGGGCGGACTCAATCCACAGATTCACAAGACACGACTTTGGGTGTCGAAAGATAACGTCGATAAGGCAGGGGCGGTTATCCAAGAATTCGAATTACGGAATTCACTACGATTTCAGGCTCAGGGAACTCCAGTCGAACTCCACGCCGAATGGATCGACGCCACCTGCGACAAGTGTGGGACCGTGACACGCTTTGCCCCGATTCACAAGGGGACAATCGCCAACTGCCCCCACTGCTTCGCCTTCATGGATGTCGGGGACGATGTCGACTTCGACGATTGGAATGTGATTGAGCAGGAATCGAACGAGGGCTCTGACGACGACAGCGGCGAGACGCACGAGGAGGCTCCGGAATGACATCTGCTCGATTTCCGACGGTCGTCCTGGCCAGCCGAAACGCCAAGAAGAGCCGCGAGATTCGTGACCTGCTGGCCCCCGTCGGCATCCCATTAAAATCCGTGGCCGAGTTCCCGGAGGCCCACGAAGTCGAAGAAACCGGGACGACCTTCGCCGAAAACGCCGCCCTCAAAGCGACCGAGATCGCCAAGGTCCTCAAGCACTGGACGATCGGCGAGGACAGCGGCCTGCGGGTCGACGCCTTGCGAGGAGCTCCGGGAGTCTACTCCGCCCGCTACAGTGATCCGGGAGCCACGGACGAACGCAACAACGCCAAACTCATCGCCGAGCTGGCTGCGGTCCCGCCCGAAAAGCGCGGGGCTGAGTACGTCTGCCACGTGGCTGTCGCCGACCCCACCGGCGTGGTCCGCCTCAGCTTCGAATCGACTTGCCGCGGTCGAATCATCGACACAGCAGGAGGAGCAAACGGGTTTGGCTACGACCCCTACTTCCTCGTCAGAGAATACCACCAGACATTCGGCCAGCTCAGCCCCCTGGTGAAACAACAGATCAGTCACCGAGCGAGAGCCTTCCGCAGACTCATCCCGGAACTCGTGCGGGTGTTGTCGCAGCAGTAGCCCGCGTATCCCGGCTTACTCCCGATCCGCACCGTCTAATGCTCAACGGTATTCGCCGTCTGGCGGAACTGAAGCGAGAACAGGTCCGCATCCTTAAGGACCACCCGCAAGCGGATGGGTTTTCCGGCGATGTCCGCGAGTTTAGCCCCGGAGTTCCAGGTGACCTGGCGATCGATCTCGTTCCCGATCTGCTCGCGGCAGTCGGCGAGGGTGAACCCGGGCAGTGGTTGGCCGTTGGCGTCTTGAATCTCAAAGCGGACCCCGCCACCAGCTGAGGTCGCGAAGTTGATGGAGAGCTGATCTCCCGACACGGTCATTGTCTTGGTGAGGAGTTCCCCTTCGCTGGCACCGGCCCTCACGGAAGCGAACCCGTCCAACCGCAAGCTGTAGCGACGCAGATGCGAAGTCGGCTGGGCATAGTCGTGGTTCACATACAGCGACATCTCGGTTGGTCCGGTCTGGACGACGTTGAGAGCGGGATAGTTCGTCCGCGACACCCAGTTCCGCGGACCGATGCCGGGCTTGATGTATCCTTCGAGGAAGGTCCGGTCATAGACATCGCCACCCCGCGTTGTCATCAGGATCGCATCGGAGGTGTCCTTGAAGTAGTCCGCGCTGACCTTCAGCTCACGAGCCTGCTCCTCGGTCAGGACTTGGCGTCCTTCAAAGAAACGAGCAGCTATCGCCACCGAGATGTGGGGCGCGCGAAAGTAGGGTGAGGTTTGATTCGTATAGATGTGCTCAGCTGGGGCAGGCTGGGGGCCATTGCCATCGTCGTGGACTTGCCGCATCAGCACAGCTGGGGTCCACGTCCGGAAATCGGTGCTGGTCGATCGGGCGATTCTTCGCAGCCCGTCCCACACGCGGAAATAACACAGGTAGCAGCCCTCCTGCTCGGACCAGAACACCAGGTTCTGCGAGTCGAACAAGTGGTCGTGACGAAACGGGACGTTGGCACTCGTGATGATCGGCTTGTCCTGCAGCTTCTTCCAACGCAGACCGTCCGCCGAGATCAACGCGAATAGTTCATGGCCGGTGCCCCCCACGGCCTTGTATCGCTCATCGGCCGGGACTCCGGGCCGCGTATCGAGGAACGGCGAGAAGTTGTGCGTGATTGGAGCGGCCTTCTGCAAGACGATGTTGTTCGCCGTGCTGCCCTCGTACTCGAAGATCCCCAGATCGGGCTTGGTCCAGTGGATGCCATCGCGAGATTCGGCATAGCAGGTGCGTTCGTGCTCGTTCCCGTCGGGCCCCGGCTGTGAGATCCCGCGATAGTACATCCGAAACAGATCGCCATCCCGAATGACCGTCGAATAACCGCTGTGCGGCCCTTCCCACGGCTTATCGAGCTGGATGACGACGCCCTCATCACGCGGCTCATGCAATTGGAGCCGAACGTTACTGAGCTTGTCGATCAGGTATCGGTCGACAAACAGTTCGCGACGTGACCCCACAGTCAACGGAGGCGAAGCGGCGGGCTCTTGCGACAACGCGATGTCAGCCTCAAAGACGATGGCGGCGAGGCACACGAGATAACAGGCCAGACAAGTCAGACGCATCAGCGAGGCTCCTTCTGTTTCGATGTCGTTTATTCAGACCGGATCATACCTCAGACAGCAATCACGGGTCAGCCTCTGGAAATGAGAGGGATGGTTTGGAGCCGTTTCGGATATCGCTTCCTCACCGAGGAAGAACAGACAGGAATGTCTGTTCCACGGAAATCCGCAGTGGGACAGACATTCCTGTCTGTCCAAATTCGAAGACGAACAGCTACTTCTGCCCGGCGCCAACAGTCTTGCGTTTCAACACGATGAAGTAACCATTCGTCTCATCGGGCAGAAGCTCCCAGCGGTTGGGTTCCGTTTGCAATTCCCGCACGTCCTTTGGCTCATGGATCCAGCTGTAGGGATGACGAGTGTCGATGACGATGTAATCGGTATCCTCGGGGGCACCGGGCCGATTGCCATTCACCATGCGGGGATACTGACTGTAGTCGTACGACCGCTCGAAATGCGTATAGCGGGGATGTACAAAGTCGGTCGAAGCCACCCGAGCAGTCGGCGGAATCAGCGTTGCGATCTTGGCGAACTGCTTCGGTCGTTCATCGGGAACATATCGTTTTCTCCAGTACTCAGCCTTGCCGGAGTCCCAGAACTTCAGACTCAATGGGTTCTGACTGAAGACGAAGCAGGTCCAGATGCCACAGGTGAATGAGAACGCCAGCAGCGGACCGGAAGCCGGTAACCAGCGGGCCGAAGAGGACATCACCTCGGGAGTCGAGTCCTTCGGGGAAGTGAAGCTCGCCGCCCTCCCCAACCCCGCCGCGGCCGCCCACAACAGGAGCGGAACGATCGGGGCATGGAAATGATGGAACGGACCGGGTGGATTCATCGCCAGCTCGTTCAGGCACAACAACAAGAACAGTGGCGCAGCTGTCAACGACCGCGACGGCGACAACAGTGGGAGTAGCCCCAGCGGAACAAGCAGACACAGGAAGTACGCCACGGTCGCCGGATTGACGAGCGACTCCCACACCAGCCCGGGACTGGTCAGCATCGTCCAGATGATCTCGCCGGGCGTCTTGCCGAACTTGGCAAAGTAACTGGCGTAGTGGATCGTCACCCCCGAACGGAAATAGGGGAGCAGAACCTTCATGACCACGAACAGATAGACAGCTGATCCAATCAGCAACACCAGCCCCTGCCCCATCAGTTTCCGGTCCTGCTTCCGCCAACCGTCCCACGCCATCCACAATCCCAATGGACCAAAGACGAGTGTGAAGTCCTCCTGGACCGCCAGCCCCAGCAGTACCCACAACCACATGGCCCGATAGCGGCGCGCCTCCATCGCATCGATCGCCGCCAGCACAATGGCTACTCCAAACGCCGTCGGGCGGAAGGTCTTCACATCGATTGAGATGTCGAGGTAATGCAGCGGGAAAGCGAACAATGCCAACACCGCGATGCCGGCAGCCAACCTGGGTCGTCCGGTATGTCGTCTGGCGATTGAATAAAGAGGAAACACCACAGCGGCGATGCCAATCGACTGGCACAGCTCCATCATCAGTTGCGACGGCCAGAGAACATGCAGCGGCAACAGCCCCAGATGGATGACCTGGATATGCTCTCCGAGAAAGAGCCCTTGATCGAGGTAGCTGCGGAAACCCTTCCCGTGGGTCAAGTTCCAGAGATGCTCCTCGTACATCGCTGAATCGCCGTGTGGGATACGGAGATTGAACCACAGAGCCCAGTTCATCGCCGTATAGACCAGCACGTAAACAGCAAATGCGCCCCACACGAATCGTTTCGCTCGGTGGTCGTCGGTTGTGATGTCAGCCACGATCAGAGAGGGTGAGACAGGCTGGGCGAGCTTCCACCACTCCATCACGACGAGAGCGAAAACGCCGCCCCAGAAAAACTCGCTGATCGTCACCGCGGCGACCTGAATCCAATCAGCATGGAGCAAAAAGCCAATCAGTCGCCCTTGTGACCAGAGCAACAACAGGAGCAACCATCGTCCCCCACGGATTGCCCACGCAGCTGCAAACTCGCTCCACGTAATTCCAGCCCGCCGCGATCCCCACCAGGAGCCCGCAGCCCACACAAGACTTCCCAACATTCCCACGGTGAGCACAAACAGCCCGGGGTTGTCGAGCGTCGCGGCGTAGATGGCCCCGTCATTGTCCGCCTGCAGCTGGGCGCCCAATCCGATCACCAGCGACTGCCAGCTGAATTGACTCAGGTAGGCCGATGCGAAGACCCAGTCTTCAACAACGGTCCACACCCCCATCCCCAATGAGAACAAGCCGCCGAGCAGGCACAGAATTGCGATCTTCCAGTCGGGCCGGAGTTCAGAAGGTGCAAGGACGCGGGACATGCAAATCACTCGATTGGGGGTTCACAATGACCGCACGTAGTTGGATCGGCGGTCAACATCCCGCCGACCGGACACATTGTTGCTTCGCCTTCGCTCAGGAGAAGAGGTCCTTCTGGTCGGGTTCCGGGCGGCGTTTCCGAGGTCTGGCAGGTGCGACCTTGCGGAGTTCTTCTGCACTCGTAGCTGGCTCGGCATCAGCTGTCGCCGACACGTCGAACGGTGCGGTTTCCACAGCCTCGGCATTTAGCCGCGAGACAACGATCTCAACCCGTTGATGGGCCTCGTCCAGTAGTGATTTGCAATGCGACACCAGAGCCACCCCACGCTCAAACTGCGACAGGGACTGTTCGAGGCTGACCTGACCGGTCTCCAGCGAGTTGACAATCTGCTGCAACTCGGAGAGTGCGTCTTCGAACGGGATCGGCGGAGTCATGTCTGCGGTCACTGGTGGTCCCCAACTGGATTCTGTCGCAGTTTACTGGTTTGGAGACGCCCGGGAAATCACCCACCGAAACCAAACAAAAAGCCCAGCGGATCGAACCACTGGGCACTTAAATGATTTCGAGAATGATCGAGAGCAACTCCCAATGAGTCTACAACCAACTACAGCAACGAATCGATCAACATTCGCAGCTTACGCAGCTCAAGGCCGCGTTGTTCGAGGTCTGTTCGACCGGGAATCAGTTCAACGGAAAGTGCCCGCGTGTACTTCACCTTGCGGAGTACGCTGACCAGCAGGCTGAAGTCGACCTCACCCAGTCCGACCTGAACTTGAACGTCCGAGACAGTCGAGTCACGCAGATGGGTGTGGAAGATATACGGAGCGGCCAGCTCCATCGATTTGTCGACAGTCGCCGGATTGAGGTAGTAGCTGGGGTCGAACGTCAGCCCGAGTCCCCGCACCGAGTCACACAACTCGACGGCATTGTGCAGATCTTCGGAAAGGAGTCCCCGCTCCGTGCGAATCGAGACCCGCACACCCTCTTCTCCCGCCATCTTAACCAACTCCTTGAGCCGGTCGATTTCGGAGTTGAATGGCGTTCCCAGGGGGGAGGACGGGACGCTGATTTGCGTGACACGCAACAGCTTGCTGGCTCGGCAGATCCCTTGGAACACATCCCGGGAAACATCGTGAGCCAGGTCAAACGCGATCGCCGGAATCCGATTCTGGTCGCGAAACTGCGAAGCGAACGTCTCTGGAGAGGCTGCAATTTGCGATGGCTTGAGGTGTTTGGACGACTCATCCATCCAGATTTCGAGCCGGTCAAACTCCAGCTCGACGACCTGATGACACGCTTCCGCGAAATCCATTTCCGCGAAGCACCGTGAGGAAACCGAAACAAACACTGAAACACTCCCTTGAACAACAGCTCGCTGACCATCGTCGTTCCGTGCCGAATTCGACATCGGCAATTTCTGACGATCGAGCCTGCCAGTCTGGGTAATCTATGCCGAAAGAACGGTCTCTGCAACGCGTAGGGAAGAAACTTGATGGAACAGTTGTACGAACGGCAGGGATTGCTCGCGTTACGCGGGGCGAATAACCGATAGAGAGGACAAGGTCTTTCATTCCGGGGGCGATCTCGCAGGAAGACTCGCGGGCCAGGAAGCATTCAGCTGACCTTCCCGTGGCGATCGAGCGGCAGTCGGGGCGCAATGAGTGCGTCCCTCTTTAGGGGGATATCATGGATTCACGGACGATTTTCAGCATGGCTCTTCTGACCGTGGCGAGTGCAGCCTGTGGTTGCGGCTCCACGGGTGTGGTCACGCGAGGCCAGGATGTCCATGCCCCAGCTCCTGGACAGTTCCAGCAGTACCGGGCACCCGGCGCTGCCATGCACGAACACATCTCCGGTCAGCACACGTCGTACTACACCGACGGCAATGGCCCCCTGGATCACATGCACCAGGCGAGTGGCGAGTCCTACGATCAGGGTAACTGCCCGCAGAATGGCAGCTGTCCTCCAGGTGGATACGGCGGAGCCGGCCCGAACTGCTTCCCGAAGCACCACCGGACCTACTCATACAGCGTTCCGAATGACCTGAGCTATCCAGCACAGAGTGGACCGGGAGCAGTCGGCGGTGCGATTGTCTATCCGTACTACACCCACAAGGGGCCCAGCGACTTCTTCCGCAAGAAGTAGTTCACGGGTGGTTGGCTCCGCGTGATGAGCAATCGATCCGCGGGCCTGTGGCTAAACACCACGCCTGGCCCCGAATAACTCAACGTGGAGCCGGGGAGAAAACTGCCACCCCCGCTCCACGGCTGCGTTGCGGATCCAATCCGTCTTCTCACGAAGGGATTCCGCCGTGGTGGCCTGCGGCATGAGATAGACCTTCTCCGGTGACACCTCCGGAAACTCGGTCAGCCATACCTCGACATCGGCCACATCGCTGGCCTGGTCAATCACGAATTTCAATTGATAGTCGTAGTCGCCGATTAGACGCCGAATCACGGCGGGAGCATGACGCCGCTGGTCATGCCGCTCGGCCCACGCATCGCCCACCGGTGTCGAGTTCCCGAGTTTCGGACTCACGGACATCAGATGCGCGGTCACTGGCAAATCGACCGTGCCTGCGGTCTCGATCGTCAGCAAACGGCCCTGCTCCGTCAGCCGCTGCGTCAGCTGGACCAGATCCGGAACCAGCATCGGTTCGCCCCCGGTCAGGACCACATGCGTCGAGTCGTACTTGGCGACCTCCTGCAAAATCGCATCGACTGACAGAACGTTTCCCTCGGGGTTCCACGAGGTGTAGGGCGTATCGCAGAACCAGCAGCGCAGGTTGCATCCGCTCGTCCGGACAAAGACGCTGGGCGTCCCCGTGTACCGGCCTTCGCCTTGAATCGAGTGGAAAATCTCCGAAATCAACATCAGACCAGCAGTCCTCGCCTCAAAAAGTCTGGCGGAACTGTACCCCAGCAGGCCACTGTTACCAAGTCGCACCGATCCCCAAGTTCCCACTCTCCCAGGAGTCGCATACCGTCACGATTACTCACCAATCCCCATCAGGGTCTTCGACCGGCGATCACCATGGTGTCGCATCCCCATCGCCTGAAACTGCCACTGCTGGCTTCCGAGGACCGTGACATCGCGTTGAAAGCGGTAGTAGACCTTCATCTGGGGCCAGAGCTCCGACTTGATGTTTGACTGCGCCCGGCCAGTCCACAAACCTGTCGAGCCATCAAGCCGAGTTCCATCAATCGGAAGCGTGCGCCAGCTGGGACCACGAAAGAGTTCGTGCATCTCAAAGGGGTCAGAGCTCCAGACCGGAGGGCCTGCAAGAACAGTGGTCGCCACATCGGGGCGAACCCAGTCGGGCGGCGGCTTCGAGATCTCGCCGGTACGGGGATAAAACTGCTGGAACGCGGCCTCGCGTGCAGCACCATGACTGCGGAGTTTCCACACCGCCGCGTTGGCCACAAACAGCATTAGCCCAGCCACCATCATCATCAGCGGCAGCACAAGCACCAATTCCAGCGGAGCGAGTCCAGAACGAGACCGCTGGTTGTCGGTA
>JAXMBW010000008.1:0-217831 GCA_046349675.1 Planctomycetaceae bacterium | reverse complement strand
ACTCCTGAAGCTCGGATATCGGGCGTTCAAAGTCGAGCCGATGATGTCGAGCCCGCGCGATGTGGTCGAACTGGCACGTCGCACGCGCAAGGTTCTCGGTCCGGAACCAGCGCTGATGGTCGATGTCGGCTATCTGTTTAATGACGTTCCAACAGTGGCCCGGATCTGTCGCGAGTTGGAGGAACTCGACATCGAGTTTTTCGAGACGCCATTCCCGGTCGACACGCCCGAGCCATACGCCAAGCTGGCCAGTCTGACTTCGATCCCGCTGGCCATGGGGGAGCACGGCGTCACGCGGTGGGAGTTCCTCGACATGATGGACCGTGGTCGGGTCTCCGTCGTCCAGCCATACATGACGACCTGTGGCGGACTGACCGAGGCCAAACGTATCGTCGATCTGGCCGTTCCACGCGGGGCACAGGTCTGCCCCGGGAACTGGTCGACACAGATCCTCGGCACAGCTTCGGTCCATCTGGCTGCGTACTCCCCCGTGACTCCGTTCATCGAGTTCGCTCCTGCCGAAGTCTTTGAGTCGCCGTTACGAAGAGAGTTGCAAGAGGCGGGATTGCCCGTCAAAAACGGCGAGATCGAGTTTCCCACACAACCGGGAATCGGTTTCGATTTCCCCCAACACATCGCCGAGAAGTACCGCATGTAGCCCAGCGCCGCGTGGCCCCATGACCTTGAACCGCTCGACACACTATCTCCGAGAGTTCTATGAGCCAAACCGTGACACCACCCGTCTCAGCTGCCAATCGCTGGCTGGTCATTCTGCTTCTGATGGGGTTCGCCGCTTTAGGGCATTTCAACCGCGTCGGGATCGGCGTCGCAGGAACGGAAGTCTTCATCCGCCCAACGGTCGCTGAGGGCACCCCCGCCCCCATCGCCCCGGAAAAAACTGGCGAAACCCGACCCGCGTTTTATCAGGTGTTTACTGAAGTCGAGATGGGCTGGATCTACACGGCGTTCCTCGTGGTTTACACCTGTGCCATGCTGCCGGGAGGCTGGCTGATCGATCGGATCGGCTCAGCCCAGGCGCTGACACTTTTGGGACTGACGATGGGTTCGTTTGTCATGCTGACCGGTGTTTTTGGTTGGTTGATGGGTACTCCGCATCAGCTGTGGATGGGGTTTCTGGTGATTCGCGGACTGGCCGGGATGTGCAGTGCTCCGCTGCATCCCGGAGCTTCGCATGCGATCGCGGATGTTACCGAACCTGTGGGGCGTTCGACGGGCAACGGACTCGTCACTGCGGGAGCGGTTCTCGGGATATCGTGCACTTATCCCGTGTTCGGATGGATGATCGATCGGTTCAGCTGGCAATGGGCTTTTATCATCAGCGGTGGTGTGCTGATCAGCTACGCCTGCTTGTGGCGGACTCTCACGCGGGGCAAGCTTCCCAACGCATCACATGAGCCGATACCTGTCGCTGCAGCCTCTGACTCGACCTCCGATTCTCCCTGGTCACTTCTCAGTCATAGCGGGCTGTGGATGGTTTCGATCAGCTACTTCGCGTACAGCTACTATCAGTATCTGATGTTCTACTGGATGAATTACTACTTCGAAAAAGTTCTGCAAGTGCCTGCTGATGTTTCGAGAGAGTATTCATTCGCAATCACGATCGCACAGGGTGCCGGAATGTTCCTGGGCGGGTTATTGACCGACCTGATCTGCCGCATGGTTGGCGTTTCGCTGGGACGCCGGCTCCATATGGTCGGAGGCATGGGGATGTGTGCTCTGCTCACTCTTGTCGCCGTGAAGCAAACCGCCTCGCACCAGGTGGCGCTGTTCATGGCTCTGGCCATGGGGGCTGAGGGAATGTGTGAATCCGTCTATTGGACTACGGCCACAGAGTTAGGTGGTCGGTCGCGAGGGTTCTCGGGGGCATTCCTGAATACGATCGGGAACGTCGGCGGTTTCATCTCGCCAGTACTGACTCCCCAGCTGGCCATGAGTATGGGCTGGACCGCTGCCATCGCTATCGCCTGTGCGGTGTGCGGCTTCGGCGGACTGCTCTGGTTGTGGATCGATACCACGGAGTCAAAACCCGTGGCGTCTGTTCGCTGATGTTCGGAACTATCACCACCCTCCATACCACCACGAAGCGCCGCGAAGACGAGCGAATAAAGATCTGGAAGATGCGATCAGATGTCCGGATCGTTGCAAGAAGGGACAGACAGGAATGTCTGTCCTACTTTGCTTGCCAACACAGACTCGTGGAGCTCGGCGGAGGATGTGATAGAGCCTCGGTGAACGTTCGCCCTCGCTGACGCTTCGGGTTGGTAACGACAAATTTCCATGTAACACGTCCCTTCAACTCTCAACCTACTCTCATCATGTCCAAACACGACTTCACCGAAACCGAATTCGAACAACGCCGAGCCCGTGCCCGTGAGGCGATCGCAGCTGCGGGTCTTGACTGGATGGTGTTGTTTCACCCGGTGTCGATTCGGTGGTTGACGGGATCGGATGCGAAGAGTTATCAGGAGTTTCAGTGCTTGCTGGTCTCATCCAAGCCCGGGCCGATTTCGGTGTTGACCCGGACCGGCGAACGGAATGAGTTTCGGGACGACGCCCACGTCGATGAGATCTACACCTGGGGCGGTGGCGAGCCCGATGATCCGATCGAGGCTCTGGAACAGGTCGCTCGCTGGCACGGGATTCTCGGTTCTCGCATCGGCATCGAGGTCCCGGCCTACTACCTGCACCCCCATCATTATGTCCGCGTGAGGCAGCTGTTCGGCGAGTCCTCGATCACTGAGGCGACGAACCTGATTCACGACCTGTCGCTGGTGAAGTCGCCGACAGAGCTGAAGTACATACGCGAGGCGAGCCGCATCGGCGATCTCGCGATGCAGCGATTCAATTCGGTCCTGGCTGCGGGTCGGACAGAGCTGGAACTGGCGGGCGAGGTGTACCACACCCTACTGACCAACGGCAGTGGACTGGCGGCGAGCCCCATCAACCTGGTGACCGGGGAGCGGTCGTGCTTCAGCCACGGTGCCCCGACCGATCGCCGCCTCTGTGTGGGTGACTTCGGCAACATCGAGTACGGAGCGACATACAAGCGATATACCTCGACGATCGGACGGCAGTTCTGCCTGGGACAGCCCACAGCTCAGATGCTTGAACTCGATGATCTCGTCCGGCGGGCTGCAGAGGCGTGCATGAAGGAGATCCGCGCGGGGGTTCCAGCTGTGGTCCCTCACGAAGCTGCGAAACGAGTGATCGCCGAAGCGGGACTCGACAACGCCCGCGTGCATCTCACCGGGTACGGGTTGGCTCCGGGGTCGCCGCCGTCCTGGGCTGAGCCGGTGCAGATGTTTGGAAACAATCCGTACACCCTCCAGGCCGGGATGGTCATTACGGTCGAGCCGCCGGCGTATCTGGCTGATGACCGGCTGGGGGCCCGGCTGATTGATAATGTGCTGGTCACCGAAACCGGATACGAGTTGTTGTCGACATTCCCGCGAGATTTGATCGTGGTGGATTGAGAGTACGCAGCGGTCCTTAAGACACGCTTCGCGAAGCCTCACGACAGACGGATCGCGCACCGTCGTGTTCACGTTTCTTGACAGAGCGCAAAGCACACAGACAATCATTGCAATCACTGCAATCGTCATAAACAGAACAACCGAAACAATCGCCATATTCGGCACCCACGCGGAACCGGAGTCCTCGTCTCATGTTACGGTATTGCTTCTATGCGTCGCTGAGTCGACCGCTTCTGCGATGGTACGGGTTGTGCGGATTGTAACGGATGTGATGCCAGCTGGGGCCGATGGGAACCGGCGGCTGGCTCGATCGAAACATCCGGGAGACCGACGAGCGACTTATGACAGCGAGCGTGTGTGGCGACTTGAGACATCGCCATATTGCTGGTCGCTGCGGGAAGACGAGTGAGGTGACGGCTTCGTTCATCGCTGTGTCGGCGGTGAAAACGGTTTGTTCCCAGAAGCCCGATCCGGAGCCACTGCAAGGCTCATCTCGTAGACCCGCGCGACCTTCATTTATTGCTGTCCAGCGAGTGCTCGAACGCTCGAAGAGGATAAATCATGTTGCGTCTGACAAAGCAGTTCTGGCATGACCAAGCGGGCTTCGTGATCTCCGCAGAGCTGGTCCTGATTTCTACGGTTCTGATCATCGGATTAGCTACCGGATTGACCTGTTTGCGGAATGCCGTGAACGATGAGCTCTCTGATGTCGCTTGTGCGATCACCGCACTCGATCAGAGCTACTGTTACACCGGATTCCACAGCTACAAGGACAAGTGCCGCTGTCTCACCAAGGCTCGGACGGCGGGATCGACAAACGTGCGAGCGATCTCCCACGAAGAATTGATTCCGGTGGAAGATGTCGTGCCGCGTGAGACGTCACAAGTCGATCAGGGAGTCATCGTCAGCGAGAAGATCATCAGCGAACGCGTGATCAGCGATCGACCGCTGTATGACGTTGAAGCTGACGAACGAGCGATCGATCGCCCCGCCCAGTGTGAAGAGTGCCCGACTCCAGCGGCCCCCCAAGTCGAGGCGATCCCGACACCCGCCGATTCCCCGGCCGCAAAAACGCCCGTGCCCGAGCCAGCTCCGGTGACGCCGATCCCAGAACCGAAGGCGACTCCGGCCCCCGAGGCCAAGCCGGCTCCGTAGTCTGAATCATCGAGACATGGCCGGGGATGAACTCCTCCCGGCTGTTTCATTTTCAGAGAAACGATCAGGGGGCGATCGATGTCGTCTGACTGGATCGATTCGCCGAAGTCGCCTCGTAAAGCGGCAACGCTCGCTTGGCCTCGCCAAGCAGGAAGTCGACATCCATGAACGGATCAGCCCCGACATCGTGCCAGAGAACACGGCCATCGGGACTGATCAGAAATGTCCCATGCAGCGGCTTGTCCTCGAAGTCGTCAAAGCAACGATAAGCCTTGAAGACCGACAGGTCGTCATTCGATAAGAGGCGAAACGGAAACTTGCCGCTGTAGTTCTGATAGGCCTGCTGGAGTTTGGTCGGCGGATCGGTACTGATGCCGACGACTTCAATCCCCAGCTTGGTGAAGTCCTCGTAACGTGGAGCGAACTTGCCCAGCTGTTCGACGCAATGCAGGCAACCCGCCCCCAGGTAGAAGATCACCACGACCGGCTTTCCAAGCAGCGATTCCTGCGTCAGCGACTTCGACTCATGGTCAACCAGAGACCAGGCAGGAGCCGGCGAAGGTTCCCAGCGGTAGGGGCCGAGCGAGGCAAGTTCGGGGCGATTGCCCACATCGGCCCGCGGCTCCGCGGGCAGTCGCCAATCGGCGGGCCACTTCAGTTCCGCAGCGATCGGGTCGAGGCGGCGAAAGACCGGGGCACTGAGGTCAATCATCTCCGACATCTTCCGCAGCTTCTCGAACTCCGCGAGTGCTTCATCCTTCTTGCCCGCCTGCCAGAGAATCGAAACGGCATGCACCAGCGGGATCGTCTCATTCTTATGGGAGTCGACATACTCCTTGATCACGGTCACTGCTTTGTCGGTCTCTCCTGCAGCCAAGTGGACGCGGGCCTGCAGAGGGCGATCAACCCGAGTGGTGGTCTTGAGGGCCTGGATCGCATCTGCATAAGCCCGATGCGCCAGGTGAATCTGAGCCTCCAGATCGTCGATCGCAACAGACATCGCCGACAGCCGACCGTTGAACTCTTTGCCCGCAGCTTTCACAGCTGTCTCGATTTCTTCGGGCGACTTTTTGGCTTGGGTGGCTTCGGCTCGGGCTTTTTCCTCCGCCGCTTTCTGTTCCGCCTGGAGTGCCTGATGCTGTCGGATCAGAGTGGATGTGTATTCGCATCCTTTCGCGAAGTCGCCAGTATTAAACGCCGCCAGCCCGAGGTATTGCAGGCGCTTCACCTTCTGCTCCTCACTGGCCCCGACATCATCGAGGTACGGTGAGTCGGCCAGTTTGAGCAGTGCGTCCCAGTCCTCGAACTGAGCCAGTGTCTCCAGCAGACGCGAGCGTCCGAACCCGGAGCTGCAGTCACTCTTCTCGAGTTTGTTCCATTTCGGGTGGCGAGGCAGCTCCAGCATGTTCAACGCCATCTCGCGTGCTGCTCGCTCGTTCCCGACATGAATCAGGTTACGAATCAGCCATTCGTTGTTGTGGGCAAAGTTGTGGATCTGGTCGGGAAGTACCCCGGTCCGCATCATGTGGGCATAGTCAACGCGGGCACTTGCCTCCTGCTGATAGACCGCGTCAGGGTAGCGATGGAGGCCCGAATAAATGTGCCCCGGCATGTGCCACATGTGGGCGATCGCGGGGGCCGACTGACCACACTTAGCAGACGAGTCGAGCGCCCGCTCTGGCTTTTCTTTGTCCCACAGGTGAATGATGTAGTGGTGACACGGATGCATCGGATTCTTGTCGAGTACATCACGCAGGAGGGCATCGACGGCAAAGTAACTTGTGATCGGCAGCCCCTTGCTGCGACTCACCCAGAGATGCCAACCGAGCAGTGCCTTTGCCTCTATGTCGTCGGGGTGCTCGTGAAGAATGTTTTCGAGATCAGACGCCAGCTTCTCACGGTGTCGCTTCTCGGCGGCCTTGTCCTGCTCGGCCTTTTCAGCTGACGATTTATCGGCAGCCTTTTCATCACTTCCGGGCTTGGTGTCTTTGGCGTCCGTGGTCTTCTCTTGGTCGGGCTTTGGCTCTTCTTTCAAGAACTCGTCGAAGGCCTCGATGTAGAGCTTTTCACGAGCGGAGGCTTTGTCTTTGCGTTTCACAGCCTCGGCGATGAAGCCACGAGCCCGCTTCATGTTCTCCAGGTTGGAGAGTGCCATTCCCAGGTAAGCGATCGCACAATCGGGGTCGAGTTTGGCGGCCTGCCGAAACGTTCGCTCCGACTCGAAGTACCAGAACCCGTGCAGCTGGCCGAACCCCTGGTCGATGAAGCTTTGAACTTCAGGCTTCTGGCTGGAGACCGGAAAGTGGACGTTGCCCGTGTTCCCCATCAGCACCGCGGCCTGGCGCGGACCTTCGTCGAAGACCTCGCCGTGCCAGGAGTGCCCCGGTGCGGGCTGTTGAGTCGCAGTCGATGGTTCGGTGGGTTTCGTCTCGGGCGATTGAGCTTGTGTCAGAGACACATCGGCGGCGGCGCACGCAAACACAACGACTACCCACCAACCAAGCCTGATCGATTTCATGCTGATGAGTTCTCTCGGTAAATCACAAACCCACGATGGGCAAAAACAACACGGCCGTCAGAGGGCCAATGTCGCTCCCTGACGGCCGGTGTGTTGATCTCTCAGCAGTCTATTCCCAACTGCCGCAGTCCGCGTCCACTTTCTGGGACTACTTGCTCTTTTCTGGAGCTTCCGACTTCTCTTCGGCAGCTGGTTTCTTCTCGGCTGGTCCGAGGAGTTTTTCCAGGAGTTCGGGGAGCTTTTCGCCACGACATTCCAAGGACACCACATTCCCCTTCTGGTCAATCAAGATACAGGTGGGAATTCCCTGAATCGCGTAACGAGTCGCGTTGTCATTGCCTCGGCTGTCACCGTCATTCTGGTGCAGCTGAATCCAAGGCATTTGCTTCTCCTTCAGGAACTCTTCGAGAGCTTCGCGGTCGTCGTCGAGGCTGATACCGACGACCTCGAATCCCTTGTCGTGGTAGAGCTCGTACTGTTCAGCCACATTGGGCAGTTCCGCCAGACACGGGCCGCACCAAGTCGCCCAGAAGTCGACCAGCACGACCTTGCCCTTGAGTTCAGAGATGTCGAAGTCGGTGCCGTCGATCTTCTTGCCGTGGATCTCAATGGGATTTCCGGGCAGCGACAGCTGTTTAGCGGTTCCCAACATCATGTTGACCACCTTCTCGGAGTTCGGCGTTCCGGTCGCTTCGATATTCTTCGCAAACAGATTCAGAGCGGCGACGGCTTCCTCTGTCTCGCCCATTTTGGCCAATGCCTTCGCAGCAAACATGGCAAACTCGATTTCATCCCCACTCAGTTCGCCGTCTTGAATGTCTTTGGCCAACTCTTGAATCAGAGCAGCGCGATCGGCTTTTTCCAGGTCACCGATGCTCTGAACTCGCTGCATCTTCTGATAGGCCTTGGCCATGTCAGCCACAGCTGGGCGCGGATCCTGGACGGCCTTGGCCAGGAAATCATCCATTCGCTCTTTTGCCCCTTCGACCTCTCGTTGAACGCCCAGCGACAAGAGCTCAAATTTCATACTGATCACGCGTTCCAGCAAGTCTCCTTCCAGTTCGCGGCTCAGCAACTCGTCGGCGACTTTCTCGAGCTTTTCAAGGTGATCGATAATCCCCGCCTCAGTGCGGTTCTTTGGGGGAGTTCGCTGCAATCTGGAGAGGAACAGCGTGAGAACCTTGGGATCATTCCCTTCAGGGACTGCGAAGGGGTCGACGGGCTTCTTCTCGGCAGCTGGCTGATCGGTTTTTTCCGCCCCCGCCTTTTCCGAGGTGGCTGCCTTGGGCTTAGTGGCTGGGGCTTTGTCTTCGGCCAGCACGAAACCGTGACAACACAATGCGACGACAGTACCTGCCACTGCTGGCACGCCAATCCAACGACGAATCATTGCGAATCTCCTTAAATCCGCCACGTCGTCGAATCTTCGACAATCGTGGTCGGAGCCTTCGCTATTCAGGAAGGCAAACCGGGCGATGAGGCATCAGACCAGGAACCGACTTGTCCGACCGCCCAATTCGTCTTCTGGTACGGAAGTGCTGCTCGGGGCCCACTGATGAGAACGTGAAATTGTAGAAGATCGCCACACCGATGGATATTCCGCTTTTGATGCGATCGGCTTCAGAGAGCAAATTCAATCGAGGCCCCCCGACTACCACTGAAACAGCTAAAGTCATGTCCGGGAATAGTTTGCGAGAGTAACCGCAGGAGACAACACCAGGTAACACTCGACGGACCTGATTATCCCAGAACGCTCGGAGTCCCGCGCGACAGTGCGATGTGCCCTATAGAAACAGTTGAGCTGCCCTGGCCGGAAAATGCACAAAGCCTCCGAGTTAGACTCGGAGGCTTTGTGGCGTTTTCTCTCTGCGAATTCTGATGGTCGACCGATCAGGGAATGATTCGCACCGGCGCCTCCTGACGTACGGGATCGGGGCGATCCTTACTCATCAGTTCGACGGCCACTTTCGATTGTCCTTCTTCACCGGCGACCAACACGATGTCATAGGTCTGCGCAGAGTCCGGATTGAGCTCTTCGATCTCGGGGAACATGACATGGTTCCCTTCCTGTTTGAACTGGCCGGGGCCCTTCGCCGTGACGAACTTCAGCTGTGGAGGAACTTCAAAGACAGCCTGTACGCCCTTCGCGGAGGCACTTCCCTTATTTCGAACAGTGACCTGCATCGAAACTTGTTCTCCCACGGCAGCCATGGCTGTACCGTCTCCGTGGATGTCGAGAGTCAGAGCTTCAAAGCCCTTCACATCGAGCTTGGAATCGAGATCCACACGATGGTCCGCGGAGTCGACGGCGGTCATCTTGCAGTCGTAGATTCCCTGCTTCTTCGACACCACCGTCAGGCGGATCTCCTCTTCGGCATGAGGTCCGAGTGAAGGGAATGTCCACGTGACGATACGCGAAACGGGATTCCAGGACGCATTGCCCAGCTCCGACTGCACTGGCTCCAACCCCTCAGGGAGGTGCTCGGTGACCTGAACATTCTTCAGCGTCTTGATCGAGTTGTTCTTGACCTTCGTCAGGGAAACGGCGTTGCGATTCACGAATCGCTGAACGTGAGCCTGTCGCTTGAGCGTCAGATATGCGGGAATGACATTCAGATTGATGGTCTGTTCCTGCTGATCAATTCCACCCGCGGTCACTACGACGGTCGGGGCGTATTGCCCATCTCTTCTGGGGGTGACCAGCAGCGTGAGTTCCTGAGACTCGTTGGGCTTCAGAGTCATGTCATCCATGCTGATGTCCAGCCCGGCTGGATGTTGCAGGCCTTCCTGCAGAATCGTGCGAAGCATGACACGGCGAGCGGTCCCCGTTCCCGTGTTCTTCAACGTGAACTTCACCGGAACCTGTTCATCGACCGCAGCTTCCTTGGGGCAGGAGACGTTCAATGTCAGTGTCGGAGCGGTCACCATCGTCTTGGTCGACACCTTCGAGGCAAACCGGACAGTCGCCACACTTCCGACTGGCCCGGCACTCAACGGCAGAACCTCAACCTTGATCAGCTTGGTGGTACCGGGCTCAATCGTGTCGAGTTCCCACCGCAGTACGCCATCCGCAGAGAGTGTGGCCGTCGGGCTGGATCGCTTCATCTTGCAGTTATTCGGAATGCGCTCTTCGACGACAACCTTGTCCGCCGGTGTCTGACCAATGTTCTGCACGACGATGGTGTAGATGAACTCGACGTCCACCTCTGCCTCGGCCTGAGCCTTCTTCTCGATCTTCAGCTGGGGTTGTTGTGAAGACGCCAGCTGAGGGACCTCTGAGGTCTTCTCCCCGTAGAGGTACTCATCGGCGGGCTTACTCGGCAACGAAGTCTTGGGGTGTTGATCGGCGGCCGGGACCGGTTCGGGCAGTGACTCGTTGGGAGTGGGCAGAGCCCGTTGTTCCGGGTTCAGTTCCAGCTGCTCGGGCTCTGTTTCCGGCTCAATTGCAGGCTCCGATTCGTTCGGAGTGGGAATCGACGAACGACTCTTGTCACGCACGCGGACCGGAGAGATGCCAGCTGGCTCAGCGGACTCGACATCGGGGCCCGGTTGAGCAGCGTCATCAGGGCTTACGACCTCTTGCTCGGACAAATTCGGCTCAGTGGCAAGAGTTGGAGCTTCTTCGGCAGGCGGGGTCGTCGGCATCGCCCGAGTCCGCGGGGCCGGGACATTCAGCCCCGGCAGGTTAGCGGGAGTTTCCTCCGAGGCGGGCACGATCTCTTCGGCAACTTCCGGAGCAGGCAACACTCCCGGAGCTTCAGGTTCCGACGCCGCCTGGACCAGCAACTGAGGTGCAGCCTCTGTGGACTCTTCTGCATGCACGGGCACGACCTGTGCGGACGATTTCGATTTCGCTGTCTGAGCCGATTTGGGAATGGCGATCAGCCCCGGTGCCGCGGTGCCGCTGAGGGCTTTCGGATTGATGGCAGGAACCTTCGTCGCTGCTGCACCTGACGTCGCTGCGACATTGGACTTTTCGGAGGCTTCGAGATGCTCCAGCGAAGTCACGCCCGGCGTGGGCTCGACCGGTTCGGATTCCGGCTCGGGTTCGGATTCTGGTTCCACGGAAGGCTCCGCGTTGTCGTCTGCCGGAAAGACAGAGGGCATTCCGCGAGGACTCGCCTTCTCCTCGGATTGGATCCCCGAGGGGAAAGGCTGACCGGCGAGTGCGAGGGTCTTATCGCTCAGTGGCTCATTCGCGTCATCCTGGTCGGATCCGACCAGGGGTTCCTGCTCCAGCGGACTGTCATCTGACGCGCCCGTGTTGGAGACAGCCTGTCCCCCGAGACCGACGTTCGGCTCAGCCTCTCCTTCGAGCGCGGAAAATTGAGTGGGAGACTTGGGGTCGACCGGCTGTAGTTCGGTATTCGCCTTCCAGACAGCGAAACACCCCGCGGAAATCACTCCGGTGAGAGCGAGCAACTTGAGCATCAAAGTCGGCATGGGAGTCCCTTCCCCACAGTCGCCGCGAGAATTTCCCTCGCGACGCTGTCTCAACTCGTGTCGCCGCAACTCATCTTGCGGCTGTCGTCGTGCCCCTGCTCGTCCGGAGCAAGGAACACCCTGATCGGCAGCTTTTGCCGAACGAACGTGCGATTGGTAGCAGTTTTTTCAAAATGGGAAAAGAGGAGTTTCCGCGCCGGTCATGCGATGGCCAGACAGCTGAACGAGGCACGCCGAAACCTGCCCCAATCCGGATTCAAGCCTCATGCGTGGATGCCCAGCGAGGGGGCCCCTCTCCCTAACGTCTGCCACTGATGAATGATGTGAACCGGGCGAGCAGGCTGAATAGTCCAAACTCCGGGCTGACAGAATGTGCCAACTCGCGGGGGCGGCTGATGTACTTTGCTGAGTCGGCGGGTCTATAATGAAGTGTTGATGCCTCGCGCGGGTTGTCTGGTTCCTCCCTGACCCGCCGCCTTCCGCCTCTGAACGCACATTCCGGAATCCCACCGTGACCGTACATCGCGCCACAGCTCTCGGAACTCTATTACTGATATGCAGTTGCAGCTGCTTTTTGGCAGGCTGCAAAGAGCCCGAAGGCATCCATCAGGTTCGAGTTCCGGCAGAGTATTCAGAGCGCCGGGCCAAGCCGCCAACGACCGCACCCTCTGAGGGAGAAACACCTGCTCCCAGTGGTCTGAAGTACAAGACTCCCGAGGGCTGGACCGTGAAACCCAACAGCCCTTTTCGGTTGGCATCGCTCGATGTGATCGATGGCGATCGCAAGTGTGATGTCAGTGTCAGCTCGCTGGGCCCCGATCAACCTGTTCTGGACAACGTGAACCGCTGGCGGGGACAGATCAAACTCCCAGCGGCCGCGGAGAGTGAACTCCAACTCAAGCCGATCAAGTGCGGCGGTTTCGATGGCTCCATGGTCGAGCTGGTCGGTGAGACCGAAACGATCCTGGCGGTGATGGTGTCACGGCCTGACAAGACGTGGTTCGTGAAGCTCCAGGGCCCGAACGAACTGGCCCAACGCGAGCGTGACAAGTTCGTCGCGTTCACCGAGTCGATTGAGCTGCCCTAACGCTCAGTCGATTCCAAGAAAGGCCGGCAGTTGGCCCGGCCGCATGGCGACGCACGCCCCCTCCACTTTCCTCCGACAATCCCCGGGAGTCCCGGAATGGCTATTCCGCAAATCACCATCCCCACGAATACCTCAGCGGGTCAAGCCCCAGTCGAATCGGGTGCCTGGGCTCTGGTGAAACGCATTCTGGTCCCGTTGTCATCGCTGAAGCTGACGGTCGCCTTGCTGGCGATGTCGGCATTCATCGTTCTGGCGGGCACACTGGCTCAGGTCGACGCCGACGTGTGGGAAGCTGTGCGGCGTTACTTCCGCATTGATACCAGCGAACTGGTCCAGTCACGTTCCCTCAAGGAGGTGTTCATGCACCTGTTCGTGTGGATCGACTGCCAGATCTTCGCACCGCCGGCATTCTTCCCGTCGAAGCCCGACCTCAAGCCGTGGGTCGGGTTCTGGTTCCCGCGAGGCTGGACGATTGGCGCGGTCATGATGGCCAATCTGTTCGCCGCTCATCTCGTGCGATTCAAGAAGCAAGCGACCGGCGTGACGTTGTGGGCCGGAATCGGTGTCATCGTCCTGGGATGTATCCTGACCTGGGCGGTGATCGATACCGCATCTACCGCCGATGCGGTCCAGACGAACACCGTCATCGGCTATGACCGTGTCTGGCAGCTGATGGGTCTGTCGATTCTGGCGATCTCGGGTTGTCTGGTCTTCATGGGACTGAGCGATGGCAATAAGCCGCTGGAACGGATGATCTATCTGGGTTCGGCGGTGCTGGCGGGGCTGGTCAGTGCGGGCGTTTTGCTCGTACCACCTCTCGAAGATCCGAGCATGCGGATTCTGTATCAACTGTTAAAAGGCACCATCTGCGGGCTGGTTCTGCTGGCCGGGTGCTGGCTCGTCTTCCGCAAACGAGCGGGGATCGTGCTGCTGCACGCCGGAATCGGCATGCTGATGGTGTATGAGATCCTCGTCGGAATGAATGCCGGCACGATGGAGGCCAGCATGACGATCGCCGAGGGGCAGACCGCGGTCTACACCACGGATATTCGCAGCTCCGAGCTGGTTCTGACCGACCTCTCCGATGCCAAGGAAGATGTTGAGACCATCATCCCCGGCAGGCTGCTGAAACCTGAGTCTAAGTTCGATGACAAGCAGCTGCCGTTCGTCGTTGATGTCCTCGACTACCACCCGCACTCCACGCTCTTCAACAAGAAGGCGAAGTTCCTGATGACGCGGCCCGGCCAACCCGCCGAGGAGCCGAAGACACCCGACCTGGCCACCAAAGGTCTGGGCGACACATTCCGCATTGCCCCGCTTGACCCGAGCGTCGGGACGGACACCAGCGGAGCGATTGATACTCCGTCGGCTTATGTCCGGTTGACCAGCCGTGAAGACGGCAAGGATCTCGGCACATTCATGCTCACGACGATTCCGGGGTTTGACCGTTCCGAGCCCGTTGAATATCAGGGCAAGAAGTACGAGCTGGAGCTGCGGTTCCGTCGGACTTACACGCCTTACCACGTCACGCTCAAGGACGTGCAGAAGAACACCTATGTTGGGACCGACCGACCGAAGGACTTCCGGTCGATCGTAACTCTGATCGACACATCGCGCCCCGATGCGAAGCCGATCGACTCGGAAATCTGGATGAACAACCCACTGCGATACGGCGGGTTTACGTTCTATCAGAGCAACTATGACCCGGGTGGAGCGGGGCGTCGCGAGGTCACCAGTCTGCAGGTTGTCGAGAACGAAGGTTGGACGATCCCCTACCTCGCCTGCATGATCACAGCGGTCGGTATGTTGTTCCAGTTCTTTCAGGTCCTTGTGCGTTTCCTGGGCAAGGTCGTTCGCGGCACTCCTTCCACCACTTCGGCCTCAGCACTGCCGAATGCGGAGGTCAAAAGCTCTCGCAAGAAGTCGGTACTGGCCGCAGCCGCCGCAACCGTCATGTTTGCCGCGATCGTGATGACCTCGACGAAAGAGAAGAAGCTCGACACCAAGTTCGACCTCAACGCCTTCGCACAGGTTCCGATCTTCTATGAGGGCCGTGCCCAGCCGATCGACAGCCTCGCCCGGAATACAATGCTGTTCCTGAACGACCGCGAGACCTATCGTGAGAACGACAAGACCGAGCCCGCGATCCGCTGGCTGCTCGATGTCATTACTGACTCGCCGGACGCCGACAAGCACCCCGTCTTCCAGATCGAGAACCTCGAATTACAGAAGGCCCTCGGTCTGGAGAGGCGAGAGCGATTCCGCTACGCCTTGAGTGAGTTCCGAACAAAGCTCGAAGGTACCAGTAACCAAGATGGATCGGTCAAGGATCCCGGAATGACCGAGGAGATCGCCAAGTTACGAGAGATCAAGACTGAGAATCTGAATTTGTATCAGCGTAAATTGCTGTCGCTCGATCGACATGTCCTTGCACTGAGCAAGTTGAAGGTTACGTTTTTCGATCCGACAACAATCAGACCAATGCCGCCCCTGCCGACCCCAGATCTGCTGAACAGCAATCGCGCATTGGCTGAACAGCAGTTGAAGGAAGTGAGAAGCTATCTCGACGAAATCGCAAGATATGCACTAGAGCGACAACTGGCGATCGTCGTTCCCCTGCAGATCGGCGCGGAGAAGGAGCGGCTGTCACTGGCCATGTCCTCTGGGTGGAGCAGCTACCTGGAAGCGTGTGCCTTCAGTTCCCTCGAAGATCAGTTCGGCATGGATCCGGTGCCCGCGATGAAACACTGGCGCGGCATGCTGACCTCTTACAAGGCCAACAAGCCCGAGGAGTTCAACGCCCACGTTGCCGACTACCTGAAGCTGTTGCAAGGAGCATCGAAGGCGGAACTGACCGTGAAGTCGACCGGTGCGGAGCTCGACCTCAAGAAGACCAACTTCGAGTACTTCTTTAACCGCGTTGGACCGTTCAACCTGGCGTCCTACCTCTACGTGGGGGCATTCGTCCTCGTCGCGCTGGGTTGGGTTTTCTCGCTCTTTGGCGGAATGCGGCCCTTCAATATCGCTGCATTCACTCTCGCAATTCTGACGTTTGGATTACATGCAGCTGCGATTGTCGGCCGGATCTACATCTCGGGGCGGCCGCCGGTCACGAACCTCTATTCGGCAGCTGTCTTCATCGGATGTGCGGCCGCGTTTTTCTCGCTGGTCACCGAACTCTTCTTCCGCAGAGGGATCGGAACAACGCTCGCGTGTGCGGCGGGATTCCTCAGCTTGCGGGTCGCACATGGACTCAGCACTGATGGCGACACCTTTGCGGTCCTTCAGGCCGTCCTGGACACGCAGTTCTGGCTGGCTACTCACGTGGTCACCATCACACTCGGCTACGCCACAACCTACGTCGCGGGCTTCATCGGAGTGATCTACATCATCGGCGGCGTCATCACACCGGCCTTCTCGGAAAAGGACCGGCAGCGACTCTATTCGATGATGTATGGCACGACGTGCTTTGCGATCTTCTTCAGCTTTATCGGCACCGTGCTCGGCGGTCTATGGGCGGACGATTCGTGGGGCCGGTTCTGGGGCTGGGACCCGAAGGAGAACGGGGCTTTGATCATCGTGATCTGGAACGCACTGGTACTCCATGCACGCTGGGGCGGCATGATCCGCGCCCGTGGGATGGCAATCCTCAGCGTACTCGGGAACATCGTTGTCAGCTGGTCGTTCTTTGGAGTCAACGAGCTCGGTGTCGGCTTGCACGCCTACGGACTGACTGAGGGCCGGATGTTCGCGCTGGCGATGTTTGCCCTCAGCCAGTTGGCAATTGCCGCTGTGGGTTTGATTCCCGAGCGTGCCTGGTGGAGTTTCCAGGCCCACGCCGATTCACCCACCCGCGAGCCAGAGGAGCTGGACTCGATGGTGTAGGTCGCCCCGAGTCGAGATCTTGGTCACTGACCGCTTCCGCGATCAGCGACTCTGTACCAAAGACAAAAGCCGTCCTAAGTGGGGACGGCTTTTGATTTTCACACTTTGCCATCGCAGTCGATTACTTCGACTTCTTCGACTTGGCCACCTTGGGCTTGGTGACCGACTTCTTCGCAGCCAGGTCGTGGGCTTTCTTCGACTTGCCCCCCTTGGTGAAGATGTTGTCCCAGTTCTTCCAGAATTCCGGGGTTGTCCCGGTACGCACAATCGGACCACTCATTGAATCGTTCCTGTGAAGGCACTCGTCACACCTGGACAAGACACTCCTTGTTCGGCGACGACATCGTGTCGGGGCGTTTCTCACGTCCCACACAGGATATGTTGAACGGCTTTGAAGGAATGTCAAGGTGGAGTGGACGGTAATCACGCCCCGGACACCAGCCAGTGACGAGTGCCGACGGGTCCAGCCAGCGACCGGGCCTTGGCGAAATGCGAACGCTCCCCGTCGCAATTGATCTTGTCGCGTTCGGCTCAGCGGCGAATAATCCCCTGTCGGCAATGCTCATTCCTAACTCGGCATTTGCACGAGCCTGTCGCTCGCAGGTCTCGCTCTCAATACAAGCGTTCTGCCGAGTGCGGAAGTTCTCGCGGTTCCCGCTCACCGCCTCTCGACAGCCCCGTGCAAATGCCCCTGCTCCGTTGTGCCGAAGGTCATGGGAGTCTGACATGGCGACCGGTGATGCACTTCTGAAACAACTGTCCGAACGCCCCGACATTCTCCAGTACCGACTGGAGCACTGGCAGGGGACATTTGCGGAATACCTGGACAAGGTCAAAGCGGACCCCAAACTCACGCGAACGGCGTATCAGCGCCTGTACGACATGATCATGGCCGACGGCATGACCCCGGTCGAAGGCAGCCGCGATCTGATCCGCTACCACTTCTTCGACAGCCCGCATAACGGAGGCGAGGACGCCGTGTTCGGGCTCACCCGTCCGCTGATGGAGCTGGTCAACGTCTTCAAATCGGCCAGCATGAAGTACGGCACTGAACGCCGTGTGTTGCTCCTGCATGGCCCGGTCGGCAGCTCCAAATCGACGATCGCCCGCCTGCTGAAGCGCGGCGTCGAACGCTATAGCCGCACCCCCGAGGGAGCAGTTTACAGCTTTGGCTGGAAGGAGGACGACGGCTCGATCACTTGGGACCCGATGCTGAGCGAGCCGCTCCAGCTGATCCCGGTCGGACATCGTGAGGATGTCTGTGCGTTCCTCAACGAAGGACGTGGCGAGGCGGACTTCAAGGTGGAGATCACCGGCGATGTCTGCCCGCTCTCTCGGCACTTCTTCAAAGAACGGCTGGAGAAGTTCGACGGCGACTGGACCAAGGTTCTCGAAACGGTGGTCTGCAAGCGGGTGTTCTTGTCTGAGCAGGACCGGATCGGGATCGGAACCTTCCAACCCAAGGACGAAAAGAATCAGGACTCGACCGAGCTGACGGGAGATATCAACTACCGCAAGATCGCCACGTACGGGTCAGAGTCGGACCCCCGGGCCTTCAACTTCGACGGCGAGTTCAACGTCGCGAACCGCGGACTGATCGAGTTCATCGAAGTCCTGAAACTCGATGTAGCATTCCTCTATGACCTGCTCGGTGCCTCGCAGGAGCACAAGATCAAGCCGAAGAAGTTCCCTCAGACCGACATCGACACCGTCATTGTCGGGCACACGAACGAGCCGGAATACCGCAAGCTCCAGTCGAACGAATTCATGGAGGCCCTGCGCGACCGCACGAT
This sequence comes from Planctomycetaceae bacterium, assembly GCA_046349675.1. Taxonomy (GTDB): domain Bacteria; phylum Planctomycetota; class Planctomycetia; order Planctomycetales; family Planctomycetaceae; genus TH-plancto1. The sequence goes on along the minus strand of JAXMBW010000008.1, from coordinate 199,456 downwards.
CAAGATCGACGTGCCCTACGTCACGGAACTCAACGATGAGATCCGCATCTACCAGAAGGACTACAACCCCAAACGCGTTCGTAAGCACATCGCGCCGCACACCCTCGAAGTGGCAGCCATGTGGGCCATCCTGACGCGTCTGGAGGAGCCGAAGCACCACGGGCTGACTCTGATGCAGAAGCTCAAACTCTACAACGGTAAGTCCCTGGCCGGCTTCACCGCCGAGAACGTCAAACAGCTGAAACGCGACAGCAAGCACGAAGGGATGCAGGGCATCTCGCCCCGCTATGTACAGGACAAGATCTCGAACGCCCTGGTGGCCAACCCGACGGCGACCTGCCTCAACCCGTTCATGGTCCTCAATGAACTGGAGTCGGGCCTGCAACATCACTCGCTGATCCCCAACGAGGAGCTGCGGAACAGCTATCGGCAATTGATCTCCGTCGTCAAAGACGAGTACACCGACATCGTCAAGAACGAGGTCCAGCGGGCGATCGCAGCTGATGAGGATGCGCTGACGCGGCTCTGCTCGAACTACATCGACAACGTGAAGGCATACACCCAGCGGGAGCGGGTCAAGAACCGCTTCACGGGCCAGGATGAGGAACCCGATGAACGACTGATGCGGTCGATCGAGGAACGCATCGACATCCCCGAATCACGCAAGGATGACTTCCGCCGTGAGATCATGAACTACATCGGAGCCCTGTCGCTCGATGGCAAGACCTTCAACTTCAAGACGAACGAGCGGCTGCAGAAAGCCCTGGAGATGAAGCTCTTTGAAGATCAGAAGGACACGATCAAGCTGACGAGCCTCGTCTCGAATGTCATCGACAAAGAGACGCAGGAGAAGATCGACATCGTGAAGTCCCGCCTGATCCGGAACTTTGGATACAACGAAGAGTCAGCCACCGATGTGCTGCAATACGTCGCCAGCATCTTCGCCCGCGGCGACGCCAAAGCCGACCATGGGCATAAGTGATTTCGGGACGCCCTTCATTTCAGAGGGTTCGATGACCCCGGAGGGGTTCGCAGAGATTAGCCGGTGGTCGAGCGCAGCGACACCACCGGTTGATGATCTGACCTGGGAGACTCGCATCCTGGAGGGATGCCAGAGGCAGCTAATCGAGATAACGCTCGTCGTACTCCACGCCCGCTTTTTGCAATAACTCGATCAGCTCCTCTCGAAATGACAACTGGCGGTGGTGGCGTTCCTGATTCTCGATGTAACTCCAGACTTTCTTTCTGAATGTCGGGCTGACCGTGAAGGCCGAGTATCCCTCCTGCCAAGCGAAATCGCCCTGACCGAATTCATTGCGAATCCATGCCGTCGCACTCTTTTTCAGATCTCGCATGAAATCTGCAAGACAATGTGTCGCCTTCAAACCAATAAGAAGATGCACATGGTCCGCCACCCCGCCGACGCCCTCCGGAACACCGCCCAACCCCCGGATCAGACCACCGAGATACTCATGCAGTCGTGAACGCCAATCGATATCAATTGACGGGGTTCGTCCCTTGGTACTGAAGACGATGTGGTAGTGCAGGCTCAGGTATGTTGAGGACATGATCGGCGACCGCAAGAAGTAGCAAAGGCGTGATACTCATGTATTCGAACAATAGTAATGCGCCCCCGGATAACAAGAACTCTGGCATCCCGCTGGGATGCCAGGAGTCAGACAATCAACCGGTGGTATCGCTCCGCTCAACCACCGGCTAATCTCTGAGATCCCTCCGGGATGAGTGTGGAGTACCCAACGCTGACTCAAGTGTACCTCCACAGTTGACCATTCAATGAGGCAGTGGACTCACTAAAAAATCGCCTGCTGTGATACGGCTTTGTCATTGCAGGTCGATCACATCACGGCATCAGTCCGCGGCGCGCTTGTTCGACGAACGTGGCTGCGTCGGGGTCGCTGGCGTAGATATCGACGACCGTCTGCAGCAGCGCGCGGGCTTCGTCGGCGTTTCCACCCGCTCGTAACTCCTCAGCCCGAGTCAGGGCTCGCTTGACGAGGCTGTATCGCTCGGGACTGATCGTCTTATTGTTCAACTCTTGGAGCAGGTCGTTCGCCAGCGCATGCAGGTCGGCGGCATCGGTGTCCCCCTCCGTCAATCGGACCAGACCGATCAGGACCTGTTTTGCCTCTGCACTCTGGCCTAGGCTGCGCAGCTGGACCGCTTTTCGCAGGAGCCGCTCCCCATCGGTTTCTGCATCGCGAGACGTCCATGTTCCCCGCCGACCGAGAAGCGACTTACGCAGTTCGTAGAGCCGAATCTTGTCGAGGTACTTTTCCACCTCGGGGGCCCAGCGTTTGGCGTCCTTCTCGACCAGGGGGTCAAAGACTTCCCGCTTGGCCCGCTCCCAACCCGGTCCCGGCTCAGCCGCCATCCAGAGTTGCCCCTGAGCCAGAAGTTCCTCGTCCGTCGGCAGCCGGTGATTCCACCAGTAAACACCTCCCAGAATGATCGCCAGAAGAGCTGCGACCAGGAACCAGGTACTATCCAGGATCCGTTCAATCAAAGTTTGTTCATTGACGTGTTCGACGTGGGCCCTCATCAGTTCCCGCATCGCGACGCCCGCCGCTTCGGGGTCGGAACTCTTACCATCTGCGGCCAGAGTCACCTCGTTGCCGTCGATGTGCTCAAACTCAAAAGTCCCCGAGTTCTGCGTCAGCTCGACCTTCCGGGGGATCTCCTGTAATCGCAGCTGGAGCACGTAGGCATCGGGATATCGATTGTCGGGATTCTTCTCCAGACACTTACAGACGACCTCATCAAGCCAGTGCGGAATCTCGGGAACGATTCGACGCGGGCTGTCGAACTGACCGAATTTGTGCTTCTGGGCGATGTCGAGCGCTGATTTGCCGATGAACGGAGGCCGGCCGGTCAGCATGACATACATGACCGCACCGAGCGAATAGATGTCACTGCGTTTGTCGACGCGACGGCCTTGGGCTTGTTCAGGAGACATGTACTCCACAGTTCCGATCACACCGCCGGTCGCCGTCAGCTGATCTCCCGCAAAGACATGGGCCACACCAAAGTCCGTCAGCTTACAGACACCCTCCTTGCTGAGCAGCAGATTGGAGGGTTTGAGGTCGCGATGGATGATTCCGGTGTTGTGAGCCGCCTTCAGGGCCTTGCACACCTGGCAGGCGATCTCGATCACCTCGCGCCAACCAAGCCGCTTCTCGCGCAGGATCCGATCCGTGACGGTCTCGCCGTCCACAAATTCCATCGTGTAGTAGTAGGTCCCCTCCCACTCCCCACTATCATACATCTCGACGACATTCTCGCCCGTGACGCGATGCATGGCGTCGATCTCACGGGCAAAGCGGGCGACGAATCCCTCTTCGCGGGCCATGCTCGCGGGGAGAACCTTGATTGCCGCCAGTTTTCCCGTGTCCTCGTGTTTCCCGAGATACACGGTCCCCATGCCCCCCTGGCCCAGCTTGCGCTCGATCCGATAAGCGCCAATCTGTTGGGGAAGCGGAGCAGAATCGACAGACGAGCGACCTTCAGGTGGCATCAACATCTCCCGAACGCCCGATGAAACGAAGTGTCGCCATTCGCCCCGCGATTGAATCCAGTGTCACGGAACGAGTGGCGACCAACCCCAGTCTACGGAACAAATGATGTCCTCAGCAATTCTATTGATCGCACACGGCAGTCGCCGGGCAGCTGCCAATGCCGATCTGGTTCGATTGGCCGAAATCGTCAGGGCGAGACGTCCCCAGGACATTGTTGAGATTGCGTATCTGGAACTGGCTGAGCCGACCATCCCGCAAGGAGCGGCCCGCTGCGTCGAGCGCGGGGCCACTCATGTGAAGATGTCGCCGTTCTTCCTTTCGGCAGGGACGCATATCGCCGAGGACCTCACCGGCTTTCAGTCCGAATTCACCGTTCAGTTCCCTGGAGTTCAATTTCAGCTGTGCCCGCCGCTGGGCTTGCATTCGCTGCTGGTCGAGGCCCTGCTGGACCGGATGAATGGAGTATGGGTCAACGAGGCCTGACTTCGCATGGGCAGCAGGCCTGAACTATCCATTCTATTACTCCTCGGTCGTTCATTTTGAAGCGGCCGGGCCAGATCGCTCATGTCCTGCCGATCGAGGCATTCGGCGCGTCGTTTGCTATGAATCCCCGCGCGGTCCGACAGCTTCTGATCGGGTCACAAATCGACAAAAACGTCTTGGCTTCAGTGCAAAGTTTACGCTAGGAAGCTCCGATCATGGCTCGCTTGTTGACCCTGATCACTGGTCTTCTCACCCTGGTATTCGCACCCGGATGTCTGGCTTTGAATTGCCAGGATAGCTGGGCGGTGAGTTCATTTCCTCAGTCGGGGCCCGTCTGTATTGATGCCCCGCCTGCGTACGTCGCACCGTACCAGGAAGCCGTTGTCCCCTTCGACCAGCGTCCATGGGGGATGATCCCACCCACCGGAGTGGAGGCCCTACCCAGTTCACAGCCGGCAGAATCTGCCGATCGAGTCTCTTTCGCGTCCTCGCCCTCTCCGTCGAACTCCACCCCGTCCACAACAGTCAAGCTTTACTACGGAACTAACCGTCCGGGTTTTCAAGCGGCAGCTGCGATGGACACCAACTTCTATGGGCAGTGCGAAGTCTCGATTCCGAAGCAGCACCAGTTCGGACAACTCGAGCGACCGAGCGTCTGGCGATTCGAGTTCCGGGAATCTGAGGCGAAGCATGTCGTCCTCAAGAATGTCGAGCCCCTGAACTCGGACGACTGTCTCGGACGCATGCGATACGATCTATCGTCCGATGATGAGTCGGCTCTCTTTGTCTTCATCCACGGATACAACGTCACCTTTCAAGACGCTGCCCGACGTACCGCCCAGATGGCGTTCGACCTTCAGTTCCGCGGTGTCCCACTCTTCTACAGCTGGCCCTCGCGCGGGGCTCTAACCGGATATGGCGAGGACCAGCGTTCTGCCGACGCCTCGACGAAACCCCTCGCGGAGTTCCTGACACGGATCGCTACCGAGACGGGGGCGCGCAAGATCCACCTCGTCGCTCACAGCCTGGGCAATCGGGCACTCGTCGGAGCACTGGCCCAGCTGGGACAAACGCCCAATCGCCCCGCCCATTTCAACCAGGTCGTCTTTGCTGCTCCCGATATTGATGCAGGTCTGTTCGCGAATGACATCGCCCCCAAGATCGCCCCGGTTGTCGATCGAGTGACAATTTACTCGTCGGGTAGCGACCTGGCGTTGTGGGCGTCTCGGCTTTGGCATCGCACTGTTCGACTTGGTCAGCCGAGTCCTTATTGGGTCAAGATCCGCACCTATGACTGGATCGACGTGATCGATGCCACTTCGATCGGATTCGAGTGGTTTGAGCTGGGTCATTCAGCCTATGGCGGAGAACTTCTGGCCGACTTGAGTCGTGTCCTCGATGGCCAACCAGCGGGGTCAGCTCCCCTCACTGGCCCGGAAGCAGGTCGCTGGATCGTCACGCGGCCCCCGCCGCCGAGAACTCCCGTCAACAACGCCCCTCCGTTGCAAGTCATCTATCGCTACCGTCCGAATGGTCCCTGGCCCACCGCCCCTGTTGACCGCTGGCGATAGTTTCTATCATTCATGACAGCTGTCTGGTTATGGAGACCGAAGTCGTGAATGGATTTGTGCGTCGCCCCTGGGATTTGCCGCAATCGCTGCACACACCGCTGGAGGTGTTCCGGGCAGCGCGTCCCTCGCGGCGTGATTTCCTGTGCGAGCTGGGTGCTTCAGCCCTCTTCCTTGCCGGATGCCAGAAAGCCCCTACCGATCAGGAACTGACAGCTGCGGGGGCTGTTGCGATCGATACGTCGAAGTACCCAGCCCCCCGCACGCCGAAGTTTGAATACGGTCGCGACGAGTCGATCAAACGCGACACCGAGCAATTCGCGAACTTCTATGAGTTCACGTCGTCCAAGGAAGTCTTTCGATATATCTCGGGATTCAATCCCACGCCATGGTCGGTTGAGGTCGCCGGCCTATGCAAAAATCCCCGGACGTATGATCTCGATCAGATCGTTTCGACGTTCTCGCTCGAAGAGCGGGCTTATCGCCATCGCTGCGTCGAGACATGGGCGATGTGTGTCCCGTGGACCGGCTTTGCGCTCAAGGACCTTGTCGCGGCGGCTGACCCGTTACCGACCGCGAAGTACGTGCGGTTCGAAACCTTTATGCGACCGACCGAAGCCCGGCATCAGCTCGACACCACCTACCCCTGGCCTTATCAGGAAGGACTGACACTGGCAGAGGCGACGAACGAGCTGGCTTTCATCGCCACCGGGATCTACGGAGCCCCGCTACCCAAGCAGAATGGTGCACCAGTCCGATTGGTCGTCCCGTGGAAGTATGGATTCAAGAGCATCAAGTCGATCGTGAGGATTGAGTTCACCGACCAGCAGCCATCGACGTTCTGGAACACGCTCAACCCGCACGAATACTCGTTCGAGGCCAACGTCGATCCCGCCGTCCCTCACCCTCGCTGGAGCCAGCAGTACGAGTGGATGCTCGGCTCGCGAGAAAACTTCGATACCGTCAAATACAACGGGTACGGCGACTGGGTCGCGAAGCTGTACGAGCCGGGTTAGGTGGCTGGGAGCGAGGGAGACAAGTCTCTCCCGGATCATGAGGAAGTGTCGAGTCCCTCTCGCTCGCGAATTGTCTTGGAACCACTCACCCACCTGAGTAGACTGATGATATGAGCATGACCCTCGAACAACTGGCTTCCGAAGCGATGTCACTGACAAGTGCCGAGCGTGCTCAACTGGCGGAACTGCTTGTGGAGAGTCTGGATCCAGAGCAGGTCCAACAAGTTCAAGAGTTATGGATTCAGGAATCTCTGAACCGACGTGACGATGTCCGAAACGGGCGAGTTCAAACGATCCCGGGCGAAGAGGCTCTGGCAATTGTCCGACGAGCGATTACCCCGTGAGGTACGAGTTTCACCCGGAAGCCCTCGAAGAGCATCGGGCTGCTGCTGTGTACTATGCGAGTTGCCAAAGTCAGTTAGGCATGCGGTTCATCGAGTCGATCGAATCAGCCATCCAGCAAGTGGTCGCAGCCCCGAATCGCTGGCATCGCCTGGAGGACGATCTTCGTCGGTTCCTCGTCCCAGTCTTTCCCTACGTGATCATTTACTCTGTAGAAACGGATAGCATTCTCATTCTCTCGGTGATGCATAGTCATCGAGAGCCTGGCTATTGGCGAAATCGCGTTTGAGCCTTGAACTGGAGAATGCGAGTCCTTCGCGTCCCTTTATCGATCCTTCCGGCGGATTCCTCGCAGCACTCTCAACGCCTCTTTCGCAGCTGCGGCGTGAGAATGCCGATCTCTCACCTTTCGATGCCCACTCTCAGCGAGTCGCAGGCGCTCATCTTGATCTCGATACAGTCGGCTCCAGGCTTCAGCCAGTTCCCGGGCATCCCGATGTGGGACCAGCAAACCTCCCTCGCCGTGATGACCGATCAGTTCTGGGAACGCCCCAGCTGCGGGCTGCACGACCGGAACACCGTTGGCCCAAGCCTCCAGAACAGAAAGCCCCTTCGGCTCCTCAAAATCGGAGGGGACCGACAGAACATCGATGGAGCGGTAGAACGCGACCTTCTCATCGATCGAATCCGGGCTGCCGACAAACTGCACGTCCGAACCGAACTTCGCCAGCCGGTTCTTCTGGGCACGGATGTACGAGCGGTGCTGGCCCGGTTCATACCCACCAATTCGCAATCGGGCATCCGGGTGCATCCCCTTCAGGTATTCAAACGCATCGATCAAATGGTGTAGCCCCTTCTCCGGGGCCAGCCGGGCAAAATACCCGATCGTGAATGGGTGGCTGGCTCGCTCTCCGGGCTTGCCGACATGCGGTTCGAGGTCGATCGACAAGGGAATCGTCTGAAACCGCTCGATCGGCAGGCTCAACATCGCCGCCATACGATCGCGATAGAAATTCGAGTGCGTGAGAAACCCATCAAACCCGTTCGCCCGCTCCGATACAGCGGCGATCGCCGCTGTTCGGTGTGAGTCGGGCAGTCCATCAAGGAAGACATCGTCCCCCTGCAGCACGCAGACGATCGGACCACCGAACTCATGACGAATCTGAGGCAGGCATCCGCTTAACAGGGCGTTGCTGAACACGACGATATCGGGTTTCAACTCCCGGCCGATGAAGCGGGCCAGTTCCTCTCCCGCCTCGCGGAGAGGCCCATCACCACCGGCGAGCATCTTGAGCGTCAGATCCCCCAACTCGGCGGCGTCATTGCTGACACCGAATTGCGTCAGCTGTTGAATCACCCACGGGGAGTCGAGCCATGATTTCGACCAGGTCGGCAAGCCCGCCCAGAGCTTCGACTTCGCATTCAGGTAAACATTGATCCCGCCGAAAAAGACGCGCGACTGGCTCTGGTTCGGCTCATCGCCCCGGATCGGTGTGTAGGTCGGGATCAACGTCACCCGCGCCCCGGCATCAATCAGCCCACGGGCCAGCGTGTTGTCCTGCATGCACGAGCCGCAGAACATACCCGCTCCGCCAGCTGTCACGATGGCCACATGCATGGGGCGACTCACTCACAATCACAGGATGCAACACACGACGCAGAACGCCGCCGTTCAATAGTACGCGTTGACGTACTGCTTGCCCACTTCCCGGCCAGAGCAGTCTCACACAGACAGTTCCCGATTTCCGACCTCTTCTACCTGTGTCATCCTGCAAATCTGTGTCCCAGTGCTGTCGAAGAAGAGGGGGACACAGATGACGCAAATCGGCACAGACTATTGGGGAGCAGGTTGCCCCATCATTTCGCGGTAAAGGGCGACATGTCGCTCGATCATGCGGGGCACCGACAACTCGGCCTCCACTTTCAGTCGGGCAGCATTCCCAAATCGAGCCGCCAATTCCGGCTCGTTCATCAACTTGAGCGAAAACTGCGCGAACCCGGCGCTGTCCCCCACATTGACGAGATACCCGTGGACTCCGTGCTGAATCAGTTCCTGATTGGGGGGAATTGCGGTGGCCACGATCGGTCGGCCACAGGCCATCGCCTCCATCAGACTGTTGGACATCCCCTCAAACTCACTGCCCAACCAGACCTGATCGGCATGATGCAGCAGCGAGGCGGCATCCGACCGATGGCCGAGGAACCGAACATGCGAGGTGACCTCGACCTCCCGAGCATACTGCTCCAACGAACTGCGTAGCGGCCCGTCTCCCACGATGACCAGGTAGGCCCGGGGATCGGCTTGTCTCAACAACTGGGCTGACCAGACCAGATCAGCCACCCGCTTCTGGGGAGCCAACCGACCGACTGCTATCACCACTTGGGCATCCGCGGGAATCTTGAGCTCACGGAGAAAAGCCTCACGCGACTGGGCGGGAGGTTTTGGGATTTCCACGCCGTTCGGGATCACACGTAACTTTGAGTCGGGATAACCCAGCGGGCGGTAGAAGTCGACAACCGCTTGCGAGTTCCCGACCAGACAATCGGTTCGCCCCACCAGTCGGCGGTCGACGCTCAGTTGCCAACTCTTCCAGCTGTCGACGCAACGTTCGGAGACTATGACTCGTGTCGACGCCCCGCGCGGCACAGCCAGGCGTCCATAACTGTTCGCGGCGAAAAGCCAGGTATGCAGGATGTCGGGCTGGCGGGCTCGCAGGTGACTTCGCAACCGGAAAAACGCCAGCGGGTCAAACTGAAACCGCTTTCCCAGAATCGTGACGGGGATATTCGCAGCTCGAAGAGACTCTTCATACGGTCCCCCCGCCGTCAGGCAGGTCACCCGGACATCAAACTCATCTCGCGGCAGTCCCGTCGCCAACAACACCAGCTGCTTCTCAGCACCGGATTGGACGAGAGTCGGGATGAGGAGTTCCAGCGAAATCACGTGCGCGTCACCCAAAGATGGGACAAAGAATCCGACAGACGCATTGGAGTGGTTTGACGCGAATTCGCCAACAGAGGAGAGCTGTCCCCCCGGAATCTGCGAATCCACAGCCTGCCGTCCATTCTGACTGAAAATGGATCGCGGATGGTCAGCGAATCCGTCACGAGTGAAAGACCCGTCCAAGGAATCGATTGTAGGGATTGCGCTGATTGGTGGATTTATCGCAGCCCTCCGAATGGTCGGATTGCGCCTATTCGGCAGATTTTGCCGCCGAATTGCTCCTACATTGGTCTTGGAGAGACACTTCGGGTGATTGAGCTTGACGGGTGTAGAAGGCACAGCCCCTCTTCCCGGCGATTCCCGCAAGTCTGGCTGAAGTGATGAGGACTGCTATGCCGAATTAACTCTCCAGACGAGTTCGCGCGGTTTGGCCGGAGGCGATGCCGGTGAGTAACAAGACGTTGCTCAACAGACCAAATGAACAAGTCCATTAGTTTGGGGGGCGGAATAGCTGGATGTGACCGGATGGCAGCATGGATGCTGCAATCACGCAACCGGTCCGCTTCCCAATCAGCAGGTGCGGAGCACCTGCCGCATAAGAGGACAGGACGTCTACTCGTGCTCAGTTTCGGCGATGACCTGAGCATGCCTGATGAAAAGTCACCTTGTGTGCACGTGGATGCCTGAGCATCTCGCGCCCGTTCAAGCTCAATGCCATGAGGACCCACGACCCAGGCACGGAGAGCAGGCTTGGACACTCGGACGAGATGACTGGGGGCTAACGCCCTCAACCCCAGAGCTGCATGGTGTAATTGGAGAGCCCGCAAAATGAGGACCATTTTTACCACTGGTCAAGTCGCACGAATCTGTAAAGTCGCCCCACGTACTGTAAGTAAGTGGTTCGATTCAGGCCGGCTACGCGGTTACCGCATTCCCGGTTCGCAGGACCGTCGAATTCCGCGTGAACACCTGATCCGGTTCCTGAAGGAACACGGCATGCCCCTTGGCGAACTCGAAGACGAGGCCATGGGCAAGCTGCTGCTGGTCGGAATCGACGGAGGCGTTAAGTCGTCTCTGTTGAGCGCCCTGCCCGCAGACGAATTCAAGACCGAAGTCGCAGGCAGCGGCTTCGAGGCTGGAATTCAGGCCGAATCACTCCATCCTGATTGTGTCGTCATCGATTTCGGCATGGGCCGGAACGAGGCGCTCATGATCGCCCAGAACCTCCGAAAGAACGCCGACTACACCGACACGGTGTTGATCGCTCTGTTGAGCGATGAAGACAATGCCGCCGGTTTCGACCGTTCCTTCTTCAACGAAACGTTCCGCAAGCCGTTTGACTCGGCTCTTCTGGCAGAACGAATTCGCACGCTGGTCAATCGCAAAAAGCAATTGGCCTAGTTGTGGGGGACGGCGGAGCCGTCACCTTGCGAATTGCCGGAAGTCACTCCGTGCCGGTACTATGGAGACATCGGCCGACGTGTTCTCGGTGAAACGGATCAGGAGATCGTCATCATTCAACGTCCTGCGGGCTCTCTTCCCGCGTGAGACCTTTGCTCTCCGAGCGTCAGTGGGTCCATTTTCGGCATAGCCGAGGATTCATTCGGGGGAAACCAAAGGCGTTGGTGAGAACGATCAATTGCTCTGCAGATCCGACGAGCCCGTCAACGGGCGACATGTGTGGATCCACCGGAATCGCTGATGCACGGCTCGAACCCAACGATCGAGGCGCTCCCTGCCCTGGGGAACGCCTCGATTTGTTCTTTTTGGCTGACCCGCCTGCTCAAGCCAGGCTGGATCGCGTTACTGGTATTACTTGCCGCTTTGCTGACTCTCGACCCCGCTGGGGATCGACCTTCCCTTCCCGAAGGTCCCGGCCTCACCACCGATGAGGTGCTCAACGTCGAGGCGGGGATCGTCCTGTGGCGAAACCTCTGCTCGTACGGCTGGGGACTGCTTGATCCCACGAGCTGGTACGAGGTTTACTCTGCTCCCGGCTATCAGTCCGACTACCCACCGCTCGGACGATTGATCCTCGCAGCTGGGCACGACGCTATGCAGGTGGTCTGGCCAGTTGCCACTGATCCGGAATTAGGGCCGCGTCCCTACTTCACGGTGCAGGCCCGGGCGGCTTCGGCGATTGTCTATGCTTTGACAGTCTTTCTTGTCGGTTGGTTCACCTCGCGCTGGTATGGTCGACTGGCCGGAGGTTTCGCAGCTGTGGCCCTGGCCCTGATGCCGCGAGTCTTCGCACACGCCCACATCGCGAGTATCGAAACCGTCGTCGGGTTCTTCTTCACGGTCACCGTACTAGTCACCGCAGATCGCTGGCCGGCTGCGATGGCTGAGCACGCAGCGGCCTCTGGGAAGCGTTCGCCCTGGTCGTTCCCCTGGCGTCCGATCGTACTGACCAGTTTTTTGCTGGGGCTCACCCTCCTGACCAAGATTCAGGCGATCCTCTTTCCGGTGCCATTTTCGCTCTGGGCGATCTGGCGATTCGGTCGTCGTGGCATCACAGCTGTGGCTGTGGTCGGCTTCGTGTCGGCGCTGGTGATGTTTGTCGGCTGGCCGTGGTTATGGATCGACCCGCTCGGCCATGCGAAGGAGTACTTTGCCCCCGCCAACCGCATCCATCTCAACTGCTGGTACCTCGGACATAAGTACGTTGATAACGAAGTCCCCTGGCATTACCCGTGGGTGATGTTCGCTGTCACGGTCCCCGTTGGTCTGCACATCCTCGGCCTCTACGGCTCTACTGTCGCCTTTTTCTCCGCAAAAGGACGTTCCTCTGCCACCGCTCCCACAGCGATCACTGACTCCCGCCTGCAACTCATTCTGGCGGTGATGCTCTTTCCCCTTTGCCTCTTCGCGGCTCCCGGGATCCCGGTCTACGACGGCGAACGGCTCTTTCTCGTCTCGTTCCCGCTGTGGGCCGTCTGCATCGGCCGAGGTGCCGCGTGCCTGCTCGATCGACTGACGAGCCACCTTCCTGTTGCGGAGGGCAAGGCTCCCGCCGAGCCGGTCTCGCAAGCAGACACTCATTTGACGAAGCGGCTCAGCAGGAGCTTCGCCCTCCCAGTGATTGCGATCTTGTTGTTCAGTGAGTCTTACACCTTCATCACGCTCCACCCCTGCCAGCTCAGCTATTACAGCTGGCTGACCGGTGGGCTGCGGGGCGCCAGTGCGCTAGGTTTCGAGCGGACTTACTGGGCCGACTCGATCACCCGTACTCTCGAACAGCAAATCGTTAAACAGGTCCCGAAGGGCTCGACTCTCTTCGTCGCCCCGGTGCTGCACCCGCTTCAACTCCCGGGCATGGCGCTGCAGTCGCCGATTCTCAAGAAGCATAAGATCCAGCTCGACGCCTACGACGACAGCATCCGCAGCCGCGTGAAATACATCCTCGTCTTTCGGAGATTGGCCGACCCGCGAGAATCACTCGACGATCCCGCCGGTTCGCCCGAGAACGCCCCGCCCGGTTTACGCCAACTGGCCGAGGTCCGCCGCGATGGCGTCCAGCTGGCTGCCCTCTACGAAATCATCACCGAGCCGTCACTACCACCAGATAAATAAGACACTTATGCTCACACGGCAGCGAGCGCCGGACGTCAGTCCGTCGTGCCAACCGGAGCTCGTTACTCTCTACCGTACTCGACCTGCGTGAGGGACATCTTCTGGCGACACGCGATAGTGCTCAACACTCGACAAACTTGCTGGCACGGCAGGCTCACGCCCGCCGCTCGCTGTAGAATCAGAAACACACATTACGCAAACCGTGTCTTCCACTTTGCCAGCTGGTCCTTCACCGGTCCAAAGCCGCCAGAGCCGTAGCTCTGCAGCGCCTTCACGACGTTGTGAGACCCGAGTGAGTTTTTGACATCGGCCTTGATCGCCGGGCACGCGGCCTGCAACTCGGCCAGTGTCAGATCGGCCAGCCGGCACTTGCGAGCCTCACACTCGCCGACCAGCTTGCCGACGATCTCATGCCCGCTGCGCATCGGGACACCACTGCGGATCAGATACTCCATCAATGTCGTGGCATCGAGGAAACCATCTTCGAGTCGGGCATGGATTGCCTCTCGCTTCAGCTCAGCCCGCCGCACAATTTCAGCTGTCAATTCGAGTGAGGCGACCACCGTGTCGTATGCCTGGAACACGGCCAGCTTGTCCTCCTGCAGGTCGCGGTTGTACGCCAGCGGCAGTCCCTTCACGAGGACGAACAGCTGTTGCAGTGCCCCGACGACGCGGGCCGTCTTGCCGCGGATCAATTCCAGCACATCGGGGTTCTTCTTCTGCGGCATGATCGACGAGCCGGTCGTGAATGCATCCGGCAGATGCAGCATGTTGAACTCCGTGGTGCACCACAGAATCCACTCCTCGGCCAAAGTGCTGAGGTGCACCGCAATGAGGCTCAGAGCGGCTGTGAACTCGATGAGGTAGTCGCGGTCACTGGAGACATCGAGGCTGTTGGCGGCGACTTCGGCAAAGCCCAGTAGCTCTGCCGACTTGTGCCGGTCGATCGGAAGTGAAGTCCCCGCCAGTGCGGCGGCTCCCAGCGGTGAGACATTCACCCGCTTGCGACAGTCAGCCAGCCGATCACGGTCGCGCTGGAACTTCTCGCAGTAGCACAACCAGTAATGTACGGCGCACACCGGCTGGGCCCGCTGCATGTGTGTGTAGCCCGGCAGCACGACATCCAGGTCACGGTCGCTGCGCTCCACAAACGACCGCTGGACCTGCTCCAGCAGATGATCGACATGATCGATCGCGTCGCGGACATAGAGCTTCAAGTCGGTCGAAACCTGGTCATTGCGGCTGCGGCCGGTATGCAGCTTTCGACCCACATCGCCCAGCCGGGCAATCAGCGCCGACTCGATGTGCATATGCACGTCTTCGAGTTCGGTCTTCCAGACCATCTCGCCACGTTCGATCTCAGCCCCGATCTGGTCGAGAGCTGCGTGAAGCTGGTCGCGTTCGGCGGGCGTGATCAGACCGACTTCGGCCAGCATCGCCGAGTGAGCCTTCGACCCGCGGATGTCGACCTCGGCCAGACGGGCGTCGAAGCTGATCGATTCGGTGAATCGCTCGACCCGCTTGTCTGTTGGTTCCTGGAATCGTCCGCCCCACGCTTTTGCCGACACGCTGAATACTCCTGAGAGAGATCGTTCCCGGTCTGCTGGGACCGGACGATGTGTGACGAATTGTAGAGAAAGTTCGAGCAAATGCGGCAGGTCCGAGGACTTTTTGTCGGACGGACCTCATCAGCCTGCCTCTTGGGGAGGACGAAGCTCTTGCTGAGTCGTGTCTGCCAGACCGTGTCTGAATTGGAAAGCGACTCAGCAGGAGCTTCGCCCTCCCGGGTGGCACAACGCCTCACCCATCAGTAACGCTGGATTTATCCGAAAGTCCAGTGTCTACTGCGAAGGAGGAGAACTTGCACATGATTCCGATTCGTTGCTGTTGCCTGTTGAGCTTCCTGTTTTTCACCTTGGAATGGGACCGTATTCGTCCCGCAGTCGCAGCGGATGATGTCCTGCCCGGCACACAGAAGCTGGAGCTGAACGAGCCCCTCGACGAGGCGATGGTTCGAGGCATTGGCGAGTTCGCGGAACAGGAGATCGCCCTCTCCCGTCAAAGCCGCGAAGCCCTCTGGCACCGCGACTACAGCTCACCCGAGGCCTATGAAAAGAGCATCGCTCCGAACCGCGAGCGGCTGAAGACCTCACTGGGCATTGTCGATTCGCGCGTGCCGAAGAACGGCCAGACGCCCTATGTGTGGGGGCACTCCGCAGGAGCAAAACCCGGAACCTTGATCCACGACCGTCGCGATGTCCTGGAGGGAGTGACTGTCGAATCGGTGACGCTGACCAGCGGCAGCTCCGCCTCGTTGATCTACATCCCCGATGCGGATCATGCTCCCGAGGAAGTGACCGGCCATCTGCCGGGCGTTGAACTGGCCTCGCGAATCCCAGGTCGCCTGCTGGCCGAGATGGGGATCGGCTCGACAATTCCAGTCATTATCTCTCGCAGCGACGAAAACTCCGGCACCCAATCGGTCCGCTTCACCAACCAGACGCAACGCGAGTTCCTCTACCGCAACTCGTTCGAGCTGGGGCGTCATCTCATCGGGTATGAAGTTCAGAAGATCCTCGCCTTAGTCGATGCTCGCGGAACTCCTACCGATCCATCGGGAAAAGAAGTTCCTCTGGTCGTCTGGGGACACGGCGAAGGGGGCCTGCTCGCTCTCCATGCCGCAGCTGTCGATCCCCGCATCGATGTCTGCATCGTGTCGGGATATTTTGAAGAGCGGGAGAACGTCTGGCGTGAGCCGATCTACCGCAACGTGTGGCGTCAGCTGGCGGAGTTCGGTGATGCTGAGGTCGCGAGTCTGATCGCTCCACGACAGCTGATTATCGAGGCCTGCGCCGGACCGAATATTGATGGCCCTCCCGCGCCGCGTCCCGGTCGCAGTGGCGGAGCTGCGCCGGGGGTACTGCGAACGCCACCTCTCGAATCTGTCGAGCGCGAGTTTGCACGAGCGAAAACTCACTACGAGAAGCTCGGCGCTACCGACATGATTCATCTCATCAAGTCGGGAGATGGAACCGGACCGGTGGGGACCAGCGAGACCATGACGCTGGTGAAACAGACACTATCGCCGACACCTCCCGAGTCGATCCGCCATGAAGACCCCGATGAGAGCGAAACTCAACGCCAGTACATCGCCGCCCGGCAAAAACGGCAGTGCGAAGAACTCCGCCAATACAACCAGCGACTCATGCACGTGTCGGACAAGTACCGCGACAAGGTCTGGGCCGGGGCTGACCGTTCGTCACTCGCCAAGTGGCAGGAGACTCAGGAGGTCTACCGAGACAAGATCTACGACGAACTGATCGGCCGCATCCCGTATGACCTGCTCCCGCCGAATGCCCGCACCCGGAAGATCATCGACGAGCCGACGCATACGGGGTACGAAGTGATTCTGGATGTGTGGGAGAAGGGAGGAGAGAGGAGAGTGGAGGGACGAGAGCCAGGCAAAGATTCGTCGTATGGCTCTACGCGATCCACTGTTTTTGCGGGCGGGATCCTGTTGATTCCCAAGGATCTGAAACCCGGGGAGAAACGTCCGGTTGTGGTCTGTCAGCACGGGCTGGAGGGGATTCCCGCAGACACGATCTCGGAAGATCCCCAGCACGAAGCGTATCACTACTACAAGGGCTTCAGTTCGGTGCTCGTGAAACGCGGGTTCATCGTTTATGCCCCTCAGAATCCCTATCGCGGACAGGACAGGTTCCGCGTCCTGCAGCGCAAGTCGAATCCGCTCGGGCGATCACTCTTCAGCTACATCGTCCCCCAGCATCAGCAGACGCTGAACTGGCTGGCCACTCTGCCGTTTGTTGATGCCGACCGCATTGCGTTCTATGGACTTTCCTACGGGGGGAAGACAGCTGTGCGCGTCCCGCCGATGCTGCCGGGCGGCAAGGGAAACGCCGGGTACTGTCTCTCCATCTGCTCCGCCGACTTCGACGAGTGGGTGCTCAAGATCGTGACCACCGAAGATCGCTACAGCTACATGTTCACCGGTGAGTATGAAATCTTTGAGTGGAACATGGCCCACATCGCGAACTATGCGGAGCTGTCGTCACTGATGACTCCGCGACCGTTCATGGTCGAACGTGGCCATGAAGACGGAGTCGCTCCCGATGAGTGGGTCGGGTGGGAGTACTACAAGGTCAAGCGGCACTACGACAAACTCGGGATCGGCGACCGCACCGAGATCGAGGTCTTCGACGGCCCACATACCATCAACGGCGTCGGCACCTACCAGTTCCTGCACAAGCACCTGAACTGGTCGGAGCCGAAAGAGTAGCTGAGGGGCGTACCCGTGCGAATTCAGAGTTTGCTTTCAGTTCGGACAGACAGGAATGTCAGTCCGAACTTTTGAATTGAGTGGAACAGACATTCCTGTCTGTTCTTTCTCCGAGTGAAGACCAATTATGAATCTGCTTGAATCGGGCGGGCCATCAAAACCAGGCAGAGCTACTCGCCCTTCTGGAACTTCACAGTGATCTCGCCGGAGTTATCGCCCAGCCCGGCCCAGTCATCGCGACTCCTTACGTACAGCCGTCCATCGGACGGAGCCACAAACGTTCCCTCGGCACCCAGCTCGAATGGCTCGCTGAGTTTGTAGTCTTGGAACAGAACTCCCTCCAGCCGACCGGTCCCGTTGAAAGCGCCCGCAGCTGTCAGCTTCTCTCCACCTTTTGATAGTGACCATGTCCCGTTCGTGGAGTACTGAATCCGCTGGCCTGATTTCACCAAGATCCGTGACGGCTGCCAGCCCCCTGCCGCTTTGACCTTGGCATTGATGGCCCGGGCTTGAAGGGGGTTGAAGCGAGCCTTCCAATCCCAGCTGCACAGGTCAACGCGATATCCATTGTCAAAGTGTTTGAGGAACAGTTCGTATTCGAACGTGATCTCTTTCGCCATCGGGCCATAGACATCTTCAAAGCTGGTCCGTTGAGCATTCAGGAGCGCCATCCCCAGCGGGTGAAACCGGGGTGCGTAGTTTGAATTATTTGCCAGCAGGTTACAGAGCGCCCAACGCCACGCGTAGTTCTGCCAATTGTCCCCGGTCCGCTCAGCGGGCGAGGTGATTTCCAAGAGGTGCTTCGGCGGTTCTGACTTCAGATACTTCACCACTTCGGGGTCGCAGATGACAGCTTCCTGCTTGTCCTGCCAGTATCGGCCCATCTCGGCCATGCCCTCGGAATACCAGGTCGGTCCCGTGCGGCCAAAATTCAGTATGCAGTAGGCATGCACCGCCTCATGTTGAGGCGTGCCATGGTCGGCTGTGGCATAAACCACAGCTCGCGATGCAAGAACTTCTCCCGTTTGAGAGTTCTGCCGGGTCTGCCCAAACGTAACACCGCCACCCCCGAGAACGCTTTGCATTCCCCCGGAGTCTAATAATCCCGGGGGCCATTTCTCGATATCGCGCACGACATACATGTCGATGGACTGCGAATTCGGCCGTCCCCAGTATTTGCTGATCAGAACCAGCATCGTTTCCAGACGCTGCAGAAGCTCCTCAGCTTCTTCGCGTGGAATATCAGTCTGTACCGCAAAGTGACGAGTCCGATACAGCCAGGGGCGATCGGATCTCTCTTCGACGCGAACATCAAACTTCGCGGACCGTTTGTCCTCTGCCGCCCCTTCTGTCGCAACCCAAAGGAGCAGGACGCCGAAAACAACGACAATCCGTGGCCAACAGCGAAGCTGGATACCAATCGGAGACATAGCGGCATTCTCCCCATCTGGCACGACGAGATGCGGCCAGATCAGAAGAGCTTACCACCAAGACAAGGGATGCATCCACCACGACGCATCATGAAAGCGGAAAATCACATGCAGACCGACAGCCAAAGCGACCCAATATACCAATCGCTTGCACTCTTTATAGAAGCCTTCAGTCTGGCGTCCCATCGCCTCGCCCGACTTATATCCCCGGACATTCGGCCACCAGCGCGATACCGATTTGCAGTACTCCATGTACTTCTCACCGTGTCGGTTCGTCATGACCATCTCTTCCACGGGAACCACCGCATAGGTGTAGAGAAGGATGATCGGAACCATCGAGAGAGCAAGCAGCGGACTTCTCATCAGGAATGGGAACGCCAGCACCATCAGCAGTGTTCCCCAATACAGAGGATTGCGGCAGATCGAGTACGGTCCCGTGTCAACGACATCCAAACTCTTGCGAGCACAAATGTAGGAGGCCGACACCACGCGAATCGCTGCCCCCATACAGAACAGAACCACTCCCGTTAAAGTGATCGCCAACTCCCAATAACCAGGAAGTTTCGGCAGCGGAGGATTCCACGCCGTGAGCACAGCCCCGATGGTCAGACTAGCTGCGGTCCACCAGACTCGCGAGCGATAGGCAAACGACTTGTAGACAGAATTGATCGGCTGCAGTGGTGCGGAAATAGTGAGTGGCCTGAGTTCAGAGACTGGAAGTCCATCCAACTGCGTTGCGACAGTATTCATCACGGCGTCCTTGCCCGGTTGCATCAGCTGCGGTGGTTGAAGTTCAGCATTGCATTCCCTGATGCGAAATTCAAAGCTGGCTTACCTGAGGCGGCTTGTAACACACGAATTTGATGTAAGTCCATACGACTACGATGTAAATGAGTTGAATTTCACACGCATATTGAACCTTTTATTCGAATGCGCTCAGGATTTGTAGGAGTTACACGCTCCAGCGTGACCGCAAGATCCAAGGTGTCGCGCAAAGCGTGCGATTCAGGCCAGATACGACAACCTTTCTGGTCTTGATGATCGACGGCGCGGTGTTTGCTTGGCGAATAAAGCTCCTCCCACTTAGCGGCACGATGCCCGGGAGGTGACCACTCTCATGGCAGGGACGTAATGCACATTCGCTGGATTTCGGGACTCGTCTTCGCCCTTCTTCTCGCCAGAACTGCAATCGGAGCTTCCTTTGCGACACCCAATTTTGTCGCTCACGCAGCCGATCCCCAAGTGGCTGAACAGGTCGCCCGAACCGCAGAGTACTTTCGAAAGATCCTTGCAGAGGAGTGGACCGGCGAAGTACTCCCCAACTGGTCGACACCCTGTCCGATTCAAGTGACTGTCGGCAGCATGGGGGCCAGCGGGTCGACCACATTTACATTTGAAAACGGTCAGGTTCACAGCTGGGATATGCGAGTCCGCGGAACGCTTGAGCGGGTTCTCGACTCTGTGGTTCCCCACGAAGTCTGTCACACGATCTTCGCCTCCAAGTTTCGTCGCCCCTTGCCCCGCTGGGCCGATGAAGGCGCAGCGACTCTGGTTGAACACCCCAGCGAGCGACTCCGGCAAGTTGATCTGCTCAACCGGGTCTTTGGACGCCGTCAGCAGATGCCACTGCAGACCCTGTTCGAGATTCGCGAGTACCCGTCGAACCCCGAGGACCTTTACACCCTCTATGCCGAAGGTTACTCGCTGGCAGAGTTCCTGGTGCAGCGAACGGGCAGCGATGGGAAGCGGGTCTACCTCGACTTTCTGGCGGATGCCCTCTCCGGGGGATGGGAAAAGGCTGTGCAAAAGCACTACGACTACAACTCTGTCAGTGCACTGGAGCAAGACTGGGGCAAGTGGGTGATGGCGGGCAGCCCGAACTTGCCTCGCGATGCTCAATACGCTCTGAACGGCACTCGCAATCCGAAAGCTCAATCCGCAAAAGCCAATCCTCAACTGGCTTCAAAGTCGAATCCTCCCGCCAAGAACGACGTCGTGATCCGGTCGCAAAGCCCGAACATGACAGCTCCGTTGGCCTTGATCTCGCGCCCTCTCCGCAAGACCACTCAAACAGTGGCATTGGAGGCCCCCGCTCCCGGAGCCAGTCGTACCAATCAGCCGACCCAGCTGCGATTGCCCACTGCAACCCGTGCCACAGCAGTCGCGAGATAGCCGAATCCCCCCGGACGACGAAAGTCGCCCTTGCGTAGATTTGCTCATTGCGGGAACATTCCCCACGTTGCGGAAACTACAGTGACCAAGGTCGGTCGGAGTGGAACCGCAGCAGACGTTGAGGGGGTTACACAGGGATGTGGTGTCCACGTTGTCACACGGAAGTCGCAGCTGAGATCGCTCAGAACGGGCAATCTCTGAACTGCACGTCGTGCGGGACCGAGATCCAGCGAATTTACGCTCCGTCTTTGCATCCGGACACTCGAAGCGCGCGCGAGCTGTTGGAGCGCTGGTCCAAAGGGGACGGTCTCGAGATCGCCTCTGCCCTGCCAGCCACCTCGTCAGTCAGCTCCACAAACACACCTGGCCCATTCGAGACTGCCGCAGCTGCAGCCACCTCAGTGCCGACCGAACTGGTCGCACAGGCCACACCCCCGGCTGTGAACGCTCAGGTGGATGAGGAAGCTCCACCTGCGACTTTTGACGTCGCCGCGACGACAGAAATGTTGGAAGTCGCTGCCGAAGACAAGTCACTTGATGCAGGCAATGCGGTTCGTCGAGATCGCCCCGATCGGTCCCGTCCCGAGCGACAGGCCCCCAAACCAAGAACGACATGGCGAGTCGACTCCGCCCACACCGTGACGCAGCCGGTCGCACCTCCGCCCCCTCCGGTGCCTCCTCGTCGTCCTCATTTCGCCACTCCTGGCGCAGAGGCTGACAAAGCCCCCGTGGCTCAGAAGAAGTCCGAGACACCGGCCAATCCAATCGTCTCCACCAAGGCAGCCTCGATACGCCCGATCGAGCCCATCAAGACCACGCCTCCCGAGGCCGTCAAGCTGGGACCTCCGGAACCATTGCTGAAGGCCGCTCCCGAGCGAGCCCCCGTGGCCAAGGCCATCGAAGCGCCTCCGGCAGTGGAACAGCCCGTGGCAACCGATGGACCTCCAGAACAGCACGAGCCGACTCACGTCGCACCACGTTCACCCCGCCCCGCAACGGCATCGCGAGCCAAGCAGCATCGCCTGGACCCAGCGCACGAATCGCTGATCGGTCCGCACTTTGATCTGCAGGCATTCCTGTCCCAGGACGCCCGCAAACCGGGCCGCTCCGAATCAATGTGGGGGCAGGTCCTGGCTTATCTGGGAGTCGGGTTAATCACCGTCGGAACCACGATGGTCTTGTGGTCCTACTTCGGCAAGTCGCCTCAACACGCATCTTACGCCCCCACGGGATGGTTGATCTGTACGGTCGGCCAGATGCTGCTGTTCCTGGGCGTCACCACGCTGATCTCGGGCGGTATGCAACAGACCTCGCATGAGGTGACGCGCCGCGTGGAGTACATCGGCGACCGGATGCTGCGGTTTGAACAGTCCGCAGAACAGCTGCTGCGCGGCCCGCACTTCAACGAGATGCGACAGCGATCCAAGGGGAAAGCGAAAGCCGCTCACGTCGTCGAAGAACACGACAACGAAATCGACTCCGACGCCTAGGGCCACATGCTGCCCTGAGAGCGAATTCCACTTTTCAATTCACTCCAGACAGACTGGATTGTCTGTCCAGCTTCGTCACCGCAGTGGAACAGGCCAGGCACCGGGCCTACTCGCCTTCGCTGGTCGGCTCCACGGGAGCCAGCCGCAGGCGAATGTGCGACGCCCGTGCTGCGTTGCGATCTGAAGACTCCATCGGAGCTCCGCTCAGCTTTTGGAGATGGGCCGGCTGGGTGTGGATGAACAGTTCGTTGATCGTCGGAATCTCGATCCCATCGATCAATCCGAGGTTGATTCCTAGCCGCAAGCTACTGAGCAGGTGCATCGTCTCTTCGGAGGTGATCGTCCGGGCACTCTGCAGAATTCCCAAGGCCCGCGACACCTTGTCGTGCAGCTTGGAACGGTTCTCTTTCACCATCTCACGGCGAGTCCGGCGTTCGTACTCAAGCACGTCGGGGATGACCTGCTGCATCGTCTTGATGATCTGCTGTTCGGATTTCCCCAGCGTCATCTGATTTGAGATCTGATAGAAGTCGCCCATCGCCTGGCTGCCTTCGCCGTACAAGCCACGGACAGCCAGACTCATCTTGTGCATCGACTGGAAGACCTTCTGGATCTCCTTCGTCATGACCAGTGCCGGAAGATGGAGCATCACGCTCACGCGCATTCCGGTTCCCACATTCGTGGGACAGGAAGTCAGATAGCCGAACTCGTCGTTGAATGCAAAGTTCACCTGCTGTTGCAGTTCATCGTCGACGCGGTTGATCTCCTGCCAGCATTCATCCAGCGCCAACCCGCTGCGCAGGACCTGCATCCGCAGATGATCTTCCTCATTCACCATGAGGCTCATCGACTCCTGCGGCCCGATGCCAGCTCCGCGCGGCCCCTTGGATTCGGAGTGCTCGCGGCTGATCAACTGGCGCTCGACCAGGAACTGACGATCGAGGGTCTCCAGAGGATCGACCCGGACGTACCCCATCGAACCGGGGGGCAGGACCTCCACGACCGGACCACGCAGCACCGCTTCGACCTCGCCGCGAATGGCGTCCGTCGTTTGTGGAGGAAAAGGGAAGCGATCGAGGTTCCGCGCCAGTCGAATTCGGCTGGACACGACGACATCCGACTCGGGACCGACTCCCTTCAGCCACTCGCCGCTGCTTTTCGTTAAGGCTTCAAAATCGAGCACCGTGAACCCCGTTTTGCTGGTCTGATCCGTCAGTCTGTCCGTCAACTTCTCGACACTGAACCGCGTCTACTCCGCCGGTTTTTCGGCAGCTGCCACTTGCGATTCGATCACTTGAATCTGATCACGAATGCGGGCAGCCTCTTCGTAGTTCTCGCGCTCGATCAAGGTTTTAAGTTCGCTGCGCAGACGCATCAACTCGTGGTGACGCAAGGTGTTGGCCGATGTCTGCGGCGGACACTTACCCACGTGCTGCGTCTCTTGATGAATACTCTCCAGCAGCGGCAGAAGATCATCATGGAATGAGGCGTAACATTGCGGACACCCCAGCCGTCCGACACTGCGAAACTGTTTAAAAGTGATCCCGCAGCTGCTGCACGACACCTCGGGGGCGTCTTCTTCAGCCTCTTCCGCAGCCAATGCGGCTCCCTCGGCCTCAGTTTCACTGGCAGCTTCATCGTCCTCGATTTCCATGGAGGGCATTCCGCCCACTTCCGTGGAACTCAAGTATTTCTGAGCACAGGTTTCGCACAGGTGAACGACCTGTGCCTGGCCCAACTGGATCTCAGTGATGTGAAGCGTGGCTGGCTTCGTACACCGCATGCATTTCTTCATCGTGTCGTCCCGTGTCAATCTGGCCCGCGACAGGAAATCTCTCCCAACTGTCGACGGACTCACTCTCGTGTGGACTATAGCAGCGACAGCCCGGTGATGGCACGCCGGTTCTGCTCCCCGTTTCACCCACTGAAACAATCATATGCAAAGCGGTCCATTCTGGGGGCCATGGTCTCGAAATTCCCGGGCTCGCGACGGCTGCCAGGCCTTCGCCATCCGTTTTCGAGGTGTGAAATCACGGGGTTCTTGTGGGCTCCAGCCGGGAATGCCGATATGATGGGGACGAAGTGCGGAATTTGAGCCTGTCCACCATTTGTGCAGCACCTGACGAGGCCCCCATGCGGTTGCGTTTTCTGATGTCATGGGGCAGTGTGGTCCTCCTCCTGCTTGCAGTCCTCACGGCTTCTTCCAACTCCGCCGACAAGGCTCTGCCGATCGATCGTTTAACCAACGGGTCGCGTGTCCGGGTCGCGTTCGAGCCGTCGATTGCAGCTGTGCGTCCCCTGATCGTTCAGGTGTTGTTGAATGGCCACCCCGTGGCTCTCGGCATGGCAGTCAATGCGGACGGGCTCCTGATCACGAAGGCCAGCGAGATCGATCCGATCCATCGCCTGAGCATCAAGCATGGGAAAGAGACTCATCCCGCCCGTGTTGTCGGCTGGTCCGAAGCGCACGACCTCGCTCTGTTGAAGACCGAAAAAACTGGCTGGCCTGTTCCCAACTGGCACATGGGAGCGGATCCCACAGTCGGTCAGTTCCTTGTGACCCCTGGAACCGAAAAAACGCCCATCGCTGTCGGAGTGGTCAGCGTCCCGCGTCGAGCTGTTGAGAAAGATGAAACTCATGGCGTGCTCGGCGTTCAACTGGCAGGCGTCGAGCGAGCGGTCATCGAAGACATGTTCGAGCAGAGTGCGGCACTGGCTGCGGGCGTTCGGGTCGGTGATGAAATCACGCGAGTCGGCACAGTAGCGATCAGCTCACGCTCCGATCTGATTCGGGAGATCGCGAAACATGCCCCGGGTGAAACGGTCATTCTCGAGATTCGCCGAAACGGCAAGGTCGTAGTTATCCCGGTCACGCTGGGGCACCCGTTCGGGACCTTCCTCTCGCGCATCGCCCAGCAGAATCGACTTGGCGGAGAGATCAGTCGTCGGGCCAGCGGATTCCCGACGGTGATTCAGCACGACAGCACGCTGAAACCAGAAGAGTGTGGGGGCCCCGCCGTCAACATTGATGGCCAGATCGTGGGGATCAATATCGCTCGCTCGGGACGCACCGAGTCCCTGATGATCCCCACGAGCGTCGTGCAGGAGGTCATCCAGGCGTACCACGACGGGAAACTTCCTCAGCTGCGATCCGCATCGCCGTCGACACCGCCTCCGCCCACGGATGCGGAGCCGATCAAGTAGGGATGTCCTCCGCGGTCATCAGATGTAGCGAGGCTACCAACGCGATTGGTCAGCTTACCGGCTCACCCTTGTCGTCGCTGTCGTCGGCATCTCTTTAAAGTAGGAGGCGTACTGGGCATCGAGAGTGGCGTATGGCACTCCGATCACGCTTTCCAAGGTCTTCGTGCCGCGGACTCTGTCGACGGGAGTATAGATGTTGGTCAAATACTCTATGAACTGATCGCGATAGAGTCCGTTTTTGTAATGGAGAAAGAAGTGGGCCAGCCCGGTGGCCTGGGCATATCGCTTCTGCAGATCCGGAGTCGTTCCAGCCTGGAACCTCAGCATTCCCAAAGCTGTAAATCGGGCCAGCGGCTCCTGTCCCTGGTGAGTCACGACCTGCTCGCGAGCTGCTTGGATTCGTGAGTGAGACAGATCCCCGACTGAGACCGTTCCATCGTCCTCAACGCGAAACGATTCAAAGTAACAGGCGATCCCTTCAATCGCCCAGAAGTCATGCTCATTCCCGATCGCCGTCGTTTTCAATGTGCTTTCGCTTAATAGCTGGTGCGTAACTTCGTGGTAGAGGGTTTCCAGCGACTCGTCTTCAGAGATATCCGGGTTGTGGAAGAAGTACGCGATTCGATCTTTAGGCATGTACAGTCCATTGATCTTGTCGGCCAGGGGACACTTGTTGGCCAGCTTGTCGACGAACTCCTGCCTCTTTCGGAAGTAGTGGATCTCGTACCGACTTCCATCGTTCGACGAGGATCCGCTCGTGAAGAGCTTGTCCAGCTGTTGCGGTGTCCTGAAGAACCCGGCGAACTCCCGCATGAAGTATCGATGAAAGGCCTCGACAGCCACAGCCAGCCGGACCCCTTTCTCCTGGCTGTGATTGGTCCGCACCAAAAAGTGCTCGGTCTCCACTACCCAGGCATTCTTGAAATCGGAACGGATCGTCTCTTCTCGCTGCGCGGTGATCCAGTTCCCGTTGTAGTACCGCTCGCCGTTTTCATATCTGGGGACATGCTTGGATTCGATCCAGCCGAAATCATCGTGCCAGACCTCCTTTTTACTCTTCTTCTGGATTGCGAATGGCGTCATCCATTCATCGCCCACCCGTTTATATCCCAGCAAGCCGCGAGCCTGAGGGTGATCGGGATTCTGCTTCAGGATTTCACTCACCAGCTGAAATGCCAGGCTGGTGTGTTGCTCCTTGAGAGCCTTTCGCGACAGCGCGTACAAATTCAGAGCGTAATCCGCTTGGAGCTTGCGCAAGCGAATTCGTACGACATTCTCCGCTGGCGGGAGGTTGGTCGGAATCTCCGGCTGGACCTGGACCGGCAGCGTGTCGAGGTGACTCGGCGATTCCGAGGACGACTTGAGCTCTCGGACCTCAGCTGCCAGTGATTCGAGCTGGCTCTGCTCACAGCTGATCGCGACAGCTTCGAGATCAGACACAAACTTCGTGTGCAGATCCTGGTACTTCTGTTCCAAAGTGGCCAGCCGCGCCGCTGTTCCCGCAGCCTGGAGGAACGCGCCAAGCAAGCAAACCGTAACGAAAGCACAGAGCGAGGCCCGCACGAAAAATCGGCTGACAATTGGAATCTTCCGGGCAGGAACAGAGTCCGAGCGCGGCGCTGCCCGATGAATCGTGTTATTCGGCACCCTCGGCACAACCCGCATGTTCAAACTCCTAGCCCCAGCCACATCCTAGACCAAAAAATCGAACAGAGAAAAGAGGGATCCCAACTCGAAGCTGCCGGACAGGTTCTATAGATGAGTACGGTTTAATCCACGGACGTTGTGGGGTTGTATGTCACTCCTCAAGTACAAGCGACAACTCGCCATCAAGGCGTGTGACCTGTTCCAGGCACACCGCTGGTGGGGTCGGCTTGACCAGTGGCAGGGAATCGTCACCCTCAATTATCACCGTATCGGCGATTCATCTCGGACTCCCATCGATTCCGGGGTGTTCAGTGCGTCAGCCGAGCAGTTTGAAGAACAGCTGAAGTACCTGAAAACAGAGAGCGATGTCATTGGCATCGGAGATATTTCGGATGCACTGCGTCCGGGATCCAAACGCCGCTGTGTCCTAATCACATTCGATGATGGGTACCTCGACAACTATCAGATCGCCTACCCGATACTGAAGCAGGTCGGCGTCCCTGCGGTGATCTTTCTGACAACGGGCTTTCTGGATCAGAGATTCGTCTCGTGGTGGGACGAGATTGCCTGGATCGTGAAGAACACGCAACGCACCGAGATCAAACTGCCCGATTCGTGGGATGTTGATCCATTCTCATTGGCAAACGGCAATTCGTCTCGCGAGATACTGCGTTTACTGCGTCTGGCCAAGCTTCTGCCACCGTCATCACTAGAGACACTTCTGAACGATCTCGCAGAGGCTGCGGGCACCGGTCGAGCTCCTCAAACCGCAGAGACCGCTCCCTGGCTGACATGGGATATGGTCCGCGAAATGCGGCGAGGCGGGATCGACTTTGGCGGGCATACGGTCACTCATCCCGTCCTCTCGACTTGTACCGTCGAGCAGCAACGCGACGAGATCGTGGTGTCCAAGCAGCGAATCGAAAAGGAACTTGGGGAGCCGATCACGGTCTTCAGCTATCCCATCGGGCAGCCATGGTCGTTTAATGACGACTCGGTCAGGCTCGTCCGGGAAGCGGGGTACCAGTACGCTTTCAGCTTCTATCCTGGCTACTCAACGCATGGGGCCAACAAGTTCGACTTGCGACGTGTCGCCATCGAACCCCGGATCAAGCTCGAGGAAATTAAAGCGGTCGTCCAGATGCCGCGGTTCTTTACGCTTTAGCAACAGGCCAGAAGTTGCCTGACTCTGTGGTCGCTTCGCTGGGGACCTCGCTCACGGCCGATAGAGCATGACCACTGCCGAGGCGTCGATCGATTCCTCGTGCCCGACCGGCCCGACTCGCTCGCCCGTTTTCGCCTTTACGTTGACGAAGCTCTCGTCCACGCCCAACAGCTCTGCCACACGGGCCGCGATCTGCCGTTTGTACGGGCTCAGTTTGGGCCGCTGGGCAAAGACGGTGCAGTCGGCATTCCCGACTCGCCACCCCCGCTCTGCCACCATCCGTACTGCCTCACGCAGGAACACCGACGAATCGGCCCCGCGATATCGAGGATCAGTGTCGGGGAACCATTCGCCGATGTCCCCCAGAGCCAACGCTCCCAGCACGGCATCCGTGACCGCATGCAGGAGCACGTCTCCGTCACTGTGAGCGACAAAACCCTTCTCGTGTGGAATCTCGATCCCACCGATGATGAGCCGCAGCCCCGATTCGAGTCGATGCGTATCGTGCCCCAACCCCACTCGCCAAGGAGGGATCGCGACCGGTCGATCGCCAGCATGTGTGGTGTTGTCGTTCATACAGGTAGCTTACCCGGACATCACCTGATTCGCATCGGTCCGCCGCACGCGGCTTGGAGAGGTCGGCCCAACCTCTCGTGCAGGCTCCGGTCGTACTTGTGCATCGTCGTGCTGCCGGATAGCGTGATGGCCACTGATCAAAACATCCCATCTTCTTGATCCAGTGAGTTATTTCATGTCTGAACATATCCTCTGCCGATGTCCATTTTGCATGGTGAAATTGAAGCTGAGGAATCTTCAACTAGAGGGCAAACGAATCAAATGCCCGAAATGTGCGGAACCATTCGTGGTCGCCGCCATCACGGAAACCTCAATCGACCAGGACTCGCCCACCGCTGTCCCCAAGTCCCAGCCCGCGGCCCCTGCTCTGCCACGTGTGCCGAAGAAAGCTCCCCCTAAGCCCGCCCCCTCGGATGACGACTGGCTGAAGGACCTGGGCGATGTCGAAGACTCCCCGAGCCAGTTACCTCCCCTCGTCAAGAAGAAGAAAAAGAAGACCGCCTCCGCTGATACCGGTAAACAGAAGCATTCGGAAGAGGGCCGCGAACTGCCGTTAATCGTTCACTACCTGATGATGGTAGGGACGGGGCTCATTGGCGGCTTAATCGGAGCTGCGATTTGGGCGGGACTGATTTATTACACGGGGTTTGAGATTGGATATGTCGCAGTGTTTGTCGGCTTCTTATCGGGAGTCGGCGTCCGCTTTGGTGCGAGCCAGTGGGACTACGGTTGGGGCCCCGGACTGGCTGCGGTCGCCGTGGCAATCATGGCATTAATCGTAGGCAAAGTCGCCGGGGTCCAACTGGTGATTCAACGGGAGCTGGGAAAGCTGCAGGCAGCCGACATGCCGGGGATACACGAGAACATCTTCATAGCCGGCTTGGCTGAAAAAATCAAAACTTCAAAACCAGATGCCGCAGGGGCAACGAACTTGAACGCCGACGACGATTCGTTCGATCCCGAGAAACTTCCGCAGCAGTACCCCCCAGAAATCTGGAATGAGGCCCAAGCCCAATGGGACGCCGTGCCGGAGGAGAAAAAGCAGCAAGTTTTGAAAGAGGGTCGCGACTTGATCAAACCGAACCTCAGCCTGTTATTCAGCCCGTTTGACATTCTGTGGTCCTTCCTGGCGATTGGAGCGGCATTCCGAGCGGCCACCGGGGGACAAGAGGACTGAGGCTCAACTGTCCGCTACGAACGGCTCGTCCAGGAGAGCCGTCAACGTGTCGACCACAATTCGGCGCGAGTCACTCAGTTCGTCAGGTACAGCGATCTCGAAGGGGCCTTGCCCGGCGATCGACACCGGAACAAATCGCACCACGTGATGCGTCCGGGGTTCCACCCATCGAATCAGCGATCCAAACCGGTCGAGGATCTCTCCTTCGACCACTGCATCTCGCGCGAGGTCGCCCGACCAGGCAACTGGCAACGGCCGGGGAATCAGCCGAGCCCGCAATGCATCGAAGGTCACCCCCAGCCCAGGATGCAGCAACTGCCCCGCCACCTCACACACCGGATCGAGTACGAACCGCCGACTCCAGCACAACGGATGCGGCACCTTTAACCGCGGATGGTCGACCTTCCAGAAGCGATACGCCACCAGATCGAGATCGATGGGCCGCGGCGTCCAGTGACCGGTTCGCTGGCGACCGAACTCCAGCTCGACCTCGGACATCCGCAGCAATAACTGGCCCGGTGTCAGCTCACATCGCAATCGCGCAGCTGCGTTCAGAAACCGGCCTTCGCAACCCACAGGTTCCGTGGAGTACCACGCGCTGACCTGCTCGACTTCCAATCCGGAAGTCTCGTGCAGCCGCCGAATCGCGGCCTCTCCTGTCGCTCGGACATCGCCCAGATTGCCACCAAGTGCAATGACCACGGGGACCGACATCACATGCTCCACGAAAACGAGAGGCTGACCTCAAAGCGGGTCACGACTGACGATGTGCATACGCCTGATCGAGGCAGACCTGAATCGATTCGCGACTCCACGCCAGCAATTCCGCTTCCCGTCCGGGTTGAGACAACTCCGCCAGACGGACGGGGTCCATCGGCTTCCCGTAGACCACACGGATTTTACCCGGACGAGGAAACTTCGCATCGCGTGGGAGCGACTCGTACGCTCCCGCCACGCCGACGGGAATGACTGGAACCTTCGCTCGGCGGACCAGCGACACAAAGCCCGGCTTCATGTCGCGCAACTTCCCGTCCAGAGAACGCGTCCCTTCGGGAAAGACACCGACCAGAAATCCATGCTCCAACCGACGTATCGACTCTCGGAGGCTTTCCGTGCCACCACGTTCGCGGCTGATGGGGATCACATAGGTTCTCCGGAGCAGCCACCCCAGAAACGGAACCCGAAACAAATTGTCGCGAGCCACATAACTGACGGGACGATGGAGCGGTAATCCCACCATCAACGGGTCGAGGAAACTCTGATGATTGATGAGCAGCAGCGCCCCGCCCGGTGGCAGGTTCTCCATTCCAAAGGATCGCATCTGAAACCAGATCGTAAAGAAGAACTGTGCGATCTGTTGAGCGATAAACCAGATCCAGTTCCTGCGCACCGGGTCCGGGAGCGGGGCACGCTCGACGGGAGCCGACGGCTTTGGGGTTGCCGGAGTGGTTGTTTCAGACATGAAACGAACGAATCGGAGAGGGATTTGAAAGACACATTAGATCACATTCCCCGCCGATGGAAACAATCCACGACCAGAAGCAGCACGGATGAACTTCTCAAACCGACGAGCGACTCTGGCGACGCTCCATCCAGCCGAGGAGCCACGTGAAGCTTCGTTCGATGCCCCTGCCATGAAAAAAGAGAGCTGCCCGGGTGGACAGCTCTCCGTTGTTGCCGACGAATGTCGAACGATGACTGATGAGTGGAATCAATCAGCCATGCCCCTTTCGATGGCCTCCTCCTCCACCACCCCCAGGATGACGAGGGGCTCGTTCCGCAGGGGCCCGACGCTCGGCAGGTGCGTGGCGCTGGGCGGGAGCCCGATCGACCTGTCGGGGAGCTCGTTCAACCGGAGAGTGGCGTTCCACCTGACGCGGAGCCCGTTCCACAGGAGCTTGCCGTTCGATTTGCCGGGGAGCCCGTTCCACAGGGGCTTGCCGTTCGACTTGTCGAGGGGCCCGTTCTACGGGGGCCCGCTCCACGGGTGTCCGATCGACTCGCGGAGCCCGCTCAACGGGTTGTCGAGGGGTTCCTGCCGCAGGAGTGTCGATGCGGGAAGAGATGTCTCGTTCCCGAATCGGTCGCTCGCGAACGGCACCGTCACTCGGAGGAGTCCGATCCTTCCCATGAGGCGTGGAGTTCATCACCGCATCGGGAGTCGGTGCGACCCGTTCCCGCCCTGCAGCTTCGTGATTGTGTCGACGTTCCATCGCGTTCTGACGGATTTCAGCCTGTCGAACTGCGGCGGCATCACGACGATCGTTGGGTTCAGCAGCCTTTGGCGAGTCGGGCCGATTGGGAGCTCCTCCCTCTTTCATGGGCTCACCTCCACGATCGGTGATCGAAGGCGTGGGGGCGGCATCGGGCTTCCCACCTCGGACGGGTCGGTCACGATCCATCCCGCCGGGACCACGAGTGTGGCCGTGATCGATTCCTCGATCGATTCCTCGATCGGCACCATTCGGGCGGTGAGAGTCGCCCAACTTCCCGGTCACAGGCGGCTCGAGCGGTGTACGGCCCGCCTCATGACGCCCACGATCCATCTTGGTCACCGATTCATGAGTCCGCTCCTTGATCTTTTCGGGCAGGTCGTTGAGCTTCAATTTGTCGTTCTGAACGACGGGACCATGGCTGCGATCTCCACCGCGATCGTTTCCGACTTTCGGGCCCTGGCCGTCGCGAGGTCCTTCCATCCGGACACCACGTTCCTTGGCATCCTTCAGACGCAAGTCAGTGATCTGGCCGGGCTGGCGATCTCCGGGCTTACCATCGCCGGAGCCGTGCTCCCATTGACGGCGAGCTGTCTCCAGAGAACGGTTGACCTTGAAGTTCTCACGCACCAGATCGAAGTCCTGGCGATCGATGTGACGGAACGAAGCTCCATCACGTGGCGACTTCACGACGTCATCGAACTTGTGGCTCATCACAGCCAGCTCAGCGGCGCGATCTCCGCGATGGCGGGCCATGAACTGATCCTGGTCATGAAAGGTCCGTGGAGGACGGATCATGTTGTTCGACTCGAACCGTTGGTGCCAGGTGGAGACACTCCGATCAAAGTCGACTCCGCGACGATGCGAATCCCATCGATAGAAGCTCAATGCCGGGTCGTGGTACCGACGATTGACGAACGACCGCCGATACCAGGGCGAGAATCCGATGCTGGCGTACGTGCTGCCGTAGTAGTCCCCGAAGTAGAATGTCCGGCAACGAGGACGCACGAACAGGTGGATCATGAAACTCGACATGCCAATCGAGAACCGGGGCCGATAGTACGCGGGACGGACATAGCCATACGCATACAGTGGCCGACGGAACCGCACGGGGCTGAACAGGACCCCACGACGGGCAAACCGGTAATCACGATATCCTGGCACGAAGACATAGCCACGCGGGGTGTACGTATACTGACAAGGCACCCACATGTAGTCGGTCTGACAGGGCATGTAGTACCCAGGCGACCACTGGTAGTTATTCGAGGCGTAGACCCAGTTCCCGGGAACCCACTGGTAGTCATCACCAGGAGCGGGCACGTTCGGTCCGACTTCCAGTGAGGCAGGAGGTTGTGGCACGTAGGACAGGTCCTGAACCTGGGCATCGGCCCAGAATCCACCGATCCACTGATAGCCTCCCGTCACGGTCGCCCAGTAACCCGGAACCCAGCGGCGGCCGGGCGGCACATCGCGCCACACCCCACTCACCCACAGGTAGTCCTTCGCCTCGGAGTCCCAGCTCCAGTAACCGGAGATCCACTGGACATTCTCCCCCGTCGGAGCCTGTTCAGGGGGCAACTCATCCACAACGGCCGGAGGCGCCTGAGCTATCACTTCATTCGTAACGGGGTTCAGGTCGTATACATCGGCGAAGGCCTCGTGCACGGGACCGCGAGCGAAGGCCTCCACATCTGCATCCGGAACCGCAAGGCTCGGGTCAGCGGGAGGCAGATCGTCCGGTGCGGGTGCCGGAGGAACCGGAGTCGGCAACAGCGGCGTTGGTGCGACGGGAGTCGGAGAGACCGGTGTCGGCGCAGCCTGCGCGGGCAATGCGGGTCCCACAACAACCGGGGCTGGGGCCTGAGCCATCTGCTGGAGGCGAACAGCGACGGGTGGGACCGGCGGATAGTCCTGAGCCACTGCCATCGTGGAGAACCACTGAGCTGCAATCGCAGCTGCTGTGATCTTCAGTGTTGAGGGGATGCGATTTCTCATGGAACGGCTCCTGCCGTAAGGACGGGGTGAGCGGTTTCGCCACCTCGGCCAGTTTTGTCAACCGCGAACCGGTACCACGAGCGGACCGGCGAAACGGGCTGATGGTTCAATGAAACGCACGATCTATGCCAACATGTGCCAAACTCACCCAATTCACGGATGTGTGGGAATGGGTTCATGTTCCAGCCCACTGGCAACAGTAGCCGGGCTCGAACCACGATCAACTCGACGACAAAGCGCCATCTGTTCGACAACACAAACCTGCAACGAGGTTCGCCGCGGTTGCCTCAAAATGCCCCATCGACACGTCATGGCCTCACAAAAACACTCTGAGCTGCGACTCGTACGGCGTTCCGGATGGATGTCGTGTGTCTTCACCCACACGCCGGACAATCGTCGAACTCGCCAACGGACAGTCTTCCCCGGTAAAACACCCCTTGGGAATCGTCTGTAGAACAAGGAATGGAGCGGCGATGGAAGCGATTCTAATCCTGATGGCGCTGGGCGCTCTCATCTGGTTCTTCATCAGCCCCTTTGTCACGATGGCGCAGTCGTCCCGCTTGAGGGCACTCGCCGAAGACATCCAAAAGCTCCGGGATGAGCTGCGTAACCGCACCTCGGTTCAGGCCAAGCAGCTCGAACTCCTTTCACAAGAGTTACGACAACTGAAGGGTCAGGGAGCAACACCTCCGCTTCAATCGACGCCTTCCGCCACACCCGAAGTCAATGCCCCCCCGGAGGCAACGCGGCCACTCACTTCCGCAACGGCTGCACCACCGTCATCCCTCCACGACGTCTTCTCCCCGGTCTCGCCCACAACTCCCACAGCTGCACAACCCGTCGTTCCATCGGAAGCTGCGGCATCGACATCTCTGGTGGAAGCCCTTCATGCAGAGCCGGCGACGGTAACACCCGTCTCAGCTTCGGCTGAGGGAACTCCGCCGGTCAAACGCGACACCGGCGATTTGCTTCGCGATTTCCTCTCCAATCGCGAACGCGAACAGACGGAGCCGAAGCCCAAGCCACGCGCCGAGAAAACTCCGCCCCCGGCGATCAACTTCAGCGAGATGGACGCCAGCAAATGGATGAGCTGGATCGGGGCCATCGCCGTCATGGTCGGGATGGGTTATTTCCTGAAGTACACGATCGAGGAGCAATGGCTCGGCCCCACCGGTCGAGTCGCCCTGGGCCTGATCGGCGGCATGCTGGTTTTTGTGGGCGCGGCGTTCGGGATGAAGAAGGACTACCGCATCCTGGCTGAGGGGCTGGCCGGAGCTGCGATGGGGATTCTGTACTTCTCACTCTTCGCCGCATTCCAGTGGTACGAACTCGTTCCGCAGCTGGCCGCGTTCGTGGGGATGGCGCTGGTCACCGCGATGGGACTCTCATTTGCCGGGAAGTTCCATTCCCTGTCGAGTGCGATTCTCGCCATGCTCGGCGGCTTCTTAACGCCGTTCATGCTGTCCAAAGGCGGCGGCAACGTCACCAGCCTCTTCACCTACATTCTGATTCTCGATCTCGGCGTGCTCGTCCTTGCGACCTTCCGCAGCTGGGGCTCGCTGCATCTGTTGAACTTCTTCGGCACCGTGATCATCTGGCTCGGCTGGTTGAGTAATAGCTATGTCCCCGAAGACCTCGTGATTACGGCGGGGTGGATCACCATCTTTGGCGTGCTCTTCTCGCTGCTCGGAATCTGGCGGCATGTCATCAGAAAAGAGGCAAGCAGTGAAAGCGATATGACGCTGATGCTACTGACACCGGTCGCCTACTTTGCAGCCATTTACTGGCTGACCAAGCCCGAGCACTCCAACCTGCACGGACTGTTGGCGATCCTCGTCGCAGCCTACTACATCGTGAGCGGATCGTTCGCCTACTGGAGAAATCCGGGGAACAATTCGGTCGTCGTGACGCTGGTCGGGATCGGTCTCACCTTCGTCACACTCGCGGTTCCGCTCCAGATGAAGGGGCACTGGATCGTCATCGCGTGGGCCGTTGAAAGTCTACTGCTGATCGAAATCGGCTTGAGATACGACAAGCCCGGATTCCGCGTGACGGGGTTCGCTTTGCTGGCCTTCGTGCAGATGCATCTGATGATGTATTCCATGGGAACATTGGCCAAGCCACTCGACTTTACGACGGGGTTCGTCCGGCGGGCCTGGGAAGATCCACTCACGCTGGAGGTCGAGAAGACATACGCCTGGGGCCTGATCAACGGCCGGTCGATGAGCTTTATCGCTAACGCTGTCGTCCTCGCGATTCTCTCTTGGGAGTATCGTCGAAGAGAGAAGGCCGCCCGCTTTGAGCGGACTGAATCGTCGAAGAAGCTGGGGCTTGCGATTCCGATGCCCAGTGCGAATCAGGTTTCTCTGATTTTGATCCCCCTGGTGCCGATCGCAGTTCTGGCGATGGGGTTGCTGGAGACCTATGCGTTTGGAGCCCGGGCGCACTGGTCGGTGGCCACCCATTTGTCGATGGTCCCGATCTGGCTCTCGTTTTTTGCCATCGTCTCGCTCTTCGCCTACAAGCAGATGAACGATGTTTCCACACTCGGTGGTCTGGTGCGGGGACTCTACAGCATCACGGCGATTCTGTTTCTTGGCTTTCTGTTTCTGAATTTCCCCGACTGGAGTGACACGCCGTCTCCCTTGTGGGGCCGAACGTTACTGAATCCGCGCGGGATCGGTTTTCTGATGGCATTTGTGTCGGCCTTCGTGGGAGCTGCTCAGTATCTGCGATCTGCTCCCGACAACTCGGATGACCGGTCGATGGCGACTTCACTGACCCTCGCCGTGCCGTTTGTGCTGCTGGGGATGTGTCTGACCGAGACGATGGCATTCGGTCAGCGTCACAACTGGATCTGGTATTCGCACGCCAGTGCGATCGGGATCTGGCTGTCGCTCTTCACGGTGGGCATCCTGTTTGCGAGTCGGCGCCTCACGGCACAGCGAATTCCGCTGATGTACTTTTCCCGAATCCTGTTGATCGGGCAAACAGCCATCGTGGTTCTGCTCTTCCTCGGGACGCTGGGGGACTGGAACTCGGAAGTTCGCAGCGGATTGTCTTTGGCCTGGAACTACCCATTCCTCAACCCGCGCGGGATTTGCTTCCTGCTTGCAGTGTGGGCGTTCCTGGTCGCTCGCAAGTTCTGGAAGCAACCCGTGGCCAATCACTACAACGCCGACGACCTTCATGGCCCGCTGATCACGCTGGATCAAATGGGAATGCTCGCCTACGCCATCGGGTTTCTGATGTTCACCATCGAAGTCTACGCCCAAGGCCGACAGCGCAGCTGGGGCACTGCCACATCACTGGCCATCACGGGGACCTGGGCCGTGCTGGCTCTAGTAACCATTGGTGTCGGGTTCGTGAAGAGATCGGCTCCGGTCCGCATCATGGCCTTGGTGGTCTTCGCGCTCACCACGGTCAAAGTGTTTCTGTATGACGTGTGGTACCTCGACAAGCCGATCCGCGTGGCAGCATTCACCGGGTTGGGGGTCGCACTCTTTATCGGGTCGTTCCTGTACCGGCGATTCAACAACCAGTTGAAGGACTGGATCAAGCCGATGAGTCTTCTGCTCGCGGTGCTGATTCCATTTGGCCTGAGTGGTCCACTCCTTGCCGAAGACACTGCCCCCGACCTTTCCACCCAGCTGTCACATCGATTCCCCCTAGAGCCGTACTCACCGGCCGCGAATCCAAGCGAGGTCGACGCCAGCTTCGTTCGCATTCCGCTGACTCAGGAGATGTATGCCGCCAGCCTCAGGGGCCTTCACGACATCCGAATCCTCAGTGTCGATGAGAACGGTGTCTCCACCCAGATCCCCTATGCCCTCGTCTCGCCAGTCGATGAACCTGGTCCGCCCGAATGTGACTTGCCAGTACTTCGCCAAACGGAGATCGGGACTTCCACCGAGGTCATCGTCTCGGACCAGGATGTCGCTGACGCCATCGAGGGCTTTCAACTCAAGGTGACTTCTCCCGAGCCAGAGTTTGTCCGCACGTTGAGAATCTTTGGGGCCGACCAATCCGCCCCCACCGAATGGAAGCCACTGGTCAGCGATGGATACATCGTCGATCGCAGCCAGAAGAGTTTGCGATTGACCGACACGTCCATCGATTGTCCCCCGTCGCAGTTCCATTTCTACCGGTTCGAGATCGAGAACGCCGGACAGCGACCTCTCGCCATCAAGAGTTGTACCGCCCGTCACGCCCGGCGACGTGTCGCCACTCGTGTAAGCTACCCCGTTACCGCCAAGAACGAGGTGCGTATCGAGACCCAAACAACTCGCGCTGAATTCTCGCTGCCCGGATCGGCACCGATCGATCGCCTGGACTTCGAAGCCTCAGGGCCCGAAGAGTACTTGCGTCAGGCCCGCCTATATCGAATCGAAGAGACCAGTACGACACCGATTCAATCGCTAATACTGTTTCACTTGCCGAAGTTCGCCACAG
The DNA here is from genome assembly GCA_046349675.1 of Planctomycetaceae bacterium. Taxonomy (GTDB): domain Bacteria; phylum Planctomycetota; class Planctomycetia; order Planctomycetales; family Planctomycetaceae; genus TH-plancto1. The sequence goes on along the minus strand of JAXMBW010000008.1, from coordinate 160,179 downwards.
CAGGCACCACCACAATCACTTTCGCTGCCCAGCGATCAGATCGTTACCGGTTAGAGATCGAGAACGGCGACAACCCGCGACTGAGAGTCGAATCGGCCCGGGCTTCCGGCATTCAGGAGTATTTAGCTGTCCCGACCAAAGCGTTGCAGGAAGCTAAACACCCCGTCGCGCTCTATATCGGTGGACGTCTCGACGCGCCGAGTTACGACCTGACACGCATCCATACGCTTCCCGACGTCGATCGCATGGCCACACTCCAGACTCTGCCCGACAGCAAGAACGCCCGTTATCAGCAGCATAAACCCCAGGGCGCATGGGCCGATCGACATCCCCAGCTGGTTTGGATGATTGTCATCGGCGCGATCGTTGGGCTCTCCGCGATCGCCATCACTCTGCTCAAGGCTGCTGGAAACACACCAACCGCTTCCGAAGCATTTGAGCCGCAAACCGCCGATCGGGTGTGAGCCAACTTCGACTAATACTTCACCTTCTCCCAGACCAGCTGGGCCACTCCCACGGCTCTCTCGCGAAAGGCTCCTTCGCAGTAGCACAGATAGTATTCCCACATCCGGATGAAGCGGTCGTCGAATCCCAGTTCGCGGACCTCATCGATCCGTTGAAAGAACCGTTCACGCCAGTTCCGCAGCGTGATTGCATAGCTCTCTGCAAACTCAAACAGCCCGGTCAACCGCAGCCCGGTTCCCTGCGAGACCGCAGCCTGCATCGCGCCCACGGACGGCAAACAGCCGCCCGGGAAGATGTACTTCTGGATAAAGTCGACCGACTTCAAGTAGGTCGCATAGCGCTGGTCAGGCATCGTGATCGCCTGAATCAGCATCTTCCCCCCCGGCTTCAACAACCGGTCACAAGCAGTGAAATAGGTCGGCAGGAACTCATCCCCCACAGCTTCGATCATCTCCACCGAAACGAGTTTGTCGTACTGTCCCACAAGATCGCGATAGTCGGTCATCAGCAGAGTCACGCGGTCCTGCAACCCCGCCTCGCGAATTCGTTGCGAGGCGAGCGCGTGCTGCTCCTTGGAGATCGTGGTCGTGGTGACGCGACAGCCGTAGTTCTTCGCCGCATGCAGAGCCATACCGCCCCAGCCCGTCCCGATCTCCACGAGGTGGTCCGTCGGCTGTAGATCGAGTGACTGGCAGATGCGGTCGAGCTTCGCGATCGCGGCTGACTCCAAACTCTGCGACTCGCTTTCGAACACGGCCGAGGAGTACATCATCGTCGGATCAAGAAACAGCTTGAACAACGAGTTGCTCAAGTCGTAATGGGCCGCGATGTTTTTACGGCTGCCCTCGCGCGTATTGCGAGAGATCCAGTGCCCTGCCCGGGCGAACCACCCCGCGATCCGGGCCAGCCCCTTCTCCATCGATTCGAGCTGGGACAGGTTACGGCAAAGGATGCGGACGAGAGCCGTCAAATCGTCACAGCTCCATTGCCCCTCCATATAGGCCTCAGCTGCGCCAAGACTCCCGCCCGTCAGCAACGTACGGTAGAGAGACAGTGAATGGACATGCAGCGTACTTTGCATCTGATCCGCAGATGGCTCTCCGACGGTCATGGTTCCTAGCGGATCGTGAATGACAATCTGACCATGTCGAACGTGCCCCAACGACTTCAATGCCAGAGAACGGGCCGTGCGGTCCATCCAGCTCACTCCCCCGCATGCGGGACGACTGTTGGATTCAGCGACAGGTCCGGGATGACAGATACTCATAATGTCTCCGCTTGATAATGTCGGGTGCCTGAAAGGCGATGATGTGGATCAGTGAGTTGGTAACGGTTGCGGGTGAGGGATGAACGGCACTCGCTTCATCCACAGCTTGAGGGCCTGCCAGTAGATGCCCGCTGCGACTTGAGTTGTCATCAACGGGTAACGAATCAAGCAGCGGGCGAGATTCCCTCCCGTGATCGGTCGCCGCTTCATCCACAGCGTGGCGTCGAACGCCTTGGTCTCGTCACGCCAGTTCTCGATGTGCACACTCAAGTTCTCGCCCGGTGCCCCCAGGCGCCAGCGGTACTCGTAGTTCATCTCCAGAAACGGAGAGACATGGAACACCTTGTCATGCTGGTACCGTGCGGTTCGTTCGGACTCATCCAGCCACGGCAAGATGTAACGATGGACCTCTCCCCAGGGAGTGTTCGTCACCTCAGCCACTACGGTGTCGATGTGCTGCCCCGACTCGTCATAACAGTAGTAGAAGCTGACGGGGTTCATCGAGAAGCCCGCGTATCGCAGATTGGTCAGTAGACGAATCGGGCCGCACGGACGCCATCCCCGCTCCTTCTCGACGAAGTCACGAACCGCCTCATCGAGCGGCTGATCGCCTCCGCCCATATAGTCCGCACGCCGAAACCGGGCCCACGCCCATGGCCCTGTCGACCAGAACCACCGCCCTTTAAACACACGATCCAGCTCCGCCAGATCGAGACTTAACATGAACAGCCGATACCGAAACTCGTGAGGCACTGGCGTCATCCGCCGATGTCGGACCCACCCTTCATAGATGCAGCTGTTCAATGATCCCGATCGGTCAGACATGCAGGCTCTCCTGCAAGGACATCGTACGGGGACTCCACGCGGGAACAATCCCGAATCGTTCACAAACCGCAAGAGCGCTGACAACGCCATCTTCATGGAAGCCGTTCCGCCAGTACGCTCCGCAGTACGAGGTCTGGCGGTGTCGGATCAGCTCGCCATGTCGACGCTGTGCCGCCGCACGTCGCGTCGTAAAGATCGGGTGATCGTAGTGGTACTTACCGAGCACGAGGACGGGATCGATCGCATCCTCTTCGTTGAGGGTCACTAAAAACTGCGTCGGCGACTCGATCCCCTGCAGAATGTTCATGTGATACGTCAACGTCGACTGATCAAGTCGGTCAGCTCGTACGTGATAGTTCCAGCTCGCCCAGGCTCGTGACTTCGACGGCAGCATTCGCTGGTCGGTATGCAGCACAGCCACGTTCTTGCTGTAGGGGAACTCCGAAAGAAGTTCGCGCTCGATCGAGTCCGCGTCACTCAGGACGCGCAAGGCCTGGTCGCTGTGGCAGGCAAAGATCACTTCGTCGAAGGTTTCAGTTTTTCCGGAATGCTGAACCTCGACCCGATCGTCCTGCCGAGTGACTCGTTGGACGGGGGTGCTTAGAAGAATCCGATCAATGAACGAAGCTGTCAGCTTCTTGACGTACTCCCGCGAGCCTCCCTGGACAACACGCCACTGGGGACGGTTCCAGACCTGCAACAGTCCGTGGTTTTTATAGAACTCGATGATGAATCTTACAGGGAACTGCTCAAACGTCCCGATCGGACACGACCAGATCGCTGCTCCCATCGGGATGAGATACCAGTCGGAGAACTCGCGCGAGTAGTGATGCTCACGGAGATACTCTCCGATGGTCATTTCTTCGGAGGTACTCTCCAGATGCCGAGTCGCCTCCCGATTAAAACGCATCACATCGGCGAGAAACCGGTAAAACCGCGGGCTCAAGAGATTCGACCGCTGCGTGAACAGGCCACTGAGTGACGACCCGTTGTACTCGATCCCCGTTCGGTCACAGCGGACGCTGAACCCCATTTCGGTCGGTTGGAGCGCGACCCCCAGCTCTTTCATTAATCCGAGAAACGCAGGGTATGTCCAGTCGTTGCAAACGATGAAGCCGGTGTCGATCGCGTACTTTTTGCCGTCAACCTCGACATCGACAGTGTGCGTGTGTCCGCCGATGTAGTCGTTGGCCTCGAAGACAGTGACCTCGTGCTCGCGATGGAGCAAATACGCAGCCACCATCCCGGAGATTCCGGTTCCAATGATGGCGATTCGCATGTGTCAGGCCCCTGCGCGGAATGAGAACCCCTTTCCGGCATTCTCAACTGTCGATCCTCTTTATAGACAGGACGAGGAGCCTGACCAGAGGAGAGTTTGACTCCCCGGAGAACCACGCCCTCCGAGCCGAGTTGCCGTTCTCGTTGGAAACCGGGAAGATGACGATTCACCAGCAAACCAGATGACGTAATCTGTCTCTTCCTTCTTGGACCTACTCCCTCAGATGCCAGACTGTTTCATCGCGATCGACGCCGGAACAACAAATTCGCGGGCCTGGCTCGTGGAGCATGGAGCCGTCCGGGCTGCGGAAACCGTCACCGTCGGCGTGCGTGACACAGCCAGAGATGGTCACCCCGGAGCTCTCCACCGAGCCATCCACGACCTCGTCGCTCAAGTCAGCCTCCAAGCCACCACACCGCCGACGCTCATCGCAGCTGCGGGGATGATCACATCGGCTCTCGGCCTAAAGGAAATTGTGCATCAGATGGCCCCCGCCGGCCCGAAGGAACTGGCCGCAGCTGCGGTGGAGTTGCAACTGCCGGAGATCAGCGAGCTGCCGATCATTCTCTTTCCCGGAGTCCGTTCAGGAGCATGGTTCGCTGAAGAAGACATTGAATCCAACGACATGATGCGGGGCGAGGAGACGCTCTGCGTCGGGCTGGCCAGCCAGCGACCGGGGCAGGCCTTGACTGTCCTCAACCTCGGCTCGCACTGGAAGGCGATTCAAGTCGACGCCCGCGGATCAATCACCGGCAGCTGGACTTCTCTCTCGGGAGAGATGCTGCACGCGGTGATGACCCAGACCATTCTGGCCAGTGCGGTCCCCGCCGGGCGGCCCGAGGCTCTTGATTCGGAGTGGGTCCAGCGCGGGGCGGAGATGTTGGCCCGTCACGGACTCAGTCGGACACTTTTCGCCGTTCGACTATGGGAAGTTCAAGGCAGCACACGCTCGACCGCCGAGCAACGGCTGGCGTTTCTCGTGGGAGCTTTCGCAGCTGAGGGACTCGATGTCTTCCGCCGCGCGGGATATCTGACTCGCGGTCCGGTGTTGCTCGTCGGGGGTGGGGGAATTGCTGATGCCTGGCAGCTTCAACTGGAGCACGCGGGGATCGCGATTGAGCGAATCGACGGAGAGGCCACGACCCGAGCCTTTATCGATGGAATCGAGCAACTTATTGACCAGAGGTCGGCGACAAGCCATTGTCATTAAATCACTTACGCCAACAGAACGCACCACCGCCACAGATTAAACAATCTTCACTTTGCGACCGCTTTTCTATTCGCAATCTGTGAGTTCAAAGACGTATGATCAGAGACCCGTCAGATTGCCCCGATCAGACCTGTCGAATTTACCGATTATTCCACCGCCGGAAGATCAACCATGGTGCGAGAGCCGTACCAGATGCGACTTTCCACCTCGATCGCTTACCAAAAGGTGACGCGGTTTCGCTCTGCACTGGCCCTGCTGATTCTGTTCGGCGCGAATGGCCTGCTGGCGACGCCGGCCCACTCACAGAACCCCGAGCAAGTCAAAGTAGTCCCGGCTGGCGAGGGTGGTCGACCGGCTGTCGGTCCCGACGGAAAGCCGATCGATCCGAACGCTAAGCCTGCGGACCCCAATGCTAAACCGGCTGACCCGAACGCCAAGCCCGCCGACCCGGGAATCAAAGTCATCCGGCGGACGGAGTATCTGAAGACCCCCAGCACCTCGGAGAAGTTCAAAGCCGCGATCGGCGCGGACGGCAAGGTTGAGTTCCATTTCGAGGGAACGCCCTGGCCTCCCGTTCTCGACTGGCTCGCCGAGATCTCCGGCAAGAGTCTCGACTGGCAGGAACTTCCCGGAGATGTCCTGAACCTGCACACGCAGCGTCGCTACACCCCGGAAGAGGCTCGCGACCTGTTGAACTGGCACCTCCTCGCGCGTGGCTTCACCCTGCTGCTGCATGATGAGGTCTTTACCGTCGCTAACGTGAAGGGGATCAACCCCGGCATCGTCCCCCGCGTCACCGAGGAAGAGCTGGCCACTCGTATGCCCAGTGAGTTCGTGAAGATCTCACTACCACTCGAATGGATCATCGCTGAGGACGCCGCCACGCAACTGGCCCCCATGCTCAGCCCCAACGGCAAGCTCTCAGCCATCAAATCTGTGAACCGCATCGAGGCCATCGACGCGGTGTCCAACTTGCGCGATATCGTGACCCTGTTGCGTGACGAGCAGACCAGCCGCAGAAATGATCGGGCCCTGGTCCGTGTCTTCAAGCTGCAGCATGTCCGTGCGGATGAGGTGATCGTCTCGCTGATGTCGATCCTGGGAATCGAAAAGCGACAGCCGCTTGGTGGGAGCGGAGGAAACTCGAACGGCATGATGCAGATGATGCAAATGCAGATGCAAATGCAGCAGCAGATGATGCAACAGCAGCAGGCCAACGCCCAGGGAGCCCAAAAGCCGCTCGAACCGAAGCTGGTCCTGAACTCTCGCGAAAACAGCATTCTCGCCACAGCGCCACCCGACAAGATGGAGATCATCGAGCAGACGGTAAAGGCTCTAGACATCTCTCCCGACTCGGAAGACCAATTACTCCGCAATCTCGACCGGATGCGGGTCTACCGACTGACCACGCTCAAGCCGGAACCACTCGCGGAGATCCTCACGGATGTGGGCAACCTGTCGCCGGGTGCCCGAATCCGGATCGACAAAGAGAACAACTCCATCGTGCTGTTCGGCTCGCTGTCGGATCACGTCACGGTTCAGGCTCTGGTGCAGAAGCTCGATGGCAGTGGTCGTACCTTCGCCGTGATTCCCCTCCGTCGTTTGCAGGCCGAAGAAGTCGCTGGCTCCATCCAGTTCATGATGGGACCGGAGAAAAAAGAAGAGACCCAACGTAGCCGCTGGTCCTACTATGACTACTTTGGCGGAAATCAGGATACGACCCGTAAGGATGAGCGTCCGTTCCGTGTCGACGCTGACATTGAGAACAACCGACTGCTGGTCTGGGCCAATGAAATCGAAATGAAAGAGGTTCAGGGGCTCCTCGAGAAACTGGGAGAGATCCCCGGGAACCAATCAAACCCCAACACATCACGAACCATTGAATTCGCCTCGCCCGAAGAAGCTGCACGCACACTGCAGCAGTTGAAGCAGCTCTGGCCGCACATGGCTCCCAACAAGCTGCTGTCACCGGGCGACGAACCAGCTGCGCCCGCGGAGTCTGCTCCTGCTCCACAAAAGAAACCCGCAGCTCCGCGCGACACTCAGAATCGGGACGCCGCGATTCATCGATCACCGCAGGTTCGCTTGGCTCAGCTGGAAACGGTGCAGGTCGAGAAAGACGCCGAGCCGTCCACTGACGCCCCTGCTCCTCGCCATCCCCTCGCTGACGACGAGGAGACGACGGCCGTGCCCTCGGAAGGTTCGCGTACTGAGGTGCCTCCCATAGCGGTACAACAACTTCCCGATGGGCGAGTGATCATCGGATCGGACGACACAGCTGCGCTCGATCAGTTGGAGCTGCTGGTTCAGGAGATCCGTCCGAAGACCGAGAACTTCCAAATCTTTCATCTCAAGAACGCCAATACCTGGGCCTATGGTATTGAGATGAATCTGAAAGACTTCTTCGAGACGGAGGAGAACGACAAGACGTTCCTCGACTGGTACGGCGATGTCGTCACAACGAAGGACAAAACTCCCAACCGGCTGTCCAAGCGTCGCAAGCTCAAAATCATCTCCGATTCCGATTCGCACACGATCCTGGTCCAGAACGCGACCGCCGAACAGCTGGCGACGATCGAGCGATTGATTTCGATCTATGACCGCCCCGAAACCAACGATCCGCGAGCGGTCCGCCTGACTCGGACGTTTGGATTGAAGTACTCGCAGGCATCGGTCATCGCCGAGACGGTGAAGTCGGTTTACCGCGATCTCCTCAGCTCGAACGACCCCTCGCTCCAAAACAAAGGCGATGGCAAGCAACAGCCGCAAGCTGGCCCGTCAACGAGTTACGTCTTCGGGCGTAGCTCCAACAACGACGACAAAAAGGACGAACCCAAGGATCAGCCGATCCGTTTCAAAGGGCTGCTCTCCATCGGCGTGGACGAGATCTCAAACACCATCGTTGTCTCTGCGGCCAGCGGGTTGATGGAGGACATCTCTCACCTCATTGAATCACTGGATGAAGCGGCCAAGCCAACAACCACGTTCCAGGTCGTCCCGCTCAGCCAAAACGTCGATCCCGTGGCGCTCCAGGAAAAGCTCGGTCGTATGATCGAAGCCGGTCGCCGCTCGAAGATCAAAGTCAGCTCGTCCGGCGAACGCTCCGCGGGGCCAGGTCAAAACCCGGGTGCCCCGCAGCAAGCCGCCCCTTCAGCCGCTGCTCCACCGGGTCAGTGATCCGACCGACAGCTCGGTGTCGTAGTCGAAGCTGACCCGGTCGTTGACTGCATTCGCATCGAAGATCCGCCTTAGCTCATGCAACATCGGCTCGTGCTTGGGGTGGCCGCTGGCCGGTGCATACGACGACGAGAGCAATCGCCCCTTCAGGCCTTCAAAGTTAAAACTCTGTGAATAGGGAAAGCGGAAGGTCTGAAACGCATCGCCCCCGAAGAACTCGACCAGTGCCGCATGGTCGAGCCGGGTGTGGTTGACCTCTGTGTAGTCGGTCCCGAAGTCCAGCAACAGCTTCTCGTACGCGACGAGGAACGGCTTATCGATTCGACGATTGTTCCAGAACAACGCCACCCAGCCCTCGGGTTTCAGAATGCGCAGCCATTCCCGGCGTGTCGCCTCGAGATCAAACCAGTGGAAAGCCTGTCCTGCAACGATCAGATCGATGGAACAGCCCGCAAGCGTTGTCGCTTCGGCTGTCGCGTCGATGCTGTGAAACCTGGGCTCATGGCCAAAACGTTCTTCCGCCGCCAATCGCATCTCGCGGTTGGGCTCGACGCCGAAGACTTCGCATCCCCGCTGAAGAAATGGATTCGCAGAGATCCCGGTCCCGGAACCGATATCAGCCACGACGGATGTAGGCGTTAACCCCGCGACCCGCTGCAACGTCTCCAACAACTCGTCGGGATAGCCCGGCCGGTATCGCACATAATCTGCGACACGGTCGGAGAAACGAGCTTTCGAGTTGTGAGCCGTCATCAGCCAACTCCCCGCCCTGCTTACAGCATCCCTGAGCCCTTCACGTCGATGCCCTTGATCATCATCTTCAGCTCTTCGACGTTCGGCGACACTTCAAACGCAGTCGGCCGGTCGATGTACTCCAGCTTGATGAAGTGATAGATCGAGTCGTTGAACAGCTGCATCCCTTCTTCTTTGCCAAGTCGGATGGCGGCAGAGAGCTTTTCGTCCTTCTCTTCCAGGATCAGCTTTCGGACGGTCTGATTGAAGATCATCAGCTCGATGATAGGCACGCGTTTCGGCTTGTCGACGATGGTGGCCAGCAGCTTCTGGGCAGCGATGGCCTTCATGTTAAAGCCCATCGATGACCGCAGAGCGCGATGCATATCCATCGGGAAGAGGTCAAGAATACGACCGATCGTCGACGGCGCGGACGACGCATGGATCGTACCGAACACCAAGTGACCCGTTTCAGCGGCGTGCACTGCGGTTTCGAACGTGTCCTTATCACGCAACTCACCCACCAGCATGATGTCGGGGTCCTGTCGCACAGCCCCTTTCATCGCGACATGGAAGTCGAGCGTGTCCATCCCCAGCTCGCGCTGGTTGATCAGCGCTTTGTCCTGGGTATACACGAATTCGATAGGGTCCTCGATCGTCAGGATGTGAACCCGCTTGCGGTGGTTGATGTAGTCGAGCATCGACGCAATGGTCGTCGACTTCCCCGAACCAGTCACCCCGGCCAGCAGGATCATTCCCTGTTCATAATCGCACAAGTTGGCCATCACCGGCGGCAGATACAGCCCTTCGAAGTTCGGGATGTTCTGTTCGACCTTACGTGCGACGAGGCCGGGCTTGCCCAGCTGTCGCAGCAGGTTCACGCGGAATCGCCAGTTCTTGCCCTCATACGGAACGATGTGCGAAAAGTCAGCACCGCCCGTCTCAGCCATGATGTACTTGTTGCGCTCATCCATGACTTCCAGGAACATCCGCCACATCTGCTCTTCGGTGATCGGCGGCATATCGGTTTCGCGAAGCGTTCCGCGAATACGCAGAATCATCGGCTTCCCCACCTGAAGGTGCATATCCGACGATTCCAGCTTGATCTGCATCTTGAAAAGCTTGTTGATCTCCGGCTCGGGGCCCGTCCTTCCCCCGCCGGTCATTGGGCTGAGAATCCGAGCAACGTCTTCCTTGGTCAGTGCCACTTTGGGTTGGGATGATCCGCCACCAGCCATCGGCGTGCTCCAGAATTTGAAATCGAATGATCGTGCGAGAAGATGAGCGAGCGTGAACGAGCGGCCTGCGCACTGACTCACATGTTGAGGGCACTTCCTCACTCATGAGTCACGCCTGGCAACTCGACACGATTTTCGCGAGCAACGCCTCGATTGGCAATTGCTTATCAGGAATATCATCGAGTTCACAGAGAATCAGTCACCGCTCAAACGAACAGGCGGCCCCCACTTGATGTCGGCCGCCCGTCGATGGCTTCGATGATTGTCTCGATCCCTCCCCATCAGCCGGGAGGAGCAGGAAGCTCGATGTAACGCGGCTTCACATCATCCGGCGAAACTCCGGGAGGCGGTGGCAGAAACTCCACATTCCCTCGCAATCCATCCGGGCGGACACTTCCCGCTTCGCGAGTCGAAGCCGGTGCGGCGTCTTGCTGAGCCAGATTGCGACGATCCGCCAGCTGAGATTTCAGGCTGCGGACAGATTGGTCGAGAGTTGTCACCAGCAGTTGGAGCAAAGCGTCTTCTTCTTTCACGACGGTCGAGTCGACGGGAAGTTCGAGTTCGACCACGCTGCACTTCATCGTCTCGTGAACGTACCCCGCGAGAGACCCGGTCTTGTAGACCTTGTCATAGGGAGCCGAGTCGAACTGAGGCAGCAACTCGCGCGGCACTAGATCGTCGCTCCGAACCGTTCCCCGTGTGCTGCGTGATTCAACGACATGCACCACCAGACTCGGCTGGAACTGATTCAACAGCTGGACGAGTGCCCGAGTTTCGGGTTCGCTGCCGGGCTTCTCGCCTGTTTCACGTCGTGGGTAGGCGGTGAAACGAGTCGATGGGAAGTTCCGGTTGAGATCGACACCTCGCGAGTTGGTCAGTGTCCGTTCGGCATGTCCATCGGGATTCGGCGACCGAACCACCAGCACGCTCAGCTGAACGGGCATCAGATCATCATGGGCAAAGATCCCTGCCATCTTCTCCACAAGCGAGACTGTCGTTTCAGAGTTGCCCGACAGGCTACTGATGACAGCAATGCGCTGTGGGCCCTTTCCAAAGCTCGCGGTTTCGATCGGGCGGCGTTCCACACTCTCGAAATCACGACGCCAGTTCACCGTCCCGAATTCAAATGGAGTGGTTGTGCTGGCCACCGGGGTGACTTCGGGTGTCTTCTTCTGGGACACTTCGGAAGTCGAAGGAGTCTGCGGGGTCGACGACACATTCTTGGATGAGTCCGTGGGGAATGGTGCCGATTGGCCCAAATCCACATCCAGTTCCAGGAACTGCCGTTCACGGGGCATCAACTCGCGCGGATTGCGAGGCGCCGGACGCTGTGCATAGGCCAGGCTATGCAGACCGAAGCAGGACCAGGCCACCAACAGCCCGGTACAATAACGAAAAGGTGTACTCATCTCTGGTCCTCCGCGGGGGGGCACGGATTCACGAGTGAAGGGATCTCCACGGGAATTGATCCCGCCGAGGGGGGCGACTCTGTCGTCCTGACGAGTCGCTGGGACGGATGGCGAAGAACTCGCCTGCTTACCGGGACGATCTACTCGTCGTCGCAGCTGAGACGCATCCGCAGTTCTTCGAGTTGTTGTGCGTACTCTTCGGAGGTGGAGTGAACGTGTTCGCCTTCGGTGATGAAGCGAATCGTGTCGCTCAGCGGCAGGCGGTCTTCCAGGATCTGCTCAAACGGATCGAGGTCATGTCCGTACATAATGAGCAGCTTGTGCTCGTCGAACTGAATCTCCATCGGATACCGGGAGTGCATGATCGCAATGCCCGTACATCCATCGTTCGTGAGCAGATCCTCAAAGTCGTAGAGAGTGCTCTTGAGGATCGGCAGATCGATCTGCTCGCGATAGATGTCGATGTGACCACTCATCTCATCATCGTGGCTCGTTTCGAGAACCACGTTCACTTCATCGCCAAGCGGGTCGAGCAGATCGATGAACAGATCGAAGAGTCGTTCCTTGGTTTGAGCCGCCATGATGACAGGGATCTTGGTCCCTGTTTCCGGATCACGATAGACATCGCGCCGCCACCCCGCGCTTGGAACAACTTGCAGATCCATCGAAGGACGAACCGCATCGGTCAGCAGAAAGCTGCCATACCGCGCGATGCGCAGATGTTCTTCCAGCTGCTTTGTGGATGCCGTGTCGAACGCGCTGCGTGATTTTGCGGAGGAGCCGTCACGGAAAGTGTCTCTCGTCAGTCGTTTGAGGAACCCCATGCTCCACTCCTTCCGGTCGATATCAGTTGGCGGTGAATGAACTCCCATGGAAGTCCCGACACCGCCGGTTCACTTCATCTCGAGTTCGAGCCAACTCTAGCACGCACTCCGAAGCGGAGTCGGTACGGTCACTGGCGTGAGACAGATTTGTGAGAAGCCGCTGAAGAGGATGCCACGAGAGCCATTTGGTCGGGCTCGATCAGTTGGGCAAAAGGTCGCTTTGTAAGGGATATACCAGCAGCCACCTGCGTCAGCATGTGGTCAGATCAACGCCCCGAGCCAGACTGCTGCGGGAATACATCACTGCTCACGAAACTCAGCAAAATACCATTCATTTCAACGAAAACGGGTGGCTGAGAGAACCCAGCCACCCGTTCGAATTCAGTCGTGCGATTCAGAATTACTTCTTCTTCGCAGCCTTCTTAGCGGCCTTCTTGGGTGCAGCCTTAGCTGCTGCCTTCTTAGCTGCTGCCTTCTTAGCCATGAGTCTCGTCCTTCCAAAAGGTTCTGTGTGGTGTCCTGTCGCGGCTACCGGGAGCTTGTGATCGACGGGGACGGTCCACGGTTGGTTTGAACTGGTCAACCTTGACCAATTCGTTTGAACTCAATTGGTGGTGATTGGTCCTTCCACCTCTCACCACCACTCGTGTTCAAACATCACTTGAGGCAAATAGTATGAAAATCAGAAATGCATGCAACCCTATTCTTGACACTTTCCGCACAATCTCTAGATGTGGAACAAAAGTGCAAAGCGATCGGATCATCATCATCGTTGCCATCATACTTCGACTGAATGCTCATCATGCATGCGCATGATTCACCATCAACACACATGAGAGTGTCACGTCATCACTGTTGAGCAACATCACTCCACTCACACGGCATGCATCTCGTACCAGAGCTTGCTCAATCAAAGACCAACCTTTTGAACACCACGTGATTGAATGATGTTCTTCCATCGCACATTGACTCGCACTCATTCACATCGTCCGCACATCAGATCATGCATCTCGGTCGAACAAATCTGGCTGGAATTTTTCGGGGTCAGTACAGTGAAGTGAGTCATCATCCACCCGCAAACTGCGGTATCATCAAGCCAGAGCCCACTCGCAATTTCTGCCGCGTGAAGCTGTGAATGAAGGACATCGCATGACAGCGTCTCACGATCCCGCGGATGATTCACCGGTCGATAAGACCGTGCTCGCCAGCGCTGAACAGAAGCGCAAGCTTGCGTCTGATGCTACCCAGTCGCGAGTGGGTCAACTCTTTGGTGAGTTCAAACTGATTCGACAACTGGGGAAAGGTGGCATGGCTGAGGTCTGGCTCGCAGAGCAGGCCAAGCCCAAGCGACAGGTGGCTCTCAAGTTCATGCACACTGAACTGATGAGCGACACACTCTACGTCAAACGCTTTGAACGTGAGGCCGACGCCGCTGCGGGACTGACTCATCCCAACATTGTCCAGGTCTACTCCACCGGAACCGTCGACGGGCAGCACTACATCGTGCAGGAGTTTGTCGAAGGGCAGACCCTCCGGGACTATCTGAAGAAGCTCTCCACGCAGCAAAAGAAGATCACCGTTACCGCCGCGCTGCAGATCATGCGTCAGACAGCAGCAGCTCTCGAAGCTGCAGCCGCGAAAGGGATCGTGCATCGCGATATCAAACCCGAAAACATCATGCTGAACGAGAAGGGCATGGTGAAGGTCGCTGACTTCGGGTTGGCACAGGTCGATCAAGGGGGCGAGAAACTCCATCTCACCCAGGCGGATACCACGATGGGGACTCCGCTCTATATGAGTCCCGAACAGATTCGTGCGGACAAACTCGACCAGCGTTCCGACCTCTATTCGTTTGGGGTCATGTCCTATCACATGTTGTGTGGACAGACCCCCTTCATCGGCGAGTCGGCGATGGCCGTGGCTGTGCAGCATTTGAATGAGCCACCGCCTTCACTCTATGAACGGCGGAGCGACCTGCCCAAGCCGCTGTGCAATCTGATCCACAAACTGATTCGCAAGAAGCCCGACGATCGCTATCAGTCATTCACAGAGGTCCTGGAAGACATCCGCGCGATGTCCAAGGCGATCAAGAGTGGCTCATTATCAGAAGTCGCGATCACCGCAACGAGCGCGGACAACGAATCGTCACCGGCGCGGCGTATTTTTGGCCAGAATCCGCTACTGACGCTGGTGCTGCTGGCCCTGCTGACGGGGACAGCCAGTGCTGGAGTCGGCTGGTTGATGCGAGCCAAAGTTGGCGCTCCCGTTCCCTCCCGGTTTCCCAAGGAGGCCACTGCCAAGGACCAGTACATGAAGGCCATGTTCCTCGGGAACAATGAGGAGGCCTGGAAAGCTGTCGGCACATATTACCGCAACGATGGAAACGAAAAGCTCTGGGTCCAGCGGGCCGAAGAACAGCTGATGCTGTTCTATCTGAAAGACCAGAATCGTGAGGCGGATGCGCTCAAGCAAATCGATGTACTGATGTCGCTCGGGAATGAAGACAAACGATTCTTTCTGGAGGCCCGTCTGGCGAGAGCGTATTTGCTCGCCGGACGAGGAGATTTGCCGGGAGCCAGATCCAATCTCGGTGGGAATCGCCAGGAGTTTGAATCGGGGCTCTCCAGGTCGTGGATTGACCTGCTGGATGGATTATGGCGGAAGTCCTACGGTGCCTCAGCGGGCAACGGTCCAGGTCGTCCCGCAGATCGCCGCCCCGGTGATCAGCCTCGCCCAGACAACCGCCCTCCAGGGGGAGCGAAGTGACGAGCCCGGCCTCCACGATTCCAGTCTGCTTTGTCTCAGACCTGCATCTCTTCTCTCGTCGATCGAGCGCACACCGGATTGAAGGGGAGATCATCGCGGCTGCCCAGCGTTCGCGCGTCTGCGTTCTCGGTGGCGACATTTTTGACTTCAAGTGGTCGTCGCATGACTCACTCCAGGCGAGCCTTACCGCAGCGGTGGAGTGGTTGAAGAAACTGGTAGATCGAGTCCCCGGCTGTCAGTTTCATTTCGTGCTGGGAAATCATGACGACCACCCGGAACTGGTCGC
Organism: Planctomycetaceae bacterium; assembly: GCA_046349675.1. Classification (GTDB taxonomy): domain Bacteria; phylum Planctomycetota; class Planctomycetia; order Planctomycetales; family Planctomycetaceae; genus TH-plancto1. The sequence goes on along the minus strand of JAXMBW010000008.1, from coordinate 144,701 downwards.
CTTGCTTCCCGCTCTGGCGACACAGTACACGAACTTCTACTGGGATCGGTTCTATCTGCGGCTGGGCGATGCGTTGTTCCTGCATGGCGACGCTGCGGATCGCCGCATGAATGCGGAGCTACTACGGCTGCGACGAGATCGCTTTGTACATGATCCTCGCAAACGCTGGGCTCACAATCTGTATGGCCTTGTTGTGGGGAGCCAGGTGCACCGCCTGATACCGCATGCGGTCTATCCGCGTGGCATCGTGGCTGATCGATTGCTGAAGTATCTCCACGAGATCGGTCACGGCCCGGAGAGTGGCGTTCGTCAGGTATGTTTCGGCCATACCCATCGACCGGTCTCCAACTACCACCGAGGTGGTATCACCTTTCATAACGGCGGTGCTCCGATCGGACGGGCCAAGTACCGGATCATCGAGATCCAGGTCGCGACACCTCCGGAAGGTGAAGTTCCGTCTCCCGAATAACGGACCACCGACAGCTCACTCGGATCGTCTCTCCGAAAGTCGCTACACTGACCGCTCAGACCGAACAGCAGATCCGGACAGGAATAGATCCATGACGATTCGAGTGGGCATCATCGGTGCGGGTGGAATTGCCGCCAAGTTGCATCTGCCGGAGCTGTGTGCTGTACCGGGCGTGGAGGTCGCGGTCCTGGCGGGTCGACGGCAGAGTCGGCTCGACACGTTGTGCAAGAAGTTCAACGTGCCGCGCAGCACACACTCCTATGAAGAGGTGATCGCGGACCCCAAGATCGACGCCGTCGTCGTCGCTCTGCCGCATCCGCTGCACGTCAAGTACGGCCTCATGGCTCTTGCAGCTGGAAAACATGTCCACATGCAGAAGCCGCTCAGCACCAACCTGGAGGAAGCTGAGCAGTTGGTGCAGGCTGCCGAAAAGACTGATCGAACGGTGCTGTGCCTGCCGTATGTGGCTCGGCCCGCGCTGCTTGCCGCTCGTGAATGTGTAACACGTGGCGACTTGGGGCGGATCTCCGCTGCTCACTGTCGGTTCAGCCATGGTGGCCCCGAGGTCTACTACGCGACGATCCAGCAGATCCTGCAAGAGGAAGACGAAGACGATCTCTGGTTCTTCGATGCGCAGCGTGCGGATGTCGGAGCCCTGTTTGACATGGGTGTCTACGCGATTGCCCACCTCGTCACGCTGCTGGGCACGGTGCGATCCGTTGTGGGTCGCTGCACCACCGTCGACAAGCCGACGACGCTTGAAGACACAGCTGCGATGATCCTCGACTTTGCGGGGGGCACGTTGGGGGTGGCCGAGACGGGCTGGTGTGACGGGGCACGCACGTACGGCTTTGAGGTTCACGGTACGAAGGGGAAGCTCGTTAACCCGCCGCTGACTCCGCATCTGCTCAAGTACCGCCCCAGCACGCTCGTCGATGAAGACGGCGGGCTCATTCAGGACGCGATCGACTGCTCAAAGTTCTCCAACGTCGATTCGCACCAGCACTGGATCGACTGCATTCGAGAACACAAACAGCCCCCGTACTCCAACGCCCGCTACGCCCGACACATTACCGAGATCATGCTTGCCGGTCTTGAGTCGTCGAAAACCGGCCGCAGCGTAGCGATTCGCTCCGAGGTGTAGAGCTGGCGAGTGACTCGGCCGAACACCTGCTCACTGCGAGGTCATCCCCGCCTGCCAACCGAAGAGATACATCGCCCGCGGCGTGCTGGCCTCGATGATCTGCTGCAGGGGATCGATTGGCTGGGCCTTGGCTTGGGACCCGAGCAACTCCTCCAGCAGAGTCGTGGGCTGCTTGTGGCGTACGACTCGAACGCTGGTGAGTTTCAGTTGGGTCTTCAGCGCTTCGACCGCGTCTTCTTCAAAGCCGATCTGATCAACCAGTCCGGCTTCGACAGCCTGGTTGGCGGTAAAGATCCGCCCCGTCGCCAGTGGTGCGACCTGATCCAGAGTCAGATTCGCCCGCCCCTCGTCGATGATCCCCTTAAACCGGTCGAACGAGTCGTCCATGATACTCTTCCACAGGGCAGCCTCTTCCGGGCTCAGCTCACGAAACGGGCTCAACGAGTCCTTAAACTGCCCAGTCACCAGTGGGGCCGACTTCACCCCGTAGTCGCTGGCGAGCTTCGAAACGTCGTACCGTGGAATGATGACTCCGATTGAGCCAGTCCAGGTCGTGGGCTCGGCGAAGATCTTCCCTTCGGGCCCGGCTCCCATCGCGATGTAGTAGCCGCCACTGGCTGCGATCCGCTTCATGCTGACATAGATCGGCTTTTTCTGCCGCAGCTTCACGAGTCGGGCGTAGATCTGATGACTGTCAGCCACAAAGCCACCGGGGCTGTCGACGGACAACACGACGCCTTTGACATCGCTATCTTCTGCCAGCTGATCGATCGTTTTGATCGTGCGTTCGGTGAACGGAGGCATGATCGTCCCACTCACATCGATGATGGCGATCTTGTCGGAGCTGAGCTTCTCACCCGAGACGAATGTCTCTGTCTCGTTGGCAGTTCCGCTGATGGCGACCACCGTGGTGGCGAGCAGAATGAGGTTTAAAAACGCCGAGCCCAGGAATAGCAGCAGCAGAATGATGCCCCACCAGCGGCGTGGTTTCACCAGCTCCACGCGCACGACGGGCGGCAACTGGCCATTCGAGGGGTACTGATCGGAATCTTTCATGGCGACCTGTCAATCTGCGGGGACTGCGGCGACGCTGCCTCGTGTAACGCCTGTAGCGATTCCTCACGAAGAAGCGATCGTAATTGTTGTAAGAGCTCTCACCACCGTCAAAACCGGGCCGACCGACCGTCGATAGAACCGGTGAGACACCTTGCCGCGAGTGATCGCGGGGGTGTCATCGTAACAAAGTCCCGACCGGAGATCGTCCTCTCCAGTGGGGCAGGCGAGGAGTTCGATTCCCATGAGCCCATCAAAATCAATTCGTACTCGCACGCTGTTCACAGCGGCAGCGGCCATGGTCCTCGGGTTGCAGGTTGCCCCTTGGCCGACAGCTGTCATGGCTCAATCGGTCGAACCGACGGAACTGATTCTTCAGAATGAGGCCCAGCCGATTGAACTGGTCACCCGTCGTGAACAACGTCGCAACCGCCGTCCGGGTCCGCTGAACACTCCGGAGAAGACAGACGCCGCTGCCCAGACTCCGGAGTTGATGCAGAAGTCGACTCCGGCCCAGCAGATTCCTCAGCAACAGCAGCGGCAGGCGGCGAAGCCCAAGTCGGAAGTCCAGCTGGAGCTGGAGAAGCTCTATCGTGAGAACGGCATGGAAGTGCCGGAGATGGTCGACCCCCGGACGTCGCAGCCCGCAACGACTGCCAACGGTGCTGGCACCAACTCCAACAACGGCCAGGCAGCACAGCCAGATCAGGGAATGCAACCACCCATTATGGCCCTAGGGCAACCCGCACAGGCAACGTCTGGCCAGCCACAACCTGCTCCAGCGGCCCCGAAGAAGAAGAGCTTCTTCACGAAGCTGTTCAACAAGGATCAAACGCCAGTCCAGCCACCAGTGGAAACTCCCTATATTCCACCGACAGCCCCGGCGGTAACTGCTCCCGCACAGGCTGAAGTCTCAGCGATCCCACAAGCTCCGGGGATTGTCCACTTCGACGATTTGTCGGACACGGACGCTCCGACCGCCAATGCGGTGGCAGCACCTCTGCAGACAGCTGACAATTCGACCGGAGCGACTCCGGGAGCCTCAGCCACTCCCGCGCTGAGTGGAGCACCGGCCGCGCAAGCGATCCCGCAGATGGACTTCAACGCCCCCGTCGAGCAGCCTGACCCCAATCAGGTGACATTAGGGAATGCAGCTCCTCTGACTGGTGCCGCTGAGTCGACTCCATCTTCTCAACCCACCGCGACCGCCGAGCCCGCTGATCCGTTCAGCGATAACGCTCTGTTTCCGGGATCCGCCCCGGCTCCTGCGAAGGTGGCTGTGAACAATGAGGCGAAAGCTCCGGCGGAACTGCAGGTCACTCCCGAGGTCGAAACTCCAGCCAAGCCGGCCGCACCTCCGGAGACTCCGAAAGCTGAACCGGAGGCGACGGAGAATCCCTACAGTGGTCTGACGCTGGATGACAATCCGTTCGCAAAACCGGCTCCTCGTTCGACGGTCTCAGTGGAGCCCCGCCAGATCCCACTGGAGAACGTGAACACCGAAGTCCCGAAGCCTCAATCCAGCCCCCCGGCGTTGATGACACCTCCCACGGCCAGCAGCACCACAACGGCGGATGAGGAACCACCACTGGTTGTCGAGCAGAAGCCCGCTCGTCGCCCAGCTCCCGTCGGTAGCCGACAGACCCGGGCCAAGCAGGAGATCATTGCAGCTCGTAAAGGGATGACGGGACTCAAAGGCTTCTGCCCCGTCGTACTCCGGGATGACCGGAATCTGGTCGATGCTCAGAATCAGTATCGAGCTGTCTACAACAGCAAGACATACTACCTGAGTTCCAACGAAGCGGTCGCAGCCTTCCACGCCGACCCGTCGAAGTATGCTCCAGCTGCTCGTGGATCCGATGTGATTCTGCTGGCAACATCCGGCGAAGAGGTCGAAGGGTCTCTGGACCACGCCGTCTGGTACAAAGGTCGGCTCTATATGTTCAGCTCGGCCGAAACGATGGATACCTTCGTCTCAGCTCCGAGCAGCCACGCGACGCTCGACTGAACGTGGTTCGAATTGATTCGTAGTTCAGTACTGGACCCACTGACTCACTGATCCGCTGGCTTGGCCCGACTTCACACGCGTATGTGTGGTCTGGCTGAGTCAGCGGATCGGTCGTTCCCGAGACGGTCAATCGACGAATGGGCACGCTGCGGGTTGAGATCGGCGTCGAATCCGACAAGCACCAAAACACGACCCCTTCCGGGTGCTCTGATCAGTCAGAGCTCTCTCACAGAAGAGAGGACCGGAAGGGGGAGGAGTTCCAAAGAGATTCTTTGATCAGGCTGTGCGGATGCGAGAGAAATCGCGTTTCCGATCGAGCCGCCGGGTTACAGCATGCGCCACGCGATCGGCCAGTTTCGCGACTGCGGCCATGATGCTGGACTGGACTTCGGTGACCGCGATGTCAGTTCCATCGTGCATATGCACCACAGCGCGACACTCCTGGTCAACGCCGCCACGTGGTCCGTTATTATCCCGGAGCGTCAGCTGGACCGAATCGATCCGCGCCTCAAACCGAGACAACGCAAACTGGAACTGCCGGTCAATCGTCTCCCGAATCGTTTCCGGAAGCTTTTCGCTCAGGCTTCTGATCATCAGTTGCATGGGAAACATCCCTTTCATCTGGGACGCCCGGAAACAAGGTATGACACCTTGCCGTACCCGAATCCGGGCCACATTGCTGTCTTACTTCATACATAAGAGTACGCTCGCGAGCCCAGATGGACGACAAAAATCGGGGGGCAACTGGCCCCGATTTTTCAAAAATACAAACCCGGTCAGAATCTGTTGGAAATCGCCAAAATATCCCACCGCTGAGTTTGAAAGGGTCATAGTCGTGGCAGCCCGAGCCCGGGACAACAACCTTACGTCAGCGCACAGACTCGCGATTGCAAACAAAACGCCTGCCATCTGATTCGATGGCAGGCGTCGACGAATTGAAATTGTGAATCGCAACTGAGCCCGGGCTATTTCGCTTTCAGGTGCTCATCGAACCAGGACAGCGTTTCCGGCGTAACGGTCTCTGTCTGCTGTTTGGCATCGAACCCGTGTCCCGCACCTTTGACCACCACCAGCTTGCCGACTGCCTTGGCGTCCTTGATGGCCTGTTCCATTTTGATGCTGTGCGAAACCGGGACCAGTTCGTCGCGATCTCCGTGAATCATCAACATGGGAGACGATGTCTCCGTGACGTGCAGAATCGGTGAGACGCTCGGCTCCAGCGACTCATCAAAGCTGAGTGGCGGCTTGAGGGCGGCAATCTCTTTGATGGCTTGCGGAGGGTTGTTCACGAAGCCACGCAGATCTGTCGGGGGAAAGATCGCGACCGCAGCTGCGATGTGTGAACTCTGGCGAAGAACCTCGTCTTTGGAACTGATGTCGCCGTCATCTCCAGTCGTGGCCAGCATCAGGGTCAGGTGACCACCGGCACTGCTGCCGATGACTCCCAGACGATTGGAATCAATGCCGTAGTCCTCAGACTTCAGCCGGACATATCTCACCGCGCGACGCACATCGTTCACAGCATCCGGGACCTGATACCGCGGAGCACTGCCATGCCGCACAATCACCAACGTGTATCCCCGATCAAGGTACGGCTTCCCTGACACCAGAAAGTTGTGCGGGTCCGACCAGCCCGAATACCACCCACCACTCTGGATCCACAGGACAGCTGCACCGCTCTGCACGGGAGGTTGAATGATGTCGATCGTCAGAGCCAGGCCATCCTTGTGGCCATAGACGATATCTGAGTGAATCTTGGGGCCCTTGGAAACTTCTTCGGCCCAAAGCACAGGTGCGGAGAAAGTCCATAACCCACACACGGCCATCACGGCTGCGAGTATCCGGGCAGGAGCAAACATGGTAAACGTCTCGATCGGGTTGAGTCTTATCCGCAGTGAGCACTGCAAAGAGATGGGATCCGAGTGGATCTAGAAGAATGTAGTTTGTCACTCTTGCAAAAGAAAAACAACAGCGCAGGTGGGCTCCACGGCACGGTTCGTCGAAGAAATGGGGCTCGAAACGCTTACTTCCTGGACAGTTTGGCGGCGGGAACCTCTTCCACTTTCAGGGTGTTCGTCTTGCCCGCTTCGACCTTCACCTTGTACGCGCGGTTCAGGTAGCCCTGACGCTCATGCCACACACGAAACGAGTGTTCGCCAACTGGCAGGTTCGCGATCTTGAACTTCCCGTCGGCGTCGGTCACCGCCACGTAGGGATGATCGGTCACCACCCAAAAGGCACTCATCCAGGGGTGGACGTCACAAGTGACCTTCACGGGGAGAGTTTCGGCGACTTCGATTTTCACGTCCTGCCCCACAGGGTCGCCCGCCTTCGGGTGAATCACCATGGCGGCCGACTTCACCGGACTGATGTGTACCCCATACGCCGTTTTGTCGGGATTCGTGCAGTTCACTGGCTGCCCCGTCCGAACCGCCAAGACATGAGGGAGGAAACGACAGTTTTGAGTGGAAAAAGTCAGCTTCTCTTGGGGAGTCTGTGCCAAGTCGGGATGGACCTCGTGGGGAGCCTTCGCCAAATAGACAATGACGTTCGCCAAACCTCGATTCTCCGGATGGATCACTAGCGAATCATCCGGAACGAAAGGAATGCGACATGTTGGCCCGGCAGCTTTCAGCAGCGGAGGAGGATTCTCCACATCCTCGGCAGCAATGAACTGCCCCTCAATGGAGCCCCACTCCGCCGTAAATCCGGTCAGCGGACTCACCAGCAGAGCCATCAACAAGCTAAGAGCCCAGAACGTACGAAGAGACATGGATACCCTCTGCCTTGATTTGATCGCTACGCTGATCGAGCAGGTCATCGATTACCCAACATCTTCACCATAATGCCAACAAAAAAACAACTCCACAGCTTTTGCCGTGGCGTTGTTCGTGTCAAATCTATCTGTCCGAAGCAATTACTTCTTGGCCAGCTTCGCAACGGGAACCTTTTCCACCTTCAAGGTGTTCGTCTTGCCGGCTTCGACCTTCACCTTGTACTCACGGTTCAGGTAACCCTGACGCTCGTGCCACACGCGGAACGAGTGCTCACCTGCGGGCAGGTTCTCGATCTTGAACTTCCCGTCCTTATCGGTCACAGCCACATAAGGATGGTCGGTCACGACCCAGTAAGCGTCCATCCAGCTGTGAATATCGCAAACCACCTTCACGGGGAGGGTTTCGACGACATCAAACTTCACGTCCTGGCCGGTCTTATCGTTCGGCTGAACGATGAAGTTCGAGGCCGAACCAGCGACGGGGTTCGTGTGCAGATTGTGAGCAGCGGCATCGGAGCTGATGCACTGCACCGGCTGACCCACACGAACAGCCAAGGCATGGGGTGCGTAACGGCATCCGACCTGATCGAAGACGATCTTGTCCTTGGGGGGAGCCTTAGAATCGGGATGGATCTTGGCTGGAGCCTTACGGAGGTAGATGAAGACGTTGGCAATCCCGTTGTTCTCGGGATTCACGATCAGAGATTCGTCGGGCATGTCAGCGACAGCACACACAGCCCCGTCCTTGACCGTGGGGTCACCCTTCTTAAAGCGCAGCGGCACTTCGATCTTGCCATCCGCCACAAATTGACCCTCAATGGAACCCCAGGCATCGGCCGCCTGAATCCCCTGGGTGCTGCCAGCCAGTAAAGCCAAAAATAGTCCACCAGCAACGCTGACGCGCTTCAACATGTTTCCACTCCACAAATTCAACGGCGGGACCGCGTTCGCGATCATCCAATCGCATGCGGCAACACGGGAAGGGTCTCCTCCCTGATCACATCGATTCTATGCCTGCGCAATACCCAATCACCAGTCGAAATCCTTTGGATTCCTCGATCCGAGAGCCGTAACGCCATGCGATTACTGCGATTGAGAGCAATCGTCCAATTCGACGGAAAGTGTGCACCAATGCCCACATGAGACATGCGGTGACACGCTTTCGCGGACGGTAAATCGCCGATTGCGGGACTCTCGGAACGGCATAATTGAGGCGAAAAAAGCACCGAAAAACGCCGTCCAGCTTGTTGATCGGCACCTGCCCCGCAAAGATGTAGTCCCGCCGACCACTCTTCGGAGCCCGCCATGTTTCGACTGCTTGTCGCTGTTGCGTCTTTGTTATTGATGGTACATCCACTGCCTGCGGACGAGGCGACCTCGACTCCGCCCACTGTGATCCGGTACTCAGCTGGCCTGTCCGAGACGACCTCCAACGGGAATTCCCGATTGGTTCGCGAGTTCGAGATTCGCAGTTTGGTGCTGCCTCAGAATGGCGGTTACCCCTCGGTCTTGTACCTGATTGAAGACGCGGGCGAGGACCAGCCCTGGTTCGAGAGATTCGGTCAGGTCAAATTCGATCCCCAGGGACAGCCCTCGCCCCGGCTCGCCATGCACCGCCATATCCACGGCGGCCATAGCAGTTGGATCGGTCTGCGCTTTGGACACTTCCCCGGATTCGACAAGCTGCAACCGGGAGCCGAGTGGACCGAAGGCCAGCAGACCTACCGCCTGCAACCCGACAAGGTGATCAACGCCGAACCTTGCTGGCAGTTGGAGATCAACGCCCCCCAGAGCCGGCGCACTCTGCTATCGATCCGGAAGACTGACGGAGCGATCCTGGCCGCTCAGCAGCGCTACTTTGTCGGCATGGGCGAACGCTTCGACCTCAAGCTGCAATTGGAGGAGATCGCGACCGCCTCTCCGGAAACCATCACAGCCTGGACAACTGCGGCGGTCCCACTGCTCAAGCTCAAACAAGACATCAAGTTCGACCTCGGCGAAGAGGAGTCGCTCTCCAAAGAGCAGTTGCAACAATCCGAGGCCGCACTCAACGACATCGATAAGGCCACGGATGGAACGCCGTTCGACTCGCTGGCCGGAGTCATTCGCCGCGAAGTCACCGCCAGCCAGCAACGGGAGACGGCGGTGGCTGACCTGGCCACGCGATTCGTCGGTCGGCCTGCTCCGCCGATCACAGTCACTCCACTTAACGGGGGCCCCGCCGTCACACTCTCAAAGCCCGGTCGCGTCACGATCCTGCACTTCTGGGAGTACCAGGAAAAACCACTGACCGAGCCCTATGGCCAGGTTGGCTACCTCGACTTCCTCTCCCAGAAGCGGAAGGACCAGATCCAGGTGATCGGCATCATCGCCGACAAACAGCTCCAGGAACCCGGTGCAGCTCTGGCCGCGCTCCGGTCCGCCCGCAAGCTGCAGGAGTTCATGAACATCGGCTACCTGCTGGGCCACGAAACGGAGGGAGCCCTGGCAGCCCTTGGCGATCCCCGCAAGTTCGGCGTCGCGCTGCCGTTGTGGGTGGTGATCGGCGCTGACGGGACCATCCTGCACTACCGGGTCGGCTACTATGAAGTCGACGCGAACCGGGGGCTGGAAGAACTCGATGCCGTCGTCGAGAAGGCCCTGAAGGCGAAGTGATCGGCCAGTCACTCAGCCCGCTCATCACGAAATTGCTCTGAATTCGATCAGGGTCTTGACCTTGGCTCCGTGCCAGTCGTAGGATCGAGAGATCAGCCTTGTCGTCAAATTCGTGATATCCCGCACACTCGGAAGATTTCTGATCCGCCTCGGGTGATTGGCGGTTTCGACCGATACGGGATGTGAGGTACTCTCGACAGAGGGCCTCTCGATGTCGTGAGGCAGCCAGCAGCGTTCGGGGATTGAGATGAATACACTCGGCAAGATTTTGATGTGGCTGCATTTTGTGCTGCTGATTGCCGCATTCATTTTTACGCTGAAGGCTTTGGACGCTCAGTCGAGCTGGCAGAAAAAGATCAGCGATAAGACGACCCAGATCGAACAGGCCCAAAAGGACCTCGCCTCGAACAAGAAACTGTTTGAAGACGCCCGAAATCAGGTTCACTGGGAGAACGACACGTGGGGTCACGCGTGGCAGGCTCCGAACTCGAGCCCTTCTCCCACGGGAGACGGATCGATGGAGTTCGGAATTGGCTCCAACGCCGGGTTGGCCCGAGGTATCACTGATCCAGCCAAGCTGCCAATCGTTTACGTCTTCTCGACCGAGGCGGGCTCACCACCCAAATACATCGGCGACTTCCAGCTGACCGAAGTCCGTCAGGACAGTGCCGGTGGCAAGCTGACGCGTCCTCCTTACGCCGACGAGATTCAGGGCTGGCCGTCCGGCGAGTATCGGATTCGCGAGCAGGTACCGCATGACTATGTCGACACGATGGATGACCTGCGAACTCAGCTGATTCTCGCCGAGCAGACCGTCGCGCACGAGCAGGCGATGCTGAAGATTCAGAACGAACATGTCGCCGCATCGCAGGCTGCTCTCGATCATCGTCTGGCGGAATTGAACGGGAAGCCCGATGCTCCGGAGAAAGCCGGTCTCGATGTGCAGGAAGGTCTGGTCCAGACCCTTCGTCGCGAGGAAACTGCCCGCAATACACTGGTGGATGAAGTCGACCAGCTGCGTCGCGAACTGAGCGATAAGCATCTGCTGCTCACCAATATTCTGGCCGAGAATCTCAATCGCGTGCAAAGCGTGAGTGCTGCTCCTCGCAAAGAGGCGTCAGGCAAGCGAGTCGCAGCTCAGAAGTCAGTCGATCAGAGCAACTAACGAACTCAAGCCCGCCGATCGATCAGGCAACGCCGCAGCGCCATGTCGACCGGCTCTGTGGTCACGATGCGCGAGTAATCGGCGTGCATGTCGCGACACTCTCGCTCCAGCGTTTCACAGAACAGCCTCGCCTCGGCTTGATAAGCAGCTTGTAGACTTCGGGTTTCGACAAGCTGATCGCCCAGAGCCTCCAGCCCCTGAAACAGAACGGGCCCCTCAAACGGAAACTCCAGTTCGGCCGGGTCAAGCAGATGCAATAACAGAACATCGTGCTTGCGAGATCGCAACGCTCGTAACCCCGCAACGATCTCGTTCATCGGTCGCAGACAGTCGCTGATCACGGCCACCACCGAGCGACGTGGCGACTGCTCCGCGAACTGTTCGAGTGCGGTCTGGAAAGGCGTCTTATCACGATCACTCGACGACGAGGCAGCAGCCTCCAGCTTTTCCAACTCCAGCACAATGTTGTGCCAGTGAGCCATTCGCCCGCCCGGCGGAACCCGCATTTGCAGCGACTCATCAATCGACGAGAGCGAGATCAGATCCTGCTGCTGCGTGATGACAAACCCAGTCGCGGCGGCCAGCCAGCGGGCGTATTGGAGTTTGGAGACGCGGCTCTTCTCCGATTGGTACGACATCGACTCGGTCGTGTCGACGAGCAGGTGACAGATGAGGTCCGACTCCATCTCGTACTGCCGGACGTAGTAGCGATCGCGGCGTCCAAAGACCTTCCAGTCGACATGCCGCAGGTCGTCGCCCGACGCGTATTGTCGGTGCTCCGCGAACTCGACCGAGACGCCGCGGGCCGGGCTGCGATGCTGTCCCGACATCGCCCCTTCGACAATGGCACGGGCCTGAAGTTCCAGCCCCGTCAGTCGAGTCAGTTGATCGGGAGTCAGCATGAAGGCCTCCTTGTATCGAGATCGCCCGGTCTTTGCCCCGTCAGTCCCCAAGCATACCTGTACCCACCGATGAATCGGTGGGCTATTGTCGAAAGTCCCTGACGGGACAACAGAGGACAATCCCTCATGACTTCAGCTGCTCTTTAGCCCACACGGCGAGGGCCTCGCGATTGATCTTCACGTTATGGCGAGTGTCGACCGGCATGGCATCGATGATCAGGAACTTCTCGATCTTCCGAGTCAGAGGGGACGATTCGGCAAAGAGCCGAGCAGTTCTTATGAGAAACTCTTCAAGCTTATTGGTCACGCCAATTTTCTTAGAGAGGCGTCGAAAGATTGAACCAAGGAATCCTTCCAACTTCCTGGATGCTTCAGACAGCTCTGAGTTGGACGCTGTCTGTGGGTTATCCGGAATGACCAGTTCGAGAATCATGACCGGTTTCTGCTGCCCCCGCTCTCCGACACCGACTAGCGCAGCTCGAAAGAGAGGGCTTTTCTCAAAGATCGCCTCGCAGCAGACCGAATACATCGGACCATCGGAGGTGTAAACGACATGCGCCTTCCGCCCGCAGAACCACAGCAGGCCGTCAGCGTCGAGATAACCCACATCGCCGATTCGGTGCCAGAAGGTCTTTCCATCCGGGATCTTCGCCGCCGCTGTCGGCTCTGGGCGGCGAAAGTATTCGCGAGTGACTGCGGGACTGCGAACGATGATCTCGCCGATCTCGCCGGTGGGGAGCGAGTGCGTGTCGTTGATCGACGCGATCGGTCCGTCGGTGATCGGGATGATGCGAATGTCGACGCCGGGAAAGGCATGCCCCACGCAAGTGCCCGCCCCTTGGCGAGTCTTTGCAGCTGTGCGTGTGAGTACGTCTCGTGATCCGATCGACGCGACGGGCAAGCTCTCGGTCGCTCCGTAGGGGGTATGCAGCTGGGCCCCCGGACGGGTCAGGATTTTGTCCATCATCTCGACCACGCGCAGCGGGACTGGACCGCCCGCTGAGAGAGCCCGATTCAAGGACGGGAAGGTGATGCCCGCCTTCACACAGTAATTGCCCACCCGGTTCCAGAGGGCGGGCGAGCCGAAAGCCTGCGTCACGCCGTTGTCATTGATCGCTTCGATGATCTTGAGCGGGTCGACCTGGGCGGGCTTCGTCGGGTCCATGTCGGGGATGACCGTCGTCACTCCCATGGCCGCGTTGAAGAGTGCGAACAGCGGGAACCCCGGTAGATCGACCTCACCCGGTTCGATTCCGTAGAACTGCTGGAGCAGGTCAACCTGGGCGTTGAACATCCCGTGTTCGTAGAGCACACCCTTCGGCGGACCGGTGCTGCCGCTGGTAAAGATCACAGCTGCAGGATCAGTGGGTTTGGTGCGAACGATGGGGAATTCTTCAACGGCACGGGGATCCCGGTCCGCATATTCATCGAGGTTTTTGTCCTTCCACCAGGATGCTGGATCTTCCAATCCACAACAGCCTTCGCAGGGTTGTGTTGGCTCGCTGTTCAGCGGGGGCTTCTCCCTCTCAGCGTCTGCGATTCTCAGTAATGACTGGTATGTCGCGATACACCCCGGTGCCCAGCGCCCACCGACACGGACGTTGAGCTTGGCATTCGGGAACTTGCGTGAGAGGGTCCGTATCCAGTGGACAGCTGGGATCGCGATGAAACCTTCGGGGTCGACTTCTTCCAGGCACTTGAAGATGTTTGTGCGTCCCATACCGGGGTCGATCAAGACGATCACCGCACCGGCCTTGAACAGGGCAAACGTGAGCGCGATGAACTCAATCGATGGCTGCACCATCAACACCAACCGGCAACCGGGCACGACCCCGAGTTTCTGCAAGCCACGCGCCAGCCGGTCGCTCTCTTCATCCAATTGCTGAAACGTCAGCTGCGAATAAGTCACTCGACCCGAGCGATCTCTACCCACGGGACAGACGACCGCTCGCTGCCAGGGCCACTTCTGAGCGGACTGACGAAGTCGGTCGGCAATGTTGAGGGAGGTGGACACGGGGACTTGGTTGAGCGTTGATGGTTTAAGGTTGAGCGATAGTGGGGGCGAGACGGGAGCGGTGACGGGTTATTCGTCTTCGGTCGAGTCTTCGACGGGAGCTGTCTCACCGCCCGGCACTTTCTTGCAGATATGCAGGTGCATCCTCGATGTCGTGATCGTCCAGTCGATGACCCACGGGGGCGGCAGCTGGATCTCGGTGCGTTCGGGGATACGCAGGACCATCGTTGCATCGGGGGTTGTCACGGTGTCGCGACCGAGCCGCTCAATTGACGCGTAGATCTTCTTTCCCGGCTGAATGTCAGGGGCCATCTTGTACGGCGGGTCCATGAAGACGAGGCTGTAAGGGGCGAAGTGCGACTTAGCTCCTTTGGGCTTGAAGGATGTCCTCAGAATATCGGTCTGCCATCCAATACATTCGTCCTCGACACCCAGAGTCGCAATGTTCTGATGCAGCAAATCGAACGCCACGCGATCAAGCTCAAAGAACGTGACCGAGAGTGCTCCCCGACTCAGAGCCTCCAGCCCGATGGTTCCGGTTCCCGCAAAGACATCCGCGACCCGGCGATCCTGGATGTACCCATTATCGGAGAGCTTTTGAAACAGCGTCTCTTTCACGCGGTCCGAGATCGGCCGCGTGACCATACCGGGGTTAGCCAACAGCTGGCGACGTTTGAAACGTCCCGTAATGATTCGCATCGAAAACCGCCCGTGAATTCCGCAGATGTGCCGCCGAGGTCAGGTCCTCAGCTCGTTGCGCAGATGTTACCCATCTCCGGGACGATTCGCCTCTGTCCGGGCCGATAGTCAGGCGGCGGCGCGATCGCACTGCGTTGGACCGAGCAGCTTGAGTATGGCATCGGCGGCCTTCTCGGAGGCCCCCAGTTCCATGACATCATCCCGAAGTTCCCCCAACTCCTGCTTGATCGACTGCATCGCATGAGGATCACTCAGCCAGCGATCGATCGCGTTGTGCATCCGGGCGGCGTGCTTGGAGACATTCGAGATATACAACACTTCGGGAAGTAGTTCACGATTGAGCATCAGGTTGGGCAGGGACATGTACTTCACCGTGACCAGCAACTTTCCGACGAGATAATTCAACACAGACGCTCGATAGCACACGACCGCGGGCTTGTTCCTGGCCAGGACTTCCAGACTCACCGACCCCGAGACCATCGCACAGCAGTCCATCGTCGCGATGATTTCCGAGGTACGTCCCACATAGAAATCGATCGGCAGCTCTACGCCGAACTTCTCGTATTGCTGGACACACCAGTCCCGCTGGTTCTCCTTGTAGCATGCCACGGGAAAACGCACGTCGGGGTGGTCGCGGTGGATCGTCCGCGCCATCTCCAGCATCATTTCGAAGTTCCCCGTCACCTCATGTCGTCGCGAGCCGGGGAGCAGCCCGACCAGACGCTCGCCATTCTTTCGCAGCGACTGGCAGAACTCTTCGTCGAGCTGTTTGTTGGAGATCTGATCAAAGAACGGGTGGCCGACATATTCGACCTGGACCCCGCGGTCCCGATACCACTGTGCCTCGAAGGGCAGCACCGACAGGATGCCGTCGATGTACTTCCGCACCCACTTGATGCGCCAGCCTGCCCAGGCCCAGATCTGCGGCGGACAGTAGAAATAGACGGGAATGCCCAGCTGTTTGGCGTACTTGGCGATGTGCCAGTTGAATCCCGGGTAGTCGATGAGGATTACGGCGTCAGGGCGATGCTCCTCCAGATAACGACGTCCCATCTTGGCCAGCCCGAGAAACGTCTTCAGCAGTGGCAGCACTGCGGAGACGCCCATCACAGCCAGATCGGTCATCGGATAGAGCACATCCGCACCAGTCTCTTTGAGCAGTGGCCCACCGAACCCGGAGAAGCGAATCCCCGGAACCCGTTCCCGCAAAGCTCTGACGAGGTGAGCTGCGTGCTGGTCGCCACTGGGATCCCCCGTGGAAAAGAAAATGTGCATCCCTGCCCCCTGCTGGTCTTCCTGGAACGCGGGACGGTATGTCGTCTCGGGAGAAATGGTCAAGATCAAGCTGGGTTTGGGGTTTCGACGAATGGACCGCGACGCCCACACCGTGGTGAACATCGCCGAATGGCTGCGGTCTCCCTAGAATCATGCGGTGCCCCCTGTGACCTGGGAATCGAAGTGATGTTTCAAACGCTGTTGGCCGCTGATGACCCGACCAAGCCCTCTCCGGTGGTGGAGTTCATGACCTGGTTGCTGAGCCCCTCTCTGTGGGGGATTGGTCGACTGACATTGATCACTCTGGGTTTTGGAGTGGCTGCAACGCTCGTGCTCCTCCTGATCAGCAAGGTGCCGTTGTCGTACAACGTGAATAACCTGCGGGTCCGGTGGAAGAACACGGGGCTGACAGCTCTGGCGTTTACGCTGGTGCTCAGTGTGCTGACGTTGATGCTGGCCTTCGTGGAAGGGATGACGAAGCTGACCGAATCGAGCGGCCACCCCGAGAACGTGATCGTGCTTTCCGCGGGAACAACCGACGAGGGATTCAGCAATCTGTCCAATGGGGATGTCGGCGACATCGCGAATCAACCGGGCGTCATGCAGGACGGCGACCGCCGACTGGCCAGCCAGGAGACCTATATGGTCGTCAATCAGCCGCTGGCAAATGCCCCACCCGGGCGGCCCATGCGGCGATTCCTCCAGCTGCGCGGGATTGATGATCCACAGATCGCGGGACTGGTCCATCGAGTGGAGCTCGACAAGCAGGGCCAGTGGTTCTCGCAAGCTGGTGTTCGTGAAGGGAAGGCCGGAGAGCAGTCGTACATCGAGTGTGTCGTCGGCGAAGGACTGGCCCGGCAGATGGCTGCCGACGACACCCAGCTGATGGCTTCTGGAAAGACCACGCTGAAGACCGGCGACACGTTCGAGCTGAATGAGCGGACCTGGCTGATCGTTGGAATCATGCAGAGTTCCGGATCACTGTTCGACAGCGAAGTGTGGGCCAAACGTTCGCTGGTCAGCAATATGTTTGGCAAGAAGACCTACACGACGGTCGTGTTGCGGACCAAAACGGCGGATGATGCCAAGACTCTCGCGAAGTACCTGAAGGACGATTACACCAAAGCCCGGCTGAACGCCTCGATCGAGACCGACTACTACTCGGGGCTCCAGGCGACGAACAAGCAATTTCTGTTCGCCATCTGGTTCGTGACGGTGATTCTCGCTGTGGGCGGGGTATTCGGTGTGATGAACACGATGTTCGCTGCCATCAGCGCCCGGCGCAAGGACATTGGTGTCTTGCGACTCATGGGGTTCAAGCGGCGGCATGTCGTCGCCTCGTTCATGCTGGAGTCGATCGTCCTCGGCATGATCGGTGGAGTGCTCGGCTGCCTGGTCGGCTCACTCTGCGATGGCTGGACCGCCAACAGCAGCGTGAGCAGTGGCGGCGGGGGCGGAAAAACGATTGTGCTGAAGCTGGTTGTCGACCTGAATATCTGGTTGATTGGCATTGCCATGTCGTTTGTGATGGCGTTCATCGGCGGGTTGTTGCCGGCTCTGAATGCGATGCGTCTCAAGACGCTGGATGTTCTCCGGTAGAGCGAGGCTGCGCGAGACGTTCGCCTCGGGATGTCCACGTTCAACTCATTCGCAGGGACCAACCGGCGATGACTGATTATCCCCCGAGAACTCTTGCCGCTCGCGCATTGTTTGGGTCCAAGGCACTGATTGAGGCCTCCGATGAATGCCAACCGCTTTGCAATCGCCATGCTTCTTGCACTGATGGCTCTTGGCGATTCTCAAGTCTTATTCGCGGAGAATGATCCCCCATCACCTCCGAATATCCTTCTGATCGTTGCCGATGATCTCGGGTGGAGCGATGTCGGCTGGCATCAGGGATACGCCAAAACGCCGAACATGGACAAGCTGGTCGCTGAGGGTGTTGAACTCGACCAGCACTATGTCCAGCCAGTCTGCACACCCACCCGCACGGCACTCCTGAGTGGTCGGTATCCCGGGCGGTTTGGGCCGCATGCACTCGCTCCCAGCAATCTGCGCGCGATGCCGCTCGGGACGGTCACTCTGGCCTCGGCGCTGAAGTCACGGGGCTATCACACGTACCAGTCAGGCAAGTGGCACCTCGGAGCCAAACAGGAATGGGGGCCGACCGCGTTCGGCTTCGATCACGGCTATGGCACCCTGACCGGTGCAGCTGACCCGTGGACTCACAAATATCGCCCCGGCCCTTATGAGGACACGTGGCATCGGGACGGCCAGCTGTTCCACGAAGAGGGCAACGCCACCGAGCTAGTCGCCGCTGAGGCACTGCGGCGCATAGAAGAGAAGCAGTCCCCGTGGTTCATCTATGTCCCGTTCCATGCAGTGCATACGCCTGTCGACGCTCCCGAGGAGTTCTTGCGACTCTATGACGGTGTGAAGTTCCACGACGACCCTGAGAAGCAGAATTCCCGCCTGCGGATGGCAGCCATGGTCTCTCAACTCGATGCGAAGATCGGCAAGTTCATCGCAGCCTTAGAGAAAACCGGCCAGCGAGGCCATACGCTGATCATCTTCACCAGCGATAACGGCGGTATTGAGTCGCTGAAGAACGCCTATGTCGGCAACGTCGGACATTCCCCCCTCAACAGCGAGAACGATCCGCTGCGAGGCCAAAAGAACACGCTCTTTGAAGGCGGGACCCGCGTCTGTGCCTTTGCGAACTGGCCGGGAAAACTCACCCCGCGCAAGTTCACCACACCGATGCATGTCGTCGACTGGTTTCCGACACTGGCGAGTCTGGTTGGTTACCAACCCCCGACCGATCTCCAGTGGGATGGCATCAATCAGTGGCCCGCGCTGACCGGCGCGGTCTCGACTTCCCCAGACCGCACGATCTACATCGCCATGCAGAATGGGAACCAGTCCTTGCGTCACGGGGACTGGAAATTGATCGCCCCGAAGGGAAAGGCCCCGCTGCTGTTCCACATCGCGAATGATCCGTACGAAATGGAGGACCTCGCCGCTTCACGCCCTGACAAGGTCACGGAGCTGCAGAAGCTCCGAGAGGAACAGCACGCAAAGGACAATCCGAAGCTCCCGGAGGACCTGGAAGGGTTGCCGCATTAACCGTGCACTGGTGATCACTGCGCCACCAACCCAAAGCGCCCGCGAGGGCGAGTGGGGTGAGACTACAATCGCAAGTGGTCCAATCCCGGTCTCACTGTCGGAACAGTTTTCTGAGCAAGGTCCCCGCAGTCGCAGTGGCCCTCGCTGACGCTTCGGGTTGGTCAATCGCCGGTCGGTCTGTGAGTAATACTCGCTTCGGATCGCGGACAACTTCACGCATTCCCCCTCGCTACGCTCTCACTTTCTGGCCTGTTAGACTGCGGGCTCATCTCCGTTCCGCATCCTCATGTTCACTCTCAAGGCCCGCTCCATGAGTGTTTTCCTCGGCATCGACATCGGCACCAGTGGCACCAAGACGATTGCGATTCGTGAAGATGGAAAGATCCTGGCCTCGGTAACGATTGAGTATCCACTCTCCAGCCCCAAGCCCGGCTGGTCGGAGCAGAACCCCGAGGACTGGGCGAATGCCACGATCAATTCGGTCAAGCAGATCGTCCAGAAGGGCGTCTTCAAGCCGAACGAAGTGAAGGGCATCGGCCTCAGCGGACAAATGCACGGCAGCGTCTTTCTCGACAAGGACCAGAAGGTCATTCGCCCTGCTCTACTCTGGAACGATCAACGCACGACCGCAGAATGTGCGGAGATCGAAGAGCGGGCGGGTGGACGCAAGAAGTTGATCGGCATGGTCGCCAACCCAGCCCTGACCGGGTTCACCGCCCCGAAGATTCTGTGGCTGCGGAATAAGGAGCCCAAGAACTTCGAGAAGATGGTCAGCTGCCTGCTGCCGAAGGACTTCGTGCGACTGCGACTGACGGGGGAATTCGCGACGGAGGTCAGCGATGCCTCGGGGACGTTGCTGCTCGATGTGCAAAACCGCAAGTGGTCGACCGCTTTGCTCAAGAAGCTCGACCTGCCCCTGTCGATCCTGCCCAAGGTTTATGAGTCGGAAGAAGTCAGCGGCGTGTTGACCTCAGCTGCGGCTCAGCTGATGGGACTGCCCGCCGGGATTCCGGTCGTGGGTGGGGGCGGTGATCAGGCAGCCAGTGCGGTCGGCAACGGCATCGTGCGGCGTGGAGTACTCTCTGCCACGATGGGGACCAGTGGAGTCGTCTTTGCCCATAGCGACGAAGTTCAAATCGACCCCGAAGGCCGCGTGCATACGTTCTGCCATGCGGTGCGTGGCAAGTGGCACATGATGGGCGTCGTGCTGTCGGCGGGCGGTAGCTTGCAATGGTACCGCAACCAGCTGGGACAGAGTGAAGCTGCGGTCGCCAAGTCACTGGGGCAAGACCCGTACGAAGTGATCACCTCGCAAGCGCAGCAAGCTCCGGCGGGGAGCGAGGGGTTGTTTTTCCTGCCGTACCTGACAGGCGAGCGGACTCCACACGCGGACCCGTACGCCCGGGCGGCGTGGGTCGGGCTCAGCCTGCGTCATGGTCGGCCGCATATGGCCCGCTCGGTTATTGAAGGGGCCACATTCGCGATGCGGGACTGTCTGGAGATCATCCAGGGATTGAAGGTCCCGGTGAAGGAGGTGCGTCTCTCCGGCGGCGGGGCTCGCAGTGCCTTCTGGCGCCAGCTGCAGGCGGACATCTATGGCGTAAAGACCGCGACGATCAACGCCAGCGAAGGCCCGGCGTTCGGCGTGGCCCTTCTCGCAGCTGTGGGAACCGGGGCGTACAAGAACGTCGTCGAGGCCTGCGACGCGACGATCCAGGTCACCGATTCGTGGACTCCCGATTCGAAGACGAGAAAGATCTACGACGCGGCCTATCCGCTCTATGCCCACTTGTATCAGTCGCTGAAAGGCGACTACGCC
Source organism: Planctomycetaceae bacterium (assembly GCA_046349675.1). Taxonomy (GTDB): domain Bacteria; phylum Planctomycetota; class Planctomycetia; order Planctomycetales; family Planctomycetaceae; genus TH-plancto1. The sequence goes on along the minus strand of JAXMBW010000008.1, from coordinate 123,596 downwards.
GCGATCGCGAAGTTTGTGTCTACCTTTGGGTAACAGCTCGCCGGTTGCCCCGCTCCACACAGGTGAGGAGCCCTTACGTTCCGAGGCCAAACTGGTCTCGCTCGATTTTGGCAAATGGGCTACAAACCGCCGCCCAAACGGAGACAGTTGGCTGTCTTCGTGACGGGGACGTTGTGCCCATCGAGTGATTCACTTGTCGGAACGGATTCCTATTGTCGAGCTCCGCAATGTTTCCCGGATCTTCGGGAAGCACGAGGTGTTGCGCAATATCTCTCTTCCGGTCTGGCGTGGTGAAACGCTGGTCGTGATCGGTGAAAGCGGTTGCGGCAAGAGCGTGACGCTGAAGCTGTTGATGCGGTTGATGGATCCTTCCTCGGGTCAGGTCTTCTGGAATGGCCGACCGATCGCCCCCATGTCGGAGCGTGAACTGAGCCGGGAACGGTTGCGGTTTGGCTATCTGTTCCAGATGGCCGCCCTCTTCGACAGCATGACGGTCTTCGAGAACGTCGCGTTCGGCTTGCGACAGAACACCCGCAAACCCGAGGAACAGATTCGCCACATCGTCCGCGAACGACTGCGTGATGTGGGGCTGAATCTCGATGTGGTCGAGCACAAGAAACCAGCCCAGCTGTCGGGCGGAATGAAGAAGCGGGTCGGCCTGGCCCGCGCAATGGCACTCGATCCCGAGGTCGTGCTCTACGACGAGCCGACGACGGGACTCGACCCCATCATGAGCGATGTGATCAACGAGCTGATCCTGCACACTCGGCAGCGAGGCGACGTGACCAGCATCGTCGTGACACACGACATGCACACCGTCCGCAAGGTGGCCGACCGTGTGGTGATGTTCTACCCGTTGTCCCGACTCGAACCGGGAGCCAATCAGATCATCTACGAGGGCTCCGCCGAAGCCACCCTCGACTGGCCCGACCGCCGCGTCTCCCAGTTCGTCCGCGGTGAAGCGGGCGAACGCCTGATGGAGTTGGCAGCTGCCTGACGCCCGCCGCCTCAATCACGTCACAACGATCCACAGATTGACTGAACCCGGTCGATCTCTCCTGTCTCCCCAGTCACTGCCTCATGAACGAACGCACTCTCCAATTTCGAGTCGGTCTATTCGTGATCCTCGCTGTCGGGATTGCCGGAGCGCTGATCGTTCAATTCGGCGAAGTCCAGAAGTACTGGAAGAAGACCTACGCCATCGCCGTTCACTTCGACGAGGCTCAAGGCACCCATCCTGGATGTCCGGTCCGCATGAATGGCGTCCATATCGGTGAGGTGCGAGAAGTTCTCCTCGACGACAAGGAGCCGGGCGTTCTGGTGGTTCTGGATATCCACGAGGATCGGCGAATTCGAAAAGATGCTCGCCCGCTACTGTCGCGAGCACTGTTCGGTGATGCAGCCATCGAATTCTCGGGCGGGAACAGTACCGAGTTCCTGCCGCCGAACAAACGCCTGCATGGCGAGGCTCCGGCCGATCCGATGAAAGCTGTGGAGAAGCTCGAGCACACGGTCTCGGATACTCTGGCGTCGTTTGAACAGACCAGCCGCGAGTGGCGGAAAGTCGGCGAGAACGTGAACTCGCTCGTCGAGACGGAACGTGGCAACCTGAACGACGTGATTGAGCGGGCCGCACTGGCACTCGACACGCTGACCAAGACAATGGAGACCGCATCGCAGACGCTGACGAGCGCGAACCGGATCCTGGATGATCCGGAGATGCAGAACAACCTGAAGAAGACCGTGGCCACACTGCCCAAGATGGCCGAAGAGACCAAGCTGACGATCACCGCAGCCCGGACATCTATTCAGAAGATGAGCGAGAACCTCGATAAGCTGTCGGCCGTGACGGACCCATTGGCAGCTCAGAGTCAGTCGCTGGTGGGGCATCTCGACCGGAGTCTCAACGAGCTGGAGTCGCTGCTGACGGAACTCAACTCCGTGGCCAAGGCGGTCAATAAGAGCGATGGGACGCTGCGCAAATTCGCCGAGGACCCCGACCTGTACAACAACCTGAATCGTTCGGCATCCTCACTCTCACTGTTGCTGCAGAACATCGAACCGATCATGGCGGATGTCCGGATCTTCAGTGACAAGGTGGCCCGCCATCCGGAGCTGCTCGGGATTCGTGGTGCCCTCAGTGGCAGTACCGGCGTGAAATCGCCAACCGAAGGCATCGAACCCGCTGGCTATGAAGAGCTTCCCAAAAAGAGTGCCAAGCGACAGTAAGCACGCATGTCGTCGCTCCGCCTTCGCCGTTGTATGAAGTTTTCATGTATTGGGTTCTGTTCCTCGCACATCAGAGAAGACATCTGACGCCGAGGCTGCAATACTGCATCGCGGACCTCATCAGAACCCGCTGTTGATGACAGACCCATGACCTCAGCCCGCATTGGAATCGTCACCGTCTCCGACCGCGCGAGTCGCGGTGAGTATGAAGACAAAGGCGGCCCCGCCATCGTCGACTACTTTCGCGAGGTTCTCAGCTCCCCCTGGGAACCGGTCGCCCGCGTGATCTCGGATGATCAGACGTTGATCGAAGAAACGTTGATGGAGCTGTGCGATTTACAGGGTTGCTGTCTCGTCGTGACGACGGGGGGAACGGGCCCCGCTGTACGCGATGTCACCCCCGAAGCCACAGTCACGGTTGCCGACAAGCTGATGCCGGGATTCGGCGAGCTGATGCGTAAGGTCTCACTCGAAAAGGTGCCGACGGCCATCCTCTCGCGGCAGACAGCTGCGATTCGCGGGCGAGCGTTGATTGTGAACCTGCCGGGTCAGCCCAAGGCGATCCGCGAATGTCTGGATGCGGTGATGCCCGCGATCCCGTACTGTATCGATCTAATCGAGGGGCCGCGGTTGGAAACCAATCCCGACCGCATCGTGGCCTTTCGCCCGAAGAAGTAGCTCAGCCGCTAACCGGGAGGGCGAAGCTCCCGCTGAGCCGCGACCGCAGGGAGATGCGTTGAAATGGCTACCCCTCAAGTCATCGCATCTGCCATGCTCGCGTTGTTCGTGGTCTCGATGGTCTACCCATGGGATTTCACCTGGCCCGCAGCACGCTGGTTGGCCCATCTCCCACTGCTTCAGATCCCGCTGTACGTCCTGTACGAGGTCAGCGTTTCAGCAAGCAATATCCGAATTGACCTGCTCTTAATGCTTCCGGGATTGCTCATCGCAGCGCTGGCGTACTTCGGAAAACTCGCGTTCATGTATTTTGTTGAGAACCAGGAACTGCGGATTTCTCTGAGATCCCCGACAGATGGACGCCGCGCGTAGCATTTCCTCCAATCATCCGCCCGGTAGTCGATCGGTGCTCATCGGCCTATACTGCCCCCACGCGCACCCTCCGCGCGGTGTCACTCACTTCGACCGCCTCGTTGACGATGGCTGGTCCATGGAACCTGGCTGTGTCCTACGTACTCAACACTGCTGAACAGCAAGCGGAAATGCTGGCGGCGATCGGTGTCTCCTCGATCGATGAAATCATTCAGCGGCAGATTCCCGCTGAAGTCCTGGTGGACGGGTTGCTCGATCTGCCCCCGGCGCTCGGCGAGATGGAGCTCGAAACGCACATCAAGCAGCTGGCGGCCCTGAACCGGACCGATCGAGTCTGCCTGATGGGTGGCGGGGCGTACGACCACTTCATCCCGGCAGTCGTGGATGAAATCACCTCTCGTGGCGAGTTCTACACGGCATACACCCCCTATCAGCCCGAGGCCAGTCAGGGGTCGCTGCAGGCGTTCTTCGAGTTTCAGTCGCTCATCTGCCGCCTGACCGGGATGGATGTTTCCAACGCCAGCTTGTACGAAGGCGGCACGTCCGTCAGCGAAGCGGTGTTCATGGCGATGCGGTGTACCAACCGACATCAGCGAGTTGTGATCCTTGGTTCTGTGAATCCCGAGTACCGGCAGGTCTTGCAAACCTACACCAAGACACTCGGTACGGAAGTCATCGTCATCCCGGCCAAGAACGGTGTCGTTGACCCCGCCCAAGTGACAGCCGTCCTCAATGATCAAACTGCGTGTCTGGTCATTCAGCAGCCGAACTTCTTCGGATGCATTGAGCAAGCGGAGGAGTTGTGTACCGCCGCCCGCGCGGTTGGGGCATTGGCAGTCGTCTCGTTCGATCCCATCAGCCTTGGGATTCTGACCCGACCGGGGGATTACGGAGCTGATATTGCAGTCGCCGAAGGGCAATCGCTCGGAACACCGCTGCAGTACGGCGGGCCTTATCTCGGATTGCTGGCCTGCCGCAGTGAGTTCGTCCGCAAGATGCCGGGTCGCCTGATCGTGCAGGGCAAGGACCGGGACGACAAGCTGTGCTACATGCTCGGTCTGCAAACCCGCGAACAGCACATCCGCCGAGACAAGGCGACGAGCAACATCTGTACGAACCAGGGACTGCTCGCACTGCGGGCCACGGTCTACCTCTCGAGCTTGGGACCGCAGGGACTTAAAGAAGCGGCGGAACTCAGCTGCCGCATGGCTCACTATCTGGCAGATCAGTTGCAGACGGTTCCTGGAGTGACGCTGGCGTTCGACAAGCCGTTCTTCAAGGAGTTCGTCATTCGCTGCTGCCAGGGCGCCGACAAGTTCCTCGCCGCCGCCCGCGATCTCGGCTTCAACATCGGCCCCGAACTCAGCCGGTTCCACGATCCGGAGCTGCCGAAGGACGGTGTGCTGGTTGCGGTGACTGAGAAACGGACAAAGGCGGAGCTCGATGCGCTGGTGAGCGGGCTGAAGGCGAAGTTGAAGTAACAAATCTCGGTCTTCTTGCAATGTTGTGCACAGCACATTGCCAGAGACGATTTCTCGTCCCTTGTCTCATCACGTGATACAATCGCAGAAGTCATTGAAAGGACCTCCAGCCATGACTAATGCAGCGACTCAATTGCTGGCGACATTCGATTCATTACCACCTCAAGAACAGCACGAGGTTGTCACGGCTCTGCTTCAGCGATGCGGCGAGTTGCCTGATCGAATGCTCCATGAAGATGAACTTGTCGGATTGGCTGACGAACTTTTCCAAACGTTAGATGCGGAAGAATCGAATGCCGATGCTCCCAAGTCGCGGTGAAGTCTGGCTCGTTGACCTTGGCATGATTGCCAAGGTCAGACCCTGTCTGGTGATCAGCATACCGTCTGACAATTCTAACGATCGTGTATTGACGACGCTTGTTCCGCACACAACCTCAACACGCGGTTCGCGATTTGAAGTCCCCTCAAAGGTGCGATTTCTCAAGGACGGCGCGTTCGATGCTCAGAATTTAGTGACAATTCCCAGTGTCAAACTGATCCGTCGTTTGGGAATACTCCAAGACGATCAAATGATTGAAGTCGAGGCGGCCGTAAAACATTGGCTAGGATTTCAATGAGAATGCGTTCTGCCAACTAGAAACCGTACCTCCACCACTGACTCCCGAACCCACTCCTCCCATGCGAAACACGACCGCTACTCAACCTTTGTTCGACTTCTCGGCCCCAGGGCGACGGGCAACGGAGTTCCCTGCTGCCAATGTTCCAGTGGGTGACCTGAATAAGTTGCTCCCGGAAGGCTCTCTGGCCAAGGAACCGCCCCCTCTCCCGGAACTGGCAGAGGCCGACATCGTGCGGCACTTCGTCAATCTGTCGACGCTCAACATGTGTGTCGACACGCACTTCTATCCGCTCGGCAGCTGTACGATGAAGTACAACCCGAAGCGGCATGAGCGGCTGAGCCGGTTGCCGGGGATTGTTGATCTGCACCCGCATGCGACCGAGGATGATTCGCAAGGCATGCTGGCGATTCTGTACGAGATGCAGCAGATGCTGGCCGAGATTGCCGGACTGCCCGCCGTTTCACTGCAGCCCGCAGCTGGGGCTCAAGGCGAGTTCACCGCCCTGCTCACCGCAGCTGCATACTTCCGGGACCGGGGCGAGAAGCGGACGAAGGTCCTGTTCCCCAGCAGTGCCCACGGGACGAATCCCGCCAGTGCTGCCCTCGCCGGGTTCGACTGTGTCCAACTGCCGCCAACGAATACGGGGTTCGTCGATCTCAATCAGCTCAAAGCGGAGCTGGATGAATCGACAGCTGTGTTCATGGTGACCAACCCGAACACGCTGGGCCTGTTCGAGAAGGAGATCGCGACGATCTCGAAGATGCTGCACGATGTCGGCGGTCTGGTCTACATCGACGGGGCGAACATGAACGCCATCGTCGGCGTGACGCGGCCCGGCGACTTTGGTGGCGACATGATGCACTACAACGTGCATAAGACCTTCACCGGACCGCACGGAGCTGGGGGACCGGGATCGGGACCCATCGCGGTGCGGGACTTTCTCGGCGACTACCTGCCAGGGCCAGTGATTCAGAAGACTGAAACGACGGCTGGTCCACACTACTCGCTGGTCACTCCAAAGAAGTCGATCGGCCGGGTGCGTAGTTTCTTCGGTAACGTCGGGATTCTACTGCGTGGTGCGTTCTACCTGCGCACGCTCGGTGCTGCCGGAGTACGGGAGATGACTGAGCAGGCGATCCTCAACGCGAACTATATGAAGGCCAGGCTCCAGGACGTTCTGCCGGTCCCGCAAGGCGAACTCTGCATGCACGAGTTCGTAGCCAGTGCCAAGAAGCTCAAGGACGAAGCCGGCGTGACCGCAATGGATATTGCCAAGCGGCTGCTTGATTACGGGTTCCACGCTCCGACGGTCTACTTCCCGCTGGTGGTTCCGGAATCGCTGATGATCGAACCGACCGAGACCGAGTCGAAGCAGACTCTCGATTCGTTCATCGACGCGGTCAAAGAGATCGTCGTCGAAGACCCCGACATGCTGCACGAAGCCCCCCACACCACCAGTGTGCGTCGACCCGATGAAGTCGGTGCTGCCCGGAACCCGGTGTTCTGTAACACAGCATGTGGACCGACATAATCCGGCGATGGTGTAAAAGCAAACAGGCCGCTGAACGTATCGTCCAGCGGCCTGTTTTTGATTGGCAGACACCAAGAACTCAATCGAGGTCAGCGGGAGGAGCTGGCACGGGGCGAACCGCCGGGCTGTACTCGCTGGTCGTGTCGTCGTACTTCGACTTCTCTTCCGCCATACGGGTTTCGCGACGGTTGATGATCTCGCGGGCGGCGGCTCGGATTTCCTGCTCGTTGTTGCGACGCAGGTTGCCGAGCTCGGCCAGCGGCTGAACCATCTTCACAGCCCGAGCGACTGAGCTTTCCATCAGTAACAGCTCTGTGAAGCCGCGCTGAATCGCTTCGAGCTTGATCATCTGATCGTTGAATTCCCCCTGCAGTCCGGTCAGCAGCTGAAGGCTTTCGACGCTTTCGGCAATCTGACGCGACTGGCCAGCGAGAGACCGTTCGATCTCGATCAGGCCGTTCAGGTTCTTCTGAGCCATGTCGAGCTGGGTCTGCTGATTCAGCGTCTGATTGAGTTCGACCAGACGGTTGGCGTTGGCTTGGGCTTGCTCGACGTTGACGACGCTGTCGGAGATCTGCGACTTGAGGTTCGTCAGTGAGGTGACTGCCTCGCGAGCCTGGGCGGTCGTTGCATTCTGGTCAATCACTGACTGCTGGACCGCTGCCATCTCAGCCAGCTGGTTGCGGGCTTCGACAGTCTGGGCCTGCTGAGCAATCACAGCCGTCTTGAGATCGCCAAGCCCCGTGATCGAGGCCATGGCGGTGTCCGTATTCGCACCGGCTATGGTCGCAGCCTGTGTCACGGTAGCGAGACCAGAAATTGCGCTCAGAGCCGAATTGCTGTTCTGACCAGCTGCGATGGCTTCGTCGCGAACACGAGTCAGCTGAGCCAGCGAACTCGTGGCGTCGTTCACCGACTTGCCCTGCTCGACCGCCTGATTCGCGAACTGACCGAGGTTCACGACAGCGGTCTTGGCAGCGTCAAGGTTCGCGGTCTGGGCCGGAACCGTTTCGCCAAGGTCACGCACTCGGGTCTCCAGACCGACCACCGAGTCGAGAGCGGTCGATGCCGTCGTGAAGTCGTTCTGTTTGGCTGCCAAGGTGGCCTGCAGATGGGCCAGCTGTTGCAGCGCGGCCATCGAGGCTCCGACCTTTTGCGATTCGGTCTCGATTTCCTGCTGCAAGGTCCGCAGACGCTGGACCGTCTGCTGGGCAGCGACCAGCTGATCATGCTGAGTCTTCAGTCCACTCAGCAGGTCGTTCGTGCGGCGGACATCATCGCGAGAGCCGGTCAGCTCGACGATGTGGCTGTCGATGATGCTCATTTGTTGCTGCATCATGTCGATCCGCTGCGTGAGAGGCCGACCAATCAGCAGCTGCATGATGACGATGCCAATGATCGCCCCACCGGCGAGCGTTGGCCAATTGACCCGGTTCCTTCCCTCAGCGAGCGAACGTGACGATCCTTCGTCTCGGTGATTGAATTGCGGGTGTTCCACTTTGAAACCTCCAGGTTGTTTGAGGCGCGATATGCGACTCGTCGTTATCGAGAACCGGAAGAGCCCCATCCTTTTTGTCGTGCGACCCGCGAGCTTCGGGATCGGCACAGGATCGGCGGGATCTGCCGAGTGACAGAGTTTGATATCGCCTTCGCACAGCGCATCTCTGTGGGGAATGGGCGGGAATTCTCGGTGTCAAACTGATCGTGAAGGCCGGAATCGAAACCCACGGCTTCTTTTGCGGAATCGATTCAACCGAACTAACCTGCAAGGTCTCGTCGGTGGTCAGTGGCGACACATCCCCCCGACAACTTCCACCAGCAATCGTAAGCCGTGTGACCTGATGATGATCCGCCCTGCGACGCTTGATGATTTACCCACGCTGGTGGAGTACAACCGGCGGCTCGCTCAAGAGACCGAGAACATTACGCTGTCGGTCGAGCTGCTGACCGAGGGGGTCCGGGCAGCCCTGCTCGATCCGAGCAAGGGACGGTATTTCGTCGCCGAAGTCGATGGCCAGGTCGTCGGGCAGCTGATGCACACCCACGAGTGGAGTGACTGGCGGAACGGTGATATCTGGTGGCTGCAGAGTGTGTACGTCCATTCCGACTACCGCCAGCAGGGAGTTTTCCGCCAGCTGGTTGAGCACTTGAGAGCCGAGGCGCAAGCCACTCCCGGGGTTGTGGGTTTGCGACTCTATATGGAGGAGCACAACGACCGAGCGGCGGCGACCTATGACCGACTGGGGATTCGGAACGCGGGGTATGTCGTCCGAGAACAGATCTGGCGGAACTGGGAGACGCCTAACACAGGGAAATAGAACGCGCTGAAGGGTATTTCGCCAGTGGAATTCTCATCCAGGAATCGATTGATGCGTGGAATTCCGAGGAATGACCAGCGGATTGGCTTTCCGGTTTTGATCCCGTAAAATGGCTCTTCGCGATCGCGACCTCACACAAAGTCCGTTCCGTCCACCCGAATTTCAGGAGCTTTCCCAATGCCAGTCGCGACCCCTAAGCAGTATGCCGCGATGCTCGATTCCGCCCTCAAGGGGGGCTATGCCTACCCGGCGATCAATATCACTTCCATCATCGGCATCAACGGGGCTCTGAAGGCCTTCTCCGACATGAAGTCGGACGGCATTATCCAGGTTTCGACCGGTGCGGGTGAGTTCGCCTCGGGCCAGAACGTGAAGGATGCCGTCCTCGGCTCCGTCGTCCTCGCTGAAGCCGTTCATGCTCTGGCTGCCAAGCACAACGTCATGGTCGCTCTGCACACTGACCACTGCCAGCCGGGCTGGAAGGACTCGTACTGCAAGAACTGGCTCAAGGCCAAGTGCGCGGAACTGAAGATCGAGATGCCTGCCGACGGCTCACTGCCAGAAGCTCTCGCCGCCAAGAAGGAATACAGCTGGATCAAGGACAAGTCGCTGGCCAGCGGCAAGGTCGACAAGTTCCTCAAGCCGCTGATCGAAGAGACCGCCAAGCGTCGGGCCGCTGGTCGTGGCAACCTGTTCCAGTCGCACATGCTCGACGCCAGCAACCTGCCGCTGGACATGAACATGGGGCTGAGCAAGGAAATCATCAAGCTGTGTGCTGCTAATGAAATTGTCCTCGAAGTCGAGGCGGGCGTCGTGGGTGGTGTCGAGGAAGGCATGGACAACACCGGGGTCGACCACTCCAAGCTCTACACCACGACCGAAGACATGGTCGAGGTGTACGAAAGCCTGGCGAACCTCGGACCGTTCATGTTCGCCGCGACCTTCGGCAACGTTCACGGCCACTATAAGCCCGGTGCTGTGAAGCTGCAGCCGAAGATTCTGAAGGATGGCCAGGAAGCTGTGATGAAGAAGCACGGCGACAAGGCCCGAATGCACCTGGTCTTCCACGGTGGATCGGGAACGCCTCGCCACGAGATCGAAGAGACTCTGAACTACGGGGTCGTGAAGATGAACATCGACACCGATACCCAGTACGCGTTCACCCGTCCGATCGCCGACTTCATGTTCAAGAACTACGACGGGGTGGTGAAGGTCGACGATGGGATTGGCGACAAGGCCAAGTATGACCCACGGGCTTACCTGAAGCTGGCCGAAGTCGGCGTGGCTCAGCGTCTGGCTGTGGCCTGCGACGACCTGCACTCGACGGGCAAGACCCTGTTCGGCCAGATCTAGTGGTCGCCGGTGCGAGAGATGAATGAACGAGGCTGACTCGGCTGTTCATCGCTGGCTCGGACATCAACAATTGAGATCTTCTCTGCGGCGTGTGTGAGTCCTTCACACACGCCGCGAGGCTTTTGTGGGTACGCATCTTTTGTCTGGGGGGCTCGCTGGAGGAGCCTCCTAGTGGATGCGGGGCCAGGATGCTTGGCTCATCCGATTCAGGCTCCTGTGTAAGACATCCCTTCTCAGCCCGCCTAAGTCGTCCAGCAGTCCCCCTCAGGGTCCAACAAAAAAGAGGCTGCCAGTTTTCACTAGCAGCCTCTGTGTCAGTCAATCTGAAGTATCGCGGACTAGAACCGATGCTCGATGCCGAAGTTCCAGCGGCTCGTCCACCAGGTCTGACGGTCGGGGTCGATACTCGGGAAGTAGGGGTAGCCGGCCCAGTCGATCGAGTTGCCAGCTCGGGCCACTCCCCCGACCACGGTGATCGTGTATCCGACCTTGAAGACGGTATTGTCGATCCCAGGCAGATTCCGAATCACTGGAAGCATGTCGAGGACTTTCATTTCGGCGTTGATCGTCTGCTCGAACAGTGGGGAGACGTGCGTCGTGTTGTACTTGCTGGCGAAAGTCGCATCTGAGGTCAACATGTCGATCCCTGATCCCGAGGAAATCAGGCCGCGTTCATCGCCGATGTTATTGCCCGACAAACTGTAGTTCTCGTTATTCGCCATCACCCCCAGAATCGACTGTCCCCACATTCTGAAGGCATCGCCATTCCCGAAGTCATAACGAAAGCCCAGCTGAGGCCCGGCAAGTTGAGATTGAACACTCTGGTGGACAGTGGCTTCGTAGATGTCATAGAAGCGGACTAGACTTCCCGCCTCTGGGCGGAATGTATGTCCTCCTCCCGTCGTACCGCCTGAACCGCTACCCGTTCCGCCGCCGGTTCCCCCTCCTGAAGCGACAGTGTATGCGAATCCGCTGTCGACCCCTTTCAGGTTGAACTGGTCGTCAACCATCATGTAACGGCCACCGATGAAAGTTCGCACTTTCATCGCGGAACGTCTGATGATCGGAGTGAAGTAGACGTTGGAATCAGCGCCAATGACCGAAGTCGATGTGTCTAAGTGATACATCAGGTCATACTTGGCTGTCCCCAGCCCAACGGCGAAGTTGTCGCCGGGAACGCTGACACCGAATGCCCCCCAATTCAACGGAAGTGCTCCGTTGCGAGTAAAGATGAGCGTTCCGTCAGTGGCCTCAATGATATTCTGGGTGATTTTCACCCCATTGATGGTGTCCGTTCCCATCGTGAAATTCTGGGTGTCTTTCCCCGTCCAGAAACCGCCGATCGAAAAGCCGGTCCCGTCTTCATTGAAGAATCCCCAGCTGCCCTGCAAACCAACACTGTTGTAGTTTCCAAACTCGCTCATTCCGCGAATCGGGAAGAGAGCATTGTCCATCACGAACGTATTCGTCGGCTGAAATAGCGGATACGGAATCACGCGTGGATCGACGATCGTGCTGCTGATTGGAGTACCAATTGTTGTCCCGGTCGTTCCGCCAGTGGTTGCCCCTTCACCCGGAATCGCCCCTTGACCATAGGTGGGAATCACATATCCCGACAAACTGCCAGATGTCTGGTCAAACGGAATGTGTGGTGAACCAAGTTCCTTCGCACCGGGGTTCTTGGTCGTGTTAAATGTGATGCCGATTTCGCCGAAGTACTCGCGGTTGTGATTGAGAATCCGCTCGTACCACAGACCGTCCGTATCCTGGAACGTCTGATCCCAGGCGACAGCTCCATTCCCGAACGGGGAAATCGCCGGATAGGGATTGTACCCCTGCGGAACGCCCTGGGGGTAAAGCACACCAGGATCGTTCGTGGTGTATGGCGGCTGGAACGTCGGCTGACCAGTTCCTGGATAGCCTGGGTTCTGAGCCATCACCGACTCAGCACTCACAGACAGCACCGCAGCGCTGGTCAAAGTTTTCAACCAATGAGAGAACCGCATTAGAGCGTCCTTGCCATCGAGTTGCCGACTCACGTCGGCCGAATGCGTCCAGAACAGCGGTCGTGACCTCAATGTCACGACCGATTTCTCTACGGCGATACCCGCATGGACAGCGCACGTAGATAGTCCTGTGCAAGGTATCGGATGGCGGAACTGTTAAACTGTAACGGTTGTTCCTCGCGATCCGGTTTTAACGGGAATACTGTCGGCAAACTCTGCCGAATGAGGCATTGCCTCCCCGCATAACCCCTTCGTCCTCAGTGAATTTGGCAATTCAGGATGATCGGACTGATTCTGGCTCAAGATTGTGAAAATTACCTCGCCGGAATATCGAGCAGTCGGACGCTTCCCGCCTAGTGAAACTCCGGGCTAACCCGGCAATCGCTCGGTCAGGGACTTCACCCGGACAGCCAGCAAGGCTGGGTCAAAGGGGCGGCGGAACTTTTCGTCGTAATACAACGAGCTGCTGGGGTCGGTCGCCTCATCATCAGAGACCAGCCCGACAACTCGGGTGTTGTTGTCCCGCCCTTTGGTCTTGAAGAACGTGGCGATCATCCGGGCCTCGTCTGTGCCGATTGAGGCGTCAATCACCACGCATTGCGGGCGATACTCCGTCGCCATCGCTCCGGCTTCAAACACATTCTGGGCTGAGGCGGTCGACAGCCCGGAGGCGGTCAACAACTTCTCTACGGTTTCCCGCTCAGCGGCAGCCATCCCGATGATCAGAACGGTCCCGCCCTGCACCACCCCCAACTCGCCCAGAGGCATGCCGTGCGATCGCATGAATTCGATCAGGCTGTCACGCGGGATGCGCCGGTCGAGCGAGCCCGGAATGCGGTAGCCCTTCAAGCGGCCGGTATCGAACCACTTACTGACGGTACGAGGAGCGACTTGGCAAATGCGGGCCACGTCGCCGGTGGTGTAAACGGGAACTTCGACGGTCGGAACCATGGCAACACGATCTCAGAAAGTGCATTCGCCCATACGGCGGAGAAAGCCTCCTGCTCTGGGGTAAGTGGCACTGTCCCTCGTGACCAACCGAATGGAATGCATTCACTGTGCCGACCATGAACCGGACGACCGTTTCAAGACACATAACTCGACGTAACCACAAATTCTGTCAGAACTACCATCGCAACAGATGATACAACCGTTACGATGAAGGAACGTTCAACCGACTTGTCAGGTTGAAAAGGGTTGTATCAATTGCACAAAGCCGGTGTGAGAACTACCGCCGCCCGAAATCTGGTTCCGCATGAGCCATCTCCCCCACCCTCCCTGGCGACGACTGAACTCGCGGCTGCGGGAGTTACCCGACTGCCAGGAGGGGGGTGTTCAAAGCCTGGCTCTGGTCATGACGCTTCCGCTGCTGATCGGGTCGATTCTGCTCGTGGTCCAGCTGACCCAAGTGCTGCTGGGAGTGATGACAGTTCAATACGCCGCGTTCTCCGCAGCCCGATCAGCTGCGGTCTGGATCCCGGCCCGCATCGATTCGCAAAACTCTCCGGAGAATGTGGTCGACCGCCTGATCATTCGAGGCCAGGCGATCGACCTGACCCCCGAGCAGCGATCTGGCTCGCGCAAGCTGCAGGAGATCTTCGCAGCAGCGGCTCAGTCGTGCGTGGCGATCTCCCCAGCCAGAGCCGTCGATGGGCCGCGAGCTGGGACCGCCGAGATCGCGGAGGCGGTGGATGCCTTCCTGCAGTTTCAACAGCTGAGCAACGACCCGCGAATTGCCCGTTGGCGAACGGCGATGGGGAACCGCTGGAGTTACGCGTTCGCCAACACGCGAGTGAGGCTGGCGTTTCTGACCGAGCCGAGGCAGACGCCAACTTACAACCCCATCAACCATCCGGTCGTTCCCTATCGACAGGACGAAGCTGGTTGGGATGAGTCAGTGACCGTCATCGTGCAGCACGAGGTTTCGCTCGTCCCCGGCCCGGGTCGGCTGTTGTTCCAGCGGGCGACCTGGGGTAACGTTCCAGCGGGACTTGCGGCCAACTGGCCGGGCTCCGGAAGACGCGATCGGGTGCCGGTCATTGGATCGGCGACTGTCACCCTGGCCGGACTGCAGGCCCTCCGCCCTTTTCGTTATCTGGGGGGAGAGTAGCCGATGCCGGGAAGCAGCCCACGAACGAGATCGGACTTCGTCTTCGGACAGACAGGAATGTCTGTCCCACATCACACTTCATTGGAGCAGGCATTCTTGTCTGTTCATTCACCGTGTGACGATGAAATCGGAATCGGCTCTGATGAGGAAGTCTTGAACTTACCCATTGTTCTCTGCGAGTCGGTCAATCGATGTTCTACTGATCATGCTCGCCCTCGCTTACGCTTCGGGTTAGTGACTGGATTGCACCGCGACGAAAGAGGGGTGATCAGCCTGCTGGCGGTGTTCATCCTGCTCGGGTGTACTTGGCTGTTGCTCTGGTTGCTCAATTCCGCGAAGCAGCTCGACTCCAAGGTCCGAATGCAGAATGCTGTGGACGCCGCCGGGCAGAGTGGTGTCAGCATACTGGCCCGCGGGATGAACGCGGTGGCCTTTGCAAACCAGCTGGAAGCCGATCTCCTGGCAGCTGTCGCAGTCATGCAGGCCGCCCAGGAGACCTCCAACTCGTCGTCTCCGCTCGTCGGGACACTACTTCCAGTCTTTCAAGAGATCCTCGCCGGACAGTCGGGACAAAGTCCGCTCGACCGGCCGATCCCCGCCTTTCGTGCCGATGTCGTCCGGAAGATCCCCACGCTCGCCGATCAGGTCACCCGCCAGGTCGGCCGACTCAATGGGTTTTGGAACGGTCCGAATGCTGCCGCCAACCCCGATGGCCCTCAAGGCCCCCTGCTCGTCCAGCTGTGGACGATTGCGGGACAACCCGTCGGATATGCGTCCGAGGAGAATCCGCTGACTCGTACACTTTCAGTCATCGACCCGAGTCCAGCGGGTCTCGATGCGAGTTTCCTCTCTGACATCGATCGACGATTTCAATATGCCCGCAACACGCGCGAGCGTCTCGTTCGCCACTACATCGTACTCTGGGCTCAGGAGCTCGCGGGGGGCGATCCCGTGCTGGCAGGACAACTGGTCACCGCAGCCGAAATTCATCGGCGATCACTGCTCGACGGGATTTATCGCGACAGTAACCTGCCGATGATTCTGCGCTCGACGCCTCCCGATGAACAACGGCTGGAACTCGACACGATGTTCGTGGCGGTGGCGTACCGACTCCATCCGCTGCCGACAGCTCCACTCATGTTCGGCAATCCAAACGCAGCTCTGGCCCCATCGATGGCGTTTTCACAGAACGCTCTGTTTCTGCCACGTCCGAGATTCACCTGCTGTCCGTGGGGAGAGACGCGGACAGATCCGGTCACGGGGGATGTGGACTTCCTCTCATTCACCGATGGCTGGCCAGCCGACTGGAGTGCTAACAGCCAGAACTGGCAGACCAAACTTGTCCCAGCAACATCAGCGTCGATCAGTTCGATACTGTCGAGCAGCCCTCCCCAGTCCAACTTCAATCCGGCGCAGTGGGGCTCGCTGAGTCCTCGCCACATGGATGTGCTGACTCATCATTAAGCGATCGACGTGAAGCAGGCTGCTTGCCTGTTCAATCTTGGATTGAAACCCGGCAATAATGCTTCAAGCCGAAGCAGCAGCGGCGGTCTGTTCTTCGATGGCGGCCTGCATGGCCTTCATGATCGTGGCCTGAGCACTGGTGAACGGGCCAGGCAGCATGGCTCCCGAGGCGAGCTTGTGCCCACCGCCTCCGAACTGCTCAGCCACCTTGGCGACATCGAGTCCCGTGCGGCTGCGGAAGCTGACTTTCACCTGTCCTGACTTCTGTTCAACGAGGATTACCGCACAGCGAGTCCCCTCGATGGTCAGGCATTCGTTGACCAGATCCTCGGTGTCGGAAGGATGGGCCCCCGTCTCATCGAAGTCCTTTTGCAGGACATACGCCATCCCCATAATCCCGCCGAACTCGACAGTAATCCGGCTCAGCACACGACCATGCAGCTTCAGCCGGGCGAGCGATGACCGCTCATAGAGCTCACGATAGATCATGCTTGGCTGGGCCCCCTTACTGATCAACCAGGCGGCAGTCTTTAGGGTTCGCTCGTCGACGTTGGGGAAGCGGAACCAGCCAGTATCAGTGGCGATGGCCGCGAACAGAGCCGTCGACTGTTCGGGAGTCGGGTCGACCCCCAAGGCCATGGCCAGCTCACAAATCAACACTCCCGCCGCTGCTGCCGTCGTGTCCTTGAACAAGTCCGCGCCGAGGTGGTCGGAGCTCAAGTGGTGATCAACGACCACCTTGCGGGCTGGGGTTGTTTCCAGGGTCTTTCGCAGATCAGTCAGCTGTTGCCACGAGCTGGTGTCGACGATCAGGTGGACATCGGTGTCGCACGCCTGCTCGACGGTCACGCCCTCACCGATCTTGCGGATTCGCTTCGTCGGATCGAGGAAGTCGAGGTGGTTCGGAGTCTGTGACGGATTGATAATCCGCACCTCTTTCCCCAGCTGTTCGAGAATCCCGCAGAGTCCCATTTCGGAACCGATCGCGTCGGCATCGGGGCGTACGTGACTGGAGATCACAAACCGCTTGTTGGCGTGAATAATGTCGATCAGCGGCTGCCATTCAATGGGCATGGGGAACCTGACTTCTGTGGCGGGACAGGGAATATGGTGATTGTGTCGATCGAGGAGGGAATTGTCACTCTGGCGGGGCTCCCCGAGGTACAGGGGGGTATTTGGAAGGGGAATGGTGGTGAGCTGTTGTGTATCGAGTGTTCCCGTTGAACGCGGGAGAGGCACTGAGAAGCACCATCGGGCTCACGCCCGACGCTCGCCAGCCAAGCTCCTGTCCCCGCCATTCGACCGAGTGTATTCAACTCGCGGGCCATCACTTAAACTTGGTCCACTATGATTGAACAGTTTCTCTTGTGTGCCTCAGCTGTGCTGGCGGGAATTATTAACTCCGTGGCGGGTGGAGGCACGTTGCTGACCTTTCCGTCGCTGATGCACGTGCTCGGAGACTCTGCCGACGCCGCTGTGATTGCCAATGCGACCAGCACGATCGCCCTCTTCCCCGGTTCTCTCGCAGCGGTGTGGGGATACCGCAATGACCTCAAGGGAACCCGCAGCTCGGTCCTTCCGCTGCTGCTCCCATCGATCATCGGGGGAGCGATCGGGACCTGGCTGGTCGTGAGCTATCCCGCCAAGGCCTTCATGCTGGCTGTGCCGTGGTTGATTCTGTCAGCCACGCTGCTGTTCATGCTTCAACCACTGATTACCCGCTGGACCGGAATCGGGCAGCCGCACGAAGCCCCCACCCTTTCAACGAAGCTCGGGATCATCGCGTTTCAGTTCATTGTCGCGCTGTATGGTGGATACTTTGGAGCTGGGATCGGAATTCTGATGCTCAGCTCGCTAGCCTTGATGGGCAGCTCCGACATCCACCGAATGAACGCGGTCAAATCGTTGCTGGCCTCATTGATCAATGGGACTTCAGTCGTCCTGTTCATCTGGCAACAAAAGGCCAATTGGCAACTGGCGATTCCGATGATCATCGCGGGGATTATCGGTGGCTTCGTGGGAGCCACTGTCGCCCGTCGATTGAATAAAAACCACATCCGCTACAGCGTGATTGCCATCGGCTTTGTTGTCGCGGGCACATACTTCGTCCGCATCTATGGGTGAGGTCCACCTCCTCGACAAACGGACGGAGGGGTGCTCGACGGACAAGTATTGAGAGCCAGCATTGTTACGGGAACGTAATCGACAGCGGATTGAAGCTGATCGTCAGGTTGGCTCCGTTGCCGGTCGTCGTATCGACGTTATCGGCTTGAGTGGGGCCAATCGTGCTATGAATGCTGGTCGCTCCGAAGGCTGTGGACAGCGGCGAGGTGGTGTTCATGATGCGGATCGACTTTCCGATCGATCCGTTGATCGTTGTGTTGGCGGAGGTCAATGTCCCTGTCACGGCGTTCATCATGACCCCCTCAGTCGGGCTGTTGACCGAGCGGATCGAGCCGAGGGTCAAAGAGGTGGTCAGCGTATTCAGATTGATCGCCGGTCCATTCGTCGTGGAGATCTGTCCGGAAGCGGTGGCCAGGGTGAAGACAGTTCCGCCGCCGGTGGTGTCGACCAGAACGCCCGTCCCCGTGTCATTGAAAACTTGCAGGTTCGAGACCAGCAAGCTGCCGGTCGTGTCGATCAGGCGTATGCCATCTCCCTTGATCTGTGTCGTGTCGGATGAGCTGCCGATCGTCAGCGAGTTGACGCCGATCTGCTGAATCCCCACAGTCGTCAGGTTGTTGTCAAAGGTCACCGTATCGGCCAGGAAACCACCGGTAGCTGCCTTGGTAATCGTGCCACTCGTCATGCTGAGAAGGTTCAGCTTCCCGGTACCTGCTGATCCGTCGAGGTTCACGCCTGCCCCTGCTGTGGAGGCGACCGTGTAAGAGCCCATGCTCAGGTTCATGTTTCCCGTTGAGGCGGCTGCGAGTGCGGCGTCAAACGCATTTCCTGTCGAAGAAATCGTATTGGTTCCTGTTTGGGTGTAGGTCAGTGCCCCCGCCCCGGTGACATTCAGATCGACACCGTGTTGTCCAGCGGCATTGACCGTCAGATTGTTCACCGAAACCGTGCGAGCTGTGGCTGCCGTGGTGACTTGCAGTCCATTGGTGGTTGCGGAAGTGACTTGCAGATCGGTGATCGTCGAGGTGCTGTCGTTGAGATTCAGACCGCTCCCGGCTCCTGAGGTGAGTTTGAGATTGGTCAGGGTGGATGCGGTCGCTCCTGTGATACTGATCGCATCGCCGGCAGCATTATTGACCACACTATTGTCGATGGTGAAGCCGGTCACTGCACTCGCTGACACTTGGCCTGTCACGTCAAATCCCGAGAAACGGGCGTTGCTGTCCATCGTGACGTTGCCGGTGAGGCTGGGCAAACCGGTCAGGTTTGTATGACTGCCCGAGAACGGCAACTGCTGATCGCCGAACTGGGTAGAGACTGTTTGTGTCGGGCCGTTCGACAAGACGGTGGCCCCGGAGACCAGGGTGATATTCTCGTTGTAGGTACCACCATACGGAGTGTAGATCGTAGCGGTCCCGGCCGAGGCATCCGCGAGTGCTGCAGTCAAGGTTCCGTAGGGGTTCTCGAAGGTTCCCGTCCCCGCGAAGCCATTCGCGACGTGGATGAACTCGAGTGGCGTACCCGTCGAATTGGTGGCGACCACACCGGGGTCACGAGTGATGACTACCTTCTGGAGGCGACGAATCGGATCGCTCAAGCGGTCTGACAAGTCGTTGTCGGAGTCCACATCCTCAGCGCGATAGAACTTATGATCCATCGTCGCGGGGGAGCGACTGTGATTCAGGAAGCGATGGGCATAACGCCAGGTCAACGCCATGTTCCAGGTCTGGCCAAACAGCTTGTCATCCTGAAACGAGATGTCCCACCACAACTGGCGGTTGTACTCAGCTTCAGCCCGCAGCTTCCAACCGGTCATCCCCGGAGGGCCGTTCCCATCAAAGTTGTACACACCCGCCAGTACACGGGAGCGGGTGTTGAGGAAGACGGGCAGATTCAAGCCGACTTCGGCGTCGATACCGGTCATCGCCACTTCAGCCCGGTTCACAATCAGATTGTTGCCAACAAAGACATTCGGCAGCGGCGCACGTATGTTGAACCGGTCAGGGATATACAGGTTGGACCGAAAATCGAAAATCGGTCCCAAGCTCTCAACGCCAAGGGTTAACTGTTGAAGTTGATTCCCGAGCGGGGTCTGCGTTCCGTCCCACCCGACATACCCACCCAGAATCCGGTTCCAGTCACGATGGTAGCGCCGGTAAGCCAACAAGGCGTTCCCCGCGACCTGGGCATTCTCCAGCATCAACAAATGCATGTCGGCAAAGAAGTTGTCGAACGGGGCATCGCCTCGAATCGGGACCACCCACTCCAGATCGGCATAGCCATTCTGAAAGCCGACTCCGTCCCCATACCGATACCCGAGCCCAAACTGCTGGATGTACGGGGTCTGGCCATCGATCGACCAAGGCTCCGGCATCGCGCGATACGACTCCTCGAACACCGCATCGGGATCGGTAGAAAATGCCGCATAGTTCGACTCATCGACGACCGTGGTCTGAGCCCAGCCCATTGATCCATCACAGATCAAGGAGAGCAAACAGCCAGCAATGATGAGTCGAATCAATCGCAAAGTGATGTCACTTCATCTTTTGGAGAATGGCTTCGACAGGTGCGCAGGACCAGACACAAGTAGACACGTTCATGTTTATCGACTTTGACGATTATTCCGATTGAGCAAATCTTAAGGCCTGCTCACTTTCCTTGATCATTCCCCGGTCGGCAGAAGCTGCTGCTCTCGCGGGGATCAGCGAGTTGAGATCGCTCTCGACCCGGACAGAGTAATCACAGGACATACAGAGAAGACGGCGTGAGAATGGGTCCGATGCTCTTCTTCGCATCGGGCTGAAAGGAATGCCTGACCCACGTCAGAGCCTGCTGCTGAAACACATGCAGGAATTGCGTGATGGTTTGCCGGACTTGGTGTGTCCCACTGCAGAGTCCGGCGGTGTGTGATAGTCTGGGTGAATGGATGACCGCGCGCTCCTGAGATGCATCCCGATCAAAAGAGGCCACCGGGCTGATGACTGACCTCCGACTGTTATTGACCGCTGATCGTTGGCTGCCTCATCGTCGCGCGTTGCTGGCGGTGATCTGGATCTCGCTGATGATCCTGACGCATATCCCGGTCCCTCAAACGGTGCAAGGACTGGGAGTCTCGGACAAGCTGATCCATCTCATCGGTTACTTCCCGCTCGGCCTGTTATTGCCGGCCTGTCGTGTACCGGGGTGTGAGGGCTGGGGACGCTGTCTGGTCGTGATTGCGATCTACGGAATTCTGGATGAGTTGTTTCAGATCCCCGTCGGCCGGACTGCCAGCCTCCTCGACTGGGTGGCTGATGTCCTCGGCATCCTGCTGGGACTGGCAGCCTGGCGAATGCTGGCGAGAGCACCGGAGTAACGGGCGAGCGGGGACGTTGAGGCGTCCTGGAGCAGCGTCAATATTGGTCTTCACTCGAAGAAAGAACAGACAGGAATGTCTGTTCCACGAAAACCCGCAGTGGGACAAACATTCCTGTCTGTCCGAACGGAAGACAAACACTGAATTCGCTCTCGTAGGCTGCGATCGCGTTATGAACTGGGGCCAGTCGAAGAGGATTGCGTCCACTGATCCCGGGCATGCTGACCCCGGGCCAGCAAGGCTTCGACAGCTGCGGAATCGTTCGCTTCCAGAGCCTCGACGAATTGGCGCAGCACCAGTGTCAGCTCGTTCAGGCGTTCCGCCACTGCCTTCCGATTCTCTAACAGGATCGAAGTCCAAAGCCCAGCATCGCCGCTCGCGACGCGCGTCGTGTCGCGAAATCCCGTTGCGGCCAGTGGCCAGGCTTCGGGAGTCAACAAGGACGCGATCGCCGAAGCAGCGGCATGTGGCATGTGGCTCGTGAGGGCGACAATCTGGTCGTGTTGACGAGGCTGGAATCGAACGGTCCGCATCCCGAGAGAGCCCCAGAACTGCTCAATCCTTCGAACCGCGGATTCCTCATTGTCGACGGGAGTGATCGCACAGGTCCGCCCTTGAAACAGTTGGGCGTCGGCGTGTTCCCAGCCTCCCTGCTCGGAACCAGCCATGGGATGCGAGCCGACGAACTGAGCAGCCTTGGCGACCGACCTGTTGAGGGCCTTACAAATGGGCCCCTTCACACTTCCAGCATCGGTAATGAGTGACGCTGGTCGGGCGATTGCCTGCAATGCCCGCACATCTTTCGGAATGCGATCCACGGGTGTGCAGACCACCGCGATGTCGAAAGGAGTCAGCTCGGACGCCGACTCGGCCACGTCATCAATCAGCCCCGCCTGTTGAGCAGCCAGCAACCGGGTGCGGTTTCGCCCCAAGCCCGTAATCTTGCGGGCCAGCCTCCGGGCCTTCAATGCTTTGGCGATCGAGCCACCGATCAGACCAACTCCCACGACGACGATATGGTCGTACTGTTCGGTCGGAGGAGTGTGAGCTGAGGAGTGCATCGAAGGCGATCATCTCTCAAGCGGGGACCGTCGTGAGACGCTTACTCAAACACAAAGTTCTCTTTGAGCACCGGGATCAGATGCTGCAGACAACCCGCCAGAACTTCGGCTGGCAGCCCGCTGCTGTCGATCCGGCGAATCAGCGAATCGCCGTAGAAGTTCAGAACAGGTGTCGTCTCGCGCTCGAAGGTTTCCAGACGCTTGCGGGTGACCGATTCGCTCGCATCGTCGGGGCGGCCTTCCATCACTGCCCGGCGGCGAATACGGTCGACCATCACTTCGAGGTCAACACACTCGAAGTACAACACCAGCTTCACATCGATGTACCGCTCAATCAGCTTGCACTGATTCACAGTTCGCGGAATGCCATCGAGCAGCAGCAAATGCTCTTTCGGACGGAACTTGTCGGCAGCTCGACGAGCCTCCAGCCAGTTGCGGAAGATCGAGACGGTCAGCTCGTCCGGCACCAGTTCGCCGCGCTTACAGTACTCGTTGATCTGGCGAGCCTCTTCCATCTGAGGATCGAGCTTACGGAAGATGACGCCGGTGGACAGATGAAAGAACCCGGGAACTCGAGTCAGGATCTCCCCTTGAGTTCCTTTGCCCGCACCCGGTGCCCCGAAGATCAATGCGGCGGGGTAACGTGTCGGTGCTTTTGCCATTTCCAGAGGCCTTACTCAGTGATGTTGCGGCGAGTCTTCGGCCTCATCACCCCATCAGGGCGCCAGAGACCGATCAGCAAGGTAGCAGAATGCCCAGCGGAGTACCTCTGTTCGAGAAAAGTTCGCTGCATTCCGGAAACGTATTCCCTCGGACCGCATCTGGCGTGTCCCAACGGAGATCAGTACGCTTATGACGATTGTATCGAAGATAGCGATTCTTTCGCTGCGGAACGCAAGCAGGATGAGCCCCGGATGGCGATCGATTTCTCACAACTCCTCCCCGCTCGCCAGCCGCAACCGGGACTGAACGCCCGCTTCTTGATCACCCGGTGCGTCGGGCTGTGTGGCCTGCTTTGGCTCTATTCACTGCAAGCGGACGATTCCCAGCTGTCACCTCCGATCCTGGACGGCAAAGCCCCGGCAGCCTCCAAAGCTCCCGAGACACCTGCGGCTCCCGCTGCGCCCGCTGCTCCAAAAGAGGCAACCCCGGAAGCTCCTCCGACGCAGCGCATCACGATCCCTCCCACGATCAAGGACTTTGGAGCGACCGGAGATGGCGACACTGACGACTCGGCGGCGATCCAGAAAGCTGTGGACGGGGGGCTGAAGCCACTGCACTTTCCAGCGGGGACATACCGCATTACCAAGACGATCGAGATTCGCCTCGATAAGGTGGGCCCTCTTTCGATTACGGGCGATGGCGTCGCACGAATCCAGATGGAGGCCGCCGGACCTGCCCTGAGAATCGTGGGCTCACATCAGGGAACCGCTGATCCGCAAACGGTGACCAACACGACCTGGGACCGCCAGCGCTCGCCCTTGATTGATGGGATCGAGATCAACGGCAAGCACGGTGAAGCGGGCGGCATTGAACTCTCGGGAACGCTGCAGGCCACACTCAGCCGTCTGACGATTCGTGGGGTGGTGCATGCAATCCGGTTGATCAACCGCAACCGGAATGTGCAGATCAGTGAGTGCCACCTGTACGACAACCGCGGGGTCGGTGTCTTTATGGATACCGTCAACCTGCATCAGATCAACATCGGCAACAACCACATCAGCTACAACCGCCAGGGCGGCATCGTCGCCCGAGACAGCGAGATCCGTAACCTGCAAATCACCGGTTGCGACATCGAAGGAAATGTCGGCGATGGCCCTCTGGCCGCGAATGTGCTGCTGGACTGCCGACGTGGTTCGGTCCGCGAAGGAGCCATCACGGGTTGTACTCTGCAACACGACCATAACTTCAACGGAGCTGCCAATATTCGCATGCTGGGGGCCTCCAAGGAGAACACCTCTCAGGTCGGAACTTTTGTCATCGGCAATAACGTGCTGAGTGATGTGAAGACCAACATCCACCTGAAATTCGCCCGAGGGATCGTCATCCAGGGGAACTCATTCTGGGAGGGGTACGACCAGAACATCCTGGCCGAGAACTGCACCCAGCTGTTAATTGGACAGAATCTCTTCGATCGCAATCCCGATCAGAAAGACCTCCTCAGTCGGTGTACGGTCGAGCTCAAGGAGTGTACCGACTGTGTGATTTCCGGATTACGCATGCACGACATCCGGGGTAAGAACGCCGCACTGACCCTCGACAGCTGTTCGTGGTGCATCGTGAATAACTGCATGATCACCGACTCCGGTGAAACGCTCGTCGATCTCATGAAGTGTGATAACTGTCGGCTCAACAGCTGTGTGTTCCGGGCACCTCATAACTCGATCTGGACGAAGCGGGTACGAGTCACAGGAGGTCACGACAACCTTGTCAGTGATGATTCACGATAGGTTCGTCTCGCATGGCGTCGGTGTATTGAGTCTTGGCGGAATGCGAAGTCGTTGAAGAATTTGGACTGACAGGACTGCCTGCCCTCCCCAAGAACTTTGACTCTGTTTGTCACCTGTCTGTTACGGAAGTCATCGATTGCTGAATTGCCTGACCGGGAACCGGTTGAGAGTGATCGCGCGAAGTAGCGTACCTGTTCGGTTTCTCGTATCTTCAAAGCATGCAACGACTCATCGGTTCTCACCTCAGTGTTTCGGGCGGCTACTACAAGGCAGCAGACGCTGCTGGTGTATTGGGCATGCCCACCGTCCAGATCTTCACCAAGAACGCCAGTCAGTGGAACGCCAAGCCGCTGACCGAAGAAGAGATCCGCCTCTTCAAGGAAGCGGTCGCCCGTAACCAGCTGCGCATCCCCTGTTCTCACGACAGCTACCTGATCAATCTGGGAAGTGAGAAAGAGGATCTGTGGAAAAAGTCGATCGACGCATTCGTGATCGAACTCGAGCGGGCCGAGGCACTGGGTCTATCGGGAGTGGTCATGCACCCCGGAGCAGCGGGAGATGCGGAGGAAGAGGACGCCCTGAACCGAGTGGTCGAGGCCTTCAACATCATTCTCAAGCGCACCGCGGGCTTCACCGTCCAGCCATGGATCGAGACCACTGCGGGACAGGGCTCGACGCTGGGGTACCGGTTTGAACACCTGGCCCACATCATCAACGAGTCACAAGATCCCGATCGCTTTGGGGTCTGTGTCGACACTTGCCACATCTTTGCCGCTGGGTATCCACTGGGGACAGCCAGTGAGTACAAGGCGACCTTTCAGGAGTTCGATGACATCGTCGGGGTCGACCGCATCCGGGCCTTCCACCTCAATGACAGCAAGAAGCCGCTGGCCAGCCGAGTTGACCGGCACGAGCACATCGGTGAGGGATGCCTGGGGCTGGAACCGTTCCGCCACCTGATGAATGACAAACGGTTCGCTGACCGCCCGATGTACCTGGAAACCAAAAAAGAAGAACGCGATGGCGAAGACATGGACGCGGTCAACCTGCGAACGCTTCTCAGCCTGATCGACTCCAAATAGTCCAGATGCAGCGGGATCACCCCCGTCAAAGAAACGAGAGATCTCGGCATTGAGTGTTTCAATTTGAGGTCTTTGTTTCCTGGGCGGCATGGTCGATTTCTGAAAACCGACTTATCAGCCTCTAACGACTCTGCAGGTTTTAACGATCTGGGATCGAATGTTCGGGACGTGGCGATCCTGTCGCACATCTGTGTGCGGAATTTGCCAAAGCCAAAGGACTCAAGGCTGTGTCGCCGGGAAGTCGGATGTAAGCTGTATCTGTTGAGTTTTGGACTCAACTGGCGTTGCCCCACTGCGACAGAAGTCCCGAAAGGATGAACCGAGCGCTCCCGCAGGTTCAATCGGAACGTGCCCAGTTCTAACCATCAACGAGTGACAATCGCTCTGGAAGCCCTGACCGTCGGGCTGATTCCATATGTCGAGGAGAAGCTGCGCTCTGCCTACCGAGATCGCTGGGTTCGCACGGCGATGGGCAGCTTTCGCGATGAGCATTCTCGGACTAATCAAGATGGCTCCGCGATCGCTTGGGATGCGCATGCACTGCTCACCGTGATGTGGGATCAGTGGAACGCCGTCTTCCGAAACGATCTGAATCACGCAGAACGCAGCCTGGTCAGCGAGCTGCGAGAGTACCGCAACAAGTGGGCTCATCAGCAGCAGTTCGACTTCGACGACACCTTCCGCATCCTGGATAGTGCTCGGCGCTTGCTGGAAGCTGTGAAGGCTCCGAATGTCGAAATCGTTCGGAACGAAAAGAACGACCTGATTGAGAGCTACGTCGCCGACCAGGTGAACACCCAGCTGCAGCGGACCGCGTTTGTGCGGAACAAGTGGTGGGTGATCATCGTCTACAGCTTTTGTTGCATGCTGTTGATCGGGTTCCTGTACGCCTATGGAAATCAGGCGTCCCCGTTCGTCATGGCGGCGATTGCCCTGTTGTTCATCTATCTGATCTACCAGCAGGTCCGCATGGAGCCGCCACTGTTGTATGGTCCGCGAGAATGCACAAGCTGCCACCGGATCATCTATCGCCGGACGTGCCCTTACTGCCATCCGTCGTCATGATTCCGCGACTGCTCGCGATCATTCCAGCTGCGGGCAGAAGCCGACGCATGGGCCAGCCGAAGCTGTTGCTGGACATTGCTGGTCAATCCGTGATTTCGCGAGTTCTGTCTGCTTTGCAAGAAGCGGGCATCGAGCGAACACTTGTGGTTGTCCGCTCCGATGACGAAGCCTTGATTCGAGAAGTCCGCGAATCCGGTGGTGAGGTCGTCACCCCAGAAGTCGCCCCCGAGGAGATGCGGCAGAGCGTTGAATATGCTGTGCAGCATGTCAGACATACGGAAGCGACATTCGGAGCATTCACGGGCTGGATGCTCGTCCCGGGCGATCACCCGACTTTGCATCCGGAGGTGATTCAGAGATTAATCGCCGCCTGGAGTGATCACCCGCAGCTGATCGCGGTTCCCGTTCATGCGGGTCGGCGCGGTCATCCGACTTTGTTTCCGTGGTCGATGGTGGACGATGTATTTTCATTGCCCACCGATCAGGGGCTCAATCAATTGTTGCGGATGAATCCCGAACGCGTGCTGGAGGCTGAGGTTTCGGATTCACGGGTCCTCGACGATCTTGATACCCCGGAAGATCTCCTCCGCCTGCAGCGGGACTTCCAGCGGAAGTCCAACGACGGTACCGGCTGAAACCTCGCGAGTCCTGGCAGTGAACCGCGGTGTGCGCATTATGACCGATCCGAATCGGCGATAGCTGCCGATCACATGTTGAGTCCGGTTGTGCGATGAGTTTTGACTATCGCTTAGAACACGGATGTGCCGAATACACCAGATAACCGGCGTTGGGTCAGGTGGAAGGCATGCGCGACTTGCTTGTTCAGTGAGCCAGCGTCGGGATGTGGAGAAGGACGGCCAGGATGAGCCAAACCAGATTACTTTTGTTCGCCCTCGCCAGCTGCGTGTGCAGCTTGGCAGTGGGTGAAATCCGGGCACAGGCTCCGACCTCGAGCACCTCAGCAAAAGCATTTGTCCCAGCTCAACGTGGTCACAAGGTCGAGAACTTCAACGCCCGACGCACGGGGCCAGCTTCGGTCCCTTCCCAGCTTCCCGAGACCGATCAACTCTCTCAGCCACAATCGTCCCAGACATATATTGCTGTCATCGGAGCTGTGAATCAGCCCGCTGTCTTTGAGACATCGCAGCGGTCACTGCCCCTCGGCCTGCTGATCGAGAAGGCTGGTGGCATGAGTGCCGACAGCTATGGCAGCGTGACCATGCTCGATATGACGCGGGCTCAAACAAATGAGCCTGTTGCTCGAAGCTTGAACCAGCCGGTCGGCAATGGGCAGATTGCCTATCTCGTTCCTCGCGGCGGTAACAGCCCGACTCAACTCCTGGGGTCGAGAGCGGTTCCCGTCAGCAAGAAGATACTTATCACAGGACTGACGAACGGTCCTCGCCTGCTTCGCCTGGACAACCAGCGACCCAAACTGGGTGACTTCCTCATCTCCCTCGGACAGTCGATCGAGATGTATGAGCAAGGGTATGTGAGCGCCTTCCACCCACAGGTGGGCGATATGAAACTGGACAGCGAGCTCCTCGCCAACACGGTCATCCACTTTACTCCCGCCGCTGTGAACCCGGACGGCCTGCGCAATGCCTATCTGCGGGGTTTTCGCTTGGAACAACCCGTTCGTTTGGAAGGCTCCCCAACGGGACCGTCTAACGTTCCAACGGCAACACAGCCCACACCAGTCCGCGCAGCTGCTCCGAGCCCATTGCCGTCCAATCGACCGACGGAACCGGTTCCTAGCCCAGTCCCCATGGGCGACGGCCCTGTGCCTCCCGACACGAGCAGTTTGATTCCGCAATCTCTGGTACCGGCCGGAGTCCCCACGGGGATCGAAGCGGCCGGCTCCTCGACGTTGTCGCGTGAGCCGTTGCCTTTCCCGCGCGGCACAGACACCGATCAAGAATCGGCCCCTGGAGAACCATGCATCAAGGGAGATGGCCGGCTGCCGTTGATGATGCGTAAGTCCTGGGGAGCCAGTGACAACTCTTCGACGGATCACGATCCGGAAGAGACCTCCGAGCGTATCATCGAGCGAACCTCTGCCGGCCACCACAGAAACGGCCATCGGATCGTCACAGCCTCCGCTTCGACCGCATCCTCGGATCCACCAGCTCGCAAAGCCAAGCCCGCATCGGGACTCGATCTCTCCGAGATTGAAAGTGAAGCCCAAGCAGACGGCGAGGGAGAAACAACTTCTCTAGTTTCAGGCCCGCAGTCCTGGATGATCCTGGCTCTGGTCGCGGGAGTCGTCGGCGCGAGCGTGGTTGTCTCGCGGTTGATCTCACGTCCTGATTTCACAGCTCGTTCGGCCAAGTCGCTCAACGAGGGGCCACCCAAGTCGTCGACTCCCAAACCTACGCTGAAGCCCGTTCAATCGCCGAGCGTCGCACCACAACCAGTGGCGGTGAAGCCTCCGGTAACAACCGCTCCCGCTGCTCCTGCAAAGCAGACTGTGGCTGTGGTCAAGGCGACTCCGGATCCACAAACGGTCCCGACGGAAGAGTCCAATACCGAAGAGGAACACCGGTTCCTGCAACGACTGATCATGAACAAGGTGACAGTGGTTGAAGAAGACCCTGTCCTGCCACAGATCGATCACCTGCATGGTTCCTCGGTCGGAGCCAGTCGGATGATCGTTCACGAAGCACACGAGACCATGGCCGGTCCGCACTTCCATGTCCGGGAGAAGGGAGACGCTCGCGAGTTAGAACTCCGCTTGCGTCAATTGCTGCGGACGGATCGACCGAAGAAGCGAGACGTAGTTGTCCATGCCGGTGAAGTCCGCGACCCTCGCGAGACTTCGACCAGCCCTCTGGAGCGTGCCCTGAGATCTGTCGACCGGGGAGGCACTCAATAATGGTGTGTCTCGACTTAGGGACATCGGCGTTTCGCTGTCTGCGCCGGCAGGATTCATGCCTGATCGGTCGGAAGAGTCCCTCCTCATACATCAGTCTGCCGATCAACGAAGCGGATGTCAGCCTGCTCAAGCAGATGCGTATCCCCGTGATTCGCAGCGAGGATAGTCTGGTTGTCGTCGGAGCGGCAGCTCACGATCTGGCCCAAGCCTTGCGGATCTCCAGCATCCCGTTGCTGATGGATGGTCTTGTTCCTACGAATGACCCACTGGGCCGACAGCTGATCGGAATGGTCGTGGATTCGATCCTTCCGAACGAAGGGAATGGATCATCCTGTGGATTGATCTCGCGCAGTGCCGTCGACTTCGAGCAATCGACCGATCTGCAGTTGTTTGCCCAGCTGTTGCGATTAAAGGGTTACAACCCGGTCCCGATCACTTCGGCATCGGCGGTCGCCTATGCCGAGTTGGGGGATGACCAGTTCTCGGGACTGGTGCTCGACTGGGGGGCCAGTGGAGCCAGCCTCGGGGCGTATCGTCTGGGCGAGACGTTGGCGGAGTGCAATCTGGTCAACGGTGGGAACTTGATCGACGAGCGGATCGCGCGTGTTCGCAATCGATTCTGCTGGGACCGGGAAGGCAACCGCTATCTGAATACCCACGCGATCGAGATGTGGAAGCAAGCCACTCAAGTTCGCATTGATGCACCGAAAACCGACGACGACAAGCTGATCTCCGCGATCTATCGTGAGCAGCTGGTCAACATCCTGATGCGGTTTAAAGCAGCGATCATTGCCACTCCAGCTGCATGGTTATTTGCTCAAAACGTAAAGCTGATTTGCAGCGGAGGCTGCACTCAGATTGGCGGATTCGTGCAGATGCTCGCCAGCCTGATCCACGAGCTGGAACTGCCCGTGAAGCTCTCGGAAATCCTGGTATGTAGCCCCGATCAATTCCGGATGACACGAGGCGGCTTGATTCAGATGGAGCTCGACCGTTTGTCTGATCGAGCACTTATTTCCGCGTGAGCACGACCTGCTGGATCCCCTGGAACAGCTGTCGAATTGCTGAGGCGGGGAACAGGTTCGCGGAGTATTCCCGACCTCGTAGAGCGACTTGGTAGGGCAGCGATGCCAGCTTGTCCTGGAGATCGCTGCGGAGTCGTTGTTCGTACTCGACCAACCCGGATCGCAATGACGCATTGATACGCTGGATCTGGGTGTGACGCTCGGATGGCGTTATTGAGCTGTCGATGAGTTGCTGCTTGCGGGTGATGAGGTCCTGCGTTTGGGGAGTGGAGTCGACCGCCGCGACGACCATCTCCGGGTTCCAGTGGATCTGCCGCAGCTCGCGTTGATCCTGTGCGATTCGAGTCTCCACACCAGGCGGGGCGAAGGCCTCGAACAACCTCAGTGTGGATGTTGCGACGATCAACGATGGGGGGGTGAGCCCGAGCCAGCGTTCGATCAAGACATCAGTCATCTCGTCATACTTGGCACCACCGATGCCATGCACGAACACTGAGCCGAGAGAGGCACGACAGAACAGCGTCAGAGTGAGTGCTCGCGGACGGATCTTCCAACCTAGCTGCCGCAAGTCGGCCAGCTGGTCGAGGGCCGCTGATTCGGATGACGAGGAGATTCGAGCAAACTCCTGTTGCCCATCATGTAGAGCAATCATCCCTGGTGCGATCGACCGGACAAAGAGTCGGCTACGTCGAGTCTCACCCGTCCGCCACACCCAGAATGGGACCTCGATGCCGCATTCCGTCGAGTCGAGCGCGGGCACTGGATGGCTACGGCTGCGAATGCGATGGAGCGAGCGGTAATCGGTCAACGCGGTGTTGTAGGTCTCTCGCAACGATTCGGCATGGGTGAGTGTGTGGAGCAGGAAACGACGGAAGCATCGCGTGTCGGCGAGGTCCGAGACCTTGAGCTCCAGATTTCGGACCCCGCAACCTCGCTCAAACGTCGCTCGCAACCGAACCAGTCGATCAACGATCCCCCGTTCGGGGAACTCTGCCCAGTTTTGCGAAGCCGCCAGCGGATCAATGCCCCACGGCTTCAGATGTTCTCGGCATCGCTCACCGAACGTAGCAAACAGCTTCTCGTCGGGGGCCGATCGCTCTTCCCACGGCGCATGCGGCCTCGGTTGATCCCACTCCAAAGTGGCCATGCGTTGTGAATCGGGACTGAGTGGGACCGTCACCGACGATTTGGCGCAGAGGTCATTGTCAACGACCAGATTCAAACCCACGCCGCCCAGTTCGGAAGCCAGCTCGCTCACCACGGCATTCTTCATCCAGACCCCCGGATGAAACAGCTCAGGCTGGTGCCCTCCGATGACCCAGACGCTGGAATCGCGGGGCGCGGTGACGGGACCGATCAGTTCGGTCGTCCACCGCGTGGCCAGTGCGAGAACTTCCTGACGTGCCTCGGCACGAACCTCCGCCAGCGATGAAGGCGTGTTCAGAACCGCTTCATTCGACCGGATAAGATCGATCAATGAGCCGGTCGGAAGGAGCAAGGTCTCGCCATGCTGAGCCGGAGCGCGAAATGAATTCGGCACAGCGATGAACCCTTGCAACGAAGTCTGCTTCTATTTGTGACAGCCTGACATCTCTATCCGACTGCTTCATTTCAGTAGGACAGGTATTCCTGTCTGTCCTGGGTAAGGGGAGGCATTCCCATCCCGCTATGCCCCCGGGCACCCGCAATCGAGGTGCTGCTGGGCCATCTCGCGGCGGAGGACTTCCTGGTAGTAGGCCATCCGCTTGCGGGCATCGTCCAGCGACCCGCCGAACGACCGCTTCTCATCGAGATAGATTCGCGGTACGGGGAACTCGCGGATCACCATTTCGTGACGCACCGCCTGAACCCAGTGCTGCAGCGGCATCGCGTAACCGAGCTCCGTGATGTCGAACTTCGGCAGGGACTCCACGCGGTAGGCCTTGAAGCCGCAGAACGCATCGGTGAGCGACAGACCGAAGCACTCATTCAGCTGACGAGTGATCTGCATGTTGATCCGACGGCGATCTTCGGGGGCAAAATTGTCACCATCGAAGTCTTTGAGATAGCGGCTGCCGGAAACGATGTCGGCCAGATTGCCGTTCTCATCGACCAGTGCGTCGACCATCGCGGGGATCAGCTGGGGCTCATGCTGACCATCGCAATCAATCGTGACAAGAGCGTCGTAGCCGTGCTCGATCGCGTAGTCGAACGCGGTCTTCAGGCCGGCACCATAGCCCATGTTGCGGTGATGCCGGATCACCTGGATCCCGTCCATCTCCGACAGCAAATGTGGAGTCCGGTCAGTGGAGCCATCGTCCACGACGAGCACGTCCTGCGAGTATTTCCGAACTTCGGGCAGGACGTCGAGGAGGTGGGCCTCTTCGTTGAAGACCGGCAAAGCTGTGAGCTGTCGCAGGGCCATGAAGGAACTCCAGCAAAATGTCGCAATTCGCTGCACTGCAGCAACGAGAATCATTCTACGGCTGGCCACCACCGAAAACCAATTGGAAGGGGGCATTCAACCTTTCGATCTGGCGAGTACCTCGTCGTAATCCATTTAAGTGATACAGGTTATCGTATCGTAGTTCCGTGGAGACGATTTTGGGCCAAACCGTGCCTCTGTGTGGAAAACGGGCCGACACTTCGCGGGTTCACGTTCGAGGGAGATGGACCCGCCAATCTCCCTGAACACCTCGAAGCTGGACGGTGAGATGACCAGTGGTCTCTTCAAGGATGGTGTACATCCCCCAATCCCAGCGGGTGACGCTGCCTCGGTGGCCGCTCACGGGACCTTCGTAGTTGAGGAAGAGTCGGCGATGGTCGGCGATCCGTTCGGCTCGCGGGTGGCTCTCACCGCACGGCTCATCGAGTAATCGCCACGTCCAGGCCACCTCACCCGCATCCAGGAGCAGGTCCCAGTGGAAGAACGGGTGATCGTGCGTCAGAATCGCGTACTGACGTTCGACCTCCTGTGTTTGTTCCCCTTCCATGACATCCTCAATTCGCCGATTTCGAATCCTGATTCTGCCACTGGCCGCAGTGATGATCGCCGGGCTGGTATGGCTGGGCTATCGCAATCAGAGACTGCTGGAGAACAACCCTCAGTTCCAGGGACCGCGGGTCGCCAAGCGATTGGCCCCTCGCGTGGAACTCTACGATCAGAAGTCCCAGCTTGTGAAGTTCGAGCGATATCTGGGCCGCACCCGGATGGTCGTGGTCTTCTTTGATGGAGAAACCGGCGCTGATCGCGATCCCTGGCTGACCCAGCTGAGAGACCACCACGACCAGTTGGAGGCTGCGAAAGTTCAGGTCATCGGGATCGGGATGACGACTCCCTTTGCGAATCGCGAGGCGGAGAAGCGGTCGAAGGACTTCCCCTTCCCGCTCTTGTCCGATATCGGTCGCGACGCACCGGCCCCCGCCCATACGCAATGGGGGCGGTTCGACCGCGACGATGGAACGTATTTGACCGGCGTGTTCCTCGTCGACCGCTCGGGGAGCGTGGAGTTGCAAGCGGGCAAGTTCAAGCCGGTGAGCGATCCACAAGCTGTCGTTACCGCCCTCTGCCAGGGCCGCTGGCCGGAGTGATTGCCATCCAGTCGTCAGGAGCCGGACAGCCCTCAATCACTGTTCGTTGGCGGGCAACACCTGCTCGTTTGAGAACGTCGGCGTAACGATGAAAGTGAGCTGAGACTGATAGGGCTGTTCCGCTGCCTTCCGGCTGAAGGTTTTTGCGAGCCCCTTGGAGGGAGTTGCCGATTCAGGGGTCGCCTCATTGCAGCACCAGAACACCAGCGACTCTCCGGGTTTCAGTGTCGCTGACAGCTCGATCTGAGCCCTGGCCAGCTTCGGGGATTGCACCTGCACGTTTTTGTGGTCGTACAGATTCACTTTCTGAACGTTCTGAGCTCGCATCAGCAGATCGAGGTCAATCGCCCCCGACTCATTCACATGGGGACGAGCGAGTAGCGCGATTCCCTCATCGTACTCATCGACAATCGTCTTCCCAGTTTCGGAATCGACGCTGACGCCTTTGCGTTGCTGTGACGTGTCCGCAATCTGGCCGATCGCGTTGTCAGTTACCGTGATCTTCGGGGCTTGTGCCAGAACGTGATTCGGCGACATCCGCTCCACGACTCGCAGAATCTCCGACCTCTGCTGCTGGCTCAGCTTCATGACATGCACCGGAGGTTGCTCTTCCACGACGGATGCTGCACTGATCAGCTGGATGTCCGAACCTCCGCGACTTTTGGATTGGGGCGAGGAGAAGTGAAGCTCGGATTTTGGGGCTGGTGAAACAAACATGCCCATCCCCGGGTCGATCGCTTTGAGTACCTGCTCGATCTCGGGCCTCATCGAGATGACTCTCGCTTCGATTGTGATCGAAGTCGCTGGCAAGGTCGCTTCCTTAGGCGCCGATTTGTCTGCCCCCATCGCCAAAGAGAAGTTCAGAGCGAGTACACCGAACGCATACAGAATCGTACGCATGGGGAATCCTTTCCCGGACTTTGAATACCGAGCGACCGTGCATCGACCAACGGCGAGGAAATGTATCCGGATCTCATGAAATCGCGAAAGAGCATTCGCTCAACTGACCGGCCGTGCGTTCCCCGACAAGCTCGGAAATGCACTACCGGATGAATCATTCCCCAGGCGATCCCTGGTGACATCCTCGGG
This sequence comes from Planctomycetaceae bacterium, assembly GCA_046349675.1. Taxonomy (GTDB): domain Bacteria; phylum Planctomycetota; class Planctomycetia; order Planctomycetales; family Planctomycetaceae; genus TH-plancto1. Next base: position 87,738 of record JAXMBW010000008.1, on the reverse strand, counting down.
TTGGATTCAAATATACCCATTCACCGCCAGCCAGAATGAAGATCGTGTATCAGCTGTGACCGCGAATACCCAAGATCCAGATGTGCTTCTCCACCAGTTCCATCTCACCGCCAATCGAGATACCGCCTTAAGTCACCATTGCCATTGAGCTTTCACGCAGTGAACCTCCTATTCCGTGAAAACCAAACCCCCCGCCATTTTCGTTGCAGTCGAACCAACCCCACGATGCTTGCCCCCGTTCTTCACCCCGAGGCGAACGCTATTTGGCACGTGCTTGAACCGAGCCCCCCTGTGCCCCTATACTTCAGATCACCGGGCGTTTAGCGCAGTGGCTAGCGCACTTCCTTCACACGGAAGGGGTCACAGGTTCGATCCCTGTAACGCCCACTCGATGACTAGGTAAAAGACTAGGTATTCTGCATTTTTCCTTGTCGCTGGAAATCACCGGCAATGGCTGGCACCCCTTGGCGGGAGGGGGCAGCGTAGCATTTTGCGTAGAGGCGTCGGCTGCCCGGTCGAAGTCGGATTCGGTGGTCTGAAGGTAGTGCTTTTGGGCGACGGCGATGGAATTTCCAATCCAGTCGCAGACCGCTTTGATCGGGTGAGACTTGGCCAAATCAGTCTCGCAGGACGCCCGCAAATTGTGGAACAGCTTCGGCCACGGTTTCACGCCTGCCCGGTTGATGATCTTGAGCAGCCGCGTTCGCAGGTTGGCGTTTGTGTCACGGTATCGGGCGATGACGTACTCCGACTCTCCACGGGCCTCAAACGCCGCTTCCAGGTAGGGTCGCAGTTCCGGGAAGATCGGAATGACACGCATTGCCCCGCCTTCGTGATGCTCCGTCTTGGGTGAGCGTACCGTCATGCGGCTTCGGTCCCAATGCACATCGTCCCATTTCAGCGAGAGATGCTCTGACGGGCAACGCAGCCCGGCGTATCGGGAGAGGGCGAATAGGAGTTGCCATTCCAGATTCGGGCATGCTGCGAGGACCGCGTTTGCCGTCTCCCGTGGAATGTACACTTGCCGGTTCTGGTTGGTGACAGACGAGACTGGAACATCCCGCGTCTTGAACGGGTTCTCTCCGATTAATCCGCGTTCCTTGGCATCCTCGAAGAACTGGCGAGCCACGCCGCACGTACGCCTGACAGTCGCTTCCGCATACCCCAGACCGATCATGTGTTGACGGAAGTCCTTGCAGTCCGACTTTCGAAAGCTCTGGAGTGTGCGGCTACTGTCAAACACCATCAAGAGATACCGCAACGTGCGTCTCCACGAAATGATGGTATTCGGCTTCGCATCGTTCCGGCCCCGGATGTACCCCTTGACGTAGCCTTCCAGCGACATTGTGCTGCGGGCCTCAACCAGCCCCACGTTCGCGAGACGATCCCTCAAGGTTCCCTCGAGTCCGGCAATCCATTGCGAGGCGTCGTTGTCGAGCGAGCATCTCGATATCTTCGATTGCAGAATCCGTTCGACGTACCCCTTGACCGACTCGGCAGCCTTCTTGGGCATCTTCCCGAGAGAGACGGTTCGGCGTATCCCGGTCTCGTCCGAGAATTGCAACCTGCGAATGCCATTCGTGCCAGTCGTGATCGATGCCATTTGATTCCATTCCATCGCGATTGTTGAAACAGCCCCCGCGACATGGGAGCATCCTACACGTTTGTTCAGCGCTGCCTAGCCCACTCCGCACCGCCCCTACGTCCCCTCGGTTCCAGTAACGGCGAGGGGTCGAGAGGGGTGATCCACTTGAGACTCTTGCTATTGTTGAACACCTTGAGCTTCTTGCTCTTCTTGAGCTTCTTACGACTCTGCCCATGCAATCTCTTCTTCACCAAGACCTAACTTGGATTGAAGAGAGTCAAGAGGTTCAAGGCGGTCAAGAGGTTCAAGGGGTTCATGTGTATCAAGTGGAGCAACCATCTCAACGTACCATGCCCTCCCAACAGGTTTGGCCTTTGCAATGTTGTCCCGCTTCAGTTCACTTCGGGCACGCTTCATGGCTGACGGGTTGATATCGAATGTCGACGCGTTAGCCTCAAGTTCATCCGACGCAACGCGACCAGCCGCTATCGATCTCAAGATGAATTGTTTCGCCCTCTCAACCTCGCTCGCCGGGGGGAGGTCTGAGTATCCGGTCTGTGACTTCCTTCGCCCCTGGTCCTCTTTCGCGAGATACTCCGCAGCCGTCAGTTCCACGGGATCGGACTCCCACGACACCCTGCCATCAATGAGCCGGTACGCCAGCCCCATTGGCTCCTTCGCGATGTTCAGCTTTCCCAACAGGATCAGCCGCCGTTCCGGGTCGTCTTGGTCCTTAAAGAACAACCACGCCGCACGCGATGCGGCTATGTAGGCAATGCTAGCCATCGACTTATAGAGAGGGTTCGAGTTCTTTCCTTTTGCCATGTGAGCGATCATGACGACAGCCACACGATATCTAGCCGCAAGCTCTCCGAGAGGGGCCAGCATCGCCCGGACTTCATTGTCCCGGTGGCTGTCTGTCCTCCCGCCGTACGCCCCCACAGGATCGACGATCACCAGACGGGTATCGGGGTTTTCCGCTAGCACTTGATCCAGAATTGCCATGCCGTCAGTGAGATTGAATGGCCGCGAAATCATCTGGCCGTCGCTGCCGATAGTTTCGACGCCCTCCAACGCGATCACCTTGGAAGGGTTACCGCCAGCTCTCTTGAGCCGGGGGACAACCGTGTCCCCTAGACCGTCCTCGCAACTCACCAGAACGACTGATCCGACCGGGTTGATTTCCCCCGGACAGTCTGGCCACGCAGCCCCGGTAGTTACTCGAGCGGCCATGTCGATTGTTACGAACGACTTGCCGAGTCCGGGATCACCCGAACCCAGAGTCAACTTCCCGAGCGGTACACGCCCCGGCCATAACCACTCGACAGGCTCCTCAGTAACATCGCTCAATCGCGTCACCTTTGGTCTCGGTTTCGATGCTTGACTCATACAGTCACCCCCTCGGAGTGACCTTCGAGCCACGCTTCCAGCGACTTGACCGGGAATAGGACCACGTTGCCCACGCGGACGAATGCGAGCTGTCCGCTTGCCTTCAGTCGGGCCAAGGTTCGCTCACTGATCCCGAGACACTCCGCCGCTTCCTTCGCACGCAACGCCAATGGCGTCACCCTCTGATTCTGCATAGTTCGTCTCACTCAACCTACTTGTCGGACACAGACCGGATACACACCGGCCCACGCTCCCCCCGACGTACGCCACGCCCCACTCACACTGCACCACCAAAACACAACCACGGGAGGAAGTGAGCGGGAGTGAGGCACCGCCCACCCCCTCGCCGTGGCAACAGGATTCCTACACGGCAACCGACTCCGGTCGCATGGCTTCGCGTTCCAGACTGTCGATACGCGTCTGAAGTTGTTCGGCCTGCTCGCCGATCTCTTTCAGCTCCTCACTGGCCGTCAGCTCCATGTGGCTGTCGCCGGTCTGCTGGTATTGCTCGATGGCCAACTGAACCTCGCTACGACGTTTCATCAGCACCGAGAACTGATGCCGAACGTCTGCGATCTCGGCTTGTAGTTCCGGGTCGCAGGTTGCAAGCAGTTCTCGCCGGGCGGAATCAGCCGCACGAAAATTTGCGTCTGCGTTCGACGCTTTCGTTGCCGCTTCTCGAAACTTGGCATCAAGTTTCATGCGTTCGGCCTCAATGTGTTCATTGGCCGCTGCAAACTCCTGCGAGGCTTCCACCGATGCCTTCCGCCGGGCCTCAAACTCCGCTGCCAAGGCCGCAAGTCGTGTTCGCTCCTTGACGGCATCGGTCACACGTGCGAGGTCTTCCAGGGTCTTACCGTTCTCGTCAAGCTGGCAGAGAACCTCATCAGGTTCAACCTCTGCCGCACCCGTGGCAATGCCCATAGCGAACATCCGCCACGCGTGTTTCCGCTCCCGCTCTTGCTCCTGGCTTCGCTCTTCAAGTCGTCGTCTTACTTCGTTCAAGCTGGCTGTCATTCGTCGTAACCTTTCGGGTTGGATATGGCTGTCCTGCGTCACTGTTTAAACCCGAGCCGAGCATCTCACCGTACAGCCACCAGCGAGGTTGCCCGACTCGGGCGGGTTGGTTCAGTCCGTCGACTCTCTACCGTTCAGGGGCAGATAAATGCAGACGCTCGCGTGATCCGACTGGCCTATGTCAGTCGGTTCGTTCTGCTCTCGCATCTTCAGCAGGACGCTCGCTGCCCGCACCGCGACTCGCTGGTCGCGTCCATGCAGTGCCAGCTCGGTCAGCTTCTCGGGCAACGTCTGCGTGATGTCTTCCGGGAGTTTCCAGTGATTCGTGATTGCTCGCTCGATGAGCTGTGCGTCTGATCGGGTCATTTCGTCCATGTTCTCGCCTCCAGCCGGTTCGCCTGCCGGGTAATCGCGTCGTCCGACATGAAACCGCTCGCCCGGAGTGCGGCCCACTCATCGGCCTGTTGTACCTGGGTGGGTTGATTCGTCTCCGCCAGCCGGAGTGCCCGAACATCTCGACCGAGTTGTCGAAGGTTTTCGCGAAGTCGCTGAAGGTCTCGTGAAATCATTACTGCACCTCATGTGTTACGGGTTGATTCAGACGCCGGTACTCGCGTCGAAAGTCCTCGAACTCGGGGCTGTCGTGGAGCCGTTGGCGAGGCACACCACACAACGCCGCGATCTCGCTTTGATTGCGGATGCCGAGCAACAGCCACGCCACAGCGACCACCCGGCGAGGCGGCACGATGCCAGCCCCGGCCTTTAGAATTGATTGAATCGAACGTGTCATTTCGGAGTCCCTCTATAGTAAAGGCGCTCCAAAACGCCGATTTCGGAGCTAAAAAACTTTCGCCAAAAAACACCGGAATCAATAAACCCAGAAACGGCAACTGATTGCACAGCAGCCACCCCGCCAGATTTATTTTCCGGCAGTCGATTAGCTCTCGTTTTCTCTAGGTTGCACGCCTATCACGGTCTGACCGGATTCGTTCAACCTTGCGGACAAGAGACTTCGCATTCGGGGGGCTCGAATAGACAGAGAGGAACGTACCGCATGACAATGCGGTCCCAAGACAAAGAGAGCGTCATGCCCGACTGTCGGACTCACTAAACTGTGAAGCCGATGGTGGGAGCGGAGGAGTAAATGAAAGCTCGGTTCAGCCCGACGCTTTCGGCCAATCCTTGGCGGATTCGACATCGTGGCAATTTAACACACGTGCAGTAGTTTGCAAAAAAAAGTACGACACATTGTCTGTCTGTATCGACGCAACGCCAAACCCTGCCGTGGAATGCTGTTGCCGACTTTTTTGAGAACCGGGTGAGGTTCGACATCCCCACCCGGTCAGCAGGTCGGTTAAATCTCGCGTCGTTTCCAGGTGACAGCACCATCGGGTGATCGATGCGGAACGAGAACAGCCTCATCCGACTCCGGGAACGCATCTCCGCACAGAATGATTTCTCCCTCAGTCACATCCGGGCATTCCAGCCGGGTCAGGCTTCCGCAGCTACGAATACGCAACCGGGTAGCTCTCGGAGCGATGATCTCCAGAAGATCGTAACAGGATCGAATGTCGACGAGTTTCGCGCGGGGCAAGTGCAGACGTTTCAGCGACGAATAGTCGAGTATGAATTCCTCGGCATTCGGGGCAAGGACCACACAGAGGGATTCAGAGCAATCGATCTCGACTCGCCTGGCTAGCGGTACATCGAGAACATGCATCCCTTCATGGCCACGAACGAACACGTCGACCGCGTGCGGGCATTTGACGTGCGTCGTAAACTCATCGTGTCCTTCGAAGACCACTCGACCGGTATAGGATGCGTCCTTCCTCGGCAACCACGCTGGCAGGTCGACGCACGAATCGAAATCAGTTTTCACAGCTTGCATTTCTCACTCCTCGAAAAGTGTCACCCCGGAGTGGGGCGACTGGTTTGTCACGTTGTCACACTGTCACGAGAGGGAGATATCCTCGCGTGCGGAACCGGCCTGTTGTCGCATCGACGCGAACCGACTCAGAAGCTCGTCACGTTCACGGAACAGCCGGATGATCGATTCCCGTGCGTTCTCCGGGAGTGTCATCCACTCGGCAGATGAGATATCGAGCGACGTTGCGTAGTATTCTGCGTCATCAGATTTAGCGATTTCGCCTAACCTACTTACATCCCAATTACTTACGGCATTTGTTTCGATCCCTGTAACGCCCACTTCGACGTAAAGACTGACTGAATCGCGATTTGCGATACCTGACGACGTTCGTCAGTGCAGTAAGAAACCTGTTTCAACCGTGGTAGTTACTACCACGAAATGAAAAAGGAACTGCACTGATGGGTCGTAAACCTAGTTCTATCCCTGCGTATTTGCTGCATAAGCCGACCGGCCAAGCTCGCTGCCGGATCGATGGCAAAGATCACTACCTGGGGCTTTTTGGATCAGATGAATCCCGAGTCCGATATGGTCAGCTGATCGCACAATTGGCCGGAGGCGTTCCGGTTGACCCGATGGCTCGCTCAAAGCGATCAGGCGGGGCGACAGACGACCCCGACGCTGACCCCGGTCCGACTGTCGGAGAACTCTGCCTTGCATTCATGCGGTATGCGGAATCGCACTACGTCAAGAATGGCGAGATGACCAGCCAAGTCGATGCGGTCCGCTCGACAATCCGAGTTCTCAACAGCGTCTATGGCCTGACCCCCGCGAAAGACTTCGGTCCACTGGCATTGAAGGCCGTCCGTCAGCAGATGATCGAAAAGGGTTGGGTCCGCGATACGGTGAATGCAGCTGTCGGGCGCGTTCGCCGGATCTTCAAGCACGCAGTTTCCCACGAACTCATCGACCCCGGCTTACTCCAACGGCTGCAAGCTGTCCCTCCCCTCCTGGCTGGCCGTACAGAGGCCCCCGACCTTCCTCCCCGGACTGCTGTCCCTGATTTGTCAATCGCGGTCGTCAAGGTGCGTGTAAGCGATTTGGTGGGGGACTTGATCGACCTGCAACGGCTGACTGGCGCGAGGTCGGGTGAACTGCTCGGTCTGACGGCGAGAAACATCGATCGAGCGGGCGATGTCTGGTCAGCGAAACTCACCGACCACAAGAACGCTCATCATGGTCAGAGCCGGACATTGCACTTCGGGCCGCAATGCCAGCTGATCCTGCGCCGGTATCTCTCCACGAAGTCCGACGCACCATTGTTCCCGATCACACGGCATGCGTACTGCCGAGCAATCACCCGGGCATGTGACTCGGCAGGGATCGAGCGATGGGTGCCCCACCAGTTGCGTCACACGACGGCAAACGTAGTGAGGCAGCAATTCGGCCTGGAGCACACTCAATCGGTTTTGGGGCATTCCAAGGCGGACATGACCGAACACTACGCGACTGCCGGAACAGAGCGGGCCATCGAAGTTGCACGGAGGATCGGATAATGACCGACACTCCTTCAATCAAGTTGATGAAGACCCTGCGCGCGTCCCGGCAAATGCCTTCCGGTGTCATCGGCCTTGAGCTTTGGGCCGTCTGGTTTGGACTCCAGAAAGACGTGTTTTGGGAGCTGGTGAAGTCGCGCCGCGTACCCCATCACATGGTCGGTCAGCGAGTTCTGATCGACTCCAGAAATCTTGCCCCGACTGTCACCCCGGAAGGCGGTCCCGAGCCAGCAGAGAATCCGGTCGAAGGTCTCGACCTGTATGGGCTGCTGGAGCGGTACTCGTTTTCTCGGACAAACATTAACCAGCGTTCCATTGACCAGATGTTCTATTCGGTCAACCTGTTGAATCGATTCCAAGGGGGAATCGTGCTGGCCGATGAACTGTCCGAACTGCTGCTCGGACGATTCGTGAAATGGCTGCAAATGGAGGCGTACCTACCTAGCACAGTCAAACGGAACCTGAACAACATATCAACGCTCTGGAAGTGGGGATACAAGCGGCGGCTGTGTCGAGAACGGTTTGAGCAACTCGACCCGATACGCATTCCCAAAGCGATCCCCACGGCCTGGACGTTGCAAGAACTTGCCCGCATTTTGGGAGCCTGTCGCCAGCTGAAGGGCCGGATGCGAGACGGCTGTAAACGGTCCGACTGGTGGGAGTCACTGATTCTGGTTCTGTATGACACCGGAGCGAGAATTCGGGCGGCCATGTGTCTGCGAAGGTCTGACATCAACCTCGACCAAGGGTATGCCGTCCTGGGTGAAATGTACGCTAAGACGGGAGTTGCGCAGCTGGTTGATCTATCGCCCGACACAGTGGAGGTCCTTCGACGGCTGCTGGCATCACACTCCGATGTTCTGGTGTGGCCGAGCATTCAGAAGAGTTCCCGGAACTTGCACACGAAATTTCATGACATCCTTCGATCCGTGGGGCTGGACGAAAACCGGGTGGGCTTTCATCGGCTCCGAAAGACCCACGCAACGGCGGTCGTGTCTCAGCTTGGCTGGGAGGCCGCACGAGTGGCGCTCGGTCACAGCACGGAGCAAATGACGCGGCGATACGTTGACCCGCGACAGCTGCCACGAGTCCGGCTCTCATTGCCGCGCCCGATTCTCGACGAAGACGTTGGTAACTCTTCCGACTGACCGGCAAAATGACTTCAACGCGGGGATAGGCTGATCCCCGAAAGCTGGCATCCTGACCAGTTTCCCCGCGTTGTTTTTCGAGTCAGGAACATCGGCAACAGGGGCCGAAACGATGGCGAAGAAGGTAGCGACGAAGGCGGCATTAAAGACTGTCGCACCAGTGGCGACGACGTTCAAAGATTTGGCAATTGCATTCGAGTCGATGTCTCAACCGACCAGTGAGAAGATGCTTCAGCTGGAGCAACAAGCGTGGGCGCTTCTGCAAGGTGTGGCGGCTCAAGTTGACTGGTCCGACTACAGAGTCAGCCCAATGTTCATCTCCGGTCCGTTCGCGAACTGGTGGGCGTTTGTGGAGGATGTCGGACGTACAGGAAATGTGAAAGCGGCGTTCCCCGAAGTTGTGAAAGTCAGCCGGACGACGGACGCTTCGGAATGGCAGTCTCGAATCCTCGCTGATGTAGCTGTCTGCCAATGGATCGAAGACGCGGTTCTCGATCAGACACCGAACGAGTTACTCAATCGGCTAGTTCGATTGGCAGGGCATTTCAGCGAGAGAGTATCGTGGCAGTGGATCATCGAGCTTCGCCATGATCTGAAGTCACTTGAAGGATTGGCGCTCGCATGGACGAAATCCGGGCTGGCGCAGGCTCAATGCAATCTGGATATGCTTCGGCATGGTGTAGCCAAAATGTCGCCACTGCTTCAAAAGCATGTCCCGGCGGTCGACGTGGTGCATATGCCGATTCCGTCAGAGGCGGAAATCGTGACCTATTGCGACCGGTGCCAACAACTGAAGTCCGAGTTGCGAGAGATTGAGGCGGCGCTGTTGGTCGAAGCGACAAGGCGAATTCCGCCAAAGAGTCCAGAGAAGAATTGGACACCAGACCAAGAAGAAGAGGCGAGGCGATTGATCGATGCTGGAGAAATATCCAAGGCAGCTCAATTGCCCGAAAAGATGCGAATCAAAAAGCAAGTCGGGCTAGCGCTCCATCGACACATAACTGGCAGAGACAAAAAGCCTCACCATTCTGACTGATTTTGGTTCCGTGGTTCCGGGAACTTGGAACTTGCGGACACACTTCTGATTGCCGCATAGCCTTCTCTCTCAGTAGCGAATCGTACTTCACGATCGCATTGGTTCTCAGAGAGAAGACAAATGAAGAAGGTCGACCAGTCGCAAGCTGTGGCGGGTATACACCGAGGCGACGCCAACAGCCCGCTACTCCAGAGGAAGATTGGAACTCCTTCACAGGTTGTACCGGGTATTGACGCAGCAGTTGAGACCCTGATTCCATTCCGCGACGCCCGCACGGCTTTCCCTGGCGGCAAGAGACTCTCACTCGCCACGTTGCACCGTTGGCGATTGCACGGAGTCCGAGGCACTCGACTCGAAACGATCCTCGTGGGTGGCATGCGGTATGTATCGCGCGAAGCCATCAGCAGGTTTATCGAGCGTCAGAACGCTGACGAGAATGCCGTCCCCGGAATCACCCTGGCACAGCGTAACCGGCAAGCTGAAGCTGCACAGAAGGAGCTGGCGAGGGCTGGGGTATGAACAGCCACCAGCAAGAGATCGCGGAGCTGCTCAGAGACCTGGGCAAGCCAGCCGAGATGATTGCGATTCAGGCACAGATGCCAGTCGACCGCGTGAGGGAATGGCTCGGAACTGGGGTCTGGAAATTGCGCCAGCCGAGTCTATTCGACGCCGGGGCATTGCCCCCCCAAAAAACGACGCAACCCGCAAGCACCTTGGGAGGCAATCGCGGGCTGTGTCTGTTTGCTGTGATCCGGTCGGCAAACCGGGTCGAACCATGCACCCCTGAGGAGGAGCGAAACTAATCATGACGAGAGGTCACATTTCGTCAATAGGTCGCGATCACGAGCGACCACAGAACAGCGACAAAGTGACGCACGCGATCGCGTTGTATGTGATCGTCAAATGGTCCGAGACATTCGAGACCAGCGACACTCGGAAACGGATGCGGCTCGGGTGGTTCCAGTGTCCGAGTGGGACTGAGTCCCACGGTCTGCTGGAGCTGACGGCACTGGGGAATCGAGGACTAGTGGCGTTCGCAGTCTTCGTTCTTTTATGCCAGTGGACGGCAACGCTTCCGAAGGGAGTTCGAGGGCAATTGTGTCGGTCTGATGGGACCCCGATGACCGTGGAGCAGATCGCAAGGCAAATTCGCCTGGATGTCGACACCGTTCACGATGCACTGGAACTGTTGTCTTCGCAACAGATTCAGTGGATTGAAGTTAAGGGAGCATCTGCCGGTCATCTGCCGGTTGCATGCCGGTTATCTGCCAGTCATCTGCCACAAGGAAAAGGAGAAGGAAAGGGAAAAGGAGAAGGACAAGGAGAGGGTGTGGGAGAGGCATCGGCTGACGCCGGAAACAACGACAACGAATGCCTTGAATCTGGTTCATCGAAGTCGAAGCCAAAGCGGAAGACATTCGAGCCACCAACCATCGAGGAGGTTCAAGCGTATCTCACCAGCCGATCGAGCAACGTCAACGCTGAGAAGTTCGTGAGCTACTACGAAGCGAACGGCTGGAAGGTCGGCAGGAACGGTATGCGTGACTGGAAGGCAGCTGTTCGGACCTGGGAGGCGAATGACTCATCGGGCAGGTTCAGTTCATCAGCGGCGACCACTTCCAGCGGGGCACTCGTGAAGTCGACCTACACACCGGCTCGACCGATGACCGACGCCGAAGCGGGGGTGCCGTACTAATGCACCCTCACGATGACTTTGAAGCACGAGCAGCACAAATCAAGTCGAAGTGTCCTCTCGCCGGGACTGACGTACCGCACGGCGTCACAGCGGTCTCTGGGACGCTCGAAGCAATCCATGCGAAGATGCGGGCACGTCTCGCCAAGTCCTCAATGACACCGGAGCAACTGGCGGAAGCCAATCGAAAAAGGCTGGCCGCTCTGGATGCCGAGATGCATTTCGCAAGCACTCCTGAAGGGCGTTTCGCGAGCGTGGTAGGCAAGGCGTATGCAAGGTTGCGACTGTCGAACTTCCAGACGACCGACCTGAATGGCGTGACGATCCCGAGGGCTGTCGAGGTTCTCCGCGTCTTGCAAGGCATGGCTGACCATATCAGCGACGCGATCAAGGCCAACCGACAGCTGGTGCTCTACGGTCGACCTGGAGCAGGAAAGGATCATCTGGTTGCTGGATTGCTCTGGGAAGCACAACAGGCCGGGCACTCAATCAAGTGGTTGAACGGTGAGCGGTTTGCAGCACTGGTTCGCGACCAACAGGACTTCAACAACCATCAGTCGGTCACTGAATTGATTCGCCAGTGGGTCACACCAGCGGTTCTGGTTATCTCCGACCCTGATGGGGAGGCGACAAAGATCCCTGACTCAGTGAAGCAACGTTTGTACGACGTGATTGACGCGAGAATCCGACAGGGAAAACCGGTTTGGGTCACGATTAACGGCAACAGTGAGCAGGACATTTCCAACCGACTCGGGGCGCGTATTTACGACCGACTCCGGCAGGGTGCCTGGATCCTGCATTGCGATTGGGCGTCACGTCGCACACCAAGAGGGACTGTATGACACTCGGCTTGAACATCCCCAAACGGCGCGATCATCTACAAAAACTCGCCAGCAAGATACTCGACCGGCGGGTGCAGATTTTTCTTAGCAGCGAGCTGGGAATCATCGACGACCAGCTAGCGGGATTCACGAGCCCCGCAGTCTCGGCGATGGCACAGCGAAGGCGTCCAGACCTATGCCGAGGGCTGACACCGGCAATCGTGGTCTGTGACGGCCAACTATCGAAGAAGTCTCCATTCCTTGCGACGGTCGACTTCGACGCGGCGGTGGTCCATGAACTGGGGCACATTGCAGAACTCGACGTGACTACCGAATTGTGCAGTCAGTGGGGCAGCGTTGAACTTGAGCGGACGCTCGCGACTCCCTGGCGAACTTGGCCAGCGCACGCAGGGCCGCGATGGGCGGGGCATGACTTCCGTTTCATCCGCGGGCTGCTCCATGTCATTTACAGGATTGAAAGCCGGGGGCTGAAGATCCTTCCGGGGCTGGCTTTCGACCCGAGGTGTTACGGGCTGTTGTCGACTATCGAGGAACTCGAGCAGTCTCTCGGCGATGAACCGAGCCGGAACAGCTGGCGACCTATTGCGGACGTTCTCGCTGAACCCGCGCCGGTCGAGTTTTTGGAACTATGGGGCCGCAATGTCGCGGACTCAAACAAACCTTCGCTAATTTGAAAGGGCGAAACAGATGTTGATTGAAGAAGTGAAAAAGCTGGCTGCCGAACGAACCGCAATCCAAACAGCAGAGCGAGCCAAAGTCTGGCAAGAGTATGTTCGACGCCAAGAAACGTCTGAGTCTCGCTGCCCCGAGGATGTCTTGAATGACCTCTCTGAGATGAACCGAACTGCCGATGAACTTGATGCCGCGCTAAAACTCTTCAAGAGCCGCGCGGACCTGGCCAAGCAAGTCGAAGATGGTGAGCATGCAAAGAGAGAGCTGGCTGGCATTCGAGCGGATATCGAGCGGGTAGAGGCTGAGCGAATCGAGGCACTCAGACGATACGAAGCTGCACGAGGACCGCTCGCGGAACGCGAGCAAGAGGCGAATAACACAATCTCGACCGGGACGCATGCACGGAGGGAGTTGCTGAACACTGCCGGGCCAGAGAGTCGAAAGGCTGTACTTGAGCCATTCGAGACCGAGGCGGCGAAACTGAGCCAGAGGCGGCAAGAGATCGAACGAGAGTCGCACGGGTTGGCGAAGTGGATCGCGACGGTGCAGTCTCGTGGCGACCGAGCGAGCGACTTTGACAAAGCGGAATTGCCGAACGCGCTCCGGCGACAGTCTGAACTTCAGCAGGAAGACGCTGATCTTCTACTTCAATCTGAGGCACTGAGCGCCCGACGAATCGAGGCCGAACGACAGCTGCTCGACCCGGCGGCGATTTCGTGACGATCTAGCCTGATTCCGCGTCCTGCTCCCGGCGGAGATTCCGGGGGCAGGAAATTCACTTCAGACGAGAATTCCGAAGTCCGGGCGCAATGCCCCTTCCCCAAGCAACAGGAATTGTAGCACAGGCTACATTTTACAAACAAAAGAATCTGTGACGCGCTGGGCTGTGGTTGTGGTATCAAGCTGCGCGTCCGAGGAAGGACCCGCCGATTCCTTCAATCAACCGGAACGATCAAGTCGGGCGAGTCGTTCCGAACTGATCCAACTAGCGGGGAAACGGAATGCTCGGTCATCTCTTCATCGGGATATTGATTCAGCATCGGCAACAGCTGATCCGGCTCGGTTAGCTCGGGATCGATCCACGGGGCGTATTCTTCCGGGGAGAGGATCACCGGCATGCGGTCGTGAAGTGGCTGCATGAACTGATTCGCGGCTGTCGTGATGATCGTACACGACTCGACTGGCGGGCCGTTCTGCGGATGCCACGTCTCCCAAAGACCGGCGAACGCGAATGGCTGACCCGAGCGGAGCGTGATGTAATGCGGCTGTTTCTGTTTCGGGCCGATGACCTGCCATTCATAGAACCCATCGGCAGGGATCAGGCAGCGACGACGCTTGAACGCGGTGCGGAAGGACGGCTTCTCGGCAACAGTTTCCGCGCGAGCATTGAACAACGGTGGGCCAGTCATCGACTTCGACCAGCTGGGAACAAGCCCCCATCGCATCAGGACAACATCCTGTTGCCGAATCACTGGAACGTACTGCGTGGGTGCGATGTTGAACTTCGGCGTGTACTTCGGAAAGAATGGAACGATGAATGGCCGGTTCAACGCATCGAGGATCTTGGCCAGCGTGGACCCGGGACCGACAAGGGTAAATCGTCCGCACATGGTTCATGATCCTGATCGGAATCGAGCGGCGTGAGAAATCACGGGAATCGTTTCGTGGTAGTTTCGGGCCTGACTACCACAATTGAACTCCAAAACCCTCATTTCTTGGCACAAAATGAGAAAGAATGAGACTTGACGAGAGAGATACGAAAGCCGATAACGCTAGGTGAAATGCTGAGTTTCTTACTGAATGACTCGCCTTTCAGGATGTCTTCACACGGAAGGGGTCACAGGTTCGATCCCTGTAACGCCCACTTGATGTAAGACGATACAGAATCGCGAGTTGCGATTCCTGACGACGTTCGTCAGTGCAGTAAGAAACCTGTTTCAATCGTGGAAAAACTTCCACGAAATGAAAAAGGATCTGCGCTGACTAGATGCGCCGCCTCGTGATGAGGAGCATCCATGTTGTCAGGGAGTTCTCTGTCGCCCCGGCCAGCGGGTTTTCCCAGCCGCACGGAACACTCCGCGAGTCATCACAGACTCAACTGAGTGTTAATGTTCTCGTGACGGCCATCGATGTTCCGCCGTCTCCGTCGGACAAGGTTGCGGAAATTGTTCGCGGCAGAAGAGACGGTGTGACTGAGATATTGCGGAAGGCCACGCGGCGAAGAAGCGCGGTCACAGCTGCGGAATTTGCGTTCGAGTTCAGGGTGACGCGCAGCGAGGTCGTCGTCGTGGTCGCGAACTGACCGATCAGGACGCCGCCAAAGAAGACATCCTGTGTACTGCTCGACACAGGATTGACTGAGACGCGAATCTGTCCCGGAGCGTCCCCTTGGCTCAAGACACTCAATCGATCGCTGGGGTGAGCGTTCGCGGAGACGCTGACTGTCAGGACTCCCGAGGCCAAGTTCGTGGAGTCGACATCCTCCACCATCGCGTTGGTATCGATGATCGTGGCCACACTCGGATTGGCAATCGCCTGCGAACCGTCAAACCCGGAGATCACCGGTGCGTCATTCACAGCTGTGACCGCGATCGTCTTGGAAACGGGCGCACTGGTTCCCCCGTCGCCATCCGTCAATGTCACTTGAATGGTTCTGGCTAGAGTGGACGGGTTGTGAGAATCGGTCGAGTACGCCAGCACACGCAGGACCGCCTGGACTGCTGCCACTTGAGCCGAGGCATTGAACGTGACGACCAACGGAGTAGCCCCGTTACCTCCAGTCACAGAGCCAACGACGACTCCGCCGTAACGCACGGTCCCAGTGACCGAATCAATGCCCACGCGGCCGGCTGTATCACCTTGGTGAAGCAGTTGCAGCCGGTCAGCAGCCTGCGAGTTGGCAGTCAGGCTGGCCGTGAGTACTGCCCCCTCGAAGTTGAGTAGATCGGGATCTTTCACGATGGCGTTACTGTCAATCAGGACCGGCAGAGAGTTCTCTCGGTATGTCACCGTCTGATCGGCAGCTGGCGTCCCGAAGGCTTCAATCACTGGTGCGTCGTTTGTCGCTGTGACCTGGATTGTTTTGGTCAGCAGTGAGGAGGTCCCTCGATCTCCATCATTGACCGAAGCTGTGATCGTACGCGTCAGCGTCGACGGGGCCTCAGAAATGTTGGAGAACACGACCTGTCGCAGAAGAGCCTGGACTGCTGCGATTGTCGCGTTGGCATTAAGGAGGACAGTCATCTTGGTCGTCCCGGTCAGCGTTCCAATCGCGACTCCTTCGTAAGTCACTGTCGTCGTGGAGCCGCTGACGGTGACTCCAATCTGGCCACCCCCAGTCCCCACGTGTCGGACTGAGATTCTGTCCGAGGCATGGGCATTGGTGGTAACCGACACGACGAGTTGGCCACCCTCGAAGTTGGGGGAGTCGATGTCGGTGATCAGCGCATTCGGAGAGATCAGAACCGGCGCGGCATTCTCCGTCCACGATGTGCCTCCGCCGAATCCCGTGACGACGGGAGCATCGTTGACGGGAGTCACCGCGATCGATTTCGTGACCGGAAAACTGATGCCCCCATCTCCATCAGACAATGTGACTCGGACAGTGCGGGGCAGTAACGAGGGATTGTCTGACTCTGTCGAGAAGGCCAAAACTCGCAGCACAGCCTGAACCGCAGCTGCCATCGCCGCGGAGTTGAATGTCACCGTGACCTGCGAAGTTCCACCAGTGAACGTTCCCACGGGCACGCCCCCATAACGGACAACTCCAGTGGTGGAATCAATCCCCACCCGCCCGGCGGTATCCCCCTGATGCAGCAGCTTCAAACGATCCTCGGGGCGGAAGTTCGCAGTAATCGCTGCCGTCAGTACGCCTCCTTCAAAGTTCAGCAGGTCGGGATCCTTCACCACCGCGTTGCTGTCGACCAGCACCGGTGGAGCGTTCTCCAGGTACGCGACCGTCTGGTCGGCGGTCGTTGTCCCGAATCCCTCGATCACCGGGGCATCATTCACAGCTATCACCTGAACCGTTTTGGTCACGGCCGGTGAGGTCCCTCCGTCCCCATCACTGACCGTCGCCATGATGGTTCGCGGCAAAGTGGACGGGGCATCCGAAATATTCGAGAACGTGACATTACGCAGGAGGGCCTGCACGGCGGCCACTGTCGCGTTGGCATTCAAGTTGACAGTCAATGTGGAGGTTCCGGTCAGCGTTCCGATCGCCACACCCCCATAGGTCACAGTGGTGGTTGAACCGCTAACGGTCACTCCAATCTGGCCCGGGCCGGCCCCCTCATTTCTCACCGAGATCCGATCAAAGGTCTGGGCATTCACTGAAACCGAAACGGTGAGCCGACCTCCGTTGAAGTCCACGGAGTCAACATCGGAGATAGCCACGTTCGGAGCGATCAGCGACGGGACCGTGTTCTCTATCCAGCTGAAACCGCTGCCGAATCCGGTGATCAAAGGAGCATCGTTCAGCGGTACAACCGTGATCGACTTCTGAACAGGCAGACTGGTTCCCCCATCCCCATCTGTCAGGACTAACTGAACCAGACGCGACAGGTTCAGCGGAGCATGAGTCGTGTGACTGAATCGGAGATTACGAACCAGAGCTTGGACTGCTGCAGCTGTAGCGGATGCGTTGAGCGAGACGGTGAGTGGCGCCCCGTTGAGGCCCCCTGAGACAACACCGATCGTCGCTCCATTGAAAATGACCTGTCCCAGTGGTCCGACAAAGACCTGGCCCGCGACGCCTTCCTGGCTGCGGATCGAGAGCAGGTCCCCCGTCTCAGAGCCATTCACCATAGACAGCGTTAAAACACCTCCCTCGAAGTTCGCCGAATCGGTATCGGACACCGTCGCCGATGTGAACAAGAGAATCGGTATCGCGTCCTCACGCCATGTCAGATTCGCTCCCGCATTCCCGATGACGGGGGGATTCGACTCGGGCAAGTCGTTGACTGTGATGGCAAAGCTTTGCTCGGTCGACAATCCGTCCTGGTCGGTCGATCGGACCCGGATCTGATAGCTTGCTTTGGCTTCGTAGTTGAAGGACTCACTGGTTCGTAGCTGGTTACCCGAGATGTTGAATCGAGCGTTATCGGTCGAGCCCTCGCCGGTGACGAGCTGATACGTGTGCGTATTCCCGGAAGCATCAACGGACGAAAGAGTCCCCACCACACTGTTGGCAGGCTGGTTTTCGGCGATTGAGGTGGAGGTCAGCTGGATAGCTGTCGGAGCAGCGTTGGCAGTGAGCGTGACGGAATCGTTGTAGACGCGTCGCTCCCAACCCGTCACCACGCCCGAGGTGTTCATCAGGGGAAAGACATACACCGGATCCAGCTGGGCCTTCCAGGTGCCGGTCGCAGCATCGAAGGAGACGTTGACCTCCATGTGGCCGTAGTGTTTTCCACCGCTGACCAGCTGGTTGCCGTTCCAGACTTCCGGGGCGTTGAGATGGGCCGTAAAGACCTGGTAGGGATTGGTGATCACGGAGGGATTCGTACTCCCTGGTCCGGAGCTGGGGCCACGCAAGCCGTCGCCTCCAATCCCCATGTCAAAGAAATGGACTCCGTCGACAAGAGAGTGCTGATACGCCTCGTCGTGCCCCGAGAAAACCGCATCCACTCCATACTGTTGAAACAAAGGGGTCAGAACCCGCACCGGGACACCTGACTGGTTATCGAACCCAGTTCCGTTTCCGGGGGAGTA
The DNA here is from genome assembly GCA_046349675.1 of Planctomycetaceae bacterium. GTDB lineage: Bacteria > Planctomycetota > Planctomycetia > Planctomycetales > Planctomycetaceae > TH-plancto1. The sequence continues at coordinate 69,224 of JAXMBW010000008.1, read as the reverse complement.
ACCATGGGGACCGGTTGAATATGGAACATGATGAAATTGCACGAAGGTGAAATGGCTCTTTGTCTGGGCATCGGCCAGCTGAGCTTCCAGCCATTGATATTGAACGGATCCCGGGTTGAAGTCGGGGACTCCAGACGCTGACCCCAGTAACCAGTTCGTATCGGACGAGGTGGCGTGGGCGGCCCCGTTGGTGACATCCAGCGAGATGTACGTGATCGGCCCGTAATCAATTCGGAAGTACCGATCCGAGTGTGCTTGAGTCCCGTTGGAGGGAGCCTCCCAATAGGTCGCGAACTTGTTTTTCGCCCGAATAGAGCCCGCATCCCCATAACCACCAAGATCTCCGGGCCCTCCAAAATTTTCATGGTTTCCGGGAGATGCCAAGATGGGGATGCTCGAGGCCAAATCGTTCAAAGTTCCGGCGTTCTGTTTCCAAAACTCATCCCAGTCTCTCTGCTCGCCGCCCGACTCGACAATATCGCCCGCTATCCCGATGAAGTCGGGGGAACGCGATTCAATCACATTGAGATTCTGGCGATAACCCTCCGTCTGATCGGCGACGTAGAGTCGGCTCCCTGTGGGATTGTTTGGATCAGTCCAACCTACAGCAGTGCCCGTGGATTCGGGTTCTGTTTCTGAATCGCCATAGACGATGAATCGGAGAGCAGACGTCGAGTCTGCTATGGTCCGCATTTGCCCGCTGAAGAACTCAGCGCCTTGTGTCACGGTGTAGGAGTAACTCGTGGCCGAAGCCAGACCCGTCACACGGATACGATGCATGTACGGGGCGTTGGACCGGGAGGTCAAAGGCTCGCTCGCATGGTAGGACAGCTCCGTCCGGAACTCGGGCGAGGACTGGAACTCCTGTGTCCCTCCACCGGGCATCGTGACGGTGAGTGTCCCGGGTGTGTTGGTCTCGGTGAACCACATGACCGTCATGGCGTTGGTCGCTGGGTTCTGCAGATAGGGCCGCACCGTCGTCAGCAGAAGTCGCTGTTCCACAGCTTCCACCTGAGTGATCATCCGCCGGGCCGAACGACGATTCGGCCGACCGAACAGGCGGGACGCTCCCGGAGAAGTTCTCTTGGCGAATACTCGATCAATCAACAGGCCCAGCCAACCCGCCACGGGGGAGCGCGAATGGATCATGAAACGATTCCTAAGACGAGGCCATAATTGAGTTCTACCACCGCGAGAAGCGGCCACCGCAGATTCAGAAGCTCTTTTGTAGCTCAGAATCACAACATGTGACAACCGATCATTTCGCCATGATCGAGGAAAAAGAAAACTCGCGAATTGGCCGGATCTCACCCCGGGACCTCCCCAGCATGAGCGTTATGATGCGTTCACTGCCAAGGCGTTTACCCTACTGACAGTGCACTTAACACACGACTGCCCGACAACGAAACTGCCCGGATGTCGAGCGGCCCCGAACGCTGAGCTCCAAGTTGAAAGTCCAACGAATGGTTTGGGATCTCCGAGGTTCTTTCTTCAGATGCCTCCTGGCGGGCATGATGATCTCCCTGGCCATAGGTCCGACCGTGACTCCATGCCTGGCCGAAGATCCCTCACCCAGTTCCGGACAGGAGAAACAACCCCCAGCTGCAGCGCAAGTCCAGCGGCCCTTCGCTGTGCTCGGAGCAGATCGCAGCCAGGAGGGAGCTGCCTACGAGACGATTCAACAGGCGATCGATGTCCATCCGGGGCGAGTCATATTCATCCCCGATGGGGAGCACCGCATCTCCGAGAAGATCCGTCTGCGTGGCCAGGGCGGCGGACTTCAGGGGCCCGGAACCATCATTCAGACCAATGCCCAGCACCCGATCATCGAGATCGAGAATGCCTCTGATCTGGTGATTCGCGATGTGCATCTGACCCGGCCGGAAGAGGCCAGCACCACAGGTTTTGAGGGGATTCTCGCCGTCAATTGCCAGAACCTTTCGATCGAGAACGTGCGCGTCACCGACAACCGGACGCAGTCAGCTGCGATCCGCCTGCACCGGTGCCAGGACAGCCGCATCAGCCACTGCCGGATCACGAACTACACCCGAATTGGGATTGATGACCGGACTGCCAACACTCAGCTATATGGCTATGCATTCCACTGTATCGACGGCACGGGGATCGGCGTCACCGAAAGTACGGGGACCGTGATCGAGTTCAATCTCGTTCAGGAACACCACCTGCGTCCGACGAAGGAGATCCGCGATCAGTACCGACTGGGGAGTTTCTCCAAGAAGAACTCACAGCGTCCGCCGGGCATGAACGAGAAGGTCTGGGACGCGGAGTACGTCGACAACTGGCACCAGGGTTCGGCGATTCTCGTGTCGACGCCCGCAGTCACCCGTCGGACACAGATCATTGGGAACCAGATTGTGAACGCCGCTCAGGGTATCGATCTGCACTGCGATCAGGTGATCGTCTCGGGCAACATCGTGGAAAACTCCTTCATGGGGATGAAGGCCATGCACGGATCCCGCAATGTGCTGATCACCGGGAATCAGTTCATCAAGAACGACCTGTGGGCGATCGGCTTGATGCCGGGAGCGACCTCGGCCGAAGGAAACACCGACGGGGGATCGATCATCTCCAATAACATCATTTCGCAATTCGGCCACGGAGACTCGAACTGGATCTGGGGCAACAACCGGTCGCCTTTGCGATTTGATCGTGGTCAGATTGAGACCAATCCGCCGCTGACCGATGTTCTGATTCAAGGGAACATGCTCGATGTCGAGGGCTCGCCGAGATACGAGTACTCAGTCATCATCGAGCATGGTCTCACTGCTCCGCAGGGCCTGCGGTTTGTGGGGAACATGCTGAAACCGGGAACGGGTGGGGTCTGCAATCAGCCCTACCCCGACCTGAATCCTCCTACTGGCCCGACTCAAGCGGATTCAAAATAGAGCGCGTTCACCTCACAGCAGGACAGACATTCTTGTCTGTCCTGAGCGTCGAGCGCCTCTACCCGCACTGCCTCACTCTTCTCACCCGATTGAGAAAAGCGATTACCACAGTGGCCGGAACGAGGGTCCGATCTATCATGTGCAAAAGTCCGTTCCGTCCACTCGAGAGAAGCACACCATGGCCAGCACAGTCGATTGGTACTACCACCGCAAAGGATGCGTCACCTGTCAGAAGATGGACACCTTGCTTGAGTCGCTGGGAATCACCGCCAAGGAAGTCGTTTCTGCCAACAAGACGCGACTGGGTGTTGCCGAGGCTCTGGAAGTCGTTGCCCCGTGCACCCGTCTGGTCGTCAGTAAGGGGACCAAGGCGTTTGATATCGATCTGAAAAAAGATCCGAAAACGGCGGAAGAGCTCCAGGCTCTGATTATCGGCCCGACCGGGAACCTGCGGGCTCCGACGATTCGCAAGGGAAAGACGCTCTACGTCGGCTTCCAGGCCGAAACCTTTGGCGCGGTGCTTGGGGGAAAGTAAGTGATTGCCACGGGGTGGCTGGAGGTCAGGTGAGCCGGCCTCCAGTATGCCTCCCATCAACCCCGACCGCCTTCGCAGCATGTCTCCACGATCGTGTGACAGCGCGAACAGTGCAGCTTGTGACGAATCTCCATCAGACTTCCGCCGCAGACCGGACACGCCCGGACGCAGGTTTCATGACCTGATGCTTCACCTGGATCGGACGTTGCAGGATTCGATGGGGCGGGCCGGTTTTGCATGGCATCCTGCAGCTGGGTTTGCGATCGCGAGAGGTTGTCTCTCTCTTCTCGCAATGTATTCCCGCAACGGTGACATGCAACAGTCACAAGAGGTCTGTCGGTGGAGTTGACCCGACGCCGCCCTACTCTTCTGGACATCTCAATCGTTCAAGACCATTGCTCAGCGGACCTGAGTCGTCGCGTTTGCACTAGAAGGGCTCGGTCTTGATCAACTGGCTTTGTACGGGGACACGCGATTGAGTTTGTGCCGCAACTCCCTGACCGGGGGCGGGGGCGTTCAACAGGCTCTGGCCCAGGTCACGCAGGGGGGCTGCGCTTTTGGGACTCGATCCCCCTTGTGGAATGACTTGCTTGAGCAGATCGCGGGCCATGTCGCTTGGGTCTCCCGAGGTCGGCAAGGCTTCAATCTTGTTGGGAGTCGATTTGGGCTGGGCTGCTGGCACGGGGTCCGGAACGCGGTCTTTGAACTGGTCGTTCAGCTTTTGCACGAGGTCGTCCGGTGAGCTTTCATCAGGCAAGACTTCGCTGGTCTGATCAGCAGCTAACTCGGCCGGATCTTCGTCAACGATCGGAGCGATGGCCTTGTCGAGCGCAGCTTCCCAGCGTTTACGGACAGCGGATCCCTGTTCGAGGATTCTGCCGGAGTCGACTCCGGGATCGGAGCTGGTTGCGATGGAGTTCGCCTGGCTGACAGGCAGCGTTCCGCTACGGCTGGCTGTGCCTCGAGTGCTGGGGACGCTGTCGCTTCGGGTCTGCTTCGGCAGCACCTTGTCGAGCAGGTTGTCCTTGAGGTTGTCACCAATCAATGACGACCGACCGTCCTTGACGAGGGCGGCGGTGACCTCCGGGTGGTTCGTCCACATCGCTTCGGACCAGTTGCGAATGTCGACATAGGCACTGCGAAGTGGAGGTTGCTGCGTGCGTGGGACAACCACGATGCCTTGTGCGGTGTGCACCACGTGAAAGTTGGTCGCAAACAATCCACCGCAGGCACCCGCCAGCAGCCCACACAGAAATGGTCGAATTCCGAACATAGCAATCTCCCTCGATCTTCTCAGGAGGTCACGTTGACCGCCGTGGAAGACACCAAAACCCTAGCACCCGACAAGAGTCGGCTTGATGAGTTTCAATTCGAAATTGAGGAAGTCAGAAAGTCTGCGAGTCCTTGATCGCTAGAAGCCAATCGACCCGCGATGTTTCGCTCGTGCGAATAACCGACCGCATCGGAACAGTTTACCAGAATGCAAAAGCCCCCGAAGTCTGTGAGACATCGGGGGTGTTGGAGGTTCACCTGCGTTACAACTTTGTCATCTGCGTCACAGCTCAACGTCTGGTCGATCGACGATCAACCATTAACGATCAACCCCTCTACACCAGTTCCCACCCCTTGCGGTACTCGCGGGTGAGGAACTTCTCCGCTTCGGGGGCGTTGGGGAACTTCATGTTCACGGCATCCCACTCGAGCTTCTTGCCCGCGCGGTAAGCCACGTTGCCGAGATGGTTCGCCTCGGTCAGCGGACCCGCATAGGCGAAGTTGCATGTCGTCGGGGCACCCGTCTTGCAGGCATGGATCCACTCGGCATGATGACCCAGCGATGGCGGGATCGTCTGCGGCGGCCGCTTGAAGTCATTCACATTGGGTCCGAACAACAGCTGATGTCGCGAGTAATCGGTGAGCAACTGGCCGTGCGATCCCACGAACAACATGCCGGTGTCCCAGCGCGGGATGAGTCCCTTGGTCCAGATTTCGGGCTTGTGCGATCCCTGGTACCAGGTGAGTGTGAGCGGGCCGCGTTCGCCGCGGGCAGCGTACTCGTACTTCACATGCATCGAGGCTGGGGCCAGCTCGGGATGGGCGGGCGGCCCGAAAGCTTCGATCGTCTTCGGTGCATCGAGGTTAAGTGCCCAGAACGGCAGGTCGACCATGTGGCTACCGAGGTCCGACATCGTCCCGTTGGCAAAGTCCCACCAGCGGTACCACTTCGGACCGGGGAAGTAGACCTCGTGGAAGGGACGCTCAGGGGCGGGACCGAGCCACAGATCCCAGTCGAGACTCGGCGGGATCGGCGATGAACCTTCCGGCCGGTTCTGAACCGAAACGATGTCGTGGTTCTCGATCGCCTCTTCGGGAGATTGCAGACCCCACGCCCGGCCCACCCATACATGGACCTCCGAAACAGTTCCAATCGCTCCCCCCTGGATCAACTCGACGACGCGGCGGTAGTTATTCTCCGCGTGAATCTGTGTTCCCATCTGTGTCGCAACCCCCGCAGCCTTGGCAGCCTCGGTAATGATGCGGGCCTCGCGGACGTTATGGGTCAGCGGCTTTTCGCAGTAAACGTGCTTCTTGGCTTTGAGGGCCGGCAGCGTGGCGAACGCGTGGGTATGCTCCGTGGTGCTCACGACCACCGCGTCGTACTCGCCTTCTTTGAGGGCATCGTACATCTTGCGGTAGTCGGTGAACTTCTGGACGCCATCGACCTTGGTAGCTGCGTAGTCGACTGCGTTGGAGTTCACATCGCACACGGCAACCACTCGTTCGCCGAGCATCTGTTCGAAGTTCGCCCCACCACGTCCTCCGCAGCCGATGACTCCGACCTGCAGCTTTTCATTCAGCCCGGTCGCCCGCAGGATGGCGGGAGCTGCAAAGGTCGCTGCCCCCACAGCGAGTGAAGCATTCAGGAACTGGCGTCGGCTGGTCGGGCGAGGCATGTCGGATCTCCCTTAGTGGATGAGTCAGGTGAACTGGAACTTACCTGTGTCGCCCGCCCGTTGTCCAGAAAGGGAGTTGCCGTAGGTGATTCGCCTGTCGCCGCTTCGCGGTTGGAGGAAGTCAATGTCTGTGTCTGACTTCGCTTCGAATGCTCAGATCTTTGCGATCTCCTCGGGGAGTTAGGAACTTCCCCGATCGTTGGGTAAACTGAGAGACTCGCCGCGTGGATGACCACGCGAAGTGCTCCGTCTCTCGCTCTTTTGTTCAACGAGTCACCGCGTGTCCGCGACCAGTCCTGATCAACCGACCTCTTCTCCGGAGACCGAACCACCGCGCGAGCCGTGTCCGACTCCGCTGAACTGGGTCGATGTGGTCACCTCGGTCGTTGCGGAGTCACAGCCGATATCGGTTCAGCTCGTCGATGGCGAAATGCTGGCCGAGGTCTACGGCTCGGGCCCGCCGCTCTACTTTATTGGCGGAGCGACGGGAAACGCGAAGTTGTTTGCGCTGACGGCTTACCTGCTCAAGGACGAATACACCTGCGTCATGATCGACGCCCCCGTCTGGACCAAGGCACCAACCTCACCGCTGGAGCAGACAGCTGAGGCTCTGTGCCGACTGGCCGACTCGCTGGGCCACTCGCGTTTTGATCTCTATGCCGCGGGGTACGGCTGTCATGTGGCGCTGACAATTCTGAAGCGGTCGCCCGATCGGATCAGTCATCTGATGCTGCAAGGCCCGGTGCTGCGCGAGCCGACCCTCAAGCGAGAGAGGTTGATGTACAAGGTCGGCCGCCTGCTCACCCGTCCGATGTCGAGCCTGCCCGGATGGCCGAAGGTGCAGCAGCAGAACCACCAGGGGTACTTCCCGCCGTTTGATCCGACGCGCTATCACTTCCTGCTCGACAGCCTCGGAGCGACTCCCGTTCGTCAGGTCGCTTGGCGGTTGCTGGCCGCTGCGGAATGTGACTGGTGCGATCTCATTCCGGAGATCCGTCAGCCGGTCATCGTCATTCGCACCGAAGGCGAGGGTGAAACGCTGGCCAAACTCAGCGAGGAGTTCGCAGCTGACCTCCCCGGGTGCCGAACCGAATGGATGCCACTGGCTGGTCACTACCCGTATCTGACTCACCCGAACCGTCTGGTCAAGGTGATCAAGCAGTACCTGAACCCCGAGGCGACTCCATCGCAGTCTTAGTCAGTGGATTGAGAAAACCATCCTCAACCCTCAACACTCACTCGGGCATCGTTTCCCCCGCTTCTCCTTCAAGTGTCGTTTCCATGAATGCTTCCTCACCCGTTGAGCCGCTCGATCTGATTGCTGTGGGAGCTCACCCCGATGATGTCGAAATCGCCATCGGTGGAACGCTGGCCAAGCTGGTCAAGCAGGGGCATCGAGTCGGGATTGTCGACCTGACCGACGGGGAACCGACGCCGGGAAGCCCGGGTCCCGAGGTCCGGTTGGCCGAGGCTCAGGCGGCTGCGGAAATTCTCGGAGTGCAGGTGCGGCTGACGCTCGATCTGCCGAATCGTCGACTGTTCGACTGTTATGAAGCCCGCGTCACTCTGGCCAAGGTCTTCCGCAAGTACCGACCGAAGGTGGTCCTCGGGATCTATGGCAAGACTCCAATGGCCTCGCCCGATCACTGGCAGGCGATGCAGATCACCGACGCAGCTGTGTTTTATTCACGGCTGTCAAAGTGGGATGCCGAGTTCGACGGACTGCCGGTCCATACGATTCAGAAGCTGATCTGGTACCCGCTGGGCTGGGCGTCGGCGACACACGAGACGCCCGGGAGTTTCGTGATCGACATCAGTGACACGCTGGAGGCCAAGCTGGAGTCGGTGCGGGCCTATAAGACACAGTTCCCGCCCGGCAAGGAGCGAGTCTTCCGCATGGTCGAGTCGCAGGCCCGGCTGCTCGGCGGCCTGACTGGAATCGGGGCGGGCGAGCTCTTGATTTCCCCTCACCCGCCCGTGGTCAGTGATTTGCTGACACAGTTTACGATTCTGTAGATGCCGGTTTAGCCATGGGGCGCGTCGTGACCACTTGTGGGGAAAGATTCACCGCAGAGGGCCGCAGAGGGACGCAGAGGGGGAAAGAACAGGGCGAATCTATCAATTTGAGCTATATCGGAATTCCACTTCTGTTCGGACAGACAGGAATATCTGTCCCACTTTGAAACTTCCAGATACCAATGGACGCGAAATCTCTCCTCCTGTCTTTCCTCTGCGTCCCTCTGCGGCCCTCTGCGGTGAATCCTCCGGACATCGATCACAAGAACGAGACCCCAATGACAATCGCCCTCTCCAGCTTGTGAAGCGAGAGAGGGCGATTGGAGTTGGACTTTGTTGGTAAACAGTAAGCGGGTTCACGACAGACTCACGTCTGCCGCTCGCTGGTTACTTCACGCGGACCAGCTTCATGAGTCGGCCGGAGACGTTCCAGTCCTGCACGTACAGGTTGCCGTCCTTGTCCCAGAAAGATCCGTGAGTCCCGCTGAAGATCCCTTCCACCCACTGGTCCTGCGGGATGTTGTACGCCCGGCCCTTTTCCGGATTCGGGTTATGCCCCAGCACAGCCATGATCGTGTTCGACTTGTCGAGAATCACCAGGCGGCCGTGCAAGTCAGGCACCGACACATAATCACCCTGCACCGCCGCTGAGGTCGGCATGCCGAGGCCGGTGATGACTTCCTCAATGAAGTTCCCGTCGAGGTCATAGTGAACCAGTCGCCCCTTGGGCTGGTGGTTGCGGTCGCAGATCAGCAGGCGATTCGGCTCATAGCGGGTATCGAGGGTCATCCCGTGAGCGGTGTTGAACTGCTTGAGATCGTTCCCCTTCACACCGAAGTGTGAAAGGTACTTGCCCGTCTTGTCGAACTTGAAGATCACGTTGCTCGCATAGCCGTCCGACAGGAAGATGTCGCCGTTCTTGGCCACGGTGATGGCTGTGGGATTGAACGGAGCCTTGGGGTCGAGTCCAGATTCCTTGGGGAATGGCAGCCGCAACACCACGTCGCCCGACTCGGCCTGGAACTTGATCCCCTCGGCATTGGCGTTGCGGGCTCCGTAAATGTACTCGACGCCGTCCTCATCGCGGATCTCGATGTCGTGCAAACGTGTGTGGTTGTCAGTCACGAATCGGCGGATCAGCTTGCCGTCAGGGCTGAAGACGAACACGCCCATGTCCGCACTGGTGTAGATGTTCCCCGCCTTGTCGACGACGACTCCGCCGTGGGTCGGGCCGATCTGGGTTTTGCCGTTCTCGTCAAATCCCCATCCGGGAACCGTGTCAAAGGTCATCAACCCGCAGCCCATCCGCACCGGCTTCACCGGGTCGGCTGCCAACACCGGGAGCATCAGAGCAAATACGAACGCGATCGAAAGCCAGCACTTCTTCATGATCGAGATTCCCAGGAGAACATGACGTGATGAGATCAAAAGTTGAATCTGCGACGCAGCAAATACCACAAAGTTCAAATGCACAAGTGGCAACAGCTACGTGTTGTGTTATGTCGTATCGGGTAGTGGATCTGCAACGCAACCCGTGAGAGAGGGACTGGCGGAGCTGTTTGACTGTGCTCAACTGGGCCCACCGCTGCGGATGGGTCACTCGGGGACAGTACTTGCCGCTGGCACTGTTCCGGGGACAGGCTGGGCTGAGAACCAGCGGGCCAGAAGGGTGGCGGTGAAGACGCACAGAAACGCGAACAACACACACGGGATGCCAGCCCCCTTCGCATCGGGGAAGAGGTCGCCCGCGATCTTGGCTCCCAGTCCCGCGTTCTGCATGCCGACCTCGATCATGAGGGCGCGACGCATTCCTTCATCGAGGCCCAGAGCTCCGCCTCCGAAGTATCCAGCCGCATACCCCAGAAGATTGACGAAGAGCAAAGCGATCAGCAGCGTGACGGTCAGGCTGGAAAACTCGGCCCGTGCCCGTGCCACCACCACCGCGATGATCCAGAGAACCGCGAGGTTCGCCAGCACATTGGCCGGGGAGCGGACCAGATCACTGAAACGCTGCCACTTCTGACAGATCGCAAAACCGAGGATGACCGGGATCACAACCTCGCGGAACAGCGACAGGCTGGCCTTCATCAGCAATTCAGCCGAAGCGAACTTTCCGAGAGTCAGGTAGAGAGCCAGCGGCGTAATTATCGGACAAACGATCGTGGCCGAAGTTGTCAGTCCGACGGAGTAGCTGACGTTTCCTTTGGCGGTCATCGTGATGACGTTGCTGGCCATCGCACCGGGGACACAGCCGACCATCATCAGGCCGATGAACTGGTCCTGTGGCAGGCGAAGCAACGTCCCTGCGATCCAGGCCAGCAGTGGCATCGACCCGAATTGAACGCAGGTTCCCGTCAGCACCGTCGTCCAGCGGCGACCGACCTCGACTACTTCGTCCTTCGGGAGCAGACACCCGACACAGAACATCGTGCCCGAGATCAGCCACGTCAGCCACGGGACACTGGCGATGAATGGGTCAACAGACCCCTCACCAACGAGCCGGGGCCAGAAGTAGGCCAGGACACAGGTCAGAAACAACCAAAGATGGAGCCAGCGTTGGAGCATGGCGGCAGCTTAGTGGACGGGTTACCGCTCGGAAACTGAGTCCGGGGGCGGCAGGAGGGCGAGCCGCGAGGGTAATGAAGACGCGAAGGGGGGAGGGGGAGAGAGGGCGATGGGGAGAAATTATCCTTCCTTCGTGCCCTCTGTGCCTCCGTGGTTGATGGGCTCCTCCTTCCCGTCTTGCTCCGACGAACTCTCGTGAAGTGGTAACGCAGACAGTTTGCTTTCGGGTATGATTCCCTCCATCGAATTCCCGACGATTCACCAGCTCGACCTATGGCCCACGCGTTCCTTCATTTCAGTCCACGGATTACCGTACTCCCTGTCGTCCATGGCAGTGGGGACTTTGCGGTCGAAGTCCGACGTGTGTTGCTGACCGAGTCGTTTGACTGCCTGGCGGTTCCACTCCCGGAGTCGTTTCAAGCGAGTGTCGAGGAGGCCATCGAAGCTCTCCCGACGCCGACAATCGTCGTTCGGTCAGAAGCCATGGGTTACGACCCGAACTCGACCGGCGAGGACGACGACTCCCCCACCCCAGCCAGCTATGTACCGATTGATCCGTGTCAGCCGGTGATTGCCGCCTTGCGGTTCGCCATCCAGGAGCAGATGCCACGGGCGTTCATCGATCTGGAAACGCTCGGCTTTCATAACTCCCCGATTAGCCTGCCCGATCCGTACGCGCTCAAGAAAGTGGCTGTCGAGAAGTTCTCCGCAGCTGTGCTGCCCTCGCTGCCTCGCCCGACGAATCCCCGCCACTTGGAGCGGATCGCATGGATGGCTCATCGGCTGCGACAGCTGGAGCGGAAGTACCAGCGGATCCTGTTCGTTTGCTCGCTCGCCGACTGGCCGTGGGTGCGCGAGGCGTATACCGAGAAGGCTCCTGTCGAAGCTCCTTACGAAGAGGAGCACGAACCCGCAATCTACAAAGTCGCTCCAGAGACGTTGATCTTCCTGTTCGGAGAGCTGCCGTATCTGACGGGGCTGTATGAGCGGGCCCGTGCAGAGCTCGATGACGATGAGAATCTGTCGATCGACGGGATCAAGGAAATGTTGCTCACCTCTCGCGAACGGTATCGCGAGGAACTCAAGGGCCGGGCCCGCCGGATCTCGCCGCAGCTGTTGTCGAACTATTTGAAGTACGTCCGCAATCTGTCGCTCATCGAGCGGCGGATGACGCCCGATCTCTACACGCTCATCGTGGCAGCCCAGCAGACGGCGGGGGACCAGTTCGCCATTCACCTGGCGGAGACCGCCCGCAGCTATCCCTACAACGAGCCGCTGGCGTATGAAGAATTCCGCATGTCGATCGACCGGGGCCAGCTGCCGGGGGGCGACATCGTGGGGTTACAGAACCGGCTGCCGGGGAATCCGATCGAGTGGAGAACCTGCAAGCTCAACCGGCGGCCACCCAAGCTCGATCAACTGAAGTGGGCCAATGACTGGAACCCGTTCGGCCAATGTAGCTGGCCTCCCGAGGACATCGCGATTGAGCGGTTTCGGACCCATGTGAAGGACAAAGCCCTGTCACTGATGGGGAACGATCTCGCTCGCACGGAGAAGTTCTCGACCAGTTTGAAGGATGGACTCGACATCCGGGAGACGCTGAGGAACTGGCACACGGGCGATCTGTTCGTGAAGATCAATCCACCGGCCAAAGGCACACTCGACTGCGTCATCATGCTGTTCGATGCCCCTGCCGATCCCCGTGATTATCCATGGCGGATCACGTGGCATGCGGAGAAGCACGACGAGTCAACGCTGTCGTTTTTCGCGACGCCGTTCTCCCAGGAGGTCATCGGTCCCGGTATCGCGATGGCGACATACGGCGGGACGATGTTCCTCTTTCCGCCCCGTAATATCCCCGATATCTGGCGCGATCCGCGGTTTGACTTCGCCGATACGCTGGAGGAACGTCTCCTCGCTGGGGCGTGTTGCCACTCACAGCAACGGCATATCGCGATCCTGTCGGTCCAGCCGCCGGGAGCCGGGTGGCGTCGACTCGCCAAGAAGTACCACAAACGACTGGTGCACGTTCCGCTGAATCAGTTCAGCCAGGAGACGATTCAGCAGCTGCGAATCTTCCACGTGCTGAATGGGCGACAGGTGCGCAGCTACGCCGAGCATTTCATCCGCAAGGCTTAGGCCACCGGGTGTCGTTTCGTGATAAGCCGCATTGCACGAGGCATTCCGCTGCAATACCATCAATTTGATTTGATGTATCCGCTTCCCCCGGGTTGTGCGAACGAATGCCGCTCTCTTCTCACTCGCCACGACAGTCGCTTCCGGGAGATCCATGTCCAGGTCCTCGTTCGCGTCGCGAGTTTTTGCGGGCGGGCATGTTGGGGATGAGCGGGCTCGGGTTGTCCGATCTGCTGGCTGCGCGGGCGTTCTCTGGGACGAGTTCTGCGCCGACCTCGCTGATCCTGTTCTGGATGTGGGGAGGTCCGAGCCAGCTGGAGACCTTTGACCCCAAGCCACAGGCTCCCAGCGACTACCGCGGACCGTTTCAGGCAATCAACACCAAGGTACCGGGAATTGAGATCTGCGAGATCTTTCCGCGACTGGCCCAGCGGATGGACAAGATGGCGATTGTCCGTTCATTGCACCACGAGATGTCCTCGCACAATGACGGCAGTATCGAGCTCCTGACCGGGAAAACGCCGCTCGTTCCCGACCCGACATCGACCGCTCGGTCCGATCACCCCGACCTGGGGATGATTACCAGTCGTTTGAGGGGAGTCCGTTCCGATGGCGTGCCGCAGTACATCGGGATTCCCTCGCAGCCCTTTATGACTCAGCCTACCTACCTGGGGCTGAGTCACAAGGCGTTCGTCACCGGTGACCCCTCCGTCGAAAAGTTCTCTGTCCCGAATCTCTCTCTGGCTGCGGGGACCGATGCCTCACGGTTGGGCGAGCGGGGAGCACTGGTCCAGCAGCTGGATCAGTTCCGTCGGGGGCTCGACCAGAGTGGCTCGCTTCAGGGCACCGATGAGTTTCGTTCCACAGCTTTCACGATGCTCACGAGTCGAGCCGTGCGCGAGGCCTTTGAGCTGGAGCGTGAGCCCGCCGAGCTTCGCCAGCGATATGGGCGGAACCTGTGGGGGCAGAGTTGTCTACTTGCCCGACGACTGGCGGAAGCAGGGACGGGGGTCGTCACAATCGATGCGCTCGCTCCCTTGCCCGGACAGCCGGTGTACTTCAGCTGGGATGATCACGCGAATGCCCAGAATGGCTGGGACCTGGCCAAGGGGATGAAGCTGCGGGCTGAGCATATGGACCCGGCGATCTCAGCTCTGGTCGATGACATTCATGATCGTGGTCTCGACAAACAGATCATGGTCGTGTGTGTCGGTGAGTTTGGTCGGACGCCCAAGTTGACCCACTCGAACGGATGCATGGGTCGTGACCACTGGCCATCAGCGATGTCGGCTCTGGTCGCGGGTGGCGGCATTCGCGGCGGACAGGTCATCGGTGCAACGACTTCGAAAGCGGAGTACCCGACCGAGCGTCCGCTCAAGCCACAGGACCTGCTGGCGACGATTTATCGACACTTGCAGATTGACCATCATCATGCATTCGCGGACTTCGCTGGTCGACCGATTCCCATTTTGAGTGACGGCAGCCCGATTCCCGAGTTGGGGTAACTCTGGCGGGCCATCGTCGTAGGGTACTCTCGATACGCTCGCCTGTTTCTTTTGAGTCGCTCCTTATGAACCGCCTTCTCTGCGCTCTTTCTATCCTCGTTTGTTTCGCGCTCCTCATCAGTCGAGTGGAAGCTGAGTCGCCGCCCTACAAGAAGAATCTCATTCCCAGCTGGGGGGATCTCTGTCTGGTGTATGGGCCGGGGACCGATGCGTCGATGGACACGAATCAGGCCATGGAGAACATGGTCCGCCACTGGAAGGGACGGGGCTTCACCGGGGTCTATCTGCGGACGGATCTGACTCAGTTCCCACCTGGCTCGATCATCAGGCACCAAGCAAACACTCAATCGAATCCGACGCTGGCGGTGGCGTGGCACCTGATCGACGAGGTCCTCGCAAAGAATGATCCCCATGTGTCACTGCGCAAAGCGGCGGAACAAGTCGGGTTCGAATACTGGATGTACCACCCGCACATCTACAGTGAAGGGGCTCCCGTCGACGTGGGCGTCCCGGGAGTGGGGCGGATGATCCCGTGGTCCTATATGCGGTCTTACCACCAGCAGCATCCCGAGGTCATCACGATCGATCGCGAAGGGAATCGCCAGTGGATGGTTCCAGAGTATGCCTACCCCGGAGCCCGGGCGGATAAGGTCGCCGAGTTCGCCCACATGGCGAAGACCTATCACCCGACGGGCATTATCGCCTCGATGCGCAGCGAATCGAGTCAGCTGATCCCACCGCCCGATCACGCCGATCAGTTTGGGTTCAACGCCCCGATCGTCGAAGAGATGCAGAAGCGGTACCAGGTTGACATCCTCACCGACCCGAGGTTCGACTGGAAGTCACCTCAATTTGCTCCCCACGATCCGCTCGTGGAGCAGTGGCGTGAGCTGCGCGGGTCCTATATCACCCAGCTGTATCGCGAGATCCGCGAGGCGATTCGCTCCGTCGATCCGAAGGTCCGCTTCGCCGTCTATCTGTCGGGCGAGTATGTCGGTCCGATCATGGGGAATGCCAAGCTCGACTGGCGGACGTGGATCGATGAGGGAATCGTCGATGTCCTGATCCTGCCTGCCACCTTTGAAGCGACGCTCGATCTGGAGGGTGACAAGAAAGGGTACCTGACCAACGTGCGGGCTGGCACGGGGCTGGTCTCGTGTGAACAGGTCAAGCAGCACGTTCTCAACAGCCCGCACCCCGAGATTGAGGTCATTCAGACAGGGGCTTCGTCGTACTTCTACACGCCTCCCCCAGCTGGAGCCGATGGGTGGCAGTGTGATGCGTGGTACGACTCTTACCACAGTGCGTGGGACCAGCGCTGGCGGCAGTGGAAACAGGATCTCGCCGATCAGGGATTTATCCGGTTCATCGAACAGAACTTCGACCAGTTCCCGGCCCGGAATTCTGGAATCAGCGGAGGGATCGGCGATGGGCGGTACGATCCGCAGACTCGCTCCTGTCCCGGCGTCTGGTTCCCGCTGGGAGAGGGGAAAGATGACCGGCCCTTCATTCAGTCAGAGCGGCACCGAGGCAACGGCGGTAATGCCCTCGCCCTGACGGGTAAAGACATCACCACGCTGCACTACAGCTCGCCCGACCGCAGCCTCCCGACCTCGCAACTCGACCTGGCCATCTGCAATGGGAAGGCAGAGCTTTCCTTCTGGACCTACCGCGAATCGGACAAGACCTCGCTGACGGTGTACTTCAGCGGGAACTCGAATCATGAACGTGATGTCGCGTTACGGATCGCACCCAAGACCGGACGTGTTTCACTCGCGAAGAGCGATCAATGGACCGACAGTGAGGTCGTCGTGCCTCCTCGGCAATGGACACGCGTGACGATCTACGTCGATGTCGATCACCGCACCTATACGGCGTCACTGGGCTCGGAGTCCGGGCCGATCCATGAACCAGTTCCTTTTGCTCCGCCCGCCGAGCGGACCGTCGTTCATCTGGGCGTCAACTTGCCGATCAAGGTGCCGTCGTACCGGATCTTCAATAAGGTGCATTTTGTTCCCGGAGAGGGATGTGATGAACCTGTCTATCTGGATGATGTGTTGGTGAAGTGGGTGCCTTCGTTACCCGACGCTCCGCCGGCCCGGGAGACGCTGCTCGATATCGACTTCGAGTCCGCAGCTGTGGGGACCGCTGAACTGGGATCGGTGAACGGGTTGAGGATCGTGCCAAACCCACAGTCCCCCGACCCCTTCGGCATTGAGAACACCACATCCTATGGTCCCGGCGTGCATTGCTTGCGGGCTCGCGGTGGCGGGACGCTGGTCGCCGATTTTCAATCGAAGCTGACCCTGGAGTCCGCGAAGATGATCACGGTCGACTGGGATCTCTTTATCCGATCCGATCAGGGGTTCCCGTACCTGCTGCCTGACCCGACGACGCGATCACGTCACAGCGTGATGATGGGGATTGAGGGAACCACCTCGGGTGATCCGGTGGCCATGATCGACTCCGCGAAGGGGATGTGGCGGATCTGGAACGGAGCCGCCTATGCCGACACCGACAAGCTGGTGCAGTACGACATCTGGAACCACGTCCAGTTCGCGATCAATCCTGCCCGCCGAACCTATCGCGTGACGGTACAGCCGATCGGAGAGGTTCCGACTCTAATCAGCGAGGGGACATTGAATCCGGCGGTGGATGTCGGCGAACCCTTGAAGTTCGTCATCAAACCTTCAGCGACCGAAGGGCACATCAGCTGTTATGACAATTTGAAGGTCACGCGAGACTGATAGAACACTCTCTGAGCGTCGTGGTAGACGCTGAGAGTTGAGGAGCGATGGATCGGTACACAGATGACACAGAGGGACACGGATTCAGATCGGAGAGGACAGACATCAGCTCACCGATGAACGGAGGCGTTGGTCATTGTCACTCGTCGAGGGTTTCGCTCTGGCGTCAGACATACGGAGCCACAACTACCGACCGGCCGGGGTGATTCGCGGTCCGTCGTAGCCCTGGCCGTAAGGACCAGAGGCCCGCGTGGAGTTTCCGCCGTTGTACGAGGCAGGGACCCGCACACCGGGCGAGTAGATCGGGGCTGGCTCCGAGGAATAGGACTGCCCCTGAGAGTACCCTGAGTAATCGCTGTTCCCACGCGGCTGAGTCGAGGACTCAGACGAGTACCCGTAGTCACCGCTCCGGGAGTTCGCGTCACTCGACGGCTGGGAGTTGCGGCTGGAGTATGGAGGTGGCGTCGTGATGCGAGGTGTCATCTGTTGCTGGTTCCAACCGGAGTTCATCAACTGGTTGGGGTTCTGCACCTGGGGTTGCTGCGGCGCGTACTCCCCGGGAGTCCGGACGCGGCCCCAGGCGTTCTGGTTGTTCTGGGCCGAGTTGAACTGCATGGCATTGCCGTACTGCTGCAGCCCGGCATTCAAATCATTACGCGGGTCGGAGTTCGTGGCTGCCTCATACGAGCTGTCACCCGATTCCGAGGTCTGCGAGCGTGACCTCTGGCTGGGGTAGGCCTGGTCCTGGAAGTTCGTTCCCTGGTTGCCCAGCGGGCTATCGAGTGGGATCTGAGGATTGAGAGGTTGCCCGAAGTTGGGGCTGCTGAAGCCGCGACCGGTGGGCGCGTTCAACATCCCGGAGTTACTCGGTTGGACGGTCATCTGCTCGGAGGGGAGCCTCGAGAGGGCGTCGAGGTCATGCGGTGACGCATCCATCGGCAGCATGCGTTGCGGCTGGGGATATTGACCGCCGTTCCATGTGCTGCCGGTTCCGGGGGCGAGGCGGTTGCCGCCGTCGACTTGTGGAACATTGACGGCGGGAACGTTGAACATCATCTCTGGTCCACCCATCCCGGCGAGAGCCGCTCGACGCTTGGCGTCTTCATAAGCACCCGTCTGGCTGGATTGAGTTTCGGAGTTTGAGAACTCCTGCGCACTGGAGCTGTTGCCGCTCTGAGGTGGATTTCCGTAGGTGTTCGGAACCAGCAGTGGACCTTGCCCCTCGACTTGCTGAATTCCGCCATTCATCGGCAACCCGGTCCGGGGATCGAGTCCCTGGTTCGTCTGATGCAGGGCGTGTTCGTTCGATCGAGGGTCCCCATAGCTGCCGGAGACCTGTTCAAAGTTCGCCCGGTTCTGCATGCCGGGTTGTCCAGCTGCGTTCGGATAGAGCGAGTTCGTCACGCGGCGAGGGCCTCCCATCGGAGGCTGGTTCGACGCCATATTCGATGCCGCCCCGTTGTCGTTTGGGGCTCCATTTGGGCGCTGGTAGCGTTGCCCATTGGGAGAGCTGTTGGTGGGCACCGCTCCGCCAGCTTGAGTTCCGGCAAACTGATTGGGGACCGACTGAGGATAGCTGCCCGATAAAGGATAGACATAACCCCGGGTGTCCATCGAGTTCTGCCCTGCTGGCGGGCCGAGAATAAGCGGTGCGTTGGACTGCTGAGCACGTGACTCGGCGAGACGCAGGGCGTCATCCCGTTCTTTGGCCAGCTGAACCAACTCTTCCTTCATCTGCTCCAGAGACAGTGTGGGAGCGGATGAATCCTCCAACAGCTGCTGCCGGGCCTTCAACTCTGCCAGACTTTGCTTGCGCGCATCAGACATCTGAGCGGCGAACTCATTCGTGGTGATCGTCTTGTTGTTCTGCCACGGTAACTTTCCCTGCTCACCCGACTTCGCCATGTCAGGGCGTCCATTGGGGAAGAGCTGGGCCAGTTCCTGACGAACTTCGGCATCATTCATCGCCCGACGGAAAGTGGCTTCCGCCTGGTTGTAGTTCCCCTGCTTGGCATAGACGTAGCCCAGGTTCTTGAAGGCCTGGGTATTGCTTGGATCGAGCTTCGTCGCCTGAACGAGGGTCTTCTCGCTATCCGACAGCTTGTTCTGCAGCAGGTAAGAATAACCGAGGTCGCCGAGAACCCGTCCGTTGTTCGGGTCCTTTTCCAATGCAGCCCGGTAGTGCATCTCGGCCGCACCGTAGTTCTTCTGCAGGTCGCAAACAATCGCCAGCCCGTGATGAGCATCTGGATTGCCTGGGCTCGCGGCCAACACCTTCTCGTAACACTGATGAGCTTCGGTCAGGTGGGCGGGACTCGAGTCCTTGTAGTAGGCTGCGAGAGCGTTCTCACCCTTGTCCAGCAGTGCCTCCGAGCTGTCTCCTTCCGACTTGGCCCCCGAGGAATCGGGGAGTCCCGCCGCGTCTTTCTCGGACTTGTCCGACTTCTTACCGAGGATCGCGAGGACAGACTTCTTCTGATCCGGGGAGATGTCTTCTGACTTGGACTGGGGGGAGAATCGGGTCAGGCTGCTACTCGACTGGCATCCGCAGGCCATGAGCAAGGCCCCAACCACCAGAGCCCAGCGCCCTCGACGACGTGCAAACCCAACTCCCGGAACGGAAGCTGGAAGAAGACGTGAACGGAGTCTGGGCTCGGAACCCGAGAGGATTTCCGTGATCAGCGAGGATCGCCGCATCGAGGTCTCCGGGGTCATGTTTGCACTCAAAGGGGGAAGAATGTCGCCCGGGTGGGCTTTCACAATCAGAACTCCCAGACATCCGAGAGCTCCATAGGATCTTGTTCGGCGGAACCGAACTCAGAGCCGACGTGGCCTAGGCACACGCAACCCAGCTTGTAAAACGGGCTCCAGAACGTGTCGATAGGGAGTTTGCCAGAACAGGGGTCTGCGGAGTTGGTTTTGTCATTTTCACCAACAAACAGGCAATTCTTGCGACAACCCCTCTTTCCCCAATCGGCAGATTTTGCTATTTCACCGGCACGCACACGGCGGAATCGAAGGACCAGGATGGTCATCTGGAGGGCCATCCAGCCTCTTCACATTCCGGCCACAGGTCACCAAGGAGTCGGACCGTGCCTCGAAAAGGACGTCTCGTACAGCCTCGCCACATCTTTCCGTGGATCGCTGCGCCTTATATCGAGATGCTGCGAATCCTTTGGCGAATCGAGGGATTCTTCCTGCTGCCGATCAAGTATTTGAAGGCCTGGACGGTCTCCGCCATCTTTGGTGTGCTGGGCGTCTTCTTCTCTATCGCGCTCTTTATCCCGCGTCTGACCGAGACGCAGGTGCAGGCCTCGCCCGACCCCAAACCACGCATGGTCATCAGTCCGTACGACCTGCCGGCACTTCCTGATGAGCAGCTGGTCCTGCCGACGACGCATGGACAATCTCACCTCGACATCCAGTTTCGACCGCTCACGTTCCTGGAGCGTTTCAACCAGAACGAGTCGATCACCACGGTTTCACGTCCGGTTCATCGACCTGTTCCGTCGAATCTGTGGGGCAATGACCTGTGGCAACGGTACAGAGACACCGGCCTCAGCGCGCGCGAGCTGCCGGTCGATTCTTACATCCAGATCGCCCGCCCCTGGCGAGACGTCGAAGCCCCACTGCCCATCGAATACACGTATGATCCCCGATCGAGCGGCAAACAAGATCTGACCACCAAGGCCCCGACACTGCACATCGAGAAGGTCGTCCCCAAGCTTCAAGCTCCACACGAGCCGCTGATCTCGCTGATCGTCGTCACCAACAACGGTCACGAACCCGTCGAATCGGCGATCGTCACGGAAGAGGTCTCCGACATCTCACGCGTGATCGACTGTACCCCCGAAGCGAAATGGTCGGCCAGATCGAAACAGCTGGTCTGGAATCTCTTCGATTTGCAGCCGCAGGAAGCTCGCGAACTGAAAATTACGATTCAGCCCGATGGACAGCACAACATCACGGAAACGACCGAGATCGCGTTTTCGTCGGCTCCGGTGATTGCCGAGACGATGATTCGCGAACGGCCCGTGGCCCCGGTCGAACCCGTCGTGCCGGTGAAACCCAAGGTCGTCCCCGAGCCGGTCAAACGCACGCCCACTCCCGTTGGTAAACCCGAACTCGTCGTCCGATTCGAGCCGCCAAGAGTGGTCAAAGTGGGCGAAGAGGTCGAGGCCTACTACACCATCACCAACATCGGGACCGCAGATGCCACCGGGATTCGCCTGCTGGTGGAAGTCCCGAAAACATTGCGTCATCGATTTGGCGAACTCGTCGAACACAAGATCAGCCGCCTGGCTCCGAATGAATCAAGACGCGCCCTCTTCGCTGCTCTGGCTGAAGGTGCGGGACGCATGCCGTTGAACTGGACACTGGAAGCCAACGATGTGGCCAACCAGTCGAACTCCGAATGGCTGGCGATCATGGCTGCCCCGGCCCCGGTGATCTCAACACCGCCGGCCAGCACTCTCTCGCCGCCCAAGAGCTCGATCCCCGCCGGACGAAGCACTGTTCCGCCGGATGCGGGAACCATACCGCCTGTGAGAAGCTCAATCCCTCGCAACGAACTCGCCTCGCCGGACCAACCGTCTTCGATCCCAGCGAGTGAGTCACCAGCCCAGGACAGTTCGCCATCGGACTCAGCTCCAGCCGCTGGTCCGACTCCTGGACTCTCCCCAGCGCTCAGCACCGACATGCCTCCCGCAGACTTCGGTCCACGACCACTCGCCGAGCCATCGTCGATTCCTTCTTGGGTGAAACCGGATCTCGGGGAAGACCCGATCACTCCACCCGACCCGATGTCGACTTTGCCCATCGAACCCGAGTTGGCTCCCGAGCCCGAAATTGCCCCGGAGCTGGTCCCTGAACTCGACACCCCGATCCTGCAACCCGGCGAGCCCGATAGCTTCGGTAGCGAGCCCGCTGAGTCCCCCAGCCTTCCCGCGACTCCCGGGGACGGTACCGACGTGCTCAAGGAACAATAATCCCCAGCTGTCGGAGCGTCACTGATTTCGATCAGCGACAATCCATCTCGCACGCTCATCAATGAGTCGTGAGATCCACCTTCGCAGCTCTCTTCTTCATCTGCGCCCATCCTTTCAACCTGTGTCCCTCGCCTCTGTCAGGGATCCCCATTGACAGGGACACGGATGACACAGATGGGCACAGATTGAATGGGTGTCAGCCAGCTTCTGGTCTCGCAGTGGAAGCTCCCTGCCGCTTGCCGTTACTCTGGGGCGAACGAGTCCCGAGTCGATGAGCTTGCAGGTGAGCTGATGCGAATGATCGTGCGTCTGGCGATATTGCTCTGCTTGTCATTGGGATCACTGCCGGTCTCTGGGCAGGACGCTGTACGCCGACCGAATGTGCTGTTCATCGCAATCGACGATCAGAACGACTGGATCGGGTGTCTCGGCGGGCACCCACTGGTGAAGACGCCGCACATCGATGCGCTGGCTGCGCGCGGGACACTCTTCACCAATGCGCATTGCCAGGCTCCGCTGTGCAACCCGTCGCGGACCAGCCTGATGCTCAGCCTGCGTCCATCGACGACGGGGATCCATGGGTTGGAGCCGTGGTTTCGCCGACTCCCGGAATACCGTGACCGCGTGGCCTTGCCTCAACACTTCGCTCAGCATGGTTACCGCACGCTGAGTACCGGGAAGCTGTATCATTCGCTGCGTCAGGAGCCGAAGAACTCGTCCTTGCCTCCGGAGTTTCAGGAGTGGGGCCCCGCGGGCGGATTTGGTCCCAAGCCGCCGCAACGACTGACCCCCGACACTCCGGGCCAGCATCCGCTTGTCGACTGGGGAGTGTGGCCACCAGACAACGACGACTCGACCAAGGGCGATACCTTCATTACGGATTGGGCGGTGAAACAGATTGGCAGCGCCCGCGCCGACCAGCCTTATTTCCTCGGCGTGGGATACTTCCTGCCGCATGTGCCGTGTTACGCGACCCAGAAGTGGTTCGACCTCTACCCCGATGATGATTCGGTCCTGCCACTCATCCAGGTCAACGACCGGGCCGATACACCTCGCTCCAGCTGGTACCTGCACTGGCAGCTGCCCGAGGTCCGGCTCAAGTGGCTCCAGCAGCACAACCAGTGTCGAAACATCACCCGGTCGTATCTCGCCTGTACCAGCTTCGTCGATAGCCAGGTCGGTCGACTGCTGAAAGCCCTCGATGAGTCAGGGCAGTCGAGCAACACCATTGTCGTCCTGTGGAGCGACCACGGATGGCATCTGGGCGAGAAGGAGATCACCGGCAAGAACACGTTGTGGGACCGCTCGACTCGCGTGCCGCTGATCTTCGCCGGGCCGGGTATCACAGCCGGGCAGAAGTGTCCGCGACCGGCTGAGCTACTTGATATCTACCCGACACTGATCGAGCTGTGCGGCCTGCCAGCCCGGAGTGACCTCGAAGGAGTCTCACTCGCACCCCAGCTGCGCGATGCGACGGCCCCGCGTGACCGCCCGGCGATCACGAGTCACAATCAGGGGAACTTCGGCATCCGGACCGAGCAGTGGCGCTACATTCGCTACGTAGACGGTGCCGAGGAGCTGTACGACATGCAGGCCGACCCGCATGAGTGGAAGAACCTCGCCGCGAGTCGCCCGGATGTCTGCCAGGAACTGTCGAAGCTGATCCCCGCCCGCGACGCTGGTCCCGCCGCAGGCAGCGCCCACCGGATTCTGACCGTCTACGACAACCAACCGGTCTGGGAGGGGAAACCGATCCGACCGGAGGATGAGATCCCGGAGTAATCGCTCCCGCTCATCTTCCCCCAAGAGCGGCAGGCGTCAGCCTGCCGAGGCATGCGAGGCACGAGCTGGTTCGTGAAATCTCCGGGCGCTGACGCTTCCGGCTCTCAGGAACTTCGACAAAAAATTGCCACAAAGCGTTAAACAGATAGTACTTGAGGCACAAGAACCGTCCGAGAATCTCCCCGCACCAACCCGATTTGCATTTCTGGACCGTCTGTGCCAAAATGCCGGGCTTCCGCAATTCAGGTCAGGCGAGAACTTCTCCGGTTCCGCCTTGTGAGGACAAGTGCGATGGCACATAAGAAAGGTCAGGGCTCGACCCGTAACGGTCGTGACTCCAATCCACAGCGTCGCGGCGTCAAGAAGTACGGCGGCGAGTTCGTGATCTCGGGCAACATCATCATTCGCCAGTGCGGCACCAAGTGGCGTCCAGGCCGCAATGTCGGCATGGGCAAGGACTACACGATCTTCTCCGTCGTCGAAGGCCACGTCTTCTTCGATCAGGAAGGCCGTCGCGTGAATGTCCGTCCACTCGTGGACGCCTCCGCGAACTAGTTTCGCCGACGACAACTGACACACGAAAGCAGCTGTGAGAATCTCACAGCTGCTTTTTCGTTGGGTGATTCTTCCGACTACCCCGGCTGAAGACATCCAGTAACGCTCCCCCAGAGTTCTCCCACGTGAACTCCGGAAAGGGAATCTTCTTCCCGGTCAGCAGCGCACGAATGCTCGCTCCGAGAAAGAGCCACGGAGCCTTGAGCCGATTGATCAGCGGAATCGTCTCTCCGGTCCCCGTCGGCCGCACGACAAGAACCGTCACATCGTCGTCCTTCAGGTTCTCCGGATGCAGGCTGCTGATCTGCTCCAGCAGTGTCGAGATCAACTCGCCCGGACGCTGGGGATCGACCGACTTCATCAGGCCCAGCAATCCCTTCGGTCCGAGCAGCTCCCCTGCTGCATTCCGCGACTCAATCAGCGAGTCGGTATAGAACACCAGCAGATCACCCGGTTGGGCATGGACCCTCTGCTCTCCGTATTTCATTTCCTCCAGCATGCCGAGCGGAAAGTCCGACAAGCCCTCGGCGTTGTCGTCTCCGCTGGTATCGAGAATGGCCCAGTGACCAATCTGGCTGCTGTAGATCAGCGGCGGCGGATGCCCGGCGTTCGTCACCGTGAACCGCCGATCGGGTGAGAAGAACGACGCAGCCACAGCGGTCGCGAAACCGCCGCTGTGCCGCACCTCACCGAATTCGCGATTCATCTCTGCCAGGAACTGCCGCTGCTCCACATGATTCACATGCCGCCGCATCAGGTCGCGTAACCGCTCGCCAGTCTGGGCCAGTGACTCCCCATGCCCACTGATGTCAGCCACCAGCAACCGCGTGATCCGCCCGGTCGCACAGCTGGAGATGAAATACACATCCCCGCCGCCAGCGGCCTGCTGATAAGGTTGGCTGTAGATCCACGACTCGAGCCCCAGTGTGGAGAGGCTGTGCTGTGTCGGCTGGTTTCCGCCCCAGACCTCCATACAGGCCATCATGGGCGGCGAATGTTCCACGACATCGGACATCGAGTTGCCCCTGTTCCAGTGAGAGTCACGAGGAAGCATCGAACAACTGCAACCAGCGTCCGAATCTTCCCCTTACAGCCACTCCTCAAATCCCAGCCGATCCATTTCGGCGACCAGTCGACGTACGCCCGCTTCGTCGTCGCGTCGGGCGACAAGAGTCGCAGTTGGAGTGTGAACGATGAGCAGCCCCTCCACACCAAAGGTCGCGACAAGGTGTTCCTCACTCGTCTGCACGATGCAATCGCTGGTTTCCACAGCAATGTGCGAACCCCGCAGCGTATTCCCGTGTTCGTTCCGCCCCCATAGCTCGGGCCACGTTTGCCAGCTTCCCACATCGCTCCAGGCGAAGTCGGCGGGAATGACCATGAGCCTGGCATTCAATTCGCGGGAGTACGGTTCAAGCACTGCATGGTCGACTGATATTGAAGGCAGCCGGGCGAACGCCTTGCGATCCTCTTCACTCCATCCGCCCTGTGATTCGTGCTCGGCCATGTGCTGGACGACCTCTGCGATCTGCGGAGCGTATTGTCCGAGGAGTTCCAGATACCGCCGGGCCTTCCAGACGAAGATTCCTGCGTTCCAATAGTGCCGCCCGCTCATCGCGTACTCGGTGGCCGTCGTCACATCGGGCTTCTCACGAAAACAGAGGACCCGCTGCGGAGCGTGGGGTTCTTCGGTGTCCCGACTTGTCGAGTCGACCTCGATGTAGCCAAAACCCGTTGCAGGTCGAGTCGGCGCGATCCCCAGCAGGCAGACCGCTTCCGGCGACTTCTCGACCTGATGAAAAGCCTCCTTCAGGCACCCCTGGAACTTCACATCGGGCGAAATCAGATGGTCCGCCGGAACCACGGCCATCACAGCCTCCGGGTCCCGCTTCGCCCAGATCGCAGCTGCGAGCCCGAGGCAGGCCGCCGTGTTGCGGGCCGATGGTTCCAGCAACAGGTTCTCGACGGGCATCTCCGGCAGCTGAACCCGCGTCGGCTCGGCGTAATCCGCCCCAGTGATGACCGAGATCCGCTCCCAACCGAACAGCGGTAACGACCGCTCGGCGGTCAACCTCAGCAGCGACTTCTCCCCGCCCAGCGAGAGGAACTGCTTGGGACGAGCCCGTCGGCTTTCCGGCCAGAATCGGACCCCGCCCCCACCCGCCATGATTGTCAGAATCCGCATCGGTATTCCCTGTTCCAACTCCGCGAACCCGTTTCTTGATCAGGTGTCGATCATGACAGCCCCAAGCGGCAGACTGAAGCTTCGAGCTGGGGGATCTCTCGGCCTGATCACCCGAACCTCGGTGAAGTGAACGAGAGAGAGCCTTCAGCGCTATCCGCCAACACCGAAAGGCCTTGCAGCTCAGCGGACCTCACCCTCGTCGCTCTCGAAACCCCGTCCACCACCTCCATCAGAAGTGGTTGAACCACCCGTATCGAGCCCCCGGGCCCCATTCCATGACAACTTGCGAAGAGTGCGAGATCCGCTATATTCTGGCAATGTTACCGACGAAGTAACATGGACCGAGGGGGCAACTCCTCGCCCGACGGAGAGGTGGCAGAGTGGCCGAATGCGCCGGATTGCTAATCCGGTAATCGTGAAAACGATTCGGGGGTTCGAATCCCCCCCTTTCCGCTTTTTGTAAGGTATTGGTGTGTGGGTAGTTCCAGTCACAGTTGCAGATACGTGAAGCGGCTGAAGGCGGATAGCTGATGGCGAATGGCCAGAGGGAATGACGGCGAGCATATTCGCACTTGCTGAAAGCTTATCGCTGACGGCTGACAGCTTCCCCCCGACCCATCGGAGTGCGTTTACATCCCCGGAAGCACATGCCAGAATCGGGGTTCTCGCGAGGGATGACCTCGACCATGTTCACCGAAACTGTGAGTGGCACCATGCAGCGCTTCATTGCCATGTTGACCGTCGTCGGTCTGTCGTTGGGTCTGTCGGGAGTGGCTCGAGCGGAGGCTCCGCTCCAGGTCAATCCGGGCGACAAGATCGTCGTGATCGGCAACACGTTTGCCGAGCGGATGTCGTTCTTTGGTCACTATGAAACGCGGCTGCATGCCCGATACCCCGAACACAAGCTGGTGATTCGTGACCTGGGATGGTCGGCAGACGAAGTGAACCTGCGGCCCCGGCAGCAATCCTTTGAAGACCACGGTCACCGGCTGGTTGATCACAAGCCCCAGGTCATCATCGCGGCGTTCGGCTTCAATGAGTCATTCGGCGGTGAAAAGGGCCTGCCCAAGTTTGAGCAGGAGCTGACCGACTTCATCAAGACGACGCTCTCGACCAGCTATGACGGCAAGGCTCCGCCGCGGCTGGTGTTGCTGACCCCGATCGCCAATGAGGACCGCACCGACCGCAAGATTCTCGCTGGAACCTGGAACAACGCCAACATCGAACTCTATACCAACGCGATGCTCAAGGTCGCCGAGGCGAACAAGGTCCCGTGCGTTGACCTGTTCCACCCGACACAGAAGCTGTTCGCGGAATCGACTGCTGCGAAAAAGTTCCTGACGATCAATGGGGTTCACCTGAGCGACGCGGGTTATGCCCGGCTGGCTCCAATCATGGACGAGGCCCTGAGCGGCCCCGCTCCGGCTCCGAAGTGCGATCTGGAAAAACTCTATGCCGAAGTTCAGGAGAAGAACAAGCAGTTCTACTTCGACTACCGGGCTGTGAATGGCTGTTACATCTACGGTCAGCGCAAGACGCCGTTCGGTGTGGAAAACTTCCCCGCGGAGTTCGCGAAGCTGCGGAAGATGATCGAAGTCCGTGATGGCCGCATCTGGCAGGTGGCCCAAGGTGGCACTCCCTCCACGGTGATCGATGACAGCGGCACCGGCGACTTCGTCAACACCCCCACGAACTTTAAGAACGAGGTCCACATCACCTCGCCCGAGGAGGCCAAGGCCAGCTTCACGCTCCCCCCCGATTTCGAGATCTCGCTCTACGCGGGTGAAGTGGAGTTCCCCGACCTGAAGGACCCGGTCGCGATCACCTTCGACAAGAAGGGCCGGCTGTGGGTCACGACGAATCCTTCGTACCCGCAGTACCTGCCCGGCACGCCGCCGGATGACAAGATCCTGATCTTTGAAGACGCCGACCATGACGGAAAGGCCGACAAGCAGACGGTCTTTGCCCGCGGCCTGCACCTGCCGATCGGAATCGAGCTGGCCGACGGCGGGGCCTATGTCTCGCTGCAGCCGAATCTGCACTTCCTCAAGGACACCGACGGCGATGATGTCGCCGATGTGAATGATGTCATTCTGCACGGTTTCGATACCGCCGACTCACACCACTCGATCAGCGCGTTCGAGGGCGGCCCCGGCGGGGAGATGTATTTCCAGGAAGGGACCTTCCACTTCTCGCAGATCGAAACTCCTTACGGCCCGCAGCGCGTCAAGAACGCCGGCGTGTTCCGTTATGAGCCCAAGACTGAGAAGCTGAGCGTCTTTGTGTCGTATGGTTACGCGAACCCGTGGGGCCATTGCTTCGATGACTGGGGCCAGGACTTCGTCGCCGATGCCTCCGGCGGAGCCAATCACTTCGCAGCTGCCTATTCCGGCGATGTGGATTACCCACGGAAGCATCCAAGCCTGAAGGAGTTCCTGGTCAAGCAGTGGCGACCGACCTGCGGTTGCGAGATCGTCGCCAGCCGGCACTTCCCCCCCGAGATGCAGGGCGATTACCTGCTCAACAACTGCATCGGGTTCCAGGGAACACTGCAGTACCGATTCAAGAAGGATGAGAAGCCGTACTCCGGATTCGCCGCTGAGCCGGTCGAACCGCTGGTCCGGTCATCCGATCCGAATTACCGGCCTGTTGATCTGGTGCTTGGTCCTGATGGCGCGCTCTACATCGCCGACTGGTTCAACCCGCTGGTCGGACATATGCAGCACTCGTTGCGTGACCCGAACCGTGACCATGTGCATGGCCGCATCTGGCGAGTGACTCACAAGAAGCGTCCGTTGGTCGAGCCCGCTCAGATTGTCGGAGCTCCGATTGAGCAATTGCTGAAGACTCTCGAAATCGCGACGACACCTGAACTGCGAACCCGGGAGAAGGCTCGCCTCGAACTCCGCGAACGCGATGAGGCCGAGGTGATGGCTGCCGTCGACAAGTGGGCCGCAGCCCAGACGGCGGACGATGCGGCGACCCAGCACAACCTGCTGGAAGCCCTGTGGGTTAAGCAGCATCACGACGTGGTCGATGTCCCGCTGCTCAAGCGGGCACTGACCTCCAAGGAACCGAAAGTCCGAGCCGCTGCGACGCGTGTCCTCTGCTACCAGCGGGACCGCGTGCCAGATGTGCTGGCTGTCCTGGAAACACTCGTGAACGACGAACACCCGCGAGTCCGCCTCGAAGCAGTTCGAGCCCTCAGCTTCTTCGACAGCCAGGCGGCGCTCGATGTCGCGGTGCAGTCGTTGATTCACGAGCAGGATGATTACCTGGAGTACGTCTTCAAGGAAACGACTGCGACGCTCGATGAGCGTATTAAGCGTGGGGGCAAGTAGGAGAAGTTGCCCGTCATCATTGATCTGTACAGAGTTGCGTTCGACTCACTGACTGAGAACTGATGACTGAATACTGACCACTCCCTTCCGGAGCCAACCATGCAGGGGCGAGAGATTCTGATTGGAGTGACGGGCGGGGTCGCGGCTTACAAGACTGCTGACCTCGTGAGTCAGCTCGTCCAGGCGGGGGCTCGCGTGACCGTGGCCATGTCTCCGGCAGCCAAGCAGTTCATCGGGGCGACGACGTTCGAAGCTCTCACCGGGCGACCCGTGTACGACAGTACGTTCGCCCCGCAGGAGCATCATGTCGGCGAACATATCGGCCTGGCCCGGCGGGCTGAGCTGTATGTGATCGCCCCGGCGAGTGCGGACTGCCTGCACAAGCTGGCCCAGGGTGCGGCCGACGATCTGGTGAGCCTGCTCGCCCTGACCACAACCTGCCCGGTGTTGCTCGCTCCGGCGATGAACAACGAGATGTGGATCAAGCCCGCGGTCCAGCGAAACGTGGCTCAAGTCAAAGCTGACGGACGACACACAATCGGCCCACGCGATGGCTGGCTCAGCTGTGGTGCGGTCGGTCCGGGTCGAATGGCCGAGCCGACAGAGATCCTGGCCGAGTGCCGAAAGCTGCTCGCAAGTCCTCCCGCCAAGTAGTGTCCGACGGGTCCTTGATGGCTGCCCGTCACAGAAAACGATTGACCCCGCGACTCTCTCGACTAGCATGGCAGACGTCAGCCAACCCTCAACCCGAGTGTTCCCCATGCCACCGACCAAAAAACCACAGACCCTTCTGGACGGTGATGTCACGATCGTGGCATTTGGCGAGGAGTTCGAGCATCTGGGTGAGGATGTCATGCCGCAGATTGCGACGGTCGTCGACGAGGCTGCACAAGCCACGGTGCCCAAGGTCCTGCTCGATATGTCGAGTGTGAAGTTCTTCGGCTCGTCTTTCATCGAGGTTCTTTACCGTCTCTGGAAACAGATGGAGAGCCGGGGCGGACGATTCGTGATCAGTGGGCTGCACCCCTACTGCCGCGAAGTGTTACAGGTCACCAACCTCGACAAGATCTGGACAATCGTGGCCGACCGCGATGCGGGGCTGGCCACACTGCGAAGTATTCCGTCGAAGTCGTAATCCCCTTTCCGGCACTTCTCCGAGACGAGACTCCTTGGCTGCGCCCCGCACTCGCCGCGAACCTCCGATGTCCGCCGAGGCCGCAGTGCAATCGCGCGACTGGTCGGTCATTCTCCTGGCCGGATTGCTGGGTGCCAGGTTTTTCCTGCCCGAAGAATCGTCGGCGAGCGGCGAGACCCTGTGGCTGGTGGTCCTCACGCTGTTCTACTGTGCCTTGCAGCATTTCTTGCGATGGCGAAACGGTGAGGGGCCTCGTCGTCCCGACCGCATTGATGTGGCGATGATTACGCTGGTGGCCGCCCATCTGATTTCGTCGATGGCCATCGTGCTGGGCGAAGGCCAGAAACGAGCGGCCATCAACATGGCGTGGGAGTGGCTGTCGTCGTTGCTGATCTGGTTTGAGTTTCGCAAGCGGTTTGAGAACGGCCACGGGAGCACACTGATCCGAACCGTGCTGTCACTGTCAGTCGTCCTTGGTGCGTATGGCATCTGGCAAAACCAGGTCGAGTTCAAACACAACGCAGCCATGGTGAGCGAGTGGGACACGCTACAGCAGAGAGAAGCCTCGCTCAGCCGCGCAGAAGCTGCTCGATTGCGGGAGGTCGAAGAGTATCTCGGCCCCGACTTTCGCACTGCGACGGGTGGAGCGAGGCGGATGCTGATCGACCGGGCTCGCAGCAGCACCGAGCCGATCGGCTGTTTCGCGCTGGCCAACTCGTTCTCTGGACTGCTCGCGGTCGGACTGTGGCTGGCCATGGCGGTCGGCGTGTCACTGAAACGAAGGCCGCTCCCGGATGATCCGACCTTCGTTCCCGGTTTGTTGCAGAAGTGGGGACCACAGGTCTGTTCGTGGGGTGTGTACGGAGTTCTGATCATCTGTCTGGTGATGACGAAGAGCCGGACCGCATATGTCGGTGTTGTGGTGGCTGCGGGGCTGCTGGCATTCGTCACCCGGACCGGGAAGAAGTTCCGGCAGGGCTCGATTGCAGCCATCACCGTCGCCCTTGCCGCCATGGCTCTGGTATCGCTGGCTCTGATGACGGGACTCATCGACCAGCAAGTCATCTCGGAAGCACCGAAGTCCCTCAAGTACCGTCTCGAGTATTGGGTCGCGACATCGCGGTTGATTGTTGATCACATCTGGCTCGGTTGCGGACCAGGAAACTTTCGACCGAACTATCTGCACTACAAACTTCCGGGGGCGAGTGAGGAGATCCTCGACCCGCACAACATGCTCCTGGATGTGTGGGCGAATGCGGGTGTGGTGGCCTGGGCCGGTTTGCTGGCACTCCTGATCTGGGGAGTTCGTACCGGATGGCGAGCTGTCGTCGCGGAGAGTAACCCGAATGCTGTGGACCGCCCGTTACCACTGCTGCGCTGGTCAGAGGGAGTGCAGGCAGCTCTCGCGGGACCGGCCTTGATCATCTTCGAACAGGTCGCATTCCGAGACCAGGCCGACGGGCGGATGTGGTTCTTCCTGCTCGCAGCGCCCTTTGTGGGCGGTTGGGTGACCTCGCTATCGGGCGGCTTGAAGCAGGCACCGATCTGGGCGGCGTGGATTGCGTTGTCGATTCACCTCTGTGGAGCTGGCGGAATCGCCATGCCGGCGATCTTTCAAGTCTGGGCCCTGTTGCTGGCGTGTCTGGTCACAGCACCGTCGCGACTGCTCGCGGAACCCGTAGAGGGCGAATCCTCGGCTCAGTCATCGCCGATGGCTCTGCCGGTGTCGTTAGGAATCGCTCTCGGCTCCCTGGCGCTGGCGATCGTTTGCGTGCGTTCCACTCTGCTGCCGAACGCACTCTGTCTCGCCAAGATTTCTGAGGCGATGCAAACCACAGCCACCTCAGGACGCAATGAGCGCGTCGCTCAACAGCTCATCGCAGCTGCAGAAATGGACCCGCTCAATCCCCAGCCGTGGGTCCTGTTGATGCAATTGCGAGCAAAGCCGGAATCAGGCGAGGTGGCAGCTGCAGCACTGGAAGCAGGGCAAGAGGCCATCCGTCGCAATCCCGAGAGCCCCATGACGTATGAGTTACTCGGCGATCTCTATGCAGCTGTTGAACCGCCATCGGAGTTGTCGCGAGCGGAAGCGGCGAAATGGCTGCGTGAGGCGGTAAAGCGTTACCCGAATTCGGCCCGGATACGAACGTCACTGGCCATCGCTCTCGGCAAAGCGGGCCACCGTGACGTTGCCGCTCAAGAAGCAGAGAAGGCCCTGCAGCTCGACCAGCTCAATCAAGTGGCGGGACACGCGGACAAGATCCTGACCCCCGAACTCCGGGAGATGTTACTAAGACTCACAGAGAAGAAATGACCAGCTTCCTGAAGTCTATTCGGTGCTCTTGTTGAGACTGGACAGACAGGAATGTCTGTCCCACTGGCAAGTACCAGCCATCAACAGAATCACCCGCAGCCTCATTAAAGGTGCTGCGGGTGATGCTTGAGATCATGATCGGTCGAGGCGCGAAACAACTCGGGCCAAGACGGAATCTGGTCGGCTGCTTATCGCAGGCCAGCCACCTTGGACGCCAGATTGTCGACCGCGTTGAGGAGCCGCTGCTGCAGGGCGAATGGCAACGTGGAAAACTCTTCGAGCACTTCGGGGCTGAGCGCCTGGTTGCACTTCTCCAGAGTGGAGACGACACGCTTCGCGATCTGCTCGACGGGAGGAGCAGTCGTTACACGGTCATCTTCATCGGTGGGCGCCGGTCCGCGGGCTCCCTTGCCGAACGGGGCGTACTCACTCGTCTCGCGGGCGACTGACGCCGCGGTGGCTGCGCGCTCACGATCATCCATCACGGCGGAGCCCATCACCCGACGCTGGGCACCTTCGTATCCCATTTCAGACGGATCACGAACTACGCCAGTCTCGACGGTGAGGAAATCTCCCGTCGGATCAAACGGGGCTTCCATCTCGGCATCGGCAGCCATGGTCAGGTCTTCGCCGTGCTGAGCCCGTCGCCAGGCCCGCATCTCAGCGACCGTCGACTGCATCTCGTCGGCCCATGCAAAGCACGCAGCTGCATCGTCCCAGTTCAGTCCCGCATAGAAGTGCGACCACTTCAGATGGGTGTACTGCGAGTAGACATCGCCGAAGGTCTCCCACACACGGCGGCGCTGATAGACCTGATCAGCACTCAGACCAATCATTTCCCCAAAGGCCGCGTCCGTGCGACCCTTGGCATATCGTTTTGTCCACAAGGCCGCGCACTCTCCGAGCGTCCAATTACAGCTGGACAGAGCCAGCTGGGCGCGCGAAATGAGCTGATCTTCCGATTCGATTGTCTTATCGACCATGGGATTCGCAGTGTGCTGTAGCGGGGTGAGTCGAGACGCCAGCTGTACCAGGGACAGCCGGTCGGAGTCTCATCAGCCCCAAGTGAGAAATCATCGCACGGTCATCGTGACAGCAAACATCCGTGCCGTCGTGCAATTAACACCCGTTCCACCGACGGGCCAGATGCGGAATGGTACTCATGTCGAGTCGGCGATTCCACCAGTCCGAGTCGCCTGCAAACGCAGGAATCGGACCATGGGCCTGCAATCCGCTGCAAGTGGTACAAGCCACATGGTTTGCCAGGAATCTGGCAACACGAATGAGTACGAATTCATGGGATTTAACAGACGTTTGTATTCATTCGAAGAGTCCGGCCATTCTCTCTTGGACAGTGCTGCCTCCCGATGAGTCCACTGGATCGGGCGAATCAGCCCGTGTGGATATCGTGTTGATCGAGGCGAGAACGGCTCGAATCGCGATCGCACTCGTCCTCAGGCAGCCAAGCACCTTTCATCTCCATTCAAGACGGCCAGTCCATGCGAAAGACCGTTCGTTTGATATGATAAGAGACACTTGTGCGGTTCAGTTTTGAACGACGTTGTTGATGCGTGGGAGCGATGCCATGAATCGAATGATCCACCGGTTCGCGTGCGTTGTCTGGCTGGCGGCGTGCGGGTGTGGTGGCAGCTCTCCGAAAAGTCCTCCACCGAGCTCGCCCCCATCGGTTGCTGTTTCGGCCCCTCCCCCAACCGTCATCGCCAAGGCTCCCGAGGTGGCGACCAACACTGCTCCACCTCCCACAATCAAACCGGCGACTCCGGTCCGTTCGAGCGTCGACAATGCCCCGCCTGAGCAGCGGTTCGAGATCCTTGAAGACGCAGCCAACTTTACGATCGATACTTCGACACCCGAGAGCGATCTCTTTCTCGTCAACGCCGAGGCCCCCGAAGGGTCTGTGATCTCAGTCGAACTGCCCACCGTCGTCGATCTGCCCGCCAAACAGACACTCCCCAAAGGGTTCAAGGCGGTACCGGGTTCCGGGGTGACAGAGACGGGCTGGCCGCGCCGGATTCGAGGCGACATCGATGACAAAGAGATGGCCTGTGTCCCCGCCGGAATCTTGACCCAAGGGACGAACCACGGCACTGCCGATGCAGCCCCTGCTCATCCCGTCTCGCTCGATACGTTCTATATGGATGTGACAGAGGTCACGATTGGTGACTTTCAGAAATTCAAAGCGGCTAAGTCGGGTGAAGAAAACGGACCTTCGAATTCCATTCCCTTGCAAGGTAACCCCCAGCTGCCGGTGGTGAAGGTGTCCTGGCGCGATGCTCAGAGCTATGCCCGTTGGGCCGGGAAGGAGCTACCCACCGAAGCAGAGTGGGAGATGGCGGGCCGCGGGACCGCATCGACCGAGTTCCCGTGGGGCAGCGACCGCGTGTTGTGGGACAGACCTCGCCAGCTGGGCCAGATTGATCCCGTGGGAAGCTACCCACATGATCGCAGCTCCTTTGGCATCATGGATCTGGCCGGGAATGTGCGAGAGTGGTGCGCGGACTGGTACAACGACAAGGCCTATACGGAAGCCAAAGGCAAGGGTGGAGCTCCGCCTCATAATTGGCCCGGGCCGCGTAAGGCCAGCAACGGCGAACGTGTTGTCAAAGGCGGCACCGATCGCTGGGAACTCTGGGCCCGTGGCAGCCACTCCATGAACAAGCCCGCCGCCGATATCGGATTCCGATGTGTACTTCGCTGCCCGACGAAGACTCCGTAGAGTCGTCGCCCCCCCCTGCACTTTCTCGACCGTTATCTCAACTGGACCCCCAGAGTGACTGCTCTTCCGCGATGTTTGATGGCTCTGACGGTAGCGATGGCTTTGACCTTGCTTGTCGGCTCACAAGGCCTGAGCGCCAACGATCGGCCGCCGCCTGCCCCAGCTGCGGAGCGGTTGCCATTGCATCGTTATGAATACAACTTCGTGGCCATGGGGATGAAGTACCTGATCGTTGTTTACGCTCCCGACCAGACCACAGCGGCCAGCGCTTTGGAAGAGGCTGAGGCGAGTGTTCATCGCCTCGACCGCATCATGAGCGACTACAACACTGAAAGCGAGCTGTCACAGTTGTGCGAACACGCCAAGCCGGGGCGCCCGGTGAAGCTGAGCCCGGTCTTGTATGAGGTCCTCGATCACTCCCTGGAGTTATCGCGGCAGACAAACGGGGCCTTCGATATCACTGTGGGACCAGTCATCACTCTGTGGAGGACAGCTCGCCGAACGAAGAAGCTCCCCGCAGCAGAAACACTGGCCCAGGCGAAGAGTCGTGTTGGCTGGGAGGCTGTGAAACTCGACGCGATGAATCGAACGGCTGAGCTGACCCGCGAGGGAGTTGAGCTCGATCTCGGCGGGATCGCAGCGGGGTTTGCCTGTGACAAGGTGCTGGCGATCCTCAAGTCGCATGGATTGCCGCGCGCCCTCATCGAAGCGAGCGGAGATATTCTCGTCGGCGATCCGCCGCCCGATCGCGAGGGATGGAAGATCACCGTGACCGGGCTGGCTGGTGGGACACAGGATGCCGGAGCCCGGACGATCACGCTGAGCAATGCCTCGGTGACGACCTCGGGAGATGCCCGCCAGTTCGTCGAAATCAACGGGCAACGCTACTCGCATATCGTCGATCCGAAGACGGGGCTCGGACTCTCTCGACGTAGCAGCACGACCGTCATCGCCCCCACGGGCTGGCAAGCTGACAGCTATGCCACTGCGGTGAATGTTCTGGGCGAGGAGGCTGGGATCGCCTGGATCGAGAAGCAACCCGGCTGCTCTGCGTTGATGTTCGAGATCATCGATGGCCGCGAGGTTCGTAAGGAATCGAGCGGCTTCCCGGCGGTGCACGATTAACCTGAAGCCCGCTCACACAGAACCACGTCCGCACTTCAACGAACCTCCGCATGCCATTGATTCCGCTAACTGACCTGAACGATCCTCGGCTCGATCCGTACCGGAATCTGAAGTTGACGAATCAGACTCGCACGACGGGTCATCTGATCGCGGAGGGGCACCGTGTGGTCAGGCGGCTGGTCGACAGTGATTTCGCGGTCGAGTCGATCGTGGTCAGCGAACGTCGCAAGCATACGATCGACGACATTAACCCCGACCGGTATCAGATCTTTGTCATCCCCGAAGAGGTCGGCACCCAGCTGGTCGGGTTCGAGTTCCACGCCGGAGTGCTGGCAGCGGGGAAGCGCCGCGAGTCACCCTCCATTTCCGAGTGGCTGCCTCGAAACGCCACCGGGAATGAGCTGGTCGTCGTCTGCCCGCGGATCACTGACCCCGACAATCTGGGGACGTTGATGCGGTTATGTGTGGGATTCGGAGTGAGGGCTCTACTCCTGGGCCCCGGCTCGACAGACCCCTACTCGCGACGGGTTTTACGAGTCTCGATGGGACATGCGTTTTTCCTGCCGATCATCCAGACGGACGACCTGGCCCCGCACTTGATCGCCTTGCGAGAGCGACACGGGTTTCGCTTCCTGGCCACGGTACTCGATGAGACTGCGACGCCGCTCGATCAGTTCCCGTTTGGCGGAGCCGATGTGGAAGCACAGACCCGTATGGGGTTGTTCCTTGGCAACGAAGCCGATGGTCTCGAACCCGAGTGGGTCGACTTCTGCCACGAACGAGTCACGATCCCCATGGGGCCCCAGGCGGACTCGCTGAACGTGTCTGTCGCAGCTGGGATCTTCCTGCACTGGTTCCGGGGACGATGTGGTGTTTAGTGGCAGTCAACGTGGTTGATCAGAGATCTCTGACCAACCCGCAGTGTACCGATCACGTGCCTCAAGCGGGGCTGAATTGCTTGTCACATCCATCTGCCACTCGCCCTCGCTGACGCTGTGGGTTGGTAAGGGAAGTTACACCAGACGGATCGCCATGCTGGCGGAGTCATAGCCGCTGGTGGGGGCTTCACAGGCTCCCTGGTGGCAGACATAGAGGGTGAGTTCACTGGCGGGTGGTTTCCCTCGGGCGACGGCTTCGAGTGGTGGCTGGGCGGCATCGGGTTGGGCCAGTCGCACCAAGGTATAGCTTGGCACGAACCGGCGATGGAACGTGATCAGCAGCTGATCGGCTTTGTCGGGCTGCCCCCCCTCGATGAGGACGATCTCTGGAGTCGGTCCGATGGCGAAGTCGAGAGCGATCAACGCCTGGGCGGCTCCCCGCGGATTATCCGACATCAACCCCGAGACCGCTTTCAGCGCCTCCCACCCGCTCGAATCCTCTGGAGTCCCCGTGATCTTCGCCAACCGCAACAACGCCATGGCGGCGCAGCTGTGAGCGGCAGGGGTTGCGTTGTCCTGGACCTCTTTGGTGCGGTTGATCAGAGCTTCGTGATCGTCACTGGTGTAGAAGAAAATGTGGTCGGTTGGATCAGCGAAGTGCCGCTGCATGAACTCAGCCAGTGCGCGAGCTTCGCCCAGCCAGCGAGCGTCAAAGTCGGTCTGGTACAGATCAATCAGCCCATCGACCAGGCAGGCATAGTCATCCAGAGTGGCGTTGAACTTCGCGGAGCCGTCCTTATAGCAGTGGAACAACCGGGCCTCGAGGGAGCTGCGATCCCGCATCGTGGTGAGGATGAACGTCGCGGCGTTCTGGGCAGCGGCGAGGTACCGGGGCTCACGCAGGATCTGGGCCCCACGGGCGAATGCGGAGAGCATCAGTCCGTTCCAGACTGCGAGGATCTTCTCGTCGCGACCGGGAGCTATGCGAGTCGCACGGCGTTCTCGCAGCTGTTGCTTGCCGTGCTCCAGGATGGCAGAGAGTTCTTCGATCGGGACTCGTAGTTCCTTGGCGATAATAGAGAGGGGGCGAGGCCGATTGAGGATCGAATGCCCCTCCCAGTTCCCCTCAGGCGTTACGTCATAGCTGGCGCAAAAGAGCTTGCCGTCCTCTTCTCCCAGGACCTCGTTGATCTCATCGGGCGTCCAGACGAAGAACTTCCCTTCGGTGCCCTCGCTGTCGGCGTCCTGCGTGGAATAGAAGCCACCCGCGGGTGAGGTCATCTCGCGCAGGACATAGTCGAGGGTCTCGCGAGCGATGCGTGCGAAGTCCTCGCGACCGGTCGCCTGGTAGGCCTCCAGATAGACCGGGACAAGCAGTGCGTTGTCATACAACATCTTCTCGAAGTGCGGGACCAGCCAGTGAGCATCGGTGGAGTAACGATGAAAGCCCCCACCCAGGTGGTCATAGATCCCTCCACCCGCCATCTTCTCCAGCGTCAACACGACGGCATCCAGAGCCGCCTGGTTCCCGAATCGCTTCCATGTCCGAAGTAGCAACCTCAGGTCCATGGGGTGCGGAAACTTGGGGGCTCCTCCAAAACCACCATGCACTCGATCATGCGCCGACAACATGGCTTTCTCGGCGTTCATGAAAAGCGACTCATTCAGTTCGGACGGCTCGAACTTGGGCGCAGTGAATCGACCGATCGCGTCGACCAGACTGTTGGAGGATTCGTAGACCTCGGCCCGACGATTCGTCCAGATGTCGTGCATCTGCAGGAGGATGTCGCGAAAACCCCGCATTCCCTGGCGCGAGGTTGGCGGCCAGTAGGTCCCGCCGTAGAACGGTTTCCCCTCCGGCGTCAGGAAGACTGACATTGGCCAGCCTCCCCTTCGAGTAATCAGCTGCACCGCAGCCATGTAGATCTGGTCGAGGTCGGGGCGCTCCTCGCGGTCGACTTTGATGTTAATAAAAAACTCATTCATCACCGCTGCGATGCCAGGGTCCTCGAAGCATTCCTGCTCCATGACATGACACCAGTGGCATGCGCTGTAACCAATCGAGAGGAAGATCGGCTTGTCCTCGGTGCGTGCGAGTTGGAGCGCTTCCTCTCCCCAGGGATACCAGTCGACCGGGTTGTGGGCGTGTTGCTGGAGATAAGGGCTGGTCTCGTGCAACAGGCGATTGGCAGGTCGCTGATCGCGATATGACACTTCGTGATCGGAATGCATCGGCACTATTTTCCTGTTGTCGCAGATGTCCGGCCCATGTCCTCGTCGAACTCTTGGGTTCGATCGGCAGGAACATCGTAGGTCGGGCGAACCGGAAAGCGAACCATGGCTCACTGATCGGCACGGTAAGTCCAGAGTCAAGCAGAATCTGCCCGAATCCGAAACACAAAATTTGACCCAGTGCGGCCAAGGAGTAGGTTTCGGTGTGCGAGAGGAAATCCTCCCAAACAGATGGTTCCCCCCTCCAATAGATGGCCATCTGGAAGAATTGGGAAACTTATTCCGATTGCAACGATTTATTGGTCTAGGGCCGTTTTTCTGCCGATGAGGTGAAAGGGAACTTTCTCCGCCGGTTGAGGATCAGTCCGATAAAGATCAGACATCCCCAATGAGAGAGAGCCGGAAGATGAAGAAGTTCGTGTGGAGTCTTATGGGTGTCGGTGCCTTCCTTGTCGCTGCACAAGTGGCACAAAGCGCCCTGACTGACAACCAGAAGTTCACTGTGACTGTGGCTAAGAACGTTTCCATCACCGCACCTGTGGCCGACCAGACCTTGGCGATGGATCCGAATTCCAACGCCAATGTCTCCTTCCCCGCACAGGTCTGGAATGTGAAGGGCAACACCCTCAACGGTGTTTCCGTCACCTTCAGCACCGACCAGGCGTTCACGAACACCACCGACAGCAACTACAAGCGTGATGCCCAGCTGAGCCTGACCACCGCCTCGAGCGTTGGCCCCGCGACCTGGACCATCGGAACAGGATCTGACTCGACCAACTACGCCGGTGGAGATGGTGTTGCCACCGTCACCGCCAGCTCTGACAAGCCAGGTCAGGCGAACTTCAACCTCGTGGTTGATTTCCTGACTGTCGATGCCGCAGAAGTGGCCGAAGGTTCCTACGAAACCACCGTGACCGGAACGGTCACCGAGAACTAAGTCGATTCGACCAAGCATGGATGCTTCAGTGACGACAATCAGAGGCGGCCTCCTGCGATCCTTGCGGATTGTGGGAGCCGCTTTTCTGCTTTTCTGTGTGACTGTCGCACCACGGACTGGGGCTGCTCCGCCGCCTTCCATTCAGGCTGCGGGCAAAGCCCAGAGCACCTATGCCATCGACACGACTCAACCCGTCGTTTTCCCGGAACAGTCGTGGAGAATTGTGGCTCCAAACATTCTCGGGCCCACAGTGGCGGTCTTCTCGACGGTCCCCTTTCAGAATGTCAAAGACCACAACAGCCATGTTGATGCCCAGCTGAATCTGCGGGCATTGAGCCGTGGTTTAGCAAACGGCTGGACCGTTCTTGTGCCTCAGGCACGTACAGCCACGACATCGGGAACCACAACGGCTTCGGTCGCAGCGGCTTCAGTTGGCGGCAACGGAGACATGGGTGTCACCGTTTCCTTTCTGTGTCATGAGCGGCCATTTTTGACTGACGGAGTTTACGAGACCACTGTCATCGGAACGATCACGGAAGCGTTCTAAGGTTTTGCTCGCAAGGATGCACAATTTGACTCTGGCATGGGTGTTCAGCAGATTGCTCCACCGGCGGCTCATCGTCGCCGTGTGGGCCTGCGCACTCATGACTTTGGCGGGTTGTCATGGATGGAATAGCTGTTGGGATTATGGATGCCTGAAGAACTGTTGCTGCCGAATCCCGAAGCCCCAGAAGCGGTCGATTGAAGAGCTCTATTTTGAAGCGCTCTCCCAAGCGAAGCCTGAGCAGAACCTCGGGATGGAGTATCCCCCTTCAGGCCAGCCCGCTCACGGGACGGAATACCCGACTCCACACCCCGCTCAGCCAGACTACCTCGCACCCGCTCCGCAGTCCTTACCTCCTGCCGCGTCGCCCACTCAGGCTGCGACTCCTTCAGGTGGGGCCTCACCAGCAACAGCCGCTCAGCCGAATCATCCTGGCATCCTACCAGTCAAGCATGTCGGAGCCCCAGGTGCCTCCAACCGCGTCTTTCAGGCGGGGTCGACCAAAGAGAAGCTGGTCAGCGACATCTTCACCGAGACGGACATCCGGGAAGCGATTCAGTCTCTGTCCTCTCAGGCTGGGGTAACGATCGTCCTCGACGATACTGCCCGGGGTGAAGTCACCTGTACCATCGAAAATGAACCGTTCGAAATCGCTCTGAGGCGAATCCTGTTGCCACTGGGGCTCGTCTATGCGAAGAAAGACAATCTCTACCTGATCGGTACTAACGACCCCTCTTCGAATCTCTTCACGCATATTGCCGAGAAGATCGAGTATCGCCCCAATCATCTTTCGGCCCAGGAGCTGACCGCTCTTCTTCCACCCCGTCAGGCACAATTCGTACGGCTGGTGGATAAGCGAAATCTCGTCGTGATTGAAGCACCTCACGACATCGCACAAAGCATTTACGCCCAGCTGATTAGCGCGGACCAGCCGATACCTCAGATCATGATCGAGGCGATCATCTGCGTCACCGCGCCCGAGAAGGGGTTACAGTTCGGAATCGACTGGAACCATGTGGTCAAGGTCGATGGCCTGGACGCGTTTAACGTCGGGTTGACAGGCTTGTCGTTCACCGGAG
Source organism: Planctomycetaceae bacterium (assembly GCA_046349675.1). Classification (GTDB taxonomy): domain Bacteria; phylum Planctomycetota; class Planctomycetia; order Planctomycetales; family Planctomycetaceae; genus TH-plancto1. The sequence goes on along the minus strand of JAXMBW010000008.1, from coordinate 26,031 downwards.
CCGTCAGTTCCGCTGGTGGGGGTAACGCGTTTGACGATTTTGCGGTGACCTCGGCGTTTATTAAGCTCCTCGCGAAAGAGGGGTATGTCACGATTCGAGCGGCACCCCGAGTCATGGCAAAGGATGGCGAGAAAGCCGAAATCTCCATCGCTCGTGACACCTTCTTCAGCATTCAGCAGGCCAACAACCAATTCCTGTTCAACCAGAATATCCAGAAGGTCGAATCGGGGATTAGTCTGAATCTCACTCCGGCCATCCGGGGTGACACGATTCAGATCGTGATCGAAAAAGCTGAGGTCAGCGAAGACATTCGCTCGATCGATCCACAACAACAGCTGATCAACAACCCGTACCCGATCATTAACCGCCGCAACGTCTCAACCACGGTGCAGGTAAAGGATCGGCAGACGATCGTGATCGGTGGACTGGTCGCCCGGCAGTCGGTCGACCGGCACAGTCAGGTTCCCGTTCTCGGGGACATCCCGATCGTAGGGGCCCTCTTCCGTAAGGTGGAGAAGCAGGATCAGGATGCCGAAGTCGCCATCTTCCTGTCGCCTCAGATTGTTGTTCCGACGGCCCAGCCTTCGCTGAGTCACACAGCGGTTGTTCCGTCCACTCAGTACCCGGCGATGATTCCGGTGGAGCCACAAGCTCCGGCCGTCGCACCGCAACCACCTGTTGTCACAATTCCACCACCACGCACAGTGGTTCCTCCTCCTCCGGAACCTTCTCCTGATGCGCCAGTGACGCCCCCGCCTCAGTCTCAACACTCACCTCAGATTGAGGAAGCTCCCCAGCCAGAATCGATCCCACATACTGAAGCTGCCCCTGAGCAGTTGCCGGTTCCACAAACTCCACCCGCGGAGCTGCCTCACCCCGAGGCCGCTCCAGCAGCAGACCCAGCGACCCCAGAAACCACCCAGACCAGTGGCGTGATCCCACTCGAGCTGGTCATTCCCGGATCGTAACGGTTCACCAAGTTCCTCGTTCAACCCCAACAGCAGTCAGGCTGACTCGCTGTCGTGTATCCAGGGATGGAGCACTCAGAAGGCTCGTTATGTCCCGGCCCAGTCTTCCGTCTCTCGGCGTTGTATTGCTTGGTCTGCTGGTCGCGATTCCGTGCCAGGCACAGGGTGTCACACCGCCCAAGCCCAAAGCCAACGTGGCTGCAGCTGACGGCGCAAATAAGGCTCCGCGGAAAAACGCGAATCCCGGCGATCCTCCGGCCAAGCCCGGTCAGGCTGTTCGCATCACCGAGGAAGTCCGACCGGCCTTTATCATTGACCCAATCGTGAATCGGGTCGAAGCCCGCCGGGGTAAAGTCGTCAATATGGAGTTCGCGATCACCTGCCAGGGCAGTCCAGCCGCCCTGGAGATCCGGCCGGTCGCGCTGACTCAGGACGAGAACGGAACGATCTTCCCGAACGAAAAGGTTCCCGCCCCCACCGACCTGGAGATCCTCACTCCGAAATCTGTGGATCTGAAACCCGAAGGCAAGTTCGTTATTAAAGCCCGTCTACGAGTTCCCGAGACGCAATCGACGTTCCACAGCTTTGGCATTCTGGTCCGCGACTCGGGACAGCTGCGAGCCAAGCCGAACGACGACAAACCCGAAGGACCGCGTGTCGGGATTCGATTTGTGACGCAGTATCTGTTGCGTTGCGATGTTTCGGTCCAGGGCGTGCGTTCGGACAATGCCCGCAAGCTGCTGGTCAATTCAGCCGAACTGATCGAAGTCGACGGCGTCCCGCAAGTGCATGTGTACGTCGAGAACCCGACCGAAGGGCCGATCGAGTTCGGACTGAAGGCCCAGATCCGTGCGTCAGAGGACGGTGAAGAGCGTCCCTCATTCCCGCTCGGCATGCCAGTGCGTGCGAACCTGGACGAACCGGAGAAGTTCTTTGGACGGATACTTCCCGGCGCCCGTATTCGCATGGTCAGCCTGCTGCCTAAACCGATCTTCCCGGGTCAGTACTATCTCGAAACCGCGATGATGAGTGACAATCGGGTCCTCGCCAAATCAGGCTTCCCGATCGTCGTCACGGAAGGTGACTTCCCGGCTCAAGGGATTGCCAGCGTGCTGGCGGGGCCCGGTCTGCTGGCCAGCCCATCACAGATCGAACTCTCCTTGCAGCGCGGTGGTAGCCGCGCTCAGGTGCTGACCTTCCAGAACGATGGCACGGCGGCAACCGAGGTTGAGATCGTTCCTGAATCATTCGAAGGGAAGCCCGTTGACTGGGCGGCGGTTCGCCCTGACAAGATCACTCTCGCCGCTGGTGCATCGCGTAAGGTCCAGGTCACGATGACAGCTGCAGGCGACCAGAACAGTCACCGTTACGTCCGTCTGCGCGTCAAGTCGACCCCCGAAGGCGGACAGCTGGCTCAAACCACACCCGTGACGGTTGCCATGGTGGGTAAGGCGCCGGGGGCCGCAACACTGTCCGAAGGAGAGTTGGTCTGGGACACCGAGCATGGAACCCCAGCCTTTGTGATCGACATCAAGAACACCGGAAACATGCACATGCCGCTGGAAGGCGAGCTGTTGCTCGGAAACGAAGAGGGGAGACCGATCGTCGTTCGCGGCGGCTTTGGGAAATGGATCCTGCCAAATGCCACCGAGCGAGTTCGGTTCAACCCACCGAAGTCGATGGCTCCCGGCAAATACACAGCTCGCTTACGCATCAATGCGGGTGACGGCGAGAAGCCGATCGAGAAACGACTGGAGTTGAATCTCGGGGGGAATGCCGGGGAGCAAACTCCTGCCGAGCCGACGAAGTCCGCCGCAGCTCCGACGACTCAGCAATAAGATGAGGCCTGGCCGGGGACGTGGTGCCCAGCCCCTCGAACTCGCCATTCGCCAGACATCGGCCTGTATTCCGAGGCCGGTGTCTGGCGAAGCTCTTTCGTCATCTCGCAAAGGCCGGACTACTCAATCGTCGGGCTCACTTATAAGATATTCTTGATTCGTCCGACCGGGCGAAATCGCTCTCTGGCAGTCCGTCCGAATGGACGATGGCTTCATCGCGAAGGTGGTTCCATGTTTATGAACAACTTCAAAGCCGCCCAGCTGCAGCAGGCCACGCGTCGTCACTTTCTGCAGACCAGCCCACTGGCTCTCGGTGCGGCAGCCATGGCGACCATGGGAACCAGGCCATCCTTCGCAGCTCCGGGAGTCATCAACCCGCTGGCGCCGAAGCCCGCGCAGTTTGACCCCAAAGCCAAGCATGTGATCTTTATCCACCTGGTCGGGTCTCCACCGCATCTGGATCTGTGGGACTACAAGCCAGAGCTGGTCAAACGCAATGGCCAGGACTGCCCCGATGAGTTTGTGAAGGGGAAAGAATTCGCCTTTACGACCGGAGTCCCGAAGCTGTTGGGAACTCCCCGCACGTGGGGTAAGTACGGCGAGAGTGGCATCCAGCTGTCGGATGCGGTGCCGAATCTACACGGCGTCGCCGATGAGCTGTGCGTGATCAATTCGATGTTCACCGAGCAGTTCAACCACGCCCCGGCGGAGCTACTGCTTTACACCGGTTCCGCACGTCCGGGGCGTCCGTGCTTTGGGTCGTGGCTGACGTATGGGTTAGGGACCGAGAACGAAAACCTGCCGGGGTTCGTGGTCCTGATCTCGAGCGGAGTCCAGCCAAACGGGGGCAAGAACTCGTTCGGCAGCGGCTTCCTGCCCGCGGTCTATCAGGGCGTGCAGTGTCGCTCCCAAGGGGACCCGGTGCTGTTTGTCAGCGACCCGAAGGGGATGGATCGCGACCTCCGCCGCGCCAGCCTCGACGCGATGCGGGACCTCAATCAACTCCAGGCTCAGGAGATGGGCCACCCCGAAACATTGACCCGCATCGCCCAGTACGAACTGGCGTTCCGCATGCAGATGTCAGTCCCCGAGATCATGGACATCTCGAAGGAAACCAAAGAGACGCAAGAGGCCTATGGGGCGATGCCGGGACAAGCGAGTCTGGCGAACAACTGCCTGCTCGCGCGTCGTCTGGTCGAACAGGGCGTCCGCTATGTCCAGCTGTTCGACTGGGGCTGGGACTACCACGGCACGAGTCCCGACAGTGGCCTCGAGGCGGGCCTTACCAAGAAGTGCGCCACGATGGACAAGCCGGTGTCGGCACTCATCAAGGACCTGAAGGCGCGGGGGCTGCTCGACGAAACACTCATCGTCATCGGCTGTGAGTTTGGCCGCACGCCATTCCGCGAGGGGCGAACCGCTGCGAGTACGATCCTGGGTCGCGACCACTTCCCTGATGCCTACTCGATGGTGCTGGCCGGTGGCGGGATCAAGGGTGGCACGACCTACGGAGCGACGGACGAACTTGGTTTCCGCGTCGCGAAAGACAAGGTCCATGTTCACGACCTGCAGGCGACGATGCTGCACCTCATGGGTTTCGACCATGAGAAGCTGACGTACCGTTTCCAAGGCCGCGATTACCGCCTGACGGATGTCCACGGCAAAGTCGTGGAAGGCATCCTCGCCTGATAATGGGTGGCGTAAGCAACGCCGGCGCGTGACTGAGTCTCTGCTGGGACAAGGGACAAACAGGAATGTCTGTCCGACTTTGAGGTTTTGAACAACAGACTCTCTTGTCTGTTTGTTCTTCGCCTGAAGTCGCGTTGCTCAGTTCACCCGCATCCAGAGAGCCTTGAGGTACTCGGTCTCGGAGCAGTTCGAAGCCACCGGGTGATCGGGCCCGGCTCCGGTGCGATAGAGGATCTGCCCCGAGCGACCGGGCGGGATCGCTCCGATCATCAACCGGGAGAAGTCCTCAACGCCCAGCAGCCCGCTACAGCTGCAGGTCACGTACAGCCCGCCGGGAGCGACGACCTGCATCGCGAGACGGTTGAGGTCGAAGTAGCGGCTGCGGCCTTCTTCAATTTCATCCTGCGAGGAAATAAAGCGCGGCGGGTCGGCGATCACCACATCAAACTGCTTCCCGTTGCGAATGGCATCGCGCAGCCACGGAAATGAATCGGCGTGTACGAACTTGATGTTCTCGCGGTTGAGTCGCGAATTGCGGCGGGCCTGCTCAACAGCCTTTTCATCCAAATCGACGCCGATCACATCTTGGGCGTGACCTCGCACTTTGGCTGAGATCGAAAAGCCCCCCGAGTAGCAGCAGAGGTCGAGGACACGCTTCCCGCGACAGAACTGCACCAGTCGATCGCGATTGTCCCGCTGGTCACAGAAGAATCCCGTCTTGTGTCCGCCCGCCAGATCGACCTCGAACTTGAGCCCATGCTCCTCGACAACAATCCGATCGCGGACCCCCTGGGCTCCGAACGCATCGGCGGAAAAACTCTCCTGCTCCAGCGTGCGTGGACCGGGATGAACGACCCACTGTTTCACGCCGAGTTCTTCGCACAGCAGCTGGGCGAGAGCCTCGGACCGCTGGTACATCCCGAGTGTAAAAGCTTCGATCGCGACCAGATCTCCGTACCGATCGGCCACCAGCCCCGGAATGCCGTCGCCTTCGGCATGGATGACTCGGTACGCATTCGACACCGCATCGAGGCCAAGCATCTTCCGCAAATCAATAGCCCGGCAGACCTGGGTTCGCCACCAATCCACATCGGGGGGAGTCGCTTCCCGCGACAGGACGCGGACCGTCGCCTCGGCCCGGGGATTGACCAGCCCATAGGCCCAAACGCCTTCACCCTCGGTGCTGATTGCCACCAGATCGCCATGCTTGGCAGCTGGAGGAATCTCGGCCAGTCGACGGCGAAAGAGCGTTGTTGCCCCGGTCGAACTCTTGGCGATGACTGTGGCGAGAGGCCCCGCCTGCGTCAGCGGACGCTGAGTGGTGAACTCAGGTGCGAGGGGAAACTTCGGGGCGTACTGGCGTGGCGCGCTGTCGCGTGAGGATCCCTCGCGGGGTCGAAAAGGACGGTTGGAGGGGCGAAATGTCACGGAAGGTCCACCAGAAAAGGCCACGAATCAAGTGGTATCGTCCGCGACAACCGGAGCGGGGGCAAGAGACCTCGCCCCGGTTCTCAAAAACGCCGGGGCAGAATCCCCCCGGCGCCGCACTTCCCGTACGACGGAATCGCCACCACGAGGTTACTTCGCTGCCGGTGTTTTGGCCTGCACCTTGCGTCCATCCACGGCGGACAACTCCTGCGAGGTTCCCCACTTAAAGAAGAAGAACCCAAGCAGTACCCCAACCCCCGTCGCCGACAGCACCGCTGCGGGACTGGTGGTAAATGTCGAGTTCTGAGCTGCAGCCTGGGTCGTCAATACGAGACCGACCAAGCTGACCGCCAACCCCATCGCATCGGACAGAATCTCCGTCAGGCTCAGACTCAACTTGGCGAGCACCAGCAACTTACCCAGCACCAGCTGAAGAGCGAAGCTGACAACACCGGTCACCATCAGAGCGAAGGCCGCCCAGTGAAACATCGGCGATTCCATGCGTTCGGCCAGCAGATAGATCTGCTTGAGGATACCAGCACTGACCTCCTGGGCCTGGGGGTTCTGGTCGACCTTCTCGGCAATCTCTTTCACCTGCTGCTTGGCTCCCTCGGTCGAGAGGCCAGACTCGGGGGTGTCGGATGCAGCCGAGTGTTGGCCAGAGGCGGAATCGGCGGGGGCCGACGCGGGCTCGGTCGCCGGAGCTGCGGGGGCTTCCGCAGTGGTCGCAGCTGCGCCGGGCAGGACCTCTTCTCCGAACGCTGACAGGGTGGGTAGCAATAACACGGCAACAGCAAATAGAGCGAGGTGTTTCACGATGGGCTCCGAGGGTGGTCGGTAAGAAACGTGGCGACGGGCGGCGGATCATCCCCGCTGATGGGTAGCATAACGAGCGAGTGGCCTCCGCGGATCAAAGGTTTTTGAACTCTCCAGAAATCAACGGACAACTGGCGAGCGTCCGGCGTGAGCTGGATGTGCTGGTTGTGTGACTCATCACAAGGTCAGCGTCCTGCCTCACTGGGGCGAACCTCCAACATCATTCCTATGCCCGCAGAAGTCCGCTGTCTGGTCCTTGTCCGGTTGTCGGGCGAATCTCGCGTGGGTATGGTCACGCTTTCTGATCGATCTCTCCGCGAGGACCCTCGACGTGCTTGACCTGTACGACAAGATTCAGGACGCCTGCCAATACATCCGTCAGCAGTGGTCCGCGACTCCGCACGCGGGAATCGTGCTGGGGACCGGGCTGGGAGCCTTGGTCAAGAAGATCGAGGTCGAGGCCTCGATCGATTACGAGTCGATCCCGCACTTCCCCAAGTCAACCGCCGTCAGCCACAAGGGGCGGCTGGTCTGCGGCAAGCTCGAAGGCCTGTCGGTGATGGCGATGGAGGGCCGGGTCCATATGTACGAGGGGTACCCGCTCAAGCAAGTCACGCTGCCGATTCGCGTGATCAAGGCACTCGGGGCCCAGCTGCTCATCGTGTCGAACGCGGTGGGGGGCATGAATCCGTTCTACGCGACGGGTGACATCATGGTGATCGACGACCACATCAATCTGATGGGGGCCAACCCGCTGATCGGCATCAACGACGACCGGCTGGGACCACGTTTCCCCGACATGAGCGAACCTTACGATCGCCAGCTGGGGCAAGTGGCCCTGGAGATCGCCCGGCGGGAAAACTTCGCCTGTCATCGGGGAGTGATGGTGGCTGTGTCGGGGCCGAATCTGGAGACGCGGGCCGAGTATCGCTTCCTGCGCCAGATCGGGGCCGATGTGGTTGGAATGTCGACCGTACCCGAGGTCATCGTGGCTGTCCATGCGGGGCTGCGGACCGTGGGTCTCTCAGTCGTCACCGACATGTGCCTGCCCGATGCGCTTAAGCCCGCCAACGTCGCTGAGATCATCGCCGTGGCCAACGCCGCTGAACCGAAGCTGACGGCGCTGGTCACCGGGCTGCTGGCTCATGAACAGGGGCACAAGTAACATAAGGCTCAGGAGGGGGCTGGACTGAGCGTAGAAGAAATTTGTGCCAGGGGTTTGGGAACCCGGGCAACACGGCAATTCGATGGAACTAAACTGATGGAATCTGTCGAGCCACTTTCCGGTCGAAAGCCCCGTGCAAACCACCGTCTATACTTAGAGGTACTGCAGCGGATGACTCCCCAAGAGCGGCTGACGAAAGCGTTTGAATTGTCGGAGATGACGAAATCTCTCTTCCGGCAAGGGCTTCGCGAAAGGTTCCCAGATTTGCCGGACAACCAGTTTCACGCCCTCTTTTTGGAGCGGCTGGCCAAGTGTCACAACTCGAGCTATTGACTCTGGTCGTCAATCGTCTGACGACTCTTGGAATCCCATCGATGCTGACGGGGTCTCTGGCCTCCAGTCTTCAGGGAGAGCCGCGATCGACTCATGATATTGACCTCCTGATTGACATGAATCCGTCACAAGTGGATTCATTCACGGAACAGTACCCACCCCCAGAGTTTTATCTCAGTAAATCCGCTGTTCTCGAGGCCATCCAGCAGCGGCGGATGTTCAATTTGCTGGATTTGGAAAGCGGCGACAAAGTGGATTTCTGGCTCGTGACCGATGACCCATTTGATCAAAGCCGCTTTCAGCGCCGTCGCCAGACGAACATCGGAGGCACTGTTGTCGACGTCAGTTCTCCGGAGGATACCATCCTGATGAAGCTTAAGTGGTCGGTCACCAGTGGCGGTAGCGAAAAGCAGTTTCACGATGCAATTCGCGTTTATGAGTTGCAGGCAGCACTGCTCGACATGTCTTACATCGAGGGCTGGCTAGATACACTGAAGATTCGGGAAATCTGGAATCGACTGCTTTCTGAAGCTGATCCAATCGTTTAAGCAGGCTGTCTTCGTGTGATGATTCACCACTTTCTTTCTCGTTGATTTCACAATCTCTATGAACCGTATCTCCGCCACGACCTGGGCCACGTTGGGGGCGATCCTGATCGGGATCGTGCTGTTGCTATTGCCTGCTCCCGAGGGGCTGTCGGTGGCTGCTCAGCGGACAGCTGCGGTGTCGGTGGTGATGGCGATTCTGTGGATTGCCTTGCCGGACAACATTTCGGCGGTGAGTCTGATTCCGCTGGCCGCCTATCCGTTGCTGGGGATCGCCGGGGCGAAGAAGGTCTGTCTGGCGTACGCCGACTCGAATGTGTTTTTGTACCTGGGCGGGTTCATCATCGCCCTGGCCATCGAGTCACAGGGACTGCACCGCCGGATCTCGTTGCACATCATCAGTCGTATCGGCAGTCAGCCACGACAGATCGTGTTCGGCTTCCTGCTGGCGACGGCACTGATCTCGATGTGGATTAGTAACACAGCCACGACGCTACTCATGCTGCCGATTGCGCTGGCCTTGCTTGATACGCTGGCCGACTCGCTCGTATCCGCCGGAGCGATGTCGCGCGAGGAGGTGACCGAGAAGCTCAAACCGCTGACGATCGCAGTGCTCTTAGGTATCGCTTACGCCGCCAGCTGTGGAGGCTTTGCCACGATGGTGGGGACGCCGACGAATCCTGTCTTGCGAGGGTACTGGGAGAAAGAGTTCGTCCCGCAGGGATACGCCCCGATTTCGTCCAGTCAGTGGATGATCCTGTGTGTCCCACTCAGCCTGGTGATGCTGGCGGCGGTGGGGTGGGTGATGACCTGGCGTTTGCCCGTACTACCGGGTGTCGAACGAATCGGACGCCAGTTTTTTCGTGATCAGCTGCGAGAACTGGGGCCCATGCGGACTGGCGAGCGAAACGTCCTCGTCGTGTTCTTGATCACAGCTGTGCTGTGGGTACTGGCTCAACCGCTCGAGATCGGCATCATCAACATTCCCAGCTGGCCGCAGATGTTTGAGGCTGGGCTTCGAGCATGCGGAGTCGAAGTCGTGAAAGACCTCGCGAAGATGCTCGATGAGGCGACCGTTGCGATGACGATGGCACTGCTGCTGTTCCTGCTTCCTGGTGATCGCGACGAGCTTGGCAGTGCCCCTCGGCTCGCGACCTGGGACCTGGTCGAGAAGAAGATCCCGTGGGGTGTGCTGCTGCTTTTCGGCGGGGGCTTTGCGATGGCCGATGCCTTCAAGGAGACCAAACTCTCCGAGTGGATCGGTACCTACTTCGCCCTGCACATGCAGGGGGCGCCGACGTGGGTATTGATCGTCGGAGTTTGTGCGACGCTCACGTTGATGACCGAATTTACATCAAACGTGGCGACTGCAAATACTCTGCTCCCGGTGCTGGGAGCCACCGCTGTGGGGCTGCAGATCGATCCCCGGCTGCTGCTGATTCCGGCAACGATCTCGGCCAGCTGTGGGTTCATGATGCCGGTGGGGACGCCGCCGAACGCCATTGTCATCGGTACCGGGCGAGTCCCCGTCCGATCGATGCTGAAGTATGGGCTCTATCTCGACCTGATCGGGATCGTGTTTGTATCCGCCGTGACGATCTGGTTTCTCGGGCCGGTGTTCGGGATTTCAACCACCGGCACGGGACGTTAGATCGCGATCTTCAGCGTGGTCCGCGCGTTACTCAGGACTCTGACCGCTGACGACGACCTGACCGACAAGATGATCGTCGGGGAAGTTGGCGAGTATGTAGGTGTTTCGCTGCTCTTGAACGTCGACCTTCACGATCTCCGGAGCGCCGAAGGGACCCTGGCTGTCGGCCGCTTGAAGCTTGAGAGTGCGGATACCAACGGGGACCTCCATGCGCAGAACCTGGATCTTCTCGGGGAGCAAGCTCCAGCCGCGCGTATCTGCAGCTTCGCTCGCCTCCCAGGCAATTCCTCCGAGCGTCAGAGCGAAATCGGCGAACGGGTTGGACTGGGCCTGAACCTGCTCTTTGGCCAGGTATACAGCCGCCTTCTTGATGGTCCGCCGTGCGACTGCCATCGCCAGGACTTCGTGGTAACGAGAGTAGTAGTGGGCTTCCGCCAGCTTGCCGACATCGACCAGCGTCGCTGTGGTTCCCATCGAATCGCCATCGATGCTGGCTGAGACCGATTTGATACGGTTCGGTGGCTGGACGACTTTTGCGACCTTCACCGGAGCAATCGTGGGAGGAAGTGTCTGGCTGCCCACAGCACTGATGATCTGATCGGCGATCAGCAACGAGACCTGCGTGGGGACGTCGTTCGACTCCTCTTTGATCGGACCTCGTCCCACCATCGTGAAGAGGTAGATAATCCCATGATCAGGAGCACAAGCGGTATCACCCATCGCCCGTTCCAGATCGCTGGCCCCGTCCCGGAACTCGGGAACGTAAGACACGACCATCTCGCGGGCTCGCACGACTTCGTTCGTGTCGAGTGATGACTCTTCGCTCAACATGGCCCGGACATAGGGGCCGAGAGCCACTTGCGGAAGCTCGGGGACTTCAGGAGCAGGCTCGCCATCGGGGGTGTTCTCTTCGATCTTCTTGAGGTTCTTATCAGCCAGTTCCTGTTGCTTCTCTGCGATTTGCAAGGCATATGCCTCGGCATCGCCCCCATCGTGCATCAGGTTGGAAATCGCCAGGAATGTACGAACCAGGATCTTCTCGTGGTCCTCGCCTTCATAGGCAATCTTGGTGTCGTCAGTCAGTAGCGATGCGGCGACCTCTTTCGCGGACTTCTGCTCATAGAGATCGAAGTCATCCCGAACCCGGCGCAGAATGCGCTCCGACTCCTTCGGGTGTCCGGCACACAGCTCGATCATCGCCCGGTCGAGGTCGAACACATCGCGATCGGCTTTGTGTTTGTCGCGCATCTCCTGAGCTTGTGCTCGGGCCTCTTCGAGATGACCCGTGTAGAAGTTGTTGCGGATCGACACCACTCGGTCGACATGCGACGCACAGCCCCACAGCCCCGACACGATCACGTAACACGCCACCCATAACCACCGAGACAGAAGTCCCGGTCGGGGTGACGAATCACAGGTGAGCGACTGAAGCGACATGAGATAGGTGAGACACAGAGACCATCAGGCGACCGACAACCCCTCGAAGCCTTGCCGAGGGGGCAACTCGAACAGGCTTAGTAGTGCTTGAATTTCGACAGCCGCGACTTGTGATAGCCCTTGCGAATGGTGGCCGATTCCTTGTCGTAGTCCCCGGTCTCTGTGTCAACCAGTTCGAGGACCAGCTGGTAATCACGCTGCGAGTCGCCGTTGCTGTGTGTCGAGAGCGAGGTGATCTTGGCGAAGAGCAGGTAGTTGATCGGCTGTTCCATCTTCTCCATGGCCGAGCCGAACATTCGCTGGTTGGCCGGGACGAACAACTCATCTGGGCGCAGGTTGCACTCTTTCAGTCCCGCATCGACATACCGCTTACTGACCAGCTGGAACTGCTCCGACTCGCTAATCAGAGCATCGATCAGGTCGTAGATCTGCTCGCGGCTGTCGCCCAGCTCCTCGGCACTCTTATTTTCGACTCCCATGAAGCAAACACGCTTCTTGGCGGGCTCAGCTTCGGTCGACATCGACACCGGATGAATGTCAGAACACTGACGGGCCAGCAGCTTTCCGACCGACTCTTCGATCAGCGGCTTCCACGTCTCGGCACCCGCTGTATGGCTGCCGACCATATCCCCATCGTCTTCTTTCAAGACGTGAGCAACTTGTTTTCCGCGGCATCCGCAAGCTGTCATTACAGCTGTCAGGGCGGGTAGAACCGCAGTTTGAATCAGGAAACGACGACGAAACATGGGCTGGCCTCTTGCCGAATGTTCGCAACCGATGGCATTCCACTCGGAGAGCGGCTGACATCAGAGAACTCACTTTGGACCAGGATCGCCGCACTCATTGCAAGCTCTCCACAACAGCGACCAGGAATCGGTCCAATTCCCCGGAGCCGGGCGAATGCGGATTTCGCCGATGGAAAATGTGACTTCTCCCATCGAACCGAAACAGCTGTTTCGCCTGCGTTCCTTTCTTCGACGGACGCAGAGGTTTCACTTCAGCCGAGATCACCAACACCGTCCGAACAGACATTTCTACCACGCGCAGCTTTCGCGCAGATAGATCAATTCACCCAGTCAACCTCTTGCGTGTAGTCAAAACGACTACGCGGCATCGGGAATGGGCGAACTCAAACGGACCTTTTGGTACCGTTCACCCTGCGTATCATAGAAATAGATCAAGTTCTGATCGCTGGCCCAAATTGCCCCCAGACGAATACTGCGCGGGCCGTGAAGCTGAAATTGCCGTCCACAAAGACGCCCCCGCATCCTCAAGGGATCTTCGCGGGTTTTGAACTGGTCTTCCAGCAAGCTCTCTTTGGCACAGAGTTCTGCGTGCACGTAGTGTCGCAGTTCGTCGAGTGTCAGGATCGTAGCGGTTGTTTCCAGCATAGGTCTTGAAGCGGCCGGATCAGGATGTGAATCGTCAAGGATCGCTCGAAAGAGCAGCCTCGATATCGTCGCCTGGTCCGCTCAAACTTCCCTGAGACCGAGGCCCGACGACCGACCGTTACAGCTGTGGAGAACGGAATTTGTGTAAAACTCCTCATGAACAGTTCGTCCGAATATGCTTTCGGTAGGGGCGAATCGACGAGGACGCTATGATCCTGTGACACGTCTGCGGGAAAGCGTTCATGAACCCGCCCACTGAGTATCTCATCCGTGGATTCGCCCCGTTGGGAGAGGCCCGTGCCGTCACCGCTCAATGCGCTGGTTCAGAGCCTGGAAGACAACATCACCAAGGCCATCCTCGGGAAAAAATCGGCGATCCGGCTCGCGCTGGTCGCCTTGCTGGCTGAGGGACACCTGCTCATCGAAGACGCCCCGGGCGTAGGCAAGACCTCGCTGTCGAAGGCCCTGGCCCTGAGCCTCGGCTGTAAGTTCACGCGATTGCAGTTCACACCCGATATGCTGCCGAGCGACATCCTGGGGGGCAGTGTATTCTTGCCCAATAAGGGCGAGTTCGATTTCCGCCCCGGCCCGATCTTCACCCAGGTGCTGCTGGCTGACGAGATCAACCGCACAGCTCCGCGAACCCAAAGTGCCCTGCTGGAAGCGATGATGGAGCGGCAGATCTCCATCGAAGGCAAGACCTATCCGCTCGAACGCCCGTTTTTCGTTCTCGCGACGCAGAACCCCTATGAGTTTGAGGGAACCTATCCGCTGCCGGAAAACCAGCTCGACCGGTTCATGATCTGCATGGATATCGGGTATCCCGACCGCCTGGCAGAGAAGGCTGTGCTGATATCGCACCGATTGGGTGAACCGGTCGAGGGCTTGAAGCCCGTTGTCTCACCCGAACAACTGCTGACGCTGCAAGCTGCCGTACGCGAGGTGCGGATGGACGATTCGATCAGCGATTACCTGCTGGAGATCGTCCACAAAACGCGTGAGAACAACGAGCTGACGGTCGGTGTCAGTACCCGCGGGGCGATCACGTTTTCGCGAGCCGTACAAAGCCATGCCTTCGTCGAAGGCCGTGACTATGTCATCCCCGACGATGTCAAGACGATGGTCATCCCGGTCCTGGCCCACCGCGTCGTCTGCTCCGGGATGCTCCGCGAAGGCCAGCGCAAACGCGCCCAGGCGATCCTGCAACAGATCGTTGATCGAATCCCGGTGCCGAGGTAATTGGGCTCGGAGATCTTCGACGATTGTCAGTCCCTGGCCGGTCGGCAGCATGTGACGAACCAGTTGTTGCATCTTATCCCTCGTTGCTGACATAAGTGCCCAGAGGAATTTCTCGGCGCACCCCGAACCTTTCTCGATGAATGCGGTCTCTGGTCCTACCATGAAGACCTCGTCTGCCAGCACTATGCAGCCATCACTCGCTCAATGCGTGGCCGGGGAGGATCTGCAGATTGGTGATTATGTCGCGATTCTGAACTCGACGTTCCAGCTCATCTCGTCGCAGTGGGACCGCTGTGACCGCAACCCGGAAGAGATCATCCGTGTTCAGTACATCCCGACTGACGCCGGACAACCTCGAAAAGTAGTGGCCGTCTGCCTGCCGTTCGTGTACGTGAAATGCGCAAACGAAATCAGCGAGATCATCGACCTCCGCCTGACCCAGCTGGCCCGCCTTGACCGGCAATGTGCAAAAGAAATTTGGAGGCAGAGTGATTTATAGAATTGGAACACAAACAGAGTGTCGCGAATGCGACAGTATTCAAGACTTTTTGTTCGCACAGTTCCGCCGTAAATGATCAGGAACTCTTTACACAGCGTATGGAGGTCGCGAGACAATACTGACAACAGTCGTGATCGCTCTTTCAGCATCCTGCCTCATCGTATCGTCAATTGATGCACTGGAATCAATGCACCGCTTTATCAAGCAACCTTTCTCCATAAAAGGTTGAGGGTGAGTGTAATGGTTTCGAATTAGTCTGAGCCTCTCTATTGCATCATACTCGGATTCTGTGATCGCATTGTTGTCTAAAGATTGACGAGCAAGGTTCTTCAGTCCACTTTTTGAAACTGTGGATCCAAAAAAGTCGATAGTTCCGTCTAGCAGATTCTCAATTACAACTTGAGCTGTTAGTACACACGCGAGGTCTAATCCGTAAATAAAAGACACTTGCATCTCATGTATCGCCTCAGCCAACATCGGACCACCGAAAAGAAGAAAACCCTGCTCTTTGGGATACAGGTTTCTGAGAAACCTCATACGTTCAATACGCTCTGCAAATGAGTTTTCATCCGCAGTACGCATCCATTGAGTCAATTCAGAATCCGACATATCGTTTTGCACAATGCACTCCTAAGAGGCTGACAAACAACCTGTAAAAATGGCATCCGACAAGGGGCATGAGATTTGCGCCCTGTGATCGTATCTCACCACGATCATGGAAGGAGCGAATCATGGAAGCCCGCCTGCCGGATGCGTTTTGCGAGTCTGTCGTGTCGTTGTTGCCGACGCAAGAGCCGTCGGGGAGGCGAGGAGGGCGGCCTGCCATCCCGCACGCGGTCGTACTGAAAGTGATCTGGTTCGTGTTGACGGTCGGCTGTCGCTGGAAGGACATCCCGCGGGAATTCGGTTGCTGCGGTGAAACTGCACGGCGACGCTTGAGGCTCTGGCAGGAACTCGGTGTGTGGCAGCGTGTGCATCTCCGATTGTTGTCGCGGCTTCGTCAACGTGGCTGTCTGAGTGGCAGCGTCGTACTGATCGACTCGACTCACGTGAGGGCGTTTGGCGGTGGTGATCGCAGTGGCCCCAGCCCCGTCGACCGCAGAAAACTCGGGACAAAGCTGACATTGCTGACCGACCTGCGCGGGACTCCGCTGGTCCTGCGTAGTGCTCCCGCCCACTTCAGCGATCATCGCGAGATCCTGCCCACCGTCGCCGCGTATCCCGCGATCGGGGGCCAGCCGGGACGACCACGCCAGTTACCAGACCTCCTCTTCGCCGACGCCGGATACGACAGCCAGGCCACTCGGGAGGCGCTGTCGGCTCGCGGCATCGACTCCGCCATTCGTTACCGCAACCGCCCACACGGTTCGCACCTGGGCCGATTCCGCTGGCCCGTCGAACGCACCTTCAGCTGGATCAAGGGACTGCGTCGCATGCGCATCCGCTATGACCGACATCCCACTCTGATCGATGCCTGGAACAACCTCTCCCTCGCGGCCATCTGCTTCAGAATCCTCCACCCAGCATCGTGAAACACGAGGTCTATTGAGGTTGTTTGTCAGCCTCTAAGGTTTGATTGCCACCAATGCATTATATGGAATGAATGAGTCTGGAAAACCAATTTGTCTGACAGCAAGCACGCTGATTCCACACTGTTCAATGACGAACATCTCTCCTATTGAACTTATGGCAGTAATAGTAGCGTTTTGTTCAGCTACCCCACAATCTCGTGAATCACCTCCCCATGCACATCGGTCAGTCTTCGGTCGATGCCGTGGCTGCGCATGGTGAGTTTGGTGTGGTCCAGGCCCAGCTGGTGCAGGATGGTGGCGTGGATGTCGTAGACCTGGGTGGGGTGGAGGCGGTCGAGGGGTTTGTAGCCCCATTCGTCGCTTTCGCCGTGGCTGACGCCGCCCTTGATGCCGCCGCCGCAGAGCCAGTTCGTAAAGCAGTACGGGTTGTGGTCGCGCCCCTTGCCGCCTTGTGAGGACGGCATCCGACCGAACTCGGTCGTCCACAGAATGATCGTCTCATCCAGCAGCCCGCGCTGCTTCAGGTCGCGGATCAGGGCACTGGCCCCGCGTGCCATCCCGGTCGCCAGCGGGCCGTGGTCGCGGCGGATGTCCTCGTGCGAGTCCCAGTTCCGGCGGGGGAACCCGTTGTCGTTCCCCGACCAGATCTGCACGAACCGCACCCCGCGCTCGATCAACCGGCGGGCGACCAGACACTTGCGGGAGAAGTGAACCGTCTCTTCGGTGTCATTGATCTCGGTCGGGAACGACGAGGGCACCGCATCGAGCCCGTACATCTTGAGGACATGCTCCGGCTCACCGCCGAAGTCGAGGGCCTCCGGCGCCGCCAGCTGCATGCGGGCGGCGAGTTCATAGCTGCGGATGCGGGCCTCCAACCGAGAGTCACCACTCCCCAGGGAGAGTGACTCCGCGTTCAGCTTCGCCAGCACCTGGCGCGCTGCCTCATCGCGATCCTTCGAGATGGCCGGGACTCGCGAGTCGGGAAAGAGGTCGTGAATCGGCGGATTGCGACCGGGGAAGACCGTCACTCCCGCATGCTGGCCGGGCAGGAAAGCCGCGTCCCAGTTCTTGGTCCCGTTCGACGCGAAGCCACGATGATCGGGGAGAACGACAAACGCCGGCAGATTCTGATTCTCGCTCCCCAGCCCATAGCTGACCCAGCACCCCATGCCAGGGAATCCGGGGTTCTGAAACCCGGTCGCCTGCAGGTAGGTCGCCTGGCTGTGAACGCCGGTCTTGCCCACCATATTGTGGACGAAGGCCATGTCGTCGACGCAGCTGCCAAGGGCCGACACGACCTCGCTCAGCGGTTTTCCGCACTCGCCATAGGGTTTGAACTCCCACTGCGGCCGCATCCACGGACCGAGTCCGTCCTGGAACGTCTCGACCTTCTCGCCGAAGTCGGAGGCCTTGCCGTCGTACTTGATGAGAGCTGGCTTGAAGTCGAACAGGTCGACTGCACTCGCCGCCCCGCCCATGAACAGCTGGATGACCGCCTTGGCCCGAGGGCGGAAATGAGCCGAACCAGGGCGGGGTTTCGGAGAAGCTGCGTCCTCGGCGAGCAACCCGTCCTGATGCAACAAGCTCGAAAGGGCCAGCCCGGCAAAGCCACCTCCGACACTCTGCAACAGCTCTCGCCGAGAGAGGGATGGCAGCAGACCGGGATTCTTTGGGATGCGTTTCATCAACCGACTCCGGGCACAGCGGGCAGGGGTGAGCCCCGATCAATATTGTCCCGCGCGGGATTGGCTTATGCCAGCTTCAAATCGGAATTGCGCAGGACGGTCCTGCAACTAGAGCAAATGTTCCCACCCTACATGCGGACCGCTCAACCGGCGAGGACCCCGTCGGCGAGCTTCACGAACCGGTCGACACGCTGGGCAATGACTTCAATGCTTCGGGCCCAGAAGTCGGGCTTGCGCAGGTCGTAACCCAGCGACGACTGCACGGCGTCTTCGGTCAGCTGGCATCCGGTCGCGATCAGGAACTGGCGGTAACGCTCGGGGAAGTTCTTGTCCCCCTCAGCTGCGATCGAATAGAGACCATTCGACAGCAGATACCCGAACGTGTACGGGAAGTTGTAGAACGGCCAGCCGTGGATGTAGAAGTGCAGCTTCGAGATCCAGAAGTCGGGGTACCAGCCCTCGTCGTCGAAGGCGTTCAGGTACGCTTCCTTCTGGGCGGCCAGCATCAAAGCCGACAGCTCGGCGGCACTGACCTCGCCCTGCTTGCGAGCGATATGGAATCGGTCCTCGAACAGGAACCGGCAGTGGATGTTCATTAGGAACGCCACCGCATCACCCAGCATCTGGTCGAGCATCCCCAGCTGTTCGCTGACGGAAGTGGCAGCTGCGAGCCGCTTTTCACCAAGGACAGCCTCCGCGAATGTGGACGCTGTTTCAGCGAGGTTCATCGGGTAGTCCTGCAGTAGGAACGGTTGCTCGCGTAGCACCCACGAGTGGTAGGCATGCCCCAGTTCGTGAGCCAGCGTCGACATGCTGTCGGCGGTACCGGTGTAGGTCATGAAGACGCGGGTCTGCTTCTTCGTCGGGATGCCGGTACAGAAGGCCCCCTGGCGCTTACCCGCGCGGTTCTCGGCTTCGACCCACTTGTGGCCGAATGCGTGTTTTGCGAAGTCGCCGAGGTCGGGGCTGAACTTGTCGAAGGTGTCGCAGACGAGATCGACTGCTTGCGGATAAGGCAGGTCGGCTTGCGGCGGTTCGCCCAGTGAGGTGGGCAACGGGGCGGCCTGGTCATACCACGCCAGCTTCTGCACGCCGAGCAGCTTCGCCTTGCGGTCGAGGTACGGGAGCAGGCATTTTTTCTTGTCGGTGATCGTCCCCCACATCGCGTCGAGGGTCTCTCGCGTCATCCGGTTGAGCCGGAGAGGAGCAGCGAGGTGATCGACACCGAGCCGGGCGTACTTCGTCAGCCGGGCTCCTGAGAGGTGGTTCAACGAGTCGGCACACGTATCGGCCAGCGAGGACCACGCCTTGTTGAAGGCATAGAAGTTGTTCTGGCGGACGGAGCGTTCGGGCATGTCGAACTGGATCTGCCCGGGCGACTTCTTGACGACTTCGCCGCGCTCCATGACCTCGATCTTCAGCTCACCCGAGATGCGGTCATAAAGCCGTGACCAAGCCTGCGAGCCATCGACAGCCAGCTCGTTGAGAAGTTGCTCCTGGTCTTTCGGTAGTCGCAGAGCTGCATTACGGCGGCACTCTTCCAGCACGAATCGCAACGTCTTGAGCCGGGCATCCCCGTTGATGAATTGGTCGAACGCTTTCTGGTCGACGCCGACAAAGGCGAGCTCCACATTGGCCAGTGCCCGCTGTCGGAGGGGGGTGAACGCCGAAAGAACGCCTTCGACTCGCTGGTACTCCTTGTTCTCCGAATCAGCAGCAGCGTGGCAACCGACGAACGCCGACAGGTCTTCCTGACGGGCGAGGATCGACGACAACTGTTCGATCAACGGGCCCCAGACTGCGGGGGCACCGGCCTCGGTGATCGGTGGCAGCTTGTCGGAGTGGTCGGCGACCGCGATGAGGTCCGCCTTGAAACGATCGAGATGGGCCTGGAACTCGGGAGTCTGCGGATTCGGGAGAATCGAGTCGAGATCCCAATGCAGCGAGTAAAGAGAAGGCGTCGTCATGGGTGAGTTCCTGAAAGCAAGCAACACGCAGGTGGAGTTGACCACCACCGGGATCCGTCCTGACGGTGGACTATATAAAGTTGTCCTGAGTGTCAGCGAGGCAGTCCCAGGCATCACGAATATCAACTGCTCACGGAGCAGCTCGTGAAACCGCTTGATCTGTCGTTTTGCGACAATTTCAATGAACTGAACAGGCACTGAAATGATTGGAAGACAGCGATTTTTGTGGGAACGCTGCTGGAGTCCCGTGAAATCGACGGAATTCCTGAAATGAGAATGCGCTGATTGGGTGGCGTCGCAACCGGTCGAGTGTCGCGGCGATTTTCAAACGGCGGTACACTGTGCCTCACACGCATTCGGGTCGGTCCGACCGGTGTGGGTTTCAGATGAGTTCGTTGCGATTTGGAGGCTTTCCATGCCGATGTTCGACTTCGAGTGCCGCAAGTGCGGTCGCCAGTTCGAGGAACTCGTCCGACGGGATGAAATGCCCGCCTGCCCCCATTGCCAGGCCAAAACCGTGGACAAACTCATGAGTGCTCCCGCGGGTCATGTCGCGGGAGGCGGGAGCCGCTCACTCCCTGTCATGGGCCAATGCTCTCCGCCGCCCGGTCAGCACAGCTGTGGAGCTGGTTGTCGGCACGCGTAGTCCCGGTGCGGTGGGTGTTCTCGCGGTCGCTTCTGCATGATCGGGAGAAGACCGAGAATCACCATACCGCTCGATCTCGCGGATGCTGCGGGCTGCGGAAGGTTTGGGCCATGATGTGTTAGCCCCTCTTGTCGATCGACTTGCGATCGGCCGGACCAGTTCAAGACGGATCGAGAAACAGGGAGACAGAGCATGCGAATTCTGATGGTCGCTTCGGAAGCCAATCCGTTTGCCAAGACGGGGGGGCTGGCCGATGTCGCGTCGGGGTTGTCGAAAGCCCTTGCGGGACTCGGACACGAAGTCACGCTGGCTCTCCCGTACTACCGCAAGATCATCAAACCGAACCTCGCCGGAGAACCGGTCGGCAAGCTGATCATTCCCGTCGGTGAAAAGCGAGTGGAAGCCGAGATTCGCTCGACCTCTCTACCCGGGTCACAGGTTCGCGTCCTGTTGATCGATCAGCCCGACTACTTTGATCGGGCGGGGCTGTATCTGGAGAAGGGCCACGACTACGCCGATAACGCCGAACGCTTCAGCTTTTTTTCGCGGGCTGTTCTCGAAGCCGCACGTTATCTCGATCTGCAACCCGATATCGTGCATGCCAACGACTGGCAAACTGGACTGATCCCGGCCATGCTCGCCAGCGAGTACCGGCTGCAGCCCTGGTTCCAGAAGACCGCCAGCGTCTTCACGATTCATAACATGGCGTTTCAGGGGCGTTTCCCCTGGTGGGACTACAAGCACTCGGGGCTCCGCTGGGATCTGTTTAACTGGCGACAGCTGGAGTACTACGGCGAGCTGAACATGCTCAAGGCCGGCATCGCGATGTCGGAGATCGTCAACACGGTCAGTCCGACCTATGCCCGCGAGATTTGCCAGCCTGAGTTCGGGTATGGGCTCGATCCTTCGTTGCAGGCTCGCGGCGATGCCCTGTGCGGGATTCTGAACGGTGTCGACACGACAGAGTGGAACCCCGCGACCGATGCCGCACTCGCTCAGCGGTACACTCTCGAAACGGTCAAGGAAGGTAAGGCGGCGTGTAAAGCTGCTCTGCAACGAGAAGTCGGCCTGCCGCAGAAGCCCGACAGCATGCTGCTCGGCGTTGTCTCGCGACTGACCGACCAGAAGGGTCTGGGGCTCATCGCCGCTCGGGCGGCCGAGCTCTTCCGGGCCGACATCCAGTTCGTCTGCCTCGGAGCTGGAGAGCTCAAGTACGAGAACTGGCTGCAGGAACTGAAGAACCAGTTCCCCAACAAAGTGGCCTCGGTCGTCGGCTTTAACGAAGCACTGGCCCACCGGATCGAAGCGGGGATCGATGCCTTCCTGATGCCGAGTCAGTTTGAGCCGTGCGGCCTCAACCAGATGTACAGCCTGGCCTACGGTAGCCCGCCGATCGTCAGCAATGTGGGTGGCCTGGCTGACTCGGTGGTCGACTGTACCCCTGAGTCGATGGGCAACGGGACTGGCAACGGTTTCAAGTTCACGCAATACACCTCGGAAGCCTTCCTCGCGTGCGTCTGGAAAGCGGTCGGAGTCTTCCAGCACGACAAGCCCACCTGGAATCGGTTGATCAAGAACGGCATGAGCCGGGACTGGTCATGGGCCCGCAGTGCGGCGGACTATGTGCGGATCTACGACAATGCACGCTCGCGAGTGAGATAAACGGGATTGGCTTCCGTTTGAGTGGTACAGACATTCCTGTCTGTCCTCTTCAAGATCTCACATAGCTCACCACAAGCGGATCAGGCCCCACTTGATTGCGTCGCTCGCACCGGCTTGCCACGATGTCTTCCATCTGGTCGGTCATCGACCTGTTTCGCAGGAGTGATGTATGTTGTTCGGTGAAGTGACGCGGCGAGACTGGCTTGCCGCAGCTGCGATCGGATGTGTGGGGGCAGGTCTTGCCCCGGAGCTACAAGCGGAGATCAACGTGGCGAAGTCGAATCCAGGTCCATTCCGGGTCTGTCTCAATACCAGCACCATTCGCGGCCAGAAGCTGACGGTCGATAAGCAAATCCAGGTCGCCGCACAGGCGGGCTTCGAGGGGATCGAGCCATGGATCGGCGATCTGAAAGCCTACGTCGAAAGCGGCGGCAAGCTCTCCGACCTGCGCAAGATGCTCGACGATGCGAACATGACCGTCGAAAGCGCGATCGGCTTTGCCAAGTGGATCGTCGACAGCGAGTCCGAGCGCAAAGCCGGGATTGAGGAACTCAAGCGCGACTCCGAGATGATCCTTGCCCTCGGAGGCTCCCGCATGGCGGCTCCGCCTGTTGGAGCTCATGACGCCAATGCCCAGGTCATGGATCTGCGGGTCGTCGCCGAACGTTACCGCGCTGCTCTCGAAGTCGGCGTCGGCATGGGCGTTGTCCCAATGGCTGAGGTCTGGGGCTTCTCCAAGAACTTGTCCCGACTGGCTGAAACCGTGGCAGTGATCGTCGAAGCGGGACACCCGGCAGCTTGTCTGCTGCCCGACTTCTATCACCTCTATCGTGGCGGGTCGTCGTTCGAGGGGCTGAATCTCCTGTCGAAGAACGCAATCCATGTCTTCCATATCAACGATTATCCCGCCCGCGAGCGGACCTCGCTCAACGACAGCGACCGCGTCTACCCCGGCGATGGCGACTGTCCGATCGTCCCGATCCTCAAGGGGCTCCGCGCGAACGGCGTCAGCTGCGCACTGTCGCTGGAGCTGTTCAACAAGGAACTGTGGGAGCAGGACGCGTTGGAAGTCTGTAAGACCGGGGCCGCTAAGGCGCGGGCCATCATCGCGAAGGCGATGGAGTAAAAGTGTCGTCGCTTCAGGGATGAGCCATGGCCTTTGATCAGCTGAGCGATTTCCTTCAGAAGCTGGGGCACACCGGGGAACTGGTGCGGATCCCGCAGGAAATCGATCCGCGCCACCAGATCGCTGCGATCACCAGCGAGGCCCGCCGGTCGGACTCGCTGGGTGGTCCCGCAGTGCTGTTTGAGTCGGTCAAAGGCAGCCGAGTCCCGATGGTGACCAACCTGCTCGGGACGCCCGGACGCGTACTGCTGGCGTTGGGAGATGAGAGCTTTGGAGCAGCGGGGCAACGGCTCGATGAATGGCTGACCCCGCGTCTCCCCGATGCGTCAAACGAGTCGAAGCTGGCCCCGGTCTTCGCCCGTTTGGCCAAGCTGGTCCCGCGCACGCAGAAGACCGCTTTCTCACAACAAGTCGCCCGTCTCGGCCGTGATATCAATCTGCACGAGCTGCCGTTTCCTCGCAGCTTTCCCGGCGAGACCGGGCCGACCGTGACGTGTGCCCAGGTGTGGCTGACCTCGCCCGAGACGGGCCAGCGCTGGATCAGTGCCCCAGTGCTTGAGGTCGGTGGACCGCAGTCACTGCTGGTGCACTGGCCGCTGACCGATCGTGGGCCCGACATCGTGGATGAGTATCGGCATCAGAACAAACCGACGCCGGTCATGATCTCGATTGGAGGCGATCCGCTGCTGCATCTGGCGGCCCAGTTGCCAGGGATCCCCGATACCGACGCCTGCCAGCTGGCGAGTGTGCTGCGGGGACAGACACTGAATGTGGTGCGAGGTCGGACCCTCGAACTGGAGGGGCCCGCCGATGCCGACTTCCTCATCGAAGGGTACATCGATCCCCAGGAAATCGACGCCGCGCAAGGGACCGTGGCCTCGCCCGCCGGATTGCTCGTCACACGGCAACGCCTTGCCGTAATTCGAGTCACAGCTGTGACGCATCGTTCGCAGCCGGTGCTGCCGTATGTGGTACATGCGACGGGGAACTCCGAGGAATCGGCGTGGGCACCGCTCCTGTCGCAGCTGTTGCTCCCGGTCATGCGGCGGATTCATCCCGGCGTTCAGACGTTTCAATTCAGTCGAGATGTTCAGGGACGACGGATTGCGTTCGTCGGCCTGCGGACTCGATTCCCCGGTCATGCTCGTCGGATCTTACAGGGCCTCGCCCAATGGCCGGCACTGGCGGATGTCATGCTGTTGATCGGGGTCGACGAGGATGTCGCAATCACCGACTCATCGACCGTCTGGCAGCATGTGGCCCAGATGTCCGACCCGGCCAGTGACTTCCTGACTGTGACTACTGTACGTGACTCGGCCCACCGAGCCTGCCTCGACTTGTCCCGCGCGGGCACCCTCCTGATCGATGCCACTCGCAAGCCTGATCCCCGAACCGGTGAATGGATCGAACCCGCGGACACGCCCCCCGAGTCCCGTGAAGCTGCGGCAAACTTCTGGCAGAGTCTCCGGGGCGATCGTTGAGGATGGGGAGCTGTTGGCAAGTTGGGGCTTCTTGCGGTTGAGGGGGCCCGCGAGTTAACCTCGACCGGCACAAACTCCCCTGGGATTCCCTTGAACTATGCGTCGCCTTGGCACCCTGACTGATCCGAATTCCGCATCTCTGCTACATGACTATCTCTATGCCAGCGGGATTTCGACGAAGGTCGAACGAGACGGCGCGGAATGGGCGATCTGGATTCACGACGAAGACCGCGTGGCCCAGGCCCGCGAAGAGTTCGCCAAGTTTCGCGAGAACCCCCACGATCCACGCTACGCAGCTGTCGCGGAGAAGGCGAACGCCTTGCGTGAGCAGCAAGTCAGCGCCGACATTGCGGCTCGCAAGCGACAGATCCAAATGTCCCAGCGCTGGGCTGGTGTTCAGACTCAGATCCCCGTCACTGCGGTACTGATCCTCCTGTCGATTCTGGTCGCAGTGAACACGCATCTGGGAGAAGACAGAGACGCAGTCGCGCGATTCCAGTTCGCCGAATATCACATCGACGAGGTGGCCAATCGCATTACTTACGACAGCATCTGGGGCGTATTCGCCAAGCGGCAGTTTTACCGCTGGATCGCGCCGATCTTTCTTCATTTTGGCCCGCTGCACCTGCTGTTCAACATGTCGGCCACACTCTCGTACGGGAGGGCCATCGAGCAGCGCAGCGGTTCCTGGCGTTTCCTGGGGATCGTGCTCGTCATTGCCCTGGTGTCGAACTTCTCCCAGTTTCTGGAGTCGGGCCCCACGTTCGGAGGGATGTCCGGGGTCGACTTTGGCTTGTTTGGGTTCTTGTGGATGAAATCACGATTTGCGGCCGACTATGGGGTGGCCATGGATCGAGATTATGTCATCCGCTCCTTGTTGTTTGCGGTCATGTGTCTGTTCGGATTGCTTGGTCCGATCGCCAATACAGCTCA
>JAXMBW010000007.1:0-292482 GCA_046349675.1 Planctomycetaceae bacterium | reverse complement strand
TGGGACCACGCAAGAGTTCGTGCATCTCAAAGGGGTCAGAGCTCCAGACCGGAGGACCTGCAAGAACAGTGGTCGCCACATCGGGGCGAACCCAGTCGGGCGGCGACTTCGAGATCTCGCCGGTACGGGGATAAAACTGCTGGAACGCGGCCTCGCGTGCAGCACCATGACTGCGGAGTTTCCACACCGCCGCGTTGGCCACAAACAGCATCAGCCCAGCCACCATCATCATCAGCGGCAGCACAAGCACCAATTCCAGCGGAGCGAGTCCAGAACGAGACCGCTGGTTGTCGGTATATCGATGATGATTCGCGGCTCTCTTCATGTAGCAATTGTCTTGGGGGCATGCGATGGCAGCGCACAGCCTGCGACAGGCTCGCTCTTCTACCAACGGGATGCTACACCCACGCGCTCCCCGCGAATAGGGGGAAGTCCGCTGGCTGAACACCTGAAGCCGCATCACGATATCGCAGGCGTGAAGTTCCGACCGGTCTAATGATTGACCGAAAACTCCGTGGAGTTCAAATAACTCCAGAAGAGATCCTCGTATGCACTGGGGTCCGTTTTCTTCCCATCTCCACGGCGTTTGACAGCTGATTGAAATGCCGTCAGTTCTGAACGTCGAGGGTCACGACTCAATGCGGCCCGACAGAGCTGCCGGACTCGCTCCTGGTCATCCATCTTGGAACGCGTGATCTCATACAGGACGGTTCCTGGGCGATTGCTGACTGCCTTCTGAACCAGATCGCCATTCATCATCATCAGCGTCTGGGAGAAGGTGCCGTCGAAGCGAGAGGTGTCGCAATTCTCTTCATTCTCAGTCGCGGTGTAGAACTGCTTCATCCACGTCTGGCGTTGATTGTCAGCCTGTTCCCAGTCAGTTGCCCCGACATAATTGGCAGCTGTGGCCACGAGCAGCGAATCGAACATCTGCTCCGCCGACATCGGCTTAATGTTCATCCGGTTGAAGAGTGGAGTGTCATCATCGGCGAGTTGATCGCCAGAAGATGGCGGCACTGCCGAGCTCGACAACTGGTAGGCCCGCGACATCACGATCCAGCGGTTCAATCGCTGGAGGTCGAACCCGGAGGCCACGACCGCGTCAGTCAGAGCCTTGAGCAGTTCGGGATGGGCACAGGGAGTATGTGGTCCCATATCATCGATTGGATTCACCAGCCCCTGTCCGAAGAAATGATTCCACGTGCGGTTGACCAGGGCGGCAGCCAATTCCTGACGATCGACGGTTGTCATCAACCGCGCGAGTTCCAGACGCCGTTTGATGGATGGATCGGGGTCGACCTCGTGCCCGGCAAACTTCGGGTAGGCCACCCGCATCAACCCGCTCAAGTCGTCAAAGAATATCGGACCACCGACGGGCTTATCGACGAGGGACCGGCTGACCACTTCCGTACGTCCGGTGGTAGGATCATATTTCGTATTCTCGACGACGGAGGCCTGCTGGAAGAAGCTGTTGAGCTCCCAGAAACCGGCCATGGAACCGCCATGCTTGGAGTCGGGGTGCTTGTGGCACTGCGTACACTGCACCTGTCGGCACAGGAAAATTCGGGTCGTCACAGCTGTGGCCGGGACCGCCTGATTATTCAGGTGAGCGAGAAGGAAGTTCGCCTCCCCAACCTCGTTGCCGTCTCCCTCGGCTGCGACCAGCTTGGAAACCGTCTCTGTCCAAGGACGATTCCCGTGGAACTGGTGGCGGAGAAACTTGGCGAGAGCCTCACGGTTGATCGGCCGTTCATTGGCCCGCCCGACAAGCAGATTCATCCAGATCGTCGTCAGGTTGCGGGCATAGTCTGGGGTCTGAAGCAGTGACTCAACCACCAGACGCCGCTTATTCGGGCGATGATCCGTCAGGAACTGATTCAGGCTGACCCGATCGGGAATATGCCCCGCGAGATCGAGATAGACTCGACGCAACCACTCCGGGTCATCCGCGGGCGGAGCGGGTTGGACTCCAGACTCTTCCCACTTCTTCTCAAGCAGACCATTAATGCGAGAGACGATTTCAAAGTCACTGACCGGAGCCGGAGTAATGGCATCGAATGCCGCACTCTTCACCACAGGCTGATCGCTCGTCGCCACCACAGCGCTGGGCTTGTCCTGAGTCGAAAGCGGGACTTCCGTTGTTGAGGAAGCTTGAGTCGGAGTCGGAGTCGGAGCAGGCACAGCTGCGGTGGCCAGACTCACCTGAGGTGCAAATGCTCCCCCGGAAGCTTGTGAGGGCGTACTCTCCACTGGAACGGGAGCTGGCTGAACCGACAACTCTGGAGCGGTCAGAGGCTTCTCAACAGTCGCCACAACACTGGGAGCCGCCTGCTTGGTCAACCAGAGAATGGACACGAATAGAAACAGAGCTGCGAATGCGGCCAGACTCCCCACCCGAGCAACAGACCAGCGTTCTGGCCGTGCGGGAGTCGTGCTCGCCGAAGACGGACCGGAAATGAGCCGCCGTCGCCCCCCTGCTTTTTTCACGTCATTCGACTTCGGAGTCGTAAACGCCTCACTCAATCCCGCATCCCAAGCCAGCGTACCGTGCAGATTCATGTATCGCACGTACATCTGTCGGGCTTCGCGGCTGGAGATCACCAGATGTTCCAGACGCTTAATTCCCTCGCGCGAGAGCCGGTTTTCGCTCAACGCGTTCAGGAGAGAAAGCATTTCAGTCTGAAATTCAGTGGCCATCAGCTGGAGTTGGAATCTGGGTTAAGGGAACTGACCTTCGAACGCTGCGTCCGTGTCCGCCACGGAACTTCATCGAAAATATAACCCGAGAGCGAGGCCGTACATTCGCCGCAAATCGACGACGATCGATCACATTTCTGCAATCCGGCGCTGAATACATTCCATCAGCACCCGACGAATCCGCCCCAGCGACTGATAGACCGAGTTCGCGGGCCGACCGAGGTCCGAGGCCAGATCCTTTCCGGATGAGCCCGGCTGGTAACGCTCACGGATCAATGCCTGATCCCGGGGAGACAGCTTGCGGATGCAATGTTCCAGTGCCTGACGCTGGAGTTCCAGATCGTCCTGCTTCGAAATCGTCTCGCGAGCCACGATCTCCTGAAACTCTTCACTAAACTGCAGCTTGTCTCGCCGGTGGCGCTGCCGGAACTGCAACACCTCAAACCGGGCAATCTGACAGGCCCACGCAAAGAAGTTCGTCCCGACACCGAACTGATCGGCCTTCTTCCAGATCACCACGTTGGCGTTCTGCAGAATCTCCTCCGCGTCCTGGGTGTTGCCCGTCTGGCTCAGGATAAACAGATAGAGCGGCCGCTGGGCCTTCGTGAACAACTGCACGAATTCGTCGGTATGGTTCGACGAATAAATCCCGTCCGTCCGCAGTTCGTCGGACGATGGCGGATCATACGATGGCAGGACTGCATCTGAGTTCACGGCATTTCTCGCAACTTGAGAGAACCGAACAGAATGAACCACCAGGAGCGATTCGTCGAAGCATGCCTGCTAGCCAATCAGGCCCTTGATTGGCTGCCCCCCGCCGGCGATCTTCATGGGGCGTCCACGCTTGGAGGTGTGCACCGTGTCGAGAGGAATCTTGAGGGCGTAGGCCACGGTCGACCACAGATCGCTGGGCAGGTAGCTGTCCCCGACGATCCGTGTGCCATCTTCATCAGTTTCGCCGATTGCGACCCCACTCTTCAAGCCCCCGCCCCCAATTAGCACTGACCAGCTGGTCGCCCAGTGGTCACGGCCGACGTTCTGATTGATCCGGGGAGTCCGACCGAACTCGCCCATACAAACCACCACCGTATCGTTCAGCATACCCCGCTCTTTGAGGTCAGCTGTCAACGCGGCGATGCCTTTATCCAGCTGCGGAAGCCGTTGATTCTTCAGGGTGTTAAACACATCGTTGTGCAGATCCCACCCGCCGAGGGTGTTGACCTCGACAAATGGAACCCCGACTTCAACCAACCGGCGGGCCATCAACAGGCTATCGCCGAATCCCCCACGTCCATACGCCTCGCGGACCTCGGGCTTCTCGGAATCGATCTTAAAGGCATGCATCTGCTCGGACCGCATCAGATTCACAGCCTTGCTGTAGACATCTTTGTGAGCCTGGCCTGCGTCGCCGCGATTCGACTTGATGAACCCGTCTTCGATGGTTTCGAGCATGGAGAGACGTGCCCCGAGGCGATTCGGATCGACCCCGGCCATGTCGGCATTCTGGATTCGCCCCCCAGCGTCCACGGTAAAGGGAGCATGCGACATCCCGAGGAAACCGGGACTCATCCCGCCACCACCAATCGAGACGAACGCCGGAATCTCCAACTCTTTCCGTTTCGTTCCCAGTTCATAGCTCACGACCGAGCCAAACGTGGGGTGAACGACGGTCGGATTCGGAACAAACCCGGTATGCATGAAGTACGTCCCGCGAGCATGGTCCGCCTCGCGCGTACTCATCGACCGGACCACCGACAGCGAATCCATCTGTTTGGCGATTGAGGGCAGATGTTCGCAAATCTGCAAATCCCCCGCCGTGCTGATGGGTTTGAACTCGCCGCCATTCTTGGACCCCGGCTTGAGGTCCCACATGTCGATCGTCGGAGCCCCGCCACCCAGCCAGACGAGAATGCATGCCTTGCGGTTCTTCGACACCTCTGCCGCGTTCAGCTGCAGATGGTGCAGGAACTCACTTGCCCCCAAGAGTGCTGCACTTCCCAGAGCTGCGTGGCTCATAAAGTGCCGACGGGTCATGCCTTGTTGGAACATGTCAGTCTCTTGATCAAAAGAGTGTGTTTTGCGGGACAACGAGGTGTGGTGAGCAGCACGAACAGGAACTGTGGCTAGTGATTGACGATGAACTCGTTCGAGTTGAGCAGAGCCCAATAGAGGTCCTGATAGGCCGAAAGCCTGTCGGGATACTTGGCCATCATCGACTGCAACCCCTTCATCTCAGTACTCGTTGGCGTCCGGCCCAGCGCTGCCAGGTAGAGAGCCCGAATCCGCTCGGGGTCCTTCTTGTAGGCTGGGTTCGTCATCACCGTGTACAGGTAACTCCCCTTCTCGCCGCTAATCGCTGTCCGAACCAATGGCCCGTTCATCATCAGCAGTGCCTGCGGGATCGTTCCGCTATACAGGGTCGGTTCCTCTTCATCGTTTCCGAAGATTCGGAGGAACTGATCGATCCAACTCTGTTGCTGCATCCTGCGACGTTCATAGTCGCCTGACGTTCCGCTGTCGCGAACCCCAGTGTCCGCCTCCGTGGCAACCAGCAATGACTCAAACAGCTGTTCCACCTGCAATGGCTTGACGTACATGTGGCTGAAGAGTGGGACCTCTCCATTGGCGGGGTTATCGATCTCGTTCTTCGGGTTGAACTTGCTGCTGAGATTGTAGGCCTCGGAGTTACAGATCCAGCGAGAGAGCTGCTTGAGGTCGTACCCGCTCTTGATGAACTCGTCGGTCAGGCGATCGAGAAGTTCCGGATGGCTCGGGGGATTGTGGGGGCCCATATCATCAATCGGCCGCGTAAACCCATAGGCAAAATAGTGGCCCCACATGCGATTCACCATCGCTTTAGCCAACCACTTGTTCGAGTCATCCCGCGTGATTGATTTCGCCAGTTCCAGTCGACGATTCGTGTCTGTTCCGGGGTCGACTTCGGTTCCGAAGTACTTCGGGTAGGCCACGAGCATCAGCCCCGCTCGTGTCTCATAGTAGACCGGGCCATCAAAATCGCGATGCACCAGTTCCGAGTAGTCGTCATCCATTCGCCCCGTGGCGGGGTTGTACTTCTCGTGATCCTCCCGCAGCATCTGGCGGAAGAAGCTGTTGAACTCCCAGAACTGATTCTGCTTCCAGTCGTTAAACGGGTGGTTGTGACACTGCGTACATTGCACCTGCAGCCCCAGGAAAATGCGGGCCGTTTTGGCGGTAGCCTCCACGACGTACTCTTCGCTATTAGGGTTCAGCTGCAGCTGGGCCAGCAGGTAGTTCACAGCCCCGTTTTCGTCGAAACGACCTTCCGCAGAGATCAAGTCATAGGCGATCTCATTCCAGGGGCGGTTCTTGGCAAAACTCTCACGCAGGAACTTCTCCAGCGCAGCCCGATTCGTCTTCTCAGGCGTTACCCGCCCGATCAGAGTATTCGTCCAATAGGTCATAAAGTTCCGGACGTACCCCGGATCCGCCAGCAACGTTTCGATCAGCAGGCTGCGTTTAGCGGGGTTCTTGTCGCGCAGGAACTCTTCGACGGTTTGCCCCGACGGGACATGCCCGACCACATCCAGATGGACACGACGAACCCACTCCGCATCGTCAGCGACGGGGCTCGGCTTGATTTCATTTTCGTCCCAGGTCTTCCGGATCTGATCGTCGATAAAGCCAACGATCGGATCGGTCGAGCCGGTGGAAAACCGCTGATCCGCCCCGCTTATGGACAGACAGAAAATCGCCCCCCACCCGATACAGAAGCACCAGGCAATCACAGTACTCTTCATGAGTTCACGACTCCTGTGAACTGGTCAGGCTATTCCACAGACTGGACGCCGGATCCGCCCGCCCACTCTAAGTCTCTGCTGCGCCGGGTGAAAAAGCAATATCCGATTGCTCATAACCCATCGATTTGCAGCTCCGCAGATCAGTATTTACCGCGAAAGGAACTCTCGGCATTCGACGATTTTTTCGCGAATCAGGGCAGGTCCACCTCGCCTCCCGCTCTCTGTATCACTCCAAAAGGAAAGGCTCTATCAACTTGTGAATGATGGACAGACAGGAATGTCCGTCCTAGGGAAACACTCAATATCCCAGCAATAAAGGACTTACCACACCCGTGCCGCAGACACGCTGGGCACAGAGGTCTGCTTCACCCCCCAAACGAAAGTCAGCCACCCAGAGTTACTCGACAGTTCGTTCAGGCGGATGACGATCGGATTGGCCTGCTCCCGCTTTAACTCGCGTTCGACGGGCCAACTGGTCGGCTGGAGTCGCAACTGAACCTGCTTTTCGATCGTCATCCGCATCAGCTCGCTCAGGGGCCCCGCCGTGCCAACTGTTTCCACCTTCGCCAGTCCGGGAGTCACAATCAGTTGATCTCCCTGCATCTGCGACGTGAGCGGAATGCGAATCCGGTGATAGCCAGTTTGCGGGGCCGGAGCGATGCGAAACGCAGCTGTCAGCGTGATCACCGCTTCGCCCGACTCAAAGTCGACGGAGAGCGGATTTTCCTTCGCCAGAATCATTTGGGTTGTTGACTGCGAAAGAGAGTCCACACCCGGATCTTCTGTCGGAACATTGTCGGTCGCCGGAACCTTATTGGTCTTCCTCTGGGGAACCGGAGTAATCGTGGGTCGATCGATTGTCGGCTCTGCGGGCGGCGTCTGGATGACCGGGACTTTCAGGCTGCTCCCCGGCCCTGGCTGTGGAACAAGCAGAGGCCCAACGATCGTCGGCTCGCCAAAACGGGGCGGCGTCTTCAACTCATCCGAAACAGTCCGCACTCGAATTCGATCAGCCCGGACAACCTGGCTCGGCGACTTGTCGGGCGACTCACCGAATCGGGTATCGCCCCAGATCCGCAGCGACAGGGATCGCTGCAGTTCCTTCTGCCACTGGTCGAGGTTATCGACGGGAATCTCCAGCCCCCCCAGAGGCAAACTTTCCAGCCACACCTTCACCGCCTCCGAGTGCAAGGCGACTCGCAACTCCGACGAGTCGGTGGCCACGACATTCGGGACATACTCCGGACAACTTCGCACCGTGTCCCAGGCGAAGCTGATTTTCATCTGCTTGTCGGTCGTCCAGACCCGCGTCGTCGGCTCGCTGATTCCCAACAAAGGCAGGTGCTTCGGCAGAACATCCCGCAACTGGCTGTTCAGCTCGGTCAACCGCTCATCGACAGAGCTGTTGAACAGGGGAACAACTTTCTCTGTGATCTTTTGTGCGGCGATTCTCTCAGCCATAGGCCGCCGCTGATTGGCCATCTGCAGAGCGTACTGCGAGACCAGTGGTCCCAGGATTGGAATCGAACTCGCCGGAGTCGTCGCGGCCCGGTTCCGCTGATAGGGGTACATCGTGGCGGAGGGGCTGCGAGTCAGCAGCTTCTTGCCATCAAAGGTCACCGACTTGGAGACTTCAAACCGGTGCAGTCCCTCGGATTGAATGGTCGCTTGCGGAGTGCGGTTCTCCGTCATGTTGCGAGTCACACCGCTGAGCTGGAACTCCAGCTCTGCCTGCTGGTCGTTCGGAACCAGACGCACATGGACGGTGGTTTCGGTCGACTGCGAGCCAACCACCTGGGCCCCCAGAATGCAATCGCGGACCGGCCCGGCGTCGTGTGACTCCACCTTGATGAGCTCGTCGAGAAACGCCTGCGTCACCCCCACATGGATTCCGTATCCTGACGGATAGTGCGAGTCAGCCGACCGGGGCGAGTAGAACGTTTGCGTCCGTACCGGCGAAGACGATGGCGGCTCCGCTGGAGTCGGCTCAATCGACGGAACAAGAGAGGGTTGTGAGGTCGCCGGGCTTCCGGAATCAGGAGTCACCGGAACCGGTCGAGTTCGCGGGGCCGGAGCCACATACATGCGTGGGGTATAAGGAGCCGCTGCTCCACTTCGATCACGCCACGGAAACGGCGGGGCGGCAATCACCCGCAGGCTCCACACAGCCAATAACACACAGACCACCACTCCCACCAGAGTGAGTCGAGCAACTGCCACGAGTGATCGGTGCTTGATCAAATTTGGATGCCTGCCTGAAAGCCCGAGCCTCAATTCGACAACGCACAACGCGTCGGAGGCTCACTCAAACATCCTCGCAATCCTACCCCGGTCCATCTGGCATCCCTACAAAAAAACGGCCCAAGCCAGCACTTTACAGCCCCAGCGACCTCGCGAACCCTATGTTCCGGATCTTTTCACCAGTCCGAGCAATTTACCAATCCACACATCCTGCTGTGTGTCACGTCTTCGAGCCAAAGCGAGCAACATGCGTGAGGTGGAGTGAAGCTAAGAGGTCGATCAAATCCGCCCGACTGGCGGTTGAGGATCTCACGTCCAATCAGATGCATGGCATGGACGTCCCTCCTTCGAGAGGAGACACTGCCGATTCCTCATCCGCCACCCTCACACGGTCTCATTCCATGCCGCATGTTCTCATCATTCATGAAGTCGCCGACTACCCCGCCTGGAAGACGATCTTCGACGGCGCAGCTGGGATCCGTCGCGAGGCCGGTGAGCGGTCGTACCAGGTTCTGAAGTACCAGAACGATCCGAACAAAATCGTCCACTTCTCCGTCTGGACATCGCTCGACGCCGCCAAGGCATTCTTCGAGTCCCCCAAGCTCGTCCAGATCCGCAAAGACGCCGGCGTGAAAGCCCCCGAGTTCATCTACCTGGAACAGCTGGAAGCCGGAACGCTGTGAGAGAAGTCACATCATCTGCCCACCCCGGGAGGGCGAAGCTCCCGCTGAGCCGCGAACATCAATCGACGTTCCACGATATCCGGGCATCTACCCACTTGGCCCTCGGCCCTTCCCCCTTGGCGATCCCTTATGCTCCAACACCTTGGTCTCCTCTTCGTCCTTGTGGTGATGCTCTCCTCGACCGCCCCCGCTGCGGAGCCAGCTCCCCGTCCCAACATCGTCTGGATCGTCGTCGACGACATGTCGCCGAACTTCTCCTGCTATGGCGAGAAGACGATCAAGACCCCAAATGTTGATCAGCTGGCAGCGGAGGGAACGCGGTTCCGTCGAGCCTTCACGACAGCTCCCGTTTGTTCCCCCTGCCGGTCGGCCCTCATCACCGGGTGTTACCAGACGACGATCGGAGCCCATCACCACCGCAGCGGTCGCGGCGAACTCAAGATCCACCTCCCCGGCGATGTCGTCCCCGTCCCGGTGCTGTTTCAGAAGGCTGGCTACTACACCTGCATCGGCGGTTATGGGACGAGCGGTGGCAAGCTCGGCAAGACCGACTACAACTTCGAGTGGCCTGCCGACATGTACAACGGCAATGACTGGTCCGGCCGCCAGCCCGGCCAGCCCTTTTTCATGCAGGTCCAGCTGCACGGCGGCAAGTACCGGGGCCAGGGGCCGAACAAGACCTGGCAGGCGCGGGCCCTCAAGGAACTCGGTTCTCTCACCAACCCCGCCGATGTCGTACTGCCGCCCTACTACCCCCGCGATCCAGTGATCCTTCAGGACTGGGCCGACTACCTCGACACTTGCCGCCTTACCGACAAAGAGGTCGGCGCTCTGGTCGACCGGCTGCAAAAAGAACAGCTGCTCGATAACACAGTCATCTTCTTCATGACCGATCACGGGATCAGCCACGCCCGCGGGAAGCAGTTCCTCTACGACGAAGGAACGCACATCCCGTTCATCGTTCGCGGGCCGGGTGTCGGTCGAGGCGTGGTGCGAGACGATCTGATTGAGCATATCGACATGACAGCCGCCTCCCTGGCCCTCGCCGGGATCGCCATCCCTTCGTGGATGCAGGGGCGAAACATTCTCGCGAAGGACTACACCCCGCGCGATGCCGTCTTCGCCGCCCGCGACCGGTGCGACGAGACGATGGAACACCTCCGCAGCGTCCGTACCGACCGGTTCAAGTACATCCGCAACTACTTGAACGAGCGGCCCCACCTGCAGCCCAACCGCTACAAAGACGACAAGGCCATCGTCCAGAAGCTGCGCGAGCTACACGCCGCGAATCAGCTGCCCGCACTTACGGAACAGCTGCTCTTCGCCGATCGCCGTCCCGCCGAGGAGCTCTACGACCTCACCACCGACCCACACGAGATCCACAACCTCGCCACCAATCCGCAGTTCAAATCCACTCTCGAAGCCCTGCGTCAGCAGCTCACCGACTGGGAAGCCCAAACCCAAGACCAAGGCCGCCAGCCCGAGCCAATGGCCATGTACGACTCCGACATGCAGGAGTACCTCAAAGGCAACGGCCCGAAGAACGACCAGCTGCGCCAAAACATCGACCTGAACAAACACTGGGCCGCTCACGGAAAGTAGTACAGCGACCATTGCAACACCTTCGGTCGAAAGCGACAAACGTCAAGCTGCCGAGTCGCAGAACACCACGGACGCGTTGAGTGGCGTGGGGCACCTTGCCAAGATAGCCATCCAATTGATGTAACTGGAACGTTATCACCATGAAGCACACATTCTCCCTTTTCTTCGTCCTCCTGCTCGCGCCACTGGAAGCGGGATACGCTACTGAGCGATTCATCGTCAAAAATGGCGAGCCCCAGGCTGAGATCGTCATCGCCGAAGATCCGGCTCGCATGACGAAACTGGCTGCCAGAGAATTGCAAATTCATCTGGTGAAGATGTCAGGTGCCAAGTTGCCGATTGTCACTAAGCGGCACAAAGAAAAAGTGGCCATTTATGTTGGCCGGAGTCGCCTCACAGATGCACTAGGTCTAGCAACCGAGGGGCTGAAGCACGGAGCCTTCCGCATGGTATCGGGGCCAGACTGGCTCGCGTTTCTCGGTCCAGACCAAGACTTCGTCCCGACCGAGCCTTGGGGACGTAGCCGCTCCCGCGAAGAAACCGCACGCGTAAACGGCGAGTGGGACAAAATCACAAGTGATAACCTCTGGAATCCTGCACGCGACCTGCACTTTCGTTATCACCCCGACCTTGATGTGTGGGATCAAGATGACGCGGGCACGTTCAATGCGGTGACGGAGTTCCTGCGCGGTCTGGGCTGTCGGTGGTTCGCGCCGGGTGAACTGGGTGAGGTGATCCCCCGGAAGCAAACCATCCTGCTTCCCGATGTGAATCGAACCGTCACGCCCGATTTTGCCGTGCGGCGGTTTGTGTATTACACAGAGCATACTGGCATCGGCGACAAGGCTCTCTGGAATCTGAGGCTGGGGCTCAATCACGGAACAGAAATCGTCGGCTTCCCGCAGATTTGTCATGGAATGAAGTTCGTCATCAAAAGGGAGGAGATGAAGCGGGCGCATCCCGAGATGTATCTGCTGCGGAACGGCCAGCGCGACACGACGCACAAGGAAGACGGTGTCCCGAACCTGCTCTCGCCCATGGTGTTTGACAAGCAGGTCAAGTACGCACGAGCCATGTTCGACCACTTCCACGAACCGATGCTCAACATTGATCTTGTCGACGGGTATGGCGGACTGACATCCGATGATCCCGCGTGGATGGCGCAGCTGACCCCCGCGCGTGGTTGGAATGGCAGCATGTCGGATCATGTCTGGGGTTACTTGAACCGCGTGGCACTGGAGCTTTACCGCAGTCATCCCGACCGTCTGGTCAGTGCATTGGCCTACAGTGCGTATACGCTGCCGCCGGAAAACATCGCGCAGATGAGTCCCAATCTCGCCCTCATTGAAACTCGCCATCGGCAGGACTTCTGGGACGAAGCTCTCTGGAACGAGCGCCGTGCTCTGCGGGCTGAATGGCTCAAGAAACTTCCTTCTCGGAAATACATCACCTGGGATTACAGCACCAATTCCCGGCCGGATCAGGTCGGACGCCCCGTCTATTACACACGCCAGACTGCCCGCGATTTGAAGGAGTTGAAAGGCGTCTCACTTGGCGAACAGATCGAGATCTACACCCATCCCGCTGGCAAGGAGTCTGCCTTCGGCTACGACGAACTCGCCGTTGAGCACCTCAATCTCTACCTCGCGGCCCGTTTCTACTGGGACGTGGATCAGGACGTGAATGCGATCCTGGACGATTATTTTCACAGCTACTACGGCACAGCTGCCGAGGCGATGCGTGACTTTGTGACCCATGCCGAGGAGAACTGGATGCTGATGAGCACCGATGCCAGCAAGATCGGTGAGTCTCTCGCTCTGCTGGCCAAAGCTCAAGCGGCCGCCGATCGGCAAAGCCTTCCGGGACGCCGCATCGCTCAGATCGCCGCACTCATGCAGCCGATGCACGCCCTTCAACAACAGCTCAGTCGCAAACGTGAGACCGACGCCAGCTACCGCGTGCTGCTCACGGATCAGACCGACGGCAAGCCGATGAAGACTAAACCCCTCGACGGGAAGATTGATCCCGCCTGGTGGGGCACTTACCGCGTTGCCCCGCTGCTTCCGCTCACTCCGAACTCACCGCAATCCCGTGCCAGCAGCCGATTTCAAGTCCTGCGTGAGGGCAACGTGTTGTACTTTGGCATCACCTGCGAAGAACCGGACATGCAGGGCAACCACATCACCACGACAAAGAACGACGATCCGAATCTCTTGAGTGGGGATCACATCCTCCTGCTGATCGAAACTCCCACGCGCAGCCAGTACGAAATCGCTATCAATCCCGCTGGTGCCGTCTACGATGTCGATTTGGCCCCCGGCGGTCGAGGGGTGGTGTGGAGCAACGGTGGCCAAGTCGCCGTGCATCGTAGCGAGGATCGCTGGAGCATCGAGTTGCGTCTGCCGATCGTCGGCGAGGATGCCTTTACCCTAGACCCGACCCAGGGTATCGCTGGTGCGCAGCCGAAGGAGTTATTCCCTTGGCACTTTAACTTGGGTCGACTCCGCATCCGTGATAGCAAATCGGAACGTACGGCCTTCTCGCCCACGGGCCGGGACGATTTCCGTGTTCCCGAGAAATTCGGGAAGCTGTGGGGGAAGTAGCTTCTCACTTAAGCAGCGTTGCCCAGCACCTGCCCTGAGGGACTGGGTTGCAGAGCAATTAAGAAGCACACGGAACAGACCATCAGGATGCTAGGACCTCTTGTTCTTGCGTGACCCAGACATTCAAAGCAACGCCTGAACTCGCCACGCTGAGTGGCCCCGGTTGCTTGCAACTGTTGGGGGCCGCAGGCCGTGGAGGCTCAAACTCATGATGCCACAACCTCGCAGCTGCCCCTGCCAGCGAACAAGAGGAGGTTCCCCCCGAGAGTCGCATCGGTTTTCGGGAGAGCGAGGCTCCCGGGCATCTTTATGGGTCAGTGGTCGTGGCTATTCCCATGGTCATGGGAGTGGTCGTGAGAATGACTATGATCGTGGCTATGCCCGTGATCGTGCGAGTGGTCGTGGGCGGTGTCTTTATTGGTTTCGGTAGCGGGGACGCGGATGGTTTCGCTGGCGAAGGCTCCCTCGGCGGAGCGGTAGATGTCGCGGAGGGGGATGCCCTTTTCCCCAGCCACGCGGGCGCAGTCCTCGAACTCGGGGGCGAAGCGGGGGACGCCGCCGGGTTGCCAGGCGAGCTTGCCCTGGACCGGACCGAAGGCGGTCTGCACGGTGTAGGCCTGGCGGGCCTGCTTCACGCGTTCAATGCGGTGACGGCGGATGCCAAGGGTGCCGGTCTCCTGGAACAGCATGGTCTCGAACCGCTCGCAGTCCTCCGGACGACAGAGAATGCTTAGTACCACGCCGGGGCGGTCCTTCTTCATCTGGATCGGAGTCGAGTAGACATCGAGAGCCCCCGCCTTGAGGGCCAGCTGTTTGACGTACCCGATCACCTCGCCCGAGACATCGTCGAGGTTCGTCTCCAGCAGGCAGACCTGATCGGTGTTCGGCGACGCGATCGCCTCGCCCACGAAGATCCGCAGCACGTTGGCCCGATCGGGCAGGTTCATCGTCCCGGCCCCGTATCCGACCGACTCGATCGTCATCGCGGGCAGAGCTCCGAACCGATCAGCCAGCACCTTGACGATGGCTGACCCGGTCGGCGTTGTCAGCTCGGCCTCGATCGGCAGGTCGATCAGTGGGATGCCCTTGAGGATCTCAGCAGTGCCCGGCGTGGGGACCGGGCAGAGACCGTGATCGATCCGTACCGCCCCGCGTCCCGTCGGCAACGGAGCACAGACGATGACCTCAGCCCCCAACGCATCGAACCCCGCAGCTGCGCCGACGATGTCGACAATGGAGTCGATGGCCCCGACCTCGTGAAAGTGGATGTGATCGAGCGTCGAGCCGTGGACGCGGGCCTCGGCCTCACCGATCACGCGGAAGATCGCCTTGGCAATCGTTCGCGTCCGGTCGGTCAGCCCCGCCGCCTTGTCGATCATCCCGGCGATGTGGGAGTACCCGCGGTGCGGCTGGCCGGGTGGGTGCGAGATGCGGACAGCTGTCGCGCGGAAACAGGACTTCATCACCGACTCGAACCGCAGTTCGACGCCGGGAATGCCGAGCGCCGCCACTGCCGACTGAATGACCGTCGGATCGACACCTGCATCGACGAGAGCGGCCAGAGTCATGTCGCCACTGATTCCGGTGGCACATTCGAGGTAGGCGATTCGCATGAGCGGGTCCGATGGCGATCGTTTGAGTTCGTAACCCACAGGGAGGGACAGACAGGAATGTCTGTCCGACTGGGGTGACTCCGATTGTAGGGATACGCGGGGAGCCGATGAAGCCGCTCTGAGAGGCGGTGGCAGGTTCAACCCATCCCGCCGGGCGAACGTGAGCTAGGTTGGGAATGGTTGCGAGCCGATGGACCGCGTCTCAGCCATTTCCCCGTCACATTCGCTTCCCTCGCGAAAAGACATGAGCACGACACTTTCCGAACAATCGGCACAACCGATTCTCGCCTCGTCGGGCGAGGTGACGGTTGACCACCCCGCCAGTGCCGCAATGCTGTCCATGTTGAAGGTCAGCTGGGTGCTGTTCGTCCTGGTGACTGGATCGTTCATCCTGGCTATGAATGAGGCTGACCCCGATTTGTGGGGGCACTCGCTGTACGGCAAGGACTGGATCGAAACCGGTCGGCTGGCCAAGACGACGACCGGCTCGTTCACCTCGATCGGGTTTCGCTGGATCAACCACGAAAACCTCGCCGAGTTACTGACCGCCTGGACTGAGATGAAGTTTGGCCCGCAAGGGCTGCTGACCGGCAAGTTTCTGCTCGGAGTTTTCGTACTGGGGCTGATGCTATTCCAGGCCCGTCGGCACGGAGTGGGCTGGGGCTTCGCGGGTGTCTGTACGCTGCTGGCTGCCTCGGGATTGGCGTTTCACTGGCACTTCCGCCCGCAGGTGCTGGGCTACACGATGTTCAGTGCGATGCTGGTCAGTTTGTCGTGGATCTTTGAGGGGTGGGAAGGTCGCTGGAACCTGCGCCCTTGGACGTCGCCGCTCGAACTCGATCAGGGGGCCGAGTACCGCTGGCCACGCATGCGCTGTCTGTGGCTGAGCTTCCCTCTGTTTGCGATCTGGACCAACACCCACGGCAGCTTCGCTGCGGGGCTGGCGATCTTTGTGGCGTATCTCGTTTTTCGCAGCGTGGAAGCTCTTAGTCTCTGGGGCCGCTCCGCCGAGGGCCGAATTCGCCGCTACGTTCTGATGAGTTGTGTCGCTGGTCTCGGAACTTGTGCCACGCCGTACGGGCTCGATCTGCATCGCTGGATGATCGCCGCCATTGGACATCCTCAGCCAGAGATCCTCGACTGGCAGCCGATCCCCCTCTTGTCGGCGGAAGCTGTCCCGTTCTGGTCACTGGCAACGATCACTCTGTTCTCGCTGCGATTCTCGCGGCTGCCGAAGGACTTCACCCAGCTGATGATTCTGGGGCTGGTCTGCTGGCAGGCGGTGAGCCATATCCGCCATCTAACATTCCTGGCAATTCTGGTGGCGTTCTGGATTCCACCGCACTTCCAATCGGCGTGGCAGGCGATCACGGCACGGGAAGGGGTTCCATCCCCGGCACCTCCGCTGACCCAGGGCTTCGCTCAATGGGTCTGTGTCGGGCTGCTGGCACTCACAGCGTGGATGGGTGCCCGACTAGTTCCGCGCATCACGAATCTGGAAGTCGATACCAGCCAGTATCCCGTGGCGGCCATGCAGTTCATGGAAGACCGTCACCTGCGGGGCCGGACTGTCGTCACATTTAACTGGGCCCAGTATGCCCTCGCCTGCTTTGCCCAGGAACCCGATCCGCTCGCTCGCTCCACCGTCGCAATCGATGGGCGGTACACGACCTGTTACTCGCCCGAAGTGATCGATATCCACTTCGATTTTCTGTTCGGCAAGGACTATCCCGGCCAGCGTTACCGCAGCCCGAAATCGGGTCCCATCAATCCCGAAAAGGCCCTGACCCACGCCAACCCCGAACTCTTCGTGCTCAACCGCAACCAGCGTGGTTCGGTCCGTATCCTGGAAGCTCATTCACAGGACTGGACGCTGTTGTACCAGGACTCGCTGGCCCAGGTGTGGGGCTTGAAGAAGCGTTTCGATACCCCCGGCGAAGCGGACTACATCCCGCCCGAGCAGAGAAAAATCAGCGACGCCCCGCAACAAGCCCGCGTGCCATACCCCGCTCTGCCAGTCGTTCCGAATGCGGGTTAAGCCCAGGCTTGTTCGGCCGAAAAGTCACTGGCCGCTATACCACCTCGCTCTTCTGAGCACACAATCCCCCGTTCACCTGTCGTCTGACTCACATGAGACGCACACCAAACGGGGGATTTCCGTTTGCTGTTTCCAGGCGGGGAGATCATGATGATGAGATGGCCACGGGATGCGACCCGAAGCGGGTTTGGCGTTTCTCACAAGATGGGAAAGACAGAAATGTCTGTCCCGTAGCGGATTTCGGATGACCGAGCTGGATCACCCGTTCAACCTCCGCAAGATGAGGAAACCGAAGACGACTTCTGAGTATGCTGTTGGTTCACTCATTCCTGTCATTCATTTCGCCTCCTCAGCTGAACATCCATGTCTTCTTCACCTCCTCGCCGGTCATGGCTCACACCGAGCATGATCATGTGGTTCATCGGTATGGCCGCGGTCTTTGCCGTGATGTTCTTCTCGCTCCAGAAGCAGAAGCTCGGTGGCCCAGCTGGCCCGGTGCCAATCGACGACAGCTTGAAGCCCTCGCAAAGCAGTGTCTGCGAAACCAAGCTGATCAAGTGGATCCAGAGCGTTAACCCGGAGCGGCTGCAATACAACACCGATATCGAAAGCCGGGTCATCGAACTCAACCGCTACTGGACCACATGCGGCCCAGCTGCGGGTAGTAAACCACTGGTCTCCGACCTCAAGCCGATCGACTCGCTCGTGACGGGAGACGACCTGAAGCGAGTCCTCGCCTCGCGGTTCGGTCGACGCGACATCGAGTATATCCGTCAGACGATCCTGCTCAGCCGGATCGCCGAGCGTGTCACCAAGGAATACAACTCGGACCTGGACCGGGTCGTTGCGCTGGTCGCCCTGCTCTCACCGCAGATGGAACCGCTCCCTGCCCAGCAGTCGCGAGATCGCCCGCTGACTCCGTTTGACAGCCTCCTGAATGGCCAGGCGTCGCCAGCCGACCGGGCATGGG
Source organism: Planctomycetaceae bacterium (assembly GCA_046349675.1). Classification (GTDB taxonomy): domain Bacteria; phylum Planctomycetota; class Planctomycetia; order Planctomycetales; family Planctomycetaceae; genus TH-plancto1. The sequence goes on along the minus strand of JAXMBW010000007.1, from coordinate 274,256 downwards.
TTCTCGCAGAAGCCATCCGTCAGCTGCACATCGACTCCGTGGTTCTGACGGCGGATGGCGAGGATGTCCACCCACTGCTGGCCGTGCTGATTGAGCAGGACGCCTTCGTGTTCGATTCACTGACCGGCTGGCCCGTCCCAGCTGCAGGGGAAAGCCAGCGCAAGACGATCTACCGCGTGCCTGCCAAACTCAAAGATGCGCTGGCTGACGATACGATCCTTCGCCAGCTCGACATTGATGGCCGTCCTTATCCGTGGACCGCGGAAAAGTTGAAGTCTGCCCGCGTGGGCCTCGTCGGAACCAGCTGTACTTGGGCCCCTCGAATGGCGGAGTTGCAGTACCAATGGCCGACCAACCAGATGTGTGTGATCTATGACGGCCTTGGACCGAGCACCACCATCGAGAAGGGGCTCGCCGAGCGAGTGACCATACATCTGACTCAGCTGGGATATCCCGCTGATCGTGTCGGTGTTTGGAGCTACCCCGAGCAGCAGGCTTCACGGTACGACGAAATGGGAGCGGAAGCGGCTCCCTACATGGTCCCACTGGTCGATGTCATGTCAGGTCCACGGTCGTTCGTGGAAGAGCTCGACAGTAAGACGAACAAGGTCTCGGTCACGATTCAGAAAGCCAAACGTCCGCTGCAACAAGCCCGCGTCCAGCACCTGCTGGGCCACCGGATCGATGCCATCGGAAACTACCTGACCATGATGCGAGCCCATCGATCGGCTCCCAAGATGGGCGGCAAGATCGACTCGACCGTTCAGCAGGCGATGGATCAGAATCGCCTGCTCGCCGACAAGGTCGTCTACTGGATGTCACTCGTCCAGTTTGAGAACGATGACTACGACGCCTGCCAGGGAACCCTTCGCAGCTACACGCGCGAGTTTCCGCTCGGCGAAATGCGAGACGCAGCCATCTTGAGGCAGGCTGCCTGCCTGGAGAAAGCCGAGAAGTTCGACGAGGCCGAGAAGGTCCTGGCAACGATCGGACCAGGGCTCTACGGGCTGAAGCGGGACTTGTTCGCCCGTCGCTTGAAGGAGTTGCAGGGACCAGCTGCGACGCCGCCAGCCAGCACGCCTGAGCCAGCGGCGAAACCTGAAGCTCCCGCGGGCACCCCCGAACCGGCCCCGACAGAGCCGGCTCCACCGACCACTACGGAGAAGCCCGCTGGGGAGGCGGCATCTCCTTCCCCGCCCGGGACGGCAACTCCACCAGCCGAGTCCGGGGGAACAACACCTCCAGCGCCTCCACAAGCGGAAGCGACGCCCTGATCAACAAGAAGAGGCGTGGATTTGAATCCACGCCTCTTCTTGTTGAGGGGATCGAAGTCTCTCCTCCAGATCGGACAGACAGGAATGTCTGTCCCACTGGGATTTCACCGACACAGGCGGTCCAGCCTGTTCATGTTCTCGGCGATGCCGGAACATCAACCAGCTCGAATCCTGCAAACAGGAGTTGCTGGACTACAGCTCCCGCACCCAGATGTTGCGATAACGCACCGGGTTGCCGTGATACTGCAACGCGATCGAATCCTTGGCGTCATGGGGCTCATACGACGGAGGATTCTCGTAGTAGGTCCCCCCCAGAATCTCGGTGTGATTCTGAACCAACACGCCGTTCTGTAGCACGGTGACATAGGCCGGTGACTTCAGTGAACCATCCGCACGAAAGCGGGGTGCCTTAAAGATGATGTCATAGGTCTGCCACTCACCCGGCTTGCGGCAGGCGTTCACCAGCGGCGGACGAGTCTTATACACTGACGCACACTGACCATCGAAGTAGGTTTTGTTCTCGTAAGAATCGAGAACCTGAACCTCGTACCGATTCATGAAATACACGCCACTGTTTCCGCGGCCCTGCCCTTCGCCTTCAACCTTCTCGGGCGTCGCGAACTCGACATGCAGCTGGCAATCGCCGAACTTGTCCTTGGTGCGAACGTTGCTGCCGACCTGGGCGTAGCCATCCTGAATCACCCAATCCTTAACGCCGTCCCACGCATCCATGTTTTGGCCGTTGAAGAGGACCTTCGCATCGGAGGGAACTGCTGAGGATGTGTCGACCACGCGAGGTTCTGCCCAGTTGACACCGCTCTTCCATTCCTCCGTCATACCAATGGCCCCGCAGGCCAACATGACAGCTGCAATGATCCAGTGAGACGGCTTACGCATGGCGAGTGATTCCTTGCATCAGGGATAAAACCGAAGAGAGAGATTGCAGCCAGTGTGCCGGGTTTAGAACCTAGTTGCAAGAACACGCCTCGCCCTCAACCACACACCAGATACCCCAGCTGTGAGTCCCCGTTGAATGATGACTGGGGGACTTACGAGCAGATGCTGTGTGCGGCGACGAACCACTGTGCACATCCCCCCGCTGATGGTAAACACTCTCCGGCGTTGCTGATCGCGGAACGAGCCGTGATACTGAATGGGTATCCGAAACTTGTTGGACGACTTCGCCTGCCGAAGGCGTGGAGACTCATAATGCGTCGTTTGCTGGGTGCGATTCTGGTCTGTGCCGCTGCGGGTTGGGCTCCGGTCCTGTATGGCCAGCAACCGGCTCCAGCTCCACTGCCCGAGACCGTGGAGTTCAACCGGGATATCCGGCCACTCCTGTCCGACAACTGTTTTCAATGCCACGGCCCCGACCGGAACAAGCGGGAAGCAGATCTGCGTCTCGACACCGAAGAAGGCCTCCACGGCCAAGGCGACAAGCCGGGAACGGTCGTGGCAGGTCACCCCGAGCAGAGCGAGTTGTTCCACCGGGTCACCTCGACCGACGCCGATAAACAGATGCCCCCCGCCTCGTCGGGCAAGGTTCTCAAACCTCGCGACATCGAACTGCTGAAACGCTGGATCGAACAGGGGGGAAAGTTCGAAGGACACTGGGCCTTCTTGCCCATCCGTAGCGACTCGACGGTCGTAACCCAGTCCGATGCACAGGCCATCGCCGAGATCGACCAGCTCGTCTCCAAATCCCGCGAGGCGAACCACCTCACGGAATCTTCTGAAGCGGATCGCGCGACACTCCTGCGGCGTCTGCACTTCGACCTGACTGGACTTCCCCCGACTGAAACGGAAGTCGCGGAGTTCCTCGCCGACGCGTCTCCCTTAGCCTACGAGAAGAAAGTCGACGAGTTGTTGGCATCGCCGCATTACGGCGAGCGGCTGGCAATGTGGTGGCTTGATCTGGTGCGTTACGCCGACACCGTCGGATACCACGGCGACCAGGAGATGAGCGTCTCCCCCTTTCGCCAGTATGTCATCGAGTCCTTCAACTCCAACAAACGCTTTGACCAGTTCACCATCGAACAGCTGGCCGGCGACCTGCTCCCCAATCCCACGATCGAACACAAGATCGCCAGCGGCTACAACCGCCTCGGCATGATGAGCCAGGAGGGGGGCGTTCAGGATAAGGAGTATCTCGCCAAGTACATCGCCGAACGCGTCCGCAATGCCTCGGGGACGTGGATGGGCGTCACGCTCGGCTGTGCAGAGTGCCACGACCACAAGTTCGACCCGTTCACGACCCGCGACTTTTACCGATTCGAAGCGTTCTTTGCCGACATTCAAGAGAAGGGTCTCTACAAGAGCCCGAATCCCAACGGAGCCTGGGGCTCATTTGTGAAGATCCCGACACAGGAACAGTCGACCGAACTGGCTCGCCTTGAACAGAAGATCTTGGAGTTGAAGCAGACCCTCGACACTCCCACACCAGAGCTCGCAGCTGCACAAGCGGAGTGGGAAAAGGCCCAGAACTCGTGGACCGTACTCCAGCCAGAGTCGGTGACTTCGCAGGAAGGCATCACACTGACACGTCAGTCCGATGGTTCGTATCTCGCCAGTGGGACCAATCCCGCCAAAGACACCTACACGATCACTCTGAAGAACCTGCCAGCCGGTGTCACGGCGCTCCGGCTTGATGTCTTGCCGGACGATTCACTCCCCAACAAGGGGCCGGGCCGTGCGGGGAACGGGAACTTGGTCCTCTCGGAATTCATCGCGACCGTCACTCCCGCAAGTGGCGATGGCCGCCCCGTCGCCCTGCAGAATGCCTCTGCCACTTACGAGCAAACGGGAGCTGCGGAAAACCATCCGAACAAGAAGTGGGCGATCGAAGCTGCGATTGATGGAGACAAGCACGGCAAGCCCTGGGGCTGGGCCATCATGGAAAAGACAGGCCAGCCTCACACGGCGATCTTCGAGACTGCGGAGAATCTGACACTCGAAGAGGGAGCATCACTGACGATTCAGATGTTGCAGAACCATGATGCCGCCGAGCACACTATCGGCCGGTTCCGGTTGGCTGCCACGACCAATCCGCGCCCGGTCCGTGTCACCGACCTGGCGCCGCCACAGATTGCCACGATACTGGCGATCCCGAATGCTGAGCGTAATGAAGCTCAACTGGCCGAGGTCGCGAAACACCATCGCTCGATCGCCCCATTACTGGAGCCACAGCGGCAGGAACTGGCAGCGACACAGAAAACACGTGACGACCTTGATGCCAGCATTGAGATTTCGCTCACAACGGTCGCCGTCGAACCGCGTATGGTTCGCGTGTTGGCCCGAGGCAACTGGATGGACGAAACAGGCGAGGTCGTGGCCCCAGCCTTCCCGGAAGCACTCAGTCCAGCTGGTCCGACCGACAAACGGTTGACCCGTCTCGATCTGGCCCAGTGGCTGGTGAGTCGGGTGAATCCGCTCACCGCACGGGCGATTACGAACAGGTTATGGAAGATCTATTTCGGCGCGGGATTGTCACGCCGACTCGACGATCTTGGAGCACAGGGCGAATGGCCCAGCCATCCCGTACTGCTCGATTATCTGGCGGCCCGGTTGATGGACACTGGCTGGGACTTTAAGCGACTCATCAAGACGATTGTGATGACGCGAGCCTATCGGCAGTCATCGCATCCGAACGCAATGCAAACAGAAACCGATCCGTACAACCGCTGGCTCTCGCGTCAGGGACGATTCCGACTCGACGCTGAACTGATCCGCGACAATGCTCTCTCGATCAGCGGACTGCTCGTCACGAAGATTGGAGGCAAAAGTGTCCGCCCCTATCAGCCTCCGGGTTACTGGGCCTACCTCAACTTCCCGCAGCGTGAGTGGCAGAACGGCGCAGGGGACGAGTTGTATCGCCGCGGGCTCTACACCCACTGGCAGAGGCAGTATCTGCATCCCAGTATTCTGGCTTTCGACGCCCCCAGCCGAGAGGAATGCACAGCTGACCGCCCGCGATCGAACACGCCACTCCAGTCGCTGGTGCTGTTAAACGATCCCACCTACGTCGAGGCAGCGCGAGCCTTCGCAGAGTTGATCCTGCGTCATGAGGGGACCGATGCCCAGCGGCTCGATTACGCATTCCATCGAGCCCTGTCGCGGCCGATTGAACCGCACGAGGCGGAGATTCTGTTGAAGCTGTTGCAGACACACCTCAGCGAGTATGGAGCCGATCCAACAGCCGCCAAGGATCTCCTGTCAGTCGGTGCCCGCCCGCTGCCTCAGGACCTGTCCCCTGCGAGCCTCGCCGCCTGGACTGATGTCGCCCGGACGATTTTGAACTTGCACGAGGTCATCACCAGAAACTGAGGACGGGACTATGACAGTTTGAGGATCACCCTCGATCGATCACTCACCCCGTCGACAACCAACACTTACTCCCCAGTCACGAAGTGACACCAGCCCCTAGCCGTGGGCGTCAGCCCACGGAATCACGACTTGGCATCCCACACCTGACCTCCTCGCGAGAGTTCATCATCATGTTCAATCTGCCTTCTTCCATTGCCCGGCGGTCGTTTCTCAAGCGGTCGGGAGTTGGCTTGGGATCGATGGCTTTGGGTTCACTGCTGGCTCAGGAAGGATTGGCGGGTGTGACGAGCGTGCCAAAATGGGACGGCGTCATTCATCCGCTGCACCTTGCCCCCAAGGCCAAGCGGATCATCTGGTTGTATATGGCGGGCGGGATGACGCATCTGGAGACCTTCGACCACAAGCCCAAGCTCGCTGAACTCAACGGCCAGCCGATGCCCGAGTCGATCACGAAGGGTCAGCAGATCGCCCAGCTGCAGGGGGCCAAGCTCACCTGCTTTGCCCCGCAGCACCCCTTCAAGCAGTGGGGGAATTCGGGCCAGTCGATCTCCGAGATCTGGCCGATGCTGGCCTCGAAATGTGCCGACGACATGTGCATCGTGCGGTCGCTGCATACCGATGCAATCAACCACGACCCGGCCCACACGTTTATGAACACCGGGTCGATGAACGCGGGGCGACCAGCGATGGGATCGTGGCTGCTGTATGGGCTGGGTGCCGAGTCGGAAAACCTGCCGGGCTTCGTGGTCATGGTGTCGACCGGGAAGTTCGGTCAGAAGCAGCCGATCGCTGCCCGGCAATGGCATTCCGGATTCCTCCCTGGACAGTTCCAGGGAGTTGAGTTCCGTGGCACGGGCGATCCGGTCCTCTACGCCAACAGCCCTAAGGGTGTCACGCCGCAGCGGCAACGGGACATCGTCGACGCCGTGCAGTCGCTCAATGGCCTAGCCAACGAACGCCTCGACGACCCGGAGATCGCGACCCGCATCAGCCAGTACGAACTCGCCTTCCGCATGCAGTCGAGCGTCCCCGACCTGATGGATGTGCGAAACGAGCCCGAACACATTTTCGAGTTGTATGGGACTCGCGGCGGTGACGGATCGTTTGCCTCCAACTGCCTGCTGGCCAGAAGGTTGGCCGAACGAGGGACGCGGTTTATCCAGCTGTACCACCGGGACTGGGACCACCACGGAGCCGTTAAAGAACACTCCGCCGGGACAGCCAAGGAAGTCGACCAGGGCGTGGCAGCCCTCATCACCGACCTGAAACAGCGGGACATGCTCAAGGACACGATCATCGTGTTTGGATCCGAGTTCGGACGGACACCGATGGCTCAAGGAAGCGGCCGCGACCACCATCTGGCCGGGTTCACGATGTGGTTCGCGGGTGGCGGGTTCAAACCGGGCTTCAGCTTCGGGGCGACCGACGAGTTCGGGTACAAGGCTGTCGAGAACCGGGTCTCGGTCCATGATGTCCACGCGACACTGCTGCATCAGCTCGGCATCGATCACAACCGCTTCACCTATAAGTTCCAGGGGCTCGACGCCAAACTCACCGGGGTCGAGGGAGCCCGGGTGGTGAATGAGATACTGGCCTAATCAGCGAGCGGCAGACGTGAGTCTGCCGTGGATTCGCTTGGGCGACAGGAAACGGTCTCGGCTTGCCGCTCAATGGCATTGATCACACATTGCGAGATCGAGCACATACACGGCAGACTCACGTCTGCCGCTCGCTGGGGAAACAACGACATGACGTTCTACCGCCCGACACTCGATGATGTCGCTCGTTTCCGCGATGACGGGTATGTGATCGTCCGCAACTTGCTGACTCCCGTCGAGGTCGAGTTACTCAACCGGGTGGCCCGCGCGGACAAGCATCTCGCCGAGTCAGCTTACGGGCGGGAAGACGCCAAAGGGGCGGTGATCACGCTGGCAGTGCGTAACGAACTGACCGACGACATCTACAGTGCCATCGCCCGCAGCCGACGAATCGTGTCGGCAATGGCCGCCTTCCTCAATGGAGAGGTCTACCACTACCACCACAAGCTGATCCTCAAGGAGCCCCGCGTCGGTGGGGCCTGGGAATGGCATCAAGATTACGGGTACTGGTACAACAACGGGTGCCTGCTGCCTGACATGGCCAGCTGCCTGATGGGGATTGACCGGGCGACGCAGGCGAACGGATGCCTGCAAGTGCTGAAGGGCTCGCACAAAATCGGGCGGATCGAACACGGCAAAACCGGCGACCAGACCGGAGCCGATCTGTCCCGCGTGAATGTCGCAATATCTGGTCACGAGCTGGTTTATGTCGAAATGGAACCCGGGGACGCCGTGCTGTTCCACGCCAACCTCTTGCACCGCTCCGACCAGAATCACAGCGACGATCCGCGTTGGGCCCTCATCAGCTGTTACAACACCCGGCGGAACGATCCGTACCTTTCCAGCCGACATCCGGGGTATTCGAGCCTCGACATCGGGATGGACGAAGATGTCCTCGAAGCCGGACAACGACAGTGGGACCGGATCCAGCAGGCCCTGAAGGGGTAAATCCCCAGCGGACGAAACGCCAGGCCGCCCGATTCTTAACAGAACTATAACCTGCGCGATATACCGAGACACTTGGCAGAACGAACTTCATCAGTCAGAATTGATGGAATGAATACTCGCCCCATTCTGATCGTTGGTCTGGCCCTTGGGCTGAGCCAGTTTCTCATCTCGTTCTCCCTTGCTGCCGACCCGGTTTTCAAGGCCGGTGCCGCCCAGAGGGATGTCACGCCGCTTGAGCCGGTTCCTTTGTGGGGGTACGGTGACCGACACGACACCTTGTCGAACGGAACGCTCGATCCCCTGATGGCAGCTGCTATTGTGATTCAGGCAGGCGACCAGAAGATGGCGCTCGTGGGCCTCGATCTGGGACGATCGCCGAACGAGAAATCGCTCCAGACGATCCGCGAACGAATCAAAGCCGACGCCGGCATCGAGCATTCGTTTATCGCGGGCTCCCACACCCACCACGGCCCCGTTCTGGAACTTTCGGACGAGCCCGGCAAGGGTAAAGGCCGTTTCGACGCCACGCTCCGGTACTACAAGAAGCTGGAAGACGACATCGTCGCCGCCATTGTCGAGGCGAACTCCAAACTGGTCCCGGCTAAGATCGCCACCGGCGCGGTCGATCTGCAGGGCTTCAACCGAAACCGCCATACCAAGCTTCTGCCCAAGCCCGTCGACACCCAGTTGGGGATCATGCGACTGGATGACATGGAAGGCAAACCGATCGCCGTCATGGTGAACTTTGCTGCCCACCCCACGAGCATTCCGTCCGAGACGATCAAATTCTCGGCCGACTTCGCTGGATCGCTCAAGAATCAGGTCATGAAAGAGTTCGGTGGTCAGGCGGTCTTCATGCAGGGAGCTTGCGGCGACCTCTCGACTGATCGCGGGGGCAAGGACCATGTCGAGTTCGGCAAGGCCATCGGCGACGAGGCCGTGAAGCTCGCCAAAACCCTGGAACCGAAGGTCCCCGAGAAACCCGCTCTGGAAGTCCGCGAGAAGCGGTTCAAGTACGAATCGCGCACGAACCTGAACAATCCGGCGATTCGCGTAGTGTATTCGATCGCCTTCTTCCCGGAGCTGATTTCGAATTTCGTGGACGAGTATGCCGATGGAGTTCGCCCCCGACTGACGGTGGCACTGCTCAATGGGGAGATCGCTTTCGTGGGCGGCTCGGGCGAGTTCTTTTGCCAGCATCCCATGCGTCTGCGTGAGCGGGCTCGTCTGAAGCAGCTCTTCTTCCTCGGCTACAACAACGGCTATCACCAGTACTTCCCCACCATCGAAGCTGCCTCGGAGGGGGGATATGGAGCCGACAATCAGGTCGCCCCGGTCGCCGTCGGCGCGGGCGAAGAGATCATGAACACCGCCTTGATCTGGCTGTACCAGATGCAGGGCAAGCTGTAACGGGCTCATGGCAGAGCCCGCAAACTCCACCGAGCCAGGAGACTTTCCTGCCCGGTGTGAACCCCACTTTCCATCACTCATTTCAGAAATGGACGATGACATGATGAAGCAGTCAACCCGCGTCTTGCGGGGGACGATCGCACTGGCGTTCCTGGTGATCTGTACGCTGGGATGGGCCGAAGAGAAGCCCGTCGACTACAAGGCCACAGAGGACGTGGTCTTCGGCCACAAGGACGGCATGGCTCTCACAATGGATGTGCTCGAGCCGGTTTCGAATCCCAAACATATCGGATTGATCCTCGTCTCCAGCGGCAGCTGGAACTCCAAGAAGTCCGACATTCACGAGGAAGAGGAACACCGCCGTAAGTACGACCACTGGACGCAGGGACTGCTCAAGGGTGGCTACACGCTCTTCGTGACTCGTCACGGCAGCAGTCCCCGTTACACCGTGCCGGAAATGGTGCCCGACATGAACCGTGCCGTCCGATTCGTGCGGCAGAATGCGGCTCAGTTCGGTGTTGATCCCAACAAGCTCGGGATCACCAGCGGTTCATCGGGTGGTCACCTCTCACTGATGGCGGCCATGACCGGTGACGATGGCAAGCCCGACTCGAAGGACCCGCTGGAGCATGTCAGCAGCCGCGTTCAATGTGTGGTCGCCTGGTTCCCACCGACCGACCTGGTCAACTGGGGGGCGCCCGGGTCCTATCAGCTGATCGAGCTCTCACGTCCGGGGTTCTTCAAGCGGATTCTGGGCGATGTCAAAGACCTCGAAGCTCAGCTCAAGGCGATCTCTCCGATTTACCTGGTGCGGAAGGACTCGCCGCCGCTGTTGCTTATTCACGGCGACAGCGACAAGACCGTCCCACTTCAGCAGTCGGAGATCCTCAAAGCCAAGTACGACGAACTGGGCCTGAAGTCCAAATTGATCGTTCATCCCGGTGGTGGGCACAGCGGCTGGCCCGGTGTGATGGACGATTATCCGGCTGTCTGGGACTGGTTCGACAACAACTTGAAGTAAATGTGATTCGCAACGCCCCGGAGCAGAAACACAAGCTCCGGGGCGTTGCCCAATCGAAACCACGGTCAGACATTCCAGCGATCCCACGATTTGGATATTCGCTGGCGGTGTCCTAAGATACGATCTCTGAATACTCGCCAATGATGAGTGCGACCTGAACCCCTTTGAGGAGTTGGCCACATGACTTACCCCCGTTTCTTTCGTACGACCGCATTTCTCGCTGCACTGGCCCTGGGGACACTCGCACAGGGCCCGGTCGCGCGAGCGGAAAAAGTTCAGCTGCCGAATGACAAGCTGACCGCCGGAATTCCCGGGAAAGGTCCCGTTTCGCTTGAAGATGTCAAGAAGTGGTTGGCTGACCAGAAGAACCACGAGACACTGGATGTCGTACTCCCCGAAGGCCTGTCGCTTGGACAATCACAAATCGTCGGCCTCGATAAGAACCCGCTGACCCGGGCCAAGATTGAACTCGGCCGTCAGCTTTACTTCGATACCCGGCTGTCCGCGGACAACACTATCAGCTGTGCCAGCTGCCACCACCCGGACGATGGCTACGCACGCCACACGCAGTTCGGCGTGGGGATCGGAGGCCAGATGGGGGGCCGTAACTCGCCCGTGAGCCACAACCGTATTCTTTCGTCGTTGCAGTTCTGGGACGGGCGAGCCGACTCGGTCGAAGCCCAGGCCGTGGGCCCGATCCAGAATCCGATCGAAATGGGGAATACCCACGAAGGCTGCGTGAAGACGCTGCAAGCGATCCCCGCTTATGCCGCTCAATTCAAGTCGGTCTTTAAGGCCGACAAGATCACGATCGATCAGGTGGGCCAGGCACTCGCTAGCTTTGAGCGAACGATTGTGACCGGAACTTCTCCATTCGATGCGAACGAGGCCTACAAGCCATTCGCCAGCATGGAAAAGGAAGACCTTGACGATCTAAAGAACGATGACCCCAAGGCCTATGCCAAGTACGAAGCGGCTGCAGCACTGGTCAAGGCCATGCCGATGTCGGAATCGGCGAAGCGTGGTCAGACCCTGTTCTTCAGCGAGCGAGTGAATTGTTCCGCCTGCCATGTGGGTGCGAATCTGGCTGACGAGAAGTACCACAACCTCGGTATCGGGATGGATGCGAAAGAGCCCGATCTCGGTCGGTATGTCATCACGAAAGTCGACGCCGACAAGGGAGCCTTCAAGACCCCCACGATCCGCAATGTCGAACTTTCCGCGCCCTATATGCATGACGGGAGCCTGGCCACGCTCATGGATGTGGTCGAGCACTACAACAAGGGCGGCACGCCGAACGCTCATCTGAGCGACAAGGTGAAGCCTCTCAAGCTGACCGAGCAGGAAAAACTCGACATCGTCGAGTTCATGAAGGCCTGCACCGGCCCCTTCCCCAAGGTCGAACAAGGCCGTCTGCCAGCCGACAAGTAACAGCTTGTCACCGCATCAAATCCGCCCTCGGGGATCATCGATTTCCGAGGGCGTTTGTATTGGTGCGGAACGGGACAAAACCAGCGTCGCTCATCAACATTGCCCCTGCTATTTTCACTTCGAATCTCTTAATCGTATCGCGCGAACCCATCAGGGATTCCGCGTGTCGGAAGCCGCATGACTGACACACCATCACCAGCCTCGCACGCCCACCGCCCCACTGTCACAGCCTGGTCGCTCTGGACTCTCGCCTGGCCCATTATGATTTCGCGGGCTTCACAGGCGATTGTCGGTCTGTGCGACGCGCTGATGGTGGCCCCGCTGGGAGCCAAAGCTCTGGCTGCGACATCCACGGGGGCCATGAACTCATTCACGATCCTGATCCTGCCCCTGGGAGTGACGTTCCTCGTTTCGAGCTTCACGTCGCAGATGTATGGTCAGGGTGACTCTGTCGGAGCTCGACGCTTTGGATGGTACGGATTAATTCTGGCTGTGATTGCTCAGGCGATCTGCCTGGCCGTGCTGCTGGTCATGAATCCAATCCTGGACTGGATCCCCCTGGAGGCCGATGTTCGCAAACAGATGGCCGACTACATCGTGATCCGGCTTTTTTGCGGCGGAGCTGCGATTGGAATTGAGGCGATGGCCAATTACTTCGGAGGACTCGGTAAGACGCGTCCCGGAATGATGGCGAATGTCTGCCTGATGATCACCAACATCATTGGCAACTGGGTGATGATTGGCGGGAACCTTGGGTGTCCGGCGCTAGGAGTCCGTGGAGCTGCACTCGCCAGTTCGATCTCAACCTGGATCGCATTTGTGGGGCTGTTCGTGTTCTTCTTGTGGCAGGGGCGAGGAATTGCCCGCACATCATTGCGATTGAGCGAGTTCGGTCGACTGGTACGATTCGGAGTTCCAGCGGGGATTAACTGGTTCCTCGAAATCTTCGCTTTCATTTTCTTTACGAACGCAGTCATCGGGCATCTGGGGACGACCTCGCTGGCTGGGATGAACTGCGTGATGGCCTTGAACTCGGTCTCGTTCATGCCCGCGTTCGGTCTCGCCAGTGCCGGGGCCATCCTCGTGGGCCAGGCCATCGGAGCCGGGGCCAAGGATCTGGTCCCCAAGGCTGTGGCGATGACGACAGCTGCGACGCTCCTCTGGCAGGGAGCGACAGGGGTGGCCTACTTCCTGATTCCCCAGGTTTTGATCGCCCCCTTCGCCCAAGGAGAGGGAGCGTCCGAAACCCTGGCAATCGGCGTCCGGATGCTGGTCATCTCGTCGGCATGGCAACTCTTCGATGCGATCGCCACCTCACTGGCCGAAGCATTGCGAGCTGCGGGGGATACAACCTTCCCGATGATCGCCCGGCTGGTGATTGCCTGGGTCGTGTTTGTTCCGGGATCGCTCCTCAGCGTCAAATACTTTGGCTGGGGCGACGCAGCTGCGACAAGTTGGATCGTGGCCTATCTGGCCTTACTGGCCGCGACGCTGTTATGGCGGTTCCGCACCGGGGCCTGGAAGCACGTCCAGTTGCTGGAAAAACCGATTCACTGACGTAAGCGACATTCACCACTGAATGGTGACATTCCGGCAGGTCTGCCTCTCGCCCCCCGAGCGACCGCGCTCGATCTAACGCCGCTGAGCGGCGGTCTGCTGGACCTCTGAGTAGAGCTTGTGCGCCGAAGCGAGCTTTTCAAACATGGCTGCAGGCTTCATAAACCCGTCGAGGCGGCCCAGCAAGTCAGCATTCGGGCTGAGAATGATCGTACACGGCAACGACTTCACTTCGAGGATTTCGGCGATCTTCTCGTTCTCGTCGACATCGATGTGGACTGGCACAAACGTCGTGTTGATGTACTTCGCCAACTGAGGATTCGCGAGAGTCGTTTTCTCCAGTTTTTTGCAGTACGCGCACCACTCCGCCCCGAATACGAGCAGAATGGGCATATTTCGCTGAAGTGCGATTTTGTGGGCGTCTTTGAGGTTCGACTGCCAGTGAATCGCATTGGTCTCGGGCCCGACCGCCCAAGCCTCTCGTCCCGCCGCCACAAAAATACCCAAAGCACCAAGCAATACCGAACGGCGGGGGATTGGATTCATCTCAGAGTCCCTTCAGAGAATGACCAGCGGCGATCAATCGCGATTCCTTACCCCCACGAGCCCAGAGGATATCGTTTCAATCGGCATAATCAGAAGACGAGAGTGAAACGATTTTTCCAATCAGAAAAGTCGACGCCGAGCACGTATACACCCCATTCACACCAATGCCCCAAACTGGCTGGCTCGACCGTTCCTTTATGCGAGTCGACCTTGGATTTCAGTTGCAGCGTCAGGCAGCAGACGATTTTCACGCAATTTCTGACAATTCGCTGGATTTTCTGGTATAGTTCGCTGACAACCGCTGGTGGTTTCTCAGGATCCAAGGCAAGTATGTCTTCGTGGCTCACTCAAACGACCGCCCTCTCTGGATTTTTTTCAGCGCTGGAGATCCGCCCGTCCTCAGAGAATCCCAAGGTCACAACCGACTCTTGGACGCCCGTTCAAAGTATCGACGCCAGCCAGATCCAGCAGGCCTCCTGGAGTGAGGTCGTCCCGTTCGAGAAGATCGAAGAGCACGCCAAAGTGGCCGTCGTGACGCGTCCCGGCTCCTCTGTGGTCCGCGACGATGCTCCCCCCTCGCTGATGGTCATCGCCGCTTTGATTGGCGTTGCGGTCTTTTCGTTGATCTTGTGTCTGATGACGCTTCCGCATCACTGGTTTTACGGAAACACCACCCGGTGGAGGCGTACTCACTGGAAGTAAACTGCTCCCGGAGTGGGTCACAGATCCGTCTCAAAACGGGCCGGCATGAAAATCAAGCCCCGCCTCGGATTCTGGAAGAACAGGGATAACCGCGAGTCGCTGACCGCCCGAATATCTCTTTGTCGGCAAATGATCACCAGCTGGGTTTACTTGGTGATCTGCAGGTTTGCCTGTTCCGCTGAACGAACTGATGTCCGCTGTTGTGGGATATCGCTAAAGACGAGCCTGGAATCGGGAGGCACCAGCCCCTGCTCGGCTGCCAGAGCGTGGAACTGACGCAGCCCCTGCCGCTCGGCGGATCCCAGGTGGAAGTGCAAATTGTGACGCAGGTAGTTCTCGGCAACCTGCTCACTCAGTCCCAATGGCCCACATTCCCGCCGGGCGATCTCGCGAATTCTCTGTACGCCAGAATCTCGAATCGCTGACAGGGCCGCGCTGACACCGTTCAGATCGCTGTCGCGACGAGCGACCCACATCGCAAATACAAACGGCAATCCCGTCCAGTTCAGCCACTTCTCGCCCAAGTCCCACACCGTGTGAAACTGCTCATCCGGAGCATGCATCGCCCGGTCGCCGATCAGCAGGATGGCATCGGCAGCGGTCGCACGGGTGTCTTTCTCCAGCGGAAGGGTCTCGATTCTCGCGTCGACGCCAAACTTCTGATGCAGAATCACCTTTGTCAAGCAGGCACTCGTCCGCGACCCCTCATCCAGAGCCAGCGTCCGAATTTCGCCCGGATGGACGCGGCTGTACAGCTTGACGCTCATCACTGGACCGCGAGTCGCCACACAGGCATCTGACACGATCACATAATCGGGATCGAAAAACGCTTCGACCGACGGGATCAGAGCGACATCCAGTCGCCCCTTTTGCAGTTCATCCGCCAGTCGGCTCGGAAAATCGAGCTTCAGCGACGCCTGCGGCAGATGGGTCGAAAATCCCTCTATCAACGGTTTCGAGTTCAGATAACTCACTGCCCCCACGCGCAGCTGCCGTCGCCCGTGGGAATCGGCTTTGGCATCGGTGGGACGAATCATTTGAACCTCGACAGGGAATACGCCACTGATTGTAAGGGGAGTCGAACCGATCGCAATTTCCGAAAAGGCCGGAAATCGAAGGAGGAAATGATTTCTCTCCGTCTTGAGAACCGAGGGGGAGCTTTCCGAATAACCGTGTTGTGAACTAGATTGTCACAGACGACGGAAATGCCGGGGGGAAAGACGGCCCCTTGGCGATTTCGGCACATCGGACAACTGGCTGTCAACAGGGAACGTCATGGACGCACTTCGCGTAGGATTGATTGGACTGGGCACCGTGGGGACGGGCGTGGCTCGCATTCTCATCGAGCAATCGGCTCGGATGACATTGCGGACCGGACGCGAGATCCGCCTCACCAAGGTCGCCGTCCGCGATGCCTCCAAGCCCCGCTCAATCGACCTGCCGTCTTCATCAATCACGACTGATCCGATGGCTGTCGCTACCTCACCCGATGTCGACGTGGTGATTGAGCTGATTGGTGGTCTGAAGCCGGCCCGCGAGATCGTTCTGGCTGCGTTGAAGGCCGGGAAGGATGTCATCACCGCCAACAAGGCCCTGCTCTGCCAGCACGGCGACGAACTCTTCGCTGCCGCTCGAGAAGTCAAACGCTGCATTGCCTTCGAGGCAGCCGTCGCGGGCGGCGTACCGATCATCCACACGCTCAGCCAGTCGATGACCGCCAATCAGATCACCTCGATTCAGGCGATCCTCAACGGGACGAGCAATTTCATCCTGACCGAGATGTTCCAGAAGCAGGCCGCCTACGCCGACGCGGTCGCCCTGGCACAGCAACTTGGATTCGCCGAGGCCGATCCGTCGATGGATGTGAAGGGGACCGACGCCGCCCAAAAGCTCGGTCTGCTGACGCTGCTGGCCTTTGGCACTCGGGTGACTCCCGACCAGTTCCTGGTTCAGGGGATCGACACCATCGAACTGGCCGACCTCGAATACGCTGACGAACTGGGCTACGCCGTCAAACTGGTGGCGACCGCCAAACTCGTCGCGGGCAAGCTCGAACTCCACACGCAGCCCACGCTCGTGCGAGCCGACCGACCGATCGCTCAGACCGATGGCCCCTTCAACATCATCGGCCTGACCGGGGATATTGTCGGCACGACATGGTATTCCGGCCAGGGAGCGGGCGGCATGCCCACTGCCTCAGCTGTGGTGTCGGATCTGGTCGACGTGGCCGCGGGACGGGCGCGAATCAACTTTGAGCGGCTTGACCTGTGGGGCAGCCACCCGCCCTTCCCGCTCCAGCCTGTCGAAGAGGTCAATCGCCGGTACTACCTGCGAATGGAGGTCGAGGACCGCGCCCACGTCATGGCGGAAATTACCGACGCACTCGGTCGTAACGAAATCAGCCTCGCCTCCATCATTCAGCACGAGACGCCCGAACCAGAAGAGGTCGCAGCCAGCGGTGGACGCCCGCGATTCGTCCCGCTCGTCATCATGACGCACAAGACACTCGAAGGCCGGCTTCGCAAGGCGGGCGAAGCTCTCGCCAAACTCGGCTGTATCCGTACCCCGTGGGTCTGCATGCCGATCAGTGATTGATTGACCAGCTGACGCTCGTCGGAAATCCCAACACATCGATGATTTCGGCAACATCAGCCGCAGAAAACAGAACTGTCCTCATCGCCTTGACACCGTTGGGGGCAGTTTGCTTTACTTCTCCCTCTTCGGAGACGCCCGCCGTCTCCAACGTCGGTGGGGCCACCTTCCGTCGTCGCCACCGTAGCTCAGCTGGTAGAGCAATGCTTTCGTAAAGCATAGGTCGTCGGTTCGAATCCGACCGGTGGCTTTTTTTCTTTTGAAGGATGGTAGTTTCTCCTCACGTAATCAAACGCGTGCATTGCTGATTCGACTTGCGATCATTCACTCGCTGGCGAAGCATCACCACCTGAGCCTAGCCAAAGGCCGTTGGACTGCTCAGAATCCAGTGACAGCTGCATGGGATTCAGCGCGGAATCCCGTTGGTGGCCTGCCAAGTTCTGCCGGAGACTCGCTGATGATTCGCTGTCTTGTGTGTCTGTGTCTGCTGACCGTTTCCGGGTTGCTCTCCGCAGCGGAGCCCGTGTCGGCCCCCGCTGAACCGACTTCGATGAAGGTCCTGTTCAATGGGAAGGACCTGACCGGCTGGGACGGCGATCCGCGGCTCTGGAGCGTGAAGGACGGCGTGATCCACGGCGAGACGACCGAGGCGAATCCCGCCAAGGGCAACACCTTCCTGATCTGCAAGGACACCACGACGAAGAACTTCGACCTGCGTCTCTCGTTCCGCTGTAACGCGACGAACAACTCAGGCATCCAGTACCGCTCCAAGCACATCACCGAAGGCGCCAACAACGCGTGGGTCGTTCGCGGGTATCAGCACGAGCTGCGAAACGAAATCGACTTCCCGAATATTTCTGGCTTCATCTATGACGAAGGTGGCGCAGCGGGCTCGCGCAGCCGCATTTGCCTGAGTTGGAGAGAAGGCCATCTGGGAGCCTTCCGAAAGAAAGTCACCGACACTCTGATCACCGAAGAAGAGTTCAAGAAGCTGTTCCATCTGGACGGCTGGAATGATGTCGTCATCCGAGGTGAGGGGAATCACATTCAACACTATATGAATGGCCGCCTGATCCTCGACTTCACAGACGCCGACCCCAACAAGGCCCTGCTGGACGGCATTTTCGCCGTCCAACTCCACGGCGGAAAGCCGATGTGGGCCGAGTTCAAGAACATCCGGATTGCGAACCTCGATTAGATCGCTATCACTCCTACCCGGGACAGACAGGAATGTCTGTCCTACTTGTGGAATAATGCCACAGACCCGAGTTTCTCGAATCTGTGGCATCTAGTTAACTGTGTACGTTTGTGCGTCAGGCACACACGTACTTTCAACTGCATCGTCACACTCCTGGCGAAAGCATCCGGCTTGAGCCGGATGGTGCTTCAATGCATAGAGCGGCACTTCGCGGCTTTTGCATTCCGGTTCAACGCGAATCAGCACCGGGGGCCCTTCACGCCACCCGCTCGCCAGCTGTTCACGAAAACTCCCATGACACGGCTTAGACCTTCTCATCCACTACCGGATTGGTCAGCTCACCGATCTTCTCGATGTCGATCGTGACCGTGTCCCCGGCCTTGAGGTAGACCGGCGGCTTGCGGGCAGCACCGACACCGTGCGGCGTCCCGGTCAGGATCACCGTCCCCGGCAACAGCTTCGTGCTACCGCTCAGGAACTCGATCAGCGTCGGGACATCGAAGATCATGTCGTCGGTGTTCCAGTCCTGCATCACCTCGCCGTTGAGGACCGTCTTGATCCGCAGGGCGTTCGGATTCGGGATCTCGTCAGCGGTCACCAGACAGGGACCGAGCGGGCAGAAGGTGTCGAAGGTCTTGCCGCGGCACCACTGGCTGCCCCCCCAGGTGATCTGCCAGTCGCGGGCACTGACATCGTTGGCACAGGTGTAACCGGCGACGAACGACAACGCATTCGCCTTGGTCGCGTTCTTGCACTCCTTGCCAATGATCACAGCCAGTTCACACTCGTAGTCGACCTGTGTGCTCGCCAGCTTCTTGGGCAGGACGATCGGGGCACCGGGGTTGTTCAGCGTGCCCTTGTTCTTCATGAACAGCACAGGATGCTCGGGATACGGCTTGCCCCCTTCGTCCGCGTGCTTCCGGTAGTTGAGCCCGATACACATGATGTCGACGGGATCAACAGGAGCCAGCAGAGTCTTGACATCGGCCTTGGCTCCGGTGTCTTTCCACGGGCCCACCGGACCGCCTTCGGCACGGGTCGCGCTGCCATCTGCGTGGCGAACTCCGAAATGGATCTGACCTGCGGGGTCTTGGTAACGAATGATCTTCATGAGGTTTAGTGAATCCACTTCTTGGGGTAACCATCGAGAGGCGACGCATCACCCGGCAACCAGGTGACCTGCTCTTCGATCTTGCGGGCTAACGCGAAATCCATCGCCGTCAGGCCGTGAACTTTGTGAGTCTGCAACTTGACTACGACCCGGGCGTAGCCGAGTTCGAGGTCGGGGTGATGCCAGGCGGCCTCCGCGAGGAAGGCAATCTGACTGGCCAGCAACAGTGTATGGGACCAGCCCGGCGTGCTGTAGGCTCGCCGCAACCACCCGTCACGGATTTCCCATCCGGGAAGATCCCCCAGCTCTCGTTCGACTTCCGCAGCAGTGAGCACGGGTAATGACAACGGAGCTTCTCCTCGATAGTCAGAATGCAGACGCACAGCATCTGTCCAAGTGTGCATCGTAAAGTGTGGCGATCCCAAACTCACGTATAGCGGAAGAGTCGACGCGGATTCGCTGACACGCAGGACCGTCAGTGTCATACGGGACGACGCCTCGAATTTCATTTGCCGACATCCCGACAGAGTGCACAGTTCAGAACAGCCTCGCAGATTACGGCTTCCTGTAGCACGAGAGAAAACACGCTGATTCGTAGACAACCGCACGAAATCAGAGAAAGGGTTGAGAATCCATCGCGTATTCATCTGGCAGAAGCCGTGGACCTCCATCGAATCTCGCAGGAATCGATGAATGACCAGACGATAGCTGCGATTTCACCACTGAAGTGCGGCGGTCTCGATCAGTCAGTTCACTCGTGCATTCGGTGATTTCATCCGCGGACTGAGATCACACCAGAGGATTCGACTTGATGCCCCAGACACGCCCCTCGCTCCTGCTTCGATTACGTTCTCAACAAGACTCTTCCAGCTGGAAAGAATTTACAGCCACCTATTCGCAGGTCATCAATCACTACGCCAAGCCCTATGGCCGATGCGTGGATGATCAACTCGACATCGCGCAAAACGTCTGGGTGATCTTGTGTCGAATCATGCCAAGTTTTCAGTACCAGCCGGGGCGCGGCGGGTTTCGCAGCCTTCTGCGCAGGATCGTCAAAACATCCGCAATCGACTGGATCCGTCGTCGAAGCCAGCTTCAACTCTGCAATGATACGGTCGCTCAAGCCACTTCACGTTGTGAAATCGACATCGGACTGGACGATCAAAAATATGTGCTGATTCGCTCACTGGAGATGGTGCGGGGAAAGTCCTCACCGGTCGCCTGGAGTTGCTTCGAACGTCACGTCCTTGATCGCCAATCCGCACGGGAAGTCGCTCTTCAGCTGGGGCTCTCCGACAACGCTGTCTATGTGAACAGCAGCCGCGTACTAGACCGTGTGCGGTCCTGCTGCAATCAGATTACCAGGGCCCAACATCATGATTGAAACGCATTGCCCCGAGGACATCCAGCTGTGGCCGGTTGTCCTCGGGGAATCGATCACGCCCGAGTTGCAGTTCCATCTGGATCAATGTCCCGTTTGTCAGAGTCGACTCCATGCGTTACGCGATGTGGTCAGTGCCGTCCGAGAGATCGGTCGGGAAGACGTCGGGGAGTCAGTTCAGCCACCGACGACTGAAGTGCTGCCCGAATCGATTGGCGAGTATCCCATTCTGGCCCGCCTTGGCTCTGGCGGTCAGGCCGATGTCTATCGGGCCTGGCACCCACGTCTAAAAACAGACGTCGTCATCAAATGGTTTCGCACGGACGCATTTCCCGAGTCCGACTCTTTTCAGCTGACTCGACTCGCTCAGATTCTCTGCACCATTCGTCACCCGAATCTCGGACAAGTCTACGACGTCGGTGTTGAGCACGGGCGACACTTCATGATCATGGAGTACATCAAAGGGCATGTGTTCTCCATCTGGGTTCGCAAATTCAAACCGGCAGTTCCGCATATCGCTTCCGTGCTGTCAAAAGCAGCCCGTGCGGTCGACGCCGTCCATAAGCATGGGGCCCTCCACCTCGACCTGAAGCCCGGCAACATCCTGATCGATGACATGGGAGAACCACGAGTCATCGACTTTGGCATGGCACAGCTGCAAGAGCCGGGCGACCGTCGGTCTCTGCTGCTCGCTCCCGGCACCCCGGAATATATGTCTCCTGAGCAGTTCGCCGGCGATGCGAATCACATCTCTGTCGCCTCCGATGTTTATGGGCTTGGAGCCGTTCTCTATGCCTCGCAGTGCGATCATCCGATCCGCACCTCGGACCACATGTGTCTGGTACCAGACTGGTCGCTCGTACGTCGAGCCCCCTGGTCGATCCGGCGTATCTGTCACAAGGCCCTCGCCGTCCGGCCTCAGGATCGATACGACTCAGCTCTTGCATTCGCACGGGACCTGGAGCGATTTGCCGCACGCCACTCCCGACTCCGGCGTACGGTGGCTGTCGCGTTGATACTCCTGGGAGCTGGAAGCCTGCTGTGGGGGGTGGCAGCCTCATACAGAACGCAACCGAGCGCGACTCTCGTGATCGAGGATCAGAGACAAACAACGCACGCTGGACGCCGATTGACCGAGATCAGATGTTCGGCGGTCATGACCAATTCTCGGTATCCCGGCCTGTTGATCGCGACCGCGACCTCTGCCCCCACAAACATCAACAAGGTCATTGAAGAACTCGATGCGACCTGGCATATCACTCGCCTGCGCAGCCCAAACGCCTGGATCCAGGTCGACAGCAGCGCCGGCCCTTTTCTGGTGCTCGCCTATTCCAAGCCCGACTGGACAGAACCGCCACTCGGCCCATTACGTCCACTACTGCAGACCTTGCCGAATCATACGCTCAAGCATCAGTTGGAGGTCCTGGTCAACCCGAACAAGATCCAACTGATCGGTAACAACCAACAGGTTGCCTCCTCAGAAGAGATCGAAGTCCAACACTCGATCCTCGGGATCATTTCCAGAATCCAGGACTTTCTGAATCAAAATCTCCTCGACTACAGCGGCGTGGTCATTCTCCCTGCCAGTTCGATCAGCGTTGCAAAACCCCATTGAGGCGGGCCATCGATCTTGTCGCAAGATCGCTTCACATCCCCAGAGTGGCTGACCCGGGCCAATGGAATCATTATGCTGATTCTTTGAAAAACCGCTGAACGGTCGAGTCGATCCCTCCGGGAGTTCCCAGGTGGCCGCATTTCGTACAAGCTGGCTCTGCATCACCATGGTGCTGTTCACGAGCGGACTCCGCTCATTGAACGCCGATGACGAGCCGATCGACTTTGCCCGGCAGATCCGCCCGATCCTGTCCGAGAACTGTTTTGCCTGTCACGGATTCGATCCCGCATCCCGCAAGGGAGAACTGCGGCTCGATGATCGGGAAGCTGCGATCGCTGTCACAGACGGCCATGCAGCGATTGTGCCATCGGCCCCCGATCGTAGTGAGCTCTGGCGACGGATCGTCTCGACGGAAGCCGAGGAGGTCATGCCCCCGCCCTCGACCGGCAAGCGGCTGACCGATGCCCAGAAGGATTTGATTCAGCGCTGGATCAAGCAGGGAGCTCACTACGCGCCGCACTGGGCCTTCAGCCGAATCGAGAAACCCGCTGTCCCAATCCTCGCTGGCCAGACGATCCCGAATCCGATCGATGCGTTTATCCTGCAAAAGCTCAACGCCCACCAGCTGTCTCTCTCCCCGGAAGCCGATCGGGCGACGCTGATTCGCCGCTTGTCGCAGGATCTGCTCGGCCTTCAGCCGACACCGGAAGAGGCCGATACCTTCATCCACGACGCGGCCCCGGACGCGTACGAGAAGCTCGTCGACCGGCTGCTGCAAAGTCCACACTACGGTGAACGTTGGGGGCGACACTGGCTCGATCAAGCCCGGTACGCCGACTCGAATGGGTACACCATCGATGCTCCCCGGATCATGTGGCCCTACCGCGACTGGGTCATCGATGCGGTCAATCGTGACCTTCCCTTTGATCAGTTCACCATCGAACAGCTCGCGGGCGATCTCCTGCCGAACCCTTCCAAGTTTCAACACCTAGCCACGGGGTTCCACCGCAACACGCTCATCAATCAAGAAGGGGGCGTGAAGCCCGACCAGTACCGCCATGAGGCCATTGTCGACCGCGTCAACACGACTGGGGCGGTGTGGCTGGGACTGACTGTTGGGTGTGCTCAATGTCATACTCACAAGTACGACCCGTTGAGCCACGAGGACTACTACCGCCTTTATGCATTCTTCAATCAGTGTGACGACGCCAACAACGAGGCCTCGACGCTCCCCGTCATGGAAGAAGAAATCTTTGGCTGGACCGCGGACCAACTGTCGCAACTGGCTGAGGTCAAACAGCTGCGAGCCCAGTTGACCGACTTGGAGAACCAGCTCTCGGCCGCCAAGTCCAAGAATCTGCTGGCTCATACGTGGAACTGGAAGCCCGCCGACATCACCGATTACCGCACGCTGGGGATGGCGTCGTTCCTGCGACAACCCGACGGATCACTGTTGAGCGACGGTAAAGCTCCGCCGAACGATACGTATCAAATCACGCTGCGGACTCCGACGGAGCGGTTCACCGCGATGCGGCTGCGGGTCCTTCCCGACGATTCGCTCCCAATGAAAGGCCCCGGACTGGCCGACGGGAACTTTGTCCTGACCGATGCGGAAATCAAGTTCCGGGAGAAACTCTACCGCTTCACCACCGCCAGCGCGGATCACAGCCAGGAGAAGTACAACATCCTCGACGCCATCGACGACAAGCCGACCACGGGCTGGGCCATCAATGTCAGCGAAGAGCAGAAGAAAGCGAATCCTGACCTTTCCATGAACGCGCCGCACGAAGCGGTCTTCGTCCTGGGGACTCCGATTGAGAAAGTAGAAGTCGTGCTGTTCCTGAAGCACGACATCAACAAGGGATACCTCATCGGTCGGTTTGCCATCGATATTTCGGATGTTGATCCTCCCGTCAATGAGACGCCCGCACTGGAAGCTCGAATCGGCGAGATCAAACAAGAACTCGCATTGCGAGAGGCCAAACTTCCCGGACTGGCTAAGACCGTCAACCAGATGGTCATGAAAGACACCGCAGAGAAACGCGAGACATTCCGCCTCGATCGCGGTGACTTTCTCTCTCCTGACACAGCTGCAGGACCACTGGGACCGGCGGTTCCGAATTCGCTCGCCATCGGCCCACAGCCCGAGTTCAAGACCCGCCTCGATCTGGCCCGATGGCTGGTCAGTCGCGACAACCCATTAACCGCCCGGGTGACGATCAACCGGATCTGGATGCGTTACTTTGGACGCGGACTCGTCGATACGGAGAACGATTTCGGCTCTCAAGGGACTCCGCCCACGCACCCCGAGTTGCTCGACTGGCTGGCTGCGGAGTTCATGGATCGCGGGTGGTCGATGAAGCAGATGCACCGGTTGATCGTGACCTCGCAGACCTACCGCCAGTCGAGCGAGGAACGCCCCGAAGCGGTGGCCGCTGATCCAAGGAATCTCTGGCTCGGTCGGCAATCGCGAGTCCGAGTCGATGCGGAGATCGTCCGCGACATGATCCTGTCCACCTCCGGGGCTCTGACATCTCGCATCGGCGGCCCCAGTGTACACCCGCCTCAGCCGACGGGAGTCTATTCCTTCACTCAGAACGTGAAGACCTGGCCGGAAACGACCGGGCCCGACCGCTACCGCCGCACGATGTACACGATGTTTTACCGCAGCGCCCCCTACCCGCTGTTGACGACGTTCGATGCCCCGGAGTTCAGCACGGTCTGCACCCGTCGATCGCGGTCGAACACCCCGCTTCAGGCGCTCGCAATCGCCAACGACCCGATGTTTGTTGAGCTGGCCCAGAAGCTGGCAACACGGGTGTTGCACGACAAGTCCATCCCCCCAGACCTGACCGACCGCATCCAGCGCATGTTTCGGCTCTGCCTGATCCGTCAGCCGTCCAACGCTGAACGCCAGCTGCTGGTCGAGTTCTGGAACCGTCAGGTCGGACTCTACAACAGCAATACCGAAGAGGCGAAGAAGCTCGCCCCGAGCGACCTTTCAGAGATCCCCCCAGCTGAGGCTGCCGCGTGGGTCAGCCTGGCCCGGTTGCTGTTCAACACGGATGAGTTCCTGACGCGGAACTGAAGCGGATTTCCACCCTTTTATCGAATTCCCCAGCGTTTCCGGGTGACGCCTCGCGCCACCGGGCAGACTCTCTGTTCCAGGCATGAGCGGGTTTTCACCGGGATCGTGACAGACGGTATCCCTGCTAAACTCGGGGCGGATTCGCTGGAAACTCCGATTGACTTCGCGTCCTCAGACTGTAGCGTTATGAGCAGCCCTCGCTGTTGCCGCAGCCGACACATCTCACTCCCATCCTCCAATCCCGATGGCTATCGTCCACTTCAAACGGTTCCGCATGGAAGTCGACCTGCGAAGGTCGATGCCTCGCGCTGAACTTCCGAAGGGATACGTGTGGTCGGGTTGGCATACGAGTCTGTGCGAGCAGCACGCGACCGCCAAATTTCACAGTTTTCAGGGCGAACGCGATACCGAGCTGTTCCCCTGCCTGGGTGTGCTGGACGGGTGTCGCGACCTCATGAAGGAGATCGCGCAGCATCCCTCCTTTGTCCCGCAGGCGACCTGGCTGATTCGATTTGTCGCGAATGAGTTCACCGGCCCGATCCCCGTGGCGACGGTTCAGGGACTGCAATCGACCCGCTACTTCGGAGCAATCCAGAACATCGGAGTCTGCCGCCTGCATCGGGGAGCCGGTTTAGGACGAGCACTCTTGCTGAAGTCTCTCGCGGGCTTTCAAGCGGCGGGAATGCAGCTAGTCTCACTGGAGGTGACCGCTAAAAATACCCCAGCTGTGAAGCTCTACCAGTCGATCGGTTTTAAAGTCGTTAAGACCAGTTACCGCCGAGCGGAAGTCCCCGACCTTTACCCCGCTCAAGCGCAGGGCTGAGAATCAATCGACCGGTGCCAGACGTCCGGAAAACGCCATCAGCGTTTCAGCAACTTGCCGACCTGAAGGTTGGAGCGATTCACTTCGGCGGTCACGGTTTCGAGATCAACCACTCCGGGCAATTCCGCAGCCAGTTTGCGGAGTGAATCGTCATTGGCACCCAACTTGCCTTCTCGGCTGGAAGCCACAAACAGAGCCAGTCCCGACTGAAGCGAAAGCGTCGCGTCATTGGGGCACAAATCGCGATCTTCCTTCGACAGTGTATTCAACGGGCCATCCTGGTCACCGGTCGCCAGACGAAAAGCCCCTCGCATCACAAAAGGTCGAACGAACGGTCGTTGAGCGGAGTAAACATCCACATTAACATGAAGCGGCGGTGACTTTCCGGCAATCAGGCTGTCGTCCCGGCCCACTTCGTCCAGAAGTTCCGGAGGCACGTCACCGGTGTCGTATCCCAGATCGCTTCGCATGAGAATGGTTTTGACCGCCAGCTGATCGGACCGCGTCCCCCCCTTCCACAAGTTGAGGTTCTTGGCAGCCACGATCACGATGTCATCCGGCTTCAGCGTGAAAGCCCCCTCATAGGTCCCGAACGATTGCCCAGCCTTGATATCGGTTAACCTCATCACGCCAACGGGCAGCAGACTCCCCCCACTGCGACGGAGGACCCCCACGACCTGTCCCTCCTGGATCCCGTGGGCATACCCGAGGTTCACAGTCCCCGCGGTGGTCGCACATGAGGTGACTTCTCCATACACGAAGTGGCGGTACGTCAGCTTCTTGTCTCGAAAAAACACGGCCGGCTCAGCCTGAAGCGTGCCCACCAGCGACAAACAAATCACGCTGGCCACCAGAAATCGAGCGATCATATTCACCGGTTCCTTCACCCACACGACTGACACAAGCCACGCCATCTTTCTCAGTACAAATATCTTCCGTCACGACGAGACGCTTCGCAAATCAATTCCGTGGAAACTGTTGCCAGCTCTTCAGGCGAAATGATCCTCCGATTCCTGCACAGACCACTCACATTTGAGTATGCTGATGGATCGCCCCAAGGCGGTGATCAACATGAAGTGGAGTGGTGGAATGCGTTTGTTTCGATGTCTGGCGATGGTGGGATTGATTCTCGCGGGGACGATCTCTCGCGCCGAGGAGACCTTCTCGCCCGAGCAAATCGAATTCTTCGAGTCGCATGTTCGCCCGCTGCTGGTGGAGCATTGCCAGAAGTGCCACGGTCCTGACAAAGAACAGGCGGGGCTGCGACTCGATTCGCGAACCGCAGCTCTGACGGGCGGAGAGAACGGCCCGGCGATCGCCCCGAAGCACCCCGAAATGAGCCTGCTGATCAAAGCGGTCCGCTACGACGGCGACACGCAAATGCCCCCGGACGGCAAGCTGTCCGACGAGCAGATCGCCACGCTCGAAAAGTGGGTCGCCATGGGAGCCCCCTGGCCGACGTCGAAGTCGCTCCCAGACGCGGAGAAGCTCGCTCGGCAACAGAGTCATTGGGCCTTCCAACCCGTCAAGTCCGTTGAGCCCCCTTCGGTCCGGGAGAAGGACTGGTGCCGGACACCGGTCGACCAGTTCATTCTCGCCCAGTTGGAGAGCCAGCAACTCGCTCACTCTCCCGAAGCCGATCGTCGTACGCTCATTCGCCGGGTGACCTATGACCTGACCGGGCTCCCCCCCACTCCGGAAGAGGTCGATGCCTTCGTCAATGACCCCTCATCCGATGCATATGGTCAGCTGGTCGAGCGTTTGCTCAGTTCGCCCCAGTACGGGGAGCATTGGGCCCGCCACTGGCTCGACGTGGCCCGTTACTCAGACACCAAGGGCTATGTCTACGCCCGGGAGGAGCGGTTCTGGGTACATGCCCCAACCTACCGCGACTGGGTCGTCAAGGCCCTCAACGATGACATGCCCTACAACCGGTTTCTGACGCTGCAGATCGCCGCCGATCAGGTGGCCCCCGACGACCGGGAGAACCAGGCTGCGATGGGCTTCCTCACGCTGGGGCGACGCTTTTTGGGAGTCACTCATGACATCTACGACGACCGCATCGATGTCGTAACTCGCGGCACCATGGCACTCACCGCCTCGTGCGCCCGCTGCCACGATCACAAATACGACCCCATCCCCACGGCGGATTACTACTCGCTCTATGGGGTGTTCATGAACTCCTTCGAGGAGTTGATCCCCGCGACGACGAAACCGGCCACCAACGATGCAGAGGTCGCCTTCACGAAGGAGCTGACAGAGAAGTCGAACAAACAGTCCGAGCTTTTCGCCAAGAAACGGATTGAATCGGCCGACCGTATTCGTGGCCGCATCACTGATTACCTCGTCGCGCAAACTGAGATTTCCAAGCATCCCCAGGAAGGGTTCGACGTGATCATCGCCGCGACCGATCTGGTCCCGGCAGTGGTCTGGCGGTGGGAGTCCTACATCGCCACGGAGATCGAACGCAAGAATCCCGTATGGATTCCTTGGCAGCGTTATGCGGCGATCCCTGAAGGCGAGTTTGCCGCAAAGGCAGGTGAGGTCACTCAGAGCCTGACCATGAACGGCGGCGCATCGATCAATCCGCGAGTCGCGGCGCTTTTCCAGACGCCTCCCGCCTCCATGCGTGAGGTCGCTGAACGCTACGGCAAGCTCCTGACTGAGATTAACACCAGCTGGACGACCCAGGTGGAGTCGGCCCTCAAACTCGGTTCTCCGCTCCCGAACCAACTGGCGGACTCCAGTGCCGAAGCCTTGCGACAGGTTCTTTACAACCCCGCGTCGCCCTGCTTGATCTTCGATGAGTCGATCGTCTCGACCGAGCTGTATTACGACTCGGGCTCGGTCGACGAACTCTGGAAGGCTCACAATGAAATCGACCGGATGCTGATCAACAATCCCACAGCTCCGCCGTACACGGTGGTTCTCAAAGACCGATCGGTGATTCGTCCGAACCGGATCCTGCGGCGAGGTAATCCCGCGAACAAAATCGGGTTTGTTGATCGTCACTTCCTCAGTTTGATCGATGGTCCATCGCCCAAGCCGTTCACGCATGGCAGCGGTCGTCGCGAGCTGGCCGAAGCCATTGTCGATCCGAGCAATCCACTCACAGCCCGCGTCTGGGTCAACCGTATCTGGCAGCATCATTTCGGTATCGGACTGGTGCGGACGCCCAGCGATTTCGGGATTCGGGCCGAGAACCCCAGCCATCCCGAGTTGCTCGACTGGCTGGCGACCCAGCTGATCTCATCCGGGTGGAGCACCAAAGCGATTCACCGACTGATCGTCATGTCGAGCACCTACCAGCAACGCTCGACTGGCCCTACCGATCCCGCCGCTCATCATCGGGCGGAGCAGATCGATCCCGACAACCGGTGGCTCTGGCGGATGAACGTCCACCGCCTCAGCTGGGAAGAGTTTCGCGATACACTGCTGGCCGATGCAGGCCAGCTGGACCGTCGCATCGGTGGTCGCGCGACCGACCTCTTCGCTGGACAGGGAACCGCGAACCACCGCCGGACGATGTATGGAATCGTCGATCGACAGTTCCTGCCATCGGTTCTGCGGATGTTCGACTTTGCGAACCCCGATCTGTCGATTCCAGCCCGCAGCGAAACGACCGTCCCGCAACAGGCGTTGTTCTCGCTCAATCACCCGATGATGGCTGACAAGTCTCGCGCCCTCGTGGCCCACGCAAAACTCAACGAGGTGGACGACGAGTCGGAGAAAGTCCGACGACTGTTCCGCGCAACCTTCCAACGCGAACCGACATCGAGCGAACGAGAGGCCGCGATCTCGTTCGTGCACACGCGGGTCGAGCCGCCACCATCACTCCCCAGCGAGGAGTCGAAAGCCTGGAGCTATGGATACGGTGAGTTCGACGATGCCACCAAGAAGTTGAAGAGCTTCACCCCCCTGCCCTTCTTCAACGGAAATGCGTGGCAAGGCAGTGCCACGTGGCCCGATCCAACCTTGGGTTGGGTGCAAGTCACAGCACGCGGAGGACATCCCGGCAATGACCTGGCTCACGCGGGGATCCGCCGCTGGACAGCGCCTCGAGCGGGAACGTACTCCGTGAAATCCAAGGTCGCTCACGAAGTGGCCGAGGGGGATGGAATTCGTTGCCGGATCATTTCAAGTCGTTCGGGCGTGCTGGCAGAAGCCCTCGTCCACAATCGTGCCGAGACGATGGATATTGCTTCCATCACACTCGAAGCCGGCGACACACTCGACTTCGTCGTCGACATTCACGGCGGACTGAACAGTGACCAGCACCTGTGGTCCCCCGTGGTCACTGAACAGGCGAAGCCAGATCTGGCCTGGAACGCAGAACGCGATTTCACCGGACCGGCTCCTGTACTGCTGACCGAATGGGAGCAGTTGGCCCAGGTGTTGCTTCTGTCCAATGAGCTGATGTTCGTCGATTGATGCGTTTGAAGTAGGCGGCGACGGGTTGGGATCAGTCTCAAGGGTTCGACCGCGGCAGCCGCATCAGACGGGTGGCGTTCGCGAGAGTCCGAGAAGAGTCCCACTTCAGTTCGGACAGACAGGAATGTCTGTCCCACATAGGGCTTTGACATCTCACTTGCCTCCCCGTATCGGCCGGTTCCGACCTCTTCCCGGAGAATTCACACGGCCGGTTCACAACTCGTTCGCCAACATCACCAAGCTGTGTCATGATACGGCCTCGCAGGAGGCTGACCTTTCCCGTTTCGCGGTGGAGCCCTCCTCAGCTGCTCGATGAGGACTGAAGATGAGCATCACGCGTCGGAGATTGGTCGTCCTGGGGGCGATGCTGGCGATCATTCTGCCATGTTGCGTCCATGCAGCCGGGCCAGCTCCGATTCTGCTCTGGCCCGATGGAGCCCCCGGAGCGCTGGGAACCGAAGAAGCCGACAAGCCGAGCATCCGAATCTACGCTCCGCCCAAAGAGAAATCGAACGGAGCTGCGGTCGTGATCTGCCCGGGCGGCGGGTACCAGATTCTGGCCTATGACCACGAGGGAGCCCAGGTGGCCCAGCAGCTGAATGAATCCGGAATCACCGGAATCGTGCTGCAGTATCGCCTCGCTCCGAAGTACCGCCACCCCGCCCCGTTGCAGGATGTCCAGCGAGCGATTCGATACGTCCGGGCCCAGGCCTCGCAACTCCATCTCTCTCCCACGCGGATTGGTGTCATGGGTTTCTCTGCGGGTGGCCACCTCGCGTCGACGGTCTCGACTCACTTTGACTCGGGCAATCCGGACGCCGTCGATCCAATCGACCGGCTCAGCTGTCGGCCCGATTTTTCGGTGCTGTGTTACCCCGTCATCACCCTGCAAGGTGAGTACGCTCACCAAGGTTCCGCCCGAAACCTTCTGGGCGATCAGGTGTCCAACGCCGAGTTGCTGGAAAGCCTGTCAAACCAGACCCAGGTCACCGAGAAAACTCCGCCCGCCTTCCTGTTCCACACCCACGAGGACAAAGGGGTTCGCGTTGAGAATGCGCTCGGCTACTACGCCGCGTGTGTCAAACACAACGTCCCCGCAGAGTTTCATGTCTTCCAGAACGGCCCCCATGGCGTCGGACTGGCGCAAGGAGACCCGGGAGTCGGCGAGTGGTCAACGGCATTGATTACCTGGTTGAGATCGAACGGTTTCCTGTTCGATGGAAAGCGGAGTGCTGTCAGCGGCTCGATTACGCGGCACGGGCAACCACTCCGCTGGGGCTCGATCACTCTGGTCCCCGAGAATCCCAACGCTCCAACCGCCTGGGCGATGGTAAATGGGGGTAAGTTCTCGATCCCTGCATTTCGCGGCGCTGCTGTCGGGCCCTGCCGAGTGATCGTCCGGAACATGGGGGGCCTTGATCCACGCCCCTCGATCGAGAAGTCTGAGATTGTCAGCCAGCCCGACATGTCGGTCATCGTGAAGGACTCAGCCTCTCAAAACGAATTCCAATTCCAGCTGGAGCCCCAGACTCCGTGAACGCCGGTCGGACATTAGCCATTGGTGACATTCACGGGTGCGATACGGCACTCGTTACGTTGCTGCACGAACTGAACATCACCCCCGAGGACACGTTGATCGTCCTGGGGGACATCATCGATCGTGGTCCCGACACGAAGCGCTGCGTCGAGATCATGCTCGATCTGCAGAAGTTCTGCGACTTCCGATACATCATGGGGAACCATGAGGAGATGATGCTCGACGCCATGGCGGGCGGGGAATGGAAGAACTCCTGGCGAAGGTATGGCGGGCAAGAGATGCTCGACTCGTATGGGGGTGAGTTTGATGTCATCCCCGAGTCGCATCTCGACTTCTTTCGCAACGGCGAAGGCTACATCGAGACCGATACCACGATCTTTGCCCATGCCGCGATTCGTAGCGACCGACCGCTCGAAACGCAGGACAAACACTGGCTGCGCTGGAGTCGCATTGGCCCACACTGTCAGCCCCACTACTCGGGCAAGAGGGTCATCTGTGGCCACACCGCCCAGGCGAGTGGTTTGCCGCTGGTCATTCCCGGCTGGGTCTGTATCGACACGCACGCCTATGGCGAGAACGGAGCACTGACCGCCATTGATGTCGACAACGATCTGATCTACCAGGCCGAAGAAACGGGCCACTATCGCGGTTGTTATCCGCTGGAGGATTACATCGGGTGAGCCGTCGCAAATCCAACTCGAAAATTCGTAAGAAGATCTTCCGGCGTCATGAGGGCCACATTCACGGCCCCGACTCGCCCAAGTTCACCAGCGAAACGCACTCCAGCGTTCGAGTGTCGGCAATTCGATACTCCGCCACTGATCTGCTGGAACGCGACCTGAAGTCTCCACACGAGATCGCCGCGCTGCGGCAACCCAACACGATCTTGTGGATCAACATTGATGGCATCACCGATCCCACCTGGCTGCAAACTGTGGGCGAGGTCTTTCGACTGCACCCCCTCGCTCTGGAGGACTCAGTGCATGTCCACCAGCGAGCCAAGGTCGAGGAATACGACGACCACCTGTTCATCGTCGTCCGCATGGCGTCGCGCAATGGACATCTCTCCACCGAACAGGTCAGCCTCTTTCTCGGAGCAGACTTCGTCGTCACCGTGCAGGAACTCCCCGACGGTGACTGTCTCGACTCGGTCCGCCAACGCCTGCGAACCAACTCCGGGCGGATTCGGAAGTGTGGGCCCGATTACCTGGCATACAACCTTATCGATGCCGTTATCGACAGCTACTTCCCCGTTCTAGAGCAGTTCGGGGAGGAGCTCGACATCCTGGACACTCACGCTGATGGCTCTTCGCCGGCTGTACTGGACGACTTGCATTCGATTCGCCAGGAACTCCTGCAGCTGCGGCGTTCCGCCTGGCCACATCGGGATGCGCTGAACGCTCTGCAGCGTCACGATTCGAGCCTGGTTGCCGATGAAACCCGGGTGTTTCTGCGAGACTGTTACGATCACTCGGTGCAGATTATCGACGTGCTCGAAACACAGCGAGAAATGTGTGCGGACCTGCGTGATCTGGTGTTAACGATGGTCGGCCACCGCACGAACGAGATCATGCGAGTGCTGACGATCATGTCGACCATTTTCATCCCGTTGAGCTTCATCGCCGGGGTGTATGGCATGAACTTCGACACGGAAATCTCCCCGTGGAACATGCCTGAGCTGCATTGGCGATACGGGTATATTTTCTCACTGGGGTTGATGGTGGGAACAGCTGCGATCCTGCTGCTGTTCTTCTATCGCAAGGGGTGGTTCGGTCGGTCGCGATGAGGCCGGGTCGGGCGAATTGTCCTCGTCGAGTCTCAGAGACAGTCGCAGAGAGTCCTCGCCCTCACGCCCGTGTCTGGCCGGCACGTGCATCCTTAATCCGCAACGACTCTTTCATGCTGATAAAGTCGGACAGCAGAAAGATCACCGTCAGGAACGCCAGCGAGATTTCGGTCATCGCCATCAGCTTGGCCGGCACCGTCTGCGGAGTAATGTCCCCATACCCAAAGAACGTAAAGTTCAACGTGCTGAAGTAGACACATTCAAAGATCAGTTCAGATCCGTACAACTCGGGATTGACCGAGAAACTCTGCCCATTGACCTGCAGCAAACAGTAATAATCGAGACCAAACGACAGGATGATCTGAAACATATTGACCAGCATCAACCACATGAATCTGTGATAGGCGAGATTCATCCGCGTTGCATCTCTGAGTTGGATCATCTCCTCGATAACGAAGAAGACGGTCTTCATCCAGCAAATCGCCACGATCAGGATCTGATTCCCCCGAGGAGAGAGCCAGCCATGATCCATGATGTCCAGCGTCGCAGCTGCGATCAGTATGATGATCAGATACTCAAGAACATTCCGCATGACTGATCGTCACCCCAGGCAACAGTGAATTGTCCGAACAAACCGGCAGCGTAAGTCGTTCACAAACGCCGAGCAACACCGCCACGCCTCACGCGCTCAGTCATCCCCCAACAGCGTCCTCTCCAACTGTTGAATCTTTCACATAAACTCCCCACGATGCGAGTATTGGTCAAACAGTGATGTTCTTCAGCGGAGTGGCATACATGCGAACTGCATCCAAGCTGTGCGTGGGTCTGATTCTGTTCTGGATGGGGATCTCAACGGTCGCAGCCGAATCGCCCCAGGCTTCGACGCCGCCGGCCGACTCCCGGCTCAAGCCTCAACGCACACTCCGGGACAAGTTCCACCCCTGGACGCCTCCCGCGACCAAAGCCGAGTGGGAAGCAGAAGCGGCTCGAATTCGGGAACAGCTGTTGGTCTCGAATGGGCTTTGGCCGATGCCGGAGAAGACGCCATTCACTCCCGTGACCTCGGGGAAGATTGATCGCGGAGATTACACGATCGAGAAGGTCTACTTCGCCAGCCGCCCCGGACATTATGTGACGGGAAACCTGTACCGCCCGAAGAAGATCGAAGGCAAGATCCCCTGCATCCTCTGTCCGCACGGGCACTGGCCCGATGGGCGTTACTACGATGCGGGTGACAAAGGAGCCGCAGCCGAACTGGCCTCGGGGGCCGAGGATTTCGCCTCGGGAGCCCACTCTCCGCTCCAGGCCCGCTTCGCTCAGCTGGCGCGCATGGGATGTACCGTCTTTCACTATGACATGGTGGGTTATGCCGATAGTCGGTCGATCAATCATCACAACGAATTCAACGATGTCGAAGCCAGTTTGAGGCTGCAAAACAAGATGGGGCTGCAGACCTGGAACTCGCTCCGGTCCCTGGACTTCATCACGTCATTGCCCGAGGTCGACACCACTCGTATTGGCGTGACGGGAGCCAGCGGCGGCGGAACGCAGACGTTCATGCTGTGTGCCCTTGACCCTCGCCCGGCGGTCGCCTTTCCGGCGGTGATGGTATCGACCGACATGCAGGGGGGCTGCCACTGCGAGAACGCCGACTACCTGCGAATCGGGATCAACAATGTCGCCATCGCCGCAGCCTTTGCTCCCCGCCCGCTGGGGATGGTGGGAGCCGATGACTGGACGATCAACATCGAAACGACGGGACTGCCTGAGCTGAAACAGATCTACTCGCTCTATGGCAACTCTGATCTCGTCGATGCAAAGACCTATAAGCAGTTCGGGCACAACTACAACCAATGGTCCCGCGAGTTGATGTACCGCTGGTTCGCGAAGCATCTGAAGCTGTCGCCTAATGCTCCGCTCGATCAACTCGACTTCTGGCCGCTGACCAAGGCCGAGCTGACGATCTTTGACGAAATGAATCCCGTTCCGGCCGACTCTCTGAAGGCACCTGAACTGCGTCAGAAGCTGACGGAGGAGTCGAATGCCGCCTGGCAGGCTGTTCTGCCGAAAACCAAAGCTGATATCGCTAGCTACAAGAAGTCGATCCGACCGGTGCTGGGTGTCGCCCTCGACCGCGGTCTGCCCGCAGCCAGCGACATTGAGTCGACCGAACTCTCGACCGTCGATGCGGGCGATCTGAAGGTCTTGCGCAGCCACGTGGGACGTAAGAAGGAAGGGACACAAATCCCCGTCCTGACGATCTACCATCCCGACCGGTTCGACGGTCGTCTGGCCATCTGGCTCGATGGAGCCGGGAAATCAGCTCTGCTCGACACCGCCGGACAGCCAATTGCCGCTGTTCGGAAGCTGGCGGAAGCGGGCTTTGGAGTCGCATCGGCGGACCTGTTCCTGACCGGAGACTTCCTCAAGAACGGGGAGAAGGCGACATATGCCATCGACGAGAAGTTCCCTCCCTACACGCTCTGCTACAACCGCCCGCTGTTGTCGCATCGGGTGCGTGACGTCCTCACGCTGATCCAGACAGCTGCCAGCCACCCCGAGATTAAGAGCGTGCATCTCGTCGGAACGGGCGACGCGGGGCTGACCGCTTTGCTGGCCCGGGCCACGATCGATTCGGGTGTCGAGCGGTGTCTGGCCGACCTGAACGGATTCGCGTTCAGCAGCGTAAAAACTCCCTCTGACCCACACCTTCTCCCCGGTGCCCTTAAGTACGGCGGAGTCGGCGGCCTGACTATCACAGCGGCTGAAGGTGACACGGCCATCTACGGAGCGACCGCCGCCAATGAAGCGGAGTTGGCACTGTGGAAACAGCTCTCCGCCGACTCACTGCACAGCGAGTCACTGACAGCTGACAAGGTCGCGGAGTTGCTGTTGAAATAGCAGCCTCCCGATCTCACACAACACAATTCCACCCATCGATCCCCCGTAGTGATTCACTGTGGGGGATTCTTTGCTACGGAACACCACGAACCGTCTGTTCACATCGCGACCAGAGTTTTCCCGTGCGGGAGGGCGACGTTCGCGGTATCATAGAACATGTCGTTTCAGACCATGGCTTACCCCTTTGGAGATTTCCCCGATGGTTCGTCGCTCGTTGCTCGCACTGGCCGTTGTCGCATTGTCCGCCGTCGCCGGGTCGGCGGAAGAAAAGCAGATCTTCAACGGTAAAGACCTGACCGGTTGGCATGGCCGCAAGGACCTCTGGTCGGTCAAGGACGGTGCGATCACAGGTCAGACGCTCGCCGACAAGCCGATCAAGAACAACACCTTCCTCGTCTGGGACGGTGAGGTTTCCGACTTTGAGCTGACGTTCAAGTACCGCATCGTCGCGGGCAACTCGGGCATGCAGTACCGCAGCAAGGTTGTTTCAGAGAGTGAAGAAACCGGTCCGATCGTCGGCGGCTATCAGGCGGACTTTGAAGCCGGCAAGACCTACAGCGGCATCAACTACGAAGAACGCGGCCGCGGCATTCTCGCGCTGCGAGGCGAGAAGACCAAGCTGTCAGCTGACTCCGCCGACAAGAACAAGA
Organism: Planctomycetaceae bacterium; assembly: GCA_046349675.1. Taxonomy (GTDB): domain Bacteria; phylum Planctomycetota; class Planctomycetia; order Planctomycetales; family Planctomycetaceae; genus TH-plancto1. Next base: position 236,333 of record JAXMBW010000007.1, on the reverse strand, counting down.
TGGTCAAAACTGTTGTCGGTAAGACCGATAAGACCAGCGAGGAACTCCAGGCCACGATCCAGAACGAAGACTGGAACGAGTACCGCATCGTCGCCAAGGGAAACAAGCTCCAGCACTTCATCAACGGTCACATGACAAGCGAAGTCACCGACGAACATGCCGAAAAGTCGACCAAGTCGGGAAAACTGGCCCTTCAACTGCACGTGGGACCAGCAATGATTGTGCAGATCAAAGATGTGATCCTGAAGACCGAATAGGTCCGAAGGGTTCCTGAGCTGCCTCACCATGGGGAGTGCATCATGCGTAGATGGTTTCTGATGACCATTGTCACGCTGTTCGCACTCCCTGTTTTATTGTCCGCCGAAACGACGCAGCGCGAGGCTCGGGTGTATTGCGTCGACATCGTCCTGTTGAAGGGAGGTGTCGAACTACGGGGTTCTGTTCTTAGCCGCGACGATCAAGAGCTGCGAATGGTGGTTCAGCGCGAGTGGCTGACCAGCCAGCAACCGGGCATGGCCAAGTCACTCGATGACGAATTCGCTGCCCAGGCCGAGGCGAACCATAAAGAACTCATCGATAGAATCACCGCCTGGAAGGCAGAACGAGCTGGCGATGCTCGCCTTGTGTCAGCCTTGGATGAAGAGCTGAGACGACTCGAGAGGCCGAACGCCAACGGAGCCGCCCCACCCTCGCAATTTCAGATCGTCACCGTCCCGAACGATCGGGTGAAGCGGGTCTTCCGCACGAACGATCGATCGCGACAACTGGCCCTTGTCGCCTGGGAACATCAGCTTCCCCATGTCGAGACAGCGACCTTCGGCACACTAAAGTCAGCCGTTGAGAAGAAGGTCGCCAACTGGGAGAAAGCAACTGTCGACCTGACTGACCGCCTCTCCTCCGGGTTGTCACACCCCCCCGATGAGTGGGCCGCTCGGCAGGCGATTTTTGAGTACGAATACCGACAGCGAGTCGACTTCCAGGGATCCGGAAGTTACCTCGTCCGCGTCGGTGAAGGGGCGGAGCGACCGAACCTGGCGGAGATCCTCTCTCAAACAACAGCTGAGGCCTTGAAGAGTGGGCTCTCTGGTGACGAACTTAAGGGCCTCGGACTTGGTTTAGGGACTCAAGCCAACCCATCGGCCGCCCCCGACGACGGACTGGCCAAGGTCATCGAGCAAGCGACAAAACTCGACACTCGTGGTTTCTGCGTGACCCGAGTAGCCTCGATCACCGGGACTGGACCTGCGACCGTCAAAACCCAGTTCTACGCACGCCTGAGTGACAGCAAGTATCACGTCATCTGGTCGAATGAGTCTTCCACCGATCCCAGCACAATAAAGAACGAAGACATTGCCCGTATCGAGCAGGACCCGCAGGTCCAGGAAATCACCAAGTTCGCGAGGGCCCTCTCCCTGGGGGATAACGCGACCACAGCTGTGCGATTCGGGGCCGCGATCCAGGCGAGCCTGAGGACCTCGGACGCCCGTTTCTTCGAGTTCCGCCAACGCTACAACAACACCCTCAACGGCCCACCGCTCAGCGTGCCACCTGCAACTTCGGGCAAATAATCCCCCCTCTGCGAATACTCAACTACGACCACTTACTTAGAACGGACATGCCCTCTCCTTCTGATCCTCTTCTTGCTTTCCTTGCTTGCCTCCTGTTCCATCTCAAGATATCAGGCGGAGTCTGAGAATAGATGATGAGACGCAGGCACAATGAGACCGAACAATTTTGAACAGGAGATAAGCATGGCAACGAAGGTGAGAGGTGAGTACGTGTTAGCAGGCGGTACGTCGACGGTTGGTCGATTGATGATTCATCGATGATGCACCTTGGATGGAAATTTGTCGGGCTTGGCACAGGGGCGAAGTGAACGGGACGGCGGTATGATTCCGCCAATGTGCGGGATCGGCATTCAGTGGCCGTATCGCCTCATGAACGTCCTCCGATGATCAAAGCCATTCCATGTCGAATAACTCATTGCACGGTCTCAAGTTGCTGGCTTTTGTCGGCGACGATTATGAGGACTTGGAACTCTGGTACCCCAAGCTGCGGATGGCTGAGGCGGGTGTTTCGATGACGCTGGCGGGGCACGAGTCTGGCCATCAGTACACAGGAAAAAACGGTTACCCCTGCAAATCGGACGCTGCCATCCGAGATATGAACGCAGACGATTTCGATGGCGTGCTGTGTGCGGGTGGCTGGATGCCCGACAAGCTCAGGCGAGATCCCAAAGTATTGGAACTGATCCGCCAGTTTCATGAACGCGGCCAGTTGATCGCCGCGATCTGCCATGGCGGCTGGATGCCGATTTCGGCCAAGGTCTACGGCGGAGTGAAGGTCACCGGCTCCCCCGGGATTAAAGACGATCTGATCAACGCAGGTGCTCTCTGGGCGGATGCCTCTATCATCGTGGATCGACACTTTGTCAGCAGCCGCAAGCCCGACGATCTGCCCGACTTCTGTGTCGGCATGCTGCAAGTCTTGACTGAACAGGTTCAGAAGCCGGGGCGATAATGCTCGCCTGACCATCAATTGTTGCCCACGTTCACAGCCTGCCTCATCCCCTGAGCCTCCTTCATGTCCGAACCGACCATCGTTTGTCCGAACTGTCGTCACGAAGTCAAACTGACCGAGTCATTGGCTGCTCCTTTGCTGGAGGCGACCCGTCGAGATTTTGAGAGACGACTCGCTGACAAAGACGCAGGAATCGCCAAGCGGGAAGCTGCGATCCAACAACAGCTGGCTCAGTTGGAGAAGGCGAAAGAGGCCATCGATGAGCAAGTTGCCGAGAAGCTCAAGGCGGAACGTACACGTCTGCAGAGTGAAGCGACCAAGTCCGCGAAGTTGGCATTCGGCGCCGAGCTCGAGGCAAAACAGCGCGAGCTTCTCGAAGCACAGGAGATCCTCAAAGAGCGGGACAAGAAACTGGCCGAGGCGCAGAAAACACAGGCCGATCTACTTCGCAAACAGCGGGAACTCGACGACGAGAAGCGCGAGCTCGACCTGACGATCGAGAAACGGGTGGCTCAGTCGCTGACTACCGCACGCGACCAGGCCAAGAAAGAGGCCGAAGAGAACATGAAACTCACGCTGTATGAGCGTGACAAGAAGATCGCCGACATGAGCCGTCAGATCGACGACCTGAAGCAGAAGGCCGAACAGGGCTCGCAGCAATTGCAGGGTGAGGTCCAGGAACTCGAACTCGAACAGTCGCTGCGGAATCGCTTCACCTACGACGAAGTGGAACCAGTCCCGAAGGGCGAGTTCGGTGGTGACGCGCTGCAGCGGGTCTGCAGCAACGCCCGACAGCCGTGCGGCACGATTCTGTGGGAATCAAAGCGGACCAAGAATTGGAGCGATGGCTGGCTGGCCAAGCTGCGGGATGACCAGCGAGCCGCGAAAGCAAACCTGGCGATCATTGTTTCAGCAGCCCTTCCCAAAGAGGTCGAGTCGTTCGCATTCATCGACGGGATCTGGGTGACCTCACCACGGTATGCCCTGCCTCTGGCTTCGATCCTGAGAGAAACCTTGATCGAGATCGCCAACGCCCGACAGGCCAGCGAAGGTCAGCAGTCGAAGATGGAACTGATCTATCGCTACCTCACCGGCCCGAATTTCCGGCAGCGAGTCGAGGCCGTCGTCGAACGTCTGGCTGACATGAAGGACGATCTCGACAAGGAACGCAAAACCATGACCAAGATGTGGGCCAAGCGCGAACAACAGCTGCTGGGGGCCGAAGATGCCATCGCCGGGATGTATGGTGACATGCAGGGGATCGCGGGTAAGTCGCTGGCGGAGATCAGCGGGCTGGAGTTTCCGTTGATTACAACCGCCTCTCCGCCTGCGGTGGGATGACAGAGCCCTTCGGGCCGTCGCTATGCCTGGGAATCGGTTGCGGCGGGGTGGGCCGCTCGTCAGCGCAGATCGAACTTTGACTGCGGGATTCACCGCAGAGGAAGGGGAAGTGAGAGGCGAAACAGAGACCAGTTTCATCACCGGAATCCGCCTGCGTCACTCTGCGTTAAGCCCGGCAATCTCATCCCCCAAACACGCTCCACCTCCACAAACAGTTCGCCTGAATTCCCCCAGCCGAAGTCTCGAATCCAGGCCCCTTTACGTTCCTCCCGCCACGTTGTGAAACAGCTCAAAATCGTCTAGAATTGTGAGCTTCTGCGAGTCCGGCGTAGCCCCCCAGCTGGCCCCTCGCAACTCTCGACCTGACAGACATTTGCGCCATGATGCGCAGGTCGCCCGGCCCCCTTGGCCGACGCGTCTTTGAAGGAGCTGACCGTTGGTCTCCAAGAACGACACGAATGCCCCGGTTCCCGAGGATCAAGAGGATAACCGCATCCAGCGAATGGACATTCGCGAAGAGATGCAGCAGAGCTATCTGACCTACGCGATGAGCGTGATCATCAGTCGTGCTCTGCCCGATGTGCGAGACGGTTTGAAGCCTGCTCAGCGGCGCATCCTGGTCGCGATGAACGACCTGAATCTCGGGCCGAACTCCGCCCGAATGAAGTGTGCCAAGATCTCGGGCGACACGTCGGGTAACTACCACCCGCACGGCGAAGCTGTGATCTACCCCACACTGGTCCGACTGGGCCAGGATTGGGTGATGCGGGAAGTCCTGATCGACAAGCAGGGGAACTTCGGCTCGATCGCCGGTCTCGGCCCGGCGGCTATGCGATACACAGAAGCCCGTCTATCGGCCCAGGCCTCCGACTTGCTGGAGGACCTGAATAAGGACACGGTCGATTTCGTCCGGACCTATGACCAGCGCAACGAAGAGCCGGTCGTCCTCCCCGCGCGGTTTCCCAACCTGCTGGTCAACGGTTCGACAGGGATCGCGGTCGGTATGGCGACCAGTGTTCCTCCGCACAACCTTGCTGAGGTCGCGACGGCGGTCCAGGTGTTGATCGACAACCCCGATGCGAGTGTCGACGAGATCATCGAGGTACTCCCGGGGCCTGACTTCCCGACGGGTGGCGTGATCTGTGGTCGCTTTGGAATTCGCCAGGGTTACCAGACCGGACGCAGCACGCTCACGGTGCGGGCGAAAATCGATTTCGAGACCGAGAAAAACACCGAAGTCATTGTCGTTAAGGAGATCCCTTACTTCGAGAATCGCGATCGTATCAAGGAAAAACTCGAAGAGCTGATCCGCGAAGACAAGATCAAGGGCATCTCGCGCGTCGTCGACTACACGGACCGCAAGACGCCGACCTGGCAAGTGCGGTTGCACATCTACCTCAAGCGGGACGCCGACCGCGAGGTGGTGCTGAACCTGCTTTACAAGTACTCACCGCTGCAGACGACAGTGAGCGTGATCCTGCTGGCCCTGGTCGGGAACCGTCCGCAGACATTGAACATCCGCGAGATGCTGCAGGAGTTCATCCGGCACCGCGTGACCGTGATTCGCCGTCGGACCGAGTTCCTGCTGGGCGAAGCCCGCAAACGCAAGCACACGGTCGAAGGTTTGCTCATTGCCCAGATCGACATCGATCTTATCATCTCGACGATCCGCAACTCCCCCAGCCGCGCAGAGGCCAAGGTCCGGTTGCAGGCGATCAAGGTCCCCGCCGAACTCATCGAGCGTGCCCTGGGTGCTGATGGCTTCTCCATGTTTCAGGACGAGCAAGGGGTCTTCGAGGCCTACTCACTCTCGGCGAACCAGTCGGAAGCCATCGTCAGCATGCAGCTGGGCTCGCTCGCCAATCTGGAGCGAGAGAACCTGCAAGGTGAGCATCGGGCATTGCTCGACTCCATCTCGGGACATCTCAAGCTCCTGTCCGACGAGCAGAACATCCTCTCACTGATCCGTGGCGAAATGGACGACATGAAGTCCAAGTATGCCACGCCGCGCCGCACCGAGATCAGTGAGGAAGAGCTGACCGATGTCGACAAGGACTCGTTGATCGCCGAAGAGCCGATGGTCGTGACGTTGTCTCAGCGGGGTTACATCAAGCGGACGCCGCTGACGACCTACCAGTCGCAGAACCGCGGCGGCAAGGGAATCGCCGGAGCCAAGAGCGACGACGAAGACCCGATCGAACATCTGTTCGTGTCGAGTACGCATGCCTACCTGCTCTTCTTTACCAATCGCGGTCGGGTCTACTGGCAAAAGGTCTACGACCTTCCGCTGCAGGGACGTACCGCCAAGGGGCGGGCCCTGGTCAATCTGCTCACCCTCGAAGAAGGCGAAACGGTCCAGGACTGCATCGACGTGCGCGAGTTCGTCGACAATCAGTTCCTGATGATGGCCACCCGTTCGGGGATCGTGAAAAAGACAGCCCTGTCCGCCTACAGCCGCCCCAAGAAAGGCGGCATCATCGCGATCAAGCTCGACGAGGACGACGCACTCATCGATGTCGTGAAGGTCTCTCCCGGCCAGGATGTCGTGCTCAGCACTTCGAACGGCATGTCGATCCGGTTCTGTGAATCGGACGCCCGAGCAACAGGTCGCGACACAATGGGCGTGAAGGGCATCAAGCTCGGCAAGGACGACGTCGTTGTGGGCATGGTCGTGGCGGAGGAGAACGCCACCCTGCTGACGATCTGCGAAAACGGCTACGGCAAACGAACGCCGTTCGGGACTGTTGCCCCTGATGAAGTGCTCGCCGACGGCGGAGAGCCGACCGAAGGAACCGAGCCAGCGGAAGTCGCAGAAGCCGAACCGTCAGGCGAAGACGAAGATCCCACCAGCCCCTCCGGCATGCGGTACCGCCGCCAGCGCCGGGGTGGAAAGGGCCTGCGTGACATCAAGACCACTTCACGTAACGGCAAGGTCATGGGCATCCTCGCCGTTCATGACGGTGACGATGTGCTGATGATCTCGCAGAGCGGGATGATGCAGCGGATTCGCGCGGTGGACATCAGCCTCATCGGCCGCAACACGCAGGGAGTCCGCATCATGCGGCTGGATGAAGAAAAACTCTCCAGCATCGCCCGCATCCCCGCGGAAGTGGCCGAGGAGACGACTACGCCCGCACTGCCTGCTCCGGAAACGCCGCCGGAAGGAACGCCACCCGCAGCCGAATAGCGGGTGATTCATCAATCGTTGAACAACACAGAGCCAGCAAGCGATCCGTTTGCTGGCTCTGTGCGTTTAAGAGCGGCAGGCGTCAGCCTGCCGAGGAGTCCGCACGTCTCCGGGCTGTGTCCCGGTTGATGGCCCGTCTGATTAATCGTACTGAAACGTGACACGTGGCAGAGACGCTCAACGCCTCTGCAGGCTGACGCCTGCCGCTCTCGGGGAGAGAAGGTGGAGCGGTCTCATCGGCTTGGCTCAATGCTCAACAACCGGGTACATTTCGAATCCGCACATTCACCCCATTACCCAGTGGTCATCCATGAAAGCCCTGCGTCTTGCTGAACCGAAGAAGTTCGAACGGATCGAACTTCCCGAACCCCAGTCCCCTGGCCCCGGTGAGGCCTTGGTACAGACACATGTCATGGGAGTCTGCGGGACGGACCTCAGCGGGTATCTCGGCAAGATGCCATTCTTCAGCTATCCGCGTATTCCGGGGCACGAACTGGGGGTCGAAGTGCTGGCTGTTGGCGAAGGCGTCAGCAACGTCCGGCCCGGCGACCGCTGCTCGGTCGAGCCCTACATCAACAATCCCGACAGCTTTGCCAGCCGCCGGGGAGCCGGGAACTGCTGCCAGAATCTGCAGGTCCTCGGCGTGCATCGCGACGGGGGGCTGCGGTCGCGCTGGACCTTGCCGGCGAGGAAGCTGCACAAGTCAGAGTCACTCAGCTACGAACAGCTGGCCCTCGTCGAGACGCTGGCAATTGGCTGTCATGCGACCGATCGCGGAGCCCCGAAGCCTGCGGAGCACATCCTTATCATCGGTGCCGGCCCCATCGGATTGGCCACACTGGAATTCACGCGACTGAGCGGCGCGATTGTGACCGTGATGGACATGGTTCCTTCACGTCTGGAGTTCTGCAAGCAGCAGTACGGCGTGGAACACACCGTCGTCTTCAAAGGCGATGGTTCCGAGCTGGAGCAGATGAAAGCTATCACCGGCGGCGAGTTCTACACCGTCGTGACCGACGCCACCGGCAACGCCAAGTCGATGGCCAACGCGATGCACTACGTGGCCCACACCGGCACGCTGGTCTATGTCGGGATCACGACCGACCTGGTGTCGTTCCCGCATGTCTGGATGCACGCCCGCGAAATGACCGTCAAAGGCAGCCGTAACGCCATGCCCGGCGATTTCCACAAGATCATCAAGCTCATCGAGCGCGGGACGATCAACACTGCCCCGTGGATCACGCACCGGACGAAATTTGATCAGGTGATTGACGTGTTCGAGAGCTTCACCAGACCGGAAACCGGCGTGATCAAAGCCGTCATTGAGGTGGGTTAGTCTGCCGCTCGTTGTCGTCCTCGCCGACCAGCCACCCTTTCACGGCGTTGTACGCTCGCCCGATGTGTCCAGGGTCGAGCAGCTGCTCTGTCCATGTCTTGCGAGACCGGACAAAGTTGCCCCACGCCATATCGATATAGGGGGCGTAAGTGTTCTTCACCGACTCCCACAGACCGACATCGCGAATTCGCTGAAGCGCATCGACATAATGTCCGAAGACCCGTTCGGTCAGGATGTTTCCCGCGACGAGCAGTCCGGTGGCTGTGCCGTGTGTGAGATCTTTCGCCGTTTCCAGGGTCTGCATGGCGATCGCTCCCGACAGACCAAGCAGGCTGACCTGTTCACGATCGGCGACCTCACGCATTTCGGTCCAGTAGCGCAGGATCTCTGCCTGGGGGATGATCTGAGTGGGGTCGATCTCGACGAGTGCGATACGGGTCTCCTCCACACTCTTCTGCAGCTCGTCCAGCGATAATGGAGGCTGGTCGAACGAACTGGCAGCGGTCCCGCTGGCCTGCTTCACTGCGCCCAGCAAGTCCTGCACGTTGCGAATCGTGGAGGTCTCGTCAATCAGTCCCTGCTGCCGGAGTTCATCCGCCAGCTCTTTCAAATAGACCTGCGAGCCGTACGCCACATCACTCACAATCGCCAGTACCCAGAGCGGCGACACATGCAGCATCGACAGGCCTGCAATGTCGATAAAACTCCCGGCCGCCTTGCGGGCGATGATCCGACCGGTGTCCTGATCTACCGGAGTGGCAGACGAGTCGTCGGAGCATGAGGCCACAGGCGACGAAGCTGTCACTTTCAATTCGGGTGTGAAGGCCCCCGTCGAGTCGGCAACCTTCCCCACGCCCGACACCAGAAAACCAATCGAGTTGCGAACCGCGATCTCGTAGGTCTTCGAGTCCTTGAAAGCCTGAGGGACGACGAACTCGGCAATCTCTTTGGCCGTTCCCGCCGTAACACCGACCACACTTCGCACCAGCCGCTCGGGAAGCGACAACCCGTACAACAGGTTGCTGAATGCTGTATCGACGAGAGAGGCAGGTTGACCAGAGGCGGACGAAGAAGACATGAGACACTCGAAGTCAGAATTGAACTCAACCTCGATCGCGGTCGCAGTACCACACGATGCGTGATCAACGGCGATCGAGTCCGAACGGTTCATTAAAATATCGTGGAAAAGGTCCAAAAGATCGAGAGGTGTTTTCCCATAAGGCCCCCCCCCTTCTTACCGCAGGAGGACGGCAACTGGGCCACCCATCCAAACGATATTGCCGTTGTCCCTTGTGCCCGTCGACGTCACCGTGTCGAATCCAGTCAGAATGACTGAATCTGCTCGTGGAGAGACCGCTGATGACTTCGCTGAACGACTCCGGGAAAGACGCGACGACAGCCCACCTGGATTCCACATCGGCCCCCACGAACGTCCGCTACTCCGTTCTCGTGTTTGCCTGTAGCTTGTCGATGATCACCTACCTCGACCGGGCGTGCTTCGGTGCAGCTGCGGCATCGATGGCTAAGGATCTGGGGCTCGACGGCACCGCTCAACTCAAGTGGGCGTTCACGGCATTTACGATCGCTTACGCACTGTTCGAGATTCCCGCCGGGTGGTTCGGGGATCGCTGGGGGCCGCGCGGGACGCTGCTGAGGATCGTCGCGTGGTGGTCGGCGTGGACAGCGATCACAGGACTGATTGGCAGCACGATCGGCGGCTATCAGATGGGTGGACTGGCGGCACTGGTTGTGGTGCGATTTCTGTTTGGAGCGGGTGAGGCAGGGGCCTATCCAAATATTACCAGAGCCATTCACAACTGGTTCCCCCGGACTTATTGGGAGACCGCTCAGGGGTTCGTCTTCATGGCGGGGAGAATTGCGGGGGGGATTACGCCGCTGCTGTGGGGAGTCCTCGTCGCGGGTACAGCGTGGACATCGCCGCTTCCTCATTGGCGGTGGGTTTTTGCCATCTTTGGTGCGATCGGTGTCATCTGGTGTCTGGCATTTCGACTGTGGTTCCGCAATCGCCCGGAAGACCATCCCTCAGTCAACGCGGCCGAACTCGCGATCATCGGCCCAGCGACCGTTACTCAGTCACATACCGGCGGAGTTCCCTGGGTGGCCCTGCTCACTCACCCGAGTGTGTGGATGATCTGCATCATGTACGCACTGGTGAACTACGGCTGGATCTTCAACATCACCTATCTGCCGGGGTATATGAAGCTGCGGTTTGCGATCGCTGATGGAGACATCATGGGATCGATCTATAAGGGGGCCCCGCTGTGGGTCGGAGCTGTGGGGTGCGTTCTGGGTGGTGTGTTGATCAGCCGACTGGCCCGGAGCGTGAGGCACCGCCACACAGCCCGTCAGATCGTCGGCGTCTCGGCGATGCTGCTAAGCGCGATCTCCTTGTGGGGAGCTGTGAACGCTTCAGGAGCATTTTCGTTTTGCGCACTGGTTTCATTGGGGGCGTTTGGCGTCGACTTAACGCTCGGAGCCATCTGGGCCAGCTGTCAGGATATCGGCCAGAAACATGCAGCAGTGACCGCGGCGGCAATGAACACGATTGGAGCAATTGGAGCAGCTTTCGCCAACTGGCACACCGGAACGATCGTGGAAGATGCGGTGGCAGCAAGTGCCGCTGAGCTGCACGTTACTGTCGCTAGCATGGATGAAGCCGCGAAAACCGCAGCGACTCTGGCAGGCTACCAGACAGTCTATAGTTACTCGGCAATTGTCTTTGTATTCGCTGCGATCTGCTGGATTTTTATTCGAGTCGATCGCCCGCTGGTGGCTGAGGAGTAGATGCCGCGTCTGCTTCTGTCGGTTGCACGGAACTGGCCTTCACGAGGTACAACCAAACAAGGCCGAACGCCACAGCTGCGACAGACCAGTGCCACGGGCCAAACACCACCGTCGCATTGAACATCATGAACAGAAACACGCTGTGCACCAAGCGCCGCCACCTCAACGAGGCGACGGGCGACAGGCCGAGTGACTCCCGCCAAAGTCGAACTGCTTCCCAGATCCAGAACAATAGAAACACATAGTTGATATAGAGCCCGCCCGCCCAGCTCCACCCGGTCACTTCAAAGGTTCGCAACGCGGTGTGCTTCAGAGCCGCAGAATGGCTCCAGTGGTGCAGGAAGTGGAACGCACACACCATATGGACTGCAAGACCGACCAACCCTGCCGTCCAGAAGAGCACAACTCCTAGTGATGGCCTCTCCCCGGAACGTTGACGCACGGAGAGCAACACTGCGATGGCGTATCCCGCAACCGCCCACTGAGCGGTATGGGCAATCATCCGGTCACCGAATGTGATCGAACTCTGAACGCTGTCAACGCGAGCCCGTGTGTTGAACCAGAACCGACGATCGAGATCGGCGTCCAGATCCGCGACCTCGATGACCTGTCGCTTGCCAGTCCAGCGAGCTGGCGGTGATTGCTCGGTCACTCGCAAGTGAACTCCGTAGCGATCTTCCAAAGAACGGGCGACCGCCAGGCGATATCGCGAGTTGGGATAGATCGGGCAATGACGCTGCTCGAACGACCAGTGATCAATCGAGATCGGTCGACCGCTCGACAACGGCTGTGGCGGACCGATGTGGGGCTGTAAACTGGCGGGCAACTTGCCAACCTGTTCGTCCGGAACCTCGATCGTCACGATCTCCGGTCGCGATGAATAGACAGCCCAGGCTGGCCAATGGTCACACAGGCCAACAACTTCCAGGGCTGGCCACAGACTGAGCCCCACAACCACAGCCAGGCAAACTCGGTCACCGCAGGTGAGCGTCCCGAGAGCTCGACCGCCTGGGGTGGAACGGCCATCCCCAGATAGCGGCTCGTAAAAAATCATCGGGACAGTGATCAGGAAAAACAGGTTCCACAAAAGTACCCCCGGCCTCTGATTCCAGCCGAGCGGCCCGAGCGTCAGTAAGAGTGTCCCGTGCATCACCCAGGATGCGACGATCCCCCAGCGCCAGGTTCTTTGCACGCTGAGCAGTCCCGCAGCAAGCAGCTCTCCCAGTGGAAAGGCCAGCATCCAGAGCGTGGGGGCCCCGCCCCACGACTTCGACTCGATCCCGATTGCCCGCTGAAGCCCCTGCCAAAGCCATGGGCCCTGAGCCTGGACGAATCCAAAGTCGATCTTGGAAATCGCCGAATAAAAATAAATCCCAATCACCAGGACTCGGCAACACCTTCGAGCCACTCGCGGTGACGCTAGATTGAGAAACGCAGTCAGCCAGAAGAACTCCCACGCCCAGACCTGAAACCGTAGCTGGTCAAGTAATACGCTCCCGGCGAGGCAAGCGAGCCAAATGGCACTGACACATCGCAGCCCTCTGCTCAAAGGCTGGCCAGACACCGAAAGCTTTGCGTCCGCACGGATCCAGTGCCTTGCGGCCAGCACCGCCGAAACAGCAGCACTGATGACCAGCCCGATCGCCAGTCCCCGATCAAAGCTCAGCGGGGCCGAGATCAGGCTGCGGAACCACGGAATGACCGGATAGTCCCCCACCGGCCACCACAGCGGCCACGTCGCTCCGCCGAGAATGAGCGAAAAGACGCTGACGCACAGCTGCAGGCGGGCAGCCCAGCGGATCTCGGAGGGGGGGATGGCAGGTAATGACGACATGCGTTGATCGTATCGCACCAGGTGTCGAGAGTCTTCCGAAGCCCGGGATGCTTGTCGAATTGACTCTGGAGTGTGGCCCCCTGAGAATCCACCGTCTCGAATCTGAGTGTCGGAAAGGACGCGGAGCGTATGTGTGGAATCGCCGGGGCAGCCTGGACTCGTCGCGCGATGGCGATCGACTCGACGACCTTGCGCCGCATGACCGACCTCATCGTCCATCGCGGCCCCGATGCCGAAGGCCAGCACATCGCTGCCGCCAGCGGTAATCCCGAAACAGGGGTGGCTCTCGGGTTTCGCCGCCTGTCGATCATCGATCTATCGACCGGGAATCAGCCGCTGTCCAACGAAGACGGATCGGTGTGGGTCGCCTTCAACGGAGAGATCTACAACTACGTCGAGTTGCGAGAGGAGTTGCTGGCCAAGGGACACAAGTTTGCCACTCATAGCGACACCGAATGCATCGTCCACGCGTATGAAGAGTACGGCATCGAATGCCTGAGCCGGTTTCGTGGGATGTTCGCGTTTGCGCTGTGGGACGATCGCAACGAGCGGTTGATTCTGGCGCGAGATCGTGTCGGCAAGAAGCCCCTTCTCTACCGCCAGGAGACAAACCGTCTGAGCTTCGGCAGTGAACTCAAAACACTGCTCCAGATCCCAGGAGCCCCGCGCGAGGTCGATCCACAGGCGATCGATCTCTTCTTGACTTACCAGTACGTGCCCCATCCACGGACCATCCTCAAGGGGTATCACAAGCTGCCACCGGGCCATTACGCGGTCTATGAACGCGGAAAGCTGACGGTCTCGCGTTACTGGACACCGCCGTATCGCTCCGATGTGAGTCACAAGCTCGCCGATCCGACGCTGGCCCACTCGCAGTACTGGAGTCAGGCCGACTGGCAATCGAAGCTGCGGGAGACGATGACCGAAGCAGTGCGACTGCGGATGCGTTCGGATGTCCCACTGGGAGCCTTTTTATCGGGTGGGGTCGACTCCACGATCGTCTCGGGCTTGATGCAGTCGCTTTCCTCGCGACCGATCCTCACTTTCTCCATCGGTTTTTCCGTCGCTCAGTTCGACGAACGGGAGTACGCCCGCGAGGCTGCCAAACTGCTGGGGACCGATCATCAGGAATACATCGTCGAGCCCTCCGCGCTCGACACTTTGCCGGAACTGATCTGGCACTATGACGAACCATTCGGCGACAGCTCAGCCATCCCGACGATGTACCTCTCGCGCGTGACGCGGGAGAAAGTCACTGTGGCACTCTCGGGAGATGGCGGCGACGAACTCTTTGCGGGATACGATCGATATCAGGCAGTTCGTCTGGCGGGCAAGATTGATCGCATGCCGAGCTTTGTCCGTTCGATGTGCGGGTGGCCGTTATGGCAGAAGATCCCGGCCCGCGTGGAGCAGAAATCTTTCCGCCGGCGTCTCAAGCGATTCCTGTCCGGTCTCAGCCAGTCTCCCGAGCGGCGCTACCTGCGCTGGATTGGGATCTTCGACACCGATGCCCGAGAGCGGCTCTACACCCCCGCGTTTCGCGACCAGCTGAACAACTACGATTCCGCGGAGTTCCTGCTCGACGCGTATCAGCTTTGCCCTGATCGCGATTTCATCACGCGAACCACAGCTGCCGATGTGCTGACGTATCTGCCGTGTGACATCTTGACAAAGGTCGACATTGCCAGCATGGCGGCGAGCCTGGAAGCCCGCAGCCCGTTCCTTGATCACCACGTCGTTGAGTTGGCAGCGCGTATGCCGATCGAACTCAAGTTTGAGCCGGGAGTCGGTAAGAAGATTCTGATCGAGACATTTCGAGATCTGCTTCCGCCCTCCATCCAGACCCGCAAGAAGATGGGTTTCGGCGTGCCGATCGATCATTGGTTTCGAGGGGAGCTGCGTTCACTGGTCGAAGAATCGCTGCTCTCGCCGCGATCGCTCGCACGCGGGTACTTCAACCCGCAGGTCATCCGTGAAATGATTGATCAGCATGTCAGCGGCCAGTTCGACCATGCCTACCGACTGTGGAATCTGATTTGCCTGGAGCACTGGCACCGGACGTTCATCGATCCCGCCAGCCCACCAACCGGACCGGTACAGACGCTGGGTTAGCCGCAGTCGAAACCCAGCTTCCGCTGGAGGTCAACACTCTTTACCAACCCGAAGCGTCAGCGAGGGCGAGCGTTACGGAAGCGAATCTCGCTCATCGGCTCACTTGGGCACGAGTGAGCATTGATTGCCTCTGACCAATCAACCACCAACTGCCATCGCTCACGCTTCGGGTTAGTGAAGCGAGGCGGCGCCACAAAGCATTTCGATAGAGACTCAATCCGCGGATGGTCGTTCGCGATTCAGCCAGTGGCCGCTTTCGTCCTTCCCAGCGACCCAGACGCCCTTCTGGTTCCAGCCCATGTGGGCTTTGACGTCAGCTGCGGCATAACGCAGCGTCAACGCACAGCGCCGACGGTTCGAGTTGTTGGCCTCTGATCCATGCAATAAGAGGTCTGAGTGAATCGAAGCCTGCCCCGCCTTCAGAGGGTTGTCGACGACATCGCCATATTGCTCCGCGTTGTCGACCGACTGATTGAGCACGTTGTGCTCCTCAACACTGCTCTCGCGGTAGGTCAGATGACCAAAGTGGTGCGATCCCTTTACGAATCGCATGTTGGCGTTCTCAGGATCGGCATCATCGATCGCCAGCCAGACCGTGATGGCCTTGGTCGGGGTCAGCGGCCAGTAGCTGGAGTCCTGGTGCCAGGCGACCGCCTTACCATCACCTGGCATCTTGCAGAAGAAGTGTGAGCCCCAGCCGATCACATTTTCACCAAGGATATCTTTGACGCAGGCCACGATCTTCGGATTGGTGAGAATGTCCCACACCTTGCCATACCGCAGGTGGGCCGAACTGATCGAATAGCTGTCACCGCCCGCTGCCACGACCTTAGCGAGCAGGTCGTCGAAGTAGTTCCGTATCTCCGTGATCTCTTCGGGCGTGTAAATCGAAAGCGGTCGGACGTATCCGTCGACATTGAAGCCTTCGACCTGCTCACGAGTCAGAACTTTGGGGTGAGTGGTCGTACTGGGATGGAACCGGAGATCGCGACCGATCTTTTGAAGATCATCCACCTCGGGCAAAACTTTGAATTCTGTCTGAGCCATTCACACTCTCCCAGCAATATGAGTTGTGACTTAATATTAACGATCCATCTCCCGGTTGCGAACGGGAAGTCGCAGAGCGGGACACCACAAAGGCACGAAGACACCAAGGGGACCCCCACAGGCTTCCCCGTTCTGCATCTCATTGTGCCTATGTGATCTGGCGGTGAATCAAACACCACGGTCCACTGAGTCAATTAGATCGTCAACTTGCGATCGCGTGATGTGACATCCCACTCATCGACCAGCTCCCCGTTCGCGATCACGTACGCGGAACGATGGAGAGCGGAAGTGGGACAAACATGTCGGGGAATGGCGAGCGTCCAGTCACCGACTTTCCACTGCCCTGCCTCTGGAGTCTCGATCACCAGATGCTCCTCGTTGTGGAGGACCTGGACTCCATCGGCAATCTCGGGTAACACCGCTCGCTGCCCCATCGGTGGGTCAGAGGCGATGGCCTTCGTCCCTACATCGAATGTCACACGATTCGCGGATGGACGGCTGACAACTCGCGTGAAGACCGCAGCTGCGGGAACGAATGGCGACAGGTCGCAGTAGCGTTCGCCGTAGTTCTTATCGTGGAAGACGCAGGTTCCCGGGCTGAGTTCAATCACGGGGTCGGTCATCTGTGCATAGACGGGGAACGTGGGAGTACCGCCGCAGATGATTCGCGGCACCGGGACTCCGTTCCGTTCCAACAGCTCGCGGAACGCAATCACTCGTTCCCAGACCTGATCGACAGCCTGCTTGCGCTCCACAGGGTCGGCTTGTGTCTGCTGGCCATCATAAAGATGGAGTCCTTCTGCACGCAGCCCTGGTGTGTGTGCGATCTGCTTATAGAGAGCCGCAGCGGCAGGTCCGGGGACGACACCCGTACGATCGCGCCCTGGATTCACATCGAGAACGACACCGATCGTGACACCGGATTGAGTCGCAGCTGCTCCCAGTTGTTCGATACAACCGGCATCGTCGGCGGCTACAGTCATTCGGGCATCGGGATAGGTCTTGGCCAGATCGATGACTCGGGCAATATTCGGCCCGACCATGTTGTAGCTGATAACGATGTCCTTCACGCCGCACTGGGCCAGCATCTCGGCTTCAGCGATCGTGGCAGCCTTGTGCTTGGTGATGCCGCGTTCGAGCATCAGTTTCGTGACCGCCGCCATCTTGTGCGTCTTGCAATGCGGCCGCAGCCGTTCGGGCCCGCCCGCGAGCTTGATCATCGCATCAATGTTATGAATCAGATGATCGCGGAAGATCACCAGCGACGGGCTCAACAGTGAATCGGGGTTCGTGATCGTGAAGTTCGGGGACATGCAGCAACCTCATGTTGTTCCACTGGACGACGGGGACGCAGTGCTCAAGCGTCCCAGACTCAGCTCAGACTCATGCTCTGGAGGAACTCGTCATTGGTCTTTGTCCGACGCATGCGAGTCGTCAGAAGCTCCATGGCCTCGACCGGGCTCATGTCGCTCAGGACGCGGCGGAGAATCCAGATCCGCTTGAGCTCCTCTTCGCTCATCAGGAGTTCTTCACGGCGGGTTCCCGACTTGTTGACATCGATCGCCGGCCAGATCCGCTTCTCGACGATGCGACGGTCCAAGTGCAGTTCGGTGTTGCCCGTGCCCTTGAACTCTTCGTAGATCACATCGTCCATCTTGGACCCGGTCTCCACGAGTGCGGTCGCAATGATGGTCAGGCTGCCACCTTCTTCGATCGAGCGGGCCGCCCCATAGAACCGTTTGGGGTGCTGCAGAGCAGCTGCGTCGATACCGCCCGTGAGGACCTTGCCCGAGTTGGGGCATTCAGTGTTCCAGGCCCGGGCCAGTCGTGTGATCGAGTCGAGGAAGATCACCACATGATGACCGAACTCAACCATGCGTTTGGCCTTCTCGATCACCATTTCGGAGACCTGAATGTGGCGGCTGGGCGGCTCATCGAAGGTGCTCGACACGACCTCGCAGTGGGGCCCCTTGACCTGCCGCTCCATGTCGGTCACTTCTTCGGGCCGCTCGTCGATCAGCAGCACGATGACATAGACATCGGGATGGTTGACGAGGACCGCCTTGGCCATCTTCTGAAGCAGGATCGTCTTTCCGGCCTTGGGTGGCGAAACGATCAGTGCCCGCTGTCCAAAACCGATCGGAGAGACCATATCGACGATCCGCGTGCTCAACTCCGCTGGATCAGTCGTCAACCGGATCCGCTGTGTGGGATGCAGCGGAGTGAGATCATCGAACGGGACCTTGTCATGCAGGACGTTGGGATCGGCCCCGTTAATGCCCTCCACGCGGAGCAAGGCAAAGTACCGCTCGTTCTCCTTCGGAGGCCGAACCTGGCCGGAGACGGTCGCCCCCTTTCGCAGTCCGAAACGCCGGATCTGACTGGGCGAGACGTAGATATCATCGGGGCACGGCAAGTAGTGGTAATCTGGGCTGCGGAGGAAACCGAATCCGTCGGGCAGGATCTCCAGCGTCCCCTCACCGAACATCAGCCCGGTCATCTTGGTCCGCTCTTTCAGGATGCGGAAGATGAGGTCCTGTTTCTTCAGGCCCGAAATCTCGCTGACCTGTTCCTCCTTGGCGAGGTCGATCAGCTCTTTCATCGTCATGCGTTGCAGTGCGGCCACGTTGATGTCGTGCATGACATCGTCGTCCACCCGCAGTGACGGATCGTTGTAGATCTCCGATAGCTGCTCTTCCTCTTCGTCCTCATCGCGTTGTTGTCGTGCAACCGCGGGGCGCTCTCCCGGAGGGAGGAGATTGCCACCTCCCTCGTCCGGATCGTGACTCGCCGGAGAGGACTCCAGCGTCCGCCGCTTGATCGGTGGATCATTGCGATCGTATTGGGGAAAGTCAGGTCGCTGACCGCGAGGTGATGGCGTGTTTGATGGGCGTGGCATGGCAGGTATCCCGACAAGGCGGGTGGGGTGAGATGAGACGATTGCGGAAAGAACTCCCGCTCACGTCCCCTCGGGGTGATTTGAATGGGCCGGTGATAAACCAGAGGGGGCTGAAGAGCCCGTGGAAACCAGGTCTCGCACGTACTTCTCCAGCTGAGCCACCGCTCTGTCTACGTCACCGGAATTGTCGACAATGAAGTCCGACTCGCTGCGTTTGCGAGCGATCGGCCACTGGCTAGCCTCACGGCGAGTCAGTTCCTCAGGCGTCCAGCCACGACCAGCAGCTGTCCATTGCTGCCTGCGTGCGAGAGGGGTGTCGATGAAGACCACCGCATCGCACAATTCTTTCCAGCCAGATTCCAGCAGGATCGGAGCATCCAGCAGAACGGCCTGAACTTGACCTCGATCTCGTGCCTCTTGCAGCTGTCGCCGAATGTCGGCCCGGATGACCGGGTGGACGATCTGTTCGAGCGTTTGGCGATTTTGACGGGCCCGATCGTCAGAGCCAAACACCAGAGCTGCGAGCTGAGCACGCTGAACCTCCTGCGACGGATCGAAGATCGAATCTCCGAAGGCCTGCCGCAGGGCAACTTTCACCTCAGGTTGTCGAAGCGTCTCATGACCAGATCGATCAGCATCGAGAATGGCCACAGGCATCCGCTGAGCCAGACCACGTGCGATCGTACTTTTCCCAGAGCCGATTCCCCCAACCAGTCCGACTAGAGGAATGAACGCTTTCAGTCCCGGAATGTCCACCGGAGAAGACACGAATGACCAACGAAACAGAGGAACAACAGGAAGGATTGTGAACCGAACAAACGGAGAACAATGAGGAACCAGATAACAGTCCGCCAGGCGGCACACGTCATCCAGTCATGGGGAGGGAGATCAGAGATCAACCACGAGAACCGCGATCGCTTGTATATGCTGTCTACGAAGCGTGCGATTGTCAATGAACGGGGGATGAGGGTTTATGGTTGATCGTTGATCGATCAGAACGATTGACGGCGATCCAGTTGAAGTGGCTCAACGCTCCAATCGGTCGATCAGCCATAAACCATCCAAGATCCCCCTTCCCTTCTCCCCACTCTCCCGCGTCGGGTGGGACTCCTGCTATCATATGGGGATCGACCCGAGTGATATCTTTCGGCAATGCGTACGCCTTGCCCGAAAGGAGAACTCGACCACTGTTTGAGACCAGCTGCTATGTCGGGACGAAAACTGACCGTTGTCATCTCCCAGGGCCAGAGCCTGAACCCGGCCAAACGCCAGTTAGAAGAACAGCTGGCGATGCGTTTGCTCATGGACTCATCGGTCAATGTGTCGATCGTGCCGCATCTTTACGACATGGCGGCGGATCACTCAGGGATGCTGTTTCTGCGAGGCATCCCGGGCGATCTGGTGGTGCTGTCCTGGCTCTACCCTCGAGCGGCTCGCTGGACGCTCGACAGGCAAGGAGTCCGTGGCAAGGAAGGCACGACGCTTCTCGTCTCCGATGACGACGAGGAAGAAACCCGCGAACCTGGCGGGATCGGTTCCTCCGAAATCCCCAACCGGCGGATCTACTGCATTGACCTGCGAGTTCGCAGCAAGCCCGAGCCATTCATCGAGGAGATCCACCGGATCGCCAAAGACTCTGCGGTTGAGACCGTCGATCTGATGTCGTGGATTTCGGGCTCGCCATCCGCCCCCCAGCTGGAGCGGTTCCTGCAACCGGTGCCCCTTTCGGGAACGACGCCCTCAGAGGCCAACACCACTCCGGCAAACGGAGCTGCCGCTGAGGCGGCCCTACTCAAAATCGATGAGCCGCCGAGTGCACGCCGCTGGTATCCGGTCATCGACTACAGCCGGTGTACGAACTGCATGGAGTGCATCGATTTCTGCCTGTTCGGTGTTTACGGAGTCGATACGGTCGATCGCATCCTGGTCGAGGCCCAGGACAACTGCAAGAAGGGGTGCCCGGCCTGCAGCCGCGTCTGCCCAGTCAATGCGATCATGTTCCCGCAGCATAAGTCCGCGGCCATCGCCGGAGCCGATGGGGAGATTGGAAACCTGAAGATCGACCTGTCCCAGCTCTTCGGTGCCCCCACGGGGATCGATCAGGCCATCGCCGAACGCGATGCGGAACTCGTGGCCGATGGGCGCGAGGCCGTGGGAGCCACTGTCGGCGTCCCCAAGCGGCAGCTCGGCAAAGAAGCCAAGCCCCGCGATGCCCTCGACGACCTGATGGATGGATTAGAAGAGCTGGAGTTTTAAGGAGAGGCCAGTTACTCCCCTCGATGATATTGCGAAATACTAGCCTGAAGCGTGAGTGAGGGAGATCGCCATAAGGCGATTCCCCCACGACTCATCGTCTCCGTCATGCTGGACGACCAGTAGGCCTTGCTCAACCCCATCGATGTCGGTCTGCCATTCGCCCTCGCTCACGCTTCGGGTTAGTGGCGGCTACGACGGGCCAACTCGTCAACTGGGACTCACAAACTCACGGGCTGTTCTTTGGCGATGCTATCGGCCTCTGCCAGGCAGATACGCAGGGCATCAAGGGCCAGCTGGCCGCTGAGAATGCGAGGCTCTTTGCCGCTGGTGACACCATCGACCGCGGTTTGCAGCTCTTCGGTGAACGCGGCACACCATTCAGTCCCACCTCCGGGAGCGGGGTTGGTGACCTGACCGTCACTCGTGATGAGGGTCAGCGGGCGATTGACCACCCAGCTGTCACCGTAAGTTCCGGCGTCAAACTGGATCGTCGCCTTCTCCAGGAACAGCTCGAAGCTGTGACCGAACTTGAGACCCGCTGCGGCGATGCCCCCGCTGATGCAACTCACGGTCAGGTTCGGATCGTTAAACAGATACTGCGTACTGACGTGATTGACGAGGCCTTCCATCAGCAGTCCACGCGAGAAGACCGCCTTGGGGGTGCCGCAGAGCAGCCCGATGTAGTGGTTATCGTGAATGTGAAGATCGATCCCCCAGCCGCCGAGCTTGCGGAAGTCGCTCATGTCGGCGGACCAGCTGGGCTCGGCGATGACGCGACGGAATGCAGCGGCTCGCAAGGCTCCGTATTTTCCGCTGGTCACGGCTTCGCGAACCCAGCGGAACTCCGGGAAGAACGGCAGCACCTGGGCCACCATCAGCATGCGGTTGGCCTTCTTCGCCGCAGCCACCATGCGATTGGCCGAGTCGATATCAATCGCGATCGGCTTCTCGACTAGAACATGCTTGCCCGCAGCCAGTGCCTCCATCACGACTTCTTCGTGTTGATCGGTTGGCAGGCAGATGTCGACAAGATCAATTTTCGGGTCGGCCAGCAGCTCGCTATGACTGCGGTACTTCGAGATCCCGGTCAGGTCGGTCGTCTCGCTGCCCCGCGGTCCGAAATTCCCCTGGATGTCGCTCCAGTCACCGGCCAGCTTCTTCTCGCTGCGTGTCGCGATGGCGGCAATGCGGGCTCCAGAGACTTTCTTTGCCGCCTCGAAGTGGGTCATGCCCATGAAGCCAATGCCGATGATTCCGATCTGAAGCATGTGTGGTCTCGCGTTGTCAATTGGGATTCCGTGGAACGAAAGCAGCTTAACGCGACACTTCCGGGTGAAGCAAACGACAACACCATAGAGAGCGGCAGGCGTCAGCCTGCCGAGTGGTGATCAGTCTCTTGGTCTCCGACCACCAAAAGCAGTCTTAGACAATCTCCAATTCAGAACAAAGAAAGCCAAGAGACGGTTGACTCCTCGGCAGGCTCACGCCTGCCGCTCTTGTTGAGGATGTGGACCGTTGTCGATTGACATTCTGATCACGCTGGTTGAGAGTGGTTCCTGTGCGGAGTTCTCAAACCACGAATGAAGAGGATACGATCATGCGTTGGGGTGGTTTCAAAGCAACTTGTGGAGTCGCACTGCTGCTGGCCATGGGCAGCATCGTTCAGGCTGACCAATATGGACTGACGCCCGGCAAGCTGGAGCTTCAATCGGCGAACGTGCTGGCGTTCGGGCCAGATGGCATTCTGTTTATCGGCGATGCCAAAGCAGCGAAGATTTATGCTGTCCAGACTGGAGACAAGCCCGGCGACCCGTCAAAGGTCAAGCAGGAGCTGAACGATGCCGCTGGTGCGATCGCCAAGCAGCTGGGAGTCGCCAAGGCGGAGATCACCGACCTCGCGGTGAACCCACTCAGTGGACATCTCTTTGTCTCCGTCACCACGGATGCTGGCCCTCGGATTGTGATGCTCGATGGTCAGGGGAAGATCACGGCATTACCGCTCGAAGAGATCGCTTTTGCCAAACTCGACATCCCCAATCCTGCCGAGGACAAGGTCGTTGGCGAAGGTCGCCGGGCCCGCAACCACCGCATGAACTCGGTGACAGATCTGGCGTTCGTGGAGGGGAAGCTGCTTGTTTCGGGGATCTCGAGCGGGGACACGCCTTCGACTCTATCGACCGTCCGGTCGTTTGATTTCCCGTTCAATGATAAGGTCGCCTCGACCGACCTGGAGATCTACCACGGTGCCCACGGACAACTGGAGAACTACGCTCCAATCCGCACCTTCGTCCCCTTTATCATCAATGGAGAGCCGAACGTCCTTGCCGGGTTCGTCTGTACCCCACTGGTCAAGTTCCCTGTGTCCTCGATCGCAGCTGCGCCGCAGACCAAGGGGACCACTGTTGCGGAACTCGGCAACCGCAACCAGCCACTCGACATGATTGCCTATAAGAAGGATGGCCAGGATTTTCTGCTGCTGGCGAATAGTGCCCGTGGCGTGATGAAGATCAGCACCGAAGACCTCGACAAGGTCGCTCCGATCAACGCCCCAGTCGGTGGTGGAGGAACAGCGGGCCAGAAGTTTGAGACCGTGGCTGACTGGCAGGGTGTCGTCCAGCTGGAACGGCTCAATGATGGCTATGCAGTCGTGCTGGCGACCACCGATGGCCGTAGCGACCTGAAGACACTGGCCCTGCCATAGCCTTGGTGACAGTGACTGACCTTGGCAAAGCCAGGGCATGTGTCGAACATGCCCTGGCTTTTTTTGTGTGCTGTGTGATTACTACGAAGGGGCAAGTGAATCACTAGCCTTCATACTCACCTTCCTGTCTTCCTTAGTTCTCTTGCTTGTCTTTTGTTCAATATTCTTTCTTACCCATACATACCGCAACAATGCATTGCTCTTGATAGTGATGTATTGAAACTTGAACAAAAGCGACTGTGTCGCTTGTCAAGTCGAGAGAGTTGCGTCCGGGGTGTTCGAATTGAGTTTTTTGATGAGTGTGTTGAGTCGGATGAGGAGTTTTCTAGCGCAGGCGATGATGGCAACGTTGTAGGGTTTGTTGGCATCACGAAGTCGCTGGTAGAACGGGTGGATGTGCGGACAGTGTCGGGCGGCGGATTTTGCGGCCATGTAGAGAGCAGTGCGAACGGCTTTTCGGCCGCCGTAGATGCGGCGCTTTCCGGCCCATTTTCCGGACTCGCGCGGATGAGGAGCCAGGCCGGCGATGGCTGCGATCGATTGGCGCGTGAGGGAGCCGAGTTCGGGAAGGTGAGCCAGAAGAGTGTTCGCGGTTTGAGTGCCGACGCCGGTGGCTGTCTGCAGCGCGGTGGCTTGGGAGCTGAGGTGTTCTTCCTGGGCGATGAGGTTCTGGATCTGCAGATCGATCTTCTCAATGGTGATGGTCAACCGCTTGATGCTGCGTTTGATTTCAGAGGCCATGCTTTGATCGAAGCAGGTCCCCTGGCGGTTCTTTTCACGTGTCCGGTCCTCGATGAGCTGGGTTCGCCGATCGGTCAACGCCCGCAGCTTCCGCGAGGAGGGCGAAGCCTTCTCGGTCGGGGCAGGTTGAGTGGCCTCACCGAATCGAGCGATGACGGTGGCGTCGATCGCATCGGTCTTCGCGAGGACCTTTAAACTCAAGGCAAAGTGCCGGACGCAGGCGGGCTGCACGACCGAGACCCGGATACCCGCGTCCTGAAGGGCATCGGTCAACGCCCGCTCATATCCCCCCGAAGCTTCGAGGATCACGTGCGGCACGTCCCACTCCGCGAGGAACGTGATCAAGGTTTGAAACCCTTCATTCGTGTTGGCCAACACACGAAGAGCTTTTTGTGAGGTCGCGAGGCAGAAATCCTTTTTCGCGACATCGATTCCGAGGTAAACTGTGGTCATCTGGAAGTTCTCCCTGTCTTGCAAAAGCGAGCTCCGGCTTGCCGTGCTCAAGCGACTGTTCGGGTGGACACCCCAGAGAGGGCTGTGTGTTCCCGGCTTTTGTCCGATCGTTTCCGATCTGGTAAGCAACCGAACTCCACAGCCCCGAAAGGCACCCCGGCCAGGGTGCCTTTTCGCTTCCAGGGCTCGCCAGATTGGCATCCAAAACATACGCCAATTCGAACACCCCGAACGCAACTCTCTCAACTTACAAGACAAGCAAGGAAACGAAGAAGAGGGGCATGCTGACGTGTTGTTCGACTCGGAATGCCCCGCACCGGCGGCCTGACTCTTGCGTCTTATGAATTCTTGGCGACCGTCACAAAACCTTTGTTTACATCATGACTTCCATGCGACAACACCCATCTGTCGCTACGCGATCATTTCAGAGGTCAACGTGGGTTGATATGATTTCGGGGCTGTGTTTCCAGCTTTCTGTTCGCGCGATTCGGAGCATGGACCGGCAGGTAATCACAGCCTCTCATTCGGGATCGCAGTCGCCCTCGTGCGGGTTGTTTGCGCTCACTCTGACCCACGACTTGTTCTTTCCACCAAGGACTTTCTCCATGTCGCGACGTAAATTCCTCAAACACTCCGCAGCTGCCGCCGCTGGAGCCGCGATGCTGAGCAGCTTGTCGTCATCGGTTTACGCTGCGGGTGACGATGCCGTGAAGATCGGTCTGGTGGGGATGGGAGGCCGCGGAACCGGGGCTGCGAATCAAGCCCTCTCGACCGAGGGGAAGGTCAAGCTGGTCGCGGTCGCTGATGCGTTCTGGGATGTAATCGACGACCAGCTGAAGCAGATCGCGAACTCGGTGAAGGGGAAGCCCAACGAATTCAATCCCGATGACGTGCTGAAGTTCGGCGGGCTCGATGCCTATAAGCAGGTGATCGAGAGCGACATCGACATGGTGATCCTGGCGACGCCGCCCGGCTTCCGGCCCTATCACTATGCCCACGCCGTCGACCATGGCCGTAATGTGTTCATGGAAAAGCCTGTCGCCACCGATCCGTCGGGTGTGCGGCTGGTTCTCGAAAAGACCAAGCTGGCCAAGGAAAAGAACCTGAAGGTTGGCGTCGGACTCCAGCGTCGACATGAGGCAGCTTACAAAGAGCTGATCCAGCTGGTGCACGATGGCGTGATTGGCGACCTGCAATACAGCCGCGTCTACTGGAACGCGGGCGGCGTGTGGGAGCCCAAGAAGAACCGTAACCAGGTGAAGACCGAAATGGAGTACCAGATCTGGAACTGGTACTACTACAACTGGCTGTGCGGCGACCATATCTGTGAACAGCACATTCACAACCTCGATATCGGCAACTGGCTGAAGAACGCCGTTCCGGTGTCCGCTCATGGCATGGGCGGTCGCCAGGTCCGTGTCGACAAGCGTTACGGCGAGATCTACGACCACCACGCGGTCGAGTACACCTATGCCGACGGCAGCAAGATGATCAGCCAGTGCCGTCACATCCCCGGCTGCTGGAACTCGGTCGAAGAACACGCCACGGGAACCAACGGGACGATTCATCTCGAAGGAAACCAGCCTCGCAACTGCTACCTCGAAATGCCCAACGGCACCCGGATCACGGCCAAGACGAAGCACGCGAACCCCTATCAGGTCGAACACGATGACCTGTTCAAGGCGATCCGTACGAATGCCAAGGACTACAACGAGGCCGAGTACGGTGCCATGAGCACGATGACCGCGATTCTCGGCCGGCTCTGTACCTACTCCGGCAAGGTGATCACGATGGAGCAGGCGCTGAAAAGCGAAGTCAGCATCATGCCCAAATCGTTCTCCTTCGACGCCGAAGCCCCGATCAATCCGAACGCAAACGGGGATTACCCGATCGCGATTCCCGGGCAGTCGGTCGTGGTGTAATTTGAGAATGAGTCATTCGCAATGAATCACCAACGGGGGCCGAAAGCCCCCGTTGGCATTTGGTAGACGGTCAAACTGCTGATCGTTTTCAGGTATCAGCGATCACGTACATGGCCCGCCCGCTGGTTGACAGGCGTTCGAGGATTCGGGCCAGTTCGGTGTACTGCCCCGAGAACTCCCTGCTCTTCTTCATGGGCTTCTCGATCGACTTAAGGTCGATCAGCATCTGACGAAGTTCGTCGGGAAGATGGATGCTGTGAGCGGGTTCGTACTTGGGTATCTCATCGTCAAGATGATCGTCGCTCGCAGCCTCAGCCCCGGCTTCTTCCGCCAGACACTCATTAAGCAGACTCTGGATGAGCTGCTTTTGAGCGGGGGCGAGCTTGTCGTCCTCGTTGAGTTTGTCCTGAAAGCCCAGCGGGTTGCTTTTACAGCTCTCCAGAAACTCCTGAATCTGCATCAGACCGCCCGCCATATCGCCGTCAAACGTCTGCTCGCTCATGGACGGAACTGGTTTCAGATATCGATACGGTCGACGACCAATCGCCAGATAACTGAGGTTTTCGGCCTCGTTCATCTCCATTAACAGGTTGAAGACTTCATCGATGAATTCCCAGCTGAAGCCCTCGCATTCAAGACTGGCGTCCAATCCGAGTTCGTCACTCTGATAGACGAGATGCATGAACTGATCGAAGATCGCACTGCCTCCGCAGGTCAGTCCCTCATACCAGTCGGGCATCGCGAGCCGTTCACGCAGCACCGTATCGAGTGGGCGAGCCTCCGTCCCCCAGTCTAGTGCCGGATCTCCCGGGAAGCACATTCCTTCCCGCTCGCTGTCGATGGCTGCCTGAAACAGCTTCAGCAGGACGGCAAACTGTTCCGGAGTGGGCTGCGCAAAAAGCTCCTGGAACTTTTGTGAGTTAAAAGAACGTACGATGAAGGACATGGAGGACTCTCACGGGCAGCATAAAACGACATGACCACAGCGACTGACCTCGGAAGGCTGGGCCGGCCTCTCACGATCAGAGGCGGAGATTACTCGCGTCAGCAGTTACAGGGCAATGAACGGGCAGGGAGGTGTGGAGGGTACTGCCTCCTTACACAGCACCATCCGGCTGACGCCGGACGCTCGCCGGGGAAATGACTCGCCGGGAAAATGATTAACACGCGACCGCACCGTTAAGGTTTACCAGGTTTACTTAACCGAAATGTTGATTGCGGTCGTCTGGGTTTACCGGATTGCCGGAGGATCGGGACGAAGATTCGGGTTAGTCCGAATCGCGTGAAGGAACCACTCGTTCCGAATCGATCACACTGGAACAACACCCTCGCAGGAGTGATCGTTCGTGTACGAAGCGTTTTTTGGCCTCCGGAGTCGACCGTTCTCGCCGCTTCCGCGCGTCGATACGTTCGTACCCGTTGCCCCGCTGCGTGAACCACTCAACTCCCTGATCCGCTGCATTGAGCAGGACCAGGGAATCGGGGTTCTGACCTCACCCGCTGGCAGCGGAAAGACGCTCCTCTGCCGTAAGTTGTATCAGCACTTCCGCGAAATCCGCCGATCCGTGCTGCTGACGACAGCTCGCTTTCCGACGCGGCGGGCTCTGCTTCAGGCGATCCTGTTCGAACTGAAACACCCCTATGTCGGCCTCTCCGAACAGGAAGCCCGGCTGCGGGTCCTCGACCTGCTTCAATCGTCACCGCATCCCATGAACCGGATGCTGTTGATTGTCGACGAGGCCCACCTGCTCAGTGCCAAGGGGATTGAAGAGTTACGCACTCTGACTGATTACGAGATCAACGGCACACCCAGCATCTCATTGATTCTCTCCGGACAGCTGGAGCTAGAAGAGCTGTTAACCGAGCCGTGCATGAGTGCCCTCAACCAGCGGGTGGGTTGCCATGTCTGCATTGAGCCGCTGACGTTTGAGGAATCGGGCCAGTACATCCGCGATCGGCTGCGATTCGCGGGCAGCGATGGGCTGACAGTGTTTACGCCCGAGGCGGTCCATCTGATCTGCACTGCCAGTGAGGGAAATCCACGCCGGATCAACCAGCTCTGCGACCACAGCCTGCTGATTGCTTTCGCCGAAGAGAAGCAACCGGTCGATGAGCCGATCGTACGGGCCGCGCTGCTCGACCTGCGGGAGTTGCCTCTGCACTGGAACACGCCGCTGGATCTCTCCAGCAGTGGAGAACGAAATCCCCTGGAAGACTTCGTCCAGAAACTCGACAGCGAGACGAAGGCCCTCCACGACGAAGCACTGGTCGACTCCGATACGGAACTTGATCTCGACAACGCTCACGAATTCGATGACGCCCACGAAGCTGTCGACGACACTGGTACCGAGACAGAATCAACCGTCTTTGAAGTGGGTGCGTCCTCAATCGAACATCCGATCGACCAGCTCTTTCAGGTCGAGAAGTTCATCGTTCCCAGCGAGTTTCAGAGTTCACACGACCTGCCCGACTTGAATGATCACGTCACGCCGACAGATTCGGCAGAGACTTACGCATTCGAACCGCCGAGCTCGTGGGAAGAAGAACCCGCACGCACTCAGCCTTGGACTCTTCCCAGCGCTCCTTCCGCCAGTCATGAACTGTCGGAAACAGAGGAAGAGTACCGAGATGAACTGGACTCTGGTGCAATGACTCCAGCCATCCAGACTAAGTCCAACACCACGGATTGCCACGCCCCAGCTGCGTACGCCGAACACACAGGAGCGGCCCGTCCCATGGGATTTGAAGAACTGGTTATCGACGATACGTATGCATTGATCGATCGGCTCTGTGAGTCGCAGGCGATAGCGTCCACCCCACGAACGATGACCCCTTACAAGGTCAGCTCACCGCCAGGCCAGCGGTCGACAGCCTCCAACCAGGCCGTTGCGTCCAGCTGCTGCGGTGTTGCTGAGAAGGAAATTGGCGAGATCGACATCGCCCTGCGAGAAGAGTCACACGAGAGCGCTTTCCTCCCCGTCACTCATGACTTCGGCCCCTCTGTCACTCCCAGCCAGTCGGCTCTGCTGGAAAACCAACTTCTCGACTTCATCAACGAGATCAGCCAGGACGTCCGCCAATTCCGTGACGAGCTGAACACCGGGCATGTCCCCGAAACTCTCGCTGAGACGATGGAACACACCGCGCAAGAGGTCGATCGCCTGTTGCAACTCTCGATGCGTCGAGCTCAGCAAGTGCAGTACGACATCGTCGAACCCGACTCGGACGAACAAGCTGTGG
Organism: Planctomycetaceae bacterium; assembly: GCA_046349675.1. Lineage (GTDB taxonomy): Bacteria > Planctomycetota > Planctomycetia > Planctomycetales > Planctomycetaceae > TH-plancto1. The sequence goes on along the minus strand of JAXMBW010000007.1, from coordinate 205,939 downwards.
AGCAGTTAGCAACCCCTGCCCCGTTCGCTCCGCAGCCGGTCGTCACCGAGGCACCAGAGGTCGTGCAGGCTTCCACTCAACCGGCGAATCCACCAGTGCTGGAACAGCGAGAGACCCACGAGGAGAAGGGCCGCTACGCCCAGCTGTTTACTCGTCTGCAACGCCAACGCCGCCAGGTGGAAACGGTCATCAAGCAGACTCGACGTGACTCAAACTGAGCTTAGTGGAGTTTGAGACGACGATCGAAAAGCTCTGGATGTCTGTGTGACATGTGCTCGTTGGACGATTTCATCCATTACCCAGATCGATGACTGTAAGCCGATGTCGCTTGTCGTTCTGCAGACAGATCTTCGAGCATTTTGAGGCCCCTCGTCCCGGAAGCGGAATGATCGGCGACACATTGTAATTCTCTCTTTCGCACGTTTTCTTCCACGGGTACGGCGGATGAAGTTCTCATGCTCACGTTATCTCGTACGCAGCTTCTGACATCACTCGTGATCGCCGGCCTCGTGTTTGGCAGCTGGATGATCGCTGTTTCTGGCGACGCCGCGTCCCCAAGCACCAAGGACGCCAGCCCGGAAGCCACCTCAACGACGTTCAAGCTCACCCGGAGAGGAGCTGTCGCACGCCCAGTGGTTGGCAAGCTCGAAGAGTCAGTCAGCGTCAAGGACTTTGGAGCGACCGGCGATGGTCACACCGACGACACCGCTGCTCTGCAGGCTGCCCTCGACAGCGGAGCTCAGCGAGTCACGATCCCGGAAGGGGTGTACATCACGACTGGGCTCGAGATAAAGGCCACAAGCCCCCTGACGACTCTCCAGGGGGAAGGCCGGCCGACAATCAAGCTGATCTCTGGTCCCAACCGTGTGGCGATCACCTGTCACAAACAGCAGTTCCTGAACCTCACCGACTTCATTCTGGAGTCTTCCGGTAACAAGGATGACGGTCACGCAACCGTCGGGATTCTGGCGATCAGTAAGTCTTATTACTCACTGTCGAACATCCACCTGGCCAACTTCTCTTCACACGGACTCCAGGTCAAGCAGTGTGTGTACTGGGGACTGGAGAACATCACCGTGAATGGATGCCGATACGGCATATCGTTCGAGGTCCACAACAACTTGCCGTGTTCGACAGTCACGCTTTCGAGAGCCTACATCTCGGGCTGCACACGCGGGCTTTCTCTCGAAAGTTCGGTGATGGTGGCACTCGACAATTGTGTCTTTGAGTATTGCGGGAGCAGCACGACCAATGACGGCGCCCTGCACTTCGCGGGTGGCAGTGCGAATATCACACAGCTGTACTTCGAAGCGAACTATCGCAACATCTATGCGACCGACGCCGCGATGATTGTGAATGGACTGTATGAACTGAAAGCTGAGGCACCGAATGTCGTGACCTTCAACGGTACGGCGTTCGACAGACGTGGAGCACTTCAGATCGACCACTATCGCATCGGAGCCGCACGCATTGGTCCCGATGAACTGACTGGTCGTGACCTCACCATCGGGACGAATCTGGTCGCACCGCTGGCGGGTGGAAGTGTTCGCTGGGGTGACACCACGAAAGAGACGCTCACAGGGTCTGCAACGGCAGGAGAATGGTCGACGATCAAGGCGATTCCCACCGAGGAGATGACTGGAGCCGTCAACACGCGCGCCCACTACGAGTACACCATCTCCGCGGGTGCCGCGGACTTGGGAACCGGGTTCGATTCAGGAACGATCCTGAACGGCGTCATGCGCAGCCACAGCGGAGAATTGCCAGACTGGTTGCGTCTCCATGAATCCAAAGACATCCAGATCAAGCTCGACTCCACTTCGTACGGCCTGACATACAAAATCGTGCTGACACGGGTTTGCCCTGGTGGCCCGTGAGCTTCCTAACTTAGGGCGAACTTGCTGAAAACACAGCCCAAAACCGTGGCCAGTCTAGACTCACGAACGCATCCATGTTAACACATGTGTCTGCAAGATGACCGACTTGATGTCGGACTGACCTTTCGTGGGGGCAGCTGGATGTTGAAGCTGAAAGGACTGGCAAGTTCCCCGGGATCGGCGTCTGACGGCCACACCCGCCGCAACTTCTTGACGATCGGTTCGCTTGCCGCACTGGGAACCGTCTCGAGTGCCTGGTCGTTGCCTTCCATTCTGAAAGCGGAAGCTGCTGCGGGAAAGAAGAAGTCGCCCAAGTCGGTGATCCTGATTTATCTAGTCGGCGGTCCACCGCATCAGGACATGTTCGACCTGAAGCCCGAGGCACCGAGTGAGATCGCTGGTCCGTGGCGGCCCATCGCGACCAATGTGCCAGGGATTGAGATCTGCGAGGCGTTTCCGCAGCTGGCCCGGATTGCAGATCGGTTTTCGATTGTACGATCGCTAATCGGGAATCAGGCGGACCACGACGCCTGCCAGGTGTTTCACGGCCGCGACCCGCGACTGCCGAAACCCGCTGGCGGATGGCCGCAGTTCGGCTCCATGGTGTCAAAGGTTCAGGGGCAGTTCGATGTCTCTGCCCCGCCGTTTGTGAGCTTGTGCTATCAATGTTCGCACGGCCCGTACAACGAGCCGGGGACGGGGTATCTGGGGGCCTCGCACTCGCCATTTCGACCGATGGGTCCGACGAAGGACGACATGGTCCTGCAGGGCGTCACGCTCGACCGGCTGGCCGACCGCAAGACGCTCCTCCGCAGCGTTGACCAGCTGCGACGCGAGATTGATACCAGCCAGATGATGGCGGGAATCGACTCGTTCACTGAGCAGGCGATGGGGCTGCTGACCTCATCGAAGCTGGCCGAAGCCCTTGACCTCTCAAAGGAAGATCCCGCTGTGATCGCCCGCTATGGCACGGGCGATCCGACGATCTTCGTCGACAGCAACGGCGCCCCGCGCGTGCCGCAGAGCATGTTGATGGCTCGGCGTCTGATCGAGGCTGGTGTTCGGGTGGTGACACTGAACTACAGCAAGTGGGACTGGCATGGCGGTACGAATGTCGAGGGGTATCCCGACAACTCGATCTTCGTCCGCGAAGCTGAAGACTTCCCCATGTTCGACAAGTGCGTCAGCGCATTGATCGAGGACCTCGACCAGCGGGGACTGTCCGATGACTGTGCCGTGATGATCGCCGGAGAGTTCGGACGGACGCCAAAGATCAGCAACATCGTCGGCCGCGACCACTGGCCCCAAGTGAACTGTGCCCTGCTGGCCGGTGGAGGGATGCGACATGGCCAGGTGATCGGCTCCACCGACCGCATCGCTGGTGAAGCAGTGGCCCGCCCGGTGACTTTCGGCGATCTGTACGCCACGCTGTTCAAGCACCTGGATATCGATATCAATCAAGCGACTCTCGTCGACAATAACGGGCGCCCACAGTATCTGGTGACGGAGGGCGGGACAGCTCTGCCGGAGTTGAGTTAGGCCGGAGAGGTCGTTCTCGGGAGGGCGAAGCTCCCGCTGAGCTGCGAGGTCTCTGTTAGCTCAATTACGAAGTGTGGGATATTCGTATGTGGGTAGCCCTGTTTGATTGCAAACAGGGGCGGCAAAGCCGCATGGAGGCACTTGCCCAGAGGGACGCTTACAGTGAAGATGCCTCTGTGGCCTTCGGCCCCCAGAGGTTGCAGAGCAACCTGGGCCACCCCGCTCTGCCGCTGGAGTGACACAAAATGAAGGTGTGGATGACTGGATGGCGTGAAGGATTCAGCGTCATTGAAACGTGCAAGATGCTCGTCGCGACTGGAAAGTGCAACTTGCCGCAAGCAAAGCGTGCCTGTGAATCTGTTTTGGAAGGGGGCCAAGCAGTCTTAGATGTCGATTCAGTGGATCAGGCTTCAAAGTTGGTCCAGTCGTTAGAATATATGCACGTCACATCGACGATTGAGCGATAGGTATGTCTTCCGTCGGGTGCCACCCAACGCTCGCTTTGGGCCGGCAGTGAATACGTTCACAGCTGTTCAAAAACTCGGTCATTGATTGGCCTGCCTGGCACTGGCGAGTCAAAGCCCTCGCCAGTAGCCGGCGTGGCTGCATTGCAGTTGATAGCCCAGAGACTTCGCGGCTCAACGGGAGCTTCGCCCTCCCGGGGGGAATGGCCAGAGCTATTTCATTCGCCAGAGGACGGCGTCGGGGATGTTGAGTTTGAGTTGTGTTTCACGGATCTCTTCGCGGAAGCGTTTGGCGTCTTCGGGGTAGCCTTTTGTCGGCTTGACCCCCGGGACTCTGGCCAGCCAGAAGGCGTTGAACTGCTCCATCGCCATCTCACGCAGGTACTTGGACAGGATCGACGCAGCTGCGGTCGGGAGGAACTGCTCAGCGCGGACCTGGAAACGGATCTCGCCGCCGCGGAGTTTGTAGCGGCTGCAGGCGGGGGACTCTTCGAGACGGGGGATGAAGAGGTCGCCGAAGGTTTCGCTGAGAAGTGCGGCGTACTGGTTCCGCCCGCCGTGCTTGTCGCAGGTGGCGAGGGCGGGCACACCATCATCGGGCCAGTTGCGTTCGAGCAGCTTCAACGTGGTCCGGGAGAGGACGACGCCCTTGCTGCCGGCAGCTGTGCATTCGGCGTTGAAGCGGGGCGTCTCAACGAGGTCACTTCGTAAAGCGGCGACTCGCACGCCAGCCGCAGAACAGGTTTCTCGCAGCTGTTCGGCCAGTCGTTCGATATCGGAGAGAGAAGCCGCGACGGGAAGCGAGATGGGCTCCGTCCGCAACCATGGCTCACCGACCGTGGCCTTGAGGTCGACGCCGGTCAGTTGGTTGACCAGTTCGTGAAACGTGCACGGGATCGGCCCGACCTGAGCGAGCAGCGTGAGGGCGCTGGTTTCCAACGATGCCAAACCGCGACCGGGGCTATAGACCTGCTTCGAGTCGGCGATATGCAGCTTCGTCCCGCGTACGGTGGAGTCGCGATCAACGACATTCGACAAAGCGGCGTAAAGGTCGAACTCGGGGGCGGGGGCCGGGAGTTCCCAGCAAGTCGTGCTGATTACCAACGGCCCGAGGTTTGGACCATACCCAGCCTCATCGGTCCCGAGCCAGCGGGCGACGGGAGTGGGGTGAGCGGAGTTCGACGGCCGGGTCAGCAAGTTGGTCTCGTTTTTTGGGGGAGGTTCGACAGAACGAGGTACGGGTGTCGGCGAAGGTTTCGGTTGTCCCCCTCACCCCAGCCCTCTCCCCAATATTGAGGTGGAGGTGCGATGTCGGGTCGATCCGGGGGAGAGGGAGGAGGAGTTCGCACGATCCATGCGAGATTACTCGCTGACCTTTTCCATCCAGACATCCATGCATTTGCTGTCGGGCATGCCAGTGCCGTGGGTTTCACCGCCCATCATCAGCGAGGACTGCATCCCATAGCCGATGAACAACATCCCGCTCGGCAGCTCATCGCCCTTGGCAGCCTTAATCGGAACTGACATTTCACCAAACTCGCTCCAGACCCGCACGCGGTCGCCCTCCTTGAGATTCATCCGCTTCATGTCATCCGGGTTGACCTGCAGCGTGCCGATCTCGGACAGGTACTCGTCGCTGTACTTCCCCTCGTTCAGACCGGTCCCCTGACGGCTGGTGCGACCGGGGACGAAGATGAATGATTCGGGCATGGCGGGAGTTCCGTAAGCGAAGCAGGCCGACAGATGATGGGCCTGAACACATTCTGTCGGGCCACTCGCGAGACGCAAGGGTGAGTGTGAGCAGTACAAAGAAGTTGTTAGCCCCCTGATGCCCAGAATCGCGAACCTTTGCCAGCTCTCCACTCACTGCTAGGATGGCCTCAATGAGAAACCCCATGAGCGGGTTTAGAACACGTGTTCTCAGAAGACAGACAGGAATGTCTGTCCTACTGACACGAGAGAGTCGCGACGAGGGAGAAATTGATGCTGCGTCTGTTGATGCTGATCGCTGGTTTATTTCTCGGGTCGCTCGTTCCTGTACTCGCTGACTCCCCCGAGAATGCTCGGCCCCCAGTCTCGGAGAATGACCTCAAGGCCTGGTTGGGGAACATGGTCTGGCGGCATAAGTATTCTGTCGACGAGGTTTCAGCGGCAACGGGGCTTTCGAGTGAAGCCGTCGCAGAGGCGATGCAGAAGTTCGACATCCGGGCGGACAACGCCCCTCCTGCGGAAACCAGTGACCGGTTGCTGGTCCTGCCTTATCCGGGTGGGCGGCATCCGCGTATCGGGTTCCTGGATGGGGCTGTCGATCCGCAGCGGGAGACCAAGGTCAGTGTCTTCACTCCGTGGCAGCCCGAAGATAAGTCGCAGGCCAGCTACGTCGTGGCGGATATCCCCGAAGCCATCTGGTCCAACCTGGGACTGACCTATCTGGCGCATACACATGTCCCGACGATCTGGTCGAAGCAGCGAATCAATCTACCCCGGCAGGAATGGGAACAGCTGCCGAATGGCGTACTGCGGATGAAACGGGTACTGCCGAACGGGATCGAGTTTGAAGCTGTGATCGAACCGCAAAAAGATCACGTCTCGATGGCGTTGACGCTGAAGAACGGAACAAACGAAACACTGTCGGATCTGCGGGTGCAGAACTGCGTCATGTTGAAGGGAGCCCCGGGGTTCACAGAGCAAACCAACGACAACAAGGTAATGCAGGCCCCCTACTCCGCCAGCCATGACTCGTCGGGGAAACGCTGGGTCATCACCGCCTGGTCGCCGAATCATCGGGCGTGGGGCAACCCGCCCTGCCCTTGCCTGCACTCCGATCCGAAGTTCCCGGATTGCCCGCCCGGTGAGACGCGGACCGTCCGCGGATGGTTGTCGTTCTATGAGGGTGACGACGTGAAGCAAGAGTTCGCGCGGATCGACTCCCTGAAGTGGGCCGATGCGGCGCCGAACTGGGTCAAGGTCACGAACGCTCCGTGGCAGGCCCGCGATTCGCAAGGCGAAGTCGTGTTCGACGGCAAGATGTGGATCTTCGGCGGTTGGTACGGCTCGTATGAAGCCGCCCCGCGCGATGTGTGGTCCTCGGCCGATGGCAAGGACTGGCAGAAGGTCACCAGTGACGCCCCGTGGAAGCACAGCGACCTGTCGATGTCGGTCACCTTCAAGGACAAGATGTGGTTCATGGGCGGGTGGTTTAATGGACGGCTGCCCGACCATTCAGCCAGCAACGCGGTCTGGTCATCGACCGATGGCGTGAAGTGGGACGAGGTCACGCCGCATGCGGGATGGACGCCACGTATTGCCTCGGGACTGGTGGTTTTCAAGGACAAGATGTGGTTGTTGGGGGGGATCGAAGACTACTACTTCGGTACCGACGCGAGCCTGAAGAGCGATGTATGGACCTCGGAAGACGGAAAAGAGTGGACCTGCGTCAACGAGAAGGCCCCCTGGGCACCGCGAGCGTATCACCAGGCTGCGGTCCTGGGTGACCGGCTGTATGTGATGGGCGGTGGGAACTACGTCCCGAACTACACCGCCCTGAACGATGTGTGGTCGACGACCGATGGAGTCGAGTGGCGGCAGGAGACAGCTGAGGCTCCATGGAGCAAGCGGCTGTGGTTCTCGGCGGCGACGTATCGTGATCGGATCTGGGTGCTGGGCGGATGGTCAAAAGCCCCCGAGTCCCGGAACTGGAGCGATGTCTGGTACTCGCAGAACGGAAAAGACTGGACGCAATACAAACCCGAGGTCACGTGGCGAGAGCGACACGAGCACTCTGTGTATGTCCATGACGACAAGCTGTGGGTCGCGGGAGGAATGATCCCTCCGCTGAACAACGAGGTGTGGTCGTTGTCGATCCCTCCGGGATGGTTTGAGAGGAACACGGACGTGAAGTAGTTAGGGGGGAGGAGAACGACAACGAGGAGAGCAGCATGAGAGATGAGCCTCTTCACATCGATTCGGAACTCCTCGAAATGTCCAACGTGGCTCGCCCTCGCTGACGCTTCGGGTTGGTTAAGCCTGCAGCGTGAGACTCACTTCTGGCGTGCTGTTGAGAAGCAGAGGGAATGATAGACTGCGGTGATTCGTCAGCTGACTCAATCGAGATCATTTCGTGTCGGTGCATTCTCTTTGTTCATCGCGAGGCACCTGGCTGAGCCTGATTGGGCTGGCGGTATTGTTGCGGGCCGGGGTGATGTTCCATGCACCGGAGAGTTTGACCGACGACCGGGACCTGTATCTCGGAATAGCGAGTGAGATGCAGGCGGGAAACGGCTTCGCAACGCCGGGCAGTCGGCCCCCGCGAGCCACAGCGTTTCGGCCGCCACTCTACCCGGTTCTCCTTCTCGTCACCGGTGGTCAGGCGTTGGGCATCGGGACATTGCACTTGCTGCTGGCCGGGGGGATGGTCGTTGCCACGGGGATGGCGGCGAGGCGATTCGCAGGCTGTGGCACAACCTCTAGCTGGGGAACTTGCATCACAGCTGCGGGGATCGTGGCGATTGATCCGCTGCTCGTACTTTACAGTGGTCAACCCATGACCGAGACGCTGTGCAGCTGTCTCTCGGCGGGGTTGTTATGGGCAATGTCTGCTGGCGTTTCGGAGTCGGAGAATTCCTCATCAAGTCAGAGAACACTACGTCGCACGATTCTGATCGGAGGGCTCTGGGGGCTGTGTCTGCTGGCCAGGCCGACGTATGCCGCGGCGTTTGCCGTCTGGCTGGCCGGGAGCCTGATCCTCTCGGGCGAAAGGTCTGCTCGGTGGAGCGATCGACTTCGCTCGGGGTGCCTGACAGCGATTATTGCGATGGCGGTTCTCTCTCCGTGGGTCCTCCGCAACTGGTCCGTATTCGGCACACCGATCGCGACAACGACACATGGAGGCTACACATTATGGCTGGCCAATAATCCAGTGTACTACTTGGAGGTTGTGGAGCGTGGTGATGCTGTCTGGGATGGAGATAGCCTCCATCGCTGGCAGACCGAAACCAATCAGGAGATGGACCAACACCAGATTCGGGGAGAGGTCGCACAAGACCGCTGGCAGGGAGAGAAAGCTCGCACATTCATCCGGGAGAATCCTGGGCGATTTGCGTGGGCCTGTGCGTATCGGGCCTCGAGATTCTGGTCGATCTGGCCGGGGCGGCCCGGTGAGACGGGACTGCCACGGGTCGTGCTCTGGATGGTCGCAGGTGGATACGCGGCCCTCTGGCTGGCAGCGATAATCGCACTCGGACGGTCTCTCATCCATGGCCGGTGGCTGATGCTGCTCGCGACGGGCAGTCTGATATTTGGCTTCTTCCTGGTGCACCTCGTTTATTGGACCGACGCTCGCATGCGGGCTCCGATCATGCCAGCCATTGCGGTTCTCGTGGCAGTGGGACTTTCACGCCCGAAACGTTCGGCCCCTCCTTCCACTGCGACGCCGCACGACAACACACCTTCGGCGTAAATGGCCGGACGACGTGACTCATTTGGAGTGGACACCCCACTCCGAGCCGGCCCGAGGCAACGGCCTTCCCAGATGAACCACAACCTCCGCTGCCTCAACACACTCATCATTGAGTCTTTTTCACCAAATCCGCGACACCCGTCCCATTTTGAGTCGATATACGATCAGGATGGCAATTCATTCGTGTCGATGACAGTTTCATTCCGGGGCGATGCCCAATCCTTGTTGCTCCCCCTGACCCGCAGAACCGTTAAACGTTCACAGCCTGGTCATTCACGCCTCACAGCTCATTCCTTCTCAGTAGACTCCGATGGCTAACGACAAATCACGACGCGGCATCATCCTCGCCGGTGGTAGCGGGACCCGGCTCTTTCCAGCCACGATCGTGGTCAGCAAACAGCTGATGCCGATCTATGATAAGCCGATGATCTATTATCCGCTGGCCACCCTCATGCTGGCAGGGATTCGCGAGATCCTGATCATCAGCACGCCCCACGACTTACCGCTGTTTGAGCGGCTGTTCGGGAGTGGCAAACAATGGGGCATGGAGTTTCAGTACGCAGCACAGCCCAAGCCCGAGGGACTCGCGCAGGCCTTCCACATCGGTAAGGATTTCGCCAAGGACCGTCCATCGTCGTTGATTCTTGGGGACAACATTTTCTACGGGCATCAGTTGTCACAGAGCCTGCAGGACGTGAGCCAGCGAACCACAGGGGCCACGGTGTATGCCTACCACGTACGTGATCCGGAGCGTTACGGCGTGGTCGAAATGGACGCCTCAGGCAAGGCCATCAGCATCGAAGAAAAGCCCAAGGTGCCGAAGTCGAACCTTGCGGTTACAGGGCTCTACTTCTACGACGAACAGGTGGTCGAATTCGCACACAAGATTAAGCCTTCACCACGCGGTGAGCTGGAGATCACAGATGTGAACCGGCTTTATCTGGAGCAAGGTACGCTGCAAGTGGAAACGCTGGGACGTGGGTCAGCCTGGCTCGATACCGGGACACATGAATCACTGGTTGACGCTACTCAGTTCGTCTCGGTACTGGAGCAACGGCAAGGGTTGAAGATCGCCTGTCCGGAAGAGATCGCCTGGCGCATGGGATACATCAACGATACCCAATTGGGTGATCTCGCAAAGATCATGAAGAACAGCACGTATGGTCAATATTTGCTCAGGCTTCTGAGCTAAACCGGCAGGTCTCGCAGGCTGACCATGGCAAATGGCAGGATTTGCGGCTGAGCCATCACATTGATCGATGAAACGCGGGAATCCCCTCAGTTCTCGCGACCAGACCGAACGATAATGAAAAGGCAACTGGTGTCAGCAGGCGAGCCTGCGCGTCATTTGTCTTGGTGGGCTACCGGAACCCACTCCCTGCAGCAGGTTCAACATAGGCGGCAAGTCCACATGCTGACATCGCTCTACCAGCGACATGGTCGGTGGCTGCTAGTACTGGCGGCAATTGCGTTCCCCTTTATGTATTGGCAAGGGGAATCGATGCCATCGAACAACGACCTCGAAACATGGCTCCCCAAGGAGTCTGAGGTCCGTTCGACATACGACATGTTCAAAGAAGAGTTTGGGGCCGAGGAAGTCATTCTCGTCGGGCTCCCCAACCTGAAACCAGACGACCCGCTGGTCGAATCGGTCGCAGAACGCTTGAGTCAGCTTCCCGGGATCCGGCACTGCTGGTCACCTCGCCGGTTCGGCCAGGTCATGCGTGACCTGAGCGTTTCCGAAGAGAAGATTGAAGAACGGATCACCGGACTCTCGCTGGCCAAAGACAAGCAGATGCTCGGGCTGGTGGCCTTGCTTTCCCCAGCTGGATTGCAAGACCGGGCCGGGACCGTCAAGGATGTCGAGCGAGTTCTCGACTACTGCCAGTTGCGAGGTGACGATGTCCTGCTGACAGGCGGACCGGTCGTGGTGGCCGAGCTCAACCGCCTGGGTGGCACGAAGAACAACAAGGCCTACTTTGTATTTACCCTGCTGATCAGCTCATTCCTGCTGTACTTCTTTGTCCGGGAAATCAAGCTGACGATCGGCGTGATGTTAATCACAATCCTCTCGATTGAGACGACCAACACGCTCGTCAAATGGTCGGGCGGAGAGATGAACTTCATCCTCGGTGCCATGCCCGTCATGGTGATGATCTTCACGCTGTCGATCGCGGTTCACTTCATCAGCTACTACCGCGAATCAGACAATGTGCCCGACCGCTTGATCCACTCGCTCAAACACACCTGGAAGCCGGTGTTTCTGTCTGCACTGATGACTGTGATCGGTTTTGGATCACTCGTCACGACCAGCATCGGCCCCGTGTGGTGGTTTGGATACGCCGGTGCGATTGGCTCGGTGGTGTCGTTCCTGTGTGCGTTGGGACTGACACCGGCGCTGCTGATTCAGTGGCCTGATGTTCTCGAAAACAAAGCTAGTGTCGTCAAGAATTCTCACTTCCGCCTGGCCCACAATCTGATTCATCACCGCTGGCTCGTCACGGGGATCTGTACCCTGATCATCGCAGCTGGGGGGTATGGTTGCCGCTATCTGAATTGCCGGATCGATCCGCTCGACTTCCTCCCCAAGGGTAGTCCTGTCGTCCGGGACCTGAATGCACTGGAAGAGCGATTGACCAGTATCGACTCTGTCGAAGCAATCGTCGATTTCCGGACCTCTGACGCTCCGTTCATGGAGAAGATGAACCGAGTTCGCCTGATCGAAGCGCGGCTGGGGACCCACCAGAGCGTGACTCATACGATGTCGCTCGCCAGCTTCTTTCCGGACGAAATGCCAGAAGGAGTCATGGGAGCGGCGAAGGTCTTCAACAAAGCCCTTGGTAGTCAGCATCGCTCCGATTTCCTGTCAGCGGGCGAACGCTACTGGCGAATCTCTTGTCGCATCCGTCGTGAGGATGTCTCCAGCAAAGGTGACACCTTCAATGAACTGAAGACACTCGTCGCGGACATGCCGGAAGTCACGCTGACCGGGATCACCCCGCTGATCGAGCAGGCCCAGATCACGATCTTCCAGGGATTCAAAGAGAGTTTCTCGTCGTCGTTTGTCCTGATCGCGATCGTATCATTGTGTGCCCTGCGGTCATTCAAGCTCACGTTCTGGGGGATGGTTCCGAACATCTCTCCCATCATGTTCATCTTTGGCTTGATTGGGTGGAGCGGCATGTCCGTGGACATCGGCATGATGATGACTGGAAGCATCGCCTTCGGAATGTCAGTGGATGCCACGTTCCATTTTCTGTTCGCCTACCAGGAAGCATCCAAAGCCGGGCACTCCTCCCAAACGTCGACGTTCTACGCTCTCGTCCAGACCGGCAAACCGATCTTCGAAGCTGCGGCCATCGCCAGTATCGGCATGCTGGCCCTGGCACTCAGCAACTTCACCCCGACCGTTCGGTTTGGTGTTTTGATGGCTGTACTGCTCTGGTCAGCTGTGGTGGGATGTCTGGTTCAACTGCCAGCGATCCTGGCGATTCTTCCCGGGAAACGCACACAGAAGTCTCGACAGAACACAGTCCCGCTTGAAGTCACCGACGAGAAGGCGAGTCTGGTTCTCGAAGAGATCCGCCGCGTGGCTTAAAGATAGATCAGGTGTGTTTGCAGATCCGGAATGCAAACACACCTGACGTAGAACTTCAGACTTGAGACTTCATTAAACCGATAGCTACAGCGCCCCGTATTGTCTGAGGACGATCAGGCGTACTTCGCGTCATAACTCAGCGGGCAGCAAACAGCGTGGCACGCATCGGCTGAACATTCCGAATGAGTGGCCGGAACTCCATCCGCTGAAGCAGATCGCGTTCGAGATCGATACCGGGGGCGAGTTCGGTCAGTTCCAGACCTTCCGGGCGGAGGCGAAACACCGCTCGCTCCGTGACGAAGAGAACGTCACGTGCCGCCGCGCGAGCCACTTCACCAGAGAACGAGACTTGCTCCACTTGTTTCACGAACTTGGCGATCCGGCCTTCGCGAACGATTCGCAGCTGTCCGTTGTCTGCAGCGACTTCGAGTCCATCGGCGGTGAATGAGCCGCAGAAGACAAGTCGTCGGGCGTTTTGCGAGATGTTCACAAAGCCGCCGACGCCCGCGAACTTGGTCCCAAAGCGAGAAACGTTCACGTTACCGAACTGGTCGACCTGAGCTGCTCCGAGCGCGGCGAAGTCGAGCCCTCCCCCGTCGTAGAAGTCGAACTGAGCTGGCTGGTCGATGATGGCCTCGGGGTATTGCGAGGCTCCGAAGCTCAAGCCCCCGGCTGGGGCACCACCGATCGGGCCGCTTTCCAGAGTCAGGGTCACATCGCCCAGGATTCCACGCTCCCCGGCGATGCGGGCGATCCCCTCAGGCAGCCCAATCCCCAGGTTCACAATGGCTCCGAGGGGCAGTTCATCGCAGGCGCGGTCCGCGATGATACGGCGGATGTCCCACGGCATCGGGGGCAGGTCCCACTCACATCCCGCTTCGGCGGAGGGAGCTGGGGCACAATAGCGGGGATTGAAGGTCTCGCCAAAGGTCTGCCAGTGGTCCTGCTCATCGGCCATTACAACATGCGTGACCAGCCGGCCGGGGACTCGCACTCGCTGCGGCGGCAACGGAGTGTCAAGCAATCGCTTCACTTGGGCAATAACTATCCCTCCGTAGTTGTGAGCTGCTTGTGCAATCGGAAGGGCGTCGCCGATGACAGCCTCGTCCTCCATGACCAGATTCCCGAACGGGTCAGCAGCTGTGGCTCGAATGAGGCCGACATGGATGGGGATTGCGTGGTAAAGCAGCCACGTCCGGCCGCAGAGTTCAACGCGTTCGACCAGTTCCTCCGTCGTACGGGAGTTCAGTTTTCCACCGCCGTTTACGGGATCGATAAACGTCCCCAGCCCGACATGCGTTAAACACCCGGGCCGTTTCGCCGCACTGTCACGCAGCAGCTGACAGATGACGCCCTGGGGAAAGTTGTAGGCTTCGATCTGTCCCTTGAGGGCGAGTTGCCCCAGCTGCGGAGCCTGCCCCCAGTGACCACCGATCACTCGCTTGAGCAAGCCTGCATGTGCGAGGTGATTCAGCCCACGGGTTTTGCCATCACCCTGCCCAGCTGCGTACATGAGAGTGATGCCGTGCGGACCTTGGCCGGCCAGGAAACGCCGCTCAATCGCTGCCGAAAGGGCCTCGGGGTGAGCCGCTCCGACGAAACCACCACACACCACGGTGGCCCCATCCGCAATGCGGGCCACAGCTTCTTCTGCCGTGCAGAGCTTTCGAGAGAGTGGAGTCGTCATCCCCACCACCCTCCGTTCACATGCAGCGTCTGGCCAGTCATGTACGATGCCATCTCACTGCACAGGAACAGAATCACGCTGGCGATCTCGTCGGGCTCGCCGCAGCGTCGCAATGGAATCTGTGCGAGCATCTGCTGCCGGGCCTCCTCGGGGATCGTCTTTCCCATCTCGGTCATCACCACGCCGGGAGCGACCGCATTCACCGTGATCTTCCGGCCAGCGAGTTCACGGCTGAGAACCTTGGTCAGGCCGATCACGCCGGCCTTGGCAGAGGCATAGTTCGCCTGACCGAAGAACCCGATGATGCCCGAAATCGACGCCATGCTGACGATCCGACCGCCATCATTCATGTATGGCAGTGAGGTCTGGATCACGCGAAAGACAGCGGACAGGTTGGTCTCGATAACGTCCTCCCACTCGCGGTCTTCCATCTTCTTAACGGTCTTATCTCGCAGGATGGCTGCATTGTTCACAAGGATGTCGACCTGCCCCCAACGGGCTTTCACGGTCTCGAACATCTGTTGAAGTTCGCCTCGTGAGCGGACATCGGCGGCGATCGCCAGGCCGCGGTCTCCCCATGCCGCGACGGTCTCTTCGGCCTGAGCCCGGCATTTTCCCTCGGGATCGTTGAAGTAGTTGACAACGACTTTCGCCCCGGCCTGATAGAGCAGCGTCGCGGTGGCCTTGCCCAGGCCCTGGCTGCTACCGGTGACGATGGCCACTTTGCCGGTCAAATCGATGGTGTACATAAGAGCCTCAGTTTTCAATATCCAGTGACAGCCGGGCGGGAGCTCAACCTTATACGTCAGCAGAGTGCTCTTCCCCGCCTTCCGGCTTGAGTTCAGTGATCGTTGTCATGCCGAGCGGGTACTGTTCCAGCAAAGTGCGAATGTCACTCAGGGTCACCTGGCGGTAGGCCTCAATCTCCTCTTCCACGGACTGGTACTGTTCGCGGTAAACCCAATCGCCGCCCACCACGGAGAGTCGTCCCATCGGTCGTTCGCTACGGAGAACGATTCGCGAGGCGACTTTGTTAAAGGCCTCGTCGAGTTCTTCGACGGTCACGCCCGATTCGTTGATCTGCTGAAAGACCTCTTTCATGCGGGCGATATTGGTATCCGTCTCGCCCGCATCACAGCAGAGATATCCGCCCCAGATCCCGTTGTCGAAGAATTCGTTATAGGACAGGTCGCAGGATTCGGCGTGGCCGGGGTCGACCAGTTCCCAATAGAGCCGACCGCTGTCCCCATCGCCGACGATTACTGACAAGAGTTCGGCCGCAAATCGCTGCGAATCACGACTCGTCGGAGCGGACGAGAACAGCATCGTATGAGCTTGCGACAAGGCGGGGCGGCTCGTCGTCTTGCGGGAGGTCTGCGGGTGGCAGAGCGACCACTGGTCGTGCTTTTGCCCGGCGGGAAAACTGGAACAATACTGCGTCGCGAGAGCTGTAATCTGGCCCCAGTCGACCTTCCCGGTCACAACCAGAGTGATGTTGCCCGTGTGGTAGCGATGTTTGAAATACGTCCGCATCTGGTCGGCAGTGAGGGCCTGAATGCTCTCACGAGTCCCGAGGATAGACTGGCCCAGCGGATGATGGGCGAAGTGAGCGGCCATCGCCTCGTCATGAGCCAGGAACCCGGGCATGTCGTCGTACATGCCGATCTCTTCGAGGATGACTTGTTTCTCGACCTCGAAATCCTCGACTCGCAGGCTGGGCTGCATCAAGGCCGACAGGAGTTCGAACGCCCGCGGCAGGTACTCCGGCAACACGGCGGCGTAGTAGAGTGTGAACTCCTCGCCAGTCTGGGCGTTATAATTGGCTCCTAGTTCGTCAAAGACGCGATTCACGTCGGCCGCGGAGAACTGCTCGTTCCCCTTGAACGCCATATGTTCCAGGAAATGGCTCACCCCCGAACAGTCGAGCGTCTCGTTCCGCGACCCCGTCCGTACATAGAACCCCACAGCTGCACTTTGAGCACGGGGGTTGATCTCACCAATGACCTGAAGTCCATTGGGCAAGACGGACTGACGGAATTCCATGAACAGCTTCCCAGAGTATCGGCTCCTGCGCAGACCGTTTCGATCGGACCAACGTCATCTCAGAGCACGTGCCGCAGGGTAACGATTTTCTCCGATGCCAGACAGCGAGACGCAGCCTCCATCGCCTGACTGATCGACTGGGACTCCCCGAGGAACTGCTTCGACTTCGCGAGGCCATTGGCGTACATTGCCCATGAACCAACGTGGAATCCGTTCGTGGAGACGATGCAATGCATCCGGATTGGTGGTCGGCGATGCGGTATGGCAGAAGACAGCTCGGACTCGTGGCGATCTTGACCTGCGTGGGGTGCCCCCCTGGACCGGTCGCCACTCAGAACAAAGCCCCGATTCCGGTGGAAGTCAGCCCCGTCATCGTGCGAGAGGCGACCGATTACGCCGAGTTCACCGGGCGAACAATGGCCCGGGAAACCGTCGAGGTGCGTGCTCGCATCTCGGGCTACCTGCAGGAGGTCGTCTTCCAAGAAGGTCAGAAAGTCAAAGAGGGTGATCTGCTCTACCGGATTGATCAGCGGCCTTATCAGGTAGCACTGGAGCAGGCGGAAAGCCGCGTTGCGGAAGCCGAATCACAGATCAAGAGCGCCATCTCGCAGAAGCAGCAGAGAGCTGCGGAAGAAGAGCGACGCCAGGCAGAACTGATTCTGGCTCAGAAATCGTACGACCGGACTAAAACCCTCGCCGATCAGGGGGCCTCAACCGCGAATGCCAAGGACACCGCCGAAGCCAATCTGTCAACGGCCAAGTCGGGGCTGACCGCAGCTCAAGCTGATATGGAGTTTTCTCAGTCGACGATCGCCTCCGCCGAGGCCTCTGCCAATACCGCTCGCTCAGCGGTCGAATCGGCGAAACTCAATCTGGAGTACACGGAACTGCGGGCTCCGATCTCAGGCCGAATCGGCAAGACATCGGTCACTCGCGGAAACCTGATCCAATCAGGCGACCTCGGCTCCGGGCCCGTTCTGACAACGATTGTTTCGATCAACCCGATTTACGTCGAGTTTGATGTCGACGAAGGGACCGTACTTAAGGTGAATCACCTGATCCGAGACGGGAAGGCTGACCGGGCAGTCACCGGCTCTGCTCCCGTCGGATTTGGTCTGGCCGATGAGCAGGGCTTCCCGCACGACGGATTCATCACCTTTGCGGAAAACCGGCTGTCAGCCACGACGGGAACGCTCCGGGTTCGAGGTACATTCGACACGGGAGAGAACGAGATCCTGCCGGGATTGTTTGCTCGCGTTCGTGTCCCGATCGGTAAGCCGCATGAAGTCGCGCTGATCAGTGACCGGGCCGTGATTTCGGATCTGGGCGAGAAGATCGTCTATGTCGTGAACGACAAGCATGAAGTTGTCCCGCGACCGGTCAAGCTGGGACAGATGCATTTTGGGCTGCGGGCTGTTGAGGAGGGACTGAAAGCCGGAGATCGCATCATCGTGAACGGAATCCAGCGAGTCGCCCCGGGAGCTGTGGTCGACGAGAAAGAGGTAACCATGCCCGGATACCAGGATGTGAAAACCAGCCCTCCGGCCGCCGTGGCTCCGGCCGCTGAAGCGCCGGTAGCGGAGTCCCCCTCCAAGACGGAACCGGTGAAGGCCGACACTCCGACCGCTGTCGAAGCACAGCCCGCTCCATCCCAGAAGTAGACCGAGTCTGTCATGCTGGCAAAATTCTTTATCGACCGACCCGTTCTGGCGTGGGTGATCTCGATCGTCATCGTACTGCTGGGCGGGATTGCAGCTGCCCTGCTGCCGATTGCGGAGTACCCGGAAATCGCCCCGCCCGTGGTGCGGGTGACGGCGTTCTACCCCGGAGCGAGCCCCGAGGTGCTGGCCGATTCGGTCGCGGGCCCCATTGAACAGCAGGTCATCGGCGTCGAGAACATGCTGTACATGTCGTCGCAGTGCAACAGCGACGGTTCATACATGCTGGATGTGACGTTTGAGCTGGGCACCGATGTGAATGAGGCTCAGGTTCTGCTGCAGAATCGCGTCACGACCTCGGAACCCCAGTTGCCGGAAGAAGTCACTGCACTGGGCGTGATGGTGAAGAAACGTTCGCCTGACATCCTGCTGGTGGTCAACGTCGTATCGGACGACGATCCCGACACGGGCAAGCCCTATTTTGACCAACTGTATCTCAGCAACTACTCGACGATCTATCTGCGTGACGTGTTGGCCAAGGTTGAGGGAGTCGGGGACACCTCGCTGTTTGGACAGATGGATTACAGCATGCGGATCTGGCTTGATCCGAGCAAGCTGGCCTCGCGCGGTCTGACTGCTGGAGATGTCGCAGCTGCCCTGCGGGAGCAGAACGTTCAGGTCGCCGCCGGACAGCTGGGGGCACCTCCCGTTCCGGCAGGTCAGGAATTCCAGTTGATCCTCAGCTCGCAGGGGCGTCTGGAAGAACCGAGCCAGTTTGAAGAGATCATCCTGCGAACTGGCTCGACGGGCGAAGTGACGTACTTGCGTGATGTCGCCCGGGTTGAGCTGGGGGCCAAGAGTCTGGCGTCACTGTCGCGGTTGAACGGTCGGCCATCGGCGGGGATCGCGATTTACCAGCTGCCGGGCTCGAATGCACTTGAGACCGCTGAACGAGTGAAGTCGACGATGAAGCGACTCGAATCTCGCTTCCCACGCGGACTGAAGTATGTCATCGCCTACGACACGACCCCGTTCATCACTGAGTCGGTCCACGAAGTGTTCAAGACTCTGCGTGATGCCATCGTGCTGGTGGCGCTGGTCGTCCTGCTGTTTCTGCAGGACTGGAAGTCGCTGGTGCTGCCGCTGATCGATGTGGGCGTGTCGCTGGTCGGGACGTTTGCGATCCTGCTGCTGATGGGCTTCAGCCTCAACAACCTGACGCTGTTTGGTCTGGTGTTGGCCATCGGAATCGTGGTCGACGACGCCATCGTCGTGCTGGAGAACATTGAACGCTGGCTGGAGAAAGGTGTCTCCGTCCGCGAGGCCACCATCGGGGCGATGGGGGAAATCACCGGGCCGATTCTGGCGATCACGCTGGTGCTGTCGTCGGTGTTTCTCCCCAGTGCGTTTCTGGGTGGGATCACGGGGCAGTTCTTCCGGCAGTTCGCGCTGACGATCTCGGTGTCGATGATCATCTCGGCCATCAACGCGATGACGATGACCCCTGCACGGGCCTCGTCGGTCTTCGGAGGGCGCGAGCACGGCGGGGATGGCCCACACGACCCGCATGCCGGAAAAGAGGCACTGCCCTGGTGGAGTTTTGCGATCCTGGGCGGGGCACTGGCGGTCATGTACCTGAAGCCGATGGCTCTGGGGATGATGGGGCTACAGGCTGGTGAGCAGGCCGCAGCGGAGGCCACGCTGATCGACTCGCTCAAGGGAGGACTCGTCACCGCTCTGGTATTCCTGGTGGGAGCGATTCCTCTGGGGCTGGTCGGGCGGAAGCTGATCCATCCGGTGAACCGTGCGTTGTCGAAGTTCTTCGGCGTTTTCAACAAGATTTTCGATGCCGTCACCGCCAGCTACGGACGCTGGACTTCGCGAGTTCTGCGAATCGGTATCGTGTCGATGGTCCTATATTTCGGGCTGGTGGGCCTGACCTTTTATGGGTTCCAGAAGGTTCCAGGCGGCTTTGTGCCGGGGCAGGACCGTGGGTATCTGCTGGTGAACGTCGCCCTGCCCGATGCCGCCTCAGCTGAGCGAACCATGCAGGTCGTCGAGAAGGCCGAGAAGATCATCCGTGAGACGCCGGGCGTGGCTGACACGATCACGATCACGGGTAACTCGGTGGTGCTGAACGCGTTTTCGTCGAACTACGCATCGATGTTCATCATGCTGAAGCCGTTCGAGGAGCGGCACGAGCCCCAGCTGGGAAGCGTGGCATTGGGACGCTACCTGCAAGGTGAGTTCCAGAAGCAGATCCTCGAAGCCCGCATCAACGTCTTTCAGCCGCCTGCCGTGTCGGGTCTGGGGAGCGCGGGGGGCTTCAAGCTGATGGTTCAGGGGACCGGCGGCATCTCTCCGGCGGAGTTGCAGCATGAGGCCGACCGGCTGGCTCTGGAGGCGAATCAACAACCGGGACTGGTCGGGGTCTTCAACGGATTCCGGGCCTCGACGCCGCAGATCTATGTCGAGATCGATCGCGTGAAGGCCCGCACTCTCGGCATCCCGCTCAAGGATGTGTATCAGGCTCTCCAGGTTTATCTTGGGGGATACTACGTCAACGACTTCAACCGCTTCGGACGCACGTGGCAGGTGAACGTGCAGGCCGACTCGAAGTTCCGACTGAACACCGACGAGGTCAAACAGCTGCAGGTTCGCAATGGCCTGGGCGAGATGGTGCCGCTGGGCACGCTGATGAAGGTCGAGGACCGCGTCGCGCCGGCGCAGTTGATCCGGTACAACACCTTTCCGGCTGCTCCAGTGAGTGGAGGGTTCGACCCGCGGGTCGGATCGGGAACCGCGCTCAGCGCGATGGAAGCACTGGGCGACAAGCTGCCGAGATCGATGTCTTACGAGTGGACAGAACTCAGCTTCCTGCAGCAGCGGTCAGCCAAGATCGAGAGTCTGAAGGACTTGCAGCAGAACCCGATGAGTGCGTTCGTGCTGGGAGTGATTCTGGTGTTTCTGGTACTGGCCGGGTTGTACGAAAGCTGGTCGTTGCCGCTGGCTGTGATTCTGATCGTGCCGATGTGTTTGCTCAGTGCGCTGATCGGCGTGGTCATGATCCGGGCCGACGTGAGCATCTTTGTGCAGGTCGGCCTGGTGGTACTGGTTGGACTAGCGGCGAAGAATGCGATCCTGATCGTCGAGTTCGCCCGCGATCTGCAACTCAAGGAGGGGCTGAGTGCGTTTGACGCAGCCATCAAGGCTTCGAAGGAGCGGTTGCGACCGATCGTGATGACCTCGTTCGCGTTTATCCTCGGGGTGTATCCGCTGGTGATCGCACATGGGGCGGGAGCCGAAATGCGACGGCCGCTGGGGACGACAGTGTTCGCGGGGATGCTGGGCGTGACGTTCTTTGGGTTGTTTTTGACGCCGCTGTTTTATTACCTGCTGCGTCGAAACATGCCGGTCAAGGTGCCGACCGGCGGTGAGGGACACGCGGAGTCCGAAGTGAAACAGCACTCAGCGTAAGCTACGTCATTTACGATTGTGGGCTCAGAGACGCTCGAACGCCGCGGCAGGCTGACGCCTGCCGCTCTCTGGGCAAGAGGTAAATCATGGCCGGATTGGAACCCCCACCACATTCCCTCGAAACAGGTAAACACTCGCAGACATAATCATCACAACGGCACAAAGTACGAGTTGCGACCTTCTCGAATGTGGATGTCCGATCGCCACGACCAACGTGTCGGGAAGGGAGGCCAGCAAGAGCGCAGTCAAGATGAGTCGGACCGGCTCGGGAAGATCCCCAGAGAAGAGACCTGGGGTGCGAGCCGTCGCAAGCCCGCCGACATAAGCCGAAACCGCGATCATGAATCGGATAAAGATATCGTGCAGTACAAAAAACTCGGCAACTCGGAACACGCTCGATCGAATAGGGTTCATGGCGCTCTTGTATTCTGATCTAAACAGTCAAGAACCTCGAGAGCCATTCGCGACTGTATTGCTCAGAACTACCGGGACGATGATTCCAACGAAGACAGCTTAATGCCGTTGCGTTGTTCTTCAGCAAGTTCAAACTGCGTGCGCTGGTCGCGGATGCGTTCGAGGCCTTTTTCGTAGCAGTCGCAGTGCTGGATACGGATGGCCTGCAGGGCGAGGTCTTCAGCTGTTTCGTAATCACCCCGGCTGGCCGATGCGAGTGCCAGGTTGAAGATCGCGGCGTCGTTGTTGGGGTTCACCTTCAGGACAGCTTCCCACGATTTTGTCGCTTCGTCCCAGTTCCCGGCTTCGGCAGCCCGGACTCCTTTTCGCACGGCGAAGACTCCGCGGTTGGTCCAGTGCCCATTCGCCAAGGCAATCGAGCAGTCACCACATTGAGGAGTCAGCTGGGAGGCGACTTCGTGACCACATCGCTGGATAAGATTCTGCTCGACCGCGGCAATCTTGGACGCTTCCGGCTCCGTCTCCAGGCAGCTGATCCGATTACTGCAGAGTGTTTCGCCGGTTCGGGTATCGATCAGTCGGTAATCGACGGTCATCGTACGCTTGGCCTGTTCCTCTGATTGAGAAATCCGCAGGAACCGCGATCGCGGGCTTTCCGCTGTCTCTTCCGAGACGATCGTCCCGGTCAGGACGGCATCGATGTCGGCCTGTCGCGCGGCGGTCAGTGCCTCCTCCAGCGACGGCGACTCATCGTTCATTGAGGAAGGGGTGACCGCTGGGAGCGAGCTGGCACTGACGATTTTGTAAGTACCAGACTCCGAGAACGAATCGGCGACCTCCTCGGAGACCCGGACGCCCCATTCTCCCTCGAATGGCAGCACGGCGACCGTCTCAACGCCCTCAATCTGAGCAGAGACCGGTTTCCACATCGGGATCTTCACGCTATGCGAGCGAATATTGGCGAATTGCGAACATCCAGATGATGCCATAATCGCCAGCGCGGCGATCAGCGAGAGCCGATAATGGGGCTTCCCACAACGCATCTTGAAGAGTCATTCCGTTGAGCACTTGGATTGACATCCGTCGCGCACGAAGCGCGCTCAATCCATATACTTCACTTTATCGGAATTCGGCAAGAGGATCAGAACTGTAAAGACGATCCACCGGTTGAGAATCGCCGATTCAGATCGGAAATGAATCAAAGTTCACTGTTGCGAGGACAGAACTGTGTGGGAACGGCTGATCGCGCAACGCAGGTTGATTGGCTGGCTGGGGGCAATCGGGCTACTCGCGGGCAGCACACTCTGCCTATTCTCCGCAGACCAACAATCTGGATTCGGTGGCAGTCTGCTTCGCGTGGGAATGGTATCGGCAGCCCTGTGGTTGGCGTTGCCCGACCGTTACGTTCCCGGAACGATGAAGTTCTCACTCTGGCAAGGTCTCGGGGTTGCGGTGTTTGCATTCACGCTGGTTCGAAAAGCATGGATAGTTATTCCTGTTCTGGTAATTATGGGGCTTCTCAGCTTGTTCGCCCGGCGTCGCGGTTAGACAATGCTGTTTCAGAGGTCGATGTGAAGCTGGCCAGTCGACCTCTGCACTGATTGGAACTCCCGATCCATTTATGCACTTGCGTCATGTGAGGCAGGCTTGCCGGACCCATTGATGAGCCACACGTCCACTGAAGTCGGAACTTTTCGCCGCTGGCTCACTTCCCCTGCGCTGCCGTTCTGGGCAGCAACACTGGGGTGCCTCCCACTCCTCTCCGTGCATTTCGAGCAGCTGTGGTCACGCCCCCACTACCGGTATTTTCCGGTGATTTTGGTACTGGTGCCGATCCTGCTACTGGTTCGACGCACCGACCCGGACCAGCCTACGCAGACACAGCGGCCCTTCTGGGGAGGGGTCGCCTGCCTGACTGCACTGGCACTGGCTGCTTACTCCGTCCTCAGGATTTCACCGCTGTTGTGTTGTGCGGCGTGGGTCCTGTCGATGATTGCATACGTGATGCGCACGCCCACCAATATCTGGGCACTCTGGGCATTGATGTGCATGCTGTTGCGATTGCCGCAGGGCCTGGATGTCTGGTTGATTCAGCGTCTGCACAAAGTGACGACTCCTATCAGCAGCGGCATCCTCGACCAGCTGCAGGTCGACCATCTCCGGTCAGGAAACGTTCTGGCGTTCCCTGACCGTAAGCTGTTTATCGAGGAGATTTGCAGCGGAATCATCTCCCCGTTCACGATTATTGCCACAGCGGCCATTCTGGGTGCGGTGTTGCGTCGCTCGCTGTTTCACACGTTTATCCTGATGGTGTCTGGCCTTTTCTGGGCGGCAGTGGCGAACATTCTCCGTGTGGTGACGATTTCTTACTGCGTGGAGAGGATGGGAATCGACCTCACCTCGGGGTGGCCGAACGACATCCTCAGCGTCGCGGTTTTCTGCCTGATACTCGCGGTGCTGGTGAGCACGGACAGCTGGCTGAGATTCTTTCTCGGGCCGATCGAAATCGATGAGTCGAGCGCATCCGAGCCAGTACACGAGAACCCGATCGTCCGCCTCTGGAACTGGCTGTTATGGCCACTGCATGAGAGGCCGATGGGGCTGCTGCGTGAGCGGATGGCCCACCCGGAATCGTCGGTCGGCGTCATCTGGATCGGATTCGTGCTGCTGATTTCAACGGGGTTCCTGTCGTTGGGTGCCCTGCAGATCTGGGGCGGAATCGGACCATTTGCTTCCACAGATCAGATTCGGCAGGTTGTCGATGCTCTCTCCAAAGAGAGCTTCCCGGAGGAATTAGCGGGCTGGACCATGACCGACTTCCGGCGAGAAACCCGTACCTCTGCCAGCGAATTCGGAGAGCACTCCCGTCAATGGACCTATGAGCGCAATGGGCAAGTCATCACGGTATCAATTGACTACCCATTCCAGGACTGGCACAAACTCGACATCAATTACCGGGAAATGGGGTGGAACGTCGAATCAGCGATACCGCTCCCCGATGGCTCGACCGCGTTGCAGCATGCTCTGGCGAACGCCGAGGACGCGGGTTGGTTGATCTATGACATCGTGGATCAAGATGGCCAGCCTTATCAGCCTCCCCTCGATCAGCGGATTGACCCTCGCTGGAAACAGATGTTCTATAAGAACGCCACGCGCTGGTCTCCCCCCAGATTCTATCAGATCCAGCTGCTTTATCTGGCCCCCACACTGCATCGACCGACGGAAGAAACGGTCGCCGATTTGCAGAACTTCTTCCAGGAGTTCCGAAGCGGTATCAACCAGAGAACCTCTGCCCGGCCGACAAGGAGTCAGCCATGATTTCCTGGGAAAACCCGTGGGGAGCGTCCCGTGACGTGCTGTACCGAATCCGGACACTTCCCAACTTCATCGCCTGGTCACTACTCGGTTTCGTATCCGGCTGGGTCCAAACTCGCCGTGTCGGTGCGTTGATCATCGGGCTGCCGAGTCTGGTGATCGCTTCATTGGTGATTGCCACCACGCTAAGAGCCCGTGCTGGCCTGACGACCGAGACGATCTTGAGGTACGTCGAGAATGCGCAGCAACACCTCAAGAACAACCAGATCGAGCAAGCCGAGTTCTACATGAGTCGGCTGCGTACTCTCAAAAGCCAGACTGACCCGCTGCTGGTTACCAGTGCGGAAATCGAATCACGACGCGACCGCCCAGACCTGGCGGAAGCCTGCTATCGTCAGATGCTCGCCAACCAGGATCACACGCTGGACGCACTGGCCCATCAAAAACTTGCCTTGATCGAGCTGAAGGCCTCCCAGACTGGCAAACCAACCGGTGTCAACGACGCGATTTTCCACCTCCAGCAAGTACTGCTCACCAATCCAGATGATCTGGACAGCCACGAACTCCTGGCACGCCTTTTCATCAGTAGCGCAGACTTGAGTTCTGCCGTCGAACATCTGGAACTTGTCGCTCAACGCAAGCCAGCGGTGAATCTGGAACTTGCCCGACTGTACAAGAAGCTGGACCGCCAGATTATGTCTGGGGAATCCGCAGCCAGGGCGGAGAAGCACTTCAATAACGAGCTCACGAAATTGGCGTCCCCAACCGGCGAGGCCACAGAAAAAAGCCCCCCCCAGTCCTATCGCACAAACCTGATCCTGAACACCGTCGAGGCTCAAGTTCTCCAGGGCAAACTGGACGAAGCCGCCAAGCTGGCCACCGACGAACTGGACCGGGACAACTCACCAGAACTGCGCAAAAGACTCGCCACAATATACCTTATGAAGGCGAATAGCCTGCCAGCCACGGACGCCTCGTGGGCCAGACGCTGGGAATATGTTTCGTTGAGCCGGAATTACGAACCCGATTCTCCGGAATCGCTCTCAATTCTGGCCAATATCGCTGCCAACGCCCCTGCCAAACTGCGTCAGCTGGCTGTTCAGGAGATCACCCCCTACCTCGACAACGGGAAGGCCCCTCCATCCGCGTTTCTCCTGGTCGGCACTGCTGCGGCACAGGACAAGCAATGGGACACGGCAGCCAAGCTGCTCCGGAAAGCGGTCGAGATCAACCCGGAAGTCGACGCGGGATGGAATAACCTGGCCCATGTTCTGATCTCCCAGACGCCGCCAGATTGGACGGAAGCCGAGCGTTGCGTAGACGAAGCCTTACGCCTGAACGCCACCTCACCAAAATTTCATCAGACTCGGGGCCAGGTGATGCTCGGGCTGAAAAAATGGGCCGCTGCCGCCCGAGAGCTGGAAATTGCCCGGAATGTCATCACATCCGATCCGGAAATCCACCTGGGGCTGGCGGAGACCTATGCCCAACTGGGCGATGAGGATCTGGCGGTATTTCATCGAAGCCGATACGAGGCGATGACTCGGTGACGTTATTCTGTCGCCCGCCAGACGTTTTTCCGCAACAAATTACCACAAAGCGACTTAAAGCCAAGAAACCACCCACCACTGAGTGTTTCGAGCAATTCATGGCCCCCGAACGCCCTGTTTTGACCCCAAACAATCAGAACACTTTCTTTCAACGGACTGAGTCCGCCGATTCCTCACAAGACCGACGATCGTTCGTACCGTGACTCCTGAGGCCCACTATAACCGGAAAATTTCACAGACGCTGAAGTTGTCAAGTCGGCAATCCGTTAAATGAGATACGTTCTAGAGAACATCTTGTTGCATCACCTCATCAGGTTGGGTAAACTTCCCAAACTGACATTCCCATCTCGATGGGCTCATTAGGACCTGAAGCATGCGAAAGAACTGGGTTTCCCTGGCGGGATTTCTCGCTCTGGCTGTCGGCCAGACCGGCTACCGCACATACGGAGATGACGCGGCTCCAGCCGAACCAACTCCAGCCAGCACGGAAGCTGCCCCGACGCCGTTGGGAGTCACTGCAAACAAGCTCGAAACCGCTCCGACCGGGCCCGTTTCGCAAGTTGCGGAGTCAGATGCCCTCGGTTTCTGGACCGTCGGATCGGATGGACAGCCAGTAAACGCTGCCCAGACGACTGTTCGCGTCGTGCGATCGGGTCGTATTGTGCAGACTCGGCGAGTTGGTCAGGGCGGAGTCGCTCAGATCAGCCAAGTGAGCCCGGGCCCCTACTCCATCATGGCTAGCGGTCCTGAGGGATTTGCTGCATACGGTGCTTACCTCGGCGATCCTGCTGGCACCGCCGTGAGCCGCGTGGGACTCGTCCCGCAACGTGATGCTCAGCTGGTTCGCAGCTTGATTCGCAGCCATCTGGCAGCGGGATCAGTTGCCGAAGCCGCTCCGGCCGCTAAGGAAATCACTCGTCTGTCGGCTGAAGAAAACGCCAACTTTGAAATCCAGGCTGACGGATCCGTCAAGGGACAGATCATTAAGGCAGCTGCTGACGGCCAGCGGATTGAGCCCATTGCGAACCTGTTTGTCGCCTTTGTCCGCGACGGTCAAGTTGCCGGCGAGGCCACCTCAGACGCAAATGGTGAGTTCACGGTGACCGGCCTGAGTGCTGGGATCCACTCGCTCGCCATTGCTGGTCCTGGTGGATTCGCAGCTCTCTCCACAGAAGTGATCCAGGCTGAGCCATTGGCTCAGGGCAAGGTCAAGCAGTTCCAGTTCGTGGCACTCCAGTCGGGAGGCGGGTCGACCATCGTCCCAGCAACTCCTGATGACGCTCGTCTGCTGAACCAGAATGCCCAAGGTCCTGATGAGAATGCTCCTCCCGGTGTACCTGGACTGGCTGCCCCTGGAGCGGGTGCGGGTGGAGGTGCAGGTGGCGGAGCTGGTGGTGGATTCGGCGGCGGTGGACTGCTGGGAGCGGCTCTCGGAGCTGCCGGTGGTGCTCTCGCGGGAGCGCTGATCAACGACAACAACAATCCTCCTCCGACTCCAGCTGCTCCGTAGTCAATTGACGATCTGCGTTGGTGACGTGATATTAACCAGCGTATGACAACCTTCCTTCAAGTTGCGCTCTGCGGTTTGGTGATGGCGGCTCCCTGGTACTACGGGGCCGTTACCGCCAAGCCGCAGTTCTATTTGGCAATCGGACTATCGGTCATTGGTGTTTTGCGGTTTATTCAGCGTCTGTTCAATACAGACGGCCAGAGACCAGCAGGCATCCCGACAGTCATCATTCCCGCAGCGGGTTTAATTCTGCTCGGGGTGTGGCAGCTGATGCCTTCGGGCGATGTGTCTGCTCTTGCGCAGATCAAATCCGCGACGTTTCAAGATTTGCTCCCCGACTTACTCGCAAGCCCCGATCTGTCCGGGTTCGCGAAAGGCCAGCACACCGTCTCTCCGGATGCGACGCGGCTGATTATCGCCCAGTTGACCGTGGCGTTGCTGGCATTCTGGCTCAGCTTCGATCTCTTTGAGGACTTCGCGGCCCGCCGATGGTTGTACTGGGCACTTGCCTTGAATGGCCTGGCCATGGCAGGGTTTGGTATCGCCCAACAGCTGTCCTGGAACGGGAAGCTGTTCTGGACCGTTCCGCTGCGCTTCGGTGGCACGCCATTCGGAGCGTTCGTCAACCGCAACAACGGAGCCGGGTACCTGTTGCTGGCGTTTTCCTGCGCGACAGCGTGCCTGGTTTCTGCCTGGTTCCCCTTCGGAGTCGGCCAGACTGCGTACTACAAGGACCATTCGAGGTCGCGTTTCTCGGAGTGGTTTGTCCGCGTCCTTGGTCACATGACCCCGGCCGTTATGTCCTCCATCTGCGTTGTCGCAGCGATCGGTGTCGGCATTCTTTCGTCGCTTTCGCGAGCCGGCGCGGTAGGCATGGCAGCCGCCGTTCTGATCCTGCTTCCGGCAATTAACCGATGGAAAACGCGAATCCTGGTGATCCTGGTCGTCTTTGCCGGATTGTCTTACGCAGGACTGATGTGGCTCGGACAAAACGAGATCATCACCGCCCGACTGAATACGATGAAGAATTTAGGTGCCGCTCTGACGGGGCGAGTCGATCACTGGAGAGATGTCTTTCCACTGATCAAGGATTTCTCCAAAACGGGTTCGGGCCTTGGCACCTATGCGATGGCCAACCAGCTGTACGTGTCACAGAACACCGACTTCTGGTTTCAACATGCGGAGAACCAATACCTGGAGGTCGCCTCAGAAGGGGGAGCGACCGGGCTCGCGTTGTTTCTCGTGTCGCTTCTGTTGATGGCATACGCATCGGCTCGAGCCATTCGGACAGATTTTGACGGGCGTCTGCTCCCCAGCGGACTGGCTGGATTGTTGTCTGTCACCTCGATCTCAACGATATCGCTCACCGATTTCAGCCTGTCGATCGGGAGCATCGTCCTGACGTTCTGCGTCATCTGCGGGTCAGTCATGGCGCCGTTCTCAAGAACCAGGCCCGTATCGCTTCTGATTCTTTTTGCGACAAAGCGGCCCATCTGGCGAATCTGTGTCGGGACGGCGGTCCTCCTGGCTGTCTGGCCCGCCCTGCTCCGATTGCAGTTTGCGACCGAAATTGAGCGAGTCGTGGACCAACTCCCCGTCAACCCAATTGCCCCCTCACTGGAAGCCAGCCAATACGATGAACTGCTGTCCCAGTTGAAGTCGCTGGAGAAACAGTACCCGGGAGAACCGAGGATTTCGTCCACTGCCGGACAGATCTATGTCGCCCGGTATCGACGAACGATGTTTGACGACCTGACCAAGCAGGATCTTGCCAAGAAAATGCGGCCGCAGGTCCAGTGGAACTCCACTCACATCGAACGCCTGGACGAGGCTGTCTCGTTTCTTCGAATGAACGGGGAGTTCGACAAAGCGACCCAGCTTCTGAGCAGTCGCGAAGTCCAGGACAACCTGCCTCAGGCCCTGGCCGAGTGCCGCCGCAGCCTGCAACTCAACCCGCTTCAGCCAGGGTTGTCAATGCAATACGCCTGGCTCACTCATATTCTGTCCGATCCCGCAGCCTCGCAGGCCCGCAATCTGGCCATGTTCGTGGGGGCCAGTGATTCTGACAGCCTGTTCCAGCTCGGCCAGCTTTCCGCCCACCGCGGAGACCTGGATGAGAACATCAGCTGTTGGAAGCGGAGCCTGAACATCTCGGCCAGATGCGTCAAAGAGATCTGGGATCAATCAACACTGATTCGAGACGAGAGCGAAACACTTGAGCTGGTTCCAGACCGGCTGGATGTCCTCCTGGCAGTCGTGCAGCTTCCACACCACGACTTGAGCGTACGAGACAAGATTCGAAGCCGTATCCGCAAGGTGGTCGAAGCCGACCCACACACATCAAACGCAGTGCTGGCAGAAGTTTACGTTGAGTTGGAGGACTACCCACGCGCAGCAGACAGCTACCTGGCCGCCATCAACGAGAACCCGTTTGACATTGCCATGCGTCTCAAGGCTTCGAGCGTTCTCGAACGGCTTGGACGCATCGAGGAGGCTCGAGCCACTGTCGGCGTCGCCTTGAACATTGAACCGAACCGGGCTGACATCAAAAAGCGATTTGACGAGCTGCTCTCGATCGAGAATACAGCCCCTACGCATCCCCCAAATTAACTGAACTCTTCTTATCTGACCCAGAAAACCGTTGAAGATGGTAAACTCACTCGTCATCCTGTGAGTGTAAGTAGGAAACTTCGATTCCAACGGGCTATGAAAGCCGAAGATTCCTGCAATGCGGCCTGATCTGATTGCACCTGACATGCGGACATAACATCTGCGTGCCGTTGCAGCGGGTTGAACTGGGGCAGCGGTGCTCTGCTGACTCACGTCATTGAATTCCGTTGGAAAAGAGGCTGACATTGAGCGCAAGTCTTCTGGCACTGACTTTGTTATCGGCCATTGTATGCGCAGCTGCTTTGACCCCCGTCGTCATTATGGCGATGTGGCGGTATCGCATTCTTGATGCCCCTGATGGGGTGCGAAAGCTGCATGGACGAACAGTCCCGTTGGCTGGTGGTCTCGCCGTCCTGGGCGGGTGTGTGTTCGCATCTGCGACAACGCTGCTGATTCAGCATCGCTTTCTGCTCGACTCCCCGGAAAAGCGGCTCTTTACGCTGGGCCTTTTGCTGGCCTGTGGCTGGGTCTGCTTACTCGGACTCGTTGACGATCGAGGACTGCTCCGTGGTCGCCAGAAGTTCCTGGGACACATCGTGGCTGCCCTGATTTTGATAGCCAGCGGTTGCGTGATCTCGCGACTGGAGTTCATGAACGTGCGGATCGAGTTGGGCATTCTGTCCGTGCCTTTCACGATATTTTGGCTCGTCGGAGCGATCAATGCCGTCAACTTGATGGATGGAGTCGACGGACTGGCGACGTCGATTGGTGCCATCCTCAGTGGCACGTTTGCCCTCATGTCACTGATCACCGGACATGACCTGGAAGCAGTGATTGCCGTCGCTTTGTGCGGCTCCTTGATTGGATTCTTGCCTTACAACTTCCCGCGAGCCCGAATTTTTCTCGGAGACACCGGCAGCATGCTCATTGGCTTGCTTCTGGGCACGCTGGCACTCAGGTCATCCGTCAAGTCGCAAGCCACCCTGGCTCTGGCAGCCCCTGTGGCCGTGCTCTCCGTCTTGATTTTCGATGTCATGATGGCAATTCTCCGTCGTAAACTGACGGGACGGAGCCTGTACTCCACTGACCGTGGACACCTCCATCATCGACTCGGCCAGCTTGGATTCCCTCCGGTCGGGGTGGTGTTGTTCGTGAGCCTGGCGTGTGCAATGTGTTGTGCAGGGGCCCTGACCAGCTTAATCCATCGGAGTGACTGGCTCGCCATCTGTGTTGCGGGCACCGTCATTATGAGCTGTATGATCGCTCGTGTGTTCGGTCACAACGAACTCAAGCTCCTTTACAACCGTACGAAATCGTTTCTGCGATCGCTCTTCCGCATCAGTTCTCCCTGTGGGACCAAGGGATTGCACTCCGCCCTGCAAATCCAGGGACAACTCGAATGGGGGCCGATTTGGCAAGAACTTAAGGGTTATGCAGAGAGTTTTGACCTCGCCCATGTCGAGTTACACATCAGTGCCCCCCGGCTTCATGAACACTACCACGCAGAGTGGGTTCGACGAAACGTTGAGGCCGACCGGCTGTGGAACACCTCGATCCCCCTCTTCAATCAGGGATCGATCATCGGCCGTATTCGCTTGTGCGGTGAAGTATTGCAGGTGCATGGCCAAAGCATTTCGGACCATGTGTCGGATCTGATCGGGGGGGTCAAGCCGATCGAGTTGCAGATCGAAGAACTCCTCAATCTGGGTTCTGCAACAGTACACACGCCTCTATCCAGCGAAGCCGCCTGATCCGCGAGCGACTTTCGGTATTTTCGCTTCAAGCAACAGTGCCCTCCAACGCCGGGCCGATTCATTTGATTCGAGGCTTTAGACCTAGACGAATCTCAAGTCCATTCAGCACAATAAGGCTTCAGCTTCATTGTCGGCCCGGGGATTCACGTCTCAGGTGTCACCGAGGGGAACGAAGTCTGCGCACAGCCAACCATGCCACTGCTATCCAAAGAGCCTGATCTCCATCCATTGGAGCTTCTCTCTGCGCCGCCCCAAGACGGGCTGTGGTGGGTGATGTACACCCTGGCCCGCCGCGAAAAGGAGTTGATGAGACGGCTGCTGGCGAAACAGATTTCGTTCTACGCCCCGGTCTTTGAACAATCCTACCGCTCCCCGGCCGGACGTCGTCGATCAAGCTTTCTGCCGCTCTTTCCCAACTATGTCTTTGTGCATGGACTGGAAGTCGATCGCTATCAGGCTGTCGCGACGGGTTGTGTCTCCCGATGCATCGAGATCCCCGATCAACAGTCTCTCACCCGCGATCTGCAGGGGATCCACAGACTTCTCAGTTCCGGACTCGATGTCACAGCTGAGTCCAGGCTTCACCCCGGTCAGTTCGTGCGAGTGAAGAATG
The DNA here is from genome assembly GCA_046349675.1 of Planctomycetaceae bacterium. GTDB lineage: Bacteria > Planctomycetota > Planctomycetia > Planctomycetales > Planctomycetaceae > TH-plancto1. Next base: position 172,372 of record JAXMBW010000007.1, on the reverse strand, counting down.
GTCCTCTTGCTGGTCAGATCGGTCAAGTCGCAGAGAAACGCGGACAGATGCGACTCTTCGTCACGGTGAATTTCCTTCAGCAAGGAGCTTCGGTCGAGATCGATGGTTTTGATCTCGAACCTTGGACGTAAACCCTATGTCAACCGCCCCCCTGCCAGTCGCCTCCGCGAGAGAAGTGCCCCCCAGCGACGAAGCCTCCCATGTGGTGGTGATCGAACCCCGGTCGGGCTGGGCTGCGCTCGATCTACTCGAACTCTGGCGTTTCCGGGAACTCGCCTACTACCTGGCGTGGCGTGATGTCAAAGTGCGATACAAGCAGACCGTGCTTGGAGCGGCCTGGGCCATCATCCAGCCGTTGACGTTGATGCTGATCTTCACGTTCCTCCGTACCGTATTGACGGGGAGAGGAGCCGACGCCAAGTGGGACAAAGACTACCCGTACCACGTGTTTCTCTATGCCGCCCTGCTCCCCTGGCAGTTTTTCTCGTTCTGCGTCACACAAAGCAGCCTGAGCCTGGTCGGCAGTGCGAATCTGATCAGCAAGATCCACTTTCCCCGACTTCTGATCCCGTTGGCGACCGTGGGAGTCGGCATTCTCGACTTCCTGATTTCGTCGCTGATCCTGATCGGAATGTTGGTCTATTACCAGGTCGCCCCCGGCCTGCATGTGCTGGTACTTCCTGTGATACTCCTTGGCCTGCTTCTGGCCAGCATCGGCGTGGGAACCTGGTTGTCGGCACTGGCTGTCACCTATCGCGATGTGCGTTACGTGGTCCCGTTTCTCACCCAGATCTGGTTGTTCGCCACTCCGGTGCTCTATCAATTGGATCGAGTTCCTGAAAAATGGCGACTGCTGTACTGCGTGAATCCCACCGCAGGGTTGATCAGTAGTTTCCGCTCGTGCCTGCTCGGAGATCCGCTGAACTGGACTTGTCTCGCGATCTCCCTGCTCTCCAGCATGGTCGTGTTTGTCTGTGGATCGTTCTACTTCCGAAAAGTCGAACGACGCTTCGCCGATATCGTTTAACCCGACCCACGCTGTCAGAGCCCATCAAGAGATGTCACACCCCGTAATCACTGTGGAAAACCTTGGAAAGCGGTTCCAGATTGGAACACTCGACAAGGGAGCGAACACTCTTCGCGAGACCTTGATGGACATCGCGAAAGCTCCATTTCGGCGGCTGAAGACTTTGGCGGGGCATCCTGAATCGAACGGCGAGTTCTGGGCCATCCGCAATCTGTCCTTCGAGGTCCAGAAAGGCGACGTACTCGGAATCATCGGACGGAATGGAGCCGGAAAGAGCACGCTGCTCAAACTGTTGTCTCGGATCTCCGATCCCACTGAAGGCCGGGCTGTCATCCGCGGGCGAGTCGCCAGCCTCCTGGAGGTCGGTACAGGTTTTCACAACGAACTGACCGGTCGCGAAAACGTCTACCTGAACGGTGCGATCCTCGGCATGCGAAAGACCGAGATCGATCGCAAGTTTGACGAAATCGTCGAGTTCTCCGGTGTCGAGAAGTTCCTCGACACCCCGATCAAACGCTACTCGTCCGGAATGAAAGTCCGCCTGGCCTTCTCCGTCGCAGCTCATCTGGAACCCGAGATCCTGATCATCGACGAAGTCCTGGCTGTCGGCGACCACGAGTTCCAGCAACGGTGCCTCGGAAAGATGCAGGATGCCGCGACGAGTGGTCGTACCGTCCTGTTTGTCAGCCACAATATGGCCGCCGTACGTCGCCTGTGTAACAAGGCGATTCGCCTGGAAAGAGGGCAATTGATCGACAGCGGACCAGCAGGGTTGCAGGTCGATGCATACACACGAGATGTGACAAATCGTGCAAAGTCCGGCAACCTCGCCAACCGCCATGATCGCACAGGAGATGGTCGGGTTCGAATCACAAACGTCGACCTGTTATCCACTCAGAATAACATCCCCGTATCGTCCCTTGGTGTTGGTCAACCACTCACCATTTGTATCGACTACGAGGGGGTGGAAAGTTTTCTCAGTCCGTGCGTCCACATCGCCATCAACAACGAACTGGGTGTACCTGTCATCTACCTCTGCAGTCGATTCACCTCCGAACTCCCGGGGAAGTTGCCCCCCATTGGCCGAATCTATTGCCGGATCCCTGAGATCGCCCTCGCTGTCAGCGAATATACGATCGATGTCTGCCTGAAATCCGGTGATACCACCTGTGATCACATGCTGGCGGTCTCCGACCTCTCAGTCACGGCTGACTCATTTTATCCCACTGGACTGGTCCCCCCCGCGGCCTACGGAGCTGTACTTACTCACCAGAGTTGGAGCGGTTCTCCCCCAACCCCTTAGATCCATTCGATGTCCACGACCATCTCACGACGATGTCCGTATTGCGAGCATGAACACGCAGAGGTTTTGGTGGCCGAAGAACGGATGCTCGGACTCGGCGGGGCGTTCGATTATTCACGCTGCCTCGGTTGCGGGGCCATGGAGTTGATGAATCTTCCTCACAACTTTTCCATGTATTATCCCGACAACTACTATTCATTGCACCACGTCACGCCTCACCCTCCACCACGTGGCTGGAAAGCCCCGCTGCAAAAACTGCGAAACCGAGCAACTGTTTTCGGAACGCGGGGAATTGGGGGGGCGCTGGCGTTGCTTGGAAAGCCGACGCGAGCCGTTGAGATCTCGACCTGGCTTCGCCACAGTCCCGTCCAAAGTTTTCGGGCACGTGTTCTTGATGTCGGTTGTGGGAGCGGTCACCGCCTGTGCCGCATGCATACAGTCGGATTTAGTGACCTCACGGGGGTGGACCCCTTTGCCACGGAAAGAGAAATTCGTCCAGGACTACGAATACTGAAGCAGCAACTGTCGGAAACAAATGACGGCCCTTACGATCTCATTATGCTTCATCACTCACTGGAGCACATGCCCAATCACGCACAGGTCATGTCCGATATTCGAAGACTGCTTTCACCAACGGGAGCTTGCCTGATCCGCATCCCCATGGCTGGCAACCGACTCATCGACAGATATGGTTCACGATGGGTCGAGTGGGATGCTCCGAGACACTTGGTGTTGCATACTGAGAACAGCATTCGTGAGTTAGTCACAAAGAGTGGATTCGATGTCTTACGAGTCGATTGGGATTCGGACCGTTTTGGCTATTGGGCCAGCGAACTTTATGAGCGGGGGCTAACACTGGTCGACCCAAACACAGGCCAGCACCGTGATCCGACGGCTTACTTTACAACCGCAGAACTCAGCCACTTCGACACGCTCGCAAAAGAAGACAACCAACTCGGCCAGGCAAGTCGCGCAGCCCTCTGGATTGCAAAGGCTCCCTCCAAATGACGATCCAGACAATGGTTGTCATCCCTGTTTATAACGGAAAGAACTACCTTCCTCCCCTGCTGGACTCATTGCTTCCACAGGTCTCACTGGAACGAATTATCCTCGTCGACAATGGCTCGAATGACCGCTCAATCGAGACGGTCTGCGAGAAATACGGGCGAAGTCTCACAGTCCTGTCTTGCGGTGAGAACCAAGGATTCGGCTCTGCGTGTAATCTCGGAATTCAAAAAGCCCTCGCCACAGATACACGATGGGTGCTCATTCTCAACCAAGACCTGATCATTGAACCTTCTGCAGTCGAACGCGCGATCGAGGCGGCGGAGTCAGCGCCACGTATTGGTCTGCTCGCGTTCTACCAGATGAACTACTCTGGTGACGCGATCGACCCGGTATTCCGAAAATTTCTTCCACCCAGCTACTGGGACGACCTGCTCCTTCGCCGTCCCCAACTGACCTATGACGTTCCGTTTGTCCCCGCTGCTGCGATTCTCCTGAATGCAGACTGTGTACGAGAACTGGGAGGATTCGACCCGCTGTATTTCATGTACCTCGAAGATCGCGACCTGTGTCACCGCCTCAACACCAATGGCTGGAAAGTCACCATAGCTCCTGCCGCCCGGGTACGACATGACTGCGGGCAAATTCGTGCAGATCGCAGGAGTCTCCGCTGGAATCTGAACTGGTACCGTAGCCGGATGATCTATCACCTGAAGAGCAGCCCGAGATCACCGACGGTCGCGTTCTTGACGGGACTCAAACATGTGCTACCGAGTTGGTCGCCCTCCGGGGCTCTGCACGGATTGATTGCCTGGCTGCGATGCCTGCCGCTGTTACCGAAGATTGCGAGCCATCGTCAGCACTTACCCAAAAGCTCGGCGACTCCAGCGGAAGAGCGACGGTAACTCAACGATGGTACAGAGTACGCTCAAGTGTGTGGCTCAACGAATCGTTGGCATCGTGCGTAAACATCATGAGAGCTCCGTGGTTTGCCACCATCCAGTCCCTTCCGTGAGCGAAATGCCCGCTCAGTGCAGACTGCCTCGCAATCACGAGTCAGTGTTCGCTGAATTTCAGAATCAACCTCACCTGGGAAATCACCGCAAGCTGATTCCCCACAAGACAGTCGCACTGAACGCGGCCGCAGAAAAAGACAGTTCTAGCATCGCCCTCCTAATCGACGGTGATGCCTGCGAGTCAACAAGCTGGGTGCCCCCCTCCCCCAGAGCTTTTGATCGAGTCCCAGAGGAAATTGGCTCCACTGGATCCAAAGTGGGAGGTTGCGAAGAGTCCCGGTCAGTTTGGTCCAGCTTCCATGCCCGTCGGGGGCAACAGTGAAAATGGCAGTCGCGTTCACGATCGTGATCATCTCTCATGGGCGGCCAGATCTGTTGAAACGGACCTTGGAGTCGCTGGAAAAGTGTGTGTTTCCGCCCACATTTTCCGGAACGTTAGTGATTGAAAACGGGAAACGCAGTGGGAACGAAGCAGTCGTGCTTGCGGCATCCCCGACAGTTCGGGCGACCTATCAGTTTGTCGAATGCCCCGCGAAATCTGCCTCACTGAATCATGCGGCCCGGCAGTGTCCTGGGCAGTGGCTGGTCTTTTTCGATGACGATGTGCGTCTCTCACCCGATGTCCTGACGATCTATACAGCGGCCTTTGATCGACACCCCAGCGAAAGTTACTTCGGCGGCTGGACGGGAGTCGATTCGGAACGATCGATTCCTCGATGGCTCGAGCCTTATCTGCCAGCTTCAGCCAAGGGCTTCAGCCCCGTGAAGGTGCCTCGCCCCTCTGCAACGGCAACTGTGGATGCACCTCCAGAAGATCCCGCCTTGTCCATCCCGTGTCAGCATTTCCTGGGCTTTAACTGGAGCGCCAAAGCGGATGAGTTACTGACATGTGGGGGATTCGACGAGCGTCTCGGCCCGGGCACCCCATTTCTGGTGGGAGATGAGGGCCTCATGCAATTGCGACTCCATCTGCATGGACTGCAGGGATATTACCTGCCGAACGCAAAAGTCTGGCACTACGTCCCCGCCTCTCGGTTGACTCCGGCGTTTGCCATCCGCCGAGCCTTTCCCGGAGGCTTCATGCGGGCCATTCGCACCGGGATCGAATGCGACCACCTCGGAAATCAGCGTCCCAGCCTGTGGTCCGAGATTCGCCGGGTGTTTCGAAAGCTGACTTTGCCCACACTGAAACGGGCTCCCTGGGCACTGCCATTTGCCCTGAAGTTTCAATGGCTTCATGCTCGTGGATTTATCCAGGGCACGACGGCGCTGAACCAAAAACAATGGACCACTCTCCCGACCTCAATGTCGACTGACAGGACGCCGTGAACGAAAGTCCTTCGACTTGTGTTTGTGCGTCTTGCCATCAGCCACTTCTCTTTGAGACATCGTTGTCCCCGCGCGTGGACACCTCACAGGCTTCGTTATGAATTCAACGCTTCGCCAGCAAATCGGACACATCGCCCGCAAGGTACAACACTGGATTCCCTGGGGGCCAGCGGGATTTTCCCTGATCACCGGATGTCCTCGTTCCGGCACATCGGCTTTGTGTGCCTGGCTGAAAGTTCAGCCCGGAATTTCCGGGTTCTACGAGTCTCGAATCACGATTGCAGCTCACCGCTTCCTTCAAAGCGTTGACCGCTTCAAGCACTTAGCTGAACACGAAACCACATTAATCGAATCGGCCAGAAGGATGGTGCTGGATCACTACAGCCAGATTCGCTTCCTTCCTGGACGAGTCATTCTCGAAAAGGAACCACTGGAGCCCATCGCGTTTCCAGACCAAGACTACTCCAGCTATCTACACACCATGCGCCGACTGTTCCCGGCCATGAAGCTGATCTTCATTACACGCAATGTCGAGAATACCGTTTGGTCAATGACTCAACGCACCTGGGGGCAGAGTCTGGCAGCCCCCACGGAGATCTCACTCAACATCTCAGAGGCCACTCGAATCTGGTTGGACTCCTATCGACTCATCCAGAAAATGCAGAACGAGCCCAACACCTTGTCCATTCAATACGAGGACCTTGTCGCACGTCCCGGCGAAGTTTCTAAACAGCTGTGCGACTTCCTCAATATCCAGTATCGGTCGCCGTTTGTTCCCACAGGTGGCAAGACTCCTCAGTTTTCTGCAGAGGAACTCAAACTGATTCATGAAATTGTCGAGAGCCATCCCTAGAGATCACACCAACACCAAACAGACTCGTCCACGGAATCCCCTTCGAAGAATCCAACATCGCCCGTAGCGAAATTAACGTGTCTGTGCCCTCTCCCTATGTCAGCATTATCATTCCGTGTTTCAACGCGGAACAATACATCGCCGATACGATTCGCAGTGCTCAGCAGCAGACTTACCCGCACAAAGAAGTCATTGTCATTGACGATGGTTCGAGTGATGGCAGCGTGGAGATCTTGAAATCATTCGCGGATTCGATCACCTGGGAAACCGGCCCCAACCGAGGTGCCTGTGCCGCACGAAACCGTGGCTTGCAGTTGGCGAAGGGTGAGCGAATTCAGTTTCTAGACGCCGATGACTGGCTCTACCCGCAAAAGCTCGAACGCCAGATTGAATGCATTCGACAACACCCCAACTCCACCCCGGTTTGCGACTGGGAGGTCAACGAGCCTGGTCAGACGCCCAAACGTGTGCCTGCCCCATCTACCAGTGACGACCCTTTACTCTCGCTGCTCTATGGCCCGCTACAGACATCCTCACCGCTGCACAATCGGGCCGACCTGACTCGAATCGGAGGCTTCCGCGAGGACCTGCCCTGCAGCCAGGAACGAGATCTGCATCTGCGACTGGCCAGTTATGGATGGCCCATTCATCGTATCGCAGAACCACTATACGCAGTCCGCCGAGTCGCTGGCAGCGTGTCTGGGAACTATGAACGCGTCCTCGACCAGCATGCCGGAATTGCCCATCGAATCCGAGAGATTCTGGTGAGCCGGGATGCCTGGAACGACACGTCCGCCCGACATGTCGCGGGATTTCTGACACGAGACGCCAGGGCGTACATCAACTTGGGATTGGATGCCAAAGCTGATCGCTACTTCTCGTTGGCTCGTGAGTACCACAAGTCGGGAGGATGGGATCTGGCATACGGCAGACTCACCCGACTGGGAGCCACGATTCTCGGCCCTGTCACACTCGAAAAGCTGCGATTGCGACTCCGACGCAAATGACTGTCGGTTCATCTTTGACGCATTCTCCGGACCGACTTTCCATGCCTCCGGTTCCATTGTTGTATCTTGTTCATCGAGAGACCTTGTCGTCGGCGATCTCCTCGCAAGTGATTACCCCGCTCGAAAAATTGCAGCCTGCCATATCGGTGACTCTGGGGTTCATGACCCCCATTGGTCAATTGTGGAGGAGCAAGTTTCGGCCAGCCCTGCAAAAGATTGAGAACCGCTGCCGCAACTCGGGACTGCGCGTTGGCTGGCTCCCCTCACCTCCGACGCGTTTGAGTTGGTTGTGGTCAGATGCCTTTGTTCTTCGGCGATGGATTCGGCGTCACTTCCCAGACAACCAGCCTCTGATTGTCCGTTGCCGCAACGCGACCACGACTTCGATCGCCCTCGACGCACTGCAAGGATATCGGAATGCCCGTGTGATCTACGATTGCCGGGGCGCTGAAGTGACGGAAATGAAACAAACCCTGGGGCTCGAAGTGACCCCCGAAAACGAATGGCCCGCTCAAGCGAAAGCCACAATCCAGCAGATCCAGGCCGCCGAAGAACGTGCTGTTCACGAAGCTGCCGGAGTGACATGCGTCTCACACGCCATGGTCGACTCGCTCACTCAGAAGTATCCACAGATCCCCCGGCAGAAGTTTTTTGTTGCCCCCTGTTGTCCAGATATCGACGCATTCACCAGCGTCGTGAACGATCGGGATGTGGTTCGCCGCGAACTGAAACTCCATGACAAGTACGTCGTGTCATATTGCGGCAGCCTGGTGTGGTATCAATTTCCGGAGGCTTCCATTCGAGTCTTTCGGCTCATCAAGTCTCTTCGGCCCGATGCCCATTTCTTTGCAGTCACCACCCACCCGGAGCCGATGCGTCTTCTCCTGGAGAGAGCGGGATTCTCACCCGCTGATTACACCATTCGATCAGTGCCTGCCCAGGAAGTCCCCAGGCTGCTTGTCGCCTCTGACGTGGGGCTCATGCTACGAGACGACAGCCTCACCAACCGCGTCGCCTCCCCCATCAAGTTCGGGGAGTACATGGCAGCTGGAGTTCCAGTCATCATCACTCCCAGACTCGGTGACTGTTCGGAGTCGGTCCGCAGCGAACGGCTTGGAATCGAAGTCGACCTGACACTCGATGACGAAAAAGTAATCGCCTCTCTCCGCAGCTTCGTGGAAATGTCCTCCTCCGAGCAAGCTGCGATCAGAGAGCGTTGTCGTGACTTCGCCAATCGACAACTTTCCTGGTCCGTTGTTCTCCCGCAGCTGACGGAATGGCTGGGAACAATCGCGGCTCCCAAAGGTCAGTCGACTTAGCCAATACATCTGACAAGCAGCACGCCACTGCATGCCGAGAAGATGACAACGAGTTCCATGCCGTCCAACCCCAAACGACGAGTCCTGCACCTTGTCCCGTCGATCAAAAACGGTGGTGCCGAGAAGGTCGCGTTTGATCTCGCGAGCTATCAGAAGTTGGCCGGACACGAGGTTCTCGTCGTATCGATCGCGAAACCAGAAGCCCCGCCCGCCTGGCATCGCCCCCGCCACGTGGCATGGAATGAAGTTCGCAATCTCGACTGGCTCCTCAGCTATACAAGCCTCTCCAACCTGACCGGAGCCAAACAGCGGTTGCAAGCCGTGCTGAAAGAGTTTCAGCCAGATATCCTCCACTCCCACTTGTGGGTGGCAGACATTGTGGCCAGCCTGTCTGTCGGTAAAAGCAACACCCAGCACATTGCTCACATCCACAATCAGGAGGTCTGGAAAGACTCCCCAAAGTGGCGACACTCCATAAGACGTGCCGCGACTCGCTGGTTATACAGGCGTTCGCTGACTCGCTTCATTGCCTGCTCACCCTCGGTCAAAGAGTACGAACAGCGAACGATGGGCTGGCAGAATGATCACATGGATGTTGTGCGAAACTCCACCGAACTGGAGGAGTTTCGCCCCACCACTCGGACTCGGTCTGAGCGGATTCGAATTGGTTCGGCCGGTTGGTTTATCCCCCGCAAGGGACATCTGCTTCTCATCGATGCCGTTGCAAGACTGGTTTCAGAAGGCCTGAATCTGGAAATTGTACTGGCAGGTGATGGCCCCCTCCGGGAGGAATACTTAAGGCGAGCGGCCCAATGCGGCATTGCCGACAGGATGATCCTGCCTGGCCCGGTATCTAACATGGAGTCGTTCTACCACTCGATCGACATCTTCGCACTCACCTCTTATGAGGAAGGGCTGCCACTCGTCGTCATCGAGGCGATGGCATCCGGTTTGTGTGTCGTCGCGGCATCCCTGTTCGGTATGGAGGATGTCATTCACCCCAATACCACGGGAGTGTTATTCCCCCCCGGCAACACAGACGAACTCACCAACGCACTTCGGAGAGTCATCAACGACCCGGACCTCTCCTCCAGCCTGGGCACCGCCGCTCGAACACTAGCCCTGGAACAATTCTCGCTGAGAACGGCTTCGGAAATCGTCGAGCAGATCTATCAAAAACGCATTTCGGAGAGACTGGCATGTCCAACCCCGTAATCTCGGTCGTCATCACGACCCGAAATCGACGGGACGAATTGAACCGTGCGCTGAGATCGTGCTTCTCTCAAACCGGCGTCTCCTACGAGGTACTGGTCTTTGACGATGCGTCCGACGATGGAACCGATCGCATGGTCCGGGAAGAGTTTCCCCAATGCCGCTTGATTCGGTCAGATGAACGCGCCGGCCTGATTGTCCGAAGGAGCCAGAGCTTTCACGAAGCCAAAGGTGAGTTCGTACTCTCGCTGGACGATGACGCTTACTTTACGCACCCGGAGACTCTGGCCATGGTCTGCCAGCTGTTCGCTCGGGAACCGAAAACTGCAGCCTGGGGACTGAAGTATTACGAACCCGCCAAGCCCGCCAAGATGCCGAAAACAGCTGACGGAGCGTTGATCAGGTGCTATATCGGCTGCGCACATGCACTGCGCCGGGAAGTGGCCCGATGATCTCGGCGGTTACCCGGACTTCTGGTTCACCAAGGAGAGGAAAGAGATCTTTGCGTATTCGACTTGATCAACGAGGGGTGGGAGATACGATACGCAGAAACAGCTGCCATCGTTCATCTCTATAGCCCATTAATCGAGACAACTGGCGGATGTTCTACTACGGATACAGGAACACTCCTCTTCTATTGGATGCGTACGCCGCTTCACGCTATTTGGCTCTTCGCGGCTGGCCATCGATATTGGCCAGCTGGTCGTCTATCGCTTCACGGTGAAGAACAATTCCCGGCAAAGATCTCTGCATTAGCAGGCTGGTGGGAATTATTCAGCTCTGGGGGAAGCAACGAGTCCCTGTCTCAAAGACGACGTGACCAGACAGTTTCGTCATTCTGCCAAGACATGGGCCCAAGGTCACTGTGTGCCTCCTCCAGAGGATGAATTCTCCGCGAGAACAGTTGTGCACGCCTAGAGAACAATCATCCGAAGCCATGAAACCGGCCCGCAAGCAAAACAGCGATCATGACTGACATCTATCTGCTCTTGACTACGACTGCTATCATCGGATGTCTATTGTACTCCTATCAACGGACTCGCGATCCGATGTCGCCGTTGGTCGTGTTTGCGCCGATGTTGTTCTATGTCTATGTCTTTCACGCATACGGCGTAATCTCAAATCCCGAGTTCTCGAGCTATCTTCCGAACACTGCTGATGTGGAATTCGTTCTTCTGGTGAACCTCCTGAGCATCCTCGGATTCGGCCTCGGCATCTGTCACTATCGTCGCGGAGCCAACGACCAACAACGGTTTCAGATCCTGGATCAGGAAACGTCTCCGACAGTGCGACGCAAATTCTTCCAGCTAGGCGTTCTGCTCGGAGTGATGGCCAGCGTGTCGTTCTGGTACATCGTGTACTCAGCGGGTGGCCCTGCCTTTCTGCTCCGGCAAGCGAAACCCTCATTTGGCCGACACTCGGGCTACATCGGTGAAATGCCGATGCTGGCATTTCCGGCCATATTCCTACTCGCCGCAGCCTGGCAAGGGCGCCGCCTCACATTTTCGCGACTTCTTATTGCGATTGGTGTCGCATCAACACAGATTGCTCAATGTGTCCTTGGCAAGCGGCGTGGCACGATCTTCCTGACCGCAGCAGTGCTGGCCTCCTTCTGGTATGTCGTCAGAAATAAGAAGCCGAACTGGAAAGCCATCATCGGCGGAACCTGCGCGCTGGGACTGGCCTTGCTCTACGTCGCTGCCAACCGCTCCTCGAACACACTCACAAACATAGGCGACGGGAATACAGAGCGATTGGCGAATGTCCTCACCGTCAGCAGTCTCAACTCAGGCGACGAATTTATCTCCGCATCTGGAATCATTCTCACCAGCCATCGATTCCAGAATCACCACTGGGGAAAACGAATCTTTGTCACGATGTTTATCCGTCCCATCCCCAGCTTTCTCTGGGAGAAGAAGTGGGAGTTCTTCGGACTTGAGAGACTGAAGTACCAACCCGGGGGGGGCGGAATGAGGAAATCCGAGTGGTTGGAGGCTGTCGGTTTCAAAACCAAATCGGGTTCCGCGACGGGATTCGCTGCCGATGCATTTCTGGAGTGGTCGTGGGGGGGCGTCATTGCGTGTTATGTCCTGGGACGAGGCTTTGGCTGGCTGTGGAAGCAGTGGGTTTCCAAAGGCGGTGTGTGGACCGTGGTTTACGCGGAATCAATGATCTTGTCGGTCTTCCTCCCCTCGCAAAGCCTGGGAGCGTGGCTCTACCGCTTCATGCTCCTGAGCGTTCCAACCCTTCTGATCTTTCGGGCCATTGGAGCTAACAAGCGGCGGACAATGGTCCACCGAAATCAACCTCCAATTCCCATGCAGTCGTTCTGAAATCCATTGTCGTCGCCTCCCTCTTCACAACCTGTTCCCCGCGTCTGGGTCCTGACAAACGCTCCTAGCCCGTATCAGGTGGAGCTGTTCTCTGCGATCGCAGCTGCCCAGAAAGTCCAGTTGGAAGTCCGCTTTCTGCGCGATTCCAGTTCGCGTGGTCCCGAGCGTCGCTTCTCTCACCGGATCTGTAAAAGCTGGCTGACACTCTCTTCGGGGGATGAGTTACGCATTCACGGGCGGGCGATCTGGGAGGCCACGTTCGGGAGTTACGACCTCTACATCCTGTCGGGGCTCTATACGAGCGTCACGTTTCTCACCTGTGCCTGGATCCTGTACTGTCGAGGTAAGAAGTGGGCCCTCTGGTGGGAGCGTCCCCGTGCCGCCAAGCCGGAGTCGCGACGTTTCCCCTGGACCATGATTCACGCCTGGAAAGACGCCATCCGACGTTGGCTGTTGCACTCCGCAGATCTCGTCATCGGAATTGGTTCAGCTGCGGTCAAAGAATACCAAGAGATGGGAGTGCGTCCCGACCGGTTACGAATGCTGCCCTACTGCTGCGATGTCACGCGATTCTCGCGAGTGTCGCCCGAAACTCGTGAGCAGATGAGACGTGAATTGGGCTGGTCGGACAAACTCGTATTCCTGTTCTCAGGTCAGATGATCCCACGCAAAGGAGTGGATGTCCTCCTGGCTGCGTTCAACCGGCTCGCGCAAGACCGGGAAGATGTCGCATTGCTTCTGCTCGGAGAAGGCACTGACCGTGCAACTCTGCAAGCCTCGATGCCTGACTCATTGAGATCCCGCGTCGTCTTTCGAGGACTGGTCCCACAGGACCAGTTGCCCGAACAATTCGCCATCGCAGATGTCTTTGCCTTCTCGTCGCGACATGATGGCTGGGCCGTCGTGCTGAACGAAGCCTGTGGGGCCAGCTTACCGATCATTGCGACGTATCAAACAGGGGCAGCACACGATCTGGTCCGTCCGGGGGAGAACGGACTCCTTGTCAACGCTGATGACGTAGATAGAATGCACAACGCCATGCAGTGGTGTGCCTCGCATCAAAGCCAGTTACCCCACATGGGAGAGCTTTCTCACGAGATCGTTCAACCACTCAGCGCGGTTCAGGGAGCTCAGACCTTTATAGATCATGTCCACTATTGCCTGAGCTATTAACCTCGCAGCCACCCGATGAATGCTTTGCCGCACCTAACTTCGACTCGCCCCGCGGCAACAATTGCAGAGAGCACTCGCTCTCTGAAGCCACTCTTCACTGTCGGCGGGCTCTACTCGTTGTCAAACGGAGTCGCCTGGGTCATGCGAGATCTCGCAGCGGCTCTGGGTCGAGCGGGTTCTCCCGTCGATGTCTATGGAGCCGACTGCTGGGGACGCGGAGCCCAATCGGTGGGACACATTTTCACGCCCCCCTCACGCTGGATCTCTGCCCCAGGACTTTGGGCGGGAGGTCTCTCGATCTCTCCACAACTGAAGTGGAAACTCAATCACGCCGCTGCCCAGGCAGATATCATCCACAACCATAGCGTCTGGATGCTCCCCAACAGCTACGGTTCACGAGCAGGTGAAAAACACAACAAGCCCGTCGTCTTCACAACTCATGGCACGCTCGAACCGTGGGCCGTCAAAAACTCCGGATGGAAAAAGAAACTGGTTGCCGCATGGTTCCAAGACCGCGACCTCCATCGTGCCAGCTGCCTGATCGTCTGCAACGCCCCTGAGATCGATGGGATCCGCCAGTACGGTTTGAAGAATCCCATCGCGGTGATCCCGAATGCAGTCCACTTGCCCGATCTGGACCGACCAGTCTCTCCGGAAGTCTTCTACGAGAAGTTCCCACATACTCGCGGAAAACGACTCGCACTTTTCATGGCTCGCATCCATCAGAAGAAAGGTCTGGGACATCTTCTGCCCGCATTCGGTCGACTGGCCTCCCGCTATCCCGACTGGCACCTGATCATCGCGGGCCCCGACTGTGGCGATCTTGATCGGTCGAAGAGGATCATTGAGGAGTTCAAGATCAGCGACCATGTCACGTTCACCGGTGCCCTCCAAGATGATTTGAAAGCCGCCGCTCGAGCTGTTTCCGAAGTGTTCCTGCAACCCTCATTCTCCGAGGGCTTCAGCATGGCCATCATCGAGGCCCTCGCTTGTCGCCTTCCCGTCCTGCTCACTCCCGGTTGCAACTTCCCCGAAGCAGTCACCGCCGAAGCTGCCGTTTCCGTCAATCCGACGATTGATGACTGCGAGCAAGGCTTGAACCAATTGCTCAGCCAGTCGCCAGAACAATTACGCGTGATGGGGTCGCGAGCACGCCAGCTGATTGAATTACACTACCAATGGGACGTCGCTGCCCAAAAGACGCTCAACCTCTACCGTTGGCTCATCAGTGGTGGTCCTCAGCCAGAGTTCGTTCAGACCACATAACCTTCGACCGTTCGCAACAGAATCACCAAGCGGTTCACATGACACCCGTCACGGCGATCATCCTGACACACAACGAGGAGCGTAACATCCGGGATTGTGTACGGTCACTCGACTGGGTCGATGATGTCGTCATCGTCGACTCCGGGAGCACCGACGCCACTGTTGAGGCCGCACGAGAAACCCGTGAAAGCGTCCGCATCTTTCACCATCCGTTCAAAGACTTTGGCGATCAACGGAACTGGGCACTGGATGAGACCGAGCCTCGCCACCCATGGATCCTCTTTCTCGACGCGGACGAACGCTGTACTCCCGAACTCGCAGCCTCGATCCAGAAAGTGGCCAACAGCCAGACGGACGTCGCTGGTTACTACCTCTGCTACCGCAACTACTTTCTCGGACGCTGGATCAAACGCTGCACACGCTTTCCCACCTGGCAGCTGAGGCTGCTCAAGCGAGGCGAAGTGCGTTACGAGAAGATGGGACATGGGCAGAAGGAAGTCACGACCGGTCGGCTGGAGTATCTCCAGGAGCCTTACGACCACTACGGATTCAGCCAGGGGGTCGCTCACTGGATCTCCCGCCACAATCGTTACTCCAGCGAAGAAATCGGACACATCCTCGAACTCCGTCAGCAACCACTGGCACTCGGCGACTTACGCAGTCGGGATCGAATCGTCCGTACCCGCTGCATGAAGCGGATCGCTGCAAGACTACCGTTTCGCCCCCTAATTGGGTTCTTGTACCTGTACATCTGGAAACGGGGATTCCTGGATGGATACGCGGGGCTGATGTTCTGCCTGTTGCGACTGACGCATGAGATCCACATGCTTGTTAAACTCGAAGAATTGCGGTCGCAGAAAATCATTCAGAACTCTCACCAAGCCACTCTTCCCCAGCCTTGAGCACTCCAGGCCAGACTTCCTCTCGTCGCTGGCTGACTGCCGAAATCAGCCAGACCGACTCTTCTATGATCGCTGAAGACTTGCAACCATGATGTTTCGCGAACAAATCAAGTGGCTCCTGTTTCCTGGCCTGAACCTGAACGCGAGGCTGCGCTATCGGGTCCTGCCGAAGTTCTTCGGCCGCCCGAAGCCCGGCGAACAACGACTCGTCCTGGACGCTGGGTGTGGAAATGGCATGCTCTCGTACCAGGCCTATCTGATGGGGAACAAGGTTCTCGGTGTCTCCATCAAAGACGAAGTGGTACGAGACAAAAAGTTTTTCAATGAGTATCACGGCATCCCGGAGGATCGTCTCGAGTTCCGCGACCACAACCTGTACGACATCGACAAAATCGGCCTCCAGTTTGACGAGATCATCTGCTGCGAAGTGATGGAGCACATCAAGGGGGACGAACAGGTTTGCAGTCACTTCTTTAAGATCCTGAAGCCTGGCGGTGTCCTGCACATCTGCTGTCCGAACCCGGTTCATCCCATCAACGCCAATTATCCACTCGACCCCCACGAAACGGGCGGCCATGTCCGACCTGGCTACACCTACGAAGGTTTTAAAGCCCTCCTCGAACCCATCGGCTTCCAGGTGTCCGAACCGATCGGACTCGGTGGGCCAATTCGTCAGGCCTGCAACACCCAGATCACGAATATCCAACTCATGGGCGGTTTGAAGCTCGGCATCCCGTTGTTCTTCATGCTGGCCCCTCTTGCCCTGCTCGATGGGTCGAATCCCAAAGTCCCCTTCAGCATCTACGTCCGGGCCACCAAGCCCCAGAACTGATTGCGGATAGCCTGACCACTCACAACTGACACTCTCCCTTGCAAGTCCTCGTCACCCAGATTGGAGCCCGCCGCCATTACGCGGTCCCAGCTGCCCTGCAACAGGCCGGCATGCTGACCGGTCTGTACACCGATGTCAGCATGGCAGCTCCGTGGTTGCGGACATTAAAACAAATACTCAGTCCCAACTGGCAGTTGCCCGGTTGGAAATCCTTACAGGGCCGAGTTCACCCTGGAGTGCCAGACGACAAGGTGACCTGTCTGTGGGCATCTCCCTGGGCCATGTGGAAGAACCGCAAGCGAGCCAAGCACCTGGGCCAGTACGCTCGCTGGGTCGCTCAGAACGAAGCGTTCGGGCGTGAGGTGGTCCGTCGCGGATTCGGCCAGGCTGATACGGTCTATGCCTTTAACGGAGCAGCTGTCGAGATCTTTGAAGCAGCAAAAGCCAAAGGCCTGAAGTGCATCCTCGACATGACGATTGCTCCACTGGAGGTTGTCGAACGCTTGCTCACGGAAGAGCGGCAGCGTTTCCCGAACCTCGAAACCGAGACTTACACCACCGATTCCCCGAATGAAATGATTGCCCGCGAACGCCGCGAGTGGAAACTGGCCGACTTGATTCTGTGTGGTTCTGAATACGTCGCCGAGACGCTGGTTGAGGCGGGAGTCGAGTCTTCAAAATGCCGGGTGGTCCGCTGGGGGTACTCGGGGTTCAGTGTGCCGAAAGTGTCCCCCAGCGAGCGTGGTCGCGTTCGCATCCTGATTGCCGGAACAGTAGAGCTGCGTAAAGGCGTGCCCTATGTTCTACAAGCGGTCGGTCTCTTGAACGACCCGCGGTTTCACTTTCGTTTCGTGGGCCCCAACCGACTCAACATGCGGGCCGTTCGAGAGCAGCTCCTCGATTCGACCACGCTCAACCAGATCGAGTTCGCGGGCCCCGTTCCACGCACCGAGATGACCCACGAATACCAGAACGCCGACATCCTGCTGCACGCCTCCCTCGCCGAGGGTTCCGCGAACGTCTGCTACGAAGCCATGGCTCACGGGTTGCCCGTCATTGCCACTCCAAATGCGGGATCCGTCGTGAAAGATGGAGTGACTGGATTCCTGATCCCGATCCGCGATCCCGAAGCCATTGCTCAGTCACTCCTCAGCATTGCCGAGAACGCCCCCTTGCGAGAATCGATGGGTGTTTCCGCCAGACAGGTTGCATCTGGTCTGACACTTCAACACTATCAGGCACAACTCTCTCAAGCGATTCAAGAAGCACTCTCTCCGCAACAAGCACCAGCAGCCCCACAATCCCGGCCCACACCTCGTCCCTAACAATACGGCGACGCATCCATGTCCATCTCTGACGAGTCATTCCAAAAGGCCCAGGACCATGAAATGGCCAACTGGGTCAAAGACACCTCCAATGTGACTCGCTTGCTCTACGAACTCGTCGAGCACAGCGAGATCGCCGAGCCACTCGACAGGTATGTGAAGGCTCCCGTTCAGCGATCGCTCGAAGTCGGTGTGGGATGCTTTGGGCTGGGCTTTCTGGCAGCTCATTTCGCCCACAAGGCTGGACGTATCGATGGCATCGATCCACTCCCCCGCCTCGAAATCAATCTCCCGGACGCGGACCTTCAGCGGTACGTGGAGTCGATCCGAGGGCGTGTCAATTACCAGAGCTGCATCGGTGAACGAATGCCGTTCGATGATGACACCTTCGACCTGGTCGCCTGCATCAATGTGGTCGACCACGCCCAATCCCCAGAGTCGATTCTCAAAGAGATCCAGCGGGTGTTGAAGCCGGGCGGGATCTTTGCATTCTCCGTCAGCACACTCTCGTTTGCTGGTGAAAAGAAGTGGCATTTCAATCGCTGGCGCAAACCCAACGAATGGCTATTCGTCGCTCATCCCCACACCTACCAATGGACACGCGCCGACGCGATGCTGCGCAGCCTCTTCCCCAAGGTCTTGTGGAACGATCGTCCCAGTACTTTTAAGCAGTGGGCGGGCAAAGGGCGAATGTCCTATTGGATCGTCCAGAAGTAAACTCATACCCCTTCGCCTGACTCTCGATCGAACAGACTGACCCCAACCTCCCGATGAAACAAGTCCTTCAAAACCGTAAGACCGGGCAGGTACGAGTCGTCGATGTACCGACTCCGCAGCTGCAACCCGATCGGATGCTCGTGCGGAATGTGGTCTCGCTGATCTCGGCGGGGACAGAGCGTGCGTCCATTGAACTGAGCCAGAAAAGCCTTGTCGGCATGGCACGCGAACGGCCAGACCTGGTGCAACGGGTCATGGACAAGCTGCGGAAGGACGGGTTCCTGGCCACGCTCAATGCGGTGCGTGAACAGTTCGATCGCGAGTTGCCTCTGGGGTACAGCTCAGCGGGCCACATCACCGCTCTCGGCTCGAACGTTACGGGACATGAGCCCGGACAACTGGTGGCCTGCTGCGGAGCGGGTTTCGCTTGCCATGCTGAGGTCAATGCGGTTCCCCGACTGCTAACGGCGGTCGCTCCAGCAGGCGTGACCGCCGAGCAAGCGGCCTATGCCACCGTTGGCTCGATTGCTCTGCAAGGGATTCGCAACACCGATGCCCGCGTCGGCGAAACAGTCGCTGTCATCGGACTGGGGCTGATCGGCCAGCTGGCGGTCATGCTGCTCAAGGCGAGTGGCTGTCGCGTGATTGGCCTTGATGTCTCTTCCAAACGGACTGAGCAAGCCATTGCCAATGGCGCGGTCGCCGCCTTCGCTGGAGAAGGTCCAGCCATCGAAGAGGCCGTACTGAAAGCCACTCGGGGGCGAGGTGCCGACGCGGTGCTCATCACCGCGGCGACCAAGAGTAACACCCCGGTCGAACTGGCTGCCCGCATCGCCCGCGACCGGGCTAAGGTGGTGATGGTCGGCGTGACCGGGATGGATATTCCCCGCAACGATTACTACCACAAGGAGCTGACGTTCATCGTCTCGCGCTCATATGGACCGGGACGATACGACCCACAGTTCGAAGAACGCGGCCACGACTACCCGATTGGGTATGTGCGCTGGACCGAGCAGCGAAACCTCGAAGCGTTCCTCGACCTCTGTGCCCTCGGCGTCATTCATCCCGAGAAGCTGACGACCCATCGCTTCCCGATTGCCGAAGCGGTCAAAGCCTATGAAATGATTCTCGACGGCAAGGAGCCCTATCTGGGCGTCGTGCTGGAATACCCGAACGCCGAGCAGCCCGCCCCGGCCTCGTCAGTCGTTCTGCGGTCCACGTCCTCACAATCATCAGTCCCCGTCAAAGGAACCATCGGCGTCTCGTTCATCGGGGCCGGAAACTTCGCCCGAGGAGTATTGCTCAAGAACTTGAAATCGCTCCCGGGAATCGAGTACCGCGGCATCCTCACTGCCTCCGGGCAATCCGCCGTATCAGCGGGGAGCAAGTACGGCTTTGCATTCTGCACCTCCAGTGCCGAAGAGATCTTCGCCGACCCGGCCACCGATGCGGTCTTCATCGCCACCCGCCATTCACAACACGCCGACCTCGTCGTGAAGGCCCTGAACGCGGGCAAAGCTGTCTTCGTGGAGAAGCCTCTCGCGATCAACATGGAGCAACTGGAACAGGTTCGCGAGGCAGCTGCGAAGTCCTCACGCGGGGTCATGGTCGGGTTCAACCGCCGTTTCGCCCCGATGGCTGTCGCGTTGAAGAAGCACTTCGCCGGAGTCCATCCGCTCAGCGTTCATTACCGCGTCAATGCCGGGACGATTCCCGCCGAGCACTGGGTGGCCGATCCCGCCGAGGGAGGCCGAATCATCGGCGAAGGATGCCACTTCCTCGACTTCTTTGCATTCCTCACCGACTCTGAGCCGGTCTCGGTCGATCGGATTGCCGTTGATCGATCTTCTCCGGACGATGTTCAGTTGTTGTTGACGTACGCCAATGGTTCGGTCTGTCATCTGACCTACACTACCACTGGAGCGAAGGCCACAAGCAAAGAACGTGTCGAGGTCTTCGGCGGCGGTCGCAGCGGAATCCTCGACGACTACCGCTCGCTCCAACTCGACACCGGCTCCAAGCGGGTCGTCAACCAGAAGGCCTGGTTGTCGCAAGACAAAGGCCACGCCGCTGAGATCGCACAGTTCATCGAAGCTGTCGCCCAGAACCGCCCGATGCCGATCTCTCTGGAGTCGTTGATCTCCACAACAGTGGCCAGCTTTGTGCAATAGTCCAGTCACTCTGATGAAAATCCTCTTCTTCTGTCACTACTTCACGCCCGAGGTCAACGCCCCAGCTTCGCGGACCTATGAACATGCGGTTCGCTGGGTGAAGGCTGGGCACGAGGTCACGGTGGTGACATGCGTCCCGAACTGTCCAGACGGCGTGGTCTTCGACGGGTATCGCAACCGCCTGCGTTCGCAAACCGAAATCATCGATGGTATCCGCGTCGTCCGCGTCTGGACGTGGATCGCTCCCAACAAAGGGACCATTGGTCGGATCCTCAACTACCTCAGCTATATGGTCAGTTCGGTCTGGTCGGCCTGGTGGCTGCCACGTCCGGACGTTGAGATCTCGACCTCGCCGCAATTCTTCTGCGGCTGGGCGGGGGTGTGGTACCACTGGCTGACACGAGTTCCATTTGTCGTCGAAATCCGCGACATCTGGCCCGAGTCGATCTCCGCAGTCGGAGCGATGAAGAAGGGGCTCGCCACTCGCTTTCTGGAGTGGATGGAACGCCGGATGTATCTCTCGGCCGACCAGATCGTTACCGTCGGCCATGGGTATCGCGAGCAGATCGCCGCGAAGGTCCCGGTCGGCGACCGCATCCATGTGGTGATGAACGGCGTCGACACCGATGTCTTTACTCCCCGTCCCGCCGATGAAGAGTTCCTTGCGAAGTGGGGGCTGTCGGGGAAGTTTGTCTGCTCCTATGCGGGCACCATTGGCATGGCCCACGGGCTGGAGGTTGTCATCCGTGCAGCCCAGCTGCTCAAGAATCAAGGGCGTCGCGACATCGCCTTCCTGATCGTCGGCGATGGAGCCCGTCGCGAGGAACTCCAGCGTCTGGCCACCGAACAGGGAGTGGATGATCTCATCGTCTGGACGGGCCGCATGTCGCGCGAACAGATGCCGACCGTGCTCGCCAGCTCGGACGCCTGCCTCGTCCACCTTCGCAAGACGGAACTCTTCGAAACGGTGGTCCCGTCGAAGATCTTCGAAACGATGGCCATGGGCCGCCCGATCATCATGGGAGTCCGAGGCGAATCGCGCCAGATCGTGATGGACGCGGAGGCTGCCCTCGAGATGGAGCCCGAGTCGGAAGCCGATCTCGTGAATGCCCTCACCCGATTGGCTGACACCCCCGAACTTCGATCGCGTCTCTCATCCTCCGCCCGAGAGTACGTGACCACCCACTACCACCGCGACCGCCAGGCCGCACGTATGCTGGACGTGTTACACAAAGCAACTCCACGAATCGAGAACACCCCATGACCGAAACCTCTCGTGACGGCCAACAAGCCACGGCATTCCAGTTTCGTCAGGCAGGTCCCCGAGGCTCAGCGGCTCGCTACCTGCATCCAGCAGCTGAAGCCCTCTTCCCTCCGATTCGCCCCGGTATGCGAGTCCTCGATGTCGGATGCGGAAACGGATACTGGGCCGGCTGGTTCCTGGATCAGGGCTGCCAGGTTGTGGGCATCGACCCCTCTGCCTCGGGCATTGCACTGGCTCGTACTGCTCACCCGAGCGGTCGCTTTGAGGAAGCCGTTGTCTCGACAGACACATTGCAGCAACTCGGAGAGGCCCCTTTCGATCTGGTCGTCAGCTTTGAAGTTGTTGAGCATGTCTATTCCCCGAAGACCTGGGCCATCGGTTGCCTCTCCTCGCTGAAACCCGGAGGAGCGCTGGTCTGCTCGACCCCTTATCACGGGTATCTCAAGAACGTGTTGATCGCTCTCACGGGAAAGTGGGACCACCACCACCAGCCCATGAACGAAGGCGGACACATCAAGTTCTGGAGTTTCGCGACACTCGACAAACAGCTGAGGCAGGTCGGGTTCGAACCGGCTCGCTTCCGCGGTGCGGGGCGTTTCCCGGGACTATGGAAGTCGATGGTCCTGGCCACCCGCCGCCCTGTTCAATAGCGATTTCGCAGACAGCCTCCTCGACCACATGAATCCCCCTCAGACTTCACGCTGGGCTCGTGCCATCCACCTGCTCCGTTACCATCGAACGGATCAGCTGTGGATGCGTGCCAAGAAGGTGATTAGTCAACGACTTGGCTCGCCGTCACTCACCGCTTCGCAACGAGAGTGGGCCAGCACCGCTCAAGTCGCGGCGAACCTCACCCCGCTGCAACTGATCGCTGCCAGACGTGTGACCAGCCCGGTCAACGACGCAGCCTCGCTGGCGGAACCGACGTTCACATTTCTCGGTCAGACGCGAACCTTTCGCTGGCCGATCGATTGGAGTTGCAAGACCGTTGAACCGGTGTCGCATCTCTGGCGATTTCAACTCCACTACCAGGACGCGTTGTGGTCTCTGACCGCGCCCGACTCAGATCGTTTTGACCTCCTGTGGAAGCATGTCGCGGATTGGGCGGCCGCGCACCCATGCCCTCTGCGGTCCACCGAAATGGATGCGTGGCACCCATTCTGTCTCTCGCGGCGGGTTTCTAACTGGATGCAGTGGTGGTCCCTCTCGCCCCCTCCCGAGACTATTCGCGAGCAGATACAAGTCAGTCTCGCGGCACAAGTTGTCTACCTCTGCAGTCATCTAGAGTGGGACCTAAGAGGCAACCACCTCCTCTTTAACCTGTGGGCAATCGGATTGGGAGGGGCTTTTTTCGCCGAGCCTGGCAACGCCCAGCTACTATCAATCATCGATGACAACCTCCCAGGTCAGATCGCAGAGCAGTTGGTTGCTGGTGGAGAACACTTTGAACGCGCGACCGCTTATCACCTCGAAGTGGCCGAGCTGTTCCTGGATCTCCGGGATTCCCTGAAACTTGCCCGTCCTCGGCTGTCGGCTCAGTGCGGATCAATTGCCGCTCAGATGACGGAACTGGCGGTCGGGATTTCACACCCGGATGGAGACCCGCCGCTGTTCGGGGATTCGACACGACATGCACGCCCGATTCTGGACCGACTCAGAGGGGCACTGGTCAGCTCACTCGACACGCCTTCCAATCGTTTGCCACGGGCTCGGATGGTTGGTGATTACTGGGTCTGGCGGCACGGTGATGACTGCCTGATCTTCGACACTGGGCCCGTCGGTGCCGATGAATTACCCGCCCATGCCCACTGTGACCTGCTGGGCCTCGAAGCCAGCATCGGCGGACACAAGCTCTTCGTCGACTCGGGGATATCGAGCTACGAAGACGACGACCTCCGTCGCTACTGTCGTTCAACAGCTGCGCACAACTGCCTGGAGATTGATGGTACCAGCCAGTGCGACGTATGGGGCAAGTTTCGCATGGGCTATCGCGGCCACCCTCAACTGATCGACGAAGGCCATCAGGAAGACCATTGGTGGTGCCATGCCAGCCACGACGCGTATCGACGGCTGGGGGTTCCCGTGGTCGCCCGAAACATGGAATGCCGTGATGACGGGACATGGTCTTGTATGGATGTTCTGTGGGGCAGTGGCGAGCACACACTTGTTTCCCGACTGCACCTGCACCCCGATGTCGTGGTCATCGCTCTGGAATCCCCCTTCGTTGAGCTTCTGGTCGGCAACCAAAGGGTGCGTCTCACATTCGAAGGAGCTGACGGAAAACTCACCACGCGACCGGGACACTATTGCCCCGAGTTCGGAGTCGACATCGCGAACACAGTCATCGAATGGACACGACACACAAAGGTTCCCGCGGTCGTGAAATGGACGCTCACCCGTGACCCCACTGTTTGAGCGGCCCCTGAACGGTGACAACGCGCTATCGATGGCTCTTCAACGGTCAAACGATCCGGTATCCTTCAGTCTCTCATCCTGGCTCCAATGGCTGGATGACTCCATGAGCTCGCTGCACACCTCACACTGCGTTTACCCATGATCCATCTTTGCTGCGTTGTTGGTGCTCGACCAAACTTCATGAAGATGGCCCCATTGCTGCGGGCCATCGACACCGATGCCGATTTCCGGGCCACTCTGGTTCACACCGGGCAGCACTATGACCCCAGCTTGTCGGATGTGTTCTTTCAGGAACTCGGCATGCGAGCCCCCGATGTCCACTTGAATGTCGGCTCCGGGAAGCAGGGAGAACAAACAGCCCGCATCCTGGAGGGAATGGAAAAGGTCCTCGAAGCGGGCCCCGGAGACGGAGCGAAGTTCGACCGCCTGATCGTGGTCGGGGATGTTAACTCCACGATGGCAGCCTCCGTCGCAGCAGCCAAGCTCTGCATTCCGATCGCGCATGTCGAGGCTGGGCTTCGGAGCGGTGATCGCACGATGCCCGAAGAGATCAACCGACTGGTCACCGACGCGATCTCGGATCTACTGCTGGTCTCTGAGCCGAGCGGGATTGAGAACCTGAAACGCGAAGGGCACCCTGACGACCACATTGTGCATGTCGGGAACATCATGATCGACACCCTGAATGGCCAGTTGCCGCTGGCCCGTGGCCGGTCGATTCTGAAGGAACAAGGCCTGACTCCCGGCCAATACGGGGTCGTCACACTGCACCGCCCCGCCAACGTCGACGAGAAGGAATCACTGTCCAAACTGATCGAGGTCTTTGCCGAAGTCAGCCAACGGATGCCGTTGATCTTCCCGATTCACCCCCGCACGCGGGCTCGAATCGAGTCGTTCGGACTCACGCCACAACTGGAGGCCGCACCCCAGCTGCGACTCACGCCGCCGCTGGGTTATCTCGACTTCCTGGCCCTGACCTCACAGGCCAAAGTCATCGTGACCGACTCGGGAGGACTTCAAGAGGAGTCGACCGTGCTGGGCGTGCCGTGCCTGACCATGCGGCCCAACACCGAACGTCCCACGACCGTGACCGTCGGAACCAGTACGCTTATCGGGAGCGATTTCAACCTCCTGCGTGAAGAGTTCCAGAAGGTCCTCAGCGGGAAGTATAAGAAAGGGCGGATTCCCGATTTCTGGGACGGCCAGACAGCCAGCCGCGTCGTGGCAGCGCTCCGAAAGTGCCACGGTCTACCCGCGCGAGGCTAGGGCCTCTCGCCCCCAACAGGCTGGAGGCTTCTCCCCCAATCGCCTCGGGGTGCCTAACCCGGGGCGTGGCCACATTTCCCGCCATGCATTCTTGGCGGGAATCTCTTACTGCTGCTTGGCCATCTGCGGAGGATTGAGATTTCGAACTCCTCACCTCCGCCCCCGGCATCTCCTGCACAGCAACAGCGGCGACACAAGTTCGCGTTGTGGCTAATTCCAGCCATTTTACTTCTGGCAGGTGTGCTTTCTCGCCACTGGTGGCTGCCCGGGATGGTCACATTTCTGGATGTCGGCGAGCCGCCTCGACGAGCAGACGCCGTACTGATCCTCCCCGGGAGCGAGGACGCCCGTCCCGAAATGGCGGCCAAACTGATTCAAGCGGGGCTCGCTCAGACTGTACTTATCCCAGAGACCAGCCGGCCCACTGATCCTCCGACCGCCCCGGGATTCGCATCAACAGAACGGAACGTCAAAATCCTGCTTCGGCGGGGAGTCGCAGCTTCTCAGATCCATGTCATCGATGGCCTCAGCACGAGTACCCATGGCGACGCCGAAGCCCTGAGCCGGTATCTCCAGTCCTTCCCACTGGCTGACGTCACTGTTGTCACGGATGCATGGCACTCACGACGAGCCCAGATCGCCTTTCGACATGCACTGGCCGGGGGCTCGACACAAGTCCATTTCTGCACCGTTCCGAATCGATTTGACTCGCAAGGCTGGTGGGTCAGTCAGAGTACGCGAAATGGCATTCTCAAAGAATGGGGAAAGCTTCTATGCTATGTCATGATCTATGGCCATGGATGGCGATGGAGTGTGTTTTTGGTCTTGTTCTGCGTTACAATTTCGGCGGCCCGACGTTACGCCAACCAGTGTCGAGCCAAGGAATCAAAACATGTCGGAGTTCGTAACCAATAGCCCAAACGCTGAACCCGAAGAAGCCGGTTTCGATTTCTGGGGGTTCTTGTGGCGACGTGCCTGGCTGGGCTTTCTCTTCGGAACAATCGGCGCGACAGCTGCCTATTACTACTACTTGCGGCAACCCGTGGTCTACAGGGCCACGTCGCAAGTGCTGGTCATCAAGCAGCAGGCCGACATGCCGGTGAGTTCCGTGAATGGATTCGACCCCAGCGGCCAATCGGATCCTCTCGCGAGCGATGTCCGCCTCATTTTGAGTGAGGTCACAGTCGGTCCCGCAATCACAGATGGCCGGCTGAAGGAATTGCCCAGTCTATCGGGTTCCTCAAACTTGCCAGCGACGATCTTGAATGGACTGAGCGCCACACGCACCGTGGAAGGGCAAGTCCTCGACATTTCGTTCAGGGGTTCCGATCCCACGGACTGTGCGAAGGTGGTGAACGCCGTCGTCGCTAGCTACGACAAGAATCTCCGCGAGTCCTATGCAGACAAGGGAACGGTGGTTGCCACCCTCCTGACAAATGCCAAGGACGAATGGACAAAGAATCTGCGCAAGCTGGAAGAGGACTACGCAGAGTTTCGCAAAAGCACCAGCTTGATCTACAACGGCGAATCGGTCACCAGCGTGAGCGAAGGCCGGATGGCAGGCTTCGAAGCAGAGCGATCTAAAGTTCTGATTGCACAAACCGAAGTCCAGTCCCAGATTGATGCCATTCAGAAAGCTCTGGAGCGAGGCGGTAGTCGCGAAGCCATCACGCTGATGCTGGAGTCGTTCAACGATAAGAGCAAAACGGGAGACGGCGTCGAAAAATCGCTGACTCCCATGGAAAAGTACACTCGCGAGATTTTCCAGTTGGAGCTCGAGGAAGAACTCGCACTGCTCGACTTGGGAGAAGATCACCCCAAGGTCCAGAGCATCCGTAAGCGTATTGAATTGACTCGAAAGTATCTGAGCAAAGAATTCGATACGACGTCGAATCCGGGGCTGCCAGCCAAAAAGGTTGACTTTCTGGAAGTCTACATCGAGTCACTGCAACAACAGAAAAAAGCCAACGAGGAACGCCTGCTTCACCTCGACAAGTTGTTCGAAGAAGAGAAGCGGCTTGCCAAGGAGCAACTGGACCTTCAGATCCAGGACAAGCGGTTTCGGAACGATATCGCTCGCAGCGAACTGGCCTTCAACACCATCATGAACCAGTTGAAGGACACTGACCTCGCCATTAAAGGGGGGCACTACCGCACGCAGGTTCTGGCTCCGGCAACTCGCGGAGTTCAGGTGGAACCGAATTTTCAGAAAACCATGATCATGGGCTCCATGCTGGGAGCTGTCGTCGGCCTCCTGCTCGGATTCCTCGTTGAAGCGGCGGACAAGAGCTTTCGCAGCCCCGACGATATCAGCCAGACCTTGCGACTGCCAATTGTGGGCATCAGTCCTCAAATTCAGTTGGGGCGACGAGATCGGACCAACCCCATCGATCCGGCGATCGTGACGATTCACCGCCCGCGTTCTCAGTCCGCAGAGGCGTTTCGTGGCGTTCGAACTTATCTCCTCGCAGCCACGCGAGGAGAAGGACACCGCATCGTCTTGTTGACCAGCCCCGAACCAGGTGATGGTAAATCGACAATGTCGTCCAACCTGGCAGTCGCCTTGGCCCAAACCGGCAAGTCAGTTCTCCTGATTGACGCGGACATGCGCCGACCGACCGTCAAACGTCTGTTCGGCCTGAAAAACAAGATGGGCCTCTCCGACCTGCTGGATGAGGTCCCTCAAGACGTCAACGAATGCATCGAAAGCGTCACATTCGAGGGCTCCACTCTTGATGTCATGACATCGGGAGAATGCCCAATCGACCCGGGTGAGCGGCTGATGTCAAACCGCATGGAAAGCCTGCTCAGCACGCTGCGGGAGCGATACGAGTGGATCATCATCGACTCACCACCGGTTTTGGCTGTCACTGACTCAGCCACACTGTCCCGGCTGGTCGACGGCGTGATTCTGGTCGTCCGCATGAATGGTCGAACCCGCATGGGTGCGATCCGTGCCGCCGAAACTCTCCGCACTCTGG
This sequence comes from Planctomycetaceae bacterium, assembly GCA_046349675.1. Lineage (GTDB taxonomy): Bacteria > Planctomycetota > Planctomycetia > Planctomycetales > Planctomycetaceae > TH-plancto1. Next base: position 143,656 of record JAXMBW010000007.1, on the reverse strand, counting down.
GAGCCAATATCCTCGGCCTCATCGCCAACGGCATCGATCCAACCAAACACGGTGGATACGGTTACCAGTACGGCGTCTATGGGGCGGGCGGTCGAGCCTCCAAATACTATGCTGAGGCTCCGAACAAACGGTAATCCTGCGACTCTAATCGCTGCGTGAGTGACAACCACCTCGCAGCCTCTTGAAATAAAAAACGGCGATGGTGAGTTTCACCATCGCCGTTTTTCGTTGAATGCCATCGTCCCGATGTCACCGGAGTGGACACTGCTCCGCGTGCTCTATGCCGCGGCTCGATGCAGGGATCGCAGGATTCGCTCGAACTCCTCATTGCTGGAGAACGGAATCGAGATCGTTCCGCTGTCCTTCGAGTTCAATGTAATCTGAACGGCAGTCCCCAACAGGTTTCGCAGCTGCTCTTCCAGCGAGGCGAGGTGCGGCGTCCGCTCGTTGTCAGCACGGGCCTGATCCATCGAAAGAACATGTGGATCTTCAGCGGGAGTTCCACACTGCTCATGGAAGACCGGCTGCTCGAAGCTGCCTTGCCCCGGATCGTGATGAGCATGCTCCCCACAGGGCTGCTCACAGTGTGGCTGGTGGTGTTCGCTGTGTGACTGCCCAGCATCGCAATGCGACGGCTCACAGTGCTGGGGCATCTCCCCGACATGCTCAGATTGAGGTGCCTGGGCCACTTCGACCGGGGCAGCTTCCACCACGGGCTGGGGCTTTTCACGTCCCAGAATCTGGCGGACTGCGGCTTCCGTCTGCCGCACCGACAGCTGCTCTGCTTGAATCCGTCCGCAGAATGCCAGCTGCTCCGCTTCGGGCAACGGCAACAGAGCCCGGGCATGTCCCGAACTGATTTTGCCCGTCGACAAGGCATTCCGAACCGGCTCGCACAGATCCAACAACCGCAGAATATTGCTGACCGCCGAGCGGCTCATGCTCAGCTGCTTGCCCAGTTCTTCGATGGAACAGCCAAAATGGTCGAGGTACCGGCGAAACGCCAAGGCCTTCTCCACATCGGTCAGGTCCTTACGCTTCAGGTTTTCTTCCAGAGCATAATCAAACGCGGTCTGGTCAATGACATCGACCACGCGGCACGGAATGAGCGTCAGCCCGGCCCGCTGAGAGGCCAGCCACCGACGTTCCCCGGCGATCAACTGGTACGAGCCTTCAAATTCGCGAACCAGAATCGGCTGCAGGACGCCATGCTCACGGATACTGTCCGAAAGCTCATTGAGCTCGTCCTGGTTAAAGTCTTTCCGCGGCTGAAACGGATTCCGCGAAATCTCCTGGACGGGGATATTCCGCAGCTCTGCGGCTTCGGGCTCCGACTCGGAATAGGCTGGACCAGCCCCCAGCATGGCACTCAATCCGCGACCGAGACGACGACGGGGAACATCATTGGCAGAAACATCAGACATGAACCAAGCCTCCAGGTAACCTGCGATCGCCCAGCGCGCGGGTGAACGATGTATTCCATTTGTCGACCAGTTGAGGGGGAGGACTGTAGCGACAGTTCGGAACGAATCGTGTGTATCAGAGATGACAATAAGGTCAGGGAATCCTGCGAGGATTGGTAAAATGGCCAAACCGTAATCGCCGCCCAATGCCCCAGAGACCGCTCCTCGAACACATCCCGGCTCGGCAGAAAATGCCACTTCCCCATCAGAACAAGCGGGGATCGCGACCTCGTCTGTCTGGAACTCCGCCTGCGGCCTAGCATGAAGGCATGGAAAGCCGCCTCCATTTCGAGATCAGCGCCCAGCCCAACAACACCACGTGTGGGCCCACGTGCCTGCATGCCGTTCTGGCCTACCACGGCGACCAGCATTCTCTCGCCGATGTGATCGACGGCGTCCCCTCGCTCGAACACGGTGGAACCCTGGCGGTGCTGCTGGGGAACTATGCCCTGAGCCAGGGCTACGAGGCGATCCTCTACACATACGATCTGATTGTGTTTGACCCGTCGTGGTTCCGTTCGGGGGCCCCTCCCCTGGCCGATCGCCTGCGTGCCCAGATGCAGGTCAAAACGAAACCTAAGCTGCGCGTCGCCAGTCAGGCCTATCTGGAGTTCATCGAGCGTGGGGGCTCGATCCGGATGGAGGACATGACCCCTGCCCTCATCCGCCGTTACCTGAAGCGGTCATGCCCGATCCTGGTCGGCCTCAGTTCGACCTACCTGTACAACGAACGCCGAGAACTCGACGACGGCCAGCAGGACGACATCGCGGGCAAGCCCCAGGGACACTTTGTCGTGCTGTGCGGCTATGACTCCGACCGACGGACGGTGCTGGTCGCTGACCCGCTACAACCCAATCCACTGGCCAAGAACGAACAGAAATACGAAGTCGATCTCGATCGCGTCATGTGTGCGATCATGCTCGGCATCGTGACTTATGACGGAAATTTACTGGTGATTCGACCGCCTTCTGGTGGCCAGCCTCACCGGGAGATCCGGTCTTGAGCCGCCGTCTTCCATGCGATAGACCATCATTGCGTGGCCCCACCTTCCCCGCGGACTTCCCATGATTGCGATGACTTCGCCTGTTCCCTCGATCACACTCGAAGGAACAAATCTTCGACGCGCCGCCTCTTCCAAGCCCACCAGCATGCCGACTTTGATTGTCGCCAACTCCCCCAAAGACTGGCCGTTCGACATCCCCGGTGTCGATGTCGTCGATGCCTGGGACTACCTGACCAGCCCGAAGTACAGCGATCTGCGCGGGGCCAAAGTCCTGAACCTCTGCCGGTCCTACAGCTACCAGAGCACCGGGTACTACGTCTCCCTGCTGGCCGAGGCCCGCAATCACAAACCCCTGCCCAGTATCCAAACACTCCAGGACCTCCGCTCCCAATCCCTCGTCCGCCTCGTCTCGGACGACCTCGACGAGTTGATGCAACAATCGCTGCAGAACGAGAAAACCGACGACTTCGAATTGAGCATCTACTTCGGTCGCAATTCCGAGAAGCAGTACGACCGCCTCTCGCTCCAGCTGTTCAATCTGTTCCAGGCTCCACTGCTGCGGGTGAAGTTCTCCAAGCTCAAGAAGTGGCAGATCCGCAGCGTGAAGGCGATTTCCGGCAGCGATGTTCCCGAAATCGACCGCCCGTTCGTGGCCGAAGCGGCCCTCAAACATTTCTCCGGTCGAGCTGTCAGCCGTCCCCGCAAATCTCGCACGCGCTATGACATGGCGATCCTCTGGAATCCAGAAGAGAAAGAGAACGCTCCCTCCAACGAAGCGGCTCTGAAGAAGTTCGTCAAAGCCGGGGCGAACATGGGGATCGAATGCGAGCTGATCACCAAGGACGACTACGGGCGTCTACTCGAGTTCGACGCGCTGTTCATCCGCGAGACGACCTCGATCAACGACCACACTTATCGCTTCGCTCGCAAGGCTGCGAGCGAGGGCATGGTCGTGATGGATGATCCGCAATCGATCGCCCGCTGTACGAACAAGGTCTTCCTCGCAGAACTCCTCGAACGCCACGGGCTGCCCACCCCCAAGACCGTTGTCCTCCACGAAGACAACGTCGACGAGGCGATCCACCAGCTCGGCTTCCCGATCGTCATCAAGAAACCCGACAGCTCCTTCTCACGCGGCGTGGTGAAGATCAACACCGCTGAGGAACTCCACGCCCGCCTGCCCGAGTTCTTTGAAGAGTCCGAGCTGCTGGTCGCCCAGGAGTTCATGCTGACCGACTTCGACTGGCGAATCAGCATGATCGACCGACGCCCCCTCTTTGCCTGCAAATACCACATGGCCCCCGGTCACTGGCAAGTGATTCAGCAGGAAAAGCACGGGGACGATCGGTTTGGGGGCTTCGACACGATGGCTGTTGAGATGGCCCCACGCAAGGCGGTCAACATCGCCATGAAGGCGGCCAATCTGATCGGCGACGGGCTGTACGGCGTCGACATCAAGCAGTCGGGCGGCAACTTCCACATCATCGAAATCAACGACAACCCCAACATTGATGCGGGAGTCGAAGACGAAGTGCTGCGCGATGACCTCTACCACCGGGTGATGAGCGTCTTCCTGACCCGGCTCGAACGCATCAAGGCCTGGGGCTCGGCTGAACTCTAAGCGGCATCGAGTTGAGGAAACGCCAAGAAGGTCTCACACCGCGTGAAACCGATGCCAGCGTTCCACTCCGCCAAGCTTCGAACACATCACGGTTCAGCCCGCATCACCGACGGCATCCATCAGGTATGCCGCATCTCGGTCTCATGCTGACGGAGCATATCAGTCCGCTTGCGGAGTTCTTCGTTGATCTGCTCAAACATCTTGAAGTCGCTCTCAAAGGCCTTGTACTCTCGCATCAACAGCCGCGAGTCCTCCCCCTGCAGGAAGGTCTGATTGATGCGGGTCATCATGGGGCCGATTCGATCACGTAGCGTGTTCAACATCGCCAGCGCTGCCTGTTCGCATTCTTTGGCCAGGCGATGCACCTCGGTCCGGTCCTCGTACTGCTGCTGAGGCGTCAGCTTGCGATGCTTCACCTCGGACCGTTTGTTGAGTTCCTCCATGTTGACCAGCCGGCCAAACGGATTCACCGCCTTCTTCTTCTCCTCGGCGATGGCTCGCGACTTCTCCAGGCCGCGACGCGCCCGCTCAAAATCGGGCTTAATTTCCAGAGCCTTGTGAAAGTGAGCCTGCGCCTGCTGAATGTTGCCCATCTCGACATACAGATTCGCCAGGTTCTGAATCGCTTCCACCATCTGCGGAGCGTACTTCAACGCCTCCTTGTAAGCCGACACCGCCAGATGCGGCTGGTTGAGCCCCTTTTGTGCGATGCCCAGGTTGTAGTACGCCGTCGCGTTCTTGCGATCGCGCGACACTGCCTGACGAAGTGTCTTAACCGCTGCCTGATAGTCACCCATGCGGTTCTGGACCGCTCCCAGATTGATCAAGGGATCGACACGTCGCGGGTCGTATAAGGCCGCCTTCTGGAAGCACGCCGCAGCTTTCGGGTAATCTTTCCGGGCGTAATAGATGGCCGCCAGAGTCTCATGAGCTGCAACGTGCCGATCATTCTCCTGGATCGCCAGCTCGAACATCGCCTGGGCTTCGTCGACTTTCTTGGCCTTGAGCAACGACTTTCCCTCTTCACACAGCTGGTCAGCCTTGGACGGAACGGGCATCGTGCGGCCTCAACATATCTAATGAGAACATCAGGAACAGAGACAAATGGAGGAATCTCCCAGTCCCCCGAGTATACCCCGTCGGTTCAAGGCTGGGAACGTCTCTTCCAAAAGGAACGGATCGTCCCCTCGTCATTGAACATTATTTGTCTATCGTTGATTATCTCGTCGTGTCTATTCATTCGACGCTGAGGACCTATGTCCACCAATTTCACCGCGACCGCTCCCCAATCGCCGTCTCGCCAGACCGTCTTCTGTGCCAAAGACGTCACCAAAGTCTACCACATGGGCGAGGTGGAGATTCACGCGCTACGCGGAGTCGACCTCGATCTCTATGAGGGAGAGCTCGTCGTCCTGCTCGGCCCCTCGGGCAGCGGCAAGTCGACCCTGCTCAACATCCTTGGAGGTCTCGACATCCCCTCGAGCGGCACAGTGCGATATCGCGACATTGATCTGTCCAATGAGTCAGACACCGGACTGACCCGCTACCGGCGCAAGCATGTGGGCTTTGTTTTTCAGTTCTACAACCTGATCCCAAGTCTGACAGCGCGCGAGAACGTCGCACTCGTCACCGAGATCTCGACCAATCCGATGACTCCCGAAGAGGCCCTCAAAATGGTCGGCCTGGAGAAGCGGATGGATCACTTCCCAGCTCAGCTGTCTGGGGGTGAGCAGCAGCGAGTGGCGATCGCCCGCGCAATCTCGAAACGCCCGCAAGTGCTGCTCTGTGACGAACCGACCGGAGCCCTCGACGTACATACCGGCATCGTGGTTCTCGATGTCATCCAGCGAATCAATCGCGAGTTGGGAACAACCACAGCTGTGATTACACACAACGCCGTCATCTCCAGGATGGCCGACCGCGTTGTGTCGATCTCCGACGGCCGCGTTGTCGGGGTTCACTTGAACGACAACAAGCTGGAGCCGAGCCAGTTGGAGTGGTGAAGACTGAGAGCGAGTTCTTGGTTTCCTTTCATACCGGACAGACAGGAATGTCGGTCCTACTGTGGGCAATCGTAGAGCAGACATTCCGGTCTGCCCCCTCGTTCGCGAGAAGCGGAAAGTGAAACGCCGCTACGGCTTCGCCCGCAGCTGAGTTTCCAGAGCTGCGTACTCCGCTTTCAGCGCGGGCCCCCCGAGTTCCGGATAGAGGATCCGCGTCACCTTCAGGAGCTTTGCTCCCTCCGCATTTTCGCCCAACTGGTAACAGACACGAGCGACGGTCAACCGGTGAAGCAGCCATGCGGGACTACCTGGGGGAGAAAGACCTTCCAGCTGTCGATACACGCCCTTCGCTCGTTTGAGGTCGTCCGGTTGGCCACGCTGCATCGACAGCGATCCAATCGTCTCCAGTAATGCCCGATCGCGCGGGTTCGCCTTCAAGAGTGATTCGTACAGGCCGATCGCCTCGGGCAGATCCCCCGTCGCCACATACGCATCAGCCAAACATCGATCGACCAGACCAGCCACTTCAGGGGCCAGACTCGCTCGCTGCTGTGCCAACTTCCGTGCTGCCGACAACTGAATACGTCCCAGATGACGACGGGTGGGCTCATCCAGGCCAGACGCCATCTCTGACAACCCCGCCAACAGAGGGAGCAGTTCGTTTGGCGAAGAGGCCGTCGCCGACTCGAACAGCTTCTCGGCATCGCTCATCTTCCCCATTCCGGCCAGCGAAATGACTCGCAGCTGAGTCGCAGCAGGCATCAGTCGGTCCCACGCCGGATCGAGTTTCGAGCCATCTCGCGCGACCTCGCGGGCTTCAATCTCCCGGCTGTTGACGATCTGCATGAGGAGTTGATCGGCCTCCCTGTAACGTCGCTGTCCCAACCGTAACAACAGTCGGGTCCAGCGCAGTGCGTTTTCCGACTGAGCCAAATTCCACCCGGCTGGTGGCCGTGGCCAGTGGGCATACTGTTTCTTCAGAGCGGCGAGAGCTCGCTCCTCCCACGCGGTACGCGCCCCTGCCTCGGTGATCGCTGCCAGCCCCTGTTTATAGCAGTAGGGCAACTGGGCCTCGACTTCGATCGCCCGGGCGTGATCAGACGGGATGGCCTCCAGTGCGTCCGCCGCAGCTGCCCACTCCTGATGCTGAATCGCGTCGACTGCCAGAGACCATTGAGCCTCATGAATCGTCGGCGAATCGGGGAACTTCGCCACGTGCTCCTTGAGCTGCGAGATGTAATCGGCACGCCGCGCCTCGGACGGTTGATCGGCGTTGAGCCGCCCTAACGTCCATGCCAGGAGCACGTGAGCCTCGACCACTCGGGAGTCTTGGGGAAATTGAGTGGGAAACTCCCGCAGCAGTCGTGAGGCCTGCTCGAACTGACCAGCCTCGATTTCCACGGCCGCCTGTGCGTAAGCGAACTCTGCGGCCTGCTCGACTTTTCCATCGGCATTCGCCTGCTGAGCCGCACGCGCATAGGCATCCGCTGCCGCTGGCCAATCACGACGCTGAGATGCCAGTCGCCCCTCTCGCACGATGGTCGCCAGTTGATCACCGTACTGCCGGGACTCAATCGATCGAGCCAGCAAAGCATCCACATAAGCCCGCCAGGGACCGGAGATCAACTCCTGCTGAGCGGTGGCCTGCCTAGCGAGATCATCCTCGATCGCTGCATCTCCCTTACCGCGAGTCACCGGGATCGACGCCAGGAGACACTCGACCAGAATGGACCGCTGCTCAGCCGTCAGCAGTCCCTGATTCGGTGCAGGCTTTGAGTCGCCCTGTTTGAGGATCAGCTGCATCGCCTCAGCGGGTTTCTGGTCCGCAAGTATCGCACGGGCCTGTTCCGCGACGATGGCATCGACGACCTCGGGATCAAGGTCGGCAGCACGCAGCGATTTGAGGTACGCAATCGACCGGCCGGGATCACCCAGCCAGCGCATGGTCTCAGCTCGAGCCAGACGAATCGGCCAGATGAACTCGTTGTTCACATGTTTTACCAACGTCTCGCTGAGCTGATCCGCATCGACCAGTGCTGCCACTCGATCGGGGCCACTGGGCAACAACCTCCCTTTGTTCACCATCATCCGTAACAAGAAATATTCCAGCTCATCCCCCACCCGACGCACCTCCGCCGAGGACATCGCGGAGTCGGGCTTTCGTTCAGCGGCACCGGGTGTGGGCTTCGCTCGTCGCTCGACACTTCCGGTTCGGGTCCGTGCAGCCTTAGAGGCTTCCTCGATCTCGGCCATCGCCGATTTCAACGACTCAATTGCTGAGAGAGTCACAGCGAGTGACGCCTCGCGTTTTACTTCGGAATCGGGATCGAGCTGGCAAATCCAGAACCCCGCCAGAGCATGATCACACAACAGCGTCGCCTGCCGCGCCCGGACTGCCCGCCAACGAGGATTCTCCGTCTCCTTCAGCAGTGGCGTCAGGACCTCTTCCGCCCGACTCCATAACTCCTTCGCCTGATTTTCAGACGATGCTTCAGCAGCATGAGACGCCAGAACTCTGGAGAGTTCGATCGACAGAATAGCCCGCTGCACGCCGGTGACATCAGTCTCCGCCAATCGGGCGACAGCGTACTCTTCGGCGATACGAAACAGCCCCTGAGCTCTTAACCCGTCGAAGTACTCCGGCAACTCCGCGTCATCACTCGACCAAGCGACCACCGTCCAGGTCAGACAAAGAATCGTCGCAAGAAAAAACCGGCGATGAGCCACGCACGCCACCCTGACCGACGAGTGAATAACAACCAGACCTCTCATGTTCTAAGCCAAACTATTGGTCCCAGCAAGAGGGCGTATTGCTCTATGGTCAAATAACTCAATGCAACACGGATTTCAGAAGCTCAATCAGTTGTGTTTCCGACTCAGGATCCTCGAACTGCAGCGAGATCTCCACAGCCCAGAGCGGAACATCACGGAGAGATGCATGAGGGATCTTCACCAGATCCTTCTGCGTGGCGACCAGACACTCCACGTGATTCGATTTCGCCCATCTCCCGATGTCATCGAGATCCGCCGACTGGTACGCATGATGATCGGGAAAGACGCGGAAGCGGTCATCCGGGACGGCCACGCCGCAACTGGTCAGGGTTCTCCGGAAGCCAGCTGGATTCCCGATCCCGCAGAACGCCGCCACATGCTGACGCTGTAAGGCCTCGATTGGTCGGGTCTCACCGAGCGAGTTCATCAAACGCGTCGGCTGGAATGAGCTCCTCAAGATGGGGGCCGAAGTCCAGTGACGGATCGTGGCCTGAATCGACAGTCGGGTCTCTTCGTCCACCTGATCGCAACGTGTCATCAGAATGCAACTCGCCCGTCGCAACCCTCGAAGTGGCTCCCGCAGCAGACCACGCGGCAGCTGATGTCCAAAGCCCCAAGGGTTCAAGCAGTCAACCAGAACCAGATCAAAGTTGCGGGCGATTTGACGGTGTTGGAATGCATCATCAAGTACGATCGCATCGGGTCGGTCAGTCGACGGGAGTTTGAGCAACTCGTGAGCCGCCAGCACTCGCTTCGGGTTCAAAAGATGCGGAACGCCCGGGACCAGCTGATCGAGCACGAGCTTTTCGTCATTCACTCCGCCCTGTCCGCCATAACCTCGGCTGATGATGGCCGGCGCCGCACCCAGCCCTTGAAGCGTTCGCACGACCCATGCCACGGTGGGCGTCTTCCCGGTCCCACCAGCTGTCAGGTTCCCCACGCTGATGATCTTTGCAGCCACACGAGTGGACTCGCGCCAGCCGTGATCGAAGGCCAAATTCCGCAGCCCGGTCACGCCGCCATATCCCAGCGACAGGACCGACAAACCCGCGCGGCACAGCGACGCCCCGACTCCCCGGCGTCGCCCCGAAACAATATCCATCCAGGTCGCCACATTCGCGGGCTTGGCGTCTTGTGGATTCACGGAGCTCATGTCTGTGAGGCCACCCGGTTCGCAGCCTCCACTCCCAGAGATCTCAAAAAATCCAGCGAGTAGATCCCAGTATTGTGCCCATCGCTGAACTGAATCGCGTAGGCGTAGTTCCCCATCGGTCGCATGCCGACGACTCGCAACGGCTGGGTCTCCGCCAGCGAAAGGACCTGCAACAAGCCTCCCCCGGCGGGCGGGCGGGGGTTCTCTTTTTCATTGGCACAGGTCGCGCAAGGACACCGATCCCGCAGCTCGCGCCACGTTACGCGATGGACTGCTCCATCGGCCCACTCCAGCGTCAGAGCCTCGGTGTCTCCTCGAAGATTCGACAATGCGACCATCAGTATTCCTGCGAATGAAATTCACATCCGGCCGACTCCACGGAACGGGAGTTCGCCATTCCCCGGAGTATAGCCACAGAACTCCGCGTGAGTCTTCCGCAGTTCCCCAAACAGCGACTCCCGAGGCGTATGCGTCTCCCAAATGGAACAGGGCACACTTAGCAGAGGCTAAGCGTGCCCTGTGATTTCAAGATGTCTCGCAGTGACCACTCGGAAGGCATCGCCTCTCGGGTGTCGAGCGACTCTACTCTTCGACTGGTACCGAATCGTAGGTCTGGGTCGGCTGAGCCACTTTGCGATACCCAATATCGCGGATGACTTCGAGGACCTCGCTCCAGGTTGGGAACTGACGGCCGCTGCGACGTTTGTAGTCGTCCATCGCCTTCATGAACTCGACTTCGTCAGGACGATAGTCGCGCTCGCAGGTCGTCGGATCAATCTGACGACGGCGTTCAACCTTACGTCGCTCTGTTCCCTGCAACTCAGCCGACGGAGCCGAGCGACGATCCTTATTTGCTTGTCTACGACTGACGAGGAGATCAGTCGGCGCCTCTAATGTTCGGGTCGCCATCAAAACACACACCTTTCGGGGGAAAAAAGGAGAACTCGACCGTTCAAGCCCATGATCCCTCATGGCACTTGTGACGATCCTGCAACGATCCGTCACATTCAATATGCGTCGTTATCTCCAATCAGGTGGAGTCTGCGGATTAAGTTCACTGGAAAACGCTGGTATCGGGATTCTTTTGTAGCGATTAATCCGAGTTGAACGAGAGTGATCTCTACAGCAACGGCACCGTCAGATTCCGGTCAATACTGACACTAGACAGCCTTGCCAGTTTCAATCGATCGGTTCTCACGACCTAGGCTGATGGTAAGGCTGACCATTCACTCACGTTCCATCATGACGCTCCCATGGCTATCTCCACACTCCGGCTCCCGACGAACGGTGGAAGCAATAAAGCGGAAACAGGCTGGTGCCTCACCGGCTGTTTGCCTCCCGCTCGCACATTGACATCCACCCCCATCGATACCGATGCATTCGTGATCGGACGTCGTCCCGGCGTGAATATGCAGGTCGCCTCGGTCCGGGTCTCTGGCCGCCATGCAGAGATCCTGCGAGTGGGGGACCACCTGCTGATCCGCGATCTCGGCAGCACGAATGGGACCTTCGTCAATCGCCGCCGAGTGCGCCAACCGACTCCAATCGGAGACGGTGACCATATCGAGATCGCCGATCTGGAGTTCCGCCTCGAATTCCAGCGACTCATCGGCGACTCCGGCATCAATATCAAGAAGACAGCTGCCTGCATCGATGAGCTTGAGGCAGACTGGGTTTTGACTCAGTTCGATCGTCTGGTTCGCGAACGGGCTGTGACCGCATATTTCCAGCCCCTGATTTACCTGCATGAGAGGTCGATCGTCGGTTACGAGGCGCTCGCCCGCAGCACGGTCCCGGGTCTGGAGAACCCTGGACTCATGTTCCAGACCGCCCAGATGGTGAACCGCGAAGTGGAGTTGTCGCTCATCTGTCGCCAGCGAGCCATGGAGTCGGCCCCGCGTCTGGCCTCGGGCGCCCGCATATTCCTGAACACACATCCGCTGGAATCGCCGTCCGTCGATCTGATTCCATCGGTCAACACACTGCGGCGAAAGTATCCCGACGTCCCCATGGTCGTCGAAATCCACGAAGGTGCGATTCATGACCTGCACACGATGAGCGAAACCGCGAAGGCCCTTCGCGATCTCGATGTGGAACTGGCTTACGATGACTTCGGAGCCGGGCAGGCTCGACTGGTGGAACTAGTCAAGATTCCGCCCGACTACCTCAAGTTCGATATGTGCCTGATCCGCAACATCGACAAGGCAGACGCCCAGCAGCGTCGCATGCTCAAAATGCTGGTCGATATGGCGAACGACATCCCGACCATCACCCTGGCCGAGGGCATCGAAACCGCCGAGGAAGCAGAGGCCTGCCGCGAGATGGGTTTCCATCTGGGACAGGGATACTTCTACGGAAAGCCGATGACGGTCGAGAACGCGATTCTCGCAGCTGACACTCACAAGTCGGTCCGCGCGATCCAGTAAACGCCCACAGGTTTCGCATCACTTCACCCCCTCGACGAGCCGTATCGCTGGTCGAGGGGGTTTTGCATTTCGGGAGCAGTCGTCGACACATCGTCCACCAACGCCCGTCACGAGGCCCGCCCACGTAAATGGCACAAGCCCCATAAACTCTGGGCCGAAGTTCCCGCTTACTGGCGATTACCGGCCATCTCCCCCACAATAGCGGACTCTCAGTTCGCAGTTCCGTCCCAGCCCAGGCCCCTTCCCTTCTCTCCTGGAGGAGGCGAGACGCCTTTCGGTGGAGATTTTCATGCAGCCACGCCAATCGCGAGATGGTCTTGCCCTGTTCCTTCTCTACACGGCGATGTATCTCGGGTTCATTTACATCAATGCGTTTAACCCCGGGCTGATGAAGAAGCCCGCTTTCGCGGGCGTGAATACGGCCGTCGTTTACGGGTTCTCGCTGATTGTGGCTGCGATTGTCATGGCGTTTCTGTATGGATTCTTCGGTGAGAAAGCTCAAGAGACCACCGAGCAAGACCACGACCATTCCACGAACTCATAGTCTCTCTCCCTGAGAGTTTCAGACGTAGTACGACACGCGACGTTGTGGCCCCTCAACTTCATCGATATCCCGACCAGACGCTCACTCCATGCTCTACGAACCCTCATCACTTGCGGTTGTGATTTTCTGCCTCTTTGTCGGAATCACGCTCGGCCTGAGCTTCTGGCTCGGTCGCAAAGCCAAATCAGCGCAAAGCTACTTCGCAGCTCACGGTGAGATCCCGTGGTTCGTGAACGGTGTCGCCTTCGCGGGTGACTATCTCTCTGCAGCCTCCTTCCTCGGCATTTGCGGGATGATCGCGTTCTATGGGTACGACGGGTTCCTGTACTCGATTGGCTATCTGGCGGGTTGGATTGTCGCTCTGTTTGTTATTGCGGAGCCGATGAAGCGTCTCGGAAAGTTCACCTTCGCCGACGCACTCGACGCCAAGTTCCAGTCCCCGGGTATCAAGATTGCCGCAGGCATCAGCACGCTCGTTGTCAGCCTGTTCTATCTGATTCCACAGATGGTCGGAGCCGGCGCACTCATCAAGCCATTGCTCGGCTTCAGCCATGCCACCGGAGTCGTCACCGTCGGTGTGGTGGTCATGCTGATCGTCGTGACAGCGGGCATGGTGAGCACAACCTGGGTTCAGTTCATCAAGGGCACACTGCTTGTGGTCCTTTGTACCATCCTGGTGAGCATGATCCTGAACCGTGGGTTGACCACGACACAAGCGGCATTTGAAACAGAGTCAGCTGCCGGACATGACGCGGCGGTGAAGAACGTCGCCTTGCAAGATATCCCCAACGGCGCCCCCTTCCCTCCCACAGCGGCATGGCCTGCAGACAAGTACGCACGCCACGCAGGAGTGGATGGCCAGGGTGTCTTTGTCCTCCGCAAGAATGACAACGGCAATCGCTTCTCCCGGTGCCAGACCGTCAAAGTGGTCAACGGCGAGACTCTGATCAACGGCATCCCCCAGGCCCGTGGCAAAACCGACCTGATCCCCGTTGGAGAGATCACCGCACTCCCCAAGGACGCCACCACGACCGGCCCACTCGGCCCATTCGAATACCTGCGAACAATCCAGGAGAGCAAGATCGTCGTGTGGACCAAAGAGGTCGTGAAAGATGACGACGGGGCCAACGTCACCGTCTACTATGCCCAGAGCCGGAACGGGGCCGACCTGATGGTGCCTGGTGGCAGTCCCACCTTTGCCGGAATCAAATCGCGGAATCTGATCGACAAGCTCGACTTCATCTCGTTGATGCTCGCTCTCTTCTGCGGAACCGCATCGTTACCACACATTCTCATTCGCTATTACACGGTGAAGGACCAGCGAGCCGCCCGGCTGAGCACGATTGTCGGGATCGCCAGCATCGGGGTCTTTTATATCCTCACGCTCTACATCGGACTGTCAGCCATGACGAGCATGGTCCTTGACCCGAGCAACACGAACATGGCAGCCCCACTCCTCGCTCGCAGTTATGGCGAGTGGATGTTCGCAGCTGTCTCCGCCGTGGCATTTACGACTGTTCTTGGCACGGTGAGCGGGCTGATTCTGGCCGCCAGTGGAGCGGTGGCACACGACCTGATGTCACATGGATTCGGCCTGAAATTCGATGATGCCGGCAAGGTTCGAGTTGCCAAGATCTCGGCCATCGTCGTCGGGATCATTGCCATCGGCCTCGGCATCATCTTCGAGAAGTTCAACGTGACATTCCTCGTCGGCTGGGCGTTTAACATAGCCGCCTCAGCGAACCTGCCGTCGCTGGTGATGCTCCTGTTCTGGAAGAGGACCACCCGCCAGGGCATCATCGCCGCCATCCTCGTGGGGATGTGCTCCTCGCTCGGCTGGGTGATGGTGAGCAAGGAGGCGTTCAAAGACCTGTACGGATTGCCCGCGACACAGGCTCTCGCCCCCTTCAGCCAACCGGGGCTGGTCACGATTCCGCTGGGATTTCTGACGTTGATCGTCGTCTCACTTCTCACCAGCTCGAAGCCATCCACTGATGTGAAGACAGCTTAGAGCGAGTACAGAGCTTGCCTTCAGACTTAAGATCGAGCAGACAGGAATGTCTGTCCCACTGCGGGATTCAGTAGAACAGACACTCCTGTCTGCTCATACTCCGTGTGACGACGAACATTGAAGCATCTCTCATCTGACATCACTTGCCCTGAGTTAAGCCTCTCCCCGGAACCCAGGTGAACCCTCATGGACGATCCGAACACCGCCTCCAACAGTCCCCCACCATCTGGCGGGGCGGAACCCGATCATGTCTCCACGCCGGTGAATCCCTATTGGAAAGCAGTCATCGTCACCAGCTTCCTGTTCTGTGGAACAACGCTGGCGATTGTGATGACTCAGTTCGGCGATCCGCGTTCACCGGGTAATATCTTCTTGCGGAGACATGGTGCCCTGCTGGCGGCGATCGAAGTCGGAGCCGTCCTCGTGACTGGCGTCCTCGCCATGGCGACCGACCAGCGTCAAACCCGCGAATCGCCCCCAGTGTCGTCCCCCAACTCTCATCCCCAACCATCAACTTCTGAAGAGCCGCCGCATGTGGGTTAAAATTTGTGGATGGAACGATCCCACCATCCTGAAGGAGTCGCTGACACACGGAGTCCCGGACGCCATCGGGCTGAACTTCTATGCGAAGTCGCCCCGGCTGGTCCGCACCCCAGCTGCGGTCCAGATGCGCCGACTGCTGCCGCCGACGGTCGATCTGGTCGGCGTATTCGTTAACCATACCCCGACGCAAATCCGTAAAGCGGTGATCGATGTCGGCCTGACTCATATTCAGCTGCACGGAAACGAACCGCCGGAATTTTTGCAGCACTTCAGCGACCTGAAGATCATTCGGGTCTACCGACTTTCGTCGCCATCGATTGATCCGATCAAACAGGACCTGGCTGCCATGGCTCACTTAAAGGTGCGGCCGTGGGCGTGCCTGGTCGATGCGTGGGACTCGAAGGAGTACGGCGGCACCGGCAAAGTCGCCCCATGGACCGCCCTGACCGATTGGAAGGCTGAGTGGCCGCGACTGATTCTGGCTGGGGGACTGACTCCGGCCAACGTGACCGAGGCCATCCGTACCGTCCGCCCGTTCGGTGTCGACACCGCCAGCGGCGTGGAAGTCGAGCGCGGTCGCAAGTCTCCCGATCTCGTCGGCCAGTTCCTCTCAGCGGCCCGCTCGGCACCTACCGAGTGAGACCGTGAACAAAAGAAGCTTCCCGCCAGGAGACTGGCCTCACACCCATTTCTCATCCGTGTGCATCCCTAAAATCTGTTTCCTCCACTTTTGATCGTGCCAGAATCCGGGACACAGATTAAAAGGATGGCACAGATCGGAGGGGTTGCTCCCCATCGATCACTTGCGATCTCCAGCACGATCACAAATTCTCTCGTTGCGTTGTCATGCTCATGTCAAAACACTCGTGGACCTACGCTCTTCCATTGGTATTCGCGCTGGGATGTGGGAAGTCGGAACAGCCTCATACAGTGGCCACGCCCCCTGAATCTCGCCCAGAGCGTCCGCAGCCCACCGGTGAAGTCCCCCTTACCGCCTCTGAACTCCGGGAGAAACTTGGAGCAAACTCGAACGCTCGCTTCAGTAAGGTCGCGGGGAAATTCGTGGGGGCCGACCTGACCGAGTCAGGCATTCTCGACATCACCGCTTTGAAGGGGCAACCGCTCCGCAACCTGAATCTCATGGCGAATCCCGTGAGCGACCTGTCCGCGGTCGCGGGTATGCCACTCGAAACGCTGCAGCTCAAGAAAACCAAGGTCGCCGACTTGTCGCCACTGCATGGGCTGCCATTGCGGGAACTCGACATGAGCGAAACTCCCGTGAGCGACATCACGCCACTGGCTGGTATGCCGCTCACTCAAATTGACCTGTCGCAGACTCAAGTCACCAGCCTCGCTCCACTCGAAGGAATGCCGTTGGTTCAGCTGTGGTTCGAAAAGACACCGATCGAGAACCTGGGGCCGCTGACCGGTATGCCACTCACGACCCTCTGGTGCCGCGAATCGAAGGTCAGCAACCTGTCACCGATCGTCGGGATGCCGCTGCGTGAGCTCAATCTGTGTCAAACCGCAGTCACCGACCTGAGCCCGCTCAAGGGAATGGCACTGGAGACTCTCTGGTTGCGAGACACGCGAGTCCGCGACCTGACGCCGCTGCTGGGAATGAACCTGGTGAGCCTCGACCTGCAGGGCAGCGATGTCAGCGACCTGGATATCGTCTGTCGGTTGCCGGGGCTCAAACGACTGAACATTGCGGGAACGCCGATCACCGACCTGCGTCCGCTCGAAGGGATGTTGCTGGAGCGGTTGATTTTCACCCCTAGCCGCATCACGGACGGCATCGATTTCGTACGACAGATACCCACACTGCGAGAGCTCGACATCGAATTCGAGGGCAACGCGCCCGTACGTACCCCCACCAGTTTCTGGGCAGCTTATGACGCGGGCGAGTTCTCGAAGCCCGACAAAAAGTAATTGATCGTGAGTCGAATCCCAGCAAAAACACCGCAGAGAACCGCTGAGTGTCGCAGAGGGTGAGGAAAACTCCTCAGGTTCCTCTGCGTGACTCAGCGGCACTCTGCGGTAAATGATTGACTCCGTCAGGCCAAATCGGTGTCTCGTCCCTCAGTCGAGGATCGCCATCACCAGCCCGCTGCGGATCTTGGGATCGAACCATGTCGACTTGGGCGGCATGAACTTGTTCTGCTCGCACACGGCACAGAACTGATCCATCGTCACCGGAGCCAGCGAAATCGCCAGATCGTACTCTCCGGCATCGACGCGAGCCTGGAGATAGGCGGCGTCCTTGTTGCCACCGACGTAGTTGATCCGCTTATCACGACCATCGGGCATGCCCAGGATCTTGTCGATAATCAAACGCTGCACGATGTCAGAGTCGATCGACTCTGCGGCGTCATTCTTATTGAACACGCCTGGCTTCGGGGTGACCACGCTCCACTCGCCGCCAAAGTAAATCCCCATCGTGTTGACCGCGTCGGGACGATATGGCGGCACTTTGCCCAGGTGCTTGATGTCGAACGACTCGCCTAGCTTTGCAAAGAACTGGTCGCGGGTCAGGCCATTGCTCGGCAACAGACGATTGTACGGCTCCAGCCCCAACCGACTCGTGGGGAAGAACACCGTCAGAAACTCTTCATACCCCAGCGACGCAGCTGCGGCACTGCGATGATTGCCGTCGGCCACATAAGCAGCGGGTTCAGCCGCCATCAACGCGGTGAACTTCGCAATCTCAGCGGCGTTGGTCACCAGCCAGACGCGGTGGATGTTGCCCGCTTCGTCAGTGGCCTCGTAGTCACAGGGCCGAGCAGCCGCTGCAGCTTCCAGAGCCGTCAGGAGCTGGTCAGAGTCATCCCGCACCGCCAGATTCACGGTGCCGATGTAGGCCTTGATCCGACGAATCAGACGGGCACGACCTTCGGCTTTTTCCTGACGAATTCCCTCATTGCGGATGATGACACCATCGGGGGTCGAAGGAGTCCGAATCTCAGCGGTCCGGCCATAACCGCCCAACCCCATCTGAGGAGCGTCAGGCCGCTTGGGCGACACGATCTGATACACCCACATGGTTCCGGGCGATTCCTTCAGCAGCCCACAGCCGCGCAGCCACTTCCACTGCTCCTCAGCGTGGTCGAGAGCCTTCGGGTCATCCTCGGCGTAAATGTCCTCTTTCTTCGCCACATGGCAGTGCGGCATCTTCACGCGCAGAACGTTCTCGGGGCGTTCCTGCAGCATCTGCCAGATTTCGAGATCGCTTTGAAACTCGTCATAGTTCGGCGCCGATGTCCGCTGCGCAGCATCAGAATTCACGGGCACCAGAGCACGACGGACAGGACGAATGGTCACCATGTTCGAGAGAGTTCCTTAGGACAGGAGAAATTACAGTGAGCGGTGGACGACCAGATCGCGATCACTCATCGCCTGGGCGAAGGGAACGCACGCGGGCCATCACTCCCCGCGGCGATCAAACCGCAACGGAGCATCAGACCGGGGGTTACTGACCCGTAACGAGACTTTCCCGTCAAGCAGGTCAGTCAGCAGGTCGCCACAAACATCGGCCCGCCACCCATCCATGAGTTTAGGCAGCGGCCCTTTTTGACCATCCAGGACGTGCCAGCGAATCAGTTCATCGATATCCGACATCGTTCCCACGAGCGACATCGACAGATTCATGTCTGCACAACGATTCGACAACGCCAGACTTAACAGCTTCGACAAGACATCGTCGATCGGTGGACCAGATCGACCAGAGCTATTCTGAGGCCACTGATCGGCCGGGACCGCCTGGGCACCGCGAATCACTTCGATGATCTCGTCCGCGAACAGCTGATAATCTCGCCGCTGCATTCCGCGGGTCAGGTTCATCTCGTGAACCGATTTCGGCTGGCGTTTGATCAGTTCCAGCAACATATCGTCGCGAAACAGAACGCGGGCCGGCCGGTCGTGCAGTTCAGCTGTGCGATCTCGCCATTCGTACAGGGCGCGGGCGACGACCTGCTCTTTGGGAGAGAAACGCTGAAAACCGCTGAGCCGTCGCCACCCTTCGCGATCCTGCTCCTGCTGAACCGTTTGAATCAGGCGGTCAAACTCGGCGAACGCCCAGTCAATCCGGCCGAGTTTTTGAAGCGAGCGTTCCTGGCGTTTCCAGATCTCAAGCAGAAACTCGACATCTTCAACAGCGTATTCCAGTTGTTTCGCAGCCAGAGGACGCCGTTCCCAGTCGGACCGCGTCTCATGGCTGCCAACGGTCTTCCCCATGACCTTGCTGACGATGTTTTTGTAGGCCAGTGGGTAGCCGCGACTGAGGAGCCCCTCAGCCACTTGCACATCGATCAGTCGGCGCGGCATCGCCTGGGCATATCGCTGGCAGAAGCGAATCTCCTCGCGTCCGCCATGCACGATGATCGTCGTCTGGTCATCGGCCATCAGTGCCCACCAGGCACTCAAGTCGGGAACAGCCAGCGGATCGACCAGGTAGGCCCCGTTGGGCGTCGCCAGCTGGACCAGGCACAGCTTCGGTCGATAGTAACTCTCCGACACGAATTCCGTGTCAAAGGCAACGATCCCCGCCTCGGCGATTTCCTCGCACAGCTCATCAAATCTCGACTGCGAGCCGATCAGATCAGCGGGGGGTGGTGTTGAACGAGAACGGGACCGGTCCATCCCTGTGAATCCCTGTTTTGTGCCTGACCGTCGTCTGAGAAACTCCTACGCAACGGCAGAGATAGGATAACGGTCCCGCGACTGATTGACACGCGCACAAAAGACAACGAGATCGAAAATCTCACCAGCTTTCCAAGAGCACTCGAGCGGACTTCGCGAAATCGCCGGGACGAGATCACGAGGAGAGGTTCACAACCAAGCCCGCTCAGGCCGGGCCCCCGCCTCCGAGTGTGGTGACACCGCTACCCGACAGCTGGCTTCATCTCGATCACGGGCTCATCGTCGCCGCGACCACCGACCAGCGTGCCCCCCTCTTGGACTCGCCCCAAAAGCCGATCCGCTGAGGCCAAAACCCACCGACGAAGCAGGACAGCTGCGATTCCGTACAGACTGATGACGGCTGCCAGTCCCCAGAACCGTATCCACATGACGTCGGACTCACCCCGAGCAAAGAACCGACTTTCCAAGAACTGCACTGCACTCCCCGGGGTAATACGCGACAAGCGTTCCATCGTCAGAGAGTTCACTCCCATCAGATCGAGCACATAGATCAACAGTGGCCCCGAGAGAATCACCACGGCCAAAATCCCGAGCAGAATCAGGATCGCCCGCATCTGCGACCGAGCAACCAGTCCAATCGCCATCCCGCTCCACATCACCAGCGGCAACACCGTGAATACGCCGCCAAAGCAGAGGATCAGGTATCGCAAATCGATCCTGGCCCCGTGAAACCAGTGCTGGAACAAGAAGACCGTCGTGAACGGAACCATCAACGTCCAGAACAACCGCCGCACCCCGCTCAGCTTCCGGGACAGGATCTCACGCCCATCGATCGGCGAGACAAGCAACACGTCGAGCGTCTGCCTCGACCGCTCGGTGGAAATCACACTGGCGGAGTGAATCGCCGTCAGCACGATCGCAATCACCCACAGGCAGTACAACAGCACTGACATGCTCGACTCAGAACGCACCAGGTCGACGCGAATCCCTTGCGACACCAACAGAATCGGCAACTCGATCAACACCAGAATGCGGAACAGATACCGAAAAGTACCCAGCGACCGTTTGGCGGTCTCGCGCCAGGCAATCGGATCGGAATCGGGATAAGGATCGCCGTCTTTCACCAGCACGACCCCGCCGGTCACGGAGTTCATGTCGTTGAAGACCGCATCCACCTTGCGAAAGGCGGTCAACAACAGGTTCTTGGGCGGGACGAATGCTCTCTGGTACAGAAAGAGGCACGCGAGCGTGAACGCAAGCAATGAATAGCTAATCAGTGTTACAGGCTCTGGCCCTACGCCTAGAATTCTAACGATCAGGATGAAGAGACTTTCGAACAATCCACCACTGGGGATGAATCTCCCCATTAGTCGATACATGAGTTGCCCCGGCTGGACCTGAATCCAGAAGGCAATCACGAAGCCTAGCAGGCACAGATAGGTCGCCACAAATGCTTCGAGAGTCGTCCGGCAATAAGTCGAGCACATGATCGATATCGATCCGACAAACACCGCCAGCAGCACGAGCAAAACCAGCGACTGATAGAGTTGATCCGTCTGCACACCGCCAAAGCTGTACGCCGTCGCCAGGAGCGGAAACGACAGGACGACAAACGACAACATCGGGATGACTCGGCTGAGCAACTTCTGCAGCACGATCATGGCTCGGGGAATGGTGGTCAGCAGAAGCAGCGACAGGCTCTCTCGCTCCTTCTCCCCCGCAAAGGCCCCCGCGCAAGTGGCGGGCAGCACTACGAAAATCGCCAACAGCTGGAGCCTGAAGATCTGATTAAACATCTCCTGGCCCTGCCCCATCTGGGCGACGCCACCAGAAGACCCCCGCCCATAGACAATAAATAACCCGGCGGCAAACAGGAGTGCGGCATACAGAGATCGAATCACGTATGTCCGACTGCGGGCTGCCTGCTCCGTCAATTCCTTGGCCAGCAGAGGCATGCCGAGATGTTGACGAATGAATGCCAGCATGATCGTCTCAAGCGGTCGTGATCACAGTCGCACTAGGATAACAAGAGTACGCCATCCTGCCTTCCCTCCGTGGGCGCGGACTGCAGAAATCCCAGTGCCTCTGCGGCTCAGCCCCCCATCCCGACCTCAGACCGCGATCCCCAATACCTCTCAACGGACAGCCCAGCGCAGTTTCGCCGGACACGATCGTGGGTTTGCCCGTTGTTCCTCGAACGTCGCCCGCACCACATCGGGAGCCACACGGGAATAGGCCCCAGTTGCCAATCCCTCCTTGAACGCGTGCTTCACCCGGCGATCCTCCCCGGAGTGGAACGTCAGAATCGCGATGCGTCCCCCCGGTTTAATGCACTGCGGAAGCTGGCGCAGCAGAGAGTCGAGAACCTCGAACTCATCATTCACCGCGATCCGGATGGCCTGAAAAACACGCTGAATCGTGGCTGTCACATCGTCGGTCGAATATCGAGGGAGCGTGCGTCGAATCACTTCCGCCAGTTCCAGCGTCGTCGCGAACGGCCGTTGCGACTGAGCGTCGAGGATCACTCGAGCCAGCAGGACCGCCTGCGGCTCATCGGCGTTTTCGCTCAGCGTCTTGACCAGTGTGGCCAGACTCACTTTGGCCAGCCACTCCGCAGCTGAGTGCCCCCGCTGTGGATTCATCCGCATGTCGAGTGGCCCATCGTGCTTGTAGGAAAACCCGCGAACCGGGTCATCGATCTGCATCGACGACAGCCCCAGATCAGCCAGTAACACATCGGCCCCCTCGGGAGCATGCTCGGCGAGAGTCCGCGACAACCCGGCAAAGTTCGTCCGCGCGACGATTAGCGATTCGCTTGGATACCCCAAGTCCCTCAATCGTTGCTCGCTCTTGGGCAACTCCAGCGGGTCAGCATCCAGGGCCACCAATCGCCCCCCCGGCTGCACTGCCTTCAACAGCTCCCGTGAGTGCCCGCCATACCCCAAGGTGCAATCGACCGCCACTTCACCGGGTTGCGGCCGCAGCACGTGCAGGATTTCGGCCACCATGATCGGTCGGTGGGTCCCCGCCGGTGTCTTGCCACTGGCCAGGATCTTTTCGACATCCTCGACGTAACGCTCGGGCTGGTGTTCTTTGTACTTCTGGTCGAACCGTCGCGGGTTCTTCCCCTGATAACGAGGACGACGCGGAGGCTTGTTGGAGGGATCGTTCACGAGCGACGACATTTCATCTGAATACACGGGCGAGGAAGTCTGAGTATACGGAGAGGCACTGGTTCAGCACATGCTGGCAGGAATTCGCCCCGCGACACAGGTCGACTGGAGAGAGAGGCAATGCTCAGTAGGCAGTTCACCCTCAGATGCACCATCGGGCTGACGCCCGACGCTCGCCACCCGGCCTGATGCTCGCCACGATGCCTCGAACAGAGGCAATAATCGCTATTCCCGGACTCTTTGTCACACAGAAAGCCCTGCGCGGAGCACGGTCAACTTGACTCGCATCCAAGCAATTAGATATGTTTATCCTATGAGCGTTTTTCCTCACCACCACACTCCGGGAACCTTCTCCTCTCCGTCGCGAAGAGTCTTTCTGCAGGCGGGCGGGCTCGGGCTGTTAGGCGTCCATGGGCTGGCTCAGGCCACTCACGCAGCCCCAGCGGCACGGTTGAACGACCAAGGGTTCGGGCGAGCGAAGCGGCTCATTTTTATCTTCATGTGGGGTGGGCCGAGCCATCTCGACACGTTCGACATGAAGCCCCATGCCCCTGCCGAGATTCGCGGGACCTTCGAACCGATTGCGACTTCGGCCCCGGGTATCCAGATCTGTGAGCATTTCCAGAGGCTGGCCCCGCTGATGGATCGTGTCGCGATCGTGCGTTCATTGAACCACAACGACCCCGCCCACTTGTCGAGTGCCCATACACTACTCACCGGTCACTTGCCCCCCGTCAACAAGACCGACGCCATCCCGCCCGGTCCGCGAGACACTCCGCACATTGGTTCGGTGATCTCCCGCGTGCTGCCGAACCCACCGGGATTGCCACCGTTTGTCACGGTTCCATGGATCGTGTCGCACCCAGCTGCGCCCGGAGGCAAGGCTCCGGGGCAGAATGGCGGCTGGCTCGGACGGACGTACGATCCGTTTCTGGCGGAAGGCAATCTGGCGGATCCGCACTGGTCAATCCCGTCACTCGCTCTGGCCGAAGGAATCCCGCTCAACCGATTGCAGCACCGCGAAGCCCTGCTCCACGAGATCAATCGTCAGCAGCTGGCTCTCGAAGCTCCGGCGATCTTGAGACAAGAGGGAGAGCATGCCCGCGCAGCTGGACTTCTGGCATCGTCCTCGGTCCGGTCGGCGTTCGATCTCAGTGAGGAATCCGACGCGACCCGTGACCGCTACGGTCGCAATATCCATGGTCAGGGAGTCCTGCTCGCCCGCCGGTTGATTGAGCGGGATGTGCCCGTCGTTTCGGTGAACTGGCATAACGACGGCCAGAACTTCTGGGACACTCACGGCAACAACTTTAACCGGCTGAAGGACACGCTGATCCCATCAGCCGACATGGCGTTGTCATCACTTCTCACCGATCTCAAAGAGCGCGGCCTCCTCGACGACACCATCGTCGCCTGGGTCGGAGAGTTCGGCCGCAAGCCGATCATCAATGCCGCGGCTGGTCGGGAACATCACCCGTTCTGCTACAGCGGGCTGCTGATGGGCGGAGGCATTCGCGGTGGCCAGTCCTATGGAGTCAGTGACAGCCGGGGCTACTACCCCGATGAGTCCCCCGTTTCGCCGCACGATTACAACTCGACGCTCATGCACGCCCTCGGCATCAACCCCGAAATGACGCTGCACGATTCGTCGGGACGCCCCCACGCGGTATACGGCGGGCAACCGATTACGAGTCTGTTCAGCTAGAGCACGTTCGCGATACGTCTTCAGTCACAATCAGAACAGACAGGAATGTCTGTTCCACTGTTGTTGTGCAGGAGTGGGACAGAGATTCTTGTCTGTCCTGAGCGAAGAATAATGAACACCTCAAAAACAAATGCCCCCAGCCATCAGCTGGGGGCCACCGTCATTTGCGATCTTACTTCTTGACTTCTTTGCCCTTCTTGTCCTGCTTGGGCTTCTTGTTCTTCTTGTCGTTTTTCTGGCTGTTGTTTCCCTTGGCCATCGCTGACTCCTTCTTTCCGTGGGTGACTGATTGTGATTCGCGCTTCGAACTTCCTCTAATAATAGCAGAGTTTCAAAACGAAAAGAGAGCAAGTTTCACCGCAACCCGACTCATGTCACAAACCTGCCAGTCTGCTTCACCGAGCCGAGCCCGTCGAGCCGGAAGCGTGATCGCCCGGAGTTGAAGTCAAACGTTGCTCACTCCGGGCGATCACGCTTCCGGCTCTCTGATTCGTTTGGAGTTCTGATCCCACCCGCTTACTCGTGCACCATCTTCAACCGCTCCTGGCGGTCGAATTCGACGAGGGCTTCGATCATTTCGTCGATCTCCCCCATCATGAAGGCGTCGAGCTTGTAGATCGTGTACCCGATACGGTGGTCGGTGATACGGGCCTGGGGATAGTTGTAGGTCCGGATGCGTTCGCTCCGATCGCCCGAACCGATCAATGTGCGACGTACCGACGCCCGAGCCGCCTGCTCCTGCGACCGCGTCAATTCATAGAGACGGCTACGCAACACACGCATGGCCTGAGCCCGATTCTTGTGCTGGCTCTTTTCGTCCTGGCACTTCACCACCAGCCCCGACGGGATGTGGGTAATGCGGACAGCACTTTCCGTCTTGTTCACCTTCTGGCCACCAGGCCCACCAGCCCGCATCGTGTCGATGCGCAGGTCTTCTTCCTTGATATCGATTTCGACTTCCGTCGCTTCGGGCAGCACAGCCACGGTTGCGGCACTGGTGTGAATTCGCCCTTGCGATTCGGTGGCGGGGACGCGCTGCACGCGATGCCCACCACTCTCGAACTGCAACCGGTGAAAGGCCCCTTCCCCCGACACCGAGAAGACCATTTCCTTGTACCCGCCCATTTCTCCTTCAGTCACTTCCATCAGTTCCATGGACCAGCCACGGTTCGTGATGTAGTTCGAGTACATGTTGAACAGATCACCCGCGAACAGTGCCGCTTCATCGCCTCCGGTCCCGGCCCGAATTTCCATGATCAGACCACCGCGAGTGATCGAATCGCCCGCCGTGACCAGGTCTTCCAGTTCGGCCTGCTGCTCGGTCTTCTTGGCCGAGAGTTCGTTGACCTCTGCTTGTGCGTACTCACGACTCTCGTCGTCGGTCGCTTCGTTCAGGAACTCCTGCGCAGCTGCCAGATCCTGTTCCAGCTTGATGAAGTTCCGGACCGTTTCGGCGATCTTGCGCAGGCCTCCATACTCGCGCTGCAGTTCGACCAGCTTTGTCGGGTTCGACAGCACGTCTGGACTCTGCAGCAACCGCTCGATTTCCTCAAAGCGATCCAGTTTCAGTTGCAAGCTGGGGTACATAAGAAAGTCTAGGGCTGAGAGGCGAGGGACCAGGGCCAGAACGGACTAAATGCAGGCGAGCTGTCTTCACTGAGTAACTGCCTGCCCACTGACAACTTCCTACCAAACGAACAACCCGCGCGGGACATGATCCCGGCGGGTCGGTCGAATTTCAGAGCTGAGGAGGCTACTTGCCTTCTTCGTCCTTCTTGGCCCAGCCGTACTTCTTCTGGAACTTTTCGACACGGCCAGCGGCGTCGATGAACTTCATCTTACCGGTGTAGAACGGGTGGCTGGCCGAGCTGATGTCGACGGAGATCTGTGGATACTCATTCCCGTCTTCCCACTTGACCTTGTCCTTGCTGGTCATTGTGGAACGAGTGAGAAACTTGACGCCCGAACCGACATCGTGAAACACGACGGGATGGTAATCGGGATGGATGCCTTCTTTCATGACTCACCTCGAAATGGTCCCTGCTCGGCCCGTCTCATACGGGAAGGCAGGCACACGTGCGTGAATTTGAGAGGGAGGAGTGTAATGCCCCTTTCCCGCCGAAGCAAACGAACCGGTGAAGTTCCTCACCCTGCAAGGAGTTGCGGCGGGGCACAAATCTCCTGGCCGAGCTCTATCTCTGCCCTTCAGCGGCCAGCGTCTTGCGTGTAACTGCCCCCCGAATCCTTGCGTCAACATCTCGGATCTCCAATACTCATATCAATTTGTGTCATTTCAACAAAACTGGGGAGATACTGATGAGATCGGCTCAATTCCCGTTTGCCGCAACGCTGGCCGCCATGTTCTTAGCCGGTGCCCTGCCCCTCACGGCCGCTGAACCTGCCTCCCAGCCCCCCTCTCTTGAATCCATCCACTCCCAGCCCAGCTGGGTCATCCGTACGCCACAGGTCGAATTGGCGGTGACGGAGATCGGCGGTCACATGGCCCCGGTAACGTTCTGCCGTGACGCCGCCCATCCGGTCCAGCCGTACCACATCACGCCGTGGCAAGACGAGCCAAAGCAGGAAATGCCCGCCCCGGTTCTGGTCCCCTTGCGGGGAGACTTCTTCTGCATGCCATTCGGCGGGAACGCGGAAGCAGTCAACGGAGAGAAACACCCGCCCCACGGGGAGGTCGCCGGGGCTCCCTGGAAACTCATCAACAACTCGCAATCGGGCGACGTCGCGTCGCTCACTCTGGAGTTCACCACCCATGTTCGCCCCGGAAAGGTGACCAAGGAGCTGTCACTGGTGAAGGGCCAGAATGTCGTCTACTCCCGGCACACAATCGAGGGATTCGCAGGCTCGGTTCCCCTCGGACATCACGCCACGCTCACGATGCCGGACGAGGAGGGTCGCGTGAGGCTCTCCAGCAGTCGGATGAGATTCGGCATGACCTACCCCGGCGTCTTCAGCGATCCGAAGAGCCGCGAGTACCAGTCACTCCTCCCCGGCACTCAGTGGACCGACATGACGAAGGTCCCCGCCCTCGCCAAGAATGCCCCCTCTGCTGACCTCACTCGCCTTCCCGCCCGTTTCGGGTTCGCCGATCTGGTCCAGCTCATCAACGATCCGTCGGTCGAGGGCCCCGCGTGGATGGCTGCGACATACGCAGACCAGGGCTACGTCTGGTTCTCGCTCAAGGACCCGCGAGTCCTGGCCAGTACAGTTTTGTGGATCGAGAACCACGGGCGGCATGGACATCCGTGGAATGGCCGGAATCACTGCCTCGGAGTTGAAGATGTGACGAGTCACTTCGCCGATGGTCTGGCAGCTTCGATCGCGGAGAATGTCCTGTCGAAGCAAGGCATACCCACTTCGGTCTCACTAACAAACGACCACCCAACGCATATCCACTACATTCAAGGCGTCGCCCAGATCCCCGCTGGTTTTGAACAGGTTGAAACGATCACCTTCGCCCCCGAGCAGATCACACTGAAAGCTCCCACCGGTCAATCGGTGACAGTCCCCGTCCAGCACGAGTTCCTGAAGACCGGCAGCCTGCGGAAAGCAGGTCGTTAAAATTTATGGAACACTGTTTATTCCACAAATGACCTGCTTGACTCCCAACTCTTAACAAGGGTAATTTAATTTTTATCTAGGCTGTTCCAGTCCAACGAGAGATCTCTCCATGTGCTGTAAGGTTATCCCCCGATTGCCCAATATCCTGGTGGCACTGGCTGTCATGGTTTTCCTCTGTGTATCCGCTGCAGACGCAGAGGAAACACGAACGTGGGCCGATTCGACTGGCAAGCACAAAATCGAAGCGAAGTACTCCGGGATGTCCGGGACAAAAGTGAAGCTCACACTAAAGTCCGGGAAAAAGATGGAGATCGAGCTGAAGCAACTCAGCGAGGATGACCAGAAGTACATTGAGTCTCTCGATTCCGATAGTCCCTTTAAATCGTCCGAAGAAGGGGACTCGCCATTTCAGCCGGGCGACAGCGAGGAAGATTCTAAGGACGAGTCTGGATCAAACGAGACCGTCGCCAAGCGTTATAAGGTCGACTGGAGCGACTCGGACACCATCATCGTGGATCAGTCTGGCGATCCATGGACTGCCACCGTGGCCGAACATCCCGGCTGGGGTGGCAAGCTGAAACCGGCGCCTCTGCCCGCCCGTGTTGACATCTTTGAAACAGTCGGGGGCCTCTGTTCACACCCCGTTGCTCAGAAGCTTGTTGTCTCGTTCCGTACGGGGCGTGAAGATTCGGACTCTCAGGTCCGACTGCTGATCTGCGACCTCAAAGGAGGCAGAGCAGCCAAGACCGAGGCCGTTCAGGCCCTGGCAGCACCAATCGCGTTGAGCGGAGATGCATCTCAGGTGCTGATGCGGCACGACAAGTTTGGTTTTGGCAATCAGGAGACCCTCGAACTCTGGAAGATCAAGGGCAAAAACATCCAGAGATCTGCCGGTTGGTATCCGTATGAAGACACCAAAAGTGACGTCAAATGGGCCGAGTTCATCGACGAAGAGCACCTCGTCACTTGCAGCTCACACGGACGAGTGGCTTATTGGGACCTCAAGAAGGTCAAACCCATCTGGCACTTCGAAACATCGCACGGCGCAGTCCCCGGCCTCAGCGGAGACCGAAAACTTCTGGGATTCTGTAGCGAAAGCACTTACGGACTCCTCGACATTGCGGAGGGTAAGGTCATCGCGTCGGCAGCGACTCCAAACCCCATGAAGTCTGCCATCGTTTCCATCAGCCCGTCCGGGAAAAAGATGGTCTGTAACTCACAGAACCAGATCGTCGCTGTTAACACGTCGAACGGCGAGATCACCTCCAACTTTGAAGTCCAGGGGATCCACGCGATCGGAACGAGTGGCTTGATCAGCGACAGCGCCTTCATGTTTGGCGGTCGCTTCGTCGTCGATCTGGACAGCCAGTTGAAGCTCTGGGAGTACTTCGGAGCCGAACAGCTCGCGACAAACGGAAACATGACGTTTGCAGCAATCACCCCAGTGCGTAACGCAGGCATCCTTCTGCCGCTGGAATTGCCCCACAAGGCGGCCCGCGATGTCCTTGAAAAGGCCCTCACTCAGCCCGACCTCTTTGTGTTCCGGGAAGGGGTCGAGGTCAAGCTGGATGTCACAGGAGTCCCCGCAGCTGAACAGGACAGAGTCCGGACCGCCCTGACCAAGAAATTGGCGGCGATGAATTGTCCAATCTCCGACAACGCCAACATCACTCTGGTCGCGAGTGTGACCGGCCCCAAGGAACGAACGGTCTCGTACTTTCACTCCGGGGACCACAAGGTCCAGGAGTACTTTTCGGAGGTCCGTTTTGTCTATCAGAAGAAAGACGCCTGGCTGAATCGGGCCACCAACATCCCCG
This sequence comes from Planctomycetaceae bacterium, assembly GCA_046349675.1. Taxonomy (GTDB): domain Bacteria; phylum Planctomycetota; class Planctomycetia; order Planctomycetales; family Planctomycetaceae; genus TH-plancto1. The sequence goes on along the minus strand of JAXMBW010000007.1, from coordinate 113,204 downwards.
GGATGATGATGCTGAAACGTGGGGAGAGCATCGAAAGCGTACTTCGCAAAGCGAGCGAGAAGGCCGATTTTGGATTCTTCGACCGTCTCGTCCTTCCGAAGTTCCTGCAAAAACCCGTTGAGGGGGCCAACAACGTCGACATCCAGACGCTGGGTCGGTCAACCATCACCGCAACGGGACTGAAGTAGGCGTTTGGCTCCTCCCGTGATCCTCGATCTGGCGACTGGCCCCTTCGCCGCCGGGTTTCCACTGCCTCTGCACAGTCGAAGTCTATACACTGCCTCTGTGCTGCACTGACGGTGACAAATAACCCCAGATCAACGAGCGGGGGCGTGATGTTCGGTGTCTTTGGTCGGCCGATTTCTCATCGGGGCAAGATTGCTCGACGTGAGCTGCTCCGCATCGGAAGTCTCGCGCTCGGGGGGCTCTCGCTGCCCGGGCTGCTCAAGCACGCCATCGCTGAGTCGTCGGGCGGAACAGCCAAGGCCAAGCACTGCATCCTGATGCTCCTGAATGGAGGCCAGGCTCAGCAGGACACCTTCGACATGAAACCGAATGCCCCCGATGGCATTCGCGGTCCCTATCAGCCGATTTCGACAGCTGTGCCGGGACTTCAGATCTGCGAAAAGCTCCCCAAGCTGGCCCAGCTGACCGACCGCATGGCGATCGTGCGGTCGATGCATCACCACCTGCTGGCGCATAACACAGGGGCAGCCTACGCCCTCAGTGGTCATTCGCCGGGCACCGATCAGGACATCGCCCCCAAGCCGACCAATCACCCGACGTACGGCTCAGTGATCTCGCGAGTCCTTCCGCCGCCGGAGTCGATGCCAAGCTTTGTGCTGACGCCGACGTATCTCTTTGACATGGGCTTTCCGACGCCCAGTGCGGGTGGTGGCTGGCTGGGGAAGAGCTGGGATCCGTTTCCACTAGTCCGCAACCGCATGATGGCCCGCTCGCCCGCATGGGAGGGAAAGCTCCCCGTCCCGCCCGACCTGCAACTTCCGAGCGAGGTCTCGCCCGACCGCCTGCAGTCCCGGCGGAATCTGCTCGGAGCGATCGACTCTCCGTTTACTGGCGACCACTCCGTTGCGGGGATCCAGACGCTCGACAAACACTTCAATCGGGCCGTGGACCTCATCACCTCCTCCAAGACTCGCGAGGCATTCGACCTCACCCGCGAATCCCCAGAGATGCACGACCGCTATGGCCGGTTCGAAATGGGCCAGGTGATGCTGCTCTCCCGCCGCATGATCGAGGCGGGAGTCCGCTTCGTCACAGCCAATGCGGTCTCGAACCCGAGCAACACCGCGTTGTCCCCGTTCCAGATCTGGGACACACACTTCGACCACTTCCGGATCTACAACGACAACCTGTTGCCTGAGTTTGACCAAGCGCTCTCCGCCCTGATTACCGACCTCGAAGAGCGATCACTACTCGACGAAACACTGATCGTCGTCATGGGCGAATTCGGCCGTACTCCCAAAATCAACACCGCCAAAGATGGTGGCCGTGACCACTGGTCCCGAGCTTACTCAATCCAGCTGATCGGCGGTGGGATTCGGGGCGGAGTCGTATACGGAGTGACCGATCGTCACGCGGGTGACGTGATCGACTTCCCGGTCAAACCCGACGACATCGCCGCCACGATCTACCATCTAATGGGATTGCAGCACGATATGATGCTGCACGATCTGCGTGGTCGTCCGCACAAGATCAGCGAAGGCGAGCCGCTCTACTCCATCATGACTTGAGCCGGCTCATTCACTCCTACGGATTCGGTTCCGCAGCGGTCGAGGAGTTCTTGAGCAGGCTGGGGAGCCCTTCTTCGTTCGGGCCCTGGACGCCCACCGCATTCGACAACGCCGCTCTCACCGCCGGATCGGCCTCGTTGTTCCAGGTCTCGACCAGTTGTTTTCGCAGATCGTCCGACAGCAGACTCTGGTGCCGGCGAATATGTGCCGCGACCAGATTCGCAGCTGCGATTCGCAAACCGGCATCGTAGCCGGAGTTGACCGCGGCCTCTGCGAGATGCGTCTGCACCGACGCAGTCGGAATCACAGCCATGGCCGTGATCGCATCAACTCCAATATCGGCCCGCGACACTGCCACATACAAGGACTCCTCGGCCGGTGACAGGTCGTAAACGTTCGAGCGACCTTCCGCGATCCGACGCAGCCACTTTGCCGCTGCGATCGACTGGCTGCTGAGTTGATCTTCCGTCAGTGCGGGAGGAGTCATCTGAGCCAGGAATGGCTTGAGCTGTTGCGACAGCCCCGACGAAACCACCGATTCTTCAACGAACGTCAAACGGGGATCATTCACCAGCAAGTGTTCCACCTGACCTCGGAAACCATGCGGGCCATAGATCGCAATCGGCAGGTTTCGGGTTCGAGAGTCCGCGCGGAAGTTCGCAATCGTCGGCGACAAGTCCCAGCGAATCGTATTCAGGTGCAGCACAGCGACCTGCAAATCACCGCGCGTGCTGGCCTCGACAAATCCTTGGGCTCCCGTCGGAACAACATGTGTGTCGTACCCCATCTCGGACAGGAATCCCGCCATCACCGCCGCCCGATTATGATTCGGATCAACGACGACCCCATTCGCACGAGCATCGGACCGCAGGGCACGAGCCAGGATTTCAACGACTCGATTCGAGCCCGGGAAGGGGCTCTGAGGATCCCACTTCAAAATTGTTTCGGCGGCGGCAAACTGAACTCGCGGTGAAGCATGATCAAGAGCCGCGACCACACCCGCCCGCCGTCCCCCGGTCCGCATCAAGGCCGCCGAACCGTTATCTGCCAACGCCCGGACCAGTGCCTCAGCTGCGGCATCGTTGCTCTGTTCATTCGCGAGAGCCAAGGCCTCCAGACAAGCCGTCGATCCCGCCAGCACAGCCACTTCGTGAGCGGAGCCCGGTCCCGTCGGAGCCGGATGATCCCAGCCAGCCCCCTCAACATCACGCGTCAGAATCACGTTCAGCAACACACTCTGGGCCCGTTTATCCGTGGGGCTCAACTCCAGCGACTGGCGGGCGAATTGCTCAGCCCGAAAGATGGCCGCCGAGTGCGGTGACACCCGCTTCTCGACGAAGCTGTTGGAATCCTTGTCGCGAACCCAGACGGGAATCAGACCATCTTCTTCAGGTTCGAGTTTCTCGTCGCCTTTCAACAACCGCTCTGCGAGAGATCGCAACTCGGCGGCTGCTCCAAACCCATCGAAACGCCCGGCGAACTTGGAATCCTTGTACTGCAAACGGGAAAGCGACTGCTTGGCTGCATCCCGCAGGCCAGGCACATTCGTCTCAGAGAATGCGATAGCGTACAGGTAAGGGGAATCGTGCTTGGACGCGACCCACCCGAACGCTTCGGTCGCCAGGAGCTTCTGGGATTCATCGCCTTGATTGAGGAAGCCAATCAACGGGGCCACAGCAGGCTCGCCCATGCGAGTCAGCGCAATGAAAGCCTGTTCGCGGTCCACACCCGAATTCAGGTCAGCCCCCGCCTCGACCAGCCGCGCCACTGCAGGAGCGCCCAGATGCTGCAGATCTCGCATGGCCAGATCGGCCTCACGGGGCGATCCGGAGAGATTCTTGAGCAATCCATCCATGAAGACGGGATCGTTGGCCTGACGCGAACTGGCAGCGTTCAGTCGTTCCAGCAACTCAGTCGCCGCTGGGTTTAATTCCTCAATGCGAGCCATCTGAAGGAACGCCGCACTGCCGTGCTTGGTGCGAAAACCAATCAGCGTTGCATCATCGGGGTCCAGAACCAGCAGCCCGTCGATGTATTTCTTCGTGACCTCTGGACTGGCGATCTTCAGGGTATAGAGCACCGCCTCCATGTACTCATCGGGCGTGGTCGGCTCTTTCAACAAAGGAGATGGGGCCTCCGACTTTGCGTCTGTTGACGCCTCTGGAGTGGGAGATTCCCCCTGTGCGATGAGAGGTTGCGGCCTGACCAGCCACGTCACGCACAGCAGTACACACAGTGTCTTGTAGCGGGAAATCATCCATGATCTCCGGTTGAAAATAGGCTGCGGGAACCTGCGACCGAAATGGGCGCGGAGTTCCAGCGGCGCAACTCGTCCGTATGGATTCTATCGAGGTCTCCGGACATGCCGCTTGAGACCGGGGTGCCGAGAGCAGCCAGTCGCCGCCGATCCACCCTCCGCTGATCCTCACGCCCGTCACGACCCACAAGGCTTACCAGTTAAAAACAGCCTCGCCCACCGGCAAAAGACGCCGGGCCGCTGAAGACCATCTCACTGTAGATAAAGAGTTGCGAACTCTTAGCGCCCTACTGCCCCTGTACGAACTTGAAGAGATCGGCCAGGTCTTGTGGGCTGATTTCCAGCTCCAAGCCCTCGGGCATGAAGGATTTTCCGGTCGACTTCAACTCATCAAGGTCAACCCGCAGCAGCGTGTCCTTCTTGCCATCGGCCTTCGCCAGGGTCAGGCTGGTCGCAGTCTCATCGGTGATCATGCCAGTAAAGACACGGCCATCTTTGGTTGTCGCGACGTAACCGGTGTACTTGCTCTCGATGGCCTGATTGGGATCAAGGATCGCCCGGATCAGGAAGTCGCCCGACTTGTTGGTCAGTGCTGACAGCTGGGGCCCGATCTGGTTCCCGAGTTCGCGATGCTTGTGGCACGTCGCACACTTTTTCTCGAACAGCATGCGACCATGGGCATCGTCTCCCGTCAGCTCAAGAGCGGGCTTGAACTTCTCGATCACCGCTTGCCGGGAGGATGTTCCCGAGGCCATGAGCAGCGTCTTAGCCAGCGAAGCAATCTGCCCGTCGGGGGATTGCGTGAGGGCGGTCCGCGTGGCAGCGTCGAGATCGCTCGCCGGGATCTGTTTCGCCTCCACAGCCTTCAGCAGCGCCATTGCGGTCCCGGCACGGCTGGTCAGGACCGTTTGAGCCTCACGCCGGGCGATCGGTGAGAGCGTCCCCCACGCCGCCAGAATTCCGTCGGCAGCATCCAGTGCGGCAAGTCGTTCGACCGCAGCCGAAGTCAGTTGAATGGGAGTCTGAGGGGTGAAGAACCCGTTCAACACTTCGACGGCCGACTCACGATCACCCGGCAGCTGCCCGGCAAGCGTGACAGCGGTCGCTCGTAATGCCGTATCCGCCTGCTCATCGGCCAGCAAGCGAGCCCCTTCAGCCAGCACCGGACGGCACGCGGTGATCGCCTCCTGGATGGCTGCGTCTTGCTTCTCGGACAACTTTGCCAGTGTGAAACCGCGATCGCTCAAGACCTTCAGCGTGTTGGCCACAGCCACGATCTTCCAGGCGTTCTCTGCCCCGGCCGCCTCGCCACCCAGCGATTTCAGGATGCGTGACACACCCGCTTCCGGCTGATCCGCCAGGCTGGTCGCCACAAGCTGGGCCACCCATGTGGCTCGAACCTCATCGGTGGGAAGTCGCTGAATCACCAGAGTAAGCAACGGTTCAGCATGCCCCGGAGCCGCACTCAGAATCGCTGCCCTGAGCCACTCATCGCGCGGATCACTCTCGATCAACTGCCCGAGCCACTCGGTGACATGCGGTGACCGAGATCGTCCCAGAGCGAGAGCCAGCTGGTAACGAACCTCCAGGGAGTCACTCTTGACCAGCCCGGGAATCAGCGAAGAAACGACCGGGTCATCAATCAGTTCTTTCGTCGCGAACTTCAGTAGAGCAGCCGCCAGAGTCGGAGAAGTCGACTTCAATCCGACAGCCAGATGCGACGCCTTGAGCAATCCACGTCCCTCCAGCACCGCGATCGAATGCAGCTGCCCCAGTCCAGAGCCCTGCACCGCCTGTTTCTCAATCTCTGACATAGCCTCTTTAGAGACAGAGGCCGCAGTCACCAACAACTGCTGTGCGGTGTCCCGATGCCAACCATTGGGATGAGCCAGAGCCGCCACCCACTCAACATCGCTCAACTTCGTCATGTCAAAGCTGGCAACACGGGGTTGGCCCTTCTTACGCACGCGGTAGATCCGCCCCTTATCCTCTCCGGCCCGCAAATCGAGCCGAGCCTGCCACGCCTCGGGAATCCATTCCGGGTGCTCGATGACATGACGATACATGTCGACCACCCACAGTGAGCCATCCGGCGCGGTTTCAGCCCGGGTGGGCCGGAACCAGTTATCCGAAGAGGCCAGGAAGTCGTGCTTCTGGTCCTCCGGGAACCGCTCCGCTTTGAACTTCACTCCGTCAGGAACGACTTTGTAACGCATCACCAGATTATGGACCGGCTCGCAGACAAACGCGACGCCAGACATCTCGGGCCCCCAGGCCTGATCGCGGTAAAAGCCCGTACCGCACGCCGAAGTGAATCGATCCGCAGCCCACAGGTCGTTAAACCGATCGATGGTGCGGCTGGTCGGATAAACCGGAGGCGCGATCTCGGGGTCGGTAATCCGCACGGAAGCCTGTGGTGACGGAACATACGGGTTCTTGCGCAGATCCCGGTCCTCCATGGGGTAGCACATCAACGGTTCGCTGTTCGTATTGCCGAACCAGTGGCCCCAGTCATCACGAACGCGGGCGTTCTGTGTCTGCCCGCCGAGGGCTTCCACCTGACCGGTCCGAGGATTGAATCGCATATCACGACGCGTCGTCTGCTCCACATGCCCGGTCTTCAGCGACTTGACCTCGGGTGTCGAGTCACCAGCCGCCAGATAGATCCAGTTGTCGAGCCCGCGCTCAAACCCGTTAATTCGATGTTGAGGATTCGCGTCGATGAATCCCTCCAGCCAAGGCGTCATCTCATCCGCGGTCCCATCCCCATTGGTGTCGCGGGCAAAAAGGACGTTGGGAGCTGCACTGACCCAAGCCCCATCCTTCCACGGCAACACCCCGGTCACATACCGCAGCTTGTCGATAAAGGTGACTGCCGTTTCATATCGACCGTCGCCGTCCTTGTCGGAGAGTACGCGTATCCGCCCGCCGGGCTCGCCCTTCCCATCCATGCCAAGCGGGTAGTCCCGCATCTCCGCCACCCACAGCCGCCCGTCGGGACCGACGCTGAAGTTGATCGGGTCGACAATCTGCGGCTCACACGCGACGACATCGACCTCATACCCTTCCGGGACCGAGAACGACTTCAAAGCCTCTTCAACCGATCGCGGACGATCGGGCGTCTTGTTGTCATAAAGTTCGTGAATTCGGCGGAAGATCACCTCTTCGGTGCCAGTCGACCAGCGTCCCGGCTGGTTGTAGAAGATCATCGATTCGTCGACTTCATATCCCCCCTCGGATCGCATCCGCTCGGACACGACGTAACCAAACACATCATCGCAATATGCACTGACCCAGGTCGCCGTGGGGAATTCCTTCCGCACCCGCAAGGCGTAATCGGCCACAACCTCGCCGCCCAGAAACACCATGCTGAACTGGTCACCGAATCGCCAGACGTGAATCGGCATCGGATATGTCTCGGGCAACCGTCCCATCTTCTTCAGCGTGGCCAGCATGTTCTCGGCGTGTTGACGTACTTGTGGCTGAGTGCTGGTGAGCTGTTTCTTGAGGTCGGCCTCTTCCGGGCGGTCGCTGGCGATGCCGGCAAAGCCAAAGGTTGACTGGAGCGAGGCATCGATTGCCTGCCCCTTGGCGGCCAACTGCTTCTCCACCGCCACGGCGAGTTCGTGCCCCTGAGCCTTGGCCAGTTCCACCTGCTTCGGCCCCTCACGGTCGGGATTGGCATCGGCTCCACAACCGATGATCGAGAACGCAAGCATCCCCGGATGAGCGGCTTCCAGTTCGGCTGTTGCGTAGCCAGCCCAGTCACCATTCACGCGGTTATGCCCGGGGCCAAACGTCGTGCAGTGACAGGCATAATTGAACAACACCGCCCGAACCGTCTTTCCATCCTCAGCCACTACCTTCACGCAGGGAACGGTGTGATCCACTGCTCCGTTGGGGTTCTCGCCAAAGCCTGTCCACTTGCCGTCGACAATCGTACGTCGGTTCCTGGCAAACGCCGCTTCTCCCACGCTGGTCGAGAGCTTTGCCGGAGCCATGTCCTTGATGGCCAGCCCGACAGCCTCTACCACGCGGTCACGCACGTGATGCGTGTAGGCCTCGGACTTCGCCCGCTCCTCTGTGGTCATCGGTACCGCCAGCAGGTTGTCGAGCCCTTTTGAGAGTTGCGGCGAGGTGTGCGAGTGCGTCGAACTGATGACGACATCCTCGCGGGCAATGCCGAACTTGTCCTTCAACAGCTTGGCCACCTCGACGGTCAGATCTCCAGGAAACCCAATCGTGTCGACCGACACCAGCACCCGGATCAGGCCGCCCCCTTCACGCAGAACCAGAGCCCGAGCAAAGAGCGGAGTGTCGCTCCCCTCTGAAGGTTTGGTCCGGTTCCCATACCCGGAAAGTCGCAGCGGCTCCGTCGGAGAAATGTCGACACGGGACACCCCGACCTGAAACTCGGCGCCAAACGCCGAGTGAACCGACAAAACCAGCAGACAACCAAGCACGGACAACAAGTGCCGCATGTCGTGATCTCGAATTGAGAAGGAAAGAACGTTGAATGGCCGCCGCCAGAAGAACGAGAACGGCAACTCATTATTGTCGCCAGCCCATCGAATTCACCACCGTACGGACGAGGTGTTTCACCCGCCGTGAAGGATTGTTTATTCAGAGGGATCAGGGAGTTGAGTTGCATGCACCGACTCTGGCCGACAGAATCACGGGGACATACTGCGGGCCTCTGTCAGAGATTCTGACGGAACTGCGGACGCAATGCGTTTTGAACTCCTTTGGAAGGACACACGATGAAACGTGCATGGCTGGGTTTGGTCGGGGCGGTGGCCCTGGGACTGGGTGCCCTCACCGTTGGCGCAGCTGACGAAGAAGGCTTCAAGGTGATCTTCGACGGCAAGTCACTCGACGGCTGGAAGTCGGCCACCGAGAACACGGACGCATGGAAGCTGGAAGACGGTGCCCTCGTCGCCAATGGCAAGCGCAGCCACATGTTCTATGTCGGTGACGACAAGCCGTTCGAGAACTTCGAACTCAAGGTCGACTGCATGACCAAGAAGGGCAGCAACGGCGGGATCTACTTCCGCACCAAGTACCAGGAAGTGGGCTGGCCCAAGTACGGACACGAGGCTCAGGTGAACAACAGCCAGTCCGATCCAAAGCGTAGCGGTAGCCTGTATGGCATCGTGGACGTGCTCGACAAGAACATTCCCGACGACACCTGGTGGACCGAGACCATCACCGTTGTTGGCAAGCACATCACGATCAAGCTGAACGACAAGGTGGTCGTTGATTACGAAGAACCCGCCGACAAGCCTCCGTTCAGCAAGGACTTCGAGCGTCGCTTGGGCGAAGGCGGTACTTTCGCCCTCCAGGCTCACGACCCCGGCAGCACGATTTACTACAAGAACATCCGCGTGAAGCGACTCCCCTAAGGGATGTTGTCAGTCATCAGTGTTCAGTAGTTAGTCGGAAACACCAGCGGCGCGACTCGACATGGTTCGATCGCGCCGTTTGTTTTCTGATGTCTCGTGAATCTCCGGAGAGCTTACGACTCCCATCTCACCAACCCGAAGCGTCAGCGAGGACGAGTGGGGATCTCGCCCCACAGCCTCAGATGCCCCTCAAACACACAACCACGTCATAATGCCCGGGCCTATGGCGGCACTCATCGCCACGACGTTCGCCCTCGCTGACGCTTCGAGTTGGTGAGAGTGCCCTCCACGCATCAAGTCCACATCGCCACTTTCTTTTCTGATCCAAATCCCATGGACCACCACTCACATACTCCCGCTGCCGACCCGAACACTATCCGCAAGATCCTCGACCGGGTTGAGGACGTGATGCTTGAGGCCGCCAAGGCGACTCGACCTCTCGAACTCGACCCCGCTCGCGAAGAACTGTTCCAGCTGTTCGTGGAGTCGTACCGGGCGGGACTGGTCAACGATGATCTGGAGCACAATCTGACCGCTGATGGGCTTTGTGCAGAGCTGTCCACTCGCTGGGGCCTCAAAGACACTGTCCAGGACACGATGAAACAGCAAGCCCCGCTGACCAGTGACCAGCTGGCCCAGATGCGGTCGCTCTGGTCAGTCATGCGCATGTGGATGGAGTGGACCTACGCCTGGAGCCGCTGGAGCGAATTTCACCCCAGCTAGCCGTCTTCCACATCCAAGCACCAAGACGCCCAGCCCCTAGGCCCTCACCCCTAAGCCCCTGGCCTTCTTCCCCCTACCTCCCCTTGCCCAGAAAAGTCTTGATCGACTCGTAAATCGCCTCCTGATTGGGGATTTCGCTCAGCACGAGATTCTCATGCTCGTCGGTCAGTTTCTGGAGTTCGCGTAAATAATCGCCCGAGCCGTACGGGCTTTCGACCTGCCCGTAGCAGAAGAGGTTACACAACGGCAGCAGCTGCTCGACCAGCAGTCGCTGGCAATCTTTGTTGTCCTCACCCCAGTTGTCGCCATCCGAAAACTGGAAGATGTAGAGGTTCCAATCGGCGACCGGAAAATCGCGAGCGATGACCTGAATCGCCTTCTGATAGGCCGATGAAATGCGAGTGCCCCCTGACTCCTTGACCCGATAAAACGTGTCTTCGTCGACTTCGTGAGCGACCGCATCATGCACGATGTAGCGTCGCTGGACTCCGTCGTATTGCCGTTGTAGCCAGGCATCAATCCAGAACGATTCGGCCCGGACAACCGCCTTCTGGTCATCGGTCATCGAGCCAGAAACATCCATGAGATACAGAATCGCGGCATTGGCCTGGGGCTGGAACTCGGTCTTCCAGCTGCGGAAGCGTTCGTCTTCTTTGGTGGGGACGATGACCGGGTCAGCGTCGTTGTACACACCGCTGGCGACCTGGCGTTTGAGGGCCTCTTTATAGGTCCGCTTGAAGTGCCGGAGCGAGTTCGGGCCATGTCGGCTGACCGTTTTATATCGGTCCTTCTTGGAGGTGATGGAGTCCTGGCCCTTGGGCTCGATGTGGGGCAGTTCGAGTTCCTCCCCCAGCATATCGGCCAGCTCCGCGATGGAGATCTCGACCTCGCGCACATGCGAGCCGGGGTCGCCGCCCGCCTGCCCCTGCCCGTCAGGATCCTGCCCTGGTCCGAGAGTCTGACCGACTTCGCCGTCACCTTGAGCGGCACCGCCCGAGCCCTTGTCGCCGTGGACGAAGTGCGGGATGTCGATACTGGGCACGGGGATGCTGACCATCTCCCGGCCTTTGCGGCCCAGCATCTCGCCATGATTGACGTACTGCTTCAGGTCCTTACGAATCTTACCACGGACGATTTCATTGAACCGCTTCAGGTCTCGATCTATTCCACGCGTCATGGCTCGACCTCCGTACGGGTATTCTTCCCGGTCGTGGCCATCTCGACCAGAGCGATTCCGGGAGCACGCTTGGCGGAATCGGCGGATTTCGAGAAGAACTCCAACGAGTGCCCGCGCCAGACAAGCCCCCGAACGAGTGTCTCAGCATGTCTTCAAGGACATCCCAGAACGACTCTGTATTGACTCCCCAGAATCGCTGGTGCTAGCCTCGCCCGTGGTTTTGTGGTTTTTCCCTGATTTCTGCGTGCACGGAACGCAGCGGAATGAGGGGCTGGCAAACTGCCGGTGAAGGATCAGACGGCATGGCGGCCTCCCTTTTGAGTCGAATGAGCTCGCGGGTCACCAATCTGGTGTCGACCGTGCGCAGCTCGTCACTCGCCCGAGCCGCCCTGACAACGGGTATTCTGACGATCCTCTGCAAGCTGTTGGGCTTTGCCAAGGAGTTGCAGATCGCATCGCGGTTCGGTGTCGGCTCAACGCTCGACTCGTATCTGGTGGCGGTCGTCCTGCCGAATCTGGTTAGCAATGTCTTCGCCATCAGCTTCGCCTCTTCGCTGGTGATTCAGTACGTCAAACACCGAACGGATGAGGGCGAGGAGATCGCCCGCGAGCGGTACGCCGCGACGATGTTCTGGGGGATGTTATTCATCTCCTCCGTAGTGGTGACGGGAGTCGCGTTGGGGCCGGTGTTGCTGCCTTGGATGAGCCCGGGGTTCCGCCCGGAACTGCGAGAGTCGACTCAGTCGCTGCTCTGGATGATGGTCCCGTACACGATCCTGGCCGGCATGAGTGCGATCTGGTCCGCGATCCTCAGTGCTCGCGGTCGATTCGCAGCTGCGGCGATTTCACCGGGAGTCATCTCGATCGCGATGATTCTTGTGGTCTGGGTGTGGCAGATCTCCGATGCCCGGGTACTGGTCGCGGGACTGACGATCGGATCGGTCGTTGACCTGCTGGTCCTGGGTTATTGTTTGAGGCAAGAGGGGCTGCCGCTGATGCCCACCATCGGCCGCTGGCATCCCGAGAACCAGTGGATCGTCGCCCAGACTGCCCCGATGATTGTGGCCTCGCTGTTGCGATTCAGCTCGATCATCATCGATCAGTCGATGGCCTCGACGCTGGGAGAAGGCTCCGTCTCCGAGCTGAACTACGGCAGCCGCTGGGTGGCGATGGTTCAAGGGTTGATCTCACTGCCACTGGGGAGAATCCTGTTCCCACACTTCGTCCAGTTAGTCTCAACTCGCCAATGGCTCGCGGTTCGCACCCTGCTCCGGCGATCTGTTCTCGTCCTGCTGGCGATGGCCATCCCGATCACCGTGATCTTGGCGGCGTTCTCTGGCCCGCTCGTCCACTGGACGTTTGAGCGAGGTCGATTCACTCCCGAGATGGCCACCCGCGTCGCAGCTGTCCAGGTCATGTACGCACTGCAATTTCCGTTCTTCTTGTGGAGTGCCCTGCTCGGCCGTCTGGCAGTGGCGATGCAGTTGCGGCGAGTGATCCTCACGTGTGGCGTACTGAATCTGGCGATGAACATCGGGATGAATTACCTGCTGATGCAGCGAATGGGAGTCACGGGGATCGCCCTGTCGACTGCTCTTGTCTACCTCAGTGCTGCGTGTTACTTTTCCGCCGCCATCGGCTGGGCTCTGAAGCGTAAGATTCAGGAGGGACAGGAGATCGAATCCAGGTCTCAGCCAGACTCAGACACTCCTCCCGAGCCACTCGCAGCCGCCTGATAGACCGGGTGAGTACGTTCGAGCAACGCCGGTGGCACGACAGTCCCCTCGGCATGGATCGCCGGCAGGCCTTACAACAAGGATGATGTGTCGTGAGGCCCCCCACTTCATCTCCTGCCACGATTCGGCTCACCTCGCCCGCTTCGTCGGACCGGCTGACATTCACGGGAATCCTGATCGGGACCTTTCTGGCCCTGTTCCTCTGCCAGTTCGATTTGTGCATGCGACTGCAAGGCCGCCTCAGCTTCCCGCCGTTGTATCTGCTGCTCGGTGCACAGAGCCTGCTGGCGGTGGCGATCTGGTACCAGCAACCCCGGCATGTCCTCCAGCTGCTGAGTGACTGCCGAGGTGGAATCTTTGCCTTCGCCGCAATCGCCGTCCTCGCCTTTGCAGGAGCAGCGCTCCCTGATGCCGACCTCAGCGATGGAGGCATGAACGCGATTTATCCCGCGCTCGACTTTCTGATCTATCTGCTGGCGATTCCCCTGGTGACGATTTTCGCATCATCTAAGAGCTGGCGACTGGCTAATGTTATCGCTCTGATCGGGATTGCCACGAGCATCTTCATCGATGCCCGCTATCCGGGGACGTTCTCCTCGCTGGAAACACGTGCAGCGGGGTTTGGCATTAACCCGAATCGTGGATCGGCGATCACGGTCATGGTGCTGATCGGAGCCCTCGACTGGCAGCGGCCGCGGATTTCTGTCTCGACGATTTGCTGGGGAATGCTCGCACTGGCGGCGGTGTTCCTGACGCTGTCCCGGTCAGGGGTCCTGATGCTGGGAGTGGTGGGGACCTCGTATGTCCGGCTGTGCGTGCGTCGCAACGGGATGGGAAGTCTTGTGCTGCTTGGAGGCTTGGCGTTCGCGATCGGTGGTTATGCCCTGATTGCTGCTGATGCCGCTCAGCAGGTCCTCCCCATGTTCGAGAGTGCGGGCTCGCGGGCCAATCTTTTTTCTGGCCAGCTCGACGCAATGGACACATCCGAGGACTCGCGGCTGCTCCTGATCCACGAGTACCTCGACATGATCTTTGAGCACCCCATCCTCGGTTGGGGAACCGGGTTCACGTATGGGAATGAGCTGGGGGCTCACAACATGTTCCTGGCTCGGTGGGTCGACAACGGAATCTTTGGATTGGGGGCGTATGTGGCGTTGATCTGGTTGACCTTTCGCGCGGGCCGCACCCATGGATCCTGGGAGTGCATGACCGTCGGGCTCTTTGTGTTCGCCTACAGCTTCTTCACCCACAACCTGCTGGAGCAGAAGAACATGCTGCTCATAATGGCAATTTCCGCAGGTCGAGCCGCCATGAACGCCCCGCGACCGGTCTCAGCCGGGAATGCTGTTCTCGCGACCCGAAGAATGACCTATTCTCCGCGCGAAGGTCTGGCCAAGGCGGGCTAGGCACAAATCACCTTCGGGATGGATCCCATGTTCAACTGGCTGAGATCGTCGGGCGACGCGTCCAGCCGGGGAAGACCGCTGCGAGTCTTGCTCACGATCCCGAGCTTCGGCGGAGGGGGCGCAGAGCGGGTGATCACAACTCTCGCTCGACGCCTGGACCGCAACCGGTTTGAAGTTCACCTCGCGGTCGTGAACAACATCGGCCCGTTGGGCGAGAATCTCCCCGCCGACATCGTGCGCCACTCGCTCGATCGGAAACGGGTGTCCCAGGCTGCGTTTCCGCTGCTGCGACTGGTGCGGAAGGTCCAGCCCGACGTACTGCTCACCGCCTCGCCGCATCTCAACATGCTGGCGGGCCTGCTCAGCCCGCTCTTCCCCCGCCACACGCATCTGGTGCTCCGCGAGACAAGCGTGCTGGCTCGATCGCTGGCGGCATGGCGGACGGGTCGACTGCTGCTGCCGCTGCTCGCAGCTTCCTATCGCCGGGCCGACCGCGTCATCGGCCAGTCGGAATTCGCGACCCAGGAACTCCACGACGTATTCTCCGTTCCGTGGGAGCGGCTGATCTCCATCGCAAACCCAGTGGAAGTCAGCGAGACGCCAGAACTCCTCGCCTCTCCGAGCCCATTCCCCGAGGGGACTGGCCCGCACCTTCTCGGCGTGGGTCGGCTACATGCGGTCAAGGGCTTTGACCGAGCGATCGCGGCCCTGCCTGCGCTGTTGCAAACGCACCCTCAAGCCCAGCTGTGGCTGATCGGCGAGGGCAGCGAGCGAGCCCGATTGCAAACCCAGGCCCAAGATCTTGGTGTCGCCGATCACCTCTTCATGCCCGGATTTCAGACCGACGTGAACCGCTGGCTGGCCCATGCGGATCTGTTCGTGCTTTCGTCCCGCTCGGAGTCGCTACCGAATGCGTTGCTGGAGGCTGTCGCCGGTGGCTGTCCAGTGGTTTCGCTTCAGCACCCCGGAGGGACTCACGAGGCCATCACAGCTCTCGGTCTGGCCGACCGCTGGGTCGAGTCACTTGTCCCCTGGAACCAGAGTTGGTTCTCCCGTCCCTCCCCGGATGTCCGCGAACGACTCACGCGGAAGTATCGTTGGCAGCAGATCGTGTCTGAGTACGAACAGCTGTTTGAAGACATCACCGGTCACACCAGGACTCAGCAAGCACAAGCGGCCTGATGGTTCTGGCGACATGGACTCTGGCTCACCTCATTTCACACGGATCACTCGCGCATGCGGATCGCACACGTCATCACTGGACTCGGAGCAGGCGGCACCCCCGTCATGCTGCATAAGGTGCTGGCGGCACAACGTGCAATGCCCGGGATCGAGTCGTGCGTTGTGGGCTTGATCCAGGAAGGGGCAATCGGCCAGAAGATCAGCGACCTCGGCGTGCCAGTCACCACGCTCAACATGAAGCCCTCCGTTCCTGACCCGCGCGGGTTGTGGAAGCTGGCCCGGACACTTCGTGCATTTCGGCCCGACCTGATTCAGAGCTGGCTGTATCATGCCGACCTGATGTCCTCGCTGATTCGTCCATGGGTGAGTGGTCGCCCCCCCGTCGTCTGGAACCTGCGTCACGCGACGCTCGATCCGCAGCACGACAGCCGCTCTACCCGCTGGACCGCCAAGGCCTGTGCGTGGCTCTCACGAACATCCCCAGCCAGCATTCTGGTCAACACGGCCAGCGGGCTGCGCGTGCACGCCGAGTATGGATACGCGAAGGACAAGTTGCGGATTGTCCCCAATGGTTTCGATCTGGAGCGATACCGCCCCGACCAGGCAGCGCGCATCGAACTGAGGCAATCACTGGGATTGACTGCGGACACGATGCTCATCGGACTTGTCGCCCGGTTCTCCGAACTCAAGGGACAAAAGATGTTTCTCGAAGCGATGAAACTCGTGGCAGCCAGTTTCCCCTCAGCCCACTTTGTTCTGTGCGGAACGCAGATCACTCCTCAGAACGAAACACTGGCTCGGTGGGTTCGAGAGACTGGTTGTCCAGATCGAATCCACCTGCTGGGTGAACGACTCGATGTCGAGCGAGTCCATGCCGCCCTGGACCTCGAGGTCTCATCCTCGGTAAGCGAGGCGTTCAGCAACTCGATCGGCGAAGCTCTGTGCTGTGGTGTTCCGTGTGTCGTGACCGACGTCGGAGACTCGGCCTGGCTGATCGACGATGCGGGTTACGCCGTGCCTCCGCAGGATCCCGAAGCCATGGCGGCCGCCTGCCTTCGCGTCCTCTCAGCGACTCCTGCCGAGCGGCATGCCCTCTCGCTCCGTGCCCGCCAACGAATGGAGCAGCACTTTGATATCCAGGTGGTTGCCCGCCAGTACCGCGACATCTGGCAAGAAGTGATCAACAAGAACACCGCCGCCCGATCACGTGAGAACTCACACAACACCGCTCCAACCAGTTCGCCCCACCAAGACCGCCACGCGGCGTGACTCACTCCCGTCAGTCGATCCCCCGCATTCCAGGGCCTCCACGAATGTCGACAGCCAGCCGCTCTCCTCGACTCGCCTGCCTCGCGACCGATCCGATCACGGCACGGTTCCTGATGGCGGGGCAACTCGGCTATCTCAAGCAATGCGGGTTCGATGTCACGTTGATCGCCGGTCCCGGGGAAGACCTGGAAGTCACAGCCGAAAGGGAGAATGTCCGGGTCATCTCTGTCCCGATGTCGCGGGAGATCACCCCGCTTCAGGATTGGCGATCGTTACGACAGCTGACCGAAGTGCTGCGAGAATTGAAACCCGACATCGTCAATGCGGGGACTCCCAAGGCGGGCCTGCTGGGCATGCTGGCTGCGACGCGAGCCCAAGTGCCGGTGCGAATTTACACGCTGCGCGGGCTACGGATGGAGACCGCCACGGGGCTCAAGCGACTGATCCTCACGACCACGGAACGCATCGCCGCCCGATGTGCTCATAAGGTTATCTGTGTCAGTCCGAGCCTTCGCCAGGCATTCATCGACTTCCGATTGGGGGATGCCAGCCAGACCGTCGTCCTCGGAGGGGGATCGTCGAACGGCGTCGACACCACGCGGTTCGCTTCGACTCCCGAACGACAAGCGGAGGGACTGACACTCCGCCGTACGCTGGGCATCCCCGACGATGCTCGAGTCATCGGATTCGTCGGGCGGCTGACGCGTGATAAGGGGGTCGCCGAACTGGTAGCTACTTACGCGGCACTCCTCCACGAGTTCGAGGACCTTCACCTCCTCCTGGTTGGAGGATTCGAAGAAGGGGATCCACTGAGTCTTGAAATGCGAGATGCCATCTGGACGCATCCGAACATTCACATCACGGGCTTTGTGAACAACACAGCTGCCTACTACTCGGCCATCGATCTTTTGGTGTTTCCTTCGCATCGAGAAGGGTTGCCCAACGTCCCGCTCGAAGCTGCGGCAGCGGGTCGCCCAACAGCTGGCTTCGCCGCCACAGGCACCGTCGACGCAGTCCAGCATGGCGTGACAGGCACCCTCGTCCCGGTCGGCGATATCCACGGTCTCACGGAAGCTGTCCGCAGCTATCTCATCGACGCAAATTTGTTGTCGCAACACGGATCGAATGCCCGCCATCGTGTGGAAACCCAGTTCCGCCGTGAGGTGATCTGGCAACAACTGGCAGAGCTCTACAACAACGAGCTGCGGAAACGCGGCCTGCCCACCTCCGAGATGGCTTCGAGCACCAGCGATCTTGCAGCTGCGTAACCCAGGCAGCCCCCGTTCCTGCTCACGATTTCATGCAGCCATGCCCCAGCCCAGCTTCTATCAACGACACGGAAAACGATGGCTCGATCTGGCGATCGCCATTCCACTAATCGTGGTGTTGTCGCCACTGATGGGGCTTCTGGTACTGATAATTCGCTGGAAGCTCGGCACCCCGGTACTTTTCATTCAGGTTCGCCCCGGATTGAATGGCCAGCCCTTCAAAATGGTGAAATTTCGAACCATGACCGATGCAAAAAATGAACGAGGAGAGTTGCTCCCAGACGAAGTCCGACTGACCTACTTAGGTCATTTTCTAAGAGCAAGCAGCCTGGATGAACTTCCCGAACTTTGGAATGTAGTTCGAGGCGAAATGAGCCTTGTCGGACCGCGCCCACTATTGACTTCCTATCTCGAACTCTACTCGCCAGAGCAAGCTCATCGTCATGACGTTTTACCGGGCATCACAGGCTGGGCTCAAGTGAACGGACGCAACGCAATCAGCTGGGAACAGAAGTTCCTTCTGGACGTGGATTACGTCAATCAAGTGTCATTTCCAAGGGATATCAAGATCCTGATTTTGACGATTGCCAAAGTCATTCGTAGAGCAGACATCTCCGCAAAAGACCACTCCACCATGCCTGTATTTCAGGGGAATCCGAAAATAAACAATATTTCGAATTAGTAATCAATAGGCATCCGAGAGTTGACTCGACACTTGCTACTTGAAAGTATATGTCCAAAGTCGTCGCAGTATTACTGGACTGTTGATATTCAGCATCAGAAACGAGGTGGCAATCCAAGAGGTGTGTCAACACTGCCAACTGAGTGCGAAGAGGCTTGATATCGAGTCTAGTGGTCTACAATGACTATGTGTGAGGAAGGGACTTCCTTATACGTCTCACTATTTTCAACCTCGGGGGGATCAATGGCTAAAGCATCTGCTTTACGTGACTTGACAGTGTCGGAATTGGAAAGGGTCCTGACAGCAAAGAAAACAAAGCTGGAAGATCTGGTCGCCAAGCGCGACAAGTTGCGTTCAGAATTGAATCATTTGGATGATCAGATTCGTGGGTTAGCAGGAGGCTCTCTGCCAGACGAAGATGGACCACGTCGTCGTGGACGTCCCAAAGGGGCCAAGGGACGGAAACGGCGTGGTGCACGCGTTAAGGGGCAGGATTCATTGAAGGTGTGGGTCACCAACGAATTGGCCAAAGCCAAGAAGGGACTCACCATCGACGAGTTGATCGAGAATGTCCAGGCCGCTGGTTACAAGACGACCTCGGACAAGTTCAAGAATGTCATGTATCAGTGTCTGTTCCACAACGAGAGCTTCCAGAGAGACGCCGACTCCAAGAAGTGGGTTCTGGTCGCAAGCTGATACGGTTGGTACTTACTCCCGCTTGATTGGCTCTATCGGGTCTTTACACGAGCTGGTGATCACTTGTTTTCAAAGTGTCCACCAGTTCAAGGTCAATCAAGCGAGAGTAATCCGACAATTTGACTGGGATATGACCGCAAAGAAAAGTTTCGAGTATATATCCCCTGTATCGCCTTGATCCGGTTCGAGACCGGCAGGCTCACTGAGATGACGTGTGAGCAGTGGACGGCTTCTTGATCTTGAGACCGCAATCATTCATCGCTTAACGGCCGCATCCATCTCTCGCACAGCCAGTCGCCGTGAACGACCGACTCCTTATCTTCGAACGGACCGCAGAGCCACTGCTTTCCGTCTTGTTCGAAAACAGTTGTGCCCAGCACCGCACGGAAATTGCAAATGTTGCACAATCCGCAAATCACCTCTGTCTCACACGCTGCAATCACTGTCCCGACAGGCAGTTATGGCGTCTCACCACATTCGCTGAGTTGAACAGCGGATTCGAAAACACAGCCCGACCAGCAGGTTCCGCCACTCTGTCGGAAAGTTCGGCTGTTTCTGCCGAACCTGCTTGAGCTATACCACCGCTCTCGACGGACTCCACTGTCGAAACGTCAGCTGAATCCCTCCCGGTGAGAGGTCTCGTACCGGCTCCGGAACGACTCCCACCCTTTTCAGGCCCTCCCCATGCGACTCCGCACTCCTCACCGGATCACTGCGTTTCTCACAGCAGCCAGTGTGGTCGTTCTCGCGGGATGTGCCCCATACGCAGGTAACGGATATCAACCGATCGGTTATGGCCCCAACCCGTATTACCCGGGGACACCTTACGGCAGCTATCCGAATGGCGGCACCGTCCCCGTCAACTATCCGGGAGGTAACCCGCCGATCATCTGGGGTCCGATCACTCCAAACCCAAATCCGAACACACCACGTCCGCCCGACAAACCGGTGGTGCTCGAACCCGTTCCCCAGAAGCCCGATCACGGGACCGATCCGGGTCCGAATGTCCCCGTCAATTACCCCGTCCCCACTTCACCGAACTCACCCGAGGTCAATTCCAAGTGGGCTCCTTGGCCTTTGCCACCGCGCGGGACAGCTCAACAGAAAGTCCCCAACTCCACGACCGAGTTGGCCGCCGCTCCCACTCAAGGGATCGAGCAAGCGGCAACCAAAGCCCCACTTTCACAAACCGTAGCGAAGTACGATCTGGTCGCAGCTGATGACAGCACCGTCGAAGGCCCACTCCCTGAAAGCGGAAGCCAGGCGGACGGCGCAGCCCCTGCCGCGAATCAGGACCTCCATTACCGCGGCGGCAAGACGCTGCAGCACATTTCGTACGTCAACCTGTACGTCGGCGGTGAAGCTTCGGGCTGGAAGCTGAGCGACGTCGAGAACATCGAGAACAGCATCGCAGCTGCATTGAATGACCAGGGCCTGAACAACGTCATCATGCAGTACTTCAACAATCAGCCGATCAGCGCGACGCCTCAGCCATGCCACCCTCTCATTGGCTACAAGCCTTCGACGGTGACGCGGGCCGATCTCCAGAGTTATCTGGAGTATCTTGCTGACCAGAACTACCTCCGGAACTACGACCTCAACATGACGGTCTTCAACTTCCTGCTTCCGCCGGGCACTATCCTCAGCGATGCCGATCATCCGGCGGGAACGGGAGCTCAACCATCCAGCGACATCAGTGATTCCCACAGCGGACTGGCTGGGTACCACGGCTCTGTCCTTCGCAACAACAAGCCAACACTCTACTACTCCGTCGAGGTTTACTCCGAGAAACGTAGCGATGGGACGATGAATGGAATTCCCGTCTTCACGGAGGCGTGGAAGAACGTCTGCGCGACTCTCTATCACGAGATCTGTGAATTCCGCACTGATCCCGATGTCGAAGACGCCAATCGCGATCCCAACAATCCCTCCGCTGAGAAATATCTCGGCTGGGTCTCGGACGACGGACTCGAAATCGGGGACAGCCCGCTGGAGTCAGGAACCCCATTGCGAAGTGTTATCACAGAGGTCCCGCTGGCGAATGGCAAAGGGACAGTGCCCGTTCAGTTGATCTACTCGAATGCGGTTCATGGACACGAAGGTCCAATCCCCTCTCCGCATCCAGTCCCGGCCCGGTAACTGGCAGATCAGGCCTCAGTAATTGGCTGTAGAACAGCATAAAACGAAGGAAAGCAAGGATACAGCCGGAGAGCGGGCCGGTTCTTGTGATCCAGGCATTGAGCCGAGGTTTCTGATTTCACTGGAACCGACTTGGCCGCTAATTCGTGGACACGATGTTGATGTCGGATCATTTTCCCGGCATCACACCAGCTACGGCAGGAACTGTTCCCGCTCGTCTGGGCTCGGCAGGCGGCAGGTTTCTTTCTGACCAAACCAGGTCAGTCGATACTTCGACACAATCCGATATCCGAGATCACGCACAGGAAGCGGCACCAGCCACAACAACCCGCCCAATACCGGCCAGACGCCAGGCAGCCCCCACGCGATCCGCACCACAGCTGCGGATCGCCGATAGGTTCCCGTGTTCGTTTTGAGAACCAGCGTATCGAGACGTTGCCGCTCATCATCGGGGATTTCCAGCCGAGCCGTCTCCCCTTGCAACGGAGCAAACAGAAAACGACGGGCTCGATCTCTCCTCAGAATGAAATCGACCGTGGTATTGCACAGTCCGCAAACCCCATCAAAGAAAACGACCGACTTTCCCTGTGCGGTGAGTTGATCGATCGATGTGTGGTCCGTTGTCGCTGACATGACTGATTTTTCATTGTGGAGTGGGATCGGCCTTCCGTAGATCATGGTCGATCCATGGTTTTCTGGCGAGTGGAATCAGTTTGGCAAAGGGAGGCGGCATTGTTGCAGTCACTGCGGGAATTCGGCACGATGCTGTGATGAACACATCATCCTTGCTTCGCGTTGTGGCCTGCCTGGCCGTTCTGTTTTTGGGGTCGGTGTACTCGGCGTCCCGAGCGGAGGACCTGCCGACGATCGGGATCGAGATCCCCGCAACGGATGAGGGGCTTCCCGGTGCGGGACCGATCCGCCGTCAGGACTGGTTCAAAGATGTCTGGAAGTCCCGTCGGTCGGCCTGGGTGAATCAGGTTGAGAAGGACCAGAAGGCGGTCGTCTTCCTCGGCGACTCCATCACCCACGGCTGGGGTGATGACATGGGCAACAGCTTCCCCGGCATGAAGGTCGCGAACCGCGGTATCGGTGGCGACACCACACGCGGAATGTTGATCCGGGTCAAGGACGACGTGCTGTCGCTCAATCCGTCGGCGGTTGTGCTGCTCATGGGCACGAACGATATCGGAGACAAGGCAGCCCCCGATGTCATCGCAGGCAACCTGAAGCTCATCATCGCTGCGCTGAAAAAGCACAACGCTAAGATGCCCATCGTTCTCTGCCAGATCTTCCCGAGTTCTGCCACCAAGGACCGGACCTACGACCAGATTAAGAAGGTTAACGACCTGTACATCCAGGCAGTCAAAGGCGATCCACAGATCACTGTTGTCGAGACCTGGCCACTCTTTGCAAATGCCCATGGCGATGCCAAACAAGATGAGTTCCCGGACCTTCTGCATCCGAACAAGATCGGGTACGACAAATGGGCCGCAGCCTTGCGTCCGATCTTTGCCACACTCGGCCTCATGGAAACAGAAGAGGATGCGTTCACATTAGAACCGGGAGCCATCTCGCTCTTTAACGGGAAAGACCTGACCGGCTGGGGATTTCGCGATCAAAAGACACTACAGCAGCAAGAGGGATTCGACGCGCGGAAAACGACACCCGACGGCCGCTACATCGCCATGCACGGTCGGATCGTTGTCTCTACTCCGCCGGAAGGTCGTCGTGTTCAGCAGATCTGGACGACTCGCGAGTTCCCCAAGAACTTCACTCTCAAGCTGGAGTTTCGTGCCACGCCAAACGCCGACAGCGGGGTCTTCATTCGCAAGCCTCAGCTGCAGTGCCGGGACTATCCCCTGGCCGGTCCTTACAAGGAGCTGAAGAGCTACAAGCCCCAGGATTGGAATGAGCTGGTTGTCGTGGTGAAGGACAACGTGGCCCACTGCACCTGTAACGGCGAGGTTCTCGAAGCCGCCCTGTCCGTTCCCGAAACCGGCCCCATCGGACTCGAAGGGGACCGCGGTCAGATGGAATACCGCCGGATCCGTGTGATCGAAATGCCGTAGTCATAAACAA
This sequence comes from Planctomycetaceae bacterium, assembly GCA_046349675.1. Classification (GTDB taxonomy): domain Bacteria; phylum Planctomycetota; class Planctomycetia; order Planctomycetales; family Planctomycetaceae; genus TH-plancto1. The sequence goes on along the minus strand of JAXMBW010000007.1, from coordinate 89,431 downwards.
ACAACGGCAGGCGTTTGGCCTGCCGTTGTTCGGTGTTACAGTGGATTGTGAGTCTGCCCACAGCTGGGACAGACATTCCTGCCTGTTCTCACACCGGGCGAAAGCCAACGATAAATAGGGTTAGTACCCCAAACCAACCCCGCTCAGCAGGCTGGTGTCGACCGTCCCATCCTTGAACTCGAACATCCCGGCGAACGTCCGGCCCAACTTGCGATTTGCAGCTGGGCAGTACTGGCGGGCGTTTCCTTCGATCGCAGCCACTCCCGGAATCCGAGCAGCCAGGCTGGCGGATTGCAGGAAAGACAGCCCCGGACAGGTTAGATCCTGAACACAGAGGAACATGCCAAACTTCTGGGCAGCAGCGGCAGCCAGCAGTGCCTCGGTTTGTCCCTTGCAGGCCTTAAGTGCGACGCCGGTGTAACCCTGCTCGCGAGCGAGAAGAAGCGTCTCGTAGTCAATGAGCGATTCATCAATGACCACCGGCTTGAGCTCCGCAGCCTTGTGCATGCGGTTCTCGGGATGAGCCCGCAGGTCGCGATGGGTTGGCTGCTCGATGTACTGGATGCGGTCGTAACCCTGGGGAGTTCCAGCCTTCACTTGCTTCAGGAAGTCGAGCACGTACTCCACGTTCGCACACTTCTCATTGAAGTCGAGCGAGTAGAACCACTGGGTACAACCACGCTTGGCCTGAGCCTCGGTCGCGATCCGATCGACTTTCAGTACGCGTTCCACATCCCATTTCAGATCATCGCCCGCGAGCTTGATCTTGAGATGCGTCAGCCCGTTATAAGGAATCCACTGTTCCAGCGTCTCGGGCAGGTTGTCGCCGATCTTCTGCTCGATATCGCCTACGGTCAGTGGGTCAGCGGCACCGACCAGATGATACAGCGGCATGCGAGGCTTGGGCTCACGCAACGTGTACTTGTCGAGATACTCACCTTTGAACTGGTCGTCGAGGTACTCGGACAGATCGTCGTTCATGAACTTCGACGACAACGCATCGTAGCTGCTGACGTTGTTTGCCCGACCGTATGCATCGTGCAACGCGGCATCCAGGGGGCTTGCGGCCACCAAACGTGCCAGCTCTGGAATCGCTTCGGGAAGCTTGTGCTTATCGGCCACCAGCTTGGCCAGGTGTCCGTACTCGGCGGAGAGCGTGAACATCAGCTCCAGCGGGTGGCCAAAGTCGATGAACCCTTCCGTCAGGCCCACGACACGCTGAGCGTAATCGGTCATCACCGCTTCCGCCTGCTCTGGCGTTACTCCATTCACGCCAGGCCAAGCCCAGATATTGCCGATGGGCGTACTGCCGAATCCGACAGCGTGCTTCTTTCCACGGCTCTCAACCGTGACCTCGACGTTGATTAGCTTGGTTTCCTTAACCGTCCTCCCTCCAAACTTGAGTGGGGCGCGGAAGGTGACCGGTTCAAACGTGATCCCGGCATTGACGATTTTGATGTCTGTCGGCTTAGCCATGACCGTCGTGGCGTCGTTCTCAAAGGGAAAAAATTGGAACCTCTGACACGACCGCGAGTTTAGTAAAGGATCCGATCTGACAGAAGGGAATATTGATGGAATTCTATTCCTGCCAGGACATCGGTCTTCTCGTTTCCCATTCGGCCCTGCCCACTGTCCAATTGAATGAGCCGCGAAATTCCGACGAACTGCCATTTCGCGCCAACAATCCAAGCAAGGCGACCGTACTTACAAGGTGGTCTGGCAGCCAGCCAATCACCGTCCAAGTGGACGCACGCTCTGAACAAAACTCGAAGTGAATCCCCTCGCATTCATTGGAAAGACGGAGAGTTTCGGTCGTGATCTACTCGTCCCCCTGGTCTCTCTCCGAACTTCAACTCCTCAACGAGGAGTTGCTGGCCGCTGTGCGTTCAGGGGTCAGCCTGGAGCTGGGACTGCGGGATTCCGCACAGCATCTTCCAGGACGCTTGTCGCAGCTGGCAGACCAGTTGGCTCAGAATCTCGCAGATGGAAAGAGCCTGCCCGAGGCACTCGAAACCCTGACCCCGCCCGCTCCCGTCGTCTACCGCGTGATGGTTGCTGCGGGAGTACGAGGCCAGCAATTGGAGGCGGTTCTGGTCCGATTGAATGAGCACGCCCGAGTCGTGAGCGAGCTGAGAGAGTCCTTGCGTCGAGCGGCGATCTACCCCATTGTCCTGGGAGTCGTCGCCTTTCTTCTCACCTGTTTCGCGACGTACTTCTGCGTTCCTCCGCTTCGCAGCTTCGTGTCCGACATGAAGATTGAGCCGACGCTCCCGATCCGGATGGTCTATGCCTTGCACGACACGATGCCCTACTGGTCGATCGGCATTCCTCTGCTGGTGGGAGTGAACTGCCTGGCCAGCTTGGCCATCGACTATGGGCAGTCAGGTTCCTCTGGAGCAATTGGGTTCTTGAGGTTCATCCCGGGATTTGGTGGGCTCATGAGGAATGCCGAGCTGTCACGTTTGGCGGGGTTGCTGGCCCTGCAGACGGAATACGATTTGCCACTGCCCGAGTCTTTACGGCGGGCGGGGGACTCGGTCGCATCCCCCTTGCTGCGGGAGTTCTGCTCTGAGGCTGCGAATCGCGTTGAGCGTGGAGAATCCTTTGGCGATTCGCTGACCCATTCCCGGGTGGTCCCGCCCTTTATGAAGTGGATGCTGTCCGTCCCCAGCAACCAGCAAGGCCTGATCTTCAGCACAACACAGGCTGCAGAGGTTTACCGGGAACGGACGATCCTGCAGGCCGAATGGATGGAACGCATGATCCCCGTGATCATGACACTGGGGTTTGGAACACTGGTTGTCGGACTGTTCTGCTGGGCGGTGTTTGGGTCACTGGTGACGATCTGGAACGGGACATTCTCATGACCGGATTTCACTCGTTCTCTTCGGATGACATGCCGCAAGCTGCTGCTCTACAGCAAGTGCTGGCCTCGGGGCTTCCCCTGGCCACCGGCCTGAGAGCCTACGCCGAAGAGTGTCCCGCATCAGTGAAATCCAGCCTGCTCCAGTTGGCCCAGGCCGTGGAATCGGGGCAATCCATCTCCGAGGCGATCCAGTCCCCCAGCCTGCGTCTCCCGACATACCTTCGAGGACTCATCGACGGCGGCATCCGGACTGGAACCCTCGGTCCGATGCTGGAGGAGTATCTGCACCAACGCCGGCTCCAGCGCCGCTTTGGACAAAAAGTCACGCTTGATCTCGCCTACCCGCTGGTCGTGATCTATTTCTCAGCGCTGACCTGTTTCGCCATGCTGAGCTTCCTGGTCCCGATGTTTGAGAAGATCTTCACCGACTTTGGAACAAACCTGCCCTCTTTCACGCTGCTGTTGCTTGACCTATCGAGAGTGTCTTTAGCTCTGTCAGTCCCCCTCAGTATCGCATTCATCGCCGTGGGCATTGCGTTGCTGCTGTATCTGTTGGGAGGGAAATGGTCGAAAGCTCTGGTCGATCGTATCCCGTTTTTTGGAAGCTCGGCACGTTACGCATCAATGTCGGAGTTCTGTTCACTGCTGGCCCCGCTCATTGCGACATCTGTCCCATTACCCACCGCACTGAATGCCGTCGCTGTTGCCATGCAGCCATCTCGATTGAAATCGATCACCAAATCGCTGGCCTCACGTTACGACGGCTCGCAAACACTTGCCGAGGCGGCTCGTCAGCTCAAGTTCCCCCACGAGATTGTCCACGTCCTTCGCTGGGAGGAACGAGGCCAGGCCATGGCAGAGATCCTGAAATCGTGGGCTGAGCTGTTTGCTCGCATTGCATCGACCCGCTCCACGGTGATCTCGGCTGTGATTGGCCCGGTCATGATGATTGGGATCGGTTTCTTTGTCGGCCTGCTCGTCATCGCAATGTTTTTACCGCTGGTCAAACTCCTGAACGAGCTCGCCTGAAAGGAATCAGACATGGCCATCATTGTCCTGACGCTGGTGATTCCTTTGCTGGGGCTGGCGATATTGTATGCGGACTCGGAGCGTCAACAGACTCCGCTCGTCCCGCTTTTCGGGATCGACACATTCTTTGGCCGTATGTTCACGATTGCCGTTCTCCCACTGGGAGTCTGGCTGCTATGGCACGAGAGTCATCGCGCAAACCATAGGAGTCCCCAATCTCGTGTATTCTGGGCCTCTTGCCTGAGTACGTTTGGAGTCATCTCCATCGCTGTCGGTGTGAGTATTTCAGCCGTAAGTTTCCTAACACTCGTAGAGATCACCAAACCGCTGCAACTGCTTGCTTTCCCCCTCATACTCGGGATTGGAGTCATCACATTGCTCACCGGCTGGCAGGCCTTGCGCATGCCCCGGTCGTGGCCAGCAGATGACGAAGACCAGAACGCCCCCGAGGTCATCGAGAAATACTGCCCCCTCTCGCTGATGTCAGATCCGGCTGCGTGTCGGCTTCGCGGTGGGGCCTGGGTGATGGTGTTGTTCCCGTTGCTTTACGTTCTCCCGATTCTCGGCGTGTTTGGAGCCTTCCTGATCGTCGTCATCGGAATGATCTTCAGCGCCGTTTTGCAGAGCCGTCGGGCGTTCCAGTCGCAGCTGTTATGGCTCATCACGATTGCCGTCCGAAATCAGTTGCCTCTTGCCGAAGAATTTCGAGCCTTGGCCATCAACATGGGCGTCAAGCGCCGTCTGGCTCTGCAGCAGGCCGCGCAGGACCTGAATCATGGTGACACGCTTGCCATGGCACTGGAGAGAAATCGCCTCTTACCCGCCTCGATCATCTCGGCCATCCGTGTCAGCGAAGGCGGAGCCCACTACGAAGAGGCACTTCGGCGGCTGGCGACCTATTCGTCCGAGCGGCTCAAGTCTTACAGCCTGTCTCGACTCAGCGAGATTTTCGTCCAGGTGGCCATCATGCTCAGTGCCTGGGTCATCATCGTCGGGTTCCTGATGTACTACATCATCCCCAAGTTTGCGCATATCTTTGATGGATTCCAGCTCGAACTTCCCAAGTCGACTCGAACGCTGATCGACCTCAGCGACAACCTCATGTTTGGATCGTCGGCGATCGTCTTCTGGACTGGCATCGGCATGGTGATCTTCTACTGGAAGGCCCTGCGTCACATCGTCGGCTGGAGCTCGCTTTCGTTCCCCGCAGTGATGTATTGGTTCCCGAAACGTGATGCTCCGGAAGTGCTGCGTGCTCTGGCCGGGATTGCGACCGGGCTGGCACCACTTCCTCAGCAGATCCTTCAGCTCACGAATCGTCCAGGACGCCCCGACCTGGGAGCGCGTTACCAACGCATCTCCGAATCGATCAGCAACGGTCAGACATTATCGCAGTCACTCTGCTCCGAGCGCATTCTCACTCCGCTGCAAGGTGAAGCAGTGGCCGCCGGTGAACGAGGGGGACAACTGTCGTTCATCCTTTTCTCGCTGGCAGATTCCATCGAACAACGGGAGCTGCGTCAGTCCGCTTACTGGGCAGAGACGTTAAAGCCGTTCTTCATCCTGATCAGTGGGCTGATTACTGGTTTCGTTGTTTTCGCCATGTTTGTTCCGCTGATCAAGCTGATCGACAAGCTCAGCCAGGAAACGTAGCCATGTGCTCACTCCCTCGACATGTCGCCATTCCCCTAGACGTCCATCAACGTCGCGGCACCGCATTGGTGGAGACCACGGTGGCCGCTGCGTTGCTGATTACGATCATGAGCATGCTCGTTCCTGTTCTGACTCGCTCGGCAGAGAAACGTCAGGAAATCGATCAGCGAGAACAGGCTCTCGCAGCTGTGGCGAACCTGCTGGAACATGCTGCACTGCAATCCTCGCCAAGCCGCGAATCACTCCAACCGATCGCGGATCAGTGCATCCAACACAGCGAACTGGCGAATCCCGAATGGAAGATCGTCGTGACTCCCGAGCAGAGCCCCTCCATGAACCGGGTGGAGGCGACCCTCTCGTGGCAGTCGCGGCCGCTCGTCCGCAACTCAGCCACTCTGGTCCGCTGGTACCGAGGGGGCACTCCATGAAACGACCTGTCAATCCTCACCAGGGCATCAACCATACCGGCCATCGCCGGGGAATCTCCCTCATCGAACTGATGGTTCTTATCTCTCTACTCGCCGTGGTCGCAGGCTCCAGCTGCGTCTTGATTGCGAAGATGATGCAGTCCAGCCGCTATCAAGCAGACACCCTCGTCCAACGAAGAACGATGCATCTGTGGCAGTTGCAATTCCAGCAGGATGGCCGAGAGGCACAATCCGCACGACTGGATGGCACCACCCCGAACACTCCCAAGATTGAGTTCCAACTCCCCGATGGCCGATTGGTCTCGTACCAGGTGGTAGTCGATGGGCTGGCACGCCATGTCGATGGGAAGCTCGCCGCCCGCTGGGCCTGTGGTTCCGGGACCTGGGGATTCTCACTACTGGAGAATGCGAAAATCGCACAGGCCGAGTTTCATCCATCGTCTCCCCAGCCACACCACGACACCTCTCCACCCGGCGGCGATCCTGTTCGCCCCTTACATGGTGCAGGCATGCTATTGCAGATCGACGTCGCTATTGCGACGGGCATATACCGACTCAAACCAGCGGGGACTCCCTGATGCAATCCCCCAAGTCAGCCCTCTGTCTGCTCTCGAACAGCCCCCAGTCACGCGGTGGAGTCGCACTCCTCTCCGCAATTGTGTGCGTAACAATTCTGTCGGCAGTGGCTGCGAGCCTGCTCCATACGATCCTCGCCCAGAAGCGAGAGGCCGACCGGCAGGCCGACATGTTGCAGGCAGATGCACTCGCCCAATCGGCACTTGACCGCGGGTTCCAGCAACTCGCTGCCAATCCGGCGTATACCGGAGAAGTCTGGACTCCAGTCGTTCCCGGAGCACCGGCACTGAAAGCAGAAATCGCCTGGTCGGGTACGCCGACGGGAGGTCAGCTGCAAGTGATCTGCCTGGTCCCGGCCGATGCATCGTTTCCCGTCCGACTGGAGCGAACAGCCTCCATGACTCTCACGTCCTCCACTCCCGACAAGACGGAGTAATCATGTCTCCCCAGCTCATTCGCAATCGTCCATCGAACCGGAGCTCCAGAGCCTTCACGCTCATTGAGTTACTGGTCGTGCTTGTGATTATCTCGGTCTTGATCGCTCTCCTGCTTCCCGCTGTTCAACAAGCTCGCGAGGCGGCACGCCGACACCAGTGCATGAACAATCTTCGCCAACTGGGGTTGGCACTGCATGGCTACCACGAGACCCATCGTGTCTTCCCACCGGGCACATCGAACCCGACCGGCCCCATCGACAACACCTCAACGGGTTTCAAACACAGCTGGATGATTCACATCCTGCCCTACCTGGATGAGGACAATCTCAGCAAGGTGATCAATCCAAACCAGGGAATCTATGAGCAGACCAACATCGACTTCACCCTGACGGCGATCGACGTCACGTTCTGCCCTTCTTCGCCGCTGGCCCAATTGGCCAATAGTGCCTACGCGGGATGCCACCACGATGTGGAGTCTCCCATCAATTCCGACGACAACGGCATGCTCTTCCTGAACAGCCATGTCCGCTTGAGTGATGTCACCGATGGGCAGCGTTACACGTTGCTCGTGGGAGAAATCCGCGATCATGGCATGTGGCAAGTCGGCTCTCGCATGTCGCTACGAAACACGGGCACACCTATCGATAATCTGACCAGCCCCACTGTGGTACGGAAACCCGGGGTCAAACTTCCCGAACTCCCGCCAGATGCCCGGAATGCGGACGAGGCCCCAAAACCCAGCCCTCCCGATCCGATGACATCGGTCGGTGGCTTTGGCAGCTATCACTCGTCGTGTGCGAACTTCCTGCTCGTTGATGGTTCCGTGAAATGTCTCATGACCAACATCGACACGACGTTGTACCAGCGTCTTGGAAACCGCCGAGATGGGCAGATCGTCTCCAGCTTCTAGAGACGTTGAACAACTCGTCTTCGCACTGCAACGGGAGTGCCATGAAAACTGACCTCACCACAACCAGTTCCGGGCTCTCCCGCACTTCCGTTGTTATGAAGCAGCGGATCCAAATGCCCCGACGACCATGCATTCTCAACGCCACCTCTGCCCACTCTTTGCGTCCCAGTAGCGGTTTCACACTGATTGAGATGCTGGTCTGCATTGCGATTATGGCAGTGATTGTGGCGATGACCCTCCCGGCGATTCAGAACGCCAGAGAGTCCGCACGAGCGACCTACTGCCGATCGAATCTGGCCCAATTGGGCGAGGCATTTCACGCCTATCACATGACCCACCTGTCACTTCCCAGCGGTTCCGTGGACCTGCAATCACCAGCTGAGTCTGGCCCTGATCGTTTTGTGTGGGGCTGGGCACTTCAACTCCTTCCTCAGTTGGACGAGCAGTCGATCGCCACTCGACTCAACACCTCGCGCGGTGTTGCTGATTCCGCCAATCAAGTCTTTCTCGATCAGGCTCCTGAGTATCTGAGGTGTCCATCCGGAACGGGTGACATACCAATCGGGTATGCAGGCTGTCATCACGACACCTTGGCCCCGATCCAAGCCGACAACAACGGTGTCCTGACACTGAACAGCCACGTTCGATTCAACGAGTTGGTCGATGGCCTGCACCAGACCATTCTGCTCGGCGAGGCTGCTGATGTTCGCTGGGCAGAGGGGACAGCGGGCAGCCTGCGAAACTTTGGCATCGGTTACGGTCCGGCCTATGTCAAAACGTACTTCCGAGTTGATCCGGAGTCAGAAGCTCGCCGAAACAGCATTCTGCAGGACACTATTCGCGAAGAGTTGAATCAGCCCTGCCCCACGAAGAACGCCCCCACCGACGAGGATGACGACAGCGACGAGCTCTCTGGCGAGGGAGCACCAGACTCACCCCAGAGCCCAGCCCAGCCCGACGAATCGGTCGACAGCGATTCTGCAATTTCTTCCTCGGAATCAGACGAAGCCCTCTCGCCTGAAAGCGACCAGTTCGCCTCGACATCTCCCCCCACTCCAGACGCCTCAAAACAACTCGCCAGGCAGTATCGAGAAACCGGCTTCTGGCCAATCCACCGCAACACGGGGAACTTCCTGATGGTCGATGGATCGGTTCGCACGGTCTCTCGAGCCGTTCAACTGGATGTTCTTCGTCGATTGGCCAATCGCCACGATCACCAGCCTGTCGGGGAGTTCTAAAGCGGTGAACAGCATGTGGACTCGACGACTTCTGATACTCATCCTCTGTTGCTTGATTCCTTTCGCCGTAGCATCGGTCCGAGCCCAGGATGCATCTCTGGAGCCCCTCGATATTCAGATCGTCGAAGCCAAATGGGGATTCGATGGATTCTCTCGCTACAAGACGTTTGTTCCGCTCCGCATTGTGATCCGAAACCGCAGTGCCACGCAAAGAACGCTCCAGCTGCGACTCTCTCGTGAGGACTCGATCCAATCCGTCGGCGAGTCGCTGGAGAAGGAGGTCAGCCTCTCGGCAGAGACCACGCGGGTCGTGCAGATGACGCCGTTTGTGTCAGACCCGGGTGACACCTGGACCCTCCGCTGGGGCCCGACCGAAGCGGAATCTCTGTCGATCAAAAGCGACTCCGCTGATGATGGAGTCGTGTTCATCGTCTCTTCGTCAACTTCTTCTTTCCGAACGGGCTCGCTCCCGATCATGCGAGACGATGAGTTCCCGACATCGATTACACAACTGGATGCCCTGCGAGTTGTGCTGCTGGACAGTGAACCCCGCTGGACCGGGGGCAGGAAGAAGTCATTTCAGGAATGGCTACTCAAGGGTGGCAAGGTCGTGGTGCTCGACAATATCAATGGGACGACAACGAAGTTTTCTAACGGGTTTGAGTTTCTCAACCTCACCAAATCCGAAGTCAGGTACGGAGCGGGCGTGATCCAAAAGCTGGCACTCCCCGCCGAACAGGTCACACGAGAGGTCATCGAGAAACAGATCCTGCACCGGGAACTCACGGGAGGAAACCTGGAGCAGAAGTTAAAAGCCTACGCCTCGATGACAGATGTCAGGGCGTTCCGAAGTGCCGGAGGCACATACGAACAGAAGCCCGTCTACTACACCCGCGATAAAGTCCTCAGCGAACTCAAGGAACTCGCCAAGACTCGACAACAGTGGGGCCTCATTTATCTGGCAGTCTTCGCTTATGTCGGCTGGCAATGGCGAGTCGGCTGGCGATGGGGATTGATGGAGAAGCAGCCCGGTCGATTCTATGCATGGATGCTCGGCCTGGCCCTCGGCTTCTCGGTGATCTTCCTCTCCTACGGACACATCGGAACCAAAGGGAGTGACCGAGTCGTGACGGTCGCGGTCGCACGACAGCTCAGCGAGGGGATCTACGACGTGGAGGGCTGGGCGGTGCTGGGCATCGGACTCAATGGAGGTGAACACCGATTTGCAGTCAACGGAACCGGACAGCTGTACGGCGGAGCGGAATCATTCAGCCAAAATCCCATGCGGATTCAGGACACCGAAATGACGGTCGACCTGACAGCGTTCTCAACACAAAAGGTTGCGTTTCGAACCCGGCTAGAGATGCCGGACATCCCGCTCCAGCTTATGGGGGATGATCTCGAATTGCTCCAGTCTCAATCGGTGGAGCTCACCATCGATCCCACGTACAAGGCCCCGGTCTATGCCGCCCTCGTCGCCATCGACAACAAGATTTACGAGTTCACTTCCCGATCGGGCAAGCTCGTTCCGGCCGAGGCTCCCGTGAACACCATCCTGGGGATGCTTGACCCGAACTCGATCCGGAATATGCAGCGGTCTTCCTGGCAAAAGTTATTGGTCTATTGGCTATTCGACATGAAATCGGCAGAAAAGTCGTACGAAGATGCCTTTTACGATGTGATCGGCAATGGGTACTCGGTCGGTTCGACGATCTTCCCCGATTCGTTCGACATTCCAAAGGGAGTCGCCCGGGTCATGATCTATACCGACTTGCCAGCCTCCCTGAAGCTGACCGGTGATTTTCCGGATCAAGCAGGTCGGATGTTGTACGTCACCGACATTCCTCTCAAGGGAGTGCGGTGATGATCGGAACGTATCTGCGGAATCTCTACACCCTCCTGAATCATTCGTTGCGTCAAGAATCACGCAGCATTCAAGCTCACCGGTTTCGCATCGGAAGCCTGCTGGTCGCAACGTGGTTGTTGCTCGTCGCACAGTACTCCACATGGTTTGTCGGAGCGACCGGCAGTAGCTTTATCCGGTGGCTGGTCTTGCTGGACTTGAGTCTGATTCTGATCGGTGGGAGCTCGTATTTCGGCTCCGTCATCACCGAAGAAAAAGAACAGGGAACGCTTGGCCTGTTGAAGCTGGCCGGATTCTCCAACGCCAGCTTGATGTTTGGGAAATCAACGTCCCGGATCGTCACCGCTCTGATCACCTTCATCATCCAGCTTCCGTTTGCGTTTCTCGCGATCGTTCTGGGCGGGACCACCACCTCGCAGATCCTGGCTGCATACCTGGCGTTGGGAGCCTTTCTGGTCCTGCTGGGAAATATCGGGCTCATGATGTCGGTGATCTGTCGCCGGAACGCGGTTGCGACCTCGCTGACATTCCTGATTGGGTTCCTGTCGCTCATCAGCGGACATCTCGCATCATTTGCCATGACTGCCGGATACGCCAAGAAGATCTCGTGGCTCCATACCGGGCTCGAGTGGATTGAGCTGAAAGACGAATGGACATCTGCCTACTCAAGACTGCAGGAGATCGCCACATTTCGACAGTCCACACTTGTCGCTCCTCAGTTCTGGACATCGCTGGCCGTCGCGGCTGGCCTGTTCCTGATCTCCTGGTTGATCTTCGACCGATTCACGGAGTACACCGAATCACAGACACCACATCGCTCCCAGCCAGGACAACGCATCAGACGCTGGCAGCAATGGGTGGAACGAGCGGGACGAGACCCGATTGCGTGGAAAGAGTTCCACTTCGGATCGGGGGGGTACACCTCGATGCTCGGAAAATCCCTGTTGTACTTGGCTCTGATCGGCGGCACCCTGTTCTTTGAGGCCCGCCTGCAGACTCAGTACCTGACCAGCCCGGTGGAAGTCCTGCATGGAACGCTGCTCACCGTATTGCTGATTGAATTGCTGGCGTTCTCCGCTCACTTCCTGGGAAGCGAGTACACGGGGGGTACGCTGCCGAATCTGATTCTGACACCTCACTCCCTGGCTGGGATCGCACTCTCGAAGTTGAAGGGCAACATTCTGTCGTGGACGCCAACCGTGCTGGCAATTTTTGTGGTCTCAGCCATCCTCTGGGGAAGGGATGCGATTCTGATGGACTGGCAGGTTCGGCACCTGACTTATCTGGCATGTTTCGTGTTATTGCTCCACCTGACAGCCTATTTCTCCATCCGCGTTCAACGAGGTGCGGTGGCCTGGGCAGTCGTCACGCTGATCCTGGGATCGATCTTCGTTTTGCCGCTACTCAATGCGGTTCGCGTCTCCCTGCGAGGCTCAAGCCCAGCCACGCCCTGGTATGCCCCCACAGAAGGGCCGGAGTTCTGGGCCCCCTTGCTCTACGTGCTGATCTTTACCTGCCTTGCCATCCAGATCGCCATCGGAGCCCAAGTGCGCCGAGCAGTGAGTGAGTGAGTGACAGCATGTCCCTCGCGGCCGGTTACAAGCGAGTCACTCCAATCCCTCAAACAATCGGCTGCCCACGCGTATCAAAGTGGCCCCCTCCTGGATCGCCACTTCGTAATCGCCACTCATTCCCATCGACAGCTCTGGCAACTCAAGCCGGCCTTCTGACTTGGCTCGCAAGGTCTCTTGCAACTCCCTTAATTGGGCAAAGACTGGACGCGCCGCCTCGGGATCCTCGCTGAGTGGAGCCATCGTCATCAGCCCCCGGACATCGACTCCGGGAAGCCCACTCAACTGATCCCATACACTCAGCAGGTCGTCTTGCGTGAATCCATCTTTCGATTCTTCGCCAGAGATGTTCACCTCGCACAGGATCGGAACCCGCTCGGTCGCCACCTCGGAAAGTCGTTCAGCCAGTCGGAACGAGTCAACCGAGTGAATGAGAGCTGTCGTACCGAGAACACTCTTCGCTTTGTTCCGCTGCAAGTGTCCGATCAGATGCCACCGAACCTGTGGCCAGCGGGCTTGCCGTTCAACGAGTTGCTGTGGTCGGTTCTCGCCAAACTGATTGAGCCCCAGCGCAATCAACCCCTCAATCCACTCCACCTTGGCGTACTTCGTGACCGCGATCAGCTGAACGCTGTCGGACGACCGCCCCGCAATTCGACACGCCTCAGCCATGCGCTCTCGCACAGCTGCAACGTTTTGCCGGAGTGTATCCAGGAGAGAGGTCATCGTGTCGCCCGCGGGACGGAGGGAGTTATCGTGTGACTTTCATTTTAGACAGCCCCAATGAAACAGGCACGACCAGTCGAAACTGATCGTGCCTGAGTTGTTCATAAGAGCGACTGTTCGGTGACACTCGAGCCACCGACAGTACGAGCCCGGTTCACTTACTCGTCAGCGACGTAAGGAAGCAGACCGATGAAGCGGGCACGCATGACAGCTTCACGGACAGCCCGCTGGAAAATGGCGGAGGTTCCGCTGCGACGACGTGGCTGAATACGACCTTCGCGGTCGACCAAACCCTTGAGCAGACGCACGTCCTTGTAATCCACATAGACGGGACGTGGAATGACGCCATCTGGCGCGAACCGGCACTTCAGCTTCTTCTTCAGACGCTGACGCTTCTTGCGCAGCTTGCGGACATCGGTCTTGTTCATCGGGTTGTTATTGACGGCCATGGATTGATCCTTCGATCAAGGTCAACTCCAACTCAGGCAGAGGGAGCAAACCGGCTCAGGGGACAGCTGTCGCACTCCGCGACATGCCGAGCCCCGCATTGTGGCGATTCCTGCTTCGGAGTTCAACCGAATCACGGCAAATCGAGCTGGGCGAACCGCTTGCGAGCTTTCCGCAGGGCTCCCACGGTCCAGGCAAGTGGGTAAATCGCCTCGAAATACCAGAGTTTCGCGAAGTAGAACCCAATCGGTGACGGATCGGTCCATGTCCCGTCCTCGACACGACTTAACAACCATTCGACGCCCCGCCATACCGGATCCTCGGTCCCCCGGGCCTCTTCCAGCAGGGCATCGAGGGCCAGTGCGGTTTCCTCAACCGTGGAAGGAGCCCCGCGATCTCCGCCCCAGCCGCCATCGGGATTCTGAACGGAACGCAGCCACTCGGCCCCGCGACGAGCCCGATCATTCCAGCGACCACAGTCTCGGAACGCCTTGAGGACCCGCGATGTCCCGTAAACGGGGTTCTCGTCGTCCGGGACATGTTGATTCCCGAACCAGAGCGGGAGCCAAGAACCATTCGCCCGCTGAACGCGTTCGAGGTACTGGAATCCCAGTTCCACACCTTCCTGAATACGCCCAAAGACCCCGATGTCGACGTTATCGTCATCAACAGGTTGATCCACATCGATGTCGAATGGCTTCAGTGGATGTCGCCGCAGCCACTCGTGCAGCGCTCGCAGCGAGTGGGCTGTGATGTCCGGGGAACTGCGATCAAACGGCAACGTCCCCCAGCCTCGACAAAACGTCGGAAAGCCCCCATCGCGATTCTGAAGACCGAGCAACCAGCACAGCCCATTATCGACAGCAAGCTCGCTCTCCTCGCGATAGACAGCCTCGCGCTGACGCTGGTGGCTCACCTCATCCACGAGTTCATCGAAACGAGCCGCATCCAGGTTCGCCAGCTGAGCCACGGCCAGGATCGCGCCCGGAGTGTCGTCCGCGTCGGGCACCCCGCCCGGGAGATCGGTCCAGGCCCACCCACCGGGCTCGGCATTTGTGTAAGGGTGAACATTCTTGTACTGCTGATCGAGAAGCCAGGCCAGAATCGGCAGGCGTCCCGCCTCGGGCAAGTCTTCTTCGAGGGCGTTGACGGCCAGCGTTGTGGCCCACGTCGTCAGGTTCGTATCGATCGGCCAGCTGCCGTCAGGACGCACTGACTGGACGAGGAATTCGACACCTCGCGCGACGACAGGATGATCGGCCAACCCCATCCCGGCCAGACTCATTGTCACAAAGCTGGTGAGCGGTGCGGCTTCCAGAAACCCACCGTTCGAGGGTTGGATCTTTTCCAGCACTGCCAAGCTGCGATCGCGAGCCAGCCAGCGAGTCGCTCGTGTGATCGGGTTCCAGGTCTTGCCGTGATGATGCCGCACCTGACCGATGGCGATCAGAGCCGGCAAGGCGTAACTCACCACGGGGAATTTCGCCATGGCGTACCAACTGGCGGGGATGCACGACAGCTCAAACGGCAGCCGAGGCACCTGACTCCACGGCACCAAGCCCGCCAGTGCACAGTGCGTCAGGATCGGAACCGAAAAGGTCTTGTCCTTGCCGTACCGCTGAATGAGGGCCGGAACGCCGCCCACCTTCGCGATGTAGTCGGCCGCTCGATTCACAGCCGCATCACGCCGGGCACTGTCATCCGCAGAAAGCGTCAACGGAATGGTTGCGGCTTCGTTCTTCGTCGCAACGAGCGAGGCATGGCACAGCATCGTCGTCGAGATATTGCTGAAACTTTTGGTCGTGTCACCCCACCCGCCATCCGGGTTCTGATGAGCGAGCAACCACGCAATCCCGCCTTCGATCAGGGAGGTCAGAGATCGCGGGCTTTCAGAAGAGCTGGCAGCCTGGCCATGACCTCTGCTTTTCGCCTTAGCCACCTGAAGCAGTGCCATCACGGCCGTCGCGGTCGACAATGCGGAGGTCGAAAGCTCTCCGACCCAATACCCGGCGGGCGTCCGCTGGGCCAGCAACGTCTGGATCGCGACTTCACAGCCGCGATTCAACCGGTCGCCGTCGATACTCATTTCGCATCCGCCAGACGACAGAACAACATCCGCCCCGCACTATTCTGCAACACGCTTGTCACGACGGTGTCGACATCGTTGCCGACCTCTTTGGAGCCCGCTTCGACGACGACCATCGTTCCGTCGTCGAGGTAGCCGACACCCTGGTTGTAGCCTTCGCCTTCTTTGATCACTCGAATCCGCACGGCCTCTCCGGGGATGAAGCGTGGCTTCAATGCGTTCGCCACATCATTCAGGTTGATGACCTGAATCCCCTGAATCGACGCCAGCTTGTTCAGGTTCAAGTCGTTGGTCACCAGTCGACCGTTGAACGATTTGCAGGTCTCAATCAACCGCTGATCGACTGATTTCCCCTTGCCAGAGTCGGTCTCGACGACCTTCACCTCAATCTTGGGGTCCTGTTGCAGCTTCTTGAGGATATCGAGACCGCGACGACCACGGGTACGGCGGACCTTGTCGTGGCTATCGGCGATATCCTGAATCTCCTGCAGAATGTACTGCGGGACAATCAGTTGAGCATCGACGACATGCGTTTCGATGATGTCGGAGATGCGGCCATCGATCAGAGCGCTGCTGTCGAGAACCATCGGGCGGCCGCCCTTCAGTTCACGCTGGAACTCCACATAGGGAATCACGAAGCGGAACTGATCCTTGGTCTGCATCATGAAGGTAATGCACAGGTAAGGCAGGATCAACAACGTCAGCATCGTGATGCCGGCTTGGAAGTTCTTACCATCCGAGCCCAGGCTGGAAAACATCGGCCCGAGAGCCAGATTCAATAAGTGGGCCAGCAGAATCCCGATCAACAGACCAAAATAGATGACCGAGATCACATCAACCCGCTTACGTGGCAACAGCACATCGATCATCAGAATAGAAAGTGCGAGTGCCGTGATGACAAAAAAGGCGGGAACCTGATGTGCCACGACGATTTGAGGGGCAGCACTGCTCTCGCTAAAGCAGAATGCTGCGGTTGCTCCAATGCACACGAAGGCATACAGCAACCGGACAATCAACAACGCCATGGGGCACCTTCTCTTTGTTTCCCACCGGCATCCCCCTTGAGGCCGTGGGAATCCGACGGGGTAATATGAAGAAATCGTAAGACATCAGTCCGCCGATTTCCACCTTGACCCGCCACTATGACAACGATTTCACGCGAAACGTTCGTCGCAAACCTCATCAAGTCAATCAATTGTGATGGATCGACGTAGACTGTTCCGATTCTGTCAGTCGAATCGGTGTCGCGCGTTCCGCTTTCATTCCGGTTTCAGACGTTCCGGGTCCTTGATGTACATCAACAGAACAGCCAGATCAGCTGGGGTAATCCCACTGATTCGGCTCGCCTGACCCAAGTCTCTTGGACGGACCTTGGAGAACTTTTCCCGGGCCTCAAATCGCAATTGGGGTGCAGCCCGGAAGTCGAACGTTTCCGGGATGCGAACGGCCTGGATCTTCCCCTGCCGACTGACCTCGCTCTGCTGGCGATTGATGTACCCGGCGTACTTGACCTCGATCTGGATCTGTTCCCACGCCCGCGGAGATAACGACATCTCGCTGAGTTGGGGCGAAAACGCTCGTACAGCTTCGATCGTCATCTCCGGTCGGCGCAGCCACTCTTCGAGTGTTTGCCCCTGATGTCGATTCTTGGTGAGCGCGGCCAGACCTCGCGCGAGTTCGGCTTCGTACTCCGCGTGCTGCTGACAACGCTCTGCACTCGCCAGTCCAATGCGTTCGCCGATGGGAGTCAGCCGCCGATCGGCGTTGTCGTGCCGCAGCAGCAAGCGGAACTCCGCCCGCGAAGTAAACATGCGATACGGCTCATCCACCCCCTTGGTCACCAGATCGTCGACCAGCACGCCCAAATAGGCCTGACTGCGGTCGAGGATCAGCGGCTCCGCCCCCTTCAATTTGAGAGCGGCATTCGCTCCGGCCAGCAGCCCCTGCCCCGCAGCTTCCTCATATCCGGTGGTACCGTTGATCTGCCCGGCGAAGTACAGACCGGCAACTCGCTTGGTCTCCAGCGTAGGACTCAGTTGAGTCGGTGGGGCAAAGTCGTACTCGACGGCGTACCCATAACGCATGATCTCGGCGTGCTCGAGCCCCTTGATCGACCGGACGATCTGGTCCTGGACATCACGAGGCAGACTGGTCGAGATCCCGTTGCAGTAGAACTCGTGTGTCTGTCGCCCTTCCGGCTCGAGAAAGATCTGGTGCGAAGACTTCTCCGCGAACCGGACAACCTTGTCCTCAATGCTCGGACAATAGCGAGGCCCCGTCGATTGAATCTGCCCGCTATACATGGGAGCACGATGCAGGTTCGCACGGATCAGTTCGTGAACATCGGCGTTCGTCTCGGTGAGCCAGCACGGCAGCTGCGGCAGTGGGAGCGAGGTCGTCAGGAACGAAAACGGCACCGGGTTGTCGTCCCCCGGCTGCTCCGAAAGCCCGCTGAAATCGATCGTGCGCCCGTTCAACCGGCAAGGCGTTCCCGTCTTGAAACGTTGGAGTTCAAACCCCAAACGGCGCAGGTCGTCCGACAGTGTCCCCGTCGTCCCCTCACCAGCGCGTCCCCCGGCGGTCTTTGCTTCGCCGGTGTGCATCACCGCTTGAAGGAAGGTCCCCGTGGTGACGACCACGGCCTTGGCCCGATAAAGAGCACCACCTCGCACTCGTACGCCACTGATCGAGGGACGAGCCTCGGGATCGTCTCCCGAACACCCCGCGTCGATTTCGAGCCCTTCGACCATTTCTTGACGCAGTGAAAGCCCCGGCGTCGACTCGACCACATGCTTCATCAAGAACTGGTAGGCCTTCTTGTCGGCCTGAGCCCGGGGGCTGTGCATGGCCGCCCCCTTGCCCTGGTTCAGCATGCGAAACTGGATACCGGTCGCATCAATGCAGCGGCCCATCTCACCGCCCAGAGCGTCGATCTCGCGGACGATCTGGCCTTTCGCCACCCCGCCGATCGCCGGGTTACAGCTCATCGCCCCGACCATGTCGACGCTCATCGTCAGCAAGGCTGTCCGGCATCCCATCCTCGCCGCAGCGAGAGCCGCCTCGATCCCGGCATGCCCCGCCCCGATGACGACCACGTCATAGTCATAGGTGGAAGTCGGGGGAGCCATCAGTGAACACCTTCAGCGGGCCGGGCAAAACGAGTGTCTTCCAAGCGGGTCCATCGACCAGCACGAATCCGCCATTCTATCGAGTCTCGCGAGAACCGCGAATGGCCCGCGGATCACCAAACCAGCCACCGAGCCCTCGACACCCACTACCTCGGTGGCGACAATTCCATGGCAAGGGCTTTCCGAGCTGACAAGGGAGTGTGCGTGTCCGAAACGGCCAAGAACATCGACCTTCCTCCATCCGGTGAGGACACCGAAGTCCAGGATGCGGGTTCGCGCGAGGCCTCACAGGGGCTATCACTCCGCACACTGCAAACGCCGGGGGCCATCCCGGGATATCAAATCGAGCAGTGCCTCGGCGAAGGCTCTTATGGCTCCGTCTGGTTGGCTCGCGAGCTGCGAACCGGGAAGAAGGTCGCGATCAAGTTCTACGCCCGAGGCCGCGGCGTCGACTGGTCGCTCCTCAGCCGCGAGGTCGAGAAGCTGGCGGTACTCTATACCTCCCGCAACATCGTGCGACTGATCGACGTGGCATGGGACCACGACCCGCCGTACTTCGTGATGGAGTACCTCGAAAACGGGTCGCTGGCTCAGAGGCTCGAACAGGGAAGCCTGCCAGTCGAAGACGCGGTTCGCATCACCCGTGCCATGGCTCAGGCACTCGTCCATGCCCACGGCAGCGGAGTTCTGCACTGCGATCTGAAGCCGGCCAATGTGTTGTTCGATGCCAGTGGTGATGCCCGGCTGTGCGATTTTGGCCAGTCCCGGCTGTCGACTGAACGTACGCCGTCGCTGGGCACGCTGTTCTACATGGCCCCCGAGCAAGCCATCCTCGATGGAATCCCCGACGCCCGCTGGGATGTCTATGCCCTCGGAGCCCTGCTCTATCAGATGCTGACGGGGACTGCTCCACGTCGGAACGTCGGCAGCGAACAAACTCTGCAACGCGCGACCACAACCGAAGAGCGTCTGGCAGCCTATCGCCGACTGTTGGAGGAGAGTCCCCGACCAGACTCTCACCGTTCGGCTGCGGGAGTTGACCAGCGTCTGGCAGAGATTGTCGACCGCTGCCTGGAGCGGGATCCCCAGCTGCGCCTTGCGAACGCCCAGATTGTCCTCGATCTGCTCGATCAGCGTGACCGGGCCAAATCGCGACGGCCACTGTTGATCCTGGCCCTGCTCGGTCCGCTCCTGTTTCTCGCCGCGATGTTTTGGATTGCCGAGACAGCTGTCCCGCGCGTCGTGCAGTCGGCGGAAGATAACCTCGCAGCGCGAGCATTGGCGGGCGACAGCACAAGCGCCCGCATCCTGGCACTCAGTATTCACCAGGAGATCGTAACCCGGACCGAAGAACTCGAATCTGAAGCCCGCTCACCGCACGTCCACAAGATCATCGCCGGAGCCAAGGGGCTAAGTGCGGAACAGTTGAGGGACCTTTGCCGAGGCACGAACGGACCTCCGGAACTCGTCGACAGCTATCGAAAACTTTACCAGGCCAAAGAAGGCGATGGAGATCGACATCCCGACCGCAGCTGGTTCCTGACCGATGCCGAAGGACGACAGATCTTCCGCAACCCGGTCTCCGAGGACCTTAAGGAATCGACGATCGGCAAGTACTTCAACCGCCGCGACTATTTTCACGGGATGGGCAAAGACATCGTCGACCCGATTCCCAAAGGCAGCATCGCCCCGCGAAAAGTCTCCGGCGTCTCAGCGGCCTACACGAGCGAAGCGACCGGACAGTATGCCATCGCCATCGCCACTCCCGTGTGGAACGACGACAAGACCGAGGTCATCGGCGTCCTGGGTCGGTCGCTCCATTTGCCAGATCTGCTGGACCGCTGGGAGAAGCCATTGCATGACGATGCAACGAGCTCCGATCAGCGTTTTCTGGCACTGGCCCAGATCGATTCCGAAGACGACTCTCTGTTCCTGCTCGATCATAACTGGATGAATCCCGCCAATATGAAGAGCCACATGGAGGGCAGTTCGGGCACTCGGAATCCCCGCATCCGAATCGCTCCCGAACAATCTCATAAGTTGCTCCAGGAACGTAGTACGGCGACCTACATCGATCCGATTGCGAAGCTCGATCCGCGTTTCGAAGGCGAGTGGCTGGCAGCTTCCTACCCGGTCGAGAACTCGAAATGGATCGCCATCGTTCAGGAACGACGCGATGTCGCTCTCAAGCCGATGGAAGACCTGCGACACCTCTTTTACCGATCGGGATACTTCGCCATTACGATCTTCAGTGTGATGCTCGGTGTCTTCTGGGTCCTGCTGCGCCGGGCCTCTGAGTAAACGGCCATCACCTTCAAATCGGTTTGCATCACCACGCCCAATCCGTTGGCAAGAATGCCCGATTTCCGGAGATTGACTGTATGACAGACATTCCTGTCTGTCTAATTTCAGACGTACTCAATCTCCAACGCCATTGACTCCCTTGCTCCATCTTCGGCATTTGCGTTCCGCTTATGCCGCTCGCTTCTCGGAAGTCGTCACCGCTGTAGTCGGCAAAGTTTGCTGTGATTGAGCCAGAAGTTCTTCCAGGGAGGGGCGCGGCCGGATGTACTTCTTTCCAATGATCGGCAAGCTGCGGCGGCTGAAGGTATTCATGAAGTCGATGAACCACGGGGCAAATCGCTTCATATTGAATAGCAGGTGAGCCAGCGGCGTGATCAACACCATGCGGCGGTTCCAGCGAATCGCCCGTAACGTCACCTTGGCCACATGCTCCGGCGAAGCGCACAGCCAGCTTGGCGGTTCAGGGGCCCGATTTCCGCGTCCCGTCTGGCAGTCGCGATACAGGTTTGTCTTCACCGGACCGGGACAGATGGCAGTTACGCCTAACCCCGAACGCCCGTACTCGGCACGCAAGGCTTCCGTGAACCCCACCAGCCCAAACTTCGTCGTGTGATAGGCATTGAACCGCCCCCCAGCCACCAGTCCCGAGACGCTGCACATATTGGCGATGTGTGATCCCTCGCGAGACATCAGCGCGGGCATCAGTCGCCGGGTCAGATGAATGGGGGCCTCCAGATTGATCCCCATGAGCCGGTCCCATTGGGCTTCGGTCATCTGGTGCGTGGGGCCGTAGTATGCCACACCCGCGTTGTTGACCAGCAGATCCAGCCCGCGCCACTGAACATTGACTTGATCCGCCAATGCATGGATCTCGTCCCGCTGCGTCAGGTCAACCACACTGACTCGCACTTCACGAGTCACAGCTCGCAGCTCCGCAGCCAGCGCTTCCAAGGCCCCCGCATCCACATCGACCAGCCACAACGATGCCCCCGACTGGGCGAGTTGAGTCGCAATCGCCCGACCAATCCCGCCAGCGGCTCCGGTGACCAGTGCTTGCTTGCCTTGAAAATCCCGCACAGGAACCTCCTTGTTCCATCCCCATCCAACCGTTGTCAGCCCCTCTCCGGGCTGGCCGAAAATAACACATTTTCTTCTCCACCCGGAAGAGGAGTTCGCCTCAACACCCACAGTGGCCCCAGCTCCTCGCTGCCCCCTGCCCGGCCGACAAACACACTCAGCTGTTACGCGACAGCCACGTCAACAACCACTCCTCGGAGCGAAACCTCTCCGCCAACAGCCTGAAACTACAACCCGTGCATTACCGACCAGCGGGCTGAGAACCACCCGGCAACACAGCTCGCGACATAGCTTCCCAATGTCCCCTGACGAATGGAGAGACGCACGATCCCCGTTTCACCAAGGGCCAACGGTCCGCTCTCGGGATCCGGTCGGATCGTGACCTCAAGCTGCGGCTCAATCAGCAGCCATTTTGAATCCTCGGCCGCAGAGGATTCCTGAAGAGGGTCACGAGCCATGACTGGAAGCGGTCCGCCGGCCTCTGCGGTGAGAGCAGGATGCGGCGCCAACTGTGACGCCCGGACATCGATCGATGTGATCGTCCCATGAATCCATCGCGAGTGCCCCCACAACCAGCCACTCACAGCTTCTCCTTCTCGCCCCCGAATCGTCGCAACCTCACTCTGCGGAACCAGTGCCACCATCTCTGGCTGGTTTGCCGACGCGATGCGCATCAACTCGCTTCCCGCGGGGAGTTCTTGCCCGACGAATTCATCAAGCCGACGAGTCAATACGCGACCAGCCGTGGGTGCTCGGACTTGGAGCGACTCGACCAGCCGAGTGAGCTCACCTTGCCGCTGATCCAAAGAGAGGCGGTTCGTATGTTCGACCTCCGCAGCTGCGACTTCGCCACGATTCAGATGGAGAATCTCGCGTTGAGCTGCGGTCCGAATCTCCACCCGCAACTGCTCAAGCTCCGCCCGCAGATCGCTGTTCTGAAGCTCGATCAGCAGATCCCCAGCTTGCACCTCCTCACCAACGCCCACAATCACGCGCTGGACACGGGCAGCCACCAGGGTGTGAACGACGGTGAGTGGCCGGGACTGCACGACAACCGGCGCACTCACCACAGCAGGGGCGGGCAACATGGTCCCCGCCAGCCATAGGCTTCCACCACAAAGACAGAGAGCCCCCGCCAGATGGAGATAGCGAGGAGACTCGAAGTGTTCGCCTCGGAACCGGCCACGAACCCATGCCAAGACCGGCCACGCATACCACATGAGTATGAGCCCGCAGGCCAGCACGACTCCCACACCTCGCCCCAGGTTCGCCGCCCCGATCACCATGCCCACCCCGACCAGTGAGGACCAGATCGTCGACAGGACTCCGTAACCACCAATCAACAACATTCGCCCCGGTGACACATCGAGTGGATGAGAACGCAGCCCCAGAAAAGACACGCGAAACAAATTCCGAACGAACTGCCGACCGAGTGTTGCCAGATTCGGGCAGTCGAACAAATCGCTGAGAAGGTAATACCCATCGCTCCGCATGAGCGGATTCGCATTGAACAACAACGTTGTCACCGTCGCCGAGATCATCACATTCGTTGCATGCTGGCGTACGACCACGGAGTCTGTCAGCGTCCAGACG
This sequence comes from Planctomycetaceae bacterium, assembly GCA_046349675.1. Lineage (GTDB taxonomy): Bacteria > Planctomycetota > Planctomycetia > Planctomycetales > Planctomycetaceae > TH-plancto1. The sequence goes on along the minus strand of JAXMBW010000007.1, from coordinate 65,498 downwards.
ATCGCTGCCACGGCTGCAAGTGCAACCTCTGCCAGCATCCCCGCAGCTGACACTAACATCCGCTGCGAAGTTACAGCCAATCTCCAGCAACTTGTCACATCGACATAAGGCAGCGGCACAAAGAGTAACCAGTTCACCCCGCACTCGCGGACCACGCCCCCGAACCTCTGACAAACAAGACCATGTGCCCCCTCGTGGACGAACTTGATCATGAGCCACGTCACCGCCAGCTTCCACCGGTTGTCGACATCCAGCAGCGGACGCATCCCCGTTTGAACGCCTTCCCACTCCGGAACGATTCGCAGCACAGCGACTCCACAGAGCAAACACCAGATCACAGCCCCGGTCCCACTGATCAACCACCCAAACAGCGGCTGCAGCCCCCGCAGTAAACGTTCGGGACTGAAGAGGGGCATCCTCAGCATCAGCGGATTGATCCAGCGAGTCAGGCGACTCTTGCCCAGCCGTTGATGTTCTAATTCGTGGCGGGTGGCAGACTCATTTCCGATGACAGCCACTCCGCTTTCAATCAGCCATTGGCAAAGAGAGGCTGCATCATCTTCTGTTAGCGCACGATCCTTGAGTTGGAGAGCCGTGGCGCCCAATGCATCGCCGATCGACGTTCGCCCATCGAGATGCGAGAGGAAGATATACTCAGCCATCCCCACCCGAAAGAAGCGGCCCCGCAGCTCGTCTTCGATGATTACGCCGGGTTCGCCGCCAATCTCACGAAACGTGAAGACCAAACCATCCCGCAATCGCGGCTTGGCTCCCGCAATTTCAAACGTCGCGTGATCTGCGATTTCCATGACAACGGGCTCTCTAGTGTCCACAAGGCAGAGGTTCGGCTTCGGTAGAGTTCTTGAGGACTGGCAGACAGAAATGTCTGTCCGACTCGCCGCCACAGTGGAACTGACACTACTGTCTGTTCTTTTCCGATGTGTAAGCGACATTTGATTCGGCACATGCCCCAGAAATCGGGCAGACATCTTCGTCAAACGGCTACCCCCAATGCGACAAAATCCACTCCCAGAGTGGTCGAAAGAGAATCATCCCCAATCGCCGCCGAGGCGTTTCGATTTTGGCCCGCCCGCGCATGCCGGGCCGTAGCTTGCCCTCGGAGTTAGCAAACTCCATCTCACCGATGAATACGTTCGCTCCCTCACTGACTTCCGATTCGGGAGCAAGGCTCGCCAGCTGACCGGTCAATGCCTCGCCCCCCTGCCCCTCCAGCCACAAGGTCGCCGCCTGCCCGCGACAGATTGCGGACACGTCCTCGGAGGGAATCTCAATCTCCACCCGCACTCGATCCAGCGGGGCCACTTCGAAGAGGACTTCGCCAGTTTTCACAGGCGTCCCATCAACACGATCGCGAAGACCTTCGAGAACAACTCCCGAGACCTGACTCAGGATCTCCAGTTGCTGTTCTCGATGGGTGAGCTGGGCCTCCTTGGCGTTCAAGCGTTCCAGCTCCAATCGGGCCAGAATGGCCTCGGGGACGTTCTGCCCCACCAGTTCCACTTCATGTCGACGAGCTGCCTGATGTCGCTCCGACTCGACCCCAGCCAATTCCCAGCGGACTTGGCGCCCATCCATCCTCGCCATCAGCTGTCCTGCTGCCACCGTGTCGCCACGCTGTACGAGCACCGCTTCCAACTGACCATCAAAGGGAGCCACCACGTACCGGCGAGAGATCGGAGCCACCCGACAGTCACAGCGAACCGAACTCGGCACAGGTATCCACAACGCTCCACAAGTCAGGAGTAGTCCCACCAGAACGGCGACTCCCGTTCGAGTTCTTACCCCTCGCTGGATGCCACGCAGGCACCGCGAGATGACTCCCGGTTCGGCTCGACGGCAGACATCCAGCGCGATTGCCAAGTGAGGCGCTGCGGCATTCATGAACCGAAGTGTCTCGGGAGCCTGTAACGCATTCATGGCACCGGCCACCAGCCAGACGCCCACCACCTCTCCGCTGGCAAGCACCAGCCGAACGGAGATCACCGCGGGGAATGAGCAGTGCTGTCCCAGCTGCTGATGAGCCAACAACCGGGACTGCCGATCCGATGATGACCAGACAGACGTCTCTCCTCGATATAACGTCTCCTGCATAGCTTGTGTCAGGCGATGGACCGGAACCGAAGTCGAATCAATCACCGATGTCCCCGACACCGCCGCCAATTGCAGACTTCGCCCACGGACAAGCCCCAGTGCCACTCGTTGGCAACCCAAGCGACGCTGGACTTCATTCACCAACCGGGTTGCTGCCAAATTCAAATCGCCCGCCCCAGCCACTTGTGATGTCAACTCACACAATGCCGCGATCGCATCCAGCTGGCGGTCCAACTGCCCTGTGATATGAGTGAGCGCCCATGTCTTCTGATAACTCGCGACAAGATCGACCATCAGGCTAGCTGCATGCACTGCTCCCGCCTGAGCCGGAACCACCGCCAGCAACACCTCAGGCTGCGTGCGAGGCAAAAGAACCGGAGACGCGATCAAGAACAGTGAAGCCATGCCGCGGGCTTGTTGAACCTGCGGCTTGCTCCTCTCGACTGTGGATCGACACAACTCGACCAATTGCCCACGCAGATCTTCATCCTTGGGAAGATCGCCAGAGATCGATTCCGCAAGCAGTGGCCATTCGTCCTGAGGAGATCGCGAAACATGAGCTGATGCAATCGCACCGGTTTCTGCGATCAACATCTTGCGTAGTTCAGATCGTACCAATGCGGGATCCGAAATCTGCGAGGCAACGTGATACAGCCGGGCATGGACCGAGCCTCTCAAAGCAGGCGACATATGCGTTGGTGAATCGAGTCGATCGACTCTTTGTTTTCGGGTTGATGTCATGAATTACCTCCCATGCTCATGCCTGGCCTTTGTGCGTCAGTCATGCTGTCTCAATGGCCGTTGGCTCGTTCAACGAGGATTCACCATGACCGGGCGACTTTCACGCACGGGCACGACCGTGGGCTTCAGCGCCTCAAGCTGACAGGGAATTCCACTCCGCAAGCGTTGCTCCCGGTCATCGACCAGGACCTCCATCCGGACGGTCCCACTGTCGGCATCAGTGACGGGCGAAAGGAAATCGATCTTGGCGTCATGATGCTTCCCACGGATCAGAACCCGGCATTCCTGTTCGGCCTGGAGCTGTTCGGCCATCTCGGTCGAGATGTAGAACTTCACACGCAAATGATCCAATCGCACTACCGTGGCAATCACCGGATCGCCTCCCGAGAGAAACTCGCCTGGTCGTCTTTGCACGCGAATGACGACTCCCTCCACGGGGCTGCGAATCGTGCGACGCTCGATCTGAGCCTTGATCTGATCGACTTCCAATTGATTGAGGTGTTGTTCCTCCTCGGCGATACGCAGCTGAGCCTGAGCGGCGACCAGCTCTGATTCCGCCTTCTCGATCTCGTTGGCCGATGCGTGGCCATCCGCCAGGACGCGGGTCAGCTTCTCCTTCTGCCGCCTCTTGAGGTCAACCTCGATTCGAGCGGCATCAGTTCGCGCGGTCGAAGTCGCCTTCGCCTCGGCAGCGCGAAGTGAAGCTTCCAGAACTGAATTATCCAGGACAGCCAGAATCGTTCCGGCCTGGACCTTCTGTCCCTGCTTCACATCCACACGAGCGACGACGCCGGCTTCCGCACAGGCGACATCAGTGGTTTCATCCGGTTCGGTAAAGCTCGTCGTCACCTCTGCATGCAGTGGACTGACGAGAAGCAGGAACACCGCCCCCCCAATGCCCCACATCAGGCAATTCCTGAACCGATGTCGTAAGGTTCGTATCACTTCGCAATAGTTCATACCGCTTCCGCTCCTGACAGAACCTTTCGTACATCATCCAGCCACTCGTCTTGCTTGAGGAGCGAAGCACGTTGGCGAGACTGTTCAGCCTCGACGCGTTGTTGAATCTGCAATACCTCTGAAGACAGATCGGAGCGGAATTCCCCATCGGGATCCGCCCATCGTCGAATTCGTTCAGCAAGTCGTGGAGCATGGTCGAGCAGTAACGGGTCCTCCGCGCTGAGAAAGGTCTGCGCCGACCCGGGATCACCCTGTCGGGAGCAGCGTCCGATCAGTTGACGGTCTATTCGCGACGAGGGGTGTGGCTCAGAGACCACGACGTGTAGCCCTCCCGCCTGGCGGGACTCATCACTCAGTTTGATATCCGTCCCGCGTCCGGCCATGTTTGTGGCAATGGTCACCGCTCCGACTCGCCCCGCTTGAGCCACAATGGAGGCCTCGTCCGCATCCTGCAGGCCGTTCAGAACAACATGCGGGACACCGACGGTCTCCAGCTCTTCCGAGATTCTGCAGCTTTCTTCGATCGTTCGAGTCCCGACCAGAACTGGTTGTCCGCGCTGGTGCCTCGACATGACGTCGGTGGCTATGGCCCGTCGCTTCGCAGCCAGCGAGTCAAAAGCACGCAGAGGTTCAATCCTTCGCAAGCAAGGGCGAGCTGTGGGAACGGGCACGACACGGAGCGAATAGACTCGCTGGAACTCTGGCTCTGCACCGACAGCCGTCCCCGTCAATCCGGCGAGGTGTTTGTATTGTTGGAAGTATCGTTGCCGGGTGATCCTCGCGAGCGACGACTCGCTCGGGGTGATTTCAACGTGCTCTTTCGCCTGGACCGCTTGGTGAAGTCCGTCTCGCCACGATCGATCGGCGAAGAGACGTCCTGTGTTCTGATCGACAATATGAATCTCACCATCAACCACTGCATAGTGCTCGTCTCGGAACAATCGATGGCGGGCCTGAATGGCATTCCGCAGATAAGTCGCCCAGGGACGTGACAGCTGCACGCCTCGATGCAACTCAAGTTCATGCTGTGAGCGAGTCACCGCAGCGACGGAGATCTTGACACGTTGTGAATTCGACTCGAACTGGAAGTCCCCACCCTCGACGAATCGATCGACACAATCACGAGCCAGCTTGTAGGCGAGCGGGTCATCGTGAGCACTCGCCGGACCGCTAAGGATGAGTGGAGTCGACGCCTCATCGAGCAACACGCTGTCGATCTCATCAATGATCGCCATCTCGCGAGGACGCTGCCGCATGGGAATGTGACGAGTCGGAGCCCCGTTCATGCCCGCCCGAAGTTCGGCCCCAAGTCGTACCTCGTCCGCAGAACGCAGGGACAGCTGATCTCTCAAGTAGTCGAATCCGAACTGATACCCCGGCCCATAAGTGATGTCGGCGGCATAGGCCTGCCTCGAAGTTGCCAAAGAGTCTGACAGCCTCAGCACTCCCAGGCTGATCCCCAGTTTCTCAAACACGGGTCGTAACTCTTCCGCATCGCGTTCGGCGAGATAGCTGCTCGTCGTTATCACGTGGACACCACGTCCAGACAACGAGCGATGGATGGCGGCCAAGGCTGCGACCATCGTTTTTCCCTCACCGGTTTGCATTTGAACCACGCGACCTTGAGCAACCTCCGCTGCTCCCTGCACCTGGACATCGTGCAGTTCAAACCCAAAAACTCGCCGAATCGCTTCACTGCCGATGGACAATGAATAGGGCAGAGATTCGACATGACCGGTCGCCCACGTCCCTTGAAGCTGAGATCGCAATTCGCGGACTCTCTCTCGCAGCTGGTTGTCATCACATTGACGTAGCGACTCCTGCAATCGGCGAACTCGCGAGACCAGATCGGGGTTGCGGGCGAAACGGAACACTGCCACCTCCACAAGCGAGAAAGACACATTAGTCCGAATCACCATGATCCCCCGTCGCGATGAGGACAGGGACACCTCATCGACGACGGGGGCGATTCCAACGACGACTGCGTGCCCACTCACAATCGCCTTGCTCAACAGCAGTTCGTGCAGCACTAATCAATCACACCCGGATCGGGAGCAACGGATTCACCGCTGGTCTCGGAAGACATCGCGGGACCGATGAATGCTTTATCCAGAATGGTCCGTGGCACACCGCACTCGAACGTCCGACCTTCCGTAATATTCTCCGCCCGCAACAGCTCTCCGGTGCTCTTTTTCAGGTTCGTGAGCGCGAGGTTGTACGTCAGTTCCGCCAGCAGAAACTCGTGCTCTGCGGCGGTCTGGCGTTCCTGGGCCTGCAACAACTGATCGAGGACCACGTTGGCCGATCCATCGGCTCCGGGCAGCATCTCCCAACGTGTCGCGATGGACTGGGTATCGCGGGTCGCAGCCACAATCTGTTGCTGTTTGGCCAGCATTTCCTTGAAGGCCGTCTCCACTTCGCGTGTCGCGACTTCGACCTCGACTTTGATCGTCTCTGTCACGGAGCGGAACTGATTCCGAATCTGTCGCAATTCGATCTCACGACGGGTCAGGCGAGCTTGAGACTGTCTCCGCCCGATGGGCACTTCGTACTGCAATCCAATGGAATAGCTCGGGGCACCGACCGAGAACTGATCGACATAGGCCTGCCCCACGTCAAAGCTCCCTCGCAGTCCGGCCACATAGGTTTCCGCGATCAGGTTCAACGTCGGCAGCATCTCGTTCTTGGACATATTCAACCGGACACAGGCCGCCTGCATCTCTTTCATGGCCTGGTTGATCTCCGGGCGGACCTGTAAAGCATTGGCCATGTTGGTCGACACGTCGACCGCCATCTCCTGCCGCCAGGGAGTGTCCATCGGAATCAATTCACTCGTCTGCCCATCGCCCAATTCCATGGCGTTCACCAGTCCGCGGAGACGAGCCTCCGCGTTCTTCACAGCTGTCCGGGCTCGCACGAGATCGGCTCGTCGACCAACCACAGCGGCCTTCGCTCGCACGATCACGCTCTGGTTCGTATCGATCTCTGACCGGGCTTCCAGGTCTTTCAGGATCTTGGCGCTGGCTTCATAGAGTCGAAACTTCTGAATTAACGAGGCCCTCTCGAGATAGATCCCCCAGTAGCTACGAGTCACCTCGACCAGCTGGGCCTGCAACTGACGATAGAACTCCTGCTGCGCGGCCTGAGTATCGATATTAGCCAGCACGTACAGGCTGCGGTTGTACTCCTCGCCTCGCCCACGCAGAAGAGGTTGGGTATAGCTGAGGGCCAACCGGGCCGTTCCCTGATTGGGAGGTAGAAAGTATGTGGAGTTCGTTGCCTGTGTCCCAAACTGTTGAGCGATCTCGAACTTGCCACCGACTTCATTCTTCCGGCGTAACCCTCCGGCGAAGCTGAACTGGTTATTCAGGTAACGCGTGGCTGTTCCGCCGACGGTCAAGCTGTTGCCGACCGGGTTGTTCAAGTCATCCCAGCGGGTATCGAAGAAAGTGTTCCAGTCGAAGTAGGCATCCGCCTCGACGATCGCCTGCTCACGAATCAGGGGGAGATCACTGAAGACCTGGATCTGCGCCGAGTTGTTCAAAGCCAGCCAGATCGATTGCTCCAGCGACAACGGCATCGACGACGCCTTGCTTTGCATCGACTCGTGGACGTCTTCATCCCACCACTGGCCGACAGCCTGAACCTGCAGCGGACCTTTGGACTGGTCAGTTCCTTCACGCACTCGTGTCGATGTGGATGGAGGGGGCGATGAGCTCATCGCGACCGATTTCGTTTGAAGATCATCCGCTCGCCCCGCTCCCGCCCCCCAGACGAGGGCCACGAAGCATAAACACAATCCTTGAGTTCGAGGCCGCAATGAGCCTCCACGTTTCGTCAGCATGACGCCCCCCGTTTCGAGTCAATAGTCCCCCCGACATCGAGCCCAACGAACGCCTCGGGAGTAAGAGTCGCATGCCTCATTACGCGACTTTTCCATCGAGACGACATGCCGGGATCGCCACCCCGGCAGACTCGTGGTCAGGACACTGGGTGATCGTCAATACGCACTCATGAAAGAGTCATTTGCAAGCGGACCGGCAAGAGAACTTCGCACTTGCAGTCGATCCACGCTGTGATGAGAAACTCAACTCCGATGGCATAAATCACTGAGTCTGACGCCAGATCCCAATGTACCGAATCGGTAAAGCTGGCCGATGAGGGATACGTGGACCGTCTGAGCCAGCCCCTCGTCATCCACGTCAACTCTGACAGAAAGACGCACTCTGTCAGAGCTGCATTCCAGGTCCAGGACACAACTCACGTCAGTGAGCGATTCCACTGCAACGTCTGGTTTTCGCATCACGTATCACCGGGTCAGTGGCATGGCAACCTACGTTTGACTCACGCAACAAGGAATCGCTGCTCTGTACTGAGCACCAGACACCCCGAGTCTGCAGCACGAAACCAAGATTCCTTGTGTAACGCCCCATCGCTCGACAAATGTCCCTGACTCGTCCCATTGGTCCTGACCAGTGATGAGTGAGTCCGATTACACGCGATTCTGCACAGACCACTGATCTACTCCCGCCCCAGGAGCCCCATCATGTTTCGCCGTTCCTCTCACGCCTGGCTGCGTCCCCGTCGACTGCAAATCTCGCAACTCGAAGACCGCCTCCTGTTTGATGCGGTCCCCGACGCAGCTGCGTTGGCGGCAGCATCAGACGCCACTCCCTCTCCCCAGCCATCGGAGTCGCAATCGACGCAGACTTCGACACAGCAACAGGTCTCGCATGAACTGATCATCATCGATCCACGAGTCGCCGACGCCGACCAGCTTCTGTCCGACCTTATCGCCGGGCAACCAAACCGCAGTTTCGAGGTGCGATACCTCAACCAGACAGAGGACGGCGTTGAGCAGATCACGCGACTGCTCGAGTCGTCCACTGCCACATACGACGCCGTGCATGTTTTCTCGCATGGTCAGCCCGGGCAGATTGAGTTGGGTTCAACCAGGTTGTCGTCGACGAACCTCACCGAGTACGCCGCTGAGATTGCTCGATGGGGAAATTCTCTCACCGCCGACGCCGACCTGCTGTTTTATGGATGTGATGTTGCGAAGTCAGCGGATGGGGTCCAAATGCTGGAGGAGATCAGCCTCCTCTCGGGCGCCGATGTTGCGGCGTCGACGGATGCGACGGGACATGCCTCGCGAGGCGGGGACTGGGACCTTGAGCTACACACCGGAGCGATCGAGACCAGCGTGGCTGTCTCCGAAGAGAGCCAGCAGAACTGGCGGCACGTCCTCGCTCCGGAAGCCACAATGGTGGGGCTCGAAGCCTTCTTCCGCGGGCTGCTGGCTGAAGCAGGAATTCGCGACAACGGGACGTTCGGAGCGGAAGGAGCTCCGCCTTCTGGTTTCCACGGTCCCCGATCCAACACCGGACTCTTTGGCTTCATCTCGAATCCCCAGAACAACAACTGGGCGGAGTTTGACGGCGACTTCTTCACCCCCGGAGGTCCTGAAGAGGGCTTCACGCTGCAGTTCAATGGAGTCAACTACTCTAACAATACTTCAGGAGCGCAAGAAGAAATTCAGGGAAGCGTCACCGGGGTTTCGATCGGAACTTATGGGGGAAGTCCATCAGCCTCCGTCGACTGGACTGGAACCGTGGGCGATGTGCGAGTCGATCGACACTTCACGATCACGGAGAACGGTCTTTTCATTCTGATGCAGACCACGATCACCAACACGGGAGCCACGACGGTCAACGATGTCTACTGGATGCACAACGTCGACCCGGATAATGACCAGTCCCTCCACGGTGACTACTCCACGACGAACACGATCGTCAACCAGGCCAGCGGTCCGACCGATAAACTGGCCCTTGTAAGAGCCACCCAGTCATACAACGACGGGTCGAGTGTTTCTCTTGTGGCCAAGGACGAAAGAGCCCGCGTGACATCGGGCGGATTCTCGAACCGCAATGCGACCGATGTCTGGAACGCGATTGACACCACGTACGGTGTTTATACCTACTTACATAATGAGGGCGATTCCGTAACCGCCGACGAGGCAATCTCACTGGCATTCCAATTGGGGAGCCTGGCCCCTGGTCAGTCGATCTCATTCGCCTATGCCTACAACCTCGAAGCGGATCCATCGGCTGTGTTCGATGGCCTCGATCTGGCCAGCAATAACGATCCGATCGTCGACCTGAACTCGGCAGCCACCAGCGGTGACACCTCCCGAGACCGGACCGTAACATTCACAGAAGGCGATCCCGCAATCGCCCTCGCCGATCCCGCAGCTGAGATCAGCGACAGTGGCGAGGGTGACATCACACTTATGAATCTGTCCGTCACGGGACTTGCCGATGAAGCTGCCGAAACGATCAACATTGGAGGGACCTCCTTCACCCTGAACGCGGACGCTTCTACGACGGTCACCGTCGGATCAACGACATTCTCAGTCACCTATGTCGCGTCGACCGGTGGATTCTCGGTCATCAACAACGCAGGCTCTTCGACCCCGATGCCGGCGGCCGATCTCACGACTCTGGTTCGATCCGTGACTTATCAGAATACCGACGAAGCCCCCACCGGCAGTTCGCGGACGTTCTCTTTCTCCGTCAAAGATTCATCGGGGAAGAACAGCACAGCTGCGGTCACAACACTCGATCTAGTCAGTGTGAATGACGCACCAGTAGTCACGGGCCTTGACCACGTCACATTCACCGAATCGCAAGTGAACAGCGGGCCGCAACTTGTCGACACCACACTTTCGGTTATTGACGTTGACTCTCCGTCATTTGCGGGCGGATCACTGACGATTGCCTATGACGCTATCGATCCCGGGAGTTCACAAGACCAGCTGTCATTCCAGAACCAAGGTACTGGGAGTGGCATGATCGGCTTCAGCGGAGGAAGCGTGACCTATGAAGGCGTCGTCATCGGCACGGTTCGCGCGGGATTTGACGGTTCGAATGGAAGCTCGTTGATTATCGACTTTACCTCGACAGCCTCACCGACCGCTGTCAACGCCCTGCTCCAGCAATTGACCTATCAGAACACCAGCAACACGCCCGCAGCAACACGTACCATTCAAGTCGAGCTTTCCGATGGAAGTGGCGGGACCAGTGCCACAGCCACCAGCCAGATCACTGTCACCTCGGAGAACGACCAGCCAGTCCTCGACGTCACCGGGACGCCGAGTTACCTCCAGAACCAACCAGCGGTCGACATCGCGTCCACGGTCTCAATCACCGATCTCGATGACACTCAGCTGGCATCCGCAACGGTCACGATTTCCAGTACGGATCGAACTCACGACTTGTTAACACTGAGCCCGGCTGCTCTGTCAGCCGCTGCGCTCGCTGGAATTACAGTCACGGGATACAACCCCGCGACGGGTGAGCTGACTCTCAGTGGAACAGCAAGCACGTCCGATTATGCCACCGTGCTGGACGGAATCCTGTTCAGCAGTTCATCAGGGGTCAACACCGATCGCACGATCAGCTTCGTTGTCAACGATGGAGCGAATGCGTCTAACATCGACAATGTCACCATCGCGTACACCACCGACACCACTCCGCCCGGCCAACCGACAATCACAGCAATCAGCAATGACACGGGTGCATCGAGCTCGGATGGCATCACCAGCGACAACACCCTCGTCATCACGGGAACCGGAGAAGCAAACAGCACCATCGCCATATTCTTCAATGGTGTTCTTCAAGGCACCACCACGGCGGATGGATCTGGAAACTGGTCGTTCGATCACACCGCCACCACGCTGCCGGATGGCCCATACACTCTGACGGTTCAAAGCACCGACGCAGCTGGCAACGCTTCGGTTCTCAGTGCCCCATACGACATCTTGATCGACACGAACAGTGGGATTGGCCCCTTGAGCCAAGTACCCGCGATCTCCTCTATTAGCACTGACACAGGCTCCTCCAGCACAGACGGCATCACGTCGGACAACACGCTGATATTCCAGGGAACCGGGCAACCCGATTCGTCCATCGAGCTGTTCCTCAATGGAAACTCGATCGGATCGGTCAACGTCGACTCCTCCGGGGCGTGGAGTTATGACTACTCTGCAATCGTGATTCCAGACGGAACCTATAGTCTGATTGCGACCCAAACCGATCTGGCTGGCAACATCACGTCTTCTCCAGCCTTCTCGTTAACGATTGCCACCTCTGCTCCGGCTGGCCCCACGGTCACAACGATCAACACGAATGATGTAACCCCCACGATCACTGGCACCTGGGACGCCGCGGTCGCCAGCATTTTGGAAGTCACCGTCAACGGAACAACCTACCACCGAGATATCAACAACCCCGCCGCGAGCGACTCTCAACTCCTGGCAAACCCAGACGGAACTTGGTCGCTCAACCTGGATGGAGAACCAAACCTTCCCGCTGGGCAGTATGACGTCGCCGTCACGAGCAAAGACACCGCCAACAACAGCTCGAGCGACACGACAACCAACGAGCTGACGATTGACATCACCGCCCCCGCGGCTGCTCTCGTCGCCCCCGACATGATCAGCAGCTCCGACACTGGTTTGGACGATACGGATAATTTGACGAACGAGACGAACCCGACGTTTAGTGGGCTGGCGGGGATGGCGGAGCCGGGGAGTACGGTCACGCTTTATGTCGATGGCCAGCCCGTTGGCACCACCACGGCCCTCCCGGATGGCAGTTACACGGTCACCGTCTCGCCCGGGCACGCTCTTGTTGATGGCCCGCACTCGGTCACCGTCACCTTCATGGACGCCGCCGGGAACGAAAGCCCGCAATCTCCCGCTCTCGACATCGTCATCGACACCACGGCTCCGACGGCCATCGCCATCGACTCCCCCATCACTCCCGACAACGTCGTCAATGCCGTCGAGCAGCTGACGCTCGTCATCTCCGGCACCGGAGCGGAACCCACATCGACCGTCGAGGTCACGCTCTCCGACTCGCTCGGGAATCTCATCGGACCCATCAACGCCACCGTCAACCCCGACGGCACATGGAGCATCCCACCCACCGACATCTCCTTGCTCGTCGACGGTCCCATCACCATCTCGACCTCCGAGACCGACGCCGCCGGGAACCCCAACCTCCCCGTCACCGCTTCGTTCACCCTCGACACCACGCCGCCCACAGCGGCACCCACCGCGCCCGATCTCGTCGACAGCTCCGACACCGGGCCGTCCCACACCGACGACCTGACCAACGACACCACACCCACCTTCAGCGGACCAGCCGGATCAGGTGAACCCGGCAGCACTGTCACCCTCTACATCGATGGCAACCCCGTTACCACCGCCACCGTCAACCCCGACGGAAGCTACTCCATCACCGTCCCCCCAGGCTCCGAACTCCCCGACGGACCCCACAACGCCACCACCACTTTCGCCGACACCGCCGGTAACCAAAGCGACCCATCCCCCACCCTCAACTTTGTGGTTGATGACACCGAACCGAACCAGCTGGCCATCGACAGTCCCATCATGGGCGACGGGTACGTGAATGAGGCAGAGTCGATCACCACGGTCATCACGGGAACCGGAGCCGAGCCGAACAGCACCGTCTTGGTGACACTGACCGACACACTGGGAAACACTGTGGGGCCGATCACTGCGACGGTCACCCCCACGGGGACCTGGTCGATCTCAGCCACCGACATTTCGTCTCTCGATGACGGTCCCATTGTCGTCGAAGCCATCGAAACTGACTTCGCTGGCAACAGCGGTTCTCCAAGGACATCCACGTTCACTCTCGATACCACTGCGCCGACAGCTGCGACGACGGCACCGAATATGACAGATCCCTCAGACACGGGAACTTCCCACGTCGACGATCTGACCGGAGACAACACGCCCACGTTCAACGCTCCTCCTGGTTCGGGAGAGCCGGGAAGCGTTGTCACTCTGTTGGTTGATGGTGTCCCCGTCGGCACTTCCATCGTTAACCCCGACGGAAGCTACGTCGTCAGCGTTGACCCCGCCCTGCCCATCACCGACGGGCCACACAGTACCACGGTCACATTCACAGACACCGCCGGAAACGTGAGCGATCCATCCCCCGCGTTACCGATCACCATCGACACCACGCCACCGTCCGCATTGGCAATCGACACGCCCATCACCGCGGACAATCTCGTCAACCAGGCAGAAGCCCCCGCCCTCATCGTCACGGGGTACGGTGTCGAACCGACCTCATCCCTTGAGGTAACACTCGCCGACGGCAACGGCCACTCAGTCACTGTCACCGCGTCCGTCAATCCAGACGGAACGTGGAGCATCCCCGCCACCGACATCTCGGGGCTGACCGACGGAACGATCACAATCACCGCGATCGAAACCGACAGTGCGGGGAACACGGGCAACCCAGTCACCACCACATTCACGCTCGACGCCATGGTGCCTGACGCGCCAAATACGGCTCCTGACCTCGTATCTCCGTCCGATAGCGGGTTGGACGATACGGATAATTTGACGAACGAGACGAACCCGACGTTTAGTGGGCCGGCGGGGGTGGCGGAGCCGGGGAGTACGGTCACGCTTTATGTCGATGGGCTCCCCGTTGGCACCACCACGGCTCTCCCGGATGGCAGTTACACGGTCACCGTCTCGCCCGGGCACGCTCTTGTTGATGGCCCGCACTCGGTCTCCGTCACCTTCATGGACGCCGCCGGGAACGAGAGCCCGCAATCTCCCGCTCTCGACATCGTCATCGACACCGCGGCTCCGACGGCCATCGCCATCGATGCCCCCATCACTCCCGACAACGTCGTCAATGCCGTCGAGCAGCTGACGCTCGTCATCTCTGGCACCGGAGCGGAACCCACTTCGACCGTCGAGGTCACGCTCTCCGACTCGCTCGGGAATCTCATCGGCCCCATCAACGCCACCGTCAACCCCGATGGCACATGGAGCATCACTCCCACTGACATCTCGTCGCTCGTCGACGGTCCCATCACCATCTCGACCTCCGAGACCGACGCCGCCGGGAACCCCAACGTCCCCGTCACCGCTTCGTTCACCCTCGACACCACGCCGCCCACAGCGGCACCCACCGCGCCCGATCTCGTCGACAGCTCCGACACCGGGCCGTCCCACACCGACAACCTGACCAACGACACCACACCCACCTTCAGCGGACCAGCTGGGGCAGGTGAACCCGGCAGCACTGTCACCCTCTACATCGATGGCAACCCCGTTACCACCGCCACCGTCAACCCCGACGGCAGCTACTCCATCTCCGTCCCCCCAGGCTCCGAACTCCCCGACGGACCACACAACGCCACCACCACTTTCACCGACACCGCCGGTAACCAAAGCAACCCATCCCCCACCCTCAACTTTGTGGTTGATGCGACACCGCCACCTCCTCCGACTATTACCTCATCATTCCCGACCCAGCTGACGGGAACGGGGGAGCCAGGCACTATCATTACAGTGCTTGGTCCAAATGGAGACCCACTGCTCGGCCCAGATAACCAGCCGTTACACACGGTCGTCAATCCGGACGGTACTTGGACGTTCACGGGGTTCCATCCCCAATTGACGAATCAGGATGTCGTAACGGTGATCTCCACCGACGCGGCTGGAAACTCGTCACAGACTGAAGCCACGTTGACGATCTTCGCATACGACAGTTTCCAGAACATGTCGAAGCCCCCCTCTCTGACCACACCACTGTTCCGGCCCGACAGCGAGATCCTGCTGTCGCGGTTGATGTTCGACCTGGGCAGCAATCCGACGATCTCAGGCTCGGCCCGTCCGGGAACACACCTGGTCGTCCGTTTGTACGGCGTTGACGGATCGGTCCAGGCTGAGTCGTACATCAATCACGGACGCCACCGGAAACTGGATCGCCCAGCTTCCAGCAACTCTGCCAAACGACGCCCCACGAATTGTCATCGAGCACATCTCCACGAATGAGATCCCCATTGGAAGCTCGAGTTTCAGCCTTTCCGGCCCGACCTACAGCCAGCTGTTGTACGGTGTCAGCACGATGGAGCAAGGCTCGATCCTGGGCGTTCTCAGCAGCACAGCCAGTGCCACACTGGAGGCCGAACATGAGGAGAACTTGAACCCGCTGAACTGGTTCTAACCCCCGCGGCCCCGCCTCTGGGAGCGTTGCCAAATAGCAACACGCTCGCCTGTCTGCTGCTTTTGCTGAGGAGACAATCTCCAGGAGCCGATTTCGGAAAATAGGGAACGCCGCGCGGCTGTACGCGAGCTATGGTTGCCGTAAGGAGACGTGCCTCGCGTTCTCCCGGTCCGTTTGGCCCGCCCCCTGGTCTGATCCTGACGAGCTGCAAAATGTCTTCTGATCCGTGGTCACGCCCTACACTCGACGACTTGCGTCATGTGCTGGAAAGTATCGGGAAGTCCGATATCGAGCATGATCGCAACGCCGAACGACTTGATCTTTCGGTTCCGGCGGAAATCCAGACCAGTCGCGGGAATACCGTTGCCGCGATGACCCGCGAGATCAGCCGCTATGGCATCGGCATGCTGCATCGCGGGTATGTCACGCCGGGCGATATCACCGTCCGCATGGCCAGCGAAACCCGCCAGTTTGAATACCGGGTCAAGCTCGAATGGTGCATGCCCTGTGATAATGGCATGTTCATCAGCGGTGGACGGTTCCTGAGCCAGAAATCGATGACCTCGTAGAGCGGATCGTGTTTCGTTCCAAATGACGAAACCGAACTACTCGGCAGCAGCGTCACGGAATCGCTCGCATGCACTCCTCCGCATAGAGACTGTCCACCCCTCGGCAGGCTAACGCCTGCCGCTCTCATTTCTGGGGTAGTGAAAACTCGGGGTGAACTCGATTCCCCCGAGGCATAATGCCTGTCACAATCGCTCTCCGGAGAGCGATCTGTATGAGTACTGACCTGAATTCTGTTCCGCTGGAAGATCCGACCGCCCTGGCGAAGTTCGGCAACCTTGATTTCGTCGCCCGACTGGTCGTCGAAGGGTACATGATCGGACAGCACCAGAGCCCCTTCAAAGGCTCCAGTGTCGAGTTCGTCGAGCACCGCCAGTACACCGCGGGCGATGAGATCCGCCACATCGACTGGCGAGCCTTCGGCAAGACCGGCAAGTACTACGTCAAAGAGTATGAGGAAGAGACCAACCTGCGGGCCTATCTGCTGGTCGATGGCTCCGGCAGCATGGGGTACGGGGCGAGTACCCTGCGCAAGTTCGACTATGCCCGAGCGGTGGCAGCGTCTCTGGGGTACCTGCTGGTCTCGCAACGAGATGCCGTGGGACTGATCACATTTGATACCGACATTCGTGAACGTATCGATCCGTCGACCAACCCAATGACGTTCCAGCGGATCGCCGCAACTCTCGACGCCATGCAGCCCGGCCAGGAAACCAGCCTTGCTTCGGTCTTTGCCAAGATCGCCCCGACGCTCAAACGTCGCAGCCTCCTGATCATCATCAGTGACTTCTTCGACGATTTGGAACACCTGGGCCAAGCCCTCAAGCAGTTCCGGCACGCCAACCATGAAGTCCTGATGCTTCAAATCGTCGCCCCGGAAGAGGAAGACTTTCCGTTCAACAAGCCCACGATGTTCCGCAGTCTTGAGCTGGATTCACATCGAATTCTGGTCGACCCGCACCGGCTCCGATCGATGTACCTGCAGCAATACCAGGACTTCATTTCCGAGCTGGCGCAGATCTGCGGACACAATCACATCGACTACATCAAGCTCACTACGACCGAGCCCTACCACAAAGCCCTCGGGGCCTACCTCGCCAGTCGCAAATAGATCGTGCGGATCGACTGCGAGATCGCAGGGAGTATTCTCCAACCTTCTCGCTTGCGGTGTCGATTGAGACCCGCGATTGACAGCGGCTCGATCTTCCGCAATCCTCGCCATTCAATCAGCAGCTGTCCGGGTATGTGTCGGCGCTGGTTCGATGGAGATTGCGGAATGGACACCGATGTCTTGCTTCAGATCGACGGCCTTAAGACCTACTTCCACGGAGATTCGGGAGTCGTCAAGGCGGTCGACGACCTGTCGATCACCCTCAAGAAGGGGCACACAATCGGCATCGTCGGTGAATCGGGGTCGGGCAAGTCGGTCACCTCGCTCAGCGTGTTGAGGCTCTTGCCGCCCGCGTCTGCAGAGATCGTCGGCGGGTCAATCTCGTACCTGGGCCGAGACCTCGTGAAGCTGCCCGAGAAGGAGATGCGCAGCCTGCGCGGTAGCGAAATCAGCATGATCTTCCAGGAGCCGGGGACCTCGCTGAACCCGGTCTTCACGGTCGGTGAGCAGGTCATCGAAGTGATCCGTGTCCACAAGAAGGTCAGCCGGGCTGAGGCGACGCAGAGGACCATTGAGCTCTTCCAGGAAGTCGGTATCCCCGATCCCGCCGGTCGACTGCACAACTACCCTCACGAAATGTCGGGAGGACAAAAGCAACGGGTCATGATCGCAATGGCCCTCGCCTGCAACCCTGAACTGCTGATCGCCGACGAGCCGACAACCGCTCTTGATGTGACGATCCAGCGGCAGATTCTGGAACTGCTGGTGAAGCTGCAACAGGAACGCGGGATGTCGATCCTGTTCATCTCGCACGACCTGGGGGTCATTGCTGAGATCGCCGACGAGGTGGCCGTGATGTATCGCGGTAAGTTGGTCGAGTACGGGCCGGTCGAGAAGATCTTCCTTTCACCACTGCACCCCTACACCAAGGGGCTGCTCGCTTGTCGTCCTCGGCTCGACACTCCGTACCGGTTGCTGCCGACGGTCAGCGACTTCATGGAGACCAGCGGCAACGCCACGACGGGCTGGACCTTAACCGAGAAAACGGTTGATCCGGTGAAGTTCCGCGAACTGACCTCGAAGGGGCGTGGACGACTTTATCACCCTGACGTGAAGCTGACGGGAGAAGACGCGAAGGGCCTGCCCAAGGATGCCCAACTCGTCCCCGCTGATCAGAAGCCTTTGCTGGTCGTTGACAACCTGGAGGTGTACTTCCCCATCAAGCGCGGACTCTTCCGCAAGGTGGTGGGACACATCAAGGCGGTCGACGGGGTCTCGTTCAAGGTCTATCCCGGTCAGACTCTGGGGCTGGTCGGCGAGTCAGGCTGCGGCAAGACGACGACTGGTCGTGCCATCGTGCAAATGGTGAAACCGACCGGTGGACATATCACCTACAACGGAGAAGACGTCACTCTGCTCAGCGGTGAGGCACTGCATGCATTCCGTGGCAAGGTGCAATACATCTTCCAGGACCCTTACAGCTCACTCAATCCGCGGCTGACCGTCAGTTCCATACTGACGGACGTCATGCAGGCCCACAGTCGCGGGACAGGACGAGTCGATCGCCGCGACAAAGCTGCGGCCCTGCTGAAAGAGGTTGGTCTCGACGAGGTACATCTTGACCGGTACCCGCACGAGTTCTCGGGGGGACAGCGACAACGAGTCTCCATCGCGAGAGCACTGGCTGCAGAGCCCGAGTTCATCATCTGCGACGAGTCGGTTTCGGCACTCGATGTGTCGGTCCAGGCTCAAGTTCTCAATCTGCTGAAAAGCCTGCAGGAGAAACGCGGCCTGACATACATCTTCATTAGCCACGATCTCAGTGTCGTAAAGTTCATGTCCGACATGATGGCCGTCATGAGTGCCGGCAAGATCGTCGAGTTCGGGCCGTCGGATGCGATCTATGCGGAGCCTAAAAATGACTACACCCGCAAGCTCATCGCGTCGATCCCCGATGCGTCAATCGAGACACTGCAGATGCGAATTCGCGAACGTTCCGAAAGACGAAGCCGCAGCTCCGTTTAGTAATCTGATCCTGATTCTCGAAGATTCCGAGATCCTTTCCCAAAGGCTTTCGTAACGGCATGGAACCTTTGTGGGATCGGTTGTCTTCATACCGAGTTCGTTTCGACAGTCGTTTTAAGCACCACCAGATGTCCGGACGCAGGCAATCCCTGCGTCCGGGATCAGGAGATGGGGTTACTTCTGGAAGTTGAGCCCTTGATCGTCTTCGGGGGCCCCAAGCATCTTGAAGTTGAACTTACCACCGGGAGAGGGAGTAATCTCGGCGACCAGAGTGCCGCCCCCCTGACGCTCCAGTGCCAGTACGTTCCCTTCGACCGTGTATGCTCCATCAAACTTCTGAGCAGCCTGATCCTTCTGAGCAAAGCTCCAGGTGAACTTCGCGTCCTGGGTCAGATTCAAGTCGAACCGCGAGCCATCGGGACGAGTGGCATTCCAAGTCCCGACTAGCATCGCTGCATCGACAGGCTTCGGCGTCGGACGAGCCGCCTGTTTTTCCACGGGAGGAGGGGCCTGCCCCGACTGAGCGGGATCTGGTGCCGCCACCATCTTCAGCACATCTGCGGCGACACGATCGTTCGGCATCAGGCGGACCACATCACGCAGTAAGCGAGCTGCATCATCCGGGTGACCACAGGTCATGTAGTGATAGCCGAGCAGGAAGTGAGAAGCTGCATCTTGCGGGTTTGCCTTCGTGAAGGTCTCTAACGCTCGCAGTTGGTCCGTGTAGAGTGGCGCAGTGTCATACAAACCAATCAGTGTCGTCCAATCCCAGCCCGGACCGACAGCCAGAACCGAGTGAATCGTGGCTGCCGATTGCTGATAATCCTGCATCGCAAACAACACGAGCGAGCGGAACTCATGCAGCACCGCATCGTCAGGACTCTGGACAATCGCTTTGTTCGTGATGTCCAGGGCTGCGGCATAGTCATTCTGCCGGAAGGCAGCGACTGCACTGTTGAAGGCGGTTTCGGCCGGGTTCGGTGCGTTCTCCACAACGGGAGCCGGATCAGTACTGTATGACACCGGAATCGGCTGTGAGTAGTTGTAGTAGACCGGACCTGAACTCACGTAGTAAGGGTTTGAATACCCGAGATAGCCACTGTTGTAATACAGCGAGCCCAATCCCCAGCCACCCAGTCCCCAGCCAAACGGCCGATATCCATACCCGCCGTAGCCACCATAACCGTTGCCATACCCGCCGTAGCCGAGTCCCCAGCCATACCCGTTGTACCCGCCCAGGCCATAGCCCAAACTGGAACCCAGTCCATATCCCAGGCCAGAGCCGAACCCCGACCCGAATCCTGATCCGTATCCGCCGAAACGGTTCCCGTTCCAGTACCCGTGATATCCACTATGTCGGTAATAGGAGGGCTGGTACCCCCGGTTTCCCACATTGAAATTGCGGTTGTTGAAGTTGACCGTGTTCCCTGTGAAAGGACGATTTCCGACCTGGGAATGGTTGCCACCTCCTCGAACTCCGTTGATGCCGTTCATTCCGTTGCCCGGATTTCTATGGAATCCCGGATTGTTGTGAGGCTGAAGTCCGCCGCGTATGTTCCCATTCGAAAGGTTCCCGGCGGGGCCGTGATTTCGAATGTTGACCGAAGGCTGGACTCGCACGCCTGGTAAGTTTCCTGAGCCAGGTTGACGGCCAGGATTCGGATGGCTCATCGTAGGAGTGCGATTCACGGGATGCTGTCCCATTACGGGGCGCTGTCCTCCCACGGAAGGCTGACGCGATCCTCCCCCCGAGGGCATTCGTATTCCGCCTCCGCCTCCTGCATGCGGGGCCCCGCCACCCCCTCGATTGCCGCCGCCTCCGCGATTACCTCCTCCTCCACCACCGCCCTGGTGACCACCACCTCCTCCCTGGTGACCACCACCGCCACCGCCGCCTCCCCCACGTCCACCGCCACCACCACCACCATTGCCGCGTTGAGCGAGTAATGTGTCAGCTGCGGGAACGCCTTCCGCTTGAGCTGAGTTCCAGTGGAGGAATGCGGCCGAGCTGGCACAGAGTACCAGACTCCCCAATATGGCAGTTCGCCAAATTGGTCGTTTGATCGTCAATCGTTTCATGGTTATCTCGTTTGTGTTGTGTGAATTGTCCAACAGGTCGTGATGACCTGAGGGCGTATGTGAAGTGAGTGCGAGTGGGTTACTTGTCGTCCTGGGTGACTGCCGGGGAGACTGCATCGACCGTTGGGACAGGAGCCTGACGGACGATGGTGTAGACCTCGCTGTCCGGGATCTGAACGCCGCCGATTTCGTAGTCGATCGACTGCCAGGTCATGGTGTGGTCGTTGATTTGTCGATAGATGCTGGTGGATGAGGCGGCTTGTCCGTCAGCTGTGACGCCGATCGTCTTCAGCACCCAGCTGTCTTCGTCGCGGTGCCAGAGCCCTTCGGCATAGGCCCCTTCGGAATCGAAGATCCAGCCTCGCAGCTTTCCGGTAAGTGGATCCCAGCCGATACGCTGAGTCCCGCTCATCGCTTTGCGTCCTGCGATCTCGATCGAGAACTCACGTAGCAGGAAGTTGCCGCTGTCGGTCGCCTTGCAGGAGAAGCTGACGATGGAGTCATCTCCTTCGTCGATCCAGTCGCCCATCAGCCAACTCAGCTGTTCCAGCTGGGCTTTGTGCTGTCGCCGATCTTTTGGGGCATGATCCCGGACGCTGGCAGCGAGCCACTTGCCATCGGCTTTCACATGCACGGTCGTGTAACGGCTGTCGATGGGATCGCCATTGTCACCTCGATTCATCGTCGTGCTGCCGTCTTCTACGGCGATGCCCGGGCTGATGAAGCGAACCGTATCGATGTTCATTTCCAGGATGCAGGTGGAGTTTTCCTCAAAGAACGCCTTGAGCGATTCCTCGATGGCAGGTCGTCCCTGGAAGACATTCCCCAACTCGTCCACATACTCCGCATCGACCGTGAAGTGCGCGGCAACAGCCGCGGCATCTCCGGCGGCATAAGCCTTGGCGAACGACTCATCCGTCAAACGAATCGCTTCGATCTCCAATGTCTGTTGTTCAGTCAGGGGAGTGTTGCCGGGAATCGCTTCTGCGACGGTGGCACCGGTTGTTGGTTCATGGGCTTCGACGCTCTTGGCTGGAGCCGCCGCTTTGGCCTTTTCGGCTCGAGGGACCACTTGGTCACCTGCGGGCGCGAGGCAGACCTGACCCATGCAGAGAGCTGCTCCGAAGAGCAGAGAAAGAGTACGCATAATTCATTCCATCCGTTAAAGGCATGAGTCGCTGTATCTCCCGGATACGACATCCAGGGACTGACTTGAGTGATGACACGTTGAATGCCAAACCACTCGACGATCCGGTTCTACCCAATGAGACTCACAGAACGACCGAGTTGCCGATCGTTGCTGACGAAGAATCGTCAGCAACAAACGACATCCGTTCACAACAGAGGCTGAGCTTTCGGTGGCCAGCCTTCATTAGTAGCCGCTGTAGAAGCCGACGCCTCCGTAGTTGCGGTTGCCATAGCCGTAGCCACGGTTTCCGTATCCGATACCAACGGATGAGTACCCCCGGTGGCCGTATCCGTAGTTGTTGCCATAGCCATACCCGCGATTGCCATAGCCTCCGTATCCGTAGTTGTTGAAGCCATTGCCGTATCCATTCTGGTTGTAGCCACAGCACTGGCGCTGTCGGCGGCAGTGGCGGGCTTCGGCGTCAGTATTCCCCAGCGCGAGGCTGAAGATGGCGGTCAACACGACCCCGGTCACAAGATTTCTAAACATCGTTTCAACTCCCTTTCAGGAACCAACTCCTGAGCCCGAAGCGGGCTCGTCTGACTTCGTGAAGAACCAACTTCACGCAGTGTTTCAATGTGTGTCGTCGAGCCGGGATTCGTTCTGGATCCGCTGCCAGAGTTCCGTGCGGTAGACCGGAATCGACTTGTTCATCGTGAAGCCGAGCTTCACGCTGTTCCCGGAAATCGACAGCACGGTCACGAGAATGGGGCCCAGTGCATCACTCTCCGCACCAATGGTCAGCGATTCGTCCGCTTTGCGAGTCAGGGCCAGCATGGGGGCACTCCATTCGATTCCGTGTGAGTTCACTTCGTGGGGGCTCTATGCCCCGCGAGCCTCGCTGCTGTTCCAGGTTTCCTGAGAGATCCGTCCCGAGAGCCGGAAGACCTGGACCATTGTTCCACTGGTAAAGGCGTGGATCACCGCTCCGCTGGTTGTTTCGACCTCGACAGCGGCTTCGCGAATCGGGATTCCCGTGATGCGATTGATGGCATTGCGAAGCTCATCCAATGAGCTGTCGAACAGCCTGCGGTGAAACTCTCGGACGAACTTGGCACCGTCTTCCGTCTGTGACATCGCAATCTCAGCGGGGGAGAGAGCGTTGTTGAGCGTGACGACCAGCGTGTCCTCACTCAGGACGACCGTTACGGTTCCGGGAGCGTGCCCCGTACGTTCGGTCTGCAGCTTCGTCACAGCATCGGCCACATCCTGAGCCATCGTGGTGGCAGAACTCGCCATGGGGGTTTCCTTGTATTTTTCCAATGAAAAAAGCCGACGTGACGAGATCCCGAATCGCGGGAACTTGTCACGTCGGCTTACTGAGAACTTGGCCACCCGGTCCGACCGGGCTGCGTGGTCTCTTGTCTTCCGATGTTCCTTGCTCAAACTCAGGCTGGCTTGGCCGCCTGGTTCAACACAGCCTTCATGCTAAGGGGCTTCTCGAGAATAGATAGATGCTGATTTGCGATTTCCGCTGAATGCTCAAGATAGTTTTTGTACACACGGGACTGATGATGCCGCTCTGGGGCGTTCAGCCGACACGGAACTACTTTCGCCTCAGCTCTCTGACTTCAGGAGCAGAGGCGAGCGTAAAAATGATCACTTCTTCACCGGTCGTCGTACTGATGTCATGGTGCATGCTGATCGGAACCACGGACGTGATCTCCTTCACGACAGCTTCCAGTTGCGACCGAGCCGTTTCAATGAGCTGGGTCCGGACATCCTTCAACAGAGATCGCCCCCGCTCCTTGGGGAGCGTTCGCACCAGCTGTTGCTCAGCTGCGGTCAAGACACCATGTAAACGAATCAGGAGGAGGTCACCAATCAGGTAGGCCTGAATGTCTTTGGGACCACGTCCCATGAACTCCTGCTCAAACCGAGCAATGGCTTTGCACATGGCAGCTTCAATTTCGCCAATGGTGTTCATGTTGAGAGTACTTTCCGAATGGCAAGACTCACATCAATCAATGTCTGCATATCGAGCGATACACAACTGGCAACTTGATCAACTTCTGAATCGACGGATGTCTAAGTATAGCCTGATGCTGAGCGTGGTGTGGCAACTCCTCAGCACATGATCGGTTTTGTCAATACGTCGAAATTTCAGGAATCCTCCTATCTATTCAGAAATGCATGGCTATCGTAAGGGTGTTGCCAAGACGTCCGGATGATTCTGGCCTCGGCAACACCCCTCGGACGACTAATGAAAATGCAGCCCGACTGTAACGGGAGGCATGTTCGCGTGTAGGCCGACGCTGTGAGCCCCTGAAACAGGGAGCTGATCGCGTCGGCTTTTTTCGTTTGTGGGGCAACTTTTGGATTGCCTGATTGGATCATTTAGGTATCCCACTCTGACGGAGTGAGCTTGGAGGCTCAAGATGCTGGTAGTCACACGTAACGCACACGAATCGGTCGTTGTCGGTGAAGACAAAGGCCTGAAACGATTGGTGAAAGTCACGGTTCTGTCTGTGGACGGTCGTCAGGTCAAGCTGGGATTTGACATCCAGGACGACGCCAGTCTCGAGCGATTCGAAGACTGGAAACAGTTGCACGGGTACGCGATTGCAGACCGTCATCCGCCGCAAGCACCTCCAATTCCCAAGGCCCCCAGCGAACATCGCCGGGATTCAATCTCCCACCCTGGTCCTAACTGCTGGCCAGTACCGGCCGTGGGAGAATTCGCATGAAACGTCTTGTACTGATCTTGATTCTGGGGGTGGTGATTGTGGGACTGGTCGGATTCCAGCGAGGGTGGTTCACCCTCACATCCACCCGCTCAACCAATGGAGGCAATGTCGACATCAATCTCAACATCGACTCAGACAAGGCCAAATCTGACGCCAAGCAAATGTCGCCACTGAACCGGTAGCCGCGAATCTCGCGAGTCAGTTCGCCCCGAAATATTCACCCGGAGTTCAAACATGCTTTCCACAATTCTGATCGTTCTCCTGGTCCTGATGATCATCGGAGCTCTGCCAAACTGGAATCACAGCCGAGACTGGGGTCCGTACCCGATCGGGGGGCTCGCTCTTGCTCTTATCGTCGTCTTTCTGCTGGCTCTGACAAAACGCATCTAGATCCACAGCCCTCACCCAGGACGAGTGGAAAACCTTGCCCCAATTCAAAAGGGACCTTATGTCCTCGACGTCCCCCCACAGCAAACCCAACTTAGAAGTCAGTCGCGAAGACCTCGTCACACTTCTGAATGAAGATCTCGCTCGCGAGTACCAGGCAGTGATCTCATATGTGGTCTATTCGCAGACAATCAAAGGCCCGCAGTACATGAATGTGGCTGCGGAACTGGAAGTCCATGCTGCGGAAGAGCTGGCCCACGCGTTGCTGATCGCCGGACAGATTGACTACCTGGGTGGCCAGCCGCTGGGTGTGCCCAAAGCGGTTCGAATCTCTTCCGACCCACGGGAAATGCTGCAGTTCGATCTCGATGCAGAGGTCGAGACCATCGGACATTACCGGACGAGAGTTCAGCAGTGTGAGTCTCTTGGTGAGTTTGCGCTGGCCGAGCACATCCGCGGCATTCTGGTGCAGGAGCAGGATCACCAGACCTCTTTAGCCAGTGCCTTGGGCGTTGTCACCCCTGATGCGTCACCTCAGGTCAGACGATAGTTCGCATCGTTCTGCCTGGTTTTTCCCTCATGTCTCTCACCTTCCCGGAGATTGAAAATGCGAATCCTGATCGCCGATACCGACCAGCGTTTTCTGGAGTCCTTCCAGTCATACATGTGGGAGTGTGGCCACGATGCGGAGTTCGCCACGAATGGCATCGAATGCAGTGCGATCCTCTATCGATTCACTCCCGATGTCATGATCATCGAACGCGGCCTTCTGTGGGGTGGCTGTGATGGCATCCTGGACAAGATGCAACAAGAACCGGAGTTGGCTCAGATTCCTGTGATCATCCTGGTGACCACTTCGCAAACCGCTCATGAACGATGGGTTTATCCGAACATTGTCGCCTGGATGCAGAAGCCGTTCCAGTTGCGAGACACGCTCGAACAGATCCTCTCCTCCGTGGAACCACCGCATACCGCTGGACTGGCCAAATCGAGTCAGCGTATGCGCAGCTTGTCCCACTAACAAACCCGGCGATCTTTCGCTGGCGTATCCAACTTCAAACATGTCACACATTCACATCACCTCGCTCATCAGGAGTTCGAATCATGAACTGGGATCAAATCCAAGGGAACTGGAAGCAACTGTCTGGCCGTGCCAAAGAGAAGTGGGGCAAACTCACTGACAACGATATCACGGAATCAGCAGGCCGACGCGAGCAACTGGCTGGGCTGCTCCAAGAGCGCTACGGTTATGCCCGCGAAGAGGCCGATCGCGTCATCAATGAATTTGCAGCGGAACTTAAAGACAAAATTCACTCCTAGGGGTGATCGAGCACACTGGGGAAACCTGCGGTCTAAATTCGAGGCCCAACAGCTCCCTGCACTTCAAATCAGGTAATACACATGCGCAACACACCTTTCAACGCCGCAGTTCTGATGCTGGTCACACTGACTGGCTGTAATCAGGGCACGCCCGGTGGACCGGGAACGACGGACACCAAAGTCGAGCAGGCCACCTACGGTCAGACGGAGAACACGTTCAACCTGAGTGTGCCGATGACATCCTCCACCCTGCAGCAGGGTGGCACACTTCCAGCGACGCTGGGAATCAAGAGAGCCAAGAACTTTGACCAGGACGTGACATTGAAGTTTATGGATCTCCCGGAGGGTGTTACCCCCGATCCGGCCACCCCCGTCATCAAGCACGGTGATGTCGATACCCGAATCGCATTAAAGGCCACCGATCAGGCGAAGGTCGGCGACTACAAGATCAAGGTCGTTGGCCATCCAGTTCAGGGAGGGGATGCCACGGTTGAGTTCAAGCTAACTGTCGCCCCCAAAGACACGTTCTCGCTGAGCCTGCCATTACTATCGACCACGGTAAAGCAAGGAGAAAGCCAGACATTCGCTGTGGGCATCAATCGTGACAAGACATTTGACGAAGATGTCTCGCTGTTGTTTGGCGAACTGCCCTCCGGCATCTCAATGGAGCCCACAGCCCCCGTGATCAAACGTGGAGAAACTGAAGCCAAGATTGTCCTGACTAGGACAGGTGATGCGGCGCTCGGGAACTTTGACATCAAAGTCACCGGACACCCCCAGAAGGGGGCAGACGCATCGAGCGACCTCAAGCTCACTGTCGCTGGCAAGTAGCTCAGTCCCCCGGGCTCTCTCCTGCACGAACGAAAGCTCCGTCATGTCAGACACAGACGCCATCGTTGCGGTATACGCCACTCATTCCGAAACCGAGAAGGCCATAAAATGGCTGCAGGATGGTGGTGTCGACATGCGACACCTCTCAATCGTTGGCAAGGACTACCACACGGAAGAGCACGTGCTCGGGTATTACAACACCAGCGACCGCATGGAGACTTGGGGACGACAGGGGGCATTCTGGGGCGGGGTCTGGGGCATACTCTTTGGCTCTGCCTTCTTCTGGGTTCCCGCTGTCGGACCAGTGCTGGTGGGTGGACCGATCATTGCGATGATTCTGGCGGGGTTGGAAGGTGCTGTCGTGATGGGGGGCTTTAGTGCCCTTGGCGCAGCGCTCGCCAGCATCGGAATTCCGAAGGACAGCATCTTGCAGTATCAGACAGAACTGCGGTCGGGAAAATTCCTGCTCATTGTCCACGGGACCAAAGGTGAGGTCCACCACGCCTCTGAACTGATTGCCAAATCTCCGATCCCCCAGGCAGCCAGTGACGACTTTGACGGACTTGAAGCGAACGACTTTGTTGACAACTTAAGAATTTGATCCCTTTGAAAGGAACTGACAATCATGCTGTGGACCATTTTTGTTGTACTGCTCGTCCTGTGGGCACTCGGGCTGGCGACGGGAGCAACCCTCAACGGCTTCATTCACATCCTGCTGATCATCGCGATCGCAGTCGTGTTGATCCGGGTAATCCAGGGGCGACGTCCTCTCTGATCTCTCGTCAGACACTCAAACCAAAGTGGTGTGTTGGTGTGCCAGAGACTCAGGTCTCGGAGGGCAATGCTCTCTCTCGGCACAGCTGGACTCTCGCGATTCCCGGTTCGGAAGAGCTGCGGAAGAACAACGGCTTGTTGCCGCTGTGCGTGGGTCTGGCAAAACGTTTTGAAAGGATGCAGTTATGAAAGACGACAAGACTCAAAAGAAGCCGGCCGCTCAGCCAGCCTCGAAAGAATCCTGTTCTGGAGTCATCGAAGGGAAGGTCGTCAGACTCGATGGGCACAATCTGGTTATCAAGGACAACCAGGGGCACGAATTCACGCAAACCCTTGCCAAAGATGCCAAGGTCACCTGCGATGGGGCCAGTTGCCAATCGGCCGATTTGAAGACCGGGAGCCGTATTCGTGTCACCACGAAGAAGGACGACCGCTCGACAGCCACAGGGGTCGAATCCCTGAATAAACATTCGGAATTCCCAGCCGCAAAAAGCTAAGAACGTCCGCCACGAGCGAATCGATGTCGCAGGCAGTTCTGACTGGAGACCAGCCAGAACTGCCGCGTATTCGGCGTGAGCGGAAAAGATCTGCGACTCTCAACGAGTCGTAGCCTGCGTGAGCGTGTTGCTCATTCAATCGCCCCCGCCATTCCACAAACTGAATCCAAGATCATGATGAATTACCGAAAAATTGCGTTTGGCATTTTCGCACTCGCCCTGGTTGCAGGAAGCGCTTATGTCTGCGCAGCCGACAAAAAAGAAGCGATGTCGCACGTCGGCCAAGTGGTCAGTGTGACGGCCAGCAAGTTGGTCATGAAGAGCGAAGATGGCAAAAGTGAGCACACGCACACTCTGGTTGCCCGCACTCGAATCAGCTGCGATGGGAAGGTTTGCAAGGCCACAGACCTGAAGGCTGGAACAAAAATCCGTGTAACGACGCACGGTGATGATAAGATGACGGCATATCGCATTGAGGCAATCGATAAGCACACCGCGTTTGCCACCCATGAACATGAGGGTAAGTTCGTCAGCATCAAGGACGATCAGCTCCAGATGACAGACGATGAGGGCAAGAACCCACAATCCTGCCCTGTGATGAGTAACGTTGCTGTGACATGCGACGGTAAGGCCTGCAAGACTGCGGACCTTAAGGCAGGGATGCGAATCCGAGTCACGACCGAGAAGAAGGCTCCTCACGCTGCATCGAGCATTGAAGCCCTCAACGTGAATCCCGACTTCGCCGCTCTCTAGTCAACGGGGGCAACAAGTCTCCAGGGAGGGAGGGCTCGTCATGAGTGTTGCTGCCATCTCGCCGGAGTGGGGATCTCTCACCCGATTCCGGCGATTTATGTTTCGATTCAAACTCCACGGAAATGTCATTTGAACCTATTTCGCCGCGGTCTTCTTCGAACTCTTGACCGGTTCCAGTCCCGAATCGGAATGGACGGGCTGTTTCGAGACTTCGGAGACGATCTTCCTCTGCGATCAGAGCTTTTCAGCTCAGCGCAGCTGGAACAGCATGCGGAGAGCCTCGCCAACTGGCAGCAAATCAATCCGCGACCCGGCCCCGATCAATTGCTGGCGAGACTGGCGGACAATGAACGCGTCCTGCTGGAAGCTCACGAACTCGTGACCAAAGCTGTGGAGCGGAAGGACCGCATCGCCCCCGCAGCGGAATGGTTACTCGATAATTTTTATCTGATCGAAGAGCAGATCCGGATCACCCGGCGGCATCTCCCCGAACGCTACAGCCGTGGGTTACCTCGCCTGCTGAATGGGCCATCCGCTGGATATCCGTTGGTTTACGATCTGGCCCTGGAACTGATCTCGCACGTCGACGGACGGATTGATGTCGGACGGCTGAGGGATTTTGTCGCGGCTTACCAGAGAAGACGGCCACTCACGCTGGGCGAGTTGTGGGCCATTCCCATCATGATGCGGCAGGCTCTGATCGAGAACCTCCGCCGAGTCGCCGCTCGAATCGTGACCTCGACCGTTGGACGAACCGCGGCCCGCGATTGGGCGGAGCAACTCGTCGCGTGTGCCGATCAGTCGCCGCATCGTTTGATCCTTGTAGTGGCAGAACTGGCCCGGCTGAATCCTCCGCTTTCGCCTTCCTTTGTGGCAGAGATCTCACGCCGTTTGCAGGGACACAGTGCCACATTCTCAGTCCCACTGACCTGGATCGAACATCGTCTGGCTGAGCAGGGGCAGACGGTTGACCAGATGGTCACCATTGATGGTCAGAGCCAGGCTGTCAATCAGGTCTCGATCAGCAACAGCATTAGCGCTCTCCGAGAACTGAGTGCGATCGATTGGCGGGAGTTCGTCGAGTCACTGAGCGTTGTCGAGCAGGTTCTTCGTGAGGACCCGTCGGGGGTCTACTCGCTGATGGACTTCAGTTCGCGAGATTGCTACCGCCAGATCGTCGAAGACACCGCCAAACACAGCCCGATCGGCGAGTCGGAAGTCGCCCGCCACGCCATTTCGCTGGCAAAGAACGCAGCCAGCCAGCACGACAGCACGCATCGAACTGCTCATGTCGGTTACTTTCTGGTGGATGAAGGTCGGCGGGAATTCGAGCGGGTCACACAACGCCGTCAACCGATCACACGGCGCCTGGCCCGGCAGTTTCGCAAGGCCACCTTCCCGACCTACATCGGGGCGATATTGCTCCTGTCGGTGTCAGTCACCTGCGGCGTCATGTCCGTCACCGGAATGACGGGACTGAGTCGCTGGGCGGCAACGGGGCTGTTATTTCTGTGTGCGACCCAGCTCGGAGTGTCTCTGGTCAACTGGCTGTCGACATGCCTGGTCCCGCCCAAGCGATTGCCACGACTCGATTTCTCGAAAGGGATTCCAGAGGACTCTGCCACACTGATCGTCGTGCCCACCATGCTGACGGGGGCAAAGGGGATTCAACAATTACTGGAAGGTCTGGAGGTTCGCTACCTCGCGAATCGCGACGGCCAGCTGCGATTTGCACTGCTGACCGACTTCCGTGATGCCCAGTCCGCCGAGCAACCGGATGATGCCCAGCTATTGCAACTCGCCCGGGCAGGGGTGGAAGCACTCAACGTCAAGTATGCGACAGAGGACGTGGATTTCTTTTACTTGCTGCACCGTCCTCGCCTGTGGAACGCGAAGCAGAAAGTCTGGATGGGGCATGAACGGAAGCGTGGCAAGCTTTCTGATCTTAATGCATTCTTGAGAGGCGGTAACCGCACAGCCTTCTCGTTGATTGCGGGGCGTCATCCCGAGTCGCTGTCGCGGATGAAGTACGTCATCACTCTCGACACCGACACCTTGTTACCACGCGATACGGCGAATCAGCTCATCGGCACGATGTCGCACGTCTTGAACCGGGCGCGTGTCGATGAGCATCAGCGCCGAGTCGTGGAAGGATATGGCATCCTGCAGCCGGGAGTGGCGACCTGCCTGGAACAACACGGTCAGTCGGTGTTTGCCAGGCTGCATTCCGGGGATGCCGGAGTCGATCCCTACACGCGGGCGATCTCTGATGTTTATCAGGATCTGTTTGCGGAAGGCTCCTTCATCGGTAAGGGCATCTATGAGATTGATGCCTTCATCGCGACGACCGAAGGCCGGTTCCCCGACAATCAGATCCTCAGCCATGACCTGCTGGAGGGATGCTACGTTCGTTCCGGTCTGGTCAGTGATGTCCACGTCTATGAGAGCTACCCCGCTCGTTACAGCACCGACATCAGCCGAAGGCATCGCTGGATTCGCGGTGACTGGCAGATCGCGTCGTGGCTGTGTCCGCGTGTTCCGGATACTCAAGGGAAATCAGAATCGAACCCGCTCAGCCTGCTGTCACGTTACAAGATCTTCGACAACCTGAGACGGAGTGTGATTCCCGTTGCGCTGCTGCTCGTCCTCCTGCTGGCGTGGCTCTTCTGGCCCGCTGTTGGACTGTGGACTGCATTGGTCACATGCGTGCTGCTGGTTCCGACGGTGAGTGTGTCGCTGGTCACCTCGCTGCGTCCCGGACGCGATGTGTCCTGGCTTCAGCATTTTCAGTACTCAATGCAGATGTGGAGGACGAACCTGGCACGGGTCGTTCTCGATCTGACGTTTCTGCCTTACGAGGCGTATGTCAATCTGGACGCGATCGTGCGAACGTTGGTCCGCATGCTGTTCACTCATCGCGACATGCTGGAGTGGACCACAGCCAGCGACTCCGATCGACGTGGCAGCCGGACTCTGCTGGGGAGCTATCGCACGATGGTGTTCGCTCCCGCCCTGGCGAGCGTCGTGGCATTGTGGCTGAGTTGGAATCGGCCGAGCGTACTATGGGAGGCTGCTCCACTGCTCTTGCTCTGGCTGGCCAGTCCATGGATCGCCTGGCGGATCAGCTTGCCCGCGATCGAGCGGGAGCCCGCACTCACACGGACGCAGGAACTCTATCTGCACCGTGTCGCTCGCAAGACTTGGGGATTCTTTGAAAAGTTCGTCGGCCCCGATGACCACTGGCTGCCACCGGACAATTATCAGGAACATCCGGTGGGCGTGCTGGCTCATCGCACTTCGCCGACGAATATCGGAGTGTCACTGCTGTCGACATTGGCGGCGTATGACTTCGGCTACATCCCAGTCGACTGCCTGTTGGACCGTACGGCCAAAACCCTCAACACGCTGGGCCAGTTAGAACGTTATCGCGGACACTTTCTGAACTGGTACGACACCCAGACATTGCAGCCGCTCTATCCCAAGTATGTCTCATCCGTTGACAGCGGGAATCTGGCGGGGCATTTGCTCACTCTGCGAGCGGGGCTGCTGGAGTTAAGAGATCGCCCGCTGGTTTCGCCTGGTTTGTGGAGTTCGCTGGATCGCACGAGACGAGCCCTCATCGAGATTGGCGAGAAGGCACATTCGAAGGCATCGACTCTCGCCAGCTTGAGTCCGCTCCTCACTTTTCTCGAGCGTGGACCGAATGCTTCAAAGTGCCTGGTTGCTGCCTCGGAACTCTTCCAGCGAGTGATTCCACTGGCGGGCGATCTGCAGAAGCTCCTGAAGACTACGCTCCCGGAAACCGCAGGTCCATGGCTGGTTGATCTTGAGCAGCAGTGCCGGGACCACCTGGCAGATTTGCAGTTCCTCGCCCCGTGGCGTTTGCAGTCGTCGACGCCATCGAGCGTCTGGACTCTCTGCCCACAAGAACACATTCAGCTGCGCAGCGAACTGCAGCGACTCCTGTTGCAACTCGATGATTGTCAGTCATTGCGATCCTTGGTGACGACTGCTGGGCAGGCGATCCAGCAATTGGATCTTGTTCTGGCGCAGTTCGACTCGACTGATGTCCCTGGGCCGCGGACCGAGGTCCAATGGCTTTCCGAGCTTCGTGAAAAGGTTGTTCTCGGAGAGCAACGGGCTCAGGACCGCTTGGCGATGATCGACCAGCTGGCCCGAGAGAGCGGCGACTTTGCAGACGCGGAATATGACTTCCTGTATGACCCCTCAAGACGGTTGCTGGCGATTGGGTTTGATGTCAGCGAGCGACGGCGAGATGCCAGCTTCTATGACCTGCTGGCTTCTGAGTCGCGTCTCAGTAGTTACGTTGCCATCGCGCAGGGCAAGCTAAAGCAGGAGCACTGGTTTGCACTGGGGCGGCTGCTGACAACATCGAACGGACAACAGATGTTGCTGTCCTGGAGCGGGTCGATGTTTGAGTACCTCATGCCGCTCCTGGTGATGCCGACACACTGGTACACGCTCCTCGATCAAACGAATCGAGCTGTGGTGAAGCGTCAGCGTCAGTATGGTCAGCAGCGAGGGGTTCCGTGGGGCATCTCGGAGTCGGGATACAACTCCACCGACGCCCGG
The DNA here is from genome assembly GCA_046349675.1 of Planctomycetaceae bacterium. GTDB lineage: Bacteria > Planctomycetota > Planctomycetia > Planctomycetales > Planctomycetaceae > TH-plancto1. The sequence goes on along the minus strand of JAXMBW010000007.1, from coordinate 30,810 downwards.
CAAAACTATCAATACCGGGCATTCGGAGTGCCTGGCATGGGCGTGAAACGCGGCCTGGCCGACGATCTGGTCATCGCACCTTATGCAACGGTCATGGCACTCATGGTGTCTCCGCAGCCCGCCTGTGAAAACTTGCAGGCGATGGAGAAGCTTGGTTTCGCCAGCCAGTATGGTTTTTACGAAGCGATCGACTACACCCGATCACGAGTGGCCCGTGAGCACCCGTTTGCCATCATCCGGTCGCATATGGCACACCACCAGGGGATGAGTCTGCTGGCTCTCGCCTATTGCCTGCTCAAGCAGCCGATGCAGCGCCGCTTTCTGGCAGATCCGCAACTCCAGGCGACCGAGCTGTTGCTGCAGGAACGCATGCCGCGCGTGGGCTCGTTCTTCCCACATGCTTCGGAAGCGACGGTCGAACGCGATCCCAACAGCGAACTCACCGGGCAGATTCGTGTCTGCACGACTCCCCACACACCGATCCCCGAGGTTCATCTGCTGTCCAACGGACGTTATCACGTCATGGTGACGAACAGTGGAGGAGGCTACAGCCTTTGGAATGGGTTAGCGGTCACGCGCTGGCGAGAGGACGCGACCTGCGACAATACGGGCTCGTTCTGCTATCTGCGTGATGTCGCAACGGGCGAGGTCTGGTCCACGGCGTACCACCCTACCCTCGTTCCCAGCAAACAGTATCAATCGATTTTCTCACAGGCCCGGGCTGAGTTTCGTCGCCGGGATCATGACATCAAGCTGCATACGGAGATCGCCGTCTCTCCCGAGGACGACATCGAGATCCGTCGTGTCACGCTGACCAACCGCTCGCGTGTCACCCGCGTGATTGAGCTGACTAGCTACGCGGAGGTGGTCCTGGCCGCTCGAGCTGCGGATGCCACGCACCCGGCTTTCTCGAATCTGTTTGTGCAGACGGAATTGGTGCCGACCCGTCAGGCCATCCTCTGTTCACGTCGGCCGCGTTCTCATCTGGAGAAGCCGCCCTGGATGCTGCACCTCGTGGCTGTACGAAAGGAAACCTCGGACGAGCCATCCTACGAGACCGATCGTCTGAAGTTCATCGGACGCCGACGAAGCACACAAAATCCCGAGGTTATGCAGCGGTCGGGACGGCTCTCCAACACAGCTGGGGCTGTGCTCGATCCGATCGTCGCGATTCGACAGCGACTCGTACTCGCTCCTGATGAGACCGTCTCGGTCGACTTTGTCACCGGGATGGCGGCGACGCGGGAGGACGCACTCCAACTGGTCGATCGTTACCGCGATCACCATCTGGCCGATCGAGCCCTCGACATGGCGTGGACTCATGGGCAGGTGGTGTCGCGCCAGATCAATGCCAGCGATGCTGACGCCTTGCTGTACGGCAAGCTTGCCAGCTCAGTTCTGTATATGAATGCCGCTCAGCGCGCCCCGGCCAGTTTGCTGGCCCGGAACCAGCGGGGACAGTCCGGGCTGTGGGGACACGGGATCTCTGGGGACCTGCCCATTGTCTTGTTGCGGATCGGTCGTGTTGAACAACTGCATCTGGCGCAGCAACTGGTTCAGGCACACGCTTATTGGAGACTGAAGGGTCTGGCCGTCGACCTGGTGGTCTGGAACGATGGGGACGGGGGCTATCGCCAGGAGCTGCAGGATCTGATCGTTGGGCTGTGCCATTCAACAGCTGAGGGAGCCAGTCTGGATCGTCCCGGGGGAATCTTCATTCGGCGTTCGGATCAATTCTCCGATGAGGACCGCGTTCTGCTGCAGACTGTGGCACGCGTGATTATTGTCGATACCGCGGGTTCACTCGATGAACAACTGGAACGACGAGTTCGGTCTGATCTCAAAATTCCCGAGTTGGTCCCCACAGCTCTCGCCCGTCCGGAACCCAACACGCGGCCTCAAGGTCAGGCGTTCGGCGAGAATCTCTTGTTCTTCAATGGGCTGGGAGGATTCACTCCCGATGGACGAGAATATTTGATTCGTTTGCTGCCCGGTCAGACGTGCCCTGCTCCGTGGGTCAATGTGCTGGCCAATCCTCAGTTTGGCACAGTCATCTCCGAGACCGGAAGTGCGTATACCTGGAGCGAGAATGCTCATGAGTTCCGGGTCACCCCCTGGGCGAATGACCCGATTACCGATCCCAGCGGTGAGGCGTTCTACCTTCGCGACGAAGAGAGCGGCCAGTACTGGTCACCGATGCCTCAGCCGGTTCGATCCACGACGCCGTATATCTGTCGACACGGATTCGGCTACACCGTCTACGAACACACGGAGTCGGGAATCACGACCGAGGTCTGGGTCTACGTCGCTATCGAACAGCCCGTGAAGTTCGTACGGATCAGGATTCGCAACCATTCAGGCCGGACGAGGCAACTCTCGATCACGGGGTACGTGGAATGGGTCCTCGGCGAAATGCGGTCACAAAGCCTGATGCATGTCGTGACCGAGGTTGACCCCCAGAGCGGTGCACTCCTGGCCCGCAATCCGTTCAGCATTGAGTTCTCGCAACGGGTGGCGTTCTTCAACCTATCCGAGATTGACCGGTCGGTTACTGGTGATCGCACCGAGTTCCTGGGGCGGAATGGCAGCACATCCAAGCCAGCTGCGATGACCCGGCGGCGACTGTCCAATAAGGTCGGAGCGGGACTGGATCCCTGCGGAGCCCTTCAGACGGAGTTCGAACTGGTCGACGGGCGCCAGAAAGAGATTCTCTTTACGCTCGGTGCCGGGCGAGATGTCGGCCATGTCCGGCAGATTGTCGAGCAGGTTCAACGACCGCAGGCTGCTCAGCAGCAACTGGATGAAGTCTGGGAGTTCTGGAAGAGAACGCTGGGGGCGGTCTCGGTACAGACTCCCGACCCGGCTCTCAATCTGCTGGCAAACGGCTGGCTGCTCTACCAGACGCTCGCCTGTCGCTTCTGGGCCCGTAGCGGCTTCTACCAGTCGGGTGGAGCCTTCGGGTTTCGAGATCAGCTGCAGGATGTGTCGGCCCTTCTGCATACCCGGCCCGACATCATGCGCAGCCATCTTCTGCTGTGTGCATCACGGCAGTTTGCAGAAGGGGATGTACAGCATTGGTGGCACCCACCCGTGGGCCGGGGTGTGCGGACGCACTTTTCGGATGACTTTTTGTGGCTGCCGTATGTGACGTGCCGGTATGTGGAGGGCACGGGGGACACGGGAGTATTCGATGAGGAAGTCCCCTTCCTCGAAGGGCGGCTCGTGAGGCCCGACGAGGAGAGCTATTACGACCTGCCGCTGCATTCCGGACAGTCGGGAACACTGTATGAACACTGTGTGCGGGCGATTACTCGGGGGCTGACGCAGGGCGCGCATGGACTGCCGCTTATCGGTGGAGGCGACTGGAACGACGGGATGAATCTTGTCGGTGAACAGGGACAGGGAGAGAGCGTCTGGCTGGCGTTCTTTCTCTACGAGATATTGCAGCGGTTCGGCACGCTGGCTCGATCTCGAGGTGACGATTCTTTCGCGGATAAATGTGAATCAGACGCTGCGGAGTTAAAGCTGAACATTGAGCAGTATGCCTGGGATGGTGAGTGGTATCGCCGGGCCTATTTCGACAACGGCGACCCGCTGGGGGCGGCGGTCAACTCCGAATGCCAGATCGATTCGCTGCCCCAAAGCTGGTCAGTTCTTTCAGGGGCCGGAAACACGAAACGATCCCGGCAGGCGATGCAGTCAGTGGACGAGCGACTGGTTCGCCGTGCCGAGGGTCTGATTCAGCTCTTTGATCCGCCATTCGACAAATCTTCGGTCGACCCCGGCTACATCAAAGGCTACCTGCCGGGCGTTCGCGAGAATGGGGGGCAGTACACGCACGCCGCCGTCTGGACCGTGATGGCCTTTGCCAAGCTGGGTGACGCCGAACGGGCGTGGGAGCTGTTCTCACTGATTAATCCCGTGCATCACAGCTCCACACCCGGCCAGATCGCGACATACAAGGTCGAACCGTATGTCGTGGCGGCCGATGTTTACGCCGTCTCGCCCCACACGGGCCGTGGTGGGTGGACCTGGTACACTGGATCGGCCAGCTGGTTCTACCGGCTCATCGTGGAGTCTCTGCTGGGGCTGCGTCTGGAGGTCGATCGGCTGTACTTCACGCCGTGTCTCCCTCCCGACTGGAAATCATTCCAGCTGCACTATCGATATCGAGAGACCGTTTACCACATCACGGTCGAGCAACCCGAGCCCTCGACCACGGTGTCACAGGTCATTGTCGATGGTGGGGAACAGCCCGACCTCGTCATTCCTCTGCTCGATGACCGTTGCGAGCATCATGTGACGGTCAGGCTCTAATTCCGAGACGATACGGGACAAAGTCCACCGGCCAGGGGAGAACAGCCAACGACTGACATGAGAGCGAACTGATCAAGTGACATTCAGCTGTCGCGGGTCTCGCGCAGGAACTTGGCAGCTTCTTCGGGGGGAACCGGGTTGATGTAGAACCCGCTGCCCCACTCGAAACCGGCGACCCCGGCCAGACGAGGGAAGATCTCGATGTGCCAGCGGTAATGCGGAAGCTCCGGCGAGTTAAATGGTGCTGAGTGAATAATGTAGTTGTAAGACGGATCTTCGAGACCGACCTCCAACTTCGTCAGCGTCTTCTTGAGCACATCGCCCAGTTCTTCGATCTCGGCCCGCGAGGCGGTCTCGAAGTGGCTGCGCTGGGCCTTGGGGAGGATGCAAAGCTCGAACGGGAAGCGGCTGGCGAACGGGCAGAAGACGAGGAACTGTGATGTCTCCAGCACGACTCGGTCTCCCGAAACGTGCTCCTGGATAATCATGTCGTTGAAGATCGACCGGCCGCGGAACTTGAAGTACGCCTCGGCCCCGTTGAGTTCTTCCTGGATCGTGATCGGCACGATGGGTGTCACGATCAGCTGGGAGTGAGCGTGCGGCAGTGATGCTCCCGCGCGGGCTCCCTTGTTCTTAAAGACGATCGCATGAATGAGTCGAGTGTCGCGTTTCAGATCGTTGAGCCGCACCTGGTAAGCCAGCAGCACATCGCGGACAGCTTCGGCGGGAAGGTGGCTAAGGTTGGTTTCAAAGTGAGGGCATTCGATGATCACCTCATGGGCTCCGACCCCATGCATGGTGTCATACATCCCTTCGCCGCGACCTTCGAGATCGCCGTGGATTCCGAGTGCGGGATACTTGTTGGCGATGACGCGGACCTTCCACCCCGGGCCGTTCTCGCGCGTGCCCGGTTCACGGATGGCGTAAATCTCGGGGGTGGTGATGTCTTCACGGCCTTCCAGGAATGGATCAGGCGCCGATGGATTGAGCTCGGGCTCCGCCAGAACCTGGGGACGCTCGGCTCGCTCAGGAGCAATGATGACCCAGCGACCGGCGATCGGGTCTTTTCTCAACTCGGACATCGTGACTTTCGATTTTGCCGCGCGGGCCTGGGGAGCCAAAGGGAGCGAACACCTCTGGTCCGTTGCGATGGACGTGTGCCGGCAAGTATAGGGTGCAGAGGGGAGATTGGAGCAAGCTCGACTGCGTTTTTCCCCGGCCCCGGCCCACTAAACGGCCTCGGGCTCGACCAGGATGTGTCCGCCCTGCACGAGTCGGCGAGTCATCACAACCTCGAAAACAAGCATCCCCAGCACAATCAGCATGAGCCACCACCAGAACTCGGAACGGGCCTGCTGATCAGTTGCATTTCGAGCAATCACATCCACATCCGCTGCGAAGGCCAGCCCCTTCTCGGTCAGGCCTTGTTGCTCGGGGGGGGAGAGCTGAGATAAATCCGATTCACGACGATCGAAATTCACCGCGAATCGCTCAACCTTCCCCACTCCCGCTGCGGATCGCATCTCGTACAGGCCGGGCAAAGAGGTCTGGGCGAAGCGGGCGGTCCGTCGGTCGCCTTCAATCGTGGTGGGAATACGCGATTCGCGTCCATCCGGCCCCTTTACGATCAGCTCACCCAGCGGGGCCTGATCCAGCACGAGTGGCGATCCCAGTTCGACGTTGTGCTGCGACTTCTGCGTCGAGAAGGCGAAAACGATCTCATGCAGAAAGGGAACGAAATCGTTCTTGCTCGGCAACGTCGACCAGTCGGAATCGAGAGGCGTCGCGAGTTGGAGGACAGCTCCTTTGCCGACTCGCTTTTCGACAATCCACGGCAGACCATTCTCAAACTTGGCGAGAACCGGATTGGCTGAGGTTGCAGGCTTTCCGGGAGGAGGAATGGGGGCTGGCGATGTCGCTCCCACGGGCGTCCCCGTCACGGGAGTCTCGACGACCGGCTCGAGCTTCCACCACTTCGCGAACCGCACCGAAGTGAGGTCGACGCCCTGCTCCGCGCGAAAGCCCTCGATCCACGGGGCCTTCAGGCTCTCCCCATCGAGTCGCATGGCCCCCAGCTTCAGGTCGGCATCCGATTGCACATCAACCAACTTGGCGGGCGCGAGTTTTTGTCTCAATGGTTCGGGCAATTCGGGATACCAGCCCGCCTGGCATCGATCTCCCGCGGCAAAGACGACGGTCCCGCCTTCTTCCACGAACTGGTCCAGAGCTTCTCCCTGGGGCACGGTGAGAGACCGGACGTTTAACAACCAGACAATCGACTTCCCTTTCACCGATTGTGAACTGAAGTCGAGCCAGCTGATCGATTCGGCTCGCACCCATGGAGTGTCCCGCGCTGCTGAGAATGCGGAGGTGACAAAGAACGATTCGGAGCGAGTCGGATCGGACTGCGGATCGCCATCGACAACCAGCACGGGAATACCGTCAGCGACTTCCACCACCGCATCGGAACGGTCATCACCGGGCAGATTGTCCTCATCGACGACGAGGCTGACGAGATGACTGCCGGTGTCGGCGAAGCGGTGTTCGAACTCGACTGAGCCCTCTCCGTTCGCGGTCAGTTCCACTGACTGGGTTTTCTCAGGTAAACGCTGCCCATCGACCTCGAAGTAAACCGTGACCAAACGCGGATTGGGGTTGGTCTGGGAGATCGCCGCTCGAACGCGGATCGGAAAGTCGGGCACCGTCATCACCCGCGACAACTCGACGCGCCCGACAGCCACGTTGACACGGTCATTCACCTCTTCAATAACATCTACCACCCACACGCGAGGAGGAACCGACGCCTGCTTCATCGAATCGTCGATACGAGTCCACTGGTAAACATCGTCGGGACGCCACGGCAACTTCTGGCGATCGGTCAGGACGATGACCTCACGAGAAACGTTCGTCGCCTTATTGAGGATCTGTATCCCCTGTCGCACTCCCAGAGCCAGATTCGACGATCCCGCCGGGGATGCCAGTTGGTCCAGCAAGGTCCGGGCGTAGTCGAAATCGCCCGATGGCGTGTCGATCACCGCGCGGACCTGATCCCGGACATCGAGCAGGCTGACGGTGTCCCCCGGGCGCAGGGAGTCGATGCACTTGTGGGCCCACTGGATCGCCTGGGCATGCGGGGTGGTGATCGGCCCCTTCCAGCCCGTGCTGTAAGAGCCGTCAATCACCAGTACAACGTCCCGGCTGACCTTGCCGGTGAATCGCGAGAAGAATCCCCCATTCACCCATGGTCGAGCCATCCCCAGAGCAATCAACCCCAGGACAGCCATTCTCACGGCCATCAGCAGGAGTTCCTCCAGCCGGATCCGCCGCTTGGTTTTGCGGCCCAGTTGGAGAAATTGCATTGCCCCCCACGAAACCACATCAAACCGGCGGCGACTGATCAGGTGCGCCAAAGCTGGCAACGCCATCGCCGCCAGTCCCAGGAGCATCGCGGCATTCAGAACGCCGAAGGTCATTAAACATCCTTATCGGAATCCGCGAGCTGAGCGGCCACCATGCGGATCGGACAGCAACAATACTACTCGCCGGGCTGACGCACGCCGACGGTCAGGAGCAGATTCGCCCACAAGGCCTGCTCTCCCGTCTGAATGGTCAGGACGTGATCACGGCTGGCCACTGCATCGTAGAAGTCCCACTTCTGGATCGGGGTAATGTCGAGCCCCGGAGTCGATTGCTTGAGGATCTGGCGGAACTCATTCCAAATGGGCGGTTCGCCGTGCTTGGCATACGGGTCATCCGCCGGGATGCCCATCGTGTTGGCGGCTTCGATGGGGATAGCGGACAGGATCGCCTCCAGCACCTGGCAGCAGTTCACCAGCCCGGGCATCAGATTCAAACACACCAGTTCGGCATTCGGCCCGAGCGTGTTGTAAGCCGGGTAGTTTCCGTCGGCGATCAGAATCTTTGAGTGGTGGCCCGCACGGCCGATGATCTGGTTGATCTGCGGATGAATCAGGCGATGACGCAGCACGAATCACACTCCGGATAAGTCACAGCTGGTGAGAATGAACCAGCAGGTAGTGTGACGGACATGCGGCCAGAGTGCAAAACAACCATGATCACAGGTCACGGTGATTCCAAGAGTGTCCTCTCAAACCCTCTCGTGCAGGTACGAGGAAACACCCTGAAAGGCATTTGAAGCGGACTATCGAGTGGGCAACGGTCCAGTCATGACCTGTACCGGTACACCGCACTTCAGAAGCGTGTCGAGATCCTCTTGGGGAATCTCGTGCGTCTGTCCCAACCGGCTGCAATCGAACGGGTGAGCTAAACGTGTTCCAGACACCAGCCAGGGAGTAATCTCCTCGGCCCGTTGCGGGCGGGAATAGTAATACCCCTGTCCGTGAGTGCATCCCAACTGGGCGAGCAGATAATGCTGCTCAGCTGTCTCGACACCTTCAGCGACGATATCGATGTTCAGCCCGCGAGCCAGAGAGACGATGTTACGAATGATCTCGTAACTCTCATTTCCAGGTTGCATCGATTGAACAAACGACCGGTCGATCTTCAACAGATCCAGCGGCAAACGGTGCAGGAACGCCAGCGACGAATAGCCCGTCCCGAAGTCGTCCAGGCCGACGCCCACCTGATGAGCGCGGAGTTCGCGAATCGATTGCAAGGCGGCCCCGGGATTCTCCATCAGGGTCCCTTCGGTCACTTCGAGGCGGATCATGGACGGATCGACATCAATCTCGCGAATGGTCTCCAACAGGTCCTTCTGGAACTGGGAGTGCGAGAAGTCGCGGGTCGAGGCGTTGAGCGCTACGGTCAAAGGCCGTTTCCTCGCCAACAACCTGTTCCAGACTTGAATCTGACGTCCAGCCACTTCGAGCACGTATTCTCGAAGTCGACCAATCAGCCCCAACGAATCGAGGATGGGGACGAAGACATCCGGCCCAACAACCTCATCGCGGGGATGGTTCCATCGGCAAAGTGCTTCGAACCCGTCAATGGTTCCCGTTTCCAGTGAGACGACCGGCTGATAGAGAACGTAAAACTGGTCATTCTTCAAGGCGTGGCGGACCTCGGATTCCAGATTCATCCGGCTCAAGGCAACCGCCTTCATGCCGGGATCGTAGATCCGAAAACAACCACGTCCCTGGGTCTTGGCGTGATACATCGCGGTGTCAGCCTGACGGATGGCCTCCGTCGGCAGGGGCTGGCTCACGTCGAGGAAGCTGATGCCGATACTTGCCCCGATCGTGACTTCGCGGATCCCAAGCGTAATGGGCTTCGAAAGCACCGCGATGATCTTTTCGCAGAGATGCTGAACCGCATTCAATTGAAGAGAAGGGTCGATGAGAATCGTAAACTCATCCCCACCACGACGGGCAATGCAGTGCCCCGAGGCAACGCCCTCGGCCGGAGTACGAAAATCGTTCAAACACCGCTCCAGTCGACGGGCGACATGACAGAGGACCTGGTCCCCCGCCTCATGCCCCAAGGTGTCATTGACGTGCTTGAACTTGTCGAGATCGAGGAACAGGACTGCTGCCTGACCATTCGTCCGTGTGACTCTCTTGGCTGAGCGTTCGAGCCGCTCTTCGAACAGTAGACGGTTGGGTAGCCCGGTCAACACATCGCGGACCTTGCCTTCGGTGACATCGGCCAGCGATCCTGCCAACCGACGCGGAACCCCATGCTCGTCTGTTTGGATGACTCCCGAACACTGGATCCAGCGATAGCTCAGATCGCGGTGCAGCATTCGAACTTCACACTCGAATCGCTCGCGATCTTCCGGTCGGCGAGGGGTCAGGAGCGACTCAAACAGCTTGATATCGTTGGGATGAACCCGCTTCATCCAAGTTTCGAGGTCGTAGTGGAGCTCATCGTCGGAATACCCGAGAAGCTCTTTGCCTCGACTGGAAACGAATACCTGCCGCTCAATGACATCCCAATCCCAGAGACCAATCCGTGCCCCTTCGGCCGCGAGACGGTAACGCTCCTGACTCTGAGCGAGGTCAGCCTGCGAACGGCACAAACGGATCTGGAGCAGGATACGGCTCAGGATCAGCTCAGAATCGAGCGGTTTGTTGAGGTAGTCATTCGCCCCCTCGCGAAACGCCTTGATGACCGATGCCCGGTCGGAATCTCCGGTGACCATCAAGACGGGAAGTTCGGTATCCCGATAGGAGAGCCGAATTCGACGGAGGACCTCGAAGCCATCCATCGGGGACATTATGACATCCAGCAACACGAGATCAGGCCGGGTCTGCTGGAGGATTTCGAGTGCCTCAGCACCACTACTCGCCAGGACGGGCTCGTACCCTCCCTTGGCCAGAATCTTCTTCAGATAATCCAGAATGATCGGCTCGTCATCCACAACAAGCACCTTCGGCCGCTCCAGCGGAGCGGACCGCAGTAAGGCGTTCGGTGGTTGTAGATCGAGCATCGACATGAGTGGTTCGAACTCTGCGGCCCCTTGAGGCCAGGCGGCACGTGTGAATCACCGGAAGCCGGGGGAAGCCCCGATTTCCCATTGTTCCAACCTAGGTCGCGAGTTGTTCACGAGGTCTTAAGACTTCACTGAAATCACGTTCCGCAAATACAACAAGTTGTCCCATCTGTGGGACTGAAGCGGTTGTAACGATTATTCAACTGCGTTTTTGCAGTCGAAGTACGTCACCCCAAGTATGCGAGGACGTGTGTCTCGACCGCACGGTCGGGGGGGGCATGTCCGGCTTTGCGCCAGGAAAGACTTCCCTGCCGTACAGCGACCGGTCGCCCTTTGGAGTCATCTTAGTCCGAGTGAGAAATCCTCGATTCCTGGTTACGGGACGCTGCCAGGAACGGTTGAGACCTTGGAAGAGCGTGTCTGCTTGGTCAGGGCGCTCTCATCTTCTAAACTGAACGGGAACACTCGCAACGAGGCGAGTTCTCGCCCCAGGAACCTTCCGACATGATTTCCCGCACTCCTCTCCAGATCGAACGCATCCTCGACAAGGCTGTCGCCGGCGAACGCCTGACGTCCGCCGAAGGAGTTGAACTGCTGCGGTCGCATGACCTGACGGCCATTGGCGCAGCTGCGGACGCCGTGACGAAGCGATTGCACCCGGAGCCAATCCGGACGTACAACATCGACCGGAATATCAACTACTCCAACGTCTGCGCGGCGGTGTGCGACTTTTGTGCGTTCTATCGCCCGTTCAACCACGCCGAGGCGTACGTCCTGCCGCTTGAAACTCTGTACGAAAAGATCGAAGAGACCGTTGCACTGGGCGGGGACCAGATCCTGCTGCAGGGGGGACTGCATCCCCAGCTGCCACTCGAGTGGTACGAAGACACGCTGCGAGCCCTGAAAGCCCGCTTCCCGCAGGTCAACATCCATGGGTTCAGTCCGCCCGAGATCTACCACTTCCACAAGATGACAAAGCTGCCGCTGGAAACGGTGCTGGAGCGACTCAAAGCAGCTGGCCTCGGCAGCTTGCCCGGCGGCGGCGGCGAGATTCTGGTCGACCGGGTTCGCAAGCTGATCACGCGTGGCAAGGTGCTCACCGACGGCTGGCTGGAGGTGAACCGCGTCTGGCACAGGATGGGCGGCGTCAGCTCCTCCACGATGATGTTCGGGCATGTCGAGACCCTGGAAGAGCGGATCGAACACCTTGACCGGTTGCGTGATCTTCAGGACGAAACGCACGGGTTCAAGGCGTTTATCTGCTGGACGCATCAGTCTCCGAAGGTCGCTCCGTGGTTCGGTAAGGATGCTGTCGATGGCCGAACGGGAGGCGTCGATATGTCGAAGCTTCCCGAAGCGGGTGCGTTCGAGTATCTCAAGACCCAGGCAGTGGCCCGGCTGTACCTCGACAACATCCCCAACATCCAGTCGTCGTGGGTCACCCAGGGCGAAAAGATCGGCCAGATGGCCCTCATGTTCGGAGCCAACGACATGGGCAGCCTGATGATCGAAGAGAACGTCGTCGCCCAGGCGGGCACTGTCTTCCACCTGACCCTCGACACAATCAAACGCTGCATCACCGACGCGGGGTACATTCCACGCCAACGTAACGTGAAGTACGAACTGATCGGGGCGTAATCGCGGGAACAGTTTTCGTCAGTTCGTCTGAAAAAATCGTTCCATCACTTCTGGATGAGCAATCCAGGCCAGAAAGTATGGTTCCGAGCCCCCCTTCTCCCGGAGAGCGAGAAAGAACGGTTGATCGAAGACGAAGCGACGTGGCCGAGTTGGGTCGTACGGCACCTCGGCGAAACCGTTCTCTCCCACATACATCGACTCTGCTTCAGCAATAATCTCGGCTCCTCGTTCATCGAGTCGGAACAGGATTGATTCACGGGCCACGGCGATGTGATTCGCAGCCGGGGCATTGTCGACGGATAGTCCTTCGAGCTCTTCAAACCGTTTTGATAATCCGAGCCCGAGGATGGGGATTTCCAGACGCTCCGCATTATGCAAATCGGCATGAACACGATGGGGATGTGGGGATTGGAGCCGTTTGTCGACTTCACTCCACATCGAGCGAAGTGACTCACCCGGTGCCGTTCGCGCCAGGATGATTTCGTCTGCCTGTTGACTGCTCGAATTGAGCACAATCACGAAATCATCGTCACTCACATAGTCCCCAATGACCACCTGGTCCCTCAAAACGACTTCGCCAAGACCTTCCTTTGACTCGGCCATCCTCCCAAACGAGACGACTTCCGTTGCAGCGGAACCGTCATGAAAACGGAGTGCTGAGGGAAAACGATCCATCTGCGTGACGAATGGCAGTGACTTGACCAGACAGGCATACAACCTCAAATCCGGATTACCATCTTCGATGAAACTCTCGACCTGTGGTATGAGTTGCGGAAAGTTTTGCTGAACCCTGTCAACCAGTGACCGCGTTTCCGCGAGACCACTCCCAGAGGCACTCACCAGATACGTATCTGGGGCCAGCGACTGGCGATTGAATCGATCTGAATTGAGCAGATCAACTATCGGACGAGAGGGGGTTGTCCTCGCTGATCCTCGCAGCTGGTCGCACAGTTCATCCCAAGCCAGCTGAAAAGTGGCGCACCAGATCTGATTCTTCCGAGGATCCAACTGAGTCAGGGCAGCTGCAATCACATCTGTGGCAGCCAGAGCACTGACATCTTGCGTGTTCCAAACAGGCCCCAGATCGTGATTGCCCTCCACATCTGCTGGCCAATCTGGCCCGGAATACATCAACTCGCCATATCGCGGCGTGATTAAGGAGACCAGTAGATCTCGGCTGATTTTATTCGACAGAAACCGGACCGATCCATCCATGAATGTGACAAGTCCTCCTTCACGATCACTCTGATAAAACGCATTGATCCAATCTCGAACACCGGGGTCATGTGGTTCCAACCACGATGACAGAGGCGCAGTCTCGACCACGTGGATCGTGTTGGATGTCCCGTCGAGAGCGCGATCAATGGAAATTGCATGCTGCGCTGGCCAGGCAGAACGTCGACCGATCAGTGCATAGAAATTCGCCTTCCCCGATTCAGTCCCCGCAAAAGGAGACTGAAACACGACAGGGCAATGGCTGATGAGTTCTCGATTGTGTGGCCCATCCCAGGGCTCATCCATCCGGTACTTCTCGGCGAGTTCTTGTTGCCCCAGCTGGGGAAGAATCAGAGCTCGCCAGCTGTGCCACCTGCGACCGTCTGGCCCGATCACGAATGCGGGGGGAAAGGTCTTGTATTGCTCATGGTAATTCAGAAGAGCCAGCTCAATCTGGCGAAGGTGGTCTTTCGAGGTCTGACGCTTCGCTGAATCTCGCATTGAAACCCAGGCGGGATAAACGACCACTCCGACCAGTAAGACCGTCAAGAAGTAGAACACCTTTGTAACGTCAGGCTTGAATGACATCTGCGTCTCCTGCCAGGTGTTCAATACGCTTTCAATCGCGTGACTCCACGATAACTACGCCAGAAAGGTATCGAAAAGTTGGCGGCTCTTTGAAATTGAATCCGGGACCAGATCGATCTCATTCTCCCAAAAACAAAAACACTCCCGTCGAACTTCGACGGGAGTGTTGAGAGAGAGAACCGAGAGAGTCGTTTGGCTTAGTACTTACCCTGGCCTTCGGCGCGGACGTGGCCGTCGCAGGTGATGTCGTTCTGGCCGTCGCAGAAGTCGGGTGTGTCTTCGAAGCAGGTGCCGGCGATCCAGCCCTTGTGGCCGCACGCTCCGGCGTAACGCATGGACTGGTTGATGCTGCCGATGGCTGAGCCGACGTCTTCGAGTTCTTCGTTGACGCCGTTGGCGACTTCGGAGAGACCAACCACAAGACCAAGGACAACGATCGTCGAGACGAGGACGAGTTCGGCGGAAACGATGAAACCAGCTTCATCTTTCCAGAGTGCAGTGAGGACCAACATGTTTCGACTCCTGGGAAATCTGACAGCGACAGGCTGCCCATGGTGGGCTGAGAGAGCTGAGTCGCATGTTGGAAGGAGCTAATGCAGGTGGGGTGCCAAAGATGTTAAACAGAGGGTGAACGAGGTGGATCCGCCGCCCGCCTTTTCTCCGTTACCCCAACCCTAAAAACACGTTACGCCGACACAAATTGGTGTCAAGATTTTGAACGGCAGGATGAACTTGCCCCGATGGTGATGATGCTGAAGGGCAACATGAGTAAGTCGTTCAGGCCCGGAGATCAGCCGTAACCTCTGAATGAGGCAAGAGATAGCCAATGATGCCGCCGTTGAGGTGCATGATGCCGATCGGCAACAGGGAACCACATGGCCCGGAATGGTGTCTGGAACGGGATACGTGGAAACTAGACGATCGGCGCGGGTGGGTACGCTCGGCACCTCGGCAGGCTGACACCTGCCGCTATCGATGAGGATGAGGAGCGAGTTGACACTCTCTAAGGAAGCACGAATACTCCGCTTATGAACGACCTCTCCGAATACACTCTGCGTGTCGCCCAGCAGGCTCGAGCAGCCAGCCGCGAACTGGCCCTCATTTCTGGCGAACGACGGAACCACTGGCTGCGCCAGGCAGCTGCGGGCTTGCGCAAAGCGACGCCGACACTGGTTCAAGAGAATGCCCGCGATCTGGAAGCGGCTCCGGGTTATGGTCTAAACGCCGCAGCGATTGACCGGTTGCGACTGAACGAAGCGGGGATTGAGAAACTGGCGTCTGCCCTGGAAGAGGTCGCCGCCCTGCCCGATCCTCTCGGCGGAATTATCGACAGCAATGCCCGTCCAAACGGGTTGCTGGTCACGCGAGTCCGTGTTCCTCTCGGGGTCGTGTTCTTTATCTATGAGTCGCGGCCGAATGTGACTGCGGATGCCGCCTCACTGTGTGTGAAGAGCGGGAACGCCGTGATACTGCGAGGTGGCAAAGAGGCCCTGCACAGCAATCTCGCCATTTACCGCGTACTGGCAGAGACCTTGGCGGAGTGCGGCCTGCCTCCCCACGCTGTTCAACTGGTCGAGACGACCGATCGCGCCGCTGTCGGGCACTTCCTCAAGATGCCTCAATATATCGACGTCACGATTCCACGAGGCGGCAAATCACTCATCGAACGTGTGATGGACGAGGCGAAGATGCCGGTCATCAAGCATTACGACGGGGTCTGCCACGTCTACGTCGACGCCTCAGCTGATGTGCAAATGGCGATCGACATCCTGATCAACTCCAAGTGTCATCGCCCCGGCGTCTGTAACGCAGCTGAGTGTCTGCTGGTCCACACTGACGCGGCTTTTCGGTTCCTGCCCGCTGCGGGGGCGGCACTTCAAGCACGTGGAGTTGAGGTTCGGGGTGACGAGCGCATCCGCCAGGCTTGGCCATTTGCCAAACCTGCCACTGATGACGACTACCGGACCGAGTATCTCGATCTGATCCTGTCAGCCAAGGTGGTCAATTCGATCGAGGAGGCGATCAACCATATTGCCGAATACGGCTCGCATCACACCGAAACAATCGTGACCAACGACCTCGCAGCCAGTCGAAAATTCACGGCCGCAGTCGACTCCTCAGCTGTGATGGTCAACGCCAGCACTCGTTTTAACGACGGTGGTGAGCTGGGGCTGGGAGCTGAAATCGGGATCAGCACCGACAAGTTCCACGCCCGTGGGCCGTGCGGCCTGACGGAGTTGACCAGTTACAAATATGTGGTCCACGGGGATGGCCAGATTCGAAAGTAAGCTCAGCTTCGGACGTTGCCCCTTCGCCACCGACTTGCATGGAGCAGCAGTCGATGGGAGATGGTCAAAGAATCCTGTAGCATGTGCGGAGATCTGAGACCAAGAGCCCACCCCTGCATCTCACCATGGCCACTCTGCCCCAGGACAATTCAAACGACGAACAGGACGCCGCACGAAATGCTGCTGAGGCAGACATCGGAGTGGTGGCGGCCTTGTCGATGGAAGTCGCCCCGTTCGTCGGTCGCTGTCTGCCGGTGCAGTCGTATGTCGGGGATCGGTTTCACGTCCACGGCGTGCTGCTGCACGACATCCGCATCGCCGTGGTGGAATCGGGGGCGGGGGCCAATCTGGCAGCACGAGCCACGAACACGCTGATCGATGGACACTCGCCCAAATGGGTTGTCTCGGTCGGTTTCTCGGGAGCACTCCAGCCACACCTGAAGGTCGGAGACCTGGTGGTGGCCAACGCGATTGTGGACCGGCAAGGTAAAGGCCTGAGCGTTCCTGTCCAGATGCAGTCGGCCCCGAATGATCGACTCTTTGTCGGTAAGTTCGTCAACAGCGACCAGATCATCCGACTGGCCTCCGACAAGCAACAGCTGGGTGAGTCGACCGGAGCTCTCGCCGTGGACATGGAGTCACTGGCTGTGGCTCGGGTTTGTGCCGAGCGGAACATCCGCTTTATGTCGGTCCGGGTGATCAGCGATGACCTGAGCAAGGACTTACCTCAGGAGATCCTGTCCGTCTTTGGTAGCACTGGCTATCGGCGCGCCGGAGCCGTACTCAGTGCCTTGTGGAATCGTCCGAGTAGTTGGAGTGATATGTGGCAGTTACGAGAGCAGGCCGTCGAGGCTGCTGCCAGGCTGGGACTGTTTCTGCGAAATGTGGTCGAGCGATTGGGTGATGATTGCCGCTGATTCGAGCGGGCAGAACGAATCGATTCTGGCTCATTTCTCTTGGATTCGATCGACGCTCACGGCCGGCTCGGCTGTGGTGGACACCTCTTGACAAGTCCCAAGTGACTCGGGCACAATCACTTGGTGCGACAGAGGGTATCTCAACCACTGTTGCAGACTTCCTTTCGGGCTGTGTTCTTTCCGAGTCAGACTGAAATCCCCAGGTCTCTCGTCGATCAATCCCTACTGCCAAGAGGAGTGGAGCCATGATGCGTGTGAAGCGTCAACGCGGATTTACACTTATTGAGTTACTCGTCGTTATCGCGATTATTGCTCTGCTCGTCGCCATGCTTCTGCCTGCTGTGCAGCAAGCTCGCGAAGCGGCCCGCCGGTCGGCATGCTCGAACAATCTGAAGCAGTTGTGTCTGGCCATGCACAACTACCACGACTCGCACAAGATCTTCCCACCGGGCCAGATCACCAACCCCCTTGGGATTAATACAAGTGGGCCTAGTAGCGGCGGAGGAGTTGGAACCGGGCCCGGAAATAACCAGTTCGCCGACAATATCGGCCGTTACGCCAGCCCCACAGAGGCCAGTGCGCAGGTTTCACTTTACAACTCGTTGCATGGGACCAGTTGGGCAGTTCATCTGTTGCCCTACATTGATGAACAGGCACTCTACAACTACTGGAACTGGAACCTGAACGTCTGGGGGAACGCGAACCCCGGTGTACTTGCCGCAGACCAGTCTTTGATTCGTGCGCCGCTGACTGACCTGGAAGTCTTCTACTGTCCGACTCGCCGTTCACAGATGCTGGCAACAGGGATTTATTCAAACTGCCAACGTGTTGACATCAACTGGACCAAGGGCGGGAACGACTACGCTGCTGTCACCGGCTCTGGAATTACCTTCAACGAGCCTGATCGTCAGACTTACTGGCTGACTCCCGCTCAGCTTCAGCAGACCGTGAACGCGGTGGGACTGTCCCCTTACACCCAGCATTCGCTCAATGCGGGCATGTTTGGTGTGAACTCCGGGGCTCGCATTTCGGACGTGACGGACGGGACATCGAACGTCTGCATGTTCGCAGAGCGAACTGTGTTTAAGGCACCGGTGGTTACCAACAACAATCCTCTGCCGAACCAAGCTGCAATCAACCTGGTAACCAGCAGTGATGGTTGGGCTTATGGCGGCCCGGCGACGCTGCTCAGCTTCCGCAGTGCACCGCACACCGGCCTGCACTTCGACGAAGCTGACAGCCTCCATCCAGGTATGGTCCAGGTGGGCATGGCGGACGGAACGGTCCATCAGGTCAGCGTGAACATTGACATCCGCACGTGGCGAAACCTGGGGAACATGGCACAGGGCACTCCCGTGGAAACCCCGTTCTAGGCCATCTCACCCGGAATCCTTCAGCGGGGCGGCTCTGCGACAATCGTGGAACCGCCCTGCTCTTATGTATGATATCTGACTCTCCGTGAAGTCCCTTGCGGGGACGCATTCCCCATTCCTTGGCTCGTTCATCCCTCCTCAAAGCTTGCCGCCATGACGATTCGGTACACCTGCGACAAGTGCGGATCGGTCCTGAAGATCAAGGACGAACTTGCGGGCACCGACGGCAAGTGCCCCAAGTGCAAGACCCGTTTCGTGATCCCACAACCGGCTCCCGAAGCCGAACACGAAGCAGAAACGCCGTCGCACAAATCGATGCCGAAGGCCGCCCCCAAAGCTCCCGCACCGGCCAAGCCGCTGGCCAAGGAAGCAACGTCCGGGGATAGCATCCCGACAACGAAACCCGCCAAGTCCCCCCCCAATGGCAGCGAAAAGGCTCCCTCCAAACCCGCTGCGAAGGCAACGGCAAAACCAGCTGACGACGATGAGTTCGATCCGGTTTCCTTCCTGATGGAAGGCCCTCGCAAGAAGCCAACCTTCGAACCCGAGTCAGACGACGATGATGATCCTCCGCCACGCTCAAAGTCAGCTGCTCACCCATCGCGAGGCAAAGCAGGTGGACGCGGATTCTCACTGGATGACGATTTCGACGACGACGAAGGTCTCGATGCTCCACCTCCCACCCGAAAATGGGGAGCCAAAGGGGGAGGGCCATCCCCTGCGGAACGAGAGTCAGTCAATTCACGAAACGTCGCCCAGGATCTGCTGGCGCGTTCGATGGAGGAAAGCCGAGTCCGCGCTGGCGAGATGCCCGAGGCCAAGCCTCGTTTCGATTTCGACTTCGCAGGAATGTTTCGCGAATTCGGTTTGAAATCCGGTGGGATGATCCTGGGCACCATCGTGGGGGCGTACCTGATCTACGCTGGCATGCAAAGCATGATCGGGACGAAAGTCCACCTCCCCCCGCTGGGGTATGTGAGTGGAAATATCACTTACGAAGGCCAACCGGCTGCTGGAGTGAAGGTCTACGTCAGCCCGGTGGAGCGAGCGATTCCAGGAGCGAATGAGAAGAAAGAGCGGGCACGCGATTCAATTGGAATCACGAACCTTTCGGGAGACTTCGTCGCCTATTATCTCCCTGACACCGCGGGGGCCAGAGTGGGGCCCTGTCGGATCTGGATGGAATCGATGGACCCCAAGATCGTCGTCCCTCCCAAATACGGGCTCGGGTCGACTCATGTGGTGGAGATTAAATCGGGACCGAACGAACCCATGAAAATCGAGCTCAAGCCGGGACGAGCCTCTTCGCCATAGTTCGCCATCACCGCGGAGTTGTTCGCGATTTCCATGAAGATTGAATTTCGCTGCGACGACTGTCATCGCCTGCTCCGCGTGTCCGACCTCTACATCGGAAGAACGATCGCCTGTCCTGTGTGTCAGTCTGCGAACGTGGTCCCCGATGCGGACGTTGACATTAATGAGTTCGAAGCGGAGCCAGCAGCTGTCGCCGGGAAGCGTCCTGACTCCCAGGCTCCCACATCATCGGACGAAGGGCCGCTGGAATCGGTCTGGGATCCGCAAACAGCCTCACTCTCGCTGATCTTTCAGGACACCTGGGCCTTGTATGTCCAGAACCTGGGGATGCTGGTCGTGGTCACGTTGATCGACTTGTTGCTCTGGCTGTTTGGCCTGACACTGATCGCGATCCTGACCGTCGGAACTTTCGCGGTCCTTGAACAAGCGGTCCAGGTCCCTATTCCGCTGGCTTTCATCGCGATGTTCCTGGTGTTGTTGCTCGGCTTCATGTACCTCGTGAATTCGATGACGTGCAGCCAGACGCAGTTTTTTCTGAAAGTCGCTCGCGGCGAACACACAACGATCCGCGATGCGTTTCGCGGAGATGGCGGAACTCGACGAATCACCATGCTGCCGACATTCTTCGGATTGCTGGTGCTGTCGGGGATGTCAGTACTCCTCATTCCGGGAGTTGCAGCCTACCTGTTCTTCTGGCCGTACATCTGGGTCTGGGCAGATCGTCAAACGGGGGGGCGGGACAGCCGGGCGTTCTCACTCGCAGCGTCACTCTCCAACAAAAACATTGGAGCTTCGCTGGCGATTTCCTGTCTCGGGATTGCGATGACATTTCTGGGATTAAGTTTCTTCGGATACTCGCTGTTTGGTGTTCTGAAAGCGGTGGCGTATTTGCACATGTCTGGCCAGGAGGTCTCGGGCCTAAACCGCGGGCCACAGACACGCATTGACGAGGACTCCGACGAGGGGTGACGCGTTCAGCCAACCGTCGACACTCCCGCGAATTCCCTCCCCGTGCAATGGTGCAAACTCCCCGCACCGATATGATAAAGAGCCCAGTTTCCTGCCCAAAGTTGTTCGTGCTCTCATGCCACCCAAGTCATCGGACGGACCACGTCTGAAATCGTTCCAGCCTCCTCAAGGGGCCCTCTCGTTAATCGCTGGCTCCGCCAGTCCGCTCCTGGCGGGCAAGATCGCGTCCGCTTTGGGCGTCCGCCTGACCCCCAGCGAGGCCCATTACTTCAGCGAGGGGAACGTCTTCGTCCGCGTTCTGGAGAACGTTCGTGGTCGCGACTGCTTCGTGATTCAGGGCATTCACGCTCCCGTCAACGACAACTTCATGGAGCTGTTGTTCTGGATCGACGCTCTCAAGCGTGCCAGCGCGTCGCAAGTGACAGCTGTCATCCCGTTCTTCAGCTATGCCAAAGCGGACAAGAAGGACGAACCCCGCGTTTCGATCCGGGCCCGAGTTTGTGCCGACGCGATCGAAGCCGCCGGAGCGGACCGCTGTCTGATGATGGATCTGCACAGTCCCCAGATCCAGGGGTTCTTCCACATTCCGGTCGACCACTTATACGCCCGTTATGTCGTGGCGGACCATATCAAGGCCCTGGGGCTGACTGACCTTGTCGTCTGCAGCCCCGACATTGGCTTTGCGAAGAGCGCTTCGGCGTTTGCCAATTATCTGGGTGTGCCGGTCGCCATTGGAAACAAGACCCGACGCGACCACACGGAGACGGCACATGTGCTGGAAGTCATCGGCGACGTGAAGCACAAGAACGTGCTGATCGTCGACGACTTCACAATTTCCGGTGGCACATTGATCTCGATGGCCGAGGTTCTCAAAAGCCGCGGGGCCAAAGACATCTATGCGGCGGTTTCACACGGTGTCCTGGCCCGGAACGCCGGAGAGAAAATCGCTGCCAGCCCGATCAAGCAGCTGTTCATGACCGACACGATTGAGGGCCCCGACATGGCCCTTCCGCCCAATGTGACGGTGGTCTCGGTGGCCAACCTTTTCGCTGAGGCGATTCGTTCCATCCATGATCGAACCAGCGTTTCACAACTCTTTCCCGATGGCCCGATGGCATAGCGTTTGAGTCAGAGGGCAGTCTCAGGCCAAGATCGCGCCAACACCTGAAACGCTGAATGTCCGGCTGGCTCGGAGTCGTGTTTATGTCCACTCCTTCTCACCGTGATGTTCGCATGCGAGGTTTCGCCAGCCGGCACACTGTCGACGCCGCGTGGGCGTGGCTGGACAGTGTGGTGAAGTCACTCCCGCCAGAAGAGATCCCCCTGGCCCAGGTAGCGGGCCGCGTATTAACCAGTCCGCTGGTGGCCAGCCACAACGTTCCGAGCTTCGACCGGGCAGCCATGGACGGGTACGCCCTGCGGGCCGACGAGACGATCGGAGCCAGCGACTACACGCCCGCCGAGTTTCGCATCATCGGAGAAAGCTACCCCAGCCGCCCGTGCGGTGAGTCCGTACTCCCGGGAACCTGCGTCCGCATCATGACGGGAGCCCCCGTTCCCACCGGTGCCGATGCGGTGATCCCTGTCGAGAACACTCGCGAGGCGTCGACCGGTGTCGAAGTCACCGAGGCGATTCCGAGAGGCAAACATATCGGACGCGTGGGCGAAGATATCTCCATCGGCCAGGTCGTCCTACCCGCTGGTCGACGATTGCGTCCCCAAGACGTCGCGGTCGCAGCTTCGTTGGGGCACGCGGTCCTCCACGTTCATGGCCAACCACATGTGCGCATCGTCCTGACCGGGAATGAACTGGTGCAACCCGGTCGACCCTGTGGGCCGTATCAGATCTATGATTCGAATTCATTCCAGCTGCGCGGGCTCATCGCGCGGGACGGAGGAATCGTAGAGAGTGTTCTCCATCTGCAAGACGATGCGGCAGCAATTCGAGCCGCGTTACTGGCCCCCGGTGCAGATGTCATTCTGATTTCGGGAGGTTCCAGTGTGGGAGCCGAAGACCATGCTCCGCAACTGGTCGCAGAACTCGGCGAACTCCCGATCCACGGGATTGCGATGCGACCGAGCAGTCCGGCCGGACTGGGTCGCATCGGGAAGTCTCTGGTGGTGCTGCTCCCTGGCAATCCGGTGTCATGCCTGTGTGCGTATGACTTTTTCGCGGGGCGGATGATTCGCGGGCTGGGGGGGCGAGCGGTGGGCTGGCCCTATCGCTCATCCGTAGAGCGATTGGCTCGCAAGCTGGTCTCTGCGATTGGTCGTGTCGATTACTGTCGAGTGCGCCACACCGATGAGGGGATTGAGCCACTGGCCCTGAGCGGGGCATCGGTACTTTCGTCCACGACGCGGGCCGATGGGTTCGTCATCGTACCGGAAATGAGCGAAGGGTACGCGCCAGGCACCGCAGTGACGATGTACTGGTACGACTGAACGAAGAGCGACCGAGTCTGTCACGCTCCGATCAATCGAGAGGCTCTCAAAGAATTCCGAGCATTTTGAGTTCTCGGGCCTGTGCCGTGACAGCGTATCCTTGAGTGAATGCCACTCGAACCCATTCAGGAGAAGACACCATGTGGTTCACGGAAACGCCTTGGCCTCCGATTGCAATTCTGGGGCTGGTGGCATTGGGATCACTGTTCGCTGCCATGCAGACCCAGACCTCTAAATGGCTCGTGTCGGCGTTATTATGCCTCATCCTTGCCACTGTCATCTGGGCAGTCGAGAGGTCCATCGTCACACCGGGAGAGAAAGTCGAGGGGAGCCTGCTCGCGATGATCGATGCGTTTCAAAAGAAAAACGAGGCACAAACCCTGAGGTACATCTCTCCCGCTCCGGCCAGTGCGGGACTCGCGACTTTGGCAAAAACTGCGATCAAGCTGGTCGACGTCAAAGACGGATACACAGTCAGCGATATCCAGATCAAAACCCTCGCCAACGATACAGCTGCAACCAGCCACTTCCGTGTGAACGGGACGATCAGCATCCCGTCACAGGGAAACCTCGGACACCGCCCGTTTCGCTTCAACGGCAAGTGGAGGCTGGAAGGCGGCGAATGGAGAATGACCGAGATCGAGGAGCTCGACCCAATCAACGGGGAGGTCCTCAACCGGTTCCACATGCTGAAGTAATGTGCCGGGCTCCGACCAACAGCCCCGCGACCATCACACTACTTCTTCAGCACGTGATCCGCAGGCTTCCGCCCCTTGATAAAGCCGCCAAAGCTAAAGGCCGAGGGGGTGAACTCACCGACAAGATCGACATTCGATGCGGGATCAATTTTGTCTTCCAGCCCGAGCGTCCAGTACGTCGCGTTGACCAGCAGCCGACGGACTCCCGCATTCTGCAGGTCCTGCGCAGCTCCCATCGTGGTCGTAAACACGCGGGCCGGCTTCCCGGACGAACCAGTGAACGTCTTGACCCAGGCCACGGGCATCATCGGGGCGTTCTTGTCACCTGCCAGCGGTGGGTCCTCTGGCTTCATCCCCGTCAGAATCTCACCCATGATGAGAGGCTGACACCCTTCGGGCAGCGGCAGCCGCACACCATAAACATCGGTCGGGCCCCAGACATCCCCCGACTTGATCCCCTTGAGGACCGGGTGTTGTTCCTGTCCCTCGGCGACCAAGCCGAGCGTGCTCTGGCGACCGTGTTCGCCATGATGGTTGATCCATGTTTCCCCGAGCACGCGCCGCCCAAACCCACCGTCGGTCGACTTGTCGCCCCAGTGATAATTCTGGAAGGCTGAGTCCTTGCTCAAGTTGAACGCATGGGTCGCCGTACGCATGCCGATCACCGGTCGCCCCGACTCCACATAGTCCACAATGTGCTTCATCTGATCATCGGGCAAGTTCCGAAACCGCGTTGCAATAATCATCAGGTCCGCAGTATCCAGAGCCTCCAGCCCGGGAATGTTGTTATTCCGGTTCGGATCGATCTCGCCGGTATCGGGATTCACGGCGAACAACACCGTGCAACGGAACCCATGCCGCTCCGCGAGGATTTTCCCGAGTTGGGGCAGGGACTCTTCCGACCGGTATTCCTCGTCGCCGCTGACCAGGACCACGTTTTTGCCCTGCCCCGGTCCCGTGGCGCCCTCATACACGACCCACAAGGGATCCGCATGAGCAAGCCGTGCGCTCCCCATACAGATGAAGGAGAGACACAAACACCAGACGACGAATAAGCAACGCGACATGTGGACCTATTCCGAGACGCAGAATTCATGAATCCAAATGGGAGTGATACTCCCGCAACCATTAACTTCTACCAAGGTGAATGCTTTATGCCCAAACGTCAAGCCACTTGGAAACGGAGTGGTGAATCTCGCGTGATGTCCATCATCCGGTGTAGACAGCGATAGGAGAGTGCGGTAACAATAGAACGATTCCAACACGGGTCGCGGCACACAGCGCGTCCCGTGTTCGTTTTTTACTCGTGTGGAATGAGGAGCCCAACCAACGGGTTCCTCCACAGACTTCAGGATTTGGACATGGATCGCCAGCCCATCACCCGCGAAGGTTTCGAAAAGCTCCGTGAAGAATTGCGTCATCTGGAGGAAGTCCTGATGCCTGCGATTGCGGAACGGATCAGTGAAGCCCGCGCGGAAGGTGACCTGAAAGAAAATGCGGAATACCACGGCCAGCGGGAAGAGCAAGGCCGGATGGCCCTGCGCATCTCCCTCATGAAGACCAAGCTGGCGGGCTGCTATATCGTCGACAAGTCGGAAATGCCCAAGGGGGTCGTGACCTTCGGCTCGACAGTGACCGTCAAGGACATCGATCTCGACGAAGAAGAAAAGTACGAGTTTGTCGGCCCCGGCGAAGAGAACTACGACGGCCCGATCATGAAGATCCTGACCACCAGCCCCATCGCTCAGTCGCTGATGGGCAAGAAGGTCGGCGACAAGGTCACGGTCAAGCTGCCCCGCGGCTCCATGGAGTTGGAAGTCGTCGAGATCGCTGACCACGAGTAAGTGAGGCGGGTGGCTGTTAGCCAATGGCAAGTGGCCGGAGAGCCCCCTGCCAGTCAGGTGCCTCACCGATGCTGATCACTGACGGCTGAGTGCTGATCGCTCTTTACCTCTGTTTCCAGTGGGCAGAGTCGGCTCAAATCGTTACAAATGCGACATGAAGGCAGGGGGCACGGGAGCCCGCCTGTGATCTCGCTTTACTCGCCCCAGTTTCGACCAGCACGGACAGCTGACTCATGCCACTTCGCGTCTACAACACCCTCACCCGCACCAAGGAAGACTTTCAGACCGTCGAGCCGGGGAAGGTCAGCATGTATCTGTGCGGGCCGACGGTCTACAAACCCGCGCACATCGGCCACATGGTCGGGCCGGTGATCTTCGACACGATCAAGAAGTATCTGGTCTACTCGGGCTTCGACGTGAAGTTCGTGATCAATATCACGGACGTTGACGACAAGCTGATCGTCAAAGCGGCCGAGAAGGGCACGACGGTCAAGGCCCTTGCCGACCTGATGACCGCTGATTACTTCGACAACCTGAAGCTGATGGCCGTCGACAGCATCGATTGTTTCCCGTACGCCACGGACCACATCGGTGACATGCAGTCGATGATCCAGAAGCTGATCGACAAGGGACATGCTTATCCGCTCAATGGCGATGTCTACTTCGCTGTCGAAACGGATGACGACTACGGTAAACTCTCGAACCGCAGCATTGCCCAGATGCTGGCCGGTACCCGCGTCGAAGCCAATGACACCAAGCGTAACCCTGCCGACTTTGCCCTGTGGAAATCCTCCAAACCCGGCGAGCCGACGTGGGACAGCCCATGGGGCCCCGGTCGTCCCGGCTGGCACATCGAGTGCTCAGCGATGAGTGCCAAGATCCTGGGCGAGTCGATCGATATCCACGGTGGCGGGCTCGATTTGATGTTCCCGCACCACGAGAACGAACTGGCTCAGTCGGAGTGCTGCAGCGGCAAGCCGTTCGCCCGCTACTGGCTGCACAACGGTCTGATGCAGTCGGGTAAAGGGACCGGCAAAGTCGGCGGAGCTCACTCTAAGCACGGCGATGCTCCCGCTCCCGCGTCTGACTCCGAGGCCCAAATCGCGGGCAAACTCGCCGGGTCCGCTGGAGCAGAGTCGGTGAAGACAGCTGTCTTCGCCCATCACCCGCCCGAGGCAGTGCGGTTCTTCCTGCTCTCGACGCACTACCGCAGCCCAATCGATTTCTCGATCGAGAACATCGCAGCGACAGAGAAGAGCCTCGAAGGGTTCTATCGGCTGTTCGAGACCGCCGAGCGTCTGATCGGTGTGAATTACTACACCCTCGAAGCTCCAAAGACAAAAGCCACCGCGACGAAGCTCGACGGCCTGCCCGCCGAATTCGCAGCTGCACTCAACGAGCAGCGCACGAAGTTCATCGAGGCCATGGACGACGACTTTAGCAGCGGCGGAGCGGTCGCGTGTCTGTTCGAGATCCGCCGCATCCTCAACAGCTTCATCAACGACAAGAAGCTCGAAGCCGGCGGGACCGACGCCGATAAGGCGGCCCTCAAGACTGGCCTGACGCTGCTCAAGGAGCTGACCAATCTCCTGGGAGTCCTGCGCACGGCCCCCGCCAAGAAGGGCGGCGATGACGAACTCGCCAACGGGCTCATGGCTTTGATCCTCGACATCCGTGCCGACGCCCGAACCAACAAGAACTGGCCCGTCGCCGACAAGATTCGTAATGCCCTGAAGGCCTTGAACATCGTCGTCGAAGATTCGCCATCGGGGGCTCGCTGGACGCGGGGGTAGTCACAGGAGCCAAGGACGAACCTCCCGGTTCCAAGACTCACCAACCCGAAGAGTGAGCGAGGGCGAACAACATTGGACGTGTTGATATCGCAGCCTCTTACTCTTTCGCGGTCAGGTGACAGACACCAACGAACCCTTGAACCTCCACACGACAAACCGCTCGCGTGGAGGTTCGTTTGCTTGATGACATCCATCCCTGCCATCACAGGAATTCTCATGTCTCGTCGTTTTTCAATCAGCCTGTTACTGATTCTCGCAGGAGGCGTCACGGCATTTGCTGACGACCCGCAGGTCGAATCGACCACCGATCTCGTCGGGCGTTCCCGCGAGGAGTACATCGTCACTCCCGTAAACCAGGTCCTAACCCCCTATGGACGGCAGGTCGAACTGGAGGGGCTCCGTCCGCAAGCGATGGCTCTTTCGCCCGATGGCAAGCGGCTGCTCGTGTCGGGCAAGACGCACGAGTTGCTGGTCATTGACATTGAAAAGGCAGAGGTCACCCAGCGTGTCGCACTCCCCGGAGATGACCAAAAGGAGCCGCCAGCTGTCGTCTCGCCCAACATCCTCAACCCCGACAAGAAGGGCCAGGTCAGCTACACCGGATTGATCTTTTCTCACGATGGCAAGCGGGTCTACCTGAGCAACGTGAACGGCTCGATCAAGGTCTTCTCGGTCGATGGGACGGGTGCAATTCAGCCGTCGCATTCGATCGCATTGCCTGAAGCCAACGCCCCGCGCCGCAAAGCCGAGATCCCCAGCGGACTGGCCCTGTCCGACGATGACAAGACACTCTACGTCTGTGGCAACCTGTCGAACCGCCTGCTGCTGATCGACACAGCCACGGGAACGCTCCAGCACGCGATCGATGTGGGCATGGCTCCCTATGACGTGGTGCTGGTCGGAGAGAAGGCCT
Source organism: Planctomycetaceae bacterium (assembly GCA_046349675.1). Classification (GTDB taxonomy): domain Bacteria; phylum Planctomycetota; class Planctomycetia; order Planctomycetales; family Planctomycetaceae; genus TH-plancto1. The sequence continues at coordinate 2,089 of JAXMBW010000007.1, read as the reverse complement.
TCGTCAGCAACTGGGCCGGTCGACGCCCGGGGGCGGATGACCTCACTGGTCCGGCCGGACGGGGAACGGAAGTCCGCGTCGACCCGGTGCGCCACATTTCCAATGAAGGATCGGTGAGCGTGATTCATCGGGGGGAGAACAAGGTTTCGAAGGAGATCCTCACCGGTCTGCATGCCTCAGCCCTGGCGGTCTCGCCCGACCAGGAATACGTCGTCTGCGCGAACGCGGGAAGCGACCATATCAGCATCATCGAGGTCGAAGACGAGGAACTGCTTGAAAACATCTGGGCGAAGAGTAAACCCTCTGACCTGTTCGGAGCCTCGCCCAATGCCCTCGCGTTCGATGAGAAAGGCCGGACCCTCTACGTCGCGAATGGGACACAGAACGCCATCGGTGTCATCGAGTTTGATCCCGAGGACCGCGGCGAGTCAGTCCTCAAGGGGTTGATCCCCGCCGGGTGGTTCCCCGGGGCGATCGTCTTCGACAAAGCGAAAAAGTCTCTCTATGTGGCGAACATCAAGGGGCTGCCCATCACCCCGAAGAAGAAGGACAACCAGGAAGGGTTCAACTCACATCACTACCACGGTTCGGTCTCGCTGATGCCGATTCCGAACGCCGAGGACCTCCAGAAACTCTCCGAGCGAACTGCCAAGAATGTCCGCCGTGGGGCCATCGCGCAAGCCGCCCTGCCCGCCCGCCCCGAACAACCTGCACGGGCTGTCCCCGAACGCATCGGCGAGCCCAGCCTGATCAAGCATGTCGTCTACATCATCAAAGAGAACCGGACCTATGACCAGGTGTTCGGAGCCCTCAAGCAAGGCCGGGGTCGCGCGGACCTGTGCATCTTCGGCGAGGAGATCACCCCCAATCAGCACAAACTGGTGAATGAGTTCGTCCTGCTCGACAACACCTACTGTGCGGGCATCCTCAGTGCCGATGGCCACCAGTGGAGCACGACGGCATTCAGTACCGACTACATGGAGAAAAGCTTCGCGGGCTTCCCCCGCAGCTACCCTGACGGCATGGGCGTGGATGAGAATGACGCGATCGCCTACTCGCCGGCCGGGTTCTTGTGGGACAACGCGGTCGCTCACCAGAAGACAATCCGCAACTACGGCGAGTTCATGATGCCCAAGGTCCGCTGGGCCGATCCGAACAAGGAAGGCGAGCCCGATTACTTCGCCTGTTACCGCACCTGGAAGGGGGAATCGAACGAAGTCATCTTCGAGAGCGAGCCGTCCGTCGAATCGATCCGCGCATTCTCACCCACGGGGTACGTCGGGTGGGAGATGGCGGTTCCCGATCAGGCCCGGGCCGACTTCATCCTGAAAGAACTCAAAGAGTTTGAAGCCAAAGGCGAGTTCCCCCAGCTGACGATTATCTGCCTGCCCAACGATCACACCAGTGGCACCAAAGAGGGCTGCCCGACGCCCGCATCCTGCATGGCCGATAACGATCTCGCCTTCGGTCGGATCGTCGAGGGCCTGAGCCGGTCGCCGTTCTGGAAAGACATGGCAATCCTGGCCATCGAAGACGACCCGCAGGCTGGCTGGGATCACGTCAGTGGCTACCGCACGACCGCATACTGCATCAGCCCGTACGCGAAGCGTGGCCAGGTCGTCAGCACGCAATACAACACGACCAGTATCATTCGCACGCTTGAACAGATCCTCGGCTTGCCCCCGATGAATCAGTTCGACGCCAGCGCGACGCCGATGTTCGACTGCTTCACCGACAAGGCCGACCTGACGCCCTTCACAGCTGTCCCCAACACAGTCCCGCTCGATCAGATGAACCCCAAGCCGGTTTCGATCCAGGATGAGAAGCTGCGGGCAGACGCTCTTGTCTCCGCCGAACTCAATTTCCGCGAGGTCGACAAAGCCCCCGAAGATGTCCTGAACCGCATCCTCTGGCGCGCCCTCAAAGGCACCGGCATCCCCTTCCCCGAATGGGCGGCTGGGACTGAGGACGAGGAAGAAGAAGAGCGAGAGCGAGCCGCTGAGAAGGATGACGACGAGAAGTAGTTGTCATCGAGTAACCCGGCCAAAAGTGGCCGGGGCGCTTTGCGACAGGATGCTTCACCATGTGC
>JAXMBW010000006.1:0-339543 GCA_046349675.1 Planctomycetaceae bacterium | reverse complement strand
CCTGTGCCGAGATCATCGGCCAGCCGTTGCCCGAGACCGCCGGGGAAGACAGCTTCAGCTTTCTGCCGGTGCTGCGGGGAAATGCCGAAGCCCCGCCCCGTCCCGCGGTGGTTCATCACTCCGCGAGAGGGATCTTCGCCATTCGTGATGGTCGCTGGAAGCTGATCTTCGGACCGGGGTCTGGCGGTTGGAGCTATCCGAAGCCGGGCGAGGAACCTGCCGATGCCCTTCCCGCCCAGTTGTATGATCTGGAGGCGGATATCGGTGAGCAAATGAATCTAGCCAACGAGAACCCCGAAGAGGTAACACGTTTGAGCCTGCTGTTTGAGAAGTTCATTGCCGATGGTCGCAGCACTCCCGGAGCCGCACAGCCGAATGCCGTCCCGATCGAGATCTGGAAGAGTGCCCGCCCGGCGGTGAAGGCGAAATAAGTTCACTCGGTGCTGGGATGATTCGCGAGGGGGTTCCGCTTGAGTTTGGCAAGACAGGAATGTCTGGCCCACTTGGGGGCCGTGGAGCAGACGGTTCTGTGGGCTCTTTCGCACTCAATGCCTGAGTTGAGCCTGAGTGGGGGCTTTTCTTTTTCATCAATCACAGCAGTTTTCATCACCATATCGTGCGAATCGCGACGTAATACTCGTGCGTGTATGATGGCAGAGAGTCGGGCCGATCGTTTCTCGGTCACCTGCCCTGCCATATCTTCAATCAAGGGTTTGTCGTGACGACATCGCCTGCCCGGCCACTGGATCGACTGTCACTTCTCGACCCAAAGTCAGACAAGTTTGCCGTTGATGTCGTGCAACTGCTGCTCGATCATGCCCGCCAGTCGCGGGCGAGCGATCTGCATCTGATTCCGACTGCCCACAAACAGCTTGAGGTCTATTGCCGTGTGGATGGGTTGCTGCGGCAAATCGCGGTCATCCCCATTGCGGCATCAAATATTGTCTCGCGACTCAAGGTCCTGGCGGAGTTGCTCACCTACCGCACCGACCTGCCGCAGGAAGGCCGAATTCGGATCGCCACCGACAGTGTCGAAATGCGCGTCAGCACCTTCCCAACGGTCCATGGGGAAAAGGCGGTCGTGCGACTCTTTGCGGGATCGCAGCGGTATCTGGAACTCAACGACCTCGGCTTTCCCGCTGACGTGACCCAGCTGTGCGAGACGTGGCTCGCTCAGCCGCAAGGCGTGTTGCTCGTCACCGGACCAGCCGGCGCGGGTAAGACGACGACCCTCTACGCAGCACTGCGTCAAATCCAAAAGCAGAGCCTCACGCCGCGCAGCTTATGTTCTCTCGAGGACCCGATTGAGTCACTGGTTCCCGGTGTAGCTCAGTCTCAAATCAACCCCGCCGCTGGGTTCACCTATGAAGTCGGATTAAAGTCGCTGTTGCGGCAGGACCCCGAGGTGTTGATGGTGGGAGAGATCCGGGACAAGCTGACCGCAGAGATTGTCTTCCAGGCCTCACTGACCGGGCATCAGGTGCTCACGACCTTTCACGCCGGGCGAGCTGCGGAGGCCTGCGGGCGGTTGCTCGATATGGGGATCGAGCCGTACGTCATCAAGAGCGGACTGCTGGGCATCCTGAGTCAACGACTGGTCCGGCGGTTGTGCTCATGCAGTCGTGAATCAGCGTCCGAGGAGGATCGACTTGGATGGCCGGTCCGACAGTGTCGAATCGCCGTCGGCTGTGGCGAATGTGATAACACCGGATATCAGGGGCGTCTCCCGCTGGTCGAGGCCCTCGATCCCCAGGTCGGCTCAGTAGGGGCCGCCCTGCTCCGCCGCGCCGACGTGCAGGAGATGGATCGGGCAGCGATTGCAGCGGGTATGGTTCCTCTCCAGCAACGGGCGATTGAGGCGATCGAGGCCGGGCTGACGACTGTTCAGGAGGTGATTCGAGTCCTGGGCATCGCGAAGCTGGGGCAGTGATCGCAGAACTCTTCCGGGCGAGTTTGGAGTCGTCTGGATTCCGCGTTCAGTGGACGTTCGGAGATGACGAAGCACTGTACTTCCAGCGTGAGAAAACGTTGTCGGCGAATCGACCACCCCCAGAAACAGCAATGCAAACCCAATGCTGACAGACACTTACAACAACTCCTCGCATCGCAACCTACTCGCCGAATTCGTTCTCCGTTCACTTTGCAGCTGGGATTGTTATCGCTAAACTCTTCCCTCCACACATTTTCCGATTAGGAGTGATCCCATGGCGAAGAACGGCAAGAAGCTCAAGAAGGCGAACCACGGCAAGCGCCCGGCCAGCCACACCCATCGTCGCACCCGCAAGGGCACGCTCAAGGTCTGATTCCCCGACGGGATGACTTGAGAGTATTGACGTACACCGGAACGGGAGACCAACACGCTTGGTGTCCCGTTCTTTGCTGCGCTGACAGGGCCCATTTTTCTGTGACGTAATATCACGAGAGGGCGAGGAGCTTTCCGATGTCTGGCCAAGACACTCGACGTGACTTCCTCGCGGGGAGAGCCCTGCTCCGTCTGGCTGACCGCGCGGGAGCCGATGTTCCCGAACGTATTGCCCCCTCAGCGGGACCGACTGTTCGCATTGAGACGCGGGCGATGGCCTGCCCTTGGTCGGTCGTCATGAACCCCGGGCCTCCTGAGCAGGTGATGGCTGCAAGCGACTCGCTCGATCTTGTCCATCCGATCGAGCAGCTGTTGTCGATCTACCGGGACGACTCGTCGATCTCGCAAGTGAAGCGTCTTCAGCCGGGGGAGGTGATGGAGCTTCCTCGCGAGGTGGTTGCACTCTTGGGACAGTGTCAGGAGTTTTCACGTCAGACCGGCGGAGCGTTTGACCCGACCTCGGGACGCGTCATCCGGCTCTGGCGAGAGTGTCGGCAGGCGGGACGTATCCCGGACCAGAGCGAAATTGACGAGGCGTTGTGGCGGACCGCATTGGTGTCCGATGTGACGGCGGGTGAGGCCGCCCAGCACTCCGGGATCTCCCGGTTGCTCGAACTCGACCACGCGAGCTCCACGATTCGCGTGCTCGCTCCGGGAGTCGAGATCGATCTCGGGGCGATCGGAAAAGGGTATGCCATCGACCGAATCTGCGAGGCCTTGTTGCCCGCCACCACCTCCCCGGGGACAGAGGCTCAATCGATCCCGACTCATTATGGTGTCGCCAACTTCCTGCTGCACGGCGGGTTCAGCAGCTTGCGAGCCCATGGAACGCACCATGGCCACGAGGGGTGGCCCGTGGGGCTGCGCAATCCGCTGTTCCCCGATCGCAATTACGCGACCCTTCTACTGAAAGATCGAGCGCTCGCAACCAGCGGTTCCAACGTGCAGTTCTTTCGGCATCAGGGCCAGCGCTATGGGCACATCCTGGATCCCCGCACCGGGTGGCCAGTCGAGGGGATGCTGTCGGTCACCGTCACGGCCCCCACTGCCACCGAAGCGGATGCCCTCTCCACCGCGTTCTACGTGATGGGGCTGGAGGCTGCAGCTGACTACTGCCGCCAGCATCCCGAGATCGGGGCGATACTGGTTCCCCCGCTGAAGGAAGGCCGAACACTCACTCCGTTGATTCTGAACATTGCGGAGGATGAGTTGTTCTTTGGTGACGACGTGGCAGTTGATACCTGATTCGTAGGGTGCCCCTTGACGGTCCTCTCTCTGGCGATGACGATTCAGTGATGCCCACTCCGCTTCGCCTTTGCATCGTTGCTTTCAACGCGTACCCGGCGGTCAACCCGTCGTCCGGGGGGCAGGTTGGCGGGACCGAAACGCGGGCCTGGTTGCTGGCACGTGAGCTGGCCAAACAGCCCGGAATCCAAGTGTCGCTCGCCGTGCGTACCACCGAGCCCATCCGACAGGAGACCGTCGACGGCGTTCGGATCATCGGCCTGCGTGATCGGTTCTATCGGGTTCGCGAGGCGGTCGGTGGGTTTGCGTCACGGCAGCCGGGGTTCCCCTGGATCAAGGTCCATCGCTGGTCGCCGGCCCTGCTCTGGCAAGTTCCTCTGCTGGCCTCGGCCCGGTTGTTCGAGGCTCGGCCGGGCGACCCGCGCCAGCCGATGCCATTCTTCGAGCAGATCGACGCCGACCTCTTCTGCTGCTTCGGGAATCAAGCGACAGCTGCGACGGCGATTGCTTCGGCCCACTCGACGGGGCGCCCCGCAGCTCTATTCCTAGGGTCGGACGACGACCTCAACCCGGCGTACACGGTCGAGTCAGAGGTCCGCAATCCGTACGGTGATACCGGAGCGACGTGTTATTTCTCGTTGACACAGTCCGACGCAGTGTTTGTCCAAACCCCCGAGCAAGAGCAACTGCTGCACGAGCGATTTCATCGCGACGGCATTTTGATCCCGAACCCGATCGATCTTCGTGAGTGGGATGCCCGCAGTGAGGCCCGCCTCCCAGCTGAGCTTCACGGCGGGCTCGATGAGTACGTCCTGTGGATGGGCCGGGCTGAGAACATCCACAAGCGGCCACAGACCATGGTCGAGATCGCCCGGCAATGCCCGGATGTTCCAATTCTGATGCTGCTGAACCCGCGCGACCCAGCTGTCGATGCCGAGGTTCGGCGGACTGCTCCGGCAAACGTGCGAATCGTCACCCAAGTGCCCTTTCCTCTCATGCCTGCTGTGTTTCGCAAGGCGCTGGCCTTTATCAACACGTCGTCGCTCGAGGGGTTCCCGAATGCGTTTCTTCAAGCTGCCGCCTCGCGAGTCCCGGTCGTAAGTCTCAATGTAGGCCGGGCGTTTTTGGAGTCGTCTCAAGCGGGATCTTTCGTTGGAGAGAACGCGACCGCAGCTGCGCGGGAATTACAGCGGTTGATGAACTCTCCCGACCCGCGGAGCCAGATGGGAGACGCCGGGAGACGTTATGTCGAGCAGCACCATACGATCGAAGCCGTGACAGCGAAATTTGCAGAGGCGCTGCGAGCTGTTCGGCTGCGTGAAGCATAAACGGTAGATGACTCGCACGGGTGCGGCTCAGTGCTCGGGGGACTGTTTCGAGTCCCTCGAAGACTTGCGGAGCGGCCCGAATCGGGGTTCGTTCACCTTTCCTGGTTGACATCTGTGCGAGACTGCTTAGCCTTTTACGTCCCACTTCCACAAATTCATCGAAGGCAGCTCGATGCGGCGGATTACCGAAAACTGGTTGATTGATATCGATACGACATATGAAACGTGGGTCGAAGATGGCAGCCTCGCGTTTGCAAAGCCGGGGCGGACGATCTGGATTGACTGTTGGGGCGATGGCGATGAACCGTCCAAGGGCGAGATCGTCGCCCTCATTAAGTCGGAAGCCTCGCCTGATCGCGACGACCTGTTCGAGGCCGATGAGGGAGAGGTGTACAAGTACGCCTATCGACTGGTCGAGTTCGAGGAAGGCGGGCGACGGTTTGCGGTCTACGCGTTTGCCGTTGTTGAGGGGAACTACCTGCAGGTCGCGATCTATTTCGACGACCCGCAGGACAAGCCTTGGGGCGAAGCACTGGCCCGTAGCATTCAGTACTCGCCGGTGGAGTCCCTCGATTTTTCCGAAGAAGAGTAGTCCTGGCCTGCTGAAATCGAGAAACGTGCACAGGAAATCCTCTTCCCGAGCGCACCAGTTCATCGTACGATAAAAGCATGTTCCGCTGGCTGCTCATCTTTCTGGTTGCGGTTCAGATCGGTCTCCCAATCAAGGGAGCCTGTCGTGCGGGGGAGATGCGTCCCGCGAAGGTTGAGTGTTGCAGCGTGGACCACGAAGTGTCCGCTGCCGCCTGTTGTCATGGAAAACAGGCTGGGACATCGAATACGCAACAGCCGGTGAAAACGGACTGCGATGGTCAAGGGCCCTGCTGTGGCTGTTGCCTGGGGCATGTACTTTTCTGTTGGCTCCCGGATGTGAACTTCCGGTTCGAGCCAGTGAATGTGGACCGTGTGGAGACGCGGAGTGATGCCCTGTCGGGGATTACCCACGTTCCGCCGACGCCACCCCCGAATTTTGATGGTGTGTGCTGATCGTTTTTGATCTGTGCCGCGAGAGCTGTTCTCCGGCAACCACCATTCCGCTGAGTCCAATCGGGCTCAGCTTCGGGAGATAATCATGAATCGTCGATCTGTGTTTACGTTGCTGTGTGCCGCTGCCCTGGGTGTGATTGGTTTCGGAGTTCGCTCCCAGGCCTCATCCCAGTCGGGCTGCTGTGGGTGTTGCCCTCCGGGGGCAACGGTCTGTCCGATTGGCGGTGCTGACTGCTGCCAGAATGGATCGGGCGGCTGTTGCTCGAAGGGGCAGGCCTGCTGTCTGGCCGACAAGTCGTGCTGCCAGCCGAACGCCGAGTGCTGTACTCCGGGCAGTGCCTGCTGCCATGCGGATACCAAGTAGCAACATCAGCGTGAGTGCTGTTTGGCACTCATAGCTGAATTGGTGAAGTCGTCGGGCGTCCAGGGAGTCAATGGCTTCCCGGACGCTCTTGTTTGGTGAGACGGAGTGTCTCAGGCGGTCTTCGATGGGTGTAGGAATTTCAAACCCATTTTCGCCGACCGGCAAAAATTGCGGATTGCCCTTGGTGAGACGAAACAGACGTGGGTATATTCCGCCGCACGTCGCCGGTCGAGGGAGTACATCGTCTGCTTGGGACGGCAGTCGATCATGCTCCACCTCTCTTCAAGAACGAAGAGACTCGTACGACGAGCAAACCAGACACAATCGCATGGAGGCGTCACGTGGAACGAGTTTTCATCGTCGGGATTGACTCAGTCGTAGGTGCAAATACCGCTGTCCACGCCGCTGAACGCCATGCCGTCGCGGGTGTCTGGTTCGATCATGAAGTCGAGGTCGAAGGTTGCCAGTGCGAGCCCGCCGAACACGGCGCCGGCATCGGTGAACAGCTGCGAGCCTTTCAGCCCGATTGTCTGATTTACTGTGGTCCCGAATCGTACTCCAGCTGGGACGCCACCAGCGGACCGCGGATTGTTCGTGCGGGTTCCGACCTGGCCGCCACCTGGGCCGCAGCCGCGCGAGGGGTCGGGGCCAAGTTTGTCATGATCTCTTCGGATGCAGTTTTCACTGCTCCCTGGATGTTCCATGAAGAGGACAGCGAAGCCTTCTGTGAAAGTGCAGCTGCCCGCACGATTCTCAAGAGCGAACGCAACGTTCAAACGGCCAATCCAGAAGCTCTCATCGTCCGTACCAATGCCTTTGGCTGGTCGCCGACCGGAGAGGGGCTGATCGAGTCATTGATTCAGCAAATCGAGGGGCACCGCACTATCGATCAGGATCACATCCGCCACGCCACGCCGATCCTCGCTTCGGACCTGGCTGACATCATCGAGCGGGCTGTGTCGGAAGACCTGACCGGGATCTATCACGTTGCAGGTGCAGAGCGGGTGAACCCCATGTCGTTCGCTCAGCGTCTGGCCGATCAGTTCGACCTGCCCTGGTTGGCGCTGCGTCGTGAGACGTCGCTGTCGGAGCGGCCCGCTGGCTTTGGCGCTGCTGAGAGTTCACTCCAGACCAAGAAGATTCGCAAGGCCCTGTGCGTCGCGATGCCAATGATTGCCGAGGGGCTCGATCGCTTGAGCCGGCAACAGGTTGATGGCCACCGCGACTACCTGAACCCCGTCAGCCACGCCGAGCTGTCGCGAGCCGCGTAAATCGCCGCCCGCTCATTCACGGAAATCTTCGCACCTCCGAGGTCATCACTGATCTCGGAGGTGTTGTCATTCGAGTGATATGCCTCTTCATCGAGAGCGGCAGGCGTCAGCCTGCCGAGGCGTCGAGCGGACATGAAGCACGTGTCGTGATTCCCCCCCGCGGCAGGCTCACGCCCGCCGCTCCTGAAGGATCGGTCGTTTAAGGCTTCACCGTCAACCGGGCACGGTACTTTTCATACAGCTTTGTCTGACGACTCTCCGGAGCAAACGGCTTCCCGCCGACGAAGATCCCTTTGATCTGCGTACTCGTCTGCAGCGGCGACCCATCAGTCAGAATCAGGTCGGCCCGCTTGCCGACCGTGATCGAGCCACACTCTTTGTCGATGCCCAGGATCGCAGCTGCATTGAGCGTGACCGACTTCAGGGCCTCTGCTTCAGGGAGTCCAAACGCCACGGCCCGCCCCGCCTCAAGGGGAGCATTGCGGCTGTTGCTCGCGTTGTCAGAACGGATGCAGAACTGCACGCCCGCATCTGAGAGTCGCCCCGGGTTGGCGTAGGTCGCGTCGTAGGGATCCCAGTCATTGATCGGCGACCGCATGACCGGACCGACGATCACCGGGACGTTGCGGGACTTCAGCTGGGGCGCGAGCTTCCACGCATCTGTCCCACCTGTGATAGCGATTTTGAGCTTCTCTTCCTCGGCCCAGATCAAGGCTCCGGCAATCTGCTTGCGGCTGTGGGCTTCGACGAAGATCGTCTTTGTTCCAGTCACATACGGACGCATCGCTTCATAACGCGGGTCTTTGAGGACGGAGTTCGCCGATTCGGGGGCCGAGCGAGCTGCGTCATACAGTCGACTTTCGCGGACGAAACGACTCAGGCGTTGTTGGCCCTCCTCGCTGTCCGGCCATTGCAGGGCCAGCCCGACCGTGTAGTCCCGAACCATCTCCTCTGGGGTCCACCCTGCCGTCTGAATCACCGAGTACTGGCCGCCGATCACCCCGCCATGCGGACGCAGAAAGGCCGTAGTGATCCCTCCGGCCCGGGCAGCCATGACCAGCTCGCTCTCGACATTCACCGCGATCCCGGCCCGCAGATCGGGCTGAAAGCGACCAATCTCGCTGGCATCCATCGTGACTTCCACCAACTCGATCTCCGCGATGCCAAGCGTCGTCCCCGCATCAATCAACCCGGGGTAGAGATGCAGCCCCGTCGCATCGATCGTGGTCGCCCCCTCAGGGAAGCGGATGTCAGGGTGAATGGCTTCAATTTTCCCATCGCGGACCACCACCGTGCCGCCGCTGATTTCGGGAGCATCGACGGGATGAATCTTCGCTCCGGTGATGGCATAGAGGCCGTTCCCCGATGTGGGCAGTGCCAACGTGCGCGATCGCACTTCCGGCGAATCCAGTTCCAGCGAGGGGGCCGTGGTGGTTCGCTTCACAGCCTCGGGGGACATGGCAGTGGGCTGCTGATCGCGTTGGAAGCGGATTTCGCCCTCGATCAGTGTCATCTCGACTCGCGAATAGGCACTCATGGGGTGGCCGTTAAAGATCGCGATGTCGCCGTCCTTGCCGACCTCCAGTGAGCCGACCCGCTGGTGAATTCCCAACTCGCGGGCTGCATTGAGCGTCACCATCTGCAGCGCACTCTGCAGAGGCATATTGCCGTACTTGAGTGACTTAGCCGCCTCTAGATTCAGCTGCCGCATCAGTTCGGAGTCATCGCTCTTCACGACGGTGTTGATCCCGGCATCACGCAGCATCGAGGTGTTGAACGGCGTCGCGTCGAGGGCCTCGATCTTATACGACCACCAGTCGGCGAACGTGCTGCAGCTGGCCCCGTGCTTCGCGATCTCGGGGGCGATCTTGTATCCCTCCAGCACATGTTGAAGCGACTGCACACGGATGCCGTGGCCCTCTGCCACCCGCAACAGCATGAGGATCTCATCCGCGCGGTAGCAGTGGCTATGGATGAGCGTTCGCTGTTCGATGATGTCGACGAGTTCCTCTAATCGCAGGTCGCGACGTGGCGGAAGGACCGCAGCGAGGTCCCCCTTGGCCTGCTTTTCCCGCTCATAGTCGAGCCAGCGTCGGCGATAGTCGAGAGCCTCGAAGAATGCCCGTTGCAGGACAGCCTCCACGCCCAATCGTGTGTTGGGAAACCGGCCATCCTTGCGTTTGACGTTCTCCCCGAGGGCGAATTTGACCCCTTGTGGACCGGCATCAAAGAGATGCTCTTTCGCGGTCTGCCCGACCTTTAGCTTCACCACGGCGTCCTGACCGCCGATCGTGTTAGCCGATCCGTGCAGCAGGCGTATCGTCGTGACACCGCCTGCAAGAGCCCGATACTCATGGACATCGTTGGAGCGGATCGTGTCTTTGACCCGCACTTCCGGCACGACCGATTGTGTGTACTCGTTGACACCTCCCTCAATCATGATGTGGCTGTGGGTATCGATCAGCCCGGGAGTCAGAAATCGCCCCGTGGCATCGATGACCCGCACTCCCTCGGGAGCGGCGATATCTCGGCCGATCGCCTTGATCTTGCCCGCTTCGACGAGTATCGAAGCGTTCTCGAGGACTTCGCCCGTCCCGGTGAAGATCGCTCCGCCCCGGATGATGACATTGCCGCCGGTGAGTTCGGGACGGCGGTTGCGATCAGCCTCGAGTTCGGTGGGATCGCTGGGGGCGACCTTCTCCCGGTCGTTCTTGTCGGACGAGGAGTCCTGGTTTTTCGAGGCGCCGTTCGAGCCTCCATTGTCTTGAGCGGGCTGTTTGTCGACGGGCGGCATGCCGCTGGCGTTGTCATTCCCAGAGGGCTCGTTGGGCTCGGGCTTGTCGTCGACCGACTCCGGTGGTTGCGGGGTATTCGAGGCCGGGGGCTGAGTCGAGGGAGCAGCTGGTTCCGTTTTCTTGTCCTCCGACTTTTCCTCGTCCTCCGGTTTGTCATCGGGAGTCGATTCATCCAGCGAGAGCTTGACCGCCGCCTCGGGAGAGGGAGTCCCACCCTGCTCTGTCTGAGGCTTTGCAGCGTCGGGTTTGCCCTCTTCGCCTGGGTTATCTGATGTCGCCGCTTCCGTGTGTGGCTTCGCCGACTCGGAGACAATTCGCTCGCCCTTCCAGACGGCCGGGGCTCCGAACGCCGACTCGACCTTGCCCTCCAGTTGAGTCTTCTCATTCACCTGTCCGGTGAATCGCAGCTCGATCACTTTACCGCCGGCTCCAATCTCGACGTTGATAGCGATATCGCGGCCCTTGATCGATCCGCTGGCGATGCGTCCCTCGCCCTTCTCGCTTTGCAGCGTCCCCGTGAGCCGATGGCCATCCTGGGCCAGGTCAAACACGGCGGTGGTTGGCTCTTTGCCTGATTCGATCGTGATGTTCCACTGCCCGGTTAATTGAGCCGCGGGAGGTGTGGCGTCCTTGTCGTCCTTGGGTTTCGGCTTGTTGTACTCATAGGTCAGACCGTCCATGAGGACGTAACGCACCTTCGACTTCTTGTCGGCAAGCGGTCCGCTCAGCGCGACCAGATGCCCACGCTTGCCGACCGCGATCGTCCCCAGCTGAGAGTCAACACACAGGATCTCCGCAGCGTGTACCGTCAGTGCGGCAACAGCCTGGGCCTCAGTCAGTCCGTGTTCGATGTGCAACCGAACCTGATCCAGCCAGTCGCCCGGTTGCTTGAGGCCTTTGGACGAGAATGCAAAACGGACGTTCGCAGCTGCCAGACGACCGGGCAGCGCGGCTCGTTGTTTCCAGTGGTTCGTCCGGTCATCCTGATACCGCTGGGGCGGCTCAACTTCGACGCGCAGCCCGTCGACCGTTGAGACTTTTGGCTCGTCGTGCTTGATCGGCGATTTGTCTTTCTCACGCATCTCCTTCACGGAGAACTTGGGGGCATCGCCCAGATCGAGAGAGAGGATGACGTCAAGGTTCTCAGCCGCCAGACGATCGACGGCGTTGACTGGTTCCGTTCCGGTCCAGAGGACGGTGTCGAGATTGAACTCGTGCTTGAAGTCGATGGCCCGATCGAGGTCATCTCGCCCCGCATGAGTGGGAACAAGGAACAGTGGCGTCGTGTGTTTTTCGAGGACATCGGACAGCGCATCGAGCACCGGATCTTCGTGCGGCTGAGAGATCTGAGCGGGGAACTTCTCCGACAGGGCGTGATGCTTCCGGTAATGTTCAGTGTCGAGAAATGCCTGCCGCAGGTGAGCCATCGCCCCCATGAGCGTGACCGGATAAAGGTGCGTCGAATCGCCACCGCCAGCGGGAGGTGACAGCATGAACGAACTCATGCCGTCCGTCCAGATGACCGATTCACGGGACGGTAATCCCGACATCGTGACGAGCGCGGTCTGACCACCAGCGATGGGGGCGAAATTCACCAGTTGCACATCGGTGATCCCCGCCTTGCGACGGACCGATTGAAACTCCGCATCCCGGACCGCGTAGTCGATCACTCGCAACTCGGGTGTCATCCCGCGGCGGTTATCGTACTGGGTGGCTGCCAGCAGGTTCTCATCGAACGGGACTGGGCGACCGGCGTCAGGGCTGGGAGTGGTCGGTTTGAGTTTGGCCTCAGCGGCCCCGTCGATGAAGCCCGGGTAGACGACCATGCCCGCACCGGGAATAACCTCCGCACCCGCCGGGATCGCAGCCTCTGGGCCCACGGCAACGATCAGGCCGTCGCGAATGACGATCGTTCCCTGCTCGATGACCTGACCAGGAGACGTGACGATCCTGGCCCCCTGAATTGCGACGGTGGAAGGGCGAAAACCGGTGGGCAGGTTGGTGTCGGGCGGGAGGTCCTCTGCGTGGCTGCCCGCACCATGGCTCAGCAACAAAGCGATGACAACGAGACTCGCAAAGCAAGTCGCGCATATGGCAATGAACGAGCGTCGGCGAGTCGTCAGTTGTCCGGTTATCGCCGTGGGCCGTGGCACTGTCATCGCTTCCTCCGGGCTGAATGTCCGCGCGCACCGCGAGCGCAGAACCAAGTCATTCAGATTAGGAAGTTTGCGGTACCGGATGCCAGTACGGAATTGGATTGACTGTCAATTTAAAGCGATCAGAAGCCTCGATTCCAAATGCCGAAAGGTCGCCCTTCTGGTCGCTCGTAATCAACCGGGCAGGTCCACTCCAGTGACCTGCTTCACATAGGTTCGCACCAGACGGATGACTTTCTGGCCGTACTCAATCCCGTGGAACGTCACCAGTGGATATGGGGTATCACCAACCCGGATCGCCGCAAATCCGACGGGGCTGGCTGCCGCGCGGCGAGACTTTCCCGTGTTGGCCTCCGAGGGAAGGCTGCGAACGATCTGGCACTCGGTGATTGTCTCGGGAAGGATCAGCTTCTTGAAACTGATCGGGCCCCATCCCCACCGCATCCGGATCGCATCGTTAGAGATCGCAATCTGAATTCGCCCCAGGGTCAGCATCAGGTTGATGAAGGCGATCCCAATGAGCTTGGCGATCCCAATTACACAAAAGATGGTTCCGAATACCCAATCCCCCTGCCTGAGGACCCGAACGATTTCCATGGTCAGGTACCCGCCGACTACCAGGCTGGCCACCACGGAGAAAAACAGGAAGACATTGACGAACGTCCGATTCGGGAGCAGCGGATAGCGGATCACCACGAGGTCGGAACTGCTGTCGTCGACCTCCAGCTTCTCGGGGAGTTCTTCCGCTCCGCCCGCCCGGAGTGGTTGCCAGATCTGGCCCGACGGGCTTTGCTCGGACTTGAACTGGCAAGCTTGGCACAGCTGGCCGGGCGAGAGAGTCTCAGCGGACTCTTTCTTGCCCAGACTCGTGCCGCAGAAGGCGCACACCTCGTCGGCTTTGGACGGGATGAGCACATCCGGGTTCACACCGAGAAACGAGTTGATCTCTTTGGCGAGGAACTCTTTGTCGGTCGGGGGAAGTCCGGTCCCGAACGATTCTTTGCGACCCTCGCCGTGAACGGCTACTGCATAGACGGGAACATCATTGACGGCGTAGCTCTCCTCCAATGTGGCCTTCGAAGCTGAGGTGAGCGCCAGTTCGCGATTGGAGGTTCCGAGAAACTTCCGCTGGATGACGAGGCGATCCTTCTCCAACAACAGGTAGTGGCGAGTGAACCGCATCCGGAGCCAGGCCACGAACAGGATTATACCCACCAGCCAGAAGACGCTCAGAAAGAGAATCAGGAACATCTCGATGCGACGGGCATTCCACAGGGCACTGACCATGATCGTCGTGAACACGGCCATGAAACCATTCCACATCAGAGTGAAACAGCCGATGCCGCCCGACCCCGCTGTCGTGGGAGGGAGATGCACGACGAGACGATCAGCGGATCGCTCGATGATCTCGATCTGGGACTCTGGAGAGCTCAGTTCGGTGTCAGGACTACTCTCGGAGTCTCGGCGCGATTGAGGGCTGGACTGGCCGGCGATGATGTCGCTTTCATCGGCCAGTTGATCCTCGACCTCGGACAGGTCGAGTTTGGCCAATGATGCGGAGCAGAGAGGACACTCGCGGCGGGTTCGGTCGATCTCATCCGGTTCCAGCGAGGCACGGCAGGAGGGACATGTGATGTACATGGCTGGGTTCTCTAAGTGGGCGCCACGAGTGCGTCAAGGGCTCACTGCCCCGCAGTTGGCCAGTGGAAGTGCGGATGCGGTAGCAGCTCCGGAAGTCGATCGGACACAATCTCCCGTCCAGAGTCGAGGACCGTGAGGACAGACTCGGGAAGCGGTTCGAGCTTCACCCGACGCATCACCTGATTCAGCCGGCGTAAGAGCTTGGGGGACTCGACATAGTCGTGCAGAAAACCTTCCGTGATGAACAACGGGATGAACTTGGCGAGGAGGCTGGTCGACTCCCGACCACACGCATTCACGACGACCTCGACCACATACGGATCAACCTGTGACATGGCGAGGTAGTAACCGTCCAGATGGCCCGGATGGCGATGGGACAACTCGGCATCAATGAGCAGCTCGGTCACGATATGGCCCAGAAATCCGTTGAGGAACGTGTCCCCCGAAAGTGTCTCTCGAAAAAGCGCCGTCAACCGGTTGGTGACATCACTGAACCCCACCGTGGAGTGGAACCAGTCGTCATCGGACAGATGCTGCAGGATTCCCTGCGCGACCTCCAGTTCGGGAGATCCTGAATCCCATTGATCGAGCAACGGCTCGATGCGCTTCGTCCGCATCCGGATGCGCCGATCGACCACCGACAGCCAGTCAGGCACAGCTGTCCCCGCCATGAAGTAGGGACGATCGAGGAACCGGATTCCGTGGGCGAGATAGTTCATGGAACGCAGGATCGACAGGAACGGATCAACACGCTCTCCGCACAATGCACAAAAAAGCCCAAGGGATGCAACCCTTGGGCTTGGAGATTCATCGTGTCATGAGAGCAGCGGACGCGAGCCTCAGCCGCCGAGGTTGTCTTTGGCGAACTTGGCGATCACAGCTCCCACGCCGGTCAGGACGCCCTTCTCGACTTTGGACTCGCTCTCGATGGCACCATTCACCAGTTTGAACTTGATCGAGACCAGGTCAAGGCCCCCCGCCATGGCGTCGATCGCAGTCTTCTGCCACTCAAAATTCTTGAGGGCATTCAACTTATCAGACGCCTTGCCGGAGCCCGCTTCCTTCTTCTCAGAATCTTTGTCCTTGTCCTTCCCCTTACCTGGCTTGGACAGCTGAATTCCGCTGTTCTGAAGCAGGTGGAGCATGTCAAAGTCTTCCTCCTGCAGGAAGGCATGGGTGGTTTCCAGGCTCTTCTGAGCATGGAACTGAATATCCACGAACGATTCCGGAACCTTCTTCTCTCCAGTGGTCGCCGTTTCCGCCAGCTTCTTGAGAACGTCGAGGCTGCCTTCTCCCGTGGCGAAACCCACGAAGGTGGGGCTGGCAGCCACATAGACGGTGCCATCTCCGCCATAGAAGTCGACCAGTGCCTTCGGTGGGTCAGACACCGTAAAGGAGTGGAACTTCGTCTCGCCGACGGTCTCGATATTCAGCTTGCTCGACCAGCCCGCCTTGACCTTGGCCAGGTGTCCCACCAGGGTTTCGACCTGGGCTCGGTTGTCGACAGAACGAGCACCGAGGACAAACGTGTGTGTCTTATCGTTTGCCGGAGCGATATCGACGTACAGGTCGAGCACACCCGTGTCGAGGCTCTTGACCAAGGACTCCATCCCTGAGTCCACAGCTCCCGAACGAGCGGCCTTTTCCTCAGCGGACAGTTTTGCGTCGGCGTCGATCTTCTGCTTGATCACAGTCGGCGACAGCGTGTAGACATCCTTGAGGTTCTTCAAACTCGTTTCGCCAATGGGCAGCAACACCCGGGCAGAAAAGACCGATTTGTCATTCGCCGGAATACTGGCGAAATGGCTCGTTTCTCCGCCGAGCTTGGTCACCCATTTGGCAAACTCGGTGTTTGGCAGAGCGGTCCAGATTGACTGCCCCCAGCCCATGTCCTTCGACTCGTCAGTGGACCAGCCTGCTTCGAGCAGCAACGTCTCAGAGAACAACTGGCTGATGCGGTCGAGCTGTTGAGTGATAATCAGCTTACGCAGGTCGAAGGCTTCCTGGGTTTCATCCGTCTTCTTTTTCAGGCCTTCGACACTGTTTTCCTTGAGCTTCTTGAAGGCGTCCTTGCGGACAGTCGCCTCTTCCTCCGTACTCAGGCTGTAAACCCCAACGTCATAGCCCTTAGCGAAGAGGGCGTTCAGGGTGACATCAGGAGTCGTCACTCCGACGGGAACGTCTTTATCCAGCGTCGAGATATTGGCGTATTTGTCATCGCCCTCGGCTCGCATGAAGCCATTGAAGACATCGCCCGAGAGCTTGTAGAGTGTCTTGTCCTTGCGTTCACGATCGACGGTGATCCCGATCGGATCGAGGTTCCCGTCGATGAATTCATCCTTCAGAACCGTGACGGGGATCTGGGTCAGACGACGCTGGCCCTTCTCTTGATCCAGCAGGACCGACACGCCTACCGGCAATGCGGGGTTCACGCCGATCAGGAAGATCTCGATGTTCGGCTTGATATTTTTATCGAAGATCGCCTGCTGCTTGGCCAGCTTGACGGTCAAGTACTCCATGTCCTTGATCAGGGCATCTGCACTGCTCAAACCCAAATGAAATTTGGCGGGCTTAGCAGGCTCTTCAGCCAGAGATGCCGAACTCAAACCGACGGCCGCACACAGGGCGACCGAACGAATCCAAGACTTCTTCATGTTTCGAGACTCCATCCCGACCTGATTTTCCCCGGCTCAGCGCTGCTGGCGAGTTTCCCTCACTTGGAAGGATAGGGAAATGTCGAGGTTCGGGCAACTTCGTGTGTGCGTTCTGATCGATTCGGATCGGCAGAATCCGCCGAATGAAGGATTGGGGAAGAGCAGGCTGCCGTGTCGACCGGTCGAGAATGCTCGCTGACTGTCAAAGTCGCCCCAAACACAGGCAAAGATGGATTAAGAATCGACTCGAACAATAGGTTTTCTCCATCCGGAATACGCAGTCCTCCGTCATTGTTACAACCGGAAAAGGAAGGATCGCCGCGGGATGAATCACGATAAATAGCTGCAAGAGAGGTGGTGGACTCGATGGTCGAATCCCCAGTGACCAGTTTGAGTTGGGGTTGAGTGCGATTTTCCTCTCTGTGCGATGAATCGGCTGTGGTAAAACTCGCGGGCTTGGGAGCCCTGCTGCCTCGTCCATGTCCTTGAGGCCAAACGTCTCTGGTTGCGATCTCTCATGTCTGCTCTGGAACAGGCAACAACACCATCGACATACCGCGTGACGCTGAACTTTTTCAGCGGACCGCTCGATTTGTTGTTGTACCTGGTCCGAAGGGACGAATACTCAACCCGCGAGATCTCGCTCGCGCGAATCACAGGGCAGTTTCTGGAGTTTCTGACAGTTCTGCAGGTGATCGACCTCGAACTCGCATCCGAGTTCGTCGTCGTGGCCAGCACGCTGTTGGAGATGAAAAGCCGGGACGTATTGCCGGCGGAGAATGAAGAAGACACCGAACCGGACGACGTGCCCTTAAACGATGGCCCTGCCAGTGGACTGATCAAAAAACTTCTCGAGTATCGGCGAATTCGCGAGGCAGCTCAGGCCTTGGAGAATCAGGCGATCGAGTGGCAGGAACGCTACCCGCGTCTGTCGGATGAGCGTCCAGTCGTCGAGAAAACTCCCTCAGCTGACCGGATCAAAGAGGTCGAGCTGTGGGATTTGGTGAGTGCGCTCGGTCGTGTCTTAAAGAAGGACGAGGTCCAGACCGAAGGCCGCATTCTGTACGACGACACGCCGATCGAGGTCTATGTCGAGCAGATCGGAGCGCGAGTTCGCTCCGAGGGTGAGGTCTTCTTTACGAAATTATTCGACCAGGAGACGATCCGTTCCCGCATCGTCGGGATGTTCCTGGCAATCCTGGAACTGTTGCGGCACCACGGCTATCGCGCGATCCAGGAAGGTCTGTTCGGCGAGATTCGAGTGCTGCCTCCCCTGCCCCGGGACGAAGTGCCAGCGCCAACCGCAGAAACGCTTGTGACGCCCGAACATCCGGTGAGTTCACCTGCCGAGAGCGGATGACTTCAGGCCGCCAAGCACCGCAGTGGCCCGACCTCACGCATTGATAATCGAATCGACCCCGCCGCCGCCGAGGATGGTGTCGTTGCCTGGGATTGCGTCGCCGCCGTCGAGGAGGTTGTTGAGGAGGTCGCCGGTGATCGTGTCGTTGAAGGGCGAGCCGATGACATTCTCGATGGTGGCGAAGGTGTCATTCCCAGCGGCTCCGGTGGCTTTCTTGGTCGCGAGGTTCACGGTCACCGGGCCGGTGGCTGTCTGGTAGCTGACGGTGTCGATGCCGTCGCCGCCGATGAGGGTGTCATTCCCGTCGCCGCCGATCAGCAGGTCGCTTCCCGCACCGCCGGTCAGCTTGTCGTTCATGAGGCCGCCGAGGAGGGTGTCGTTCCCGCTGCCGCCGGTGATGCTGACTGCCCAGGTCGCGCCGGTTGCATCAAAGAGATTATGGAAGGTCGATGCGGTCGCGCTGACGGTCTCGATCTCACCGGTGAACAGATTCAGCGTCACAGCTCCGGTGGGGGCGGTGACGGTGGCTGTGTCGAGGCCCGAGCCGCCCATCACACTGGTGTCGAGGTTGTCGAACTTCAGGGCATCATTCCCACCGTTGCCGATCAGGACATCGGCCCCCAGACCTCCCGTCAGAGTATCGTTTCCGTCGCCGCCCGAGAGCGAGTCGTCACCCGCACCGCCGGTCAGCGTGTCGTTCAGATTGCCACCAATGATCGTGTCGTTGCCGCTGCCGCCGGTGATGCTCACTGCCCACGTGGCGCCGGTGGCATCGAACATGTTGGCGAAGGTGGAAGCTGTGGCCAGGACGGTTTCGATCTGGCCAGTGGTGAGGTTCAGTGTCACACCGCCAGTCGCTCCACTGACGGTCACCTTGTCGAGGCCTGCCCCGCCGACCACGCTGGTATCCAGATTGTCGATCGTCAGCGAGTCGTTGCCCTCACCGCCATCGAACGCGTCGGCACCGAGCCCGCCGGTCAGCGTGTCGTTGCCGCCGTTGCCGACGAGCGAGTCGTTGCCCGCTCCGCCGTTCAGCGTGTCGTTCAAATTGCCACCGCTGATCGTATCGTTGCCACTACCACCGGTGATGCTCACTGCCCAGGTCGCGCCGGTAGCATCGAACGTGTTGTTGAATGTCGAACTACTCGCCAGCACCGTCTCGATCAGCCCCGCCGTGAGATTGAGAGTCACACCACCAGTCGCCCCACTAACCGTCACCTTATCGAGCCCCACCCCACCAACCACGCTGGTATCCAGATTGTCGATCGTCAGCGAGTCGTTGCCCTCGCCGCCATCGAACGAGTCCACACCGAGACCTCCGGTGAGAATGTCGTTGCCACCTTGACCGACTAACGAATCATCGCCCGCACCGCCAATAAGGCTGTCGTTCATGTCGCCGCCGGTGATCGTGTCGTTGCCGCTGCCACCGGTAATCGACACCACCCACGTTGCCCCCGACGCATTGAAAGTATTCCCCACGGTCGAAGCCGTCGCGGTGACCGTCTCGATCTGGCCAGCTGTCAGGTTGAGAGTGATCGCCCCACTGCCCGCAGCCACGGTGACCTTGTCGTTCCCCTGGCCACCGCTGACAACGAGGTCGCTCCCATCGATGGTGAGTGAGTCGTTGTCGCCCTCTCCATAGAGGGTGTCCGCTCCCAGTCCGCCATTCAGCGTGTCATTCCCCAACCCACCTGCGAGGATGTTGTTCCCGGCGTTTCCGGTCAGCGTGTCATTCCAGTTCGACCCCGTCAGGTTCTCCACCGCCAGCAGCTTGTCCTTCCCGGCCCCGCCGGTTGCTTGCACCGTGGACAGTGCCAAGCTGACCTTCACGCCCGCGTTATTGAGCCCCGCCACGCCCTGGACATAGCTGACCGTATCAACATCCGCCCCACCATCCAGCGTGTCATTGCCCAGCCCACTGACCAACGTGTCGTTCCCATCCCCCCCCAGCAACGTCCCAACCACCAACGCCCCCAACGAAGCATCCAGCTTCAACAGGTCATGACCACCCTGCCCCGACACCACCACCGCCGTCACACTGCCCACACCTATCCCCGTATCAATCAACACCCCATTCGCATTGATCCTGATGAAACCCGCATCGTTAAAAACTGTGATCGTGTCGTTGTCAGCTGAGCCAGTGACCATCAGCGTGCTGCCCACGAACGTGAAGGTGACGGGTGGCGGAGGAACGAACAGCTGGGGCTGAACGAGAACTCGCCCGCCGCCATCATTCAGGAAACGGACGAAGTAGTTGCCATGCACCGGATCGGAAATCACTTTGATGTCGAGGGACGAGTTGCTCGACTGTCCGATCGTGCTGTTCACCGCACTCACCGGACCGGTGATTCCTGCGGTCCCGCTGCCCAACGTGACAGCTCCCGCATCGCTGTTGACACCATTATCCCAGCCGACACTACTCACCACATAATCGCTGTTATCGAGTTCCTGAACGCTCCCATAGTCGCCGACACGGTCGTCATTTGTGCTTCCGACCAAGCTGTTCATGGCACTGACGGGTCCCGTCACTCCGGTTGCTCCGCTTCCCCAGGTCACAGCTCCCACGTACCCATTCCAATAGGGGCTGCTGACGACGTAGTTCCCATTGCTCAGCGGGGTCACTCCCATCACGCCGACCCAGTCGTCTGGCTGACTGCCGACGAGGCTGTTGGACTCGGTCACCAGCGCGGAAGTTTCAGAGGTCCCGTCCCCCCACGTGACCGCGCCGGCATAGCTCGCTGAACCGTTATGCCATTCGGGACTAATAACGACATAGTTGCCGTTGGTGAGCGCAGTCACCCCGAAGCTACCGATGTGATCTTGGGCCTGACCTCCGTAAATACTGTTGGAGGTTCCGACCACGCCTGTTGTTCCCGTGGCCCCATTTCCAAAGGTCGCAGCTCCCGCTTGACTGATATCGCCGTTGTTCCAATAGGGGCTGACAACGACATAATTCCCATTGCTCAAAGCAGTCACGCCGCCATCGCCGATGTTGTCACCCGATTGGCTCCCGATCAGACTGTTCGAGGGAGCCACAACACCAACGAGCCCAGTCACTCCATTCGCCCAAGTGACAGCTCCGATGCCGCTTACTGGACCGCCATTGCCCCAGTACGAACTGCTCACAACGTAATTTCCATTCGTCAGGGCTGTGACGCCACCCACGCCCACCCGATCTTGGGAATAACCACCGATCAGACTGTTGGCAGCCGAGACCAGACCAAACGTCCCTGTGGATCCATTGCCCCAGGTGACTGCTCCGACATCTTCTGCCAGGAGAATATTGGAGGCGGCGAGTTCGAAATTGTCCCAACGCGGACTACCGACCACGTAATTCCCGTTGGTCAGAGCAACGACATCTCCGACTGCGTCATAGGCCGAGCGACCGAGCAGACTGTTCGAAAGGTTGATCCCTCCGGTGACTCCAGTCGTCCCGTTCCCCCAAGTCACTCCGCCGACATCCGGGAGGAGATTCCCATCGACCAGCCGATGCAGAGTCGGTGTACTCACCAAATAGTGACCGTTACTCAGGGCCGTAACGCTGTCCACCTGCCCCACGGAGTCGGCTTCATATTCGCCGACCAGACTATTCAAAGAGCTGACTTCTCCCGTGACGCCAGTCGTCCCATCACCCCAGGTCGCAGCTCCCGCATTCATGATGATTCCGTTGTCCCACTCTGGGCTACCCACCACATAGTGACCGTTAACGAGAGCCGTGACGAATCGCCCGACCTGATCTCCGCTCTGGGTCCCGATCAGACTGTTTAGAGCAGTGATCTCTCCCGTGACTCCCGTCGATCCATTCCCCCAGGTCGCAGCTCCGACCATCGAGTCTGTCGCGTTGGCCCAGTTCGGGCTGCTGACCACATAATTTCCATTGGTCAGCGCGGTCACCCCGACGATGCCAACTCGGTCAAAGGCCCGGCTCCCGACGAGGCTGTTTGCGGCACTCAAAGTGCCACTGACCCCGGTTGTTCCGCTTCCCCACGTGGCCGCCCCGGCGTCGGCGACACCGCCGTTGTCCCATTTCGGACTGATGATCACAAAGTTCCCATTGCTGAGGGCGGTCACTCCGTAGGACCCGATATTGTCTTCGGCGTGTGAGCCGGTCAGCGTGCTGATGAGTTCTCCGGTCGATCCATTGAAGAGATAGACCGCCCCCGCGTTGCTACCCCCGGCATCATCGAACGGTGATGTGATTACGACGTTGCCGGTACTCAGTGCGACGACCGTGTCGCCAAAGCGATTCCCCGGCGAGGGATTTGGATCGACGAACTCAGCGAAGGCTGACAACAGTGTACGCGGCTCCAACCCCTCAACGATGGCCGCAGTCCAGTCTCGCTGGCGAGGTCGGCGTGATGTTCCGCTCAAGGTGTTCTTCAAGACTCTGCGAAGCAGCTGGCGAATGGACATCGACGTTTCCTGAGCAGGGAATAATCAGAAGAGATCAGAGAAGGGGGATCTTTCGAAGATGCGTATTTGTCCGCATCTGGCTCAAAATTATGCTATTTTTCGGGCTCGGGGCTGATTTCTGCCTGCCAAACGTTGCGGTGTGTGCCTCACCGGGGCGTCCGTGCAAGTCGCCCTGACTGTGATGGCCTCTCGTCAGGATATTCGCATGAATCAGCTGTAATTCATTTGCCTGCGAGGTGGAATTTCGCGCGCGCCAGATCGCGGGAAATCGATCTTTCGGCAAACAGAAAACAGCGGTCAGGAGCGGATCAACAGGGTGTGAGTAGTAAACAGGCTGATTTTAAGGCGAGTGCCCGCATTTCAGGCATTGCGAGAAATTCGTGAAGGAGGCATCTCATGCAGGAAACTGGACTTACCTCATAAACACCTCTCGGCACATAATTTGCGAAATCGTCGGATCGAAAGCCATACAGGAGTGTGCATTGTGATCCAGAACGTACTTGCGCCAGACGTTTCTAACTCAGCCAGCTCTTCTCCCGTCGAACCTGTGGAGCGAGTTCTCCCCAAGGTCTTCGACGAGTATCTCGATGGAGAGGTCTCTCGCCATCCTCTGCTGGCGGACCGACTTGAAGAGTTCTCCTTCCAAGGACTCTCCGAGCGACAGCAGGCTGCCGAAGTGCGGCTGCGTGAGAAAGGGATCACCTTCGCAGTTTACGGGCACACCGACGGAACGGAAAAAGTCTGGCCGTTCGATGTGGTGCCCCGTCCCATGTCGCACACGGAATGGCACAGAATCGAAGCTGGTCTGAAACAGCGAATCCGGGCACTGAACCTGTTCCTCGACGATATCTATGGACCCAAGCACATTCTCAAGGATGGTGTGGTCCCCGAAGACATGGTGATGACCGCCAAGACCTATCGCCCCCAACTGGAGGGCTTTCGGCCCCCCAAGGGCGTGTGGACTCACGTCACGGGGACCGACCTCGTACGACACAACGACGGCCGAGTTTACGTTCTCGAAGACAATCTCCGGTGCCCATCCGGCGTCTCCTATGTTCTGGAGAATCGCGAACTGATGAAGCGGGTGCTCCCGGAAGTGTTCGAGGGCACGGCAATCGCTCCGGTCGAAGATTACGGCGAACGATTGCTCACCACCCTGCAGCAGACAGCTCCGAACGGTGTCTACAACCCGACCTGCGTGTTGCTGACACCGGGCGTCTTCAACTCAGCGTACTTCGAGCATTGCTTCCTCGCTCAGCAGATGGGCATCGAGCTGGTCAGCGGTTCCGACCTCGTTGTCAGTGACGGTTACGTCTGCATGCTGACGACCAAGGGCTTACAGCGTGTCGACGTGATCTATCGCCGACTCGACGATGACTTTATCGATCCCAAATGCTTCCGCCCTGATTCCATGCTCGGTGTGCCGGGCTTGATGGAGGTCTATCGGGCAGGCCGCGTGACACTGGCCAACGCACCAGGCACGGGAGTGGCCGACGACAAGGCGGTCTACGCCTGGGTGCCGGAGATCATCAAGTACTACCTCAAGGAAGATGCGATCATCCCGAACGTCCCGACCTACTGCTGCTCCGAGCCGAGCCAGCGGGACTATGTGTTGAATCACCTGCACGAGCTGGTCGTCAAACCGACCAATGAATCAGGCGGCTACGGGATCGTCATGGGGCCCAAGGCGTCGAAGGCGGAACTGGAAGAGTGTCGCCAACTGATCCTCGCGAATCCTCGCAACT
Source organism: Planctomycetaceae bacterium (assembly GCA_046349675.1). Classification (GTDB taxonomy): domain Bacteria; phylum Planctomycetota; class Planctomycetia; order Planctomycetales; family Planctomycetaceae; genus TH-plancto1. Next base: position 315,165 of record JAXMBW010000006.1, on the reverse strand, counting down.
TCATCGCCCAGCCAATGCTCACGCTGTCGACCGTCCCGACAGTGGTCGGAGATCGACTCGCCCCGCGGCATGTCGACCTGCGTCCCTTCATTCTCTACGGTGAAGATGTTTACGTGTTGCCCGGTGGATTGACCCGAGTGGCATTGCGTGAAGGCTCGATGATCGTGAACTCGTCACAGGGAGGTGGCAGTAAGGATACCTGGGTTCTGATGAACAACTAAGCGGACAGCTCGCGGACCGATGGGCTGGGGAGTCCTTTCGGCATACGGGTGTAAAGTGCTCTAACAAACTGTGATGTCATGCTGAGTCGTGTTGCGGATTCTGTCTTCTGGGGCAACCGGTACATTGAACGGGCCGAAAACGTCGCCCGCTTCGTCGATGTCAGCCAGTCGATGTCGCTCGGAGGCGTGCCTCAATGGGCCCCCCTCGTGTACGCCAGCGGCGACGAGCAGCTGTTCCAGGAACATTACAAAGCCTACGACGCGGAAAGCGTGCTGCAGTTCCTGCTCTTTGATGAGCGGAACTCGAACTCGATTCTGACCTGCCTGATCCGGGCTCGTGAGAATGCCCGCACCATTCGTGAAGTGCTCAGCGTTTCGCTCTGGGAATCGATTAACCGCTTCTATTTGCGAGTTCGCGAGGCTGCGAGAAATCCCGAACCGATCCTCCAGAACCCCGCGAATTTTCTGGAGCGGGTCAAGCGTCACAGCCATGAAGTCATCGGCGTGACCGAAGCGACGATGTCGCATGGCGAGGCGTGGAACTTCGCCCAGATTGGCCGGCTGATTGAACGAGCCGACAAAACCTCGCGTATCCTCGACGTGAAGTATTTCATCCTGCTGCCCGACGTGACGCAGGTCGGCTCCACACTGGACGTGCTGCAATGGTCAGCGTTGCTCGAATCGACGAGCGCACTGCATACCTACCGCAAACGCTTCGGACGAATCTCGCCGCGAAATGTGGCCGAGTTCCTGATTCTCGATCCCGACTTTCCACGATCAATGAGGTCGTGCGTGAATGCGATCCAGGCGTCGCTGAAACAGATCACCGGGAACACCGCGAACAGTCCACATGCGTGTCAGTCATGCCCTTCGGAACAACTGTGCGAGGAATTGAGCCTGCGACTTCAGCGGGTCTCTATTCACGACATCGTCCAGGTGGGAATGCACGAGTTCATCGATAGCTTTCAGCAGAGTCTGAATGCCATCGGGGCGGCCATTTACCATGGGTTCTTTGAAATCCCATCGCCCGTCGCCATGCAGTCCCAGCAATAGCTCACAGAAATTTTCGAGGTCAGAATGGCCATCCGCGTCGCGCTCCGACATGTCACCGAATACCAGTACGACCGTGCAGTCGGCATGGGCCCTCAGGTCGTCCGCCTGCGTCCCGCACCACATTGCCGGACACCGGTCCTCAGCTACTCGCTCAAGGTCACTCCTGAAGAGCACTTCCTGAACTGGCAACAGGACCCGTTTGGAAACTTTCTGGCCAGACTCGTCATCCCGAACAAGACACGCCAGTTTCGCGTCGAGGTCAATCTCACTGCGGATCTGACGGTCATCAACCCGTTCGACTTTTTCGTCGAGGAAAGTGCGGAGGAATTCCCCTTCGTCTACGAACCGGAGCTGGCCAAGGACCTGCAGCCGTTTCTGGAGTGTGCTCCCGACAGCAAGCTGTTCAAGGAGTACTTGAAGTCCATCGATATCACGCCGCGTCGCACATCGACGTTCCTCGTCGATCTGAATCAGAAGCTGAGCAAGGACATCAAGTATCTGATCCGGATGGAGCCCGGCGTTCAGTCCCCCGAGGTCACGCTGGAGAAGCGGTGTGGATCCTGCCGCGATACGGCGTGGTTACTCGTGCAGTTGCTTCGCCGCATTGGACTCGCTGCGAGGTTCGTGTCGGGTTATTTGATTCAGCTGACAGCGGACATTCCCTCCCTGGATGGACCATCGGGCCCCGCCGAAGACTTCACTGATCTGCATGCCTGGTGCGAAGTCTTCCTGCCGGGAGCTGGCTGGGTAGGTCTCGACCCCACGTCGGGGCTCTTCACCAGTGAGGGCCACCTTCCTCTGGCCGCCACGCCCGATCCGACCACAGCCGCGCCGATTTCGGGACCTCTCGAAAAGTGCGAGACCGAGTTCCACTTCGACATGTCCGTGACACGTGTCCACGAGGATCCACGAGTCACAAAACCATATACCGAGAGCCAATGGGAGTCGATCTGTCAGTTGGGCCACAAGGTCGACGACCATCTGGAGAGGAATGATGTCCGACTCACCATGGGGGGTGAGCCAACCTTTGTCTCGATCGACGATATGGAAGGTGCCGAATGGAACACTGCAGCCGTCGGAATCAACAAGCAGCGACTTTCCGGTCATTTGATTCATCGTCTGAGAAGACGATTTGCACCCGGGGGGATGTTGCATTACGGTCAGGGCAAATGGTATCCCGGCGAACCACTTCCTCGGTGGGCGTACAGCTGCCTGTGGCGTACGGATGGCGAGCCCATCTGGTCGAACCCGAAGCTGTTGGCCGACCCTTCGATATCCGGTGACGCCACGATTGAGGACGCCGGCGAGTTCCTCGTCGAACTGGCTGACCACATGGGAGTCGACGGACGATACATGCGACCGGCGTACGAGGATGTCTGGCACACTCTCGCTCAGGAACGTCGGCTGCCGGTGAATGTCGATCCTCGCGAGTATGACCTGGACGCCGATGAGGATCGCCGTCGGCTGGCACGGATTCTCGAAACGGGTCTCAGCCGCCCGGTCGGTTATGCGCTGCCCCTCACTCGGGCCTGGTGGCAGGGAAACGCCAATTGGGCGACAGGTCCCTGGCCGCTCCGGTCGGAGCGTCTCTTTCTCATTCCCGGCGATTCGCCGATTGGGCTGCGTCTGCCGCTGGAGTCGTTGCCAGCCGGGGCAGTCGCCGCCGATACAATCTATGCCATTGATCCACTGGCCGATCGACACCCACTGCCGGGATACCAGGAGATTCGCAACCGGGCACGAGCCCTGATGGCGGAGGAGTCGCTCGCCACCTCGATTACGGGTCAGCATCGAGGCGATCGCGAGAACGGCATTCGCCGCTGGTCGTCGGAGAGTCGGCGTGAACTGCGGATGCTGGAAGAGAAGACGCCTCCTCCCAAAGTCGTCCCCTCCCGCGTGGTCACAACCGCGTTGTGTATCGAGCCGCGTGGAGGTTTGCTCCACGTCTTCATGCCACCGGTCGCCCGCCTGGAGGATTACCTCGATCTCGTGGGGTACATCGAACTGGTCGCCGAAGAGCGTCAACAGCCCGTGGTTATCGAGGGGTATCTGCCGCCTGTCGATCACCGGCTGCAGATTCTCAAGGTGACACCCGATCCCGGTGTTATTGAAGTCAACGTGCAGCCCGCCCGCGACTGGGAGCAGCTGTGCGATATCACAACCGGCCTGTACGAGGACGCCCGGCTTTCGCGTCTTGGTACGGAAAAGTTCCAGCTCGATGGCAAACACGCGGGAACGGGTGGCGGAAATCATATCGTTCTAGGCGGAGCAACCCCGCAAGACAGCCCGTTCTTGCGTCGGCCCGATGTGCTGCGCAGCCTGATCGCATACTGGAACAACCATCCGTCCCTGTCGTACCTGTTTTCCGGGCAGTTCATCGGTCCGACGAGCCAGGCTCCACGAGCGGATGAAGGTCGTCGCGATTCGATCTATGAACTGGAGATCGCCTGCTCCGAGATTCCCGAGGGAGGTCATGTGCCTCCGTGGCTAGTCGACCGGGTCTTCCGCAACCTGATGGTCGATATGACGGGGAACACTCATCGGGCGGAAATCTGCATCGACAAGCTCTACTCGCCGGACAGCTCCAGCGGCCGACTCGGTCTCGTTGAACTCCGCGGATTTGAGATGCCGCCCCATGCCCAGATGAGCCTGACGCAGCAGCTGCTGGTCCGCGCTCTGGTGACGTGGTTCTGGGAGAATCCGTATCGCGAACCGCTCATCCGGTGGGGGACCACGCTGCATGACCGCTTCATGTTGCCGATTCCGCTCAAGCGGGACATGCTCGACGTGCTGAGCGATCTGCGACGTTCGGGATTCGATTTTGATTGGGACTGGTTTGCTCCACATCTGGAGTTCCGTTGCCCGATGATCGGCGAGGTCACCTACGACGGCATCCGGCTGGAACTGCGAACCGCCATCGAACCGTGGTATGTTCTCGGCGAAGAGCCCGCGGGAGGGGCGACGACGCGTTATGTCGACTCCTCGGTCGAGCGAATGCAGGTCCACCTCTCCGGACTGACATCGACTCGTTATGCCGTGACATGCAACGGACGACAGGTTCCGCTGCATCCGACTGGGGTAGCTGGTGAGTTTTTTGCGGGGGTCCGCTACCGAGCTTGGCAACCGCCTAGCTGTTTACACCCGACGATCCCTGTTCAGACTCCACTGACATTCGATATTGTCGACCTCTGGCAGCAACGATCAATCGGGGGATGCCGATACCATGTCGATCATCCGGGGGGCCTCAACCCCGGAAGCTATCCAGTGAACGCACTGGAGGCGGAATGTCGCCGAGCGGCGAGGTTCCTCAAGCATGGCCATTCGGGGGGACAGGTCACGGTTCGTTCAGAAGACCCGAACCGCGAGTTCCCATTCACTCTCGATTTGCGACTTGCACCAACTCACGGCGGCTCCAGGCGGTAACCAACCGGGAGGAGCGTCACCGTGAAGAAAGCGTTCCCCAACAGGTTGTTGATGTCGACTGTCACTCCGCTGGAATCGTCGCTCACCATTCCGGGTGCAGCTCCGTCCACTGTTTACAATGAAGCGTTCGACCCGACGGGCCAACCCCGTCCGGCCTGGAAGCCATTGATCGACGCCGCTCAGCGCATTCCGCTGGCCGAGTTCGTTCACCGGTCCTCACAGGCCGATCTGCTCGTTTCCGAAAACGGCGTCACCTTCAACGTCTTTCACGAGGGAACGCGGGCCCAGCGGCCATGGCAGCTTGATCTGCTGCCGTACATTATCGACGCCGAGCAGTGGCGAATGCTCGAAGCGGGGCTGAAGCAGCGGGCCAGCTTGCTGAACTGGATCGTTCGCGACTGTCATGGCGAACGCTCGCTCATCCGGTCGAGCGCACTTCCTCCGGAAGTCTTGTTTGCGAATCCCGGTTACCATCGACCGTTTGTTGGCCTGCACCAGTTCGGCCCGTCGATCGTCTCCGCAGCTGCGGAACTGGCCAAAGACCAGAATGGTCAGTGGCACGTCATGGCGGACCGCACGGAGTCACCTGCCGGGGCCGCTTTCGCGCTGGAGAATCGGATCGTCGCCTCGCGGACGATCCCCCCCACGATGCATGAACAGCCGGTCCATCGGCTGGCGTCGTTCTTTCTGCGAACGCAGAACACCCTGCGGTTGCTCGGGAATCGGCTGGCTGAGAATCCCCGCATCGTGCTGCTGTCACCGGGGGCGAAGTATCCGTACTACTTTGAGGATGTCTATCTGGCCCGGTACCTCGGCTATTCGCTCGTCGAGGGGGCCGACCTGGCGGTGCGAGATCATCGCGTCTATTTGAAGACTCTCTCCGGACTGGTGCCGATCGATGTCATCGTGTCTCGTGGCGTGGAACGCGGGATCGATCCCCTCGAACTGGGGGGCGGTGAGCCACACGGCGTGCCTGGGTTGTTACGGGTGCTGAGGGATCAGAAGGTGATCCTCGCGAACATCCCCGGTAGCGGGTTGATGGAATCGCCGATCTTCATGGCCTTTCTCCCCGAACTCAGCCGTCGCTGCCTGGGCGAGGAACTCTTGCTGCCGTCAATCCCAACGTGGTGGTGCGGTGACCCGCAGCATTGGGCATACGTGCGGGACCATCTTGAAGAACTGGTCATCAAGCCCGCGTTTCAGGCGAGCGGCAGCGAGGAGATTTTGCCCCGCACACTGTCGACCGAGGGACGTCGACAACTGATCGACAAGATCAAGTCGCAACCTCACCAGTATGTCGCACAGGCGCTCATCGAACGATCCGCAGTTCCGATCTTCCACCGGGGAGAGGTGAAGGTCGGACATGTCGCGCTGCGGACATTCCTGGTCGCAGACGGCGACGATTACTCGGTCATGCCGGGGGGGCTGGCACGAGTGGCCCTCTCCTCCGATCCGATGGAGTTGTCGGTCGCCGCGGGCGTGTGCAGCAAGGACGTGTGGGTGTTGGCAGATGGTCCTGTCGACCCGGTGAGCCTGCTGACCTCGGAAGACAAGCCTGTTCCACTCCGCCGCACCAGCGCGATCTTTCCGAGTCGTGTGGCGGACGACCTGTTCTGGTTTGGACAATCATTGGATCGGGCTGACTTCTTGAGCCGATTGCTCCGCGCAGTGATCGAGCGGTTGACCTCGGAATCAGCAGTCGACACGCCGGAACTCCCCAGCTTGATTCGAGCGCTCGCTGACCAGGGCCAGGTAGAGGCGAGCTTTGCCATCGAGTCGATGTCGGGAGTCCTGCCCAACCTGGCGACCGCCCTGCCCCGCATGGTGGCCGATGTTGACGAGATTCGCGGGCTTTCCGCTGCCATCTCCGAAATGTTCCGGCTGGCGTCGCTCGAGCGGCTCTGGATGTCGCCCGACACCTATCGCAAGGTCCGCGAGACCTCGGAACGCTACCAGTCGGCCGCCTGCCCCGGATGGGGAGGGTTAATCGATCTGCTCGATGCAGTGAACCAGGTGATTCTCGACCTGGCAGCTGTCAGTGGTCTGATTCATGATGGAATGATTCGCGGTCCGGCCTGGCATGTGATGGACATGGGGCGACGGATCGAGCGGGTCCGTGATACAGCCAGCCTGCTCCGCAGCCTCCTGGTGGACGGGACCCGGCTGGAGCGCCCGGTGCTGCGAGCTCTGCTGGAAGTGATCGATTGCCGCATGACTTACCGTTCTCGGTACATGGACAATGTGCAGCAAAACGCAGTGCTGGATCTGTGTCTGACCGACGAGACCTGCCCGAGATCGATCGCGTCTCAATTGAATGCACTGGCCGAGCATGTGGATGCACTGCCCGGTGAGGCCCGCTCGTTGTTGCGGACAGAGGAGCGTCGTGTGGTCATGTCGGCGGTTCACGCAGTTCGCATGATTTCCTCTGAGCATCTTGAAGACCCAGCTACGGAGCACATCCTGAAAGTGCTGGCTGACCTGGAGCCGCAGCTCAAGCATCTGTCGGATGTTCTGACGAACAAGTATCTGCTGCACTCGGGGGTCCCGCGTCAGATTAACTCCGATCTGGAGATGCCCTAATGAGGTATCGCATCACTCACCGAACGGAATACCGCAGTGTTGAACCGGTATCGGTAGGACACAACGAAGCCTGGCTGACCCCTCGCAACACTCCGAACCAGCGGTGCCTGAATCACCAGATGGAGGTCTCTCCCGGTCCGTCGATCCTCATGACGCGGATCGATTACTTTCAGAACACAACCACGCAGTTTGCGTTCAATCAGGGATACGACGCCCTCGTGGTCACCTCGATCAACGAGGTCGAAGTCGAGCCCCAACTTCCCGCCGAGGTTCCGGAACCTGCCTGGGAGATGGTCCGCGATGCAGTGCGGGCTCACCAGACCGAGGAAGACTTCTCCGCTTTGGAGTTCATCTTTAACTCGCCGCGTTGTCGAGTGAGCGCTGAGTTCGCCGAGTACGCGAAGTCTTCATTTCCGCCCGGTGGGCTGATTCGCGAATGTATCACCGATCTGATGCAGCGGTTTCATGATGACTTTCAGTACGACTCCACAGCGACGACGGTCTCTACTCCGGTGGAACAGGTCTATCGCATTCGCCGAGGTGTCTGCCAGGACTTCGCACATCTGCTGATTTCCATGCTGCGATCGATCGGTATTCCAGCCCGCTACGTCAGTGGTTATCTGCGCACACTGCCTCCGCCCGGCAAGCCGCGTCTGGTCGGAGCGGATGCCTCGCATGCGTGGATGTCGGTTTACTGCGGCGCGTGGGGCTGGATCGATATGGACCCCACCAATAATCAGTTCACCTCGACCGATCACATCACGATTGCCTGGGGACGCGACTACACCGATGTGGCTCCCCTCAAGGGCGTCTATATCGGCGGCAGCAGCCCGCAACTGCTTGTCAGCGTCGATGTCGATGAAATCGCCCCGTAATCCACGGATTCAATGCCGCTGACCGACAGATTGTCTCAGCAGAGGTTACGGAGGCATGTTGAATGCAGCGAGAGCTTGGAGTTTGAGTAGACGTCTGAAGAAATAACAAAGCCACGCTCCTCCAATCGATATCGAAACGGATAGTTCCAGAGATACAAGCCAGATGAGAGGTCGCGTGAGGTCGTCTCCGTCCCGTGACAGGTTCCAGATTCCCCCAGCATCCATCTCCCCCGGGACGTACTTCCTGCTAAGCTGATATCCAGCCGTTCGCTGCCCTCCCCCATTGCCCGAGGCATCATGTTCAGTGCTCGACTGTCCACCAAGCATGTGGCCCTGGCCTGCCGATCGCTTTCCACCTCACTGCGGGCGGGGATTCCCGTCGCCAAGGCGTTCGATATCGCGGTCAACAAGTCGGGCGATTCCCATCTGCGAAGTGTGATGCGCGATGTCGCCACCCAGATTCGGGCGGGGAGTGACGTGGCGTCTGCATGTCGCAGCTTTGACGGGCTGTGGCCCGATCTGTTCCTGAACATGATCGACGTGGCTGACCGCACGGGATCGTTGCCCGAGGTCCTGCTGTCGCTGGCCGATCATTACGAGAACAACGTCCGGTTGCTGCGAGATTTTCGCAGCCAGATGGTCATGCCGCTGGTCCAGCTGTTCGCCGCGGTCATGATCGTGGCATTTATGATCTGGCTCCTGGGCGAGATCAATTTGGCAGAGTTCTCGGGGAAGCCAGGAGCCGGGAACCAGCAGGCGTTCGATATCGTGGGCTTGGGGCTCAAGGGCGTCTCGGGCTCGCTGATCTGGCTGAGCAGTTGGGCGATGGCTGCGGTGAGTCTGTTTGTCGCATACCAGATCGCCCGTCGGTCGACGGCGTTCAAAAGCATCATGCATAAGTTCCTGATGGGGATTCCAGTCGTCGGAACCTGTTTGCAGTCGTTCGCGATCGCCCGATTCTCTTGGGCCTTTGCCCTCACCCAGGAAGCGGGACTGCCGATTCAGGAAAGCCTGGAGTCGAGCCTGGCAGCCACCGACAACGGAGCCTTTCAGGCCGCAGCCCCGAGGATTGTGAACGATGTCATGAATGGTCTCGAACTGACCGATGCCCTGGCCCACACCAAACTCTTCCCCGAGGACTTCATCCAGATTGTGCATGTCGGTGAAACTTCCGGCACCGTCCCCGAGACCCTTGCCCGGCTCAGTCCCGAGTTCGAAGATCAGGCTCGGCGCAGCCTCGCAGCGTTGACGAGCGCGATCGGGTGGGTCATCTGGCTGATGGTGGCAGGGTTCATCGGATACATCGTGATCCGGTTCTTCATGCTCTACGCCGAACTGATCAACACCATGTCGAAACCGAATTGAGGGACAGCCTAGGGCAGCCTTCACTCGCCTCCTCTGGAACCATCTTTGAACATCAGGAGACTCTGTCGTCGTGATCATTGAGGCTGCCACATTCATCCGAGACTGGACACCCACGATCGCGATCTTCGCCACGGGGGCATGGGTCCTGTTCAACTCCATCCGCGAGGAACGCTGGAAGCGCGAGACCGATATCCCCGCGATGGACGGGACTCTATCGGTCGGAGTGACGCGTCTCAGCCCCGACAAATCGGTCGTGGCGATCAATGCGATCTGGCGAAATCGCGGGACCGTCCCGATACGCATGATGACGCGCGACACTCGAATCGAGATCTTCAACGTCCCCGCTGATATTGATTGCGGGGCTCTGACCTCCTCGACCAAGCTGGGCGAGCCCGTTGCAGTCCACACGCCGTATGCCGACCACGAGACCTTTCTCTTCGAGCCGCGCACGCGGAGCGAGTTGCAATGTCACGTGGTACTCAACAATGGCTCGGTCTACTTGATCCGCTGGAACCTGCTGCTCGACATCGACCACCCGCAGGTCCACCCCTGGCACAACATTCGGGAGATCGTGTGCGACCTGCGATTTGGTCGAGTCGCCGGACTGTCCGACGGGAGCCCATTGGTGTGAGTCGATGGTCGCTCAGCGAAGATCGGCTGGAGCCTGCGGATCGCTGGAGAGGATCGCTTGGAAGAATCGAGATGCGAGCTGTGTTAGAATTCTTTGAACGCTCCGCTGATTGAGTCTCACTGCGGCGCGACATTCCCGGAGATCGGTCTCTGATGTGGCCTGAACCTCATAACACGCAAGACCTGTTGCAGCAGGCTGGAGCAGGCGATGCCAAGGCCGTGAACGAGCTGCTGGAGCGTCACCGTCAGGGCCTTCGCAAGATGGTCGAGCTGCGGATGGATCGTCGACTGGCTCGCCGGGTCGATGCCAGCGATGTGGTGCAGGACGTGTTCATGGAGGCTAATGAACGGATGGTGGCTTATCTGGCCAAGCCTGATCTGCCGTTCCATATCTGGCTAAGGCAGTTGGCACAGGACCGGATCATCGACCTGCATCGCCGCAATCACGCTCAGCGTCGTGACATCGATCGCGAGCATGGGTTTCAGGCACCGCGCTTCGGCGACCAGTCGTCACTCGACCTGGCCGCCCAGATCCAGGATCACCAGCTGACCCCCGCTGCGGAAACGATCCGTCGTGAGATGGAACAGCGGTTCCACGAAGCGCTCGATCTGCTCGACGAAGATGACCGCGAGATCATTCTGCTGCGGCACACGGAGAAACTCGGGAACCAGGAGGCGGCCGACTTCCTGGGGCTGTCCGCAGCTGCGGCCGGCATGCGGCATACACGGGCGCTGCGGCGGCTGAAGGAGATTCTCACCGACCGGTCCACGGGGGAGTGATCCCCATCGGTGCAGGTGGCTCACCGAATGCGGGCTGCTTCCTGTTCAACCGCTTTACGCCGCGAACATGTTCTTGAATCGCGGATCGCGGCTCAGGTCGCTTTCCTTCGATGGGGTCTCGGCGATCAGTCGCTCGATGACCTTGTCCGTGTTGATCCCGTCACTCTCGGCGGCAAAGTTAACGACGATGCGGTGACGCAGCACAGGTTTGGCGAGTGCCTGCACATCTTCGGTCGTCACGTGAGTCCGACCTTGCAGCAAGGCCCGGGCCTTGGAGCCAAGCAGCAGGAATTGCACCGCGCGGGGCCCTGCTCCCCAGCTGAGCCATTCAGTGATGAAGGCAGGGGTCTCGGGTTGGTTCAAACGGGTCTGACGCACCAGAGCCAACGCGTAGTTCACGACATGATCGGAAACGGGGACTTCTCGCACGAGCTGCTGAAGAGCCAGAACCTCTTTGGCGTCGAGGACCGGGGTGACTTCCTTCGACTTGGCCCCCGTCGTCTGGATCGCGATCTGCTTCTCTTCGGCATATGTCGGATAGGTCACGTAGACCTTGAACATGAACCGATCCTGCTGGGCTTCGGGAAGCTGGTATGTCCCTTCCTGCTCGATCGGGTTCTGCGTGGCGAGGACGAAGAACGGATCGTTCAGGACATGCCGGACCTGTCCCACGGTGACCTGCCGCTCCTGCATCGCTTCCAGCAGTGCTGCTTGCGTCTTGGGCGGAGTACGGTTGATTTCGTCAGCCAACACGAGATTGTGAAACAGCGGCCCGTTAATGAATCGGAACTCGCGTTCGCCTGTCGTCTGGTTCTGCTGCAGAACGTCGGTCCCGGTGATGTCGGCTGGCATCAGGTCGGGTGTGAACTGAATCCGGCTGAAACTCATGGAGAGCGTGCGGGCCAGCGTGCTGATCATCAACGTCTTGGCCAGCCCCGGCACTCCCTCCAGCAGACAGTGGCCACGGCTGAAGAGTGCGATCAACAACTGGTCGATGACGTCGCTCTGGCCAACGATGACCTGTGAGATCTGGGCGCGGATCGCGGTGTATGCCTTCTGGAGCTTGGCGATCGACTCGCGAGCGGCGTCCGTCTGGATCTGCGATGGAGAATCAGCCATGGATCAATGCACCAGTGGGGAAGAAAGCGGATGAGCGCCTGTGAGGGAATGGTATGCCATTGGGCCGATGTTGTCAGTATTCAATCGGGAGTTTCCGGAGATGTGTCGAGTCGCATGACCAGGACACGGAGCCCAGCTTGTTTTATGGGAGCGCGGTGACAGGGAGTGGCTCGATGAATGGATATGGAGGAAGTGGGACACGGATGACACAGATTTTCACGGATGATGAGGCTGGCCCAAACATGTCACGATTTCGGCGACAACATCAATTACCAACTCATGCCATATTGAATCTGTGTTGATCTGTGAGATCTGTGTCCCATACCACTTCATCACGGTTCTCACCAAACTCCCACAGCTTGGCGTCAGTCCTCTTGCACGACGACACAATTGCCACGTTCCCAGCTACTTCCCCAACGGATGGACGCCTCGCGCGGCGAGGTGGTGGAGCAGGTCCTGCGGTCCGGTGAAGACTTCGGCCTGGAAGCCGTATTCGCGGCCCTTCTCAACGTACTCGGGGATGTCATCCGTGTAGAACGCTTCGCCCGGCTCGCAGTGAATCGCCCGCAGCGCCGCTTCATAAATCGGCGGGTCGGGCTTCATCGCACCCGCCTCGTACGAGACGACGTAGTGATCGAACGGCACCAGAAAATCAAACTTCGACTTGATCCAGTCGAAGTGCGAAACCGTGGTATTCGACAGCAGAACCAGCCGGTACCCCTGCTCTTTCAACCCCTGCACGATGGGCTTCATCTCGTGGATCGGATCAAAGATATCCGATGACGCCCGCCTCAGCTGATCGAGATCGATCTCCCGACCGACCAGGGCCGACAGCTGGTCGCGAAACGACTCTTCGGAAATTCGTCCGCGCTCGAACTCCCACTGCAAACCCGAATCGATCAGCAATCGCCGTGTTGCGTCTCCATCCAGACCGCACAGCTCGCCGATCTGGTCACACATCGTGTCATGGGAAAATCGGGTGAGAACGTTGCCCATATCAAAGAGGAACGTGCGAATCATTCGTTGTGTCCTGTGCAATTCCGGAGACGTTGACATGTCGTGAGGGAAACTCAGTTTGACCCTGAGAAACCCGATGCCGTACACTTCGTCCACGGAATCGCGGAGTCTGTCGCTGCGGAGCGAGTGTCTGGCCGAGACCACGGAATACGTGGGTGACGAGCCTGGAGCACACCGCGCGTCGAACGGACGCTACCACGGATCCTCAAGGAGTGGAACGGATGCCTGGCGAATTTAACGACGATGATGACACCATTGAGCCGCAAACCATGCGCGGGCTGGATTGGCCCTGCTTGCACCAGTTCTGCGTGTTCATGGAGAATCGCGTCGGTAAGCTGCATGAACTGCTCCGCAAGCTGGAGCGGCACGACCTGCGGGTGGCGAGTCTGAGCCTGGTCGATTCGGTCGACTTTGCCGTGGCCCGCCTCGTGGTGGACCATGTCGACCATGCGAGAGAGATTCTGACGCTCGGCGGACACACCTTCACCGAGGCCGACATTCTCGGGGTCCAGCTGCCACAGACCAGCCAGCCGTTCACGGAAGTGCTGCAAACGTTGATGACCGCCGAAATCAACGTGCATTACATCTACAGCATCCCCCAGGTCCGCAGCGGCCGCCGCGCAGCTGCGATCCATGCGGACAACCTCGATCAGGCGATCATCGTCCTGAAGAAGGCGGGCTTCGAACTGCTGACGGAAGATGACCTGCAGTTTGACGGCGACTTTTTCTAGGGCGGCGTCTCGGCAGGTTCGACTGTATCGCCAGTAATCAATCTCGCGGACCGGTTATGCGTCGCGTAACACCACAACCACTGCGTCAGCACCAGCAGCCGGTTCTGGAATTGCACGATCAGCATCAGGTGCACAAACAACCACATTAACCACGCGAAAAGACCACAGAACGTCCAGCTTCCCAGTTGGGCCACCGCAGCTGAGCGACCGATCGTCGCCATCGTTCCGCGATTGCGATATCGAAACGGGGGAAGTGGGGCTTCACCAAGCAATCGGGCCATGATCTGGCGGGCCACGTACTGCCCCTGCTGCATGGCGACGGGGGCCAACCCCGGCAATGGTTTTCCAACGGCGTCGAGTGCTCGGGAAATATCACCGATGACAAACAGCTCGGGGTGTCCAGCGAGAGACTGGTCGCTCTGAACGGCGATTCGTCCAGCGTTGTCACACGTGGCCCCGGTCGCTTCGGCCAGTTTGCGAGCCAGCGGATTGGCCTGCACGCCCGCTCCCCACAACACGGTTCTGGTGGGCAAGTCGATGTTCCCCTCAGTGGAGAGCAGCGTGACTCGATCGGCTCGAATTTCGACGACCTTGTGTCCGGTCAGTAACTCAATTCCCAGGTCGCGAATCTTCTTCGCACCGCGTTGGCTGAGTTCCTCGGGAAACTGGGCCAGCACTCGCGGCCCGGCCTCAACCAGCACGACTCGCGCGTCCGCCGGGTTGATATGCCGAAAGTCATACGCCAGCGTGTGACGCGCGATCTCTGAGATCGCTCCGGCGAGTTCGACTCCCGTCGGGCCTCCGCCGATGACGGTAAAGGTCAGCAATGCCCGACGCTGTTCAGGATCGGTTTCGCGTTCTGCTGACTCGAAAGCCGTCAGGATCCGTCGGCGGATCTCGGTCGCCTGTTCCAGTGTCTTCAGTCCGGGAGCAAACTCCGCCCAGTCATCGCGACCGAAATAGCTGTGAGTGGCTCCGGCAGCCAGGATCAGAGTGTCATAAGGCACTTCTCCATCGGCGAGTAACACCACCCTCCTCTCCACGTCGAAGCCAACGACCTCCGCCAGCAGAACCTCACAATTCCGTTGATGCCGCACGATGTAACGGAGCGGAGTCGCGATGTTCGCCGGCGACAGACCAGCTGTCGCGACCTGATAGAGCAGTGGTTGAAACAGGTGAAAGTTGCGGCGGTCGATCAGGGTCACCTGCACAGCGGCTTTACGCAGTGTGCGCGCCGCCTCGAGCCCGCCGAATCCCCCACCGATAATCACCACCCGTGGAACTTTGATTGCGTCCATATCCTGGTCCTCCCCCCCTCCAGAGCCCGATCGGGTCTCCCGGGTTCGGAGATTCTACTGATTGGTAATCCGTTCCCCGCTAGCAACTCAAATTCGGGAGGGGAAATGTGTTTCGCATGCGACAGACACACCGCAGCACGAGGCGACAACTCAGCATCACCCCCTCGATGAAGCCATCCGATCAGTCAGGTAAGCAGCTATGCCGATTTCCCACGAGGTCGAAATCACTGAGACGGTTGTACTCCTCGGCAGGCTGATGCCAGCCGCTCCTGGACGGACGGAGGCTCAGCTGCGTTCTCATCGTTCGGACACTCTGATAGCCTCATGGGGCACGACCAGCTGGGCGTCACCGGCTCGACTCCACCGCATGACTCACGACTTCTGAGGTGCCACATGGCGTTGATCGCCAAACGTTACGACACAGGACAACCCGTCCGGATCGAAATCTCGGGCGATCGCATCGCCAGCGTCACTCCCGCGTTCGCAGCTTCTCGCGAAGATCATCTGCCCTATGTCGCTCCGGGGTTCTTTGACCTGCAGATCAATGGGTATGGCGGCGTGTGGTTCAGCGATCCGCACCTGACCGAAGATGCCGTGCTGAAAGTGCTGCGGCAGTACCAGACTCACGGAGTCACGCGGCTCTGCCCGACCGTTATCACGACCTCGCTGGATTCAATCTGTGCCGGGCTTTCGGCGATTCGGCGAGCCTGTGAGCGAGAAACCTGGGCCAACCAGATGGTCGCGGGCTGCCATGTGGAGGGCCCCTTTATCTCCGCCGAAGACGGTCCACGCGGGGCCCATCCCCGGGAACATGTCCGGGCCTGCGACTGGAAAGAACTCGAAGCCTGGCAGGCAGCCTCGGGAGGCCGGGTGTGCCTGGTCACGCTCGCCTCAGAGGCTGTCGGAGCGGAGGAATTCATCCATCGGGCCTCCCTCAACGGGATCACCATTGCACTCGGCCACTCAGCTGCGACGACGGACCAGATCGCCGCTGCAGTTCGCGCGGGGGCGAGGCTCAGCACCCATCTGGGGAATGGAGCCCACCCCATGATGCCCCGGCACCCGAACCTGCTGTGGGATCAACTCGGGGAGAGTCGCCTCGCCGCGAGTCTGATCACCGATGGCCACCACATCCCCGCCAGCTTTGTACGGTCGGTCATTCGGGCCAAGGGCCCGCGGGAATGCGTCATCACCTGCGATGCATCGGGACTGGCTGGCTGTCCACCGGGACCTTACGAGACTCAGGGGCAGGTCTTTGAAGTCCTACCCAATGGAAAGATTGTCGTGGGGGGACAGCGAACCTTGCTGGCGGGCTCGGCTCAGACCACCGAACACTGCGTCGCTACGTGCGTCAAACTCGCGGGAGTCAGCCTCGGGACGGCGTGCGACATGGCGGGCGACAACCCGGCACGGATCCTGCGTCGCGAACGCATCGCTCTCTCCGCAGGGAATCGGGCCGACCTGGTCCTCTTCCATCACCACACGAGCGACAATCCGCGACTGGAGATTGTGCAGACAATTTTGGCGGGCCAGCCCACGCAGTGAGGACCACTGCATAGAATGAAGTCGTCATCGGGCTGCGTGATCGGTGCCAGCAATAGATGGGCGCCTGCCCCGCCAAGAGGGGCGGTCGCGTGGCATCTCTGAAACGATCCGGTACATTGCAGGAACAAGTTTGAAGCTCACGAGTTGCCACAGTTGGGGAATGGATCATGAAGCTGCGATGTTGGGTGTGTTGTCTCATTTCGGGAGCAGTGGCTCTGTTGCTGCTGGCGATGATGGCTGGGACATCGTCCGCTGCGGACAAGATCGATGTGCTGATCATCGACGGACAGAACAATCATGACTTCGAGCGGACGACGCCCTATCTCAAGCAGATCCTGGAACAAACCGGTCGCTTCCGGACCTATGTCGCGACCACACCTCCTCAAGGCAACACCGACCCGAACGCCTGGAAAGGGTTCCGCCCGCAGTTCGCCGACTACGATGTGGTTCTGAGCAACTACAACGGGGCGACCTGGCCGGAGCATGTGCGGACGGCGTTTGAGGAGTTCGTCAAAAACGGTGGTGGAGTGATGAATGTCCACGCTGCCAATAACCCGTTTCCCGACTGGCCCGCGTGGAACGACATGATCGGTCTGGCCTGGCGTAACAAAGACGGCGGTGACCGAGTCGCTTATGACGCAGCCGGACGACGAATTCGCACGCCCAAGGGAGAAGGCCCCGACTCCGGCCACGGAGCCCAGCACCCCTACACCGTCATCGTCCGCGACCGCGAGCACCCCATTACCAAGGGGATGCCCGTCGAGTGGCTGCACCCCAAGGACGAGCTCTACCACGCCCAGCGCGGCCCGGCCCTCAACATGAACATCCTCGCCACAGCCTTCAGCTCCAAAGAGTCGGGCGGAACTGGCTTCGACGAGCCCATGGTCTGGTGGATCCCATCGGGCAAGGGACGCATCGTCACCAGCCTGCTCGGCCATGTCGGTCGGGAACAGGATCCGTCGACCTGGGCCATGCGCTGTGCTGGATTCCAGGCGATCGTCACCCGCGGGACCGAATGGGCCGCCACCGGAGAGGTCACCATTCCGCTGCCCAAGAACATGCCGACCCATGACAAGGTCAGCCTGCTGCCTTAGCCCGTTCACTGCGAACTGATTGCTCCACCATCGACACAAACAAGCGGCGAGGGTCCACTCCCTCGCCGCTTGTTCATTTCACCAGCTGTCCGCCGTTCTTCTCCAACAGGTTTCGCCAGCCAACCAGGGCGGCATTCCTCGGGGAATCAGGCAGGCTGGGGCGATAACCGTGGGCATTTGTTCGCGGTGTGATCTGGGTCACGTAAAAGAACGCCAGCTCTCGCACCGCAATTTGCTTGTGATCCATGAAGGCCACCAGCTTCTGCGAGATCATTGGATCCTTCCCGTCTTCGCGAGAGTAACCCCACAGCAACTCGACGATATCCGCGACGTCATCCTCCGGAAAGATCCGCGCGACTTCCTGGTCGAGTCGAGCGGTGTTGTTCGGATCGGACGGTAACCAGCTGCGCAAACAGTGAATGGCTGCCAGTCGCGTCTTCTCGTGCTCCGACTGCAAGGCTTTCACCAGCATCGGGATGTCGTCCACCAGTCCGAGAGTGGAGGTCGCGTACGTCGAGATCATTTCGCGACGATCCCCCACAAGCGAGGGGATCGACATGCTGACGGGCTGATCGACGCTGAACTCCTTCTCAAACATCTGCACCCATTTGCGATCGGCATTCGTTTGCGGAACGCCCTCCGGCGTCAACCAGTTGGGCACGGGACGCTGAGGTCCAGCCACTAGAGCATTCGGCGGCACGGGCCATCCCGCCCAGCCGATAGTCGAATCAATCCCCACGGCGGGACCTCCGTTCCAGGAGAACGACACATCCCCGCTCCCGACGTAGACGCCCCCATTGGGAATTGCCAACAGCGGATCAGGCCGGCGTCCCACGGGGACACGCTGCTCGACCTCGATTCCACACACCGTGCCCGGTTCACTGAGCGTGACCTGTGCTTCCTGTCCCTGAATGCTCACCCCGATGGTGACAGGCTCGGGGCGCTGACCGTCGGGCGATCGCTCCAGCGAGACCCGACCCCGGTCAACATGGATCTTGAAGAGTTCGATCCCCGTGCCCGGCTCCAGGCGGACTCGAGTTCCACGATGCAGAGTGACAGCCAGTGCGGAATTTTCGATGGTGAACTCAGCCTGAAACGGCAATGGCGAGGCGATCTCATCGCCGTCCCGAACCAGTGCCCTGCGTGGCAAGACGTTCCATTCACCTGACTCGCGATTGCGAACGATCAGGATTCCCTCGGCATTGGAATACATCATCGCCGGAAAGGGATTTGTGGCCGGAGCAGCCGGTGCTGGATCGGGTTGCGGTGCCAGTCCGACGGCATCCGGAGTTTTGACCTCGGGCTCTGGAGGATCGGGAACCTCCGTGGCAGGCTCGTCGATCATCGCCGGAGCCGGTGCGGTGCGATTCGCCGCGAGAGCCTGATCCGCTGGAGGACTGGCCGCATCGGGAAACGAATCCGCTTCTGAGTCTGGAGGCGTCTTGCCAGCGGCGGCCGTCGATTCAACGGGTTGGTTGTCGAGTTTGGCCAGAGCTTCCACAGGGCGAGCGGTCTTGGAATGTTCGTGAGCTTGGGCGCCTTCATGATCGGGAGCCGATTTCAGCTCGGGCTCAGCCCCAGCTTCTAGAGCGGGTTTCTCGTTGGACGCGACACTGGCCTGTCGACCGGAGAAGACGCCCTGATCGTTGAGGACCCACAGAATCCACCCCAAGGCCACGCAACCACTCACCAACAACGCGGCCAGCTTCCGCCCCTTTGCGGGCTTGAGATAGTCGGGCATCACTGGCCGGGCAGTAGTGGTCACGGACTGTGCCGCAGGCAACGTGTCAATGACGGCTGAGTCTCTGAGCTTGTTGTGGGACCCGGACTTGGGAGGAGCAACATCGCTGACCAGTGGCGTGGGACTGACCAGCGCGTACATCCGTTCTCGCGTCGACATTGGGACTTCAACGGGCTCGCCCAGAACAGCTGTCAGGATCTGATGCGAGGACGCGACCTCCGCCAGGTGCATGTCCGAATCGAGGCACAGCTTCTCCAGCGAGGGAACTGCATCGGGAGACAACGTGTTGTCGAGGTACTCGGCGACCAGATTCGGATCGGGAGCCGACCCTGACCCCGTCAGCTCAGGAGCAGAGATCCGTCGGCGACGGATCACCTCCTTGATACGAGCGACCGTCGCCGAGGCGGAGGGGCTCTCGCTCACTCGCCCGCCAATTTCTCTCAGCGTCGCGGGGTCAAGAACATCATCCAGATAGGCCAGCAATGCTCGCAAAGTCAGTCGCATCGGCAATCTCCTTCAGCCCCAAAATCGTGGGGGATACTGAATGAGTGCCCGACCAACCTCGACTTCGTACAAGAATCTCGACCTCCTGCCCAATTTTTCACAACCTGTGACTTTGCGGACTTTTCGGAGGGAACGGGTCCATGTTACAAAGGAGAAAAATCTGATCGAGAAACCACTCGACGAGAGATGCCTGCGCTTGGCACACTGTGGGGGGCGTTCGCCCGGTTCTCACTGTCCGACCACACATTGATGTCCCATCCATTGAGGCCCGTCACACCATGCTACGAGTTTGCAGCTTTGAGAGCCGCCGCGCCGTAGAAATGCAATCACTGATTGAACGGCAAGGTGCTTCGGCGACAGTCGCTCCCTCAATGAAAGAGATCCCGATCGAGGACAACGAAGCGGCCCTCGCCTTCGGACTGCAACTGAAGCAGGGGGAAATCGATATCGTCATCTTTTTAACGGGAGTGGGGGCTCAGGCCCTGCTGGATGTCCTGAAATCGCGTTACAGCCTGGAAGAGATCCAGAACTGGATGAGTCGAACAATGGTTGTGGTTCGTGGCCCCAAACCGGTGGCCATCCTGCGCCAGGCGGGGATCCGCGTCGACCACCGGGCAGCCGAACCCAATACCTGGCGCGAAGTGATCCAGCTGATCGACGATACCCCCATTCCGGTCGCTGGCCAAATTATTGCCATCCAGGAGTACGGACAGCCGCAGAAGGAACTGGCGAGGAGCCTTGAGGAACGCCTCGCCACGGTCATTCCCGTCCCGGTCTATCGCTGGGAACTGCCGGATGATATCCGCCCTCTCGAAGAAGCTGTTCGCAAGACAGTCGCCGGGGAGTTTGACGTTCTGCTCTTCACCAGTGCTCAGCAAGCAGTCAACGTGCTGGAGATTGCCGACCGGCTGGGAATCAAGGACGCCTGGCTGAATGCAGCGCGCCGATGCGTCATCGGAAGCATCGGTCCGACCGCCACCGAAACGCTCGACGGGCTGGGACTGAGCCCTCACCTCCAGCCATCCCATGGCAAGATGGGCCATCTGGTCCTGGAAACCTTGGCATTCGCTAAAACCAGCTGCCGCTGATAGTTCGGGAGAAAAATCCCCTTCGAATCAACGGGCCTGTGCTCTGGTTTTTCTCTTTTCTGGTGGATGGAGCCCTACCTTTCCCGTTCCACTGACTGCCGTATCTGATGACATAACCCTCAGTGATGTGAAGGGTTCCGAGCTGGGCCGGGAAATCGCCCTTGCCGGAACTGGCAGAGCGGCATAGACTCAAATGTTGAGATCAGCAAGACGTTGTATCCCCCAAGAGGTCTGACCGGTGGCGCTGACCGATATTGATCGACGGCTTCTCAAGCAGTGCCTGACGCGTGCGCCAGGGGCTTGGAAAGATTTCGTGGATCGTTTCGTTGGTCTGTTTGTCCACGTGATCCGTCACACCGCTCATGTCCGCAGCATTCGGATCACCAGCGATGATGTGGACGATCTCTGCTCCGAGGTCTTTGTCCGCCTGATCGAGAACGATTACGCGGTATTACGTCGGTTTCGCGAGCAATGCTCGCTGGCGACTTACTTGACAGTCGTCTCCCGTCGCATCGTGGTGAAGGAGATGATCCGGCGCCGCAAAGCTGAGGCGTGGGGACATGTCGATGCTCATGGAGCCGCCATTGAGGCCGCCGGGGACTCCAAAACGATTCCCAACACTGAGTCGGCCGAAGAGATCGCGATTCTCCTCGATCATCTTCCGCTGCCTGACGCCCTGATTGTGCGTAAGTTTCACCTGGAAGGGAAAACCTACCGGGAAATCAGCTCAGAGGTCGGTGTCCCCGAGAACTCCATCGGCCCCACCCTGACCCGCGCCCGCGAAAAGCTGAAACAGCTGCGGGTCGTCGTGGAGTAGGCCAGACTCTCCAGCGGTGCAGCGGAGAGTCCAAAAGCTCGTGGGACAGGTCACGGCGGTTGACCGGTGACATGTCCCACTCTTATCGATGGCCGCGTCTCGCCGAACTGAACTACAGACCTCGGATAAATGGCTTGAGGTGGTAGAAGTCCTGACGCAATTGCCAGTAGGGCTGGGGATGCTGGAACAGGTAAGCTGCCGTTGGCGAGTTCCAGTAGTTCAGGTTCGCCCAGGGAGTGTCCCAAGGTGACGCCCAAGGCCAGCCCTGCGAACCGGTATTATTCACCGTCACGTTCACGGGGACTGAGATGTTGTTTTGATTCATGGGGGCCGCTTCACAGGTCGTCGGCGCGTGATACTCACGAACGGCCTTGGGAGGGACTGGTCCCGGCAGGATCATCATCGTCCACTCACCAATCTGATACTTGTTCGGGTCAGCCGATTCGACTGCCGCAGCTGCTGGAGCGGACTCGCTGGCCTTTTCAGCGGGCATCTTGGAAGCGGGAGCCTCCTCGGTAGTCACATTCGGGGCCGGCGCAGCCTCCGCAGCTGGCGTCTCAGGAGCGGCTAGGGTTTCGGGATGAGACTCTGCGGGAGTGGGAGCCTCTTCGGCGGCGGGAGTTGGCTCGGCAGCGGGTGCTTCTTCAGCCAACGGAACTTCAACCGGTGCTCCATCGGCAGCGGGTGTCTCCTCAGCTGGGGTCGCTTCCTCAGACGCTGGCGGCAATGCCTCTTCGGCTGCCTCTCCAAGTTGAGGCGCTGCAGCTTCCTCTTCCTTTGGGGGTGACTCGACCGCGACAGGAGTCAGTCCCGACTTGGGCTTGGCGGGTGGTGAGGCAAACGATGGCGACGGTGGGTCATCCTGGGCCGAAACTGCTCCAGCTGGCAACATCTGTCCCGTGAGGACAAGTCCCATGGCAAACACGCGCAAGGCCTGCTCGCTCATGCGAAAGAACAATGAGTTGTGATTGACATTGGCATCCATGAATCGAGTCCCGTCTGTGCAGCAACCACCCGGTAGTGAGAGAATCCACCGTCAGCAGTCACGCCTCTTATGGAGGCTAAGAACTCTGTTCCACCAAAGTCAAAAAGAAATCACGCCCTTGGTCGATTTCCCGCGAGCCGAAAACGCCACATTCCCTTACAATCGCGGAGATGTAAAGGTTCTGTTCAAGACCTTGAACATGAACCGTCAACGAATGTATCACCATCGCGAGTCAGCGACCGAAACGATATGCCCCTCCCCGGATACCACAGCTGTTATCTGCGGGTTGATCTGACCACTCGCTCTGCCGAGGTACGGCCACTCAGTGAGTCGGTGTTGCGACGATACATCGGTGGTGTGGGGCTGGGGACCTGGCTGGTAATGCAGGAGGGGCTCGACGGTGTCGACCCGTTCGACCCGCGCATGCCGGTGGCGTTTGTCTTTAGCCCGCTGGTCGGGACGACGCTGACCACATCCGCCAAGTTCGCGGTGGTCGGCAAAAGCCCGCTGACCCATCGGCTCTCGGATTCGCTCTCGTCATCGCACTTCGCCATCGCGGGGAAGCGGGCGGGTTACGACGCCATCGTTGTCGTCGGAGCGGCTGACGAGCCACTGGCGCTGCGCATTGACGGGACTCAGCGCGATCACTCATCCGCCGCCACTTCGCCGGTTGAGTTCATTTCCGCGCGGGCCTGGTGGGGGCTGCCGAGCCGAACAGTGGGGGAGCAGATCCGCGAGATCTGGGGGCCCCGGTTCCGAGTTGCAGCAATTGGTCCCGCCGGAGAGCGACGTGTCCGCTATGCCACGATCTCGAGCGAGGGCCGACACGCCGGACGTGGAGGGCTGGGAGCTGTCCTCGGGGCGAAGTACCTGAAAGCCATCGCAGTCGCCGGAGATCGATTGACGCCTCAAACTCACTCCGACGAACTGATCGCCTACAGCCGCGAACTCTCCCAACGCTCATTCGGTCCCGCAACGGAGAAATACCGCGAGCTGGGAACCGTTTCGAACCTGCTCACCTTCAACCGGCTCGGCACCCTGCCCACTCGCAACTTTCAGTCGGGCGAGTTTGAAGGTGCCGCACAGCTTTCCCCCGAAACCTTCGTCGCGGAACATCCTCGCACGCGAGCCAGCTGCGCTGCCTGTACGATCGGATGTGAGCATCTCTTCCATGGGCGAGG
This sequence comes from Planctomycetaceae bacterium, assembly GCA_046349675.1. Classification (GTDB taxonomy): domain Bacteria; phylum Planctomycetota; class Planctomycetia; order Planctomycetales; family Planctomycetaceae; genus TH-plancto1. The sequence goes on along the minus strand of JAXMBW010000006.1, from coordinate 291,118 downwards.
GTCAAACAAGTCGGCGGGAGTCCGTTTGGAGTACGAGAGCCTGTTCGCCCTCGGGCCCTTGTGCGGGATCTCATCGCCAGACACGGTGCTGCAGGCCACTGCGATCTGTGACGAGATCGGTATCGACACGATCAGCGCCGGGGCGACGCTGGCCTTCGCAATGGAATGCAACGAGCGAGGGCTGACCGGTGAGGACATGCCATTACGGTTCGGCGATGACGAAGCCCTGCTCACGGCTCTGCGATCGATCGGCGAACGCCGTGGGATCGGAGACCTGCTGGCCGAGGGTAGTCGCAACCTCTCCTTGCGTTGGGGACCGGAAGCCGTTGCCATCGCCCCGCATGTCAAAGGCCTCGAAATCCCCGGCTACGAACCCAGAGCCCTGCAGTCGATGGCACTCGGATTCGCCGTCGGGACGCGGGGAGCTGACCACAACCGCTCCGGGGCGTACCAGGTCGACTTTTCCAACCGTGTCGACCGCTTCGATCTTCAGACACAAGATGTCCACCATGCGATCGAGACCGAAGACGAAGCTGCGGTGATGGACTCGTTGATCCTCTGTAAGTTCCTGCGCGGGGTGTTTACCGACAAGTACGCGGAGATGGCCCGCATGCTGTCACTGGTCGTCGGCTGGTCCGTTGATACCGATGAACTCCACACGACTGCCCGACGCATTGTCCAGCTGCGCAAGTGGTACAACATCCGCCATGGTTGGACTCCGGCAGAGGACACACTGCCCGCCCGCTTCCTCGAACAACCACTCACCGGCGGAGCCAGCAGCGGGGCTCGCCTGACCACCGAACGTTTGCGTGAGCTGATTGCCGCCTACAACACCCTTCGAGGCTGGACCGCTGAGGGCTGGATCCCCGATTCACAGATCGCCGACCTGCAATAACCCACCCCTCAGTGCGTCATTCACACAGGACTCAACTCGAACCGAGGATCGTCTATCCGATCCCAGCTGGGTACAATTCTTCAACACATATGGACGGATTCGCGTAGACACTCAAAACAGTCGTTCACAGCTGGTCCGCCACTCTCACGGAAGGTTTCTCCATGCGTCGCAGAGATTGCTGTCTGTTATTCCTCTTCGCGTTGACCGCGTGGAACACTCTGACATCCGGGCTCCTCGCGGAAGACAAACAGCCCGCCCCCAAGCCTCCGGTGGCTGCGGTGTTCGGCCTCAAGGGCAACCTGCTCGAAACACCGATCCCCGATGATCCACTTTTCGGAGCGGTCGGGTTGGAGTCGCTCAACACGCTCATCGGTCGCATCGACAAAGCTGCGACTGACGAGAGCGTCAATGCTGTCGTCTTCCTTCTCAGCAGCCCCGAGTTGAATTACCCGCAAATCGAGGAACTGCGAGAGGCCATCGACCGCGTCAAAGCAAGCGGCAAGAAGGTCTACGCCTTCTCGGATAGTCTCGACACCCGCAGCTACTCACTGGTCGCGGGAGCCAACCGTATCAGTGTGGTGCCGACCGGTGACTTGTGGATCACCGGAGTCTTCGGCCAGCAGATGTATTTGAAGGGGATGTTCGATCTGGTCGGGATTGAGCCCGACTTCATGACGTGTGGCTCGTACAAAAGTGCAGCGGAACTCTTCACCCGCACCGGTCCCAGCCCCGAAGCCCACGAGATGTACACCTGGCTTTATGACAGCATGTACGACCGCGTCGTTGAGCTGATCGCCACCGGGCGAAATGTCCCGGCGGACAAGGCGAAAGACTGGATCAACGTCGGTCTCTACTCCGCGGAACAGGGCGTCCAAGCCGGGTTAATCGATGCCGCCGAAGAACGCCTGGAACTCGAACAGCACCTGCGGAAAGAGTTCGGAGCTGAGTTGAAATTCGACAAGGCCTATGGCAAACCCAAGGGCTTGCAGGTCGACATGAACAACCCGTTCGCGGTGCTTCAGATCTGGGCTCAGATCCTGAACGGGCCGCAAACACGCCGCTCGACCAAGGACCAGATCGCGATCGTCTATGTCGAGGGAGCCATCTCGCTCGGAAGCCCGGAGTCCTCCCCACTCTCCTTCTCCGGAACGAGCGGGGCCTACAGTGAACCTCTTCGCAAGGCACTCCAGGCAGCTGCGGATGATCCTCAGGTGAAGGCGGTCGTGTTACGAGTCGACTCCCCCGGGGGATCGGCCACCGCCAGCGATGTCATCCTCCGATCAGCGAACCAGGTGAAGTCGAAGAAACCGCTCATCGTCTCGATGGGGAATCTGGCAGCCAGCGGCGGGTACTACGTCTCGTGCAACGCGCACAAGATCTACGCCGATGCCACAACACTGACCGGCTCCATCGGCGTGGTCGGTGGCAAGCTCGGCACGCAAAAGGTCTGGAACCGCCTGGGGATCAATTTCCAGGACAACGAACGCGGCAAGAAAGCCGGCATGCTTTTCTCCGGCCGCAAGTTCACTGACGAAGAGCGAGACCAGATGCAGGCCTGGATGGATGAGATCTACGGCGTCTTCAAGAAGCACGTCACCGATGGACGCGGCGACAAGATTAAGAAACCGATCGACGACATCGCGGGCGGGCGTGTCTACACCGGACGCCAGGCCCTCGAACTCGGGCTGGTGGACGAGATCGGCACGCTGAAGGACGCCATCGCTTACGCGGCTGAGCAGGCGAAGACGACCGACTATGAGTTACAGGTACTGCCCCGTCCGACCAACCCGCTGGAGACGCTGTTCGGTGACCTCTCCGCCGGGGCACCGAAGAAGGACGACAAGCACCTCGAACTGCCCGAGGCCAGTTCCCGGGGAGTTCTGTCGGTCACACAGCCTCGCACCAGCGAGGTCCTGCTCAAGCAAGCGATGCCCGTGTTGGAAGGCCTCGACCCGCAGCGAACCCGCTTGCTGATGCAGGCGTTGATTCACCTCAATCAGATTGAGCAGGAGCAGGTGATCCTGGCCGCCCCGGCTGTGATTGTGGAGTAGCTCCGCGACACATCACCGTGCGACGAGGTCTCCTGAATGCAGACGCTTCAGACGAGCGAACCGTGTTCCAACCGCCGGGTGTTCAAGACTCCTCTTGAGCGCCCGGCGTTTTCGTTTTATGAATCTCCCTCGTGGCCGTCTCAAGCGTTGAGTCGAGTCACACGGAGACTCAACATCTCCCGCACTCATCCCCCCGGAGTCTCTGGAGTTGGGCAACTCACACGATCCCGACCTGATTAAGGTCACCGAGATATTCCTTGTTCCCAGCAGCTTCCTGGTGGCTGCTTTGGGAACCGCCGATTCCAATCCGCACCGAGCAGCTGTATCCGCACTGGGACTGATCGTCAGCTCTCTCTGGTATGTGTGCAGCCGCGAGGCATATAACGCTCTGCCCCCGCCCGAGATGGGAGTGCCTCAGGCACGATATCCACTCCGAACTCGGATCCTGACGCACTTGTCACTCGTCTTTATCTGGGGATGGCTGATCTCGCTGGCAGCTCATGTCATGTTGTGGAACAGACCGCTCGGCCACTGAGTTCAGGCCGAGTGGCTCCAGTCAGCTTCGCCCCCAATCCATCAGTGATCCATCACAAGGCTGGATAAGACCGGCACGAGTCCACTCCGTAGCGGACGACCACCAGCACCAGCAGGCTCACGCCTGCCGCTCGCCGATGGGGGCTTTTGGTCGGTGAGTCAGTTAGCCTTCGCAGACTCAGTTGGCAACTTGATCAACCACGCCTCCGCCATGCGAGGCTGGCGCCGCCAGTTGACTCCCTCCAGATGCACATCATCAAAGGTCACCGACAGCTGGCCGTCTTTGATCATCTCGGCGGGAACGGGGAACTCCTTCATCGTGTTCATTTCGGTGTTGTAGACCGTCGCCTGGAGTGGCTCACCATCCCCGCGTGGCTTCAACTCGCCGAAGCCGCTGAACCGCAGCAGATACGTCGCCGACGGGTCGAGCTGCGTGTACTCCAAAGAGGCGGGCACGCCGGTCACGAGCCACGAACGACGCAGCCGACTCATCCCGTTATCGAACCACCAATACGAGATTCCGCCGCCATCTTCCCGCGATTTGCGGACTGCGTGCGGGCTGCGTCCCACATGACCGAGGTCGTCATAGAAGCTGCCGGGACCGGGCTTCTCCCAGGTTCGTATCACTTCCAGCCGAGCGGCCCGTTGCTCCAGCGTCTCCATCGCGCGGATCTTGTAGAACTCATCCTCCAGCCAATACCGGTTGTTCAGCGGCAGGTCTAAAAAGTCGAGCATGCAGCCACGCTGCGGATTGATGGCATGGTATTTCTCGACGCTGCTCTGAAACTTGATGCTGGTGTAGAGAGCATCAAAGAGTTCTACGATTCGCTTGCGCCATGCGGGCTGAACTGGGATATCCGCCTTGGCCAGAATGCGGAGTGCCTCTTGAATCGACTCGGTCGGATAACGCCCCGGGGCGGGTTCCAGAGCACGATAGACTTCTTCTTCGATCGCCGTTTCATGCGTCAGCCGGGCCTGCTGATAGGCATCGTAGTAGGCCCGCACGAGCAGCATCTGCCAGCGCCAGTCGGTCGTCAGCTCGGGATGGGACTTCTCCAATGACTGCCACCGCTGCAAGTTGCCACGAACTCCTTGATTGGCCTTCAACGAGCCTTGCCAGTTCTGCTCCAGCCCGAGGATTCCCTGGGCGATCAACACCGCATCGGCCGCACTGAAGAAGCAACGCCCATATTCGGTGAGTATTGCCTCGGGCTTCTGGGTCTGGTCCCAGGCCAGTGCACTCCACAGGGCTTTGTTCACGTCATCGTGGCAGCCGTCCGAGTAGCTGATGAAGCCATTGGTATGGGGGGCGGTTTTCGCAAACACCTGGGAATAGAACATCGGTCGCGGGTTAATTGATTCGCGTCCGGCAGTCATCGCAAAGACTGGGTCGAGGTTCTGCTCGGGATGCTGACAACGTACAACGTGCGTAATGTCGGGGTAATCCCGCAACTGGTACTTCATGTCGAGTCTGGCTCGCAACTCCGGCAGCGGCATACTTCCCGGACCAGCGACCAAACCACCCAGCCACTCCGGCTGGTGATCCTTCAACCACTGAAACAGGTAGTCGGTTTTCTCTCCTTCGAAGCCTTGCAGCGACATCCAGATTTTGGCCCGGGGATGGTACTTTGGCAGGATCTTGGACAGGTCCTCCAAGAACGGCAGCACCTCTCGGGGATGGTTATCTCCTGGGTCACCGCCGGGGAAGAAGATTGCGTCGAGACGCGGGCAATCCTTGTAAAACGCCTCGTGAAACTTGAGTGCATCCGCCCGCTTGGCCAGGTCGGTCAATTCAAAATCGGCCGGGGTCCAAGCCCAGTAGTCGACATCGTACTTATCACAAATCGACGACATCACGCGGTTCATCTCAGCCCGGCTGAGCGGCATGATCGGCGTAGTACGTTCGTCCTGAAACGGAATGTTCTCGATGCTGTTGGTGCCAAAGAACGTCAGCTCGCGGATGTGCTGGTCGAACGTCTTCGCGTCCCAGGCATCGTAGCTGTTGGCCTGAGCCCGATACCCCAACTGGTGCCCGCGAATGGCGTAGTCGGGAGCCTGTGTCGTGTTGATCGCAGCCTTCATGCTGACCTGACCCGGCGAGCATTCCAGCTGTCGCAGCAGATAACCGACAGCGAACATCGCTCCGCGCCGCCGCCGCGCGGTAATCGTCATGCTCGGCAACTTCCCGGGATCGGTGGCGATGCGGAAACCTTCGTCAGCCACTTCGTCCGTCGGTTCTGCGGCCCGGAACGTGATCGTTTGAGTCATCGGGGCTGAAGCTCCGCCCACCGGCCAAGTCACGCCCGACCGCTTCGCAATCTCTTCTGACAACACCTGTGCCGGAAGCTGGAATGCCTCCCCCTCGGCGACCACCACCATTTGATTCAATTTGGTGTCCGCCAAGACACAAGAGGTCCCCACAGCTACCGCGAATCCCCACACGACAGCTGCCCAGACAAATCGCTTCAACATGTACATAACCTTATCGAGGAGCGCAGAACAACATCCACAACGAGCCCGATCATAGGCCCCCGTTTTTGGCGACAGCAAGTGATGGCCAGGCCGTAACTGGATCCCGAAAAATAAACGCGATGCAATTTCTCGTCCGCTGATTTTAAACAGGCCAGACTCTCTCACTAATTGGAGTCGATGTTGAGAGGCAGGCCCGACGAGTTGACGGCTCGAAGCATCGCTGCTGCCGAGTCTTGACCGAATCGTTTCTGATTCCGTCGAACCAGTGGATACCCCAGCCTCGCCAGGAAGTGGTTGGGCCGAGAGAACGCCAGAATGCTGTACGACACTCGGTCAGTATTTCGGTCCCACTCAATCAGAAATAGTTCTTCGCCGCTTTCGACGTGACCGGGAAGCGTTCCGTACGCGAAGCCATACCTGGTCACAGGGCCAGACTCGTCGACAACATAAACGATGCGGCAGAAGTTCAACCACCACACGCCGAGAACCCACCCCATGACCGCGACGACTTCGCCCGCTTGAATGGGTGTGTCGCGAGGCCACGACTCGACCCAGCCCAAACGGAATTGCTCCCAGCGTTTCAGGGCTGACTTGGCGGCCAGAAACACCGACTCGCCGGTCCCCAATTCCATGCGGGTCCGATCCACCACATAACCGGCAGGCGGGGTCTGAGCGGTCGCGCCCACAGCAGAGTAGGTGAAATCGAGTTTCGCCTGTTCCAAGAGGATTCGACGGATCGATTCACCAGTGGGTTTTCGAAACGAAAACATCAAGAGCCTCAATGGGCCAGCCCCGACACGGAATAGATTCGGGCCTCGCGGAAGAAGAACCGAACCTGGACCTGTTGCCCCTTCAGCTCGCCACCGATTTTTCCATCCCAGGCCAGCGGTAGTGACCGCCCCTCCTGATTCTCGAAGAGGCACTTCTCGCGTTCATATCCCGGGATCACACGCCCCTCGGCGTCTCGTAATTCCGCCATCAGATACTTGCGGCCGGTCTCTCCCTCCACGGGCGAGTATGCCACATCCGCGTCGAGCGTCAGTCCTTTTTCAGGCATCGCCAAGACCGGTGTCGAGAACTCACAATTCCCCCGCCCCGTCACATAGAACAGCCGCCCCTCGGGAAGGCTGGTGATGACTCGATCGCGTTCGTAGAACCGCAGCATCCCCTCCCGCACGAGCGGCCCCTGCACCGGCAGAGATCCGACCACAGCGGTCGCGTCCATGTCACGGAAGGGACGCTTCCAGTTCAGTCCGTCGGGGCTGATGGCCCACTCGACCTCGCTGCGTGGACCGTGCTTCGTGGTCTTACGCCGAGAGTTCGCCTCGGGTGGCGGAGCGATGTAGTCCTGAATCAGCATCGCATACCGCCCCTGCGTCGGAAACGCGATCGAACGGTAGAACTCCAGATCGACCGGATCCTGCTCATCGGGCACCATGTACTTCTGTCCGTTCAGAAACGGCGGCGAGAACGCCTCCCAGGTCACCCCATCCTGCGAGGTCTTGAACGACAGCACCCGCCGCAGATCCCCACCGATGTTGTCCGGGTATCGCTTTTGATAGTGCTCCAGAGCGACCTGGTAATTCAGAAGCTGACTCGTCGGTGCGTGCCAGGTGATGTTCATCGCATCGTGGGCCACATAAGCCTTCTCGGTGAGCTTGTCCCACTTCTTGCCGTCCGCACTTTCGTACACATACAGATTCCCCGCCGAGTACGAGAACAAAAACAGCTTCCCATCGGTCGGGCGATGGACAATGTTCACGAACCCCTGCCAGTCGGGATTCACCAGCGACAACACGGTCTCCTCGTTCGCAAACGTCCGGCCATCACGCGTAGTACACCGTACGACCTCGACCGTGCGCGTCGATTTCTGCTGCCAGTTGGTCAGCTTCCAACCATAGATCCACGCATCGCCATCTTCGCGCGGCACCTCGCACCCGAACAGCATCGCCGGGTATCCTTCAGCCAGCCCCTCCTTCTGCAGCGGATTGGCCTGGAACTTAAGTCCGCCCAAGGGATTCACCACATCGGCCGATTCCCAAAATGGCAGATGCACCGTTACGCCGGAAGTCTCCCCTGCCATAAGCGAGACTGGGCCGAGCAGAATGCAGCACACCAAACTCCAAACTACGCGCCCCGAAGAAAACTGTATCATGACTTCAAACCGACCAATACGAAGGAATGGACACCGCTTTCACACACTTAGGATCGTACGTCCTTCCGCTCTCGCTTGCCACTGCGCTACAATTTGAAGACGAATCCAAGCTCGACACCGGAGCCATGCCATGCCCCTCGCAGAGAACGACCTGTGCCAGATGGCCCTCGCACTGGTCCAGAAACATGGCTACTCGGTTTCTCATATCCAGTCATTTTCAAAACTTCACCCAGAGGTCGCCGCACTCTTTGACATAACGACAGACGACAAATTGGCCGTACGATTCGGATACACTATCGAACCATTCACCCCGGAAGAAATTCAGTCGATCTGCGAAGGCTTGAGTCCTGAAGATCGCGAGAATTTCCTGAGCTTGAATTTAGACGACTTCGTTAAAAATCTGGATAAAATGCTCTATACCGTAGTCGATCAAGAAGGAGTAACAATTCTGCCAAGCAAAGAGCGATTGCTGTTCTGAATGCCGGTGGCCCTCAATGCTCACGATGAACGCCCCCTCCCCACCCCCACCGCCTTTTTTCACGGATTCGCGAGGAACGTGAGCCCGCCTAACGGCTTCACGACATCGGCCGATTCCCAGAATGGGAGATGCAAAGCTTCAGTGGCTGACTCACCGGCGAGAAGAGAGCTGACGCGACAGAGCGTCACAAACACCAGGCACAAAGCGTAGCTGCGAGTCACGAACCGCTTCATCGTCAGTTCCGATCAATTCGTGGATTTAGCGTATCACCATCGAATGAAATCGTACTGAGTCATCTCTACAGAGGCTACATCCAGCGTAGCGGGATCAGACCGCCCCGATTCTTACTGAAAATCGATTTGCGATCTTATCCCCTACTCTCAGAACCGAAGCCCCAGACCGACGTTCGAAAAAAAGTTCGACGCATCCTGGCTGATGCCCCAGCCGGTACGGACGCCGATCTCGCAGTTCGGCGTAACGAGGTAATGGATCCCTGGGCTGAAGTACTGCGGACAGCGTTCGACGGCTCGGCCATCGGTCATGATGCCGAAGTATTCCGCGTGGACATTCCACTTTTCCGCGACGGGAATCTTGAGAACGATGGACGGTGCCCACTGGCTGAACTGGTTGCGATCTTCGGTCGTCGCGATGTAGCGAAGCGAAGCATCCAGTTGCCAGTCATCCATGAACATCCAGCCGAACACATAACCCAGTTGAAAATCGGAATACGAATCGGGTCCCGAGGTGGGTGTCGTCCCCTGCACGATCACCGAACTCTGAGGCAGCCAGTCAACCTGCTCCGTCAGACGAATCTTGAGACCGTAGAGTACCTGCGACTCCTGCTCCGGGCCGTGTGTTTCGGGGTCGCCTCCGGCATCACCACCCGAGACCTCGCCGCCCCCGCCCGTCTCAAAGTTCCAGCCCACCCGCAATTCCACGCCTTCCATGATCCCGATACGAGTGATGATCTCTGGAAAGCTGTGCGAGTTGTCGATCGCCCGGTTATCGATAAATGAATACGACGCCTCAAAGATCGTGCGATTCAGACCGGCCACGGTCGTCGACGGAGTAAACGAGTCGCGGTCGGTCTCGATGGACTCCTCGTCCTCTTCCTCACGCTCCTCCGCCTCTCGGAAGGAGAGCCAGGGCTGCTCGCCGACGCTCTCCAGCATATCCCCCAGGTCCTGGCCATACCCCAAGCTGGGAACGGCACAATACCCCAGCAGGAGCAGCAGACCGACTCGGATCGCTCGATTCAGGCCCACGCGTGGAACTCCATTCCTCACAAAGATCGCGTCCAAACACGATCGCGTCTGACATCCTGGTCATTCCGATCCGCGTAACCCTCGTCAATCAGATAACAGTTCGACCGATTTTAACGCGAGTTTCATCCCAATTGATTCAACGGTCGTTCTCGATTCTCAGCGGGTTCCAGTAGTAACGATCGCTTGGAGTTTGACGCCTATCGAACAACTAAAAATGGCTCACTTGTCGTTCAGTTTCACCGATGCTCCCCCCGCCTGCCTTCCAAAACCGGACGGAAGTTGTACGACAGAAGGGGTGAAGTTATCGTTCGAGCAGGACTATCAGGAATGTATGGCCACCTCAAAGCCCTGCTCCCCTCTTGAATGTATGACGTAGTTCTCAGCAACAAATCTGGAGGGATGATATGTATCCAGGCAATCCAGTCACGTCGCCATCCACCCGGCGTCGCTTTCTCAGCTCGCTCGGTATTGGAGCACTGACACTCCCGACACTCGGTTTTGCACTCGAAGAGCCAGCGGAGACTTCTCCCCCTCGATTTCTGCGGGAATGGGGGGAGTACGGTACGGCGGATGGCGAATTCGATGCGTGTATCGGGATTGCCATCGGCCCCGGCGATGTCATTCATACCAGCGAGTTTCGTAACAAGCGGGTCCAGCGATTCACGACCGAAGGAAAGTTTCTCAGCTCATTCCCGGTCCGGCTCTCTCCCGGAGGTCTGGCGGTCGACGGACAGGGCAATGTCTACGTCGCCTACTGGAATGACAATCTGATCGCCGCATATTCCCCCGACGGAAAGGTGCTGCGGGAGTGGGGACAGAAAGGTACCGGAGAAGGCGAGTTCCAGATGCCCGGTTCGATTGCCTTCGGTCCCGACGGGCTCTTGTATCTCCCCGACCAAGGAAACAGCCGCGTGCAGAAATTCACGACGGAGGGCAAGTTCGTCGGCCAGTGGGGAACGCATGGGTCCGAGCCCGGACAATTCGGTGGTTCCGTCGCGGCGGGTGGCCGATTTGCGGGTCCCCAATTCGTCGCATTCGATCGCTCGGGCCATGTCTACACGACAGATGCGGCACTGGACCGCGTGCAGAAGTTCACCTCCGATGGCAAGTTCATCGCCCTCTGGGGGAGCGAGAGCGATCACCCCGGCGGGTTCGGTCCACCTCCCCTCGGAAAGGACGGGAAGCCCAACCAGGGCGGTCCCATCGCCCTCTGCCTCGACGCACAGGATCGGATCTGGGTCAGCGCGACCAACAGCCGCGTCCAGCTCTTTTCCAACGATGGCAAATACCTCTGCGGTCTCGGCGGCGAAGGCACCCAACCCGGCCAGTTCGAACGCCCCCACGCCCTCGCCATCGACACCCAAGGCTGCCTCTACGTTGCCGACACCATGAACTACCGGATTCAGAAATTCGGTTGGATGTAGGAACCTCCAACTCGTGCGAAACTCACGGATAACTTTTCCGAACTGCGGAGAGAGTCACGCGGCGCGCCAAATGCCTTCTCACCCCATCAACTCCGCAATCGGTCGCCCCTCCGGCAGCACGCTCATCGGGCGGAACATCCCCGGTTCGCGGAACTCGTAAGTGGAGTCGATGTTCAGGAAGCGGTAGACGGTCGAGAGCACATCGCCGGGGGTGTAGGGTTGGCTGATCGGGAAGGCGCCCTGCGGATCGGTCTCGCCGATGATCTGGCCGACTTTCATGCCTCCGCCGCTGAACAGCACACAACTGGCCCCCGGCCAGTGGTCGCGGCCGCCGTCCTTGTTGATCATGGGAGTGCGGCCGAACTCGCCATACGCGACGACCAGCACGCGTTTATCGAGACCGCGCGAATAGATGTCTTCAACCAGGGCTGCGATCGACTGATCGACGCGTGGCAGGCAGTTGTCCTTCATGATCGGGAAGTTGTTCTTGTGCGTGTCCCAGTCGCCGCCGCTGAGGACAGTGACGAAGGTCACGCCCGCCTCGACCAGCCGGCGGGCGAGCAAACACCCCTGCCCCGCCGCGAACTTGCCGTAACGTTTACGAGTCTTGGGATCTTCTTTTGTCAGGTCAAATGCCTGCAGGGCCCGCTCGCTCGTCACCATCTCCAGAGCCTGCCGCGTGAAGCGGTCCCGGCCCTCAAACTCGTGTTGCGAGTCGAGATCCTCGCGCAGCCGGTCGAACGTCTGCTGCAGTTCCCGACGATCAGCCAGCCGGGAGAGCGTCATGCCCTTCGGCATGCCCAGATTCAAGACTGAAAAGTCGCTCTTACTCGGGTCACTCTCAGGAGTGAATGGATTACATGCTGGTCCCAAGAACGCCGAGCCACCGAGCAGCTGCTTCTTGGGGATACTGACGTAGGCGGGCATCGCCGGGTGATTTGAACCCCGCAACCGCGAGACGACCGATCCGACAGCGGGGTTCACATTCTTGAGAGCCGACTCGGTGGGGTTATGCCCGGTCATCATCCAGTGCGACGCGGGGAGGTGCGACGCGTTACCGTGCTGCACTGAGCGGACGATCGCCACCCGGTCCATCACCTTGGCCTGGTAAGGCATGTGCTCGCAGATCTGAAAGCCAGGGAGGCTGGTCGCGATCGGCTGGAACTCTCCGCGAACTTCGCGCGGGGCGTTCGGCTTCATGTCATACATATCGATGTGGCTGGGGCCGCCACCGATAAAGATCTGGATCACAGCTGTCGGTTCGCGGCTGCTTTCACCCGCAATGGCTCGTCGCATGAGCTGGTCCGCGAGGGTCAGCCCTCCCAATGCCAGCGAGCCGACCTTCAAAAAGGATCGGCGTCCCAACGCGATGGTGGGCATCTCCAGCGGCGACAGAATCTGCGTCATCCAGTAAGCCTCCGACAAGTACCAGCTTCCAAGCATAGGGCATAAGCGGTGTTCAGGACAAGAAAAAGTCGTCGTCCCAACGGACAAACCGGCTCATTGCGTGGCAAAGGTCGGGCGGGGTAATCTCCGGTAGAGGAGTCATGCGATCGCGTGGGGCGAGCCCGATGGCGATTGGAAACGATCCAATGGTGACCCGCTGGGGAGTACAGGCCATGAAGTTTCGAGGAACTCATTTGGTCGTGGTGTTGCTGGTTCTCGGGCTGGCCAGCGGTCATCCGATCTCGGCAGCTGAGCCGATGGTGACCAAGCCGAACATCGTGCTGATCCTGGCCGATGATCTGGGAGGGACCGACCTCGGGTGCTATGGGGCCGACTTGATTGAGTCCCCTCACCTCGACCGATTGGCCAAGGAGGGGGTGCGGTTCACGCGGGCCTACTCGCCGTCGCCGGTCTGCACGCCCACACGGGCCTCGATCATGACGGGGAAGCACCCCGCCCGGTTGCAAATGACGATCTGGTCGGAGGGTTCGCTGAAGGGGCCGACCGATCTCAAGCTCCTGCAGGCGAAGTCGGGGCACGACCTGCCGCATACGGAGACGACGCTGGCAAAACACCTGCAGCAGGCGGGCTATTTCACCGCGCTGGTCGGCAAATGGCATCTCGGCGATGCGGGGCATTTTCCCGAGACGCACGGCTTCGACATCAACATCGGGGGTAATCACTGGGGAGCCCCGTTTTCGTTCTTCTGGCCCTATCGCGGTGCAGGTAAGTACGGCGGCGAGTTTCGGTATGTGCCGCATCTGGAATATGGAAAACCGGGCGAGTACCTCACCGATCGACTGACCGACGAAGCCCTCAAGGTCCTGGATCATGTCGCCGCAACTTCGCAGCCATTTTTCCTGTATCTGGCTCACCACGCCCCGCACACGCCGATTGAGGCCAAGGAGGCCGACATCAAGTACTTCGAGGCGAAGCTGCGTCCGGAATTGAAGCACCAGAACGCCGCGTACGCCGCGATGATCAAAAGCATGGACGACGGGATCGGACGCGTGCTTAATCATCTGAAGATGTTGAAACTCGACCAGAACACCATCGTTATCTTCGCCAGCGACAACGGCGGTTATATCCGCATCAATGAAGCCCAGCAGGCCCCCATCACGAACAACTCTCCGCTGCGTTCGGGGAAGGGGTCGCTCTATGAGGGCGGTGTCCGAGTGCCCCTGATCGTCAAGTGGCCCCAGGTCACACCAACCGGGGCGGAATGCCATGCCCCCGTGGTGCTGACTGACCTCTTCCCGACGTTACTGAGCGCCGTGGGTCTGCAGTCGCCCGAAAACCAGCCGCCTGATGGACTCAACCTGACGCCGGTCCTGAAGAAGCCTGATACCAAACTCGACCGTGACACGATGTTCTTCCACTTTCCTCATTACTACCACGCTCCGCCCACGACACCATGCAGTTCGATTGTCGTTGGACCGTGGAAGCTGATTGAGTACTACGAGGACAGCCGTGTGGAACTCTACAACCTGCGCGATGATCCGTCCGAAGAACGCGATCTGGCGGGAAGCATGGCCGACAAGGCCGCCCAGCTGCGAGAACAGCTGCACGCACGCCTGAAGTCGGTGAACGCAGCCATGCCGGCGCCGAATCCGGAATACAAGCCGTGAGGAGTGAAGCACCGGCCCCACAAGAAGCGATTAAAGACGTCTCGGGAGGGCGAAGCTCCTGCTGAGCCGCTATCGCAATTGGATGTCGTTCTGCCCGAGCGGCTCAGCGGGAGCTTCGCCCTCCCGATCGACCGCCAAGAGGGTCGCGGCCCCCTCCCCCCTGCTCGTCAGTTGCTGTTCCCAATTCACCCGACTTCGACTCCAATCCGAAATCGAGACCTTGATCGTCTGACCTCGCGGAGCCAGTCATGCCTATCCCCGTTCTCTGCAACTGTGGCAAGAACCTGAACATCCCCGATCAGTATGCGGGCATGAAGGTCAAATGCCCCGCCTGCTCCACCACGATCAACGTCCCCGCAGCTGCAAGTTCAAGTTCCGACCTGCCGCCTCTCAAGCGAAGCGCGGCCCCGAAACCTGCGACAGCTGCAGAGGAGGAGAGCCCGGAGGACGGACGCTATTCGCTCGATGAATTCCTGCGTCGCAGTGCTGAACGGGATCATGGTCAGGGACACTTTGAACTCGAAAGCGAACGCCTGCTGGAGATCAACCTCGACGGGATGGTCTGGACCAAGATGGGCTCGATGGTCGCCTATGTCGGCGATGTGAAGTTCACCCGCGAGGGGATCCTCGAACACGGCATCGGCAAGTTCCTCAAAAAGGCCATCACCGGCGAGGGAGTGAGGCTGACCAAAGCGGAGGGCGAAGGGAAAGTGTACCTGGCCGATATGGGCAAGAAGGTCACGATCCTGGAACTCAAAGACGAGTCGATTTTCGTGAACGCCAACGATGTTCTGGCCTTTGAAGGGAGCATTGATCATGACATCAAGATGATGCGCAAGATCACCGGCATGCTGGCGGGCGGGCTTTTCAACATGAAGCTCTCGGGCACCGGGATGATCGCCATCACCACTCACTATGATCCACTGACATTGCGGGTCCGCCCCGGACAGCCGGTCTGTACCGATCCGAACGCGACGGTCGCCTGGTCGGGCCACCTCTCACCGGGGTTCAAGGCCGATGTCTCGCTGAAGACTTTTTTCGGGCGTGGCAGCGGGGAGTCGATCCAGATGCTGTTCGAGGGAGACGGGTTTGTCGTCGTCCAGCCGTATGAAGAGGCCTACTTCCAGGCGACGCGGTAGCCCCCTCAGTAGTCAAAAAGCAACCTCGAATCACCTTGCCAAGCGGTGAGACGCATTGTCTCAATTGGAAATGCACAGCCTGTCCAGAACTGTCAATCCAGGCAGAAAATCCCACCAGGCACACCAAATCGAGTGTTTGGCATTGATTTAAGGGTCAAAGGTGCTGGAAGATAGAGGACCGGGGATGTGACCAACCGTTCCGGATTGATGCACATCCTCAAGACAAGGTGCCCTATCGCAAATCATTCGGAAGCCTCCCAGGACCGCCCCCGATCTCCTTTGTTTCCTGAAGCAGTCCCCCCCAGCCAGTTGTGCTGGCCCGCTGTACTTTGGACGACGACGGCATATGGGGTTACGTTGTTATTTGCGGTTCGATACGCATCGTGGCCAGCTGTCTTGTTCGCCGTGTTTATGCACATTATCAGCGGTTCGGGCATCACGCTGGGAGCTCACCGTTACTTCAGCCATGCGACTTTCCGGGCTCCGGCCTGGTTTGAGTTCTATCTGGCCACGATCTACACACTGTCCTTCGACCGATGTGGCCAGGGACTGATCTCGTGGGCCGCCGCACACAAGTTTCACCACGCCCATAGCGATCAGGCCCTCGATCCGCATTCGCCGGATGAGGGGTTCTGGCACTCGTTCTGCGGCCACCACTTATGGCGTCGGCAAGACCTGTTCGACTTCGAGACCTATAAAAAGCTGTGCCCGGAACTGACGGCACGCCCCTGGCTGGTATGGTTCGACCGACCATCAACGGTTTATGGAGTTCAGATCGCTTTCGCACTCCTTGTGTATGCCTTGGGAGGCTGGCTTTTCCGGGGCCAGGAGGCATTCAGCACTGAAATGGCCACCTCGTTTCTCGTGTGGGGCATCTTTGTCCGCTGGACATTCACACAAACTCTGCACGGGCTCGTCGACACAATCAACCATGGGGCGGGAGTGTTCCGCTATCTGCCCGATACTTATGGCACTCGCTGTCGCAGCAAGAACAATCTCCTGCTGTGGATACCACAGTTCGGAAACGAGACGTGGCACAACATCCACCATGCGTTTCCCCGGGCGGCCAACAATGGCATGAACTGGTATCGCTGGGACTTTGACTCGCTGTTCATGTATCTGACCGAAAAGGTCGGCTTCCTGTCGGGGTGCCAGTGGATCAGCGAGAAAGACCTGGCTCGGCGAGCCCACCACGCCGCGCGGAAATCGCCGACAGATCCCAAGATCTCCGCCGATTCGACACTGGCCTCACCCGCCATTCATGGCGTTCAGGACTACGACCAGTCGACTCTGCTTTAGCGACGCTGGACTCCCCACTTCCCTCCGCTACAATGCAGTTCTACGGGGGTGGATAGCTATCCCTTGCGCGGTGGGACCGCATGAACCGGGTCAGGCGGAAACGAGCAGCCCTAAGTGTCGTGTTACCAGGTGCGTGAGGGGTAGCTTTCCGCTCCCGTTTCTTCTTGATTGACGGTCCGGGTCGAGCCATGCCAGCGCTCCCCTTTTCGTCAGGACGCCCTGCTCTGCGGCAGACGATCGGCACCGCGTTCGATCTGAGTCCACACTTCCGGTCTCTCGCCGAACGCCTCTCTCCATGAACGTCGCAGCCACGCTCTCTCCGTCCTCCTTGATGCTCGCCATCGAGTCGTCTTGCGATGAGACAGCAGCGGCAGTGGTGACGAAGGACTTGCGGGTCCTCTCCAGCGTCGTCGCCAGCCAGAACGAGCTGCACGAACGCTTTGGCGGCGTGGTGCCAGAGATTGCCTCGCGGGCCCATGTGCAGCGCATCCTCCCCGTGATTGATGAAGCCGTCCGCAAGGCGGGGATCCAACTGCAAGACATCTCGGTCATTGGCGTCGTCACCCAGCCTGGACTGGTGGGGTCATTGCTCGTGGGGCTGACAGCTGCCAAAACGCTGGCCCTCGCCCTCGACAAGCCACTGGTCGCAGTGAATCACATCGAGGGACACATCTACGCCTGTCGGCTGGCAGCGGGACGCGACCTCTTTCCGAGCATCGGTCTCGTGGTCAGCGGGGGCCACACGAACCTGTATCACTGCCGTACAGCCACGCAGTTTGACCTCATTGGTGCGACCATCGACGACGCAGCTGGTGAAGCGTTCGACAAGGTCGCCAGCGTGCTGGGACTCCCCTACCCCGGCGGGCCGATGATCGAGAAGGTCGCCCTAGCGGGAAATCCCCTGGCCTTCCGCTTTCCCCGGACCTTCATCAAAGAAGACCGCCTCGACTTCAGTTTCAGTGGAGTCAAAACTTCGGTCCTGTACGAGGCGAATGGACAGCCCGGAGCCCACACCCAGCCTCCTGCGCTCACCGAATCCCGAATCGCAGACATCGCCGCCAGTTTCCAGGCAGCTGTCATTGATGTTCTGGTTACCAAGTGTCGTCAGGCACTCCGCCGTTTTGATTGCAGAACACTGTGTGTTGGGGGCGGAGTGGCTGCGAATGGGGCCTTTCGCCGGGCACTCGAAGAACTGGCCCGCCGCGATCGGATCGAACTCCACCTGAGCCCGCGCGAGTACTGCACCGATAACGCCGCGATGGCAGCTGTCGGCTGGGAACTTTATGCCGAGGGACGCCTGGCTCCGCTTGATCAGGATGTCGTTCCCGGGCTGGTGCGGAAGCCAGAAGGCGCGTCCGCGACGTCGAACACGTGATCACCGGCACCCTCCGGCCTTTCAGCCAATCAGCCAGAATCACTGTATTCCCATAGACTTACGCTCCATATACACTCTTAAACAGGCCGGTAAACTCAGCCGAATTGCCCCGCAGGCCCGCATCCCAGTCTCTTCCGGCAATAAACTGCGTTCCGTCGAGACCGGTCAGAACTCATCTTGAGTGAAATTTCAGATTTGGATATCCCTCCGCCATCATCGCGGAGTCTCCCTCCTCGTCTGGTGTCGTTCTACGCCAGATACCTCTCCCCTCCCACCTCACCGAAAGCCCTTTCATGCCCGGAGTCGCCTCGCAATTGCGCGAACGCCCGCTGCGTGTGCATTGGCTTTGGGCTAGTGTGACGAGCTGCTTGCTATTCCTTGCGGGAGAAGGATTTGCCGACGACGAGACGAGTCGGTCCTCCTCCAGAAGCACCAAGGTCTCTCGTGCTTCGCTTGTCGATCCCGAGCTGATCGCTCCCGAGGAACTCGAAGAGGAATCCGAGGACGAGCCCAGGGAGTTCTCGACCGACGAGATGCTCAAGGAACCGGTTGTCGATGTCCTGATCGAGGGACATGAGACAATCGCCGACTACGCGATCCAAAAGTATCTGAAGGTCAAAAAAGGCCGCGTCATTACCCCCCAGGAAGTCCAGGAGGACGTCGCCGCCCTTCGCAAGACTCACTGGTTCTCCAGCGTCCGGCCCATTTATCGCCGCACTGACGAGGGAATCGTCCTGGTCTACGCAGTCCGTGAGAAGCCCGTGCTCCGCTCCGTGGAGTTCATCGGGAACAAGAAGGTCAAAACCACGGAGATCGAAGCCCATACCGGTCTCCGAGTCAATCAGCCGTACGATGTCGCGATTAACCGCGAAGCTGTCGCGAGAATTCGCGCGCTCTACATGGAAAAGGGCTTCCGCAACGCGGATGTCCAACTGACCAAGGGGAGCGACCCCAATGACCGTGAAGTGATTATCACGATTCAGGAAGGTTCCAAGACCCGCGTCTATGGGACCAGTTTCGAGGGAAATGAGTTCAACAGCGATGCCGTTCTGAAGACCAAACTCGCGACGAAGCCCGCCTGGTTCCGTCTCCTCAGCGGTATTTACGATCCCCAGTTGATCGATAATGATGTCATCACACTGACCCAATATTACGAGAATCTGGGCTTCTTCGACGTCAAAGTCACGAAAGAGGTCACCGAGACCGACGACCACAAAGGGATCTATGTCGTCTTCCACATCGAGGAAGGCCAGCGATACCAGATCCGTAATGTCGATCTTGTTGGCTACGAGGTTGTCAGCAAGGAAGAGCTGTTCCACAAGCCGAAGCTGAAGGCAGGGGATTACTTCAACCGCCTGCACATGCAAAAAGACCTGACCAAGATGAAAGAGAAGTACGACGTCCTGGGACGCCTGTACGCCACGGTCGAACCCACGCCGATCTTCCTGGATGAACCGGGGATGATCGACCTCGAATACCGCATTAATGAGGACAAACCCTACCTCATCGGTGACATCAAGGTGAGCTTCCGCGGAGACCAGCCGCACACTCGCGAAGACGTGATCCTCAACAACGTGGTCCGGCTAGTGAAACCCGGACAGCTGGCGAATGGTCGCAAGATTGACCTCGCTCGCCGTCGCGTGGTGGGAAGCCAGCTGTGGGATCAGTCCGATCCCCCCTCATTTGAAATCGTTCAGGTTGATGGCCGCGATTACACGCTGGCCCAGGACGACCCGATCAGCGACATCATGCGAGGCCAGGATCACAACGGGGACTTCCCCTACAACCTGCAGGAGAAGGCCCCCGAGTTCCTCCAGCCGGGATACGGTCACGGCGTGGCGTACAAACGCCGTCAACCGGCTCCGAAGCCACCAGCTTCCCAAGCGATCCCAGCCGAAAAGTCGAAAGAGCAACCTCCCGCCCAGACTCAAACCAGCCGTCCCATGTCTTCGACGGCTCAAACTGACAGCCGCTTTCAGTTGGCAGCTGCGCAAACCACCACGGTCCAGAAACGAGACTCCAGTCTGCTGGCCAAAGCCCGAGCCAAATCGGGACTCATGGCCGCCGAACCAGCGTTGTACAATGTCGACCCTTCGACACTGTTTGGTGAAGCCCTCGACCCTGACATCGAGATCCGCGGCCAATCCGACGACACCATCAATCGAGGACAGAGCATCGACCGTAACGGGATGCCTGTCCCTCAGGACTTTGGTTCCGGCAGTTCCGAATCAGGCAATCCTTACGGGGGTTCCACATTCGGACGAGTGCGTATTCCTCCTCCCGGGTATGTCGATCTCGACATTGACGTGACCGAAGGACGAACCGGACGACTGATGTTCGGTGCCGGTGTGAACAGTAACAACGGACTCGTCGGTTCGGCGGTTCTGCAAGAAGACAACTTCGACATTATGCGTCCGCCCCGCAGCTGGGCTGACATCGTCAATGGATATGCCTGGCGTGGTGCGGGACAGAGTTTCCGTTTGGAAGCCCAGCCAGGTAATCAGGTCAGCCGATACGTGGTCAGCTGGAACGATCCGTTCTTTATGCGTACCGACTACAACCTCGGCACGAGCGGATTCTACTTCAACCGCTACTACACCGAATGGACCGAAGACCGGCTGGGGGGCCGCATCAGTGTTGGCCGCCTCATCAACGAGTACTGGTCGGGCAGCCTGGCTCTGCGTCTGGAAGATGTCGACATCCGCAACATCCCGGCGGGTGCTCCGTCCGACCTGACCAGTGTGGCGGGAAGTAACTTCCTCTCCACCGTCGGGTTCACACTCTCCAACGACACACGCGACAACGCCTTCATCCCGACTCAGGGGCACTTCCTGGAAGGTTCGTTTGAGCAGGCATTCGGCGAGTTCAACTACTCCCGAATCGAAGCCAACGGATCGCAGTACTTCACGGTTCGCGAGCGGGCTGACGGATTCGGAAAGCACATTGTCCAGCTGTATGGATCGGTGGCCTGGTCCGGCAACGACACGCCGATCTTTGAACGGTACTACGCCGGTGGTTACTCGTCCTTCCGCGGATTCGCGTTCCGCGGGGTGTCGCCTGTTCAAGGCGGCATGAAGGTCGGGGGTAACTTCATGGCCTTGGGCACCGTCGAGTACATGTTGCCCATCACGGCCAGTGACCAGATTCGCATGGTCGGCTTCACCGACTTCGGTACCGTTCAACAGAATGTCGGATTCGAAGACTTCCGCGTCAGCGCCGGGGTGGGCTTCCGCCTCGTCATCCCGGCGATGGGCCCCGCTCCGATCGCCTTCGACTTCGCGTGGCCCATCGTCGACCAGAAAACCGACACCCGCCGGATGTTCAGCTTCTACGTCGGATTTACGCGGTAAGCGGTATATCCCCCAACGGACGCAGCCTGTCCTGATCTCATCTCAGGAGGCTGCGGGCCAGTTCTCATCCCACATTTTGGGTGAGAAACCAGCCCTCTGGCAGTGGGCAATTGCAGATCGAATACTAAAAATGCCCTCACGGTCAGCTGTTATGAGTCGGCAAGGCTGCAGCATTCTGTCTCGAATCCGAGCAGACATTCTGACCTGACCTCGTGACAGAGGCCGACCAGGCCGACTCCCCCAAAGCAGCGATCCATCGCGGAATCGAGGAGCAGAGATTGAATCACCTGGCCCAGTTGAAAAGTGCTCTCGCCCCCTGGAGAGAGGAGCTGCTGAATCACCGCCTCTATCGCGAGATTGACCAACTCGCGTCGCTCCACCTGTTCATGGAACACCATGTGTACGCCGTGTGGGACTTCATGTCACTGCTCAAGGCACTGCAGAGGATGATGTGCTGCTCCACGGTTCCCTGGCTGCCACCGGTCAACACTCATCATTGCCGTCTGGTGAACGAGATTGTTCTGGCGGAAGAGTCCGACGAGAACCTGGATGGTGGATACGCGAGCCACTTCGATCTCTACTTGAGCTCCATGAAGCAGTGCGGAGCCGATACCTCTACCATCGAAGCGTTGATCCATCAGCTTCGCCAGGGACACTCAGTCGAGACTGCAATCTCTGCCCCAGAGATTCCCGAACCAGCGCAGCAATTCATGCGGCAAACGTTCTCAGTGATCGAGGGGGGAGACGTTCGGGCGATCGCCTCGGCATTTACATTCGGCCGGGAAGACTTATTACCCGCGGTGTTTCAGCGAATCGTCGATGAGGTGAATACACAGGCCGGAGGTCAGCTCTCCACGTTCAAGTATTATCTGGAACGGCACATCGGCCTTGATGGCGATGAGCATGGCCCAATGGCACAGAGACTGGTCGAGTCACTCTGTGGGACTGACGAAGAGTCATGGAAGATCGCGACCGACTCAGCTGTCGCTTGCCTGAAAGCACGTATCGAGTTGTGGAATGGCATCGACCAGTTGAATCATCAGCGACGCCAGCTGGCCCAAGCGTGATGATTCGAGTCACTTGAGCTCGAAGGCACATTCATTGGTCCCTTCTTCGACTTGAGCCACAAGTTTCGAAGTGCTCTGTCGCTGATACTTCGACGGAAGGGTCTTGAGAACTTCCGCAGCTGGCGTCCCAAACTGCGCTGGTGAAATCTCAAAAGAGACGAACACGTCATATGTCCCAGTGGCCAAGGGACCATCCAGGGTGTACTTGCCCTCCGGTCCTAAACTCCCGCTGGCTCCTGTCCCCCCCTGCTGTCCAGAGACGAAGTTCAGCCGGCCCAATTCGAGTGGTTTCCCTTTAAATTTCACGGTCCCGGACACCGTGCCCATCGGAGTGTCCTTGGCCTTCTGTCCGCAACCGGAAACAGAAACGCATGCGCAGGCTGCCAGCACAAAGACTCCGATCCAATTCGACCTCAATCGTCTCAGCCAATCAGGCGATGTGCGACTCCCCGTTGAGTGCCGCTGTTGAACCTGACGTGCGAGTGCGAAAGTTGTGAACATTCCTCAATTGTCTCCCTGGATTCTGCAGTCTGATCCATCGCCACAGCGTGGTCTCGAAAGATAGGTTTTGCTTCTGCTGACCCGAGTTCGAGAGCCTGACACGAGCCCTAGAACTCGCCGACAACCTGCCCATCACTGATGGCGGCCAGGCTGAGCAAGGTGGTGAAGTTCATCGAGTCCGAGATAAAGCGAACAGATCCATCTCCTAACAGAGTATGAACCCCGCCCACATGGAAGGAGGTGAGCGGACCGTTGTTGTAACCCGATCCCGAATAGGCCGGAGCAGTCTTCGGATTGGAGCCGTAGCGAACAGTGATAACGCCCCCTCCACCGTAGCCTGACCCGCCTGAGGTGGACACGCCACGATGCCCAGACCAGCCCCCAGACAGGTTCTTGCGACGATCTACATTCGCGATCAACCCTGAATCTTCTCCAACCATCATGGTATTCGACGTTCCATCTGTCGCATCACGCATGCCCACCGCTTTCCCGATCTGCAGCAGACCATTCTGGCCCATCGCTCCGTAATAGATATTATCGACGGCCGAGGTGTTGTATGGGGCTGCGCCTACAGCAACTGAACCGTCGAATGCTCCGCCGATGCCGACGTAGTCCATGGTCATTCCTACATCAGGAGCTTTCTGTCCTGGGGAAGTACCGTCGGCGATACCGACATAGAATGCACTCGTTGTGCTCGAAGGGCATTTGTACCCCGGGACCAGCGCATTGTTGAGTGCCTCATTCGACCCCGCTCCAGTTCCATATCCTCCGTCACCCGTCCAGTCATTGTTCGTGTTGTAACCTCGCCCGTTGGCTGGGGTTTGCGTCAGCTTGTTGTACAGAGGTCCCTGATCGAGATAGGGAAGAATCGAGGATCGCCAGTTGGCCTGATACAGCGGATTCTGTGCCCCGATGGGAAACATGTTGTACGTGTCATGGTAGTTATGGAATGCCAACCCCACCTGTTTCAAATTGTTCTTGCACGTTGAGCGGCGGGCCGCTTCGCGAGCCTGTTGAACGGCGGGCAACAACAGGGCGATCAGCACCGCAATGATTGCGATGACCACCAACAACTCAATCAACGTAAACCCACGCCGACGCACCATGGCTGTACTCCGGAAGAGAATATGAATGAACTGCCCGTACACTTCAGGTCACTCCGATTACTGGAGCCTGAGCGAGCAGGAATGCGGCGAGTCTTCGACTCGCAGAGAAATTGTTCGTGCGGCGCTCCGGAGCTGTTGAGCATCCAAGGCCTCGTTCACGAAGCGATCTTCATGAATACTTCAATATTCATGCCAACTGATATGAGTGCTGTTTGATTTATGCCAGTTGTGTGCAAATAAGCTCGCCATTCGTGTCCAAAATCAGGCATTCAGGTCGAGAATGTCAGCCTGACACCTCAGATCTTGCCCTGAAACTGATCATCTCCGATCAACGAGCGGGCATACGTGTTCAGAGCTATGGCTGATTCTTCGCAGGCCCCCTCCCTCCTTCACCCATCCGACCAGATTTCGCCATTCTTCAGGCACTCACACAGCTCACCATAAACCTGATGCAGGTCTTCACGAGTGAGGACAGCTCCCAGGCGTCGACACAACCGACGGGCGAGTGGTCCCTCGTCGAGAATGGTTCGCAGCGGCCCATAAGCAGCTCCTCCGGGTCGCAAACCCTCATCGCCCGGATGATCGGCGAGGTATTGCCAGAGCTCCTTCAGCGACAGCTCAGCTTCCCCATGAACCCCAAACTGGGCCAACAGGTTTCGGTCCCGAACAACGGCCTCTTCGCCCCGGACAATCGCGTCGAGGAAGACTGACTCGAGTGGTTCGATCTCGATCAGCTGCTGATCCTCGGTCGGAGTCCACGCCTCACCGACCAAACGCTTCAACACATCGACCACGAGCCGGGCAATCGCCAGGTCAGCGGCGGGACACTCCTGCAAGTCGATCACACGGATCTCGATCGAGCCGCGGGTGAACCGGGCGATCGCACCACGAGCATTCAGAAACTCATCCTGCAGGATTCCCTCCGGATCGTGCGGAGCGATGTCACGGAACATCGGCTCGAAGATCCTGGCGTTGTACTCAGCCTCTGTGAACGCCCGCTCGGGAATCACTCGTCCGGCGATCGACGGGATCTTGCGGGAGTTCAATCGGTAAGTCTCCAACCGGCTGTCGAGTTGCCCCGTGAGCTGGCCCTCCTTGAACGGTGAACTGGCTGCCAGTGCTGGCAGGAGTGGTAACACTAAACGAACCGCCGCGTGCAGCTTGCCGAACTCTTCATCGTTCGCGAACGGCAAGTTGATGTGCATGCTCTGCAGATTCGCCCATCCATGCCCGCGACAATCAAAGATCCGGTTAAAGCATTCATAGACCGGGCTGTAGTCATGTGGCCACAGCTTCATCTCTCGGAAGGGGTCCATCCACGGATGCATGGCTGTCGGCATGAGCCGGGCCCCGAGTTGTCCGGCCAGTTCGTTGACTCGCCGAACCTGAGTCTGCATCTGCTCGGCAATCGGGGACAGAGACGGGGCCGGATCGGTCGTCTTCAGTTCCAGAACATGCAGGACCAGTTCATTCGACCAGCTGATGTCGTCGAACTCCACATCCGAGACCTGCTTCCCGGCCTCCAGTTGCATCACCTGATCGGCGATCGGGCGAACGTCGAGAGACTGGGCATCGACGATCATGTACTCCAGTTCAATCCCAAAGGCGGAGAACAACGACAGCGGCGAGGACGACATGGAGCAAGCTCAGCAACGAGGCACAAACGACGGGCCAGACACAACCCACGACAGGCTCAGATCGTAGGTCAATTCCGGCCTTCGCGCCCAGAGGTGTGTTCGAGCACAACCACAGACACAATGCTCAACACCTCTCCGGCTCATTTTCACAGGACGTTCCTCATTTCTTAACAGACAAAAGGTGAAATATAGAGGCGAAGCAGCTCACCTCGCCCGGAGTTCGGGAAACCTCTGGGTCCGCTGCGACTTGCCCCTGGCCGAGTGCCATCGGCGACCGTTTGCCCCGCCTTTCCCCACCTCCTTCTGGAGTCGAATCTCGATGCTCTCCCCAATTGCCAATCCAACGACTGCTCTCATCGGTTCCCACGGCTCCAAGTGGTGCGGCATCGTCACTGGTCTCGCTCTGATCGTTGCGATGAGCGGATGCGGCGCATCGGGCCCCTCGACCGTAGACCCCGCCAAAGCCGACGACATGCTCTCCCGCATCAACAATGCCATGGAAGACAAGGATTGGGAGACCGTCGACAGCACCGCGACTGCCGCGATCGAGTCGAACATGCTGGATGCCGGTCAAGTCGAAGATGCACGAATTGCCCGCACTCAGGCCCGCATCGAATCGGGTAATATGGAGGGGGCCGAGCAGGATCTGGTATTTCTGGAGAACGCCGATTCGCCCGACAAGGCTGACCAGATCTACGTCCTCAAGGCCACCTACCAATTGAAGACCGGCAAGAAAGCTGAAGCTCGCAAGACCTTTATGCTGGCCAAGAAGATCAACAAGAAGATCAAAGCTCCGGCAGGTCTGTAATTGTTCGCTGCTCAGATTCCACGTGGAACGACAATTCCGCTGTAATCATTGCGAAACCCCGGCCGGTGCAGAATCGAGGCGATCAGCACGCCGTCGACTCCCGCTTGCTCCAGGAGTTCGAGGTCCTCGGATCCTCGAACTCCTCCCCCGGTCGTGATCTCGATCGCACTCCCATAAGTTGCCCGCAGGCGACGACACAGCGAGATCGTGGGTACGCCTTCCCCTGTTCCCACTCCGGCGAGATCCAGCACAATCAACCGGGTCACTCCGCAGCGTATGACCTGCGAGGCGATCTCCTCGACATCGCTTCCCCAGGTGGGTGAAGCCAGTGGTGTCCCCTCTTTGAGGTCCAGCGAGAAGACGATTCGCTCCCGGGGGACCTCTGCGACGATGTCACGCAAAGCTGTCGGTGAAGGACACGACTCGAGCCCCACGATCGCTTGAGCGACTCCTTGCTGCAGTAACGCACGGACTTGCGATCCCGTGGCCACACCCGCGTCGACCGACAATGTCATACCATCCGCGATGAGGTCGCGATAAACGCCCTCGTTCGGTTGCCCTCGCAGTATCGCGTCGAGGTCAGCCACGTAAAACTCACTCATCCCATAGGCTTCGCGGATCGCACGGGCCACGTCCACGGCCTCAACCGAGCGAGTCAGACAACTCTGAATCGGACGATACTCGTCCCGCCGCCCCGCGACACCGCGCACGACCACGCCATTCAATATGTCGAGCACGGGGATCAGCTGCATCTCGTTCCTGTTGCGAACTTGAGGACTTTCACACCACCTCGTCGAGGCAAACCTCATGGGTCGTCTCATCGACGTGGGTTGGATTCGGCCTGCTTTATTGGCAGAATGCCGACCAATGTCAAACGCGAAGCCATTCATCCCTCGGCGTCGTGCGACACCTCTACTCGCCTCCAGTCAGGTTCGCCATGCGTGTCACTTTTTGCCTGTTCGCGGCTGCGGTGCTCTGCAGCTTCTCCTCCCCTTCCAAGTCGGGCGAACCCGCAAAAAAGGAGGAGTGGATTCAGCTCTTCAATGGCAAGGACCTGACCGGCTGGACCCCGAAGATCCGTTACCATGAACTCGGCGACAACTTCGCCAACACATTCCGCGTGGAAGATGGCCTCCTGAAGGTCCGCTACGACGGATATGAGAAATTCAACGACACCTTCGGCCACCTGTTCTACGAGAAGGAGTTCTCGCATTACCTCCTGCGAGTGGAGTACCGGTTTGTCGACGAGCAGTGCCCCGGAGGCCCCGGCTGGGCCCTGCGAAACAGCGGGATGATGCTGCACGGCGAGGCTCCCGAAGGAATGGCCAAGGACCAGGACTTCCCGGCATCGATCGAGGTCCAGATCCTGGGCGGCGATGGAGTTCACGAGCGTCACACGATGAACCTCTGCACTCCCGGGACCAATGTCGTCATGAACGGCAAGCTGTTCCTGCCGCACTGTGTGAACTCCACATCG
Source organism: Planctomycetaceae bacterium (assembly GCA_046349675.1). Classification (GTDB taxonomy): domain Bacteria; phylum Planctomycetota; class Planctomycetia; order Planctomycetales; family Planctomycetaceae; genus TH-plancto1. The sequence goes on along the minus strand of JAXMBW010000006.1, from coordinate 263,011 downwards.
AAGACCTACCACGGCGAACAATGGGTGGTCACAGAGACCGAAGTTCGCGGCAACACCGTGATGCGGCACAAGATCGATGGGGTCGTGGTACTCGAATACACCCAGCCACAACTTGATGACCGCGAAGCCCACGCCCGCGAGCTGGCGAAGAAGAACGGCGGCCTGTTGCTCGATCACGGCACGATCTCACTTCAATCGGAAAGCCACCCGATCGATTTTCGCAAAGTGGAGCTGCTCGTTCTCGATCCCCAGTAAGAACAGCTTGCTCCCTTCACGATGAGCCCCACAACTGGTGAACGGCGAAGGCCCCCGACGAGGCTTTCATGATGTCCCTTTTGTGTTGGCTCCCCGCTCCATAGAATCCCAAGCGGCAAAGAAGCGTTCTCTCACGACAGCTTATCGCTATTCACGGAACTGATCTCGAAGGAGTGTTTATGTTCGTGCGACCGTTGCACACGTTGCGGGCCGTATGTGCCGGCGTTCTGGTCATGACTGCCTCGATGGCAGTGGCTGGCGACTGGCCTCAGTGGCGAGGCCCCGGGCGGGACGGCAAGTCGGCAGAAACTGGCCTGCTGGAAAGCTGGGACAAGACACCGCCCAAGCACCTGTGGACCATCGAAGGCATGGGCGAAGGGTACGCCTCCCCCGCCATCTCCAAAGGCTCGCTCTACGTCACCGGGAATATCCCCGGGGGCCAGGGCGTCGTGAAGGTCAACCTCAAAGACCACACGATCGCCTGGTCCAAAGTCATCACTCAAGGCCCCCCCAAGCACGGATACGAAGGCTCCCGCTGCACCCCGAGCATTGATGGCGAGTTGCTCTACGTCATCACCTCGAACGGCGCGATCAGCTGCCTGAAGACGAGCAGCGGCGACGAAGTCTGGACGCACAAGTTCAGCGAATGGGGTGGCCGGATGCAGAATGACTGGGGCTATTCGGAGTCGCCATTGATCGATGGTGATCTGGTCCTCTGCACTCCCGGCGGCGAGAAGGCGATGATCGTCGCCCTCGACAAGAAGACTGGCAAAGAAGTCTGGAAGAGCGAAGTCCCGTCGTTCGGTGACAAGGGGAGCGACTCCGCCGCCTACTCCTCGATCGTGGTTACCCAGGGGGCTGGCGTGAAGCAGTATGTGGCGATGGTCGGGCGCGGCGTCATCGGCATCCGGGCCTCTGACGGCAAGTATCTCTGGGGATATAACAAGGTCGCCAACGGCGTCGCCAACATCCCCACTCCGATTGTCGATGGAGATTATGTCTTCGCCTCATCGGGGTACGGAACCGGCTCATGTCTGCTCAAGCTGAGCAAGGACGGAGACGGGGTCAGTGCCGAAGAGGTGTACTTCCTCGAACCCAAGGTCTTTGAAAACCACCACGGCGGGCTGATCCTGTCTGATGGGTACATTTACGCCGGAGCCAAGCACAACAAGGGCTTCCCGATCTGTGTCGAGATGAAGACCGGTGACGTCAAATGGGGCGGTGATATCCGTCCGGCGGGCGAAGGATCAGCCGGCGTGACGATGGCTGATGGCCAGATCATCTACCGCTACCAGAACGGAGTGCTCGCCCTCGTGCGTGCGACGCCAAGCGGTTATGAACTCAACGGCACCTTCACCCCCGAGTACCAGGACCGCGAAAGCTGGGCCCACCCGGTGGTGTCGGACGGCAAGCTCTACCTGCGCGAGCAGAACAAGCTGATGTGCTACGACCTGCATGAGTAAGTTCGCGCCAGGTTCGATTATCAGTGGATACGAGAAACGCGGCCTCCGGGTCGCGTTTCTTTTTTGGGGAATGTCTATTGCCGATGAATAAGTAGCTCTCGACTTCCACCCGGGCCCCGATGCTCTCCGAACCCGTTGCCTTCTCATCGTGTCATGTGATTCGCAGCCACCCCGCGAGGAAGCATTTCATGTCGAGTAATAAACAACGCCGCGAGGAACTGAAGGCGGAACGGGAACTCAAGCGGCAGAAGCTGGCCACCGAAAAGAAGCAGCGAAAGTTCAACCGTCTCGAAAAGGAAGGCGCGGTCTGCGATCCCACTCAGCTAGCCCCCGATGGCAGCTATGGTCGCCCTGACTATGTTGGCCGTGGCTACTACATCGACATCCCCTTTACTTGCAAAGACTGCGGTAAAGAAGAGATCTGGACCGCCCCGCAGCAGAAATGGTGGTACGAAGTCGCCAAGGGGGGAGTCTGGACCACTGCCCGACGTTGTCGCGATTGTCGTCGCATCGCACGCCAGAAAAAGGCTGAAGCCCAACGGGTCGCTAAAGAGAACACCGCTCGGAATCGACTCCGCAAACACAAGTCGGCTCCCCACAAGTACCGTTCACCAACTCCTCAGGGTGGAACAGGTAAGCCCCCGGAATCGCATTGAACCGCGAAGCGGTGACGGCCAATCGCCATGGCGGTTAGCCCAATGAATGCCAACGCCCTCAAACTCGCATCCGCCTCTTCGAGGCTCGCAGGCCCTCGCCTTTCAATCCTCCCCACCCGCAAACTGCCCGCCAGCATTTCCTCCTACAACCGATTTTCCCCCTCTTTCCCTCAATCTGATTGCAGAGCATGAACCGATCAATGTAAAGTAATGTGTGACGTTCCCGCCCAGTTGCCCGCCTCCTGACAGCCTCCCTTGGCTCGTCCGCTCTCGAAAGGCCCCGCCGATTCGCTGGTCATTGTCACTCCTGATCGTCCTGACCCTTGGCAGCTCACTGGCCCAGGCCGCCGACGGTCTACGCGTCTGGCCGGAAACGTTGACGCTGAACGCCGATCGACCGCGACAACAACTGCTCATCTCGCGAGACACTGACGGCCAGACACAAGACGAAACCCGCACCGCAAAATACGCATCCGACAATACTGCAGTCGCCACAGTCGATGAATCGGGAGTCGTTCATGCGGTCTCCCCCGGGCGGGCCACGATCTCCATCCAAGCGGGCGAAGCTCAAGCCACGCAATCGGTCGAAGTGGGCGACATGACGCCCCACCCGATTGACTTCCAACGCGACATTCAGCCGATCCTCAACCACGCGGGCTGCAACACCGGTCCCTGCCACGGCAAAGCCCGCGGGCAGAACGGGTTTCAGTTGTCGCTGCTCGGGTTTGATTCGGACTTCGATTACGACTCGCTGTTGAAAGAGAACCGCGGCCGCCGGATCGATCCAAGCCACCCACCATCGAGCCTGCTCCTCCGCAAACCCGCTGGACAGGTTCCCCACGGCGGCGGTGTTCGTCTCACGCCCCAGAGCGAAGGCTATCAGCTGCTCCTCAAGTGGATCGCAGCTGGGACACCTCGTCGACAGGCCGAAGCCCCTGTCCTGACCAACGTGACGGTCGAACCCACCGCTCGCGTCATGAAGGGAGGAGAGTCGCAACAGCTGGCCGTGACGGCTCACTACTCCGACGGTTCGACTCGTGATGTGACAGCTGTCTCGACCTACCAAAGCAACGAAGCCGGGATCGCATCCGTCGATGTGAATGGTCGCACGACTGCCACGGGAATCATGGGCGAAGCGGCGATCATGGCCCGCTATCAAGGGCGATTCGTGGTCCACCGTGTCGCCGTTCCACTGACGGGCGAGTTCGATCCCGCGTCGCTCGCCAGCTTTCCCCGCAAGAACTTTATCGACGAGCAACTCGTCGCCGGGTGGGAGCGGCTGCGGCTGACTCCTTCAGCGATGGCCTCCGACGACAAGTTCCTCCGTCGCGTCTATATCGACATCATCGGTCAGGTGCCGACGGTCGAGGAAACACGCGTCTTCCTCAACGACACATCCCCCGATAAGCGAGAGCGCCTCGTCGAACAACTCCTGGCCCGTCCCGAGTATGCCGAACACTGGGCCAACAAGTGGGCCGACCTCCTGCGACCAAATCCTTATCACGTTGGGATCAAGGCCACACGGAGTTACGACCTGTGGATTCGCGAGGCCTTCCGCAAGAACCAACCGTATGACCAGTTCGTCCGCGAGCTGTTAACCGCCCAAGGCAGTACCTACCGCAACGGGAACACCGTCTACTTCCGCGACCGTCGCGAGCCCGATGAACTCACCACGATCACCAGCCAGCTGTTCCTCGGCATCCGTCTGGAATGTGCCAAGTGCCACCAGCATCCGTTCGAGTCCTACAGCCAGGCCGACTACTACAGCTTCGCGGCCTATTTCTCGCGGATCGGTCGCAAGGGCACGGGGATCTCCGCTCCGATCTCGGGCGAAGAGGAGTTGATCTTCACAGCTGCGGCGGGTGAGGTACGACATCCGGTTTCGGGCGTCGTTCTGCCTCCGCGACCGCTGTTTGGGACTGCTCCAGAGATTCCCGAAAAGGGTGACCCACGCGTCTCGCTCGCCAGCTGGATCGCCTCGAAGGACAACCCCTTCTTTGCACAGACGATGGCCAATCGGGTGTGGGCCGACCTGATGGGACGCGGGCTCGTGGAACCGGTGGATGACCTGCGGGCGACCAACCCCGCTTCGAACCCCGTGCTGCTTGCCGCTCTCGGCGACGACTTCCGCGATCACGGGTTTGACATCAAGCATCTCATCCGCCGCATCACAAGCTCCTCGGCCTACGGGCTCAGTTCCGTCCCCACCGATCGGAACATCGCTGACACTCGCAATTTCTCGCGGCACTATCGTCAGCGGCTTCGTGGTGAGGTCCTGCTCGACTCGGTCTGCCAGATCACGCAACAGCCGGAGAACTTCGAGGCGATGGCCCCCGGCTCTCTGTCCAAAGAGATCTGGACGCACCGGATCGACTCGCTGTCGCTCGACACCTTTGGTCGTCCTGACCCGAACCTCGACCCTCCGTGTGAGCGAACCAGCGACACCACAGTTGTGCAGGCTCTGCACCTCATGAACTCCAACCAGATGGCGGGCAAGGTCATGGCCGATGGCAGCTTGGCCGACACGCTGTCGAAGAGCGAAATGCCTGCAGAAAAGATCATCGAAGAGCTGTATCTGGCGTGCTACAACCGCTTGCCAGACGCCGAGGAGATCCGCCTTGGAACCGAACAGTTCACCAAGACCGGAAACCGTCGAACCGCTACAGAGGACCTCCTCTGGGCACTGCTGAATACACCTGAGTTCGTGTTTAAGGACTGAACACATCCACTCCGGCACCACCGGGAAATCGCCAAGACGCGAGACCAGCTCATGAACATCTACAAAAACTGCAACGGACAGACTCGCCGCTCGGCCCTTCAGCTGGGCCTGGCGGGGTTCATTGGGACGGGCTTCTCGCAACTGCTCCAGCTGCGAGCAGTCGCGGGCGAGTCCGCTGGCCATGCCGCGAAGGCGAAGAGCTGCATTCTGATCTGGCTCGACGGGGGCCCTACCCACTACGAGACCTTTGACCCCAAGCCCGAAGCCCCCAGTGAAGTCCGGGGCGAGTTCAACGCCATCGACACCAAGGTGCCCGGCATTCAGATCTGCGAACACATGCCGCGTCTGGCGAGCATCGCCGACAAGTTTGCGATCATCCGCTCCATCCGCCATGAGCAGGGCAATCACGGAGCGGGCAACCACTACATGATGACCGGAGCTCCGCCACGCATTCCGGTCGGGTGCGGAGCCTATGTCAGCTTCCATCCCAGCATGGGAGCCGTGACCTCGTACACGCGTGGCAACACGAACGGACTGCCTGCCTACTTCTCGGCCCCGGCGATGACCCGATCGGGCGGCCCAAGTTTCCTGGGAGCTCAGTACGCTCCCTTCGTCGTGCCCGATGATCCGAACAGTGACAGCTTCCGCGTTCGAGATGTCGCTCTCCCAGCTGCGATTCAGGAAAACCGGTTCACCGATCGCCGAGCACTGCGTAGTCAGGTCGACCGCTTGCCCCGCATCCAGGAAAAGGCCGCAGCTGACCCGGTTGTCCCTCTCGATGAGTACTACAAGCAGGGATACGACCTCGTCTCATCGCCCGCCGCGCAGAAGGCGTTCGACATCCACAGCGAAGACGCCGCCACGCGAGATCGTTACGGACGCAATTCATTCGGTCAGCGCATGCTGCTGGCTCGACGCATGGTCGAGGCCGGCGTGCCGTTCATTACTCTTAGCGAAGGGGGTTGGGACCATCACGGCGACCTGTTCAACGCCTTGCGGAAGCGGTTGCCGACCTTTGAGAACTCGATCGCCACGTTGCTGGAGGATCTCGAACAGCGCGGCCTTCTGGAGAGTACGCTGGTGCTGGTGCTGGGCGAATTCGGCCGGACGCCGAAGATCAATCCCGGTGCTGGCCGCGATCACTGGTCGAACGCGATGAGCGTCATGATGGCTGGGGCCGGAACTCCCGGAGGCGTCGTCGTGGGAGCCACCGACCGGGCCGGTTACTCGGCGGTTGATCGCGTGTTGTCCCCCGAGAACTTCGTCTCGACCGTCTACACCAAACTCGGCATCAACCCCGACCAGATCCTCTACACCCCCCAAGGCCGCCCGGCCCATCTGGTGAGCGATCCGACTCCGATTCATGAGTTGATGTAGAGCCGCCGAGGTTGCTGTTCGGCTCGACTACGATCGTCAAATGCCTCCGGACCGAGCTTCGGAAGACTTTGAATCGTGTCGCAGGCTGATAATATTTCTCCTTGCCTCGACCGCTTTAAACCGTGTTTGGCCGGGAGTTCTTGATGCTGATTGCGTGTGTACTCATTTACATGGCGGCAACGGTCGCTGTGGGTCTTTACGCATCGAGTCGGGTTAAGGATTCCAAAGACTTCATGGTCGCTGGGCGGTCGTTGCCGCTCTACATGAACTTCGCGTGCGTCTTCGCCACCTGGTTCGGTGCCGAGACGGTACTGTCGGTCTCCGCCCGGTTCGCTCACCACGGAATGGGATTTGTTTCCGGAGATCCCTTCGGAGCATCGCTCTGTCTGGTGCTGGTCGCCCTCTTTTTCGCCCGGACATTTTACCGGATGGAATTGCTGACGATCGGCGACTACTACCACCTTCGGTACGGAAAGACGGTGGAGATCATTACTTCGCTGGCCATTGCCAGCTCTTATCTCGGCTGGACCAGTGCTCAATTGTCTGCGCTGGGACTTGTGGCCAATGTGCTCTTTCCGGGGCTCACTCTCAATCAGTCGATCATGATCGGCGCCGTCATCGTGACGATCTACACGATGTTCGGAGGAATGTGGTCGGTGGCATTGACCGATGTGATCCAGACAGCAGCAATTGTATTTGGTCTCATTCTTGTGGCCTACTTCCTGGGGGGGCACGCTGGCGGTTATGAAAACGTCGTCAAGCACGCCTATGAAGCGGGAAAGCTCGACCTGTTTCCTCACGTTAAGGTCGCCGCCTGGATGGCCTTCATTGGCGAATTTCTCACCATGGCACTCGGATCGATTCCCCAGCAGGACGTATTTCAACGTGTGACCAGTGCCAAGAATGAACGAACGGCCACCATCGGTACGCTGGGGGGCGGTTTGTTCTACTTTGCCTTCGCATTCGTCCCGATGTTTATTGCCTACGCAGCCATGGTCATTGACCCTGCAGCAGCCTCGCATTTTCAATCCGAGGATTCCCGCGAAGTCCAGAAGGTACTGCCGACACTGGTCCTGAATAAGACGCCGATTTGGTGTCAGGTACTCTTCTTCGGAGCTGTGCTCTCGGCGATTCTGTCGACCGCCAGCGGGACCCTACTGGCCCCGTCGAGCATTCTGGTCGAGAATGTCCTGCAGCCGTTGACCAAGCACTTCGATGACAAGCGGATGCTGCGGCTGTTGCGCATGATTCTGGTGATCGTCGCCATTTTATCGACGACCATCTCGTGCAACTCAAATGCCACGATGTATGAGATGGTGGAAGCGGGTTACAGCGTGACACTCGTGGTGGCCTTCGTCCCGCTGGTGTTCGGGATCTATTGGTCGAAGGCCAAGACACAGGGAGCGGTCTTTTCAATCCTGTTCGCCCTGCCCGCCTGGCTCGTCACGAAGTACACGATCCACAACGATGAAAGCAGTGTCATCTGGGAATGCATGCCCCCCCAGCTGTATGGTTTGGCCGCATCGTTTGTAGGCATGATTGTCGGTTCGCTGATGCCGAACTGGATTCAACACCGACAGGGAGACCCGGCCGCACTGGCTGCCCGCAGGAGCGTTTCGGGCGGACACTGAATGACAACGAGCGAGCATCCCACCCAGGAGTACGATTTGAAACGAGGTCGGCTCGATGTCTCAAAGTGGGTGATGCAAGTCCTGTGCTGGGACGGGTTGTTGCCTGTCATCATGTTACTGCTGCCATGGGTAATCGGCAGACTGGATGTTGGCGCCAATGAGTGGTTCGAATTCCTGCCAATCCTGATTTGTATCGCTGGTATTTTCGTGCGACTCTATTCGGGCATCCGCATTATTTCGCGGAACGATCTCACCCCCGGCGAACAACAGGGACAGCGATTCTTTCTGTTGTTTGGGGCGATGATCCTTGCAGTCATCGAGACGAGCATACTTGCAATCGCCACGCTCCCTGCCGCAATGCGCCCGCAACCCGACAAAAAGGAGGTGATCATCCTCAGCTGGCTCTATTTGGCGTATCTCATATGTCTGACAATCGCCATGTACCCAGGTCGCAAACCGAATATCGAGGATGGCTCCGAGCCACTCCTTCATGAGAGTGACTCAGAGTCGCCCCGACTGTGATCCCGAACACTCACTTGGTCGCGGAACTCGCTACCCCCACATGAACGACTGATCGAGGTCGGTCACCTGGCACACAGCGGATGGTCCATATTTGACCACCATGCGGTTGATGACCTGGTCAATCGACAATGCCCGCTGAATGATCGACTCGACATCCACAGATGGGTCGTCGAGTTCAACCACACCATGCAGGCAGATGTGATCGTCGTCCGTGCGATGAACTGAGAGCGATTCCACGTGAACCCCCGGAGCCTCACGCAACGTTCGGGACACCTCAGCCTCCACCCGATGGGGTGGGCACAAACTGAACTCTGGTAAGGGATAATTACCGCATTCTTCCGATTGATACTCAAACGCTTCTGGAACACAAACGACTGATTGCTGCTGCATGATCTCCTCCGTGTCTTCCCAGCCCGACAAAACGAAGTCAATCCATTGACCACCCGCTTACCACGCTTCTTCAGGTGGTCAGTCGATCTCCCTCATGCTACCCACAGAAACCTTCAATACAAGAAAAATCCGAGAAACCTCCGCGAATCGAAGACGACCTTGTGAAGGATGGTGCCAATAGCACCGCCTGTTCGCTCAATCTTCTGCATTTCCACAGGGGAACACCGCCGTCAATCCGGTCGACCAGCCCCACCCCACTTGCTACCCTTTATTCCACTACCCACTGCTATTCATCAGGAGTCTCGCCAGTGTTGCGATCTTTCGCTCGATCGTGTTTTGGATTTGCGTTCTGCTTGGCCGCAGTCACCGTCCAAGCGACCCCCCTGGTTGTCGAGACCGAAGCGCTCACGCCTGAACAACAGAGGGCTCAGTTCCACCTGCCTCCCGGGTTCGAAATCCAGCTGATCGTCTCGGAGCCGAACATCGGACAGCCGATGAATCTGAACTTCGACTCCAGCGGCCGGCTGTGGATCACCAGTTCGGTCGAGTACCCCTACCCTGTGGAAGGCGATGGGGTCGAGCCCCGCGAAGAGAAGTTCTCCGGCCCCAGCTCCCCCAAGCCTCAGGACCGTGTGACCGTCGTCGAAGGGATCGGCCCCGATGGTCGCCCTGCTAAGGTCACCACCTTCGTGAGCGGCCTGAACATCCCGATCGGCCAGCTTCCGCTGAACGACGGCGCGATCGTCTACAGCATTCCCAATATGGTCCGGTATTTCGACCGGGATGGAGACGGAAAATCTGACGACCAGGAAGTTCTCTATGGAAAGTATGGCAACGTCGACACGCACGGCATGACCAACGCCTTTACCCGCTGGGCGGATGGCTGGGTCTATGCCTGTCACGGGTTCCGCAACACGTCGCACATCAAGGGCAAGAACGGCCAGTCGCTGACGCTGAACTCCGGGAACACCTATCGATTCCGCGTCGATGGTTCAGCCATCGAGCAGTTCACCTGGGGACAGGTCAACCCGTTCGGCCTGTGCTTCGACCACTGGGGCAACGCCTTCACGGCTGACTGCCACTCGATGCCACTCACGCTGTTGTTGCGGGGGGCCTACTACTCCAGCTTCGGTAAGCCGAACGACGGGATGGGCTTCGGCCCCGACATGATCAATCACAGCCACGGCTCGACAGGCATCTGCGGCGTGGCCTGGTATCAGGCACTTCAGTTCCCCAAGGAGTTCCAGGAGTGTCTCTACCTGTGTAACCCGGTGAACGGTCAGGTCCATCGCGACAAGCTGACTCAGCATGGCTCAACGCTGATGGTCGATTCGCAGCCCGACTTCATCACTTGCGATGACGGATGGTTCCGCCCTGTCGATGTGAAGTTGGGGCCCGATGGAGCCTTGTATGTCGCCGACTTCTACAACGCGATCATCGGTCATTATGAAGTGCCGCTGGCTCACCCCCGTCGCGACCGCGAGAAGGGTCGCGTCTGGCGGATCGTCGCCACGGGCGAAGGATCAACGCCTCTTCAACCGGTGAACCTGCACACGATGACTGTGGAGCAGCTGGTCGACACCCTCGGCAGCCCAAACATTTACAACCGAGCCCAGGCGACGAACGAGATCATCGACCGATTCGGCGACAAGGCCGCGACTCCCGTCGAGGAGGCGGTCCTCACGTCTGATTCAGCCGATCGTCGAGCGATGGGATTGTGGGTGCTGAATCGGCTGGGCAAGCTGTCACAGGAGATCCGAACCGGCATGTCAGACGATAGCTCACCGGTGGTCCGCACTCATCTGGCGCGTTGCCTGGCCGAGCGTCCTGAATGGACCGCTGAGGATTCCCAGACGGCCATGAAACTGATCGCGGACTCCAACGCCATGGTTCGCCGGGCGACAGCTGATGCAATGGGACGCCATCCTCTGCCGAGCCAGATCAACGCCCTCTGGAAGGCCTGGCAAGAGGCCGATCCACAGGACACCCACTTGGTCCACGTGGCCCGCATGGCGATCCGAGACCATCTCAAGAATCCCGATTGCACGAACAGCCAGTCTGTCGCCGACCTCGTGAAGGCTCACCCAGCTGAGCTGCTGCCGATCATCCTGGCAACAGCCTCGGACGCCGGTGCGGAGCTGCTGGTCAAGAGCGATGCCGCTCAAGTGGCGAACGAGAGCGACCGCCTGCGAATTGCCACCTTCGTGGCACAACGATTGGACGCGGGCAAGCTTGCTGACTGGATCGCACAGCGACGAGCCAGCTCCCAGCAATCGCCCGCCGACTCGCTGTCTGAGTTGATCGCAATTGACGATGGACTGCGAGCTCGTTCGATCGAGCCGCCACAAGCCATGCGGGAGTGGGTCAGCGAAGTCTGTCTCAGTGTTCTCAAATCACTTCCGAGTGGCCAGTTGGGCTGGTTAAGTCGGCCGCTCGGTGGCGTCATGCTCGACGGGGAAGACGTGTTCGTCCCGCAGGTCCGCGACTCCGCCGATGGTCAGAAGGGTACCTACTTCAGCTCACTCGTACGCGGTGAGCAGAAGACCGGGGTCCTCCAGTCGGACGCCTTCGATTTACCGGAGAGCTTCACGTTCTTCATGGCAGGTCATAACGATGAGCCCAGCCGCCCTGCTCCGCCGAACAATCGAGTGGTGCTGCGCGACGCCGCGACGAACGAGGTCCTGCGTGAGGCCCTGCCTCCGCGGAACGACCTTGCTCAGAAGGTCGAATGGAACCTCAGCGACCTCAAGGGCCGCAAAGGATATCTCGAACTCATCGATGGCGATGATCGCGGCGGGTATGCATGGATGGCGGTGGGACGATTCTCGCTGGCTGAGTTGAATCCGCGTGACTCCAAGAACTCCTTCTCAGCGATCGCCCAGCTGATTCGGCGATACCACATCACATCGGCAACCGAGCTGTTGAACGCCGTCATTCGGGACGCCAATGCGACTCTTTCGACGCGGACCCGTGCAGCTGTGGCACTGGCGGCGACGGAGTCGGACCCACGAGTCTCGATTCTGGCCTCATCAGCGGCCAGCAGCCTGTGGGACGCCGAACGACGTGAGCGGCTCTTCGCATCGCTGGTCTCGGGGGATCGTTCGCATTTCGCGGAGGACCTCGAAGTTGTGCTCCGCGGCGTGCCCACAACATCGCAGGCCTCACTGTCGGCTCAACTGTCGCAGGTGCCAGACGGTGCAAGCCTCGTTATCAGTTGTGTCCGTAAGGGAATTCTTCCGGCCCAGCTGTTGCGGCGTCCCGAAGTCGCCCAGCGTTTGGCCGCTCTCAACAACGCGGAAGTGAACGCTGCCGTCGAGGAACTGACGAAGAACCTGCCCTCTGAGGACGAAGCGATTGGCAAGCTGATCAAAGCCCGCAAGGCTGACTTCGTCGCTCATAGCGGCGACGCGAAGCATGGTCAGGAACTCTTTAAGAAAAACTGCGCTGTGTGTCACCAGCTGCGGGGCGAAGGCCAGAAGATTGGTCCGCAACTGGACGGGGTTGGCGTCCGAGGGATCGACCGCTTGCTGGAGGATGTTCTGGCTCCCAATCGAAACGTCGATACGGCATTTCGATCAGCAACAATCATCCTGAACTCTGGTCGTATTGAGATCGGCCTGCCACGTCGCGTCGAAGGAGACACTCATTACTTTGCCGACCGCACCGGCAAGGAGTTCTCACTGGCCAAGGATGAGATTGAGTCGCTCAACGTCTCGCCGCTGTCGCTGATGCCCGCCAATTTCGGCGAGTTGATCAACGAAGCCGACACGCGTGACCTGATGCGGTATTTGCTCGACAGCGCCCAGGCCCCTGCTAAGAAGGAATAGGCCTGCATCGGTAACCAGTCTTTCAAAAGCAAAGAGGGCCCGGGGAGATTCCCCGGGCCCTCTGTCATTCGTCAGATGCTGTGACTGTCTCAGCCCGCGGAGTACTGCGGGTCCATGTACTCCATCTGAATGCTGATGATCTCATCGCTGCGACGGAAGAACGCGTCCAGAATCACCGGGTCGAAGTGTGTCCCGCGCCCCTCGGACATGATCTCGAAGCACTTCTCTCGCGGGAACGCCTCCTTATAGGGACGCTTGGTACTGAGTGCGTCGTAGACATCGGCCACCGCGGTCATCCGCCCTTCGATCGGAATGTCCTCGCCTTTGAGGCCAAGCGGATATCCAGTCCCGTCGAATCGCTCGTGGTGAGTTTGTGCAATCCGTGCAGCCAGCATCAGCAGCGGCGAGCTCGACACGTGTAGCAGGTTCGCTCCCAGGCGGGTATGGCTCTTGAAGATCCCCCACTCGTGCGGTGTCAGCGGTTGGATGATCTGCTTGCCGATGGCACAGTGTTTGTTGATCGTCTCGCGTTCGCCGTCATCGAGCTTGCCCGGCTTATGCAAGACGACATCTGGAATGCCAATCTTCCCAATGTCATGCAGCTGGGCGGCCAGTTCGAGGACTTCGACGCGAGATTCGTTGAAGTTCATTTCGCGGGCGATGACGCCCACATACTTCCCCACCCGCATCACATGATGGCCAGTATCGTCGTCGCGATACTCAGCTGCACGCGCGAGACAGTGCACGATCTCCTGACGCGAGGCTGCCAGTTCAGCGGTTCGCTGGCGGACCTGGTCTTCCAGCTTCTCGGCATGGACCGACAGTTGATCGCGGTACTGCTTGTTCAGCAGCGTATTACGGACGCGGGGCAACAACTCGATCGGATCAATGGGTTTGCTGAGAAAGTCCGAGACCCCGAGTTCCAGACAGATGTGCTTGACGTCACGATCGGTCGCCGCCGAGAGCACGACCACGGGAATGTGATGCAGGCGGTCATCCAGATGCATCAGATGCAGGATGTCGATGCCGCTCACTTCGGGCATCATCACATCGAGCAGCACCAGGTCGGGACGCTCGCTACGAATCAGATCAATGGCTTCGGTCGAATCGGAGGTCGTGACGAAGTTTGTATAGCCAGCGTCGGTCAGATATTTGCGGACGATCCGGACGTTGAGCTCTTCGTCATCCACAATGAGGATTCGTGAGCTCTTGGTCTCGAGCATGCGTTTCGCGGCATTCGTGTCGAGAACACGCTGCAGCGAGGCACCGGATGGACGAGGTGTCGGCTTGGACGCGTCTCGCATCGAGGGAACCGGGTTGGTCTGACTCGGAATCATCTTCCACTCCTGACGGGCACTTCTAATGCCCAAGCCCTATGGAGGATTTAGCTTGAGAACAGGCTTCGCGTGGGGGGAACCTGAGACATGCTGCCATTTCGCGACATCTTGTGTTGCGTGTTCCGATCGTGACGATTCCACGCATCACGCCAAAGTGAGGTTGGGAACGACGATCCGGGCTGTTTGTGCCTCAATCTCGTCCACATGTGCAGCCACCCGGGCCCAGTCCCGAGCTTTGACGTTCGTCTCCATCTCACGCCCCAAATCACTGAGGATGGAGAACCCGACCGTGCCCCCAGCTCCTTTCAGCCAATGAGCGAGATGTGCCAACTCATGGGCGTCTTTGCTGGCCAGTGCCGTTCGCATGGCGACGATCTGCCCTTCCAGCCGACTGACGAACCGCACCACGATCTCGCGGAATTCTGGATCGTCCATGGGCAACGTGGACACCAGAGGCAGTCCAATCGGAGCTGGCTGAGACTTCATCGCAGCGGGCACAGGCGACTGAACAGCATCCAGCACCTGATCGATCGGTCCCGGAGATCCTGCAGAAACAGAGGCTTGCGACGCGACGGGCTTGACCACCTCTGGAGCCTCCGGAAGGGGAAGGGAATGATCCCGCCCTACGATCTCCGCCACAGTCTTGAGTAGCTCGTCAATGTTGACCGGCTTCGTGAGGTAACCAGTACAACCAGCCTCACGGCATTTCTCTTCATCACCTTTCATCGCATGGCCAGTGAGCGCGATGATCGGCATGGTACGGCCCATTTGTCGCAGCAACTTCGCCGCCTCGTAACCGTCCATCACGGGCATCTGCATATCCATGAGGATGATGTCGTAAGGCTGTTTCTCAACGGCCGAAATCGCGTGCTGACCATTTTCTGCTTCGTCGACAGTCAACCCCGTCCGTCGGAGAACCAGCCGGATCAGTTCACGATTGGGCTCTCCGTCATCCACCACGAGAACACGCGCTGATTTCAACCGCATGTGCGACGGGTCCAGCCCCTGTGAGGCACGACTCTTCGAGAGCTCTCGCCCCGCCGTCTCCGCATCGATCCAGCGGGCGGACTTCGCCGGAAGCAGTGGAATACGGATCGTAAATGTCGATCCTTTTCCGAGTTCACTCGCGACGGTCACATCGCCATTCATTGCTCGGGCGAACTTGCGACTGATCACCAGCCCCAGCCCCGTTCCCCCGAATTTACGAGTCGTACTGCTGTCGGCCTGCACGAACGCATTGAACAGGCGGTTGAGTGACTCAGGCTTCATCCCGATACCGGTGTCGACGACATCGATCATCAGTTCCTGATGACCCCGCGTTTTCACAACACGGGAGACAACACGCACTCCACCATGTGACGTAAACTTGATCGCGTTACCCACAAGATTCGTCAGCATCTGACGCAATCGCGTCGGATCACTGATGATGAGGTCAGGCACCAGTCCGGCCGATTCATAGACCAGGCTGATTCCTTTCTCGTGGGCCTTCACCCCTAAGACCGCGACGATATCAAACGCCATCTGGTGCAGTGGAGTCTCTGTCGACTCCAACTCCAGATGTCCAGCTTCCACCTTGGACAGATCCAAGATGTCGTTAATCAGCTCCAGCAAATGTTTCCCATTGCTGTGAATGGTGTCGAGATAGTGTTGCTGTTGCTCAGCCGACTCTGCCAATCCGCGACGCAACACGTCAGTGAATCCCAGGACCGCATTCATCGGGGTGCGGATCTCGTGGCTCATGTTCGCCAGGAATTCACTCTTCGCCCGGTTGGCTGACTCTGCCGCTTCCTTGGCAGTACTGAGTTCCTTCTTCTTCTCCTCCAGCAGTGTCACATCGTCGAAGCTGGCCAAAACACCGCGGTAAGTTCCCCCGTTTCCGAGAACCGGCGAACAGTTGACCATGAATGTCCGAACGACGCCCTTCAGGTCGCGCATCTGCAGCATGACGTTCGCCTGGGGCCGCTCCTGCTGCAGCGCTGACTGCCAGGGGGGAATCCAAGGGCCATCATCACCCGTGATCCAGGACAGCTTCGCGGCGGGGACACCCACCAGACTTTCCGGAGTCTTGTCCACGAACCGTGCGAAAGAGCTGTTGGCCAGAGCAATTCGCCCTTGCCGATTGATCACAAGCAAACCTTCCGCGAGCGAATCCAGAGCCTCGCGAACTCGGCCCGGAACCGCCTGTGACGGGTCGAGTTGTTGCAGCACTTTCTTGATCAGGAACGAGAACCCCAGGAAGCAACTGATCCCCATAAAGAGATACATGGGCGTCCAGGCGTTCCAGATGACTCCCCGCCACCCCTCTAAGCGAATCGGACGGAATCGCAGCTCGATGACACCGAATCGTTCTTCATTAGAGAGGTTCAGAGGGAGTTGAACATGCGTCTCAGTCGAGACACTCTCGTCGTCCTGCTTCTCCCATAGAGTCTGGTGCTTGCCGACCGACACGAGCAGATGACCGTCTTTGCGAAATCCAGCCGATAACAGATCGGGATTATGCTCGACAGTTTTGGCGAGCAACTCCTGAATGGAGTCATAACTTTCCGTGCCGTTCTGACCGAACTGCAGCAGGGCTGCATACCCAATGGTCTGGGCCAAAGCCGCCCGCCCTTTGAGGGTCTCGTTCTCTGCAGAGGGAGCGATGTTCAACGCGAGCGCCAGGGTCAACACTGTCGAGACAATACACGACAACGCGATCGCGAGACGTGTGCGCACGCTGAGGGGCTTGAGAAATGACATGGGGGGCTCCATCACTCTCTGCATCCCTGCGGAGAACATCACACAGCACACTCGTGTTCGGACTGACCTTGTTCCACGAGCGAACCAATCGATTCATCGTCCTCGTCACTTTTGTCGAGTGACTCTAAGACCACCAATGGGTCAACAATACGCCACGCTGGCATCTGGGCGAGCAGACTTGTGATCAATACTCCACCTCGGAGCATCCACACGACGTATCCCACGGACAGTGACGCACCGGCTAACGCTGGTACCTCAAATACCAGCTGGTTCGCCAAAGCGGGTTGCAACGATTCTTTCACCTGTTCGAAGGCCACCTGATTGGCCTGGAGTCCCAGGATCAGGCTCGGACTCACGCGAGTGGCCACATCCGCACTCGACAAACGAGACAGAAACGAATCACTCTCTGCGTGATCCATCGGACTCAAATCGCGAGACTGTGACCGTGTCCCCGCACGAATCACTTCATGAGCAGAACGTCCTCGGTCAAACGGATTGTTCGCATCCGTCTGTGGTCTCGCTCGGTGAAAGCTCAGCTGGCCAACATCTTCCAGCGATGTCGTACTTGGAATCGGAGAGACCATTGAGCTGTTTTCCGATCCATGGCTGGATGTCGAGGCGTTATTCGGCGGAGGGGCATTGGATGCCAAAATGCCCGGGGCATTGGCTCCGGTCGGCCGGTTGGCTGGGGAGTTGGATGCATCAGGAGTGTTGGCATTCGAGGAGGCCGTGTTCGAGGTATTCGACGCGGAATCTCCGTTCGACGTCTGTGACTGAGACGGGCTGGGAGCCAGCGCCACGAGGTTTAACCTGACTACCGCATTCTGACTGAGTAACACCCCATCCGTGATCGCATACTGAAACGTATCGATTCCCGTGTACCCGCCCCAAGGGGTGTAGGTATAGGTACCGTCGGCATTGGTCTTCAGTGTGCCATGCTTGGGCAATTTCTTGATCACCACGTTGAGCTGAGTGCTATCGACATCGTAGTCATTCGCCAGCAAGGTGGCTGGATCGATCGTGGTCGCGGTCGAAATGAACTCGGGCCAAGTATCCGAATTGGCCACTGGTCGATCATTCACCGGGCTGAGTGTGACGGTCAGCGTGGTGGTAGCAGTCAGTCCATCCGCGTCGGTGGCCTGCAGCGTGATCTGGGTCTGGCCTGTGGCATCGGGAGCGGCGACCAGCGTCAACTGGCCGTCAGGCGAAATCGAAGCGGAGGCAATGAGATCCGGGTTCGACATCGATAGAACCTGATAGGTTAACTCGTCAGCATCGGGATCAGTCCAGCCGGGACGCAGGTCGATCACGGCGATCGGGTGATCTTCAACGCCCTGCACATCACTCAGTCCCAGAGCGATCGGAGCCTCTTTCACATCGACCAGTTGGATCTGCACGGTTCCTTGAGCGACCACGCCCGCTGCGTCGACCACTTGAACAACTAGCTCATGAAGCGACTGGGCCTCGTAATTCAGTCCTTGACTATCGGCGACACGGATCTCGCCCGTCTCAGCATCGATGGTGAAATACTCACTGGAGGGGCCGTCCAGCAAGCTGAACGTGTGGTGATCGTCGACATCGGGATCGTCGATCGTCACCGTCCCGACGATCGTTCCGTTCTCGGCATTCTCCGGGACCTGAAAGACCGCGGGCGGAATCACGGGTGGGTCATTAACCGGCGTCACAGAGAACTGAATGCTTGTCGGCGAGGATTGTAACTGCGAGTCGGAGACTGACACGTTGGCGGTTGGCGGCGAATCACCTCCATCGTGGATGTAGGCAATCACGCCATCATTCAACTCACTCTGAGTGAATGTCGTGACATCGAGCCCGGTCGTCTGATTCACAAAGCGACCATGCGTGACATCCGAAACGGTGTAGGTCACCGAATCCCCTTCCGCATCGGTGGCTCGCAGATGATTCGCCCCCAGAGTTACGGCCTGCCCTTCGATCACTGAAATCAAGCTCCCCACAACAACTGGAGCATCGTTGACGGGGTCGATCGCGATCTCAAAGCTGCCCGAGACCGACTCCGCCCCATCCGACAACAAGAAGCTGAGTAGATCCGAAGTCGACTCGCTTCCATCGTGCACATAGCGAATCTGTTGCAGATCGAGTTGGGCCTGCGTGAAGGTTGTGATCGAAACACCGGGATCCGAGATGTCCTCCAGCCAGCCATGTTGCGGAGCACTGGTGAGCGTATAGACCAGTTGCGATGTCTCATTGTCCGGGTCGGCAGCTGCGAGTGACGTTCCGAGGATCACTCCGCTGTCGCCCTCTGCCACCGTCAGTCCCAGACTCGTACTGACCACCGGGGCATCGTTCACCGGAGTCACCGTGATTTCGAATGTTCCCTCGACGGTCGCTTGACCATCCGCGAGTGAGAACGTGAACGCATCCGCAACGGATTCACCACCATCATGGACATAACGAATCTCTTGCGAATCGATATCAGCCTGAGTGAAAGTGGTAACCGAGACGCCGGGTGATCCCACTCGCTCCAGATATCCATGGGCGGGAGACGTCGTCACACTGTAAACCAGATTTCCGGGGGTGTTGTCGGTGTCGGTTGCCGAGAGTTGGGAACCAGAAAGCACGACAGCAGCCCCTTCTGCGACCGTAGTCCCGGTGTTTGTTCCGACCGTAGGTGTATCGTTCGCCGACTGAACCTGAATCGAGGCGGTCGCCGTCAGCAGGCTGAAGGCGGTGCGTCCTCCCGCGACAGTGGTATCGACGCCGGTTTGACCACTTGTTCCAGTCGTTTGATCCCACGCTCGGAATGTCAGCCCACCCGCGACTCCGCTGAAATCCGCAGCCGGCACGAAACGAATCCGTGCTGAAGTGTCGAATAGTGTGGCGTTCGAATCACTTAACCCACTGAGATCCAACCACGTTGTTCCATCGAGAGAGTACTGCCATTGTCCGTGGGTCTGATCCGCCGAGGTCACGGCGATCCCCTGGACGGCATGATGATCGACATCACGAATCAGCGAGCCACCTGCGGATTCCAGGATCGCCTCAACCGTGTCCCCTGTCATCGCGGCATCTTCCATGATGCTGGTCAAGGTGAGCGCCGCATTCGCATCGTTGATGACCGGGGCGTCGTTGGCTCCTTCGATCACGATCGTGGCCGTGGCCAGATCGGAGTTCCCGTTCTCGTCCATCACGGTATAGGCGATCTGCCGGGAGAGCGTTTCGCCCGCAGCCAGAGACTGCGTGAGAGGAGTAATCGTGATCCGTCCATCATCAGTCACCGTGGCGGCAGCAACTCCAGCGAGGCCCGACACATCGACCCGAGACACCGTCAACGGGCTGTTCGTTGGTGAGGTATCGTTATCCAGCAACCCCGAATGCGTCTGGCGGTCGCCGTAGGTAATAATCGCATCAATCATCGATGCATACTGGGCCGAGGTCCACGCAGCTGACCGGGCGACGTTGGAGAGCCGCACTTCATCGACACCGCCCTTCCAATACTGGGAGATCGTCGACGTCAGCCCCATCTCACCCGCGCCAATGGTGATCGTAGCATCGCTGCTGCCGAAAGAGTTCACTCCCGATTGGGTGGCGTTCAACACCCCATCCACATACAGCGAGGAATTTCCGTCTGCCAACACTCCTGTCACGTATCGCCAACGATCTTCGGGTAATGTCCCCTCGGTCCCCACCAAGTCGGGCGTCCCAGTGCTGTTGACCAGCCGACTTCGGTCACCGCTTGATGTGGCCAACCCATACGACTCATAGATCGCTGTTCCCACAATATTCCGGCGGTTCACAATTCTCTCCGCTGTCCCCGTATCGCCGAGTGACTGAGCCCAGGCTTCGATCGTCAACTGAGAGGGATCAACCGCCGTCGGATCCGTCCCCGTCGAGTTCAATCGAATGTATTCGCTGACCCCATCGAACTTCAGAGCTCCGCCGATGGGACCGTTCACCTGATTCGAGGCATCCATCCCGATCGAAGTTCCATCCACCTGGCTGGACGAGGAGTCTTGAATGGCCATTGCCTCGGACGGGTTGCCGCTCAAGTGCCAGACCCCGACATACCCATTGGACCAGACCCCCGTCGGGTTCTGTGCATCACTCGCAGCTGCGTTCCCGTAATACATCCAGATTGAATCCGAGCCAGAGCTCGCATCAATTCGGGGGACTTTCACCCAGATCGCGCTTTGCCCGTTGGGATTCCAAGTCTCGATTTCATAGTCCAACACGGTGCCGTCGGTGTCCACAAACCGGATGTCTGCCCCATTGGCCTGGGCCAGCGAGTAGTCGAAGCGATTCGTGTCGAGGGTCACCAGAATCGGGAAGTCCGTGAGATTCTCCGCCCGCGTCGCGTTATCAAACGTCAATCGCATCCGCGAATCCCAGTTCGCGAGATCCCAGCGACTCTGACTGGAAAACGTCACGTCCTCGGAGAGCGTGATCGTTTCGTCATTAGCCGCGGGGTGAGTCCCCACATGTACCATGGCAAGAGCTCGAATCGTCTCACCAGATGTGTCGAGCGACACGTCACTTCCATCCACCGCGATGCTAGCGACCGCGTTGGCAGCCCCATTTACGCTGGTCTGGGTAACGGTGAGACGAGCCACATCATTGCGGGTCACGAGGAGGCTGTTCGAACCGATCGTCGTGTCGTTGATCGTCGACACCAGCAAATCGCCGGACAGGAGTGTCATTCCTCCCATCCGCATGTCTCGTTCCACGAAGTGAAGCCCGGCGATCTCTTCGCTGCCCAATCCGATTTCGGAACCATCCAGAATGGTGGAGACCGTTCCACTGGTCGTTCCCGATCCGGAGGTCGTGGCGTGAAAGAGCTGAATGACCGACTCACCACTGGCCTGGCTCGCCACAATCAGATCGCCCGCATGGAGCGTGATATCGCCCATCTGGGTGTCTCGGTCGACCAGATCAAAATCGGACGGTGACTCAATGGCCCCTCCGTCCACTGACAGAAGCCCATCAAACAGCATCAGGATCGTGCCATTGGCATAGTTCCACGGAGCTGATGGCCGAAAGACCAGGATGTCATCCGACTGGACCGACAGCCCGGCCAGCGTTTCCGAACCTTCGACGGAGAACAGAACATCACCCGCGTACAGCTGAATCTGCTTGGTCCCGGCAGCGACCAGGACATCGTGCTGTATGACATCTAAACCTTTGATTTTGACGTTTCCGTCATTGGCAACCGCGTTGATGTTGCCGACGGTCCACACCTTGCCCGAGGTGTTCTCGCCGAGAGTCAGATTCGGTTCGCCGATTGCCAGTACATCACCCGTTGTCCACGAGGGCAACGCGGAGATCCCGCTGGAGTTGACGTTGTCGTTGGTGGTGAACAGCAAGGAAGACTGGTTGTCGAGAGTCCCGATCGCCCTGGTGTAGATGCCGGTGGTATCCCCGGTCCCGCTGCCTGACCAGACGGTGACGAAGTTTTCCAGATTCAGCATTGCCCCCGAGACAGAGACCTGCGATCCGGCGGACGTGTCATTCAATTGAAACTCGGTTCCGACCGGAGTTCCATCACGCGTGAACTTGCGAGCGAAGACACCCGCATTGTCACCAGGCCCAGCCCCCTGCCAGGTGATGAGGTAGTCCCCGTTGGCAGCACTCGTGATCGAAGGCTCTGTTTGATCATTCACCGTACTGGCGGTCACCTGAACCGGAGTCCCGGGAATCAGGTCCGAAGCCCCCAGATGGAGCTGCCACAGCCCGCGACCGCTGCCGTCTCCTCCCCCCGTCGTGCGCCAGACGATGTGGTAGTCTCCATCACCGGTCGCAGCGACATCCGCATTCCCGGATGTCGTGTCGACATGGATCAGCAAATCAAGAAGATCAACCGCTGTCCCACTCGCGTTGAAACGACGCCCACGGGTTCCCAGGCTGTCGTCCCAGACAACCATGAACTGACCATCACGGCTCACAGCGACTGCGACGTCAGTCTGACTGTTGCTCGTAATCGAATTCACACGAAATTCGCTGCCGTCTTTTGTTCCGTTCGCGTCAAATCGCTGTGCAAACACGCCTGATGAGTCGCCCGGTCCGTTCCCTTCCCAGGCAATCACAAACGAACCATCCGCACTCACACCAATTGCGGATGCCATCTGATCTCCCCAGGTGGTCGTGTTCACCTGAAACTCATCCCCTCCCACTCCCATCGCGTCGAAGACACGGGCGTAGACTCCCTGGCCCCACCCGTCCTGCCACTGACTGGTCCATGTCACGACGAACTGACCATCGGCATTCACGGCGACCGACGCCCATTGCTGATTGCCGGAGGTCGACTGATTCACCCGAAACACGGAACCTTGTGCCACGCCGCGTGCGTTGTAGCGCTGGGCATACACCGCAGCTCCACTGCCATCACCGGAATCACTGGTCCAGACAACCACGTAGTTGCCATTCGCATCCATGCCCACGGAATCATGTGCGTTTCTCGAATTTGTAGTGGTCGACTGGACTCCACTTGTAACCGGATTGACTCGAATCTCGTTGGTCGACCGAAGCTCCACTGCTGCATTTGCAGGAGGGGTGTAGTCGACGATCAACATCGGTCGCAGCGAAGTCGATTCGCCATCAGCCGATGTGAATGCCCAAGCCGTGGTACTGTCACCAAACAACGCCCAGCCATTGTTGGCCTCGCCATCACTCCACGCCTGCAGGGACTCCTGTAAGCCAGCAATCGTCAGCAAGCCAGTTGACGTGGTGTTCGTGATTACCGCATCGGCGACGGTCGAAACGCCCACACCATCACGTGTCAGTCCCCCATCCAGTGAATTCCAGGTCGCAGCTTCTGTCCAACTTGTCCCCAGCACTCGATAGAGGCCAATCGTGGAGTCCGCAGCTGTCCCAGTCACGACGTTCAGACGCAAGCTGGCCGAGGTAATCGTCGAGCCGTACGGAATCTGGCCGGGCCCATCTCCGAACAGACTCTGGAACTTAATCAAGCCCGTTTGAGAAGTCGGCCCCCCGACTGTCACTTGTAAGGCAGTACCGCCTGTGGAGTCGGGATCGCCAGCCTCCACTGAAGTATCGGCCGCATCCAGATAACCACCACTCCCCTGCTGGTACGTGTTCGTCGTCAGCAATCCCTGCCAGTCGAACAGGCTCACCTGCTCTGCCAGCGAAGCCGTTTGAAGACTGCCGAACTGATACTCCAGAGTCCAGTCACCGCCAAGATTTGCAGCTCCGGTGGCGTTGGTGCTCGCGGCGACATCGGCTCCCGTGAGCACACTTAACGACTGCAAGAACTGCTGCCCGGAAGCTCCGGCAGCCAGATCACACCCATACAGCAAAAGATCCGCATCAGCGGAGAGCAACGCCTGCCACTGAGTCAGCGAACTCGCCTGTAATGAAATTGTATCCGCGCTCAGCCAGGTACTGCCGAGGTGAAGCCCCGCCTCATCGCCGTGCGAGATGATGTGAATCGCCTTCGTTTCGCCCAGCTTCTCTAAGCGCTCCGTGATCTGCTCAATGCCATCACGTTGCTGATCAAGTACCAGAAGAACCGTTGGACCCGACTGATACGAACTGAGTTTCTCCAGCAGTTCCTCATATCCATCCACGGTGGAGTCGACGACGATCAACGTGGCACCAACGTCTTCGTGGACCTCATTAGTCAGGTTCTGCTCAGCTGCGGTATCAGCTGCTTGATTCTCCTCGGCCGCAGCTCGAGCGCCCTCCGCGATTGAATCAGTGGACGCGGCCTCTGACTCAACCGATGGAGCCGCTGCAGCATCCACTTGTGCCACAACCACGACTTCCGCCGGTGCCGGCATGGGAGCCGGTGCTGCACTGAACAAGAGCCGGTCTTCAAAGACATCCAGCGACAACGCGCGACCAGCGGGAGATTCCGGCCAGAGCTGACGAAACCAGGGGGACAACAGGGTCTTATGAAAACGAGAGTACGCTCTCCCTGACGACTGGTGAAGTCGTGGAGCCTCTGCCAATGAGGAGCGCTGGTCCGTGCGCGACTGGTTCATCCAGCGAAGAAGTGCGGTCAGCATGCAGAGATCCATCGGCCACGAGGGGTTTCTTCTGCTGGAAGCCTAGTTTGCAGAAAGCGAGTCTGAGGCAAATCAGGTGGACTGTTAAGCTGGTAACGAATACTCCGGCGGTCGGGTTGTAACGAAGGTAACGGCAGTTCTCAGGCTTCCGGAACTCGGAGAGCTGTCGATTCTGCGACTCGCGACACATACGCTCGTACGCAAAACACTGCACCCGTCCAATTCAGTTGAGCTAACGACGGGTGAACGCCCCTTTCCGTCGATCAGAAAGAGACTGAGAATGAATAGGCATCCAGAAGTGGATTCTGGGTGACTCGCGCCCCATGTGGCGCTGCCAGGGAAGGCAAACAGGCATGGATCGTCATCACAAATGGATTGCTGCCGCCGCAGCTTTGACGTCATCTGCCTGGCTGGCAGTGACCGTCATCGGGGGACCTCCCCCATCCGAGAACGCTCCGGTCATCCAGCTGATGGCCCCGGAGTTTGATGATATTGACGAGGCAGATGCGCCCAAGTCTGAAGCATCTCCTCGAGGGCGGGCTGCTGTCGGAGTCAATCGTCCCCTGGGACTCGGCTTCCCGGGCCAAGTGAATCTGCCGAAGAACGACTCGGCACGGCGACGTGCTCACCATTCGAACATTCAACCTGTTCAAGGTGTGGAACCACCGCTCCCGGAGGATGGCGATCCCCCGCCTCCACGCGGGAATGCGAAACCACTCCCGGAAAAGCGTCCGTCCCCAATTCAGGAAGAGGCGGCTCCCGAGGAAATCCCTGAGAGCGATTCTCGAAAAGAGTCCGATTCCAAGCAGGCTCCAGGAGTTCCCATCACCATGCGGGACACTCAGAGTGATTTGGCAGGGGTCGCAGCGTTGTCGCCCCCGTATGTGCCGGCGAACCAGGATCCCGACGCCCTGCCCTGGACAGCGACCTTTGAGGATCGTGTCGCGCGAGCTCCCGAGCACGAGGAGATGGACACGCGGGCGGACGACCTGAGCGAGTTGCCCGCCGACTATGTCCCCTGGTGGATTAGTCAGTTGCCGACGCTGATCAAAGCAAACAAGACAGCTGTACCGGTCGATGTCGATTCGCTGGTCACGGGAGCGTTGCAGTACTCGCCCCAGATCCTCGGCTTCCGCACTCAGCCTGAGATCGCCAATAGCGTTCTGGCGACGGAGAACGCCGCATTCGACTGGACCTCATTCGTTGAATCGCGATGGGACGACTTGAACGATCCCGTCGGCAACACGCTGACCACAGGTAACAACTCCACACGGTTCATCGACCAGATTGCCGTCAACACCGCGGGCTTGAAACGTCGCAATGAGTACGGTGGTCAGGTCGACATCTCACAAAAGCTGGGCTGGCAGGACAACAACTCGTCGTTCTTCGTTCCTCGCCCGCAGGGGACCGCCCGGCTGATGGTCAACTACACGCAACCGCTCCTGAATGGTGCGGGAGTGGCCTACAACCAGTCACGGATCGTCCTGGCCCAGATCGAACTGAACCGCTCCTTTGATGTGGTTCAGGAAGAGTTGCAGGAGCATCTGATCCGCGTCACCGAAGCGTATTGGGACTTGTACCGTTCTCGCGTGGTCTTTCTGCAGCGGCAGCGGGTTTACGATCGGGCCGAATACATCCTGGAGACCCTCGGGGGACGAGCTGACATCGACGCCCTGCAGCGTCAGGTGAATCGTGCCAAGGCAGCTGTCGCCAGTCGTCGGTCGGAGATCGTGAGATCCCAAACCGCGATTCGTAACGCGGAGTCCCGTTTGCGATTGCTCGTCAATGATCCGAAGTTCCTTGACCTGTCGTCTTCGGAACTGGTCCCCATCGAAGCCCCCCATGCGGAACACGTCCCGCTCTCGATGACCGGTTCACTGCAGCAAGCACTCCAACACCGCCCAGACATTTCTCAGGCTGTTCATGATCTGCGGGCAGCCGGTGTTCGCCTGGGAGTCTCTCAGAATGAACTTCTTCCGAAGCTCGACCTCGTGCTGACGACCTACGTTGCGGGTCTGCAAGGAGATCACGACATCGCCCAGGCGTGGGTCGATCAGTTCTCGGTTGCTCGTCCGGGCTACACGGTGGGGACTCTTTACGAGATGCCTCTGGGGAATCGCGCCGCCAAGGCCCGTCTGGATCGCCGGCAATGGGAACTGACGCGATCGGTTTACGATTTTCGGACGGTTGTCGAAACAGGGCTGACCGAAGTCGAACTCGCCGTCCGCGAAACAGAGACCTCCTATCGAGAGATGATCGCCAAGTTCCAGTCGCTGGTGGCTGCGGAGACCGAGTCGAGCTATCTCGAAGATCGCTGGAAGGTTCTGCCCGGTGGAGATCGCGGCACGACGCTGCTGTTGGAAGACCTGCTCGATTCGCAACAGCGAGAGACCGACGCGGAAGTCGAGTTCGTGAATGCTCAGGTCGCCTACTCCGTCAGTCTGATTCGAGTGCGACGTGCAATGGGCACGTTGCTGATCTCGCAGAATCCCGAGCGCTACCCGGACGGTTCCTCACCGACTCTTGACTCACCGGAGCAAGTTGAGCCGGAACCCGCTCCCGAGCCCGAGTCACCCACACCAGCAGAGGCCGAACCGATCTCCACAGCTGAGCCCGAGTCTCGCAAGAAGCTCTTCCGTCCCTTCTCCGGCATGACTCGAAGCGCCTCGGGCCCGTCCCGCCCAACGACTAAGCCAGCATCAAAACAGAAGTCGGGTTCCGGGCAGGCGAACGGGAAGGTCTTCAAAGACTGAACTTCAGGAGCCGCACTCAACAACTCGCGTGTGGCTTCATCCTCAGAAATCTCATCTCTATCAACGATTGCCAAACAAGATCACAGGTGTTTTCCGTGCAGTGGGCGATACGTTCACATGATCGAACGACTCTTCATCGCCGAGTACTTCGGGCGAATCGCCATGCTGCGCACCTTCCGGGCATTCGAGCCAACGTCGAACGGCTGTCCCGGAAAAGTGACGCTGAACTCAAATCGGAAACGAGTGACCTGAGAGAGCACGTCGAAGCGGGGCTGGACGTCCTGACACCGCAAGTTCTGGAGACAGCCTTTGCGATGGCCGCCGAAGCAATTCGCCGGGTTCACGGAAAAACGCTTCACGATGTCCAACTCCTCGGCGGCCTCGTCTTGGCCTATGGAGCCATCGCTGAGATGGCGACCGGTGAAGGCAAGACCCTGACCGCAGCGGCCCCGGCATTTACGCACGCACTCACGGGACGCGGCGTCCATGTCATGACCTCGAACAGCTACCTGGCTGAACGCGACTGCGAGGAGTTGCGTCCTGTCTTTGAACTACTTGGGCTGTCGGTGGCCGTGCTACCCGAGCAGGCCCCAGCCGCCGTCAAACGCCCGCTCTATGACCGCGACATCGTCTATGGAAACGGGTTCGAATTCGGGTTCGATTACCTGCGAGACCAGATTGCCATGCGGCAGGCCAAGGCGGCCTCCCTCGGTTCGATGATTCGACAGCATCTTCGCGAGGGCCTGTCACCGCGAGTCACGATGCAGCGGGGATTGAACTATGCCATCGTGGACGAGGCCGATCATGTCATGCTCGATGACGCCGTGTCCCCGCTGCTGATCAGCGAAGCTGCTCCCGGCGAGGCCCCCGATGCCGCTGCCCATCTGGCTGCACTCCGATTGGCAGAGACTCTGCGAACTCCGGATGACTTCGAGTTCAACACAGCTCTCGGAGTGATTCGCCTGACACCCAACGGTCGAGACAAGGCTCACTCGCTCCTCGATCAAGTCCCCGTCCACCTTCTGATTCGGCCCTGGGCACTCTATGTCGAGGCGGCCCTGAAAGCCCGGCATCTCTTTCATCGCGACGCCGACTACATCATTGACGACAGTGAGGTGCAGATCGTCGATGGCTCCACCGGACGCATCATGCCCGACCGGACCTGGAGTGAAGGACTGCATCAGGCGATCCTCGCCAAGGAGGGGTTAAAAATCACTCCGGATACGCGTTCGCTCGCCCGAATCACGCGTCAACGCTTCCTCAGGTTATACCGCACCTTAAGCGGCATGACCGGCACAGCCACGGGGGGCGAGGACGAGTTCCAATCGATCTATCGCGTGGAAGTCGTGCCGGTTCCACTACGAATTCCCACACAGCGCCAAATTCTCCCCACGCGTTTCTTCACAACAGCCGACGCCAAGTGGAAGGCCATCGCGGACGAGATTCATGCCCGCCACCAGACCGGGCAGCCAATTCTCGTGGGAACTCGATGTATCGCCAGTAGCGAGAAGCTGGGCGCACTCCTGAAGGAGCGAGGTCTCCCTTTCGAGTTACTCAACGGACGCCAGGACAAGAGCGAGGCGGAGATCGTCTCGCAGGCGGGACAGATCGGAGCCATCACGATCGCCACCAACCTTGCCGGACGGGGAACAGACATTAAGCCCTCGATTGAAGCGCTGGAACGCGGAGGGCTGCATGTCATCTGCACCGAGCCGTACGAATCACATCGTGTCGATCGTCAGTTGATTGGCCGAGGGGCACGCCAAGGCCAACCGGGATCAGCTCAAATGTTCGTTTCCGCCGAGGACGAGTTGTTGGCACAACATGGGGCCACGCTCGCCTCTCGCATCCGCAAGCGAGTTGGTGAGGGATCCGAGTGTCTGACCGACATGACCACGGAGCTCAGACAGCTTCAATCCGCGACCGAGCTGCTCGCCTCACAGCAACGTCACCACATGCTGGAACATGACCTGCAACGCGACTCAACTCTCGCGAAGTTTCTGGGAGAAAGATCATGACCACTCGTCACCGAATCTGGCAGCTGTGTGCGACTCTCGCAGCCAGCTTGATCGCTGGTCCATTGCTGGCCGGGGAGATCGAAGGGTTCACCGAGCCCTATCGTGACCTCGATGTCGCTGCGACCGACACAGGGATCGTTTCACTGGTCAACGTCAAAGAAGGCGATCAAGTCAAGAAGGACCAGGTCCTCGGTAGCCTTGATCAATCATTACTCAATGCAACGTTGGAGATCGCCGATCGCGGTCGCCAGGCTCAAGGGCGATTGAAATCGGCCACTGCGGATGTTCGGCTGAAATCAGAACGCTGCGAGAAGCTGAAGCTGCTTTTTGATCGCAAGCACGCAACGCAGGAAGAACTCGACCGCAGCTTTGTCGAGAAGGAAGTCTCTGAAGCCCAACTGCTGGCGGTCCAGGAAGAGATCAGTGTTCGCGGTCTGGAGTACGACCGCATCAAGATCCAACTGGAGCAACGTCAAGTCCGCTCCCCCATCGATGGAGTTGTGGTCAAGCTGCACCGCGATGTGGGTGAGTTCGTTTCTGGAAACGATCCGGTGATCGCGACCGTTGTCCAACTCGACCCCTTGATCGCGACTTACTCGGTCCCCTCTTCGCTGTGCCAGCAGATCAAAGAGGACGCAAACATCGACATTCTGATCGGAAAAGATCGTGTCCCCGCTTCGGGTGTCGTCGACTATGTCGCACCGGTGACAGATGCCCAGAGCGGGACCGTCCTCATCAAAGTCCGGGTCGCCAACCCACAGTACCAGTATCGCAGCGGGGAGAAATGCTTGTTGATCGTCGACGGTGAGCCTCAAAAGGAGGAAACCGCCGAACGTCCCAAGAATGGGCTCACTCCTCCGCCAAGCGTTAAGCCCCCCGTGAAAACCGGTCGCATCGAGCTCAAGAAAGTTCAGTCGCGTTGACCCCATTTGCCACACCAGAATCGAAGTCGTCCAACACGAGCGCCGCTGAATCACAGCGTCGTCCCGATGTGGAGAGAGTGCGTACTCTGCAAGCTCGATTCGGTGAGGCTGCCACCCAAGCCACCAGCCGCGAAGATCTTCTCGCTCGACTGGCGAGAACTCTGTCGGAGATCGTTCGAGCGGACCTGCTGGGCCTCGCCCGAGAGAACGCACAGGGAGAGTTGTCGATCGAGGGGCTGCTGCATCCGATTGCCGGACTCCCTGAGCAGACAACCCGCAGCCTGCACGACAATGCCCAATCTGCGATGCGGGAACGTCAGACTCGCATGGGACGAATCGGGCGTCCTCCCAATCAATTACTGATCTGTGTCCCGATCCTCACCACACCAGCTCCCGAGGTACTCCTCGCTCTCTTTCTGGCTCCGGTGGCTGCGCCCGATGTACTCACCACTGTCGTCGAACTGGCGGTGTCGACGCTCTCTCTGTTTGACCTGCGGGCAAGTACGACCACACTCGATCACGAAGCGTCAGCAACCGCCGCGTTGGTCGATCTGGCCGCTCGAGTCCAGAGTGAAACGAATGTCACCGCAGCAGGTCAGGTCCTGTGCGATGAGGTTACCCGACACCTGAACGTGGTCCAGACCGCAGTGGGAATGAGTCGTCCAGGGGGGGCGCAATGCCGTCTGATCGCGGTCAGCCGTAGCGAAGGGAACGTCTCCCCGGAGCGGCGCGACACTCTCCTTGAAGCTGCTCTCGATGAGTGCCTGTTACGAGGCGAGCCCGCGTGCTGGCCTCCACCGCCCGGCACTCCGCGGCACTCGCTGGTAACTCACAAACAGTTGGCCTTGCGATGGAACGCGGAATCTGTCGTCTCAATCCCGCTACGCACACATACCGGAGAAGTCGTCGGTGCCTGGCTGGCGGTTGTCCCCTCTCAACAGAAATCGCGAGATGTCATCGGCTTCATGCAAGCGGCGACACCGCTGGTCGCAGCTGCACTGCGTTCTCTGCAGCGAGGAGAGCGTGGCCGAATCGCGACTTTGTGGAATCAGCTGGCACAGACGTTGCGAAAGCGACGCGGTCGACTATTGATCCTGGCCAGTTGCATGGCACTCGGATTGCTATGTGTTCCGATGCCATACGCGGTTCGCGGAGGTTGCGAGGTCCAACCCGTCTCGTTGCGATACATCGCAGCTCCGTTCGAGGCACGACTGCTGCGAGCTGAGGTGGAACCGGGCGACGAAATCGCAACCGGTCAACTACTGGCCCGACTGGACGACGAGGAGATCCGGTGGGAGCTCTCGGGAGCAACAGCCGAATTCGACCGCGCCGCTAAGGAACGGGATTCACACCTCGCGGAGAAGGACTTTAATGCGGCGCAGGTGGCCCGCCTGGAAATGGCCCGTATGGATGCGAAAGCCTCCGTATTGCGGCAGCGAAGTGACCAGTTGGAAATTCGCAGCCCGGTCGACGGCGTCGTCATCAGCGGCGATCTACGCAAGGCCGAGGGGGCTCCACTCACGACTGGGCAGACACTGTTCGAGATCGCCCCGCTCGATGAGATGGTGATCGAAATCGGAATTCCCGAAGACGACATCACACACGTCGCCGTGGGACAGAACGTGGAAGCCGTGTTGAACGCCCTGCCCGATCGCAGCTGGGTCGGACAGATCAGTCGGATTCACCCTCGATCGGAACTCGTGGATCAGGACTACGTGTTCGTCGCCGAGGTCCGTTTCCAGAACGATCTGGGCCTGCTACGTCCGGGAATGAAAGGTCGAGCCAAGATCACGACAGACAAACACCCGCTCGGTTGGAACCTGTTCCACAAGGCGGTGGATCAAGTGCGATTCTGGACCGGATGGTGATGCAAGATTAAGGCCCAGATCGTGTGAGAAGAGGGGACACAGATCAGACAGATCGATACAGAGGAAGAAGGAGGGACCACCCCTCGCCGTCCCAGTGGCTGGTCGGGCGGTCGTACTTCATGGAGCAGGCAACCACTCACTCTTCTACGCAGCCAGCAAGACACAATGTGACGAACCTTGACATCTGTGCCACTCTGTGAAATCTGTGTCCCCATACTCTGAACGAATGATGGAACTCCATCTGTCTTCCCATGCAACTGAACCTCTCCACACGTGAACTCGATCGCACCCGGTTAAAACTCCGGGACGAGGTGATCGTGCGTCCGCTGCCGGGCCATGAGGGGAAGTCGTATCAACTGGAAGATCCCGTGGGGGTGAAGTTCTACCGTGTGGGACGGGCGGAGTACGTCTTCATCTCGCTGCTGGACGGACGGACTTCGCTCGCCGAGGCGGTGACCGCGTCATCTCGCACACTCGGCGATCTGGCCTTCACGGAACAGGAAGCGACGAGTATCTGTCTCTGGCTGATTGAGACGGGGCTCGCTGCACCGACAGAGGGCTCGCTGGACTCGAGCCCGTCGAAGGCCCCTGCTCTCAGCTCGTATCTGAATCCGTTCTGGATGAAGGTCCCGCTGCTGCAACCAGAGCGTCTACTCGACCTCGTGTTGCCGTGGGTACGCTGGAGTTTTTCCACGTCGGCGATGATCGGGATGGCGATCCTCTGGCTAGTGGCTGGAGTGGCTCTTGCGGGGCGGTCAGAAGAGTTCTGGGCCGACTCGCGCCAGGTCTTCTCCTCACACAACTGGTTGCTGTTGGGTGCCGTGTGGGTGGTGCTGAAGATTATCCACGAGTTGGCCCACGGGCTGTGCTGTCGCTTCTATGGCGGCCGGGTCACTGAGATGGGCGTGGTGTTTGTGCTGTTCGCGCCGATGGCATACGTCGATGTGACATCGACGTGGGGCTTTCGTTCGCGATGGAAACGCATGCACGTCGCGGGGGCAGGTATTCTCGTCGAGCTGACGATTGCCGCACTGGCGACATTGTGTTGGACACAAGCCATCTCGCCTCTGACTAAGCACCTCCTGCATGACATCATCATCAGCGCGAGCCTGACGACGCTGATCTTCAACATCAACCCGTTGATGAGATTTGACGGGTATTTCCTGCTGGAGGATTTACTCGACCTGCCAAACCTGGCGACGACCGCGACGAGATGGCTGAACTCGCGGGCGGCTCGATTCTTCTACGGAGATCATCGTAGCGTCCCGGTCCCGCTGGGGTTCAACGGCTGGGTCATTCGCAGCTACGCGATCCTATCGACGCTCTGGCGCTGGACAGTCACGGGATCGTTGCTGGCCGGGGCTGCGGTGATGTTTCGCGGAGCTGGTCTGGCCATCGCAATCGGGGCGATGGTGGTCTGGTATGTGAAGCCGCTGGTGGAACTGATCGGGTCACTGGCCACACGATGGAAGCGGGATCGCGGGAGTGCGGTCCGTGCTCTGACACTCGGCTCGGGAACTGCAGCGATTGTGGGAGCACTACTATTCGTGCTGCCGAGTCCGATCCAGCGACATGCCCCGGGAATCGTTGACTTTGCTGACCTGGAGATCGTGAGGATCTCTTCTCCAGGATTCGTTGATGAGATTCTCGTCGAGAATGGACAACTGGTGAACGCCGGCGATTTGCTGGTCAGGCTCCGCAACGACGATCTGGAAACCCGCGCAGCTGATCTCGAACTGGCCATTGAACAATCTGAGGCGAAGCGAGTCGGCAAAGCCAATCGTCGCGAGACGGCCGCCGCTCAAATGGAGCTTCGCACGCAGCAGGCTCAACGAGAACAACTGGCGGAGGCTCGCAAACGAACGGACGCCCTGCTGATCAAGGCTCCCGTATCGGGTCGCGTTCTGGCACGCAAACTCGACCAACAATTGGGGAACTACCTGAAGGAAGGCACCGAACTGCTGATCATTGGCGATGACACTCGCAAGGAGATTCTGGCCAGTGTCGATCAGCGTGACCTCGAAGCGTTCCCCGTGACGGGGTTTGAGAAGACTCACCTTCAGATTCGTGGGGTGGGTACCACGTACTCGGCTCAGCTGAGCCTTGAACCTCGGGCCTCGACGCGTCTGCCGCACCCAGCCCTGTCGGCAATTCATGGCGGCGAAGTCGATGTTGTCGCGAGTGCGGACACCGACAAGACAGAAGACGATGTGCGTCTGAGCGAGCCGCGATTTCTCCTGCGGGCGGGTCTTGAGCGAGAGATCTCTTCACAGGTCTTCGCCGGTCAGCATGTCAGTGCGGTCCCTCTGGCCGACCGTCAGACGATTGCTCACCAATTGGCCGGAGCGTTTCGAGACTGGGCCCGGGCTCTGGTAGACCCGGAGTGATCCCCACCAGATCTCAACGCCCTAGAATCGTCGGCCCCTCAAGTTCGGTAAACCCGGTGACGCGGGATTAGCTGAGGGCGAACTGGAGTTCCGACAGGCGGCGATAATACGGGCTGGAGTGCATGAGTTCTTCGTGGTGACCGATGGCGGTGACTTGACCGTCCTCCAGAATCAGGATGCGGTCAGCCCGGCGGAGTGTGCTCAAGCGGTTAGATACAACGAGTGTGGTACGGCCCTGCATAGCCGAGTCGAGGGCTTCGCGGATCTCGTGTTCCGTCTCGGGATCGACAGAAGCGGTCGCGTCATCGAACAACAGGATCGGCGGATCGAGCAGCAGAGCTCGAGCAATCGACAGGCGTTGCCTCTGACCTCCCGACAGGTTGGCACCATGTTCGCCGACGATGGTGTCGTACCGATCGGGCTTTTCATCGATGAAGCGATCGGCACAGGCAATCCGCGCGGCACGCTCGATATCGTCCAGCGTGGCATCGGGACGACCGAACGCAATGTTGGCCGCGACCGTGTGGCTGAACAGAAACGCCTCTTGAAAAACAATCCCGATGTTCTTCCGCAGCGAGTCGAGATTGAGCGAGCGAACGTCGTGGCCGTCAACGCAAACCACTCCCCGATCCACGTCGTAAAACCGCATCAGCAAGCTGAGCAGCGTGCTTTTCCCCGCTCCGGTCTCACCAGTGATCGCCAGGCATTCACCGGGCTTTACCGTGAAGCTGATATCGCGCAGGACGGGCGTCCCGGGCTTGTAACTGAAAGTGGCCGCATCGAACGCGATCTCCCCCCGAGCTCGCGGCAGCACGACCGCGTTCGGTGGACTGACGATGCGAATCGGTGTGTCGAGGACCTCGAACACCCGCTGCGAGCTGACGAGACTCGACTGGATCGTGTTCGCCACAGCTGTGATCTGACTGACCTGGTTCGCGAACTCATGCAGCAGATTCGCGAAGACGAACAGCCCAGAGCCGAGAGCCATCTCCCCTTTGATCACGAGCCATCCGCCATAGCCGATCAGGATCAGCATATTGACCTGGGTCAGAAAACCGATGGTCGGTTGCCAGGTGCTGAGCATCCAGAAGATCGACTCTTTTTCGTCCTGGATCGCGTCGTTGGCCTGGTCGAAGCGGGCGATCTCCTCGGGCTCGCGGGCGAAGCCTTTGACGACGTGGATCCCCTGCAAGTTCTCGACCAGCGTTCGCACCATCGCATCGCCGAGCTCACTCGCCTTGCGATAGGCAGGCTGGACGATCCGAGAAAAACGACTTGCCCCCAACCACAACAGTGGGGTCGTCGAGAGGCACACGAGAGTCAGCGGCACATGCACGCGGAGCATGTAGATCAGATAAACAATCAGCGTCAGCAGCACGCTGAGAACTTTGATAATCACCCCATCCACGAAGCTGCGAACCGAGCTGACATCACCCGCGGCCCGATTGATAATCGAACTGCTTTCGCCGGAGTCGTAGAAGTCAAAGTTCAGCTGTTGCAGCTTCTCGTAGACATCTGACCGCAACCGCAATAGGACTCGTTGCGTGAGACGAGCTGCGGCGATCGCGGCAAAGTAGCGCAACAAAGCGGTCAGCAATCCCGCGATCATCACCGCCCCGGCAATGGCCAGGACCACCTGCATCGGCGTCCAGCTGGTCGGAGGCACGATCCCGAAGGGCCATTGTGGCGTGGTGCTGTCCGGTTCGATCACTGACCGGATGTAGTCGATCCCCAGTCCGGTCAGCCCGAGGCCACTCAACGTGAGAGCGACCAGCCCGAGATGCATGGCGATCATCTCGACACAGCCACGCCGGTACTCAAACCCAATTGCAATCAACCGGCGCAGCAACACCCAGTTCGAGGGCTTAATCGCTTCGGATGCGGAAGCCGTGATTGGACCAGTCGCAGCAGAGGGAGAAGCGGACACCCAAACTCACCAACAGGAGGAGAAACTCGCGTCAGGGTGATCATAGGAAGTCGACACATCACTGCCAGCCTGAGTGACGGAATGAGCACCTGATGGACCACCTGCCCCCTCACCCCAGCCCTCTCCCCACAACGGAGTCGACGAGCGTTGAAGAG
Source organism: Planctomycetaceae bacterium (assembly GCA_046349675.1). Classification (GTDB taxonomy): domain Bacteria; phylum Planctomycetota; class Planctomycetia; order Planctomycetales; family Planctomycetaceae; genus TH-plancto1. Next base: position 226,067 of record JAXMBW010000006.1, on the reverse strand, counting down.
CCTATCGTGGGGGAGAGGGAGAGGCTGCAAGCTGTTTACTCGGCGTCGCGAATCTTGAGCTTCATCTCATCGGAGTTCGCTTTGATCTCTGGGGCGTACATCGCGCTGGCCCGCGTGGGCAAGGCGCTGAACTGACCGGGGATCTCGGCTCGCACACGGTAGCTCATGCTGTGCTTGCCACGACTGAGCTGACGGACGAAGAAACAGACTCGCTCATCGCGGAACTCGACATAGGCTCCCAGGGCACTCGGGATGTAACCACTCCGCACGTCGACCGGCTCGGTGCCCGCTGCTTTGAGGTCTTCAAAGAGCAGGTACTCGTAGTCGTTCTTCGAGTCGATCTCAAGTTCGACCTCGATCAGGTCGCCGCTGGTGACCTCGGAAAGGCTCGCCAGTTCGGTCCGGTCGTACTTCAGGATCTTCTGATCAATCGCCTGCCCGCGTGAGCCCTGTACCGTCGCTGTGGCGTCCTTCCGCTGGACCAGCTTGTAGAACTTGCGGTTCACCTTCACTTCCAGACCCGCTGCGGTGATCGGATCTTCGAGCGTGAAGTTGGTCAGGTAAGCGTTGTAGTACAGTGGGCTGGCCGAATCGGGTTTTGTCGAGGCCTTCTTCAGTTCGATGACATGCTTGCCGGTCGTCAGGGCCTCTCCCTCAATGACCAGCTTGTTGTTGAAGCTGAACAGTGTGTCGGGGGTGATCTCAACCGTCTGCTTCTTCTCGCCATCGATCCAGACTTCGACCGACAGATTCGGCTGGCTTTCTCCGCTGGCCACGAGGTACTCAGCCAGAGCCTCGATACACAACGCGGTATCGCGAGTGCTGCTCCAGTAGCTGGCGTTCTTGCGGTTGTTGAGCAGGTACTTGACCAGTCCGCTGGCCCGGGCATCCTGAGCATTCACACGAGTGAGCAGCTTCAAGAAGCAGGCGTTGGCCTCGATCGTATCACCGTACCAGTACCACCAGTACGAGCCATGATCGGGCAGATCGATGTAGGTCGTCTGGTTCTCCTTATCAGTGACGACGAACTGGTCGAGGTTGCGGATGATCATGTCGCGAGATTCAATCTCGCCCTGAGCATGCAGAGCCAGGCCGTAAAGAGCTGCTCCGTAGAGCGAGAGCTTCGTGCGATCACGGTAGAGGAACCGCCGCATCTCAACCGTGTTGGCCTCGCCCTTGGTCGCAGCTGGGTCCGTTTCCTGTTCAGTGAGGACCGAGTAGATCAGGGCATCGAGATTGTCGGCCTGCGACTTATAGGGCAGCTCGCGTTTCGGGTCTTTCTCGTGGCGATCCCCTTCCTGCAGCAGAGCGATCTGCTCGGCCTGATAACGCTTCAGCCATGCGATGCCGTTCTCCAGCACACCCGGAGGCAGAGCGATGTCGTTCTCGCCAGCCAGCTGCAGGCCATGAACGACGGTCGCTGTCGTGTGCGGCCACGAGCGTTCGCCCCAGCCGCTGAACCAGCCCCAACCGCCATCGCTGCACTGCATCGCGATGAGGTCGGTGACACCCTGCTTCGCCATGCGGGCCACTTCGGCTTCGTCGAAGACAGGGTTCCTCGCCTCTAGATGCCAGTTCTTGGTCAGGCGTTTCCAATCCTCGGCTCGCTGGGCATCGTCACCGATTTCCTGAGCGTTGAGATTGGTCCGCTTGTCACGAATGGCCTTCAAGTCGAGCTTCATATGCTGCAGTACTCGCTGCGTCATGACCGTCGGAAGGAACCGGTTGAGGGTCTGCTCCGTACAGCCATAGGGGTAATCCACGAGGTACGGCAACGCATCGACCATCGCTCCCGCCAGGGTCGGCGAGTAGCGGATTTCGAGGCGGGTCTGCCCGGGACGACGTTCCGCCGGGACGTTGATCTCGATGCGACCGGTCGTCTCGTTTGGACGGAGGGCTCCGCTGAACGATTCGGTCTTGAGCATCCCATGCACGTAGGCCGGGAAGGTCATCTGCATGGCGTCCGACTCTTCGTCGGTCAGAGCTTTCACCGTGACCTTGGCGAGCCCTTCGCCCGTGACTTTCACGCGGAGATCGACTCGCACATCCTGACCGGAGGGCACATCGATCTCTTGCGTAGCGAGAGCTGCGTCAATCGGGGTCAGCACGTTGCCGTCGAAGGCGAACTCCACTTTGACCTTCTTGGCGTCCTTCAAGTAGTTGTGGACATTGGCGGACAGAACCACCTCGTCCTTCTCGACGAAGAAGCGAGGAGCCTGCAGCCGGACGAGGAGGTTCTTGACGGTCACCACTTCGACCGATCCCTCGCCGACGCGAGTCCCAGCCCCGAAGGCCCAGGCCCGCACCTTCCAGCCGGTGAGGTTCTCGGGCATCGTCAGGTTGACGGTCGCCTTGCCGCTGGCGTCGGTGGTGATGTCACCTTTCCAGAACGCACTGTCGGCGAAGTTGGTGCGAATGGCGGGGGACTGTGCCCCATCGCCGCCACCACCTCCCCCACCTTCTCCATCAGCTGCAAAGTTGGAAACGGCTAACTTCTCCATCACTGCCCCGGCTTCGGCAGCGGGGGCAGCCATGGCGGGTACAGCTCCACCACCCCTCATCTGCATTCCAGCATAAGTGCCAAGTGGCCACGCTTTCCGACCGACCGCCTTTTGTTTGGCCCGACCGAAGGCCTTGTTGTCTTGCCCCACATCGACCTCTGCCAGATCACCAAACACGCCGAGCATCTGCATGGCGACCTCGCTGTTCTTCAACAGGTTGAAGAACATACGGGACGCACTCGCTTCCGTATTCGGATTGTGGTGGCGCCGCCACTTCCAGAAGAACTCGCGGATCTCGCTGACGTTCGAGCCCCCGGAGATGTACTCTAAGCTCTTGTCGTACATCGTCATCGCGACCGATCCGACGATCGGCTGTCCGTTGTCGTCGGTCAGCGTCAGTTCGACGGTCGCCTCCTGGCCGGGCTTGTAGCTCTCGGACGAAGGTTTGACCGCCACATTGATGACCCGCTGTTCTGGCGGCACGACGACCTCACGAACGGAGGTGTGGACCTTGCCATTGCTGATCGTCAGCACTTCGACGAAGAAGTTCGGCATGTCCTTCTTGACGATTTCCAACTCCTGAGTCGTTGTCTTGCCCTGCAGTGACAGCAGCTGCGGTCGTCCCCGGTAGGTGCCATTCGACGGACGCTCGAAGAACAGGACAGTCGATTCGGCCTGGTCGGTGGAGATCTGGAACTGAGCCTTGTCACCGGGTTTGTACTCGGCCTGCTGGCTGATGATTTCCAGATCGTTAAAGCGGAACATCGAGTCGCCAGCGCCTTCGCCGCGGATGAAGAAGAGATGGCCTCCTTCGATCGCGTGGCCTTCGCTGTCGGTGACGGTCATCGACAGTCGGTACTGCCCCGCAGCTGTGGCTTTGATCTGCTGAGAGACGCGGCCCTCTACGTCGGTTTTGAGGTCCCAGTTCTGGGCGACCTCTTCCTTGGGCTGGCCGTCTGCGTCGTAAGAGATGCGAAGCAGCTTGAGCTGGGCGTTTCCCGCGACGGGCTTACCCGACAGCGTGCGGGCCTGGAACTCGGCATTGATCGTATCACCGGTGTGGTAGAAGCCACGGTCAGTCCAGGCGAAGACCTTGAACGGTTCGCGGGCCACGAGGACCTCGCCCGTGCCGGTGATGACACGACGCGATTCGTCGGTCACCTCAGCGGTGATCTTATAGGAGTGGTCCTCGTCGCCGTGCAGGGCCTTGGCCAGCGCGGTATCGATCGGCACAGCGACCGTCCCATCGGGGCCGATCTCGGCTTCCATGTCGACAACGAGTTCCGGCGGCGCGGGGTTCCAGGGGTTCCACGGTGGCATTGGACGCAGACAGCCCCAACGCTGGAAGCCGGGATACCAGTCATACTCACCCGCAAACCACCAGTAGCCCGAGCCATAGAGCCAGTCCCAGCGGGCGGCGGGGTACCAGCGGCTGTTGTGAGGCGACCGTTCGACCTTGATCTTCACCTTGGCATTGGTGACAGGAGCGCCGAAGTAATACTTCGCGACGACCTTGGCCTCGATCTTCTCGCCGAGCATCACGGGCTTGTCGGGCGAGGTGACGGTGACTTCGAACTCCGGCTTTTTGTATTCCTCAACGCGGAAAGAGCCTCCCCCGCTGGCACGTCCCTGATTGAGCGAAATCGAGTAGGCCCCGAGCGGTGCCCCCTTGGGAAGTTCATACTCGCCCAGGACGCCACCGTACTCGTCGGTCGTCAGCATCTGCTTCGAGACTTCGGTCCCTTGTGGATCCTGGATCACCACCTGCACATTTTGATTCGCAAACTGGGATTTGTCAGGCTGGTCGTACTGCGAGTGACCGAGCCAGAACTTGAACTTCACCGTCTGTGCCGGGCGATAGACCGGGCGATCGGTGATGGTGTAGACCTTGAACTCGTTGAGCTCATCCCAGTGATGGCGGCCGAACCAGGTCCAGCTGAAGCCCAGGTGAGCGAGTCGTCCGTCTTTCGTCCGGGCGATGACGATCCACTGGTAATCATCCCCGAGTTGTTTCGCATCGGGCGTCATTTGCCCCTGGGCATCGGAGAACTCGGAGAAGTTCTTGACGACGACATCCTGGCGTTTCCGTTTCTCGTCAAAGACGTGCCGCCATCCGAAGAACTCGACATTGGCCTTCTCGATCGGTTTCCCCGTCACCGCGTCAGCGATGTAGTACCAGACGCCATTGTCGATCGGTTTCTTAACGATGATGGTGTCGTCGAGCCAGACAATGATCCGGCTCACGTTGCCATCGCGCAGCTTCGCTTCGACGAGGTAGGCCCCCGCTTTACTGAGCGGTGTCTGGAGCGTGATGCGGCGGTCGAAGTGTTCGGGGCGGGGTTCGAGATCCTGTCCCCATTCGACCTTGTCGCCTTCGAGGTACCGCGTTTGATCCATCTCGACGAGACGATGGCCGATGTTGTCGATCTGCATCTGGTTCCAATCGAGTTCCTTTGGATTAGATTTCAGATACTTCTTCACGTCCTCCAGCAGCAAGGAGACATTGACACGCCGAGCTGTCAGGTCGACATGGGTGGCGTTGCGGAAAATGAACTCGAGTGTGGCGTCCTTCCCCGCTGGCTGTGATTGCGTCTGGTCGAATCGTCCCCAGTTCCCGACGATCTGGTCGAGGCGTTGCTTGCGAGTATCGCTGGTTCCGAAGCGGTTGATGACCTGACCCCAGTACTCGGCGGCTTTGTTGTATTGCTGGCGGTCTTCCGAGATCTGAGCCAGGGTTTCGAGGGCACTCGCTCCCTGGTTTTTGTCTTCGGCCTGACGCTGATAAATCGCAATGGGGTTGAATTCATCGGGCAGCGAGAAGCGTTTAGCTCCGGTGGCCAGTCGGGCAATCGTCTCATTGTCCTTGAGCGTTTTCAGGGCGAACGGATTCGCATTCGGATCGCCGTCCTTATCGTCCGACTCGGGCAGCGTGATACCTCCCTCGCGGAGAGTCTGGACGCCAAACTGCGAATGCAGGAAATCGGCGAACTGGCGGTCGACTTCGCTCGCGCGATCCGCATTGACCGTCTTCACCTGGTTCAACGCCCAGCGCCACCGCTGGCCATCCGAGGTAGCTGCGTCCCACGTTGCGGGAACCGTGTAGAAGACGGGATTCCCTTCCGCATCGACCGGGGCCCCTTTGCTGCCGCCCCAGCGATTTCCCCAGCGTCCGTAGTTCACGTTGGAGTAATCGGGCAACTCCTGGATGTTCGTCAGAGACTGCAGCTGCCAGGCCGCCCCACCCTGGCGGTCGTTCAGGACGAAGTCAGCCAGTTGCTTGTAGAAGTCAGCGACTTCTGACCGGTTACTGTCGGTGACCGGTTCGGCCACCACCACCTTGAGAGCCTTCTCGAAGATCTGAAGAGCCCGGACGCGGTCACGGGTCGAGGCCTGAACATACTGCCCCCCGGTCTCGGAGTTCCCTCGATGGAACTTTCCGGCGATCAGGTACCCGTAGTCCGGAATTGAAATCCACTCCTGACCGATGGCCTTCAGGCCACGCCAGTTCTTCTCGTGGACCTTTTCGGCTTCCTCCAGGTAGGCATCGATCTCATCTTCCCGCTGGAGATGACGGTAGCAGTTGTCGACTTGCGTGATGTCGTGTGGCAGCTGGGGGCCGGTGTTTTGTGTGTCGAGCGCTAGTGATCGGTAGATGGCGAGTGCATCGCGGTAGTTGCCGTCGGCAAAGAGCTTGTCGGCCCGAGCCCGCTCGTCCGAGATCGCTGGCGGTTCCGCACTCAATTGCATCACTCCCCACAGCCCCAACACCAGAGCCAACGCCACACCGATTCGATAACGCATGATCGATTTCCAGCAGACAGCTCCAGAACGATCCATCGTTCCGGCTGGTCAGAAGTTATGCCAATGCAAGGCCGAACAAGCGGCCCCCAAGGTTAGATAACCGTCCGGGCTGAAAAGTTCCATAGGAGTTTTAGATTCGACGACTTGCGAGCGGAGTAATCAAATTGTGAAGACACCCCTACGTTCTTTGCGATAAGCAGGAAACAGGGAGGGGAACACTGATCTTCACTGATGGGCACTAATCTGGATCTATCAACTTGTTGGAGTTTGGGGGCACCTCTCGCACCTGAGATTGACGGAGCTAGCTCAGAGCAACGGATCACGTTGTTTGGATGTGTGAAGAATGAGCGGGTGGTTTCAATCGATCAGTCGCCAGCGGGCCTGGCGCAGCTGGGCGAGGGGTGAGGTCGACATTTTTTCGTACCAGAGGGTTACGAAGGTGTCGTCGGCCACCTGGACGGTTGAGGGGTAACCGAGGTCTCCCCCTGCACCGTCACCGCTGATGATGAGTGGATCGCCCCACGACTGGCCGTTGTCGGAGCTGAGGCGGACCTGATTTCCAAAGGGGAACCGGCGATGGCCGTAAGACATCATCAGCCGCCCATCGGTGAGTTTCAGCAGATGCGATGGCAGCCCCCAGACGCCGATCGGGTGGGGCACGCTCCAGGTCTTCCCCCCATCGGTGGATTCACTCTGCAGGGTCTCCCCAGCATTCGGCGAGTTGTGGTTGCGGATGTGGCAGATCAGATGACCGTTCGCCGCCTCCACCGCATGCAGCTCGTGATACTCATCGGCGTTATCGCCTGGGCGAACCGGAATATCGGCCAGCCACTCCCAGGTGACTCCGTCGTCCTTCGAGTGGCAGACGCCGACTCGACGCGACTCCGCCCATAGCGAAGCTCCCGCGTACAACACGCGTCCGTCCTGCAATGCGACCGGACCGTGCGGGCTGTTGACCGGAACTCGATAACGTGCCGACCAGGTCACGCCACCATCGGTCGAACGAATCATCCAGCACCCGAGTTCCGCCCGACGTTGCTCGTCAGTCAGTCGGTTGTGGGCGGCTCGCCATTCGGCGAACTGGATTTCGGTGAACGCCCCCTTCTCGCCGGGCTTCTTCGACTCAGCTGCGGTCAGCAACTTCTCGTAGGCGTTTGAAGTAAAGGTCGTCACGAGCAGCGAGCCGGCCTTGGTCTCGACCACGCCAGCATCGCGGTCATCGATCGGGCCATCGTAAAGAACCTGCGGCCAGCCCCATGTGACGCCGTTGTCCTTCGACCGCATCAACTCGACGCGACCGAACGGGCAGACATGGCTCTCTCGCCCGCCGGAGAAGGCGACCAGCAACTCTCCATTCGCCCGACGAGCCAAAGTCGGCCAGCCGTGATAGAGCGGGGGCTTCCAGCTGATGATGCGAGTGTCGAGGATCTCATACTTCGGAGGTTCGGCCGACTGCACGGCCAAAGCAGCCGACAGCACAAAAGCCAGACAAGCAATCACGGATCGAAACGACCAGACAGCGATCATCGGCGAGCTCTCCTCAGCGAGACTTGGAGGGTGAAAATGCAGTATCCCGAATCACTCGCCACAACGCCATCCGCCGAAAGCCACTCGACGTACAAGGATCTACGCGCAATCGCTGCCCCCTTCCGACGAACTCACGCACCGGGGCACAGCCCTCCCACTGGATCTTGTCTTTCTCTCCTCTTCGAATCTCCTGTTCAAGTAGCCTGATCTCGAGTGGTTAAACACCACGAGGAGGTGTTTAGTCGTCCCGAGCATTCTTTATTAAAACTGGACGTCTCCCAGGCACCGAGATAATTGGTCGCTCATGAAAAGATGGACGTCATGCTGCCACCAGGACCGTCTCCATGGAATCCGGCTCACATATTGAAGGCCTTGAAACCCGAGCCGCGCGGCATGAGTAACAACGAAAAGTTCACCGCTTTTTTCATCTTCACGCAGTGGGGGATGTTCGGCATGAAGCGGCTTCGCCTTTGCGTGATGACCTGGAGTGTGCTGCTGAGCTCACTGACTGCAAGCGCAGCTGACACCAAACTCCTTCCCGCATTTCCAGGTGCAGAGGGATTCGGGGCAACCACCGTCGGTGGTCGAACTGGACGTGTCATCGCGGTCACCAACCTGAATGATTCCGGTCCCGGCAGCCTGCGACAGGCGTTGCTTGAGAAGGGACCACGCGTCGTTGTCTTTCGCGTGAGCGGTGTCGTTACCCTCCGGAAGGACATCAATATCGAAGATCCGTTCGTCACCATCGCAGGCCAGACAGCTCCGGGGGATGGAATCTGCCTGCGTGGTGCCGGACTTCGAGTCCGTACTCATGATGTCGTCGTCCGGTATCTCCGAATCCGCGTCGGTGACGACCAGCTGGGGGCTCCTCCCGAAAATCGAGATGGCATCGGAATCGGTTCGGAACAAGCCACGGTCCACAATGTCGTGATTGACCACTGCTCGATCAGCTGGGCAATCGACGAGAATGTCCAGCTGTGGCATCCATGTCACGACATCACCATTCAGTGGTGCATTATCAGCGAGTCGTTGGAGCGCAGCCTGCATCCTAAAGGGGAACATGGAATGGGGCTGCTTGTGGGAGACCAGGCGAAGAGAATATCAGTCCATCACAATCTTTTTGCCCACAACATGGAGCGTAATCCGCTGTTGAAGGGAGACACGGAAACCGAAGTTGTCAACAACGTGGTTTACAACTGGAGGAAGTACGCCACCGGATTGTCCGATCCCGAGGGAAGCGGCCCATTAAAGGCATCCATCGTCAGCAACCTGTATCTGCCTGGCCCGCAAACGAGTGGTCATTTCGGAATCGGATTTGAGGACGATCTGACCACTGGAACAGAGGTATTCCTGAGGGGCAATATCGGGCCCAAACGCCCGACCGACTCAGCAGATGAATGGGCGATCGCAGCCAGTCGCGCGAAGATCACCTGCCGAGCGGAAGATCCACCGATCCCGGGCGAACGGATTACGACAGCCCCGATAAAGACACTTCGCGATGTGGTACTGGATGAGGTGGGGGCGACACTTCCTCAGCGCGACAGCATCGACCAGAGGGTCGTCAACGATACACGCCGAGGAACCGGAAAGATCATCAACTCGCCGCTCGAGGTCAGTGGCTGGCCTGATTACCTGTCCGCCGAGGCTCCGACCGACTCCGATCAGGACGGAATTCCCGATGATTGGGAGGCGAGGCACCGCCTGAACTCGAAAGACCGTTCGGACAACGTGAAATTGGCCCCCAGCGGATACACCTGGCTCGAGGAATACCTCAACGGGCTTTCCGCCCCAAGCCGATAAGGCTGCGTTTCGACGTATCCCTTGAGGGCCTGTCACAACTTCGAGACCATTGCTGATCCGCCCCCACGCTACCCAGCGCTCGTCGTCAGCAGATCAGCGATCGGAGTCCCGTCGCGGTCGGTGAGAGGAATCGGGCGGCCGACGTTGGACATGTTTTCCTTCTTGGGGTCGATCCCGAGAGCTGTGGTAATTGTGGCCAACAAGTCGGAGACCTTCACGGGCTTGTCGATGACTTTCTCGCCGCCTTCGTCGGTCTGGCCGTAGACCTGACCACCACGGATGCCACCACCGCCGAGGACCGTCGTCCAGGCTGTGGCGAAATGGTCACGTCCGCCCTGATCATTAATTATCGCAGTGCGTCCGAATTCGCCCATCCAGACGACGAGGGTCGTTTCGAGCAGCCCGCGGTCATGGAGGTCCTGCATCAACGTGCCCCACGCCGGATCGAGGACACCAGACAGGGCTTTCACCCCCGCGAAGTTCTGCTGATGGGTGTCCCACCCGATCCCCATACCGCCCATGGCGTCGCTGAGAGCGACCTCCACAAACGGGACTCCACGTTCCACCAGCCGCCGTGCGAGCAAGCATCCCTGCCCGAAACGGTTCTTGCCATAGGCTTCTCGCAAAGCTGCGGGTTCTTCGTCGAGGTTAAACGCCCCGACCGCCTGGGACCGCATCATTCGCACCGCTTGCGAATAAGCTGACTGATGGCTTTCGGCTGAGATCCCCGGACGCTGACGGAGGAACTCGTCCTCCATCGAGGTCAGCAATTCAAGCCGGGAGTCAGACTGCGGCGCGCTGATTTCGGACCGGGGCCGGATGTTGCGAACTTCCAGAGGTGGGCCATAGATAGACTCCATTGCTGGCTCGCCATTGGCAGCTCTCTGCCGGCGAGGGGGCTCCGCTCCAACCACCAGAGGGGCAAACTTCGGCCCGAGAAATCCCGCCCCGTACGCTGTCGGGCTCAGCAATCGATTCGGCATCACGCTGACATAATTGGGGAGTTCGGCAGACTCATCGCCGAGTTCGTGGCTGACGAGTGAGCCGAGAGTGGGGTACCGCACCGGGCCTTGCGGGAGATACCCCGTCCGCAGGTTGTAGGTGGCCCGCCCATGGTCGCCCTCTTTGGTCTGCATGGAGCGAATGAGGGCGAGGTGGTTCATCTGCTTGGCGAGATTCGGCAGATGTTCGGAGATCTGAATCCCGGGAACACTGGTATCGATCGGCTTGAACTCGCCGCCGTTCTTATGACCGGGCTTGGGGTCGAAGGTGTCGATCTGCGACGGACCGCCAGGCATCCAGAGCAGGATGCACGACCGGTGCCGCTTCGAATGGCCCGCAACCCCCTCCGCCAGGGCAGGGAACCAGCCACTCGTGGAGAGGCTTGACACTCCCAGTGCCCCTGCCCCACGAGCGAACATCCGCAACCAGTCCCGGCGGCTATGTGTCAGAGAGGACATCGGAATTGCTCCAATGGAAATGTACCACTGCTAATCAGCTGTGGGACAAGATACGCCTGCGGGTCGGAAAGTGCGAAGCCAAATCGACAAGGCAGAGGAAATCGAGCAACTCGACTTTTCTCCAATTGGAGCCAGCCAGACGCGGGAATGCTTACAACTCCAAGCGAACTGCTCTCCTCTAAACCGATCTGGACAAGAAAGGCGTCGCGATTCGCACACCTTTTGCAGCGACATCTTCACAAAACACGCCCACACATCAGGCACATGCCAACAAACATAGCAACCCCACGACAACCACATTGAACCTCAATTGAGAAATTTTCATGAGGCTGGCATTTGCCAGTTGCGCTCTGCTCAGTTTCTGCCTACAATCCATGCAGCGAGCGTGCGCAAAGAACTGAGGCAACTGCGAATCGTGAACACAACGGAAAGTGACGCCCCGCTCAGTGAGGGGATGATTGGGCGCGGAACAGCCATGCGGGAAGTCTACCGCATGACCCGCAAGGTGTCGGACAGCACCGCAACCGTCCTGCTTCTAGGTGAGACGGGAACCGGTAAAGAGCTGATCGCCAAGTCAATCCACCAGCTGAGCCGCCGGGCGACAGGCCCATTCATCCGCGTGAACTGCGGAGCACTCAGCGAGAGCCTGCTGGAAAGCGAGCTGTTCGGCCACGTGAAGGGTGCCTTCACCAGCGCCCACGAAAACCGCACGGGTCGATTTGAAGCCGCCCACGGCGGGACGATTTTCCTCGACGAGATCAACTCCATCAGCTACACGCTGCAGGTCAAGCTGCTACGAGTCCTGCAGGAGCATGAATTCGAGCGAGTCGGCGACACGAAAACGATCTCGGTTGACTGCCGCATCGTGGCTGCGACCAATCGCGACCTGAACGAGATGGTCGACCGCGGGCAGTTCCGGGAAGACCTGTATTACCGCCTGAACGTGCTGCCGATTTATCTGCCACCGCTCCGCGACCGGGTTGAGGACATTCCGGCTCTGGCGGAACACTTCGCGAAACGGTTCGCCCCGGATATGCGGCGTCCGCCCCTGCACATCACCCCCGAGGCCCTGGATTGCCTCAAGAGCTATAGCTGGCCGGGCAACGTCCGCGAGCTGGAAAACTACATTGAGCGAGCGACCGTACTTGCTCCGACTCCGGAGTTGACGCCAGATTTGCTGCCCGCCCATCTCCGGGGAGAAGCCCCGGTCCGACTCGGGCGGGCCCAGCGCAACAGCATTGAGGCCCTGTGTACGGAACTGGTGAGTCTGGGGCTGTCGCGAGTTCAGGAAGAAGGCCAGGCACACGAACAGGTGATGGGGCTGGTCGAGAAAGAGCTCATTCTGCAGGTCCTGAGATCCTTTCAAGGAACCCAGACGAAGGCCGCCAGCCGGCTGGGAATTAACCGCAACACCCTGCACAAGAAGATCGACGACTATGGTCTGCACGGTGAGGCTCGCTGACCCCCAGAAATTGCGACGAACCACCTGTAAACGTGTACACACAACGCTACATCTAGTGCAGTAAAGACGAAGTTCAGCCGCCATTCGCACTAAATAAAGCCGCCTGTTGCATCGGCGATTATTGCCGGTATCTTCTTACCTATCGCAAACTTGTGTCTAAAGTGTTGAACGCGGAAGACCAAGTGGCAACGGGATTGCGGATGATTCGCAGTCTCAGACGACACACGGCCCGAAGGATCGGGTTCGGGAGATTTTCATGGATTGGCTTCCCTCTCCAGTTGTCGCCAAAACGGCACGAGCAGCGCTCTTCAGCTCGCGTCTGGCCCCTCCCAGGACGTTGAAAACCATACACGGCTTATTTGCCGTGTTTCGGTAACGTCACTGGACGAACTTGGCCCCTCAAGTTCGTCGCCGCCAGTTGTCAAAACCGTTGCCTCGCTGTGTCCGGCCAGTTGCCCGGATTCTCAAATCCTCCCCACAAGGATGTGTTCATGAAGTCACAAAAGCCCATCATTGGCATCAACACCGATTTTCGCCCGTCGACCAAGAAGGACTCTTACCCGTTCTCCTGGATTCATGCGGGCTACTACGACAGCGTGATTGCTTCTGGCGGAATCCCCGTGGTTCTGCCTCCGATGGGCGACGAAGAGGACTTGAGGAAGGCCTTGTCTCTGGTTGATGGCGTGGTCATGGGCGGTTGCAAGCTCGATCTTGATCCCGTGCGACTGGGCTTCGACAAGCACCCGAGTACCCGCCCGATGCCAGTCCGACGCGAAGAATTCGATCGCCGACTCGCGAAGCTGTGCTATGAGATGAAGATCCCGACCCTCGCCATCGGCACCGGGATGCTGACCATGAACATCATCTGCGGCGGCACCCTGTTCCAGCACATCCCCGAAGACGTTCTGAAGCCCCTCAACCACCGCGACCCCGTCGAAGCCTGTCTGCGTCACGTCATCGAGATCGTCCCCGGCACCAAGATGGACCAGATCTACGGCCCCGGCGAAATCCGCGTCAACAGCGACCACCACATGGCTGTCGACCAGGTCGCCCCCATGTTCCGCGTCTCCGCAGCTGCGATGGACGGCGTGGTAGAAGCCTATGAATCCATGGAAGACAACTGGTGGTGTGTCGGCGTCCAGTTCCATCCGCACGACGAACACGCTTCCGCCCTCGACCTCCAGGTGTTTGAAGCCCTGATCGAAGGCATTCGCCACCAGGACGCTCCCGAGATCCTGCAATTCGAGCGTCGTCGCCAGACCGCGTAACATTTCGGCGAGTCAACAAATCAAAAAAGCCCATGGGTTCCAACCCATGGGCTTTTTTAGTGGAATCATCGTAGCGAACAAGATCTCAAGAACCTGCATCGCCATTCGTCTTAGAACTCAACCTTGTACTTCTCGACCATCTTGCGACGAATGGCGACGGTGTCTTCATCGATGGCCTGGAACTGCTCGGCACGGTTACTGGCTGAACCAGCTCGTTCGAACCGGCGGGTCCGGGCAAAGTCGCTCTCTTGCCGGGTCCAGTTATTGTAAGTGTCCCCATAGAAATTATTGAAGTTGCCCCAGAAATCGACGTTCTGCTGGTTTTGCTGGGTCGATTGCTGATTGATACGCGACGAGGCCATCCGGTAGTGAGTCGACTGCACCCGCAAACGCATCACCACATCATCGCAGTACTGCAGCATTTCCGGATCGACATACAGCGAGGGAAGCGTTTCGATCTGACGGGCGTAGCGATCGAACCACATCGCGCTTTCGCCAATCCGCCCCGTACGAGCCCGGTTATCATTCCGCAGGTCAGCCACCAGCTTCTCTGTGGCTCGGAAACGAGTCAGCGTCGCCTTGGCGGTTCGCTGCTGCTCCTGTTCGGAGGTCAGGACGGCTCCCGGCTGGTACTGTGAAGGCACCTCGGTGGGGAAGTCGATCAGACTTAACACCTGCCGAATCCCGGACATGGAAATCGGACCTTCGAGGACGATCTTGTCCTTCCCCTGGGTGAAAGTCCATTTGTCGATGTCTTCAAAATAGGCCCCGTTATCGGACAGGATCTCGATGATGAGTTCCTTCCCCCATTTCGACATCTCCGGCGGCTCTTGAGAGAAATCGACGGTCAACGTCGCTTGAGCGTCCTTTCGGAAAGCGAGCTGCAGGACCAACCCTTTGATCGAAGCGAGGAAGCTGGCAGCCACGCCCACATCGATCGGCGGGTTCCGAAAGGTCTCACTGCCCTCCAACCGACTGCGGATCTGCGACTGTGCGAACATATCGCTGAGATCGACAGCCACGATAGCCCCGACGGCACCGCCAACCTGCTCCGCAGCAGATGTCATATAGCTCGACAGCTGGGCCTTTTTCTTGGCGTTCACCATTTGAACAGCCCGACTGACCTGTTGACGATCAGGCGGCGTGAGCACAGCGAGTACGTTTCTATCTGTCGAAACGGCCACCGCACCGTACGGCAACACGGCATAATCTCGCTTGCCGAGCGTTTCCACCGAGCCACTATAGGACGCCGCCAGCCCAGGAATCGAGGGCTCAACATTCATCTTCAACAAGGCCTTCTGCCAGTCGATCATCGAGTGGCGAAAACCTCGGATCCGGGCTGCCAGAAGAACCTGAGCGAGCTCTTCGCCTGACACGATGTGCGAGTTCTCCATCCCCGCCGACTTGTCTGCAACCACAGCCTTCCCGAACACCGAGCGCCGAATTTGTTCTGAATCGATCATGACCAGAATGTTGGCATCATCGGGAACCTGGTTGAGCAGTGGAGTAAAGGGGGTTTCCGCCCGCAACTGAAATGGCGACACAACACATAGAATCGCCGCGACGACCCAGACTCGATGCAGACAGAACAATCGCAGGCCCAACATTGCTATGCTCCCGGTTTGCGTTACTCAAATCAGTGAAACGTATTCCGGTCAGATTACCGTTGCTTACACTGTCGAGCAACTCGCAATACAGGATCTGCAAATCGATCCCCGACGGCCAAATCACCGTTCCCGGCGGCACAGTCTTCCCGGATCAGTGAGCCAGCTTGTATGGCCCCGCTCCCCCAGCGCCTCGCTACGCCATGCCTCCAGCGCACTGCAGAAGTCAGCTGGATAGTCACCCCCGTTGACGAATTTTCTCATGTCTTGGAGTCGTGCTCCGCGGCGCCCCATAACCTTGATGCTCTCTGCCCTATCCCCTAGGATCACTTCAGGTTTAGCTGACGGGCTTGAGGTCCGAAGAGACTCCAGTGGACGGAGCTTCTTGCTAAAGGTGTTCTCCTGCATGACGTTAGGTGCGGAAGTGGAAATTCCTCCGCTGCTGTTGTACGTAGGCGCGTTGATCGGGTTCGTGGTGACGAACATGATCCTCACGCACATCATCGGCCCTCGCAAGAAGACGCCGGTCAAGGACATGCCCTACGAATCGGGTATGGACCCCGTGGGCGACGCCCGCCAGCCTTTCGATGTGAAGTTCTATCTGGTTGCGATTCTGTTCCTCGTCTTTGACGTGGAACTGCTGTTCCTCTACCCCTGGGCCGTCAGCGCTTACATCGACGGTGAAGGCGGGATTCCGCTGGAGTTGCGGGGCACGGTCTTCGGTGTGATGCTCGTCTTCATGGCCACGCTCGTGATTGCGTACGCCTATGCCTGGAAGAAGGGTGTCTTTAAGTGGCGGTAACGTCCTGCCGGACTGTTCAGAAGTTCTCTCCCAGCTAGCCTTTTCGAATACAGACGAAACCTGCCCGAGGAAGTGAGACTGATGGTTGACCTGCCAAAACAACCTGGTTTGCCTGACAACGTGTTCATGACCCGGCTCGACGCAGCCGCGAGCTGGGCACGCTCTAACAGCCTCTGGCCCATGCCCTTCGCGACCGCCTGTTGCGGAATCGAGTTGATGGCCACCGCCTCCAGCCGCTTTGACCTCGCCCGATTCGGGGCCGAGGTGATGCGATTCTCACCTCGCCAGTGCGACCTGATGATCGTCGCTGGCCGAGTCGTGATGAAGATGCTGCCTGTGCTCCAGCGGATCTGGTTGCAGATGCCTGAACCGAAGTGGTGCATCTCGATGGGGGCCTGTGCCTGTTCGGGTGGCGTGTTCGACACGTACGCCGTGGTCCAGGGCGTCGACCGCTTCATTCCCGTCGACCTGTACGTTCCCGGGTGCCCTCCCCGTCCAGAACAGCTGATCGCTGCCCTGATCGAGATGCAGGACAAGATCATGAAGACCGGCACCTTCCAAGGGTCCGAATTCAGCGGTCGAACGGAAGCCACCGGACCAATTCCGCTCGAACTCGATGAAATCCGGCGATCCCGCGAAGCCAAGCTGGTGGACGGCCTGGATATCTTCCAGCCTCCGAAGCTGTAGTCTCCCCAATTGAAGCCAGCCTCGCCTCAGCCCTCACGCACTCCCTCACCTGAAACGCAAAATGCTCGACCTGCAACCACTCATCGAAAAGTTCGGTTTGACGCAGTCGGAGTTCCGCGGCAACCACCGCGTTGTCGTGGCTGCGGACAAGGTCTACGCACTGCTGGAAACGCTGAAGAACTCGCACGGGTTCAACATGCTGATCGACGTGACCTGCGTCGATTATCTGGAGTACGAAGGGGCAGCGGATCGCTTTGGTGTGGTCTACTGTCTGCTCAACATCAGCACGGGTGACCGCCTGATCGTCAAGACGTTCGTCAACGATCCCGATCCGAAGCTTCCCACAGTCACCACTCTCTGGATGGGTGCCGACTGGATGGAACGCGAAGTGTACGACATGTTCGGCATCACGTTCACCGGCCATCACGACCTGCGTCGCGTCCTGATGCCGGACGAGTTCAGTGCCTTCCCGCTGCGGAAGGACTACCCGCTCAAAGGCCGTGGCGAACGGCACAACTTCCCGGTCATCACCCGCTCGGAAAGCTAGCTGCTACAAGCTCTGTTTCTCGACTGGCCTTCCCCCTGCCGCTCGATCAACCATCAACCATAAACCGTCCACATGCCACTCACCGCTTCACCCACGACGACTCCAGATGCTCCCGACCAGGAGTATCTCTGGACCCTCAACTTCGGGCCGCAGCATCCGGCAACGCACACGACGCTCCGGCTCGTGCTGACGCTTGATGGGGAACGGGTCGTCAACTCGGTTCCGCACATCGGCTACCTGCACAGCGGATTCGAGAAGCTGGGTGAGCACCTCGACTTCAACCAGTACGTGACCATCGTCGACCGGATGAACTACCTGTCGCCGCTGGCCAACGAAATCAGCTGGCACCACGCGGTTGAGAAGCTGTTGAACATCGAGTTAACCCCGCGCTGCAAGTACCTGCGAACGATCCTCGCCGAGCTGATGCGGCTGCATGACCACCTGCTCAATTGCGGAACCAGCGCCCTTGACCTCGGGGCTTTCACTGCGTTCCTGTACTTCTTCGAGCAGCGGGAACTGATCTACGACATCGTCGAGTACGCTTCGGGCCAGCGGTTTCACACCAGCTATACCCGCGTCGGCGGCGTGATGTTCGACGTGAACAACGACTGGGTCGAAAAGGTCCGCAGCTTCACGAAACAGTTCCGCAAGACTCACGATGAAGTCCACCGCCTGCTGACTCGCAACCGGATCTTCATGGACCGGACCAAGGGCATCGGCGTTCTCAGCAAGGAACAAGCGATCAACCTCAGCTGTACGGGGCCCATCGCCCGAGCCAGCGGAGTGGTCCGCGACCTGCGGAAGGACGAGCCCTACCTGGCGTACAAGGACTTCGATTTCAAGGTCATCTGCTCACAAGGCGGCGACTGCTACGCCCGCTATCTCGTCCGCATGCAGGAAATGATCGAAAGCGTCCAGATCATTGAACAGGCGATCGAGAACATTCCCGCCGGACCGGTCAACGTCGACGTGGGTTCGCATGTCGTGCTGCCCGCGAAGCCCGCGGTGTACCGCAGCATCGAAGGCCTGATCCAGCACTTCGAAGTCAACATGCCGAACAAGGGCTACGAGGTTCCTCACGAGGAAATCTACGCAGCCACCGAATCCCCGAACGGCGAGCTCGGTTTCTACATCGTGGGACAGGACAGCACGCGAGCCTACCGGGCTCGGACGCGACCTCCCTCTTTCATTCATTTCGCAGTGTTCCCGCACATCATCAAGGGCCACATGCTCAGCGACGTGGTCGCCGTGCTGGGAAGCCTGAACATCATTGCGGCGGAGCTTGACCGATGAGTGCCCTCACAGAAGAACTTCGCGAGAAGATTCGGGCCGAGTTCCCGAAGTACCCGAACAAGCGAGCGGTGACTCTCCCCGCCCTGCACATCGTCCACGATGCGTTGCGGTGCGTGTCAACCGAATCGATCCGCGAGATCGCCGAACTGCTGGAACTGCATCCTTCGGAAGTGCACGACACCATGTCGTTCTACAACTTCTTCAAGGATGAGCACCACCCGCTGGGCAAGCATCGCGTGTGGTTCTGCCGCAGCATTTCCTGCATGCTGCGAGGCGGCGAGGAACTGCTGGGCGAGGTCTGCCAGAAGTACAACGTGAAGCCGGGGGAAACTTCGGCGGATGGCAAGTTCACACTGGAGTTTGCCGAGTGCCTGGGAGCCTGTGAAGGTGCCCCATGTGCTCTGGTGGACGAAGACTGCCACATGACGCTCGATGTCAACTCGGCTTCAAAGCTGATTGATGGACTGAAGTGAGATGGCCTCATCAGCCCCAGAGCTGGTTGTTCTGGCTGGTCCCAACGGGGCTGGCAAGTCGACCCTGGCTCCGTGGTTGTTGAGAGATGAGTATGCGATCGACGAATTCGTGAATGCGGATGAAATTGCAAAAGGACTCTCGGGATTCCACCCCGAATCAGTCGCATTGCAATCCGGAAGACTGATGTGGGAACGACTCGAAGAACTGGCTGAGAATCGCAAGTCCTTCGCGTTTGAAACCACACTCGCCTCCCGGACCTACGCACCTTGGATCGTGGAACGCAAAGCCGAAGGCTACCTGACGAATCTGGTGTTCATCTGGTTGCCGAACTCTGAGCTGGCGATCAATCGAGTTGCAGATCGCGTTAGATTGGGTGGGCACAACATCCCCGACGAAGTGATTCGGCGGAGATATGAAGGCGGGTTGAAAAACCTGTTCGAGTTGTACCTGCCACTCATTGACTGCTGGAGTGTGATCGACGGAACGGTTCTCTGGGACCATCGGTTGATCGCACAAGGTTCTGGAAACAACGTCATCCGCGTGATGCAACCTGAACTTTGGAGTGATGTTCGTGACCGCTACAGAACAGATTGAGCGACTTGACTTGGAAGCGGATCGCATTGCCAAGGCTTCCCGCAAAGCCATCGATTCGGCCATCCGCGTTCACGAAGGATTTCAGCAGCCAATGGCTGTCTGGATAGACGGTCGCCCTGCCTGGGTCACTCCTGCCGAGGCTCGGAACCTGTTACTCCCCGACACCACGACCGACTGATCAGCCACCGACTTCAGAACACTGACCACTGACGACTCAGAACTGAGAACTCAACACCGTGCCAACCTTCGAACCCGTACTCCTGGCTCGCATTAACACGCCTGACAGCCATACGCTGGCGACTTACCAGCGCGATGGTGGGTATCAGGCGTTGCGCAAAGCCCTCGACATGGCTCCCGCCGATGTCACGAATCTCGTGAAAGACTCGGGCCTGCGGGGACGCGGCGGTGCGGGCTTCCCCTGCGGACTCAAGTGGACGTTCCTCCCCAAGGATCACCCCGGTCCAATCTATCTGTGTATCAATGCTGACGAGTCGGAGCCCGGCACGTTCAACAATCGCTACCTGATGGAGATGGACCCGCATCAGCTGATCGAAGGCATCGCGATCGCCTGCCACGCCATCCGCTCCAAGAACGCCTACCTCTACCTGCGTTTCGAATACGGTCTCAGCTACCGTCGCCTCGATGCCGCGATCAAGGAATGCTACGCTGCTGGACTGCTGGGCAAGAACATCCTGGGCAAGGGCTTTGATCTCGACATCGTTCTGCACCGCGGAGCTGCGGCGTACATCTGTGGCGAAGAGACGGGCCTGATAGAGAGCCTCGAAGGCAAGCGGGCTTGGCCACGGATCAAGCCCCCCTTCCCCGCCATCGAAGGTCTGTTCCGCAAGCCGACCATCGTCAACAACGTCGAGACGCTCTGCTGCGTCAAGCAGATCCTCGACCGCGGCAAGGAGTGGTTCCAGTCGATCGGCGTGAAGCCCGACCCGAACAACCCTCGCGACGCCGGCAGCTACGGCCCCAAGCTCTATACCGTCAGTGGACACGTCAACAAGCCCTGCTGCGTCGAACTGCCACTGGGCGTCACCGCCCGGGAACTGATCGAAGAACACGCTGGCGGTGTCTGGAAGGGTCGTAAGGCCAAGGCTGTCGTCCCTGGCGGGATCAGCATGGGCTTCCTGTCGGACAAGGAACTCGACACCCCGCTCGATTTCAACGGCCCCGGCAAGGTCGGCTGTCTCGGTCTGGGAACCGCAGCTGTGGTCGTGGTTGACGACCAGACGAACATGGTTGACGTGTTGTACAACTGTGCGAGGTTCTTCTCGCACGAGAGCTGTGGCCAGTGTACGCCGTGTCGCGAAGGCACGAACTGGATGACGCGGATCCTCGAACGCATCCGTTCCGGCAACGGCAGCATGCGTGACCTCGACCTCCTCACGGAAGTGGCCAGCTCCATGGGGATCATCCCCGGCACAACGATTTGCGGCCTGTCGGACGGGGCTGCGTGGCCAGTCAAGAACGCGATCCAGAAGTTCCGGGGCGACTTCGAGGAGTACATCAACTCCGGTCGCAAGAGCGTCACGCCCTACCCGGTCGGGGCTCACTAGTCCCGCCAAACGACAACAGCAGCGGCACAACACGAGTCGTCACCGCGAACCCCGGTTCGCTCCCTGTGGACAGGATTCATGGCAACAGTTCTGGTTAACAACAAGCCTGTCGAAATCGGCACCGATCGTCTGAACTGTATCCAGGCAGCAGACCGCGCGGGCGTCGAGATTCCGCACTACTGCTGGCACCCTGACCTGTCGGTCGTCGCCAGTTGCCGCATGTGTCTGGTCGAAGTCGGCGACAAGAAGCCGGACGGCACGGTTGCGATGCAGCCCAAGCTCGTCCCCGGTTGCCAGACTCCGGTCAAAGACGGCTCGGTCATCATCACCGATTCGCCGAAGGTGAAGGCGGCTCAACAGGCCACCCTGGAATACCTGCTGCTCAATCATCCGCTCGACTGCCCGGTGTGCGATCAGGCGGGCGAGTGCGGGCTTCAGGACTACAGCTTCGAGTACGGCCGCGGTTACAGCCGCCTGCAAGAGCCGAAGAACATCAAGCCGGACAAGGACTACATCGGCGATCAGATCACTCTGTTCACCGACCGCTGCATCATGTGTACTCGCTGCGTGCGATTCACTCGCGAAGTCAGTGGTACCGCCGAAATGCAGGTGTCCAGCCGCGGCTCGCACGAAGAAATCGATATCTTCCCCGGTGAGCCCTGCAACAACAAACTGGCGGGCAACATCGTCGACATCTGTCCGGTCGGTGCCTTGTGCAGCAAGGACTTCCTGTACGAGCAACGTGTGTGGTGGCTCAAGTCGAAGAAGAGCGTCTGTCCTGACTGCAGCACGGGCTGCTCGATCAACGTCGATCAGAACAACGACACCGTGTACCGCCTCAAGCCACGCTACAACCCGCTGGCTCAGGGCAACTTCATGTGCGACGACGGACGGTTCGGTTGGAAGTACATCCACGCTGAAAACCGCCTCTCCCTCCCCGCCCAGAAAGACGGCGACAAGGTCGTCACCAGTGACTGGGATCAGGTGCTGAACGCGACCCGCACCGCCTTCCAGTCGGCCGGCAAGTCGAGCTCGAAGAAGGTCGCGGCCATCTTCTCGCCCTGGATGACCGTTGAAGAGGCGTACATCCTCGCCAGCTGGCTCAAGAGTGTTTCACCAGAGATCACTCTCTCCATGACACCAGCCCGCGTGGTGGGTGAGGACGACACCTTCCCCAAGGATGTGCACGGCAAGGCAGTGCAACCCGCCAAGTTCACCATCCGAGCCGAGAAGGCTCCGAACCGTGCGGGCGTCGAGGCCATCCTGAAACACTTCCAGGGCAGCGTGATCCCCTCGGGTCAAGTACTCAGCAGCTCGCCCGAAACGCTGTTCGTCGTCGGTGGTGACCCGAATCCCGAAGTCAACGCCGCCACAGCCAGCAAGCTCGGCTCGGTGAAGACGCTGGCCGTGCTCGACCTGCTCGACTCACCACTCACGAAGAAGGCCACCTTCGTCCTCGCAGGCGGATCGTTCGCCGAGCGGGACGGCAGCTTTGCCAATCACTCCGGTCTGGTGCAGGCGATCAACCGGTCACTGCAAGGTCCACTCGAAGCCCGTCCCGATGGGCGAATCCTTTCCGAACTGGCCGGACGCGGCGCAATGTTCAACGCTGCCAAGGTCCGGGCCGAGATCGCCAAGGCAATCCCCGAAGTCTTCGGTTCGCTGGGCGACGGCAAGCTCGGCGAGTACGGCATCAAGATGGGGCCCGCCGTGGCTCAAGCAGAACCCGCAGCAGCGGCCACGTGAACGACGCAACTTGACTGATTGTAGAGTCGACAGGACTGTCGGCTTGATCGCCGGGGAGCCCGCCTCCCCGAGAACCTGAGTCTCGCACAGGCAGGCATGATGGCCCGCCACACTGTCCAGGTGAACCTCCATGAGTTCCATGTTTTCCAACCTGATGACTTTCGCAGCTGACGCCCCCGCCCCGGCGGAATCGGGCGGTGTTGTGTCACTCTTACTGGCCCAGTTGCCGACAGTGATCACGATTGGTGCCGCGCTGGGAGCAGTGCTGGGAGCTGTCTCCTATCTGATCTATGTGGAGCGAAAACTCGCCGCATTTATGCAGGACCGCGTCGGCCCGAACCGAGTCGGTCCCTGGGGTTTGCTGCAGCCGATCGCCGACGGAGCCAAGTTCATCCTGAAAGAGGATGTGATCCCCGAATACGTCGACAAGGTCCTGTTTGTTCTGGCCCCCTGTATCGCAGCGATGACCACGATGCTGGCCTTTGCGGTGGTCCCCTTTGGCCCCGTCGACGGTGCCCCGTCGTTCATGCGGTTCATTATCGCGCCGAACGTCGACATCGGGATGGTGTTCATCTTCGCGATCGGTTCGCTGGCGGTGTACGGAATCATTCTGGGCGGTTGGGCTTCAAACAATAAGTACAGTGCTCTCGGTTCACTGCGAGCGAGTGCTCAGGTCATCAGCTACGAAATCCCGCTCGGCATGTCAGTCCTGGGCATCGCTCTGCTGGGTGGCACGCTCAACATCGAACAGATCCTGTTGAATCAGGCCAAAGGCGGCATTGCTCAGTGGTATGTCTGGACCCAGCCGCTCGCCTGCCTGATCTTCTTCACAGCTGCTCTGGCCGAGTCAAACCGTCTGCCCTTCGACCTGGTGGAGTGCGAGCAGGAACTGGTCGGTGGTTTCCACACCGAATATAGCTCGATGAAGTTCGCTCTGTTCTTTCTGGCCGAATACACCCACGTCATCACGATCAGCTTCCTGACCGCGATTCTCTTCTTCGGTGGGTGGCACTTCCCGGGGATCGCAGAGCCTGGTTCGACGGGGCTCCTCGCCACTGCCCTCAAGCTCGGCGTCCTGCTGAGCAAGGTCTTTGCGGTCATCCTCGTGATCATGCTCATTCGCTGGACGATTCCCCGTTTCCGGTTTGACCAGCTGATGGGTCTGGCCTGGAAGGTTCTGATTCCGCTGTCGACGGCGAACGTCGTGGCAGTGATGACTGTGTTGCAGTTTGGCTGGTCGAAATGGTGGCTGACCGCCGTTTCGTTCCTGTTGTTCGTCGTGGCGGGAGCGATCGGAGTCAAACAGGCTCAGGATGCTCTCAATCGCAGTGGCCGTCGCCCGCATGTGAAGCCGGAAACCACCGGTGGCCATGTGGCTCACGCTCACTGAAGTCCCTGCCCCTGACAACAGAACCACCGCTTCGCGTGTGAGAGGTTTTGAATGCCAATCGAAAACAAAGATGTCACGTGGGTCGAGGAGCCGGTCATCGGCTTCTGGGAAGCGACGTTCCTGCCCGCGATCATCGAGGGTCTTAAGACCACGGTGAAGCACGTCACGAACTACCAGCCGACGACGGAATTCTTCCCGGAAGAGAAGCCGACGCTGCCGCTCCACTATCGCGGCGTACACCGCCTGAACCGCGATGACCAGGGACGGGTGAAGTGTGTGGCCTGCATGATGTGTGCGACCGCCTGTCCGGCCCGCTGCATCACGATTCAGGGGGCTCAGGCTCCCTGGGAAGATCGCGACAAGTACCCCTCATCGTTCGAGATCGACGAGTTGCGGTGCATCTTCTGCGGCATGTGCGAGGAAGCCTGCCCGGTCGATGCGATTGAGCTCACCCATCTGTACGACCTGACCGGCTTCACCCGCGACGAGATGCTGTTCGACAAAGAGAAGCTGCTCGGCGTCTTCGACCAGACGAAGGACACGGGTTACGACCCGGTGCGAACCCATCGCGGTCGACTGGGACCGGCCTCCGACTTCGAACAGCTTCCCTCCCTGTCTCCAGCGACATCTGTCAAAGCAGACGATCGCTCGGCCCGCAGCACCAGTTCGGGTGTGATCCAGGGACGGGCGGTGATGCAATCGTCGTGGGAGTCGGTCAACGACAAGATCGAGAAGGGGAAGTAGGGGAGGAGGAAGCTGTCAGTCGTCAGTAATCAGTTGTCAGCCGAGCCTGATTGATTGTTGAGCCTGACTCCAAACACCCCACACTTCGCGAACTGAACACTGACAACTCAAAACTGAGCACTTCTGACTGAGCACTGTTCCATGAACTGGATTCAACACAACTGGGCCTTGCTGCTGCCGCTCGTGCTGGGCGCGTGCGGCGTGTGGCTGATGATGCCGGGGGCGAGATCGATTCGCCCGCTGGGGGGACTGGCCTGCCTGGGTGCCTTGGTGCTGGGGTTCCAGCTGGTGGCCGGCAGCCGCGATGTCTCGGGCTCCATGTTCCTGCTCTTTGCATCGGCAACACTGATCTCAGCGGTGCTGATGATTACGAGTCGGAACCCAGTCTACGCCGCACTCTGGTTTGCCGTCGTGACACTTGGTGTCTGCGGGTTATTCCTCCTGCAGTCGGCACCGTTTCTCGCAGCGGCAACGATCATCGTTTACGCTGGAGCGATCATCGTGACCTTCCTGTTCGTGATCATGCTGGCCCAGCAGGCGGGGACCTCGTCGTATGACACGTCGTCCCGTCAGCCGTTTTGTGCCTCGGTCACCGCGTTTACGCTGCTCGGTTTACTGCTGATCACTTTCCAGTCGGCAGCCGCTCAGCAGAAGGTTGACAGTGCCCGAGCCAGTGAAGTGGCCAACGCCAATAAGACACTGAACGTCGAACTCAAAATCGATCCCACCAATGTCCACAAGAGCAGCCGACCTCTTCCGAACGAAGAGCTTGGCCAGATGCGAGGTCTGGGCCGCTCATTGTTCACGGATTATCTGTACGCCGTGGAGATCGGGGGCACGCTGCTGCTGATCGCCAGTATCGGAGCCATCGCATTAGCGCCGCGTCGGGCGCAGGGGACGCTATGAACGGCTCAATCCAACCCACACTTCTGGTCTCAGCAGCCCTGTTCGCACTCGGTGCGATTGGCTTTCTGACTCGCCGTAACCTCATCTCGGTGATTCTGTCAGCGGAAATGATGCTGCATGGCGTCGCTCTGGCGATGGTGACCTTCGGCAAGATGCACGGCAACAACGAAGGGCAGATCTTCACGATCTTCATCCTGACGGTGGCTGCCTGTGAAGCGGGCCTCGCTCTGGCCCTGATCCTCTCGCTGTACCACCGGACCAAGTCGCTCGACATGGACCTCTGGAGTGCCCTGCGTGAGGACGACATGCCATCGCCCGTCGGTTACGACAGCTCAGCTGGCGTCACTCTGCCAGACACTCATCCCGCACAGCCCACGCTGACTCCGGCGGGACTGCCCATCGATCCAAAGACTCCCCTGCGGCCCAACCGCGAGGAGGCCACCACACATGTCTGATCAAGCCCAACTGATTCTGTGGCTCATTCCCGGCGCTCCATTGCTGGCCGCGGGAATCATTGCCCTCCTGGGAAAACTTTTCCTGGGAGAGCGAAGCCATGTGCCCTGTGTGGCCGCTCTGGCGATTGCCTTTGGCTGTTCGCTGGTCCTGCTGACCAAGATCGTGCCGACCACGTTCGTTTCTGGTCTGACTCCGGACGCCAAAGTCGAAGCCGACAAGCAGATCTCATTCCAGCCTACCGACGAGCAGGTCGTCACTCCTCAGCGAGGAGCGATTGCCAAGGGCTACACGTTCCTCGACATTGGCTCAATGCAGGTTCGTATCGATTTGCGGGCGGATGCCATCTCAGCGATCATGCTGGCCATGGTGACAGGCGTGAGCTTGCTGGTGGCGATCTTTGCCTCGGGCTACATGCACGGAGATCCGGGGTATCCCCGCTTCTTCGCTGCGGTCTCATTGTTCGTCTTCTCGATGTGTATGCTGGTCCTTTCGGGGAACTACATCCAGCTGTTTGCCTTCTGGGAAGCGGTCGGTCTGTGCAGCTATCTGCTGATCGGATTCTGGTTCAAGAAGCCCGCCGCAGCTGCTGCCGCGAAGAAGGCTTTCGTCGTCAACCGAATTGGTGACTTCGGCCTGCTCACGGGCGTGTTCCTGATCTGGAAGACCTTCGGCTCGGTCGACTTCCAGCGGGTGCTGTTTAATCCCGATCTGATCGCGAAGATCAACGAGCTGCACCCCGGCACGATCCCGATGATCTGCCTGCTGCTGTTCATTGGAGCGATGGGCAAATCGGCCCAGTTCCCGCTGCATGTCTGGTTGCCCGATGCGATGGAAGGCCCGACTCCGGTCAGTGCCCTGATCCACGCGGCGACGATGGTCACCGCCGGTGTCTACCTGGTGGCTCGTTCGACTCCGCTGTTCGTGCTGGCCCCGAATGTCCAGCTGTTTGTCGCTGGCATCGGTGCGGCAACGGCGTTGATCTCAGCCCTGATCGCGCTGACTCAGTACGACCTCAAGCGAGTGATGGCTTACTCCACAGTCAGCCAGCTCGGGTTCATGTTCATGGCCCTGGGAGCTGCAGCTGCCGGACCGCAGTTCGCGAACTTCGCGATCATGGCCGCGATGTTCCACCTGTTCACGCACGCTTACTTCAAGGCTCTGCTCTTCCTCGCCTCGGGAAGTGTGATGCACTCGATGGGGGATGTGATCGACATGCGGCGGTTCAGTGGGCTGCGTCATGTGCTGCCGATTACGCACTGGACCTTCCTGTGCGGGGCACTGGCTCTGGCGGGCTTCCCGCTGCTGGCTGGCTTCTGGAGCAAGGACGACATCCTCGCCGCCCTCGCCGAAGGCATGCACAGCGCTCACGGCGGTTACTTCAAGATCATCTTTGCCGTCGCAGTACTGACCGCTCTGCTTACCGCGTTCTATACGTTCCGGGCTTACTTCATGACCTTCTGGGGTCCGGAGAAGTTCCCGGAAGAGGCCGGCCATCACCCGCACGACGCTCCACCCGCGATGGCTTGGCCGCTGCGGATTCTGGCGGTCTTCGCTGTCGGAATTGGCTTCGTCGGTCCGCTCCACCTGTTCTCGGGCTACTTTGAGCACACTCCCGGACTGCCCGCACCACAAGAGCACAGCTTCCATCTGGGACTGATGATTCTGAGTGCGTTCATCGCGATCGGTGGAATCGCGGTCGCCTACAAGTGGTACATCAAGTCGCCGGAGATTCCCGCGAAGCTGGAAACCGGACTTCGCCCGCTGTACGCCCTGTCGCAAGGGAAGTTCTTCTTCGACGAACTGTTCACTGCGATTGTCGTTGTCCCACTGCGTCTGCTTGCCACCATCTGTGCGATGTTCGACAAGTACATCCTGGATGGTTTCGTCGACTCGATCGGCGCCTTGCCGGGCTTCCTGAGCCAGGCTCCACGCCGACTGCACGGTGGGCTGACTCCCGCATATGCAGCCACCATGCTGATCGCCGCGATCGGTTGTGTGGTCTGTGTCATGCAGTTGTTCGCTGGTCAGTAAGTCGTCCGGCTCCCGCTTGGGAGCTGGATTCAGTGACTCGATCGTCAATCGTTCTGATCTCTTTTTGAATTGTTGCCTCCGATGATCGGATTTCTCGTCGCACTGATGGTCCTGCCGCTGGCAACAGCGGTGCTGTTGATGCTGTTCCGCGACTCGGCTGGCCAGAACACGGCCCGCTGGATGGCGCTCGTCGGCTCGGTGCTGACCTTCTGCGTTGCGGTCACCTGCGTCGCCAAGTACCGCGATCAGGTCATCCCGTCGGCCACCCAGCCCGTCCAGCCACGGATTGAGTGGCATCACACGTGGTTAACCTATACCACCCTGGATCATGTTCACGACAAGCACGATGCCGAATCGGCTCTGAATCACCCCGAGGTCAAGCTGGAGTTCTTCCTTGGTGCCGATGGAGTCAGTCTGTGCCTGATCGCGTTGACGGCTCTGCTGACCATCAGCGCGGTGCTGATCTCCTGGGAATCGATCAAAGAGCGGGCCGCCGAGTTTTACATCTGCCTGCTGGTGCTCGAGTCGGGCCTGATCGGCGTGTTCTGTTCGTTCGACTTGCTGCTGTTCTATGTGTTCTTTGAATTCACTCTGATCCCCATGTTCTTCATGGTCGGTCTGTGGGGGGGAGCACAACGGAACTATGCGGCGATCAAGTTCTTCCTCTACACCCTGTGCGGCAGCTTGATCACTCTGCTTGGTCTGGCAGCGCTGGTGCTGATGGCGGTGAAGGGTGGCGTCACGACGCCATTCTCGATTCCTGCACTCGCGACCTACTTCACCGAGCATCCGATTGATTACTCGTTGCAGGTCATCCTGTTCCTGACTCTGTCAGCGGGCTTCATGGTTAAGGTCCCGCTCTTCCCGGTTCATACCTGGTTGCCGCTGGCCCACGTCGAGGCTCCGACCGCTGGCTCGGTCATGCTGGCCGGCGTGATGCTCAAGCTCGGTAGCTACGGCTTCTTCCGCATCTGCCTGCCGATCTATCGTCAGGCGTGCATGAATGTCGGGCTGCCACTGATCGCGACATTGAGCGTCATCGGGATCGTGTACGGGTCTCTGTGTGCCCTGGCTCAGCGCGACATCAAGAAGCTCGTCGCCTACAGCTCAGTCGCCCACTTGGGATTCTGCATGCTCGGCCTGTTCGCTCTGAACTCCGAGGGCATTACCGGCAGCCTGCTCCAGATGATCAACCACGGCCTGTCGACCGGAGCTCTGTTCCTCCTCGTCGGAATGGTGTACGACCGCTACCACACACGACAGCTGGACGATCTGGGCGGTCTGGCCAATCGACTGCCGCTCATTGCTGCGGCAATGGTCTTCACGACGATGGCCAGCATCGGCTTGCCCGGCCTGAACGGATTCGTTGGTGAAATGCTGTCGCTGGCCGGCATGTTCAAGATCATGCCAGTCTACGCCATCATCGGCACGACCGGTGTGGTGTTGGGTGCGTGGTACATGCTGACGATGGTGCAGCAGGGATTCTTCGGCCCCTTGCGGGAGCCGCACAATGTTCATGAACCGATCGGCGACATGACTCCACGCGAAGCGTGTGCGTTCCTGCCGCTGGCTGTGATGTGTGTCTGGATCGGGGTCGCTCCTCAGCCGTTCATCGACATGATGAAACCCGATATCCAGGCCGTGGTGACCGGTTACGACCACTCGACGCCGTTGACCGCGGAGGCTCAGACAGAGTCTCCCGTTCAACTCACCGTCAGCAACCAGTAGTCGTCCGAATGCCACCCTTGCGGTCGGCAGACACCAGTCCGAAAACCAGATCGAAAGATCGCCAAGTCAGTTCCAAGTTGTGGAAGCACGGGGTGTGTTGTGGGATTCCAGTCAGTGACATCCGCGGTGAATCTGGTGCTGCCCGAGGTGGTGCTCATCGCCACCATGTGCGTGATGTTCCTCTCGGCCCCGTTTCTCGTCAGCGAGTCGGGCGTTGCTGCTCCAGGCATTCGCCACCGCTGGGGGATCCTGTCGCTGTTCGCAATCAGCGTGGCGATCTGGTTCTGGCTGACAACACCTCTGGCCCCGATCAACGACGGCCCGTTCCGCCTGGACGGTCTGGTCTCCTATATTCGAGGTGCGACGCTGATCTTTGGAGCCATCATCTCGTTGATGCTCTGGAGCCAGGTCGAAGACTCGAAGTCCGCCGAATGTCAGGCGCTGCTGCTGGCGATTCTGGCCGGAGTCAATTTCACGGTGGCTGCAAACGACCTGATCGTTTTGTTTCTCGGACTGGAACTGGTGAGCATCCCGACCTACGTACTGCTCGCCCTGCCCCGCCGGGAACGTGAGGCCCAGGAAGCGACAATCAAGTACTTCCTCTTGAGTGCCTTCTCCTCTGCGATCGTGCTGTACGGTTTTGCCCTGCTCTACGGAGCCACGGGATCGACGCATTTCGTGGGGATCTCTTCGTCAATCTCCGAGGCACATGCCAACGGCGTGTCCAAACTCTTTCCAGTGGCAGTGGCCCTCATCATCGCGGGATTGAGCTTCCGTATCACAGCGGTTCCCTTTCACTTCTATGCCCCGGACGTGTTTCAGGGTTCGCCGGCGTTTTCGGCAGGGATGTTGTCGCTGATCCCCAAGATCGTCGGATTCGCCGCGCTGATCCGCCTGCTCAGCTTGTCAGTGGGCGGGAACTCGTTTGACGGTCACATGGAACTTCTCGGCAGCATGGTCAAGCCGTTGCTGGCACTGCTGGCGGCTCTCACGATGCTGGTCGGTAACCTGATGGCGCTTCGCCAGAGCAACATCCACCGCATGATGGCTTACTCCAGTGTGGCTCACGCGGGCTACATGCTGGTTGGTCTGGCAGTCGGCGACAGCGGAACCATCACGACGGGGATCTCGTCGCTGCTCTTTTATCTGGTCAACTATGGCATCATGACCCTCGGCGTGTTTGCCGTGCTGTGTGCCGTCAGTTCCGCAGAGCGCCCCGTAAGAACTCTCAACGACCTGGGCGGAATGAGCCGACACCATCCGGCCGCAGCCCTGATGCTGGCCATCATGCTGTTCAGTCTGGCAGGTCTGCCACCTTCGGGCGGATTCCTGGGTAAGATGAACCTGTTCCTCGCAGCCTGGTCCGAGGGATCGTCGATGGGACGTTACCTGGCTTACCTGATGGCGTTCAACGCCGCGGTGTCAGCGTACTACTACCTGCGAATGATCGCAGCCGTGTACCTGAAGCCAGGTTCCGGACCGACTACGATGCACATGCCTGTGCCTGCGACCTTCGCGGCAGTCTTGTGCTCGGTCGCAACCTTGGCGGTCTTCATCGCCCCACAGCGGATCTGGGACGCAGCCCAAATGAAGACTCACACCCCTCCCATCGCTGCGGTCGCCAATACAAATGTCGAAACGGCCCCGGTCACCTCTGTGACCAAAATCACCGACCGCTGAACCGATGCCAGGTGGAACCGGGCGTGGCCCGTCACCCTTGCAGTTCTTTCCGTCGCAATCTCCAATGGGCATCGTCTGAAATGACGCTGCCCATTTTCATTTCCTGCTCAGGTGCCCCATGTCGATCCCCGCCGACCGTCGTACGTTTCTGGCCGCCACAGCTGCCGGAGTCCTGGGTCTTTCTGCTCGCGGTCAGGTCCATGCTGAGCAGGCCGCAACGGAAACGGCCCAGCCGACATCCCCGCCCTTCTCGCTGGGCACGGTGACCTACAACATCGCCGCCGAGTGGGACCTCGACACGATCCTCAGGGTCCTGCCGAAAGTCGGCCTGACACATGTTGAGTTCCGCACGACACACAAGCACGGGGTCGAGCCCACCCTCTCCAAAGAACAACGCCAGGAGATCAAGAAACGCTGTGCCGACGCGGGCGTGACAATCTGGGGCTTGGGTTCCGTATGTGAGTTTCACAGCCCGGATCCTAAGGTCGTCGATGGGCATATCGAAACCTGCAAGCAGTTCCTCCAGCTGGCCCACGACATTGGAGCCAAAGGCGTGAAGGTCCGCCCCAACGGACTGCGCAAGGATGTCCCCGAGGCCGAGACGATCGCACAGATTGGCAAGGCTCTGATCCCCTGCGGCGAGGCCGCTGCCAATCTGGGGACCGAAGTGTGGGTCGAAGTCCACGGGTCCGAGACCTCGAAGCCGTCTCGCATGAAAGCGATCATGGAGGCATGTGGGCACAAGAACGTCGGCATCTGTTGGAACTCAAACCCCAGCGATGTTGTCGACGGCTCCATCAAGCCATCGTTTGAGATGCTGGCTCCGTGGATCAAGTCTTGCCACATAAACGCCCTCTATTCCGGATACCCATATCGAGAGTTGTTTTCCGAGCTGCGCCGCATCAATTATGACCGAGTGACGCTGATCGAACTCGGCGAAAAACTCGATCCCCAGAACGGCGAACTCCTGCTCAAGTACTACCGCAAGTTGTGGCAGGAACTCTGCAGCTAGCCTGCGGTTCCCATCCCACTCACCACGCCATTGCTGACAGATTCACGATTCGCCCCTCGCTCTTTGTTCTCTTGCTTTCCTTCTGTTCAATTTCCTTCCTCGTCATTGAGGGAAGTATTGAGTGGTACGAAGCCAGGAAGATCACGTCGGGGACGGGCTCAAATGGAATCGTCAGGTTCTTCCCGCTTCCGAAGTGTTTCAGAGACTGTTCCATGTCCGTCGTCCGCACCCGATTCGCTCCCTCCCCCACTGGATACATGCACATCGGAGGGATGCGTACCGCTCTCTTCAGCTGGCTCTGGGCACGCAAACACGGCGGTCAGTTCATCCTGCGGATCGACGACACCGACCAGCAGCGGAACCGTGAAGAAGCACTCCAACCGATTCTGCGAGCGTTCAAGTGGCTCGGCCTGAACTGGGACGAAGGCCCCGAGATCGGCGGGCCCTACGCCCCCTACTTCCAGTCGCAACGGTCCGACAAGTACAAGGCTGCTGCAGCCCGACTTCTGGCCGAGGGCAAGGCCTACAAGGACTTTGAAACTCCCGAGCAGACCAAGGCTGATCGCGAAGCCGCCGAAAAGGAGAAGCGGCAGTATGTCAGCAGCCGCCAGTCGCTGGCACTCTCCCCGGCCGAGATCGCCGACCTCGAGGCCAAGGGGCAACCGTACGTTGTGCGTCTGCTTGTCCCGCGCGGCGAGAAGGTCTCGATCCGAGACCACATCCGCGGCGATGTCGAATGGGACTGCAACTTGATGCCCGACCCGGTGATCCAACGCGGCGACGGCTCAGCGCTCTACAACTTTGCCTCGGTGGTCGACGATGTGGATCTCAAGATCACCCACGTCATCCGGTCGGAAGAGCATCTGACGAACACTGCCATCCAGATGCTTGTCCTGAAAGCCCTCGGTGCTTCGCCGCCGGAGTTCGCCCACATCCCCTATGTGGCAGCTCCCGCAACCACCAAGAAACTCAGCAAGCGCGACATTGGCAAGTACCGGACCAATCCGCAGTTCAAGAAGCTGTTCGAGATGGCCGACGCGGTGTTGCCGAAGATCGGTCGCCAGGTCTCGGAGGCTCTCAACCCGGTGATGGTCGAATACTACGAAGTGATGGGCTTCCTCCCCGAGGCAGTGCTGAACGCCCTGTCACGGCTCGGCTGGTCACTCGACGACAAGACCGAGAACATGTCGCTCGATTTCGTGATCGAGAACTTCACTCTCGACCGCGTCGTGAAGGGGCCCGCCGGACTCGACCCCGACAAGTTGCTGGCCTACCAGGAATACTGGATGAGCCAGCGGCCTCTCGAAGACAAAGTGGCCATGTGCCTGCCGTACCTCGAGCAGGCTAACCAGATCGCTGCTCCTGCCACGCCCGAGCAACGGGAGTTCATCGGCCGACTGATCACAGCTCTCGGCCCGCGTCTGAAGCTGTTGTCCGACATCCTGGGATACGAAGAATATTTCGTCCCGGATGAAGCCCTGGTTTACGACGAGAAGGGATTCCAGAAGCGAGTCCGCGACGATGCGCAAGCTGTGCCGCTGCTGCGTGATCTGATCCCTGTGCTGCAGTCATCCGCCGACTTCACCGCCCCGGCCCTGGATCGCGAGATCCACGCCTGGATCGAAACGAAAGGCCTGCAAATGGGGAACCTCGTCCACTCCCTGCGTCTCGCCCTCACCGGAAAAACCGCCGGCCCGGGTTTGTTCGAATGCCTGGAGCTGCTGGGTCGAGAGCGGGCGATCGCAAGGATTGAGCGGGCGATTGGACGAGTGTAAAACTGGGGCATCACAATTCTTGTTTGCTCGTTACTTGTCATCGAGATCTGGCATATGGTGGATCAACGCCTGGGGGAACACGAACGACTGATCAATGCTCTGGCGGAAGTCATGAAGCGTGAGTCAATCGGCCCTTGGCTGCAGTCCCCCAATCAGTCCTTCGAGGGGCTCAAGCCGCTGGAAGTCATCGATCGTGGCAAGATCGATCGCATCTGGGCCATGATTTACTACTTGCGGTCAGGAACGCCATTCTAACTGACCAAGGAAGCCCCTCCAGAAGTGGGGGGGCTTCCTGAAAGTCCTGAGCCTTGGCCGGCTCAGAAATGCTTCGTCAGCTTGTACCCCGATTCGTGGTCGTCGTCATCGAGAGACATGATGCCTTCGACGACTTCGGCGGCGTATTCGGCCAGTTCAGCGGCGCTGCGTGGGGCGGGACGCAGTCGCGGTACATCGGGAGAATGAGCGGGGTTGCTCTGCACCCGTAGTGACTCGAAGTCATACACGCTAAAGACGACCTGCGGGCCGTCTTCGCCATAGAGCGATAGCTCGCGCTGCAGCTCGAACGCCGACACCGCGGCGTTGACGTAAGCTGTCACGCCGACGAGAAGTGAGCGGTACATCGACTTGTCCGGAATCGCAGCTCCGGCGTACTTGTCCAGCGCATGCGAGGCTCCGCGAACCGCCACTTGAATCTGGTCAACCAGCGACCGCAGTGGGAACGTACACGCGATATTCACGTACGCGTCGGGTGAAAGATGCGTATCGACCGCAGCTGTCACAGCTCCGCACTTGGAATGCCCCAGCACCACAATGATCTTGATGCTTTCCTTGAGATTCCGAATCGCGTAATGCAGCGACCCCAGGCACTCCGACCCCAGAACGTTCCCCGCAATCCGCAGAACGAACAGGTCGTTGAACGACTGGTCGAACACCGCTTCGGTCGGCACGCGAGCATCTGAGCAACCGAGGACCACTGCGAACGGAGCCTGAGTCGGCATTGCTCCGGGAAACAACGGCAACCCAGACGAAATCGGACACATGGGGATGACGATCGGCTCGCCGGCATCACCACCGAGCGTTCGCTCCTGCATGCGGTGAACCAGTTGAACTAACCGGTCATTGCCCTGAACCAAGGCATTCATCGCAGCCTGGGCATCGGGAATCTGTCGAGCGGTAATCGGGGCATAGGGGTCGTAACGGTAGATGACATCCATGAAAACCAAGCATCCTCGTAAAATGTTTCGAGCGGTTGCAGCGCGTTGGGGACTCTAGTGTCAGACTTCGCGGTTTTCAATCGGTATCTGCTCAGTTTGTGAGACCTTTCCTCTCACGCCCCCCCACCGTCGATCAACGAGTGATCGACGCCTCGCCATCAAGCGAAACCTGCTCCCGTTACTCATCTTTCACTGGGAAATTGTTCGTAGTACAAGGTCTTGAACGGATTCTCCGCAGGAGGGATCGCGTCCTCGTTGACCAGACCGGGCTGGATCGATTCCCACCACCGGTCGTATGCCATCTCCAGCCGTGACGCCACATCGGGGTGCTGAGCCAGTATGTCGGTCTGCTGCCCCGGGTCGGACTTCAGGTCGAACAACTGCCACGCTTTCTCTTTGCCGGGAGAGACCATCGCGTACCGCTCATCGCGAATGCTGCATGAGGAATACTTCGCAGCTGCGACCTGCCCCTTCGGCCAGCGTCCCATATGAGCGACGAATATCCGATTCTCCCATGGCGATTCGGAGGACTTGAGGACGGGAAGCAAGTCGCGGCCCTCGAGCCGGGCTGCCACCTCGGGGGGAACCTTCGCCCCTGCCATTCCCGTCAGCGTCGGGAAGAGGTCGACATGAGCTGTCAGTTGAGACCGGTCCCCGGCCGGGAAGCGGTCTCCCCATTTCACGAGACAGGGAACGCGAATTCCGCCTTCCCACGGCGTGACTTTCGCCCCGCGCATCCCGTCGTTGAACTCCTGAACCCCGCCAGTGCCGCCGTTATCGGTCATGAAGATCAACAGCGTGTCGCGGTCGAGCCTCCATTCCTTGAGCTTGGTCCGCAAACGCCCCACGTTGTCATCGATGTTCGTGATCATCCCATAGAACTTCGCCCGCTTGGGATCGTTCAGGTGAGCGTACTTCTGCTCGTACTCCGGCGGGCAATCGAGCGGGGTGTGTGGAGCGTTGGTCGCGATGTGAGCATAAAACGGCCCACTCGCCCGCTGCTTATCGATCCAGGTCAGGGCCTGCTCGAAGAACACATCGGTACAGTACTTCTGGGTCTTCTCGAACTTCCCGTTATGCAGGATCGCGGGGTGAAAGTACGAGTTCTTCGGGGCGTCGCCACAGCTGCCAGGAAAGGTCTGGCCGATGCCCCCTGCTCCGTGGATAAAGACCTCGCTGAAGCCGCGGCGGTTCGGCTGGTAATCGGACTCGTCCCCCAGATGCCACTTGCCGAAGATCCCGGTCGCGTAGCCCGCCTGATTCAGGAGTTGAGGATAGGTCGTCGCGGTGAGAGCCATCCGTTCGCGTTCATTGATCGTGTGAGTCACCCCCGAGTGAAACTCGTGCCGCCCGGTCATCAAGGCACACCGCGTCGGGGCACACGTCGGGCTCACGTGAAAGTTGGTCAATCGCACAGACTCGGCTGCCAGAGCGTCGAGATTCGGCGTCTGGACCGAGGGATTGCCGTGACAGGCGAGATCCCCGTACCCCTGATCGTCGGTGATGATGAGAATGATGTTCGGCCGGGGAGCCTCGGCGGCACGGACCGCCCCACACACCAGACCAAGAGCAAGCAGCACGAGTGAGCAACGCCAGGCGTGCATCGGACTCTCCAGAAAGAACAGGCGTCACATATGCCGTCAGTATCACGCCAGCCGCACTCTCAAAGCAACGCTGATTGAGTCGGCGGAGGTCGGCGCGTTCGCTGAAGCAAAGAGCTTTAAGCCGGGTAAACGGCTGAGACAGTCGCGATTCCACTCGACATCGTGATCAAAACTCCACGGCCCGTCTGGCACGGCAGACTGACGTCTGCCGCTCGCTGCCTGTTCAGCGATCGCATCCGCTAACGGACCTCGCCGGTTCTGGATATACTGTCCGCTCGCCCATTTTGTCCTTGTGAGATTGCCCGTGAGTTTGGAACTGCCCATTCTGAGTGATTCCCCGTCGATCGATATGACCGGTCGGCCGAAGGGAAAGTATTGCTTCGTCAGCTTGGGCTGTCCCAAGAACCTCGTCGACAGCGAAAAGATGCTGGGGCAATTGGCCGTCGATGGGTACACGCTGGTCGAAAAGCCGGAAGAGGCGGACTTCGTCATCGTCAATACCTGCGGCTTCATCGAGCAGTCGCGAGCCGAGTCGAAAGCGGTCATCCGCGAGATGCTCGACCTCAAGGCTCAGGGGAAAACCCGTGGCGTGATCGTCGCGGGCTGTCTGCCCGAGCGGGTCGGTGGAGCCGCTCTGCTGGAAGAGATGCCCGAGATCGACCATGTAGTCGGTGTCTTTGGCCGCGATGAAATCGTGTCGGTGGCCGATCGGCTCGTCGCCGGGATCACCGAACAACGCGAACTGTTTCGCCCGGCCCCGATCCGGGCCATGAACGACCAGGAACGACTGCGAATCACGCCGAAACACTTCGGTTATCTCAAGATCTCCGAAGGCTGTGACCGGACCTGCACGTTCTGCTCGATTCCCTCAATGCGGGGCAAGCACGTCACCAAGCCGATCGAGATGGTCATCGCCGAGGCCCGCGAGCTGATCGGTGACGGGGTCAAGGAGCTGATCCTCGTCGCTCAAGACACCACTTACTACGGCATGGATTACTACGGTCAGGTCCGCCTGGCCGATCTGCTCAAGGAACTCGATCAGCTGGACGGCCTGAACTGGATCCGGTTGATGTACCTCTACCCGGTCAACTTCACCGATGACCTGATCGACACCATCGCCGGGGCTCAGCGGATCATTCCGTACCTCGACATGCCGCTGCAGCACGTCAGCGATCAGGTTCTCCGCCGCATGCAGCGCCGCGTGAACCGTGAGAAGATCGTCTCACTGGTGACCAAGCTCCGCCAGCGCATCCCCAATCTGGTCATGCGGACGACCTTCATCAGCGGCTTCCCCGGCGAGACGGAAGAGCAGCACAACCAGCTGAAGAACTTCGTCCAGGAGATGCGGTTCGAGCGGATGGGGGTCTTCCCCTACTCCCTGGAACCCGGCACCCCCGCCACCAAGCTCGATGGCCACCTGCCCGATGAGGTCAAGAACCGCCGTCGCGATGAACTGATGGAACTGCAGCAGGAGATCGCATTT
Organism: Planctomycetaceae bacterium; assembly: GCA_046349675.1. Classification (GTDB taxonomy): domain Bacteria; phylum Planctomycetota; class Planctomycetia; order Planctomycetales; family Planctomycetaceae; genus TH-plancto1. The sequence goes on along the minus strand of JAXMBW010000006.1, from coordinate 186,913 downwards.
GAGTTCGGCGACTCACTGGTCGGGTACGAACTCGACTGCCTGATCGATTCCCAGCTGGACGACGGGACATACGTCGGCCGCATCTTCGCCGACGCCCCCGAGATCGACGGCAACGTCTTCGTCACCGGCGAAAATCTCGAAGTCGGCCAGATGGTCCCCGTCGAAATCACCGGTCGCCAGGACTACGACCTGCTGGGCGAGGCATTCTCGGACGACGAAAACGAGTAGCTCGGTGAGCCGGAAGCGTCAGCACCCGAGAGCCCGCAACGCCCAACGGCAGTTGCCTTACGCCTGGCCAACCAGCGGTGCAAACCGCCTCACAATCTCCCTAGCCGAACGTAACCCGTCGACAGCTGCGCTGACGATTCCGCCAGCGTAACCGGCTCCTTCGCCGATCGGGTACAGGCCCGCAAACCCAGGCGTCTCGCGAGTCGTATGATCGCGATCGATCCGCACGGGCGAGCTCCCGCGCATCTCCGGCCCGACGAGCGTGGCGTTCTTGAGGTATTCGCCCCGCCAGCGTCTGTCCATAACCGGCAACCCCTCGCGAATCGCACGCGAGACCTCCGGCGGCAGCACATTCCGCAAGTCTGCAGACGTGGTCCCGCGCTCATACGAACTCGGCAATCGGTCGCCGAGTCGCGTCGACCTCTCGGCAACAAAATCCTTGGCCCACATGACCGGGGCCTGATAGTCACTTCCCGCCAGCTGGAACGCGATCGCCTCGTACTTCTGTTGCAGATGCACCCCGGCCAGCGGGTGCGAGCTGCCGAACTCCTCGGGGTTGAGGGTCACCATCAAGCCGCTGTTGGCGAATTGGGTGTCGTGTCGCGAATTGCTCATGCCGTTCGAGCAGAACATATTCGACTCGGAAATACTTGGAATCACAATCCCGCCAGCACACATACAAAACGAGTACAAATCCCGCTGCCCGTTCGCGACCATGCTGTAGTCCGCAGCCCCCAGCAAATCGAGGTAGGCGTCGCGACCATACTTCCACTTGTTGACGTGGTCCTGAGGCTGTTCGATGCGCAGCCCGAGTTGGAAGGCCTTCTGCCGGAGCGGAATTCCAGCCTCCAGCAGCCTTGCGTACGTGTCACGGGCACTGTGCCCGATTCCCAGTAATACATGCCGCGTGGGGATGTAGCCGCTCGATGTCTGCAGACCACGCACCTGGCCATCGACGACATCAATCCCTTCCATCCGGCAGTTGAATTTGTACTCACCGCCCAATCGCTCGATCTCTCGGCGATAGTTACGACAGATCATCGGCAGCTTGTTACTGCCCAGGTGGGGCCGGTGTTCATAGACCAGCGACTCTCGTCCCCCGCAGGTCACAAACGACCGCAGCACCCAATCAAAATCGGCACCTGACATCCGGCACGTCAGCTTGCCATCGGAAAAGCACCCCGCCCCGCCCTCGCCGAACAGGTAGTTGTTCTCGACATCGTGAGGTCCGCCACCATCGAAGGCCCGAATGGCGGGCACCCGCTCCTTGACCGCAGCCCCCCGCTCAATCAGCAGCGGACGATATCCCTTGAGTGCCAGGTAGTACCCAGCCAGCAATCCCGCGGGCCCTGTCCCGACCACGATGGGACGTTCTTCCAGCGGCAGAGCCCCGGACGCCGGATCGTCGAAGACTTCCGGCTCGTAAACCTGCACATCGCGATCGTTCTTCCACTTCTTCAGCGTGGCTGCCTCATCCTGAAGCTCCACCATCAGCGAGTAGACGAACTGCAAGTTCATCCGCTTTCGGGCGTCGAGGCTCTTCCGCAGGATCAGAAATCGCCGCACAGCCTCAGCAGGAAGCTTGAGCCGCTGAGCGATCACAGCGGGGAGCGCTGCCTCGGACTTTTCGACGGGAAGACTCAGATTGGTGATACGAACGGGCATGTGTCAGCGGGTACTCGGACTCAAGACAGTGGGCCAATCCAACCGAAGCTGAATGCCCAATCTTCGAAGTGTATCACCGCGTCGAGTCAGCGGCACTGCGGACGAGCCTCACGCCCAAAAGGGTCGTCGATTTCAATGTCGCGAAGGACATTCGACTGGGACAGCGACTCGGTTCTCTGGCCAGCGACGTTGCCACACACAACGAAACTGATCCCGAACCCAACTGGCATTCCCCCCATGTTCAGCCAATCCATTTGCCGCCACTCGAGTCATGCCTGGCGTGACGCGAGGAGTGTTGACCGAATGCATCATGTGGCGATCTCGCATCGTTTGTACTAACTGACTAGTGCATCAGAGAATAGGTCAATCATTCGCATCCGAGGAAGCTGGCAGTTTCCAAATCACACCGTCGGCATTGTGGCTCAAGCGAGGGTGTTCAAAGAATTTGGCACAGCGAGAGTTCGCCGCATCTCACACTCTCCAAGACATTTACGCCGCCGCCCCCACGTCGTGTCAAGATTTCTGAACACCGCTTAACAACTTTGGCACCGGGGGTGCTTTACATCCTCTCATCGCCAGTGACTCACACGGCGAGCCACACAACAGCCCCCACGAATGAAAGACTCTCTCATGCTCAAGCTCATCAACGCCCTCAAGAACGACGAAGCTGGTTTCATTGTCTCGGCCGAACTGGTCCTGGTTTCGACGATCGCCGTTCTCGGTCTGGTCGTCGGCTTGAGCGAAGTTTCCCTGAACATCAACAACGAACTCGAAGACGTCGGCTCGGCCTTCAGCTCGGTCCAGCAGAGCTACCACACCAGCGGGACCTGCGGCCACAAGGGCCACTTCTCCGGCAGCAGCTTCTGCGACTCAGCTGACTTCTGCGACGGCCAGAACGACATCCACTAAGAAGTGGTCAGTGGTCAGCCATCAGTTTTCAGTCAGTCAGCGAGCGGCAGACGTCAGTCTGCCGTGAACCCGGGCGACCAGCTGATGCAGCCACTCTCGGTCGGTCGGTTCTCTCAAGCCTCTCTCAACTCCTTCGGTACTCTCACTCTCTCCGTTCGACGAGCGATCGACGCGAAACCTCGACAGACTAATGCCTGTCGCTCGCATTCGATCACTTGCTCAAACGCCACCCGCGAAGCATTTCGGTGGGGACTGTTTTGCCGCAAGCCCGCGTGAGTATTCTCACGCGGGCTTGTTTATGTTTCACGGTCCATGTTCGCCCCTTGTGAGCCAGGACCAACCACGAAGTCAAATCCCTCTCTTCCACCAGGCTGGGCTCACTTCAGTAGGTGTCCTCTTCCCTCTGCGGCCCCCTGCGTACTCCGCGGAAAATTCAAGCGATGAGCAGGGAATTCGCCTGCAGATCCTGTGCAGCCCCCTACGAGAATACTAAACCGCAGGGGGCCGCGGAGGAACGCAGAGGTCGGGAGGCGGAGTCGATGCCCGGAAGGGAAAGATGCAGATCGTTAATAGCCGGGAGTAAGTCAGGGCTTGATGAGATGTCGGGATCTGCGTGGAATAGAATGAGTCAAACTAGAGGTAGAAACACCTCGCGGAGATTGCTCTTCGCGAGGTGTTTAAAAAGTTCCCGGCAGACCTATTTTCACGCCTTTCGGCAATTCATCGCTGGCCCCATCAGCTTAACGGTCGTGTTCGGAATGGGAACGTAAAGTTTCCTGATGGGTAAAGTCACGGAATGCAACCTGACCAGATTTCTCCGATCAGGCTGTGTATGAAAAGGTGGAAGCAATGCGTGTTCATCGTGCGATTGTATCGCGGAGCAGGTCTTTGAAGCTCATTGTCCATTAGGCAGATGCTGTGCCTGGTCCAGTGATTACTCACCCGACAGACCAATATCTCCACTCTGCGGACAGAGCAGAAAAGATCAAGCTTATCGTCCGTTAGTACCGGTCATTGAGACGGTTACCCGCCTTACACACCTGCCTATCAACCTGTCGTCTTCCAGGGACTTCAACGAGGCCTTATCTTGGGACTGGCTTCGTGCTTAGATGCTTTCAGCACTTATCCTAACCGGTCGTAGCTAACCTGCGGTGCCACTAGCGCGACAACAGGAACACCATCGGACCGTCCCTCTAAATCCTCTCGTACTAAAGAGAAACTCCTCAAGCCTCGAACGCCTGCCAGCAGATAGGACCGACCCCACGACGGTCTGAACCCAGCTCACGTACCACTTTAATCGGCGAACAGCCGAACCCTTGGGAGCTTCTCCACCCCCAGGATGTGATGAGCCGACATCGAGGTGCCAAACCCCACCGCCGCTATGGACGCTCGGGTGGGATCAGCCCGTTATCCCCAGAGTACCTTTATCCGCTGAGCGACGGCCCTTCCATTCGGAACCGCCGGATCACTAGGTCCAACTTTCGCCGCGACTCGTCTGTCTTGCAGTCAAGCACCTTCTACCTTGCTGCTCTTCGCCTGATTGCCAACCAGGCTGAGGGCATCTTTGAGCTCCTCCGTTACTCTTGGAGGAGACCGCCCCAGTCAAACTGCCCAACTGGCACTGTCCACCGCCCGGATTACGGGTCGGGGTTAGATATCAAACAGGTCCAGGGTGTATTTCAACGTTGGCTCCATCAGAGCTGCGCTCCAACTTCTGCAGCCTCCCACCTGGGTCCTACACAAGACATGCCTAATACCAATACCAGCATACAGTAAAGGTTCATGGGGTCTTTTCCGTCACGCTGCGGGAACGTGGCATCTTCACCACGGATTCAACTTCACCGGGTCGGTGGTAGAGACAGTGCTCCAGTCGTTACGCCATTCATGCAGGTCGGGAACTTACCCGACAAGGAACTTCGCTACCTTAGGACCCTCATAGTTAGGGCCGCCGCTTACCGGAGCTTTTGCTGCGGGCTACGCCTTGTGTGACTCACCCTCTTCCTTAACTTACCGGCACCGAGCAGGCGTCAGTCTGTATACATCCACTTACGTGTTCGCACAGACCTGTGTTTTTGATAAACAGTCGCTAGAGCCGATTCGTGCCGCTATCCGAAGATGGCACCCTATCCCGAAGTTACGGAGTCATTTTGCAGAGCTCAACCACCGTTCTCCGGCCGCCTTAGGCTACTCGCCTCGCCTACCTGTGTTGGTTTTAGTACGGTTGCATTGGTGTAGGGGCTTTTCTTGGTTGTGCTTCACAGAACTTCATCAACCAGGGACTCGGCCTTGCGGCACGGGCATGTCTAGCAGCCCGCTCCTGATTCACACAACGTCCTCCCTACGCAAGCTGCAGAATACACCCCACCATCGTCTACGCCTTTCGGCCTCGACTAAGGACCGGCTAACCCTGGGCGGATTGACCTTCCCCAGGAAACCTTAGGGATGCGGCGTGCAGGTTTCTCACCTGCATAATCGTTACCTGCTCCCGGCATAATCACTTCCACACCCCGATATCATCCCTTACGGTTTGACTTGCTGATGTGGAACGCTCTCCTACCGATCCTTTGCGGATCCCGCTGCTTCGGTATTCTGCTTACTCCCGTTCATTGTCGGTGCATGACTGCTCGACCGGTAAGCTATTACGCACTTTTTAAATGATGGCTGCTTCTAAGCCAACATCCCGGCTAGCTGTCATTGCAATCAAACATCCTTAGTGACTGAGCAGAATTCTGGGACCTTAGCAGACGATCTTGGGTTGTTTCTCTCGACTCTGAAGCTTCTCCCTCAGAGACTATCTCCGGAATAGTCGCAATAGTATTCGGAGTTTGGTTAGGACGGGTAGGCGGGTAGCCCCCGAGCCAGTTCAGCCTCTCTACCCCTATCGCGTAGTTGTCCGAGGCTAACCCTAGTTATTTCGGAGAGAACGAGTCATCTCCTGTTTGATCAGACTTTGACTCCTCCCCACAGGTCATCCCCCACTTTTCAACATTAGTGAGCTTCGGTCCTCCACGCAGTTTTACCCGCGCTTCAACCTGCCCATGGGTAGTTCACCAGGTTTCGCGTCTATCCCCGTTGACAATGGTCGCCCTATTCAGACTCGGTTTCCCTATGGCTCCAGTCCCAAAGACTTTAGCTCCTCCGCCAACGACGATAACTCGCCGGATCATTATTCAATAGGCACGCCGTCACCCTCTTTGCGAAGGCTCCGACTGCTTGTAGGCACACGGTTTCGGTCTTTCCCTCCCTTGCGGGGTTCTTTTCATCTTTCGCCCGCGCTACTTATTTACTATCGGTCGCTAGAGAGTACTTAGCCTTGGGAGATGGGCCCTCCCAGATTCGGTCCAGGTTTCACGTGCTCGGACTTACTCGGGTACCGACAGAAGTCCAAATCTTTTCGAGTACGGGACTTTCACCCCTCTGTGGTCCAACGTTCCAGTTGGATTCCTCTAAGATTTGGTTTTCTTACTTCATGTAGTTCGGCCTCATCGACCCCGACATCCGTAGACGTCGGTTTAGGCCATATCCCGTTTGCCGCCACTACTCAGGGAGTCGAGTTTTCTTTCTCTTCCTGTGGGTACTGAGATGTTTCAGTTTCCTCCACGTTCGCCTTGCATGACTATGGATTCATCATGCATAAATTCAGGATTCCGGGATCAATGCCCGTTTGACGGCTCCCCATTCTCGCAGCCTTCCACGCCCTTCATCGCCTTCTACGCCAAGACATCCCCCAGTGTCTTTAGTTGCTTGATCAGATCAGCTTTGCCAGGAAGAAACTCACCCACACCAGTCACTTTCGCAACCAGCACAGATCTTCACCCCTTCTTCGCAAAGTGTGATGATCAGCACGCCGCCTTCTGGCAATTCGCTTCTAAGATTCGCTCCGGATATTGACCTTCGTCAGTATCCAATAGATGCCACGCTTGCTTCCACCATGTTTCCAAAGAGCATCGCCATGAGCCCGAAGCTCACAGCCAGAAAGACTTTCGGCAAACCAAAGCTCGCCTCATTCCCTCTTGTCCCCCACCGGGCTTGCCGGCGGGTCGAGCAGTGTAAAACCACCACCCCCACCTGTCAACGATCCGAATCCCGCTTTTTTGAAACTGAATTCGGAACTCGACGGGCGATGGAGACATCCGGAATCGAACCGGAAACCTCCTGCTTGCAAAGCAGGCGCTCTGCCAATTGAGCTATGCCCCCGAATCACTGTCAAGACAGACAGGCCAGTCACCTGGCCTGCGTTCATCTTGCTGTCATCGGCATTTCGTCGAGTGGGCGTATGTGGATTCGAACCACAGACCTCAGCTTTATCAGAGCTGCGCTCTAACCAACTGAGCTACACGCCCGACGAGTGTCCCGAAGCTGTTCGCAACGGGTCCAAAAGGTTAGCCAGTCTTCGGTGGGTTCGGCAAGTGATCGGGACGAGAATATTTTTGGCATGTGGATTTTCCAAATTTCGGGCAGGGACGTGCTCGTTGTCTTGATTTTTTTCGTTCAGTTCTGCCTGACCGTCAGGCTCCTTCCGTGCCTATTTCTCGGATGCCCTGGAAATCCTCGCAGTGGGACGAACCTTTGGCTAGAATCGAACGTCTCAACCATTGCCTGGCCGCTTGGTGAAATTGGCAGACACGCAAGACTTAGGATCTTGTGCCGAAAGGTGTCGGGGTTCGAGTCCCCGAGCGGCCATTTTCAGACCTCAATTCGTCGGCAAGTGCGACAGACACTTGGTTTTTGATGTAAAACCGGCGTTTCCGCAGGCTGGCGCGGCTCGATCCCCGCATGCTGAACTCACTGCTGTCATCCGGTGCCCAGCGTGTGCTGGACCGCCTGCTGCTCAAAGATCCCTGCACCGCTGTTGATCTACTCGAGTCGCTTTGGATCGATGAAAGCCGAGCCCATGAGTACCTCAAGCAAGTCGGGCTCACGGACAAACACTTTGAACAAGTGGCTGGCCCGTCAGCTCCTTCCACCCTGCCCCCCTGGCCGGTTTCGGAGTTTCTTCGGGGTGCTCAACAGCTGACGGTTACGGAAGATCGCGATCAGGAGATTCGGACCGAGCATCTTCTGATGTCGGCTCTGGACATTCCCGATTTTTTCGACCTGTTAGACCGGTTGAAGCTCGACGCCTCTGGGCTGCGGACACGATTGCTAAGCCCTATCGCAGCCGCCACAACACCGATCGAAACGGAAGTCCAGCTGCGCCCTGCAGCCGTCACTCAGCAGGCTTCCGTTGATGTTTCGCGAATTCTGGACGCATCGGCCAACCGCTGCCGCGAGGGTCTCCGCGTCGTAGAAGACTACGCGAGAATGATCCTGAACGATGGCCACCTGGCACGCCGGATCAAGGAGGTGCGTCACTCACTGGCCCCCCTGCTCTCTTATCTTCACCTGGACGACGCAGTCCGAGCCCGTGACACAGAGCACGACGTCGGGACCTCGATCCACACGACTTTCGAAATGGCCCGCCCATCCGCCTGGTCGGTCGCCATCGCAAATCTCAAACGAGTCCAGGAGGCCTTGCGGACGCTGGAGGAGTACGGAAAAACCATCGATCCCAGAGCGGCCGCAGAAATTGGCCAGCTGCGATACCAGTTCTACACCATCGAGAAGGGTCTCTTCACGACACAAGGAGCGATCGAGAGGCTGAGCGATTGCCAGCTGTACCTTCTGGTGACCGACGAGCTCTGCCCCCGTGGTGCGGGCCCCGTGGTGAAGGCCGCGATCAAGGGGGGAGTCGACATCATTCAACTGCGGGAGAAGACGCTCACCGACCGGCGTTTCCTCGAACTGGCCAAGTGGGTTCGCGAGTGGACTGCAGAGGCGGGCGTGCTGTTGATCGTCAATGACCGCCCCGATCTGGCCTGCCTGGCCGATGCGGACGGAGTCCATGTGGGCCAGGGAGATCTCACCGTTCACGAAGCCCGCAAAATCGTCGGTGGGCAAAAGCTGGTTGGAGTCTCGACCCATGCCATCGAGCAGGCTCGACAAGCGGTGATGGACGGCGCTGACTACCTGGGGATGGGCCCCGTGTTCACCTCCCGCACCAAATCGTTCGAGTCTTTTGCGGGCTTGGAGTATGTGACCCAGCTGACCCGCGAGATCGCCCTCCCCTCGTTTGCGATTGGCGGCATCACCGCCAGCAACGTTTCGCAGGTCCTGGCTGCGGGTGCTCGTCGAGTCGCCGTAAGTAGCGAAATCTGCCAGGCCGAAGACCCGGAACGCATGACAGCTGAGCTGAAGGAGTCGCTGGTCCTCCACTCACAGTCGATGGCAACAGGGCAATAACCAGGGGCTCAGAACGCACCGAGAGAGTACCACACAAACCTCAGGTCGATAAAAAGCACAAGGGACTGGTTCCGCAGCACCAGCCCCTTGGCATCCTCTTGTGAAAACAGATTCAACAGCGGAAAGAGCAAATTCACATTTGGTCTTCACGCGGAGTGAGAACAGACCGAGGTGTCTGATCTTCTGACATCCACAGTAGGCTCAGACATTCCTGTCTGTGCGAACTGAGGACAAACCCCAAATCAGTTCTAGTAATAGGACTTCGGAGTTTCGTTGGCCGGAGCATCGCAGGCGATGTCGCACTGGTTGTTATCGCAAGCGTCACGCTGATCTTCGAAGTCGGAACCAAAGGTGACGGCGTGAATCACACAGCCAAAGTCACGCTTGTGGAAACCACTGAAGCAGTAGGACTGATTCAGTTCGCCGATCGCATCAGCGACGTCATTGAGTTCGGAAACGACAGCGTGCTGGACTTCGCTCAGCCCGACGATGAGCCCAATGACGAGCAGCGTCGCGACGAGAACGAGTTCAGCACTGATGATGAAGCCCGCTTCATCACGCAGGAGTTGTTGCAACATGAGGGATTCCTTCTGAGATCTGTAGAGATGTCACCGCACCGGAGATCGCTGGATTTCCTGATCCGAAAGCCAGCGGGTACGGCGTTAAGCGAGAGGTCTGCGGCCTCCCGGATTTAGTCATTGCACTGGACGTGCCGAATGTAGCGATACCTCTGAATAGACCGATTCGTCCGATTCTTCCAGCCAGGCAACGCTTCACAAGTCCAGACAGACAAAGACGATCGACCAGATTCCATACCGAGCATCTCATTGCGGGTTACCGCAAAACTCATAATCACCCAAGCGGGTCGCCACGAGACCGAAACAGTCCGGCAATCACAATGTCAATTTTTTGAAACACCAGCGACCGCCAGATCCCAGTAGTTCTGGCAGGACAGGCAGACGACCTCACCCACGTTTACGGGGCGGGCTCTTAAAAGACGCTCATGCCGCACCCCCGCGCCCCTGTTAAGTCACTTCTGCCCAGTTGCGAACGACTCGAGCAAGTAACTTCGCTGAAAATCAAAATCGACCGGGACGAAATCAGCCAGGCTGGGCTCGAAACGTGCGGGAGCTGCAGGCTTTCCCTCTTTACCGCTGACCTGTCGAGATGTCCGGCCGAGATTTCGCCGCAACTTTTTCATCTCCCCTCCAGCAACGGATCGCGTCTTATTCCACTTCTGATCGACCGCTTTTCGCTTGGCGACCAGTGGCGACATCTCCTTTTCCAGCTGGGCGATCTCGACCTTTTTCTTATTGATCTTTTCCTGGATCTCCACGCATCGAGACTGCAGTGTTTGAAGGAATGTACTCGACTGGGGATTGATCAGATTTCCGTTACTGTCGATTCCGTTGAGTTGAATGTTGGTCTGGGCAATTTCCAGATCACTCAACAGATCCCGGTACTGCTCGCTCAACTGATTCCACTTGTCCTGCAAAGGGGACAGCACAGCATCAAGCGGAGCCACCTCTTCCCGCCACTTCTTTTCAATGTCCTGATACGCGGTGTCAGCTGCGGAGATATCCTTCGTCAATTGAGCCTGCTTCTCGGCGGACTCCTGCTGTTTCTTCTCGTTTTCCTTGAGTTTGTTCTCGTGCATCTCGTTCAACGCCAGCTTTTCTTCGTGAAGGCTGGCGCGAATTCGATTCATGCCATCGTGAATTGCTTGCAGGCCATCCGGATCTTTGGCGAAGGCCTGCAACAGCTCCTCACGGCTTTTCGCCAGTGTCGTGACTTGAGCTCCGCGTGCCTTCTCCTGCATAAACCCGATCAGCAGGCCGAGTTCGTGGCACCGAAACAACACCTCCTCGCGAGAGGCCGCAGTCTTGGCCCGCAACACGCCGGAGTAGGCGGGCAGCGTCTCGATGGCCTTCGGGAGGTCGTTCATTCGGATCCACATCCAGAGCCTGAGTGAATGTGCTTCCAAGTAGGGACTCCCGGCCTTCTCGACCGCCCGATTCAGCGAGTCGATGGCCGATCTCTGGTCGCTGAGCGTCAGTGCCCCCGCTCGAATGATGCGCAGAGCTCGCGCGACCTCAAACCGCGGATCCTCACCATAAGCGGATTGAATCTTGCGAACATGTTTGTCCAAGGCTTCGAAGCGTTTCGGCATCGACTTGGCCGGGACTTCATACTCCAGAATCGATCGCACCGCTTCCTGAAGAGCCTGCGCCGGGTGCTTCTCGCCCTGCTTTGGGAAAGCTTGCGGGACCAGATGGATCGGCGGCTGATAGGCCTGCTGTACTGTCAGCTGGACACGAGGCAACGACGCAGCAACCTGATCCTTCTCCGCGGGCTTGAGGACCAGTTCGCCCCCGGTGGCCCCTTCGGGAGGACACCATTTGAGAACCCGCGTTGCTGGATCATAGGTCGCCCCCTCGGGAAGCCCTTCCACACTCACCGGAATCCCGGTCCCCAGTTCTTCGGTAGTAAAGTGATGCTCAAAATCGGCGAACTCGCGGGCCACTAGCTTGAGAGGTGCAGCTTGCGAAGCCGTCCCAGCTGTCCCTGGCTCTCCGGCAACAGCAAGATTCGAGAGTGTGAAGCCGCACAATATCGCCGCGACAACAATCCCCCGTGATACGCCCGCCCAGCGCCACGGCAATCCGAGTCCGCACCGAGCCCCTATAAAGTGGGCGGCTCTCAGCGATCTCCGGAAGAGCAACGCAGCCATCATCGACTCCACAATGGGGCAGTTCACAATGACTCGACGGCCGGAATGGAACCGAACGAATGATACGACAGGCTGAGGTGCATCCAGACAAGTTAATCTGGTTTCATCAAATTCGATCTATGTTTCATTGTCAAGGTCGTACCCACCTACCGACAACACAAACCGTCCGCGGCGAGAAAAAACACGCACCGCGAAACGTCGTTCGCCGGGTGGTCACACTACATTTCCCATACCCCGAGCGTGAAGACGATTTCGGGGCAGCACGCCCAGCCTCCTGGGCCATGTCGGGCGAGCGAAAGTCCGTCGTTGTTGCATATTTCTGCAATTTCGATACCCTTTCCCAATTGCGGACTCGATTTGACGACGCCACGGAGAGAAATTTCCCTGTGGCTGTTCTGTTTTTGGGTCTGCGGAGGACGTTGACCGATCGTAGCGGTCACCTCGCACGGAGTTTCATGAACTCGGAGATGTCGACTTGGACATTCTTGCGGCAATGAAAGACAGCCCGACCTTCGGGCGTGAGGAAGTCAAACGCGTTTTGGGCGCAGCTACCGGTTCCGGTGCCGCCGAATTCCGTCGCGTGGTCGATGAACTCCAACGAGATTCCAGCAGCAATCCCGGCCTCAAAGTGCGTGCCGGCATTGGATATTTCTACCTCGGCCAGCCCGACAAGGCTGCCGAAGCCCTCGAAGGCTGCAAGGACGGGCACGGTCGCTACATCCGCGGTCAGGCTCTCTCCACCCTGGGCGAGCACGACGCAGCTGCGGCCGAGTTCGACGAAGCCATTAAACTCGGCGAAAACAAGGTCGAATGCACCCTCCGCAAGGCCGGTGAAGTTCGCAAGCAGCTGAAGCTCGACGAAGCCGAGCAGATCATCCGCAGCACCGGAGCAGAAGGAGCCCGCCAGGCGGAGTACTCCTACCAGATGGGCTGTGTGATGGCCGATCGGGGCGACACCTATGGTGCGATCGAGTACTTCGAGCGCGCCGTCGACATGGATCCTCACCACCAGCGGGCTCTGTTTGCCCTCGCTCTCCAGGCGGCCCGCCAGGGGAACGACGATGAAGCGATCCAGCTCTACGAACGCTGCCTGTCGAAGCCTCCGTACTACCTCGGTGCCCTGCTGAACCTGGGCCTGTTGTACGAAGACAAGGAAAACTACGGAGCCGCTCAGTACTGCTTCGAACGCGTCCTTCGCTACGATCCGAACAACGAGTGGGCGCTGCTGTACCTCAAGGATATTGAGGCCACCAGCAGCATGTACTACGACGAAGAGACGCTCAAGCAGCAGCAGAAGCTGGAGCACCTGCTCAGCCGTCCGGTCACCGATTTCGAGCTTTCCGTCCGCAGCCGCAACTGTCTGGCGGGGATGGATATTCGCACGCTGGGCGACCTGACCCGGATCACCGAACCCGAACTGCTGGCGGGCAAGAACTTCGGCGAAACCTCGCTGAAGGAAGTTCGCGAGCTGATGGCTCTGCACGGTCTCAAGATCGGCCAGAACATCAACGAGAAGGCCCACGACGCTGGCGGTGCCGGTGCATCGGACTTCCGCGACCTCAGCCCCGAAGAACAGGCTGTCCTGCAGACGCCGATCGCCGACCTCAACCTGTCGGTCCGGTCTCGCAAGTGCATGACCCGCCTGAACATCACGACCGCGGGCGAACTCTGCCAGCGAACCCCGGACGAGCTGATGGGAGCCAAGAACTTCGGTGTGACTTCGCTCAACGAAGTCCGCGCCAAGCTCTCCGAACTCGGCCTGCGTCTGCGAAACGACTGATTCGCATCGAAGACAATTCGGTTCCACTCACGGGAGTGTCCGCCTTGCGGTCACTCCCGTTTTTTGTTTGAGGGGGATTTCTCGCTGCCAGTCAGTCAGTGAAACATGATCCTACGCAGATTCAGTGGGAGCACCGGGTACCCTAATGATTCTCGGAGCAACCGGCCTCTCTTTTGAAGCCGAAGCACGCCCCAAGGTCACGTTCACCACTATGACGAAGACACTCACACTATTTACCACAACACATGGAGGACCATCCCCAGAGACATTCCCCTCGAAAACCAGAGGGCGATCTGACGTGTTAAACACAACGAGATAACCAATCGCCTTGCTGTAATCCAAAGCATACCGATGAGCTTGCCAAAGTCCTTGCTCCACATGCCTCGCGTCTCTATTCGCATCGTCGCACACCTTGATCTCAACTGGCAATGGCTGCTCTCCTTGCCAAACAATCACATCAGCACGACCTGAGGGGCTGTTGGGGGCTGAGAATGGGAAGTCAATCCCCTCACGAAACAGCCATGCTCGCAAATGGTGATCAAACACCTCTTCAATCTTTCTGGAGTCTGCTGAATCGAGGATCGAAGCAAGTTGATCGCCGTTAAACCAAGCAGACTCACGTTGGTATCTTGTCAGCATATACAGAAGAAATTCTCCGTCTCTGACACGTTCATTCAAATAAGAACACAATGGAACAACAATCTCATTCAGGAACGCTTCATACCGATCCTGGTTATCACGAGCGGTTTTGACATAAATATCTTTGAATATCTGAATATTGTCATCTGAAGCGGTCGCTAACTCAATAGCTCGTAACCTGAAAGCAGCACACTCATACTCACTTTTTGGAAGGCACCAAGTGTGCCTTCTCTTGTCTAACAAACTATCCGGTCCTGGGTACTTGCCGTGTGCTGAGTTTGCCAACTCTGATGACACCACCCCTAGGATTGGGGAAGAAACAACGAACTCATAAAGTTGTCCGAGATACGTTGAGGCTGCAATGTAAGATGCTCGTTCACATGAGATCCTGCGATCTCGAAGTCTTTCCCGACACGCAATCAAGTAAGGAAACTTCATGGGCATATGAGACCCTCGCTGATAGAAATCGATGAATATCTGCAATCAAATACAGCGAATGCGCAGACCACCTGCAACGTACCACTGAACGCTACAAGACACGGCATAAATTATCCACCACGAAATCAGTGAAACAGCACCATCCGGCTCACGCCGGACGCTCGCTGGGGCGTCTTGCCAGTCTTACTTACGTTTCGGGCGGTACATGTGGGTTGCCTGGCCGAAGGAGGATTCGGCGGCTTCCATCAGGGTTTCGGAGAGCGTCGGGTGGGCGTGGATGCTCTCGGCCAAGTCGCGGGCCACAGCTGCGGTTTCGACGGCGAGGACCCCCTCGGCGATCAGTTCACCAGCTCCCGGACCGACGATGCCGACCCCGAGAACCCGTTCGGTCTTCGGCTCGAGGATCATCTTGGTCAGACCTTCCGTCCGGCCAATCGTCTGAGCACGACCGCTGGCGGCCCACGGGAACTTGGTGACGATGACTTCGCGGCCAGCCGCCTTGGCCTCAGCCTCGGTAATCCCGCACCAGGCGATTTCCGGGTCGGTGAAGACCACGGCGGGGATGGCGATGTTGTCGAACTGAGCGGGTTCGCCCAGCATCGTCTCGACAGCCACCTTCGCCTCGCGGGTCGCCTTGTGGGCCAGCATCGGCTCGCCCGCCACGTCGCCGATCGCCATGATCTTCGGATCAGAGGTCCGCATGTTGCGATCGACCTCGACATAGCCGCGATCGGTGACGACAGCCTTGGTATTTTCCAGACCGATGCCCTTTCCGTTCGGGGCTCGACCGACGGACACGAGCACGCGATCGAAGGTCTGCGGAGAGGTCACCCCTTCACCGCTCAGCTCAGCCACGATTCCTTCCGGCGTTGCCTTCAGGCTCATGACCTTGGTATTCACATGGATCGCCGAGAAGAGCCCGGCCAACCGCTTTTGCAGCGGGTTCACCAAGTCACGATCGGCAGCTGCAAGGAGTACCGGCAGAGCCTCGACCACGGTCACCTTCGAGCCCAGCGACGCGTAAACCGAGCCCATTTCCAGCCCGATGTATCCCCCACCAATGACCAGCAATCGGCCTGGAATATCCTTGAGTTCCAGAGCACCGGTCGAGTCCATCACGCGCGGGTCGCCGATGTTGAATACCGATGGCATGGCAGGACGCGATCCGACCGCGACGATGCACTTGTCGAAGGTCAACTGGCTCTGTGTCCCATCCGGGCCTGTTAGTTGCAGCGTCGATGAGTTCAAGAACGTCCCGCGGGCCTGAATCAGCTTCACGCCGCGCGCCTCGGCCAGCTGGCGAATCCCGCCCGTCAGCTTTGTGACGACGCTCCCCTTGAACGACCGCAGCTTGTCGAGGTCGATCTTCGGTTCAGTAAAGGTCACGCCCCAGTGGGAGGACTCGCGGGCCTCTTGAATCAGCTTGGCGACGTGCAGCAGAGCCTTCGAGGGAATACATCCCCGGTTCAGGCACACCCCACCCGGTTGCGGATCCTGATCCACCAGAACGACTTGCATCCCATGATCCGCCGCTTCAAAGGCAGCTGGATAGCCTCCGGGCCCGCCACCAAGGACAACGAGTTGAGCATGAGTCGGGGCAGCGGCCATGAAGTGCATCCTGATGGAGTCGGTAGTGACTCACGAATGATAAGGGATCAAGGCGTTCACGCAAATCGGGGAATGAGCCGCCCGGGGTCCCAGCGAATCGGAACTGAGCCCTGTCAACGGTTCAGTGATCCCGCGTCAGCCGGTCGAACTCTTCCGGACTCACCCGACCACCGGTCTGCAGCACAGCTGCGGTGAGTTCCACGGCCCACGGGGCGACATCCCGCTTCTTGAGCAATCGCAGCGTTTCATCGATGTCGTAAGCGACTTTTTTGAACTGGACCTGACCATCCTCAATGATGGCGTAACTCGCACGGGGATCCCCGTCGCGAGGCTGTCCCACACTGCCAGGGTTCACCACCCGCAGGCCGCCGACCTGGATCTCATACGGCACATGCGTATGCCCGACACACAGGAAATCGGCTTCGATCCCCTGCACTCTCGCCTCCCACGCCGCAGCGTCGGGCCCCAGATACTCGTCCATCGGATCGCGCGGCGTCGCATGCAACAGCTGAAACCGATACCCATCGATCTGCACGCAAGCGGTAATTGGAAGCCGGGCGAGGAACTTGTTGCGAGCTGGATCGATCAAGTTCCAATGCAAAGGCCGGGTCGCCACCGCCAGCTTGCGAAAACCCGTGTTGCCCTTGGGGAGAATCCGCTGGGCCACGGCGTGATCGTGATTCCCCCGCACTGAAGTGTGGACATTCTGCCGCACCCAATCGATACACGGAACGGGATCGGGGCCGTAATCGACCAGATCACCGACGAACAGACACGCGTCAAACGGCTCCTCAATCGCCCGTAACGCGGGCCAGTTCGAGTGAATGTCGGCGATCAGCAAGATTCTCACGAGTTGCAGAATCCTCATGCCTGGGAACGAGTTACAGCCATCCCGCAATTGCGAATTGCGATCAGAGGATATTGACCTCTGACAGTGATCCACGTCTAATGATGGGGAGAGGTTCTGTCACGAGAGTGTGCAAGTCAAGAGGAGGCGGCCGTGCGTTCACCGGAATCGCTGACATTACGCGAGCAACTCAGCGACGCGGACCGCCTGAATCGTGAGATCATGGATCACCTCGAACGGGCCTTCATCCCGCAGTCTCACGAGCTGCGCCGGGTGACCCGGGTGAGTGGCGAAGAGGACATGACCTCTCAGCTGGCCGATGTCACACTCCGCAATCAAGTGGATAATCTCCTGAAAAGTGACGATTATACGCGGAAGATGGCAGACAACCTCCAAGCTTACCTGACATTGATCGGCCGCGAAGTGGGCAAGATCGTCGGTGGCTAGTCTCCTGTCCGTTCTCGGGGGTCAAGTTCTCAGACCCCGGCCCGTTCGCTTGGCATTCGCCTCTCGTTCCATCATCCAACACGTTGACATCCGCCTCGCACCAGCTCCACAGCTGAGCGAGGTGGTTGTCTGATCGATTCATTTGGCTCGACGCCCATTCCCCATGACCACCGGAACCCCCTCAGCCTCGGACCCGAGCTCGACCGGAACCGCCTTCGCGTTTCTGCGTCCACTCCCCACCGTGCGCCCCGAGGCATCCGATTCCGATGAAACTCGCCCTGCTCCGCCAGCCCGCGACCGGTGGGACCGTCTCTTTCCCAGCAGCCTGGCTGTTCAAGACGCCGGGTCGTCGCTCAATGTCGCCGGGCTCCAACTGGGGCCTTACCAGATCCTCGACCGGATTGGACGCGGCGGCATGGGAGCGGTGTTTCGGGCAAACGACCTGCGTCTGGACCGAGTCGTCGCTCTCAAAATTCTGGCTCCCGAGTACACGCGCGATCCGGCCTGTGTGCAGCGGTTTCAGAATGAGGCCCGTGCAGCTGCGAAGCTCGATCACCAGAACATCGCCCGAATCTTTGCCTCGGGCGAAGACAGTGGCCAGCAATACATCGCGTTTGAATATGTCAGCGGCACCAACGTCCGCGACATGATCCAGCAGCGGGGCACTCTCACCCCTGCGGAGACGGTGAACTACATCCTGCAGATCGCCGAATCACTGCGGCACACCAGCGCGATGGGAGTGGTCCACCGCGACATCAAGCCCTCAAATATCATCGTGACACCCACGGGGCGAGCCAAACTCGTCGACCTCGGCCTGGCCCGTCACCGAACGGAGGGAAGCGACGACCTGACCGTGCATGGCACGACGCTGGGGACCTTTGATTACATCTCCCCCGAACAGGCTCTCGACCCTCGCAATGTCGACGTGCGCAGCGATATCTATTCGCTCGGATGCACGGCGTTTCACATGCTGACGGGCGAACCGCCTTACAACCGGGGTTCGATGTTCCAGAAGGTCCTCGACCACCACAAGGTCGACGCCCCCGATGCATCGGCCAGGAATCCTCACGTCCCCCAGGCTCTGTCGCACATCGTTCGCAAGATGATGGCCAGCCAGGTGGAAGACCGGTATCAGCGTCCCGAGGATCTGATCCGGGACTTGCTGCCGCTGGCCAATGCGATGGGGGTGCCAACGCGGACCGGGTTGTGGTCCGATGTCCCCGCCCCGCGTTTTTCCTGGCTGGAGCATCGCGGCTGGGTGCTGGCACTCAGCCTGCTGGCGGTAATTGGAATCGCTGCAGGGCTCCCGCCCCAGGAGGCCAATCCTGTCTCTGAACCGGCGAATCCTCGCTCCCTCGGCTCGATCCCCACGGAGAAAGAGACGCCGGTCGGTGCGAGTACGGTCACTGCAACTGACACTCCACCGGAAGTGCCCCCTTCCCCACCGACATCGTCCGCAACGTCCAGCCCTCCTGGCAAATCTTCGTCAGCGACCGAGAAACCAATCGGCGGCTTACTGTCAGGAGCCCGCTTTAACGGCCTGAATCCACGTCCGCGAACCGGGCAAATCGAATCCTCTCCGGCGATGGCCAACGTCTCGCCGTCCCGATCCTCTTCAACATCCGATTCGACTCCGATCCCCCCCGATCTCGTCACCGAGCCCCCCTTCTGGGTGATCGCGACCGGGGCCGACGGTACGAACCAAGCTGCGAAATCCTATCCCTCGCTCGAGGCGGCCTGCCTGGACGCCCCCGACAACTCGACGATCGAGTTGCGATTCGACGGGAACTCAAAACCTCAGATCCCCATTCGGATCGAAAGAAAATCGCTGCGTATCCGGGCAATGGAGGGACGCCGTCCGGTGCTGGTGTTCGACATCACGGGACCGCTGGGCCCACCGGTCACCTCGCAGATGATTTCTGTCATCAACAGCGAACTGGAGATCTCCGATCTCGACATCGTATTCCGTGTTCCAGCCAGGCGGGCGGTCGATCGCTGGAGCATCTTCTCGCTCGGAGATGCAAAGAAGCTGACCCTCGACGGAGTTTCCGTCACACTGGAAAATGTCTCTGGACAACAGCTCGCCACACTGTTCGAAATCAAACCTCCGACCGGAAATCGAATCGACCGGTTGATGCCTGACGGGATGCAACGCGGTCCGCTTCAGGTCTCGATCACCGACTCACTGTTTCGTGGGGAGGCCGACGGCTTCCGACTCGACGAGGCCCACAACTCTCGAATCGACATGACCAACTCAGCCTGGGCCATTTCCGGGACGATGCTGTCGATCGATACGGTCAACAGCCAGCTGGCGACCATGTCCGTGGAGCCTCCCCCCTGTCAGGTGACCCTCGATCATGTCACCGCGGTCATGGACGGCAGCTTAATATCCGTCGTGTGTGGCAAGGCTGGCATCATCCCGACAGTCGACGTGCGGTGCGACAACTCGCTCATCAGCCTGCTGCGGCCCGACAAGTCGATGATCGCCATGTCGGGCTCGCTCGATCTGGAAGATTGGACCGACCGCTTGATCTGGAAGGGAACTTCGAACTACGTCGATGTGCAAGGCCCCTGGTGGGACATTGCCTGTTCACCCAGCCGCAAATACAACGCTGCCGACTGGGGTCAGCATTGGAGCAGTTCCAGCAATACTCCCATCGATAAAAACGTGTTCGAGTCGATTGGCATCTGGGACAAGCCCGTTTTCCATGCCGTGACGCCTCGATCGTTTTACCTGTTCTCTGGAGGCAACAAAGCCTACAAGGCTCCCGAGGCGGACGACGGAACTCGCGCGGGCGTCAATTGGAACCGCACCCACCTTCCGTCCAAACTCCCGCAGCTGAGCGGAACGACCAGTAAGTAGGCCAGCCCTCTGTTTGCATGTCACAGAATCATCACACCGCAGTCTCGTTTTCCGCGACAACTGGTGGAACGTGGTAATTATCGGGGCGATCCCCTCCCGCTCTCGACCAGCCTCCGATAGGATGGTGGTCTTGGAATGGATCAATGGAGTGCAGGAGTCGCTGAATGCCTCGTCGGTGGAGTATTGCCCCGCATGATCGCGGAGTTGTCAGTCGGATCAGTCAGGAGATGCGCTGTTCGCCACTGCTCGCCCAGGTTCTGGCCTCGCGCGGTTTGAACTCCGCGGTTCAGGCCAAGATCTTCCTCGAATCGAAGATGACCGACCTCCACTCGCCCGACCTGATGCCGGGAATTCCCGAGGCAACCGACCGCATCGTCCAGGCCATCAAAGCCAAACGCCGGATTACGATCTACGGGGACTACGATGTCGATGGAGTCACTTCGACCAGCATTCTCTGGCACTGCCTGAAACTGGCCGGGGCCAATGTCGATTACTACATCCCCTGCCGGATGGAGGAAGGTTACGGCCTCAACCTCGAGGCCATCCGAAAGCTGCACGAAGAAGACCCGCAACGTCTGCTCGTCACGGTCGACTGCGGAATCTGTTCCGTGAAGGAAGCCGACCTCGCCCGCGAGCTGGGGCTGGAGCTGGTTATCACTGATCACCACACGATGCTGGACGAACTGCCCCGCGCAGCGTGCCTGGTCCATCCGCGCCTCCCCGGCGGAAGCTATCCGTTCGGAGACCTGTGTGGAGCGGGCGTGGCATTCAAGCTGGCGTGGGCGATCTGCTTGCGATTGGGCGATGGAACGCGCGCCACCCCAGCCATGCGTGAGTTCCTGAAGGGTGCCGTCGGATTAGCCGCCATTGGCACGGTCGCCGACGTCGTGCCTCTGGTGGGAGAGAACCGCATCATTGTCCGATATGGTCTCAGTACTCTGACAGACCGGGACAAGGCCAAAGAGAACACCAGCCCCGAGCGGCTTCACACCGGACTCGACATGATGCTGAAGGTCTGTGGCCTCGATGGCAAGAAGCAGATCACAGCGGAAGACATCGGCTTCGGCATCGCTCCCCGGATCAACGCGGCGGGACGACTGGGGCAAGCCCGCCTGGCTGTGGAACTCCTGACCACGACGAATCGGCAGCGTGCCGCCCAGCTGGCCGACTACCTGAATCAGCTCAACGAGAATCGCAAGACGGTCGAACGCAAGATGATGAAAGAGGCCAAGCAACTGGTCGAGGACCACCCCGAGTGGCACGACCACGCCGCTCTGGTTCTCGCCAGCCCCGAGTGGCACCCGGGTGTCATCGGCATTCTGGCCAGTCGCATCGCGGAGGCCTACGAACGCCCGGCGATCATGATTGCGATGAATGACGCGGAGCGACTCGGCCAGGGCTCAGCCCGCTCCTTCAACGGCATCGACCTGCACTCCGCCCTCACCCACTGCGCCTCGCACCTCTTGAGTTATGGAGGACACAAGGCTGCTGCCGGACTCAAGATTCAGGCCGATCGGATCGATGCCTTTCGCGAGGAGTTCGTCCATCAGATCGCTCAAGTCAAACCAGAAGCCGACGCAGAGGCCGAACTGAAAATTGACGCAGAGGTAATTCTCAACGACCTCACCTTCACCGCCGTGCGCGAACTCGATGGACTCGGTCCGTTTGGCAGTGAACACCGCAAGCCGATCTTCGCAGCCACGCGCTGCGAGCTGGTCGAACCACCGAAAAAGATCGGCGGCGGCGAGCGTCACCTGTCACTGAAGCTGCGGCAGTACAACAAAGTCATGAAGGCCATCGCCTTCGGCAAAGCCGACTGGGCCGATCAGATCGCAGCTGCGAACGGTCCGATCTCGGTGTGCTTTTCCCCGGGCGTCAACAGCTACAACGGATACGAGACGGTCGACCTGCACCTGATCGACTGGCAGGCGGAATCGGTCCCCATGGCAGTTTAAGTCACGCTGGCAACTCTTCGTTACCTCCCGCAGCAGCATCAACTCCGACCGCAGACCGGCTCGTGTTCTACCGCTTCGTCCGACTCGCCCGCACCTTGGCGGCGATCCGCGACAGCACCTGCTGGGCTCGTTGTTCGCCATCGCGGCTCGCCGACAGCAGCGCACTCTGCATCTGGTTCTGGATATTGATGACCGTTTTCCGGTGCGATTCGATTTCGTTCTGTGCGGCAGCCATCTGCTGCGGAGTCATTCGCCCCGACCGGGCATCCATCACCAGCTGCTCCATACGGCGCTTACTGCCCGCCATCGTCGTCACGCCCGCGTCAGCTTCCTTGATGTAACGAGCGAGACTGAGCGAGGCATCGCTGAGCCAGCGACGAGTCTCCTGCCACTCACGCTTCATCTGGCTGTCGGTCGACTGATACTCGTCAAAACTCAGATCACGGTTCAGGTTCTGCAGCCTCCCCTGCAGCGTCACCAGTTGTTTACGAAGAGAGAGCAACTGGCTCCCCATCGTCATCACCGAACTCCAGTCGGCCTCAATGGCCACTGCCGTGGCAGCACCGGAGGGTGAGTTCGCCAGCGCGGGCTGCGGAGCCACCATGACCGGAGCCAGCACGGGGAAGGCTCCCGTGCCCAGCATGCGAATCACGATCTCGCACCACGGAGCCTGCGGCGGCACGGGTTGATCGAGCTGGGAGTTGGCACCGCCCATTGCGTCCAGAAACACCCCAGCCAGCAGCATCCCGTGAACCTGGACCATCTCAGCGCCCGCCGCCAGAGCGAGCTGCCTGAGTGTTAACCGGCCGCCATACGCCTGCACGGTTTCGATCGGCACACGCACAATCAGATCGAGCGGGGCATGGGGTGGCTTACACCAGATCCACATTCCAACCGCTGTCCCTGGCACCAGAACCAGCGATTCCCAATTGACTGACGCCGGGCGAAGTGCGAAGTCCATCGTGCCGTCACTCGCCCCCTGCTGGCGTCCTATTTCTTCTTGCGAAGAACGTAAATCACATCTTCCGAACGCGGATTGATCGTGATCGGATCATTGATGTCACAGAGAAAATCATACGTTTCCACGCATTCGAGTGCGGGAACTTTCTTGAACAATTCACGCATCTGGGCCGCAGTGTAGGTCCGGTAGTGCATCTCGTCTTCGATCCGCATCAGCCGGGTCGGGGTGTGGATATCGAGGGTCATCCCCAGATACTCCATCCGCTCCTTCAGATCGACCTTCTTGGTCCACATATGCGATGAGACGGTCAGCGTCCCCCGCTTGGCCAGCCACGACTCGCCCGCCATCGGCTTCCCTTCCGTCGGCAACAGATGCAGCCCCAGTAGATAGATCCCCCCCGGTGCCAGGGCGTCCGCCATGCACTTCAGGTGGTTGACCGCGTGCTTCTCGGTGGGCAGATGGCGAACCGTGTTGATGAGATTGAACGCGGCATCGACGGGCTTCTTGAGCTGGAAGGCCGACATGTCGCCGACTTCACCTGTCTGCGGAAATCCCGCCTTCGCCAGCTTCTTGTTGCAATAGTCGATCGCCTTCGGATTGAGATCGTTCCCGGCGACCTTATAGCCCCGCTGAGCCAGCTTGACCATCAGCCGACCGGTCCCGCACGCCGGCTCGAACACCGACTTCACAGCCCGCTGGGCATGCTTCTTGAACGCCGCTTCGAGGAACTCCGTCTCCTTCTTCCAGTCAGCTCCGAAGATCACATCGTAATAGACCGGGTAGTCATAAATGCTCCCCGCCACCGTTTCGATACCAGCAGGTTTCGACTGGGCAGTTTTGGACTTCGCAGGAGCAGTGGGTTTGGACACGAGGGATCCTTCCTGGAGGGACAATCTGAGAATGTTGGGATTCTAGCTGTTGCCCTGACGATTCGACCACCAAGCCCAGTGCCGTCAGGGACGAAAGACTTATGCGCCTCCAGAATCCTTCTCGACCGAACAACGAGATCGCCTGATTACAACCAAGGACCTCTTTCGTCCCTGACGGGACTGCACGGGTGGCATCGCTTATTGTCCCACCGATAAATCGGTGGGCTATTTTCAGGCGTCCCTGCCGGGACGAAATGAACCATAGACAGAGATCAATCCTTCAACCGGTACAGCTGTTCCCCCGCCTTCCAGACGAGGAGGATGCCTTCGTCTTCTCGCCCGGCGTAGTCATCGAGGTTGATTGTCGCAGGGTCGCGGTAACCGAGGTTGATCGACTTACAGACCGACTCGGGGACCTTCGAGGCCAGCGTCACCTGCACGCGGCACTTCTCCACACCGTTCTCATAGGTCCCGCTGCCGCGGACATGCGTCGAGTGGGCCAGCACGCCCCACGGGTAATCCTTGAACTTGTCCCACTGCTTGATGAAGTAGTCGCGGCAGTGGTAACCGACTTTCATCAGGTTGTCGCCGTGCGTCAGCGAAATCTCATCCATATGCGGGGCGTAGATGATCAGCTCACCGCCATCGGCGACCACCGGCTCCAGCTTGTACATGCACTTCCCGGCGGTCCACAACTCGTCGTACATCTTCGGGGCGCACGACAGCACCGTCTTGAACGGCTTGTCCATCCGCTTGATGTGCACGGTCCCGGAGAGATCGGCCGCATCGCTCCACGCCTTTTCGGGCTTGTCGTAGAAAAGCCCGTGCAGACGAGCTGTGCCGTCACTGGTCACGACGAAGGTCAGCGCCCGCTTCTCCTGCTGGATCATGTCGGCCGCCATGTTCACGACATCGCGGACCGGCGTACTCTTCACGCCGATAATGCCCACATTCGTGATCAGAGCCCCGAGCCAATGGAAGAAGTTCAGCAGGTCCGGCCCCGAGATTCCCGGGAAGAAGTACTTGTTCCCTCCAGAGAACCCCACCACCTCATGCGGGAAGACCGGGCCGAGGACCATCAGCTGGTCGTAATCTTGAATCCGCTTGTTGATCTGGACCGGGACGACCTTGGAGAGCAGCCCGTTCGAGGCCTTCGCGGTGTCTTCTTCAGTGAGTGTTCCGAGGGTGATCAACGCCTCGGGATTATCCCACTCGTGGTTGTAGAACTCGGTCTGGTAGAACAGACGCATCCGCTCCATATCGTCGATGCCGAGCAGCTTGCAGATCTGGGCCTCGGACATCGGCTTGTGCGTCCCGAGCGCAATCATGACATCGAGCGACGCAACATGTGGCTTGATGTGGGTGAACAACGCATCCCACAACAGCGGCAGCGGAGCTGTGCGAGTCGCATCGGGGACGATCAGCAGGATCTTCTTCCCCGCGACATCGGAGATCGGCACGTTCTTGCGAATCCACTCGCGGACTTCGTTGTCGGTCAGGATCGGAGCAGTGGTCGTCATGAGAGGCAATGTCCAGGAGGGCGATTCGTGGAGAGGTCCCGCGATCTTCTAACGTCGCGTATAAGCCCACGCCAGCCAGCACAACACCGGCAGCAGCACGAATATCAGCAGACCGGCAATCAGGTTTGAACGCCAACTGTCAGGCCAACGTGCCATGGGATTCCAGCAAAACAGGAGGAACGAATCGAGCCCCGTGCATTCTGACAGGGAATAGATCAACGACAAGGGAACCGAGAGAGGGCCCAGCTTCAAGGAGAGTTTCACCTGACGATCAACTCATCTTGGGACATTTCTCACACTCCGACGGGCTCGTTTCTGTTACGATGCGGCTCAGGTGTAGCCGTTTGACACAGCTGGCCGGGAGTTTCCCATGGCGGTACGAAGTTCATTACGGATCGCTGGTCTCTGTCTGATTCTCTCTCTGCTCTTGTCTCGCACGGGACTCGCACAAGTCGGTGTGGGTGGCGGAGCCGGCGTCGGGGGGATTCGAATCGACTCCGAGGGACTCGTTTCGGCCCTCGCCCCCTTGAAAGAAACTCCCGCCGCAACCAAGAAGCGAATCGCCGCCTACGAGAAGTCTCCGCTGGCCGAGCTCTTGGGAACCTCGTCAGCTGCGCGGCGGGTCTCACTCCGACAGCTCGACGAGCAACTGAGTTCCACACTCAAGTCGGGGGCAGACATCCCGCCGGAACTCAAGTATCTCGCCGGCGTGACGCGTATCGACTACCTCGTAGTTGATCGCGAGAACAACGATCTAGCCCTCGTCGGCCCCGCAGAGGGATTCGTACCCGACTCGCAAGGACGCATGCGCGGGATCCAGTCGGGGCGTCCGGTCCTCAACTTGGAAGACCTGCTGATTGCGTGGAGGGCCGTCGAGTCAAACCGCACATCGGTCTCCTGCTCGATCGATCCGACGCAGGAGGGAATCGCCGCCTTCAACGCTTTCGCCAGCCAGAACCAGGTGGCCCGACCCAACACCGTCGGCAAGGTGTTCGAGACCTTCGCGAAAAAACTCGGCCGACAGGTCATCAGTGTCCACGGAGTGCCCAAGAACTCGCACTTTGGCGTGGTGCTGGTCGAAGCGGACCTGCGGATGAAGCGGATCGCCCTGGGGAAGGATCCCTCTCAGGTGAAAGGCGTGACGAGCCAGCTGCACTTTCAACGATCGGGAGGAAGCACCTTGAGTCGGTGGTGGTTTACGCCTCTGTATGATTCGATTCAGGCCAACGAAGAGCGAACCCTCTTCCGCCTCTCCGGGCAGCGTCTTCAACTGCTCGCGCAAGACGAGTTCACCAACGCCCAGGGAAATCGGACCAAGGCCCCCTTCAACAAACTGGGAAGCGACCAGTTCGCCCGGCAGTTCACCGACCGGATCCCGGAACTGGCTGTGGCTCATCCGGCATTTGCGGAGCTGCAGAACCTGTTCGACTGGATGGTGATCTGCACCTTGATCCGGGACCAGCAGCTGGGCGAGTCGATCCACTGGACTCCCGAGGTGCTGAACAATCCCGCTCGCCTGCCGACCCAGGTCTTCCCGACCCCGGATGGAGTCGACTCCGTCGCGATGACCAATCGGATCGGTCAGACCATTTTTGGTTTGGTGGGGGGAGTGGAACTCAACGCGAGCGAGGTCGCCCAGCAAACGTCCCGCCTGGAGGCCTCCCTGCCCCACGCGATTCCATCCCGACACGCATCCCGCCCGTGGAACGACTGAAGTAATCGAAACAGTCGTCCTGACCAGCACGATCCCAACATACGCCAAACTCGACATGCCGGGCGTATCGCCGGTAATTCACAGGCTGTGCCACTGCCTTTCGTAAGCCGGATTTGACGTTGCATTTCGGGAACATAGGTTTCATTCAGGTTGTAAAACCGGCCAGTGCGGACCGCCATTGAGACCTGAATCCCATGTACCCCAGTCGATCCTTTCGTAAGGCCCCGTTGCCTTCCGTCGTCCCCGCGCGAACTCGCAAAGGGGCAGTGATCATCATGACACTGCTTCTGATGGTGTTCATTTTTGCATTCGTGGCCTTCTCGATCGATGTGGGGTATATGGCCCTCACCAAGGGACAACTCCAGAACGCCGCCGACGCCGCCGCTCTCGCGGGTGTGGTCGATCTGGAATCGGGAAATGATGCGGCCCGAGCCACAGCTCAAAATTACGCTGCGATGCACCGAGCTGCGGGGACATCGGTGGTCGTCCCCGACTCCGATGTGCTGATCGGACGGTTTAACTTCTCGACGAAGACATTCACGGAAACAAGCACGGGAGCCAATGCGGTTCGTGTCATCACTCGCGTGAACAACAAGTCCTTCTTTTTTGCCCGTGCCTTGGGCCAATCCAGTTTCAACTCGCACGCTCAGTCGACAGCGATGCTCAACCCCCGAGATATCGTCTTCGTCGTCGACACCAGTGGCTCCATGAATGACGACACCGAGCCGCTATGGGCCACACGAACCATCAACAATACATATGCTCCCGCTGGCTATCCGAATGTCGCAACACCGCTGATTCGCGATTTGTTCACGGACTTGAACTTTGGCAGCTATCCCGGCGAACAGGAACACATTGGCGAGTCCCTGGGAGTTCCACAGGATGGATACGCGTATGCCGAGATGACCAAGGACGACGGAGCGCTCGCCACCGTCGCAATTCCCTCTCTATACCGGATCGAGAACACGGACTCCGAAGAGGTCCGCCGGATGAAAGCGTACAGCTGGATCATCGACACCCAGATTGCCAGGCTGATGCCTGCCGCTCGTCCAGTTCCCAATTCCACGACGACCTACTCCTACTGGGAGAAGTACATCGACTACGTCATCTCGACTGCCGGAGTGGGTATCGCTCCTCCCCCACCCCCAGACGATGGCGGAGGAGGTGGGGGCGGCGGGGATGATGGCGGTGGAGGTGGGGGAGGCGGCGGAGGCGGTGGCGGAGGTGGTCCATCCCCTCCAGTGGGACGATATGTTCCGGGTGGCCCATCCGTCCCCACACTGGCTCGGCAGAAGTCCGCACCCCGGAAGACGCAACGGATTCTCGCCAGCTATGGAACAACGTTCCCCGTCGTCACCTCAGCTGCGGGAGTTGCAGCCGGCTATGTCCCCTACACCAGCAGCGGATCGTTGCCCGGCGTCCCTCGTTTGGGTTCGATGAATCTGGTCTACCTGCCCTGGGGGTACGATGGCGACAACTTCTGGGGATACAACAATCCCAACTTCTATTCCTTCCCCGTCTCGGACTGGACCGACATGGGGAATGGTCAGAATAAGATCGGTTATCTGACCTACGTCCAGTTCATGCTCGACTTTGGCCGCGACCGTAGCCCCGATGTCGACACATGGAACGGGAACGCCCGTCCCGATACCGGCACGAAGACGCAGCTCTCGACACAAAGCTCCTATTGCACCTACCACAGTGAATCGACAGCGGGAGGGACGTTCAGCTTTCCACCTCGCGAACAACCGATGCACTCCTGCCGGCGAGCCCTCATTGCCGCGATCCAGGTCGTGAGGAATCGCAATGTCGGACTCGCCTCGAACACGGGGGATCGGGTGGCGATTATCACCTTTGACGGACTCGACGCCGAACACGAACCCGATCTGGTTCAACCACTCACGGACCGATACACCACCGCCATGAGCAGCTGTACCAGGCTGCAAGCGGTTTCCGACGTCGGGGCCACAACGGCCATAGAGGCCGGCTTGATTGCCGCCCGCAACCACTTGCGACTTCCCTCGGAAGGCGGACAGGGACGTTCCTTCTCCAAGAAGATCATTGTTCTACTGACCGACGGAGTTCCGAACGCCTGGGAATCGTCGAGTTCGTCCATCAACGGTTATATTCAGTCTCACCCAAGTCCAGACTACTACAACAGCAGCTATCTCTGGTTGAACTCCGCCCTGACTCAGGCGGCAATCATCGAATCCGAGAACATGTTCTTGTACCCGGTTGGGATCGGGTTGGGGACCGACTACAACTTCATGGACCGCATGGCCCGCATGAGCAAGACCGACACCGCTGGCCTCAGCCCGCGCGGCTCCGGCAACCCGGCCGAGTATGAACAGCGGCTGGTCGACATCTTCTCCGAAATCATCACGAACCCGGGCGGGCGGATGGTGGAGTAGCCTCTACGCGATCGTCGTCATCATCATCTTCCAGATGGAAATGATGTAGCCACCGATGCATCATCGGGGCCAGCATGATGGCCATGATCGTCAGGAACGCGATCCCGCTGTAGAGCGCATAAAACGTCGCGAACAACTTCCCTCCGGTGGTCTGCATCTGGTCGACCGGTCCCATCCCGGTCAGGATCATCGCCGCGTTCAGCATCGAGTCGACCCAGCCAATATCCTCGAAGTAGTGGTACCCCGCACTGCCGATGGCCAGCGAAAACCCCACGACCAGCAGCGTGATTCCAAAGCTGCGTCCCATCCTCCACAGAAACGCGGACCGAGACAACAAGTCCTCGCGACGCTGCTCAAACATGGTTGCGATCTCGTGGGGGCAAAGGGGGCGGCTGCGCAGAATCTCGCAGAGCTTCGACGTGTGCGACAAAGTCTTCGGGCATTCCCGACTTCAGTCGAGCCTCGCGCTGGAACTCGTCTCCGTAGGACTTCGTGGCATTCATCGGCCATTTCAAGTGGGCACAAAACGCTTCCCACTCGCTCTCTGTCGGGTTCTTGAGAGCTTTCAACCAGTGCATGCCAAACGATACGTGTTCGATCTCGTCTTCATGAATGCGGCGCATGAGGGCAGCACTGCGCGGGTCACCCACCGCGAGGAAGGCCTTCTCCAGCTCCAGTGAGTGGTCGAGATTGCGGGCCTCAAACACCAACGGCAATACCGCGATGTAGTCGAGCAGACAGCCGAACGTCCGCGTCTGCTTCCAGATATAACAGTTGACCGGCAGCTCACCAAACTCCAGCCCGAGCCGTGCAGCCCGCTCCATATGCATCCGCGTGTGGCGCTGCTCATCAGCCATTACGCGAGCCATCCCGGCCCGGAACTCCGCCGGAGCCTCGGGAAACGCCAGCAACACCCACGCCATCACTTCCAGAGCCTGTAGCTCGTGGTTGGCCATGATGTGGTGAGCCACCGCCCGCTTCCCCTCATCCGCGAGGGCCAGCGGGTGCGGCATCGAGGGCGTCGTTCGGGGCGCCGCAAACTGCAGGTTCGCCGGACGTGAGGGAACTTCCACCCGCAGCGGTTCGCCGGGGCTCCGGTCCTCGATTCCGCCCGTCAACGGCTCCAGCTTCGTCGCGATCAGCGGCGTCAACAGGATACGTTCCGCGTATGCTCGCAGCTCCATCAGCCAGTCTCAAACAACGAGAACAACTTCTTCACTCAGACACAGTGTCCCCCATTCCGGGAAAAGCGTCCACTCACCGCCCATACAGTGACCTTGACGACTACCGGCTACGAGAAAATCCGGATCCGAATTGCTACAATTCCGACTCCCACCCCAATTCCCACCTTGATATCGGAGCCCCCTATGCCCCGCCTGATCCTGAGTTCCCTGGCTGCACTTCTACTCGCATCTGGAATCACGACAGCTGCGCCCCTGAAGACCATCAAAGTCGGACCGAGCCCGGAAAGCGTATGCCAGGGTTGGGGCGGCAAGCTCTATGTCACCATCATCAACGGTGACAAGCCCGGCGATGGCGAGGTCGTTGAAGTCGACGGCGAGTCGGTCAAGCCGTTCGCCAAGGGACTGAGCGATCCCAAGGGCATCGTGTTCGTCGGCGACCAGTTGATCACCTCCGACGGCACCATGATGTGGAAGATTGCCCAGGACGGCACAGCCACCAAGCTGGTCGAGGCGAAGGACTTCCCCGCCCCGGTCGAGTTCCTGAACGATGTCGCAGTCGCGGAGGATGGCAAGAGCGTTTACGTCACCGAAATGAGCTCCCCCGGACCGATGTTCGACCCCAGTGGCGAACGCAAGCTGTGGGACCTGGACAGTGAGCAGGCGAAAACTCTCCCGGCCAAGGGCTGCGTCTACCGCGTATCATTGGACGGCAAGGTGCAACAGGTCGTCCCTCCCGGTAATGTGGCCTTGCGTTTCCCGAATGGCGTGACCGTCGGACAGGGAGCAGGCAACAACCAGCTTTACGTCGGTGATTTCTTCACCGGCCAGGTCCACGTTCACAAGGACGGAAAGCTGCAGTCGGTCGTTTCCGGTGTTCGAGGTGTTGACGGGCTGACCGTGACTCCCGATGCGATCTATATCTCCAGCTGGAATCAGGGCAAGGTCTGGAAATTCGATCGCAAAACCCAACAATTGAAAGTCCTCCACGAAGGTTTGACCACTGCAGCGGACTTCTTCTATGACGAAGCCCACCAGCAGCTGATTGTTCCCGACATGCTGGCAGGCACGCTGGTGTTCCTTCCCGTGAAGTAACTTCTAGATGCCTGCTCGCCACGGCCCACCCATTCCAGTTCGAGCCCCCATGATCCATTTTGAAAAGGTGTCGACGCTCTGCTTCTTCGCCAGCTATCTGGTGGCGTTGGGGCTGGAACTGACTCAGTTCATGCGGTCCAGCCGGATTAACCGCTGGGCGGCGATTGGGTTTACCGGGGCCGGGCTGTTGGCCCAGACGATGTATCTGGTCCATCGCACCCGCGAGTCGGGAATGCCTCCGCTCGTGGGGTCGATGCATGACTGGTTACTCGTGCTGGCCTGGGTGGCTGCGGCGGTTTATCTCGTGTTGATGCTCAGAGATCGCCACCTCGGGCTGGGTGTGTTTCTGCTGCCGTTGGTCTTGTTGCTGGTCAGCTCATCGACCCGCATGAGTAAGGTCTCCCGCGTGCGCGATGCCCAGTACGCGGTGGAAATGCTCCACGCGTCACTGCTGGTGTTCGGGATCGCGGGAGTGGCCATCGCGTTTCTGCTCAGCCTGATGTATCTGGTCCAGCACAACCGCCTGAAGCATAAGACCCCCGACCCCGATAGTTTTCAGCTTTACAGCCTCGAACGATTGGGACGCATGAACTGGTGGGCGGTGGTGGGTTCGGCTCCGTTCCTGACCTTGGGGCTGGCGAGCGGTGTGTGGCTGGCGTGGAGCTCGCGGACCACCTCCACACCGGTTGACCTCCTGTCCCCAGGCTACATCGGGTCTGGAATCATGTGGCTGGCGATGATGGCGCTGTTCGGCTGGCTGGTCAGTCGCCAGCAGTCATCGGGGAAAATCGTCGCGTGGCGAACGCTCTGGGCCTGTGGCTTTTTGCTTGTGACGTTCATCTGCTTTGAGATGTTCTCCAGCGGGATTCACGGGAAAAAGAAGGCCCCTGCTCTCCCCAACCTCAGCCGGATCTGGTCCCCGGAGGCTCGCACATGAACCTCCAGGTTGTCTACTGCACTCACCAGACAGCGAGTCTTTCGGTGCGAGAGCGTCTGGCGTTCTCGTCACCCGATCACTTGTCGAACGCGTACAACGCCCTCAAAGAACGCTTCCCACAGTGTGAGTTCGTGATCATCTCGACCTGCAACCGGGTCGAGATCTACACCGCTCACGATGTCCCCGGCAGCGGGCCCGACCTGCGGCAGATTGCCCAGTTCCTGTCGGAGTTCCACGACGTTCCGCTCGACGACTTCTATTCCGAGCTGTCGGAGAAGTCGGGCACCGATGCCGTCAAGCACCTGTTCGATGTCGCCAGCAGCATCGACAGCATGGTGCTCGGCGAAAGCCAGATTGTGAATCAGGTCAAATCGGCCTACGACGCCGCAGCTCGTGCGACAGCGTGCGGCCTGCTGACCAACACCCTTTTCCAGCGGGCACTCACGGTCTCGGGCCGCGTTCGAACGGAAACCCGTCTCTCGGAAGGTCGCATCTCCATCGCCAGCGTGGCTGTCATCGACTTCGGCAAGAGCATTTTCGACAGCTTCTCCGACAAGACGGTGCTCGTGATCGGTGCCGGTGAAATGGGAGAGGAGACGCTGCGGTACCTCAAATCGGAGGGCGTCAAACGCATCCTCGTCTGCAACCGCAATCCCGACCGTGCCCTGCGGCTGGCTCATGAGTTCGGTGGCATCGCCCGCGACTGGGCCACACTCGATGAGTGCCTGACCGAGGCCGATGTCATCGTCAGTACGACGGGAGCCGATCGCCCGATAATTGATGTCCCCCGTTTCAAGGCTGTCCGCAAAAAGACCGGCGAGCGACCGGTCTTCATTCTCGACGTCGCAGCTCCGCGCGACTTCGACCCGGCAGTCGGTAAGATCGACGACAACGTCTTCCTGTACGACATCGATGACCTCGAAGCGACCTGCCAGCGGAACCGCAAGAACCGGGCACACGAGATCGAGGTCGCCCTCAAGATCATTGAGGAAGAGACCGCTCGCTTCGTTCATGACCTGAACCACAAATCGACCGGCCCGATCATCAAGCAACTGCGGGAACACTGGCAGGACATCAGCCGCCAGGAGTTGGACCAGCTGTTCCGCAAGTCTCCGAATCTCGCTGAGCCCGACCGCCAGGCGATCGAACGCACCGTCGACCGCATCGTCAACAAATTGTTGCACCCTCCACTGGAAGTACTGCGGGACGAGTCACGCGACGGGACGCCGCACGGGTTGCTCGACGCAATCCGCCGGCTCTTCCGCATCTCGGGATGAGTCAGGAAGTTCATGAGGTTTCCAAGCGATGGTCCCGATGCCTCTTGAGGATGTGCTGAGGGGCGGTATGATCAAGTTTCACCCCCGCTCACTCGAGTGGTCGACAACTCCTCCTGATGAAACCGCTGAATATCATGCCTGGTGACGCAATACTGGATGTCTATTCCATCGGTCCAACCACCGTCGTGGGTTTTGGGGGACGTGATGTCCTTGATGGCGTGAATCTGGCGGCATGCCGCGAGGAGATCGTCGCTCTCATCGCTCGCGAACATTGCCGCGTGCTGGCGTTCGATCTGACCGGCGTGAAACTGATCCCCAGCGGCCTGCTTGGTCTGCTGGCCTCTGTGCGACAGCTGGGGACGGAAGTCCATCTGTACAACCCCTCCGACGACGTGCGGGAGGTCCTGACAGTGACCAACCTCGACCGGCTGATGCCTGTCCATGACATCGATCTGGACGAGCCCCAGTAATGGCGTGCCGTTTAACCGCCCCCGCCATCCAAGCCTCGCCGGGCGTCTGACGACACGACTTTCATCCTCAACCAGTTGCATCTACGGATTTCATGACAAGCACTTCTCCACAGGATGCCGGACTGTTCCCAGAACGTTGGGAGCGAGTTTTATCGCTGGGTCAGGAGCTGACGAGAACTCTCTTGCCGGGCCTGGCTCTTCAAGTCATGGTCCGGGGCAAAACAGCTGGCGAGTTCCATTTCGGACGGCAGTCTCCGGACGCGGGGGCTCCTCCGCTGCGGCCCAACTCCATTTTTTTGTCCGCTTCGATCACGAAGCCCATCGTGGCGATGGCCGCCTTGCGACTGGTCGAACGCGGCGAGATCAGCCTGGCAGACCATGTCTCGGGGTACCTCCCGCAGTTCAGCGACTCTTCTCGGCGTGGCGTCACGATTCGGCATCTGCTGACCCATACGTCGGGTCTGCCCGACATGCTGCCGAACAATCGAAACCTGCGCATGTCGAGGTCACCGCTCTCCAGCTTCGTCGAGGGGACATGCCGAGTGGCCCTCGACTTCCCCCCCGGCCGAGGGGTGCAGTACCAGAGCATGGGGTTTGTGTTGCTGGCAGCGATCATGGAGAAGGTCTCCGGCGTAACACTGCCAAGGTTCCTTCAACAAGAGATCTTCGCTCCGCTGCAGATGCACGATACTGCTCTGGGAGCCCCCGACGAGTGGTTCCTTCCCGGGGGTAAGGCGGAGCGACTCGCCTCCGTTAATGTCCCGGAGGAGCAGCGCGGCGGCGAGGATTGGAATTGGAACAGCCGTTACTGGCTCCAGCTTGGAGCCCCGTGGGGTGGGCTGTTGACGACCACGAGTGACCTCATCCGCTTCGGCCAGATGATGCTCGATCAGGGAACCTGCGGGCCGCTGCGACTCTTCTCGGCCGCGACGGTTGCCGCCGCCACCACGAATCAATTGCTACCTTACCCTGATGTTCCGGAAGCTGACCGAAGATGCCGCGGTTGGGGTTATGGCTGGCGCATGAGCTGGCCCGCTCACGCGGCCACGTTCGGCGACTTGCTGAGCCCGCGAGCATACGGGCATTGGGGCGCGACCGGGACAATGCTCTGGATCGACTCCGAACGCCAGGCGATCGCAGCCATCCTCGCCTCTCAGCCACTGGACGCACAGAGCACCCCCGCGCTGATCAAGCTGAGCAACGCGATCACGGCGTCGATCGACCTCTGAGCGAACGATGCGGGCGGCCCCATTTATTCGCGAGGGGCTTCTCGACCGAGCAGGTTTCCGGGCTGCGAGTACACGCCGAACGATTTACTCGTCCGCCGCATCCTCATCTTCGCATTCACCGAGGATGTTGTCCTTGAAGTAGACCCACTCCTCATCGTCGTCGGCCAGCAGTTCGATGGGGTAAGGATGCTCTTTCTGCGGCATCGCGTTGATTCGCAGCGCAGCTTCATCAACGTTGCTGGAATAGAAGACCCACTGGCGAGAGCCCTCGGTGGTGATGACGCACGCAAGCGCCGAATGAAAGTCCTTCTCCAGGGCCTCCGTCAACACGTCCTCAAAGTCATCGAGCGATTCGAGTTCGCTCTCCTTCGGCATGCCTCGCTCGTCGGCCTCATAGTTCCAGTTCACCAACAGCAGCTGGGGATAGCCCGACACGTCCTCCACAGTTTGCAACTCGGAACGAAAACGGACGACGAGAGGCTGATTTTCGTCTTCGCCTTCCGCCACTTTCCATTGGTCGCGAGTGATGGCATCTTGAACTTGAGAGGACGACATGGCTCTTCCAGAATCAACAACGGCCGCGCCGATGAGAACCAGCGCGAGTCTTCGCATGAACGGGGACAGAATGCATCCCCCATCAAACGCTGGGAGAGCATTTCACGCGGGCAGCATGACAGCCCCTCCAGACGATTGCAACCGGGGCCACGCCAATCGTGATCTCGCCGAGATCACACACCGCGAGGCGTTAGCCACACCGCATCCCATGCCATAAAAGTGCAAAGACGCTGGTCTCGGCATCCCTGGATGGATGCCGAGACCAGCGCTGCGATGTTCAACGATTTATTGAGGCCTACCGCGAACTCAGTTGAGGAGCGTGAAAGGTCACGCTTTCCTTCGGGGCCGTTGCTCCCACAACCACGGACAGAGCATGCAGCACCGCGGGGTGGTAGGTCGCACCAACATCGGTCATCAGCTCCGCGATCACGTACTCGGGCGAGTCATTCGTCTCGTCCAGAATCCGGCAGTAAGCCCGAACGACCTGAATGATTCGGCTTCCGAAAGGAGTCGCATCAGTATCACTGACCACCGACATGGCTGGAGCGACCAACGGAAAGGCTCCCTGGAGCACTTCCCCGAGCGACCGCACCAGTTCGGGGCCCGAAACGGTTCGCTGCTGCTCGCCTTCGGACTTCAGCTCCCCCATGGCCCGCTTCACGATGCGAGCGGTGATTTCGACGTTCTCGATATCGGCCAGCACAGCAGCCACTCGAATATTATCGGTCTCACGCGGCTCCAACCGCAACTTGTGAGCGACCTGCTCACACAGACGGGCGACTCGCTGCGAGCGGTGTTCGAGTTGAGGATTCACGCTCTGCAGATAGCGGGACAGGATCTCCACCACGCCACCCTGGGCTTCGCGGGCCTCAGCTGCCTTGTCGACCAGATCGTCCTTCAGCGTCCCCACGACAATCGCAGTAAGTCCGAGCACCGCGGCCCAGACCGTAATCGTCAGGCTGACAATCACGGGGGAGTTCGTCGTGGCAAAACCATTCACCTCGCCCGAGATCAGCATGGCTGCGGTAATTGCGGACAACAGAGCCAAAGCCCCTGCCCGATATCGCCCCAGGAAGAACCCCGCCAGCACCACGGGCAGGAAGTACAGGTTCAGGACCGCCACCTTTGCAGCGGGCATCATGGTGAGCAACATGGAACAGCCAATGACCGTCACGGTCAACATGACCTCCAGATAATGCTCTTTGCAGAATTCTCCGAACCGCTGGATACGACTGAACGACATGGTGATTCCAACCTAAGCCTTGGGACGCACGAAGTGGACACGAGACCCGGAACTTACGCCGGTGACGGTTTCGATCAGATTCCCGACCTCCTCGGAAATCAGATCTTCGGCCCGATCTTCGCTTTGATTGTGCTTGGAGGGACCGGCTTCGTCCGGAGCCCGGAGCGAAATCGCGATCTCTTCAAACTGGGATTCAATGGAGAGAAAGATGTCGACCAGGTGAGGGTCAAAGTGACGACCCGCAGCCTGTTTGATCTTGTCGACAGAAACTTTGTGTGAGTAGGGTTCTTTGTAGACCCGCCGACTGGTCAGTGCGTCATACACGTCAGCGATGGTCACGATCCGAGCGGAGAGCGGAATCTCCTCGCTGTGAATTCCGAACGGATAGCCCGTCCCGTCCCAGCGCTCGTGGTGATAGAGAGCGATCTCGCGGGCCTGTTGCAGAAAGGTCGATTCACCGAGGCGGCGTTGAATCTGTTCAATGCAATCGGCCCCAATTCGAGGATGCAGACGCATGACGGCGATCTCGTCCTCGGACAGCGGCCCCGGCTTGAGCAGCACATTGTCAGGGATCCCCACCTTGCCAATATCGTGGAGGGCGGAGTTAATCCCGATCGAGGACACATATCCGGCAGACATCTGCTCCCGATACTTGGGGTGTCTTCGAATCGCGGTCGCCAGACGGGTTGAATAGGCGGCGATACGTTCCAGGTGATGGCCGGTCTCCGGGTCTCGCGACTCGGCCAGCTTGGCCAGTCCAAAGATCACCGCATCACGGGTTCGCAGCAGTTCTTGGGTTCGCAAGTAGACCTCATCACGCGAGATCCCTTCCTGTTCCTCATGTTTTCCGTACAGTCGGGCAATCAGGATCCACGCCACAGCTGCCTGTAGCCCGAAGGTCCACACAAACACATTGGTGCCGATCAGGATCGATACCCTGACATTTGACGACACCGAACAGTGGCTGGCTGAGCAGTGGGAACAAAGCCAGCGGACTCATTACCCCACGAGCGAGGAGTCACGCCACAGCACCGACAAGGCTCAACCTATCGCTACGAGCAATCAACCTGTCGCCCCGAAAACACGGGGCGACAGTTCATCTCGTTTGGGGGCCGACTTATGCTGGCCCTCCCCGGGTTAGCTGCAATAGGAGTCGAAGACCCGCACGTTACGCCAGTTCGGCTTGTTCTCTTCAATGAACTTCAGGTGATCGGGGGCGACCTGATACTGGTCGTGAGCCGCCTTATCCGTAAAGACGACGTGCAGGGCCACCTGGTACATCCGGTCGTTCACGGGACGAGCGAACTCATCGCCGACTTTGCCAGCTGCAAAAAAGACTACCCCGGGGTGGTCTTTCAGGTACTTCTGACAAGCGGCGACCAGGCCATCGACCTTCGCGGGGGAGGAGTCTTCCAGAGTGAAGAAAACGTTGTGAACCAGCATGGGAGATTCAATGTGGCAAGGTGAAGTGATTCCGGCACCGACACGAACGACTCGCAGTCGTGCTCGGAACAAGGGATCTTATCTTAGAAACCGGAGGCCCCGCCACCAGCAGCGGGAGCAGGAGCACTGACCGGCGGGCCCGCATTCGGTGGCTCTGATCCCGGTGGAGGAGCTGCGGAGTTCCCAGTCGAGCTGGCGTACTGTTCACGACGCTGAGCATACCGAATCGGGAAAGAGGACCAGATTTGCAGAGTACCGGGATCTTCAGTAATCCGGTTAAAGGTCGCTCCGTCAAAAATCGGACCATTCGCCCCGGACCGCATGACATGCTCGCTGACATACTGAGTGAATCCCAACCATTCCCGATCGGGAGCAAGTGCGTCAAACAGGTTGCTGCGTTCGGGACGAAACCCAATGAACTCGCGGCTCAACGGCGCGGTGTGCAAAGCCGTCAACAGAATGGCCATCACCATGTACCCGGTAGCAGCTCCGAACAGCCAACGGGCTTCATACACCAGTCCGGACACGTCGAGCGAGGTCGGCATGATGCGATCTGTCACCTCGCGCAGGCCCCACGCACTGACCGAAAACACGCCCAGCAGCGCGATGATGTCGACACGATGTTGCCACTCATAGCCCGGCAAAACGGTCTGCAACATCTCAGCCACGGGCTCGAAAATGTTCATTGCGAGCAGGCCCGCCAGCAGCACGCTGAAGAAGACCATCACAGCCCCCCAAGGGCCCTCTCCCGCCACGGCCCAGGTCACACCCGCAAAGATCAGAATCAGAATCAGGTCGATCATGGTTATTTCACCACCCGCACGATTTCCTCGACCGAGGTCACTCCACGAACGACCAGACGGACCCCTTCCTCCATCATCGTGAGCATGCCGGACTTCCGGGCCTCGGCTCGAATCGCCGAAAGCGATTCCGTCTCACGAATCATCTCCCGCATGCGTTCGTTGACGACCAGATGCTCAAACACCCCGATCCGTCCGCGATATCCCAGCCCACTGCAATGGGTACAGGCATTTCCGCCCTTGGCCTCGCGAGCTCGGAAGAGCTCCTTCACCTTATCTGCTGAAAGTCCCGCCTGCTTGAGGAACTCCGGGTTTGGCTTGTAGGCCTGCTTGCAGTGCGGACAGAGCTTACGCCCCAGTCGTTGAGCCAGGATCGCCGAGATCGACGATGAGAGCATAAAAGGCTCGACTCCCAGATCGATCAACCGAAAGAGAGCTGTGATGGAGTCATTGGCATGGATCGTCGAGAAGACCATGTGCCCCGTGTTGGCCGCCTGGCAGCAGACCTTGGCGGTCTCCTCATCGCGGATCTCGCCGATCATCACCACATCGGGGTCCTGCCGCAGCACGCTGCGCAGTGAGTTCGCGAACGTCTGCCCTGCCTTGGTATTGATTTCGATCTGGTTGATCGATTCCATCTTGTACTCGACGGGGTCCTCGATCGTGATGATGTTCATCTCGTCCGAGTCGAGCGAACTGAGCGCGGTGTAGAGCGTCGTTGACTTACCAGCCCCCGTCGGACCACAGCTGAGAAAGAGACCGTGCGGCTGGTGAATGATCTTCTCGACCGCTTCGAGCATCTGCTTCCGCATGCCGAGGCTTTCGAGCGTCTTGACCGAGTTCGACTGATCGAGAATACGTAGCGACATTTTCTCGCCGAAGCGGGTCCCCTGCGTCGCCACGCGGAAATCAATCTCGCGGGATTCGACCATGGCTCCAAACGAGCCGTCCTGCGGTCGACGACGCTCCGTGATGTCCATCGCGCTCAGGACTTTGAAGATGTTGATGATGGCGTCGCCCACCGCCCGGTCAAACGGCTCGGTGGGATACATCACCCCATCGATTCGCAGCCGCACCGATAGTTCATCTTCCTTGGGTTCGAGGTGAATATCGGTACAGCGACGCATGATGCTGTCGTAGACCAGTTCGCGAGCTGCGAGGTACCCCTTCGACTGCTCTACGGAGCGTGAGGTCTTCTCGTCACGTTTACCGGTGCTTGTCTTGCCGATGAAAACGATCGGCGGGCCAGAGACCTTCTCAACCTCTTCCTTGGTCCCGAGATGGATGCCGATGCGGGCCAGCTGCTTCCGCGTCCAGTACTCAATGTGCCTGGCGGTCATCACGCGGGCCGACTCGGGAACCGCCCGGTTCCGCTCGGCAATATACATCCCCAGTGGAGCCCCGATGACGAGGAGCGCCACAGCGACACCGGCAAACGGAAACGGCAAAACGACCGACGCCAGACATCCGCCCGTGCCCCCGAAGAGCATCATCGAGTTCCAGTAGTCTGGCCGCACTCGCAAGCCATGGCTGTCTTCATGCACCCAGTACGAATAATGCGTCCACGCCAGAAACAGCAGAAACACCGGCAAGAACTTCAACCAGCTGAAGTAAAACCCAAGCTGTTGGGGCTGTCGGTTTCCACGGGTGAATCCCAGCGGATCGGGAGCCCAGTTCCCGGCGGTGGCCACTGCCGGAGCAGGCACTGCCGCCACTGGAGCCCCAGCTCCCGGAGGAGCCTGCCCCGGGATTGGCTCCGGAGCCTGTCCGCTGCTCAAGACCACAGCCAACAGGACCAGCAGAAGCCTGACCAGAGGCGGAGGACTCCAGATCCCGAAAGGTCGCCTGCGGAGAATCGCTGCCTGCCACATCATCGGTGTCACTCCTGCGGAGGGAACCATCTTCTGGTTCTACGCGGCTGGCAACACGAATTGGCAGAATGCCACGGAGAATTCCGACGACTGCCCAACCACAGCCAGCGATTCACAGACCCTGAAGACGCCACGTCAATCGGCATCGTCCAATCAAACATCACACCACGGAACGTCGCGAAAACGTTCAGTCCTGCATGATTTCCTTTTCCTTGGACGCGGCGGAATCGTTGACATCCCCCTCGTACTTCTTGGTGAGATTCTGAATCTCTTCCTTGCAGGCCTTGCACTCGTCCTCGGTCATCAGCTTGTCTTTTTCCGCCTGGTCGGCGTGCTTGTTGGCATCGCGGCGGACGTTGCGAATCGCGACGCGAGCTTCCTCCGACATCTTACCGATGCGGTGGACCATCTCCTTGCGGCGTTCCGTCGACAGCGGGGGCACGTTAATGCGGATCAACTTCCCGTCATTAATGGGAGCCATGCCGGCATCGCTCGCCTGGATCGCTTTGACGATCTCACCCAGCTGGGTCGCATCAAAGGGACGGATTACGATTTGCTGCGGCTCTGGACAGCTGATGTTCGCCATCTGCTTCAATGGGGTCGGTGAGCCGAAATACAACACACGCACCGAATCGACGAGACCAGGAGTGGCCCGTCCCACCCGCAGGCCCTGCAACTGTCCCTTAAAAACGCTGGCAGCTTTCTCCATACGCTCTTCAGCGTCAAACAGGATCTCTTCCTGAGTCATGAATCACCTCAATAGCCCGATTGCGAGTCGTATACGCAACGCATGATTGTCCGTTAAACCCCGCACAACCCACCGGATCGAAACTGAATTGCCGGCACGAAAGACATCGGGGAGACGCATGTTTGACAATACCTGAACCGCCCATTGAAGAGAAGAGATCGGACCTGTAAATTGACTTCTGTCAGGTGGGGTAATTCTAATTTACACCATCATTGGATTTCGACCTTGGAGAGGCTAGCATGGAGGGCTCTTCGCCTCATTTCTCTGTGTTTGGGACGGCCCTCCCGTGCGACATTTTCGACTTGGGTGTTTGTGGATCACCCTCTGTGCCAGCGTGCTGAGCAATGTTCAGGCTCAAGAGTCTACCGCTGCCGCGAAAAGTATCAGTAAATTCGAGGTCAGCAAGTCAGGTGTCGGGGCCTATCGTCCGGAGAAATGGGGAGCCGTACACCTCTCCGTTCGGAATCCCAACACGAGCGAATTGGACCTGCTCGCCAGTACGCATCTATTGGGTGACACGAGCCTGCAGTACGGTCGGCGGATTTGGGCACCTCCAAAGTCTGTGATGAACTCATGGCATCTTATCGAGATGCCCGCTGTGAAGCCCGAACAAAAGTTTTTCGAACTCCGAACGATCGTCATGACCCGCGAGGGTGGCGTCGAAACGCTTGCCAAGAGTGACACTGGCGCGATGCAGTTCGATCAGGGTTTCCCAATTGCAGACCCCTCACCAGTAACAGTCGCCATTCTCCCCAAAGGCACCCAAGAATCGAAAAAGTCGCTCTGGTCCAATCCGCTGGATCTGGTACGAACTGCCCGTAACGAGCGCGGCATGAAATCCAATCTGATCTCGTCACTCGAGGACGCACTTCTTCCTGCCACGGAAGAGGCATGGGACGTGACCGATCACCTCGTGATTGCAGACAATCGGATCTCTACGGATCTGGCGGGAATCAGTTCGATTCGCCGCTGGGTCGCGGGAGGCGGGTCGTTGTGGATCATGGCAGATCAGGTGTCTCCTGAGCTTCTGGAGAAGCTGATGGGAGATGAGGCAGCGATCACGGTGGTTGATCGCGTTGAGCTCACCCATGTGTCACTCGTCAAGGCCACCGGAGCAGAAAGCTTCCCCCCGTTCGAACGCGATCTGGACCGTCCAGCCCCTCTGGTTCGAGTCATTGCGGAGAACATCGAACCAGCCTTTTATGTGGACGGCTGGCTGGCCGCGTTTTGGAAGCCCTATGGCCAAGGCCGAATCCTTGTGACCACATTGGGATCTGATGGTTGGCTGCGGCCGCGCCAGCCAGGCGACCGCGAATCCGTGGCGGGGGTGAACTATCAGACGATCTTTTTTTCCGGCGAACCGCTGAACAACCTGTCAACATCCTTCTTTGTCCCCAAATCGCCAGTCCCCTTTCGCCAGGATGTCGTCGAAGAACAAGTTCGCGAAACCATCGGCTACTCGATCCCCAGCCGAAGTATCATCCTTGGAACATTGCTGGGATTTACCGGTGTTCTGGCGATCTGTGCAGCGTGGTTGAGCCGATCCGGACATCTGGAATGGCTCGGAGCTGCGACCCCCGTGGCCGCAATGATTTCCGCGGGAATCCTGGCATCGACCGGAGTTTTCTATCACTCGGCGATTCCGAGTTCGACCTCTTTAATTCAGATGGTTCAAGCGGTCCCGGGAACGGATGATGTCAGGATGATTGGCGTGGCCGGGATCTACAACGGCGGCGGGGAAACCAAGAGTCAAATCTCAGGCCAACACGGGGGATTGGTGACTCCGGACACTTCCGGGCTGGAGGGCGTAACCCGGCGACTCGTCTGGACTGACGCTGATCGCTGGTCCTGGGAGAATGTGACTCAAAAGCTTG
Source organism: Planctomycetaceae bacterium (assembly GCA_046349675.1). Lineage (GTDB taxonomy): Bacteria > Planctomycetota > Planctomycetia > Planctomycetales > Planctomycetaceae > TH-plancto1. The sequence continues at coordinate 142,323 of JAXMBW010000006.1, read as the reverse complement.
GCATGCGGACTGCATTAACCCAGACATCGACTTCTGTCCCGGTCGCCGTCGCTGCACAGGCGAGGATCGAAGCAAACGGGCTCTCGGGGCGAATTGTCTTGCCTGAAGGCCTGCAAATGTCTGACGCCATTCTGGCCACAGCAACGGGCCGAGTGGCCTTAACCGTAGCGAACGATGGTCAATGGACCGCCGATCAGAATTCTGTGTTGCACTCCAACGAATTCATCAAAGCCAGCTTTCTGGGTGACGAACAGCAGCGACGTACGCGAATCATGAGCGAGATGCTGGTTCCTCAACCGAACAAGCGGGTTCCCGCCGTCCCCACGATCTATGGCTGGACGAAGGCCTGGGATACCGGTTTCAGCTACGGACAGGATGCTCCCGTCACCGGCTCCTCGCTGGTGGCGATCCCGGTCAGCTGGACCTCCGGTGCTCCCGGTCAAGAATGCACAATCCCCAGCCCCCTGCTCTCCTATCAAGAAATCACGGGACCGGATGGATACCGCCCCAGCGGATACTTCGATTTCCGCGAAAACAAATGGTTGGAGAAGTCCGGAGAAACAACAACCTGGGTTGGTTTTGAACTCCCCCGTGAGATTATGCCAGTCACTTTGAAACGAGCGACGCTCACGTTCAAGGTGAAGGGAGCTGTTGGTCGCCTGAAGATTTCCGGATTCAAGGATGGCCAGGTTCAGCCCATTCAGACCTGGGAGAATCCCGTGGGAACATTAACGCACGTGATCGAGGATGGATCACTGATCCCGCTGGACGCCAATGGTCGCTTCATATTGCGAATCGATGCTGGTACCTCCAACGCAGCGGCGTTCAGCCAGGGATCAGCTCCCGCAGAAGGCGGAGCCGGCGAGGGAGACGGAACCACAGTTCAAGCGTCCACTAATGACTCCAACCTGACCAACTACTGGCAGTTTGAAGAGATCTCTGCCCAGATCACGGTCGACACCCCGTCTTCGGGAAGCCAGCCTGCGGCGACCCCGTGATCGTGTCCTTTCGGACACACTTCAACTCACCACTTCGCACTCTTTGCACGTTTTATCATGAGCGATCAAGCCGTCATCGACATCCGCAATCTCACCAAGCGATATGGTGAGTTCACGGCCCTCAACAATCTGTCACTGCAGGTTCCTGCGGGACACGTGCTGGGTGTGGTCGGCCCCAACGGAGCCGGAAAGACAACGACCATCCGCATGCTCGTCGGTCTGCTCCGCCCCACCAGCGGCTCAGCCAAGATCGCTGGAGCCGACTGCGTGACACAGGCCCGCGAGATCAAAAAGCTGGTCGGTTACATGCCCGACAAGTTCGGCTCCTATGACAACATGCGAGTGCATGAATACCTCGACTTCTTCGGAGCGGCCTACGGCATCAAGCGTAAGGCTCGCATCGCTCGCGTCGAGGAGGTGATGGAGATCGCCAACGTCAACTACATGAAGGACAAGTATGTCGAAAGCCTGAGCCACGGGATGGCCCAGCGCGTGGGTATCGCTCGCACGCTGATTCACGATCCGCGGGTGATCATCCTCGACGAACCGGCCAACGGTCTTGATCCGCAGGCTCGTATCGAAATGCGAGAGCTGATTCTCAAGCTGGCCCGGATGGGAAAGACAATGCTGGTCACCAGCCACATTCTTCCCGAACTGGCCCGTATCTGCGACACCGTGGCCATCATCACCCACGGAACCCTGCGAGCTTACGGCACCGTGGAAGAGATCGGTCAACAGGTCTCCCAGCGCCGCACTCTCGAAGCTCAGATGTTGAGCCCCGATGTGGTTTCCAAGACCGCAGCTGTCATCCGCAAATGCATCGAGCCCGATGCCGAAGTGGTCGAGATTCCCGCCGAATCGATTGTCCGCTTCAGCACCGCGGCATCAGAGGCTCACCTGACCAAGATGCTGGCCTACCTCGTCAAAGCGGGGCTTCCAATCACACAATTCCACGAGTTGGAAACCGACCTCGAACAGGCGTTCATGACATTCGCCAAGTCGAAGCCCGGTACCATCCCCGGGGAGCATGTCTCTCAACCCGCACCGGCTAGCCAGCCCGCACCTGCGAAGAAGGGAGGCGCTGCCCGTGGCTAATCCCATCATCCAACGCGAGTTGATCGGCACACTGCGCAGCTATCGCACAGTGATCGCCCTCGGTTTGCTGTCACTGGTGTTCACCCTGCTGGTCGCAGTTCGTTACCCGACGGAACCGCGTATGGCTCTCTCGGGAGCCCGCTCGCAAGAAGTTTTCAAGCTGTTCATGTTTGGACTGCTGGGAGCCCTGCTCTTGCTGCTCCCAGTGTTTCCAGCCACCAGCCTGGTCAAGGAGCGGAACCGCGGAACCCTCGGACTTCTGCTCAACACACTTCTGGGCCCCTGGCGAATCTTCCTGGGCAAGCTGACAGCGTCATTCAGTCTGGCAGTGCTGATGCTGTTCGTGAGTCTTCCCGCTGCGACCGCCTGTTTCGCCTTGGGCGGAGTGGACCCCACCACGGGACTGGGCGGATGCTATCTGGTGTTGCTGCTGACGGCTCTCGAACTCTGCGCGATCGCACTTTTCATGAGCAGCACGGCGACCTCTTCGGACGCGGCAATTCGTACGACCTATGGGATTGTGCTGTCGCTGAGCCTGATCACTCTGCTGCCTTACACACTGTTCGTCGGAAATGGTGGCCCCATCGAGACCGTGGCGGACTGGCTGCGTTGCCTTTCGCCGGTTTCCGCGATCATGTCGCTGTTGGGTGGCGCAGATGCAACCAGTCACGGTCTGTCGTCGTCGTCGAATGTGCCCCTGCGGTTCGCCATCCTTTCGGTGGCTGTCACCGTGATCTGTTCGGTCTGGACAACCAGCCGACTTAATTTCACGTTGTTTGACCGTGTTCGCAGCCCCGGCACAATCGTCGATGATCAGAGCTCCAAGGTCCGATTTCTCCGTCGGCTGATGTTCATCGTCGACCCGGGTCGCCGGTCGCGAGCGATGAGTTCGTTCGTCAATCCGGTGATGGTCAAGGAATTCCGGTGCCGCAAGTTTGGTCGCCTCCACTGGTTGATGCGGCTGGTTTCGGTGTGTGCCATCATCTCTGTGGGACTGGCCTTCGTAACCGCGACACGAACAGTGGCCTGGGACGTCGGGATGATCGGAGGGATCATGGTCATCCTTCAGGTCGCCTTGATTGTGCTGCTGACTCCCAGCCTCACCGCTGGCTTGATCTGTACCGAGCGAGAGTCGGGCGGCTGGGTTCTGTTGCAGATGAGCCCGATGTCGATCCCCAGCATTCTTTGGGGAAAGCTGTTGTCGGTCTTCCTGACCTTGGGCTTGCTGTTGTTTGCGACGCTCCCGGGTTACATCGTGATGGTCTGGATTGATCCCGGCCAGCGTCCCCAGATCGAACGAGTGGTGATTTGCCTGCTGGTCACGGCGGTCTTTGCCACACTCAGCAGTGCGGCGATCGGCAGTCTGTTCCGATACACAGCCACGGCGACGGCGGCAGCCTACTCCTTCCTGATCGCGGTTTGCACGCTGCCACTGCTGGTCTGGATGGGACGAGGTGCCCCGTTTGGCCAGGACACCGTAGAAACGGCTCTGATGATCAATCCCATCGCAGCCGCTCTATCGGTCATCCGGTTCCCGGGATTTCAGGATTACAACCTGATCCCCGGCCACTGGATTCTGGTGGGGATTGTGTCGGTGATCAGTGTGCTGGTCCTCTTCTTCCAAACCCTTCGTCTTTCTCGCCCGCAGTAGGTTGCTATGCGTTTCGTCGCTTTCGTCATGCTGATCACCTGGGCCGGGTTGTGTTCATTCGCGGTTGCGGAGGAACGAGCTCCAGTCACCCCCAGCTTCCTGATGGACCTCGAGCCCGAAGAGAAGGTGGTTCCGACTCCATTCTTCCTTCATCCCGATTTGTTCGGATTGTGGAAGGCCGCGCTCGCTCACCCCGAATCGGAAATGCGTCGGCAAACCGCGGAGGCGATTATCTCCGCCCACAAACTCGGACACGAAGGGTTATTGACATTTGAACCCGACTTGCTGAACGTGCTCAAGCAGGAAAAGCCCTTGTCGGCCGCTCGCTACTCGGTCGCTCATGCACTCATCGTACTCGACTGCCGGAACTCAGCTGCGGCCCTTCTGGAAGCCTCCCAGAATGACGGCAAGGACATGCGTCAGCTGGTGGAGCCCGTTCTGGCGGACTGGGGATTTGCCCCGATTCAGGAAATCTGGTCGAAGCGAGTGCAGGCGGCCGACACACCTCGCCGCGAGTTGGTTTTGGCGCTTCGAGGACTCGCCAAGAGTCAGGTCGTCGCGGAACAATCCAGTGTGACTCAAATCGCAGCAGATGTGTCGCGGCCCGCGGACATCCGCCTGGCTGCTGCAATCGCCGCCGGAGAGCTGTCAGACTCCGGACAGGAAGATGTGGCACTGAAGCTGATTTCACACGAAAACGCGGCCACCATCGACCGGCTGTGTGCCGCTGCCTTGCTGACAAAGCATCGCTCCACTCAAGCGATCGAACTCAATACAAAACTGGCGGGCGATGCCGAACCGGCAGTTGCCGCAATGGCATTGCGGACCCTCTTTGCAACCGATCCGCAGACGGTTCTGCCGATCGCGGAGGCTTGCCTCAAAAATCCCGACGCCTCTGTACGTCGGGTAGCGATCGAAGCCTACCTCGCACATCCCACGCCTGAGCGGATCGAAACACTGGCAGCTCTACTGAATGATCCCCACCCGGAGCTTCGGGCAATCATCCGGGAGGGTTTCATCACTTTTCGGGAGAATCCAGAGTTTGCCGACCAGATTCTCGACCTGTCGACGAAAGCGTTGAACAGCGATAACTGGCGATCGCAGGAGCAAGGAGCACTCCTCGCTGCAACCTTTGATCGGAAGGAGGCTGCGTCCCGGCTCGTGGAGCTCCTGCCGTCGGATCGTCACGAAGTCGCGATCGCGTCGGCCTGGGCACTGAGGATCCTCGCTGTTCCCGAATCGGCCCAGGGGCTGACCGAACAACTGGATCGGCAGTCCAAGCTCGTAACATTCTCGGAGGTGGAAATCGAGACACAGATTTGCCATCTCTGCGAGGCTTTAGCAGTTCTAAAACATAAGCCCGCCACGCCAATCATGGAGCAGTACATTCCCAAGCGGCAGCAATACAGTCCGCTGGCCCGGTCAGCAGCCATTTGGTCACTTGGTCAGATCTACGAAGATCTCGCAGCGACATCTGAAGCCCCAGCCACCGAGAATCCTCTGGCCAAGGCAGCCGAACTGATCGGAATTAAGGAGAAATCAGACGTTCAGGTCGCGGAGAAACTCGCTGGAGAGTTTATGGAACGTGTCGAAGACACCGACAGTTTGAACCCTGAATCCGTTGAAGTGCGCCGTACCAGTGCCCTGGCGATTGGACGGATGAAAGCAGCTTCCCAATTAGAAAACCTGATGACAAAAATTGGGGAAGAGGTGAATAACGAAGCTGTAGAGGTGGCAATGCGATGGGCAGTCTTGAGGATCTCTGGCCAGGAATTGCCGATTACTCCCCCACTACACTTTGAAAGATATGGCTGGTTCCTGGAACCCATCAACCGGATTGAACCTCGCAAGGCGGAACCTGGTCAATAGGCCCGTTGCAATGGCCAGGTGGACTTGTGTCCTAACGCCAAATTTCTTCAAACAGCATCATCGTCACAACACAAAAGGGGAGCTCCGACAGACCATCGGGCTCCCCTTTGATGTTTGAATGAAACCAATCAACCTAGGTCGTGTAGTCAGCATTCAGGCGGACGTACTCGGCGGTCAGGTCGCTGGTCCAGAAGCGGACGGACTCTTTGCCGAGTGTAAAGGTCAGAACGATGCGGACTTCGCCGCTAGCCATGGCCTTTGACACGGCATTGGCATCGAAGTCAACCGGGGCCCCTTCGCGATAGAGCGGGATCTCATTCACGGACAGCGAACAGTCCTCTTCGCGGAATGGAATGCCAGCGTACCCAGCTGCGGAGACGAACCGGCCCCAGTTCGGGTCATTCCCGGTAATCGCGGTCTTCACGAGAGCACTATCGGCGACTGTCTTGGCGATTCGGAAAGCAGCTTCGCGGGTCGGCAAGCCATGCACATCAATCGTGACAAAGTGCCCTGCCCCCTCAGCGTCCCGGATGATCAGCTGGGCCAGAGCCATCGCTACATCGTCAATCGTGGTTTGCAGCTGGGATTTCAGTTCAACGGGGATCGCTCCGGCCTGGCCATTGGCGAGCAGCAGCACCGTGTCGCTGGTGCTGGTGTGACCGTCGACACTGATGCAGTTGAAGCTCCGGTCGACGGCGTGTTTGACCAGAGAATGAGCGTCTGCGGATGAGATCGCCACGTCGGTCATAATGACCGACAGCATGGTCGCCATGTTCGGGGCGATCATCGCTGCGCCTTTGCAAACACCCGTCACCGTCCAGGTTTTTCCACCCGAAGTCAATTTGCGGGTCACGACCTTGGGCACAGTATCGGTCGTCATGATCGACTTGGCGGCAGCTTCCAGGTGTTCGGGAGTGGTGCCCAGCTTCTTGGCGACGGCGGGGATGCCGGCTGCGATTTTTTCCTTGGGCAGGAAACGACCAATCACACCGGTCGAGCACACGAGCACATCTTCGGCGGTCGCTCCGATTTCGGCGGCGACAGTGGCGGTCATCCACTCGGCATCAGCGATACCACGGTCCCCCGTACAGGCGTTCGAGTTCCCGGAGTTGATGACAACGGCCCGGGCGGTCTGACGCGGGAGCCGGCTGCGCGAGACCTTCACCGGAGCCCCGACGACCAGGTTCTGCGTGAAGACCCCAGCTGCGGCACAGGGGGTGTCGGAGACAAAGAGAGCGAGATCGAGCTTGTGGGGATCAGCCTTGATCCCGCACGCATGCCCACCAGCTCGAAACCCCAGCGGAAGACTGACACCCTGCGACATGAGACGCGATTCCTCAACAGCAATGAGACGGCCCGGTGAACAAACCACCCAGCCCAGACATGCCCTCATGCTAAGAGGTTCAGGTGAGGCTGCCCAGAGAGGAATAACTCTGCCTTGCCGCTGTTTGATCTATCACAAAGCAAAACGTTCAATTTCCACGTTCGGGAAATGTCCAAAATTGACAATCAGCCCCAGAGGCAAACCACCTGCCTTCAGGTAATTGAGCATCTGTGCCTGATGCTCCGGTGCGATCGACTTCGCAGCCTTGAGTTCGATGAGTATCCGATCAAAACAGATGAAATCAGGCCGATAATATTGTTTCAAAACGGCGTCTTTGTACGTCAGGCACAACTCGGGCTGAGCCCTGAACGGGACTCCTCGCAGCAAGAACTCTCTCTCCAGGCACTCTTGATAAACAGCTTCCAGAAACCCGCAGCCCATTTCCCGGTAGACCTCAAAGATCGCCCCCTGGATCGAGTAGACCTCGTCCTTAAAGAGGATCTTTTCGGGTGGCATGGTGACTCCTGACTGGAGAAGAGGGGGTGAACCACGAAACACACGAAGTACACGAAAAAAGAATGCTCAAAGAACCTCTATGAGTTTCTCATGGGCCTACTGTGGCAGTCTTGTTGATTTCAATTTCGTGTATTTCGTGTATTTCGTGGTTCCCAATTCCTCAACCTAACAACTACGGCAGTTCGCGAATCCGGATGTTCTTCATATCGATCGGGGCTCCTTCGCTTTCGAGGCACAGGAAGCCGGTGTTGGGTTTACAGCTGGTGCCGCCGGAGACTTCTTCGCCGTTCACCCACAGGCGGACTTCGCCGTTGATCGCGCGGATGTAGTAGTGGTTCCAGTGGCCGATACCCTTGCTGAGTTCCTTCCGGGGGAAGGCCCGCTGGCTGTCTTTAGGAGCGGGAGCTTTCGGCTCGAAGGGGACCATCGTCGAGGTCCCGACGGGAAAGACGTCGCCGTTGGTGGTGAACCAGTCCGACTTCTTGCCGTTCTTCTTCTCGTACTCTTCACCGTATCCGTGGTCGAGGATCTGGACCTCGATGCCGCCCGGGGGCAGCTGGTTCGGCTTCAGGTCCTTGAAGGCTTCGTCCGGTGCCCAGAGGAAGATGCCCGAGTTGCCGCCCGATTTGTTATGCCGCCAGGTCGCGACCAGCTCAAAGTTCGTGAACTTCTTCTTCGAACGGGTCACGCCGACGGGTGTCCCCTTGCAGTGCACTTCGGTCCCGTTCCACTGGAACGTGTCGGGATCAGTGTTGATTGTGTCGAAGTCGGCAGCTGTCAGGTCGACCCAGCCGGGGCCGGAACCATCAATGAAGGCCTTGGTCACGACCGTGTCGTCGGCGGTTAGTGTGGTCGCGGCGATCAGGAACAGGCAGACGAGCGAGAATGATTTCATTAGAGGATTCCCAGTGGGATGTAGATGTCGATGAAACAAAGCCCACTGGCGAACACCAGTGGGCTTTGACGGATCGTGCAGAAACAGAATTACTTCGCGGCGTCGAGCTTCTTGATCTCGATGTTGCGGAACTCGACAGCATCGCCGTGTCCAGCGAAGCCAAAGTAACCCGACTTGAGGTCCTTGCCGGGATGCGGCTTGTTCTCCAGGAACTCTTTTACTTCCGCCACGTCACCGTTGAGGATCAGCGAGCCGTTCAGCTCGACCTTGATCTTCGAGCCCTGTACGGTCACTTCCTGGAAGTTCCATTCACCGACCGGACGCAGGTAACCGCGATAGGCCGGGATCATGCCATAGACTGAACCGTGAGCCTGACGCGGGTCGATGGACTTGTAGCTGGAGTGTTCGGTGTCGAGGATCTGCAGTTCGGTCATCCCGTCAAAGGCTGCGTTGCCCTTACCGGGATAGCGAATCGCCAATCCGTTGTTTCCGGCGGGCGGCACCTTGAACTCCAGGCGAGCCACGAAATCACCGTACTCGTCCTTCGTGTGCAGCACGCCACCCGTGCCCGGCTTGCAACGAATGGCTCCGTCGACCACTTCGTAGTTATTGACCTCGCCCGCCCAGCCCGACAAGTCCTTGCCATTGCACAGGCTGGTGTAACCTTCATTGTGGTGGGAACGCAGAATCTCGTTGGCTTCGACCGGGCCGATCTCACGCACCTTGATGTTACGCCAGCGGATCTCTCCGCCGTGGGTCTGCAGCTGAATCGGGCCGCGGGCAACCAGCGGGGCCTTGCGGTCCCAGTAGTTTTCCATGATGGCGTGATCGACGATGTGCTTACCGTTCAGCCAGACGCTGGTACGGGTTCCGACCTGCTGAATCTTGAACTCGTTCCACTCGCCGAAAGGCCGGTCAGCGATCTCGGTCGGGTCCTTGCCGGGAGCACCGGGAGAGTTATTCCACAGCCCGCCCGAGCCCTTGTCCTGGCCGGGAGAGGGATTCTCTTTCTTGTGATTCCAGATCTGAACCTGAGGATTCGACTTCAGGTAGATGCCGCTGTCAGCCACAGGGATCGTCTTGTAGTCGATGACCAGTTCGTAGTCGGAGTAGAGCCGGTCGGTGGTCAGATAAACCCCTTCGCCGTCGTTGATCAGCTCGCCGTCCTTTGCCGACCAGTGCTTGAGGGCGTCGGCCTGCCACTCCGCCATCTTCGCAGCCCGCTCCGCTTCCGGCATTTCGGCCAGCTTGCGGGGGTCCATCGTGTATTCACCGTGCCAGCCCGACAGGTCATAGCCGTTGAAGATCGACTGGAACTCGCTCTTGGGGCACTTGTCCTCGCCAAATGACACAGCCGCCATCGCGACCGTGAGACAGATTCCAATCCAACTCGTTCGTTTCAAAGTTCTCTCCTCCAGCGGCAGTGTTCAAGTCACGACACCACACCTCGCCTCGAAATGCGCGATATGGTCGCATCAACGGAAGTCGTTCTGTTTGAATCGTACCGAGCGAGGCAAAGAGCGGGTAGCGTCAGGAGGCTGGGGCATCGCTCTTTGAGTGAGACGAGATGGCCGAGCGAATCGCGTCCGACGAAGTGAGGATGACACTCACGAGCCATGACGCCTCCGGCTCGATTGTGTAGGATCCGTGCTCGCAACATTTATCACGCCACACAGGTTTTACACCATGAAGATCGCCGCCGTTCAGATGGACTTCCAGCTTAAGGACAACGCCGGAAACGTGAGCCGTATGATTGGCAAGCTGAAGACCGCTGTCGGCGAAGGCGCCCGGCTGGTGATCTTTCCGGAGTGTGCGGTCCCGGGCTATTGCTTTGATTCCTTGGCTGAAGCCCTGCCCTATGGCGAGTCGGTCGATGGACCGTCGGTGGCTGCGATGACAGCTGCGTGCAAAGAGCTGAACTGCTACACGATTTTCGGCATGCTGGAGCGAGTGGGCGAGCAGGTCGTGAACGTCGCCGTGCTGACTGGACCAAGGGGCGTGATCGGCGTCTACCGCAAGACCCACCTCCCGTATCTCGGCGTCGATATGTTCACGACACCGGGGTCGGAACCATACGCCCTGCACGAGATCGAAGGGCTCAAGATCGGCATGCTGATCTGTTACGACGCCGCCTTCCCCGAGGCGACGCGGACACTGGCCCTTCTCGGAGCCGACCTGATTGCCCTGCCGACCAACTGGCCACCCGGGGCGGAGATCATGTCGAGCTGCTCGATCCCCTGCCGGGCGATGGAGAACCAGGTGTACTTCGCAGCTGTGAATCGCGTGGGCGAGGAGCGAGGCTTCCCGTTCATCGGAGAGAGCAGTATTTGTGCTCCCAACGGGCGGTTCATCACGCGGGCCCAGGGTACCGACGAGGCGATCCTGTACGCCGATGTCGATCCGATGGTGGCACGCCAGAAGCGAATCGTTCGCGTGCCTCATAAGCACGTCATCGACCGACTCGGCGATCGGCGACCGGAGCTCTATGGACTCTTGACCCAGCCACACAACCACCCGACACCGCGGCAGGATTACAACCGGAAGTAGTTCTGCCAGAGCATTCGCGTTAGGTGATCTCGCGTCGACCTTTCGAGGCAGACACATTCGAGACAATGGCCTCTGTTGCCGGTAGATAGCAGGTCGCCTACAATGTAGCAATGGCTACATTCATAAAAACTCGTTCGTTGCTCCTGAGTGCAGGCGTCATTTGCCTGCTGCTGATCGGATGCTCCCCTGCCCCGTCTTCTCCTCCAACTGGTCAATCGCCCGGATCGGACAAGCGGCTGAACATCGTGTGTACGGTCAGCATGGTGACTGACATCGTGCAGCAGATCGCAGGGGATCATGCCGAGGTCAGCGGTCTGCTGAATGAAGGTGTCGACCCGCACGTTTACATCCCGACGACCAGCGACACCAGCCGGGCGATGAAAGCGGATCTCGTCTTCTATTGCGGGCTGCACCTCGAAGGAAAAATGGTCGATGGGTATGCAGCCCAGCGCAAGAAGGGGAAGCCATATTTCGCCGTCACGGACGGAATCCCCCACGACAAGATTTTGTCTTCGGAACTCGTGGCGACGGCGCATGATCCGCACGTCTGGGGAGATGTCCAGCTGTGGATGAGCTGTGCGAGAGAAGTGGAGAAGAGGCTGTCGGAGGTCGATCCGGCTCATGCTGCGGACTATGCCGCGAACTCCGCTCGATTGCAGGAAGAACTCCAGCACCTCGACTCTTATATCCGCGAGGTCATCGCGTCGATTCCCGAACCGCAGCGGACGCTGGTCACGGCCCACGACGCTTTCGGGTATTTCTCGCGTGCCTACAACATTCGCGTGAAAGCGGTCCAGGGAATCTCGACCGACTCAGAAGCCGGTATGAAAGATGTGAACGAACTTGTCGCTTTTCTGGTCGAGAACAAGATTCCGACAGTTTTTGTTGAGGCCAGCGTGAGCGAAAAAGACCTGCGTGCAGTGATCGAAGGAGCCCAGCAACAGGGGGCGAAGATCCAGATCGGCGGGACACTCTACTCTGACTCGATGGGGCCGAAGGGGACTTACGAGGGAACCTACATTGGCATGCAGGACCACAACGCGACCCTCATCGCACGGTCGCTGGGTGGAAAGGCCCCGGAACGCGGCTGGAAGGGGAAGCTGCAGGCCCCAGTCCGGTAATTCCTACGCCAGAATTTCGTGGATTGGTTCGACCTCTTCGACGCCGACGAGTTTCTGATTCAGGCCGCCGAAGAAGTAGCTGAGACCGTTCGGGTCGAGCCCCATCTGTTGCAGAACTGTCGCATGGAGGTGTTTGACCTCCAGGCGTTTTTCCACAGCCTTACTTCCTAACTCATCAGTCGTGCCGTAGCTGGTGCCCCCCTTGATGCCACCACCGGCCATCCAGGTCGTGAAGCCGAAGCAGTTGTGATCGCGACCAGTCCCCTTTTCGTACTCAGCGGTCGGCTGACGCCCGAACTCACCGCTCCAGATGATCAACGTTTTGCTGAGCAGTCCACGCTGCTTGAGGTCCGCCAGCAAGCCCGCAATCGGCAGATCGGTTTCACCGGCATGCAGGTTGTGGTTGAAGGCCAGATCCGAGTGGGCATCCCAGTTATCGTCGTTGTGAGCCCCGCCCGAGTAGATCTGCACGAATCGCACGCCGCGTTCGACCAGCCGGCGGGCCAGCAACAGCTGTCGCCCAAAGGCAGCTGTCTTCGGGCTATCGAGCCCATAGAGCTTCTGTGTGGCTTCGGTTTCCTGAGACAGGTCGACCGCCTCGGGGGCGTGCGCCTGCATCTTGTACGCCAACTCATAGCTCGCGATGCGGGCCGACAGATTCGAGTTGTCAGCGCGGGCCATCTCATGCTCGATGTTCGATTCGCGCAAAGTGTCGAGCAGGCGTCGCTGGGCAGCTGTGGCCAGGCCAGCTTGCGGTGCGAGATCGAGAATCGGGTTCCCCTGTGATCGCATCACGGTCGCCTGATACGTTGCAGGCATGTAGCCGCTGCTCCAGTTCTTGGGCCCGCTGATCGGTCCTCCCCGCGGATCAAGCATCAGGCAGAAGCCCGGCAGATTCTCGTTCACCGTCCCGAGCCCGTAATTGAGCCACGAGCCAAGGCATGGGCTCCCGCTCAGGATCTTGCCCGAGTTCATCATGAGCATCGCCGAGCCATGAATCGGGCTGTCGGCGGTCATGGAGTGGAGAAACGCAATGTCATCGACCTTCTCGGCCAGGTTTGGAAAGAGGTCGCTGACCCATTTTCCGCACTCGCCATACTGTTTGAACTTCCAGCGAGGCTCGACGATTCGCCCCTCGTTCTTGCGGCCCCCGCGACCAAAGGTCTTCACTGCCACGGTCTGGTTGTCGCGACCGACCATGTCGGGTTTGTAATCGAACGTATCGATATGGCTGGGGCCACCATACATATACAGAAAGATACAGGCGGTCGCGTCCGGGTCGTGGTGCGGCGGCTTGGGAGCGAGCGGGTTCTTGTACCCCTCGACTGCGGGCTCTGCTCCGCGCGCATCCTGCCCCAGCAGAGATGCAGCTGCGATCGCCGAGAATCCACAGCCCGACTCCCAGAGCATCTCGCGCCGGGTACGACCACAGAAATTTCTGGCAGACATCGCAAGTTCCTCCTCAGTGAATCGCAGGCGTCAGGAGCCCGCCTCGCAAGCGAAAACAACGAGCCCATAACACCTTCAGGCTATCTCTCCCCGCAGTTCCCCGCAAGCACAGGACGCTGGCGGACCCGTTTTCTGCCCGACATTCCGTCCGATCGACCGGCAACGGTTCGAGCGTTTTTAAACGAGATAATGCCCCCACAGAGAGGGTATTCCGCTGCGAAGCGGGTGGGCTGGGAAATCTTCCCTGTTCACATTCGAGAAAAGTGACGGGATCGGGAGAGCGCATCGGGTGGCATGATTGACGGCAAATGGCTGGAGCGGTAGGGTTTGGGAACATTTGCAGGACGCAAATGCGCTCCCACTTGCCTCTCTTCTGTAGAATTGCCCGGATGTACAGCTGGTGCGGAAAACTTGTCAGTCGTTGGCCTCTCGGCACCATTCTGGCGTGGGCGGTCATCTTAGCCATCGTCGTTAAGGCCGCTCCCCCGCTGGCTGATGTCGCGACCGACGGCGAATTCGACTTTCTCCCGTTGAACAGCGACAGCCGTGTGGCCGAGAGACTGTTCCGCGAGGCATTTCCCGCTTGGGAACCGAAAGAAAAGATTCCCGCTCCCGCCCAGGCAGGGGCTGATCCCAACCAGGCAGAAGATCCCGCAGCTGAGGATGACCACCCGACGCAGATGGACCCACTGGGGTGTAGCGTCGTGATCGTGCTTCAGCGAGAGGACGAGAAAGCCGGACTTTCGCCGAAAGACGAAGAGTTCGTCACGAAGTTCCTGGAGCCTGGACTCAAGATCATCCAGCAGCGAACGGGTTACGGCAAAGAACCGCTGCCGCTGTCAGATTCTCCCGAACGAATCCCGGCCAAAGATCAGATCATCCGCGGGATCTGGACGGTCAACGACGCCCGGATTGGCCCTCTGCTGCGCAGCAAGAACGATTGCTCGATGCTCGTGCTGGTCGAACTGGGCACCGAGTTTCTCGATCGTCGTAACAAGCTGGTGCTGAACCGGATCGAAGAGCTGCTGAAGTCGAAGGAAGTGCAAACCGCCCTGCCGATCGGGCTAGAAGTGAACCTCAGCGGGGCAGCGACCGTCGGTCGTGACATGCTGGAGGCAGAGGCCCAGAGTGCGGCCCAGACTGACCACTACACCAAGGTTCTGGTGATCGTACTGCTGCTGGCGATCTATCGAGCGCCGTTGATGGTCCTGCTCCCGCTGGTCACCGTGGGAGTGGCTGTCCACCTGTCGCTGCGACTGCTGCGGATCATGGCAGGCTATGGCATTGTGGGGATCTTTTCCGGCCTGGACGTCTATGTCACCGTGGTGGTGTATGGAGCGGGTGTCGATTTCTGCCTGTTCCTGATTGCTCGATACAAAGAAGAACTCGACCACGGGGCGTCGTTCCGCGATGCCACGATTTCGGCGGTCACGAACGTCGGATCCGCCCTGGCGACCAGTGCCGGGACAAGTATTGTCGGGATCGGGATGCTGACGCTGACCGAATTCGGCAAGTTCCGGGAAGCGGGCGTCGCGATCTCGTTTGGGCTGTTTATCGCTCTGATCTGTGCCCTGACACTGACTCCGGCGATGATGTTCCTGTTCGGAAGGTGGACGTTCTGGCCCGACGTGCGTCGGGAGCGGATCTCCGCCTCGGACGGATTCATGCCCACGCGTTCGTTCTGGCATGAGCTTCAAGAGCAGAAGATGCTCGAAAAAGGCTGGCACTGGATTGCAGACCTGGTGTCCCGCCGACCGGGCTGGGTCTTTACAGTCACCGTGCTGCTGTTGACGCCGCTGGCGATTTACGGGGGATACAAGAAGGACCAGCTGAGCTACGGACTGCTGAGCGACCTGAGCCCCGATGTGACCAGCGTACGGGGTGCCAAGGCGGTCCAGAAGCACTTCCCGGCCGGTGCAGCGGGGGTGGCGACCTTCTTGATTCGGCACGACGATCTCGACCTGACCAAGATTCGCGAGGGCGAAAAGCTGTCGCGGGCCATCACGTCAGACCTGATGGAGCAATCCAAGACGCTGGGAATCGCCGATGTGCGGTCACAGTCCTCTCCTCATGGGGCCGCGAAAGAGAACGCCGCCAAAGAGAACAAAGAGGGAGAAGCCGGAAAGCCGGAGCAGGAACAAGGCCGGCGGTACCTGCGGAGTGGCGTGGCTCGAACTCTGGCCCAGAAGGCCTATTGCTGTCTGGAGGGCGAGCACAAGGGCAAGTTGATGCGGATCGATATCGTATTCGACACCGATCCCTTTGCTCGCGATGCCGTGAAACGTCTGGAGCAGGCGAAAGAGGCGATTCAGCAATCGCTCCATAAGTATTCACTGCCCGAACCACTGGAAGACGACGAGGACGGCGATGCTCCCGCCGCGGACGCCCCGGCAGCTCCATCGGAAAAGAAGATCGACCTGAGCGAGAAGGCCCAGGTGCTGGCCCTCGGTTCCACCGCCAGTATTCGCGATCTCAAGCTCTCCACCGACCGGGACCAGATCCGCATCAACATCTATGTGTCGGTCGCCGTGTTCCTCGTGCTGATGCTGCTCCTCCGACAGCCGATGCTGTGTGCTTACCTGATCATCACGGTGATCTTCAGCTATCTGGTGACACTGGGAGCGGCGTTTATCCTGTTCCGGTTCACCACGGGGCCCGACTTTGTGGGACTCGACTGGAAGGTGCCGGTCTTCCTGTTCACCCTGCTGCTGGCACTGGGCGAGGACTACAACGTGCTCTTTATGTCCCGCGTGACCGAAGAGCAGCCGAAACATGGTGCCCTGCCCGGCATTCTGGTCGCCCTCACTAAGACAGGGGGCATCATCTCCAGCTGTGGCATCATTATGGCGGGGACATTTACCTCGCTGATGACCGGGTCACTGGCAGGGATGGTGCAGATGGGATTTGCACTGGCCTTTGGGGTGACGATCGACACGTTTATCGTGCGACCGATCCTCGTGCCAGCCTATCTGGTGTTGCTCAACAACGGGACGTTTGGAGGCCTGAGCAAGTTCCTGGGGGCCTACCAGCCCAAGCCGACCGATCCCGCAGTGATCGCTCAATCCGCATTAGCCGCTAAGAAGTAAGGTCGAGTTTAAACGGGATGAGAGCGGTGCCATGACCTTGGCCCAGCTCTGCTCATTCGCCGGATCTCCGCATGCGTTGCGGTAACACACATTTGCGAGAGGATGGATTCGGCCCATCCGGCTCTTTCGGCAACATGTCGATTGGAGCGGCCATCCGACAACCGATGGCCCTCATGAGGCCGACGACCGGAGCGAACTGCCAAGCGGGGACTTACTGTTGGGCAACGCCGGACTTCTGGCTGCGTCGCACGCGAATCAGAACCGGAGCTGTGGCCTGACCACCTTCCACATCGGTCTTGAGGTGGAACAGCCGCTCCTGCTCGGGCACCCAGGACGTCGCCGAGATAAAGAAGTTGCGTTCGGTCTGCTTCTCGAGGATCAGCAAACCGTTGAGGCCGATGTTGCCAACGATCAGCCCATGCGGCAGATTGCGGCCTGAGGTCTCATTGCCGAACGGGACGTTCCCCTCGTAACCGTTTCGCTGGGCCACGACCTTCAGCATGATCGTCTGCTCCGGCTCGATTTCGACCTGCAATGGACCTCCGTTACCGGGGTCGGTCACCTTCGCGCCGTCCTCAGCTGCGACGATCTTGATCGTCAGCTTGGATGCATCGCCGCGTTTGATCTCGCCAAAGCCGCCAACCTCATGAGTCACATCCTGGCCATTAATGACGGCAGAGGCTGTGAGATTTGACTTGGTGTTCTCGGGGGTGGGAGCCGGTGCATCGGCAGCGGCCATGAGCACGCCAAAGGCGGAGTTCTGGCCCGCCTGAATCGTGATCGGGCTGGTTGAGGTGAAGCCGGGCGGCAAGCCGGTGATGTCGATTCGGATCGGGCCGTCATAGTCGTCCATTCGCTTGGCGGTGACCTTAAACTCCTTGGCACTCCCGGAGTTGACCGTCAGGTCTCGATTCTGCAACGTCACCTGGAAGTCGGGTTTCTGCGGACGAACCGTCAATTGATAGGTGTGTTTGTCGCTCTCAAAGCCGCGCACATCGCGAAGTCGGACCAGATATTCTCCGTCTTTCGGAGCGGTAAACGTCAGCTTGGAATCGGCACCGCGTTCGCGATGCGACTCGTCATCGTTCTGGTAGTAAAGCTTGAAGACCGGCAGCCCGTTGGGCGTAATCTCGCTCCCCGGTGCGTACGGTTCGACGATGTAGCACGCTTCGCCCAGGGCATGCGAGACTGGCGTCGTGTCGAAGTACCCATACCGAGCCCCCTCGCCCGGGTAGACGAGGTATCCCGAATCAGGGCCGCGCGGAGCCAACCACAACTTCACGACCTCCCCGTTGGAATAGAGATACTCATTCAGCTCCATTTCTTCCCAGTTAAAGACCCGGAAGTCACCGACCTCGTTGCCGTTCTTGCCTCGGAAGGTGAAGTATGAATCGCGAACCGCCTGCAGCAACACACGCTCAATCGGCTGCCCCTTCAGGTCCACCACCTCGACGATTGAATCGAGAGGCGATTTCGACTGAGCCGCGTCCACCTCAATCACCCAGGCTTCACCCGCCTTGGCAGAGAACTTGTAAACATCGCGATCGGGCTGGCCGTCGGGGCGTCCCTGAATCACGCCCTTGATCTTCGCCGGTAGTGTGATGGCCATCGCTTCGGATGGCGAGTTGTTTGGCTCCGTCTCTGCGATCTCGTGCATCGGGGCCACGGCGGAGGATGCGGACGCGGGAACTGTGGCAGCAGTCGCCGGAGCTGCTGGCGTCGTTGGCGGGACCGTGGCGAGTTTCTCCACCGAACCATCGACGCGGCCCACAACAAAGTGTCCGCCATCGGGAGCAAACGCCAATGCCTGAACCACGTCGGGATGTCGGCCGTACTCCTTGATCTCCGTGACATTCTTCGCATCCCACAGCTTGACCGTCAGGTCTTCCGCAGCGGTGACGAGATAGCGTCCGTCGGGGCTGTATCGCATTTGCGTGACCGGTGCCTCGTGGGCGAAGCGAGCGATCAGTTGAGGATTGATGACCGGCGAATCCTTCGACAGCAGTTTCCACACTCGGATGCGGTTATCAGCCCCCACCGAAGTCAGCAGATCACCCGCCGGATTGAAACTCACGGAGTAGACCTCTTTGAGCGGCTGCCCCAGGGTATCGAGGCGTTCGCCCGTCGCGACCTGCCACACTTTGCAGGTGTCATCGGCACTGCCGCTGAGGAGTACCGTTCCATCGGGACTGAACGCGATGTCGTAGACCGCTCCCGTATGCCCATCAAACGAACGGACCTGTTCACCCGTGGCGACGTTCCACAGCATGATCTTGCGGTCATAGCTGCAGGTGGCGAGGTACTCGCCGCTGGGCGACAGCTCGGCATCGTAGAGCACATCGCGATGGGCCCGGATCTCGCGGAGCGGTTTGCCGGTGGCAAGGTCCCAGAGAATCGCCTGGCCATAGAGACCGGGAATACCTGACGCTGTGACGAGCCGATTACCGGGGGCGAAGTGCAACGCGGTCACTTTGCCCGCCACACCTTCGAGGGTCGCCGTGGGCTTCAGGGTCTCTGCCGAGAGAATCGCCACGCGACCAAACCGGGCCTCAGCGATCAACTTCCCATCGGCGGACCAGTCAAGTGCGGTGACGGGATCAGCCAGCCCCGCCTTGGGAGTGATGGTCGGCACTTTGAGATGGGTTCGATCGGGCTCCTGGCCGCTGGGGCCTTTGGCTCCGGCCTCGACCCACGCTTTCAGTATGGCCACTTCTTCGGCAGTGGGCTGCGGCTTATCCTCGGGCGGCATCTTCGGCTCAGCGGCCCCCGTCACCAGACGGATCAACCGGCTCGAACCGGAGTCCCCCGCCAGGACAGCTGCCCCGTGCTCGCCGCCCTTTTGCAGTTCGTCGAACGATTCGACCGAGAACTCCCCCTCGCGCTCGTCCCCGTTGTGGCAACCTGCACAATACTTCTGCAGGATTGGAGCGACAGCCTGCTGATAGTCGGGAGCCTGATCAGCAGCCATCAGTGACGAGGCCAAGACGAATAACACGCCGACTGAACTGATTCGCCACGCCATGGAGATTCTCCGCATTCCGATGAGCAGACCGCACGTCCGCCAACGCATCGGCTGCCATGGATGATAGCAGGAGCCGACATGGGCAAGGAATCGTGCGGCGGGGTCATGGGAACCACAAAGCCACGAAGGACACAAAACCAGGAACAGTCAGTCGTCTCCCCTTCGCCCCCTCTCCCCCTCTCTCTTCCACCGCTCACTTGCACACCGACCACTCTCCCCACGAGGATGACACTCACGCTCGTCGCTCTTACTCCCCTCTCGCAGTCGAGTCTCACACGATGTCTGATATCCAGCTTGGTCGGCGGTCATTGTTTCAGGCGGCTTCTCTATTGGTTGCGGGAGGATGGGCTGCGGGCACCATTGCTGAGGAAAAGCTCAGCCTGTCGCAGCCGCCTCGCGACAAGATCGCCAGCGTCAAAACATTTCTGCTGCGACATACACTCAAAAAGCCATTCGGAGTGTCGGTGTCGGTCCCATTTGACCGGACGCGCGAGGCGCTCTTGGTCCGGATCGAGACCGAAGCGGGTCTGGTCGGCTGGGGCGAGACTTCGCCGATCAACGGAACCCGTGCAGCCATCGACGAGCAGATCGGCCCGAATTTGATCGGCCAGAATCCCCTGGAGTATCGCAAACTCTGGCGCAGCATGTGGGGTTGGAATTTCGGTAACGCCCTCGCTGTGGGGGCACTCGACATGGCCATTAACGATGTGCGGGGAAAGCTGCTGAACGTCCCCGTCGCGGAGTTGTTCGGAGGGCGGTTGCGAGACCGGGTGCGGGCCTATGCCTCGGCGATGAACTATGTCGAGGGACAGGAACCCGAGGACCAGTTTCCGGAGGAAGCGGCAGCTCTCGTGAAACAGGGGTTTCTCGCCCTCAAGATGCGGATTGGTCGCTTCCCGGTCGCCCGCGAGAAGAAGTTCATCACAGCGGTACGAGACGCTGTGGGGCCCGATGTGTTGCTATTGGCAGACGGGAATGCAGCCTACACGATGGAGTCCGCAGTCCGCATGGGACATGTGTTGAACGACCTGGGATTCGAGGCCTTCGAAGAGCCGCTACCACAGCAAACGCCGCATTATCCAGCTTACGAAGAATTGCGGCGGCGTCTTCCATTGTCTCTGGTGGGCGGAGAGGCCCTCGACTCGCGGGCAAGTGCGCAGGACCTGATCCAGCGACGGGCCTTCGACATTATTCAACCCGATGTCAGCCTGTGTGGCGGGATCGGCGAAGCTCTCTTTGTGGCTGAACTGGCCGCTCTTTCGGGGATCCGCTGTTACCCGCATTGCTGGGGCAGCGACATCATCATCGCCGCGACGGTGCATTTGGTCTCCCTGCTGCCCGAACCGCATGGCGGCTTTCCCACCGACTCGCCGTTAATAGAAGTCGACCAGTCGGAAAACCCGTGGCGAAACGGCCTGGCCAAGGGAGCCTTCCCCGTCGATCAGAACGGAACCATCCCAGTTCCCACCCGCCCCGGCCTGGGTATCGATGTCGATGAGGCGATGGTGAAAGAGTACGCGGTCTGAGTTCTCATGCGATCCTCTCCACTCACCTCATAATCATTTATTTCACACGGTGATTATGAATGCGAACCCTGATCTCGGCGGTGTCTCATCCCTTCTTCGTTACCTTGCTTTCCTCCTGTTCAAAACTCTTCAAATTCCTGCCCCTTTCAAATGCACCCACGTTATTCCCAAGCAGACCAACTGACCGGATCCATTATTGCAGCTGCGATTGAGGTCCACCGAACTCTTGGACCAGGACTCCTGGAAAGCATTTATGAACGCTGCCTGAGACGCGAACTCGAACTTCGAAGCCTGAATGTCAGTAGCCAACAAGCCGTCAAGATCCGCTACAAAGACATGACATTTGAGGAATCGCTGAAGTTCGACATTCTCGTCGAAGACTGCGTATTGGTTGAGATCAAAGCCGTGCAAGGAATACTCCCCATCCACAAGGCACAGGTCATGAGCTACATGAAGCTGATGGATGTGCCGCTGGGGCTGTTGTTTAACTTCCACGAACTGACGTTGATGGACGGGTTTGCGAGAATGATGCTCGCCGGCGCGAATCGTTCATAAAAGTATTAGGAATCAAGATTTGAACAGAAGGAAAGCAAGATCAGCAAGGAATGCTTTTCCTGATTTCGACGACCTGCCCAAGAGGGGCTTGATTCAAATTCACTCTTTACGGCACTCATTAATATCTGAAACAGTGGTTTCAAGAATCCCTCCCTCTCCGTTCTTCGTTATCTTGCTTTCCTTCTCGTTCAATTTCCTCTCTCTAAACGATTTGGACATCTCGCGTTCCATTCAAATCACAACGCGTTGCTCTGCATGCCGGCTAAAACACTTTACGTTGGCGGGAGGAGGGAATGTTCAGGGCTTTGCGGTACTTGGTCACGGTACGGCGGGCGAGGGTATAGCCTTGGGCTTTCAGGGCGTCGACGATGTCGTCGTCACTCATCGGGTTCGACTTGTTCTCGTTGTCGACCACTTCCTTCAGCTTGATGCGGATGATGTCCCAGGCGACTTCCTCGCCATCATCGGTCTTGGTACCGCCCCCGAAGAATCGCTTCAGCGGATATATGCCGCGCGGTGTCACAATGTACTTGTCATCGACAGCTCGCGACACAGTCGTCACGTGGACATGGACCACATCGGCGATGTCCTGCATCTTCAGCGGAACGATGTGATCGGGCCCCTGCTCCAGGAACTCGCTCTGGCGATTGACGATCTCTTGAGCCACCCGCTTCAGCGTGTTGTAACGCTGTTCGATCGAATCAATCAGCCACTTGGCCGACTCGATCTTCCGCTTGATGAATTCCTTCGTCTTCTGGTCGGGGTTGCCTTCCAGCATGCGCAGGTATCGCTGGCTGATGCGCAGCTGGGGGATGTACTCCTCGATCAGGGAGACAACCCACTTGCCTGAATCGTCTTTGTCGACTCGCAAGTCGGGCGAGACGGTCTGGACCGATTCCTTGGCGAAGCCCTTCCCCGGGAAGGGGTCGAGCGTCCGCATCTGCTCCATCGCCGACTTGATCTCATCCAGTGTGTAGCCGGTCTTGCGTTCGATCAGAGGCAGACGGTTCTGCAGCAAATCGTCGAGATGGAGCGAGATCAGCGTGATCATCGATTCGCGGAGCGGAGTCTCCGGTTTGATCTGCAGGAGCAGACACTCCTTGAGGTCGCGGGCACCGACGCCCGGCGGATCAAGCTTCTGAATCAGTTTCAGAACGTTCTCCGCCCTCGGCAGCGTCATCGACTGACCGAAGACCTGGGTCAGCTCCGGCAGCGAGCTCTGCAACCGGCCATTGTCGTCAAGGTTCTGGATCAGGTACTCACCGAAGGCCCGTTCCTCGGGATCGACGTTGAAGTAATGGAACTGATCGACCAGATAGTCCGTCAAAGTCTGGGGCCGACTCTCGGCGTTCGACATCACGTCGTGCTGACGGTCGGCGTCGTCGTCCATCTGGTTCCCGGAGGGGCGAGAACCGCTGGTGTAGTTGTCTTCCGGCCACTCCTGGGAGATTTCGACGAGGCGTTCGAAGTCGCTGGCGTTGTTGTCCTCTTTGCCGGCGACCAGTTCCTGGCGATCGATTTCCACCCGGGGGGCGACCTCGAACGGGTCACCGCCCTGCTCCGAGCCGAAATCTCCGTCGTCTGTCTTTCGTTCCACTTGCTCAAGGCACACGTTCTCGGACAGCTCCTGATCGATGCGTTCCTGCAGTGCCATGAGCGGCAGCTGGAGGATCTCCATCGATTGAATCATGCGTGGAGCCAGCTTCATCTGCTGGGCCATACGCATTTGCTGGGAGACGTTGAGATGCATGATTCAGTCGAGAACTTCCGGACGTCGTGTCAATCAGGGGGATGGTGGGGCGTTGATCGTTGAAGGTTGAAAGAGACGAGGTGGTCTTACTGAGATTGGCGTTCGTTCGCAGGCTGAGCTTCCGTCGCTCAACCCTCAACGCTTATCTCTCAACTCCTCAGAAAGACCGGCGCCCACGTAGGGCGTCGGACAGCATCTCCTTGTTGGCAAACTCTAGCACACTCCCGGTCGCAATCCCGCGGGCAAGGCGCGTAATTTGCACGGGTTGTCCATGAACAGTGATGTCCGAGAACAGATTGGACAGGTAAAGAGCAGTGCCATCCCCTTCCAGAGTGGGATTCAACGCCATGATGATCTCGGTGACCTCATCGCGTTTGACTCGGTCGACCAAGGCGTCAATTGTCAGATCTGCCGGTGTAATCCCTTCCAGCGGAGAAACCCGTCCTCCCAGCACGTGGTACGTCCCGGTGAATGCCCCGGTCGATTCAAGAGCCGTCACATCGCGAGGCTGTTCTACAACGCAGATGTGAGTCCGGTCGCGGCGGGAATCACTGCAGACGCTGCACAACTCCTGGTCGGTGAGATTGAAGCAGAGCGAACACTGGCGGACTGTGTCCTTCACTAGTCGAATCGCGTCAGCCAGGGCGAGGGCATCCCGCTTGGGACAACCGACGATGTAATTTGTCAGACGTTCTGCGGTCTTGCGTCCGATCCCCGGCAATGACGCGAACTCATTGACCAGCCGACCAACGGCCGGGCCAAAGGGATGCGCATCAGAGGGGGGCAATCGAGGTGGCATGCGAAATAGTCGTCCGTGAGGGTGATCGAAACGTAATTGGCAGCTTGCGACGGGCTGACCCGCGTGAGCAGGTGGCCTGTATTCCCAAGCGTCAGCCGGCGAGTCCGCCAAACTTCTCCAGCATGTCAGCGGGCAGCCCCAACTGGCTGGCCATCGAGCTCATTTCGCCGGCTGCCAGTTTTTTGGCCCGGTTCAGGCCATCGTTCATCGCTTCCTGAACGAGGATTTCGACCCCGTTTTTCGAGCCGATCACCTGGGGATCAGCGGCAAACCGGACGGATGTGACTTCCATCTTGCCAGTGACGGTGACGATCACCTGGCCGCAGGTGGAGCGTCCTTCGACGGTCGTAACGGCCAGACGCTGCTTCGACGCCTCCATTTGGCGCTTGATCTCCGGCGCGTTCTTCATGAGGTTGGTCAGCGCGGCCAATTCCTTGAACATGACTGCTCCCAGCAAACGGCATTGGGCTCACCGAGTTTCCACCCGGAATGAGCAAACAGGCGGCCCGCCAACCGAAGTCGACGCACGCCTCACTCGTCGGAAGACTGACCAACCAGCACAGTCCGCACATCAGCGACCCTGGCCGAGAAGATCTCGACAGCCTGCTGAACAAACGGATCGTCGTCGACCGTACTCTTCTTCCGACTCTCAACTTCCTGAACCACCGACTTCGTCGGTTCCACTACCGGAGCGGGCGAAGACAGGTCTTCGGTCACCCGGCAGCTGACCTGCACCCCCGTCAGATCGAGGATGGCATCCGCGATCCGCTTGAGCAGATCCGGTCGGTTCACGTAAGTCTTACTGAGAGAGTAGGTCCTTGGGAAGACGATTTCTAGAGAATTTGGCCCAGAAATTGCTTGCGAGCTGGACTTGACAAGATGATTCCTGGACGCATCATTAAATTTCAAAAGGACTTCCGACCAGATTCCTGGCCAGTTTTCCGCGGAGAATTCTCGCTTTGGTTGCGTGGGAGCGGGTGTTTTAGGCGATTGGGGGGCTATTTCAGAGTTTTTTTTTGCGGGTTCCGGAGCTGGCGAAGGGGCTCGCACGGAGGCCGACGGAGCAGCGATTGAGGCAGCGGCAGACGGCGAGGAGCCCTGCGACGCCGCCCGCGGTGCCACTGCGACCGCAGCTCCGGGGTTGGCTGCCACCTGATCGATCAGACGGCGAACATCGTCCAGATCTTCCAGCAGCGACATCCGGACCAGCGTCAGCTCGATCAACGGCCGCCCGTAGCTGATCCGCTGCATCCGAACCTTTGCATCAGCAATGAGTTGCATCGCTGCGGAGATCGTTTGAATCCCCCACTTTTCGGCTTGAGCGACCAGTCGAGGGCGGCTGCGTTCAGAGACCGAAATCAGTGGCACCCCCTGGGCTCCGACAGAGACGATCATCAGGTCGCGGAGGTAAGCCAGCATCTGATCGCTGAACATCCCCAGTTCCACCCCCTCGGACAGGGCAGCATTCAGCAGCTGGAGAACCTCATCCCGGCGCTGATCGATCACCCGGTCAAACATGTCGATCAATCGCTCATCGGGAGCCGTCCCGAGCAGCTGATGAACATCCCCCTCGCTGATGACCTCACCACCGAAGGCCAACAGCTGGTCAAACAGCGACTGGCTGTCGCGCATCGACCCCGCCGCCCGCCGAGCGACAAGTTCGAGGGCGGCCTCTTCGACTTGCTTCCCATCCGCTTCAGCGATCTGGCGGAGGCGGTTGGCGATCGACGCTGTGGCAATCGTGCCAAAGTCGAACCGCTGACATCGCGACAGGATCGTGTCGGGAACCTTATTCGCCTCCGTGGTGCAGAAGACGAATTTGACGTTCGGCGGCGGCTCCTCCAGCGTTTTCAATAGAGCATTGAACGCTTCCTTGGTGAGCATGTGAACTTCGTCGATGATGTACACCTTGTTCGGTGACCGCATCGAACGCACATTCACATTGGCCCGCAGCTGGCGGATATCATCGATTCCGCGGTTCGAGGCGCCGTCGATCTCAATCACGTCGACATCGGAGCCCGAGCTGATTCCCTCGCAAACCTCACAGTGATTACAGGGAACGGCATCGACCACGTTCGGACAGTTGAGTGCCTTGGCAAAAATACGGGCCGTCGAGGTTTTGCCGACTCCACGAGCCCCGGTGAACAGATAGGCGTGAGCGACACGATTGGAACGGATCGCGTTGCGCAGAGCCTGCCCCACGTGTTCCTGCCCCACGACCTCGTCAAAGGTCTGAGGACGAAACCGCCGGGCCATGACCGTGTACTGGTTCGATTTCGCGCTGTTCGAAAGTTCCGACACCAAAACGCCTCGCAGAGCACCTGCCGTGACGCGAAGAGCACTCCCCTTCGCCCAAGCTCCAGCTTATCAAACCGCGGCGGAAGTCACATGCCTGGGTGTCTCTCAGTCACCAGCCAAGAAGGATTCACCGCAGAGTACGCGGAGGACCGCAGAGGGGGCCGGTGTGGCACCGTGCCGCAAATCCATGTTTCGGTGGAAGCCCACATCTCGATGACATCTCGGGTACAATGAACTGAGAACATCAAACCACCACACTCGCTGTCCCTTGATTGTCACCCAGGATTTCTCATGCTGAATTCCCCTGCTCCGGTGTTGATTCTTGGAGCCGGAGTGAATGGGCTGTGCGTTGCCCGGGAACTCATACTCAACCGGGTTCCAGTGTGGCTCGTCGATACGAATGACATCGCATTCGGGGCGACAGCGAAGTCCTCGCGGCTGATCCACGGCGGGTTGCGGTATCTGGAGTACGGGGATTTTCACCTCGTTTCGGAGTCCTTGCATGAGCGGGATCGGCTGTTGAAGCTGGCTCCACAGTACGTGACACCGCTGCGTCTCCACATCCCGGTCCGTCGCAGGCTCGGGGGCTTAATCGCCTCGGGGCTCAAGTTTCTGGGACTCGGCGGGTCACGATTGGGGAAGTGGATGGGCTCAGGTGGCGGACGCGGATTGCTGACCGTGCGGTTCGGGTTGTGGATGTACGATTTCCTGGCCCGAAGCCAGGCAGTCCCTCATCATAGCGTCACCCGCACTGGCCAGAGTGGCCCGCAGTTCCCGGCGGGCGAATTCCCGTGGTCGTGTTCCTACTTCGATGCCCAGATGGAACGCCCCGAGCGGTTCTGCCTCGCTCTCGCCCGCGAAATGCAGGAACTCGCTGCACAACAAGGCACCGAATTCCGCCTGCTCACCTACCACCGCGCGACACTCACCCCCGATGGAATCCACATCACTCCCAGTTCGAATTCCCCCTCTCCCCCTCCCCCCGTCGCGCCCTCTCCCCATCACCTCCGCCCCTCACTCCTCATCAACGCCACCGGTGCCTGGGGCGACTGGACGCTCCAGGAGCTCCCCACCTCCGTCCCCCCGCTCTTCGGCGGCACCAAAGGGACGCACATCTTCACGAAGCAAGCCCGACTGATGGAGGCGCTCGGCGGCGATGCGGTCTATGTCGAGGCCCAGGATGGCCGGCTGGTCTTCCTGATTCCGGTCGAATTCGGCGTGATGGTCGGGACCACCGATGATCGATTCACCGAGCGCCCCGAGGTGGCCCACTCCACCCAGACAGAGGTCGCCTACCTGCTGCAGCTGGCCAATGAAATCTTTCCGCAGGTTAAGCTCACCGAGGCAGACATCTTCGCGACCTGTTCGGGAGTCCGTCCCCTGCCCTACTCCGACGGATCGAAGACAGCTGCGATCTCGCGCGGGCACAGTGTGCACGAGCAAACAGTGAACGGGTTGCCGCTGCTCACGCTGATCGGCGGGAAGCTCACTACGTGTCGGGCCTTGGGCGAAGAGGTCGCCGACCGGGTGTTTCGCCATCTGGAAGTGCCCCGCACCGCCTCGACGAAAGACCGCATCATCCCCGGCGGCGAGAACTACCCGTCGGGCAATCATGCCGTGGAAGCTGCGATTCAGGCTCTGGCGACCACCTCGGGCGAGTCCGTGGAAAGCTGCCGGGCGGTGTGGCGATTGGTCGGGACGCGAGCGAGCGAGTTCTTCTCCAACCCGCAGCGTCCCGCTTCAGAAAAGAATGCGACCGTAGCAGGCACCCACCTGCCCCGCGATTTCGTGAGAGAGGTCATCGCCAGCGAATGGGTGACCACGTTAGAGGACCTCGTCGAGCGGCGGTTGTTACTGGCCCTGGAGCCGACTCTGACTCGCGAGACACTGGTCGCTCTCGCCGGGTTGTTACAGACCGCTCACCCCCAAGCGATGAGTATCGATGAGATGGTCGAACGGGCCAGCCACCGTTTACGAACCTTCTATGCCCGCCGAGATGTGTAGGCTGCGACACGCGGTCGCAACATCGGACTGGCTCGGCAAGCCCTACTCCCGTCCTGCCCAAGCCGTCACTGGCACCACTCCGACGCCCGGCCATCGGTCCGACTTATCGACTTCAAAATCATGGCGACGGTCAGCCACCCCTCGCAGCGGACATGGCCCTCTTTGCGGATCCAGTATCTGCCCCGGCCATCGACGCCCAAAGACGAGTTCAAACCCTGCATCGTCCGCAGCAGCTGTTCCTCGCTCGGCCCGCCGCGATGAAACACCAAGTACCCCGGCCCGCAACGTTCTACGGTCCAGCCACTGCGATCAAATAACTCGTCACTCAGCACGACATCGACATGCGGATGCTCGGTCAGCAACAGCTCACCGACCCCGAACAGGATGCTCCGCTCGGAAACCCGCCGCCCAGCCTCATCGAACATCTCGCACTGCCGAGCATCCTCGCCGATCCGAAACGCGACATCAGCCACCGATACCCCGGACGATGTCCCGCCTTCGGAGAGAGCTCGCAGCTGCAGAGATCCAGGCCAGTCGGCGATCGAGGCGGCCAACAACCTCTCCAACGTGGGCTCTCGACATTCAATCGCCACAGTCAAGGGCCGCAATCCGTGCAGCTCACGGCGGAGCACCGCCAACGTTTCTCCCGTCGCATCGAACGGTGTCTGCGGGGCCGCTTCGCGTTCCGGCCGGGGACAGGACTGCTGAAACCGCTGCTCGACCAGATCGAGAACCCCGCCCCGCGACCAGACAATCCCATCTGGCCCCACCAGGTCGCAACCGTTCCACCCGGTCGGTGATCCATGTCCGGTGACAAAGAACGCCCCATCGGCCCCACTCGACCTCAAGACCAGATCGAGTTGTGGACGCACCGCCCAACCCAGGTCGACCAGTTCGCACCCGTGCTGCCGCAAAGTCGTCGCAGCTGCGATGGCCAGATCGGGCGACGACGGACGACTATCATGACCAAAGATGACTTTCAGCCAGCGAGACGGCGAGACCGGTTGCCGGGTTCGCCAGATCTCGACAACCTCTCGCAAAGTGGAGACGAACGCGGCGGCGACCTGCGAGGCTTCGTTCCGGGTCAACTGATTGAGGTAGAGCCCGCGAACCCCATCGGTTTGAAACAGTCGCGGCTGCTCCGTGGCCTCGATCAATTGAGCCCACTGACGCTGGAGCGACGGAGCTAAGCGTGCGACATCCGTACGATGCTCGCAGTGACGACACTTGTGGTAAAACGTCGAGAGGCGTGAGAGGTGGACGCCCTCGGAAATCGCATCGACCTCACCTGGACAGCGGTAAGCGGCAACACTCCGAGCCTCAAGGATTCCATCCAGTGAAGGTGGCGCGGCGGTCTCGGGGATCGATTCGGGCTCCATCCGTGGGCTCCCGCACGCCGCTCAAGCGTTACCGACCGAAGCTGTCAGGGCCGTCTGCCGCTGAGTTCTGTCGGAAAAAAGAAAAGGGTGGAATACGGGGCTCGAACCCGCGACCTTCGGATCCACAATCCGACGCTCTAACCAACTGAGCTAATTCCACCGTGCGAGCGAACAGGATACCCGGCGATTTCCAGAGGAGCAAGCGATCGGCGAGCGTTCTCGCCGCCTCCCCCGCTTTCGGACAGAACTTTCGGGCCGAAGGTTCGGATTACACAGCCTGAACCGTCCCGAAAAGAGCCCGCCCGCCAGACCTTGGAACGCATCACCCGCAGCTGATACACACCCCTCGAAGTGATCTCCCACAGCCGTAATAGCTCACTCGAATCGACTCGCGTTCCGTCGATTTGATATTCGTCCCGGACTCGCCGCTTTTTATGATCCCGGTCTGGGTCACTCCCCCGCTCGACGGGCGATAACAGATTTCTTTCTCCCTTCAATTCCGTTTCCGGAGGCTCCTGATGATCGATGAGTTCAAAAAGTTTATTCTCAAAGGAAACGTGGTCGACCTGTCCACGGGTGTGATTATTGGTGCCTCGTTTGGCGAGATCGTCAAAGCCTTCACCACGGGTATCGTCAGCCCGCTGCTGAGCTTGTTCGGTGGCAAGCCCGATGTCTCCCTGAAGATTGACCTGGGGAAGGCCACTCTCGACCTCGGCTCTGTCATCAGCGCGGCCTTCGGCTTCCTCATCACTGCAGCTGTGGTCTTCTTTGTGATTGTGAAGCCGATCAACAAGCTGGTCGCCATAACAACGGCCAAAGAAGCCGCCGCTCCGCCCCCGGGCCCCACCCCCACCGAGGTGTTGCTGACCGAGATCCGGGACTCCTTGAAGAAGTAGCGCCGCTAAGTTCCCGAGCTGAAAAGACACCGGGCGAGGTCAATCGACCTCGCCCGGTTTTCGTCAGTTAAGCTACATCTCCGCCGGCTTCTCCTCTCCCACTGGAGCCGCCGCTGGCTTCTCGCCCTCCACCGGCGGCCCCGCTGGAGGTTCAGAGGCGGTCGAGAACGACTTGGGGAACATCGTCTTCAATCGACTCGCGGGGAGAGCGAGAACGAGATCCTCAGAATTGGGCATCATTATTGCCAACAATTCTCCGTCTGCCGACAAGACAGGCAGGCCTTCCAAAAGCGCGATCGGTTCATCTGGTTCCCATAGTTGCATGACAGGGACTTCCACATTCGACACATTTCGATCCACGAGCAAGATTCGATTCACAGACACATCGAATTTCCTGCGAAGCCCCTTTCGGGCGATTCCCCATTGATAGACCTCGTCCGATACAGCCGTCGGCGTAGATGCGATTGGGAAGAAGTAATTGACTCTCATTTCCTTGTCGGGTTTTAACGCCAACCACCCGTTCTTTGCGTCTTCAACAACTTTGAGATTCACCTGCGAACCATCATCGAACTTGGCGCTGAGCGGGTAACTATCAGGTTTCGCAGCAAACTCTGAACCACGAGCCACCTGAGCCACGATCAGCCCGTCTGCCGCCACGAACACACCGACTCCGACTCGGTTGTTTAATCCCTCGTCATCATCCACGCGATCCGGCATAAGACCGTTCTGATAAATCTCCACAATCCCCGACCGCCACCTGAGCTTTCGCGCCGAACTGAGATTGGAGAGCCGTGGAACGAGCGGCCTTGTTCCTCTCTTCCATGTTCGAGTGAGTGTCGCATTCCCGGGAAGTACCCGACCTTTCGTGATCAGCTTGTCATTCAGTAGCTCGTACGTCCCATTCTCGCCAACCGCGTATAGAACACCGTCCTTGGTTCGAGGAGGATTCCGATTTGTCCACTCGGAAACACGTAACTGCGGTCGTGATTATTGATCTTCATGATTCCAAACAGTCGTATGGTGTCTTTGCCATTTTCTCCCCAGGAATTCCTGAGTCCGCATCGCCCTCGAATCGACATATTGAGCCGATGCCCCATGACATCTCCGTTTGCCTCTTGCGACTCCAGATACCAGTCCCCCTCGAGCGGTGTCACCGGGTCGGCCCAGCTGCAGCTTTGATCTCGGTGAGTACCGATGAATATCCCCCAGAGGATTGAGGACGTCGTCTCCTGGCTGACGTGCGGTCCCCCCCCCCGAGACCAGCTTGGCTCGAGCCTGGATGTCATCAATGAGTTTCCCAGTCTCCTGATTACAGATAATGGTAATGCCATTTGGCACTGCCTCGTCGTATTCCACGGCGTCCACTTCGACGAGTTCCTGAAAAAACGGCCGTTTTCTGCGTCCCATGGGCAGTACCCACTCCGCAGCCACATCGACTTTATCACCAGGTGTAAGCTGTCCTGGCCAGATGGAGATTTTAACTCAGTGAGAAGCATTCGAATCATCTCATCAGATGTTCGCTTAGCTGCCTGCAAGTCACACAGCCCCGACTCCAGCCAGACACGGCCCTCCTCGGGGCTACGGATCGTCAGGTGCTCTCCGTTGAGTTCATAGCTTCCTTGGATTCTGCAGGTATCGGTGGAACCTCGGCTGGTAAGGATGCATAGGAATCCCGTTCGACCAATGGACAGTTTTCGCCTGCATCCGCATAATCTGGCCTGACTCGATGTCTTCTGTTTTGAGAAGACACAATGCCCCGAATCGACATGTTAGCTGCAAACCGCATTTTCTGTTTTCCGGTATCCCACCAGAGCAGATGCCAGTCGCCTTCGAGTTCCGTGGCGGTGACTGGTAACCTCAGCACGATCGCCTGCTTTAACTCTTCCAATGTTGGGGCATTGAGTCATTGGGATTGTCGACTCCAACGTCATTCGGATTTCGCAGCGACAGAGACAGCTGTGCCATTGACATGGCGACTTCCAAGTAGCCATCCTGCTCCGGGGTCACGAGCGCGGCACAGGCGAATCGAGCTTGATCACCGCCTTGACCACCGACCCCTTCACGATCTTCTCTTCACAGGCGAAGACCTCGACATTCTCCACCAGAGTATTCATCTGCAAAGCCCCCTTCTGCCCCGTGAACGTCACTTTGACATCGACCCTATCGCCGGGTTTCAGCATGCCACTGTGGGCTTGCGAATCGGTGACGGGGAACGTGTTGAGCCGCATCCCCTTCGGGATCAGATGCGAGGCATTGAAGTGCCCTTCTCGCGAAGTTTTGGTTTGCGAATCAGGAGTTCCCCACCCCAGCGCTCCGGGGCCTCCTGTTCATACTCTTCTTGAGTTTGAATGAAATCATCCCCGACCGAACTCAGTACACTAAGTGGAACCTCTTCGAATACGACGTTCTTGTCTGTCAGGAGCCGCCCAGGAATGATGTCCTGAATCGCCACTAGGGCCTTTCGGGTGGTCCCCTTCGGCTTCTGTTTCGAGGCCGGTGCGGCAGGCTCCTTGGCCACCGGTTTGAGAGGTTGCGGAGCAGCTGCGAGACGCGCCAGGAATTCGCTAGCCGTGTCGTCAACACTCACAGATCCGAGGAACTCACGGGCGACCTCGCTTCGAATCCCCTGAAGCTCATCGTACCGGCGAGTCCAGTACGTCAATTCCTCAGCAGTCGGAGATCGATCCATCAGGAGTCGATGGAGATACTTGATGTACTCAGCTTTGTCGCGGCCGACTCGATTGAAAACCTGGTTATTGGCCAGCAAGGTCGAGATGACATCTGTCACCGACTGACCATTTTGAATCGATATGAACCACGCATCCTTCTCTCGATCAGTCGGACGACGCTCAAGGATTGCCAAGAAGAGCAAGGTCAGTTGCTCAGCGTTCAACTGGCCAGCTTTGGCGGTCCCGGTGTCGGAAGGCGAAGCCTTCTTCTCGGCCGCCTTTGCCTCAGCCGGCGGGAGAGTCTCTTCGGCGGCGTCTCGCTCTTGGGCAGTTGCCGTTGGAGCGACGGCCTCTCGCTGGAACTCCCAGAGGACGCTGTCCGGTCCGGCAACAAAGAGAAACGGGCGATGGCCTGTCCCGAACGGATCGGTACACATCCGAAATCCGTTCGGGGTCTCTTCGATGATGCCTTTAAACAGAGGTATCACCGTGGAGTTTCGTAATTCCTCATCCTTTTCCTTTATCTCAGCGAGATCCGCCTGGCTGAGTTCCATCGTCAGGTCGACTTGCTGTGGTGGTCCGGCGTTGCGAAACGTCAGCTCGAAAGTTGCCGGGTTTGATCCATCCTCCCTACAAGCACTCAGCCGGTTTCCGTCGAGAATCGCTTTTAATGGA
The DNA here is from genome assembly GCA_046349675.1 of Planctomycetaceae bacterium. Taxonomy (GTDB): domain Bacteria; phylum Planctomycetota; class Planctomycetia; order Planctomycetales; family Planctomycetaceae; genus TH-plancto1. Next base: position 108,199 of record JAXMBW010000006.1, on the reverse strand, counting down.
ATTTTCTTGATTCGATAGTATGTTTCTGGGTTCCAGTTCTCTCGCTTGATGTCACCCGGTTGTGGCTTCTTGCCGTTAGAGGTGTCAACTGGTATGTAAGCGTGCTGTGTAAGCTGCCAGCGTCCCTGCAGCTTGGTGGTCCATTCCTGGGATTGAGACGGTGCGGATTCCTTGGGGGAGGCCGCTGGGGTATCCGGTTGTGTGCCGGATTTCGACTCGTCCCGCTCCACCTGGCGATTCATAATCTGATTGTCAGCGGACTCTCGGCGGTACTCCCAAAGACTAGTGTCGGGGCCGAGAACAAAGAGGAATGGGCGAGTTTGTGTCCTCCCCATATCAAGACAAATGCGGAATCCATCGGGCGTCTCTTCGAGGATGCCTTTGAACGTGGGGATCACGTTGGAGCTTCGGTCTTCCTCATCCATTTGGTTTAACTCAGCGAGATCCGCCGGACTGTGTTCCATCGTCAGGTCGACTTGCTGTGGTGGTCCGGCCTTACGGAACGTGAGCTCGAAAGTCATCGGGTCGGAGCCATCTTCTTTACAAATGCTCATCCGACTCTCGTCGAACATCGCTTTCCAGTGAGTCGTCTGTTTTCGATAGTAAGTTTCAGGATTCCAATTCTCTCGTTTCACATCGCCCGGTTGTGGCTTCTTGCCGTCCGACGTATCGACTTGCTCGTACGTATGCTGCATCAGCCGCCAGTGACCCTGCAGCTTGGTGGCCCATTCCTGGGGTTGAGTCGGTGCGGTTCCCTTAAGGGAAGCTGATGGGGTTTCCGGTCGTGTGCCGGGTTTCGACTCGTCCCACTCCAACTGAGGATTCAACAGCTCCTCCACGCGGCGGGTGACGATCTGATCGGTGATCCGGTCGCGCAGGTCGATCGAGTGCTGCGTCTTCGCCAGCCGATCGAGCATCTCGCCCAGCTCCGCCCGCAGCAGGCTCTGCCGCAGCTTGAAGGCCCGTTCGACGGTCTGGCGTAATTCTTCCTTCGAAGCTGTACTCCCCGGCCGTCGCAGCTGCCCTGCCAACCGCTGAGCCTCCCCCTCCGCCGCGTCGTAGTCTTTCCGCAGCTGGGCGAGTTGCTGCGGGAGATCAGTGGGAGCGTACACCCGTTCCATGAGAGTCCGGGTCAGGGCTTCAACAGGAGAATCCTGTCCTGAGTCGAACGCTTCAATCATTCCCTGATATTGGCGCTGTGTCACAATGGCTGCCGGTAAGGAGATGTCCCATTCACGAATCTGAGGGTTCGTCGGATCGTCCTTGGCGAGCTGATCTCTTTGGGCACGCCAGTTCGCGTACCACTCGGGTGTCATCCCAGCGATGACCTCCCTCAACTCCGAGACCGACTTCGCACGCTCTGCCCGAGAGGCCGTTTCAATTTCTTGAATTTTGGCTTCCACTTCAGCGATATATGAATCGAGCGCCGCCACACGCGCGTGCTTTGGGCCAAGCTGCTTCGACAGGGTGTCTCGTTCAACTTTCACCTCAAGTACGCACGCACGCATGAACGGAATCGCTGCTTCTTCCACAGTTCTCGGTGTGGCAGGTGAGTTCGTAAGACTGCTGTTTGACTGAGTAGGTGGTTTCGCAGATACGGGTAGTGGCTCGCTAAGGAATCTGTGCGAACTTTGGGCACGCTTCAGAGCGGCCAGTCTCCGTTTAAGCCGACTCAACTCGGTGATATCGGTCACTTCGCGAAGCCCATCCGAGCCCTTTGAGGCCTCCCGTTGGGCCATCAATTTGTTCTCCTTGTTGATGGCCTTTTCAGTCAAGGCGATCGCTTCGTTGTCGAGTTTCTCAACCAGCTCCAAAGTCGCCTTTTGGGCAGCTTCGAGAGACACATCGGTACGGGCGAGGATGTCAGGGATCTGAGCCTCGATCACGGCGACCTGAGATTTGTCGGTCCCGGAAGTGCGCTGCCACTGACTGAGCGATGTCAGCATGGCCCGCATTAGACTGGCTTTGAACTGATTATTGGGAGCTGCGATTTGGCGCTCGACAACCGCCAGTTTGGCTTCTGCTTGCTTCAGAGCCAGCCTGGTCTCCATCATGTCACTGTCACGATAAGCATGCGTATGTTCTTCCATCCGGGCCAGCTTTTCCTCCAACAATTGAACTTCTTCGACGACGGCTTCGTATTGTTTCAGCATCACGGAAAAATCGAGGCTGCCGGGCGCGGCAGGTTGTCCGGCAACGACGGTCTTGCGAGCCTGCGCCAACCGGGCGTCAAGTTCCTCAATCATCGGATGCTTATCCCCCAGGTTCTGCAGGAGCTTCACCCGTTCGTCTTCCAGCTGAACGATCAGCTTGGCAGCTTCGGTGGCGATTGAACCTGGATTCACCGCCTCCTTCGGACCCATTGGTTCCGCAACGGGAGGGGCTGGCGGCGAAACGGGTGGGCTGGCTACGGGATCTTGCGTCCAGCTGGGGGTGGCAGCAAGGCCGAGAAGTACGATCGCGAGGAGAATGGTTCGCTGCATGGCATGCGTTCCGTGGGGGCGGGTGAGGGATTCGGCGAGTCGGGGCGGTCGTGGACTGAGAGAGCCGGAAGCATCAGCGCCCGGAGTTCCGGCGAGAGCGTCGTTGCGATTCGACTCCGGGCGCTGACGCTTCCGGCTCAGTGTGCGAAATTCGATCCATCGATTCATTTCGGCGTCTTCCAGAGTTGTTGGGCGTCGCGGGTCCACTCGTCGAGTTCTTGGCGGAGGGGAGCGAGGGACTCTTCGCCGTGGTTCCATTCGGTGGTTGGGTCGGGGGGCGGTGTGGGGGCATCGGCAGGCTGACGCCCGCCGCTCTCTGTCGGGGGAGGAGCGGGCGTGATGGAGCTTGCGGAATCGGGGATGGGGGAGCGGCTGATTCGCTGAGGAAGGAAGATCATTCCGACCGCGAGCAACATGGCCAGCACGACCGTGATGGCGATGCTCGATCCCGACAACCGCCAACGGGTGAGCGGGATCGGCTGGCACTCCTCTGGCAGCGGGAAGACAGCCGGCTGCTGCACATGGGCGACACATTGCTCCAACAGCTGGGCCACTTCGGTCGAGCTGGACCAGCGGTCGGACGGCTGTTTCTCGAGCAGCTTGTGAATGAGCACGCCGAGCCAGGCGGGATACTGCGGGGCGACCTCGCTTAGCGGGCGTGGGGGCTCATCGGTGAGACGCCGAAGAATCGCGTACGTCGACTCGGCCCGGAATGGCGGGCGACCGGTGGCCAGGGTGTAGAGGACGCTGCCGAGGCTAAAGAGGTCGCTGCGCGAGTCGACCGGCTCGCCGCGGGCCTGCTCGGGCGACATGTATTGTGGCGTACCCGCGATGATGCCGGTGCGGGTGATGCTGGCGTCGTCGATGGCCCGGGCCAGGCCGAAGTCGGTCAGCATCACCCGCTCGACACCGATCTCCAGCAGGATGTTGGCGGGCTTCACGTCGCGATGGACCAGCCCCTGGGCATGAGCCGCTGCCAGGCCATTGGCGGTCTGCATCCCGATCCGCAGAATGTCGACGAGCTCCAGCGGCCCGGTCCGATCAATCCTCTGTTGCAGCGACTCGCATTGCACGTACGGCATGACCAGATATGGCAGCTTGCCGGTCGAATGCACAGTCAGGATCGGCATCACATTCGGGTGGAGGATCGCAGCTGTGGCTTGAGCCTCGCGAGCGAAGCGGCGGCGGGCCGCAGCACTGACTGCGAGCTGAGGAGCGAGAACTTTGACAGCGACGAGACGTTTAAGTTCCGGTTGAAAACCTTTGAGGACGATCCCCATGCCGCCGTGGCCGATGACTTCGAGAATCTCGATGTCGCCGAGTCGACCGATCGACTCCGGATCGGACGACGGAGAGAGGAACTCGACGGCGAAGTCGGCAGCGGACTCAACCTCGTCCACGTGTGGACGGTCCGCCAACAACGGATGCTCAGAGTGCTCAGCACGCGTAGTTTTCAGGGCAGCACCGACTCGTAACCAGATCTGGGGCTGACCCGCAAGTTGTTCCAGTTCGCGCTGGCACCGCTCACACTGGGACAGATGAGCGGTGAGGAACTCCTCCTGAGCCTCGCTCAAGCGGTCCTCCAATGAGAGGGGCAACAGTGATGGGTCACAGCTGCTCAAGTGTGGTTTTCCTGAAAAGTTCTGGGCGAGCGGCAGTCGTTAGGCTGCCGTGTCATCAGCGTCTCCAACACGACAGACTTACGTCTGCCGCTCGCTGTCATCGAGGACATCTGAGATCTTGGCTCGAATCCGGGCCAAAATGCGGCTGCGGGACATGTAGATGCTGCCCGGGGTGACGCCGAGTTCGCGGGCCACATCAGCGACGGTTCGTCCTTCAACTTCCGTCGCCCAGAAGGCCCGCCACGAGGTGTCGCGGAACTCGCCCCGAACCAGTTCCGCCGCCCAAAGGATCAGCTCGTGCTCGTACTGCTTTGAGCGTTCTTGATCCGGAGTGTCATCTCCGGTCAGTTCGATGAGTTTCAGAAAATCGGTCCCTCCCTGGCCAGTGATCTGTCGCTTCTCCTGCGTCATGAACTTGATGACGACATTCCGAGCGACACGCCCCAGCCAACGACGGAATGAGGCCTCACGTCCATCGGGACTCCACCCGTTCACCGACCGGGCAATGGCGATCAACAGCTGTTGTGTGATGTCGGCAACATGCCGATCGGGAGTGCCCGACCTGCATACCAACCGCACGAGGAACGGTTCATAGGCACACACAAACTCCGTCCAGGCGAGTTCATTTCGCTGGTCCTTCAGACGAACAATGAGACTGTGACGAGTTTCCGGCGTTCGCATATAGCCCTTCAGAACGGGCAACGTGAGAAAAGCTATTATGATGAGTCCCACCACTCGGGCGGAACTCACGCGAAAAAATAGAAGTTTATGAAAATATTGATTAGCTATCGGTGAGCCGCGGCCGATCACCGACCGACCAACGGTGGAAGCAAACATCCACGGTCAGGTTGAAACATCAATCACTTGGCCACAAGCGGCCCAAGAAACGTATTGGGCACCAGTCCCCGCTTTTCGCTTGGACAGGCAGCAAATTACCACGACATTCGTTCTCGCCGAACGACTCCGACCTCTCGTCGCGCGATCAACCACATCGGGTTATTCGGCCGTCGGCTCGCTGGGAGCGGTCGCGGTTCGAGCAGCGGGCGCGGGGCCATAGACCTCTGGAGCCGACTTGCCCGGATCCACTCCGCCAGCGGTGGCCTGCTCCTTGCCGATGACCAGCACCGGAATTTTAACCTTGGGCGAATCGGGGTCATTGGTCGTAATCACGATCCAGCCGTCACGTCGTCCTGTCGGCTGATCGGGGGCCACGTTAACTTGAATCGGGATCGTCTGCTCGCCATCGGCTCCGGTGGTCGCCTCACCCCGGACAGCAGTCACTCCGCTGAAGGCTTCGCCCTGCCCCTTTCGCCCCGCAGTCAGCACTTCAACACTCACCACGTCGGCCGGATTGTCCCGGAAGTCGCGGACCATGATGACTCGTGAATCGGGATCACCTGTCATCTGGTAGAAGTAGAGCTCATTCGGCTCGACTGTCAGCTTCTTCTTGGGCAAAGTGATGCGAAACTCCAGCGTTTCTGAGCGTTTCTGCCCGTCATCGTAGTCGACGACAACGGTGTAGCTCTTCTCGCCGGGCTGTTCTTTCGCTGGCCGAATCCCCATGGCCAGTACTCCATACTCGCCGGGGGCAAACTCCTTACGTTCCACATGGCGACGCTGGGCATTGAAGCCGACGATCCGGGGAGTCAAACAGCCGCAGCTGGGGTTCACCGCTGTAATCTTCACTGGACGAGAGCTGCGGTTGCGGAAGTAGAACTGTGCCTCGTGAATCGGGCGAGGCTGGGCTTCACCAAAGTCGACCATGTATTGATCGAACGCCAGTGCGGGGCGTTCAGGACCGACAACCGCCGCTTGCGTCCGACTGGCCGTCATCGAGTGAAAGAACGACGCCACGGCCGGGACCAGCAACACCAGAACACACAACGCGCTCGCGGACCAGCGTGATGCGGGAGCAGTTGAACCGGGATTTGTCATGGGTCGATCCGTCGGAAAGTCTTCGCACTCAGCGAGAACGGGGGGCATCGTGCCGTTTCCCGAGCCGCGATATACCAGAGACGTTTTTCCCGAAGCAAGACCGATTCCGGCAGGAACCGCCGATCGATCTTGCCCGACCCGAACGGGTTGGAATACAACACCATCCGGTGATCCCCCGCCGTCGGAAAATGGAATTTCCGCAGGGAGGTCACGTTTCATCGGGACTCGCTCCCGATCGCGACAGGTGTCACTCTCATGCTGCAAGCCACACGGATGTGGGTCTCGCGTTTTCTGGCTCATCCTCAGACGCATTCGCTGAGTTGCGGAATCGCGGCGGGGACAGCGTGGATCGCAGTTTGTGCGGCCTATTGGACGGCGTTTGAACCGGTCCCCTCGGTACGGCTGACCTTCACACTCGCCTGGGCCTTTACCGTGGCCATCATTCTGTCGCAGCGAGTTTCGCAGCGGCTGGGACGCTTCCCGCTCTTCTGGAGAGTCGGTATCGCCAGCTGTGGCTTTGCTGCCTGGCCCACGGTGTGGAGGTTGGCACTCTCCCGTCGCGAGCTCGTGCCACTCGACTGGTATGCCAGCGAGTGGAAGTCGACTGCCCTCATGGGGCTGACAGCGTTACTGGTTCTGGCACCGGCCATCGCCTGTGGCGGCCTGCTCTGCCCGGTCGCCGAATCGCAAGCTGGAAAGTCCGCCAATCCTTCGCCAGTCAAGTCGCGGCAAATGACCTTCTGGCTGGGAGTCGCCCTGAGTTGGGTAAGCCTGCCAGCCACACTCTTCGTGCGAGTTTCAGCCGATCAAGTCATTTCCGGCGTCGCGGGCTGTTTACTCCTGGGTGCGGCCGTGTCATTGCTGATTCGACGTGGCGAAGAGAGTCACGCAGAGTACGCAGGAAATCGCGATCTCGCACCGCCAATCGATCAATCGTTCCCGAGCCTTTCCGTCACCGGATACCCGCTGGCCGTGCTCGCGGTAAGTGCCCTGCTCCTCGGATACTCGCTCGAGGCAGCAAACCGCGTCACAGAACAACTGGTCCTGGAGACCTTGCCGCTGAAGCTGATCGGCTGGGCGGGATTTCTGCTGGGAGGTATCGCTGGGCTGAGCTTCAGTTCACGGGTGATCGATACGCGTCGAAGTGTTCGGCTCGCACTCGGGTTCATCGCCGCAGCTGCGACGGCGGTGCTGGTGTTGTTCCCGATGTGGATTCGAATGGGGATCTGGTCATCGTCCAGTCTGAGTTCGATGCCCGCGATCATCGCGGCCAAGGGGGCCATCGTCGCCGGGATTCTCTGCCCACTGGGACTGGCTGCCGGTCTGCTCGTGGGAGGGACATCTCGCCGCAGCGCGATGATCTGCCTGCTGGGTATTGGATATGCCGCAGGGACTCAGGCCGCGGGCCCTCTGGCTGCGTCACAGCTGGCTGTGGTCAGCCTGTGTATCGGACTGCTGTTGACCCTGTGGCCGCTGGAAAACTGGAAGCAACTCGTTCGCGAACGGCGAGGAAATCGCCTCGCCGGATCGCTCGCGACTTGTGGTTGTCTGATCGCGACGGCCTGGGGTTGTGTCAGCTGGCTCAACCCGGCCCGTTCAGCGGCAGTCCTGTTCAACGGTGAGTCGTTTGCCGCAGCTGGCCAAGGATATGACCTGTTGACCATTGAGCGCGCGAGCCGGACCCGCTGGCTGAAAACGATTGAAGGGGAAAACGGCGTCTGGACCCTGTGGCGTCATCATGCCAATCAGTTGGTCGTACGACGCAACGGAGTTCCCTCGGGCCAGATGAGCATCAACACGGCTCTCGGACCGCAGAACTTCTGGTCAGTCGTCACCGCAGCTCTGCCCGTGGTCACACACCCGCGAACAGATCACGTGTTGTGCCTCGGCACACCCGGGCTGGTGGAGATCAACACGTTTCTCGGCTTTCCGATTCAGTCGCTGACTTGTGTCGAAGCCGATCGAGATGCCCGCTCAGTCATCGAGTACCAGGCCTCGCTCACTGGTTCAACTTCTCGATTGAGCGACAGCCGGATTGAATGGGTCAGCGCCACTCCCATGCAGTTCGCGGCCTCATCTCCCGATCGAAAATTCGATGTCATCGTCTGTCCGGAATCGACCGCGATCCCGATGCGATCCCAGCCACGACTCACTCGCGAGTTCTACACCCGCATGAGTCACCACTTGAGCGACGCTGGAATCTTCTGCCAACGAATCAATGTCGAGGATTTCGGAGCCATCCCGATCTGCGACGTCATGCAGGGACTGCAAGCGGCGTTCAGCCAGGCCAGTATCCTGACGACCACTGGTTCCGAGCTGTTGTTGCTGGGTTCGAACTCGACAGAGCCACTGTTTGACCCGAGCCTGATCTCGCGACTGGAAACACCTCACATGCGTCACCTCTGTGCGACGGTCGGTGGTGACTGGTCGGTGATCACACAGCTGGCATGCATTCCACCTCACCAGGTCGAGCAGATGCTGACCAACGCTCCCCGGACACCGAACAGCTGTGGCAATGCCCGGTTCCTCATGACCGTGGGAGCTGAGACACTGCGCTGGGGGCCGAAATGGAAAGAGAAACAGAACCTGTTCGCGAACCGTGCCGAGCTGGTCCTGAAGGAGGCCAAGCTCAAGGAAGCCGACGAGCAGACCGTCGTCCGGCGCCTTATGGACGCACAAGAGCGAACTCGGATTCTGACTCAAAAGGCTGACGACGAATGGAGCTACCGCACCGTCCTGCGAGACGCGTTGAAGTCTCGCCCGCGGACCACCATTCAGCGTGTCAACAACGAGATCCGGCAAACACTCTCGGCGGATGACAAGCATCGCAAGGAATACCTCATCACCCTCGGTAAAGCCGCTCGCGAACCGAAACCGTCACTCGCGGCGATCGAACACATCGAAGCCTTTGCTGAACCATACGACCCGCTGGTGACCGACTTTCTCCACTTCGAAGTGGCCAACCTCATGCAACGTGCGTCGGAGTCGGCACCCGCCAGTGAGTACCGACACTGGATGCACTGCATCACGTATGCCCCGGAAGGCGATCGCTCCATCCGCCCCGTCGCAGCTGCGTTAACCCTGCTCAAGGAGCATCCGGAAATCGAGTCCGATCCGACCTGGCGCTGGGACCAGTTCAACCTGCTCTTGGATGTCATGCGAACGCGCTGGTCGACCCGGTGGCAGGCGGGAACGCCATCGAAGTACGACGAAGCGGACTTGCAGCACTCGATCGAGGCGGTGAATGGTGCCCTGTCTGCGATGAATGATCTCCAGCCACAGGCGGGCCTCGACCGGGACGCATGGAAAGTCCAGCGGCGGATCTGGGACGACTCGCTCATCAGCCCGATCCGCAGTCGTCAGGGACAAGCTGACCCCAAAGCCGAAATGCTCCAGGCCGTTCGGCAAGAGTGGATGCGTCGCAACAGCGAGTTATCCGAGTCCAAACCGACAGCCTCTGACGCCGAGGCGAAGTAACGGCAGAGCCGCGCGAACCACCTAGATCCAATTCAGCGTTTGTCTTCAGTTCGGACAGACAAGAGTGTCTGTCCGACTACGGATACAGTGGAACAGACATTCCTGCCTGTTCCTTCTCCGAGTGAAGTCCAAATATGACGCTGCCGTAAGCCACAGCTTAAGGCTGGGCCTTACTCGCGACGGGAAGTTGCATCAGGCGACCACTGCGTTCGATCTCCCAGACGCGATCGTCCTGAGTGAGGGCATCGTTCACGGAGACGATTCGGTCTCCCTTGCGAAACCCCCATTGAACGGCGGGCGAGGCACTATTCACTGCGGTCACGATCGCGACTCCCGGTTCAGCGGCATCACGAGCTGCTAAAAGTCCGTCGGGCAGTGGAAACCCCTTCAATTCCAGGGCGACCTGCTCTTCAGTTCGGTCCTTCGCCCGGATCACTTCGATATCCAGATGGACCGGACTGCGGCGGATCCACTCAATGAAGTTGTCGATCTCCTTCACGTCGACACCGTTGATCATCACCAGTTCGTCACCAACCAGCAGCCCTGCCTTATTGGCCGCCGAGTCAGCCTCGACCGAATTCAGCGTGATCGTCTGCCCTTTCTGACGAGAGGGAGACCATGTCACTCCAAGACGGCTGGGAAGTGAGGTCAGCGGCGGAGAGCTGACGTGCTCGTTCCGACAGATGTCCCGAAAGGTCAACTGGCCCGGATAGTTCGCGACTTCGATCATCTGCCGAGTCAGCAACTGGGCGATCTTTTCGATGCCCTCGAAGTTCAACTTGTCGACATCATCGCTCGGTCGATGGTAGTCGTAGTGCAATCCCGAAAAGACCATCGTGTACGGAATATTCCGCAAATAGAAGTTGTAGTGGTCGCTGTCGTCCCGCTGCACCCAGCTGAAATCCAACTGAATATCACGAACATTCGAACGGGACAGAATAGACCGCAAACCCGGCAGAGTCCGCACGCCGTAAACCTCAGCGGTGTCGTTCCTCAACCGCCCGACCATGTCGATATTGGTATAGAACTGGACCTGGGCCAGATCGGGGTGGGTCGCCAACCAGTGCGCGGACCCCAGCAACCCCCGCTCTTCGGCATCCCAGAAGGCAACGGCAATACTGCGTTTAGGAGCGGGCAAACCGCACAGGGCCTCCGCGACTTCCAGCAAACACGAAACACCGCTGGCGTTATCATCGGCCCCGTTATGGATCAGGCCGAATGGTCCGTGGCTGTTGGTCGGATTCCCAAATCCAACGTGATCGAAGTGAGCCCCGATCACGACCCATTCACTCTTCAAATGAGGGTCGCTGCCTTCCCGCAAACCGAGGACATTCTGATACCCCGCTCCGAACGGTTGACGGTAGTCAGAGTCGGTGCCAATCGGCAGGTACTTCAGCCGCTTTAACTCAGCGGACAGATACGCAGCTGTGGCCCGCCCCCCCTCGGTTCCCGCGTCGCGGCCCTGAAGAGTATCGCTGGCCAGAAATCCGGCGTGGGCCTGCAATTCCTTGACTGTGATCGGCGTTTCATCCGGCGCCGAAACGGACGCAGCAGGTTCAGCAGAAGGGACTTCCGCCGATGGCGAAGAGGCATCCTGCGAATAAGTGACGGGGCCTGCAAGGAGGAGAGTCAGCCACAAACCGCAAATGGTCAGTCGTGCTTTACCCACCGATTTCCTTCGGCGGCTCAGCTGGCTTGTCGTCGTTTTCACCTTCTCGAATTCCCTTCTTGAATTCAGTGATCGACTTTCCGACGGAACGCATCGTCTGGGGAAGACGGCTTCCGAAGAGCAGCAGGGCAATCGCAGCGAAAATCAGCAGCTCGATATGATTGAATCCGAACATGAGCCACCATCCTCTCGGGACAAACCCGTCATCATCTCAGGAAAACCCGCAGGGCACGACTGTTCGCCGCACAACCTGCTCCAGAGAGGCCAATCGCAACCCATCGCTGCGGCACACCACTCCCGGAACATTCTAGTCTAATCCGATCCGTCCAGATTCTCAAACTCCCCCCGACCAGTCGCCCGATCCGGGGCTCCTTTCAGAAGTTGAATCACGAATGTCGCAAAAGTGAATCACGTTGCCCCAGAACGTCAGGCCCGGATGCTCGCGCGTGATCGCAAACTCGTGAAATCCCGCCCAACTATCCGAGAGCATCCAGTCGACGCCACATTCCCAGCCGTGGTGATCGACACATTGGAGCAGATTCAAGTTGAAACGCGGAAGAAAGGCTGAAGTTCCGTTGCGACCGCCGCACCACGAGATGATGATTCTAAAGCTGATCTGCGGCGTTTTTTCCTCAAGGAAGGACCACACACATGTCGACGCCCGACTCTTTCGGCCTTGAACTTCGCGAAGACCCTAGCCTCCCAGCCAAGACTCTGGTGGCCCCCATCGGCGTGATTCGCGATATCCGGGCAGCTCTGGGCGAGCTGGCCATGAACATCCAGATTGGCTGGGATTCCCCCGCCGTCATGGTCTCATCGGACCTGTACGAGGCCTTCAACGCCTGGAGCTCCATGCAGGACGACGCCGAGGAGGTCGACTCCATCGACGAAGGTCTGTACAACTAATTTGACAGTTCACGTAACCAACGCCCAGGACACTTGGGCCGTTACGTTCCTTAGCCGCTCCCGAAGAACGCCGGGAGCGGCTGTTTTTGTTGATCACCATCGACCGCAATCTTCCATTTCCTCCGGCGAAGATGTCCGCGGCGGCGGCGGGGTCCCAGGCGATTCGATCACTCCAAAAACAACGCGGGCAGGTCGGTCCGACCTGCCCGCGTAAGAAAGACGTTCCCGGCTCGAAGCCAGTGGCATTCAAGACCAACAACTATCGGCCGCCCCGCATCTGCTGGAACAGTCCCACCAGTTTCATCACGCCGCGGAGTTGCTCAGCTGGCACGTTGCACTCGATTCGCAACGCATGCTTCTCCCCGACGGCACTCACGGTGAGGTAGCTGCGAGTGATCTGCAGTTCTTCAACTGCTTCCTTTTTGATCGGCAGTGGAATGCCCGGAATCGATGTCGCGGCGAGCAGGCCATTAGTGACCAGCCCCGGCAAGTCGAGTAACAACAAGGCGTGGGCCTCCTCAACCTGTTCCTCGCGCACACCGGTCAGGGAATTCGCCTTCGCATCATAGGCTTTCAGGGCTGCCTCCATCCCCGCTTTTCCACCGCCCTGTGTCTGCAACAAACCGTCGGCCAGTGCGGTAGTCCGCGACTGAAAACCATTCGGCCCAAACATGACCCCGGAGACCATCGTCAGAATGGCCGCCCCCTGCTGCTTGGGGTCGACCTGCTGCTTGACGGTCATCACATCGACCTTACGGGTGCCGATTGTCTCCGCTTCCGGTTCATAGGCCGTCTCGGATGTCACGCCGTTCATCGTGACCGACTTCATCGACTCCGCCAATTTTCTAAACGCTTCCAGAAACTCCGCAGAGGCTTTGGACTCGAAAAACGAACTGGTCCGGAACAACCCGGCGCCTCCGCTCGCAAGGTCAAATGATCCCACCGCAGAGGTCATGGGGGTCTGTTCAAGCGTCGCCAGATAGGCTTTGAACCCCTCTTGAACTTTGGGGTCAGAGTAGATCGCATCGATCATTGGTCGACTCATCTCTGCCAGCGAGTGGAAATCTCCGCTCAGCCCCACGTACACCGGAAACCCCTCCCCCAGCTTGGACAGAGCATCGAACTTTGATGTCGGATGCTTCTCCAGGAAGGCGGCCACCGGGCTCCCCTCCTCGAAGTCGAAATAGTCCGAGAACTCCACGCCTTCTTTTGACACGCCAATCCCAATGGCGATCGAACGGGTGTCTTCCAACACTTGAAACGCACAATCCGCCTCCAGCTTCAGAATCTGGAGCGTCCCCGCAGCGTTCTCCGTGCCGCCAGCGTTGACTCCCTTCTGCATCTGCTGCTCGAACTTTTCGCGTCCGGCCTGGATCTTGTCGGCATAGACTTCCTTCAGGTGCTTCGCGTTCACGTACAACCCGATGTCGGCATCATCGAGTACTTCAAGCGATTCCGAGCGAGCCAAAGCGGCCCCGAGCGAGTCTGCTTCAGTCACAGCTTCGGGGACACCGTGCTCCTTGGTGGCGTAGAAGACCCAGCTCTCGCGCACTTGCGACTCGTAGTTCTCCGGCAACCCCTTCTGCAGAGCGGGCCCATCGGTCGTCGGGATGACAAACAACGCCTTCGGCTCACCCTCCGGTCGAGCGAACAGCATCAGGTAAAAATCCTTCGTCCGATCAACCCCCGCCAGCGTGGGATTTGACAGCACCAGACCAAACATCGTCGCGTTCTGCGACACCAGATCACCGGCTCCCGGCTGCACTTCATTCGTCAGGGCGGCGAGATTCTCAACCGTCGTATCAAAGGCTCGAATCCGGACCACCACATCGGCATCTTTCGAGACCTGGCTGAGTGGCGAGTCGTCCGCCTGAGCCGAAATACCAAACGCAATAGCCAGCACGCCGGCCAGCCAGTTGAGCTTCTTCATCTTGAACTCCTGGGAACAGGAAGGGAGTGACACACCAAGGCTAAACACAGGACAAGGCGTTCACCTTGTCCTCTCCTGAGACCACATCCCTCATAGAACGGTCAACGCGGAATCGAGTCCACTGGATCAACGAGTTCTCTTGAGAATTGCCATTCAGGTCAATTGATGTCTACCACGAAAACACACCGTGTCGTTTCATGATTTATTGTTCCACTGTAAATAAACAGGTCAGCATGCAAGCCTGATCTCTCGCCGAACATCACCCCATCACTCCATTACCTCAGACACACTCGACAACTTCTCTAACCTCTCATCGCCTTGGTAATACAGCCTCGCTCGGTTATGAATACATTGCGGTGTGCTGCCCTGGTGGCCCCTCCCCAATAATCACGAGAATTTGATCATGCGTTTCTTCGGTTTGATCGCGTTGATGATCTGTGCCCTCGATGCCGCGTGCTCGGCAGAAAAGCCTCATCCGAACATTGTGTTCATCCTCGCGGATGACCTCGGCGGAACCGATCTGGGGTGTTATGGCAGCCAGTATTACGAGACCCCCAACATCGACAAGCTAGCGTCTCAGGGAGTGCGGTTTACCTCACACCACCACTGCCAGAACTGTGCCCCGACACGAGCAGCCCTGATGACGGGGCAGTACGGAGCCCGCACCGGAGTTTATACCGTGGGGAGTATCGACCGCTTCAACTGGCGGTCGCGTCCGCTCCGCCCGGTCGATAACGTGGAGGAACTTCCGCTCGACAAGGCGACGATCGCTGAATCGCTGCAGGCTGCGGGCTATGCCACCGGGATGTTTGGCAAGTGGCACCTGGGACAGAAAGGGAAGTATCACCCGGCCCGCCGCGGTTTTGACGAGGCTCTCGTCACAGCTGGCAAGCATTTCAACTTCGTGACTGACCCGCCAGTCGCCTATCCCCAGGGCCAATACCTGGCCGATTTCCTGACCGACCGGGCAGTCGATTTCATCCAGCGGCACAAAGCCGAGCCGTTCTTTTTGTACCTGCCACATTTCGGAGTCCATGCTCCAATCGACGCCAAGCCCGAACTGATCGAGCGTTTCAAGAACAAGCCGGGCGTCGGTGGGCACAAGAATCCGACCTACGCCGCGATGATCGCCAGCGTGGATGAAAGCGTCGGACGCGTGCTGCAGACTCTCGACGAGTTGAAGCTCGTCGACAACACGGTCGTCTTCTTCGCCAGCGACAATGGCGGTGTCGGCGGCTATGTCCGCGAAGGCATCAAGGAGTCGGGCGACATCACCGACAACGCTCCGTTCCGCAGCGGCAAAGGCAGCCTCTACGAAGGCGGCACGCGAGTGCCCCTCATCGCCCGCTGGCCGGGTCACTTCTCCGCTGGTAGCAGCTGTAACGCCCCGACGATCCACGTCGACATCTTCCCGACATTGCTCGAACTGGCAGGGGCCCCTGCTCCGTCGCAGCTAGTCGACGGCGAGAGCCTCGTCAAACTCATGAAAACACCTGACGGAGGCCTCACTCGAGAGGCCATTTACCAGCACTTCCCCGGCTACCTCGGAGCTGGCGAGAACACATGGCGGACCACCCCGGTCAGCCTGGTCCAGAGCGGCGACTGGAAGCTGATGGAGTTCCTCGAAGACGGCCGGCTGGAACTTTACCACCTGAAGGACGACATCGGCGAAACGAAAAACCTCGCAACCACGCACCCCGAAAAGGCCCGCGAACTGCACGACAAACTCATCGCCTGGCGCACGTTCGTCAATGCCCCCATGCCCACCAAGAACGACGACATCCAACCAGTCGAATCGAAGAAAGGCAAGAAAGCTCGCAAGAACGCAAACGCCGATTGACTCCCGAGCCTCAAACATGACTGACCGAATGGAGCCCCAAGAGAGACTCGCATCAGTTGCAGCTTCACACCGAATTTCCAGCGATGAACCGCCTCTGGTCGCACAGCCGCACGGCAACCCGGGTCAAACTCCGGCCGCGCGAAGCGAGTCCAGGTGACTGACGTACCAGTCATAGGTCGAGCGAATCCCATCGACCAGACGAATCGAATGCCGCCAGCCCAGTTCGTGAACTCGGGTCACGTCCAACAGCTTGCGGGGAGTCCCGTCGGGCTTGGAGGTATCGAACTCCAAACGTGCCTCGGGGTAGACGATATCCCGCACCAGTTCCGCCAGTTCGCGAATCGAGATGTCCTCGCCCGTCCCGATGTTAATCGTCTGCTCGCTGCTGTAGTTCTCCAACAGGTACAGGCAGGCCCGGGCCAGATCGTCGACATGCAGAAATTCGCGACGGGGCATCCCGGTGCCCCAGATCGTCACCATGGGGAAACTCGTCTGCCGGGCCTCATGAAAGCGGCGGATCAGAGCGGGCAACACATGCGAACCGCTGGGGGAAAAGTTGTCCTGCGGTCCATACAAATTCGTCGGCATCGCCGAAATAAAATCACAGCCGTACTGCCGCCGGTACGCCTGACACCCGACCAAACCGGAAATCTTGGCGATCGCATACGCATCGTTGGTCCGCTCGAGCGGCCCCGTAAGCAGATACTCCTCGCGGATCGGCTGCGGGCAGTCGCGGGGGTAGATGCATGAGCTGCCCAGGTACAACAACTTCTGGACACCCGATTGCCAGGCAGCCCGCATCACCGTGGCATGAACCAGGAGGTTGTCGTAAAGAAACTCAGCAGGTTGCTGCGAGTTGGCCAGGATTCCCCCGACCTTGCCAGCCACATGCAGGACATACGCCGGACGATGCAAGTCGAACCACCGGGAGACAGCGTCCTGATCACGCAGATCAAGTTCACTCCGTGGTGCAGTGAGGATGTGACGGAAACCCGCCTCACTCAACGCTCGAACAAGTGCTGACCCCACCAGACCACGATGCCCAGTGACAAAAACCGGCGCCTCCAACGAGAGGTGCGACATCCCAGAACATCCCTGAAAAACCTGATCGAAGGCCAGATGAACCAGATCTTAGAAACCACGTCAGGCGTGGAGCAACCCCACAAGATTCGCAGAACTCGCCGGTCGCCGTGTCCTCAAACACCAATACCGTGTCCGCCCTACCCGACCGCTTTGTTCGGGCCGAGCAATCGTTCCATCTCATCCACAGCATCAAAAACGCCAGTGTGGTGAGCACGCTTCAGGTTGCCCGGATATTGTGGCTGGGTCAACACCTGACGGACTGCAGCTGGGACGTTCTCCACTGATCTAGCCACCAGTCCGATCCCCGTCTCGACGACGAACACTTCGTTGCCGCCTTGAATCGGCTTCAAGCCTTCACTCTCCAGGGCCACAAACGGCGTCCCCGTGATGATCGACTCGTTGAGCGTCATCGTCCCGGGCTTGCCGATCTGAACATCAGCGGCATAGAGCAGATCACACGGCGGCTCGGGCCGGAACCCCACAGCCACGCACGGATGCGGAGTCTCCAGACCACGCACGTCCGCCTGCAGTTGCTGATTCTTCCCGCACAGACACAACAGGTTGATCGCCAGCCCCTCAGCCGCAATCTGCCTCGCGATGCGAAGCACGTTGACCGTCCCTTGGCAACCAAACGAAATGACACCCAGCGGTAACTTCGGGTCGAGACCGAACTCGGCGTCCAGCTGCGCACGGTTTCGCTGGGGGGGAGCATAAAAGCCCGGATCGATGATCATTCCGGAGAGTGTGTGGACCTCGGCAGGGTCGACACCCGCCTGCCGGGCTTGCTCCAGGAGACGATCACCCGCAATCAGATAGTGCTGGGGGATGTGCGGCTCGAACCAGTACCCGGGCCGCATCTCCTCGTGATCAACCGGGATCGTCACGCACACGACATCGGGCCGGACCCGCCGGGCGGTCTGATAGATCATCGCGTTGAATATCGGTGTCACCGAGACAATCATGTCGGGGCACCGTTTCCGCCAGTAACGACTCAGCCCCCAGCGAACCAGATAAAACCAGCTCGTCGTCGCCATGCGGCTGAACCAGATTCCCAGCCCGACCATAGCCCGGAAACCGAAGTAACTCTCCCGCCGCATACATGCGTTGAAATGATCAACGTGCAGACAGACCAGTCGTCCCGCCTGTGTCGGATCGCATCGCAGAATCTCCACCAGATCGACCAACCGACAATCCCAGTCGGGATGCCGCTCCAGCACCGCCCGACGCAGCCCCTCCGCAGCTGTCTTATGCCCCGACCCGGCCTCGAAATAGACAATGTCAATCGACTTCAATCCACACCACCCATCATCCCAAGGTGATTCCATTCGCCCACCGCACAAGAGCAACACGCGGCCTTGAGCGGTGCCAGTGTACAAGGCGGTCGCGCGACTGCAATGAGGGGCACCAGACACGATCAAGGCACGCGATGCCCGATCTCGCCCCTCCCCCAGAGCGGCACGGCGTCAGCCTGCCGAGGCACGGAGCGTAGTAACCGCGTCGACTGAGAGGTCGGCCAAGCAACACCTGACACTCGCAACCGAAGAGGAAATCAAGCAGAATCGTCAAACACAGCCTGACCTACAGCTACTAGTTTCAACAGCTGACACGCCATGTGCTCACGCACAACGATCAGCCCCAAAGTGGGTCAACAGGTACCACCCATCGGCAATATATAACATGGCCCCGTCTCTCATACGATTTTCTCGCGGCTTCCTGGTAGGCAGTTTACTCGGAAGTGCTCTGCTTGTATTTGGGCTGGTTGCGGGGTCGATCACACATTTATTGGTCGCACAATTGCCGGGGGACTTGCTGGCAGCAAACAAAGACGAGTCGACACACGAAATGTATTTGTTGCCAATATACGTTCTGGTTTTCGGATTTGGAGGAGGCATAATCATGTTGCTAGAAGCTGACAGAATCTTGAGCGTCAGGGCGATTCTTGCATGGATGATTGCTATCGCTGTCGTTTTGGGTGGGTGCTCCTTCATCGTCAGTTTGGCGACCATCCAGGCATCCGTTGAAGTGACTTGGGGCTGGGGGCTCGCCGGTGGGACAGCATTGTTGTTCAACACAGCGTGGTCACTGGCAGTTTGGAGAACAACCGCCAATCGCGACACTGTCGAGCCAGCAGATGCTGCAGATAACGGGTGCGTGTAGATCTATTCCGCAGGGTAGCACGAGTTGGCCCGCATTGGGGCCGACCCGTGTGCAACACACAAGAGGCGACCACGCCGTTGAGCCGCTCGCAATGACCTCTGCCAGCTACGCCGCCCCGCGAACTCACAACCAGAAAAATGCCACGGTGGCATAGATCACCATGGCTCCCCCAGCCACCAGCTTGCCGAACGTGCCCAGCAATCTTCCGACCAGGGCGGCCTGACTGATCGAGAGTTTTTCGGCATTCGCACGGCCATTCCAGGTTTCGCCCAAATAGGCACCTGCGAAAGTCCCGAGCGCTCCGCCCCCCAAGGCGGCGATAATGGGCCCCACAAATGGGACGGGCACGCCGACAAACGCACCCGCAATGCTTCCCACCATGGCACCGACCATCGAGAGTAAGATCGCCCGACGGCTGGCACCGTGCTTCGCAGCCCCCGCAGCTCCGGCGATGAGTTCCAGAAGCTCGCCCAGCCCCGCCAGTGCGACGAGCACACCGACCTCCCACCAGTTCAGACCGAGTCCGTTTTCCTGCTCGGGAATCAGAACCACAAACAGAGCTGCCAGCAGAACGATGCCCCAGTTCCCCGGGAGCGTAAAAAAGGTAGCGACCCAGCAGGCCACGTTCGCCAGGAGCAGGACGATGCCACCAAACCAGTAAACCCAGAGAGGAGCCGCATCGAACACTGGACGAACCACCAAGAATGAAAACCTGATCGCCGCGTAGCGCGGTTTGACGGGCTGGCCCAGACCCTGCACTGAGGGTCTGGGTTGCAGAGCAACAAGAGGTATACGGAAGAGGCTATCAAGAAACAAGAACCTCCTGTTCCTGCGTCACCCAGACGTGCAAAGCCACGTCTGGGCCACCCCGCGCGGATTCATTACAATGTATTTCATCGTTATGCTGCGACACTGACCTCAGCCTTCCCGTCAACCATTTGGTCGAACATAAATGAACGCCAAAAGCCCGTTGCTACCGCTCTTTAAGGAGCAACTTGAGAATGAGTCTTCAAAGATTGCGACAGACCACAGCCTACAAAAGAGGGGAGACTACCTCATTTGGTGGTACTTCCTGCGTCTGCAAAGTTTAGATACCACTGATGTGGCGAGTTGCGTATGTGATGGAGGTGGTGATCTCGGCATTGATGCAATTCACATCGACGAAGACGACCTAGTGCACTTCTATCAGTTCAAGAACCCAGAGAGAATTGAGTCATCATTACCTGCCGGAGAGGTCGACAAAATGCTCACTGGATTAGGAGTTATCCTCAACAGAAAGCATGCGTCAATCGCGAACGAAGAGCTAAAGCGTAGAATCGAAGAAATCTATCAGATTGTTCCAACTGGATATCGCATCCACCTCGTCACCAGTGGACTCGGAATGTCGAGTGAGTCACAGGTCAAACTCAACAGCTTCGTAGAATCGTTACGAGGACCATCTGAGGAGTTCTTTGCATGGACACTTGAGGACTTAGAGCACCTACAGGACCGATTCTACCAAAAGACACTCCCTACGGTTGAGCAGCCAATCGTATTCACGTTAGAGAAGCAGCCTCCATACCAAGTCAGGTCCGCCGATCACGACTGCTACATGTTCCACACTTCTGGTGAAGTTCTCGCTGATTTGTACACAGTGCATGGCGAACAACTTCTCCAACAGAATATCCGAGTATTCCAAGGTGACAGAGCAACCAATTCTCTAATTCGCCAAACCGCGTCTGGCAACGAAAGCGGGAATTTCTTTCACTACAACAATGGAGTAACACTACTATGCGAAACAGCAAAGTGGGATCAGTTTCAGTCGACAATGACCTTGAACAAAGCGCAAGTAGTCAACGGTGGTCAAACGGTCCGTGTTCTGCATCGAGTCAAGGTAGACAAGGCGCTGAAATCATCGGTCGTTGTGCCTGTTCGAGTTATCACTTCGCAAGGCGACAAACAATTCGCGAGTGACGTGGCGGTCAATCTGAATAATCAGAATCGAATTGAGAGTAGTTTCCTGCGATCAAACGATCCTCGTGTTGTCCAGCTTGCGCATTCACTGGAAAGTGCGGGATGGTATCTTGAACGGCGGGAGAACGAGGTTGCCAACCTCACAGATTCCGAAAAAAGAACGATTGAGCTTCGACTCGGTCGAAGCCTTCAAGGACATGTAATTCGGTTGCGAGATGGGGCCCAGGCGTATGTTGCCACCTTTCTCAGGATGCCGGAGCTAGCAAAGAAGAACCCTAAACGGATATTTCTTAATGCGCAGGATGGGGGTGTTTACGATCGCGTGTTCAACAATGAGATCAGTGCAGAGAAGCTAGTTTCTGCTCACAAAATCAAAACGGCCGTTGACGGCTTCATCAGAAGGTTCACTGCCTTGAAGCAGAGGAAGTCACGGGTTGCAGACTGGAAAGCTGAGTATCAGGAATTGTTGACTGAGCCAATCGTCACTCGATTCGTCGATAAGGTCGATCAAGTTATCCCCCAAAGTGGCGTGTTTCTCTGTGCACTCATCTATGAAACACAATGTAGAGTTGGCGGCCAGGATCCCGAGTCGGTTGCATCTACGTTAGAGGCTGGCGATATGACCAGCTTAATCAATGAGCTTGCGGCGGCACTGGAGTTCGCGGTCACAAATCCTGAGAATGCAATCAAGAGCTGGCCGACACTGCTCAAAAGCCAAGGCTTTTTTGAAAACGTCTGTAGCTTTCGTCTAGGTCAAACGGCACTCATGGCTGGCTGCAAATGAGATTCTCTCGCGAGGTGGCCCAGACGCCGCTGTGAGCGTCTGGGTGACGCAGGAATAAGAGTGTCCTGCGAAAGACTCATCACAGTCACTTAGAGTCCACCACCTACTTCGCAAACTTCTCCGCCACCTCGATCGCGGGGTGGCACCGGTTGGCTGGCTTTGCAGCCTACCGGTGTGCTTTGGCACAAGAGGTCCTTCGAGAGCCCCATTCTCGTTCACCGAAGTCCACCCGCCTACTTCGTAAACTTCTCCGCGACCTCGATCGCCCTCAGAAGTCCCTTGGCCTTATTGAGCGTTTCCTGGTACTCGCTGGCGGGGACGCTGTCGGCGACGATGCCGGCACCGGCCTGGACGAAGGCTTTCTGGCCTTGCATCACGAGGGTGCGGAGCGCGATGCAGGTATCCATGTTGCCGGTGAAGTCGATGTACCCCACCGCTCCGCCGTACGGGCCGCGGCGGTGCTTTTCGACTTCGTCGATGATCTGCATGGCCCGCACCTTGGGAGCCCCCGAGACCGTTCCGGCAGGCAGCCCGGCTCGCAGCGCATCGATCGCGTGCAGCCCCTCGCGCAGCTGGCCTTTGACGTTCGAGGTAATGTGCATCACATGGCTGTAGCGTTCGACGACCATCACATCGCTGATGGCGACCGAGCCGTACTCCGCCACGCGGCCGACGTCGTTGCGGGCCAGGTCGACCAGCATCACATGCTCGGCCCGCTCCTTGGGATCAGCCAGCAGATCAGCTGCCAGTTCGCGGTCCTCTTCCTCGGTGGCTCCCCGCTTACGAGTCCCGGCCAGCGGGCGGATGGTCGTCTCGCCATTCTCCACGCGGACCATGATCTCGGGCGAGCTGCCAACGAGCGACACTTCCTTCGACGTGAGCAGGAACATGAACGGGCTGGGGTTCACCACGCGCAGCGAGCGGTAGATATCGAGCGGCGAGGCTTTCGTCTCCAGCTCCAGCCGCTGGCTGATGACGACCTGGAAGATGTCCCCGGCCCGGATGTACTCCTGGCACTTCTGGACCGCCGATTCGAATTCGGGCTGGGTGAAATCGGACTTCCACGCCAGCGTCGGGTCACCGCCCAGCGGGATGTCGCGGATCTGCAATCCGTCGCTCGGCGATTGCAGCTTCTCGCACAGCTGGTCGACCTCGCGGCAGGCCCGCTCGTACTCGGCCTTGAGATCCGGTGCATCGGTCCAGACGTGGGCGACGACGATGATCGTCTTGCGAATCTGGTCAAAGACGACCATCTGGTCATAGAAACCGAACGTCATGTCGGGCAGCTGGCGATCGTCCTCAGGCGGGTTTGGCAACCGCTCGGTGTACCGCACCGTGTCATAGCCGAAGTACCCCACTGCCCCGCCGAGGAACCGTGGCAGGCCCGGCAGCTGGACCGCTTTGTACTCTTCGACCATCTGCTGCAGGACGAGCAGCGGATCTTCGACCTCGCGTTCTTCGGTCTGGCCCTTCTTCTCGATGGTCAGCCGGTTGCCGCGAGCTGAAAGCCGCAGGAACGGGTTGCCGCCGAGGAAGCTGTAGCGACCGACCTTTTCGCCGCCGATCACACTTTCGAACAGAAATGTCTCGCGTCCCCAGCCACAACGGCACAGAGCAGTCACCGGAGTCAGCGTATCACTGAGCAGCTGACGATAAACCGGGATCAGGCGGGCCGGTGCAGGGGAAGTTGAGGAGGCGAGTTTCTGGGCTGCTAGTTCTTGAACAGTGGCCAGACTGGGTGTGTGCGGCATGAATGCGGAAATCCAGACAAGGGGCGGAACGGTGGACTGACACCGGTCCTCTGAGTCGGGTTCGAAGTATAGCGACTCGTTTCCCGAAAGGCTGGCGTCCCGCGACCAAGTAATGACAGGAGGGACAAGCAAGCAACAACCGACGGAACTGGAGAGATGGAACAGAAGAGGATTTGAACAGGAGGAAAGCAAGGAAACGAAGGAAGGCAGGAGGAGGACAACGTCAGCTCCCTCTGTGGCTCCAAACTGCTTTTATCCCCGGTCGACAATAGCCCCGGAAAAGACCTCCTTCACACATTCTCCATTCTTGCTTTCCTTGCTTTCCTTGCTTTCCTTGTAAGTTGAGAGAGTTGCGTTCGGGGTGTTCGAATTGGCGTATGTTTTGGATGCCAATCTGGCGAGCCCTGGAAGCGAAAAGGCACCCTGGCCGGGGTGCCTTTCGGGGCTGTGGAGTTCGGTTGCTTACCAGATCGGAAACGATCGGACAAAAGCCGGGAACACACAGCCCTCTCTGGGGTGTCCACCCGAACAGTCGCTTGAGCACGGCAAGCCGGAGCTCGCTTTTGCAAGACAGGGAGAACTTCCAGATGACCACAGTTTACCTCGGAATCGATGTCGCGAAAAAGGATTTCTGCCTCGCGACCTCACAAAAAGCTCTTCGTGTGTTGGCCAACACGAATGAAGGGTTTCAAACCTTGATCACGTTCCTCGCGGAGTGGGACGTGCCGCACGTGATCCTCGAAGCTTCGGGGGATATGAGCGGGCGTTGACCGATGCCCTTCAGGACGCGGGTATCCGGGTCTCGGTCGTGCAGCCCGCCTGCGTCCGGCACTTTGCCTTGAGTTTAAAGGTCCTCGCGAAGACCGATGCGATCGACGCCACCGTCATCGCTCGATTCGGTGAGGCCACTCAACCTGCCCCGACCGAGAAGGCTTCGCCCTCCTCGCGGAAGCTGCGGGCGTTGACCGATCGGCGAACCCAGCTCATCGAGGACCGGACACGTGAAAAGAACCGCCAGGGGACCTGCTTCGATCAAAGCATGGCCTCTGAAATCAAACGCAGCATCAAGCGGTTGACCATCACCATTGAGAAGATCGATCTGCAGATCCAGAACCTCATCGCCCAGGAAGAACACCTCAGCTCCCAAGCCACCGCGCTGCAGACAGCCACCGGCGTCGGCACTCAAACCGCGAACACTCTTCTGGCTCACCTTCCCGAACTCGGCTCCCTCACGCGCCAATCGATCGCAGCCATCGCCGACTGGCTCCTCATCCGCGCGAGTCCGGAAAATGGGCCGGAAAGCGCCGCATCTACGGCGGCCGAAAAGCCGTTCGCACTGCTCTCTACATGGCCGCAAAATCCGCCGCCCGACACTGTCCGCACATCCACCCGTTCTACCAGCGACTTCGTGATGCCAACAAACCCTACAACGTTGCCATCATCGCCTGCGCTAGAAAACTCCTCATCCGACTCAACACACTCATCAAAAAACTCAATTCGAACACCCCGGACGCAACTCTCTCGACTTGACAAGCGACACAGTCGCTTTTGTTCAAACCCCCTTTTCCCCCACACAAATCGCGGGATAAATCACTGGCGGGAGGCAGGCACCGCAATTTTTACTCTGTGCTCTCCGTGCCTCCGTGGTTTATCCCTTCTTCGCCGAGGGAAAACGTCCCGATCGGTCAGGCGGGGAGGAACTCTTCCCAGGGTCGGCGCAGGCGGGCGTATTCCTGCTTCGGGAGCGACACCGTCTGCCAGCGGGGGGAACGAGTCCGCATCCCCTGAGCGAAATCACTCACCCAGACAGCATAGAACGCATATGTCCGCCCCGCGTACTCCCAACGCTGCGGGTGCCAGTCATGCCAGCGGGGATCAACTAACTCGTAAGCGAAAACAAACGCCGCTCGGAACTGATTTCCAAAGACTTCTTCCCAGCGCAGCAGCGACTCGACGTCGTCCATGTCGGCCCAGCATTCCCAGCGAGACCCCGACACCCCGCCGGTCGGGAAACGCCGCCCCTTCACATCGAGCAGCAGCCGGTGCTCGCCCCCATCAACGATAAAGTCCATCGACTTGAGGGAGGCCTCTGCCAGACGAGCCCGCCGCGTCTCGTCGATGGCGACATACGGCCGCCCGGTCGCCGCGAGGTACGCTTCGAAGGCTGTGTCGTAGTGGTTCGACCGAATCGCCAATGTCATTTCCTGCGTGCAATCACCGCTTCCGTGTCCACGAATCATGCCGTCCTGTCGTCCCAGCCTCAAGATCGGACTTCTCCGTTTTTGACTGGATGAGTGTTTCCCTGCATGACCGACCTCAGCTGCGCCCACTCAGGTTTCGGCAGGAAATCAGCTCGGCGACGATACTGATTGCGATCTCCGGCACACTCTGCGAACCGATCTCAATCCCCAGCGGTGCATGAACCCGAGCCAGCAGTTCCTCCGGGATCCCCTCGCGTCTGAGGTCGTCAAAGATCATCTTGATCTTTCGCTTGCTGCCAATCATGCCCAGATAACGTGATGGCCGGCGGACCAGATGAAACAAGGCTTCCTCGTCATGGTTGTGCCCCCGGGTAACCACGATACAAAACGTATCTTCATCAACGGGATAAGTCGGCAGTACCTCATCGATCTGCCCCGCGATCCGCTGCACGCAGCTGGGAAAACGCTCCTCGGTGACATACTCAGCTCGGTCGTCGACGACAGTCACTTCAAAGTCGACACTCGCTGCCAGATCTGCCACCCGCTGGCCGACGTGACCACCTCCCACGATCAGCAACTTGCCACGCGCCAGATGCGGCAGGTAAGACACCCCCTCCGCCACATAAGCTCGGGGACGCTGCGACAGCGGACGCAGATTGGCCAGTAGGCTGGCCGACGCCGGCTGGCTCGCTCGCTGTGCCACGCACACCCCATCCCGATCAAACAGATAGCGTGACAACTCGGGAACACCGGTCTCCCCGGCATCAAGAACGACAGCTTCCGTACACCCGCGTCCCCCCTCGACCAGCCGCGCTAGTTCGCGGTAGTAGAGGAGATCATCTCCAGCGCGAATCGGATCGACCAGCATCCGCATCCGCCCCCCGCAAATCAGCCCATCATCCCAGCCATAATCGCTGTCGAGCTGGAACGTCATCAGTTCGGGCGATCCGTCCGGGATCAGCGACAGGGCTCGTCGTTTGACCTCCGCTTCGACACATCCTCCGCCCAAAGTTCCGCTTTGTGATCCATCGGTGTAGACCAGCATCGACGCCCCGGCCTTCTGGGGTGTCGACCCGCGTGTCTCCACCAACAGCGTGATCGCCACCGAGCGTCCCGCCGCATTGGCTGTCAGTAAATCGTCGAGCAGTTTCCGCATGGGAAGAAGCCGGTCCATCCAGTGTGAGGTGATCTCGGGCAGACCTTCGATTATGGCTGGTCTGCCTCTCACAGCAAGTGCGTGAGCGCTCCGCCTCGCCGTACTCAAAGCCCCCAGTGGTCGCCCCGACCCGCCCAGAGTGTCTCCCGCTCCCTCAGCGGCCTATACTGAAGTCCTCTCACTCCGAAGAACTCTGCGACTGGAAAGCCAACATGTCACTCAACGCCTGGACCATCGAGCCGACCGCCGAGAACTTCGAGACCGAAGTCCTCGCCCGTTCCATGCAGGTGCCGGTGGTTGTCGACTTCTGGGCTCCCTGGTGCGGTCCCTGTAAACAGCTGGCGCCGATCCTCGACAAGTTGACCACAGAGTTCGCGGGCAAGTTCATCCTCGCCAAGGTCGACACCGACCAGCATCAGGATCTCGCGGCGGCGTTCGGTGTGCAGTCGATTCCGCTCGTTGTGGTCCTGAAAAATGGCCAGATCGTCGACGGGTTTCAGGGCGTCAAATCGGAAGCCGAAATCCGGGCGTGGATCCAGAACGTCATGCCCTCGCCACTCGAACAGCTGATCATGGACGCGATGGCTCTCGAAGCCACCTCCGCCAGCGAAGCAGAGCAGAAATACAACGAGGCGCTGCTGCTGGAGCCGACACTGGAAGTGGCCCAGATCGGCCTGGCCCGCGTGCTCTGCCAGCGTGAGAAGTTCGAAGAGGCGAGCCGCATCATCGAAGACCTCGAAAAACGCGGCTACCTCGAACCCGAAGTCCAGGCCCTCAAGGCCAAAATTGAACTCCATGCAGCTGCCGAAGAATCGGGCTCCGTCGAGGAAGCCCGCCGGGCAGTGGCAGCCAACCCCAAGGACTTCGACGCCAAGATCATGCTGGCCGAATCACTCGCCAGTGTCAGCAAGAACACCGAGGCCCTCGACCTGTGCCTCGAAGTCATCGAAGACGCTGTCGGCCCCGCCCGCGACAAGGCCAAGGATGTGATGGTCCTGATCCTCAGCCAGATCAACGACAATGAGATGACCACTACCTACCGCCGCAAACTGGCGACCGTGTGGTACTGAATGACTCCAAGGTCACTGATCGCTCCACGATCAGCGACGTAGATTCACTTACCGCGTCTCATCCTCTCGGCGAGTGAGCGCAAAGTAGATCACATAAAACCACGACAACAGCCCCGCAATCACCGCCCAGAAGATCGAACGGTTCCGCTGCCATGAGCAGATCATCGCCAGGGCGGAACCGAGACCAATGCCCGATTGAGCTGCTGCCCGCGGATCGATTTGAATCGCCTGAGCTAAAAACATCGTTGAACCTCCCGGAGAAACCCGGCCGACACCAGCGTGCGGGCCTGCAGTCATTGTTCACCGGCTGACTCCGATTGGTCAATACGCCCACTGATCTCATTGGGGTAGATTCCCCCTCCTCATGGAGTCGTCTAGAATCAACAACGATTGATAAGTCATGGCGGAGCCCTAACAGTGACGGCTCAGCTGCGACTGTACGGCTTCACATTCCCGCCTGAGCTCGAACATCCATGTCGCGTCTCGCTCGATCTCTGCTGATCCTGATTCTCTGTTTGACACCGCTGGTGGCCTGGTCACTTCGCGCAGAGGAACCGAAGTCGAAACCCGCACCGAAGGCTGAGCCACTCGACCCGGAACACGCGAAGAAAGCGGCCGAGTCGCTCGCCCTGTTCAAAGAGCACGTCAAGCCGATCCTGGTGCAGCATTGTCTCGACTGCCACGGGGGTAAGTCGATCAAAGCCGACTTTGATCTCTCCACGCGAGAGAAACTGCTCGCCAGCGGCTACGTCGAAAAGACAGCCAAAGAGAGCCAGTTCTACAAGGTCGTGACGCACGAAGAGCAGCCGGAGATGCCGTTCAAGCTGCCGAAGCTCTCCGACGAGCAGATCGGCCACTTGAAGAACTGGCTCGACCTGGGATTCGTCTATGACGCGCCGCTGGTGGAACAAACCGACACCAAAAAGGAACGCGAAGTCACCGACAACGACCGTCAGTTCTGGTCGTTTCAGCCATTCGGCGCTGTCGCGGTCCCGGAAGCGAAAGAGACTCAGTGGGCGAAGAACGATATCGATCGGTTTATTCTGGTCGCCCAGGAAGCCAAAGGGCTGCACCCCAACCCCGAGGCCGATCGGCTGACTCTGATTCGCCGGGCATCGCTTGATCTGCTCGGCATTCCACCGACGCCGGAAGAGGTCGATGCCTTTATCAAAGACGCCGACCCGCAGGCCTTCGAGAAACTGGTCGACCGCTTGCTGGAATCCCCTCGTTACGGTGAGCGTTGGGCCCGCCACTGGATCGACATCGCTCGCTTCGCCGAATCGCATGGATACGAGCAGGATTACGACCGCCCATTCGCGTATCACTACCGCGACTTCCTGATCCGGGCCTTCAATGCCGACATGCCATACGACCAGTTTGTGAAGTGGCAGCTGGCGGGCGATGAGCTGGCCCCGACGAACAATGACGCCCTCATGGCCACCGGTTTCCTCGGCGGCGGAGCGTTCCCCACCCAGCTGACCGAAGACGAATTCGAAAAGGCCCGGTACGACGAACTCGACGACATGACCTCAACCACGGGCGTCGCGTTTCTCGGGCTTTCGATTGGCTGTGCCCGGTGCCACGATCACAAATACGACCCGATTCCATCGCGAGACTACTACCGCATGTCGGCCTGCTTCTCGTCGGCCATCCGCTCGGAGATCGAACTCGATCTGCAACCCGCAGAGAACCAGAAACGCCGCGATACGTTCGAGGCAAAGAAGGCCGAACTTACCCAATCGCTGACCGAGTTCGAACAAGGTCCCCTGCCCGTCCAGTTCCGGGAGTGGCTGGCGAAAGTAGACCTGAACTCCATCCTGAAGACCTGGGAGCTGCTGAGTATCGGGACGACCCAGGGCGACGCTGGTTCGACGTTTGCCTCCCAGCCTGACGGGTCACTACTCGCCAGTGGGAAAGCCCCCGCGACTGAGAACCTGATTCTGGTTGCCAAGACCAAACGAACGGCTATTCGCAGCCTCCGCGTCGAAGCCCTGACGCACGACTCGCTCCCCGCGAAGGGACCGGGTCGAGCAGGTAACGGAAACTTTGTGCTGGGGAATCTGAAGGTTACCGTCACCGACTCGACCGGGACCCGCGAGATCCCTCTGACCAATCCACGTGCCACTCACCAACAGAACACCGACTCGCTGTCAGCTGCCGCTTCGATCGATGCCGATCCGACAACCGGGTGGGCTGTCGATGGTGGAGGCATCGGCAAGGATCAGGCAGCTGTGTTCGACTTCGACTCGCCAGTCGGAACTGGAGATGAGGTGACGCTCACGGTCACGATGTCGTTCCAGCATCCGAATCCGCAGCATGCGTTGGGGCACTTCCGACTGTCGATCACTGACCAGCCGGACCAGCCTCCGACGGTCGGCGAAACGGGGCCCGACTCGCGCATTCGCGAGGCTCTCACCGCCGCCAAAGCTGGAGCTGCCCCCGAGAGCGAAGCCTGGAAGACGGCCTTCGATTTCTATAAATCACTCTCTCCTGAATGGCGGACTCGTCGCGAACAACTCGACACACATATCGCCACGGGAGCTCAGCCGATCCTGACCAAGGTCATGGTGACCAGCGAGGGCTTCCCGCACATGAAGCACCACGCCGACGACCGTGGCTTCCCGCACTTCTACCCCGAGATGTATCTGCTCAAACGCGGTGACATCCATCAGAAGGTCGAAGTCGTCCCGCCCGGCTTCCTGCGTGTGCTGATGCCCGGCGATGTGACCAGCGACAAGTGGAAGGCTGCACCGCCCGAGGGTTGGACCCGCACCCGCTACAGCCGGGCCTCACTCGCGAACTGGATTACCGATCCCGTCGAAGGTGCCGGACAGCTGGCCGCCCGCGTGATGGTTAACCGTCTGTGGCAACACCATTTTGGCCGGGGGATCGTCGCGACCTCGAACGACTTTGGATTTCAGGGCGAACGCCCCACGCATCCGGAGTTGCTGAATTACCTCGCTCGCCAGCTCATCGATGGCGGGTGGAAGATGAAGCAGCTGCATCGCGAGATGATGCTGAGTGCCACCTATCGCCAGTCGACCAAGTACGACGAGGCCCGCGCGACGATCGATCGCGAGAACCAGTTGTTGTGGCGGATGACGCCCCAGCGCCTCGAAGCCGAGCCAATCCGAGACAGCCTGCTCGCGGTCTCGGGTCAGCTCGACCTGACCATGTTCGGTCCCGGCACCCTCGACCAGAACATGAACCGCCGCAGCATCTACTTCTTCATCAAGCGCAGCCAGCTGATCCCGACGATGATGCTGTTCGACTGGCCCGAGCATCTGGTCAGCATCGGCAACCGCTCCAGCACCACCGTCGCCCCACAGGCTCTGATGTTCATGAACAGCCCCCAGGGCCGCCGCTACGCCGCCGCACTGGCCGACCGGTTAAAGGGGGCGACACCGACCGACCAGATCACTCAGGCCTACCGCCAGTGCTACGGCCGCGTCCCAAGCGACACCGAGCTGCGAATCGCGAGCGAGTTCCTTCAAAAGCAGGCCGAGAAATATCAAGCCGCCTCGCATCCCAACCCACCCCACGACGCCCTCACCGACCTCTGCCAGGCCCTGCTGGCTTCGAGTGAGTTCGTGTACCGGCCGTAAGCAGATTGCGTTGGAATGAAATTCGACAGCGAGCGCCGGACGTCAGTCCGACGTGCCGGCACAGCGAGACCGTACATTCACATTCCGTGTCAACCACTGGCGTCTGACGAGGTCAATCAACAAGTCGGCGCATTATCCTTTCTCCAAGCTCACCTGACACGTCGGACTGACGTCCGGCGCTCGCTGCTTTCCTACGATCGCTCATCATCCGTTACAATGCCTTCATGATGACCGAATCGAATCCCGCCGATCCCCATGCCCCGGACCTCTCTCCGTTCCACGAGCTCACCGCGTCGCGGCGGGCTTGGATTCAGGAGTATCTGATTCCGTGGTGTCGCACCGCCAATGTGCCGTCGCTGCTGAAGGCGGAGATGGAATGGGGCGATATCGCCGGACGAGTCGAGCCGCAGTTTTCGCTCTGGCTTTGGGCGTGGAGCCGGTTTCCGGTGCTGTATGTGGAGGGGCTGCGCGGACTCGATGAGAGTTTTCTGGTGCGGGTCACTCTGCAGGACGGGTCGCAGCACGAGGGGTTCCCCGATGGCCGAGCCTCCTCACGAGCGATCCTCATTCTGGCCGATCGCGAGGATGGCAAACCGGTCGAACGCGGTCCGTTCCGACTCGACCAGGTGCTGTCGGTCGAACGAGTTGACATCTAATGCGATGACATGAACTAGTTTGGGAGTCATGTTAAACATCAGCCCCCTCACCCCAACCCTCTCCCCCACAACAATGTCGTAATCGAAGATCACGTTATCCGTGAGGGAGAGGGAGCAGAGGCCGACGACTCACACTCGATTGCCCCCACCAACCAAGTCACTCGACAGCTTGCCTGAGCTGACTTACTGTTCCCGGCATGCTGAAGCCGCTCCCGATTGATGATGTGCTGCCGGAACTGCTGGCCGCCTTGCGCACGAACTCCAGTGTGGTCCTTAAAGCTCCGACCGGAGCCGGAAAAACGACCCGCGTCCCTCCCGCGATCTTTGCCGCGGGGCTGGCTGGTGAGGGAAACGTCGTGATGCTGGAGCCGCGCCGCATTGCAGCCCGGGCCACTGCTCGCCGCATCGCCTTTGAACAGGGTACCCCGCTGGGCCGCGAAGTCGGCTACCGCGTGCGATTCGACGAGCAGGTCTCGTCGGCCACGCGTATCATGGTCGTCACCGACGGCATCCTGCTCCGCAAGCTGCAGTCCGACCCGTTTCTGGAGGGACTAAGTGTTGTCATTTTTGACGAGTTCCACGAACGCAATCTGAACTGCGACCTCGCCCTGGGTATGGTTCGCCGCGTGCAGCAGACGGTCCGTCCTGATCTCAAAATCGTTGTGATGTCGGCGACGTTTGATTGCCAGCCGATCGCGAAGTTCCTTGGCGACTGCCCGGTCATCGAGAGTCAGGGGCGTCTCTTCCCCGTGGATGTCCGGTACCTCAAGTTCCGCGACCGCCAGCCGATTCAGGAACTGGCCGTGGCGGGCATCGAGCAAATGCTCGAATTGACGAGTGGAGACGTGCTGGTGTTTCTGCCCGGGGTGCCGGAGATTCATCGCACGTCGCGCGAACTGGAACCGCTGGCCCGCCGACACGATCTGATTGTGATGCCGCTGTTTGGTGATCTTCCCGCCGAGGAGCAGGACCGCGTCCTGTCGCCGTGTTCTCAGCGCAAGGTCGTCCTCGCGACCAATGTAGCCGAGACCTCCATCACGATTGATGGCATCACGGGTGTCGTCGACACCGGACTGGCGAAGGTGATGCGGTTCGATCCCGACGCCGGGCTCGACCATCTCGATCTATGCCCGATCTCGAAAGCCTCCGCTGATCAACGGGCTGGACGTGCGGGCCGGACCCAGCCGGGCGTCTGTCTGCGTCTGTGGGAGGAGGCCTCACATCGTGCCCGTCCCGACATTGATGATCCCGAAATCCGCCGCGTCGATCTCGCGGGGCCGGTTCTGGAACTCCTGAACTGGGGAGAGCAGGATGTCCTCGCCTTCCCATGGTTCGAGCCTCCTCGTGAGGCAGCTGTGGAACAGGCCCTCACCCTGCTCACACGACTGGGCGCCATCGACGCACAGCGGCACGTCACCTCCATCGGTCGGGCGATGAGCCACCTGCCCGTGCATCCTCGACTGGCCCGCCTGCTGGTGGAAGGGCATGCCGAGGGTGTCGTTGACGAAGCAGCCCTGCTGGCAGCCCTCCTCTCCGAACGCAACCCGTTCTTTCAACCTCAAGCCGGAACCATTCGCGGCCCGGCGCGCAACACAGCTGTCCATCGCTCGCGTTCGGACGTGTTTGACCGAGTGCAGGCGTTGCAGGATTTCGACGCGAAGGGTACTCGCGACTTCGTCTTCGGTTCGATCAACGTTGGAGCGGCCCATTTCATTCACCGCACCGCTGATCAGCTCAGGCGAGAGTTACATGCTGAGCTGGGGCGATCCGCTGCTCCGGCTCACGACCGGGAAGAGGCCCTCTCGCGGGCCCTGCTCGTGGCCTTCCCCGACCGGCTGGCCAAGCGGCGCGATAAATCGTCCGACAAGGGGATCATGGTCGGCGGCAAGGGAGTGCGGCTGGCTCCGCAGTCGGCGGTCACGAACTCTGAGCTGTTCTTGTGTATCGATGTCGACGCCGGATCGACTGATGCGGTGGTGCGGCAAGCCTCGGCCATTGAACGCGAGTGGTTGCCCGAATCACAGTTGCGACAGGTCGATGAAGTCTTCTTTCATCCGACGCAGCAGCAGGTCGTCGCGCGGCGGCGGACCTATTGGGACGATCTCGTGCTGGCAGAAACGCCCTGCTCTCTGCCCGAGAATGATCGTCCCGCTGAGGTACTGTTTGAGTATGCAGTCCGGAACTGGGACAAGGTCTTTCCGTCGGATAACGTCGAAGTGGCGGGGTTCCTGACGCGGGTGCGTTGCCTGACCGAATGGATGCCGCAGACGGGTTTGCCGCCACTCGACGAGGCGGCCCTGCACGCCGTCCTCCGTGAACTCTGCTCCCGCTGTCGGTCGTTCTCTCAACTGAAACAGGCTCCGTGGCTCGACCATCTCAAGGGGCGTTACGACTACGCCCAGCTGCAATGGATTGAGAAGGAGGCTCCCGAGAAGTGGCAGGTGCCGAGCGGCAGCCACATCCGGCTGACCTACGAAGAGGGCCGCCCGCCGGTCCTCGCCGTGCGGATTCAAGAGGTCTTCGGGATGAAGGCCACTCCCTGCGTGGCTGGTGGTCGGGTGCGAGTCTTGATGCACCTGCTCGCTCCCAACATGCGGCCACAGCAGATCACTGATGACCTGGAGAGTTTCTGGAGCAATACCTACACCACCGTTCGGAAGGAACTTCAGCGCCGCTACCCCAAACACTCCTGGCCCGAAGACCCGACCGATGCGACACCGCAACGTCGACCGGGGAAGAAGACGGAAGGTTAGAGAATAGTGGAGGAGTGAATGTCCCGAAAATCTGCGACAGGAGACCACGGAACCTATCGAGAGCCGCTAAACTACACCTCTCCTTTGTAGTTTCGGTCCCTCGTCTCGCGAGAATTCTGATGAAAATCTTCTACGCGGCGATCGTCGTCATGACCTGTGCCGGATGCCCGACCTCATCAGCCCCCACTTTGAAGTCGGCCGCTCCAGAGCAATCTCCGCCGGCGATCTCCGGGCTCCCAGTTTCACTCCCGCTCAAGCAACGCTCCACTGTCGAAGTTCCGGGGACCGATGGTGAATTGTCATTGTCGATCGACGACATCACCCATGGTCAGGTCATGACCTCTCTCATCCGTCGCAAAGAGGCGAACCTCCTGGGCCCGCTGTCTCTCAAGGAGGGCGAATCGGTCCCCTTTCGTTTCAAGGACAGCGATTTCTCGGTGACATTGACTGACTTGAATAACCAGCTCATCGGAGACGACGAGGCAACCTTTTCGATAACCGACGCCACCTCCAACACGCACTCCGAGGACGAAAAAATTCAACAGCTGATCTCGAAAGTCGAGTCGTTGAATGGAGCGGTCTTCATCCGCAACGGCAGTGAACACACGCCGCATGAAGCCGCCGAACACCTGCGTCGCAAGCTCGACGGCGCGAACGGCAGCATCCACACCGCCGACGACTTCATCCAGCAGATCGCCACGGGCTCGTCGATCAGCGGAGAGGAATACCAGATCCGATTCACTGATGGCCGATCCGTTCCCGCTCACGAATACCTCCGGGAAGAGTTGCAACGCCTGAACCAGCTGCCAGCCAATTCCGAGTCGCCCCGCAAGCCATAAGCATCAGTACCGCGTATCGAGGTAGTTGTCCGGGTCGTCCGGTCGAAATACACTCCTGAGATGGCACAACCGGGCTTCATTACGGTGCGGTACATTCGCTATCTGGCGAGATTTAAACTCACGCCGTATGGTCGCATCCTGATCATGCTGACGTGCTTCGCCGCAATCGGCTCGATCACGGTGGAAATCCCGATCTACCAGATCTTCTGTGCACTCTTCTTCCTCCCCGCAGCTGCGGAGTTTGTGGGGACCTTGCTGCGGCCCCGACTCGATGTCAATTGCCAGGTATCGGGACGTGCAACGGCCGGTGTCCCACTCCAGGGGGTCGCCTATGTGCGAAACCGGGGATATTGGACTGCTTTCGATTTGATGGCTGGTTTCTTCCGGATCGACCGTTCGATCAGACATGTGGATGCCGACCGCGTCGTGGCCAGCCTGGGGCCCGATCGAGACGCTGAGATTGCCTTCGAGTTGTTGCCGACCCGGCGGGGTGTGTTGCAGCTTGGGTCGGTCAATATCCACAGTACCTTCCCGTTCAACCTGATGCGGTTCGGTGGTGGTGAATGTCCTCTCCCCACACTGACAGTCATCCCGGCCTATGAGTCGCTGGATCACTTTGAGGTGCCCTACGGACTGTGTGGACGTCCGAAACATCCCGCCCCCCTGCTGGGAGCGAAGGGAGAGTCCCCCGAGTACGTGGGCAACCGGGAGTACGTCCAGGGGGAAGCTGCGGTGCGTCTCGACTTCCGTGCGTGGGCGCGGCTCGGACGACCGGTCGTCCGAGAGTACCAGGACGAATACTCGTTCCGCAGTGCTCTGATCCTCGACACCTTCCAACCGGCCTTAACAGGCTTCTCACGATTCCGGGCGCCCGATGAAGAGTTAGCCACGCAGTTCGAGGCCGCGACCTCACTGACAGCTGCCGTGGCTGAGGCACTTCACGGCCGCGATATCGTGATTGACCTGTTCGTTGCTGGCCCGGAAGTGTTCCTGTTCCGGACTCCGAATTCGGAATCACGACTCGACACAGTCCTTGAGTTGCTGGCCTCGGTCGAGACGACCACCGACGATCCGATGCAGGTCTTGCCGCTCCCGCTCATGGAAACGCTGGAGTCGATTTCGTCCATCGTGATCGTCCTGTTGAACTGGGATGAGCGGCGACAAACTCTGGTGAATCAGATTCGAGAATCCGGTCGCGGAGTGCGCGTGCTGTTGATCCGTGAGCACGCACCGTCCACGATCCTGCCGGAGGATAGCCTCGAGTTTCAAGTGATTGCTCCCGCTCAAATCAGTCGTGGGGAGATCCGCTCACTATGAGTGCTGTACTGACACCGACATCAACGAGGACATACCCACGCCAGGCCCTCCGGGTCTCGATCTTTTTAATTGCGATCGAGTGCGTGATGCTGGCGTACCCGTGTAACAACTGGTTCGTCACGGGGGCCCTTCTGCTCTGGGCCGTCAGCCGATGGTGGACAATTCGCACTGGCTGGTGCCCCAAGACGCCACTCTTCTGGAATTCGATCGCATTGTCGGTTGTCTTCGCGGTCAAGTTCTCGCTGCTACCGGCGACGTTTCCCACGGATGCTCCGTTCATCAATACCGAGTTGGCCCATGAGCTCGGCTGCTGGCTCGTGTCGTTTCAGATTCTGATCCTGCACTCTCCGTACTCGTTGAAACGAATCCCCGCATCGATTGCCGCGCTGGGTTGTCTGGTCGTGTTGTGTGCAGGCGATGTTCAGCTGCATAGCATCTCCAGAACCTTCTTCTTGATCCTGATGATGCTGTTTGTCATGGGGCTGGCCTGGTTTGCCCATGCCAGCCGGAGCTGGAGTTCTCAGGATCACAGTCGCCGAACGCGTCGCATCCTGCTCGTGGTCACGCTGTTCCTGGCCAGTGTCCCCACCGTCTTTGCGGCCAGAGCCTGGCACCAGCATGAACGCGACTTCGAAGCACTGCTGCTGAGCATCATGCACCTCGTGGACGGGTCCCCCACTTCACCCCCTTCCACCCCTCGTCCCAACTTGGCAGTGATCTCCAATGGGCGAATTCACGAACCCGACAAGCTCGTTCTCCGAGTCACCCAGGACAGCTCTGAGCCGATGTACTTGAAAGGCACAACGTTCAATCTGTACCACAGCCGAAACGCCAGCTGGACCAAATCTCCGACGCCCACTGGAAAACTGGCCTCCGTTGAAGCCCCAGAGTCGATCACGCTGTTGCCCGAGGAGCACCTGTTCGAGATTTCTCCCTCGCCATCGACCACATGGGTCAAGGCCATCATCGAACGCCTGTCATCCGATGAGGCTGTCCCCCTCGCCCCGCTCCACACCCGTCTGATCAAGGTCTGCTCCAGCGAGCTGATTGTCGACCCGTTGAGCAACATCTCGTTTCCTCCTGAGACCGATCCGGTCCAGTTGACGGTGTATTACACGGACGGGACGGATCCTGACCCCGTTCCCGGTCCCGATGATCCATCTCGCCATTTGCCGCCACGATCTGACCTTCGTATTCAGAGCATCTCCGACACCCTCTTTGCGGGTCTGTCGACTGATGCCCAAAAGATCGAAGCGGTTCAGAACTACTTTCAAAACAACTTTCAGTATGCACTGGGCTACACCCCGACTCGATTTCCGGATCCGATCGTCGACTTTCTGGTGACGAAGGGTGCAGCCCACTGCGAGTACTTCGCGACAGCAAGTGTATTACTGTTGCGAGCGGCCGGAGTTCCCGCGCGGTACGTGACCGGATACGTGACCTCCGAACGCCATCCGAATGGCGTCTGGATCTCGCGGAGAAAGGACGCCCACGCCTGGGCCGAGGCCTATGACTCAGCTAAACAGCAGTGGGTCACCGTGGAATCAACGCCTTCTTCCGGGCTCCCGGAACAGCGGACAGCTGACTGGCAAAACGCGATCACCGAATCGTGGCGGGCCTGGTCTTCTCAACTCTATGAACTGATCCGTAATCACCAAACCTGGTCTGCCGTTGGAATGGCCCTCCAGGCGACCAGCGTGCGAATCATTCTGGGACTCATGCTGATCGCAGCCTGGTGGGCCTTCAGCCGGCGGTTCCGAAATCAAAAGCCGACGACGCCAAATGCCCTGGCCTCGCGAACATTTACGTTTCAGGCCTGGCTCTCCACCCTGGAGACCGAACTCCAGCGGAAGGGGTTTGATCGGCAGCCGAATGAAACGCTGTTGCAGTTCCGCGAACGGATCCTCGCATCGCCACTGGGAGAGGAGTTACGAACCACCGCGGACTGGTATGCCGAGTACTCGGCCATTCGGTATCACGAAGTCGAACAAACCGAGGCCCGCATCGCCCAACTGGAACTGTCGTGGCAAAATCTCCTGTCTAAAACGTCCGGCCCCTAGCTTCCCCAACACTCGCCACCTGCCCATCGATATCACACAAAGTCAATCCCAACAGACATTTGCAACCACAAAAACCAGACCAACGCCAGCCAATCCCAGACATCGCCTCTATTGCATGATGTTGTTGTCCGATATAATCTTGCGATGTGGGGTCTCCCCGAACTTCGAACACTTCGACTCGTCCTTTCCAGACGCAGGAGAAACAGGAAACATGGTCACAGTCACGGAAAACGCAGCCAAAGAAATCAAGCGAGTCATGGAAGAGCAGAAGATGTCTGCCAACACGGTTCTGCGAATCGGTGTCTCGGGTGGCGGATGCAGCGGCTTCCAGTACAAGCTCGGCTTTGATGACAAGTCCGATCCAGCCAAGGACTTCATCGTCGAACAACACGGTGTCCCGGTCGCAGTCGACAAGAAGAGCGATCTCTACCTCGACGGAACCACGGTCGACTTCCACAACGCCCTCGATAAGCGCGGCTTCACGTTCAACAACCCGAACGTGACCAAGACCTGCGGCTGCGGCAGCAGCTTCGGCATGTAAGCTGTTCGAGTCGATCACGAATCACCAACCGCCCAGGTTTCACCTGGGCGGTTGGCATTTGTGAGGTTAACGAACAGATATCGCACCGGGCTCGAAACGCGACCTATTGTCCTGCGGAGTCTGACTGGTGCCGGGCCTGTCGTTTGGGAATCGACTCCAATCGGCTGGCGGATGGGCTCTTGGGCGGCTGCGTTGTGATGTAGGGACGCAGGCAGTGCGGTTTATCGCTGCGACCTCCCCGCTGGTAATCTTTCCACAAAATGTCTGCCACACGTTCGGCCAGTAACCCGAGTTCCACGGTCAAGAACTCAAACATCCGCTCCACAAGTCGTCCGAGCGAAATTCCAGCAGCCAGCCCCTCGCGCTCAAACAACCACCCCGTAAACCGCCGGAATGCTACAAACGGGGAACCCTCCCTGCCCCGCCCGCTGGACTCCCACCAGAGCTCCAACGTTTCGACGAAATTGCCGCTGTTCGCCACCATGTCCCAGGTCCGGGCGAAACGCCGCAATTCCTGAATCGTGCGAAAGTCGAGCAGCTTCGTCGAAAGAATCTCGTACGGAGCATGCGGG
Source organism: Planctomycetaceae bacterium (assembly GCA_046349675.1). GTDB lineage: Bacteria > Planctomycetota > Planctomycetia > Planctomycetales > Planctomycetaceae > TH-plancto1. The sequence goes on along the minus strand of JAXMBW010000006.1, from coordinate 67,839 downwards.
CTGTAGACCATTTCCCATTCAGCGTCGTGACGAATGATCGGAGTCCCACGCAGGCGTTTGAGGATCCCCACCTGAATCTCATGCGGCCTCAACTTCACCAGCCGGTCAAACCCGATTCTGAAGCTGTCGAGAGACTCGCCCGGCAGTCCGACAATCAGATCGGCATGAACATGAACGTGCGTGTGTTGCGAGAGCCAGTTGAGGTTCTGGTCGACCAGATCGTTGTCCTGCTTCCGACTGATCAGGTCTGACACTTCGGCATTAAAGGTCTGAATCCCCACCTCGAACTGCAACGCTCCGGCGGGGAACCGTGAGATGATCTCCTTCAGCACATCGGGCAGACGGTCGGGGATCAGTTCGAAATGCAGGAACATCCCAGGTTGATACCGCTCCAGAAAGAATTCGAGGATCGCTCGACTCACCCGCAGGTTCAGGTTGAACGTCCGATCGACGAACTTGAACTGCCGGGCCCCGCGCGCCAACAGCTGTTCCATCGCCGCGAGAAACTCATCCAGCGAAAACTGACGCACCGGGATCTCGAGTGCTGACAGACAGAACTCGCAGGTAAATGGGCATCCGCGCGAGGCCTCGACATATAACACGCGATTTGCGATGTCCTCGTCACTGTAGAGGTCGTACGGCAACTTGAGTTCGGTCAACACGGGGATCGGCGCGTGGATCACACGGGCGGCCACCGGGAGTGAGTGGGGCGACGCGGCGAGATTGAGCGCTTGGCCTGTCAGCCGGGGCTGAGGATCGCCGGGGCTGAGTAGATCTCGACACAATGCCGCAAAGGCCAGATCACCTTCCCCGGTGATGACATAGTCAGCCAGGTGAGTCACTGGAAGCTGGTCTGTCTCATAGCTCACCTCTGGTCCACCGAGTACGACGATGACCTCGGGGGCGATCCGCTTGAGATCCGCCACCAGTCGGGTGGTCTGTTCCACGTTCCAGATGTAGACCCCCAGTCCCACAATCCTCGGCTGGCGGGCCAGTATCGCGTCGACCAGATCGAGTGTCTGCTGATTGATCGTGAACTCCAGCAGCTCCGTGTCCTCGCTCAACTCGCCCATATTGGCCAGCAGATACCGCAGCCCGAACGCACAGTGCGGGTACTTCGCGTTCAGAGTGGCAAGAACGATGGAGGACATGGTGACACAACGAGTCATGGAAACCGGCGGGTGCTCCGATCGTAGCTGTCCAGACTCCGCCTGACGAGTTCGTCGCAGCTTCTTGAAGCGGCACAAATCACTTGTCCCTCATACCCTTCTTGAAACCACAGCGGTTATACTGCGTAAACGCCATTTCTCTCGCGATTGCTGCAAGGCCTGCCTCATGGCTCGAGTGTCACAGCCTGGTTCCCGACGATCAGTTCGCCCATCGGTACGAACCAAGGACCGGCTTCCGCTCCGTCTCTCGCTCGAGTTCGCGCGGCTCGAAGGGCGTCTCCGAACCCTGTCGGTGTTCAGCGGGCTCGCAGCTGCCGTGGTTGTGTTCGCGATGATCGCACTCGTCGTGATGGCTCTCGACTACTGGATCGATCTGTCCACCACCAGTCGCTGGCTCGCCTTTTTGATGTTGCTGGGTTCAACATGCAGTATCGGTGTCTATGCACTGAGGCGAATGTTCCGTGACATCCCGCTCCCCGAGCTGGCAGCTGCGGTCGAAGAAATGCATCCCGATTTCGGCGAACGCTTGCTGAGTCTGGTGGAGTTCATCGAACCGGGGACCGAGGAGAAGGACAAAGGCTCCGCCATGATGCGAAGCCTGCTGGAGCGAGAGACACTGGAACTGGTGACCCCAACCGACTTCGCGGGAGTCATCGACCACTCGCGAACCGGGTGGCGAGTGGCGGCCGCTTGCATCGCGCTGGCTCTCCTGCTGGTCCCCTTCACATTCGGGGGAAGCAGTTATCGGCTCTTGTGGGCCCGATTGCTCACCCCATGGAGCAACTACGAACGTCCGAGCAACCTGTTCTTTGAGGTCCAGGACGGCGATCAAGTCGTGGCCCGGGGTGAAGATGCCAAGGTCGTGGCCACAGCCGGCTGGCGGAACCGGAAACCCGAACCAATCCAGGAGGTCCGTTTGACATGGGCCTTTCACGGAGCGGCCGCGGAAGCGCGGCGGATGATCTGGGACGAAGCAGCGGGGGCCTACAGCACTACACTCACCGCGATCCAGCAAGGTTTCCGGTTCTCCGTATCCTCCGGCCGTGCCCGCACCCGTGAGTACGAGGTCCGCGTCGAGGACCGACCGGCGATCACCTCGCTCCAGATCGATGTCCAGCCTCCGCCCTACACCGGTCTTCCGGCGGGACGATTCACGGCAGCGGCTCTCGATATCCAAGCCTTCGAGCACAGCCAAGTCAACCTGCAGCTCGAGCTAAACAAGCCCGTTCAGCATCTCGACCTTGTCTGGATCGATCTTGAATCGGCGAATGACACAGCCGCCGCCAAGGCCGCGAAGATCGAAGAGGACTCCCCGGAAGCACTCACTCTGAAAACCGCCGAGACAGAACTGGTGGTCCCCGAGCATCTGCGGGGCAAGTTCCCGGGCTGGATCATTCGCGAGATCGAGCCGCTTCCGCTGGCAACCAACAAGAAGTCCGCCCAGTTCGCCTTCTCGGCCAAACGCCCAGGGCGATTCATTCTGCATGCGGTCGACGAGTTTGGTCTCGACAACCCGAAGGAGCCGATCCGCAGCCTCGATGTCCGCATCGACCAGCCCCCCACCGTGGAGTTCGCTGACAGCAACGAACAAGGCACCGCCCGGCCAGACGAGGTGATCTCGGTCCCCGTTTATGCCACCGATGATGTGGGGCTGGCTGAGCTGGATCTGCAGATCAAGAACTTCCCGGAGGGAAAGGTCCTCAAGAACGTTTCTGTCGAGGTCTCAAAACTCGGGACGCAGGAAATCGGCGAGGCCTTCCAGGTCAACCTCGTGGAATTCGGGCTGCTTCCGAATGAGGTCATCACCTTACGAGCCCGGGCAGCCGATGAGCGCCAAATTCCGGGGCCGAACGAGACCTGGACCTCTGAACGCATGGTCCGCATTCAGCAGGACTCGCTGCCTTATGGATTTGAGGAAATCGCCAAGGAACGCGAGGAGTGGAAGAATCAGCTCGAACAACTTCGTAACGAAGTCATCACCACGCGGACCGAACTGCAGGAACTGCAGAAAGCGGCTGACAAGGCGGCCACCGAAAACAAACCCTTTGATCAGGACGCCAAGGCCCCGCCATTGGCTGACACTCAACGCGAGATCGCCGAAAAAGGAGAAAAGCTCGCTGCGACCTTTGCGAGTCACCCGCTGTTTGAAAAGCTGACCGCCCCCCTGAAGCAAGTCGTCACCGACGAGATTCTCCCCGCTGCGGATCAGACAGCTCTGGTCCCGACCACCAACGAGCTCCCCGCCAAGGCGGAAGTCCTCAAGCAGGCTGTGTCTCGACTCAACACTGCCGAGAACGCACTCCACTCGCTGCAAACTCGGTTCGAGCAGCAATCGATGCTGGAACGAGACCTGTTCGAATTGCAGCGTCTGGCCAATCGCACCGAGAAGCTCGCCGAAGACGCAGAGATGGTCGAGAAACGACAGGAAGCCACCGAGACGCCGGCAGAGGAACGATCCCCCGACTCCCCTAAACCATTCTCCGACGGTGAACAAAAACAACAGCAGGACATGCTGCTGTCGCAGCACGAGAAACTGACTCAAGACCTCGATCAACTGATCTACAAACGCCCCGAGTTGTTGAGTGCTGCGCAGGGGGAGTTAATCGGTCGACTCCAGAATCTTCTCGATCAGGCCGGCGAACTGGCGGGCCAGGAAGACCAGCTCAGTGCAGCCTTGGCTCACGAGGCCCAGCGTACCGATGCCGGGAATCCCACCGCTCCCTCTGATGCGTCCTCGACACCCGCTCCTGCCGAAGGAACATCTCCCGCTGCGACCGGTCCCGCCGCAAAAACACCATCTCCCGAGGGAACTCCGCCGACCGACACCTCAGCAGAGCCGACCGATCCCCAGCTTGCCGAATCGGTCACCAAAGCGGTCGCCGAGCAGCAGCGTATCGCATTGGCGGCCCGCGAGCTGGCCTTGAACTCTGAGGCTCTCACAGGCAAAGAATCGGCATCCACGAAAGCGGCCCAGGCCTTTGCCGATCAGGCTCAGGCGGCGTTTCAAAACCTGACCACGGGGAGTTCCGATTCCGCTGCGGAGTCAGGACAGACCGCCGTGCAGAGTGGGGACCAAACTGCGGATCTGTTCCGCAAGCAGCCCAAAAGCCTGGGTGGCCCGAACGAGGAACTCGCCGCCAGTTCCTCGAAGCTCGCAGCCCGGCAGGCTGAACTCGCTGCAAAAGTCTCTAAACTCAGCAAATCAACCGCCGGTCGACGCGAGGTTCAGCAACAGGCTCAGCAACAACTGCAAACCAATACCGAACGGCTGACCAAGGAACTGGCCCAGGTTGCGGAATCGTTCGGGATGCAGCCTTTGCAGCAAGACGGCAAGGCGCAGGAAGCTCAGGCCTCTGGCACGTCAGCTCAACGAGCCCAAGACGCCATGCTGGCCACGAACCAGAGCTTGCGAGAGAACAACGCAAAGCTGGCGGCAGAGAAAGCGAAAGACGCCGCGATGGCCTTGCGAGAGGCAGGCAACCTGCCGGTCATCAAGGACTCGCAGGAGCCGGGAACGACTGCTCCCGATCCGGCACAACCACCAGCCCCCGACGAAACAAAGCAGCCCGACGGAGCCAAGTCAGAATCAGACAAGCCTCAAACGGGCTCCCAGGAACCAGGCCAGTCCAACGGCAGCCAGGCCGAACCACCGCCGCCCAGCCCAGGAGGTAATTCATCCATTCCCCCCGAGGGAGCCCTGAACGTCGCCCAGGCGGCCCAGCAACTCAATAAGATCGGCAAGAAGCTGGCCAAGGACAACGCCCACGGAACGCCTGGCCAGAAACCCGGCGAAGGAAAACCCAAGGGTGACCCGCAAGCCTCGCCCGACGGAGAACGAACCAAGAGTGATGCCCCGCCCAATGGCGAATCCACTCAGTCTGACAAACCCGGCGAGAATGCCGACGGAAGCCAGGAGGCCAATCCGAAGGACGGGCAAGCCCAGAACAGCTCCGGACAACAGGGGAAAAACGGCTCTGAGCAAAGTGCCTCCGATCAACTCAAACAAACCGCCGCCAACATGCGGAAGGCGATGAGCCAGTTCGGACTTCCCAACGGCGACCCCGGCAAACCCAGTTCCGGCGGCAAGTCTGAATCCCAGCAGGATTCACAGGCCACCAATCAGAGCGACTTCGGAAATACCGATGAAGCCCGGATCGTGGAGCTGGAAAACCATCTCAAAGGCCTCGCCAGCCGCAACTGGGGCGAGCTGTCGGGGTCGCTCAAAACCGAGATCCTGCAGTCGACTCGCAAGAAGCCCGACGGGGATTATACCCAGCTGATCCGTCGGTACTTCGATGAGATCTCCCGGACACAAGCCCCCGCCCCACCAGCTGCCAAGCCCCCTTCCGACTCAGGAACCGCCCCATGAGCCTGACTCGACGAACAGCGATCCAAGCAGCCCTGGCCAGTGCGCTGCTGGGGCGAAGTGCGGTCTCTTATGCGATCGACGCCGACACCCAGCGCAAGGTCGACGACGCGATCGTCCGGGCTCTCGATTTCCTCGCTTCCGCCCAGCTTCCCGAAGGGGCGTGGAGAGCCGACTCTTATGGAGAATGTACAGCCGCGACATCGCTCGCTTGCATGGCGTTCATGGCCTGCGGGCATATCCCGGGCGAAGGGCCGTATGGGGATATCATCAACAAGGGCATCCGCTGGGTCATCTCCCGCCAGGAAGACAACGGGATGCTGATCGCCAAGCGCAGCCACGGCCCGATGTACGCACACGGGATCAGCACGCTGATGCTGGCCGAAGCGATCGGCATGGTCGACGAGGCCCAGGCGAAGCTGCTGAAGCGTTCCCTGGAGCTGGCGATTCGATTGATCCTGGAGTCGCAGGCCTTTGTGAAAGACAAGCGTCACGCCGGCGGATGGCGCTACCAGGTCGACAGCCGCGACAGTGACTTGAGCGTGACCGGTTGGCAGGTGATGTCCCTGCGAGCGGCCAAGGATGTTGGCTGTGATGTCCCCGCCGAGGCCATCGACAAAGCCATCGAGTACGTCAAACACTGCTCGACTCCCGATAAGCGAGGCTTCGGCTATCAGCCCGGCAGCGGTGCGACTCCCACGCTCACTGGGGTTGGTATCAGTTGCCTCGAAGTCTGCGGGGCCCACGACACCGAAGAAGCCCGTGGAGCTGCCGACTGGTTGAAGACCCATCCGATTCGTATCGACACGAATTACTGCTTCTACGGCGTCTACTACACCGGTGTGGGGCTGTTCAAACTGGGCGGGGAGTATGCGGAGCAGAGTCACGCGAACATCTGCAAGCTGTTGCTTCCCATTCAATCGGCCGACGGAGCGTGGACGCCGGAACATGGCAGCGAACGCGGGGCGGGCAAGAGCTACGCAACGGCACTCGCGATTTTGGGGCTGGCGATTGAGTATCGCTACCTGCCGATTTACCAGCGGTAGTTCTCCGTTTCAGCCCTCTCTGTCTCCAGTCGCATGATTGAACTGTCCACCCATCCCGAAGGTGTTCTGCTGCCCATCCAGGGTCAGCCGGGAGCCCGTCGCAACACCATCGTCGGAGAACACGCGGGTCGGCTGAAGGTGGCTGTGACACAAGTCGCGGAGAAGGGCAAGGCCACGCAAGCGATCCGCGAGCTGCTCGCCGACTCGCTCGGTATCGCCCCCAGCCGCGTGACGCTGATCCAGGGAGAAACGCAGCCGAAGAAACTGTTCCTGCTGGAGGGCGTCTCACTGGAACAAGCGAGTACATGGCTGGAAACAATCTTCGGTTAAAGAGCGGCAGGCATGAGCCTGCCGAGGGGTCACGTGTCTCTTGGCCCCACAGCCACCTGATCGTTGCACGGAGTGAGTCGATTAAGCAGGTCAGCGATCAGAGACCGTTGGACTCCTCGGCAGGCTTACGCCTGCCGCTCTCAAGGTTGTCTCTGATGGATCATTTGTGAGCGTCTCTTTAAGCGGGCCAACCACTGACTCGCCGGGAATCGGTCGACCTGTTACCGTTTCGAGACCTCTTCTCTGCCACTCTCCCGGTGACAATCGATGCTTGCTGAAGGAACAGCCGCTCTGGCTTCCGATTCTCTGGCTGTCTTGCGTCAAAACCTGTCGACGGTCATTCGCGGCCGGCCGGAATCGCTCGATCTCTTGATGATTGCCCTGCTGGCGAACGGCTCGGTACTGATGGAAGACGTACCGGGAGTGGGAAAGACCACGCTCGCCAAAGCGATGGCCCGCTCGTTGGCGGCTGACTTTGGCCGGATTCAGTTCACACCCGATCTGCTGCCGTCCGATATTCTCGGGGCGTCCGTCTACAACCCGAAGGATGGGTCATTCACTTTTCGCAAGGGGCCGATCTTCTGCAGCGTGCTGCTGGCCGACGAAATCAACCGCGCCAGTCCGCGCACACAGTCGTCGCTGCTGGAAGCCATGAGCGAGGGTCAGGCCACAATCGATGGCGTGCGTTATCCCCTGCCCGCTCCGTTCCTGGTGCTGGCCACGCAGAATCCCGTCGATTTTCAGGGGACGTATCCGCTCCCCGAGGCCCAGCTCGACCGGTTCCTGATCCAGATGTCGCTCGGGTACCCCGACCGCGACATGGAGGTCGAGATCCTCTTTGACCAGGCGGTCGATGTGCCGATCGATCACTTACGTCCGGTCTTGACCTTGGAACAAGTTCGCGACCTGCAGCACAATGTCCGCGAGGTCAAAGTCGAACGTACCGTCGCCGAGTATGTCGTCGATGTCGTTCGGCAGACGCGCCAACATCCCCACTTGAAGCTGGGGGTCAGCCCGCGCGGCACACTCATGCTGTTTCGAGCGGCACAAGCTGCAGCCTTCCTGGCGGGGCGAGACTATGTGACTCCCGACGATGTTCAGCGAGTCGCCAGTCCCGTTCTGGCCCATCGCACCATGCTGACATCGAAAGCGAAATTCGGCTCGATGTCGAAGGCCCACGTCATCCAGGAAATCATCGCCGGGATCAAAGTTCCGGTGTGAGGAAAAGCTTTCAGCGATCAGCGATCAGCCGACAGTGAAGTTTGACGATGCCGGAAGGCTGGCCCGCGATTGTGAGTTCGTGCACTCTTGGATAAACGGCTCAGCAGGAGCTTCGCCCTCCCGAGGTGTCCGACTACAATTTCATGCATAGAGATCGCTGGCTTTGATGGAGTGACTTCGATGGCTCGATGGACGATGGCCCTCAGTTGTGCCGTGTTGGCTGCACTGTCTGGACTGATTCATGCTGAGGAGTTGAATGACTCGGAAAAGCGGTTGCTCAAGGACGTGAGCGTGCTGGCAGCCGATGAACTCGAGGGTCGGGGCGTCGGGACCGAAGGGCTCAACAAAGCTGCGACGTATATCGAAGGAGTCTTCCGCGAAGCGGGGCTGAACGTCACCGTGGAAAATGGAGATGCCTATCAGGAGTTCGAGGTCTCGAACGGGGCCAAGCTTGAAGATGGCAACTCCCTGGAACTGATCGACGCATCAGGAAAGAAAACGCAGCTCGAATTCGACAAGGCATTCCGCACATGCTCGTTCTCTGAGCCGGGGGCGTTCGAAGGCGACCTCGTTTTCGCGGGCTATGCGATCGAGACCGACAAATACAATGACTTCAACGGCCTCGACATCAAGGACAAGGTGGTCGTCTTTCTGCGTCGGGCTCCCCGCCCCGAAGATCCTCACGCGGGATTCGGCGAGCGTGACGCCTCGCTCAAGAACAAGCTGAGCAACTGCTACCGCCGCGGGGCCAAAGCGGTCCTGATCCTCAACGATGGCAGCACCTCGAAGAACGAACGCAGTTCGCTGGAGGCCAAGCTCGCCGAGTCGAAGGACAAGCTCCTGGACCTGGCAGAGAAGGCTACGCAATCCGGCCTCGCGGAGCCCGACAAAGCCAAGGCCCTCGAAGAGCTGGCCGCTGGGGTCCAGCACAGCAAAGAATTGAAAGGGATGCTGGAATCGTTCGACGCCGACAAGCTGATGGAGTTCGGCTACGCGGGCGAGAAGAGTGGCGATGCGATCCCGACCTTCCATGTGAAACGGGAGGCCGTTGAGCCACTGATCAAGGCGGTCACTGGAAAAACGCTGGCAGAGATTGAAGCCGGGATTAGCGAGTCACTGAAGCCCGCCAGCATCGTCCTGACCGGGTGTCGGGCAGCTGGGAAAGCCAGCTTGCGGTCCGAGAAGGTCACGGTCAAGAACGTGATCGGAGTGCTGGAAGGCGATGGTCCCCTCAAGGAAGAGACGATCATCGTCGGGGCTCACTATGACCACCTGGGGCGTGGCGGCGATGGCTCGCTCCAGCCGGGGTCGACCGAAATCCACAATGGCGCCGACGACAACGGTTCGGGCACAGCTGGCCTGCTGGAGTTGGTGCGTCGTATCGCCGGGAAGAAGGAAAAGTTCGCCCGACGCATTGTCTTCATGGCCTTCACGGGCGAAGAGCGCGGGCTGCTCGGCTCGGCACATTACGTGAAGAAGCCGTTGTTTCCACTTGAACAGACGGTCGTGATGTTCAATCTCGATATGATCGGCCGGATGGAGCAGTCCAAGTTGACCGTCTACGGAACCGGGACATCGCACTTCTGGGACAACCGGGTCGATGAGGCCGGCAAGTCCAGCGGTCTGACTCTCATCAAGAAGCCCGAAGGGTTCGGTCCCAGCGATCACTCGTCGTTCTATGCGGTCAAGATTCCTGTGCTGCATGTCTTCGGGGGGCTGCACAGCGACTATCACCGCCCGAGCGATGATGTGGAAAAGCTCAACGTCCCCGGCATGCGGCAGGCGACCGACTTCTTCGAGACACTGATCCTTCAGGCTGCTCAGGCTCCCGCAAAACCCGACTACATTGAGATCGCGGGCAAGGCGGAAATCGAACGCACCGGCAGCCGTCCCTACTTCGGCAGCATTCCCGACTTCAATTCGGACCAGAAGGGGTTCGCATTGATGGGAGTCTCGCCGGGTGGCCCTGCCGACAAAGCCGGGATTAAGGCGGGGGATGTCATCATCCAGGTCGGCGAGCACAAGATCGGCAGCCTCGACGATTTCGACTTCGCCCTCCGCAAATTCACCGCCGGAGACCAGGTCGACGTCACCGTCCGTCGAGCCGGGCAGGAAGTCACATTGAAAGTCACCCTCGGCAAACCACGCGGCGGGTGAGAGAACACTCCCCGGGCCTTGAGAGCGGCAGGCGTAAGCCTGCCGAGGAGTCCAACCGTCTCGGAAACCTTTCCCGCTTATCGACGCACTTGTGAGATGTCCGATTGGCTGTATCGAGCCCAGAGACAAATCACTCCTCGGCAGGCTCACGCCTGCCGCTCCCGGGTCTGGGTTTGGACTTAGCGGCGGCGGCGAGGGGGCTTCCCGCCATCGAGTCGGTCGAGTTCGATCAGTCGGCGGTCGGCATTAAAGACCGGCAGCGGCAACTTACGCGCCAGCTCCGCAGCCTGAGACGGATCGAGGTCGTCACGCCGGGTCCCGGTGCCGCGAAAGATTGACAGCCCTTTACTCCGGGCGATCATCTCACGGCGGGAACGACCGTCGGGAGCGTCGGGCCAGGGAGCAATGTGTTCCTCGAACTCAAAGAAGAACGCACAGATCTCCTTCATATAGCTCCAGTACGCGGGGTGATCGGTCTGGATGACAAATCGCCCGCCGGGGACCAGGCCCTGCCACACGAGCCGCAGAAAATCGGGCGTCACCAGCCTGAGCTTCACTTCATCGGAGCGATAGTATGGCTGGGGGTGGTAACAGTGGATCTCGGTCACGGACGTGGCTGGGACGTGCTGTTCGAGTAACTCACGCCCGCCGATCACCGCGAACCGCATCTGATGCAACCCGCGTTGATTGCCCCGGCGGGTCGCATATCGGATCACCACGGGCAGGATATCGACCGCGAGGATGTTGTACTCGGGCTGCCGATACGCATGCGTCAGAGCAGATCGCCCGTTGCCGACTCCGATATCGATCAGTACAGGACCAGGCCGGCCGAACAGCTCGTCAAAGTTCAGCAACCCCTCGGACACTCGCTTGAGAGCGGTTCTCGCCCATTGATCGGGCTCGAGGATCTTTCCCGGAAAGGGAACCCCAAACTCGTATTCGATGCCGTCTTCAGAGATCTCTGTTCCGTTCAAATGTCAGTGCTCATTTGCGAAGTCAGGTGGTCAGGGAATCTCCAGTATGAGGGGGACTGCCGTTCCTGCCAACGGTGGGCGCAGCGACACTTCTCAGGTCACACATTTGAGGGCGATCACCCAGTGGCCCCCGATTTCCGGAAGAACTCCTTTCCACCGCCTGATTTCGAAGAACATTCGCTCCCTGAAAGGTGTCTTTTCCTAGGGTGAAGTGGGTTGTTACAATCCGAACACCCAAGGAGGCCGCGCGGAATGCTGACTCATCTCAAGATATTTCTCGTCGACCAGGTCGGCGAAGTCGTCGTCATCACCCCCGGAGGTGATGGGAGCGGCTTCCGCTATAACGATCTGCATTCGGAGACAAACGCCATCCGTGGTCATATGATGAAGCCGGGGTCGAAGCATCTCGTCGTCGACCTGTCGAAGATGGACTACTTCGGATCGGAGTTCATCGGTGCATTGGTTTCGATGCTTCGCGAGGTGAAGAATCGCGGGAACAAGGCCTGCTTCTGCTCCGCCAATCCGCAGATGATGAGCGTGCTGCAGAACATGAGCCTGTTCAAGCTCTGGCCGCATTTCGCAACGCGTGAGGAAGCGGTCGCAGCTGCGGGGTGATGCTCGGTGCTCCTCGTGAATGTTGCTCATGTGGGAGTGAACTTTGGCTAGCGACACTCCCATCACACCCGATGAAAATCCGGGGCAAAGTGCTGGCAAACCGTCGATACGGCAGCCCGTTTGTCGAATTGTTTTTTGGTCCTGTATCGCAATTTGGTTCGTGATTGGCTGCTTACCTATCATTCTGGCCCTCTCCGTGAATGGGTGTTGCGGGATCTCTACTCTGATGAGCCGTGGGCAACACGTCTGGAAGGTTGAACCGGGTATGAGTCAGGAACAGGTTCGCGAGTTGGTCGGCGACCCGGATTTCATCGACAGTGACGAGTCATGGGGCTATTACAATGGCTGTTGCAGCGAACCAAGGTATGTCGATTTTGACATTTATGGACAAGTCAGCGTGCTGTATTAGCATCGAAGCAAGTGCACAATACATGGACCAGCTGCTGAACGAACGACTCTGCAAAGAATGAAAAAGTCCGGTGACAAACGCCACCGAACTTGATGCAAGCGTTGCGTTCGACTCACTCAGCCGTCCATCGAACCCAGGTCGCCGCCTGACTGCACGGCCTTGTAGTTCTGCTGGAACATCACTTCCAACACCTTGGCCGATGCGTCATAGGCCTCCTTGTCGGCCCAGCTTTCACGGGGATTGAGCACGTCATCAGGCACTCCCGGGCAGCGAGTCACACGGTGCAGACCGAAAATCGGATCGGTTTCGGTCGGAGCTGTCCGCAGCACGCCGGAGTGAATGGCGTCGACGATCGAGCGGGTTTCGGCGAGCTTCATCCGCTGACCAACTCCCGGAGGCCCGCCGGTCCAGCCAGTGTTCACCAGCCAGACGCTCGCGTTGTGCTGCTTGACCTTCTCGGCGAGCAGTTCGGCGTACTTGTTCGGATGCCAGACGAGGAACGGCCCGCCGAAGCAGGGGCTGAAGGTCGCCTGCGGCTCATTGACGCCCTGCTCTGTCCCGGCCACCTTCGCGGTATACCCGTTGACAAAGTGGAACATCGCCTGCTCAGGAGTGAGCTTCGCCACAGGCGGCAGCACGCCAAACGCATCACAGGTCAGGAAGATCACCTCGGTCGGATGCCCCGCCATGCACGGCAGCTTGGCATTCGGCATGTACTCGATCGGATAAGCTCCACGCGTGTTCTGGGTGATGGTGGTGTTGTTGAAATCGACGTGGTGGTGGGCTTCATCATAGACAACGTTCTCCAGCACCGAGCCGAAACGCAGGGCCTGGAAGATCTCCGGCTCGCGCTCGCGAGAGAGATAGATCGCCTTCGCGTAACAGCCGCCTTCCACATTGAAGATCCCGTCATCGCTCCAGCAATGCTCATCGTCGCCGATCAGCTGACGACGCGGGTCGGCGGAGAGGGTTGTCTTGCCAGTGCCGGAGAGGCCAAACAGCACCGAGCTTTCCCCGGTCGCCGGATTGCAGGTGGCTGAGCAGTGCATCGAGAGCACGCCGCGTTTGGGCATCAGGTAATTGATGATCGTGAAGACGCCCTTCTTCATCTCGCCTGCGTATTCGGTCCCGAGGATCACGAGCTCGCGCTGTTCAAACGACAGGTCGACACTCGTCTGCGAAGTCATCCCCGACGTGTACCGGTTGGCTGGAAACCGCCCGGCGTTGTAGATCACGAAGTCGGGCTCGCCAAAGGTCGCCAGCTCCTCATCGGTTGGACGGATCAGCATGTTATGCATGAACAAGGCGTGATACGGCCGTGAGCAGATCACGCGAACCTTCAATCGGTACTTCGGATCCCACCCCGCGTAAGCATCGATCACGTAGAGACGCGACTGGGTGTTGAGGTAATCCTTGGCTCGTTCGTGATTGATGTTGAACGAGGTCTCATCGAGCGGGAAGTTAACCGGTCCCCACCAGACATCGTTTTCCGTCTCGGGGTGACGGACCACGCGTTTGTCTTTCGGCGAGCGTCCGGTCTTCACGCCCGAGTAGGCAATCAACGCTCCGCTGTCCGCGATCGTCGTCCCCGGCTCGTGGCGAATGGCCTCCTCGTACAACCGGGATGGAGCGGGGTTTCGCAACACATCCGTGACCGTGATCCCATGCTGCGCCAGACTGAATGAACCCATCGTTCTCACCTTATGACATTGCACTGCGACTTCGTGCGAGCAGCCCACCGAGGCTGTTGAAACTGCCCACAACTCCAGATCGTGACGAGCCATTCCCAATGAGTCCACAGCAAGTCGGAATCCCCGAATTTTGAGAATGAAAGCGTGACCCGATTGCACATTCGCACAGACTCCGTGGCGTCAGCCTGACGATGGAGCGTCCATCAAAGTCTGTGGATCAATGTTGTGATTCGATCTGACACCAGCGATATGGCGAGAAAGCTTGAAACACAGCTGACTTTGTTGATGATGGGCTGATTCCGTCGTCGCATTATCCGGGAGTTGTGATGTCCCTCTACTTGACGATCATTCGATATGTCTGCGTGGCGATACTCCTGATTCTGGGAAGTGGTGGGCTCAGCTGGGCTGGAACGCGGCCCAATGTTCTGTTCATCCTGACGGACGATCAGGGGCCGCATGCCGCTTCGTATTTGGGGAATAAGGAACTCCCTACTCCGCATCTTGATCGACTGTCGGCTGAGGGAGCTGTCCTTCATAACGCCTTCTGTGTGACGCCGGTTTGCAGTCCGTCGCGGGCCTCGATCGTCACCAGCCGGTATGGGACTGAGCTGGGGATTCTGGACTGGATCAATCCGAAAACCCAGACCGAACTGGGACTCGATCCGCAAACGACGACCTGGATGGAGCTGTTGCAAAAGAACGGTTACGTCACCGGCCTGATGGGGAAATGGCATCTCGGAACTGCTCCGCGCTATCACCCGACGTTGACGGGCTACACCGAGTTCATGGGCTTTCTCGACGGAGGTCGTCCGACTCGCGATGTCACCCTGGAGATTCGTGGAGAAAACCAGCCGACCACAGGATTCATAGTGGATGTTGTCACCGATGGCGCGATCGAATTTCTGAAGTCGCACCGCAGCGATACGTTCGCCCTGTCGGTCCACTATCGCGAGCCGCATCGCGCCTGGCTGCCTGCTCCCGACGAGGATGTCGAACCGTTCAAAGATTTCGTGCCGACACTCCCTCCGAGCGAAGTGCCCGGCGTCAACGAAGATCTGCTGCGACAGTGGATCCGCGAGTACTACATCAGTTGTCGCAGCGTCGACCGCAGCGTAGGGCGGCTGTTGCAGGTCCTTAAAGATCAGGGGCTCGAAGAGAACACGATCGTGATCTTGACCAGTGACCACGGGTACAACACCGGGCACCACGGGATCTTTCACAAGGGGAATGGGGCCTGGATGCTGAAGGAAAAGCCCCCTGCTCACTGGCAGGACATCAACGCTGACAGACGCCCCAACATGTTTGACCAGTCGCTGAGAGTCCCGGCCATCGTGCGGTGGCCCGGAGTCGTCAAACCGGGCACGCGTATCGAACGCACTGTGACGCATCTCGACTGGTATCCCACACTCCTTGCCATGACTGGGACCCCAGCCACATCCACCGATCCGGTACGAGGACGAAGCATCGTGCCACTGCTCAAGGGAGAATCGATCGAGTGGTCGGACGATTTCTACAGCGAATACAGCATGCGGGAAGGAGCCACCGTCGACATGCGATGCTGGCGAACTCCGGAATGGAAACTGTCCATCGATTTTCGCCATCGTGACCGCGATGAGATGTTCGACCTGAAACACGATCCGGGCGAAACGACGAACCTCATCGGGAGTGATCGACGCGACGTGCTGGAGATGCGAGAATCCTTAACGCAGAAGATTCGGGCGAAGATGAAGGAGATCGGAGATCCCCTGTTCGCCACCCTGCCCCCGGAACCGTCTGAAAGTCGCTGATGTCTGACCTGCTCCCGAGCAAAGATCCGTTCGACCCAAATGCCAGCGTCCGCCGGAGGCTGTTGTTGATGGTGGCCGGTGGAATGGCGACCGTTTTGCTGCTGGCGTGTTGCTTGTGCGGGGGTGGGCTCTTTTATTTCCGGCCGAAGATCGAGCAGAATCCGGAGAAGGCTGTGGCCCTGACCGGTTTGATGCTTCGCAAGATCGCGATCCCGCCGAACTTTGAACCGCGAGGCACGATCGAGCTGAATGTGTTTCACCAGTTGCAGGTCAACGGGGCGTACTACGAACGCCCCAAGGTCGACAGCGTTCTCGCGCTCATTCACGTCGACAGCAGCTGGAACTCCAAGGCACGTGTGCGTCAGCACATTCGAGAGACACTGCTGGAACGCGGCGTCGCGGAGGAGCCGCTCCAAAAGATTGAGCAGGTGAATCGAGAGATCCCCATCGGCCAGAGCCAGAAACCGGTGAACTTCGAATTCTCGACCTGCCGCGACGTGGCCACGGAAAAGAACTACAAGCTTGTGGAAGGACTGGTCGAGGGGATCTCGGGCGATATTCTCATCTGCTACCGGATCGACGAGGACTACTGGTCGGAGGACGAAGAGGAACGGGTCCTCGCCATGCTCAAGTCGATCGAGCCCGGCCCCTAGTCGCTGGCTACCCAACGTCGCCCTTCCCGCCTACTATCTCCGCATGTCCGCCATCGAAGTTCGTCATCTGACCAAACAGTACCGCGTCTACCAGAAACGCGAGGGAATGTGGGCCTCCGTCAAGGGGCTGTTCCATCGCGAATATAAGACGGTCGATGCCGTTCGCGACGTGAGTTTCACCATCGAGAAGGGCGAAATGGTCGCCTTTCTCGGCCCGAACGGCGCGGGAAAAACCACCACGCTCAAACTGCTCTCGGGGCTGATTTTTCCGACTTCGGGGACAGCCACCGCTCTCGGGTATGTCCCGTGGGAACGGGCGTATGAGTACCGCCGGCGCTTCGCGCTGGTCATGGGGCAGAAGAACCAGCTGTGGTGGGATCTGCCCGCGCAGGAGTCATTTCGCCTGCACCAGGAGATCTACGGGATCGAGGAAACTCAGTTCCGTCGACGATTGGATGAACTGGTCTCCCTGCTGGAGGTCTCTCAACTCATTGGCCGGCCGGTTCGCGAGTTGTCGCTCGGCGAACGCATGCGCATGGAGCTGATCGCGTCACTGCTTCACAGCCCCGACCTGTTGCTGCTCGATGAGCCAACGATCGGTCTCGATGTGGTCTCGCAGCGGAAGGTGCAGGAGTTCCTCAAGTACTACCAGTCCGAACACAAGATCACGGTGCTGTTGACCAGTCACTACATGAAGGATGTCGAGGCGCTCTGCACCCGCGCGGTCGTGATTAACCAGGGCGTTATCAAGCACGATGGTCCGCTGGCCGAAATCGTCGAACGATTCAGCAAAGACAAGATCATCCAGCTGCAGATCGCGGGCGAGTCGCCGAGCAACACCGAACTGGAACGATTCGGCATCGTGCTGGAGAACAAGGCCCCGCGTATCAAGTTAAAGGTCGAACGCACTCGGGTCCCGGCGACGCTGAGTGCCTTGCTCGAACGCTGCCAGATCGAAGACATCAGTGTCCAGGACCGTCCGCTTGAAGAGGTGATCGCCGAATTCTTCACCGACACATCCACGCCGATCGCAGAGCCGGGCACGACCAATCACACGGGAGGGCGTTCGTGAGCCATCGCCCTTTCTCTCCCCCTTCTTTGTGCCTTTGTGCCTTTGTGGTTCCCCCCTTACCGAACGACGCCACTCATCTCCCATTCTTGCAAGGATGGGACCGATGACGCTGGCGAACCGCATTCGTGTCTACTGGATCATCCTCCAGACCTCGATGGCTGAGCGATTCGCCTACCGCTCGGACTTCGCCCTGGGAACGCTGTTTCGCTTCCTGCCGATCATCACGCAGATCTTTCTGTGGGGTGCGATCTTCGGCACGATGGACACGCGATCGGACAAGCAGATCTCGGGATACACCTACGGCGAGTTCGTGGCGTACTACCTGCTCGCGATGCTCGCCCGAGCGTTTTCGAGTATGCCAGGACTGTCGAGCGGAATCGCTCGCGACATCCGCGAAGGCACACTCAAGAAGTACCTGACCCAGCCGATCGATATGCTGGGGTATCTGTTCTGGTATCGCGTGGCGCACAAGCTGGTCTATTACGTCGTCGCGACGATTCCGTTCATCATCGTGTTTTATCTGTGCCGCGATTACTTCCCCGGCTGGCCCGATCTGCTGACGGTCCTGGGAGTGATTGCCTCGTTGCACATGGCGTTCCTGATGGGCTTTCTGATTGAGAGCCTGCTGGGGCTGATTGCCTTCTGGTTTCTGGAGGTCAGCTCCCTGCTCTTCATCTATATGATGCTGAACTACTTTTTGTCGGGACACATGATCCCGCTCGACTTGCTGCCGGGCTGGGTGGAATGGCTGCCCTTCAAGTATCTGGCCTACGTCCCCTGCAAGATGGCACTCGGAAAATACAGCCACGCCGAAATGGGACAAGAGCTGCTGGTCGAGGCGATCTGGATCGCCGCCCTCCTCTGGATGAACCGCTGGGTCTTTGCCCGAGGTCTCCGGCAGTATGGGGCCTATGGAGGTTAGACAACGGTCGCCGTGAGGTCGGCTACCGCGATGCTCCTTGAGCGGTCAACACCGGCTCTACACTCCCCCGAACCGTCAGAGCGACGGGGCGATGGTCCGAAGCCTTCGTCCACAGGTGTTTACAACTGGTGACATCGATCTGCTGGCTGGCCCAGACTTGATCGATCGCCAGCACGGGAAGCGGGATCGGCCACGTGGCGCGATAACCCTGCCCGGCGAGATCGAACGCCAGCGAATAGTTCGGTCGCATCGGTTCGAGCAATGCGGAGTCCGCCGGCGTATTGAAGTCGCCCAACACCAGCGTCGGCTCGGTCGCCAGCGGATTGACCACTTCGATCAACTGGCCGAGAGCAGGGTCGCGTGAGCGGAATGGGTTGGCATCGATATCGACGATCACCAGATTCAGCTTCTGTCCTTGAACCGTAGTTTCAATCTGGCGGGCACGGCTCCCTTTATGAAACTCGTGAACGGTAGCAGTCCCTGACTCACCACGTGTCAGCAACACAATTCCCGCACCGAGGATGGAGACCTTGTAACCGGGACAGGCAGCATTCCACTGTGCCCGCAGTTCGTCCCTCTCCCCCAGCCCGGCCTCGACCATAGCGATGACATCGGCGTCCCAGCTGCGAACCTCGGCACCAACCTCATCCCATCCACGGTTCAGGCGGCACGCATTCCAGAAGACGACCTTGAGGTCCCTGGTCTCGCTGCGATCGGGGAGGAGACGCCAGTCCTCAAAGATCACTCCCATCCCGAGCAGTCCGGTACAGAACGCCCAGCGGAGAGCCCGCTTGCGGTTGTTCTTCACTTCCATCAGAGCCAGCGCCAGAGTGACACCGGCCAGCAGCGGAAGTGGCAGTGCATAAAAAACGATCGACAGCCCGAAGACCTCATCCCGAGCCAGTCGGGCCACCACTCCCAGTATCAGCAGCACAACAAGTCCGCGAACCAGCCAGCGACGGAAAATCTCACGCCGAGGGCGGCTGACTCCATGGGAAGCAGGGACATCGAACAGCTGGGGATTCGCAGGGTACATGCAACAACGCGATCAGGGGACAGACACAACGCAAGAAAGCGGCGTTCGCACCAGTTTCAGCCGATCATCCCTCAAAGCGAGCCGAATTCCACGTCTCGAACTCCATTTCGCCACTTCCCGACTCGGGATAATCATTCTATCGGTAAAATCAGTCGTAGCGGTCCCAAAACCCTGCCGGTGACTGAGTGAGCGAACCACGCGGGAGATCCATTCCCACCCGACCAATGACAAACGCGGGCGTCCTGAGGACACCCGCGTCGGTTGTAACTCCAGACATGTCAGAGCAACTCGAACCGAGTCGCCCACTGCGTCAGCTTAACCATGCACCGGGAACGTCTTGACCACCGTCTGAGCAATCAGCAGGTAGAGGGGAATCCCCAACGTCACGTTGTACGTGAAGGTCACGCCCAGTGACGCAGCCAGTGGCAGTGTTGGGCTGGCCTCTGGAATCGCCAGACGTTGCACCGCAGGCACTGCAATGTACGAGGCTGCCCCGCAAAGAACGGCGAACAGCACATAGGTCCCCACAGCGAGCGGCTGTCCCAGGAAGATGCTGTAGAGATGAGCGATCGAAATTCCAATGCAGGCGAACAGATTCGGTGCCAGCAATGCGAACGCCACGAACCGCCAGCCGGCAATCTTGAGATCCTTGATCTTGCTGGAGGCTGTGATCCCCATCTCGAGCAGGAACAGGCACAAGCACCCTTGGAACAGCGAGTTGAACAGTGCGTCGCCCCCGGTCGTGACCTTATCACCTTGCAGACGGCTGATGAATCCGATCGCAATCCCCGCGAAGAGCAGGTAAATCCCAGGGTTCAGGAACACTTCGTGCAGCAGTTCGCGATTGAGCCAGCCCGAGCTTTTCGTTTGCAGCGAAGGATCGTCCTTGGCGTTCACATGCTGCAGGGCCAGTTTTTCTTCCAGGTCGCGAGCATCCTCATCACTGGTTGCGTCGCCCTCTTCGCTCCATGATTCAGAGCTGTGGTTATCGCCTCCGTGATGGTATCCCCCGTGGCCATTCTGGCTTCCAGCTCCGACGGTCACATGGCTCCGTGTCCGGCTCTCCACGGTGACGGAGTTCGCCTTGCGGACCACAACCACCGACTCATGCAGTTCACCGCTCTCAATCTGGGCGGCTGCGGCCAGTTCAGACTTGCGACCGATCGCCACGTAGTCAGCCTCTCCTGGCATGTTGCCATTGGCGTCCATCCCTGCTTTGCGAAACTTCGACACGAGGAACAGAGCGACCAGACATCCGGGGATCTCCATCACAGCCAGCAGCACTGGCATGTAAGGGGCGAAAGCAATCTGAGCTGCGGTCAACACTCCCAGACAGGTCACAAACGTACCGGCAGAGTCCGAACCGTAGTAGCCAGCCACCGTCGCGGCATCGACTTTCCGCAGTGAGGTCGTCCCTCGCAGAATCGCGTAGGCCGTCAGGCCGATCACCAGGTTGGCAAAGAATCCGACAAGCATGAAGCCGAATGCCTGGCCATACATCGCCGGCTCCAGCCCGGCCAGTTCTTCTCCCCCGTGCCAGCCGATGGCCAGCAACAGGTAAATGGTCAACGCCTGGTAGGCAGCTTTCGGGAACTCGATATTCACCTTAAAGAGCGGGACCAGGAAGCCAGCATAGAAGAACAGCAGCAACGGCTTGAACATATTGTGCAGCACGTTACTGAGAAACTCTTGTAGCACGATCTTGCTCCAGTCTGTGATCTGCAGATGCACTTTCTTCTTGAATGAGCAGCGGCATAGCAGATGGAAGTGGTAGGAAGCCTTTTGGCTTAGTTGGCGAGTGGTTAGGTGTTCATGCACATTGAGTACCAAACTCTCTGCGCTCCACGTGCGCACTGGTCTTTCCCATGCCAAAGAACGCCGTAACCCCATGTCCGAAAAGACGTTTTGCTCCCGCAGAGTTTTGCCGCCGAACCGCCGGTTGCTGGCCCTCCGCTCGGCAATACCTGTCCACCGATTGACCAGCATGGCCAGTCAGTGGCTACCCTGAACATCAAGCCCCGCTGGACAGTTGAATTTCCAGGCAATCCTGCCTCATAACAGCACTTCTGTGTCGCGGAGAGCGTCAAGAGCTCCAGGACCGCATCATCCTTTCCGCAGTGGGAAACGCTCCTTAAACTGACGGCGTTCCGGATGTTCTGACAGACCGGATCTGAACTACTTCCCCACGCGCAGCGAGCAACTCATGGCTGAGTTTTTCCCCAAGATCCCGAAGATCGAGTACGAAGGCCCCAAGTCAAAGAACCCCCTGGCCTACAAGCATTACGACCCGAATCAGAAGATCGAGGGGCAGACGATGCGGGATCTGTTCCGCTTCTCAGTCTGCTACTGGCACACGTTCCGTGGCACGGGCACCGACCCCTTCGGCTCAGCCACATTGCAGCGTCCTTGGGACGACGGCTCGAACTCCATGCCGAACGCTCTCAAGCGAGTCGACGCCGCGTTCGAATTCATCAGCAAGCTCGGGGCCCCGTTCTACTGCTGGCATGACCGGGATGTCTCCCCCGAGGGATCGACACACAAAGAGAACAACAAGAACTTCGACAAGATCGCCAAGAAGCTCAAAGAGAAGCAGGAAGAGACTGGCATCAAGCTGCTGTGGGGCACGGCGAACCTCTTCAGCCACCCGCGTTATATGCACGGGGCGGCGACCAGCTGCAACGCCGATGTCTTCGCCTACGCCGCAGCTCAGGTGAAGAAGGCCCTCGAAGTCACGCACGAGCTGGGTGGAGCGAACTATGTGTTCTGGGGTGGCCGCGAGGGGTATCACAACCTCTACAACACCGACATGAATCGCGAGCTCGATCACCTCGCCCGGTTCATGCACATGGCCCACGACCATGCGAAGGCGATCGGCTTCACCGGAACCTTCCTGTTCGAGCCCAAGCCCAAAGAACCGACCAAGCACCAGTACGACTTCGACGCAGCTGCGTGTTTGAACTTCATCGGTCGCAACGGGCTCGATGGCATCGTGAAGCTCAACATCGAGACCAACCACGCCACGCTGGCCGGTCACACGATGATGCACGAGCTGGAGTACGCCCGCATTCACAATGCGCTCGGCTCGATTGATGCGAACACCGGCGACCTGCTGCTCGGCTGGGACACCGACCAGTTCCCGACTGACATCTACCTGACCACGCAGATCATGCTGGTGCTGCTGCGGCAGAAGGGACTCTCCCCTGGCGGCGTGAACTTCGACGCCAAGGTCCGCCGCGAAAGCTTCGAGCCGGTCGACCTGTTCCACGCTCACATCGGCGGCATGGACACCTTTGCCCGCGGAGCAAAAATCGCAGCTGCGATCCGCAAGGACGGCGTCCTCGACGAGTTCGTCAAGAACCGCTACCGCAGCTTCGACAGCGGCATCGGCCAGAAGATCGAATCTGGCAAAGCGACCTTCGCCGACTGCGAGAAGTACATCCTCGACAAGGGCGAAGCCGCCCCGAACGAGTCAGGCCGCCAGGAGTACCTGGAGAATCTGATCAATCAGTACATCTGATTGAGGAGTGCACCGGGGCAGACAAATCGTCTGCCCCGGTTTTGTTTCGACAGCGAGCGGCAGACGTCAGTCTGCCGTGTTCGTTTGATGCGGAGCAGAATCACCACCGTCGAGATCGGGAAGTGTCGAGTTGACACGGCAGACTCACGTCTGCCGCTCGCTGCTTGTTTGCGACCATCGCCGCAGGTGTAACACCCCGGATAGTTTGCCACCGGTTTGCTGTGGGTGGATTCTCGCTTTCAGCTAGAATACAGGCGACCGTGTCCCCCGAGGTCTAAGCATGACATCCCTGAAATCTCGAGTTCTCTGTCCTCTCACGCTGGCCGCTCTTTGTCTGGCGACTCTTAGCCCCGGCTGCAGTGGAGTGGCGGAGACTGCTCCGTCGATATCTTCCACCACAGAAGCTGAGACAGGGTCAGCGCCCTCCGCCACCACTAAGGAAGCCACCGTGCCCTCTGAAACTCCGGATTCGAAACCAACCTCGGGTGAATACAACCCGCTGACTCCGGCGGAGGAGCGGGTGATTGTGCATGCGGGGACGGAGCGGCCGTTTGTCGGAGAATACACCGACAAGAAGGATCCGGGGACGTATGTCTGTCGCCGGTGCAATGCCCAGCTGTATCACTCGAAGGATAAGTTCGACAGCCACTGTGGCTGGCCGAGCTTTGATGATGAGATTCCGGGAGCTGTACTCGAACGTCCCGATAGCGACGGACGGCGGACCGAGATCCTCTGCAACAACTGCGGGGGGCATCTGGGCCACGTCTTCTTTGGAGAGCAGTTCACCCCCAAAGACACCCGACACTGCGTGAATTCGGTCTCGATGAAGTTCTACCCCGAAGGGGCCGAGATCCCGGCAACGATCCGGAAGCCAGAGACGAAGTAGGACTATAATTGCAAATAGACAGCGAGCGGCAGACGTGAGTCTGCCGTGTTCGTTTGATGCGGAGCAGAATCACAACCATCGAGAC
The DNA here is from genome assembly GCA_046349675.1 of Planctomycetaceae bacterium. Classification (GTDB taxonomy): domain Bacteria; phylum Planctomycetota; class Planctomycetia; order Planctomycetales; family Planctomycetaceae; genus TH-plancto1. The sequence continues at coordinate 43,903 of JAXMBW010000006.1, read as the reverse complement.
CGATACACGTCGTGCTGACACGGCGGACTGACGTCCGGCGCTCGCTGCGGTACTTACTTCGCGGCTGCACCGAAGCTGGCGACGTCGCTCTTCACGGTGCATTTGCGGTCGAGGTGGGTATAGCCCCCATCGACGAAAATGATCTGGCCGGTGGTGTGGCTGGAACAGGGTGACGCGAGGAAAACCGCCATGTTGGCCAGCTCCTCAATCGTGGTGAACCGGCGACCGAGCGGGATCAGCTGTTCCATCTCGGCCCGTGCCGCTGCGGGGTCGGGCATCGCGGCGAGGCACTTTTCGTAGAGCGGCGTCCACGTCTCGGCGGGAAGGACCGCGTTCACGCGGATGCCGAACGGGGCGAGATCGACAGCCCACTCACGAGTCAGGGCATTGATGCCCCCCTTGGAAGCTGCGTAGCCCGAGGTGCCACCCTGCCCAGTCTCGCAGACCTTCGACCCGATGTTGATGATCACGCCCTTGGTGGCTTTCAGTGAGTCGAGAGCATAGTGGGCCAGTGCGTAGACATGGATCAGGTTCTTCTTCAGTGACCCGATGAAGGCCTCGACCCCGGCGTCGAGCCCGACCCCGTCATTCACCCCGGCGTTGTTCACCAGGATATCGATCCGGCCAAACTTCTTGAGTGTCTGTTCGACCGCATTGCGGCAGGCTGCTTCCTCGGCGAGATCGCCCTGAATGAAGAAGCACTCCTTGCCCTGAGCGGCGTATTCCTTCTCCAAGGCCCGGCCTTCGGCCTCGCTGCGGTTCACATTGGCAACGCGGGCCCCTTCGGCGATCAACCGCTGCACAATGCCCAGCCCAATCCCCTTCGAGCCACCAGTAACGAGTGCGACTTTGCCTTGCAGTCCGAGATCCATGGGAGATGTCCGAGAAGAGTGAATGAAGTGACAGTCGTATGGTCGAAGGGGAGGAAGGGGAAGTCAACTGGGGGAGGTGGAATTAAGCTATCAGCATTCAGCCATCAGCTGTCAGCTGTCAGTTTTCAGGATGCCTGGTTTCCGGGGTGGTGTACGGCCAGGACAGACAGGAATGTCTGTCCTACTGAGGACTATTCCTCTTCTCCCGCTTCCTCGTCCTCTGCGCTGGCCTTCATCTCGCGCAGGAAACGCGATGGGATCGACTGGCGGCGTTTGCCCCACTTGATACGGCTGGCAGCGCGGGTCATGGTCAGGAAATCCTGGGCCCGCGTAACACCGACGTAGGCGAGGCGGCGTTCCTCGGCGATGTTGTCCTCGGTGCCGTCGACCGAGCGTTTGTGCGGCAGGATCCCCTCCTCCATGCCGACCATGTAGACCCGCGGGAACTCCAACCCCTTCGCACTGTGCAGCGTCATCAGCTTCACGGCGTCTTCGAGGGCCTGCTTGGTCTTGTCGGGTTCCTCTTCTCGACCTTCGAGGGCGACCGTCGACAGATACTCTGACAGCGTGGGATTCGGCGTCCGCTCCAGATACTGAGTCATCGAGTTGATGAATTCGTCGAGCGACGCCTGGCGGGCCAGCTGTTGGTGCGGCTCTTTGTACTGGCGTTCGATCTCATCGTTGTAGTGCACCGCGTCGATCAGTTCGCGGCACAGCACATCCATCGAGCGGGGATGGTGCTCGAAGCGTTCGCGGAACCGCTGCAGCTGCTCTTGAAAAGTCAGCATCGCTTGAGCGGCCTTGGGGGTGATCTCTTTATCCTGCACGCTGTCGGGGATGACATCAAAGAACGGTCGCCCGGACTTCACGGCCCGGGTCAGGACCTTATCCACGCTGGCATCACCGATTCCGCGCGGCGGCGTGTTGATGACGCGGAGCAGCGCTGACTCGTCGCGGGGACTGGAGAGTACCCGCAAGTAGGAGAGGATGTCCTTGACCTCTTTACGGTCATAGAACGACTGACTCCCCATCAACAGATACGGCACCCCCGCCCGACGCAGCTCCTGCTCAAAGACGCGGGGCTGTTCGTTCGTGCGGAAGAGAATGCAGAAATCCCGCGGCGAGACGCCCTTCTGTTGGATCAGAAAGCGGATCTCGCGGACTACCATTTCGGCCTCGATCTGTTCGTCTTCGTACTCCAGGAAGCGGACGGCGTTCTGGGATTTCTTGGTGGCGAGCAGCTGCTTTTTGTGTCGTACCCGGTTGTGACGGACGAGTTCATTGGCTGCGTCGAGGATCTGATCGGTGCAGCGATAGTTCTCTTCGAGGCGGACAACTTTGGCCCCCGGGAAGTAGTTGGCAAACCCGAGAATGTGCCGGACCTCGGCCCCGCGCCAGCCGTAGATCGACTGGTCATCGTCCCCCACGACGCAGATGTTGCGGTGGTTCTGGACCAGGGCTTCGATCAGCTCGAACTGGGTCCCGTTGGTGTCCTGATACTCGTCAACCTGGACATGGTCGAAGCGGGCCTGGTGCTTTTCGAGGACATCGGGATGCTTGGTGAACAGCTCGTTGGTGAGCAGCAGCAGATCGTCGAAGTCGACACCGCCGGTTGACTTGAGACGGGCCTGATAGCGGCGATAGGCAGCCACGGCGAGAAACTCTTTGTCGTCCTCAGCTGCGTCGCCGGCTTTCTCGGGGCGAATGCCGACTGATTTCCATTTACTGATGATGGAGAGGAGATCACCGGGCCGGAGCGAGGATTCCGTCACACGGATGTCACGCAGGACGGAGCGAGCAATCGACTCCTGGTCACCGCGGTCGAGGATGGTGAACTTGGCGGGATACCCGAGGACTTCAATATCCTTGCGCAGCACGTCGACACACAACGAGTGGAACGTCGAGATCCACGGGCGATTGGGGCCCTTGATCGTACTGCCGAGCAGGTGACGGGTTCGCTCCAGCATTTCCTTCGCGGCTTTATTGGTGAACGTCACCGACAGAATACGATCGGGGCGAATCCCGTGGCGGATCAGTTCCGCCATCCGGTAAGTGATCACCCGCGTCTTCCCCGTCCCCGCCCCCGCCAACACAAGTAACGGCCCCGACAGAGTGGTCACCGCGTCGCGTTGAGCCTGGTTCAGGATGGAAAGACGATCAGCCATAAAGCAGTGCAATGAGTAAAAGGCGAGCGGCCAGCGTCAGCTGGCTGGTGCATCGGCGAAGATCTGGCGTGACTCGGGAACTCCCCCGAGAATGCCGTTCCCGCCAAGGGGGACGCATTCTGCCGAACAGGGGCGTCGAAGGAAAGTGCTCCGAAAGCCTGCAAAACAGGCATAACCGGCACAGCGTTCCCAAAGTTCGCCTCAAGCTGGCTTTGTCAACACCTTTCCTACCTAGAATTTTGATTTCACGGAATCGTGGCTCGTCGAGATTGGTGTCCTGCAAAAGTGAGGGTAACATTGAGCCATCCCGGCCGGATGGTTTGTGCCCCGGCGGGATCGCCTTGAACAGGTGAATGTGCTTCGAAGGATTCCGAAGTTTCTGTGTTCATATTGGCAGGGGAACTGCCAAACTTCTGTCTTCGGTTGATGACTCGCGGAGTGAGCCGAACCGAATCCTCCTCAGCGTGGTATGATGCTCCACCGGAAATCACAGACGACCCCACTTCCCTCTCGTCAATTTGTGACGCCGTCGGTCTTTGAGACTCGTTTGATCTCGCGGGCTCGACTGGTCCGTGCTGACGACCGCGAAGCCGATGCGATTGGATTGCTCGATCAGGAGACCGGAGAACACATCCTGGTCGATCGGGTCGAATGGCTGAAGCACACTGAAATCTGCCGTGACTCCGCTGTCTCGGCTTAATACGTTATTGAGTGGACGCAACCACCAGATCGAATGTGAATGTCCGAAGAGCTTGCTCGCCCCGTCCTGCCGTTGTTCACCGATCTGACCCGTCAGGGATTGACCGATTGGTGCGAGTCGAAGGGCGTTCCGTCTTATCGTGTCGACCAGATCCGCCAATGGATCTTCGGGAAGCGTGTGAACTCGTTCGCCGAGATGCACGACATCCCCGCCAAGGTTCGAGCCCAACTGGCAGATGAATTCCGGTTCTGGGCGGGCCGGGTCGTGCGGCATCAGGTCTCTTCCGACCGCACTGAGAAGCTTCTTCTTGAGCTGGGTGAAGGCGACCTCGTCGAATGCGTACTGATGCGAGAGCCCGACCGGCGCACGGTCTGTATCAGTACTCAAGTCGGCTGTGGCATGGGATGTATCTTCTGTGCCAGCGGCTTGGAGGGAGTGAAACGCAACCTCTCCACGGGGGAGATCCTGGAGCAGGTATTACGCGTTGACCGCCTGCTCGGGTTGGAAGAGCGAATCACTAACATCGTCGTGATGGGCATGGGGGAACCGCTCGCGAACTTGCGTTCACTGCTGCCCGCCCTCGACACCTTGAACGAGAAGGGCGGCATGGGACTCGGAGCCCGCCGCATCACGATTTCGACCGTGGGCCTTCCGGAGAAGATGCGAGAGTTGGCCCGGCATGGGACGCCCTACAACCTGGCGGTATCGCTCCATGCTCCCAATGACACTCTACGAACGGAGATTGTCCCCACGAACAAACGCACCGGAATCGAGGCCATCCTCAAAGCGGCGGAAGAGTATTTCCAGATCACCGGCCGCAGGGTGACATACGAGTATGTTCTGCTGGCAGGTCGCAACGACGGACCGGAGGAAGCGAAACAGCTGGCCAAGCTGCTGCGGAATCTGAACGCCCATGTGAACCTGATCCCGATGAATCCGGTCGCCCCAATTGACCTCGCAGCTCCCGCAGAGCCTCGCACAAAGATGTTCGTCGAGATGCTCCAACATGGCGGAGTCAACGTCACGGTCCGCAAACGCAAGGGGGCGGATATCGACGCCGCCTGTGGCCAGCTGCGGCTGACAGAGCTGTCTCTGGGCAAGTGAGATTCCACAAATCCATGCTCTAGATGCCTCTGGATTATGAATTGAACATTCAGCTTCCCCGAGTTAAAACCAGATTAGTTCCAGTGTATCTCTCCCCTCCATTGAAGGTTAAAACATGTGGACATCTGCTTTGCTGCTGGCCCAGAATAACGCAGCCAACGCTCCTGAAATTCCACCAGGGGTAGCTGCCATTTTCATGGTCATTTACTTTGCAATACTGCTGTTGATGATCGTCAGCCTGTGGAAGGTATTCGAGAAGGCGGGCAAACCTGGTTGGGCGGCCATCATCCCGATCTACAACATTATCGTGATGTTACAGATTGTCGGAAAGCCGGTCTGGTGGGTGCTACTGTTGTTCATTCCATTCGTGGGGATAGTCGTGTCGATCATGATGGTCCTTGAACTCGCGAAGAAGTTTGGCAAGGGGGGAGGATTCGCACTGGGGCTTATACTTCTGCCGATTGTCTTCTATCCCATCCTGGCTTTCGGTGACGCCAAGTACGAAGGAAGCACCAGCGAGTATGATGACGAGTAACTTGAAAACGACTCTCGCGATCGACTGCTCTTATCGGGGCAAGCTGTGGTTAATAACCTCAGTACTGTTGGTACTGGGATGTGAATCACAGCCCCCCGTTTCGACCACCGAGAGCCAGAAACAACTAACGGCCCCGACCGACAGCCCCCCCGCATTCACCATCGAAGAGGGTTTCTCGCCAATCGCTTTTGGCGACATGGCAGTCTTCCCTGCCGATGACACCACGACGCAGACCTGGAGCAGCCAGGGGGATGAGTTCCTCTGCACTGGGAAGCCGAAGTGTTACCTGTATACGAGGTCTCCGTACGGCGATGGCGTCTTGCGGTTCGACTATAAGTTTGAGCCCGACCCCAAGATCACTGATCCGGCCAAGCTGGCGGGCCACAACACCGGAGTGCTGCTCTTTATCCAGGAGCCCCACGCGGTCTGGCCCAAGTCGATTGAGGTTCAGGGCAAGCATAGCGAGATGGGCCAGCTGCGCCCCAACGGGGGAGCCGTGGCTGTCGAGTTCCAGGACTCTCCCGACATAAGAGAGTCAGCCCGCAAACCCGTTGGCGAGTGGAACTCGGTCGAGATCACCACCAAGGCCGGCGCGATCACAGCCTCGATCAACGGCCAGGTTGTCGCAGTGGGCCAGCCGGGGGAGTTGAAGAGTGGATTGATCGGGCTGCAAGCAGAGGGGCACCGCTTGCGGTATCGCCATCTGCGATTCGCTCCGGCGAAGTAAGCTGCCCCGTTTGCTCCTCCGTTTGTTCTGCCGATCATTGGCCAACAATTCACTGCACTTTCAGCACTCACATGTCATTACGTATCGGCCCGCTCACGATCGACTCCCCCTTGGCTCAGGCGGCCTTGAGTGGGTACAGCGACGGGCCCATGCGTCAACTGGCCCGACGGTTCGGCGCAAAATACGCACTGGCCGAGGTGCTCATCGATCGATTCGCTGTTGAGTCGCAATCGACGAACTTCATCCGTCGCCACTTGCAGATCGCCGATGGCGATCACCCGATCGGTGGCCAACTCATGGGCTCTGATCCGGCGCAGTTCCAGTTCGCCGCCCAGCGTCTGGTGCAGGCGGGCTTTGATGTCATCGACATTAACTTCGGCTGTCCGGTGAAATCGGCCATCGGAGGGTGTCGAGGTGGGTATCACCTTGGTCAGCCCGAAGCAGCTCTCGAAATTGTTTCGCGAGTTCGTGATTGCGTCCCGGCCAACATCCCCGTCACCATCAAAATGCGACGCGGCATCGATGAGACTGACGCGAGTCGCGACAGGACGTTGACGATTCTTCAAGGGGCCTTCGATCGCGGCATTGCCGCAGTGACGTTGCATGGAAGGACGGTCGAGCAGAGGTATGTCGGCCCGAGCCGCTGGAGTTTTCTCCGGGAGGCAAAGGCGACATTCCCGCAGCGGACGATCCTCGGCAGCGGTGACTTGTTCACCGCGGAGGACTGCGTTCGTATGCTGGCTGAAACCGGTGTTGATGGAGTCTCGATCGCCCGGGGCGCCATTGGGAATCCTTGGATTTTCTTCTGTACGAATGCGTTACTCAGCGGTGCTCCTCACCCGGCCCCGCCCTGCCTGATGGAGCAAGGCGAGGTGATTCGCGAGCACGTCCGGCTCGCTCAAGACACCTACGGCGATGCGGCATGCGTGCCGAGACTGCGGAAACATTTGGTCAAGTACGCCCGATTGCACCCGGACCACGCCGAGGTTCGCAACGCGATGGCGATGGCCAGCCACGTGAGTGATATCGAGTTGCTACTGAAGAAGTATTACTCGGATGACCGGAGCGGCGTCTGGCCAGTTCAAGAGTCAGCCATGTCGTGCGAGAACGGCTGAGCTGGCTGAGGCGTTGCGGCTCAGCAGGAGCTTCGCCCACCCATGTTGGTGACTGGCCACGTTCGAGAGTGGACTTATCTTCGAGATGCTTTTTGCTGTGCGGCTTCGGTGGTTTGAGTCGGTTGGTCGCTGGGGACCTGCATGTATTTGAGAATGTCATTCACAATCCCTGCAGCGGCAGGAGCGGCGACCATTCCGCCGTAGTCACTGCCCCCTTGCGTCGGTTCGTCGACCGTCACGATGACGAGCACGCGTGGATCTTTGACTGGAGCCCCACAGACGAAGGAGCTGATGTGGCGTGTATGGGAGTAGCTTCCGTCGGGGTCCATCTTCTGCGAGGTTCCCGTCTTCCCGAAGAGCGAGTAGTCGGCGAGCTTGGCCTTGGTCCCGGTCCCGCGCTGAACCACATCGACCATCGCCTCCTCCACGACCCAGCGAGTCGATTCTGGCCCGACGACATCAGTCGACATCACGTGGGGAGCAATCGAGTGATGCCCCACAGATCCGAGATACAGATGCGGGGTGATCCAGCGCCCCCCATTCGCCAGTGCCGCATGTGCAGCCAGAATCTGCAGCGGAGTGGCCAGCATCTCCTGCCCCATGGGGATCGATCCCGTGGAGTAGATCGTCCACTTGTCGAGTGGATGCAGCGTACCCGGCAACTCGCCTGGTAGCTCGATCCCCGTTCGCTGGCCGAAATTGAACCGAGTCAGTAGGTCATGCAACCCGGGATTCGTAATCGTCTCTCCGATCTTGGCCATCCCAATGTTACTCGACTTCACGAGTACATCTTTCAGGCTCAATACCCCATAGCGGTGGTGATCGTGCAGCACGCGAGGCCCCATGCGATAGGCCCCTCGCTCACAGTTCAACGTGTCGGTGGTTCGCAGCATCGCCCGATCGAGTCCCCACGCCACGACAACCGGCTTGATCGTCGAGCCGGGTTCGTAGGCCGCTTGAATCGACAGGTTCCGCCACGAATCATGAGGTGCCACCTCGGGATGAGTCGGGTCAAAGGCCGGACGACTCACCATCGCCAGAACCTCCCCCGTCGCGGGATCAAGGACTGTCGCGCAAGCTCCCACCGGCTGGAAGGTCTGCATCAACTCGTCCATCCGTTTTTCCACATGCAATTGGCAAACGGTGTCGAGCGTCAGCTGGATATTCTCGCCGGGCCGGGCGGGGATCGTTTCGCCTTCCAGCACATCGATGACAAAGCTGCGAGCATCGCGCACGACAGTACGGCGACCTGGCTCGCCTCGTAAACGAGTGTGAAAGAACTCCTCGACTCCCCCATGAGGAGTCCCATCGATATCGCGCCAACCGAGCACATGCGCGGCGATCGCCCCCTGGGGGTAGACCCGCTGATACTCCGCCCGGAAACCCCATTCAGCAGCGGGGAGATTCGCCGCCAGGATCTGCGAGACTTCGGACTCGGACAGGCGACGTTTGATCCACAGGAATCGCTTGTCGCGATGATCAAGGACTCGCTGCTGGACCTCTGTGGGGTCAAGCCCCAGAGCATTGGCAAGAACGCAAGCAGTGCGAAACGAGTCGACGACCCGTGCGGGATCGATATACAAACTCTGCACAGCAATCGTCGTGGCCAGCAGACGTCCACGGCGATCATACAAGTCACCGGGGCGGGACGGGATCACCTCTTCGTGCTGCTGCTGGCGAGTCGCCCGACTGGCGAACTTTTCGCGCTGCACCCACTGGACTTGCACCATACGTCCGATGAGCACGCACCAGACCAGCGTCAGGACCAGTTGCACACTGATCGGACGCCAGGCCAGTCGCGGTTCGCTCGGGATTGGCATGGGAAGGGTTCAAGTGGAATGGAATCCGAACAACCTCAACAGAGTGTTCCAGACACTTCGTACGTCGATCACCGGCGTTTCGAAGTGGATGTTGAACTGGACCGTCGTCGGGCAGCTCGCTCGGCTTCGGCTTGTTCCAGAGATTCCATCAGACGGGAGGGGGCCCCCAATTCCTGCGTACGCAACTTGAGCCGGGCGTACTTCTCTTCCAGCTGTTCGAGTCGGTAGACCTGCAGAGTCTGCTGACGCTTCATATCGAGCAACTGCTTCTCGACCGCGATCCCTGTCGCAGCAATCAACACGACCAGCGACAGAGCAGCACAGAATCGAAAGAACATGATCGGAGTGCGAGACCGTGTTTCAGATCAACGTGAGGAGAAGATCATCTGAAGCACCACTCACTTGGCAGGCTCTTCTTCAGTCGCGGGCTCTTCCGTGGTCTGGGCCCCATCCGTCGAGGGCTCTTCTGGAGTTTCGGCTCCCTCTTCCGGAGTGAACTCCGGCAGAATGGGACGTCGTTCAGGATGCAGGTGATAGGCGGGGATCGCGGAGTCCTTTTCCTTCACACAGACGACGACGCCCTTGGAAGTCACCAGAAACAGGCGATCAGTACGATCGTTGGTCGGGCTGTCCACGAATTGGCGACTCGGGATTTTCCCGACCACGCGTCCGTCAGAGGCTTCGAGAACGACGATCTCGTTCTGATCGTTGAAGGCATACAGACGGGACTGACCCACCATCAGGACTTTACGGGCTTGCTCCTGGGGCTTCGGCCAGATCTCGCTGCCCGTCTCTCCATTCAGGGCATAGGTGCCCACGGTTTCCGGAGTCACATACACACGGTTGCCAAAGAAACGCGGTTGCAGACGGATCCGATGAGCTGAGGTAAATGCCCAGCGGTACTCCCCATTGTCCTGATTCAGGCAGTACATCCGCGCGTTCTCGGCGGCCAGAAGAATCGAATCTTCATTGCGACCAAGCGGCGTTACAACCTTGGCATCGGTTTCAAACTGGAAGAGCAGCTTCTCTTCTTTCGTCGCGACGGAGAAGAGTGTGCCTGTGGAGCTGGCAAAGCACACACTCCGTGATGTTGCGATCGGAGGCGAAACGATTTCCGAGGGGGCTTGATACCGCCAGATGAGTGCCAGGTGTGAGAACTCAGGCAACCGACGCTGCTGGCCCAACTTCTGGGTAATCTTCAGGTCAAAGCCATACACGCTGCCATCGACCGTCCCGATGTAGACCTGATCATTGTCCACTGCGGGAGATGCCGAGGGACTCTTGGGCAGGGTCAGTTCCCAGATCACAGCTCCGTTTCGCTTGTCGAGCGAGAAAAGACTGAGACCGACACAGATGAGCAGCTGCTTGGAGTTCGTCTCTGGCGGAAAAGCCTGCTGATTGGGGCGACCAACGAGCGTTGACCAGACCCGCTTTCCTGATTCGATGTCGAAGGCGGTGATGATACCGGTGGTCGAGCGAATGAAGATCATTTCTTCGTCATTGGTGACAAAGTCGACCTTCTCGCGCCCGGGGTCGATGGCAGCACGCCCCCACCAGGCCATCTTGAGGCCGTTACGGGCCAGGTCGGCCTCGCGCGGCAGATCGCTCGCGAACAATGTCGCTGCGGTGAGACCAACGATGCAGGTGGTCAGTAGAAGGCGAATCGCCCGCATGGAAGGCTCCATCGAACGGCGAACAAATGACGGCAGCCGGGGAACAACGACGCCCCGACGAAGGTGCAGACCACCCCACCCATCCATCGTCGGCAGTTCCCAGACCGTTTTCCAGCCCAGTCCGGGGGCGAGTCGCAAAACTTGCCGGTTTCGTCCCCTCCTCGCTTACGACCGTTGTCTCCCGATTTCCAGGACTGATCCGATCAGGCGGATTGCGACTTCGGCTGTAAGTCATGCTTGCAGCTGACTTCGGTGACCTGCGTTTGCAACCAAGTGAAGAAGGTCATCTAAAGGTCGCATTGAATCTGGTCTTAAGTGGGGCGTATCAGATGCGAACAAGCCGTTGATCATATTGATTCCGACCACTGCGTTTTTGCGTAATTCACAGGAAAATTGAGCAGTTCCTGTCATTCCGTCAGCCACTTCAAATCAAGGCATTTTTACCCGTTTGCCTATCCGTAACGGTCAAGGCCACTTGCGACAGATGCCCAAAATCGCCTTAGGGCGGCACGTACATTGCCCATCTTTTCTCTGACATGAATGTCACCAGACCCGTTCGTTCGGGATGGTGTTTGGCTGGCGATTCTCCCGTTTTTGGGAGTTGATGAATCGCCAGTGATCTGTTGGGAGAAGGATTTCGAATGTTGAGTTTTCGAAGGATGGTTCTGGCGAGTTTCGCCAGCGTTTGTGGTGTCATGCTGGTGAGTGGAAACGTGGTTCGCAGCGATGAACCGGGAGCAGTTGTCCCGGCCGCAGCCACAGTCAATCCCGCCGATGCCAAGCCCCTCGTAGTGACTCCGGAGACCACGCCCCCTGCCCCGCCAACTGCTGAGACACCATTCGTCGATGTCGAGGTGGAAGCCCCGGAGGTCGCCTATGTGATCGTGGATGGAGTGACACACTCCAAGCGAGGGAAACTTCGCAAGCTGCGTTTGTCGCGACGTGAGAAGAAGCGATTGGCTCTCGTCATAGCGAACTGGTCGGAGATGGGCCAGGACCGACGGATCGAACGCTTTGTCGATCTGTCGAAGCCGACTCGCATCGTCTTCACACTCGACGATCTCACTGCGAACGAGCAACAGCTGCTCGACCTGACGAATCAGGCCCGGGCGAACTCGGGTTTGCCGATGCTGCGGATCGATCCCCGTCTCTGTCGAGCCGCCCGACTGCATAGTGCAAACATGGCCCGCTACAACTCGATGTCACATTACCTCGAAGGTCGCTCGCATCAGAATCGGACAGCTGAGGCGGGTTACCCCAGCGGCATGGTGGCAGAGAACATCTGTGCCAGCCAACGTGACCCGCAGAGCGCCGTCTACACGTGGCTCAATTCGAGTGGACACCGGGCGAACATGCTGTCGTATCAGTATGCCGACATCGGTGTCGGCATCGCCTACAACAGCAACGGGTCGCCGTACTACACCCAGGTGTTCGGCCGCTAATTGTCTCATGTAGAGCTGATCCATGCAGAAAGCCCGTCGATCACATGATCGGCGGGCTTGCTCGTTTGAACGCAGTTCCATCAAGCGCATCAAGCAGACTCAATCCACACTTCGCAGGGCAGAGATCCCGCGACGCAGTGCTTCACGCATGACATCCACGGGGGCAGCACGCTTCGTGAAGTAGTGGTACTGGGCTGCGGCCTGTCCCACGAACATCTCCAGCCCGCTCACAACATGACAGCCACGTTCGCGGGCCTGTTTGATCAGCAAGGTCTGTTCGGGGTTGTAGATCGTATCGAAGACCACAGTCCCCTCTCGCAGCCAGTTATCGTTGAACGGGGTGTCGTCCATGTTCGGGTACATGCCGATCGGCGTGCAGTTCACCAGCACGTCGGTGTGGCCGATCCCCCGGTTCTCCCAGGCCACAAACTGACATCCCAGATGCTTGGCCAGTTCCTGTCCGCGGGCCTTCGTGCGATTGGTAATCGTCAGTGCAGCCCCCGCGCGGATCACGCCCAGACCGATCGCCTTGGCCACCCCTCCGGCTCCCAACAGCAAGACGCGTTTGCCCGCCAGCTCCGGATCGCCCTTCTCTACCAACCCTTGCTTGATGCTGGACAGCGCAGCGTCAAAGTCAGTGTTGGCGGCGTACCAGTTCGTACGATCGTCGCAGTAGAGCGTGTTCGCCGCGCCGATCTCCTCGACGATGTCGTCGCGGAACTTGACCAGCCGCATGACCTTTTCCTTGTGAGGAATCGTGACGCTGTATCCCTTCACATTGAGCCAGGTGTACGCCTCGAGGGTCTCACGCAATTCCTCGGCGGGAACTCGCATCGGCAGGTAGACCGCGTTAATCCCCTCAGCCTTGAAGGCTGCGTTGTGAATGCGCGGACTGTAGCTCTGGGCGATCGGGTCTCCCAGCACGCCGTAGACCTGCGTCTGGGCGTTGATCTGATCGAACCGGTAAAGGTGCTTCATCTCCTCGAACGACAACTGTCCGGGAGCCAGGACGCGGTCAGAGCTGAAGGTCGCGTAGGTAAACGGCGCCCCGTACTTGCCGCATAGCACCCGGCTCACCAGTCCGAACTCGCCCATGCAGAAGGCGATCGTGGGGATCTTGGCGCCCTTCACAAGCCGGAGCAGGCGGATGTTGTCCTGAGGCGACTGCGCCATCGTCACGATCTTGATGACATCAGCATCCAGTTCGCTAATCCGCGCGTACCGCTCCTCAATATCGTTGGGAGTTCCGTTGAAGTCGTGGAAGCTGATGATCCGCTTCGTCTTGCCGTAGCGTCGGATCTTGCTGGCCACCTCGTCTTCAATGTCGACGTAATCCACCCCGGCGACGATGGCCTGGCGCAGGACCGTCAGTCGCTGCTCCTCGGGCATCTTGGACCGACCGCCGTCGATGGGACGCCGGCAGGTGATCACAACAGGAGTGGGACGATCCGCCAGCAAACGGTTCAGGTCAGGAGACTTAGACAACCAGTCGAGCCGTAACTCCACCAACTCTGCGCCGCGCTGGGCGAGAGCCTGATGCTCGGCGATCATCATGGAGTGTCGGGTCCGACCCAGACTAACGCAAATCATGCTTCGTCAGCTCATGCAACAGTGTGAATGCCCGCGAACGGCCAAAGACGCAAGTTATCTTGCCCGCAAGGTTCCTGCCAGCCGATCGACAAGCGCTTATCCCCGGAGGTTCGCGATCGACGCCGCGACCACCAGTCATCGTCCGGTTTTTCCAGTGTCCCACAGGAACTCTACTCCGCTTTCGGAAACACATGGTCGCGAGTCTGGCAGGACTTCCCATCAAACTGCACAGACGTCAGTGTCGACTGCGTTTGCCCAAGAAATAGTTGCGGTTTATCGAACCAATCCTTCAAGGCTGCGATTTCCGCACGATCGCCCTCCCCGCCGGAATCGCGTCCCTGGTACCTCGAAACAATGATCAACCGATATTCCCCGGCGACGGGAAGCTCGACCTCGTAGCGCCCATCCGATCCCGAGACCACAAAGTCTCCTCCCAGGGCGCGGATCGAAGCCCGGGCCACGCGCAAATCCGCGTCGTTGGCTCCGGTGCGAAAGCTGTCGACAGCCAGCTTTGATGTCCCCTCGCGAGTGAGGGGCAGCACCAGGATTCTCGCACCGCTGTCGGGGCGGCTCTCCCCGTCGGCATTGACGTAAGAAAGATGTCCCTCGATGGCCCGCGGGCGATCACTCGCGGCCGGCGGCAAGCCAACGGGTGCAGCCCCGTCTGGTGAGGGGCTGATCGGTGGAGCCCCCTGCCCTGCCACCGGGACAGCGGGAGGAGGGACTGCGACGGGTGCCGCTTCCGGAGGCAAGATGGCCGCGGGGGGACCGGCTGTCGATGCAGTTCCTGCGGTCATGCGTCCGATCAACACACCGATGACCAGTCCCACGAGAACACACCCTGCTCCAGCAGCGAGAAGCTGAGCTGTCGAGCGTTTCTGCGGGCTCACATCTCGACTCCGCTCTGGCGACATGGCAGCCAGTTGCCCCAGCGGTTCCCACAGCTTGTCGGAGTTCGACACAGAGGGGCCTGCATCCGATTTGGAGTCCCCTTCTAGATTTGACGAGTCCACATTCTGCAACGGTGCCTGGATCGCGACAGCTTCAATCGCGGGAGGCGTCGCGAGCACCATCGCCACAGGTTTCGGCACTGGGGGCGAGCCCCCTCCCGCTTCATTCGCCGGGTTTGCCGCTTCGCCGGCTCCGAGATTGGCGAGCTCGCTCAACGCCTGGGCCAGCCCCCGGTCGGCATAGTTGAGCTCCGGCTTGGGAAGCGGTGCGATCTTCCCATCCAGACCGGGCACGCGAATCGTCCGCCCGCAGGTCGGGCAGTCGGTCACAGCTCCTGCCTTCGAGCGGGAGATGCCGAGGAACTGCCGGCAATGAGGGCAACGGAACTTGATGGGCATGGGGGAAGCAGCTGATGGCGAAAGGCGGATGGCCAGAGGGGGACTCGCCGTTCATCCCTCTTTTTACGGGGTTTGCGAGGCGGTGTCGATCAGGTCGTCGCACAGCTTGTAGAGGACTTCGTGGGTGACCTGCAGGTCAATCGGGGTACGGCCGGGAATGCCTTTGACAGAGCTGTAACGACGGAGCGTGAACGTCCCCGAACCGTGGGAGGATAGTACCATTTCATAGTACTGCGTCCCCTGTGGCAACTGGTCGGGCCGGGTCGAGCGAATCAGGACCTGCCCTGCAGCTGGGTCGTACTCCAGCGGGGAAATCTGTTCGAGCAAATAGGTGATGCGCTGGCTGAGGGCATCGGCCCAGCGTTTCAGGACATCAAACGCGACCTGATTCATCGCCGGGACATGGACGGTAATCTGACGAAACGCACACGCCAGCGAGTCAACCTGCGTGAACTCAATCTCGATCTGGATACCGCTCGGGTCGCTGACTTGTACCACTGCCGGAGTCGCCGACGAATACCCCTTCAGCCGAACCAGCTCTGCCATGAGCAATGGACGCACACTCATGCCAACAGACCTCAAGGTCCTGAAAAGAGAGCCCCACGATGGACCGCCCACACATCGAACCCATTTATTATACGACAGTGGTGTACGAGCGGATACGCCGACAAACGACCTCACCCGCGGAGTGTGATTGCAGGGCGAGATATGGTTTGTTAACACCCGGATTATCATGGCCTCACACGATGGTGGCCCACGGTCAACTCCTTTGCGGACAAGATGTCATCATGTCGATCCGAGTTGTTTGTACGAGTTGTCAAAAAGAGTACCAGGTCTCCGATGACAAATGTGGTAAAATGCTCCGCTGCAAGATCTGTAACGCGGTGTTCAAAGTCCCCTCCAGGAGCTCCGACACACCGGAAGTTTCTCCGGGTGGATCCCAGATGCTGCGCCATAACGAGCGAACCGTTCCATTTGACGTCACGCATGGCGACGCCGATTCGATCGAGGCAATCTCCAATCATATTGAAGAGCACATCGGACCCATCGAATACGTGTTACACGAGATCGTCTCTGATCTGGTTCACATCGACGTCCACGTCGTTACCCCGACGGATGAGTCCCCGTACTACTCGCTGATCACCAGCGGTATGAGCGATGCTCCCATGACGGTCCCCAAGGGACAGAAAAAATTTCGATTCGCCGAGTTGATGATCCGGCTGCCGCACGACTGGCCGATGAACCGGGCAGACCTGGAAGACGAGAACTATTTCTGGCCGATCCGCCTGCTCAAACGGCTGGCCCGTCTTCCCCATGAATATGACACCTGGCTCGGCTTTGGGCATACCGTCCCCAACGGTGACCCCGCAGAGCCGTATGCATCCAACACCAAGCTGAGTTGTGGACTCGTCCTGTCCATGTTGAACGTCCCCGAGGGGTTTCATCAGCTGAGGATCTCGGAGGACAAGGTCATCAATTTCTACGGTCTCTACCCTCTCTACCCGGAGGAAACGGAGTTCAAGCTGAACAAGGGAGCTGATGAACTGATCCGCCGATTTGAGAAACACAACATCAGCGAAGTCGTCGACCCGAAACGCAAAAACGTATGCAAACGCGGATGGTGGCCATTTGGTTAACAGCTGTCCGCATCAAGGACCGTCTCCACAATGGTCCGAAGAAACTGACTCTTCGCTCGATATCCCCCGTAGATTCCAGGAGATTGCGTGCGTAAGATCTAAAAGTGATGTCCGTATGAATCCTCAAAGCTTCGGGCCAGAGCTTTGACGCTGAGGAGAACTGTGATGCGATTTCTCTGGTTTATTCTGATCGGGATCACAGCGGGTTGGCTCGCGGGCCAGATTATGAAGTCGGGCAGCTCCAGCCTTCTCACCGATCTGATTGTCGGTGTAATCGGAGCGGTCGTCGGCGGGCTCCTGTTCGGGCTGCTCGGGATCTCGACCACCGGACTCCTGGGAAGCCTGATCACAGCCACCGTCGGAGCGATTGTCCTGATCGCAGGTTTACGGGCGATCCGGTAATCGTCCGAGCGAAGCTCAACTGCAGCAGCGAGGTGGCAAGATCTGATGGTGGACGCCGTCCCGCGAAAACCTCCTGTGCCTGGCACACCGGTAGGCTCCCAAGCGAGCCAACCGCTCCTACCCTGCGGCTTGGGCCACCCACGATTGGGGCGGTTTCTGCTGCGCAAGCTCGAACGCACACGGTTAGGCTTCTTGTCGCACGCCTTCGGCCAGCACTTTGGCGGGCGCCACCCTGCTTCATCGTGTGCGCGTTCGGTCTGGAGAAACGGCGCCGGTCGATTTGTACGGTAGGCTGCAGGGCGAGGTGAACGGGCATTGAGCGGCATGGAGGCACAGGGTAAAGCATCTTGTGCCTGCGGCACCCCGCCAACAAGTTGGCCGGGCCACCCTGCGGTGCCACCCCGCGTTATACCCAGTGGCTGACAAATAGCACTAGCCAGAATACTACACCACTGGAATTTAGCTTTACAGGCTTGCAGAACGAGCAGCGTCAATTGCATCATCAATCGCTCCGACTAACTCCCACGCTTTATCTCTGGCTTCAGACTCAGTTATCCCGCTTTCGGATGACGGAACCATCGGAAGGTCAGAGAACGAGCCAGCGCCCGCAAGCACGCCTTGAATGTCGTTTAAGTGTGAAGATGCGGCAATTTGGTCTTCATTGAGTGCTTCCAAACATTCGGCTTTCTTGCAAAACCATTCTGCCTGCTGAGTCCATGAGCAACTTCTCAACAGGTGTTCTGCTTCTCGAAGTAATGTCGTCAAGTTCGTTTTCACATGTTCCCTTTCAACAAAATGTCTTCACCAACTTGCCGATGAACATCTCCAGGACGAACTCCGCGTGGGAAGAGAGCTTGGATCCGGTTCCTCCCCGAACTTTCCCGAAATAGACAGTTACGGCGGGGTGGCACCGGTTGGCTGGCTTTGCAGCCTACCGGTGTGCAACGCACAAGAGGCTACCTCGCGGATGTGCCTGGGGCAATGACCTCTTCCGGCTGCGCCGCCCCGGTAGGCTCAAAGCAGCCAACCGATGCCACCCTGCCGTCGTAGATACGTCGCTTGACCATGCGGGGCTCCGCGGAGTTGGCGCCTGACAGTTCACTCAGATCATACGCACATGGTGAGGCTTCTTGTCGCGATGCGACCCGGCCAATACTGGCCGGGCCACCCTGCGACTTACTGGCCTGCCGTGAAGCCCCATGTGGTGGGGTTGATGAGCCTAATGCGACCGTATAATATTTCACACTTAGTCAGACATCCACGAATTATGGGGTATACAAGCATGCCTGCGGCTTCTGAATTTCCAGTTGCCCCTGCATTGGCCCTTGTGGCAACGACAAGTACAAGACTTCCGAACGCTGCGAAGATTGTCGCAGCTTGCGATATGAATCCGAAAACCAAGAGAGGACTTCTAGGCTCTTTGTTTGGCCCAAAGGATAATCCTTCCCCGGAGTATGTGTGGGATGGCAATATCTTATTCTTTCCATTGAGGGATGCACAAATTGCGGTGTCGCTGATGCCCGTGCCTATTCCTTGGTCCTCTCTTGAAGGACCTTGCGAAACAGCTTGGTGGTGGCCAAACGCCACCGAGGCGATGCATGGTCACTCGAACCACTTTATTGTGGCGATCATCGGCGGGACTATCGAACCGGTCGAAAGACGAGTCATTCTCACGAGAGTCGTCAGCGAGGTCGTATCCAATACAGACGCTGTTGGCGTCTATTGGGGTGAAGGAACGCTGGTCCACGAACCAAAGGAATTCGTTGCACGGGCAAGCTCCATTAACCCCGAAGATATTCCAGGAACATTATGGATCGATGTCCGTGTTGAAGAGAACGAGGATGGCACATTTCGGTGTTTTACAACAGGTATGGCTCCTCTGGGTTTCTTGGAAATCGAGGTCGAAAACTCGAATCTGGCTCCGGATGAGTTGATGGGCTTTGTCGGTGACACAGCGTGTTACATCGTCAATAAACGCCTGCGAATTCCAGACGGCGACACGATGGGGAGAACTGCGGCAGAATTATACCAAGTGCGTCATGGGCGATCTATGTTTGATCGAGCCAATGTCATGCACTTGGTCATGAGATAACTGCCCGTTGAAGAAGCCGGTTTTGGGATGGTGATTGAATTCTGTTATCTCAGCTTGAACTTGGGGATGGTATTTTCCAAATGGAGCGGTGTAGCCCAAGTGGCAGGCAACCTTTGGGGGATGCAGTCCGTGGAGGCTTTGGGCGTGTTGCGTGACATCCTCGAACTTAATGTCGCGACGCGGCACTACTTCGGTTGTTCGGCGGAGACGACCTGGTAGGCACGGGAGGATTGGGCCTTCACGTTCTTGAACAGCTGTCCCATGCGGGCGACGAACCAGTCGGTCTTCTTGGTGACGAACATCACGCGGCCGCCGGGCTTGAGGGCCTTCTTGGCTGACTGCATGAAGATCTCGGCGATCTTGTAGTGCGAGTAGTACGGCGGGTTGCCGACTGCGAGATCGAACGTCCCCGGCTCGGGGATCCGCCCCGCCGCATCGAGGAGGCCCTTCACGCTCGGCGTGTTATTGAGCAAAGCTCCCTCGTTCACGCACTGGACCGCGCGAGCGTTCGCATCGACCCCCAGAGCTGAAACTCCCTCGGCCCGCTGCGCAGCTGCGAGAGCGATTACGCCGGAGCCGCAGCCGATGTCGAGGACCTTTTCGCCGGGATTGACGACCATCGTTTCGAGCAGTGCCCGCGAGCCGAGGTCGAGGTGGCGATGGCTGAAAACACCGGGACGGGAGACCGCCTTGATGAGGTTCCCCTGATCACGAAATGCGAATTCGCAACGCGGATCGCGCGGGCGTTTGATCTCGTCGTCTTTGAGACAGCGGTAGATCACCCCACGTCGTTCGGGGATCCGCTGGATGCTGCGGAAGATCTTTTCCAGCTCGTGATAGAGCCAGGTATCCGTGGGGTTGTCGACCCCGGCCACCAGCATCCCGCCGCGGAAGAGCCGGGAATGCATCTGGTGCAGGACCTCACGGGTGAGTTCGGCCTCGCCCCCCTTGGTGACCGGCAGTGCGGCAAATTCGACCTTACGCTCGGGGAGGTCGGTCCCGCAGACGATCTGCAGCCGGGGATGCTTGCCGGCGTGGTAGTCGATCGTGTCATCAGCCAGGTACTGATCGAAAAAGAAACAGGTGACCTTGGCCTTGGGGGCCAGTTCGGCCAGATGGGCGGCCAGCTGACCACGCCCGAGCGAGGTACACAATGCGGAATCGACCTTGAGCTCGGTCAGATGCTGAAGCAGCAGATACTCGGCGTCGGGCACGCGCAGCGTGTACTGTGACTCCTCTTCAGAAGACTCGCGGGGAATCACAAGATCGGAACGACGACGAGGCGGCATTGGGGTCCAGAGAAAAGTATGACTTGAGAGTGGCCCAGCTGTGACACGACTTCCCGGCAGGGCGATTTCGGGGAGCGTCCGTCAGAGCGTTGATCTACTTCGCAGAAGCTTGCCAGTTCGGAACATAGCTGTCGCTGAACAGCATCTGAATCCGCTCGGCCCGGTCATCGCCGGACGACTGAAGAATCTGAATTGCCTCGTGCAGCTTGGTCAGACGGAGATCGCTCGCGACCTGCGAAAACCCGTCCGAACGCTCCAAACGGTCAAACGCAGCGGCCAGATCGAGCACTCCGCAACGGAGTTCGAGGAAATGTCGGTCGAGAACCTGCTGGGAGGTTTGAGGCGAGGGCATGCAGACGGCTCCTTGAGTACATCCAGTCTCGGGTCTGCGAAGACGGAAATCAAGGGGCGGAATCGATGTTGGGAAACGTCTCTCCGGAACAGATTGGCTTTCCGAGCAGACATCCGCAGTCATTCAGATGGGGATATCGCCAGTCCCACGCCTCTGTCGACATGATAAGATGCAATCCATCAGGAATGGACAGGTTGAGGCGTCATTTCGACGATTGCTGGTTCAGGAGTCATTTCTACGACTGCTGAGACGATCTCGGCATTCCCCCCGTCAACACCAGGGGAGGAGATCTTGCTCAGATTATCGCGAATCGTCGCGCACACTCGACGCAAGGTTTGCAGATCCTCCTTGCTGACCCCGGCGACCGCCTGCGAGCGAACCTCAGCGGAGAGCGTGAGCGATCGCTTCCAGATGGATTCCGCCTGGGCTGTGGGGAAAAGACGACTCTGACGCCGATCTTCGCTGCTGCTCGATTTAACGATCCATCCATCTCGCTCCATACGATTCACAACACCGGCCAGCGTCGCGGGCTCAATCCCCATACGATCGGCCATCTGGGTTTGTGAAAGCTCCGGGTTACAGGCGAGCATGGCCAGAACTTCCCACTGCCTGAGCGTAAGGTCTTGTTCCGATAAGCGTTGCCCAAGAACCCGTCGAATCGTCTGGGAAGCCATTGTCACCCAGTAGCCAACACTCTCATCGAAATCGTAATGCAGCATTTCTGAACCGGCCTCCCATCCCAGATAGCGTTCATTCAGACGAAAAAGATCGTATCGATGTTTGAGTATGTGCGACAGTGATTCGCTCCCCAAAATCGACAGATCAGACGACGATGGACCACGGAAGTTTCCGCTTTCTTCGGCAATGACTCCAGAATTTGTCGTTCACTTGCGTCAATTCGCTCCCTTGTGACTATCGAGCGACACCTCCTGGCCGGTACTCGACTCGCGTTGAAGTTCGCAGTTGCACCTGCATGCCAAAAATTTCCTCGAACAGTCCACGATTCTGCTTGAGGGTCAGCTGTTCAATAGAGAGGTCGTCGACATGAGGAACGGATATCACTAGCGTTCCGGCCTTGCGATGGAATTCCAGCTCACGCACGCGACTGCTGCGAGAGGCATCCAGTGAGATCGCAATGCGGAGAATCGCTGCCATCTTCGAGACGGAGACACGTCCATCTCGATCGAGGGTATTATAGTACGGATGAGTTGGCTTCGGAGATGACCGCCGGTGATAGCGGGTGACTAGCGCCACCAACTGGACATCCGCAGTCGACAGCCCGAACAACTCGCTGTTCATAATGATGTACATCGAGTGTTTATGCAGACTGCTCGTATTGATAAATAGTCCAACCTCATGCAGGATGGCTGAAACGTATAGCAGAAGCTCAAAGCGGGCATCGAACCCGTGTTCGGCCTTCAGCTCATTAAACAGCTTCTGCGACAGCTCGGCGACCTGAACCGCGTGCTCTTCATCGAACTGGTACTTGCGTCCGAGCTCCAGAGCGGAGCGTACGATCTGGCCGCGAAATTCTTCGGACCATGCCCCTCCATCGGCGATCTCGCGCAGGAGTCCATCACGCAGGTTCGCGGTGCTCACATGAATCTGATCCAGATTCAACAGCCTCGCGAGCTCCAGGTATGTCAGCAGTGCCGCTCCCGCAGTTTCGGCTTCGGAGAACGGAATTCGATACTTGCGAACGATGCCGTCTTCGCCGAGTTCCAGGAACTCATCCACGAAGCGGGCCAGCTGTTTGACGCTGATCTTGCCGAACTGGGACTGGTCCCATTCCTTCAGGATCTGCTTCGCGGCAAAGCGAGCATCACTTCCCAAGGCGATCAGTTCGACCTTGCGGTTTCCGGGGATATGTGACGGAAGGGTTTCCAGCTGGCGATGGATTTCGCTCTCCATGATGTCACGCAGCTTGGAGTGCGTGGCCCGGAGCGACTCAAGCGATTCGTGTAGGCGGAGCGAACCGATGCGAAAAGCATGCGAGTAGGCGACATTCCCCGAGTCAACATAAAGCAATTCGGTGCTGCCGCCCCCGACCTCCGCGATGGCGATGCGGGCATCTTCGAACTCGGGGTGGGCGTCGAGTTGCTGTTTAATGCTGCGGTACGTAATGCGATGGACTTCCGGCTCGTCGATCGGCTCAACGATAAGTCCCGTGGCGACATACATCCGGTCGACGAAGGCGATCCGATTGGAGGCCTCGCGGACAGCACTGGTGGCGACAACGCGGATTTGATCGGCACGCGTGATCTGATACTCAGCCAACTTTTTGCGGTAGGCCTTCAGGACGCGGACACAGTCCTCCATCGTGCTTCTGGCGATTTCGCCCCGAATGAATGTGTCCTTGCCCAGCCGGACTCCCTGGGACAGGCTCTCGATCACACGAATCTGGCCAGTGGAGTCAATCTCGGCAATCGCAATCCGGATCGAATTGGTTCCGACATCAATCACTGCGACGCAGCGGTTGGAGCCGGTTCGAGCAGTCGGGAGAGGGGGAATCAAGAGTTGATCCTGTGAAAAATCGAAACGACAGCGGCGAGCGCCAACCGCATGTTCACAACATCAGAGACACAAGGCAACGTGTGTTTGCCACCTGCCCCATGCATTCAAGGAGGTCGATGGGTTACAGATCGCTCCTCCGCCCCATCAAAAATTTGCACATTTTCTCGGGTTTTCTGCAACTGAGCCCCAACTCGCCCCGTCCAATCTTCGGTATCGCCAGAACCAATTCAAAATCCTCCAGACGGCACAAGCATTACAACCTGCCCAAACGGCACCAAATTGCCTACACTACAACCGGAACGGGCGAGCGAGTGCCCGTATTCGGTTGTCGAAGGATGCGACCATGCGCCCGCTGATTCTGTCACTTGTCTGCTTCGCTCTCCTCATGAGTGAGGCGTTTCCGGTCCTTGGTCAAGAGACGCCAGCAGCTGCGGTGCCCCCTGCCAAACCTGCGGATTCCTCCCCAGCGACCGCACCTGGAACTGCGGAAAGTCCTGCAAGCCAGGCCACCGGGCCCCGCGAGATCTACCTGCCCTTCAAGTTCCTGAAGGGAATCTTCGACAGCCAGGGGGCCAGCGTCGTCGTCCCGCTGGACGAGTACAAACGCCTCAAAGAAGCCGCCGAAAAACCGGCTGAAACGGCTCCCAAGGTATCTGCGGTCATCACGAGTGCGAACTATGTCGCGACCGTCGAGCAGGACCTCGCCCGCATTCGCGCGGAACTGACCGTGAATGTCCTGGGGACTCCCTGGGTCGAGATCCCGATTCGGTTTGGCGACGCAGCTGTGAGCAAGCTTGAGGCGGGGGACAAGGTCCTGTTGAAGGGCACCGGGGAGGGAAACTACTCATTACTGTTCGGGAATACTGGCGAGCAGAAGTTAACCCTGGAACTCACGGCTCGAATCCACACCTCGCCTGAGGGACGCGATTTCAGTTTCGATGTCCCCACAACGGGAATCACGACGTTCGAAATCACCATTCCCGAGGCGGAACAAACCGTCGAAGTGACGCCCCGCCTGATCGGAATTCCGGTCGAGGCAGCTGCGATGCAAACTCGCATCAAGGCTAACCTTGGGGCAACTCCGCGGATTTCCGCCCGTTGGCGCCCAAAGGCCACGAGCAAGCCCGAAATGGATCTGCTCGCCAGCGTCACCAACTACACCAAGGTCAGCCTGGAAGACGGCCTGATCCATACCGACGCCCTGCTCTCCTATGAGGTGCTGCGTGGCGAGGTTTCCCAGCTGCGAGTTTCGGTTCCGAAAGACCATCGCATTCTGGATGTTTCGGCGGAATCCCGCCTGAAGGGTTGGACCGCGAAGGAAGAGGATGGACAGCAGATCGTCACGATCGACCTGCTCGGGGGACAGACTGGCAAGATCAATGTCGAGATCCACACCGAGCGCAAGCTGCCCGACGAGGCATTCGACATTGCAGGCTCGACGGAAAACCAGGGCGTCGGGATTCACGCCCTCGATGTTGTGCGCGAGTCGGGTCAGATTGGAATCTTCCACTCCAAAGACCTCGCACTGACGATCGAGCAGCAGCAGGGCGTCGTCCGCATCGACGGCGACGAGCTCTTCAGCAAGCTGCGAGGCACGGGGGTGACTTCGTTCAAGTACTACTCCCCCAAGTTCGCATTGAAGGTCTCGGTCAAGCCGGTGCAGTCACGCGTCCTGGTCGACCAGGCAGCTCAGCTCGTCTTCCTGGACGATGAGCTGAGGCTCAACTCTGTCTTGAGCTACACCATCGAGCGAGCCGGGCTGTTTCAGTTGCAGGTCAAAATCCCCGAGGGACTGGTCATCGACAACGTCGAATGCCCCGGACTGAAGGAATTCAACGTCAACGCCAACCAGCTGACAATCAGCCTCAATGACAAGACTGTTGGTCAGGTCCCGGTCTCCATTCGAGCACACCTGAACTACAGCGCAGGCCAGGATCAGGCGGAACTCGTCCTGCCCGTGCTGGAGCCGGTCGATGTCGAACGCGACACCGGAACGTTGCAAGTGTTTGCCCGCGAATCGATCGAAGTCATTACGAATGAGCAGGGACTCGTCTCTGCACAACCGCTGCCCGTGGTTCCCGGAACCACCGTCGGCGATGCACTGGCGACCTCCTCATGGAGCTACACTCGCCGCCCGGTCACGATCCCGGTCAAAACGGTTCGCAAGCCGACTCGCATCCAATCGACCGTGGCCACAACCGTACGACTGCAACCCGAATTGACCGATGTGAAGACCCGCCTCGACTTCCAGGTACAGTACGCCGGAATCGACACGTTCCGCTTCCTGGTCCCGGAAGCGGTCTCCGATCGCATCCAGATCGAAAGCGAATCAACCAAAGACAGCTCCCCCGGCATCAAGCAGAAATCCGCCGCCCCCGCGAAGGATGGCTGGGTCGAATGGACTGTCGTGATGCAACGCGAGGTCCTCGGTACCCAGCGTTTCGCCATCTCGTATGACCAGAAGCCCGAACAGGTGGCAGGAGCCAAGGACCGCAAGATCGTCGTCCAGGCAATCCGCCCACTCGGATATGTGAAGGGAGAAACCAAGACTCCGCTTTCGCAGGTCAGCGGGGAACTCACCATCACCAAGGACGACTCTCTGGCTGTCAGTGCTCAAGCCTCGGGCGGAGACGTCGAGCCGATCGATGTGCGCGAGCTGACCTTGCTTCCGCATAACGGGACGCAGGCCTTCCGCTACTTCACCCAGCCCGACGACAAAGCGATCCAGCTGGAACTCACTCAAACCAAGTACGAGATCAAAGAGGTCGTCGCCTCGGTCGTGTCGAAGGAGATCGTTGAGGTCGTTGTCGGCGAATCGTCCGAAGCCACCTACCTGACCCGGTTCCGTCTCAAAACGAGTGAACGGCAACGCCTGCTGGCTCACCTCCCGAAGGGACTCAAGGTCCTGGGCGTGACCGTCGCTGGCCGGGAAGTCAGCCTCGAACGGGCCGACATCGCCAGTGATCAACAGCTGGGCAACCTGTGGGAGACCTACTGGATCAATGTCGCCCGCGACACCGGCAGCGATCAGGAGTTCGTGATCTCGCTGCACTTCCAGTGGACAGTCAACCCGACGCTCGGCGACAGTTCGTACGGTCGCGGCTCGCTCGATTTACCAATGCCCGTCCTGGGACAGAAAGACACCGTCCCCGTTCAACAGCTGAAAACGATCGTCTACGTGCCAGAGAAGTTCTCCCTCGTGGGCGATCCAGAAGGCTTTGTCTCGGCGTCACCGATTCGCCCGTGGCGGGCCTTCTGGCGAGGTCATCGCCAGCCCGCATCGATTGATCCCTCCTGGTTCGGTGACACGGGTTCCTCGGAGCGACTGCCAACACAGGGACGCGTCGCGTACGAGTTCTCGAATCTCGGTGGAGCCCAGCAGATCACCGTGACCTGGTGGAACCGAATCAGCATGGCCTTCCTCTTCAGCCTCGCTGCGGGCGGAATCGCCCTTCTGCTGATGAAGACCACCGTCGACAACAAGCTGAGCGTACTGGCGATGGCAATCTTCGCGGCAGTGCTATACGGCTTGAAGGATTCGCAGACACTCGCGCACGTGCTGCTGGCAGCTCGGTATGGGCTGTTCTTCCTGCTCGGTCTGTGGACCATCAAGTCGTTGTTCGGACGTCGAGCCCTTGCCGCATCGGCGATCGCAGCAGCTCCCCTCATGGGTGCCGCGGCAGTTACGCCCACGGCTCCGACAGTGACCACCGCCGCGAACGAAACCGCGACTTCCGCGAACGAGTCCCCTTCTCCTGATACTCCTCCTCCCCCGCCTGGTAACACGGACAACAACCAGCCGCAGGCCTGATTGAACACAGGGAAAGGAGAGAGAACATGAGAAGCGATCAGCAATCAGCCGTCAGCGGGCAAAGTTTCGATGAAGTGGAAGTTGCCGGGGTAAGGAACCACCAAGGCACAAAGACACAAAGGCGAGCATTGGATGATGCCACCTCGCCACGATTGAGTCATGGTGAGTGTTGTCCGACAGTGCTTAGGTCGTTCAACCCATCTCCCTCCATCACTTCGTGCCTTCGTGCCTTTGTGGTGAACCTTCTCCTGTCGATCTGCCTGATCCTCGGGCTGAGCAGTTCGCTCTTGCAGGCCGATGACCAGTTGTTCGACCAGCCGATTCGGCACTTGTTCGTACCGCTGGAAGAGTTTGACGCCGTGATGGCGAAGGACCGCGAGGGAGTGTTGCTCAAGAAGGCGGACTTTGAAGCCCTCATTGAGCAGGCTCTCAAACACCGGGATCAAGCCGCTCAACCGAAGGGGCTGGTCATTTCGTCTGCGAACTACGTGGCGAAGATTGATGGCGATCAGCTGGTTCTGTCAGCCACGATTCAGTTCACGAACTTCGACTCCCGGTGGACCGAGTTGTCGATCCCGACCGATGGTCTGTCGGTCGAAAAGTGTCAGATCAACGGACAACCTGCACTCGCCGGATGGCATGGAGAGAAGCCGAACGTTTTGCGGGTGTACACCGACGTGCAAGGGGCGGGGACGCTCAACCTTGAGCTCTCGACTCGCCTGTCGGCCGTCGGTAGCGATCAAGCTGCGGGCTTCGGAGTCGTACCAGCGGCCAGTGGGGAACTGGTGGTCACCCTTCCCGCAGGCAAGTTCCTCACATCGGATGGTTCGAGCCTGCAGCGGACCACACCGGCCGACCAGCCTGCCGAGTACCGTGTCTCCATCGGTGGTCGCAGCTCAGTCTCATTGCAGATCACCAACCGCCAGACGAGTACACGCAGCGACTCGCTGACGATGGCGAACACCGCCTTCCTGATCGGAGTCGCCCCAGGTGAAGTCACCTGGAGGGCGAAGACCGCCCTGCAGGTCGTTGGCCGACCGGTCGATCGCATCGTCTGTACCGTGCCGCAATCGCTGGAGATCACCAGCGTTGAATCGACGGGTCTCGACTCCTGGCAACTCAGCGAAACACCCAACGATCCGGCCCGCACGACAATCACGCTGGCCTATCGCCAGCCGCTCGACGGCAGCCGCGCGATCCTCTTTCGCGGCGTCCTGAAAGCCGCCGCTGATGCCGCGTGGGATGTCCCGACACTTGTCTTCAACGACATCACCTCTCAAGTCGGCGTTGCAGAAGTTCGTTATCCGGCGGGCGTCCGCTTGCGAGTCGGCGACCTGGATGGCGTCCGCTCAGTGGTCAGCCAGTCCTCGTCCTTCTCGCTTGGCGACTCGCTGCTGCACTTCCAGATCTGGAAGCCGCGATTCAAGCTCCCTTTCATCACGGAACCCAAAGCCCGCGAAGTCCGCGCCGCGGTCACGCAGCTGCTCGACATCAACTCGACCGGCCTCGATTTCACAGCGGTCATCAATCTGCAAACGCGTCTCGCCCCGCTGTTCGACGCCCAGATCAACCTCCCCGCTGCCTGGCAGATTCGCAGCGTGTTCGTCGGCGACCAGCCCATCACATGGCAGGTAATTCCGCAGGAAGCATCGTTGAACCAGGTGCGGATCACCTTCCCCCAGCCGATCCCTGCCGATGAGATGGTCTCACTGACCGTCAACGCCGCACTCGAACCCGACAAGTGGCCCGTCGCCGAAGAACCGACACAGCTCGCCCTGCCCCGCATCCAGCTGCCCCAGGTCGGGGTCATCGAGGGACTCTATGGCATCACGGCGGAAGCAGCTCTCGATGTGGTGCCTGCCGAGATCGTGGGCCTCGACGCCCCGAGCCCGGCTGAGCAGGAGCAGCTGCGCCAGAGAATCGGCTCGCTCGGCCGAACTATTCGATTGGGCTTCAGCTTGCAGGACTCCGATTACAAAGGCCAGCTGAACATCTCGCGCAAGCCCGCCCGCCTGTCCAGCCAGCAGGCCACCTACTTCCGCATCGAGCATGACGCTCTGAGTACGCACATCGAAACCCGACTGCAGGTCGAAGGGGGCGGCGTTCGCCAGCTGTTGATCGATCTGCCGGAAGCGTCGGGGACCGATCTGCGATTCAACCTGACCTCCACGCGCGTCGCCACGCCGCCGGACTTTCCCGAGCAGAAGATGCCCGGCGAAAAGCCGCTGGCCATTCCGCCGAAGATCGTCGAGCAGACCTCCGCACCTCCTCGGAACGGCATCCGCCGTTGGACGCTGCGACTCGATCGATATGCCAACGATGCGTATCTGCTGTCGGTCGACATTCGCCAGCCCCGATCGGCCAGCGGACCGTTCGCCTGCCCGGCGATGTCTGTCGGCGGGGCAGAACGTGAGACCGGGTTCGTCGCGATCGAAGCGACTCAAGAACAGTTCCTCTCCCCCGTGGCCACCGATGTGTCTGGCCAGCCGCTGCAGAAGGTCGACCCGATCGACTTTCCCACAACGCGGTATTCCCCAGAGGAAACCATTGTCGCGGGCTTTCGCTATACGCGACCGGGCTGGACCTTGGCTGTCGGGGAACAGCGTTTTGAGCGTGCCCAGGTCCCCACCGCGATTGGCCACTCAGCCACCTACAAGACCATTTATGGCCGCAACGGTGAGCTGCAGCATCAGGCCGACCTGGAGTTCACCGCCGTCGGCGTGCAGAACCTGAAGGTGCGTTTGCCGGCGGAGGTCACCCTCTGGGCAGTGCAGCTCAACGACAAGCCGCAGGAGATCCGCAAGCAGGGGGACGGACTGCTGATCGCTGTTCCTCAGGATGGATCAGTCGACCAGAAGCACTCTCTCAAGTTGTTTTATCGTTCGAGCGTCCCCGCGACTTTCCGAGAGGACTTCCAGCAGGTGCCCCCCGCGTTCACGGTGCTGGATGGCCGAGGCACGGAACAGCCACTCAATCTGCTCAAACAGTCATGGGATCTGTTTCATCCGAACAATCTGCTGCTCGTGGAAAGCCCCGGAGCCTTCCAACCGGTGGAGCGTCTCGATCAGGACGGCTCGATCGGCCAGTGGAGTTCGTTGTTGCGGGCCCCCAGTCCGGAACAGATCCGAGATTCGGCGTTCCTGATTGGAGTTGTTTTCTTTGCCTTGTGGATTCTCCGCAAATCGGTCGTTGTGTTTGGCTGGGTTCGATCCCTGTGCTGCCTGATTGTGCTGGCTGGATTATCCTCATTCATGCTCTTGCCATCCGTACAGCAAGCCCCGGAAGCCGCTAGGAGTTCGGCAGAGAAGCACCAGAGGAAAATGGAGGAGATGGCCCGAGAGAATGCACTCGCGACAATCGCAGCACCTGCTACAGAGGCTCCGAAATCTGACGAGCTGAAGGCCCACATCCCCGGCCGAGTTGATCTCGATTTCAAACGTCCCACAGAAGGCGATGTCCAAGATTTCAGCGGTATGCCCCCTGCAAAAAATGCGGTGGATGCTCCGGTACTCCAGAAGCGTCCTGAATTGATTGTGTCCAAGAATGCCCCGAGTTCTCAATCGGTCAAACCGTTTGGTTATGTTGATCCCGTGAACGACAACGCCGTGTTAGGAATCAAGCCGAAAGACGCCGCGGAGGCACCGGCTCTGCCTGGTCTACAAGACAATGATGCCCTCATTCAGGAACGCTACCAGGGAGGCATGGGCGGCGGCGGTCGTGCCCCTGAAATCGCACCGGCAGACCCTGCCCTTCCATCATCCCCTCCTCAACCTCAGCTGGGTGGTCTGCTCTCGCTGGCTTTGACGCTCGTGGCCCCGGACGACTCAACCGAGCGATCGTTCACGTTCCTGGGCAACGGCAGTACGTCGGCGGACCTGCACCTCACGTTCGTGCAACGTGACAAGTCGTGGGACTGGACATGTCTGGTCATGACGGCGGTGTTCGTGCTGGGTTGGTTCGGTCGCAAACTCCCATGGGTCTGGCGAGCTGGGGTCGCGGCGCTGCTGGTGTTCGGTTCGATCGCATTGGCTCCGCTGCTGCCGAATCGCTGCCAGCCCGTGGTGGATGGACTGTTCTTTGGCGACTGGTTGTTGTTGATTCAACTGGCGGCGTGTGGAGTGCTGAAACGCTGCTGTCGTTGTTGCTGCTCACCCAGCCCCGGCTGCAAGTCGTCGCCGGTGACGGCTGCCGCCCTGCTGTTCGCGTTCAGTCTGCTGCCGTCTCTGGTCTCGGCAGAAGACAAGCCCGCTCCGGCAGAGGCGCCGAAGCCAGCGGTCACCTTGCCCTCACCGGTCCCACCGGCTCCTCCGGCTCCGTCGGCCCCGCATGTGGTCCTGCCCTATTCGGGAGATGATCCATCGACCGCCGACCGCGTGTTCATTCCGCAGGATCTGTATCTCAAGCTGTGGAACCAGGCCCACCCCGAACAGACACGCTCACCCGCGCCGGTGGATGGCCTCGTCGTCGAAGCCCTGTACGCCGCCAGCTTTGAACAAGCGGGCGACAATGCCGTCATTCATATCAAGGCCCGCATGGTTGTGATCGGCCAGCGCGAGGAGCAGACCACGCTGCTACTCCCGATTCGCGAGGTCGCCCTCAACAAGGCAGTCATCGATGGTCAGTCGGCGTCCCTTCAGGCGAGCGGTGGCGGCTACTCGATCGTACTGTCGAAGAAGGGGCCACAGGTCCTCGATGTCGAGTTCGACCTGCCCGCGATCACTGAAGGGCCCGCCGGACAGTTCACGCTGAAGGTCCTTCCCACCGCCGCGGCCAAGCTCTCGGTCCAGCTGCCGAAGATCATGGGCGACCGCGATCTGCGAGTGAATGGAGCCACGGGGGCCTACCGCATTCGCGAAGCCGAAGCGGGCCCGGTTCTCGACACAGCGGTCGATCGCGGTGGCGACATCACCGTATCGTGGCAGCCGCGAGCCACTCGCGGAGCGGGCAACACGATCGTCCATGTCGAGACCGGCGAAGCGATCGTCGTTGATGACGCCGGGCTGCAAGTGAACCATCACTTCGCCTATCGCGTGCGACAGGGAGCATTGACCGAGGTCTCGTTCCTGACGACGCCCTCGCTCACCATCCGCGAAATCTCCGGCCCCGATGTCGGTGGCTGGCAGTTGGACGATGCTCAAGGGACGACGCGGCGTTTGAGAGTCTTCTTGCGGCGAACAGTTGAGGACCAGACGCAAATCGTCATCGACCAGTTCACTCCTCTGGCGGTGACGGATACCACACTGACGCAGAAGATCCCTGAGTTGGCTCCGATCGACGCCACGCGCGAAATCGGCCAGATCGCCCTCTTCGCCGGGGACGAGTTCGCCATGCGAGCGGTCGATGTCACCGGAGCAGTCCAGATCGACATCAACCAGTACAAGCCGACCGCGAAACCGCATCAGCCCGAGACCGCTCCGCTGGCGGCCTACCGCTTTGCCACCCGGCCCGCGAACCTGTCGCTGTCGCTCTCCCGCAAGCAGCCGGAAACCAAGTGTGTTGTCGAACACGGCGTCCAGATCGGCACTCGCAAGGTCGAATGGGCCAGCCGGTATCAGTTCGACCTGACCGGAGCCCCACGTCCCAGCGTGTCGATGCTGCTCCCCGCAGGTTATTTGTTGATGGAGGTGGATGGTGCGGAGTTCATCACCGACTGGTACGACACCCCCGGCGAGAACGGCCAGCGGACACTGACCATTGAGTTCGACCAGCCGCGACTTGGACGGGTCGATGTCATTCTGCAAGGAGTGGTCGCCCGCAAGGTCGAAACACCCACGGTCGACCTGCTCCCCCCCACTCCGTTCGGGGTGAACAAGCTCAACACGTCGCTCGGCGTCTGGCTCAGCGAGATCTACTCCGCCACGATCGGCACCGCCGAAGGTTGGAAAACCGCCTCGCCGGAACAACTGCCGCAGGAGTTGCGACAGCTTCGCTCCACACCGGCCCAGTTCGCATTCCAGGCCAGTGCTCCCGTCAACCAGCCCGTCGTGGTCAACCTGACCCGGCAGGTGCCCCAGCTGACGGCCGATCTGGTCACTCTAGTCGCAGTGGCCGACGACTCGATCGATTATGGGCTAACGTTCCGCTGGAAGATCACCCGAGCGGCCGCCGACACATTCCAGTTCACCACGCCCGACTGGCTCAAAGGCCGCTTGGAACTCAGCGTCCCCGGAGTGCGCGAGATCCGCACTGAGGTGCTGGAGAGCGGTGACCTGCTGTGGACGATTCAACTCGTCGATGCCGTACGGAATCAGTTCCTCTGCACCGGAATCGTGACGCTGCCACCGCCCGCAGATGATGTGGTTCAGCTCCCCGATGTAATTTTCCTCGATACCGTCGTTGCCGGAAAACAGAACCCCATGGAGACGCAGCGGCGGTGCGGCATCGTCGTCAACCGCTCGGCGGGTCAGCTGGTCGCGGTCGATGAGCGGCTGATCAACAAGCTACCCGCTGATCAGCTCCCGCTGAAGGTCGACGAGTCGCTTCTGAAGCAAGCCCTGGCCGTTACCGAGATCAATGGCCAGCAGCCCCTGCCCAAATGGAAGCTGGTCCGCAGCTCTGTCCAGGAATCGGGACGAGCGATCGTCACCGGGAGCGATCTGGTCACTTCGCTGGCCTGGGACGGTGCCTGGAAGACGCGGGCGGTCTATACCGTCCGCAATCGCGGGCAGCAGTTCCTCGGGCTGCGTCTTCCGCCGAAGTCGGAGCTGATGTCGGTCTTTGTGAAAGGTCAGCCCTCCCGGACCGTCGTCACGACACTTAAGGAGCAGACCGTGCATCTGGTCCCGCTTCCGCAAACGAGCATGGTCGATCTGTCGTTCGATGTGCAGGTCACCCTCAGCGGCCAGTTGCCCACTCCCCTCGCGCATGACACCTACCTGCTGGGGCAGGAAGTCAGCCTCCCGGCTCCCGACGTGGTCACGCTCGATGAGTCGCCGGAGTTCGGATTGACGGTGGCTCACACTTCGTGGCGGGTCTACACGCCCGACAAGCTGGATGTCACGCTGGTCAACGATCGCCAGAAATCCAACGTCGACCAGCTGAACGAAGAACAGATGTTCGCCTCGATACTGCTTCAGAAATCATCGCGTATGGAGGCCGATGCCAAGGATCTGTTCCGCGTCCTGTCCGATAGCCGCAGCAGTGCTTATCAGAGGGGGCAGTCACAGGCGAATCTGAAACAGCTGGAGCAAGCCCTGGCCGCCGAGCGGGAATTCCTCCTTGGACGCAGAATGTCCAGTTCGGACAAACTGTATGAGGAAGCGGACTCACGTAGCGAGACGCTCTTTGACAACCTGAAGAAGCACGATGGGACACTCCCGCAGGCCTCGGACAACACACGGGGTAGTCCGCAGGAAAGCAATCGAGACTTCATCTTCTCGTGCAACACTGCGAGTATCCGGATCAATTCGGACGAGGGTTTGTCGACTCGCGAAGAGTCCAAGATGAACTGGGGATTCGAGAGTTTGTCCATCTCGAAGAATGACAAGTCGAGCAAGTCCTCGATCAGGGGAAAGAGTGCCTCCGGAGGTCGTGGGGCGTTGCGGAAGTCGCTGGAGAGTCAGTCGCTGGGCAACTCCATTCAGACAGAACAGCTAGATTTGGGCCGCCAAGACACAAAACGTGGCGGCACGTTGATGTTCGGTGCCGGAGTCAACAGCCAGAATGGCGTAAGCCAAACACCCGCCATCGCGTCGGAACCGGTCCCATCCATCCGGCGTAACAGCACTACTCAGATTTGGGACCAAAGTCCTGCCTCTCTCCCGGCTGCATGGACTCAAGCCGGGGGGGTGTCGCTGGCATTTGAGATGCCGACCAATGGGCACGAATCGTCCTTCACCAAGATCGGTGGTTCGCCCAAGCTGACGTTGTCGCTACGTCCCCGCCAAGCCTGGACCCGACCGCTCACGTGGCTCTGGTCGCTGTGCTGGGGCCTGCTGGCTGTGTGGACGACGAACCGCATCTGCCGAGCTGCCAGTGCCGCGTCGTTGCGTCCCATCCTCGGCTTCGCTGCAGCATTGGGCGTCCTCGGGTTTCTGCTCCTCCCGACGGTCTGGGGAGCCCTCTCCTTCCTGCTGTTCCTGGTGTGCCTGACCGGGTTCATGTTGATTGGTGTCAAACCCGCCAGCCAGGGATGATTTCCGTCGTGATATCGCTGTGGGGCTCTGTGAGCATGCCGGGTGATGGGGAGTGGATCAGTCGCTGGTGGTTGCTCACGTTTTGAAGCACCATCGGGCTGACGCCCGACGCTCGCTAAGTGGTTGCGTTGCCCAGGCTCATCACGGAACGGTCGGCGGGAATCCTGCCCTCCGACCGACGAACTCTTTTTCACGATGCATTAAGATCGGGACTCCCCCATCCCGTATTGGAGTGCTGCGTTCCGTGTCCGCCTTGTGGGTCATCCTTTCGGTCTTCCTCGTATTCATGCTCGTGCAGTCGATCCGACTGCGGAGGGGGCTGCGAGGCACCACGCTGACCACGACCGCCTCCTGGGGGATCTTCACGGCGATTGCCTGGACAGCGGCGGGCGTCCTGTCAGCGTTTGTCTTCCCTCACAACGCCGAGGTCCAGGACCAGTTGTGGTACTGGACAGCTGTGGTGTCGGTGATCCCGCCGATTGCGGTGCTGGGGGCCAAGCGACCGGGGAGCGAGGCGTGGAATTTTTTCGTGCTGATCCCGCTGGTCTTCGTGCTGGGCTGGCCCGCTCTGACGGTCTGGACAAGCCATGGCCCCGATGCGCTCCGTGTGGAAACGCCGGTGCTGATCGGGTTTGTCCTGGTTCTGGTCATGGGGTGCGGGAACTACATCGCGACCCAGCTGGCACTGCCGGCCATGCTGTATGCCCTGGGAGTCGTACTGGTGCTGGCCCCCTGCTCAACGGTCTCAGCGGGGCTGGGGGTTTCGTTCGAGGCGTTTCGTGTCAGCGGCACGATCTGCATGCTGTTGTCGGTCTTGTGGAGTCGGTTGATCCTGACTCATCGGCCTGCTGCAACATTCGGACCGGAGCGAGTCTGGAATGACTTTCGCGAGACGTTTGGCATCGTCTGGACCAAGCGGGCGATGGACCGCATCAACATCGAGTTCGCCACACGCGAGCAGTGGCCTGCCCAGCTGGGGCCCGATGGGTTGGAATGGCCGACTCCTCCGACCGAAGCCCAACGCCAGCACGTCGAGTCCCGCATGGTCTATGCCCTGCACTGGCTGCTCCGCCGATTCGTTGATCCCGACTGGATCGACAGCCGTCTCACTGATCCGATGGCTTTGCGGAAGGGTTGAACCACGGAGGCAAGAAGGACACCAAGGAGGAACGCCAGAGCTGAGGCTCCAGCTCAAGGATTTCTCTTTGACAGAGAAGAACACGCCCCCCCATCCTCAATTTCAACACTCTCCCCTTCTCCTCAGTGCCCCTCGTGCCTCCGTGGTAAATCCTCCCATGTGATCCGGCACGCCCTCTTCTCCCGACCCCGTCTTGCTGGCAGCTGGTCCTCGACCTAAGATGTGACCAGTCACGGAGAAGCTCTGAATCGGGCGGCCACAACTCGCTGGCCGCTCGAATTCGCACGGACGAAGGAATTACCATGCGGAATCTTCTGGCGCGTGTTGCGTGCCTTGTCGTTCTGGGGGCAGGTCTCGGTTTCTGGATCGGGGCAACCCGAGCCGAAGAACCGGCGAAGCCCGAATCCGGCGCAGCTGCCACAGCGGCCCCCGCCAAGCCCGAAGACGAATACTTCGAGCTGATGCAGGTGTTCGTCGATACCTTCGACGAGATCGACCAGAACTACGTCAAGGATGTCGACCGCCGCAAGCTGATTGAATCGGCCATCCGTGGCATGCTGGCCGACCTCGACCCGTATTCCGACTACATCAGCCCGGAAGAACTGGCTCAGTTCAACGAGTCGGTCGACCAGGAGTTCGGCGGCGTTGGCATCCAGGTGAAGTTCGCGCACGATATCCAGGCAATCGTCGTGACAACGCCCCTGCCCGGCAGCCCAGCCTACAAAGCGGGGATCCTGCCCGGTGACCGCATTGTGGAAGTCGCGGGCAAGAAAGTCGCCGACTTCGAAAAGAATCGCGAGATGGAAACCGCGATCGAGATCCTGCGCGGCAAGCCCGGTGAGGTCGTCAACGTCGGTTACATGCGGGGAGATTCGACCGACATCACCCGTGTTGACCTGACCCGCGAACTGATCCAGCTCGATTCCGCACTCGGTGACTCCTACAAGGCCGATGGAACGTGGAACTTCATGCTCGATGCCGACAAGAAGATCGGGTATGTGCGGCTCACACACTTTACCAGTCGTAGTGCCGCTGAGATGAAGGCCGCCCTCAAGTCCCTGAAAGCGGAAGGGATGAAGGGCTTGATCATCGATGTGCGATTTAATCCGGGAGGTTACCTGCAGACGGCGATCGACATCGCTGATCTGTTCCTCGAAGAGGGTGTCATCGTCTCGACCGAGGGTCGCAACAGCCGCCCCGTCACCCGCACTGCGAAGAAGGCGGGAACCTTCATGGGATTCCCGATTGTCGTCCTGACGAATCGTTACAGTGCCTCCGCCAGCGAAATCCTCGCAGCTGCGTTGCAGGACCATAAGCGCGGCTTCGTGGTGGGCGAGCGGACGTGGGGTAAGGGGAGCGTGCAGAACACGCTCGACGTGGAAGAGGGTAAGAGCAAGCTCAAGCTGACGACCGCGTCGTACTACCGCCCCAGCAAGGAGAAGATCCACCGCTTCCCCGGCGAGACCGAGAACGACAAGTGGGGCGTCATGCCCAACGACGGCATGAAGGTCGAGTTCACGATGGAACAGATGCGGGCCTATAACTCGGACCGCGTGAAACGCGATGTCATTACTCCGACTCCGATCCCCAGCTCGTTCGACGATGCCCAGTTGAAGAAGGCTCTCGAAGTTCTGGACCAGGAGATCGCCAAGGGAGCGAATGGTGCGGCCGAGCCCGCGAAGACTTCACAGGTTGCACCTCCAGCTGAGCAGCAGGTCGGTGACGGCAAGAAGAAGACGGCCCGCAGCCCGGTCTTCCCGACGACGCTGAAGTATGTGTTGTAAGGCGATCGATGCCGTGCACAAATTGAAAGCCCACTGGCGAACCAGTGGGCTTTTTTCGTGTCGGTGCTCTTTCAATCATCGATGAACACGCAGCCTGCTCCATGGAACCTGACAATATACTGTCGAGGAAAACATGACGTTTGATGAACTGGACCGCACGCTACCCAACGGATTCCACGACGCATTTCTCCGGAAGATCGAGATGGACTACGTCTCCCGGACTTTACGACTCGAAGTAGCCGTCTGCACGACCGGCACTGAGGGTCCACCGAGGGACGAGACTTATCGCACCGCGCGGGTGACGGTGCGTGACGTGGCTTATCTGGTCATCGAGCCGCCCGATTTTGAAGTGAGGCAGAATAGCGAATACCCCTGGAAAGAACCGGGCGAGATCGGGATCGATACTGGAGAAGGTCCGGTATCGCATAGCAACACCGTTCTTCCGCCGGCCCCCGAAGGAACCACAGCTAACTGGATGTACCTCGACGACTTCAACCGATTCTTGTTCTTTGCGGGAGGCGACTCCAGCTTGGAATGGACTGGCGAGGAAGAGATTCGGACCTGACCTCGATATGAAATCAGTGAGTGGATTCATCGCCGTGGCCCGCCAGGGAGAGAGTCTCGACGCATTCACAACGCGATGATGAAACGCACTATGGCCCCACGACGACATCGAATACAGCGTCGGCTCACTCGATCAACCGAGTGGCCCCATTTCAGATAGCTGAGATCGAATGGCAAACCGTCGAACTCGTCGACGCCTCACGCACAGCTGATGGTCAACAGGCTCCCCTCCGGCGGAATAAAGGCGAACGGAAGGACATTCCGAGAGCCGTCTTGAAAACTCGGCGATGAGGTGTGATGCATGAGGGGCTGCCCCGAGGCGATCTGCATCCTATGACCTTGTCGCGACTTACGACCTGTTAATTCACATCAACAAAAAACAAAAAAAGACTGAAACGTTTCCATATGTTTCGTCGCACTGAGGTGTAGAGAGAACGCCATCGGGCAGCGCCGGGAAGAACTGGCCCCCGACCTGATGCTGCCCGAGGCTTCTTAATTTTGCGAGATGTGGATGGTCCCCGGTTCCCCTCCTGGGGACATCCATTTCACAGGACTGATCTAAACGCCTGTCAGGAACTCCGTCATGTTGTTTTCACGCGTCCGCCATTGGGTGACCGAGTCCCTGCGTCCTCTGTCCCCCCGCAGTTCTCGTCGCCCCAAGTGGGCCACCATCGCGACCCAGGGCCTGGAACAGCGTCTCTTGCTGGCCGGTGAAATCTACGAGTTCATCGATCCCCACCCCGCTGCGGGGAACGGGTTCGGGACTCACGTCGTGCCTCTGTCAACCGGGAACGTGGTCATCACCTCGCCCTATGATGATGCGGGGGGCACGAATGCCGGGGCGGTTTATCTTTTCAACGGCTCCACGGGTGCCCTGATCAGCACGCTGCGCGGATCACATGCGAACGACAACGTTGGAGTCGGTGGAATCACGACGCTGGCCAACGGAAACTTCGTCATCAAGAGCTATTTCTGGAATAGCGGCACGTCTGCAAATGCCGGGGCTGTCACATGGGGAAGTGGGTCCACGGGGGTCTCCGGGGTCGTCAGCAGCACGAACAGCCTCGTGGGCAGTACAGACTTTGATTACGCGGGTAGAGGCGGGGTCGTGGCCCTCACCAATGGGAACTATGTCGTTATCAGTGACCAATGGAACAACGGATCGTTCGATATGTCCGGTGCTGTCACTTGGGGAAATGGAACCTCAGGAGTCGTCGGAGTGATCGGGGCCACGAACAGCCTTGTAGGAACCGACAGCAACGATCAGGTCGGAACCGGTGGAGTGACTGCACTCCCCAATGGAAACTACGTCGTCAACAGCCACTATTGGAACAATGGGAGTACTTATCAAGTCGGCGCGGTGACCCTCGGGAACGGAGCTACCGGAACTACCGGGGCGGTCAGCCCCGCGAACAGCCTCGTCGGAAGCACGTCGTATGACTATGTGGGCTACTCCGGCATCACAGTCCTGGCCAACGGAAACTATGTTGTCGGCAGCAGTTCCTGGGACAATGGATCGATCAGCGATGCCGGAGCTGTCACATGGGTCAATGCCAGCACGGGACTCACCGGCACAGTCAGTTCCGCCAACAGCCTCATGGGAAATCACAACTTCGACGATATCGGATATGACGGGATCACTGCTCTGGCAAATGGGAACTATGTCGTCCTGAGCACAGGGTGGGATAATGGAACCGCGACAGACGCGGGGGCCGTCACCTGGGGAAGCGGAACCGCCGGTGCCAAAGGGGTTGTCGGCTCTGCGAACAGTCTTGTTGGAACCCGAGCCAACGACGGAGTCGGCAAGTCCGGACTCCTGCTACTTCCGAGTGGAAATTATCTCGTCAGAAGCCCGTACTGGGATAATGGCTCTGCGGTCGATGCTGGAGCTGTCACTTGGGGCAATGGAACAGCAGGTGTGAAGGGAGCCGTCAGCGCATCCAACAGCCTCGTGGGGAGTCGTGCGGATGACTATCTGGGCCTGGAGGAGATCACCATCCTGACCAATGGAAATTATGTGGTCCAGAATTTCCGTTGGGATAACGGGAGCAATGCCGATGCCGGCGC
The DNA here is from genome assembly GCA_046349675.1 of Planctomycetaceae bacterium. Taxonomy (GTDB): domain Bacteria; phylum Planctomycetota; class Planctomycetia; order Planctomycetales; family Planctomycetaceae; genus TH-plancto1. The sequence goes on along the minus strand of JAXMBW010000006.1, from coordinate 3,026 downwards.
TGTCACCTGGGGAAGCGGAACAGCGGGAGTCAAAGGAGCGGTCAGCTCCTCCAACAGTCTCATTGGGAGTCATGCCAACGACTATGTCGGATACGGAGGCATTACGCCCCTCACAAACGGGAACTATGTGGTCAACTCGCCGGACTGGGACAGTAGCACTCTGACGGATGCGGGGGCAGTGACCTGGGGCGATGGAACCACCGGAGTGAAGGGAACCATCAGTGCCTCGAACAGCCTGGTCGGAGCATCGGACTACGACGCCGTGGGATACGGAAATGTGACTGCGTTGACCAATGGCAACTACGTGGTCAGCAGTTACTACTGGGACAATGGAGTCTTTTCTGACGCGGGCGCTGTGACGTGGGGCAATGGAGCGACGGGAACCGCGGGGGCTGTCTCGACCTCGAACAGTCTGTATGGAACATCCTATTTCGATATGGTCGGGTATAGCGGAATAACAGCACTTACGAACGGAAATTATGTGGTCGCAAGCCATAACTGGGGCGGCGATATCAGCGATGGATATGGCGCCGTGACATTGGGGAATGGAGTCACGGGAAGTACCGGGGCAGTGAGCGCCACGAACAGTCTGATCGGAGGTACAACAAGTCATTTTGTGGGATTCGGAGGTGTCGCGGCACTCACGAATGGGAACTACGTTGTACTGAGTCCCGAATGGGACAACGGAGCGATCACGAATGTTGGAGCTGCGACATGGGTGAACGGCACAACGGGACTCGTCGGAGTCGTCAACGCCTCCAACAGCCTGATCGGGAAGAAGGCTGGAGATGAAGTCGGAACCAGGGACTCGGTGACTCCGCTGGTCAATGGGAACTATGTGATTCGCAGTCCCCACTGGGACAATGGAGCAGCCGTCGATGCCGGAGCCGTGACGTGGGGGGGCGGAACGGCGGGCGTATCTGGCGAGGTCAGTGCCTCAAATAGCCTCGTCGGCAGCTCCAGCCAGGATAAAGTCGGACAGGACGGAGGGATCGGCGGCATCACGGCCCTCAGTAACGGCAACTACATCGTCAACAGCTACTTCTGGAACTTCGGAAGCGCGGTGGACGCTGGTGCGGTGACGTGGGGGAGTGGGACTCGCGGTGTTTCCGGGACGGTCAACTTATCGAATAGCCTTGCTGGTCTGTCCGGCAACACGGATCTTAAGCCCACCGCATTCGATTACGTGAACAACAATTACTTTGGTATTTTTCCGGCTGAGGGGAGTGACCGAGGGAGAGTGAGAGTCGGTTCTCTACAGGGACATTACCCTACGGAACTCGGGTTGAGAGGAACGGAAGTCGAGCAAAACGCCGCGAATGGCACGACGATCGGCACCCTGACAGGAAGTGACCCAGATGCGGGCGACCCGTTGACGTTCAGCCTGGTCGACAACGCAGGCGGACGGTTTGCGATCAGTGGAAACGAGCTGGTGGTGGCGAATGGCTCACTGTTAAACCAGGCAGCCAACCCCTCGCATGACATCACGATTCGCGTGACGGATTCTGGAGGACTCACCCGTGATCAGGTCTTTACGATCACGGTCACTTCGTCGAATCCTGGTCCGACATTCCCAGGACTTCCCCAAACGGTCAACCTCGCCGAAAACTCAACTCATGGAACCGTGGTCGCGACGGTGACCGCCAGCGATCCGGGAGACACGCTGACCTACTCCATCACCGCTGGGAACAGCCTGGGCGTATTCTCAATCAACAATTCTGGGGTGATCACCGTCGCAAATAACGGTTGGCTGGACTTCGAGAGCAATCCCACTTTCACCCTGACGATTCAGGCCACCGACTCTGCCAATCAAGCGGCAAGCACCACCGTTACAGTCAACTTGATTGATCAAGTGGAATACGCCTTCATCAAGGGAACGTTGACGGTATACGGAACCTCCAGAAATGACACCATCACCATTCGAAGCTCTTCGGGCTTTATCCGCATCGATGCGAATGGAAGCCAAAGTTTGACCACGATCCCAGCATCCAGCACGCCGCAGATCAATGTCAATGGGGGAGACGGAAACGACACCATCACAATCGACTCATCCGTGAACGCGACGATCCCGACATTTCTCTATGGCGAAGGGGGAAATGACACGCTCACCGGAGGTCTGGGAAGCGATCGGTTGTTCGGTGGTATCGGCAACGATCTGCTCAACGGCAAAGCCGGGGCCGACTCGCTGAACGGTGAAGACGGCGACGATTCACTCATGATCGACAACCTGGATACCAGCGTGATCGGGGGCATCGGCAATGACAAGGTGACCGTCAGCGGAGCCACCGGTCCGATCAGCCTCAATCTAACTACGTCACAGATCGAAACCGTTTCTGCCAGCACTTCGATATTCAACAACCTCTTCGATGCGACGGGAGCAACCTGGTCGGTCAACATCACCGGAGGTTCCGGAAACGACACGCTTATCGGCGGGGATCTCAACGACACGCTGACCGGAGGAGCAGGCAACGACAGCCTCAGCGGCGGAAGCGGGAATGACACGCTGACCGGAGGTCTCGGTGCGGACGCGTTTGATGGCGGTGAGGGCAACGATTCGCTGACGATCGACAATCTGGATACCAGCGTGGTTGGTGGGGTGGGGCTCGATAAGGTGACGGTTAGTGGGGCGACTGGTGGTGTGACTCTCAATCTCACGGCGGGGCAGATCGAGACGGTGCTGGCGAGTAGTTCGACATTCAATAACACGTTCGATGCCACCGGAGCCACGTGGGCAGTGAGCATCACCGGTGGTAGTGGCAACGATACGATCAGCGGTGGCAATCTCAACGACACGTTGACCGGCGGAGCGGGCAACGACTCGCTCGTCGGCAACGGCGGCAACGACACGCTGACCGGCGGGCTCGGTGCCGACGCGTTCGATGGCGGCGAGGGCAACGACTCGCTGACGATCGACAATCTGGATACCAGTGTGGTCGGAGGTGCGGGGCTCGACAAGGTGACCGTCAGTGGAGCGACTGGCGGTGTGACTCTCAATCTCACGGCGGGCCAGATCGAGACCGTCCTGG
>JAXMBW010000005.1:0-378919 GCA_046349675.1 Planctomycetaceae bacterium | reverse complement strand
ATTACTTACGACAGCATCTGGGGCGTTTTCGCCAAGCGGCAGTTTTACCGCTGGATCGCGCCGATCTTTCTTCATTTTGGCCCGCTGCACCTGCTGTTCAACATGTCGGCCACACTCTCTTACGGGAGGGCCATCGAACAGCGCAGCGGTTCCTGGCGGTTCCTGGGGATCGTGCTCGTCATTGCCCTGGTGTCGAACTTCTCCCAGTTTCTGGAGTCGGGCCCCACGTTCGGCGGGATGTCCGGGGTCGACTTTGGCTTGTTTGGGTTCTTGTGGATGAAATCACGATTTGCGGCCGACTATGGGGTGGCTATGGATCGAGATTATGTCATCCGCTCCTTGCTGTTTGCGGTCATGTGTCTGTTCGGATTGCTTGGTCCGATCGCCAATACAGCTCACTTCACGGGGCTGTTTACGGGAATGGCCCTGGCCATGATCCCCCTGGTGCCCCGGATCTGGCGACGGTACGTGTCTCAGCGTTCGTAGTCCGCTTCAACAACGGTTGATCTGTTGTGGCGTAAAGCCCCCGGTCTGACATCGATTGGTCAGCCGATTTGGCCGCAGCGTGATTCCCGAAAGCTGGAAAACTCCTGCGAATCCGGTTGAACGGCGAACCGACGGGGTGCGAAGAGGTCCCGATACTCGACCGATTCCTCGATTTCTCTATGCTACGGAGACTTCGGAGAGCGATTATTTCGATCGATTCGTGCTGAAGTCATTGTCCCACAGGCGGTCGCGACCCGACCCCACCCGGAATTCGCCCATGTTTCGCGTACTGATCACTGACAATCTCTCCAAGGCCGGACTCCAGATTCTCGAGCAGACCCCCGGGATCGAGGTCGTCAACAAGTCGGTTGGCTCGCTCGAAGAGCTGCGGAAGGAACTCGCCCAGGCCGACGGCATCATCGTCCGCAGTGCGACCAAGCTCCCCGCAGCTGCCCTCGAAGGTCAAACCCGGCTGAAGGTCATCGTCCGAGCAGGTGTCGGCGTCGACACGATCGATCTCGCCTCCGCCACGCGGCAGGGGATCATCGTCATGAACACCCCGGCGGGAAACACAACCAGTACCGCCGAGCTGACGGTCGCCATGTTGATGGCGATGGCTCGCCACATTGGCCCCGCGTCACAGTCGGTCCGTGAAGGCAAGTGGGATCGCAAGAGCTACACCGGGGTCCAGCTGGCTGGCAAGACGATCGCGATCATCGGCCTGGGCCGGATCGGTCTGTCGGTGGCCAAGCGGGCTCAGGGACTGGAGATGAAGGTGTTGGGTTACGACCCGTTCCTTTCCAACGAACGAGCTGCGGAACTCGGCATCGAGCTCTACCGCGACATCGACCAGATGATCCCGAAGTGCGACTTCCTGACCGTCCACACTCCAGCGACTCCCGAGACGCTGGGCATGATCAATGCCGCCCGACTCGCCTCGATGAAGAAGGGGGTCCGGCTGGTGAACTGTGCCCGCGGCGGCATCATCGATGAGAACGCTCTCGCCGACGCCATCGAAGCGGGCCACGTCGCCGGTGCAGCTGTCGACGTCTTCACCAACGAGCCAATCAAGCCGGAAGACCGCCTGCCCAAGCTCAAGCAGGTTCTCTGCACTCCCCACTTGGGTGCATCGACCGACGAGGCTCAGGAGCAGGTCGCGATCGAAGCGGCTGAGCTGATCACCGCGTTCCTTGTCCGCAACGAGATCCGCAGCGCGGTCAACATGACCAGCATCTCCTCCAGCGAGATGCAGCTGGTCAAGCCGTACCTCGATCTCTCTTACCGTCTCGGTCTGCTGCTGGCGCAGCTGAGCCAGGGCAAGGCGATCCGTGGAGCGAAGATCCAGCTGCGCGGCGAAGCGGCCGCCAAGCCAGTGAAGCTCCTGTCGAACGCATTCACCACCGGCCTGATGGAAGTCGCCCTCGACAGCGGCGTTAACATCGTGAACGCCGAGGTCGTCGCCAAGGACCGCGGCCTGAACATCGCGACCAGCACTGAAGCCAAGGCCGGAGCCTTCTCGACACTCGTCACAGCCACGATTGTGACGGACGACGGGGAACTTTCCGCGTCGGGCACCATGTTCGGGACTGAGTTCCTGCGGTTGGTGAAGCTCGACAACTACCAGATGGACGCCTACCTCGATGGGTTGATGTTCGTCTATCGCCACCGCGACGTGCCCGGCCTGATCGGGGCCATCGGTACCGCACTGGGCAAGCACAACATCAACATCTCTTGCATGGCTCTGGGACGCGAGCAGAGTGCCCCCGGTGGCAAGTCGATCGCAATCCTGAACCTCGACAACGAGCCCTCTGCCGCTGTGATCGCCGAGATCCAGGCCCACCCGGATGTCACCGGGGTTCAACTGGTCAAGCTGCCGAAAGCCGGAGCCTCGCTGCCCCAGCTCGGGATTTAACCGGCTTTGGGCAATTGCTGGTGACAAGTGGGACTGGCGGAATCAACGCCGGGCCCCACTTGCTCGACCGATCTTTTCGCCACGCTGGTCGCGGACCGTCGATTGGATTTACGGGCGCTGGGGAAAGTTTGGGTCGCCCAGCGGCGAGTGAATTACAAGACCGATAGACCGCTCTTATTCAATTCCAGGTTACCGAGCAGTAGCTGAGTGGCGCGGAGTTCCTGGGCGATGCCGTCAACGATGGATGGCTTTTCGCCGGTGGGGAGGACGCCCCAGGTGTAGGTCTCGACCTCGAGGTGCGGGGCGTAGTTGAGAAGCTGGACCTGTCGGAGGGCTTTTCGAAGATCGTCCCGGGTCGTAAACAACGGGCCTAATGACTCGGCATCGACCGGAACATGGAAGTGGACTCGCCAGGTCTCTGCGTCCCGGAACGGGGCGGGAGGCTGTTCGCACATCGTCTGGTCGAGATCGAGGAAATGCACCACCTTCCCGGAACTGGATCGGGCGAACGTCTGGTGGAGATAGCGAGGCTCCACAAAACGGGCAAGCTCTGTCAACGTCGCAGCGTTCGGTTGGCGAACCTCGATCGCACAGGTGATGTGGACTTTGTTGATCCGGATCCCGGCGTCACCCAGCTCTCGGATGGAAGCGGCCACGTCCTCGAACTCGACCGACTGATGGCAGATGTCGTAACAGACACCGACATGTCGGTCGACAGCTTCGCGGTCACCACTGGCGTCGGCAGCTGATCGGAGAGCGGAGAAGAATTGGATCGTCTCGGGTGTGGTCTCCAGGACACACAACGGCTCAGGCTCAATCGCGAGCCGCACGACTTGACCCGTGTCGTCGTGCAGCTCGTCCATGGCTTTCGCAAATTGGATAATTTGGCGAATGCAGGAGTTTTGAAAGTCGGGCTGATTGCTCAGAGACTTAAACCCGAGCGGCACCGTCGAGAGACTCCCCTCCACCCCTTCGGGCAGAAGCTCGGCCAGAACCCGGGCACAATCGAGGGTGTATTGCAGCCGATTCGGATCGGTCCAGTCGGGCAGATAGACGTTCTCTTTGACCCGGGCGGAATGAAAGTCGCCGTACGGAAACGCATTCAGCGTGTATGTGGTGAGATTGCAGCTCTGGAGCGATTCGCGAAGCTGGTCAATCTTGGAAGAATCGGCCAACAGCTCGCTGATCACGGGCTGGGAAAGCCACAGCCCGGCGGCGATTGGGCGGCCGAGAGATCTCCGGATCTCGCTGCTGTAACTTTGGATCCCTTGAATGACCTCGCTCACAGTGACGCCGGGATGGACGTTCGTGCAGTAGCTGAGCGGGAGGGTACTGATGGACATGGGCGACTCGGACTCGTGGAAGCTGATAGGCCCAATCGTATCAGTGTCTGAGCTCCGTGTCGTGGAAAGAAAAGACCCCTCATCCATGGAAGGATGAGGGGTCTTGGCAATTCTGACTTAGAGTGCTGAACACTGGCCATCCGGAGACAGCCAGGTCAAGAACTACTCAGCCTTCTTCTCGGCAGGAGCTGCTTCGGTGGCAGCGGGAGCTGCAGGTGCAGCTTCGGTCGTTGCGGGTGCAGCAGGAGCAGCTTCAGTAGCGGCTGGGGCAGCGGGAGCCGCAGCTCCGGATCCACCTTCTGCAGCGGGAGCTGGGGTCGCCGGTGCAGTCTCAGTGGTGGGTGCTGGTGCCGGGGTGGCAGGGGTGTTGGCAGCTGGCTCGCAGCCCATGATCAAAGCCAGAGACAGCAGTCCGATGTACTTCTTCATCTCAGATTCCTTCAATTCAGCCCGAGTCGACTTCGGGAGGGTTCGACCTTTTCCAGCCGATCGGGAGTCATTCGCTCCCAGCTGTGGTCACTCTATGGAAGTAGAGACGCCACACCGGCAAATATTCCCGCAGAACACGCCACTTTAGGGAACTCGTCGGCTTTTCACATAAGTTGTTATTTAGAAAGTACTAGTAGCCACACGGGAGGCTGCGGACTAAGTCCTCGCAATCAGAATAGGCGTCAAAGTTTGCCCAATCCACTTTTTCGTTCAACTTCCAGCCCACCACTGGCCGAAAAGTCAGAATAACTGCCCCTATCGGAAAACTTTGCCCCACCCGCAAAGTCGCCCATGTGGCGTCACTCGGCAATGAGTGCCGGTGAGACCCCTTAGAAAGCAGTTCCCCGAAGGCAAAATTGACGCAAGTGCGTACAGTCGCCAACTCCCCCGGGGAAAGTCGAACAGGCGTTGCGAGCAACCCTGTTTGAGTGACACAGCAGGAAGCTGGAGCCATCAATGAAGAAGACCTGGAAGCGCTGGCTGGGAACCGTAGCGGCCGCACTTGTTACAAGTACCGCGTTGGCTCAGGGTTCCAATGATGTTGGGGTGGCGACCACACGCGGTCAGTCCCCCTCCTTCTCGGAAGAAGGCTCCGTGCGAATGGGACGGGCTTCCGCGAGTGCCCGTGGCACCCGGATCCGCCAGTCGCAGTATGTCCCCCCCATGGATGCCGGCGATGTCGCCGAAGACATCATGGACGGGTCGTACATGCCTGCTCAGCCGGGCGGCACGATCTTCTCCGATGATGGAGCTGTCGGCTTCGCATCGACGGAGCGTGTCAACGACATCCTCTGGCGCGTCGGTAACCAAAGCTTGAATGCGTATGGTTACAACGGCGGGTATACCAACCTGAACGCGTTTGTGCCCATCTTTTCTGATGGGTCACAGAACGTGGTCTTCGCCATTCCTCGCGTGAACTTCACCGATTACGGGAAGCTCGGCGCCAACCTGGGCGTGGGTTACCGCACCTATGTTCCCGAGAACGATCGCGTCTACGGTGTGTCGGGATGGTGGGACTATGACGATGGTCATCGGACCAGCTACCAGCAGTGGGGCATGAACTTCGAGTCGATCGGCCGTTGGCTCAGTCTGCGTGGTGGTTTCGCTCTTCCGAGCGGTAGCGACAACTTCGTCTACAACACCACCCTCGGTGATGCTCAGTTCGTGGGAAACAACATCGTCGCGACCCAGACCCAATTCTTCGAGCGCAGCTACGCGAACTACAACGCGGAAGTCGCCACTCCGCTGCCCGGCCTGGCCCGCTATGGCTTTGACGTCGGCATGGGGATGTACGTCCTGCAAGGGAACGGTTTGTCCAACATCGTCGGGGGCAGCTTGCGAACGCAGGCCCAGCTGACCGAGAGTGCGTGGATGAACGCGACCTACACTTATGACCATCACTTCAAGTCGATGTTCTCGCTGAACGTCGAACTCACGCTGCCCGATGGTCCTCCGAAGCAGTGGTTCCGTCGCAACTCCGTGCAGCATGCACTCACGGATAACGTGATTCGCAACTACCGCATCGCAGTCACCGATCAGTCGAAGTCGCAGCAAATCACCCTCACCAATCCCGGTGGTGGAGGTGGCGGAGGAGGTGGTGGCGGTGGTGGAAGTCCGATCACGGTGGTGTTCATCGATGCGAATGCAACCACCACCGGAGACGGAACACGAGCGAATCCATTCCAGACGCTCTCTGCTTACATGTCTTTGACAGATGCGGAACGCGACCTGTATGACATCATCTACATCCGCGGAATGACGAATGGATCTGGCACCAATCTGACGACCGGCTTGACGCTGCTCGATACCCAAAAGGTCCTGGGTGACGGTCTGCTCCCGAACGGAAGCCGTCCAACATTGACCACAGCACAAGGTGGTATCAGCCTGCCCGGCACCAACGGCCCGCTGCCGCTGTTGTCCAACCTGGGCAACCTGGGATCTCCGGTCCTTACGCTGGCAAACGCCAACGAAATCTCGGGCATCCGGATCGATGGCTCGTCGAACGTTCCCGGCAGCGATGGCCGCGGGATTGTGGGTACGAATATCGACTCGTTCAATATCCACGACACATTTATTTCGAACGTGATCACCGGGATCGACATCTCGAGCAACACCACTCCGGCGTTGCCAACGGGCGTGGTCGACAACTATGGCGTGATCAAGAATGTGAGTGTCACCGCCGGTTCTTCGGGCACCAAGGGGATCAACCTGGTCCACAATGCCGGGACACTGGACCTGCTTGTGACGGGTAACACGATCACTGGATTCCAGGGTGAAGACGCCAACAACAATGGGGTCCTCGATCTGGGCGAAGATGCCAACAACAACGGTATTCTTGATCCCGGCGAAGACAAGGACTTCGATGGTGTTCTCGACATCTCTGAGGACAAGAACAACAACTCGATTCTTGATCTCAGCCAGGCGATGTACATCGTCGCCAACGGCGGAACGATCAACGCCAACGACCCGACCGACACGACGCGGCCCACTGGAATCACGAACAACACCTTTACCAATGATGGTCGGGGTCTGCACCTGCTCGCGAATCCAGGAGCTGTCTTCAACGCCACGGTCGCAGGCAACACTTCGACGGGAGCCACCGATGCCAATGGAGCGGCCTTCCTGATCGAAGCGAATGGCGGCACGGTGAATCTGCTCGATTCGATCAACAACAAAGCGACCGGCGGCCTGGGCGATGGCTTGGTTCTGGTCAACCGGAACAACGGTACGCTCAACGTGCTGAGCAGTGTTCCGGGGCAATCTCCACTGGCCGGCAACAGCTACACCAACAACGGGGGCGACGGCCTGAAGATCGTGGCAGACAACGCCACGATCACCATTGGCTCGCTCAGCAACCTGACCTTCACCAACAACACCGGCGACGGCCTCGAACTCCAGGCCACCAACGGCGGCATCCTGAACGTCGCCAACGCGATGGTGTTCTCTCAGTTCACCAACAACGGTGGAAATGGTCTGAACCTTAACGCCGCTGGTGGTACGGTGAATATCAACATCGGAAGGGATGTTGTGAATTCTGATGGCTCGATTTCCCGCCAAGGCAACACGTTCACCGGCAACGGCATCGCGGGTCTGGCGTTTAACTCCTCATCCGGCGGTGTGATCAACACGGATATCCGCAACAACAACGCCAGCAAAAACACTGGTGACGGTATCCGATTCAATCTCAATGGAACGACTCTGAGCCCGTTGACGATCCAGAACAACCAGGTGGATGAAAACGGTGCAAATGGACTGGTGTTCTGGGCCACGTCCAACTCCGTGATGAATAACACGGCGATCCACGGCAACACGTTCAGTGACAACACCGGAGGTGACGGACTTCTGGTCGACTTGACCGACAGCACGGCCACGGAAATCTCCATCAGCCAGAACCTGCTGGATCGTAACCGTGACAACGGTATCTCTGTGGACCTGGACAACGGCGACATTGGCACGCTGAACATCGTCAACAACGCCGGTGCGACGGTGAACTTCACCCTGGGGATGAATCTCCTGGTCAGTGGAAGCACTTCCAACCCGAGTGGCACAACACCCACCTACAGCCTGACGAACAACTCCACGGCGACGGGTGGAAACATCGAGCTGACCAACTTCACGCTGAATACATCACCTCTCACTGCGGATACCACGGGCACGGGATCGACTCCGTTCGCGGCTTTCGGAACTACGGCCATTACGACCGGTCTGCAGAGCGTCAACGGAAATACCACGGCGAACTTCGCAAATGCCGTGGCTGATGGTTCCACAAGTCTGAACATGACGTTCAACGATTTCACCAATGCCGAAACGCTGCAGTGGGATCTGGGACTCGAAGTCCCGGCCTCCGGCACGACGGCGGCGGCTCCTGCAACGGGCACCGATCTTGTCGGCAAGACTGTCACCGCGACGTTCCAGGATCCCAACAACAAGAAGTTCACCGGCACGATCACCGGCGTGCTGACTGCTGACGCAGGAGGAAATGGCGCCCAGCTGCAGGTCACCCAGAACAGCTCGTACCGCAGCGGGATGTCGAGCAACGGGGATTCCGGTCTGAGCATCGATGCCCGGACTGGTTCGAACATCGGAACCTTGCTGGTTCAAGGTAACAACATCGAATCGAACCAGTCTCTGAGTGGTATCACGATGTATCTCAGTACCGACAGCAGCATCGGGTCGGCACCGACTGGCGGCATCATCGGCAACCAGATCAACAACAACGTGGGATCGAACATTGACATGACCTTGGTTGAGAATGCCACGGCCACAATGTACATCCAGGACAACAACATCACCGGTGCTCGGGCTGTCCCGAACTCGACCAACTCGACCCTGCAAGGTGATGGTATCAACATCGAGTTGTACGACACCGCTGTGATGAACAATGGTGGAGTCATCCACAACAACATCACCGGTAATGCTCGTGACGGTCTGCATATGTACATCGTTGGTAACAACGATGCGGGCAACGTGAACACCCTCGCTGCTCAAGTCAACAACTTCGTGATCGGCAGCACCACCACAGGACGAGGCAACTTGTTCCAGAATAACGGTGACGATGGCTTGGAGATCAGCCGGGCAGAACGCGGCCAGTTCAACAACCTGCTGGTTCAGAACAACACCTTCAACTCCAACAGCGACGACGGAATGTTCATCAACGTGGCAGGAGCCAGCCAGGGGAACATGCAGAACCTGTCTCCTGACTCGATGAACGTCTATATCAACCGATTCACCTCGAACGGTGGGGACGGTATCGAGTTCCGATTGGAAGCCGACGCCGACCTGCTGGCAAATCTGGATCAGAACGTCATCACCGGCAACAGTGAAGACGGGATCTACGTCAGCGAGAACATCAACGATGCCCGCGATTCCCGCAGCCTGACAGGAACCTGGACTCGTAACAACATCTCGAACAACACCTACAGTGGTATTCAGATTCAGTCACGAGTGGGTAACTCGTCGAATGACGCTGAAGCCGGCATGGGACTCATCATCGGGAGCACAACACTCAACTCGATCGGTACCCAGGCTGCCATGGGCAACATCATCCGAAACAACCGATTGGATGGTGTGCAGTTCACCGGGGTCGGCGTGATGTCGATTGGCAACAACCTGATTACCCAGAACGGTACCGCCAATGCAAACGGCACCTTTAACAACGCAGGTATCAACATCCAAGGTCAGGAAGTTGAAGATGAAGGAAACGTCTATCACTCCGGTGAATTCCCGGTGTCGTTCGACGACGAAAAGGACCCCATCGTCACTTACCAGACGGTCAACGTGATCAGCAACAAAATCACCGCGAACGTCGGGGATGGTGTCCGCTGGTTGAACGAAGGGGGACACGATGGATTTGATCAGATGACATCCAACGACATCTTTCAACCCGCGATTACGTCCAAGTTGAGCGTTCTCAACAACGAAATCACGGTGAACGCCGGTCGAGGTATCTCCGCCTTGATTCGACCTGAGGACACGGACACGACGGACATCGACAACACCGATCCGAAGGCCTTCTCCAGTCAGTTCACAAACATCGAACTCACCCGGGCGGTCGTTGGCGATCTCACGATCATGGGTAACCATGTGAAGGGGAATCTGGAGGAAGGGATCTACATCATCACCACCAACGCATCCGACCAGAGCATGGTGACGAAGAGCCAGGATCTTCTCTCCGAGAACGGTGCTGTCACAACTCAAGTCTACTTGCGAGCTGACATCCACAACAACGAAATCATCGGCAACGGTGGAAATGTTGTCGACTTCCCGGCAACAGGTCTGGTTGTTCGAGTGGGAACGAGCGGTGGTGGCTACTCGCAGCTCTACGACGGCGGTTTCGCGACCACTGGTGTCAATGCGGAAGACACCAATGGCGACGGCGTCTTGGATAACGACCTGGATGGCAACGGAGTCCTGACAGCGGCAGCTGGTTACTTCAACGCCGGAATCTCGATGGCCGTCACGGGGAACTACTTCGACGGCAACGCCGGTGACGACGTGCTGTTCCACTCGTTCCGCTCGACAATCGATCCCGCGACAGCGACAGGGACTTGGAGCGAAACAGAGTTTACTCAGACAGGCTATTCGGGTGACCCACTCTCTCGTATGGACCTGATCTTCAGCAACAACTCGTTCAATGCGATCGAAGCTAACAACCTGGACACAACGATTACAGATAACTTCCAGGTGGGTGCATACTACAACGATGCCGACGGCGTGTTTAAGTCCCGCTTGTTCGCTGCTAATGATCCATCAGCTGGACCGTTTACCAACGCCGCTCGACTCCGTAACGCACAACGTCTTGGTGCTCGATTCGGCCTGGCTCCGAATCCCAGTGTTCCACCTGGAACGGGAGCTCTACTCTATGCTGGTCTCGGAGAGAGCACCTTCCGAGTCCGTGGCACAGGGAATGCCTACACGGATCAGGGCTTAGGAGCAGTTACCATCGATCAGATCTTCATTCTGGATGACGTGCCGTATATCAACACGGGAAGCGCAAACGGTGTGTTCCCCGTGAGCCCGAATGCGACCGGTGGCGGCGGCGAATTGCCTTGGGGTTGGGGACAGTTCTAATCTCCGATCACAAGTGGTCTGAAACTCGAACACGCCTCTCGGGATTCTGCGGGGCGTGTTTTTTGTTGGGAGGACGGGGAAGCTGTGACAGATTGGCATAACTTCCCGCAATTACGGCGGAGGTATTCCCAAGATGGGAGGGCGAAGCTCCTGCTGAGCCGCTATCGCGGGTGGACATCAACTTTCTATGACGGCTCAGCAGGAACTTCGCCCTCCCGGGGGCTGCTACTTCTCACAGACCAGTTCAATCACCGTGACTTCGGGGCGGCAGTGCCACCGCAGCGGGTGCCGACCTGCCAGGCCTCGGGAGACGTGGAGCAGTGTCGGGGGTTCCCAGAATGATCCGCCCGCGTACCGGCACCCATACTGGCTGGGTGAGAAGACCGGCCCGATCAGCGGCAGCTGGACCTGGCCCCCGTGATTATGCCCCGACAACATCACGTCGACGCCGTCTTTGCGAGCTCGCGGAAGATTGTCGGGGGTGTGGCTGAGCAGGACTCTCAGCTGGGGTGAGGCGGCGGAATTCGGCGGGCAACGATCGGGCCAATCGGGAGCAGTCCCCATCCAGGGGGTCTCATCTCCCGCGATCACGATCTGGCCTTCTCGCCATGCGATCGACTGAGCCCCCGTCGTCGCGTCCTTCCACCCCAGCTCTGTCAGCTGTCGTCTCGCCGTCGCAGAGTCGAGATACCAGTCATGGTTCCCGAGGATGAACCAGCAACCGAGCGGTGCACAGAACCGCCCCAGCGTCGACGGCAGCCACTCCAAGCACTGATCGTTGTCGAGCAGATCGCCCGTGAATGCGACGAGGTCGACCACCTCGCGAGCCGCAATGGCACTCACCTGTTCAAAGTACTCTCGCGTGATCGTCCCCTCAAAGTGCCAGTCGCTCAGGTGCAGAATCTTAAGACCCGAGAAATTCTCCGGCAGCCCGGGGTGAGCGAATGTCTTGCGGCTGAGCTCCACGTCGAACTGCTCATTGAATGGAAGCCTCGCCAGCTTTTCGAACTGGCCGGGAACCAGTGGCAGCGCCCCATCGCGGGTTCGGATGGCGTGGATTTCACTCCGCTCTCCGACCAATTGGGGGCAATGCCGTGTCCAGTGAAAACGAAGAACACCACAGAGCCCGCCGATGGTCCCCAAGGCTGAGGCCGCCAGCACGGGGTACCAACCGACCGCGACCTGACTCCACGATCCCCCCAGAAGCAACCGCGGCCCACTCAGTCCCAAGGCCCACAGCACGACCACTCCAAACCCGGGAATCATCAGGTCGTGCAGGTGCCGGACACGTTGCAGCTTGTGGGGAGCCACGGGCAAAGCATGGATCCGATTGACCAGCGCCACCCACAACTCCGCATGCCCGGCGACCAGCACCAGCAGTATCACCAGGTTCCATCCCGACATCCGGTCTCTCCGCAAATTCCAGCTGAGCAGCTTCCCCGTCGAATTTCATTCTGGTCGAATTGGACCGAGAGAACGAGAGTGGATGATGCGTCACAGGTCGCACGGCAATTTGATCTTGGGGAGATTTCGGTCTGTGAGGTATTCTGTTCAGTTGTCTCCCGAAGAGTCTTCGGACGGGAGATGTTCCTCTGCATTCTCGTCCCGCACGGAATGGATGCCGTGAAGCTTCGCAATCGCACGATCATTCGACTCCTCGCCCGA
Source organism: Planctomycetaceae bacterium (assembly GCA_046349675.1). Lineage (GTDB taxonomy): Bacteria > Planctomycetota > Planctomycetia > Planctomycetales > Planctomycetaceae > TH-plancto1. Next base: position 366,454 of record JAXMBW010000005.1, on the reverse strand, counting down.
ACCATGGTGTTCGTGTTTCGGTGTCTGTTTCTGACGCTCCGGAAGCGAATCATTCCCGCTGTTCCGGGATTCAGCCCCCATTGCACGCCCGACGACGAGCACCGCTCGATTTTCTGTCTGTGGCACGATGCGATTCTCGGAGCGATCTTCTGCAACCGAACGATCAACGTGGCCGCGCTCGTCAGTCAGAACTACGACGGGACCATCATCGCTGACACCCTCGACGCTGTCGGCATCCAACCGATCCGTGGTTCGAGCAGCCGCGGTGGAGCTGCTGCCGTCCGCCAGATGTTCACCCTGGCCGGTCACAAGCATCTTGTCATTGCCACCGATGGCCCACGTGGACCACGCCACCAGGTCAAAGACGGCATTGTCTATCTGGCGTCACAATCGGGACTGCCAATTGTCCCTGTGGCCGTCTCGTGCAGCTGGGCCTGGCGACCGAAAGGCCGCTGGACCGATATGCTGATCCCGCTGCCTTTCAGCCAGTTCTATGTGCTGGGCGGCGAACCGATTCGCGTTCCCCAGAACCTGCTGCCGCAAGAGCTCGGGCCTTACCGCGAACTCGTCCAGAAACGCATGGACGAGCTGCAGCAGATCACCGATCGCATCGCCGCTGGTGAACAGCTGGAATGGCCAGCGGCTCAAAATGGGCTGGCGGACGACTCATCCACCGAGACAACGTCCGCCCGCGCCGCGTGAAAGCAATTCGCGCCAACGACCTGAGGCAGCACTGGGCTCGCGAATGCGAACAGGCTTGTCTCTTGTTTTTGATGAGTCTTGTCACGTGTTGATCGAATGCAATCTCACCAGGAGGAGATTGCGGACATCCGTGCCGAATCGATGACACGCAGAACGTCGTTAACAACACCACGAGAAAACGTCGCTGCGTCCTTGGACACGGCGACGTTTGTTCGTTTCACAGAAGCTCCGTTCAGGCGACTCGAACCTGTCGAGCTTCGCGGGCCCAGTTAATCCAGTCTTGAACTTCATCGAGATCGGGAGCATTCGCGGACCGCAGCATTCGCTGGCCTTCCCGGCTTTCCGCGAACGGTCCGACAACAGCCAGCAGGTCGGCGGGAGAGTACCCGCGAATCTGTTCGGGAGTTGTGATGTCGCAACCGACCAACAGCTGGGCATCGTGACCCCGCAGGCCGGGAACCTGGCACATCAGCGACGATTGCATCTGCCAGGTGCGAAGCGTCTCGACGTTCAGCTTCGATTCGCTCAGCTTGTCGGCGATCCACTGGGCCTTGCGGCTCAAGAAGTCACTGACAGACACGATGCCGATTTTCGCCAGCTTGTCAGCCATCTTCGGCCCGATCGACGGGGCGTCGACCACGGGGCTGGTGGTTTCGAGGTAGAACCGCGTTCCTCCTGAGTTCGATTCGCTCGTTGACTCATTTGCGATCAGCGGGAGAGTCTTCTCGGCCGGATCGGAAGGCGAACGACGACGCGAGTTCCGCTCTGCCAGTTCGCGATCTTCCCGTTCGCGAGTTCTTCTCTGACGTTCGGCCCGCTCACGCAGGGCACGATCCCAGTCATGCGATTCCAGGTCGTGCAGGCTGCGAGGCTTCCATCCGGCCCACTGGCTGGCGGCTCGCAGGGTCATCGCTCGACGACCGTTCCGAATCCAGCTTTGCAGTCGGTCGGAATCGAGACCATCCACTTGGTTCAACGCCCAGACCTGATCGAATCCCGCTCCGCCCTGTCGCGCGTGTTCAATACGCTGCCGGAGGGTGTCGACATCTTCGGCTCCCAGTTCGGCTGGGTTATCAATTCCCATCAGAGCCAGAAGCTGGGCCTCAGCTCCTGTCAGGTCGGGAACACAAGTCAGCAGGGCCGCTTCGGCTTGCCAGAGTCGCAGCTGGGCCACGGTGATCTGCAACGCATCGAGCTCGCTTCCCAGCGAGTCCACGTCCAACAGGATCAACTCGCCCAAGTTGGAGACGCCGAGCGAACCGAGCCGACTGGCCATCTGGTTCCCCAGCGACGGCAGCAGGCCAATCGCGCTGTCGACTCGCAACCAGTATGGCCCTTCGGGTTGGAGTCGAGAACGCAGCGAATGATCGGCTTCGCCCGAGTGATCGACGGTATGTGGGATCGGTGAGACCGCCACTTCCGGGGAGGGGACTGTGACGGTCGCTGGTGGATTGGCGAGGAAGTGAGATGCAACGACCTCGGTGGTGACTCGGGATGGAGAGCTGCGCTGCATGGATGACGAGCGAGCAGCCAGACGGACTCCGCCGTAGAGCAGGCGGACGGGCTGGCCATTCTCGTCGAACAAATCCGACAGATGCTCCTGGCAGGTCAGGAAGATGACCTGCTGTCCGTTGGCGGCCACTTCTCGCAGGACCGCGATGGCCGCCCACAAACGATGCTCATCGCTGTCGACCAGAACATCGTCGAGGACCAGCGGCAAACGAACTCCGCGTCGGGCATACTCCGCGACCAAGGCCAGCCGGAAACTCAGCGCTGTCTGATCGAGTGTACCCCGGCTGAGAGCACTGGAGGGCAGCATCTGGCCATCAGAATTCCGAATGAACAGTTCCCGTTGAACGGGGTCGAAGTAGAAGTTCGTGTACCGCCCCTGTGTCAGTCGATGCAGATAGGCCGACGCTTCCGTGATGACCCGGGAGTGTTCCTCGTGATGCAGTCGACTTTGAGCCTCCGCGAGGACGGCTTGCTGCAGAGTGAGCGACGTCCATTGATCGTGCGCAGCTGCCAAATGCTCCTTCGCCTGCTGGTGAGCGAACCGCAACTCGACGGCCGAGTGGTCGGCGGCGAAACCTCGCTGATCGGCCAGCAAGTCATTGATACGCTGGTGGGCGTCACGAATTCGCCGTTGTAACTCGCTGGCTCGCAAACGCAGTTCATCGCGCCGGGCCAGCAGGGTTTTCTCCAGCGCGGGGTCGTTGGTTCGAGCGTCGGTCTCTTCGATGATTCGCTCGCTGACGACCTCCCGGATGGGTCGGGAGACGGTTTCACTCTCCGACGGCAGCATCGCGGCAAACGCAGCATGTTGTTCACAGCGGCAGTGCAGCAGCTCGTGATTGACGGCGTGTCGTACCCGACTGGCAACTGGATCGTTGCTGGTCGCCATCAGCTCCTCGCGGCGAGTCCGCAGGCGGCGAATCCGTTCGAGGACTTCGGCTTCGCATTGGTCGATGCGGGCCTGCTCCTGCACCCATCGTTGACGGTTAAGCACAGTCTGCCGCCGGCTGATCTGCTGGCACAGGACGTACACCGTCTGCCGCATTTCCGTGAGCTGTTGCTGGAACGAAGCCAACCCCGCCCCACACTCACATGTCCCGCGTGCGTGTGATTCGCGATATCCCTCGCAGTCTTGTTGCACGCGCAGGATCTTGTGTTCGAGTTGTGTCAGCAGATCGCGCTGCAGCTGGAGCGTGGTGCTCTCGTCGGGAGTCTCGGCACACACCAGCCCCGTCGAGTCGAGCGTGAGTCGCAGCCGAGCCGCTGCGAGATCGCGCAGGACCTGCTTGGCATGTTCGATCTGGCGGTCGAGTTCGTGCAGCTCGCGGACCCAGCCCGCTTCGATCGTTTCCGGGGCCTGCGCGATACGCTGGACATCGCGAATGGTCCGCGTGCGACGGGACCATAGCCGCGTCTGGCACTCGGTCAGGTCGGCTTCAACCGGTTGGATCTCGGAGATCAGCCAGGTGTACTCCCCCTCCAGCCGCTGCAGATGCATGCGAACTCGTTGGAGCTCTTCAACAACAGCCTCCTGCCGGGTCTGCTGCTGCCGCTCCGTCTGGTCAGCCATGAAGGCGGCGTGATCGTGAGCTGTCTGTCGCTGACCGATCGTTCGTGGCACAGACGGGCCATCCCACAGCGACCGGCGTCGAGTGGCAAGCGACTGCGTCAGGGGGGCGATCCATGTGGCATCTCGGCGAGTCGTTGTCAGGTCGATGCCGTCTCGCAGGGCCAGGTGCACAAGTCCGCTGAGCGAATGGGCCTCATAGCTACCGACGAAGTAGAGGAGCTGAACCAGATCGGTGTCGAGTCGCTCGATCCGGGAGCGCAGGGCTTCGGCCTGGTCAGGGCTGCCGCGACGCACCTGAATCGCCAGCGCATCGGCATGGTCGGCGCGGCCACGGCGGACCACGGTGAACTGCGAAGGCCCATCGTTGAGGGTCAGACTTCCCCCCGGTGTCCCACCCTTAATCGGGGGCAACAGGTTCAACCGGCGGGCCTCATCAAAGCCACAGAAGACACCCCGCAGGAAGTGCAGGATCGTCGTCTTTCCCGAGCCGTTGGCCCCGTAGTAGACATTCAGTCCTGACGAGAGATCGTCGATCTTCTGTTCGGCCAGAGTCCCGAAGCCGTCGATTTGGATACGCTGAAATTCCATGCTCGGGTTCCACTCTCTTCGGAAAGTCTGCTGGAGTTCTGTCAGACAGAAATGATGCGAACGATGCAGGACGGGAACGCGTGCGACTTGGCCCGGTCGCAGCGATCAGGACGCGGACCGCAACAGATGCAGGCACGCGTGGCGAACTTCATCAGCCAGCGGGTGGGTGGTCGGAATCGGCTGGTGGCGAGACCAATCACCCAGTGACAACGTCTCGGGTGCGATGTCAGCCAGCGAACGCACGGTCGAGCCAGCCGAAGTCGCATCGTTCCACACCGCCTGCAGCGTCGGGGTCCAGGGGCAGCTGCGGCTTGCTTCCACGACGTCGGCGTCGAGCGACATCGTGCGAACATGGCAGCCGGGGTGCCTGGTGCGGAGATTCATCTCGTGGATCAGAGACTCGCGGTGATCGGGGCTCCAGAGCGAGTCCCACACCTGCCCATGTCCGGAGACGTTCAAGTCGACAATCAAGAGTTGGGTCTGCGGGGCATTCTCGAAGTAGCGCCCCGCAGCGGCGTCGACTTCTTCGCCGAGCTGTTCCGCGAGCTTGCTCTCGATGACATCGACACTCAAGCTGCACTTCACCTGCGTGAGCCCGATCGATGCGACGTTCAGCATCTCGCTGCTGTTCGCGCGATCGACTCGCAACGTATGCAGTGTGGCGAGCGAGGGCGCATCGGACTCGTGCGTGGAAGCGACAAAGTCTTCCACCCGATCGGACCGCTGAATCCGGTGATGCAGTACCAGATCGCACTGGTTGCGATCGACCGGTGAGACCACTCCAAAGTCGATCCCGATCGTTCCTTGAACATCGTCATGCCACGCGTGAAGGGCAGGCGGCGATGGGGTTCCGGCATGAACGAGCAAGGCACCTGATCTGGTGACCACTCGACGTACCTCGCCGGTGACCATTCGCACCAGCTGCGACGGGGAGGGCACGAAATGCTCCATCCACGGATTGTGCTGGCCTTCGACCCAGACCACCGGAATGCCGTGCTGGCCGCTGTTTTCGATGAGCGAGCCGAGGAACCAGGGAGCCCGACCACCCGCGGATTGCTGGCTGAGAATATCGGAATGCAAGACGATCAGGTCGACATGGCGATCGATCGCTTTCTGAAACGCCCGCTGCACGGCGACATACCGGGCTGTTGAGGCCACCTGGGCTTCAGCGGGACTGAGGTTTCCGCAATGAGCCAGCGGCTGATCGAGCCGAAGCCCGCTGATTTCCACGACTTCAAAACTGCGCGACAGCGCCATGGATGCCTCCTTGCATCGTCGATCCGCGACTCCTGATGACGGACTTTCTCCAGTCCGAGCGAACGCGGATCCCCGGCAAACTACCTGATGTTGCAGAGATCCGACAAGGCGTGTTTTACAAAACACGGCGCCGCGGCGTACCAGCGTAGGTAATGGGATTGACTGAGCAGAACGGCTCCGAATTCCAGTACTCTCAGGACTCCACCACCCGGTGCTGAACCGTCATTTTCTGGAGCCGTTTTGAGTCCGGAATCGGCATCCGGGAATGGGCCAGAACGGAGGGAAGTCCATCGACTGGAGTGAGGGTGATGGGCGTGTCGGCCAGATCTTCGACGTAGTACCGGGCGCTCGGGAAGATGTCGGCGGGATAGGTGAAGTTGTCGAGCATCGCCAGCGAAACACACTGAGCGGCCCCGACCGCACTCTCCAGCATGCCCCCCACCCAGCAGGGAATCGCCGCCGCCCGGCATATGTCGTGGATCTTCACGGCATTGGTCAGGCCCCCAACGCGGCCCGGCTTGATATTCACGTAACGACAGCTGTGAAGCTCCAGGGCTTTCTCGACGTGTCGGACGCTGGCAATGCTTTCGTCGAGGCAGACCGGCGTGGTGATCGAGCGTTGCAAGGTCGCATGGTCGACCAGATCGTCGTGGTTCAGCGGCTGTTCGATCATCGCCAGCTTGAGTTCATCGACCTGCCGAAACAGATCGAGGTCCCGGATGGTGTATCCGCTGTTGCAGTCGATGTGGAACACCGCGTGCGGAAACTCCTGGCGGACTCGTCGCAACATCGGCAGATCCCAGCCGGGCCGGAACTTCAGCTTGATCCGGGGAAAGCCTTGTTCCACGGCGCCGGCAATCTTCTGCAGCAACTCGTCCACCGTATCGAGTACGCCGAAGTCATCGCCCACCGGTACCACATCCCGGCTCGCTCCAAGCAACTCGTGCAGCGGACGGTTCTCGATCAGCGAGTGCAGATTCCACCACGCACAATCGAGCGCAGCCTTGGCGAAGGGGTTCCCCTTAAAAATCGCCAGCCGCTGCTGCAGTTCCTCGCCCGAACGGATGTCGCGACCAATGACCTGTGGGGCCATCCAGCGGGCTGCGGTTTCGAAGACGCCCGCCGCGTGTTCCGGGCTGTAACAGGGAGCTGCCAGCGGACAGCTTTCGCCCCAGGCATCGACCGACCCGCTGCTGATCCGGCAGAGGACCGACTCCACGACGGAGTCCTCGCCATAGGCTGTCCGCCACGGCGAGATCAGCGGCATCGCGACGTGAAACAACTCAATCCGGTCGATTTTCATGGAAAGCCTTTGGAGATGTGAGAGGTCGTATTGTTGATATTGAGTGCGTATTCCTCAAGACGACGACCGGAGACGAATTGCTTCAGAAATCTGAGAGCCAATGAGTTTCTTAATCTTCGCTTAAGGTTGGATAGGCGACCATTGGAGAGATGTGCACAACGCGGGGGACCTCGCGTCGTCCGGCCAGTTGATCTGGTTGCGTTGGGAGCGGACAGATGACATGTCTTTTCCGCACTCCCCAAGGGTCGTGATCTCAGTGCTCCGTGTGCCTGATTCAGAAAAGGAAATCGCTATGCAAACTCGTGTGTATTCGACTCGTCTGACTCAGCCGAACCGGAAAGGTTTTACTCTCGTCGAGTTACTGGTCGTGATTGCGATCATTGCACTGCTCGTTTCCATGCTCCTGCCCGCAGTACAAAGGGCCAGAGAGGCAGCTCGTCGCAGCAGCTGTCTCAACAACATGAAACAGCTCGGATTGGCGGCCCACAACTATCACGATGTGCATCAGACGTTTCCCTCGGGGTGGATCGAAGATCCACAACTGACCTTCCTGGACTATAAGCACGAGGACTTGCCTGAAGCTATAACGTTGCAACTGGCGAATCGTAAGACACTGCATGTAAGAAACTGGACGCTCGGGCCGTCTTTCGGGTGGCATGCATTGTTACTGCCACAGATGGACCAAGGAACGATTCAGATCAACTTCAGCCTGCCGAAGAACGATCCTGACAACTGGAAAATGATCCAAGTTCCTATTGCGCCGTACGTCTGTCCGAGTGCCAGTTTTCCCAGCCCTCGATATCAATACCTTGGGTATTCGAGTTACCGTGGCAATATGGGATGGTGGCCTTCGTTCGATCCAACGACCGGGTTGCCAAACGATCCGAAGTTCAATGGGATCTTCTACAAGAACAGCCGGGTCAATTTTCGAGATGTCACAGACGGGACCACACAAACTTTACTGTTCGGAGAATCGCTGTTCGGGTTCTGGGGTGACCACTACTCCTGTTGTGCCCGTGCTCGCGATGATCAACATTCCACTGCGAATTTTGACACTAGCTGGGCGGTAGTCAGCAATTATGACGCCCGCTGCTTTATCAATTTCTTCAGCTTCGGCAGTTTTCACGGTGAAAGCGTGAACATTACGATGGTGGATGGTTCCGTCAGGACTTTGGCCAAAAACATCGACACCACGATTTACCGGTCCTTGTGCACTCGAAACGGACGAGAAGCGATCACGGGGAGTTACTAGGACATGAAGCTCCCTTCTGACCAAGAGCCCAAGGATGTTCCTTCAGCCCCTCACCCTCCCTCCTCACGCTCGCCAGAAATGACGATCTGTGGTGCCTGGATTTCAGAAACCATCTCCACGGAGTGTGGCTCAAATCCAATAGGGCGGAGCAGCGGATCGACCTCTCATCCGGCCCAATGTTTGCAGTCCGGCTCACGGCGGCGGTATGATCGAACGGCCAATCGGATCCATGTCGTCTCGACAGCAGTGACTTCTGCATCTCTTGTGGGTCTGCTCTAGAACAGGAAATCGTTATGCAAACCCGTCGAGTGTTTTGTCACCTTCCCCAGAAGGCCCCACGGGGTTTTACTCTGGTCGAATTGCTGGTTGTGATCGCCATTATCGCGTTACTGGTGGCCATGTTACTCCCCGCTGTGCAACGAGCACGCGAGGCGGCTCGCCGCAGTAGTTGCATAAACAACATGAAACAGCTGGGGCTCGCGGCCCATAACTATCACGACACACACCTGACATTCCCGTCCGGATGGGTCGAAAACATAACGAATTCGATCTCTGACTACCCTTACCCCACGTTGCCAGCCACGGTCACGCTGCCGCTGGCGAACAATCAGGTTCTTCAGCTGAATGACTGGTCCATGGGGCCGCATTACGGATGGCACACAATGTTGCTGCCTCAAATGGATCAGGGGACGATTCTTATCGACTTCAGCAGGCCTAAGAACGATCCTCAGAACTGGAAGATGCTTCAAGTTCCTGTCGAGCCTTATGTCTGCCCGAGTGCGAGCTACCCAACCGCCCGACTGCAGAATCTCGGCTACACCAGCTACCGCGGAAACCTGGGGTGGTGGCCGACGATTGATCCGGTGACTCTCCAGCCCATCGTTGATCCGGTCACTAGGCTTCCGCCGGCTCCGCTCAACAACGGAATATTCTACCAGAACAGCAATGTGAACTTCCGCGATGCGACCGACGGAACAACCCAGACGTTCCTGTTCGGAGAGACGCTGTTCGGGGGATACTGGGGTGATAACTACTCCTGCTGTGCCCGGGCTCGTGATGACCAGCCAGCTCAGCCAACTGCCCCCGCAACACCTGTTCCCCTCGCGAACTTCGACCTGCACTGGACAGCCCCCAGTAACGCGGGCGGGTCAAATCAGGTCCACTTCTTCAGCTTTGGCAGCTTCCACGGCGATGTCGTGAACTTCACGATGCTCGATGGCTCTGCACGTGGCATTGCCAAGAACATTGACACCACGATCTTCCGCGCGTTGTGCACCCGCAACGGACGGGAAGCCATCTCTGCCAGTTTCTAATGCGACCTGAAGTTGGCTCTTTGAACCTGGCCCAGATCGAGACCATTCGATCTGGGCTGTTGCATTGGATATCGATGGCAATTTTGGTCTGATAGAGGTCGGGGCAGGTTCCGGACTGCTCTGTGGGACACTGCTGAACGAACAGCTCAGAGAGATATTCAATGCGTGCCATACTCCGAAATGCCTTGTTCATGACCCTCTGCCTCGGGTGGGCTGGAGTGGCTGTGCTTTCGGCTCAGGACGAGTGGCCGCAGTTTCGCGGGCCTGATGGTCAGGGACACGCGGCCGCCACAGGTTTGCCGCTGACCTGGAGCGAGACCGAGAACGTAACCTGGAAAACCGAGATTCCCGGCGAAGGTCATTCCTCGCCCGTGATCTCTGGGGATCAGGTCTGGGTCACGACGGCCATCACCCGGCCGCTTTCTCCCGAAGAGGAAAAGGCCCGGATCGCCCAGATCAAGAACCCCGACGGTCTACGCGTCGCCGGCGAATTGAACCTCAAGGCAATCCAGCTGAACCGCACGACGGGAGCCATTGAACGCACGATCGATCTGTTTCAGGTCAGCCACCCCGAGCCGAAGCACGGCCTGAACAGCTATGCGTCGCCGACACCGGTCATCGCGGGCGATCGAGTGTTCTGCCACTTTGGATCGTATGGCACAGCCTGCATCGACCGAAACACGGGCGAGGTGGCGTGGCGGAACGATTCTCTCCGCGTGGAGCATCAGAACGGTCCCGGGTCGTCTCCGGCGATTTGGGAAGACAAGCTGATCATCCATTTTGACGGCACTGATCGGCAGTTCATCGTCGCCCTGAATGCCAAGAACGGCGAGATCGCGTGGGAGACGAACCGCTCGGGCGAGATGGATTCATCACCTCCGCTGCGAAAAGCCTATGGAACTCCGCTGATCATTCAGACCGAGACCGGCCCGCAAGTCCTCTCCACGGGGGCCAACTGGCTCTACGGATATGACGCCCGAACGGGAGTGGAACTCTGGAAGGCGGCCTACGGACAGCTTGGGTTCAGCACCGTGCCACGCCCGATCGTGATGGGCGATATGGTGTATGTCGCGACCAGCTACTCGCAATCACGACTGCTGGCTGTGAAGCTGAATGGCATGGGGGATGTGACCTCGACGCATGTGGCGTGGACCTCTGATCGCCAGATCCCGCAGAAGCCGTCGCTCATCGGGCTGGACGGTCGGATCTACTTTGTCAGCGACAAGGGAATCATGCATTGCCTGAAAGCAGATTCGGGCGAGATGGTCTGGTTCAAGCGGCTGCCGGGCGAGTACTCCGCGAGTCCGATTGAGTCGGAAGGGCACCTGTACTTCTGCAATCAGGACGGGTTGTGCACCGTCGTTCAAGCGGGCGACGAATACAAGGAGCTGGCTGCCAATTCACTCGACGCGGGATTCATGGCCTCGCCCGCCGTGGCTGGCAAGGCTTTATTCCTGAGGACGGCGACGCACCTGTATCGGATTGAAAATAAGTAGCGAAAGGCCGAGGGGCACACGAGCGGTCCGGGTGGGAGGATGCGTTCATTCGCGTAGTCCATTCACGGACGACGACGCTCTATGTATTGGGTGAGATTCCCCTCGATCGGGTGGGCCCGAGTGTGACGATTTCGGACATTTGTGAGCAAACACGCGTCAAAATCGCCCGATTTGTATAGTTCTAACTCGCCAGACCGGTTACAAAGTCTGTTGGAATTTCGCCTCCGCGCGTTCCTTCAGCTCCGAAAGGGCTGGGGGTCGGGGCGATGGCTTGATTGTGGACATGCCATGAAGTTGGAGATCCGAGATGAAGAGTTTTGCAGCTGTCGCGTGTATGTTGCTGGTCGCGGGGCTGGTCGTCGCCGCCGACGCCAAGAAGTTTGATCAGAAGTGTGTTGTGTCGGGCGGACCGGCCAAGGAAGACAAGACCGTCGATTACAAGGGCGGCAAGGTTTACTTCTGCTGCGAGAACTGCCCCAAGGCGTTCGAGAAGGATGTCAAGAAGTTCGCCACCAAGGCGAATCTTCAGCTGGCAGCCACGGGACAGGCCAAGCAGGCCAAGTGCCCGATCTCCGGTGGCAAGCTGAACCCCGAGAAGACCGTCAAGGTGGGCGGTGTCGACGTTCAGTTCTGCTGTGAGAACTGCCAGGGTAAGGTCGCGAAGGCGGAAGGCGATGCCCAGGTCGAACTGGTCTTCTCCGATGCTGCCTTCGAGAAGGCTGGTTTCGCTGTGCCTAAGGCGGAAAAGAAGTAGTTCACCTCGTCGAGATGTGATCGATCCCTCCTCAGGCGATCACATCTTCGAGTTTTGCGATGCACACGACTTCCTCTTTGCGGAGTCGTGTGCATTTTCTATTGGCCTGGATGCCATGACGGCGGGCTTCGACGACATACTGTTCGCGAGTCGTCGTGCTGTCGCGCAGGTCATGCACATCGGCATCTTCGAGAACCAGATACGGTCCGTCTTCGCTGACCAACGTTCCCAGCACGACATAACGGCTGGTCAGGTCGACGACGATCTCCAGATTTCGCAGCGTCGAGAGGCCGTGCTCAAACCCGTTTGTGTGCATCTCAATTCTTTCCAGCGGTCGGTGTGGTGGCTGCTTTGGCCTCATTCAAATCGATCAGCTCATCGGCATTCTGGTCGAGCTGGATGAACTGTTCCCGGCTCCCCAGGAATTCGCGCCATGAGATGTCACCATCCAGATTGCGGTCCATGCGCCGGTACCAGATCGGCCCGGTATTCTGGCTGCGCAGTCGTGGAGTCGTCGGCATCGTTGTCGCGTTCCCAGTGGGGGAGAACTCCATATTGCGCCCGAACGAGAACGTGAGCCGGTAGCGGCTTTCGAGTTCCGACTGGGCGATCCGTTCGTCGTGATTGCGATCCACACTCGCCAGCCGTGAGAACCCTTCACGCAGCTCCCGCATCGTCAGGCGACGATCGGTGTTCGCATCGAGGATCTCGAACAGCGTCTTGCCTTCCTCCCCGACCATCAGCTCGATGCGAGCCTGCAGAGCGATCGCGTCGAACTCGACGAACGTCGTCAGCTCCTCCCGCATCAGCATGCCGTCGCCATTGGCATCGACGTCTTTGAACGAGGCCGGAAGCTGAAGGGTGGAGAACTCTGTTTCCTCGAGGTAACCGTTCTTGTTCTGGTCCGCAGACAGAAATCGAACGCGGTAGAGTTTGGTCGAGTCGGTCTGCTCCGCCCGATTGTTCGTCGCATTGACGTCGACCGTAGCTCCTCCGAGTTGGGTCGAGGCCTTGGCACCAGCTGGGGTTTTTGTGACCCCTTCCTCGATCTGGACTGTCGAGGGGCGTCGCTGAGCCAGAGTCGCAGAGATTCGTACAACGGGTTGCTTGGCTTGAGCCCACAGCGTGAGCTCATCGGAGTTCAGTCGGCCATCCTGGTTGCTATCGAATGCCTCGGACTTGTTGTTGGCTGTCTGGATGCAGGCGACAGCGACCGATTGTCCCTGATCATCGCTGCCGAAGGCCCGGAGGATCTGCTGAACGGCGGTCGTCAATTCCTCAGGCGTGTTGATGGGAAAGACTGGCGTCAGATTGGTCTTCGGAGATGATTGAGGGTTCGGGATCGCTCGTCTGGGATTCGGCTGGAGCTCGGCGATCGACACCGCTTCGTCGTCGTCCAGGTCCGCCTGCCGAAGCAACGACAAACCGCCTAACAACTCCTGAGAGGAGATGGCCTGGTCATGGTCGCCATCCAGCCGCGGGACGAGCTCAACACTCTGGGCCAGGCGTGGCGGACGGGTCGACAACTGGAACGGAGAACCCAATGCCTCGTTCACAAAGATGGTTAGCTCTTCTCCGGACAGGGAGTCGTCGACGGGCGACCGGTCGAGTGCTTTCCACTGGTCGCCGAGTCCAGTGCCCGAGGCCTTTGCACCGCGTGGCAGCAAGGCCGCCTCCGTTGCGGAGAGCTTGCCATCTTTGTCGGAGTCGAACCGTTGCAGCAGCATCGCGGCGAGCTTCTGACGCCTTGCGAGCGGCCCCTCATCGGCAATCACAGCCACCGAGATCGGGACCGCCTGTTCGGGACCGATAAACACAAGATCCCATTGGATCGCCGCAGTGGCATCACCAGGTTTCAATTTGTCCTGACCCACACACGCAGCTGCAGCAAGGATGATGAAACATCCACTCCGTACCAGCACATGTCGAGCGAGCCAGTCCAACATCACATGACGACCTGATCCAGAAGAATTCAAAGCCAGACACTCCCAGCGTACAGCGTGGCGAATGACGCCGCTATCTCTACGTGATTCGGGTGGCAAATGTTGGGATGAACGCCCCTAATTGCATGCAGTTCCGGCCTTTGGTGAAGAATGTGATCGTTGTCGCCCGGCATGGATCGATTTGGCCGCGACAGCTCCCCGTCTGTGGGGTAGCATAGAATCAACAGCCACTGATGTGTGAGCTGTGTGTGTCCCGTTGTCACTGGTCAGTCACTCCCGAGGCGTCCCGCATGCGTTGGCTCGCATTCGCACTGTTCGCATTGACGTTCGGAGCTTCGACCCGAGCGGAGGACGCTGCGCAGCCTGATGCCGAAACGCTCTTTCACGAGAAGATCCGGCCGCTGCTGAACACGAAGTGCATTTCCTGCCACGGTCCCGATAAACAGGAAGGGGGTCTGCGGCTCGACAGCCGAGACGCAGCTCTGAAGGGAGGCGACAACGGCCCGTCGCTGGTCGTGGGGAAGCCCGAAGAGAGCCTGTTGATTCACGCGGTGAGGTTCGATAACCCCGACCTGCAGATGCCTCCCAAAGACCGACTGAGCGACCCACAAGTCGCCGCCCTTGCCGAGTGGATCCAACAGGGAGCGATCTGGCCCGAGTCGGTCGCGGAGCCCGCCACTTCGAGCGACACCCCCGTCGGCGATGCCTTCACCGACGCCAACAATCCGATTCGCAAGATCTGGAACGGTGAACGGCTCGACCTCTGGTCATTAAAGCCGCCAGCAGCTGTGGCTGTTCCATCTCCCGGGGGAGTGGCTTGTGAGAACCCGATCGATGCCTTCATCACACAGAAGCTCGTCGAGGCGGGGACAACTCCATCACCCGCAGCCGATCGTCGTACATTGATTCGCCGGGTGACTTTCGACTTGATCGGGTTGCCGCCGACTCCCGAGGAGGTCGACGCCTTTGTGGCGGATACCGACCCCGCCGCCTATGACAAGCTGGTGACGCGACTGCTCAACTCTCCTCATTATGGCGAGCGGCAGGCCCGGCTCTGGCTCGATGTGGTTCGCTATGCCGATACGCACGGATACGAACGCGATGAGTTCCGCCCCCTGGCATGGAAATACCGCGACTATGTGGTCCGGGCCTTCAACACTGACAAACCTTTTAATCGCTTCATCGTCGAACAGCTGGCGGGTGATGAACTCGTCGCCGGCCCCCCATCGACGGCCGAGGAAGCTGACACGCTGATTGCCACCGGTTATCTCCAGCTGGGGCAATGGGACAGCACAGCAGCCATATTCCAGGAGGAAGCCCGTCTGCGGGCCGACGAGCAGGCGGACCTGACGAACACGACAGCCTCGGCGTTTCTCGGCCTGACGATGACCTGCTGCCAGTGTCATGACCACAAGTACGACCCGCTGTCGCAGGCCGACCATTATCGGCTGCGAGCGTTCTTCGCCGGAGTGAAGCGTCGCGATGATCTGGTGATTGAGCTCCCCGCTGAACGAGCTGCCATCGAGGCTCACAATGCAGCTCTCGATCTGGAAGCAGCCCCACTCAAAGAAGAGCAATCAAAACTCGACAAAGAGAAGGAATCCGACAAGCCCCGCTTGGAGGAGCTGCAGAAGAAGATCGCCGAGATCGATGCCCGGCGTCGTCACCCGGCCGTCACGATGGGGGCCACGGACCAGACCGATCCTCCCGCAACGCATGTCTTCTATCAGGGCGATTTCCACACCCCGAAGGAAGAGGTGGCTCCCGGCTTCGTGTCGGTCATCCTCCCCGGACCAGCGAAGATTGAACCTCCGCGTCCCGAGACGACCGGGCGGCGGCTGGCTCTCGCGAACTGGATCGCTTCGCCCGACAACCCCTGGACCGCGCGTGTCCTTGTCAACCGCATCTGGCAGCAACACTTTGGTCACGGGCTGGTCGCAACGCCGAATGACTTTGGTTACAGCGGAGCCCGACCAACCCATCCCGAGCTACTCGACTGGCTGGCGATGGAGTTCATCCAGCAGGGCTGGTCGGTGAAGCAGCTGCACCGGATGATCGTGACTTCGAAGACGTATTGTCAGCAGTCTGGGGATCGGGAAGCGGCCCGGGCTGTCGATCCAGACAATCATCTATTGTGGCGGCAGAACGTGCAGCGGCTCGATGCGGAGACGCTCCGCGACAGCCTGCTGGCGGTGTCGGGATTACTCCGTAGAGAGGGAGGCGGCAAGGCGAAATGGCCTGCGGTCCCCGAAGAACTGCTCTATGCCCAGCCGGGCATCCAAGAAGCCATTAAGGGCGAAGATGGCGGCCGCATGCAGGGATGGTTCACCGACCCGCCTGAAGATACGGATGTTCGCAGCTTGTATCTGGTGCGGAAACGTTGTCTGCCGATCCCGTTTCTGCAGGCGTTCGATCTGCCCGACACCACGGTTTCGTGTGCCCGCCGCGATAGGACGGTTGTCGCGCCGCAGGCTCTGATGTTGCTCAACAGTGAAGACGGAGTACGGTACGCCCGGGCCCTGGCTGAGCGGCTGCTGAATGAAGAGAGGGCCAAGGTCGAAGCAAACAAGGGCGGGTTCGAGGCGCTGAGCCCAGTGATTGTTCAACGAGCCTTCCGCGACACGCTCTGCCGGACCCCCGATGCGGAAGAGGAACGCCTGAGCCTGGAGTTCTTGAAATCACAGGCCGACCAACATCGCTCCGCCAATCAACCCGAGGCGGCAGAGTTGAAAGCTGTGGTTGATCTTTGCCGGGCTGTGTTGAATTTGAATGAGTTTGCGTATTACGACTGACAAGTGACTCGATGTTATAACGGTGTGGTCCACTTTAACGCCAACATTTAACTTGTATCGCGGCACTCAACAAATAAACTAAGACTCGAATTTCGTCCTGCTGTTCACAGAGCATTTCTTGTATTGAGTGGTGCCATGCGGTCTTTAATTCTCTTGTTGATTGTGTGCCTGTTTGGCTGTGAGGGGAACACCTCTTACTCGGTTCCCAGTCATACGGCCACTGCTCCTGCTCGTTCTCAACCAGCGCAACGGACTCCCGAGAAAGAATCACCAGCAAACGAGAAGTGCCTCGTTGAAGCCAAAGCGGGATTCGTGACCAGGATCGTGAGATCGGATGATCCTTTCGGACCTCCTGATGTTCCCACCGGACCTGAATTCAGTTTAATTCAATACAAGTCACCTGTGGGAGACCTCCCAGCGTATGTCATGCCTGACCCGGGAGACACTCAGAAGCATCCCGCAATTGTGTGGATACACGGCGGGGACTGCAATTCCATTGGTGACGTCTGGACTGCCAGAGATCGAGACGATGACCAGTCTGCCAGCGCTTTTCGCAAGGCCGGAATCATCATGATGTTTCCTTCTCTACGGGGTGGAAATGAGAATCCTGGAAAACGAGAGGGGTTTTTCGGAGAGGTTGACGACGTTCTGGCTGCGACCGATTACCTGGCCGGATTACCCTATGTCGATCCCCAGCAGATTTATCTGGGAGGACACAGCACGGGAGGCACTTTGGTCATGCTAGTGGCCGCCAGCAGCGATCGTTATCGCGCGGTCTTCTCCCTGGGACCGGTGGCAACAGCCCAGCAGTACGGAGGACGGTTCATCTATTGCGATTTCAATGATGCACGGGAGATTGAACTCCGTTCTCCTGTTGCCTGGTTACATTGCGTCAAATCGCCGATGTACGTCATGGAAGGTGCCGAGAGTGAGAATTGGCGAGGAGCGTCGCTGATCATGTCCCAGCACAACAAGAATCCCCAGATTCGCTTCATCCCAGTTCCAGGATATGACCATTTCAACGTCATTGCCCCGCTGACAGAACTCATCGCCAGCCAGATCATCCACGGGGAGGTGAATATCACTCCCCAATTGGTTCAAAACCTTCGGTGAGCAATAGTCCCAGGCACACGTCAGCCCATGACACATCCGAGGGCCGATTCATGCTCACGTAATCGTTCCCGAGCCCCCGAACAGTGAATCGCCCGAGCGGACATCAAGCACGCGGGCTGGCGCGGGCTTGGAATGATTTCTCAGCTGGCCGAGCGGGATGAACTGCCCGACGGTCGTGTCGTAGCCGTAGACATCGCCCGATTCGATCTCGTACATCCACGCATGCAAGCTGAGTTCTCCCTGTGACAGCGCGACAGCGACGGCCGGATGGGTCTGGAGGTTTTCCAGCTGGGTCAGAACGTTTTCCTCGGCGGCGATCTCGTACAGGTCCTCTTTCGGCTTGTCCTTGTATTTTGACTTCACGATGCGGCGGGTCGCTTCGGCGTGCTTGAGCCAATCACGGACGGCAGGCATCTCCTCCAGCTGATCGGGATTGAGCAGACCTTTGATGGCACCACAGTGGGAGTGGCCGCAAACGACAATTTGCTTGACCCCCAAGCCAGTGATCGCGAACTCGATGGTGGCGACCTCACCTCCCGCTGTCCCGGAATAAGCGGGGACAATGTTCCCGGCATTCCTCAACACGAACAAGTCACCCGGCTCGGTCTGCGTAATCAGATTCGGATCGATACGCGAATCGGAACAGGTGATAAATAGCGTCTCGGGGCTTTGCCCCTTGGCCAGTCGCTGAAACAACTCCTGCTGGGTCCGGAAGACGTTGCCCTGAAAGTTGTGAACACCAGCAACAAGTTGATGGATTGCCATGACAGCGCATTCTCCCCGTGTGACGATTTGGCTCACACACGTTACGGAGAACTTTCCGCTGTGCAAAGCCCGGTCGCGGGAGTGAATCGGGTGTTTTTGCCGGTAGGACCCGGACGATGACACAGAAGTGCCAGCCGTTCCTTGGTGGAGAACCGGTCGATGCCCCCTCGCAAACGTCCCGTTGAGGCGAACCCGCAAACTTCGCCTACCCACCCTCGTGCGCATTTCCAGCCTTTCCAGCAATATCTGGCGGCGGAATGTGGCATGTCGGCCAACACGATCGCTGCCTACCGCAACGACCTGCAGCAGTTCCTGACCTGGCTCGAATCTCAGAAGGTGATGTCGGTCCTGCAGGTCGATCTCCAGCTGATGAGCGGATACCTGCAACATCTGCATGAGGTCGGACTGGCTGCCAGCAGCGTGGCGCGCAAGCTGGTCGCACTCAAGATGTTCTTTCGGTACCTGATCCTGGAACAGGTCGTCACCGAGAGCATGATTGACCTGATCTCATCGCCGAAGCTGTGGCAGTACCTGCCCACGGTGCTGAGTCCGGAGATGGTCGAGCGGTTGCTGGCGGCACCCTGCCGCGAGGATCGCTACCCGCTGCGGGATCGAGCCCTGCTCACGATGCTGTATGCGACCGGCTGCCGAGCCTCCGAGGTGGCAAACCTCAAGCTCTCGGACGTCCGGCTGACCGAGCGGTATTGCCGATGCCTCGGTAAGGGGAACAAGGAGCGGATCGTCTCGCTCAACCCGGTGGCGGTCGCAGCTGTCGAGGCTTACCTGCAGCACGAGCGGCCCCAGCTGTTGCATGAGCGGGATCAGGAGGCGCTGTTCCTGACGCGGTCGGGCAATACGCTGACCCGCATCAACGTCTGGCACCTCGTAAAGCGTTATGCCGCTCGGGTCGGCTGCAGCCAGAAGATCAGCCCGCACACCCTGCGGCATAGCTTTGCGACGCACATGCTGGCGGGCGGGGCCGAGATTCGTGCCCTCCAGGAAATGCTGGGCCATGCGAGCATCCGCACGACACAGATCTACACTCACGTTGAGCATAGTCGGCTCAAGGCGATCCACTCGCGATGTCATCCCCGCGGTTAGACTTGCCAGCGGGGAGGCTTAGTGCGTAATCACCTTCTGCTACACCGAGGACAGACAGGAATGTCTGCCCTACTGCTGACTTCAGTGGAACAGACATTCTTGTCTGTTCTTCAGGGGACTGAAGACGTATTGCGAACTTGCTCTGGATACATAAACCCCGGATCAGACTCACTGACACGACGAGCTACGAGAGATGGCTCTCGATGTGATCGGTCGCTCCCTCACCGCATGAACGCGAC
This sequence comes from Planctomycetaceae bacterium, assembly GCA_046349675.1. GTDB lineage: Bacteria > Planctomycetota > Planctomycetia > Planctomycetales > Planctomycetaceae > TH-plancto1. The sequence continues at coordinate 346,754 of JAXMBW010000005.1, read as the reverse complement.
GTAATAAAACGCCAGCCCGGTCACCGAAGTCAGCACCAGATCGAGCGTTGAGATCCAGCCCAGCGTCTTGTGGAGCCGACTGTGGCTGCCCGGCTGGGGCGGATTCGCGAACCTTCGCCAGGCCAGTACGAGCGTCGTCGTCCAGATCAACGGCGTCGACACGGCAAAGACCAGATGCACCAGCAGCATCGTGCGAACCTGGGCCAGTGCCTCGCTGGCCAGTCGCGGAGCATCGGGGTTCTTGTTGACGATGTTCTGCCAACCTCCGTGCATCCGCATGTCGACTTCAAAAGCCACCACGACAAGTAGCAGGACGACCGACAGCGTCGTCTGGATCGCAGCATGCAGCGCGAAGTTCTTCTTCACCTTCACCAGATAGAGGCTGAAGATGATGACCGGCACGACGAGGACGAGGGCACAAACCACCACGTCCAGCATCAACGATGAATCGTAACCCAGGAATCCGTTGCTCATGGGGCGTAGTATAGGTTTTTACCACTCACTGGACAGGCGTCGTGCGGCAATCTCCCGGGCGAGAGAACGCCGTCACTCCCACCTGTTAATCTGTACGCTCTCGCACAGCCTTTCTCAGGTTTCCTCGCCGAAGACGCGATACTGAGCGTATCAGGATGTAGCCGCTCCAACCCTGTTTGTGGTGGCGAAGCTGCGTAACACCTGACGGCCCATCCTATTGTGGTGGAATAGTTCATGTCCGAGTCGCCAGTCTCTGCCGCCGGGGTCAGCACTCTCCCCGTGCGTGTTCTGAAGTCACTCGCTCGCACCGCTCGTCTGCGTTCGGGCGGGGCAGTGCTCGAAGTCGGCCCCGTTCGTGCGACCGCGATGCCCGACTGGACCTCGATCGGTGTACAGCCGACCGCCCTGACCGACTCGGCTCCGTCCATCCCGACCCAGCCGGGTCAGGTTCTGATCGGAGACGTGGCCGGTGGGATGCCGGTGTCGGCTCACTCAGTCGACTGCGTGGTGCTGCGGAGTGCGAAAACGTTCACCGCAGGATTGGGGACTCCGGAAGCTCTGTTGGGAGCTGCGAATCTCCTCTCTTGCCTCAAGCCGCAGGGGACGCTGCTGGTCCTTGGCCAGCCCGGCGAATCGCTCCAGTCGTGGAACGATCTCCTGTCCGCCTTCCCGGTCCAGGTGTCGCAAGCCGACTACAAAGACGGCATCGGCTACTGGCTGACGCTTCAATGGCTCAAAGGCAGCTCGCAAATTCAGCTGCCCGTCCTGCGTGCGGAGATCGGCAAAGAGTCGATCAGCCGTCTGCAGTGGCACCGCCTCGTCCGTGAACTCATGATGAAACGAGCCCAATCCGCCAAGGCGGCTTGATCGGTTTCGCACAAGAACCCGCTCGTCGCTAGCCCCTCAAATGGTCGACACACCTCGCTCTCGCTGGAACGGCGATCGCGAGGTGTTTCTCTTGGGGGCAGTCGCATGGCATGCGTGGAGCACGATGAGGTTCATACTCTTGTGAGCGGCACGCAGAATTCGTGCAAATCTGGACGAGGCAGCCAAAGTCTCTAAGATTGAGTTTCGTATTGGAGATTTTTTCGGTTCGTCAATGTCACCTGCAGCTGCCATCCCTGTTCCCGAAGCGGCCCGTGATGGGGGCGTGCTGACTGTTGGTAATTTCGATGGCGTCCACCTGGGCCATCGGCAGATGGTTGATCAGCTGGTGGCTCTTGCGAGAAAGCTTGGAACGCGGGCGATCGCGGTGACGTTTGACCCGCCGCCGCTCGCTTTGCTGGCACCCGGGCGGATCCCACCCCAGCTGACGACTCGATCACAGAAGGTCGAGCTGCTCAAGTCGATCGGCGTCGACGAGGTGGTCGTCTGCCCCACGTCGCACGAGCTGCTCTCGCTCTCGCCGGAAGAGTTCTTTGAAGAGGTCCTGGTCAACCGGCTCGGTTGTCGTGGTATGGTCGAGGGACCGAACTTCTGCTTTGGCAAGGGCCGGGCTGGGGATATCCACCTGCTCCAGGAACTCTGCGCGAAACGGCAACTCCCCGTTGTCATCGTCGAGGCCCGCGAAATCGATGGAGCGATGATCTCGTCCAGCGAGATCCGCAATGCCCTCAGTGCGGGCGACGTCACCAAGGCCCGCAAATGGCTCGGCCGTCCTTACTCCGTGACGGGTCGCGTGGTCCACGGAGCGGAACGCGGACGGTTGCTCGGCTTTCCCACCGCGAATCTCGGCCAGATCGAGACGCTGCTCCCGCCGCTGGGTGTGTACGCCTGTCGCACGAAAGTTAACGAGGTCAGCTATCCCGTTGCGTTGAACATTGGCCCCAATCCCACGTTCGCCGAGGACCAGCTGAAGGTCGAAGCCCACCTCGTCGGATTCAGCGGGGATCTGTATGACCAGACTGTCACGCTGGAGTTCCTCCAGCGGCTGCGAGGCGTGGTGAAGTTCGACGGTGTCGACGCACTCAAGTCCCAGCTGCAATCCGACATCGCCGAATCCGTTCGCTGTGCGGCAGAATGAGTGAACGGCGGTCACACGGTCTTCCGCCTTTGCGAACTGGCGGGCCATCTGCTCCAATCATCTCTTCAACTCGCCCACCCACCACCTTTCGGACCCACCGATGAAGATTACTGAGATCGTCTGCCAGATTCTGCGTATCAAGAACGTGGAGGCGAAAACCGCTGGGAGCCAGGACTCGGTCCTGGTGCGAGTGAAGACCGACACCGGCCTGGAAGGCATCGGCGAGGCGGACTCCTCCCCCGAAATGGTCAAGGCTGTCATCGACGCCCCCTTCAGCCACAACATCGCGACTGGTCTGCGCAGCCTCCTGATCGGTGAGAACCCGCTCGACACCGAACGCCTGTGGCAGAAGATGTATCGCCGCACGATGTACGCCGGTCGTCGCTCGGTCACGATCACTGCTATGGCAGCCATCGACATGGCGCTGTGGGATCTGAAGGGCAAGCACTTCGGCGAGCCGATTCACCGCCTGCTTGGCGGGAAGCATCACGACAACATTCTGGCCTATGCGTCGATTCTGTTTGGCAAGAACGGCGATGAAACCGCCCGGATCGGCGAACGCTGGCGCAAGGCCGGATACAAGGCCATCAAGTTCGGCTGGGAACCAATGGGGCCCGATCTGAAGGTTGACATCGACCTCGTTCGCGGTGCTCGCAAGGGGCTGGGTGATGACGGCACGGTGCTAATCGACGCGGGCTGCGTGTGGGACGCCCGCACTGCTCTCGACCGGGCGAAGGCCTTTTCCGAATTCAACATTGGCTGGCTGGAGGAGCCGCTCCAGCCCGACGACTACGAAGGCTATCGCTGGTTGCGGGATCGCTCGCCAGTCCCAATCGCTTCGGGTGAAGAAGAGTGTGGACGCCAGGCGTTCCGTCCCCTGATCGATGGTCGCTGTCTGGATGTGTATCAGGTTGACCTGGCGCGGAACGGGTTTACCGACTCGGCCTACATCCGGGCCCGCGTTGAGGAAATTGGCGCTCGTGTCTGTAATCACAGCTACACCAGCCCGGTGACGGTCGCCGCGTGTCTGCACTGGCTCAGCACGTCGAAGGACGCGTTTATCTTCGAAGACTGCGTCGATGACTCGCCGCTGCGTCACGAACTGACGCACGAGAAGGTGCAAGCTGTCGATGGATACATCACCGTACCGGATGGACCGGGCCTCGGCGTGACGCTCAACGAGGACTTCGTGAAGTCAACGCTGATCAGCGAGTCGCGCTAGTCGCGCCGCTGCACGACCTTCCCCCCCCTGACCTGCCGGCGCGAGTCTCTGGCACTCCGAGCTCGCGCGCATTCCTCACCCACTGGACGATTCATGTCGACGATCACCCCGGAAGCACTTCTCGAACAACTGCACTGGCGCTATGCCACCAAGCAGTTTGACGCCCAGCGCAAGATCCCAGCCTCTGTGTGGAGTGCCCTGGAACAGTCCCTCATTCTCACCCCGTCGTCCTATGGCATGCAGCCGTGGAAGTTCCTCGTGCTGAGCCAGGACGCGGAAGTCCGGGAACGTCTTGTCGGCAGCTCCTGGGGCCAGAGGCAGGTGGCTGATAGCTCCCACTTCGTGGTGATTACCGTCCGAACCGAGATCACGGAGCAGGACGTCGAGACCTACATGGACTCGATCACCGCGACACGCCAGGTCGACAAGGCCGCGGTCGCTCCCCTGAAGAAGATGATCGAAAGCGGGATAGTCCGCGGGCTGAACGCCACGCAACAACGTGAATGGGCCAGTCGGCAGGCCTACATCGCGCTGGGGAATTTCATGACCAGCGCCGCTCTTCTGGGCGTGGACACTTGCCCGATGGAAGGCCTCGATCCCGCAAAATACGACGAGATCCTGGGCCTCAAGGGCAGCGGATACGCGACATGTGTGGCCTGTGCTGCAGGTTATCGAGCAGCGACCGACAAATATGCTCAACTCGCCAAAGTGCGATTCTCCGCCCATCAAGTGGTCGAGAATCGGTAGCCATTGTCGAAATCGGACATGGCCCGGGCTTCATTCGACGGGCTGACTCGCCCCTATTGATTTCGAGCAATTGCTCGCTCGAACGGGGGTCGAGATGCCCGTCGAATGGAGCCTGCTAACTATTTCGCGTTCGCAGGAACCAACTTGCCCGTATCAATTCGGGTGGGAGTTCTCGCGACGATGGGAGCCGGGACTTCGTCCTTCTGGATCTCCGATCGAATGACTCGATGCGACTTTGGAGCATCGATGCACAGACGAACGCGATTGCCCTGAATCTGAGAGACCTTGATGGTGATTTCACCATCGATCACCAGGGACTCGCCCACTTTTCTGGTCAAAACCAACATGATCTTCCCTCCCTGTTGAAGGCTGTTCTCTTTCAAAGAGCTCAACCCGATGTTGTTACGGCGGAATCCACTTCCCGCCGGGATCAAGTACGCAAGTCAGACTTGACCCTGAACATCCATTTCTATAACGAAATGCAGAAAATTCAAGAACTCGTTTCTGGCACCCGCAAAACAAATTCCGCAAACAATTACACCACAAAGGCTTACAAACTTCAGGAATCCGTGTTCCGACTTTTTGGACACCTGACTGACGCGTCAGATCCGGAAGATTTTCGTGGTTCGGCAGCCCTGAAACCCGCCGTCTGATGAAAGAGCGTTTTCAGGGGCGAATTGAGGTGGAATCACCTTGATGACTCAGCTCGGAGCACTCGCTTACGCTCTTTCTTCGACAGGCTCTTCCACCGCTCGGGGGTATAGCCAGCGGGGATCGTGCTGGACGCGTTTTCCAAGTCAGACTCAGCAACGGCTGTCGTTTCATTTTCCTCACGCCCCGCCAGATCGGCCTGCGGTGCAAGGGAGTTGTCGACGATCTCAAAGTGTGGTGGCGGGATCGGCTGAGGCGGGTGAATATGGATTGACTGCATCGCAGCTGGGTCGTCAGCGACCGGAGCCTCAGTGGGATGCGAAATCGGACGGAGATTGACAGCTTTTGTCACCGGCGTTTCGTCAGACGGAGCGTCCACCGACTTTCGGTTCGCAACGGGACGACGTTTTGCGACCGTCTGGGGTTTCGCCTCGGGACGGTCGGGGGTGCCACTCAGCTCAGCTTCATGAGGGAGCTGCTTGGCCAGCTTGGCGGCTTTTGCAGCGGTACGTTTCGCCCGCTGGATCTGCCATTCTTCGCTCGCCATTAAGGCGACGTGCCGGGCGAACGCCTTGACGCGAGCTTCCCAGCGGCTCGGTTGTCGAGGCTGTTTCGACTCGCGTGTGGCCTCATTCGTCACGTAAGTCACGAACCGGGCGTGAATGAGAAGCGATGAGGCAAACACCGTCGGCCACAAGGAGCACAGCGCCTCGCTGATTGGCAAAAACCATGTCTTTGGCCAGACGAGAGACCCCATCAGCAGGTTCAGCCCCGCCGCCACCGCCAGAGCTCGGCTGACTCGCACCCATTGCCGACTGGCGGATCGCAGGGGCATGTCGCGACGCATCAGGTGGATCGCCGACAGCAGCAGTGTCGTCGCTGGTACCATCCAGCAGACGGTCTCCGCATCGAGCCAGACCAGGTTCGATCCACTCGCCAGCGCACTCGACCAGCGCTCATGAAAGCGAGTCACTGTGGCGACACAGTAGATCGAACAGACAGCCCCCACCCAGAACCAGACTCGATACTGCCCCGAGAAATCCTTGCGGCTGCGCGACCGCCGCCACAGGATCAAAAACGACAGCTGCGAACAGGTCAGCAGGACCGTCGAGTTCCAGAACCTCAAGAACCGCCCCGACTCAAGACCGAAAATGTCCCGCCAAGGGTCGATCTCTTGCAGATCCAGCCAGACTCCGACGCCGATCACACTCGCCCAGGCCAGCAAACCGCACCCGACCATCAGCGACAACGCCCACATCGGGCGAGGAATAATGCTCGAAACCGCTGGGGCTACTAATGCCGTCGGCTCAGCTGCTGATTCACCCGATGCCGCTTCGGCCCGAGCACGGCGCAATGGTTGAATCGCAGCCGGAGGAGTTTCCTCGGGCAGCTGAGCTAGCCAACGCCGACGCCGACAGAGATGTCGGCTGGCACCGGAATACCCGTGTGACATGGGACGCAGAGGGGAAGAACAAGGGAGTTCGTACGATCTCAGATCGGACGACCAGGTTCGTCGTTTCGACGAAACTCACCCCTCCGCGGGCGGTTGCGGCCGGCTTCCGCTCGCTGTTCTATCCTGTCCCAACAGCGAGCACTCTTTACCGAGTCGATAAACTCCCCGGAGCCCGAACGACCGCTAATCCCCGAGATATCTCTCGGTAATCGATCCATATGCGTCGATGCGACGGTCCCGCAAAAACGGCCAATGTGTTCTCTGCTGATTGATCAGCGAAAGATCACACTCCGCGATCAGAATTTCCTCCTGATCGACGCTGCCGACCTTCAGCAGCTGCCCGCGCGGGTCACAGATAAAACTCTGCCCCCAGAATCGAATCCCCTCGCCGGGGATTCCGTCAAAGGTCTCATGCCCAACTCGATTGGGAGTCGCGATGAAAACACCGTTCGCGACCGCATGTGATCGTTGGATCAGTTCCCAACTGCTGTGTTGGGCTTTGTTGATGGCTTCGTCTTCGCCGGGGTGCCAGCCGATGGCTGTGGGCAGAAAGATTACCTCAGCTCCTTTGAGCGCGGTGATGCGGGCCCCCTCGGGGTACCACTGATCCCAGCAGATCAGGACGCCGATTTTGGCGTACTTCGTCGTGAACGCCTTGAACCCGAGATCACCGGGCGTGAAGTAAAACTTCTCGTAAAACAGCGGATCGTCCGGGATGTGCATCTTGCGATACAGCCCCAGCAACTCACCATCGGCGTCGATCACCACCGAGGTGTTGTGATACAGCCCGGGAGCCCGACGCTCGAACAATGAGCCGACAATGACGACCTTGTGCTTCTTCGCGACAGCGGCGAGAGCATCGGACGTCGGGCCGGGAATCGATTCCGCGTAGTCGAAGTACTGGTAGTCCTCGCTCTGGCAGAAATACTTCGAGCGGAACAGCTCCTGGGTACAAATGATCTTCGCACCACGGCGAGCTGCCTCTTCAATCGCAGCCAGCGTCCCCGCGAGATTGGCATCCAGATCCTCGCCCGCCCGCCGTTGAATGACTGCGACCGGCACCACTCGAGAACTGGCCATCGGGATATCCATGAGATGTGTCGGGGAGCGGGTTGTCGGGCCATGCCCGTTTCGAACTCCTATTGTTGATGGTCCATGTGGACTGTCAACACCTCCGGAGTCACCTGCTTGTCCTTAAGGAATTGAATGAGGCATTGCCTGTGATGAGTGATGTTGTGGACATCGGTCACCGGGGCGATTAGCCTCATCCGGGCAATTCCGTCGTGATCCGACTCCCTCGTCGTCCCCTCGCTGTGGGCATCTCCATTCATGTCAGCATTCAGCTATCGTCCAGAGGTCGACGGACTTCGCGCGATCTCGGTCATGGCGGTAATCCTGTTTCACGCAAACTTTGGCTGCCCCGGAGGGTTTGTCGGCGTCGATGTTTTCTTCGTGATTTCAGGATTTTTGATCACCAGCCTGATACTGAATGATGTCGAAAAGAATGCTTTTTCCCTCAAGGACTTCTGGATCCGCCGGATTCGCCGCATTGTCCCAGCGGCCTCCATCATGGTGTTCTCGACACTTGCCGCTGGGTATTTCCTGCTGTTGCCGGAGGACCTGAAAGAATTAGGCAAGTCGGCCATTGCACAGTCATTCATGGGGTCAAATTTCTACTTCTGGAGCAATGGCGGCTACTTCGCCAGGAACTCCGAAACGGAACCGCTGTTGCATACGTGGTCACTGGCGGTTGAAGAGCAGTTCTACCTCGTCTTTCCACTTTTGATATTACTCCTGTCGCGCACTGGGACCCGCCGTCTGGGAGCCGTGATGTGGGGCATCGCTGCGATTTCCATGGCGATCAGCGTCTATGGGGTGTATCGCTCGCCGTCCGCGACCTTTTATTTGCTGCCAACCCGCGCGTGGGAAATGCTGGCCGGAAGCCTCGTGGCTCTCCAACGTCAGTCGAGTCGACCAAAACATGTCGCCGAGATGATGGCCTGGGCAGGTCTGATGGCCATCGGACTGGCCATCGGTCTGATGAGTCGTGAGACGGTATTTCCTGGTGCAGCGGCTCTGATTCCAGTGGCCGGAGCTGCTCTATTCATCTGGGGAAACACCGGACAAAGCACGTCGATTGGAAGGCTGCTCTCGATTCGACCTCTGGTATTTGTGGGACGGATTTCTTACTCACTCTACCTGTGGCACTGGCCGGTGTTCGCATTCCTGCGTTATCTGTCCGATGCCGAAGAACCCTCGATCGAGCAGCGATGTCTTGCTCTGACGATCTCGGGACTTTTGGCTGTCGCCGCATGGTGGCTTGTCGAGGAGCCGATCCGACGGCGGGTCATTTTCACCTCAACCCCCCGGTTGTTGACGTCGGTAGGAGTCACCACGCTGGCACTGCTGGCCGTCTCTGGAAGCATGGTTCAGACGGTTGGTTTTCCTAACCGGATCCCGAGTCACTGGCAGATGTTTAGAGACACCAAACAGCGAGTTGCTCTGAAAACGAAGAGTGGTGATCTCCTGACTCTGGGACAAGAGTCGCCTGACGAGAAGTTCTCGTTTGTTGTCTGGGGGGATAGCCACGCCAACGTGGCGGCACCGGTTTTTGGTGCCGTGGCCGAACAACTCGGAATTCAAGGGATCAACGCCGCCAGGGGAGGCCGCCCCCCCATTCCGGGGACCTACATCTCGTGGGACAAGCAGCTGGCGGAATGGAATTCCGAGGTGTTGAGTTTTATCAAAACCCATCGCATCCCGCATGTTTTCCTCGTCGCCAGGTGGTCTCAGTTCATTGAGGGCCCGACGCCATACGATCAATTGAATGGGCGTGGGCTCACCGACCCACTTCTGAGATGCTCCGCGTCGGAGAAACCGACCCGAGAAACATCTGAGGCCTGCTTGAGAAACGGTTTGGAGCGTCTGATCAAAGAACTCGAGGAATCAGGCTGTACCATCTGGATCGTTCAGCAGGTTCCGGATCAGAACCACGACGTCCTGAGGAGAGCCTTCCTGGAGAACCAAGGGCTCTCATTGAGCGGGCATCAAGTCCCCGTGACCAAAGACGACTTCGAGCAACGACAACGCCGAGTGAACGCACTCATTGCTAGCGTGGTCGGCCCCCATGTTCGTCTCATCGATCTCTCCAAAGACATGTTTGATCGTGAAGGGATCGCCATCACTTCATCGAATGGTGCCCCCCTCTATCGCGACAACAGCCACCTCTCTGCAGAGGGAAGCAAACTCTTCATCCAGCCAGTCGTTGAGAAAGTCCTCACCGACCTCACAAATTCGAAGCCCTCCGCCCCATCATCGATCTCTCGTGAACCAGAACGTGGCGATCCACAGAAATAGCTCGACTTGATCGTCGTTTATGACGCGAGCTCATCATGGGACTCCGTACTCTTGGATCACAGCCGCTCGCCGGATAGCATCGCAACTAGATCACGAATCAATCCTGATCGATGTATCGATCGATGCGAGTTCAAGACCACGGGAAGAGAAACCACATGGTGCCAACAGACTGTTCCTTCAGGTTCCCATCGCCGGTTCGTGTCTGGCTGACTTCATTTCTCGGGCTCTTGGGGGGGCTGTTGCTGCTCAGCTCGGGAGCGAGTGAACTCCAGGCGGATGAGCCAGCCATCAAGTCCCATTTCGTCGTGAAGAAGTTGCCGGACGCCGCAACCAGCGTGGCCTTCTCGCCGAATAACGACCTCCTGGCGGTCGGGAGCTACGAAACCGTCGAGCTTTGGAAGGTCGCCGACAAGACCAAGGTCGGCAGCATTCCCGTGAAGTCAGGTTTCGCTCGCAGTCTGGCCTTCTCTCCCGACGGGAAACAGCTGGCGGTCGGCGGGTATCAGAAGATCCACCTCTACTCGGTCGAATCACGCAAGCTCGAACGTGATATCAAGGGACATCGCGGCTACGTAACCGCGGTCCTGTGGAATGCGGCTGGTGATCGCCTCTACTCATCGAGCGAAGACCAAACGGTCCGCAGCTGGTTGTTGGATGGGACCGAACAAAGTGTGATCAAGGATCTCACCGGACCAGTGACTGGGTTGGACCTCTCGCCCGATGGGACACTGCTCGGTATCGCAGGTGGTGACGAAACCCAACTCACCAAGCCTGGCTTCGCCCAGCTCAGAAAGATCACAGGAGAGTTGGTCCACGAGCTGGCAGCACCTCAACGAGCAGCGACTGATATCGCCTTTACCCCTGATGGCCAGCAGGTCGTCGTCACGGGCTTCGACGAAAAGGCTCATCAGTACTCCGTCGAAACGGGAACACTGGTCGGCTCCTACTCCAAGCACAGCCGCCCCACGAATAGTGTGGCCTACTCCAAGGACGGGACGCTGGTCTTCACCGCATCGGGCGGGCGGTTCAAGGGGAAGAACGAACTGCACATCTGGACGCGAGCCGATCGCACTCCGGTCACGGGCTTTGAAGCCTCTGCGGGACGACTCAATCGCGTGGCGGTCTCACCCGATGGAAAGTGGCTGGCCATCGCAGCTGCCGACAAGAACGTCAGCGTGTGGGACCTGACCTCTCTCACAGCTGCCGAACCTGCCCCCGCCGCCTCTGCTCAGGATAAAACTTCTATGACCACTCATCCGGCAGTTCCCCGCTTCCAGTTTGTGAATGCCGACCAACCCAGGAAGCGAGTCGGGATCATTGGACTCGACACGTCGCACTCGATCGCGTTTGCCAAGACTCTGAACGCCGAAGTTCCGAAACCGGAGCTGGCTGGCATGCGTGTCACCGTGGCCTACCCGTGGGGAAGCCGCGATATCGAAAGCTCGACCAGCCGCATTCCCGCCTATACCGAAGAGGTGAAGAAACTCGGCGTGAAGATCGTCGATTCGATCCCGGCGCTGCTCGCCGAAGTCGACTATGTGCTGCTGGAAACCAACGACGGCCGCCCTCATCTGGAGCAGGCTCTCGAAGTCATGCGGGCGGGCAAGCCAGTCTTCATCGACAAGCCCGTCGCCGGTTCACTGGAGGACGCCGTCTGTATCTATGAAGCCGCTCAACACTACAAGGTGCCGGTCTTCTCCTCCTCGTCGCTGCGATTCATGGAGGACGCCCAGAAAGCCCGTAACGGCAGCTGTGGCAAGGTCCTGGGCTGCGACACCTTTAGCCCCTGTTCATTGGAGCCGACACATCCCGACCTCTTCTGGTATGGGATCCATGGCATCGAAATTCTCTTCACCGTCATGGGCCCCGGGTGCCAGACCGTCAACCGCAGCTCGACCGCTGACGCCGATGTCGTGATGGGGACCTGGGAAGGGGGCCGCGTGGGAACCTTCCGCGGCATGCGATCGGGAAAGTCAGGTTACGGCGGCAACGTCTTCGGCAGTGACCAGTTCATGCCGCTGGGAAATTTCCAGGGCTATGACCCTCTGCTCGTCGCGATCGGGAAGTTCTTCACGACCGGCGAACCCCCGGTCAGTGCCACCGAGACGCTGGAGATCTACGCCTTCATGGAGGCTGCGGACGAAAGCAAGCGCCAGGGCGGAGCCACCGTCTCGGTCCCCGCCACGCTGGAGAAGGCACGTCAAGCTGCCCAGGTGCGATTAAAGGATCTTCTGAAATAGCACATCACTTGTTGTGCTGCCGAAGAGATCTCCCTCCCCCGAGAGCGGCAGGCGTCAGCCTGCCGAGTCGTGGAGCGTAGCGTACACGAGGAGCCAACCGGGCCTCGGCAGGCTCACGCCTGCCGCTCTTCTGGTGTTTCGGTGGAGACCATTTTCGTTTCGGTGTTAATTCGGACCCTGATTCGCGATGATGTGGTTTCACAGGGATCGAGTCAGGAGTTTTCCCCATGCGCACGGTTGCCGAGGCTCTCGACCTCATCGACAGTCACGTTGTGCCCCGGCCAGCGCAGCTGACGACGCTGTTGGAATCGCTCGGTCAGACCCTCGCGGAAGATGTGGTCAGCGATCAGGATTCTCCTCCCTTCGATAAATCGCTCGTCGACGGATATGCCCTCAAGGCCAGCGACGACGGGACGGGCACGCGGTCCTTCTTCGTGATCGAAGAAATCACCGCTGGCAAAATGCCCCAGCACGAAGTCGGCCCCGGCACAGCTGCTCGGATCATGACCGGGGCTCCGATGCCCAAGGGCGCGGACGCCGTTGTCCCGATCGAGCGAACAGCTCTCGACTCGGTAACGGAACGAGTCACGATCCTGTCCGAAGCACCGCTGCATGCGGGGATCAACGTCGGTTGTCGCGGGACCTCGATGCAGGATGGCGAACTCGTCCTCCGTGCGGGCCGACTGATCCGGGCTCAGGAGATCGCTCTGCTGGCCGAACTCGGTCGAAGCTGGGTGTCGGTCCATCCGCGACCGACGATTGCCCTGCTGGCGACGGGTGACGAACTGGTCTCGATTGAAGAGACACCCGGACCCGCCCAGATCCGGAACAGCAACCAGGTCATGCTCGCCGCTCAGGTGACAGCCTTGGGAGCGACCCCCTTTGTCGAGGGAATCGCCCGCGACAAGCTTGAAGACCTGCGACAACGGATCGGCCGCGGACTCCAGGCGGATATCCTCTGCCTCACAGGGGGCGTCTCTGCTGGCAAGCTCGATCTCGTTCCGCAAGTTCTGAAAGAACTTGGCGTTAAGGAGATCTTTCACAAGCTGCAAATCCGCCCGGGAAAGCCGCTCTGGTTCGGGTATTTGCCCCCGGAACGAACAAGCGACAACATGCCGCGCTGGATCTTCGGCTTGCCCGGAAATCCAGTCAGCAGTATGGTTTGCTTCGAACTGTTCGTCCGGACAGCCGTGCGGCGGATCATGAATCTGTCGCCCGCGGGACCGGTGCCGGTGCTCGCTGAACTGGAAACTGATTTCCAGTTCTCCGATCCCCGCCCCACCTACCTGCCTGCACGACTCGAAGCCCACGGAGCGGGATGGCGAGTCAAACCGGTCGACTGGAAGGGGTCGTTCGACTTGAAGTCGACTGCCTCGTCGAATGCCCTGCTCGTTCTCCCAGCTGGTCCCAACCGGCTCACCCAGGGAGAGCTGGTGGAGGCGATCCCGTTTACTGGTCGTGAGTGAGAAGGACTGCCCGAGCAGCCTGAACCTCATCGACACCCGTTTCCGAAGGCAACAAGGTTTCAGGGAAGGAACCTCGGATGCAGACCTCATACCAGGAGCCGTCCTGCGTGGCGCAACCTCATGCGACCCCAGACCGTTCCGAACAACGACTGATTGTTCAGGCCCTTATCAACCGGGGTCGCTCTGCTCCGGTTCGGTCACGAGCTGCGTGGGTCCTCTGCCCGATGACAGCTGTGATGCTGTGGGCGTGTTATCCCCCGCTCGACTGGGGTTGGGTGGCGTGGTTTGCTTTGGTGCCGATGCTGTGTCTCACGCGTTCCCCACGAGCGATGCAGGGGAACTTTCTCGGAGCCTGGTTGGGTGGCTTCATCTTCTGGATGGCCTCACTGCAGTGGATGCGGCTGGGCGATCCGTCGATGTATCGAGCCTGGGCTGCGATGGCGGTCTATACCGCGCTCTACTTTCCGCTCTTTCTGCTCGCGACGCGGGCGACAGTCCATCGGCTTTCGGTCCCGCTCGTTGTCGCAGCTCCGATCGTGTGGGTGGGGCTGGAGTTTGTGCGAGCTCACCTCTTCACTGGCTTCGCGTGGTATCTGCTCGGGCATAGTCAGCTCCGCAGCTGGCCAGAGGTCGTTCAGATCAGCGACCTGGTCGGCGGCTATGGTGTCAGCTTTCTCGTGATGGCGGTCAATGCGGGCCTCGCCTCGTTGATTCCGCTGGAGTGGTTGACGAAGTATCGGGCTGTCCCCGCTCAGTTGAGCGAGGTCGAAACGACCCGCGCTTCGGTCACCCCACGTCGCCGAACCTTCGCCGTGGCGTTTGCCGTCGGTCTGGTCGCACTCAGCTGGGGATACGGCCTCATCCGCAGCCGGACTGAGTTCAGCGCCGGGCCGCGAGTCGGACTCCTGCAAGGAAATTTCCCGTCGAGCGTCCAGCCCGAGCCGGGCTTCGAGGACGACATCTTCCGCACGTATCGCCACTTGAATGGACTCGCCGTTCAGCAACAGGCAGAGCTGATCGTTTGGCCCGAGTCGATGATGCCGTACCTGATGCTCGATGCTCCCGAAAGCTTCACCGACAAGCAACTGGCCGCACTGCATCCCGTCATTCCGGTGGAACGCTGGAAGGATCGGTCAGTGCAAAAAGTCCTGACCAACATGGCCGAGGAGTCGCGAGCCTCGCTGATCGTCGGCGCAGGGACTTTTATCGGGACCGAAGGCCAGGCCCACTCCAAGCGTTACAACTCGGCTGTCTTCATTCAGCCGACAGGCATCCAGGGCCGGTACGACAAGATCCACCGCGTCCCGTTTGGGGAGTACATTCCCCTCAAGGACGAACTCCCCTTCCTGCAGTCGTTCACTCCCTATGCCGAAGGCTTCGGGATCGATGCCGGTCAGACGGTGGGCGTGTTCCGGCACAAGAACTTCCGCCTGCTGCCGCTGATCTGCTTTGAGGATACGGTGCCGCATCTGGTCCGCAGTGCGGTCGAGGTCTCGCGGTCATCCGATGCGAAGTCGCCGGGCGATGTCGACTGCCTGGTGAACCTCTCCAACGATGGCTGGTTCCACGGTTCGAGCGAACATGACCAGCACCTGATCACTGCCAGCTTCCGTTGCATCGAGACCCGCGTCCCGATGATTCGCGCTGCCAACACGGGTGTCTCGGCCATCATCGATGGGAATGGCCAGATTCGCGACCCCGAGGTCCTGATCGATTTCGATCTGATGAAGGCCCGCAAGCCGTATGAACGAACAACCCTCATCGATCCCGCCACCGGAAAGCTGCCGAAACTGGTCAACATCGTCCAGGTCGGCCACGTGCCGCTCGATCCGCGCGAGAGCTTGTATGTGAAGTGGGGCGACTGGTTCGCGATCAGCTGTCTGTGCTTCACGCTATTCGCCGTGTTGTATGGGGCGTTTACCGGGCGAGGTCCGATTCCGACCGAGTCCGCCCCCGCACTGGCATAAGCGCAATTGTGCTCACCTGGCAGCGAGCGGCAGACGTGAGTCTGCCGTGTCTGCACGGTGTCGAGCCGACATCACTGGTTGTGTCGCTCGTTGAAGTCATGGAAATGTCGCATAAGAGCGAGAGTGCCTTGCTCTGGGGATCTCGCTCCACTGACACGGCAGACTCACGTCTGCCGCTCGCTGTCGATCACAAATTCACCCGGTCACAAGTTCCGTGTCGAGCGTTTGATGATCATCGCCGTCTCGGCAGTCGGACTTTCCTTCGACCAGCGGCGGCACAGCTGGCGAACCCATTCGGGTTGAGTCTTTCCCGCGTCGTTCAGCCAGTTGGCGACCGAGTCGCGGACGTACTTAGACGAGTCGGATCTCAGCGGCTCCAGGATCACCATCCCGAGTTCGGGGGCCGTCTTGAGCAAAGTGATATGCGCACACCAGACCCCGCGCGGACGAGTGCTTTCACTGGCAAAGCGGCGAAGATTGGCGGAGTCATGATCCGTCCACGGGGTCAGGAGTGGGATCGCCTCGTCAATCTCAGCTGCGATCCGATCGCGCAGCGCCAGCCAGGCCCACTCACGCACGCCAAAGTGCGGATCATCCGCCAGTGTCCGGATCTTGCTGAGCCGTTGCTTGAGCGTCAGCTTCGGAGCGGTCCCGATCATATAGGCCGCCCAGCCACGCACGGTGTCCGACGGATGCCCCGCAAAGCGGTCGAAGCTGGCCACGCCCAACTGCGATTGCAGCAACCCACCGGCCGACTTCATTCGAGTTGTCACGCCGTCCTCAGCTCGCACGGCATCGAGGTCCGCAGCACTCAGTTCCGGCGCGACCCGACTCAACAAATGCCGAAAGTCGATCGCCAGACCTTCCGCCAGAGTCGCCGTCTCCAGCGTCCCCGCATTGAGAGCTGCCAACACCTCCGGCGGAATATCCGACCGTTTCGAGGCCCCTTTACGCTGAGTCATGGCTTATCGCTCGCGAAGCATCCTCGATTCGCCCAACACCACCCCTACGACGGATTCAGGAACCCGGCCAGGCGGTCGATGCCCTGGCCGAGGGTCTCGATGTTCGTGGCGAAGGAGAGCCGGACGAAGCCCGGAGCTCCGAAGGCGTCGCCGGTGACGAGAGCAACATGGGCGGTCTCGAGCAGTGCGGTACAGAAGTCGGTCGCGTTATTGACGACCTTGCCCCCCTGCAGCGTCTTGCCAAAGTAATGGCTGACATCGAAGAAGATGTAAAATGCTCCGCCCGGTTCAACGAACTTCACGTTCGGAATCTTACGGAAGCGATCCAGCACGTATTCCCGCCTCTTGATGAACTCGGCATGCATCGCGGTGACGCTGTCCTGCGGTCCGGTCAGACCGGCAATGGCGGCATACTGGCTGATGCTGCAGGGGTTCGAGGTCTGCTGGCTTTGCAGGTTGTCGATCACCTTGGTCAGCTCCACCGGCGCGATCGACCAGCCGATTCGCCACCCGGTCATCGCGTAGGCCTTGCTCACTCCACTGACGATGATCGTCAGCTTCTGGACATCCTCACCGAACGAGGCGAACGAGCGGAATTCCGAACTGCCATAGATCAGCTTCTCATAGATCTCGTCGGACAGAACAGGGATCTGGTGCTTCACAGCCACACGGGCGAGGGCCTCCAGAGCGGCGACGGGATAGACCGCCCCGGTAGGATTGCTGGGGCTGTTGAGCATCAGCAGGCGAGTCTTCGGGGTGATCGCCTTTTCGAACTGCTCCGGCGAGAGCACGTAGCCCGACTCAGGGGTCGTCTCAATCAGAACTGCCTTGGCGCCCGTCAGTTCGACCAGGGCACTGTAGCTGACCCAGTACGGCGTCGGGATGATCACTTCATCGCCGGGTCCACAGAGCGATGCAATCACGTTGTGGATCGCGTGCTTGGCCCCGTTCGAGACAACGATCTGGTTCGGCTGGAACTTCAAGCCGTAGTCGCGTTCATAAGCAGCACAGATCGCCTGCTTCAGCTCAGGAATCCCGCCCGAGGGGGTGTAGTGCGTGTGCCCGGCATCCATCGCTGCAACCGCAGCCGCCCGGATATGGGCGGGAGTATTGAAATCGGGCTCGCCCAGGGTGAAGTCATAGACCTTCACTCCGCTCGCCTTGAGGGCTTTCGCTTTTGCCGCAGCTGCGATCGTGGCCGATGGTTGCAGGGTCTGAACAGCGGGAGAAAGACGGAAGCTCATGGCAGCACTCGGGAAACGTGAGTTGATAGACCCTCGAAATCGTCAGACTTCGGAGGGAAGCGAATTGTCCGCGTTCGGGACCCTGAGTCAAGGACACGACCCGCCGGCCAAACCCCAAGCCCCGCACCGTGACACATCGCATCAACGACAGGTTCTCTGTTCTCATTTTCCATAGGGGAGATGGCATAAATTGAGAATTGTCGTTTCAACCTATCCTGTCCAGTAGACTGGTTTTAGCGTCAGTAACGCTTCTGGATGTCAGCGTGGCCCCAAAGTCCTCAGACATCAGTCGACTTTCTGGCAACTCATCGCTACGGTGTAGGGCTTCTATTGCCCGGGGTTGACTTGAGGTCGCGTTGATGTCGAAGGCACGCATTCGGATCGGGATCGTTGGAGCAGGGACGAACACTCGTGTTCGCCACATTCCCGGCTTTCGCGCTGTCGAAGGCGTAGAGATCGTCGCCGTTTCCAACCGCTCCCGCGAATCGAGCGAACGAGTGGCCCGCGAATTCGGGATCCCCAAGATCTTCGATCGGTGGGAAGACCTTGTTCAGTCCCCCGAAATCGACGCGGTGATGATTGGCACCTGGCCCAACATGCACTGCGAAGTGACCTGTGCCGCTTTGGCTGCCGGGAAGCATGTGCTCTGCGAGGCCCGCATGGCCCGCGATCTGGCCGAAGCCCGCAAAATGCTGGCCGCCGCTCAGGCTCACCCCAAGTTGACTGCTCAGATCGTCCCCAGTCCGTTCGGCTTGGAAGTCGGAACCAAGGTCAAGAAACTCCTCACCGATAACTTCATTGGCCAGCTGCGCGAGTTCGTGGTGATCGGGGCCGACGACCAGTTCTGGGACTACTCACGACCGATTCACTGGCGCCAGGACGCGGACATCAGCGGCAAGAACATCCTGACGCTCGGGATCATGCACGAAACGCTGACCCGCTGGCTCCCCGAGCCGACGAAGGTCTACGCTCAGTCGGCGGTGTTCGAGGTGGAGCGACCCGATCCCGCGATTAACGGCTACCGCAACTGCACTGTGCCCGACAGCGTCCAGATCCTGACGCAGACGGAAGCGGGAGCCCGCGGCATTTACCACCTGAGTGGAACGGTGCTGTTCGGACCCGGCAAGCAGATCCATCTCTATGGCAGCCGGGGTACCATCAAGGTGGTCTTCGGACTCAAAGAGCAGCTGTTCGCGGGCTACCACAGCCAGGGCGAGCTCAAAGAACTCGACCTCGCCCCGGAAACCCGTGAATGCTGGCGAGTCGAAGCCGAATTCATCGGTGCGATCCGCGGCGAAGAGCCCGTGAAGTACACGACTTTCGCCGATGCGGTCAAGTACATGGAATTCACCGAAGCCGTCTCGCAAAGCCTCGAGAAACAGCAGCCAGTCAGCCTCCCGCTGGCCTGAACCAATTCAAGCTGTCCGTTGTCAGTCCTGAGTGTCGGCGTCCAACAACCCGACGCTCAAACTGAACACTGACGACTGATCACTGAAGACTTCCGCTCCCATGCTGCACATCGTCGATTACGGAATGGGCAATCTCCGGAGCGTCCAGAAGGCGTTCGAGAAGCTGGGCTTCGAAGCGGTGATTACCAACAACCCACGCGATCTGGCGACCGCCGACCGCGTGGTGTTACCCGGTGTGGGAGCGTTTCGTGACGCCATCGCGGAACTGAAACGGCTCGACTTCGTCCCGGCGATTCACGATGCCATCAACAGCGGCAAGCCGTTCCTGGGGATCTGCCTGGGGCTCCAGCTGTTGTTCGATGTCAGCTTTGAGGATGGCGAGCACGAGGGGCTCGGCGTAATCCCGGGTCAGGTCGTCCGCTTCCAGTCGCAACCCGGCCTCAAGGTGCCGCACATGGGTTGGAACTCTCTCACGCTGACCCAGCCGAACCACCCGGTCCTCAAAGACATTGCTCCCGGTTCGCACTTCTATTTCGTTCACAGCTATCACGTGGTTCCGCAGGACTCGAGCCTGATCGCCGCTACCAGCAACCATGGAGGCGAGTTCGTCGCCATGATTGCCCGGGGCAATTTGACCGCCGCTCAGTTCCACCCGGAGAAGAGTCAGAAGGTCGGGCTTCAGCTCCTGAAGAACTTTGCTGAGATGAAATAGAAACAGGCCGCTGAGTGACCAGCGACCTGTTGCAACGACTCTGACTTACCACGAATTACTTGGCAGGGCCCGTTGTGCGAACGACCCGAGCCGGACGCTGGCGGATGAACAACATCGCACATGCGCCGGCGGCCGCTGCAAGAATCATCCACAGCTTGGACGATGATTCCTTCGCCGGAACTGGCTCCTGCACATCAATCCCCAGACTATCATCCATCACATCAGCGGCGAGATTCTTCGCAGCTGTTGGCTCTACGGGTGGAGCTGGTGCGACATCTTTTGCGACCAGCAGTGGAGTCCGGGTCACCCCGATGTCGGCCAGATCCTGATTCCGCCAATCATCTGCACTGGCCAGCGAACCCGGCACTGGTTGATCGATGGGCTCGGAGACTTCCCGGCTTTCCATCGCCTTCTGTGTTTGAGGTGCAACGGCTACTGTGGCGACCTGTTCTGCTGGAGCAGTAGGAGGGTCGGTACTCACTGTGAGTGGACCCACAGGAGCTTCCTGGGTCGATCCACTTCCCGGAGCCGCTGGCAAAGCAGCATGGGTCACCTTGGACTTCTGGAAGGCATTCTGAGCCGAGGATTCAAAGCCTGATGCCTGGATCCCGGACGATTTGCCTCCCAGCGACATGGGCTCGTTCGCTACGCCACGCCACTGATCCTGAGTATCGGGAAATGCGGGAATTGACCGAACCGTCTGAGCTGTCGGACGGGGCTTGATCTCCATCGGATGGGGTGTCGCAGCAACGAAGTCCGACTTGGCCCAGGGGTTGTTCGAGCCGCCCGACTTCTCGGGAGTCTCATAAACACTGGGGTCCTCGTCCTTGGATGTGGTGGCATTTGACCAGCCATCAGGAACGTTGGCGAACTCCTTTTTCGTCAAGCTGACCTGCTTCTGAGTCTTCGCCGATTTGCCCTGAGGTTCAACTCCCGCTTCCGAACCACTCGCTGGCTTATGGGCGGCGTGCTTGTTCTCTTCGAATCGAATCTTCATCAGCACAGCCCGCACCACATCGGCAGGTTGCTCTTCCCCGGCGGTAAAGTACAGATCTTCGCTGTCGGCGATTCGCTGGGCCTGCTGAGCGACCCGGTAGGCCGACCGCAGTTCACCCTTGTTGACGAACGTCTTTGACTGCGTAAGCAAACTCTGGACCCGGGCCTTCGCCTCCAGTTGCTGGGCTTCATCCAACGAGGTCTGGTCCGACTTGATCGGATCCTTCTTCAATGAACCTGTCTTCTGGAACGCGGTTGAACTTTCCTCTTCCAGAGAATCCTCTTTCAGATCGTCAGGGCTGATCTCCGCCATCGGAGTCTTGGAGACGTTCCGAATGTCCTTGGTCTTGGCCCGTGCTGCAGTTTTTTCCTCAGCTGGGGACTCCTTCGCCCAAGGGTGATCCTCGAACGAAACGGTGTCGGACTTCTTGACCTCGGTTTTCTTCGCGGTCAGCGATTCCTTCTTCTCGCTCAAATCCAGCTTTGAGTCCGAGCCGAATGGAGTTTTCGCTGCGGTCTTCCCCTTCAGGTCGGTTTTCTTTTTCGCAGAAACTTCTGCCCCATTCTCATCGAAGAGGTCAGAGGCGACGTCTTCGCGACCGCGGGAATCGAGCAGCGGCTCAGCGACGTCAACGTCTTCACTCTCCTTCTCACCCGACACGGTTTTCACGCGACGGTCAAGAGAATCGCCAGACCATTCCGCCGTCGCCAAATCCCCCTTGGAAGTCGGCGAAGTCGATTTGCTCGGCTTCTTTGCGGAACTCTTGGCCAGGTTGCTGGAACCCTTCGCCGAGTCCGGACGATCAAACGGATTCTTGCTCGAAGCAGCCAGTCCCTTGTCACCCTTCGACGGCAGAGCTGGTTTCTCCTTCGAGGCGAACGACTCCTTGGAACTGAGCGCCCGGGACTCTCCCCGTTTCCGCTCGGCAATTTTGCGTTCCGCTTCGACCGCTTCGCGAGCCGCATTGTCTTTCAGGCTGGTCGCCACATCCCGTGTCCCTCGGGCACATCCGCAAAGCGCGAACCCCGACAAGCACGTCACAGCCACAGCCGTAAACCAACGATTCCGCACAGGCAAACTTTTTCGCATGGACACGTCCCCCCAGACGTATAGACTCTCTGTCTTCTCGGGGTATCGTCGTGTCGTTCGCCGCAGGTGGATCGATTAGTCCGAAAAGGAGGGTTTTTCCGTCCTTCCGGGTAAAACCGGTCGTACGTCTTACCAAAACCTCCTACTTTAGGTCGAAACCGATACAAATCGACACCTGGCGATGTGAGTAACTTGTTGATAATCGGATGATTTTTGTGGACGAAAATTTCAAGATGTCGACGGTTCTGGAGCAGAGCCAGGAACCATCACCATTCCTCAACAGTCAGACACGATTCACCAACGATTCACCACCACTTTTTCCACAAGACTCCCCGCAGATCGTTTGTAACAAACCTATACCGCTGTTACATTTGTGACAGAATCACTCCTTCAATGACTCGCTTTTTCGCGGCCTATACTGATACTGGTGATTCAATCTTCTTGGTTCTTCGGAAAGAACGACTCACATGAATCTGATCTGCTCACGTCAACTTCTCGCGACTGCTCTCGCTACGGTCAGTGGAGTACTACCGACTCGAACCACCAAAGAGATTCTGAAGAACATCAAGCTGACCGTCGCTGACGGAGTCGCCACGCTGATTGGAACTGACCAGGAAGTTGGTATCCGCTACCAGATGCCCGAGGTGAAATCGAACTCGACCGGCGAGGTGTTATTGCCGACCCAGCGAGTGACCGCCATCCTGCGTGAGCTGCAGGATCCCGAGGTGACGATCGATGTGACCGACCGCTCGCTGACTATCAAGTCGGGCCAGAGCGAATTCAAGCTGTCTGTCGAAGACCCCGCCGAGTTCCCCGAGGTCACGGCGTTCAAGGAGAAGGACTACCACATCCTGGTCGGTTCCGTCCTCAAGCAGGGCATCCAGCGCACCATCTTTTCGACCGATGTCGAAAGTACGCGGTACGCCTTGGGCGGTGTTCTGATGGAGATGCGGAAAGACAGCGTCACACTTGCAGCCACAGACAGCCGCCGGTTGGCTGTCTTCACCGCCGCCGCCAGTGCCCATGGCAGCGTGTCCGAAGAGGTCGTCGCCCCAGTCATTCCCGCCAAGGCGATGCAGCTGATCGAACGCAGCATCCAGAGCGGCGATCAAGAGGTCCACATCGCCCTGCACGCAAACGATGTGCTGGTACGGAGTGGGAACTCGACCATCTATGCTCGACTCGTCGAAGGGCGTTTTCCGCGTTACCAGGATGTGATTCCCGACGAGACGACTCGGAGTATTTCCTTCGTCGTCGGTCCGTTCCTGTCCGCGGTGCGGCAAGCCATGATCGTCACCAACGAGGACAGCAAAGGCGTCGATTTCTCCTTTGACTCCGGAGCTTTGACCCTCAAGAGCTCGGCCAGCGATGTTGGGACCTCGTCAATCCAGCTGCCAATCAGCCTGGAGGGCGACGACATCTCGGTGACGTTCGACCCGAAGTTCGTGGCAGACTTCCTGAAGGTTCTTGATCCATCGAGCCAGGTCACACTCAAGATGGTTGACGAGAACAGCGCTGCGGTCTTTAAAGCGGACGACAACTACACGTACGTCGTTATGCCGCTCGCCCGCGACTAACGGTGAGACACCGTTGAACTTCATCCGAGGGCGTGATGCATCCGCAAAAGCCGCCTGAACCCCGAAATCTCCCGCCTCCCATTCGCGAGGTGACCAAGCTGAGCGATGTCCTCTCCAAGGTCATCGCCATGCGGGGGATTGGGCGTATTCGAGGCGATCGGCAGTTGCTGGATGCCTGGAAGAGCGTTGTGGAACCCGAGGTCTCCGCAGGTTCCAGGCCTGCAACACTGCGGAATGGCACGCTTCAGGTGATCGTCTCCAGCTCTGCATTACTGGCGGAGCTGGTGAGCTACCACAAGGCGACAATTCTGGCCCGTCTGAAAGCAGAACATCCCAGCCTCAAGGTCCGCGAACTCAAGTTCAAATTACAGACCCGCGGATAAGGCTCGGATCGTCGCCCCGCCCGATGAGCAGGCAGACGTTGTGCCCCCCAAAGCCAAAGCTGACATTCATCGCATAATCAATCTTTGCGTCAATGGCCGTTCCCGGAATGTAATTCAGATCGCAGTAAGGGTCAGCGTTCTTCAAGTTGATCGTCGGTGGCAACTTCTGATCAACCAGTGCCATGCAGCAGATCCCCATTTCCAGGCCCGCAGCTGCGCCGATCAGGTGCCCAGACATACTCTTTGTTGAACTGATTCGCAGGTGCTGTGCCGCATCTCCGAAACCGATCTTGAGAGCCAGTGTTTCAGCAACATCGTTGAACTTTGTCGCTGTACCATGAGCGTTGACGTAGACGCGTCCGGCGATCTCCTCGGGAATCACTTTGCAGCTTTGCAGGCATTCCGCCACAGAACGCCCCGCCTCGCGGGCCTTGGGATCAGGCTGGGTAATGTGAAACGCGTCCGAAGTCACGCCCCGGCCCAGGAACTCGGCATAGGCCTTTCCATTTCGCTGTCGCAGATGTTCTTCGGATTCAAAGACGAGGCACCCTGCCCCCTCCGACATGATCAGGCCTCCACGGTCCCGATCAAACGGCCGCACCGCCTCAGTCGGGTTATCGTTGTAGCCCTTGGCCATGGCACGCATATTGATAAACGAGGACATACCCAGACGGGTCAGAGAGGCCTCCGTGCCTCCAGTGATCACAACATCCGCCTCTCCACAAGCAATCATCCGTGCAGCATCGATCATCGCATGTCCGCTCGATGCACAGGCACTGCTGACGGTATATGCGGGACCGTTAAAGCCCGTTGCGATGCAAATGTTTGCTGCAGCTGCGTTCGGCATGAGCAACGGGATTGTCATCGGGCTGACCTTGCGAGGTCCGCCTCGCAAGAGGTTCTCCGTCTGCTCCTGAAGTGTCAGGAGTCCGGACAACCCGGCGCCCATAACCACTGCTCCGCGTGAGCCGAGCGATTGGGGTTCGAGTCCCGCGTCCTGAAGGGCCTGAAGCGATGCAGCCACAGCAAACTGCGAGGCCCGATCCATTTTGCGAGCCGAGGTATGCTCATTGACCTCGACGATCTTCGGGTCAAATTCGCGGACTTCTCCGCCAATTTTCACTTCCAGATCCGAGACATCGATCTGGGTCAGTTGAGCGATGCCTGATTGACCAGCTAATAACTTCTTCCAGACTGACTTCTGGTTATTTCCCAGCGGGCAGACGAGTCCGACTCCAGAGACGAAAACTCGCTGCATTCGATGGTCCAAGCCAATCAAGAAATGGAAGGTCGCGGGATGAGGCGAATCCAGCAAGCCAGGTGGAGGGAACTTGGTTCGGAGCCATTAGAACCCAGGAAGTCGACAGATAGTAGGCAATTAGGCTAAATAGAAAAGTCGCTTTCCGGTTTGTCAGTCATTTTTCGAGGAGTCGCGAAGTCGCTTTCCCCCCGATAGAATGCAGAGGCGTGATGACCAGGGATCAGGCAGGACGCAGCGCTCTGTGACTTGTCGGAATGATGGATCGAGGGGTCTGACATGCTTGCCGGTGAGGTTCTTCCCTCCCCAGTCGACCTACAGGCGATGAGGCGTGGAATGAGCTGTACGACATACCGTCACCTTGGGGCTCATCCCACCATCCAGGACGGTCGAGCGGGGGTATACTTTGCCGTCTGGGCCCCGCAGGCCACTGAAGTTTGCGTGATTGGCGACTTCAATGGATGGCAACATGGGTCGTTTTACCTGAACTCCAGCCCGAACGGAGTCTGGTTCGGATTCGTGGCCGGTATTGGAGTGGGAGAGCACTACAAATACAGCCTGCGAACGACCTCGGGAAAGATCCTCGAAAAGGCGGACCCTTACGCGTTCGCTTCGGAGCCGCCGCCGAAAACCGCGAGTATTGTCTGTTCCGTGCTGGAGAACTACGTCTGGAAGGACCAATCGTGGATGCAGCGACGAGCCCAGACAAACTGGTACCAGAAACCCATCTCCATCTATGAGGTTCACCTCGGGTCCTGGCGTCGGCCCTGGGACAACCGGAAGTATTGCAGCTACCGCGAACTGGCTGTGCAGCTGGTCGCACATGCGAAAGACCTGGGCTTTACCCATCTTCAGCTGATGCCGGTGTCAGAGTACCCCTTTGACGGGTCGTGGGGTTATCAGCCGACGGCATATTTTGCCCCCACCTCGCGATACGGCAGCCCACAGGATTTCCAGTACTTTGTCGATTACTGTCACCAGCACGATATTGGCGTGCTGATCGACTGGGTCCCGGGTCATTTTCCGACCGACCCGCATGGCTTGGGCCGATTCGATGGCTCTGCTTTGTATGAGCACGAAGACTCACGAAAAGGGTTCCACCCCGACTGGAACACGTACATCTTCAATTATGGACGGGACGAGGTCCGTAACTTCCTGCTGTCGAATGCCCGGTTCTGGTGCGATGTCTACCACGTCGACGGGCTGCGAGTCGATGCGGTCGCCTCGATGTTGCACCTCGACTATTCCCGACCGGCGGGCCAGTGGATTCCCAATATCCATGGAGGGCGTGAGAACCTCGAAGCGGTGCAGTTCCTGAAGGACATGAATGTCTCTCTCCATGCCGAGTTCCCCGGCATCCTGACAATTGCCGAGGAATCGACCAGCTGGCCTCTGGTGTCCCGACCGGTCTACGACGGGGGTCTCGGCTTCAGCATGAAGTGGGATATGGGGTGGATGAATGACTCGTTGAAGTACTTCGCCCGCGACCCGATCTACCGCACACATCATCAGAACGAATTCACGTTTCGTTCCATGTATGCGTTCACTGAGAGCTTTGTCCTCCCGTTGTCGCATGATGAGGTGGTCCATCTCAAGGGATCGCTGATCAAGAAGATGCCGGGCGATCTTTGGCAGAAGTTCGCGAACCTGCGACTGCTGTTTGGATCGCAGTTCCTTTCACCCGGCAAGCCGCTTCTCTTTATGGGAGGTGAGTTCGCCCAGTGGTCGGAGTGGAACCACGACACCCAGCTGGAATGGCCGCTCTTGGAGAAACCTGAACACGCCGGGATCTTCAACTTCGTGCGAGACCTCAACCGTGTGAAGCGGGAACAGCCTGCCCTGCACGAGCTCGACCACGACCCGCAGGGCTTCCAGTGGATCAACGCGGACGACAATCAGAACTGCGTCCTCAGCTGGATTCGTAAAGGAAAATCGCCGACCGAGCAGGTGGCCGTGCTGTTCAACATGACACCAGTGCCGCGCGAGAATTACCGCATCGGTGTTCCGTTGCCGGGTCTTTGGCAGGAGATCCTCAACAGCGATGCCCGTTGGTACGGGGGAACCGATGTCGGCAACGGCGGGGGTGTCGAGACCGAGGCGATCCCCTGTCACGGTCAGCGACAGAGCATCTCACTGACGATCCCGCCGCTCGGCGTGCTGGTCCTGAAGGTGAAACCAAAACCCACCGCTCAGCCCCAGCCCAAAAAGCCAATTGCGGCTCGTTGAGAATATTTATTGAGTCGCAAATTCTCCTCCCTCTCCCCCACAGTGGACGTTCGCAGCGATAACGACTTCCAATGTGGGGGAGAGGGCCGGGGTGAGGGGGTTATCCAAAAGTGAGTAGATGCACATTCACGACAGACTGACGTCTGCCGCTCGCTTTACGGACACAGGTAAGTTTTCTGTTCTCCGTCCTTACCAATCTGCACAGTAAACGACTTCCCGTCGGGCAGCACGCTCGCCTTAATCCACTGCCCCGAGCAGTTCACTGTCGGTTCCGTGTTGGCAATGAATTCACTGGGGGTTTGTTCTCCAGCACTCAGCGCCACATTGCGATGCAGCTGGTACATCGCCTTGAGTGAAGGACAGGCTCGCAAGGTCTCGATCGTTTCCTTGGCTCCCCCTTTGGTCGGTCCGTTACAACAGACCGACACGACCGGATCGATCGCCTTCACCAGGACCGGATTGTTGCTCACGTTCAAGCCATGGTGCGTGACCATGAACAGGTCGATATGCCCTAGCGGATTGTTCGGAGTCACCAGCTCCGCTTCGGTGTTCCAGGTCAGGTCACCACAACACAGGAAGCGGAACTTTCCGTACTGAATCACGAAGCTCAGACTCGCGGCGTTGTCCGAATTGTCGACAGGTTGCGGCTTGTGGTCTTTGGCGAACGGGTTGGGCTTGCCGGTGTTGGCGATCACTTTGCGGCTGGCGGTGACGACTTCGACCGACAGCGGAGAATGGGGCGAATCGAGGTCGAACCGATCTCCTGCTGTCAGGGTATTCGACTGGTTGTTACAGGCGGCCTTGTACTTGGCGATGCGTTCGGCGAAGTCCTTGTCCTCTTCCAGCATGTCGGGAATTCCCCGATCCCAGAAGTTGCCGATCGGAATGCTGCCCGCCAGTGATGCATGGTTCCCGTAATGATCCAGGTGCCAGTGCGACACCGCAGCGTGGTCGATCCTCTGCAGACCCGCTACATCTTTCACGACGGTGAGAATTCGCTGCAGGTCACGTCCCCCGTTGTCCGGATAACCGCTGTCGATCAGGATCGATTCATCGGTCGGAGTCACGATCAGCGTGGCTGCTCCTCCCTCGACATCGATGAAGTAGAAGTCGAGATGTCCGTCGGCTTTCCCCGCATGGGCGACAGTCGAGGAGAGCCCCAGCAGCAGACCAATCGTCCAGCAGTAAATCATCGAGCGCATCAAGTGTCTCCAAACTTCGGGCGGATTCATCAAATACCCGCTGATCTGACTCGCCACGAACACCAGAGTCAAGCGACAGACAAACTCCCCATCGAGAGCGGCAGACGTGAGTCTGCCGAGGCCCCGAGCGTAGCGACTGCGTTGATCGCCGAGAGAGCTCTCATACGAAGCCGATGTTCACATCGTCAGCTCAGAGACATAGGACTCCTCGGCAGGCTCACGCCTGCCGCTCTCTGTTGTCGATGAACTCTGTCGGCTAACGTAGAATGATTACGTCCCTTGTTCCGAGTCATCCACACATGTCGGCCCCCGTTCGTTCATCGGCTCCCTTTCGCCCCCGCTATTGGCGGGTGTGGCTGACCTTTCTGAAGGTCTCCCTCTCGCGGGAGATGATCTTCCGCTGGCACTTCCTGATCGAAGTCGTCACGACATGCTTCTGGATCGCAGCCCAGCTGTTGTTGTTTGAGATCATCTACGGCAAGGTGACGACGATTCGTGACTGGACGAAACCGGAGTATTACGGATTCATGGCGACCGGGATGCTCGTCAACTCGTTCGTTGAGATGTTGTTTATGCCGAACTGCGCTAACCTGAGTGAGCAGATCCGGACTGGCAATCTCGATTTCGCCCTCGTGAAACCGATTGATACTCAGTTTCTCGTGTCGTTCCAGACAGTCGACATGTCACTGCTGGCCCAGGTCGTTGTCTCCCTGGGACTGCTGACCTACTCGGTCGTTCAGACGCATGTCACGGTGACGATCGGCAGCGCAGTGATGTACGCGTTTCTCGTGCTGGTGGCTGTCGGGTTTTTCTACAGCATGATGATCGCCCTCGCGAGTGCCGCCGTCTTCATGGGTCGAAACCAGGGGCTGTATGACTTCTGGTTCTACGTCACGTCGTTCGCTCGTTACCCGGGGGATGTGTACCGCCAGGGCATGGCAGGCGAAATCTTCTGGTTCGGGTTTTCGTTCGTGATCCCGATTCTGCTGGTCGTGACCGTGCCCTCCCGCATGTTCCTCAACAAGGCACTCACCCCCAACAGCTGGGTCGTACTTCTGGCACCGATCATGACTGCTTTCAGCTTGTGGGGATCACGCAAGGTCTTCCAATGGTCACTAAGCCACTACCGCAGTGCCAGCAGCTGAGGGGGGTGTGGCTCCGCAGTCCGAAGATCAAAGAAAGTAAGAATACGAATCTTCACTAATACACACTCATCCGGAAGGTCCATGGAGAAAAAACACCAGCGACACACCCTCAGCCAGCCTCCGGATTAGTGTCCATTAGTGAAGATTAGTGTTCCCCCCCTCCCCATTTCTTCCCGACAGTTCGAAGCCTGTCACCCTCCGGATGATTCATGCGTTTCCCGACTCCCCTTTTACAGCAGTGCTGGTTCCTCGCCGGACCGACGGCGAGTGGTAAGACAGCCACGGGGATCGCACTCGCCAAACAGATCGGAGCTGAGATCATCAGCCTCGATTCGATGACGATCTATCGCGGAATGGATATTGGAACCGCCAAGCCGACCCTCGAAGAACGAGAGGGAGTCCCGCATCATCTGCTCGATATCCGAGACCCCCACGAGGAGTTCTCAGTCACCGAGTACATGGATGCCGCCTTGGCTGCGTGTGAGTCGATCACCTCGCGGGGTCGGATCCCACTTTTCGTCGGTGGTACCGGGCTCTATCTGCGTTCGCTGTTGCGAGGCGTCTTCGAGGGTCCCTCAGCGGACGAACCACTTCGGCAGGAGTTGGAGTCCTTCGCGAAGCAGCACGGCCCCGAGGCACTCCACGCCCGCTTGAAGGAAGTCGATCCCGCCACAGCTTCCCGGCTGCACCCCAACGATGAACGACGAGTGGTGCGGGCTCTGGAGATCTACCAGCTGACGGGACAACCCGCGTCCGACCTGCACCAGGAGGGCCCGCTGCCGCCTGACGAGCGTCCTCGACACATCTACTGGCTGAACCCCGAACGAGACGCACTGCGTGACCGCATCAGTCGCCGCGTCGACGCTATGATCGCCGCGGGATTGGTCGATGAGGTGGCTCAGATTCTCAAGACTCCGCACGGCATGGGGCGAACCGCCCGCCAGGCTCTCGGCTATCGCGAAGTCCTTGCTCACCTGGAGAAAGGCCAGCCTCTTTCCGAGTCGATCAACCGCCTGATCATCCACACTCACCAGTTCGCCAAACGCCAGCGGACCTGGTTCCGCAATATCGAAGAAGTCACACCGATCCCACTGACGGGAACGGAATCGGTCGCGGACATCGTCAAGCAAGTCACTCAATTCATCCGGGAATAATCGGGTGGTGCGATCGGTCGATTTTTGACGGACTTGATCAGCTTGAGTGACCGCCTTTTTGCCTGTCCCAGCGGAATACCCCGGCACAGTACGGAGTTTGTCGCTCTCCCCATACACTCCAGACAGATTGGATCGGCTCACTCGGAGTGTGTGGAATGACTGCGCCAGACAGGGATGAACTCGCGGCCCGTTATTTAGACCAGTTGCCCTATGCGCCTTACCCGGTTCAGGAGGAGGCACTGCTGGCCTGGTTCACCTCGGATCAGGGCGTCCTCGTCTGCGCCCCGACGGGGACCGGTAAGACACTGATCGCCGAAGCGGCACTGTTCGAGGCCCTGCACACCGGCAAGACCGCCTACTACACGACACCGCTGATTGCACTTACCGAGCAGAAGTTCCGCGAGATGCAGGAGGCTGCGGTCCGTTGGGGATTCAAAGCCGAGGATGTCGGCCTCGTCACCGGAAACCGGCGAGTGAACCCCGACGCCAAGGTGCTGGTCGTCGTCGCCGAGATTCTGCTCAATCGCTTGCTCAACCCCGAGACAGCTCACTTCGAAGATGTCTCCGGCGTGGTGATGGACGAGTTTCACAGCTTCAACGATCCCGAACGCGGGGTCGTTTGGGAGTTGTCACTCGCTCTCTTGCCGAAGCATGTGCGGCTGCTGCTCTTGTCGGCGACCGTGGGGAACTCGACCGAGTTCCTGATCTGGTTGCAGGCGAAACACGGACGACGACTGGAGCTGGTCCAGGGAACGGAACGCAAGATCCCGCTGACGTTCAACTGGATCGGTGACACACTGCTGGCTGACCAGATCGAGTTCATGGTCGAACACGAGAACACTCCCGCATTGCTGTTCTGTTTCAACCGCAATGAGTGCTGGGACGTGGCGGAACAGCTGAAGGGCAAGTCACTCCTTGCCAGTGGCCAGCAGAAGCTCCTGGCTGGGTACCTCGACCAGCACGACTGGAAAACGGGTGTGGGGCCCCGGCTGAAGCAACTGCTCTTTCGTGGAGTGGGAATCCATCACGCGGGGTTGTTGCCGAAGTATCGGCGACATGTCGAAGAGCTGTTCCAGAAGAAGCTGTTGTCGGTGTGTGTCTGTACCGAGACGTTGGCTGCGGGGATTAACTTGCCGGCCCGGTCCGTGGTGCTGACGACTTTAATGAAGGGGCCACCGGGGCGGAAATCGATCGTCGATGCCAGCTCAGCCCACCAGATCTTTGGCCGAGCCGGACGGCCTCAGTACGACACTCAAGGGTTTGTCTTCGCTCTCGCTCATGAGGACGATGTCAGACTGGCGAAGTGGAAGGAACGGTACGACCAGATTCCCGAAGACACTAAGGACCCCAACCTGATCCGGGCGAAAAAGGCCCTCAAAAAGAAGATGCCGAAGCTGCGGCCGAACGAGCAGTATTGGAACGAACAGCAGTTCCAGAAACTGATCATCGCTCCGCCGGGGAAGCTCGCGAGCAAGGGCCAACTGCCGTGGCGGTTGCTGGCTTATCTACTCAAACTGTCGCCCGATGTGGGGCGGTTGAATACGTTCGTGCGGAAGCGGCTACTCGACTCAGCTTCCATGGAACGGGCGGAGAAGCGGCTCCAGGAGATGCTGTTGACGTTGTGGGGTGGCGGGTTTGTCACGCTCGATCCGCCTCCACCGGGCGAGCTGAAACAGCTGATCATGTCCCACCCGTGGGATGGGGAAGTCGCCGTCGACGAAGACGACTTCGAAGAGGCGAGCGGGGCGGCGTCAGCCCCCCGGTCAATGGCCGAGAAGGCGAGTGAAGATGATTTTGGCGCTGGGCTCGAACCGGACAAAGAGGAAAGTGCGGAAACGGATTCAGCGGAGATCAAATCGATAGAGGATGCGGACGGTGAAAGCACCGGGGGTCTGACGCCGCCCCGCTCGCCGATGGAGTTGTTGACCTTCGGACGACAGGCAACCCCTCCGACTCCGGGACCTGCGGAGAAGAAAAAGAAGAAGTCCCGCACGGCGGAACTGCTGGGCATCAAGACGGTGGAGGCCATGGAGGAGGAGCTCGCCAACGCCCCCCCGCCCTACTTTCCGGAGACGGCGACACCGACGGCGGACCTCGACAAGTTGATGGTCTTTCGCAGCGTCAATCCGATCTACGGGGCCTATCTTCTACAGCATCTGGGGCTGGCAGATGCCTGTGAACGCGTGCAGATCCTGGAGAGCCTGCTGGAGATTCCCGGATCGATGATGCGACAGGTCCGTGTCCCCTGGCCGCAGGATCTGCCGCCCGGGCCGCTCGGACTCGAACGCATTCACGGGGAACTCATCTCGCGCGGGCTCGCCACGCTCGAACAGCTCAACCCCGCAGCTGCGCCTCCTCAAGACGAGGACATCCCATTCGAGGAGCGGAAATGGCCGATTCCGCTCGGTGACCAGATGCGGATGCTGTTCGACAGCGACTATCCCGGCATCCGCGAGACGCCGATTCGGGCTGTCTGGATCGTCGGCGATCTGCAATTCTTCAACTATGACTTCCAGAAGTATGTGACGAGTCGCGACCTGACCAAGCAGGAGGGGCTGATCTTCCGACACCTGCTCAAGATGATCCTGCTTTGCGGTGAGTTCTCGCAGGTGACCCCCATCGGCATGGATGAGGCCGTGTGGCGTGACGAGCTGCGCGACCTGTCGGAGAAGCTGTCAGAGTGCTGCCGACAAATCGACCCGCAAAGCACGGACGACATGCTCCAGATGTCACAGGGGGTGGATGTCCTGGGTGGGCTGTAATGTGGTCGCAGGAAGTTGGCTTGGCCCAAATGAGCTGGTGTCGGAGAGCGACGAGCCTTCTGCTGAGACGCTTAATAAATGCCCAGTCGTACAGCACTCGTGCGTGATTGCGTCGCAGTGGAGACCAGTATTTTACCTGGTATCGGCAGTTTTCGCCGACATACGTGGTGCATTCGTTCCAGTTAGTTAATCCGTAACGACAGAAATTTCCTTGTGATAATCAGCGCAAACTTTGAACCGATGACTACGGTGACAATTAGTCTCGGCATGCGCTCAACTCTCTGCCACTCCGCGCCGCTAGGGTGGATGGGAGGCAAACCGGGGCTGTATTTGGAAATGGACGGGTGCAGGCGCTCTGCGGTTCCCAAACGGAGTAAACAATATGCGACGGTTTTCGATTCACGAGTGGCTGATGATGTCGGCCATTGGTGTAGGCTGGGCGGCATCGGCTACAGCAGCTGAGCCCTCCTCACCATCAATGCGGCGAGCTGCCAAGGACGCAAAGGTCCAGTTGGTCAGCTGCACGAATGACTCGGCCTGTGCTCCTGGATCGGGAGCTGGCGCCGGGGCAGGTGCCTGCATTAGTGATCCTGGTTGTGATGGAGTGGTCGGCGAATGCGCTGGCGGCAGCTGTGGATGCGGCGGCGGACTGTTCGGCAACGGCTGCAGCAAGTGCGGCGGCGGGATGCTGGGTGGTTGCAGCCTCCTCAGCGGCGAACTCGGCGATCCCTGGGTCATGACCAGCCTGTTTGACGATGAGTGCGGTGGAAACCCATTCACGGACAATGGCTGGGTCATGGGTGGATTCACCCAGTTCGGATACCAGGACGCACCCGACGGTGCCTTCGCAGGTAACGGACCGTTTGTGAACCAGAAGGAATACAACACCTTCGCCCTGAACCAGCAGTACATGTACCTCGGCAAGGTGGCCGACGGCAGCAAGGGACTCGACTGGGGTTTCCGTGCTGACATGATCTTCGGTCTGGACGGTAACGAAGGTCAGTCGTTCGGTAACGTGAACGCCGGTCACTACGACTACTTCAACGGCTGGAACCACGGGCCATACGAATGGGCACTGCCCCAGTTGTTTGCTGAACTGGCCTATGAAGATCTGTCGGTGAAGGTCGGTCACTTCTACACCCCGATCGGGTATGAAGTGATTCCTTCGAACGGCAACTTCTTCCTCAGCCGTCAGCTGACCTTCTACAACAGCGAACCCTTTACCCACACCGGTGCGTTGGCCACCTATAAGGTGAACGACAAGCTGACTGTTCAGGGTGGTTGGACGCTCGGTATGGACTCAGGCTTCTACCAGTACCAGGGTGCGAACAGCTTCCTCGGTAGCCTGACCTATGCCATCGACGACGATACGTCGCTGATCTACGGTATGACCGCTGGTAACCTCGGCTGGCGTGGAGATGGATCGATCAACAGCATCATCCTGACCCGCAAGTGGGCCGAGAAGTTCAGCACCGTTCACCAGTTCGACGTTCTGTCGACGAACGCTCCTGTTGATTTCAACGCCAACCCAACGCCAACCGGGTTCGTTCCTGGTCCTCCAGGTGCCGGTGTTGCCAAGGACTCGACGGGTCTGATCAACTACGCCTTCTACGAAATCAACGACAAGTTGAAGGCCGGTGCTCGTTACGAGTGGTACAAGGCTGACGGAACGTCTTACAACACCCTCACCGGTGGTGTGAACATCAAGCCGATGTCGAACCTCGTGATTCGTCCTGAAGTCCGTTACATGTTCTCGCCTGGCAACCAGCAGATCTACACCGGTCCTGGTTACTCGGGTGAACTGTTCAACCAGACTGTGTTCGGAATCGATGCCATCCTCACGTACTAAATTGCACGTGACATGATGTGAAAACTGAAGCCCAAGGGTGATTTACCCTTGGGCTTCTTGCATTGAGAGCGTCGTTATCTGGCAGTGAATCAGGCTTAAAGAGCCTTCAGCACCAGCTGACCCATCTCCGTCGTACTGATCGAGGCCTGGCCCTTCTGGGCAATATCCTTGGTCCGGTGACCTGCGTTCAGGACCGAGGTGACAGCGGCTTCAATCGCTGCTGCCTCCGCCGACAGATTCAGCGAGTGCCGCAGCAGCATCGCCGCTGCGAGGATGGTCGCCAACGGATTGGCGAGTCCCTTGCCCGCGATGTCGGGAGCCGAGCCATGGATCGGCTCATACAGACCCGGTCCGGGCTCACCCAGTGAAGCCGAGGGCAGCAGCCCCAGCGAGCCCGGCAGCATCGACCCTTCATCGGTCAGAATGTCGCCGAACATGTTCTCAGTCACGACCACGTCAAATGTCGCGGGCCGTGAGATCAGGTGCATCGCCATCGAGTCGACCAGCACCACGTCGTACGCCAGCTCGGGGAACTCAGTCTTCACGACCCGCTCGCTGACCCGTCGCCACAGCCGCGAGGCTTCGAGCACGTTGGCCTTATCGACCATGGTCAGCTTCTTGCGGCGCTTCATCGCTGCCTGAGCTGCCATCCGCACGATCCGTTCAATCTCGTGCGTGCTGTAGGTCATCGTGCTGTAGGCGGTCTCGCTGCCGTCGGCGTTCTGTTCGAGTCCCGACTTGCCGAAGTAGAGCCCGCCCGTCAGCTCGCGGAAGAACAGGATGTCAGTGCCTTCGATGATGTTCCGCTTGAGCGGCGACGAGTCGAGCAGGCAGTCGAACGTTGTGATCGGACGCAGATTTGCGTAGAGCCCCAGCTCCTTGCGGATCTTCAGCAGACCGGCCTCCGGGCGAGTCTTCGCCTTCGGGTCATCCCATTTCGGCCCACCCACAGCTCCCAAGAGAACGGCGTCGGCCTCGCGACAGGCGGCCAGCGTCTCGTCTGGCAACGCAGAGCCCGTCGCGTCAATCGCACAACCGCCAATCATGTGTGACGAGAACGTGAAGGTGTGCCCGAACTTTGTCGCGACATGGCGAAGCACAGCTTCCGCCTCACGGATCACTTCGGGGCCAATTCCATCGCCGGGCAGCAGGACAATCTTCGCGTTCACAATCAGACCTTCAAGGAGCCAGTTTCGGGCAGGACAGAACTTGAGACTCTATCGCACCGTCTGGCCTGATGCCAGCGGTGGAATGAGCCTGGACGGACAGAGCTCTGGCCAACGAATCAGCAGCTGTTTCCCCGTCCTGTGACGATCGCTATCGTTGCGTCTGCCCTGATCGGGTGGCCTGTTGAATTTGGGGCAACAGCGTGTTCTGCATAGCTCCAGATGATTGCAGCCAGCTATGATCGGCCCGACTGTGTGGGCCTCAAACTTTCTGCGAGATCAGCTATGGCGAATATCATCGTAGGTGTGGGGCAGCAGACGAGCCTGTATGAAGTATTACGCATCGCGGAGGAAGAGCTCCACCAGTCCCAAGGTCCCGCCCGCAAACTGATCATGCGGGCGACCGGGCTGGAGGTCATCGCGATGCGCCCCCGGTTTGATGGGGAGTTTGATTCCTTTGCCATCCGGTTGCGGGCCGAGGGACGCCTGCTGGAATCCCTGAAGCAGCTGGAGACATATTCGCCGGTGCCTTGCTCGCTGGGGGACATCGAATGGGGAAAGGAGTTTCGCTGTGCTCCTTCGCCCGGCTCCGATGATAAGGTGCGAAAGCTGCTCGACGATGTGTCGGCACTGCTGCATCTGCCCGAGGTGTGGCGTGTCCACGGCGAGGACTTTCGCCATGGCAGCCTCAGCATGGAGTCGTTGTTCCATCTGATGATTTCCCATCGCGCCAGTGATGTGCATCTTTATCCCGGCAGCCCTCCGCTGGTCCGTGTGGACAACCTGATCGTGCCGGGCGACCCAGACGAGACGCCTCTGTCGGCCGATCAGATCCTGACACTCGTCCGTGAGGCCTGTCACGATCACCACTGGAAGGAGTTCCAGGAGCAGCAGCAGTGCAGCTTCAATTTTCACCAGGTCGGGCTGGGTTATTCCCGTATTTCGGCCTTCATCAAGAGTGGCGTTCCTCACTGCACGATCCGGTTCTTGCCCGAGAAGATCCCGTCATTCGAGGAGCTCCACATCCCGCGACCCGCGATGGAGGCTCTTAGTAAGCTGGAGAATGGACTGATCCTTGTCACGGGAGTCACCGGCAGCGGGAAATCGACCACTGTGGCGTCCTGGCTCGACTGGGTGAATGCCCATCGCCGCGTGCATGTCATCACCATCGAAGAGCCCGTGGAATACGTCCACCTGAACAACAAGGCAATCATCTCGCAGCGGGCCGTCGGCGAAGATGTCCCGACCTTCCCCGATGCCGTACGCGGAGCGTTGCGTCATGATCCCGATGTGATCTTCATCGGCGAAATGCGGGATCAGGACACGATTCGGGCGGCGATCAGTGCCGCATCAACGGGACATCTCGTCATCAGTACGCTGCACTCAAACACAGCGTCCGAGGTTGTGAACCGCATCGTCAGCTTCTTCGACCCGTCGGAACGCGATCTGGTAAAACTCCAGCTGCGCGATGCAATCCGGTGCGTCATGTGCCAGCGGCTGGTTCCGAAGATTGGCGGTGGTCGCGTGCCCGCGATCGAGTTTCTGTTCAACGATACTCAACACATCAACGAGTGCATTCTGGCGGGCGACACGCTGGGGATCCGCGAGGGGATGCAGCAGCACCTGTCGAAGTCTTCGATCTTTGAGGCTTCGCTGATGTCGCTCATGAAGGGGGGGCTGATTGGCCTGATCGATGCCCGGCAGTATGCCAGTGCCCCGGAGATCTTTGAGCAGATGCGGTTGGGCACCTATCAGCCGCCGACACTCGAGCCACACCATCATGGTGAGTCACACGGAAACTCTCCGTAAGAGAGATGTCTCCGTGGGACAGACATTCCTGTCTGTCGCGATCGCATGTGGACGAGAGCCCACTCAAACTCAAGGAGTCGCTGGTGCTGCTGGTGTCTCAGGTGCGGGGGC
Source organism: Planctomycetaceae bacterium (assembly GCA_046349675.1). Taxonomy (GTDB): domain Bacteria; phylum Planctomycetota; class Planctomycetia; order Planctomycetales; family Planctomycetaceae; genus TH-plancto1. The sequence continues at coordinate 308,099 of JAXMBW010000005.1, read as the reverse complement.
TGCCGGAGCAGGGGTTTCTGCCGCTGGAACAGGCTTCGGGAGAGCCTTCAGGGCCTTCAATCGTTCCAGCTTGGCCTTGGCGGCGTCAGCTTTCGCCTGGGCGGCCTTGGTAGCAGCATCGTAATCCGCCATCGCCTTCTGCTCTTCCGGCTTGGCTGGTGCCTCGGCTGCCGCTTTCTCAGCTGCCGCCTTCGCCTTGGCCATTTCCTCGGCCAGCAACTTCTCAGCTTCCGCCGCCTTCTCGGCAGCTGTCTTGGCGACAGTAATGCCGTCTTCCGCCGCCTTTTTGGTAGTGTTCGCCGCCAACTGATCAGCATTGGCCTTTTCCAGGGCCGCCTTGGCTGCTTCTAGAGCGGCGATAGCAGCCTTCAGCGACTCTTCGGCCTTCTGCATCTCGGCCTTCTTCTCGGCCAGTGTTTTCTCGGCGTTGGTCTTCTCAACGGCCACTGTTTGGGCCTTGTTGGTCACGGCGGCCAGCTGAGACGCAGCGGTCTCAGCGGCCACTTTCCGTTCTTCGAGAGCTTTGGTGAGGGCTGCCAGTTGAGTCGAAGCCTGATTCAGTTCGCCCGCAGCTCCCCCCAGCGTCTGCTCGGTCGCAGCGATCACAGCGTCGATTGTGGGTGGGTTCGTGTTGAACTCGTTCAGTAAAACTCCATCCGCCGCATTCCAGATCCGGACCATGCCGTTCCAGTCACCCGCGAGGACACGCTCACTCTCCGAGTCGAAGGCCACTTCCATCCCCAGGTCCGTTTGACCAGGGAACTCTCGCAGCTGTGCTCCATCCCCATTCCACAACCGGACGATTGCGTCACGGCCATTCGACACCAGACGACCGTCCCGCGTGTAGTCGAGGGCCAGACATCCACCGTGCGCGTTCCAGCGCTTCACTTCCGTGCCATTGGTCATTTCCCACAGGCGGATCGTGTTGTCTTCGCTGGAGGTCGCCACGACGTTGCTGTCGGGACGCCAGCTGATGTCGGTGATCATGCCGGTGTGACCGAGCAGATTGTAGAACTCCTTGCCGGTCGACGATTCCCACACCAGCAGCCCATTCGAACGGTCACCCGAAGCGATCAGCACGCTATCGGGACTGAATTCGATGGCTGTGATCCAGTCGTTGTGCTTCTTGTTCTCGAACAGCAACTCACCAGTTTCGGTGGAGTAGACCCGCAGCATCCGCTTGGGGCCACCGAGGGCGATCATCGTCAGGTCGGAAGAGATGTCTGCCGCGAGTACCGAGTCATACTCGTCGCCGACTTCGACCTTTCGTTCGCCGGTTCGTACGTCATAGACAACGACTTTGCCGCTGGCTCCGCCGCGCCCACCACCGACCATCAGCAGCGAACCATCGCGGCTGAACTTCAGCACCTGAGGCTGGCCTTCGGGGAAGGGAAGCACACCCAGCACTTCGAACGACTGGGTGTGATAGAGCGTGACCTGTCGATGGCCCGAGATCGCTGCGAGTGGGGCCCAGGGGCTGCAGGTCAAAGCGGTCACCGCGTTGCGGGTCGGGCTCTGCACGATGGGATCGCCCAAGTAAGCGATCGGCATCGCGACATCTTTGGGACGCTCGCCCGACACTTCGATCTTGGCCAGGCTGGCCTTCTTCTTGATCTTGGCCGAGCTGCCGGAGGTTTCGAGGAGGCCACCGTCGATCCACTTCTTGATCAGGTCCAATTCCGCTTGCGGCATCTTGTCGGCGTTGGGCGGCATCTTCGGTTCGGACTCGTGCGTGACGAGGCTGAACAGGTAGCTCGCGCTGGAGTCGCCCCCTTCGACGACGGCGCCCGAGCTGCCGCCCTGCATCGTGCCCGCATAGTTATCGAGGGTCAGGCCCCCCTTGCGGTCATTCGCATTGTGGCATGATCCACAGCGCTGCTTGAACAGCGGCAGGATGTGATCGTTGTACGTGATCTTCTCGGCAGCCGGTTCCTCGGCGAGGACGGGAGCTGTGAGCAGAAGAACGGCAATCGCGAGGGAGAAGTGACGCATGATCGACTTCGGCTGGGTGCCAAGGGACAAGGAAACATACTCAGAGAGGTCGGAGAGTGGTGATCTCGCGGCGGGATCGTTGTCCGTTACCGCAGATTCGCCTTCGATCCGGCCTCTCAACCTCTGTCAGTGGTTGAACAAGAACTCGCGGCTGTTGAGCAATGCCCAGTAGACATCGTCGAGCGATCGGTTGACGTCGCTGCCCTCTGCGAAGAGCGGGGTGAGCGCGGCGATCTCCTGCTCGGTCGGCTTGCGAGTCAGACACGTGATGTACAGCTGTTCGACGATCTGGATCGGCGTCAGCCCTTTGTCCTGCAGCGACTTGATGACGCCACCCTGAGCCATTTTGGAGTTGATGACATCTCCGTTCATCAGGTGCAGAGCCTGCGACAGTGTCGGCTCCATCTTCACTTCACACGAACAGGCGGTCTCACGAGTCGCCCGTCCGAAAGTCGTCAGGAAGTAATCCGATGTGGCTCCGTTGGCGATCTGGACAGCTCGCGATCCGAGTGGCAGGCCCGCGAACTTGTCCTTGGTCACGGTCACCTGGCTGATGATGTCCAGCATCGATTCCGCCTTGATGCGGCGGATCGTCTGATGGGCAAAGTTCAGCTCATCACTCGAGTTGCTCTCATTCCGCTGAGTCGAGCGCTGGTAGGCCTTCGACATGCAGATGTCGCGAACCAGTCCCTTGAAGTTGTAGTTCGACTCGGTGAATCGTTTGGCCAGTTCCGCCAACAGTTCCGGGTTCGAGGCGGGATTCGACACACGCACATCGTCGACGGGCTCCACAATGCCGACGCCGAAGAAGTGTTGCCAGATCCGGTTCGCGAAGTTCTGAGCGAAGTACGGATTCGCTGGCGAGGCGAGCCATTTGCCCAGAGCTGCGCGGCGATCTACACCCCCAGTCAGGTCGGCGGGTCCACCCCCGAGGAAGGTCGGGACCGCGTTGGCTCCGGTGACGGGGTGCTGCACTTCGCCGCCCCCGGCGTTGAAGATGATCTGCTCGCGAGAATCTTCGCTGGTCTTCCGACCGACCTGAGCAAAGAGCGCGGCGAAGTTGTAGTAGTCGTCCTGGGTCCAGCGGTCGAACGGATGATTGTGGCACTGAGCACACTGAATTCGCATACCCATGAAGATCTGGGCGGTGTTCTCCGCGATCTTCAGACGGTCCTGCTCCATCTGGTAGTAGTTGGTCTGCGGAACCTTGAACGTCCCTCCGCTGGCGGAGAGCAGGTCCTGAACCATTTTATCGAGAGGAACATTGTTGGAGATCTGCTCGACGAGCCACTGGTAATAGAGCACCACCGACTTGGGGGAAACGGTCTGAGTGCTGCGGATCATGAGCCATTCGGCCCACTTCGACACCCACATTTCGGTGAACTCTTTGCGGCCTAGGAGTTCGTCGATCTTCTTCTCACGCTTCTTGGGATCGGCGTCTGCCATGAAAGCCGCGTACTCTTCACGAGTCGGCAACAAACCGGTCAGGTCGATCGACAGACGACGCAGAAACTCCTCGTCGCTGCATTGTCCGCTTGGATGGATCCGCAGCTTCTTGAGCTTTGCGGCGACGAACTCATCCACGTAGTTGACGGGCTCGGGGGCTGTTTCCTGATACTCAAGGCCCTTCGGCAGGACGATGTACTGCGACCCGACGGTATAAGTCGAGAAGCGAGCCATGACGAACGCCTCGCCGCGTGCCCCAGCTGTCACGACTCCTGCCTGGGAGATCGAGGCCGAGGTGTCGTTGTTGGACATGAACAGAGCAAGGTGGGTGATGTCCCGATCAGAGCCATCCGAGTAGGTGGCCCGCACGGTGACTCGTTGAGTTTCGCCAGGGCCATCGAGCACTCCGTTTTGTGGGTAGATCGTAATCCCGGTACAAGTCGGGATGTTCGCAGGGTCGAGCGGGGTGCCAGCGGCGATCCACTTGATCAGCTGTTGATTGAGTTCGCTGTCCTTCTCGAATCGCTTGCCACCGGTATGTGGCACATCGCCGACGGACTTCTCAACGAGCATGCTCGCCTCGGGCACGGCCAGGTCAACGCGGCGACCGGGGAACTCACGCGTGATGCGGGTGTGGTCGCCATTCGCGTCATAGCCGAACAGCGACAGTCGAAAACCGTCCTTGCCGCGAGCGGCTCCGTGACAGCTTCCCGTGTTGCAGCCCGCTTTCATGAACACCGGCATCACATCGAGCTTGAAGCTGATGGGACGTGTGACGGTAGCCTGCTCGACTTTGACGGGCAGAGTTTTCGACTGCCCGTTGTACTCGATCTTCAGTTCAGTCGTGCCATCGGCGACGGGATGGAGCGTATTGCCGTCTCGGCGGACAAGAGCGGGATTCGCCAGGGTCCAGGTTGCCTGATCGGTGACATCGCGGGTGATTCCGTCGGTGAAGACTGCCTGCACGACGATTCCCTGGCGATCCAGTGCCGTTGCCAGATTCACATCGGGCGGGGTGACTCGCAGTTCAGCCAGATCCGCAGCCCAGAGAGGAGCGGCGGATAGAAGCAGAAGCGAACAACTCAGAATTCGGGTCAACATAGGGAGACCGTGGATGAGGGAATGTGTGAGAGTGTCAACCGGGCAGCAAGCAGTGGAGGCGGAACCAGCGTGGCGTTTGGCGATTGTCGCCACCAGCGTCACTACTGACCGCCGGCAGCTGCCTTGGCGGCCTTTTCCTTCTGCTGCAATCGCAACATTTCCAGTCGCGAAAGCGGCTTGGGCGGAGCTGCGGCCACCGGCATCGGCATCGGTTCGGGAGTCGCAGCTGGCATTGGAGCTGGCTCGTTCGGCTTGGGCGGCGGCGGCGTATCGATTCGCAGCCGACCGGTTCCAAGGTTATGAATGACTGTGTCACCATTCTCCGGAATCAGAATCTGAGCGAACAGGTTCTGGTTATTCCCGGCCGGGGCATTGGCGGCCGCTTTGATGGTGAAGGAGAACTCGGTGGTGTCTTTGGTGACCTTGATCGGCTCAGCTGTCGTGTTTGCAGGCAGGCCGTAGAGAGTGGCCACAGCCTCGCCTTCGAAGTCTTTCCGCTTGGTCACCTTCACGAACATCGGGATCTCCTGACCCTGCTCCATGGCAGCAGTGGAGAACTCGAGTGTCATGTACTGCTCTTCGATACGAATCGGAACAAAGGGGGTGCAGCTTTCGATCGGTCCGTTGCCGACGGTGGCGATGGCCCGGATTGCAATCGGCCAGTCGCCCACGGGGGCATCTCCGTTGACGTTCACGGGAATCAGAGCTTCGTTCTGTCCTTCGGGGATCGAGACCGATCCGCTGGAGCTGACGCCCGGTGGGTTCTGCAGGAAGAGTACCTGAATCGGAGCCTTAAAGTCGCCGACTCGTTCTGCGATGACCTTCAGGTTGTAGGATCCGCCGCGGACGATCGGAACCTTGGGAGGTTCGATCCGCACTTTGAACGGAGCAGCCTCGGTCACCACGACGGGCAAGCGGTCCTGCTCTTCAGTCCAGACAGTCTGCTGATTCTGACCCAGCACCATCAGAATGCTTTGCTTAAGAGGCCCTTCGACCTTCAGATTGGGATCGTCAAGGTATGTCAGGATCTTCGAGTACTTGCCAGCCAACGGAGCGTCGGGAGCTGCGTAGAGAACGAGAGGCATGACCGATCCGCCGCGCCACATCGACGGGCATTCGATGCTCACCCCGGCGGGGAGGTCATCGCTCTTGAAGTTGGCGGGTCCACCGTAGTCCTGGCGAGCGATACTCACCTGAACTCCCACGCCACCTCCCTGGGGAACAACCAGCTGGGGAGCCACATACCGGGAAAACTCCACTGTTCCGGCGGAGGTCTTCGGGACAACCGGTTGCATTTCGACGCGGTAGGTATAACTCGGCCCGCCGCCCTTCAGATGGTCCTGAACCAGAATCGAGTACTCGCCGTCAGCCGGACACTGCCAGCGGATATAGCTGTCAGGCCCGCGGCTGTCGTCGTTTCCGACGAGTCCGGTTCCGTTCGCGTCACAGACATACATCACGGCATCGATCGAAGATCGCAAGCGACGGCCGTAGAGTTCGACCTCAAAGACCTGACCCTGCTTGGCGGTGAACTTGAAGTAGTCCTGGTCGCCCTTCTCTTCCAGCACACCGTTGAAGGCAGCTGGTGCTTCCACCGGAGTCAGGCCAGCGGTGGCATTATTGTTCTCAGCTTCCACCACATTCGTCAGAGGGGAGACACGGAACCGCATGGGCGATGCCGCTGTGCCCGTCGCATCGGTGACATCAATGGCAAAGTCTTCAGGGGCGTTGGCTGGGATGGTGATGTCTTGTTCGTAGACTCCCGCCACGTCGCCGAGGAACTTGACCTTCACTGTTTCGCCGGGTTTGCCACCGGAGGGAACGATGCCGCTGGGGCGGGGGTTCGTGCCGATATTGAGCAGGTAGTAGGCTTTGCCATCGCCCAAGTAGGACGCATCGCGAATCTGCACGATGTACTTGCCGTCTTCCGGAATCACGCACGACGCGACCCCATCGTTCCAGGCCAGGGCGGCATCGTCACTAGTGGCCAGCTCAAATCGAGCGGAGTTCAAGATTGCGACGTAGGGGTCAAAGAAGTTCCCCCATGACGAGAAGCCGAGACGGATTCCGTACGCTTCGGCTGTCAGCCGTTCCCCCTTCTTGCAGTCAACGATGTAGTAGTCGACATCTTCGCTATCAATGCGTCCATGGACACAGTTGTTGTTGGCGATGACCTGGGGCGTGGCGAACTCGGAGTTCGGCTCAACTTCTTCCACCATCGGCAGCGGGCCGACATAGATATTCAACAGGTTCGTCAGACCGCTTTTCGTCCGCAGGCGGCAACGGAACGATCCAATCGGTGCATTGGCTTCCGCTTTGACGCGGACCTTGACGGTGGCTCCATTCGCGTCGGCCGGGACTTCCAGCTTCACCACCGAAAGGCCCGGATCGTAAATCAACAGCTCCTCGGCATCCTGCAGGTTGCCACCCTGCAGCACGAGGTCAGCTTCGGTCCCTCGTTGCACGCCGTGCGGGAGGATGTTGCCCAGGCTCGGGGCAGCTGCCCTTGAGACTGAGACCAGGCCAGAGAACAACAGGGTTGTTGTCAGGAGAATACGGAACATTGAAGGCATGGGCCTTCCTCGCTTGTATGACTGCGGAATTGGTCCGAACATCGGTGGGATGTGGCGCTCGGACGCGGGGAAGCTCCGTCAGAGAAGGACTCTGTCGGTCCAATCGGCCGGTTGACTATCCAACAACCGGTCGGCAGCAGTGCAGTACTCTTGGGCCGCTCACTCTTCATCCATGATGGGGAGCGGATGCTCTCATTGTCTTGGCGACCTGCACGAGCAGACAGGCCACTGCAAACGCAATTTCCACCTGGGAGTGCCAGGTGGAAACAGCATTTCGAATTGTTAGGCCAGCAGATCCTGGATCACGTCGCCGCCATCCACGATCTCGATCGGGCGATCGCCAGGAGCCATCAGCTCCTTGTCAGCGACGATGCCCAAGCAGTGGTAAACCGTCGTGAACAGGTTCTCAACGGTGACCGGGTTTTCATCGGGCTCGCTGGCTGTCGTGTTCGAGGTGCCGTACACAAAGCCCTTCTTGATGCCACCGCCGGCCAGAGCGACGCTGAAGACCTTGGGCCAGTGGTCGCGACCAGCAGTGCCGTTGATCTTGGGGGTCCGGCCGAATTCCGACGAAACCATGACCAGCGTGCTGTCGAGCAGCCCGCGCTGTTCCAAGTCGAGGATCAGGCGGGAGAAGGCCTGATCGAACTGCGGCATCTGATTGCGGAAACCGGCGACGATCTGATCGTGCATGTCCCAGCCACCGTAGGTCAGATTCACCAGTCGCACGCCCGCTTCGACCAGTCGGCGAGCCAGCAGCATGCGGGCACCCGCGGTGTTGCGGCCATACTCATCTCGCAGAGCGGCTGGCTCAGCTTCGAGGTTGAATGCCTCACGAGCCTGGGGCGACGAGATCAGCGAGTAGGCACTCTCGTAGAACGAGTTCATCGCGGTGATCTTGTCCGACTTCTCCTTGGTGGTGAAGTGGGCATTGACAGCTTCGAGAGCCGAGCGACGAGTGGCGAAGCGGCTTTCATCGACACCGTTGGGCAGATTGAGGTCCCGCACGCGGAAGCCCCCGTCTGCGGGGTCACTACCGAGGCTGAAGGGAGCGAACGCAGAGCTCAGGTATCCGCTGCCCGCGAACTCGGTCGGCATGCTGGGGACGCAGACGTAAGGCGGGAGGTTGTTCCGTGAACCGAACTCGTGCGAGATCACCGAGCCGATGCTGGGGAACTGCAAAGCGGGACTCGGGCGGTACCCGGTGAACATGTTGTGGGTGCCGCGCTCGTGAGCGGCTTCCCCGTGGGTCATCGAACGGATGATTGTCATCCGGTTGGCGACCTGCGAGGTTTTGGCCAGCGTTTCGCCGAACAGAACCCCATCGACGTTCGTCTGGACCTGACCCATTTCGCCGCGATACTCAATCGGTGCGTAGGGCTTGGGGTCGAACGATTCCTGGTGGGCCATACCGCCCGGCAGGAAGATATGAATGATCGACTTCGCCTTACCTTCGAAGTTCTGGTACTGCTTAAGTTCGGCGCGGGCTTCCGACTGGAGCAACTGGGGCAACGTCAGCCCGGCTCCGGCGATCATGCCAACCTGGAGGAAACCACGACGCGATAACTGATGAAAGTGACCTGGACTGCAACCGAGGACTTTGTTCATAGGTCGACCAACTTTGGAAATACGAGGTGGGCTATGGGAGTCTGCCATGACCGAAGGAGGGACGGGCCGAAACCCGCATGAGCACTAGGCTGGACTCGGAGGGAACACCAACTTGGACCTGTCATGAACCGCATTTCCGGGGAGGATATGCGTTCACTTGACAAGATTCTTCAAAACTTTTTGGCGAGTTTCAATCCCATTGTCAAGCATCAATATGTTTTGATGTGGCAGTTTCATCAGACATTAGCCAAATCTTATCGGCCTTCGCCATTTCGGAGCTGAATGTCTTGCTTGTAGTGTAATTGCGTCCACTCGTCGGGGGCGAAGCTGCAACTGATATTCTGTCAAGAAGTTGTAAAGAAATGTTCGGGCTTTCCTTGCGTCAAAATCACCGCTAGACTATTTGCCCCGCTCGAATCCTCCAGACACGCGGTCCACACAATGACTGGTGGGTTCTCTGAAGTTGAGCTGTGCTCAGCCAACTTTGCCTTCCGAGATTTATCAACCTCTGCCACTTGTGTGCCACATCGATCTGGTCGAAACCAGCTTCGACCGATCACTCTCCAATTTCCTCGTTTGTAGTCCAGGACACCGGTCCCATGCGTCGTGAAGAGATTCGAAACATCGCCATTATCGCCCACGTTGACCATGGGAAGACCACCCTGGTCGATGCACTGATGAAGCAGAGCGGACTGTTCCGCGATGCGGAACTGACACAGGAATGCCTGCTGGACTCGAACGATCTGGAGCGTGAGCGCGGGATTACGATTCTCGCGAAGAACATTGCGATCTCGTACAAGGGCGTGAAGATCAACATCATCGACACCCCTGGCCACGCCGACTTCGGTGGGGAAGTCGAACGTGTACTCCGCATGGCTGACGGGGCTTTGATGCTCGTCGATGCCGCCGAAGGCCCCAAGCCACAGACACGCTTCGTGCTGACCAAGGCTCTGCAGGTCGGTCTCAAGCCGCTGATCGTCGTCAACAAGATCGATCGTCCCGACAGCCGGGCCGATGACGTGATCTTCGAAACCATGCACCTGATGGAAGAACTCGGTGCAGAAGATGTCACCAATCTGCCGCACATCTACGCGAGCGGTCGAGCTGGCTATGCGAGCGATGATCCGACCGCACGTTCGGGCGACATGGCTCCTCTGCTCGACATGGTCCTGGCGAACATTCCAGCTCCCGAAGTCGATCTGGATGCTCCCTTCCGCATGAGTGTCACGTCGCTGATGTGGTCCAAGTACGTGGGCCGGATCGCCGTCGGACGCATCTTCTGTGGACAGGTGAAGCCTGGTCAGAAGGTGGCTGTGCTGCGGGAAGATGGTTCGGTCGTAAATGAAACGGTCGAGACCGTCGAGCTCTTCGCCAAGCTCGGTCGCGAGAAGGTCGATGTGGCTGTGGCGGGAGACATCGTCGCCATCACGGGTCTGCCCAATGTGGAAATCGGCGATACGATTGCCACCGCCGAAGATCTGACCCCCCTGCCCCGCATCAAGGTCGACGAGCCGACACTCTCGATGACCTTCACCATCAATACGTCGCCACTCGTCGGCAAGAGCGGAAAGTTCCTGACCAGCCGCCACCTGCGTGAGCGTCTGGCCCGCGAACTCGAATCGAACGTCGCCCTCAAGGTCGAAGACACCGATCAGAAGGAATGCTTCCGCGTCTCGGGACGTGGTCTGCTGCATCTCTCGGTTCTCATCGAAACCATGCGTCGCGAAGGCTTCGAACTCTCCGTCGGAAAGCCCGAAGTCATCCGCAAGCAGATCGATGGCGTCTGGCACGAGCCCTTCGAAATCCTCGAAGTCGACGTGCCCCAGGTCGACGTCGGCTCGGTCATCGAAATCGTTTCGACCCGTAAGGGCCAGATGACTGACATGACAGCTGGTCAGGGTTCACACACCCACCTCGTCTTCACAATTCCCGCTCGCGGTTTGATCGGTCTGCGGACCCGGTTGCTCAACGCGACCAAGGGTGAGGCGATCATGCACCACCAGTTCGATAAGTACCTGCCCGTCGAAGGGGACCTCCCCCGCCGCAAGAACGGCGTGCTTGTCTCGCAGGAAACCGGTCGCACGACAGCTTTCGCTCTCTTCAAGTTGCAGGAGCGGGCCGCGTTCTTCGTCGGTGCTGGCGTTGATGTCTATGAGGGAATGATCGTGGGTGAAAATGCCCGCGACAACGACCTCGTCGTCAACCCGGTCCGCGAAAAGAAGCTGACCAACATGCGGTCGAGCGGTGCCGATGAAATGATCCAGCTGGAGCCGCCTCGCGACTTGTCGCTGGAACTCGCCCTCGAGTACATCGAGGCTGACGAGTACGTCGAGATCACCCCGGATGCGATCCGCCTCCGCAAGATCCTGCTCACCGAAAACGAGCGGAAGCGCGGCAACCGTGCCCTGCTCGTCGGTGCGGGCTGATTGTCCGCGTCATCGAGAGCGGCACGGCGTGAGCCTGCCGAGTGGTGAAGTGTCTCTGCAACGTCGGTTGCAGAGACAGACTTTCACGAAACGATTGATCATAAAACTGAGAGATCAGAGACCGTTGGACTCCTCGGCAGGCTCACGCCTGCCGCTCACGATGAGGTGATCATCGCCGCATCAGCATTTCATCGAGGTTCAATACCACGTTCCCGATGATCGTCCAGGTGGCGAGTTCAACCGGGTCCTGACCTTCGGGGACCGGACCGAGAGGATCGCTGGCGAGTTGTGTCGCCGCTTGTGGATCGGCAGCTGCTCGCGAACGGGCGGTGTCATACAGCTGGGTCAGACGGGCCAGTTCATCGGCGTGCGGCTCGCGGGCTGTGCAGTGGCGGAAGAGCCGTTTGGCTTTCTCGGCGGGGCTGCCTTCCCACTTCACGACCTGGCGTGCAAGATTCTGGGCCGCTTCCAGATGAACCGGATCGTTGAGAGTGGCGAGAGCCTGCAGTGGCGTGTTGGTGCGGATGCGACGCACGGTGCAGACTTCGCGGTTCGGGGCATCGAATGCAGCCATGGCCGGATAGGGGCTTGACCGGCGGAACTGGGTATAGATCGCTCGACGGTAGCGGTCCTCTCCGGCACTGGTCTCCCAGTCGGTGCTGCCGCCGAAGGCCGCGTTCAGCCCGAGCTTCGGCTGGGGCGGACGAACGGGCGGGCCGTACATCTTGGGGCTGAGTAGACCGCCCAATGCCAGTGACTGGTCACGGATCATTTCAGCGGTCATGCGGAAGCGAGGTCCTCGTGCCAGCCAGCGGTTGTCGGGGTCGAGATCGAGCCGGTCGGGAGTCACCTTCGAGGTCTGGCGATAGGTCGCCGATGTCACCAGATGCCTCAGCATCTGTTTCATATCCCAGCCCGATTCCATGAAGTCGATCGCGAGCGAATCGAGCAGCTCCGGATGCGTGGGACGTTCACCCTGTGAGCCAAAGTCCTCACTGGTCACGACGAGACCCTGACCGAAGAGGGCCTCCCAGTAACGGTTGACGATGACGCGGGCCGTCAGTGGGTTGTCCTGGCTGACGAGCCACTTCGCGAGGGCGAGGCGATCCTTGGGGGCGGCCTCTCCACTCTTCAAGAAGGCTGCGGGCACTCCTTCGGTGACCTCATCCCCGAGATCGGTATAGATCCCGCGATGCTGAAGCTTCGTCTTGCGACGGGCATCCCCGGTGAGTTCCTTGAATACCGGGACGCTGGTCTCGGCTTTCAAATTCGTCAGATCGGTATGCACTTTCGCACGTTGGGCTCGCTGTGAAGCGAGTTCCGGTGCGGCATTTACGAAGTACCACGTCGCCAGCTCCGCAGCCTGTTCCGGGGTGCGGGCGTCTTTCGCCGTGGCCAGAAGATCGAGAATATTCTTGGGCGTCTGTGCCACTTCCATCGCACGCGGTGAGGCCGACGATGAAACGCGGAACTTACCGAGCAGGAGGTTCTCGGTCTTGAACGATTGCTCGATGATCAGTTGGAGCTGGGAGTTCGCGGGGACATCGACCTTGGCTTCTGGGAAGAGGGCCAGCCAGTGCGGCTCGCCAGTCTTGCCTCCCACAGCCCAGCCCTTGGCGTTGTTCGCTTTCGCAGCCAGTACATCCGCTGCGTTGAAGCCCGCTTGAGTAAAGTCAGCCACCGCAGCTGTGAGCTTCAAGCTCTGTGCCGAGCTGGCCGCGTACTCACCGTTTGCCTTGGGGGCCTCGGCGATGGCCTGTTCCCAGATCGGTTTGCGGTTTTCATCCAGCAGCACGATCTTGGAGTTATTGAACCGTTCCCCGACTCCATCGGTCCGGTTCCAGATCACAATTTTGTCCACGGGAGTCGTGGCCAGCAGGTCGACTTCCCACCACGGGTTTTCGTCCCCTTCGCCCGTGTGGAAGACGCTGTTCGATTCGTAGTAATTGCCATTCGTGTTACCGTCGATCCCGCGCTCGGGAATCCCGCCGTATCCGATAGAGCTCTGCGAGGCTTTCCCCTTTAGGGCAATATTCTCCGCACCGTTCATGACCTGGACCTCAGCCAGATGCAGGTGGCGGCCTTTGCCCGGCGACTCGACCCGGACGTATCGTCCACGTGGTCGAACATCCCCCTTTGGCACAATCGCAGGAGTGATGCGTGAGATGACGAAATTCCCCTCGGCAAGTCCCGGACCGTTCTTGGGCAACGCGGGATCGGTCAGAGCCTCCAGTCGCAGACCCGACAGCGGTCCCTCGGGGATGTCGAGCAAGACTGTCGTGGTGTCGGTCTTCGGCGGCTTGCTGACCAGCACTGTTCCGTCTTTGCCGATCACATACTCCGCTCCGTTCTGACTGGTTACTGCAGCTGGTTTGAGGCTGGCCCACGGCAGGTCACGGGGGAAGTTCTGGTCCCACTTCGCCAGTGATTCCTGCAAAGCGGGTGTTGAGGTCCGCAGCTCGACATCAAGTGCTGCCAGCTCTGCCTGCCACTTCGCACGGTTCGCTTTCTGTTCATTGGAGAACAAATCGAGTCGAGGGGATTCGTCGGTGAGGTCAGCGTCTGCTGTGTTATTGAGGATAGCGAAGACCTCGAAGAATTCTTTCTGCGTGATCGGGTCGTACTTGTGGCTGTGACACTGGCAGCAGTTGATCGTCGTCGCCATCCAGACAGCGAACGTCGTGTTCACGCGGTCGACCACCGCGACGTTGCGGAACTCCTCGTTGTTCGTGCCGCCTTCGTTGTTGGTCTGGGTGTTGCGATGAAACGCCGTCGCGACGAGTTGCTCCTCGGTCGGGTTCGGCAGCAGATCCCCCGCCAGCTGTTCGATTGTGAACTGATCGAATCGTTTGTTGGCGTTGAACGAGCGGATCACATAGTCGCGGTAGGCCCAGATCGTCCGCATAGGATCATCAGCATATCCCGCGGAGTCAGCGTAGCGGGCCAGGTCGAGCCACATGTGGGCCCAGTGCTCGCCGTACGCTGACTTCTCCAGCAGGCGATCCACGAGGCGCTCATACGCTCCCTCTTGCGTGTCAGCCAGAAAGGCAGTCACTTCCTCATCGGTGGGGGGCAGGCCAGTCAGGTCGAGCGACAGACGCCGAATCAGAGTGGGGCGATCAGCTTCTTCCGAGGGAGCCAGACCATGTTCTTTGAGCTTAGCAACGATGAATCGATCGATGTCATTGCGGACAAAGCCCGCAAACTCGGGCGTCTCAGGCGGGGCGACCTTCTGCGGATGCTGATAAGCCCAGTGGACCTGGTAGTTCGCTCCCTCGGCAATCCACCGGCGCAGCAGGTCGACCTCTTTGGGGCTGAGGGGTTTGCCTGCTCCCGGAGGTGGCATCATGACTTCGGGGTCGGTGCTGGTGATGCGCTTAATGAGTTCACTCTCGTCGGGTTTTCCCGGAACGAGCGCGGCATGCCCTCCGAGGTCAGCTGTAGCTCCCACGTGGGTATCGAGACGCAGGTCCCCTTTGCGTTCTGCTTCATCGGGTCCGTGGCAGCGGTAGCAGGTGTTGGAGATCAGGCCTCGGATGTCCTGGTTGAAGTCGACCGGTCGTTCCGCCCAAGCCGGTGCAGCGACCAGCCCTCCGATCAGGAGTGCCACCAGACACCGTACAGCCATCAACAAACGCTGGGAATTGAACTTAGCCATGAGAGACACGCACCTCACCGTTGATTCGCTCAGCGAGATTTCCACCAAGACGCATCAATCGATTCTAGTGTGTGCGGGGAGGGGATGCATCCGGGAGGCGGGTGTTTGGCGGATCGCGAGTGGCTGATGGCCAGAGGGAGGGGAGGCGACGTGGGCGTCCTCATAGAAGTGGGATTCGCGCAGCGTCATTCGTGAAACATCGCTCACCAGACAGCTTGCTCCTTTGAATGGCCGCTCGATTTGTTCATAATCGAAACCTCTGTTCTGTCAGGCTGTTGGAGTCAAAGCATGCTTCGTTTAATGAGTGTTGCCGCCCTGCTGGGGCTTGTCGTGACTGCCGGGCTCTCTGCCGGAGAACAGCAGCTCAACGGGCATAACTTTACGCTGCCGGATGGGTTTGAGATCGAGCTCGTGGCGACGTCACCCTTGGTCGACCGACCGATCACTGCAGACTTCGACGAGCAGGGACGGCTCTACGTAGCGGACTCCTCCGGATCGAATGAACCGGTCGTTAAGCAGGTTGTCGACCGGACGCACCGCATTATGCGACTGGTCGATGTCGATGGAGACGGCAAGTATGACACGAGCACGGTCTTCGCCGACAAGATGATGTTCCCCGAAGGCACTCTCTGGCACGAGGGATCTCTGTATGTGTCGGCTCCCCCCAGCATCTGGAAGCTGACCGACACCAACGACGATGGCGTCGCCGATGAACGCGTCGAATGGCACCAGGGAAAAACTCTGACCGGGTGTGCCAACGACCTGCATGGTCCTTACCTCGGGCTCGACGGATACATCTACTGGTGCAAGGGTGCCTTTGCCGAGCAGACCTATGAACAGCCCGGCAAGCCCCCGCTCGTGAGCAAGGCGGCCCACATCTTTCGTCGCAAGGCCGATGGAACCGGGTACGTCGAGAACGTTATGACGGGCGGCATGGATAACCCGGTCGATGTGGTCTTCACGCCTGGAGGCGAACGCATCTTCACCACCACGTTTTTGCAGCGACCCGGAGGAGGTTTGCGCGATGGTCTGATTCACGCGATCTACGGTGGGGTCTATGGCAAAGTGCACGACTCGACGAACTTCCACCCGCGGACCGGCGACCTGATGCCGCCGCTCGTGCACATGGGGCCAGCTGCTCCGTGTGGATTGACTCGCTATGAGTCGAATTTCCTCGGCGATGAATTCCGCGACAACCTCTTCGCCTGCCAGTTCAATATGTACAAGGTCTCGCGCCACGTGCTGGAAGACCATGGAGCGACGTTCAAGACGACCGACTCCGATTTCGTCGTCTCGACCAACATTGACTTCCATCCGACTGATGTGCTGGAAGACGCCGATGGCAGCATCGTGATCTGCGACACGGGGGGATGGTACCGCCTCTGTTGCCCGACATCCCAGCTGGAGAAGCCCGACGTGATCGGAGCTGTCTACCGCGTGCGTCGTCAGGGGATGAAGACCGTCGAAGACCCCCGTGGTCTGAAGCTCGATTGGGGAAAGTTGTCTGCCACCGATCTAGCGAAGTTGCTCGGTGATCCCCGCCCCGCCGTTCAGCGCCGGGCGATTCGTGACCTGGCCAAGCACGATGCCGCGAAGGTCGTTGCTGCTCTGGGGCCGATTCTCGGACAGCATGATGCCGCCACAGCCGCCACTCGCGTCAACGCAGTCTGGACTCTCACGCGGGTCGATGCCCCACAGGCCCGGGCGCTCGTTCGTGGTTCGATCTCCGATCCCGACGCGAACGTACGTCACGCCGCCCTCAGCTCGGTCAGCTTCCACAAGGATCGTGAGGCGCTGCCACTGGTGATGAAGGTCCTCCAGTCAGGTTCACCCCAGGATGTCCGCATCAGTGCGGAAATCCTCGGTCGCCTCGAAGAGAAGTCAGCTGTCCCCGCTCTGCTCGAAGCCGCCTCTCATCAACCGGCCGAACTCGAGAAGTTTGACCGCATTCTGGAACACTCAATTACCTTTGCCCTGATCCAGATCGCCGACCGCGAGGCCACAGCGGCTGGTCTAACCAGTTCAAGCCCTTGGACTCGGCGTTCCGCGTTGATTGCTCTCGATCAGATGCCCAATGGCCAGCTGACTCCCGAGAAGGTGGTGCCGCTGCTGACCTCTGACATTGCGGCTCTGCGGCAGACATCTCTGTGGATGGTCGGTCGCCATCCCGAGTGGGGCGATGCCCTGACCCAGTACCTCCGTGAACAGCTGGCCCGCGATACCATTCGGGACACAGAACAGGATGACCTCAAGAGCCTGCTCGCTCAATTCGCCGGAACGGCCAGCGTGCAACAACTGCTCGCCAGCTACGCGAAGTCCGGGGCCGCGTCGGATGGGGAGCTGACGGTTCGCAAGATGTGCCTCGAAGCGATGTCGAAGTCGGGGCTTAAGCAGATGCCCGACAGTTGGCTCGCATCACTGACAAAGATGATTGCTGGTAACGACGCCACGCTGAAGCCGAATGCAGTAACCGTCGTGCGATCATTGCCGTTGCCGGAGGCAGGCACTAGCGAACTGTCGCAAGCGCTCCTCGCACTGGCCAAGCAGACGGAAGCCAAGCCAGAAGTCCGAATCGACGCCATCGCGGCTCTGCCCGCCGGACGCGGCGAACTCGAACCCGAGTTGTTCAGCCTGCTGGTGACGAATCTGGGTGAGGACGCCTCGGTGGCCACCCGGTCGGCCGCTGTCGATGCACTGGCTAAGGCGAAGCTGTCGACCGCTCAGCAGGCGGAACTCGCCGACGCCATCGCAAAGGTGGGCCCACTGGAACTCAACCGTCTGCTCGGCATCTTCGAGAACTCGACTGATGAAGCTGTCGGGACCCGGCTGGTGGCTGCGTTGAAGCAGTCCCCCGTGCTGACCAGCCTGCGGGTCGATGCCGTGAAGACCCGCGTGGCGAAGTTCCCAGAGCCCGTACAGAAGCAGGCCGAGGAACTTTATGCGGCGATCAACGTCGAAGCTGCCAAGCAGAAGGAGAGACTCGACGAGCTGTTGACCCACGTGGGAACAGGCGACATCCGCCGAGGCCAGGCCGTATTTGCGAACTCGAAGGCGTCCTGCGTGGCCTGTCATGCGATCGGTTACAAGGGCGGCAACGTCGGGCCCGACCTGTCGCGCATTGGCAAGATCCGCACCGAGCGCGACCTGTTGGAGTCGGTCCTCTTCCCGAGCGTCAGTCTGGTTCGCAGCTACGAGCCGATCCTCGTTGTCACTACAGCGGGCAAGGCCCACAATGGGCTGATCCGCCGCGAGACACCCGACGAGATCGTGTTGGTCACCGGGGCCAAGGACGAGGTCCGCATCGCCCGCTCGGAGATCGAAGAGATCCGCCCCAGCACCGTGTCGGTCATGCCTGCTGGTCTGGATACCCAGCTGACTCGTGAGCAGATCATCGACCTGATCGCGTATCTGAAGTCGCGGCAGTAATTGGAACGCAGACAAACGAGGCTGCGTGCTGCTCGATCGAGCTCACGCAGCCCCGTTCGGTCGAAGCGAGAGAAGGAGTGATGCGATGACACGCCGCGAAAAACTTGAAGCGATGCTCGACTGCGAACCGCTGGACCAGATGCTGCGCTACATGCTGGCGATGGAGCTCGACAAGGAAGGGGAGAACGATCGCAGCCTGTCTTACCTGACCGGGTTGATGGATGACGAAAGTCCCTACGTTCCCGCGTTTCTAATGGCCGGCCAGCAGTTCACCCGACTCAATCGAACCGATGAGGCACGGACTGCATTTCAGCGGGGTATCGAAGCAGCGCACGCACAGGGTGACTCGCACGCGTCCGAGGAACTCAAGCGGTTCCTGAGTGAACTCGACTGAGTCCTTCGCAGGTGACTCGCCCTCTGCTCATGGAGTTGAAGAACTCTCAGCGGGCTTTCCCGCGAGGGTTTCAAAGTATTGCTCAATCGCTTTCCGGTAGCGTTCAGGCGGCAGATTTCCGCGACCCTGCCGGATGTGGTCTTCCAGTTTCGAACTCAAGGTGTCCCAGGCTCGCTCGCTCGTACGAGCTGTCCCTTGCGATTCGGCCCCCGCCGATCGTTTGCCGAGTCGTTTCAAGGCATCGTCGAGTTTCTCTCGGACACGACCGGCTTGTTGACTGGACTCTTGTGACTGAGTGAGCGGGCCTCGGGCCTGCAGCATGCGGCCTCCGGAGCCAGATCCCGGGGAACTTCCCGAGCTGGCACACGATCCCGGTTTCGTCCAGTCCTTTTCGATCAGCAGGTTCGAGGGACGACAGCAGGGAATGCCCAAGGACTCCGCCGCCCGGGCTTCGTCTTCGAGCATGGCCAACAGTTCTTCGAGTGACTCCGGCTCTGCGTCATCGGCGAGTGTGGGAGTTCGATTGACAGGCAGTGAGTCGAGATACTTGATGATCCCATCCATGACCTCGTCGAGCTGGGCCTCGGCTTTGGCAAAGTGCCGCAAAGCGTTCGCCTGATGCTCGATCGCTGTTGGAAGTTTGTTGTAGCTGAGGTCCCGTTGAGCCTCCTCCAGTTCTGGAATCAGGTCCTCTTCCAGAGATGACAGCAACGCTTGTGCAGATTCGTGGAGAGCCGGGCTGATCCCCGCACACTGGGCCTCCAAGCTCGTCAGCTTGCGAGTCAGCTCCATCGTGTCGACCGTCAGACGGTGCTGGTCCACCTCAGCGGCGAGATGATGAAGGTCCTCTTTCTTCGCGCTTTCTTTGCGGATCCATCCCGACACTTCTGTGATCAGCTTGTCTGCCTCCTGCATGCGCCAGGTGATGTGAGCTGGCAGCTTGGGATGATCCGTCGAATTCAAAAGGTCGGGCAGCGTTGCACGATAGTCCAGCAGAAGTCCATACAGAGCAGTGGCCGAATCCAACGCCGATGTCGACTCCGGATCTGAGGCGAGGCGGGCCAGGTCGGTCGCTGCGGCTGCGATGTGAGTCCCCTTGTTCTTGTAAACGGCGAGCTCGCCCTGATTGACGTTGAGGTCTTTCGGGGTCCAGGTGATGTAGTTCTCAAGCATCTTCGCAGCGTCATCCGAGATGACAGCGGCATCCAGCGACCGGTTCGGGACACGAAACTTGTCGAGAGTCAGTTTCCCTTCGGAGGGCGACTTCTCATTACTCTCGGCGGGCAGGCCCTCACGGACTTCCCGCGTCAGCTTTTCTTGTCGTTTGTGTAACAGGGTGAGCTGATCCCGGAGCGTGGTGGCCTCTAGCCGACTGCGTGCCATGAACCGCTCCAACAGCCGGGGATCCTGCGACATGGCTTTGGCCAGTTCCGCCTGAATCTCCAGCTTCTTCTTCAACAGCTTTTGCAGTCGTTCGAGGTACTCGTCCGTCAGTTCCAGTTCTAGAAACGATCGCTGCTTGGGATTCAACAGCGGCTTGCGTGAACTGAGCATCGCCAGTGTTCCCTCCTGGAAGATCTGATGCATCTTTCGGATGCGAGTCATCGTGTCTGCCAGCTTCTGGTTGAGCTTCACGTTCTCGTACTGCCGAGTCAGCTTCTCCAGCAGTTCGATCGCACGTTCCGTGTGAAAGACCGAGGCGGTGAGATCCGCTTCCTCGCCGGCTTTGTCCAACAGGGTGACGGCGGAGATCCGTCCTCGCGCGGGCTGAATGTGCAGTCGTTCGATGTCCTGAAGCTGCAGGGCGATCACGACGTACGGTGTCCCTTCGCACTTCTTAGTGAGGTCAGTGACGGCGGTCGTGGTCTTGGCGAATAATTCGTCGGCCTTGCGGACCTCGATACTGTCGGTGGATTGCCATGCCATCTTCGCTTTGGCGCGGGCGCTCACGGGTTGCAGTATGTCGCGAGCCTGGGTCAACAGCTGTTTCATCTCTGTCAGCACGGGATCGATCTGCAGCTGGCGTTTCTCCAGCATTTGGGACGCATACGATCCCGCCCATTCGTCAATGGAAATACGACGCGGGCTACAGCTGGAACACTGGCCGGAAGGGGTGTCCAATACGTTCTTCGCCATCCAGAAATTGGGACGAGGCTTACCCTCCATGTGACTGCCGGGTTTCGGCGGTTGCGAGGCTTTCGCCTGCGACTTGGGAGACCATTGATTGCCGCCACCAGCCTGCTTAGAGGGAGGCTGTGATTCCGACTTCGACCCCGGCGGTTGATCTGAGGGAGGCTGCGGCGGGCGTGATTCAGCATCGCTCTGTTGAGCAGTGAGAGGCTCTGCGGGTTGAGGCTGTGGCTGCGTTGTCTCGCCGGCGGGGGGAGATGTCTCAGTCTGGGGGACAGGTTCTTGTGCGGGAGAGGAGTTGCCTGCGAGGGGATTTGAAGTGTCTGTGTTCGTGGCGGGCGGCTCCGCGGGGTGCAGCAGCGTGGCCTCTTTCTTGGTGTCGTAGACTCGGATCGCGTAGGCGAGTTCCTGGCCGTGTTTCAGCTCAAACTCCTTAAGGGCAAGTTCGATCTCCGAATGGACGGACTTGGCTCCGGACTGTTGCTGCAGTGGGATTGGAATGGTCTTCACCTCGCGGGCGTTCTCACCGGTTCCATCCAGGATCACCAGCTCGGCATGCGAGACTCCCAGATCGTCCTTGGCATCAAAGGCGATCGTGATGGTGTCTTCTGGGTGGACCGCAACGTCGTCTGTCGGATCAGCGACGCTGACCACCGGCGGCTGATCCTGATAGACGACGATTTCACAGCGAGGCGGCTGGTCGTTCAACAGGCCATGTTCACTTTCCAGAATGGGGCGGAACGCCATCGACGCTGTCAGATCGAGTTCCCATTGATAGCTGGGCTGAGTTCCCAAGCGGCCATAGCTCGCGGAATCGTCGCCCTTAAGTTCCGCCGATTTCAGGGGGACTTGGGATTCGATTCGTAGAACCAGTCGGCTACCTGCCAGTGCCTGCACCGATTTGGGAAGCCCGTCCTGATGGAGTTCCGGAAGCTTTGAATAGGCGGGCGGAATGATGCGGAAGTCGACCTTGGTCAATGTCGGACGATCGGCGACTTCAACTGTATGCCAAGGAGTCTGACCGTCACCCGAACGAAAGCGGTAGGAGAATCCCTCCTGAAGGGACTTCAACGGGTAGATGAACTTCGGGGTCTCACCTGAGACCAGTTTCAGCGGGATGGTCTCTTCAGCTCCGTCTGGTTTGCGGATCGTCAGTACGCCCGAGGAGTTCGCGCGTCCGGTCACCGAGGTTTCCAGCTTGAGTTGCTCCCCACGGGCTCTCACGAGATCGCCGGGTTCGGATTTCAGCTTCGTCAGGGTGATGTCCGCGCGTGGTTGAATGAATCGACGAATGAGTACCGTGACGCGTGCAGGGTCCAGGACGAACACGATGAACCAGAGAGCGGCGATCATCCCAAGAGCCCGCAGGCTGACAGGGAGCTCCCGTCCCAGGGGAATGCCGCGGGGATCGATCTGTTGTCCCAATCGCTCTGCTTCTTCGGCGACCTTTTGAATCATCGCTTCAGAACCACGATGACCGGCACCGGGGGCCACTTGAGAAAACGCCGTGACGGACGCCCAGCGTTCCTGGAGTTCGGGGTTCTGTTCATCGATTCGCCGTGCGGCTTCTAGTGAGGTGACTCGTTGTCGCCCCGCCCAAGCGAAGCAGAGAATCCCCCACACGGCCATAATCGCGAACGTCGACATAGTCACTCGGGCACGTGTTGCCGACTCAAACAGGACAAGACTCCAGTCGAGCCCGATGGCGATCAGCAGTAACAACAACGCGACCGACAACGCCAGAACGACTCCGGCGAGTAACCGCGTACGTCGGGCCCGTGTGACAACGTCTGCGATCACGCGCGATACGCTGAGGGGAACCTGCACCACTGGGTTGTTTTGCGGATGGGAGGTTGTCGACATAATCAAATCCTGTCGCTCGTATTGAAAAGTTCAGGCCATCATCACAACAAGGAATGGTCGCTCAGGCTAGCCCAATTTGTTTCCGAAGGACCCATTCCAGTGATAAACATCCCAGGATGAGCCATAAGCACCACCAACGATCCCACAACGCGGTCCGCTGGGATGTCTCCAGCGTTCGCGGTTTCAGTGAAAGCACTCGACTCAATTCCGCGACAGCTGTCGGTTCCAGGACGAGGCCACCAGACTGCTCAGCCAGTTGCTCCAGGAGGGGGCGATCAGAACGGACATCGATCAGCTCACGGTTCAGGCTCGCTTCAAACTCGATCTCAAGCTGCACGGGGGAAGTGTGACCTTCCGCAGCCAGTAACCGATCCGCGTCGGGGCCCTGTACTCTGAGCGTGTAGCGTCCGGGGACTTCAGTTGTGAACTGACCGTGGTATTTGCCCGGGATTGCCGCGTCAGGCGTCAGGGACACACGGCTGCGGAGCTCCCCGTGATGAGTGACCTCAACCTGTGGGGCGGCTTTCAAAACGGGGCGACCGTCGAGGTCTCTCAGCTCGACGGTGATTTGAGACGAGTCTCCCTGCTGATAGTTCGACTTGTCGGTCATCAGCTTGACGGATTTTGATCCAGAGGGAACTCCTCCCGACACAATCCATCTCAGAAGCTGTCCCCAGAAACGATGAAAGTACTGGTCACCATTCCGCATCCGTAACTGGTAAGTGGAGGGCGACGAGAGAAACGCCACTCGGCCCGCTCCAATCTGCTGCCAGATCAGGAAGCCCGCATTGTCCTGTCCCGTGGTCGATTGGTCGCGAGAGATCGCGCTCAACAGAACATGGCTCGATGGCTTCGGTTTGTGATAACGCGACAAGAACCACACCGGCATGGAATGACACATGTCACGCCAGACCGCTTCCGTGTCCGCCAGATCGTCGGACAGCTGCATGGCCTCGGTGGATTTACCTTCGGCGGTCAGCTCAATGCGATATCCTGACTTCGCGGGCAGCAATGCGTCTTCGGGGGTGACGGGGAGCAGAGATTCCAGGGGCTCGTTCTGGAATGCCTGGGGCATCTCTTTGCGACCAGCGATGACGATCAGACATCCTCCCCTCTGCACGACGTATTCTCGCAGAGCATTCTGGCTGCGTGAGTTCAGTTGCCGGGGACCCACATCACCGAGAATTACGACGCGGTACTCGCTCCAACCATCCGCTGTTTCTGGAAACTGAGCGGTAGCTTTTCGCTTGCCGGTTCCGATCGGTTTGGGGAGAAACTTCAGTTCATCAAACTCCACCTGATCTTGACGCTTGAAGAGGTTGATGAGGTGTTGATGCTCCCAAGTCGCCACGTTGTCCGCGATCAGGATCTTCAGCACGGCGGGAACGACATCGACAGCCAGAGAGCTGGTGTTGTTGTCGGTGGAGTGCTCATCGACGATGGGTAGAACGTGTACCTTGAACTCTCGACGACCGGGGCCGGTCGTGGGGACTTCGAACTGGAATCGCTGGTCTTCCTGTTCATGGGCCAGTGAGAGCGTGCGTGTTTCGAGTACCTGGCTCCCTTCGAGTAATTGAATCTGACACGAGTCGCCCTCGCAGCGATGGGCGGTGATCGTGCCCTCGATGAGAATCTTGTCTTTCTCAATCACGGAGGTGGGAGCATGGAGATGATGAAGAATGACGTCTCGCTTCATTTCGTGGCGACCGATCGGAACGAAGTACAACGGCACGTTAAGCTGGGCTGCGAGATCGCGGGGATCCTCTGAGACCTCTGCGGTATGCCGTCCGTCTGTCATCACCACGATGGCTGCGAGATCGTCTTTCTCCGAGTCGTCTCGGATCTGTTTGAACAGGTCGGCCAGGTCTGTCCCGCGGGTGGATGGGTCTCGGTCCGCGGTGGATTCATTGGCCGGGAGGGATTGTTCCCACTGATCATTGGGAAGGTGGGAGACCTTGTTTGAGAACTGTGACAGCTGGAGTTGGAATGCGTCGTTGCCTGCCCCTCGCCAAGCTTGAATCCCCGACCGAAGGACTTGAGTGACCCTCTCCAGTCGGGATTCCCGTTGGGCCGATTCTGGAAGGGCGCTGGAGGCACGAGGTTCCGGGACCGGAAGCACTCCATCCGTCAGGGCGTGGCAGCGAGCGGAAAACTGATCGCCGAGTTCCGCCATTCGTCGCAGCCGGTCTTCCCGATCTCCGGGATCAGTTCCCGTGATCCAGTCGGCAGGTTGAATGCAGGGCAACAGTTCCGACTCCAGCATCAGGAGCAGTTCCTGCAGGAGTTCCTGTTGGTCGGATGTCAGCGACGATTTGAGAATGTCGGTCTTCAGCCAGGTCTGGCAAGATTCCGCGAGCTGTTGCCATTTCGTCACGCACTCCAGGCGTTCTTCACTCGGCTGCTGTTGCTCGATCATCTGAGCCAGCTGGACCAGTTGCTGACGCATGGCTGAGGCGTAAAGCACAATTCGATCAGCTGCGACAATGGGGTCAGAGGCGTTTAACGCAGCGGATGTCCAGCGCCGATCAGCGACCTCGTCGGGCTGGTCCTGGGTCTCCATGCTGGAGCTGGAGTCGACATACACAGCCAGCGTGCGCGGATGTGATTCTTTTCGAACCTGAACCGATGTGGGGCCGAGGATCATCCAGATCAAAATTCCGAGGACAATCGCCCGCAATCCGACAAACAGGAAGGTCCACTGGCTTTGCGTCTGCCGGGCTTCCCGAACCAATTGCCAAAGAATCCAGACTCCCAGCAGAGAGCAGGCGGCAATCAGAGCCCCCATGCTCCAGGGCGTGTCCCACTCGAAATGTCGTGTCGTTTCCACGAAAGCAGTCGGCATGATCAGGGGGTCTCCCGGATGCCGAAGGATGCTCCCGCCGTTTGCGGTGCAACGGAACCCGCAGGGGCCAGATCGGATCGAAAGCCAAACCGCTTTCTGGCGATCCAGGCGACCATTCCCAACTCGGCAACGATCGCAGCCACGACGACAAAAAGTAGCAGCCGCCAGAGTGGACTGCCGGTGACCTGCGGATTGGAACTCGCTGGCATGACAAGCGGTTGGGCGGGGCTCAGGCGAACAACGGGGGAGCCCTTCCAGACCTCTGTCAGTTGAGGAGACCACGGAGTGAGGTTCGATTCTTCCCGGGCTCTCATGACTTGATAGGGGCGGATTTCATCGGGCTTGCCTTCGATCTGGATGACCACGTCATATCGTCCAGGAAGCTGAGTTCGTCGGCTCTGGGCGACAACTTGATCCCCCTGCAAATACGTTGTGAGAGGGATTGGTTGACCTCCTGGGCGTTGCAACTGAACAGAGCGGATGTGCTCATTGCTCGACAGTTCGACATGGATTGGTTCACCCGGCATCAGATTCAGCGGCACCGCGGAGGGCTGCATCAGATACCACAACCACTCATGAACCATCGGGACATAGGCCTGGGTCAATGGCAAACTGCTCCAGCGAGTTCCCAGTGGAAACGACTGCACGATGAATCGCCCCTGCCCCAGTGTGCCCTCTACGGCGAGTGCCTCGCCGGTTCCTGATCGCAACAGGACTGGGACCTGTCGACTGGATCGGGCGGATGCAAATGGGTAGCGACGGAAGATTTTGGCCCGATCGATATCGAGTCTCTGCGTGTCGCTGAGCAGGCTCGTTGCGGGGTGTTCTTTCTCGGGCGGGTGAATCGTGAGGGAGTCCTCGCGGCGAATCAGGTCCCCCTGGGCCTCTTTGATCGGCCATGGAGCGATGCCACTGCCGAGGCGAAACAACTGTCGATTGAACTCGTCGGGCTGTGTCTGATCGCCCAGCCCCAGCCAGAGGCCTCCACCGTTTCGGACAAACGCGGTCAACTTCTCAACCAAGTCACTCTTCAGTGTCGGCGTGTTCGGAAACACAATGGCCCGGTACTTGGAAAGGCTCTCTTGCTCAAGCTCGGTGGATGTGATGACGCGGACCTGAAAGACACTTTCGCGATGGGCATTCTTCTCGCCCGTACGTTCGAGTCCCAGTGCAGAGAGCAGGTATCCCCGGTCAGTTGTCAATGGGTCATCACTTGTCGAATCATCAACCAGCAGCAGAGGAACATGATCAACCGTTGTCAGTAACAAGCTGCGACTGTTATCGGCCGGGAGATCGTCTGCCAGGTCGATTCGACCAGTCACGCGTGAGATGCCCGGCTGGCCCGCATTGATTCGCAGGTTCACCTTGGCGGATTGCCCAGCTGCCAGGGGGCCGATTGAGGATGAGCCGATGTCGGTACCCTCCATGCTCCAGATCAGAGAACATGGGGGAACCGTGATGGGGCCATAGTTGCGGACTTCCGCCTCCAGGACACAGGGCTCTCCCACGGCCAGCAATTGTCGAGGAGCAGACAGCTGATCGACCGCCAGATTGCTGGCTGCAAATGACTGGTCGTTGACGTTGTAGATCTCAATTGCGGTCGCGATTCCAGATTCGCTGGCAGTCTGGAGCAGTTTCTTCCAACCCGGTGGATCGTCCTGTTGCCAGCCCTCCGCTTGTCCATCGGTCAGAACGACAATCAGTCGGGCACTGGCCCCGGCGGGTGCAGCGAGGTGAATCGCGCGATTCAAGCACGAATGCCAGTCGGCCGAGGACTCCGTTGTTCCGATGTTTTTCAGGGACTCCAGCAGCTGGAGTTTGTTTTCCGCGTTGGCGGTGACCGGGTCAGAGGTCAGCCACTCTCCGCGACCGATCGTCACCATTCCGCGGATGGTGTCGCCCGCTCCTGCACGAGCGAGCAGGCTTTCTGCCTGCTTCAGCAGATGGTCAAACGAGGTTTCTCCCTGCCATGAGCGTCCCATCGACATCGACACGTCACAGACAAGTACGATGTCCCGTCCCGAGCCGCCGCGAGTTCCCCAACCCTGCCAGAGGGGGCGTGCCAGCGCCATCACCAGTGCCAAGACCGACAGTGTTCGCAGCAGCATCAGCAGCAGGTCATCGACTCGCCAGATCTTCCTCCGACGAATGCTGCTGGTGGTCAGGAACTGCATCGCTCCCCATTTGACGACGGCCTGACGTCGTCGGCTCAAAAGGTGGATGGCGACCGGCACACTCAGTAACGGCAAGCCCCAGAGAAAGAAGAGATTCAGGAATGTCATCTCAGGTGCTCCTTAGTGTTTCACCCGGGATGCGCGTCGATGCAGGTAGTAGCTGAGCGACTGCCCGAGATCCGCATCGGTGGGAAGGAGCAGATAGTCGGCACCCATATTCGTACAGTCGGTACGGACTGTGTTCAGGAACTCGTTCAACGATTTCATGTACTCGTCGCGAACGGCGGGAGGATCGAGATCGATCTGAAGAGATGATTGTTCCAGGCATTCAAAGCGAGACCATTGATGGAACTGAAAGGTCAACTCTTCCGGGGCCATCACATGAAACACCAGCACATCATGTCCGCGAAGTATCGCACGCTTGAGGGCTGTGGCGGTGGTCTCCCAGTCACCGAGACAGTCGGAAATCACCAGGAGCAACCCCCGTCTTTTGAGTCGACGAGGCAGGTCGAACAGGCAGGTCCCCAGCTGGGTCTCTCCAACGGGTTCAACCTGACGTAACGCTTCAAGAAGTGTTTGCAGATGTCTGGGGAATCCGCGTGGCGGAACGTAGCGCTCGACTTTTTGCCCGACTGTCGCGAGGCCTACGGCATCGCGCTGTCGCAGCATCAGTCTCGATAAACAGGCAGCGACAGCCCGGGCATAGTTCAATTTGGAGCAGGTGGACAAACCGAACTGCATTGAGCCACTGCAATCCAGCACGATCAGCCCCTGGAGGCTGGTGGTCTCCTCAAACTGTCGAACATAGTACCGGTCCCGGCGGGCGTAGACCTTCCAGTCGATCATGCGGAT
The DNA here is from genome assembly GCA_046349675.1 of Planctomycetaceae bacterium. Taxonomy (GTDB): domain Bacteria; phylum Planctomycetota; class Planctomycetia; order Planctomycetales; family Planctomycetaceae; genus TH-plancto1. The sequence continues at coordinate 279,614 of JAXMBW010000005.1, read as the reverse complement.
TTCATCACCCGCCGAGTAAGCGCGATGATTCGCGAACTCGAAACTTCCGCCGAGATAGGTCGACCGGTGCTGACCAGAAAGCACGCCATCCACCACACGTGTGGAAAGAAGCTCCAGATGGCCAATCTGTTGAATTGCCTCGAATGTCATCCGGTCGTGAGTCTCTGTCATCGCGGGCATCTACTGTTCCAGTCCATGTGCAACATGCATCACAAGGTCAGCGGCTCCAACGAGCACTATCGGACCGCAGCCTTGGCTCGACCAGCTGTTCCCGTCCCACCTCGCATCTGATTCAGCAGCTGCCGGACGATCTCATCGGTCGACACCCCCGCAGCTTCTGCGTTGAACGTGGGGATGATGCGATGCCTGAGCACGGGCAGCGCCACTGCTGAGACATCTTCTGTCGTGGCGTGGTGGCGGTGATGGAGGACGGCTCGTGCCTTTGCCGCGAGGAGCAGAAAAATGGCGGCTCGCGGCCCAGCTCCCCACTGCACCATCTCCTGGAGCGACTTGGGGAGTTGCTTCTCCTCGGGGCGGGTCATTCTCGCCAGGTCGACCGCAAACTCGTACACGTGATCTGCTACTGGCACGCGACGGATCAGCTGCTGCATCTGGATCAGCTCCTCTGCCGTCAGGACGGGTTGCGGCTGAAACGAGTAGTCTGCAGAGGCCCGTTTGCAGATCTCGATCTCGTCCTCTCGCTTGGGGTATCCCACGTGGATCTTGAAGAGGAATCGATCCAGCTGGGCTTCGGGCAGGGAGTAGGTGCCCTCCTGCTCGATGGGGTTTTGTGTGGCCAGCACGAAGAAGGGGTCGGGCAAGGCATACGTTTCGCCGCCGATCGTCAGCTGGCGTTCCTGCATCGCCTCCAGCAGTGCGCTTTGCGTTTTGGGAGGAGTGCGGTTGATCTCGTCCGCCAGAATTAAGTTCCCGAACAACGGGCCGGGAATAAAGCGAAAGACTCGCTTCCCGGTAGTTCGGTCTTCTTCCAGCACATCGGTCCCGGTGATATCTGAGGGCATCAGGTCGGGCGTGAACTGCACCCGACGGAAGGAGAGATGCATCAGGCTGGCCATCGACGAGACCAGAAGCGTCTTTGCCAGCCCGGGCATGCCCTGCAGGATGCAGTGCCCTCGACACAGGATGGCGATGGTCAGCTGCTCGATGATCTCGTCCATGCCGACCAGCACTCCGGCCAGTTGGGTCTTCATTGATTGATACTTCGCGAGCAGATCTTCGATCGCTCGGAGATCAGCTGCAGAGGCAGTTCGGGAGTTGCCGGGGTCTTCGGGGCGAGGGGACATCGGGTGCCTTTCCGAGTTGTGAGATCAAATGTTTGAAGCGAGATGGAGCCAGTTGTTATCGCTGGAACACCGGCAACATCTGGTAAGGTGGCGTCAGCGCGAGAACGGAGAGAGCGGTCATGTACGAGCTTCCGTATTGCACTTCGTGTCCAGCGGGCAGGTTCCAGGCCCCATCATCGCGTTGAGCGGCGACGATCGTCCGGCTCAGCGTCGGGTAGTAATCGCGCCAGTACTTGCCGCCCATGTGGTACATGGCCTGGCTGCAATAAAAAGCGGAGTAGCAGGGATACTGCTCGCCCGCGACCGGCCTTTGATACTGATCAAACGGGCGACGCAGAATGTATTTGGCGGCGGTTTGGGCCATATCCGTTCCATGCTTTCCAGCCATCGACATCGACAGGACGCCCGCCCCCGCCATGGCTCGCGAATAGATAAACTCCGGCTCGTCTGAGTGAATCTCGTAGCGGAACGTGCCCCGCTGCGGCTCATACAGCCGTTGCATATACGCCACAGCTTCTTCGATCACTTGAAGATTCACATCGAATCCCGCGTTTTTGGCCGATCGCAGAAACATCAAGTTCCATGACGTAATCGAGAGGTCCGAATCGCTGGCGGCATGCCGTCGGAGATAACGCCAACCGCCCTCATCGTCCGGGCTGGCCTTGGGTTGTGAGTAACGATGGCCGGTGAAAGTGATCGCTCGCTCGATCACTTGCCGGTGGCGAGCCTCGTCTTTGGACGGCGTCATTCCATAGAGCTCGGAAATGACTAGCGCTCCGATGCCGTGGCTATATGCAGCGTGGTACAACTGTCGTTCGCGAGCAATTAAACCGTCATGCTGTTGAGACTTCAGTAAGTAGTTCAAAGTTCGTGAAAGCTGGGCGCCGTAGGCACCTTCTCCGGGGCGGTGACCACGTGACATAAATGCCAGCATACACAGGCCGGTGATGCCCGGCTCATCTCGTGGAAGACCGTTGAACGAGCCATCCGGCAATTGCGTCTCGCTCAGGTACTTCAGACCCCGGTCAACGCTGCGTTCGACGGCCGCCCATTCCGCTTCTTTCAGCACATCACGAGGAACTGAGCGGTCGAAAGATTCGCCTTTCCTGGTTTCTTGTGCCGAGGCCGATCCGGGATTGATCGCGGTGAATATCAACAGCGTCACTACAGAGAGTGTGAGTAAGCGGAGATGGTTGGATTCGCGGCGTTTTCCACAGAAAAAGTATTCGGAACCAGCACACTTCACCTTCATAAGTCACTCCAACGGTACGTAGCTGCAACAGATCGTACGAATCATTCAGGGCATGTTTCGTACCAATCCTTGGTATCATCCGCATCTGTCGCTGTGAATTGTCGTACTTGTGATATGGGCAATCCGGACTGACTGTTTATCGATAACTAGTCAGCGGAAGCATACGTCTAGTCAGACGCTGTCCATCCCAAATCGGCGAATGAGATATCTACATATGTGTTGGTAATTAAAGAGACGGGCCACGCTGTCTTGAATAAACGGTTCGAATTGTCGAGTTGAGAACGGTATGAGCTCGGCTGCATATCGTATCCTTGGTATTCACCAGTCACGCAGAACGATCGAGTGCTAATGCGAAGGGGCAATCCCATCATGACAGAGGAATGGTCTGCGTCAAGTGGTCATTTACACTAAGAGACGATGAGGCTCGACGGTTATTAACACAGACAGGTAGTCGTGTCTCCTGCTCAAGATGTCGAAGTAATGGTGTCGCTGATCAATTGGGGAGTGGCTCTTCGTGCAAGAAGTTCAAACTGGGTCGACGAATATTGAAGAAGCTGCCTCACCTCTCGATTCTGTGACCCACTCCCGTCGGTGCCACTGATCGTTTATCCTCTGGGGCGAAACATCCTTGCCTTCCGGAGTGGTCATGAGCGATACGCTCTACATCGTCGACACGCTGTCTCTCGTGTTCCAGGTCTACCATGCCATCCGCCAGCCGATGACCGGCTCGCGCGGGCAGCCGACGAACGCGCTGTTCGGGTTTACGGGCGATCTGGAGCACCTGATCAAGGAGAAGAAGCCGACGCATCTGATCTGCGCCATGGATTCCAAAGGCGAAGGTGAACGCAACAAGATCTATGCGGAGTACAAGGCCCATCGTGAAGCGCCGCCCGAGGATCTGCAAGTGCAGATTCCACTCGTGCTCGACCTGATCCGGGCCTACAACATCCCGGTGGTGATTGTCCCGGGATGGGAAGCCGATGACGTGATCGCCACGCTGGCGACTCGGGCTGCGGCGAATGGAATGGATGTGCGGCTGGTCACGAATGACAAGGATGCCCGCCAGCTGTTGAGCGACAAGATCAAGATTTACAGCATTCGCAAGAAGCGGATGTATGACATCGAAGACCTGGAAAAGGAGTGGGGCATTCGCCCTGACCAGGTGGTCGACTTCCAGTCATTGATGGGGGACAGCGTGGACGGCGTCCCCGGAGTCCCGCAGGTGGGGCCCAAAACAGCGACGGCTCTGATTCAGGAGTTTGGTACCCTCGAGAATGTGCTGGCGAATGCGGATAAGGTGAAAGGCAAGAAGGTCTCGCAGAACTTGAAAGAGTTTGCCCATCTGGCCCACACGAGCCGCGAGTTGGTGCGGTTGCATCGCGAATTGCCCATCGAACTCGATTGGGACACCGCCCGCGTCCATGAACCGGACTGGCCGAAGCTGGTGGAGCTGTTCACCGACTACGGGTTCCGCCGTTATACCGCCGAGGCCCAGTCCCAGCTGGCGAAGTCTTCTACACAGGCTGCGGCAGAGATCCCGACTCGCGACTGGAAGATCGTCCATACCGAAGAGGAGTTCGAGAAGTTTCTTGCCGCGCTCAAGCAGCAGAGCAAGTTCTGCATCGATCTCGAAACGACCAGCCTCAACGCGATGGAGGCCGAGATCGTCGGCTGGGCCTTCTGCTGGCAGGCGGGTGTCGGGTACTACATTCCGGTCGACGGACCAAGTGGTTCCAAGACGCTGAATCGGTCCAAGGTTCTGGTCGCCCTGAAGCCGATCATCGAAGACCCCGCTCGCACCGCCATTAACCAGAACATCAAGTACGACATGCTCGTCTTGAAGAACCACGGCGTGCAGATCGCGAATGTCGGGCTCGACCCGATGATTGGGGATTATCTGCTTGACGCCGGCGAACGCAGCCACGGCATCGATGCCCTTACGAAGAAATACCTCGACCGCGAGAAGATCCCGACCAGCGACCTCATCGGCAAGGGGACACGACAGCTGAAGATGTTCGAGGTCGATGTCGACAAGGTCGCCGAGTATGCCAGCGAGGACGCGGACTTTGCGTGGCAATTGGCCGACCGGATCGAACCACTGCTCAAGGAGCAATCGCTCTGGGACCTTTACTGGAATCTTGAACGTCCGCTGATTTCGATTCTGGCCCAGCTGGAGATGAACGGGATCCGGGTCAACCGAGAGGAGCTAAAACGGCAGAGTGAACTGGTCGAGAAACGCCTGGTCGGTCTAACGACCGAGTGCCATGAACTTGCCGGGCATGAGTTCAATCTCAACTCGCCGAAGCAGCTGGCGACGATTCTGTTCGACGAGTTGCACCTTCCGGTCATCAAACGCACCAAGACCGGCCCGAGTACCGATGAAGAGGTGCTCGAAGAACTCTCGCACAAGCACCCGCTCCCAGCGAAGCTGATGGAGCACCGCATGCTGGCGAAACTGAAGGGCACGTATATCGATGCCCTGCCGCAGATGATCAATCGCAAGACAGGCAACGTCCACACTTCCTTCAGTCAGGTCACAGCTGCGACGGGCCGACTGGCCTCGACCGACCCGAACCTGCAGAACATCCCCGTGCGGACGGAAGAAGGTCGACTGATCCGGCGGGCCTTCGAGCCGAGTGCTCCGGGGTGGAAGCTGGTGTGCCTCGACTACTCGCAGATCGAGCTGCGGATGCTGGCCCATTTCTGCCAGGACCCGGTGATGCTCGAGGCCTTCCGTCAGGGCGAGGACATCCATCGCCGAGTGGCCAGCGAGGTCTACGGAGTGCCCGCCGATCAGGTGACCTCGGACCAGCGGCGTGTCGCAAAGGCAGTCAACTTCGGCGTGATCTATGGTCAGACATCGTTCGGACTGGCGAACGCATTGGGCATCGAACGGTCGGTGGCGGAGACGTTCATCACCGAGTACTTCCAGCGCTACGCCGAGGTCGAGAAGTTCATGCATCGGACGCTCGAAGAGGTCGCGCACACCGGGTTCGCGAAGACCATCCTAGGTCGTCGTCAGGCCATCGATGGAATTCGACCCAAGCGGTTCCGCACGCTCAATATGCCGGAGCGAACTGCCGTCAACACCGTGATTCAGGGTTCAGCTGCGGACCTCGTGAAGCAGGCGATGATCCATGTCGATCGAGCCATGCGAAAGGCCCAGCGTCCCGCGCGGATGCTGCTGCAGATCCATGACGAACTGGTGTTTGAAGCTCCCGAAGCCGAGGTGGCATCGCTCGTCGAACTGGCGAAGCGCGAGATGGAAAACGCGTTGCCACTCAATGTCCCCGTCGTCGTCGACGTGAAGGTCGGCGACAACTGGCTCGATGCGGAATAGCGAGGCCATACCCATCAAGTCGCAGCATAGAGGCACTCGGAGAGCGGTGCGGCGTCAGCCCCCCGGTGCCTTTCCACGTTGTATTTGAAGTGGAGTGCTGAGTGAAACGCCACGCTTTGAAGCACCGTCCGGCTCACGCCGGACGCTCGCCTGGAGTGGCCGCATTACGAACGTGATCAGATCGTTGCCGGAGTCCGTTCAGAGCGTTCGAGGACATACAGGGCGCTCTGGGCTCGCCAGTTCGGGAACCAGTTCAGCTCGGTGGCTGCGTGGCCGATGATGGGGAGTTCCTTGACGATGCGGAAGTTGCCCCGGCTGGCGAGGTCGCGGAAGTCGAGCATGGAGAGGAAGTGGACGTTCGGCGACTCATACCACTCATAGGGGAGCGAGTCGGTGACCGGGGCCCGACCCTGCAACAGGATCTGTGCCCGGACCTTCCAATGCCCGAAGTTGGGCACCACGATCAGAGCTCGTTTCGCCACGCGTAACATTTCATCGAGGACCTGCAGCGGGCGGGATACCTGCTGCAGCGTCTGGCTGAGAACCGCGTAGTCAAAGGTCCCTTCGGGGATGTCGTGTAGCCCCTCATTCAAGTCGGCCATGATCGCCGACACCCCGCGCTGGACCGTCGCCAGAAAGGCGGGCCGGTCCCGTTCGATTCCGAGCACCGAACACTCGTGCTCGTCCCGCAGCCGTGCCAGCAACCTCCCGTCACCACATCCCAGGTCGATCACGCGGCTCCCATCGGCGATCTGACTCATCAGGATGTCGTCGATGTATTCCGCGCGGTGATCCACCATCGCCATCTGTTTGGCACACATCACAACATCTCTGCGGGAAGGAACTGCCCTGGCCGGGCTTGGAGTTGACCCGCCATCATCGCGAACCGGGAAGGGACTTCAAGCGAGACACACGCTCCGAGGAGAATGGTTCGCAGATTGTGCAGATTTCGCAGTTTGTCGGTCTGCTTCTGTGTGTAAAGTCTGTCTCAATTTGCAGCATCGGTGTTCCGATCGTTCTGGGCATGGTCGCGATCCCTTCGAGTGTCATGCCGCAGCTTCCCAGGGGAAGTCCCCGGCGGTGATGCCCGGTTGTGAGCATGTTGGTACCCGGAACCCAGTGTTTTTCCTTGCGGCAGGACTCCAATTGCCCGATTTTTGGGAAATCGCGTACGATTGAGGGTCGGAGGAATGGCGTCCTCCGGGCAATTCGCTGCCGGAAAGGAGTCGACGGCGACTCGATGTGGCAATCCCTGGGACGGAACCTGAAAGGCCTGCTGACGGCAGCTTGTCTGCTGACGTTCGTGATATGCGCTATTGAGATCGGGTTACGTGTCGATCGGTATCAGTCGGCTCTCAACAACCAGCCCTCGCTCGCCTCTGCCGACCTCTCGCTGCAAGACCAGCTGGTTGCCCCGAGTCTGGATACGTGGGTCGAGTTATTACCCAACGCCAAGGCAACGCTGAAGAACCCCGACACCGAAGAACCCGTCGCGTTCCGGACCAACACACTGAGAGCCAGAGGTCCCGAGGTCGCGGTGCCAAAACCGAGCGGGCTGCTGCGCGTGATCTGCCTGGGGGATGAGACGACTCTCGCCCCCGAACTGGCTGAAGCGGAGGCCTACCCGGCGGTGCTGCGGGGCCTTCTGTCGGCCCACATGGGAACAAAAGTCGAAGTGATCAACGCGGGGGTCCCCGGAGGCTGTCCACGTATCGCTGCCCTCCAGTTGCGACACCGGTTGATGGCTTTGCAGCCCGATCTGATCGTCCTGCATTTTGACATGTCCGATGTGGCTGAGGACGCAGCGGTGCGGCGGTTTGTGAATCTGGATCGCGAGGGGAACCCGACACTGGCGATTCACCCTGCCACGCGGAAGGCCTGTCAGCTCAGGCGACCGCGACTGGCGGATGAGTTCCTGGTGGTCCAGCAGGTCGAACTTCAACTCGCGAAACTCTGGGACCGCAACGTCCCCAGTGCGGGGGAGTCGGTGATCGATCGCAACCAGCGGTATCGCTGGACAGCGGATAATCACCCCGATCTGGAAGCGGAGATTGAGTCGTCGATGGCCCCGATTCGTACGATTCGCGACCTCGCCGCCATGCTCGGCGCCCGCTTGCTGGTCTCAACTGCCCCGAAGCCGTGGCAAGTCAGCCCGAATGCCAGTAACACGCCGGAAGCCCGTTTGATCAACGGGATTCCGCGGGACGCCTTCTGGCAGAGCCTGGAGCCATTTCAGCGCCTCGTCGCAGCTTGTAAAGACTTCGATGTGCGATATGTCGTCCCACGTAAGGCGTTCGTCGATGCCCCGGAATGCGAGCGGTTGTTTCTGAAGAAGTCCCCTGCCATGTCAGCGCTGGGCCATGATCTGTACGCTCGGGTTCTGGCTGACGCCATCGTTGGCGGTGGTCAGAAGTCCCCTTCCGCCGAGCAGAACATCATCCCCACGGGGGCCGAGGAATCGGAGCGGTCACGATCTCGGCGGGATTGATCTCGCCGCACTTGTCGCATTTCGATAGAAACCGGACCCTCGGATGGAGCACCAGCTGCCGTCCGCAATCCCTTGAGGTACGACGCCATCCAGCGGATGTCGTCGCTCCCAAAACGTCTCTGCCGAACCAGCATGTCACAATCGATCGATGCCCCGCTGACTCCGATCCATGCGTTGGGACGCATGGTGCTGGATCTCACCCGCATGGTCGGAGATATCACGCTCTTCGGCTGGCAGATGCTGGGGTGGTTATTCGTCCGTTGGCCCCGCAGCAAGGTGCTGTGGCCGATCATGGATCAGATCGGCGTGCAAAGCCTGTCAGTGATTCTGATTACCGGTTCGTTCATCGGGATGGTGCTCACCGTGCAGGCGTACGACCAGTTCGCCCTGATGGGAATGGAGAGCCAGCTCGGAACCGTGGTGAATGTCACGCTGGTCAAGGAGCTGGGCCCTGTGCTGGCAGCTTTGATGCTGGCTGGTCGCGTCGGTAGTGCGATCGCCGCCGAGCTCGGGACGATGCGGGTCACCGAACAGATTGATGCCCTGACAGTGCTGGGAGCGAACCCGGTCGCACATCTGGTGGTTCCGCGGTTCCTGGCGTGTGTGTTGCTGATTCCCGCGCTGACACTCTTTGCCGACGGAATCGGCGTGCTGACGGGCTGGGTTTTCAGTACTCAGGTCCTGCATGTCGACAGCTATTACTATTGGCACTATTCCCGGTCGTTCGTGACCGGGTTTGACGTGTTTCAGGGGATCATCAAGAGCGTTCTGTTTGGCGGAGCGATCGCGATCATCTCGTGCCACCGGGGCTTCCATTCGGGAGCTGGGGCCGAGGGCGTGGGGCGTGCGGCGACCGAGGCGTTTGTCTTCTCGTTCGTGACGATCCTCGTGATCGACTTCCTGCTCGGGACGTTCCTGATGGAGGCTTACTTCCTGATTTACCCACGCACTTATTCCATGGGCTGAGCCAGCGAGCACCCGCTCATCGGGTGGCTGCAATTTGATGGCCTGCCGGGTGGGTGAGACACACCAGAGGGATTCTACGCAGCTTCGCGTGTCTAAGGCCGCGAGCATCTGATCATCGCTGATCGGCGGCACTTGCTTCCCCTGCCGATACCGACCAAGATGTGGTCACGGTGCGTTTGTTCACGTTCCTCACATTTGCGTCGATGGGCCGTCTTCATGTTGGCGAAGCTGTTTACGTACTCGCTCTTCGGGATCGACGCGAAATCGGTGGAAGTGGAAGTCGACATCTCGCCCGCTTCACTCCCGAAAACGACGCTCGTGGGACTGGCAGAGGCAGCTGTTAAAGAGAGCATCCCGCGCATTGAGCGTGCTCTCGTCAACAGTGGGTATCACCGGCCGATCGATCGGATCGTCATCAACCTTTCGCCTGCTGATCTTCCAAAGGAGGCCCCGTCGTCCGACCTGCCGATCGCGCTAGGGATGCTGGCTGCCAGTGGACAGGTGGGGACCGAAAGGTTGGCCGAGTACTCCGTCGTCGGCGAGCTGGCCCTTGATGGCAGCGTGCGTCCGATCAAGGGGGCACTGTCGATGGCCTTGCAGGCTCGCAGCGAGGGCCGCAAGGGATTGCTGGTCCCCGCTGAGAATGCTCGCGAGGCAGCGGTCGTCGAGGAGCTGGATGTCATCCCGATCGGCAGTTTGGCCGAGGCGGTCGGGTTCTTCACAGGAGAGCTGCCGATCGCTCCAACGGTGTTCCGTTGGGAGGACGCGGTTCGCGAGTATGGAAAGTACTCCGTTGATTACGCCGATGTGAAGGGCCAGGAATCGGCCAAGCGAGCCGTCACCGTTGCAGCTGCGGGACGGCACCACTTGCTGATGATTGGTTCTCCCGGGACGGGGAAGACACTCTTGGCCCAGCGGCTGGGGACGGTACTGCCGAACTTGTCGCCCGAAGAGAGTCTCGAATCGACTCGGATCTGGAGTGCGGTGGGGCGACTGACAGCTGGTCAGCCTCTACTGATGACGCGGCCCTTTCGATCACCACACCACACGATCAGTGAGCCCGGTTTGGTTGGTGGGGGGAGTACACCGCAACCGGGTGAGATCAGTCTCGCCCATAACGGGGTTTTATTTCTCGATGAGCTTCCGGAGTTTAATCGTCGGACGCTGGAGGTCATGCGTCAACCGCTGGAGGATCGGTGTGTCACGATCTCGCGGGCCGTCGGCAGCGTGACCTTTCCCGCCAGCCTGATGCTCGTCGCAGCCATGAACCCCTGCCCGTGCGGGTTCCGCGGTGATCCGAAACGGAACTGCAACTGTTCGCCGGTGCAGATTGAGCGGTACTTGTCGCGGATTAGTGGACCGCTGTTGGACCGCATCGACATTCATGTGGAAGTCCCTCCGGTGCCGTTTCGCGAGCTCTCGAACGACAAGGTCGGTACCACCAGCGATTCCATGCGAGATTGCGTCATGGGGGCTCGCGAGCGACAGGCTCACCGTTTCCGTGATACACCCGGTTCGCTCAATGGCACGATGTCTCCACGCCAGATTCGTTCGGTCTGCAAGCTCGGTTCCGACGCCGAGTCATTGCTCAAAGCGGCAATGGAAGAAATGGGCCTTTCTGCCCGCGCTCATGATAAGATCCTCCGCGTGAGCCGCACGATCGCCGACCTCGACAACAGTGAGAACATCACCGCAGTGCATCTGAGCGAAGCGATCGGTTACCGCACGCTCGACCGCGTGTACTGGGCTGGGTAGCTGCTCGATGTCTCCACGATTGGCACTCGAGTTGAGGGCATGGACAGCTGAGCGCTGGCGTGTCACTCAACGCCCGATTTGGCTCTCTGAATCGAGAAGTCAATCAGTTCCCGGCAGCGGAAGAACCCCTCCCAGTAGTTGTGCCCCTGGCCTTTGGCGACGATGAGATCCACCAGATCGCCCTGCCCCTCAGCGGTGTAGCGGGCCTTGAACTCGGAGGAGTTCACTTCGAGCGGAACCGTGGCGTCCTGGTCTCCGTGGATCAGGCAGACTGGAATTCCAGCCTTGGCGAGAACCGAGACCTTGCTGATCGGATTGTGCTGCTCCAAGTGGGTCTCAAGATCTTCTGGAGAGAGTTCATAGGCCGAGGCCGCTTCACGCACCCCCGGATACGACCTTAGATCGAACACCGGGTAGATCCCCGCGAGCCCGGCCACTTTCTCCGGGTTCGCACTGGCCCAGCTGGTCATCCACAATCCCCCTCGACTTCGACCGAGCAGGCAAACCCGCTGGGCGAATCGACGCTTGCCGGTCACTTCCTGGTAGAGAGCCGACAGGAGTGTTTGGCTCTTCGGACTCCCATATCCCTCGCCGACATCGATTCCCGCCACTGCCACACCCGCAGAGAGGAACTGCTCGTGCATCCACTTCTCGTGAGCGTCAGGTAGCCCGGGCAGCGTGGGGCTGTACATGATCCACGGCTGGGGAGTCGACCGCTTGTCCGGCGGTGGGAGAAACACAAACGCGGGTCGCCCCTCGACCAGGAATGCCTCTCCGGGGAGGATCAGCTCTTTGACCGGTTTATCGTCAGCTGTCGCTCCTGGGCAGACCCACATGGTGAGCAACATCAGCCAGACTGCGATCAAACCACGGGTGACGTGTGGAACCGACAACATCATGGACTTTGGCATCGTCGAGTTCCTGATACTAGCGCCGATACATACTTGGTCTTCTCTGGAAGAAAGAACAGACAGGAATGTCTGTTCCACTGAAGTCAGGAGTAGGACAGACATTCTTGTCTGTCTGATCTCAAGAGGAACTTCAAAACCACAGTAGTGAGATTGGGTGCCGAGTGGCCGGGAAGATCACGTCGTGCCGAGAATCAACCCTGTAGCATCGATGGTGTACGGCACGATCTCTTCCTGGCAGGCACTTCCCCGGTGCTTGGCCACGTAAAGAGCCCGGCCCATCTTGCCGTCGACCTTGGTCTTACCCATCAGAATGATGGTGTTGGCGTTGCTCAGCACATCGCCGCTTTCGATCGGTCGTTCGATCAACGCGTCGAGCATCGTTTCATGTGTGGTACAGAGCAGCAGGCAGCCGAGGTCAGCATGGTTGTACGCATGCTTAGCGATGGTCTCGGCGTTCTGGCGGTACTGAGCTCGGAACAGATCGCGGGCCACCCACTCGGCTTCCTTGCGCAGGATCTGGTGGTAGATGTATTCGAACCGCTCGAATTGGAACGAGTCGCTGGCCCGGTCGGCGGGCTCCATGCCATCAATAATGCAGCGTCGAACTCCGTGGACAAAGTTCCCGTAGAAGAAGGCGATCGTCTGCTCCAGCTTGCGATTCAGCTCCGCCTTCCATTCGATCTTCTGGTCGTCATCGAGGTCGGACAGCGTGACGCGCTTGCCGGTCTGGCGGAAGACATGCAGGGCATCGCGGCGGGCTTTCGATCGGTCCCAGAGATCTTCGATCAACAAGGGAATCTCGGGGTGCTGTTCGTCGATCGTCCAGTCGTACATCCGCTTCGCATAATCGGCGTGACTTTGCGAGTCCCCGCGCGATGTCATGTCGAACAGAATCCCGCGTTCGCCGTCCTGCGCCAGCCCCGCCTGGGTATAGTGAATTCCGAGTTGGGTTTTCCCGATTCCAGTGGCTCCGAGGACGACCGTCAGTGTGCCCGGAAGCAGTCCGCCTCCCAGAAGTTCATCGAGTTGGGGAAGTCCGGTCGAGTGGCGTTTGGCAGGCATGGCAGTCAAAACACAAGGCAGGGAACACAGCTGTCAGAAGCCACGACAATAGTGATTGCTCCCGGCGATTTCGACTGAACGGAGAGGAGCAACGACGAGACGCTGAGCGTCCTCTGGATTCGGCCTGAATGCCCATTGAACCAACCATATCGCCCGTCATAGTGAGAACTGATGTTGTGGTAAATCGACCAAGCTGGAAAACTTCCAACCAGTTCATCCGATCAGGAGCCTGAAAATGTCCTGCTGGCGAATTCTTGTAGCCTTGCTGATGTTGTCGCAGATCGTGATGGCTGAGGAAGAACTGACACCGGAACAGGTGGTCCAACGCTGGATCAAAGAACAACGGGAACATCTCGTTAGCCAGGTGAAGTTTTCCTACATCGAGATTGATCAAAAGTTTCTTCACCAGACAAATCGTTTGGGTGAATTGACCTATACGTCCGAAACATCGGGGCAGTACCGAATTATTCCCTGGTCATCGACCAAGACACCGCCGTCGGTGAGGCGCGGGTACGAACTCCGCGAAGATGAGTCGACCTTTGATGTGTCTTGGAACGAAAGCACCCTGTTTGTTCACGAGGTCGAGGGAACACTGCAGGCCACTTTTCCAAGGCAGTTCTCGGCCTGGTGGTGTCAATCAACGGACTTATTTCAAGTCTTTGTACAGGAGGCGATTCCACCGTTGTTTCCTGGGCCCGTGAGTGAGTCGCGCATCGCCAAGTACGATTGGTCGATTACAAAACGTGAACCCGACTCGATCTGGTTGAGAGGAATCCCGAAGGCTAAGAAGGAAAAGAGCAGATATATTCCCACTTGGGATGCGATCATCGCCACCGACTCATGGCAGGTTCGTGCAGTGAGAAGAATTTATAGCGAAAAGGAAACGGTCATGGTGATCGTGAGAGATTGATCGTTCCGGCCCTGCATCATTCATTCAATCATCACCAGAGGGATGGTGACACCGTGTCAAATTCTACTCGTCGTCCCCATCCTCTTTCGTCTTCCCTCTCAAATACAACCGGATCGGGACTTCCTTGAACGGCAGGTCTTCGCGGAAGCGACCCAGCAGGTAGCGTTCCCACGACGGGCTGAAGAGTTCCACGTCGTTGACCTTCACCACAATCGTCGGCGGCTGGATGGCCACCTGGGTCGCGAAGAAGCATTTGGGGGTGCGGTTCTTGGCGATGTGCGGCGGGTTGTCTTTGAGGGCTTCCTGCAGCACTCGGTTCAGCTGGCCCGTACTCACGCGTTCGCGGGCCTGCTTGAAAATCGACTGAGCGAGGTTGATCAGCTGTTTGATGTTGTGCGAGTCCTTGGCGGTGATGAACGCCACGGGGACATGCCGCATGCTCTTGAAGCTGTTCTCGAAGTACTTGCCCCACTTCTCGGTGGTCTGGCCGAGTTCGAGTCCGAGGTCCCACTTGTTGACGACGAAGATGCAGGGCTTGGAGTTGTCCTGGATCTCCTCCATCAGCTTCTTGTCGACCTGTGAAATCGTCTGCGTCGAGTCGAAGAACATGAGGACCACGTCGGCCCGGCGGATGCTCTTCTGAGCGCGGACCAGTCCGTAGAACTCAATGTCGTTGGCCAGGCTCTTGCGTTTACGCACCCCGGGCGTGTCGATGGCGACGAATGACTTGCCGTCGAGTTCGAACCGCACGTCGACGCTGTCGCGGGTCGTCCCGGCGATCTCGCTGACGATCATCCGTTCGGTCTCGGCCAGCGCGTTGATGAAGGTACTCTTGCCGACGTTCCGGCGACCGACGATCGCCATCTTCAGCTCGGGCTCTTCGGCGAGCGTCCGGCCCTCGACATCCTCGCCCTCTTCGGGAGGAGGCAGGATCGAAAGGATGCCCCGCATCAGGTCGTCACGTCCGCGATTGGCCCGTACGCTGGTCTGCAGCAGCTCCGCCGGAGCGAGGGCGTGGAACTCGTGAATCTCGGCGTCGGTCTTGGTCGAGTCACACTTGTTGATGACGATCAGCTTTGGCTTGTCGACCTTCCGCAGCCGTTCCGCCACGACGCGGTCGAGTGGCGTCACCCCGGTGATGCCGTCGACGACAAACAGAATCACCGTCGCCTGGTCGATCGCCGTCTGGATCTGGCGTTCGATGTCCTCTGACAAATCGTCCGAGTCGACGATCCCGATTCCACCGGTGTCGATCATCTCGAAATACCGGTCGCCGACGAACATCAGGTGTCCGACGCGGTCGCGTGTTACCCCAGCTGTGGGATCGACGACAGAGACAAGCCGACCCGCCTGCCAGTTCAGGATCGAGCTTTTGCCCACATTGGGGCGCCCGACGATGACAACTTTTGGAACTGACACAGACTCACCTCGCTACGAACACCCGGACGCATAATTCTCGGGAGTTTCCCGGCAGATGCAACCGGGGGCCAAAGAAAGGTGATTTGGGATCAGTGGTTTGTGATCTGAGAGCGTCCTATTTCCACTCGGTGGGCAGTTCGGGCAGAGTTTCACGCAGGATTTCCAGGATGGCTTGGCGGTCTTCGGGGGTCAGGTGGGCGAACTCGGGCGAACTGTTCTTCCCGGTCAGCACGTCATGGACCTTGGTCAGCACGACGCCCTTCACGTCGGCGGGCAGAGACCGGAATGCATCGGAGTAAATCAGATAGCTGCAGGGGTACTTGAACAGCCGAGTCTGCAGATCGAGATCGCGGAGCGACCGGCCCTGGGAGTCGCGAGGACCATGCTTCTGGAACTCCTCAGTGAAGGGCGAGGTTCCCGACACGGGGGATTCGAGGGCGAACTCTCCACTGAAGAGCATGTATTTGACCAGCTTGTCGGCGACGCCGTTGATGCGTCGGCCTGTCAGCTCGCTGCGAAACTCTTCAGGGCGTTCGAGAGCCTCGTTCATGATCTTGTCATGATGCTGCGCACTGCGGGTTTCAAAGTTTGCCAGCGTGACGAAGTTATGCATCTGCACCTGATGCTCCAGCACCATCAGCGCCACCAGATCGCTGTGCGGCGTCAGGTAATGCCCGACCGAAACAATCTTGCTCAGGTCGGTGACGTTGGCCCCGGCCTCGCGGTCAATGTTCTCGGGCGATTTGCGGTGGGCCTGAACATTGCCCATGTGCCGCATCGAGCCGTGTTGGCCGGAGACGTACCAGCCACCCCAGCGCTTGGTGAACGGGCTCGTGTGGTCGGTCGAGAATGTCCCCGAGCCGAGCAGCGGATGCCCGCCGCCATCCGAGTAGACCGACCGCACCAGCAGCCCCGGAACCCCTTGTGTCCGCGACGAGGCGTGGCAGGTCAGACACTGCCCCTTATCTCGCAGGAACGTGGGTTTGGCGGTGTCTTCCCCGGGCTTGGCCTGCTCGAGTGTGTAGAAGATCGTCCCCTGCTGCGGGTCCTGGGTCGCGATCTCGAGCACCTCGCCTTGCTGGCAGTACCCCACATACGTGTCATCGTTGAAGTACACAGCACGTGGTCGGTCGGGCGAGATCCGCCTCAGCTGAAGGCTGGTTTTCGAGAAGACGAGGACTTGCGAGGACTGTGGCACTTCAAGCAGTTGCAGGACCGCGTCGAGATACCCGTGATTGCGTTGGGCTTTGACCTCGACTTGCCCCGCATCGATTTTGGCCTGCAGCTTCGTGACCCGGTTGTTGACGGGAGCTGTGTCATAGGAGATCGGTGCCGCCTCAAACTCCATCTGGGCCACAGCATGGCTTTGAGAAATCAGGCTCGCCATGTAGACCGTGAAACCGACCAGAACAAAACGTGGAGTCGTCATCGCGAGCATCCTGGTTCAAAGGCGGGGAAGGAGTTGTGCCCATCCAGGCGGGAAGGCCGACAGTGGCCTCAAAACAGGCATTGAAAACTCCTCTTTTATCCTACTCGGCGTTTGGTCTCTGTTCAAACAGTGTTTCCATCAAAGTGTGCGGTTTCTCGCAGCTTGGAATCAAACCGCTCCCGGCAAGCAGTCGACCAACACGTCTGTGAGTCAACGTGAATCGTGAACTCGAACTAATACTTCGCGAGCGTTTGCAGGTGCAACTCAACAGACTCCGCCAGGCGATCGACGTGGTAGCCACCCTCCAGCAGACTCACGATTCGTCCGCCAGCGGTGATCGAGGCGGCTTCGATGACGCTTCTGGTTAATGTCCCAAAGTCCTCGACCTCGAGCCCCAGCGACCCGACCGGGTCCTCGCGGTGAGCATCAAATCCCGCACTCAACAGGATCAGTTGAGGCCGGCAATGCTCAACGGCGCGGTCGAGGGCTTTCTCGAACGACTCGATGTACTTCTGGCGGCTGACCCCGAAGGCTAACGGCACGTTGTGAGTCCAGCCGAGGCCGCGCCCTGTGCCGGTCTCATCGGCATCGCCGGTTCCCGGGTAGAACGGCGAACGATGCAACGACAGAAAGTAGACCGACCCATCGCTGTAGAAAATGTCCTGAGTCCCGTTTCCGTGGTGGACATCCCAGTCGACGATCAGCACGCGGTCGAGACCGAGCACTTGCCTCGCGTGCGCAGCTGCGATGGCAACATTGTTGAAGAGGCAGAACCCCATCGGCTTAGAGACTGTTGCGTGATGGCCCGGCGGGCGGATCAAACACATCGCCCGCTGAAAGTTCCCTTTCACGACTGAGTCGACAGCTGCGACCGCACAAGCAGAGGCGGTCAGGGCGACCTCGCTGGAACGAGGGCTGGCCACTGTATCGGCATCGAGGCGTCCGCCGCCGATCTTGCACAGCTCTTCAATCGCCTTGACCATGAGTGCAGGGTGAACTCGCTCGACCAGTGTCTTGTCGGGCTTCGCGAGCGGTTGGACATCGCACGAGTCCCACACCGGTGAGGCTTCAATCTTTGCGTGAATGGCTCGTAACCGCGCGGCTGACTCCGGATGTTTCCCGGTGTCATGCGCGAGAAACAGGTCATCCTTCCACAAAGCAATTCGGCGGGCGGTCACGGCGGGCTCACGTAATCAAGGACCGTGGGTGAGCCGTTGAACCGATTCGAAAACGGCAGGCCCAGATGCCAGTAAACTAATCTCCTTGTGCGATTCCGGGAACGTGAGTTTCGAGGAAGCGAACCGGGGAGCCTAACACTCATAACATGTACCAGCCCCGGCGAACGCCACTCACTCGTCATCCACCCAGCGCTGTGGTGTCCCGGACAGGAAACCGTCGGGGACCTCGAGCGAACAAGTGATGTCATCGAATATCGGCTGCAGCTCTTCCAACTCGGTGTCGGTCCCCTGGCACGAGATCAAAACCGTGCAGTGACTTGTCCGAAACGCCCGCAGCTCGGCCCGGTTCAGGAGCTCAAAACAGACAAACTCGACATCGCGCCCTTCGCCCGGGTGATGAGCGATCTCGGTGGAGAGGTCGAATACATCGACCTCGTCATAGAGTTCCATGTAAGTGTCGACAGCGGCTTCGAGCACCTCAGCGACCTCGGGCCGCTCGGTCAGGATCGTAGCTGTCCAGTAAGCCGTTTCCCCCGGCGCGACGGTGATCTCGACACACCCCTCGCCCTGCTCTTCGGTGAGGTTCCAGGCTGCGGGGTAACGGAAGAGCAGTCCGTGGTTTTGATAGAGGTTGGTCATGGGATGATGTCTGTGTGTTCTCGAAAAGCGATGGCAAAATGTCAGTTACTCAGGGTTCTGTTCCAGCCATTCCGCGTCAGCTAAATCCTTGGTGCGGCCAGTCGACTTTTTGTTCTTGATGAGAGTGCCTCTGCTTAGAATGAAGAAATCGAGACCTGCTGCGTGACTACTTTGTCTTTCTGCCCATGCTTCGTCGAACTCAACATTGGCAATCGAGGTCAAGATGTCGATGCGACGAGGGGGTAACCCGATCTGGAATACGAGATCGGGTGAACACAGATCCTCCAGAGTAAGATCTCCAAGCGGGGCTCGAAAGATTCGGAGGGCGCTCATCACGCGAGACGCATTTTCAAGGGTGGGGCGTATCCAGAGATCAATGTCTCCCGTTGATCGAACAAGTCCATGAGCCGCCAACGCATAGGCTCCGACGACGAGATACTCAACGCCCGCCTCGTTGAATGCGGACAACATGTCGCAGAAGTCGGGATTCATCGAGTGGTTCTCCCTTCATGGCCCAGGCGTCACAGGTCAGTGGCCACATCATCATGAGCCAATCCTCGGGCGTTCCGGGAGGTCGGGTATCTGTCGACTGTTGTCGAGTCGTCTTGCTGACCGGCCAGTGAGACCTGTCGACTGAACGCTCGGGCCATGATTCTGACATGAGTGGACTCTGGAGCCGGGACTACTGTAAGTATAACTCACCACAGGTAAGCGGTCATTCCGTGAGGTGATTTTTCCTGAGCGCATGTTTGAGATGGTTGTTGCCTCTATCAGCCCCAGTGACGGCAAGGTGTGACTCAAGTGGACTCGTCGCAAATCCGATCATCGCTCGTCTGAATGGCGTCTCCATGCAACTCGTACTGCTGCCGGGGCTCGATGGAACGGGGTTACTCTTCGAGCCGTTGTGTCGGGAGTTATCCCCGGACATCACCCCCGTGGTCATCAGCTATCCCACGCAGCAGACCGCTACCTACTCCGAACTCATCGAACTGGTTCGACCGAAACTTCCCACGGGCGAGTCTTACATTATTCTCGCGGAATCATTCAGTGGCCCGGTGGCGATCAAGCTTGCGGCGGAACGACCCGCGGGTCTACGCGGATTGATCCTGTGTGCCTCGTTCGTGACTTGTCCTCATCGGTTCGTTCCGCGATGGGCGGCCCGACTGGTCGTTCCGGCCATGTTCTACCCGGCCCCGATGCTGGCCAAGTTTCGGGCTCTCGTCGGGAAATACTCCTCGCCCGAGTTACGTTCTCTCATCGACAAAAGTCTCAGCTCAGTCGCCCCCGCTGTGCTGGCAGAACGTTTAAGAGAAGTTATCCGGATTAATGCCACTGATGAACTCCAGCGATGCATGGTTCCCATTCTCTATCTTCAGGGAACCCGGGATTACGTCGTCCCGGTTTCGAACCTGACTCGCATTCGGCAGATTCAACCAGAGACGGAATCGATCCGGATCGACGCACCTCACATGATTCTGCAAACGCAGCCAGTGATCGCTGCTCAGGCGATTGAACGATTTGTGAGGCAGGTGGGAGAGACGGGCTGGGGATGAGTGCGGCCTACGCATCCGAAGAGTCGTGGTCGGTTCAAACTCAACGGTGCGCTGGGTCTCGCACATTCGCGGAGATACTAGGATTTGTGCATGATGATGACCCTTCTCAATCGAATTATCCCGAGGGCTCTCACATGTTCATCACCGGTCAACAAACTCGGCGAGTTGTGACTGCTACACTGCTCATGTTCGTGTGGTGTCTGTCTTTCTCAAGTCGTCTGTCTGCGCAAGCCCCCAAGCCCAGCGTTCCACCTGGTCCATTGGGTCAGGACGTGAACCCATTCATCGGCACCGGGGGGATTTCGTTCCTGTGTACGAACAATCATCCGGGAGCGGGAGTGCCGTTCGGGATGGTGCGGCTCAGTCCCGATACGGTGACACGCGGTGGCAAGCGGGCCACGAATATGTCGGGGTACTACCACGGCGACCCGCTGATCCTGGGGTTCAGTCATACGCGGTTGGTCGGGACGGGAGCAGTCGATGGCGGGAATCTGCTCGTCATTCCCTGTACCGATAAGAACGTCGCCGAGATCGTGGCAGCTGAACGCAAGGGGATGAAAGCGGCTTACTCGCACGAGAATGAAACCGCCTTCCCAGGTTACTACGGCATCACGTTCCCTAAACGGGGGATCACCGCGGAACTGACCGCCACTCGTCATGTCGGCGTGCATCGGTATATGTTCACGAGCAACGAGAAGCCGCATCTGGTCATCGATGTCGGTAGCGCCCTCGGCAAGGGCCGGTGTGAGAACGGGACCGTTCGAGTACTGCCCGAGGCCCGCGAGATCGAGGGCTCGATCGAGACCTTCGGCAGCTTCTCCAGCCGGTATGGCGGAATGAAGTACTACTTCGTGGCTCGAACCGATCAGAGCTTTCACGAGTTCGGGACATGGAGCGGAGCGACATTCACTCCGGGCCGCGCAGAGAACTCGGGTGATGCGGTCGGTGTCGACCTCGGGTTCACAGCTGCGGATCAGACAGCCGATAGTTCGCCGACCACGATTACTCTCAAGGTCGGCATCTCCTGTGTCAGCCTCGCCAACGCCCGTGAGAATTTGAGTGCCGAGGCAGGCGACCGCTCCTTCGACCAGGTCCTCCAGCAAGCTGTCGACCAGTGGGAAGAAAAACTCGGCCGCCTCCGCATCGACGGCGGTTCCGACAGCCAGCGGATGATCTTCCGCACCGCCCTCTACCGCAGCTTCCAGATGCCGACGGCGTTCAACGATGTGAGCGGCGACTACATCGGGTTCGATAAGCAGACGCACCGGGCCGAGGGGTTCACGTACTACACCGATATGTCGATGTGGGACACCTTCCGGACGGTGCATCCGCTCTACAACCTGATCGCTCGCACGGAACAGCGTGACATGATCCAGTCGCTGCTCAAGATGGGGGAACAGGGTGGGTATTTGCCGCGCTGGCCATCGGGGGCGGGGTATACGAACTCCATGTTCGGGACGCCGTCCGACATCATGATCTCCGAGGCCTACCAGAAAGGGATCCGTGACTTCGACGCAGAGCAGGCTCTCGCACTAATGAAGAAAACCGCTCTCGCCCCGACTCCCGAGGGATCAAAATTCTCGGGCCGCAAGGGTGTCGAGCACTATCTCAAATACAAATACTGTCCGTCCGACCTGATGGAGAAATCGGTCGCCAGCACAGTCGAATACTGTTACTCCGATCTCGCCATCTCTCGTTTTGCGGAGGCCTTGGGACGAAAGGAAGACGCCGAGATTTTCCGACAGCATGGAGAGTACTACCGCAACCTCTGGAACCCGCAGACGCAGTTCTTTCAACCACGCAACGCAGCTGGGGTCTTTGTCGACGACTTCTCGCCGGAGCTGCTGACGTACCTCGATTTCTCGGGAAAGCTCACGCATGCGTATGTCGAGGGGAGCGCGTGGCAGTGGCGGTGGGGCGTCCCGGCGGATGCCGATGCGGTGGTCGGGCTCTTCAAGAGCCGCGACTATTTCATCGCCCAGCTGGAGGAGTTCTTCGAGAAGGCCCCGAAGGGAGTCTGCGTGACCCCGAACGCCTTCTACTGGCAGGGGAATCAACCCGACATCTATGCCGCTTACTTGTTCAATCATGCGGGTCGCCCCGACCTGACGCAGAAGTGGACGCGGTGGATCCTGGAGAACAAACACAACACCGAACCGACCGGCCTCGACGGCAACGACGACGGCGGCACCCTGAGCGCGTGGTATGTCCTGAGTTCACTGGGCCTCTTCCCCACTGCCGGCACCGACCGCTACGAACTCACCAGCCCTCTCTGGGAACGCTCCGAGATCGACATCGCAGGTCAGAAGCTGACGATCATCGCCGAAGGGGCGGACAAGCTCCCCTACATCCGCAAGGTCTGGTTGAATGACCAACCTGTCGATCGCCCTTGGCTGACTCACGCTGAGATCTCCGAGGGTGGGACGCTGAGGTTTGAGATGAGTAAGGAGCCGATCACAGACTTGAATGTCCATTAACACTCGCTCAGAATCGGACCACTTACACGTCTCGTTAAACATCAGGTGGCCAATCGCATGTCGGAAGAAATTAAAAGCAATGACGATGAAATTCTCGGCATGGCTCGATGTACAAACTGTCAAAAGCGGTTCTTAGAGGCTGACAAACAACCTGTAAAAATGGCATCCGACAAGGGGCATGAGATTTGCGCCCTGTGATCGTATCTCACCACGATCATGGAAGGAGCGAATCATGGAAGCCCGCCTGCCGGATGCGTTTTGCGAGTCTGTCGTGTCGTTGTTGCCGACGCAAGAGCCGTCGGGGAGGCGAGGAGGGCGGCCTGCCATCCCGCACGCGGTCGTACTGAAAGTGATCTGGTTCGTGTTGACGGTCGGCTGTCGCTGGAAGGACATCCCGCGGGAATTCGGTTGCTGCGGTGAAACTGCACGGCGACGCTTGAGGCTCTGGCAGGAACTCGGTGTGTGGCAGCGTGTGCATCTCCGATTGTTGTCGCGGCTTCGTCAACGTGGCTGTCTGAGTGGCAGCGTCGTACTGATCGACTCGACTCACGTGAGGGCGTTTGGCGGTGGTGATCGCAGTGGCCCCAGCCCCGTCGACCGCAGAAAACTCGGGACAAAGCTGACATTGCTGACCGACCTGCGCGGGACTCCGCTGGTCCTGCGTAGTGCTCCCGCCCACTTCAGCGATCATCGCGAGATCCTGCCCACCGTCGCCGCGTATCCCGCGATCGGGGCCAGCCGGGACGACCACGCCAGTTACCAGACCTCCTCTTCGCCGACGCCGGATACGACAGCCAGGCC
Organism: Planctomycetaceae bacterium; assembly: GCA_046349675.1. GTDB lineage: Bacteria > Planctomycetota > Planctomycetia > Planctomycetales > Planctomycetaceae > TH-plancto1. Next base: position 256,130 of record JAXMBW010000005.1, on the reverse strand, counting down.
ACTCGGGAGGCGGCTGTCGGCTCGCGGCATCGACTCCGCCATTCGTTACCGCAACCGCCCACACGGTTCGCACCTGGGCCGATTCCGCTGGCCCGTCGAACGCACCTTCAGCTGGATCAAGGGACTGCGTCGCATGCGCATCCGCTATGACCGACATCCACTCTGATCGATGCCTGGAACAACCTCTCCCTCGCGGCCATCTGCTTCAGAATCCTCCACCCAGCATCGTGAAACACGAGGTCTATTGAGGTTGTTTGTCAGCCTCTTAGTTCCCAAGAAACATGAGAACCTGATCGGCAAAGCGATTCGCTGTCCGGTGTGTCGCAATTCGTTTGTCGTCTCGATTGAACAGCCCTCCCCCATCGAACAGGCTGCGATTCAAAACACCAAGGCCAGCGAGGAGGCCAAGGGCGTTGAAGAGGCCAAGAAGAAAAGTCGCAGCCGTCGCTCAAAGCTGCAGATTCGCGAGGAATACACGACGAAGATTCGCGATAGCATGGGCACACTGAGCCGGCGGCTAGCTGCGATTTACGAACAAAGTGGATCCGAGGAGCAGATCCGTATCTGGTGTGTCGATGTCCTCAAGGAAGCACTGGGTTACGATTCGTCAAATATTGACACCGAGGTCTACGCCCTCAACCAGCGAATTGACATCGCCCTCTGCCTGGATGGAAACATATTTCTGGTCATCGAGTGTAAGAACAGTCGGTCACGACTTAACGAAAGTGTCCAAAACCAGGCTGTCATGTACGCCGCGAATAAATCTGCCGAGTGGGCTGTAGCAACGAACGGTGCTGTCTGGAAACTGTGGCGAGTGAAGCCGCGCAAGGGGCAGGACCCCGAAGTGATTCAGGTTTTTCAGATCGAGTTACTCGACGAAGATGGTCTGAGTGAAAACGACGTGAGTAACTTCTACTTGCTCACGAAGCGTGCGTTATTCAACGGAGAGACGCTCTGTGAATTCCATCGGCAGGAGAGCGTCAGCGACGAAAGACTTCTCCGAGCCATTCAATCGCCGCGAGTTATCTCGGCCATGACAAGAGTTTTGGCCGAGAGTTATCTCGAAGAGTGCGAAGAGTCGGTCAAACTGACAGACGAGTTCGTCGCCGCTCGTCTGGAGACGCTGCTGGTACCTGACGAGCTATGAGTATGGGCTCATGGTCCAAGTTGCAGCCCATTGATAGCAGGGTAGCCCAGGTTGCTCGGCATGGTGGTCCAGACCCTGCTCTGAGGGTCTGGGTTGCAGAGTAACAAGAGGTGTACGGAATAGAGCATCAAGAGCAAGAACCTCTTGTACCTGCGTCACCCAGACGTTCAAAGCAACGTCTGGGCCACCCTCCAACCGGTGCTACCCAGCCGAAGAAACTGCTTTATGAGGAGCATGATGAAAACAAAGCCATCATTAGGATGTTTGTTTCTGGGACTCATGATTGTGACGACTGGAATCATTTCATCAACCAGTAGCGGGGACTCTAGTGCTGTGATTTATGGACTTTTTGGACTGATATTATTGGTCCTGTCTGGCATAGACATGGTCACAAAAGATAAGGAATGATGAATGGCTGGTTGGACGCGGCAGGGTGGGGGCTACAGGTGGTCCACAGTTATGTGGAAGGGTAGCCCAGGTTGCTTGCAACCTCTGTGGGCCGCAGGCCATAGAGGCATGATTGCCTGTTGCACTCGCCTTGGCAACGGCCCCCCAGTGTCCTCCTCATGTCTGTTTGCTGGTATGCCGCAGCGCCACCTCGGGCTCCGCGTCGGCGCTTTCAATTCTTCCGGCGATCTGGCATATTGCCGATTCATCCAATTCTCAGTTACTTTCGAATTCGCCGCGCTCCGGAGATCTACTGATGCGTTCAGGACTACTTCGATTTGTTTTTGTACTCGCCCTCTTCGGAGGGATGTTGTCTTCTCGCGATGTCGAGGCCAAAGATACCAAGACACTCGATCTGTCGAACGCGGTTGTGGTGAATCTGAGCAAGGGTTCCGTGGCGGCGAAGGCACCGGAAATCCTGATCGACGAAGTTGCCAAACGCACGGGGATTCGCATTCCTCTCGTGGCGAACATGCCGGACGACAAACGTCCCCGAATCGTGATTCAAACGCTTTCAGAGACCGCAAACATCCAGATTCCCGACGGGTTGGAGCGTCCCGCGCGCGCTGATGCCTACGCGATATGGGTCGAATCGTCGTCCGCTTCGACAACCGTGACGCTGCTGGGATACGACGAGCGTGCGACGCTCTATGCAGCTGGCCGTCTGCTGCGCCTAATGTCGATGACGCAGGGCAAACTCGAAATGCCGGCGGAGCAGCGAATCTCCTCCGCTCCCGATGTTCTGATTCGCGGCCATCAGCTCGGCTACCGTGACTCGGCGAACAGCTACGACGCCTGGGATGTGAAGCAATATGAGCAGTATCTCCGCGACCTGATTGTGTTCGGGACGAATGCCATCGAGCTCATCCCAGCCATGAAGCCGGATGTACCGCAGAATCCGTTGATGCCCCTCAGCCCCTGGGACATGAACCGCAAATTATGCGATCTCTGTGCCGCCTATGGACTCGAAGTCTGGATGTGGGTGCCGGTCGAGGGGAATGTGGAAGACCCCCAGCAGGCCGCTGAGGAACTGGCCCGCTGGCGCAAACTCTTTCAGTCGTGCTCGCGGATTGACCATATCTTTGTCCCAGGTGGCGATCCTGGTGATACGCCCCCGGAAATCTTGCTTCCGTGGCTGCAGCAGATGACGGACATGCTGCATGAGTCGCATCCGAAGGCTGGTGTCTGGGTTTCCAATCAGGGATTCACGCCAGACAAGAACGAGATCTTTTTCGGATACTTAAGAGAACACGAGCCCGACTGGCTGAATGGGGTTGTGTTCGGACCGTGGGTCAAGCACACCCTCGCCGAGGCCCGCGCACGTACGCCGCTCAAGTATCGCGTCCGTCGCTATCCCGATATCTGTCACACGCTCCGATGCGAGTACTCAGTTCCCGACTGGGACCCGGCGTTTTGCCAGGCGCTCGGACGCGAACCGTACAACCCTCGTCCTCGAGCGATGGCCCACATCCACAATTCTCAAGCTGCACTGGCCGACGGCTTCGGGACGTACTCGGATGGCATTAACGACGACGTCAACAAATTCGTCTGGAGTGCTTGCGGTTGGGATTCGAAACAGAGCGTCGAGGAGATCCTCGCGGACTACGGCCGCTACTTTTTTCATTCGGAACTGGGGCCCGACGTGGCGCAAGGGTTACTTGCGCTCGAGGCCAACTGGCGCGGGCCACTGGCAACCAATGACCGCATTGAAGCCACGCTCGCACACTGGCAGCAGATCGAAAGCCGGCACCCGCAAATTGCCAAGACCAACTGGCGTCTCCAGCTGCCGCTGCTGAGGGCGAATTACGACGCCTACCTGAAACAGCGACTCATTCGGCACAATGAAATTGAGGACCAGGCCATCGAAAGTCTGGGCAAGGCGTCAGACGTTGGAGTGGTGGCTGCCATCGCCAGCGCCCGCAAGGCGCTCGCTCTGCATGAGACCGATAAGACGGCCCACGACTTGCACGCCCGACTCATGGAACTTGGTCAACAGCTCTCCGAGTCCATTGGGATGCAGTTGGATACGCCGAACTGGGGCGCTAACCGCCCGGATCGCGGCGCCGTCCTTGATTATATCGACCTTCCGCTCAACGACAGCCCTTGGCTCGAGGCCCAGTTCGTCGAGATCCTGGCTCTCAAAAACACGCAGGAGCAGCTGAGGAGAGTTCAGCAGATTGTGAACTGGGAGAATCCCGGGCAAGGCGGCTTCTATGACGACCTGGGATGCGTCGGCAAACAGCCACATCTGCTGCCCACGGCGCGGGAAGACGCCTGGAAGGACGATCCCAGTTTCGTGGGCACTTCGCAGTCCGAATTCGGAGACCGCGAGAACTACGACCCGTTACGGCTCAGTTCCCGGAAACTCTCGTGGTGCAACCAGGCGGAAACGCTGTATGGGACCCCACTGCGGATGCGATATCAAGACCTCGATCCGGCTGCATCGTATCGCCTGCGCGTGACCTACGCCGGGCGATTTCATGCGAAGATGCGACTCCGGGCAGATCAGAAGTATGAGATCCACGGACCGCTGGCGCAGCCAAAAGAGCTGTGGCCCGTGGAGTTCGATGTCCCGCCACAGGCCACCGCCGACGGCGTCCTCGAGCTGCAATGGGAACTGATTGAGCAGCGTGGTTGTCAGGTCGCGGAAGTCTGGCTAATCAAACAACCCGCCGCCACTCCCGGCAAGTAGTTCGACAACATGGGTTGGTGCCGAAGTGCGTTAAAACCTGAGCATCCGCTGAGCCCTCGGGTGCCACTGGCGAGGGCTTTGACTCGCCAGTGCTGGACGCTAGAAACGTTTAGGCCAGAGTCGCCAAGCGGTATCAAGTGTAATCACTGGCGGCCCAAAGCGACCGCCAGTGCCACCCTGCGTGTGGGCCACCCCACCCAGCCTCTGTCAAGTCGCATACATCTCTACAATCGCATCGTCAGGCAACGACTCAGTGAACTTAAGCATCTTGCGGAGAACATCAATCATTGGGTTCTTGCGTCTTCTTCTTTCAATTCGAATCTTACCACGTGGTGGTAGAGCATCAAATTCCGTCACAAGGGGACACACCTCAAATAAGACTTCCTTCTTACGGTCTTTGATGCGACGGCATTCAAGGATCGCGTAAGTTGTCATTTGTGTGGATAGATAGAAATACACATCCGGTGGGTATCCCGCAAGTTGAAAGTCGAGAGCCTTGCAACTTCCAATACTCCCCGGAAACATCTCGGCAATGATCTTGTCGCTAACAAGATGCTCCATGTGATTGGCGGCTGCTTGTGAGAGTGATTGAGAGATTGCTTTCGCAAGTAGCTGGCAGTCTACAGAGACTCCTGTATCGCTAAAGGCGGTGTCAATCAGCGTTCCGCATTCTGATTCCGGCACAATTGCCGCCTCCATGACTGGCGTGCCCGGAAGGTTTAATGCCAGATCTTTCCCTTGGCATTGCAGAGAAATTGTCGACCCCATGAATTGCGATCCTTTGACTCAGTTGGCGCGGAGTTTAACAACCTACGAGTCCGCCGGGTGGCACCGGTTGGCTGGCTTTGCGGCCTACCTGTGTGTCCTTGCACAAGAGGCATACCGAGATAAACCACTGGTTGTGAAAACCTCTTATCGCTCCACCGCCCTGGTAGTCCAAACGGCAATCGGGGGCACCCTACAGGAGTCTGCCTCTGAAGACGGTGCCGGAGTTGAGATCATCTCAGCACCAGTCGTTGACTGGCATCATTTGGGCTGAGCAGGTGCCGCGGGTTCTTCGATCTGCTTGATGGCGGATTCCAGGACCGGGGCGAATTCCGGGTCGGTGAAGAAATGAGCAAACTTCGGCTCTGTCTTCAGCCGCTGGACATCACGGAATCCCATCTTCAGCAGGTTCTCGATCGCATTCCTAAAGACTTCCGGTGCATTCTCTCCATCAGGGTAATAGCCTTCACGGCGCGCCTGGTTGAAGTAAACCTCCTGGAACAGCTTCCGCTCGTCTTCGGTCAAGTCGTTGAAGATCGCCAGGAAGCGCTCGATCTCCCGAGCTGCCGAATTAATGGCGACCAACGCCTGGTAGTGGTCTTTCGCTTCTTTGGCGAAGAATGAGGCCAGCTGCGCTTTGCAATAGGCGACGTTCGCCGCACGGTGTTCTGGGGCCAGCGACACCAGGTTCATCGACAAACTGACGACTTCATCGACTTTTGCGGGGTCAGTTTTGAGCTCCTCGAGCATGGCGTTGACCTGAGGCAACTTCTCCTCCACCTCTGCTTCTTTTTTCCGAATTTGTTCCGGGGTATCGGTTGGCTTTTGTGGGTATGCTGCCAGGAGCTTTTCAACTTGAGCCTTTTGTTCAGCCTCGGAGAATTCTTGCGAGCCGCCCTGCCCCCCCAGCCCACAACCGGTAGCTGCGAGGATCGTGACGTAGACGAGACTGCGGGCGACCCGGGTCGTCCAATGCATTGACGTCGTCGATGCCGGGGCATGGACAACAGGAGTCCACGGATACTTGTCGAGCTGACCCAGCGGATTTCGTAGATTCGACAATCCCTGATCATCGCCGCGCGAGAGGGCAGCGATCGATGAATCGTGACATGATGTCGCGGCTTCGTGTGTCACAGTCGTATAATCCAAATTCAGGTTCTGAATGCGGGGTGTCAACAAATCGGCATCATCTCCCATGAGAGGGAGCTTAGCCAAGTTCAGGCGGTCACTCATTTGATCATCGGTTTCATACGCTCGACCTGGTCCAGCATTTCCTTTGAGGCCTCTCTGATCTTCTTCACGCCGCCCCGAGACTTCCAGATTTTGACAATTTCTTGTTCCTTGTCCGCCAGCTTCTTCGCCTCTGCCTCCAGCGGTGTCCCTTTCACGTCCGGATTTGTCATAAAGGCGTAGATGGCGCTCCCCAGCTGGTCCTCAATTGGGTTGCTTTTCCCCACATAGGTTTTCGCATTCACTTGAAACTGCAGGTTCTCGACTTCCGAGACGACCACGTTAAATGCGCCATAGTAATTTCGGGTGTCCATGCTGTTAGGACCTTTTCCCGGATCACTACAACCCATCAGGAAAACGACGATACAAAAGAAAGCCGCTCTACGAAGTCCATTAGTCATCGATCGATCCCTTGGAGGTCTTCTAGCATCAACTTCGAATTACACCATGACATTCACTGCGCGCATCGTCGTCCAGATCGATTCGCAGAATCGATTCTTCTTGTGTGGTGCGGTTCGGTAGAAATGTCCTGAAACATCACCGGGCAGGCAGGCGCATTTGCGAGAGCTCAACACAACCGGAGCAATGGCCAGCTGTAACTTCAGCCGGACACAATGCCATCCCGATTGAGGAGCACATCGCGGCCGATTTCGCGGCCGCGATGGCTCAAACGCCTCACCCTTAGATTTCCTACCATTCACCTTGGACTTCACCGCCAGCTCGAGTGCCGGCTGCCTGCCAGACACCGAGGTCGATGCTGTTGCTCACGAATTTGACAGCACCATCAGCCAGGAGAGTATGCACGCCTCCGGTGTGGTGGCTACGAGCGGAGACGATCGCAACTTCACTCTCGTCGTCCGGAATCGAGCCGCACCCGCAATCAGGCCGAGAAAAGTTCGGAGTATAAACGTGGTTGTATGCTCCTTGCTGGTAACTTGAGTAATACCAGGCCGGGTCATCGCCACTCGTCCAGCCCCAGTCAGTTCTGTAGTTCGCGGCAACTGTCGGGTCCCCGGCAGCACAGGCTGCAACGACGCTGGCCGTGTCGTTCGTCGGAGAGGACGACGTGATCAGATTCGTGCCACCATTTCGATACATGTAGTTGCCCAAGCTGATAGTCGTATTGTCAACGGTGCCAATCATACGTTCAGCGTACATCGCGGTGTTTGATGTGCCATCGATGAATTGGCCCATCTTGATCCCGCCGTTATCGCCGAACGAACCACCCAAGGCCCCGTCAAGCGCAGCTGCAGCACGCGGCGTGTAGACTGGATCCACTCCAACATCGCTGCCGAAGTGCCGCCCGGCATAGACACTCGACCCAAAGTTAGCACGATAGCTGTTCGTATTGAGGCCGTTGGTGTGGCGAGGATCGGTCGGGCACATGAACACAGGCAATGAAATGGTTTTCACAAAGGCGTTCTTAAGGCAGGCAGGACCTGACGCGCGAACGCGTGTTTCACTGTGATCCAGCTGATTGTAAACATTGGCCTGATCGACATACGGCAAGATGTGGTACAGCGGCGAGAGGTGGCCATACCAGCAGGGCATGCCAACGTTCTGGCCACGAGAAGGTGTCATGCGACCCGGTGGAAACTGCGAAAAGGTTTCCAGATAGTTGTGTAGACCCAATCCGATCTGCTTCAGATTGTTCTTGCACTGCGAGCGACGTGCCGCTTCGCGAGCCTGCTGCACTGCGGGAAGAAGTAATGCAACGAGAACTCCAATGATGGCAATCACCACCAGCAACTCAATCAACGTAAAACCACTTCTCTTGAATTTCATTCAACGTTCTCCTCAAGTAGGAATTACCCGAATGGGTAGAGATGGGAACCGCGCTAACTCGTAATATCCCATTGTTCTACCATCTCAGACCCCGCCGTGTCAAATTTTTCGAGACCAGTCTCGGCGGAAATCCAGATCAGGGTGCCAACCGAGGTGGGGGAGCCCAGGTTGCCTCAGCCATTGGGGCCACAGGCCGTGGAGGTTCGACCAAATTGAGCGGTCGATTCATCAACTGCCGAGCTGAAACGGGCTTCGTCGAGGTGCCGGATCGCTGGAGTCTGCCTTTTAAAGATGACTCCAGGCTCTGGTTTGCATCCAACGCTTTATCGCCCCACGCTGGAGCTTCTGGCCGAAGTGACGATAGGCTGCCGTGAGTCCTCTGTCACTGACCAGGAGTCTGACGATGAGATCCAGCTTTCACTTTTGTCTGTTCGTCTTCCTTCTTGGGGGCATGCAGGCTTTATGTGCCTCAGATGCCGATGAGAGCAAGATTCCCGACGGCGTGACGCTGTTGCACAATCTGCACTACCGGGACGGAACGGAGAAAAACTGGGGTCTCGATCTGGCGATGCCGAGTGACTCGGCGGGGAAACTGCGACCGGCGATTGTGGTGATTCATGGGGGCGGGTGGTTGGAGGGGGACAAGTCGAGCTTCTCGACGCCGGGGCAGCGAACGCCGGGAAATATCATCGACTTCGCGAAGCTCGGCTTCGTGGCGGTCACGATCAACTACCGGCTCTCGCGTGAGGCTCGGTTCCCAGCTGCGCTGCAGGATTGCCGGTGTGCGGTCCGGTGGTTACGGGCTCATGCAAAGGAGTACCAGATCGACCCCGACGCGATCGGAGCCTGGGGGAACTCGGCGGGCGGGCATCTGGCGCTGCTGCTGGGGATGGCGGATACGACTGCGATTCCGGACGACGACGGCCCCTACCGGGAGTTCTCCAGCCGGGTGCAATCGGTCGTGAGCGACAGCGGCCCCATCGATCTGCGGCATCAGGTCGAACACAACCAGATCCCCGATGCGATCAAGCTGTTCCTCGGCGGCCTTCCCGGCGCAGCTGGGGCCGGTGACTATGAGCTGGCCTCGCCGCTCAGGCATGTCTCGCCCAAGACTCCGCCGCTCATGCTGATCTACGGCGTCGATGACGAACAAGTGGGAGTCGAGACCGCCGACCGGTTCGTGATCGCCCTCGATCACGCGGGAGTGAAAGATGTCACGTACCACCGCCTCGCCAAGATCGGCCACTGCCCGCATTCACTGAAAGGCGTCCCGTGGCTGGTCCCGACGGTCAATGAATTCTTTGAGAGGACGCTCCGGACCAAGGCGGGGGCGGAGAAGTGAGTGAGTTACTCCGGTCAGAAATTACCGGACCATTCAGCGTCATCGTCATAGATCTTTAATTGTGAGGAATGCGATGTCTGTTCAGAAATTGATAGATGAGTTTGTTCCGTATGGACTGCAGTCAGATTTCTTCACAGATGTTGTTCGTTTTGAGGCGGTGTCTTCAAATATGCCAAAGATGGTTTTTGTCGCCGCACTTTGGAGTGGACAGTCACAACTCGCTTTTCGAGCGTTGTGTAGTGCCTTGAATCGTTTCCTTCCAACTCATTTTCATGTATTAGTGCTTGATACAGACATACCAATACCTTCGCCGTACAACGACTGGATGAAAAGTAACACTGGAAAAGGTGAGGTTGCATTGGTGGGTAAACACGGGGAGTACTCAACACTTCTTGGAGATGACTTGAATAGCTTCGAGAGTGGCGTTGATGAATTCCTGGCACACTTCAAATGAAGCGAGTCTACTCTGGTTGCCCCCAATACCCTCCGGGGTCGAGGTGGAGCCTCCAACTGCCATTGTTGCCGCTACTTCCCGGGTGGTCTATCGTTCAGTGATTCGCCTCGCTCGCTTCATCCGTCTCGATGGTTACTCCCATGACTCGATTGGCCAACACTTCACTCACCAGACTTGCGCTGGCGGTCGCTCTCATCACCGCATTCACACTGACCGGCTGTTCGCGTCGGCCACCCGCGGAGTCGGTGCCGGTGGTCGAGGTCGCTCCGAAGGCAGTTATGGCCGAGGCAGCACCAATCCAGACCGGCGAGACCGACTGGCCCCAGTGGCGCGGCCCGCGCGGCGATGGCACAGCTGGCAACGCAGAGGTCCCTGTGAAGTGGGACGGGTCAACTAACGTGGCCTGGAAGGCGGATATCCCCGGGCGTGGGCACTCCTCGCCGATCGTTGTCGGGTCGACGGTCTATGTCGCCACAGCGATCCCCGAGCCGCAAAAGCAGGTTGTCATCGCCATCGACCGCGCGACCGGCAAACCGCGTTGGGAGACAGCTGTGCATGAAGGGGGCTTCCCCGACCCCGCGGTGATTCATCAGAAGAGCAGCAACGCCAACAGCACGGTGGCCTGCGACGGGTCGCGGCTCTTTGCGGCGTTCTTCAACGCGGGCCGGATTTTCGTGACGGCTCTCGACTTCGATGGGAAGCGACTCTGGCAGCAGGATGTCGGTGCCTTTGGATCGAAGTTCGGGTTCGCTCCGTCGCCGATTCTGTACAAGTCGACGATTATCATCGCGGGTGACAACTTGAGCGGGGGGTATATCGCCGCCCTGCACCGCGAGACCGGTGATGTCATCTGGCGCAAGGCCCGCCCCGCTGTGGCAACCTACTCCTCACCGCTGCTGGCCACGATCGGTGGTCGGGATCAGCTGGTCATCAGCGGGTGTAACAAACTCACCAGCTACAACCCGGCGACGGGGGATGAGCTGTGGTCAATCGACGCGATCGCCGAGGCGACGTGCGGGACGCCAGTCACCGATGGGACGATGGTCTTCGCCAGCGGTGGTTACCCCGACCGCGAGACCGTGGGTGTCGACGCGAACGGAACAAAGGTCTGGAGCAACAAGACCAAGGTCTATGAACCATCGCTCGTGGTTTCGGGAGAGCATCTCTTCGCTATCGAGGACGGTGGGATTGCCTGGTGCTGGGACGCCAAGACAGGTAAGGAGCTGTGGAAGGAACGCCTCGGCGGATCGTTCAGTGCCTCGCCAGTGGTTTGTCAGGGGAAGCTGTTCGTGCCGAACCTGTCGGGTGAGACGATGGTGTTCGAGGCCAAGGGAGACGCGTTTCACGAAGTCGCCCGCAACACCCTCGGCAACGACAGCTACTCCAGTATCGCGGTCAGTGGCAAAGATCTCTTCCTGCGTATCGGTGTCGGAAACGGAGCAGATCGCAAGGAACAGCTGGTCTGTATTCGTCAGCCGTAGAATGCTCGATCCATTTTTCCCAGCGTCTCGAACTCTCTGGTCACTCCCCTCATGAGCCAATCCACCTCCACCAATCGTCAAGTCGTCCTCGCCGAGCGCCCGCATGGGGAGCCGACGGACAGCTCATTTCGAATCGTTGAAAGCCCGATCCCGGAGCCCGGTGCGGGTGAGATGCTGTTGCGGACGGTTTATCTATCGCTTGATCCCTACATGCGGGGCCGGATGAGTGACGAGCCGTCATACGCCGCCCCGGTGCAGATCGGCGAGGTCATGGTCGGCGGGACGGTGTCGCGAGTCGTCAAATCGAACCTCGATCGATTCAAGCCCGGCGACTGGGTGGTGAGCTACAGCGGGTGGCAGGACTACGCACTGTCGAACGGCAAGGGAGTGCTGAACCTCGGTCCGGCGCCAGCTCGTCCGTCCTGGGCGCTGGGTATCTCGGGGATGCCGGGGTTTACTGCCTGGGCAGGACTGACACAGATCGGCAATCCCCAGCCGGGCGAGACGATTGTCGTCGCAGCTGCGACCGGTCCGGTGGGGGCAACAGTGGGACAGATCGGCAAGATTCTGGGATGCCGCGTCGTCGGTGTCGCGGGCGGTCCAGAGAAATGTGCCTTTGCGGTGAACGAGCTGGGGTTTGATGCGTGCCTCGATCACAAGGACCCCGGCTTCGCGGAACAGCTGGCCGCAGCGGTGCCGAATGGGATTGATGTCTACTACGAGAACGTCGGCGGCCAGGTACTCGATGCGGTGCTTCCACTGCTGAACGCGAATGCCCGCGTCCCGGTGTGCGGGTTGGTGTCGCAGTACAACGCCACGCGCTTGCCTCCCGGGCCCGATCGGCTGAGCCTGCTCATGGGCCATATTCTGAAGAAGAAGCTGCGGCTCCAGGGGTTCATTATTTTTGACACGTTCCCGCACCTGTATCCCGAGTTCGCCAAAGCGATGGAGGGGTGGATCACTCAAGGGAAGATCAAGTACCGCGAAGAGATCCTCGACGGTCTCGAAGCGGCCCCCCGCGGCCTGATCGGGTTGCTGCGTGGCGATAACTTCGGCAAGCGAGTCATCCGTGTCGGGAAGGACTGACCACCGGCATGGGCCAAGTTAGGCATGCCGCTGCGAGATTCGTCCCGGCTTTATGTCGAGGAATATTCCCATTGGAGTCATTTGCGACAACGCTGCGCCACCGAATGATGGTATGGTGAAACACGCTGGTACGTGTTGAAAAGTCATAAGGTGTCGTAGCGCATGCTGATTCATGTTGGGTTTGAAGTCGCTTTTCAGTTTGAAAAGCCGACTCCTTTGTTAGCGCTGGGGCTGATCCATCCCTCCATCGGTTCGCTGATTCGCAAGACCGAACAGCTGGTCGTCGATCCTCCGGTGCCGATGACCGAGTATCTCGACGGGTTCGGCAATCGATGCTTGCGGATGGTCGTGCCGCCGGGCCGCGTGGTCTTGATGAATGACTCGATCGTGCAGAACTCGGGTCTTACGGATGTGCAGGTGCCTGATGCGCATCAACATGCCGTCGAAGAGCTGCCCTACGAAGTCCTGGTCTTTCTGCTGGCCAGCCGTTATTGCGAAGTCGACAGCGAGCTCAAGGACATCGCCTGGGCTCAGTTCGGACATCTGCCCGCGGGCTGGCCTCTGGTGCAGGCGATCTGCGACTTCGCCCACCGACACATTCGCTTTGACTATCAGCTGGCGAGAGCGAATCGCACCGCCCTGGAAGTCTATCGCGAACGCGTGGGAGTCTGTCGCGACTATATGCATCTGGCGATCACGTTCTGTCGCAGCTTGAATATCCCGGCTCGGTACTGCACCGGATATCTGGGCGACATCGGTGTGCCACCCGTCGCGAGTCCGATGGACTTCAGTGCGTGGTTCGAGGTCTATCTGGGGGGAGCGTGGTACGCCTTTGATGCCCGCAACAATGTGCCGCGCATCGGCCGCGTGCTGATGGCCCGTGGTCGAGACGCAGCTGATGTCGCCCTGACGACGACTTTTGGCAGAAATCAACTGCAGAGCTTTCGCGTCTGGTCTGATGTGGTTCCCGAGACAACTAACAAATAGGGACGGGTGACGGGTGGATGGGGTCGACCACCGGGAGCCCCCAGTCAACTGCGGCCCCTGCCCCCCCTGCGTTGAGCACACGAAAACCATCGGAACGCTCCCCCGCAGCGAGCGCCGGGCGTCAGCCCGACGTGTCCCCGGAGCATCTACCCACACCCGCAGCTGAGGTTCTCGAACGCCGCACCGATGGGAATCGGTCGGTTGCTTCGCACAACTCGTCGGGTGGCACGGTCAGAGGCTTTGCGAAGGCCGTGGTTCTATTGCCACTCACCACGCCCATCGAAGACTCTGGGCGTGCCACTCGTTGATCACCATGACTGGGCCACCCCGCCGAATCCACTACCCCGCAGTTGAGGTTCACGAACGCCGAGTCGAAGGCAATCGGACTGATGCCATCCGACCGTGAACTCTCAAGAATGCGTGCCACTGCTCTGCGAGCAGTGTGGTCAAAGGTTGACGTCCGTCACTGATCGGCACGGCTCACAGAATGGCACCCATTGGCCATGATGACGAGGCCACCCGCTGGGAGAGGTCATTGCTTCAGGGTCAACTGCGAGGTAGCCTCTTGTGCGTTGCACACGGGTAGGCCCCAAAGCGGGCCAACCCGTGCCACCCAGCGTACTTGAATCATCCGGCTATCTGGGCCAGTGAAGTGGTGAGCAGCAATGGCAGCAGAGTTTCGCGTCGGTGCTGATGCGTTCGCTACAGTTGGGACACTTGGGGCGTTCATCGAGAGAAAATGCAGCTATCAGTCCTATCTCACCGAAAATGAACCCTAAGACCGCGCCATTTACAGATGCTTCACGTCGACCTCCGATAATCGCCCCTAGAAACATGCAAACAACGGCATTTGCCAGTATGCAATAGGCAATGTAATCCTCCATCCTGAACTCCAATTGTGATCTCGTACTCAGCTCCGGCTTGGGGACGCCTATCCTCGAAGCTCTGCTTCGATGGTCGCTGGTGATTGGTGCCAGTGAATTTGAAAAGTGCCTGCACCTGCAGCTGGAACCGCTTGGGTAGCAGGTGAGTCAAGTCGCTGTCGACGAAGCGGAGCTTGAGACTGAGACACCCGATGAGCCGGAAGCGTTAGCGCCCGGAGTTTCCGTCACTCGTGAATCGCTCCGGGCGCTGACGCTTCCGGCTCTCTACGGAATCACCTCCCGGCTACCGTCTTCTCCCGCTTCTGCAGCAGGATATTAACCCCCTTCTTGTTCGACAGGGCGATGTCGAGGAGGCCGTCTCCGTTGATGTCGCCGGTGGCGAACTGGGTGCCGACGCCGGTGTCGTTGCCCGCGGGGAGTGGGTGCTTGATGAACTTGGGGCCGTCTTTCGAGCGGTCGATCTCGTACCAGACCATGATGACCGGGTCATTGGCTCCCGGGTCTCCGCCGTTGTGGGCGTAGTAGCGTTTGCCGGTGACCATGTCCTTCTTACCGTCGCCGTTCACGTCGACAAACATCAGCGCGTGGGTCTGGGAGAAGCTGTCGTCGATGAGGTGGTAGGTCATGCCGGGTTTCCCCTGCTTTTCGCCGTTCTCGAACCACCAGACGCCGTGTTTGTGGGCGCAGGTCATGAGCATGTCCATGTCGCCATCGAGGTCGAGATCCTCGGCATAGATGTCCGCACCGGTCTGCGGGGCTCCGTTCTCACCGAGCACATGCGGGTGGAAGGCCCAGACTTTGCCGTTGAGCTGGGCGGGGTGTTCCCACCAGCCGTGGGGGATGACGACATCGTTCTTGCCGTCGCCGTTGCAGTCGGTCACGCCGATGCCGTGGTAGTACTTGAAGGTGCCGTTCTGGCCCGGGTCGCCTGGTTCGCTAACCGCCACGAAGTTCCACTTCTGATACACAGCTTCGCCGGTCGGGATCTCGATGTAACCCATCTGTGCCTCGGGCTGGCTGCCGAAGACGAGGTCGGGCTTGCCATCGCCGGTCAGGTCGGAGAACTGCGGCGACTCGTTACAGATGCTGTGCCAGATGACGTGTTCGGCCCAGTGTTTTTCCTCGCCCTTGGGGTTTTCGTACCAGTGGAAGGGCTCGCCGGGGAAGCCCGCGATGATGATGTCGGACCAGCCGTCCTGGTTAATGTCGTAAACCCAGTTGGCGAAGCTGTTGCTGTAGCCGACTCCGGCCCAGTAGTCGCCGGGTTTGCGGAGTTCGTGCCGTTTCCAGTCGGGAGCGGAGTACCAGAGGTCGCCGGCGACGATGTCCATCTGGCCGTCCTTGTTGAAGTCGCCGATGCCGACGCCTTCCGAGCGGAACCGGGCGTCGAGCTGGACCCGCTCGAACGAGACATTGGCGGAGTCCTCAGCGTCAGCGCCATTTGCTGACAGAGCGAGCGAGAGACAACCAACCGCCAGAAGTGCGAATCGCCGCATGGGGCCACTCCAATGAAAAGCCAGGACCGATCGTGTTCCCGTCCGGGGACGAGAGTGTTCTGGTATACCGCATGACGGGGGGGAGAAACAAACCCGGCGGGGTGAGACGGAGCAAAAGCGGGTGTGCATCTCACATGTCGTGCAGAGGCGCCGTCTCTCTCCCTCTCCCCCGCAATCGATGTGATTCGCACGAAATCTTGTCGCGGGGGAGAGGGATGGGGTGAGGGGGAATCACACAGCCCCTCACCCCGGCCCTCTCCCCACATCAACCTCTCCTCTGATACTCATGCGGTTCGTGGGGAGAGGGAGCAGGAGACGGGGTCACCGACGTAGGAGACGTACACGGGCAAAACGGGTTTCCGGGGGTGAAAGTCTGGTAAGATCAATAAGATACGTACGCATTGCGATCGATCCACCTCGTCTGACTGCTCCACTCCATGATTGTACCACCCAAGAAAGCCGAATCCCCGGTGGAACAGGGATCGCTCGGGATCGCTCTGCTGGCTGCGGGGGCGATTGCGACCTCGCTCGTCATGAAGTACAGCGGATGGACTTCGCTGCTGGGGGGAATCCCGGCGTTCCAGTGGCCGCTGCTGGTGGCCCTGTTCGGCGGCGGCATTCCGCTGGTGTGGCAGCTGCTGAAGGGGGCACTGCGCGGGGAGTTCGGGTCAGATCTGCTGGCGGGGATTTCGATTGTCACCTCGGTCTTTGTCGGTGAGCCGCTGGCCGGTGTGATCGTGGTCCTGATGCTGTCGGGCGGGCAGGTCCTCGAGTCGTACGCGATCCGGCGGGCGTCTTCGGCGCTGGAGCTGCTGGCGCGCCGGATGCCACAGTTCGCCCACCGGCGAGATGGGGACAAGACCGTCGACATCGCGATCGACCAGATCAAAATCGGCGACCTGTTGTCGATCTTCCCCCACGAGACAAGCCCCGTCGACGGAACCGTCACTGAGGGGCACAGCACGATGGACGAGTCGTACCTGACCGGCGAGCCGTATCAGATCGACAAGGCTCCGGGGGCAGCTGTGATCTCGGGGGCGATTAACGGGAACTCGGCACTCACCATCCGGGCTGACAAGCTCGCGATCGATTCGCGCTACGCCAAAATCATGGAGGTTATGCGGGCCGCCGAGAACCAGCGACCACGGATGCGACGGCTGGCTGACCGGCTCGGGACGTTCTACACACCACTGGCGGTCGCGATCGCGGTGGGAGCATGGTACTTCAGTGGAGAGCCGCATCGATTTCTGGCGGTGCTGGTGACGGCGACGCCCTGCCCGCTGCTGATTGCGATTCCGGTGGCGATCCTGGGGGGCATTTCGCTGTGTGCCAAACGCGGGATCGTGATTCGAGATCCGGGCGTACTGGAGCGGATTGATGGCTGCCAGGTGGCGATCTTCGACAAGACGGGGACGCTGACCTATGGCCGTCCCCAACTTGAACAGATCACGACGGTCAAGACGTTGACCTCTGAGCAGTTGCTGAGCTGGACTGCCTCGGTCGAGCGCTACAGCAAGCACCCGCTGGCCGAGGCTGTGGTGGCGGCGGCACGTGAGCGGAAGCTGACGATCTATCATGCTGATGAGGTCAGCGAACTGCCGGGGCAAGGGCTTTCGGGCACGGTCGAAGGGCATCAGATTCGCGTGACCAGCCGCAAGAAGCTGCTGTTGGAGCAACCCGAGGCTGCGGAGCAAATGCCTCCGACCGGATCGGGGCTGGAGTGTGTGATCCTCGTCGAAGAACACTATGCCGGGACGTTGCGATTCCGGGACGAGCCGCGACCCGATGGCCGGTCGTTCATCGGTCATCTGGCTCCTCGGCATCATTTCGAGCGGGTGATGCTGGTGTCGGGCGACCGGGCTGAAGAGGTGGAACACCTGGCCAAGCGAGTCGGCATCACCGAGGTTCTGGCGGGGCAGACCCCCGAACAGAAGCTGGAACTGGTCCGCGAGATTACTCGGACGCGAACGACCCTGTTCATGGGTGACGGTATCAACGATGCCCCGGCTCTGTCCGCCGCCACGGTGGGGATCGCATTCGGGGCCCAGAACGAAGTGACTTCAGAAGCGGCTGGGGCGGTGATCCTGGAGAGCTCGCTGGCCAAGGTCGACGAGTTGATCCACATTGGCCAGCGCATGAAGCGGATCGCACTCGAGAGCGCGGGGATCGGGATTGCCCTCAGCCTGACGGCGATGATCTTCGCAGCTGCCGGGTACATCTCGCCCGTGGGCGGTGCACTGATTCAGGAGGCGATTGACGTTCTGGCGGTGCTGAACGCTTTACGCGTGCCGTGGATGACCAGCAAGTTGACCGACTATCAGTAAAGAATGAAGCGGGAGTTGTGGACTTTCGCGTGACTGGCCACTCCAGTGGCGTACTCAGCTCACCCGGGCTTCTTCTGAAAGTACCACCACTCGATTAATAGGACGATCATCGCGATCGATGCGATTGATGACCAGATCGGTTTGTCCTGGTCGAGTTTCGTCTCAGTGGCGGAGACGCTCGCTTCTTTGGTGACGAGTTTCTCAACACCCGCCAGTGAAGTCTCGACCGGGTTAATCAAGCTAACGCCGAGTTCGCGGGCCAGTGTGCCGCCGGATCGCACTTCATACGGGCCGACAGATCGCGCGGAGACTCCGGTGATCCACCCATCGGCGTCTGACTTGGTGGAGACGTGTTCACCCTTGGGATTCGTGACCTGGTATTCCGTTTCCCGTGAGAGTTTCACCGGTGGCAGAAGTCCTGTTGATGCGGCTTTGACGTCGGCCAGATCTGACTGGCGCATGGCCAGGTTCACGAGGTTGGTGGTCAGAATGGGAAAGGCCAGCCGGTACGGAAGCGTTGTGCGATCAAGCTTGAACATCCAGTGCAGATACATCCGCGGCCCGACTCGGCGCTCCAGCATCAGGGGCCCGTTGGCTCCATGGCACAGCGTCTCAAACCCCAGCTCTTCCAACGTCGCGTCGGTCACGCCCGAGGCGAGTGTCGGCTCGTCCACCATCAGGACCTCGCGCAGCTGAACGTGCTGCATGATCGGGGCATCGCGTTTCCAGTCGACGACGGTGGCGTTTCCGTCCTGGATCGTCAGCTTGCCGTCCAGCTCTTTGGGGATCTGGCCGATCGTCAGGTAGGTCGTGGCCTCTCGTGCCAAATCGGCGAGGCTATCAGTAATGACCAGATCGTAGGTCGCCAGTTCCGAGGGCTTGCCATCGGGCGGGTCGAGTCGAAGTCCCGGCTGTCCCTTGAGGGCATGCCGAAACGCGGGGAGTGTCTCGGGACAGAAAACCTGCAAGTCGCGGGCCTGTGGCAGTTCGATCCAGGCTGTGTTATCGATCGCCAGAGCGTCGAAGTCGGCTGGGATCAGCTCCGCCTTAAGCTGGAGTTCGGTGGACGAATCGACGCGGAAGACCACGCGTTGCGATTCCCCCGGGTTGAGGATCACTCGCTCCTCGCCGATGACGACCGGCTTGCCATCGACGAGCTTGGATAGCCGCAGCTGTCCGTTGCCCGCAGCCTCTGGAGTGCATTCGACACGGACGAAGACCTCCCACTCCGATGAAGTGGAGCGTGAGGCGTTCAAGGATGTGATCCCGACGTTTCCGCCCGTGGTCTTCACACGAAAGTAGTCGACCTGAAATGGTAACTCGAAGTCGATGATCGCCTGCAGCTCGCCGGTCACCGGGTTCGGTCGCGTCGGGACGTTGCCATCCGAGTAGAGGCGGATGCTGGGGATCTCGACGAGCTTCGACTGACCGCGGGCCAGGGCCAGCGCGTCCTCCAGACGGGACGGGACGTCGACGACCTCAATGCGATCGAGGGCCTGTCGCAGCTCAGATTTGTTGTCGGTCAGCTGGGTCAGAGTCTGAGCCGATTGATGGACCTCAATCAGCATCAACCGCTGATCGGGGAGCATGTTATCGATGATGGGACGGATCTGGTCCTTGGCCAGTTCCAGCCGGGTCTTCTTCGTCTGGGCATCGATCGCTCCCATGCTGGCTGAGCAGTCGATCAGGATGGGCAGGTTCTTCGTCAGGCGATCCCGCCCCCGGATGTACGGCTGGGCAGCGGCCAATGCCAGGAGTGCCAGCATGAGCAGCTGGAGCCAGAGCAACAGGTTGCGTTTGAAACGCTGAAAGGGGGCGTTGACCCGCTGGTCGGCAATGACCTGTTGCCACAGCAGCAGCGACGGGATCTCCTGCCGCGTGCGCTTCAGCTTGAGAAAGTACATCACAATGACGGGGATCAACAGCAGCAGTAACAGAGCGTTAAACGGTGCTGTCCACCCGGGCAACCAGTTCATGAAATCGCCTTTGCGGTCGGCTCGAATCAAACAGGATCAGTGTACCCGAGCCTCTGGCCAGGCGGAACACAGCTCGGTGAACCCGGAAGTATCTCTTTGATACGCCGTCCGCAGGGGGATTGTTGGAGGATTCGGGCTGCCGTAAGGATCACACGCGATTTTTGGGGACAGACAGGAATGTCTGTCCTACTTTCTAAATTTCAGTAGGACAGACATTCCTGTCTGTCCGAACTGAAGACCAACTCGGAATCCGCTCTAGGATCTGAACAAGCCGCGCAGCGGTTCACCGTTGGCCATCGTCCAGGGGCGGGCGAGTCGGTCGTAAATATGCCGAGACGGGTCGATCCCGAAACGCCAGTAGATCGTCGCAGCCAGATCGCCGGGTGTGGCAGGATCCTTGGCGGGGTGGGCTCCGATGGCGTCGCTGGCCCCGTGGATCGCGCCACCCTGTACGCCGCCTCCAGCCAGTAACACCGAGTAGCAGTCGGGCCAGTGGTCACGGCCCGCACTGCCGTTAATTTGAGGAGTACGACCGAACTCGCCCGTGGCGACGATCAATGTTGATTCCAACAGCCCGCGCTGGTCGAGGTCTTCGATGAGTGCGGACAGAGCTTTGTCGGCGGGTGGCAGGAGCGTGTTCTTATTCTGGTCAAAGTTCTTGACGTGGCTGTCCCAGTTCTGGCCCTGCTGGCGGAAGTCGTAGACGTTGACGAAGGGCACACCGGCCTCAACCAGTCGGCGAGCGACGAGCAGGTTCTGGCCTCGCATATGACGGGCAACGCCCTGATCGGCTCCACCCACTCCGCCTTGAGCCACAGTCGGGTAGACGCCGTACCGTTCCCGCATTTCGGGGGACTCTTCGGACAGATCGAGAGCTTTACGGACCTGCTCCGATCCGATCAGCTGGTAGGCCTTGTTGTAGAACTGGTCTATGCCACTGGAGAGCTGGGGACTCAGCGGGGCACCGGGTTGTAACGCCGTGAGCAGGTCGCGGCGAGAACCGACACGCTTGGTCGGCAACTCGTCACGGATCGAGAGTTCTTCAACCACGTACTTTTGCTGCTCGGCATTGACAGCCACTCGAAACGGGTCAAATGCCGCTCCGAGGAAGCCGCCTCCCTGGCAGGGGGTCGGAATCACATTGTGAAACACGAAGGGCAAGGCAGCGTGCGATACGACCAGCTTGCGGTCCTGCCACACGTGGCTGAGGGCGCTGCCGTGACAGGGGAAGAACTGTGCGATCGGGGCGAACTCTTCGCGGTCTCCCTGGAAGGCCTGGCGTCCAGTGTGGGTTTCGATCGAAGCCGAATCGTGGAGCCGGTTCGTGTGCCGCATGCTGCGGATGAGGGCGCAGTGGTGCATCACTTTCGACATGTGGGGCAGGTGTTCGCAGATCTGCAGCCCCGGAACCGAAGTCGAGATCGGCTGAAACTCGCCGCGTACGGTGCTTGGGGCGTTCGGCTTCAGGTCATACGTATCGAGATGGCTCATCCCGCCGTAGTAGAAGACAAAAATGCAGGCCTTAATTCCGGCCCGTGCGAGACCGCCCGTGGCGTCGGCCTGAGCCTGAGCATTCAGCAGCCCGCCGAGCGACAACGACCCCAAGCCTCCCAGCTGGACAAACCGGCGGCGGGTCAGCTCGTGCATGCGAGGATCATCGAACATCAAGGGTCCTCGACTTCGGGGGCTTTGATCTGTCATCTTTGACCGCTGGAACGAATCGACACGCTGATTGGAAGAAGTGATTCACCGCCGAGGGCGCGGAGGCTCGCAGAGTCATGTATGAGCTGGCAGTAAGCTCCGCTCTTCTTTGCGATCCTCTGCGCCCTCTGCGGTAAGAATCTGCTTCTCACGGCACAAAACACATCCCAGCTTACGCATCAGTGTACTCTATTGCGTGTCGGGGTACGAAGCATAGAAAACTTTCAGAATCTCGCGCCGGAATTTCAGGAGTCGGCAGACTATTGTATGGAGACTGCAACAGCTGTGAGATGTCGTATCTCACGCTGTCACCGTTTGTTCCGCAAATGGCCGGTCTCCAAGCCTCCGGATCTGGTGGCTGATGTCTGTTCCCCTCACCTCAGCTGACCTGTCCCAGTCTGACGCTGGTGGTGCGCTCGGTGGTTGGGGGCAGGAGGGATCAACCACTTCTCCGGTTCCCCGAACTCATTCACCCGAATCCCCACCCGCCGAGGCTGCCGCGTCTGAGTCTCCGCCACCTGTTGAGCCACTCTCGGATGCCGAGTTGCTGGCTGCGTTTGTCCAGCGGCGGGATGCGGATGCCTTTACGGAGATCGTCCAGCGGTATCGCCATCTGGTCTATCGGGTCGCATTGCGGACGGTCGAGGATCGGCATCTGGCGGACGATGTCTTTCAAGCCACGTTCCTCGTGCTGGCTCAGTCAGCTCACAAGATCAAAAGCGGAGACGTACTGGCGGCGTGGCTGCATGGCACCGCCCGGAACATTGCGCGGCGGGCACTGGGGAATCAGTACGCCGAACAGAAACAGCTCAAGGATTGGGCGAAACAGACCCTCGCACAGAAAGGCGAGGAGATGGCCACCTCGACCGAACCCGACCCGTTTGAAGAGCTGGCCCGCAGGCATGAGCAACAGTTGCTCGACGAGGAGTTGCAACAGCTCCCCGAGGCGAGTCGGGCTCCGCTCGTGTTGTTCTACCTGGAGAAGAAGACCCAGGCCGAGATCGCCCAGATCATGGGGCTGTCCGTCGAAGCTGTCGAAGGTCGGCTGAAACGGGCGAAGCAGGAACTGCGGACCCGGCTCATCCGTCGTGGGGTGCTGCTGTCGACGGTCGTCGCGGCGGCCACCGTGTTGACTCCGTCGATCACCTTCGCTGCCCCCGCAGCGAGCCTTGTCTCGGCCACTGTTACGACCGCCCTGGGCACGGCTGCCCTCGGTTCAACTGCTCTCGGAGCGACAGCTGTGACCGGAGCGGCGACCAGTTCCAAACTGGCCGCCGGTTCCGCCTCAGCTTCCACGCTCGCCGCACAGGAGATTGCGATTATGTCCGCGACCAGCAAAGCCACCGCGATGCTCATCACCACCGCTGCTTCGACGACCTTGATCTCGGGATTGGTCCTGGGAGCGATGGTCGGAACGTTCTCGATGGGGGAGGGCTCTGTTTCATCCGAATCACAGTCAGTCAACCTACTGACATTCCCTGGGGGAGTCATCAGTGAGTTGTCAGAGCCGAATCTTATTTCGTTGGAGGATGACGAACAGATTCAGATTGCCCTCGTTGATCCGGTACAACAAAAAGAGGGGGAAGAGCAACCAGCTGCAAGGCCCAAACCGATCCAGGAAGAGATGAAGGTGTTCACCTATCAATTTGGTAATCTGAGCGCAGAGCAATTAGTGAAAGCAGCTGAGTGTGCAGTTTCACTCGCCGCTGACATCTCGGTCCATGAAACCACACAATCACTCGTCATACGTGCAACTCTAGAGAATCATAAACAGATCGCGAAACAACTCAGTGCGTTGCGAGGTCAGCATTCTCCCTGGGAGAGTGACCAGTTTCGGCTGGTTTTGGCTCGTGGAAAACTCGCAACGTTGATGAAAGAATTCGGTGAGAACCACCCCAAGGTGAAGGAGGCACAAAGTGCGATTGCTGTGCTTGAAAAGTCCATCACAGAGGGGTCACAGAAACCTCGGGTTGTCGAGGAACACGAGGAGCTACTGGATAGTCCGCTCGTGACTACAGCTCCTGAGGTGAAAGCGAACGACTCTGAACAATCGACAGCTCAGACTGAAACGAGCGACCTGTCGAATCGGCCGGTCAGTTCCTCCTTTGAAGTGGGTGATCTCAGCGCGGAAGAACTGCTGGCGGTGGGCGAGTATGCCATGTCGGTTGCGGATTTGCGAGAAGTTCGCCCATCCAGTCAATGCATCATGGTTTATGGAACGCAGGGCGAAGTTCACAAGATCTCAAAGTACATTGAGGAACTACGTAACAAACGCCCAGCGCAAGTGAGAGATAGGTTTAAGCCGTTAGAGGACCGACTCAAGCTGGCCAAGCAACTCAAAAGATTCGAAGAAAATCATCCCGATATCAAACAGGCACGGGACGAGATTGCCTCGATGCAAAAGACCATCGAGGAGGGGACAACGAACCCTCAGGTCGTTGATGGGCAAAAGGAGATGTCGGATCTTCCAGGCACAGCCCATGTTGTAGATGTTGATCAAGGTTCAAACGAACAGCGAGCGGTTACTCATCCTCTGGAGGGCATTGATGCCGAGAAGCTGCAGGATGTCGTCACATTCGCGGAGTCGCTGCCGGGAACGGTTTCTTTGGATGCGGTGACACATTCTTTGGTAGTGCTCGACACACCCGAGAATCAGGACAAAGTCGCTGGGTACCTGACACAGCTGAGGGAAAGCCAGGAGACCGAATTGAAACAGAAGGTGGAGATCCTCGCTGCTCGGAAGAGGGTGGCCGCCAAGGTCAAAGAGTTTGGAAAGGATCATCCAGAAGTCCGCAAAGCTCAGTTTGAGGCGTCGAATCTGGAGCGAGCCATTGCGGAGAAGTCTCAGGGGGCGCAATCCGCTGACAAATTTCCTATCACCACAACGATCTTTGAGGCAGACGACGAGGCCATTAAGCAGATCACTGATTCAGATGCCCTTGGAAACATGATTCCCAAGAAAGATGCCAAGAAGAAGTTTGATTCTCTTACGGGGAAAAAGAAGGTGGCGATTATCTGGGAGGCAGGACTTCTTTGTCGGGTCGGGCAACCGTCTCGATTCTTCTCTGGGGGGGAGAGCCTGTTGGAGCCAGCCCCCGAGGACGCGATCTGGGTCGGTCAGAAGCCGGAGAGTGTGGAGTTCGGAGATATTGGACAGGTCACGGTCTTGGACAAGAAATCCCGCGACGGTCAACGAGTGCTGAAATACGAGTTGGAATTCACCAAAAGGAGCTATGGAAATGCCTCGAAGTATGAAGGGACTGTGTTACCCCTAAGCTTTGGACAAGTATTTCGAGGATATGCTGTGGTCCCCGATCCCAAATCGGAAGGTGTTCTCATCGGACCGGTGGGGACGGTTGAGAAAACCTCCACCGAGGGAGGTACGAGAATGGTCTCGACTTACTTGTGGATCCGGCCTGGTGTGGCCTGGCTTCTGCCTGAAGTGGGAAGTAAGTGATGGGATGTTCGGGGTGTCGTGGTCGAATCGAGGCCTTCGCTTCGTTGCGTCTTGTTGGGTTGTGTGATGGGTGAAAATCGCCCGAATTGCAAAAACTGCCGGTGTTTAGGGGGGCTTTCGGAAAGAAATACAGGCGGGTAGGGGGTGAACATGTGGGAAATCGGTCTCGCGGCAGAAGAAAGTCGGGGATATCCTTCGGATTGCCGATTCTAATGACACGGGATGGTTTGTCGGTTTCTCTGATGGGAACTGATGCGACGGCCCGCACGGAGGTTCAGGCGTGCTTCGGACTGTGGATGGACATCACATGAGGTCAAACGTTCCCTCGAAGCTGTGGGCGCTGGGAAGTGCATTTCTGTTCGTTCTGGCGGTGCTGTTTGGGCCGTTGAACGCACAGGACGCCAGCGTGGAGGATCTGCCGCCGCCGGATGAAGCGGGGGCGCCATCGACTCCCACGTTTACCGTTGATGTGGGTGATCCATCGGCTGAGAAAACTGAGCCTGGTCAGTTCGTCGGGCGGGACCGGGACCCGGAGTTGACGTTTATCTGGTCACCGCTGGCTGGGCAGCCTGATACCGCAGTGCTGGCTGTGCATGTGAAGTTGCAGGAAGGGGCCAACACCTATGGTCTCGAACCGGTCGAGGGATTTCGCAAGAACTCCAAGATCACCGTCGAAGATGTGAATTCGATCACACCGATCGATGAGAAGTTCGTCGCGGACCATGACCCGAAAGTGGCCAAGGACCCGAACTTTCCGGGTATTGACTTAAAAAAGTACTACGGGGAAGTCACTTTCTTGCGTCGTTATCGGATTCAGGGGACTCCCCCCTCAGTCCTTAAGGGCAAGTATGACCTGCTCGTGTGTCGCAAGGGGTGTACGCCTCATAAGGAAAAATTCGAAGCCAACTGGTCCGCAGAGCCCTACACCGGCTCAGTTCCCGATCTGTGGAAGACGGAAGCAGCTGAGGCTCCTCCTCCAGTGGAACAGGCCGCTGAGATCGAAGTAGTCAAAACAGGAGAGCCGCTCTCGCTGGGCTATGCACTGGTGCTGGCGTTCCTGGGCGGCATGATCATGAACGTCATGCCGTGCGTGCTGCCGGTCATTGCGATCAAGGTGCTCTCCTTCGTTCAGCAGGCGGGCGAGAGCCGGTCGCGGATTTTTGCTCTGAACCTCACATATGCCATTGGTGTAATCTCGGTGTTCCTGGGGTTGGGGACTCTGGCCACGTTTGCCCGGATCGGATTGGGACAGCTGTTCCAGTACGACGGTTTTAACGTCGTGATGGCGTGCGTCGTCTTTGCGATGGGGTTGAGTCTGCTGGGTGTGTTTGAATTCCAGCTGCCGGGCTCTGTCGGCGGTGCCAATGAGCATGAAGGGCTGCCCGGTGCGTTCTTCACCGGGATCCTGGCCACACTGTTGGCGACTCCCTGTATCGGGCCGTTCGTGAGCGGTGTGCTGGTGTGGAGTGTCACTCAGCCTGCAGCTGTGATTTACCTGATCTGGGGAACGCTCGGATTGGGAATGGCATCGCCGTATCTGCTGATTGGAATGTTCCCGAGCCTGATCAACCGGATGCCACGTCCGGGGATGTGGATGGTCCGGTTCAAGGAGTTCTCGGGCTTTGTGCTGATGGCGACGGTGATCTTCCTGATCAACAGCGTTTCGCCAGCTCTTCTGATCCCGACGCTGGTGATCCTGCTGGGAATTGCCCTGGCCCTGTGGATGATGGGGAACTTGTACGACCACTCGACCCCAGCTGGTCAGAAGTGGAAAGTGCGTCTGGCTGCCGCCCTGATTTCGCTTCCACTGATCGGGTGGGGCGCGGTGCAGCATGTGGGCATTGAGCGAGTCTATGCACTCCTCAACATGAAGCCTCAGGCTCAAGAGCTGCCCTGGCAGCCGTTTACCTCCGCGAGGCTTGTTGAGCTGCGAAAAGCGGGACAGCCGTTGCTGATCGACTTTACCGCCGATTGGTGTGTGGTCTGCAAGGCGAATGAGCGGCTGGCACTGAACACTCAGGCGACCGCCGAGTTCGTGAAGACCCACAACGTTGTGTGCCTGAAGGCGGACTACACCGACGAAAGCGATGAAATCACCGAGTGGCTGCAGCGATTCCAAGCTGCGGGTGTGCCGCTGACGGTGGTCTTCCCGCCGGGAGAGAAGTCGAAGGGGATCCCCTTCAATGGGGCATTTACTCAGTCGAGCCTGCTCAGCACGATGGAGCAGGCCTGGAAAGAGACGGGAGCCAGCACGCCCGAGCAGGCGATGGCTCTCGACAAGAACTCGATCACGAAATAGCCCGAGCGGACGCTGTCTACTCGCGAGTTTTGAGAACCTCGATCAGATCGAGTTCATCGAGCCGCCGTCGGACGACCAGTCCCGACAGGATGGCTGCGATGACGATCACCAGACACGCAAACCCATGCGTCGACGGATTGATCACCAGCGGGATGCGGTACATCTCGGTGTTGAGTGACAGCGTCGACACGATGCAGAACAGGTAGCCCAGCCCCATGCCCGGGACGAGGGCCAGGACGGTCAGGATCGCCAGTTCACCCAGCAGGATGCCGGAGATCTCCGCCCGGGTGAAGCCGATGACTCGTAGCGTCGCCAGCTCGCGGCTGCGTTCGGCGAGCGAGATGCGGGCGGCGTTATAGACCACGCCGAACGCGATGATGGTGGCGAAGCCGACGTTGAATGCCCGAATGCGGAGCAGGTTTTCGGCCACCGTTTCGCGGAAGCTCTGCATCATTGCCGCTTTGATCGACACGCCCGCGACCTGGGGCAGTCGTTTGAGTTCTGTGTAGAGCTGATTGACCTGATGGCTGTCGACTGTGACGAAGGCTCCCGACAGTGTGTCGCCCTCATTCATCATGCGGTGGATGGTCTCCATGGAGACAAAGCACGAGAGCCCGGAGAAGTCATCGACGACTCCCTTCAGCTGGAGCCGGCGATGAGGTCGCTCGCCTTCCAGGATCTCGACGGACGCGTAATCGCCGATCTTCAGTTCGAGGATCTCCGCCAATTTGGTCGTCATCAGGACGCCATCGGCGGGGATCTCTTTCTTGAGACGCAGAATGTCGACCGCGCGAAAGAGCTCGTTGTCGGGCGGCAGTCCCTGTATTGCGACCCGCCGCATGTGATGGTCGCCGCGAACGCGGGCGGGAATTGTTCGAGTGGGCACGACAGCGTGAACGCCGCGTAAATTCTCGATGTCGTGAATGGCGTCGGCCCGCGTGCCGCGGATGAATGTGACCATCAGGTCATGTCGCTGGGCATGACTGAATTGCGAGTCCATCACGTAGTCGACGGCGTCCTTGGCATAGCTGCCCAGAATAATGACCGCTACAGCTGTCGAGATGCCGAGGCACGACAGGGCCGACTTGATCGGCTGGCGTTCGAGGCTGCGGAGAATCATGCGGACGGTTTGCGGGATGAACTTCTGAAAGCCGATGCGTTCCAGGATGGTTGGCTTGAAGACGCCAGGACTGGCGGGACGCATTGCTTCGGCGGGAGGCAGACGCACCGCTTGCCACACAGAGCCGATTGTCCCGATCAGCCCAGCCATCAGGCTGACCCCGAGGGCCCAGAATGTCACCCGCGTGTCGATCTGATATCGCAGCTCGGGAAAGCGGTAGAGCTTGGTGTAGAGTTCGGAGAGCTTCATCCCCATGAAGGTCCCGACGCAGGCTCCGACCACTCCTCCCAGCACAACGACGACGGCGGTGATCTTGAGGTAGTGCAGCCCGATATCGAGGCCGGTATAGCCGAAGGCCTTCAGTGCGGCGATCTCATCCCGCTGCGTCGCGATCATCCGCGAAAGCACGACATTCAGCAGGAACGCAGCCACCGACAAAAAGATGGTCGGCCCCACGGTTGCCATGCTTTTGAGGTTCTCCATCTCATCGCGAACGTACCGGTGTGAGTTGTGGTCGCTGCGGTCATAGGCTCCCAGACAGCCGTAGGGCTCCAGCAAAAGATCGATCTGGCGGATGACTTCGGGAATGCTGGCATCGGCCGAGACCGACAGGCACAAGTTATTAAACGCCCCCTGCATGTCGAATGCAGCTGCGAGGTCGGTCTCGCCCATCCAGATCACGCCGTAGCGGTGATCGTCGGGGAGGACATCACCTTCGCGAATCTGAAAAATGAACTCGGGTGAGATGGCCACACCGACGATGTGAAGTGTTCGTTCGCGGCCGTTGATGACAGCCCGAATCGAGTCGCCAGGGCGGAAGTTGTGGGCCTCCGCCAGTGCTGCGCTGACGACGACTTCGCCCGACTGGTTCGGCTCGATGTACCGCCCCATGCGGAGGTGGAGGTTGTTCAGCCGGGGGCGTTCGTTCTCGGGGATCGAGATCAATCGACCGATCGCCGGTTCCGCCAGATCGGGCAAGTCGAGGGTGACGTCCGACAGGATGCGCGGTTCGACCTGTGAGACGCCGGGGATCTCAGCGATTCGTTCGACGACCGACAGGGGGGCCCGGGTGACGCGAGCGAATACATCCGAGAACCGGTAGCGGGCGTAGTACTCGGCCTGGGTCCGTGTGAGAGTCGACAGAGTGCTCAGAGACATCACGAAGGCTGCGACTCCGCAGGCGATCACGAGTGCGATCGCGAGGAACTGCCCCTTCATGTGGAGCAGGTTACGGAGAGCCTTGCGATCGAGGGCGGAGAACATGGGCGTTCGGCTGAGAGGGAGATGGCTCATCTATTGTAGACACAGAGTGAGCGGTGGTGGATCGATGAGGGGGGGGGGACACAGATGACACAGGGATCCACAGATTGATGGGGCGTGGTTGGAGATTGTCGAATTGGGGGGCGTCGAGGAGTTCAGAATCCATTCTTACGGCGGTGTCCCTCTCACACGGCCTCGATCTCCCCTCAAGAGGTGGGCGTGTGAGATTGGAGGCGGTGGTAGGGAAGACGGAGGAAGGGGCTTACGAATCTAGTGATTCGGCGGTGACCTCTGATCAGTGCCCGCTGTGTCATCCGGGGCCCCACTGGTCACCTTTGTCTGCGGGGTCACCCTCCCCTACTCCGTCAGGTTCCAGAACTCGAACTCCCCGTCGTGCGAAGACAGAGGAGGTTGTTGAGAGGGCTTCGGAGGCTGGGGCGAACGCTTTTTGCCACTCGTTTCCTGGCGACAGCTCGGACACTGATTCCGCACAAGCAGTTCGCCGCACTTATTGCAGAGCGGGAGCGGTCGTTCGGCTCGTTCGAGAGTTCGACGTTGCAGGGAATTTGTCCGGGTGGTCTTCGTCGGAGGCTTGCTGCTCGGGATCGGCTTAGCGGGGGAGAGCGGTTTCGATACGGTCGCTGCCGGTATGGCACGCCCGGATTTCACTGGAGGGGACGGCGGTGCGGCGGGCCTTCGGCTGGCTGATGATGGGGACGGGGTTTGGATGACATCCGAGATTTCCACCTCGCTTGGTGCTGGCGTCGATCGTTTCACAACGACCTGTTTTGCGGGAGCAGTTCTACTCGGGTCGTTCTTTGTGGGAACTCTGTCCTTCACCGGAGTTCCAGCGGGGGGCACCGAGTGGGCAGGTTGAAAGACAGAGGCCACGGGCTTGGCTTTCGCCTTGTCCTTCGGGCCTCGCAGCTTGGCGGGAATCTCGACAGCTGTGGGGGCACTCTGTGGTGGCGGGAGGTCGGGCAGCGTCTGACTGATGACGTTTTCCGGGCGGATGATCGAGACGCGGGCCGCTTTGCCACTGGCCAGTTCACGGGCCGAGACATGGACCCGGGCCTGTTCGTCGTAGCGGATGGTGACTTCGATTGGCGTGTTGACCGGCAGGTTGGGCGGCAGATCCTCGACGATGCAGGCCCCCAGTTCGACGAACGGCTGGTCGCCCGAGGTCCCGCTCTCAACGATGTGCAGATGGACTCGTCGCTGGTTTGAGCTGACGGTGCCGAACGATTGCTTGTAAGCACAGGGCAACGCGGTGTTGGCCGGGATCAGGTAGTGCGGGACTCGATGTTCGGTCTGCGGATCGCGGACCAGGATGCCCAGTTCGCGGGCGTTGACGCTCTGCTGCTTGAAGCGTCCGAGGCGGGCGGTGGCCTGGCGATTCAGGAACGAGCTGGCGAACTTGTCACCGCTCAAGATCATGCCGGCGTAATAGGCAGCTCCGTGCGAGATCGACTGGTCGGGCGAGAGCGTCGAGTTCAGCGTGGTGCCGCTGATCCGCTTGAGCATCGAGCGAATCATCGGCATGCGGGTCGCTCCGCCGGTGATCAACACCGCGTCGACCCGGGCCCAGCCGATCTTCTGCGTTTTGAGCAGGCCGAGGGTGATCTCTTCGCAGCGTTTTACCAGCGGAGCGGTCAGTTTCTCGAACTCCTCCCGGTCGATGCCGATCACCTTGCGACGGCCCGCATGAGTCAGCGAGATAGCAGCCCGCGGGCGGACGCTGAGGCTGCGCTTGGTCTGCTCGATTTCGAGAGCAACCGATTGCATTGTTTCCGAGTCGTAGCGCGGGTCGTGGGCCGATTCCCGGGCAAAGGCGTCACACGCGAAGTTCTCGAGCGCCTTGTTCCAGTCGAGACCGCCGAGGTTGAGGTCGCCACCACTCGCGACGACGGTGACCTTGTCTTTGTTGTACCTCACCAGTGACAGGTCGAACGTCCCGCCCCCTAGATCAAAGACCATCACGGTCTGGTCATTGGCGATCTCCGCGAACCAGTTCCCCTCGCCCAGGACATGGCACAGAGCTGCGGCCACGGGCTCGTTGATGATGTCGACTCGCTCCAGCCCCGCGAGTCGGCCGGCTTCGCTGGTCCATTGGCGCTGGATGTCGCTGAACTGGGCTGGCACGGTAATGACAGCCTGCTTGATCGGCCCGAGTCGGGACTCTGCTCCATCGAGCAGCTTGCGAATGACAAAGGCAGAAACATCAACTGGCGTGTATCGCTGGCCGTCGACGGTCCAGGACTTCTGGGTGTCGCCCATGTACCGCTTGGCGTGCTGGATGACGCGGTCGGGGTGTGACACGGCATTGCGGAGGGCTTCCGTTCCGACGATCACGTCGGAGCCATCGATTAACACCACTGATGGAGTGGTGAGTTCTCCCTCTTCGTTGGGGAGCGTGATCGGCTGGCCCTGGGGGTTCAGATACGAAATACAGGAATAGGTCGTCCCCAGGTCGATCCCGACCGAGTGAGTGAGAGGAGGCATGCGATTCTCGCAGCTGGCGAATTAAGCAACGCGATGGGCAAGAGTGATCCTACCAGCCAGAAGATGCGACGACTACGGGCGAAATGAGAAAATGACGCCCGCCGCTTGCGATAAAGTGTGTGGTTCCCGGCTGGGCGAGTTGATTCGCTCTCGCGACAGGGATACTCTCCCGGTGAGACCGCAGCACGTGTGGCGAGCGGTTTGTTCACTTCTCGGAAGCTTTCATGTCCTCCGCTCCTTCGCCGCTGGTCGGCATCATCATGGGCAGCAATTCGGACTGGGACACGATGCGCCCAGCTGCCGACATCCTGACCGAGTTTGGCGTGCCTCATGAGTGTCGGGTTGTTTCGGCTCATCGGACGCCGGAGTGGATGGTCGAGTACGCTCAATCGGCAGCCTCGCGGAAGCTGGAGGTCATTATCGCCGGGGCGGGTGGAGCGGCTCATCTGCCAGGGATGGTGGCTTCGCTGACAACGCTGCCAGTGCTGGGAGTCCCGGTCGGCAGCAAGTGGTTCCACGGGGTCGATTCACTGTTGTCGATCGTGCAGATGCCGGGCGGTGTGCCTGTCGGTACGCTCGCGGTCGGTGAAGCAGGAGCCAAAAACGCGGGGTTGCTGGCCTGCCGAATTCTGGCGAACAGCCGGCCCGAACTGCGGACAAAGCTCGAAGCCTTCCGCCAGGCTCAGGCCGATAAGGTCATGCAGCAGGAGCTGACATGAGCAGTGTATTGGCTCCCGGGGCGACGATCGGAATTCTCGGCGGCGGACAGTTGGGCCGCATGCTGGCGTGGCCTGCGCGGCGGATGGGTTACCGTGTCGTGATCTTCAGCGATGAGCCGAATGGCCCCGCTGCACAGTGGGCCGACCACACGGTCGTTGGTGCGTTTGACGATGAGGATCGCGTCGCTGAGTTCGCGAAGCAGGTCGATGTCGCGACCTTTGAAACTGAGCATGTGCCGCTGCCGTGCGTCGATGTTGTGCTCAAGCATACGCGAGTGCGACCGAGTCGGTGCGTGCTGGAAGTGGCTCAGAATCGCAAGCTGGAGAAGGAGACGCTGGCCCGGCTCGGGGCTCCTCTGCCGAAGTTCGCGACCGTCGATCCGGCGAAGGGGCTCGCCGAGCAGGTTGCCACATTCGCGGGACCGTGTGTCCTGAAGACGACCACCGGGGGCTATGACGGTAAGGGGCAGTGGCTACTCAAGGAAGCGAGCGATGTCGCGTTCGCCGAGCAACAGCTCAAGGGGCGGGCCGCAGTTCTGGAAGAGTGGGTCGATCTGGAGATTGAATGTTCTGTGATTGGCTGTCGCAGCGAGGCTGGTGAGGTCACGTTCTATGGGCCGATTATCAATCATCACCAGCACCACATTCTTGACATCTCGATCTGTCCGGCGGATGGGATTCGCGAATCGATTCAGGAGCAGGCCCGCGAAGTGACCCGCATGTTGATGGATCAGATGGAGGTGGTGGGGCTGCTTTGTGTCGAGTTCTTTGTCACTCGCAATGGTCGCTTGCTGGTCAATGAACTGGCTCCACGACCGCACAACTCGGGGCACCTGACAATCGAGGGGCACGTCACCAGCCAGTTCGAGCAACATGTTCGGGCGATTTGCGGGCTGCCGCTGGGTTCGGTGGAACAGCTGCGACCGGCGGCGATGTCGAATCTGCTCGGCGATCTCTGGGTGAATGGCGAGCCCGACTGGAATGCGATGACTCGTTGGTCGTCTGCGAAGCTCCACCTCTATGGAAAGACGGACGCCAAGCCGGGGCGGAAGATGGGCCACATTACGACCACCGCCGGGACAGGCGAAGCCGCCGCAGCTGATGCAGCTGCGGCCCGCGATGCGATCTGACCCCGGCGAGCGTCAGACGTGAGTCTGCCGGTGCTTGGGACCAGTCGTGATTCTCATGAATCTTGTTACGAGGCCAGGCGCGTTCGCGAGGACTGCTCACTGGACTGCGACCGCGCGTCTGGAAGCACCATCGGGCTGACGCCCGACGCTCGCCGGGCGGATTATTGCGATTTTGCCGAGCCTGGAACCTGAACGAATCACCGGATTTTGATAAGTCGGCGTTGAGGATGGTCGCTTTGTAGGCGTAAAATGGAGAGAGGTCATCGACCGCGCTCCTTGTGAACGATGACTTCGCTGCTGCGGCCAGACGTGCGGCAGTGCCTGCCTTTCAGATCCCACCGAATCGCCACTTCGGGCCCTCCCTATGTTCACACTTCCCGGTTCTCGTTTTCGCTATTGCGACGGAGTCACCCGGCGGTCCTTCCTTCAGGTTGGAGGGCTGGCGTGCGCGGGGGGACTGGCGGCAGCAGATATCGCCCGGGCGGAAGCTGTGGCAGCTGCGCAGGGACACAAGTTGCCGTGGAAGTCGGTGATCATGGTCTACCTGTCGGGTGGACTGCCGCACCAGGACACGTTTGACCTGAAGCACGATGCCCCGAAGGAAATTCGTGGTGAGCTGAGCCCGATCGATACGAATGTCCCGGGGATTCAGGTCAGCGAACTGCTGCCGAAGCTCGCTCAATGTGCTGACAAGTACACGTTGGTGCGATCGGTCATGGGCCAGCGCGACGAGCACTCGAGCTTCCAGAGTGTCACCGGTTACACAATGGGCGAGACCAAGCGTGATGGCCGTCCGAGCTTCGGGTCGTGGATCTCGCGCGTACAGGGGGGCACCGATCCGCTGACGCCGCCGTTTATCGACCTGTTTCCCACGATGCAGCATCGGCCCTACAACAGCCCGGACGCCGGGGTGCTGGGAAGTGCCTTCAACCCGGTCAAAGCCGACGGCGAAGACATTGCCAGTATGCGGTTGCGGTATATTGAAGCCGCTCAGTTCCAGCGGCGTCGGAATCTGCTCGAACAGCTGGATAGCTACCGACAGGCGACCGGCCGTGTGGTCGCGATGGACCAGAACTACCACCGGGCGTTTGATGTGCTGAACTCATCGAAGCTGGTCGAGGCCCTCGATGTAGAGAAGGAAGACCCCCAGGTTCGCGAGCGGTATGGACGTGGATCGTCGAAGCACCTGGGCGATGGCGGCCCGTTGTGGAATGACCAGCTGTTGATGGCTCGCCGACTGGTCGAGTCGGGCGTGCGCGCAGTGACCGTGGCGTATGGGTTCTGGGACACGCACGGGAACAACTTCGGCCACCTGCGGGCGCATCTGCCGACGTTCGATACCGGGATTTCGGCGTTGATCGAGGATCTGTCGGCTCGCGGGCTGGATAAGGACGTGCTGGTCGTGGTGTGGGGTGAGTTTGGCCGGACTCCCAAGATCAACAAGGATGCGGGCCGCGATCACTGGGCTCCGGTTCAGACCGCGTTGATCGCGGGCGGTGGACTCAAGATGGGCCAGGTCATCGGATCGACGGATGCCTCGGGAGCTTATGCCGCGAACCGTCCGGTCCACTATCGCGATGTGCTGGCCACGATTTA
Source organism: Planctomycetaceae bacterium (assembly GCA_046349675.1). Lineage (GTDB taxonomy): Bacteria > Planctomycetota > Planctomycetia > Planctomycetales > Planctomycetaceae > TH-plancto1. The sequence continues at coordinate 220,250 of JAXMBW010000005.1, read as the reverse complement.
TGACAACCTCGGGATCGATCCGCACCAGTTTGTTCTGGACCAGAATGATCGCCCGACGGCGATTCTGCCTGAAGAAGCCCGGCCGATTCGAGAGTTGATGGCTTAAGAGTTCGGGAAGTTGTCAGTGGCCCCATCGAGTTCAACCGCTTTGATGCGGGGGTTGAGCGTTGTTTTTAGTTGCGATTTAGAGAGTTGGTCGACCCTGCGGAGGCAGTGGGCTGCTCTTGGTGGGGATTGTACCGATTTTGTCGAAAAAGCCTGACGTAACGTCGCCGTTTCGCCGATTAACTTAGGGCATCACACTGCTGGACGCTTGGGGAAGTGGGGCGGTGGTGTGATCGACGGAACGGCAAATATCGCCTCCCCCTCGGGGGATCGGCGAGTACCGTTCCACACAGCGAGAATTCCACTCTGGCCTGATCGGGCGAGAGTCAGGGCTCGCCCGGTTCGGGAAGGGAGACTTTGTCATGCGGAAGCGTGTCTTGTGGTCCACGATGGGACTGCTGATTGGCGGGTTCTTGTTGAGCTCAGCAGCTCCACAGGTCGAGGCCGCGCCTCCCGGACAGCCGACGAACTGGGGTCGTTTTTATCACTACCCGTATGTGTACTACCCGCACAACATGCAGGCACCAGTCACTTACGATCACATGTATTACCGGTACCCGGGATCGCGACAGATTCCGGTCTACAACAAGGACTGGCACAACTTCTATCCGAGCAAGCATCCCTATCACAAGGGGCACCACTTCGCTCTGGATGTGTTCTAGTCCAATGCGAGCATCTCATCCGCAGAAGTCAGTCGAGAGGGGCTGATTTCCAACGATGAGGTCACTGAGCCGCTGGCTGCGACGAGATCGTAGCTGTGTGGCTCTCCGGAGGTCAGCTAACGCAGACCTCCATTTCCGGGGGCGATAACCCGGACCGGAATCCGTCAGGATCCGGTCACGATTAAACGAAACAGCTCGTGCCTTGGGGAGGGTGCGGGCTGTTTTCGTTTTGCTGGGGAGGTGTGGCGGAAGGGAATTCCGGGGCTGTCCGGCCGACAACGCTGAAGTCGCTGCCGACTCTCAAAGTGGCACAAGCCGGGGAGTTTCGTGCCGGTTCCATTCAATTGCTGGAACTGAAACACACAGGTTGTGACATTTTGGCGCATTTCGATCGGGTTTCTGAATACATCCTAATTAAATAGTGCGCGTATCGTATTATCGTGTAAGGGTATAAGGTGATGGTGGCTTGATTCCCTATTGACTCATGGGCGTCAATCGAGAAAGAATCCCGCCCGAATCGGGGAGTCTCAGGACGAGACGCAAGACCCGATTGCGCGGGAGAGAAACATGGATGTGTCAGTCGTCATCCCCGTCAATAACGAAGCGGGGAACATTGAGCGGCTTCTGAATGAGATCGACGAGGCGCTGACAGGTCGCCTCGACTATGAGATCGTGGTGGTCGACGACGGAAGCTCGGACGAAACCCCCATGATCCTGCGGGACGTCCAGCGACGTAATCCAAGGCTGCGCGTACTGCAGCACGAAAGGTGTTGCGGGCAAAGTACATCGGTCGTGACCGGAGTCTGGGCGACACGCAGCGACATCGTTGCCACCCTGGATGGTGATGGCCAGAACGATCCGCAAGACATTCCCGAGATGGTGGCAGCCCTTCGCAGTGGACATGCCACCCGCAACGTCCAACTGATTGCTGGTCATCGGCAGAAGCGAAACGATACCGCGTGGCGAAAGTTCTGTTCGCGGATCGCGAACCGTGTCCGCATGGCGATGCTGCGGGACGACACTCCCGATTCGGGGTGTGGGTCGAAGGTCTTCTTCCGCGAGACGTTCTTGCGTCTCCCATACTTCAATCACATGCACCGGTTCCTGCCCGCCCTCGTGCTGCGAGCGGGAGGCTGTGTGCAGTCAGTGCCGGTTCATCATCGAGAGCGTGACCGCGGTCGCTCACACTACGGCACCCTGGGGCGAATGACTCAGGGGATCGTCGACCTGTGTGGAGTGATGTGGTTGATCCATCGTTCTCGAGTCGCTGTGTCGCACGAGCTGGCGGCGATGCCTCGTCTGCATCTCGCCACTGACGATGCTCCGATTCTCAATCATGCACTGCATGCCCCCGCTGCATCGACTGCTGGTTCTATCGATGCCGATCAGCCAATCCGAGTTCGCAAGGCTGCGTAACTCCATCCCACAGTCGTTCGTAGGGAAGCGAAACATGTCTGCCGAAAGTTTCTGGATTGGGATTGGGGTTATTGGCCAGCTCGCCTTCACCGGGCGGTTCCTGGTTCAGTGGCTGTGCAGCGAATCCGCCGGCAAGAGCGTCGTTCCCGTGGCGTTCTGGTATCTGAGTCTAGGCGGGGGACTGATCCTGCTGACCTATGCGATTCATCGCCGGGATCCGGTGTTCATCTTCGGCCAGTTTTCTGGCTTGTTCGTTTACGTTCGCAATCTCATGTTGGTCCGCCGCGAGGTGGCTCAAATTCAAACCTCTGCGCAAGGCAGCTTTGCTCATGACAGCACCCCCGGTCAATGAACGTGGGACGCGCTTACTCTGGGTCGCGATCGGGTTGGGAGTCTGTCTGACTGCTGTGGGGCTGTATACCCGCCCGCTGATGACGATTGATGAGACCAGATATCTCACCGTGGCCTGGGAGATGCGTTGCGGCGGCGATTACATCGTTCCGCATCTCAACGGTGAGGTCTACAGCCACAAACCACCGCTGCTGTTTTGGCTGGTGAACATTGCCTGGACGCTGTTTGGCGTCAGTGACTGGGGCGGACGGGCGGTGGCGCCGTTCTTTGGGCTGGTTTCCATCTGGCTGACCCGAAAGGTCGCTCAAGCCCTGTGGCCTGACTCTCCTCGGACGGCCGAGTTGGCCCCGCTCCTGCTGGCGTCGATGACGCTCTGGTCGATCTTCTCGACCTTGACGATGTTCGACACGCTCGTGACGTTCTCGACATTGATCACCATGTACGGGGCGATCATGGCGTATCGCGGCCAGCTGAAGCACAGCTGGCTGATCGCAGGACTGGGGATCGGGCTGGGTATTCTGGCCAAGGGACCGGTCATTCTGGTTCATACGCTCCCGGTCCTGTTGCTGGCTCCGTTGTGGCAGCCGCGCAGCCCCGAGGTGCGGTTCGGACGCTGGTATGCGGGAGTTGCCGTGGCATTCGTGACAGGTCTGGCGATCGCCGCCTGTTGGGTGTTGCCGGCCATCATCTTTGGCGGAGAAGAGTACCGAGAGGCCATCCTCTGGAAGCAGACCGCCGGACGGATGGTGAATGCGTTCGATCACCGGCGGCCGTTCTGGTGGTACTTGCCCATCCTGCCGTTTCTCCTCCTGCCCTGGACGACATGGGGCACGTTCTGGAGGTCGCTCCGTGGGTTAACGATTGATCCTGGCGTGCGGCTGTGCTCGATCTGGGCAGGGGCGTCACTGCTCATTCTGTCGTTTGTGAGTGGAAAACAGATTCATTACATCCTGCCCGCCTTCCCCGCGATTGCACTGCTGATCGGGTATGTCGTGGCAGAGGTGCGAGTCACTTCCCGGTTTGATGTCGCGTTTATGGGGTGGGGCACCATTGGGATGGGGGCATTGCTGTGTACCTATCGCTGGTTGCCGATCCCGAGTGAGTCTGTCGCCACGTTGCCATTTGCTCCACAGTGGGGCATCGTGGTCATGCTGGGCGGTGTGGCGATTCTGTGGGCGAAGGAACGTTCCGTATCGAGTGCCGTTCAATGGGTGGCACTGGCAGCATGCTGTAACGTGGCAGCGATGCACTTCTCACTTCAGGACAAGTACTTCAGCACCTGTAGCGTCGACCAGATTTCTCAGCGACTGGGCGAGATCGAGAAAGCCGGACGCCCCATCGCCCATCAAGGCATCTATGCGGGGCAGTACCACTTCCCGGGGCGCTTGACCAAGCCGTTTGTCGTGCTGGATTCAATCGATGAGCTGCGAGCCTGGCAGGAGAAACATCCCGACGGGTACATCGTGGGGTATGAATGGGAAGGTCAACAGCCGACCTGGAGCAAGTTCACCGATGCCCAGCCGTATCGACGTGGCATGAGAGACCATCGCGTGGGGATCGTGCCGGGAACGCTGATTCCCCGCTAAGGGAGGTCGCATATCGCCCTTGTGTTGAGAGTGGGCTGATAACATGCCAGCCCGTCTGAACCGGGGTTGTTCTTCGCCCGGCGTTTGGTCATGACTCACCCGAGGATCGATCTCGGTCAGTCACGGTGAGGCTTTTCCCTGAACTAGGCTCTCAGTAAACTCGAGTCCCATGGCTTGGAGTTATTGAGCGGAGACGACCGCTTTTCACTGAGAACAGAATGACCTCGCTCACCCGGCGTACCCTCCTCACTGCTGCCGCGTCGACGCTCTGGTGCTGGCCACGCGAGGATGAAGAGGTCCATCCGGGTGATGCCTCGTTTCAGCTGGCTGCATCGAATGTCGCCTCGGCGGGGTCGAGTGAGCCGTTGTTTGTGGATCGATTCATCGAGCACGAGGTCGAGGTTGGCTATGTGCACTGCCCATCCCTGTGTGAGGTGAGCCCGGGCGCACTGGCTTGTGCCTGGTATGCCGGGACGCGCGAGGGGGCGAAGGATGTCGGCGTGTGGGTCTCCGATCTGAGTCCGCTCGCTACCACATCGTCCGCGGTCGAGTCATCTGCAGCTGTTTCAGCTCCCCCGGGAGGTGTGAATGCCTGGAGTGCCCCGCGCGTCATCCTGGATCGAGAGATCGCGACCCAGGAGTTGGACCGCTTTATCCGCAAGGTCGGGAACGCCCTGCTCTTCACCGATGCGGAACAGCGGCTTTGGCTGATCTATGTGTCGATCGCGGTGGGGGGCTGGTCGGGAAGTTCGCTCAACGCCCGTTGCTCGCTCGATCGAGGGATCACCTGGCAGCCGAGTCACCGGCTGTCGCTGTCGCCCTGTTTCAACATCAGTGAGCTGGTTCGAGCTGCTCCGGTTCGACTGGATTCAGGTGAGATTGGTCTGCCGATTTATCATGAGTTCGTGGGTCAGTTCCCCGAGATGTTGTGGCTGCGACCCAGCGGGAATCGACTGTCCGCCACGAAAACCCGGATGACTGGTGGGCACTCATTCATCCAGCCGGTCATCGTGCCGATGGGGCCGAAGCACGCGATCGCCTACCTGAGGAACCTGACAGCTGATCGTTGCATCGGATATCAGGAGACGCAGGATGCCGGGCGGACATGGACTGCACCCCGATCGTTGAGCCTCCCGAACCCAAACTCCAGCATGGCGGCGGTACGGCTCTCGAACGGATCGGTCCTGATGGCCTTCAATGATTCCACGAAGAACCGGGAGGACATGACGCTGGCTGTGTCACCCGACGGGATCAACGACTGGAAGCGGATCATGGAGCTGGATCGCGTTCCCCAAGAGTTCTTTGCGTACCCCTACATGATCCAGTCCTCCGACGGAATGATCCATCTGGTTTACTCCTGGAAGATGAGGAAGGTCCGCCATGTGGCCTTCAATGAGGCCTGGGTCAAGCGACAGCTGAATAGCCCGCCCCAAACGAGTCTCGGGGGCCAGCTGTGATGGAGTGGTACTATCCTGTGGTTGCCTGGGCCGCTGTGCTGGGGGCGATCGTTCGAGGAATGCAGGTCTTGTGTGGGGACCGAGGTCCGCGCTGGTTGCCGTTGCTGGCAGCAGGGCTGTCTTTCGTCCCGGTGAGTGGGCTGCCGATTGGTCGCTGGCTGCATGGGTTTAACCCGAACCTCAGCATTCCGTTCGTGGTGATCCTGCTGAACGCGGTGTTCTCCCCACTGCTCGATCGGCAATTGCTTGATGAGAGAGCGTTACGAACGGGACTATGGTTCGGGGCTCTGGCCGGGCTATTACTGTACCCGATGGCTGCGGGAGTGGGGCCGTTGGACCCTTATGAACTGGGGTGGAACTGGCCGGGGATCGAGCTGGTCGTGGGCGGACTGGCGGTACTGCTGCTCTGGCGGCAGAACGCGTTTGGGGGCGTATTGCTCCTGACCGGAGCTGCCTGGCGGCTGGGCGCGATGGAGTCCCAGAATGTCTGGGACTATCTGATAGACCCGATCTACTTCGTCATGAGCCTGATCGGACTGCTGACAGCAGTTCGCAGGACCGCTTCAGATGCTGGCATGAAGTCCGATGCCGACCTCAGCGGAGGAAATGCTGTTCCTCGGCCATGACTTGTTTGAGTTCGGCCATGTTGGGCGAGGACTCGGATTCCTTCATGTTATTCCAGCGGTATGAGTCCCCGGTGCTATTCTCCAGGATCACGCCGTCAATGAAATAAGCCTTCGTGAAATACGAGGACAGCACCGTTCCCCGCTCCTGGGGGAGCTTGAGCAAGTGGGCTCCATTGGAATAGTGCTCCATGGGACTCCGACAGCCCAAGGCCTCAGCCATGAGTGTCGGAACGACATCCTGATGCAGAGAGAGTTTGGACTCGACAGCTTTGGTGGTCTGGCCCGGAGCGTGGACCACCATGGGGACGTGTGTCTGCCAGCGGGAGAAGTTGCTGCCATGTCCCCAATAGCCCTGGCCGTTCTCATTGAATTCCTCGGCATGGTCACCGGTGACGACGACCCAGGTATTCTCCATTCGTCCCTCACTCTTGAGCTTGTCAAAGATCAGTTTCATGAGTGAGTCGGTGTAGTACAGGCTGTTGTGGTAGTCGTTTTTATAGGGTTTGGCGTCCGCTGAGCTGTAGAGAGCAAACCCCCCTTCCACGAGTGGCAGCGGTTGAAACCGTGAGAACTCCTTGGGGTAGACGTAGGGTGAGTGAGACGAAGTCAGGAACAGGAAGTCGAAGCGGGGAGTCTGCTTGTCTTGTGGCTCGTTGAACGTGGCGAGGTACTTGTCGATGACCTCCTGGTCGTTCTTCCCACGGAACAGGTCTTCCTCTTTGGTGCGGGAGAAGAACAACGGGCGGAGCGAGAATCGATCGAGGTTCGTTGTGGTGTAGACTCGCGACCGGTACCCCTGCTTATGCAACGTTTCCGTAAACACGCTGGGGTTGGTCTGCATGGCTCCCTTGAAGCGATCGTGATAGCTCGGGTGCAAGCCAAACATCAGGCTGAACAGCCCCGGAACTGTACTGGCCCCGCCTGACAGATGTTGATCGAACTGCGTGGCGCATTCCGCGAATGAGCACAGATTTGGCATGATCTCGGGGCGCACGCTGTCCTGTTGCCAGCTTTCGAGAACGACAAAGAGAATCGATGGCGGCGCACTCAGAGGCTCACAGTGGATCGGCTCGATGGGATAGATAATCGCGTCCTTGTCGCCCGAGGCAAACTCGGACTGCTGGCCCGCGATCGGGGGATAAATGGAAGGGAACGCCGCACTGATCTTCGGAGCGTTTTTGTGGCTGGTGACCGGGTGGTACAGCGGAAAGAGAGAGTCAATCGTGGTGATCTCCTCCCGCGAATAGTGGCTGGCCCAGATGTGAGTGACGGAGTTGAATGCGAATGTCGGAATGATCAGAGTCAGGATGCCGACCATGACCCAATACTGCCGATGCGTCGTGCGGTAGGTCAGACGGTTGATGTAATAGATGATGACGCCCAGCAGACCAGCCAGCAGCGCGGCCGCAATCTGGAGAAAAATCGGAACACCGATGTCATCGGGTGTCGTGATGTAGGCCTTAAACAGCAGCAGGCTGACGTGGTGTTTGTAGAGGTGGAACACTCCATAGTTGGCCAGCAGGTAGAGCAGCCACACCCATAGCAGACACGGAGCCAACCAGCTGGTGTACTTGCTGAGCCGGGTGGGAAGCAGCGCCAGATTCACGGCAAAGACACACCCCGCAAAATATCCCGCCACGCTGACGAGATACATCTTGGAAAGGGATGTGGGCAGAGAATGAGCCGCCGAAGCGTATAGACAGAGCACCCCAAGCGTGGCCAGTATGGCAAAGAATGTCAGGCTTAAATGCGCTCTTGCGATGGTTTTCATGTCAAACTCATCCTTGAGTTTTGTGAGTCACAAGCCTTCGAGGCGGAGGCAGTACGACAATTCCCTGGCGGCTCCATCCTGAGATCAGGTAAGTCATTAGAGTGAACTGTGCGCGGGCATGCTGATTAAATTTCTTGAATGTGTCAATGTGCATTTATCTGGTCAATCTGGGGGAGATGGGCGCGGTGGAGGCGGCTCTGTTGCCCAGTTTTGCTGACTTTCACACTCTGACTTGATACTCTTGAGCGTCGCGGGAAGGGGTTGCCAGTGGCTCCGCCCGCAGGCCCCTCAGATTGACGTTGCCAGTGACTCCGAACGACCAGAATCTTCCCGAGCTGTCTGCCATCCCGATCACAGTGTTGATCGTCGATGACGATGAAGCACATGCTCAAGCTGTGGCCGATAGCCTGGAGCGTGGCGGGTGCGATTGCCGGATCGCTGGCTCGGGGCGTAAGGGCCTCGAACTGATCGAAGGCGAGAACTTCGACATCATCATTACCGATCTCAAGATGGATGAGATCGACGGGCTGGCGATTCTTCGCAAAGCCAAGGAAGAGCTCCCCGAGGCCGAAGTGATCGTCCTCACCGGTCACAGCTCGATCAACTCGGCGGTGACCGCCATGCAGGCTGGGGCGTATACCTACCTGACCAAGCCGCTCGATATCCAGGAGCTGCGACACTCGGTCGACAAGGCCGCGACACGCATCCGGCTCATCCGGCGGAACGCAGCCCTCAACCGCCGGCTCGACGAGAAGTTCGGTTTTGAAGGGGTGATTGGGAACAGCCCCGCGATGAACCGTGTCATCGAACAGCTGAAGGCCCTTGCCCCGACCGAAGCGACGGTGCTGATCCTGGGCGAGAGTGGCACGGGGAAGGAACTCGTGGCCCGCGCCCTGCACCAGAACAGTAACCGCAAGACCAAGCCGTTTGTCCCGCTCAACATCTCTGCCCTTCCCGAAAGCGTGCTGGAGAGTGAGTTGTTCGGGCATGAGCAGGGAGCGTTCACGGGAGCCGTGACCAAACGTGTCGGGAAGTTCGAGTACGCCAACGGCGGGACGCTCTTCCTCGACGAGGTGGGTGAGATGCCTGCTGAAACGCAGATCAAGCTCTTGCGCGTCCTCGAGGATCGCAAGATCACGCGAGTCGGCTCGAATGAAGAGAAGTCGATCAACGTCCGTCTGATCGCGGCGACAAACGCTGACCTCAAAGAGGGCATGGAGAAGGGGACGTTCCGCCGCGACCTGTATTATCGCTTGAGCGTTGTGTCGATCTACCTGCCTCCGTTGCGGGAGCGCCGGGCTGATATCCCGCTGTTGATTGAACACTTCCTCAAAGAGTTCTCCAAGGTCTATGGCAAGGAAGTTCAAGGCGTCTCGCGAGCCGCCAAGCATGCCCTCATTCACTACGACTGGCCGGGCAATATTCGCCAGCTGCGAAATACCGTCGAGGGGATGATGGCCCTCGACCTGGATGGCTTGCTGGATGTTGATGACCTTCCTGATGACATTCGACCATTGGCGGTCAGCGAGGCCGATGCAACGACCTTCGGGACGGGAGCCGACCATCTGGTGGGGAAACCGCTGGAAGAGGTCGAGAAGTTCTACATTCAGCGGGCGCTGGAAATCACCGAGGGACGCCGCGAAGAGGCCGCCAAGATGTTGAACATCGGCGAGCGGACGTTATACCGGAAGATCAACGAGTACGGACTCCGTAACTGAGCCGGAGGCGACCTGATGTTCGCTCAATTCTGGCAACTGCTCTCTGACTGGGGTTCGCTCGACAGCTGGATCGTTGTCACGGGTGCGATCACTGCGATGGCCTGTTCACTGCCCGGGTTGTGGCTGGTGCTGCGGCGGCAAAGCATGATGGGCGACGCGCTGAGCCATACGGCTTTGCCGGGTTTGGTGCTGTCGATACTCGCGGTCGTGTGGGCGAGTGCGATGGGATGGATTGCCCCGGGGCAGGTCGAGATCGCGACGCAGATCGCTCTGATCGTCGGCGCGGTGATCATGGGGATGATTACGACCCTGTTGACCGAGTGGCTGCAGAACCTGGCTCATATCGACGGAGGGACAGCGCTGGGAGTGATCTTCACCGGGCTATTCGCCGGTGGCCTGGTCTTATTACGGGTCTTTGCCAATGACGCCCATATCGACGCGGAGTGCGTTCTCTTCGGGCGGCTGGAGGAGGTATTGAGCGATACGTGGTTGATCGCTGGTTGGGAGATCCCGAAGGCTGCGTGTCTGACTACGGTTCTGCTGGTCGTGAACCTCATTCTGACGATCATCTTTTTCAAAGAGTTGCGGTTGGCTTCCTTTGATGCCGAGCTGGCAACCACGCAAGGTGTGAATGCCCGGCTGGTGCACTACACCCACATGGCCCTGACCGCTGCGACAGTGACAGCTGCGTTTCAAAGCGTGGGGAGCATCCTCGTGATTGCACTGCTGGTCGTTCCCGCAGTGACCGCACTCCAGCTGACCTGGAGGCTGCGGACGGTGGTGATCGCGACGCTGATCATCGCGTGCGTGAGTGCGGTCCTTGGGCATGTGATGGCCAAGACTCTGCCAGCCATGATCTGTGGTCCACTGGGGTGGCCGGAGATTCGCGACGCTTCGTCGAGCGGGATGATCAGTGTGGCGGCGGGGATGCTGTTTGTGATGGCTGCAGTCTGCGGGCCGCGTGGCTTGCTGGTGAGTGGTTGGAATCGGCTGAAGCTGATGTGGCAGATCGCGGAAGAGGACGTGCTCGGGACGCTTTACCGGACTGCGGAGGCGAGCGAGCCAGCGGGCATGATCTACATGACAATCACACCCGATGGATGGATGTCGTCGCTCTGGCTCAAGTGCCTGAAGTGGCGCGGGCTGGCACTCCCCGATAAGGGAGGTGGATATCAGCTGACCTCGGCGGGGAAGTTGCACGCCAGCGACGTTGTGCGGCGACACCGCCTGTGGGAGTCGTATATGCAGAAGCACTTCGCCCTGCCCGATGACCACCTGCATGAGACAGCTCACCGGATCGAGCACTACCTCGATCCGGCCTTGCAGCGGGAACTCAGCTCGGAGCTCGATACTCCGGCGACCGATCCGCACGGCAAGGAGATTCCGTCGTCGGCAGCTCCGGAGACGGATGGCGAATAGATCGGTTTTCTCTCTGTGACTCAAGGAGTTGAAGATGGTCCGGCCAATCGTGGGAACCGTTCTCTGTCTCCTGGCAGTTTCGAGTCTGGCCGACGAGCCGGTCCGACCGCGGACATCTCCTCCGGAGATCGTCTCCTCGTGGGATGATCTGACCGATGGAATCCAGACTGCCGATGACTGGGCGAAGCATCGTGAGGTCCTCCATCAGCGGTTCCTCGACCTGATCCGCGATCAGCATAAGCCAAAGAAACCAGCGATCGACCTGCAGGTCCACGAGACGGTCGATGTCGAGGGGCTCTACTCACGCCAGCTGATCAGCTATGCCGTCGAGGAAGGTGAGCGAGCTCATGCGTATCTGGCGGTGCCGCATCGTGCTGCGGGCAATATGGAGAAACTCCCGGCGATCGTTGTCATGCACGGGACTTTCGAGAAAGGGATCGAACAGGCTGCGGGGCTGGTCGACGATGCCACGAAGGCTCACCTGCACCATCTGGCCCAGGCGGGATATGTGGTGATTGCTCCCGAGCATTTCGTCTCGGGACGTCGCATTCCGCCCGAGGGGTCCTACGACACAACCCGCTTTCATCAGAAGCACCCCGAGTGGACCGCTGTCGGCAAGTTCACGTATGAGCATTCGATCGCGATTGATGTGCTGGAGACCCTCGAAGTCGTCGACAAGGATCGCATCGGAGCCATGGGGCATTCGCTCGGTGGCCAGGGGACGATCTTCCTGTCAGCTTATGACACCCGGGTAAAGGCAGCGGTCGACAACTGCAGTGCGGCATTCTTTCGTCATAACGATCATGTCGAGCACTGGTCTCGCGATCATTGGTATGTCTACTTCAAACACATTCGTCCCAAGCTGATGGAGGGTCAGCTGCCGCCCATCGACTTTCATGAGGTGATGGCACTATCCGCCCCGCGGGCATTTCTGGATGTGTCGGCGTTGAATGATGGAACGCGGCTGACGCAGAAGCAGCGAGTGTTGATGCTGCTGAGGGTGGCTGATGTGTACCAGATTCTCGGGAAGCCTGAGAACTTCGAGTTCTTCGTTCACCAGCGCGGACACTCGATGCCGGTGGAGACGCGGCAGCTGATGGTGGCGTTCTTTGATTCGCATCTGAAGCCGAAGGAAGCGACCGAGGCGAAACGGGTGGAGAAGTAATCGATGGAGACCACGGCCTATCTCCAGAAGAAAGCGGAGTCGGGATGTGCCGATGCTCAATATCGCATGGGGCATCGGCTGGCGGTGGCGAGGCCTCGTGCAAATGATGGAATCGACCAAGCCATGGAGTACTGGCGGAAGGCTGCCAAACAAGGCCATGCACGGGCCTATCTCCAATTGGGACACTGCCATCATTTCGGAGATGGAGTGCCGGTCAACATGAAGAAGGCCATACGCCTCTACGAACGAGCTGTGGAGAGGGGAAATGACGAAGCTCTATACCGCCTGGGGAAAATCTACCTCGACGGGGAAGGGGTCAAGAAAGCTCCATGGTTGGCAACGACCTATCTTTGGGTTGCCGCAGATCAGGGTCACGATGAGTCACAGCTCCAACTGGGATACTGTCTTTACTATGGGATCGGATTCGCAAAACGTGACTTCGATGAAGCGGCCCGCTGGTATTCTCGGGCGGCCAAGCAAGGGAACAATGTCGCTCAGTTCAATCTGGCGCTGTGTTATCGGGAAGGCGATGGCGTGAAAAAGAGCCATCGTTGGTGCAGGTACTGGCTGGAGCAGGCGGCCGCTCAGAAGCATAAACGGAGTCGACAACTCCTCAAGAAGTGGTTTTCTCCAGAGGAGCTATGAGCTCGCTTTGCTATCCCGCCTTCGGCAGGTTGACACGAAAGGTCGTTCCAGTGTCTTCCTCGGACGTGAAGTCGATGTAACCGCCATGGGCTTCGACGATGGCTTTGGTGATAGCCAGTCCGAGGCCGTGACCTCCGGAGGTGCGGGCTCTGGATTTGTCGGCACGGTAAAAGCGATTGAAAAGTTGATCGCGGCTCTCTTCCGGGATTCCCTTACCGGTGTCGCGGACGACCAGCCGGACGGTGTCGCCCTCAGTCTTCAACTGAACATCGATCTTGCCGTGGGGGCGGTTGTAGTAAATCGCGTTGCTCACCAGGTTGGTGACTACACGCGCCAGATTGGTCGAGTTGCCCTGCACGATGGCGGGACTGACCGACAGATTCAGGCGGACCTCCTTTGAGAAGGCCAGCGGTCGCAGCTGTTCAACGGTGGAGGAGACGAGCTGTTGGAAGTCGATCGTTTCGTGAGCCGGTGCCAGCTGTCCGGCATCAGCTCGGGCGAGTGTCATCAACCCGTCGACGAGTTTTGTCATTTGCCGGGCGGCGTTCAAAGTGCTCGTGAGGGCGTTGCGATACTCTTCGACGGTTCGGGGGCGCGAGAGAGTCAGCTCGGCTTGCGTCCGCATCACCGACAGCGGAGTTCGCAGCTCGTGCGAGGCATCGGCGGTCAGCTGGGCCTGCTGGGCAAAGGCTTTTTCCAGGCGGTCAAAGGTCACGTTGAGCGTGTTGGCGAGTCCCACGAGTTCTTCGTCGATCGTTTCGGTCTCGATTCGCTGGGACAGGTTTATCTCCGACACCGATTCGGCGAGGGCGGAGATCTGATGAATCGGTCGCACCAGCCGGCCCGAGATCCACCAGCCTCCCACCAACCCGACTGCGAGTACTGCCATCCCCAGCCCGAATAACTGAAGCCCGAACCGCCGCGTTTCGGCCAGCTCGGCATGCATCGACTTACCGACGAGGATGCGAACGTCCTGTGGCCCGACCATCAGGGCTTTCCGGACTTGACCGTCTTGTAGAAGCACCGGTCGGTCACGTGGCCACAACTGCTCAGCGGGAAGTTGTGAATCGGGAGCTCCTTGCGATCTCTTCAGGAGCTTGCCATTGCTGAGGGTGATGACGAAATACCAGTCCTCACGTGTCGAACCGGTCCGTCCTGGTCCCGTGACCTCCGGGAAATCCAGGTTCGTGATCAGCTGGTCAATGCGGTGTTGAGGAGGGAGCGGTGGAGCATCCTCGGGGGGGATGATCGTTTCATCCAGTAGCGGCGGTGGGAAGGCTCGCAAACTGGCATTGAGAAAATCGACCACAGCCACCAGCTCGACATCAACGCGGCTCAGCTGCATCTGGCGGACGCGACCGTATAGCAACACGCCGAATGTCAGGATCAGTCCGCACAGGACGAGGCCGTACCAGATCTGGAGTCGTCGACGCAGCGAGGTGGCCATGTCACGACTCACTGCTTTCGGAGTTGTCAGAAGAAGTGCCAGCACCGGTCACGATATAGCCCTGCCCTCGGCGGGTCTCGATGAAGTCCTTGCCCAGTTTCTTGCGGATGTTGGACACATGGACTTCCACGAGATTGGAGAGCGAATCGTCATTCTCGTCAAAGAGATGGTCGTAGATCTGTGTACGCGAGACGAGTTCTCCCACACGCAGAGACAGGAGTTCGACAAGTGCATATTCACGGGCAGTCAGTGGGACCGACTCACCGCCTTTAGAAACGGTTCGCGTTCGGGTGTCGATACACACGTCCTCGATGGTGATGACCGAATCCGACTGACCGACGGAGCGGCGAATCAAAGCTCGCAGCCTCGCGAAGAGTTCCGGCAAGCTGAAGGGTTTGACCAGGTAGTCGTCAGCTCCCTGGTCGAGGCCGAGGACACGATCGGGCATCGTATCGCGGGCGGACAGGATCAGGACCGGCGTCTTGTGCGTCTTGCGAAAAGTCTGGAGCAGATCCAGCCCGCTGATCTTCGGCAGCATGAGGTCGAGGACAATCGCGTCGTACTCCCAGGTCGTGGCCTTGTAGAGGCCCTCTTGCCCATCGGGAGCATCGTCGACAGCGTACCCGTTCTCGCGCAAGGCCTGGGCAATCAGACGACGCAGATCGGGCTCATCCTCGACAACCAGCACACGCATGGGGAGTCCTTGAATCGATCTCGAAACGTTCTTGGATTACAGGGTGAGCCGATGTGGTTCAGAGGTGGGCCGAATTCCAATTGATTCGAAACATAACGCACGGCGAGGGGCTGGGTCACGCCAGTCGTGACACTCGGCCCCTCGCGCGCCGCGTTGCGGGCATCGTATTCGTCTAGCTGAGCAGGCTGTTGAGGAGTGATCCCTGGAGTGTTACAGAGTTGGTGGAGCTCGACTGGCTTTGTGGCTGGGCCGGTGGTGCTTCACCGACGAGGACGCCGGTGATCTTGGAGTCGGCTTTCACGGTGATGGGTTTGGGAGGCGTCGTGGAAGTGGCACCGGGTGGCAGGATCTCGCGGACGGTGTACGTTCCGGCGGGCATGTTGACGAAGCGGAATGACCCGTCGGGTTTTGTCTGAACGGTGGCGACGACTTTGTTATTGGCATCGACGAGTTGAACGCCGCGCCCGCCGAGTCCTTTCTCGTCGCCGTTTACCTTGCCGTCCTTGTTGGCGTCGGCGAAGACGCGACCTTCGATCGAGGTGGTGACGGTGGGAGCTGCATTCGCAATCACAGCTGCCAGCAACTGACGGCCCTCTAACTCATGGGAGATATGCGATCTGGACGTGGTCCGACGACGGGGTGACTGAATGCAGGTTTCCCACAGGCGACTGATTGACTGCAGCGTGTTCTGGACGTTCATGATGGCTTCCTTAGCAATCGGATCCCGGAGTGAGTTGCTCACGGTCAGTTCGCGGGGCCGACGGGCGGCGTGAATCTGGCCTGCACAGGAAAAGGTAGAGAGGGCCACCTTAAGCCAAGATGAAGCTGGAAAATTTCTGGATAAGTTTTTTGAAAAAAGTCGGACCGAGTCGGAGACCGCCCACAAACTTCAGTGTTTCACTGATGTGGTGCGGACGGACCAGTCGGCTCATGAACGAAAGTTAAGCGTGCTCTAAGATGCTTTGGCGGCGAGTTTGATAATGCGGATGTGGCGATCGTAGTGGGCTGTCGCGACTTGTAGACCGTCAGGGTGAAGGTCCATGTCACGGGCCAGGCTGGGGAGTTTGAAGCGGGAGTAGTCCTTGTCAGCGTCGGGTTTCCAGAAAAGCAGGAAGCCGCCCGAGCTGCCACCGGTGACGCCCATCAGCGTCCCGTTGCTTAACCAACACAGCCGCCAGATGACTCCGCCGGTGATCTCATCCGCGACCTGCTGCCGGACCGGCTCAGGCTTGTCGGAGGTCAGATCGAACAGGCAGACGAGCGGCTCGTGAACCGCACCGAGCGGGTTCGAGGACTTGTAGAGACCTCCCGCCGCCAGCCACTTTCCATCCGGAGAGATGGCTAGCGAACGGATCCCGCCGAAGTCGACGCCCTGGCCTCCGTTGTACGAGTAGAGGGCCTTCGCGTCGAAAGTCCGCACGAGCTGGCCGGTGGCGGAGTCCCATTGCTTGAGTACGCCCGTGAGGTCGCCACTGAACAGCGTGTTGCTCTGCGAATGAAAGGCGACGCTGTAGACATGCTTCTCATGGCCCGCCAGTTCACGCACCGGGGTTCCGTCAGCCATGTTCCACAACCGCACCACCAGGTCGTTACCGCCACTGGCGAGCAACGTGCCGTCGGGGCTGGTGGCAAGGGAGCGGACCCAGCCTTTGTGGGCCTGGATCGTTCGCAGTGGTGCGGGTGCGGCGCTGGCGGTTTCCCACCAGGTCAGCTTGCCCTCAGCTCCCCCGCTCACCACCTGGGCCCCGTCCTTCGCATATGCGAGGGCGAAGACCCAGCTGGTGTGGCCACCCGGAAAAGGAACCTTCGCTCCATCAGTCAGCTGGAATCTCGCGACAATGGGATCTTCTGATCCGGCGAAGACATAGCGTCCTTGCGGATCGAAGCGACACACGTTCAACGGGCGATCGTGTGCCCAGTCGTTGACGAGATGAGCCTGCAGGGGGTCGAGCATGAATGACTCCCGAGAGTCGATAGGTGCGATCTGAACTTTAACGCGACAAGTTATGTCAGCAGACCGGAGATCCCCTTCGACGATGGATCAGCGATCGGGAGTTCTCGCCCATCGATTGAGAACGATTCCGAGGAATCGACGCCGACGGCCTGGAGATAGGTGTGGAACAGGTTGCCGTGGTCGCACTGACCGTCGGTGACCTCGGTCCCTTTGTCGTTCGTCTTGCCAAAGGCGACGCCGCGTGGGAAGCGGGCTCCCGCGGTACAGACGGTCCACGCCCGCGACCAGTGATCGCGACCGGCATAGAGGTTGATGTTGGGCGTGCGACCGAACTCGGAGAGCACGACCAGCATCGTGCTTTCCAGCATACCACGATCCGCAAGGTCCTTCACAAAGCAGGCGAACGAGCGGTCGAACTCGGCCATCTGCTCGATGTGGAAGTTGAAGTTCTCGTTATGAGTGTCGTAGTTCGAGTGCGACAGCTGGACGAATGAGACTCCACTTTCGAGCAGGCGGCGGGCCAGCAGGCAGTGGCGACCGAAGTCGTACTTGCCGTATCGCTCGTGGTCAGCTTCCGGTTCCTTGGAGACATCGAAAACGTCTCGCTTCTGCATCAGCTTGAGGGCTTGTTCGTAGGAGTACGTGAAGGCCTCGGTCACTGCGGAGCGGCGACGGTTGAGGAACTTCTCATTGACCTGACGTCGGAAGTCCTGGCGGGAGACTTCGGAGACTTCGGTCATGCCGTTCGGCAGATTGGTGTTAGGGGGCGGGTTGCCGTTGCCCATCTGGATGCTGGCGTAACGGGGGCCGAGGTAGGCCGAATCGCTGCCGCGTCCTCCTCCGCCTCCGGGAGTGATCAGGATGTGGCCGGGAAGTTCGGCATTCTCCGGGCACAGCGTCTTGGCACAAACCGCACCAAACTCGGGATAGTCAGCGGCCGGGGTTTGCCGCCGACCAGTCAGCATCATGTAGCGTCCCTTGCCGTGGTCGTCTTCACTCGTGTTGACGCCGCGGATCAGACACAAGTGCTGCATGACCTGCGCGGTGTGTGGCAGCAGCTCCGAGATATGAATCCCCGGAACGGTCGTCGGGATGCTGGCGAATGGGCCGCCGGTCTCGGTCCCGGGCTTGGGGTCCCAGCTTTCCAACTGGCTGAGGCCACCGTGCATGTTGATCACGACGACTCGCTTCTGCTGCGATTGCAGCTGCTGAGCGAGTGTCGGCGTGGAGAAGACTCCCAACCCACCAGCCACAGCTCCTGCTCCCGCAGCGCTGATCGCTCCGAGGAAGCTGCGACGGGCCATCAGATGTTCGTTCGAACGACAGGCGTAATCAGCTCGCATGGCAGCACGTCCCTTGGAATCGAGAGGGCGGGGAGGGAAGTTGTCGGAGGGAGGAAGGACGGTGGGGGTGGTGGGCAACAGCGGGGTGCATCAATGATTAAAGCGGAACTCGGCTGAGTTTAACAAGCCCCAGGCCAGTTCCTGGGCAGCCACAGCCTTGTCCGCGGAGCGTGATGACAGCACTTGAGCGACCGTGGCCTTCTCGGCTTCGGTGGGAGGCCGGGACAGGATCGTCATGTAAAGTTCATCGGCGGCAGTGTTCGGGTCGGGCTCATTGGCCATCTTCTCAGTGACATTGCCAGAGGTGGGTGTGACCCAACCAACAATGTATCCCGAGTTGCCGGCGAACAGGGCCTGATCTGCGGTGGCGAAGAAGTCACCTTGTGGTTGTCCCGCGCCCGCCGCGTAGTACTGAATGAATGGAGCCAGGTTCCCCTTCAACTTGTCGAAGGCTCGCTGCTCGATCTCGAATTGTCGAGCTGCCACAGCTGCGGGGGCCTGCTTCTGAGCATCGGTCAGCGGGGCGGTCTTGTCGAGTTCCGCAGCTTCGGCGGCCAGATAGCGGTCATTGACGCCGGTCACCTGAAAGATCGACCAGAGCAGCTGCTCCGGAGTCAGGGCTTTGAGCGTAGCCAGCGAGAATCCACGGGCACTGTTGTCGATAATCTCCTGTTGAGTCTTCTGCAGCTCGCCATTCAAACGGGTGCATTCGGCTTCGGTGGTCTGGATGGCAGTCGTCGCTGTGGCCACCACTTGATCCAACCGAGCCATCTCCGCCGAGGCCTCGTCGCGCTGCTTCTTCGCGGCATCCAGTCCGGTATTGGCGGCGACCAGTTGAGTATTCGCGGCATCCACCTTCGCCTGGAAGGTCGCAGCCTCGGCCTGGATGGAGGCGAGTCGCTCCTTGAGTTTCGATGTGGCATCGGCCAGTACGGTATCGCCAGGGACCTTGGCTTGGGCGGCTTCCGCAGAGGATGTCGCGGTCGAGAGGTCCTTCAACAGGGCCGCATGTTTGGACTGCTCGTCTTGAGCGGCGGTCAGTTGCTCCGTGGCGGTCGTCATGGCGTTGTTCGCCAAGACCAGATTGGCCTCGCGCTCATTCATCGTCGGCACAAAGGCGGCGACCTGAGCCTGAGCGGCCTGCTGCTCGGACTTGCGAGTCGTGAGAGCGACGAGCGACTCCTCGATCGCCTGCTTCGTCGTCGACAACTTGGCGAGAGTCTTCGTTGTCGTGATCCGGGCATCAATCGCCGCCAAGTCGGTCGCGTTGTCCTGCATCGCACGACGAGCGGTGAGCAACTCGACATCTTTCTGTTTGAGGGTGTCTTTGAATGGCTGGACCTTGGCGATTGCTGCGTCGATAGTGGCTTTGGATGCAGTGTAGGCTTCGGAAGGAGCGGCAACCGCAGCGGTCTTCTCCTCGACCGATTTCTGCAAGGCTGGGACTTCGTCGGTGGTTTGCTTCGTGCGGTCCGCGAACTTCTGGGCAGCTGCCATCAGCTCGGCGTCGTTGGGGAGCTTTTGGGCCGCAGCTTGAGCGGCAGTGCTGGCGGCGGTCAGGGCCGTCACGATGTCCTGTTTGGCGGCGAGTTGCTTCTGCGCCTCGGCAACAGCGGCCTGAGCGGTGTCGAGAGCCTTGCGAGCATCAGCACTTTTAGTTCGCGCGGTATCGAGTTCCGCCACGACTGGCAGGAAGGCCTTCTCGGCCTCAGCGTATGCCGCGACGGCTTTGTCATAAGCCGCTTTTGCCTCGGTGTAGCGGGCATCGATGGTGGCTCGCTCGGCTTCCAGTTGAGTGAGAGTCGTTGGAGCCTGAGTGGCTGCGGGCATGAGGTCGGCCGGCGCATCAAAGGGACGCTGGTAGGCCTGTGACAACGCCAGCTCGCGAAGGAAGCTGCGCATGTCAAAGTTCGACGCGGCAATCCTCTCGCCGAGTATCCGCATCAACGCGGGGTCGGTGGGCGGGTTGTCGGGGTGGTGCATATCGAGCGGATAGACAAGCCCACGGCCGAACATATGAGCCCACAGCCGATTGGCGATGTTCTCGTTGAAGAGCCGGTTCGAGCCGTTGGTCGCCTGCTCGGCCATGACTTGGATGCGGCTGTACTTCGGAACCGGTTTGACGTTGTCGGCCGGAGCGACGGTGTACTCCTCACCGGGATAGAAGTTCGGTTCCTCGGTGAGCAGAGCGCTCGGAAGTCGTGGTGGGGTCCGATGCATGGTCCCCTTGATAAAGACCGACTCGAATTGCAGATCGCTCCCTGCCTTCTCGGCGTGGATATTGATCTGCTTGTCGCCGTTCTTGAGCGGGAGGACGTAGCCGGGCGCGACGAAGGCGAGCAACCCGTGGTAGTCGGCCTGCTTGTAGTCATCGACCAGCGGGTGATCGTGGCACTGGGCACATTGCATGTCCCGGCCAAAGAAGATCCGCCCGATATCCCGGGCGATCGGGTTGGGCTCCGAACCACGGTCGACATAGAACCGCGATGCGGGCCGCGTCGCCGGATCGCTGCCGTCAGCTGTCAGGATCTCGCGAACCAGGGCGTTCCAGCCCTTCCCCTCGCGCAGGCTCTTGAGCAGCCACGCATACCATTCATCCTGCGGAACATTCGGATTGGCACGCCGCTCCATCAGCCAGAGGTCGATCGTCGTGGCCAGATGCCGCGTGAATCGAGGCGATGCCAACAGCTGGTCGACAAGCTTGGCCCGTTTGTCGGGTGAGGAGTCCGCGAGAAAGGCCCGGGTCTCGGCGACGGTTGGCGTCATCCCGACGAGATCGAGGCTTACCCGACGCAGAAACTCCGCATCAGAGCACGAAGCCACCGCGAGCCCGCTGGGTGGAGCCAGGTGCTGATCGACGATCGCACTCAGGCTGGCCGGGGCGTCCTGTGCCGAGAGCAGCTGGGCCGGAAGCAGCAGGCAGAGTGTCAGGAGTGAATGGAATCCGCGCATCAGTGTGGCCTCCCGCTTGTTCTTGTCCCGAGTCGAGAGTCTTGATGAGGAAAATACCCGATGGAAGGCTCCCATCAAAGATCAAGCATATAATCCTAGCTCCAGAAGTGGCAAGAGTGCTGTCTGATTCGGGGAGGGTGCGCTGTGCGGATGTGGTATGTGCGGGAAATACGTGAATTTCGGTATTGTTCGGCATGTCGTAAAGAATTTGCCAACCAAGGGATGAGTATTGCTTGATGTGTGCGGGGCGAACGTCCGGGAACTCGGAATTTCCTCCCGCGATTGGGAGAATCATGCGGGTAGCGATATGGACACATGGTCAGTGATTTGCCGACACAACTTTCCGAAAACCCCTCAGAATGAAGTGAAAACCGGCGAAGTTCGGCGAATGTGAAGCGGGTGATTCGTTGCCGAGACAGCGATTTGGTCGTTGTCTCACATTCGGCCCGGCGGCCTTGAAGCGCGAATTGACGCTCCTCACCGGAGATTGCATAATCAGCTGCTTGGAGCTGGGCCAGCCGGAACCTCATGAATTTCACGGGTTTGCGTTGTCGCCATGCAAGACCAGATCATCGACATGCTGCGGTATGCCAGCGGCCAGATGGAGCCGTTGCGTCTGGTCGTATCTGATGCGAGCGGTCAAGTCGTCAATCAGGCGGAGATTAACGGTCCCTTTGCCGTGATCGGCCGTGGTAGCAATTGCGATCTGGTGGTTCAGGAAGATGTGGTCGCGTATCGACATGTTTATCTGCAGGTCTTTGCGAATCGCGTCTCCTGTCTCGACCTGATGAGTACCAATGGAACGCAGATCGTTCCGCCCGCCTCGTCGCGCTGGATTTCGTCCGATCATAAATTCCGGGTGGGGACGCACTGGATCCATTTGGAGGGCGATCACTGGCAGGCTGACCAGTCGGTGCCTTCGCCCCTCGATTTTAAAACGCGCGACGAGCAACGCGTGGAGTTCGGAGTCCTCCCCAAGGTGGAACTCCAGCTGTTGAATACGTCGGCCAGCGGTCGGCTCTGGCCGATCAATCGGGTCGTAACGCTGATCGGTCGGGACGAGAAGTGCCGCATCACAATCCCCGATGAACGCATTTCCCGCGTGCATTGCAGTCTTCTGCTGCTGCCGACGGGGCTGTGGGTCATCGACCTTTTGGGGAAAGGCGGGATTAAGGTGAACGGCCACCCGGTGCGCTGTTCCGCCTTGCCACAGGGGAGTCAGCTGCAGATCGGAGACTACTCGGTCTCGGTCCACTATCCCGACATTGTGCATGCCGCGGTCCTGGCCCAGGCTGCATCCTCGCTGCCGACGCCTCCCCCGCCGCCTCCGCAATCGGTCGGCAAACAGAGCGTCCAGTTCCTGACCAGTCAGAACCGGATCTTCAAGGTCGAGACCTGGGGCGATACGCTGATCGTGATCCCGATGGGCGATGACAACAACTTCAAGTACCACGACGTGCATATCGAAACGGGTCGTGTGAACGAGTTGATCTATGGTCACGGCTACCGCAAGGTGATTGTCGATTTCAGTCAGTCGCGGCTGGTGGGGTCGTTGATACTCGACGCGATCACGAACTTCTTGCGTAGTGCGACCGACAAGGCGGTGTTCTGCGGAGCCTCGCCCGAGATGCACCAGTCGCTGACCGATCTGCGTCTGCTGACGATCTGGCCACTCTACGCCAGCCGGCATGATGCTTTGCAGGCGATCTACGCATGAGTGTGGACGAGCCGACTGGTCAGGCGACCCCTCGTCGGGATGAGCCAGCTCTGGGGCGTCCCCTGCGAGTGGTCCACCTCATCACGCGGTTGATTATTGGTGGGGCTCAAGAGAACACGCTGCACAACGTCGAGGACCAGCATCAGCTGTTCGGAGACGAGGTGAGTCTGGTCACCGGTCCGGGGATTGGCCCCGAAGGTTCGCTCGAAGCCCGGGCGATGGCGGGTGGTTATCCAGTGCATGTCATGCCGGAGATGCGTCGCAGCTTGCACCCGTTGCGGGACTGGCAGAGTTATCAGGCGACGATCCGGCTCTTTCGCGAGCTGAAGCCTGATGTCGTCCACACCCACAGCTCCAAAGCGGGGATCATCGGACGCGCCGCAGCGGCGAAGCTGGGGATTCCCGCGGTGCATACGATTCACGGAGCGGCGTTTCACTACGGCCAAAACCCGGTGGCCTACAACGTCTATAAACAGGCCGAGCGGTTTGCGGCCCGCTGGACGGACCACTTCATCAGCGTCGCCGACGACATGACCGACGAGTACGTCCACGCGAATGTGGCACCCCGCGATCGGTTCACGACCATCTATAGCGGCTTCGATGTGGAGCCGTTCCTGAATCCCCCGCGCAGCCGCGAGACCGTGCGGGCCGAACTCGGGATCAAGCCGGATGACATCGTCGTCGGTAAGATCGCGAGGCTGTTCCACCTGAAGGGGCATGAGTTCTTACTGACCGCAGCTCCGTCGATCATCCGGGCCTGCCCGCAGGTGAAGTTCCTCTTTGTGGGGGATGGCATCCTGCGGAAGGAGTTCGAGACCCGGATCGAGGAGATGGGACTCACCGACCGGTTCGTGTTTACCGGACTGGTTCCGCCGACAAAGATTCCCGAGCTGATCCATGCGATGGATATCGTGGCCCACACCAGCCAGTGGGAGGGCCTCGCGCGCGTCCTGCCCCAAGGGCTCATCGCTGCCAAACCGGTGGTGACCTACGACGTGGGTGGTGCCCGGGAAGTCGTGCTGCCGGGAGCGACGGGTTATCTATTGCCGCGTGAGAGCATCGAGCCTCTGGCCACTGCCATCATCCGCCTGGCCTCGTCCCCCGAACAACGAGACAAGTTCGGCACCGAAGGCCGCCGCCGCTTCACCGATCAGTTCCGGCATCAGACGATGACGACACGTATTCGGCAGGTGTATCTCGATGTGCTGAAGAAACGCGGCAAGCTCCGGTAGGCATATGAGCCTGGCGTTCGGGAGGGCGAAGCTCCCGCTGAGCCGCTTCTGCCAACAACCGTCCACCTTGATGGCGGTTCAATCGGAGCTTTGTCGGGTGCCACTAGCGAGGGCTTTGGCTCGCCAGTGTTCAACATGCGATAATCCTCCGCGGCCTGTGGCCCCCAAATGTTGCAAGCAACCTGGGCCTCCCTGCCACGTACCACCATATTTTTCACTGAAATCTCGACAATTCCTCTGCATAATGATCTTCTAGCTGTCGAATCATTGACTCCAACTGGTGGTCAGCCTCACTTAAAGAGTCATACGCATCTCGAATTCTACTTACAGCCAGAATTATATCGAATGACTTAAGCGTGCCTTCCGTCAAGTCAGCAAGGGGGTTTTCGCCAGTCTTAGCTTCAATTTGTACTGCAATAGACCGAATCACGGATGTCGTCGATTCATCTGAGGGGTATATCCTTGACAGTGCTGCGGCAACACTTTTAAGGAGACTCTTGAACATTATTCGTCTCCGTTGTGTAAATGGCTGGGTAGTACAGGTTAGCCCACTTTGGAGCCTACCCGTGTGCAACGCACATGAGACTACCTTGCAGATGAGCCTGGATGCAATGACCTCTTCCGGCTGCTCCTCTCCGGTAGACTCGATGTCGCCAACTGAGGCCACCTTGCGAGCCATCTCTGACAATGAATGTCACTTGCGATCACGGCTCAGCGGGAGCTTCGCCCTCCCGGTGAGTTGGCGATTGCCCTACCCTAGCGCTCCGGCGAGGTAGGCTCGGCCGGCGGCGAGGGCTTCGTCGAGCTTCTCGGGCATGCGGCCACCGGCTTCGGCCATGTCGGGCTTGCCGCCGCCGCCGCCTCCGGCCACAGCTGCGGCGGCTTTGACGCAGTCGCCGGCCTTGGCCTTCTTGATCAGGTCCTTGCTGACTGCGGCGATGAAGGCGACCTTGTCATCGATCACCGCGCCGAGGATCAGGGCCACCGATCCACCGGTGGAGACGAGTTCGTTGGCATACATCCGCAGCTGATCGCGGTCGACCTTCTCCAGCTTCTGGCAGATCAGCTTGGTCGTGCCGACGGTCTCGGCATCGGCCAGCAGCTTCACAGCGGCGTGAGCGATCGAGGCCTTGCTGAGTACGGCGAGATCCTGCTTCAGGGCGCGAATCTCGTCCTGCAGAGCGGTCACACGGGCGGGCAGGTCGCGGGCCGGGACCTTGAGGGCGGCGCCGAGTTGCTTGAGGATCGCCTCCTGCTCATGCACGCTGGCGATCGCACGGTCGCCGGTCACAGCTGTGATGCGACGGATGCCCGCAGCGATCGGTTCTTCGGAGATGACACGGCACAGACCGACCTGGCCGGTGCTGGTGAGGTGCGTTCCACCGCAGAGTTCCTTACTGAACTCGCCCATTGAGACCATGCGGACGATGTCGGGGTACTTTTCACCGAACAGAGCCATCGCTCCGGCGGCCTTGGCCTCTTCGATCTTCATGTAGTTGATCGAAACGGGGGCCGACTCAACGATGCACTCGTTGATGATCTTCTCGACCTGCTGAAGTTCGTCAGCGGACATCGCTGCTCCATGCGAGAAGTCGAACCGCAGCTGATCGTTGTCGACCTTGGAGCCGCGCTGGGTGGCGTGGTGGCCGATCACGCGGTGGAGTGCGTAGTGCAGAATGTGCGTGGCCGAGTGAGCCCGGCGAATCCCGGCCCGGCGATCGGAATCGACCACCGCCTTGATCTTCTCGCCGACGTTGAGGGAGCCCGACTTCAAGACGCCACGGTGCACGAGCAGTCCGCTGTGCTTGATGGTGTCGTTGACCTGGAAGTGGCCCAGGCCGATGAGTTCGCCGGTATCGCCGACCTGGCCGCCCGACTCGCCATAGAACGGGGACTGGTCGAGAACGACCTCAGCGGGAACATCGATGTCGGTCAGGGTGTCGACTCGTTCCATCTCGGTCGCGCCGGGACGCTGGACGAGGATGCCGACGACCTTCGCGGGAGTCTCCGTGGCCTCATAGGCCATGAACTTCGTGTCGCCCGCTTCCTGCTGAATCTTGTCGAGCGGACCGGCCGACATGACGCCCCACGAACCCTGACCGCTCTTCTTCTTATGCTCCTCTTCGGCTTCCGTGAAGCCCTTCGCGTCGACCGTCAGACCACGATCCGCGGCGATGGCTGAGGTCAGGTCGAATACAAAGCCGTCGGTCTGGTGCAGGTCGAAGACCGCTTCGCCGGGCAGGACTGAGCTGCCGTCTTTGCGGACCTTCTCGACGAGCTTATCGAATTTGGACAGACCGCGTTCGATCGTGGCGAGGAAGGTCGACTCCTCGTCGCGGATCGTGTTGACGACGCTGAGTTCGGTCTCGGCCAGTTCGGGGTAAGGAATCTTCATCGCCTGGATGACGTCGGGAACCAGTTTGTGCAGGAAGGGTTCTTGCTTCCCGAGCAGATAGCCTTCGAGCAAGGCCCGACGCAGCAGCAGGCGGATGATGTACTCGGCCCCGTTGGCACCGGGGGCGACTCCTTCGTGAATCGCGAACGTACAGGCCCGGATGTGGTCGGCGATGCGGCGCATCGGGCGGCCGGTCTTGCCTGCGTATTCGTACTTCACACCGACAGCATCTCCAGCTGCGATGCAGAGAGGTTTGAGGGAGTCGATTTCAAAGTTACTGAGAACGCCCTGCAGAACGCTGGCGGTTCGCTCGAGGCCCATTCCCGTATCGATGTTCTTCTTGGGGAGCGGGTGCAGGTTGTTCGGTGGAGCTCCGACGCGGTTGAACTGCGTGAAGACGAGGTTCCAGATCTCGACGGGTTCTTTCGCCCCGGGGACGAGGTAATAAATTTCGCTACAAGGCCCGCAGACGCCATCGGGGCCCTGGGAAGGAGCGGAGGCGGGCCAGAAGTTCTCGGCTTCATCAAGGCGGGAGATCCGGCTCGGGTCGAGGCCGATTTCGTTCTGCCAGATATTGAAGGCTTCGTCGTCATCGAGGTAGACCGTGACCGACAGACCGTCTTTCTCCAGACCGAGCCAGTGCTTGGCGGTCAGGAACTCCCACGCCCAATGGATGGCGTCCCGCTTGAAGTAGTCGCCGAACGAGAAGTTCCCCAGCATCTCGAAGAACGTATGGTGGCGGGTCGTGACCCCGACGTTGCCGATGTCGCCGGTGCGGATGCACTTCTGACAGGTCGTCGCCCGGGTGAAATCGATCGGGCCGATGCCGAGGAACTGGTTCTTGAACTGATTCATCCCAGCAGGGGTGAACAGCACCGTCTTATCAGAACGGGGGACCAGTACATCGCTCGGTCGCCGGACGCAGCCCTTGGACTCGAAGAATGAGAGGTACTTTTCGCGGAGTTCGTCAGTTTTCATGGGCGTCTGTTAACCGGGGCTGCGTTCAGGGAAGTTTGAATTCTAGGGGGCGAGGACGGCGGGCTGAAGGGTGGGAGCGGTGCTCAGCAGAAGCGGATCACCACCTGGACGAAGAAAAACGGCCACAGCCAACGATGCCCTGCGGCAACATCACCGGCCGAGTGTTGAGAATGGGCAACATCTGGCGAACGCACGGTTACGGAGTCCAATTTGACTTATCACAAGGCTGGGTATTGTTTTGTGGATGTTGTCAGGCCCTGTTCATGAATCTTGGCGCGGCACATGCGTTAACCGCGTGTACGGATTTCCCGGAGCAGTTCGGGAACCCGTCCTTCCAACAGGCAACCGACTCATGGCTGAACGCAAATACATTCACGGTCTGACGCTTCACCAGGATGCCCGGGGGATGATCCTCGACATTGGCCAGATGGAGATCTGGGACGGGGCTGACCTGTCTCTGATCCGCGATACGTTGATCTCGATGATCCGTGGCGAAGGCCATCAAGCCATCGGGATCAACATGCAGTACGTGAAGTACGTCCCGAGCGGATTTTTCGGCATGCTGTTCGACTGGTTCGAGTCGGGCGTCGAAGTGCGTCTGTACCAGCCGACCGATCGCGTGGCGAACATGGTCTGGTTCCGGCAGTTCTTCATCCTCGAAGAAGACCAGTGTTATATCCTGCACGATGGGACGCTGTGTGCTCCGGTGCTGGCAGGGGAAGAAGAGGACTCGTCCTGGCAGCTCGAGACCCGAGCGGTCGAACCGACCCGGCTCGACAAGTCCCGGTCGATTGGCGGGTAGGTGTTGTGTGGGAGAAGTCATGAACCACGAAACACGCGAAATACACGAAAAAAATCGGACAAGCCTCAGCGGGAAAGCTAAGTTTGGTTTCGAACCCCGGGGGTTTAGACCTGTGGGATGAAGTGAATTGTGACCTGTCTCGAAGACCTTGTTCCGGACGTCATGTCATGTTTTGGGTGCTCGGGTGTTTTCTGGTGAGGCTGTGGGTTGGTCCGCTGACCCGGCCCGATAAGTCCACGTCTTCATTGGACCAGTAAGCACCGCAAATGGTGACTAGCTGCCGATTCGAGTGGCGGGAATATGAATGGACGGACTGGAATGGTCTGTCCAACAGGCAGCAAACGGCGAACACCCGCGGTGGGACGACTTGGCCGAGAGAAGCTCGCCCGGTCACCGCAGCGGGGATTTTTATTGATCTATGGGGTCTTCAACCCGGCGGCCAGCTGAGGGCTCGTTTGCCCATCAAGTGGATGTGCAGGTGGTGTACCGTCTGGCCACCATCGTGGCCCGTGTTGATTACGGTGCGGAATCCGTTGGTCAGCCCCTGTTCCCGGGCGATTTTCTGGACGACCTGAAACAGGTGGCCCATCAGCGCTGCATCCTCAGGCTGAAGCTCGGCAATGGACGCGATTTCCTTCTTCGGGATGATGAGGATGTGAACCGGGGCTTGGGGGCTGACATCGTGAAAAGCCAGCGAAAATTCGTCCTCGTGAACGATTTTGGCGGGGATTTCGCGATCAATGATCCGCTTGAAGATGGTTTTCGCAGTCGACATGGCTGTGCGGGCCTTTGTTGAATAATCGCTACATCCGCCAGAACGGGGCCACCCCGACCGACGGTACGGGTCGACAGTACCAAAGCTCGATTTTTTTCTCAATTTTCCACTAGGCGAGATGTCAGAGGCTAGGGTTAAGGGTCAGCGTGTTGTGGGCTTTTCTCTTCGCCCCATGGCCTGATCACTGGAGAATTCCCATGCATCGCTTGGGTTTACAACCAGAACATCGTCGCGGGGCAGCCGCCGTTGAAATGGCAATTGTCCTCCCGATCTTTTTTATGGTGGTCATGGGCATCGTGGAGTTCGGACGAGCCATGATGGTCGGCCAACTGGTCACCAATGCTGCCCGCCACGGAGCCCGTGTCGCTGCGATTGATGGATCGACAAACGCCTCGGTCACTGAGACAGTTAAGGACTTTGTCTCGTCCTCCGTGGGGGTCGCCGCTACGGACGTGTCTGTCGATATTGTGGTCGACCCAGGTTCGGGCAATCCCGATCCACTCGACATCCTCGAAGATGCCCAACCCAAGGATGTTTGCAAAGTAACCGTCAAGGTGCCCTACAGCCGAGTCGCCTATGTGGCAGGTCGATACCTGGCCGGGAAGGACCTCAAGGGTACGTGCATCATGCGACACGAATAACGTGGAGCGCTTCTCATATAGACAGACGTCGGCGCGGGTGGCTCCTGATTACCTGGCTTGTCTTTGCTTCCCGGTCTTCCTGGATGCTGTTCGCTGGACATGGCCCCAGCTTGGCTCAATATCGCTGCTTGTCCCATCTTGACATTGGGTGGGCCGTTCAAGTGCCGACAAGCTGAATCGGCAGAAGTCACCAGTCCGCCCGCCGGTTTCGGCAGTTCTGCCAACCATCGCTGGACACTTCCAAAATAGTTCAAGTATCACCCCGCCTCACGAACCGACCGCTTCGCGTTCTGCGACCCGGTTGGCGAGAACCCTCCCTTCACCTCTCCCTCCCCCCGGAAACACGCATGCCGTCGCAAAAGCACGTCATTCGCGATGTGGTCTCCAACCGCTTCAGCCTGGCCATGCCCGTGCTGATCGTGGGGGCGGTCATGGTGCTGGTGGCTCCGTTGCCCTCGATGGTGATGGATGTGATGCTGGCCGCGAATCTCGCTGTCTCGCTGATCGTTCTGCTGACCGCGATTCAGATTCGCAATCCCCTCGAGTTCAGCACGTTTCCCTCGATTCTGTTGGGTACAGCTCTGATTCGGCTGGTGCTCAACGTCGCCTCGACCCGTCTGATCCTGACCAAGGGAGCCATCGGCGGCAGCCACGCAGCGGGCGATGTGATCTTCGCGTTCGGCCAGTTCGTCGCCGCGGGATCTCCCGCTGTCGGAATTACGATCTTCGCGATTCTGGTGGCGATTCAGTTCCTGGTGATCACCTCGGGAGCCACACGAATCGGCGAAGTCGGTGCCCGGTTTGCCCTCGATGGCATGCCCGGACGCCAGGCTGCGATCGACTCTGATCTGAACGCGGGTCTGATTACCCGAGAAGAAGCCATCCATCGCCGTCAGGTTGTCATCCGTCAGGCCGACTTCTACGGAGCCATGGACGGGGCCAGCAAATTCGTTCGCGGTGACGCGATCGCCGGTCTGTTGATCACCGCGATTAACATCGGTGTGGGCCTGCTCCTCGGTGTTTTTGAACATGGGATGTCAGTCTCCGAAGCCGCCAAGGTCTTTACGACTCTGACGATTGGTGACGGTCTGGTCGCTCAGCTTCCCGCGTTCCTGGTCGCACTGGCAGCCGGTCTGATCGTGACTCGCAGCTCGGTCGACAGCGACCTGCCGCAAGAAACCATCACTCAGATCTTCCAGCACTCCCGCGTGCTCTACATCACAGCTGTCGCGTTGTCGGTCCTGGCCTTCACCGGACTGCCGATGGTGCCGATGCTGACCTTTGCGATCGGCTGTGCCTGCCTGGGCTGGTTGATTGACGAGACTCCCGTCGTAGCCCGCAACTCCAATCCATCAACCGGAACATCATCGCGGAATTCAGCCCCGATGAATGTCCAGGTCTCGACGACCTCGGCTGCATCGGCCCCCGCTGCAGCGACCGATCCCAAGACTCAGCTCCACGTCGAACCCCTCCAACTCGATCTCGGTGTCGGACTCGTTCGACTGGCCGATGCGGAAGTGGGCGGCGATCTGCTGGTCCGCGTGACACACCTGCGGATGCGAGTCGCTGAACAGCTGGGCTTCATCCTGCCCAAGGTTCGCATCCAGGACAACCTGCACCTCGAACCGTTCCTGTACGAGATCCGTCTGCGAGAGGCCTGTGTCGCTCGCGGCGATATCGATCCCGATGCTCTGATGGCAGTCGAGACGATCGATTCGATCGGAGCCCTCGAAGGCGAGCCCACCGCCGAGCCACTCAGCGGTCGCCGGGCCTGGTGGATCACGAAGGAAGAAGCCGAACAGGCCAAATCCCTCGGTTTCCAACTGATCGAGCCGCAACAAGTCATCGCCAATCATCTGGCCGCCGTGGTCCACCGCCACTCGGAAGAGCTGCTGACCCGGCAACAGGTTCACGCTCTGGTCGAGAATCTGGCGAACCGGTCGCCTCAGCTGGTTACGGAAGTTCTGCCGCTGGTCTCGATCGCCCGCATGCATCGCGTTCTCGCCATGCTGCTGCGGGAGCAGGTTCCGATTCGCGACCTCGAAACCATCATGGAAGCTCTGGGCGATCACGCCGAAAGCTGCCGCGATGTCCACGATCTGGTCGAGAAGGTCCGCCGATCTCTCGCCCGCACCATCTGTCAGCAGTTCCGCACCAGCGATGGACGTCTGGTCGCCCTCAAGCTGTCGCGAGATCTGGACGAGGAGCTTTCCTCTCTCGTCCGCATCGCCGCCGCCGACCCGCTCGGAGCCTGGCCAACGCGTCAGCGACAGACTGCCACCGACGCGATCGATGCAGCTGTCAGCCGCCTGCGTGAGCGGGGTCTGCCGGGCGTGATCGTCTGCCGGGCCGAGCTGCGACCGATCGTCAAACAACTCACCCAATACACGACTCCCCATCTGGCCGTCCTGAGTCAGGCCGAAGTGACCCGCGACACGGAACTCGTGATCGCAGGTCAGGTGGAGTTCCACACAACGACTCAGGAAACCGTGGGAGTCTGAAAGGTTCCTGGCACCCCCCTCACAAAGTGCTTGAGAATCTCAAGGATTCCCGTTCCCCACACCCCTTCGTCACATCAAATCGATGACCCTGCAGAGTGCCCCGGATGTCGAATAGCCGCGTTTGTAAGAATGCGACGATTGCAACGATTTTCGGAATTCTAACGAAGTCCCGATCCCGAAGTGTCGAATTAACAGAGAGCCGGTAATCCGTCATCGAGTCGTTTCAAAGGTCAACAGACCTGAGTCAACTCGTCGGAATACCGAGGCAAAACCAGACAAGACGTCTGGTCTGAGCGACTATGGAGAAGTTCATGAGCACCAAGGCCACCGCTGAAGACATCCAGCAGTACTGGCTCGACTACCGGGCCCAGCCCACGGAGGAGCTGCGGAATCGTCTCATCGAGAACTATTTCCAACTCGTGAAGTTCAACGCCGAACGAGTCTGGCAAAAGCTTCCCGATGGAGTTGATCTGAACGATCTGATTTCCGCAGGAGTCTTCGGTCTGATGGATGCGATCGACGCATTCGACCTCGACCGCGGTGTGAAGTTTGAAACCTACTGCGTGCCGCGTATTCGTGGAGCCATGCTCGACGAACTCCGCACGATGGACTGGGTTCCCCGTCTGGTTCGCAGCAAGGCCAGCAAGCTGGAAGCGGCCCGCAAGGAAATCGAAGCTCAGACGGGTCGCCAGCCCACCGATATCGAGCTGGCTGGCAAACTCCAGATCACTCTGGAAGAGTTCGAGAAGATGAAGTCGGAGGCCAGTGCCGTCTCCCTCGTCAGTCTCAACAAGAAGTGGTACGAAACCGACAGCTACAAAGACGTCCGTGAAATCGACGTCATCGAGGACTCGAAGGGCGAAGACCCCACGACCGGCATCCAGAAGAAGGATGTCATGAAGCTCGTGACCAAGGGCCTGAATCGCAACGAGCGTCTGATCATCATCCTCTACTACTATGAGGAACTGACGATGAAGGACATTGGCCAGACCCTCGGTCTGTCCGAGTCCCGCGTCAGCCAGATGCACAGCAGCATCGTCGCCCGCCTGAAAGATCAGCTCGGTCGCCGTCGTCCCGAGTTCGACTAAAGCCGGTGTGGTGTCCCACCAGACACCAGCAACCATCCAAAACACAGCCCCGCTGCATCAGCTCAGAATGCAGCGGGGCTGTGTTGTTTTCAGGGGGCCGTTGGAGGTGGTTCAGAATGGGGAACCACGAAAGACATGAAAGTGGAAGCAGAGGGTCAGCATTGAGGATCAACGACGTAACGAACGAGAAGCACGTCCTCGATTGCCATCATCCGTAGGACAGACATGCCTGTCGGTCCCTCCCCGGCAAGGCCTGCCTCACCCGTTCCGGCCGATTACTTCGCCAGCTTGAGGTGCTTGAGCAGATCGCCGATCGGCATGATGTAACCCACATAGAACGGTCCGAACTCCGCATACCGGGCCGATGCCTCGTCAAATCTCATGGTGTACACGATCTCCTTGATGTACTCCGGAGTCCGACCCCACAGCGTGACGCCCCACTCCCAGTCATCAAATCCGGTCGAGGCGGTGATCAGCTGGGACACCTTGCCCGCAAACTTGATCCCCGAGGTCGCGTGCTCAGCCATCAACCGGGATCGCTCGCTGAACGGCAGCATGAACCAGTTCGCGTGCGGGTCGCGGATCTTGTTCATGGGGTAGAAGCAGATCACCGGCCATTCGGTCATCTCGGGATAGAGCCGCTGCTTGTTCATCGCGGGCAGGCGGGCTTCATAGGCTTTCAACTTGGCCTGATACGCGGGGTCTTCGGGCTTGCCGCCCTCCAGCCGCAACCGCTCGGAGTACTGCTCGATCGTCGGGACATACTCCGAGATTTCCGTGATCGACACGAACGAGTACGTGCTCTCCAGAGCTGGCCCCAACTTGGAGGCCCGGATCCCCTGCTTCACAGCATCGATCTTGAGCGGATCGGGATCCATCAGCATCAGCCCCAGGTCGGCCCGATGTCCCGAGACCGCAAACACCTGCAACCGCTCCGGCCCCCCCTCACGCCCCGGCACCAGCAGCTGTCGCAGCTCCTCGCACCCCGCCTCGATCTCCCCGGCAGACAGGGCCATCAGCGCGAGGGCGTTAACGCGGTAATAGATGTGCAGGGTATGCCACCCCGTCGTCAGACGAGCGGTCGGTTCGGGCAGCTGTTCGGTGTGTTGTCCGGGTCGCATGGTGGGTCAATCGCAGAAAGGAATGATGCGGTGAGCCCCCAATCTTACTCATTTCCCCCGCCCGACGCACGGAAAGCGAGGGGGGAGGATGGTTGATGGTTGATGGTTTACCGTTGATGGTTGATGGTTTACCGTTGATGGTTTTCCGTTGTTCGACAGACAGTGAGCGGCAGACGTGAGTCTGCCGTGGACCGGCGTTGAGATTGAGTGAGAAGTGATTTGCTGACCGACAGGTCGGAGATCAATTGGACTCGCATTCACGACAGACTCACGTCTGCCGTTCGCTTAAGAGATTTGCAGCTGGATGCCCAACACTCCGTTGACGCCAGCGGCAAAGGATTGCCACTCCTGGCGGCGTTCCTGCAGGGCCTTCTTGCCAGCTGCGGAGAGCTTGTAGTACTTGCGGCGGCGGCCTTCGTGTTCTTCCCAGTACGACGCCAGCAGGGCATCACGCTCCAGCCGGTGCAGCGCGGGATAGAGGCTGCCTTCCTTCAGATCAAACCGTCCGCCAGAGCGTTCCAGCACCGTCTGCGTGATCTCGTAGCCATAGCTGGGACCGACGGAGAGAACCTCCAGTAACAAAGTCTCCACAGCCCCGGAGATGAGTCGAGTGTCGAGTGCCATTGAATACCTCGCTTGTCTATGCATGAGATCGTAAACCGGGATGCATAGACTGTCAATGTATGTTTGAGAGGTGTTTTTCAAGTGCTTATGCAGTGAGACGCAGCTGGCTCCACACTGTGATTTCTCGACCTCAAGCAACAATTGACTTACTTCGGATCCAGCGTCTTCACAAAATCGATCGCCAGACCCGTCCAGGTCCGGATGTCAGCGGCTTCCCGCAGGCCACCCGAACGGACAATCACCCAACCTTTCATCGGCTTACCAGTGATGTCCATGGGACCGACGTGAGGTTGCTGAAGAGCTGCAGAGGCCTGATCAATACCCAGCCGGACAATGAGGCTGTCGTTCCAGACACCGATCAGCATGTTCCCATTCAGCAGGAACACATCACCCCCGAACATGCGTTTTTCGGTCACGCACTGCCGACGTTTCAGCGCATCCCGGACGCGGGCCGTCAATTGAGGATGACTGGGCATGTGACACCTCGAAGGGATCAGATTCGCTATCCCGTTCGCGGACGATAAGACAACCGGTCCTGGCACGCTACCATTTCCGCATGCGAGAAGTCGATTACATCATCGTGGGTCAGGGGCTGGCGGGGACATGCCTGGCGTGGGAGCTACGCTCGCTGGGGCAATCGGTGGTCGTCATCGATCGTGGTACCGAGATCACGTCCTCCCGCATCGCTGCGGGTTTGATCACGCCGGTGACGGGGCAACGCCTGGTGAAGACCTGGCGGTGGGAGGAGCTGCGGGCGACGGCGTGGGAGTTCTATCGCCGGATGGAGATCGAGCTCCGGCGACCACTGCTGCGAGAAACCGCCATGGTGAAGGTCTTCACCACGGAGCAGGAGCGGGAGTACTTCGAAAAGCGACGGAGTGCCCCGGAATACACGGGGTTATTGCGTGAAGGACCTGCGTTACCGCCAGGAATTCTCGCCCCGCTGGGGAGTTGTGAGCTGTTATCCGGTGGGCAGCTGAACGTGGCCGATTTTCTGAATGGCTCGCGCGAGCGCTGGACCCGAGAGGGGGTGTTCCTGGCGGGGGAACTCCGGTTGCCCGAGGACGTCCAACTGCACCGGGAGGGCGAAGCTCATGCTGAGCCGCGAGTCGAACTGGACGCGGGTTCGGCTCGGTGGGAGCCTCGCCCTCCCGCAGCGTGTGTCACGCTCCCGCGTCTCGGGCTCCAGGCTCGATCGCTGATTTTCTGCCAGGGGTTTGATGCTCACACCAACCCGTGGTTCTCCAATGTGGAGTTCAACGCTGCCCGGGGTGAGATGCTGCTGGTACGAATCGCCGAGTGGACGGAGACTCGCATCATTCATGGCGGAGTGTGGATCGCTCCGGCGGGTTTGGGCCTCTCTCGCGTGGGGGCCACATATGACTGGGCTCAACTCGATTCGGGCCCGACTCCGCAAGGACGCGAGTCGCTCGTCACATCGTTGGGCCGGATGCTCACCGCACCCCTGGAAATCATCGACCACCAGACCGCCGTTCGCCCGATCCTGAAGCAACTGAACCCGGTGATCGGCCTTCACCCACACATCCCCCAGCTGGGGTACATGAACGGGCTGGCGTCGAAGGGTTCGTTGCAAGCCCCGTTCTTCGCGAGACAATTCGCCCGGCATCTGGTGATGAACACGCCGATCGAGCGCGAGGTCGACATTCAGCATCGTGACTCCTGGCCCGCGAGTCATTCATGAAACCGATTACGCAACTGGCCCACGAGCTGCTCGCGACGCACGCAAAGGGCTCTCTGGCGATCGACGCGACAGCTGGAAACGGGCACGACACGCTATTCCTCGCCAATCTGGTCGGGCCGACCGGGACCGTCTGGGCGTTCGATATCCAGTCGGAAGCCCTCCGCAAGACTGCGGCCAGACTCTGCGAACATCAAGTGCCGGTGGAGCTGCGACTCAAGTCAGCCAGCCCTGCCCCCGCTGGTGAGAACCACAGCCGAGTCGTCGCCATCGAGGCCAATCACGCTGAGTTGGCCCGTCACCTTCCGGTGGAGGCGCGAGGTCGCGTGGCGGCGATCATGTTCAATCTGGGTTATCTTCCGGGAGCCGATAAAAGCTGTATCACCACCACCGCGTCGACCCTGGCAGCCCTCGATGCGGCGATTGAGTTCCTGGCCCCGCTCGGTGTCCTGACCGTCGTGGTCTACCCCGGACATGCGGGAGGCCAGTCAGAAGCCGATGCCGTGCGGGGTTGGTTTGCACTGAAGGGCCAACAACCCGACATGGGTCTGCTGACCAATACAGAATCCACAACGCAGACAGGGCCTCAGCTGCTGGCCTTGCAACGAAGACCGCTCGGTGATTCGGAGGCCGGTCGAGCCAGTGGCGCTGGTGCGGCCGGCACGCGTCAGACCGCTTCCATGTGAACACACGTCAACGGGAGATGAAGAGGGCTGGCAAAAGTGTCTGTCCTGCGGAATGGAAGAGAGAAATTTGCGGGGAGAGGCTCGGCGGCTGGCCTGTGAGAGGTTCCCGTCGGTGAGAAACTCGAGCCGGAATCGAGGTAAACGAGGCCCTCGCTCTCGACTCCGGGAACCCTCGGTTGCGAGGGAGGGGGCTCCCCGTATAATCTCAGGTGAGTGTTTGTGTTGCGACGTTTCCCCGCTCCTGCCAGCAGGTGCGGTTTGTGAATCGAGGGTCGGATGAAGGCCTTTTTCGAGTGGTTCCGTAATGTCTGGCTCGCCGTCACAACTGTGGCGGAGGGGATGTGGATTACGTTACGGACGATGACGAAAACCTATGATCGCAAAGCGTTTGCGGAGATCTATGAGTATCCCGAAACGCCCGTTCCGGTGAAGGCTCGCTACCGCGGTTTCCATCGGTTCGACCTGACGACGTGCATCGGCTGCGAGAAGTGTGCAGGGGCCTGCCCGGTCGACTGCATCTACATCGAAAAAGAGAAGAGCCCCGCCGGTAAGGGCTTCCGCATCAACGGATTCACGATCGACTACACCAAGTGCATGTTCTGCGCCCTGTGCGTGGAGCCCTGCCCCGTCGACTGTATCTTCATGGGGTCGAACTTCGACCTCAGCTGTTTCAGTCGCGATGGTTGCATCGTCGACTATGCCAAGCTGCCGCTCGACATTGCCTGGGGCCAGACCACATTGAATCCGACAGCTGTGTCGGAATCGAAGGTTCTGTACCAGCCAGTGTGGGTCAAGGGGGAGCCCTCTCCCTATGATTTCGAGGCGGCTGAGCATTGAGGATTGCGGCCACCCGATCGCATTGAGTGGCCTGGGACGTGAGCTGCGTGACCTCACCCTGCGACACATAGTCCCACTGGAAGTAGACTGATGACTGCTGAACACAAAGGTCGAACGAAACCGTTTACCCGCGAGGAGGCTCACAAGTCCTTGCCGTTGGTGACGAGCATCGTGCGCGACATCGTGGAGCTGAGTACGGACCTCGAACAGCGTCGGGAACGGTTGGGTGAGCTGCGGGTCTCTCGCAAGGGACCACGTCAGCGGCCGGAGACCGATCCTTACGAAGAAGAGTTCCGCCAGATGGAGGACGATCTCGCCTCCGACGATGGGCGGCTCCAGGCCTATCGCCACGAACTCGAAGAGCTGGGTGTTGAGCTGCGAGATGTGAAGAAGGGGACTGTCGAGTTCCCGACGGTGGGCGGCGTGAAACTGACCTGGCGACTGGGCGACGCCGATGTGCAGGAAGTCTACCCGACCAGCTTGTAGCCTCCTGTAACACCGAACCTTGCGGTGGCCCCGACACGGAACACTGAGAACTGACAACTCTCCTCACTGAGAACTTTCCCATGGCCGATCTGAATCTGCACCTCCTGCTGGCAATTGTGGCAGGAATCGGATTTATCCTGGCACCGCTCGTCGCCGGCTGGTTCGTTCGCCCTTCGGCTCCGAATGAAGAGAAGCTGGCCGCATACGAATGCGGTGAGCCCGCCATCGGTTCGGCTTATGTGCAGTTTGACTTGCGATTCTACGTGGTCGCTCTGTTGTTCATTATCTTCGACGTCGAAGTCGCGTTCTTCTTCCCGTGGGGCACGATCTTTGGCGGGGCGACTCAACTGGCCGATCCCCAGCTGACCGACGTCACCCGCATGGCCATCAGTGACCGCCTGCTCGATCTGCCCGCCGGGACGACGACTGCAGAAACCGCGATCTCCGCGGCCGACGCCCTGTCGATCAGCTGGCTGAGCGTGGTCGACATCGCGGTCTTCTTCGCCGTGCTGCTCGTTGGTTTTGCGTATGTCTGGAAGCGTGGCGACCTCGACTGGGTGCGTGCGATGGTGGCCCAGTCCAAAGAGAACGCCGCCAAGAACCGGGCTCGCCCGATCGCTGCTCCGCTCGAACCGCAACTGGCTGCGAAATAGCTTTCCGTAAGGCTTCCGTCGAACAACCATCAACCCTCAACGATCCTCCCCCCACTCATGACGATCCAAGAAATTCACCAGCGACTCGTCGATCGGTTTGGAGCCGAGAAGATCACCGGCCTCAACGACAAGGCGATCGATCCCTGGATCGAAGTGGCACCCGCTGCGATCGCGGAGGTGGGGGCGTTTCTCAAGTCGGATCCTGATCTGGCCTTCGACTCGCTCAACAATCTGACAGCTGTCGACTACCTCGAAACCGATGCCAAGCTGGCGGCCAAGTTTCCGTATCAGCCACACATTGAGATCGTCTATCACCTGTTCAGCTTCACCCGTAAGCACCGGACTGTCATCAAGGCCAAATTCCCTCGCTGGATGAACGACCAGGTCGGCCAGCTTCCCGAGCTCCCAACGGTCTCTCACATCTGGGCGATTGCCGATTGGCACGAGCGGGAAGCCTACGACATGATGGGGGTTCAGTTCCTGGGCCATCCCAATCTGGTTCGCATCCTTTGCCCCGATGACTGGGAAGGTTACCCGCTCCGCAAGGATTACCAGTTCCCCGAAGAGTACCACGGGGTGCGTGGTCAGTAGGTTGTTGGCTGTCACTGGGACTCAGAAGCACTGCACTTGGCGTCGGGTAACCGACTCTCGATTTGGCTGGAAAAGCACCTCATGTCGACCGTCATCGAAGATCCTC
Source organism: Planctomycetaceae bacterium (assembly GCA_046349675.1). Taxonomy (GTDB): domain Bacteria; phylum Planctomycetota; class Planctomycetia; order Planctomycetales; family Planctomycetaceae; genus TH-plancto1. Next base: position 180,007 of record JAXMBW010000005.1, on the reverse strand, counting down.
GCATTGTTGAGTTCGACGTCCGTACTGACGAAATGCTCGTCAACATGGGCCCTCAGCACCCCAGTACGCACGGCGTGCTGCGGTTGTTGCTGCGAACCGACGGCGAAGTCGTGCATGAGACGACTCCGCACCTGGGGTACCTGCACCGTTGTGCTGAGAAGATCGGCGAGAACCTGACCGGGCCCCAGTGGATTCCGTACACCGACCGGATGGACTATCTGGCCGCGATGAACATGAACCTCGGTCTCGCGCTGACCTATGAGAAGCTGCTGAAGATCGAAGTGCCGCAGAAGGCGATGAACCTCCGCGTGCTGATCGCGGAGCTGGGACGTATCGCCAGCCACCTCGTCGGGATGGGAGCGTACGGCCTCGACCTCGGGACGTTCAGCCCGTTCCTGTATGCCTTCCGCGAGCGGGAAATCATCCTCGACCTGTTCGAGGAGTTGTGTGGTGCCCGTCTGACCTACAGTTACATCACGATCGGCGGAGCAACTCACGATTTGCCCGCTCAGATCACGATTCCTCCCGGCCTGGCTTCCCTGACCGGGAAGAGCCCGAACCTCAAGATGTCGTGGACCGACACCTGCTTGATGTTCCTGGAGTGGCTTGAGAAGCGGATCTTTGAATACCACACCCTGCTTACCCGCAACTCGATCTTCATCAAGCGAACTGCCGGCAGCGGCGTGATGTCAGCCGAAATGGCGATCAGCTATGGCTGTACGGGCCCTGTGCTGCGTGGCAGCGGAGTCGATTACGACCTGCGTCGCGACGGCGAGCACATCTATACGCGGATGTACGAAGGGTACAAGTTCGAGGTTCCCTTCGCTCCCTTCGCCGGTGTGAAGAACATTCCGTCCGAGGTCATCCTCGGCGACAACTGGTGCCGGTTCTTTGTCCGGATGCTGGAAGTTACTCAGTCGATCAGCCTGGTTCGTCAGGCCATCGAAAAGTACCCCACAGCTGAGGGGGCCTTCCGCGTGCCGTTTAAGATGTCGACCAAGTTGCCCGCCGACGAGTGCTACCTCGAAACCGAATGTCCCAAGGGGCAGATGGGCTTCTACATCGTCGGTGATGGCCAAGCCGAACCGCTCCGCGCCCGGGCCAAGAGTTCGTGCTTCTGCAACCTCTCGGTCACCGGCCCTCTGTGCGAAGGCATCCTCATCGCCGACATCCCTGCCATCGTGGGTTCGCTCGACATCGTGATGGGCGAGATTGACCGATAGTCACGATTGCGTGACTGGCGGGCAGAGGTGATTTATGGCTACGGGGCGCTGTAATTGCGCACCGGGTGGGGTACTGCGGGTCGACGTGCCACGCGACGCACCCGCGAGATCATTCTCTTTCGATGTCACTCCGGCAGTGGATATCGGAGGGGGAGTTCTGTGAGGTCGTGGTAGCCGACCATGTCGATTTGGTCGTGATGATCTCGCAGAAGGCGGCGCAGCTGTTCGAGGCTGGCCCGCCTCTGGAGGTCGTTGTCAGCACGCTGGGCGGCGATCTGTGAGACGGGATGATCGTCGGTCGATAGTTCGGCACGCAGGTAATAAGCGTCGCCAACATGCAGTACCCACCGGTCCCCCTGCTGGATGGCCACACCGCTGTGTCCCAGAGTATGACCGAACAGTGGGATCAGCAGCACCTCGGATGAGAAATTCAGGGCGACCGGTCGAGCCTCCAGGCCAAACCACTGGCGGGTTGAGCGACCACAGGTCTTCCAGGCTGGGCCATGCGCGAAATGCGATGGTGTATATCGCCAGTGACCACTCGAAATATGAGCGAGTTCCTCCTCGGTGATGTGAACCTGAGCATGCGGAAAATCAGCGAGGCCGCCCGCGTGGTCGGGGTCACCATGCGTCAGCACGATGTGCTCGACGTTCGCGGGGGAAAGCTGAGCGGCTTCGATGCGACGGACAGCTGTGTCTGATTCGTGAAACTGAAAGCCGGCCATGTCGATGAGTGGCTGCCCCAGTCGTGCGACGGGGTTCAGGACATCCAGCAAGCCGATTCCGGTGTCGACAAGAGCCAGGCGGTCGCCGTCCTGTAGTAGCAGGCAGTGACACACGACCGTGGGGAATGTGGGGACATGGAGCGTCCCGCAATTGATGTGGTGAATCGTGACCATGCTGTTCTCTCACTCGGGCGAGATGGTCGTCTGGACGTTTCCCGGGCACTTGAACTGTGCGCGTATACGTTCTCATGGGGCTCACGCAAACGGCATTTTCATCTGCTGGGTAGCTTCTTTCCCTCGATGACGCTGATCTCCGCCTGAGTCGGAACAATGCGTGTCAGCTCGAAGCCGCCGGCACGGAACAGGGTTCGATATTCGTCCTCGGTCCGTTCCTTACCGCCAGGAAGCGTCAGCATCGTCAGATCGAGCAGCTTGCTGAAACAGGGATCGTTGCCGGGAGGGATCACTCCCTCAACGACGAGCAAACGGGCGTCTGGCCTCATCGCCCGATGGATGTTTCGCAGGATGGTCAGCGACTTCTCGTCGTCCCAGTCGTGGATGATGTGCCGCATCAGGTAGGCATCAGCCCCATCGGGGATCGATTCAAAGAAGCTCCCGCCAATGACCTGGCAGCGGTCGGCCAACCCAGCTGCTTGAAGCCCTGCTTTCGCTCGTTCCACCACCCCCGGAAGGTCGTATAACATCCCTTTCATCGTGGGATTGGTCTTCAGGACAAACGAGAGCAGGCTGCCGTTTCCGCCGCCCACATCCGCGAGAACTCCGATCTCTGAGAAGTCGTACGCGTCGGTCATCGCCGCCGTCTCGCGACCGTGGACCCCGACCATCGCGGCGTCGAAGACCTTCGCCTGTTCCAGGTTCTGGGACAGAAAGTCGAAGATCGGCATGCCGTACAACTTGTCGAATGAGGTCTGGCCGGTTTGGATGCTGTAGAGCAGCTCGCCCCACGCCTTGAAATGTTCTTCACCACTCATGATGGCCAGAGCTCTTTGTGAGCCCGGCACATCGCTTCGCAAACACTCTGCCATCGGAGTCAGTACGAAGCGAGATGACTCGTCTTCGGCAAACACGCCCAGGCTGGCGAGTGCTCTCAGCAGACGGAACAGCGACGGTGCGTGCATGTGGGTCGCTTGTGCCAGCTCTTCGGCGGTCCGGCCTCCCTTCACTAGCAGATCCGCAATCCCCAGCTTGGCGGCGACGTACACCGCTTGCGTCTTCATGTAACCGGAAATCAACTGATTCAATTGAGCCGGCGGTGATGTGTGATCCAAGATGCGCTCCTTCGAATAGGGGGGACGTCGCGACATGCTAACAGCTGGGGGGCGTTCCTCAATCGGTGGTTCGGCGAGAGGCTGTTTCTGTGTCGTGCTTGCGGTGTATTCAGAGACACCGCTGGTGATGGAGGTTGCCGGTTAGTGGGTCACTGACGATTGGGGAGTCGCGGATTGCGGGGTTCCATGAGCCCCGGAAGAGTGCGAATTGACCCTTCATCGGAGCGGTCGTACACTGAATTCTGAAATTGTTCGCTGCGGAAAAGCAGATCGAAAGGTGGCAGGCGATGCTTCAACTCATGCAACGACGGACCCTGGTGCTTGCGGTCTGGATGGGGCTTGCCTGTGCGGGGGCAGTGGTTCGGGCGGAACCGACGTTCCGGGCGGAGACGGTTTCGGCACCTGATAAGTTTCCGATCCGATTCACGTACTACCCCGCGATCACAGACAAGGAGAAGAACCCAGCTGGGCCCTCCGAGTCAGGCGTGATCCTCCTCCTGCATGGGGACAAGGGCAGTCGCAATAACTGGGACAAAGAAACTGCCCCCGCCGGTCAGAAGACGTTTCCGACTGTTCTGCAGGAGCAAGGTTACGCGGTGGTTTCCGTTGACCTGCGTAAACATGGCCAAAGCGTGATCGAAGGCCAGCAAGAGCCGGTGCAGACGGAAGACTACCTCAAGATGGCAGCGGGTGATCTCAAAGCGGTCAAGGACTTTATTCAGATCGAACATCAGGCCAAGAACCTGAACATGGGGAAGATGGCGGTTGTTGGTGTTGGATTCAGTGCCCCCGTCGCAGCTGCGTTTTCTCAGTTTGACTGGGAGCAGGCTCCTCATGACGATTCGCCTGTCCCGGCTCAGCGTACACCACGCGGTCAGGACGTGAAGGCGCTCGTCTTCCTCTCACCAGATGCCACAGCGGGTCGACTGTCATTGAACAAGTCGCTGGTCTATCTGACCAAGCAAAACCTCGCCTTCCTGTTGATTGCTGGCAAGCTGGACCCCGCTGACAAGGGGGCCGCCAAGAGTGCTTTCAAGGCCTCTGGCGGCGGAACTAAGAGAACGGAAAACCGGGCGTATCTCTATGAGCCGGAGATGAAGTACCGCGGCACCGACATGTTCGGCAAGACAAACCAGGCGATTGAAAACACGGTCCTGAAGTTCCTGGAACTGCACATCAAGAACATCAACGTCCCGTGGACCGATCGCCGTAGCCGGCTTGATCGATAGGGTGGAATAGAAACAAGTTCTGAACAAGGTCTCGACATCTATACGAGCATTAGTGGAGTGTGGTGAGGGATGAGCAACTTGACTCCCCCCGAAAAGTTTCCTGAATCGCTGAGCGGCATGAAAGAGCAGGAGAGGCTTCGCGCTGATATTTTGTTGGCTGGATTCAAGCGGAGGAAGATTTTACAGGATGAAGTAGAACGTCAAGAAAAATTACTGGCAGGGCTGGAGCAGCCTGAAGAGTTGATCGCAAGGATTGAACGCGAAGAAACTGAACGCCGAGAGCAATTGATCGCAAAGCTTAACCACGAAGAAGCAGAGCGACATATGCAATTGATCAAAAAACTTGCAATTGAACAGTCTGGACATAGGGAGAAGTTAACATCAAGTGGTGAGCGTGAAGAGGCAGATCGCAAGAAGAGGATGAGCTTGCTGATTAATCAGCAGGATGAAATTCTAGCAGCGATTGAAAGAGAAGAGGCTCGTCGCCAGGAGAATCTACGTACTTGGATGAGTTCGCTAGGCGAGATTCGTGCAAAAATAGATCGAGAGGACGCCGAAAGGCAACGTAGATTAAAACAACTCTTAGATGGGAGCAGTGACCCGCTCGCCAAGCTAGTTCGAGAGGAGGCTGAGTGGCGAGAAAAACTTGAACGAAAAATGAATGTGAATGATGAATCGCTTGCCAGATTTGAGAGGAAGGAGGCAGAATGGAGAGAAAAACTTCGACAAGAAATGAATGACAGTGATGAATCACTTGCCAAGTTCGAGAGAGAAGAGGCGAAACGGCAAGAAAAGATACGAAATATGATTCACACCAATGACTCGTTATTGGCGAGGTATGTGCGTGAAGAAGCTCAACGTCGGGAGACGATTCAATCAGCACTTGAACTGCGTCGAAGGTTGCTCGAAAGGAAGGGCAAGCAAGAGGAGCTACTCGCCAGAATTGGGCGGGAAGATTCTGAACAGCGAGAACGACTATGGGTAGAGGTCGAACAGCTAACAAGAGAATGGCGGGCAGAGATCGATCAAGACAATAGGCTGTACTATGTCGATGCAGCTCCTATACTCACTGACAATGCATTTGACCAATTGGTTGAGGTTCAGAAGCAACTGGAGAGGCTGCACCCTGAACTCATAACGCCTGATAGTCCGACACTCAAGGTCGGTGGGAATCCGATAAAAGGCTTTGAGACGGTTGAGCACCGTCTGCCGATGCTGTCGATCGACAACCTCTATACGGAAGGCGAGCTGCGGGAGTTTGATGAGCGGGTTCGCAAGCTACTGGAGGCCGAGTCTGTCGAGTACACCGTCGAATATAAGATCGATGGTGTGGCACTGGCTTTGATCTATGAGCACGGGTCTCTGGTGCGGGCTGTGACGCGCGGGGATGGTCGTCGCGGGGATGACATCACAAACAATGCCCGCACGATCGGTGGAGTGCCACTGCGTTTGCTGGCCGATAATCCGCCTCCGATTCTGGAAGTCCGTGGCGAAGCGTACATTTCCAACAGCGATTTTGCCCATCTCGTCGCCGATCAGAAGGCCCGCGGAGAGGAGACCTTTGCCAATCCGCGAAACACCACAGCTGGGGCGTTGAAGCTGCTCGATCCGAAGCAGTGCGGTGCCCGGAAGGTGAGGTTTCTGGCTCACGGTCGCGGGTATATCGAGAGCGAGCCGTTCTCAACGCACCTCGAATACCTGGCTTGGCTGCGACAGGCAGGGGTGCCAATCACTCCGAATGTCGAAGCACGGACCGGCATTGAGGCGACCATCGAACTCTGCCACACGATGATGGAGAACCTCCACAGCCTCGATGTCGAGGTCGACGGGCTGGTGGTGAAGGTCAATCCGTTTGCGCTGCGGGAGCGATTGGGGAACACCTCGAAATCGCCGCGCTGGGTGGCTGCGTACAAGTGGGAAAAGTACGAGGCGAGCACACAGGTATTGTCGATTGATGTCCAGGTCGGCAAGACGGGCACCCTGACTCCGGTGGCGAACCTCGCCCCGGTCGAGATCGCGGGGACGACCGTCTCGCGCTCCAGCGTGCATAACCGCGAGGAGCTGGAGAGGTTGGGCCTCAAGATCGGTGACTGGGTGATCGTCGAGAAGGCGGGGAAGATCATCCCGCATATCGTGCGTGTGGAAGAGGACCGGCGAACCGGGATTGAGGTCGACTTCCACTTCCCGACCGCTTGTCCCGTCTGTCACTCGCCGGTGGCCCAGGACGAGGGCGGCGTCTACATCCGCTGCCAGAACCCGGTTTGCCCGGCTCAGCTGAAGGAGGGGCTGAGGTTCTTCGCCTCGCGTCAGGCGATGGACATCGAAGGGCTGGGGACGAAGCTGGTTGATCAGCTGGTCGACGCGGGACTGGTTACCGGGTTCGCGGATCTGTATCAGCTGGCTGAGAAACGCGAACAGCTGATTAACCTTGAGCGGCAGGGGGAGAAGTCGATCGATAACCTGCTGGCCGGGATCGAGGCCTCGAAGACCCGTCCGTTGTTCCGGCTGCTCACAGCACTCAACATCCGCCATGTCGGTGTGTCGACCGCCCGGGCTTTGGCCGACCACTTCGGGAGCCTGGAGGTGATTCGTGGCCTGAACGAGGAGGCTCTCGCACAGGTTCCCGACATTGGCCCGATCGTCGCGAAGGCGATCGCGACGTTCTTTCATTCGGAGTTCGGTCAGCGGATCGTCGATGGGCTGGTGAAGAATGGTATCGCTCCGCCTGCCATGGAGGTGAAGCCAATCACCTCTGCGGGAACGGGGTTGGGGGGCAAGCTGGCCGGAAAGACGGTCGTCGCGACGGGGGCGTTGAAGTCGTTCACCCGCGACGGGATCAAAGACTACATCCACTCCCTGGGAGGTAAGGCGGCCAGTAGCGTGTCCAAGAAAACCGATTTCGTCCTCGCCGGCGAAGACGCGGGCAGCAAACTCGATAAGGCTAAAGAGCTGGGCATTCGCGTACTGACCGAAGAGGAGTTCCTGGCGGAGTATGGCCCGGGGGCTCAGCCCGAGTGATCTGCTTGGAGAGGGTGTTTCGGTGTTGGCAATGTCTCTCTTGAGCGAAAGCCGTTTTTGTATAAGTAAGCAAAAATGCTTGGCCAGAACATCAGCACAAGGATCGTCCAGGTGACCTTGGTGTTCGGGTTTGGGAAGGAACGAAGATAAATGTCTCGAATGACAATGATGTACAGAAGGATTCCCATTGCCATTCCAAGCAGGTGAAATGGAAGGATGATGTGGAATGTCATTGGATCGATATCACCAGATCTAATGAGGCCGATGAAAACGACGCAAAGGTAGAGGATCATGTAGATGCAGTAGAAGATTATGTAACTCTTCTCCCAGCGATTCATGGCTTAGCTCTCTATTCTGAAACAACTTGTGAGCCTGTGTGACTGTGGGGTGATATACGAAAGAGCGCAGGGGTTGGATTACTTGAAGTTTAAGACTTCGCCCAAGTTTGAGAGTCCGGGGATAACCTGTTGCCAATTCGCATCATTGTGGGGTCCAGGCATCACTGTGTAAGCGGTTAATAGACAATAGGTTGTGTCGAACACAGGTCGATTCATCGGACCAGGTTGTGAAAACGAATCAATGGAGTCATTGATGACTTCAACACTTCAGGTGTAGGGGGATGTGTGTTTTCAAGTTATAAGTGATTTCTGGGCAGATGCTTGCGTCTTCATATGGCGAGGCATGTTCAAGATTCTTGTCAAGGTTCAGAAACTTTGGCACCGGGGGTGCTTTACACCTTCTCATCGCCCGTGACTCACACGGCGAACCACACAACAGCCCCCACGAATGAAAGACTCTCCCATGCTCAAGCTCATCAACGCCCTCAAGAACGACGAAGCTGGTTTCATTGTCTCGGCCGAGTTGGTCCTGGTCTCGACGATCGCGGTTCTCGGTCTGGTCGTCGGCCTGAGCGAAGTGTCGCTGAACATCAACAACGAACTCGAAGACGTCGGCTCGGCCTTCAGCTCGGTCCAGCAGAGCTACCACACCAGCGGGACCTGCGGCCACAAGGGGCACTTCTCCGGCAGCAGCTTCTGCGACTCAGCTGACTTCTGCGATGGCCAGAACGACATCCACTAAGAAGTGGTCAGTGGTCAGTCATCAGTTCTCAGTCAGTCAGCGAGCGGCAGACGTCAGTCTGCCGTGCCCGCCCAGCGTCTCTCACACGCTGAACTCTCGGTCCAGGTCGGTTCTCTCAAGTCCTTTTGCCAGCTGGTGTTTCGGTGTCATTGGAGGCTCTCACCCTCCGCGAAACCCAGTCACGCATGCGGTTCTCTCTCAGCCTCCGGCGATTCGTCGGAGGCTTTTTTATTGGGGCGATGCCGCATTGTGGTTGATCTGACCAGCACAATCGGAATTTTGTCGCCGGCAACTCGGCCCCTCTTTTCGTTCCGACTCGGGATGAGTGCTTTTCTTTCGTTGGAAAGCGGGTACAGTGATTCGATTCTTTCGCCCGGATTCCGGGGCGTCGTCGATTTTGACCGCAGTGTTCGAGTGAGCCATTTGACATGAACGAGATCCAAAAAGTTGGGAACATGGACGCTCTGGACGAGCTGTCCGGCAAGCTGATCTGGTCATATGTCCGTGATGACTACTGGTGGTTCTTGGCCGGGTTGATCGGACTTCTGGCGTTTCTGGGTGTCGTGAACTACTTCACACGGACCGGATCGATCGCCCGAGCGACGACCAAGGAAGCTGTGCGTCAGCCGATTTTCCTGCTACTGATGGCTATCGGAACCGCGGTGATGCTGGTGAACGTCTATATCCCGTTCTTCTCGCTGGGCGATGATACCAAGATGTACATCGACTGCGGGCTGGCGACGATATTGATCTCGTCGATGCTGGTTGCGATTTGGACTGCCAGCTTGAGCGTCGCCGAGGAAATCGAAGGCAAGACGGCGATGACCCTGTTGTCGAAGCCGATCACCCGTCGTGAATTTATCATGGGTAAGTACCTGGGCATCGCTCAAACCACTTTGTGGATGGTGCTGTACCTGGGGGCTCTGCTGATCAGCCTGATCTTCCTGTTGAAGGCGAATATCGATGCCAAGGAATCCGCTGCGACGGTGACATCGGTCGAGCGGTTGTCGACGGCGTTGCGAGTTCTGCCGGGGTTGACTCTCGTGTTCATGGAAGTCGCGGTGATGACCGCCATCAGCGTGGCGATCTCGACCCGTCTGCCGATGCTGGTCAACCTGACAACGTGTCTGGCGATCTTTGTGATCGGGCACCTGACTCCCGTGCTGGTGCAAACCGCTCTTCGCGATGTCCCGTTCGTGAAGTTCGTCGCCCAGCTGTTGGCGACCATCCTGCCCGCGCTGGATAACTACAACATGTCGGCGGCGATCGCGATGGACCGGACAATTCCGCCGGACTACATCGGATATAACGCTCTCTATAGTGTCTGCTACGTGACGGCGATCATCCTGCTGTCATTCATCTTGTTCGAGGATCGTGACCTCGCGTAGGATGGGATGACGGTCGAATGCTCAAAGAGGTGGCGGGGTATCTCTCGCCCCTCTTTGTCTTTGCGCTTAATCATGAATCCTTCGTTCTCCCGGGAGAATGCAAGGCTGGCTCGTGGTGTCGACCGGGTGAAGGGTGAGGTCGCGCGATGACCACAGATATCCCCAACTACCGTCGACTCCTGCCCCGTCGGGTGTGGATGCAGCGAGGCGGGGTTCTGCTGGCTGTCTGGTCGTGTGTGGCTGCGCTGGCTCTGGCTGCCAGTCTCGTGGTGTTGTTTCTGATTGCCGATCTGATTGTTTACCAGGGGCAGATTCAGGTTCCTGTCGCTGACTCCGATCTGCTCAAGCCGTTTGTGACGACCGTTGATGCAACCGGCCAGGCGGAAGACACCGGAATTCGTGCGACGCTCTGGCGGTATCGAAACTTCCCGGTTCCCAATTGTCCGGTGGCTTCCAGGCTTCACACGCCGCTGAGTCGATTCATCCCGTTGCGTACGAACCGCGGGGCATTGGCGACTCTTGTCGTGACTCTTGTCGGGCTGGGAATCCTGCACGCCTTCTCGGTGAATCGAATTCGCTCCCGGTCAGCTGGACTGGCTCAAGAGGTGGCCACTTCGCTGCGATCTCAGATCCATCGGCAGATCCTCCGCCTCGGCCCGGGTGACCTCGATCAGCGAGACTACAGCTCAGCACAGAGCCTGTTCGTGAAATCGGTTGATGCGATCTCCGGAGCACTGACCAGTTTGTTATCGACGGGCATTTCACACTGGGCGGGGATTGCTCTTGTTCTGGGGGTCATGCTGGTCATCGACTGGTCGATCACGTTGCAGGCTTTGTTTCCGCTGCTGGCTGGGTTTGCACTGATTCGCTGGGAGCGGACGCAAGGGGTACAGCGACAGCAATTGGCAGAGGCCCACGCCGCTGGCGATTTACGCGTTCTGTCCGAAGGGCTGCGAAAGAGCCGGATCGTGCGCGGGTTCGGGATGGAGTCGGTCGAGCAGGAGCGATTTCAGAAGTATCTCGACCGGTACTCGGGCATCGTGCGATCGGGAGCCATCGCTCAAGGGTGGTCCTTATGGGCTGCGCGAGTGATCGGGGCTTTGCTGCTGGCGATTGTCTTGTTTCTGGTGGGGTCGCGTGTACTGGGTGCTGGGAAGCCCTTGGGAATTCCGTCCGCACTGACGATCATCGCGGGGTTTGTCATCCTGCTGCCGCTGGTGAATGGCATCACGTCGGTGTCATCGCTGCGAAGGACCATCGGAATTGAATGGTCAGCCATCCAGCGGTTTCTGTCGGTGCTGCCCGAGGTTGGCCAGGCGGTCGGGGCCAAGTTCATCGATCCTGTCACGAAGAGGATTCAGTTCGAGGGCGTGACCTATCGCCGCGGCGACAAGGTGCTTCTCAACAATTTTGACCTGCTCATTCCCGCCGGGTCGGTCACTGCGCTCGTGTCACTTGATCCGCTCGAGTCCCGCGCCGCAGCTGCGATGATCCCCCGTTTTCTGGAGCCACAGTCGGGTCGGGTGCTGTTCGATGGCGAGGACATTGGCTGGGGCACGCTGGAATCGATCCGGGCCGAGACGATCTATGTCGGCGGGAATGATCCCTGCTTCACGGGGACGGTGAGTGAGAACATCCGCTGCGGGGATCCACGTTACGACTCTCCCGCAGTCATGGAAGCTGCCAAGCTCGTTCATGCCCACCAGTTCATTCAGCGACTCCCGCTCGGCTATGAAACCCAGCTGGGGGAACATGGCGAGCAACTGACCCCCGGACAAACGTTTCTATTGGGGCTGGCTCGGGCGATCATTCGCAATCCGGCGGTCATCATCATCGACGAGCCGACAGAAGCTCTCGATCAGGGGACAAAGAACTTCCTGGATGACACGTACCAGCGAATGGCCGATCAGCGAACGGTGGTCTTTATTCCCACGCGGCTCTCGACGGTGCGACGTTGTGATCGTGTGGTCGTCATTGATGAAGGCCGGGTCGATTCGATCGGTCCGCAACCCGAACTGGTCAAGTCGAGCGAGTTGTACCGTCACTGGGAATATGTGATGTTCAATGTGTTTCGTCGCAATGGTGAAAAGGGATAGTCTCCATGCGAAATCGCTTCTGTCTCGTGGCGGGGCTGCTGGGCCTGATGCTAGTCTCGATGGCGATGGCCGAAGAGATCGTGATCAAGCCCAAGCAATCGGCCAACACGCCCCCGCCGGCTCCGACTCCTCGCCCCGGTCCAGTGATCCCCAAGGCTGCGCCGGGCAAATCCGATACGGCAGGACTCGATACGATCGTCCAGGTCGACATCCTTTCGCCGGGGATACTCGGTGACCCGAGCGCGCAGAACTGGGGCAAGCTCTTTGAAGAGCTGGGGCTGTCGGTTCGGATTCGAAATGGCCGCGAAGTCACACCGGGAGTGACGGAGAAAGTGCGAGGTTCGCTGCGGTTCGTCACAGCCTCTGGCTTGTTGGATCGTAAGGGGGAACTCAACTTTGGCAGCAAAATATTCCAGCTGGATGATCGAGAGCTGCTCAAGCAGTGGATCGACGAGTTAAAGGTCTACGGAGCACAAGGGACCCCCGAGGGGCAAATCCTCTGGGGAATGAACAAGTCCCAGTCCGAGATCGTCGCAGCCCAGATGCGAAAACTGCTCACCGTCGAGGTGCAGAACAAACGGCTCGATGAACTGGTGAAGGCCTTGCAGGACGATGCCGACCTGCCGATCCGTCTGGCACCATCGACTGAGGCTTGGCTCCAGGAAGCGGAGAACAACCGGCCGATCACGCGAAGTGTCACCGGCTTCAGTATTGGGACGGGCTTGGCGATTGCTTTGAATGATGTGGGAGCCGGGTTCCGTCCCGTGCGTACGCCCGCAGGCAAGGTCGAGTATCAAATTATGCCGCTTGATCAGATCACCGATCCGTGGCCCATGGGATGGGAGCCCGAGGATACAACGCCCCGTGATCAGATCACCCCTGAGCTGTTCAAGATGGGCGTTGTCGGGTTCGATGAGGCCCCGTTGGTTGATGTGCTGGCTGCAATCCAGACCGAATCGAAGACTCCGATCATCGTGGATCACCGCAAGATTCAAGCCCGCAAAATTGACCTGAAGAAGATCACCGCCAGCTCACCCCAGAAGAGATCGGCCTGGGCTGTGGTGGTGACTCAATGTGTCCGCAAGGTGGGTTTGTACAATTACTACCGCCAGGACGAAGCGGGGCTCGGGTTCCTCGTGATCGCTCCGTACGAACCGAAGGCCGTTCCGCTTCCCAAGTAGGGCACCGCACTTTCGTCTCGCGGTCGAGTTGCTGCAGTGGCAGGCAGGTCGCTCGGGCTCGCCCGAACGCCTCACCGCACAAACAGGAATTGCTTCGAGTTCACGATCGACCAGAGCAGGTCTTCCAACACCTCGGTCCGGTTGGTGGTCTCGCTGACAAACTGCCGGGCGGTGGCCAATTCCGAATCGGTGGGGCGGCGTGAGAGGGCCCGCAGGTAAATGTCGGTGATGATCTCGTCGTCGGTCTTCTTCGCTTCAATCTCCTGGGCGATGCGGCCCGACTTGGACGCGATCTTCTCCATCAGGAAGTCCCCATTGAGCGTGTGCAGAGCCTGCCCCAGATTCTCATCGGGCATGCGTTCGCACTCACACACACTCACACGCCGCGGTTTGCCGAAGACATTCAGGAAATAGTCAGGGTACTCCGCATCGGGCAACTCGATGGCCCGGGTCCCGGCGGGGAGGCTCTTAAACTTGGTCTGCACGCCTGTCACAGCGTCGATCGCGTCGAGGAGTGGTTCAGCAGCCAGTCGCTTCACCCGATAATGGCTGTAGAACTTCTCGTCGCTGGCATTGGAAGTCGTGGGTTGCGACTCCAGCTGATAGAGCCGGGAGGTCATGATCGCCCGCATGACCTGCTTGATATTGAAGTCCGATTCGACAAAGAGCTGGGCCAGCTGATCGAGCAGTTCGGGATTGGTCGGTGGGTTTGTGGCCCGCATGTCGTCGACGGGTTCGACCAGTCCCCGCCCGAGCAGGAACGCGACATAACGGTTCACGATCGACCGCGAGAAGTCCTTATTCTCCTTCGCAGTGAGCCAGACGCCCAGCGGTCGACGACGATCGAGCGAGTCGTCCATCTCCGGGCCGTCAAACGGTCTCGGCTTGAGAACCTGCCCGGTCTTGGGATGTGTGACCTCGCCGCCATTCCGGACGACAACAACTGTCTCACCGCCGAAGAGGCCGAACTCCTGGCTCGACTTCACTCCGACTCGTGAGAAGAACGCCGCGAATGAGTAGTAGTCGGCCTGGCTGTATTTCTCGAACGGGTGGTGGTGACACTTCGCACAGGCCAGCCGCGTACCAAGGAACAGCTGGGCTGTGCTCTCCGCCAGATCGGGTGGGTTGTTGTTGATCTGGAAGTAGACGGCCGGGCCGTTGGAGAAGATGGAGCCCTTGGCGGTGATCAGTTCGCGGACAAACTGGTCGAAGGGACGGTTCGTGCGGAACTGTTCCTTGATCCAGTTGTGCATCGCCCACATCCGCTGGTTGCTGCCTCCGCCTTCGCTGGTGTTCCGCAAAAGGTCAGACCACTTGAGCGTCCACAGGGCGGCATATTGATCGTTGTGCGTGTCGCGGGTCGGGTCCCCGGTGAGGCCGAGCAGCTCATCAATCACCTTCTCACGCTTCATCGGGTCCGTTGAGTCGATGAAGGTGACCGTTTCTTCCGGAGTCGGCAGCGTTCCGATCGCATCGAGGTACGCCCGCCGCAGGAACGTCGCATCATCGCACACCGGCGATGGTTCGATCCCGAGCTCGATAAACTTCTTCGACGCCAGTTCATCGACGAAGTTTTGATTCACCCATCCCGCCAACTCGGGCGTCGGACCAAATGGCGAGACCACCATGGCGACGGCTGCCTGTCCCTCGTAACGGATCATCACGGGGGCTTGTCCATGGCCGATGACCTTCACGAGGCCGTCCGGAGAGACCGACACGGCTGACTCGTCGAGTGAGTCAAACTTGGCCAGTCCCGTGACATCGCGTCGCAGCCCGGTCTTGTACTCCGCCACGATGCGCAGCTGTTGTGTTTGTCCGACAGAGGCCAGCCGCTGCGGAGGATAGACTTCGAGCTTGGCGACCTCGGGCTCGTCCGTTTTGGGAGCAGGCGTCCCCGAGCGCAGCCAGGCCGTCAGGATCTGGTAATCAAGGCTGTGCTTGATGAGCCGTTGTCCCCCCCCATGCGAGGCAGCCATCATCGGCTTTTTGAGGAGCAGGCTCTCCTCCGGCTCCATCAGGTTCACGCGCCGAGCCCCGCGATCACGGACCATCGAGTTCCAGTCCTTATCGGGATCAAAACCGACGACTGACAGCACGAAGCCGCCTTTGCCATACTGGCTGGCGTGACAGGCCCCTTGATTACAGCCGGCATGGCTGAGGACCGGCGAAACAAACTCGCGAAATGCGACGACCGGTCGCTCCACGATCCCGGCAACAGTGACCGGGACCACGACCTTGTGCTCGCCCGCCTCGATGGAGATCTCAGCGGTTCCGTTGGCGACACCAGCGACTCGCCCCGCCGAATTCACGGTGACGATCTCGGGATGCGTAGAGGTGTACTTTACCGAAGAAGTCAGATCAGCGGAGTCGATCGCGACGGCTCCGGATGCAAGGGGTTCCTGAACGATGAGCTGGACCTGAGCGAAGTTCCCCTGAAGGTCGACCGATGAAGGCGTCACCACGGGGGCAGCTGCAGCCACCATCTCAGTCAGGGCGATGACCCAGGCGAGCAAGAGCCATGATCCATGCCGTCGAGATGTCATGAGTTGGGCTCCAGAAAGTCAGCTGCATCTCGCCGCAAGGGGCAGGTGAGCCGCGAGTTTCGCATTAATCAAAGTAATTGCGACCCGCGCCCTCATGCAACCTCGCTGGCGAAAAACACTTCGATCAAGGCTTATGGGTTGCTCCGAGTCGCGAGTCCGACGTAGGATGAAACACCTGCACATTCCCTTGGGTTTGCCTGACCCACAAAATCATCGGCCAAACTCATGACGTGACAGTCACTCGTGATCTCGAATCGATTCGGTTTCATCTGTTGCCGATCGAACTGAATTGTGGTGACGGTCTTCCTGCCTCTCCGCCCGCCTGCCTCGATGAGGGAGCCTTCCACATGCTCCAGTTCTCCCGATTATTCCAGAACTGTTCGGGCGTCTCCCGCCGCGGATTCCTCGAGATTGGCGCTCTGACCGGGCTGGGTGTGTCGCTTCCCTCTGCACTGGCCATGCGGAAAGCCGCTGCCAACGACCAGACGTTGTCGGCACCTCGCAATTGCATTCTGATCTGGACCCACGGCGGAACCAGCCACCACGACACGTTTGACCCGAAGCCGCAGGCCAGCGCCAGTGTGCGGGGCGAGTTCAGCGCCATCAGCACTTCGGTTCCGGGAGTGCAGTTCACCGACATCTGCCCGAACATGGCTCGCGAGCTCGGGCGATACGGCCTGATCCGCAGCTGGAATCCCGAGAACGGCAGCCACGGACACGCTGACCAGATGGTGATGTCGGGCCGAAAGATCAACCAGACGTTGCACTACCCGACCTTCGGGTCGGTCGTCAGCTGGCACCAGGGGTTCAAGTCCGCGTTGCCGCCGTTCGTCCAGATGGGCACGAATATCGATAACCGGTTTGGCGGCGGGATGCCCGGGATCCTTGGCCTGCAGAACGGTCCGTTCCTGATGAACGCCGACCCCAACCAGAAGCAGTTCTCCGTCCGCGACATCACTCCTCCGGGCGGTGTCACGATGGAGCGGATCGACCGCCGCAAGAAAATGCTGACCGCCGTCGATCAATTGCAACGGCAGGCGGAACTACAGCCTGTCGCCTTCGATGCTCTGGATGAGCACTACAAGGCGGCCCTCAACATGATCACCGCTCCCGAGACGAAGAAAGCCTTCGACATCGACAGCGAGGACGCGAAGCTGCGAGATAAGTACGGGCGAAACCGGTTCGGGCAAAGCTGCCTGCTGGCTCGTCGTCTGGTCGAATCAGGCGTGCGGTTTGTTACCGTGACCGATGGTGGCTGGGACACACACTCGGGGAATTTCTCCGCACTCAAGAACAGTCGCATGCCACCCGTCGATCAGGGAGTGCCCGCGTTGCTGGAAGACCTGCAGGATCGCGGGCTGTTGGATGGCACGCTGGTCGTGTGGGTCACCGACTTCGGGCGAACCCCGGTGATTAACTCGGCGGGTGGACGCGACCACTGGGCCTCAGCGGGTTTTGCGATCATGGCGGGCGCGGGGATTCCCGGTGGCTCTGTGATTGGTGCGACCGATGAAGAAGGCAGCAAGCCGATCAAGGACGAACTCTTGACCGAGAGTCTCGCCGCGACGATCTATCACAAGATCGGCCTGCCGCTCGACCTCATGGCTCAGGCCCCCGACGGACGCCCGGTTCGACTCATTGAAGGCGAACCGATCAAGCAGTGGATGTAAGGCAGCTGTCCGGGATTGTCGTCGCTCTCAGTTCATCGATCTTGAGGGCGAATGAAATGGGGAGCGGGAACATGACTGAAGTCCCGTCGACGAAGCCCCCTCAGCCCGGCGAACGCAGCATCCTGGTATCGGTTGCGTTCTGGTTATGTTTGTTGAGTAGTGCAGCGCTGTTTGCCTCGGTTTCATTGGCTCCCCGGCTGGTGGAGTGGCACGAACTTCAGCTGTCGACAATTGATCGACAGCAACAGCTGGTGGAGCTGGAACAGCATGTCCAGCACTTGGAGAAAGTCGTTCACGCCCTGGAACACGACCCGCATTTTCGCGAGGAAGTGGCTCGACGCGAAATTGGCGGTGACTTGGGCGACAGCTCAATCCCGTTGGATAAATCCTTGACCGTTGACATGACAGCTCCCCGGACGAGTGGGCCCAATGTCCCATTGGTCGTGCCGTGGTATATCCCGATCTTGAAGACACTTTCCGTCCCGTCGGACTGGCGACGTCGCGTGTTGTGGATCTCGGCGGGGCTGTGCTTGATCGCGTTTGTCGGGTTGCGGGAACGTGAGCAGAGTTCCGAATGAACGGCGTCCCGAACTGCCCACCACTCAGGCAGGCCAAGGTGACACGCCGTCGATGGCCAAAATGAAAAGGCGATCGAACCCGGTGCGTCCGAGTCCGATCGCTGTTGTCGACCGTTCGAGATGACTTACTTCTGCTTCTTGGACGCGAGCTTGATCTCGCCCAAGTTGATGTCGTTGCCCTCTACGACCTTAAACTTGTGGGGAGCCTTTTTAAATGTGTTATAGAGCTTGTTGAGGTAGTCCTTGTCCGCCAGGGAGGATTGAGGAGAGTCAACCATTTTCAACCAGACGAACGTCAGCACGTACTCGCCGACGGGAAGGCCCGCTTTGTCGCTAAACTTGCTCAGGGAGAATCCTCCGTCGACACCAGTTTGGCACGAGGCTTCAATCGGGTAGACCCCCGACTGGTCGGGCTTGGCGTCCGCTGTCATGCACATCACGCTGACCCCTTCAACGGGTTGACCATCGACCAGCAGCGTTCCGTTCACGGGGATTGTCGGAACTCCTTTATCACCGCCGCCGCATCCGGTGCAGCACCACATCAGCACCAGGCAAATCCAGCGATAGCTCGCAAGATGTCGCATATCCATTCCTCACTCTCCAGACTCACAATGAACATCATGTTTCGGGCAGCTGTCGACCACGAATGGGACCGTGAAGGCTGAAAAGAAACGCTGTGTCATACGGGAATATGACACAGCGTGTTTCGTCCTTCGTCTCGGTCTTGTCGTTGATTCGACGTGAACCGTTGACTACGGCTGCTGCGTTTCGATTTCCACGCCAGCACGCGTCACGGTGGAAGCCAGGACGCGGTTATCCGTGTTTTCGGCGATGAAGCGGACCGATCCGTCGCCCATGACGGCATGCACGCCGCCGGTGTGGAACGAATAGAGCCCGCGCGAGGCCTTGTTGGTGCAGTTGACCGCACACGACGAGGGGTCGCCGTTACCGGGCGTGGAGACCCAGTCCTGTCCATCGCGAGCGGAACCACGGACCCAGAACGAGTTCTGGGGATCAGCCCAGCCACCACCGCCAAAGTTGTTTTGCTGGCTGTAGAGCTTGAGGAAGGCTGCGTTGCCGGTCGTGACGCTCTTGTTCTTAGCCATGTAGAGATTGCGCGCGGCACTTTCACAGATCATGAACGTGTTGGACAGGCCGTCGGTGATCTGAGCCATTCGGGGACCGGCGAAGCGGCTCTTGCCCTGGGCGGATAATGAGCTTTCTGTCGCAGCGTCGTAGCCGACGAGGCACGTAGCGGCGTTCAAATCCCCGTGGTAGAAGAACCCTACGCGGTTCTCAATGGTATATCCCGGCAGAGTCGTGAGGTTCGCCGAGTAGATCGGGCTGCGGACATCGACGATGCCAAAGTAATCGATCGGTCCAAACGAGATGTTCATCGTTCCGGAAGGTGTGGTTGGCAACTGGTTGGCATTGCCGTTGGCGGTGATGGATGCACTGCTCCACTCGACAACGGTCAAGTCCGGAGCGGATGTCGATGGGCACCGGTAACCGGGGATCTTGGTGGCCAGCAGTGCGAGGTTGTTGCCGGTGAACAGAGACTGGCTGGAATCAAAGCTGTTGGCCAGTGGAGCCTGGTCGATGTAAGGCAGAATCGAACGCGCCCACGAGTTGGCACTGAAGATGTTGCCCGATGAGTAGACGTACATGGATCCCGCGGGGAACTGCTTGAACGTTTCCTCGTAGTTGTGCATCGCCAATCCGATTTGCTTCAGATTGTTCTTGCACTGCGAACGGCGGGCCGCTTCGCGAGCCTGCTGAACTGCGGGCAGCAGCAGGGCAATCAGGACCGCAATAATGGCGATGACAACGAGGAGCTCGATCAGCGTAAAACCTCGTTGTGCGAGTGGTCGCTTTGGCATTCTGTACTCCAATTGAGAGAGAGAAGAACTTCACAACACGTCATATCGGCGAAAGCCGGAAAACTCTGGACACTGCATCAGACGGACAGGGAGTCCCATCCTGGAACGGTGACAATTGATATTGTCGATTACTCCTCAACCTGGACCGTGAGTCCTGGTTCGTGATGCGATTCATGATTAAAGAAGTCGGGCCCTAGATCACGTTCTTCGATCAATGTCATCAGAACCGTAATCAGAATTCCGTTTTCTCGAGGCAGGTCGACCAGGCGCAATTGCCGGATCAGACCACTCTTCACGGAGTAGGTGATTTCCACGCGGCGGGGACCATGATGGTCGGGCGATTTTCTTTCGGCGGTCAGGACACGAATGAACGACTTACCTTCGCTCCCATCCTCGGGACGCAGCGAGATGTTGTAGGCCGATCCGAGACTCTCCAATCCGTCATGAATGCTGATCAGGGGGATCAAATCTCCCTGGCCCGGGACTCCCTGTCGGAAGCCCGTTTCATTTGTGCTGACGCGAACGGGCGAACCCGGTCGCACGTCCCACGAATGGTCGCCGTTAAAACCCGAGACATAGGTTCCCCCATCGGGGCCCTTTCGAACCAGCACGAACTGCGAGCCGCCGCGAACGTGCAATAACGCTCCATTCAGGATGGGGCCCGGCGAGCCAATCGGAGGAGCCGAGTCTCCCGACACCCGGATCGGTCCGCTGGCGTCCGGCAGCATTCGAGTCGCCGACTCTCGCTTGATTCGATACGTCCGATCGGTCTGCTGGCCACTGATGGCCACGACCCGATTCCATTCCGTCGCAGCTGCGGCGACAGGGGTCCCGATCATTCCCCGCCACATGAATGTCAGTGCGATGGCGACCGTCAGTGTTCCGGTGATAATGGCGATGAACGACCGCGAGATGGTTCGCGTTTTCGGCTGGTGCGGCGCTGACCCCGTTGCTCCAGTGACTTGGGTCAATGCAGCCAGACCCGGGATCTCAGAACGCAAGCGATCGTGCAGTAAGGCTTCTTCCGCAAACCGCTGGGCATTCTCCGGACTCTCCCGCAACCAGCGGGCGAGAATGGCTTCCTCCTCCGGAGTGAGCATCTCGTCCAGGTAACCGGAAATCAGCATGTGAGCTGGAGGATTCATGTGGTGGCATCTCTCCAGGCAGATTTCCGGGCCATACAGTTCCTCAGCTGAGTACGAATTCGTTGTAAGGCCTTGGCAACGGAGTTGGCCGTCATGCCCAAGGCCTCTGCAATCGCCGCGGGCTTGAAGTCGTTGCGATAGCGCAAGTCACACATCTCTTTTGATCGACCGTCCAGAGCCCCCAGACAGTCCCGCAGATAATCCAGCTGTTGTGTCTGGGTTTCCGAGACCTTGGCAAAGGCGTCGGTGATCGCCGAGATCGTGTTCAGGTCGAAAACACGACGGTCGCGTTTCACGCGATGGAAATACTGCTTGACGTGGTTATGGGCGATCCCCAGAGCCCACCCGACAAATGGGCGGCCAGCGTCGTATCGATCAAATGACTCAATGACCGAGACCGCGACCTCCTGCAGCAAGTCGTCTCTCTCGGTCGCATCCCGAACCACGGAGGCCACGTACGCAGATACCGTCGGCTGGGCCAGCGTCCACATACGGGTCGCCTGCCGCGCGTTAATATTCGCGTACGTGGTCATTTTGCACTCCCCAGAAGTGACTTGGTATTCAATTCTCATGCGAACGCAATTTATGACAAGGAAATCGTGAAAGTTTATAAATTTCCTCCGATTTGTTTCAGCGATTCGACGGCGGAAATATCACAATTCTTTGATGTAAGGTGTTATGTGAAAATCTCTTGTGGATCACAATAGTGCTTGTCCGAGCGAGCTTGTCCCAGTTGCAGTCAAAAGTCCAGATGGGCAAGAACGCGTTTTTTATTAGGACAATTTTCCTCCCTGACTGGCCATTTCCGAAGTTGGGAAGCCTTACGAACGTCTTAGTGGCGACCGTTCAACCCGTGAAAGGTGACTGGCCTATCGGTCAGACGGCGGCTGAGAGACGCGTCCCTGGATCCAATTCGCGACTCGCTGGCCCGCCTGATCACTGGCGATCCAGGTTCCAGCTCCGGTCATCGCACCGATGGCCACGCCGACCGGGCCGGCGACGGTTCCAGTCAGTGCTCCGACACCCATCGATGCGACCAAGCCCACTCGGCGGCCCAGTTTCTCAGCCTGCTCCGGGGCATTAGGTTTGATCTGGGCTGCGGTCAGTTCGGTGACCAGCTGCGCTCCCTCAGCGGCCAATAGCCAAGGCGTTGCGCTGCGGGTCAAGCTGCGTATCCCAATCTTCGCTGCTCGTGATGCACTCAAACGGGCCGCCACAGCTGCGGTGCGTTGGACCACTCGGTGAGCGATCCAGACCTGGGAACTGTGATGGCGATCCGTTTTGCACCAGCAGGCAAAATGCTCGCAGTTGTTGCGGGTCAGGTCATAACCCTTCTCGCCCACCCGGGACTGTGCTCGCTTGACCACCTCGTCCGGTGTCAACGAGTTCTCATAGTGACGGACCGATACCGCGAGCCCTCGGGTAAACTTGTCCAGAGATTCCTGGCGGATCATCCCGTTCTGCTTGGCGAACAGCTGATCTGGCACAGTGTCTTCCACACTGCGCCAGATTCCGGACCAGTGAATGACCGTTCCATCCCCGACATCAATCCCGTGATGCGTGGTTCCGCAAACCAATGGGACGATGAGATGATCGCCACGTGCCATGTCTGTCTCCCGGAGAACAGCTGCCGTCAAAATCTTGCGGAGCTGCAAATTGATTATACGGGAGAATGGCTCCGTTGGATCACGCGAAAACAGGATTCCGGATTAATCCATGTTCGTGCGGCCGCCTTGCAGGGAGGCGTGGTATCTGGTGGTCTAAGTGGATGTTGCGGCTTGGACGATTCTCCGAGGAAGAGTCTCTCTCCCACGGGATCGCCTGACATTTTCCCCGATTCCGAGGCTATAATTCGAGGGCCGCTGGTGAACCTTTCCGAGGTTCCTACGTTCTTGTCAGTAAGAGGTCGACGGGCGGTGATTCGCCGCTCGACCGGCTCCCCGGTTTAGGGGAGCGACTTGTCTTCATCACGATCACGGATCTCCGGACATTATGGACTCAGTGCCTTTCGTCGGTTTCCCGGGTCTTCGCTGTGGCCGCCGCTTGTGGATTGCAGCTGTGTGTCTGGGGGTGTTTGCGGCGTTGTCGTCAGGAGGTCGCCAGGCAGCTGGTCTTCAGGCAGCCGATGAGGCCCCCGTGGCAGCTTCGGCCAAGCACATCGCGACATTTGTCACGCTGGATGGTGCAATCACCGATCGAGTGACCTCCTCTGTTCGCCGAGCCGCTCTCGACCTGCAGACCCAGGCGTTGCAGGAGCAGAAGCAAGCGTTCCTCGTCCTGGAGCTGACGCCCGGGATCAGTGAGTTCCACCACGTCTACTCGCTGATCGATTTTCTGACTTCGGACGCCACAGCCAATCTGACCACGATTTGCTGGGTGCCCAGCACGGTGACCGGCAGCAATGTCTGTATTGCTCTGGCGTGTTCCGAGATCGTCATGCACCCCGATGCCCGGTTGGGTGACATCGGGCGCGGCGAGGCCTTGCCGCAGAACGATCAGCTGATTGTGAAGTCGATCATCAACAAACGTCGCAACCGCCGAGTGACTGAGTCGCTCGCCGTCGGTCTGATGGATCCCGCCAGTTCGGTGTTGCAGATCAGCGTGGAGCCGGCGGCCGGGATCCTTGAAAAGCGAGTTGTCACCGGAGTTGAGGCCCAACAGCTGCGCGACGCGCAGGTCGCGATTCGAGATACCCGAACGCTGAAGGAAGCAGGCAGTGTATGGATGATCGGGACAGCCCAGGCTCGCGACTGGGGCGTGCTGGTCTCGCTGAGTGCCTCTTCGCGGCGTGAACTGGTCGACGCGTATGCCCTGCCTCTCGACTCGCTGCGGGAGCGCCCGACGATCGACGGCCAGGTCAAAGTCGACCTGATCGAGATTAAAGGGGTGATCGAGCCAGTCCTCAAGTCATTCCTCAATCGTCAGATTGAACGGGCCGTCGACGAGGGGGCGAAGATCATTATCTTCGAAGTCGACTCGCCCGGCGGTTACCTCTATGAGAGTGAACAGCTGGCCGAGGTGATTGCGGGGTTGAAAGATCGCGGCGTGCATGCCGTGGCCTATATCCCGGATGGAGCCTACAGCGGGGCGGCCATCATCTCGCTGGGATGTGATGACATCTATCTCAAGCCCGATGCCAAGATCGGTGATGCCGGAGCGATTCGCGAAACGGCCGAAGGGGGCCAGTTTGAGCGAGCTCCCGAGAAAGTGTTGAGCCCGTTGAAGCAGTTGCTTGGTGAACTGGCTCGACGCAAAAACCGTTCACCCGCTCTGGCCCAGGCCATGTGCGATATTGATCTGGAGGTCTTTCAGGCCACTCACAAAACCAAGGGAACCATTGCCTACATGTCCGAAGCGGAAATCCACGAGTCAGGAGACGAGTGGATCAAGGGACCGCTCGTTGAGGAGTCGAAGAAAGGGTGGCTGCTGACGGTTACTGGCAAGCGAGCGAGCGAGCTGCAATTGGCTCAACCACCCGTTGCGAGTCTGGATGATTTGAAGTCGCGGCTGGGGATTCCGGCCGAACAGCGTCTGGTAGCGATGCAGCGGACCTGGGTGGATGACCTGGTGTTCTTGTTGAACCTGCCGGTGGTTATGGGGCTGTTGTTCTTCGTGGGGCTCGTGGCGATCTACCTTGAGCTCCACACGATGACGGGCATTTTCGGGCTGGTCTCCGCTCTCTGCTTCGGACTCTTCTTCTGGAGCAAGGTCCTGGGCGGAACGGCGGGAACGCTGGAAATCCTACTGTTCTTTATTGGCGTGGTCTGTCTGCTGCTGGAGTTCTTCGTTCTGCCGGGCTTTGGGTTCTTTGGAGTGACTGGCATCCTGCTCACCCTGGTTTCGATCATCATGGCCTCACAGACCTTCGGGCATCTGGGACCGAATATGAGCGACAGCGAGCAGACGTTTCAGACACTCAAGGTGTTTGGGACCGCAGTGGTCGGGATGGTCATCACAGCCTTCGCGCTTGCGCGATTCCTGCCGCAGATTCCACTCTTCAATGACATGATTCTGGCCCCTCCCGGCGCGGATTCAGCAGCAGCTCCGCGACTGAAGCCGGAACTGGTGGTCGGTACAGCTGATCTTGTCGGGAAATCGGGCATCGCGCTCACGCTGCTGCGCCCCAGCGGCAAAGCAGAGATCGACGGACAACTCATCGACGTGATCTCCGAAGGCGGCTTCATCCCGGAAGGCAGCCCCGTGCAGGTCGTCGAGTGCAGCGGAAAACGCGTTGTGGTCCGGAAGGTGGAGAACGCGTAGCCGGTCATTCCTAACGGCTATCGCTCCAGCACCCGCAGATACCTTCGTACCGTCTCGGGCAGGCCGTACTCCAGGGCTTCAGCGACGAGGGCGTGGCCGATCGAGACTTCAGCGACTTGTGGGACCTGGCGAATCAGAAGTGGCAGGTTGTCGAGGCTCAGGTCATGCCCGGCGTTCACCTCCAGACCGTGCTGGGCCGCAGCCTCGGCGGTGAGGCGATAGCCTTCCAGCACCTCGCCGAGCAGCCCATGCTCGAACGCTTCGGCGAACGGAGCTGTGTAGAGTTCGATGCGGTCAGCCCCGAGCTCGCGAGCCAGCGGGACCTGCTGGGGGTTCGGGTCGAGGAACAGACTGACCCGGCAACCGAAGCTCTTGAGCTCCGCGATCAGTGGCCGCAGCCGGTCGCCGTCGGCTGCAAGATTCCATCCGTGATCGCTCGTCGACTGCTCCAGCGAATCGGGGACGAGGGTGCACTGTGTCGGCTGTGTCTGTTCGCAATGACGCACGAACTCATCGAAGTACGGGTTGCCTTCGATGTTGAACTCGGCGTGGGGGAACTCCCGCAAGAGTTCAGCGATCTCCGTCACATCCGACGGGCGAATGTGACGCTGGTCAGGTCGTGGATGCACGGTGATCCCGTGAGCCCCCGCCAGCAAGCACAGCTTCGCCGCCCGGAGTGGGCTGGGGATGCCGATGTCGCGAGTGTTTCGCAGGGTCGCGATCTTGTTGACGTTCACGCTGAGCTTGGTCATCGGTGGTCATCTCAATAAGAACCGGCGAGCGTCCGGCGTCAGCCGGATGGTGCTGCACAGGGGGACCGGTTCAAGGATGTCGTGTCTGTATTGTACGCTGCGAAGCACCGGGGGCTGACGCCGCCCCGCTCTCTGGGTTAGCTGCGACCCCAGAGGGCTTCGGCGATCCAGTCGAGGTCTTCCATCATCTCTTTCTGGGCCTCGCGATTCACCGCAGCTCCGGCATTGTTGAGCGCGTTGATGACGAGCAACCGCAGCACGCTGGCCAGCGGCATGCTTGTCTTCTGGGTGAGAGCCCGGCCGACCAGCCGATGTTCGCGGTTAAGGATGATTTCGTGCCGACCGGTGTCGGATGAGTCGAAGTGGTTATCGATCAGCCGCTGAAACCCCGCCGGGACGACACCAGTCTTGCGAAGGTCCTCGAAGGTGGCCTGGAGATCGTGCTTCTCATTGAGGAAGGCCATTACCGGCTGGTCATTCCGGAACGAGGCGACCATGACCTTGGCATCGCTGTGACCCAGGAAATCCTGCCACTCTTGAGGGGCTTCGACCATGTCGCGAACGCCGAGAATCAGCTCCGCAAACCCATGCGAACCGGGGCTGGCGGTCCGCAGGGCGACTCGCTTTCCGGTATCGGCTTCGTCCGACAGCATCGCTCCCAGCAGCGACTCTTCGAAGCTGCGGATGGTGTGAACGCACGGGAACTCGCTTCCCGCGAAAAGGGAGCTCATCCAGCGTTCCTGCCGCCGGTCCATGTTGTACCAGACGACAATCTGGGCGTCGGTTTCAAAGAGCGGGTCAGCTTCGCACTTGGGGAGCAGCTCATCGAACGTCAGCGGACCTTGAGAAGTCTGGAACCGATAGCAGTACCGCAGCAGGTTCCGCAACCGCCGATCGTGCAGGGCAGCTCCGGCCCAGGTGTAACGATGCCAGGCCAGAATCGATTGCATCGCAGCCGGGTCGCGCCGGGCGAGTTGTTCGAAGTGTTCGTAGAGCCGCTCTTCCAGATGGGCCCGCACCGATTCAAAGGCGAAGTTGCGAACCAGGTCCTCGCGGCTCGCGGTCGGCTCACAATGCGGCACTTCGAGCACACCACGCAGGAAGTGCGCCCAGCTGGGGAGCAGGTCGCGGGTCTGACGCGAGATGACCATGCGGCGGATGGTCGTCGTGACGACCGGATCGCCCGCGAATCCGGGGACACGCTGCGGCGTGACATACAGGGCCCCGACAGCTCCGACCTCCTGCTCCCCGCGAATGGGGATCACGTCGAGTGGCGTCTCGTGGAAGTAACCTTGCAACTCGAGTTCGATCGCCTCGCGGTCGGGAGTCGGATCAAACCAGGCGACATTGATGACATTCACTCGCGCGGGGCCGTCATTCACAAAAATCGGCACCGGCAGAAAGTCGGCGTACTCTCGCACTGACTCCTCAACGAGCCCCGCTTGTGAGGCCCAGTTGCGGTACTGCGGCTTCAGCTGCAATGTGACGGTGGTTCCGGTCTCTTCCCGCTCCAGTTCGGAGAGTTCGATGTCGGTCCCCTCGCCCGCTGACCAGCGAACTCCATGTGTGCAGTCGGCCCGGCGGCTGTCGACGACAATCCGATCAGCCAGCAGAAACGCACTGAACAGCCCGATTCCGAACTGGCCGATCAGCCCTTCACCGGCCTCGCCATGATCGACCTCGGAGGCTGCGGGGTGATGCCCTTTGAGCAGACCGGTGACTCCGATTCCGAGCGTTCCGAGGTAGCGTTCAGCCTCTTCGGCACTGAGACCGATCCCATCGTCAGAGACGGTCAGCGTCCCGGCGATGTCGTCGAGGCGGATGTCGATTCGCCCCTTGTAGTCGAGATCCCGCTGTCGCCGCCGCATCACTGCATCGTGGGCGTTCTGGATCAGTTCGCGAATCGGGGCGTCGCCGCGAGCGTACAGCGACTTCCCCATGATCTGGATCACGCCGGCCACGTCGACTTGAAACGGAATTCTGCGTGTCCAGTGTGCCATTTGCGGTGGGGAGCCCTGGGGCGAGGCGACGGGGTGGGGATGTGACGACGCGAAAAATCGTCAGAAGTTGATCCTAACAACCTGCCATCCGGACCCAAAGGGTTGAGGGCCGGCTCGGGCAGTCACATCAGCCGCGATCCATTTGATGATCGCGAATCGGATGGCGAGAGAGTGCGATGGGAGTTGTCCCTCTCCAATCGTTCTGGTCCAGGTTAGCGGTGGGGGCACCTCGGCTCGGACAAGCGCGAATGTCTGTCCCACTTCATCGTCTCAATGGAGCCGCCAAACCGAACCTTCTGCCACCTGAAGACATCACAGCGAAGACGTCACTTGGCACCGACCGCCGGATCGGCTGGCGCGGTCGACGGACGGGGCGGGTCGTAAATGATCCCGGTTTCTTCACTCCAGCGGGCCACCTCGCCGGGCTTGAGCATGTAGGTTTCCCCTCGCACTCCGATGATCTGCCATTCGATGGGGTTCGTCGTCTGCAGCACGTCGGTCTGGCCGGGGTGAAGTGTTCGCGGCAGACCCCAGAGGGAATTCCATTGACGAATTCGATAACGCAACGGCGAATTCCCCGTCACCACAAACCGCGTCACCGGCGACTTCAGATCGACATCAATCGCTCGTGGTCCCAGCTTCAGTGAATCGAGCCGCAACAACGAATCCCCTAGCACGAAGTCTGTGGCCGGTGCAGGAGCCAGGTTCTGCGTCTGGGTCCAGCTGACCCACGCCTCGCGCATGTCGCGTTCGAGGTTCGACAGCTCCTGAGCATCGGGTGTACTTGAGGTACTCACCTGGAAATCAGGTTGATCGGACCACGTCAACCCGAGCAGCGGCGGCCCCACATCACGCGGTTCGAGCGACAGACGAATCTGCTGATCGAGGGCGATGGCGAACTGAGCGGTTGGCTTCCATGGTGACATGGCGTCGGTCCGCGTAAAGACCTCCAGCTGGGCGTGGGGAATCTTGAGGTGCGACACCCCCGAGCGTCCATCCGACTCCGGCTCGCCTCGCAGCTCGAATGGACTCGACAAGGCGAGCACGGTCTGGAGCTCGGTCCCGGGAGAGAGATCGGGCAGAACCTTTCGCATGCGATCGAACTGCGCAAACGCATGGAACCGGGACTCCGGGAGATCGAGAACATTAATCCGAGCCACGCCCGAAGTCGCGAACTCCTCCGAGACGGCATCGATGAGCAGTGGATCGATATTCACATGCAGGTGTGTCGAACCTCGACTGTCTTCGGGCAAGTGTGACGTCCCCTCACGCTGACGCAGTGGAGTGTCGCCCGGCGTACTGCTGCTGGAAGCGACAGTGGCTCCCAGCTGAACCGTCATTCCCTGGGCATCCACGGAGAGCGCCTCGGGAGTCCAGCGCAAACGCGGCTGGTAAACCGGAAACGGCCACAACCACTGAGTGAATTGCGGCGAATCGGAGAGGTCGATCCGCTTCTCAACTCGCTCCAGCAGCGGAGGAATCACTGAGCGAAATTGCTCCTCCACGTCGGCCTTGCGCATATACAGGCCACCGACAATACCGGTCTCCATTTCGTAGCGAGTGAACTTGGTTCCCTTCAGCTGGATGTCGGCGGGACGTTCGACGAACCAGTTATCATCCGAGATCGGGAATGATGAATTGTGGAGGTCGAGCGAGAACTTCTTGTTGCGGATGTTTGGCTTGATCAACACGCTCAGTATGACCGGTCGCCGGTGGCCAATCACGATGCGAAACGGTCCGGTCTGGGCCTCAAAGTCTTTGGTCTTCAGCGAGGCTGAGCCGATCTGGATCTCGACTTTCAGTCCGAGATTCGCCTTGAGCTCGGCCGTGGCCAAGGTCGTGAGATCCACCGAATGCAGCTGGGCGACGTACTTCAATTGCGTCAGCGCCAGGTCGTACGTTTCACCATCGGTGGTGAATGACTGACGAATATCGGGCAGGGCATCCTGCAGGCGATCCTGCGGCACCGACTCGGGGAGTCCCGCCGAGATCATCTGCAGTGCGTCGTTTCCCAGGCGCAGTGTCACCGCGCGCGAAACCGTGGCAGCAGGCACGAACGGAGGCCCATCGGCCGCCGTGGGAAGCCGAGCCGCATCTCCGGGAACCGACCAATCGACCGCGGGGGGCGGGCCGCCGTTGAGGAGCCACTGGGCGACCTGCGGATCGGAATAGACTCGCCCCCAGACTTCGTGCCCGGCACTTGCCACCTCGTCGAAGCGTGCGGCGGGGTTCCGCTGGGCCAGCTCTGTCTTCAGCTGTTGGGACTGCTTCACCGAGACGATCGTGTCCTTGACCCCGTGAATGACCCACAGCTTCGCGTTCTGAAGAGTGTCAAATGCGGTTCCCGAGTACCCACCCGCAACGGCCAGGACAGCCTGCCAACGATTCGGGTCATGAGCCGCGTGGGCTGTGGAGCCAAAGCCCCCCATCGACCAGCCAGTCAGGCTCTGGCGGGCAGGATCGATCGACTCGGTCTTCACGACTTCATCGAGGATCGCCAGTGCCCGGCGGCCCGCGGCGGTCTGCATTGACCAGCTGGTAAAGACCGGGTCGTCCCACGTCTCACACTGCGGGAAGACGACCACACTGGGGTATAACTCAGGCGAGTGTCGCAACACCGGCCCGAGCCCGAAGTAAGTCGGATTCAGCCCGTCATGACCACGTTCCCCAGCTCCGTGCAGGAATAGGACCACGGGCCATCGACGGTCTTTCGTGTACCCCGGAGGCAGGTAAACCACATATTTGTGGGTCCCTGACTCATCGCGAAACAACCGTTCGACAAACTGCCCAGGCTGTTTCGCGGGAGCGGGCTGAACCGCAGCTGGGGGCGAACTCGATGCTGGCAGCGGAGTCTCTGCTCCGCAGGCCGAAGAACTCGCAACGAACGAGGCTGCCAAAGCCAGCAGCAGAACGAACCCGTGTCCCGCATGCATGACTGGACCTCTTCCGAACGGCAATCCGGGCCAAACCACGCTGACTGGCCACCTCCCACACAGTAAATGTAGGGAGTCTGGGGCGTCTTGGCGAGAGGTGGCCCGGACTAGTCGAGGCAGAGTTACTCTTTACCGGCGCGCGGCAGACCGGGCCAGGTGCCGTTGACGATCGGTTCGGTCTTGAGCTTCTTGGGGTCGATGACGATGTGCTTCACCTTCTCCCGCCGCCAGGTATACAGGGCGTGAACGAGGCCATCCTTCGTCTGGATGATGCAGGGATAGGAGTACTCAAACGGGCTGTTCTCCAGCACGAGAGCTGCCTTCCAGTGTTCGCCATCGTCGGTCAAGGCGATGTTGAGCATGTTGCGATACTTCGGCTCGCCAACGTTCCGCTGGGTGTGGTTGTAGATCAGTACGTTGCCCCCTTCGGCGAGGGTCACGATGTCAAAACCCGAGTTGGGGTTCGGCAGCTCGGTCCGCTTCATCGGGCTCCAGGTCAGGCCGCCGTCCTTCGAGGTTGTGGTCGTCACGACCATCTGCTGGGTCCGGGAGAACGCCTGCAGGTCGCCATTCGGATGCACCATCACAGTCGGCTGGATCGCTCCAAACTCTTCCTTGCTGTTCACGGGACCGATCCGCTCCCAGGTCTTGCCCTTGTCGCGGGTGATCTCAAAGTGAACTCGCCAGCCGTCGTTTTCCGAAGACGAAGGACAGAGCAGCGCCCCATCCTTGAGGAGGATCGGCTTGTTCTTCACGGGCCCGTCAATCGTGGCAGGCAGGCGAACCGGCCGGGACCAGGTCGCTCCGCAATCGTTCGACTCCATCAGCATCCCCCACCACGTATCGGGTGTGGGGCCGACCTTGTAGTAGAGCTGCAGCGGACCATCGGGGAACTGGAAGAGCACGGGGTTCCAGCAGGGATAACGCAGCGTCTTGTGCTGAATTCCGTTGGCGACTTCCACGGGGGCTGACCAGGTGCCGTCCTTCTGTTGGCGAGTCACCCAGATGCCGACATCGGGATGTTTCTCGTACGGTCCGCCAAAGAATGAGCAGATCAGCCCTTCGGGGGTCTCCGCGATCGTCGAGGCGTGCACCTCGGGGAACGAGGCCTTGTCGTACAGGAACTCCGACTTCAACACCGCTTCCTGGTTCATCTTGTTGAGCGGGGACAGCGACACAAAACTGTCGTCAGCTGAGGCTCTCACTCCGGAAACAGCCAACAAACTCAACGCCAGCAGGGACAGGCGAACTCGATGTCGAAGTCGGGCGAACATGGACAATCACTCCTGCGGAAGAATCGGGAAAATCAAGCCCGCATGATACGGGATCAATTACCGACTGTCAGTGAAGGAGGCCGGATTTCAAGCTGTTGCTCTCACGCCGTTCACGCTCGCTGGATCCTCTCATTTCCAATCCTCTAGAGGTCCAGACGCGCCACACCTTGTCAGAGACGACCTGTTCGGATTCCGCGGTGCGAGTTATGTTGTTTTCGCGGACGCCACATTCCACCTTGTGACTGAATCGTACAGTGCCACCACTCATGCCAGCTGCCCGTCCCATTGTGATCGCTCATCGAGGAGCCTCGGGATATCTGCCCGAGCATACGCTCGAAGCGAAGGCCTATGCCCATGCGGTCGGGGCAGACTATTTGGAGCAGGACGTCGTGCTGACTCGCGATGGTGTCCCCATCGTGCTGCATGACATCCACCTCGACACCGTGAGCGATGTGGCTCGCAAGTTCCCCGGACGACAGCGAGCGGACGGTCGCTTTTACGCGATCGACTTTACCTGGGAGGAAGTCCAGCAACTGCGTGCGAGCGAACGCTTCAAGCCCGCGACCGGCCAGGCGGTCTATCCCACCCGTTTCCCGGTGAATCGGTCCCGGTTCTCCATTCCTTCGCTGGAGGAAGAACTGGAATTCGTCGCGGGCCTGAATCGCAGCACGGGCCGGACCGCGGGGATCTACACCGAACTAAAACAGCCGAAGTTCCATCGCGAGGCCGGCCAGGACATCTCCCGCATCGTACTCGACACGATCGCCCGCACAGGTTGGGACAAGAACCCGTCTCAAGTGTACATCCAGTGTTTCGAGCCACTCGAAACCCGCCGCCTCAAGACCGAGCTCGGATGCCAACTGCCGGTGATCCAGCTTCTGGGTGAAGACAAGTGGATCGAGCTGGTCAAAGCCGGACGCGTGACCGAACTGGAAAAGGAACTCGAACAGGTCCGGGAATACGCCGACGGCATCGGCCCCGCTCTAGGACATTTGCTGTTGTCCCGCGAACCCGATGGTTTTGTACGAACCTCCCCGTTGGTTGAAGCCGCTCACAAATTCCAGCTGCGGGTTCATCCGTGGACGATCCGAGCAGATGACCTGCCAAAGCAGGTGACCTCACTGGCCGAGCTGCATGATATTCTGTTTACCCAATTGGGCGTCGACGGGGCGTTCAGCGACTTTCCGGATCTGACAGTCAATTATGTCCGGGAACTGAAACGCGGTTCGTGAGTGTCCCAACGTCCATCCACCCTGGACACGGTCGCTGATTTCTCTTGTCCACGTCTTGAGCCGGACAGACATTTCTGTCTGTCCGAACTCAAGGGGACCTGCAAACCCTGTCTAAAACTCCCCGACAACTTCGCCGCCGCGCAGTGTTCCGAGGGATTGATAGAGGATCCCGTCGATATTCTCGCTGACGAACCGGACATGGCCATCACCCATCACGAAGTGCGTTCCGCCGACGTGATGACTGCTGAAATCGTCAAAGTGGGTCGCCGGATGGTTGGGAGTATGGTCGAGGCAGCCCAGTACACGCTGACCGGTTTCCTCTCCCCCTGCCACCATCCCCGCCCAAGTCGTCCACCAGCCGAGGTCAACACGGGTCTTCCTCTCACCCACCAGGCAGGTGCTGCTGGTTCCATCCGTAAAGTCTCGAATCCGGACCAGACTGTTGTGGTAGACCGCTCCGTTTCCGACGCACTGCCCCGCAGCTGTCACAGGGGCCGTTCCCGGTGCGTTCTCGCAATCATCCAGCGAGACCGTCCCGAATGAGGCGGCGTAGTTCGCCGTCGCCAGCTTGGCCAGAATGTTCGAGGGGTTGGATTCTTCGCCGAGGTCAAAAGTCCGCGCCGGAGCTGTGTCTGACGGGCATGTATAGACAGCCAGAGGAGTCACAATCAGCGGCGCGTTTACGGGGTCGGTGATCGGCAGATTGAGGTTGAATTTGTTGAAGAGTGCCGACTGGTCCACTTGAGGCAGAATCATCAACGCCCAACCGGCTCCGCTGACACCATCGGTCGGAGACATGGCATGGGTTGTCGCATTCACCGAAATGTAACCCGGGGGAAAGCAGTTGAAGTTGTCATGGTAGTTGTGCATCGCCAACCCGATCTGCTTCAGGTTGTTCTTGCACTGGGAGCGGCGGGCCGCCTCACGGGCCTGCTGGACGGCGGGCAGTAACAGCGCGATCAGCACAGCGATGATGGCGATGACAACAAGCAGTTCAATGAGTGTAAAACCACGACGGCGCATTGGAAAACTCCTGTGAGAATGAGAAAGCAATGACAAATCTGTCAGTGAAATGAGAACTGTCATGAGGGACTCCCCTCGTGAATGACAGCGAAAAATCACAATTCGCAATCGCGAATCGAGAAGAAGCTCAACAGCTCGAGCTACGGACGTTCAGCCGTTTAAGACCATTCATGACCCGCAATATGCGACACGAGCGCAGCTCAATACTTCCAGGAAGTATGGGCGACTCCATCCGCGCGGGGCATCCGTTACCGTCACCGAGCATTCAGCACGCGGGTGGGCCGCGTACGGTCGGTAGCGATTCCTGCGAGACAGGCACCAAAACGGCCTGCCACTCCACGCGGGAATTCACTTCCACCACAGAAATAACCAGCTCAACAGCGGACGCCAGCGTCAACGGAGCTGAGAAAACGGCACAGACCGAGCAGTGGTCTTGTTCGTGCGGCTCATGATGAGTCGGAGAGTGTTTCCCCGGTTCCTCATGAGCGTGCGCCAGGTGGCTGTGCTTCGCCGAGTGCTTATGTTTGTGCCCGTGCGAGCAGGTGGAGTGCGAGTGCTCAACCGGAACCTTGACTCCTGAGACATGCGATCCATGCGCCGGACAGGCATTGTGCTCAATCGCAACGTGCCAGCCCCCGTGACCCAATGCCACCAACAGGGCGTATCCAGTCAGGACCGCCCAGCGGAGGATCGCGGGTAGAGGCAAACGACGCATAATCGTCTCAGAAGGTACCGCCAATGCGATCACTCATTCTGCTGCGTGAATCTCGGCAAAGTCAATAGCCCGAAATCCGAATCCGCCAAAATCTGCGCCAATAAAAAAAGCGGCGTTTTCACGCCGCTTGAAAAGCCAGTGCACCTGCCAGAACTCGAATCTGGGACCTCATCCATGTCAAGGATGCGCTCTAACCAACTGAGCTACAGGTGCTTGGGTCGGCGGTGGTGTGCCGCACGGAGAGAACATTATGTCTCAATCCCTCGATCGTCAAGCGCAGGGGCACAAATGCAGAAGCTCCGATGGCCAAAATGGATGTCCGGGTCGGCGATTCGTCAGAGTCGTTGAGGTCGGCGTAAATGGGCGAAAAAGCCTGTAACGGCAACGGGTTCAGGCGAGCAATGGCTACTCCACCCGCATCAGCACGAACTTCAAATACCGAAACTCCGGACAGACCAGCGGCGAGGGGTGGTCGGCGGGCTGGCCGGTAATGCTCAGCACGGTGCCACGACGGCGGGCTTCGGACAGGGCTTCCTGGTTGATCTCCAGAAAAATTGACTCCGGGATGTGGCTGGAGCATGACGCCGTCGCCAGCAATCCGCCTCGCATGGTCGATTTGGCACTGGCTGTGATCAACTTGCGGTAGGCTGCGATTGCTTGAGGTACGGATGACTCCGATGGGGCGAACGACGGGGGATCACAGATCACGATGTCCCACAACTCTTTGCGGGCTTGAGCAGCGTTGAGGAAGTCAAAAACGTCCTCTGCGAAGCCCGCATGTTGCTCCGCGGGCAGTTGATTCAATTCCCAGTGGGATTGGGCCATCGCGATTGCTGGTCTGGCCAGATCAACGCTGGTGACATGCTTGGCCCCGCCCTGCCCGGCTGCCACCGAGAATCCACCGGTGTACGCGAACAAGTTCAACACGCGCTGCCCGGCTGACAGTTCGCGAATCAGCTTGCGGTTCTCCCGTTGGTCGAGGAAGAAGCCGGTCTTCTGGCCTTTGACGATATCAGCTGTCCAGCGGATGCCATGCTCCAGGAAGCTGGCGATGTTCTCCGGGGGGAGAGATCCACACAGCAGGGTTCCCGCACCGCCACGGTCACGTGATCGAAGCCACACCCCCTTCAGCGAGAGCCTCTCAGCGAGGAAGCGGCCGATCCCCCCTGCGTTCCAGAACCCAGCGGGGCCAGCTCCGTCGAGCTGCATCACGGCGTACTCGCCATAGACATCGACGACCAGCCCGGGAGTGCCGTCTCCCTCGCCGTGCAGCAGGCGATAACCGGTCGTGTCTGTGGTCAGGGACCGCTTGCGCCACTGAATCGCTCGCTCGATCCGCCGCCGCGCCCAATCATCCGTGAGCGGCTTTTCGTCGAGTTCACAGGCTCTGAACGCGATGGGGCATTGAGGGTCGTACAACCCGCGGGCGACCTCGCGACCCTGCTTGTTGTCCTGCAGGATGGCCCACGAACCGCTGGGAGCTTGAGGTAGCGATCGCAGTCCCTCGGCGTAGACCCAGGGGTGGCCGCGTTTCACCGTCCGCACCAGATCGCGCGACATTCGTAGAATCACCGGCTCGCGCGATGACACCTTCAGCAGCGAATCATCGGCCATGTGGTGGAATGCCCTCTGGAACATCGACGCAGTCAGCGGCGACGCGTGGAATGTCAGTGCTCGTCGCGGGTGAGCAAGAACAGTGCCTTCTTCTCTCCCGGCAGCGTAAAGTCGAAGCCACAGCTGCGAAAGAAGTCGTCTGTGCTGGTGATCGCCATGACTTCAAAGATGTTTTGACGACGGGCGAGATCAACGCAGGCAAGGGTCAGCCGCTTGCCGATTCCTTGTCCCCGATGCTCCGACGAAACGCACAAGCTGCGAATTTCGGCCAGCTTGCGGGAGTAGATTTCGAGAGCCACAAACCCGACGACCTCGCCGTCAACGATCGCCACAAATCCTGTCGGGATCAGGCCTTCAAGTTCGTCCAGGGTTCGCGGCAACAGGCGTCCCGCTTGCACGAACGGCTGGATGAATTCGTAAATGTCATCCAGGTCCGCCATTGTGCTGGCGCGCACTTCGGCGGGACTGGTCGAGCTGGTGTTCGTGGAGGAATCGGGGGGAATCTCGGGCTTCGACATCTCGGCAGCAGACTGTGTCAGTATGAGGGGACGGGTAGTGAGCGACGGGGACTTTGCGGGACTGATCGAGGGATTTCGGTGGCGACTGACCCGCGAGTGATTGAGTTCGGCCTAAAAATCTTCATCCAGCGTCTCGTCGGTTCCCTCCTTATCAACGGGAGGACGCTTGGCCCGGGATTTGGGAGCCTTGCGAAACACAGCCACGATGTCTTCGATCGGGACGACGTAGAGCACGTTTCCCGGTTCGAGGTCGACGGGGATCGCCTGTTTCGGGTTAAACAGGACCTTGTCGTACTTGCGGACGGGGAAGTCCTCTTTGTTCTGCACTTCGAGGCTAATTTCGACGACTCGACCCGTGATGGTCGGGATCTCGGTACTGTCGGGCAGCACGATTCCGCCCTTGGTTTTCTGGCGTCCTTCGTCTTTGCGAATCAGTATGCGCGGGCCCAGGGGCTCAACAGAGTCACTCACGGTCGTTTTTCCCGGTTCGGGAGTCAGTGGTCAGGCAGCTCAGAGGATGAAGTTCAAGCCGATCCGTAAACCCAGCCCGAAGTTAGTGAGATTATAGGCAGACGAAATCGAGACTGTCACCGCCTGTTCTCCATGGCCTTCGGGAAATTGAGTGGCGATTGACGAGCGATACAACGTCTACGTGGAAAATCGATTAGAGCGAGGGAACAGACCCGTGAGGGGAAGGCTCGCCAACGGAAAGTGCGGGAAAGCTGGCGAAACCTCGCACTTTGACGGGTTCCGATTCATATCTATCGGGAGGCGAAAGCAGATTCGCGCGAGCGTGGGGCGTTCAACACCGTGCATTGACTAGGGTGAGCCCCACCCATCGGGGTGGTAAACTGGCGAGTATGCCTGTCGGCCGATTCTCTGCCAGGGGAAATCCGTACTCAACTTGAGGTCTCGAGAGATGATCCATCAAGAGACAGAGGACTCCGTTCCTCTGCACTTGAGGACTGCTTCCGTGCAACTCCGTAGATGTTGTTCGGGGTGAGCGTGGTCGCTATGAGAAAATAAGAAAACCCCTGGAGAGTGATACCAACGCCTAAGGGCCGCATTTGGGGTCAAGGTTGCAGTAAGGGTCAGGCTGCTTACGTGACGGCAACTGGCTGATTCGGGGCGTTGGCTTTCGTTCTCTCCAAGGGTTTCAGGGTCAGACGAAGGAAAGTGAAATGCACCTGTCGTGCCAAACGCGTGAGATTTTCTGCTCGGCGCAGCGGGACACTGTTTTCCCAGGAAAAATTGAGGTTCGACGAAAAGTTTTCTGGAGAGTGTTTGACGAAGCGGCGCTGAAACCGTAGTGTGGAATCGTTGATCGGCGCTCAAAGTTGTGCACGGGAGTTCAGTACGGCGCGTGAAAAACTCGTCCTCCACGCTCGCTATCTTCACCTCCACAGCAGTCCTCTACTGCATCGTGGTGTTGTGGTACGTGGCGACAAGTCACGATGCCGGTTTGCGCTGTCTCCCCGCAAATGGCTCCAGCGGCAATGCGCTGGTCGATGAGCAGGGCGTCGAAATCCGCGTGAGTCCGCTCGCTGGCGAAGATGTCGCCTCGCGTGCCGGTCCGTCAGTTGGTGACGGCGACATGATTCTGCCCCGCCCGGGCGACATGTTGATCGAGTTCTATGGACGGCCGATTCGTTCGTTCGTCGATTTCTCATGGGCTCACACAGCCTTGCGAAACGCCCGAATCGACTCGGGCGGCGTGATGGGAAATGAGCAGGTGATCGGCCGCTTGAGCGAGCTGTTGCCGAAGACTTCCCGCCTGAAC
The DNA here is from genome assembly GCA_046349675.1 of Planctomycetaceae bacterium. Classification (GTDB taxonomy): domain Bacteria; phylum Planctomycetota; class Planctomycetia; order Planctomycetales; family Planctomycetaceae; genus TH-plancto1. The sequence goes on along the minus strand of JAXMBW010000005.1, from coordinate 140,861 downwards.
CTGATCGAGTTTCCGGACTCCACCCGCTACGTGAAGATCCGGTTCCGCCGCCAGGGAGCCGACAAGGTCGAGCAAGGCTGGCTCAAGCTGAGGAAGTACTCCTCGGTTCGCGTCGGGGTGACGCTGCTGTGGTTCATTCTCCAGCTGGCGATCACTCTGGTCAGTGTTCTGGCGGCGTGGCAACGCCCGTTTGATAAGTCGCTCCGTCTGTTCTGCTATCTAGGCGGGGTGACCCTGGTGGCCTTCGTCGGGGGGGACCACTGGTGGGTCATCTCGAGCAGTCTGCCGCTCCTGATTCCGTTTACCGTGGCTGCGATTCTGCTGCCGGCGATTTTGCTGCATTTTTTCCTGACCTACCCCGTGCCGAAGCCGTGGTTTATTCGCTCGCCGCAAGTGTCGTTGTTCGCGATCTACCTGATTCCGGCGCTGATGGCGCTGGGGACGGTCGTGATGATCCTGGCCAGCTGGTGGCTCTCGCGTTCATGGGGAGAAGGGCCGTTTGCCCAGGCCCTGGAGCAGACGCTCTCGCGCGGTTCGCTCACCCTGATGAATTTGCTGCAGACCGTTGTGCTCAGCTATCTGACGGTCTCGTCGCTGTACTTTGCCGCGAGCCTTCTGGCGATGGCGGAAAGTCTGGTCCGCGCTCGCAGCTTGGTCGAGCGTCAGCAGGTGCAGTCGATCCTGTGGGCCGGAATGGCGGCGTCGGTTCCCGTCTGCTACGCGATGTATCTCGCCCTGTTCAATCCCGAGCGATTCGCATTGGGGTCATCACAGGGCCCGATGTTCCTGGCCAGCCTGTCATTCATGCTGGCGTACGCGATCGGCATTGCACGTTTCAAGCTGTTGCTGATCGACCAGGTCCTCAGCCGCGGGATGTGGTATTTCGTGCTCAGCGCGGGGCTGGGTATCTTCTTCAGTGCCATCGTCGGCGTGGGCTCGATCGTTCTTCATAGTCAGAACGCGTCGCTGTTTGGTCAGCCGGTCCCCATGGTGGTCGTGCTGATGCTGGTGGTCTACGTGCTGCTCTGGCTGAAAGATCAGCTGCAACGCTCAATCGACCGCGAGTATTTCAGCGAGAAGTACCAGCTTGACCGGGCCCTGCTGCGGATGAACCGGGCGGTTTCCAACCTGTGGGAGCGGGATGCCGTCGCGGGCAACCTGCTTGGTTCGTGCTGCGAAGTTCTCCGCGTCGAGCAGGCCGCACTCTACCTCTGGATGCCCGATCACAGCCGTTTCGTGCTGGTGGCCGCGGTGGGTTGGCCCGAAGTTCCGGCCTCAGTGCCAGGAAGCGTCGATCAATTGAAGTTGCTGGGCCCCGGCTCATCGATTCAGCGCGTCCCCAGTGGCGACTCCGGCGAGCAGATCCTCGTCCGCTCGATGAACGCCGAGCTGATCACCGGGCTGGAAGTCGATGGCTCGGTGGGCGGTATTGTCGCCCTGGGCCCCAAGCCCAGCGGAGCGGCCTTCACCGCCGAGGACGTGGCCTTCCTGACCGCCATGGGGCGAATCACCGGGGTCGCGCTGCATTGTGCCAAGGTGCATGAAGATGTGTCCCGGTTGAACGAAGACCTGCAGCGTAAGATCGAAAAGATCGACGACCAGGACCGCCGCATCGCCATGCTGCAAAACATGGTCGACAGCCTCAGTGCGCCACAGCGGACACTGGGAGTCGGGCTGGCAGATCTCCAGCGTTCCGCGATCAAAGGAAACGGTCCGGCCATTACACAGGTGTTGGAATCGGTCAAGAAGATCGCCGTCAGCGAGGCCAGCGTGCTGGTCCGAGGCGAAAGCGGGACCGGTAAGGAACTCCTCGCGCGGACCATCCACGAAAACAGTGCCCGCAAGAACGGCCCTCTGGTCGCCGTTCACTGTGCCGCCCTTTCCTCGCAGCTGCTGGAAAGCGAGCTGTTCGGCCATGTGAAGGGAGCCTTCACCGATGCCCGCGAGGACAAGCAGGGGCGGTTCGCGATGGCCAGCGGTGGGACGCTGTTCCTCGACGAAATCGGTGACATCTCTCTCGAAGTGCAAATTAAGCTGTTGCGCGTGTTGCAGGAGCGGACCTTCGAGCCCGTCGGCAGCTCCACTCCGATCTCGGTCGATGTCCGGTTGATCGCTGCCACGCACCAGAACCTCGAACGTCTGATCGCGGAGGGCAAGTTCCGCGAGGACCTGTATTACCGCCTGAACGTGATCAGCCTGACGCTGCCGCCTCTTCGCGATCGAAAAGAGGACCTGTTCGATCTGGCGATGTATTTCCTGACGAAGGCTGCGGAGCGGGCGGGCAAGTCGATTTCCTATGTCGACGAGGTGGCCCTCGAAGCGATGGCGTCGTATCACTGGCCGGGCAACATTCGCGAGCTGCAGAATGTGATCGAGCGGGCGGTGGTGCTGTGCGAAGGCCCCTATATCACGGTGGCCGACCTGCCTCATGCCGTGGCTCAGGCGACCTTCCAGAGTCCCTCGGTCCAGGTGGTCGATCCCACGTCGTCTCGCCCCCGGATCGGCCAGCAGTTCTCGTCAACGACTGCCACTCGCACCGTCATTGGTTCCGAGACCGAGCGGCAGCAGTTGATCGCCGCCCTGAAGCGGTGCAACGGGAACAAGGCCGAGGCCGCCCGCCTGTTGGGCATTCCGCGTAGCACGTTTTTCAGCAAGCTGCGGCGTCACGGTCTGAGCTAAGGCTCGTCGTGCGGTGGGCGAAGGGGTCGCTCAGCCAGTCTGTGTGAGCCCTCTGTGGCCGTCGGAGCTCCCACACCTCGGCAAGCTCACGCCGATCATACACTGCTGCGAGCCAAACACGCAGCTTCCGGAATGTCGTTTGCACTGGTTCCCCGGGTCGTCCGTGTTCTGCAATCATGACAGTAGACCTGACATGGCTCAGCGACATAGGATGGTGACAACTCCCGCCCACTCTTCGAGTTCCACTGTTTCACTCCATGGCCAACACTGACTACTACCAGATTCTCGGAGTCCCGCGTTCCGCCACGCACGACGAGATTCGCAAGGCCTATAAGAAACTGGCTCGAGAGAACCACCCCGATACCAAGCCGGGGGACAAGGCCGCTGCCGAGAAATTCAAGCAGGCCAGTGAAGCTTATGAAGTGCTCGGCGACGAGGAAAAACGCAAGCAGTACGACCAGTACGGCGAAGCCTACAAGTATGCCCGACAAGGGGGAGCCGGTCCCGGTCCGGGGGGAGCGGGACCGATCGACTTGGAGTCGGTCTTTGGTCAGGGCGGCGTCGATCTGGGCGATATCTTCGGCGGGGTGTTCGGAGGCCGTGGCGGAGCGGGCGGTGGTCGCCGTCGTTCCTCAGCCATGCGGGGAGAGGATCTCCAGACTTCGATCCAGATCCCGTTTCAGATGTCAGCGACGGGCGGCAACTACGACGTTTCGATCAATCGCAACGGGAAGGTCGAGACTCTCGGCGTGAAAATTCCGGCGGGAGTCCAGCCCGGCGGCACAATTCGGCTGGCCCAGCAAGGTTCGCCCGGGACGGGGGGAGGCCCGGCGGGAGATCTTCTAATCACCGTGCAGGTGGCGCCGCATCCCTATTTCCGACGAGAAGGCAACGATGTCATCCTGGAATGCCCACTGAGCGTCACCGAAGCGATGCTGGGGACGCGGATTGACGTGCCGACCCTGACAGAAGGCTCAGTCACGCTGACGATCCCGGCAGGGACGTCCTCGGGGGCCAAGCTCCGGCTGCGCGGCAAAGGCTTCCCCAATCGCAAGACGGGCGTGTCGGGAGACCAATACGTCATCACCAAGATCGTCGTTCCCAAGGTCCTGGACGACACCGCAAAGGATCTGCTGAACCAACTGGCGAGCAAGCTGCCGCCCGTCGAACGCGAGTGGAAGTAAATCGGAGCCCACCGGCTTTTACCGGGGGGATCGCGAGAATTTCTGCTTTCGCGGTGTTGGTGCGTGCTGCCAGCAGCGAGTTCCGTGATGCAATGTTTTTTGAATTAATGATTTGCGGCGTTGTTGATTGTTGTGCTTGTAAGATTTGCCATCCTCGTCGGCAGACAGCAGGCTCATCTTGACCCTTTTTTCTGATTCTTCGTATTTTCCCTCCAACTCGATTCGAGGCTCCCTCGGACCGGGTAACACCTCCGATGCACCAACTCTGCGTGTGTCCCCCCTCTCCTGACTGATCCGTTCCGGATCACCATTCGCCAGCTCAACTCGATTCGCTGACGCCTCAGGGCAAAGCCTCACGTCACCGCTGGTCCCGTCCCCCTCCACCAATCCCCTCTCTCGGAAGGTTCTGTCATGAAGCGTTACGCTGCCCTCACTTTGGGTCTCCTGATTCTCGCGTCGAGCTCTGGCTGCTGTGGCTGTCTGGGTGCCCTGTTCGGCATGCCCAGCGGATACGGTGGCGGCGGATGCTGCCAGCCGTGTGGTGGAGCTTATGGAGCTGGATACCAGATGCAGTCCAGCCCTTGCGGACCTGGCGGATGCGGTGGAGCCTACGCCCCCAGCTCGGTCAGCCCGACAGCACTCGCTCCTGGTGGATACCAGCAAGCCAACGTGCCTTATGGTTACCAGACCTCCGCTCTGAACCCGAACCCCGTGTTCTAAATCGGATCGCGAGTTCTTCCTCGAAGATCGGCCCGAGTGTTTTTCCCCCCCAGGATTTTCACAGCGCTGGTGCCCAGACTGTTTGTACTTCAGTTGAAGACCAGACAGGTCGAGGTTCTCGATTGAGAATCGCGCCGGATAGTCCGCTCGGTCGGGATGCACGCACCCCCCAAACTGGCCTGATGGCCTTGCTCCAGTTCCTCCACGAGCTGCCTTTCGGTAGACTCATGTGAGACTCGCTGGATTGCAGGGATGGCTTGCGCTCCTGGACGGGTCGTGCGGATGCGTCCGCACGTGCAGTGAATCCCGGGAGGAGTGGGGAATGTTGGCTCGCTACTTGATGTTGGCCGCGCTGGTGTTCGGTCTGGCGGGATACGCCGGAACGGCATGGGCCGAGGATGCCAAGAAGGCTCCGGATGTCGCGACGGAGTGGGCCGGTCTCGTCAAAGAGTTAGGGAGTTTCTCCGAGAAAACGGAGGCACTCAAGCTTCGCTTCTCCAAGGCCACCGCTGCCGAGAAAAACAAGATCGGCAAGGAATACGAAGGTCTGCGTCGCAAGTTCGAAACAGCCGTGCTTCCTCGGATGAGGGAGCTGGCACCTGAAGTCCTGAAGATCAACCCGGAAGATTCCGTAGCTGCGGAGCTGACTCTGCAGACGCTGTTCTCCAAGAACCAGTACGCTGAGCTCGTGCGCGTCTCCGATGTCGTCTTGAAGAAGGACCCCAAGGCCCAGCTGGCTTTGAATTTTAATGGGGTGGGCAAGTACGCCACCCATGACTTCGAAGGGGCCGTGAAGGTCCTGAAAGAAGCGGAGGCGGAGGGACTGATCATCCCGAATCTGGGCGGACAGTACCTGGACTCTGCTGAGCAATACATCGATCTCTGGAAGAAAGAGCAGGCCATCCGCGCCAAGGAAGACGCAGCGACCGGCGATGCTCAACTCCCCATTGTGAAGCTCAGTACGAGCAAGGGAGACATCGAGATCCTGCTGCTCGAGAACGAAGCTCCGAACTCGGTCGCCAACTACATCAACCTGATCGAAAAGAAGTTTTACGACGGGACCAAGTTCCACCGCGTGATCCCCGGCTTCATGGCCCAGGGCGGAGACCCGAACAGCCGTGACAAACCCGAAGCTGCTGGAACCGGCGGTCCGGGATATGCGATCCCCTGCGAATGCGAGCAAGAGAACGCTCGCATGCACTTTGCCGGCTCACTCAGCATGGCTCACGCTGGTAAGGACACCGGAGGTTCACAGTTCTTCCTGACCCACCTGCCGACAGCCCACCTCAATGGCAAACACACGGTCTTTGGCCGGGTCATCAAGGGGCTGGACGTGGTCGAAGCTCTCGAAATCGACGACGAGATTAAGTCTGCGTCGGTCGTTCGCAAGCGGAATCACGAGTACGCCCCGAAGACGCTGCCCGATCCGAAGTAACATGATCTCGTAATTCATCGATACAGGGCCACGCGGAGCAATCCCCGTGGCTCTTTGTCATGAGAGAGTTGCCCGGGAGGAATCGTCGATGCCAAGTAGACCGTCCCCACCCGGCCACATGTTTCTCAGGTTGCCGCGGATTATCGCCTGCCTCGGAGTCCTCGGACTGTTTCTGGCCGGTGCGACTGGACTGCATGCGGCGGATGAGCCACTGGTCCGCGTGAAGTACAACGTGCCGGGCCAGTCCGACTCCCCCGATTCACCCCCCGCCATCGAGCAGAAGACGGTCGAGGGGCGAATTCGCATTCAGGCGGTCGATGGCGGACTGCTGATCGAAGATCGCCAGGGCGGGCTCTGGCCGATTACCGCCAGCCAGTCCCCCGAGTCCGAAACGATCGCCCCCCAGTACACCCCGCTTAATGCCGAAGAACTGACTGCCGTTCTGAAGGCCGAACTCGGAGAGGGCTTTGAAGTCTTTCCGACAACCCACTATCTCGTCTGCACGAACGCCGGCCGGGGCTATGGCGAATGGTGTGGCCGCCTGTTCGAGCGGCTGCATGCCGGCTTCCAGCGATTCTGGAAGCGGCGCATCCCCGACCTCCAGCCACCCGAGCAACCGCTCGTCGCCATTGCTTTCGCCACACAGAAAGAGTTCCAGGCCTATCAGCTGTCTGATGCTGGAGGCCAGGCGGGGGCCGCACAGGGGTACTTCTCGGCCCGGTCGAACCGCATGGTGTTATTCAATCAGTCGGGCGAATCGGGACCCGGGCGAGCCCTCACCGCCGCACAGATTCAGAAACAGGCCCTGCGAAACCCAATGGCCATCGCCACCGTAATCCACGAAGCCGTCCATCAGCTGTCGTTCAACATCGGGTTGCAGACTCGCTACGCCGACAACCCGGCGTGGTTCTCGGAGGGGCTGGCGATGTACTTCGAGACGCCCGACCTCGAGGCTCAGTCGGGGTGGCGAACGATTGGCAAACTCAACACCTCCCGGCTGGTCCAGTATCGCAATCTGGCGAGTGCGCGGCCGCTGGAGATCCGGTCGCTGATCGCGACGGACGACCGATTTCGAGATCCCACCACAGCCATCGATGCCTATGCCGAGGCGTGGGCCCTGCACTACTACCTCGTCGAAACGCAGAAGGACAAGTACGACAGCTACCTCAAAGGACTGGGGGCCAAGCCACCGCTCAAGTGGGATACCCCCGATCAACGAGTCGCCGAGTTCGAAGCCGCATTCGGGACGACGACCGAGGTCGAACGAGCTCTCGCGAAGTACATGGCCCGCCGCAATCCCTGAGCTGCGCAGTTTCGCACACCCTCCCCGGAGCGCAGCGAATTTCCCAAAGGTTCGTTCAGTGACTCAAATTCCCCGACCAGGAATTGGTCGCCCTTTCGGAAGGACTACAATCCCACCTGACTTTCAATTGATCTCAGAAAACCGTCACTCCGGGGGGAGCGAATGATCGAGGCACATCCCACACAACGGGGTGTCTGGCAGCTGAGGGCGGAGTTCTGGACTCCACGCCCGAGAAATGAGGTATTTGAGTTCTTCGCCGATGCCCATAATCTGGAGGAGTTGACGCCTCCGTTCCTGAAGTTTCAGGTCCTGACGCCTTCTCCAATCCCGATGCAAGTGGGGACCACGATCGACTACCAATTGCGAATTCATGGCCTGCCGATCCGGTGGCGATCGCTCATCAGCGCATGGCAACCGCCCGTTCGGTTTGTGGATGAGCAGGTTCGCGGACCCTACACGATTTGGCACCACGAACACACGTTCGAGGAGCGTGACGGCGGAACGCTGATTCGCGATGTTGTGAACTACAGCGTTCCCGGGGGCTGGATCGTCAACACGCTGTTCGTACAGCGCGACCTGGAAAAGATCTTTGACTACCGCCGACAGCAGATGCAAAAGCGCTTCGGTGGACAACCGGTGACGAGTGCCACCTCACAACTTCAATTGGCCCAGCCTCAGGAGACCAGTCGATGAGCGAGCTGGTCTCACCGAAGCAGGTGGCCCACGCCATTGGAGTGAGCGAATCGTCCTTGAAACGCTGGTGCGATCAGGGGCTGATTGAAACCGTGCGCACCGCGGGAGGTCACCGCCGTCTGGCTGTCAGCGCGGTGCTGGGATACCTGCAAAAGTCGGGTCACCGGCTCGTTGATCCGGAGATCCTCGGACTTCCCCCGCTCTCTTCGGGAGCTGGGCAACGCAGCGTCGCGAAGGCACAGACAGCTCTGATTGAGGCACTGACCCAAGGGCAAGACTTGGCCTCGCGACAAATTGTCGTGGAGACATTTCTCGCTGGCCATCCGATGCACGAGATCGCCGATGAACTGGTGGCCCCTGCCTTTCATGAGATTGGTCGCCAATGGGGCTGTGGCGCGGTGGCGGTTTACCAGGAACGACACGCCTGCGAAATCATGACGCGGGTTCTGGCTGATCTGCGACGTATGACGGAGCGACACGTTGCAGGGGCCCTGAAGGCGATCGGCGGGACTCTCGAAAGCGATCACTACAGCCTGCCGAATCAACTCGTGGAGCTGGTGCTTCGCGCTGCGGGTTGGGACGCGGTCTCGCTCGGCTGTCATCTTCCCGCCGAGACTCTGGCCCTGGCAATTCAACAGCAGGCCCCACGTCTTGTGTGGTTGAGCGTCAGCCATTACGAGTGCGAGGAGAAGTTTATTTCCGCGGTCGAGCTGATCCGCTCCGCAGCCTTTGCCAATCGATCACCATTCGTGATCGGCGGTCGCATGATGTGCGAATCGCTCCGACAGAAAGTCGGCGAAATCGCCTGCTGCGACTCCATGCGACAGCTCGACGCCTATGCCCGGGCACTGCTCCAGACCCAGAGTAATTGACCGTTCCGTGCCGGGCGCGGTGGGCACCACTTCCTACCGACCCGAAGCGTCAGCCATGGCGAGCCAGACTGGGCTTGGCGACCTTATTGGACCCCGCTCAGTCTGAGTCCGCTTTGTCGACACGGCTCACTTCCACCCGCCCGAAATGCAAACGGCCGGGAACGTTGTTCCCGGCCGAGGCGTATTTCACTTCGATCATCGGCTAGTCGTTGGCACGACCCATATAGGTCTTGGTTTCGACATCGATCTTGATCTTATCGCCGATGTTGATGAACGCGGGAACCTGGACTTCAGCACCGGTCTCCACAGTCGCGGGTTTAGTCACGTTGGTGGCTGTGTTGCCCCGCACAGCGGTGTCAGTCTGGGTAACTTCCAGGATCACCTGCTTCGGCGGGTTCACACCAATCAGCTTGTCATTCCAGAAGACCAGCGCGCAAGGAGTGTTTTCCTTGATGTAGGCCATCTGGTCAGCACAGATATCCTTGGCGAGTTCGACCTGCTCGAAACTCTCGTTATCCATGAAAATGTAATTGGTGCCGTCGAAGTACGAGAAGCTGCCGTCGCCGGAACGGATGTCCGCCGCTTCCAGGCTTTCGCCACTGCGGTAGGTCACTTCCAAGTACCGGCCAGTAATCAGGTTACGCATACGCGTCTTGTACAGAGCCTGGCCCTTACCCGGCTTCACGAAGTCGCAAATCATCATTTCAAAGGGCTGGTTTTCAATGACGACTTTGACACCCTTACGGAAATCGCCAGCGTTAATTTGGGCCATGGGATCTTCTCGACGTTCTGGAAACTGGCCGCCGGTGCGGCAACGAATGGGGCAGGATAATGCAGCCTGCCGAATTTGTCACCCCGTCCGCCCGCCGTTCCAGCTTCTGATGAGTGGGCGACCTGAACAAGAGTGGATTTCAACCACAGAGGTTACGGAGGCACGGAGAAGAGTCCAAGCTGGTCGCCACCGTCTCAATGGCTCAGCTCCCCCACCTGGTTTCGATTCCGCCGAATCAGACGACATCACTCCCACCCGATTCCCCGCTGTCCTTTCCTCTCCGTGCCTCCGTGATCTCCGTGGTTAAATCTCTCTTCCTTTACTCTCCCACCAAAAAACCACCCAAACTTTGAGAATCTCCCTTCCTAAATCTCTTCCGCTCACTCTGTTCTTTCCGTGATTGCCCGTCTTCTCTACGATCCGTCTTGATCGTTTGGCGAGCCTTTTCCCATTGCCGGTGTCCAGTCATCAAGCCCTCGAGGGCAGCTGGGGGTGGTGTTGGCTCAGTTTTCGTGGATGCAGGACAGACATGGCCAGTCAGGAACGAACCGCTCGGATGGAGAAGATCGTCGCTTTGTGTAAGCGGCGCGGATTCATCTTTCAGGACTCCGAAATCTACGGAGGCCAGAACGGTTTCTGGGACTACGGCCCGTTGGGTGTCGAGCTGAAGCGGAACGTCCGCCAGGCTTGGTGGCAGGACATGGTCCTGGCCAACGACCCGATGTTGCCCGATGCCGACGCCCCCGCTGGCTTTTCGATCGTCGGAATCGAAACCGCGATCGTCATGCATCCCCAGGTCTGGAAGGTCTCGGGCCACTACGACCTCTTCGCCGACAAGATGGTCGACTGCCGCGAAGCCAAGGGCCGTTACCGTCTCGACCACATGCGCGGACGCTGGGTGACCGGCACTCTCACCCCCAAGGCCCCCGCCGAAGGAGCAGAACCCGCCCCAGCTGTGTCGGGTGACTGGTACGTCACCACGATGCTCGATGGCCCGGAAGCTGCCGACGCCCTCGTGAAGCGGGCCTGCAAGCTGCTCGGTGTGAAGAGCAACGAGACACACAAGCTGCAGTGGAAGTCGGAAATCTCGACCCTCGCGTCGGTCGCACTCGACCAATACAGCAGTGTCATCGGCCCCGACACCAACACGCCCGGAACGCTGACCGAGCCCCGCGACTTCAACCTGATGATGGAGACCCACACCGGGGCTCTACAGACTGCTGAGAACAAGGCCTTCCTGCGGCCGGAAACAGCTCAGGGAATGTTCGTGAACTTCAAGAACGTTCTCGACTCGTCGCGCGTTCGCGTCCCGTTCGGCATCGCCCAGATCGGCAAGAGCTTCCGCAACGAGATCACGCCGCGAAACTTCACCTTCCGCTCGCGCGAGTTCGAGCAAATGGAAATGGAGTTCTTCTGCCAGCCATCGGAGTCGCCGAAGTGGTACTCCTACTGGCGTGATCGCCGCATGAAGTGGTACGCCTCGCTCGGCATCAAGAGCGAGAACCTGCTGCTCCGCGAGCACGACAAGTCCGAACTCGCTCACTACTCCGTCGGCACAGCGGACATCGAGTACGCGTTCCCGTTCCTCGACGAAGGCGAATACGGCGAACTGGAAGGCGTCGCCCACCGTGGTGACTTCGACCTGCGGTCCCACTCCGAAGGCAAGCTCGACAAGAACCTCAACGTCGAACTCGGCCCCGATGGCCAGCCGAAGTACCGCGGTTCGGGCAAGGATCTCTCGTACTTCGACGACCAGACCCGCGAGCGCTTCATCCCGCACGTCATCGAGCCCGCAGCTGGGTGCGATCGCACGACGCTGGCCTTCCTGTGCGAAGCGTACTACGAAGATGAGGCCCCGGACGACAAGGGCGTGATGCAGACCCGCGTGGTCCTGCGTCTGCACCCACGTCTGGCCCCGATCAAGGTCGCGATCTTCCCGCTCATCAAGAAGGACGGCCAGCCCGAGAAGGCTCTGGAGATCTACAAAGCCTTCAAAGACGCCGGCATCAACGCCCAGTACGACGCCCAGGCTGCCATCGGCAAACGCTACCGCCGCATGGACGAGATCGGCACGCCGTGGTGTATCACCGTCGACGGCGACACGATGAAAGACGGCACCGTCACCCTCCGCGATCGCGACACCCTCGAACAGGTCCGCATCCCCGCCAGCGAAGTCGTCGACCTGATTGCCAAACGCCTGCGGGTGTAGGGGTGTAGTAGCTGGACCAATTCGGATGAGTTCTTCGGCCTTCCTGCTGGAGGATTGCCGGATCGAGAAGTCGAAGAATACCCATCAAGTTCGTCAGTAGAGCATTTTCGGCTGCCTTTCGTCATTCGTTCTTCTCGCGAAGTACCGCAGATCGGTCGACGTTTCCACAGAGCCCAATGAGTCTGAACATAAAAATGCGAGGCGAGGATGAGTGATGATCCCCTAATCCCCGTTTTCATTCCTGCACTCGTAGTGATACTCGCGCATGACGAACGAGCCAAAGGGTCTCCACTGACACCTGATGAAGTAGTGGCCATTCGGGATCGCGGAGTCTGTATGATGCTCCGGCGTTCAATGGCAATTGAGATGGCAGAAAAGCGAGGTTACTACGACATCAATCCCGAAAATGCTTGGGAAGAATGGCAGGAGATTCGAGCCACTCTTCCCGAGGCATGATAGAACAACGACTCACCTAAATCGATCAGAAGGCTTTCACTGGTGTCAATGACCCCAACGGGGTTGCGACTGCATTGAGACGCAACCCCGTTGGGGTTGAATGCCAATCGGTGGATCTATTCTCAGGGGCAGCCGCTTCGCAGCCGACCCTGGGCTACGTGGCGAAACCCCTTGGGGTCCGGTACTCGGTAATCAGCAATTCGCAGAACCAGGGGCTCACGCATTCTTGAACGAGTCACATCATTCAAGTTGACACGTCTCTACGCCACCGCAAAGCTGTGAGGATGGATCTCACTTCGACTGTGTCCCCATGCTCACTGGGCAGCAACCATGGAGATCATAAATCTTTCCCACGACGTTGATGCGATTCTGCACAAACGCACGCAATCGGAATCTCGATACGATGGCCGAACCGCCGAATTACAGCTCAATCTTCTCCACGCAATACGTCGGGATCCCGAAGGTCATCGACTTTACGCATCGTTTCTCTTCGAGCGAGAGCTCTGGCTGCTCTACAAGGCTGAATGCGGCACGTCTTGCATGATCACAGTGACTATCGACCAGCCAGATTACGGGGCGTTGGAAGATGGCTTGCCAAGATTTCATTACCGCATGGCTTATCGAATCACAGGGCGCAGTGATGGCCGCGTGGGTCCATTGAACGAGGCTCGCCCTCACAGTAGCGGCTCTGCGGTCGAGTTTGTGCATACCGCCATTTCGGAAACCCAAAAGACGCAGTAGCCAACGCGACGCCATTTCTTCTGGTGAGCGAGACCGTACCCTTCGCTGATTCTGGGGCATAACCCAGACGGGGCGACGATCAACTCCTCAGAACAACCGGTTCAACCCATTCAGTGCCGCCACACGATACGCCTCGGCCATGGTCGGGTAGTTGAACGTCGTTGTCACGAAGTACTTCAACGTGTTGTGCGGCGGGGGTTGAACCAGGATCGCCTGGCCGATGTGGATGATTTCGCTGGCATTGGCACCGAAGCAGTGGATGCCCAGCAGCTCCAGCGTCTCGCGGTGGAACAACAGCTTCAACATGCCAGCTGTCTGGCCGGTGATCTGGGCGCGGGCCAGGCTCTTGAAGTGGGCATGCCCGACCTCGTACGGCGTCTTGGCCTCCGTCAGCTCCTTCTCGGTCTTGCCGAGCGAGCTGATCTCGGGGCTGGTATAAATCCCCGTTGGCACTCCATGGATATCCGACAAGTCACCCTCGCCGAGGATGTGGCTGATCGCCGACCGCCCCTGCATATACGCCGCACTCGCCAGCGCGGGAAAGCCGATCACATCGCCGACTGCATAGATATGCGGAACGCTGGTCTGGTACTCGGCATTCACGACCAGATTACTGCGCTGGTCGGGCTGGATCCCGACGTTCTCGAGCCCCATCCCTTCGGTGTTACCCGTACGCCCAGCTGCCCAAAGCAGCGCATCGGTCTTGAGCTTCTTACCCGACTTCAAGTGCAAGATCACTCCGTCCGGGCAGCACTCGATCTTCTCGTACTCTTCCCGGTTCCGAATGAGGATCCCACGCTCGCGCAGGTGATAGCTGAGGGCGTCGATGATCTCCTCATCGAGGTAATCGAGCAGCTTGTCTCGCGTGTTCACGAGATTCACCTTCACCTCCATGTTGCGGAACATCGAGGCATACTCGCAGCCGATCACCCCCGCTCCATAGACGGTGATCGATTTGATGTCGCGGTCCAGGCTGAGGATCGTATCGCTGTCGAAGATCCGCGGGTGCGAGAAGTCGACGCTGGCCGGACGATACGGGCGGGCACCCGAGGCGATCACAAAATTCTTGGCCGACAAAACCGTCCGCCCGCTGTCGGGGAGTTTGACCTCGATCGTGTTCGCATCGAGGAAGTAAGCGGAACCGGCAAATACCGTGACATCGTTGCGGTCATAGAAGCTCTGCCGCATCGAGACTTGCTGGTCGATCACCTTCTGGGCCGATCGTCGCAGCAGTGGCAGCGTGACGTCGACTGGCGTGCCCAGCGCCCGAAACAGTGGGTTCGACCGAAACTCCATCGCCTGAAAAATGGAGAATCGCAGGGCCTTGCTCGGAATCGTTCCCGTATGTGTACAGCTGCCGCCAATCAGCGGCATTCTTTCAATCAGGCCGACACTCTTGCCGTGCTTCACAGCCTGCATGGCGGCCCCTTCACCGCCGGGACCTGAACCAATCACCACCACGTCGAATTCGAAGTCAGCTGCCACAAGGACACTCCCGTTTCGTGCGTCGCCTCCGAGCTGGGCAACGCACATCAATCCCCCCGCATGGTAGAGAACTGGAGCCACCGGCGGGAGTGCAACGTGCGTCAGGTTGGCAGAGTGATAATCGTCGGCGCTCAATCCAATAGGGAGCAGCCGTATTCCAAACGAAAGTCGCTACTCGGTTGGGACTTGCCTGCGTTTCCAATATCCCTCCTTCCGACGAGAATGCGCGACTGCGACGATCAGTACCTGCGACTCGGATTGAATGTGAAATACGAGTGAATAAGGAAACCGTTTCAAAGGAATTGAACGATATCCACGTCCCAGCTCGGCGTAGGACTCAGGATCCATCAACAACCGATGGAGTGACTGGTCGACCTGAAAGAGGAACTGAACGGCAACTGATTCAGAACGTTCCCGATACCAGTTTCGAGCTTGCCTGAGTTCCTCAATTGCAAGTTGATGAAATTGCAACAAGAGACTATTCCGACATGAATTCGTTTCGAATCTGTGACCAGGGAATCGCTGGAGTCCCATCTTTCAGACGTCGGTCGAGTTCGTCGAGAAACTCGGGATCATCAATCTCCCATTTCACAGCCTCGCTGGGGACTGAATCAATGAGGGCGCTGGCCAATTGAAGACGTTGGGCCTCGGTGAGCTGCAAAGCAGCCTCTAAGCATTGATTGGCGTTCATGTTCACAAAAGCACCTGATCCTCAACGGACTTTCATCTATTCATCCATCTTACCGACCGCAGAAAAGCTCACCAAACGAAATCTTCGACGGATAGATCAAACGGGGTGATTTCATGACTTCGGCCCGACTGAAATGCAGCACATTTCCCGGGTTGCTGATTGTTTGGCTCAGTTTTGATTTCTTCTCGAATCGAGTAGAAACAGCCACCGAATCGTTGCCCGTTTCTCTTCCTCTTCCGCGAACGCCCCCCATGGACTTCCTCCAGCTCAAAGACCGCTCGATCCTCGTCATGGGTGTCGCCAACAAGAAGAGTGTGGCCTGGCACATTGCCCAGGTGCTACATGCGGCGGGGGCCGATGTTCTGTACGCGGTTCGCAGCAATGCCCGGCTGGAGACAGTCAAGAAGCTGGTTGATGACGCTCCCGTATACGTGTGCGACGTGGAACGCCAGGACGACATCGACCGCTTGCGCGAGTCGGTCGCGCGTGACCGGAAGCAGCTGCACGGTTTCGTCCACTCGATCGCATTTGCCGACTACAGTGCCGGGTGGCAACCGTTCCACGCGACGCCACGTACAGCCTTTCTGCAGGCGGTCGACATCTCGTGTTTCTCGCTGATGGCGATGGCCAATGCATTTCGGGATATGATCGATAAGGAGCACGGGAGTGTGGTCTCGATCTCGATCTCCAACACGCGCATGGCAGCCGAAAACTACGGCTACATGGCTCCGGTGAAAGCGGCGCTCGACTCGGCGGTCTGCTTCCTCGCGAAGTCTTTCTCCGAGTTCTCGACGATCCGTTTCAACGCCGTCTGCCCCGGGCTGCTCAAGACTTCCGCCTCGGCAGGAATTCCCGGGTATGTCGACTCGTATCTCTTCGCGGAGCAGGCCACCCTGCGGAAGCGGGCTGTCCAAACCGAAGAGGTCGCCAACGCAGCTGCGTTCTTGCTCAGCCCCCGCTCATCGGGCATCAACGCCCAGGGTCTGGTGATCGATGCCGGAATGGGAGTCAATTACTTCGACCAGCGACTCGTTTCACGCAGCATGGGCAGCACCGGCTCCTGAAGCCGAGATCGCTTACTCGATGCAGTAGAGCGTCTCCTTGCGTTCGCCCTCAACGGTCTCGGCGGCACGATGATAGATGCGGCCACCGATAATGGCTGGCGTCGCGAACGACTCGGTGCCGAGTTGGTTCTCAGCGACGAGTTCGAACTTCTCCGGCGAGGCTTTGTAGACCGTCGACTTGCCCGATTCGTCGGTGGCGTAGATCAGACCATCTGCCAGGACCAGCGAAGAACTGAACGTGCCGCCGACACGCTCTTTCCACATCTCCTCACCGGTGTCACTCTTCCAGCACTGTGCGACGCCCGCGTCGAGCATGGCGTACAGGTAGCCGTCCTTGAGAACCATCGAGGGGACATAAACACGAGCCGGAATTTCCCAGGCCACCGTCCCCGTACCATCGGCCTTGATGGCTGCCAAGTGATTCTTGGGGTACCCGCCGCTGGTGTAGATGTGTGTCCCGTCGGTCACCGTCGAGGTCACACATTCCACTGTCGCGCCGGGGAACTCCCAGTTCACACTGCCCGAGGTCGGGTCGAGACTCGACACCAGATCACAGCCTTGCACGAACATCTGGTCCTTGCCACCGACGTTCAGAATGATCGGCGATGGGTAGTTGGCTTCCGCGGGCCGGGCATGCGACCAGACCACCTTGCCCGTCGCCCGGTCGAGTCCCGCTAAGACTCCTGTCCCGCCGCGACAGTCCGCCGAGACCAGCACCAGCGACCCATACACTGCGGGCGACGAACTGAACCCCTGGTGCAGCTGGTAGTCGTTGACCTTCGTCTGCCAGACCTGCTGGCCTTTCAAGTCGAGAGCTGTCGTATAGATCGCCCCATGCGACAGGAAGTTGACATAGATCCTCTCGCCGTCGAATGCGGGTGTTGAGTTGGCCGAGGTGCTCTTCTCGTTCTGCTTGGTGACGAAGCCCCCTTCATGAACGCGGGTCTTCCACAGCTGTTTGCCGGTCTCGCGGTCAAACGAGTAGACCCACTGCTCGTCGGGATCGCGTACGGCCGTGTTCAGCACGACCTGATTGCCGATGACGATCGGCGATCCATGCCCCTTGCCTGGAATGGAGGCCTTCCAGCGAATCCCTTCGGTGGCGCTCCATTTGGTCGGAGCTTTCTGTCCGGCGGGCGTCGTTCCGTTGCGGTTTGGTCCCCGCCACCACGGCCAGTCATTGGCCTCAAACCGAATTGGTCCGGCCACAGTGGGCGGATCGTCCGCGTCGATTCGCGACTCCTGTGTCGCACAGACCAAGGCCACACCCAGACACACGCTCCACAACATCCATCGCCGCATTGGATTGCCTTCTACAAATCTGGGTTGGGTCTCTCTGCCGCAGAATGGTCTTCGGAATTCCGCACGAACTCAAGCTGCAAGATCAGTCGGCCACCACGCGTACCGAGCGATGCCCGATGTCAGTCTGCCCAAACTGATCGGTTGTCCGCACCTCGATATGGTGCTGGCCCGGAGGGAGAGCGGGGAGCTTCAGTTTCCACAGGTGGGTACAGATCCCCGGCTTGGGCATCTTGCGCCAGTCGTTGGGTTTCGCCTCCAACAACTTCGCTTCATGCTCGGCGGTGCGAACGAAGAGCGGATCGACCTCGCCGACATGCTCCATCGGTTTCCACTCGCCCGTTTCATTGAGCCGCATTTCGACGGTCGAATGAATCGAACCCTCAAAGACATTCGCATAGACCGGCGTCTCCACCGTCCTGGACGTTCTCACTTCTTCCGGCAAATCGATCTTCATCTGCCAGTTCGGGTCGCGTCCGGCGGGCAGGAACCGCAGCGAGTACTTCTGACCATCGAACGAAATCAGCGAGCAACCATTGGGCCCGCCATCCGACATCATGGCATGAGGAATCCCGCGTTCGTCTGGCGCACCACTCCACCAGCTGCCGCAGACCGTCACGTTGATAATGTGGTGATGAGGCTTGGGCCCCTGCCAACCGTCCTGATCGGTGATGTAATGGTGTTCCATCGTGTGCGTGTGGGCCGAGATCGACAAACTGAACGGTCGTTTCTCGATCAAGCGATACAGCCCGTGCCGGTCGTTCACTTGGATCAAGGGGATATGCATCATCAGCACGACCAGCTGATCTTCGGGGATCATCGCCAAGTCATTCTTAATGAACTCCAACTGTTCCGGACCAAAGCCGCCGCGATAGCCCCACTTGCCTGTCGCGGGGTCTTTGAGCATCCACTCAATGTCGTCGAGGACCAGGAAATGGACCGGTCCGTGGTCGAACGAGTAATAAGACGGCCCGTAGATTCGCTCAAAGGTCTCGTTCGCGTTACGGCGGTTACGTGCGTCATAGTTGATGTCGTGGTTCCCCATGACGTTGTACCAGGGAATCCCAAGCAGCGCGATCGAACGGTTGAGCGGCTCGAACGTCTCCAGGTTGTCGAAGGCGATGTCTCCGAGCGTCACTCCGAACGAAGCATCGGTCTTTCCGACAAGGGCTTCTACGACATCGTGGGTGATGTAGTCGACCTCCTGTTGGTTGCGAGGCTGGGGGTCACCAAACAGGAGGGCTTTGAACTGCTCAGGTTCTGCCTGGGGATAAAGTGGGAAGTCGACCGATGCGGGGAGCGGACCGGTGGGGGCAACGCCCTTGTACTTGAAGCCATCGTCCGCCGAGCCATTCGGTTTGTGGATGTAATAGAACTGTGGCAGGTTGTCTTCCGACAGCGGGGTTCGCCAGCCGCGCGGCTTGATCACGAACAGGGCGGTGTCATCGTCAACGGGGAGCGTGTATTCGCCCTGCTCGTTGGTGACGACGATCTGGCTCCCGTTGGAGACCCGAACACCGGGGCGTGGTTCTTCACCGGGATCTCGCTGACGGTTGCCGTTGGCATCGTGATAGACGACCCCCTTGGCCATTTGAGGGGACTTCACTGCGGGAGTCTCCGTGTGCCCCTCTCGCAGCATCAGGCCCGAAAAGCCGAGCAGCCCACCCAGAGCAAACAGCACCAGAAACGAACGCATGACGATCTCTCAACAGGGTGTCACGAACCGCGCAGACCGCAGCCTGTCGAACGCCCGCATGTTTGGCAAGCGTGTGACGTGAATCAGCGGCGAGCGTCCGGCGTGTCACTCCCAAGTGCTTCCCTCTCCGAGAGCGGCAGGCGTGAGCCTGCCGAGTCGTGGAGCGTAGAGCCCGCGTAGAGAGAACAGGTTGACCCCGCATCCAATACTTCCCCCCAATGTCGCCGGAGAGTAACGAAACGCGTAGAGACTTCGGGGGCCTCGGCAGGCTCACACCTGCCGCTCCTGGCGGTCTGCCCAGTGGTCACTGCCACACGCTCGGTTTGAGAGTGCCGCTCTTCTATACAAACGGGCGTGTGTCCCGGTACGCTCTGTGTCTTCCACCCGGTTGTGGATCTTGCATCAACTGGAGAATCCGACGAATGCCCCACCTGCCTTGGATGAATTCCGCTCAATGGGTTTCCCGTTCCCGCCGAGTCTGCATGCTGGCCACACATGTTCTGCTGGGCTGTCTCTGGCTGATCACGGGGGGATGGGTCGCTGCCCAGGAAGTTCCGGCACCCGATCGTCCGGGCGAGGACTGGCCCTGCTTTCTGGGGCCGCGACACACGGGGATCTCGGGTGAGACCGGACTGCTCGCCCAGTGGCCGAAGGAGGGCCCCCCGAAGCTGTGGGATCGCGAGGTCGGCACCGGATATAGCGCTCCCTCGGTGATGGGGAACCGCCTGGTGGTTCATCATCGCCTCAAAGAAACCGATCAGGAAATCATCGAGTGCTTGCGGGCCGATACCGGCGAGCCACTCTGGAAGCACAGCGAGCCGAGCCAGTTCGTCGACCCCTATGGCTATAACAATGGGCCGCGCTGCTCGCCCGTACTCACTGCCGACCGCTGCTACACCCTCGGAGCGGAGGGCCTGCTGTTGTGCGTGTCCCTCGTCGACGGATCGCCGATTTGGAAGCGCGAGCTGCGCAAGGAGTACAAGATCCCCGATGGCTTCTTTGGCGTCGGCTCCAGTCCGCTGCTGGAGGGGGATAAGCTGATCGTCATGGTGGGCGGTCAACCCGATTGCGGAGTCGTGGCCTTTGACGCAGCCACTGGCAAACCACTCTGGAACAATGTGGGCAAGCCGACTTGGGATAAAGCCGAGACCGGCTGGAATAGTGAGCCGGAGTATGAATGGACGGGCGACGAGATGGTCGTCAGCTACTCCTCGCCGATCTGCGAGACGATCCACGGACAGAGGCACCTGCTGTGTCTGATGCGACAGGGCCTCGTGTCGCTCGATCCCTCCACCGGTCAGGAACGGTTCCACTACTGGTTCCGGCCACGCGTGCACGAGTCGGTCAACGCCGCCCAGCCGGTCGTCAACGGGGATACGATCCTCGTGACGGCGGCCTACCGTTTGGGGGCTGCCCTGCTCAAGGTCCAACCCGACGGCAAGAACTTTGACGTCGTATGGAAGAACCCGATGAACATGCTGGCCCACTGGTCAACACCCATCGTCCACGACGGAGCGTTCTACGGGTTCAGCGGTCGTCACGAAAACGAGGGTATCTTTCGCTGCCTCAATGCCGACACGGGTAAGGTGATCTGGGAAACGCCGGGAGCCACGGAAGAGGGACTCAAAGCCCTCAAGCAGCGGGCCGATGGTCGAATCGTGAATGCCGAAACGAGTGAACTCGTCGCGTGGCCACTTTATGGCCGAGCCTCAAAAATCATGGCCGATGGCAAGTTCATCGTGCTGGCCGAGCGCGGTGGGATGATGTCACTCGTCAACGTCGACAAGACGAAGTACGAAGAGATCTCCCGGTGCGAGATTCCCCTGATGCACTACCCCAGCTGGACAGCTCCGGTCCTGTCGCGAGGGCGGCTCTACCTGCGGTGCGAAGACCGACTGATCTGCCTCGACATCAAGGCCCCCTGAACTGGCCTCTCTGCCGAATTGCAGATCAGGGCGTTCGACTCAATCTCCCCGTCGCGGTACAGTGATTGTCGGGTAATTTCCCGGCCACGGGTGGAGGTGATCGGATGTTCGATTGGCGATTCTGTCTCGGTGTTCTCGCGCTCTGTGGAGGTGGGATTACCTCCGCAGCTGACTGGACTGAGTTCCGTGGGCCCACCGGCCAGGGGACCAGCGATGCGACCGGTCTTCCGGTGACCTGGAGCGACACCGACAACCTCGCCTGGAAGATCCCGGTCCCCGGGCTGGGTTGGTCTTCGCCCGTCGTCTCTCAAGGCAAGATCTACCTGTCAACGTGTGTCAGCACGCCAGCTGAGGGAGACAAGCCCGAGAACCATGAGTTTCGGGCATTGTGCTTTGATGCCAAGGACGGAGCTGTCGTCTGGAATGTCGAGTTGTTTCATAAGACCGGCGCGATCAAACAGCATGGCAAGAACAGCTACGCCAGCCCCACTCCGGTGATCGATGGCGAGGATATCTACTTCCACTTCGGTCCTTACGGGACAGCCTGCGTGAAGTTGGACGGGGTTACGATCTGGAAGAACGAGGAGTTGATCTACGACCCGCGACATGGAACCGGTGGTTCGCCAGCTCTTGCCGATGGCGTACTGGTCATCAGCTGTGACGGGTATGACCAGCAGTTCGTCGTCGGCATTGATCAGACCACCGGAAAGACTCGCTGGAGAACGCCTCGCAATACGATGCCCGCGAAGGGCTTTGCCTTCAGCACACCTCTCGTCATCAACGTGAACGGCAAGAATCAGGCAGTCTGCCCCGGGGCCAAGTTTGTCATCGCCTATGAGCCAGCGACCGGACAGGAGATCTGGCGCTGCCAATACGGCGAAGGCTACAGCGTCGTCCCGCGACCGATCTTCTCGCACGGGCTGGTCTTCGTCAGCTCCAGCTTCGACACGGCCAATCTGCTGGCCATCGACCCGACGGGGACCGGGGATGTGACCCAGACCCATATCAAGTGGCAGACCGACAAGCAGGTCCCGCATAGTGCCTCGATGGTGGCGGTCGATGACATGTTGTTCTACGTGTCAGACAAGGGGATCGCCACATGTGCCAACATCACCACCGGCGAGACTCACTGGCAGCAGCGGATCGAAGGCAACTATTCAGCGTCGCTGACTGCCGGTGATGGTCGAGTGTACTTCCAGAATGAACAAGGGAAGGCCACGGTCGTCGCCGCCTCCAAGACCTTCGAGGAGCTGGCCACGAATTCATTCGCACCGGGCGAGCGGACGTTCGCCTCCTATGGGGTCATCGACAAGTCGCTCCTCATACGCAGCGAAAAGCACTTGTATCGGGTGGGAACCAGTCAATCAGCTCTCGCCCAGTAGATCAGTCACAACACGCATTCGCATCGCGTTCGCATCGCACAGGCAGCTTCATGGTCATTACGCTGATTGGTTATCGCGGCGTCGGGAAATCGACGATCGCACCTCGCCTGGCGGACCGCCTGGGGTGGAACTGGATCGATGCCGATGTCGAGATCGAACAGCGTGCCGGACGCACGATCGCGGAGATCTTTCAACAGGACGGCGAACCCGGTTTTCGTGCGCTGGAGGCTGGAGTGTTGTCAGACCTGCTGTCTCGCGACCGACTTGTCATCGCGGCCGGAGGTGGTGCGATCCTGAACCCTCAAACCCGCGAGACGATTCGAGCTGCGGGGCCAGCGATCTGGCTGACCGCCAGCCTCGACAGCATCTATTCCCGGTTGCACGGAGACTCCACGACAGCCACACGTCGTCCCTCTCTGACGGGAGCCGATCCACGGACCGAGATCGAGAATGTGCTGAATGCGCGTACGCCGCTCTACACCGAGACCGCGTCACTGGTCGTCGACACCGAGAACCGGTCGCCCGATGCGATTCTCGATGAAATTCTCCTGGCCCTTCCCGGTTCGCTGACGAACGGGGGCCACCGGTGAAGATCTTCGTCCAGCAGGACCTGCCCCCGTGGCTCGTGCTCCCGTTCATGTTCTGGCTGGGGGCCTGCATCGGCAGCTTTCTGAATGTCTGTGTGTACCGCATCCCGCTGGCGAATACGCTCTGGGATCAGCTCAAGAGCATCGCCAACCGTGGCTCGTTCTGCCCCCGCTGCAAGACGCCGATTTGCTGGTATGACAACGTACCGATCTTTGGGTGGTTGTCGCTCCGAGGTCGCTGTCGGGCGTGCGGATTGCCGATCTCGATGCGTTATCCCTTGATCGAGTTGTTGAACGCCCTGTTGTTCGTACTGGTCTACTGGCTGGAAGTTCCGTTCGGTTTCAGCCAGGAGCTGTCACAAAGTTCGGCCTTTGCCGATCTGGGGCCGCAGACGATTCCCGGGCTGGGGAGTATCTCACCGCTGATGTTCCTGCATCTGCGGGTGGCGTTCCATTTGGTCCTGATCGAGGCGATGCTTGTCGCCTCATTGATCGATTGGGACCAGATGATCATCCCCGATGCCACGACGGTGCCGCAGACGATCTTCGCCGTCATCGCGTCGACCTGTTTCGGGATCTTGCACCTTGTCCCAGCCTGGTATCAGGATCCCCATCTGTTGCGAGACTTCCGGATTACTCTGCCCGAGTCGCTGCACCCGTGGCTGACACCGGAGTGGAGTGTCCCGGGGTGGTTTACGACCTCGCCACATCTGCACGGTTTGCTGGTCAGTGTCGCCGGCCTGGTTGTCGGTGCGTCGCTCGTTGCGGTGGTTCGGATGATCGGGTCGCGTGTCCTGCGTCGTGAGGCGATGGGCGAGGGCGACATCTTCCTGATGGCGATGGTCGGGGCGTTTCTCGGTTGGCAGGCGACCGTGATCGCCTTCTTCCTGGCTGCGTTTCTCGCCTCCGCAGCTCAGATCGTCACTCTGTCGTTCAAGCTCGATAAAGAGATCCCTTACGGTCCGTACCTCAGTCTCGGATCGCTCATCGTCATGTTGAGTTGGAGAGAAGTCTGGGAGCATTTCGCCCGGCGATTCTTTTCTCTCGGGCCGATGTTGCTGCCGCTGGTGGTGATGATGTTTGTCATGTTCCCCCTGCTCTTGTTCATGATGCAGGGAATCAAGTGGCTGCTCGGTATCCCGCTTCATCCCCCGGAGCCGGTGGGTGTATGGACAGCTGCGGACCAGAACCAGTTCGTCGCCAGCGAGAACGCCGACCGCCACCAGGGCCGCTGGCCCACCATCCCCGACTGGCCCGGCGACGCCTCCGGCCGAGGGACCACTCACGTGGAACAATGGAAGAATCCCCACTGGGGTTAATGCTTCAGCTCCAGCTGTTACGGTGCTCTTTCATTTTCAATCCTCTTCATCTGTGTCGACCTGTGTCATCTGTGTCCCATTCCTTCAACCACGCCCAATAGAGATTCTGATGTACGACGGAATTCACTCCGATCTGACAGGGCGAATCATCAAAGCGTTCTACACCGTGTACAGCGAACTGGGATACGGTTTCAATGAGTCCGTCTATGAGCGATCGCTGTTATTCGAACTGCGCCGGGCTGGCCTTGATGCCCAGTCTCAATTTGAAATCCCGGTCTTCTACTGCGGGCTACCTGTCGGAAACTACAAAGCAGACATTGTTGTGAATGGCAGTGTTCTCTTGGAGCTGAAGTCAACGGTCGGGATCGCCAAAGAACATGAAGCCCAAGTGCTGAACTATCTGAAAGCAACTCGAATAGAGGTGGGCTTACTCTTTAACTTCGGTCCCGAGCCTCAGTTGAAACGCTTTGTCTTGGACAATCACCGGAAGGGATCGTTGAGTTGGACACAGCAGATTGAAGTCAGAGGTGGGGACACAGATGACACAGAGAACACAGATCTGAAGGCGTGAGGCGTGGTACGATGAGCGAAATTGTGGATTCATTGTTGATAGCACAGAGCCGCCTTCCGCGAACATTGGCGGTGATCCAGACCGGGATTGAGCGTGGATTGCATTACGGAATCCAGCTGTTCGTCTCGCAGGATTTAGAGCCAGTGGTCGATCTGGCTGTGGGTGAGAATCAGCCGGGCGAACCGCTCACGAGTGACATGATTTTGCCATGGCTCAGCGCTGGGAAGCCCATTACAGCTCTGGCAGTCATGCAACTCGTGGAAGAGGGGCGACTCGACCTCGACCGGCCCGTGATGCAACTGATCCCTGAGTTCGGTCAGGGTGGCAAAGAGACCATCACGGTCCGGCACCTGCTGACGCATACGGCGGGTATCGATGCCGTGGCACTCGGCTGGCCGGGTACACCCTGGGATGAAATCATCGCCCGGATCTGTGCCACGCCGCTCAAGCCCGGAGCGATTCCCGGCGAGACACCCGCTTATGACCCGCAGCGCAGCTGGTTCATCTTGGGTGAGATCGTCCAGCGATTGCGGGGTCGCCCCATCGCCGAATGGCTGCGGAGCGAGATCTTCGAACCACTGGGCATGAGGAATACCTGGCTGGCCCTGCCCGCGGCACTCTATGAGTTGTTCGCCCCGCGGTTGGGGGCAGTCCATGTGACCAACGCGGGACAGCTCAAACGCAACCACTCACATCTTCAGGACGCGGTGACCGCACCCGCTCCGGGCAGCAGCTGTCGCGGACCGATTCGCGAGCTGGGCCGGTTCTACGAGATGATGCTGTGCGAGGGGACCTGGAAAGGCCGCCAGCTCATTTCGCCCGAGACTTTCCGCTTGATGACCTCCCGGCATCGGGTCGGGATGTTCGACCAGACCTTCCAGCACACGGTCGACTTCGGGCTGGGGGGCATCGTCAACTCGAACAAGTATGGGGCGAACACCATCCCTTATGGGTTTGGTCGTCGGGCATCAGAGGGCTCGTTCGGGCATGGCGGTTCGCAGTCGTGCATCGGGTTTGCCGACCCCGAATACCGGTTGGCCGTCGCAGCTGTGGCCAACGGCTACCCCGGCGAGGTTCCGCACAACCGCAGGTTCCGCGATCTGCTGACCGCACTCTACGACGACCTGCTGGGACCGCCCGCTTGATGTGAGCGGAGCATACTCTACGAGGCTGACTTCCCTGTTCGTTTGTCGAACAGGAACTCGCACGGCTCCAGGCGGGCTCCATCTGCATCCGCCACGGCAAAGTCAGTCGGTCCCCAAAGCGAAACGCCCGCGTACTGACCGGACTTGTTCAACAGGTAGAGCTTCAGGCCGAAGTTCGGCTTACCGTCCTTCCCGAGCAGGTGTGGTTCACGCGTATGGGCGACCACTCTTTGCAGTAGCTCCAGTCCTGCTTCGCGCGGGCTGGCTCCCTGCCGCATCAATTCCACAGCTGTGGCCGAACTGGCGTGCTGCAAGTTCGCCTCACCGCGACCGGTACTGCCACAGGAGCCAACCGCGTTGTCGCAGTAGAGCCCAGCTCCGATCACCGCGGAGTCACCGACTCGTCCCGGGATTTTGAACGCCAGCCCGCTGGTGGTTGTGGTACAGGAGATGTCACCGTGCTCGTTGATGGCCGAGCAGTGAATCGTTCCGGTGGGACGCTCAAGGGCCTCGGACCGTTGGTAGATGAGGGCGTCCGTTCCCGGAACATCGTCCGCTTCCAGCTTGAAGAACTCGCGCACCTCGGGGTCCACATCATCGATGGCCGGGGCAATCCAGTCGTCCCGCATCGAGCGAGTCCGCTTCCAGTACATCCAGATCTTGCGTGCCTTCTCGGTCAGCAGGTTCTCTTCCTCGAACCCGTTGAACCTCGCGAACCGACGGGCCCCTTCGCCGACCAGCAGCACATGATCGGTCATTTGCATCACGAGTTGGGCGACGCGGGCCGGATGACGAATTCCCTGAATCCCCGCGACCGCTCCCGCGCGGTGAGTGGGCCCATGCATCACAGCTGCGTCGAGTTCGACCACACCGTCTTCGTTGGGAAGCCCCCCATAGCCGACTGTTAGATCGTTAGGGTCATCCTCAACCAGTGACACACCAGCGATCACCGCATCCAGCGGATCCGCCCCCGCACTCATCACCTCAAAGGCTCGAGCAACTGCCCCTAGACCATTCGCGGAAGAGATCACACGGGGAGTGAATTGTTGCGACATGCGGAGTGCCTCGAACAATTAGAGTCGCGGTGTTGCGGAATCCAAAAAAACAGCCAGTGCAGAGATCGCTCCCCGCACCGGCTGTAACATTCTCAGGAGTCTTACTTCGCCGCAGCCAGCACCGCGTCGTAGTTCGGGTGATCTGCGATTTCGGAACAGTATTCCACGTGCTTGATCTTGTTGTCGGCTCCGACCACGAAGATCGCCCGGGTCAGGCAGCGGTCGAGTGGGCCGCCGGTGATCAGGACGCCGTACGACTTGCCGAATGCGACGGTCCGGTGATCGCTCAGGCTGGTGACCTTGTCGACGCCTTCGGCTCCGCACCACCGCTTCTGGCCAAAGGGCAGGTCGGTGCTGACGACCAGGATCGCGACATTCGGCAGCTTGGCGGCTTCGTCGTTGAAACGCTTGGTTTCCGCGTGACAGACCGAGGTGTCGAGCGAAGGAATCGTCGCAATAATTCGCGTCTTGCCCGCTGAAGCTGCCAGCGTCACATCCTCGAGTCCATTGTTCTGCAGAACAAAGTCAGGAGCGGTGTCGCCGACCTTCAGTTCGGTACCGGAGAGAGTCACCGCGTTACCTTTAAGAGTTACGGAGGCCATTTGTTTTTCCTTTTGAGAGTGAACCGCTCGGGGCGGCTTGTGTTTGGTGAACCGGTCACTCAGTATTGCGGGTCTGAGTTGTGTTGCAAGCCTTGGCTCCGGGAGTCCTCGCGCGGTGGATGAGATCGCGTCCGTTCTGCAGATGCTGATTCTCCTTTCCAGCATGGGAGTCTGGTGGGGGATCGTTCAGCGACTCCACCAGGGGCAACCGCTGCTGTCTCGCAGTGTCCCGGTGACCCGTCCTCGTCCACTGATCGCCATTGCCGTGGCGGTCACCTGGGTACTGCTTCAGTGCGTGGGACTGCTCTTATCTAGGAATCAATCCCAGCCGGTCGACAAATTTAATGAAGCCAGCGCGCTCGGACTTCTGATCTATAACCTCTGTGTCCAGATCATCACAGCCTGTGTCATGGTGGTCAGTCTGACTCGTCTCGGGCGACAAGGACTGACGCGGTTTGGTTTCGACTTGCGACATGCGAACGAGTCGATCCTCATCGGAGTCCTGGGCTATTTCGCAGCTGTGATTCCGGTCATTGTGGCCAATGTGGCGATTTCTCCGCTGCGTACCGAGGACAATCAGCATGTGTTTCTGCAGATCCTCAACGCCCAGCAATCGGTCCCGCTGGTTGCGTTGATGTCCGCGTCCGCAGTAGTCATGGCTCCGATTGAAGAGGAGCTGTTGTATCGCGTCATCTTTCAGGGAACCTTGCAGCGCCATCTGTCCCCGCTGGGCTCCATTCTGGTCTCCTCGGTGGTTTTCTCCTCAGTCCATGGATTTCCCGATGCGATTGGCTTGTTTCCGCTGGCGCTGATTCTGGGCTACCTGTATTGGCGAACGGGAAGTTACCTGACCGTTGTGACGACGCATGCGATGTTCAATGGAGTCACAGTGCTGTTAACTCTGCTCAGCCCCGTCTCCGAAGCGGTCAACGGGTGAGCAGGATCGCAGGTCCGGTGAGATCGACGGACTCGCTGAAACGCTCCGCCGCGTGGTAGGGTATCGAAGTTGGATATCAATGTTTGGTCACCGTGACCGAGATTTCGCTCTGCAAAGAGGCTATTGTCATGCCTTTTCCGATTCGGTTTGCCTCGTTCGTCGCGTGGAGCCTGGCTCTATTCCTGATTGGTGAGCAAGCGACAGCTGTGGCTCAGACCGAAAGTCCAGGGACGCCCGCCGCGAAGCCAGATGCCCCTGCCGCGAAGCCGATCCCCGAGGGCCCCCAGCTGCCGGTGATCGTGCTCAATATCGCGAGTCTGGACCGAGTGCTGACCGATGTGGACTACATGTTCAAGGTGGCGGAACGCCCCGACATGATGGAGTTGGTCACCGATTTCATCGCGAATCAGGTCGGTGATCTGAAGGGCATGAACCGCCAGAAGCCATTCGGGATCATGTTGTTCCTGGCGACCGGTCTGCCTCCTCGTCCGACCCCGGTGTTGTATGTGCCGGTCGATGGAATTGAAGACCTGATGAAGGTAGTCGAAACGGGGCCGGTCAAGCCGCGGCCCGTGGACGGCAAGGAGGGTCACTACGAACTCAAGGGGCGGCGGCGCGGGTTTTACTGTGTGTTGAAACGGGGCTATGCCTATCTCACCAACGAAGACAACAAGGAACTGCTCGAAGCCGAACTGCCCGAACCCGCCGCCTACGCGGAACCGATGGCGGCGAAGTATGACTTGGGAATCTCTTTGCAGATCAAGAATGTTCCGCTCACGATCCGGACAGTGATGCTCGCGTTTCTGCGTCAGAGCACCGAGGCCCAGCTGCAACAGCGGGATGGGGAGTCGGACGCCGGTTACAAAATGCGTCGGGCGCAGGGCATCAACAACCTGGAGTTGATCGAACAGATCCTGACGCAGTGCGATCAAATCCAGATCGGGGTCGATTCCTCTCAGGAGCGGAAGAATGTCGAGGTCGAATTGCTGCTTGATGCGACGCCCGACAGCGAGATGGCCAAGCTGACGAAAGATCTGGCGGGCCGGAAGTCGTTCTTTGCCCCCCTGTTCGACGATGGGAAACCGCTCACCGTGTCGGCCAGCTGGAAGATGGATAAGCGGGAACGCAAGGCCGCTGCTGCGATGGTCGACGCCATGAGGGCCGGGCTGACCCATGGATTGCCACCCGAGGCGGTCCCCAATGTGGCCCCGTTGTTCGATTCACTCAAGGCGACGGCGGAGAACGGCGAGATGGACTTCTGTGTCCAGTTTCAGCCCGTCTCGGACCGGCAGTTCGTCTTCGTCGGTGGCCTGCGGGTCATCGGGGGCGAGTCGTTGGGACGCGGGCTGGAACAGCTGCTGACAGCTGTCCAGGGGCGCGAGGAATTCGACAAAGTGGAGTTGAATGCCGACTCTCACCAGTCGATTGCATTTCATCGACTGCTGGCGAAGAACGTTCCGCCTCGGGAGCAGAAGGCCTATGGGGGCATCCCCAGTGTCTATCTGGGGGCCAGCTCGCAGACACTCTGGTTCGCACTGGGTGGAGACGATGCGATGCCGCGCTTGAAGTCGGCCATCGACGCGGTGCAGGAAGGCCAGGCGACGGAGCCGACCGGCGGCACCGCCTACCCGTTCCAGATGATCCTGCACACCGCTCCCTGGTTGAACCTGCCGGGGATCGACGAGGCAGACACCTCGCGGCAGGACTTCGCCAAACAAGCCCTCAAGTCCGAGACCGACTCCGTGCGGATCTCTATTCAACCGACCGACACCGGCACTCGTTCGCGGATCGTGATCGATGAGGGGTTCGTCAAACTGGTCGGTCTGTTACTGGCTCGCGAGTACGACAAAAGTCAGCTGTAGCAACCTTGGGAGAGCCAGCGATCACTCTCAAAAAACAAAGGCCAGACACGCGGTGTCTGGCCTTTGAGAAGTCAGTGGCTCCGATTCGACGGAGTTCCAAGGTCAACGAAGTGGCGAGGATGGGACTCGAACCCACGACCCGCGGCTTATGAATCCGCTGCTCTACCAACTGAGCTACCTCGCCGAGGGCCGACAGCGGGTCAGCTGTCGGCGGGAAAGTCTACCACGCTTGTTACGCAGGGCAAGCGAGTCACTTCGCGATGAGACACGACGTTACGTGGCAGGTTCGCCAAATCTTCCATGTGGGACGAGGCTTAGAACTTACCGACTTCGCGCGGATTCGGGCTGTAATTCACTGCGGATTCCCTGCTATCATCAGAGTTCCCCGATCCAACCGGTTTAACCGGAAAGGTCCTTGGGGGTCTGAATTTCCCGCCTGTTGACTCACCTCATCTGGAGGCCGTTCCATGCCCATCCATCCCTCAGCCTCATCCCGGCGCCAATTTCTGAAGACCGGTACCCTCGCGACCGTGGGCGGAACGCTGTTATCGGCCCTGAGTCCGAGCGTGGTGCATGCCGCCGGGGATGATGTCCTGCGTGTCGGGATCGTCGGGTGCGGTGGGCGCGGAATGGGAGCTGCGCAGCAGGCCTTGCGGGCCGATCCGAATGTGAAGCTTGTGGCCATGGCGGATGCCTTTGCTGACAAGATCGACCAGGGACTCAACGCCCTCAAGTCGCAGAAGGATCTGGCCGAGAAGATCGCCGTTGCCGACGATCACAAGTTTGTCGGGTTCGATTGTGTTCAGAAGATGCTGGCTTCGGGCGTCGATGTGATCCTGCTCTGCTCACCTCCCGGTTTCCGCCCCGCTCATATGAAAGCGGCGGTCGAAGCGGGGGTGCATGTCTTCTGTGAGAAGCCCGTGGCTGTCGACGCCCCCGGGGTGCAGGCCGTCATCGAGGCCTGCAAGGTCGCGAAGGAGAAGAAGCTGTCGGTCGTGTCGGGTCTCTGCTGGCGATATCACCCGGCCGTGATCGAGGCCTTCAAGCGGTTGCACGATGGCCAGATCGGCAAGATCGTGGCGATGCAGTGCTCCTACAACACCGGGTTCCTGTGGAACAACAGCCGCAAAGAGAGCTGGAGCGACATGGAGTACCAGGTCCGCAACTGGCTCTACTACACCTGGCTGTCGGGCGATCACATTGTCGAACAACACATTCACAGCATCGACAAGCTGGCCTGGGCGATGCATGACGAGCCCCCCATCGCAGCCACGGGGACCGGCGGTCGCCAGGTGCGGATCGAGCCCGCGTTCGGCCACATCTATGACCACTTCGCGATCGAGTACGAATACGCGGACGGGCTCAAGGGCTTCAGCCGTTGCCGCCAGCAGGGTGGCTGTCACAACGACGTGTCGGATCACTTCTTCGGCACGAATGGCACGCTGCACGTGAAGGGCGAGGACACCAGCATCGTCGGACCGAATGCGTGGGCTTACAAGGCTCCCGATGGGGTCGACCACAACATGTATCAGCTGGAGCACAACGCTCTGTTCGCCAGCATCCGCAAGGGCGAGCCGATCAACAACGGCGAGTACATGACCCGCAGCACGATGCTGGCGATCCTGGGCCGCATGGCAGCCTATACCGGTAAGCGGATTACCTGGGAAGAGGCGATGAAGTCGAAGGAGAAGCTCGGACCCGAGACTCTGGAGTTTGGACCTCTGCCCTTCCCGGAAGTGGCCATGCCCGGCATCACCGAGTTCGTGTGATTGCACCACCAACAACGCCGACCCTAACGCATGCCCAGAAGCCCGCAATTCGCGGGCTTCTGGTGTTTTATTGCCGAGGGAATCGGTATCGGTCACTGTCGAAACATCAGTTTGACTCTCACACCAAACCGACCGTTGCATCTCGCTCACAACTTCTCACCGACCCGCTCACTGAATTCCGCCTCAGCGGGTCTTCGGATACAAAGTCCTGAGCGGCGAA
Source organism: Planctomycetaceae bacterium (assembly GCA_046349675.1). GTDB lineage: Bacteria > Planctomycetota > Planctomycetia > Planctomycetales > Planctomycetaceae > TH-plancto1. The sequence continues at coordinate 108,188 of JAXMBW010000005.1, read as the reverse complement.
TTCCCTCATGCGTCTGAGGTTCGGGTTGCTCGCTTCTTTACTTCCCTGTTGAGCTCACTGCCATGAAGAAACTTTGGAACGCTCTCGCAGTTGCGTCACTGGCTGTGTCATTCTCTGCGGTCGCTTCGGCCCAGGACTCGGTGAACTACCCGACAATCGGGGAGGTGATCCGCGACGACGCGGCGATCGATTCGCTGATCGCCAAGGAGACTCCGATCCAGGTGCTGTCATCAGGGTTTGAATGGAGCGAAGGCCCTGTGTGGGTGCCTGCTCAGGGGAACGAGCCCGGCTATCTGCTCTTCTCCGATATCCCCCGCAACTCGATCATGAAGTGGGTGGAAGGAAAAGGCGTCAGCCTGTTTCTCAAGCCCGCGGGCTACACCGGCCAGGTCGAGTACGGCAACGAGCCCGGTTCCAACGGCCTGCTACTCGATGCCCAGGGCCAGCTGGTCGCCTGCGAACATGGGGACCGCCGTGTGTCTGTGCTGACCAATGGCGGCGGCAAGCGGACTCTCGTCGATAACTATGAAGGCAAGCGGCTCAACAGTCCGAACGACGCCACCTTTAAGTCGAATGGCGATCTGTACTTCACCGATCCTCCCTACGGCCTGCCCAAGCAGTACGACGACTCGCGTCGCGAACTCGATTTCTGCGGTGTTTATCGTCTGTCGAAAGATGGCAAGCTGACGCTCCTCACGAAGGAAATGACCCGCCCCAACGGCATCGCATTCTCGCCCGATGAGAAGACCCTCTACGTGGCGCAGTCCGATCCCGATGCGGCGATCTGGAAGTCGTTCCCCGTGAAGTCCGATGGGACGCTGGGTGAAGGCAAGCTCTTCTACGACGCGACCGAGAACTTCAAGAAGGGTCTCCCCGGACTGCCCGATGGAATGGATGTCGACTCGAAGGGCAACATCTTCGCCACCGGACCCGGCGGCGTGTATGTCTTCGACCCCAGTGGCAAGCTGCTCGGTCGCATCAGCACCGGCGAGAAGACCGCCAACTGCAAGTTCGGCGGCCCGAACGGCGACCAGCTGTACATGACCGCCGACATGTATATCTGCCGGATCCAGACGCTGACGAAGTAGTGTGAGATGTCTTGCGGGAGGGCAGCTCAGCGCGAGCTTCGCCCTCCCTTGTTGAAGTCAATTCATTGAGTTCCCATGTCGAACACCCTCACTCCCGAACAAGTTCGCAAGGTCGCCAATCTGGCCCGGCTTCAGTTGTCGGAGGCGGATGTCACCCGCTTCACGCAACAGCTGGGGCAGGTGCTGGGCTATGTGGAGATGCTGAGCGAACTCAACACCGACGGAGTCGCTCCGCTGGCTCACCCGCTGGAGATCGATAACGTCCTGCGCGAGGATGATCCGACTCCGTCTTTGTCTCGGGAAGCAGCTCTGTCGAATGCTCCCAAATCCGATGGCCGCTGCTTCCTCGTGCCGCAGATCATCGACGCGGGGTGATTGTCGCCGTTCACTCCGTGTGATGTCGTTTCGACGATATCGAGTCGTTACGAAATTCAACCGGGGGGCTGACGCCGCCCCGCTCGCCTGACGAAGACCAAGTTCAACTCCATGTCCACGATCACCCGCCAGCTTCACCAATCCCTTCTCTCAGGCGAGGTTAGCAGCACCGACCTCGTGCGGCAGAGCCTCGACCGAATCGCTGCTCGTGACGGACAGGTGAAGGCATTCCTCAAGACCGACGCCGAGTCGGCCTTGGCCCAGGCCGAGGCAATCGACGCCAAGCGGAAGTCTGGTCAGCCAGTCGGTCGTCTCGCTGGTTTGCCCGTCGGGCTTAAGGACAACATCTGCGTCACCGGAACGACAGCGACCTGCAGCAGCCGCATCCTGGAAAACTTCATCTCTCCATACGACTCGCACGTCGCTGGTCGACTGAAGAGCGAAGGCGCCGTCCTGCTCGGTCGGTTGAACCAGGACGAGTTCGCGATGGGCTCCTCCTGTGAGAACTCCGCGTTCGGCCCGACGCATAACCCCTGGAACCTCGATCACTCCCCCGGCGGCTCCAGCGGGGGCTCCGCAGCTGCGGTCGCGGCGGGAATGCTGCCGCTGACGCTGGGGTCGGACACGGGGGGCTCGATTCGCCAACCAGCTGCGTTTTGCGGCATTGTGGGGATGAAGCCGACCTACGGGCGGGTCTCAAGGTATGGCTTGGTCGCCTATGCCAGTTCGCTCGACCAGATCGGTCCGTTCGCGGGCGATGTCTACGGGGCAGCTTTGTTGCTGGAGTCGATCGCAGGTCACGATCATCATGACTCGACCTCGGTCGATCGTCCGGTTCCTGCCTATTCGCAAACCGTAGATCAGCCGCTGGCCGGGCTGCGGATTGGCGTGGCCAGAGAACACTTCGTTGAAGGTCTTGATCCTGAGGTCGAGCAATCGGTCCGCGAGGCGATCAAGGTCTACCAGTCGCTTGGCGCCACGGTCGTCGATATCTCTTTGCCCCGGTCGAAGTACTGCGTGGCTGTGTACTACCTCGTCGCTTCGTCGGAGGCATCGAGCAACTTGTCGCGGTTCGATGGCGTACACTATGGGCACCGGGCCGAGAAGTTCGGGAACCTCGCCGAGATGTATTCCGCCTCGCGAGCTGAGGGTTTTGGCGATGAAGTCAAACGCCGCATCATGCTCGGGACGTACGCCCTCTCCGCCGGGTATGTCGATGCGTACTACAACAAGGCCCTCAAGGTCCGTCGCCTCATTCGTGAGGACTTTGACACCGCGTTCCAGTCGGTCGACGTGATCGTGTCGCCGGTGACGCCGACCCCGGCATTCAAGCTGGGGGCATTGACCTCTGACCCGCTGGCGATGTACTTGCAGGACATTTACACCCTGAGTGCGAACCTGGCGGGAATTCCGGGAATCTCGCTCCCGTGTGGGCTCTCGAAGGGCGGTCTGCCGATCGGGCTCCAGCTGCTCGGCCCGCACTTCTCGGAGGAACAACTCCTCCGCGCTGCCCGCATGTTCGAGCAGGCGACCGACTGGTACGAAAAGAAGCCCGTCTTGAGCGTGTCGTGAGCTCCCAAAGTCGTGCTGGCCGATGCTGAAATTCGAGGCAAAAATGCCCATCGGATATGCTCGACTCGACAAGCGAGCCACTGACTTGATCTGGCGGGGTTTGTGGCTCGTAAGTTGTTTACCAGAAATGCGTTACTTCGATTCCTCTTCGTGGCCACTCTGAGGGACGCAAGGGGGCGTCCGCTGCAATACGAAGGATTTCGGCGAAGTTTTTCGAGGCCGGCGTTTTTTCCGGGTGAACGTATCGCATCGGAACCGATTTCGCTGTAGTCTGAAGGTACGGAGGTGTGCGTCTATGGCCGCATGCTTCCGGGTGTATGTCAGTGGATGCGAAGCACTGTGCTAATCGGTGCGGCAAAGACACTGGATGACGTTTCGATGCGTTGAGTTCTCCCATGGCAATCGGTCGGTCACAGAATGGTGCCTGCAATTCCGCCAGTCACGCGGTCGGGGCGGGAGTCTCACGTCGCACGATGATCCAGGCCGGGAGTATCGGCCTGCTCGGTTTGGGCATGGACAGCGTGGCCGAGCTTAAGGCTGCGGACAGCGAAACATCGATCGCCCCCATCACCACGGCGAAGTCGGTGATCTTCATCTTCCTGTCGGGTGGTCTGTCGCAGATCGACAGCTTTGACCCGAAACCAGATGCTCCGATCGAGACGCGAGGCGAGTTCGCTCCGATCGCCACCCAGACACCCGGGGTGCAGGTCTGCGAACACATGCCACTGCTGGCTGCTCGCAGCTCCAAGTGGAGCCTCGTCCGCACGATTTCTCACCCGCACACCGGACATCAGCAGGGCCACACCGCCATGCTGACATGCCGCTCCGTCCTGCCTCCCGGGTATGATCAGAACAAGCCGCAGCCGTCCGATTGGCCTTCAGTCGCCTCGATCATCGGCTCAGCTGTGCCCCGGCGAAACAACAACCTGCCCCCAGCTGTGGTGCTGCCCGAGCGTCTGATTCAAGGCAATGGTCGCGTCATCCCCGGCCAGTTCGGCGGGATGATGGGCAGCAAACGCGACCCTTGGTTTGTCGAGGCCTCGCCCTTCAATCCGACTTCGTACGGGGCCTATCCCGAGTACGAATTCCACTTCATGAAGGGACGCATCAAGGACTCGCAGATCAAGTTCCAGTCACCGAACCTCAGCCTCCCGCAGGGACTGACCCGCGAACGCCTGATGAGCCGCGACAGCCTGCTCAAGGGAATCAGCGAGCAGCGCGAATACCTCGACAGCCTCGCCAAGGTCTCCTCGTTCAGTCAGCAACGCGAGGCTGCGTTTTCGCTGCTGACTGACACGAGTGTCCAGAAGGCGTTCGATGTTCACGGAGTGAGCCCGGCGACGCTCGACCGGTATGGTCGCAACTCGTTCGGCTGGTCATTGATCATGGCCCGCCAGCTGGTCGAAACTGGGGTCAATCTGGTCCAGGTGAACCTCGGCAACGACGAGACGTGGGACACGCACTGGAACAACTTCCCACTGCTCAGAGATTGCCTGCTGCCGCCGATGGATCGCGCGGTCTCCGCTCTGCTCGATGATTTGAGCGACAGCGGCATGCTCAAAGAAACGCTGGTCGTCATGTGCAGCGAGATGGGTCGCACGCCGCGCATCAACGTACTGGGTAAAGAGAAGCCCGGCCGCGATCACTGGGGCATGGCACAATCAGTCATGTTCGCCGGGGGCGGGATACCCGGGGGCGTCGTCGTCGGAGCGACCGACCGCGTCGGGGCTTATCCGATCAACAACACGCAGACTCCCGAAAACTTGGCAGCGACCATTTACAACGCCATGGGGATTCCCGACTTCGCCGCCTGGCACGACGAGTCGGATCGTCCCCACCACGTTTATAGCGGCGAGCCGATCCCGTTCGTGTAGCGGATGTTGCCGCGCAAGTTTGGGATGGGCCATTTTGCGGCCTTTGGCGTGTCTGCCTGCGCGGCACAGCAGAAGCTTTGCCCTCCCGCCCTATTCAATGCGTATCCGTGTACTCGCGAGGTAGCTCGCGTTTCGAATAAACTGTATTTGATGCTCACTGCGGGCACATGACACGCCCGCGTATCGAGTCCGCGCCACTGCGGCCTCACCTGATTGATGCCGACCTTTGAGAATTGCCCGGGAGAAAGTCGTATGAAACCGTTCGGAATTGCAGCTGCGATCTGTCTGGGGCTGTGTGGCCAGTCGGTCATGGCCGAGAACTGGGCAGAGTGGCGAGGGCCGCAGCACAACGGAATTTCCACCGAGACGGGGATCGCCACACACTGGGCGAAGGACAAGAACATTGCGTGGCGAGTCAAGATGCCCGGCCAGGGAGGCGCGACTCCCGTGGTGTGGGAAGACCGGATTTATGTCGCCTCGTCCGATGGTGACGACCTGGTGGTGTTCGGCCTCTCCACCGATGGCAAAGAACTCTGGAAGACCAAGGTCGGGACCGGCAACAAGGACGCCCGAGCCGGTGAAGGCAACTCCGCCTCACCATCCCCAGTGACCGATGGCCAGCACGTGTGGGTCTTTTTCGGGACCGGCGAGCTCGCGTGCCTCGACCGTGACGGCAAGATCGTCTGGCACTTCAACGTTGACGAACGCTACGGCAAGATCGACATCCAGTTCGGCCTGACCTCAACCCCGGTCCTGCACGATGGGGCGCTCTATCTTCAATTGATTCACGGCGCAATGCGTGAGGACTACACCGTCAGCAAGGTCATCAAGCTTGATGCGAAAACCGGCAAAGAGGTCTGGGCGGTCGACCGCAAGCAGAACGCGACCTTTGAATGCAAACACGCCTACAGCTCGCCGGTGCTGATGCCGGGCAAGCACCCTCACCTGATCACGCATGGGGGGGACTGCACGATCGGAATTTCTCTGGAAGACGGCCATGAGCTGTGGCGGCTTGGCGACCTGAACGGTCCGTCGCAGTACAACAAGAACCATGACGAGACGCTGCGGTTCGTGGCCTCGCCGACGGCGACCGAAGACTTCGTTGTCGTCCCCACAGCCAAAGGCGGTCCAGTGCTCGGCCTGGACGGGAAGGAACTCAGCGGCGACATCACGGGAAAGAGTCCCGTGCGGTGGGTCGGCGATCGCACTCCCGATGTGTCGTGTCCGATCATTCAGGGCGGACTGGTCTATCTCTGCATGAACGACGGGCGGCTGTTGTGTCTCGATCAGGCCTCTGGTGAGAAGCTCTATGAGAAGCGAATCCACAACGCCCAGTATCGCACTTCGGGGGTCGTGACCGAGGGGCATCTGTACCTCACAGCTCGTGATGGTGTCTGCACCGTCATCAAGATGGGACGCGACTTTGAAGTGATCGCCGAGAACGACCTGGGCGAACCCCAGACCGCTTCACCGGTCATTTCCAACGGCACGCTCTACATGCGGACCTACGATGCGCTGTACGCAATTCGGGGGAAGTAAGTCGGAAGGAGTTTGCGCTGTCCTGTCAGTCCGTAGCCACGGGGCGGTCAGGTGGCATTCCTCCCACTCACAAGAAGTCCCTGCCTGATCTGTGTCCCACCGATGACCGGGACACAGATCACACGGATGACACAGATTGGACCACGGTAAGTCGCACCTTGACGGTCTTTCGGGATAGAGGCTGAGTTCCATGAACGAGTTCGTCTCACCTCTCGGAGGTTTTGCTGCCCCAGTGGTTGCCAGATCGGCATTCCGAGGCGGAAGCTTCGCAAGGACCGCCATTGGTCGCCCAGTTTCATGGGTTTGGGGGTGGCGCGGTTTGTTGGTCATCTTGCTTTTGATAAGCGCGAGCGTTTCAGTCGACGCGGCGGACTTCGATACAGAGGTCCGTCCAATCCTGCAGAAGCATTGCATCGCCTGTCACGGATCAAAAAAGCAGGAGGGCGGGCTGCGGCTGGATCAGCGCGCTGCTGCTTTACGAGGTGGCGAGAACTACGCCCCGGCGATTGTCCCACACTCCGCGGAGAAGAGCCCGCTGTGGCAGTTCGTCAGCCGTGAGGATGCTGACCTCAAGATGCCACCCGATGGAGCAGGACTCTCCGCGACAGAAGTTCAGTTGTTGAAAGACTGGATCGACACGGGAGCAGTCTGGCCCGATGCGTCGGCCGATCTGTCGGAGAAGAGCACGCACTGGTCGTTTCAGTCTCTGGTTCGCCCACCGTGTCCCGGAAACTCGCCCGGTCATGAGATCGATGCCTTCATCCGTTCCCGATTGGCGGAGAAACAGCTGACGTTCAATCCGCGCGCTGACCGCAGAACGCTGATCCGACGGCTGTCGTTCGACCTGCTGGGGTTGCCGCCCAGTCCCGATGAGGTCGCCGCCTTCGAGGCCGACAGCGACCCGCAGGCTTGGGAGAAACTCGTCGACCGGTACCTGGCGTCCCCTCACTTCGGTGAGCGCGCCGCACGATTCTGGCTGGATGCCGTGCGGTTCGCCGAGAGCGACGGGTTCGAGACCAACCAACCTCGACCGAATGCCTGGCGATACCGCGATTACGTCATCAATGCCTTCAACAACGACCTCCCTTATGACCAGTTCGTCAAACAACAACTGGCCGGAGACCAACTGGGTGCTGGGGCCGCAACGGGCTTCATCGTGGGTGGAGCGTGGGACCGTGTGAAGAGCCCCGACCCCGTCCTGACCGCCCAGCAGCGGGCCGACGAGCTGCACGATATGGTCAGCACCACCGGCTCGGTCTTCCTGGGGCTGACAGTGGGGTGTTCGCGGTGTCACTCGCACAAGTTCGACCCGATACCCCAAACCGATTACTACGCTCTCAAGGCCACCTTCGAGGGAGTCATGCACGGGGAGCGCGAGATCGAGTCGATGCGTTCCTCCGAAAATCAGCAGCGTGTCACCCAGCTTCGACAGGAGATCGCCGATCTCGATGCCCAGCTGCGCGAGTTTGAGCCGTTGGCGACCTTGCAGTTGGCTCACTTAGTCCGTCCGACCGATGCTGAACGAACGATTTCGATTCAGCCATTGACCAAGTCGGTCCTGGCCACAGGGACGCAGCGCGGGGCCGCTCAAGATCCGGGACACTCGCCCCATTGGCCGAACCTGAGTTCCGGGTTCGTCGTCGGGAAGGCGGCCCCGAACACCGATGCCTTTGCGTGGAAGCCCCAGCTGAGCGGGACGTTCCGTTTCTGGGTGTCGTGGGCCTGTGGGCCGACGACTCATTCGACCGACGCGGTGTACGTACTCGACCGGGATGGGGACCGCAGTTCGACAAGCGACCAGACAGAGCTCCTGCGAGTCGATCAGCAGCGATTCAACGACCACAGCGATGAGATGGCCGATCTGCCACTATGGAGTGGGTTCAAGGATGCCGGAGTTGTGGAGCTGACTCCGGCGAGCGTCGTGTTGCTTCGTCAGGGGAACCAGGAGAGTTTCGTGACGGCCGATCTCGCGATCTTCCAGGAGGCCGTACCCGCCACGTCTTCTCCTCCCGATGGCCGCCCATGTGTCCGTGTCCCGGTGACACGCAATCTGAACATCGACAAGTGCGAGCCAGTCCACGCGCGGCATGTTCGGTTCACGGTGCTGGCCACGTCCGGGTCGGAGCCATGTCTCGACGAGCTGGAGGTCTTTACATCTGGACCCAATCCTCGGAACGTGGCTCTCGCGACATCGGGAACTAAAGCCACTGCGTCGGGGACCTTGCCCAATGTCGACATCCACAAGCTCGAACACATCAATGACGGGCTCTACGGGAACGCGAAGTCGTGGATCTCGAATGAAGTCGGACGTGGTTGGGTCGCTCTCGAATTCCCCGAGCCTCAACTGATCGATGAGTTCCGGTGGAGTCGCGATCGCGGGACACCACCGCAATACGCCGATCGGGTCGCGAAGGAGTACCTGATCGAGACCTCGCTCGATGGCCAGACATGGACACCGGTGGCCAGCAGTCGTGACCGGCTGTCATTTGGGATGTCGGTTCCGGGGGGGCGTCTGGTGCGAGGGGCTGATGCCGCAGCCTTGCAGCGATTCGAGGAGCTGCAGGCACGTCGGCAAACGCTGGCCAAGGAACTGGCTCCGCTCGTGGAGAGTGCCAAGGCCTACGCCGGGCAATTCGTGAAGCCGGGCCCGACTTATCGGTTGTCTCGTGGTGACGTCACCCAGCCCAAAGAAGTCGTGGCCCCCGGATCGCTCTCCGAGTTGGGGCATGCTGTCTCGTTGTCAGCTGACGCACCAGAGGCTCAGCGTCGTATGGCTCTCGCGGAATGGATCGTCAGTCCCGACAACCCACTGACGGCCCGCGTGATCGTCAACCGGTTATGGCTGCAACACTTTGGGGAAGGGATCGTCGACACGCCGTCTGACTTCGGAGCGAATGGAGGCCAGCCGACCCATCTTGAGCTGCTCAACTGGTTAGCGTGTGAGTTGCGGCAACCCTCTGAGTCAGGAGTCGCGCCGTGGAGCCTGAAGCACATGCACCGGTTGATCTGTCTGTCGGAGACCTACCAGCAATCGAGCGAGCCTCGCGACGACGGGCTGGCGGTCGATGCGGCCAGTCGGATGCTCTGGCGGTACCCGCCCCGACGGCTGGAAGCTGAGGCGATTCGCGACTCGATCCTGTCGGTGAGCGGCAGCCTCGATCTGCGGCAGGGCGGGCCCGGATTCGATCTGTTCGAGGCCAACACGAACTACGTCAAAGTCTATAACTCGAAACGCGAGTTTGATCGAGACGACTTCCGCCGCATGATCTATCAGACCAAGCCGCGGATGCAGCTGGAAGACACGTTCGGCACGTTCGACTGCCCCGACGCCGGACAGGTGACGCCCAAGCGGACCAGCAGCACGACCGCACTCCAGGCACTGAGCCTGCTCAATAGCCCGTTTCTGCTCCAGCAATCCGAGGCATTCGCGAAACGCGTTGAAGAGACAGCATCGAAGAACCTCGAATCGCAAGTCGATCGTGCATTCCAGCTGGGCCTGGGACGCTTGCCGACACCCGATGAACGAGCCGCGTCCGTGACACTGGTTCAACAGCATGGCCTGCCGATGCTCTGCCGGGCGATCTACAACACGCATGAGTTCGTGTCTGTGCGTTAAGCCGATGGAAACTGCGGTTGCTATGGCTTCAATCGAATGGGGGTTACGGGGGGAAGGGAACCACGAAATACACAAAGCACACGAAAACGGCAGGTAGGCAGAAAAGAGTTTTGAGGGTCGGGGTGTTGTTATTTCGTTGTTGTATCTAAACCCGTGTTTTCCTTGCAGAGTTCACTGACTGGCAAAAGAAGCAGTCACTCAATTTCCTTTTCGTGTTTTTTGTGTGTTTCGTGGTTTCCATTTCTGCCTCCCACACGTTTCAAGCGACCAAAAAAGAACGCGACTCACCCACGCCAATGGCAGGAGAGTCGCGTTGTGTGATGTCGTCGGTCTGCGTTCCGCAAACCATCAACATAATCAACGATTTGTGCTGTGGATCTCAGCGGCCCAGTCCTGCAGGGTCTTGACCTGCGGGGCAGGATTCGCATCGAGGAACTCAATGGCCCGAACCATCGCCAAGCAGCCTGGCAGAGTGGTCACGCACGGCACGCCATTGGACACAGCTGCAGCGCGGATGCGACCTTCGTCGGTCCGGGCTCCCTTGCCGCTCGGGGTGTTGAAAATCAGATGGACGTCGCCGTTCGCCATATAATCGAGCAGGTTGGGGCGACCTTCCTGCAACTTGCGGACGGTTTCAACTTGAAGCCCGGCAGCCTGCAACACGCGGGCGGTTCCAGCTGTGGCCAGTATCTTGAAGCCGAGTGCGATCAACTGGCGGGCAGGTTCAACGATCAGCTGCTTGTGCCCGTGGGCCATGCTGATGAAGACGTTGCCGCTGGACGGGATGTTGGTACCAGCAGCGATCTGGCTCTTCGCAAACGAGGCGGGGAAGTCGTTGGCGATCCCCATCACTTCGCCGGTCGATTTCATCTCGGGTCCGAGGATGATGTCGACACCCTGGAACCGGTTGAACGGGAAGACGCTTTCCTTGACCGACGTGTAGTGCGGCCAGACTTCCTGGGTGACGCCCTGCTGTTTGAGTGTGACGCCGGCCATGATCTTGGCGGCCATACGAGCCAGCGGCAGGCCGGTCGCCTTCGAGACGAACGGGGAAGTTCGCGACGCTCGCGGGTTCACTTCGAGGACATAGACCGTCGATGACCGCGTATCGGGTTCGCCCGGTGCGGGGACGTCACCGTCCATCTTCACGGCGAACTGGATATTCATCAGGCCACGCACCTTGAGGGCCTTGGCCAGTCCATAGGTCGCCCGCTTGATCTCCTCGATAATGCGAGGCTGGAGCGAGAACGGCGGCAGCGCACACGCCGAGTCACCGCTGTGGACCCCAGCCTCTTCGATGTGTTCCATCACCCCACCGACGAGTGTGGTCTCGCCGTCGGAGATGGCGTCGACATCGACCTCGATCGCGTCTTCGAGGAACTTGTCGATCAGTACCGGATGATCGGGCGAGATGTTGATCGCCTCGATCATGAACTTGACCAGCTGGGCATCGTCGTAGCAGATCTCCATCCCGCGTCCGCCGAGAACGAAGCTGGGACGCACGAGGACGGGATAGCCGATTCGCTCGGCAGCCTGGCGGGCCTCCTTGATGGCGAAGGCTGTGCCGTTGGGTGGCTGGCGGAGGTTCAGCTCGTCGAGCAGGACTTTGAACTTCTCGCGGTCTTCGGCGACATCGATCGATTCGGGGCTGGTCCCAATGATCGGGACGCCCGCTGCTTCCAGTCCCTTGGCCAAGTTCAGCGGGGTCTGGCCACCGAACTGGACAATGACACCATCAGGCTGGAGCTTGTCGCAGATGTTGAGAACATCTTCGGTGGTCAGCGGCTCGAAGAAGAGAATGTCCGAAGTGTCATAGTCAGTCGACACCGTCTCGGGATTCGAGTTGACCATGATGCTCTGGATGCCGAGGTCACGCATCGCGTACGACGCATGGCAGCAGCAGTAGTCGAACTCGATCCCCTGACCGATACGGTTCGGACCCCCGCCCAGAATCATGACCCGCTTCTGGGCGAGTGATCCGGGCTGGTGATTGATCGGTGTGCTGGCGAGCTGTTCCTTGCCAGCCACGGGCGTTCCGTCGGCTTCGACGAGGCCGACTCCGCTGGCCTGGAACTGGCGCCGGGCGGGTGATTCGTCTTCGGTCTCGTATGTCGAGTAGTAGTACGGTGTGAAGGCTGGGAACTCGGCGGCACAGGTGTCGACCTGCTTAAAGGTCGGGAGAACATTCTGTTCTTTGCGTTTGGCCCGGACATCGATCTCGGTCGAGTTGAGCCAGAAGGCCAGCTGTTTGTCGGAGAAGCCCTGCCGCTTGTAGTACCGCATCTGCTCGGCGGTCATGTTCGACAGACGACCGATCTGGATGATCTCTTCTTCGCTCTTGAGCAGATCGCGGATGTGCCGCAGGAACCAGGGGTCGATGTTGGTCAGCTTGTAGATATCGTCGACTGACATGCCGGCCTTCATGGCGTAACGGATCGAGAAGATCCGCTCGGAGTTCGGACGCGACAGGCCAGCCCGGATATCACCCATGGAAGGTTGATTCTCCGTGCCCCACAGATCCTTCTTGCCGCCACCCAATCCGAAGTGGCCGATTTCGAGACCTCGCAGCGCCTTCTGGAGTGACTCCTTGAACGTACGTCCGATGGCCATCGTCTCGCCGACAGACTTCATCTGTACGGTCAGTTCGGAGTTGGCTTCGGGGAACTTTTCGAAGGCCCAGCGCGGGATCTTGGTTACGACGTAGTCGATCGTCGGCTCGAAGCAGGCGAGTGTTTCGCGGGTAATGTCGTTCTGGATCTCGTCGAGGCGGTAACCCACAGCGAGCTTGGCGGCGATCTTGGCGATGGGGAAGCCGGTGGCCTTTGAGGCCAGGGCGCTGGAGCGCGACACGCGCGGGTTCATCTCGATGACGATCATACGACCCGTCTTCGGGTTGATCGCGAACTGGACGTTCGAGCCTCCGGTTTCGACACCGATCTCGCGCATGACGGAGATCGTGGCGTCGCGCATCCGCTGATACTCTTTATCGGTCAGCGTCTGAATCGGAGCCACGGTGATCGAGTCGCCGGTGTGGACCCCCATCGGGTCAAAGTTCTCAATCGAGCAGATGATCACGACGTTGTCGGCCACGTCGCGCATCACTTCCATCTCGTATTCCTTCCACCCGAGGACCGACTCCTCAAGCAGAACTTCGTGGACTGGCGACAGCTCCAGACCGTTCTTGACCTTCTCCTCGAACTCTTCCTTGTTATAGGCAGTACCGCCGCCCACACCGCCGAGGGTGTAGCTGGCACGGATGATGATGGGCAGGCCGATTTCCTTCATCGCTTCGCGGGCTTCGTCCATCGTGTGGACGGTCCGCGACTTGAGCACATCGAGGCCGATCTTGACCATCGCCCGCTTGAACTCTTCGCGGCCTTCAGCTTTGGCGATGACCTCGGGCTTGGCCCCGATCATCTCGACACCCAGCTGTTGCAGGATGCCGCGGCGGTAGAGGTCCATGCCGATGTTCAAACCGGTCTGGCCTCCGAGTGTCGGCAGGATCGCGCAGGGACGCTCTTTCTCTAAGACCTTGGCGACGTAGCTCCAGGTCAGCGGCTCGACGTAAGTCCGGTCAGCTGTGCCCGGATCGGTCATGATCGTCGCGGGATTCGAGTTGACGAGGACGACCTCGTACCCCTCATCACGCAGCGCTTTGCAAGCCTGCGTTCCGGAGTAGTCAAACTCACAGGCCTGGCCGATCACAATGGGACCGGAGCCGATGAGGAGAATCTTCTTGAGGTCGTTACGACGTGGCACGGTGTACTGGGGGCTGGAGGCAGGCGGGAGCCACAAAACTGACTCAAAATCACGTGCGAACGGTCAGCGTCCGCAACCTGAAGCCTGGTGAGACAACAGCGCCACTGGGGGCCGGGACGGTGCCAAACGCACGCTCCATGAGCAATTTCCGCGACTCCGGCGCGGACGATCACCCCAGTTGGCAGCTTGGACCTCGACGAGGGAGCTTTGGGGCGAAATCTGGACCACTTTACGAAGCCCGGCGGAGGATGCAAGCGAGCATCGCCGCGAAAGCCGAATCTCCCGTGTTTCTGTTTCGAATCGATCGTCCCGATTGAGAGAATTCTCCGCTTCATCAGTTGCGGTTCATTCGTATCTCGGTCAGAGTAATTGCGTGGAGAATGAGTTAGCGACCATCAGCTCACCCGGATGGGTTTGAGCCCGAGATGATGTATTTGGTCCCGAAATTCCGCGATTGGCAATCCAGCCGACGACTGACAGCTCTTGTGCTGTTGGTCATGTCTGTGCTGATGATTTTTCCCATCGCCCTGCCTGTCTCCAGTCGCGATGTCAACGTGGAGTCCGAAGGCAAGGACCTCTCAGCTCCCTTCCCGTGTCAAAATCGTCCCTGTGGATGTCAGTCGGCCAAGCAGTGCTGGAAGAAGTGCTGCTGCTTCACCAACGCCCAAAAGCTGGCCTGGGCGAAAGCTCATCGTGTTCAGCCACCCACATTCGTGGTGGAAGCTGCGAAGCGAGAGGCACCTCATAAGGCGGTGGCAATTCAGACGTCGGTCGAGAAGACTCAGGTCTGCTGTGCGACCAGCGGATCTTGTCACACTGGCCCCGCCCGCGAGAAGGCCGCGACTTCCTCGCCGGATCAGGGGCGAAAGCCTGGGGCAAAGAGTAAGTTCGTCATCGGTGTTCAGGCTTTGCAGTGTCAGGGAATCGATCAGAGCGTGTTTGGCCAACTGGTCAGTGTTGAGCCACCGGCTGTGTCTGTTTTTGTGTTAGACAGTTTCGATCAAGGGGAAGTGGTTCCGCCGCTGCGTTGTGCGCCGCTGGTCCCCTGTGATCAGGAGCCACCGACTCCACCGCCCCGACAGGCCGCTTGAGGCACCGCATTTCGCGGGTTTGTCTCGCTGTCTGAATGTTCCGCAGGCGATGTCACTGCGGTCATGGCGGTCTGGAACAGCACGCTCACGGTCGGTCAAAGGCTCGTTCTCCACAAAGCGAGTTGTCCCTTGAGGTCGTGGGCGTGCCCTCCGGGTTGGTCCTGCATGTCTCTTTGAGTTTTCTTTCGGGGTCTATGTCCCCGGATGCGAGGCGCGATCGCACGCTCATTGCCAGCGATTCGAACTGTGCTCCACAACACAGAACGGCGGGCTGGCCTGAGCGTGTCACCCTGCCTCGCACTTCGGGACTGATCCTCTTCATTCAGCGTCGTATGAGTGCGTGCGTTGCCATGCATCCACTCTTTGAAAGGTCACCTCGATGTCTTTAAACCGAAATACCCTGCGTCGCGGACGTGGATTTACTTTGATTGAACTGCTCGTGGTGATCGCCATCATCGCGGTGCTGATTGCCCTGTTGTTACCCGCCGTGCAACAGGCTCGCGAAGCGGCCCGACGGGCTCAGTGCAAGAATAACCTCAAGCAGATCGGCCTGGCTCTGCACAACTACGAGTCGAGCCACAGCTGTTTGCCTCCAGGGCGGGTCGGTTTTCCGATGACCTTCTCGTCGCTGGCTGCGATCCAGCCGTATATCGACGGGGGGAATCTCTACAACCTGATCGACTTCAGCAAGGCTCCGACGTATGTCGAGCCGCCTGTCGCTCCCTATGCCCAGAACGTAGTCGCGGCGATGACGAAGGTGTCGACCTATCTCTGCCCGAGCGATTTTGGCGCGGTGCAAGGGAACTCCTACGCCCCCACCAATTATGCAGCCTGCACCGGCAGCGGGACGACCGCGACCACTCGCTACATCCGCAAAGGGGATGGAGTGATGATGGACGTGAAGCTGGGCGGGTTGACCCGCTTCCGCGATATCACGGATGGAATGTCCTCGACCGTGGCCTTCGGTGAGCAGACGTTGGGGAATGGCTACGCAGCTGGTGGAAACGGAACCGGTTCGATCCCCGCCAGTACTCCACCAGCGGATCCCCGGTTGCAGATTCTCAAGCTGTCGACGTCGCAGAACGACACGATCACTGGGACCGACCCCAGTCCCGCGAACTGTGTTGTGGGAGCTGCGGGATCGTGGTCGGGGATTCGTGGGGCCAAGTGGATGGATGGTCACTACGGAAACACGCTCTACAACCACGGGCTCAACCCGAACTCATCGACATTTGATTGCGGCAACACCAGCAACAACGCGGGCCTGACTGCCGCTCGCAGTCGCCACACTGGCGGTGTACATGTGCTGCTGTGCGATGGGGCAACCCGTTTCGTGAGTGACAACATCGACACCGTTATCTGGCAATCGCTGGCGACCAAGGCGGGCGGTGAAGTGATCGGCGAGTTTTAAGCCGTCATCTTCCGCGAAATGCCGATGTGTTGTCCCCGGTCGATCGCACTGGTTGATCGGGGATGGTGACCCGTTCTGCGTCAGTTCATCACGATGAGAGCGGGAACATCTCCCCACTGTACACGCACTGTCACGGACCTGAGCTATGAATCAAACTCCCTCACCGCAGTCATTCCCTCCGAATGGAATTCAAGGTTCCAAGCTGGGACAGAGGATCTTTCTGGCGTTCCTGGGGCTGGTCGCATGTTTCTATGCGGTGTTGGTGGGGTATCACGCCTACGCGCTCAATCAGCCGAAGCAGGTTCCCTTTGCCCGCGAGATGGGCTTCATGGAGGAGTGTCGGCAGATCTGTATGAAGTACGGTCTGTTGACGACCGGGCATGTGGAGAACGACGCCCGAGCTTACCTCGACAAAGTCGGTGCGAAGACGTTGTCAGCTGGACTGACGGAGTTGCTTCAGGACAAAGCGTTCACTCCCGTCCCGACGATGGAGCATCCGCTGTTGAACAAGTCAGCCCCCGACTTCAACCTGCTCAATGTCGAAAACAAATCGCAGGGTCTCTCCTCGATTCGTGGCCAAGGTCCGGCGATCGTGGTCTTTTACTATGGATACGGGTGCAGTCACTGTGTCGCTCAGCTGTTCGGACTGAATGATGATTTGCGTTACTTTCAGGAGTTGGGAGTGCCGATCATGGCGATCTCGACCGACGCCCCGGAACACACGGCCGAGAAGTACAAAGAGTACGGCAAGTTCAATTACCCGGTCCTCTCTGATCCCGACAATGCGGTGGCGAGCCAGTACAGCACCTTCTTTCCAGCCACACCCGAGAAGGGCGAGGACCAGCTGCACGGGACGTTCCTGATCTCTGCGGAAGGTCAGGTGGTCTGGGCCAATACCGGGCACCAGCCGTTCATCGACAACAAGTCTCTGCTGTTCCACCTCGCCAAGATGACGGGCTTTAAGCTGGATGCCGATTCCGCAACCCAACAGGCCCAGTCGAATGCGAGTGCAGCTCAGTAGTTGATCGTGCATCGACGGCCTGAGAATGACATCCCGGTCCAAGACCTCTGTTTTGTAGGATCTTCCGATGCGAATTTATTCGGTGTGTGCTGTGGCACTCAGCCTGTTCACTTCACTGGCTTCTGCTCATGACACCTGGGTGGAGACGAACACGTCGATCGTTCGCCAAGGCGAATTGGTGCACGTGGATCTCAAGCTCGGGAACCATGGCAACGAGCATCGCGACTTCAAGCTGGCGAGCAAGATCGCCCTGGAGAAATGCGAGATCGCAGTCATCGCTCCCGGCGGGAAGTCGACCGACATGAAGTCGAAGATGGTCGACACTGGATATTCGCCGAAGGAGGGCTACTGGTCGGGCCGCTTCGTCACCCAGACGGAAGGGGTCCATGTCGTGTCGCACACACTGGAGACGTTGCACGGAACGACCCGGGCCATCAAGTCGGGTAAGACGTACTTCGTCGCCAGCAAGAAACTGGACGCAGTCCCCGAGATCGCCGAGGGCTTCGATCGACCACTGGGCCATCCCTACGAGATTGTTCCGCTCGTGAATCCCGTCACGGCGATGGGGCCCGGGCAGCCGATTCGCGTGCGGGTCCTCTATGAAGGGAAACCTGTCCCGGAAGCCCGCGTGTCGTTCATCCCGCGCGGTGTGGCACTGGCTGAGGGCTTCGACAAGGAGTACGAACAACTCACCGACAAGGAGGGCGCCGCGACCTTCTCCCCCACCGAAGGGAACGTTTACCTCATCGTCAGTCATCGCCAAGCGGCCGATCAGAAGGGGGAGGGATACGACAAGACCCACTACTCCGCCACGCTCACGATCGCCGTGCCCCAGCTCTGTCCGCACTGCATCAAGGCACTGACGACGCAAAAGTAACCGCCTCAGCTCGGTCTCAGACCGACAGAGGTGTCACTCTTTCTCTACCGAGGGCTTTTCGCTTTTGTACCGCTGGATTATTTCATCCAGTGTCGGCAATTTGATCTTGTCGTATGGGACATCCTTGGGGGTCCCGAGATTCGAGGGTGGCGTCAGGTCGAATGAGTCTTCCGAAGGCTCGTTGGATTCCGGATACAGGTTGGTATTGTCGGTTGGTCGCGTGCTGTACGGATAACAGCGCATCTCGCAGAACCGGCCGTGCGGACCGATCGACTGCTGGCTCTCTTGCACGAAGTAGATGCCGTGCGTCTCCAGGATCGTCCCGGTTTCGTACTCCAGATTCGCCAGCTGGGTGTTGTATTGCGTGAGGGCGTCCGCTTCGGCGGTGACGGTGTTGCCCCAGTCGCTGATGGCCTGCAGAACGTTAATCAGGATGGTCTGTTGCGTTTGCCACCGCAGCAGCTGGGCGTCCAGGTTCACGCGGGCAGCCAGCCGGGCGTCATGCAGTGCGAGATACTGCTCGTACAACTGGTCGAGCAATCGAACCGCCACTGCCAGCGTATGCGATGTGGCGTGGTACCCCTGCTTCAGGTTGATCTGGTCACGGGCAATGAGCAGCTCTCGCTGTCGCAGTGTCGCACGAGCCTGTCGCAGACCGAGCGGTACGGAGAAGTTCACGCCGAGCGTCGCATCGTTGTACTGGCCAAAGGCGGTGCGATTGGCTCCGAGGGGTGTCGTTCCCTCAAGCCCGTTCCAGCGGTAGAGAGCGACGGCATCCAGCTGGGGAAGCGCTGAGTTGTCGGCGATGATTCGCTGTTGGATATCGGCTTCCAGGATCAGCTTCAGTTCCACCATGTCGGGCCGGCGTTCCTCAGCCAGTGCCAGCAGCTGCCCCCAGTCGGGGATGTACTTCTCTTTGGTTGGAGGAGTCGTGGGGATGTAGACCGTGCCATCGTTGGGGGGCACCCCGATCATGTTGCGAAGTGCCGCCTCGCGGAGCAGAACGTTTCCTTGAGCGGTGACGACGCGGGCTTTGATGTTCGCAAGAGCGAGCTGGGCTTGGGCGAGGTCGGCCCGGTTGTCGATGGCCTGGCGAACACGGGCATCCACGCGACGGACAGTCTCTGCAAGCTGGTCGACCTGCTGCTTGCGAGCCCACAAATCGGTGCGGGCATAGACCAGTAACCAGTAGGCCTCGATGATGCCCCGCACGTTGTCCTGCACCGCGTTCTTGAACTGAAAGTAGGAACGCTCGGTGTTGATCCCCGCGATGATGATGGGGGCCAGGTTCGCCGGAATGCTGCCGCCCTTGAGCAATGGTTGCGTGTAGCTGATGAAAGTCGATGTCGTTGTGAATGGATCGAGAGGATACACGCCGGGGCTGCGCGTCCCGGTCAGGGCATCAATCCCCGCCGTAAAGTTTCCGCCGGTCAGATCCGTCTTCGACAGTCGGGTCGATGTATTGAAGTTGTCATTGCGAAGACCAGTGATGAATGCATTTCCGGGCAGGATGGGATCGAAGACCGCTTGCGGATCTTCCAACCGGTTCCAGCTGTTGTTGATCTGCAGGACCGGGTCGAAGCGGGCCTGTTCTTGATCGATCGAGGTATTCGTGATGGCGACATCGTAGATGTTGCGACCGGAGTTGGTGGCTTTGACCCCGGTGAGCACGCGGACGACATCCATGTTTCGCAAGGACGTTCGGATCAGTCCATCCAGCGGCATATACTCCGGCGTCAGATCGTCCATCGGCCGGGACACCGTGGAAGGGGCCAGGTCGTTCGGGGATTGATACCGGGGAAGTTGCTCGGGCTGGCGGATCTGGATTGTTCGCCGCTCCGGGAAGATCGTTCCGACCGGCCGCTGGGCGAAGACCGAGGTCTCGCCAGAGGGGATCAGACTCAAGGTTGCCAAGACCAGCCCCCACCTCGTCCGAGAGAGGCGAGCGCGGGCGTTCCGGAGTTTGCGGTGATCCTCGTGCCCCGCGGCGGTGATTGGGTGATTCCCCTGCGGCATGATTCCAGCCCCGAACCGCGCCGCAACCAGGCGTTCAACGCCTGAGTCAAGCTGCATGAGCCAGTTGCGGAATCTGCCGAAGATCATGCGAGGATCGCTCGTGCCTGGAATGGGGGTCGTCCCACTTCTTCATCGTCGCACGGTCGCTCGTAACTCCGGGGTTACTCCATAAGGCCCGCTTGTAACACCTTTGCGGCCTCTGTGAAGTCCGAGGTATCCGTCACAATCCCCCCATCCCGTAAAACGATAATTCGCTTGGCGTTCTTGGCGACATTCAAGTCGTGGGTGACCAGGATGACTGTGATGCCGTTCTTCTCATTCAGCTCCTTAAAGAGAGCGATGATTTCACGGCTGGTCTTCGAGTCGAGATTCCCCGTCGGCTCGTCGCCCATCAGGATCGCTGGCTCGTTGACCAGCGCCCGAGCGATGGCCACGCGTTGCTGTTGCCCGCCCGAAAGTTGGCTCGGATGGTGGTCCAGACGGTTACCCAGCCCCACCAATTGGAGTTTCTCCACCGCTCGCCGGTGCCTTTCCGACGCCGACATTCCGGTGGAATAGAGCAGCGGCAGCTCAACATTCTCTAATGCGGTGGTTCTGGAAAGCAGATTAAAGTTCTGGAACACGAACCCGATCCGCTGGTTACGGATACGTGCTCGCTGGGCAGCAGCCATCCCCGCAACTTCCTCGCCTGCCAGCACATAGCTTCCGCTGGAGGGGCGGTCGAGACACCCCAGGGTGTTCATCAGCGTGCTCTTTCCGGACCCCGACGGACCGATCAACGCGATGAACTCGCCTTTCTCGACGGTCAGGTTGGCGTTCTTTAACGCCTCGACTTTGACTTCTCCCAAGTCGTAAACTTTGGAGCAGTCGCGAATTTCGATGAGAGCCACCGAACCGGCCTCTTTCCCTCTAGACTCGATCGAACAGGTCTAAGCAGTCGATTGTGACGAAGGGGAATCGAATCCGCCATACGCCTCTGGCGGATGACCCTCCATGTGGGGCCATTGGATTCAGGCTTCTTCGAATTTTCGTCTTGTTTTCCTCTGTTCTCCGAAGACTGGTCGACGCCATCATCCAGCTCACCTGACCGGCGACGCGTGAACCAACTGCACAGACTATGCGTACTCTCCTCAAGTTTCTGATCGTCCTGGCTGTCATTGGCGGGGTGGGATATGCCGCCTATTGGCCAGTGAGTCGTTACCTCGCGGAACGGAACAAGATTGTTTGGCGCACCGCGAAGGTCGAGGAGGGGACGATCATTGCCGTCGTGAACTCGACCGGAACCATCAAACCCAAGCTGCAGGTCACTGTCGGTTCGTTCGTCTCGGGGCCGATCACGGAACTGCACTGCGAGTTCAACCAGGAAGTGAAGAAAGACGATCTCCTTGCCAAGATCGACCCTCGGATCTACAAGGCCAACGTCGCACGCGATGAGGCGGCGCTCGCCAATCGCAAGGCCGACATCTTCCGCGTGCAGGCCCAGCTGCAACAGGCCATCAACGACGAGAAACGCGCCATCGCCCTGCGAGAAGAAGACAAGACCTTTATCGCCCAGGCAGAGATGGACAAGTTCATGTTTGCCCGTCTGTCTCTGGAAGCCCAGCTGAAGGTGGCTGAACTGGGAGTGACCCAGGCAGAGGCGACCCTCGATCTCTCGGAATTGAATCTGGAATATACCGATATCAGATCACCCGTGGACGGGATCGTGATCAATCGCAAGATCGATCCGGGTCAAACGCTTGCTGCCTCGTTCCAGACTCCCGAGCTGTTCATTATCGCTCCTGACATGCGTCAGGAAATGCACGTCCACGCCAGCGTCGACGAAGCCGACATCGGCAAGATTCACATGGCTCAGGAGAAGAAGTACCCGGTGACCTTTGTCGTCGATGCGTACGACGACCTGTTTACCGGGCATGTTCAGGAGATCCGGCTCAGCTCGACGACCCTGCAGAACGTCGTGACGTACCCGGTGATTGTGGGAGCGCCGAACCCGGAGTTGAAGCTGCTCCCTGGCATGACAGCCACGATCTCGTTCCAGGTCGACGAGCGCCAGAATGTCCGCAAGATTCCGAACGCAGCCCTCCGGTTCTATCCCGATGTCTGGAATGTGCGCACGGAAGATCAGCCGATTCTCGAGGGGATGGCGAGCAACCAGCCGAAGAGCGGCGAATCATTTACCGACGATTCCAGCTCGACCATCACGCAATCGGCGGTCGATCAAGCGGAACTCCGCAAAAAACGTGGCAATCGCCATGTCTGGGTCGCCGAAGGCCAGAAGCTGCGCGCGATCCCTGTCACCACGGGACTCTCGGACGGGAAGTTCACGGAGATCGTGGAAGGGGACGTACCCGTCGGCATGGAGTTGGTGACGGGTATCCAACCTCGGTTTCCGGGTCAGGCTCGCTAGTCGCGACTCCTGCCAGACGCCACAATCCGAACCAGATGTTCTGCGCGTGAGCATCGTTGGTTGAGAACCTCGGATTGCGGACTAGCCCCAGCCCATGAAACGCACGATCCCCCTGCTGATAACGGCATTCGGCGGCATTGTGCTGGTGATCGCGTTCTTTATCCCCGCATTTGAATCGTGGGGTGAGGAGGCGTCGATCTGGTTCGATATCCTCGCCGCGATCGCGTTCCTGCTCGGCGGTGGCAATCTGTTTAAGGTCCACCTCAAAACGATCAGTGATCGCAAGAAGGGGTGGGGATTCTCGGCCGTCACGCTGACCGCGTTTTTGCTGATGCTGGTTTTGGGGCTCTTGAAGTTCGGTTCGAGTCCCTCGCCGAGTACCGAGTTTTATGGGCAATCGCTCGTCGACTTTCCACTGGCCTGGATGCCGGAGCATGAGTCAGCGGGGGCGTTGCGGCCTGCGGAGGTTCGACCGGCGTTCCCCGCGTCGATTCGTCGCCAGCTGCGCGTTGCGGACGGGAAGATCTATTTTCGTGGTTGGGTGTCGGGGGCTCATGCCGAGGCACTCGACGGTCTCGATGATGAGCTGGCCTGGCGCTGTTCATGTGAGCGACTGAGCGAGGTGGCTCAGCCTCCTGCAGAGCTTCGCGGCAAGGTGACCCATCTGGCCGACCATGAGAAGCTCGCATTTCGTGGGTTGATGTCTCCGGCCGATGAGCAGGCCCTGCGGTCGCTCTTTGCGAATCAATCCGACGCTTTGAAGGCGATCGATCGACTGGCAGATGCGACCCGTCGCAAGACGACCATCACGGCCTCTCCGCCGCCGTCGTTCGCGGTTCCGGAGAGCTTGGCACAGATCGTCGAAGTCACTCCGTCTTCGATCACCGTCACCGGCCCGGTCTCGCCCGGCCTGCGTGACGAACTGTCCCGATCAGCTTGCCACTACCCGCTGGCCAAGCCGTTGAGTGAATCGGCCCGCACAGCCTTCGTGGCCGACCTGGAGAAGCAGGGATCGCCGCTGACCACCGCACAGGTACAAGCACTCGACCGTTACTGGAATGGCATGTGGCAGATGGATCTGGTCATCCAATTGCTCGCGGGCACCGGAGCTCCTCAACCCGGACGGAAGACCAGTTGTGAGCTATTCAACGAGCAAAGACAGGGCGTCGTCGAACTGGTCCGAGAGATCCCGGCGACCGGGACGTTGGAGCCGATGACCGACGAACAGCGTGCTGTACTCAAGTCGTTCGAACAAACTCCCGAGATGACCGTGGAGGAATTGCTGACCAAGCTGAAGGCGGTGAACCTTTCCGGGCCGCGGATGGCCGCGGTCGAATTATTTGTGAACCAGATTCCGACCATCGGCGAACGAAACAAGGCGATCTGTATTGAATTGCTCAAGGCTGGCCCCCTGTCGAAGCCGCAGCGCGACTGGCTGTTGAAGGAGGCCCGCGAGCAGTACGCGTGGCGTCAGGCGGTCGGCCAACTGTTCGCGCAGGCACACACGGTCGTCTATCCCTGGTCGGGCGACTATTCCGAAAGTGGGACGCCGTTCGACTGGGTGTTCACTTGGGTGCTGCAGCCGTTGATGACAACGACGTTTGCACTGCTGGCGTTCTATGTTGCCTCGGCTGCGTTTCGTGCTTTTCGGGCGAAGAATCTGGAGGCGACGCTGCTGCTTGTGACCGCGTTGATCATTCTCTTTCGGGCGACGATGTTTGCCGGAGCGGTGCAGGTGCCACTTCCGGGCGGAACATACTTGGGTATGGACCGCATCTATGCCTTCGTCATGAGCGTCTTTAACACCGCAGGGAATCGGGCGATCATGATTGGCATCGCACTCGGCATCGCCTCGACCAGTCTCAAGGTCCTTCTCGGCATCGACCGCTCCTACCTCGGCTCCGACGACTGAGAAAGTGGCAATCTTCTGGCTCTCGTCTCTCCCCTCTCCTCCCTCGTCTCTCCCCCATGCTTCACTTCCTCCAGACACTCGATCGACGCTGGATCTTCCTGCTGATGGCAGTGGCGGTGGCGGTGCCGACCTGGGCCCAGTTGAAGTTCCCGGAGACGCCGGGTCAGTTCTCACAGGATGTCTTTGACGAAATCGAGAAGCTGCAACCGGGCGATAAGGTGCTGATGGCGTGGGATTACGATCCCTCGACAGAAGGCGAACTCAGCCCGATGGCGAAGTCGTTTGCGAAGCACTGTGCCGCCAGGAAGGCGAAGCTCTACTTCATCACGTTGCTCCCCCTTGGTCCGAAGATGATTGATCAGACCATCGCGGAGATTGTTCGCCCGGATTATCCCGATCTGGTCTATGGGGAGGACTTCGTCAATCTCGGATTTAAGTCGGGGAATGAGGGGGTCATAAAGGTCATCATTACCAACCTGCGAGGTCTGTATACCACGGACGCACGAGGGATCAACATCGATCAGATTCCAATGTGCCGCGATGTGAAAAGCGTTCAAGACATGAAGCTGATCGTCAATGTCAGCGGGGCGTACCCTGGCACCAAAGAGTGGGTGCAGTACGCGGTGACGCCCTATCAGGACAAGATTCGACTGGTCGGAGGCTGCACCGGAGTGCAGGCTCCGCTGCTCTTTCCCTACATCCCGACCCAGCTCAACGGGTTGCTCGTCGGGATCAAGGGCGCCGCCGAGTACGAACAGCTGGTGGTCGATCATTATCTCAAGGAGAACCCGGGCGATCCTCGCTTTGGCGATGCCTGCAGCCGCATGGGGCCGCAGTCGATCGCCCATCTGGTCATGATCTTTTTGATCTTGCTGGGCAATGTGGTCTTCTTCTGGGAACGGCGAAATCGACTGAAAGGCGAGGCGTCCTGATGTCGACTTTGCGTGCTTATCTTCAGCTGTGTCGGTTCCCGGCGGTGTTTACGGCACTGGCTGACATCGTGCTGGGGTATCTGCTGACCCGGACCCAAGTCGACTCTCCGCCTCAACTGGGATTGCTGTTGGGAGCCTCTGCGGGTCTCTACTTGTCGGGGATGGTCTGGAACGACATCTTCGACCGGAAGCAGGATGCCGCCGAGCGTCCGAAACGACCGATTCCCTCGGGGCGAGTTTCGCTGCGGGCGGCGGTTCTGTTCGCGGTCTTGTTGATGGGGGGTGGGCTCGCGTGCGCGGCGGTGGCCGGGATGCGCAGCCTGGCCGTGGCGGGGATGTTGACGGCCTGCATCTTTCTCTATGACGGAGTGCTCAAGAAGACCCCGCTCGGCCCGTTCTTCATGGGCGGTTGCCGGTTTCTGAATGTGATCCTCGGGGCCAGCACGGCGGGAATTCGTTTCGCCAGTGCCTGGCAGATGCCCCAGCTGTGGGTGGCAGCGAGTCTGGGCGTTTACATCATGGGCGTGACGTGGTTTGCCCGGACCGAGGCACTGACCTCGCGCCGCAGCTTGCTGATGTTCGCAGCGGTGATCATCAATGCTGGGCTGTTGGGACTGGCCACCTGGATCGGCGGCTGGACGATCAGTTCTGGATTTCTGATCGGAGCGGGGGGAGTCCGCGATCCCAAGATGGTGTTACTCATCCTGGGGATGATCGCCCTGACGATCAATCGCCGAATCTTCATGGCCATTCAGCATCCCGAACCCGCTTACGTGCAGTCGGGTGTCAGGATGATGCTGCTCTCCGTAATCATGCTCGATGCGACTTGCATCTACTTCAAACTCGGCGATCCAGGGCTGGTCTATGCGGCATCGGTTGCGTGCCTGGTGATTCCCGGTCTGATCATTGGCAAGTGGATGTCGATGACGTAGTCCGTTGTCGTCCTCAGGTGTTATTGAGAACCTGGTGATCCCGAGTTTTGAACTTGGACCCCCATCGTGGGTATAGTGTTAGTCTGCAACAGAACAGTGATGCGATGTGGAGACCCGGCATGAATTCTCTTTTCCCTTGTGGCCAGACCCGTCGTGAGTTTGTGTGGGAGATGGGTGGTGGGTTCGCCGGGTGTGCTCTCGCATCGATGCTGGCCCAGGACGGATTCTTTGCACGGCATGCGTATGCGGCACCAGCTGCGGCGATGAATCCGCTGGCCCCGAAGGCTCCACAGATCCCGACAAAGGCGAAGAGCTGCATCTTCCTGATGATGAATGGGGCACCGAGTCAGGTCGACACGTTTGACTACAAGCCAGCCCTGACGAAGTACGCGGGTAAGTCGCTCCCTGAAGACAAGAAGTTCATTAACAGCGGTGGTCGCAAGGTCGGGTTCCTGACGCCGAACTTCCGCCCGTTTCAGCCCGGTGGTGAGAGCGGGTTGCTCATCTCGGACTACTTCCCGAATCTTCGCAAGCACGCCGACAAGCTGGCGGTCATCAAGTCATGTCATGCCGACAGCCACGCCCACGGGTCGGCCCTCGTGCAGATGAACACCGGCAAGACACTGATCGGTCGCCCGTCGATGGGCAGCTGGGTGGTGTATGGACTGGGGACCGAGAACCAGAGTCTGCCCGGTTATGTGGTGATGCTCGACAAGCGGGGCGGGCCGATCTCCGGCCAGCCGAACTGGGCCAGCGGGTTCATGCCGAGTACTTATCAAGGGACACTCTTCCGACCAGTCGGCAATCCGATCCTGGACCTCAAAGGTCCCGAGTTCATGGACCAGCAGGCCCAGCGGCGACAGCTCGACCTGCTCGGCAAGCTGAATGAAAAGCATATGCAAGCCCGGGCAGGTGGACAGGATCTCGCCTCGCGGATCCAGACCTACGAACTGGCCTACCGCATGCAGTCGGAGGCCCCCGAGGCGGTCGACCTCGGATCTGAAACTCAGGCCACGCTGAATGCGTACGGTGTGGGACAACAACCGACCGATGAGTTTGGACGCAACTGCCTGATCGCTCGGCGTCTGGTCGAGCGCGGGGTGCGGTTCATCCAGCTCTACTCGGGCGGCGGACACCTCGAAGAGACTTGGGACGCTCACGAGAGTATTGAGAAGAACCACGGTCGGCATGGGGCGGAAGTCGATCAGCCAATCGCCGCTCTGCTCGACGACCTCGACCAGCGCGGGTTGCTCGATTCAACTCTGGTGGTCTGGGGTGGCGAGTTCGGACGCATGCCCTTCAGCGAAGGTCAGGGAGCACCCGGCCGCAATCACAATCCCTACGGCTTCAGCATGTGGATGGCCGGGGCGGGCGTCAAAGGTGGCATCAGCTATGGCGAGACCGACGAGATCGGATTCGAGGCTGTGTCCGACAAGGCCCATGTGCATGACATCCATGCCACGATTCTGCACCTGATGGGGCTCGATCACGAGCTGCTGACCTACTTCCATCAGGGTCGCGACGAGAGCCTGACCGATGTCTTCGGCAAGGTGATTACTGGGATTCTCGCGTGAGGTTTCATTGCCCGACGTGCCAGCGATTGAGTTCGTATGGTGACGTGCGGCTCAGTGGGCCGGAGCGTGATTGCGGTGAAATCGACCCTGGGAGCTGAAGGCGGGGACCTCAGCCTCACTCTTCAGGCGGCGGGCGATCGACTCCAGCTGACGCGTGGTCGGAGGGCTCTGACGGGCCGCCAGTTGCAGGACATCAATCTGAACATCGGCCGGCAGGCTGGACATCAACTCGCCGACATACTGAGACGGAAGTACGCACACCACGCGAGCGAGTGTCTCGGCGGGTTCCATCATCAGTGCCGGGAGCCAGTCCGAGAATCGCGACGTGACGAGGAACTCCAGCGGGTTGATATGCAGCTGGGGATCGTGGGGCTCCGCTTCGTCGACGACCGGTTGATACTGATCATCGTGGGTACGTCGGGCTGCGACGATCGCCCAGCCGAGAGCGATGAACACCAGACCAACGCCGCAGAGTGGATAAAGGGCGGACGGATCACGCAGCGGGTCGAACGAACTGACGGCTTCTACGACGGGTGTGCTGGCGATGCGTTCTCCGGGGATCAGGTCGATGACGACTTCCGGCGTCGGACCCTGATCGGGAAGAGCCCCTTTGACCCGCTTCAGCAGTTGGTTGTTGACTTCACGTTCAATGGCTTCGAAGGAAATGGAGTCGACGCCCGACCGCATTTCCTGCTTGCGAATGTAGAACTCTTCGGGCACTGCCAGGTGCACGTGGACCAACTCGGCCATCTCCTGGTTCAGACCGAGCAAATGTGCGGCTGATCGGGCGTCTTTGGATTTGGAGGAACGGTCTGCTCGCAGGCTCGGGAGAGCGCCGATCTCCGACAGGTCGGGCATCGGCGGAGCCTGACCCGGGAGCCTTGCGGTCAGGTGGTCGATCGGGTCAGCCCACGGGTGTTCTACCGACGCGTGAAAGGGAACATCGTCGATAAAGACCCCGACGCGGATGCCATCGACATGCTGGAGCAGCTGTTCGATCCGGCGGCGATAGATGGCTGACCGTTCGTCGCGTTGCTGATCCTGCTGCCGCTTGAGTGGTTCGTCGGTGGTCGCTTCGTAAGTGATCCGACGGTCCAGATCCATCACGATCACATCGTTCGCGGACAGGTTGCCCTTGCACCCCGCGACAGCGGATCGCACCGAACGAATAATCTCCGGAGTAATCTCCGAACCGGGATCGGGCTTCAGGTAGACCGTCGCTCGTGACTTGGATTCGCGATTCCAGCCGACCGACTTATCTTCGTCCCAGACGACTTCGGCTTTAGCGATGCCCGTCATCTGATTCAACATGCGGCAGATCTGGCGAGCCCGGGCAATCTCGCGAGCGGCCTCGCGTTCACGAGTTCCCGAGAAGTGACCGAGTTTGGAATTGGCTGCCTCCCACTCGTCGGCCCAGTGCAGGTCAGAGGACTCATCGGATTGCAGCGCAGCTCCCGCAGCTTCCGCGAACTCTTTGGGGACCTGAACCTGACCGTTCGCGTATTCGAACTGAGAGACGCCAGCCTGTTGCAGGCGGCGGCGGACCTCGCCCGCGTTCTGGCTGAACGAGGACGGGACGGAGAGCTTCGTCATCTCGGTCGTCGAGCGATTCGTCAGCTGCAGAATGCCGAGGACCAGAGCGATCGCGACCACAGCCAGTCCCATCCGGCCGCGAGGTGATCGCCACCACGCAGTCGATCGATCATTCTCGTTGTGAGTGTGTTCATCCATGGGAAGATGCCAACTGAAGCTGTTTCCGGAGGCTGTCGACTGAATACTGGCTGCTTTCAACAAAACAGGCCGCCGCTTTCGCGACGGCCCGAATGTGCGTGGCCGGTTAGGCCACCTTGGCAATCTTGTTGGAACCTGGGCCCCCACGCGGTGGGTAGCCGTACTCGCGGAGCTTGCCGGAGAGGGTTCGAATTCCGATCGACAAGGCCTTGGCGGTCAACTCGCGGTTGCCACCGTAACGGTTGAAGGTCGCTTCGATCAACTTGCGTTCCATCTGAGCCAGGGTCATACCTGGATCGCCGGGCTCCCCTTCGGTGCCCTGCTCCATCCATGGCTCCAGATCGGAGACATTGATTTCGTCAGTGGTGGTCAAAGAGCAGCAACGGCTGATGACGTTCTGCAGCTGGCGGACGTTTCCGGGCCAGGGATGATTTCGCAGACGCTGAAGAGCTTCAGAGGAGATTCGCTTCTGAGGCTGGCCTTCGCGGACGGAGCATTCGAGGAGGAACTGCTCTGCCAGAGGAGCCACGTCTTCGGGACGATCACGCAGCGTGGGGACGACGATGGTGTGCTGCTTGCACAGCCGCAGCAGTTCGCGGTGGAACTTGCCTTCGTTGACCAGCTGATTCAGATCGGCGTGCGAGCTGACGACGATTCGCACCCGGACACCAACGTCTTCGGTGCTGCCCTGGGGACGGAAGGTACCGGTCGCCAACACACGGGCCAGTTGTTCCTGGAGGGGAACCGACAGTGTTTCAATGTCTTCGAGGAGGAGAGTACCACCCTGACCGCCAGCGAGGCGACCGGGGTGATGCGCGTCTCCGAAGAGCTCCTGCTCGAGCAGGTTCGAAGCCAGCACGCTGCTGCACAGCTTGAGGAACGGGCTGCGAGTACCGAAGCGGGCGACGTGAATCGCACGAGCGACCACTGTTGTCCCGACTCCAGATTCGCCGACGACCAGGACTGGGCGATCGTGCTCGCTGGCGGTCTGAACCAGGCGGCGGACATCGTCCATCGCAGGGCTGATGCCGACGAGATCGTCGAACATCCGGCCTTCGAGGCGACGCTTCAGCTGCAGGTTCTCAGCGACGAGTCGTGAACGACCCACAGCGGAGAAGAGCAGGCGGCCCAGCTTCTCAGGAGTACAGGGAGGATCGAGGACATCGCAGCCAGCAGGCTGAGCCCACAGAGCCCGGTCGGCGAGAGCCGGCACGACGATGAACTGAGTCGGCTTGCCCGCGATGCGGACCGTCGAGTTCAGGTTCCGAATCACTTCGTGTGAGGACGGTTCGTCCAGAACACACGCGGCGAAGTCGTCGGTCGACAGTCCCTGACGCAGTTCGTCGAGAGTGGAGTACATCACGGCGTCATAACCGTTCTGTCGGACCACCATCGCGAGACGCGACCGGGAGGGTTCGTGAACTGACCATACGGCTACACGTCCTGTGAGCCGAATTGTGGCAGGCATCAGCGAGTCCATCATGGCTCGGGAAACCTTTTCCAAGAGGGATCGGAGCGCACGTTGAGCGGGACATTTGCAGAGTGCAGATGCCTGATCAGGTGCAGAAACGATGAGTGAAGGGATGGGTTGACAGCTGCGTCGGGCGTACGGAAATCGAAGGGAGTTCAGTCAGCGATTCGAAGCGTCGGTCTGATTTGGGAGAGCCGGTTGGGAACCAGCAAGAAATCCCAGAGTCAGTATTCAGCCAGGAGTCACCTTATCGACAGAGCTTCCTCGGGTTACCGCGTGGGTCGCACGCCGCAACTGACGAAGTGGAAGGGAGTTGGTGAGGGGGAAAGTTGTGGGAGACGTGATGGGGGGAGTGATATCGCCCCCTTGTGAAAACGGTCAACGCGTTTCATGAATGTTTTCGGGACTTCTGAAGACAATTTACTTTTATGCAAAAAACGTTGTAGGGGTGACAACTTGGCGTCGGGTGTACTGCAAAAAACCTAGGGAAAACGCTGTTTTTATCACTTTGAGGGGGTGCTGTCGGGCACTGCATGATCAGTAGTGCATTCGCCGTGCCAACGATTTTGGAATGAAAATCGGCAATTTCTCTCAAGTTGGTGTTGCGGCATTTTGTGTCTCGAAACGCTTCTCTGAAGGGGCGTTTTGTGGGGCCTTGGGGAACAAACTTTTCACATGGCATTTGTGGGTGCGAGGCGATTCGAAACCGCTCGTCGCGAGTTCATCTAACTGAGGTTGCTTCGCACTCCTTATTGAGGAGGAGAAGTTGTTACACGCACGGGACGGGACATCACCACTTGGACTTGATCGAGCAACGTCGCTCACTGGGCATTCGTCCGAGCTGGTCTCACGGAGAGATTGCGTGAGTGGCGGATTGGGTTGGCGAGGACTCGTTTACGCCTGTTGAGACAGCTTTTGAGTAGTCATCCAGCCGGAAATCTGTGATTATTCCCACGAGGCTGGGATCCCCCGGTCGTGCTGTGATCTTTCACAGTCAGTTCGCAGGAGTGATTCACCATGGATTTGGTTCGTCGGCTGGTTCTCTGTCTGCTGGGTTTGGCAGCCTTCCCGATTTCAATGATGCCCTCGACTGTTCGAGCCGATGAGGCCGCCGTCGAGCAAGAAGCTGACAAGGACATCCCCGCAGCTCCCAATCCACTGGAGAAGTTCAAGCTCCAGGTCGGTGACGAAGCCCCCGTTCCTTATGATCCCATCAAGCCCGAGGACTCGGAGCACAAGCACCGTCGTAAGGCGATCAGCTGGCAGCTCGCCGGCCAGCTGCACCTTTCCAATGCAGAGACTGACAAAGCCGAGCTGAAAGTCGCGGAGAACTGCTTTCGCAAGGCCGTGGAAGCTGACCCGACCTTTATGCGCAGCTATCAAATGCTGGTCAGCTTGTTGATCAGTGGTCCGATCAATGACGAGAAGATCGCGGAGGCGAAGCGGGTCGCGTTTCAAGCTGCGGAGAACTCGGGCGAGGGGTATACCCTGGTTCGGCAACTGGCTGGGCTGCTGGCTCGGACACAAGTCGACCGCGGCATCAACCTCCTGACCGAGGCGTTAACGAATAAGAGCCTCGACCCCAAATCGGTTTCGTATTACCAGATCCAGCGGGATCTCGGACTGTTCTACCGACTCGGGGGCAACAACCAGAAGGCTGCGGAGTGTTACCAGCTCGTGTTCGATGCGGTGACCAAAACCGATCCTGCTCTGTTCAATGCCCAGCAGATACAGGAGATCGTGGTTGATCCCGTCTCTCTGTTCGAAGAGATGGGCGAAGTCTTCCTGAGCGTGAAGAAGCCGACCGAGGCACTGACCGCTTTCAATAAAGCATCTGAGGTGCGGGGCAGTCATTCCGCAGCTCACGCTTACAACCTGGCTCAGATCTTCCGCGAGACGGGCAAATCGGCCGAGGCTCTCGTGGAGCTGCAGAAGTACCTCGATGCCCAGTTGCAGTCGAAGGGGCGCAATGCGTATCAGCTGCTTAAGGATCTGCTGACCGACCTCAAGCTGGAGTCGGAGCTGGTCGATCGCTTGGAGAAGCTGCGGGCCAAGGACCAGCAGAACTCCTCGCTCCGGTATTTCCTGGCCGAGCAGTATGTCGATCAGAAGCGATTCCAGGAGGCCGAGCAGGCAATCTTGAATGGGCAGGCGGAACCGAAGGACACCTACAGCCTGATCGGGCTGATTCCGGTTTATCGCGGGCTCAAGAAGTACGAGCCGCTGCTCAATCTGTTCGTACTCTACAAGATCAATCGCCTGCCCGATCCCGAGCAGAATGAACAGGTCGGCAAGCTCGACTCTGAGCTTCAGACGTTGCTGCATCGTTTTGCGAAGGAACGCGAGCTGACGATCAAGGATGCCGAGACGATGGACGCCTTCGTCGGTCTGGGCAAGGAATGGATGAAGGGCGACGAAGCCAAGATTCAATTGCCCCAGGCCTGGGTGCTGGGCGAGTTGTGTGGAGCAGCCGAGCGGATTGACGATGCAAAGGCCTTCTATCGTCAGGCCATCGACATGCAGAACGAGCCGGATCTCAAGCTGTTTCTGGAACTCGGTCAGCTTCTGCAGGGGGCCGATCGGTACGACGAAGCGGTGGAGGTGCTGAAAGAGTGTGCCAACCACCCGTCAGAGGCATTGCAAGATCAGCGCTGGCGAACGCTTTACATGCTCTCGTATGCTCTGGAGTTTGCAGGCAAGACCGACGAGGCGATTGCAGCGGCCACGGAATCGAAGACGCTAGGCGAGAAGAGCGGCCTCGGAGACTTTGTCTCGATCCTGCATGCCCAGATTGGCTGGGTGAACTATCACGCTCAGCGATTGGATGAGGCGATCCGCATCTATGAAGAGGTGCTGGCCAAGTACCGTAAGACGGAACTGACCGCACAAACGCTGGAAAACTGCCGCTTTAGTCTCTCTGCGATCTATGTCCTCAAGGGAGACATGACCAAGGGCGAGGCGATTCTCGAACAGGTTCTGGCCGAGAACCCGGACAACCCCCAGGCGAACAACGACCTGGGCTACCTCTGGGCCGATCAGGGCAAGAACCTCGACAAGGCTCTGGCCATGATCACCAAGGCTCTGACCTCCGAGCCGGAGAACGCTGCCTACATCGACAGTATGGGGTGGGTGTTGTTCAAGCTGGGTCGAGTTGAAGAGGCAGCCCAGAAGCTGGAGCAGGCCGTCTCGATGAAGCGTGGGGATGACCCGACGCTTCACGAGCATCTGGGCGACTGTTACGCCAAGCTGGGCCGGACCGAGGACGCGAAAAAGGTCTGGACCAAGGCGCTGGAATTGATGGACAAGAAGAAGTCCAAAGACGAGAAGCTGAAGAAGTCGTTGCGAGAGCGGTTGGGGATGCCTGCCGAGTAAGTGGTCGGCAGGCAGGGAACCGGTATGTGGGCCGTCCGCCGAGTTAGTTGAATCCCCCGCCGCTGCCCCCGTTCCCTGCTGGAGTTCCTCCAGCGGCCCCGGAGTCACCGACCGCACCGGCTGGCTGTTGCGGCGCCCCAGCTGCCGGAGCGGTCTTGACTGGAGCAGGGTGGCTGTAATTGGGATCGGGGATGATGAACTCCTTCCCCGCAGCTTTACGTGCTACCGCGACCCGCATCACGCCCACGATCATCTCTTCGATTTTTTGGTGGTTTGCGAAAGAGGTCTCGATGGCCAGGCAGTCGCCAAACGATGTCAAGGCAAAATTCCAAGGTTCGTCAACTTGAAACCTTTCGGCGTAGGCTTGCATCACTATAGGCAGATTCTCAAGTTCACCAGATAAGTCGTAGAACCGAAGGCAATGATTCTTACGCGTTTTTTCAGCAGTCGTGATGACCAGCATGCCCCGGTCGACGTAGTAATCCAGTGAGATGTCTCCCACTTTCTGAAGCATGAAAGACAACGCGACATCCAGTGGCAAGTCGGAAAACTCCGCGTTGATTTGGTTCTCCAGGTCGACACCCTCGTCCTGCCGTGCGTCGAGGTCAGTCCAGATTTTGAGTTGATGTTTGTCTTGTAGGTAGGCAAACACTTCTTTGAGTGGGGTGTCTTGGAATGCCAGGGTCGTTTCCTGATCGAGCGCTTCGTAGACCTTACGATCGGCGGCATTGAGATTCCGAATCGCGGCAACGATAGGAGCATTGTGTTCAGAATAGTGCGAGCCACCCTGGTTGGACGATGCTCCATTGATTCGCACTTCCGACGCGCTGATTTGAGTGTCCTTGGTTTTGACCCGTACCTTGTTGCCCTCGGCAGTGATGGTCGCCCCCGGTTGTGAGGCTGGCTGTGCATCCTCTCCGTTGAGTGTCAATTGGGTCGTGTTTGCATCAGTGCTAGCTGTGCCCTCCTGCTTCTTGGCACCATCTTGGGGCTGTGAGTGTTCGTTGGCTGCCCTGGGATTAACATCGCCGCTGACAAATGGAGCTAGGGCTCTTCTGTTGAAGTGCCCTATGCGCTGCTTTCTCAGATATTCTTTTTCGATGACATCGGCACTATCGAAACAGATGACACCATGATCGGTGGAGAAATCCAGATTTTGACCATCGACATTCGCCAACATGGTGCGTAATGCGGACGCCAAGGTCTCTCCGTTCGCGACCAGGCGGACGCGGCTTTTAGAGTTGATCCCCGGGATCTTGCTGATTCCGAGAACTACAGTGACTTCACACTGATCCGCGACAAGTCTTGCTGCTTCTTCAAGCGTCACGTCTGGATAATTGAAAGTCACTGGCCTTTTCAGTTTTTCCAGCAGTTTCTCCTGAAGCTCCTTTTCGAGCTTTGCTTCTTCTTCTGAGGAGAGATCAGCATCTTCGTCATGGAGTTCATTCAGTGTAGGGGGAGGGGGCGACCCACTGTTGACCAGTTCCGTCGATGACGTGCTACCAACGTCCTCGTTGGCTTTTGCGGGTGGGTCGACTGCTGCTAGCACGAGCTGTTGCGGTTCTTGCTCCAAGACGCCCAGCTCGGTGTCAGTCTCGATGACACCGTTAGGTTCGGCAGAGGCTGTGACAGTCCCCTGCCCTTTCCCATTCAGGCCGCCGTATGCGGATCCGAACAGGACAGCTCCGCCGAGGGTGAGGGTTCCGGCGGCGCTGAGGAGGAGAGCGGTGATTTTGCTGGCGGCGGACATGGTGGTGAGTTCCTTTCCGGCGAGTTGCAGGGCCGCTGAGGCAGCGACTGTGGTCAGGCTGGCGGTGATGGTTGGAGTGGTGGCGGCCAGAGTCACGGTCGAAGTGACAAGGGCGACGGATGGTGTGGCGGTGGCGATCGAGGAGCTGGCCCCCAATGCCGCCACGGCCACCGACAGGGTCATGCCGCGCCGGACGAGACGGGCACGCAGCAGTTGCTTGGCCCGCTTCAGCCGGCTTTCGACTGCTGCGACGGTGATGCCGAGCCACAGCGAAATGTCCTGGTTCGAGCGCTGCTCGAAGTAGTGCAGCACGAGCGGGGCACGGTAGATCTCGGGCAGCTGTTGCAGTTCCTCATCGAGAAGCTGGCGTTCGTGGGAACGGATCATCTCGGTGAAAGGATCGTCTTCGACCGCGGTGACCATCTCGACTCCTGCTGTGGTCTGCGAGCGAACTCCGTACTTGTCGTGGAGAGCCCGGCGTCCGATGTTGCGAGCTGTGCCGTGGAGCCACGAGGCCAGCGAGGCGGTCTTTTGAATCTTGCGGGCCGACTGGGCCAGTACGAGGAAGGTGGCCTGGAACACATCGTCGACCAGCGTCGGGTCACCCACCATTCGCTGGGCGACCCGATACACCATCGTGCCGTGCCGCGCGACGATCTGGGTCAATACGGCCTGGGCCGAAGAGGAACCTGGCGACGCAGCTGCGAAGGCCTTGAGGAGTTCGGCATCGGAATCGACATCTCCGAAGGGAGAGGGTTCCGGTGCGGGGTCGACAAGTCGAGGCTGGTCCACGAGGGATTCTCCGGGAGGGAGGACGCCGCGCGGTGACCAAAGTCGAGGGGATGAAGGAGCAGGCGTCGACATAAGCCGTCCACAAGAAGTAGGGCGTCGGTGAATCAGATTCGATCCGGAGAGCGGTCGCCGGAGTCGGGACCTGATCCGCATCTTAGTCCGGCGGGAGGGCCGATTCGGTCGGGAAAAAATGGGGGATTTCGGAGAAAATTAAAATTGGGTTAGGGACGTTGGAGCGGGAGTCGATCGATTCAGCGGGCGGAGATTTGACCGCAGAGGCCGCAGAGTTACGCAGAGGGGAGGATGGTTCTCCTGCAGTCGAGACCGCAGGGGTGATCTGCCTGGCAGGGTGCCCCGGTTGGCGGCTTTGAGTCTACCAGGGCGGCGGAGCCGGAAGAGGTCATTGCTCCAGGCTCATCGGCGAGGTTGCCTCTTGTGCGTTGCACACGGGTAGGCCCCCTAGCGGGCCAACCCGTGCCACCCGCGCTGAACACGTCACTTCTTTGTGGGGGGGGGATACACCGCAGAGGGGGAGAAAGAAGTTGGGGGGGCTTTTGAGCGGGGTGATGATTTCACTGCGATTGGGACAGACAGGAATGTCTGTCCTACTGAAGGGTCCCTTCCCTCGCGGGTCGCTGTGGCCCTAGGATGTGCCGCGTTCGGGATGGAACGCTTCGCTCGCGAGATTCCATCTGATGCTGTGAATGGAGTCTGTCTGGTGAATCTGGTGTCCAAAGATCTGGCTGCGACCAATCCGCGTGTGTGGCTGAATGCGGACTCGTCGGTGGCGGATGTCGATCGGGTGATCGAGTTCTTGACGGAACGGGGAACCTTTCGGTTTCCGGCGTTGTCGAACGGGTTGTTCTCAGCGGCCTTGGGAGAAGACGGCGAATTCGCGCTGACTGGATACGCCAACATCTGGGTGCGGGACAACGTTCACATCGCGCATGCACACTGGGTGATCGGCGAGACAGCCACAGCTGTGAAGACGATGCGGACGCTGCTCGATTTCTACCGCAAACATCGGCGTCGGTTCACAGATGTCATCGCGGGTCAGGCGGACCACGACGACCCGATGCAGCGTCCGCACATTCGATTCAGCGGTGTGGATTTAAACGAGCTTCCCGAGAAGTGGTCGCATGCGCAGAACGATGCGCTGGGGTACTGGCTCTGGCTGACATCAAAGCTGGCGATCGCGGGGGCGCTGGTATTGAGTCGGGAAGATGTCGAGGTGCTGACCGACTTGTTGCGGTATTGGAAGACGATTCGCTTCTGGGAGGACGAAGACAGCGGGCACTGGGAAGAAACTCGCAAAGTTGCGATGAGTAGTGTCGGTGTTGCGGTGGGAGGGCTGCGGGAGTTCCGGGCCTGGCTGGCGACGCCCGCCGGTCAGGTGGCTCGCGAGATCGCACCTGATGTGGGCGAGTTGACGAATGAACTCGAGCAGGCCGGGACTCGTGCGCTGGAGGCCAGCCTGCCCCACGAGAGTGGACCGTCGGGGCGCGAGACCGACCGGGCGTATGACTCAGCGCTGCTGTTTCTGATGTATCCGATCGATCTGTGGGACGGTGGGGTCCGAGAAGAGATCCTCACCAACGTCCGGACCCATCTCATGGGGGAGTTTGGGATCCGCCGCTACCTGGGCGATTCCTATTGGTGTGCGGACTATAAGACGCTGCTCGCTGCTGATGCCCGTACGGCCGATTTCAGTGACAATCTGGAGACGCGCGACCGGCTGCTCAAGCCGGGGCTGGAGGCTCAGTGGTGCATCTTCGATCCAATACTGTCAGTGATCTTCGCCCGTAAGACGCCGAAGGCCGAGGGCGATTTCCAGCAGCAGGTGATGCACTTGCAACGTTCACTCGGACAGCTGACCACCGCTGAGTCGCGGTTCGGTGCATATCGCTGCCCCGAGTCGTACTTCTGCGAAAACGGGAAGTATGTCCCGAACGATATTACGCCCCTGCTCTGGACTCAGGCGAATCTGCGGCTGGCGTTGCATTTCTTCCGGGAGACCCTGAGTGAGTGAGGTCATCTCTGTGGAAGTGCTGGGGTGGGGCGGTGACTCGAGGAGAGGCAGGTCTCACTCTTCGATCAGCAGGCAGTCGGTTCTTAGTGGATCAGGGTTCCAAGGGACAGGTGTTGTGTGAGCTGGGATTTCGGGGCAATACAAGCAGCGGGCTGGATTCAGACCGTCGATTTCTTTGACGAACTGGGGTCGACGAATGACCACGCGATCGGAACGGCAAGTGACTCGCGGCCGCACCCCCGGCTGGTTGTTTGCGATCATCAGCAAGCGGGCCGCGGGCGAGGTGCGAACCGCTGGTGGGCCAATCCGGGGGCACTGACATTCTCCGTCGTGATTGAGCCGCAGGAGATCGGGATTCCAATGGATCGCTGGCCGACCCTTTCGGTTGCGATCGGAGGAGCCATCTGCGAAGCGATTGCTCCATTGATCCCATCCGCGGATGTGCGATTGAAGTGGCCGAACGATGTCTATGCGGATGGTCGGAAGTTGTGCGGCATCCTGGTCGAGGTTCCGCAGTCAAACCCGCCGCGACTGGTGATCGGCATTGGTGTGAATGTCTCCAACAGTGCCCGCCATGCTCCTCCCGAGGTACAGGCCCGTATGACCTCGTTGGTCGATTTGAGTGATTCGGCTCCGACCCGCGTTGAGGTCTTGGAGCGGATTCTGAGCCAGCTGGAACGGGATCTGGTGTGCCTGGCCCATGACCCGGTGGCCTTGGCGAACGGGTGGCGTCAGAGGTGTCTGCTCGCCGGACGGACGGTGACCTTGTCGGATGGGGTTCGCAAGTTGTCGGGAGCCTGTCAGGGGATCGATGACGACGGGGCGCTGAGAATCTATACCGAATTCGGGCCACAAAGGTGTCTGGGAGGCACGATTGAGGCGTTTGAGTGACTTGACATTTTGTCACCTAACTGTCCAGTCAATGTTAAAATGGCGAAACATTTCCGAGTTTGACTGACGACAATTCCTCTGAGAACGTTAATTTTGTGTTGTGTCAAGAGATTCCTTCAAGTTCTCCGATTGACGAAGGATCAGGTCGCTCTAATATTTCAATAGTGATTT
Source organism: Planctomycetaceae bacterium (assembly GCA_046349675.1). Taxonomy (GTDB): domain Bacteria; phylum Planctomycetota; class Planctomycetia; order Planctomycetales; family Planctomycetaceae; genus TH-plancto1. Next base: position 67,985 of record JAXMBW010000005.1, on the reverse strand, counting down.
GGGCAAATTTTGGCTCTCCGCCTCACGTCAGGTCAATCGTTCAGGAGATTCTGCCAAAGGTAGCTGCCCCGCCAGCCCATGAAGGGGGTGTCGCATGTTGGTTCTGTCTCGCCGTCCAAACGAAAGCATCGTGATCAACGACAAGATCGTGATCACCGTCATCGAAATCCGTGGTGATAAAGTTCGCCTCGGAATTGAAGCTCCGCGCGATGTTCCAGTTCATCGCAGCGAAGTCTATTCAGCGATACAGCGAGCAGAATCCGAAGTGTCCGATGTTCCGGCCTCCGACGATTCCGTCTCCCCCTGAACAGACAATGCATCATTGGCCCACATCTGAATCCTCGGATTCAGATGTGGGCTTTTTTATTGGTTCGCTGATTCGCCCGAGGAGCTGATCACGCGAAAATCAAAGTGTCCAGTAAACTGGTAGCCCAACTACTCTTTTTCTTCCGGTGGCTTTTTGCGGCTGCGGCGTGGTTTTCCCTTGGGGGCAGAATCGGGGCGGCGGGTGCGGCTGCGACGCGGCCAGTTCTTCAGCTGCTTCTGGAACTCGTCTTTGGTGAGTGACACAACCGACATGGCCAGCTCGGCGTCTGCTGCGGGACGGCCCCCTTCGTCGGGCTCCACCACATCGTAGACCTCTTTTTCCAGCTGGCGCAGCCACGGCGGAATGTCGACTCCCGAGCCCCAGGAGTCGGCCAGGTACAGGTCAACTTCGCGGCGCAGTTCAGTGAATGACGGTGAGGGAACGCCAGCCAGCGAGTCTTTCACCGCCTGGTCGACCAGAGCCAGCATGCGATTGACCGCCAGCGGCTTGATGAATCGCTGGTTCAAGTGATCGGCGATCGTGGGCATCCGCATGCCGTACGCGCGCTGCAACCCGGAAAGGTCCTGGAGGTGACGAGCTGCGAGGTCGGTGGTTTGGGCCTCATAGGTTCCCTCCCACAGCTTGGCGGCCTCGATCTCTTGCAGTCTTGTCAGCATCTCGTGGACGAGAGTGATCGGCGACATGCTCCATGAATCGCGGTCGTACCGGGCTTCGAGACGCAGGAAGTCGAGCAGACAGTAAAACATATTGCCATAGTCGGACTGCGTGGTGGTGGTGTTGTACTCGAGGAAGCGGTCGAACTTGTCGACAACGATGGAGTAGATCGTTTCCAGGCACCACTCGCAGTGTTCGCGATCGATCATGCCCGAGTCGAGATCTTCGAGCATCTTCATCGGGCGGAGCGGGTCCTGCTGCTCCTCGAGATAGTCGATGTACCAGTCGATTCCCTGGTGCAGGATGGCTCGCACGTTGCCGAGGGTCAGCTGGCTGGCGTGGAGCAGGTCGCCCCCGTACTCGCGGATGAAGTCGGCGAGATCGAGCCAGTCGTCGTTGTCGCGCAGGCCGTCGACCGATGAGATCCGCATCGTGCGGCTGTGATCCAGCCACAGGTCCTGGAACGGCTCGACGATGTCGCCGATCGCGTCGATCAGGATTTCGGTGCGGGTCTCCTCATCGCCCCAGGTCCGGGCCGAGCGGATCACTTCCTCGAGAACATTCCGCAGGGCCAGATCAAAGAGGCGGTCAAACTCGGTGATGGCCTGGCCATCGGGACGCCAGCGGCGTTCCATCTGAAACGCGGTCTGCAGCACGCGCCAGGTCTCAAACAACAACCCCATACGCGGCAGTTCACGCAGCAGGAACCGCACGACAGACTGCATCATCTGAGCCCGCAGAATCGGAGCGGGCTTTCCGCCGTTGTCGAGCGGGACGTAGAGCAAGGCGTGCTTCGACATCCATTCCAGGACGGTCGAGAGCGACTTGCGGACCGTCTCGATATCACGACGAACGACTGCACGGATGAGCGTCGAGAGTTCGGGGTCGTCTTCGGCCCGGCCACCGGTTGACGTGTCTTCGGGCAAGCATCCTGACAGCAGACGATCCGCATTCCGCAGGCAGATCAAGGTGTTGATCACCTGATGCAGCATGTAGAACTTCACCTGCAGCTGGATGTCGTACTCGACGTTGGCGTCGTGCTCGCCGGAGGAGCCCGCGATCTCGTGATCCCAGATCGCCTCCATCAGCTCGGCCAGGTCGACCTGCCAGCGCTGGGCTTGTGACCGCCAATCGCGGACTGCCTGCAGGGCCTGCTCCAGGATGGATGTCAGCGGTTGTTCGCGGTTTTCATGCAGGTCGGCCGCCAGCCGGACCCCTGCCATCTGCCACAGCTGTCCGACGGCGTTGATGAACTTGAGCCGCGGTTCCATCTCGCGGTTGATGACTTCGAATTCGGTGTTGCGGAAGCCGAAGTCGTTTTCGAGGGTGTTGCCCCAGTTGCCGTCGTCGGTCGTGTCCTTATAGGTGACCTCTTCGTAGGCGGCGCCGAAGACATTGTCTTCGTCGGGTTCCTGGTCCTCGTCGTGGGCCTCATCTTTGAGTGGGTCATCGCGCATGGCCCGCTGGGCACGTTCCACAGCTCCTTCCATGCGGGGGACCGACCACATCTCGTCGGCATTCGATTCGAGGAACGCAAACATCCGGCGAAGGAGATTCGCCCGCTCGTCCTGGTCCATCGTGACAGCCGGGCCGGTAATCAGCTTCATCCAGCGGATCAGCATGGCAAACAGCGAATGCTTGGGCGATTCAAAGCCAACGGTGTCCGACTGGCTGAGCCATTGCATCAACAGGGCCAGTGACGCGACGAGGTCCTTGCGGTAGAGCAATGCGTCGACGACGAGGGCGTAGGCCTGGGCCGATTCGAACTTCTCGACATGCTGGCGCCAGAACCCGACATCGCCCGCGGACTCGCCCGCCTGCCGCCACTCGGTCAGGGTTTCTGAGACGTGGGTAGCTGCGTCGAGGCTGTCGTGTCCGGAGACATGGGGCAGCTCTTCAACCGTTGTGCTGGCGAATCGATCCCACCAGTCGGCGACCTTCTGGTATTCGGTCAGGACCTGTTCGCGGGCGGCTCCGTTGCCTTGAGCAGCGGATTCACTGAGGACGCGGGAGAACGCTCCAAAGGTGTCTTCAATGAGTTCGATCAGTACTTCGACGCGGTTGTCGGGAATCGTGTCTTCCCGCGACGTGAAGAGCGGGAACTGTCCCTGAAAGCCCAGGATGTTCCAGGGATCGACGAGGGCTCCGCACTGGATACCTCGCTGAAAGAGGTCGTATAACCCGACGACCAGCTCGACCGCTTCGGACAGCCGGTTGAGATTCAACGCGTGGTGCGTGAGGCCGATGCGGCACTGGATCTCGCATTCAAACCGGATCGAAGCGGCCGGGATCGCGTCGGCCTGTTCGCGAGCCGCGTCAGGGTAGCCCATCTTGGCGTAGAGGTAGGCGATCTCGCGGTACTGAATCTGGCGGGCTCCGTAGCCAGCCAGATGCATGTTCAGGAACTGACGGATGTGGCCGAAGGGTTGCTGAGTGCGCTGTTCTTCTCGCTTCAGACGCTTCGCCCGCGGGCCGTCGACCTGTTGCATCAGGCGTTGGTAGAAGGCATCGCGGCGACGGGCCACCACCGGGAGCAGCGAGGTCAGCGTGACCGAGGAGTCATGCACGCCGGGGCCCGAGCCACTGATCGACGAAGCCATCAGCATCGTGCCACACAGCGCAGCTGCGGCGTCGAACAGGCGTTCCGCGCGGGGCGTCCGGGACTTGGGGTCGTCGATCCACGCCAGCAACGCATCCAGAATGATGCGACGCAACACGACGCGGCGGTAGTGTCCCTTGGAGTCGATGCGGTGCGGGTCCCATTCGCCGAACATGTAGTTCGTGCGTTTGTTAACCGGATGAAGGTGATCGTGCGACCGCATGTCGATCGCCAGCTCTTCCATCTGGTCGAGGTCGAAGTGAGCTTCGAGCAGCAGGTCCTTGGGAGCCTGCTTCAAGAACTCCATCGTTGCAGAGATCAGGTCGTGGTAAGGACCGACAGCTGCGCCGACACCTTGCATATAAATGGGGAGCGGGCGAAAGCGTTCGTGGGCATAGATCTCCGATCGCAGGCCACTTTCGAGGACCGGAATCGGACGATAACCCACGAAGTCGTTGACGGCTTTCAGGGCTCCTTGAACGATGCGATCGGTGTCATCCCACGGGGCCCCCTGCGCGAGGACAGCCTCGAAGAAGACTCCGATCAGCAAAGGCTGTTCATAGTCGAGCGGCCCGAGATGGAACAGCAGGTCGGCCTGGTGTTCGCGGTAGGTAGTCAGCAACCGGTCGAGCGTCAGAGAGATCACCTGCCGGGCTTGCTGGACATCCTCAAAGACCGGGGTGGATCCCTGCAGCTTTTCGAGCTCCGCCAGCAGCAGGGTTTCGAGTGCCTTCACGGGGCCAGCAGGGTCGAGCTTCGCCCACAGTCGATTTAGATTCGCCAGAAATCGAGGATCGCGACGGCCACCCGAGAAATTCAGGTGGGCGAGGATATCTCGAATCGCAGCGAAATCTTCGGCTTCCAGCTTGGCAGGGGGCGGCGTGTTCTTCCGTGAGGCCATGAGGGAGAGGCTTTCCCGTGCAACAGTTGCGGTGTTCTTGTCAGCTGTGGTCCGCCCATCGGGGCGGGCGAACCGATCGGCTTCGGCTCCATTGTGATGCGCAGTGGATACTAACGTAAAGCCTGTCGATGGCCGGGAGTTTGACTCGCGGGAGATAAGTGGCATTCAAAGGCAGTGTGGGTGGGTTGGCCACAATCCAACTCGCTTCGAAACGGTCGTTCCAGGTGAGGTGCAACCTCCCATCGCTTCCCGATGTTCAAGGTCTTCCGGGAACTCAGGCAATTGAGAGTCATCTCGCGAGAGACGAGTGAAAACGGGAGGTTTAGGGGTCCGCGGTCCCTGGTGGTGTTCGATGCGTTCTCGCTGGCTCCGAAACTTCTTCAGAGAATCTGTGAAGCGGACCGGGGGGAATGTCGATAATTACAATGTCGGGGAGAAAACTGAGAAATGTCTCAAGTTTGCCCGATTCAAACTCTGCATGATGCCGCGTTCGCTCCTCAAGACTGAGGAATCTCCCTGTGAGATTGGAACGCGTAACGATCCAACCAGGATGGTTGTCAGGTGCGATGATGCAACCTTTCAACCGGATCGATGTTGTTGTCTCTCATGGTGTTACTGCGACCGAAGGGTTCGCTCTCACCGAAAACATGTTGCCCTCTTCTTGCGTCTCGGGTTATGATCACCCCTCTGTGGAAAGTGGTTCGACAACTTCGAACCTCGCTGCAGACATGGAACGCACGGAAGGTGAGGCAGTCATGGAAGTCACGGGAGCTGGATTCGTCGGAGGTGCAGGTGGAGTCCGCCCGGTGCAGTTCACCGGTGTTCCGACTGCCGCTCCCGGCGTTGATGCCCTGCATGCCCCCCAGGACGAAGTCGTAATCTCGCCCGCAGCTCGCCTGCTGCAAAGCCAGGATGTCGGAGCGACCGCCCGGGCTGAGCGTCTGGCTGAGATTCGCGCCCAGATTTCGCAGGGTGTCTATGACACTCCCGAGAAGCTGGCACTGGCAGTTGACCGTCTGGTGCAGGACCTGAACCGCCGCTAAGTCGATGGCTGCTGGTGATGTGCTGTTTCTTCCCGTCAGAGGCGGGGCATGGAGCGGAGGAGAATACCCGCTCAAGGCGCGTACCTTGCTCCACCTCGTGAGTCAGTCCGCGAAGCTGTGCTGTGTTCTATCGGTGACTATGACTTGTTCCTCGCTTCAATCGCGGTTTCGATCTCATGTCGCACTTCGCGCAGGTTGACGGGCTGGATCAGAATGCGGGCTCGTCCCGGGGGAACGCTGATTTGTGACGCCAGATCTTTCTGAGATTCGGCGAGGACGACGACACCCGCCAGCTTAGAGTCTCTTCCGGTGCGGATCGCTTGAGTGAAGAATTCAGCGACTTCGTCTCCAAACGCATCGCCGAGAACCAACAAACATTCCGGAGGGTTCTCGACTATGCGTCTCAGTGCTCGTTGCGGATCGCTGACGATCGCGACCTGAAAACCGCGTGAAGTCAGGTAATCGCGAAAGAAGTCTTGATGCTTAGGACGGCTTTCGAGGCACAGAACCGTGGGCTTACCGGGCTCTTCACGGTTGGACTGACTGTTGAGTGTCTGTAGTGCCCGCTGGACATCTCCCAGCACTTCGGTCGGAGACTGATAGCGCTGAAGCGGATCAATATCCATCAGCTTGTTGACGATCGATCGAATCGGCCGAGGCAGCGAGGGATCGACCGTCTCGATATGCGGAACATCGCGGTAGCGGTGGAACGACTTTCGTTCGTCACGGTCACGAGTTCGCGCATAGGGAGGCTGTCCAGTCAACAGCTCAAACAGAATTCCGCCGAGGAAGTAGAGGTCGCTGCGAGGATCATTTCGCGGTGCCCCGGTGTGCTTTTCAAGCGTCGAGTATTCCAACGCGTTCTGCAGCGCGCTCCCGTTCGCTTTCGAGATCACGGATTCATCAGCTGCCAGACCAAAGTCGATCAGCTTGGCGACCCCTGAGCTGCTCATCAGCACGTTGGTCATCTTCAAGTCGCGATGGGTGATTCCCTGTCGAAGGGCGTAATCGAGTCCCTTCAGGACGTCGACAGCGAACTTCAGGGTCTCAATGATCGAGAACTTTTTGCGGATTTTCAGGAAGTCGCGGAGGTTCCCGCCTTCGACGAATTCCATCAGCAGGTAGTGGTGCTTGCCCGAGGAGCCGACGTCATAGATGGGGACGATGTTCGGATGAATCAGCCGCTTGCCGATCTCACCTTCGCGGCGAAAGAGGCTGACAAAGTCGGGGTCGTTGGCCCAGCGGTCGCGCAGGACCTTAATCCCCATTTGTTGCCCAGTCACGACGTTGGCCCCGCGATAGAAGCGGGCAAAGCTCCCCGATGCGACGCGGTACATCAACTTGCAGTCGCCGAGGACCAGGCCGTCAGTGTCGCCGGAACGGAGTCGCTCGATCTGGAATCCGGTCAGGACCTGCTGCTTTTCCAGCAAGGTGACGAACTCTTCCGAGGTTTGCGAGGTGATTTGAGCCTGTACGCTTCGCAGGGCTTCGGGCGGCGCGAGACGCAACCGGATAATAAGGTCGACAAGGGTGCCGAGTGGGGGAAGCGACATCTCAATTAATCTGGGCCGGCGGTCACAAGAATGCAGCCCGACAGTGGTGATCACAACCCAGGTGGAGCGAATTTACTCCGTATCACCCGGCTGCACCGCTACTTTGCGATCACCACAGGACTCACGTGTTTGTATGGTAACAGTGTCGATGCGACCGTCAACGGGTGGCTGTTGTGCAGGCTGGTGGCGTGAAGATTGAGTCTCAGGCAAATTACGACCCCACGGAACTCTCGACGAGCTGTTCTTCTTTCCGGGGAGGTGAGGCGACTGGCCGGCGTTTTTTCGCGGCCCGCTTCCAGCGTAGATAGCTCGTCAGTGTCGGTTGTCCCCAGACTGCTGAAGGGCGACCCACCGTCGAAATTGTCGGAGCGCCGCCCGCTTCGATCTGCTCCAGAACCTGCTGCACTCCGGAAAGGTTGTGGTAGGTCATCCGGCGCTGAATGGTGAGATGCGACTCGGTCGTTTCATCGTACGGGGCGGTGAAGTACCCGTAGACCGGCCCGGTGTCGATGCCGCGATCGATCTTGAGCATCGTCATGCCGACATGTTCGACATCTCCGTTGACGAGAGCCCAGAAACAGCCGTGCGCGTTGCGGTACTCCGGGCAGATTCCCGGATGCATCACAAACGTGCCGAGGCGAGCCTGCTCAAAAACAGCGGGTTTGAGGATGTGCTTGCAGCAGGCGAGCATCACATCGGGCTGGCAGTTCCGCAGAAACTCCTGCACCGCGGGCGAGTTCGGCGCAGTCGTTTCGAGGATAGGAACGTGCCGGTCGAGCGGTGGATAGGTGGCTCCCAGCGTACGACGGATCTCCTGCTCGAAGGCCCGGTCAGCTGCGGCGTAACGGAGCCGGTGGAACAGGCGGTAGGCGAGCAGGTCGAGCGTCCCGAAGACGCCGTCTTTTTGAATGCTGCGTTTGAGTTTCTTCCAGCGCTGGCTGTTCTGATCGCGAATCACCACGATCCCGACGAGGTCGCTGAAGCTGTGCAGCCAGCGCGGCATGATCTCTCGAACGAGAGAGGCATCGTGCTGACAGATGAGAACGGAACGCATGGGACTTGCCCGGGAAACCAGTGAAACGAGTCGACTCGTCCAAGGTTACGAGCAGGTCCGTGCGACGCCCCGAAGATTTCGACGGCGGGTCCCGAATTCAATTCGGCCCGGAAGAGAATTCAACTGCGAAACGATTGTGTCGATTTTGCAGGTGGTGGAGGAAAGGCATCTTGTGTCGTTCTCTCGGAATCACCTGTCAGGCCGGGGGGCGTTACTTTGTCACGGACGAGGGAGCTTCCGAGGATTTCGCGGGCTCCGGTTTCTTCTTGGTCAGCAATTGAGACGGGGAGATTTGCAAACGGTCTTTGTTCTTTTCAATCTTCCGGCGCAGGTTGCGAAGGACCTTGCCCTCGTACTCATTCACGATGGCATTGACCATGGTTTGGGAGCCATTCCCCAGCTCTTTCGCAATGTCACCACGTGCCAGGCCGACCTGCTTGGCGTCGATGTCGATCACTCGAATCCGCAGCCCCGTGACATCGGGAAGAAGCTGGATGGAGGGCAGAATGTCGCCCGGTTTGTGGGTCGACTTCATGTCGAGGGTGCAGTCCGCATCGACAGCCAGCGCGACGTTGGCGTCGACCTTTCCGTTGATCCCCTTGACGCCATAGACCCATTGCGCGAATTGAGTCGTTACGCGAGCCTGCAACCGGGTTCGCATGGTGAACGACAACGGACCTTCCGGCGGATCCTTGACGTTCAGGAACTCGAGCTTGAGGGTCTGCTCGGGATCGAGATATTTGACGGTGTGGCGTTGCCAGAACCCGTGGTTAACAGGCTTGTTGACCGGTTGCATGTGGAACCAGCCGTGCCTCGTCTTGACCTGGTACCGAGTCACCATTGTCTGGCTGCCCCACTTCTTGTCGTCGACCGATTCGTCGGGTAGCGAAGCCAGTACCGCCACGCGAATGATCTCGGCCCACGCCTCGGCTCCTGTCCCTTTGACGGGCGGATCGGCGTCTTCAGCGGGGAGAGCTTCTGCGACCTGATCCGGAGGGGACGAACTTTTGTCGACCGGTTCATCCGCGCTCACAAAACACGGAGTTGCGATCCAGCCTGTGGCCAGTATGAAAACCATCGCGCATAAAAAAACGGGGAGCCGCCGCATGATGACTACCTCGCGACACTCCCCGTCTGTGGAGAGCCGGACTCGATTGCCCGGCAATTGCTCTTCCGGCGGACATCGTTGTCCACCGGGTGAGTGATCGACTGCTGAATCAGCCAGCGTGCTTGTTCAGCATCGCGGTCAGCTTGTCCTTCGACTGAGCACCCTGAATGGTTTCGACGAGCTGTCCGCCCTTGAAGACCATCAGAGTGGGGATCGCGTTGACGCGGTACTTCACGGGCAGTTGGCGGTTCTGATCGATGTTGACCTTGCCGATCTTCACCTTGCCGGAGAATTCGGTGGCGAGGGCATCAATCGTCGGAGACAACTGCATACACGGACCGCACCAGGTCGCCCAGAAGTCGACCAGCACTGGAACAGCGCTGGCGGTCACTTCAGTATCGAAATTGGCATCGGTGATTTCAACAACATTCGCTGCGGCCATCTGATTATTGCTCCTGCTCGGGATTCATCCTGCGGGGGTCATTCGCGTCACAAAGCGATAGATAGACTCCGGAGATCCCCGATTGACAGTCGGATTATAGGGGGCTCGGGCGTAGCGTCAACGTGAGATTGTGATGCGAGAATCGACGCAAGGCATTCCCTTAAAAGTGATTATGACGCCAGCGAGGATTGCTTCGACAATCTCTCGACACTCCTTTCTTCCCGGAACGGTTTGACTCGCTACTGGGGGCAGGTAGGATGAAATGAGAGACTTTTCTACCCGGAAATAGAACCTCAGCCTCTGTGGCTCCAGTTTCCGGAACGAGGTGGACCATGTTTGGCGCAAATTTCGGTGAGTTGATGGTGCTGGGGATCATTGGGCTGTTGCTGTTTGGCAAACGTCTGCCCGAGGTCGCCAAGAATCTGGGTAAGGGAGTATCAGAGTTCAAGAAGGGCCTGAGCGGCTTTCAGGATGAGTTGAGTGGAAGCTCGTCGCGGTCCTCGTCGAGTTCGTCTTATGCACCGAGCCCGTCGACCCGTCGGCCGGAGCCGCTGGCGACACTCGACGACACGATTGTGGCTCCCAAGTTCGAGCCCCCGAAATCGGCTCCCGTCGAACTCGGGGCCGAAGAACCCGTTGCGACGGAATCGGTCTAAGGCATTGAGCCACGGGCGGGCGGGATTGCCAGCTCGCCGTTTTCCTACCAGTGTTCTTTGTCAGGAGCAGGCAGCGATGTCTGCTCCTTGTCGTTTTTCATAGATCGTTTGAACAGTGATGCCGATGACGCTAACCCAGGCCCTCGAAGCAGCTGTGCGGGGGCAGACACTGGTCAAGCTCGTGTTGAGTGCGCCTCAAGCCGATTCAACGGAGGCTTTGGATCGGCCACCAACACGATTTACGATCCGGACGGTGCAGCTGAAGGATCGGCTCCAGTTGCAGTGGACAGCGCGGACGGGATCGAAAGAGGTCCATGAGAATCTCCCTCTGAAAGAGAGTCTCGTGCGGCTGGAGTCGCTTTTTCCCCAGACCTACCGCGAGGCGAACCTGCTCACGACCGAGGCCGATGCGCAGTTCCGGTCCCGCAACGGCAAGACGGTCAAGGCCCGCCAGAAGTCGAATCAGCGAGCCGCCCCGCCCGTTTCTCACAATCGCACCAAGAACTATCTCATCCCTGAAGGCCAGCCGTGTCCCTTCCTGGAGGCGATCGGCGTCATGACTCCCGATGGGCGAGTCAAGGCGAGCATGACCCACAAGTTCCACCAGATCAACCGCTTTCTGGAACTGGTCAACGACATCCTGCCGCATCTGCCCGCTGAGGGGCCGATCCGTGTGGTCGACTTTGGGTCGGGCAAGAGCTACCTGACCTTCGCGCTGCACCACCTGCTCGTCGGGGTGCAGCAGCGCGAGGTCGAAATCCTCGCCATCGACCAGAATGCTGAGGTGATCGACACCTGTCGCGGGTTGTGCGAACGTCTCCAGCTGTCGGGAATCGAGTTTGCTGCTCAGTCGATCGCGTCAGTGGAGCAAAGCGGGCCGGTGCATCTGGCTGTCGCGCTGCATGCCTGCGACGGAGCCACCGATCAGGCCCTGGCCCAGGCTGTGCGCTGGAAGTCAGACGTGATTCTGGCGGTGCCCTGTTGTCAGCACGAGGTGGCCAAGTCGATTGAATCGGCTCCGCTCGAACTGCTGCTGCGGCATGGCATCCTCAAGGAAAGGTTCTCCGCGCTGGCGACCGATGCGATGCGGGCTGCAGCTCTCGATACCGCGGGCTACAAGACCCAGATCTTGGAGTTCATCGACCTCGACCATACGCCCAAGAATCTGCTGATTCGTGCGGTCAAACGCCGCGAGGGCGAGGCTTCCGCAACAACGAGTACCGCATACGCCGAGCTGAAGGCTCACCTCGGGTTGGGGACGCTGACGATCGACCAGATTCCAAACGCGGGCTCTCCGTGAAATCACTGCTGACACGCAGTTAGAAACGACCTATTCTCCGCCGGGCTGTTGAGGTGGCCCCCGGAGGGCAGCGGACTGCGCGAGCCGGGATGAGCGTTGCTAACGGGAATGAGTCCCATGGTGTTCTGGTTCGTGGACCGGTTTTCGTCGCCCGTAGTGGAGGGTGGAGCTGCAGCTCCCGTCTATTTGACTGCGCGAATCGGTCTGGCCGCTGTGATGGCCTTTGTCGCGACGCTGGTCTTTGGGCCGAGCTGTATCCGCTGGTTAAGGTCACGGTACGGGGAGCGGATCGACAGTGCCTCGGACCGGTTGAACGAGCTGCACGCCGCGAAGGCGGGAACGCCTTCGATGGGCGGTGTCTTTATGAGTCTGGCGATCGTGTTGTCGGTGCTGGCGTTTGGGGACCTGTCGAGCGGCCGTGTCTGGATGGCCCTGTTCGTGACCGGCACATTTACGATGCTGGGATGTCTTGATGACTGGATCAAGCTCACGACAAAAAAACGGGGCCTGACCGCTCGCCAGAAGCTGGCGGGGCAGATCATTCTCTCCACAATCACCGCGTGCTGGCTCTATCAGATCCAGGTGAGATCGACCAACGGAACAGCGTTTGTCTGGCCGTTCGGACTCGGCATCTACACGCTGGGGGTGTGGCTGATTCCCTGGGCAGTGTTCGTCATGGTCAGTTCCTCGAACGCGGTGAACCTGACGGATGGGCTCGATGGGTTGGCGTCGGGGTGTACGCTGTTTGCTGGTGGAGCAGTGACTCTGGCGATCTATCTTTCCGGGCATCGGGAGTTGTCGAGCTACCTCGGCATTCCTCACTTCATTGGTGTCGGCGAGCTGGCGGTGCCACTGGGAGCGATGGTCGGGGCGGTGCTCGGATTCCTGTGGTTTAACGTCCACCCGGCGAAGGTCTTCATGGGCGATGCCGGGGCGTTGCCGCTGGGAGCCTTGCTGGCTCTCGGGGCCTTGGCGACGCGGTTGGAGCTGTTTTATGCGATCGTGGGGGGAGTGTTCGTCGCCGAGACGCTCAGCGTGATTCTCCAGGTCGGCAGTCGGCGATTGCGGGGGAAGAAGATCCTCGCGTGCAGCCCGCTGCACAATCATTTCGTGTTTGAGCAGATGCCGGAGACCCGTATCGTGGTGCGGTTCTGGATCGTCTCCGCCCTGCTGGCGTTACTCGGGCTAATCAGCCTGAAGACGAATTGAACATTTATCGGCGAGCGGGGCGGCGTTAGCCCCCCGGTGCTTTGACGCGTCGAGGGAGAAGAAGCGACCGATGACCTGTTCACCGTCACCAGCACCATCCGGCTGACGCCGGACGCTCGCCGATGTTTACCTCACGCCGATCAGCTCCAGAATCACCGGGTCAACGAGACTCGTGGCCACATGCTTCGCGTGGCTGAAGTCGTGGTGCTGGCTGAACTCGTGAGGCACCGAAATAATATGGGCCCCCGCAGCTGCGGCCGCTTTGGTGCCATTGTGGCTGTCTTCGAGGACCAGCATCTCGTGCGGATCGACGCCGATGCGTTTGGCAGCGGTCAGGTAGATCTCGGGGTTCGGTTTGCCGTGCGTGACGTCCTCGGCAGTCAGTCGCATCGGGAACCGGTGCAGCAAGTTAAAATGCCCAAGCATCCGCTCCATGTAAACCCGGTCGGAGGAGGTCGCGACGCCCTTCGGCAGGTCGCGAGTCTCAATATGGTCGAGCAACTCTAGCAGCCCCGGCATCGTCCGCAGCTTGGTCTCCAGAATACTGTCGAAGACGCTTTCGGATTCGATCGCCAGCTCGTCCACTGTGTCGGTCAGCTGCATCATGTCGATCATCGCGGCGAAGGCTTCGCGGGCCCGGCGACCCATCATCGCGTTGAACAGCTCTTGCGTGGCGACCTTGCCCCGCCGCCGCATCAGCTCATGCCCGGTCAGGTGGAACACCTCTTCGGTATTCACCATCAGACCATCCAGATCAAACACCACCGCACGAATCGGAGAAGACACAACCACCACACTCTGTCAGAGAGTCGAAGCTCGCCCTGCATCCGTTCGCAGAATATCGGCCTCGATGGGAGAATCATCGGGACCGAGGGACCGGGACGCAACACTATGTACGGTTTGAAGTGATCAGTTCAGGCTGCCTGTCGCTTCCACATGTATCGAACGGTAAAGAATCCGAGCCAGATTCCGTGGGTCAGAGGGACGAAGGCCGGGATAGCGTACCAATAGACGATGACCGCTTCTTCGCTTATATCACTCCCAAATCCTCCTAGCAGCACGGCAAGCAATACGATTGCATAAAACGCCGCAAACGGAAATGTACCGACACAGGCCCATGTGATCAGTCGATTGATGTCCGACTTGGGCCCGGTTTGCAACAAGTTCAGAAATGCCAGGAAGCTCCCACAGACAATGGTCAGTGGTAGTACAATACGGAGGGAGAAAAAAGACTCTAAATTCCAATGAAACGTAATACTCGGCATCAGGATGCACCCTGCGCTCACTAGGAATCCAGCCCAAAGAGCTAGCGTACCATTCTCGGATTTTGTGGCGGGAATGCTGGCCGCCAAGGTATCACCTGCCACTCGTTGACTCCCTTCATTCGCGAATCCGCTGGCTCGGAATGCAGGAGAGATCGACACACTCTCATCAAGGTACGCCTCCGGTGGATCAAGCTCGGCGAGTACCGCCAGCAGATCAGCGCGGGTCGGTTCCTCACTGGTTCTGGACGCCAGGCGATCGCGGATTTGCGACTCCAGATCACTGAGGATCTGCATCCTTTCCGAACGAGCTGTTCGCGAAAGGCTCAGGATGCGATCGACAGCATCGAGTCGCTCGTCAATGAGTCGTTCCAGGTCCGGCGACAGGGCAATCATGGCTGCTGGCATGGGTTCATCCTTCCGACAAAAGTTCGCTGACAGACTGAGACACCGACTTCCACTGTTTCGTGATTGACGCCAGGTGCTGCTCGCCGAGAGCGACCAGGCGGTAATAGCGGCGGTTGGGGCCGTTGGCCGAGGGGGCAATTCGAACCGCCAGATAACCTTCGCGTTCCAACCGGGCCAGCAGCGGATAGAGCGTACTTTCCGTTATGCCCAGAGAGGTTCGCTGCCCCAATGTGACCAGCAATTCGTACGCGTAAGCCTCCTGCTTTTTCAGCAGCAACAGCACGCACAGCTCGAGCAGCCCCTTGCGAAGCTGGGTGGTCCAGTTATCACTCATAAAGAGCTCTCCCTGCTCGGTACTACGCAATACAAAGTAGTCGACCACTGAGGCTCTGTCAATTGCATTCTGTCTTCGTAACCGGGATTGGCGTGCATCAAAAACATCGGTGAATTGACCCCAACGGGGTCTCGTCTCATCGCCAGGGGGAGCCCGCGAAGAGGGCTACCCCTGGATTCGATTGCTGACCATTCAACCCCACCGGGGTTGCGACCGCTTTTGGACGCAACCCCGGTGGGGTTGTTGGCAACCGAAACATCCGTTCCCAGGGTCTGCCGCTACGCAGCCGACCCTGGGCTACGAGGCGCGACCCCGTTGGGGTCTGTGAAAAACTCTCTTGTTTCGTCGAGGTTTCGAGATATGTACGCTTACGACATTCCCCCTGAATACGATTGGTCGCTGATCGGCGACTCGATACAAAATGGCCATCACCGCGACTTTTGTTACACGTGTTTGGAGTTCCTGGCTGTGGAGTCTGTCGTCACCGAATCATCGCCCAGACCCAGCACCCCCGCGCTCATGCTCGGGTGTCCGGTGTGGGGCTGCGAGCGGTGGCGGGGGAGTCTCTATACGGCCAAGGCTCCGCGCGACGAGTGGCTGACTCAGTACACGCAGGCCTTCTCGACCGTCGAGGTCAACAGCTCGTTCTACGCACTTCCCACGCCCGAGGTCATTGAAGGCTGGGCGAAGAAGGCAGCTCCGGGGTTTCAGTTTTGTCTGAAGTTTCCCAAGGCTCTGACTCACGATGCCATGCTGATTGGGGCGGAGTCGATCACGCGGGCGTTTATCGGGCTGATGCGAGTCCTCAAACAGCATGGGCGTCTGGGGCCGGCATTTCTCCAGCTGTCGCCGCAGTTCTCAGCCCGACAGTTTGTGGCTCTGGCCCGGTTTCTGAATGCGTGGCCGAGTGACCTGCCGATCTCGGTCGAGGCCCGGCATTCCGACTACTTCGACGAGGGGGAATGCGAGCGGCGGTTCGACGAGCTGTTGACCTCGCACGGGATGGATCGCTGCCTGTTCGACAGCCGGGCGCTGTTCTCTGCTCCACCGACCGACGAGGCGGAGCGCGAGTCACAACGCCGGAAACCTCGGTCGCCCTACCGCACGACCGTGACCGGCTCCCGACCGATGGTCCGGTTTGTCGGGCGGAACGATTTGGCGACCGTCACTCCGTGGGTCGAGGAATGGGCCGTTACGGTAGGAGGCTGGATTGAAAGGGGCTTGAAGCCGATCGTCTTCGCCCATTCCCCCGACGATGCGTTCGCCCCGGAGTTTGCTCGCATCATCGACCGCGCGATTCGGGAGAGAGTGCCGAGCCTGTCCTGCTTGCCACCCTGGCCGGGCGAGTTGGAGCGTGCCAGCCGGAAAACTCAGAGATCGCTGTTCTGAGTGGGCGACACCATTCGGCCCGGGAGGTTGGCCGGACGGGAGAATGGGACAGACAGGAATGTCTGCCCTGCTTTTTAAACTCAGTGGAGCGGACAGCCTTGTCTGTTCTTACTCCCTGTGAGGGGAGCGTCTGACCGCCCTTGAGCATGACGAATTTTTGAACGGCGAAGTCTGTATGCTGGCTTCGCCGTTTCCCATTGTGGGCGGCGTTCCGAGACGATTTGCGGGCTGGTTTCACTCGGTTTCCACGGGTACACTGCCAGCACTGCAAACAAGTGTGCTTTGGCGGCACGCCTGCGGAGGATTCCGTGGGGTGCGAAACGTACTTCTTGTTCGCCTCTCCATCTGGGATTGCTCCGTTTGATGAGCATCCTGTCCTGAGACCGCTCGGTGAATCCGGGCTGCCCCCACCGAGTTGAGTCCCCCCGTGACCGAAAGCCAACTTCCACAACGCCAGCACGTTTTGACCAGCCAACGGACGGCTTCGCTGACCGGCGTTCAGATTCTGGGCACAGGGTCATTCGTTCCCGATAATGTGGTCACCAATGAAGAACTCAATAAGCGGTTCGGATTTGATGCGAACTGGATTCGTGAGCGGACCGGGATTCTGGAACGGCGTCAGGCTCCGGTTCACGTCTCGACGCTCGACATGAGTTTCGCAGCTGCGGAGCGAGCGATCCGTGCGGCTGGCGTGAATCCCAAGGACATCGACCTGCTGATCGTTGGAACGGTGACACCCGATTACTTGTGTCCCTCGACGGCGTGTCTGCTACAGAATCGGCTCGGGCTCGACTGTGCGGCGTTCGATTTGTCGGCGGCCTGTGCCGGGTTCATGTACTCGATGGTGACCGCTTCGCAGTACGTCGCGACGGGGAATTCCAAGCTGGCGTTGGTGGTCGGGGTCGACTGCCTGAGCCGGATTGTGAATCCCAAGGACCAGCGGACCTATCCACTGTTCGGCGATGCTGCGGGAGCTGTGCTGATTGCCAAGGGAGAATCGTCTCAAGGCCTCGTCTGCTACCAGATGGGAGCGGATGGTTCGGGGGCGGATCTGCTCGACCGGCCGGCCGGGGGATCGCGTTGTCCGATCACGCCGGAATCGATTCTGGCCGGAGATCAGTACCTGCGGATGGATGGCCGTAGCGTGTTTAAGTGGGCTGTCCGGCTGGTGCAGGATTCGATCGAACTGGTTCTGGAGAAGTCGGGCCACCGGGCGGAGGATGTCAATCTGTTCCTCCTCCACCAGGCGAACATCCGGATTATCGACGCCGCCATGGATAGCCTGGAAATCGGGCCGGACCGCGTCTTCTGTAATGTGCATAAGTACGGGAACACGAGTGCTGCGTCGGTGCCCCTTGTGCTCGATGAGGCGTACCGCGCGGGGAAGATTCGGCGTGGCGACTTGCTGCTGATGTGCGGCTTCGGGGCGGGTCTCAGCTGGGGCACGGGCCTGTTTCGCTGGTAAGTGTCGAGTGAGACTGATTTGACGAATGTCAGTCAACTTTGATGGGAGACTGGGTGGTTCCGTCAAATGGAGTAGACGTAAATCGTTGTGATAAATTGTTTTTAGACGTGAACCGGGAGATTCGGGAGGTTCACGAAGAGCGGGAGGAGGCGTTGGGAAACCCCTCTTGACCGGCCCCGCAACCTAGATACAATCGGCACAACTGGAAGAATCGGCAAGATCGTGACTCTGAGGGAAGACTGCTCATCTGCGAGACGGTGAGAGCCTTTGGGGCATGTCCAGTGACCCGTTGTAGTCGCAACAGCTTCCGTTCACGGATCGATGGAAGCTGGGGGTGTTCCACACATCGCATTGCGGTGCTCATGGTCCGGCCGTAGCGTTGTGAGCTACGGACTCACTCCAAGGGATGGAAAGAGTGCCATGAAAACGGTTTTCACAACCGGCGAAGCAGCCAAGATTTGCAAGGTCAGCCAGCAGACCATTATTCGCTGCTTCGACTCGGGTCAGCTGAAGGGCTTCCGCGTCCCGGGGTCACGCTTCCGTCGCATTCCTCGCGATGTCCTGCATAAGTTTATGAAGGACAATGGGATCCCGACCGACGCTTTGGAAAGCGGCCGTCGCAAGGCACTGGTCGTCGACGATGACCTGGAACTTGTTGAACTGATCCGCGATGTTCTGGAAGCCGATGGCCGGTTTGAAGTCCGCGTGGCGAACAACGGTTTCGACGCTGGAATGATGGTTCGGGAATACAAGCCCGACATCCTCGTGCTCGACATCATGCTGCCCGATATCAACGGAAAAGAAGTCTGCCAGCGAGTCCGCAGCGACTCGTCGCTCGATGATGTCAAAATCATCTGCATCAGCGGTCTGGTGGAGCAGGACAAGATTCAGGATCTCCGTGACTCCGGAGCGAACGACTTCCTGCAGAAGCCCTTCGAGGTCGAGGCTCTCCTCGGTCGGATGTGCGAACTGCTCGACATGGAAAAGGCTTCCAACCGCCCGCTTCGCTAGTCGACTCGGACACCCGCGCGAGACGCTTTCGGATCACAACCCGTGAATTCCACCTCCCCCTTTGCTGGAACAGCTGTCCCAGCCGAGGGGGTTTCTCTTTGGCTGGGTGAGTTCCTGCGGTCGCCCAATCTGGAACAGGGGCTGGTGAAGCTGCTGGCGTTGCTTGAGGGTGACTCGCGTGGCCCCCTCGCTGTGTGGGTGTGGCCCGAACCGTCGATGGTCGCGGTCGGAGTCGTCGGGACGTCGCGGTTTTACGACGTACGGCAGCGGGAGTTTGACGGAGATGCGGTCGATGTGAATGACTTGGCGGTGTGGTCATTCCCGGATGCGGACCCGCGCGAGGCCGAGGTCCGGCTGCTGCCGATCGCTTCACTCCCGTCCGACGATGGCCATGACTGCGAGAGCCCATCAACGGTCTCGCCCTGTGGAGCACTTTGCTGGATCGGCTCCGAACGCCCTGCCCCTCGCGACGACGAGTTGGCGTGGCTCGGGACACTGCTGGGCTGGCTGGCGGCGAGAGAGCGTCAGCTTCGTGATGCCAAGCTGCGATCATTGGCCGAGTTCGCAGCTGGGGCTGGTCACGAGATCAATAATCCGCTGGGGACAATCCTTGGCCGGTCCCAACTCCTGTTGCGACAGGAGGTCGACCCGGAACGGCGACGCTGGCTGACCTCTATCGGGGGGCAGGCCCTCCGCATTCGGGACATGATCTCGGACACGATGGTCTTTGCTCGACCTCCCGCTCCGAAAAGCCAGTTGGTGGAGATTGAGCCGCTGATTCGTGCGGTGACCGATCGTTTTGCGGAAGAGCTGACGCGGGCCCGGGTCGATCTGCAGATTGAGATCCAACCGGACAACCATTCGCCCAGCTCAACTCTCTCGGCATCAGTCGACTCCGAGCAGTTTCAAGTTGTTTGTATAGAACTTCTACGCAACGTCACACGAGCGGTCGGACTGCGAGCGGAATCGGGAGGTCGAATTGGACTTCGCGCCAGGCTCCGGACCTGGCAAGGCCGTCGGTGGCTCGAGGTCGATCTCTGTAACAATGGCCCCGAGCTGACAGCTGTCGAACGCACGCACGCTTTTGACCCGTTCTTTTCCGGTCGGGATGCGGGACGCGGGCTGGGGTTTGGCCTGACCAAATGCTGGCGTATCGTGACCGGACACGGGGGGCAGATCGGTGTCCATTCGACTCCCGCGAGAACTGTGTTTCGGACCCTCTGGCCGTTGGATTAAGCCCGCGTTGGGAGCTGTTGCGATCCACGATCCGGCAACTTTCGCCCGATTGGATGACTTTGCGCAGTTTGCCGATTATGCTTGATCTGCCTGATGCGCAAGTCTCCGCGAAGCTGAGCGTGGGTCTTTGGCTTCGAGGGTAGCGACATGCTGACCCGGTTGACTTGGCTCCTTCCGCATGACGGCAACACGGGAGTCCTGACATGTTCAAAGCAGTTTTGTGGAGCGTCCTCGGACTGGTCTTCGGTATGGCCTCATCAGTGGCCAACGCTCAGTATTTTTACTCGCCGTATGGGGTGTACGCAGCTCCCGTCGTGCGACCAGTCTATGTGGCTCCGGTTCCGGTCGGTGTGTCGTACTACTCCCCGGTTCCCGTGGTTGTCGCCCGTCCGGTCTACGCAGCTCCCGTGGCCTATGTGGCTCCTGCTCCGACGATCACCTACGCGAGCTACGAGCCAGCTCCCGTCGCTGTGACTCCCGTGCCGACTTATGTCGCTCCCGCTCCAGTCTTCGTGACGGCAGCTCCGGTCGTGGTTGCTCGCCCGGTTTACACACCTGTCGCGTATGAGTCGTTGCGAGTCGGGCCGTTTTCGTCGACCTACCGCTACTCCGCCTGGGGCGGGCCGCGTGTCTATGCCCGTAGCGGACCGTTTCACTCGGTCGTTCGCGTACGCGGCTGGTAACTCCTGCATGGCGTTCACGACGTGATCTCAACAGCCCTCGATCAATCGAGGGCTGTTTTCTTTGGACGCTTCTTGACGCCTCGTGAATCGACTTCCCCTTGCATTTCCCCTGACGCATCCCCCATTATTGATCACTGATCAGTCACTTGCCGATGAATGATGAGGTGGTGAGACCTTGTCTCGGGGGTTGGCTTGCGCGGAATTCCTCCATGCTGAACATCCAAACGGGCTCGACGAGCCGCAATTGCCAGGGACTCTCTCGCCGGTCGGCTCTCAAGGCTGGCTTTCTGGGGGCAGCTGGGTTGTCGATGTCGGACCTGCTCCAGCTGCAGGCGGCGGGGCTGGCGAAGAAGACCGATCGTTCGGTGATTCTGTTCTGGCTGGATGGCGGTCCCAGTCAGCTGGAGTCGTACGACCCGAAACCCGAGGCACCGCTGGAGAACCGCGGGCCCAAGACGGCGATTGAGACGAAACTCCCGGGCACATTCTTTTGTGAAACGCTGCCCAAGCAGGCTGCCATCGCCGACAAGCTGGCGATCATCCGCTCGGTCAAACACGGCACTGGTGACCACTTTGCCGCGGGCCACTGGATGCTGACGGGCCGGTTCGGGGCCACATCCGCGAACAAGCAGTCCAAGTATCCGGGACTGGGGGCCTGTGTCGCGAAGGCCATCGGACCGAGGAAGCCCGGCATGCCCGCGAATGTCGGGTTGCCCGCTGCCGAGAGCATTTACATCTTCCCCGGATACCACGGAGCTGCGTATCTCGGCAACGCGTACAACCCGTTTGATGTCGATACCGAGACGAAGTACCTGCACCACACCTCAGCTGTGGAGATCACGAAGCCCAAGTGCTTCAGCAGTGGTGTCTCGATCGATCTGGATCGTGCAGGCTCACGAGGTTCGCTGCTCACATCGCTCGATCGCGTCCAGCGTGAAATCGACCAGCGCGGGGTGATGGACTCGGTCGATATCTACCGCCAGCAGGCCTACTCGATGCTGTTCGGAGGGGATGCCGTAAAGGCGTTCGACCTCACCCAGGAAGACCCAGCTGTCGCCGAGCGATACGGCAAGAACCCGTGGGCTCGCTACACGCTCATGGCTCGGCGTCTGGTCGAAGTCGGTGTTCCTTTCGTGACCGTCGACATGCCGCACTGGGATCATCACAGCAGCCTCGAAGGCCACTGCTCGAACATGCGGGCGATGGACCACTGCGTCGCGACGCTCATCAATGACCTGGAAGAGCGTGGCATGCTCGATCGCGTGCTCGTCCTCGTCATGGGGGAATTCGGTCGGACCCCGCGGATGAACAACGGACTTCCGAACGACCCCACCCCCGGTCGCGATCACTGGGGCGATGCGATCTCCGTCATGATGGCCGGCGGCGGGATCAAGGGCGGCGTGGTTGTCGGAGCCACCAACAGCAAGGCGGAGTTCCCTGTCGAGCGGCCGCTCGAACCGCAAAACATATTGGCCACCGTTTACCACCAGTTGGGGATCGATGCCGGGCAGTCCTTCCTCGACTTCGCCGGACGGCCGACACCACTGGTCGATCGACCTGACCCGATTCATGAAATCATCGGTGGTTGATGAGGAGCCCCATCGGGAGGGCGAAGCTCCCGCTGAGCCGCTATCGCGATTGGATGTCGCCTGGTTAATACGGCTCAGCGGGAGCTTCGCCCTCCCGGAATTGTGAACTATCGCCGGGCGATCTTCCGCAGGACCTCCGCCCCACGCAGCAGCGTCTCATCCTTGGCGGCATACGACACGCGGAAGTGCGTGTCCTGGGCACTGAAGACATTGCCGGGGATGATCAACAGCTCGTTCTCGATCGCCTTCGTGACGAACTCGGTGGCTGTGCCCCAGGGTGCCTTGATGAACATGTAGAACGCCCCATCGGCCCCGATGATCTCGTAATCCTGGCCGATCTCAGCTGCGAAGAGATCCCGCTTTCGCTTGTAGTCGGCCACGTAAGAGCTGACATCGACATCCCACGCCTCGGCTCCCGCCCACTGGAACGGATGCGGGGCGCAGACGAACGTGAACTGCTGCAGCTTCGCCATCTGCTGAATCAAAAACTCCGGTCCGTGGCACCAGCCAACACGCCAGCCGGTCATCGAGTGTGACTTGCTGAAGCCGTCGATCACGAGCGTCTGGTCGTTGTACTTGGCCGGGCTGACAAACGGTCGGTCATAGCAGAAGGCCCGGTAGATCTCGTCACTGATCAGACAGATGTTCTTCTCTTTGGCCAGTTCCGCCAGGCCCCGGATCTCTTCTTCGGTCGCTACCCGGCCGGTCGGGTTTGCGGGGCTGTTGAAGAGGATGACCTTGGTTCGCGGAGTGATGGCATCTCGGACCTTGTTGAGGTCGATCTTGAAATCGGGGTAGGTCGAAATCGCCTTGATCGTCCCCCCCGCCAGCGTCGTCAGATGCTTGTACATCACGAACCACGGGTCAAAGGCAATCACCTCATCGCCCGGATTCACGAGACACTCCAGGGCCAGCATCAAGGCCCCGCTGGTTCCGCTGGTGATGAACACCTTGCGGTCGGGATGCTGGTATTCCGCGGTGACCGATGTCTGAATCTTGTCGATCAGCGAGCGGATCCCCTGCGTCTGGCTATAGGCATTCTTCCCGTTGTCGATCGCGTGCTTGGCCGCCTCTTTGATGACCTCGGGCGTATCGAAATGGGGTTGCCCGATGCTGAGGTTGATCGGGTTCTTCATATTCGCGGCGAGGTCGAACACCTTCCGGATTCCGGAGGCGTCGATCTTGTGCATGCGGTCAGCAATCCAGGGATGGTTCATGAGACGGGCAGCTCGCTGCGGGGATGAATCAGTGATCGGTAAAACTTGGCAGTTCAGCTCGCGATTGTCCAGCGAGCAGCCTTCGCTGAAATTCCCCAGCCGGAGCTCACCTCGCTCGGGCGAATCGCCTTGAGCTTGATAAGATAGACCGCCTACCTCACGGCTCCGTGCGAGTGTCTGATTCGCCCGCATGGAGCTGCTCGCTCGCCGCATGATCAGTAACACCCCATGACCAACTTGCCACCATCCTCCAAGACACCTTCCACGACAAAGAACGGCGTGGTCTATCTGGTGGGGGCGGGGCCTGGCGATCCGGGACTACTGACTCTGCGGGGGCGAGAGTGCCTCCAGATGGCCGACCTTGTGCTCTACGACGGCCTGGCGAATCCCCAGCTGCTTGAACACACGCGAGCAACCACTGAACGCACCGCCCGAGTCGGGGGGCCCGGCAGTCGACATCTGGACCAGTCAGAGATTAACCAGCGACTCATCGCCGCTGCCAAAGAGGGCAAAACCGTCGTCCGGCTCAAGGGCGGCGACCCGTTCATCTTCGGCCGCGGCAGCGAAGAGGCCGTGGCTTTGGCCCAGGCCGGCGTGCCCTTTGAAGTTGTCCCCGGGATCACCGCAGCCACCGGTGCCGCTGTGTACTCCGGGATCTCTCTGACTCATCGCGACCATGCATCAGCTGTCGCACTGATCACCGGCCACGAAGATCCGACAAAGCCCGAGAGTGCCCTGCCCTATAGCCAGCTGAGTCACTTCCCCGGGACGCTCGTGTTTTACATGGGGCTGCATCGCATTGAGCAGATCACTCGCTCACTGGTCGAAGCCGGACGCCCCTCCGACCAACCCGCAGCTGTCGTCTGCCAGGCAACCACGCCTCGACAGCAGGTCGTCGTCGGAACCCTTGCGACAATCGCGACACTGGCTCAGGTGGCCCACCTCAAACCGCCATCGCTGCTGATCGTCGGCGAATGCGTGGGTCTCCGGCAGCAAGCCAGCTGGGCCGAGCGGCGACCACTTCAAAGCCTGCGGATTGGCATCACACGCCCCGCCGGGCAAGCGGAGGAATCAATCCGACTGGCTCGCCAGTTGGGGGCTGAGCCAATTCTGATGCCGACCATCGCTGTCGCTCCCCTCACTGACCATTCCGCAGTGGATGCGACAATCGGTGAACTCTCGTCCTACAACTGGGCTGTGTTCACGAGTGTCAACGGCGTCGACGGGTTTTTCGGGCGGCTGCACGCCTTGGGCCTCGATGGGCGGGCATTGGGAAAGTGCCGCATCGCAGCCATCGGGACGACCACGGCGGAGCGGCTGTCCCATTGGCACATGAATGCCGACCTCATCCCGGACGAGTTTCGGGCTGAGGCTCTCGCTGCAGCACTTCAGCCGCACGTTGCCGGAAAAAAAGTCCTCTGGGCCAAGGCCACTCGCGGCCGCGACGTTCTCCCCCAACAACTCAGCGCAGCTGGGGCAGAAGTCACTGAATTGCCGGTCTACCAGAATCTCGACGTGACCGAATTCACCCCCCAGGTTCAGGAGTTGCTCCGGAATGGCGAACTCGACTGGATTTGCATCAGCAGCCCTTCGGGAGCCAAGAGCCTGAACCACCTGGTCCCTGATGCGGCTCGCCCACTCATCGGCCAGTCCATCCGTATCGCAGCGATCAGTCCTCTCACCGCCTCTGCAGCCACCGAGGTCGGTCTTCCTGTAAGTGCGATAGCCCCAGAAGCGACTTGGGACAGCCTGTTCGAAGTGATCACCGCCAACTCAAAACGATAAGCGTTGGCAAGTTTTGATGTCACAGAACACCCTCCTCTTCCTCTGCGGTGAATCCTCCCTCGTGGAGTCACAAAACTGCCCGAGTTGTTCGGCAATCACTCGCCGAATATTTCACCGCAGGGGGCCGCGGAGGAACGCAGAGGGTATGGAACGAATCAGCTGGAGCGAGGAGCTTTGTGAGAGAAAACGATTCATGCAGTGCGAGAGCGGCGGAGATCGGTGTCTAAGCGGACGCGGGTAACGGGAGCATCGGGTCTGGGAAATGAGTGCGGCCGATGTCTGGAGAATGTAGGGTTACCAAAACAAAAACACCTCGCGGAGATTGCTCTTCGCGAGGTGTTTTAAAAGTTCCCGGCAATGACCTATTTTCACGCCTTTCGGCACTATCGTTGGCCCCATCAGCTTAACGGTCGTGTTCGGAATGGGAACGTGTGTTTCCTGATGGGTAAAGTCACCGGAATGCAACCTGACCAGATTTCTCCGATCAGGCTGTGTATGAAAAGGTGGAAGCAATGCGTGTTCATCGTGCGATTGTATCGCGGAGCAAGTCTTTGAAGCTCATTGTCCATTAGGCAGATGCTGTGTCGGTCTGGTGATTGCTCACCAGACAGACCACACATCTCCACTCTGCGGACAGAGCAGAAAAGATCAAGCTATCGTCCGTTAGTACCGGTCAGCTGAGACGGTTACCCGCCTTACACACCCGGCCTATCAACCTGGTCGTCTTCCAGGGGACTTCAACGAGGCCTTATCTTGGGACTGGCTTCGTGCTTAGATGCTTTCAGCACTTATCCTAACCGGTCGTAGCTAACCTGCGGTGCCACTAGCGTGACAACAGGAACACCATCGGACCGTCCCTCTAAATCCTCTCGTACTAAAGAGAAACTCCCTCAAGCCTCGAACGCCCACAGCAGATAGGGACCGACCTGTCTCACGACGGTCTGAACCCAGCTCACGTACCACTTTAATCGGCGAACAGCCGAACCCTTGGGAGCTTCTCCACCCCCAGGATGTGATGAGCCGACATCGAGGTGCCAAACCCCACCGCCGCTATGGACGCTCGGGTGGGATCAGCCTGTTATCCCCAGAGTACCTTTTATCCGTTGAGCGACGGCCCTTCCATTCGGAACCGCCGGATCACTAGGTCCAACTTTCGTTTCTGCGCGACTCGTCTGTCTTGCAGTCAAGCACCCTTCTACCCTTACGCTCTTCGCCTGATTGCCAACCAGGCTGAGGGTACCTTTGAGCTCCTCCGTTACCTTTTTGGAGGAGACCGCCCCAGTCAAACTGCCCAACTGGCACTGTCCACCGCCCGGATTACGGGTCGGGGTTAGATATCAAACAGGTCCAGGGTGGTATTTCAACGTTGGCTCCATCAGAGCTTGCGCTCCAACTTCGCAGCCTCCCACCTATCCTACACAAGACATGCCTAATACCAATACCAGCATACAGTAAAGGTTCATGGGGTCTTTCCGTCACGCTGCGGGAACGTGGCATCTTCACCACGGATTCAACTTCACCGGGTCGGTGGTAGAGACAGTGCTCCAGTCGTTACGCCATTCATGCAGGTCGGAACTTACCCGACAAGGAACTTCGCTACCTTAGGACCCTCATAGTTAGGGCCGCCGTTTACCGGAGCTTTGGTTGCGGGCTACGCCTTGCGACTCACCCTCTTCCTTAACTTACCGGCACCGAGCAGGCGTCAGTCTGTATACATCCACTTACGTGTTCGCACAGACCTGTGTTTTTGATAAACAGTCGCTAGAGCCGATTCGTGCCGCCATCCGAAGATGGCACTCCTTATCCCGAAGTTACGGAGTCATTTTGCAGAGTTCCTTAACCACCGTTCTCCCGAGCGCCTTAGGCTACTCGCCTCGCCTACCTGTGTTGGTTTTAGTACGGTTGCATTGGTGTAGGGGCTTTTCTTGGTTGTGCTTCACAGAACTTCATCAACCAGGGACTCGGCCTTGCGGCACGGGCATGTCTAGCAGCCCGCTCCTGATTCACACAACGTCCTCCCTACGCAGCGCAGGAATATTAACCTGCTATCCATCGTCTACGCCTTTCGGCCTCGACTAAGGGACCGGCTAACCCTGGGCGGATTGACCTTCCCCAGGAAACCTTAGGCATGCGGCGTGCAGGTTTCTCACCTGCATAATCGTTACTCATTCCGGCATAATCACTTCCACACCCCGATATCATCCCTTACGGTTTGACTTGCTGATGTGGAACGCTCTCCTACCGATCCTTACGGATCCCGCTGCTTCGGTATTCTGCTTACTCCCGTTCATTGTCGGTGCATGACTGCTCGACCGGTAAGCTATTACGCACTTTTTAAATGATGGCTGCTTCTAAGCCAACATCCCGGCTGTCATTGCAATCAAACATCCTTAGTGACTGAGCAGAATTCTGGGACCTTAGCAGACGATCTGGGTTGTTTCCCTCTCGACTCTGAAGCTTCTCCCTCAGAGACTATCTCCCGGAATAGTCGCAATAGTATTCGGAGTTTGGTTAGGACGGGTAGGCGGGTAGCCCCCCGAGCCAGTTCAGTCTCTCTACCCCTATCGCGTAGTTGTCCGAGGCTAACCCTAAAGTTATTTCGGAGAGAACGAGCTATCTCCTGGTTTGATCAGACTTTGACTCCTCCCCACAGGTCATCCCCTAATTTTTCAACATTAGTGAGTTCGGTCCTCCACGCAGTTTTACCCGCGCTTCAACCTGCCCATGGGTAGTTCACCAGGTTTCGCGTCTATCCCCGTTGACAATGGTCGCCCTATTCAGACTCGGTTTCCCTATGGCTCCAGTCCTGAAGACTTTAGCCCGCCAACGACGATAACTCGCCGGATCATTATTCAATAGGCACGCCGTCACCCTCTTGCGAAGGCTCCGACTGCTTGTAGGCACACGGTTTCAGGGTCTTTCCCTCCCCTTGCGGGGTTCTTTTCATCTTTCGCTCGCGCTACTTATTTACTATCGGTCGCTAGAGAGTACTTAGCCTTGGGAGATGGGCCTCCCAGATTCGGTCCAGGTTTCACGTGCCCGGACTTACTCGGGTACCGAACAGAAGTCCAAATCTTTTCGAGTACGGGACTTTCACCCTCTGTGGTCCAACGTTCCAGTTGGATTCCTCTAAGATTTGGTTTTCTTACTTCATGTAGTTCGGCCCCACGACCCCGACATCCGTAGACGTCGGTTTAGGCTATATCCCGTTTCGCTCGCCACTACTCAGGGAGTCGAGTTTTCTTTCTCTTCCTGTGGGTACTGAGATGTTTCAGTTCTCCACGTTCGCCTTGCATGACTATGGATTCATCATGCAATAATTCAGGGATTCCGGGATCAATGCCTGTTTGACGGCTCCCCCAGACTTTTCGCAGCCTTCCACGCCCTTCTTCGCCTTCTAGCGCCAAGACATCCCCCGTGCGCCCTTAGTTGCTTGATCAGATCAGCTTTGCCAGGAAGAAACTCACCCACGCCAGTCACTTTCGCAACCAGCACAGATTCACCCCTTCTTCGCAAAGTGTGATGATCAGCACGCCGCCTTCTGGCAATTCGCTTCTAAGATTCGCTCCGGATATTGACCTTCGTCAGTATCCAATAGATGCCACGCTTGCTTCCACCATGTTTCCAAAGAGCATCGCCATGAGCCCGAAGCTCACAGCCAGAAAGACTTTCGGCAAACCAAAGCTCGCCTCATTCCCTCTTGTCCCCCACCGGGCTTGCCGGCGGGTCGAGCAGTGTAAAACCACCACCCCCACCTGTCAACGATCCGAATCCCGCTTTTTTGGGGTGAGTTCAAATTTGTTTGTTCGAGTCATTCGAGACGAGCAAGATGTGTTGAGGGGCGTTCTTAAGTGTCTGTTGTGTAATTGTTTATGCTTCTAGATCCTGTCTCGGTCTCGCAGGAACGAGTTTCCGATCTCTGTCGGTCGTTTTGTTATGGCGTGGCGCTCGCTGTGATTTTGAGACCAGGGTGCCGCGACGTGTCTGGCGCTACAGAGTGAGTTCGATAGGCGTAATTGGTTTCGCTCACGTTGAATCGTCTTGTGTGCGATGACCTGGAGAGATCTCTGGCTACTGTGGAATCGGTGAAGCTGTTGGCGGGATCAGCAGTGGTGCAGGTGCGGCGGCGTCGCTTTCAATGGTCAGCGAGGCTGGGGACGCGTCAATGTCTGAATCGCCAGCTGGTTGAACGTGAATGACGACGACGACTTCTCGAATATCTCGGTCAGCGAATTTCCCGGTCAGGATCGAGCCGATTCGCTTTGAACGGCTGGCCAGGTCGGAGCCTTGTTCGATTCCGAAGTACATCCCTCCGATGACTGCGCAGCTATCAGGGGGTATGGTCAAACTGGTGGTCGAGGGTGAGCCCGGTTTGGCGGTGTCTGTAAGATCGCCCGCCGCCGTGGTCACTGGGGTCAGGTCGAGGCGGATAACTCCGTCGGCTTCGAGGGTGGGACGCAAGGCGATTTCCACGCCGCCTTGCAGCAGTTCGTACTGATCCTTCTCGCCAGTCGTCCGAAAGTTGATGCGGCGAAAACCCTGCTTTTCGGTGAGGCCGATTTCAGCGACCTGTCTTGATAAGACTTGGGCGTGGGGAGTGGCTGTGATGGTAGCCTGAGCGTCCTGCTGGAGTCGGGTGATGATTTGTTCGGAGGTCATCGTGCAGACTCCGCAGCGGATTCCCTCGTTCATCTGGAACCAACCATGGGTGGCGTGCCCCAGTGGAACCTCGCCCGCGGCGTGATTCAGGCCACAGGTTGGGCATTTGCCACCGTCTGCAACGGTGATCGACTGCGAAAGCAGGCCCTGCTCTGGTCGTTGCGGGCTGAGCAGTTCGAGGATCGTGACATCGATGTCGACTTTCGCTGATGGCGAAACCAGGTCAATCGGCGTGGCACCGACGGGAGTCATCTCTGCTGGTGCCGATTTGGGCTGCGGGGTCGGCAGAAGCCGAGGGGCTGCCAGCGAAGGCTGTTCCGGCGCTTTCACGGGCGCGGGGGCCGGAGTGCTGGCGACGACCTTGTCAGGTGCGGGGGTTGCAATGGGAGCCTGAGGCGTCGATTTCATGAGGAGCGGAGCAGGTTCCGAAGCGGGCTCATGAACTGCCGAGGCTGGGGGAGGAGTCGGTGTCTTGTAGGCTGGCGGTTGCACCGGCTCGTGAGCCGCAGGGGCTGGCAGCGAGCGGGTCCGACTGACGGGGACACCACGTGCGGAAGATCCCGGCTGGATGAGAATTCCCGTCGACTTGTCGTAGGTGGAGCCTTCCGCAGCGCCGGGGGCCAGTTTTAAGGTGATTGGTGCCTGGAACGACTCGTCAGCGACATTGGCCCGCGGAGTCGATTCCGTCGTGATGGGGTGAGACTTGGTCGTTGACACAGGCTCGATGATGGCGAAGTCGCCCTCTTCGCGAATTTGCCAGCCTTTGGCCTTCAACTGTTGCGTGAGGGCCTGGCGAAGATCAACGCGAGACCAGCGAAGCGTGACGTTGCCCGTCAGTTCGGGGCCGCTGACCAGATTCCAACCGGCGACCGGGCCGAGGATGGCGACAAAACTTTGCAGCGTGGCGTCGTCGGCCTGGACATCGTAGCGGCCCGGCATCTCGGTGGATTCGCTGTAACGGACATGCGTGTCGGCGGAGTCTGCTTGAGGGGTGTCCTGGCTGTTCGAGGTGTCCTGCATCGGTCCCAGTTCGACGACGGGTTCCGAGTTCTGATCGGGCAATTCCTGGATTTGGGCCGTCTTTGTTTCCTGGTGTTGCTCCAGCTGTGCTGCTTCAGCGGCGAGCTGGGCGGCGGCCTCTTTCTCGGCTTTCAGCTGGTCGACTTCTCGTTGCAGGGCTTCGAGCATGCGGGTCGACTGGTGGGTCATTAGCAACTGCTCGGCGTGACGAATCTCCGCCAGCTGGTTCTCCAATTGGGTGCGAGCGAGTTCATTGATTTGCCCCTTCAGCGAGGCGATTTCGGCTTCAATGCCGTTTTCCGGATTCACAGCTGGTGGGCTAGGCGAAGGGGGCGCGACTGATTCGGTACGCTCCGGTTGAGCAGCGACAGGAGCCGCAGTCGTTTCGGGGGACGGCTCTGCATCGGCCGTGAACTCGGGCTCCGAGGGCTCAGCTGGGGCGACTCGCGCGGTTCGCTGAGTGGTTGCCGGGGCCTGGTCCAGTGCTGGCTGTTCCACAAAATCTTGCGGCTCGGGAACCGGGCGCTGTGGCGGGTCGCTGAGCAGTCCGCTGACCTCGCCGTCATGGGCGATTTGGATCGGTGCAGTTGCAGGTTCCGAAGCGTTCGGGGCCTCGCTGGCCACAGATACGGTGGCCGTCTCCCGGACCAGCGACGGGGCCTTCCACAGTGAAATCGCAGCGACCAGACAGAGAATGACCCCCACGGTCAGTCCGCCGATTGCAATTCGAAATGCTGGATTTCGCCTGGCCACGATAGAGGTTCTCCCACACGTCACCCTTAGCGGCATGGAATCGGCCGGGCGACGTATCCCTCTTATCGGTCAAATGAACGCGAAACTGCCGTTAAAGTCGATTTATTCGGTAAGGTTTAACACTCGGCGGCTGGCCCGGATCGGTTCCGATCCGACGTAACATCATTGGGGATTTCGGCTTGCCTGATTATCAGGAACCAGTACACTTCCCTCCGTCTCAGGTGGGCGAACCCAACTCTCTGGAGCCGGGTCCGTTCCCTCGACTACCCGATAGTGTAACGGTTAGCACAACAGATTTTGATTCTGTTTGTCCAGGTTCGAATCCTGGTCGGGTAATTCGGATTTCAAGCACCTCGGCTGTCTATGCAGTCGGGGTGTTTGGCATTTATGGGGCTGAGATTTGCGGTAATTGAAAAAGAAAAACCTCGCAACCATAGATGGATGCGAGGTTTGTGTGCTTCGAGAGGGACAGGCGACTACTTGGATTCGCCGTCTTCGTCCTTCTTCTTCTTGCCGATGACTTCGGGCTGAGTCGGAGCTGCGTTGGGATCGACTGCCTTGGCTTCTTCCGCGCGAGGCGAAACAACGTGGACGATGACCTGGTCGGCAGCACCCTTGATGGTCACGCCTTCTGGCAAGTCGGTGAGGTCGCGAACGTGGATCGACTGACCCAGCTGAAGTTGATCGATCTTGATCACGATCGAGTCAGGAACGTCAGCCGCTGATGCCTCGATGTGCAGGCTGTGAACAGGCTGCTCGAGGATACCGCCCAGGAGAACGCCGGGGGCAGTTCCGCGCAGCTGGACTGGGACGACGGTGTGAACTCGCTCGTTCACGTCGATCCGCATGAAGTCGACATGGGTGATGACTGTGGAAAATGCATCCCACTGCACTTCACGAACGAGAGCGGTTTCCACCTTCCCGTCGCAGTGAATTTCCACCAGCTTGTGGCCGCTTTGGATCAGGGGACGAACAACGTCCGCTGAAACGCTCAGTGGAGTTGACTCCTGGCCATGGCCATAAAGATTGGTGGGAACCAAGCCTTCCAGCCGCAGACGAGCCGCAGCTCGAGATCCCTTACCCGTTCGCTTTTGTGCTTCAATCTTCGTTGCGTTCGCCATGACTCGAATTCCTGTCGAAGCGACCTCGTCAGGTCGTTCTCTGTGCAGACACCGTCTCCGCCGCTCACCGCTTTTCGAGGCGGCGCGGAAAGAAGCGAGAGATGATATCGGGGGGACGCATTGCATGCAACTTGAGCAGACTCACTCATTTGAGTGTACGTGAGAACAGTTCCTTGGCCCGTCCCGCCGAAAACGCGACTTACCGCCCGTCTCGCAGCCGGTCACCGAGGAAATTATCGAGATCGTCAATCGCATAAATCTTCGCGATTGTTTGCTCGAAGTCGTAGGAAACCCGGCGGTAACGCACCATCTGATCGTCCAGAATCACGTAGCACGACCGATTGTCCCCGTCGCGCGGCTGGCCGACAGACCCGACGTTTACGAGGACCTTCTGCTCAGAAAAGTCCCACTTGAAATCGATCTCGTCCGGGCTCATGAAGGAATAGTCCTCCGTAAAGACGCCCGGAATGTGGGTGTGACCCTGGAAACAGTACTTGTCGACCAGACCGAAGATGCGTTCCATCTTGCGCTGGTTGTAGATGTCCTCGGGGAAGACATATTCGTTGAGCGGGTTTCGGGCTGAGCCGTGGACGAAGAGGAACTTCTCCTCGCGCTTCATGCGAGGCAGATCGCCCAGGAATTCCCAGCGACGCTCGTTGCCGACGCGGTCGCCGGTTTCCAGCATCTTTCGGGTCCAGAGAATCGCGCGTTCCGCTCCGGCATTGAAGCCCGCGGGGTCAAAGAGTGCCGCCTGATCGTGATTGCCCAGGATCACGGCTGCACAGTTCTGCATCACCAGGTCGATGCATTCTCGGGGATTCGGGCCGTAGCCAATTATGTCGCCGAGACAATAAATCTCCTGAACACCCTGCTCTCGAATATCCGCTAATACGGCTGTGAACGCCTCCAGGTTTCCATGGATGTCACTAATGATCGCTCTCAAGACGCTCAACTCCCGGTTCAACTGCACCATGGTTCGACCTGTAGAGCGGGTCGTCCTGATGGAATTGCCCATTGTGTCATCCGATTGATAAATAACGCAAGTCCATATCTCTCAAGCGGCTATTGAGCCGTCAGGCGAAGGGAAATCGCCACCCGCCCGGCAGCTGAGTTTGATGAGAATCGGCGAACGTACATTGCCTCTCTCGTGTTTTCATAATGAGCGAGGGAACGCGGAAACACCGTGCGGCCGTAATGAAAACCGAGCCCCGGATCAGAAACCCGTCTCCCCGAGAAACGCCATTTTCGATTAGGTTACCGCACATCATTATGAGCCAGGATGGCAATGGCTGGAGTCTGGGCAACAGGCTCGGGCGGCACGGAGGCAAATCCCATGCAACTACTCCTCAATGCATCTGCAGCACAAGTCGTCTCGGCTCGGCGGAGTGCGGTGTTCACTGCAGCCTGCGGAGTCATGGCGTGGCTGGGGCTGCTGTCATCGATGAGTTGGGGACAGGCTCCTCGCTCGGTGGAGATCGCGCAAGCCCGATCCGGTGGAGTGGCCTCTCCCCTTCAAGACGATGCGACGCTGCATGCCGTGACGTTTGTCGGTTCGAAATTTGGCTGCGCTGTGGGTGATCGTGGGGCGTGCTGGATCACCCGCGATGGGGGCCAGAACTGGACCTTTTCTCAGACGCCCGTGCAATGTGCGCTGCGAGGCGTGCATTTTCTGACAGATCGATTGGGCTGGGCGGTCGGCGGCGAAGTCGCACCTTACACGCGATATGCGACCGGCGTGGTGATCCAGACAACCGATGGTGGACAGTCGTGGGAAATCCTCTCCCAGGGAACGACGCCTCCGCTGACCCATGTCCGGTTCCTCGATCAGGAACTTGGCATGGCGGTGGGAGGAGCGTCACCGAATTGTTCCACGGGAGTCCTGGCCACTGGTGACGGAGGCAAAACCTGGACACCGGCTGTGGGGCCCTCAGCTTCGGGCTGGCAGGCCGCTGCGATTCTGCCGGGCGGAGGTGGTGTCGTCGCAGGAGCACGGGGCGAACTCGGCATCCTCGGAG
Source organism: Planctomycetaceae bacterium (assembly GCA_046349675.1). GTDB lineage: Bacteria > Planctomycetota > Planctomycetia > Planctomycetales > Planctomycetaceae > TH-plancto1. Next base: position 33,191 of record JAXMBW010000005.1, on the reverse strand, counting down.
AGGGACAACTCCTGAAAAAGGTGGAGACGCTCAAAGGTCTGCGCGGACTGAACGCCGTCACCATTAGTCCCGAAGGAACGGGCTGGATGGTCGGTGATGGGGGCTGGGTTCTCGGCACTCGCAACAATGGGACCAGTTGGGCGCAGCCCGAAGGGGAGATCCCAAATTCATTGCGGGACTGCATGGATTTTCAGGCGGTTGCTCAGGTGGGCGACAAGGTCTGGATCACGGGGGCCCCCGGAAGTGTGATCTGGCACTCCGAGGATGGAGGCGTGCGATGGACCACTCAGTCCACCGGGCAATCGACCCCCTTGCGTTCGCTCTGTTTCACCGACGACCAGCATGGTGTCGCTGTGGGAGAACTTGGAAAGATCCTCGTCACTCAAGACGGGGGAGCCACCTGGACTGCAGTTCGTGGGGGCGGGCGTCGTCTGGCCCTGTTAATGGTCCATGCCGACTCGAGACAGGTCTCGTTCGGGATCACTGCTCACTACTCCGGGGAGTGGGGCTATCGATCCGGAGTGGTCGTCCTGACTCGCCGAGATCTGGGAACCGACGCACTTCGTCACGCCCCGGTTCAGACTCGCCTCGAAGACGCGTTCTCGGTGGTCGGAGGAAACAGTGCCACGATCGATTGGCGTTTGCCGATCACCGTTCCCAGTCTGGAGGCAGATCGCGACAAACTCATTGATGAGTGGTTGTTGCTCACTGATCAAAATCTGCCCGATGTTGTTACCACGGATCTGGTCGCCAAAATCCGGATGTGGCAACCCGAGGTGGTCCTGATATCGACTCCCGATGAAAAGAATGCGACGAGCAAGATTGTCTGGGATGTCGTTCAGGAAGCTGTGAAAGCTGCTGCCAATCCCAAGAAGTATCCTCACCTCGAAACGATGGTGGGGTTGTCTCCGTGGACCGTGAAGAAGGTCTTCTCGCGGACGCCCGGTGAGCGTGGCACAGAGACGATCTCGGCGGAGGGATATCTGGCTCGTGCTGGTGTGACGATCGATCAGTGGGCGGAGCCCGCAGCGGCTCGTCTGCTGGATCGTGATGAGGTTGTCATTCGAGATGAGGGATTGAACCTGATCTCTTCAAAGGTCCCCGATCTCAAGAACGCCGAGTTGACGCTCTTTGGCGGTCTGGAGATTCCCGCCGGGGGGCCCGCTCGACGGGTGTTGGCGCCAGTTTCTCTGGAAGACATGGAGGCCCGCCGGAACGCTATTAAGGATCGGGTGAACTTCACTCACGCGGCGGAAAAGCAGATGGCCAGCCGCACTCAGGGCATGGAACTGCTCGCCCACCTGCAGGAAACCGCTCAGCGTCTGCCTCCCGATCAGGGGGCCAAGCTGCTTTCGGACATTGTGATGGGTTATCGCCAGCGCATGTTGTGGGATTCCGCCGAGCAATCGAGTACCACGCTATTGAATCTCTATCCCGATCATCCAGCGGCAACGGAGAGTGCGTTGTGGTTGCTGCGGTTCTGGACCAGTTCGGAGATGGGGTGGCAGCGATTGCGAACACGCGTCTCGCGAGAAACGATCCGGCAGGTCAACCCCTCGGTGGTTCAAGCACAGTTCGAGGCCCGTCTGAAACAGGGTGCAAAGCTGCCCCCAGGGCTCGCCCTTCCCGAGGTTGAGCAGGCTGCGGATGTGTTCGACACGACTGAAGGTGAGGTACGAGTCAAACCGAAAGACTTCAACTCGCTCATGAAGGACGATCTCTCGGGGACCGAGATGCTGGCCCTGCAGTCGGAACAATGGCGAACGCATGCCACCAAGGTCGCGAACCTGATGGAGAATACTTCGCCCGGGTTCTTCAAGGAGCCCAGCGTGCAAATGTCGCTGGTGGCGCTGTTGCGTCGTGGGTCCAAGCACTCCGACGCGGATCGCGTGATCGACCAGATGTTGAAGCTGAATGCGAGCGATCCGTGGTATCAGGTCGCACTGGGGGAAACCTGGACTCGCAAGCCTCAGGTGCGTTCCCCTCGCCCGGTCGTCATCTGTCGCAAGACCTCGCTGGCTCCCCGGCTCGATGGACAGCTGAACGACGCCTGCTGGGTCGGGGCTGGGGAGATTCAATTGTCCGAGCAACCTCCACAAGGCGGTGACGCCGAGTTCGTGGGAACTCAGTCGCAAGGCGGTCAACCGGGTCTGCAGATCACCAAATCGCGGGCGATGGTGATGGTTCTGTACGACGACCGCTTTCTGTACGTCGCGGGGAGCATGCCACGCGTTGAGGGGCTGTCGAAGGACCCTCCTCAGACAGCGGGGCGAACTCACGATGCCGATCTCAGTCGCTTCGATCGGCTCAGCTTTCAGCTCGATGTCGATCGGGACTACAGCACGTTTTACCGCTTCGACGTCGACCAGCGCGGGGCGACCAACGAGTCCTGCTGGGACGCGGCGGGCTGGAATCCCAAGTGGTATGTCGCCCCGTATGGCGACGATCTCGTCTGGCGATTCGAGGCCGCCATCCCCTGGGAGGAGCTGGTTCCCTCACCACCGACCAGTGGATCGTTCTGGGCAGCGGGTGTGACACGTGTGATCCCCACCGTCGGGTTGCAGGGGTGGAACCATCCCCTGTCAGAGACCCCGACACCCCAGTCCTTCGGCTTGCTGCGATTTGAATAGCGATGTCGATTGTCGGGGACCAGGAACCCGTCAAATGATTGGGAGGGCGAAGCTCCTGCTGAGCCGCGATCGCAAGCGGGCGTTTGTCCCTGTGCGACGCTCGACTCTCATCCCGCTCACGCCACAGCCACAGGTTGCGGCGCAAGCGGTGAATCCGACGGTGGAGCTTTCACGGCCACCGGATCAGAGACCAGATAGCGGAAGATCAGCGGGATGACAATCAACGTGATCATTGTGCCCGAGACCATCCCTCCGATCACAACGCGACCCAGCGGGGCCTGAAGCTCGCCCCCTTCGCCGGTGCCCATTGCCATGGGAACCATTCCCAACACCGTCGTCAGCATCGTCATCAAAACAGGACGCAGACGACGTGTCGCCGACCGGTGCAGCAACTCGGCGACCGCCATCTCCGGGTGTTCTCTCTGCAGCTGGCGGAAGTAGTCCACCAGCACAATCGCATTATTGACGACGATCCCCGCCAGAATGATCACGCCGATGAATGACTGGACATTCAACGTCGTGTTCCAGAAGACCAGAACCAGTACAACCCCCACTGCTCCCAGAGGCAGGCTGCCAAGAATGATCAGTGGATCGAGCAGCGATTCGTACTGAGCAGCCATCGCCATATAAATGAGTGCGATCGACAGAATCACACCCCAGGCGAGAGCCCGGAACCCCTTGGCCTGCTCTTCGGCGTCCCCCTTGACCTCCAGCTGATAGCTCGGAGGCAGCGGTATCTGCTTCAGGGCCAGGTTCAGGTCAGCCACAATGGCCCCCAGATCCCGCCCTTCCACGGAGCCACCGACCAGTACCGCACGCTGGCGGTCGACTCGCTCGATGGCCATCGCCGCGTTAGCGGGCTGAAACTGAATCACGTTGGACAATGGGACCAGCTGTCCGGTCCCGGAGACGACACTGATCCCACCGAGGTCAGCCTCGCGGCGGCGGTCTTCGGTCCGCAGGCGGACAATCACCGCGAACTCGTCTCCGTCCTCACGGAATATCGTCGCACGAGTCCCACGCACGGCGGTTTCGAGGGTCTCAAACACCGTCGACACATTGAGCCCCAGATTGCTGGCCCGCGCGCGATCGATCCGCGCGACGAGTTCGGGACGTTTGTTCTTTTGTGCCAGGTCCACATTGATCAGGCCGGGGATCTCCTGCATGCGTGCCTTCACGACCCGGGCGATGCCTTCGGCGACGACGGGATCATGACCTCGCACTAGAACGGTCACGCCCTCCCCTTCCGCACCGATCGTCCTCAGGAACGGAATCGCCCCCGTCGCCCGGACCTTGATCCGCATGCCAGCAATGTTCTTGAGGTCGTCGCTCAATCGTTTCCGTACGTTCTCGACGGTGACACCGGGCCGCTTGTCACGTGGCACCAGCTGGGTCATGAAACGGCATTCGTGCCAGCGATCGGCTTCATCGACCCGGTCGCCGAGGAACCCGCTAACCCCCTGGATCTCTCCCGAAGCACTGGCATAGATCTTCTCTTCGAGTTCGATCGACTGCCGGTTCAGCTCATCAATCTGAATCCCCGGAGGCATTTCGCCCATGGCGGCGATACGACCATCGTCGGTCATCGGCAGGAAGTCGGTTCCAATCCGAGGCAGCAATCCAAGCGTACAACTCGCCACGAAAACTACGATCGCCAGCGTTAGCCCCGGCCAGCGGAGGGCCCAGGTCAACAGGTGGTCGTAGAACCACTCCAGCCCCGCCACCAGCCACCTCGCGGGCGACAACAACCACTGCAGAAACTTCCCGAACCCGTTACTCGCTCGTGCCCAGAAGGAGACGGCCGTCGCGACCTTGCCGTGCGGCTCCAGCAGATACGCCGCCAGCATGGGCGTCAGTGTCAGGCCGACAAACAGCGAAGACACCTGTGACGCGATCACCACGAACGCCAACTGATGCAACAGCACAGAGGTCACGCCCTGCAGGAAGAACAATGGCACGAACACGATGATCGAGGTCAATGTACTGGCCACGATCGCCATGGCCACTTCATCCGTTCCCCGGATGGCTGCCTCCTTCGGCGGAACTCCGGCATCCCGGTAAACGAAAATACTCTCCAGCACGACGATCGAGTTGTCGACGAGCATCCCCACTCCCAGGGCCAGACCACCGAACGACACCATGTTCAGTGTGTACCCCTGAAAGTAAATCAGGAAGAACGTACAGAAGACCGACAGCGGCATCGTGATCCCGATGATGAGCGTGCTGCGCATGCTGCCGAGGAAGATCAACAGCACCAGCATCGTCAGGATCATTCCCTCCATGGCCGACTGACGGATGTTCCGGATCGACTGGCGGATGAAGTCAGCCGAGTCCATGCGGACCATCAGCTTGAGGTCCTTGACCTCTTCGTTCAGTTCGTCCATCGCCGCCCGCACGCGATCGCTCACGTCGATGACATTGGCGCCCGACTGCTTATAGACAAACACCATGAGGCCGGGCTGGCGGTTGATTCGCGTCAGCTGGGTGATGCGTTCGTGGCTGTCCTCGACGGTGGCGATGTCGCGCACACGAACGGTGGCATCGCCCGATTGGCGGATCACCTGATCGCGAATTTCTTCGAGGTTGACGAACTCGCTTTCGCTGCGGATCAGCCGGTGAACATTGCCCTCTTCCAGATCTCCCGCAGGGCGGTTGATGTTGCCCCGCGAGAGTGCGGTGACGACTTCATTCAATCCGAGCTGCAGCGATTCGACCTTGGCCCGGTCGATATCGACATGGATCTCGCGCCGGATGTCGCCGCGGATGCCTACTCGCGCAGCTCCGAGCAGTCTCTCAAACCGCGGGACGACCGTGCGTTCAATCACGCGGGTCAACTCGACCGGCGGCAGGTCACTGACCACTCCCATATAAATGATGGGCGTGTCGTTCGCATCGAATCGACGAATGATCGGCGGATCAACATCGTCGGGCAGATCGCGAATCACCCGGTCGATCGCCTGTCGCATGTCGGACACAGCTGCGTCGAGGTTGGTGCCCCAGGCGAATTCGATGCGGATGGTGCTGCTGCCTTCGAGGCTGCGACTGGTTACACGCTCAAACCCGGGTACCGAGGTGAGCGACTGTTCCAAGGGGCGGGTGATCAGCGTTTCAACTTCTTCCGGTCCCGCTCCGGGGTAGAGCGTCGTGACCGTCGCGGTGGGAAACTCGACGCTGGGGAGCAGGTCGACGCTCAGCATCGTGACCGACACCACCCCCAGGATCACCACCACCAGACACGCCATCAGCGTGGCGATCGGGCGTTCAACGGCCAGCTTCGTTAACTTCATCGATACGGACTCCCCTGATGGAATCCCGATGATACACAGGGACGGCGACCGCTCGGGAGCGTGAGCGGTGAGTTTTCTGCCGGCACGCGGCGAGTATTAGAACCGTTTCACCATTGGTCTTCACTTAAAGAAGAACAGACTGGAATGTCTGTTCCACTCAAAAACAAAAGTAGGACAGACATTCCTGTCTGTCCCATCTGGAAACCAACTCCGAATCCGTTCTTGGGCCTTGCTACTTGAACTGATAACTCTGGTTCGTCCGCGAGAAGTCGATGGGTTTCAAACCAATGTTGGTCTTCAGGCCCGTATAGGCGTAGTCCTCGATCAACGGAGGCTCGACTCCCGCCTGTTGTGGGAAGCCGAAGTTCTGAACCCGCAGAGGGAGTCCACTCGACTTTTCGATGAACAGCCGGCTCTGGTGGTAACGGAATTGCTTACGCGGTCGAGGATGCGTCGCTTGCAGCACTTCGCATTCGATGCGGCCCATTTTGGCATCGGGGAAATACTTAACATCGATCTCGCCGTACTGCGATTCAAGTTCCCACTGCTTGATCATCAGTTCGACCAGCCGCCGAAGTCCGAGGTCGGTGACCTGATGCCGCGTTTCGGCCATCACCTGGGGGTCGTTGATCGGCAGTGCCAGCGTCCCCACAAGCGACTTCACCCCGGAACCTTCGTGAACCAGCAGCTTACCCGGGTCCTGAGAGACATCGTACAGCACCTCGCGACCTTCGTTCGGAGCTGCGTACTTCAGATAGACCGCAAACGGCTTTTGCCGCACGCGGATCTGCATCATCTGAGTGTTCAGGGTGTTCCCGATCAGTTCCCGCTTCGTCAAGGTCCCTTCGTAGTCCACGACCGTGTCGACCTTGGCCATTGCCGCTTTGGCCTTGGCGATGGCGGGGATCAGGGGATGACCAGCGGGCGGTGTTGTGCCGGCTCCGCCCGATTGTGCATCGACGGTCCCGCCCCCAGCCAGCAGCCAGACAGCTGCGGCGAGAGTGACGATTACCGTCCCACGGACCTGGCCCATTTGACACCCCACGATGGCCGAACTTTTGCCTCAACGACAGGTTCGCCCGTCATCTCCACTGACGAATGTGCTCCACCAGCAGCATGTCTGCATTGGGAACCGCTGCCACTAAACGCTCTCGGAATGATCCGGCTGCTTCACCTGATTCAATCTCATACAGGAAGTCGCTCAGGACCTGACGAACCTCCTGCGGACCATGCAACAGGAAATGCGCCCAGGCCCAGGCTTCCCGATACTCGTCGCTTCCCATGTCCGAAATGTCTTCTGCAGCTTCCAGGCGGGCGAGGTTCGGACGCCAGCCAAAGAAGATCGATCGCTTCAGGCTCGGCAGATGCGGGTTCCCGGAACTTCGCTCCCCAGAGACCACTTCGAAGTATTCCGCCAGTCCCTCGTCGAGCCACATCGGGACATAAGGCAACGCGTTGTGCAGGACAGCATGCGTACTTTCGTGGCGAAGATCCGTGTCGAAGCCCGATCGCCGGTAGACATAGACTCGCCCCATGTCCGTACCCTGCACGAACAGAGCGGTCCGATCCATCCCCTCGGGGACTCGCTGAGCCAGATGAGCTCGATAGCTGGACTTGCCTTTGAACAAGCTGATCTCAACGGGACGGTCTTCCAGCGTGAGGTTCAAGAGCGTCTGGACATCCTTCTGCAGCGTGTTGAGCTGGCGAATGATCTCCTGCCCGTCGCGATCATTCAGGGCAAATTCGGAGCGGATTTGAAAGATGCCCGCCGTCTCGACGGGCTGCCATTGCGAGAACGCAATAGCACAGATCCCGTGCCCAATCAGACACGCAGCGCACCACGAAATCCATTTCGAAGATCGCATCGAAACACCCATACCGCCCCCTCGACCGCGGATCCCTGCGGTTCGAAATCGGCAGATTCTGCGCGTCAATTAACCGCAACACCGGGTTTTCGTCAAGATCGGTTGAACCTTGGCCTGGCGTCGTCGTGTTACATCAGAGAGGGTTGATGAACGGGTTGCGTGAACTGCCATGCCCCATGCTGGGCAGCTTTCCCCATTTGTTGCATCAGGGGGATTGGTGGGATTAGGTAGTTTTACTGTGAGCTGGCCAGGGTTACCGTCCGGGCACCCGCCCCCCGCCACCCCCACTCAGGAACGAAAAGACGGAAACATCCGTGATCTGGTTAAAAGCTGGGCTGATCCCGATTCGCACATAGCGTCGGTCGGGAGAGACAACAGCCCGAGTCGAGAGTGTGGATCCCTCCTGGATGAGGCTGATGCCTGGTGCGAACCCTACGCCACCCACTCCTCGAGGTGCCCGCTGAACTCCCCTGGCCTGAATGACGGGCTGTCGCTGGGAAGCTTCCATCTCCGCGACAGCTTGGCGCGTCTCGCGGTCTACCACGTGCTGGGACGGGCGACCGATCTGTCGGGCCTCTCGTTCCCAATCGCGCGAAACGCCCGTGGGGTGTCCCAGAGACGCGGTCCGGCGATGCTCGCGACGTCCCTCAGCCAGTTTGACGCGCATAACAAACTCGTCCATGGTGTCGAGTTTGACCGTCTTGGAGGTCTTCTTCTCCGACGACGTCCCGGCATGCGTAATGACAGTCAGGACAGCCCGGTTACCAACAACCTTCTCAGAGAACTTTTTGACCTTGATGACGTATTCGCCAGAGAACCCCAGCGGGCACACATAATCTTCAAAGCAGTTGTTCGGGATCGACCCATAACCATCATTCAAGATGGTTCCCCCGCCCGCGGACTCGCGGGTTTCATACGTGGCGATCCCCCCGGCTGGGTCCTCAACCGTCAGGTCGATATCGCCAGTGCCGCTCCACTCCACACGAACAATGAGGTCGCGTTGACGGGCCTCTTCGGCCAGTTGCTGGAGTTTGGCCAGCTGTTCTTCGTCGTTGGCTATACGAAGTGTCTTTTCGGCCTCTTTCAGCAGATCTTCAGCCCGTTCATGCTGCTGTTTGTGGTCAGTACCCCAAGCATTCCGCAGCACCCCACACGCCGCCCAGATCGCATCATCGGGGGTACCGTCGCGAGCTGCCAGCTTCATGCTGAGCGAGTAGGGCTCGGGGCGGTCGGGCGACATCTGTGCCGCCTGGCGATACATCCGCAGAGCCGCCCGATCGCGTCCCAGGTTGCCCAGGTAGGCCCCCGAGTACATCATCGATTCATAGGTCGCGTTGCCGAAGTCGGCCATGGACAGAACGACTCGCTCGACCTCTTCCGGCGGACGGTTGGCGAGTTCCATCGTCACTGCCAGGACTTCATACATCCAAGGTTGAGACTGCCCCGCGATGATGGCTGCGTTCAGATACGCAATGAGGTGTTCATGTTGTTGCTGGTCGACCAGAAAGGTCGCATGTTGCTCCACCAGCTGATTACTGGGTTTGTTCTTCGTGAAGAAGGTCTGCCACACCTCGGGGCTCTGCTTGATGTCAGGAAACCCTTCCGCAGGCTGGGGTTGGCGATCTCCGCTCAAACGGACTGAGGAGGGCTTGTCGTCAGGATTCTCGCGTGGAGCGGATGGTGCAGCGGGGGCTTTCGAGGCCTTGGGGGAAACGCCAGCAGCGGCCCTCGGTGTTGTCTCCGAGTTCCGCTGCTGTGTTCGTTTCGGCGAAGCCTGGTTTTGCGCAGGCTTCGCGTCTTGCGTAGCTTCCGCTAGTTCAGCGGGTTTTTTTTTCCGACAACGGGAGCAGGAGCCTGCTTGGCAGCTGGAACGCTACCAAATCCGCCGCCGCCACCGCCGCCGAATCCACCGCCACCACCGCCGCCGCCACCGAATCCACCACCGCCACCACCGCCGACTCCACCACCACCGCCTCCGACGCCGCCGCCGCCAGTGGAGGATTGGATCGCGATAATGGGAATGACCAGGTCACCGACAGGATAGACGCGGGTCTGGGGTTTCGATTGAGCCTTTTCAAGAGTTGTGATCTTCATCACTTCATCGTCAACGATGTAAGTCAGTTCCACATCGCCGACTTTCTCCAGCAACAGATTCAGGGCACTACGCAGGGTGATGCCGGAGACCACGAGGTTGATTCGAGTCTCTGCATTCACACCCTCATCCTCGAGCGCCTTTTCATCGAGGCGGATCGGAATGTTGTGCAACGTCGAGATGAAGTCGACGACTTCCCGCAACGTGTTGTCGGGGAACTCCAGAGAGGTCACCTGATCGAGCGCATCGCTGATCTTCTGCTCGTTCGGGCTGTTCTTGTGAAGGTCAACCGAATTCCACTTCTTCCGCTTCAGGGTCAGGTTTTGCCAGACTGCAGCGGGGGGATAACGGACTGGAGGCTCATCAGGAAACGGAACGTGCGCGAGTTCGACCTGGTACAGGGTTTCCAGGTATCGGTCGTACCGCAGAGATCGCAGGTATTCCGCTTTCGACAGCTGGCCTGCAGCCTCTGTCGTAAAGACCGTCGCAGATCCGAGTGCGGAGTTAGGAGCCATCGAGTCGACGATACGAGCGACGGCTTCAGCCTCCTCGAAGGCATTCGAGTCACCGTGGTATCCGTCGTCCATCAGGGCACGAATCCGGTCGACAAGCTGCTTGAGCTTCTCGTTCTTCTCGTTTCCGTAGTCGATGACCCGCTGCTGGGCTTCTTGTTCAGCCTTGCGTTGTTCGCTGGCTTGAATTCGTCCACGCAGCACTTCTTGTTTGTTCTTGAGATCTGTCAGAGCCGAGTCGGCCTGCTTCAACAGCTGGGCCTTGTCATCGGCATCGATGTCTGTCGCTGACTTGATTGCTGCTCGCGATCCCTCGACCAGCGTGACCGCAGCCTCTGGCGACGTGGAGAGAGCCTGACGTGCCTGCTTGATGTCGGATTCGAGTTGCATTCGCAACTTCTGAGTCCGGGCCTTGCGGCGGGCTTCTTCCTGAGCAATCGGAGACAGATCGACCGGATTCTTGCGGCCAGCCAGAGGAGAAGCTTCCTCGGTTTCAGCCGCTTCCCCTTCCACAGGGGCTTCCATCGCTGGCTCGTCTCCCGGTTCAGGGGTTGGCGGAGCCGAATTGCCTTCGGTTTCGGGAGCGGGGGACGCTTCGCCCTCTGCACCAGGTTCAGGTGCCGGGGGCTCTGGGGTGGCTTCCCCTTCGGTTGGCTGCGCCTCTTCGCCTTCAGCCTTTGGCAACACATCGCCCTCGGTAGCGGGAGTCTCTTCCGCGGGCTGTTCGTCCGTTTGTGCAACGGTCTGGATCTTCATGCGGCCGATTTTGTTCTTCAGGCTGGTCGCATGGACATTTCCCGGATCAATCTGACGAAGTTCCGCAGTCAGAACTTCCACTCGAGCCAGATCCCCCTTGGCCAGTGAGCTGTCAGCTGCAAGTTCCAGCTGCTCCACATGGTCGATGAATGACTGATGTGCAGCGTTCAGGAATTTGACACCCGCGAACGGTACCGACACCCCGCGATTGGCTTCTGCCTGACTCCACATCCCAGCCAGGAATTGATTCCCCTGGCTGAACTTGGCTGCTGGGACCTTCCAGCTGAGGTCGCCATCGGCGGTGTTCACTGTCAGGGCAGCGCCGGGAGACCACTGGCCTCGGGCCAGATAAAACGTCGCCCGGTCCGATCGCAGTGGCAGCGGTTGTTGCGGAATAACCTGTGCGTCCCACTCCACTTTCAGAGAAGTCGGGTAAATCACCGGCAGGTCGATGGCGGCGGCCAGCTGCTGGCCGATCGCGTCTGCCTTGAGGGTCGAGTCATCGATCAGAGCCATTCCGCCGGTCGTCTGAGCGAGCGTTCCCAGCAGACGGAGGTCCTTGTTGGCTCCGACAGCGAATCCATGAATCGGGATGTGACGCTCACGCAGGTTATTGACCAGCGTTTCCAGTTCGGTCAACTGCAGCAGATGAGCGGTGCTCATGGCATCGCCAATGTAGACGATCGACGAATCCCGTTCTCCGTGGATCTGCTCTGCAGCCGTGTTCAAAGCCGTCAACAGGTCGGTCGCGCCAGCTGGCAATCGATTACGCAGCGTCGGAAGAGTGGTGTCGAGGGCCTGCTGAGGAGTCACGAACCCCTGGGTCAGGGCGGTCGTGCGAACATCGATCGCATTGACCTGAACGCGGTCGGTGGCTGGCAGGGCGGCGAGGAGTTCCTTCAGCACGTCCATGGCCATGGCCCGATGCTCTCCGACCTGGCTGGCCGAAGTGTCAATCAGAATCACATGGTCGTGTGGCACTGCCTCGACATTGCGGGTTGGCCCCTGGACCGAAACCGCAAAGTAGGAGTTTCCGTCCAGCGCCTGATGGCTGTAGAGCACAGCAGCATCGGTAATTGGGGACGCAGCTGAGACAATACCCGCTGTCACGACGGTACCAGCCAAGGCCAAGCCACTCAGCCATGCGAACGCATTCACCTTGAGGGAACGCATACACCCACTCCTCAGGAAGAACCTGATTGTCAGAACAGAAGGCACGCCACTGGCGGGCCAGACGTGATCATCAACGACAGGGGGACAGACAGACGCAATCTGCGCCTGCTATCGAGTCTATCCACTCACTCGACAGACCCCCAAACATATTCCATCCCATTTGCCAGACATTTGCCCTGATCCTTCAGGATCGACACGACACTGTCGGCAGGATCGACACTCCCGGTCTGTTCGGACTACTTCTCAGCACCGAAGGGAGATTTTCCGCTTCCCGCGAGAGAGAGTTTGACCCGCTCCGCAAAAGTCCGCTCCAACCGGGACTTTGAGTAAAGTCGAATCAGTTGTTCCTGATAGAGCAGACGCCCCTGATCGTCGACCGTCAGTCCGTCCAGAATGTCCTGGTTGACCTGCCGGGCGTACAGAGCTGCGAACGTTTCGGGGTCAACGCCCTGACCGGAGGTCAAATCGTCCTTGGCATTTCCGCCGCCGCTCAGGATGAGATACGCATTCGGGGTCTCACTGATCCCCTCGTACTTCCCGTCCTGTTGCAGGGCGTCCATCGCAGACTTCAGGGCCTCGTGGGCGGCCTGAATCTTGATCGTGGTCTCCTGGCTCAGTCCCGCGGCATCTTCCTGAGCGGTCAATGCCCCGACCTCGGGAAGATCGCCGTTCCCCATCCAGTAGCCGCATGACCACATCGCCAGGCCAAAGGCCAACATCTTGAACTTCATGACTACAACCTCTGACCGAATAGTGAGAACCGGTGAATGCCGAGGCTTGATGGTAACACTGAGCAAACGGCGTACGCCAGATCCTTTTGGGATTCCGCGCACACCGTCCTGTGATTTTCAGGAGAGCGGCAAACCGCCCGTTGCTCACGCGGCCTTGCGCTGCTCGGTCGAGGTCTGGCGTGTGGCAGGGAAAGCCACTGACGTACGATTCGTGTGACGGCCCCGGCCTCGGACGCTATCGCCGATCTTCTGGCTGACCAGCATCATGATCAGACAGCCGGCAAACACGATGGCACACCCGATAACGGCAACCTGATCGTCAGTGAATTGTGCAGCGAGAAACATGGATTTCGGCTCCGCTTGTCGTAAGTGCAGGACTTGAAATCGCTTCGCCGGAGAGTGGCTGCCTGCGCCACTCCATATCCGGTCCAGACTGTTTGTTATTTCGTCGGGCGACGTGAATCTGCTTCAGTCGGGCAGGGGGTTTCAATGAGACTCCCGAAGAACAGCTGTTGAGCCTCGACTTGGGTACTCTCTCGCGATTGGTCGGTTTAGATCACTTGTGCGGCAGAGTCCGGGAACCCGTTCGCCCCGGAAGTTTAAGGAGGCCGGTTGTATCGATTATTACGGATGTGCGGGTTCATTTCCGTCAGTCTGAAGAGTGTTGATCGGTCAAAACAGCGCGCATCGACTGGCGTAATCGTCATGGTGAACAATGCGGACGGGGAATCATGTAACGGTTTGGCAACATGCACCGTCTCTTTCGTCAACGTGTGTTAGGTTTGCAGCATAGACTTGAACCATTGTCTCGATTCCCTGAGAGGGAAGAGTCCAACGATGCCTCAGTTGAGCCTTGCTTCCTGGATCCTTGTTGTCGTTGTGGCGTTGTTCACTGCGATCGCTGCGATCTGGGACTATCGCCAGCACCGGATCCCCAACAATCTGACCCTGCCCGTGTTTGTGGCGGGCTGGATCTATCAGGGCGTCTTCCACGGCTGGTCCGGGATCGGAAACGCCGCGATGGGGTTTCTGGTCGGTTTCGGCGTGCTGTTTGTCCTTTGGATCGTCGGCGGTGGGGGCGGTGGAGACGTCAAGCTGATGGGCGCGCTCAGCGTTTGGCTCGGCTACCGGCTGACGTTGTATGTACTGATGGCGAGCACAGCTGCGGTGATCGCGGGAACGACTTTGATCATTGTCTGGAGCGTCTTCTCGAAGGGCGTTCGCGGCATGAAGACGGAATACCTGGCCAAGGCCAAGACCGCCGGCGGCAAAGCCCAACCCGAATCCGCGGAAGACAGAAAGCGTCGCCGCATCATGGCCTACGCCATTCCTGTCTGCGTCGCGACCTGGCTGGTGATGGCGTGGAAGCTGCCGACCTTGGATCAGGCGACTCCGACTCCTCCCGCTCCTGAGCAAACCCAATCTGCGGAGGCGGCGTGATGGTACTCACACACAGCTCTCCTTCGAATCGTCAACGACGCCGTGGAATCCTGAGCGCGGAGCTGTTGCTCACGCTCCCGATCCTGACGGTGTTGTTGTTCGGATTGTTGGAGTTTTCTCTGCTCTTCTTTGCTCGCGGCGATGTCGTCGAAGCCAGCCGTGCCGGAGCCCGGGCTGCCCGACTCTACGGAGCCACCGAAGAATCGGTTGAGCAGCAGGTTCTCGCGTCGCTCGGCGGTCGTCTGGCATCCCATGCCCGCGTCGTGACCGACCTCGGCGAGAACACCGGTGATGATGTCAGTGTGGCTGTCGTGGTCCCGATGGCAGCAGCATCTCCGGATCTGCTGTGGATCGTCGGTTACAGCCTGAACGGCCGCGAACTGATCTGCGAAACACACATGGCCAAGGAATGATTCCGGTTCGACAACGAACCGTCCCTTACACACAACCTCCAAACACGCACGTCTGGAACCTCTGGAGACCTTGAAGTGAAACGTCTGTCACCCGCCACTCTCACGCTGCTGATGCTGCTGATTATCGGCGGTCTCGTGCTCGTCTATGTCGGCAAGAAATTGCTGGCTCGGGATGAGGCACCACCGACCGATCAGCTGATCGATGTGCCGATGGCCATCGCCGACCTCGAACCCGGAACCAAGATCACCAAGGCTCACCTGGCGATCGGCAAGCTGCTTCAGTCGAAGCTGACCCGCGATATCGTCAAGAGTGATCGCGTCCTGCTGGATCGCGTCGTCAAGACGAAGATCAAGGCCGCCCAGGCGATCAGCACTCTCGACCTGTACGCACCCAACGATGGTCCTCCGCTCGACATCAGCCCCGGCATGCGAGCTGTCACCATCTCGCTGGCTGACGGGACCGCAGCTGTCGATGGTCTCGTTAAGCCCGGCAACTATGTCGACATTCACTTCGTGCCTGCCTGGCAGCGGGACGCCAACCGCAATGGGGGCATGATCATGACCCTGTTCAAGGGCGTTCGCGTGATCGCCATGAATCGCAGCATCAGCAGCTCGAACGAAGCTGCTGCCGCACGCGGAACGAACACCGTGACTCTCGAAATGACTCCCGACCACGCCAACATCCTGCTGCTCGCCAGCAAGAAGGGCCAGATGACCCTGGTCTACACGCCAGATGGTAAGGCCGAGAACCAGTTCGCCCTGCGTGAGCAGGACCGGGCCTACCTCGATGAGATCCTCGGACTCAAGCCCGTCGAGCCCAAGAAGAACGAAGAGATTCGACCCACCGTGACCGAGCTCTTCTCCGGAGCCAGTCGTCGTCTGCAGACCTTCAAGGATGGACTCCGCAGCGACCGCTACGCGATTGAGCGGTTCGACTACAACCGCCAGGCGTATGCCTACGGATATGGATACGGCAACGACTACTACGGTGGATACGGTGGCAACAACGATCCGCCACCCCCTCCGATGGATCGTCGTCGCGATGACTACGGCTACGGCGGTGGTTATGGCGGAGGAGGCTATGGAGGTTACGGCGGTGGATACGGCAACGGCTTCTACTCCGTGCCTCAAGGCGCCGTGGGTGACTCAGCTGCGGGCTTCGGAGGAGTCGGAGCCGCTGGTGGAGGCGGCGGTGGAGGCGGCGGTGGAGATGGAGCGAATGCCGGAGCCGGTGGAAACGGCGCCGGTGGTGGACCACCAGAAGGCAACCCCTAGTCGTGACACGCATCGAACAGACCCCGCCGAACTCCAGATCGGCGGC
This sequence comes from Planctomycetaceae bacterium, assembly GCA_046349675.1. GTDB lineage: Bacteria > Planctomycetota > Planctomycetia > Planctomycetales > Planctomycetaceae > TH-plancto1. Next base: position 16,971 of record JAXMBW010000005.1, on the reverse strand, counting down.
AGGTCTTTCGACGCTGATGAACAGTGCTGTGCGGCATGGACAGACTGGAAGGTCTGTCCGGCTCAACGGTGACAGTAGGACAGACATTCCTGTCTGTCCCGAACGAAGAGTGAAGGCGATATCGCTCTCGCTGAGTTCGACTGACAGCACTCGAAAGACACTGTGCCCTGTACGAATCGGAGCTGTTCCGGTTCTGAAATCGAGCCCCTCGTGATGAAGAGACACCCCGTGTTGTCATTGCGTCCAAACCGACCCGCTGCCACCACGCGTCACCGCCGTGGCAGCATCGTCATGTTTGTCGCAATGGCGCTGCTGGTCGTCGGAGCCTGCCTGGCTCTGGTCTTCGATCGACTCTGGCTCGATGCCGCGCAAATTGAGCTGCAGGCCGCCGCGGAGGCCGCCGCCTTGGCGGGTGCCGGACAGCTGGCGAGCGACGCTCGTCTCCAGCCACCGCCGGTCGACCTGATCACTCCCGCCCGCGACGCAGCCATTGCTACCGGGGAGAAGAACTTCTCCGTCGGCACCTCGGTGGATCTGCGAGACGGCGTCAACGGCGACGTTCAGATCGGCACGATTGAAATGTCCGCCGAGAACGGCCACCCGGAATTCGTCGAGGATACCGAGCGTCCCACAACGTGCGTGGTGCGGGCCGCTCGACTGTCCAGCCGTGGCAACCCGGTGGCACTCTTCTTTCGCGAACTGACCTCGAACACTCGGGGCAGTGTCCAAGCCATCGCCGAGGCCAGCATCGATAACCGCATCGTCGGTGTTCAGCCGAGCGACAAGTCTCCCGTGCCAGCACTCCCCATCGCGATTCTCCTCTCCCACACCGATCCCCGTCGCCAGGACACCTGGATGAACATGATCAACCTGCGGCAGGGAACCGACCTCTACGGCTATGACGCGGAGTCGGGTGAAGTGACCAGCGGGCCGGATGGGATTCCCGAGATCACCCTCCACACGACCTACTCCAGTGCCGACGCGGAGGAAGCCTCCAAGGTCAATTCCCTCATCATTGATATCGGCACCGGCATGGTGGAAAGCCGCGTCGCCGAACAGGTCAAGCTCGGATGGACCGTGAAGAATCTCAAGTCCTTCGGCGAGGAGTTCCGCATCGACCAGGGGCCCCAGATCCTGGATGTCGATGCCGCCAGCAATACTCCGGTGATGGACGAACTCCAGCAACTCATCGGCCAGACTCGCATCTGCGGGCTCTACATCAATCATCAACCGACTTCGAACGTGATCGGCACTGCAGCTGTCGTCGATCTGGCGGCAATCCGCATCCTGGCCATCCAGGAGCAGGGCCCCACCCAGATGAAGATGACCGTACAACCCGCCGTGATCGCGACACGAACTGCTCTTCTTTCGTCACACGATGCCGCCTGGCTCAGTGGTGACGGGACCGAGCAGACCAACCCGTACATCTTCAAACTGTTCCTCAGCCACTGAGAACATCCAAGACCGTTTGACAGGACCACCTGCCATGGGCGTCGATAACCGTCGAACCTTCCAGCAACTCAAGACCAAGCTCCACCGCCAGATCGTCGACTCGATCGACATGTCGAAGTCGGGCGAGCTCGGCGATGAGGAATTCCGCAAGCAGCTGAAGGGGCTGGCTACTCACCTGTGTGCCCGTCCCGAGGCGAACCTCACCGGGCGTGATCGCGACCTGATGGTGCAGGAGCTGATGGATGAGATCTACGGCTTCGGACCACTCCAGGAGCTGATGGACGATCCCGAGATCAGCGACGTGCTCGTCAATGGACATGACACCGTCTTCGTCGAGCGGAATGGTCTGCTTGAGCGGACCGATGTGAAGTTCGCTGACGATGCCCATCTGTTGCACTTCATTCAGCGGCTCGTCGGCCAGGCCGGTCGTCGCATTGACGAGACCTCGCCGATGGTCGACGCCAAGCTGCCTGACGGATCACGTCTGCATGCGGTCATTCCGCCGCTGGCGCTGCGGGGACCGACGCTGTCGATTCGTCGTTTCAAGACCAAGATCCTGCAGTTCGAGGACATGGTCCGCATGGGAACACTGGCTCCCGAAATGGCCGAGTTCCTGATCCACTGTGTCCGCGGACGCATGAACATCCTGCTGTCGGGCGGAACCGGTGCAGGCAAGACGACCATGCTCAATAACCTGAGCCGGTTCATCCCCGCGACCGAACGCGTGATCACGATCGAAGAAACTGCCGAACTCCAGCTGCAACAGGCCGACGTCGTAGGTCTCGAAACCCGCGTGTCGAACGTCGAAGGCAAGGGGATGGTTTCGCCCCGCGACCTGCTGCGAAACTCACTGCGCATGCGTCCCGACCGGATCATCGTTGGTGAATCGCGCGGAGGCGAAGTCCTCGACATGCTGCAAGCCATGAACACCGGCCACGACGGCTCAATGAGCACCGTCCACGCCAACGATACCCGTGACGCCCTGCAGCGTCTGGAACTGATGATCGCCCTGTCGGGAGCTGAGCTGCCGACCCGCGTGGCCCGTCAGTATGTCGCTTCGGCGATCCAGATCTTCCTGCACGTCGCCCGCTTGGCGAACGGCGAACGCAAGATCATCCGCATCTCCGAACTGACCGGCGTAACCAACGGTGAGTTCGACATCGAAGACATCTTCGTCTACCGCATGGCCGGTGTGGATGGAGCGGGGCGCATGCTCGGTTCGTTCTACGCCACTGGCTACGAACCGCAATGCGTGCGTCGCATCGCCGCTCGGGGAATCGACGTGAATCCCAAACTCTTTGCCGCCCGTGAACTGAAGTCGGGCTTCGAAGCGACCTCGATCTTCTCCTGAACCCATCCCGGTGGAGTCGACATCCGGTCGATTCCACCTGCTCCCAGCGACACCGGCAGACCTCGCGTCTGCCCCACTGACCTGACCCGAGGCAGACATGTCCAGCGAAGTCATCACTCCTCGCCCTGAATTCGGAGGCATCCTGCGCCAGCAGGAAACCTACGCCGAAAGCAATTCGGACAACTTGGGCAACCGCATCAACTCGTGGTTCGACCTCCTGATGATTCAGTCGGGGATCGAGCTGTCCCCGAGCATGGTGCTGGCTCTGAGCCTTTGTTCTGGCGTCGCTCTGGGAGGACTGGCTTTCGTCCTGCAGGAGAACCCGATCACCGCAGCCATTGGAGCATTCTTCGGCTTCCTGGCTCCGGTCATCATCGCCGTCATCATGCGGTCGCGACGTCAGACCGTCATGATGAACCAGATGCCCCCGATGGTCGACGAACTCGCCCGTGCCGCCAAAACCGGTCGCAGCCTCGAATCCTGCCTGCAGGTCGTCGCCACCGACACGCCCGCTCCACTCGGAGACGAACTCCGTCGCTGTACTGACCGGATTGCGTTCGGTCTGCCCCTGTCACAAGCTCTGGAAGAGTTGCCCATCCGTACCGGACTGGTCAGCACCAGCGTGCTCGCGACCGCACTGTCGGTCCATCGCGAAACGGGCGGAGACCTCGTCCACGTCCTGCAACGACTCTCCGCGACGATCCGCGACCGCATCCAGTTCCAGGGCCGCCTCGCCGCTGCGACCGCAGCCAGCCGAGCCGTGGCTGTGATGATGATCCTGCTGCCGCCGGCGATCGTGCTGTTCTTTATCTATCGCGATCCTGCCTACCTGCAGAAACTGATGGACTCCACCTGGGGCTTCCGCTCGATGGTCATGGCGATCTTCCTGCAGATCATCGGGTCGTTCGCCGTTCTCCGCATCCTCCAGTCGAGCAAGCAGACGTAGTCTCCGACCTCGCGAGTCACCCCTTCATTCCCCATCGCATACTTACTCAGACTGACGGACAGAGCGATGAAGAACATTCCGATTGTCACCCTGATGATCGTCCTGTCGGTGATCCTCATTCTGCGGATCATCTACAAGGCATGGCGCAATCGTCAGGCCAACGCCAACATCCGTCATCGCCCCACCGGCAAGTCGAGTATCCTTCGCCGGGCTGTGCCCGCCGATGGCACCGCAGCTCCCAGTCCGCTTCAGGTTCCGCCCGCAGCTCCCGCTGCGGAAGTGGCTCCAACGCCCGCCGCGACCGAACGAGTTACTCGCGACACCCTCGTTTCCATTCACGATGAGCCGGAAGCGGCCCGCAGCTCGTTCGACAGCAATCGTTCACGCGTCTTCGGCAAGTCGTCCATCGATTCCATCGACTACGTGACCGCCGGCAGTCTCGCTCAACAGGCCAAGGCCGCCGCCGAGATCGAACCCGTTGACGGTGAGATTTTCGGCGATGGCAACGACATGGTTTTTGGGCCGCTCACCACGACGCTCGCCTCCATGCTCCCCGAGTCGGACGACCGCCGTCGCGAACTGACCCGCACACTGCAGAACGCCGGGTACTACGAGCGGCACGCCTGGCATAACCTGGCAGCTGTCCGTTACCTCGGGATCTTCCTGCCCATCATCGTGTGTGGTCTACTGCTGGCGTTTGGTCCTCCTCAGCTGGAGCCGTATCTGGTCGGCGCGATTGTGCTTCTGCCGATCGCCGGTTGGGCACTCCCGACACTGATGATCCGCAATAAGGCCGCGACCCGTCTGCGTGAAATCAGCAACGGCATGCCCGACATGCTCGACCTGCTGAACATGTGCGTGAGTCAGGGCATGACCGTCACCAAGTCACTCGGACGAGTCGGACACGACCTCGATCCGGTCTATCCCGCACTGGCCAAGGAATTGCGAATCGTGACCGAACAGGCCCGCGTCGGTTCGTTGCAACAGGCTCTGACGGGATTCAGCCAGCGCGTCGACGTGCCCGAGGTTCACTCGTTCACCTCGCTCATCATCCAGACCGACCGCATGGGGACGAGCATGAGCGATGCCCTGATCGATTACTCCGACAGCATGCGGGAAACGATGCGTCAGCGAGCCGATCAGAAGGCCACCTCGGCCACATTTAAGCTGCTGTTCCCGACGGTGCTGTGCCTGCTGCCTGCCGTGTATCTGTTCCTGCTCGGCCCGGCGATCATCCAGCTGTCCGACTTCTATACGGGACGCGGTCGCGAAGTCCTCCAAAATGGAAACGCGGGTGGCGGTTCGTTCACCGGCCGGGGCGCCGCCAGCGGTCGGTAAGTTGGCCTGTGATCAGGTCGGGTTCTCGGCTTGTGCTTCGGTCGCGATCTCCCGGATGGCCAGGACTATCTGTCCGGGTGTGACACCGATCCGCGTCGCGAACTCATTCGCGATCTCGGTCAGGTCGGCCGTCTCCTCATTGAGCCGATCAAACAGGCTCTCCACATGAGGGATGATCTTGCGACGGTCGTCATCCGTGAGCTGTGGGACGACTGCATCCTCCGGGACCGGAGGCATCGACAGCGAGAAGAGATAGCGAAAGATATTGTTGAGCAGAAAGATCGGTGTCACGATCAGCGAGATGATGCCCCACCAGCCCAGAATGAGTGTGGTCAGCGTCATTCTCCAAAAGCTTTTATGAATACAGTTCTTACACAGCAGGCCATCGACGCCCTGTGAGAAACGGACCACCAGCGCTCCGATATTCTGGTAAAACGCGACCTTGCGGGTCGGGGCTTCGATTCCACAATTTTGACAGATCATCACCCAGCCTCCCCACAAGTCGAAGGTCTACCCCGCATTCTTTTCACTCGACGCTACGCGATCGGAAACCCCGATTCAAGACTCAGTTTTCCCGGAGGGGAACTTTTGAGACCTTTGGTTCGAGTTGCCGCGCCACTGCTGGTCACGAACGATTCGTGTGTGTCGGAAAATGAGTCATTTGCGAGAGTGATGAAGTCACGTTCGAGAGCCTCATCAAGAATGCCTCTCCGCTAGCCAGTCGAAGGTCCCCTCCTCTCCGGGTTTTCTGGCTTCTCGCATTCTCTGGGCTCTTGAAATCTGTCACAATCGAGGGGCTGACCTCCGGGCGTCACGGAAGCTGGCTGGACCTTTCCGAACGTGAGTTTTCGTGTTCTTCCGACTGTCTCCATCACTGGCTCAGGACTCCACAGCCGCCGTCTCGTCGGTGTCGTCCGCATTTGAGTGGGATTGGCCCTACAGTTCGGGGGATTGGGCGGTCCTGATCGGCCTGTCGATCACGATGATCTGGGCCTTAATCATCGCCCGGCGTGATACGCGCGAGCTGCGCGGCTTCTGGATGGTCTGGCTGTCGGCCCTGCGGTTGGGGATGCTGGCGTGTCTGCTGGTGATTGCTCTCAACCCGCATGTGCGGACGCAGCGCGAGTCGTTCCGCCCGTCGCAGGTCGCGATCCTGGTCGACACCTCGACCTCGATGAAACAACCGAACACCGATGCCCGTCCCGGCTCCGCCGCAATCGAACGAGCCCAGGCCGTTCGCGATTTCTTTGAGAAGTCCGATCTCGTGTCCCAGCTTCAGCGGCAACACGCGGTCGATCTGTTCACATTCGACAGCGACCTGAATGGGCCGTTGTATCGGTTCCCGTGGAAGTCCGGACAAGTCAGCTCGCCCGCACCCACAGAAGCCCCAGCTGCGCCGCAGTGGGAGGCCTGGCTCAAGCCTGCCCGGAATGCGACCGCCCTCGGAGACTCCATCGATAAGGTCCTCGCCGAGCAGAAGGGCCGGACACTCTCCGGTTTGATCCTCGTTTCCGACGGAGCCAACAACGTCGGTCGCAGTCCTGACTCCGCCATTGCCCGTGCCAAGCAGCAGGGCGTCAAGATCATGGCGGTCGGTGTTGGGGGGACAACGCCTCCCGTCGACCTGTCGATCGTGAAGGTGGTCACGCCGACCGATGTCGCCAAGGGTGATGCCTTTGAACTGACGGCCTGGGTCCAGGCTCGCGGACTGACGAACGAGAATGCGACTGTCGACCTGCTGCAGCGCGGGCCTCAAGACGCGAACCCCATCGTTGTCGAGTCGAAGTCGGTTCCCGTCGCGTCCGGTTCCGGGCCCCAGGAGGTCCAGTTCTCGCGATCGATCACCGAAGCGGGCAGCTTTGAGTACACAATTCGTGTCTCGGCCGGAGCCGAAGTCATCGAGAGCCGGCTCGACAACAATGCCGAGTCGAGAACGGTTAACGTCTTCGATCGTCCGACGCGAGTACTGATCATCGCGGGCGGGCCGATGCGGGACTACATCTTTGCGAAGAATCTGCTCTTCCGACACAAGTCGATCAATATCGATGTCTGGTTGCAGACCGGTCGCATCGGCATCAGCCAAGACGCCGATAACCTGCTGTTCAAGTTCCCCGAGAAGCGGGAAGAGTTATTCGCGTACGATGTCGTATTGGCTTTCGATGTCGACTGGTCGCTGGTCACTCCCGAGCAGCAGAAGTGGCTCGACGAGTGGGTGTCGTCCGAGGGCGGCGGGATCGCGTTCATTGCCGGCGACGCGTACACCTACCTGTTGTCGACCGAGGATGAGAAGTGGAACACGGTGCGCACCCTCTGCCCGGTGATCGTTGATGACTCCGCCACCGGAACAACGCTAAGAGACTCCGCGAAACAGGCCTGGCCGGTCGACCTCACTCAAGACGGACAAGCCGCCGAGTTCCTCAAGCTCGACGACGATACGAGCAAAGAGTCGATCTGGAAGATCTTCCCCGGCTTTTACCGGACGCAGGCGACGCGGGGCCGGCGTGGCGGCGTCACGGTCTATGCCGAGTTCACCGACCCGCTGGCTCGTGGGCCCGACGGTCCACCGCCGTTGATCGCCGGGCAGCGCTTTGGCCAAGGCAACAGCTTCTTCCTCGGCAGCCCCGAGTTCTGGCGGCTGCGATCGATCTCCGAGGACGCCTACGACCGGTTCTGGATCAAGCTGACGCGCAAGCTGGCCGAGGGACGCTCGAAGCGTGGCCTGCAACGCGGAATGTTTGTGCTCGACAATCGAGAGTTCGATCTGGGGCAGACGATTCCCGTGCGGGTCCGCGTACTCAATGAACAGTTCCAGCCATTGACCTCACCCACATTCCCGGTCGATGTCTATGATGCCAATGGCCGCCCATTGACGCCGTCGCTGATCCTCAACCAGGATCGGTTCCGGCCCGCTGAGTACACCGGAGAGTTCCGGGCCGATCTGGCGGGACGCTACCGGCTGGAGATGGACGTCCCCGGCATGAAGGATCGGCTCAAGGAAGAATTGCAGATTCGATTGCCGGAACGTGAGTTCGCCGAGATGACTCAAAACGTCGCGGTGCTCTCAGCTCTCGGCGAGCAGACGGGCGGGCGATACCTCACCCTCGAAACCGCAGCTGCGGAGATTCCGAAGCTGCTGCCCGACAAGGGAGAGCGGATCATCGTCGACCAGCGAATCGACGAGGTCTGGGACCAGGGTTGGATCATGGGGTTGCTGGTCGGCTTGCTGGCGGTGGAGTGGCTCTCCCGGAAACTGCTCAAACTGGCGTGAGGGAGGTTGCAGCGGTTCGCACTGGAACGCCCGCCTTCACCAACCCGAAGCGTCAGCGAGGGCGAGTCACACGGGACTTCACGAGCAGAATAAACACCGGATGCGATCGACGAATTCTGAGATGAGGAAGACCAAGTTCCGGAATCCAATTCGCCCGCCCTCGCTGACGCTTCGGGTTGGTGTGGAACTGGATCGACCGACTGATCGCACTGACAACGGATGATGTTTCGACGATGACCAACACCTCCCACTCTGCGGAAATCTCCCGGGTCCTCGATGACCTGCGGTCGAGAATCCGTCGGTACGTTTTGTGGGAGGGGCTCGCGATTGTCGTCCTGTTTCTCGGGGCGATGTTCTGGGGGCTGTACCTCGCGGATGAACTGCACTTCGCCGTTCGCAAGCTGGAGCTTCCGCTCTGGTTTCGGCGACTGCTGGCGGTGGTCGGGATCGCGGGTTTTGTATGGCTCCTGTTGACGCGGTTCGTGTTCCGGCTGCTGCGTCCACTGGAGCCACGATCGCTGGCCCTGCTGCTGGAACGACGCTTCCCCGATCTCGCAGAGCGGCTGATCACAGCTGTCGAGCTGGAGGGCCAGCCGTTGGAACGCAGTGCGGTCTCGAACGCGATGCTGCAACAGACGCTGACCGATCTGGGGCGACAGATGGGGACGATCGATGTCGCTCCCGTGTTCGACTTCCGACCGCTGAAGCGAGGTCTGTTGATCGCGGGAGTGGTGCTGGCCTCAATCGTCGGGTTCGGCGTGGTGAATGCTCAAGCGATGTCGCGCTGGGTCGCTGCGTATATCGGCGGCGAGGCGAACTACTGGGAACGCTTCCGCCGCAATGCCCTCCACATGCGGGTCGTCGCCCAGCCCGGCGACAAGGTTCGCGACTTCAACGCCCAGCAGGTCTATAAGCATCCGCGCGGTGGCGATCTCGTCCTCCAGATCGAAAGCGGCAAGCCCGAGACTGCTCCCGAGAATGTCTCCCTGAGCTGGCGGACTCTTTCCGAGGCGGGACGTACTCGCGGGACCGTCAACCTCATTCCGGCCACGGCGGGCATCTACCGCCACACGATGAAAAACGTCGTCGACGAACAGCTGCTCTGGCTGCGTGGCGGGGACTTCGCGAATGGGACGCCTTATCAAATCGTGATCGTAGAGCCACCCCGAATCGACCGCGTCGAGCTGCAATGCGACTACCCGGCCTACATGGGGATGGACTCACTCGAAGACCGCCCGGTCGTGCCGACGGGGGCTCAGATCACGATCCCCGCGGAAACGAAGTTTGAGCTGCGACTGACCTCGAACAAGCCGCTGCTAGCGGTGGACCTGCGGGCGGGGTCGTGGGATCTGTCGCTGGGGTATGAGCGAGGCCCGGATGGCATCCTGAAGCCGCAACCCGCCCGGCTCTCCGTGCGGGAGACGCCCACCGCGGACCCCCGGACCGTCATCCTCGAACCGCGAATCACCGCCGAATGTCTGCCGGGTGACCGGACAAAGATCGTCATCCCGTCGTGGATCACGTCGAAGGCCGCCGAGCAGTACAAGACCCTCGATTCGCAATCGGCCTTCCCGCTGCCGATGACGACACAGACCGAACTGCAAATCCACCTGTTCGACGACGACGAAGTCGACAGCCAGGAGCCCGCGACGCTCTCCCTGATCGGGACGCCCGACGAACCTCCCGTCGTCGAGGTCAAACGCCGTGGGGTCCGCAACGCCATCACCCGCACAGCCAGCGTCCCCCTCACCGGGACCATTCGCGATGACTATGGCCTGGCTCAGGCCGAGTTCGAATACCGTGTCGATGCTCTCGATCTGAAGACCTCTCCCTTCCAGAGCCCGCCGAAAGGCCAGCGCGAGTACCAGCTGGCTGCCACACCACAGGAGGCCGCCGAGCGGTTCTCCGTCCTGCCGCTGGAACTCAAGGAGGGCCAAAAGCTCACCTTGTCGGTGGTCGCGGTCGACGGCGATGATCAGACGGGGCCACATCGGGTCCACAGCGAGACGTTCGACTTCCTCATTGTCTCGCCCGAAGAGCTGCTGGGCCGTCTGTATGACCAGGAAGTCAATCTGCGATCGCGATTGGAGCAGATTCTCGAAGAAACCAGCCGAGTTCAGAAAGACCTCAACGACCAGCACAAACGGGCGGGCGAACGCATCACACTGAAGGCGACCGAACCGACCGCAGCGGGAGACAAAGGCGAGTGGGAGGCCCAACTGCGACAGCTGAGCGTCGCGATCTCGGCGGGCGCGGAACGAAACCTGCACCTGATTCGCAAGAACCATGCGGAGTGCAAGTCGATCGAGGCTGCATTCCGCGACATTCGCGAGGAGATGGTCAACAACCGGGTCGACTCGCAGACGCTGCTCGACCGGATCGATGGGGGGATCGTGGCCCCGCTCAAGACAATCAACGACACCACCTACACCGAGGTTGACCAGCGGATCGGACTCTACCGGCTGCGCGAGGAACAGGGACAAGACCCCCGCGATGCCATCAACGACAGTCTGGCCAGTGTTGACCGACTGGTCGAACAGCTCAAAAAAGTGCTCAGCGAGATGCGGGAACGCGAATCGATCAATGACCTGAAGAAGCGACTGCAGGAACTGATCGACCGTTACGAGAAGCTGAACGAAGCGACCGAACTGAAGGAGTTCGAGGAACTGACGAAGTAACTCATGCGTCAGATCATCGACTCAATCTCCCTTGTCGAGTGCCGTCCCATGCAAAATCTTCACCCTCGGCAGAACGACGGTCAGCCCGCCGCCATGGCCCGCGATTCCCGGCGGAGTGGTTGGATGGGATGGGGGTGGTGCGTCTGCTGTCTGCTCATGACGGTCGTCGGAGCCAGCCTGGTGTCGGCGGCCGAGCCCGAGAAACCGAAGGGTGACCTCAGCCTGCAACAACAGCAGATCCGCCGCGATTATGAGCGGTTCGAACGATCACTGCTCGAAGCTGCGGAGAACATGCGCCGCAAGGAGCCCGAGCAGTCGGACATTCTCGACCGGGCCCGCCAGCGCAGCCAGGAGCAGGCCCTCTTGAGCGAGATGGACAAGATCTCGCAGGAACTGAAGCAGAGCCAGACCGGCTCGGCGTCAGAGCGTCAGCGGCAAGTCATCGACCGGATGAAAGAGATCCTGCAACTCCTGCAGAGCGAAGACGAACGTGACCGACTGAAACGCGAGATGGAGCGGATTCAGGAACTGCTCAAGGACACGAATCGGGTCATCGCAAAACAGCGTGACGCCAAGGCGGCCAACCAGAAGGGCGGGGATCAGAAGAAGGCCGAAGACGAGCAGAAGAAAGCTGCGGACGAAGCACAGAAACTGGCCAACAAGATCGACAAGCAGGACAAATCCCGTCAGGGCGAGTCGAAGCCCTCCGGCGGCAAGCAACCCGACTCCCAGGATTCACCGAAAGACCCATCCGGCGACCAACCTAAGGACGGCGAGCCCAAGGACTCACCAAAAGGGGAGCAAAAGCCCGGCGACAAAAAGCCGATGGAAGGTGAGAAGCCCGGCGATCAGAAACCCAAAGACAGCAAAGAAAAACCCGGCGACGAGCAGCCGATGCCGTTGGACTCGCCGGGCAAAGAGGGCAAGGAAGGCGATAAAGAGTCCAAGCCCGGCAAACCCTCCAAGCCGATGGACGGTCAGGAATCCCCCGAGTCGCAATCGCCCCCGAGCAACAAACCGCCGATGTCGGGCAGCCCCATGCCATCGAATCCGGGGCAACAGCCTCAGTCCCCCATGGACGAGCAGGAATCCCAGGAACAACAGCCTCCACAGCAAAACTACCAGCAGACCCAGGGCCGCGAAGACCTGAAAAAGGCCCAGGAGTCGATGCAGAAAGCGATCGAGGAACTGTTGAAAAAGAGTCGCGATGCCGCGGGCCAGGAGCAGGAACGCGCGTTGGAGGAACTCGAAAAGCTAAAGGCCAAGCTCGAAGAAATCCTGCGGCAACGTCGCGAGGAAGAAAAGGAGCTGTACCTGACGATGCTGGAAGTCCGATTTCAGAAGATGTTGAGACTTCAGCTGCAGGTGAATGCCGAGACGGTTCGTCTGGAGAAAATCCCGGTGCCGGAGCGAAATCCCGCTCACTTTGACAAGTGCAGCGAGGCCTCGCGTCAGCAGAAGGAAAACCAGGTCGAAGCGGAAAAGACTCTCAATCTGCTCAAAGAAGAGGGCTCGTCCGTGGCCTTCCCGGAAGCCGTTGAGCAGATGATCGGCGACATGAAGGCCGTGGCGGGGCTGCTCGGCGAAGCCAACACCGGCAGCACGACCCAGCTGCGCGAGCAGATGGTGCTGGAGACTCTGGAGGAGATCATTCTCGCACTCCAGAAAGAGATGGAGCAGAATCGCCAGAAGAAGCAGCAGCAGCAACAAAAAGAACAGGGGTCCCCCCAGGACGAGAAGCTGGTGAATCAACTGGCCGAGCTGAAAATGATTCGTTCCCTGCAGAACCAGGTGAACCGGGTCACGAAACAACTCGGCGTGGAGATTGAAGGGGAGCAGGCCACCGACAAGGATCGTCGAAAACTGGCGGAAGACCTTTCGAAACGTCAACAGCGGATCCAGTCCGCTACGTATGATATGTCGACCGGTCGGAACAAGTAGCCCCTGAAACCCCCAGCCCCGTGGCGTTGGCGATCGTCGACGATCGTGGGTCGGTCTTGTGGAACTTCCCCTGCATCGCAGATCATCCGAGTCGAACAGCGCGAGTGACTCTCGTCCGAGGACATGCCCGTGAACTTCCGACAACGATTGCAGCGACTTCTACTGGCCCTGAGTGTTGCCGGTTGCTTGAGCTTGGGACAGGTCGAGGCTGCGTCCACGGTCTATGCTCCGGCGTCGGTCGAGAAGTGTCGTGAGCTGGTTCGCAAGTCTTTGACGAGTCGGTCGATCACGCCCGACCAGGCCTCTGCGATTCTCCAGAAGACGCTCGGATCTCTCCCGGAGAATGCGTCGCTCTCGAGCCGGTTCGAGGCAGTGATCAATGCCTATACTCAAGCCGACACCGAAACGCGGCAAATCGTCGAAGCCATCTCTGCGATCGACGCCACGTCCTCGGTCGACGCTGCCGTGTTTCAGTCGCGGCATGATGACCTCTTCTACATCAACAATTTGCGGCTGTTGTATGCTCGGGCTCTGTCGGGCTGGAACCGCTACGACGAGGCGTTGGAGGTATATGCAGAGATCGATCCCCAGCATGTCGTCGATCCGGCCGGGGCTCTGTTTCATCGTGCGGTTTGCGAGACAGCCTTGCTCCAGCGGGATGCGGCACTGACCTCTTTGGATCGCCTCCTGCACGAGACGGAACAGACACCAGCGCGGTACGTGACGCTAGCTGAGTTGATGAAGGTCGACATGGAGAGGCTCGAAGAGAAATCGCTCGATGAGGTCTCCCGGCAGATGGAAGATGTCCGTCGCCGACTCGCACTGGGGCATGCGGGCCAGCGGGTGCAGCGTGTCGAAGAGAAGATCATCGCCACGTTGGATGAGCTGATTAAAAAGGCCGAACAGCAGAGTGGTGGCGGAGGCGGCGGGGGAGGCAAGCAGTCACCTCAAAGCGGCAAGCCACAGGGCGCTGACCAGTCCTACCTGGGCGAGGGAAAAGAAGGCGAAGGGGAAGTCGACCCCAAGAACGCCGGGCACAAGGACGGCTGGGGCAATCTGCCCGAGAAGGCCCAGGCAGCTGCGAAAAACATGCTCGATCAGAAATACCCGGCCCACTATCGCCAGGCGATCGAGCAATACCTGAAGAAGATCGCTGAACGCGAAGCCCCTGTGGCTCCGTAGTGTGGGGCGAGCAGCCAGCTTTGAAGTAGTCGTCCACCCGAACCGGGTGAACGACTCGCTTCACAAGGCCAAACTCAAAATGCCCCGTCTGGTACGGCGGGAATAAACGCCTTCCAGGCAGAGTACTTCTGCAGCATCAGCTGACGGCTGACCAGCGGGTTCCGCTTGGGGCGGACCGGTTCGTTGAGCAGTCGCATCCCCGCTTCGTGCGGAGTGCGGCCCCCTTTGCGAACGTTGCAGGTCAGGCACGCACAGACCACATTTTCCCACGTATCCGGGCCGCCCTTACTCCGCGGCATCACATGGTCGAGGCTCAGACGCTGAACGGAAAATCGCCGGGCGCAGTACTGGCAGCGATGCTCATCCCGCAGGAAAACATTCCGGCGGTTGAACTTCACCGTGTTTCTCGGCACGCGATCGTACTTCAGCAACCGGATAACCCTCGGCACTTCGATCTCGAAGTTGACCGCCTGGATCCAGTCTTCGTGCGGGTCGCGTAGCCCGAGTTCTTGCTTCAGCTTGGAATGCTCCAGCCACGACGCGAAATCGTGGCTCGTGTAATGGCCGTCTTCGACCAGTACCACTTCCGCCAAATCTTTACAGAGCAAGCAGAACGCACGTGGCGAGGAGAAAATATGAACCGGGACAAAATGCCGGTTCAATGCCAACACGCTGGCCTGCATCGCGCTCGATCCGGTCCGAAGTAATTTCCTCGGAGCGGCTCCAGCCGGTGTGTCCTCATCCGCGAAATGGGCTGACGATGCGATCATCGTGCTTCCCGTGAGCAGGAGAACGTTCAGCGAGGGACGCCGAACGCTGTGATTCTAAACAGGTCGTTCGATGCGGACAACCGCTCCAGCCTCGAAGTTCGCGGAGGTGGGAATTCTGATTGAGTTTGTTTGAGGTCGTCCGCGCTGATATTGTTTCAAAGCGCTGTTCTCGCTTGAGGATACGCATCTATTCCTGTCTTCACTCTGAAGTCATTCATCTCGGATTCTTTCAGGATCATCCCGTGTCGACTCAACCCGACTCTCCTCTGGGGAGTGAGGCGTCCGCCGCCTTGCCTCAATCCGCAAACCCTCCGGGAGAAGTATCGGCTCATCCCGAAGATCAGCTTCCCGATTACGAACCGCTGACGCCCGAGCTGGTCGAGGATGAGGCGATCCGCGGCGACTTCGTGATTCGCTGGGCGGTCGTGTTGCTGGCTCTGCTGTTCGGCTGGACGCAGATCGACGACACCTCGTTGCTCGTGCGCATTCGCAACGGTCAGCAGCATCTGTTGCCCTTTGGCAATGACACGTTTTCCGCCAGCGCGGGCGATCGGTCGTGGGCGAATCTCGCCTGGCTGTACGACCCGATTCTGGCCGGGGTATATGGAGTCTTGGGAGCGCCGGGACTAACCATGCTGGGCGCAGCCGTGGCAGCGGCCACGTTCTGGTACCTGTCGCGGATCAGTGTGAAGGGCGTCTCCACGTGGTGGGGATCGGTCTGTGCAGCGATCGCTCTGGTGGCTGTGTTTCCTCAATTGGTTCCAGGGCCGACGGGGATCACCCTCCTGGGAGTTACTCTTGTCTCTTACTGGCTCTATCGATGGTCCGAGGATCGAAGCGAACGTTTTCCGTGGGCGTTGCCGATCACGATCTGGTTGTGGAGCCAACTCGACCCGCGAGCTTACATCGGGGCGATGATCGTTCTGCTCTACGCACTGGGGTGGGCGGGGCTTCGTGGAAAGAGAGAGGGCGATGCGCCCGATCAGTCAAAGCGTCTGTGGAAGATCGCGGGAGCTTGTCTGGTCGCGTGGGTCTTGCATCCGCTCTTCCTCCATGTCGTTCGGTCGCCGCTGACTGCTTATCGCACTGAGTATCCGGAACTCCGGGCCTACCGAAGCTTTGACTGGCCGCAGCTGTGGCAATGGTTTCCGGTCTACTCGCCGGAGTTCAACAACTATTGGGACGTCTTTGCTCTGGCAGGATTGGTGCTCTGCGGTCTGGCGGTGTTGATGCTGCTGCTGAACTTCCGACGGATTGCCTGGGAGTGGGTTCTGCCGTGGGTGGGTGTTGTCGCTCTGGCTGCCTGTGGGGCGCATCAGCTCCCGGTGGCTGCTCTCCTCAGCTGTGTGGTGATTACGTTGAATGCCCAGCTGTGGTATCGCGGGACATTCTCTCAGCAGTACACGGTCGACTCGATGCCTCTCGCCTGGAATCGTGGAGGGCGAGCAATCACCGTCATGTCATTACTGTTGTTGGGACTTGTCGCCAGCAATGGGATGCTAATGGGACGTGATGGCCGCCGCATCGGTTCGGGGTTTTCTCCACTGATGAAAGCGAACATCACCGGTGCGGAAAAGCTGGTGAGCGAGGTGGCCGCCAAAGAGGTCTTTAACTTCCGGCTGGAGCAGGGCGATCTGCTGATCTGGGCGGGGCTGAAGCCTTACGTCGATCGGCGAGTCACCCTCTATGCCGAAGGCCCCGAGAACCTGCTGAAGAGGCATCGCGATCTGCGGTTTGCCCTGCTGACTCCGAACGCCAAGGTCCCGGAACGCGGCAAGCCCGACGTCTGGAAGAAGGAGTTCGACCGACTCCACATCAATCAGGCGATCCCGAGGCTTTCCGGCCCCTCGCCCGACTACTTAACCATGGTCGACATGAACAGCCAGGGCTGGGCGCTCACCAGCTTGCAGTCGTTTGGGGCCGTGCTCTCGCGTCCCGACAGCCCGGACGAGGCGTTCAAGAAATACCGCGAGGATCACCCCGACGTCGACTTCGTGAAGCAAGCGTTTCGGTCCGAAGCTCCGCAGACTCCGACGACCGATGGT
>JAXMBW010000004.1:0-434775 GCA_046349675.1 Planctomycetaceae bacterium | reverse complement strand
CTCATTTATATATGAGTGTGAATTGAATATTTGATAACATATTTGATAACTTTTGTTGATAAAAATTGAGTTGATCGCAATTGAGGGGACGGCTTGATAATTTGATGGCTCTCAGCTACCCTCTGAAACACTGGGAATATTGATGGTTTTGCCTTAAAAAATGTGTAAACGAGCGGGGCGGTCTCCAATAATTGTAAAATCTTAACTTTTCTGCCACTATGGCATGTGTATCATTTTGCATCATGCCATTATGGCGGCTTTCTCATTATTGAGAATGCCATATTGGCAGGCATTGATGCATCGTCGTAAGTCATTGGCATGTATAGACTTAGGTGTTGCATGCACTCATGTTTGACCAGATGTGTAGTCACAACCCCTTGGCAGTCTTGATGTTATGGCATGTGGTGCATAGGGTCTGCCAGTTGTTGGGGTCTCTCAGCCTGTCCTGCCAGCCTGCTGTGCCCTGCCTGACTGGTATCACGTGGTCAAGGATGGTGCCACAAGTCACCAGACCGTTTCTGAGGCACTCAGCACAGCATGGATTGGCGGCAAGGTGTCTAAGCCTGTCTGCCCGGTGGCGTGCGTCATACCCTCTCTGTGTGCTTGTGCCACGCCTCTCAGTGCGTCTGCACTGGCAAGCGGTCTTGAGGCACTGGCGGCAAGGTCTTGAGGCTCTTTGGGGCATCAGAACCCCTCTCTGTGCCAATTGTGTTTTGGGATTTGTTTTTCCCGTTGCCGCTTAAGGTCGGCGAAGAATCTTTCGATTGCTCTGTTGCTCAATTCAAGTAATGCCTGTTTTTCAAGTTCAGTCAAACCAAAGATCAATCGGACCAATCTGGCTTGATTTGGCGTGCAACGAATCCTGATCAGTTTTTGTTCTGGTTTGTTTGCTGGTTTGTTTGCTGGTGGACCTGTCAACCAGCCAACTGGCTCTGGTTTTTTCATACTGGTATTTATGAAAAAAGCTCCTGATTTCTCAGGAGCTTTTGGAATCAGTTTTGTTTGATCATCATATTGCGGAAATTGTATTCGTAATGTCGTTCCAGCAGATACAAAAAGTCATCCTGCATTTGAGCAGTGAACCAGACTTTCTCTCTGAGGTGAAATAGCCAATCAATGAATTTTGGCACTGAATCAATTTCTTCATCGATCTCATATACACCATTCAGGATAATCAAACCGTCAGCAGGATCAATTCTGACCAATCCACGCTCTGCAATTTCTTCCATTCTCTTCTCGTGTTGCAGTTCAACCAGTTCATCAAGCTCAACCAGACTGATTGGTCTGCTGCTCAGTTCCCTCAGTTTGTTTTCTTTTTCAATTTGCATTTCTTTCCCTTTTGCCCATTTGGGCTGTTAATAACTGAACTGATCATATCAGAACTGACAGATATGGCCCAGATGAATATTTGTACTCAAAAGAAACCTCATGGGTAAAATTCGGCAAAAGTAACTGTCAGTTCTGGTCAGAACTGGTAGTTATTCCAAAATCACAGAAGCCTGAAACCGTTCGTAGCAGCAACACACATTTCATGTGTTGCTGTAGCGGACAGGTGAAAAACTGAAAATCAAGAAAAAATTCAGTTTGCCAGTTTGCCGAATATAGGGTTTGGCAAACTGGCAAACTGAATTGCTGTCTCTGGAAACCATTGCTGTTACTGTACTTACAACGACAACGAGCTTGCCGCTTACACGTGTCAGCACATGCATAGCGGCAAGCTCGATTATTAAGAAAAACTGTTCGATTTTGGCTCATTCTTGATCGCTCTGCACTCCCATCAGAGAGAGCATTTTTCCGCCTCTTGCCCCTGCTGTCTCGACAATCACCAGTGATCTCAATCTCTCTGTCAGCAGACTCCTGATTTTGTTTCTTGCCAGCTTGGTCTGAGTGGTCAGCAACTCAATCAGTTCAGTCTTGAGGACTGGACCATCAGAGAGCAAATCGGTCAAAGTTTCGTCAAACTCGTCAGAGCCAGTCTGGTTGTCTGCTGGAATCACCAGATACTGATTCCTGCCGTTGCGGTATTCAAAGCTCATGGGAAGCTCTTGATCCCCTCTGGTCCCAACAAGAGACAGCTTGCCAATCATGGTTGATTTGTCGCTCTCCCACATCCAGAGATAATCGCACGCACCCGCAATGCTGGTCTGTCCTGCATACTTGGCTCCGCTCTTTGGTCTGTGGTGCAGAATCAATATTGCTGCGTTCTCCTCTTGAGCCACTCTTTGCAAGGGATACAGCAGATTTTTCATATCCGAATTTTCCATTTCATCAGCAGCAAATATTGATCTGAGAGTGTCAATTATGACAAAAACTTTGCTGGCATCCTGCCCCCTGTTGATGAAATGTTGTTTGGCCTGTCTGATCATCTGTCTCACAGTTGCCTCTGCTGACTTGACTGGTATTGGCAACTGTCCTGCCTTTGGCTTGAGCCTGAAGAATTGATTCTTCAGTTGCTTGAGGATTCCCATACTGCCAAGCAATCGTCTGATCAATATTCGCTTCTTGTTTTCAGCGTCAATCAGGATTATGGGACAGTTTTCAACTGAGTACCGCCCGAAATCTCTCTTCTCTGTCATTGAGCCAATCAACTCACACACAATCTGGCTCTTACCGGCGAAAGGATCACCAGAGAGCATGCCAAGTGATCCAAACTCAAGCCAGTTCTTTATGAGCCAATCCTCTTTCTCTTGAGTCTCTTCGATCTGGTCAATATCCTCAAAATCAAATAATTTCGCTGTGTTGAATTGCCTTGTCTTTTCAATTGAGTCATACAATTTGTCATAATTAATTTTTCCATTGTCTGAGGCGGCAAGGAATTCTTTGATTGCTTTTTTGACTCCATTTGATTTGGCAAGCTCAGTTACCTGATCAGCATAATATTCTGGTGCCTCAACAGGAGCATTCAAAACGGCTTGGAAATCCTGATAATCGCTGTTGCGAGTGGAAAGATTCATAATCCGTTTTACGAACTCCAATTCCAGCACATTGGCTGGAATCAATTTGGCATAATCCTTGTAATATCGGTTTGCGATCTCAACAATTGTTTTGTGCGATTTGCAGACCAAGAATTGTGGCTCAAGTGATTCTGCCGCAACTGCCGCAACATCAGCAGATTTGAGGATATGAGCCACCAAGCTGCATTCAAACACCTTTGCCACTGGTGGCACTTCCTGCCCTGTTGGTTCTCCATCTGGATCAGCCAATGTTGGATCTTCAAAATCAATTTCTTTTTCATTTTGCATATTTTCTCCTAATTCGCTATTGCGATTTGATTCTATTATCGATAATATAATTCAGCATTATTTTCTTTCCTAAATGCCGCAGACACACTCTGCGGCATTTTTCATTTCAGTTCAATTCTTCTTTCAAGCTCTCAACAATCTGATGGTATTGCTGATGCTGGTAATATTTCCTTTTGCCAACCTTAATTGTTGGCTCTGGAATTTGCCGCCTCTGTACCTTGTACCATACGAAAGTTGTTCTCTTGCCGATTGCCTTTGCGATATCAGCAATTGTGTACAATATTTCAAAACCAGTAACGTGTTTGTATGCCATTTTTACCCCTCAAGTTTTTGTGACAAACCTGTCACTCAATATAATAGGATTGTTTAGATAAATATCTATAAATATTTTGATGATTTTCAAGAATAATTGCATAAATACTTTTGGACAAAAATATTGTTCGGGAGGAAAATGCACTGGTATTCAAAAGACGAATGGCGGCAAATTCACCGCCAACATTTGCAAACTCAATATTGGCAAGAGGTTAGGGAACTTGTGTGGCGACGTGACAAAGGCAATTGCCAGCTTTGTTACAAATATTTGAAATGGGAAACCATTTGGCATTGCCATCATCGCAATTATAAATGGTTTGGGCGGGAAAAAGAAAATCTCAGTTGCTGCTGTGTCCTCTGTCCAGACTGCCACGATCTGACCCACAATCCCCCGCTGACTTGGGAAGCTTTGGCAAAAAAATTTGAGGATTTGGGGAAATAAGACTATTATAAATTACCGTCCAATTGACTCGCTGCGTTGGCGACAATCAATTGAACAGTAACAATCAATTACAAAAGTCGGCTAACAAAAATTCTCATGAATCTGTGTTGGATTCATGAGAATTTTGTTTTGACGACTCTAAATACAATTGAAAACTCGTCGTTTTTTATTTTTCCATTATGCAAAAACTCACTGAATCGATATTCAGTGAGTTTTTTGTTTGCAATTTTGTAAATCGAAACTCATATATATTGTGTTAAGAGACCGGGAATCCCCTTAACAACCTTGATTTCCCTGTTGGCTTGTCGCCAGCAGGGTTTTTTATTCCTCAATCAAATTTTCATTGATCAAATTTTCATTGATCAAATCTTCGTTGATCAAATCTTGCAACTCTTCGCAAAGCCCCTCAAGCTGATCAAGCACATCTTGCACTGCCTGCTTGGTCTCAGCTTTTTTAAGCTCCTTTGAAAGAAACTTCAATTCACCAACGATGTCAGTTTGCATTTTTTGCCACTCCAGAAAAGGAAAAGTCTGGACCAACAGTTGATCCAGACTATTGTATGCAGGATTTTTGAAGTGTTAAGGTAGTTTATTTATCAAATCCAAATTGCTTGCCAAGCCACTGGCAGACCTTGGCAAACTCAACAGGGTCAGGCTTGGCGTATCTCTTCTCTGTCATGGACTGAGGAGCTTGACCAAGGAAGAATTGAGCATATCGCCCATAATTGAGCTTGCCAGATTCTTCGAGCTTGCATGCTCCTGTCTTTCGCAGCTTCTCCATTGGTGGAATTGGAGTGCCAGCCTCAGTGCAATCCTTTCTCAGTCTAGCCCATGCTGAATCGATATTGTCAATAAATGCCACATCGCCATTTTCTTTGAGTGTCTGGCGGAGCAAGGGGCGGCCCTCATCATTCAGCAGCATCAATTCACCTTCTTTGGTGGCGAATCGCTCCAGAAGCTCTCTGGTTCGATTCCAGAGGTGCCAAGAAACCATTGGCACATTCTTTCCTTTGCCAGTGGTCAGTTGCTTACCAGTCTTCGTTCTGCGTCTGGTGATGACACCGTTTGAATATTCAGAGTGCTTCAAGCTGGCAATGTCTGTTGGCAGCATGCCACAATTGAGCATCAGCAGTGCATACAGTTCAGTTCGTTCTGTGGCATGCTTCCAGACTGCTTTCAATTCTGCTGCTGTGAATGGTGTCACTTCTTTTGTTTCCACTGCAATTGTCAGTGCTGATAGATTCCGGGGAATATCACACACTTCAATTCGCCAGAGTGCTGTTACCACCTTTTTCATTGCCAAGAGCAGATTGGCCCCACCTTGATCTGTCATTTCCTCAGATGCAATTTTTGAAACCAGATGATCATGATACAAATCACAAACTCTGGCATTGATTTCAACGTGCCCATTTTGGGACAGCCATTTTTGAAAATGCATCACTCTGTCTCTTGTTGTCTTGTATGTCTTGAGCTTGATTTGTCCTGCTCTGGCTCGTGTCTTTTCCTTTTCCAATATTTCTTCAATGTGTTGAATCAATGAGATTGTTTTTGTTTCCTGTTTGTTCTGTTGTTTTTTGAAAAATCTGAGTGAATCCAATCGATCCAGCCAGACAATGCAATTGGCATAACTGCCAACTGTTTCGTTTGTGACTGGATCAACTGCAATGCCAATTTCTTTCAATTCTCTTGGCTTGGCTTTGGCAAATTCCAATTCCAATTTTTGCAATTGATTGTTCAGATTGGCCTTGGTGTCAGGCTCATCAATTTCTTCCAGTGCCATAAACTCCAGCATGGTTTTTCTGAGTTGCATAGCTTGCTGGTATTGCTCTTGATGTGGCTTGGCTTTGTTCTTGAGCTTCTCATCGACAGCATCACGCCAAGCTTGGAAAGCTTCCAAGCATCGTTGCTGACCTGCCTTGTCGGTCTGGCTCTGGATATCAGCAAAGTAGAATGGCGGTACACCAGACGATCTCTTGTAAACTTTCCGCCATCTTCCGCCAGCTTCCCGTTTCGGATCAGCCAGCCAAGTGAAGCCAACAGAATTGAAGGTCTCTTTTGCCATGATTGTTCCCCTTGTGGTTGCTGTGGATACCCACTGTGGATACCCGAAATGGGTATCCAGAGCCTCTTTTTGGGTATCCACAAGGGTCAAAATATCAATATTCTGAGGGTTTTGCAATAGCTCCTCTGGTTTCCTAAACCGGAGGTCGTGGGTTCGAATCCCGCCGGGGGTACTTTTTTGGGCTGGAGAGTTGGAGGCCGGAGACGGAGTTTTCGACGTCTACGTCCCGCAGAATGTTCGGTAGTTGTCGTCAGGAGCCGGTTCTCGATAGGCCGCTGAATCGGCGGGTGGGGAGAAGGGTGTCGACAGGACATCCAGCAGGCGGTGCATGACGGACAAATCGTCGTGAGCCTCAGCTGCGGCGAGAGCTTCTTCTACGCGGTGATTCCGGGGGATGACAGCTGGGTTTACTTTGCACATCGCAGTGCGGACGTGCTCAAACGGAAGTTCTTCGCGGCTCAACCGATTCAGCCATCGGAGATGCCATGCCTGAAACTCATGGCTCTCGGAGTGGTTTGAACCAGCAGTTCCCTCGGACAGGTCGCGGAATGTATTCGTAAAGTCGGCCCCCGTTGTCTGCATCCAATCGAGCAGAGATTGCACCAGTTCACGATCCCCTTCCTCGGGAATCGTCAGCCCCAGCTTCTGTCTCATTCCGGTCAGCCAGTTCTCCTGATACTCGCCCACATACGCATTGAGAGCCGCCGTCGCTATTTCAACGGATTGGTCCTGCTCATCACTTAAGAGCGGCAATAACGTCTCCGCAAATCGGGCCAGATTCCACTGGGCGATGGCCGGTTGATTTCCATAGGCGTATCGGCCCTGGTGATCAATCGAGCTAAAGACCGTGTCGGCTCGATAACGGTCCATGAATGCACAAGGTCCATAGTCGATCGTCTCGCCCGAGATGGCCATGTTGTCGGTGTTCATGACGCCATGCACGAATCCGACCAGTTGCCACTGCGCGATCAGCTTCGCCTGCCGAGCAATCACACCCCGCAAAAACTCCACGTACTTCTGAGGTGAGTCCACCAACTCCGGATAATGCCGGGCAATCGTGTCGTCTGCCAACGCCGTCAACACCTTCGGGTTCTGGAGACGGGCCGCATACTCGAATGTCCCGACACGGATATGACTCGCTGCCACTCGCGTCAGCACTGCCCCTCGCAACAGCGATGCGCGATACACCGCCTCTCCCGTGGTCGCCACCGCCAGGCTGCGCGTCGTCGGGATCCCCAGAGCTGCCATGGCCTCGCTGATGATGTACTCACGCAGCATTGGCCCCAGAGCCGCCCGACCATCGCCTCGCCGGGAATAGCGAGTCGGCCCTGCCCCCTTCAACTGGATGTCCACCCGCTGGCCCGCCGGGGTGCAGTGTTCGCCGAGCAGAATCGCCCGCCCATCACCGAGCATCATAAAATTCCCGTACTGGTGACCAGCATAAGCCTGGGCGATCGGCTGGCTGCCGTCCGGCAGTTCCTGTCCCGTAAACATCCGGGCCAATGTGTCGGCCGACACTCCCTCAAAACTCAGCCCCAACTCGCTGGCCAGTCGATGATTCAGCACAGACACCCGCGGCCCCTTGACCGCTATCGGCTGGGCAGCTGCAAACAGTTCCTCCGGCAATTGGAGATAAGAATTGTCGAACCGCCATCCAATCATCAGTTCCTCAGTTCCACCCAGCGACAGTTGGACCTTGTCGATTCCAGAGGGAGATCCACATCGTCACGATCGTCTGGTCAGAGCAATTATAGGCAGCCGTGCTGCCGGACGCCGAGCCGCTTTGCAATCCGTGCCAGATGAGTAGTGGTGATTTCCCTCAATTCCAGGCAGAATGGCTTTCTCGACCACTCCGGTTGTCTTACTCCAGATCAGGACCACATCATGCGATCGCTCAAGGTTCTCACGCCATCATTTCTGCTGGCTCTGGGGGGGCTGTATGTTGGACTGAATTGCTCGACCTCCGAGGCCTGTACCCGTTTCCTCTGGAATAACAACAAGCTGGGGGTCTTCGTCTCCCGCTCGATGGACTGGCCCGAGTCGACTCAGCCGGTGCTGACCGTTTTTCCCCGCGGCATGACTCGTGATGGCGGCAAAGTCGGCCCCGAAATCATCGTGAAGGATAACCCTGCCCGCTGGACCTCCAAGTACGGCAGCCTCGTCACGACGATCTACGGAATTGGCACGATCGACGGCCTCAATGAGAAGGGGCTGGGCATTCACATGCTCTATCTGAATGCGACCGACTACGGTCCACGTGATGTCTCCCGTCCCGGCGTGCATGCCGGACTGTGGGCTCAATATCTGCTCGACAACACCACCACAGTCGTCGAGGCCCTCAAAGCCCTCGAAGCGATCCAGATCGTGATGGTCGAGGCCCACGGTTACCAGGCCAACCTCCATATGGCGATCGAGGACGCCACCGGTGACTCGGCCATCGTCGAATACATCGGCGGTAAGCCCGTCGTCCACCACGACCGCAAGTTCCAGATCATGACCAATGATCCGACCTACGACGAGCAGTTGGAGCTGCTGAAAAAACATGACTTCTCGCACCCCAGCAGCACCACTCCGCTGCCCGGCAACGTGAATGCGTCCGACCGGTTCCAGCGAGTCGCCTACTTTGCCGCGATCCTCCCTGAGCCGAAGAATGAGCGTGAGGCGATTGCGGGGACCCTCGCGATTGCCCGCAACGCGTCGGTCCCCTTTGGAGCCCCCTATAAGGCCTTTGGGATCTACAACACCGAGTACCGCACCGTCAGCAACCTGACGAAACAGCGGTATTACTTCGAGCTGACGACCAGCCCCAATGTGATCTGGGCTGACCTCAATAAGTTCGACCTCACGCCCGGCTCCCCCGTGCGCGCCCTCAACCCCGACAACATCGACCTCTCGGGCGATGTGAGTGACAAGTTCCAGAAGCTGGAGCGGTCGCCGTTCTAACGTCTGGCCCGAGCTGGCGAAACGCTCGCTGAGCCATGAGCAACTCAGGCATGTTCATTCCCGGCGAGGTCACCAATGGATCAGCTGGAGGCCAGGCAATGCCTCCAGCTGACTCGATTCAGGCGAATGGCCTGAGCTGCCGTAATGCAGGCCACGATTCGTTCGTCGAACACCATCCCAAATCCTAAAATACTAGATGAGGCAACGACCTCACCCGCCGCAGGGATCAATGTCCGGGACGACCCGGCTCTAACAATCAGGAGAGCCACATGGCCTGGATTTTGTTGATTTTCGCGGGAGTGCTGGAGGTCGTCTGGGCCTACTTCATGAAGCAGTCAAACGGCTTCACGAAACCCGGCCCGTCGATCATCACGATCGTCACCATGATCGCCAGCTTCGCGCTGCTGTCGATCTCGATGAAGTCCCTCCCGCTGGGCACAGCCTACACCATCTGGACGGGCATCGGTTCGGTCGGCGCATTCCTCGTCGGCATGTGGGTTCTGGGAGAACCTGCCAGTGCAATTCGAATATTAGCTGCAGCCTTCATCATCACCGGGCTGGCCATGATGAAGCTCTCTTCTCCCCAGTGAATGAAATCAGAGGCAGCGGCTCGATGAGCCGCTGCCTCTGAAGATCACCAGGTAATTATGACGGTAAACCACATGGGTGGTTTCAGGCCTGATCCCCTCGGAAGAGTGCGTGCACCACAGGGCGAAACCGCCGTACAGCGAGAACGCCCATGATGACAAAGGCCACGAGATTCACACCTTGAACCACGGCAAATGGCGGTTCACTTTGCGTAGGAGCCAGTCCATGTAGCGCCGGGAACTTGAGAAAGCCTTGCACGATCAGCACGAAGACATCGATATACTGAGCAAAAACCGCAGCCAGGGCGTATATCACCCTCCACTTTCCGGCGAGGTTCTGAAAATATCGGCCATAGATGGCCAGCCCTAATGCCAGCAAGGAAATCCCGCCAATGAAATGGGCCGGAAGGATTCGCTCAATCGGAAAGCCGAAGCCCGTCGCGCTTGTCAACGCGGTCGTCACGAGAAAGGACATCGTGATGCACCGCGACTCCCGACCATTCAGCATGTCATATATCACCAGGAAGCCGGTCACGATGGCCACCAGGCTGATGATCACGTGAATCAATGTGTACCAAGCTAAAAATGTCGACATCGCTTCGCCTCCCGGGAAATTCGCTGTGTCTGAATCAGTCGCGAGCGCTGTGGCACTGACATGAGTAGAGAACCAAAGTCCTCAATGGGACAAGACAAATCAGTTCAGATTCTGAGCGAGATCAACCCGCTGATCCGGTGAGATAGAGCGTCTGCCCCGTCATCCAGATCGAATCGTCAGAGGCCAGGAACACCACCCCGCGGGCGATATGCACCGGTTCCCCCACTCGCCCCAGAGAGGGGGGAGCTTCAACTCCGTCCTGTACCAGACCAATGGCATGTGTCCCCTCTGTCGCGATCAACCCCGGGTTCACCGAATTGACCCGAATGTGGCGAGACTCCAACTCCTTCGCAAATGTCCGCGTGATGTTATCCACCGCCGACTTTGTGGCGTTGTAAACAGCCATCCCCGGCGGCGAAAGTGTACTGACGACGGAACTGACATTGATGATGACGCCGCTGTCCGGCATGTGCTTGACGGCCTCCTGAGTCATCAGGATCAGCCCCAGCACGTTAAGGTTGAACTGGCGATGAAAGTGTTCCTCTGTAATCTCGCCCAGGCTCCCCGTCAGGTAGATCCCCGCATTGTTGACCAGGATGTCGATCTTGTGAAACCGCTGAATCGCTTCGGACACCAGCTTCTGGATGTCAGCCGCTTTCGAAAGATCCCCATGAGCTGCGATCGCAGTTCCCCCCGCCTGAGTGATCTCCGCCACGACTCGCTCTGCGCCTTCACGACTGCTGGCATAGTTCACGACCACAGCCGCTCCCTCGGCGGCCAGTGCCTTCGCAATCGCAGCTCCGATCCCCTTGGATGCTCCCGTGACAACAGCCACCTTGCCAGTAAATTTCTTGGACATCAGCGATTCTCTTTTCTTGCTCCGAGACAGCTGGGGCTCGCGCAACGCCCTTGATTCGCCATCTCATTCGCAGTTATGATTACGGTCGTAATCAAAACATCATGTGAACCACAACCGCGAATGTCAAGTAGGAGTCTCTCGCCACGGAGCCGGATCCCCCATGAAAGTCAGCCGAGAACAAGCGGCCAAACACCGCACACAGATTTTGGAAACCGCCTCACGACTCTTTCGAGAGCGAGGCTTTGAGGGGATCGGTGTCGCCGAACTGATGGCGTCCGCCGGCTTCACTCATGGCGGGCTGTATGGGCACTTCTCCTCTAAGGAAGACCTCAAGGCGGAGGCTTGTACACGAGCCTTCTCGGAGAAGGAATCACTCTGGCTGAAAGAACTCGATCACAGCCAAGGCCAACCGCTGGCGGCGATCACGGAGCGTTACCTGACCGATCGCCACCGCCGTCACCCGGGAACCGGATGCCCCCTCGCCAGCTGGGCCATCGAGGCGGCCCGACAGCCCAAGTCGATTCGCCGGGCCTTCACGGAGGGTGTGCGACGACTGGTCAATCTTCTGGCCGACCGCCTCGGATTCTCGTCGCCAGAAGAGCGCTACCAGAAGTCTCTCGCTACCTGGTCGACCCTCGTCGGTGCCCTCGTCCTCGCCCGAGCCGTCAACGATCCCCAACTCTCCAACGACATCCTCCAATCCGCCACCGAAAGCATTCGAGGAACGCCACACGGGTAGTGATGCCATCGAACGGGGAACAGAGGGAGTAAATTTACGCTTTAAACACTGCGCAAGAAGCTGGCACTGTCTCACCGCGTCATCATGACTCTGAACTTGAACAGAACAATAAAACACAGCGTGGCGTGAAGCAGACGAGGATGACCACTGGGAGGTCACACCTCGCTGCTCCACGCACTACCTGACTACCCGCGGGGAGAATGTTCTACAACACCGTTGCTCCAAATCCGGCTTTGGTGGTCAGATCGCGTGCCGCGTGAAAATTAAATTGTCGGTCGAGAGTCCTGGAAATGGCTCGGGCCACACGATCAGCAATAGTCGCCACAGCTGCCTCGATATTCGTTGCAATTTCTTCGAGCACGATTTCACCCTGCGGACTCAACACAACGACAACTCGGCACTTCTTATCGACACCACCTCGACATCCATTGATGTCGCTAAACACCAAGGTTACACAGCGAATTCTCCCCGAGAATCGCCCTAGCGCGAAATGCATTCGTCGCTGCACCCACTCTTTTTGTTCCAGAGTGACACGTACATTCCGATGAACCAGGTCGATCTGCATCGATGATACCTCCGATATTGAGAGTAGTCCTTGAGGACGAGCAATAATCCAACCCACACATCAGTTTCTTGAAGGTCATCTCCGCAATGTCCTGCATGACTGCCGCAAGACGACGACCAAGATGGATCAAATCGCCGATCGTCAGCCATCGAAGAGAGGCGAACTGTGCCGGTGACCGCAATAGGTACACTTCCTCGTGAGCCGGCTGTTGGGGCGATCGCACGCCGGGCAGGAAATCACCCTCCCCTTCAGGCGTCCGTCGAGCCTCCCATCCCTCAAGTCGATCTCGTCCATCCTCGCCAGAATCTCATCAAGGCCGATCTGGTATCGGTCGTGAAGAATCTCGGAAAGTGATTCGATGGCAAGAATCACCCGATCCAGGCGGCGGCTACAAGCCTCTGAGCCTTCATCAGAAACATCTCGAACTGATCGAATCGCAAAGTCGCGACGTGCTTCGTAGGAAGCGAATAGGTCCATGGCGTTCTCCCTCTTTTCGATATCCCTGTCCAATCATGGAGTAACTTTACCGCTCGCAGTCACATTCAACAAATCGAATTCTGATTGTTGTCACATTGATAATATCGATATATAGTCCAGACATGGACTGGGTCAATTACCATCACCTGAGGTACTTCTGGACCGTTGCCCGCGAGGGGACGATTGCCCGCGCGTGCGAAAAACTCCACCTGGGTCAGCCGGCGATCAGCACACAACTCCGACAGCTGGAGTCCGCACTGGGCGTTAAGCTCTTTCAGAAATCCGGACGTAACCTGGAACTTACAGAGACTGGTAGAACCGTTTATCGATATGCCGACGAGATCTTCTCACTCGGCGGCGAAATGCTCGACACGATTCGCGGACGCCCAACGGGTAAGCCCATCCGCTTCGCCGTCGGGATCGTGGATTCTCTCCCCAAGATGATCGCGAAGAGCTTGCTCGAACCCGCATTGCGAATGCCCGAGTCACTGCAGCTGATTTGCGTCGAGGATTCGCTGGAGAAACTCCTGAGTGAGTTGGCTCTGCATAATCTCGATCTGGTTTTGTCCGAATCCCCGGTCACTGGGGCGATGAGGATTCGGGCGTTCAATCACCAACTCGGCGAGTCGACGATCGGCATCTTCGGTGTCAAAGAGTTGGCCAGGAAGTATCGTCCTAGGTTTCCCCAATCACTTCACGGAGCCCCTCTGCTCCTGCAACGAGGAACATCTCCTCTACGACGTGCGCTCGACACATGGCTCGATGACGAGGACATCAAACCACTGATTCGAGCGGAGTTCGACGACAGCGCCCTGCTCAAGGTGTTTGGTCAGGCAGGAGAAGGACTTTTTGCCGCTCCGTTTGTGATTCGAGAAGAGATTATCCGACAGTATGAAGTGGAATTCATCGGTGAGATCCCCTCAATCCGCGAGAGGTATCATGCCATCTCTGCCGAGCGGCGCCTGAAGCATCCGGCTGTGCTTGCGATCTCCCGAAGCGCGAAATCAAACATGTTCGGCTAGGGTGGTTTGCGTCCTGCCGCAGCTCTCTGACATCACCTCAGGACAAACTTGCTATGGCCCCAATGAGGTGGCTACCCCTCGTTCGGCTTCGACCGTTCTCTCGCGATCTGCTCCAGGATCGGGGCGATCAGGGCGGTCCAGCCGGTTTGGTGGCTGGCGCCGAGGCCGCGGCCGGTGTCGCCGTGGAAGTACTCGTAGTACAGCACGAGGTTGCACCAGTTCGGGTCATTGACGAACCGATCGCCGCGCGCGTAACAAGGGCGGTCGCCCGTCTCGGTCGCCAGGAAGAGTCGCGACAGGCGGCGGCGAAGTTCATCGGCGACTTGCTTCAGGTTCATCATGATCCCCGAACCCGTCGGACATTCGACCAGCAGGTCATCCCCATAGAACTGGTGATACCGTTCAAACGCCTCGATCAGGATATAGTTCAGCGGGAACCACACCGGCCCGCGCCAGTTGCTGTTGCCGCCGAACATCCCGCTGTCCGACTCGCCGGGGACGTACTCCACCTTCATCTCGGTTCCGTTCACATGGAACACAAACGGGTGCTTGGCGTGGTACTTGGAGAGCGACCGAATCCCGAACGGCGACAGGAATTCCTCCTCATCCAGCACGTACTTCAAGATCCGCTCCAGCTGGGCTCGCGTCGGGATCGCCAGCAGCCGCAATCCCTCCATGGGTGAGCCAGAGCTGTTCTTCTCCATATAGGTCATCGAGTTAATCGCGTCGCGGCGGTGCTTGAGGAACCACTCCATCCGCTTGCGAAACGCCGGCAGCTGTTGAATCACCCGCTCGTAGAGCACATCAACCGTGAACAGCGGGATGATCCCGACGATCGAGCGGATCCGCAACGGGATGCTTTGCCCATTGACGTTCAGGTGGTCGTAGTAAAACCCGTCCTCCTCATCCCACAGCCCGCTGCCGCCGTGCGAGTTCATATCAGTGGCAATCGTCATGTAGTGTTCAAAGAACTTTGACGCCATGTCCTCATAGGCCGGATTACCGTCGGCCAGTTCAAAGGCGATCGACAACATGCTCGAGCAGTAGTACGCCATCCAGGCTGTGCCGTCGGCCTGTTCGAGATGGCCACCCGTTGGCAACGGCTTTGACCGGTCGAAGATCCCGATGTTATCGAGCCCCAGAAAGCCTCCTGTGAAGACATGCCGCCCCATCACGTCCTTACGATTCACCCACCAGGTGAAGTTCAGCAACAGCTTCTGGAAACACCGGGCGAGAAACTCCCGATCGCGCTGACCGTTCCGCGCGGTCAGCTGATACACACGCCAGCACGCCCACGCATGCACCGGCGGGTTCACGTCGCCAAAGTTCCATTCGTATGCCGGGATCTGCCCGTTCGGGTGCATGTACCACTCGCGCAGGAACAACAACAGCTGTTCCTTGGCGAAATAGGGATCGATGCTGGCAAACGGGATCATGTGAAACGCACTGTCCCACGCCGCATACCACGGATACTCCCACTTGTCGGGCATGGAGATGATGTCGCGGTTGAAGAGGTGCGTCCACCCCTCGTTGCGAGTCCGCTCCACATACTCTGACGCGTGAATCCGCTCGGGCGTCTCCTTGAGCCAGTCCGACACCGCGTAGTAGTAAAACTGCTTTGACCAGATCAACCCAGCTGTCGCCTGTTGCAGCACACGACGTTCATCCGTGGTCAGACTCGGGGCAATCCCCGTCGCGTGGTACTCCGCAGCTTCCTGAATCCGCTGTTCGACAATCTGATCAAAGTCAGCCGAAAACGGCACCTCCACCGGGATCATGTCGTCGGTCAGGCGCAGTCGTACGGTCACCGAGCTCTTGGCCGGGACGTCCAACTGGTAACGGGCTGCGGCTTTGGTTCCGCAGGCGGCCTTGTTGACGGCGTTCTTGTCCCCCTTCACAACATACTGATGGAAGGCGTCCTTGGCAGAAGGTTGAACGCCATCTGCCTTGCCCTTTGCACGCAGGGCATTGGTTTCGTTCTCAGTAAACAGCCACTCGGGGAGCTTTCCCGACGGATCGACATCAGCCTGAAACCGATAGTGCCCCAGGGTCGCGTGCTCGGCAATCGCCTGATTTGCGGTGACTTGGCGAATCTTAGGGCGAGGCACATTCTTCTCGTAACCACTTTCCCATGACCAGGTGTTCCGGAACCAGAGCGTCGGCAGGAGGTCGAGCTTCGCGGGCTGGTCCGATCGATTGTGAATCGTGATCCGGATCAGAATGTCATCCGCCTGGGCCTTCACGTACTCAACGAAGACATCGAAGTAATTGTTCTCATCAAACAGCCCGGTATCGGTGAGTTCAAACTCCAGCTCACCGCGTGAACGCTTCTGGTTCTCGTCCCGCAGAAGCTGATAGGGGTATTCTCCCTGAGGGTATTTATAGAGAGCCTTACAGTACGAATGAGTCGGCGTCGCATCGAGGTAGAAGTAACACTCTTTCACGTCCTCCCCGTGGTTCCCCTCGTGCCCCGCCAGCCCGAAGAAACGCTCCTTCAGAATCGGATCAACGCCATTCCAAAGAGCGATCGAAAAACAGAGCCGACACTGCCGGTCCGCAAAGCCAAGTAAACCATCCTCGCCCCAGCGATACGTCCGCCACGTCGCCTGATCATGCGTGAAGTGGCCCCACACCCGGCCATCGGTCGAGTAATCCTCTCGCACCGTGCCCCATTGACGCTCCGACAGATAAGTCCCCCAGCGTTTCCAATTGGCATTCGGCTCACGCTGAGCCTCGGCGGACAGACGACGGCCTTCCGCCGTCATCGGGTCGAACTGATGCACGAATTCTCTCCGGGTGTGACTGGTTGTGAGCGCGAGAAATCAGTGACTCTGCCCGAATGTTGTGCAACACCCGGACAAACCCGTGGGGATCACAGCTGGTTTGCTCGTCCGGGCATTCTAAGCGAATTGCGTTCCAAGTCGGGGTTCGGCGGGGGAGAGACGTTGGGAGAAATGAGGGAAAACGAATTGGCACTGATATTCACTCATTCGCCAGGAGAGTGTTGCCCGGAGAGGCTGTCGTGATAATGGTGGTGCAAGCGAACACGACCTTGCATTCACCCGCCGGCAACTAAACCTGCTCCAGCGTCTCACGCAACAGAGCCTGTCCCTCAGTCGTTACCAGCCCACCGTAAACAGTGCTCATGACCGCGAAATACTGCTCATCGGACGAGATCGTACGCCCGATGGCATTATTGAACAGCATGGTGCCGTACAACATCGAACCAACCGCATCGAGTAAGCGTTCCAGCGGCAGATCGCTGCGCAGGATGCCATCCGCGACCAGCTGGGCATAGATACTGCGAAAGTCCGAGCGGATTCCCTCGCGGTACTCGAAGTAGGTCCCCCGCTTCCGATCCCGGAACATCGCCCGCTCCTGGATCAGCAATTCGACGTAATGCGGGTTCTGGTCGAAATACTCCAGATAGGCCCGAACCGACCGGGCGAGCCGGAGAAACGGGGGCAGGTCTCCCTGCGCAGCCTCAAACACGACCCGCTGCATCTCGGCCATGCCCCAGTCGACACAGGCCCGAAACAATTCCACCTTACCCGGAAAATAGAGGTAGAGCGTCCCCTTCGCGATCCCCAGCGATCCCGCCACACACTCCATGTCGCAATCGGCGAACCCATGCTCAGCAAACAGCCGAGCTGCCGCTTCGACGATTGCTCGTCGACGGTCATTCTTCTTCTGCGTTCGAGCGTCGGTAGTCGTGGGGCTGATCTGCACGGGAAATCCCAGTGGATTACGAGGACATGAATCCGTTTCTATTCGCTGGTCACCCGTAAAACAAGATTGATCTTTGTCGGAAGATGACTAGAATCTCATCATGACTGACCAGTCAGTCATTCTCTCGATTCAGCGCGACATTTCAAGCACAAATCGACGAGTGATGCATTTTCTCGGGCCATTCGGGGATGTCGGTGTTGATGCGACTCCATCTTCTCATGTGCGGAATTGCACCTCTGGCTTTTCTCGGGTGTCAGAAGCCTGTGCCGCCGCCACCGCCCCCTCCTCCGGCTGCGGTGCAGTTCGTGCATCCGATGGAAGCTGCGGTGACTCCTTATGAGGAGTTCGGTGGACGTGCCGTTTCGTCCGAAACGGTGGAGCTGAAAGCCCGCGTCACCGGATACCTGAAAAAGGTGAACTTCGTCGACGGCGCCGAAGTGAAGAAGGGCGACGTGCTGTTTGAAATCGAAGATGACACCTATCTCGCAGAGTTCGCGGAAGCGGTCGCCACCGTCAAACAGCGCGAAGCCGACGTCAAACGCCTGCAAACCCAGCTCGATCGCCTTCGCCGTCTCAAGCAATCCGAAGCCACCACACAACAGGAAATCGATCGCCTCACTTTTGAAGTCGACGCAGCCGCCGCCAGCCAGGCTGCCGCAGTGGCCATGCGTGACCGAGCAAAGCTGAACGTGGAGTTCACCAAGGTGACCGCTCCGATCTCGGGGCAGATCGGTCGACGACTGGTCGACCCGGGCAACCTGGTCCAGGCCGACAACACCTCACTGGGGGTCATTGTCTCGCTGAATCCGATCTACGCCTACTTTGAATACGACGAACGCAGCGTCCTCGCCATGCGACGCATGGTGGACCAGGGCGTCCTCAAGGAAGCCCCCGACCGCGAACAGATCGTCGGCGTCGCTCCCGCCGGAGAAACCAAGTACGACCTCTCCGGCCGCATCAACTGGGTCGACAACCAGATCGACATGGGGACCGGCACCTTGCGGGCTCGTGTCGAAGTCGCCAACGATCGTCGTTTGCTGACACCAGGCATGTTTGTCCGTATGAAAGTCCCGCTGGGCCCGGAAATGAAAGCCCTGCTGATCCCCGAACAGGCTCTCGTCGCCGACCAGGGGAACCGGTTCGTCTACGTCGTGACCGACAAAGACGAGATTGAATACCGCTCGATCGAAGTCGGCTGGCAGGAGGGCGAGAAGCGAGTCATCACCTCCGGACTCAGTGCGACCGATCGCGTGGTCCTGACTGGACTGCAACGAATCCGCGCCAAATCAAAGGTCACCGCCAAGCCCTGGACTCCCCCCGCCCCAGCTGCCCCAGGAACAGCCTCCACATCTCCCGGAAAAGACGCGAGCCCCACCACAACTCCCGCTGTCATCACAGTCCCCGCCCCCGCTGGCCAACCCGCGAGTACGCCCCCCGCTGCCAGCCCGACTGCACCTAAATAGTCATCGAAACGCCCGGTTCGCCATCCCTCGGGTTAAGGTTCGAGCATTTTGTCCAGATTCTTCATCGACCGCCCGATCTTCGCTACGGTGATCTCCATCCTGATCACTCTCGCGGGCGGCATTGCGGTCTGGTATCTGCCGATTGCTCAATACCCCCCCGTCGCCCCGCCCACGGTGCAGGTCGACTGCAACTACCCGGGAGCCAGCTCCAAGGTCGTCGCCGAAACCGTGGCGGCCACCATCGAGCAACAGGTCAACGGTGTGCAGGACATGCTGTACATGTCCTCGCAATCGACCAGCGACGGGTCATACACGCTCACGGTCACCTTTAAGCCGGGCGTCGATTTGAATCTGGCCCAGGTGCTGGTCCAGAACCGAGTGGCCCTCGCCCTGCCCCAGCTGCCCGATGTCGTCCGCCAAACGGGCGTCACGACCAAGAAGCGTTCTCCCGACATCCTGATGACGGTGAGTCTCAACTCACCCGGCGGGAAGTACGATCAGCTCTACCTGAGCAACTACGCCGTGCTGCGTTTGAAGGACGAACTCTCCCGACTCCCGGGCATCTCTGAAGTCCTCGTCTTCGGCCAGCGCGACTACAGCATGCGAGTCTGGGTCGATCCCGACAAACTCGCAGCTCGCGGGGTCGCCGTCAGCGATGTTCTCGCCGCCATCCGCGAACAGAACTTCCAACCCGCCCTGGGTCAGGTCGGTGCCCCCCCGACCCCGGGTGGACAACTGTTGCAGATCCCCCTGACGATTAAGGGACGACTCGTCACCGAAGAGGACTTCGGCAAGATCATCATTCGCAACACCCCCGACGGACGCGTGCTGCGTATCCGCGATATCGGGTTCGCCCAACTGAATGCCCGCTCACAGGACATCAACAACCGCTTCGACAGCAAGCCGACCGTCGGCCTCGCGATCTTCCAGCTGCCCGATGCGAACGCATTGGCCACGGCAGATCACGTGAAGTCGACGATGAAGGAGCTGTCGAAGTACTTCCCGGTCGGCGTCGACTACGCCATCGGGTACGACACGACACCGTTCATCCGCGAGTCGATTCACGAAGTGTTCAAGGCACTGCGTGATTCGGTGCTGCTGGTGGCTCTGGTCGTCCTCGTGTTCCTCCAGGGGTGGCGAGCTGCCGTGATTCCGCTGCTGGCGGTGCCTGTCGCCATTGTTGGAACATTCGCCGCGATGTATCTCGTCGGATTCAGCCTCAACAACCTGACCCTGTTTGGACTGGTGCTTGCGATCGGAATCGTGGTGGACGACGCCATCGTGGTCGTCGAATCGGTTGAGCACCACATCGCGAAAGGCCTCGCCCCAAGGCAAGCTGCCCTCCGTGCGATGGAGGAAGTCTCCGGCCCGGTCGTCGCCGTGGGACTGGTGCTCACTGCAGTGTTCGTGCCCTGCACCTTCGTGTCGGGCATCGTCGGGCAGTTCTTCCGCCAGTTCGCGCTGACGATCGCGGTGTCGACGGTCCTCTCGACGATCAACTCGCTGACCCTCAGCCCCGCGCTCGCCGCCCTGCTCTTACGAAAACCCGGGACACGCCGCGACCCGCTGACGTGGCTGCTCGACACCTTGCTAGGCTGGTTCTTCCGGCTCTTCAACTGGGGGTTCGTGAAGACATCATCCGTTTACTCTCGCATGGTCGGTGGCCTGCTGCGAATCCCGGCGATCGTACTCATTATGTATGTCGGACTGCTGGGCCTGACCGGGTGGGGATACAAGCAGCTCCCGACCGGCTTTATCCCGACTCAAGACAAGGGCTACCTGATCGCCAGTGTCCAGCTCCCCGACTCCTCCTCAGCGGGCCGAACACGCGACGTGGTCGCCAAGCTGGAGCAGATCGCCCTCGAACATCCCGGCGTGCAGAACGTGAATTCGGTCGCCGGGAACTCGTTCATCCTCAGTGCGTACGGTTCGAACTTCGGTTCGATGTTCATCATCCTCAAGTCGTTCGACGACCGTCGTGGCGACCAGAGTCTGTACGCCGACGACATCGCCGCCAAGCTAAGAAAAGACTACGCCCAGAAGATCCCCGAAGCCCTCGTCAATGTCTTCCCCGCCCCCGCCGTCAGTGGCCTGGGCCGTGCGGGAGGTTTCAAGTTCATGGTGGAAGACCGGGGCGACCTCGGCCTGCAGACGCTACAGGAACAGACTGACAAGCTCGTCGAGATGGGGAACAAGACCACCGGGCTGGTCGGCCTCACGACGGTTTACAACGCCAAGTCGCCGCAGATCTTCATCGACATCGATCGTGAGCAATGCCTCAAGATGGGTGTGAACCTTGGCGAACTCTTCGGCACACTCCAGGGTTTCCTCAGTGCCCGATACGTCAATGACTTCAATCGATTCGGCCGTACATGGCAGGTGATCGTCCAGGCCGACTCGCAATTCCGCAACCAGATCGAAGACATCGATCGCCTGCGGGTCCGCAACAACAAGGGCCATATGGTGCCGGTCGGTGCCCTAGCCAAGGTCGAGCAACGCGCTGCCCCGCTCGTGCTCACCCGCTACAACATGTACCCCGCAGCAGCTATCAACGGCAACGTCGCGAAAGGCTTCAGCACCGGCCAGGCGATTCAGTCTCTGGAAGGCCTCGCGAACTCCGAACTGGCGGCCAACGTCGGGTACGAGTGGACCGAGCTGACCTACCTGGAGCGTATGACATCCGACACCGGTTTGATCGTGTTCGTGCTTTCGGTCGTGTTCGTGTTCCTCGTGCTGGCGGCGTTATACGAAAGCTGGTCGCTGCCGATGGCGGTGATTCTGGTCGTGCCGATGTGTGTTCTGTGTTCAATCGCCGGGGTCTGGTACGCCGGCATGGATATCAATGTGTTTACGCAGATCGGATTCATCGTGCTGGTCGGTCTGGCGTGTAAGAACGCCATTCTGATCGTCGAGTTCGCCAAGCTGCGGCGTGAGGAAGGCGTTAGCCGCCGCGAAGCCACTTTGCAGGCGTGCGAACTCCGACTGCGTCCGATCGTGATGACCTCGTTCGCGTTCATCCTTGGTGTCGTTCCGCTGGTCATCGCGACCGGGGCCGGAGCCGAAATGCGTAAGGCCCTCGGCGTCACCGTCTTCAGCGGCATGTTGGGAGTGACGGCGTTCGGCGTGTTGCTGACCCCCGTCTTCTTCTACGTCATCGATGCCCTGTCGGGCTCGCAACATGTCTCCCAGTCGTGTCTCGCTCGCTGGGGAACCGGAGCACTGAACCTCATCCGGCTGCGTCCCCTCCGACATCTGGCCAGTGCCACCTGGGGAGTGATGACACGCCGGCGTGCCAAGCCCACACCACCCGCGCCACTCAAGATTCCGCTTCGCCCCTCGACTAACGGGCATACGGCTCCTCCCCCTCGCGAGGAAACGCTGGTTCCCCCGCCTGCTCAAGAGCCCCTGGAGACCAAGCACTAGCCCGCAGCTCACCCTCCCAGCTTCTATCCGCCTGACACGCGACAGCCCACCGCTCCACCACTTCATTGACAGAGTCCCATGTTCTCCCGGTTTTTTATCGATCGACCGATTTTCGCCAGCGTGCTCTCCATCGTGATCACACTGGCCGGGGCGATCGTGTTGTTCACCCTGCCGATCACGCAGTATCCCGAGATCACTCCCCCGACCGTCGAAGTTTCCGCCGTCTATTCAGGCGCCAATGCCCAGGTCGTCGCCGACACCGTCGCCGCTCCCATCGAGCAGCAGGTCAACGGCGTCGAAGGCATGCTCTACATGTCCTCGCAGTGCACCAACGACGGCATGTATGCCCTGACGGTCGCCTTTCGGCCCGGCACTGACCTCAATCTGGCTCAGGTCCTCGTGCAGAACCGCGTGGCCCTCGCCCAGCCTGTCCTTCCCGCTCTGGTCCAGCGTCGCGGCGTGACGGTGAAGAAGAAGTCCCCCACCGTCCTGATGATCATCAACCTCTACTCGCCCGATGCCTCGCGCGACAATCTCTACCTCAGCAACTACGCCACAATCCAGCTGCGTGATGAGCTTTCTCGACTGTCAGGAGTCGGTGACATCTCCTTCCTCGGCCAGCGCGACTACAGCCTCCGAGTCTGGCTCGACCCCGACAAGGCTGCCTCACGCTCCGTCTCTGCCGATGATGTCATCCACGCGATCCAGCAGCAGAACGCTCAGGTCGCGGCGGGACAGATCGGCCAGCCTCCTGTCGCCAAAGGTCAGGCGTTCCAATTCTCCCTGACCACTCTCGGGCGACTCGCGACGACCGACGAATTCGACAACATCATCATCAAGTCGGACGACGAGGGCCGGACAACTCGCCTGAAAGATGTGGCCCGCTCCGAACTCGGCGCGATCGCTTACGACCAGAGCTGCTTTCTGGATGGTCACCCCTCCGTCGCGTTGTCGATTTACCAGCTGCCCGGCTCCAACGCCCTGGACACCGCCCAGCAGGTGCGGCAGCGACTGACCGAGATGAAGAACCGCTTCCCCGACGGGGTCCAGGCGTCGATCGTCTATGACACAACGCCCTTCATCGAAGAGTCGGTCAACGAAGTGTTCCACTCGCTGCGTGACGCGGTGGTCCTCGTCGCCATCGTGGTCCTCGTCTTCCTGCAAGGCTGGCGTGCCGCGGTCATTCCGCTGGTGGCGGTCCCCGTGGCTGTCATCGGAACCTTCGCCGCCATGGCGGTTTTCGGCTTCAGCTTAAACACTCTGACCCTGTTCGGTCTGGTGCTCGCTATCGGGATCGTTGTCGACGATGCCATCGTGGTCGTCGAGGCCATTGAACACCACATCGAACAGGGATCGACACCGCATGACGCAGCCATCCAGGCCATGGACGAGGTCTCCGGACCCGTCGTTGCCGTGGCACTGGTACTCACAGCTGTGTTTGTCCCCTGTACGTTCGTCACGGGGATTATTGGTGAGTTCTTCCGCCAGTTCGCCGTCACGATCGCCGTCTCGACGATTATCTCGGCCTTCAACTCGCTGACGCTCAGCCCCGCACTCGCGGTGATCCTGTTGCAATCGAAAAGCGATCGCACCCAGGAAGCCCTGCCCCGTGTCGGCATCATCGGCGTTGGCACATGGGCGGTCTGGTACTGGGCGGGGCCACTACTATCACAGTGGATGCAGACACGCCCCGAGCTGGCTGCCTGGTCGGGATGGGGCCGACTCGCTGCGGGCGTACTGGGGCTGGTGGTGATCGCACTCCTCAGTGGGGCGCTGAATGCCCTGCTGAGCAGGTTCTTCCGTGGCTTCAACACCGTCTTTCGCTGGATGACCGAGGGTTACGTCCGTATCGTCAGCGGCATCATCCGCATCTCGCTGCTGGGGCTCGTATTCTACGCGGGCATGCTTTATCTGACCGAGCAGGTCTTCGTGGCCACGCCGACCGGTTTCATCCCCGCTCAGGACAAGGGATATCTGCTCGTCAATCTGCGTCTCCCCGACTCCTCATCGCTGGAGCGCACGGAACAGGTGATGCAGCAGATCGAACGGATCTCCGGCGAGATCGACGGCGTCGCCCATACACTGGCCATCACAGGACAATCGTTGCTGATGCAGGCGAACGCATCCAACTTCGGCTCCATGTATGTGATGCTCGATCCGTTTCCAGAACGGTCTCCTCACGGACTGACCAGTGAGGTCATCGCCTCGCGTCTGGAACAGAAGCTGTTGAGCGAAGTCTCGGACGGACTGATCGATGTGGTCGGTGCTCCGCCGATCGACGGCCTGGGGACTGCCGGAGGCTTCCGTATCATGCTCGAAGACCGGGGCGACAACGGTCCCATGGTCCTCCAGCAAACCAGTCAAAGCATCATCGAAGCGGCCGAGAAGTCGGGCCAATTCCGCGGCATGTTCACGAGCTTCCGCGCCAACTCCACCTGGCTGTCGATCGAACTCGATCGCGAGTCGGCCCGCAAGATGGGCGTGCCGCTGACCGAGGTCTTCGACACACTCCAGACGAATTTCGGCTCGCTCTACGTCAATGACTTCAACCGCTTCGGCCGCACGTGGCAGGTCAACGTTCAGGCCGACTCCGAGTTTCGCAT
The DNA here is from genome assembly GCA_046349675.1 of Planctomycetaceae bacterium. Lineage (GTDB taxonomy): Bacteria > Planctomycetota > Planctomycetia > Planctomycetales > Planctomycetaceae > TH-plancto1. The sequence continues at coordinate 409,712 of JAXMBW010000004.1, read as the reverse complement.
GCGTCAGGAGGACCTCAAGCGGCTGAAGGTCCACAGCTCCAACGGCGGCATGGTGCCACTCGCTTCGGTGGCCCGCATTGAGGAGGTCCGCGGACCTGTTCTGATCACTCGTTACAACCTGTACCCCACAGCTGCGATTAACTTCGATGTCGCCCCCGGCGTCAGTTCGGGCCAGGGACTCGCCGCCTTCGAGTCACTCGCGCAGAACGAACTCACTCCCTCATTGCGCACCGAGTGGACCGAACTCGCTCTGTTGCAGCAAATGGCCGGGAACACCGCCTCCATCGCGTTCATCCTGGCGGTGATTCTGGTGTTCCTCGTGCTGGCGGCTCAGTACGAGAGCTGGTCACTCCCACTGGCGGTGATTCTCGTCGTGCCGATGTGTCTGCTGAGTTCGATCGGGGGGGTGCTCTTTGCCCATATGGATGTGAACATCTTCACGCAGATCGGCTTCGTGGTGCTCGTGGGGCTGGCCTGTAAGAACGCGATCCTCATCGTCGAGTTCGCCCGCGCCCGTCGAAACGCGGGAGTCGACCTCCGGCAGGCCACTCTGGACGCCTGTCGACTTCGTCTGCGTCCGATCATCATGACCTCACTCGCGTTCATCTTCGGCGTGATCCCTCTAGTGATCGGTGAAGGTGCCGGAGCCGAAATGCGACGTACCCTCGGCACAGCTGTGTTCGCCGGAATGCTAGGAGTGACGCTGTTCGGCATCTTCCTAACGCCGCTGTTCTTCTATGTCATCCAGCGTTTCACCGAGTGGGCCTGGCCCGTAAGCGACACGCTGGCCGACGACCTGCCTCCGCCCGTCCTGAACTCGCACTGAGTTGTGAGTCGATTGTCAGCCAGCCAACTTACACGAAGAGAGGCTTCATTTTCTTCGCAGAACCCACTGTGTGAGTTTCGAGACTGAAGTGGGAACACTGATTTCCACTAATTTTCACTAATCCGGAGTTTCTCAATACGTCGTTTCTCGATGTCGCAGATGCCGTTAGACAGAGTGCTTCCCTTGCTCTGATTAGTGAAGATCAGTGGAAATTAGTGTTCCTAATTCCCTTTCTCACAAGACACACATGGAATTCTTTTCCGTCAGAGATGCCCTCCTGCATTGATGCGTCAAACGAGATACGGCAAACCTGACACAGGCAGACTCAAGCCACTCCCTGATTGGCTCTACGGCATCTTCTGAATGCGTTTCACTGCCGCGACCAACCGGTCGATCTCTTCACAGGTGTTGTAAATACTCAGCGACGGCCGCACCGTTGACTCAACTCCAAACCGGCGGAGCGACGGTTGAGCACAATGGTGACCGGCCCGCACGGCGATCCCCTCCTGGTCAAGCAGCTTGCCAACCTCCTCGGTCCGACGATTCGGAAGGACAAATGACACAACGCCGACTTTCTCGCGAGCAGTGCCAATGATCCGCAGCCCATTAATCCGCGACAGGTGTTCCGTCGCATACATCAACAGCCCGTGTTCATAGGCAGCGATGTTCTGCAGCCCTAACTCGCGGACATAATCAAGAGCGGCTCCCAGCCCCACGGCATCCGCGATATTCGGCGTTCCCGCTTCGAACTTCGCCGGAGCCTCGCTGAAGCTCGTCTCTTCGAACGTCACATTCCGGATCATATTGCCGCCGCCCTGCCACGGGGGAAGCAGGTCGTGCAGCTCTTCCTTGATATAGACCGCGCCAATGCCAGTCGGTCCGAAAATCTTATGTCCCGAAAAGACATAGAAGTCAGCCCCTAATCGCTGCACATCGACCGGAATGTGGGCCACCGATTGTGCCCCGTCGATAATCACGCGAGCCCCATACCGCTTGGCGGCGTGAGTCATCTCCTCCACCGGCAGAATCGTCCCCAGGCTGTTGTTGGCATGTGCCAGTGCGACCACCTTCGTCCGTGGCCCCAGCAGCTTCTGGTACTCCTCCAGAATGATCTCACCGTTGTCATTGACGGGGATCACGCGCAGCACTGCCCCGTGCTTTTTGGCGATCATCTGCCAAGGCACGATCTGAGCATGATGCTCCAGCATCGACAGAACGATCTCGTCGCCCGGTTGAAGGAACTTCTCACCGAACGTCTTGGCGATGAGGTTGATGCCCTCAGTCGTACCTCGGACGAAGACAATCTCTTTGACCGAAGACGCATTCAGGAACGCCCGAATCTTATCGCGAGCTCCTTCATACGCATCGGTCGCCCGAGCGGCCAGCGTGTGGGCAGCCCGATGAATGTTGGAGTTGTCGTTCTCATAAAACTTCGAGATCGCATCGATCACGCACTGAGGCTTCTGCGTCGTCGCAGCATTATCAAACCACGCCAGAGGTCGACCATGAACCGTCTGTCGCAGGATCGGAAAATCGGCCCGAATCGCATTCACATCGAACGGTCGTGCCCCATGTGAAGGAGCCACTCGCGACGCATTCAATGGACGGGCAAACACCGGCCCGGCGGAATCGCGATAGCCCTCTCCTTCAGTGGTGTTCGACGATCGAACCCGCCGCACAAAATTCCGCAACCCGTCGAGATCCACTCCACCAGCGTGAGAACTGGTCGTTGCTGACTGACCAAACGATGGAGGTGGTGCTTGCGTAGCGTGAGTTCCCAACCCACTGAGAGCTGCGGGCTGAAGTTGAGCGGGTATGGCATGCGAGCCTCCCACACCCGGAATCGCGTATCCCGATCCCTGAGGGGAGAATCCACTGAGAGAAGGCGGAGCCTGCTGAGTTGTGAAAAACCCCGGCAAGGCCGAGTACGGAGACGAAGCTCCCGCCCCCAGCGGCAAGCTGCGAGCCTGTCCTGGAATCGATCCTGGAGCGGCCACCGTCGAAGGAACCACATCCGCAGACGACACCCCCGGCAACGCCGCCCCATAAGGCTGAGGAGCATGTGCCGTGGGTACTGCCGAAGGGATACCCGTGGTATGCCCCCCCACTCCCGACAGTGTCGGCTGTGCAGGCAAATCGCCACCCTGCGGCACCTCGTTGTAGAGCCGCGACGCGATTCTTGCGATCAGATCTGGAGTGATACTCTCTGACATGTCACGCCTGCTTACTTCACTTTGGTCGGGCGGTGGTCATAGTCGTGGTAGTAACCGACTTCGACATTCTCCAGCACACCCAGTGCATCGTCGGTGAGCACCGCGCAAGAGAAGTACAGCGTCAGCAGGTACGAGGTCACACCCAGGCTGTCGAGCCCCATCAGGCGTGCCGACAGGCTCGGGCTGATCTCGCCGGGGATACCCGCCTGGTGCAGACCGACAACGCCTTGATCGGCTTCCCCAACCCGCATCAGCAGGATGCTCGTCGTGCCGTACCACTGGTTCGACTGGTACCGGTTCTTGATCTCCAGCTTGTCGCACGGAATCAGCGGCACACCGCGCCAGGTTATGACCGGGAAGCCGAAGATGTTCGTCGTGACCGGCGGTACCCCGCGCCAGGTACACTCGCGTTCAAAGGCGGCAATCGCTTTCGGATGAGCCAGGAAAAACGCCGGCTTCTTCCACACCAGGGCCAGCAGCTCATCCAGGTCATCGGGAGTCGGTGCCCCATACCGGGTGCTGATCCGCATGGCGGGATCAACCGAGTGGATCAGGCCGAACTTGTTGCTGTTGATCAGCTCCCATTCCTGCCGTTCCTTGATCCCCTCGACCGTCAATCGCATCTGCTCTTCGAGCTGATCGAACGGACCGTTGTACAGGTCGGACACGCGCGTATGAACACGAACCACCGTTTGCACCGCGGACAGCGAATACTCACGCGGGTTCGATGAGTAGTCCACAAACGTTTCCGGGATCTCAACGTTCTCAGCGAATCCCGAGACCAGATCGATGTTGCGTTCACCGTACTTGTTGACCGTCGAGCGCAGTTCGATGTGTTCGTCGATCGCCTTCTTGAACTCATTCCCCTGTCCGGGAACTCCAGCCAGGATCGCGTCGAGATCCTTACGAGACAGCGTCAGCAACACGCACGGAGTGATTGTCCGCACGGTAATGTCGGACGGCTTCTCCGAGACAAGTTCCGTTTCCCCGAAGAACTCCCCCTCTGTCAGCAACGCCATTCGCAGGTCGCTGCCGTGTGCCCCCTTGCTGAGCACTTCGACCTGCCCCTGGGCAATCACAAAGAACTTGCTCCGGTCCTGACCTTCCACGATCAGCTTGTTGCCCAGCGACACAATTTCCTGCTTAAAGCCGGTCGCCATGCGGGTGATGATCGCTTCCGGCAGCTTCGAAAAGAGCGGGACGCTGCGCACAGCCTCTGGAGCAAAAGAGTACGCTCCGTCTCGCACATCGATCGGAATTCGCTCGGCCTTGGAGAGCTCGACCTTGGTCCGATTGACCCGGTACGTCCCCCCATCGACCTGCACCCACGGCATCAGGCTGAGCAGCCAGCGCGGGGTAATCGACATCATCTTCGGTGATGTCTTCGTGGTGTTCGCCAGATTTCTGGCAGTCGATGTCGTCACACTGCGTTGGAGAAGATTGTCACTCACAGTAGATCCTTTGGAACCTCGTCCATGGAGTCGGATGATGAATTCAGGTGGCCGATCGCATTCCATGCGCGACCGCGCGGCGACAGCCTGACAGACTAGATGCCCAAGCCGTTATCAAACCCGGTCGCCACGCGCACGTTGTAGTCGTGGTAGTAACCCACTTCGACATTCTCCAGCACACCGATCGCATCGTCGGTCAACACGGCGCAGGAGAAGTACAACGTCAGCAGGTAAGACGCGACACCCAGGCTGTCCAGTCCCATCAGTCGTGCTGACAGACTCGGCTGGATCTCACCGGGGATTCCCGCCTGATGCAAACCGACCACACCCTGATCAGCTTCACCCACTCGAAGCAACAGGATGTTCGTCGTCCCCAGCCACTGGTTCGATTGGAACCGGCTGGTGACTTCGAGCTTGTCACATGGCACCAGCGGAACACCACGCCAAGTGAGGACCGGGAAGCCGAACAGGTCGATCGTCGGTGGTGGTACGCCCCGCCACGAACACTCACGTTCAAAAGCTGCGATCGCCTTCGGATGGGCCAGGAAGAACGCGGGCTTCTTCCAGACCAGCGACAGCAGCTGATCGAGGTCATCCGGGGTGGGAGCCCCATACCGAGAGCTGATTCGCATCGCCGGATCGACCGAATGCAACAGGCCGAACCGCTGATTGTTAATCAGCTCCCACTCTTGCCGCTCTTTGATGCCCTCAATCGTCAGCCGCATCTGCTCTTCAAGCTGATCGAACGGGCCGTTATAGAGATCCGATACGCGAGTATTCACCCGGACGGCCGTCTGCACAGCCTGCAACGAGTACTCACGCGGGTTCGCGGAGTAGTCGACGAACGTCTCGGGAATCTCCACATTCTCGGCAAACCCCGAGAAGAGGTCGATGTTTCGCTCGCCATAGCGATTGACCATCGACGCCCGCTCCAGGTGGTCGTCGATCGCCTTGCGGAAATCTCCCTGGAGGTTTGGCACCTCAGCCAGAACGGCATCAAGGTCCTTGCGAGAGAGCGTCAACAGCACACACGGAGTCGTCGTGCGCACCGTGATCTCGGAGGGCTTATCCGAAACCAGATCGAGTTCGCCAAAGAACTCTCCCTCCGTCAGCAAGGCAATCCGCAGATCGCTGCCATGCACTCCACTGCTCAGAACTTCGACCTGGCCCTGAGCGATGATGAAGAATTTGCTGCGGTCCTGACCTTCCACGATCAGCTTATTGCCCAGCGACACCACTTCCGTGGTCAGTCGGTCAACCATCCGGGTCAGCACCGCCTCGGGCACATGATAAAAGAGCGGGACGCTACGAAGTGATTGCGAAGGAATTCGAGCGACACCACCTTCGGCCAGCTCAACAGCAATACGCTGGGCCTTGGAGAGTTCGACCTTCGTGCGATTCACGCGATAAGTGCCGCCCTCGACTTGCACCCACGGCAGCAGGCTTAACAGCCACCGCGGCGTGATCGACATCATCTTGGGTGATGTCTTCGTCGTATGTGCCAGATTTCTGGCAACAGATGTCGTCACACTACGCTGCAGCAGGCTGTCAGACATGGCCAGTTCTTCATTGTAGGTCGATCATACATCGACCCGACTCGGCAAATCCGAGTGAAGTATGGCCACCCGCTCCTCTCATCGATCACATACCATGTGATTCGTGGAGTACCGGCACCATGACTGTGAGGAACCACGCCTCCGGCTGACCGGTCAGCAAACAAAGCAGTTGAGTTCACTAAGTCACTCAACTTCGCGCATGCTAGCTATTGCCCCGGATTTTGAAAAGTCACTGTGCTGCATCTCTCGCCTCGACGACCAACATCCGATCCTGATGTAATGACACTCGAGCTGAAACCGTCTGATCGAGAAACGAATTGAAATCCACCACCTGCTCGATAGACTTCCGCTGTACTGACTGTCTGACCGGGCATCCGGAGGCCAGTGAACCTACGACAGGTCCACTGGCCGTTTCTATTGGCACATGGCACTTGATCGTGAGCACTGGGGGGCAGATCCCACAAGGTACCCGCAACACATCGCGATTTCCCTCTCGCCTTGCGTACAATCGAACCATCCAAGTGCCATCGCATCACAAGTCGGCAGCTGCCATCCCACGATCCCGGCGACATTTCGACGCCAGTTCACAGACCACGGGGTTCCGCTCATGAACTCACAACACGATTCCCAATGCTCGCCGACGGCTTCGACACCAGCAAAATGGAACATCGCGGAGATCGTTTCCGACCTGCATCGCCTGCGAGAGGAATCACTCGTCAAACGTCTCCGCTCCGCGAAGCCCGTCAAACTCCCCTCACGAGACGCCCTCACTCGAATCGTCGAGCAACTCAGCGCGGCCCTGTTCCCCAATCGGCTGGGGACTCCCGAACTGGCAGCGGAGAGTGTCGACTACTTTGTCGGCCACACGCTCGACCTGGCTCTTCGAGAACTGGTGAACCAGGTTCAGCGTGAGTTGCGGTTTGTCGACCTCAGCCAGTCGAAGGCGCCCCCCACAAGCGATATCGAACTGAACGAGCGCGCCTGTTCGATCGTGCAGCAATTCTCAAAGACGCTGCCCGCCATTCGTGAGATTCTCGAAACCGACCTGCAGGCCGCCTATGAAGGCGACCCCGCCGCACGCAGCGTCGATGAGGTCCTCGTCTGCTACCCCGGAATTGCTGCGATCATCCACCATCGAATCGCCCACCAGCTCTACAAACTCGGAGTGACCCTCGTCGCTCGAATCATCGCGGAGATTGCCCACTCCAGCACCGGCATCGACATCCATCCCGGTGCGACCATCAGTCGCAGCTTCTTCATCGACCACGGAACAGGCGTCGTCATTGGAGAGACCGCCATCATCGGCCAGCGGGTTCGTCTGTATCACGGTGTCACCCTTGGGGCGAAGTCATTCCCCGTCGATGAGACCGGCGCCCTGACCAAAGGCAATGCCCGCCACCCAATCGTGGAAGACGACGTGATCGTCTACGCCGGGGCCACCATTCTCGGCCGCATCACCATCGGCAGAGGTTCGGTGATCGGAGGAAACGTCTGGCTCACCCGCAGCTGTCCGCCCGACAGCAACATCTCGCAGGCCAAGCTGCGGAGTGATGACTTCGTCGGCGGCTCGGGGATCTGAGTTTTCGTCGTTCTCTCCCTGCCCATCCAGGTTGATCGGCGGAGTGGCACGATCGAAGCTGCTCGACCAGTGGCGATCTGGCTGCGAGATCCCCTGCGACATGCCTCACATTCGCAGCGAGCAGCCCCACTCTCAGTCAAGTGAACTCCCGCTGAAAGCCCGCTGATTCCAGAGCCCGGACCGCTCGGCATTCCGCCATCGGGGTCTCGTCACCTGCTCCTGGGTTAGTTCCCAAACAACACGGCCTCTGCCGAACTGTTCGACGCCCCAGACGCAAAGAGATCGGTGACCGCACGCAGCGTGATCACGTTAGCCACAAATCGGGAGAACGCCTCGCCCGGGGTCTCTTGCAGAATCAACACATCGCCCGGCTGAATCAGAATGTTCTCGCGCGGGTCCTGGAGGGCGCGATTCAGATCGACCTGTATGTTGACCTGTCGCCCGTCTGAGCTACGACGCAGGACCGAGAGCAAACTGGGGGACGGGTGCCCGATCCCTTTGGCCACAATCTGGCCCGAGATGTTATTAGAGTGCAGCCCCCCGTTCACAATCGGCCCCCCCGCCCGGACGATGGCCTCGATCGCGGTAATATCGATGTCGCGAGGGAGTGGCATTTCGCGGGCCGGAAGAAGCCCTGCCGTGTAGTAGACCTCCGCCAGACGTGCCTCCACAAAGACGATATCACCGGTCTTCAGGATGATGTCCTCGGGTTGAAACGGCGGTGGTTCCCCCGGGTTGACTCGAATCGGAATGCGAATGGTCTTGCCGGGTCGACGAACAACGCGGCCGTCTTCATCGGTGACCTGCTCCTCGGCCCGCTGGATCACGACTTCATTCAAAGCCCCTGCCCCCGGCAGTCCCCCGGTTTTCGTCAACGCCGTGAGCAGATCGTTCTCATAAGCGGGCAGATCGATGACGGTACCAGTGCCTTGGTGCTGAGTGGTACTCGTGGTTGTCATGCTGCTCAACCCGCGAAACGCGCCGATGCGTCCCATCGTGTTGTCGGCCAGCAGACTCTCATCGGGATCGTCCTGCCGAATCACCAGTATCCGTTCATGCCGTGGACGAATCAGGGAGACCAGGACCCGCTCGGTCTCCGCTCGCACGATCTTTCGCTTCACGGCAAAGGCGTCGACGATGGCGTCCTCAGCTTCACTCACCGTCATGCCATCGACATCGATCGAATGCACCAGCGGGAGCGGTAAGGCCCCGTCGTCTCGCACTGTGATCGGCACACCTACCGCCGGGGGCAATCCACTCGCCTCTGGGATGGTCACTGGCGGAAGATGGTCCCGATCGCCCAACACGCCATCGATGTAAATCCCCAGCACATCCCCCGCAGCCAGTCGATACTCAGGCGTCGGAGGACGCCGTAACCATCCGAGCGGGATTGTCACCTCCTGATCATGTGGTGGAGTCAGTAGCTCCTCGGGCACCATGCGCACCGGAATCCCCTGAGCAACGGGATTCGTCAAGGCGGCACATCCACTCAACATCCAAAGCACGCCTCCGAACAGCAGGCGCAGCCACAAGCCCCCCGTGTCGTCGTCGCGGGCTGACAGCGTTCGAGTTGTCAGTGCCAGTCCAGTCAAAGCGTCTCTCGTTATTCAGTCGTCATGCCTGAATCTTCGTCGACCAAAGCTTCCGACTCCTCCAAGTCCGGGACCGCATGTTGGCTTTCATCCACTCTGTCTGAGTCTCGATGCGGATCGAGATCAGGAAGTGGGCTCACGACCTCACCATCTCCCGCGGACATTTCCACTGAGTCACTCGAAAGCGTCTCACCCTCCCAATCCCGACCGCTTAGCGCGTCCGAAACCACGGTGGCCGAATGTCGATAGCCCGATCTCTCGGCATAGGCTCGCCCATCCTCACACCCCATCAACCACATCTGACCAGGCTGCTGGCATTCGATACCGCGTAAGCTCAGGTTCCAATACCTTCGCGGTGGCAACAATGGAGGGCGACGATCCCCGCCATAAGTCAGGTAGTCCACCACCCCCTCCTCGAAGCCAGCGAGGTAGTCGGGGTTCAACAGCACGCTCTCGTCATCGGACAACATCTCTTGAATCGCATCTTGAGCCACCTGTTGATGGAACTTCTGGGTCGCTCGACGATCCCGCTCGCTCGGGAACTGCTTCGGAGCTGTGCAGAGATTCTGCACTCCCATCCGGCACATCGAGCAGCCAGCCAGCCCCACCCAACAAGCCAGACTGGCCATCAGCCCCACCCGGCGAGGAGTAATCGTTCCTCCCCCTCCAACGCAGAGGACCAATCTGTACCGATGCGTGTCCATGCGTGAAATGTCTTCAATCGACCGAAGGAACTCACAGCTTGCGCCACCATCCGATTCACTATCGCACGGTGAGGCTGTTAATCCATTCGACCGCGGACAATTCCGCCTTTAACGATTTGGGATTCCATCCCGCTTTCGTGCACTTCCATACCGCATTCCGATTGGCGAGTCGCTCCGAATGAGTCACTTAATCTCATCGATGCGTAGAAACACTCACATGATCTTTATGGCTGGCTAATCGCCGCCTGGATCTCTCTCTTCAATCGCAGTGCATCATCCCTCAATTGGGAAAGGGTTGCTCCCTGCCGGATCCTCTCCTCGCAAAGGCTGGCTGCGGTCGTAATGAGTGGAAACCCGTAGTTTGAAGCAGTTCCCCTCAACCGGTGCGACGTTCGACAAAACTCCTCAGCATCGCCCGCGGCTTCCGCAGCTTCCAATACTTTGAGGTGCCGTTGCAGTGACTGACGATATCGCTCCAGAAGCTCCGAGAACACCAACGGATCCGGCGCACGCTCCACGACCGAAGGGCTTTCAACGACCGGTGTGGAAGGCAGCACCTGGAGCGATTCGGCAGTCACCCGATGCTCGACTCGTTCTGGGCTCTTCATGGCCTTGCAGAGCGTGGCGATCAAGGTCGTCCGCAAAACTGGTTTGGTCACGAACAGATCGCACCCCGCCTGGAGACAACTCGTCTCGTCCCCTGCCATTGCAAAGGCGGTCAAGGCGATGATCGGGACATCGATCTGTCGCCGCCGCAACTCTCGGGTCGCGGCGTACCCGTCCATTACGGGCATCTGCATGTCCATCAGGATAAAGTCATACATCTCCCCGCTCTGGGCAATTTTAGAGACGTCCGCCACGGCCTCCCGCCCATTATTGGCCACGGAGATCTTCAACCCCAGCGGCTCCAGCATATGCAGGAAGATCGACACATTGTCGGGATTGTCCTCCACCAATAATACACGTCGACCTCGCAGCTGATCCGCATCTTCCAATTCGAGGTCTCTCGACGAGAGCGACTCGGCTGACGGGGAATTTGACTCTTCGTCCCGAAGCTCGTCCATCTCATCGATCGGCAAGCAAAGAGTGAATCGAGTCCCCTGTCCCGGCTTGGACTCCAGTTCAATTCGGCCGCCCATCAGCTCTGCCAGACGCTTCGAGATTGCTAACCCCAGACCCGTTCCGGGGATTGTACAAGCCTCCTGATGTACTCGCTCAAACGGTAGAAACAGCCTGGCAGTCTGAGAGTCATTCATGCCAACGCCCGTATCCGAGACAGACACACACAACGTGCGAGGCGTCCCCGCATCAGTTCCCGACCGACACGTCAGGCCAATCCGAATATCCCCTTTGTCGGTGAACTTCACCGCGTTTGACAACAGGTTGGTCACGATCTGCCTCAGACGCGTGGGATCGGTCACGATCTTTTGCGGCACACCGGGCGAGGCGTACATCGCAAACCCCAGCAACTTCTCAGCAGCCAGTGGCCGAAACATCGTGGCGACCTCATCCACGATCGAGATGACATGACAGACGCGACGTTCGACCCGCAATCGCCCAGCCTCAACACGGGACAGATCGAGAATATCATCCAACAGCATCTTCAGATGTCGCGTGCTGTGCAGAATACGTTGAGCCCACTTCACGTCCTGTGGAGAACGGTTTCCCTTAGTCGCCAGCAGGTCCGCATAGCCGGTGATCGCTGTCAGTGGTGTCCGAATCTCGTGGCTCATGTTGGCGAGGAATTCGCTCTTCGCCTGATTCGCGGACTCAGCACGAAGGCGAGCTTGCTCGAGGTTCTGCTCATCCCGGTTTCGCTTGAACGCGATCCCCGCCACATTTGCAGCCATTTCCAGAAACGCCTGTTGATCAGCTGTGGGCATGGCGGGATGCGGGTGAGTGATGACAAAGCTCCCGATCACGTCCTGGGCCACTCGAATCGGATGTGACCAGCAGGCTCGAACCTCCGTCGAGATCGAAGAGTCTCGTAACGTTTGCCACCGTTCATCGAAATCACAGTTCTCGATGTAGACAGGTCTGGAATCGGTAAACGTGGAGGTTGCCATATCGACAACATGCGAGAGCGATGCCACAAACTCTGATTCCAGATTCGGTCCACTGACCAGATCCAGCATCTTCCCGTCCGCGTCGTACTGCAGTATGAATGCCTGACCATTATCGATGGCCACCTCGATCATTCCGCAGAGGTGATCCAGGATCTCGGACAGGGGTTGCCCGCTCGCGATCTGTTCGAGCACCTGCCCCTGAAGTCGCAGACGTTGTTCCCCTCTCCAACGATTGGTGAGATCCGACTCGTTCGCAATAAAGTGCGTCAGCCCCTCCTGACGATCTCGGACCGGCGGGACTTCAATGGCAGCACTGATCTTCCGAGAGGACTTGTGGTCGTCCAGAATGTCGACTTGAAGCGGGCGACCAGCTTGGAGGTTGTCAGTCAGCACTTCGATTCGGCCGTCGGCCTGGGAGATTCGCAACTCTGCATCCCGCTTCACCGACACATCGCGAGCATACATGCAGTGAAATTCACGCCCCCCAAATGCGATGAAATTGGTCGTCACCTCAACGTGGTGCGTTTCACCCATGCGCCCCCGGAACTCGGATTCAAACTTCAATTGCTCACTCTTGCGCAGCTGGGCGTGATAGAGCGGCCAATGTACTCGCGACACCGATGGATCGAAGTCACTCAGGCGCTTCGTCATCAGATCGCGACGTGTGTACCCCAGTAACTGACACGCCGCGTCGTTCACATACGTAACATGCCCCAAATCATTTAACCAGAAGATCGCATCGCCCGCCTTATCAGCGGCGAACTGGGTGAGCTGCAGCTGCGATTCGGTCCACCTCAGCTGGTCGACCTGGGTTTGTAACTGGCTGTTCGCCGCCAGCAAAACCGACGTCCGTTCCATCACCTGCACTTCAACAGATTCACTCAGCCGTTGCAGTTTGGTTTGAGCCTCCTTGAGCAACGCAGACTTCGTTTGCAACAGCTGTTCCGCTCGGACACGTGCAGCGGACTCTCGTTCCAGGCGACACTGAAGACGATCTTTCTCACCCATGCTCGCACGTTCCCACGCCCGATCGAGCTCGCCATTCCCGCCCGAACATCCCTTGCCCCGGTACCTGTCGCCCGCTGCCTCACCCTCGGAGCCTCGCCAGCCTCACAGGTCCAGCTGTCTGTGACAACAGCCCTATCGACTTCCGCTGAAGGCGGCAGCGAACGAATCGTCGATCACACAACGTCTCCTGGCGAAATGCGTCTACCATTCCATCAACGACCATGAAGAGCATCTGGCCAGCACTCACGCCAACGTGTTATCTCGCTAGCTTGCCGAACCGACCTGCTCCCGGTCACTTCTATGGGCAATCGCTCCAGCTGCCGTGGGAGCAGGATGTTCCTTCCACGGGTCGTTCTCCAGCCGGCGGTTCCACTCATGCAACAGTTCTCTAATCGATCGGATCGCCGAGAAGAAGCCGCCCGGCCGCGAGTCCCGATCTGATCGTTGAAGGTAGGCTTCGACGATCCCCAGCATCTGAGCCACCTCGTCTGGATTCGACTTATCGAAGGCCCCATCACAGCCCGCATTGACCAACTGCTTTAACGTCGGATTATCGAGTCGGGCCGAGAACGCCACGATCAAGGCCTGAGGATGCTGATCTCGAACGGCTTCCGCCAGGGCCCCCGCAAGCGAGGTCCCGTGAAAGTCATTATCAATAAAGTAGAGATCAAACGTGCCCGAGATGTTCGGAGACAATCGCAATTCCGTGCGTATCCCGGGAAAGCGAGTCTGCAACTGATAGACCAGCCACTCCGCTGCATCTTGATCATCATCGATCACAAGAGCCCTGAGTATTTTTGACATGACAGAACCTCATCACAAAATGAAACACTCGTTGAAGGTCAACCGAGGACACGAACTGTCAGGCAGACAGCTGTGACACAGGATTACGATCCATCTCGAAATCGTCGCAACGGTCCAACATCGGGTCGTCACAACGCGCCCCGTTGAACACCACCAGAGAACGCAACGGGGCCAGACGGTTTACCGCAGCCAACGCCTGCCCCACGCTCTGAGCTGGCTCACCCGCAGGAACGACACACAGCACCTGATCGGCCAGCGAGACGCCCAGCCGCGCAGCCAATCGATCGGGAAGTGGCCCCAGATCGAGAATCACCAGATCACAACGCGTTTTGAGTTGCTGCAGCAGGTTGGACAACGGACGGTACGACACATGCGAGTCAGACAGCTGCTGCTTGCTGCCCAGTGGCAACGTGCGGAGTTCTCCGACCGTCGCCTCTTTGAGCTGCAGATTGAGATGCCCATCGAGCAAGGCCTCGCGAACGCCCTCGGACTTCTCCAAACCCAACCGACGGGTGATCTCAGAATCCCGAAAGTCGGCATCAACCAGAATCGTCTGCACGGTCGCTTCGGAGAAGGCCTGGGCCAGTGCGATCGCCACCGTCGTGCTTCCCGCTCCGGTTCGGACTCCAGTGACTGCCAGCACATACCCTCCCGGTGTCGGACTTGATCGCAACTGAAGCTCCACCCGCAACCGCTGAATCGAATGTTGAAAGACGTCCTCCGCCTCCGGAGTGATCTCCGGACACCGAGGTAACGCCCCGACCACCTCCATCGTAGAGCCAATATCATCGCTGAAACGGCAACGGCGGCATGCGAATCCAAACAGGGCCGTCACCATCACGCCGCCAATCGCACCAAAGACACCTCCCGCTGCGGCAAATGCGACTCGTTTGTCAGTCGCGGGTATTGTCGGCACCGTCCCTCGTGACTTCACCTCAACAGTCCCGGGAAGGCTGTGGCGACTCTCCACCCGCACCTGCTCCAGAGCCCGCCGGGTTTCATCGAGCAGGATGCGTGACTCATCGCGTTCCTTGCGAATAAACTCTAACTTGATCAATCGTTCATTCAGTTCACGGGCTTCCTTCTGCAACTCGTCACGCCGAGAGCTGAATCGATTGCGAAGCGATTTCAGATCTGCCACCGAGTCATTCCGGCCCCCTTCACTGGTCTTCGTTAACGCCCCGGATGTCCCGAGTGTCGCCAGTTGGTTTCGACGTTCTTCGACCGCTTTATCAATGACCGACAGCCTGGCCTTTGTCTCAATCACCAGATGATGTTCCGCTGCATGTTGTGTCTCCAGGACCGCCAGTTCGGCAGCAATCTTGCTGCGTTCAAACAACATGTCGGCCATTGCATGATCGAGAACCAGCAGCCGTTTGATCTCCGCATCACCAATATCGACGTTGTTCGATGACTCCGCAGACTCCTGTGTCGCAATCGTCAGTTCAAGATCCGCAATCCGCTGATCCACTTCCTCGGCTTGCGAGATCTTGCGAGTGTGAGCCATCCCGATCGAACTCGTCCCATATTCACGACCGATCTCGAGTATCTGTGAGTCGAACTCATTCAGTCGGGAGAGCAAATCCTGCTCCCGCTCTGTCAGTTCGCGTTCACGAACCGTGTCATGCAATTGCAGTTGCTCCACATGCAGGATCGAATAGGCATCCAGCACGCTGTTCACGATCGAGGCCGCAGCCTGCGGGTCGCGATATCCGCCGGTCAGGGTAATCAGGCCACCCTTCTTCTCTACCGCCAGTGTCTTCTTCAGGGCCGCAGCCCCTTCCACATCACTCGGCCAGTTCAAGGCCTTCATCCCGGGCAGTGTGATCGCCCGTTCGAGCACGGGGCTACTGAGCAGGTATGACAATTCCGCAGCCACAAACGCATCGAACAACCTCAACCGCGAATCATCCGTGTCGGCATAGAGGATATTGGTTTTGTTGGGAAAGACCTGAATCGTTCCGCCACTGACGTACACCGGCTGTTTCGCTTTGTATCCGGCGAAAGCTCCACACACCGAGAGGATGACGGCCAGCAATCCCGCGATGCCCCAACGCCCTCGCAGTGTACGCAGCACAATCAACACCGGGTTGACGGGCTTCACCGGCTCGACATCGTCTCCCCCTGAATGCATCGCCGGCATCGGGATCGTGACCATCCGACCTGTCTGAGGAGTACTTGAAGCCGGTGGTAAGCTTGTGGTTTGTGTCGATTGAATCATGTCGCTGGCCTCTCCTGTTCATGTCTCAGGAGAACCCGGGACGAGAGATCTCGCTCCCACTCGATTGTCCGTCCTTGACTTAGTGCTGTTCGCGATCTCCACCAGGTCATCCCCACCACATAGGCATAGACAAGGGCCGCCCCCCAGAGCCATGGCCGCATCCCAACACGAGCCAGCAGTCGCCACCGTCCCCCAGCCGGTGGTTGACGCATCGCTGGAAATGTCCGCTCCAGTTCACTTGTCCCGCGGCGGCTGCGGGTTTTGATTCGGATCAGATCGTTTAAGTTCCGAGGCGGCGTCACCGTAAAGGTGGCGTCTCGGGCTGTCGTCCGCTCGGCTTGTGTGAACAGGCGACGGACATATTCATCATCAGCGGTGAGCGGAGGAAATGCCCCCAATCGGGCATGGCCCACACGGCTAACAGCATATAACCCCGCCCCGAGACGCCCTGAATCGAAATAGGGCTGTAGCTGCCACACCGCATAGAACGACCTGACAAGCCAGTCGCTACGGGAGAGATCGAATCGGATCGCTGGAGACGCCGCCAGGAACGCATCACTGCGCAGCAACTCAGCTGTCCTTCGCAATGACTCCACTGACACGACCACATCAGCATCAATGTAGAAGCGAGGAAAGCCGGTCGCCGCCTGATCTCCCAGATTCAGTGCGGCGATCTTCGAGGCCACGCGGGTCTCGACCACTTTCACACAGTCGCCAAAGCTGGCGGCGATCTCAGCAGTCCGATCAGAGCACCCGTTACACGCGACGATGATTTCCAACTCTCCGGGCTGTGCCTTGTCCAGCATGCTCCGCAGGCATCGACCAATGACCGACTCCTCATTGTGAGCCGGAATCACGATCGACATCGGTTGAGTCTCGATGACACGTGCGGTGACAGGCCCACTCTCGACCGGTTCATACGTATTCATTGTGAGTCTCCGGTTGACGTGAGTGAAATGACCCCGAGCACTTGCTCGAGTCATCCTCCGACGGCTCGACCAGTCGATCAAACTCCCGGCGACGAGCATTGATCTCGTGATACGGTAAGTTCCACCACTCGGTCGCCAACACCTGCGACACGACCTCCGGAGGAAAACGATCTCGCACCCACCGGGCCGGGTTCCCAGCCACGATTGCAAAGTCCGGAACATCCCGTGTCACCACTGCCCCAGCTCCAATCACCGCCCCATGTCCAATGCGATGACACCCCGGGGTGACAATCGCGTTGCACCCGATCCAGACATCGCTTCCGATCTCCAGACGGCCCGGTGGCAAATCTCCGCTGGCCGCATGTCCCGGCTCAGCCTCATAGAAGAATGGATGTGTCGACAAGCGTTCGAGCGGATGATTCTGCGTGAACAACCGCACTCCTCTGGCCACTGACACATACCGACCGATTCGCACCCCGGGAGGGACCAGCGCTGGATCGAAACACTCGCCATAGCTGAAGGCCCCGATCTCGACCCCGTGGTATTCGGCCAGCCATCGTCGCGAGGTCGCAGACCGCATCGCCCCACCCTCCAGGCGATGAGCCATGGCGATCAGCACTCGCGCCAACCGCCAGTGACGCTGGCAATTCAACACGCGATAGAACCAATGCAATACGGGTGCCAATCGTGAACGAATCAACTCCGTGCCTGATACTGCTTTTGAGTTCGAAGCGATTGCAGAATGAGGATGGTCCGCCAATGAACTGGGAGTGCTCATAATCTCACCCGCGTTCGTTCCAGCCCCACCTTCTCAAAGAACTGCCGCAAATTCCCAATCAACTCGGGAGACGCCTCCGAAGAGATCCGACTCGACTCCCGTGGATTCTCAAACTGATTCAACAACTCGACGAGCTGCGACTCATCTTGAGCGACACTCACCAACCGGCGGGCACTGAACCTCTCAGCTGTGGCCAGCTGGTGATCGTTGCGGTGCTCGCCATACTCCGCCTTGCGAGGCAACACGATGACGGGTTTACCGAGTTCCAGCGCCGAGAGAATCGTCCCGATGCCGGCATGAGCCACCACGAGTTCGCAATGTTCTACGTATGCCCGAAACGCATCCGGACCGATCATCCGTTCCCACGTCAGGAACTTCGGAACGTAAGTTCCAGTCCCAATTTGAGCGACGACCTCGTGATGACGAGTTTGCTCCGCCCACTGATCGACCGCACGCACAAGACGGTCGAACGGCAACTGAGTCCCGACAGCGACAAAGATCATACGACCGCCCCCCAGTAACGCGGGACGTGCTTCTGCTCCGCTGGACTCAACGCCTCGGACGTCGTAGCCACGGCCAGGTCCGACCACTGAGTCAACGTCACATCGGCATATCGCATGGCCAACCGGGCCGAGAGCGACAGCTGTTCCGCATTCGCAATGCTGTCAAGAAAGATCGTCTTCGCCCCAATCAAACGTCCGAGTCGAATCGCCCAATACCCACACGCTGCCCCCGTGGTGACGACCACATCGGGGCGAACTCTCAACACCAGCCACGCCACCCGAACAAGCAACCACAGCATGCGAATTGGAGTCCTCGCATTTGCATCGGGTAGCAACCTCACCTCCGCCGGAGCCACCACTGCAGGATCGCAAGGGCCCACCGTCGCATAGATCGCCTGATGACCGGCAAACGCGGTCTTCAACCGTTGCAGCTGAACCCAGTGTCCACCTCCTGAGGCCACTGCCAGGATTCGAATCGAAGAAGTCATGATGCACAGCTCCCTGTCTTCTCATGGCGATGGTTTTCCACCACGCTCTGATAAAGCTCGGTCATCCACTGGATTTTGTTTTGCCACAAACCAATCTCGCGTGCCCGAACAAGTGCCCCCTGCGAGAGGCGCTGTCGCAGCTCGGGATCGGCGACAATCCGCCGAATTGAATTTGCAAGATCAGTCGCCAACTGATCGGGGGTGTGAGCCGGTGAACGAATCCCCGACTCGTCATTCACGACATACGCAGGACCACCGCGATCCGTCGTGATCACTGGAAGTCCATGACTCAGCGCCTCAAACACCACGTTGCCGCTCGGCTCGCGGAAACTCGGAAAGAGGAACACATCCGACTCCCGATAGAACTGTTCCACTCGCGTCCGCGATTGCCGACCATGAAAGCGAACACGATGCTTAACCTGCAGTACGTCGGCCAGCTGTTCGCATGCATCGAGATCCTCTCCGTCACCCACCGCATCGAGGGTGACTTCGGCCAGGTCAGGGATCAGAGCCATTGCACGAATGGCATCTCGCAGCCCCTTCGTTCGAATCACACGCCCGACATACAGGCAGCGAACCTCTCCGCCCAGTCGCAAACGTGGCCACATTTCGACGTGATGAACCCCGGTTTCGGCAGCCAGTTCAAACCTCCGGACGGGGACCGACTTCAACAATTCAGACACATACGGTGCCACTCCAATGACGACATCCGCACGAGAGTACGTCTTTCGCAACCAGGGATCGAAGCGCAGGCGGAATCGGTCAAACTTGCGAAACGACGTGTACCAGGGCGCCCTGCGACACTCATTCACAAATCCCGGCGGAGTCTCCAGACTTCCCGCCAACGGCCCCAGAACCAGTGGAACTCCCCACCCAACACCGGGGCTCGGATATCGCAGAGCCAGCGGCCCGACCTGATGAATCAGATCAAACTCGCGCCCCGCTTTCTGTGCATTTCGGATCCACCGCCGCACCTTCCAGTAGAACCGCAAGTAACCTGGCTTCAGCATGCTCGTGATGCGTTCCATCTTTCCACTGCCGTGGACATCGTGCCAGCTGATCACCTCAACATGGGGAAGCTGTTCAGCGATCAACTGCCGACCGGGGCGCTGTAGTGTGAGTAACGTGACATCACACACCCTCGACAAACCGAGAACCCATTGAAAGCAGCTCCACGATTCCCCGACATCGGTTCCATCGCATCCGGGTGCCAGGATCAGTACTCGAAGACGTTCGCTCATCGTGCGAAGCTCCTGCCGACGGGCCACAAGCTCGCGAAGTCCCGCACGACCGAACCAAAGTGATCTCGACGATGGCTCGCAGCTGTGCCGTGG
Source organism: Planctomycetaceae bacterium (assembly GCA_046349675.1). Classification (GTDB taxonomy): domain Bacteria; phylum Planctomycetota; class Planctomycetia; order Planctomycetales; family Planctomycetaceae; genus TH-plancto1. The sequence continues at coordinate 389,660 of JAXMBW010000004.1, read as the reverse complement.
CTCACAAGCGAAGCCAGACACCAATACGCCCAGCGTGTGACCTGAAAACTGGCGAGAATCCCCCAGGCCAACACTGCGGCAACAACTCCGCCATGCTTGCGATGCAGGCGGATCAAACCATCCGTCAGCATCAGGTCACGACGATGATTGCATTGCCGGCTACTCAAGCTGCCGTAATGAGTGATCTCGCCAACGGGAGCAAATCGCAGAACCGCCCCCGCATCGGTAAAGCGACGACACCAGTCGGTCTCTTCTCCATAACAGAAGAAACTCTCATCCAGCATCCCCACCGCTCGCACGACTTCGGCTCGACAGAACATGTAGCAGCCGGTGATGGTCTCCACATCGCGTTCGCTGTTCCGGTCCCAGTCGAGCATCTGGTACCGCCCCAGAAACGCTGGCCAGCGACACCGAAACAACCCACTCGACAACAGTACCAGATTCCACAAGCTCGGATATTGCCCACACGTCAGCTGGACCGACCCGTCGGCATTCAGCACGCGACACCCCATCGCCCCCACATCGGGGTGTGTCTCCATGTACTTCCAGGACTCACTCAGCACGGCCCCGTGAATCACCGTATCCGGGTTCAACAAGAGGATGTAACGACCCGTCGCGAGAGCGATCGCCTGATTGTTGGCGGCGGCAAACCCCAGGTTTCGTTCGTTCTCCAGCAGCCGAAACTGGGGGAACACCTCACGCACCATCTCGGGCGATCCATCGTGCGATGCATTGTCGACGACGAACACCTCAGCCTGAAGAGAACCTAAACCCACAGACACTGACTGCAGGCACTGGCGCAGCACCTCTTTCGTATTCCAGCTGACGATGATGATCGAAAGATCGAGCAAGGTTTGGCCTCTCCCGCGAGTGTCGAGTCACCCACCGCGTCGCTCACCGACGAGGCGTCTCCTCTGGACACAACGCGGTCATACGCAAACCCGATGCCATTCGCAGAATGAGAACAAGCAGGTCTAAACCGGGTACGGCAGACCTTCGGCGATCGCTTCACTCTCAAGATAAGACACAGAACGAGAGACCTTACCCGTTCGTCGGGCAGCTGCGGGCAAAGCCAGCCAGGCTCCCGATCCGAGCAGAAACGCGAACAGACAGAACAACGCGTTCCAGTAGTGGACGGTCGACCCGGCAATGCTCAGACCGATCATGCAGACCAGCCAGGCCGCCCGCGAGCTTTGCACCTCTTTCGAGGCATAGTTCAAGCTCGACATACTGAGCGACAACCACAGCAACGCCCCGGCCAGAGCCAGAAACGCGGGCAATCCATAACGCACGGCGGTCGCCAGCCAGAAGTTGTCCATGCTGCCGCTGACCATCCATTCCGGGCGTTCCCAATCTCCCAGTCCAATCCCCAGCAAGGGGTGCCGGGCAATCTCAGCTGTCCCGCAATCAAAGATGCGGATCCGGTTGTAGCCCGTTCCCGGACTGAATGTGAAATAGGTGAGAAACACTTTCACCGGGCTGCGATTGGAGCTGAGGCTGATAACGGTCCAGATCGTAGCGAAGATCCCGCCGAGAATTGACCAGCGTCGACCAACCCCGCGTGTCATGAGATCCCACCCCACGAGAAAGATCTGAATCCCGAGTGCGGAGAACGCCCCTGCCGAAAGTGAGAAGAACGTTCCGCCCACGGTGAACACCGTCCTTAACCATTTCGACTTGAACCGCGAATGAGGCTCCGTCAGATAGAACGCCAGGGCAAACGACGAAGCGCAGAAGATCCCGAACAAGATCGGATGATCAAACGAGCCATACGCCCGGTGCAAACCCATCCGAGGTTCAATCGGCACCAGCGAGGGCCCGCCGAGGACAGCTCGCGAGGTCTCGCGAATGAAATGCTGACCGGTCACCGACTCGACCAGAGCGAAGCCCGACATGACGACCACAATAAGAAACATCAGCCGACTCATCGCAGCAAAGTCGGATGCATTCCGGATATAGCAACGTCCCAGCAGATAAGCTCCCATGGCCTCAATGAAGTAAATCCCGCCGGTCTCCAGCCCCTGCCCCACTCCGGCGTAAGCGATCAACGCCAGCATCGCCCAGGCGGAGTGCAACAGCATGAGCCCATCAGCCCCGTGCCAGTCCCCAGCCTTTCCTCCGACAAGTCGTCGTGAACTGGAGAGGAATGAGAGCAACAACACCGCACGATACGCCGAGATCCTGAGCCCTCCCGCGTTAACCGACAGCTCAGGCGGCGTCGCCAAAGCCAGAATGAACAACGCCGCGGGCCACGCGAGCCCTCCGAGCCCCGTTCTCTTCGGCGAAGACATGGCCTAGACCTCGACCGCGTGAACGGGCTCAGGGGACGCCGGAGTGATTCCCTTCTCCTTCAACATCACCGAAGCGGGTATCACTCGCTCGGGTCGATGGAGCTTCCGACGAAAGATCCTGGCGATGGTCCCCGTCAGCGACTGTATCCGCTCCTTCCAGCTCAATCGCCGCCACCAGGCTGTGAAGAGTTTCATCTGCAAGTGAGTCGGAACTGCCACACCGGCCAGCCAGGATGCTGTCACACGTCCCCAGATCGATCCACGAGTCCGCAAGAGATGCTGTTGTGACGCGGGCAGCACCCATGACTCGCGACGTTCGAGTTCCAGATACCCCGCCTCGACCGCCTGACGCACCATGCGTCGTCCCTGTTCCGTCCGAACCAACACGAGTGATCGCCCCGCCTCCCCGGCCTGCACAGGACGATACCACGGATCTCCCACCGACACGTCCGCCGACTCTCCCGTATGATCGGCACATACATGGCACCGCCATTGTCGATACTTTTGCAGCGTGTTTCCCCACCCCTCCTCATACGAGACAGCTCCGGTCCTCAACTCACCGGTCCCCTCGTCTCGCCACTTGGCCGTAATCTCCCCCGGCCAGCCATGGCCACGATAGCGGACCTCCTCGATCTGAGAGGGGTCATCCGCGCCCAGTTTCTTCGCCAGTTCGACAGTACCCCGCAATGAAGGCGTCCCCGCACAGAAGATCGCGATCGTGAGTCCAAGCTTGCGATCGATTTCCGAGTTCACCCTCCGAACCTTCGTCACAGCAGCCACATCGCACGGCTTTCCAATGAAGACACACGGCCCCTCGGCGATTTCGATCTGCCCAAGCTCTTCGCACGGACTGGCGGGTGAGTACCTCGACCCGGCTCCTTTCAAGAGTGACTCGCGATCGCGACTCAACACGGTCTCGTTCAATAGAGGAGCGTCGTCTCTCGCACGAACGTGCAGGGCTCCCGCCATTCGGCCCTGCTCTATCGCAGACAACGCCAGCGCGGTGACCACCCCGCCACTCGACCCACGAAAGCGAATCTCAGCATCGACCGCGTTTCCCTCCCAGATCTCCAGGATCGGCCCCCACTCGTCATACAAGTCAGCATGGCCCGAGGCTGGACGAGCAGGAGCTGCGGGCCACGCGATCCCTGGACAGACCGCCACCGCGTCCACCAGATCATCGTGCGAGCTGCTCTCCCCGGTCACCACCGGACGGCGAGCAAGATCCGCGGTGTCGATCATCTGCAGTCGACCAGGACGTGCATAGGCACACGCACCGCACCCGGTACACATGTGACCTTGAACGACGTCAAGAATGTTGAGGGGGTTCGCACTCATTCATCAGTTTCCAGTTTTCGCCAGAACAGGTTCATAACTCGTCCGGGGGCCAATACCTGACGCACCGCCACGAACCGGCAACGCGGCCCAAACAGCCCTGACAAGACACGCGCCAGCAACCATCAGCCCCAATCCATGCAGCCCCTCGTGGAGCTGCGGCACATAGAGAGCGACGCCAGCAGCGAGAACTCCCACCGTAAAATTCCATGAGGCTCGAACGACGGTCCGCACTTCGAGTTGATGCCGCCACTTGAGCAGCACGACCGCTCCGACCAGCGCGACCATCTCGCCACCACATCCACATGCAGCAATCGCGCTGAGCCCTCCGCCAGACATCCCCGCCACAGCTGCCGCAGCGATGCCCACGAACCGAAGCAGGTTCGGCACCAACGGATTGAAACTGTCAGCCCTCGACAGTGCGACAAGGCTCGGAACCGCTCGCAGAATGCGGATTCCCTGCATCATCCCCAACCACATCATCACTGCTCCCGTGACAATGAAGTCGGCCCCGTACAGCCATCGGATCACCGGGTTTCCCAGAGTGAGAATCCCCAGCGAGAACACCAGTGCCACGACTCCTAGTGTGTCGGCAACGCTCTTGACCCTCTGCTCGAATCGTTCAGCGTCACCTTGACACCGAGACAGCCAGGGCAGACACACGGTCGAGGCCACACGTGAGATCAGCAGTGCGGGAACCATCGTCAGTTGAAACGCAACGGCATAGCGCCCCAGATCAGCGGTACTCGCGGAGGCCATCACAACCAGTCGATCTCCCTGCAGCGCGCCGAACATGATCACGCCGTTCATCGCCAGCGGCCAACCGAAGCTCATCAATCGGCCCAGCACCTCACGTTGGGCTCCGACTCGATAGGCTCGCTCCGCCACGAAGTGAGACATTCCGACCAGTACCACGACCTGCACCAGACTGACCCACACTAGAACGGCAGCACTCTGTACTCGCGGAGCCAACACCAGCGCAGCTGCGGTCGCTGCACACGCTGCGGAGAGTTCAACGAGCATCGTGCCACGAAAATCAAGCCGCCGTTGAACCCGTTTGCTATCAAGATGGACTGCACCACGTATCAGCGGCACTAGTGTCAATGTGGCAATCATCCACGCCGCATCAGGCCGAGCCAGCCACCCTCCGACCGGCATAGAGAGCAACAACAACAGCCCTGCAGTGACCACACCTCGTAAGAGCAGTAACAGATGTGACGTCGCTTGAAACTCCTCGCGGTCGCCATCTTCGGCCTGGACCAGTAAACGATCGGGACCAAAGTCGCTGATCATGTCGAGCAAACTGAGCGTGAGCGTCAGTGCTGCCACCACTCCCATTTCCGCAGGACCAAGCGCCCGAGCCAAAATAACATTACGTACCAGCCCCAGACCTTCAGCGGCGGCCTGGGCGATCGCAACATACAGTGTCGATCGGACGTGGGCCATGTTTACACCCGCTCCAACGATCTCTGCCCATCGGTCGCTGCAGCGGGAGTCATCGAATCCAGTATCTGGTCGAGTTCCCATCGAGCCATGCGCGTGACATCCTGGATCTTCTCGGCCAGTAATAGCCGGTCTCGTTTACGACGCAGAAAAGAAGCCTTCAGCCCTGCCAGAATCTCATCCGTACTCTGATGTCGCAGCTCGAACACCTGATGCCTCTGATCGCAGCTGGCAAACACTCCGGCGGTTTTCAGGCTGTAAGACACTGCGGCCGTGGGGACTCCCGACCCTAACCCCGCGATGGTGCTGTGCATCCGCGTCCCACAGAACCACGATGTCTGCCCGATCAGCCATTTCAGTTCCGAGGGCGAGGACTCTGGTTCGACGATCACGACGCGTTCCTGCTGCGTCGGAGTCAACAGCTGGAACAGACGTTGAATCGCATCGGGGTCCGACTCCACATTCCCCGATGGCACAGTGACATGAGGGACCAGAATCACACGTGCATTCGTCGACCGCAGGATCCAATCGAGAAGTTCATGAACGATAAACGGGTAGTCAGCCTTCAAGCCAAACTGCTTCGCTGCAGGGACTGCATCGTTGTAAATCAACCCGCTGACATTGAGTCCGACGACTTCCCGGAGTTCACGCTCTTCGGGCAACAGCCAGTTCCGCAACTTGCGAGGAAGTGAAATCGGCGCGATCGCCGGAAGAGCGAACGCCATGTCGACACCCTGCCGATGACGGGTCGGATCGAACGCGTCTCCCAACAGTTCTCGGAGGACCTGAAAACTTTCCGCATCCCGAGCCCATGCCATATGCGCCCGTCGCACGATGCCCTGAGCAGTCGCACGAGCTTGCGACGTACGGAATGGGCCATACGTCTGCGGAAGTAGAACCAACGGCTTACCCGCTTCGAGTGAGATCAGCTTCGGCAGCACCACACTCCGGAACCGATGTGCCCCATACAAGTCAGTAAAGCTATCGCCTGCGCTGACATCATAGACTGCATCAGCCTCGCAGATCGCCTTGGCAGCTGGGTTCATGCGGGAGCGAGTCCACGCCGACAAGCGAATATTCCACAGACTTTCGTGCCGATGCAGCCGGCGCGAATGCACCGCCCCACAGCGCGTGATCTCCACATGCTCCCCACCGAAATCGACGCGATCTCGCCGCGTGCCACGGCCATGATCAAAGACGGTGATCCGATCGACGTTTCGAGAATAGAGATGCCAGATCACCGAATGACACAAGGCTGTCACTCCTCGATTCCCGGTGTCGGGACTGGCTCCGAACAGGCAGACATTACGAACGTGAGAGTGTGCAGTCATGGTGCGTGGCGAAATCGCAACTTCCATGCCGCACCAAGAGACCGTTCGACGTGAGGGATTCACCTCCGCGAGCTGTGACTTCTCCGCGGATAACGATCTGGTTGTTCTCAATTTGAGAGACCGCAACACATCAACCTGAGAATCCATGCAGGTTGCGAGTCCCGGAGCGAAGTGAACCCTCTCGGTTGAGTGATGACCTCCTCGCCTGTGTGATCGGCACAACGCTTGCAACTTGTGAAGGACAAGGCAGCCCGGTTGTTACGACTGATCGCTGGTCTTGTTGCCGATCACAGCCCCTCTCGGAGCCCCTCCATGTCAGAACCTGAGTCCTTGTCACTACGAATCTGGTACGGTCTGCAACGTATCTTCGCTGCACTTCTCCTCGTGTTACTGTCACCGCTGTTCGTGCTGTTGTTCGCTCTGGTACGTATGACATCTCCGGGCCCTGCGTTCTATTCACAAGTCCGGCCAGGTCTGTTTGGTGGTTCAATTCGTGTCTGGAAGTTCCGCACGATGCGGCCCGGTTCCGACAAGGATCTGTCGAAAGCCCGCGGTGTTCAAAGCAGCGACCCACTGGTCACCCCGATTGGACGGATTCTGCGTCAACTCAAGCTCGACGAGCTTCCCCAGCTGTGGAACATCGTGCGAGGAGAGATGTCCTTTGTCGGTCCTCGTCCCATCGCGAGCCCGCTCTTTGAGGAGCTGTGCCGCGAGATCCAGGGCTTCGAGCAACGACTGTCCGTACGTCCCGGTCTGACCAATGTCGGGCAGGTCTGCATCGAGGAGAACGCCCGACAGGATCGCGTCATCGACGATTGGAAGTTGAGGTTCGAGTCCGAGCAACACTATTTCCGTGGTCGGTCGCCGTATTACGACTGCGTGGTCATCGGCCTGACAGCGCTCTATATCCTGCGCAAGGTGTGGCTCGCCCTGCCCTTCCCTCGGAGTGGTCCTCTCCGCCAGCCATCGGCGTGAGAGGGGCCAGTCACATCTACTCAGAAAGAATCCGAAGTGGGACAGACATTCCTGTCTGTCCGAACTGAAGGCCTGCTCCGAAGCCAACCTGACAGGCACGTCACGTCAGCCTGTCCGTAGCGGATCCTGGCTCGCCCCTAACGACTCTCCAACCCATACAGCTTGATCTTACGATAGATCGTCGCCGGACTGATCCCGAGACGATGAGCAGCCAGTTGAGCCGACCCGCAGAGCGAGATTGCACGCGTGATCGAACGGCGTTCCAGTTCTTCCATCGGCATAATGGAATCACAATCCGCAAAGGGAAAGCTGTCGGTGACGGGCGGTGGCTCGTTGACCACTTCACACCGCGAGGCGTGGATCACTGCCATCGGTCGCTGCGTCTCGACCACTTCGGAAGATGGAGACACCTCTTCTGCCTGTGTGCCCCTGCCTCGCACGAGATCCATCGGCAGCACGTGAGTCCCGACCTTCTCCCCATTATTGAGCACCACAATCCGTTGAATCGTGTGAACCAGTTCTCGCACATTCCCTGGCCAGGGATAAGCCTCCATGTACTGCAACGCCTCGCGATCGATACCCGTGAAGCTCTTGCGGAACTGTTGCGAGAACCGCGTCAGGAAGTGATGAGCCAACAGCGACACATCCCCCTCCCGCTCCCGCAAGGGGGGAAGCACGATCGGAACAACATTCAACCGGTAGTACAGATCCTCTCGCATTGCCTTATCCCGCACCGCTTGTAACGGGTCGCGGTTCGTCGCACTGACAATGCGGATATCCGCCTTGAGATCCATTCGCCCACCGACTGGCCGATAAGTACGTTCTTGCAGGAACCGCAGCAGCTTCCCTTGCAGCCCGAGCGGCATCTCGGTGATCTCATCGAGAAACAGTGTTCCACCAATGGCCTCTCCGACCGCCCCCAGTCGGTCACGGTCGGCCCCGGTAAACGCCCCCTTCTCATGCCCGAACAGTGTCGCCTCCGCCAACTCACCGGGGATCGATGCCATGTTGAGCGGCACAAACGGTCGAGCCGATCGATCACTTCGAGCATGAATCGCCGAGGCCACCAACTCTTTCCCCGTCCCCGACTCACCGCAGATCAGCACATTGACATTCGTCGGGGAGACGTTGCGAATGATCGAATAAATCGTTCGCATCTGGGGCGAGACACCAATGAGTCCTTCGAAACCGGTCTCTGCTCCCGACACCTCCTCTTCCAGTTGATGCAAACGCACCAGCAGGTCGTGATGTTCCACCGCTTTCGCCAGCGTCACCGTCAGCTTCGCTTCGTCGAGCGGCTTGACCAGGAAATCAAACGCCCCCAGCTTGATCGCTGCAGCGGCGACCTCGGGAGAGCTGTGTCCTGTCGCGAAGACGATCGTGGCCAAAGGGAACTGCCGCTTGAGTTTTTCAATCAGCGTCGTGCCATCGATCTCGCCCAGTTGCCAGTCGAGCAGAACCACATCGGGCAGTCGGCCTCCCATCACGTGCGGAATGACGCTCGGATGAGCGGCCAGTCGGACCTCGTAACCCAATCGACCAAACAACCAATCGGCGAAGTCCTGAAAATCAGGATCGTCGTCAACAATCAGAACGAGTGGCAGTCGACTGAGAGATCTCACGCGGTCGGTCTCCGGTGTACCATCAACAACGCTCTCTTCGGCGTTCGATGGTCGCCACATCACGATTTGATTTCGCGGGCGGTACACGACAATTTCTGTTCATTGACGGCACGACCCGAACGTCCGTGCCTCTCGCGGCGGTGTTTTACTTTTCGATGCGTTGAATCACGCTGTCGTGCTCCCTACATCCCGGCTCACTTTCCGTGTATCGTTGCCGTTTGAGAACTGGCAGCGACGAAGGAGATCAGGTCGTGGCTGCTCAGCGATCGTTTTCCATCCTCACGAGAGCTCGCCACATGCTCACCATTCCCCCGCTGACCAATCGGCTTGGCCAATCCATCATCGCACTCTGCGTGGTGTTCTCAGCCGTTTGTGTTCACGCCGAAGTGACCACGTCACAGGTCATGGTGCCGATGCGGGATGGAGTCCGGTTAGCGACAGACATCTACCGCGACTCAGCTGTCGAGAAGGCTCCCGTCGTATTAATGCGGACACCTTATAACAAGGTCGGAGGACGCAAGGTCGCCGAACGTTTCGCAGCTGCGGGCTACATCGCGGTGGTCCAGGACTGTCGTGGAAAGTTCTTGTCCGAGGGAAATTTCACCCCGTATCGCAGTGAGGCCTGGGACGGTCACGACATGATCGACTGGATCGGCGAACAGCCGTGGTGTGCCGGACCGATCGGCATGTGGGGAGCATCCTATGTCGGAGCGACTCAGTGGCTGGCCGCCGCCGAACATCCTGAAGGACTGACCACGATCACTCCCACGGCCACCTTCAGCAGCTTCTATCGCAATCTCTATCTCGGAGGAGCAGTCCGGCACTCGCTGATCTCGACCTGGGCTGCGGGGAATTCGACGAAGCCGGCCGGAGTGACCGCGAACCCCAACTGGAATCAGATCTTGCTGCACCTTCCACTGGGCGGAGCTGACGACCAGATCGGCTGGCCAATTCCCTGGCTGGAGGAGATGCTCACTCACCCGTCGCCCGACAACTATTGGAAGCCGTTGGATGTAACGGACGAACTCCCCAAGCTCAAGCTGCCGATTCAGCACGTCGTCGGGTACTACGACTTTTTCTCGCGCGAGTCGGTCAACAATTTCGAGATCATGAACAAGACGGCGGTCGATGCCGAGACTCGCAAGAACCAGCAGCTGATTCTCGGACCGTGGGACCATGGAACGATCGGCCAGCGGAAGGTCGGCGACCTCGACTTCGGCCCCGAAGCACAGTGGGACTCCGCGGGGGCCACTCTGGAGTGGTTCGATCGGTTCCTCAAACAAGACCCGAAAGTAACAGCCACGCCGCTCGTTCCGGTCCGGTACTTCATGCTCGGTGAGAACCGATGGTATGAGGCAGAGACCTGGCCCCCCGAGGGAGTTCACGAGACCGCGTTCTATCTGCATTCGGCGGGCCACGCCAACACGCGCAGCGGCGATGGACGCATCACGACCATTGCAGCGACCACTGACGAACCTCCGGACATCTTCGTCGCGGACCCGATCGATCCTGTCCCTGCCTGCGTCGTCACAGAGGCCCGCCCGATCCAGGCTGCGACCTACGCTCCACTCGACCAGAGAGACATCGAAGACCGCCAGGACGTCCTGGCCTACACCTCTGAGCCACTGACGAAACCACTCACTTTCGCCGGCAACGCCCGAGCTGAGATCTTCGTCTCCGCTGACACTGCTGACGCCGATTGGGTCGTCAAGTTGATTGATGTCCACCCCGATGGCGCCGCCTACAACCTCGCCGTGGGGATCTTGCGAGGGCGTTACCGCAACTCGTTGATGAATCCTGAACAGCTTGTCCCCAGCACGGTCTATCCGATCACGATCGACCTCGGCCCAATCGCCGCCCAACTCGACGTCGGGCACTCACTGCGGGTCGATGTCTGCGGGGCCTACTTCCCGCTGTTCGACCGCAACCCAAACACAGCAAGTGGGATCTTCGGGGACACTCAAGCCCCTTCCCGAGAGATGATCTACCATACGCCCCATCAGGCCTCTCGAATCATCCTCCCCCTTCGATCGAACTTGCTCGCCGCACCCAAGAAGGAAACACCATGAGCTCGCTCGATCTCGAGCCTCAGCTGAAGCGATCGATCCGCCGAGGTCGCGTTCTCACGGCCCCGGCTCAACTCGCTGGTTACGACACGGATGGACTCGGTTACAAGACCTTCCGCCCCGATGCCGTCGCGATTCCCGCCGACATTGACGAACTGGTCCAGCTGTTGCGGGACTCTCACAGCTTCAACGTTCCCGTAACGATGCGAGGAGCTGGGACATCGCTGGCCGGCGGGCCGGTGGCGGCTCAGGGGGGAGTCGTGGTCCACACCTCATCGTTGCGCAAAGTGCGGACGATCGACCGCGACGGGTTCTGGTGCGAGGTGGAATGCAGCGTCACCTTGAACCAGCTCGATGAAGCCCTGAAGCCGTACGGACTGTTCTACCCGCCCGATCCATCGAGTGGTCCGGTCTGTACGCTCGGCGGCAATGTTGCGATGAATGCGGGCGGAGCCCACTGCTTTCGGTACGGCGTTACCAGCAACTACGTGCTGGGGCTGGAAGTCGTCATGCTCGACGGCAGCGTCCACCGCTTTGGCGGACCGGCGGGCGGGCGCGGAGACTGGCACGATGATTGGAAGCGACTGATGGTCGGTTCCGAGGGTACACTTGGTGCCTTCACGCGTTTCTGGCTGCGACTACTCCCGCGAGCAGAGAAGGCGTGGACCTACCGAGCGACGTTCCCCGATTTGCACTCCGCAGAGCGAGCTGTCCACGGGTTGGTCAAGCACCCGTCCTTCCCCGTCGCCATTGAGCTGATGGACCCGCGTTTCGTGGCAATGGTCGAGAACAGCCCGATGGCTGTCGGCCTGCCCAAGGATGCATTCCTCATCGTCACGGAGATCGAAGGCCCTGCCATTCTCGTCGACGCCCGCGTCGAGTCGGTGGCCCAGCTGATGAAAGACGCCGGAGCGTTGGAGGTCGAGTACAGTGACGATGAGCTCCAGCGGAAGAAGCTCTGGAAGGCTCGTAAGGTGGCCGGAGGACTGATGGGGCAGCTCAGCCCCGACCTCATTGTGCAGGACGCGGTCATCCCCAAGAGTGCTCTCGCGGAACTGCTCCAACTGGTCTACGACGAAGCCGACGCCGCGGGCATCCCGGCGATCAACGTCTTCCACGCTGGCGACGGGAACCTCCATCCAAACTTTCTGTTTGATTCGCGAAAGCCCGGCGAGTTGGAACGAGTGGAGGGAATCAGCAAACGGCTCATGCAACGCGTGGTACAAGTCGGTGGGACCCTATCGGGTGAACATGGCATCGGCAACGACAAGTCCAAGTACATGTCCCTGGTCTTCGGCGAGGAGGCTCTGCGGCTGCAGCTGGCCGTGCCTGCAATCTTTAACCCGCGTCATCAGCTGAACCCGCTCAAGGTGTTCCAAGGTCGCTCATTTACGGGCGGGTTGTCGTCCGGCACCTCGCAATCCCTACCGCATCACGACCATGACGCCCACTCGGAAGACAGCCACGCCCTCAAGACCAGTGACCTGGGCCCGCGGTTGTTCACGCCGTTCCTCGACAAAATCGATGGCATCATCTGTGTGCCAGTGGCCACCACGGCCGATGATCTGCGACAGCAGATCGAACCACATGGACTCCGGTTTCCGCTGATCGTCGACAACTCGGCGTCGCTGCGTGAGCAAGTCCAATCGAGCGAGTACGCCCCTGCGTCATCGCGGTTCGGTCAGTTCTGCGACAACATCGTCGGCATGAACTGGCAGCTTCCTGGGGGACGAGTGGTCCGCATCGGCGAACGTGTGGTGAAGTCGACCACGGGGTATGACCTGCTGCGGTTCCTCCAGCAATCTGATCAGCGGTTCGGACACCCTCTCGACTTCGTCTTACGTCTTCGACCTCACACTGGTATCGATGGAACTATCCACCTCACTGGCAGCCGCGAGGTCGTCGCACGCGCGATACCCGAGTTGCTCCGGTCGTGCTGGATGAACTGGTTTGACTCTGTCGATGTGCTGGTCAACCCGAACAACGACGCGTTCGAAGTCCGCATCGCCATCAACACTCCTGCGGACGAATGGTCGGTCTACGAGGCGATGCTCGCCACGTTCGCCAGCAATCACAGTTTGGCCTTGCGGTCTGATCGACACGCTCCTCCGCCCGTGGATGGGTGTCCTGACTTGGCCCTCAAGACAACACCCGATCAGGCTCTTGCCCTCGCCAGCGACCTGGCTGCTCGCCATGGGATCAAGTGTGTGGTCCTGAGCTACAACGGCATCGTTCACGGCTACCTGACCTCGACCGAGAACGCTGCCCAGCAGATCCAGAGTATTGTGAGTCAGGTCGCCGCATCGCTTTACGGTCAGGGCGGTGACTGGCGATCGCGACACCTGCCGCGTCCCGCCGCACAAGGCGTCGAAGCCTCCTGGCTCGACATCCTGTCCAAGGAGTTTGCAACAACGTGAGTTCTTCCCCCCCGGCCTCCCCTTCACCTGCTACGCCTTCCCCGTCGCATTGCGGCGGAACGCATCCCGACCTGGGTGAACTTCTGACGAACTGCGTCCATTGCGGGTTTTGTCTCGAGGTCTGCCCGACCTATCAGATGACCGGTGACGAGAACAACTCACCGCGTGGCCGCTTGCGTCTCTGGCGTGAAGAACACGAAGGTCGACTCTCAGTCGATCCGTGGACAGCACATTACACATCCGAGTGCGTCGGGTGCCTCGCCTGTGAACCCGCTTGCCCGGCAAACGTCCCCTATGGCGAGATCCTCGAACAAGTCCGGCACCAGCACGTCGAACAAGCCCGGGCGAAACCACGCCTCTCGCTCCGTCTCGCAGCTGCGCTGACCTCGAAGCAGTGGCTGTTCAATCTGGCGATGTTGCCCGTGCGCGGGTTGCGTTCGCTGGGGATTCTGCCGCATCGGTTTCTCTTTGCAGGCCGTCCGGCATTGACCGAGTCGACTGCCCAGTATGCCGAACGGCTGATGAAACAGTACCGACCTACCGGCCCCAAGGTGGCTCTGCTGACCGGGTGTCTGATGGAGGCGGCATTCCGCGAGATCAACTTTGCCACGGTCCGCGTCCTCATCGAAAACAATGTGCAGGTCATCATCCCGCCCGATCAGGGATGCTGCGGGGCCTTTCAGGAACACCTCGGGCTGGATGGAGTCGAAGAGATGCGGGCTCAGAACCGCAAGGCCTTTGAGTTGCTCGATCTCGATGCGATCGTCTGCAACTCCTCCGGGTGTGGACTGGCACTGAGCAAGTCGCTGACCGATCGTGTGCCAGTCCGCGATGTGCTCGCGTTTCTGGGCGATCTCAATCCGGTTCGCCGTACTCGGGCCGCCAACTCCACTCGCGTTTATGTCGACCTGCCCTGCCACTTGATTCACGGTCAGAAGCAAGCGGGCATCCCGGCCAATGTTCTCGATGCCACGGGGTACACTTGGGAACTCGCCCCGATGGCTCGCGACTGCTGCGGCTCGGGCGGTGTGTATAACATCCAGAAGCCCGAGAACTCCCGCGAGATCCTCGCCAAGAAGTCCGCCTTCCTCAACGAAGCGAAAGGCGAGCCCGTCGTGCTGGCCACGAGCAATCACGTCTGCATGATGCAGTGGAACTCTGCCCGTTCGGGTGGACTGGTCAAACGCCCATACGAGGTGCTGCATGTCATTCAGCTGCTCGACCCTGGCGAGAACCTGACCGTGCGAGGGGCCAACAGCAAGTAGCCAGACTAAGTTGAAGGAAGTCGTTTGTGCGTCCCCCAACTTCTCGACATCTCTGACCGACTCACGACACGGGTTTGAAGCTCATGAACTCTTCCCGATGGATTTCCCGAACGGTCAAGATTCTCGCGGCGCTCGGAATCGCGGGAGTCGTGCTCTATCAGCTCAAGTTCACCGCGATCCCCGTCAGTGAGCATGTCGTCAGCCGGGGTGAGATCCGGACTTGAAGTCATGGGGACGGGGACGCTGGAAGCCCGCGGAAAGCATCACTGGGTCCCAAGATCGCTGGTCGGGTTCGAGAGGTCAAAGTCGACCAAGGCGATGAGGTGACCCAGGGAACCACGCTCATCACTCTCGACGACGATGAGTTTCAACAGATCGCCATCGCCCAGGCCAATCTCGAAATTACGCAAGCAGCGATCGAACGCCTGAAATCCGACGAGGTCCGCTGCAGGCGATCGTCACTCAGGCCAAGAGCGAGCATCAACGCAACGAAGCTCGCCGCCGGCTGCAACTCCTCAATCAGTGGTCGACAAATCGGTGGAAGCTCTGACCGTCGCCGAGGCGGGCGTCACCCGAGCAAACTCAGCGGCATCGAAGGACAGCCAGTTGATCGCGGCAGAAGACATTGCAGTACCAGCAAGCCCTGATTGGCACGCATCGTTGCTCCGTTCGATGGCCTGATCGTCCGCCGACATGGATGCCGGCGACGTGGCGGTTCCGGGGAGCCCGATGCTGACACTGATCTCCCGCAAGGAACTCTGATCAGTGCCTGGGTCGATCGGCCAGAGATGGCTATGCAGCGGTCGGCCAGCAGCATGTGGTCTTTCGTTCTGAGCCGAACCGCCACTTCCCGGCCAGGTGGCACGACTCGGACAGGAGGCCGACCGTGAAACGCGGGAGTTTGTCGTCGATGTCCGAGTCCTCGAACTCCGAAGAACTGGGCCGTCGGCCAGCGGGCTGATGTGTATATCGAAACGGAACACATGAATGATGCCATCTGATCCCCGCTCCATGTGGCTCTCCACCGAAGCGCATGGATCAATCGCCAAGGGCGTCGCTGGTGGCGACCGCTTGAGTTCGGGTTACGACAGCTCGATAAGATTGAGTGACGAAAGGACTCGGAGCCTGGAGATGTGGTGGTCAAACCCTCCAGCAGTTCCTCGCTGCAATCCGGTCGGAGGATCATCGTTCGATGAATCTCGCCTCAAAGACATCCGTCACAACATTGGCCGCTTCTCACTCACCACGGTGGGCGTCGGAATGCTGCTGATGGTCGTGATGGAATGGGCGGGATTTATCGCGGGTTGATTCAAGACGCGACACTGCTCATCGACTGGGTAGGGGCCGATGTGGGTAGTCCAGAGATACGCGGCCTCGGCAGGGATTTCACGACTGCCAGCCAATCTGGTTCATCGTGGCGGTGGTCCCGGGCGTTGAGACCTCGCGAGAATTCGTCTTCCTGACAATTCAGAGAGACATTCAATCCACTCGACCCGAATTCTTCGCGTGTAATTCGGTTTGGCGCTGCTCGATCTCGTTGGCACATGAAGGGGACCGGCTCCCACTGGTCGTGGTCGTCCAGTGCGTCAGCGACATTTTGAGATGATTGCGGATGTCTCTGGGCATGTCGCTGGGCGACCGTATTCAGTTGGGGCGAGAGAAATACACCGTGGTCGCTTGTGCAAGAACATGATGAACTCGTCCGGCACAGGATTGCGT
Source organism: Planctomycetaceae bacterium (assembly GCA_046349675.1). GTDB lineage: Bacteria > Planctomycetota > Planctomycetia > Planctomycetales > Planctomycetaceae > TH-plancto1. Next base: position 373,196 of record JAXMBW010000004.1, on the reverse strand, counting down.
TCTTCTCATCGGCGGATGCCCTGGCCATCCGGTTGAGACTCGAACGAAGGCGTCCGCCTGGAACAGGAAGCTCGACGGTCGCGTGGAACGCGCTCCGATCTGGGAGCTCAACAACCTATCCTGCTCGAACAAGCCCAGCTCCCCGCCGCCAAGCTGGCTCCAATCGCTCCCGCAAATCGGGGCGGTACTGATCAGGTCGCCCCCGGGCATGATGAGTCCATCAGGTCGCTCAGACGATATCCGCTTGGGTGATGTCAGTGTCTATAGCGGCGAGGACGAAGACGTTTCTACTGCAGGGCATGATCGAGAAGGTCCGCCGCAGATCCGGTTTGTTTCGGATCCTGCTCACGGTCATAGCGGCCATCATCATGTCGCTGATTCTCTACACACTGACGCTCGACAAGCTGCATTCGATCGCGTTGCTCAAACTCATCCGGAGCACCGTTTCGTGTGATCCTCGCAATGATCCTGCAGCAGGCACTCTTCCTCGGCGTCTTTGGTTATGGGATTGCCTACGCAGTTGGCAGCCGAGTCTTCCCTTGTTTCCCGTCGGCGTAATCCTCACTAGCGACGATTATGGCAGCTGGCGAGCATCGTGCTGATGATCTCAATTGCATCGAGCATGCTTGGGATCTGGAAGGCTCTCCGCGTGCAGCCCAAGGCCGTTGGTGACCATGAGTGATACACCCGCCATCGGAAATACGCAGCTCACCAAGATCTACGGGTCGGGGAAGCACCGAGGTCGTCGCCATGCGTGACGCCTCGATGACCGTCCGGCAATGGCGAGGTCGTGGCACTGCTCGACCCCAGCGGTTCCGGAAAATCGACGTTCCTGACAAGGTCGGGCTGATCAATCCTCCGGCCGAGGATCAGTCCGCATTGGCGGACACCTGGTCCTGGATGGCCCGCAGGCCCTCACGAACTTGTCGAGTTTCCGTCGACAGCATGTCGGCTTTGTGTTTCAGAAGTCAATCGATTCCATTCCTGAATGCTCGCGAAAACGTCCAGATCGCCATGGAGTTGAATGGAATCTCAAGGCAGCTCGACTCCAGGCGATGGAACTATGGCGAACTCGGCGTGGCAGAGCGATCCGAGAACATGCCATCGATGCTCTCCGGTGGACAACAGCAACAGTGGCCATCAGCTCGTGCCCTCGCCAACCGCCCGAGCATTCTTCTCGCTGACGAACCAACAGCGGCCTCGACAGTGAACGAGGCCGACAAGTGGTCGAGCTGTTTGCGAAACTGGCTGGAGAACATGGAACAGGAGTAATCGTGGTCACTCACGATCACCGGGCACTCGATGTCTTCGATACGATTTATGAAATGGAAGATGGTCGGCCGAAACTGGGGACTCATCCTCAGCCAACGAATCTGGTCCACTCGTGAAACGTCCCAGATTGATACTCGGATGATGCTCCCGGTGAATTCTCGTAGTGGGAGATCACATTACTGGTAGTAAGCGTCATTCTCCTGCGATCAGAAACTGGCGATTGCCAATCATCGTGGAATAACGTTACTAACCACATCGGCAGCATTGTGATACTGGTATGCCGTGCGGCAAGGTCTGGGGAACACAGCAGCATTATGAAAACTGCGGCACTGCGTGCATTTCGAAAGAAGCTGGCTGAGAACCTCCCCGTGTATGGGATCTGGGTGACGCTGGAAGCACCGACCGTGACGGAGATCGCCGTGGCGATGGGGCTCGACTGGGTCGTCATTGATGCCGAGCATGGGCACCTCGGCCTGGAAAGAGATCGTCGAGCATCTGCGAGCAACGGTCCGCAGCGACACCGTCGCACTCGTCCGTGTCGCCAGCCTCGACTCCGCCCTGATCAAACGCGCTCCTCGACATCGGAGCCGATGGCGTCGTCATCCCCTGGGTCGAGTCGGCCGACCAGTTCCGGCAAGCTGTGTCGTATGCTCGCTATCCGACGGAGGGAACGCGCGGTATCGGGGCAGAACGAGCCACCTGCTGGGGACAGTGCTTTGCCGAACACACCGCTGAAGCCAACGAGAACGTCCTCGTCGTCCCGATCATCGAGACCGTTAAAACCATGCGGCAGGTGCCACTGATGACCCAGGTCGAGGGAGCAGAGATGTTCTTCGGCCCGGCGGATTACTCTGCGACAGCGGGTTACCGTGGCCAATGGGAAGGCCCAGGTGTGGCAGAACAGATCCTGTCGATGAAGGATGTCATTCGCCGGGCGGGGAAGCATTGCGGACTGATTGCTTCCAGCGAAGCCGACCTCACCGCGAGAACAGAGCAGGGTTTCCGCATGATCGGCCTGGGGATGGATACCGGGCTGATGATCCGATCACTGCGTTCCTCGCTGCAGCAGGTCAAACGATCCCCCAGTCTGCGGGCCTCCCTCGAATCCCAGTCGACACCCGCAGCCCCACTCGAACGTCCTCCCGAGTCGATGCGTCCCGACCGCAAAGAGCTGATGTGCCCCGTCGGCTCCGGGCATCGAATCGAACTCAACCCCGGTGTGATGTTTGAGTGCCTCGTCGGCGGACATAACATGGCCCGCAACCTGACGACTGGTTGGGTGACATTTGCCCCGGGTGCTGGTCTGCCCTGCCATTCCCACACCTTTACCGAGTCGATCACGCTGCTGTCTGGATCAGCTTCCGTCGACGTGGAAGGTCGAATCTATCACCTCAAGCGAATGGACAATCTTGTCATCCCAGCTGGTCTGGCACACACCACTCGGAATGTTTCGAACAAGGAGCCACTGGTCCTGCAGGTGGCCATGGGCACCGACACTCCCAGCCGCACGCTGGTCAATCAGTTCTTCTCTCGTAAGACCATGCCAGACGATTCGACGGGAGTCCCGGGAGCGGAACGGGTCAACCGCTTTGCCTCTGCTCGACGGTTTGCAGCAGGCCCCAACACCGAGTTCATCGACTTCTTCAACGAGACGCTCGTCCCCGGCATCGAGATGAGCGGAGGATACGGTCTCTTCAAGCCGGGTGGACGGCTGCCAGCTCACGTGCATGATTTCGACGAGTCGATCTGCATCATCTCGGGCTCAGCCACCTGTATCGTCGAGGGTCGTCGCTACCGAATGAGTGATGGAGCCACTGCACTCCAGCCGCGTGGCCGAGTGCACTATTTCATCAACGAGACCCTGGACACAATGGAGATGCTCTGGGTCTACGCGGGCCCCATGCCCGAACGCATCATCGTGCAAGAAAAATGTGCCACTGAAGAGGGTGATCCATGGCGTCCGTGACTTCTCGTTTCCGTATCGACCTGACTGCTGATTTTTACGACGCCCAGGGACAGCTGCGTTATGAGGATGTCGGACTCGGGACCTTATCGAGCGTCGATGGAATCGAAATCGGCCGCTTCCGCGAACATCGGCAGGAAATCGTCGCTGAACAACTCACTGGGGTCCAGGGGGTCGTCGTGCTGGCTCCGAGAGTCACGGCGAAGAGCCTGGAGAAAGCCCAGGACCTGCTGGCGATCGCCCGGTTCGGAGTGGGTTACGACAGCGTCGACGTGGCGGCATGTACCGCTGCGGACGTTGTGTTGTGCATCGCAGCAGGAGCCGTCGACCACTCTGTGGGAGAGGCCACGGTCGGCTGGATGTTATCCCTCACGCATCACATGCAGATGAAGGACCGCATCGTCCGCGAAGGTCGGTGGAACGACCGTGATGGATACATGGGGAGCGAGTTGCGGGACCGGACACTGGGTATCATCGGATTCGGTGGGATTGGTCGGGCCGTGGTCCGCCTGCTATCGGGTTTCCGCATGCAGAAGCCCCTCGTGTTCGACCCCATGTTGACGGCAGCCCAAATCGAAGCCGCGGGAGCCCGCCCAGCCACGTTGGATGAGTTACTCTCTCAGGCCGACTTCGTCTCGCTGCATTGTCCGCTGAACGACCGCACTCGGAACCTGATCGGTGCCCGCGAGCTGTCACTGATGAAGTCCAACGCCTACCTGATGAACACCGCTCGCGGCGGTATCATTGAAGAGGACGCCCTGTATCAGGCCCTCAAAACCAGACAGATCGCCGGAGCTGCATTGGACTGCTTTATCGGCGAGCCGCTCACTCAGCCATCCCGGTTTGCGGAACTCGACAACGTGATCCTCGCCCCGCACTCGATCGCCTGGACGAATGAACTCTTCCGCGATATCGGGAGCACGGCGTGTCGCAGCCTCCTCGATCTGGCTCAAGGTCGTCGCCCACATGGGATCGTCAACCCTGAGGTGTTCGACCGTCCCACCTTTCAGAAGAAATGGGAACGACTCCGACTCCAATAACAGACCTTATCCCTCCCGCTTTCCATCACCAAGAAATCCCTCACTGTTAAGGACCAGTCATGCCTCGAAAACTGTCCCTGCTGTGTTTCGGTTTGTGGTTGCTCAATCTCGCAAGTTCAGGCTCGGCGGAAGAGCCGATCGTGCAGCCGGGTGCGAAGGTCGAGAAACTGTTTGAATCGAAGGTGCTGACAGAAGGAGTCTCAGTCGCGCCGGACGGGATGGTCTACTTCAGCGAGATCACGTTCTCGCATGTCTCGCGGGATGCGAATGGAGCGATCGAAGCGGGGTACATCTGGAAGTTCGATCCGACGACTCGCCAGACCTCGATCTTTCGTTCCCCCAGTGGCATGTCGAACGGAATCAAGTTCGACGCTCAGGGAAACATGATCGTGGCTGAAGGAGCCGACTATGGAGGCCGTCGAGTCACTCGTACCGACATGAAGACAGGCAAGGCCTCCATCATCGCCGCGCTGTATGAGGGCCGTCCGCTCAACTCACCCAACGACATCACCATCGATGAACAGGGGCGGATCTACTTCAGCGACCCTCGTTATGTCGGTTACGAAGGGATCGACCAGGCTGTGCAGGCAGTCTACCGCATCGACCTCGATGGCTCGCTGCACCGGATCATCACCGACGCTGGGAAGCCCAATGGCGTGTGTGTCTCGCCCGATCAGAAGACACTCTACGTGGTCAGCAACGATAACGGAGCCACCAGCATTGACCGCCTGGCGGGCCCCGCCGCTCAAGCCGATAAGGTGAAGATCCCGTTGAAGAAAGGGGCCATGTCTCTAATGGCCTATGACCTGGCAGCGGACGGGAGTGCCAGGTTCCGGAAGACACTCGTCGACTACAGCCCGGAAGACGGCCCCGACGGCCTGATCTGCGACAAGGACGGAAATCTGTACGTCGCGACCCGCACGGAGAAACGCCCCGGCATCACGGTCTATTCCCCCGAAGGGAAAGAGCTGGCCTACATCCCGACCGAGATCCCAACCAATGTCGGATTCGGCCGCGGAGCAGACAGCAATCTGCTCTACATCACCGCGGGGAAGGCCCTCTACCGGATTCGCTTGAACCGAGAGGGTTACCAGCTGCCAGCGAAGTAGTTGCTTCCATGAAGTCGACGAACGGTCCTTGGTAAGAGCCGTTTCAGACTTCGCCCATATCCCGAAAGAGAACAGACAGGAATGTCTGCTCCACTCAAATCGGCAGTAGGACAGACATTCTTGTCTGTCCCGAGTTAAGAAGAATTCAGAGCCTGCCGCTACGCCCAGGATTTCACATGTCGTGAGATCGCTTCGATGAGCGTCTCATGACACCCCGGGGCGGTGGCGGCGATGATCTCCTGATAGATGCCGTACCCGAACGTCGACGCTGGCGGGATGTAGCCCGGCTGCCAGTCGTTGGTTAGCGTCGTGACGATGACCGGCTGCGGTGCGAAGCGTTCCCGCAAGGCCAGCTGGAACGACTGGTAAAGCTCACCGGGGAGCATGACCCAGATCGCATCTCCCAGCTGTCCGATCACCACCGGAAGCGGACACGCCCGCCCGGGAGCCAACGCATTGAGCCGAGTCAGCTGTCGTGTGCGTTGTTCGATCTGTGCCCGGCAATCGCGTAGGCGAGCTTCGTCACCAGACGCGCGAGCCTTCGCCTCTTCGGCCATCCACTGTTCACGCTCCGCTGTCGTCTGCTCAATCGTGGGCAGGTCGTGGCGATAGGGCAGATCTACGGAGATCGTTTTCCATTGCCAGCCCGCCTGAGCTTGCAGGTCTGCATGAGAAAGTGGCTCGTGCTTCCAGGTCCCGATCGTCGCCCCCGAGATCACGGGGCCGGCGTAGTTGTATTGCGTCCCGGCGGGTGGCAAGGCGGTGAGCGCGGCCAGTGCGGCGAACCCGACCTGTCGCCCGTTTCGATCGGCGACCGAGAGGTCACCGACAAAGCCCTCTCGCGGCCCCAGATCGCCCGATGCCCCCTGGAGGAACAGACAGTAACCACCGGCGTGTGTCTCGACGACCTCACGCATCGCCCCCACCCAGTCGGGGCTAATCAGCGTATTGTCCCAGGCAAGCGTGGTCGGGTGGCAGGCATAGTTCACGATCGTGCCGAGCGTCTTTCCGCTCTGCCCCGTGACGCGAGCGACCATCAGGGTGTCGTCCGCTGTCCCCTCGGGGTTGAAGCCACAGGCAAACAGTCCGCGTTCCACATCGGGATAGTCACGATGAGCGGCCAGATTGCAGCGACCAGTTCCGTAAACGATCGTCGCCTCTTCCAGCTGCGGCTGAGCCTCCAGAGCCAGCTCAGCCATCCTGGCCGCGAGCTGATCGAGATACGGGCCGATCAGGTCACCTCCGGGAAGACTGCTGCGAGTCCGTGACATCCAACCCGAACCATGAGTATGTGTCACTGTGACTTGAATGTTTTCGGTCGGAATCAATGCTACCCGCGAGACGGACTCACGGATGTTGCGGATCTCCGCGGTATCGAGAATGCAGTGGTCGAGCGAGATGATGACCTGGCCCTTACCAGCAGCGGGGGACAGCGGCTCGATCCACATCAACGTCGCGGTGAGCGGACGATGCACGCCGGTGGCCTTGTCGTGCAACGCTGCCCCCCACATGCGGTGATATATTCCGACCGGTGGAGTGATATCACATCGAACCACGCTGGCTCGACAACGGGACTGTGGGGTCTTAACGGTCTTCACGCTCATCTCCAAACAGCGTTCCCTTGGGATTCAAGAATGCCCAGCAGATCGCATCGATCGCCATGATGCCCGCGAACAGAAAGAGCATCAGGTTCCAGTTCCCGGTTCGTTTCACCAGCTGACCAGCGGCCAGCGGAAACAACGAGGACCCAATATTGCCACACATGTTCATGATACTGAAGACCGTCGCGACCTGATTGCCTCCGAACTTGATCGCCACGGTATATCCACTGACTCCACCGAGCGTCGCAAAGAACGCTCCCACTGCAATGAGCCCGGTGGCCGCGCGCACATCCTTTACAAAATACGATGCCAGTATCAGGACCGAACAGGTTCCGAGCCCGACGACCGCCACTCCCTGTCGGCTGAGGCGAGAATTCCCGGTCGTCTTGAGCAGCCAGTCGGACGAGAAGCCTCCGCACAAACTGCCAAGAACCCCGCCCACTCCGACGATCGTCGTCAGATCGCCGGATTCACGCATGGAGACGTTGCGGGTCTCCTGCAGAAATGACGGGAACCAGGTGGCGAAGAAGACCATCGCCGCAGCTCGGAAGAACTGCTGTCCACACAGCAGAGCCAGAGACCCGCTCCGGAAGACACGCGACCAGTCGATCGGCTTCCCTGTTGCAGCCAGTTGCTGAGGACTGGAATGCGGCAGCCTGTGTGAACTCACGGTCATCAGAAAGGCCAACACCCAGAGAATTCCCGGGATCGCATAGACTCCAAACACAATTCGCCACGATGGATATTGATGACCAAGTTCGGTCGCGCTGAAGACATGTAACAGTCGCCCCGTCAGGTACGGTCCGATGGCCGAACCAATCATCATCCCGCTGGCGAGAATGCCAGAGGCCCGCGCACGTTCGGTGTCGGGAAAGATCTGACCAATCGCCTTTGCCGCGCACGGAAACGCTCCGGCCTGAGCCAGCCCCATCAGCCCCCACACGACCATCAACGAGGTGAAACTGGTGGTCAACCCCGCAGCTGCCGTCACGAGAGACCAGACAACACACAACACCGCCAGAGCCCAGCGACTGCCAAGTCGGTCCGCGAAACGCCCGCTGGGGATCTGGAAGATCGCATACGTGAAGTACCAGCAGAAGAAGACCCACTGCATATCGAGGGCCTGATTGGCGAACTTCAGGTCCGCTGCGATGTCTTTGGCTGGAACACTGAGTGCGGCCCGCTGGACATAGGCGATCACCGCCATCAGACATAAGAAACCGAGGACGATGTACCGATCCCAGAATGGTGGTGGTGAATCGTCAGCTGCAGTGCTCATGCGGGTCTCCGGTGAAGTGCTTCATATCCCCGGGGCGCGCGGATGTAAACTCTCTGGGACGGGTGGGAGGGCGAAGCTCCTGCTGCGGAGCAGCTGCCAGTGGAAGCCGAATTGCGATAGCGGCTCAGCGGGAGCTTCGCCCTCCCGGTATGGCACAATCACTTTGCCGCCATCGCCCGTTGCATGATGTCGAACAGGCGGTCGACCTCGCGAGCGGTTTCTTCATCGAGGGACCAGCCGTAGGGAGCCCGGCGACGTTCGGACTGCCACAGTCCCCGCTTGGCCATCAGGTATTTTTCGACGGCCAGGAACCCATCGAGGCCGGCCTGCAGCTGGAGTGCGACGATAGAGCAAATCGGGAAGTAGACGGAGTACACCCGCGAGTCGTCTCCCTGCTCCAGAGCATTCCACACTGCCACAATTCCGTCGAGCAGGTCCATCCCCGGCATTGTGCCCGCGATTCCCCGGCGGTAGCTGTCGACCAGCAGGATGCCGCCCGAGCCTTCATAGATCTTCGCCCGGCCCTGGGTCGCGTCTCGCAGCAAGGAGAGATTCGGACCAATCGGAGCCGCTTCCGGCTTGAAGACGATCTTGTCGGGACCGTACTGATCGAGCAGCTGGACGTAGACTTCGAGAGGGATGGCCTTACCGACATAGCCCGATGCGTCCTGCACAATCACGGGCAGCGAGATGCCATCGGCGATCTCGCGGTAGTAGTCGACGTGAGCGGCGACAGACAGACTCGTCGTCAGCGGCGGAGCTGCCATGACGGCATCACAGCCTACCTTCTCCGCATGCCGGGCATAGTTGAGTGCCTGCTTGCCACTCTCCGAACCAACCGCCACAAAGACCGCACCGCGCCCAGCGCTGATCTCGACGATCTGCTCGGTCAGCGACCGCCGCTCGTCAAAGGTCAGCCGCAGGATCTCAGAGACCATCCCGGTCCCGAGCCCACTGGCTCCCACGCTGTAGGCCCAGTCAATCTCTCGACGCAGTGCAGCCGTATCGATTTGATCGTCAGCAGTGAACGGCGTATGAACAATCGGCAGGACGCCGCACAGTGGACGGGGCATATTGAGGCCTTTGAAAGCGGTCGGGCACCGCACATTCGCGATGCCCGACATCAACACCGAGAAGATCAACCACCAGCGACCGCGACTTACCAGTCGCCGATGCTGCCGTCCTTGTAGTAGACGCGCTGGGGCAGTTCCTGCTGGAATGGATGCTTACGCACCTCGTCTTCGTTGATGGTGATCCCGAGTCCGGGCTTCTTGTTTGGCCGGACGATGCGGCCTTCTTTCTCGGTGACGAAGCCTTCCTGCACCACATCCTCACGCCAGGGCACGTCGCCGTGGACTGTTTCGCAGATGATGTAGCTCGGCTGAGAGAACCCGAACTCCAGTGAAGCCGCAGTGCTGACCGGCCCCTGTGGATTATGAGGTGCCAGCGAAATCCGGTAAGCCTCGGCCAAAGCAGCCACGCGACGTGCTTCAGTGAATCCACCGCAGTGAGTGATGTCGAGCTGACAGACACTGAGTGCGCGAGCGGCAAACAGATCGCGGAACCCTGCCAGGTGAGTCACGCGTTCGCCTGTCGCAATCGGAGTCGACACCGCAGCCTGGATGGCCGCCAACCCATCGACGCTCTCGGGCCAGCACGGCTCTTCAAAGAAGTACAGCCCATAGGGCTCGAGAGCCTTGGCAAATTGCAGGCCCATCGCCGGGGAAGGCCGGGCATGGCAATCGACCATAATGTCGATCGAATCACCGACCGCTTCCCGCATCGCCTCAACCGCAGCGACAGCTGTCTTGATCGGTTTGAGCCCTTCGAGCGGCATCGTGGGGGGCACCGCCATCGACTTGAAGGCGGTGAACCCATCGGCGACTGCCTTGCGGGCCAGATCGCCGAACCGCTTGGCGTCGTCCGCTGCGGTCTCGTAAAAGTCCTCCATCTTTCCGCCACCGAGATGGCTGTAAGTCCGGACGTAGTCACGGACCGGTCCGCCCCAGAGCATCGAACAGGGCATGTTTGTGATCTTGCCCATGATGTCCCACAGAGCGAGATCAATTCCGGCGATCGCTGTTGCGCGGGTGATCCCATGGCCATGCCAGAAGTGCTGGCGGTACATCATCTGCCACAGGTACTCCACCCGGCGGGGATCTTCTCCAATCAGCAGCTGGGAGAGATCTTCAATCGCGGAGACGACACTGCGCGTATGCCATTCGAGGGTTGCCTCACCCCAGCCAAACAGCCCCGGCTGGTCGGTAAGCACCTTCACGAAGATCCAGTTTCTCATCCGTGCGTGGCAAACCAGTGTCTCAATGCCGGTGATCTTCATGCAGTCCTCAAGTCAATGTGGCGATAGTTGCCGGATGGATGCCGAGCGTTTGAGCAGTTCCACCACAGCGAAACGAAAGATAGTCGTTCTCCCTCGTGAAATCAAAAAGGAGGTCGCATCTGAATCCGATGCGCCTCCTTTTCCCGATTTCGGGTTGTGTGAACAGGTCACGTTCACACAAGGTTCACTTGGCAGCTCGATGCTTCTCGATCCATCGACTCAAAAGATCAGCTGCGGACGACTCATCTCCTGCGACGCGATCGATTAAATGGAGATCCTGGGCTTTGACGAGCTTGCGCATCAGATCATCCCGTGGCGCTGATTCGGTTGGAGAGGCCACTGCGGGATGCAGAACGATGCAGTCCCATTCGGTCTGACCAAAGCTGAGCGACCAGTTCATTACCCAGGAGTATGACTTCACGAACTGCTCATCCGACTCGGCACTGGCAGATCGCGGGACAGCCAGCACAACGAGATTCGGCCTCATTGCTCGAACGGTCTGATTCGCGATCGTTTCGAGTTCCGGGAGCGTCTTCCCCTCGACCGGCCAGGGTGTGACTTCGACCTTGATCCCGGGATAGTTCTTCTCCAGAGCCGGACCGATCAAAGCGTCATAGGGCGGCATCGCCAGAACCTTGACCGGCTGGCTCGCTTTCCACAGGGCCTCCGTTTTGGCGAGTGGATTCGGAAGCGGCGGTGCGTCGGCCAGAGACACCGAATGCCCGGTCAGCGTTCGGCACAACTCCTCAGCCATCAGCTTATGACCATCCATATTGGGATGAATCTCATCACTCAGCGTCAGTCGCCATGCCCACGGGTCTTTCACGAGATATGCCTCGCCAGCTGCGAACTGATCACAGACGGGCACGCCGAGTTCGCGACCGGTCTGGCGAATGATGTCGCAATACTTCTTGAGCTTCTCAATCGGGCGAGGTGTGGTGGTGATCACCATGTTAGGGGTACAGAGGACCACCTGACTCCCCGCTTCTCGACAACGCGCCACAAGAGTTTCCAGATTCTTGCGGAACTGGTCCTCCGGCACGCGCACCATGTCATTCAGACCGAAGCTGATCGTGACGATTGTCGGATGATGTTGCAGCACATCTTTGTCGAGCCGGGCCAGACCATCAGCGGTTGTGTTCCCGCTGATCCCGGCGTTGATGACTTTGACTTTTGAATCCGGGAGAGCGGTCGCGATGGCAAGTTCGAGCATCTCGGGATAAGCCCGCTGCCCCCCCGTGTGGTAGTAGACACCAGTAACACTGTCTCCGAGGCAAACCACCGTCTCGGCATGATCGTGACGTATGAGGCTGGCGGAGGGCGCAGCATCCTTCGCCTCTTCGGCGAACACCGCAGCGGTCGTGGTCCACTGAGCGAACACCGCGACGACCATGATGCCAAACCAACCAGCTCGACAAATCCTCGAATCACTGATCATCATCGTCTCCAGTCCGTCATTGTTTAGATCGGGAGCATCGCGACCCGACTTCACGTCTTCAGGCCCATCTCTTGGTGCTGCTGCTTGGCCGCTGACGAATAGCGGGCAAAGGCCTCTTCATCGCGGCGACAAGAGACTCCCTTGAAGACCATCGCAAAGGAACGACGGTGCCGATCGGACGAGATATTCGCATCGGCCCGATGGATCGTATCTCCATGGTGGGCAACAACGTCCCCCGGCTGCAGAGGTACGGCAACCTCGCGAGTGAAGTCTTCAGAGGTGTAGTCAGAGATCCCCTGCGAGAAGCCGAGGATCTTCGACTTCGAGTGTGGCCGGATACCTCGCAGGTGCGAACCAGACACGTAACGCAGGCATCCGTTCTCCGCATCGACGGGATCGAGGGCCATCCAGATCGTGAGCACATTCGCCGGGCGTAGGCAGAAATAGTAATTGTCCTGATGCGGCGGAGTGACGTGATTCGTGCCGGGTGGCTTGTTGAACCACTCGCCTTCGGAGGCTTCGGCGGGCTCGCCGATGAGTGCCTCGGCCAACGCCTTCCAGCGAGCATGGCGAGCGTAGGCCTTGAAGTACGGGTCATACCCCATGTGCTGCATCTGCTTGAGCGTCTCAGGCCGAGATCGATCGTGGTAGAACGCTGCACTGTCCGGCAATGTCGGAACGATCTCGCGGATATATCGATCGAGGTTCTCGCGAAGGTCTGCAAAGTCGTCTGGTTCGAGCAACTGACGCACGACGACGAAACCATCCTGATCGTATTTCTGCTTCTCCGCTTCAAACGGCATCTTCAACCTCCAGTCTTTCGAGCTTGATGAACGGCATCAGGTGATCCTATTCCTTCAGGCCTCGAAATCGCAAGGTGGGGGATTCCTGCAATGCCCCATACCAGACCGCCTTGATGTCAGTCACTCTTTCGATCCGTCTTCGATAGAATCCTCGAAGTCGTTCGCAGACACCGATACAGAAAGAAGTTCACATGCGGCTTGCAGGCAAGACAGCCATCGTCACCGGGGCAGGTAGTGGAATCGGGCGCGCGATCGCCGTGCGGTTTGCCGCTGAAGGAGCATCAGTCGTCATCGATGACCTGAACGAGGCGGGTGGTCTCGCGACTCTCGACACGATCACCAATGCGGGTGGGCGCGGCTGGTTCTGCAAAGCAGATGTATCGTCCGAGCAGGATGTCGACAAGCTGTTCCAGCTGGCTCTGACTCAGACGGGGAAGGTCGACGTTCTGGTGAACTCCGCCATCTGCGGTGCTGAGGCGGTGGCCACAAACAACTGGGACGCGAACGTTGATGTCGGAATGAAGGGAGCCTGGCTCACGATGCAGGCAGCCATCTCGATCATGGAGAAGGTGGGTGGTGGAAGCATCGTCAACATCTCGTCGGTAAACGCCCTCGCGGGGTTTGGCGATGAGCACGTCTACAGCGGCGTGAAAGCCGGTGTCATCGGGATGACGCGGTCGCTCGCCTGCCAAGTGGGTCGTCAGGGGATTCGCATCAACTGCATCTGTCCCGGGACCATCGCGACGGAGATCTGGCAGATGTATGTCGACCAGGACCCTGGCGTCCTCGATCGATTGGCCAAGCTCTACCCGTTGGGACGAGTCGGGCGCCCCGATGATGTCGCGTCGGCAGCACTGTACCTGGCCTCCGACGAAGCCAGCTTTGTCACCGGAATCTCACTGGTCGTTGACGGTGGCGTCACCGCCGGGAACATGGCCTTCACCATGTAGTTGTTGTTGGAGATTGGCGACGTGCAGACATCGAACTGGAATGGATTATCGCTCTCACGAATGATGCTCGGGACGGTGCAGTTTGGGCTGCCTTACGGAGTCGCGAACCATACGGGCCAGCCGTCATACGACGAAGTGGTTCGCATTGTAACCGCCGCATACGAGGGTGGCGTGAACTGCTTCGACACCGCAGCTGCCTATGGAACCAGTGAGGAGGTGCTCGGCAACGCCCTCCATGAACTGCGGCTGGCTGACAAAGTGACCGTGGTCACGAAAGTGTTTCCACTGACTGCACCAGAGCTGGCGGCCCCCGCGCTGGCGTTCCGGGCAATCGAACGATCGATTGAGAATTCCCGGCAAAAACTCCGGCTCGACTGCCTGCCGATTGTGTTGTTTCATCGCGAGACCGATGCGGCTCACATGGAGGGACTCGCCCGTCTTCGCGACCGTGGGTGGTTGAAGTTTTACGGCGTGTCCTGCGACAACTTCGCGGGGCCGGCCAAGGAGTTCGCTGCGTCGACGGATGCACTGCAGATTCCGGCCAACATCGTTGACCGACGGCATCTGCAATCCGACTTCTTCGAGGTGGCCACGTCCAACAACGTGGCGATCTTCGTCCGCAGCGTCTACCTGCAGGGGCTGCTGGTGATGCCAGAACATGACATTCCGGACTCGTTGCGAGAGATCCTCCCGGCTCGTCATACGCTCGATCGTATTGCTCAGCAGGCAGGCCTCAGTTTGCAGGAACTGGCTGTCCGCTTCATACTGTCGCAGTCGGGAGTTACCTCTGTCCTAGTGGGTGTCGAATCGGTCTCGCAAGTGACCGACAACCTCGCGCTGTTCAACGGACAACCACTGCCCGACGATGTACTCACCCAGCTTCAGCGATTGAATTGTGACCTCCCCGAATCGCTGATCACTCCCAGCCAATGGCCCTCCCGAGTTTCGCGATAGTCCGATCGGCCCTTGGCGGCCCGCAAAGCCCTCCCCACTCACTCACCATGATTCCGTTTGATAAAGGCCCACAATGACCCAGCCGGCCGTTGCCTCTCGCGTCCCGAAATCGATGGCGTTGTACAAGCGGGCATTAGAGCTGATCCCCGGTGGAACCCAGCTGATCAGCCGTCGCCCTAATCGCGTGGCGTACGGCGTCTCTCCCGTTTACGCGCAGTCGGCCAAGGGAGCGAGATTCATCGATGTCGACGGGTTTGAGTACATCGATTGGATCAGCGGAATCGCCTCGATCATTCTCGGCTATGCCGATCCGGTCGTGGACGAAGCAGTCCGCAAGCAGATCGAGAAGGGCACGGTCTACTCGGTCAACCACGAACTGGAAGTGGAACTGGCAGAGGAGCTCTGCCGCGAGATCCCGTGTGCGGAGATGGTTCGCTACGCGAAATGTGGAGGCGAGGCCTGCGCGATTGCCGTACGCATCGCCCGCGGGACGACGGGACGCGACAAGATCCTCTTCTGCGGCTATCACGGTTGGCATGACTGGTATCTCGCCGCGAATCTTGCGGAAGAGGCGAGCCTCAACTCCCACCTGTTCCCGGGCATCGAAGCCACAGGAGTGCCGCAGGGTCTCGCGGGTACCGCCCTGCCCTTTGCGTTCGGCGACCTGAACTCACTGGGAGAACTACTCGACCAGCACAAGGGTGAAGTCGCAGCTGTCATCATGGAGCCGTTGCGGTCCGAGATTCCACCGGAAGGGTATCTGGCGGGCGTGGCGAAGCTCGCCCGCGAGCATGGGGCGATCTTCATCTTTGACGAAGTCTCAGCTGGCCTGCGATTCAGCACAGGCGGCGCGCAGAAATATCTCGGCGTGACACCTGACATGGCCGTCTTTGCCAAGTCGATCTCCAACGGCTACCCGATGGCTGCTGTTGTCGGTTCGCGTGAGGTGATGGAGCCCGCGTCGCGGATGTTTATTTCAAGCACCTACTGGAGCGACACGATCGGCCTGCGAGCTGCACTGACCACGATGCAGGAGGTTCGCAAACGCAACGTGCCAGCCCAGCTGTGGAAATTCGGTGCCGAGCTGAAGCGACAGATCGATGCGGTGGCCCACGAGGTCGGACTCGACGCCCACTGCACCGGGATCGATGTCCATCCCCATCTGCACATTGCCGTGACCGACCCGCAACAGAAAGCGGCGGTCAACACGCTCTACATCCAGGAGATGGCCAAACGCGGTTGTCACGGATATGCGTCGTTCTACTTGAACGCCGCTCAGGGGGACGCCGAGCTGAAGCAAACGGCGGATGCAGCCCGTGATGCTTTCACAATTATCCGAGATGCAATGGCGAGCGGGACCGTTGAACAGCGACTGGAGTGCCTGGTGCAGCAGGATGCGTTTCGCCGACTAGTCCGGTAGTCAGCGGTTTCTCCCGGCGACAGAACGACTTCTTCTCGATCAGACCAAGGATGTGCCATGTTTGAAATCGCCGAACGGGGAGTCGTGTATGATACGACAGCACAACCGACCGAAAATCGCATCGCTTACTTTACATCACTCTGTCTGTTGCATTCCGGAGCCATCCTCTGTGGATATCAGAATGGACCGGGTAAGCATTCACCGACCAGCCGGGCGGGCGTGAGCCGATCACTCGATCAGGGACGCACCTGGTCCCCGCTTCCCGTGAAGTTTGAAACTGTCATCGATGGCATTCCCGGCTCTCTGGGTTGTGCAGAGATGACCGAGATCCGGCCCGGACGGTTAATTGCACTGACAACCTGGTTCGACCGAAGTGACCCGACACGCCCGCTCTTCGATCCCGTCACGGAAGGCATCCTGAAGTCACGACAGCTGATGGCCATCTCCACCGACGACGGTGAGACGTGGAGCAGTTGGCGTGAGCTGCCGACCGGCGACCTGAAGGGGTGTGCCCTCTGCGGTCCAGCTGTCATCTGGCCCGATGGCCAACTGGCAATCGCGTTTGAGAGCTTCAAGGAATACGACGACCCGCGACCGGGACGACACGCCGCCTGGGTCATAGTGTCGCAGGATGGAGGTGAGACTTTTTCTGAGCCTCGTCAAATCGCCCAACACCCACAGCACGAAGTCTACTACTGGGACGAACGTCTTTGTCCCGGACAGCTTCCCGGCGAGTTCCATGCGGCTTTCTGGACTCACGATCTGGCCCACCAGCGAGATCTTGCCGTTCATTTTCGTTCTGGGTCAATCACTTCCGAGGGCATTCAGCTGGAACCGATGCGTGATCTCGGTATTCCTGGCCAGATTGCTGCGCCGTGGATGCTGAGGGACGGAACGCTCGTGCTGTTTGTTGTTGATCGAGGACGGCCGGGCACGATGACACTCTGGGTCTCCCGAGATCGGGGACTCACATGGCCCGAGAGCGACAAGTTGCTGGTCTATTCGCACGAAGAGCGAGCTGCCATCAGCCAGGGGCGGGAGAACATCGACTTCAAGCAGTACTGGGAAGACATGGGGAAGTGGAGCTTCGGACATCCGGCGGTCCGCCAGCTCCCCGATGGCGACCTGCTTGCCGCGTGGTATGCCGGCTCGCCAGACTGCATGAGTATTCACTGGGCCCGCATTCATAAAGGTTGATCGCATGAAAGACTGGATCGCGACCGATTTCGACCGGGAGCTGTTCGACCGCGAGTTGAACGCGTTCGTCCCTGATCATGTCTTCGATGCCCATGCCCACTTGTACAGGGCGGATCACTTTCCCGCCGACAAGCAGCCCGCGCTGATCGGTGGAGGTCCACCGGTCGCTGGCATGAAAGAGTTCGATGAGCGGATCAACGAGATTACGCCTGGGCGTCCCACAGAGGCCCTGTTCTTCCCGTTCCCCAACACGTTCGTCGATGTCGATGCCGAAAATGAGTTTCTCTATGAGGAGTTAAAGAACCGTCCTCACTCACGGGGACAGATGCTCACTCCACCGACGATGTCACCTGACACCATTCGCGAGACGGTGAAACGCTGTGGGTTTGTCGGCCTCAAGTGTTATCACGTCTGGTCGCCGCGCAAGCCGACGTTCGATTCGTTCATTGAGGAGTTTCTGCCCGAGTCACACGTCCAGGTGGCTGACGAGCTGGGGCTGTCGATCACACTGCACATCGTCCGTTCGCGGGCCCTCGCTGACACCGCCAACCAGGAGACGCTGCGCAAGTGGTGCCAGAAGTACCCCAACATGCGGATGATCCTCGCCCACGCCGCCCGCGGGTTTAATGCCCACCACACGATCGAGGGGATTCACTCGCTCAAGGGGCTGCGGAATGTGTGGTTCGACACCTCTGCGGTGACCGACTGCGGAGCGATCGAATCGATCATCCGGGTGATGGGGCATGACCGAGTCCTGTACGGGTCCGACTTCCCGGTCTCCCATCTGCGTGGGCGCTGCGTGGGTCTCGGTGACAGCTTCCTGTGGATTTCGCCCAGCAACACCGATCTCCATGTCCCGTACGGCGACCTGAAGCTCGCCCTGGTGGGACATGAGTCAATTCGCGCGGTGAAGGTCGCCTGTCTGTCGACGGGAATGAACGACACACAAGTCGAGGACATCTTCTTCCGCAACGGAGAGCGATTGTTCGGGTTAGAACGTTAAAGTCTGGGCTCGCTTCGATGTGTTCACCACTCACCATTTTGACAGGCAAGTGAATCATGTTTCGTCTCTCTCATGTGATCTCCCTGACCACAGGAATCATTCTGATGCTGATCGCTCACCCTTCATTTTCTGCAACGCCCACCGTGCTCGTGTCCTCGTTTGCTCCGGGTGATCAGGGAGGCATCCAAGCCTACCAGTTGAACACGGAGAGCGGAGCAATCACCCCCTTGCACCGGACAGGCGGAATCCCGAACGCGTTCTTCATCGCGATCTCGCCCGACCAGAAGTTCCTGTACTCGATCGATGCCAAGACCTTTGGAGGCTCGGAACCGGAACAGGTCGCCGCCTTCCGACTGGAGAGTGGCAACGGCCAGCTGAAGCTCATCAATCGCCAAACGACTCGCGGCACAGCCTCCTGCTTCCTGGAAGTCGACCAGACGGGCAAGAGCCTCCTCGTCGCGAACTACTCCAGCGGAAATGTGGCCTCGTACGCCGTGCAGCCCGATGGTTCGTTGTCGGCCCCCGTCTCGTTCTTCCAGCACACCGGCTCCAGCTGCAATCTGGCTCGCCAGAAGGAAGCCCACGCACACTGCTTTGTCATCAGCCCCAACAACAAGTATGCCTACGCAGCAGATCTGGGTATCGACCAGATCCTCTGCTATGTGATCGATCCCGCGACGGCCACGCTGACTCCGAACACTCAGCCGTTTGTACGAACGCTCGCTGGGGCCGGCCCGCGTCACCTGACATTTCATCCCAATGGGAAGTGCCTGTACGTCATCAACGAGTTGGCGAATTCGATCACACGGTACGACTATGCCGCCGAGACTGGAATGTTGATCGAACGCCAAACGATCTCGACGATTCCCGAGAGCTTCGCCGGCGTGACGCATACGGCTGACTTGAAGATAACACCGAACGGGAAGTTTCTGTACGGCACCAACCGGGGACACGACAGCGTGGCGTGCTACCAGATCGCTGAGGACGGCCAGCTGAGCCTGATCGAGATCGTTCCCAGCCTGGGTCAGGGGCCGCAGAATCTGGCGATCACCGCGGACGGGAACCTGCTGCTGTGCGCGAACATGCCGGGCAACAATCTGGCGATTTTCCGGATTGGGATGGATGGCAAGCTCAAGTCGGTAGGAACTCCGACAGAGATTACCGGGCCTTCGTGCATTCGGATTTTGAAATAAGTTGAGTGTCGAGCGACGACGTTCCATGACAGCCCTCAGCGAGGTCATACTCGCCGAGGGCTGTGTTGTTGGGGCGGCAGATGTGTGGTCGTAGTCAGAGAGACAAAGTGAGCGAAAGGGAACAGAAGGCCAGCAAGGCAACGAAGGGGTGGTGTCTGGTGGGCCGATTGCGAAGTCGCTAAGTCGATGTGGAAATGGGTGTCTATTTGACGGACTGGTTCGGTTTCGACCATTTAATTCGGCCCAGCCAGGTCGTGCCATCGGCGCCTTTGGGGTCAGGTTTATCACTGACGATGTATTCGGAGTCGGTAACCCAGGACTCGTCGCGAGTGATCGCGGCAGCGCCGAAGTTTCCGAGCATCACGCCACGCTCGGGAAGGAGCGGCGACTCAGTCCGGCGAAGTACCTGAAGCGTCACCGGGTCGACCTGAGCCACAAAGATCGGAGCCCGGTTCCGGGCAATATGGTCGTTGTTCGCCCCTCGTCGGGTATAGCAGAGAAAGAGTCCGTCGCTGTGTGAAAGCCAGTGGGCCTGGGTGTTGTAGCTGCCGAGGTCCGCGCCGTCGTCGAAGGTCCACTTTCTCGGTTCAGTGAAGTGCAAACCATCATCGCTCGTCGCCACCCACGCGGCATCGTCACTTCGCAGAGTGAGGAAGTACCTCCCGCCATACTGTGTCAGTGACGGTTCGTACAAACCACGACCCGAGGGGATGGTCATTTCGTTTCCATTCTCCAAGTACTTAAGCGTCTGCCCGTCGAAGGAACAGTGCAACACCGTCGTCGTATAATGCCCGCCCTCTCGCTGGCTGACGTAGCATGGAATCAGGAGCGTCCCATCTTCCTGTTCCAACCACTGAACGCACCCCGGTGCGACTTGATAGAACTTGCCGTCACGATGCGGGACATCGAGCATCTTCCAGGATGTCCACGCGTTCTTCTGTGGATCAAAGGTCGCGTAGGCACACTCGTGCGAGCGAGGCTTGTCGAGCAATTGATGTCCCTCGGGGCTGTATCGAAGCTTGATGCCGATCGCCAAAAGTCTCTGGGAGTGCGACAACCACCCGGGGGTCACATCACATACGGCAATCGTTTCGTCATTCTCTCCCTGGGTCCAGTCGAGTTCCGGGATGGCCGTCGGGCCGGTCCATGTCTTTCCCAGATCATCCGTTCGCAGATAGCAAAGCCCCGAGTAGTGATCGTCCGCGTGCAGGTGCTTCTGAATGGTCACAATCACCGCGGGACCGCCATCCTTTCCGTACCCGGGCATCGCAGCTGCGCGGGGATGAAACCAGCAGTAGCCCGGATTCAGTTCCTGATAAAGCACCTCGGCGTGTTCCCGGTACGGAAGGACCTCGGGCCCCGTCAGCATGAGAAGTGATTGTGCAGCACGAATGCGGATATCGGCGACCTTGTCATCGAGCAGCGATTTCAGCTGCTCGGCACTGCTGGCAATACGGGCTTCACCCGCAAAATTTGCAGCGTATGTCCGAACCGGATCTTCGGGGCTGACGAGATTGACCAGCAGGGCCTGAGCGCCGCCCGGGTCACCCAGCATCGCGAGCGCATTCTCAAAGTATGACCGCGTTGTCGCATCGGGACACCGAGGGATCTGTGCCTTCAGGCGGGGAATATCACTGGCATCGCCAATCTGCCCCAAGGCCCATGCGACAATCGCAGCTTCCTTCGGATCCTTGTGGTTCACCAGATCCCGAAGCGTCTGCCGAGCAGCTGTATCACCGCCGCGAAAGAGTGCAGCGGCAGACATCAGCTTGAGCTTGGTATTCGCCGACTGCTCCGCGCCACGTCGCAAGGCTTCGCCATTACCGACCTCATAGATCTTGAACAGGCTTTCAGCGGCATGCACATGACCGTAGGTGTTCGAGCCTTCGAGTATTCCCAGCATCACGGGGACAAACCGTCGATCCCCGGCCCGGGCAATCTCTCGGGCCAGACCGCACCGGTGCTGATCATCGGTCTCGGTGTCGAGCTTGGGCGTCAGGTACGCGATGACCTCACCGCTCTGACCTCCGATGGTCAGGCCCTCTGCCGCGTGCATGGCTGGCCAGAACTCGTCCCCCTTGAGGCCCTGCCTCAACACGGAGAGGCACTTGGAGCGAGTCGCCTCATCGAGGGTGATCCGGTGAGACGCATCCCCCGCACCGGAGAACCGGCCCACGCCCAGCAGGACAGCAAACATCGCGACGAGACCTCGAACGGTGGCATTCATTGCAACACCCTCGCAATAGACGGTTGGTAACACTCAACACGCAACGACTACCAGGCGGTCCAGCCGCCATCGACCAGCAGATTCTGTCCCGTAATATAGCTGCCGGCATCGCTCACCAGCAGCAACAGCGGCCCTTTGACCTCGTGGGGCACGCCCATGCGGGCGGAGGGACTCTTCTGGATCAGGCGTTTGACCATCTCTGCCGGGGCCTTCTCATTCGGAAAAGGTCCAGGGCTCAGACAGTTCACCCGCACCTGATCCTTGGCCCAGTACACAGCCAGATGACGAGTCATGTGGACAATCCCTCCCTTGAGGGTGTGGTACTGCACCGGACTGGCGGCACAGACTCCATCGTACGCATCGGGGTAGGAGCCCACGACCCCGTACATCGAGCCGATCATCACGATCGATCCGGGGACCCCGCGTTCGACCACATGATTTCGAAGATGCCGCGCCAGCAGAAAATATCCCGTGGCATTGGAAAGGTCTTTGGTGAACGCCTCTGCCGTGACGTTCGTGAGGTCCAGCGGGTGCCCCTGCTGGCCATTATTGACCAGAATGTCGACCTGCCCCGCTTTCTCAACAGCTTCGTCGAAACCCGACTGGATCGAGTCTTCTTCCAGCTGGTTGAGTTCGACGCCCTTGTGCCTGGCTCCCCCGGGAGAAGGGAGCGCATCGGCAGCTGCCTGCGCCCGGGCACGATCCCGGCTGCCGATCACAACCGTTGCCCCGGCTTCGGCCAGAGCATGCGAGAAAGCCTGACCGAGATAGCCAGAACCACCGGTGATGAGGGCCACGCGACCGGTCAGGTCGAACAGAGATTGGATGGTCGGATCGGGCATGGGAATCGATATTTTTCAGTGGTTAGTTTTCAGTGGTCGGTCCGAGCGAACATTTAGCGGGCCATTTGTTTTTGTGCTTGGGCGACGATGTCGACACCGACGCGCTGGCTCCAGGCGGCGAGCAGGCGTTTGGTGATCGGGCCGACCTGTCCATCACCGACCGGGAGGCCGTTGAACTTCGTCGCGGGCATGATGCAGTACGGGGTGCTCGTGAAGAACACCTCATCGGCGGTATACATGTCGTAAGCTTGCAGCCGAGTCTCGCGGACCGGCAATCCGAGTTCCTTCGCCAGCTCCAGCACGGTCTGGCGGCTGATCCCGGCGAGGCAGTTCTCGTCGGTCGGGGTCAGGACGGTTCCCTCAGAAACGGCGAAGAGGTTGCCCCCCTTGTTCTCCGACACGTAACCATCGATATCGAGAATCACGCACTGGGCATCGGGGTCGACGAGTCGCGACTCGGCATCGGCGAGTGTGTAGAACAACCGGCTGCGATTCTTGATCCGGGCGTCGAGCGATTGAGCGGGGATGGCCCGGCTCATTGAGGTCACAGCATGGCACCCCTCGGTGTAGTACCGCGCCCAGCCGCGAAGGTCCATCGGGCTGGTGAAAATCATGATCGTCGCGGGGTTCGCCTGTGATGTGCTCGGGCCGGGCTTCGACAGACCTCGCGAAATGTTATGCACGATCCAGCAGTCGTCGTCGGGCCCCATGAAGCTGCGATTGGCTTCGAAGAGTTCGAGCGTCACGCGGGTCATTTCTTCCGGGGTGAGGCCGGGATTCACGCGGGCGACCTTGAGCGATTTATAGAGCCGCTTGATGTGGTCATCGAGGCGAAACGGAACGTGCTTAAAGGTCCGCGTCGACTCCGTGAGGCTGTCGCCGAGCATGACCGCACTGTCGAAGATGGAGATCTTCGCCTGCGACTCGCGGACCAGTTGTCCGGACAGGTGGACCCAACGTTCAGAGGCAGCAGACGTGTCCATCAGTTGTCGTTCCCAGATTGAATGCATTACCGAAACTCCATCACCACGCCGACGGAATCCCCAGCCAGCACGCGAGGAAATGTTCGCAAGACCACAAGCACTCCCGTTTCCGTCGCGGTGATCGGTCGAGACTCTCCCCCATCGAGCGGATGGACCATCCCGAGCACTTGCCCACTCCGGATCTCATCTCCCAACCGGACATGCGTTTCCCAGTACCCAGCCACGGGCGAGGGATTGCAGATCTGCATGTGTCCCGAATTGGGCTCGGGGTTCTCCACGACATGCTTTACGTGGTTCGCTGGACGAACTCGATCGATGAAATTGAGTTCGCCCATCACATTCAGGCAGCCTTCCACGTAGGCATCGACGCCCGACGAGTCGCACGTGGCCGCTCCGAGATACTCGCAGTAGACCGCCGGCACATTCGCGTCACGTGCCACCGACAAAGAGCGTCCCGGAAGATTCGCCGCAGTCCCCCAAACGACCGGCAGGTTAAACGCCCGAGCCATGCGACGCTGAACATCGAGGACCTCGGTGTTCGCGTGCATGACATAGCCGCAAAGCGGATAGACCGACAGTTCGGTTCCCCCGGTGTGCAGATCGATATAGTAATCAGCGGTATGAATCAGCTGGCTGAGAGCGTGGGCGGTCTGTTCGGTGACGCTGCCATCGGGGCGACCGGGACAGGTCCGGGCGAGGTCTTTGCCGTCATCTCCGCAGCGATGTCCACGCAGAAAGGCCGACTCGTTCACCACGGGAACCAGTGTGATTCGACCGCGCAGTGACGCGACCTCGGGGGCCTTCTGCTCCAGCAGCAGACGCAGCCTGCGAATCGCGGCGATGGGCTCGAACTCATCGCCATGCACACCCCCGGTGATCAGCAGGTGGGGCCCATCGCCCTGCCCTTGGAACGTATATTCCCGGAGTTGCACGCTCATCGTTTGGGCTCCGTCAGCGGGATAATTTTTTCCGCCCCGCAATCCTTGAACCGGAAACAGCCATCGACCGGAAGCACAACACCGGTCACATAATCGGCAGCGTCCGAGACGAGATAGGCGGCCGCGTAGCCGATGTCCTGCGGAACCCCTAGACGGCCCCAGGGCAACTGCTTGCCCTCCGCGGCGATCGTCTCATCGGTAAAGGCCACGTGCTCACCCGGTGTGTCGATCCAGCCCGGCTCAATGCAATTGACGTTGATCCGGTGCGGAGCCAGTTCCACGGCGATCGACCGGGTCAGGTGGTTCAGCCCCGCCTTGGCCGCTCCGTATGCGGAGCAAAGGCTGATCGGCATCTCCGCCTGCACACTGGAGATGAAAACGATCTTGCCGCCCTGCCCACGTTCCACCATGTGCCGGGCGACCAGCTGACTCATGTGAAAGCCGCTGGTCAACGTTCCCTGGATCGTCTTTTCGAAGATCTCCGGTGGATATTCGAGGAACGCACTGCGGCGGCTGAAGGCGGGGTTGCTGACCAGGATGTCGATGTGAGGCGCAGCCTGCAGCGCGGCCTTGACCAGTTGTTCACACCCTTCCCGCGAGAAGACATCGGACTCCAGCGGAGTGCATTTCCGCCCGAGAGCCCGAATCTCCTCAGCTGTGGCCGCCAGATCGGGGCTGCCGGGGCGATCGTTAATGACGATGTCCGCCCCGCAGCGGGCCAGCTGCAGTGCACATCCCTGCCCAATGCCCCGACCCGCGCCCGTGACGAGAGCGACTTTTCCAGAGAGATCGATCACGGGACTTCCTGCTCCGTCTTCTGAATGTTACCGGCCCACTCGCCGAGCATCTTGAAGATGGCTCCGAACTCTCCGCCGTGATTGAGCAGCTGGCCCCCTTGCTGGCGACGCTTGGTCAGGATTTCCTGGGTCCCGGCGGGACAGCCCCACGCTTTACCATGCTTCTTGCAGGCGGCGGCAACTCGCTCATAAGCCGACTCGAGAGTCCCTTCACTCGGGTCGAGCTTCATCCGCAGACCGAGGTCGCCCGGGCCAAGGAACAAGCCATCGACGCCCGGTACAGCGGCGATCTCATCGACGTTCCGCAGAGCTTCGAGTGTCTCGATCTGCACCACAAGGAAGGTCTGGTTGTTGGCCTCTTTGACGAAGTCATCGGCCGGAGTGACGTAGAAGTCGGCGTCGAGACCGGCTCCATCGAGACCCCGATCTCCGAGCGGCGGGAACTTGGTCGCGTCGACCAGCAGCTTCGCCTTCTCAGCCGTGTTGACATGCGGAATCATCAGGCCAGCTGCACCGTCTTCCAGATACCGGTACAGCTCGGTCTTCTGCAGCGTGGCTGGCCGGACCATGATGTCGATGTCGTGCAGATGCGAGAAAGCCAGCAACGCCTGGACATCACGGTCAGAGAAGTTGCGATGCTCCATATCCAGCCAGATACAGTCAAAGCCGAAGTGGGCTGCCTGCTTGACGAAGGCCGGGATGTAATGCCCCAGGCAGCACATTCTGACGAGTTGGTTCTGGCGAATGCGGGCCAGAGTCTTACTTTTTCGCATCGAGACAGTGTCCAGAGTTTCAGGGGGAGTGAAGTACGTGAGGGGCGAGTGAACGCAACGTTCCCGACTGCCTTGTAGCGGACAGCTGTGGGAAAAGAAAACCGACTCACAGCTGGATTCGGTAAAGAGCCTTGCGAGTCCGGATAAAGAGAGCCCCGTCGGCGATCGCGGGCGTGGCCAGGATCGCATCGTTCATGTCATTGACGCTCAGGACCTCAAGCTCTGGAGCATCCTTCAGAACGATGAGCTTGCCGTTCTCGCTGGGGATGTAGATCTTGCCGTCACCGTAAACGGGCGACGCGAAATAGCTGCCGGCGTTGTTGATGCGTCCGGGCCCGAAGACGGGTTCGCCGCCTTTGGTCTCGAAGCAGGTCGCGATGCCCCCCTCCTTGATCAACAGCATGCGATCATGGATGACCAGCGGAGAGACGATGTGGTCGGTCTGCTTCGTTGGGTGCTTCCAGAGCAGGTGGGTTTTGGTGACATCCCCACGACCACCGCCTTTGACAGCCAGGATGAACTCGTCTTCGGCATCAGGGTTGTCGTAGGACGCCCCGGCCGCATTGCCCGGAGGCAGAAATGCCACGTCGAGTTCCTCGCCCTCCAGGAAGCCGTCCTTGTTGAGATCTCCGCGTTCGAAGGTCTTCTTGTAGAAGGCCTCGGGGACGGGGCGTTTTCCAAAGAACTTCTGCGTCTCATCGCGTGAGATCTTGTTGTCCTTATCCCCCGTCTCCGCTTGATCGATCGAGACGAGCCATTGATTGGCGATGCCCCGGCTCTGGAGCGAGACATAGATGATGCCATCATGGCTCACCGGCGTGGTCTTGATATTGCGGAGCAGCGTGCGGGCGGACCAGAGCCGCTTGCCGGTCGCGGGGTCATACCCGATCAACAGCCCCGTCCCCGCGACGACGATCTCATCCCCCGTGGGAGTCTCGCAAATCACGGGATGCGAGTAGTTGACCGCCATGTCGTTGCGGTCGTCTTGCCAGCGGATTTCTCCGGTGCGTTTATCAAAGGCATAGAACGCCGGGTGGAGGTCGTCGTCCTGGCAAAAAAGAACCAGATCCTTGTAGAGCACGGGCGACATCCCGGCCCCCCACTTAAAGATGAAGTAGGGGACGGGCAGTTCCTTACGCCAGACATCGCCACCCGTCTTGGCATCGACACAAACCATGCCCAGTGTGCTGAAATAGAAGTACACATGGTCCGCGTCTGCCGCGGGAGTGGTCCCCGCGTGGCTGTTGGTCATGTGGATCTCGTCGACATCGCCGACGGGCCAGCTTCGCATCCACAGCTGTTCACCGGACTTCATGTCGAACGCGTACAAGCCGATGGTTTTCTCATCGACCATCGCAGAGGTGAAGACCCGACCTGCGGCGATCGCGGGGCTGCCAATCCCGTCACCGAGCTTGGCCACCCATTTGACGTGTTGTGTATCCGAGAATTCGGCCGGCAGCGCTGCAGTCGTGTGAGACACCCCCGAGCAGTTGGGGCCACGGAACTGCGGCCAGTCCTCAGCTGACAGAGAGGCTGTGGCGAACAATACAGAACATACGAATGCCAATCGGTTCATCGCTTCGCTCCAGGAATCAATCAACGGATACGAGTGCGATACCATTCTGACAACGATAACAGCTCATGGACAGTCACGGCGTGGTCTGATTTTCTGGGTAGCAATAACGGCCCATTTAACACCGCTTGACGGGCTCCATGACCTGGTGCAGCACTTAAACTACGGCGTCACCATCCGATCGACGAGCGTGCTGAGCCTGTGGGCGAAGGCACTCAGAGAGAAAACTGCGTTCGCCTGAACCTGAACTTGTTGCGAGAGGCTGCGACGTGTTGAGACATTGCCTAGAGCTGCGATCGCGTTCGAGAACTCCGTCAGAGTCCGGCAGCCGAATCCGGAGACAACCTCCAGTTGTTCGACGAAACCTCCCCGATGGTCAACGATCGGCACACACCCCGCGCGAGCGGCCTCGGCCAGTGTCCGCCCAAATGATTCCGTCAGAGTGGGATGGTGATAGAGCAAGGCGTCCCACTCCCACAAGTGCGATCGCGCCTGCCAGCTGGGGAGAATGAAGCGGGCCTGGCCACGACAGGCCGAGAGCAGACGCGGCTGTAGCGTGACGGGACACCCGATGAACTCCCAGTCAACCTGCGGATGGCGAGACGCCAACTCGGCGTAGAACTCCAGTAAAGATTCCGGCCACTTCCGCATCGAGGGGGTACAGATCCGACCGATCCGCAAACGGTCGGTGAAGCGGTGGCGACACACGGCCAGCGATGGTGGCACGGGTACCCCTTGCCACAACACGGGCTTCTCCGAGGCACCAACCTGCCGGGCGAGCCAGCGCGAACAGTACACGGTCTGATCGGCCTGGAGTCGCGAGCCCACCGAGTGGACGTACTGGATGGTGAACGCCCCGTCCCAGAGCTCGGCCCCCGCCTTGCCGACGTTATGCAGGATGACCATGTCAGGCTGGAGGGCTTTGATCCGAGAAGCCGTGCAGTGTGACCATGTCTCAACATGGTGGGGGCAAAAGGCCTGCCGCGTAGCCGAATCAGCCGGCGACAGAAAGGCGACCGAGTGGCGCAGCTGGGGCCATGCTCGCGCCAGACTCCAAGCACACGCAGCTGTCCCTCCAACAACGGAGCCGACGTTACAGACCTGCAGCAGGTGCATCTAACGGGACTCCTGCCAGCGAGCCAGAAACGCTTTGCGGTCGGCCTGCCATTGAGATTTCTGGGATGGGAGCTGATGGGCGGTCGCATGACCTATATGGGAGATCGGCAGCCCCTTGACCGCGACGAACTTTGAAGTCGCACCCGAAACCAAGCGTTCCCGAACTCGCAATAGAAAATCGGTATCAGAGAAATAGAGTTGCATCGCCGGATCAAACCCATCGACAGCAACGAACGTCTCACGACGGAGAGCAAAACACCAGCCAGCCAAAAGATCGACGGGTGAGGCCAGCTGGGTTTCTCGGCGAGTGGCGACTCCAGAAACGTCCGCTGTCCCGAGTTTCAACGGCGACAGTAACGACTCAACCCAACACCCCGACGTCAGCGTGTCGTTGTTCAGAAAGATCAGATAGTCAGCTTGAGATCGTCGAGCGGCGAAGTTCCAGGCCGACGTGAGCCCCGCTTGCTTCTGGGTGAGAACCTGGACCGCGGTATCCCGTAACTCATGCAGCTGACGAATGGAGTCGGACGAGCTCCCGTTATCGACAACAACGATTGGCCAGCGAACCGGATCGAACTTTCGCAAGGTCCGAATCGCCTGAAGGGTCAGTCCGACCTGATTGAACTGGGGGATAATGAGACAGACAGACTCTGGAACCATGAAAGCCCGAGCAATCATCAACTTTGCATTCCCTGCAATCGCGTTCCGATCCGAGCCCCCAGCGTGATCCCCCGGGTTCATCCCTCCTCCCGGATGGAGACCGGGATCTCTTTCACCTGCGCAGCCAGCTGGGCGAGTCGTTGCTTGCGGGCGTTCTGGCTCGGCGAGGCCCCTCGCGAGTTTGCCGGAGTCTTGGGCCAGTGGTGCGGTTTGTAGTCTCGCATCGGGCCGAGTCCGGGCGGCATTCGCTGGACCTGTTCGGTGTAGAGCCCGCGAGTCGTCTCCTGCTCGGGGTCGCCGACCTCAGTGGCAACATGCTTTGCGACCGTGTCGACCGACTGATAGGGAAAGTAATCGTTCAAGCGACTTCCCGGAGTCACCGAGATCAACTCCAGCCCCGCCAGCGCCATGGCACGCCTCGACAGCCGCAGATATTGAGCAACACGAAAGTAGTGGAGGTCAGTCTGGATCGCCGCGGCCAGGGGCTTGGACTCATCGAAATGATACTGACGAGTCGAGGCAGTCGCGTGGCCCTCAGAGAACTTCATTCCGCCATCGACACACCGCTGATGAAAGTCCCGCAACAGTTCGCGCGGCGTGTAGGTG
The DNA here is from genome assembly GCA_046349675.1 of Planctomycetaceae bacterium. Classification (GTDB taxonomy): domain Bacteria; phylum Planctomycetota; class Planctomycetia; order Planctomycetales; family Planctomycetaceae; genus TH-plancto1. Next base: position 343,121 of record JAXMBW010000004.1, on the reverse strand, counting down.
ACTCCCACGGCATTCGCCTCGTGAATCCAATCAGCCCCAGGAGCGACGTGCATGTCGCACCCCGCGAGATAGAGCTTGCGAAAGCCAATCAGCCATGCGAGGTGAATGGCCTGCACCAGTGAGTCCTGCCAGTCGGTGACGGCTTCCGCACGACGAGGGGGCTCTTGCGAGCTGGACGAGGCGAACGGCGACAGAAAGTCATGAAAGCCCACCGAGTGGTCACGCTCGAAGAAGACGGTATTGGGGCTGTCGCAGACTTTGCTCGTGGTTCCCGGTACCACATCCATCGCACGCCCACGCGGAATGAACTTCATGATGGACGGATCGAGGTACGTCGAACGCAGGAATCTTCCCGTCGGATCGTATGCGGTCCAGAAGGTGGGCCTTAACAACCGGTGTCCGGCCAGATTGATCGAGAACCGGGGAATCGGGGTCGCCGCAATCCGATCGGTGGGTAACCCTGCCAATGACGGACCACCACCAATGATCCAGCACCCCGTTCGACTCGGCCCGCTGTATGAACCTTCCAACGGAACGCGAATTTGAGTCCCATCGGTCGCGATACGATAAAACATCAATTCAGGTTCCCAATCCAGGTCGCGATAGTGCCCCAAGCGGTCACGCTTTCACAGAGCTAAAGATCAACCGTCCTGCCAGTAGCTGTAGGGGTTGGAGACTGGCTGGCTGGAACTCGACGGTGGATCACTGGAGGGATCCTCCTCCGAACTGGGTTCATCCGAGGAGGTCAGGCTCGATGAATCGTCTCCGGACGAGCCGTCGTCTGAAGAGTCGACACTTGTCGGTGGATCGCTCGATGGGCCATCGCTCGACAGTGGATCACTTGATGGCGATTCGCTCGAATCGGATGAGGAAGCATCAGACACCTCGCTGGAGGCCGCCGAGGATTCGATGCCACTGGAAATATCTCCCGTCGAGTCGAATCCACTCGATCCGTCTGAACCGTCGGACGGAGAGCTGGTGGTCTCTGCTCCCGAGGAGCTTTCGTTCGGATCATCGGAGCTGTCATCGGGTGGAGATGTATCTCCGGTGGAACTGCTGCCTCCGTCGCCACCACCTCCATCATCAGGAAAGCCGTCGTCGGGAATGTCGACCTGGCCACCGTTCGAGGGGATGTGGTCGGGGATCTCCCAGCGTTCATCCTGGGGAGGTTCCGGCCACTGTTCGCGAGGGTCTTCGGCTCCGACTTCCAGTCGAAAACGGGGAGCGTGGTCGAACAGGACGCGGACCTTCTCCACCATGCCACGAGCCAGCTGGACTCCGTGTGTATCCTCGATCGATACCGGCCCGTTCCAGGGAATAAGCAGCCCCTCCTGGGGGACCGTCTCGATGGAGTAGCGGGCCGCCGGTCGAGCGTAGGTACGAAAGAACTCGCGGGCGAAGTCGACCGAATCGCTTTGCGTGCGAATCCACGGCACCCACAAGCGCAAGCGCCGATTGCCGAACGCCTGAACGCTATCGGGCTCAAAGTAACTCGCACGCCAACGAAAGACTCGCCGTGCCAGTTGCTCACTGTTGTCACGCCGGTCGTAGATGTAATCACCGGTGAGCAACAAGCGATTGAAGATCAGTTCGCGGTCATGCGACTCCTCCAGCGAGACCAGATCTCGTCCCAGCCGAAACGTCGTTTGGAGGCTGGTGCGGTAGGGAATAAAGAAGAACTGGCCGAGGGCATCGACACCCCAGTTGGCCTGGGCCCTCAGCGCGAGGTCTTTCAAGATCGAACGGATCGATTCTTCGCCACGAAACTTCACCGTGTGCGGAGTCGTCGACACCAGCGGGTTCTCGACTCGACTTGATACGTAGGAGATGTGTGTCTGGCCCACCACGTGATGCTGAACCAGCTGTCGTACCAGATCGACCACCGAGGAGACGGGATAGACGACCTCCCAGTCGCGATCGGGATCGTTGGTAAAGAGATCGGTCGCGGCGTATCGATGAGGCCGAAGCGTAGAGGGGGATGCACCAAACCCGCCGGGAAAGACTTCATTCAGCTGGATCGACATCCCGGCCAGACGCAATCGCAACAGCCCCGGATACTGGTAGCGGCACTCTTCGACGCGGCCGAGATACCAGCGCTCCCCCGCGTTGACTTCGCAGCTGATCCAGTCACCAATCTGAATCGCCGAGCGTTCCTGAAAATCTCGTTGCAGAACCAGTTCCCCGGCCCCGCAACCGCCCTGACGATGAAGCTCAAACCAGCATCCACTGACAGCGCGATCCGCCAGGAGTACGGCAGTCCCATCCGGCGTCGGTCCATGGTGGAGAATACGGCGAGTGAACATCTGTGAAACCACGCGTCGAGAAGGAGGGGCCGTGAGCTAAGGACGAGAACGGGGGCGTGTCAGGGCCCGGTTTGCTCCAACGTGGGATCGCTGGCATGGACAACGAGCGAGTAGGTAAAGAGTCGGGGCTTCGAGAGGTCATACTCGAACCTGACCGTGACACACTCTCGAAACGAGCGGTAGGTTGAGGACTCGGGATCGAAGTACAGGAACAGTCGGTAGCGATCCTCGGGTGTGGACGACCTTACCGCTTGTCGAAGTGACTCCAGGGTGAGGAACATCTGCTCCTCCGACAGCTGGGGTGTCCCCGCGTGGGAGCCGAACTGCCCCTCCAGTGAGATATCGACACCACTGGAGGTGTGTCCGACGATCATGTCCCCGGGAGTCCGCGGGGACTTCAGCTTGGAGTAATCGAACGAGTCCTGGATCCGGACCGACGTCACGGGACGCGGCAGCTCAAAGGTCGCAGAGGGGCGAACGATCGACGGGCGAAACAGAAACATGAAAGACCGTCCTCGTACGAAGTAGAAGTATCACGGAGTGAACTCGGTGGCGGACGCAGGGACTACCCTTGTCGATGCCGAGTCGACAGCCCTTGCAACCGCAGGTCCCGCATCAGGGAATTGATGTCCGCGGTCTCACGCACTTCGATCGTGATGCCGCCGAAGTGGTTCACGGTCGAGGTGGATAGATCATGCGAGGAGTACGCACCGCCGGAGTGACTGGAACTGGGCGAATCCGCGGGGACGGTCGTTCTTCCAGTGGTCGGAACGTACCCCAGAGTGGGAATGGAAGCTGCGGCCTGCGAAGCCTCTGTGGACAGCCCCATTGAGGTGAACGCGGGGCTCCAGGCGGAGCTGGCATCACTTCGAGAAGTGATGCCCGAAGAGCTGGCTGCCGCGGCAGCCGCTCCGGCGCCGGGAGACGCAGTACTGGCTCTGGTTCCCATCCCTCCACGAACACTTCCACCGCCCATCTGCGAGAGCAAACTGAGGCGTGCTGCCACAGCCTGAATCGCGGACATCAGGGATTGCAGGGCCGACAAGGCCGGCTGCACATTCAGAGAGATCGGCTGATGGCTCAGGGCTTGAGCCTGCAAGCTGAGACGAGCCAGTTGCTGGCCGACGAGTTGAATGGGCTGGATCGCCATCGACACATTCGCCAGCCGCCCACCGATTCCTCCGGCCGCTGTCGCGGCCGAGTCTGCAGAGGATCGTAACGATTCGACATTCGCCAAAGCGGTATCCAGAGCCTGGCTGAGACCGCTGGAGTCCCCCTGGATCTCGATCGTGAGTGATTCAGAAACAGGCATGAGAGGACTTTCGTTTTGCAGTCAGCGAGTGGCTGACCGCTGATGGCTGACTGCTCCCTGCTTACACGCGAGTGATGACAGGAGCTGTACTGAATGAGCGACCGGTGAAGGCGATGAGGTTGGCTTTCTCACCTTCAGACATCGTGAGTGACTCACGGTAGACCTTCGAGAACACGATCTTCTCGTTCGCGACACCGGCGGGGTCGGTCACGGTGAACTCAAACGTCAACGAGTTCTGCTCACCAGGTCCGGAGGTGCTTTGGAGGTTCGTGCCTTGTTGGAACATCAGAGTTTCGTAAAGCGCCAATGGGTCGGCGGAGCTATGGCTCTTGCCGATCAGCTGGGTCCACTTAGCGGAGAACGAGAGAGATGTTGATTCTTCGTCGCCCGGGCGGGTGTGTCCGTTGGCGACGGAACCACGATCCTTCACTTCGATCGTGTGCTGTTTGTGAGTCCAGCTGAGATCGCCTTCGTCGAGCAGGACGGTGAGCGACTGGGGCGGCGTCGAGCCGTCTTTGATCACGAGCTCACCATCTCGCAGGGTGCGGGTCACAGGGGCGTTGGGCATGTCAAATCTTTCCAGAAATGAGGTTGGGAGTTCGGTGAGGCGGCAGCGACAGTGGGGCGAGAGGTTCACCCCGTCTGGACTGATTAAGCGGGTGAAGTGGAGCAGGAAAACAAGGAACCGCGAAACGTGATGGTCCATTGCAGAAGCCCGGCCGATTTCTGCGTTGCGGGTCGGCTGAGGTCGCGAATCTCAGCTTCCTGCAGGGTGAGCAAGCCCTCCTCTTCAGGAGAAGGATGGACCGACAGGCGAAGTCTGGACACGTGTCGGCGAATGGCTTCCGCGATTGCCTGGACCTGAATCGGTGAGGCGGGAGAGCGGCCGAGGCTGTTGACGGTGAACGACAGATCGATCCAGTTCTGCGTGCTGGCCCGGCGTGCAGCGGGTGTCGTAAGCCGATCGACCCAGAGCTCCACCCAGACAGAGGAGAGTGTGGAATCGTGCGTATCACCGGCTTTGAGCAGCGAGGTTCCCGCGGGCAGGATGGCCTGCAGGGACTGCATCAGTGCGTCAAGAATCACAGCAGGTGTCAGCATCAGGAGGTGCCCCGGAAAAGAATACGACAACGATCAGGTCGGGCTAGTTGCCCCAGCGAAACATCGAGCGAGCCGTTGACTCCAGCCGGACCAAAGCCGGTCGGACGGTGGAACGGGGCTGCATGCGCGAGGTGCCGTACTCGAGGTAGACGATATGGTCGACGGTGTTGGTGGCCGATTGCTGGGAGATGTGTTCTGAGGAACTGGCGGCGGGCGAGTTGGCAACGCGATTCAGTTCACCCTGCCACCCGGCTCGGGCCTCCCCCGTTTGTACGGGAATCGACTCGATGACGTCGGTCAGAGCAGCACTGATCGCCGATTGAACGAGCTGTGATCGTGCTCCGGTGATTCGTTGTTGGACTCGGTCGCGAATTGCGGCGAGTTCGCCCGCGGGAACTCGAATGGAGATCGAGATCGACATGTGGAGTGCCTTCGGTGCGAGAGGTTCACGCAGTGGGTCGAAGCGAAAGTGTGCGAGTTTCCAGCAACACCCAGCCTCCGGTTCCGGAGTCTTCTGAGGAGATGATGCGGTGGCTCTGGCCCTCGACGATCAGTTCACAGTCGAGCCAGCTCAGGGACGAAGGTAAGGCGGTCGACTGAATCAGGAAGTGGCGAGTCTCACCCTCGATGGCGGCAATGGTGTCGGACTGGGTCAGGCGGACCGTCTGCGGGATCACGGTGACTTCATGACCCGCAGAAGGACTATCAGGAGCGACATCGAGGGCTCGACGCAGCATGGCGGGACAGCCCCAGTCCTGGAGGACAAGATCATGTGGTGCGAGGTCGATGGGCATGAGGGATCATCAGTGGGGAGAAGACAGGGAGCTGAGAGGACACTCACGCAGATCAGTCAGAAGTGATTGACCGCCGCGGACAACATGACACCTACGATGAATGACACGATCGCCAGGATCGGCGACAGGTTGTGCTTCCATTGTTCCACGACTCGTAACCGCTGTTCGTGATCGCCGATGTCCTGATGGAGAGCGAGGAGCGACACGCGCAGGTTCTCCAGCTGGATGCTGATCTTGCGAAGCGAATCGACGAGCCGGTCGATGCGTTCGTCGTCGGACATGGAGTGGGCCTTGTGGAGAATCGGTCGGGGACGATGCTGTATGTGGGAGATGTCGTTGATTGATTACGGGCAGCCAGTGAGGCCTTGAGTGATGACGGAGACGGGTTGAGAGTTGATGAGGTGCTGGTAGTGCTCACGGGCGGCGAGGAGGGCTTGCAGGTTGGCAGCACGGTCGGTCTGGGAGCCAGCGGGGCCTCCGACTCCGTACCGGAGTGCCGCGAGTTTGCCGTCTCGCAGAAGGTTGGCGATGTCGAGGTCGATCTGCCCCAGAACGCCATACAGCTGGGCGGGAGTGAGCTCCGTGCCGCAAAGTGTCGTGAGGTCGGGAAGGTCCATCGGAAATGCCTTGATGTGGCGACCTCGAGCCGAGGGCCAGGGGAAATGTGGGAGACGGGAGAGAATCAGTGGATGGGTGGCCCGCTGTCTTCGCGATCTCGCAAGACCGTATAAGCGAGGAGTCGGGCCTGGTCGGGGTAAGTGAGTTCTTGAAAACCAGATTCGGGCAGGTGGAACCGTTCGCAGGTCCGCAGAATCCAGTAATCGAGAGAACGCGGGACGGTCAGGTCGGAGCTGCTGGAGCCGCCGAAGAAAAATTTGCGGTTGCCCGTTGCAGATCACCGTCGATCAGGTTGCTGAGTCGGCAGGTCCAGTTCGACAGGTGGGCCAGGTCGCCGGCCGTCAGACCAGCGGTTTCCATCTCGTCAAAAATCGCATCGGCATAACGGAGCCATGCCTGTGGGTCGGAGGAGGTGGGGGCAGTGGCGGTGAACTGGACGTTCGCGTCGGACTGGAGTGATTCGACGATGGCGAGAACCGCGACTCGCTGGTGATAGAGGTCGAGCTCGTTGAGAAAGTCGGGATCACTCGGATCGGCCGTCATCACAGCCAGGCCCGACTCGTCTCGCAGGGGTTTTCCGGTCGAGTCGCGTGCCACCTTGCGAGGGGGTTGCGGTGGAATGAGGCCTCGGCTGCGCAGTCGGCGGTGAAAGCCGAGTGAGAGTGGCTGCATCGTCAGCGTGAGCGGCTCGCCGGTGGGACGGGGGAGCTGGATGACGCGGCTAGAGTGAGGGGTGAGGCCGGGGAGGAGCATGGGGAGAGCAGAAGGTTGAGAGGGGGCGATAGGGAGAGGGGGAGCAGGCGGGGAGGCACTGGTGGAGTGCCTCCCCGGGCACTGCGGGCGGATGGGGGGATCAGCCGCCTGCGACTTTGGTGACGAAGACGGTGTCGACAGCGCTGATGCCGCCGTAGTAGCGGGCCTTCACGCGGAGGACGACGTCGCGTTCAAACGCAGCCTCGCTGTCGGCCTGCTGCAGGAAGGTCTGGACTGGCCAGATTTCCGACCAGACGAACTGGCGACGGAAGTCCCCGATGTACCAGTCACGGGACGCAGCTGTGCCCTGCTCGTCGATGAAGGGAGAGGAGAGGATATCGGCGATGCCGTTAATCGGATTCGCGAAGCGGGTCTCTCCGCCCTCGGAGGCAACCGTAATCTCGGACGAGCGGATGATGCTGTGAGCGGTGCCACGCAGTGCTTCGGGAACGAGGATCTGGCGAACCGGGGCGACGATCGGTCGTGGGGCCCCCTCGACGCTGTCGTCTTTCACCTGGGTCGCGCGGTAGTGGTAGATCTCCTCGATATCGGTCCAGTCTTGCAGAGCCACCGCAGCGTTGTAAGCAGGCGAGGTGGTGTTTCCGGGGCCGACATAGTTGCGGTTCGAACCGTTGGCGTTGTAGAGCGCCTGCCCCGTTCCCGCCGGACGATAGACAAACTGACCAGTGGAGGCGTCGGCGTCAGTCACCGCACGGATGATGGTCCGTTCGCGTTCCTGCCGCAGGTAATACCCGAGAGCCATCGCCCGGCGATGAATCTCGCCGGTCTGGTCGAAGCCGATCAGTTCCTCGGTGATGCTGAGGATGCGACCCTGCTTCGACTCGGTGGAGGTGACGAATTTTTCCGCGAAGGTCGATTCGTCGTAGACGGCACCTTCGTTCACATCGGTGGGACCGCCGAGGGCCTTGAAGCCAGCGATGCGGGCGTTGCGGACTTTGCTGGGCAAAATGGTGACCAGCTTGTCGCCGATGAAGCCCGACTGGTCTTCGTAGCCTTCGAGGACTTTGCGACTGATGAGTTCGCCGGTCACGACCTGGAAGAGTGTCGTTCCGACGGCACTGCCAGTTTCACTCAACAGATGGCTGGTGGCATCGACCGAGGAGAGCCGGGCATCGAAGGATAGACGCGATTCGCGGAGGCCCTTGAGCTTGGGCAGTACGCCGCACGCGGAGGCGAGTTCATAGTAGGAGAAGTCGTCGGGGGTCAGCTGCTTTTCGTTCAGCAGCTCGACGACCTTGCGGTAGAAGCCGGCGTGACCGTGGGACTGGATGAGATCGCGAAGTGGTGTTTGCATGAAGGGCCTGTGGGGAGAGAGGGGGATGGGGAGAGGGTTGGCTTATCGGTCAGTTGCGGAAACGGATGGCGGCGATGAGGTCGGAGTTCAGAGAGGTGGGAGATGTGGTTGAGTTTCTCTCCCGGCTGAGTGGGGGACGTGAGCGGTGTTGCTCGCAAAGTTTGACGCGGTCGCGGATGAGTTCGCGGCGGTGTTCGGTGGTGGGGGCCTGCTCGAGTTGCTGAAGGAATAGCGGAGTAATCGCTGCGGCGGGGAGCTGTGACTCGGAGAGGAGTCTGTGGGCCTCGCATTGCCGTTCCGCGAGCAGAGCACGGGACTGGAGGACGGCGAGTTGCTCGCGAAGTTGCTGGCACTCGCGCTGGGAGGACTGAAGTTGTTCTTCGAGAAGAGCGGTCTCGGAAGAGGCGTCCTGGCTCTCGCGGAAGGTTTGAGTCGTTGCGGGATTGATGACTGCATCGACGCAGACCACATCGCGGATCAGTTCGACGGTACCGCCGTCGGTGGAGCGCTGGGCGACAACGACATGAGACATGCCGACGCCGGGGAGATTCGTATTGGCGAGGGCGAGGAATGTGCGACCCGACTCTGTGTCGAGGACACGGATATCGCCGCGAATTCGCCCGTCTTCAAACCGGGGATTAATGATATTTCCGACGAGATCGCGGGTGCTGCGGTCGCGGGGCTTCAGGCGGTCAGGAGCATGGTCCAGGAAGACGGGCTTCTGATCGTATAACGGAACGGCCTCTCGCAGGGCGGCCTCGGAATAGCGATAGCCATTCCTGGAGTCGGGGCCGGTGAGGGCGACATTGAGAACCAGGCGAGCCTGGGGGTCGATCGAGAGTGCAGCACTCCAATCGGCGAGGTCTTCGGTCAGGGTGTCTTGCGTCATAGTTTGTGGCCGGTCCGGTGTGGGAGGGGCGTGTTTAACCTAGGGGCGGCGGGTGCGCGGGTGGTGAGGAGTTTTCGGGATGCGTGAAAGAGGAGACGAAGAAGCCCGTTGTGGCTCGGCCTCGCTGACGCTTCGAGTTGGTAATGGGGCGACGGGTATGGAGGTCACAAGAGAGATGAAGTTTCATTGGTGAGTTGAACACGATGAACGTCAACTCAGCCCCCTCACCCCGGCCCTCTCCCCCGCAGTGGAAGTCAAATTCGTTATTCGAGTCGATGGCGGGGGAGAGGGAGTAGTGCTTCAGGTAAGTCGCCGTGCTGGGATTCTGTCGGGGCTTGCTTTACGATCCGTGGCACGTGATGAGGAGAAGAGCGGGAGAATGCCCCTGAAGGGTTGTGACTCGTCTCGGCCTGATTCCATTTTGGATTGCATGCAGCCCATGAGTTCCGTAGGAAAGATCCGCCGGTTGCTGCAGATTCTGGAGTACCTCCAGTCGGGCCGGCGTTATCACACGGGGGAGCTGTCAGAGTTTGTGGGGGTCAGCAAGCGGACGATATTTCGTGACTTGAAGGTGCTGCAGGACTCGGGCGTCCAGCTGTTGTATGACGAAGCCGAACAGGGTTACTGGATTCCTCCATCGACGTTTTTGCCGCCGACGGATTTGACGGTGAATGAGACGCTGTCTTTGTTACTGCTCGGCGAGAAGCTGGGGAGTTCGGGGGTCGGGCTGCCGTTTCATGCAGCTGCGCGGGATGCTTCGATGAAGTTGTTGGCGAACCTGCCGCCGATGATGAGAAACCATTTGTCAGACCTGTCGGACCACCTGCAGATCACGCTGGAGCCGAGGCATCAGCTGACGGATGCGAATGAGAATTACCAGCTGGTTCTGGAGGCGATTCAAAAGCGTCGCAAGATCCGGCTGAGGTACGACAGCCTGGCAGAGAACGACGAGATCTGCACGCTGTTAAGTCCGTATCAGGTGCTGTTTCAGAATCGATCGTGGTATGCGATTGGAAGGTCCTCGCTGCACAAGGAGGTGCGGACGTTTCATGTGGGTCGCATCCTGGAGGCGACGTTGACGGAGGACACTTATGACATCCCACCGCGGTTTACATTGAAGAAATACTTCGGGAATGCGTGGCGGATGATTCGCGAGGAGCCAGAGGTTGAGGTGGTGGTGCGGTTCAAGCCGCTGGTAGCGAGGAATGTCTCCGAGGTATTGTGGCACGCCAGTCAGCGACTGGAGTGGAACGATGACGGGTCACTGAACTTTCATGTTCAGGTCGCGGGGATTCGAGAGATCTCGTGGTGGATTCTGGGGTATGGAGATCAGGCAGAGGTCCTGGCCCCGCAATCGCTACGCGAGCTGATTCTGTCTCATATCGACAAGATGGCGGGAATGTATCGGGAGACCGGCGAGACGGTCTCCGAAAACCAAAGTCAGGCCAAGTCAAAAGCTAAGTCAGAACGTCCGAAAGCACGTGGCCGTGGACATCGGTGAGGCGGCGTTCGATGCCGTTGTGGTAATAGCTGAGTCGCTCGTGGTTGATGCCGAGCAGATGTAACAGCGTGGCGTGGAGGTCGTAAATGGTGGAGACGTTCTCTACAGCCTTGGCCCCGAATTCGTCGGTGGAGCCGTAGCTGTGGCCACCTTTGACCCCGGCACCGGCGAGCCAGACGGTGAAGCCCTTGGGGTTGTGATCGCGACCGCTGGCTCCCTTCTGGAAGGTGGGCATGCGGCCAAACTCGGTGACAAAGGCGACGACGGTGTCTTCGAGTAGCCCGCGCTGTTTGAGGTCTCGAATCAGCGCTGCGGCGGGACGATCGAGGATGGGGGCGTGAATGCTGTACTGGGCCTGGAGAGTTTTGTGGCCGTCCCAATTGCCGACGCCTTCCCCCATCGCGTAGGCCCCATTGAAGAGCTGGACGAAGCGGACGCCTTTCTCGATGAGGCGGCGGGCAAGCAGGCAGTTGCGGGCGAACCCGGCCTGCACCTTATCGGGAGAGTTCGTGCCGTAGGCCTCGTGAGTGGCGGGTGTCTCGTCGGAGTAGTCGACGATCCGCGGCGCCGACAGCTGCATGCGGGCTGCCATCTCATAGCTGGCGATGCGGGCTGCCAACTGGCGGTCGGCGGGGTGGCTGTCGAGCTGGGATTTATTGAGGAACTGGACCAGATCACGGGTGGCGAGATCGGCATCGGGGGAAATGGTGTCGGGACGTTTCAGGTGCGGAATGGGACGCTCGGCACTGAAGGCCGTGCCCTGAAACGTAGCGGGGAGGAAAGCGGAGTTCCAGTGGTTGGAGCCGACTTGCGGGACGCCGCGCGGGTCGGGGATCGCAACAAAGGCGGGGAGGTCGCGACACTCACTGCCGAGAGCATAGTTGACCCACGCACCGATGCCGGGGAATCCATCGAGCGTGTAGCCGGTGCTCATCTGGTTTTCCGCAGGTCCATGGGTATTGGACTTGGCAGTCATCGAATGGATGAAGGCGATATCGTCTGCCAGTCCCGCGAGATTGGGGAGCAGGTCGCTAATCATCTTTCCGCATTCCCCGCGGGGGCGGAACTGCCAGGGGCTTTTGATCAGGTTGCCGTTTTCGCCCTGGAAAGTGACGAGCTTGTCACTGCCGGGCATCGGGGTGTCGTGGCGTTTGATGAGCTCCGGCTTGTAGTCCCACGTATCGACGTGGCTCAGTGCCCCTGAGCAGAAAATCATCACGACGTTCTTGGCCCTGGGGGCGTAGTGCGGAGGTCGCGGGGCTAGCGGATCTGCGGGGTCAATGGCGGGTCGAATGGGCGAGCGGTCGTCACTGGCGGTGAGACGGGACTGCTGCAGTAAGTGAGTGAGTGCGATCCCTGCCAGCCCGGTGGTGAAATCGGTGAGGAGAGTGCGACGGTCCAGAAGGGGGTTCATCGGAGCCTCACGATGGCGGGGAGAGGAGGTTGATAGTTTATGGTTTATCGTTTATCGATGGGTAGTTATGGATCGGTCGAGGAGCGGAAAACGAAAACAGCCGCTCCCGAGGGAACGGCTGTGCGTTGTTTTGTGAGTAGTGACTCCTGCGGGTGAACGCCGGGGAAACTACTTGGCAGCTGGGGCGGTGAGGCCGAGCTTTTTCTTCTGCTGAGTGACCAGGCGGGACTTGGTCCGGGCTGCGGTGTTCTTGTGGATCAGGCCCTTGGCAGCCGCCCGGTCGAGACGCTTCACAGCGTCCTTGAGGACGGTGTCGATGGTGGCAGGCTCGGGAGTGGCCGCTGCGAGAGCGACGCGCACCTTCTTAATGGCCGTGCGGAGAGTCGAAGTGGCTGCACGATTGCGCAGACGACGCTTGATGTTCTGGCGAAGTGCCTTCTCGGCGTTGACGTTGTTTGGCATCTCGGAACTTCTTGGCTGACAACAGCTTGCGGAATCTGCGGCAACGGTGTCTGTGACACCGAGCGAGCCTTCAGAGAGGCTCCTCCTCCCGGACGGTCCGGGAAAGGACTCGGAATTCTAGGGGATCGCGTCGTGGCATGCCAGCGAACGGGGAACGAATTTCAGCGGGTGGTGGAAACTGCACTTTCGCACAGGCGATTCGAAATTCCGGGGCGTGATGGTTTCAGAGGGTTCAGGTCACATCCCCAGAGCGACATTCTGAATGTATTTGATGGCTCGCTGGCAATCGCCCAGCCGGTCATCACCGGTCGTGCGGCGAACAGTTCCCCAGAGGGAAAACCGCATCTCCTCTAGCAGAGCGAGGGTTTCTTCCCATTTCACCTGCCCTCGCCCGAGAGAGACTTCCACACCGACGCCATCGACGTCGCGGCGACCATCCCGGAACTGGATGTGCTGGACATACTCGTGCAGCTCGCCCAGACACTGAACTGGGTCACGGCGGGTCATCACAGCCCCGGCAGGGTCAAAGTCGATGCCGACTACGCCTTCGCGAATCGAGCGGCAGACCTCTAACAGGGTCGGCGAAGCATCTTCGCTCGGTGTAATACAGGGGACCACGCCGAGGTGATTTCCGAGCTGGGCGAGATCGCGAAGAATTTCGATCAGGCGGGTGTATTCCTTGGATTCCGGCTCATCGGGGACTCGGCCGACGCGGAGAGTCAGCTGGCGAACTTTCATCCGCGCGGCGAACTCCATCGCCTGTGTGATGGCGTGGACGCGGGTGTCGAGAGCCTCGAAATCGTAGAGGGGATGAGTGAGCGAGAATGTCGCCGTGGCGATCTTGAGGCTGCGTTCCTCCACATAGTGGACGAGTTGCTTAAGAGCAGTCGTGCCGAAATCGGTCGAGTTGACTTCGCGGGCGAGGTCGAACTGGACCCCTTGGGCCCCCATCCGGGCAGCTGCGCCGATGGCCTCTTTGAGAGGCAGCCGAAATGGAGCTGTGGCAACGGCGATACGAAAGCGAGGCATGATTGGGTTTAAACCGGAGAGAGTCGTGCAACTGATGTGTCAGATCATAACCGTTGCCGATGTGGGGTCTATCCGCGAATGGAAGTGGTTTCCTCTGCGGTTTGATCGTGCAGGAACCGGTGGAAAACGGGGGTGGGTGATCTGGAGATCCCAGAGCCATTTTTGACGCATCGCCCTCATATCCCACGGCTACGAGAGGATTTCGGGACGAAGTTTCGGACTCCTGTATGTTCACCAATTCCAGCGCGTGGTAGGATAGGAGGCTGTTGGACACATCGCGGCCACTCACCAAACGTGTCACGAGAAGACAAAAGGGGGCGTTCATGCTGATGCATTTAGTCCCGGTGGATGGGGGGCCAGCCATTCCGATCGACAAGCCGATCCTGTTTTTTGGACGGCAGCCGGAGTGCGATGTCGTCCTGCTGAATAGCCGAAAAGTCTCGCGAAAACACTGTTGTATCGCTCAGATTGACGACCATTTCGTTGTCCGCGACCTGGGCAGTATGAACGGAGTGCGGGTCAACGACAAGAATATTACGAAAGAATGCCGAATCGGCGCGGGAGATGAGGTTCAGATTGGTGATCTGAGTTTTCGCCTCGAAGTGCGGATGCCCGAGAAGCGATCCCCACTTCCAGCTGGTATGGCGAAAAAGCCACCGCTGCCGAAACCTGCGCCCGCCAAGGGAGGACGTCGAGTTGATCCCAAGCTGTTGAGCCAGGATCTCCCGGTGGCGATTCCCGAAGAGAACGTCAGCTTCGCCGTCGAAGAGTCTCAACGTAACATCAAACCAGTCAATCCGAAGCGTCAAAAAGAGGATGACGTCATTGAGTTGGACGATGTCGAAATCATTGACGACTGAGGAAGGTCTGCCGCATGGGCGACCGGGATGTAAAACCGGGTATCAAGTGACTTTTTTTGGTTCCGCAGATCGGTCGCACTCGCAGAGCCCCCCCCGCTTTCGCTAAACTCATGACCCTGTTGGCTGCGGGCTCGGTGCGCGCTGAGATTCTGCGGTCTCCCACAATTCCGAACACGGGGGGGAATGATTTTCCCCTGTCAGTCACAGCACTTGGTCAGCGTTTTTCGTTCTCCAGCGTGGTGATCGAAACCGGGCCAGGTCCGACACGGCCAGAAGGATATAGATCCATGACGGACTCCAGTTCCGCCGGTGGAGATTCATTCGATCTCGACAAGCTCCAGCAGCTGGTCGAAATGATGGAAAAGCACGACCTGCGTGAAGTTCAGCTTCGCCGCGGCGATCAAAAGTGGATGCTCAAGCGAGGTCCGCAAGAGGTTGTCCACGCCGTGCCGATGGGTGGCCACTTTGCTCCAGCACCGGTGGCTCATGCTCCGGCAGCTGCCCCAGCTGCGGCTCCCAGTGCTGCGGCCGCTCCAGCTGCCAAGACGGGCGAAGAAGGCCTGTTGCAGGTGAAGAGCCCGATGGTGGGGACCTTCTACTCGTCGCCACAACCCGGTGAACCCGCGTTCGTGAAGGTCGGCGATCGAATCAAGAACGATTCGGTGGTCTGCCTGATCGAGGCGATGAAGTTCTTCAACCCGGTGAAATCCGACTGCGCGGGATCGATTGCCAAGATCTGCGTGAAGGACGGCGACGCGGTCGAGTTTGGACAGCTGTTGTTCCTCGTCCAACCCTGATCGGTCCCCGCAGATGGGGCCCTGGCCCACAGAAGCACTGGCTGGATTTCTCCCGCCAGGAGGGAGTTCTGTCGGGATCCCTCGTGTCTGTCCCGTGCAATCCACGGGACTGCGGAGTGAGCCAGCCGACATCACATCGAGCGGAGAACCACTCCGCTGTCGATTCCAACTTTTCGAAACGCTCTCATGTTCCAGCGCATTCTGATCGCCAATCGAGGTGAAATCGCCCTGCGGGTCATTCGGGCCTGCCGAGAAATGGGAATCGGCACTGTCGCCGTGTTCAGCGAAGCGGATCGGGGAGCGGCTTACCTCGATCTGGCTGACGAGAAGTTCTGTATTGGCCCAGCTGCGGCGACGGACAGCTACCTGAAGATCGAACGCATCATCAGCGCTGCCGAAGTCGGTAACGCCGATGCGATTCACCCAGGATATGGGTTCCTGTCGGAGAACCACGACTTCGCCGAGATGTGCCGGGCGTCGAAGATCGAGTTTATCGGGCCTCCCCACGAGGCGATGGCAGCCCTCGGTGACAAGGTGGCCGCCCGCAAGATCGCTCGCGAGGCCAAAGTGCCAACCGTACCCGGCAGCACCGGACTGGTTGCCGACGAAAACGAAGCCGCCAAGATCGCAGCGGAGATCGGTTACCCGGTCCTCATCAAGGCGACCGCCGGTGGTGGTGGCAAGGGGATTCGAGCCGCTCACAACGAAGCCCAGCTGCGCACGGAACTGAAGGCTGCGTCGAACGAAGCTGAGAAGGCGTTCAAGAACGGCGGCGTCTATATCGAGAAGTTCATCCAGAAGCCAAGGCATGTCGAAGTCCAGCTGCTGGGCGACATGCACGGCAATGTGGTGCACCTGTGGGAACGCGACTGCACCATGCAGCGCAAGCACCAGAAGCTGATCGAAGAGAGCCCTGCCCCGAACCTGCCACAATCAGTGCGGGAAGACCTGTGTAACGCCGCGGTACGTCTGGCCAAGACGGCGGGTTACTACAACGCCGGAACGTGCGAGTTCATCGTCGACCAGGACAACAAGTTCTACTTCATCGAAGTCAACGCCCGTATCCAGGTGGAACACCCGGTGACCGAGCAAGTGACGGGGATTGACCTGATCAAGCAGCAGATCCTGGTGGCATCGGGCGAGAAGCTGGCGTTCAAGCAGGAAGACATTCCCTGCAACGGTCACGCGATGGAAGTCCGGATTAACGCCGAGGACACCGAGAACGGATTCCGTGGCTGTCCGGGCACGATTACCAAGTTTCGTCCGCCGGGCGGCAATGGAGTGCGGTTCGATTCGCACGCCTACGAGGGATATAAGATCTCGCCGTACTATGACTCGATGATCGGCAAGCTGATCATCCATCGTCCGAACCGGGAAGAGTGCCTCAAGACATTGCGCCGGGCGCTGGATGAATTCCGCGTGGAAGGGATCAAGACCACGATTCCTCTGGCCCGCCGGATCATCGATCATCCGACCTTTATCAAGGGTGAAGGGGATACCGGGTTCGTGGAACGGGCGATGTTCTAGGAACGGTTGAGACGGCTCCGATTGATTCAGAGACCGGGAGCGGGACACGGTGTGTTCGCTCCCGGTTTTGTTTTTGGGAATGTGGGATGTGCAGACTGAGGGGTGACTGCTAAGGGATTGCCCCCTCACCCCGGCCCTCTCCCCCACAGTGGAGTCCGTCTCATAGTTCAAGTCGATCGTGGGGAAGAGGGAGATGGGATGCTCCTTGTGTTGATCGTTGCGACTTCGGAATCGTCGGTTGTTCGTCGGGTTGCTAGAATCCAGGAGACAAAAGTTCCTCTGTTCCGCGAGACGGCGTATGTATCTTCGAATGGCCAAGCGGGTGCTTTTTGAGACCGACAAGCGGTTGCTGTGGAAGCTGGCTTGGAACATGGGTGTCAAAGGGGGACTGTCGGTTCAGCGGTACAAAAGCCGCCTGAAGAAGGGGCAGGTGTTCCCGCCCTTTATCTACATCTCGGTCATCAACTCGTGCAACTTGCGGTGTCAGGGGTGCTGGGTGGATGTCGCGGCCAAGCAGCAGGTCATCGACGCTGATGCGATGCGGAAGTTGATCAACGAGGCGAAGGCTCAGGGGAATGTGTTTTTCGGGATCGTGGGTGGCGAGCCGTTCATGCATCCGAATCTGCTCGACATCCTGGCTGAGCATCCCGACTGTTACTTCCAGATCTTCACGAACGGGCACTTCATCACCGATGAGGTCGCCAAGCGGATTCGGAAGCTCGGCAACATCACCCCGCTGATCAGCGTCGAAGGGTCGGAGATCGTCAGCGATGAGCGTCGCGGGCGGGCGGGCGTGCTGTCGAAGACGATGCAGGGGGTGGAGAACTGCCTGAAGAACAAGGTCTTCACCGGGGTCTGTACCAGCGTCTGCAAGACGAACATTGACGATCTGGTCACTGAGAAGTGGGTCGATCGACTGATCGAGATGGGCGTGTTTTACACGTGGTTCCACGTCTACCGCCCGATGGGTCCGGACGCGAACGAACAGCTGTGCCTATCGCCCGAGGAGATGCTGCGGATTCGGAAGTTCGTGGTCGAGATGCGGGCAAAGAAGCCGATTGTGTTCGTCGATGCGTACTACGACCACGCGGGTCAGGCCCTCTGCCCCGCAGCCACGGGGATCTCGCACCACATCAACCCGTGGGGGGGGATTGAGCCCTGCCCCATCGTGCAGTTTGTGACCGACTCGATTCATGATGGGTCGAAATCACTGGTCGAAAAGTTCGAGTCGCCGTTCCTGAAAGACTTCCGCGAACTCGCGAGAGACACGACGCGCGGGTGCATCGTGCTGGAGCGGCCCGACCTGCTGGCCAATCTAGTGACGAAGCACACGGCGAAGGATGGCACCGTGCGGGCCACGGCGATGGCCGAATTGAACGCGATGCAGGTTCGTCCTTCTCAGTACAACCCGGCTGGCGCGGTCCCGGAAAAGAGCTGGGCTTACTGGATTGCCAAGAAGCTGTTCTTCAATGACTTCGCCGTGTACGACGGGCGGAACCACTCAGCGAAGTCTGCTCCGTCGTTGCTGGGACGGCGTGAGGTGGGAGTGGTCGAGGCTGCGGGACCTGCCGTAGTTCCCCTCGACGTGCCAATTCGAAAGTCATAACGTTCACATCAGACGAGCATTGGACGTAGCCAATATTGAAGGCTCTTCTGGGTGAAGTCAGGACGCACAGGAACACTGATGGAAGCGACGAGTCTGGATGACAACACGGTCCCGGGGCCTCGGGAGTTTACTCGTGGGCAGCGGCGGGTGCTGGGGGTGTTGCTGGAGAAGGCCTTCACCACGCCTGACGTTTATCCGCTGACGGTCAAGGCCTGTACCTCGGGGTGTAACCAGAAGAACAACCGCGATCCGGTCACGAACTACTCCGAGGAGCAGGTGCGGGACATCCTCGACGAGCTGCGCGAGGTCGGTGTCGCAGCTGTGGTGCATACGGACGGCGGCCGGGCGGAGCGATTCCGA
Source organism: Planctomycetaceae bacterium (assembly GCA_046349675.1). Classification (GTDB taxonomy): domain Bacteria; phylum Planctomycetota; class Planctomycetia; order Planctomycetales; family Planctomycetaceae; genus TH-plancto1. The sequence goes on along the minus strand of JAXMBW010000004.1, from coordinate 324,480 downwards.
CACTACATGCGGAAGCGATACACCTTCAGCGAAGTGCAGCTGGCGATCCTCACCGAACTGCTGCTGCGTGGGCGACAACAGCCGGGCGAGCTGCGAACGCGGGCCAGCCGGATGACGCCGATCGAGAATCAGGAGACGCTGCGGGCCGCACTGGCAGACCTACAAGCTCAGGGTTTCGTGCAGGCGAACGGCCCACTCGATCGCCGGGGCGTTGAGGTCGACCACACGTTCTATCTGGAGGGCGAGAACCAGAAACTGTCGCCGGGGAACTTCTCGGCCGCACCTCTTGAGAGCAGCAGCTCGGATGACTCCGATGACCAACCGGTGGTGAGGGGAAGCTCATCAACTAGCGGGCTGGAGGAGTTGAAGCAGCAGCAGGCGGCCATGGCCGAGGAGATGTCGGCCTTGAGAGAGAAGGTCAGCCAGCTGTCGGAACAACTGGATGAGCTTCGTCGGGCCTTGGGGATGTAAAACAGACGAGCGCTTCGTCGCGATGAAAGATCAAACCGTGAGGGGTTCATGAACCACACCCAGTCTGATTGTCGTCGCCCGGCGGGGACCTCTTGGGTACCCTCGCTCATCACAGCCAGGTTTGGTCTGCTGAGTCGGCTCTCACTTTGCCTGGGGCTGATCGCGGGGGGTTCGGCCTTCGCTTATCCGCAGGACGCTACGGAACCAGGGGCAGCTCCGGCACCAATCGCCCCGCAACAAGACGAGGACCCCGATCTTCTGGGGAGCTTTTCGCGGTCGATTATATTCCTTCGCGAGCGTGAGATCGAAGCGAGGCTGCGTGGGGCGCAGACTGCCTTCTCGCTGGGTCGTAGCGTGGACGGCGTGCAGATCCTGGCTGAGCTATTGGCTCTGCCAGAGCCGCATTTTATACAGGTCAATTCATCACTGCGTGATGTTCGAGACGAGGCTGCGGCGTTGCTGCGAAACGGTTCGGCAGAACTGCGAGAACAGTTCCGACGCCAGACCGAAGTGAGAGCTGCCGAGGATCTCAAGAATGCCTTGGGTGATGGGGACTACTCTGCGGTGGCGACGGTCGTGGCCCGCTATCCGTTTACTCCAGTCGCTCGTGAGTCTGTCGAGATCCTCGTTTCACAGTTCTACGATCACGGGCGATATGACGCAGTCATTCAGGCTGCCAGCCGCTGGTTTGAACGCAGCCCCGACCCCAATCTGGCGGTCAGCCAGAGCCCGCAGATCTTCGCGCTGTGGCGGCAGGCCTTGATCGAAGTGGGGGCAGCGGAGCAAGCCGACCAGTTAGTGTCGCGGTTCACGAATCCGGCGGACCAGACACCCGTCTCACCTGACGAGACGGCGAAGGAACTCCCGCCCGAGTCACTCCCCCCAGCTGAGCAGGTGGTCGCTTGGAACGTCTCAACAGAATTGCCCAAGCCGGTTCGTGAGATGCTTGGCACGGTGCTCGACAACCTGTCGCGACAGGGGATTCACCCATCTCTCGCGATGCGGCCACTGGTGCTGCGACAGCACATCGTCTGGCGTTCACTCACTGAATTGATCTGCGTGAATCGGATCAAGGGAGAGGTCCAGTGGCGTCAGCCGATCGCGGACCCGACGGTCAACAGCATCGTTCAGATGGGCGAGACCAAGGCGGACGGGAATCGGATCGTCTCGCTCCGCTCCCAGCTGGGGCATCGAGCACTGCGGAACTCCATCCTGGGCCAGATCACCAGCGATGGTGAGCGTGTTTATACGGTCGAGTATTCACCGGTGGTGCGGGCGGCTCCGGCTCCACCAACTCAGCCGGCCCCCAACAATCTCCCGCCCGAAACCGATCGCATGCCGATTCCAGAGATGACGTTCGTGGCGTACTCGCTCACGGATGGTTCGGTCGTCTGGAGATCGCACGAAGTCTGGCAGCCCGGCCAGTCTCTGAACACGTACTTTTTCGGCCCACCGGTCGTCTATGGCAAGAGTCTTTACGCCGTGATCCAGAATCAGGAGCAGCTGCGGCTTTTGCGGATGGATCCCGCGACGGGAGCACTCGATGGAGCCAGCATTCTGGGCGAGGTGACTCATCTGTCAGATGATCGACGCCGGATGTCAGAGGCGTGTCCGATCGTCTGGCACAACGGTGTTGCGATCTGTGCCACAGGAGCCGGTGGGGTTGCCGCGTTTGATATCTATCGCGGGCAGTTGCAGTGGGGTTTCCGTCACCGTCGCGATGATGTTGTCGTCATCCAAGGCCTGCTCATGCCCCCCGTCGACAAGTCGGGCTGGAGCTGGATGTCGGGATGGGAACAACCGCAATTGTTCCCGCTGGGGACGAATGTGATTTACGGATCACCAGAGACGAACCGTCTGCGTTGCCTGGATATCTTGAGCGGAGAATTGAAATGGGAGGTCCCGATTGCCGGGACACGCGCGGTCGTGGGTGGCGACAATGAACGAGTGGTCCTTGAAGGGATCGGAGTCGTTCGATCGTTGCGGATCAGTGACGGTAGTGTCGAACGCGAGCTTGTGACGCCAGAACAAGTTGTCTCGTCAACATGGTTGGGGGCGATCTGTCGAGTTGAGCTGCAGAACGGACAGCAGATCGACTGGACACCTCAGAATGGCAAGACCGTCGTGTCACGAGTGGAGTCCGTAGATCGGCCCAAGCTCTATCCGGTCGGAACTTATCGCCGTATTGATGGCGAGTCGGAGCAATCACTGGCCCGCAGTCTTACGGTTGGGGGCAATGACTTGGTCGCCCGGGTGGATGGACTTTCGTTGAGGCCCGCGAATGTGGAGGCCTCGGGGACTCCGACTTCAGGGCGTCTTCCCGCTGAATTGACGTGGCGGACGGGTCAGACTCAGCCGTGGCTGACGGCGCTGTCGGCCTGGGTCGAGGCTGCTCCCCCTGACGAGAAAGCCGCCCGGGTCGAATTGGCGCTGGCCGAGGTCTCGAATGCTCTCGAATCAGATGAACCGGTTCAACTCCCCATCGACGAATGGGCGACAAGCTGGTCGCTCACTCCTGAACAGATTCGTGAAGCCACATTCCGCAGCTTGCAGAATGCGATGCGTTCGGGCGAGAACTTGGCGGCGCTGCGGTATGTGCTGCGTTTGCTGGAGCAACACCCCGCCGATTGGGAGACCGAGCTGACGCATGCCCGCTGGGGGAAGATCGAGGTCGGAGCGGAGGCTGCGACGGCCCGCACGGTGCGACTGGATGCCGCACTGCGAGGAGCGCTGCAGGAGCTCTGGGACCGTACGCCAGCCGGGCAGCGAGGGGAACTGGATGCCGCCTACCGCGAGTGGACCGAGCGAGAGCGAACGGTTTTGGATGAGCTGGCCCAACCGCTGGAACAGCTGAGTTTTCTCCCACCACCCGCGAAGGAACGACCGTTGCAGTGGAAGACACTCGGCGAGCTGGCCCGGCAACAGTTGAGCCTGCGACACCTTTCGACACACGAGAACCGAGCGACAGCGGCAGCGGCGTTGTGGAGACTGGTGGAACTCCACATGGCACGTGGCGAGTGGGGGAACGCTGCGGGATTGATCGAGCAGCTGAAACGCCGGTTCGCATCAGTCGCAGTCCGTGGGAACCAGACGGCAGACGAGTTGATCAAGCAGTTGCCGGAGAACTCGCTGGTTCTCAAGAGCATTGACCGCGACCGTCGAACGACCTGGCCCGAACGGGAGCCAGTGGTCAGCCTGATTGAGTCGAGTCGCGAACCCGAGAGCCAGCAACCGATCCCCGTGCGGGCGGAACGTGGCTCGATCTTTGATCATCTGAATCTCACGTATGCAACCCGCCAGCTGCAGTTCTCGGGGCTGGGCAAGGTGCATCGATCGTGGGCTCTGTCGCTTCCGGGTGGCCGCCGGAATTTGTGGCAACAGTACCCGGCCATTAAGGCGGGATGGGCATTTGGCCAGTTCGTCGTTGTCCAGTTCGGCAGCGAGCTGTACTGCCTGTCGAGTCTCGATTCCAAAGGCGAAGCCAAGACCACGAAGATCCGTGAGGTTATTCTCTGGCCGAATGTGAAGAAGAATGCCCCGCCCTCCTCGATCGACACGCTGGGGAATGAGGACAACGAGTTCACCTACGAGTCGCGTCCGATCCCGCAGGTCATGGGATTCGTGCGTCGCGAGATCGAGCCGTACGACAGCCATGGTCATCGAGCCGCCTGGGTGGGGCCGGTCAGTGCGGGAACGTTGTGCTTCCTGCAACAGGGAATGCTGGTCGGCCTCGATACGGCGACGGGGCAGGAACTCTGGCGACGATACGATGTGCCCGCGGGAGCTCGCACATTTGGTGATGACGGCGTCGTCGTATTGATGCGAGATGGGAGCAGGATCGTCGATATATTGAGCCCGGTCGACGGCCGGACAGTCGCAACCTATGAATCCGAGTTCACAGCGGACGAATGGGTCCGAACATGGGGACGCAAGGCACTGATCGCGGTCGGACAGCCCGCCGCGAGACAGGCCGTCCAGCCGCTACCCCCCGCTCCGTCGGGAGATTCAGATCCGAACTCAGCGACTGCTCAACCGGCCACACCACCGGCGAGCCAGGCTCCGGAACCTCCGGCGAGTGAACTGCGACTGCGGATGGTCGACCTGTCGGGCCCGACGACGTTGTGGGAAAAAGTATTCCCGGCGGGGTCGGCAGCCTTCGAAGTGGATGAGGATTGGCTGGGAGTAATCTCGCGGGATGGGACGCTGAGGTTTCTGGATGTACAAACGGGGCAGACGGTTCGCGAGTCGAAAGTCACGGTCCCGGAGGGGTTCACCCAGATCGCGACAGCGGTGACGGAACGGTCGATCTTCGTGACGTTGTCTCCGCCCGTCACGGAGAATGCTCTGGTAGGAAGCAAGCCCGTAAAACTGAAATCGCGTCAGTTCTACGTCAACGGGCCGGTGCATGCATTCGACCGGCTGAGCGGCGAATACCAATGGAGCCAGCAGATCGAGAACCGCGTTTTCCCGATTGATCAGGTACGGGACATTCCGCTGCTGATCTGTGCGGATACCTGGAAGGGGCCACTCGATCCGCTTCCGGAGGTCGGTGAGGTCTTCCCCAAACTCGACGGGCCAGTTCAAAAAGCAAACGACCCGAATGCCCTGCGGGTGCGGTACTGGGCGGTCGATACGCGAACCGGCCGGGTGGTCCTGAACACCGCGATTGAGAAGTCGATGATTCAGTACACGGTCGAACGGAATCTGGCCGAGGGGTGGGTCGAGATCCGGCTGGGCAGGACGGGGTTCCGGTTCAGTTATCAGGATGAGGCGGAGACGGAGCAGCCCGCTCGACAAGGACCGATGAGCCACGCTGATCACTGACCAGGGTGCTGCAAACGGAACTCCAAGTCAGAACAGGAGTCCTAGGTGTTGCGTTTGAGCACTTGAAACGCCGAACTCCGCGCGTCCTCGCTGACGCTTCGGGTTGGTAAGGCAAGCACCATCGGGCTGACGCCCGACGCTCGCCAGGATCCGGGTAGTTGGGTTAGGACCGCCTTACGGCAACGCGGTCTTGCCCATCAGGTAGCGGTCGCATTCGCGGGCGACTTCGCGGCCTTCGTTGATGGCCCAGACGACGAGGCTCTGGCCACGGCGACAGTCCCCAGCTGCGAAGACGGCGGGGATGTTGGTGGCGTACTTGCCGTAATCGGCCTTGAAGTTCGAGCGGGCGTCCTTCTCCAGCCCCAGCTGTTCGGCGATGACCTGTTCAGGGCCACGGAATCCGAGGGCGAGGAAGCACAGCTGGGCGGGCCATTCCTTTTCGCTGTTGGGAACGACGGAGAAGGGAGTCTTCTTTTCGGCGTCGGGCTTCGTCCAGTCGAGCTGGACGGTCTTGACCGCACGCAGGTTGCCATCGGCATCGCCGAGGAACTCGGTCGTCTGGATGGCGTACTCGCGGGGGTCGTGCTTGAGGGTCTTGTTGGGATCCTTCGAGTAATCGAAAACAGTAGCCGCTTCGACGTGACCATAGTCCGACTTGAAGACGCGGGGCCACTGTGGCCAGGGGTTGTTCTTCGCCCGCTCCATGGGGGACTGCGGAACGACTTCGAAGTTCACGAGGCTCTTGCAGCCGTGACGCAGCGACGTGCCGAGGCAATCGTTGCCGGTGTCACCACCGCCGATGACCACGACGTGCTTGTCCTTGGCCGAGATGTAGTGCCCGTCCTTCAGATGCGAGTCGAGCAGGCTCTTGGTGTTGGCGTGGAGGAACTCCATCGCGAAGTGAATGCCCTTCAGGTTTCGCCCCGGGGTCTTCGCGAAGAAGTCGTTGGGAGAGGTCGAACCGACGGCGAGCACGACGGCATCGAACTGGTTCATCAGTTCCTTGGCGTGAATGTCCTTGCCGATCTCGGTGTTCGTCTTGAAGACCACGCCTTCTTCGGCGAGCAGGTTAATCCGGCGTTCGACGATGTCCTTTTCGAGCTTCATGTTCGGGATGCCGTACATCAGCAACCCGCCGATGCGGTCGGCCCGTTCGAAGACGGTGACGAGATGGCCCGCCTGATTCAGCTGGGCAGCTGCGGCGAGACCCGCAGGCCCCGAACCGACGACGGCGACCTTCTTGCCGGTGCGGGAGTGCGGCTTGACCGGCTTGATCCAACCCTCGGCGAATGCGCGATCGACGATCGACTTCTCGATGGTCTTAATCGCGACGGGAGGCTCATGGATCCCGAGCGTACAGCTGCCTTCGCACGGAGCGGGGCAGACGCGACCGGTGAACTCGGGGAAGTTGTTCGTCTTGTGCAGACGGTCAATCGCCTCGCGCCACTGGTCGTGGTAGACCAGATCGTTCCACTCAGGGATGAGGTTGTGCAGAGGACATCCCGCAGCCATGCCGGCCATCAGATCGCCGGTGTGGCAGAACGGGATCCCGCAATCCATACAGCGGGCTCCCTGCTGCTTGAGATCGGAATTGGAGATCTTCTCGTTGAACTCGTTCCAATCGAGAATCCGCAGCTCGGGAGCACGCTCTGTGGCTGTCTTGCGGTTGTACTCTTTGAATCCGGTGGGCTTGCCCATGATGAAAGGTCTTCAGTGTTCAGTTGTCAGTGATCAGTTTTCAGAGGTCAGTTTCACGACTCGATCACAACACGACGGATCGAGCGGGCTCAGCGATTAACGAGTGGTAACCGCAGGAGATTGCTCTCCCGCAGCCGAAGCCGCAGCTTCGGCCTGGAGCTCTTTGAGGGCTCGTTTGTAGTCGCGGGGCATGACCTTCACGAACTTCTTGAGGCTGGAGTCCCAGTTATCGAGGATCCGCGCCGCGACGGTTGAGCCGGTGAAGACCTGATGCCGGGTGATCAGCTCACGCAGCTCAACGACATCCTCTTCCTCGGTGACGGGTTCGAGGTCGACCAGTTCGGGGTTGCAGTTGGCTTCGAAGACGGCACGGTCCGGGGCATAGACATAGCTGACGCCGCCCGACATTCCAGCTGCGAAGTTGCGTCCGGTCGGTCCAAGGATCACCGCACGACCACCGGTCATGTATTCCAGTCCGTGATCGCCGCAGCCTTCCACGACGGCGACCGCACCCGAGTTACGAACGCAGAAGCGTTCCGCTGCCCGGCCACGGAAGTAGGCCTCACCGCTGGTCGCCCCGTAGAGAGCGACGTTGCCGATGAGGATGTGATCTTCCGGCTGGAAGGAGATGTTGTCTGGCGGGTAGACGATGAGCTTGCCACCCGAGAGGCCCTTGCCGCAGAAGTCGTTGGCATCGCCGATGACTTCAACAGTCACTCCACGCACAGCCCATGCGGCGACCGACTGACCGGCCGAACCACGAGCGCGAATGCGGATCGTGTCTTCGGGCAGGCCCTGCGGTCCCCACTTCTTGGAGACTTCGTGGCTGAGTGTGGTGCCGAAAGCGCGGTCGATGTTCTGGATGTTGACATCAAGAACTATCGGCTCGGCCTTGTCGATCGACTCGCGGCACTGCGGGATCAGGACCGTCTGGTCGAGAGTCTCTTCCAGACCGTGGTTCTGAGCCTTCTGCTTGTAGGTGCCAACATTTGCATGCGGCTTTCGGGCCAGCGTGAGGATCGGCGACAGGTCGAGGTGCTTCGCCTTCCAGTGAGCCACGGTCGGATCGAGTTCCAGGCAGTCGACACGACCGACCATCTCGTCGATGGTGCGGAAACCGAGTTCCGCCATGATCTGACGAGCGTCTTCGGCCACCATGAACAGGTAGTTGATCAGGTGTTCCGGCTTTCCGGAGAACTTGGCCCGCAGTTCCGGGTCCTGGGTCGCGATACCGACCGGACAGGTGTTGAGGTGACACTTCCGCATCATGATACACCCGAGGGTGATCAGCGGTGCGGTCGCGAAACCGAACTCTTCTGCCCCCAACATTGCAGCAATCACCATGTCGCGGCCGGTCTTCAGCTGTCCGTCGGTTTCAAGACGGACGCGGCTGCGGAGGTCGTTCATGACGAGGGTCTGGTGAGTTTCGGCGATGCCGAGTTCCCAGGGCAGACCGGCGTGCTTGATGCTGGTCAGCGGGCTGGCTCCGGTTCCTCCCGAATCGCCCGAGATGAGGATCTTGTCGGCGTGCCCTTTGGCCACACCGGCAGCGATGGTCCCGACTCCGACTTCGGAGACGAGTTTCACGCTGACGTTGGCTTTGGGGTTGGTGTTCTTCAAGTCGAAGATCAGCTGGGCCAGGTCTTCGATCGAGTAGATGTCGTGATGCGGCGGCGGACTGATGAGGCCGACACCGGGCGTGGACATGCGAGTGGCTGCGATCGTCTTGTCGACCTTGTGACCGGGGAGTTCACCCCCTTCACCGGGCTTGGCTCCCTGCGACACCTTGATCTGCAGTTCGTCGGCGTTGGTCAGGTACCACGACGTGACCCCGAACCGTCCGCTGGCGACTTGCTTGATGGCAGATCGTTTGGAGTAGAGGTTCTGGTTGGAATCGCCGTTGAGTTCCCAGCGACCGATCGTCTCCTGCATCTGCTCGTGACGCGGTTCTTCGTACTTAAAGGGGCTGAAGCGCTCGGGGTCCTCGCCTCCTTCACCGGTGTTGCTCTTGCCCTTGAGGACGTTCATGGCAATGGCGACCGACTCGTGAGCTTCGGCCGAAATCGAGCCGTAGCTCATCGCACCGGTACAGAAGCGGCGGACGATGTTCTTGGCGGATTCGACTTCTTCCAGCGGAACAGGAGTCCGGGTCTTGAACTTGAGCAGGCCGCGGAGGGTCCCTTCCTTGTGGGCGGTCTCGTTCACGAGCTTGGCGAAGCGAGTGTAGGCCGTCTTGTCGCCGGTCCGGGCAGCGTTCTGGAGTTCGGCGATCGTGAAGGGGTTCCAGTGGTGACGCTCACCACCGTGCCGCCAGTGGACGTTGCCGTAGTTCGGCAGCACGGGCAGACGCTCCTGCTCGGTCCGGCTGGGGTAACCGACTTCGTGACGGCGAATCGTTTCTTCGCCGATGATGTCGAAGCCGATCCCCTTGATCCGGCTGGCAGTCCCGCGGAAGCAGACATCGATCACTTCGTTGGAGATACCAACGGCTTCGAAGATCTGGGCCCCCTTGTAGCTGGCGAGGGTCGAGATGCCCATCTTGCCCATGACCTTGAGCATGCCCTTCTTGATCGCTTCGCGGTAGGTCTTCACGATCGAGACTTCGTCGAAGTTAGAAGTCAGGCCGCCGTGATCCTTGGCATCGCGAATCGCTTCGAAGGCCAGATAGGGATTGATCGCGTCAGCCCCGTAACCGGCCAGCAGACAGAACTGGTGCACATCGCGGGCTTCGGCGGTTTCAATCACGATTCCGATCCGGGTTCGCAGCTCGTTGCGAACCAGGTGGTGATGCACGGCACCGCAAGCCATCAGCGAGGGGATGGCCACTCGCGAGTCGCAGGCAGCACGGTCGCTGAGCACGACCAGGCTGTAGCCGTCGGCGATGGCCTGCTCGGCTTCCTGACAGATGCGTTCGACAGCGGGACGGAGACCTTGCGGGCCCTCGGAGCGAGGCCAGGTCATATCGATAGTGCGGGTCTTCCACTCGCGATAGCCGGTGAGCGACTTGATCGCCGAGGTTTCCTCGTCGGTCAGAATCGGGTGCGGCACGCGGAGGCGGTGAGCGTTCTGCTCGGTCGTATCGAGGATGTTGGCCTCGGGACCGATGAAGCACTCGAGCGACATGATGACTTCTTCGCGGATCGAGTCGATCGCGGGGTTGGTCACCTGTGCGAACAGCTGCTTGAAGTAGTCGTACAGCAGCCGCGGCTGGTCGGAGAGGCAGGCGAGCGCGGTGTCGTCGCCCATCGAGTTGATGGGGTCCTTCTTGGAGTTCAGCATCGGGATGAGCATGAACTGCATCGTCTCGGTGCTGTACCCGAAGGCCTGGAGCTTCTGCAGAAGTTCCTCGCCACGGATGTGCGGAACCGACGGACCGGCGGGCAGTTCACTCAGTTCGAGCTTTTGGCGTTCGACCCACTCACCATAGGGGCGGGCCTGGCAGATGCCCTTCTTGAGTTCCTCGTCATCGATGATGCGGCCCTGCTCGAAGTCGACCAGGAACATCTTGCCGGGCTGGAGTCGGCCCTTGATCTTGACGTTCGTGGGATCGACGTCGAGGACGCCGACTTCGCTGGCCATGATGACACGGTCATCGTGAGTCACGTAATACCGGCTGGGACGCAGACCGTTCCGGTCGAGCACAGCGCCGATGTAGTGACCATCGCTGAACGAGATTGACGCGGGGCCGTCCCAGGGCTCCTGCATCGCGGAGTGGAACTCGTAGAACGACTTTTTGTAGGCAGGCATTTCGTGATGTTCCTGCCACGCTTCCGGAATCATCATCATCATGACTTCGGGCAGAGAACGTCCCGACTGGTAGAGCAGTTCGACGGCGTTGTCGCAGTTGCCCGAGTCAGAGCTGTTGGGCTCGATGACCGGGAAGAGTTTCTGGAGGTCGTCACCAAAGAGAGGTGAATTCATCAGACCCTGACGGGCAAACATCCAGTTGGCGTTGCCCTTCACGGTGTTGATTTCGCCGTTGTGCGACATGAACCGCTGCGGATGAGCACGATCCCAGCTGGGGAACGTGTTCGTGGAGAAGCGGCTGTGAACCATGGCGAAATGGCTCTTGTAATCGGGATCCTGCAGGTCGGGGAAGTAGGGAACGACCTGGGCCGGCGTGAGCATGCCCTTGTAAACAAGGATCTTCGACGAGAGCGTGCAGGCGTAGAAGGCGAGTGCGTGCGGGTGCCGTGACTCGCGAATCTTGTGGCCCGCGGCCTTGCGAATGATGAACAGCTGGCGTTCGAACGCTTCCTGATCGAGACCATCGGCAGCCCCGACGAAGAGCATCTCCATCGCCGGTTCAGCCGCCACGGCGGACGGGCCGATGTCAGCGCCCTTGGGGTCCTGAGGCAGCTTGCGCCAGCCGATCAGCTTCTGCCCCTGCATCTGGATCACGGTGTTGACGATCGCCTTGAACTCTTCGCGGCTCTTGTCGTCCTTGGGCAGGAAGACCACACCGGCTCCGTACTTGCCCTTGGGGGGCAGTTCGACTCCGAGGTCACGACGGGCGACCTTGCGGAGGAAGTCATCGGGCAACGCGGTCATAATCCCCGCGCCGTCCCCGGTGTTCTCTTCGCATCCACAGGCACCACGATGGGTCATGTGGACGAGAATGCGGGAGGCGTCGTCGACGATCTGGCGCGACGGAGATCCCTTGATGTGTGCGACGAAACCGACACCGCAGGAGTCGTGCTCGGTTTCCGCCGAGTAGAGACCGTGGGATTGAGGAAGTCCGGATGGGGTGAGTTCGACTTCGTGGCGTTGCATCGCGAATCTCGACTTCGATGATCTTGCTTTGCCTGATCCGGAAACGGTTGTGTTCGCGGGTCGAGGAAAAGCCAATGGGTGAATTTGTTGAACGGGTTGAAGGTGGAGTCAGACTCCGGAGAAGGCGTCTTGCCTGTCGGGACCCCCGTCCGCCTGACGGGGTGAGCAGCACTTGTTGATTTTTTGAGGAGTCAGCGTCGGTTCAGGTGACGCTTGCCGCCAGCAGATCAGCTGCCGGGGCCTCCTCTTTATCTGCATCGAGCAACAGGGCTCGAAACTTGGAGACCGCAGCAGTTGGGGGGCGGCCGCGTTTTCGAATAATTCCCAGCGGCCGTGTCAGATGGATCCGTTTGAAGGGGATCGCCCGGAGCAAACCGAACTCGACTTCGCGGCGGACACTGTCCAGCGGAAGGATTGTGACCCCCGCCCCGATCTCGACCGCTCGCTTAATGTTTTCGATGTTGTCGAACTGGTGAACGATCCGGACTTCGACATCGGCGTCGAGAAAGACGCGATCGATCTCGCCACGAATGGTGAGGTCGGGAGTAAAGCTGACAAAGGGCTGATCCCGCAAGTCAGACAGCTCGATGGTCGTGAACTTGGAGAGCGGGGACTGGGGAGGGACGATGACCCCCATCTCCTGCTGCAGCCAGTCGGTCGACTCAATGTCACCCCGGCCGCGGGGGAAGGAGACGATACCAATGTCCGCATTATCGCGACGGACCTGAGCGTACACGTCGTCCGGATGCAGATATTCGAGCTGGACTTTCACATCGGGATAGAGCAGTTCGAACTTCTCGACGTAGGCCTGCATCTGCAGCAGACCAACCGAATAGATTGACGCGACACGCACTCGACCGACGATCTTGCCATGGCGGAGCTGGCGGACTTCGTCCTCGATGGCTTGATACTCGTCACACAGCTTGCGGCAGCGCTCGTAGAAGAGCTGTCCACAGCTGGTGAGTTCGAGCGGGCGTTTCGTCCGATCGATCAATTCCTCGCCGAGTCGCTCTTCCAGCTGGGCGACAGCCTGGCTGATCGCGGGCTGTGACATCCCCCGCGCCTCCGCAGCCTTGGAAAAGCTGCGGTGCGATGCGACATCCAGAAAGATTTGGAGACTGCGAGACAACACGGGAGTATAAGCCGCCTGAATACTGGAGATGGCTTCACCATAAACGGCATGTTACGATTCTGCGGAGTGGCTGGTCAAGGAATGGGGCCTGAAATTGGGCTCGGTGGTCCGATTTTTCCTATGGAGCCCTCTCTAACAGGGCTTGCAGACTCAAAAACGGCACAGAATCGCGCACTTTAAAAACGAAAAGCCTCGTTCCGTTGAGTAGGAACGAGGCGGAGTCCCTGACCATCTGGCTCCAGGCAATCAGGATCTGCCACACGTAAGATGTGGGGACCTGCGGCAGGTAGCTGTCGGGAGGACAACTACGGGAGAGTCACCCCCGTCGCATCCTTCACGTCTTGCTTCGTTCCATCCATGACGAGTACCCATTCCGTGGGCATGCCGGGGACGTTGAGAACGTAGACGTCGTATTTTTCGGTCCCCTTCCGATGAGCAACCTTCACCGTGTAGTTTCTTTCTCGCAGCTCACACTTCTTGACCGACTGGGTGCAGCACTTGCAAGGGATACACACTTTATACTCGCAGCACCCCACAGTGTACGCGTGTCTCTTAAAGGTCATAAACTCCTTCTTGTTCTCAACGAGCACAGGTACACGGACCTTACCGGGATAATTCTCACACTTGTCATAGAAATCTTCATCTCCTCCAGGTACGACTTCCAGCTGCCCGACAACTGGGGGAACTGGAATATCGGTACACTTCGGATCCCCGTTACACTCTGGGGTGTTAAGGGGATGCACTTCCGGCAGGTTGACCCCCACCCTGCATTCCGGCGTGCACTGACCATTGTCACCACCGCACCCAGGACAGGGTGTCGGGGTACCCGCTGGTGCCGGGGCAGGAGCTGGCTCCGCAGCAGCCACAACGGCTGCGGGAGCTGCTTTTTCCTCAGATTTCTTGGCCGGTGCTGCGTCCTCAATACGAACAGTTCCATCGGGGTAGTAGACTGTCACCTTCTCTTGAGCCGACACTCCGGCACCACATACAGCCAGCCCCAAAGCCACTACCCAAAGATACTTCTTCAACATTGCCGTCTCCTGTTGTTACGCGACCGGTATCGCTGTGCGACATGCAAAAACGTACTACCGGCCGACTCCCTTCGGGCAATCTTCTAAATGGCCCACATCAGGCAAATTACCCAGCCGTTTTTACTCGTCAACGAGATTTCATGGATTATAAAATCACTGGAGAGTAACTACTTAATAATGCGCAAAACCACCGTCTATTTCCGGACTCGCACGGGGAAATAATTCATCGCAATGAAACACTAACACTCCACCGAGAGTGAAATCACGCACCGTCGAAGTTGCACCTCCGTCCGCGATTGCCCCCCACGCGACAGGCATCTGCCAAAGACGATCTTCGTCTCTGAGAAGCGGCTTCTAAGCGGTCCTGACTGGAAATCAGACGGACTTAACAGCCACAACGTCCCAGATTCTCGGAGTTCCCGACGGTTCCAGCCTGTACGAAAACCGGTAATCTCGAAGGTTCTCCCTGTGGATCGAGCGGAGAACGGGCTGTTGCCCTACGGAACGGTGCGGGCTGGCGTCTCTTCCCTGCCAGTTCGGCATGGAGGCTGGGGGCGGAACTGGGGGCGACCGTATTGACCCCATTTCTCTGGAGAAATAAACTCCTGTCCGACAGGGATTTCCGTTCAGTGCCTATTTCGTGAGCCGCAGTTCAACGCGACTCGGGAACGAGGATTGCGAATTGGAGACCCCTACGGCAGTTCAGGCGGAATAGGCGAGGTTCTCCGGCAATTGCTGCCGAAGCAGGGAAGCTCAACCCAAACGCTTTCGCAGGGTCGTCGAGCCCGCTCGGCGGCTGTTTTTGTCATGAGAGATTTTCGAGTGTGCGAACCTGGCCACGGCTGGCGGGGTGTCGCACATTCCGAAACCGAGAGACACCATGGACGTCTTTGATCGAGTCGGTGAGTTCTTCAACGGAATGACTTCGCTTGCGGAGCGAGGGATCCGCGGGGTCTTCGGATCCTCCAACGAGCGAGAAATCCGTCGCGTGGGATTCGTCCGCAACCGGGACGGCAGTAGCCGGGTCATTCCTGGATCAGTGCTCGATCGGATCAACCAGCTCGAGCCCGATTTTGAGAAGCTCTCCGACGGAGAACTGAAGGAAACCGCGACTCGCTTGCGGGCCAAGCTGGCCGACGGGAAAACCCTCGACGACATCCTGCCCGAGGCCTTCGCAGCTGTGCGCGAGTCGGGGAAGCGCTACTTGAAGATGCGTCATTACGACGTGCAGATGGTCGGTGGTTATGTCCTGCATCAGGGCAAGATCGCGGAAATGGTGACCGGGGAAGGTAAGACCCTTGTCTGTACGTTGCCCGCGTTCCTCAACGCTCTCGCTGGGCATGTGCACGTCATCACGGTGAACGACTACCTGGCCAAGCGCGACATGGAGTGGGTCGGTCCGACGCATATCGGCCTGGGGCTGACCGTCGGGGCGATTCAGTCGCCGATGCAGCCGTGGGAGCGACAGCCGCAATACGCCTGCGACATCACCTATGGAACCAGTAACGAATTCGGCTTCGATTACCTGCGCGACAACATGAAGCCGCGTAAGGATATGCAGGTTCAGGGACCGCTCGATTACGCGATCGTCGACGAAATCGACAACATCCTGATCGACGAGGCTCGCACGCCGCTCATTATCTCGGGCCCCGCGCACGACGATGTGACCAAATATGCGAAAGCCGACAAGGTCGCTCGCGAGCTGAAGCGTGACGAGGACTTTGAGGTCAAAGAAAAGGAGCACTCCTGCCATCTGACCGAGGCAGGGATTCGCCGGGCGGAAGGTCTGGCGGGCGTGGAAAGTTTCTACACCACCGGCAACATGGAGTGGCCGCATCTGATCGATCAGGCGCTGAAGGCGCACTATCTCTATAAGCGTGACGTGAACTACGTCGTCGAAGGTGGCGAGATCGTCATCGTCGACGAAAACACCGGCCGCAAGATGCCCGGTCGCCAGTGGAGCGACGGACTGCACCAGGCCTGCGAAGCCAAAGAAGGCGTCCGCATCAAGGAAGTGTCGCAGACGCTCGCCACCGTCACGTTGCAGAACTACTTCAAGCTCTACAAGAAGCTGTGCGGGATGACCGGTACAGCCATGACCGAATCGACGGAGTTCCTGAAGATCTACGGTCTGGAAGTCGTGGCCGTCCCCTCGAACCGGCCCACGCAGCGTATCAACCATCCCGATGTCGTTTATCGGACCGAGCGGGAGAAGTGGAACGCCGTCATCAGCGAAATCGCAGAGGTCCACAAGCTGGGCCGGCCGATCCTCGTCGGAACCAAATCGATCGAGAAGAGCGAGCACGTCTCAAAACTGCTTGATCGACGTGGCATCAAGCATCAGGTGCTGAACGCTCGTCACCACGAACGCGAAGCGGAGTATATTGCTCAGGCTGGTCGTCTGGGAGCTGTTACGATCGCCACGAACATGGCTGGTCGTGGTACCGACATTATTCTGGGGGGTAACCCGGAATACATGGCTTGGGAGCAATTGAAGGCCAAGTACTCGTCGCGTCTGGATGTCCCCAAGTCGGAGTGGGACGACACCAGTGACGCCATCGCCGAACAACAGGGGATGAAGACCGAAGGGCGCCAAGTCGCCGAGGTCGGCGGATTGCACGTCGTGGGCACCGAGCGGCACGACTCACGCCGTATCGACCTCCAGCTGCGCGGTCGTTCCGGTCGCCAGGGAGACCCGGGTTCAAGCCGGTTCTATCTGTCACTGGAAGACGACCTGATGCGGGTGTTTGCTGGCGACTGGGTCCGCAATGTGTTGGCCTGGCTCGGGATGCAGGAAGGGGAAGCCATCGAGCACTCGATGGTCACCAAGCAGATCGAAAAGGCCCAGAAGAAGGTCGAAGAACGTCACTTCGATTCGCGAAAGAACCTCCTCGAATACGACGAGGTGATGGACTTCCAGCGCAAATCGGTTTACTCCTATCGCCAACGGATTCTCGATGGAGCCAGCTGTCGCGAAATCATGCTCGACATGATGCAGCGTCAGGTGGAAAAGTCGGTGGAGACCTTCCTGTCTCCGAAGTATCCGTTTGAGACCGTGGCTGCCTGGGCCATGCAGGCGATGCCGATCAACGATGTCACCGAGTACGACGTCCGCGGCATGGATAAGGATCAGGCGATCATGTACCTGACCGGCCAGGCAGAGCGGCAGGCTGACACGCTCATTCATGAGCAGATCATCGAGAACCTGCCGAAGGAACTCCCGGAATCGGAGTGGAACTGGCAGGCGTTCGCGAACTGGGTCAACCGGCTGTATGGCCAGAACACCAACCCGCGTGAACTGCGAAACATCGCCAAGGTGGAGGGCTCAGACGAGCTCAACATGGACGATCTGCACGATGCGATTCTGGAGCGGGCAACGGAATTCATCAACAAGACCGACTTCGAGCCGCTCAACCATTTCCTGCACGAGGATTTTGGCCGCAATCAACTCTCGGGCTGGCTGCACCATCAGTTCGGGCTGGCGATTCCGCCGTCTTCATTCAACATCCATGAAGAGCCGGAGAAGGCAATTCCACTCATCATGGAGAAACTTCGAGAGCGGTACGATGAGCAGGACGCCCGCTTCCCGGTCATCATCAGCCTGATGCGGTTCCAGGGTACAGACACGACTCCTGCCGACCGGGACGGGTTGATTCGCTGGGCCAATAACCGGTTCCGCTGCCAGCTCAATTCCGGAGAATTGCAGTCGCTTTCGATCGAGTCGCTGGCAGAAAAGATCCTCAACGCCAGCCGCGAGTTCCTGCCCAAGGATGATATTGCAGGCCAGATCAATGCGTATCTCGACCGAGCCTTCCCCCCGACGAAGGGGAAATCAAAGGCTCCCCGGACGCTTCGCGATGTCAATGCGCTGCGTGAGCTGCACGACTTTGTGTTCCGCCGCTTCGAGACGGAACTTGATCTGGACCTGATGAAGCAGCAGACAGCTGAGCAGGTCAAGATCGACGCGATGAAGGCGTACGAATCGAAGTACCGCCCCGAAATGGGTCAGGCCGAGCGTCAGGTGTTGCTGGAATTGCTCGACAACTCGTGGAAGGAACACCTGTACCACATGGACTTCCTGCGTCAGAACGTGGGACTGGTCGGATACGCTCAGAAAGACCCGAAGGTCGAGTACAAGCGTCAGGGCATGAAAGAGTTCGACGCAATGTGGGACCGCATCGGCGAGGCAGCCACCTCTGCCGTCTTCCGCCTCGAGCGGGAGAGCGATCCGCGATTCCTCCGCGATGTCTGGCACGAGACAGCTGCGGTTCACGAGACCGCCGCTCCCGTGATCGCTGAGGCGGCCCCTGCCCCTCAGCCGTCGAACATCCAGGAGACCGGGACTCAGCCAGGTCAGGCGCCCAGCGTGATCGAACCGATCCGCAACCGCGAAAAGAAGGTCGGTCGCAACGATCCGTGCCCATGCGGAAGCGGGAAGAAGTACAAGAATTGCCACGGCGGCGCGTAACAGCTTTCGCCTCATTTCGATCCACTCGCAGCTGCCGGTTACCCACTGACCGGCAGCTGTTTGTGTTTGTTCGCGGGCCGTTTCAGGCCCATCAGGCGGGGCGATCCTTTGCTTCGATCGTGGGCGGGAGCCTACAGTACGGACACAGAAGATCGCGGTGCCGGGGTTGAATCGATTTCTGTGAGCGCGCGGTGACACCTGGCGAAACATCGTGATGAGGCATGTGGAGTTCGTGAGATCAGCGAGGTCGAGAAGGATCGCCACACTGCATGCGGTCGGTCGCCTCGGGTCGCGTTCTCCCTTGAACAGATTTCGACGCCTCATACATCGACGATGAGACACACATTTCAGGGGCAGACGTGATGAAGATGTGGCAACTGGCAGCTCCGGTTTTCGGCGTCGCACTCCTGGGCCTCGTGATCCCGGTGGGATCGAGTGCGGGTGACTGGCCGACCTTCCGGGGAGCTGACCGAACCGCGGTCTCGAAAGAAACGAACCTTCTACAATCCTGGCCTGAGGGCGGTCCTCAGCTTGTCTGGAAGGTCGAGGGCACGGGACGCGGCTACACCAGCCCGGCCGTGGTCGGCGATCACATGTACCTGCTGGGCGATGAGATCGCTGATGTGGGAGACAAGGACGAGTACCTGATCTGCCTGCAGCGACAAGATGGCAAGCGGGTCTGGACCACCAAATTGGGGGCCGCCTGGCAGGAGGGGAAGCCGAACTGGCAAAGCTCTCGCAGCACACCGACTGTCGATGGTGATCGGGTCTATGCCCTCACCGCACACAGCGAGTTGATCTGCTGTGACGCCCAGACCGGTGAGAAGAAATGGAGTAAGAGCCTGTCGAAGGACTTCGGCGGCAAGAAGGCCGACAACTGGGGCTACAGTGAGTCGCCGCTCATCGATGGGGACGTGGTTGTCTGTACTCCGGGAGGAGACCAGACGACGATGGTCGCTCTCAATAAGCTGACGGGCGACACCGTCTGGAAGACCGTTCGTGAAGGTGATGTCGGGGCGGGACACGCATCGATCGTCATCGCGACCGTGGGAGATGTCCGCGTCTATGTCCAGACCACCGGCAGCGGGGCTCTGGGCGTCCGGGCCAGCGATGGGAAGGTCTTGTGGTCCTACAACATCGATCGCACCACAGCTGTGATCCCGACTCCGATCGTGCGGGAGGATCTGGTGTTCATCGCCGCCGGTTACAAACGCGGTGGTGCCCTGCTCCGCCAGAAAGCCGATGGACAAGGCGGCGTTACGGTCGAAGAGATCTATCCCATCGATCCGAAGCTGGCCAACAAGCACGGGGGAATTGTGCTGGTCGGCGATTACCTATATGGCGATTCGGACGACACCGGCGTCCCGTTCTGTGCCGAACTGATGACGGGGAAAGTCATCTGGCGAAAGCGAGCCTCGGGAACCGGTTCGATCGCGGTGGCTGCCGGAGATGGCAGCCTTTATCTGCACTTTGCCGACGGGACGATGGTGCTGGCGAAGGCGGACTCCGCCGATTTCGTCGAACAGGGAAAATTCAAGGTCCCGAATAGTGGCGAGCGCCCCAGCTGGGCTCACCCGGTGATTCTCGATGGCAAGCTCTACCTGCGCGAGCAGAACGCCGTACTTTGCTATGACATTCAGGATCGGGCGACGGCAAAGGCCCAGCCGTAGGGTGACGCAGTCCAGTAGCAGAGCGCCATGACTCAGCGTGACCGCAGGTAGGCCATGGCTGCGACACCGCCGACGGCGAGAAACGAGCCCATGATCGCCAGACGGGTCGGAGCTTTGTGGTCGATGTAGCTCGAAATCGGCAGCAGCATGATCGGGACGGTCGAAGAGATCGCCGAGATCACAGCACTGCTGCCGACCTGCTGCAAGCCGACCTGCATGATGCTGACACCAATGACGGGTCCGATTGTGGATGAGGCCAGGATCAGCGGCGGCAACTTCACCGGGGAGACCCCGTGCGGAAAGACCGGCTTCCCCTTCGCCGAATAACGCAAGACGGCGAACGCAATCCAACCGATGACCAGTCCTCCGACCGTGCGCTGAAAGGCCTGCACGGGACCGGAGATCGTCTGATTCGCGTCCAGGGCAATCCCGAGCGCCATGCGGCTCAACGTGAGGCTCAGCCCTCCGCAGGTTCCGGAAAAGAGGCTGAGCAGCAGCCCCGCGTTCCACTGAAACGGCTCGTCCTCGCGATGCATGGCCAGGACGACACCACTCAGCGTGAGCGTCGCTGCTGCGATCTCCGGGCGTGAAAGATGCGTTCCGATCAGGAGCCGGTCAGCCAGTGCTCCGACCAAAGTTCCCCAGCAGAGGTTCACGAGCACCGCTGTCCGGGCTCCGAGCAACGGGTAGGCCAAAAACAGTGCGACATCACCCAGCCCGAAGCCGAGCACGCCACTGACCGCAAACCACGGAAACGAAGAGGCGTGGACCTGCCCCGGAAAGAAGAACCAGGTGATCAGCCCCAATGACGAACAGGCGATCGTAATGCGGAAGAAATTGGCGGTTACGCCGCCGATCTGACGGCTCAGGCTTTGACCGCAAACCGCTGAAACAGCAAACAGCATCGCAGCTGAGAGGGCATACCACATAGTGGGCGGGGTGACTGCGAGGGAGCGGGGGCGAGCTGTTGGAGGGCGATGGCGAGTATAGCGGGTCACCCTCCCGAAATTTAGCTCACGGGTCGGCGCCGATTATTGATCCACTCCGGAACGATGTACCCGAATCGCTGATTGCCCGCGGGAGAAATGGAACAAAAGACAAGCAAGGAAACGAAGAAGAGAGGCGAGCTTAACGCCAGCTTTATGCGAGGTGCTTGGTTTTGGTCTGTTGTTCTGGCGTGATCACTTGCCGATGTTCACGTAGACCTTCAGGTGTTTGGAGTCGCCGAGCAGATCCATAATTTTCTTGGGATCGCTGAATCCCTCGACCGGGGTGGTCAGGATTCGCTGAGTGACACCGGGATACATGACTTCACCGAGCGCGAGGTCAGCCAGACCTTGCGCGAAGTGGTGGCGGTTTCCATTCACGGAACCGACGAGCAACTTGTTGCCGAGGACCCATTCGAGGTTAATGACATCGCCGGGCACGTCAACGGTCTTCTGTCCGCCGGTGACGCTCGTCCAGACCAGTGCCCCGTTGATATTCAGGATCCGCATGCTGTCGAAGGCAACGCGGCTGGAGCCCGTGGCCTCAACGATCAGATCAGGCTTACCGACCCGTTTGACCAGATCGTCGAGCGAGGTCTCCTGTGTGCTGACATAGGTCGCCCCGTAGGCGTGACAGATCTCTTCTTTGAGACCGGGATTCGCGGTCCGGGCCACGGTGTAGACCTGCAACCCGCGCAGCCGCAGCATCAGTGTCGAGAGCAAACCGATCTGGCCAGCTCCCATCACGAACGCCACCTTCGGCTCCCAGACCTGCAATCGCTTCTGAGCGAGGTAAGCCTGCTCGATGGCTTTCGCACAGACACTGGCGGGCTCGGACAGGACGCCCAGGTGCTTGAGCCCCTGCGGCACTTTGACGACGAACTCGGCATCGTCGACCCAGCGTTCGGTCATATACCCGTGACGCAGGTTGATCCCGCGCTCGTAGTACTCCTCATGCCCAGTGATATCGTTTCGCCCGATTAAGTCATACAACGTGGGGCCGGGCCGACGAACCGTACAGGTGCAGTAGTCCCCCGGCTTCACATGCTTCACAGCTGGGCCGACTGCCTCGACGATGCCGAACACTTCGTGACCGAGCACGAGGAAATCGAAGCCTTCTGGGGCACGCCCGTAGAGGGCTTCGTTGATCTCCATGTCGGTCGCGTCGACACCAACCTGGAGAGTTCGCACAAGCACGCCGCGTCCGTCGGGAATGCTGTCGAGCCGGGGCTCGGGAAGCTCTGCAATGTGGGCGGAGTGTTTGATTCCTGGGCGGACTGCCAGCGCACGCATGACGCGTTCCAAGCGAAAAGTGAAGGAGGTTCCGAAGATGGGGCTGGGCACTAAAGCACCCAGTGATGAGGACGAGCGGGGGGCAGTCTAAGGCACCGTAGACCAGTTCGCCATGCCACCGACCGAACCTCACGAGGAACGGTCATGCCCCGAAAGAATCGTCGTCCTAATCCCCCAGAAACCGCGAGAATACCCCACTGCGCTGGGAGTCCTCACGGCGTTTCATTTCGACCAAAATCGATGTGTGGTCGATCCCCCCCAAACAGGTGACATCAAACCGACGACACACTGCTCGTCCGAACTCCTCTTTCTCCACTTGCAACGATGTGCTACCACTCCGCCCGTGGGGCTCGCTCGGCCTCACTCGGAGTTGGGGCTGCCCCCGCGAAGGAAACAATGCGACATGGATCGGCAACTCGAAAAGTGGTTGGGCTTTCTGTTCCTCGGACTCATGACTGTCTCGAGTGTGGACGCGGCTGAGCCACTGGCGGATATCCGCGCTGTGTTACAGAACTGGGAAACCACGAGTGAAGATCGGGGACGTGACGGTGCCATGGTGCGAGCCTTGCAGCCGTTCCTGGGCCCGGTGAGAGAAGAAGATCTGCAGACGCGATACACTTGGAGCCAGCCGAGTCCGGCGGAACTCCTGGCAGTGCCTTGTGACCCGCTGGAACAGCAGTTCCTGCCGAGCGTTCGTGTGTCCCTGAACGATCTGGGTATGCCCCAGTCTGTGACGGTTGGAAACCATCGCCAGGAGATCCGGGATGTCGTCCGCGCTCAGATGAGCAAAGTTGCGGCCAGAGAGTCGATCGCCTCTGAAAACGGGATCGTCCGAGCCTCCTTTGATGCTGCGGGCCGAGCCACCACCAAGCCAGAGATCAGCCCCCGAGTCTCGGAAGTCCTGACCGGCTGGGTCGCCGCTTCTCAGGCAGCGAATGCCTTGCGAGCCACGTTCCATCGAGCTGACTACGACTCCGCGACCGAAATCGAAACGCACTCGACCGGAACATTCGTGTTCGCGGCTCCCTATTCGGGTCTGTATGTGTCGCAATCCGATAAGACGATTCCCGCTGGCAGTACTCGAGTGGGGGTTGATGGCCAGCCCTACACCCAGATGCCCGGCCCGGAAATGATGCTGGTGTGGGACAAGAATCAGTTGTTGCAGGTCGACAACCCGATGCATCGCTACGAAGTGCACCAATTGCCGACTTCGGCCAAGGAACTGTTGTGTGGCGGGTCGTTCGATGCAGTGTGGCAGACCTTGATCGCCCCACAAAGTGCACTGCCGATGCTCGTCGGGTTACAGGAAAAAGAGCTGCGAGCGAACTACAGCTGGTCGATCATCACCGATGACCAGAAGGCGATCGTACTGCATGGGACTCCCGTCGCGGGAGCCGATGCGATGCTCTATCAGGGGGCTCAAATCGTCATCGATCCGGCGACGTTCCGCACTCGTGCGACTCGCATGTTCGACATCACGGGCAGCAAGGAGACCGTCCACGAGTTCAGCATTCAGCTGGCCTCCGAAGACGTGGCAGCCCTGGCGGGATGGCAGCCCGATTTGTCGGAGTTCGATCGAGTCGGTGACGTTCCGGGCGTGGAGCCCGCGGCCTATACCGAGACCACTCCTCTCGAGTTGCCCCCCGCCCCGCCCGCGACATTGCCGCCGGCCAAGTAGCTCATCCCTTGCGGCGAGAGACCAGCCCGGCGAGGTAGCCGGCCTTAAAGCCCGCATCGATATTCACGACCGCGATATTCGCTGCGCAGCTGTTGAGCATGCTGAGCAACGCCGACAAGCCCTGGAACGAAGCCCCGTAGCCCACGCTGGTCGGGACTGCGAAGACCGGGCAGCTGACCCAGCCCCCGACAACCGAGGGCAAGGCTCCCTCCATACCGGCGACGACGACCAGAGCGTCCGCCTCGCGTAAACGGGGAACTTGTCGCAGCAGTCGCTGGGGTCCGGCGACGCCGATATCCATGATCAGATCGCACTCGACACGCATCCACTTCAGCGTTTCGAGGGCCTCCTCCGCGACGGGACGATCACTGGTTCCCGCTGTAATCACCCACGCCTTACCCGACAGGGGAGCTTCCCCATCTGCCGGGATCAGTCGGACGGTCTTCGCCAGTGGGTTATGTATCGCCGCCGGAAAACGCTGACATAAAGCAGCTGCTTGCTCATCGGAGACACGCGTGATGAACGCCGACTGGCCGTTCAGATGCAGGTGAGCGAAAGCGTCGACGACATTGTCGATCGACTTGCCGGGACCGTACAGCACCTCGGGAAAGCCGCAACGTTCCGCACGGCCCAAGTCCAGCTGAAGCCCGGGCAGGAAATCAATCTCATTCGGATCTGGTGTCGACATGTGGGCAGTCTAGCAACGTTGTCTTCAATCGGCATGACACACAAGTTTGATCATCCACAGCCAGCGGACACGGTGTGACGCCCCAGACGGGCCACGCCACTCCATCTGTGTTCCTCCGTGAAATCTGAGTCCTCAAGATCCTGCACTGATCTCCCATTCCCGAAGAGGGACACCGATTGAACGGATGACCACAGATCTGAGAGATGCGGTGTCCTATTAGTTCGCACTGAAGTCCGGGGGGAATTTGCGTCCGGTCCCAGACTCCTGCTGCACGCGTTGTTGTTCTCGCAAGAGGTCGAGGAGTAAATCGGTGCGGACATCGACGTTACTCTCCGCCAGGAGCGCGACCATCGTTTCTGTGGGGAGTTTCAACGAGCTCGCAATCAGATCGGAGAGCACTCCCAGCGGCAGATCCTTGAGGGCGTTCTCGGTCGTCTCCCGGTTCCCATCGGCTCCGGGAAGCGTGGCAATCAACGTTTCGAGAAGCTCTGCCCGGCGGTTGGCCCGATGAATCTCCGGCGTCTCGGTGTATCTGTCATACTTCAAATCGAGTTCCACTTGCCGGTAGGCGGTCTTGGTCAGCCGCTCCGCTTTGATGCGGGCCCGGCAGAGGCCGCGGATCACGATGACATACTTACCGTCGTCCATCTCCCTCTCCAGCATGATGCGTCCGAGGCAGACCTCGGGATACACCGGAGCGGTTTTCGTTTCGTAGAGCGAGTCCCAGTTCGGCTTGAGTGTCCCGATCGCGATTAGTCGCTCGCCGTTCAATACGTCGGCAATCATCTCGCGATATCGCGGCTCAAAGATGTGCAGAGGCTGCGTCACCTGGGGGAAGAGCACGAAGTCGGGCAGTGGAAAAAGGGGAGCCACTCCACTGAACTCCGACAGATCTTCCACCAGTCCACTCGGTTCATTCATCATCAGAACTCCCATGCAGCAGGGGCAGCGTCTCTAAATCAGGTGCGACAAACCCTGCTGGAATGCCCGCTCGCAACGGCTCGAAAGACACCGCCAGATCGGCCCGCAATTGATCGAGGTCGATTCCGGAGAATGCGGCCCCGTAGCCAGCCAGATACCGCAGCGACGACGCGTGCATCTTACGGGCCCCCGCCGGATTACCTTCCGACAAGTGGAACAAACTTACCGCCGCATGCAGTAATCCCTGGTAAAAGTCGCGGTCTGCGCCGACCGTTTCGCCCCACAACTCCTCCAGCACATCGTGACACGCAAAATACTCTCGCTCATTGAACAACCGCACCGCCTCTTCCAAGGTCGCAGCTGGCGGGTCGTGTGAGGAGTCGTCGGTCATGAGATCCTGGATTGAGGGAGAAGCGACACAACGAGCAGTGCCTGGAAACATCCGGCGAGTCTGCCCGTCAGGTGGTCTCGCAGAAACCCGCATGTACTCTTGTGGAGAGACCGGGCGAGACGCGATTCTACGAACGCTGAAAACCGGTTGTCCACGATCGACCTTTACCGTTCGGTCCGAAATCCAGGAGCTGTGCGTGCCTTCCCGAAATGATGCCCGAAAGCAACAGGCTCTGGAGATTGCCCGCGTGCTGAAGAAGACGTACGGCGAGGCCGAGTGTGCGCTGGTCCATTCAACGCCCTTCCAGCTGCTGACGGCGACCATTCTTTCGGCTCAATGTACCGACGAGCGGGTGAACTCGGTCACGCCCCAGCTGTTCAAGAAGTACCCGACTCCAGCGGCTCTCGCGGATTCAACACAGGCGGACGTGGAATCGATCATTCAGTCACTGGGCTTCTTCCGGGCCAAGGCGACCAACATTCGCGGCATGGCCCGCCAACTGGTCGATGAACATGGTGGCGAGGTCCCGCGAACCCTCGACGAGTTGGTCAAGTTGCCGGGTGTCGGTCGTAAAACCGCGAATGTTCTGCTGGGCACCGCTTTTGGCATCCCCAGTGGAGTCGTGGTCGACACCCATGTCCGACGAATCACCGGGCTGCTGGGGCTGACAAAGCAGACCGATCCGGTGAAGATCGAAGCGGACCTGCAGAAGCTCCTGCCGCCGTCGGAATGGATTCAGTTCTCGCATCGCCTGATCCATCATGGCAGGCGACTGTGTATCGCCCGGCGGCCGCGCTGCACCGAATGCCCTCTCTTGCCGCTCTGTAAACGAACGGGGCTCCCGAAGCTGGAGTCAGGGCATTGACCTCGCATCACGGGGACGATTCGTCACCGGAGCGGGAATGGCGAGGCCTACTCGGCATCGGTGACGAAGGTCTGGTCGTGGAAATTACTGGGGGGATTCGCGGCGAGGTTGATCTGGCTGGTGGTCCCGACACTCGTGGCGACGCCCCGTTCGTGACGGCCCCACCAGGCGTCGGCTTCATCAATTGACCAGTTATTGGCCGTCGGGCACTTGGTCAGCATGGAGGCCAAGTCGCGGGCGGTCTGCGGGCGTTTGGCCCGGGATTTCTCCAGGCACGAGAGCAGGACGGCTTCGAGTTCCTTCGAAACCGGGGCTCCTAACCGTTCGGACGGCGGGATCGGGATCGCGGAGACGTGCTGTTGGCACAGCTCCACAATGCTGGTGGTCTCAAATACCGGATGCCCAGTTAGCAGATAGTACCCCACCGCTCCCACCGCGTAGAGATCGCTACGAGCATCCACGGTGTTGGGCGACTGGATCGATTCCGGCGACATATACAGCGGCGTCCCCGTCATTGAGTTCGCAGCGGTGAGGTGAGCCTGCTTGTCGTCGTCGAGGGCCTTCACCAGTCCGAAGTCGAGCACCTTCACGACATCGGGCTCGCCGCCGCGACGATTAAGCATGATGTTCGCCGGCTTGATGTCACGATGCACCAGCCCCAGCGAGTGGGCTTCATAGAGCGAGCCGCAGATCTGCTGCAGGATATGGATGACGCGGGCCTCTGATTGCGGCCCGTACTTTTCGACGAGGTTCTGCAAATCGATCCCGTCGAGATACTCCATCGCGTAGTAGAAGATGCCCTCTTCCGTGCGACCGTAATCGTAGATCGCCACGGTGTTGGGGTTGTTCAACTGGCAGGTGATCTGCACCTCGCGTTCGAAGCGTTCGATCGAGCTGTCGTTGACCTTTTCGACATGCAGCAGCTTGATCGCCGTCGGGCGTCGCAGGATGGCGTGCAGCCCCTTGTAGACCACGCCCATTCCGCCCGAGCCGAGCTTTTCCTCGAGCCGGTACTGACCGAGCTTCTGGGAAGCGATGGCCTGCTTCTGAGCCTCTCGCTGCATGCGGGCCAGAATGATCGTGAAGACAAAGATCGCAACCGTACTCAGTCCCAAGAGCGCAAACAGCCCCCAGAACGTCCGGTTCAGAATCGTCAGTGGGCGGTAGGCCTCTTCGTAGTCCATCTGCGTGGCGACACCGAAGCCGTACTTATCAAACCAGTGCCAGGCACCAATCACCGGAACACCGCGATAATCGCTGAAGCCCTCAACATCAATGCCCGCTGTTCCCTGAGTCGCCTGCTCCGCCATCTTGATCAGAGGGAGAGTTGACCGGCGGGATCGGGGCCGAAATCCCTTGGCCATGTTTCCGCCGGGATCGCGCAGCTGGAGATTCAGAATTGATCGACTTCCCTCACTGTCGGGAATGAGGCCCAGCAGAATCAGATCGTCATCGAAGCGGCTGTTCGAGACCATCGTCCCCTGGCCGTTGAAGGCATACGTTTCCCCGGTGACTCCGATCCGGCCCAATTGAAGGATTCGCGTGAACTCCAATTCTGGCCGGATTCGCAAACAGAGCGCCCCGATCACTTGAAAGCTGGCGTCGCGAACCGGAGCACAAGCAAACATGGTCGGAACAGCACTCCGCAGTTGTCCGAATTCATCCTTCAACATGACAATACTGGAGAATGGCGGGCAAACGATCGTTTCCCCTTGGAGTGTTCTCGACAGAAATTGTTCGAATTGTTTGGGAGCTGTTTGTCCGACCAGTTCCTCACTGAAAGCCCCGACGATCAGCATCGATTTGTCAACAATGACATACCCACTGAACCCATGCGAAGACATCATGGGCGACAGCATCTTCTTGAGTTCTTTCTGCAACTCCGCTGAGTTTGGCTTGTCACTCGTCGTGGGCCCCGGCTCTTGAGCGGCCTGGAGCTTGTGAAACATCTCCCGGAACGGAACCGAGTTGGCTTCGCTTTCAGCGTTGGACGCCTGGATCTTCAGCCATGTTTCGAGCATGGCCGTTTCGACGCCGAGCAACGTCTGCATGCCACTCTTGAGGTTCTCCTTCATCGTGGTCTCGATGGCATGACGCATGCCCCAGCCAATCAAAGCCAGGATTGCCACCGCGATGATCGGAAATGTCCAGAGTCGTTGCTTGAGAAACAATCCCGTTCGAGTGATCGAACGCGCGGCACTGCGGGAGATATTCGTCAAATGCACCCGTTGTGAGGCAGCCTGCGCCGGCTGGCGTCTGAAGAAGTCAAGCAGTCCAGCGAATTTCATGACGGGCCCCTAATCGAATGCCCTCAACTATGGGTCGCCGGAACACCCTTGGCAATCTGGTTTTCGTGGAAGACTCTTCCCAGTATGTCGCCAGGTCGGATTGGGACAGATGTCTCGTAATGTTGCGTTGTATCAACGCCTTGCAGAATCGATCCCAACGTCAACACTGGAATAACCGGTTCACCTGGTTGCCTCTGCCAGGAGCGGGAGTTAGCTTCTCAGTCATCTGTACTCGTTTCGACCATGCTCATTCAGGCATTCTCCATGAAGACGATCTATCCAGTCGCCATCGTATCGCTGCTCTTCGGTGCCATGTGGTGTGTCGTCTCCAGTCAGGAGCAGACAGCCATTCCGGTCGAGATCATTCGCCTGACCGACGAAAACTGGGACTCGACGGCCCCGCGTGGCAAGGAGGCCGACCCGATTGTCGGGGACCTCGTGATCCGCAATCGGAATCTGGTGGCTGTGATCGCTCAACCGATTGCGACGCGGAACGTCAATGTCTTCGTCAAGAGTAACGCGGGGACACTCATCGACCTGACCACGCGGGAGAACCAGAGCGATCAGCTGAGTGCCTTCTATCCCGGCCAGCGTGATTACGCCTACCGCGAATGGGTCGCGACTGACAGCCTGGGGAAGTCCCAACCGGGAGATCAGGTGACCGTCCATCGCGATCCCCAGTCGGCGTCCATTACTGTGAAAGCCGCAGCCAGCGAAGGCAAACCGGCCGTGGAAACCCGCTATGCCCTCTCCGCCGACAGTCGCTCTCTTGAGGTGACGAGTACCTATCGCAACGAAACCGCCGCCCCGCTGAAGGTGAAGCTGATCGATGACCTGCGATACGACACCAAGAACGAAGATGTCCTGAAGGGAGCCGACGGTACCGCTCCCACTTTTACGATCGAAGACCGATTCTGGCGCCAGGCCTACGCCATCACGGTCGAGGGTCGACAACTGCTGACGAACAGTGATCCGCGAACGACCGTACTGAAAATGACCGATGCGTCGATGAACGAGGAGATCGAGATCCCAGCTGGCGGCAGCTTCTCTGTGACCCGCCGCATCGCAGCTGCAGCCACGTTACCCGAAGCTGTGGCAGCACTGAGCCAGGATCCCCATGTCCGCACGACGCTGGCGATTCAGTCCGCGACCGGACAACGTCTGTCTCATGCCCGGGTCGAGATCCGCCAAGCCGATCAGCTGCTGGGCACGATCCTCACCGATGCCCGGGGGGAGTTAACGACCGCCCTGAAACCTGAGGGCTATTCACTGAAGGTCCTCTTTAACGGGGCTGTAGTTGCCGAGGCCATCGCGCTGCAGGTCGAGCCGGCCATTGAGCAGTCGCAGGCAGTGCGTATCCAGGACTTCGAGCCCGGCACCGTGATCGCCAGGATCACGGACGGCGATGGCCAGCCGATTCCCTGTAAGGTGTCATTCGACGTTCCCGAGGGAGTCACTGCCCCGTACTTCGGCCCCGACACAGCTGAGTTCGGCGTGCGGAATCTGCGTTACACACCCAACGGCGAGTTTCAGCAATTGCTCGCTCCGGGGACCTACAAGGCCCGAGTCAGCCACGGTCCGGAATACGACTCCACGATCGTGGACCTCACTGTCGAGGCCGGTAAAACGGCGGAACTGAACGTCAAACTTCCAAGAGTCGTCGACACCTCGGGCTGGGTCAGCGGCGATTTCCACAGCCACGCATCACCCTCGGGAGACAACACCACCAGCCAGCTGGGGCGAGTTCTCAACCTCACCAGCGAGCACATCGAGTTCGCGCCCTGTACCGAACACAACCGCATCAGCAGCTATGACGAGCACATCGACAAACTCAAGATCCGCTCGTTCATGGCGACCTGTACCGGAATGGAGATGACAGGGACGCCGCTCCCACTCAACCACCAGAACGCGTTTCCATTACACCACCATCCCCATCGCCAGGATGGCGGCGGGCCGACCTTCGACGACAGCCCCGAAGCTCAGATCGAGCGTCTGGCCCTGTGGGACAATCGCAGCGAGAAACTCGTTCAGCAAAACCATCCCGATGTCGGCTGGCTCTTCTACGACCGCAACGGGGATGGCGAGCCTGACGATGGGTACGCGAAGGGGTTCGCCTTTATGGATGTGATGGAGGTTCACCCCCTCCATACGATTCTCGATATGCAGCCGACCAAGGTTTACAACGACAAGATCTACAACAACACCGTCTTCAACTGGCTCCAGCTGCTCAACCAGGGGCACAAGGTCTACGGAGTCGTGAACACCGACGCTCACTACAACTTTCATGGGTCGGGAGGCATTCGCAACTGGATTCAGTCATCGACCGATGCCCCAGCAAAGATCGATACATTGGAGATGGTCCATGCCAGCGAACAGGGGCGATTGATCATGTCGAACGGGCCATTCCTCGAAATCTGGGCGACCGAACCAGGCATCAACAGCCGAGTCACGTGCGGGCAATCACTGGTCGCCAAGTCGAAGTCGGTCGAGCTGTCGATCCGCGTGCAATGCCCGAACTGGATCGACGTTGACCGGGTGTTCGTGCTGGCCAATGGTCGCGTACTTCCGGGCCAGAACTACACGCGGGAGAAACACCCTGAAGCCTTCGGAAACGGCGTCATCAAGTTTGACCGCAAGATCCCGGTGACTCTGGAACAAGACGCCCACCTCATCGTGGTCGCAGCCAGCGAGAAGACGACCATCGGTCCCATCGCGGGCCCGGAGTACGGTAAACAACAGCCGACCGCGATCGGCAATCCGATCTTCGTCGACGTGGCGGGCGATGGGTTCCAGCCGAACAAGGACACGCTGGGGCACCCGTTACCGGTCAAGCAAGGCGGGCCAGCGAAGAAGTAGAGGGCAGCACGCGATGCCCCTCACCCCGGCCCTCTCCCCCGATTCCGTTCAATTGAGACAGCCATGTCTGGTCCGGGGGAGAGGGAGATGAGGAGCGACGCCCACTCGCGTGGGTGAGAACTTGTGTCTCTCAAATCCGAGCACACTTCGCACGCAAAAACCGCACAGTTGCCGTGGGGTATGGTGCACAGGAGAATAACCCGCCAACTTCTGCTGGCCTGGCCACCGAGTTGCAGGCCTCCGCTTTTGGCTGACCACTTCCCCCCGACCTCGCAGTCTCTGTTCACGCCCATGTTTACCAACATCTCTTCATACCGCTTCGCGTCCCTGTCCGACCTCAAGCCCTTGCGGGAGCGTCTGACAGCCTTATGCAAGCAGTTGGGTCTACGCGGAACGATTCTGCTCAGCACCGAGGGCATCAACCTCTTCATCGCGGGGATCCGGGAGAGCGTGGAACAGCTGCTGTCGGAGCTGCGAACCATCCCGGGGTTGGAGGACTTGCAGGCGAAATACAGCGAAAGCGACCACCAGCCCTTCCGCCGCATGCTGGTGAAGATCAAGAAAGAGATCATCAGCTTTGGGGTCGAGGGTGTGGATCCCGTCGGTAAGCCATCCCCCAAGCTGAAGCCCGCCGAACTCAAACGCTGGCTTGATGAAGGCCGGCCGATCACGTTGCTCGACACCCGCAATGACTACGAGATCAAACTCGGGACATTCCGCAACGCGATGGTCTTCCCGATCCGTACCTTCCGCGAGTTTCCCGGCGCGGTGGCCACCCTGCCCGAGGAGCTCAAGGAACAACCCGTCGTTATGTTTTGCACCGGGGGCATCCGCTGTGAAAAGGCGGGGCCCTTCATGGAGATGAAAGGCTACAAGGATATCTATCAGCTGGAGGGAGGGATTCTCAAGTACTTTGAGGAATGCGGCTCAGCCCATTACGACGGCGAGTGCTTCGTCTTCGACGATCGTGTCGGGCTCGACCCATCGCTGGATGAGTCGGACAGCGTGCAGTGCTACGCCTGCCAGTCGCCACTCACAGCCGAGGAGCAGGCTGACCCCCGCTACGTGATCAAGGTCTCCTGCCCCTACTGCTTTGTCCCGACCGAAGCCCAGCAGGCTCAGCAGGTCGCCGCACAAAACGCAGCCATCCACGCCGCCACTCACCCGCTTCCCGGCAGCCGCGTCTACCAGAACGAGCGGCCGTTCAACATCCCAGCTGCGTACGACGGGCAACAGCTGATCGACTGTCTGTGCGGGATCCTGGGACACATCTCGCGAGAGGAGTGGCTGCAAACCTGCGAGACGGGACACCTGCTGAAACGCATCGTCCCCGAGGGCATGGAGGGCCCCGATCCGATCCCGGTTCCCGCCGACCACATCGTGCGAGGCGGCGATCGCTACCTGCATCTTCATCCGGCGGCGAAAGAACCCGACGTCAACGCGGACATCCGCATCCTGCACGAAGACGAAGCGATCATCATCGTCCTCAAGCCAGCCCCGCTGCCGATGCATCCGTGTGGCCGATTCAATCGCAACACACTGACCTCGATCCTCGC
Source organism: Planctomycetaceae bacterium (assembly GCA_046349675.1). Lineage (GTDB taxonomy): Bacteria > Planctomycetota > Planctomycetia > Planctomycetales > Planctomycetaceae > TH-plancto1. Next base: position 290,891 of record JAXMBW010000004.1, on the reverse strand, counting down.
GTCGGTCTATGAGCCCTACAACCCGCGTCCGGTTCACCGCCTGGATGCGAATACATCGGGAATCGTACTGTTCGCCCGCACGCGGCACTTTGCCCACCAGCTGCAGCGGCAGTTCGAGCGAGGTCTCGTGACCAAGCGGTACCTCGCCCGGGTCCACGGTCACCCGACACTCGACGAGTTCCACAGCAACGCCCCGATCAGTGACGAGGTCGGGGAGCTGGGCTCCTATCGCGTCGACTGGAAGGACGGCAAACCCGCCTCCACGCTGTTCCGTGTCATCGAGCGATCCGCAGATGGCACCAGCCTGATCGAGGCCACCCCCGTGACCGGGCGAACGAACCAGATTCGGATCCACCTGTGGGACCTGAAACACTCCATCGTGGGCGACCCGACCTACCTGCCGGGGAAGAAGCTGGGAGACACCCAGACGATCGCCCCGGACGCCCCGCCGCTGAATTTGCTGGCCTGGAAACTGAGCTTCGTGCACCCGATTTCCAAGGAACCGGTGACCTATGAAGCCGAGCGTCCGGAGTGGGCCCAGCCCCAGAACTGAGGCAATTACCACGGTCCCGCGCCCTCCAAAACCCCTCAATCGGAGCAAACCGCACCAATCAGACCGCGAGTGCAAATTTCCCCACCCCGCTCTGATTGAAATTCTCGCCCCACAGTGATACTCTCTTGCCCCTTCCCGCTGCCCACGTGGCGGAATTGGCAGACGCGCTAGGTTGAGGGCCTAGTGATAGCAATATCGTACAGGTTCAAGTCCTGTCGTGGGCACTCTAGAGGCTTGTCGCACATCAAGTTGCGGCAAGCCTTTTTCTTTTTTCTGAGTGCCATTCTGGAGCTAAATTGATCTGGAGCCAAATCTGGAATTGGCTCCACGCATTCCAGTTCCAGAATTCCCAAACCAGTCCATCCGGCAGAACTTGGAAATGTGCCGCTCAGACTACGACTATTTCCCCACCACGACGAGACCGCTACTGCGACATTGAATTGATCAACTCAGCCGTAAGTACATAGCGTCTCGCTGTCTTGGCTCACTTCCTCCACTCCAGGAAGCGTCATCGATTTCAATCGAAATCAACATAGAGCAAAAAGACTCATGCCGACATGGCCGTAAGTCCTCTTAATCAACAGGTGGCGAGGCTACGCGTTGACGATGGAGTCAGTTCCACCATTGCCGAAGATGGTGTCATTACCAAGGAAGAGGTCGCCGCCGTCGAGCAGGTTATTGAAGGCATCGCCGGTGATGCTGTCAGAGAACAGGGAACCGATAACGTTTTCAATGCCATTAAGCGTGTCGGTCCCAGCTGCTCCGGCAGTCTTCTTCGTAGCCAGATTCACAGTAACAGGACTGCTGGCGGTCTGGTAGCTGATGGTGTCGATGCCGATACCACCAGTCAGCAAGTCGTTACCAAGGTTGCCAATCAGCGTGTCATCACCCGCCCCCCCATTGAGCGTGTCGTTCATATTGCCGCCAAGAAGTGTGTCTTTGCCTGACCCACCCGTGATATTGACCGCCCAGGTCGCTCCCGTCGCATCGAACCGGTTATTGAACGCCGAGGAACCGGCCTGCACCATCTCGATCTCGCCCGAGGTCAGGTTGAGTGTCACGCCAGTTGTAGCTCCAACCACGGTGACCTTATCAACCCCCGTTCCCCCGATAACGCTGGTATCAAAATTGTCGATCACCAGAGTGTCGTTATTGTCACCTCCGTCGAGTGAATCGGCTCCTTGACCACCAGTGAGGGTATCATTTCCTCTGCCCCCCAATAGGCTATCGTCACCCGCTCCCCCATTGAGCGTGTCGTCACCGTCCAGCCCCATGAGTTGATTGGCCACGCTGTTTCCAGTCAGATTGTCATTGAAAGCAGAGCCAATCAGCCCCTCCATATTCAGCACTTTGTCATTTCCAGCTCCGCCCGTTGACTGAACTCCCGACGACGCCAGATTGACCTTCACGCCGGATGACGCGATCGCGTAGCTCGCGGTGTCAAAACCACCTTGTCCGTTGAGCAGGTCGTTTCCAGCTCCGCCTTCTAGGGTATCGTTCCCGACTCCGCCGGTCAGAGTGTCGTCTCCCTCTCCCCCGGACAGATACGAGCTGACTGCGAGGCCGATCGATGTGTCGATCGTGAGGGTGTCACTGCCGCCGCCCCCCAATACCTCAATCGACGTGACCGTGCTGGCAATGAGACCCGTCAAGAGCTGCGCCCCGTTGGCATCGACTTGAATCAAACCCGACACGGATCGCACCGTGATCGTGTCGGACGCAGGTGTGCCCGACACCCTAAAAGTTCCGTTGAGGAACGTGTACTCCACAATGTCGATCAGGTTTACGGTGACCGTTGTCGTGGCTGACTGGTTCAGTGAGTCGGACACCTGGACCGCCAGCGTGAACGTCGGGGTCGTCTCGAAGTCCAGCTTCGTCCGATCCGCCACCGTAATCAAACCCGCACTATTGATCGCAAAAGCCCCCTGACTGTTACCCCCCGTGAAGGAGTACGTCAGAGTGTCCCCCGCATCTGGATCCACAGCTGAGACCGTAGCTACCACCGTCCCGTTCGCCGAGTTCTCAGCCAAACCCACGACTTGCGGGGCAGCCGAAATCACTGGTGGATTATTCGAATTCAAAACCGCGATCGCAAACACTTTATCGAATGTCAGCCCATACGCATCAGTCACACGTACCGTAACACTATGCGTCGTGTTCGCCGCGTAGTTGAGTAACGAACCATTCGCGACGATCAGGTTGGTTCCCGAAATCCCGAACCGACCTCCTGCGTTATCAATCAGGCTGAAGGTTGATGTGTCGCCCACATTAGGATCCGTCGCCGAGAGCGTTCCGACGACACTGCCATTGGCGGAGTTCTCCGCAATCTGAGAGTTCGTCAACGAGATGCCCGTGGGCGCACTTCCCCGATAAGAACCCACTCGGATTTTTCCGCCACCTTCGCTGAAACGAGCCAGATAGTTCTGATTGACGCTATCGAAAACGACGGAAGACAAGCCAGCATAACTGGTGAGCCCGACAACACTGTTCGCCGAGTCGACCACCCCAGTGACTCCGAATGTCCCGCTTCCCCAGGTCACCGCTCCGGCATCCACTGCGGTCCCATTGTCCCAATCAGGACTGATGACGACATAGCTCCCATTCGGTGCCACGACCACCCCACCCATGCCGACGTAATCCCAATTCTGAGTGCCGACCAGACTATTGGTGGCACTGACGACTCCCTTCACCCCGGCTGTCCCGCTGCCCCACGTCACCGCTCCTGCATCCCAAACCGTCCCATTGTTCCAGAACACGCTTTGCACAACGTAGTTCCCGTTCGGCAACGCGGTAACGCCACCGGCACCGACATAATCAGACTCCTGACTTCCAACCAGGCTGTTGGAGGCACTGATAACTCCGTTCACTCCGGCTGCGCCGCTGCCCCATGTCACCGCCCCTGCATCCACAACTGTCCCGTTATCCCAACTCGCGCTATTGACAACGTAGTTCCCGTTCGACAGCGCAGTGATACCTCCATGACCGACATAATCGAACTCTTGACTTCCGACCAGGCTGTTGGAGGCACTGACCACTCCAGTCACTCCGGCCGTCCCGCTGCCCCAAGTCACCGCTCCCCCTAACCAAGATCCTCCAGCACTGCTGACGTAGCTGCTAACAACATAATTCCCGTTCGACAATGCAGTGACGCCTCCTCTACTGACGTATTCGGCCCCGAATTCTCCCACCAGGCTGTTGGAGGCACTGATCACTCCTTTCACTCCGGCCGTCCCGCTGCCCCAAGTCACTGCTCCCGCATCTGCGTTAGTCCCGTTATCCCAGAACTCGCTTGGAACAACGTAGTTTCCGTTCGACAACGCGGTGATGCCACCTGAACCGACCTGATCGTAGTCGTGACTTCCGATCAGACTGTTGGAGGCACTGACGACTCCCTTCACCCCGGCTGTCCCGTTGCCCCAAGTCACTGCTCCCGCATCGACGATGGTCCCGTTATCCCAAGAGTTGCTTCGAACAACGTAGTTCCCGTTCGACAAAGCGGTGATACCATCTGCACCGACGTGATCATTCGCATGACTTCCCACCAGACTGTTGGAGGCACTGACCACTCCCTTCACCCCGGCTGTCCCACTGCCCCAGGTGACTGCCCCCGAATCTACAATGGTCCCGTTATCCCAAAAGTTGCTTCGAACGACATAGTTCCCGTTCGACAACACGGTGATGCCATCTACACCGACCTGATCGTCGCCGTGCCTTCCGACCAGGCTGTTAGCGGCACTGACCACTCCCTTCACCCCGGCCGTCCCGCTGCCCCACGTCACCGCTCCCGCCCTTTCGACGGTCCCGTTATTCCAGTAGTCGCTGATGACCACATAGTTTCCATTCGGCAACGCGGTGATGCCGTCACGACCGATCTCATCGTTCCATTGGCTGCCGACGAGGCTGTTGGAGGCACTGATCACTCCCTTCACTCCAGCTGTCCCGCTGCCCCACGTCACCGCCCCTGCCCCCACGGCTGTCCCATTGGCCCAATACCTGCTATTGACAACGTAGTTCCCGTTCGACAACACGGTAATGCCACCGGCACCGACCTGATCATTGGCCTGGCTACCGACGAGGCTGTTGGAGGCACTCACGACTCCCGTCACTCCGGACGTCCCGCTGCCCCACGTCACTGCCCCCGCATTCTCGACGGCCCCATTGTCCCATAAGGGGCTGCTCACGAGGAAGTTTCCGTTCGATAACCCGATGATGCCGCCGCTAGCGAGCGGAGTCCAACCGATCTTGTCGTAGGCGTTCGAACCGCGCAGCGTGCTGATCAATTCACCGGTGGCTCCATTGAACAGGTAAACCGCTCCTGCATCGGTTCCTCCTGCGTCATCGAACGGGGATGTGACAACCACGTTTCCCGTCGAGAGGGGGAGCACCGTTTGACCGAATTCATTCCCCCATGCCGGATTGGGATCGACGAATTCCGTGAATGCGGAAAGTAGAGTCCGCTGCTCCAGCCCCTGGATGATCTGGAACGCCCTCTTTCTCCCCCGGGGAACGCGACATGCCGCGCGAGACAGGTACTCTGACACCCAGCGTCGAACAGATGAAATCATCATGGAAGTGTTTTCGGTGAGAACTCGAAAGTTGATTCAGGAAGCGGATGGGGGCGGATTGCGAGGGACAGTGGTGAAAATCGGATTAACGATTTTGCGCGAGTTCTAATACACGCCTAAAAACAGTGCAATCCCATTAAAAATTACCACTTACAAAGAGTCGCACGCTTTTACACACCGTACTAAAGCAAGGATGGTTTGGTGAGTTCTGCCCACATGTCCTTGTCGTGACGACAAGCCTTGGGAGTCCCCAAGGCCGCCTATGCAACGACTTGGATCAGGCGACTTCCTACACGTCGGGTAAATCCATGCCGGCTACGGCGAATACTCAATAGCCAAGCGACATGTCGAAGCAGTAAATGAAGGGTAATATGGCACATCCTCATTGGGAACCTGTGTTAGTTAGCGACTCGATCCGAGGTAAACACCATGCTTCCAATTTCATTCACCCCCCAGACGCAGCCTTTCGACAAGATGTTCAACGCAGAATGAGGAGCTATATCGTCCAGGTTCAATTCCTGTCGTGGGCATTATGAAGACATCAGGGACTGATGGCTGTGAGTCCTTTTTTGATGGTGATATCTGTGGTATCGGGTGGGTTTCTTTGTCATTGCCTCATATACAGCTCAATGCTCACCGGATCGGAGGCGAGCGGGTTGGTGCTTGCGGGTCTGGAGCCGGTGAGCTGGTCCGGCAGCACGGGCAACGAGGAGGCACGCCGGCCCTTCGTCGGGGACACTTGCAACAGGTCGGGAATGCGAGATGATGCGACCGCGTTTGCGGTGTGGGATGGCTCAGTGGGAGTCTCTCTCGTGGAACCTATCGAGTGCAGGTTTGCCGAATGAGTTTGCAACAATCTGAGTATCTTGAGGTCCGTCGCGTTCCGGGCAAGGGGCGTGGGGTCTTTGCCCGGGTGCTGATTCCCAAGGGAACAGTGTTTGAAACTGTCCCGATGCTGGTGTGCAAGCAGAAAGACATTCTCGACTCCACGCTGATGAATTATGTCTATGCGTGGGGTGCTGACACCGTGGGCGTCGCGCTCGGGTATGGTTCGATGTACAACCACAGCTACAAGCCCAATGCGCGGTACTTCGACTTGCCTCTACAGCGGAAGGAATTCGTCGCCTTGCGGGATATCCAACCGGGCGAGGAAGTGACCATCAACTACAACGGCGAGCCGAAAGACAAGAAGGCCGTATGGTTCGAAGTGAAGGAGTAGCCAGACGCCTCTTCCTGGTGGTGGTTGCCGGATTTCGCTGGGGAGTTTGATCCGCGAAGGCTGTCACCACGACTGCCAGCGGTCGGGTCATTCGCTTCTCGTGCTCTCCTGCGTGCGGTAGAGTGAGGGGCTGGTCAACCAGTATCTCCAGCTCTGCCTCATACACTCCTGGGAGTCGTCTATGTCGTCCGTATCTCGTCGTGATTTTCTTCGCTCTGTCGCAGCGGGAGGAGCCGCACTGGCGGTCGCTGGTCAGTCTTCGATGACTTTTGCCGCGGACGACTGGGGCGGCTTCAAGATGGGGCTGCAGAGCTACACGCTTCGCGAGTACGACACAGCTGCGGCTCTGGAGCAGACTGTTAAGTTCGGGCTGCATTACTGGGAGTCGTTTGCCAAGCACTTCCCGATCTCGACGTTGCCCAAGACGACTGAGGCCTACAAGAAGCAGTTGTCCGATGCGGGCGTGCAAATGATTGCCTTTGGAGTGGTGGGATTCGACACCAATGAGACCAAAGCTCGCGAGATCTTCGACTTCGCCAAGTCGATGGGAATGATGTCGATCAGTGCTGACCCGAAGCAGGACAAAGAGACCTTTGATCTGCTCGACAAGCTGGTGGCGGAGTACGACATCGCAATCGGTATTCACAACCATGGCCCGTTCGCCCGATACAACAAGGCCGACGACGTGTTGAAGTGGGTCAAAGACCGGCACCCGAAAATCGGTGCCTGCGTCGACACCGGTCACTACCTCCGCAGTGATGAGAACATCGTCGAAGTGATCGAAAAGTTCGGTTCCCGGATCTTCGGCGTCCATTTCAAGGATGTCCGCACGATCCGCGATGCCGCCGAGAAGGAGAAGCTGCTGAAGGAGCTGACTCCCGGTCGGGCGAAGGAACTCGAAAAGGAAGGGAAGATCTTCACGATCCTGGGCGAAGGCGAACTCGACGTGGTCGGCTGCCTGAAGGCCCTCAAGAAGCTGAACTACCAGTATGGAGTTTCGCTCGAATACGAAGAGCACCCGGAGAATCCGATCTCAGACATCGAACAGTGCCTGAAGACCGTTAAGGCTGCAATCGCCAAGGTCGGCTGACTCTCTTGATCGTGCCATGAATTTTGCCAGGCTCGTCCCTCGTGAACCGGGGGGCGAGCTTTGTGCTTATTGAGCCATGCAGACTTCGGGCCCTTGTTCAAGACCTTGGCTTTGCTCACTTCATCCGTGAGCCGAGATGACAGAACCTTGACCCGGAATGGACCAGAGACGACTCCTGTGATCCAATAGCAAGATCATGCAGATCGAATTCCTCGGCACTGGCGGCTTTCACCCCAACGAGCGGCGGCACACAGCTTGTGTGCTGTTGCCCGAAGTGGGGATTATGTTTGACGCCGGGACCAGTGTGTTTCGATTGCCAGCCCGGCTCCAGACCTCCGAGTTGCATGTCTTCCTATCGCATGCGCATCTGGATCACATCTGCGGGTTGACTTACCTGCTCGTGCCGTTGCTCAAAGGCGAAATTAAAAACTGCCGGATCTATGCCGGAGCGGATGTCCTGGCAGCTGTGCGGCAGCATCTTTTCAGCGAGGCGGTATTTCCCGTCTGGCCGCAGTTTGAGTTGGTGGAAATCGAACCGAATAAGACGTACCCCATCGCAGGAGTCACGGTCAGTCACCAGCCGCTGCCCAGCCATCCCGGCGGGTCGCGAGCGTTTCGCGTTGACTGGCAGAACCGGGAGCAGAAGCGGTCGCTGGCCTATGTCACTGACACCACAGTTGACGGGAGCTACACCGACTTCATCCGCGGCGTCGACCTGCTGATTCATGAATGTAACTTTGCCGACAGCTTGGCCGAATGGAGCTACAAGACCGGGCACAGCCACACGAGCATGGTGGCCAGGCTGGCGAAGGAATCTTCCGTGATCCGACTGGCCCTGACTCACGTTGATCCTTCGACCCCGCAGGATGACCCGCTGGGGATCGAGACCGCTCGTCAGATTTTTGCCAACACGCAGGTCGTCGAGGACGGGCTGGTGATGAATGTCGATTGATTCGAATTCCCCTTGAGCCTCGGAGAGCTCCTGATGAATTATGCCCGACTCTTTGGTATCGCTCCGTTCGGAATCGGCCTGACGACGTTGGGGTTTCTGTGGCTCTCGCCGCATGAGTTCGGATCGCCCCCGCTCTTCTTTCGGATCTTTGGGAGTTTCGTTGCATTTCCGTTCGTCGTCATAGGGGGCGGGATTCTGTTTGGCAATCACACCTCGCTTATCGAACGGATGAAGACTCTGAAGAGAGAGATGGAGGAATCCGGCCTGGCCACGCCAACCTCTTCGTCCTCGAGCTCACCTCCCGTATTGGGCAAACTCAAGTGCCCCAACTGTGGATCGTCGCCGGGGGCAAGTGAGGTCTCGCCCCACGGGGACGTGAAATGCGAGCACTGCTCGCGCTGGTACAACGTGCATACGGCTTAGGTCGGGTTGAGATCGGCTCCCGGTAAGTTGAGCCCCCTCACCCCGGCCCTCTCCCCCACGGCGGATGTCGAATCAGAAATTCAGCCCCACAGTGGGGGAGAGGGAGAGCCATACGCGCCCACTCAATCGGCTACCGCAACAGAACGCATGCCCCCAGACACATCAGGCGGTTTGCATGCCTCTGCGGGCTGCGCTACACTGGCAGCTGGTCTGCGCTGATTTGGACCACGACGAACTGATGAACGACTCACGGGAGCTGTCTGGATGAGTGAATCCTCGACGAAAACGGGCGGGCTGACGTCCGTTCAATGGTTGATCTGTGCAATCGCGGCTCTCGGGTTTGCGTTTGATATTTACGAGTTGCTGGTCTTCCCGCTGATCTCGCGGCCGGCTCTGGCCGAGTTGCTGAAGGTCGACCCCGACACCGATTCGGGGTTCAACGCGATCCTGCAATGGAATGCGTACATCATGTGGGGAAGCGCACTCTGCGGCGGGACTTTCGGCCTGATGGGGGGAACGCTCACTGACCGACTCGGACGGCGACGCGTGCTGACTTGGAGTATTCTGCTCTACGCTCTCTCGGCTCTGGCCTCGGGGTTCAGTACCTCAGCTCCGATGCTGCTCTTCTTCCGCTGCACGACGTTCATCGGCGTCTGCGTCGAGTTCGTGGCGGCCGTTGCGTGGCTGGCGGAACTCTTCCCTGATCCAATCCGTCGCGAGAAGGTCCTCGGCTACACCCAGGCATTCTCGTCTATCGGAGGTTTGCTGGTTTCGGCCGCATATTGGGTGTGCGTGAACTACGGAAATAAGTTCCCCGCGATTTTTGGTGAGCATGCTGCGTGGCGTTACACACTCATATCAGGTGTGCTCCCCGCGATTCCGCTGATTGTGATTCGTCCATTCCTGCCTGAGTCGCCGATCTGGGAACAGAAGCGATTGGCGGGGACCCTCAAGCGAGCGAAACTCGGTGACATCTTCCAGGGCAAGCTGGCCCGGACTTCGATCGTCACCGCCCTGCTCTTCGCGTGCGGCTATGGTGCCGCGTTCGGTGCGATTCAGTTCATGCCACAGATCGTCCCCGGCCTGAACAAGGCATGGGCCCCGCTTCCCAAGATGCGAAAGGATCTCGACAAGACCGAGAAAGGCAGCGAAGAGTATAAGAACCTCAAGGCCGAGATCGGTAAGCTTGGGAAAAACCAGCAGGATACCGTGTCCAAAGTCCAGCTGTGGCAGGAACTCGGTGGGCTGATCGGTCGGTTTGCTCTCGCATTCCTGGCGGTGCGAATCGTCAATCGTCAGAGGCTGTTGCGAATCTTCCAGATCCCGGGGTTGATGCTTATCCCGTTGGTGTTCCTCTTCCCGGCGGCGGGCAAGACCCCGCCGGCGATCCTCAATGCTCTGGGGACCGACAATCTGGGACTGGTGAAGGTCGGAATCTTCATCACCGGATTCCTGACCGTGGCTCAATTCAGCTTCTGGGGGAATTACCTGCCCCGCGTCTACCCGGTCCATCTGCGTGGTACGGGCGAGAGCTTCGCCGCTAACGTCGGGGGCCGCATGTTCGGCACAGCTGCCAACGGACTGACAGGGCTGGTCATTGCTCCGATCTTCCTCGGGATGGCGAACCTGGGCCTCACTCGACCGGGGGCTCTGGCCTATGCAGCTGCAGTGACAGCAGGACTGGTGTATCTGATCGGCCTGATCGCCAGCTTCTGGCTGCCAGAGCCGAGTGCGGACGAAGCTGAGCACTAAGAGCCGGTTGCGGCTTCGTGCATCATTCAGAGCATGGACAGGCAGGAATGCCTGTCCTACTGGAGCCGAAAAGTAGGACAGACATTCCTGTCTGTCCCGAGCGTAATTAACGCCTGGGAGGGCGAGGCTCCCGCCGAGCCGTTGTCGCGTGAGAGCGCCCTCATGCGGTGGCGGCTCAGCAGGAGCTTCGCCCTCCCGGTGTGAATAGCAGCGGCAATCAGAATATCACCGTGATAAACACCGGAGGGCTCACGCCCTCCGCTCGCCGACAGACGACTGATCACTGATCACTGAAAACTGACGACTGAGAACTTCACTCATGGCCATGCGACACAACGGACGATCGATGCGGGACGGGCGAGCCGACGGGCTGCGGCCGCTGCGGAGTCTCGATCTGTCGACTGTGAACACCTTCACCGACCTGCTCAAGGCGATGGGCGATACCGCCTTCTCCGGTCGCCAGCTGGGCGAAGCGTACGACGTGTTGATGGAGATGCTCCAGCCTGACAACTCGGTCAAAGTCGTCCTCACCCTCTCGGGGGCCATGACCGTCGCCAAGCAAGGGAAGATGATCTGCGACATGATCGACCGTGGTATGGTCGACGCAGTGATCTCGACCGGGGCCCTGATCGCGCACGGACTGACCGAATCGATTGGCCTGACGCACTACCGGCACGATCCCTCGCAAAGCGACGAGAAGCTCTACCAGCTGGGCTACAACCGGATCTATGACACGCTGGAGATGGAGGCCAATCTCAACGAGGTCGAGGTGCTGGTCCGTCAGACCTTGAAAGAGAATCCGACGCCGGAGGGAGGCTGGTCGTCGGCCCGGCTCTGTCGAGCCCTGGGCAAGAAGCTGCACGAGGAGAACCTCGGCACCGGCATCCTGCGCAGTGCGTATGAGAAGAACGTGCCGGTCTTCATCCCCGCCTTCACCGATAGTGAGGTCGGCCTCGATGTCGCGACGTGGGCGATGCGAAAATGGTGCGATGAGAACAACCTTGATCCGTCGAAGATGACGCCCGAGGAGCTGTTCCGCATCCCGCCGCAGTTCAACCCGTTCCTCGATCTGCTCGACTATGCCAAGCTGATCGGCAATGCCCAGGAACTCGGCATCTTCACGATCGGCGGCGGCGTCCCGCGGAACTGGGCCCAGCAGGTCGCCCCGTTCTACGACATGACCAACCTCCGCGTCGGCAGCCAGTTCACCGCCCCGCGTTTCAAATACGCCGTCCGCATCTGCCCCGAGCCGGTCCATTGGGGCGGCCTGTCGGGATGTACCTATATCGAGGGCGTCAGCTGGGGCAAGTTCCTTTCCCCGCAGGAAGGCGGCCGCTTCGCCGAAGTCTACGCCGACGCCACGGTGGCTTGGCCGATCCTGATGAAGGCGGTGTTCGAGACGTTTGACGCGAAGAAGTAGTTGAGCGTCGCCCCCCCCCCCCCCCGGCAAGCGTCCGGCGTCAGCCGGATGGTGCTTCCAGACGGCCATTCAATCAAGCCGCGCGAACACTGGTTAGCGCGTGCGTCAGCATCAGAGGCACCTGTTCATCGAGTCCACCTTGGGATAGCCTCTTGTGCCAGGCACACAGGTAGGCCGCAGAGCCGGCCAACCTGTGCCACCCAGCGTTACTCAAAGTTTGCAATCGCAATGTAACAGACCACTGTTCAAAAACACCGCTGTTGTAAATTTCTTTACTTCTAGCTTGACTTTTTGTTAGTCGCTTGTAAAATGAAAACCGTCCTAGGGACATACGTTCTTTCAGATCTCGACTTTCAATCAGTATTGACCACTGTTAAATCACCGTGCCAGTCAAATCCGACTGCCCGGGCATCCTACGAAAGCAGGACTCGCCATCCCGTACGCGGAATGATCGAGCACTTTCAGGGGCGTCATCACATTCGTGATAACGTGCTATTTATCCGCCGTTAGGTGTACTTGTACGCCTAAGGAAATCCTGACTGTGGTCTCTTTTAGGAGGTGTCTTGTGACACTACCATCAGGAAAGGGCTGTTTGGAAGTCGACTCGTGTCGTCCGTCTTGGTTTCTACGACTTGCTGAAAACGAAGTGCATAGCACTTCCAAGTTTTTGCGAAGTAATCGTAGCAAGCTTGAGAAACGGACGAGCAAGGCGGCTGTCGATGACACATTGATGCTTTGTGACACCATCGCTGCATTGTCAGCGGCAGGACGAAAGTGCAATGTGGAACATGCTGTTGAGATCATGCAGAGAGTCGAGGTGTTTCTCGATATTCTGACCAATGATATTAACTGGATGCTTACAGAGACCAAATAGCAGTGGTTCAGGACCAAAACCCTTACAAAGTGCAACCAAGGCTAAATGCCATGTCAGTTGAAGTTGGAAAGACGCTGCGAATGATACGAGAGGCCAGATGCCTCAAGCTAAAAGACGTTGCGTCCACCGCTAAGATTAGTGTTGGTTTTCTGAGTTTGATCGAGGACGGGCACCGAGAGCCGTCGCTGACGGTTCTTCGGGAGCTCGCAAACAGTTTGCGTGTACCTGTTGAAGCACTCATTTTGGTGTCGCAACCCAGTGACGGCTCGTTCAAAACGACAAATCCGGCTACGAAGAGGCTCGCAGATTCAATATCCAAATTGGTGAGGACTCAAGAAGCACTCAAGAAGGAACTGGAGTCTAGTGATGCCGAAACAAGTTGACCTCCGAAATCTGACACTGAACACACTATCTAAGCATCTTGACCTACCCGTTGACCAACTTTTCGCAGTTTCGAACAAGATCGAAAGGTTTTACAAGCCTACTCGGAAATTAATAACAGCGTCCGGGAAAATACGAGAATTGGATGTCCCCAAGCCCTTCCTCAAGGGCCTTCTGCGAAAATTGCACAAATTCATCCAAAGAAATGGATGGTACAGCACATCTGCACATGGCGGTGTCAGAAAGCGTTCTGCGTTCACTTCGGCCAAAAGACATTTGGGCACTGAAGCAGTTGCCGTAAGAGATGTCTCAGACTGTTACCCGTCGGTTTCAGAGCCAGCATTTTACCATTCACTCGTTCAGTTAGGTGTCCCCTCAGATACCGCGAGGTTGCTGAGCAAGCTCTTGACCTGCAGAGGACGCATCCCTCAAGGAGCGCCGACAAGTGGTGACGCTATCAACTTATACTTGTTTTCCACAGACGAGGAAATGCGATCTTACTGCGGCAATGATGTCTCTTACACAAGAATGGTGGATGATAACGTATTGAGCGGTCCAGCCACGAAAGTCGAATCTGCCGCAGATCATTTGGAATTGCTATTATCCTCCAAGGGATTGTCAGTCAATGAGTCAAAAAAGACTGTGAGTGGCATGCAAAAATCAAGCGGAAGGCAGCATGTACACGCAATCGGCGTCAATCATTCAACAAAAACTCGCATTCCTAAAGACAGGGATCGCACGTACAGAGAGTACTCTATTGACTACGTCAATGCAGCCAGATGTGTCAGTCCTGAATCACTGCCATCATTAGCAGCCAAAAGACGTCAACTCCTTGGCTACATAAATTATAGTAGACAAGCTGATATTTCATCTGAGAATTTCATGACGAAAAATCTTATCTCTGGTGACAGATTCGTTAGAAATCGACTACTCAAGGATAATGTCACGAGATCTAAAAAATGGTGGGTCTTCGACGGCAAGTGCGATCAATCATTCAATATAGCCAAGCGATGGCGAGACAAGTGCCTGTTGAGCAAGAGTATTACATGTGTAGCAGGGGATAGAGGGACCAGATTTCATCGAAAGCCTGCCATAGAGAAAGCCTAGTAGAGAAGAATGGAGCTGGGCAGGTCAGATGCTGCGTTTGCGATCTTGTTCCCAATCTCCGCAGGGTTTTGCGCCATGTGACGTAACCTATTGCGCAAGGATGAATTGCGGATCAGTGCACCTCCTTTCGCAAGTCTTGCGAAAGAGTTTTTGTGGTGGAGGGGGTATGGCCCGGGCCCTCGTGGTCCCCCCATTGACTTCCTCTTCTGTTTCTCCGTGACCTCTGTGGTCAATCATCCTGCCGACCAATCACGGACCGACGTTTGATCCAACGGACAAACATCTAATACGCAATCCCCAACTTGCGATACAGAAACCCCAGCAGCCAGATCGGGCCGATCAGCAGGAACTGGATGTCCTGAAAGAACGAAGGCTTCTTCCCTTCGATCTTGTGACCGATGAACTGACCGATCCAGGCCAACACAAAGACCACTATGGCCAACTGATAGACGGGCGAAATTCCCAGCCTCTCATACGCGATGATGCCCGCAATCACCGCAGCTGAGAAGACCAGCATGCCGATGGCGAGTGAGACGGAAAGCCGCAGGTAAAACAAGATGGAGAGGACCACCATGATCACTCCCCAGTTGAGAAACGGCGAATGCCTCATGAAACCGGGCCGCGGAAGATCCCAGAGCAAGGCGATCACACAGGCTGTGATCGTGGGCACGCAGATCCAGTGAATCGTTTTGTTCACCTGATTCTGATGGCTTTCGCCGTACTCGCGAAACCATTGTTCAACCGACTTGCTCGCCATTACGGTTCCTCACGAGTTTCTCTGGCCGACAATGACGCAGCTGTCGCATTGACGGCGTTCTGACCGGCACACTGACTTCGAAATTGTGGGGGGATCTTTCAGGGTCTCAAACTCATCCCGGACAGACATCACGGCGTTGGTCGAGATCAATCGACAGCCGACACCTTGCAGCATCACATGGGGGACGGGATGGAGGGAGACAAGACAGCAAAATGGATTCATCGCTTCACAAGCGCGAGATCCTATTTTCGGCGAGGTGCTCCAGTCAAGGAGCGGGTTATCTAACCGGGCCCAAGGGGAAGCATGTCACTCCCGATCGCGGGGAGGCAGTTTTGATGTGATCATCGAGGGCATCAGATCTGCGTCCTGTGCGTCGGCAGGACTGCGAGCTTCGCATCCGCTAAGATCGTGTGATCATCAGCCGAGCTGTCCTACTGGTTGAACAAGAACACTAATCCGGAGAAGCCACCATGAACACCATTCTTCGTGCCACAGCGATCCTGGTGATTGCCTCCATCATTGCCTGCGTCTCATCGACGGCACCGGCCTGCACCGGAATCACCATCAAGCCCAAAGACGGCTCGGTCATTTTTGCTCGAACCCTCGAATTCGCTGCAGACCTGGAATCGAACGTCATCATCGTGCCACGAGGTACGGAGTATGTCGGGACAGCACCGGACGGCAAGCCGGGACTTCAATGGAAGACCAAGTACGGAACCGTTGGGGTGAACGCCTTTGACATGCCCGTGGTTGTGGATGGCCTGAACGAAAAAGGACTCTCGGTCGGACTGTTTTACTTTCCCGGCTTCGCCAAGTACCAGGTCGTCAAAGCCGAAGACGCAGGGAAAGCTCTGGCTCCGTGGGAAATCGGTTCGTTCCTGCTGGGCACATGCTCAGATGTCAAAGAGTCGATCGCAGCTGCCAAAGGAGTTCTGGTGGGCGAGGTGGTCCAGAAGCAGATGGGCATTGTCCCCCCTGTTCACCTCATCGTGACTGATGCCAGTGGCAGCAGCGTCGTTCTCGAATATATCGATGGGGTACTCAAGGTTCATGACAATCCCCTCGGCGTCATGTCGAACGCGCCGACCTTCGATTGGCACATGACGAACCTCAGCAACTATGTCACCTTAAGCAAGAAAAACATGGAGCGGGTCGACCTCGCCGGGAAGGAAATCAGGGGCCTGGGCCAGGGAAGTGGGATGCTCGGACTGCCCGGTGATTTCACTCCGCCATCACGTTTCGTGCGGGCTGTGGCGTTCTCGAAGACGGCCCGGCCGGTTGAGCAGGCGAAAGATGGCGTCCTGCAAGCCTTTCACATCCTGAACCAGTTCGACATTCCCAAGGGAGCGGCACAGGGCATCGAGCACGGTAATGAGGTCTATGACTACACACTCTGGACCAGTGCTGCCGACCTGAAGAATCTCCGGTACTACTTTCGAACCTTCGACAATAGCCGGATTCGAATGGTGGACATGAAAGCCATCGATCTCGACACCAAGGGGATCCGGACGATCTCGATGAAAGGTGGGGAGGACATCGAGGATGTCTCGGGGAAAGCCAAGTGACGCTCGTTGGCGGGGTGGCCCGGAAGCCGCGTTGGGTACCAGAGAGTGAAGCACAAGAGAGACTCCACCAATGCCTGCTCTGAACGATGACTGATGTTGGATTGTCAACGTCTTCCTCATCTAGCCGGGACGACAGCTAATGATTGCTGATGACGACCAGCTTGTGTTGAATCGTGGGATCCACTCAGGAAAGAGTATGACCGCAGAGGGCCGCCGAGATTCGCAGAGGAACGAGTTGGAGAATTCCGTCAGATCCTCTGCGTCACTCCGTGTCCTCTGCGGTGAGTCTCATTCTTAAGTGGCCGGGGAGGTTGTGCTGCAAGTGGCTGAGACGCCCCTCGGTACCGGTCTGGTCACTTCTTATGGCATCCGCACACCGGTAGCCCCAACCTCGATTCGGCGGTACTCTTCAGCGACAAACGAATCGCCGCAGGAGAACGCAAACGTGGAATTCCAGATCCGACCGGCGACACCTGACGATGTTCCACGCGCTGTGCCACTGATCCATAGTTCAGGGCCCGTCGCGTTCGACGCCGTGTTCGCCGATGACCGGCACGCGTCCGCTCAGGAGTTTCTGCAGCATGCATTTCGTCTCCCGGGAAGCGAATTCGGCTATACAAATCACACGGTCGTGACTCACCAGGAACAGGTGATTGGCGTCGGTGCGTGTTTCTCGGCCAAAACTTCGCTCGCCTTCATGGTGGCAGTGATTCCACAGATCATCCGGTTCTATGGCATCGTGCGAGGCATTCGCGTCATCCGCAAAGGCTTGAAGGTCGAACAGCTGTTTCAGTTACCGCCAGCGAACAAGAATTACCTGGCCCATCTAGCTGTGGCCCCCGAGTGGCAGGGTCACGGGATCGGTTCACAGCTGATCCGACACTTTCTGGATCGCAGTCGTGCGGAGGGGCAGACACACGCCGCGCTGGATGTCTCGGTCGAAAACCCGCGGGCCGAAAAGCTGTATCAACGCCTCGGATTCAAAACCATCGAAGAGCGCACCGCACCGCTGCCCGGGATCGCCAATCATCGACGTATGGAAATCGAGTTGTGAGATTCGGGGAGGTATGCCCTGACGGCTTGGCGAAAGCAGAGGGTGGAACGATCTCGGCTTTTGAGTCGATCGCCAGCAGTGAAGCCCGATCGGTCTCACTCGATCGGGAGCGAGTTACGGCTTGCCCTCCACTACCGTAAACTTCGCTCCCCCACTATTGGTGACTCGGTTACGGATGACTTCGATCGAGGTTTCGTCGACATTGGCTGAGTTCGACCACTTGATTCCGACAGCCTCTCCGGGGGCGTCGACGCGGTGGAACAAGCCATCGATCACCAGATCAGTCAGGACGGAATTCGCACTCAGGGGAGCCATGTTCGCTCCGACCGGGGGGCAGAGGACGCCCACGTTGAAACGGTCGGCATAGATGAAACGGTTATTCTCCAGTCGGGCCATCCCGAAATTGTCCATCCGCAAATGCTCGCCTCGATTGCAGTCGAACTCGCAGCCTCGAAGCAGGCCACGAGTCAGGCTCCCGCCGGGTGTTTTAATCTGGAGACCGATGGCATTCGCGTTCAGCTGGGTTTGTTCATCAGTCCAGCCACAACCGGCAAACGCCGTGCGTTCAATCAGAAATCCCGCACTGGCAATCAACGCCCCGCCCGTCCCGCACAGGTTGAACACCGTGCGTTGAATCGAGACCGACGGACAGCCGATCGGATGGTTATCGACAAACCCGGTTCCACCAATCCGTGAGACGAAACAACCCTCGATCGACAGAAAGATCGTGGCAGTGAAGTCAGGGTTCGAGTCAATCGACAGGTCACCGTTGACGCGAATGCCATCCCCACCAAAGCCGGTGATCGAGACGTTCTTCACACTGGGGGCATAGCAGCCCATCATTTGAATGGCGTGTTCGTCCGGGTCGCGAAAACTACCGACGAACTTGATCCGCTCGAACGAGAGATCGTGCAGGAATTGTCCAGCTGCGATGACTCCGGTGATGTCGAACAGCGGCCCACTCTTTCCGGTAAACTTGATGGTCGTCGCCTCGGCCCCACGCCCCTCAAGGATCGGCCCTGAAGCCCGCGTCTCTCCGGGGTTACGAATCACCAGCGTACGCGAGACCGTATACGAGGGTGCGGGGAAGTTCAGTCGACAGGGGTTCGCGACCGCGAAATCGAGCGCCTTCTGCAATGACTCGGTATCGTCTCCGATCCCATCGGCACCAAACTCCACAACAGAATGGGTGTCGAGAGCCAGCACTGCATGGGGACACAGCAGAGCAACAAAGGTGGTGAAGAGAAGTGGAAGAATGTATCGGATGATGAGGCCTCGGCCGTGGTTGGTGGTATCGGGACATGGTGGGGTGCCCCCTGCTCTCGCAGCTCTAGCCTCCCCCATCGAAGACTCAGTGACGTGTCAGACTACTGCGTGGCATCTTGGTCGGACAAGCTCGCGACCAGTCGTGCCTGGTCCGGCTTATTCATTTCCGTCCCCTGCAATTTCACTGGTGACTGGCCTGACGGCGCCGCTTCCGATTGACACTTCTGTCGCCGGGTTGATACCGTTTCATCCAGCCCGCCTTATGTGACTCCCGCCAGAAATCCCGCCGCCAGGACAATTTGCATGTTGCGAATCAGCCAGGGACCTGCCCGCCCGTTGTGTGATGGCCTCAGCCGTCGTCAGTTTCTGGAAGTCGGTTCGCTCGGTGCGTTTGGGCTCAGCCTCTCTTCGCTGTTGCGGCATGAGGCACTTGCGGCGGATGGCACCGCGAAGAACCCGCAGCGGACCTCCAAGCGTTCGGTCATTCTGGTCTGGCAGCATGGCGGGCCGTCGCAGCTTGATACATTCGATATGAAGCCGATGGCCCCAACCGAAGTGCGGGGGCCCTACCGCTCAATCGCGTCGCGGCTGCCGGGACTCGATGTCTCGGAGATGTGCCCCGAGCAGGCGAAGGTCATGGACAAATGCACGGTGATCCGCAGCTTTACCCACGGCAACGGCGACCATTGGGCAGCTGCGCATTGGATGCTGACGGGTCGGCTGGGGCCGAACGGCTCAACGCGGACGCCGAAGCAACCGGCCTTGGGAGCTGTGGCGTCACATCTGCTCGGGCCCCGACTGGAGGGCTCGCTGCCGACGGTCAACATGAACGACGGCGGGTTCGGTTACCACGGCGGAGCGTGGCTCGGAGTCGCTCACAATCCATTCCGCTACGGCGAGTACAGCTATGGCAACGAGGCGGGCCGACTGCCGGGCGGCGATCATCGCAGCTTCTCGCTGGTCGATGGGCTGACGGCTGATACGTTGAGCAACCGCGTGTCGCTGCAGAAGCAACTCGACACGATGCGGAAGCGGATCGACCAGAACTCGTCGTTCCGTCAGCTGGATGAGGTCGACCAGACGGCCCTCGACATTCTGCTCTCGGGTCGGACGCGCGCGGCGTTCGATGTGTCGAAGGAAGATCCGAAGACCCGCGAGCGATACGGCGAAGGCTGGGGCGAGCAGGCGTTAATCGCTCGGCGACTGATCGAATCGGGAAGCCGGTTCGTCACGCTGAACACCGGGTACTGGGACGACCACGGGAACCTGAAGGGGAACCTCGATCACAAGATGCCGCGTCACGACCGGGCGGTCGGTGTGCTAATCCAGGACCTCGCTGAGCGGGGAATGCTCAACGACACCCTCGTCGTCACGGCGGGTGAGTTTGGCCGCACCCCGGTCATGAACAAAGACGCTGGCCGCGACCACTGGCCGCAGGCTCAAAGCGTGCTGATCGCCGGAGGCGGTTACCGCCACGGCCAGATCATCGGCAGCACCGACGAGAAGGCCGCGTACCCGACCTCACGCCCCGTGCATGTCGAGGACTTCTGCGCGATCATTTACCACGCACTCGGACTATCGCCGACTGACACGATTTACGACACAGCTGGCCGCCCAGTGCATCTGCTGCCGGGGGGCGAGGTGCCGAGGGAGTTGATTTAACGCGGGGGGGAGTGGCTTACTTCCCCAGCAGGGTAGCCCGGCCAGGATTGGCCGGGTCGCATTGCGACAAGATGCCTCACCGTGTGCGTTTGGTCTGGATCAACTGATTCAATCGCTTTATGGGGAAGGCGGAATGACAGAGTGAACGGCCTCTGAATAACATGAGGGCACTGTGTGTTTCATCTTGTGCCTGAGGCACCCGGCCAATCCTGGCCGGGCTACCCTGCTACCCCACTTGAAGAAGTGAGTCATAGTGAGATCCAATCTGTTTACGCCGTTTCTCTTACTCTTACTGTGGGCATGCGCTAGCGACCGAGTAGGCAGTGCTCGAGTTGAGCCATTTGCAGGGGTATCCATGGCGGAGGTAAGTGATGCCATGACGAAAGAAGGCTATACGTGTAAGTTGTGCCATGGTCACTTTGACGCGAGGGTGTTAAACAAGTCAGGCAAGCATGTGACGCAACGGATTAACGGAGATGATTTTCTTGTGTGCACGAGAAAGCAGTCACATAGCCTTGGATTCATCGTTAGTATTGAGCGAGTCGCATTCTTGCTGAACAAAGAGTTCTGTGTCACCGAACGCTACGAAAGAGTAGATCACACGGGGTTATAGCTCCGGGTGGCGGGGTACCTCAGACATGCATGAGGCGAGTGGACCAGACGCTACTTTGAGCGTCTGGTCAAGCCCGCGAGGTTGCGTCTGAGTTACACCTCACTCGCCACGCCCTTCGAAGACTCATGGACTTGCCATACTTGGGTCTGGTTACTTCCCCACATTCTCCCGATCGAGCTGTTTTTCTCTCGCGTCGGTCAGCACCGAATAGAACTGCGTGAAGACGTTGTCGTCGGCTCCGTGATTGGCGTGGCAGTCGAAGCATTCGTGCTTGGGGAAGGCGGTGGCGGTTTCTTTGTGGGCGGGGTTCTTCTGCTGTTCCGGAGAGTCGTGAAACAGGAAGTACGCCCAGCCGTCGGGGAAGCGTTTGGAGTCTTTGATCGCGACTTCGAGACCAGAGGTGGGAGCGGCGACGAAGCCGATACGAGACACCGGCCCCTTCGTCTTGGCGGGCTGGGACTTGAGGTTAGTCACTACGAGCACGGTCTGTTCGGGGAACTCGCCAGTCTGGACGTAATGGTCGAAGGCATCGGGCTGCATGTAGACGTTATGGAAGGTCCCGGGATTGTCGGGGTCCTTCTTGTCGCCGTCGGAGTAGCCGAGCCCGATCGACGTGCCGATCACGACCCACTTTTCATAGCCAACTGGACGGACCAGCTTGCCTTCGGCGTCGTACTCCGGGAGCGGCATTGCTGTGGCTGCGGGTTTCGCTGTCTTGGCGGGTTCCTCGGCGACCAAGGCGTAAACCAGTGGGCAGAGTAAGATCGCCGGGACCAGGATTCGGAGGTTGGGGACAGCCATCGTGGTCTCCGGGTGGTAAACAAACATCAAGATCGTCGACGACTCGCGAGAGCGGTAAGAGACGGGTCACGCCTCGGCAGACTGACGTCTGCCGCTCTCGGAGGAAATGAGAGCGAGCCTCAAGTGGCGGGCGAGCCTGTGGAGTCGCCGGCGGGAGCTGCGCGGCCGCCGAGTTCGCGATCGAGGTCGAG
The DNA here is from genome assembly GCA_046349675.1 of Planctomycetaceae bacterium. Classification (GTDB taxonomy): domain Bacteria; phylum Planctomycetota; class Planctomycetia; order Planctomycetales; family Planctomycetaceae; genus TH-plancto1. The sequence goes on along the minus strand of JAXMBW010000004.1, from coordinate 268,646 downwards.
GAGCGCGGACGGGTCGTTCTTGACCAGTTCGAACTTGGCCACGATGTCGCGGGCGGTACGTTCCTCTTCGGTCTGCTCGCTGATGAACCACTGCAATTCAACGAGGGCGGCGAAGGCTTTCTCTTTGAATGCCAACTCGTAGAGGTGGTCGATGCGGCGGCTGACTTCCAGCTCCTGGGCGAGGGCGTCCTGGAAGACATGCGGGATCGAGGTGAACTGGCCCTGCGGCGTTTTGATTTCCTTCAGGACGACCTTCGCACTGCGGTTGATCATGAAGTGATAAAGCTTGAGGGCATGCATGTGCTCCTCGTCACTCTGCATCCGCAGCCAGTGAGCACAGCCGCGGAAGTTTTGGTTCTCGCAGTAGGCCGACATCGCCAGATAGTTGTACGACGAAGAAAACTCGGTGTTGATCTGCTCGTTGAGGGCGTCTTGAACAATTTGGCTGAGCATGGGAGCTGTCCGGGTACGAGTGAGGTCCATGGCCGCAGAATCAGCGACGAGGTGCATTCTAGCTGTTGGGGGAGTGCGGGAAAATGACGGGGTGAATTCGTGCGTAAAGATCGATTCATAGGCGAGCGGCAGGCGAGTCACAGCGGGGTGTCCCACTTGGCTCGCCCTCGCTGACGCTTCGGGTTGGTAAGGAGGCAGCACCAGCGAAATGTTGTTCGCCTTACACATCCAGGAAGCTGACGGAAACGTGGTCCCAGCAGTAGACTTTTTCGTTGCGGGCGGCGGCGAAGCGGACGTTGCCGTCTTGAGAGACGATGATGGCCAGCGAGCCCGGAAAGCGGTGACAGAACCGGAAAGCTGAACGGTGACGCGTGCCGACGCCATCAGTCCGTATGAAGTGGGTGACCTCGCCTTCGGCGTCTTCGCAGAGCTGAACGGTCTCGACCTCGGGCAGTGAGCCGGAGATTTCCGAACCGAAGCCGAGGATCTCGAACCGGTCGGACATCAGCACCGCCCCGTCGACCGCTGAGAGATTCGAGACGAGGTGGGCCAACTCAAAGATCGCTTCATCGAGATGCTGGACCAGCGGGTCGTTGGTCGTGAGGAACTGTTCCCAGGTAATCCCGCCTTCATCGTTGTGCATCCCCTGCAGGCGGTGGATCAACCGGAAGACGAGCGTGCGGAACCGGCGGCGGGGCTCCTCGTCGAGGAAGCGATACTTGACCTGCAGAAAGGTATTCGAGGCCATCAGCTTTCGCCCCACCTCGGGGTCGACAAACAGGACAGCTCCCCCGTGCCGGGCTGAGCGGATCAGGCTGATGATGCGGCGAACGACGTGCTGAGCCAGGAGAGCTGTCAGGCGTTCAATGACCGATGAGTCGGTGTTCTGCGGCTGGCCGTACTGGCGGATGTACTCGTCCCGGGACTCACGGCGGGAGGCCTGAAACATGCCAGCCAGCCACGACGACTCGAAGACATCGAGCTGGGGTTGGGAGATGTGCCCGTTGACCAGCATCCCCAAGGCATTGTTGCCCTGGCAGACGGTCAGTTGCCCCGGGCCCTTCACGCAGACCACCAGTCCGGGTGGGAGCGGAGAGGGCATTAACCGGCCCCCATGAGCCGCCTGAAGCCAGCGGGGCCCCGAATGGACCAGTCCCCAGATCTGCAGCTCTCCGTTCCGTTGCCAGTGGACTCCGACCAGCGACCGGTGGAACTCAGCGGCAGGAACGACACGCCGCAGTTCCTGCTCATCGAATGTGCGGGCCGGCGAGAAGATCAGCCGGTGGAGCCCGGTCGGCGGGCTGTCGTCGGGCGAAAGGATCTGCGGCGAGCAGGCGAGAACGCGGAAGGTCAGCTTTCGTTGCTCCTCAGAGAGGAGGCTCGCCTGGTAGCAGGTGGAGAGCAGATGTTCGAGCGTCTCTTCGCGGGGCAGCAAGTCCCAACCGGCGTCGCCGTCCCATTTCTCGGTGACGAAGCGAGCGAGATCGCTGGGGTAAAAGTGAGGCATCCGTGTCCGACCTTCCATCCGTTCCGGAACGAGAATGCTCCGGAAACGTATTGTTGCCACACCCAGGCGATTCCGGCCAGAGCAAGGTGAGAAAGGAAGTGAAGAGTGGTTAGTTTTCAGCCATCAGTGGGGGGAGATGTGAGCGTTTCAGCGTGAGAAGAGTCCCTGAGAGGGAGAAAATCAGAGGTCTGAAATCCCCCGATGTTAAACCTTGCGGGCTGTATCGATTGTACGGATTTTACGGATTCTCGCGGCGTCGCATCTTGTTGCAGAGCCTCACTTTCGGAAAAATCACACTTTCCCAAAGACAAGTCACTGAATGATTGATTGATGCCATCGTTACCAGCCGAATTTCAATGCAGCAACGGTGGATGATCAGGCCGAATGAAGGTCTGGATCATCCAATTGTCGGTGGGATGCGTTGCCCGCTTCAATGAGGAAGCCGGGCAGCTGACATCGCACCCGTATTGACAGTCGAGCAGCTGCGACACGCAGTCTGCCGCTTCGACAAAGACCCAGGGAGGGGGGGCGATGTCACGTTCTAAATTTGCAATTCCGGGTGCGGCGATTCTCTACGCTGTCACCCTCATTAACTCGGCGATTGCGGAACCCACGGTTGCCGACCAGAGCGAAGGCCGCGTCAAGATCTCGAGCCAGCGTGCTGCCACGAAGAGTGGCATCGAGCAGGTGGGTTACGAGATTCAGCAGGCCAACGTGGAAGCCCCGGTGACCAGCGGTGCGCCCGCGGCCACGAGTTCGGCTCCCGGCCCTGGGGCTCCTCAACTGAACCCCTACGGGATCAATGTGGGACAGTACCCCCAGCTGAACGCACCGCTCTACCCCTCGCCGACACAGAACGTCCCACAATGGACGGGTGGCACGATCGTGACGAACCAGGCGTTCGCTCCTCACGAGCTGCTCTATCCACACGAGTACCACTCGATGTACGGCCCCTTCCACTATCAGGTGAAGGGATGCTGGCTGTGGACTCCGTTTGGGATGCGTCAGCACGAGAAGTGGAAGCTGCAGGGAACGGAAGTGCGGGTCAAGTACCGCTCAAGCTACAAGCTGTTCTCGGGCTTCTGTCCTCCCCACTGAACCACGGTGAGAGTCTCTGACGAGACGCCCCCGCGATGGCAATACACACGCTTGATGGACTCTGCCGCGCTCAGGCAGTGCAGTCGACCTCGGAGGATGTCCGCATCCGGGGTGACCACCCACATCGGTATGCGGAGAACTGGCAGATCGATCCCCGGCAGTGAGTTCTGCAGAGGACAACGGGCCTGCTCTCAGTCTTATGATCCAGGATGTTTGAGATGATCACGTACTCACTCCGACGGAGTTTTTCACTGGCGTATGCCGGGCTGTTGGTCACGACAGCTTTCATCAGCGTGACGCGTGCTGACGACTCCGAAGGGGTCGTTCGAGTCCGGAACACGGGGAACAGCCCGGTCGCTCGTGGCCAGTCGCCACAGCCCCAGGCCCCAATTCTGCCCCCCGCACAACGCACAACCTATGCGGGTCAGTACCAGTCCTTCCAGCCGATCGTCCCCCGGCCACTGCAGACCAACCAGCCAATTCCTCCGGTGAGCCCCCCGGCCTTGTACGTGAGCCAGCCGGCCCAGCCATATACACAACAGCCAGTCCAGGCCGCTCCAGTCACCTCACCGATTCAACAGGTGAACCAGCCGCTGCCACAATACAGCCAAGTCTTCACGCAAGAGAATCATCCCGTCAACAATGAGACGGCAACGGTTCCGACCACTGACTATTCCACGGTTGGTGCTCAGGGGTGTGCCGCTCCAGACTCGTGTGCTGCTCCAAGCTCGTGTGCTGCTCCAAACACGTGTGACGCGACAAGCGAATGCTGTCCCACGACTTCCTCCTGTACAGCTGATGGATGCTCGGGCGGATGCCCCAGTGACGTCTGCTTCGACGATTGTGATCCCGTGATCGGACGTCGCTTTGGTCGCGGCATGCGTGGTGGATTCGGCGGCGGACTCGGTGGGGGTCGCTGTGCCAACGGACGCTGCGGCGGACGGATGCATGGTGGTCGCTGGGCACGCGGCGAGGTGTACGGTGATGAATTCTGCCAGGATGGGACCTGTGGCCAGCGTGGCTGCGGTCGCTGTGCAGGAGGCGGAACACTCGTTCAACGCGAACTCGCCAAGACCTGTGCCTGGGCTCGCCTGAAGTTCGGATACTTCATCCCCACCGGCAGCTGTGGATACGGAACACCTCCGTTCGGACACTACTCGATGGTCTACCCGGTCAATCCTCAGCACTTCGATGCCCGGGACGGCCAGGTCTACGCAGCTCAAGGTTACGCTGGCCCCGTGTCAGTCCCCATCGCTCCCGTCGTGAACCACACCTACAACTACGGATGGGGGATTCCTTCCAGCCGGCTGACTCCGATTTCTCATCCGGTCAGCCTGTCCCAGGCAGAGTCCTACCGAGCCAATCAGTATGCCGCACCTCAGGGACTGAAGTAGTCCCCGATTGCGAGACCTTCTTCCCCCGAGTCACCGACGACGGGGAAGAAGTGATGGCCTTCAGTTTCAAAGACATCGTATCACTTCACGAGTTTGGCAAGGTCGCCAAACCCCAGCACACGCCCGATCGCTGAATCTGATTCGCTTCAACAGAGCTCAGCACAGACAGGAAGTCGCAATCATGGTCCGTTCCATGCCTTGGAAGTTGGCCCTCCTCTCAGTGGGCGCGGTCACAGGTTTCGCGTCACTCGCCACTCAATCGTTCGCCGATGATTCCGAGGGAATCGTCCGCATCAGCGATCACGGCACCGTCGGCCAGGGCTCGCCAGCCCCGGTGGCAGACAATGGTGGCTTCAGCGGCGGTTATGTTGAAGGGGGCTGTCCGAACTGCCAGCAAGGCGCCGCCTGTGGCTATCACGGCTGTAACATGCGTCCGATGGGATACGTCAACCACATTCTGGGTTGGGTGAATCCCTGGAGCGGTGTCGGGACTTACTCTCCCGATCACGGGTATGCTCCTCCCGGCAAGGTTCGCACCCCTCACCCGCAACAGGTCGCCTATAACAAGGCCTTCCCCGATGCGTGGACTGGCCAGCCCGGAGCTGGTGGCGGAGGTCAGCGGGCTTACCAGATCTACATGCCCACCGACACAACCCAACTCGGTTACTACTACCAGGCCGCTCCTCGCTGGCACGCCAATCCAGCGATGATTCCTCCGACCCCGGTGCCATCTCAGTGGCATCGTGACCTGTGCCAGGGACAGGGCTGCCAGAACGGTCGTTGCCAGCTGGGAGCACGGCTCCACCACCATGGCCGCGGCCAGAACTGCCCTCCTCAGTATGGAGGCGAGCAGATCATCTCCGAACAGGTGATCAACAGCCAGCCAGAGACTGCGAATCCGACCCCGATCCAGGAATCGGCTCCGACCGAAGCGACACATGATCCGTCCGCTCCGACGATTCCAGCCCCGATTCAGAATGTCCCCGGACAACCAGCTCCTGCGACAACCACTCCGATGACGCCCCCTGCGGCTCCTCTGGAAAAGGCCAGCTATCCGAACCTGCGGCCCATCCGCTAGTCGGACTCCATCAGGTCAAGACAGACTTCTGACCTGAAATACGATACCCTCCGCGATTCAGGACGCTCGTTGCTCCAGCAATGAGCGTCCTGAATCCATTCGCGAGGTGTACGAACGATGGCTCGGGTGATTACGGACGTTTCAACAGCGGCAGCTGCCCTGCGACGGGGTGATCTCGTCGCGTTCGCCACAGAAACGGTCTACGGCCTGGGTGGCGTCGCCTTGTGGCCGGAAACGGTGGCCCGCATCTTCGAAGTCAAAGGTCGCCCGACATTTGACCCGCTCATCGTGCATGTCCCGGATCTGGCGTCCGCTCAACAACTGGTCACCCAGATTCCGCCCGTGGCGAGTCAACTCGCGAGTCGTTTCTGGCCCGGGCCGCTGACGATGGTCATGGAGAAGGCAGCACACATTCCCGATCTGGTGACGTCGGGCCTGCCCTCCGTGGCGATACGCATTCCCAGTCACCCGCTGGCGTTGCAGCTGCTTCGCGAAGTCGGCCTGCCAGTGGCAGCTCCGAGTGCCAACCTCTTTGGCCGCGTGAGCCCGACGACAGCCGCCCATGTCCAGGATCAGCTCGGGGATCGCATCGAGTGGATTCTGGATGGGGGCCCCTGTGCGGTGGGAGTGGAATCGACCGTCCTGAATGTTCCTCCAACCGGTCGTCCGACATTACTTCGCCCGGGGGGAGTCTCATTGGAAGAAATCGAAGCTCTGATTGGCCCGATCCATTCATCGGCAGAAGAGTCTCCCGCTTCGACCAAGGGCTCGCCCGTCGCTCAGCTCGCTCCGGGCACGTTGCCGCAACACTATGCCCCGCTGACCTCGATCACTCTCAGCGACCTTTCCGCCCCTCCGCCGCCGGGACGCTGGGGAGCGCTGGCATTTCGCGAATGCCCGCACGCGGAGCGATACGCAGCTGTGGAGATCCTGTCCCCGCAGGGACATCTCCCGCAGGCCGCCGCCGGGCTGTTCGCCGCGATGCGTCGACTCGATGAGCAGGGACTTGATGGAATCCTGACGGAAAAGTTCCCGGAAGAGGGACTGGGGCGTGCCATCAACGACCGCCTGCGACGCGCCAGCTTTCGCGAATAACACGTTCCGAGAGTCTCGATATTCGTCGGCATATTCGATGCGCCCGGCTGTCTATTTTACCTGACCGGTCGTCCCGTCAAGACCGTCAATTTGCGTCTGAAAGATCACTTCAATCCGTAATCGTCAGCCCCGTGGGATGACGATGAACAGAGGGAATGCGTCAGGGAAGATGCGCGCCGTGAAATTTCACGCCCGGAGTCCCTGCCGCGTGCAGCCTGGTGTCACACACGGCGGATACTCCATGACGAACCCACAGCCCTCACAGAGCTCCCGAACCGGAAAAGCTGTTCTGGTTGCGGCCATGCTGGCCTTTGCGGTCCCGCTGCTCGTGATGGGAATTCGCCACTTGCGACTCGACAATAATGTCGAGTCCTGGTTACCGGCGAACGACTCCGAAGCGACCATCTTCAACTGGTATCGCAAACACTTCCATGAAGAAGACCGGGTCGTTGTGACCTGGCGTGGCAGCACCATCGACGATCCTCGGTGTGATGAGCTCATCGGTAAGTTGCTCGGGCATGTCGATGCCGACGGACTGCGTCGCGGAGGCGTGCCCTACATCTCTTCCGTGGTTTCATCGCGGGATGTGCTCACCCGGATGGTGGGATACGGTGTTCCTCAAGAGGAAGCCATCCGACGCATGGAAGGCACACTGATCGGTCTGGGCCGGTTGAAGATCCGGATGACCGATGCCGGGCGGGAACAACGCGAACGCACGATCACTCAACTGGTGAAGCGAGTCCGCGCGGAGCTGGGTGTCCAGCTGGGTGTGCATGACCCGGTTCGTACTGCGACAGAAGATACGCCGCGCGGTGAGACTGAAATCGAAACCACCGCAGCCACCGATAGCGAGCCCGCTGAAACGGTCGTCATCACCCCGATCGAGATTCCCGAGTACGACTTTGAAGTGGGCTGGAAAGAGTTCTCTCCCCACGACCCGCTGGTCGCGAAAGTCCAGACGATTGCCCGCGATCTGCGTGGATTCGCCACCGCGAAAGAGCCGCAAGGACGCATCTTGATCGACGACTGCTTCATCGCCCCGGGGTCACCCGTGGCTGTGGCGGTGACCTTGTCCGAAGCCGGGCGGGCGGACGCCTCTTCGACTCTCGCTGCCATCCGCACCGCAGCCTCTCAGGTGGGAATTCCGGAACAGGATCTGATCCTGGGCGGCCGTTCCGTTGCAACGATGGAGTTAAACAACTCGGTGGTCCGCGCCGCCTGGAACAAATCGGCTCCGCTCTGGAAGCTGCACGAGCGTTCGGTGATGCTGCTGTCGGGCCTGGTGGGTGTTGTTCTGGCGATCGTGTCCTTGCGCAGCGTACGTCTGGCGCTAATGGTTCTGGGGGTTTCGTATTACGGAGCCTTCGTCTCAACCGCTCTGGTTCCACTGACCGGCGGCTCCATGAATATGGTGCTGATGGTGCTCCCCACATTCGTGATGGTGGTGTCACTGTCGGGAGCGATTCATGTGGCGAACTACATCAGCCATGCCACGCTGGAGAATCCGAACGGAGCTGTGGAGCGAGCGACGAAGCTGGCCATGCTGCCGTGCTTCAACTCGGTCTGTACGACGGTGCTGGGCCTGCTGTCTTTGCTGACCAGTTCGTTGAAACCCGTCCGAGACTTCGGGATCTATTCGTCGATCGGAGCGACGCTGACGCTGCTCATGGTGCTGGTTGTCCTGCCCTCGTTGCTCAAACTCTTCCCCACCAAGGGAGTTCGCCAGCCGGAAAGCGATGTTCGTCGCTGGTTGGGTTACAGCCACTTCCTCATGCGGTTCTCTCGGCCGATTCACCTCGCCTGCTGGGTCGTTGGACTGGCAGCGACCGCTGGACTTGTTTATTTCCAGACCGAGACCAAGGTCATTCGTAACTTCGCCGATGACACGCGGTTGATTCGTGACTATCGATTTATCGAGGAGAATCTGGCAGGCATCTCCACCGTGGAAACGGTGATCAAGTTCGATCAAGCGAGCCAGAAGTCGCTTCGCTTCCTGCAACGCATGGAAGTCGTCCGTCAGGTCGCCGAAGGAATTCGCAAGAATCCCAACGTGTCAGGCGCAGTCTGTCTGGCAGACTTCCAGCCAACCCGCGAGGCTCCCGACAACTCAGCCAATACTCGCGACAAGGTGATGTACAACCGCCGCTCCGTGGAAACCGAAAAGCGGATCAAGACCGCCAACTCCGCGGACATTCGCGCTTACTTGTCGGTGGCTCAGGAGGCGGCCGATCTCAAGCAACCAGGAGATTGTCAGCTCAACACCGCCGGGGAAGAGCTCTGGCGTATCACAGCTCAGGTCCCGGCCCTCGCGGATGTGAACTATGTGACGCTCACTGAAGACTTGAACCAGGCGGTTCAGTCGGTGACCAAATACCACCCAGGGGTCGGCCATGTCGTCACGGGGACGGTTCCGCTCTTCATGCGAACGCAGCAGGCTCTGCTCGACAGCCTGATCCAGAGTTTCGCGCTCGCGTTCCTCACGATCGCATTGGTGATGATGTACGCCTTGAAGGATGTCATCGCGGGAATGCTGAGCATGATTCCGAACGTATTGCCGATCCTGGCAGTGTTCGGAGCGGTATCGTGGGCTCGGACGCGAATCGATATCGGTACGATGATCACTGCGTCTGTCGCGCTGGGACTGGCAGTGGATGCGTGTCTGCACCTGATGACCTGGTTCCGCAAGGGACTGGAAAAGGGACTGAGCCGAGACGAGGCGATCATCGAGTGCCTTGTTCACTGCGGCCCGGCTATGCTGCAGACGACGGCTGGAATTTCTCTGGCGATGCTTGTGCTTTATCCCTCGGATCTGGTCATGATCAGCCGGTTTGGCTGGCTGATGGCGGCTCTGATTGCGGCGGCCTATGTGGGAGATATTGTGCTGTTGCCCGTCATGTTGCGCGGGGCCCTGGGACGACGCATTGAGAAAGCAGTTCTGGAAGAACGCCGATTGGCCGCTCTGGCAGCTGAGGCCATTGAGGACACCTGCATCCCCGAAGTCGTCGACCTGCAACTCACCCGCCAGGACCACGCGTTGGTCGAAGAGACGATCCCAGCTCCCCACTTGCCTCTCGACAAAGCCCGGACCCGGCGCAAGCGGAATGCCAGCTGACCGCCCTTGGATGAATGTGTGTCCCCCACGAGTCGTGGTTGGGCTGGCCAGCCCGCGAATTGCGTGGGACAATCCGGGAGATCAAGCTTCCAGACTGACCACTGATTCTGTGAATCGGCGAGTCGAACCGAGGTCGTGCGTGTGGCTGACTGGGATTCTGCGGAACGAGAACGATTGCTCCGACAGTACGCGGAAATCGCGACACTGGCCGGAGGCTTAGCGCACGAAGTTCGCAATCCGCTTTCAACGATCCAGATGAATCTGGAGTTGATGGCCGAGGATCTCGAAGCGGCGACCGATCCCCATCTGGGACGACTCCGCCGCAAGCTCGAAACGATGCGTCGGGAATGCCACCGGCTGGAAAGTATCCTGAATGCGTTCCTGCAGTTTGCCCGCGCGGGCGAGATGCAGCGGACGACGACCTCGCTCAATCGGATCGTGACCGAGTTTCTCGAGTTCTTCCGCCCGGAGGCCCAGGCGAGCGGAATCGATCTCTCCCCTCACCTCGCCACCGACCTGCCGCTTGTGTCGGTGGACGAGACACTGATGCGACAGGTCCTCGCTAACCTGTTCCGTAACGCCCAGCAGGCAATGCCTGACGGAGGTCAGATCGACGTACAAACGTCCTCGCATGATGACCGAGTGACCCTTTGCGTGATCGACACCGGAAAAGGGATGGATGAGCGGGCCCGAAAAAAGGCCTTCGAGCCCTTCTTCTCGACCAAGTCGAACGGGAGCGGTTTGGGACTGCCCACGGTCCGGAAGATCATCGAAGCCCACGGAGGGACGATCGCCTGCGAGAGCGAACCCCAGCGAGGGACAAAGTTTACGATCGAGCTGCCAGTTTCGTCCGATGAATCGAGCGTTTCCGACCGGCCCCATGTTGACGAAAATCAACACGGCTCAAACTTGTAATCTCCTGTCCGCTATCGCAAAAAACGCTCGCCGGGTGCTATATTTCGAAATACATTCATGTACGGATTTTATGTTTTGTGATTCCGGCGAGTTCTATGCCAATGTCCCTTCGATCTGTTTGGAAAACGATTCAGAGAGTCTGGTCGACATCCAGTCGCCGGGCATCTTGTCGTCGCTGGGCTGTCGGAACTGGTCTCGAAGAGCGGATCGTTCTCGCGGTCACCGCTTACGAGCAGTTGTTTCTGGAACTGACCAATCGCGCCCGAGCAAATCCGACAGCTGAAGCAACTCGATACGGAATCAATCTGAATGAAGGCTTGCCAGCGGGCACGATCCCGTCGTCGGCCGTTCAACCTCTGGCGCTGAATGACTCTCTGCAGGCATCCATCCAGGGGCATCTGCAGGACATGATCAACAAGGATTATTTCTCACACACGGGCGCAAACGGGTCGACCGTTCGGTCCCGAATCGAAGCTTCTGGCTACACCAATTGGGCGACCATTGGAGAGAATCTGGTCTTTCGCGCTTCGACGGGCACGCTGGACACCGAGGCCACCGTGATTCTGGAGTTCCAGGATCTGTTCGTAGATAAAGGAATCGCCGACCGTGGTCACCGGGTGAACATCCTCAATCCGAACTATAAAGAGACCGGATCAGGAGTGCGCACCGGCGAGTATCAGGGAATGAATGCCGTATTCTCCGGGAATGATTTCGGAGCTCGCGCGGGGAACTCATTTCTCACCGGAGTTGTGATCAACGATCGAATTGCAGCGAACAATTTCTACAACGTGGGAGAGGGACTGGCGGGAGTCAGCGTCGTCGTGAAGTCAGGAACCACGACAGTCGCCAGTACCACATCGAATGCCGCCGGGGGTTACCAGATCCAGGTCCCAGCTGGCACCTATCAAGTGACGTTCTCCGCGGCGGGATGGACCACGCCCATTACCAAGACATTCTCGATTGGCACACAGAACGTCAAAGTCGATGCGAACACACGCACCGATTTCACGACGCAACCGCCCACACCATTGGTATCGTTCTCAGCCAGCAGCTACACCGTCAGTGAAGCGGGCGTGAATCAGGTTGTCACCGTCCGACTTTCCAACGCGACGAACACAGCTGTTAGCGTGAGATACGCCACCTCTAATGGCACTGCGATTGCCGGGAGTGATTACACAGCCACTTCTGGGACGCTCACGTTTGCCCCGGGTGAGACTTCAAAGACCTTCTCGATCCCGATCAACAATGACTTGAGCGTCGAGCCAAACGAGACGATTCAGCTCGCGTTGTCAGCTCCGGTCGGTGCCACCCTCGGGACCCAGAAGACGTCGACCGTCAACATCACCGACAATGACATCCCGACGGTGAGCTTCACCCAGACCGCCAAATCCGCTTCAGAAGCGACCACCAGTTCCAGCTTCACTGTGACACTGAGTAGTGCCTTCACCAAGGCGGTCACTGTGAGATATGCGTTACAAACCGGAGGGACCGCGACCAGTGGCGTCGACTTCACCCTGCCCTCCGGCACTTTGACATTCGCTCCGGGCGAAGTCTCCAAAACGATCGCTTTCACGCTTGCGAACGACACGCTCGACGAGAATGACGAGACGTTTTCGATCGCATTGTCGGCCCCCTCAAACGCGACCCTTGGTCCCTCCTCGGTCGCGACCTATACCATCGTGGACAACGACGCCAGCCCGTCGGCCAAGATCGATTTCCGGACGGTGACGGGAGCTCCAACCAGCACTGCCGAAGTCTCGGAGTCGACCACCCGACTGACCGTACCCATCATTCTGTCGGCAGCTGCGGGACGTCCGATCACCGTCAATCTGGCGTCGGTGGCTGGCGGAACAGCCCTCCTGGGAACCGATTTCACGATCCCCACGACAAGCGTCACGTTTGCTCCGGGAGAAACCAGCAAGTCGTTGTTACTGAACATAACGAACGATCGACTCAACGAAGCCCTCGAAACGATCCGTCTGGCGCTCACTTCTAGCATCGCCACGATTGGCACGGGCAGCACGGCGACGGTGAACATCATCGACAACGATGCAGCCCCGACCGTCTCGTTTGAGACCGCTGCATCGAGCGGTTCAGAGGGAATCGCGAACCCGCAAACCGTTCGCGTGAAGTTGTCCGCCGTTTCTGGACAGCGAGTCACGGTTCGGTACGCCTTCAACGCGACGGGCTCGACCGTCACCCGTGGAGATTACACCCTGCCGAGCGGAACCTTGACCTTCGAACCGGGTGAAACGGTGAAAGTGATCCCGCTGGTGATCTTGCAGGACACGCTCGTCGAACCGACCGAGCTGATTCAAATTACGCTTTCGTCGCCGACCAATGCCGTGCTGGGCAGCACGTTGACGCACGCCTTTTCGATCCTCGACGATGACCGGCTCTCCTGATCTCGCCAGGTCAGACTCGCCCGACCGAAGCTTGAGCTGTCTCTGGTTTCGTACCGCGACGGGGGATGGACAGACAGGAATGTCTGTCCCACTGGGTCAAGCAGCTTTGGCGGAGTCGAGGATCTCGCAGTTGTCGCCGACCTGGTCAAAACGCACCGCCATGCGTTTCGAGACACCGGCCTGTTCCATGGTAACTCCGTAGAGCACATCTGCGGCCGCCATCGTGGGCTTGCGGTGCGTGATGACCACGAACTGGGTCATGGCGGCAAACTCTTTCACCACTCCCACGTAGCGTCCGACGTTGGCGTCATCGAGCGCGGCGTCGACTTCGTCCAGAATGCAGTACGGGCTCGGCTTGCTCTTGAACATGGCGAAGAGCAGACCCACGGCGGTCATGGTCTTCTCGCCACCGCTGAGCAGAGTCAGGCTGCGCAGCTCCTTACCCGGCGGGCGAGCCACGATGTCGATCCCGCACTCGAGCACATCCTCGGGGTTTTCCAGGATGATGTTTCCTTCGCCTCCGCCGAAGACCTTGCGAAAGAGGATCTGGAAGTTCTGGCGAATCGTTTCAAACGTTTCCAGGAAGAGTCGTTTGCTCTCGGTGTTGATCCGCCGAATGATGTCTTCCAGTGTGACCTTGGCTTCCTGCAAGTCCTTGAGTTGGGAGCTGAGGTCGTTGTAACGGTTCTCAATCTCTTCGAGCCCGGCCAGAGCATCCGTGTTCACATGCCCCATCATCTTGAGTCGGCGACGCAACCGGTCGACAGCCGCTTCCAGTTCGGGACGGATGTCCTCGTAGCTCACCTCACCGGCCATGGATTGTGCGAGCGACACCTTCGCCGGGGCCATTTCATTTGTCGTGGCGACAGCGTCCGCGGTTTCATCAACGGACTCTTCAGCGGTTACCGCATCGGTGACCTCGTCGGAGCTGGCGGAGTCGACCACCTCGATCGCATCCTCTGCGTCCACCGAATCCTCAGCCTCATTAGAGTCGACGCTGCGAGACTTCTTCGAGGACTTCTTCTCGCCGTAACGCTCCTGCAGATAGTCCTCGAACGCGGAGACTCCGCTTTCCATCAGCGATTCGAGTGTCAGCTGATACTCTTCGTCAATGCGTTGAGCGAGTGTCGTCCAGCGCTGATCGATCTCCCGGATCTTCATCTGGGTTTCGTGAGCCGACTCAATCGCCCGGCGGCGTTGTCGATGCAGTTCGTCGAGTTCCCGCGTTCGCTGTGACCGCTCGTGACGGAAGGTCAGCAACTCCTTGCGAACCACACGGAGCTCGGATTGCAGTTGTTCCTGCACCAACGTCCGTTCAGCCACGATCATCTGCGTCCGCAACAGAACCAGCGACGAGTCCTCGACCGCCTGGATCAGGCTTTGATACCGCTCGTTTGACTCCGCTTCCTGTTCGACTCGTTGGACCTGATCGGACTGGAGGCGGATCTGTGTCTCACGCAAGCCGCGCAGACGCTCCTGGGACTTGGCCAGTTCCAGCTGTTCCTTCCGAACGACCAGCTGAATTTCTTCGAGCAGTGTTTCGATCTCGGTGATTTCCACCTCGCCGACCTGAACCGACAGCGTCAGTTCTTCTGCCTCGCGAAGTTCCATCTCCTGACGAGTCCGCACCGACTGCAGGTCCGACTCCAGCGACTGCACCTTCTCAGCTTGAGCGGCTGCGATGGCATCTTGCTCGCGAATTGATTCTTCGATGCGAGAGACTTCCTCAATCTGCGATTCCAATCGCATTGAGGCCTCGGCCACCTGCGAGGAACGCTGACGGGTTTCGACCTCGATCTCATCCTCGCGGCCCGTGCGAGACTCCAGCGTCTGCGACAATGTGGCCAGCCGCTCGACATCACTGTCGATGGCCCGATCGAGGCGAATCACTTCGCTCCGCAGCTTCCGCAGTTCACTCTTCCTCGACAGGACCGCCGTGTCCTGAGGAGCTGACCCGACGTAGAGAACGCCGTCTCCGGTGATCAGTTCGCCCTGCATGGTGACGAATCGACACCCCGCCCCCACCGTAGCTGCCAGTTGCAACCCACGATCGAGCGTGCTGACAATCCACGTATCCGCCAGCAGTCGTGTCGCCAGTCCGGGAACGCGTCCCGCCTCGGTCACCAACTGGTCAGCCCGCTGAATGACTCCGGGTTCCTGACTCAGGTCGGGCCACTGGCGGCAATCGAGATCGAAGACTTCCAACCAGTGCGGGGCATTGGGCACTCGTGCGCGGCGAGGAGGAACCGCAGTTCGCAGTTCGATAAACCCCACTCGATCGAGCAGGTGCCCTTCCCCGCGGTTGAGGTAATCGAGCAACGGTCGCAAATCGTCAACCACCAGAATCTGCGTCCGGTCGCCGAGCGCCAGCTCGACCAGCGGGGCGGTCTCCAGGGCCGTATCCAGCAGATCTCCGACCGTCCCCATGATATTGGACCACGGGGGATCGCTTAGTGTTTCTGCTCGGCGGAGGATCTCACGCACGCCGAGTCCGATGCCTTCCTGCTTGCGTTCCAGGTCCTGCAGAACGTTCAAACGAGCCAGCGCCGCACTGCGTTTCTCTCGCAACTCGGAGAGGCGTTTTTCGGTTTGCGAATGCTCACCGAGCAGTGATGACCGCTCTGACCGCAACAGGTCGAGCTCGGCCCGGGCTTGCTGACTGGTGTTGGCAGCGAGTGCGTGCGACTGGCGGCGCTGCTCAAGCTCCACCTGAGCTGCAGCCAGTTCGGCAAGGAGTTGATCAATTCGGCCGCGAGTCTTCTCCAGTGCCTCGATGGAGGTCTGCTGCTGTAATTCCAATGTCGCGATACGAGTGAGCGCTGACTGCGAACGGAGAGTCAGTTGGTCGCGTTCCTGACGTCGACCTTTCACCCGAGCGCGAGCCTCTTCCAGCTGGGCACGCAGGGTGGACAGCTCCCGGTCTCGTCCTTGGATGGCCTGTTCCTGCTGAACGACACTCTCTTCAAATTCGCTCAACCGGATTGCGGTCTCTTCCAGCTCACGGACCACTGCGCCCGCGCGGGCAATCAGTTCGAGTCGCTGTTTACGTACCCGTTCCAGATCGGCGTTCAGCTCCCGCAACCGGATCGTCTGATGACGAATGGTCGCCTCCTGCGACGCGATGCTCTCGCGATTCGAGGATGATCGGCGTTCGAGATCACGGACTCGCGACTCGATCTCCTGGACGACGCTGTCTGCTTGCTGTGAGAGTTCCTCCAGAGCCTGGACATTCGAGGCGAGCCCCTCCGCTTCGGTGCGGGCCACCTCCTCGGCCTCTCGCAAGACATGCAGTTGCCCCGACCAGAGACGGGCGTCATCAGCTGCCATTCCGGTCCACAGGGTCTTGAGCTCGGCGGAGATCTCGCGATACTTCGCGGCCTTGCTGGCCTGGCTCCGAGTGGAGTTCAACTGGGCTTCGACTTCATCAACGATGTCGGTCAGCCGCTGCAGGTTCTGGTCGATGCGTTCGATCTTGCGCTGAGCTTCGATCCGCTTCGACTTAAAGCGAGAGATCCCTGCCGCCTCTTCAAACACTAAGCGGCGAGCGGCCGGATTCGATTGCAGGATCTGGTCGACGCGGCCCTGCTCAATGATGCTGTAGGCCGCAGTCCCGGCCCCTGTCCCCAAGAACAGATCGCGGACATCCTTCAAACGCACCACATTGCGATTGAGCAGATACTCCGATTCGCCGGTCCGATAGAGGCGGCGTCCGACCTGGACCTCGGCGGCCTCGAGCGGGAAAAGTCGATTCGAGTTATCAAACGTCAGTGTCGCTTCCGCGAAGCCACTCGGCTTGCGCCCGTTGGCCCCATTGAAGATCACATCGGTCATCTCGGTTCCGCGCAGACTCTTGGCGCTTTGATCGCCGAGAATCCACTTGATCGAGTCGACCACGTTGCTCTTACCGCTGCCGTTGGGTCCAACGACGCACGTCATCCCCGGATCGAACTCGAAGACAGTTCGGTCCGCGAAGCTCTTAAAACCAAAGAGTTCGAGGGACTTCAGCATGGGGACAACACATTCCAACCAATGACACGGACGAGAAACCGGGCCGAGCGACTGACCTTATTTGACTCCAAAGCTGACGCCACCCAGCGCCTCGGCCTCAGCATCTTCAGCTGCGGACCCGGGCTTCTTCTCCGGTTCGGGCGTGGGTTCCGTTTCGATCTCCATGCCCGTTGGATCGAAGTCGAACAGATTCGGCAACATGCCAGAGCTTCCGACCATTTCGGTCGCGGGCCCCTCCGCGGACTCAGGACGCTGGAACGTGCGTCCTCCCTGCGGGATCTGATCGAAGGCCAGCATGCCATCGAGATTGCGCTGCTTCTGAGCTTGTTCGAGCATCTCAACGATGGCGGGATACTCAACCCCCAGTTCGGCAGCCGCGGAGATAACGTCGGCCACACGCATGCTGGAGTACAGTTCGCGCTGCTTCTGGCCAGGGGCAATCATCAGGAGCTTGATCTTGTCGCCGTTCTCCGGACATTGGACCAGGACATCATGCCCAGCCCTCAAGAAGAGAGGTGCCGAGAACTTCTGATTGGCCCCAAAGAACACGATTTCGGCATTTCGACGGCGAGACACATGGATCGCGGGTTCGCCGGTCGAGTTGACCTGGTGAATTGTAAATCCGGGTTCGAGCTTCTTGGTCATCACCTCGGCATCACTGGGAGAGGCGATCGACAAGGCGCGGAAGGCACCGTAACGAACCTCAATCTCCTTGTGATGCATCAGCTCACGGAGAGCGATAATTGCATCCCCATCGGTCAAGGTGGACAGAGCGGCCAGAGCGTAGGCCCGGAACGCAGGCTCCTTGTCGGCCACCTCTTTGAGCACGGCGACCCCCGAAGCATCGTTCAGATAAGCCAGAGCTTCGGCGGCGCGGAACCGAGCTTCCAGTTCATTGGCCTCCAGCCCGTCCTTCAGAATCGGAATCGCTTCATTCCCCATCGCTTCGAGTTCCAGCGCGGCTCGCTCACTCGAATCGCCCCTGGTCAGGGCAGTGGAGAGTTCCTTGAGTCGCAGCTGATGATCGACAGAGGTTTCAGAGGCCAGCCGAATGTGGCGAATGACCTGGAGATAACGGAAGTAGTTTTCGCGATACCGATCGTCCACGATCAGTTCGATCGTCTGATCCGTTTTGGCTTTGGCGAGTGGCTTCTTGATGCCATGGTCATAGCCAGCAAAACGTGCTCCGATCCGCTCGGCAACGCGGATCGTCATTTTGGCTCCCTTGTAGTCCTCTCGCAGCCGGATTCCCAGATCGCGATTGATTCCGGTGTACTTGCCTCCGTTCGGGATGACGCCGACGACCAGACCAGACGGATCGTCTTCACCGCCCCGAACCATGATCGGGCCACTGCACACTCCGAGCTCACGCCCTTCCTTCATGCCACCGGCTTCCGCAAGAAAGGCGTACTCGCGAAGGAAACAGGGCATCAAACGCCCGCCGCGCAAACTGGTGGTTTGGCTTCCTTCAGCCAGTTTCACCTGGATGTCGAGCGGGTCACCCTTGCGAATCAGCGGAGGAATATACGCAGTCACAATCACCATCGCAGTGTTCGGCGACCGCAGAAGTGATTCCGGATCGGGAACCATCTCACGACGCATTTCCTCCAACAGAATCTTCCGTTGAGGTGAAGCAGGTGGATCTTCGCCCGTATTATCCAGACCAACGACCAGACCGACCGCTTGAACCATCCGCACGGTATCCCCCCCGATCGAGATGTAATCTCCAATCAGTTGGGCATGGCCGCGCTCACCTCGCAAGGCCTCGTTCACGCGAGATCTGCGGCGGTTCTCTGGATCCAGCTTTCCGGGCAGCTTGAAATCAAGATCGAGCGACTGACACCCGGCACAAACCAGTACCGCGTACAGGACGCACATCATGAGCGAGCGATGAGATCGCATGTCGCCGATCCTTGGCAGAGATGGGGAGGTGAATCAGCGCCCGGAGGCGTGGCGGGAGGAGAGACGCGGAAGAGAGAAGGCAGAGCTGCAATGGTCTTCCGCGGGAAGTGGCCTAGAAAGTACGACGGCCATCGATCGACGGTCAATAGGGTCGGTCAGAACCCCACCAGTTCGGTCATTCATGCCGCAGAATTGGCCGGACCCGACATCAGAATGCCCGGCATTTTCTGCCGATGGGCTTTCCTTGCCCCCGCTGACACACTTTCGGACGAAATGAGTGACGTTCGGGGAAATGCCCCGTTCACCCTGCCTGCTGAAATCTCAATACCGCTAAAACTGGTTATCAATTGGCACGCGAAGCCGCCGGACCGGCTCCAGGCGTCGACCTCACAAACAATTCTCAACGAAACGTCTTACGACATCCGTTGTGCGACCTGAACCACGCAAATCGGCCAGCAGACTGTCTACTTCTTGGCCCGATTCAGCTTCATCCGACGCACGGCATACACACTCACAGCTGTGGCGACGACACAGAGGGCAATCGGGAGGAGATGTACCGGTTCTGCAGCGTGCGCGGGTGATGACGGTTCCGTGGTGCCATGCCCCGGGTGGCCGAAAGCCACAGGACTGATGACAGCCATCGAAAACGCTGCCAAGACAGACCATAACCTCTTGAGCTGCATGATGTTCGCCGTGCGGAGCTGTTTGCCAGTGGATGTGAAAAACACATTCCCGACAGTTTACCATGTCCTCAGCGTTGGTCCAATCGTGGATCTTGTATGCCCAAACTGTTTCCTGGCAAGAACTTGATATCCGTGGCTCATTGGAGCGCAGCGGTCTTTGGTCCGGTGAACTCCAGGAGCCAGCGGAAATTGTGTCCAATCGGTGGCCATCTCGGCGAATCCTGGTTGCAAATCGATGGCCCCGTTGTGGTTTCTTGCGAAACCACCTTCGACGGTCAGTGACGTGAGCTACGTTTGACAGCAAGGTGTTCCTTCTCGGGAGCTCCAACGTCAGAGTTTGCTAAAGGCGTCACGTGTCCACCTCTTCCCCACTTTCCGATCACGCACTGGCAGTCCCTCGCCCCAGTCATGACCTGACTGTGCGCATGCAGCCATTTCCTTGCGAATCAAGTCCCAGCTTGTTGGACGACTGGCGGGACCTTGAGCAGCGAAGCATGCTGCGCAACCCATTCCTGTCCCCGGGGTTCCTCTTTCCCCAGTGGCAGTTCGTGGAAGAGGCGCCCCGTGCCCAGTTGTTGACAGTCGTTGATCAAGACGGACGCTGGCTGCTGGCCGGAGTCTTCGAGCGAGTTCGCGGTACGCGTCGTCTGCCATTGCCCCACTTGCGAGCCGCGGAAACCGACCACACGTTCATGACGGGTTGCCTGATCGACTCAGACCATTGCGAGGCGGTCAGCGATGCTCTGTGGTCTTATCTGCGACGACACCATTTGCACGGTATTTCCTTCCCGATGTTCCCCGTGGAAGGCCCAGTGGAGCAACTCTTCCGAGGACAGTGCGAGAAGTCGGGAACCGTGGCAACCGTTGATGATCTCTGCCAACGGGCGACAGTCACTCCGCAGGATGGGACTGCGATGTCATCCAAGCGGGCGAAAAGCCTGCGTCGAGGTCGCCGTGCCTTGGAAAAGCTGGGACAAGTGTCGCTGAGAATCAACCATTGCCCCACCGACGATATGTCGGCAGTGGAGCGGTTCCTGTTCCTGGAATCGCTCGGATGGAAAGGGGAATCGCAGTCCGCGATCGCCTGCCGCATGAGTGAGGTCCAGGCCTTTAAAGCGACTGCCCGCGTACTGGCTCAACAGAACCGGATCCACTTCGCCGAGCTGCATGTCGATGAGCAGGTCATTGCCAGCATGTGCCTGTTCCGGTCTGGGTCGGATTACTACGCCTTCAAGATTGGCTGGGACCCACAATTCGAGCGTGGGTGTCCCGGTTTCCTGCTCGCCGCCGATCTCCAGGAGAACATGCATCAGCTTCCGAACTGCCAGAGTATCGACAGCTGTGCCTGCCCCGGGAGCTTTCTCGACCATGTCTGGCCGGGACGCCTGGCAATTGGGACTGCACTTTTCACCACCACGAGATGGGGAAGCCTCGCCGTGCGAGGGACCCGGTTGGCACGAGAGATCTATCGCCAGGTTCGCGGAAGTTCTCCCCTCTCCAGCGGAATGACCGAGCTTCACAACGCCGGGACACCGGAACAAGACGAGGAGCGAGCATGAGCTGGCTGAGCCGACTGAATTTCACTCCTCGCGATTTTACCCCTCGTCCTTCGGATCACCGCCCCGCGCTGGATGGAGTGCGCGGGATCGCGATTCTGACCGTATTCCTCTACGACTGCTTGAAGGTTCCGGCGGGCGGAGTGGTGAATACGCTGTTGCGCAAAGCCAGTCACTCGGGCTGGATTGGCGTCGATCTGTTTTTTGTACTGTCGGGATTCTTGATCACCGGCATATTGATCGACTCGCGAGGCAAGTCGGGATACCTGCGGAGCTTCTTTGCCCGGCGATCGCTGCGAATTTTCCCGCTCTATTTTCTGGCGTTGTGGATCACATTCATTCTCGTGCCGCAGATCGCGGAGTTCTGGAGCCCCGCTCAGGGAGTGGCCAGCCGCGTCGGTGAGTTGTCGCAGGACCAGTTCTGGTTCTGGACCTATCTGCAGAACTGGCGATTCGCCTTCCAGGGGCGCTGGCCGAATGTGAACTACCTGAATCACTTCTGGTCTTTGGCCGTCGAGGAGCAGTTCTATCTGGTCTGGCCGTTTGTCGTCGGCTGGTGTTCGCCGCCGGCGCTTAAGCGAGTCTGCTGGGCCTGTGTGGGGATCGCCCTGGCCCTACGAGTCGTGCTATGGATGAACGGTGCACCTCCCGTCGCCCTGTACGTTCCAACGCTCACACGCATGGACAGCTTGTGCATCGGCGGGCTCTTTGCCATGGGGCTGCGATCGCCGGTCTGGTATCCACTGCTCACCCGCTGGGCCTGGCCAGTGATGGTGACGCTGGCGCTTGTGATCGTTGGTGTCGATGTCGTCTGGCCGCTGCTGGAAACGGAACGCCAGGGAACTCAAACCATCGGCCACACGTTGCTTGGCTTGATGTTCGGGTGTTTCATCTTCTCCGCTGCGGCGGCTTGTCCACAAAGTCTGTTTGCGAAGGGTCTGTCGCTCCGCGGCCTGACGCTGCCCGGGCAGTACAGCTACGCGATGTACGTGATGCACCGCCCGATCTACAAGCTGTTGCTGAAGCTCAACTGGTCGGTGTTGCCCGAGGTCGTCCAACCGATCGCGATCTTTGCGGCGACACTGCTGGCAACCATCGGTGTGGCCGCCCTGTCGTGGCGATTCTTTGAGAAGCCATTCCTCGCGTTGAAGGATTGGTTCCCACGCCCAGGCGAGGAGCGGGCTCTCCACAGAACGGATCTCCCGATGGGCGGGAACGTCGCGATGGCCAGTCCAACCGACCGATAAGCTCCAACAGGCGACACCAAATCGCGATCAGCGAAAGTCGTATCCCCCTTTTCCGCCGGTCCAGCGCCTCGAACAATTCGATCAGACGAATTGGTCTTGGAGATCTTGGCCCGACTTGTTAAGTCTTCGCCACTTGTCCGCAGCTGCTGGCTCGGCAGTCAGGATCTCCGCAGGTCGAGGAGGCTGACATGGCTCCCGGATTGACGTGTGATAACCCACTGAAGAAGTGGTTTTCGGGTCTGACAGAGCAGACCTTTGAAGTGGAATACGGGATCGCCGATCCCCCGCTGATCGACTACCTGTCGGACATGCTGGTGAGGTTTGTCCGCCTCGACTCGGTCTTCGCGATTCGTGACGAGGTCGGGCGTCGACTGGATCAGGTCGTCGACATGCTGCGTGAGGCGGAGTGCCGCGAGGCGGAGCCGCGACGGGAAGTCCATCGGCACATCGGCGACTTCACCCTCTTCTGGACCGGAGTCTATCCGGAGAAGCTGCTCCAACTGAAACAGCTCGATCGCCCCGACTGTTGGGTGAACTACCCCGAGACCGGGAAACGGTGCTACCTGATCGCGAGCGAGGTCACCGATGACGCCCATCGCGAAGAGGCCCTGGTACTTCGTCGGTTGAGCAATCTTTACGATACCTGCCGTGAGGGGTTGTATCAGATCCGACAAGAGTGGGACGGCAAGGCTCCCCGGGCTCGGGCGGCATGAGGTCGCCAACTCCCACAGGGCGGGCATCGGCGGGTTTCGTCTTCCGGGAACTGGGAAGAGGCGGGCCGGGAAATCCTCTCGGCTGGCATCCCGTATGTCTCTGACTTAAACTTCGGGCCTCGTCGTCAAGTCAAACTCCCGATCAGGATTGCGGCCCGATGCCCAAGGTCACATTCGTCAAAGAGAAGCGTACGATCGAAGTCCCCGAGGGAGCCGTTCTGCGAACAGAAGCCCTCAAGAACGGAATTCAGGTCAACCCCGGCATCCACAAGTACCTGAATTGCAAGGGATTGGGATCTTGTGCCTCTTGCTGCGTCAAGATCACCAAGGGGGAGAACAACGTCAGCCGTCAGGGAATCCGCGAGTGGTTGCGATTCCTGCTCGGGCCGTTGACCTTCTTCATGCGAATCGGCAACGAAAAGACGATGCGTCTCTCCTGCCAGTGCCACGTTCTGGGCGATTGTGAAATCGAGACCGATCCCGCGATCAATTTCAGCGGCGAGAAGTTCTGGGAGTAGTCGTCCGACACGCGCCTGCCTCCCGTCACGTCCTGTCACCCCTTGCGGGAGATTTCGATGTCGAGTACTTCGAGGCAACGGTTGGCGGGCGGAGTTGTGATTGGCGTGGCAGCCCTCGCCTTCTACTTTGGCATGCAGTTCAAGGGGCCGGGACTCGGCGGCAGTGGATCGGGCGACGGTGGCCCCGCTCCGGGCGAAGCTACCCGGCCATCCACCTCGGGCACAACCACCCCAGCTGTATCGACCGAGACCGACATCGCTGGGGACGAAGCTGTCCTCGCATCGACCCGTTCGACCACCCCTGCGGACCCTGTTTCGCCCCGGATTACCGTCATCATTTCAGGCGACAAGTACCTGCTATCAACCACGGGAGACCAGGCCCAGGCGACTCCCGCTGAACTCGCCGATGTCGCCCGTGCTGCTCTCACCGCGACGGGCGACGGACAAGGCATCCGCGTCCGGATCTTTCGCAAGAAAGACGCGACCGCAGGAGCCAAGCTCGATCTCTTTTCCAAGCTGAGCGACGCTGGAGTCCCCAGCGAGGCCATTCAGGATATGAAAGAGTTCCTGGACTGAGGCCAGAACGGGCACGCACCACTGTCCAAACCACCCACCGCGTCGCGACTCTCATTTCGAATCGCTGACTGCGTGCCAGCAGCAGCTGACAGCCAGACTTACTTCGGCTGAGTGAACTTCACGGTGTCATCGTAGGAGCGGCGTTCCCACCCGGTGACATTCCCGGTGGCATCATTCAACGGGAAGACGTGAACCGGAGTCACTTCGACCTGCCACACTCCGTGCGAATCGGGAGCGACATTGACTTCCAGATGGCCGTAGTGCTTGCCACCGGAGACGAGCTGTTCGCCGTTCCAGACCTCGGCCGAGTCATCGTGGGCGAGGAACTTGCGGAACGGGTTATCGAAGCCGGTTGAGGCTCCTCGCAAGCCATCTCCGCCGATGCCGGAGTCGTAGAAATGGATGGTCTGCGGACGGTCTCGACCATCGGCCAACTGTTCAACGCCGGTTTCCTCGGATCGCTCCATCAGTTCGTCATGCCCGGAGAAAACCGCATCGACTCCGTAGTGAAAAAACAGAGGTTTGAGGACGCGCATCGCGATCCCCGACTGCCCCGAGAATCCCTTCTGGCCGAACGGAATGCTGTGCGGTCCCGAACCATACATCGTGTGGTGGAACATCACGAACGTGAACCGGCTCTTGATCTGAGCATCGGCCAGTTGCTGTTCGAGCCACTGATACTGCTCAGACCCGGGATTGAAGTCGGGAGCGTTACTGCCCTCGAGATTGTGATTGGTATCCGCAGCTGTCTTGTGCGGACTGCCATCACTGGAATCGAGCGTAATGATCGTGACCGGACCGTAATCGATGCGGTAGTAACGCCCGTGGTGCTTGGGGTTCGTCGCCTCGTTCGACGGGGCCTCAAAGTACGTCAGGTACTTGTCGGTCGAAAAGTTCGCTCCTTCCGCGGTGTACCCACCACCTGGACCAGCGAAGTTCTCGTGATTTCCAAGAGCTGTCAGGTACGGGATTGAGCCAGCGAGCGTGTTGTACTCTCCGGCGTTGTGTTTCCAGAACTCGTCCCAGTCCCGCTGCTCCCCGCCGGTCTCGACAATATCCCCCACCAGCAAGAGGAAGTCGGGCTTGCGTTCGGCGATGACTCGACAGTTCTCCTGGTAGCCGACCGTCTGGTTGACGAAGTAATTCTTTCGCGAGGCGGGACGATTGCTGCCCTTCGGCGCCGGCCAGTCGACGGGCGGAGTCGTTGATGACTCCGGTTCGGTTTCAGAGTCAGAGTACACCACAAACCGGATCGGTTGATCAGCTGCCGGTGTCTTAAACGATCCCGAAGCGGTCTCACCTCCCTGCGTCACGGTGTAGTTGTAACAGCACCCGGGAGTCAGCCCGGTGATCCGGACCTGATGCAGCCATGGCAGTTCGGGATGGGGGCCGCCTGGTTCTTCCTTGAAGGGGTTGTACGCCAAGGCTGTGGCGAGGACGGGCTTGGAGACATACTCGCAACCTCCCGCCAGCTTCAACGTGCCCGGAGCATTCGAGTTCGAAAGCCACCGCACCGACATCGCGTCACCGGCCGGGTTCTGCAGGTAGGGCCGCACACGAAAACCGCCGGCCAACGCGCCAGCGACACTCACCAACCCGACAACCACACACCACACGTATCGCAGAATCATTCGCATCAGTTCACGCAGTCGCTGAATGGCGGGAAGGAGGTCCATTACCCGACGACCGGTCCCCGTCAGAGGAACGAATCGCTCGGAGCAATACGATCACCATCCTACCGCGATGTTCTGTCGATTGACCACAACGCGAGTCACTTCATGGAAACGCGATGCGAAATATTTTTGCGATCGACTTACCACCCCATGGTGTAAAGCGGGACAGGCTGAGCGGTCACGGGCAGATTCAGCCAAGGAATCGATGTCGCTCCCGGTTGGCTCATGTCGATCAACCAGATGTTGCGATAGACGACCGGATTGCCATGCTCCTGCAACTTGATGGGCATCGGGTTCGGGCCCTCAGGCTTCCCCGCTCCGGTTTTGTTGGGGATCGAGGCAGAGTTGTGGATCATCACTCCATTCTGCCAGACCGAGATCCGCATGTTGGAGATCTTCTTGCCCTCGGCATCGAACTTCGCACTGGTGAAGTCGATGTCATAGGTCTGCCACTGCAAAGGAGGCAGGCAAAGGTTGGTGTCCGGCCGTTTCGTCTTGTAGAGCGACCCGCACTCGTTCTCGACGCCTTCCAGACCAAAGGAGTCGAGCACCTGCACTTCGTATCGTCCCTGCAGATAGAAACCGCTGTTCCCGCGATCCTGGCCGCGTGTCTGTGGCTTATACGGCAGCATGAACTCGCCGTGCAGCCGGAAGTCACCGAACTCCTGCACCGTTTCCGTCCCCGCCATCAGATAGCCATCAGGCGACTTCTTGGCGTCCTTCCAGTGCGACAGGTCGCCGTCGCCGAACAACACGATCGCCCCCTGTGGAGGGCGAGCCCCCATCGTCGGGCTCACGCGTTCGACCCGCTCCAGCTTGCCCGCAAGCCGTCCATCTTTGGCCAGAATCGTGAGCGTGCCCCCCAGGATCTCGCCGTCGTACTGCTTGCCAGTCAACGTGACGCGATCATCGCTACGTTGCCCGGTCATCATGAACTTTTCTGGCTTACGCCATCCGGAGCCCGGCAGTCCGCCATAGTATTTCACCACGTCGAACTGTCCCTCACCCCGGGCGATCACCTGCATCGCCACGGCTTCGGAGCTGCGGAGTGATGCATTGGCCCGTTGCCAGCCGCGGTACTCCCCTTGAAAGGCGTAGTCGTCGTCAGCCTCTTCGCGACTGGTATAGACGGGAGCCTTTTGGTCTTCGGCCCAGGTGGGAGAGACCAGACTCTGGAGGAGTCCCAGGACACCTGCCAGGAATCCAATGACTCGTCGATGTGGGGACATGCGAGGCTTTCTCAAGTGTGGCCAAAACAACGGGATGGTCGCACTTGAACATACACGCGCGGCGCTAGCGTGCTCAATGATTCTTTCTGGAGATTCGATTCGCCGTGTTGGACTTTTACGGTCGTGGAGCTTGCGAGGCAGCGGGAGCTGGTTTGTAGACCCGCACCCGATGGTTACTGCTATCACCGATATAGACGTTACCAGCCTTGTCCACAAACACTCCATGGGGCCGGGCCAGCCGACACCGGAGAGGGGCACCATCGGGACCATCCCCCATCTGGCCATCTCCGACGAGCGTCTCTATCTTCCCGGAATCGGCACGAATGACACGGATGGTATGGCTTTCGGTGTCGGCCAGATAGATGTCGCCATTCGGACCGAGCGAGACCCCCTTCGGCCCCGCGACCTGGGCGACGTTCGCCGGACCGCCGTCGCCGGTGTACCCGGACTTCCCGGTGCCTGCGAGGTGTTGATAGGTCATGCCGGTCAGATCGATCCGGTAGACGGCGTTGCCCTCTCTCAGAGCCAGAATCAAACCGCCTCGGCCGTCGAAGTCGAGGGCGCGCGGACCGTTGAGCGGGGTCCCCTGCACTGGCGATCCATCGGGAGTCGGTTTAGCAGCTCCGGTCCCCGCAAACGTCTCGATAATCCCCGTCTCCAGGTTCACTCGTCGAACGCGATGGTTCCCAATGTCACAGATATACAGCTGCCCGGCATCATCAAAGATGATTGAGTGAGGTTGCTTCAGCTGGGCTTTTGTGGCTGGACCGCCGTCGCCGCTGAACCCCGCGGTCCCGTTCCCTGCGACCGTCGAGATGATCCCGGTCCGGGCATCGACCCGCCGCACGACCTCGCCCTTCATCTCCACGAAGAACATGTGACCTTCGCGATCGAAGCGAACTTCGTAAGGCTCGTACAACAAGGCCTGCGTCGCGGGGCCACCGTCTCCGGCATGCCCCGACTTTCCCGCCACACCGGCGACAGTGGTGACGATCTGCGTCTTGAGGTCGATCCGGCGAATGACGTGCGAGTCGATCTCGCAGACATACAGCGCCCCATCCGGACCGACTGCGATTCCGAATGGCCCACCACATTGGGCTGTCGTCCCCGGCCCACCGTCGCCCGACCAGCCCGACTGGCCAGTCCCGAGGATCGTGACCACATCCTGAGCCGAAGCCGAAGCGATCAGCAGCCCCAGGCATACCAAAACATAAAGAACTCGATCGGAGAAACGCCGCATCACGACTTCTTCCTCACCTGAGACTGGGACGACCGCGGAGAATCCCGCAGGACCATCGTACCGCTCACTTGAGGCCGTTGCGAATAACGAGCAACTCAGATGCAGTTTCACCTTTGTTCTACACTCGAAGAAGAGCAGACAGCAATGTCTGTGCTTCTGAAAACCCAAGTAGGACAGACATTCCTGTCTGTCCGAACTGAAGACAGACTCGGAACCCGCTCTCATCATGAAAGTGAGGCGCTGTGAGCCTTGCCACAGGCGGAATAACTAACCATCACAAATCACGTTTCAGTCGAGCGAGACTGACACGACTTCTTCAGCAGCCGCTTCGACCTCAACACTCGTCAGCTCAGTCATCCCATCCGCATACCCGACCAGCAGCGACAGATCGCACAGCTGATTCATCCGGCGGGGAATCCCCTGCGACAGTTCCCAGAACGCCTGAAAGGCGTCTTCGCGGAACATGGTTCGCGTACTGCCCGCAACCTGCAGGCGATGTCCAATGTACTGCTCGGTCTCTTCCGGGGTGAGCGGGTCGACGCCCATCCGCACGGCGACTCGTTGATCCAAACCAGGCACACGTTCGACACGAGTCAACAACTCCGGCCTGCCGACCAGAATCAAAGAGATGACGTTCCCCGCATGCTGCTGCAGGCTCATCAACAGCTGCAGCGTTTCGAAATGCTGAGGCTGCAGGAGATGGGCATCGTCGAGAACGATGACCTTTCGCTGGCCTTCGCTGGCCATCCCGACCAGACGGTTTTCCAGGCTGCACAACACTTGATCGGGGCTGCCCCGCTGAACACCCGGTCCGGGGCTCGCTCCCAACCGCATCGCCAGGTAACTCAGCATGTCTGTGGGCGACAGCTGAGGAAACAACAGTCGCAGGAAAGGACGTTGCGGCCCGTCGACTTCCTGTTCAAGGACATGGGTCAGATAGCTCTTGCCGACGCCATGATCGCCGACCAGCAGGGCGATTCCTTTGCGGTGTTCTAATGCGAACCGCAGCTTCAGCAACGCGCCCTGATGCGAGCGGGCGGGAAAATAGAACTCTGAATCGAAATCGCTTTCGAAGGCGGGGCGATCAAGTTGCCAGTAACGCTCGTACATCGCCCGTCCATCAACTTCCAGAGACTCGGTTCACGCCACAGCTGGTGACTTAATCTTCCACAATCACGCCCAGCAACCACACGGGTGCACTGTCGGCCGGCTGCGAAACGACTTCTCGTGAGACGGGAGTCACCCGCACACGATGCGAGGCTTCTTCATCGCTCTGCTCGACGAACGCGTGGGTCAGTCGGGCGTCGATGTAGGTCTCGCGTCCGTCGACATTCTCTGTCGTGGCTGGAGCGTCACCCTCATCGGCCGACACCTGTACGAACTCACCGGCGTCTTCCGAGGTCAGGTCGACAGCCTCGTCGAAGGACGTCGTCTCGCCAATCTCGGCGACGTGATACCCATCATTCTCAAAACAGACGTAGACCGTTGTGGTAATCAGCAAGACGAGAGCCAAGGCCACGCGAACGGGGCTCTGGCGGATCGTTTCCACAGTTTCCGAAATCACACGGTAGGCCATCCCTGCCTCCCTGACATTATCCTGGCGCAATGGGGAACACCGGGCACACCATTCCCCGTTTTCGTATCGACCAGCTCGCCCCCGAATATTGAGAGGATCCCGCAAAATCGGACAAGATTACCACCCAGCCGCGCCGGTTCCGACTCCACGACTACGAGCGAGATAACGCCCGGGGCACGCAGGAAAACTCCTCACTGCGGTCATACTGAGCCTGTCTTGAATCCCTGTTTCAGGGTCAACACGCCAGTCTGACAATCTCTCACTCTTTCCTTCTTGCTTTCCTTGCTTAACTTCTGTTCCACTCCTCTCGGGTGGAATGGTTGTGAACAGAAGACAAGCAAGGAAAGCAAGAAGAGGAGAAGGGATTGGATTGAGGTCAAGCCGCGGGGAGTATGAGAAGAAGACTGTTCTTGTTGTCTCAAATGTTCAGACAGGCAGCGGACACATTTACAGGCGGGGGGTGGCGTCTTGGCTGACGGGGCGGCGGTAGAAGTCGTCCTCGTCGAGGGCAGGAGGACGGTACTCGATGAACTCATAGGGCTGGTGCGGAACCCCAGCCAGATGCAGAAAATTCGAGAGCAGTTGATGTCCCCCGTCTGTCAGGACCGACTCGGGATGGAACTGCACGCCCCAGATTGGCAGCTGCTCATGCTCAACGGCCATAACAATGCCGTCGATCGTCCGAGCGGTGACGCGAAGTGGAGACACGACATCTTCCAGAACCAGCGAGTGATACCGCATCGTACGCATCGGCTGGGGGAGAGATTCGAACAGCCCGACCCCGGAATGTTCGACCAGTGATGTTCGCCCATGGACAGGCTCGCGAGCCCGACGCAGTTTGGCTCCGAAGGACACCCCGATCGCTTGATGCCCCAGGCAAACACCCAGCAGAGGGATCTCGCCACCCAGTTCGCGAATGACATCGAGCGTGATCCCCGCCTCGTGAGGAGTACACGGCCCCGGCGACAGGACGATCGCCTGCGGGGCGAGGCGGCGAATCTCGGCAATCGACAACGCATCGTTCCGCGCCACGAGTGGCTCGGTTCCCAACTCTTCCAGGTAGCGGGCGAGGTTGTGGACAAAGCTGTCGTAGTTATCGATGAGCAGGATCATCGCGTCCCCTCCCACACCCGCAGCATGCCCGCAGCCTTGTGCAACGTTTCGTTGTACTCAGCTGTGGCGTCGGACTTCACTGTGACACCCCCACCGACAGAACACTGCACCCACCCGCGACGCACGACAAACGTGCGAATCAGAATACTGCTGTCGCAACGCCCGTCGAACCCGACATAAAACAACGATCCGCAGTACGGCCCACGGGAGACCTGCTCCAGTTCGGAGATGATCTCCATCGCGCGGACTTTTGGGGCACCGGTGATCGATCCCCCGGGAAACGTTGCCTTCAGCAGATCCCACGCATCGCGTCCCGGCTTCAGCTCCCCCTGGACCACCGAGACGAGATGCTGCACTGTCTCGTAGTTCTCCACCTCGCACAGCTGTGGCACGCGGATCGTCCCCGGGCGACAAACCCGCGACAAATCGTTCCGCAGGAGGTCAACGATCATCAGGTTCTCGGCGACATCTTTCTCGCTCTCCCGCAGCTCGTCAGCCGTGAAGAGGTCGACCTGCGGATCGTTGGGACGACGGCGAGTCCCCTTGATCGGACGCGTCTCGGCGATACCCTGGTTCAATTGAATGAATCGCTCGGGCGAGGCACTGAGTACGCACCAGTCGTCGCGGAAGAAACATCCGCCAAACGGTGCCGGGTTCCGCTGACGCAATCGCAGGTAGAGGTCGAGCGGCGACTCCTCACTCCGATAGACTAGCCGCTGAGCCAGGTTGGCCTGGAAGATATCCCCAGCCCGGATGTACTCGATCACGCGCTCGACGGCTGCCAGATAGCTCTGGCGGGAGAAGTTACTGACGAGCCCGGCCGGTCCGGGAGCTGGGTGTTGGGGGGCTTGTTCACGCTCGGGGGGAACCGTCGCTGTGGCGAGCGAGGCACTCTCGCGGCGCGTCGTTCCCTTGCGAATCCGAGCAAGGACCCCTTCGGCCCGCTCCTGTGCCCGACGTGTTCGTAACGCGGGCTCGGCATCAGGAAATCCCTGAGAGATCAGCCAGCAACGCCCCTGCTGATGATCCCACGCAATCACCCAGTCATAGATCCCCACCGCCAGACAGGGGATCTCAAGTTCGTCAAACCGCACCTTCGGCAGCTGCTCAAAGCAGCGCCCCAACTCGTAGGACAGAATCCCCGCAACTCCCCCCTGAAACGGTGGGAGCCCCGCAACCGTCTCGACATGGAATCCTGACAGCGCATCACGAACATCGGCAAACGGGTCGACACCGTAGCATGGCTCGGTCAGCTCAAACGTCCGGACCGGATCGGCCGCCAGAAAGCTATAACGTCCGAGTTGTGGAGAAGTCTTGGCACTGTCGAAAACCACGAGACCGGGGCACGAGGCAAAGACCGGAAGCAGGTCGGCGACCGTTGGTATCACCGTCGCTGTTGCTTGCCCTGGTTCAGAGAGAGCTGCGACGGTCCCCGCAGCTCCCAACTCATAGATCACAGGAGTCACGGCGAGACTCCCTCATCGGGAGTGGCCGGGCGGTCGGATTGGACCGCCCGGTGTCGGCGTTCCAGAGCACTGGCCTCAGGCCGGGTGAGCAATCCCCAGTTCAGGGCCTCATCCTGCTGGTATTGCTTGCCGAGCGTCAGCGCGGTCATTGCCTTGGCCATCTCATACCCGAGATAGAAGGCATGCGAAGCGGACAGCTTGGGGTTCGTCTGCGCCAGTTGGTCGAACACTTCAAACGCATCATCCCCGCGCCAGTACCCGTCCCGGTTCATCACATGCAGCTGTCCGCGTTCGGCAAAGATCCGATAATTTGGGTCCTTGAGCTGGGCGGCCAATGCGGCCAGCGGGGACTCGCCCAGTTCTTTCAGACGGGGATCACGCAGCATCACCAGCGAGGAGGAAATGTGCTTGGCAATGGTGCCATGCTCCATCGCAAAATGCACCACGCGACGGGCAATGTCGAATTCTCTCACCGCCGAGCGGCACCAGTTGGCGACCTCGGTCGTCAGCACCGAGGTGATCCCCAGTTCCCCGCACACCCCCGCCAGCAACAGGTTCGCCCCCGCCGTATCCGCCTCGGCCAGTTCAGTGACATTCCCGATCCCCATCATGACCGGCAGATCGGGCCAACGGCGGCGAGCCTCAGCGTAGCGTTCGATCGAAGAGGCCAACCCGACACCGACTGGATCGAGAATGGGGTCGATGCGAAACTTACGGTTGCTGGCTCGGAACGCCTCGATGGTGACTTGCATGCTCTCGAGAGTCCGCGACTCGTCGGGGATGACGACGAACTCTGCGGGGATATCAATCGTCCAATCGAGATTGGACTGATTGACACTGAGGACGAGTTCGGCCCCCGCCTCGACCGCGGCGGTCACCTCTCCTTGGTCGAAGCTGTCGATCGAGAGGCGGAAGCCTTCCTGCCTCAGTGCTGATACAGCCTCACCGACACCACTCCACGGCTCGCCGGGGATACATCCGATGTCGATCAGATCGGCCCCCGACCGCCGGTAGTGCTCGGCGATTCGCAGGATCTCCGTCAGGGACAGCCGCGGGGCGTGGTTGATTTCGGCGAGGATCTCGATGCTGTGCCGATCGAGCGTCGCGGCTTTCCGCTTCCCCAAGCCGAAGAACTCCGGCAGGTCGAGAATGTCCTTGGGCCCGAATTCGAACG
Organism: Planctomycetaceae bacterium; assembly: GCA_046349675.1. GTDB lineage: Bacteria > Planctomycetota > Planctomycetia > Planctomycetales > Planctomycetaceae > TH-plancto1. The sequence continues at coordinate 234,915 of JAXMBW010000004.1, read as the reverse complement.
GGAGTCCGTACCGCTGAGAGAGAGCTGTCGTCTCGCCCTGGCAGTACCCCGGCAGCAGAACACGATCGAACTGCCAGTCAGGTTGCCACTCCAGCTTGCGCTCAACCCACGTCGTGTGCATGAGAGCTGCGACGGTGATGGGGAGGACATGGACCTCGAAATCGACCGGCGCACGGGCTTGGACCTGCGATGCGATCTGCCGCACCACAGCTTCGGCCAATCGGCCCGTCAGCACCAAGACTCGTTCCCGTCGGTTCATGCGAGCATTGTGTCAGGTCGGGGGACGGCTCGCGAATGTCTGAGACGGCTATCCCGCTTTATTCATGGGACCACTGGACTGGATCGTCGTGGTCATCCGCACATTCAGGGCTTCCAGAATCCGCTGAGCCCGGTCGAGCGTGACCCCGTGGTATTCGTTTCGCTCGTCGCGAGAAACCTGTGACTCGTTCACCCCCATCCGCTGGGCCAGTTCCCGTTGCGTGAGCCCCTTGGCCACTCTCAGGGCAATCAACATCTGGCCCATACCAACAAAGTTCTCAATCTCCGGGAATTCGCCCCGCTTAAGCCCTTCGTACGTTTCGATCTCCTCTCGCAACTGGGCGGAGAAAGAACGAATCGGATCGAGCACCCGCTTGATCCCGGACTTATCAATCCCCAGCGTCTTGAGTTGCTCTTCCTGCTGGCGGATTCGACCTTCCTGGTCGGCCAGTTTCTGGAGTGTCAGGTGGTATTCTTGTTCTGTACGAATCATGAGTCTGGCTCAATCTTGATGATACCCTTAGGGATTCCGCTTCGCGAAAGTCGGAATGCCGCAGGGAAATCGAGGAGGTTGCCATGTGGGTCACGAATCCCGCTTGTCTGTCCGTAGTGCGGGAAGAGTTCCACGCGATACTGACACCACATCGGCAACTGTTTCTTGGTGAATCCTGGCACTCGTTGCCTTCGATCTGGATCCCATGTCCAAACCTGATGAGGGTCCAGACGATTCAAATTCTCTTCGAGCTGCCCACTCGCCAAATGGACTATTTCGCACTCGAAATAGCCATCGATATCGTTTGGGTGGTCCTTGTCCTCCACGAACGAACCATCGACGAAGATCTCAGTGATGCCTACTTGCCGAAGTTGGCACACCAGTATGGAAAGGTTGTCAACGAGATGCAGCCGCCATGCACTATCCCAATGCCTGGATCGACTTCGGCTTCCAGTCACCAAAGAAGAATTTCGCAGCTCATCAAGAGTGAGTGAATAATCGCCGACGGGAAGGACGCCATCCTCTGAAAACGGAGGAAGTTCAACACGCCCAGCTTTTTTGACCATCATGCCTCCGAGACCACAAGTTTTACTTCACCGCATTGTCTGGTCTCCTGTCGAAGAGTCTCGCGCAGGCATATGAATGCCCGACAAATAAATCATGCCACAGTTAACACAAATGTCAAGCACAACATAAAAACATCACAACCAACATGTGAAGTTCATCGAGTTACCGTTTCCGGCCAGAGACAGGTTCGCTGTCGCCTTTGGTGGGGGAGTTCATCATTTTCTTGGCGCGGCCCATGCGTCCGACGAGGCCTTCGGCGGAGATGCAGTAGACGACGCGTTGAGAGAGGTCGTCCATCTGCATGACCAGCGAGTCGATCTTCCCCGAGAAGTACATGTACATGATCAGGGCTGGGATCGCGATCAGCAGGCCGACGACCGTGGTCACCAGGGCCAGGGCGATCCCCGAGGCGAGCTGGTCGGTCTGGCCCATCGCACCGGCGAAGGCGATCTGGCTGAACGAATCAAGCATCCCCCAAACGGTACCAAGCAATCCCAGCATCGGGGTGATGGTATGAATCCCGTGCAATACACGCAGGTTTTTGCGGAGTTCCGAGACCTGGCGCTCGCCGCCGTCGATGATCGCCTGTTCGACTTCGACGCTGGGCTTCCCCCACTTGCGAACGGCGTGGGCGAAGATGTTCGCGATCGGGCTGCCGTTTTCGAGGCAGACCTCCAGGGCCTCGTCCTGTTCCATTTCTCCGTCTTCGAGCAGACGGAGAAATCTCTGAACGAAGGGACGGGGGATCACTCGACCGGTCCGCAGCATGACCAGCCGATCGACAGTAAACCACAGGAAAATAATCGACGCCAACGCAAACGGAACGACCCACACCCCCAGGGCATCGATCATGTCGATGACGTTGGTCGAGATCTTGCTGACCTTCGGGGCACCGGGTTGAGGAACTGCAGCTTCGGGGGCGGGGGAGGAACTGAGCGGTTCCTCAACCAGGGTCGAACCGCCTGTTTCGACTGGAACGGCCTCAGCTGGAGTGTCCTGGGCCAGAAGAACACCACCGCCCAGCATGCCAATCCACAGCAGCAAGACGCGTCCAAAGGCCATCAATGCAGAGACCACAGCCACCTTCTGCCCATCGATTGCGGGGCGTGAGTGACTGTGAGCATGGGGCGGCTGAGGATTCATTCCGTGTCCTGACTGACCATTCGCAGGGGTATCCTGCTGGTTCGACCGAATTCTATTCGCGAACCGAGAAGTCCGGTAAGACCTGATCTTGGGAATTCAAAATCACTGGCCCCGCCCCATCACTTTGTGTCCGAAGCGGGAAGGTTCATTTTCACAGTCTCCAGCAGGGTGCGAGCCTCCTTGGACTTCTCTGCGTCAGGAAACTCAGTGATCAGCTGCTCAAATGTCGACTTCGCTTTGGCCCATTCTTTCATGGTCATGTCGCACATCCCGATCTGAAATAGAGCTGGGGCTCTCCAATCCGGAAACGAGTAATTGGAGTAAACCTTCTCATAGCTCAGAACAGCCGATTCGTACTTTCTCTGTTGCAAATAGCTGTCTCCGATCATGAGTTGGGCTCTCGCTGCCAGTTCCGTTTTCTCGCTCGCTTTGGAGTCGACGACGAGCTGCAAGTGCTTACGAGCTTCCTCGAACTTGCCCTCTTTGTAATCAGCCTGTCCCAGAATTTCGTGGGCCTGATCGGCCAGTTCCGGGGAGGTGTTCTTCGTGAGGAACTCATCAAGAGCTGTTCGGAGCAGAGTTTTGTCGTGCTCCTCCAGACTCAGCTGCGACTCCGCCCACAGCAGTTCCAGGTGCGGCCGCCATTCGGCGTCGGGAGGGAGTGCGGGATCGGCACGCAGGTCACTCAGTGTGGCAAACCCTTCCTTGTACAGACCCTGCTGTACCTGAGCCTCTCCTATGCAGAAGCGGGCTTCATAAGCCAGAGGCGATTTCGCGAACGACTGGGTGATCACCACCGCGATTCGCTGGGCCTCTTTCCAATTCTGCAGATGGGCCTCCAACTTCATCCAGCTGACCAAGGCATCACGCCGAACATCCGCAGACACTTTCGGATCGGTATTCAACAGTTCGTAGAGCTCGCGGGCTTGAACGGCCCGCCCTGCAGAAGCGTGCCCCTCCGCGACATAAAGCCGAGCTTTCGGCACCAACTCGCTGTCCGGGTAGGTCTCATACAACTTCTGATAGAGCTCATCAGCCTTCTCCGGATGTCCGGCGTTGTATTGATGAGCCGCCCAGTCATTCAGCAAGTCGGGTCCGATCCCCTGATCGGCGGGCTGAAGTTTCGAGACCTGGCGATACGCCAGCTGCCAGAGCTTGTCAGCCTCGTCAATCTGCTTGAAGCCTGCATAGATGGAAGCTGCGGTTCGAGCCGACTTCACGGCGGGAACGGCGGCCTTCTGCTCGATGGCATCGGGAATGTCTTTGTCAGCGGGAATCGCATAAAGCTCAGCAGCGGTGGCCAACTCTTTCGCAGCAGCCAGCAGTTTTGTTTCATCCTGTCCCGCATCTTTTTGCAGACAGAGCCCGCGATTGAAGGCGGCGATCGATGCGTTCAGCTTGTCGTCTTTCGCAGCTTCGACCAACCGGCCATAAGCTTCGGCCGCCTGGCCGGGCTGACCTTGCTGGCTGAGCACCATTCCGAGTTGCGAGAGGGAGTGGATGTAGTAACGCCCCTTGTCCCCCACGGCGATGACACGATTCAGAAGTTTCTGAGCCTGTGTCCACTCTTTGCGGGCCACGGCCTGCTCAGAGATTCCGTACGCCGATTGAGCCAGCACTTCCCCAGAGGCATCGGCCTTGGCCAGATCGTCGAGTGTTGCATCGGCCTCGACCCACTTACTCTGCGTGGCCTGGACCTCTGCGATCTTGGCGAGGATGGCTGTTCTCCGATCCGAATTCTCGGGCAAAGTTTTCAGCGAGTCGACCAGAACGGTTTCCGCTTCACTCGATCGGCCTTCCGCGAAGAGGGCCTCTCCCAGAGTCGGCAAAGCATCGACGAACTCATCGCTACCGCTCTCCCCCTTCTTGATCATCTCAGCGAGGGGGGTGAGTGCTTCGATGACCTTCTGCGGGTGGTTCAAGCGCTTCTCCGCCCGTCCGAGCAGGATGCGGGCCTGATTCGCCGTGCGAGGGGTGGGGCTGGTCATCACCAGGATCGCAAAGATCTCGGACGCCTTCTGAAAATCAGCCTGAGCGGCTGGCAGGTCGGTGGCCTCGACGGAGTCTCCGCGAGCCAGCAGCACCCTCCCCTTCAGCATGTCGTTCAACGGCAACAGAGAACTCTGAGGAAACTGGACCGAGAACTGCTCGACCAGTTGGAGCGACTCCGGGATGTGGTTCGCTTGGAGTGCCGCCAGTGCAGCGGAGTAATGGCTATTCTCGACCAGTTTCGACTTCGGCCACTGATTCCCCACGGCGAGAAACTTCTGCTGAGCGGAGTCGTAGTTCTTCAGACGAGACTCGCACTCGGCCCAGTGGTACATCGTCCTGGCCCCGAGTTCGTACTCCTTGGCGGTCGGTTCCGCAGTGGGGACTTTTGCCGAGAGAGCCTCGAACACTTTGACGGCCCCAGCCCAATCCGATTGCGACTCGTGACACATCCCGACCCAGAAGGTCGCGTTCAACTCGTTGGTCTTGCTCGCAGCTGCAGTTTCAAACCGCTTCTGTGCCTCGGCAAAATCCTTCTGCTGGTAAAGGCAATACCCGGCATTCAACTGAGCGTCCGGCAGCAGTGTGCTCTTGGGAAACCGGGTCATCAGTTCATCGAAGGTCTTAAAAGCAATGTCGAACTTTCCGGTCTGGTACTCTGTGGTGGCCCGTCCGAACAACGCCTCGGCGGCACGGGGATGGTTGGCCACAGCCACCTGCTCATAGAGTTCGGCCGCCTTGTCCTCCTGGCGCATGGCCTCATAGGCCCGGGCGAGGTGAAACTTGGCCTCGATCTGCTCAGGCTCGTCGGTCTTGAGTTTCAACACCACTTCAAACGCCTGGGCCGCCCCCGCTGCGTCCTTCAGATTGAGCCGAGCCTCGCCTAGATATTGCCAGCCCCACACCGCCAGATCGTGATTCGGGTAGTCCTTGACGAAGCGTTCCAGCTCGGCACTGGCTGCTTGAGAGTCATTCAGAAAGTAGCTGCACTCGCCAATGCGGTAGGCAGCCAAAGGGGCGTCGGCATGTTTGGGGTAGGACTCCAGGAACTTGCGAAAGACGTCCCGGGCCTCTTCGTACCTCTGCGAATGAGTCAGAGCCTGACCGAGGTAGAGCTGGGCCAGCGGGGCCTTGGGGTGCTCGGGAGACTGGGTGAGGAATTGTTGAAACCCGAGTGCCGCCGTACTCCAGCGTTTCTGCTCATACAGATTGAGAGCTGCTTTGTAATCATCTAACGGTGCCGCCAGCACGAGGGATGAGCAAGCCCCCCAGAAAACCAGTCCGATGATCCAGGCTGCCGACCAACGATTCCTCATCATGCTCAATCCGTTTCACGCAGAGACCACAAGGCAGGTCCATCAGGCTGTTTCCATGTCCAGACCGCTCCCCTCGGGGTAATCACCCCACGAGCAGACCGGATCCCAGACCAGTCGAGCCCTCCTGACCGCCAGCCTCGGAAACTCTACCCCTGTTCAGTTGTTTCCATCAAGGGGGACCGGGCAAAAAATGGCTGTAAAGTTTGCACCGGCAAGAGCTTTATGTCGCTCAGGCAGACTCGAAGGGCGACGCACTGTGCAGATTCATGATGCGAAGCGATTGACGTAGGAGCCAGTGCCGGAAAGCACCATCCGGCTCACGCCGGACGCTCGCCACGATCCGGAAGTTACCAGCGTTCCACGGGTCCGTTCGGGACAGGGACATGCAGGTCAGGAAGCTGACCGTCGCGGTTCATGCCTTTCGGGCCGGCGGCAGAGATCTTGGCCAGGACAGCTTCGACCTCTTCCGGGGTGCAGGCGTCCTGGTACTCGTTGCGGAGTTCGGCCGAAACCCGCATGGCCTTGAGATACCAATGAGCCATCTTGCGGAACAACCGGATGCCGCGGTCGGGCCCCTGCTGGTCCTCAAAGTATCCGAACTGGCGACGGAACAACTGCATCCGGTCGTCAAATGAGCCCGGTGGACCGTACTGGCCGGTCGTTTCCCACTCGACGAGCTGGCGGAAAATCCAGGGATTCGCGAGAGCCCCTCGCCCAATCGAGATCGCGTGGCAGCCAGTCACGTTGAACATCCGCTCAGCGTCGGCAATCGTTCGCACATCCCCGTTCCCAACGACCGGGATGCGTTCCACAGCTTCGACCACCTGACGAATTCCGTCCAGGTTGACGACACCGGTGAATCCCTGAGCCCGCGTACGCCCGTGGATCGCGACGGCAGCCACGCCGATTTTTTCGAACTCGCGGGCGAACTCGGGGGCGGTGATCTGGGTATCATCCCAGCCGAGACGCATCTTGACCGTCACGGGGACACGGACCGCTTCGACGACTGTCTGAACAAGGTGCATCGTTTCGGTCGTCTTGCACATCATGGCCGAGCCGCCGCCACTGGCTGTGATTCGAGTGACCGGGCACCCCATGTTGATGTCGATCGAGTCGACGCCGTACTCCTCCAGATACTGAGCGGCGTCCTTCATGATCGCCGGATCGCCGCCAAAGATCTGCACGGCGAACGGGCGATCCTCGGGACACGTTTCGATCAGTTGGAGCGACTTCCAGCTGCGCTGCATGAGGGCCCGGGCGCTGACCAGATCGGTCGTGCCGAGCCCGACTCCGCCCAATTCGCGGCAAACTCGGCGAAACGAGAGGTTCGTATACCCCGCCAGCGGCGAAATCAGATAGCGCGAGGGTAAACGCAACGACCCGTAATAGATCGGTCCGGGGTGCGGCAGTTGGGGGGGCTCGGCGGATTGCATGGGGGGATTGTCCCGAGGGGCGTCGTCAGGATCAATCCTGACAAGCCTCTCCAGCACTCTCCTGACCTCAACTCGCCTTCGCAGCTTCTTCCGCAATGATCCTTAAACCCTCTCTCACCGTCGCTTCCGGCTGAGCGAAGTTGAGCCGCAGGCATTCACGACTGTGAGGCCAGTCTTCGTCGAGGCCGAAGAAGAAATACTCGCCCGGCACGATCAGGACCTTGCGGGCCTTCAGCCTTTCGTACAACTCGCGGGTCGGAATCTTCATCCCGCGCAGCCACAACCAGTGGAAGAACGCCCCCTCGCTGGCGTGCATCGCCCAGTCAACGCCGCAAGCGTTGAACGCCTCGGCCGCCCAGGCAGCTGCGGCCCGGCTCTTTTCCTCATAGAAAGGCCTGAGAATCTCGGGGCCAAAACGGAGAATCTGGCCATTCTCGACCAGCGGCAAGACGAGTTGCTGGCCGACGTTGCCATTCGCCAGTCCGGTGATCGCCGTCATCGCTGCGACGGCGGATGCGATTTCCGGCGGAGCGATCACAACCGCAGTCCGCGTTCCCGGCAATCCGAGTTTGGAGAGACTGAGCGTCAGAATCGTATGCGGAGCCCAGAACGGCTCGGCGGGGACGAACAGCACACCGGGGAACGGAGCCCCATAGGCGTTGTCGAGAATCAGCGGAATTCCGCGGCTTTCGGCCAGCGAAGACAGGTGGCGCACCTCGTCATCGGTCAGCACATTTCCGGTCGGATTCGTCGGACGGGAGACAGCGATTGCACCAATATCGTGTTGCTCCAGGGTTTTTTCGACCGCCTCGAAGTCGATCCGATACTTGAAGACCCGGGCCTCCTCCCCCTTCGGCCAGGAGATCGTTGGGCGACAGGCGACAAACATCCCGTCTTCGATCCCCTGGTCGGCGTACCCGATGTACTCGGGACAGAGTGGCAAGAGGATCTTGCGATGCCGCCCTTTCGGAAAACTTCCTGCCAGGAGGTTAAAAATCTGGAAGAACGCCGTCTGCCCGCCGGTCGTAATCGCCAGGTTCTCCGGGCCGATCTGCCAACCAAACGTCTCACGCAAGAGTTTCGCCAGCGCCGCCAGGAAACGCGGATTCCCCTGCGGCGGATCGTAATTTCCCATCATCCGGTCAAAGCTGGGGCCTTCATCGAGCAGGGCCTGCATCCGCTCCCGCCAGATTGTCTGCATCGCGGGCACAGCTGCGGGGTTTCCCCCGCCCAGCATGAGCATGTCGGGCTCGATCGTCATCGCCCGCCCCAGATCGTCCATCAACGACAGGATACCGCTCCGGGCGGTGAGCTTCTGACCAACTGCAGAGAAAGGAAACGACATGAGAAGGTAACGCTCTGGAATCCATGATCGGTGATGGCCATCCAGACAACTGCCGGAGCCACTCGGTTCATCCACGTGTATATCGATTCTGGAAAGTCACGCCAATGTGCGAAAGGTTGATCGTTCGTTGTTGATGGTGGATCGATCAGCACTGCATGCTGAAAACTGACGACTGACCACTGTCCACTCCACCAAAAGAAAGAAACGGCACCGGAGGGGATCCGATGCCGTTTCTGCGAGAGACGGGGGGGAAGTGGGGTGGGAGACTAGCAGAAGGGAGAGGGGGAAGGGGCTGTCGTAGTCAGTATTAGTAGGAGAAGGTGCGCGAACGAGAATTGTTCGCAGGTGGGAGGGGAGTTCTCCCGGGGAGTCGTCGCCGACTCCCCGAGGCATCAGGGAACTTTGTGTGTTACTTGGCTGCGACTGCGTTCTTGCTGATCACCAGCTTGGGACCGGCAACCTCCGTCGAGGAGGACTTATGAGCTTTCCAGCCAGTGGTTTCAACCACTGCGACCGAAGCGGGGGCCGGAGCCACTCGCGAGCGGACTGGAGTCACCTTCGACCGAGTCGGCTCAGCCTTGGGTTCGCGACGGACCAGACCGTGTTCGTTGGAGGTCACCTTCTTACCGGGCGAGGGGTATGAGGTGCTCTTCGGCAGCTGGCCATTGGTGTTGGATTCTTCGCTTTCCGCAGCCCGCGTAGGCTCCTTCTCCTGAGCAGACTGTGTGTTGCTCGGCAGAATCGCCTGCTGGGTCACGGGGTCGATCAAAGCCATCCGGGTGACTGGAACCTGCACGGTCTTCATCGTCGTCACCGGTTCCAAGGTCGTGACCTTGACGGTTTCATAGTCGGTGTAGGTCTCGGCAACCTGCTGGGTCGTCTGGTAGGCGACCATCTTGGCCACGTGCTGAGTCACCTGGCGAGTCGACTGGACAGCGACTTGACGCTGAACCGGGACATTCACCTGGCAAACCTGGGGCACGAACTGGCGGTAGGTAACTGTGTTCGGAGTCATAGAACTCCGCATCGAGTAGGCCACGCGGTTCATACGTCCCATCAGAGTCGGACGATTGTCGTACTGGCAGGGCGACATCTTCGCGACAGGCTGGGAGACCGTCTGCCAGCGGCTCTGATTGATGGTCTTCGGCACCATCTCGGTCACGGTCTGGTAGCTCGTAACGGGAACATCGACCGTCTGAGCTTCCACCACTTGGCGGTAAGCCGTCGCGGGCTTGGAGACCCAGCGGACCTTCTGAACGGGTCGCTTTTCATCCCGTGTCGCGGTGCGGTACTCAGTCACCTGGACCTGCTGGGAGACCATCTGGGTCACCGGCTGGTAGCAGGCACTGGCCTGGCTCACGATCGGAGCGGGGGTAGGGGTGTAGCAGGAGCAGTCGTTGAACATGCCCCATTGAGCCATCAGTGCCATCGGGCTGGACAAAGTGGCCAGCACTGCAGCGGCCATCACTCGGGTCCGGATTCCAAACATGTGACGAATCCTGTCAAAAACGGTTCGTTGGGGGGCGAGAGTTCGACGGCCCCAGTTCGCAGCCCGCATTCCGTTGCGGCCATCACCAAGGCGGGCGGTGTTGTACGGTGAATCCGAAAAACAGGTCAATAACTTGGGCGAGATTTGCCGGTCATCTTTAAAGGCTTTGTATTTGTTACAGCTGGGCTTTGAAATCCGCATTTTCCTTCAGGAATCCTCAATGAAAACCCGCAGAGCGTCACAACATGCGGAGAGAATGTTGAAGAAATGCAACATGCGATTTGACCATCGCTGCCCGAGAACTAGGTTGAAATATCTGATTTCGTGGTGCGGCCATCACCCCTTCCTCTAATGTCGAAGACCTCTGTTGCCAACCTCGTTGTTCAACTTCGTCGGATCGAAAACTCGCTGAGCAAACTCCCCGGCCACTTGAAGGCCTGGATACGTCCGGGAGTGCTATTTCGCGTGTTTCGTCTGATGCTCCGCGAAACTCTGACGTTCAGTCTGAAGAATGTCAGCGACTTATTCCGAGCGATCGCCTCCCTGTTATGGAGGTTGAGCGGTGTGTGTGGAGCGATCTGCTGGGGAGCACTTCGCCTCCTGGTTCTGCCTCTCCAGTTGGTCGCTGCGATCAGGCATATCAGGCTGCCACTTCATTCGGCTCGCGGGCAATTCCCGGCATTCCTCTGCGTCCTGGCCATATTCGGGGCCAGTGTGATCACGTTGTCGCCGACCGCCGGAGATTACTGGTCGGAACTCGCCTACCCTGTCGTTGCAGCCATTGACCGAGCCCTATCACGCTACGGCGTGACGATCGGCCCCGACCTGGCCCCGGAGACCTCTCCGAGCCGACCAATGATCGCGGTCGTCCTGGGCAGCATCATGCCTGACGACACTGAGGAAGAAGACCCCGTCGTCACCGACCGGGTACCAGCTGACAACTCTCTTTCAGAGAGCCCCGACAAGCCGGAGGTGGTCAAGCTGCGTGACGTGACCCGCCCCGCAGGCTGGCGTAAGGATGCGGACGCCGGCTCTCATCCAATGGCCTCCCGTCACGTCGCCTCTATCCCGAAAGGGATGTCCCCGGAAGCCTACGAGATTCGCGACTGAGTCTGCTTCTTATAGGCCTGATAGAGCTCTTCCATCTCCTGCAGGGTGGTCGTTTCGAAGGTCTTTCCCGCGGCAGCCAGTCCCCGTTCGATCGCGCGGAACCGGTCGGCGAATTTGCGGTTGGAGCTGCGCAGGGCCTCTTCCGGGTTAATGCCCCACCGCCTGGCGATGTTGGCCACGACGAAGAGTACGTCCCCCAGCTCCGACTCGATTCGGGCCTTGCGAGCGGGGTCAGTGACCTCCTCATCGGGCACCGGAGCCATGTCGACTGAGGCGGCGATCTGCGGCACCTCGCCGAGTTCCTCGTGTAACTCCGCCAGTTCTTCCCGCAGCTTGTCGAACAGCATCGCCCGGTGTGGGAAGTCGTAGCCGACTCGGGCCGCCTTCTTGCTGAGCCGGGCCGCCTTCGCCAGTGCGGGGAGGTCCGGCGGAATGCCGTCGAGCAGCGAGGCCCGTTTCTTTTCGGCCTGCTTGGCCCGCTCCCAGTGCGAAAGAACATCGCTGGCCGTGTGGGCCTGCTCCTCGCCGAAGACGTGCGGGTGGCGGTGGATCATCTTGGCGGTGATCTGCTCGATGACCTGGATGATGTCGAACCGCCCCTCGTCCTTGCCGATCTGGGCATCGAGAACGACCTGCAGCAGTACATCGCCCAGTTCCTCGGCGATCGCCTCGTTGTCATCGGCGTCAATCGCTTCGAGCAGCTCGTACGTCTCTTCCAGCGTGAACGGCTTGATCGTCCCCAACGTCTGCGCCCGATCCCACGGACACCCAGTCGGCGACCGCAGCTGCGCGATCACCTCACAGAACTTCTGAAACGCCGGCCCCAACAGAGCGGGGTCGGGAGGTGTACCTGGTGCGGGAAGCGAAGACATGGAGGAACCTGAGGAGGAGTCAAAGCCGCAGCACTGCGGCCACCCGCAAAGTAGTGGTTCCCCGCCCCCGAGGCAAACGGGCTACAGACTTATCGTCGCCCTCACATCTCTCTGCCCCCTCTCCCCCACAATCGACACGAGTCCGCCAATTATCACTGTCGTGGGGGAGAGGGCCGGGGTGAGGGGGCTCCTCATCAGAGCCCTCAGATCCCAGCCACCATTGCTCTCCCACTCCCCCCTTCGCCCCCTCTCCCTACCGCGACTTCTGCCATTCCTCAATCACCTTCGCCCGCTCCACCCACCTCTCATACCCCCGGCTATCCACCACTCCCCGAAATCCGGTGTGGAATGTCCCGGAGTTGAATTCGCCCTTCATGCGGGCCTCACAACGGTAGCCAGTGCAGCTGTTGGTATTGCACATGAACGAGCCACCACGCATGACCCGCTTGATGATCGCGGGCTCCTGCGGGTCGAAGCTGCGGTCGGGCCCCTGGGGATTCCGACGCGGCGAGTTGGCGTAGTACCGCGAGTCGAAGTAATCGTGGCACCACTCCCACAGATTCCCCGATATGTCGTACAGCCCCAGCTGGTTCGGCGGGAATTTTCGTACGGGCGACGCGCCCTCGAACCCGTCGAGTGTCTTCAGCTCCAGCGGGAACTGCCCCTGCAGATAGTTGCACAGGTACTCCCCCCCCGGCGTGAGTTCATTCCCCCACGGGTAACGCACCGGCTGGCCCCCATTACGGGCGGCGTATTCGAACTCGGCCTCCGTCGGTAGCCGTTTCCCCGCCCAGTCGAGATACGCGACCGCGTCCTCCCAGCTGACATGCACCACCGGATAGTCGAGCTTGCCGTCGATGTTCGTCTCGGGACCGCCGGGATGCTGCCAGTTGGCCCCGGGGACAAACTTCCAGACCCCGTACTCCCACCCGTCGCATGACATATCGAGCTTGCTGCGGTCGAAGTCAGGATTAAAGCACAGCGAACCCGCGATGAGGTGTTCATCCTTGAAGAGGCTGATATCCATTCCGCTGCGGGCCAGTTCTTCCCGCGTCGGAACCTTCTCCGCAAAGGTCTGGTAACCGGTCATCGCGACGAACTCGGCGAACTGCCGGTTGGTGACTTCGGTCTCATCCATCCAGAAGCCATCGAGCTCGACCGTATGTTGCGGGAACTCGTCAGGTTTGATGCGGTAGGGATTCGGCTGGTCGGGAAGGGGAAGTTCATTCGTCCCCATCTCGAACTGCCCGCCCGGAACCCAAACCATCCCGGCGGGGGCAGAGTGAGGGGCTTCAACCACGAGATTTTCCGCAGTCGCAGCTTTACTCTTCACCTTCGTAGGGGTCGACTCCCCCACCGGCCACAGCGACGCCACCCCCACCGTGATCAGCGAGACTACCAACGTGGCAGGCAACACCCAGCGCGGACTGGTCGAGGATTGTGACACGATAAAACTCGATTGGACACAGCCTCACTGGGCTCAATGGTTCCAGGGCGCTGCTAGGCCGACTTCCGAGTCTCTTCCGAGACAGCCAGCGGAACGGCCCGCCGCCACAGCTTCTGCCACCCCACATTCAGTGGCGCCCCAAAGGCGAAGTAACAGAACGCCAGCGGCACGACCAGCTCATGCACCCACGCCACAGCTGCGGCCGTGAACACAAACTGGATGATCGACTTGCGCGGCCCACGTCCGCGAATCAGCTGAGTCCCGAAATGTGGATAAGGAATCCGGCTGACCATCAGCACTGCCACCGCCAGACAGACGACCGGCAGAACAATCTTCACGCCCGGAATCAGGAATGTCGCAGTGATCTTGGCCAGCGGGTGTCCCGATTTGGCCATCGCGAGCAGTTCCGGGAAGGCGATTGGGAAGGCGGCCAGAGCCCCAGCTGCAGCGGGCGACGGCAATCCGCTGAACGAGTCATGGGCGTCGTCTTCGTCGGTCTCGATATTAAACCGAGCCAGACGCAAGACCGCACACACCACGTACAAAGCCGCGATGGTCCAGACGAGCCGCGCCGGGTAGATGAACGGCAGCGAATACTCTTCCGCCTCCCAGAGGGGGAAGTTCACGAACTGGAGCATCAGAAACGCCGGAGCGACCCCGAACGTGATCGCATCGCACAAGCTGTCGAGTTCCGCCCCGAGTTCGCTCGTCTGCCCCGTCAGTCGGGCAGCTGCTCCATCAAACATGTCGAACAGCATGCCGCCAAAGATCAGGAGCGCCGAGTAAAACAACGGTCCATGCCCCGGCACATCGGGAGCCATCTGGTTCATCTTGGCAGCGAACGTAATCGCTCCAAATCCACACGCCGCATTCCCCAGCGTCAACAGAGTGGGAAACACAGCGATCAATCGTTTGGGTTTCATGGGGGAGGCTTGCGGCGTTTGGCGGATGGCTGGTGGCCAGAGGGAGCGGAGAAACGATAGTCCCTCAAGCTGCGCGGGTACCAGATCGCTGGCAAGTTGTGGACCGAGGTCCCGCCCCTTCAGCCTACCTCGCTTTTGGGCTGCCCGCCATGCGTCACGAGCCTTCTCCTCCGTGAAATTTCGGGAAAACAGAGCTCTCCTCGCCCCGCATTACAATCTTGGGATCCTACCTACATAAATTTTGAGGTGTTTCAGACCAGTAAGAACTTGCTCGAGGAGCGGTTCGAGTGGCCCCAGATCAATCACTATGGACACAGATTCAAGGGATCAACACAGATGATGAAGACACAGGGAGGCCCCCTGCTCCGCCTCTGCGATCTGTGTCATCCGTACCAATCTGTGTCCCGATCTCCCCTCTCCACTAGAAGTTCAGGTAGAAATACTCCTCCGCGGCCTTCACGGTTTCCGGGTCCTTCTCACGCAACGTTTTCAGGTGCTTCTGTGCGGTGACGACGTGCTCGGGCAGCGGCTCTTTGGGGTCCTTCGGCTTGGCAGCTTCGGCGGTCAGGAAGAACCGCACGATCGCCCGCTTCGTCGAAGGGATGTCGTGCCCCTCTTTGCCGTACAGCTCCATCAGCTTGTCCGACACCGACCAGTCCTGCCACCGCCCCAGATCGACGATGACCAGATCAGCCAGTTCGGGACGGTCGAGGATGATCCGCATCGACTGACGCAGCCGGTCCTTCGAGATCCGCCCGTCACCGTACGTCCACATGAACCGCAAGGCCTGCATCGTCGCATAGGTCTCGCTGAACGGGACCGTCTTGTCCTTCAGCTTGGCGTCCTCCAGGACCTGCAACCCCTTGTCCCCGGTCAGAACCAGATAGCCGCCCATCATCCCGTCGATGCCCAGCCGGAACCCTTCGACCGGCTCCAGCAATCGCTTCTTCAGGTACTCCGCATCCTCATCCGTCCCGCACAACCCGGTCATCAGGCCATACAGCCCCAGTCGCGAGGGCACCGTCTTGGGATCGGCCAGCCAGACTCGCAGCTTCTCGCGAGGGAATTGGTCCTTGATGGCCACGATGTCTTTGTACTGAGCGTTCGCGAACTCGCCGTAGGCATCATCCGCGACGATCTGGTCGGGAAACTCCAGGAACTTCACAAAGTACGCCAGCCGTTCGGTCGATGGAGCCTCCTTCGACGGAGCCTGGGTGATGTAGTTGAAGCTCGTTTCGGTGACCTCCAGCGGGCTACCCCACTCGAGTTCCGTGGCCTTGGTCCCCAGCAGCAGGAACATGTCCCCCGGCTTGGAGGCCCGGTACCGGTCGAGATGCACCTTGCCCCCCGGCTTCAGCGTGCCCGACGAATCGTGGACCACCTTGAGAACAGCGTAGTCGGTGCTCCCGACAAACCCCTTCTCCTTGTCGGCAGCCTTCCCCGCCTCCCACTGCACCAGCACAGCGGCGTCCGACATGTTCAGCTGTTCGCACAGAGTCATCGACGGAGCCGAGCAGAACGGGCAGGCCTCGGAGACGATGGCCCCCACTGCCAGTAACAGCAGCCCCAGACAAGTCGAAATCGAGAGACGCAACATGACAGAATCCTCAATCCAAGAGCGCGGGGAGTCGCCCCGCCAAGCCAATTCATAATGGCATTTTCAGGGAGTTAACGCCAGAACAACTGGATGTGAGGTGTCATCAAGGGTTTGCCTCTCACACGTCGGTGTTGGAAGGATTCTGCTCCCTCTCCCCCACTGGCAACCTGGATTTCGGAGAAGACGCAGCTGTGGGGGAAGAGGGCCGGGGTGAGGGGGACGAAGCGAATTTCCAGTTAGCCCCTCACCCCCACCCTCTCCCCCGCAGTGAGCACACCGCGAAAATCAGGCCATCCGCGGGGGAGAGGGAGCCGGAAAGAACTCACCGA
The DNA here is from genome assembly GCA_046349675.1 of Planctomycetaceae bacterium. Lineage (GTDB taxonomy): Bacteria > Planctomycetota > Planctomycetia > Planctomycetales > Planctomycetaceae > TH-plancto1. The sequence goes on along the minus strand of JAXMBW010000004.1, from coordinate 218,604 downwards.
TGCTTGCGATGGACACACTGCCATCTACAGGGGACTGCCTCCGCTGCCCGACCTCCCGATGTCGCAGCTTGTAACACTCAACGGGGCGAGGGTGGCTGGGGTCGCAGCGCAGCGAAGCCCCCAGCCGGGTTGGCCAAATACTGCCGAAACCGTCGCGCGAGCTGGAGGCTACCGTTGGTCGACCCCAGCCACCCCCAGTCCGTCGCTCTCCGGAACTGACCATCCATGTGAAGTCTCACCAGGCTGCATGGAACCGCACCGGGCCGTGTTCGACTCGTCAATCAGGCGAATGTATGCTCAGGAAATAGCACATCCCGGAACTAGGCAACGCCTCCGAGGGCCCCAGTGATGAACATTGAACATCGTCTCGAATCCAGGTCGCACGCCTGGAAAAAGATCATCCTGCATGAGATGTTCGAGTACTTCTTGCACTTTGTGTTTCTGGCGGTGTTTCTCGTGGCGTTCACCTGGTATCGCCGCTTGATTCTGGCGAACTACCACATTCAGTATCACAACTACTGGATGCCGCTGATTGATGCAGCCATCCTCGCCAAGGTGATCATGCTGGGTGACGCGATGCACCTCGGTGAGAGATTTCGCGGCAAACCGCTGGCAGTGATTACCCTGTATCAGACCGCGGCGTTCAGCCTGCTGGTGGTTCTGTTCTCCCTCGTGGAGCACACCGTGGAAGCGATGCTCCATGGGAAGACCGCTCTCGATGGCATCGCCGAGATCGCCGAGCAAGGTCTCGACAATATCCTGGCCTGGTGCGTGGTCATCCTCGCGGCGTTCATCCCGTTCTTTGCGATGAAGCAGGTCGAAAAAGCGTTCGGAGTTGAACGTGTCCGTCGGATGTTTTTTCTCAGCGGGGCAGCAGCCACGGAAGATGCCAGCCACTCGCCCACCGAGATGCGCCAACCAGCGTCGCGTGAACAGGCTGAGCAGTCTTGATGTTGACGGGAATCGATCTTCTTTAGATGTGGACCTTAACGGGTTCTTCGAGGCAAAGATGATTCACCGCAGAGAGCCGCGGAGAAGAGAGTACTCAACACCTCTTCTGCCCCTCTGCGATCCTCCGCGTCCCTCTGCGGTGAATATCCCCACCCTCACCGCGAATCCGACGAAAGGCCATGAATACCTGCAGCGGTCGCCGTCTCGTTGAATCGTGTATTCCCCACTCGCAGAGGGTCTACTCGACTGCGGCCCAAGCTTTCTGGTTCTCCACAGCCTCACCTTGATCATCATCCCCGAAGCAGGTCAGCAGAACCCATGTCAGCCACAGAGTCGATGCCGTGAAGATCCCTTGCACGACGATGAGTGAGGGGTGTTCTTGCAAGATCGCCAGGAGGCCGGGCTTTCCTTCCTCGGGAAAGAGATAGTCCTTGTTCAAGAACGACCGAGCCAGCCCGGAGAAGTAACAGGCCCACAACACCAGCAGAAACAAGTTTCGCACCGCTGCCCGGCCAGACATCAACCAGCTGGCGATTCCACCGACCAGAGCACTCGCAATCACCAGCACGGCGAACTGCCCCTGACCGCTGAGCGTATAACCAAAATTCGCCACATCGTTCAGGTCTCGGGTATAGTCCAACACCGTATGAAACACAGTTAACGTGATCGCACACTGCCAGGCTGTATGGAGAGAGTTCAGCCCGAGGATCAACGACACCGCCCCAAAAGTCACGTAACCCAACACCAGCGAAAACAGCGTCCGTGTCACCCAGGCTGACAGCCCTTTTTCCGACTGAAATCCCTTCGGAAGCATTTCAGAGACCGTCGGGAATCCATAGAAGACGAGGGCCACGAAGACCACATATACCAGACAGAGCCCTAACCCCGGCGGCGGAGTGTTTGTCGACTGCCCACTCCGTGACAGCTGTTCCCGGTTCAACCATGCACACCAGCCCAATGCGGCACCGAAAATCAGCCCGAAGCTGAACTCCATCATCTTCCACCAGCCCACCCAGTTCCATTCCTTGGGACCATAGGCCAGAAACAGACAACCGCCCCCGAATCCCAGTGCTCCACCCAACGTCCCCCACATCGCGAATCGCAGCGGCATCGTCACAGCTCCTCGCGGACCACATAGACGCAGATACGACAGCAGCGCGATGGCTGCAAACAGCAGACCCGCCCACGATTCATCACGCGGCTTGTCGAGGCGATTCGAGAAGTAGATCAGCTTCGGCTCATTGATCAGCGTCAGGCCGATGTAGAACGCCGGAATCGTGACCAGTATCGCCAGGGCCACCGTCTTTCGGCTGCACACGGTTCGGTCAATCCCCAGCCCCAACACTGCTCCGCCGAGCAGTCCCCAGACGCCCCCTTTGAGGAGACATCCCTCGACGCCCCAATAAATCGTGTCCTTGTTCTTCAGAAACCCCAGCGTCTGGCCATATGTCTCGTTACCTCCGTAGCCAATTCCGATCGCCCCAAACAGAGCTGCGATCGCTGCTGTCTCCATCTTGAAACCCAGTAACAGACAAATCGCCAGCGTGACGAACGTCCCTGGAATCAGAGCCCCATAGGGCCCCCCACCGATATATCCCCGCAGCCCCCAGCCCAGCAACATGGCAATTGCAGGGAAGAGGATGAACATCAACGGCGAATGCTGCCGAGCGACCGGCACCGATTGAGGAGTGGACATGTGGGTCACTTCAAAGGGACACAAACAGAGATTCGTAACGGTGGCTGGCTCACAGCGTGGCCTGGCGCGAGCAGTACGTTACCACCCGAGGCCCCAGTTCGACGAGCCAACGACTAGCTTGATGTCAGCCAGTTGCAACGCGGAATCGGTCGTCACATCTCCCGGGGGTGCCCAAACCGGAGTAAGACGTGGACGGGATCACGGTGGCAAATCCCCCCTCTCTGAAATTGCCAACATCTCGCATTCCTATGCTGATACACAACCCGCAGCAGCCTGTGTTCTGTGACCCCACCCGCGACTTCCAGCTCGCGTAACTGCTGATCTGGATAGCGGTAAAGGCTCAGCACGACATGAGAATCGTGCGTCAGAAACGTCCAGCCTCCGGAAAGAGCGCACCCTCGAAACAACCGTTAAGTCTGACCCGGCAGCGTCCCGAACGGTCTGCAGAGATTTTTTCATGAACGCAGGCTTGCACGTACGACAATACGCGACTACAAATACACGAACTTTAGTTCGCGTATCTAAGTACGTGATTCACCACCCTCTCCGAGAATGAGGAAGACATGCTGGAGGTTCTGCGGATCAATCTCTGTTCACCGCTCGCACTGGCATTTGTCCTCGGAATTGTTTCCCGACTTGTTCGCAGCGAACTGTCGATCCCGCGTGAGCTCTATGCGTCCCTGTCGATCTATCTGCTGCTGGCGCTGGGACTCAAAGGTGGCGTTGAGTTATCTCACAGCTCGATCAGCGAACTGTACTGGCCGGTGCTGGTGACGCTGGGGCTGGGAATCATCACTCCTATCACGTCCTACATCGTTCTGAGGAGGATTGGACGTTTCAGTACGTCGGACGCTGCCGGAATCGCTGCTCATTACGGATCAGTCTCAGCCGTGACGTTCATCGCCTCGCAGCAGTTTGTTCAAACGATGAACCATCCTGCGGAGGGATTCATGCCCACCCTCGTCACCTTGATGGAAAGCCCCGGAATCCAGATCGCACTCGCAATCGGGGCGATTCAAACCGCCAGGCAGGCTTTAAGTGTCGCCACAGAGCCCGGCGAGACAAAGCCTCCCGCGCGACCAACCTCGGCGGTGCTGCACGAAGTTCTCACCGGGCGGTCGATGATTCTGATGGTGGGAGGTCTGCTCGTCGGACTGATCATGGGAGAGAAGTCCTACGAACCCGTGAAACCATTCTTCGAGGGAATGTTCAAGGGGGCTTTGACTCTCTTCCTGCTGGAGATGGGACTGGCAGCCGGGTCGCGACTGGGTGATCTGAAATCGGTGGGGTTGTTCCTACTCGGCTTTGGGACACTCATGCCGTTGATCCACGGAGCGTTGGGCGTCGTGATGGGACACTGGGCCGGGCTCTCGATCGGAGGGTCCACCGTGCTGGGCGCGATGTCAGCGAGTGCCTCGTACATTGCAGCTCCACCCGCGGTCCGCATGACTCTGCCGGATGCAAACCCGACATACTACCTGACCTCTGCCCTGGCCATCACATTCCCCTTCAATATCGTGTTGGGAATTCCCATCTACTTCCACATCGCAAAGACCATCGCCGGTCAGTAATTCCCGGGCACACCCGATCTCTTTCTGCCACCTTCGGAGACTGAATCATGCACACTACTCCGCTCACATTACTGACCATCGTGGCTGAGGCGATTCTGAAAGACCGCCTGATCGACGAACTGACCCGTGCGGGATCGAAGGGTTACACGCTGATTGAATGCGAAGGTTGTGGCTCTCGTCATCGCCGCGTCAGCGAGTTGCTGGGCGCCAACATCAAGCTGGAAACCATCGTTTCTGCGGGAGTGGCCGACAAACTCTTGGAAGTTCTCACAAACGATTACTTCCCGAAATTTGCAGTGATCGCATACCTCAGCCCTGTGTCCGTCATCCGAGGAGAAAAATATGTTTGATCGACCAGCCCCACCCCACAGGCCAGCTCTGCTGAATCGAAGGCAGCTGCTGTCTGCGGGAGGTCTGACAGCTCTGGCTTCGATGTCGTCTTCCGTGTGGTCGATCGATGAGTTGGAACAACAACCCGCAACGCCACAGGCTGCACTGGATCGATTGACGGAGGGAAATCGGCGGTTCGTCTCGGGCCGAACGCTCTCCATTCATCAGGACATGAATCGGGTGAAGGAAATCGCCAGCCGCCAGACGCCTTTCGCCGCGTTCCTGGGATGTGCAGATTCCCGCGTACCGATCGAACTGGTGTTTGATCAGGGATTCGGCGACCTCTTCGTCACCCGGATCGCAGGGAATATCGCCAGCAGCGAAAATATCGGCAGCCTTGAGTTCGGCACGCAGATCCTCGGGGCCAAGGTGCTGTACGTTCTGGGACACTCCGCGTGTGGAGCGGTCGCAGCCACGATGCAAGGGACCGAAGTGCCCGGACAGATCAGTGGACTTTTCCAGTACATCCGACCGGCCGTAAAGGCGTCAAAGGGTAGCATGGAGGTGGCTGTCCGGGAGAACGTCCGCAACCAAGCCCAGCTACTCGCCGAGTCGTCGCCAGTGATCTCTCGCATGGTTCAACGCAAAGAGCTGATCGTCACGGGCGGTGTCTATGACCTGCAAACCGGACTAGTCACCCCGGTCGAGTGCCATGTGAGCTGAACTCGCATGAGTGATTATCAAGTGATATCCACACGACGGGTGGCTGGGGTCGCAGCGCAGCGAAGCCCCCAGCCACTTTGGCAAAGGTCCCATTGAACTCACTTCAGCCCAAACTGAAGGCTCCAGCTGCCCCCCGGTGACCTTTTCTTTTTATTCCCCATATCATCACACTCCAAATCTGTCCGCATTAATAACCCCCTCATTCGCCACTGGAGAGGAAGCATTACGGTTTCCCTGCTACATTATTTCTACTTATCTACACCGCGTCTTCATGGCGATCGACATGAGTGGTGTCTGTATGCTCTCAGATTTCAATGTTCGATGGTCGACTCCAGCCATTGGCGGGATGCTGACGTGCTTCGTTTTTCTCGCATCATGTGCCCTGCTCCTCGGCCATATGAGTCTGAACCAGACTCTCACACAGCCGCCGGAGATCGGGGGCGACGCGGTCGACTATGACTGGATTGCCTGGGGCCTGTCGACCGGTAACGGATTCTATCGCGTTCCCCCTACCGATGAATTCTTGGCCCCCTATCTGAGCTCTCATCAGGTGATCCCTTATATCACCACTGGGGAACCAGCCACCGATCGCCCACCGCTGTATCCCTTGCTCCTCGCCACAACATTTCGCGCTGGTCGCCAGTTCCAGGTCATTCGCATCGTGCAGGCGGTGTTGATGGCTATGGTGACAGCTGCGATCTCGAAGCGAGTGTTCGCTCTGGCCGGACTGATCCCCGCGCTGCTCTGCCCCGGGTTGATGCTGGTCGTTGATCCTCGCCCACGGATCATGGTGCGGGAGATTCTGACCGAGGATGTGTCGTGTTATCTGGTGGTTGTGCTGTTCTTCGCATTGCTGGTCTGGAGGCATCGCAACACCTTCTGGAGTTCCGCAATCGTCGGCGGAGTGCTTGGCGGTCTGATTCTGTGCCGCACGATGATGGTGTTCTGGGTGCCTGTGTTGGCAGTCGGGATGTGGACGCTGGGCTCACGAGAAAATCGTGTTCGGCTGGCGGGGCAAATCGTACTTTGTGGACTCGTGGCAGTGGCTCTCTGCCTCCCTTGGTGGATGCGAAACGTCGATGTACTGGGCGAGCTTCGACCGCTAGGAACCCAGGGGGCCGAACAGATGTCAGCTGCCTATTCCGATCAGGCATTCGCCCGAAAAGGGATGTGGGGCAATATCGACGAAGCGGGCTTCTTTGAGTCGATTGACGAAGAGGACCCGATCAAACGCTCTCTGGCCCGGGCCAGACTCAGCGAGCAGACCGCGATGACATGGATCAAAAAACACCCCCTCAAGTCCGCCGTTCTTCCGATCCTGAGAGTCTTGCAAGAGTTTCGACCTCATGGGCCCGCCGATCTCTTTGTTCTGGCATTCTCGTGCCTGGGCTTGGCAGTGGTCTGGCGAACCTCGGAAGGGAAAATCGCGGCATGGATCATCCTCGCCCAGGTCCTGGCCATTGCGGCGACCTGGTCGGTCGCCGGGCGATTCGTATACCCGCTGCTCGGGGTGATGCACCTGCTCGCAGCTATCGGAGTCTGGGGAGCCTATGTGGCAATCATCGAGCGCAGAGATCTCACCCGTAGCTGGGTCCTGAGCGACAGAGCGAAAGCCAAACAGCCCGGGTGACGGGTGGTTAAGGTCGATCCGTAACGAAGCCCCCAGACGTGGGTGCCACCCAAGCGAGAGAAACGATAAGGTGCACGATCCACCAACGGTGGACTGGCGGAGATCCCCCTCCTGCCATCCAGCATCGTTGTACGTGTCCGTTTTCTGCTGCAGAGTGCCCTCGCAATCATGAGCTCATTGGCCATCGCCTCAACGATGTTTGGATGTATCCTGACCGGGATGTTGGCATCCATGAAGATTGCCCGCCACCTGCCGGATCATCATCTCAGTGACGACTCCAAAGAGGTCGTCAAGCTGGGGCTGGGCGTCGTGGGCACGCTGACAGCGATGGTTCTGGGGTTGCTCGTCTCGGCGACCAAAGGCACATTCGACGAGCAGAGTGGCACCATCAAGGATGTTGCCGCGCAGGTGGCCATGGTGGATCGCACTCTATTCCTGTATGGAAAAGAGGCGGAGCCCGCCCGCGCCCAGCTGCGTCATCTGACTCAATCGATTCTGGAGCAGATCTGGCCCACGGACAAATCGGGCCGCGTCGACTTCAGTGGCGGCCAGTCACGGCAGACCGGGGAACAGCTATTCGAGGCCATCAGTAAACTGGAACCAACCACCGACACACAGCGGATGCTCAAATCGCGGGCTCAAGACATTTTGACGTATATGGGAGAGCTGCGTCAGAAGCTGGTGGTCAACGACGAGCGTTCGATCCCGCCCCCTCTGCTGATTGTGCTGGGGGTCTGGCAGGCGGTCCTGTTCGCCGGGTTCGGATTATTGACCCCTCGAAATGCCACCGCAATTTCCGTGATTGTCATCTGCATGTTGTCGGTCTCGGGGGCGCTGTTCATCGTCCTGGAACTCGACCGCCCCTTTTCCGGTATCGTTCGAGTCTCCGACGCCCCCCTTCAAGTGGTCGCCTCCCACCTGGGGGAATGAAGTTGTCCAGGTACCGCTGGCCGAGTGCATTGCCTCACCAGTGTTTGACGGGTGAGACAAGCCTGTGTCAGAACCACCGGTCGACTTTGATCGCTTTCACTGGCGGCCCAAAGCGAAATCCAGTGGCACCCAACGCCCCGCGTCTTGGCACTTCGATCCCTCAAGTACGCCGCACCGCTCCGTACTCAACAACAAGGTAAGGACAGTTGAAGTGAGGGTCATGTGACAAAACCACTCGCCCCCAAGCGTCAAAGTAAACAGGATGTATCTCGGAAAAACAGTAGCCAGTTTGTTGCTTAGCCAATTCCTCATAGTCATATAAAATTGGGCTACCGTGAATTGCGATGGTAACGTTTCTAACTGTTCTGTCTGTGTTAAACTTTACTTGGATACCACAATCTTTCCCTGCAACTGGAACGTGCATTGCGCCATAAATTGGACGCCCTGAACCAATCGTCCGATCTGACGCTGATTGACCGAACTTAGATGTTAGAAACTGGTCGAGTGCCATTTCAGGGTACGAGACAACGTCCCCAAAATCTGTTGCAACGACACCAGCTTGCCAGTTGTTGACCACCGGGGATGATGACATGTCTTTCTCCAGGGGGATCTCGCGACCAGCAGGGCAACCCTGCGGATCACCGCTTGTCGTCGAATCGTTTGAGTTCTCCGCGTGCCAACTTTTGGGCTATGCTTCTAGGTTCACCTTCGATTTGTGCGAACAAATGAGCATTCTTCACACGTGATCCGGCGGTCATTCGTATGTGCAGCGCGCAATAATACAACGACGCCCACTGAAAACCTGCAAGTGACGGCCCTTTGCGAACCTGAAACCACTGGTAAGACAAAGTCTGATCTAGCCATTTCGAAGTTTCATCAATGACCCCTTGGGAGGGGGCTACATTTGGTTCGATCTCGTACCCGAAAGCTAACGCCATTTGTGGAATGAGTTCCAATCCTGCGGGTCGTTTCTTGGCACGAGTGTGTTCTATTACCCAGTAAATATCACGCCCCGCCGACTCCACATGATCGATCTGAGTTCCGCAGGGATATTCTTTGGGAAGAGGCTTTCCTGAACCCATAAAACGAAGTCGAACATCATTTCGTTGATGTATATAGCTAATGCTGGCCACACCAGCAGGACGATACTGATACATGATCCCTACTGGGAGCGATAAACTAGCCTCGCGCCAAAGCATGCTCTCCCCGATCCAGCGGCGAGTTGGAGCAGGGAAGTACTGGATAATCCCATTTCCAAATACACCATCCCAGAATTTCAACGGCCCCGGGTCACATAGAAGTTCGCCACGTCGTATCGACTCCAGACTATTCCGGTCTAACATTCCAGACGAAAGGGGGTCGCCCAGTAGCCGTGGCATATCGGCCCAGCCAAATGAGAAATCGTTCGCCCACGAAGGCCAAACAATGTATTTGCAGTGTGGTTCAGCGGTTAACATCAGAATCCCAGCATTGCTCCAGGGGCTTGCGTAACAGCGAGGTGGCACCGTCAGAGGAGACGGCACATGATCGAGGGCCGTTTTGAGTGGCGCTGGTGGTCGCTTTGGGTCGCCAGTGGAGACTCTCAGCACCACTCGGCAACACGGATGGGTACGGACCTCATACGTTGAACACTGGCGAGTCAAAGCCCTCGCCAGTGGCACCCGATTTTACGCAATGCTGTCCCCCCTACCGCTCGACGTGTTCCGTACTCACGACATAATCCCGATTGTCGAAGAGGTTGATGTAGAAGACCTTGGCGTCGGCGGGAATCGGGGCGGTGACTCGACCGGTGGCGGAGTCGACGGTGGCGGGAATCTGGTCCCACTTCCGGTCCTGCCATTTGCCGGTGTCGTTCGTGAAACAGAGCTCAGCCTTGGCGATGGGAGCTTCGGATTTAAAGGTCGCCCAGGCTTCGGTGGCGTTGGCTCCCTGCTCGGTGATCTTCGCGAGCGGCTGGCCGTGGGTCAGGATCTGATTGGCGAAGCCGTGGATTTCGCCCGGGTTTTCCCCAGCTGGTCCGTGGCCGTGCGGCATGCGGATCCGCAGGCAGAGCGTGTGTTCGGTCTTGGGCAGGCGGTAGGACTTCTGCCACGAGTCCATCGGGTAGGCGAAGTCGTTCGTGCCATTGACCCACAGGATCGGCATCCGGGCCTGGCCCAGGTACTGCGACGGGTCCCACTGCTTGAGCCATAACGCGGCCTTCTCCGGTCCCAGCTTCTCGAACGAACCAGCTGTCAACCAGTGCGAGTTGTCTCCCAGGAAGCCGCACCCATAGACCGGCGAGGCGAACTTAAACCGCGAATCAACGCCCGACACGATCGAGGTCAGATAGCCCCCCCAAGAAATCCCCGTGACGCCGATCCGCTCGGCATCGACTTCGGGGTAGGAACGAATCAGCGAGTGAGCCAGCGCGACCGCACTGACCGCGTGGTACTGCCACTGATCGGTGATCGGCGTCTCCAGTTGACCGAAGCTGGCGTCCCAGCCGGGCGGCCCGCCGTGCTCATGCCGATCCCACTTGCCATAGGTCCCGACGGGCACACACCCGCAGGTGTCCATCGCGATGGCCGCATACCCGCGATCGGTCCAGACCTTGACCCAGCGGTCGAAGGCTGTGCCGCCGCCGCCGTGAATCAGGACCATGGCGGGGACCTTCTTGCCCTCGATGTTCTTCGGCACTCCGTAGAACGCGAACACGCGGGTCGGCTTGCCCTGGTACGGAACACTCTCAAAGAACAGCGACTTGACGCCTTCTTCTTTCGGCGGGATCGCATCGGCAGGGAAAACAGCTGGGGTGCGGGAGAGTGCATCGAGGTCAAAACGCACACCGGACGCCTCGGGCTTGTCCTCCCCAAAGCTGACAGCTGAGAGCAGAATCAGGCTGCAGACGAGCAGGCGAGACAACGACAAAAAGGTGTGCGTCATGGAGAGTTTCCTGATCGGGAATTTCATGAAAGTAACGTCACTCTATCCCACGCCGCCTTGGGAAGTAAAACCCGGCCCCCGTGAGGATTGCTTGTCGTCCGATTCGTGGCATAGGATGAAGTATGCAACGTCAATTCGCGGGGGCTGAAGATGAGCCCCTGCGGGCATGAGCTTCAGGCCATGTCATCCCACCTCCGCATCCTCCCGCCCGCGGAATTTGTCCCATGAAACGAATTACCCGCCGCCTCGCCGGTTTGAGTCTTCTGGGTCTGGTCTGGTTGCTCTCTGGCCGGACCGCATCGGCCGAGGTCGACTACCTGCGCGATGTCCAGCCGATCCTGGCCGAGCACTGCTGGCATTGCCACGGGACCGACGCTGCTGATCGCAAGGCGGGGCTGCGACTCGACCAGCGCGACAGTTCTCTCAAAGGGGGCGAGTCGGGCACTGCCGCGATCGTGCCGGGCAAGCCCGACGAAAGCGAACTGATCAAGCGGCTGACGACGGACGATGAGAACCTCGTCATGCCACCACCGAGTCAGAAGAAGCCCGTCTCTGCGGCCCATCTGGCGACATTGAAACAATGGATCGCCGAAGGGGCGAAGTTTGAAGCTCACTGGGCCTTCACGCCGCCGGTGAAAGCAGCCCTGCCACAGGTCGGCGCGACGAACGCGATTGATGCGTTCGTCCTCGACCGGTTGAAACGGGAGAATCTGACGCCGTCCCCGCGGGCCAACAATCACACGCTGTGCCGTCGGTTGTATCTCGACCTGATCGGGTTGCCGCCTTCTCCTCAAGAACTGGCCGAATTTGAAAAGGACGGGTTCGACGCCACGGTCGCGAAGCTGATGGCCAGCGAACGCTATGGCGAAAAGTGGGCTCGCAACTGGCTCGATCTGGCCCGGTACTCCGATACCAACGGTTACGAGAAGGACCTGAAGCGGGAGCAGTGGGCCTGGCGGGACTGGGTGATCAATGCGATCAACAAAGACATGCCCTATGACCAGTTCCTGATCGAACAGCTGGCGGGCGATCTGCTCCCCAATGCCACGCAGTCACAACTCATCGCGACGGGTTTCCTGCGGAACAGCATGATCAACGAGGAAGGGGCCATCGTCGCTGAGCAGTTCCGCATGGTCGAAATGTTCGACCGGATGGACTGCATCGGCAAGACGGTGCTCGGACTGTCGACGCAGTGTGCCCAGTGCCACACCCATAAGTTCGATCCGCTGACCCAGGACGAGTACTACGGGATGTTCAGCTACCTGAATAACTCGTACGAGGCGATGTCTTGGGTCTACACGCCGGAACAGCTCAAGCAGATCGACGAGATCCAACAGAAGATCGCCGCCATTGAGGAGCGAGTCAAAGCCGCTCACCCGCAGTGGGCGGCGGAACTGGCGGCGTGGGAGGCCGATCTAACCGCCAAACGCATTCCGTGGACCCCACTCGACGCGATCGAGATGGGCAGTATCAGCGGACTGACCCACCCGACTCAGGACACCCACAAACGCATCCTGATGCAGGGACACACCAGTGCGGATGTGTTCTTCATCTCGGCGCCCCCACTGAAGGGTGTCACCGGGTTGCAGCTCGAAGCACTGCCTCACCGAGACTTTCCGCAGAATGGCCCCGGCCGCACGCGCCAGGGAACGTGGATCCTGCACGAGTTGGAGGTCTTCATCAAGAAACCCGACAGCAAAGACTGGGAGAAGCAGAAGCTGGTCAATGCGACCGCCGACTTCTCAGAGGCCGACTCCAAGTCAGGGGATGGGAAGAAGTCGACCGGCCCGGTGAGCTACCTCATCGATGGCAGTGACGACAACTCATGGAAGGCCGACCGGGGAAATGGCCGCCGAAATCAGGCGGGCGTGGCAGTGGTCCAGTTTGAGAAGCCTCTCGACTTCCCCGAGGGCACCCAAATGAAAGTCGCGTGGCGGAACAGCGACATGCTCGGCTGTGCCCGCTTCAGCACGACCACCCAGCCCGCCCCCGCCGCCCTGCCCGTTGACCATGCCGCTGTGCTGGCGATCGCTGTCCCAGCTGACCAGCGGACTGCCGAACAGAAGCAGGCGATCTTCACGGCGTGGCGAAACTCGGTGGCCGATTTGAAGCCAATCAACGATGAGATCGATACGCTCTTGAAGTCTCTTCCGGTGGCTGAAACGACGGTCCTGCATGTTGCCGAACGCGAACCCTCCAATAAACGCGAGACCCACTTACTGAGCCGCGGGAACTGGGACCAACCCCAGCAGGTTGTCTCTCCACATGTCCCCGCCGCGTTTCACTCATTCCCGGAGAACGCCCCCAACAATCGTCTCGGTTTCGCCATGTGGCTGGCCGACAAGCGATCGCCGCTGACGGCCCGTGTCGAAGTGAATCAGCTGTGGCAGTCGATCTTCGGCGTTGGACTCGTCGAAACCGCCGAGGACTTCGGCACGCGGGCCCCTGTCCCGGAATACAGAGAGCTGCTCGACTGGCTGGCGGTCGACTTCATGGAGCACAACTGGAGTCGCAAGCACATCATTCAAACCATCGTGTCGAGTGCGACCTATCAGCAATCCTCGCAAGCCCGTAAGGAGTTGCTGGAACGTGACCCGAACAATCACCTGCTCGCTCGTGGTCCGCGTTTTCGAGCCGAAGCCGAGGTGGTGCGTGATATCGCGCTGACGACTTCCGGGCTGATCTCCTACAAGATGGGTGGCCCCTCCGTGATCCCGCCGGTGCCGCAGAACGTTCTCGATTTCAACTACGTTTATCCCACGTACTGGACCCCGCCCACCGGCCCCGAACGCTATCGCCGCACGGTGTACGGATTCCGTAAGCGGTCGATGCCCGACCCGGTGATGTCGAACTTCGATGCTCCAAACGGGGACTTCTCCTGTGCCCGTCGAATTCGGTCGAACACGCCGCTGGCCGCTTTGACAGGCCTCAACGAAATCATCTTTGTTGAGGCAGCTCGGGCGCTGGCCCTGCGAGTCCTGAAAGAAGCGGGGGCCGATGATGCTTCGCGGGCCGAACATGCGTACCTGCTCTGCACTTCGCGAAAACCCACTCCCGCGGAACGGGACGAGGTCCTGGCCCTGCTGAAATCGCGACGTCAGCGTGTTGCCGATGGGTGGCTCAATGTGCGTGAGATCACAACGGGCGATCCGGCGAAACTCCCGGATCTGCCTCCGGGAACGACTCCGCAAGACGCAGCTGCGTGGACGCTAGTGGCCCGCGTGCTGCTGAACCTCGATGAGACGATCACAAAGAACTGACGCCACTCCTGGCAGTGCAACCGACGACTCTTCTGCTTCCCCACAACGCTCTAGTCGGAGCTTTCCCATGAACCTGCAACAATTTCAAGCAGCCCACGCTCAAGCGGTGTCACGACGCTGGTTCCTCCGGGACTGTGGTGTCGGACTGGGAGCCATCGCTGCTGGGTCGCTCCTGACGAACGACCTGTCGCGGGCGATCGCCGCCGAGAGCACGAATCCGCTGGCCCCCCGTCAGCCGCATTTCCCCGCCAAGGCCAAACGCGTCATCTACATCTTTCAGGCCGGCGCCCCCAGCCATCTGGAACTGTTCGACTACAAACCAGAACTGGCGAAACGCGATGGACAGCTGCCCCCGGCAGAGTTGCTGAAGGGCTACCGCGCGGCCTTCATCAATCCGAACTCCGCTCTGCTCGGACCGAAGTTCAAGTTCGCCAAGCATGGCCAATGCGGGATGGAGCTGAGCGAAGTTCTGCCTCACACCGCTAAGATCGCGGACGATCTCTGTCTGATCCGGACGATGCACACCGAAGCGGTGAACCACGCTCCCGGCCAGATCATGATGAACACCGGGACGCAGCAGTTCGGTCGCCCCAGCTTCGGGTCATGGTCACTTTATGGACTGGGAAGTGAGTCGGCTGACCTGCCGGGGTTTGTCGTGCTGACCAGTGCCAAGGGGACCAGTGCCGGGGCCAGTAACTACGGGAGTGGGTTCCTGCCCACGATGTATGGCGGGGTGCCGTTCCGCAGTGCCGGGGAGCCTGTGCTGTACTTGAACAACCCCGGCGGGATCGATGCAGAGACCCAGCGGAGTTCGCTCGATTCGCTCAACCGACTCAACGAGATGTCGCTGCAAAGCGTGGGCGATCCCGATATCGCTGCCCGCATCCAGAGCTACGAAATGGCCTACCGGCTGCAGACCAGTGCCCCCGAACTGATGGACCTCAGTACGGAAACTCCGGAAACGCTCGCCCGGTATGGGATCAAGGATCCGAAGGAAGCCAGCTTCGCCCGCAACTGCCTGCTCTCACGCCGCTTGCTGGAGCGAGGAGTACGGTTTGTCCAGCTGTTCCATGAGGCGTGGGACCAGCATGGCGGCCTGACCGAGGGGGTCAAGAAGAACGCCCTCGACACTGATCAGGCGAGCGCGACGCTGGTGATGGAACTCAAGGAGCGTGGGCTGCTGAACGATACGATCGTCATCTGGGGCGGAGAGTTTGGTCGCACCCCGATGGTCCAGGGCGGCAACGACGGCCGCGACCACCACAACCGCAGCTTCAGCATGTGGCTGGCCGGTGGAGGGATCAAGGCCGGTTACACGCACGGCACCACCGACGAGTTCGGTTTTAATGTCGCCACCGACGGAGTCTCAGTCCATGACCTGCACGCCACGCTGCTGCACCTGCTCGGCTTCGACCACACCCGCCTGACCTTCCGCAGCCAAGGCCGCGACTACCGGCTGACCGATGTGCACGGGGAGCTGGTCAAGGGGATCATGGCGTAGGGACTCAAACTCCAGATGAGTTGATTCGAGCAATCAAATCGCCGGGCAACACCGCCGGAATTGGACTTTGCGAGAAGTCGGCGAGATTGCGAGTCACAATGACATCTACCTGGAAGTTCGCGGCGCATCGAATCGTGACATTGTCCTCAAAATCACTTCCAGCGAGGTTGGTCGCCTCGTTGAGTGCATTGCCATCCACTGGCAGGACATGAAACGCAGCAAGGCAGGCACGAACGCCTTGCATAGCTAGCGAAAATCCGACCAGCCTGCGGGCGACATAAAAAATATTTGTTAGAGTCGTTGCCACAACATAACCATGAATCTGTTGTCGATGGTTGGCGTCCCAGACTGCTCGCGACTCGGCAACCCACGGGGTGCGATTCAGCAACACATCCAGCACGACATTGGCATCAATCAACACCTTCATGAGGCGTGCTTTCTCTCAAGCTCTTCAGCCAGTATCCGAGCGCATTCATCATCAGAGGGAGCAGCCTTATCCGTGGCCCAGATCCCCAAGACTCGATCGGAAGACTCCCCTTTAAGCCCAGTGGCCAGAGACTCCTGCTCGATCGATTCCAGAACGCGACGTGCCAGCGCAATTCGGGACTCCGCAGGCCAAGCTTTCACCTGCTGCAGAACAGATTCGACTTCCGAATTCGAGGCCACCATGATGGTCTCTCTCCTAAACACTGCGTGCGAAATACTCATCGAAAGTATATCGCTCTCTTGGACGCCCTGTCTCAAATTCCAAGATTTCTCCGAGACTGAACAGCACCGACACTTCCAGCTCCTGGTGCATGTGTGTCCCCCTAAAACACCGGGCCGGAGGTCCAGGGGCAGAACTCTTCGTCGCCGATACCCTGCGCTTCGCTCTTGGTCTGCTTGCCGCTGGCGACGGCGAGGACTTCTTCAAAGATCTCGGTACCGACCTCTTCTATGCTCTTCCCGTTGAGGATCGGGCCGGCGTCGAGGTCCATGTCGTCTCGCATCCGCTCGAACAGCGGAGTGTTGGTCGAGACCTTGATCGTCGGAGACGGCTTGCAGCCAAGGACGCTGCCGCGGCCGGTCGTGAAGACGACGACCTGACAGCCACCTGCGACAATGCCGGTGACCGATGCGGGGTCGTAGCCGGGGGTGTCCATGACGACCAGACCTTTTTCCTTGACCTGCTCGGAGTATTCGTAGACCCCACGCAATGCGGTCGAGCCCCCCTTGGCCACAGCTCCCAGCGACTTTTCGTAAATCGTCGTCAGGCCACCCTTCTTGTTACCGACCGACGGGTTATTGTCGATACTGGCATTGAACTTTGCCGCGTAGTCTTCCCACCAGCGGATGCGCTCGACCAGCTTGTCGGCCACTCCGCGATTGATCGCCCGGCGGATCAACACCTGCTCCGCTCCGTAAATCTCCGGAGTCTCGGCCAACACAGCTGTGCCGCCCTGGGCGACGAGAAGGTCACTCGCATAGCCGAGAGCGGGGTTCGCGGTGATGCCACTGTTGCCGTCGCTGCCGCCGCAGTTGAGACCCAGCATCAGTTCGCCAGCGGAGATGGTCTCACGCTTGAGCTTGTTGACCTCGGGGAGCATCTCCTCGAGGATCGACACGCCGCGGGCCACTGTCTTCGCGACGCCGCCTTCGTCCTGGATGTTCATCGTGATCGGTGCGGGCGCACTCTTGCCGGGCGAGCCCAGGTTACTGAGCTGCACCAGGTCGTACTCGCCGGTCAGGAATGAGGCCTGCGAGGTCTCGCATCCCAGCCCGACGATCAGATAACCCGCAATGTTCGGATGGCGAGCAAAGCCAGCCAGCGTCCGAGCCAGCTGACGGTGGTCCGGCCCGCCGAACTCCATCGCACAGCCGCCCTTGTGAATCAGGGGGATGACCCCATCCACGTTCGGGAACTGTTCGAGGATCGCCTCATCGAACTTCTGGGAGATAAACTTCGACGAGGCCGCCGAGCAGTTCACCGTGCTGACGATGGCGATGTAGTTCCGCGTTCCCACGCGTCCATCGGCCCGGCGATAGCCCTCGAACGTCCGCTTCACCGCGGCCACCGGAGCGGGCGGAATGTCGGTACAGTAGTCGTAATCGTGGGAGAGAACGCCCAGCCCGAGATTGTGCTGATGCACCCAGTCGCCGGGAGCGATGTCGCGGGTGGCGTACCCGATCAGCTGGCCGTACTTGCGGACGGGGCCGCCCGAAGCCACCGCACGAATCGCCAGCTTATGACCGAGGTCAATGCGTTCCTTACAGGTGACGGTCAGCCCATTTGGCCCACTCCAGACCGTCCCCTGTGGAGCCGCCCGGCGTGCCACGACGACATCATCATCACGGTGCAAAAGAACGAACGGGGAGTCGGTGGCAATCGCGGTCATGGGGGTGTTCCGAGGAAAGGACAATGCGAGGAGGCATTGTAGAACGCGGGCTGGTCGCTGTCGTGCGATGCGTCAACCCGCCGATAGATCGGGAAAGTAATCATTCTGTTTGCGATTCGGATAGACCTTTTCGATCTTCGCCGCCTATCACTCCTGAGCATCGCGTTCAGGGACACCGGAACGATAAAATCGAGGTTCAAGCCTCCTGGAGAAAAGCAAATGACAACCTCACCCCCCTCACACACCAACAGCTGGTCGACCATCGGAGCAGTCCTCGTCTGTATCGCGATCGGAATGGGAGCCTGGGCGGCCCACGGGCTGGAGAAGGCCATCGCATCGAAATATGCAGGAATCACCAAGGAAGTCGCTGGGCAAACAGTTCCCGCTGTGACCAAATATGTCGGAGACTTTAAAACCGCCGCCGATTATCAGATGGGTCAGGGGCTCGGACTGGTGTTGCTGGGGTTGCTGATCTCCCGTAAGCCGAGTCGGGCACTGCGGGCCGCCGGGGTGTGCCTGCTCCTGGGCACCCTGCTCTTTTCCGGCAGCTTATATGTGTTGGTGCTGACGGGGATTACGAAGCTGGGAGCGATCACGCCGATTGGCGGGCTACTGCTGATGATCGGGTGGGTCCTGATCGCCGTGGGTGCGTGTCCATGCTGCGGTTGCGGGAGCTCATGCAATTCTGGCGAGGCGAAGTAGCGACCGGGCCCCGATGGTTCACGACCGCTCTCCAGTAGGACAGACATTCCTGTCTGTCCCGAACGAAACAGGCAGGCTTTGGCCTCCAATTCACTCGAATCGAAAGGAAGTCAACGCCTCATGGCGCCATCGGTCACGCCTCGGGTGGGCTTGGCGGGTCGGCCTGCATCGCTTCCTCAAAACGCTGGCGATAGTTCGCGGGGATCTCGATCGATTCCAGCTTCTCGTCGATGCGGCAGATGCAGCAGGCGGTCTTCATGCGGCCGTGAGCGATACGGGTATCACCCTTCCAGAATTCGACCAGCAGCGACAATGACTTAAACCCCACACGTTCGATCGCCACGCGGGCTTCGATCACGTCCTCGTACCGGGCGGGAGCCAGGTAATTGCACGACGACGACACCCGCGGCCAGCCCCAGTAGCTGCCGTCGGGCTGTCGCTCCATAATCCGCAGACCGAGCGAGCGAAAGAACTCGTGCTCCGCCTCTTCCATCCAGCGATAGTAATTGGAGAAGTGGACGATCCCGGCCATGTCGGTATCGGAGAAGGTGACCTTGCGGGTCGTCTTGAAAGGCGGCATCAGAGGCTCAATCCGGGGAAACAGTCAATCAGTTCGAGGCAGTGGCAGCTGCGGGCTTGGCCGGAACACCGACCTTCAAATAACCACCGATTCCGGTAATCACGACCAGAATCAGGATCAGAATCCCCAGCCACTTACCCGCCTGGGCCCGCATTGGAGCAAACTTGGCTGAACGTCCCGACATGACCGACGCCAGGAAGAACGCCCCAAACGCCAGCAGCATCTTCGTCCCGACCAGCGCGTGATACAGAGGCTGGCCTTTGTGCTCGGGCATCCCCTTCACAAAGTTGTAGAAGCCGCTGAGCAACAGGAGCAGAATCCCGCCCGCGACGATCTTGCTCCACCGCACTCGCAACCGCTCTTTCAGGGCCGCATGCTGGTCCTCGGGCAACTCCGCAGCTGCCGGCATCAGCACAAACCGGGTGAAAATCGCCCCGCCCATCAACACGATGGCAGCCCCCACATGGGCCCAACGGGAGAGAAGATCAAGAATAAGCATGGCAGGCCATCCCGGCAAAGATGTCAGTTCGAACGCGGGTAATGAACGAGAGTTTAGACGCGATGGTCGCGATTGACCACGCAGCACCTCGGTTCCGACTGCCGCTCCATGGACGAAAAACGCCTCCAACGACTCCTCATCAAAAGCCGTGTCAAAGTTACACTTGCGTTGAAAAATCGCCTTCAGGTAGATTCCCTGCCGTTGTCGGACAACAGAGATTCGAGTTTGCCAGGGAGGGCAATATGCGTGTGGTCTTGCTCGCGGGTGGGCTGGGAACCCGTCTCCAGGAGGAGACTGTCGCCCGTCCTAAGCCGATGGTCGAGATTGGCGGCAAGCCCATTCTCTGGCACATCATGAAGCATTTCGCTCATCACAACTGTGATGAGTTCTATGTCGCCCTGGGCTACATGGGCGACTTTATCAAGAGCTACTTCCTCGATCGTTACAACCTCAACGGCAATCTGACGATCGACTTTGCCCGCAATGTCATTCATCGCGAGCAGCACGAGACCGAGGACTGGAAGGTCAGCTTCATCGAAACCGGAGCGATGACCAACACGGGGGGACGCCTGCTGCGGATGAAGCACTTCCTCGACCGTGGCACGTTCATGGTGACCTACGGCGATGGTGTCAGCGATGTCGACATCGGCAAGCTGTTGGCCTTTCACAAATCACACGGCAAGATCGCAACCGTCACCGCCGTACGTCCTCCGGCCCGCTTTGGTGGCCTGATCATCAACAACGGCCTGGTCGAGAATTTCACCGAGAAACCCGTTGCAGGCGAAGGCTGGATCAACGGCGGTTTCCTCGTCTTCGAGCCGGGAATCTTCGATTACCTGTCAGGCGACACCGACAGCCTGGAGGCCAAGGCCCTGGAGAAGGTGGCTGCCGATGGCCAGCTGGCTGCTTATCAGCACGGCGGATTCTGGCAGTGTATGGATACGCTGCGAGACAAGAACTATCTGGAAAGCCTGTGGCAGTCGGGCGAAGCGCCGTGGCGAACATGGGGTCAGGAAGCCGTTGTTCCACGGCTGCAGGTCCGGCCCAAAGCGGCTTAGTGGGGGAAGTGGTCATGGATGGCACAATCAACTACGCCTTCTGGCGTGATCGCCGGGTCTTCGTCACGGGAGCAACAGGTCTCGTGGGCAGCTGGCTGGTCCGGCGACTGGTCGCAGCTGGGGCCGATGTCGTGTGCCTCGTTCGCGACTGGGTTCCGCAGTCTGAGATGGTCCAGAGTGGACTGATCGACAAGGTCACCGTCGTGCGCGGCGATCTTTGCGATCTCGATTGCCTGGAGCGGACGCTCGGCGAATACGAAATCGAAACGGTCATGCACCTGGCTGCACAGACCATCGTCGGAATCGCGAATCGCAATCCGATTTCGACCTTTGAGGCCAACATCGGCGGGACGTGGAAGCTCCTCGAAGCCTGTCGTCGCAGCCCGAAGGTCAAGCAGATCATCGCGGCCTCGTCGGATAAGGCTTACGGCGATTCACCAGTACTGCCCTACACCGAAAAGACGCCTCTCGAAGGGCGACATCCATACGATGTCAGCAAGTCGTGCAGCGACCTGATCTGTCAGACCTACGCGACGACTTACAAGTCCCCGGTCATCGTCACTCGTTGCGGCAACTTCTATGGCGGCGGTGATCTCAATTGGAACCGCATTATTCCCGGCACGATCCGGTCGGTCATCCGGGGTCAGCGCCCCGTGATCCGTTCGGACGGATCGTTCATCCGCGACTACTTCTACGTCGAGGACGGTGCAGCCGCCTACATGATGCTTGCAGAGCAGCTGGCGGCCAAGCCGGAGCTGGCGGGTGAAGCGTTCAATCTGTCGAACGAAACACAGGTCACCGTATTGCAACTCGTCGAGCGGGTGCTGGCAGCGATGAACTCCTCGCTGAAGCCCGATGTCCTCGGCGAGGCGTGCCACGAAATCATTCACCAGTCACTGGATGCCACCAAAGCCCGCACAATGCTGGGGTGGACTCCGCTGTTTACTTTGGACTCAGGGTTGAGCAGGACCATCGCATGGTACACGCAGCACTTCCACAAGATGGCAGCTCCGAGTTTGAATGTCGTTCGTGCGGCCGAAGCGGCCTGAACAGCATCCTTTCGCTGGGGCGGACGCCACTCGCCAATGCACTGCTGACCGAGGAACAACTCGGCCAGGCGGAACCCACATGGCCACTCGATCTGGCCTGGTGCCCCGACTGCTCGCTGGTCCAGATCACGGAGGCTGTGCCTCCGGAGATGATGTTCCGGGAGTACGCGTACTTCTCGTCGTTCTCCGACACGATGGTCCAGCATGCCAAGCGGATCGCCGACAGGCTGACGGGGGCTGAGTCACTCAATGACCAGAGTCTGGTCGTCGAGGTCGCCAGCAACGATGGCTACTTGCTCCAGTGGTACAAGAAGTCGGGCGTGCCGGTGCTGGGTGTCGAGCCCGCCCGGAACATCGCCAAGGTCGCCGAGGAGCAAAAGGGCATCCGCACCGTCAGCGAGTTCTTCGGCCGGGAGCTGGCCGGGCAGCTGGTCGCGGGTGGCGAACGGGCCGATGTGATCCATGCCAACAACGTGCTGGCCCACGTGCCTGACCTGAACGGCGTCGTAGCAGGGTTCAAGACGCTGCTCAAGCCGAGCGGCGTGGTGGTGGTCGAAGCGCCATACCTGGGCGACCTGATCCAGCATGTCGAGTTCGACACGATCTATCACGAGCACCTGTGCTATTTCTCACTGACAGCTCTCGACCAGTTGTTCCGTCGGCACGGGCTGGAAATCGTTGACGTGGAGCATCTGTCGATTCATGGCGGATCGCTGCGGATCTTCGCTCGTCATGCGGGCAATCGTCCGGTCGGCGAAAGTGTCCGCACGATGCTGGCTGAAGAATCACAGTGGGTACTCTCCGAGCCGCATTACCGCAAGTTCGAGCGCAAGGTCGAAACGCTGCGAACCGAACTGGTTTCGATGCTGCAGAAGCTCAAGTCGGAGAACCGCCGGATTGCGGTTTACGGAGCTTCCGCCAAGGGCAGCACACTGCTCAACTACTTTGGCATTGGCCGCGACACGATCGATTACGTCGTCGACCGCAGCACTGTCAAGCAGGGGCGATATACGCCCGGAACCCAGCTGAAGATCCACGACCCGGCAAAGCTGATCTCCGACCAGCCTGACTACTGCCTGTTGCTGACCTGGAACTTTGCGGACGAGATCCTTGCTCAGCAGCAGAAGTACCGCGAGCAGGGCGGCAAGTTCATCATCCCGATCCCGCACGTCCGGGTGGCGTAGCGAGGACTCGTCTCGCCCCCTCCAGCTAGGACAGACAGGAATGTCTGTCCTACTTTTGATTTCAGTGGAACAGACATTCCTGTCTGTTCATTCTCAAGCTGAAGTCGAATCCTGAAACTGCCTGAATCGGACCTCCTGACATTGATCTTCTCACCCACCCCGATCGCTGGCGTGTTGCTGATCCAGCCGGAACCGGTGGCTGATGTGCGGGGAGCATTCGCGCGGACCTGGTGTCAGCGGGAGTTCGAGACCCACGGGCTCAACTCCAAGTTGGCCCAGTGCAGCGTGTCGTTTAACACCAAACGAGGCACGCTGCGCGGGATGCACTTTCAAGCGGCCCCTCACGAAGAGGCCAAGCTGGTGCGGGCCACGCGAGGAGCGATCTACGACGTCGCGCTCGACCTGCGTCCCGATTCGGAGACTTATCTGAAGTGGTTTGGGGCTGAGTTGTCGGTCGACAACCGTCACATGCTCTACATCCCCGAAGGGTGTGCCCACGGGTTCCAGACGTTGACCGATGACGCGGAAGTCTTCTATCAGATCAGTGAGTTCTATGAGCCAACGGCCGGACGAGGCTACCGCTACAACGACCCAGCCTTCGGCATCCGCTGGCCGATCTCTGACCCCATCATGTCGGACCGGGATCGGAACTATCCCGATTATGTGCCAGCTTCCAGCAATCGGGTCGCCTGATTCCAAATGAGGCTGATACCGCGATGAAACGGATTCTCGTCACCGGTGCCAGCGGGTTTGTCGGGCGAGCCTGTCTGCCGCGATTGATCGCCAGCGGGTTCGAGGTCCATGCCATTGGGCGTCATCGCCCCGCTTCCGACCTCGGCGTCACCTGGCACTCGGTCGATCTGCTGCAAGACGAGCTGACCGACTCCTGGATGGCTCAACTGGCCCCGACGCACCTCTTGCATCTGGCGTGGTGTACCGAGCCGGGCAAGTTCGCGACCTCTCCCCAGAACATCGACTGGCTCGACAGCTCGATTCGCCTGTTCCGGCAGTTTCACCGCGTGGGTGGGCTGCGGCTGGTCGCGACGGGGACCTGCTTTGAGTACCAGTGGTCAGACGAAGCGTGCGAGGAGCTGAGGACACCCACTCGTCCGGGCACACTCTATGGTCAGGCCAAGCTGGCCGCAGCCAATTATCTGGAGGTCTTAGAGAAACTCGGGCTGAGTTCCGCCTGGGCCCGGCTGTTCTTCCTCTATGGTCCAGGAGCTGATGAACGCCGAATCCCCGGGGCAGTCATCAAAGCCCTCCGCGCGGGAGAAGTCGCCCGTTGCACGTTAGGAACTCAGCTCCGGGATTTTCTGCATATCGACGACGTGGCTGAGGCCCTGGTGAGACTGGTCGACAGCCCCGTGACCGGCCCCATCAATATCTGCTCGGGCCAGCCGGTCCCCATCCGGGACATCGCGGGCCTGACCGCCGAGTTGATGGGCCACTCCGAGTTGCTGCATTTGGGAGCCATCCCGCAAAATCCCAACGATCCGAGAGTCGTCGTCGGACACGCGGGGCGATTACTTCACGAACTCGGGTGGCAACCTCGCTATTCGCTCCGCGAGGGGCTCATGCAAACGATCGCAGCCGGAGAATCCAAGCCCCTCAACTAAGCCAGTTTTCATGAGGCTTGCGGACCTCCGACAGACAGACGCAGCTACGAGATCGCACCAAGGCATTCAAACTGTCTCCCAGGCGATTATTCCGCTTTTCCAATTTTCCAAAATCTGCAATTCTTCCCGCCAATGCATCTGCCCGGAAGGCCACTGTCTTCTGCATTCAGCAGCGGATGTCTGCTAGGAGTCATGAATGAAGCTGACCATCGACACGGACGCGGGAACGCTCACCGAGGTCAACGGAACGACCAGAACGATCGACCTCTACTCGCGCGAAGCATTCGAGATCCTGTCCCGTGAATGGGTCAAGGTGGGCTGGGACCAGAAGTACGTTTACACGTTCTCCTGGATGGGGCGTCCCGTCATTCAGCTGCCCGAAGACATGATCCGGATTCAGGAGGTCATCTATGCCCTGAAACCAGATGTCATCATGGAGACTGGTGTCGCGCACGGCGGCTCACTGGTGTACTACGCCAGCATCTGCAAGGCGATGGGCAAGGGGCGGATCATCGGGGTCGATATCGAAATCCGACCACACAATCGCAAGGCCATTGAGGCCCACGAATTCTCACCGATGATCACTCTGGTGGAGGGCGACTCGGTCAGCCAGGAGATCGTGGGGCAAGTCCGCTCGCTGATCAAGCCGGGCGAGACGGTCCTCGTAATTCTCGACTCCTGCCACACGAAGAAGCATGTCCTCGCCGAGCTTGAGGCCTACCACTCGCTGGTGACACCCGGTTCGTACATCGTGGCGACCGATGGCGTGATGATGAACGTTTACGACGTTCCACGCGGGACTCCAGAATGGAAAGATGACAACCCCGAAGCTGCGGCTCGCGAGTTCGTGGCCAAGCACCCGGAGTTCGTGCTGGAGCAGCCCGCCTGGCCATTCAACGAGAGCCAGCTGACCCAGAACGTGACGCACTGGCCCGGTGCCTACCTGAAGCGAATCTAGGCCAGACAGATTCGAGGTCACGAACCTCGGTATTGAATTGGAGAGAGCATGGAAGCCACAGGTTCAGGTCGCACGACCGGTCACACCGCTCCACTGATCACGTGTCTGATCCCCACGCACAATCGCCCCGATTTCCTGAGGCGGATGCTGCAGTTCTACTCGCAATTCCCGACCGGGTTCTCGTTCCTGGTGGCCGATTCGGGAAAGCCAGAACTGGCAGCCGAACATCGCGCGATCGTCGAGGCATGGAAGTCGAAACTGGAGATCGAGTACCGGTATTTCGACACCAACTTTGTGGACAAATGTGCCCGGGGTCTGGAGCTGGTCACGACCCCGTATGTCGTGCTGTGCGCCCATGACGACCTGCTGTTCCCGGAAGCCGTCTGGAAGTGCGTCGACTTCCTCGAACACGAACCAGGCTACACCTCAGCCATCGGTCGCACGGCGGAAATGCATCCGAATCGTCCCCGCTGGGCCTGCCGCGTCCTCAGGGGATACTCGATCGAAGACGACAATCCGTTTGAGCGATGTCGTCAGATCTCTCGCATCTGGTTCAACAATTTCTATGCGGTCTATCGAACGGCGAACCTGCTGGACATGTTCCTGGTCACCGCTGCCAGCACCGACTACGCATTCGATTTCAATCTGCACGAAATGATGCTGTCCCAGCTGAGTGCATTACGCGGGCGAATCAAAGTTCTCCCGTTCATGTATCAGCTGCAAACTCGCCACGGTGCCAATACCAGTGCCACCAGTCGTAAGGGAGTCCGCCCGCAGGCCGAGTGGCAGTATCAGCGATTCCTGAACTGTCTGGTGGATCAGTTTGCGAACGCTGGTATCGATCGCGTCGAAGCGGGACGTTTCATCGACGAGGCTTACGGCCACTATCGCGCTGAGACGTGGGAAACCCGCCATCCGAAGAAGACCCCCACCCTGCTCTTCAATCGATGCGTCCATCTGCTGCACGGAGTCGTGGAGAAGGGGATCGGTCTCTGGAAGCCGGGGTTCAACCGTCATCGTCGGTTCCTGCGAGCGAGTGACCTGGTGGGTTGCCAGCCAATCTGGGATGCCGCGGAAAAGATGATCAATGACTATCCGCATGGAATCCCCGCAGAGCGTCCCCAGCTGCAAAAAGTGGCCTGAAGACAGGACCGCCGTTCTGACGGCCCGGCATCCAGTCACTCCCCTCTCAGATTTCATCCGATGCCTGATCACCGACTGACCTGCTTGGTCCCCACTCACAACCGCCCGCAGTTCCTGCGGCGGTTGATGCGATTCTTCGTCCAGGTCCGACCGGAGTTCACGCTGCGGATCATCGACTCCACGGAAACCGGCGCGGCCGCTGAGAATCGCTCGATCGTGGATGAAGCGAGCTGCCAGATTCACGTCGAGTACCGGAACATCGCCCGCCCCTTTTACGAGAAGCTGGCCCTGGGGCTGAGCGAGGTGACGACGCCTTATGTCGCGATGTGTGCCGACGATGATTGCCTCTTTCCAGAGACCGTCACACGCAGCGTCGAGTTCCTGGAACAAGAGCCGACCTACGCTTCGGCCATGGGACACAAGGCCCAGCTTAACACCACACGAAAGACCCGGTTGGGCAGCCTGAAGGTGCTCAAAGGGTACTCGATCGACGAAGAGAACGTGCTCGATCGTTGTCGCCTGATGGCCACGCAGTGGTACTCCAATTTCTACGCGGTCTATCGAACTCCGATACTGTACGACAGCTTTCGTATCGTGGCTGCGAACTCATCTCCCAAGTCGCTGCCGCAACTGCCCGAGATGCTGATGTCTCAGCTGAGCGTCTTGCGAGGTCGGGCCAAAGTGCTGCCGATGATGTACTCCATCTGGCAGCGTCACGAAACCAACTGGACGAACATGGTGGCCAAGGCCCTGCAGTCCGATCCGGAGCAACGTTACGAGCAATTCCGAACATGTCTGCGAGAGCAGATGCAAGCGGCGGGAATCGACCGCAAGGAGTCGGAACACCTCATCGATGACTGGTATGGTCATTACCGCTTCCCCGAAATGGCCATGCTGCGACGTAAGCAGTCAACGGGCGAGCGAATCGCGCGATCCGTTCGAGGACTGGTGGAGCGGGTCGAGGATTTCCTCCAGACCGATCGGATCCGCCACTGCCGCTCAGTCCGATCTTGCGACCTCGTCGGGTGTCAGTCGACATGGCAGGCGGCGGTCAATGTAATCCGCGAGTTCCCGCATGGCATCAATGCAGAAGACGCCCCGCTGAGACGCTGTGCATGATCATGCGTGTGCGTTTGGCGTGACTCTTCGACGCGTTTCCGGGTTCCCTGTGAACACCCATCGTCTCGGCAGATCTGTCAACGACACGAGATGTCGACGTTGAGACGACCACGTCTTGCTGGCCCTTTGCAGCCCCTCAAAGCTGTATCACAAACGATCGTCCGCAAGTTCAGCCCCCCTCGCCACATTACACATCGACGTCGAACTCCTCGTCGTCGAGTTCCTCGAATTCGGGGGAATGCAGGGGTTTTGACAACGCCAGTTGGAGCGGGCAGTTTACCGTGTCTGCCTCGCCCCGCCGGTACTTTTCAAGCAGGACGTGTGACTGTCGAGCCAGCATGCGGCGAACCTCCCGACGTTCACCCTTGATGCGGGCAATCCGCATATTGTCATAGTTCGTCGTCTGGTGCCGCATCCAGGCAATCACCGCCGCTTTGGCTCGCTGCTCCAGCGGAATGCGTTTCGTGCGGGCCACCGTTCCGCTGCCCACCGGGGTGGCGTGAGCTGTGACCGCCTGCGTGACTTTCTCGGCGAGATCTGCGTACTGCGGGGCAAAGTTCAGGAACCGCAAAACGGCTCCATGGAAGTCCTCGACGTAGGCAGTCTGCGTCTTCTCGCGTCTCTTCGCAGCTGCTTCCTGTTTCTTCGCGTAGCTCTCGGTCGAGCGTTCAGACAGCAGGTCCTGGCGGATGCGTTCAATCGTTTCCGCAGGAGCCCAGACGCCGAGCGAGAACACCTTGCGTCCCTTTTTCTCTGCCACAACGAAGTGATCGCCCGCAGCTTTCACCCGGCGAGTCAGCGCCGGATCGCCTGGAGGGAGCAACACCCACTCGGCTGGGATGGGGATTACCTTCCCCTCGGGCGAGCGAACAGTGTTGGGTTGGGGACCGGGTGAGAAAGTCGGTGAAGGCATGCGGCAAAAACTTCTGAGGGGCGATATCCGTGGCATTGTCTCTTATCGTCAACGCACGCTGCCACGGACCAGCCCGAGTCCGACCAGAGCCACGACCGCGAACCCGGCACTGGTCAACAAAGCGGCCTGCGGGCCGGCCTGGTCCCAGATCGCTCCGGCGAGCAGGCTGGCCCCCAACGTTGTCAGCCCTGTCAGAGCGTAGAACATCCCCATCGCTGCGCCTCGAGCCTCTTTGGGGGCATGATCAGCGATGAGGGCCTTACCCACACCATCTGTCAGAGCCATGTAGACTCCATAGATCGCCATCAGCGGCCACAAGCCCCACGCCTGCGACTTCGGCAGCATGGCGAGAGCAACGTAAACTGCGGCATAAATCGCCCAACCCAACGCGATGATTCGCCAGCGGCCCAGGCGATCGCTCATGACACCGATCGGATAGGACAGCCCGGCGTAGGTCACATTGAAGATCGAGTAGACAAGCACAGCCTTCCACGGCGAGAACCCGAGTTCGGTCGCCCGCAGGAGCAAGAACGTATCGCTGCTGTTCGCCAGGGAGAAGAGCCCCAGAACCGCGAGCACCGCCCAATACGAGCGCGGCATGCTCCGCCAGCCTCCGGTGGGCCTGGTCGCGGAGTGATCGGAAAACGCGTGTTCTGCCTTAGAGTCTTCGGGCTCAGATTCGTTTTCCTGGACCAGCATCGTCAACCCGAGAGCGGCCAGCCCCAGCCCGGCTCCAATCCACAGAATCACGCGGTACACCCACGCGGGAGTCTGAGCGGCCATCGCCACATGCTCCGGATCGGTGGACTTCTCGGGCGTTCCGGTCAACCACCACAGCAAAAAGGACGCGCCGAGAACCCCCAGCAGTGCTCCCGTCGTGTCGAAAGCACGATGCAGGCCGAACGCCCGGCCTCGTTGGTCAGCTGTCACGGCATCGGCGATCAACGCATCGCGAGGAGCCCCCCGCAACCCCTTGCCGAATCGATCGAACAGCCGTCCGCCCATGACCAGTGGCCAGGTGGTGGCCACCGCGATGAGAGCCTTGCCCAGTACGGGCATTCCGTAGCCGATGCGGATCCATTTCACGCGACCGCCGCCGGGACCTTTACGATCACTGCGAAATCCCGCATAGGCCGACATCAAGGCCACGAGCAGAACCGCAGCGCCTTCCATCAGCCCCAGTTCGGACTTCGAGGAGCCGAGGACCTGCACCATAAATAGTGGCAGGATCGGGTACACCATCTCGCTCGACACGTCGGCAAAGAACGAGATCAGGCTGAGGACCCAAACCGAACGAGGCAAGGGCGCCGGAGAGTTCGACGACGTATCTGCGTGTGTGTCAGGCATCAAATCCTACGAGTAGAGATACGAGCAGTGCGGCGTCAGCCATGTGGTGATACATCTCATGGCCACCCGATGTGTCATTGCTTTTCGTCGCTTGACGCAAGGCAATGACAACTTCTCGCGGGAGAAGAGGACGCCGCCGCCCACTCGCCGATCAGGTCAACTTCTGGAAACGGGCGACCGCTTCGATGGTGTTTTCGCGGCTGTTGAAGGCACTCAGGCGGAAGTACCCTTCGCCACAGCTGCCGAAGCCGCTGCCGGGTGTTCCCACAAGGTGTGACTGCTTGAGCAGCAGGTCGAAGAAGTCCCAGCTCTTCAGGTCATGAGGTGTCTTCAGCCAGATGTACGGAGCATTGATCCCGCCGAAGACATCGACACCGGCCTTCTGGATTCCTTCCCGCAACAGCTTGGCGTTTTCGAGGTAAAAGGCGATCGTCGACTTGACCTGCTTGACCCCTTCTGGCGAGTAGATCGCCTCGGCAGCTCGCTGCACGGGGTAGGAAACGCCGTTGAACTTCGTGCAGTGGCGACGGTTCCAGAGGCTGTGAACGTCCTTCTTCGAACCATCGGCCGTGCGGGCCATGAGGGCCGTGGGCACCACGGTGAAGGCACAGCGTACACCGGTGAAGCCCGCTGTCTTGCTGAAGCTGCGGAACTCGATGGCACACTCGCGGGCCCCGGGGATCTCGTAGATCGAGTGAGGAATCCCCTCTTCGGTGATGTAGGCCTCGTACGCGGCGTCAAAGAGGATGATCGCCTCATTCGCGAGGGCGTACTCGACCCACTTGGTCAACGCCGCCCGGCTGGCAACCGTCCCCGTCGGATTGTTGGGGTAGCACAGGTAGATCAGGTCGACCTTCTCACTGGGCAGGTCGGGACTGAAGCCGTTCTCTTCGGTACAAGGGAGGTAGACGAGCCCCGGGTAGCGCCCGTTCGCAGCGGCAACTCCCGTGCGACCGACCATCACGTTGGTGTCGACGTAGACGGGATAGACGGGGTCCTGGATGGCGATCTTGTTGTCAGCCCCGAAGATGTCGAGGATGTTGCCGACGTCGCACTTCGACCCGTCCGAGACGAAGATCTCGTTGGCCGAAATGTTGCAGTGGCGCGACTGGTAGTCATGCTTGGCAATCGCTTCCCGCAGGAAGTCGTACCCCTGCTCCGGGCCGTAGCCGCGGAAGGAGCTGCGAACCGCCAGTTCATCGGTGGCCTTGTGCAGGGCTTCGATACAGGCGGGCGGGAGTGGCTCGGTCACGTCACCGATGCCCATGCGAATCACCTTGGCGGTGGGATTGGCATCGGTGAATGCCTTCACACGGCGGCCGATTTCAGGAAACAGGTAACCAGCTGCCAGCTTGAGGTAGTTGTCGTTAATCCGGGCCATGATGCTGCTTGGGTCAGAAAAGTGGTTCAAAGTGGACCAGCATGCGGGACCAGACGCCTTGTCCCGGGTCGAATTCGAGATGGTAACGAACAAAAGTGGTGAACCCAACCGGCCCGGGGAAAGTCATTCTCCGGGAGACGGACCGGTGCTCTTCCTCCCCCGGGCGAGAATAGGTGTTCCGGAGAACGCTGGCTGACTTGACCGGCAGTACACCAGTGCGTACAGTTCCGCACCCAAGAAGAGGCGGATTCTGCGGGTCAGTCCGGTTTTCGGACTTTCATGCAGGATTCAGGAAACGCAGGTTTTTCCATCAAGGAGATGCCGGGTTCCAACCGATTCAATGGGGCATCCCGGTGAGCACAACTCACCGAGAACAGCATCAGGCTCCGTCGCCAAGTGGCTAAGGCAATGGATTGCAAATCCATCATGCGTCGGTTCAAATCCGACCGGAGCCTCTGAAAAAGCCCAGTGAGAAATCACTGGGCTTTTTTGTTTTTGGGCGTTCATGGGAGGGCGAAGCTCCTGCTGAGCCGCAGCAGAGAGAGCGTCCTCATAACCTCGCGGCTCGGCGGGAGCCTCGCCCTCCCGGCGGTATCCATTTCGTGGATCGCTGGGCTACTCAGATCAGCCCGTGCAGCGGACCACCCGGGGCGGCCAGCTGGTCGACGCGGCGGGTGATGGCAGGATCTTCGATCAGCGGCGGGGCGTGGTGCGGTTTGTGTCGGGCGTCGATCACCAGCGAGCCGCGACAGCCCCAGTGCTTATCCTCGGTGAATGCTCCAATCCCATCGATATCCACAGCTGGGTTTGATCGCGTGAAGGTCGCCCAGAGGAAGTTATTCAGGTTGCGGGCGACGAACTCGCTGTCGTCGACCAGCACGATCAACGGGAACTGATTGATCGGTTCGTCGGCGTTGATCTCCAAGCCGAACCGTCGGGCATCGGTGTTGCCGGGGCGATACTCCGGACCTTGTACGGCGAGGATTCCCGGTCGAACGACTCGCGGTGCGGTGAAGCCCTCGGGAAGCCGCAGCCCCTCGGGCAACGAGGTCGGCAGCTTTCGACGAGCCGCCCCCGCAGCAGCAATCACAACCTTCGACCCCGAGTTCAGCCCCTGCCCTGAGTAGTCGAGCGTGTCGATCGTGGTGCGGGTCTGGAAATGCAGATCCCGCTGCCAATCAACTCGTTCCAGCAGATGACTCAGAAAGGCCCCGATGTCGTGGATATCGAGCTGGGGGTTGTCCTCGCCGGCGACGATCAGCAGGTACTTGGCGAGCGACAGCTGTCCCTGTCCCAGCAGTGCGTTCGCCTGGGTCAGGATTTCCATCGGCGTGCGTTGACCGGCATACGGCACGTAACGCTCGCTCCCGATGGCCAACAGCAGCGGATGCACCCCAGCAGCATCAACGGCATGAACAGCTTTCACACCGGGGAGCACACTCGGGATGGCCGGGCCGGTGATCTCGTGGATGATCTCGCCGAACGAGGTGTCCTCTTGAGGCGGACGCCCGACGACGGTAAATGGCCAGATCGCATCGCGGCGATGGAAGACCTTGTCGACTGTCATCACCGGAAAGTCGTGCGTCAGGCTGTAGTAGCCGAGGTGGTCGCCGAACGGGCCCTCGGGTTTGGTCGCGGAGGGATCAATCGTCCCCGACAGGCAAAAATCAGCCTCGGCGATGACCGGGATTCCGCCAATCGGCGAAGCGGCCAGCCGCATGCGATGACCACTGAGAGCTCCGGCGAATGTGAGCTCCGACAACCCCTCCGGCAGTGGCATCACCGCTGATAGCGGCAGCGATGGAGGCCCGCCCACATAGATGTTCACTCGCAACTTCTCGCCCCGCCGAATGGCAGCGGAATGATGCACGCCAATCCCGCGATGGATCTGGTAGTGCAGGCCAACCTCGCGGTTGGGGAGGAACTCATTTCCCGCCAGCTGAATGCGGTACATCCCGAGGTTCGATTTCTGCCACCCGGGCATGTCGGGATGTTCGGTGTGAACAGCGGGCAGCGTGATGTACGGACCGCCGTCCCGGGGCCAGGATGTGAGCGCTGGCAACTGATCGAGGGTCGTCTGGCATTCGAGCACAGGAGCCCGCCATCGACCGACTCGCTTCGGCTGCATTGCCCAAGCGACTGGGAGTGCCCTTAAGTAGCGAAAGGGCGACTTGGCAATCACGGCCGGGTCAATCTTGATCTCGACGAGTCGACGCACCAGATCGAGAGTATCACGAAACAGAAACCGCGTGCGTTCAAGGGTCCCATACAGGTTGCCCAGCATCGGGAAGCGGGTCCCCTTCACTCGCTCGAACAACACCGCCGGACCGCCCGCGAGGTAGAGCCGCCGCTGGATCTCGGCCATCTCCAGATACGGATCGATCTCCGCCGAGATCCGGACCAGCTGGCCGTTCCGTTCGAGGTCGCGAACACATTCCTGCAGATTGCGATAACCCATGATTCCCGCACAATGGCTGTCTGGTGATGCAAACGATTGTAGACGCCAACGGGTTCACGGGCACCTTGGAACATCCAAACCCCAATGAAACCCGGGGACGAAGTCATCGACTCCGCCCCCGGGCGAGGAAACCGACTGGTTAAGAGGCCGACGAACGCCAGCTGGGAGATCGAATCGGGGGGATTCGGTGGCTTCCCGAGGCTGACGAAATCAGGCACTCGTGGAACTAGCGGCAATGGCCTCCGCCGTAACCATACCCGTAGACCGGGGCGTAGTAGCCTCCGTAACCATACGCAGGGTAGGGATACCCGACTCCGTAGTACGGTCGGTAGACCGGGACGCCATACCCGATCCCGATCGACACACTCGGACGGTAGGCATGATGATTGTACCCGCGGTGGTAACCGCCGTACCCTCCGCCGTAACCACCTCGGTGGTAGTGTCCACCACCGTGATAGTGATCCGCCTTGACCACGGAACCACCAGTCATCAGGCCGGCCAGAGCCAACACACCGAGAACCAGGACACGCTTCATGATTGAGCCCTTTCGGGGAGAGAGAGGATTCAACGCACACGTGCCGCAAACTCAGTCGGTCGTGGAGGCGTCATCAGAACTCCGAAAGGCAGGTGCCGTACCAACGCTGCTAACAAAAGAAGAAACGGCATAAACTCATGCCAAAAAACGAGAAGCGACCTGGAATCGCGTTTCCATCCCAAAGGCCTCGTCACTCATATTCGCGACACTGCGCCATCGTTATTTGGACAACATTGGCGAGTTCGCCTGCACTCGGCCGGCGGGTGAACACCCTAGGCCCCCTCTTCAGCTTCTGTTACTCTCTGCAGAGGGGCAAGGCAGCCCTCATTGTCCGCAGGGAGGGTCTGATGTCTGATACCTTTATGTACGACCAACCTCACCCACCCGCGAAGCCTCGGCGATTTCTGGTGCCCCGTTCTCGCCGACTGACGTGCGATGTTCTGCACTTTCACAAGCAGGTTCCGCTCTGCCCACACCATCGCATGATCCAGCTGGGAACGCTCGACATATTGAGAAAGTCGATCCCGCAGCGGATTTCCTGGCCGGTGCTGTTTCTCAAGGCCTATGGACTTCTGGCTCGCGAATGTCCGGTCTTGCGCCAAACGTGGATGCCGTTTCCCTGGCCATCGATCTATGAGCACGACTCCAGCGTCGGCATGCTGGCCATTCATCGGGAATACAAGAATGAACCCTGGCTGTTCTGGGGACGTTTCTATGCCCCCGAAAACAGCAGCCTCGTCGAACTGCAAAAGCTGCTCGA
This sequence comes from Planctomycetaceae bacterium, assembly GCA_046349675.1. Taxonomy (GTDB): domain Bacteria; phylum Planctomycetota; class Planctomycetia; order Planctomycetales; family Planctomycetaceae; genus TH-plancto1. The sequence goes on along the minus strand of JAXMBW010000004.1, from coordinate 183,407 downwards.
CTATTACCAGACCTCTCCTGTCGAGAAAACGTTCAGGCGATATCTTATGCTGAGTGCCATCCCGAACCCACTTCGTCGGATCCTGTGGTGGGCCAACTTGAGGGTGAGCGGATATGCACGATCACGCCGGGCCGGAACATTTTTTCTCTCCACTTTGGCCGGGAGCGGAGCAGAAATTGACATGCCACCCTCGTTTCAAACCGGGGTCATCAGCTATGGTCCCATCGATGAGGCAGGCCGAAGCCGCCTGACGTTGGCGTACGATCATCGCCTGATGGATGGGCGGCTGGTCGCTGAAGGCTTGCAGCGTCTTGAACAGATTCTGAATGGTGTTCTTGCGGATGAGCTTCGTTTGATGCTCAACTCTGGTGCACGGAAAACCGCTTGATCATCCCATTCCCAGATCCCTACTGAATCCCCATGCCCAATTCTCTTGAAGGTCAGGTTGCCCTCATCACTGGCGGTTCCCAGGGAATCGGCCGGGCCGTGGCGCTTGCTCTGGCAGCTCAGGGCATGAACCTCGTACTGGCTGCCCGCACCGCCAGCAAACTCGAAGCCACCGCAGAAGAGCTCCGCAAGTCCGGTGTCCGGGTCGTCACCGTACCGACCGATGTGTCGAAGCTGGAGGACCTGGAGCGACTGGTCGCGACATGCGTTTCCGAGTTCGGCGGGATCGACGTTCTGGTCAACAACGCGGGGATCGAGGCCTTTCAGTCATTTCACAAGCTGCCGATTGAGGAAATCCAGGCCACCATTGCGACCAACACGACGGGGACAATTCTGTTGACCCGGCTGGTGATCCCCGAAATGCTCAAGAAGGGCCGGGGCCGCATCATCAACATGTCATCGACAGCGGCTCTGATGGCTCCTCCGTTCGGTGCCACCTACGCAGCTACCAAGGCGAGCTTGTATCAGTTCTCGATGGCTCTGCGATTGGAGTATCGAGGCACCGGCATCTCGATTAGCGCGATTTGCCCAGGCTTCACGGAAGACGGCGGAATCTACGAATTCATCAAGCAGACCATGGGGCGTGGCATGCCCTTCCTGCTGCGTGGAACCACAGCGGACAAGGTCGCCAAGAAAGTCGTCAAGGCCCTGCGTACTGATCCCCCCGTCCTGGTCGTCGACACGTTCGGAGTCCGGCTGTCAGCTGTCCTGGCCAATATCTTCCCGCGCTACGGGGAATGGCTGACAAATAAAATTGCTTATCGATACTTTCGTCGACTCGCCGCGAAGCGAGACGAAGAGGCCGCCGCTGCCGAGTCGCCCTCTTCTCCGCCGCCGCAGTAACCAGATCTTCCGAATCGGGCTCAATCCAGGTTGGCCTTGATCGACTCTCTCGGAGACAGCCGGTCACTTGCACGAACAGGGCCGCCCGGGCATGTTACGCATTCGTACCTCCATCCCGCGGCCCCATTTCAAGCACTCCCATGGCCAAAGAGTTGAACTTCAAGCAAGAGCTGACCGCCTGCTACGGGCAACCCGTCGCTGAGAATCCGACGCAAGTCATGATCGAAGCGGCCTACCGGCACCATGGTCTCGATTGGCGGTACCTGACCATCGAAGTCGCACCGCAGGACCTGCGTGACGCTGTCCGCGGAGCCCGGGCGATGGGGTTCCGAGGCTTCAACTGCACGATCCCGCATAAGGTCGCCGTGATCGAGCACCTGGACGGGCTGGGCGAATCGGCTTCACTCATGGGCGCGGTGAACTGCGTCGTGCGACGCGGTGACAAGCTGATCGGTGAGAACACCGACGGAAAGGGCTTCGTGAAGTCGCTCCGCGAACTGGTCGATCCGACCGGCAATCACGTTGTGATGTTCGGGGCGGGCGGCGCTGCTCGCGCCATCGGCGTGGAAGTCGCACTGGCCGGGGCCACCAAGATCACCCTGATCAACCGCTCTGCCTCGCGCGGCGAACAACTGGCCCAGTTGCTGGCCGACCGCGTGAAGGTCGATGTGAGGTTTGTGCGCTGGGACCAGACCTACAAGATTCCCGAGGACGCGGACATCCTGATCAATGCGACTTCGATCGGTCTCTATCCCGACGTGACAGCCCGGCTCGACTTTGATGTCACGACGCTCCGCCCGGGCATGGTGGTGGCCGATGTGATCCCGAACCCGCCGAAGACGCTCCTCGTCCAGGACGCGATTGCCCGCCAGTGCAAAGTCATCGACGGACTCGGCATGCTCGTGAACCAGGGCATCATCGGCGTCGAGTACTGGACCCAGGCCACCACCGGAAAGCAGATCTCGCCCGAGGCGTCGGTGATGCGGAAGGCCCTCGAGGATGTCTTCCGCGAGTAGCCTGCTGGCGCTGCGGCGAGCGGGGCGGCGTCAGCCCCCCGGTGCATTTTAGATCGTGGAGAGTTTGTGTGGCCTTGTGAACGCTTCGTGGTGATTTCGCAGGACAAAGCACCATCCGGCTGACGCCGGACGCTCGCCTTTCAGAGAGCAGTCGGCTTTGGGACGGAATGCACTGCGACACTTGGCGGGAATGGGGAATTCGGGTTTCGGCCTCCAAATTCCCGTTTTCGCCTGATCCCCGGGCTGTCGTTTTCCGTTCTGAGAAGATCGGCGAATCTCGCAGCTGTGGGCCGCTGCATCTCGCCGGATCACTTTCCACCGCGTAAGATGCGCTATGATGATTGTCTCATTCCGAAGCGACGCAGAGGCAGCGAGGGCATGCTGCTTATGCCGGGAGTTCCGAACATGCCGTACTTCAGCCGGCTGACTGAAATCGTGACCTGCAACCTGACCGCCCTGCTCGACAGTGCTGAGGACCGGCAGGCCACGCTCGAAGAGATCATCAAAGAGATTCAGGAAGGAATCACCGGCGCCAAACGCAGCGTCCGCACCGCCGAGAGTAATGTGACCCGGATCGAGTGCGAGATATCGGAACAGCTGATCCAGTCGGGCGAGTGGATGACCAAGGCCCGCGACTTCCTCGAAAAGGATCGGGAAGACCTCGCCCGCAACGCCCTGTCGCGAAAGAAAGAGGTCGAGAATCTGATCGCCGGTCTGGAGCAGCAGCTGAGTGCCGCCGTCTCGACCCGCGATCACCTGAAGACCACTCTGCATGCCCTGGAAGCTCGTCTGGCCGATGCCCAAAGACGCCGAACCGCCCCGCCCGTCGATCAGTCGGACTTGCCGTATCGCGAGGAAACGATCCTGATCGCGACGCACACCGAGAGCATCGAAGCCGAGCTGGCTGCTTTGCGTCGAGAGGTCCGCGGGACATAGCGATCGGCATGGCTTATTGAACTCAGGCGTGCGAGCGATAAACGCACAGGCGATGCATCGATTGGGCGAGCGTTCGCTCGGTGACGCTCCCTGCTCCGGTCAAAATCCAAAGAGTCTCCCCATGTCTTCCGCTTTCCGTGATCGTTTTCTGGCTGGCGAGACTCTCTTCGCAACAATGCTCACGGTCCCCAACGGGGCGGTGGCCGAGATCCTGAGCGACATTGGATTCGACTGGATCTTCGTCGATGCCGAACATGGCCCGATCGAGGCGGCAGAGCTGCAGCTGATCCTCCAGACCATCGGTCGCCGCGTGCCATGCCTGATTCGGGTGCCGACGACCGACTCGGTGGCGATTCAGCGTTCGCTCGATCTCGGGGCAGCGGGGATCATCGTGCCGCAGGTGAACACTCCCGAGCAGGCAGTTCAAGTCGTCGACTTCAGTCGGTATCCGCCCGCCGGGTCGCGCGGGGTCGGGATCTCGCGGGCCCAGGGATATGGTCTGGAGTTCGCTCCGTATGTCGCGGATGCCAATCAGCGCTCGGTCGTCGTCGTCCAGGCCGAGAACATTCGTGCTGTCGAGAACATCGAACAGATCGCAGCTGTGCCGGGCATCGATGGAGTACTGGTCGGGCCGTACGATTTGTCGGCCAGCATGGGCCTCATGGGTCAGATCGATCATCCCCGTGTGGTCGAGGCCATCGATCATGTGACGACGGTCTGTCTCGGTCGGGGCCTCAGAATGGGGATCTTCGGCGTCACGACCGCAGCTGTGAGCCCCTATCTGGCCAAGGGGTATACGTTCCTGGTCGCGGGGGTCGACACCATCATGTTGGGACTGGGAGCACGCGCGGTCCTCAACGAACTAAAAGCCCCCCGCAGCTGATCACACACAGGGGACGCCTCGCTTTAAGAGACGTGCACGACTCGCTGACAAGATCGTGCGGCTGACAATCGAATTATTCGTTCTTTCGTGCATAACCGTTGAAATTGGCTACTCGTTGTCATTCTGACATCGACGTTACCGGAACCGATTTGCCTGATCGCAGCGTCGACATAGGTTCTGTTGGGGCCGATAAGAACGGTTCCAACGAATGTGGCCAACATGCAACAGAGGTTTCAGGAATGCAACGTATCGCCTGCGCACTGTGGATGGATGAAGCGGGATTTGTCGTCTCTGCGGAACTTGCACTGGTCAGCACGATCGCCACGCTCGGAATGGTGACGGGACTGGCAGAAGCCTCCAACAACGTGAATCAGGAAGTGCGTGATGTCGGGGCCGCCTACGGGAGCCTCGATCAATCGTTCTCCTACAAGAATGCCCAAGGAGAAGTCGTGACCTTTCACGATTCGGACCATCGGTAAAAGAGGCAGAGCAGCCTGGCGCTAGTCGCCGGTTCTACTGCCACCTCAGGGACAGTCGAAACAGGATCGGTGGCTAGCGCCGGGCTGCTCTGTAACTCCTTCCCTTGTGTATCCCTCAAAGCGAGAGATACATCTCCTCAGGCGGATTGTGTTACACTCGTCGGCCGTTGCGCATCCTCGAAACGAAGGTTGCTGCCCTCTCTCTAACGTCCCGACGAGATCACCCGACGACATGTCCTCCGAAGTGAAACCCGACGACCAGGAAGTCGAAACCGCCGAGCAGATGCGGGAAGACCTCAGGCCCTGGTTTAATCCGATTGTGGAACTCGTGGAGTCACATCCCGCGGGGATCACTTGGAGCGAGTACTTCGGGAATGGAAATCCCGTGGAGCTGGATGTCGGATGCGGCCGAGGACTGTTTGTACACTCCGCCAGCCGTCGCCATCCCGACCGGAATTTCGTCGGGATTGAGATCGACTTTAAAGAGGCTCGCCGGGCTGCCCGCCGCTTGAAGAAGATCGAATCGCCCAATGGCCGCTTCTGGGGCGGCGACGCGAATCTGGCTTACAACAAGCTGATCGCGCCGGGCTCAGTCGAGGCGATTCACGTGTATTTCCCCGATCCGTGGTGGAAGACTCGCCATCGCCGCCGCCGGATCTTCAACGATGTTTTTCTGGCCGGATGTTCGCGGCTGCTCAAGGTCGGTGGTCATCTCCATTCGTGGACCGATGTCGAGGAGTACTTCGGCGTCATCGAGTCGCTGATGGACAATCACCCCGATTTCCAGAAGCTGACCGCTCCCGAAGAGCGCATCCCCCAGCACGACATGGATTATCAAACCAGCTTCGAGCGTAAGAAACGCCAGCTGGGGTTGCCGATCTATCGCGGGTTGTGGCAGAAGGTGAAGTAGTGGGCGGGGGCTGACCTCTCTGTTTGAGGAGATCGCGCGGGGATATACTTGAACCATCCCAGTGGCCCCTTGCGGAGTGGAACTTTGATCAAGTCTCTTCTTGGTGGGATGGCCCTGCTGCTGGGACTGATGCTGGCAGCACTCCCAGCTCAAGAGACGTCCCCTGAGCCTGCGACGACTCCCGCAGACGAAGCCACGAGCGAGGCCAGTCCTCTCGCGGAGGCCACCGAGCACCGGTTACGCGGTCGGTACGAAGAGGCTCTCGAAGCCTGCGAAACGTTGCTGGCTCAACAAGGGTTGCCCGAGGCTGATCGTATCTCGTTGTGGATCAGCCAGAGTCGGATCTACGAAGAGACTGGACGCTGGGAAGAGGCCGAAGAGGTCATCGCGTCCGCTCTCGTCGCCTTTCCCAAGTCGGCAGCCTTATTGGCCCGGCACGGGGAGTTGTGCCTGCTGCGAGGTCGGTATGCCGAAGCCCGCAAGAACGCAGAGGCTGGCATTGACCAGGACTCCCAGCATGTTCATTCGCGGCTCGTGCTGGCGAACGCACTGGCCGAGACGGGAGAACTCGACGAGGCGGCCAAGGCCTATCGCTGGTTCGTGATGTACTACAACCGCTCCGCTCCCCAGGACGCCGAAACGCTCGTGTGGGTCGGCGAAGGGGCCGCTCAGTACGCCCGCTGGAATCGCGTCAGTTCGATCTTCAAGTTCGTGGTGAATGAGGTCTGTGTCGACGCACTGGCCCGCGACAAAAACTACTGGAGGGCCCCGCTGCTCTCTGGCACGCTGCTGCTCGAAAAGTACAACGAAAGCCAGGCGATCCCTGAGTTTCACAACGCCCTGCGCATCAATCCCCAACTGGCCGAGACACACGCCGCCATGGGAGTCGCGTTCCTGCAGGATGGCAAGCTCGAAGCGGCTCGCGAACGTGCGGAGCAAGCCCTCAAGCTCAACCCGCGATCACCCGCTGCTCTCGTGCTGATGGCCGATTCTTTCCTCGCAACAGACGATCCGTCGAAGGCCGCTGAATGGCTCGACAAAGCCCTTGCGATCAATCCGGTCGACCAGCGAATCCTGGGGCGAAAGGCCGCGCTGGCACTGCTCGGGGAACGACTGCTCCCGGCTGCGACTCTGGTGTCTGCGTGGGAGAAACTCCCCCAGCCGCCTGCCGATGAACAGCTCCCAAAGCCTTTTCTGGATTCGGTCGCAGCGGCCCTGGCGGTCAATCCTCGTCCCGGGGAGATGCTTTCTGCGATCGGCAATGTCCTCGAACACCACCGCAAGTTCGATCTGGCCGAGGTCTGCTATCGCAAGGCCGTCGAGGTCATGCCGCAACTCACCGCCCCCCGCACCCAACTCGGGATGCTCTGCATGCGGACGGGCAAGGTGGATGAGGCCGAGACGCTGTTGAACGAGGCCTTCGCCGCCGACCCCTTTCATGTCCGCATCAGCAACATGCGGAAGGTGATTGGCGTCCTGAAGTCGTACGACACGATCACGACCGACCACTTCGTCGTACGGATCGATCACGAGCAGCGGCTGCTGGGGCGTGAGATGGCCGACTATCTCGAACGGATCTACCCGGAGCTAACCGCAAAGTTCGGGTTTGAGCCTCCGCAGCGAACGCAGTTTGAGATCTACTGCAATGCCAAGGGGCAATCGGCCCATGCCTGGTTCAGCTCGCGCATGATCGGGTTACCGTGGATTCAGACGATCGGTGCTTCCACTGGTGTGATGGTCGCTCTGGCCAGCCCGAACCAGACTCAGAACCCCTACCACTGGGGGCGAGTTCTGCGCCACGAGTTCTCGCATGTCCTGACGCTCCAGGCGACGCAGTTCAACATCCCGCATTGGTATACCGAAGCTCTGGCTGTCGGGATCGAGGGATCGGCGTTTCCGCCCGAATGGGAAGAGCTGCTTCTCGAACGTCAGCCGAAGGGAGATCTGTTCAACCTCGACACGATCAACGACGGGTTTCGCAAACCGAACGGGCTGTCGGACTGGACCCTCGCGTATTGCCAGGCCTCGCTCTATGCGAAGTTCATCGAGCAGAAGTTCGGAGCCGATGCGAACGCCCGGCTGCTGACCGCCTTTCGCGAGGGGAAGACGACACAGGAGGCCCTCCTCTCGCTCTTCTCGATCGAGGTGCCGCAGTTCGAAACGGAGTATCAGGCCTACGTCGCGGAACTGGTGAAGACCTTCACCGCCAGCCGGCCACCTGCCCTGCCCGATCTCAAGACAGCTGAAGCAAAATACAAGGCCGACAAAGACGATCTAAATGCTGCCGACGAGTATGCTTTTGCACTCGCTCGCACTCGACGAATCCCGCAGGCCCGCGTCATCGCCGACAAGGTCCTCGAACGCGATCCGAAACGCCCGCTCTCAAATGTGGTTGTCGCTCTCATGGAGGCCCGAACCAAACGGGCGGCGGTCGTGGAACGGTTGGTCTCACTGCGTAACCAGGGAGTCACTCATCGCGAGTTGTTGGTGGTGCTTGGCCGGCTCGCAGCTCAGGGGGAACAGTGGGACGTGTTGCTCGACACCGCTCAGCTAGGCCGACGCAACTACCCGAGAGACGCGTTCTTTGTCTCCGCAGCTGCGAAGGCTTGCGAGGAACTCCACCAGGAGGGGCCACAAATGGAGATCCTGGAATCGCTGGTTCAGCTTGACCAGGACGACCCGGCCGCCCGGCGCAAGCTAGCCAGACTGAAGCTGACTGCGGGCGACGCCGCCACCGCTCGCAAGTGGGCCGAAGATTCGCTCTTGATCGATGTCACGTCGGTCGAGACCCAGGAGCTGCGGGGCTTGGCGTGCTTGAAGCTCGAAGACTGGTCCGCAGCTGCGAAGTCATACGCGACAGCACTGGAGATTGAGCCTGATCGACTCAGCAGCCAGCTCGGTTTGATCGAGGCCCAGGTGCGTCTAGGGCAGAAAGACGAGGCCCGCAAACTGTTCGACACCGTTCAGCAGGCCCACCCCGAAGAGGCGAAGGTCAAGGAACTGCAAAGCCGCCTGGGGTTGTGAAGCGTCATCGAATGCGTTTTCACGCCCCAACGATGTCGAGGACTTGTCGCACGTCGGTGAGCAAGCGATCGGGCCGGTACTCGGGGTTCTTCAGGTCAGCAGAGGTCAGCTCGGTGCAGGCTTCGTCGACCACCATCAGTCCGGTGCGGAATCCAACCTTCTTGGCCATCCCGAGGTCGTCGGTGAGCCGATTCGTCAGGTACAACACCTGCTCCGGAGTGACGCCTTTCGCCGAGCAGCGGGCCACTGCGGTTTGATACAAGCTGGGGGAGGGTTTGCGGATCTCCAGTTGATACGAGAGCGCTGAAAGCTCGGGCGAGAAGATCGCCGCCAGGTTTCCTTCGGCTCCCTGACGCCTTAACTGATAGACCAGCTGGGCCAGCGTGAACTGCTGGGCGTCATCCACCAGCCCCTGGCGAATACCGGCCTGTTGCAGCCGGGCGAGTGTTTCGGCACAGCCTTCGAAGGCCTCTGTCCCCTGCAACATCGCGTGGAAAAAGTACGCGACTTTCACCGCCACATCTTCGAGACCGCCGTAGAGCCCTTCGTCCCATTGATACTCGTTACGCTGCAGCTTCTCGATCATTCGGGCCCACAGGACCGCCGAGTCGACCTCGCGGGTGTCGCCCTTGCGAGCAGTCGCTGCGATTCGCAGATCCTCAATCAACCCGTCGTACTGCTGTAGCATGTAGACCCACGGCTGGCCCGGCTTGCGGGACATGCTCTGCCACATCTTGAATTCTTCGATCGTCTTTTGCAGAGCGATCTGCATGCGCAGCTCCTGATGGTGCTGATGCAGCAGTCGCCCCGAGTCGATCGACAGCAACGTTCCATAGACGCTCCACAGAACGACCTTGATCTCCGGGATCGGCTTAATGGCGGGCGTCGCCTTGATCGGTTTACGGCGCGGGGCCTTGGGAAAGATCAGATTCGATCTTTCCCCCAGGAGCGACAAGTATTCATTCAGTGACTTCGCCATGGCACGACAGGCGGATTGATGTGAAGAGACGGGCCGGGAATTGCCAAGAATTAACGTTCCCCGATTCTCCTGCCTGGGATGACGACTGACAACCGAATGCCGCTGAATCACGAAAAGTTGGCTCAGAGACTAACGCACCAGAACCGGATGAATGAGGTTGATCCAGTCGCAGACATCGGCATTCTCACCTGGGGCTGTTTCGATGGTGAGGGATTGAGCCCCCGCCAAATCGAGTGGGGTGAGCCAGTGCACGGGCTCACCCGCTCGTAGCGCCACCGTCTGAGAAGGCTGGTTATCGGGAGAGAGCTTCACGACTGAGTGGCCAGCTGGGCAAGCGTTTGCGTCGAGGCACAGCCCGCACAAAAAACGGCGGTAGTTCCCCTCAAGTTTCCACCTCACGGTCATCCCACTCGCCAGTCCCAGCCCCAGCGGGCAAATGGCGGGAAACCTAGCCATGGAGAGGTCGGAGGGGCTGCTGGCGGGGTTGAGCCTCAAGGGGAGCCCGCGCACATTACGGTTCGATGCGACCACGAACGCCTCACCGAGGAGCGGTTGATGTGTTTGCGCGGCGATGGGCACTCGCGAAAGCGGGACCACTTCGGGCCCCCAGTGGGCCGCCCAGCGAATCTCGTCCCCGGGGATCGACCACTCGACATTGTGAACCGTCGTCAGCTGGTGCTGCCCTTCGTGCGGAGGGCGAATCGCCGTCACCGTCAGCCAGGAATCATTGGCGAGCAAGATCGTCCATCCCTCGGGCAGCTGCGCGGGAGTCTCGGCGAGATCGGGGTTAAGTAGCAACCCGCTCACGGCGGTCCATTCAAGGGACTTCGTTCCGAGCGACCCCGACAGAGTGAGCCCCGTGTCATCGAACGTCGAGATCTCTCCGGTCTGATGGTCGCCGTTCCGCAGGATCACCAGATCGGCTTTCTCCCGTCGACCGCTGATCTGTTGCCACTCCGATTCATCGGTCCGCCATGTCGTTCCGGGTCGGAGCGGCTGGATCCCGGTGACCGAGCCGATTTCGAGCTTTCGCCACTGGTCATCTCCGGCGATGCGGAACTCCAACTCCTCATTGGCGAGTTTGATGGAGCTGACGCCCCAACGATCGCCACTGGTCAAGTGAAGCCAGTAAACCGGCCGGGGAGGTCGTCGGGATGGCCCGGCGAGTACGACCTGCCACACCTCGGACGCAGCGACCTTCTGGACCTCGTCGCCACGTCGTATGGACACATGCCCCGTCTCGACTTCCGTCAGTTCACCGGAGGTCACCTCCCCTGAGATCCGCCAAAGATCGGCCTGAATACCCAGCTGATCATCGGCCAGAACCATCTGGCTGCACATCAGACATGCCCACAAGCTCCCCAGCACTCCGCGCCACGGGAGAGTCGACGAGAGCCGCCATACAGAGAACAGACGATTGCACATCAAAAGGTCCACCAGGTCACGCTGACACCTCTTGTTCTACACGATCAGTCATTCTTGTGTCGCCCACAAGACCACCTCGCATCGCAGATCCTACCACCCCAGCCTCCCACCAAGATCCGGCCCAACCGCCTCTCTTCTTGCTTCCCTTCGTTGCCTTTTGTTCCAATCCTTCTCATCTGCAATGAGGTTGGGAACAGGAGGCAACGAAGATCAGCAAGAGGGGCTGCTGCTTTGGCGCCCAGCACGCACTGGATCGGCTCCGTACAGGCGAATCACTCACCGAGGGGAATTTCCGGCTCTGTGCACTCTTGAAGTTGTTGTCGACTCGCCCCAGAATCCGGCACGTTGGGGGCAAGACCTTTTGCGGAGCCGATCGACAGTGCTGCGTCTCGGTGTACTCGGAAATTCGGATAGCTGGTATGTCGCTGATCTGCAGCGAGTCGCTCGGTCGCGGGGTGATGTCTGCGATCAGCTGGAGTTCCCGCGACTCATCGGGGCCGCCGGCGGACAACTGGTGACAAGTCGCCACGGCGAGGTGGACCTGCTCAGCTACGATGCGGTGATTGTTCGCACGATGCCCCCCGGCTCGCTGGAGCAGGTGGTCTTCCGGATGGATCTGCTGCATCAATTGGTCGACGCGAATATCCCGGTGCTGAATTCGCCTCGAGCCCTGGAATGTGCTGTCGACAAGTACTTAACCACAGCTCGGATGGCGCGGGCGGGACTTCCCGTCCCGGAGACCATCGTCTGTGAAGGCTTTGACGAAGCCCTCGAAGCGTTTCTCGCATTGGGAGGCGATGTCGTGATTAAGCCGATGTTCGGGGCCGAAGGGCGAGGTATCGTGCGAGTGTCCGATCCCGATCTGGCTCATCGAGTGTTCCGCACGCTCACACGGGTCGATTCGGTTCTGTATCTGCAAAAGTTCGTGCGGCACCCTGGCTACGATATCCGGATTCTGATTCTGGGCGGCCAGGTTCTGGGCAGCATGAAGCGGATCAGCGAGACCGATTTCCGCACCAATGTTTCACGCGATGCCCGCACAGCTGTGCATCATCCCACTCAGACCGAGATCGATTACGCGCTGCGGGCGGTAGAGTGCACCGGAGCGATACTGGCGGGGGTCGACTTGCTGTATGACCAGTCGGGTGAACTCTTCGTCATTGAGGTGAACGCTGTTCCCGGATGGCGGGCCTTCTCTCGAACCACTGGGATTGATGTGGCAGATCGACTCCTCCAGTGGATTGAGGAACACCATGGGCGACCCCGGTGATCGGTTCGAGCCACTGAAGTGGACACGTCGAACATGGATTGGCGTCGGTACCCTGCTGGTCATCCATAGTGTGTTACTGGCAGTTCTGGGGGCCTTGTATTCGCCGACTTGGAACGAGCCGGGACATCTGGCTGCGGGCTATCGCATCTGGGAGACCGGGCGGGTTGACCTCTACACCGTCAACCCGCCACTGGTGAAGGCCCTCGCCACGTGGCCACTGTTGTTTTTCGATCCTCAGACAGATTGGTCACTACTCTCGGACACTCCCGGATCGCGGCCCGAGTTTGCAGTCGGGAGGTTTTTCCTGCAGAACAACCTGGAGACGTGGCCGTGGATGATGACTCTGGCGCGGTGGGCTTTGATTCCGTTGAGCCTGGCGGGAGCGTTTACGGCGTTTCGCTGGGCTCGCGAGGCCTTCGGAGAGACCGCCGGGTGGATCGCCCTGGTGCTATGGACTTTTGATCCGAACATTCTCGGCAACGGGGCACTGATTGCTCCCGATCTGGGAGGAAGTTCGCTCGGGCTGGCTGCGGGGTATCTGTTCTGGAGGATGCTCAACCGCCCCAACTGGGAGCGAAGTGTCGCTGCCGGGGCGGGGCTGGGGCTGGCTCTCCTCGCGAAAACGACGTTGCTGATCCTGGGGCCGTTGTGGGTGGGGATCTGGGGCCTCACCCGGTGGTGGCAGGGGGCTCTCCGCGGTAGATGGCGGGCCGAAGCCACCCAGCTGGCAGTTGTGCTGATTCTGGGGGTGTATCTGCTGAATCTGGGGTATGGATTCGTGGGCACGGGGACCCGATTGAAGGACTTCCAGTTTGTCTCGAAGGCACTCGGCGGGGAGAGGCCACCGCGAGAGGTCTCCGGAAACCGGTTTCAGGACTCCTGGCTCGGCGAACTTCCGGTTCCGCTCCCGAGCGAATATCTGATCGGGCTCGACCTGCAGAAGAAAGACTTCGAGGTCGGCCGGTGGGCTTTCCTGGCTGGGGAGTGGAAGTGGGGGGGCTGGCCGTGGTTCTATCTGGCCGCCATCGCGATCAAATCGCCGCTGGGGTATGGCGTGCTGCTGGTAGTGAGCTTGGGGGTTCTGTGGCGAGGGGATTCGGCGACTCGGAAGTCGGGGATCGTGATCGCAGCACCGCTGGTGGCGATTTTGGCATTTGTTTCAATAGAGCAAGGGTTTACGACGTGCGTGCGTTACGTGCTTCCCGCCCTTCCGCTGGCGATTGTCCTGTTGTCAGCGGCGGGTCGCTGGGTGGAAACGGGGACAGCTGTCGCCCGATTTACTGTTGGTGTGACCTTGGCGTGGAACGTGGTTGGCAGCCTGTGGTGCTATCCGTACTCCCTCAGCTATTTCAACGAGGTGATTGGCGGGCCGAAGAACGGATATCGCTACCTGGTGGATGCGAATATCGACTGGGGCCAGGATCTGTACTTCGCCCGGGAATGGATTCGACAGCATCCCGAGGCCCGGCCCGTCACGCTGCGGTGGTACGGAATCTTTGATCCGACCGTGGCGGGAATCAATCTTCCCGTCACTCCCTCTCCGGAAGAGTCAGATGAGAACAGATCCGGGGGCGAATCGCCGAGCACGCCAATCGGCTCCCAGTTTGAAGGGTGGCACATCGTGGGCGCCCATGAGTTACAGGGGGCGGACCAACGGTACGCCTACCTTCGCGAGCTGACGCCGGTCGACAGAATTGGTTACTCAGTCATGGTTTACCACTTGGACAAGGCTCAGGCAGAGAAGGCGGCCCGGTCCTTCCAAGCCCCGCTCCAGCCTCCCAAAGGTCGTTAATGCCTTGAAAATGATTTCCGACATCGTGTTCCCGGGGAAAACCGGTCTGCAGTTTCACTTGCGATTCGCCCGATGGAGAACTATTCTGTTCCGTTCCTTGTTTGGTGTCCTGTTGGAGACTCCCTGGAGCTGTCGGGCCAGAGTTGGCCTGTCGAATTCAAACCCGATGAAGTGGTGCGAAACAGCTGGCGGAGAAGGAGATTTGCGTGGTCAAGTTGCGGTTGCGAGACAACGAATCGGTTCAGGATGCCGTCCGGCGTTTCCGGAAGCTGGTTGAGCATGCCGGTATCAAGAAGGAACTCCGTAAGCGAGAGTTCTTCGAAAAGCCCAGTGAGGCCCGCCGCCGTGACCGCCGCCGCGCCAAGCGTCGTGCCTCCACGATGAACGAATTGGCCAAGGGCTAATTTCGTCCGACGGAATGCGGATTGCCGAGTCAGATGGCGCAGGTCGCTCTGAGTCGGCTTTTTGCTGCGCGACAAGTCTGCCGACGGAAGGCACCGACATGGTGCCTTTTTGCTTTTGGTAAACTGGTCGTTTTTCCGAAAAACCTCTATCACCGCGATCTGGAATCGGTCAGATTCCCTCTTGGTCGTCCGCTTGTTTCCAGCGGAGGCCTCACTTTCATTTTCGGTTCGGATGGACAAATGACGCATCCCTGGCACGATGTGACTCCCGGCGAGAACCTTCCCCGCGAGTTCACGGCAGTGGTCGAGATCCCGATGGGGTCCAGTGTGAAGTACGAGCTGGACAAGAAGACTGGTCTGCTGCGTCTCGATCGGATGCTCTACTCGGCCGTTTACTACCCGGCGAACTACGGGTTCATTCCGCAGACCTACGCCGAAGACGACGACCCGCTCGACGTTCTGGTGTTGTGCCAGGAAGCTGTGGCTCCGCTGACACTGGTCGAGGCCCGCACGATCGGTCTGATGACCATGATCGACAACGGCAAACGCGACCACAAGATCCTCGCCGTGGCGATTCACGACCCCGAGTATGCTCACGTCCACGAATTCACTGACATGCCGCCGCATCGCCTGATGATGCTGCGTCGCTTCTTCCAGGACTACAAACAGTTGGAAGGCAAAGCGGTCGAAGTCGATGACTTCCTGCCCAGCGAGAAGAGCATCTCGATCATTGAGACAGCTCTCGAAGAGTACAGCACCCGCCGCCGCCGCGGGTTTATCTCGCGGTAGTACCCGCTTGCCGGTCGCCGTCAGTTCGACAATTGTCCGAGCCCACTGGTCTCTGCTGGTGGGCTTGGTCGTTTGACGTACCCCTTGGCGTTCTGCGATCCTTTGTCGCTTTCGCGGGTTTCGGCCCGCCTGTCCCGTGGTGTTCGATTCGAGTTCAGCATGATCGTCAGTGCCGAGTGGCTCAAGGAATACGTCTCCCTCGATCTTCCCGTCGAGCAGTGGGCCGATAAGCTCACGATGTCGGGTTGCAACCTCGAGTCGATCGAGCCCGCAGGCAAAGACTTTGCCGTCGATCTGGAGATCACCAGCAACCGCGCCGACTGCCTCGGGCACATCGGCATCGCGCGCGAGCTAAGCGTACTGCTGGACGAGCCACTGTCCCGTCCGGGGGCGATTGTTGAGCCCATCGCCGACCGCACTGATTCGGTCACGTCCGTCGAGCTGCAGTGCCCCGACATGTGCCCGCAGTACATGGCCCGCGTGGTGCGCGGTGTGAAGGTCGCTCCCAGCCCCGAGTGGCTGATCACCCGGCTCCAGACGGTCTTCCCCGGTTACAAACCGATCAACAATATCGTCGACATCACCAACTACGTGATGATGGAGTGCGGACAGCCACTGCACGCCTTCGACTTCGACAAGCTGCGCGGCCAGCGGATCGTCGTGCGCAAGGCGAAGGTCGGTGAAAAACTCGCCGCGATCAACCATATCGAGTACACGCTCACCCCCGAGATGTGCGTGATCGCTGACGCCGAGCGTCCCGTCGCCATCGCCGGAGTCATGGGCGGGGCCGAGACCGAAATCACCGACAGCACGGTCAACGTACTCGTCGAGACGGCTAACTTCACGCCCCTCGCGGTGCGTAACGCAGCCCGCTCGCTCAAGCTGCACAGCCCGTCGTCCTACCGCTTCGAGAGGCAGATCGACATCCAACAGCTCGACTGGGCCAGCCGTCGCTGCTGTGAACTGATCCAGCAGTTGGCCGGTGGGGAACTGCTCGACGAGCCCATCGTCGAAGGCGACGTGCCCGACTGGAACCCGGCGTCCATTACCCTGCGATTCGCCCGGATCGAGGAAGTCCTTGGCATCCAGATTCCCGCCGATGAGTGCGTCCGCATCCTGACCCGGCTCGGGCTGCCCGTGATGGGCAAGGCGACCCGCGAGTCGGCCAGCTTCCGCCCGCCGTCGTGGCGTCGCGATCTGACTCGTGAGATCGACCTCATCGAAGAGATCGCCCGCATCCACGGCTACGACAAGATCCCCGCCGACCGGCCGATCCCCGTTGTCTCTGGCAGCCGCTCCACCGCCGAACGCGTGCGTCAGCGAATCGAAGAGGTCCTCCTAGCAGCTGGGTTCAACGAGGCGCTGACCTTCTCCTTCGTTACCGAGGAACTGGCGAAGACATTCGTTCGTGATGCGAGCCTGCCCGATCTCGTGCTCACCCAGACCGCTGGCGAGTTCGGCAACCGGGCCCGCACGACGATCATCCCCAGCCTCCTCGTCGCTCGTCGCGAGAACGAGCGGCAGGGGAATCTCAACGCCGAACTGTTCGAAGTCGCCCGCGTTTTCCTCGGCACCGATCCGAGTAAGCCCGAGACCCAGCCTCTCCGCGTCGCCCTCATCACCGGCCGGTCATTCTTCGAAGTGAAGGGGATCCTCGAAGCTGTCCTGCGAGTGATCAACCCCGCACTGGCCATCGAGGCTCAACCCAGCTCCATCTCGCAGTTCGCACCCGGTCGTGGTGCCGATTTACTGCTCAATGGCAAGCCCTGGGGCATCCTCGGCGAAGTCGACCGCAACGCCCCGTTCGTGCGCGACCTCAAGCTGCGGGAACCCGCGACGATCGCCGAATTCGACCTCCAGCCACTCATCGACCAGGCGATCCTCGTCGCCGAGGCCCAGCCCCTGCCTGAGAACCCAGCTGTCACCCGTGACCTGAACCTCGTGCTCGACGAGGCCGTCACCTGGGCCGCTCTGGAGTCGACCGTTCGTGGTTCGGCGGGTCCGCACCTGGAACAAGTCCGTTTCGTCGACCAGTACCGCGGCAAGCACATCCCGGCGGGCAAGAAGTCCTACGTCTTCTCCATGTCCCTCCGCGCTGCCGACCGCACCCTGACCAGCGAAGAAATCGACGCCGTCCAGGCCACCGTCCTCAAAGCCTGCGAAACCGGGCATGGGGCGGCGCTGCGAGGGTGAACGTAGACTCGGTTCAGTTGGCAACCTCAACGCACGCGAAGCCTGCTCGAACGTTGAAATCATCTCGACAGCGAGCGCCGGACGTCAGTCCGTCGTGCCACGCGGGCCGGTGAGTATAGAGCCCACTTTCGCATTTCAATGAGCTGTCGCCTCAGACCCCCAGCTTCGGTTGTGCAGCAAACGCTCCGTTTAACACGACGGACTGACGTCCGGCGCTCGCTGTTGTTCTCACTGAAACGTCTGACAACACCTCACTTCATTTTGTCCCCGCATGGAACGGACTTGTTCGTTTCATACTAATATCTCGATTCCAATCAATTCTCCTTGGTCATTGAAGTCAAGGAGGACTCTTGGGCCTTTGGGCTCATCGATGAGGTTATCGAGGTGAATCGTTTTTTGACACACCCACTGACAGCCTCTCCTAGGTGGCGAGGGAGATAGATGTATGCAGTGTCTGAATCGTTCAATTTCAGGTTTTTAATAGCCATTGGCATTGTTCCGGTGATTTGCGAAGAACTCCTTGAACGGTTGGACTCGGGGGCACGTATGCAATACCCCATGGTCGCCTTTCTCATCATCACTCATGAGGAGGAACCTGTTGTCCACGCCGTTCGAGATTGCCGGAGAGTTTACAACCCCTCATTCAGCGGCAGCAGATTCTCCGGGATAAACTTTCCGTCCTTGCGGATCAGTTTCCCGTCGAAGTAAATCTCGCCACCGCCGTATTCGGGGGTCTGGATCAGGACCAGGTCCCAGTGGACGCGGCTGCGGTTGCCGTTGTCGGCGGTTTCGTAGGCCTGGCCCGGGGTGAAGTGCAGCGACCCACCGATCTTCTCATCGAACAGCGTGTCGAGCATCGGCTTCTTCACCCGGTTGTTACAGCCCAGCGACCACTCGCCGATGTACCGGGCTCCCTCATCCGAATCGAGGATCTGGTTCAGCCGGGCTGTCTCGCCGCGGCATTCGGCGTGGATGATCTTGCCGTCCTTCAGTTCGAACTTGATGCCCTCGAAGACAGTTCCCTGGTACAGCGAACCGGTGTTGTAGGTGATCACGCCGTTACAGCTGGTGCGGACCGGGGCGGTGAAGACCTCACCGTCGGGGATGTTGCGGCGACCGTTACAGGGGATAACCGGAATGTCCTTGATCGAGAACTTCAGGTCGGTGCCCGGTCCCTTGATGTGGACTTGATCGGTGGCCAGCATCAGTTCGCGCAGCGGTTCCTGGCGCCGGGCCATCTCGGCGTAGTCGGCAGTACAGACATCGAAGTAGTAGTCCTCGAAGGCCTCGGTGCTCATCCGCGCCAGCTGGGCCATCGAGGGAGTGGGATATCGCAGCACGACCCACTTGGTTTTTGGGACACGCAACGCCGTGTGAACCGGCTGCCACCATAGCCGCTGGTACAGGTCCATCTTCTCGGCCGGAACATCGGCCATAGCGTTCGAGTTCGACGCCCCGCGAATGCCGATGTACGCACTCATCCGGGCCATCGTGTCGCGCTCGATCTCGCCGATCAGCTGCATCCCGGTTTCGGTGGCGGTGCGGTAGAGCGAGCGGAGAACGCTGGTGTTTCGCAGTGAAACCACCGGGTGGGCTCCCTTCTCGGCGGCGATCTCGACGAGGTTGCTGATCAGCTGCGGATCGGGCAGGTCGAACGCCTCAATGAGAACCTTCTCGCCCGGTTCCAGACGGGTGCTGTGTTCGATCAGGAGTCGGGCCAGTTTCTCGATACGGGGGTCGCGCATGACGTGGGTTCACCAAGTGGGATCGCATTTCTCAGCCCGGTCGGTATTCCACCGTCAGGCCACCCCGGAAGGTGTATCGCGAACCCCGGTCCGGGGGCAAGAACGGTTACTCAGGGAGAGCGGATGTTGAACCACGGAGGCACGGAGAACACGGAGGGAGGCAGGCGAGAGGATGTGATTTCTCCGATTCCCTTTCCCCCGAATCGACTTTCGGAGGGTAGACGGACTGGAATCGGGTGAGGGGGCACATGAGGTTCGGGAGGGCTTTCTACTTTGGACGCACATTCACGACAGACTGACGTCTGCCGCTCGCTGGATGCCACTTCTCTTCCTTGCTTCTCTTTGTTGCCTTTTGTTCAAGTCTCTTCATCCCCCTCCAAGGCAACAAGAGCCCCTATTGATGTATTCGCTCCGTCCCTTGTCGGGGTGATTTCTCCTCCCTCCCACGCCCCGGGCATGTCCTGCGTGGAAGTGCCTGCAAATACTGCTAAAGTGGAGGCTTCCTGGCCGGTCTTGCGTCCGGCGTTGTTGCACTTTTTGTCTGGGTTGTGTCCGTGTCTACCCGCATTGAACAGACGTTTTCGGCTCTGCGTTCCGCTCAGAAGATGGCGTTCATGCCATTCATTACCGCCGGTGACCCCGACATGGCGACGACGGGGGCCCTGATTCGCGAGTTGGCCTCGCGCGGGGTCGATCTGATCGAGATCGGGTTCCCCTACAGTGATCCGATCGCCGATGGCCCGGTGATCCAGTCGTCATATACGCGGGCTCTCAATAAGAAGCTGACGGTGCAGGAGATCTTCAACGAGATCGCCAAGCTCGACACCGCGAACCTGCCACCACTGATCGCGATGGTCTCCTATGCCATCGTGTTCCGCCTGGGCGTCGAGACCTTCCTGACGCAGGCCAAGGCTGCGGGTTTCGCGGGCTTCATCATTCCCGATTTGCCGGGCGATGAAGCCGAGGAGATGCACGCTCAAGTGACGAAGGCTGGCCTCGACCTGGTCCAACTCGTGGCTCCGACGACCCCACCCGAACGCGTGCGGCAGATCGTCAAACACAGCTCCGGCTTCGTCTATTGCATTGCGGTGGCTGGAACGACTGGAGTTCGCGATTCCGTCGCCGAGCCGCTCATCGAACAGCTCAAATGGCTGAAGCAGGAAACCAGCTTGCCACTGGCTGTCGGATTTGGACTGAGCCGACCGGAACAGCTAGGACCTCTGCGCGGAATCGCCGACGGGGCCATCGTCGGGTCCGCGATTGTGCGTCACCTCGAAGCCCTCTCCCAGCCCGGCGTCAACATCTCCGACGTTCTGCGAAAGACCGGTGAATACGCGGGCCAGATGGCGGAAGCTGCGCATCGTTGAGCGTTGATCGTTTATGGTTGATCGACGGAAAGTCTAATCACCGGTCAACCACACAGCACAACACACGCTTCTGGCTTTCTCTGTCGATCAACCCTCAACCATAAACCATCAATCCATGCCCTATCCCCGCAAATCCGCCGAGCCACTCGACCCGCAGATCACTTCGATCCAGCCTGGTGGCGGAGATGTGATGGAGGTGGAACTGGCGTGGGGCAAGCTGCGGCGGTGGTACCTCAAGACGTTCCGCAAAGGGTACGTCGAGGCCATGTCCCGCGTGCGGCGCGGGACCGAGAACAAGGCCCCGATCGAGATCCTCGACCCCCGCGATGTAAAGTTCTATCGCAACCTGGGTGGGTACTCGTGGGATCGCAAGGACGACCCGTTCGCGTGGCGGGATCAGCTGCCGTTCGCGCGGCCCGGGCTCGCGGAACTGTTGATCTATGGGTTCCTGTCATTCGGCTGGGCGGGGATCGCAGCCTGGGTGGTGACTCGATTCGATCTGCCAGTGTGGGCCAAGGCGATCGGGTGGTTGACCGTCACTGGGCTGACGGTGGTGGGCCTGCTGATCGTGTGGTTCTTCCGCAATCCGCCACGCCGCATTCCGGAAGGGGACAATCTCGTCGTCTCTCCAGCCGACGGCAAGCTGGTTCACATTGAGAAGATCCCTTACGACGAGTACATCGGCGGCCCAGCTGTGAACATCGGGATCTTCCTCTCGATCTTCAACGTGCATACGAATCGAACCCCGATCGCCAGCCGCGTGATCAAGGTGGCGTACTTTAAGGGGAAGTATCTCAACGCCCTGAAGCCCGAGTCGGCCAAGGTCAACGAAAAGCTGGAGCTGAGTATCCAGGGGACGAAGGCTCCCTTCCGCCCGATGGTCGTGCGCCAGATCGCCGGGGCCATCGCCCGCCGGATTGTGTGCTGGGTGCGACCTGACGAAGAGATGCCGACCGGAGCACTCTTCGGAATGATCAAGTTCGGATCGCGTACCGAACTCTTGTTGCCCGATGAGCCGGGACTGGAGATCGTGGCGAAGATTGGCGAAGCGGTGAAGGGCGGTTCCACACTGCTGGCTCGCTATCCGGTGACATCGGATCAGTAATCGCCGGCCGGACAGTCAGTCTGCTGTTGCGAGTAGTTCGAGCCTGACGCGAGACGCGAGGCATTTCTCCACGGATCACCGGTTTTCCCAGAAGTCCGGGACCGCTTACCCCCTTAACACCCAGTTCGTTGGGGTGTTGATCACGGCAATGCGTTGGGGCTGATCGTCGTCGCTTTGCGATTTTGGGGTGGGTTGGCAGCGATCCAGGCCTGTTCAGCGGCAATCAAATTTTGCGGAACAGCGATCAGCTTGTTCCCAGTCGTCAGGATCGTGTTCACCACTGGCAAGACGGCCGCATAAGCGGTTTGTACGGCGGGGGCATTGCCTCCCAGTCCGTTGCGTTTGGTTTGATTGAGCAGCCCCCAATACAGGGTATTGGCCTGGCGATCGGTCTTAGGCTGGAAGGCCAGATAGATGTCGATGTTCGCGTGTCGTAGTTCTGACGGGATCGGTTTCTTGGCGGCGATCGCGGCATTACTGGCATTCGCGATCTCGGCGGACAGTTTTACCGTCTCATTCAGGATCAGAGGGAAATTCACCTGCCCGTCCCACTTCGTCTGAGTCGCAGCCCGGATGGCAGCTGCCCTGACCCGGAGAGTCTCTTGGGGATTAGTGGCCGTGGTCATGAGAGCATCGATGAACACCGACGTTTTGATGAGATCAAATGCCTCACCACAGTCGCCGAGAGCTTCGACCACACGTCCGCGAAACCAGACGTGGCCTTCGTCCATGGCCTGAGCTTCGCTGGAGGTCAACACTTTGGCGAGCGAGGTGGCGATCTCGTTTCGCTGGACCACACTCAAATCGCCGAGGCTGACCCGTTCGCGAGCTTCTCGCCCCATGCGTCCCAGTCCAATCGCAGCTGCGATTCGACACTGGAGTGGCATCGAGGTGTCTTCCAGAACTGTGATCAGTGCTTTCGATGAGCCCGTGTAAGGAGCGGGTGGGGCGTTGACACTTCCCGGCTGAGCGTTGAGAGTCCCCAGCAGAATGACAATGCCTAACTGGACATCGGGGGGATGCGCTGGCTTCTCGGCCAGGAGTTCAACCGCACGATCGGTAACGGCCTTCAGCAGCACAGCTTTGGGATTGGGCTGGCAGAAATCCACGGCTCTTCGGATCGGCTCAATGGCCCCGAGTGGGAGTTCGCCGACCAGCTTGGGAATGGTCATGCGGTCAACGAAATGGGTTCCCGCATCAATCAGTTCCTTTGATTCCGCTCCGCTCACAGCAAGAGCTTTTTGAGCACGCTGGAACTTGATCTGCCGCTTGGAACGCCACTCCTGATCGTCTTTCTCTGTGACTCGGGGTGGTGCGTAGACCACAGCCGGAGCTTTCGAGCGGGGAGCGGGTGCTGGCGGTGCGGCCTCTTCCGTGGGAACTGCGGGAAGAGTCTCCGAATCGGCGGCGGGCTCGCTGGCGGGAGCTGGAGGCGTGGGGGCTTGTTGAGCCGAAGCTGTGCCAGTCTGGCAGAGTAGTATGCAGCAAAACGCCGCGGCCAAGGCAGAAGACCAAGAGACGACGATTCTCAGGTTGCCGACCACAGAGCGTCCCTCGTTCCAAGCACCGTACACGAACCGACATCAGAATCTGCAATCACACCTGCTTCCGAGTCCGATGAACCGTCGCGCCGAGCATCTGCTCGCCAGACGGGAAACACCAGTTCTCTGAACTCACGGCCGCAAGAGAGATCAGGTTTGATCGAGAATTCTCGCCATCTTTGAACGTGTGAAGGTGATCGACACGCCTTCCGAATGGCGACGTTGAAGATCGATTCCAAGTGTCCAAAGATTGGCTGTCCCGTAACCTATCACGCTCAGCTCAGAACCGTCAAGTTGCTTGTGCCGTTGCTATCTGATGTTACGGAGAATGAGCCGATTCGACTCGGAGTAAGCCGATCGAGCGGAAGAGTGTCATGCGGTCCCGACAATCGGCCTGAACCGGAGAGCCCACACGATCGGTCACCTGAAAGCAGCGCTATTCCGGGTTTGCGGCCATTTCATCTGCAGAGGCTTGGCCCACGATGCGTCCTCCTGGCGAAACGAAAATGGGAAACCCGCTGTCGGTTGCGAGAACTATCCGTCGGTTACCGAAGTGTTGCTCACACCGGACTTTCGAGCGATGGCTGGTGGTCATCGCGGGAAGTTGATCTTGTTCGAGCCTGCGCCGATCGGGTAATTTTCGCCCCGAACAATCGAGTCGAAACGGAAGTCGAGCATGAGTTCTCCGGTGACCACAGCCCTCCCTCTGGGGCGAGAGCAGTCGTGCTCTGCGAGCCTCACAGCTCCGGAGAGCGTTCCGGTCGCATTCCGCAGTGCCCCTGAGCTCTTCGTTACCAACTTCCACAAACGGTTTACCGGAGTGTCCGCGACGGCCAACGGTGTCGTGGCCCAGCAACTCAGGTTGCGAACCCTGGAACTGGTCGGCGATCCACTACCGCTGGCCCCTCCCCCGATCTCATGGTGGCAGGCGGTACGGATGTCGTGGCGAAAGCCCGCGAACCATCCGTTTACGATCTGGCACGTGCGGCGAAATGCCGAGATGCTGGCGGGACTCATTGCCCGAGACCTCTTGCGGTGCCCTATCCGGCTGGTCTTTACATCCGCAGCCAAGCGTCAACATTCGTGGTTCCCGCGTCAGTTGATCAAGCGCATGGACGCGGTGATTGCGACCACAACCACAGCTGCTCAATTGGTTCCTCATGTTGCCGCTGTAGTGCCACATGGGGTGGATGTCGAGCGGTTTGTCCCTCCGGAAGATCGGTCAAAGGCCTGGGCGGCATCCGGGTTTCCCGGTCGATATGGCATCGGGATCGTGGGGCGAGTCCGCTCCGAGAAGGGGACCGATCTGTTCGTCGAGACGATGTTGAGGGTTCTTCCCCAACGCCCCGAATTTACGGCGATTGTGATTGGTAAGGCTCTCGGGACGGACATCGTCTTCGAGCAGGCTCTCAAAGCCAAACTCAAAGCGGCGAACTTGAGTGATCGCTGCCTGTTTGTGGGAGAAGTCCCAGCTCCGCAGATGCCCGCGATGATGCAGTGTTTATCCCTGCTGGTCGCTCCGCCTCGATATGAGGGCTTCGGGTTGACCCCTCTGGAGGCGATGGCCTGCGGAGCCGCTGTGGTGGCATCGGACACTGGGGCTTTCGCCGACATGATCTCTGAAGGCGAGACCGGCCACGTCGTCCCCGTTGGCGATCTGGAGGCCCTGGTCAGCGCAGTGCTTTCAATCACCCAGGATCCCGTGCGACTGGCAAGCATGGGACAGGTGGCCCGTCAGCGAGTGGTCGAGAACTTTGCTCTCACCCACGAGGCCGCTCGCATTGATGACGTCTATGAACGCCTCTGGAATGGCGAGAAGTTTTGATTCGCCCCGCGATTCGTTTTGTCGAGACTGACACGAGTGCCACCCCCAGGGCAATGAACTGATGAGGGGATGGGATGTCTGCCTCACTGGTTGAGTTCAGCCCCTGAACCAGAACTACAACGTCGCCACCACAGCTGTCTGGCCATGGAACTCAACGCGGTCCCCAATCGCCAGCTGGCGGCGTCGGCGCGTGTCGACCTGGCCATTCACGCGGACTTCCCCGCCTTGAATGGCCATCTTGGCCTGCCCTCCCGAATCGACCCAGCCCTGGATTTTCAGGAACTGTTCGAGGGTCAGCTTCGTATGGGCCTCGGAATCGTAGTCCTGGGACATCAATGTTCCTGTGCAGAGAAAGTGCTCTGACCGTGCGAGCAGTCTGGCAGTGGCAAATGACTGCGACGGGCAAGGACTGCGAGACCGACCTCCGGAGAAACCATCCGACTGACGCCGGACGCTCGCCTGCGCTGGTTCGAATCGCGATCGAAAACTACGCGAGTTCCAGCACCTTCTTCATCCGGGCGGCGATGTCGGCGAGGACTTCTTCCCCCCCGCCACCGACTTCCGAGGTCGCCCAGCCGTTGTAGCCGATCTCAGCTAGAGCTGTCAGGATCTCGGGCCAGTTCTCGCTGCCGTCACCGATGCTGCACCAGCTCTTCTCCATGTGGTAGCCCTTGAAGTCGAACTTCACGAGCCGCTTGCCGAGCTTGCGAATCCAAGTCTCTGAGGGAACCTTGTACTTCAGCATGTTGCTGCAATCGAAGTACGCTGCCACCCACGGGCTGTTGCACGAATCGACAAAATCGATCATCTGCTCGGGCGAGGTGATGAAGTTGTTCCACACGGTCTCGATGGCGATCTTGACCTTCAGCTCTTCGGCCAGTGGAAGCGCCTTCTTGATTTCGGTCTGAGCACGCTCGAAGCACTGCTCATAGGTCACGCCATCCTTCACCACTCCCGGCACGAGCAAAGCGGTCTCGGCTCCGAAGAAGTGGGCATCGCGGATCGAAGTCTTGAGCCCTTCAAGCCCCTTGGCCCGCACCTCGGGATTCGGATCGGACAACGGGTGCGACCAGTGCAACGAGCCGATCGAGCCGTGCATCACGATGCCAGTCTTCTCACAAGCCGCCTTCAGTGCGGGGAGGTCGATCTCGCTCGGGCTGCCGATCTCGACGCCTTGAAACCCGACCTTCTTCAGCAGTTCCATCTTGGCGAGTTCATCACCTTTGATGCCAATCATCGAGTGCTTGACCGCGATTCGCAGCTTCGGCCGCTTCTTCTCCTCTGCAGCTGGCAGCGAACTGGCGACGGCTCCCAACGCCACTGCGGCACTGGTCCCCAGGAAGTGACGACGGTTCAAATTCAGTGACATGGAAGAAGCCTTGCAGAAGTTGCTGAGTGTTTCCGTCACTGTACGCGGGGGACCGAGCCTTGAAAACCCAGCGACTCGGAAGCTCCCCGTCTGGTGCCGGACGGGGTGTCCATCGCATCGCGATACTCGAATCACCACTCGGAGGGGGAGCAGCTGTGGAAAGATTCCGGAAAGACTCCCGTCAGGAGTCCTTCGGCCGCGAAGTGTCATCCGACGGCTCGGGGGGGGACACCTTGGAAAACTTCTCGTAAAACTCCCGAAGTTCTGCCCGCCCTGACTTCAGAATGTCGGTCCCGCCGTCGGAGATATTCGGAATCGCATCCGGTAAATCACCGAGCAATCGCCCCGGCTCGTCGTCATCATCATCGAATACTGAGCCACTCGAATCATCGTGACTGTCCGAGGGGCCAGATGGAATATTCTTCTCAGCCTGACTCTTTCGCAGAGCTTCCAGGCTGCCCAGTGGCGAGGGAGCGGAAAACAGTTCCTCGGATTCAAGCGGTTGTTCGGGAATCGGCTTCTGCGGGGAATTGTGATGAAAACCTTCGCCGGTACCTGTCATGGCTCTCTCATGGTATTGGAGACGACAAATAGAGTAGATCAGCGCTTTCGTCGTCCCCCTGAGACAAATGTGCGCATGGCTGCGGATATCGTCTCCGGGAGTGTTGCAGGCTGCAACTGTCGAGACGCAAGAAAAGGGAATCGCCCCCATACACGCGTGTTTCCCCGCAGCTCGATCTCGGCGGAGTTCGTCGCCGTCGATTCGTCCGGATCGGCTGACAAGCTGTTCAAGATGACGCCAGCGACATCCAGCCCGCGCCTGCGGATGGCTTCGATCGTCAACAAGGTTTGATTAATCGTGCCCAGTCGATCGGGCGAGACAACGATCACCGGCAGAGTGACCCGCTCCGCCAGATCTGCATTCAACCAGTTCTGAGAGATCGGCGAGTAGAAGCCCCCTGCCCCCTCGACCACAACCATCTCGGCATGCTCCGCTAACCAGCGGTATCCCTCCACCAGCAACGCCTCGTCGACCACTCGTCCCTCTTGCATCGCAGCTGCGGGAGGACTCAGCGGGGCCAGAAACCGTTGCGGGCAAATCCGCTCGCGCGGCCAGCGTTCCAGGGTCGCGAAGTACAGGCTTTCGACATCTCCCCAGCGGGGAAGGGACGCTAGTATTGCCCCGTCGGTTGCCCTGTGTGTATGGGACTCGTCGTCAGGCAAATACTCCGCCCCCGAACAGGCTGGTTTATAGGGGGCAACGTTCACTCCCTCGGCCATCAATGCTCGCAAGAGTGACGTGGTGACGACCGTCTTGCCGACTCCCGTGTCAGTCCCGGTGATGAAGAAACCGCGAGAAGGCATGATCGAAGAGGACTTTCCACTAAGTTTCGCGACTGACCGATACGACTCCGGGCGTGGTCACATTGGACCAACCTGCCTGCGGGGATTCTACCCCGACGACTCAACGGTGATCCGTTCGCGAGAACTCTGTTTGAGAGTCTCTCCCATTCACGTTAAACTGAAGGCATCGCGACATTTCCAGCCGGTCCGGCTGACTCGATTCCCGAACTCTTGCGGAGTATCCGTTCGCATGCTGCCCCGGCATGAAGTCTTCCCCCACGTGATTGAAATGAATCTCCAGGCCCGGCGTCGCTTGGGGTGTGCCATCTATATGGTGCATGACGCGGGCGAGTGGATGCTGATCGATGTCGGGTATGAAGATACGCTCGACGACATGATCGGCATCATCCGGGATATGGACTTTCCGCTGAACCAGTGCAAGTATCTGGTCGCCACACACGCGGATGTCGACCACATTCAGGGTTTGAAGCGGGCGAAGGAAATCATGCCGAACGCCCAGGTCATCGGCCACCCGCAGGCTGCCGAACTCCTGGCCACTGGCGAACGGGTGATGACCTACGCTGAGATCACAGCTCAGGGCATCTCGATCGATCTGCCCGCCGTTAAGTTCGACAAACTCATCAACGAGGGCGATGTCCTGACGCTGGGCTCGCTCAAGCTCGATGTGTGGCACACTCCCGGACATGCCCCGGCCCAGCTGGCGTTCCGCATGGGAAACATCCTGTTTTCGGGTGACAACATCTACCGCGACGGGTGTGTCGGGAACATCGACGCCCACCACGGGTCCGACATCCCGGCGTTCATTCGTTCGCTGTCGCGGATCCGTAACAGCGATGTCGAATGGCTGTTGCCGAGTCACGGCCCGATTTTCCGCAATGACCGCAAGACGCTCGACGCTACAATTGCACGTCTGACGCAGTATCAGCACATGGCTGACTTCGGCACCTGTGCGGTCGACTGGCCCCTGCTGGATGAGTGGGACGCTGAGCTGGCGAGAGGACAGGGGCCGAAGGCGTAAACACGGCCCGCTCAAACACGGAAGGGGTCATCATGTCGGGGAAGATTCCGCTGCCCGCGAAGTCTCCGCCCCCATTGACCCGGAGACCGACTGCCCCTCCCGCGACGCTTCCTCCGCCGCCCACGGAATCGAATGTTCAAAGCTGGTCCGAGTGGTATCGGGGGCCCGACGGATCGAGTTTCACGATCTCATTCGTGATGCATGCGGTGCTGCTGGCTTTGCTGGCGATCCCGATCCACCAGAGCATGATGAAGGAGGCAGAAGAAGCCCCCTTGATCCAGGTGATTGATGGCGACGCCCTCGGCGGTCCGATGGGCGACATCATCGAAGAGCCGCTGGTCATCGCACAACAAGCCAAAGGCAGCGAAGAGTTCGACATTACCCAGTTCGATGGCCAGGCCGCCGATAACAACCTCGCTGCCAACGCCTTACTCTCCGACACAGCCGGGACTGCGGGTACCGAAGACGGCAACAGCTCCGCCGACGTTGCCGGAGCTGTGGGTGGCTACCTGCTGCGGGCGCCGGGAAACGCCGTCCGAGCCGGGAAGTTCACCGCCTTTGCCCAACCGATCATCGAGAAGGGGTTTGGCGACAATCGCAAGGAAGAACTCGGCCAGCCCGGTGACTCTCCGGGACATAAGCAGGACTACTACATCGTCATCCACATCAAGGTCGGCGCGGTTCGCAAGACCTACCCGATCAGCGATCTAGTCGGGACGGTTGTCGGAACCGATGGCTATCGCCAGACAGTCCCCCAGGGGATGTTCGTCCTGAACCCCGACGGAACGCCCGAACCGCTGAAACCCGATAAGCGAATCAAGGTGACCCGGGGCGTTGTCCAACTCCTTGTCCGCGTCCCGGGCGGAGAGTCAGGAGTCCGCGACCAGATCGCCCTGAAATCGAAGATCCTCAAGGAGGAACAGAAACTCCAGCTGGTCTTTCAGGACAAGCGGGCGGAGGACTGAGGGGAACGCGGGTTCGGCTTTGATCGGGACAAGCGACTCCCGGAACCGACCGTCCATAGAAAACGGGAGCCGACTTGTTGGTCGGCTCCCGGGGCATGATTCGACGAGACCGGAGGCGGCGTTACTTCACTTCCGGCTTTTCTCCTTGAGCATTGCGGGTTTCCTCTGATTCGGCCCTCACGTGGTTTTTCAGTGTCCACCCCACGAGAAGAGGTTCACCGAATGGGTTCGTAAGTCCCCAGCGACAGCCGACTTTCAGCCCGGACTGGTCAAAGCTGTAAACGGTTTCCTTGCTGCCTGCCGGATCTTTTGTACGCAGGTTCAAAGGCAGGTAGCTCTCGGGATCGAGGACAATTTCCGCCTGGGAGTACTCCTTGGCAACATTCTTGTCCTTGGGATTTGCAATGATGTGTAACACTTTCCGCTGCGGTTTTCCGTTCTTACTGAGCGTCTTTCCATCAGGATTATGAAACGGGCCAAACGTGAGCTTGAATCGAGCAATGGCGTCATCCGCCTTCATTCCAAAGATGAAGGGCAACTGGCTGTGGGTGATATTCTTTCCCTGCATATGCGGCGGGATATCCACTTTGTCATAGGTCTTGTCGGACATGTCTTTGATGTAGATAAACTTGCCCGTGCAGATCCACTGGGTGGGACTGCCAGCAACCACGGTGAAAGGGACGCCGTTTGGCATTTGACGCCCGGCAGCCACCTTCATACGAGCTGCGTCGGCGGGCTGAAAATCGATCCGTCCCTTATCGGGATTCTCGAAGTAGATCTTTCCCATCGACCGGGTCTCTTTACCGAAGACGTTTTCGAACTCGTATCGAGTGATCGGGCAGTAGAGCGTGGTGATCCCGGCGGTCTTCTCTTCCCACCGCTTCAGCACATCTCTCATCTCCTCGGAGACTTCCTCAACGACCACTTCGGGTGCAGCTCCTAGAGCGGCAGCCTGCTGTGCGGGGGCTGGCCCCTGAACCGCGGGTTGGCGGACACGTGGAGCCGGTTTCTGGGCGGGAACGGCATCTTCTGCCGATCCCGCGGACGCATCGACCCGTCCGGCGGGGGCGCGGGTCGTCTGCGGGAGGGAGTTCGTCCGCGTGCCGTCTCCGGTCTGAGGGACCGTCGACTTCTTAGCTGCGGGGCGTGTTCCCCCCGCTGCCGAGCGCGGAACCGAAGATTGAGCCAGAGCGAAATGAGCCCCCAGACAGAGACTCAACACGCTGAAAATCAAGGAGTTGATGCGATTTGGCACCGACGGGTCCTTCCACGGGTTGCATTGCGAAATCCTGCTGCTCCAGAGAGCGGCGGGGACCTCAGCCTGTGGGCATCCTTGCCCAACCGAACTGGCGAATCGCCAGCTGCGAATACTACTCGTTTCAGTGAAAACGCCTCCAGAGGGATTTTCCAGGGTTCACACCCCGCCATTTCGTAATCGCAAGTGCATCCGTTCCGAAACCTTCTCTCTCTCCCCACAAACAACATCAGGAAGCAGAGAAGACATCGTTGTGGGGAGAGGGCCGGGGTGAGGGGCTGAACAGTTCCCCCTCTCTCTCCCTTCTCGCCCCGTCAAGGTGCCTCGCTCCTGATTCGCATCAATCCCGAGGGAGAGGGGACAAGCCTTTCTCCGGGGTCAACGATTCCCACTGGCGGTCAACTCCTGACCCTGCCTTGATTTCGGGGAAATGTTCCCCCAAAATCGACTGAGAACGCGGTAAGGACTTGCCGCACAGGGCGCATCGCGTCCAACTCAAGCTACTGAAATCGGTGATCTGACCCATGTCGATTGCACAGGCTGAACGGCTGAAGGCTGAACTGACCGACAAGTACGTGATTGTCGCCGAGGGAGTTCCGGAGCTGCGCCGGTTTGTCGGCCTGACCGGGACCGTCAAGACCGTCAACATGTCCTGCCGGGCTCTGGTCCAGTTCAATGGCCCGGTCGACATCAGCTGGTACGACATCGATCCCAGCTTCCTCAAGGTCGTCGACGCCCCTTTGCCCAAGAAGGCCGAAGTGAAGGCGGAAGCGGCCCCCGCAGCTGCCAAGCCCGCCGTGGCGAAGCCAGCTGCCGGAGGCAAGAGCCCGCTCGACGCCATTCGGGCGGCCGGAGCAGCCAAGCCGGCTGCCGCCCCCGCTGCGGGTGGAGCGAAGCCATCGCCGCTCGACATGATCCGCAAGCAGGCCGCCGCCAAGTCGGAAGGAGCGGCCCCTGCAGCCGCCCCAGCGGCAGCGAGTGGTGCCGCCCTCTCTCCGCTCGAAAAGATTCGTCAACAGGCGGCCGCCAAGGCTGCGGGAAGCGCTCCTGCAGCTGCCGCCGCTCCCGAGGCTCAAGCAGCAGCTCCCGTCGCCCCAGCTCCGAGCCCGGAACCGGTCCCTGCTCCCGAAGCCAAAGCCCCCGCCGCTCCCGCTCCGGCCGCAGCTGGCCGTCCCAAGACGACCGCAGAAGTGCTGGCTGCGATCCGCAAGCAGGCAGGCAACAAGTAAGCCGCTCGACACGCCCCGACGGCAACGTCTCGACACACGGCAGGCACCATGCTCACACGAGCGGAGATTCCCGGCCTGATTAGCGCAGCGTTGCTGATGGCTGTGGGTCTGTCTGTCGCCAGCTGGTACTGGAGAGCGTGGAAACGAACCGCGGTCGAGCCGCCAAACTTGACTCTTTCCCCCCCGGCGCAATCTCTTCGCCGGGCCAAGATGGCGATGCTGATCGCCATCGAGGGAATGCTTCTCTGCTTGGGCGACACCATACTGGCAGTCCTGCTACGCGCGGGGACGATCAATCCGCGTCAGATCGCGATTCTGTGGACTCTTGATGTCCTGGTGATGCTGGGAGTGGCGTTCTGGCTGATCCTGCTGGCCTTGAGGGACATGTCGGCGTCGATCGCTCTGAACCGCCGAGTCCGTCAGCAAACCTTGTTGCAGGAAAAGTCGCTCTGCGAAGAACTCAACCGCTTTCGCGAGATTCGTGAAGATACACAGTGTTGATCACCGGCCAGGTTGACCACGGGCCGGTGCCCCACTGGAATCGAGGAGATGCCCATGGATGAATCGCTCACTCCTCCGCCCGACGAGTCCGCCAGCGCCCCCGTCGAGTATGAGCGCCGGGTCTATGTCCCGCATTACGAAGGCTGGTCCGCCCAGATCAAAACCAACTGGGATAAGGATTACTGCTACACCAAAAACCCGGGCGAGGACTACTTTCACCTGCTGCTGTGCGGTGAGGTCTACCTGGCAAATGGCGAGGAGCGGCTCTGCCTGAACTGCGCCAAGCGACGCGGAGTGATCACCGATGACCGCCTGTACTGGCAACGCGGAGTCCGGCGAGCTCCCCCGCCAGCGTTCTGAAGATTCGGGAAGCCGAGAACGTCGGCCCGGAAGTCTTGGTGGGGTCGCAATTCGCGGTCTTGCGACTAATCTAATGTTAGAACACCGGCGGGATGCGAGATCGGAACGCGAGGCTCTTGCCGAGCTGTGCGTGAGTGAACACGCCGTTCGTGGGTAGCGGCTCAGCAGGAGCTTCGCCCTCCCCAGTATCACCAGCCACTTCACACCTCTCACCTTCGGAACGACTACTCATGAAAACCGCCAATGCTCTCGTCGGACAATCGGGAGGCCCGACCTCTGTGATCAACGCCTCGTTGTCCGGGGTCATCGACGGCTGCCTGAAGGCGGACAAGAAGATCGGCAAGATCTTCGGAATGCGTTACGGCATCGAAGGAGTGCTCAACGGCAACCTGATCGACCTGGGAGCGGAGTCGAAAGAGGTGCTCGCGGGGCTGCGTCACACTCCCAGCAGTGCCCTCGGCTCCAGCCGCCTGAAGCTCAAAGAAGAACACTTCCCGCCGATCCTGGCCCAGCTGAAAAAGCTGAATATCCGCTACTACTTCATGATCGGCGGTAACGACACGATGGACACGATCCACCGTGTCGTGGCTTACGCCAATGCGAATGGCTGGGAGATGACCGGAGTCGGCGTCCCCAAGACGGTCGACAACGATCTGTTCGGGACCGACCACACGCCCGGCTACCCCAGCGCCGCCCGCTATGTGGCCCTCAGCGTACAACAGGCCGGCATCCTGGCCCGCGACATGCAGCGGGTCGACCAGTTCGTAATCTTCCAGACAGTCGGTCGCAGTGCAGGCTGGCTTCCCGCAGCTGCCGCCCTGGCCCGCAGCAAGAAAGGTGACGCCCCGCACATCCTGCTGATGCCGGAACGAGCGTTCAACCGCGAAAAATTCCTGGCCCGTGTGGAGGAAGTCCAGAAGCAGTTCGGCTTCGTCTCGATCGTCTGTGGTGAGGGAATCCGCAACGCCGATGGTTCGCCGGTCAGTGCCTCGCAGACTCGCGACAAGTTCAACAACGTCGAGTTCGGAGCGATGGGCGGGGCCAGCGTCGGCATGGTGCTGCACCGTATCATCAGCGACGCGTTCGGCTGGCGCGGCGAGTTCCAGGTCACCGAATCACTCCCGATGTGTGCCTCCGACCGATCCGTGAAACTCGACGTGGTGGAGGCGTATAGCTGTGGTCGCCAGGCCGTGAAGCTGGCGATGAAGGGGCACGGCGGCGTGATGGTGACGATGGTCCGCCAGAAGGGAGCCGAATACGGGATCGATTTCGAAACCATCCCCCTTAGCGAAGTCGCCAACCACGAACGTCCCATGCCCGACGAGTACATCGACGAATCGGGCATGGATATCACAAAGGCTTTCCTCAAGTACGCCCAGCCACTGGTCGGCGAACTGCCCGAGTTCGTCAGCCTGAAGGGAATCAAGGCCAAAGCGTAGTTGGCATCGCGGTCCGGGGGAGCAGTACTCCTGCTCCCTCGCCCC
The DNA here is from genome assembly GCA_046349675.1 of Planctomycetaceae bacterium. GTDB lineage: Bacteria > Planctomycetota > Planctomycetia > Planctomycetales > Planctomycetaceae > TH-plancto1. The sequence continues at coordinate 148,888 of JAXMBW010000004.1, read as the reverse complement.
CGCAATCGACTCGACTCTTTGGCAACACTCTATTGCGGGGGAGAGGGTTGGGGTGAGGGGGCCATGGCGAAGAACACCCCCTCACCCCGGCCCTCTCCCCCAGTGTCACCTCTGCTCTGAACTCCTCGTACTCAGTGGGGGAGAGGGGGCAGAGTGGGATTACACAGACACATTTCTACCGAGGTCGAGATGACACATATCCCATCGATTGGCTCGCGCCGTCTCGTCCTCGCACTGCTGTTCCTGGTGATGTTGATCGGGACGTTGTGCTCACATCCCGCGATGACTCGGGCGGAAGACAAAGCGACTCCTTCCCAGGCAGCCGACAACGATTTCGACGACTGGCAGATCATTCAGATGTCGGGGCAGAAGGTCGGTTATGCCCACGCCACAACGAAGACAGAAACTCGTGACGGCCAGAAAATCTACATCACCGAGATCGTTACCCGTCTGACGGTGAAGCGATTCGGAGGTCAGCTGATCTCGGTCGTGAATCAGCGGACGGAGGAAGACGCCGACGGTCGCCTGCTGTCGTTTTATCTACTGCAGGACAACCCACCCGCGAGCAAGACCGAGTCGCGTGGGCGAGTCAACGGGCAAGTGCTGACTCTGGAAACGACCTCTTCGGGCAAGTCGTTCTCGCGAGAGATCAAGCTCCCCGACGACCTGAAATCGTCGGTCTGGTTTGACCGGACGTTGAAGGAGAACCCGATGAAAGTCGGCGAAACCCGCTCCTTTAAGACCTTTGAACCGGGACTGGCCAAGGTCACGGAGGTCACGATCAAGCAGATCGAGCCCGGCGAAACCAAACTCCTCTCGGGCGAGATCGCCAAGCTGCAACGGGCTGAGATGCGCCAGTCGATCCTGCCGCTGATTGTGACGACAGCTTACACCGACGACGCGGGTGAGATGCTCAAAACGTCGATCGGGCTGCTGGGGATGGAGACATTCTCCTGCACTCCCGAAGAGGCCCTCAAGGAGATCGAGTCGGCCCAGCTCGACCTGGGCGTCGACACGATCATCAAGACCGGGGTCATCGACCGGGCCTTCGACTCGCGGAAGATCACCTACCGGCTGCAGCCGACCGATTACGACCCCACAGCTGTCTTTCCCAACAGCCCGACGCAGCAACTCCGTCCCACTGAGAATGGGGCGTTCCAGCTGGAGGTGACCGCCGTTGATCCCGGAAGCGAGGGGACCGAACCAGCTCTCGAGGCCAAATACCTGGCGTCGTCACGGTTCATCGATCTCGATGACGACCAGATCATCAAGCTCGCCGACGAGATGGCCGGAGCCGAAACCGATCCCGTGAAGATCGCGATCGCAGGAGAAAAGTTCGTCCACGGACACCTGAAGCTCAAGAACTTTTCGTCCGCCATGGCGACAGCTTCCGAAGTGGCCCGAAGCCGGTCAGGGGACTGTACCGAGCATGGAATTCTGCTGGCAGCCCTGCTGCGGGCGAAAAAGATCCCCTCACGAGTGGTCACCGGGATGGTTTACGCGACCTCGCTCAAGGGATTCGGCGGCCACATGTGGACCGAGGCCTACCTGAAGGGACGCTGGGTGCCGCTGGATGCCACCCTCGCCAATGGGCATGGCGATGCGGTCCACTTGAAAACCGGCGACAGTGCCCTGGAAGACAGTTCCGCTCTCCCCGTGGAAAGTTTCCTTCCCCTGATCCACACCATCGGGCGCACGAAGCTGACGGTGGAGAAGGTCGAGTACTAATGGATCGATTGCCAATTCGGGACAGACAGGAATGTCTGTCCTACTTTTTGGGTGGCGAACCGGCCTGCCCCAATTTCGGCTTGAATCAAACCTAACCACCGAATGAACGAATGCTCAAATCGTATCGGCGGTATGGACAGAAGCAGGGGTGAGCAAGGGAGCGGTTGTCAGCTGCCGATAGCCTCGGCATGCAAGACTTTGAGACCATCTGCTTCGAGAATCGCGCTGACTGGCTGCGGCTGCTGGCTGCATATGCCCAGTCCGAAGAACTTGCAGCCCAGGCGGAAGCTGCTGCTGCAAAACTGGCGGTAAAGAACGCCCCCAAGGCAACTCAGGCCCCTGTTCCGGCAGTTTCTGCCGATCCGCTCCCCGCAAACACATCAAACGCCGACAACGATGGCGAGGAGAGTACCACCGGCTGGGTCTCCCGCATCTCTGTCCTGGAAGGTGTCGAATCGGCGGAATTGTCGACCTTGCATGGTCGGCTCATCGCCCTCGGCTATCTGAAGTTCAAGTTGATCGACCGACAAGTCGGATTGCGATATCGTTTGACTCCAGCGGGGAAGCAGATGGCCCAGACTCGACCAGACGAGAATCTGGTCGCTGCCGCCTAGTCCGAACTGACGCGACTCCCCGCCACTTCAGGGGAAGAACGCATGTCGATCGAAGCCAGACTCGCCGAACTGGGACTGACCTTGCCAGAACCGGCCAAGCCGGTCGCCTCTTACGTTCCGACCGTTCGTACGGGGAATCTCGTGTTCTGCAGTGGTCAGCTGCCATTCCTCAAGGGGCAACTGCTCGCGATCGGGCCGGTCCCAACTGCTGTCGACATTCCGACGGCCCAGGCCGCAGCCCGGCAATGCGTGCTGAACGGGCTGGCAGCACTGCGGGCCGAGCTCGGCGGTGACCTGTCGAAGCTGGTTCGCGTGGTCCGGATCGGCGTCTTTGTTCAGAGCGTCGACGGGTTCAAGGAACAGCCGCAAGTGGGCAACGGGGCCAGCGATCTGCTGGTTGAGATTCTGGGCGACCGTGGCAAGCATGCCCGCACCTCGGTCAGCGTCAATGCCCTGCCGCTGAATGCTTCGGTCGAGGTCGAGTTCCTGTTTGAGGTGGCCTGATGTCGGTTGAAGCGACCGCCGGGCCATCAACTCGCCCCGAACCGCTGATGCACGTGGTTCTCTACCAACCCGAAATCCCTCAAAACACGGGCAACATCGGTCGCAGCTGTGTCGCCGTGGGAGCGAAGTTGTGGATGGTTCGCCCGCTGGGGTTCCATCTGGATGACCGTTACCTGAAGCGGGCGGGGATGGATTACTGGCAGCACCTCGATTGGGAAGTGGTCGACGACTGGGCCACGATCGAGCAGAAACTCCCGAACCGGACCTTCTGGCTCTTTACGAAGTTCGCCACCCAGGCCCCGTGGGAAGCGGAATTCCAGCAAGGCGACGTCCTCGTATTCGGCAGCGAATCGAGCGGTCTGCCCGAACGATTGCGTCTGGCACACCAAGCCCGCTGCCTGAAATTCCCGATGTCCAATCTGGTTCGCAGCCTGAACTTAGCCAGCACGGTCAACGCCGCCTTGTATGAATCTGTACGACAACTCAGTGTGCGACCATCGGCCCGAATATCAGGGTTGCAGGGGTGATCCCTCGAAATCCCACCGCAGGAATTGATGTGGTTGAGATGGAATCGCCTGTCGTGCAAGTCCTCTTGAAGCCGTCGTTTATTTTCCGTAGCTTCCTGCTGGTCGTATGGGATTTTTTAGAAATCCCGAATCCGGCGTACCGAATTCACTCTGTACTGGTGTGCGAACACGCCCGTTTCTCAGACTGACCCGATTTCATGGTAGGTTTGAGAAGAACACGACAGGACAGCTCGGAGCAAGAAAATCCATGGCACGACAATCGACTCGAATGCGAATCATTGCCTGTGCCGTGGGGATTGCCCATTGTTCATCCCCCTTCCTTCTGGCCAACGAAAAGACCGTAAAGTCCTCCCCATCCAAGTCCCCGGTAACTCCGGCTGAGACTCCCGCCACCCCAAAAGTTTCTCACGGGACCGATGTCGCACTGGTCGAGGGCAAGCTGACTGGCAAACTCCTGACCGCGAACGGCCAGCCAATCGATGGAGCCGTGATCACCGTCCTCAAGGACGGCAAGGAAGTCGGCAAAGCGGTCACGACATCCGACGGAAGCTACAGCATCGGCGATCTCAAAACCGGTGCCCACACCATCCAGACGGCCAACGGACAGCAGCAAGTCCGCCTCTGGGCCAAGGACGTCGCTCCGGCCTCGGCAAAATCCCAGCTCACGATCTCTCAGACTGCCATCCGAGGCCAGGACGTCGGTGGTGAGGGCGGAATGGGTGGGGGCGAAAGTTTTGGAGGCAGTGGCGGTGGTGGTGGGTTCGGCAGCGGCTTCGGAGGTGGTGGAGGTGGCTTCGGTGGCATGGGCGGCGGACTGGGTGGTGGACTTGGCGGCCTAGGCGGAGCTCTCGGCGGGCTCGGCTCGGCCTCGATGGGAACACTCCTCATGGGCGGTCTGGCCATCGGTGCCACAAGTTTTGCAGCTGTCCAAGTGAGCGAGAACCAGAAGCTTCAGGATCAACTCGACCAGTTGCAAAGCCCCTGAGCCTGCCATTATTCAATCATATGAAACACAACACCCCCGCGAGTCACCGACTCGCGGGGGTGTGGCTTTTTATCGATCTGCTGAGTGGGTGATTTTCTCGGGATGATCTACTTCAGGCCGAAGACCTTCTTCAAAGCGGCCTGAGCTGCGGCCCCCTGCTCGCGAGCGACGACGACGCTCATACGAATTTCCGAGGTATTGACCATCTTGACGTTGATTCCCGCCTCGGCCAGAGCCCGGAACATCCGCTCGCCGACGCCGGTATGAGTTCGCAGCCCGATCCCGCTGACCGTCAGTAACGCGATGTCGCGTTCGTGGCTGACGCTCGATCCTGGCAACCGCTGCTGCAACTTCTGGATGACGGCGAGCCCTTTATCGAGATCCCCCGCATCGACCGTGAACGAGACTTCGGTGGTGGAGTTGCGACCGACGTTCTGCACAATCATGTCGACGGAAACCCCCGCCTCGGCGACAGCCTCGAACAGTTCCGCTGAGATCCCCGGTCGGTCCTGGACATTGTGGACGGTGATGCGGGCCTGGCCATCGTCGAGGTCGACTTCGCTGACGACAATGTCTTCCATGCTGCTCAAGCGGCTGACCACCTCGGCCAGGTGATCATGCTCGCTGGCCCGGGATGAGGCTGCGGACTTCGACTTCGACACGGTCAGTTCGGGCGCCGGAGTCGCCGAATCGAGCTGGAATCCCTGATGCACCGCCCGCAACGCCTGCTCACAGAGGTTGCGATCAACCAGCACAGACACCTTGATATTGCTGGTCGTGATCATCTGGATGTTGATCCCGGCATCGGCCAGCTTGCGGAACATCCGGGCCGCGACGCCCGGAGCCGACTTCATCCCCAGCCCCACGGCGGAGACCTTGGCCAGGTTCGTTCCGCTGAGTACGGAGCCCGCCCCGAGCTCACTGACAGCTTCTTGTGCGGCGGTCAGGGTCTCCGCCAGTTCTCCAGCGGGGACGGTAAACGAGACTTCCGCCTTGTTATTGGCCGAGACGTTCTGCACCACCATGTCGATTGGAATTTTGCGAGCCGCCATCTTCGCGAAGATCAGGCTCATCACCCCGGGACGGTCCGGGATCTCGCACAAGCTGACGCGCACTTCGTCGCGCACCAGAGCCATACCGGTCACGCTGCGGGCGAGTTCCTCACCCGTTGCGGCGATCAGGGTCCCTTCGTTCTCGTTGAGGGCGTGCCGCACGCGGAGGGCCACGTCGAACTTCTTGGCGAATTCGATGCTGCGCGAATGCATGACCCCGGCCCCGAGACTGGCCATCTCGAGCATCTCATCATACGAGATGCGAGTGACCTTGCGGGCCTCGGGCACAATTCGCGGGTCGGTGGTGTAAACACCGTCCACATCGGTGTAGATCTCGCACTCATCGGCGTCGAGAGCGGCTGCCAGCGCGGTCGCAGTCGTGTCGCTTCCACCGCGTCCCAAGGTCGTGATGTCGCCGTTCTCGCTGACTCCCTGGAAACCGCACGCGACGACGATGCGTCCCGCATCCAGCTCCTTCTTCAGCCGCTCGGTCGAGATCTGGCTGATGCGAGCCTTGGTATAGGTCTGGTCGGTGATGATGCCGATCTGTTCCCCGGTCAGGCTGATCGCCTGCTCACCTAGAGTGCTGATCGCCATCGCCACCAGCGCGACTGCTTCCTGCTCCCCGGTGGAGAGCAGCATGTCCATTTCGCGAGGCTGGGGGGTCTGGGTGATTTCATTCGCCAGATCGATCAGTTCGTCGGTCTTTTTTCCGCGAGCGCTGCAAACCATCACCACTTGATGCCCGGCCCGCTTCGCCGCCACAGCTCGTCGAGCTGCGGAGAGGATCCTTTCGGGGGTTCCGACGCTGGTTCCGCCGAACTTTTGCACGATCAAAGACACGAAACTTGCTCCCCAGAGCCCACGAAGAGGAACAGCACCCTCTTCGTAAACTCAAATGGTGTAAGGCCTAACAGTTCGAAAACACGTGAGAAATCGACGATTTCTCCGATTTGAACAGCGGAAAAGGATACCAAACCACCTCGCCGGCGGAAAATCGAGGGCCCCGTCACTCGGAGAAACGAGAAACCCACCCTGCCCTTCTGGCGTCCCCGCGAGTTTCGGCCCAGAACCGGCAAGTTCGGCAGCTCTCGCCGGAAACTGGCCGCGAATCGGCGAAAATTGACACTTCGGCCATCAATTTCCGAGAGGCATATTGACCCAATCGAAAAATTTCCGGTAAATCCGCCACCTTGAATCGCTCACTTTCCCCTCTCACTCCTGAAACCAGATCGGCGAGTCCCTCCGAACGACCAGTTTTTCACTCTGATTCCGTGCCCCCCACGAAATCAGTTCCCCCCGGAAACCTGACTCCTCTCAGAGCTCTCTCCGATTCGCCTCCCTCCCCGGAAATCCAGGCTGGTGCTTTTATGGCGCGAAAATCATCCTCATCCCGGAACGCGGACGCCGTCCCCAACATCGGACGGACCTTGAAGCGTTACCTTGGCTTGGTAGCCTGCGGTGGCCTGGTCGCCGCGTGCGTCTGGATCAACAGCCAAACCAACGCTCAGGAATCCACCACCGAGCGGAACCCGTTCGACCGGTACAATGCCGGTTCGACCTCCGGGGCTCCCGCTTCCAAGTCGACTCGATCGGCGGAAATCAATCGCCGTAAGGTCGAGGACCAGATGCGTCAGGCCCGCAAGGCCTTCAGCGATGGAGACACGGACGAGGCCATGCGGCTCGCCAAGGTCGCCGAGCAGATGGCTCGCCAGTTCAAGGTCACCTTCAAGAAGGATGAGCAGACCCCCGCGGCTCTGATCTCCTTGATTCAGGGACCGTCCCAGCCCGTCGCAGCGATGCCGAAGAGTGGCATCGTCCAGGCGTCGGCCACTGACGATCCACATGCTTACGTGCAATCACTCCTGCACGAGGCACGCGAAGACGCCCGCAACGGCGACATCGACAGCGCTCGCCAGAAGATCCAACAGGCCAGTGCAACGGAAGTCGAATACAGCGAAAACGATCTTCGCCCAGAACAGGTTCTGGCCGAAGTCGATCGCAAGAAGGTCGCCAGCCCGTCTGGCCCCTCCGAAGCATTCGAAGCCGCCACCAAGGCTCCTCAGCCTAGCTGGAACGCTCCCTCATCGCCCAAGGCAGTGGCTCGGAAGCAGGCAGCGGCTCCTGTCGCAGAGCAGGACCTGAAAACACAGGCCAAGACGCTGATCGCCTCCGCTCGTGAAGCCCTGACCAAGGGACAGCCGGAAGAGGCCCGTCGCCTGGCCATGGAAGCTCAGAAGCTGGACGTCGCTTACGATCTGCTCGATGAACGTCCCGAGCACGTTCTGGCCGATGTCGAGCGTCGCACCAAGTCGATGGTGTTCGAAGGCAAGAGCAACAAGGTGAAGCAGGCCGCATCTTCAGATGCTCCTCAGTCAGACCGTGAAACCACCCTGCTCCTCCTGAGCCAGGCGAAGCAGGATCTGCGGGCTGGCGATCTGAAGTCTGCTCGGGCCAAAGCCGATCAGGCTGCAAAGCTCAAGGTGGCCTATGAAGTCTTCGACGATCGTCCCGATCTGATCCTCCAGGAAATCCGGACTGCCGAATCGCGAACCAACAAGGTCGTCGGTACTCAGAAAGGGAAGGCGGCTCCCGCCAACGTCACCCCCGAGAAGGAACAAGCTCTCAAGCTGATCGCCGCTGCCCGGCAATCACTGAAATCGGGCGATGTGAAGAAGGCCCAGGACCTGGTCTCCGAAGCTGAGGCCATTGATGTCTCCTATGAAGTCTTTGACGACCGTCCCGAGATGGTCCGCGAAGATATCGAGCGTCTGATCGCCAGCCGTCCCGGAAAGACCGTCACGGCCGATGAACCCGCCATGAGCCTGGAAGAGCAGAAAGAATCTGCTGCCTCGCTCCTGAAAGAATCTCTCGCGGCACTGGAAGCCGGTGACAAAGACACCGCCCGAGCCAAGGCTCAGGCCGCTGCCGAGTACAACGTCACCTACGAACTGTTCGAAGACACCCCGGAAATGGTTCTGGCTCAAATCGATCGGCCGGCAGCCGCTCCGATGGTTCCGGACAGCGAATCCGTCAACGGTGGCGTCGTGACGGTCGCTAATGAGGAAACCGTCACTGCGACGGCCACCGAAGTCCAGCTGACCGGAACAGCTCTCGAACTCTACAACCAGGGAATTGCCGCCCTGCGTCAGGGAGATCGTCGCCTGGCTTACCAGGCGTTCGTCGCCGCGAACAATGCTCCGGAGAAGCTCGATCCTTATCGCCAGCGTCAGTTGCAGGACAAGATCCGCGAACTGGCTCCACGCAACAATAAGATCCAGCTGGCCAGCAATGAGCAGACCGCTGAAGGTGCCGCAGATGCCCCAGCCGGATCGGATCAGTTGAACCAGTCTGTGCAGGAACACGAAGCCAAGTTCGACAAGCTGCGAACAGAAACCCTGAACACTGTCTTCCGTGCTGAGCGTCTGCGTGAGCGGAAGCCCGAAGAAGCCAAGCAGTTGTTGACCGCGCAGCTGACTGCGATCGAGTCGAGCGGATTCGCTCCCGATCAGATCGAGCCTCTCGCCAGCTCGGTTCGCAGCTCGCTGGGTGGTGTCGAATCCCACATGAAGCAGCACGCTCCGATTCTTGAACTGGAGCGAAAGAACGCCGAAACCCGCGACCTGGTGGAACGCGAAATCCAAACTCGCGTCCGCGTCGAGCAGGAAATGGCGACGTTGGTCGAGAAATACAATGAGCTCAAGAACCAGAACCGCTTCGCAGAAGCTCACGCAATCGCCAAGCAGGCCAAGGAACTCGACCCCACCAATGCTGTCGCGACTCAAATGGAACTGAATGCCAAGTTCGCGATGCAGAATGAGTTCAACGAGAAGCTGAAGACCGACAAGGCTGACAGCTTCCTCGACACGATGAATGACGTGGAGCTGAGTGCCGTCAATCCTGTCGCGAACGGAGATCCAGTCCGCTACGCCAAGAACTGGAACGAGATCAAGGCCCGCCGTAAGCCAGGCAAGGTCGATGGCCTCGATCACTCGGCAGTCGAAGAACGCGTTTACGCTTCACTGGAAGCTCCGGTATCACTGCACTTCGATAACACGCCTCTCCAGGATGTGTTGAAGCATATCGCTGACATGCAGGGAATCACCGTCGTTCTGGATGCCCAGGGCTTGAATGACGAAGGTTACACCGAAAGCACACCCGTCACGATCAGCGTGGATGGCATTCGACTCAAGAACGCGTTGAGCCTGATGCTGGAGCAGCTGCACCTCGACTATCTGGTGGAGCACGAAGTCCTGAAGATCACCAGCCTGGAACGTCGTCAGGGTGAAATGAAGGCGGTGACTTACCAGGTCGCCGATCTGATCACTCCTCTGTCGGCCCGGAATCCTCAGTCCGCCGCTGCCCAGCCAGTGGGTGGTGGACTCTTCTCGGTGCCCGAGTTCGGTGGCATGGCTCAGATTCCAGCGGGTGCTGGAGGCTCTCTGCTCCCCACCAACTCAAGCATCCCGGGTGTCGACAACCAGATGGGTGCGAATGACCACGACTTCCAGGCACTGCGTGAACTGCTGGTCACCACGATTGACCCCGACTCGTGGGAAGAAAACGGTGGCAAGGCCAACATCAGCAACCACGAAAGCACTTTGAGTCTGGTCATCCGCCAGACACAGAAGGTTCATCAGGAAATCGCTGACCTCTTGAGCCAGCTCCGTCGTCTGCAAGATCTCCAGGTCACGATCGAAGTCCGTTACATCACGGTCAGTGACAAGTTCTTCGAGCAGATTGGTGTCGACTTCGACTTCAACGTCAATGACACCGTCGGTGGCCCCGTTGTCAACAACCAGTTCAACCCACTACGTCCCTTCGGAACAGTTGACCCTGTGAACGGTACGGCTGGTGGTGCCGGGTCGGGTGCCACGTCTGGTAGCACTGCTGGTGGTACTGCTGGAACAAGCGGCGGTACTGGCGGCACAGGTGGTACTGGTGGTTCTGGTGGTTCTGCCGGCGGTGGAGCTGGTGGTGGTGCCGGGATCGTCGGTGGTGTCGGTCCCTATTCTCCTGGACCTCGTATCAACGTCGTCGGTCGTGACAAATGGCCAAACCGGACCGTCGTGGGCATGAGTGCTCCTGGCCAGTTCAGTGGTGACCTGGATATTCCCTTCCGGCAAGGTTCGTTCGATCTGGCCGCTCCTCAGTTCGGTAACTTCGACCCTGCTGCTGGTATCCAGTTCGGTATGGCGATCCTGAGCGACGTGGAAGCCTTCATGTTCGTGCGAGCTGCTCAAGGCGATCGCCGGTCGAACATCATGTTCGCCCCGAAGATCACCACCTTCAACGGAATCTTCGCGAGCATCACCAGCGGAAATCGACGCCCCTTCGTGACGTCGGTCACCCCGGTGACCTCTGGCTTCGCGATCGGCTATCAGCCTCAGATCACTCTGCTCCTGGAAGGAACCTCGCTCTCGGTCCTGCCTGTGGTATCAGCTGACCGTCGTTATGTCCGACTCTCCGTGTCTCCGTTCTTCTCGAACATCACAGATGTCCAGACATTCACCTTCGTCGGTGCTGGCACTGGTGCCGGCGGTGCAGCTGGCGGTGCTGGTGGTGGTGTCGGTGGTGGTGCTGGCGGTGGTGTCGGCGGTGGTGCTGGCGGCGGTGTCGGTGGTGGTGCCGGCGGTGGTGTCGGTGGTGGTGGTGCCGGCGGCGGCGGTGTCGGTGGTGGTGCCGGCGGCGGGACTGCCGGTACAGCAGGGGGTACAGGTGGTTCCGGCCTGGGTGTGACCCTTCAGTTGCCCACCCAGGCGGTCGTGACCGTCAGTACGGTGGTCAGCGTTCCAGACGGCGGTACTGTCCTGCTGGGCGGTGTGAAGTCACTCAGCGAAGGCCGCAACATGGCCGGTGTTCCCATCCTCAACAAGATCCCCTACGTCAGCCGCCTGTTCCGTAACACCGGTGTGGGTCGCGAAACAGCCAGTTTGATGATGATGGTGACACCACGAATCATCATTCAGGAAGAAGAGGAAGAATTGCTCGGACTGCCTCAGTAAGGGCCGCGAACAGTCCGCAACGATTCAAGCGTTCTCTCCGTCTGACCGTCACCCTGTCTCTCCGCAGGGTGACGGTTTTTTGTTTTGAGGGACGCAGCTTTTCCGACATTCGCCGGCCCTCCCCGAGTCTGAATTTCGCTTGATCACCCCGGCAAACCGGTGTCTCCGCGATTTCACGATTCTCGGATTGCAACTCGACTCCTACAATTGAACTGACGCATGAGTCGACGAATTGCGGCAGTGTCTGTTGGATACAAGCTGCAAGCGTCTCAGTCACTCATGCGACATTGAGGAGTCAACTGTGGGCCGTCCAACGGTGCTGGTGGTTGGGGATGAACCGACGCCCCCCTCGCTGGAGAGCGAGTACGAGGTCATCCGCGCTGGTTCGCTGGGCGACGCGATTGGTCGACTCCGTACGCAATCGGTCGGTTCACTGCTGCTCCAGGACGCCGAAAAGTGCCCCACCTCCCTGGCTCTTGAAGCAGGTGGTTTTCTCGATCAGATTCCGGAAGGCATCGCCCTCCTCGACCTCGACAATCGGATCATGTGGGGCAACCGCCACCTGCAGGGCCTGTCGGGGCAGTCCACATCCATCGTCGGTCTCAAGTTCTTCGACGCCTTCCCGACCAACGACATTCTTGGCCCGGACTACTCGCCTCTCTCCACGGCCATCGGCAGCGGAGAGCCCTCGTCAACGATCATGCGACTGGGGGAGAAATGTTACCTGTCGCTGGATGTCACGCCGCTTTGCCGAGCCGGCGACGACATTCCGGAGAATCTGATCGTTCTGGTCCGCGATTCCTCCTCCGAATACATCCAGCGTCAGAAGCTGGAGGCCATCTACATGGCCGGGTCGGAGCTGGGCGACCTCCAGCCAGACGAGGTCACCGATCTGTCCGAAGAGGACCGGATTGACCTCCTGAAATCAAAAATCCTGCACTACACCAAGGACATCCTCGGGTACGAGTCGGTCGAAATCCGGCTGCTCGAGCGGGAAACCGGACAGCTCAAACTCCTGCTGGCTGTCGGCTTTGAACAGACTGCCATCGAGCGCGACCTCTACGCCAGCCCCGAAGGCAACGGCGTCACCGGGTTCGTCGCCGCCACCGGTCGCAGCTACCTCTGCCTCGACACCGAGATCGACGAGAAGTACATCCCCGGAGCCGCCGGAGCCCGCAGCTCCATCACCGTGCCCCTCGTGTTGCGGAATGAGATCCTGGGCACCTTTAACGTCGAAAGCCCTCGCCCGGGAGCATTCGGGGACAACGACCTGCAGTTTCTCGAACTCTTCTGTCGCGAGGTCGCCCAGGCTCTGAACACCCTCGAACTGCTGGTCGCGGAGCAGGCCACAACCGTCGCCGAGAACACTACCCGGATCTTGTGCGAGGTCGCCGACCCCGTCGACGAAATCCTGAACGCCGCAGCCTGGCTCGGAGAAAAGGTCGAGCACGACGATCCCCGCGTCGCCGCACGGCTCAAGGAAATCCTGGACCAGGCCCGCATGATCCGCAAATCGATCCTGCAGGTCGGCGACGAAATCGTCGAGTGCCACACGCTCGCCGAAAAGATCTCCTTCAGCAGCCTGAAGGGCAAACGCATCCTCATCGTCGATGGCGACAAGGAGATCCGCCGATCAGGTCACGAACTGCTCGGACGTTTCGGCTGTGTGATTGAGACAGCTCAAGACGGAGCGGGAGCCCTGCTGATGGCCCGCACGCACAAATACGATGTCGTCATTTCCGACATTCGGCTAGGCGACCTCAAGGGCGACGAGATGTTCCGTCGTCTGCGGGAGTTCGATCCCAAGCAACAGGTCATCCTGATGGCGGGCTTCGGTTACGACGCGAACCATACGATCGTCAAAGCCCGCCAGATGGGGCTGCAATCGGTGATCTACAAGCCATTCCGCCGCGAGCAGCTGCTCAAGGCCCTGGAGCTGGCTATCGCCACTCGGGCCCAGGACGACAGCAAGTCCTGAGCCGCTGCCGTCCACCTCGGGGGCAATTACCGCAGCACCCCAGCGCCTTCCACGCTTAAGCGGAACTGCTGCAATCGGTCCTGCAGAGCTTTCGAAAGCCCTGCTTCCGTCTTCCCCTGGGCATTCAGCTGTCGGATAATCCGCTCTTCAATTCGGGTATTGGCATTCGTTCCCGGATCGATATCAGCCCCGGTCCCTTGGATATCCCCCCACCAGTCCTGCAACACGTTTTGCGAGACCTGACGAGGCAGCTCTTCCAGAATCTTCGAATAGTCGTCCTTGAGTCGATTCTGAATGGTGGTGAAATCACTCTTCGTCGCGACGATCTGATCGAGCAGCGTTCGTTTGCCGTTGGTCGGCTGGGTGGGTGTCTGTGCCTGCGACGGAGCCTTGGCTGCGGGCTGTGTCGTCGACCGGCTGACGGGCGTTGAGTTTTTCGCCGGTGGTCCGGGGATGACTTCGCCGTTACTGATCGTTTCCAGAGCCCAATCGCCAAATAATTGAACCAGCGAGCTCGTATCACCTTCATTCAGCAGCCGCTTCTGCAACACGGTTTTATCCCGGCCGTTTGCTGACTGCAGGGCATCGTTGAGATTTTGCAGGATCTGGGCCTTCTGCTCCGGGGTGGCCGATTGCAACTCGTTCTGGAGCATCCGCGTGACCTTGGCCCCCACAGTATTGATGAGCTCCGTCGACAGGTCAGTGGCTTCTCCCGAGGAGGATTGCCCACTGCCCTGCGAGCCAGTGGCCCCTTGGGTACTACTCGGCAGCCAGTCAGACAGGTTGAACTGCTCCGATTTTCCCAGGGTCGTGTCTTCGCTAACGGGAGCTTGTGTATCCCACGGTGAGTTCGCATCGGGCGGGAGAGCTTCGTCCTCAACCTGGACGCTGTTCTTCCCAAAGCCCGTCTGCTCGAACATGTCGATGTATTTCGCGATCTGTGTGCTCAGCTTGTCGGGCACCAACGGCTCAATCTGGTAAATCACCTTGGCCGCAATCTGAGCTGACTTGGAATCCTTCAACATGTCACGGCTTTTGGCGGAAAAGGTCACAATCATAAAGGTCATGACCAGCACCAGTAATGCCCCCTTCAGCAGCCCAAACACCGCGCCGAGGTGACGGTTGAACTCCTTGAGCTCCAGCTGGTTAATCCAGCCGTTGAGAGTCCGGGCAAAGCCGAACGCGACAAATGTCGCCAACAGATACGTGATGAACATCACCGCCCACTGGTTTGTCGGCGGAGCCAGATTGATGTGCGGCCCAATCACTTTGGACGCCGTACCGGCAAAGGTCACGCAGAGCAGAATCCCGGCGATCCCGGCCAGCTGCCAGATCAACCCACGTGCAGCCCCCTTGGCCATGAAGAACAACAGAATGCACGCGACCAGGATGTCGTACCACATCGCAAATCCCCTCCCTGGGCAGCGCCGAACGCCCCCAACCACGAGGCCACCGACGACGCTGAAATCTCGACCGCAGTTTAGCGGGACATGAGAAAATGGGTAAAGGCCTTTTGTCAGCCATCAGCCATCAGCCTCACGCGGCACATTCCTCTTGCATCAGCTACCATACGTTCGGTGGCTCCTCTCTCTGCGCTCGCAATTCCGGAACGTCACATGGTTGAGAACTTCGGAGGCAATCTCTCTTTCCAACCTGCTCACCTGTATTCCCCCCGGACCGAGCAGGAGGTCCTCGACATCCTCGCCCGGCATCGTGGTTCGCGAATCAAGGCGATCGGCCGGCTGCATTCCTGGAGCGAGGCAGCTCGCGGCGATGAAGTCCTCATCGACCTGCGTCACTTCAATCAAGTCCAGACCGAACAGCGTCCCGAGGGAGTCTGGGCTGTGGTCGGAGCGGGGTGTCAGGTCAAACGTGTTCTGACTGAGCTCGAACGGCAGGCAGGCGTCACCCTGCCCTCGCTCGGCCTCATCACTGAGCAGGCGATCGCGGGTGCGATCTCGACCGGCACACACGGATCCGGGCGGCACAGCATGTCGCACTACATGTCCGAGGTCCGGATCGCCTATTACGACCCGGCAACTGGCGAGCCGGTCATTCGCACCATTACCGAGGGACCGGAGTTGCAAGCCGCCCGCTGTTCGCTGGGATGCCTGGGGGTGATTCTCAGCGTCGGATTCTGGACTCGCCCGAAATACAACATCGAGGAATGGATCTCTCGTTACCCCACACTCGACGAGGCCCTCGCGTCAGAAGGCGACTCTCCGCTTCAGCAGTTCTACCTGATCCCGTGGGCCTGGAACTATCTGGTTCAGCACCGCAAGGCCGTTGACTCCCCGCGCTGCTCGATGGCCTGGCTCTACCGGATCTATTGTTTTCTCACGTTCGACCTCGGAGTTCACATTGCCTTACTCTTCCTCGAAAGGATCCTGCAAAGCTCACGGGCCATCAAGTTCTTCCACCGTCGCCTGCTGCATCTGGCCGTCGTGCAAGGTCGACATGTCGTCGACAACTCTTCTGACATGCTGGTCATGGAGCAAGAACTCTTCCGGCATATCGAGATCGAAATGTTCGTCCGGAGATCAGCCCTGCCCCAGGCTCTGAGTTTTGTCCGTGAACTCCTGAGCCATTTTGGTGGCGACAAGGATGCCCTCAGCGAAACCACCAGAACCCAACTCGCGGAGCACGACTTGCTCGCCGCGGTCGAGGCGGGAGCCGGTCGATTCACGTATAACTTTCTCGTGTGCGTGCGGAAGGTTCTCGCCGACGACACATTGATCTCGATGGCCAGCAGCGATGAGGAACCCTGCTACGCGCTGAGTTTCGTCAGCTTGGCGAAGACCACCAAACGGGCGGGTTTCTATCAGTTTGCCCAATGCCTGAGCGACTGCATGGTCACCCTCTTCTCAGCCCGTCCCCACTGGGGCAAGTACAACCCTCTCACCGCCCAGCAGGTCGCTGCCATCTACCCCCGCCTGCCCGAGTTCCAAACCCTCTGCGAGCAACTCGATCCGAACCAGGTGTTTCGCAACGACTGGATCAACCGCGTGTTGTTCCACGAACCCGAAGCATCCGCGAAGAGGAACGGCCATTCATCCCTGTGAAGCGTCACTGGTCAGGTGCCATGAAGCTGCCTGTACGAGATCGCGGGACCTGAACGCCGCGTGGGGTGGTGCGAGGCGAACTTCCTTGCGCTGGGCTCGCCAATGGTTGCGGCCCCGGATTAGGATTGCAGAGACAAGGGCTGAGCGATCATCGTCTCCCGCAATCTGGTTGGGCCGACCTCATGGACAACATCACACGTATTTTGTCCTCGATCGATCAGGGCGATCCGAATGCCGCGGATGAGTTGCTTCCGCTCGTCTATGAGGAACTGCGAAAGCTGGCAGCTGGACGCCTCCGCCGGGAAAAGCCGGGGCAGACCTTGCAAGCAACAGCTTTGGTGCATGAGGCGTGGCTGCGGCTTGTGAACAAGGAGGGAGTCCCTTCCAACTGGAATGGCCGAGGCCATTTCTTCGGGGCAGCAGCTGAGGCGATGCGGCGGATCCTGGTCGAGCAGGCTCGTCGTAAGCAGCGAATCAAACACGGAGGTGACCTGGAGCGTGTGGAACTGATAGATGTTCCCGCTCCGACTGTGAATGCGACATATGACCTTCTGGAATTGGATAAGGCACTGCTCAAGCTGGAACAACTGGAGCCAGACAAGGCGCAGCTGGTCAAATTAAGGTATTACGCTGGGCTGTCGAACGAAGAGGCCGCCGAAGCATTGGGGATCTCTCCGACGACCGCAAGTCGTTACTGGGCCTATTCTCGGGCCTGGCTGTTTGGGGAAATTCGACGGCGGGAAGTGGCCTCGGAAAAATCATCTTCAAATTCTTGATCAGCCCGTGCGACTTTTGTCGCACTGTCTTCCAGAGGGGTGCATTCAGAAGTCATCGCATGAGGCACGGCCGTGAACGAGATTCCAACCATTCTGGGGGAAGTCCTGGAACTTCCTCCTCCGGTAGACCGTGAGGCATACCTCCGCCGGCGTTGTGGAGAGGACCACGAACTTTTTCGCCGTGTGAGCCAATTGCTGGAAGACTACGAAGCGGCGGGCGATTTTCTCAACGAACCGGTCATCGCGAATGACTTCACCCCGGAGGTTCTGGAAGGCCCCGGTACACAGATCGGCCCCTACAAACTGCGTGAGCAGATTGGCGAAGGGGGGATGGGAGTTGTCTACCTGGCCGAACAGTTGGAGCCCATCAAACGTCGGGTCGCTCTGAAGCTTGTGAAGTCCGGCATGGACACCCGGCAGGTTCTGGCTCGATTCGAGGCCGAGCGGCAGGCCCTCGCCATGATGAGCCATCCTCACATCTCGCGGATTCTGGATGCGGGAGCCACGGAGTCGGGCCGCCCGTACTTCGTCATGGAACTGGTCCGGGGAATTCCCATCACCGAGTTCTGTGATCAGCAGAGGTTATCGGTCCGCCAGCGGCTTGAGCTATTCATTCAGGTCTGCCAGGCCGTCCAGCACGCCCACCAACGCGGGATCATCCACCGCGACCTAAAGCCATCGAATATTCTGGTGGAACTGCACGATGTCACTCCGGTCCCGAAGGTGATCGACTTTGGGATCGCCAAGGCA
Source organism: Planctomycetaceae bacterium (assembly GCA_046349675.1). Taxonomy (GTDB): domain Bacteria; phylum Planctomycetota; class Planctomycetia; order Planctomycetales; family Planctomycetaceae; genus TH-plancto1. The sequence continues at coordinate 130,907 of JAXMBW010000004.1, read as the reverse complement.
ACAGGACAACAGCTGAGCGAACGCACGGTTTACACCGGGTTCGTTCAGATGTTGGGGACACCACTCTACATGAGTCCGGAGCAGGCCACGCTGTCCGGGCTCGACATCGAACCCGCTCGGACATCTATTCGCTGGGCGTCATCCTGTATGAACTTCTGACCGGCTCTACTCCTTTTGATCAGGCAGCCCTTACGAAAGAGGGGCCGGACGAGATGCGGCGTATTCTTCGAGAAGTCGACCCCCTTCGTCCTAGCCAAAAGATCAGCACGCTCCAGGCCGCACAGCTAAAAACTGTATCCGACCAGCGGCAAGTCGATCCGCGCGGACTCTCCAGCAGCATCAGCCGCGAACTCGACTGGGTCGTGCTTCAGGCGATGGAGAAGAACCGTGAACGACGCTACGAATCGGCCAGCGCCATGGCAGCTGACCTGCAACGGTATCTGAACAACGAAGCGGTTCACGCCTGCCCGCCGTCACTCGCGTATCGAACACGAAAGTTCGCCAGTCGGTACAAAGTCGCTCTCATCACCGCAGCCGTCGTCTCGATGTCGTTGCTGGTGGGAACAACGATCGCCACATGGCAGGCCATTGTCGCGAACCGAGAGCGTGATCGAGCCAATCAAGCAGCTGTGAAATACCTGGAGGAATCTCGACGCTCGGAGGAACGATCGCGGATCGCCAACCAGGAGCGGCTCCGTGCCGAAGCCGCCGAACAGGCTCATCGTGAGCAAACCGAACTCGCGGAGAACTCAATCTATGCCAGTGCCATTCGTCTCGCCTATCGACACAAGCAATCCGGCGACGACGAGCAGGCCGCGCAGCTGTTGAAGACCTGGATTCCCCGCCCTGGCACACCCGATCGGCGCGGGATTGAGTGGTACCTGCTGAAACGTCAGCTCCAGGCACCCGGCACGGAACTGATGTCTCTTCCCGGTGATGTCTCCTGTGTCCGGGTTTCGCCCGATGGCTCATCTCTGGTGGCGGCCACTAATGGGGGCATCGTCCAGCGTTGCCTCCTGACTGATCATAGTCCGCTTCCCAGCTGGGCTTCGGGCCTGGCTGATGTCAGACGGATGGAGTTCAGCCCCGATGGCAAATACCTCGCACTCATCAGTTACGAGGCTGCTGCAGTTCTGATCGACACCACGACGGGGCAGGTCCGACTGCGATGCCCCTCCCCGGAAAAATCGACGAAGAACCCCGACGTCTGTTTCGTCGACGGACGCCTGCTGACCTCAGGGAATGGCGGACTGATTTCGATCTGGAATCTCGAGGAGTTTAAACTCGAACGCACCTGGGATACGAAGGCGACTCTCGTACTCGACATGGCTACGACCCCAGCATATAGCGGGGTTTACCTGGCCGTCGACAACCCGGATCTCACCGTAAAATCGAAGATCTATCGAGCTTCGAAATTGGAGGATGGCCAGTTTGATCTCGAACTGCCCCTCCCATTCAACTCTAACACTCTCGCTGTCAATTTTGATGGCAAGTACCTGGCAGTGGGTGGGAACGATGGCCAGATCATCCTCAGGGAACTCGACCGAAGTGTTCTCCTCGCCAGCTGGCAGCTGACAGAGAAAATCAACGAACTCAACTTCTCACCCGATGGTGTCTACCTGGCGGCAGCAGAACGATCGGGTGTCGTCCACGTTTGGAACTGGAACGATTCCAAGGAGTCCGTTGAGACGCCGTCTGGCGAACAGCATCGACACTGGCAGGCCCACCCTCGACCGGCTCGAACCGTGGCATTTTCGCCCGACTCCCACAGCCTCCTGTCCAGCGGGATCGATGGTCGAGTCATTCAATGGTCCCAGTGGCACAAACCTCATACGCACCAGACGTTTCGCGTCGGCACTGACTTGGAAGAAATCAAAATTTTGCAGGGGACCCGCTCTGTCGCAATCACTGAAGCATTTCACCTCCGGACAATCGAGACCAGCTCTGGCCGCATTCAACTTCAACTTCAGTTTTCGAGCGAAGCCGGAATCGGCAACATTTTGGTCCGCGACCCCAAAGGTCAATGGTTGGCCTGTGCCGGCAGCACCGGGCCCATTTTCTTCGGGCAGCTTCAATCGGGACTGGCTCTGATCCAGATTCCTGGTTCAGAGCCCAGGGGGAGACGACATAACTTCATCACATTTATGTCTGACAATCAGACATTGCTCGCCATCGAAGTCATTCCCGACCTGCGAGTCCGTGTCTGGGATCTCGCGACACGACAGGTTGCATTCCAGTATGACAGATCCGACCTGGTCAATGTCGATTGTACGGTGTGCCCCATTCGCAACGAGATCTTCGTGGTGACGAATCAGCAAGTCTTGCGAATCGATGCCACGACTGGAAAAACCCTCGGCAGCTGGCCTTATGACGGGCTCGATATCACGTCTGTCGCCTGCAGTCATGACGGGGCGACGTTGGCCATCGGTCGCAAGGACCGGACCTTACACATCCTGGATGCCCAAACGGGACAGCACATCCGGACGATCCTCGGGTATCTCAGTCCACCAGATTTCATTCGATTCTCTGGCGACGGCAAGACCCTCATCACGCTCGACGATCGGGGAGTCGTCCAGTTCTGGCAAGTCGCCAGCGGAAGCGAGTTGCTGACCTGGCCGTCCGACCATCCGATTCGACGTTTTGATCTCACAGATGACGACCACGAGTTCGCCATCATTCACGGAGAGACCGTCGAACTCTTCGACGCCTCACGCACAGCTGATGGGCAATAAGTCCCCATCGGTTGGAGAGAGTTGTGAGCGAAAGGGCTCTGCAAAAGCAGCCTTGAAACACCACAACGAGGCACCGACACAAAGGTCGGTTGTCTCGGGGCGGATGCGATCGATAGGGGAACGAACTTCTGACGATCGATCAACCGCTGGATCAGCCTCCACTCGCTGCCCCTCCCCGGTCATCAGCACCATCACGATCACGCCAGACCTTTGCAGTGTCAGGCGTCGTAGGTGTTGGCCAGAAACGGCACGACCAGATCCTTGAGCTTTGGCAACTCGGAATCGATGAGGAACGCATCGTGACCATGCGGGCTGGGAAGCTCGGCAAAGGTCACGTGTCGTTTCGCCTCGAGCAAAGCATGCACGAGCTGTTTGCTTTGCGAGGTCGGGAAGAGCCAGTCGGTATCGTACGACACGACCAGATAACGGGCATCGGTTCTTCCCAAGGCCTGCGACAGCGGGCCGTGCGTCGTCTCAATACTGAAGTAATCCATCGCCCGCGTCAGCACGAGATAGCTATTCGCGTCGAAGCGTTCGACAAAGCGTTTCCCCTGATAGTGCAGATAGCTCTCGATCTGGAACTCAGTCTCTTTGCGAAGGTCGTACGTCAGGTCACTGCTGTTCTGCAATCGCCGTCCGAACTTGAGCTCGATCGATTGCTCGGACAGATAGGTGATGTGCGCGATCATGCGTGCGAGAGCCAGACCGAAACGCGGCTTCTCGACTTCGTCGTAGTAGTTCCCGTCGCGAAAGGCCGGGTCCGTGTAAATCGCCCGACGCCCCACAGCATTGAACGCGATCCCCTGAGCATTCAGTTTGGCCCCGCTCGCCAACACCACTGCGGACTTCAGGCTGTCGGGGTAACGGGCCGCCCATTCAAGCACCTGCATCCCACCGAGGCTACCGCCGACGACGGCCAACAGCTTCTTGATCCCGAACGTCTCGACGAGCTTCTTATGAACACCAACGATGTCCGCGATCGTCAGGAATGGGAACGATGGTCCGAACTGCTTACCAGTATCAGGGTCGATTGAGCTGGGCCCCGTCGTCCCCATGCAGCCGCCCAACACATTGGCACAAATCACAAAATAGCGGTCGGTGTCGATCCCCTTGCCGGGGCCGATGAAGCCATCCCACCAGCCCGGTTTGCGATCATCACTGGCATGGCGACCGGCGACATGGGCATCCCCAGTCAATGCGTGGCAGATGAAGATCGCGTTATCACAACGTGGCGAGAGCGTGCCGTAGGTCTCGTAAGCCACCTGAATGGGGCCGAGGGTTTTACCGCTTTCCAGCTGCAGCGGTTCGGGAGGCGCGAACAGCTCCATCACCCGGGTTTGGGTAATCCCCTGGCTGGAGAAGGTGTCTTCGTTCGACGCCTCGTACGGCAACTCGGGCATGGGAAAGCGGTCCGATCCACTCAGCACAAGCATGACTGACAGGCAGGCCACACCGGTTCACTCGCCGGGCCAATGCCCTCCTGCGATGCCCCGCAAAGCCACACCTCAGTGGACACGACCTTCATCGATTCAGTTCGTTGGTTCGGCCTGTTCCCTTCCCCGCGAGGCAGTCCACTGCACGCAAGAGAGATCGAACGCCTGACCAGCAGAACTCATCGGATTACCGGTGGGGCAAACAGCCCCGGTCCACGGACCTTAACTGTCTGCGATTGGCAGCACAGGTTCAATCGTATCTTCCGATTCTTTTTTCCGGGGCGCGTGAGCTCCCTCGTTCACGGGCAGCTTGGCCGACACGGACTTCTCGGCGGTCGAGTTCTTGGCCTGATGCGTGGAAGCCTGCTCAGCGGCGCCAGCTTGACCGAACGGCAGCGGGAAGCTCGGCATCCAGCCCAACGGCAACGTCGTTCCTGTGATCCAGCGAGCGTCCGGCGAAGCCAGGAACGCCACAGCTGCAGCCACATCGCGGGCAGCCCCAACTCCCAGCGGATGGGACTGGTTCAGGCTCTCCTCCATGGAGGTGTCGCCATTCGACAGGTGCCGCTGCATCATCGGAGTAAAGACCAGGGCCGGAGCGACACCCACGCAGCGCATGCGACGCGGAGCCAGTTCCGCAGCCAGCGACTGGGTCAGGCCAATCAAGCCGGCCTTGGTCGCGGAGTAAGCTCCAAAGCCCGTACAGCCCGCCATCCCCAGCACCGACGAGATATTGACGATCACGCCTTCCGGCTCTGTCAGGTAGGGCAACACGCTGCGGGTCATCCGCATCGTCCCCAGCAGGTTAACATCGAGGAGGTTTTCCCAGACCTCATCGGTCCCGTCCTCGAAGTTGTGGACGTCTTCGATCCCCGCATTGTTCACGAGGATGTCGACCTGGCCGAACTCCGACATGCAGGCGTCGAGAGCCGCCTTGATCGACGGAATGCTCTTCACGTCACAGCGGGCTTCCACGTACGCGTGGCCACGCCGTTCCAGACGGTGAATCAGCCGGTCAGGCCGCTCCATCCAGAGAATCGTGACTGCAGCACCGTCATCGGCCAGTCTCTCGGCAATGGCACCACCGATCCCTCGGTCGCTAACACCGGTGACCACTGCTACTTTTCCGTCAAGTCGTTTCGACACGTCGGATCCGTCGGGAACAAGGAACTTGCCAGAACGACCCCATCCAGGGGGTCGCCACGCGGAGATGAAATCGGACCAATCCTCTGGCCGCAACTAATCTCGAAGGGCGAACCCTCCGGTACCAACCTTGGCGAAGTGCCCACCAAGAGCCGCACATTCTGCCGATTTCGTAATTCTCTTCGTGAAAATCGAGAAGATCAAGGTGGGGAAACCCCAGATTCTCGGAACCAGTATTGAACAAGGCTTTCCAACGGGTCTATCTTCCATATCCCACCGCGGGATTCCGTCCCTTCTCTCCGCACAACCGTCACATCTTGCGGAATCGGAATCTCATCAATGCCCCCGACTCTTTCGGTTGTCGGGTTCGAGACATGGAGGTCTCACCAATGGTTCGTTCCCTGCTGTTACTGATCCTGATCATCGGGACAAACTGCTATAACACACTGCCCGCCCAAGAGATGCGAGTCAGAACCACCGTCTCGCGTAAAGAGCCCAGCGGTGGCTGGCGACCATTTGCTTACAGTTTGACGCTTTTCCATGCCGGCAAGGTCTATGACTACATGGAAGACGTCGGCGAGGTCGTGATTTACGAGCCGATGAACGATCGGTTCGTCCTTCTCGACGGAAACTATCGGGCCACGGAACTGTCGATTACGGAACTCAATCAGTTCCTGAAGTCGTCCGACGCCAAGGCCCATGAGTACTTGGCTGGACTCCAACGCGACGGGTCGGACACCGCCAAAAAGGAGGCAGCTGCTCTGTCGTTTCAGCTCGGTCCGCACTTTGAAGAACGCTTCGACGCGAAGGAACAACGCCTGCGGATGAGCAGCGAGCAGATCGAGTACACAGTCAAAACGGGTGCCAGTCCCAACCCCGAAGATTCTATGAAGTATCTGGCCTATGCCGACTGGGCGGCACGGTTGAATCACATCCTCCACCCGGAATCGCTGCTCCCGGAACCGCGTCTGGCGGTGAATGCGGCGTTGCGAAATCGCAAACGTATTCCGCTGACAGTCGAGCTCAAAGCTCGCGCGGAGGGGAACCTCCACTTACAGGCCGAGCACCAGTTCAGCTGGCAGCTGCAGGCAACCGACAAGCGGCATATCACCCAGTGGGAAAGCCGCATGAAGTCGAAAGAGGCTGTGTGGGTGTCGTTCCGCGACTACCAGCGCCGTCTGCTGACCTCGAAGTAGCGTCACGTCAGCGGACCGTCCTCTCGTCCAGTAGGACAGATATTCCTGTCTGTCCCGATCGACGTCTCGTGCCAGAGACCGAATCGGGCTCCCCTGTCCTACTGCGGTGTCCCCGCCTCCAGTTCACGGACCTGAGCCTGCGGCAGCCCGATATCCACGACATCCACCGGGCCGGTGAACTCGACACTCTCCGGCACGTCGAAGCCGATCTTCCGCGCGACCATCGTGGCTGTCCGAGTCGCGCGAATGCAATGTCCGAGTGGTCTCCCCGAGTTGCAATCGAGGCCCGATGGCAGGTCGATAGCCAGGACCAGGCTCTCCGAGGCGTTGATCGCCTCGATAATTTCGGCATAAGGCGTTTTCACCTCGCCGCTCAACCCGGTCCCCAGCAAGGCGTCGACGATCAGGTCGGCGGACTTCAACTCGCTGGTGAAGCTCGGCCAGTTGATCGCCAGGGACTCCGCTGGACCGCCTGAAATGCGATGTACGACCCGCACGTCGGTCCCCGCCTTCATGACCGACTGGAGAAACACCGCAGCGTCTCCCGTGGTCTCATGGGGCGGATGAACCAGCCGGACTCGGACGCTCCAGCCTGCTTTTTCGAGATACCGGGCGATGACAAACCCATCGCCTCCGTTATTCCCTTTGCCACAGCAGATGACCGCCGTCCCCGCTGGCCAGTCACGGTTAATCAGCTCCGCACAACCGCGACCGGCGTTCTCCATCAGCACGACACCGGGGATGCCGTACTCAGCCATCGCCCGTTGATCAACATTTCGGACCTCAGCTCGTGTCAGGACTCGCATCATAACCTCCACAGGTCATCATCCTCATTCGACCCGTACTTCCAGCCTAACAAGTTTGCTCACTCCTGGCCGATCTTTCCCGGACGATCTGGCCATCTTGAGCCGGGAGGCCAGTTTCAGGTGACACGGATCAACCGATGTTGTTACGATAGATTGTCCCAATTTTCTATTTCAGACTCTCTTGGAGAGCGAAGCGATGATGATCAGTATTCCTGGCGTTCCGGGTAAAGACCTGTGTGATCGCAATCTCGGGCACACCCGTCGCGATATTTTGCGAGTCGGCGGCTCTTCGATGCTGGGTCTCGGACTCGGAGCCATGCTGCAGGCTCAAGCCCAGGCCAACCCCGCGACAGCTGGTGGTCCCGGTTGGGGCAAGGCGAAGAGCATCATCCTCTGCTACCTGCAGGGTGGACCGAGCCATCTCGATCTGTGGGACCCCAAGGTCAATGTGCCCGACAATGTGAAGTCGGTGTTCAACCCGATCGATACGAAGCTGCCGGGCGTGCAGGTCACCGAACTGCTGCCGAAGATTGCGGGCATTCTCGACAAGACCACACTCATCCGGTCGATGAGCTATACGCCCAATGGCCTCTTCAATCACACAGCTGCCATCTATCAGATGATGACGGGTTACACGACCGATAAGGTCAGCCCATCGGGTCAGTTGGAGCCGCCATCGCCGAAGGACTTCCCGAACTTCGGTTCGAACATCATTCGGTTGCTGCCACCGAAGGTCCCGATGCTGCCGTTCGTGATGCTGCCGCGTCCGCTGCAGGAGAGCAACGTCGTCGGCAAGGGGGGGACCGCTGGGTTCCTCGGCAAGGCCTTCGATCCCTACACGCTGTTCCCCGCCGGGGACGATATGGACATGGACAAGATGGCACGTATTCGAGTGGAGGACCTCGAGATGCGGGCCGATGTGTACGGCCAGCGTCTGGAGCGGCGGGCCAAGCTGCGGGATGTCATCAACGCCGGGATGCCGGAAGTCGATCGCGCGGTCCAGCACCTTAAGCTCAACGAGTACTACGACCAGGCCCTGTCGCTGATCGCCTCAGGCCGGGCTCGCGATGCGTTCTCGCTCGATCAGGAATCGCGAGAGGTCCGTGATCGGTATGGTCGCAATACCTTTGGCCAGAGCTGCATGCTGGCCCGTCGACTGGTGGAAGCGGGAACCCGCGTCGTCGAAGTCGTGTGGCCCAAGGTGGCCAATAGCGACAACCACTCGTGGGACGTGCATAGCGGACTGTCGACCCGCATGAAGACGCAGTCGGCTCCGATGCTCGACCAGGGGCTGTCGACGCTCATTGCCGACCTCGATGAACGTGGCCTGCTCTCTGAGACACTCGTCGTCGCAGTCGGTGAATTCGGTCGCAGCCCACAGCGCGGCATCAGCACCAGCGGCAACGGCAACAGCGACGATGGCCGCGACCACTGGCCCTACTGCTATACCGCACTGGTCGCAGGAGCCGGAATCAAGCGGGGCTATGTCCACGGCGAAAGCGACGCGACCGGGTCCGCCCCGATTCGCGATGCGGTCCATCCCGGCGAACTGCTGGCGACGATCTACCAGTCATTCGGTATCGGCCCGCAGACAATCGTCTACAACCATTTGAATCAGCCACGTGAACTGGTGAAGGCCGAAGCGGTGTCGGCACTGTTTGCTTAAGCCTCACCCTGCTGACTGAAACCTCAAAGGTCCGGCGGTATTCCGTCGGACCTTTTGCATGGGATACATGTATACGACCGATCTCGATGAGTTCGGACAGACAGGAATTTCTGTCCGACAGGAGATTTCCGGCAACGGATCCTCATCCTCTCACATGCGTTGTGAGAGGATGAGACCGGAGTCCGTTCTAGAAATCTTCGACGACCTCTCCGCCCTGAATGGTGGCCAACTTTTCAACGACCGAAGGATCGATGTTTTCGGACACAAATCGAACGGCTCCGTCAGCCATCAGGAAGTGACACCCACCACGAAACGGCCCGCCGACTCCGTCGGGACCATTGATGTAGGGCTGTTGCGTAAACGGGACGACGGTCGCCGGGCCTCCTTGTCCCCAGGGGCCGGATAGACCGTTGGACTCCGCGACCATGACGGTGTTCGATGTCCCGTCAGTGATATCGCGGAATCGAGTCTTGCGATCGTATCCGAACACGCCAGCGATTTCGCTGGGGAGTTCGGCTGTCGGACCATCTGCGGTGAGACCGCCAATCCCGACATAATGAGTCGAGAAACCGTCGGCGGAATATCCCGGATTCATGTAGGTCATGATCGGCGTTTCCAACAAAGGCTGATTGGTTTCTGACGTACACCCCTCATCCTGATTGATCTGATTGTACAAGGGTGCTTGATCAATGAACGGCAAGATGCTCACCATCCAGCTGAGCCGTTGATCGACTTCCAGATCAGCATTCTCGACAGTTCCAGAGGGGAAAAACTCAAAGGTGTCATAGAAATTATGCATCGCCAGTCCAATCTGCTTGAGATTGTTCTTGGACTGGGATCGACGTGCGGCTTCGCGAGCCTGTTGCACAGCGGGCAGCAGCAAAGCTGTCAGCACCGCGGGAACCGCCACGCTCGCTGCTCCGCTGTCCCCGCCGGGAAGCGGCAGGCCAGGCAGCGATGACGAGGTCCTGGTGGTCACGCCGTTTTCATCGACCTTCGAGGACACCACATTCGGGTAGAGCCACTTGGTCACCATCTCGGCCGGCGGCAGTTCGCTGATCTGGAAAATCATCGGGGCTTCCTTGGGAGGTGCCCCCTCTTCACTGGCTTCACTTGCGACGGACTGGCCAATCGCTGCTTGTGCAAACCCAGCTGCAATCGGAGCCACCCCGAGGATCATCCGATAGGTCGCTCGTGGATCCACAATCGTCAGTCCCGTAAATGTCTCAGGTACCTCGGCCATGGTTTCGCGAGGCAGCGACTCGGGACTCCAGACCGGAAGCTCCCCGGCCACCCGCAGGTTGAACGCCGTGACCGGCTGGGGCAACAACGAGACGCACATCCACTTATCGCTCACCGAGATCGCTGGCGACATCCCGACCTGAGGAGACTCGATCGTGTAGGTCTTCACACCGTTCTGTTCTTTGACCACGCCCCGAGCCTTGTTCTGTGACACTTGGGGCAGCATCTGGACCAGAAGGTGATCCCAGGCGGCATTCAACTTCTCGGCGTTGGCCACTTCGAAGATCAGCGTCGGGGCGATTCCGAATCCCGTTTGAGCCTCGTCGTTATATACACAGATGACATTTCCCAACCCGGCCAGCAGATCGTCGACCAGGTCGAGCCCCAACTGCGTCTTCGCAGTATCGCGAGCTGTGGACACATTGGCCGTGTCGGGCGAGAAGATCTTTTCCAGACCGACCGCGACCTCCAGAATCGTCTGGGCGGCACGGGCACTGTCAAAGCTCGAGACCATGAACGACGTCATTTTCTCCGGAAGCGGAGGCAAATCGGCCAGCTTGATCGGCTCCTGGTCGATCAGAGAAAGCAAGCCACGCCGTTCTCCGGGTGCGTCGATCGAAGTCAGTGAGGTCAGGGACCGCCCTTGAATCCCCGCCTGAATTCCGATGGAGTTCAGGTTATCGAGACCCAGCGTAACCAGGATCTCCTGAACGGTAGTTTGTGTTTCGGGCTTCTCGGTCGGGACCGGCATCCCGCCAAACAAGGTGCGGAGCGGCACCAGATTCAACCAGCCAAAGCATGTCAGCTCGCTCTGTTCCGACTTGCTGTACTTGGCCCAGAGTGCATTTCCGGTCACATTGGGAGCCTTGGCATCGATGACGGCCAGCGACTGTTCGATGGCGTTGAGGCCAATCGTCACGACCAGATGCTTTCCCTCTGGCCACCAACCGAGTTCCACGCCCGGAGTCTCAGGAATGTCCAGTCGGACCACCGTCCGCTTGCCGATCGTCTTCTTGGTGGGCTTCAGCTCCCCTTTGCTGGCGAGCTGAATCGCGCTGGAAATGAGCTTGTCGAGAGACGCTCCCTCATGCAGGACCGCCACCGCCCAGGGTTGGGGGCCCTTCTCGCCCACTCCAGGGGTTACGGCGATTGAGAGTCCCTTCTCGTTGATGATCTTGATGGCATCGAGAAAGGGTTTCGTCGGCAACGGCCCAGCCATGGCCTTGGCCCGCTCGAAGGTTTTCTCAAAGAACCCGATCAACCCGCTTTTGTATAGAGCGTCATAGGCAGCTGTCTTTTGAAAGGCCTCCGCATGGGCCAGAGCGCCGTCCAGACGGATCAGCAGCACGCTATCCTCGGGGAGCAGCGTCTCGGGGGCGATCACCTTGCGAGTTTGTCCCTGGACCAAACCCCAACCGATTCCCAATCCGCTCAAAGCAACAACTGTCATGACAAATAGAAAGCGGCGAGTCCGCATACCATGCTCCTTGCAAAACTGACGAGGTGAATCGAACCCGCCCAGGCTCGTATTCCCTCCGAGGCCTTTCTGGAGATTACGACAGGCAGGGGGCATTTGGCAACTCCCGACAGGGGGCGAGATTTCGTCATGTCCAGGCTTGAGGTGCCACGGACCTCGCTCACTGGTCATGGCTCCCCCCTCGACGAAGATCACCCGCCCTTCCCTAAGACCAGCCCCGCAGCTCACCCTCGACACGGTTGTCGAATCGCGGACAAGTTGCGAAAGTGCCGATGTCGCAACGGGCGGCCCACCAGTTTCACCTCTTCATCGACGACAGCCATGAAGCCAATTTTTATCGCCTACTGTCTAACGTTCTTCGGAACGTTTGTGCATTGTGCCGAGATCGGGATCGTCACTCCTGCGGAAGCCAGACAGCTGATCGAGTCGCCCGATGCAGGCCAACGACCACTCGTGATCGATACGCGAGGCGGGTACAAGGACTACTTTCGTGGGCACATCCCGAAGGCCCATCACCTGAACTTTGACACACTGCGAGGGACCGACAAAGGGGTGCCGGTGCAGTATCTCCCCGATGATCTGACGCGGGCGCTGCTCGTTCGCGCGGGAGTCAATGGCCAGCGAACTCATTTGATCTATGCCACCGGGGGCCAGCTGCCGAACGATGAGATTCTGAGTGCCAGCATGGTTGCCTATGTTCTGGAAAAGTTCGGCGTCGAGGATATCCGCATCGTCGACGGTGGGTTACCTGCGTGGCAGCAGAGCCAGTTCCCGGTGACTCAGGAGTACTTCGGCAATCCGCCTGGGACACTGCCAGTGAAGTCGAAACCTGAGATCGGAATTGCGATCGATGAACTGCTGCAGCGGAAGACCCGGCCCGGCGTGGTCCTGGTCGATGCCCGGCCGCACAACGAGTATGTGGGCCACGACGATGTCTGGTTGCGAAAGGGACACATCCCCGGAGCGATCAGCTTTCACTGGGCCCGCCTGATGGAGACCGATAACACCCACCAGTTCCGCGCCTTCGAGAACGTGAAGGCCGACCTCGAAGCGGCGGGACTGACGCCGGATAGGGAAATCATCGTCTACTGCGGAACCTCGCGCGAGGGAAGCCTGCTGCGGTTCTATCTCCGGCATGTGGCGAAGTACCCGAACGTCCGGCTCTATGAAGGGTCTTGGAAAGAGTACGTCTCGATGAAGCACCTGCCCGCAGAGACTCAAGAAAACCGGGCGAAGTAGAAGTCGAGGCGAGTCGTGCTTATCGGGATTCTGTTCTTAGCGGTCTGCTTCGTGGCGTTCACCAATGGAGCGAATGCGAACTTCAAGGGAGTCGCATCGCTTTACGGCAGCGGGACGACCACTCTCAAACGGGCTCTGTACTGGGGCACCGCGATGACCTTCGCGGGCTCGATCGCGTCGATGTGGCTCGCCGAATCGATGCTCAAGAAGTTCGCCGGACGAGGACTGGTTCCCGATGAACTCTGCCAGTCCCCCGAGTTCGTCGCAGCTGTCGCTCTCGGGGCGGCACTGACCAGTTTGCTGGCCACACGACTCGGCTTTCCCGTGTCGACCACTCATGCGATGGTCGGTTCGCTGATCGGGGCGGGACTGGTCGGAAATGGAGCGCAAGTTCATTTGGAGGCCCTCGGCAACAACTTCCTCTACCCCCTCTTCTTCAGTCCGATTCTGGCTGTGGTGCTGGGGGCGGCCACGTATCTGATCCTGAGGGCGCTGAAGCTCGCCCCCGATCATCGAACTCCACTCCTGGATGGGCTTCACTTTCTAAGTGCCGGGGCAGCCAGCTTTGCACGGGGATTAAACGACACGCCGAAAGTCGTTGGTCTGTTGTTGCTGGTTCCGGATATGAACATCCGGTGGGGCTTTCTCGCCGTCGCCATTTTCATTGCCATCGGCGGATTACTGGATGCCGATCGCGTCGCGGAGACGTTGGGCAAGAAAGTGACCGAAATGAACCCTGGTCAGGGATTCGCCTCCAGCCTGGTGACATCGGTTCTGGTCTCCACCGCCAGCCTGCACAGCTATCCGGTCAGCACGACGCATGTCAGCGTGGGCTCGCTGCTGGGAATGGGAGCTGTCACCCGCCAGGCCAAATGGAAGAACGTCGGCGAGATCATGCTCGCGTGGGTCAGCACGGTCCCCTGCGGAGTGATTCTTGCCGCAATCTGCTACTTCATCCTGAGCCGCATCACCTCGTTGCGATAGAGCGTGCGGGCCGAGCCTCCTCAGTTCGACATCGAGAAGGGCCACGCTGCCAGAGGGCGACACATCGCCTACTCCGGTCGGCGCAGCTTCCCGGCCGAAGACTCGAAGAACTTCTGGCGTCGCTCGCTCTGGTCGTCCTCAGGCGCCTGCGACAACTGACGCAGGTCTTCCAGGTTCGCCTCACAGACGGGGCAATGAATCACCGTCGTATGAAATTCCACATAGTCCCGCTGAGCTGGCGGAAGTTGTCCGCGTAAGTACAGGGCCAGGTCCGTTCGCCCGATGCAACTCAGCTGACGCCGCCGCCAGATTTCTCCCAGCGTGTGGCCGCCCTGATCCCGTCGCTCCAGCAGAGCCAGCAGCCGTTGCCGTAACGCTTCGGACTCGCGCACCGCTGTCTCGACCTCTGCCGCGCGCTGCGGCGACAGGGCTTCATCGAGATAGGCCAGAAGATCAGCTTCCGAAAAGTTCATCCCGGCAGTGTAGCGATCCTCGGGCTATTCGGGATGGCCCGCACCACCCGCTCAGCTCACCGGAACCTTCTTCGAAGCCGCCGCCGGATCGCGACTGGTCGTCACGCGTTCTACCTGATCGAGTGACAGCTCCAGGAACTCCGACTCATTCAAGAGACGCAGAAACCGGACGCCGTAGTCGTGGAGTTTGTCCTTGGGCCGGAAGTGGCTGCGGGGAACCATGCCCCGCCGAACAATTTCAGCCTCAATGACGCAATCATCTTTTCCTTGGGCCAGAAACTTCAGCCAGACTTTTTCGGGCTCAATCTCGCTCTCAGAAATCAACCGAGCTCCGGTGGCGGAGATGTCTTCGGACCAGGCTCGCAGAAATGTCGGCGGGGTCGTGGAGAGCGATTCGGGGGTGTAAACGTTGACCACCGTGCGGAGATCGGCACGGAAGTTCCTTCGACGATCATCGTTTGTAGTCATGGATGGGGGAACCTGCTTTCGGGGAAACTGACCTGACGGCCCGTTCTTTAGCCTAGGTCATTCCCTCCCCACAGGAGATCCATGAAGAAACCCCAGCCCGGGATTCGAACTGGGGTTTCAAGATAATCGGCATAGACCGCACAACCGGACGTGGTTTAGTCCTTCACGACCGGGTTGGTCAGCGTTCCAATCCCGGTGATCGAGATCGAGACCGAGTCACCATTCTCCAGCGTAAAGTTGTCAGGAGGAACGATTCCCGTTCCGGTGAGCAGGAACGCACCGGCCGGAAGATCGTTTTCCTTGCCGAGCCACTCAGCAAGCTCGGGCAGTTCACGCTTCATCTGGCTGAGTGGAGTTGATGCACGGTACACCTCCGCTCCGTTGCGGTGAATGATCAGTTCGATCGTGACCGCTTCTTTATTCAGCGGACCATCGGCCAGGAGGATACAGGGGCCGAGTCCACAGCACTGGTTGTAGACCTTTGCCTGAGGCAGATACAGGGGGTTTTCCCCTTCGATATCGCGGGCCGACATGTCGTTACCGATCGTGTACCCGACGATCTGCTTGGCCGGATTCAGCACGAGCGTGAACTCGGGTTCGGGTACCGACCATCCGCTGTCGGCACGCACGCGCACGGGCTCGCCAGGACCGGAAACGCGGTGCGGAGTGGCCTTGAGGAATATCTCAGGACGTGGCGCCGTGTAGACCTTGTCGTAGTGACTCGCGCCCGCTTCCGAC
This sequence comes from Planctomycetaceae bacterium, assembly GCA_046349675.1. Classification (GTDB taxonomy): domain Bacteria; phylum Planctomycetota; class Planctomycetia; order Planctomycetales; family Planctomycetaceae; genus TH-plancto1. The sequence goes on along the minus strand of JAXMBW010000004.1, from coordinate 115,310 downwards.
TCTTCCATGCGGGCGATCTGGCTGCGCTTGTAGGTCACGCCCGCCGCCCAGACTTCCTGTCGATCGATCGGGGCGAGAAATGTCACCTCGTTGAGCTTGATCGGACCGGCCTTCGGGTCGACGAGGAACTTTGCCAAGCCCACCGGATCTGGAGCATGCAGGATGTCCGACAACACCCGGATCCCGGTGACCTGCTCCATATCGAGGAGCTGCAGGCCTTTGTCTTCCACCAACGCGACGCGGACCTTTCCGTCCGCCAATCTCACCTTTGCCAGTTTCATCCGCTTAGCTTTCGATAGGCTCTCAGGGCTTCCAGGGTCTGCTGCATGTCCTGCGGGAGTTCGGCCTCAAACTGCATTGGCCGGTCCGTGACCGGATGGCGAAACTGAATCCGAAAAGCATGCAGTGCTTGTCTGCTGATGAGCGTATCATCTCCACCCGCGATTGTCTCGGGAGCAGCCACCTCTCCCCGGGTGATTTGCCCGTGCCCGGCATACAGCTTGTCAGCAATGATCGGACACTTAAGGTGCAGCATGTGAACGCGCAGCTGGTGCGTGCGTCCGGTCTCGGGAAGCAACTGCACATAAGTGAAGCCGCGAAACCGCTCCAGAACCTTGTAGAACGTCACTGCCTCGCGAGCCCCTTGTTCACCTTCCTCGCAAGCCAGCATTTTCTCATGGTTCTTGGGGTGGACTTTGATCCAGGTGCGGATGTAATCGGAGTCTCGTTCGATGGTTCCCCGAACGATGGCCCGGTACTCCTTCTTCACCTCGCGCTCCTCGAACTGTGAGCTCAGGCGGCTGTGAACGGTGTTGTCTTTCGCGATGATGATCACGCCGGTCGTATCACGATCCAGGCGGTGGACGATACCCGGCCTCAGCTGGCCGGCGACCGTGCTTAATTGATCAAAGTGAAACTGCACAGCTGCGGCGAGAGTGCCTTTGAAGTTCCCCTTGCCGGGATGGGTGACCATGTCGGCTGGCTTGTTGATGACGGCGAGTGCGTTGTCCTCATAGACCACCTGAATGGGCAGGTCTTCCGGCTGAAGCGTGTTGTCAGGCAACTCCGGAAGCCGGATCGACAACCGATCGTTGACCCGCAGCCGGCGAGCCGCCTTGACCGGGAGCCCGTTGAGCTGAACCGCCGACTGTTCAATCGCCTTGCGAAAGAGTTCACGGCTGTAGTTCGGATAAAGCCGGGCGAGATAGTGATCGACCCGCCAGCCATGGGCCCGAGCCTCCACCGTTACCGCGACCGGCTCGCTCATCGACAGCGGAGGACGCTCGACCTCTTCGGCCAGGAGTTCGTCAGGTGGATCGATTTCAGAGGTCACTTGCTGTACTTCGGTCGGGGTACAAAAAAGGGCAGGCGATTCCGCCTGCCCTTCTGGATTGGTGAGCCAAGGGATGCCCCTCAACTCATTTACGGTCTCATGCCACTGCGATCAGCGTTGCCCCGCGATCAAGGCTTGGGGGCTTCGGCTGCGGGCTCCGCGGGCTTCTCAGGAGCCGGGGTTTCCGCAGCTGGTGCGGCAGGGGCAGCTGGAGCTTCTGCAGGTTTCTCGGTGGCCGGAGCCGCCGGGGTTTCCGCAGGCTTCTCCGCCGAAGGAGCTTCCGCCGGTTTCTCCACAGCGGGAGACTCTGGAGTCGCTGGAGCTGCGGGAGTCTCCGCTGGCTTCTCTTCGGTCTTCGGGGCTTCTGTTGCCGGAGGTGTGCCTTCGGCGGGCTTGGTCTCGGGAGTCAACTGAATATTGGGGACTTCACCGGGCTTGGCGTCCTGGGGCTTCGGCCGCTCGGGAGGAGCTGGCTGGGCCTTGCGGAACCAGGCATAGAACTCCGAGGTCACCGGCTTCTTGAGTTCTTCGACGCGATGCTTGGCCCAACCGGCATAGTGGGAGTCGGGAAACTGGCTCAAGAGCTTCTCGTACGCCTCAATCGCGGGCTTCTCATCCCCATCACTCAGGGCTTCCAGACAAACGGCCAGCTGAGACAATGCCTGCTCGCGAACATCTTCCGATATTGTCGGAGCGTTAAGTAGCTTATCCAGCTGTGTCTTGCCGTTGTTCAAGTTCTCATCGCTCGACTTGCGATTCGTCAGCGACAGACGCACGCCCGCCTCCACGTATTTCCGGGCGGCTTCCAATCGGGCCCAGGCCTCGACCTCTGATCCGGCATTGTCATCAGCCAGATCCTCGAAGCTTTCCGCCGTGGTACAGGTCGCGTACTTGCTCCAGGCCTCCGATGTCCGAGCGGCAGCCGAGCGATTGATGACCTGATAGCCGACGATCCCAATCGTGGCCAGAATCACAGCCAGCACAATCTTGTTCGTGTGAGGCTCAATCTTCCGCTGGAGATCGGTGAACCAGTGAGCCAGTTCAGTCTGCTCAGGTTGAGAGTGGTGAGGAAGTTGAGTGCTCATAATCGGAAGAGAGTCTCTTCGGGTTCTGTCAGAGGCCGCCATCGAACGCCCGGCGACGGCAGCAGAATGTCGCCCGTCATTCAACACAACTTCATGCGTCAACAGGGGCTCAGGCGACCTCAAGCCCGCGAGTATAGGTCGGCCCGGCAAGAGGGTCAACGTCTTACGTCCGATCGGGACGAGGACGTACAACTCCCGGACACCGGCGGCCGAGGTCACCACACCCCCGGCAATGAGTCTCGCCCGAAACGCCTGACCGCCAGCTACTTACCGCGCCGCTGAGCCTGCTGAAGCTGGGACTTCTGCTGCAGTTGTTGCAGGTGCTTCTTCTGCATGTTCGGCAGCTTGGACGCCGGCTGCCGAACCATGGGACGGCCTTTGGACATGGACGGACTCCGCGACAGGACTCACTTCAGTTCAAGATCGACTTCGCGTGGGAGGCAACCGACTGAGATGCGTGTTCACACTCCCTGTACAGTAGGACAGACATTCCTGTCTGTCCAAACAGAGAAGGGACAAGTACAGATCCGGCAGTGCTCCAGCACAACTGTTGGCTGTGGTTAACAATGTCTCGTTGGTGGTGATGAATTTCTTCCGCGACCTCTGAACCATCGGTCTGGAGGCCTCCGGTGTTGAGGCTTCAGTTTTTTCGACCGTCTCCACCGAGTAAACTGTCGTCGCATATCACCCGATCCAGTTCAGGACAACTCCCGATGCGGGATGAATCAGAGCCTCGGAAACCCGCACGGATGCCAGCTGATTCGGAATTGCCCGAACAGTCGACGCCCGACACCGAGTTGCAAGGCGAGCGAGAGCGGGTTGGCCGAACGAACGATGACGGGCAGGCTCGGGTCTTTCCGTGTGAGTCGTGCGGGGCCGATCTTGAATTCAGCATCGGCCAGCAGAAGCTCGTCTGCCCCTATTGCGGCTTTCAAAAGCAGATTGAGCTGCGGGACGATGCGAAGATCGTCGAGCAAGATTATCAGTCCACGCTCGCCCGGCTGGAGAAGCTCCACGAGCAGGGCCGCAACGACGAAGCTGGCAACAAAGAGCTGCACTGCGAGTCGTGCGGCGGCACGGTGATGTTTAACGGGACGCTGACCAGCACGACCTGTCCGTGGTGCAATGCCCCGATTCAGCGTGAGAACATCCACACAGCAACCCATCGCATCCCCGTCGATGCGGTGATGCCGTTCCTGGTCGATAAAGGCCGCGCTCAACTGGTTCTCAAAGAGTGGATCAACTCCCGCTGGTTCGCCCCGAATGAATTCCGCCGGCGCGGCATCAACGGGAAGTTCGACGGCTTTTATCTGCCGTTCTGGACCTTCGACTCGATGACCTTCAACGTGTACGTCGGTCAGCGGGGCGAGGACTACACCGTGGTGGTCGGGACGGGTAAGGACCAGCGGACTGAGACTCGGACCAGCTGGTACCCTGCGTCTGGGCGATTTCAACGCTTCTTTGACGATGTGCTGGTGAGCGCATCGGAGGGGCTGCCGATCGAGTTGATTAACGAGCTTGAGCCCTGGCCGATGGAACGCATGGTGCCGTTCACTCAACAGCTGTTAGCGGGGTTCTTTGCACGCACCTATGACGTGTCGCTTGATCGCGGGTTCGACATCAGCTGTGACCGGATGCGGGCTGCATTGGAAGTGGATGTGCGTCGGCGAATTGGCGGTGATCGCCAGCAGGTCGACTCGATCAAGACACGACACGATGCGATCACGTTCAAGCACCTGCTGCTGCCCGTGTGGATGCTGGCCTATCGCTATCACGACAAGACCTTCCGCGTGTTCGTCAACGCCGCCACGGGAGAAGTGCAGGGCGAGCGGCCCTATAGCTGGGCGAAGATCACGTTGCTCGTCCTGGCGATTGCCGCTGCGATCGCTGCCCTATTCGCGATGCAGTCCTCAGGCGGTGGTAATTCATTTCACGGATCGATTCAGTTCAACCCGTGACGGAGGATGGCTTGCTGGATGATCCTTGGGATCACACCACAAAGGCACGAAGAATTGCTGGGCGGCATAAACCGGGTCTTGTTTCACTTTGTGTCTTTGTAACTTTGTGGTGAACCCGCTCGCAACGGGCTTGTCCACACGATAGCGAACTCCCCTCAACAGGAACTCAACCATGAGCTATGACAAATTGATCGCCGACTACCTGGCCGGACCGAAGCTGTTGCGTGATGCCATTTCCGGAATGACACCTCATCAGATTGATGCCGCACCGATTCCTGGCAAGTGGTCGACCCGCCAGGTCATCTGCCACATCGCCGATTTTGAGCCGGTCTATGCCGACCGCATCAAGCGGGTCATTGTCGAAGATACTCCACTACTCATGAGTGGTGACCCCGATCAGTTTGCCGCCAAGCTGGCGTATGGACAGCGCGACATCGAGAATGAACTCCAGCTGATCGAAGTTGTTCGGCAGCAGGTCGCCTCGATTCTTCGTACGGTTCCGGCCGAGACATTCCAGCGAGTCGGGAATCATTCCACCGACGGGCCGCTGACGATCGAGCAGTTGCTCACTCGTATTACCGGACACATTCCCCACCATATCCGGACGATCGTCGAGAAACGCACCGCCCTCGGCGTATGAGGTTACTTCTCGGTTGGCGGATTTGCGGGTGGCTCAGGTATCGGGATGTGTCCCGTGGCCTGGGCCAGAAACATCAGATAGGCCAGCGTGACCAGCGCGATGGTGATCCAGGAGTGCACAGACTTTCTCCGGACGGATGCTCGGAGCGGCTCATTCATGAACAGTGTCGGAATCAACTGGTAAAGGGCAAAGAACTCCAGCGGAAGAAACAGGATCCCCAACATCGCGGCGATGTATCCCCGCTGAATCATCTGTTCCCGCCGGTTCAGCGTGGTGTATTCGCGATCGGCCGTTAAATCTTCATCGGTGAGGTGGTTCGGCTCGTTCGAGGTGGCCTCGTCCAGCGGAGTTTCACCATTGGCCGGCTCGGATCGCCACTCATTTCCCACTTCGTCGGATGGCGGAACCTTCTCTTCCAGCACTCGCATGGCGGCCTCGACATTGGCCTCGTCGACTTGCAGCTGAACACCGCGTGAGGCGTTGGCCACTTCGAGCCAATTCATTGTCACCGAATGTTCGTTCTGAAGGACCGAGTCGATCCCGGCGGCTTCCAGGTGGATTCTCGCGAGTCGGGCATCGACTGAGTTCCAGTAATGCCCGATGGTGACCAGTGATCGACTCATGACGTTCTCCGCGACGCGACGGTTGTCTGCGAACCGGCCTCGCGTGCCATCCGAGATTTCGGAGTCAGATTGGCGAGCCGCCGTTCGTGTTCGTGGACAAACCAGCGTTTGCCGCGAGCGATCATGGTGTGCCCTTCCGCTTCCAGCAAGGCACGTTGACGTTCAATCCCCCCGGGATATTTCGGGTTCAGTTCGCCGCCCGCCTTTAATGTCCGCCACCAGGGCGTCGTCCGCGCCTCTCCCAACTCCTCCGCTTCGACAGCGGCGTGAGCTGCGATCCCGCAAAAAATGCCGGTGACGATCGGGCAGGCCACGTCGGTTCCATGGGCTGTTGCCAGAGCGTCTCGCAGCTCTTTGGAGGTCACCACGCGGCCGCGTTTGACCTGCCGCATGAGATGATCAACCTCCAGCGGAGCGGGCACAACGCAGCTTCCCCGGCCCCAGGTGCAGGCCGATGTCTCGTCGATCTGAACGACTTTGGGAAGGTCCTTGGCGTCGTGAAGTTTTTCGTTCCAGGACTTACGGCGAGCCATGTCATCCCATCCCTTCGCAGAGACTCATCACCATGGAATCCTGAACTGGCAGGAACTGCCGGTCAAGCCACTGACTCGGCAGGGCACGGGTTTGCGAGGGGTGTTGACTGTGGTAGTGTCCCGTCCTCGCCTGATCCCTCCCCCCCTCTCGGAACCCGCCCCTCGTTTCTGATCATGACTCGGTCACTGAACAGTTCGCCGATTTCCTTCCTGCCTCCACGGGTCAATCGACTTGGTGTGTGGGGGATGGTGATCGCACTGCTCGGGATCAGCTGTTTGTCGGGGTGCGGAACCACCCAGCAGGCGACAGCCACCGATCAGCTGGTGGCTTCCGATGCGGTTGATCGTTCGATTTCGCAGATCGACTTCACGCCGTTGACGGGTCAGAAAGTCTTTCTCGACTCGTCATATATCCAGAATCCCAAGGCCCCTGTGGGGATTCAGTTCGTCAACCCGGAGTACGTGATCAGCTCATTGCGTCAGCAGATGATGGCCGCTGGGCTCGATCTGATGGAGACACGCGACACGGCGGACTTCATCGTCGAGGCCCGTCTGGGCGTGCTGGGTGGCGACAGCCATGAACTGGTTTACGGGATCCCGTCGGGGAGTGGCGTGGGGACCGCTGCCTCGACAGCTGTGGCAGCGACCACGGGTATGACACTTCTGCCGAGTATTCCCGAGCTGGCTCTCGCCAAGCGTAAGGACCATCTGGCCGCAGTAAAGGTCGCAGCGTTTGCTTACCATCGCGAGACTCATAAGCGTGCGTGGCAGTCGGGAATTGCCATCGGCAAATCGACCGCTCATGACTACTGGTTCATGGGAGCCGGGCCATTCCAGAGTGGAGACATCCACAAGGGAATCCAACTGGCTGGGAACGAGGTCAGTATGCCGCTGGTCTCCAAGGAACAACCCAACTCGAATGGGCCGATTTCCGCTTACCGTCAAGGGATGATCTACGAGGCGGCAGCTCCCAAGGTGAAGCCCGAGCCCGAGATTCAACAGGCCAGCGGAACGACCACCGCCCCAGCTGCTGATGGCGGCGTGAAGTAGTCTCGCTGCGTCAAGTCGATGTCGACATCGATCGAGCAATGCCCCCCGTCGTCGCAACGGCATCGGGCTGTCGAGTCGCTGAACCTTCCGTCGTCGTCAGGATCAAGCGAATACGGGAACGCCTGTTCCTCTGAAGTCCGCAGTAGGACAGACTTTCTTATCTGTCCGAGCAGAAGCGATCAGGCCGCACCTCAGTCGAGGCCTTGTTTGGACTCGTATTGGGTGCTCTGGTCGTGCAGGACGCGGAGGATTTCTGACTTAAGAGGAGGGATCACCGAAATCCCGTTACCGCCATCGACGGTCTGCTGGCCGGTCCAGTCGATGAAATGCCCCCCCGCTTCAGTCACGATCGGAATCAGCGCAGCTGCGTCCCAGATGGCGAGGGCGGGATCGACCATCACGTCGGCCCGGCCCGTCGCGACAAGAACATGCCCGTAGCAGTCCCCCCACCCACGTGAGAGTCGCGTCGCCCGCGTCAGCCGAGTGAATGCCTCCCAATTCCCGGTGCTGTCCCACCCTCCTGCTGAGGTGAAACAGAACAAAGCCTCCGCGAGGTGAGCTGTCTGGCGAACATGACAGCGGATGGGGGGAGCTTCGGCGATCCGGCGCCAGGTGCCCTGCCCTCGGCTGGCATAGACAACCTCGTTCAGGGCAGGAAATCCCGCGACTCCCGCGACGCATTCGCCCTGGAACTGCAATCCGATCAGCATGCCGAACAGCGGGGTCTCGGCGACGAATGATTTCGTGCCATCCACCGGATCGAGGATCCAGCGAAAGCCTGATGTGCCGGGCGTCTCGCCAAACTCTTCGCCCAGGATCGCGTCCTGGGGGAACTTCTCGGCCAGGAGCTTTCGCAGCAGTTCCTCCGCCCCGCGATCGGCCAGCGTGACAGGCGTCTGGTCGGCCTTCCATTCCACCGATAGCCACGATGAGCCGTAATACTCCAGGACGAGCCGCGCTGCTTCGGGATAGACGCTCAGCACAAAGTCGAGACGGGCAGCGATATCAGCGTGTGGCAGTGACATGGGGGAACAACGCAGGAAGGGGTATGAGTTCAGGCTTCAGACGCATGACGCCGCAACAACCACTGCAGCCAGACAAAACTGGCCAAGGCACAGACCGCAGATGCGATGTCGTACCGATGGATGAGCAGAGTATTGTATAGCCCATGCAAGATCATCGCGGGCGAAAGATAAAAGGCAACAAAGCCCAACACTCCCATCCACGTGAAAGTCAGATAATCCCGATTGCTGGACATCAGAACCGCCACACCACCCGTCCAAATCGCCTGCACACAGACACAGGTCACAAAACGCACGAGATAGACCCAGACGTCAGCGAGACCATTGAAGTAGTCGATCGAGTAGCAAAACGCCTCAGCGGCTCCGAAGCCCACCCCGCTGGCCATCCCAATCAGGCAGGCGGTATGCAGCGTCTGATGACGGGGATCGGTTTTCAGGTAGATCACGACGGGGACCGCCTTGCACAACTCTTTGCACAAGCCGACACCCAACGTGTAGCCAAAGAAGCTGGGGATCAAACCACTGCTGCCATCCATGGCCCCGCGATAGGAATGCCACAAGAACCAAAACAACACGGTGACGAAAATCGCGGAGATCACCCTCCGTGGACTCCCAATCCTGGTATGTCCGGGACCATACGCGAGGAGCTTGAACCCCGTCAGCAGGAACAGCCCCATCGTTCCCGAAGCGAGCATGGCGGCAGAGATGATTCGCCCTCGGGATTTGCCTTCAGGCCACATCCCCAGCAACAGTCCTCCAAATGCCCCACAACTGGCCAAAGCCAGCCCCCAGTGCCAATATGTATCTGCCGGGAGCCATGCCCCCTCAAATCGATGATCCGGCATTTGAATCGCCGCCTCGCGTAACGTTTCCGCAGCCTTGATCGAAGCGGGGTCCAGCTCGGGGTGGTTCAAATAGGTCTGGTTCAGGATCTCGTCAAAACTGGCTTGCGATCCATATCGCGATGAGAGGACCAGCGGCAACAGAGCGACCAACAACACCCAGTGCAACTGCCAGCGCCAGCCCGTGTTTGAGTCGTGCGATGCGACAGACGACTTCGATGGGCGGGGCGAACTGGGAGTGGTCGCGGCGGGGGCTTTCTCCGGCGCCCTCTTCTCCGGAGACTTCCTCCGCCGCCGCAAAGGCGAGATCACTTCGCCGCGCAGATCATCTTCCGATAAATCGGGAAACTCGCCCAGGGGCTGTTCTTCCTCAACCGCTGATTCCGGATCGGCTTCCAGGACTGACTCGTCTGGCGAAACCGACTCAACGGGAGATGGGGGAGTTGCTGGAGTCTGGCCAGCTGCGGGGACCGACTTGCGTTTGGCGGAGGCGGGTTTTCTGTCGGTGGCCGGTCGCGGAACTCGTGGAGGGGGAGAGGACGGCGGGGAGGGCGGCGACAGCATCGCCTCGGCGTCTTCAGCGAACGGATCCACGATCTCATCGTCAGCGGCCGCCGTCGGAATTTCAATCGGTTGCTGACAACCCGGACAACGGACCGCTCTGCCCGCGAGGTGGTCCTCCACCTTCAACTTGACGCCGCACGCCGCGCAGCTGGTCCGAATCGTCATGCCCGCCCTCGTCACACATCTCAACATTGAATAGTGGGCTATCGTGGGAGAAGCCCGCATCAACGTCAAGGCTCTGATCCCGTCACAACAACGGACATGTCGCGCAACACCCAGGTTTGTCTTTCGCTCAACTCAAGTAAAAACCCCAACAACTCCCATTGACAGTCTATGGGAGACGCGTAAGATCTCTCCAGTAGACGGCCTATGGAAGAATTCCGGGAGCATGAAATATGGCAAATGACAAGAAACCGAATCTACTGCCGGGGAGCCTCGACATGCTCATCCTGCAGTCACTCAAAGGAACAGCCCGACACGGCTACTCCATCACCAAGCATCTCAAGGAGACCAGTCAGGAGTTCCTGCAGGTCGAAGAGGGATCCTTGTATCCAGCACTGCATCGCATGGAGCAGCGCGGCTGGGTCAGCTCGTACTGGGGCGTCAGTGAATCGAACCGGAAGGCGAAATTCTATGAACTGACCCCGGAGGGAAAACAACAGCTGAAGACCGAGACCGTGGCCTGGAAGCAGATGTCCACAGCGATCGATCGCGTGCTGGGTATCTCGACATAAGAGTGGAGCCTGTTCGCAATCAGTGGTGAATCGCTCAAAGAATTGCCCCGATGTCATCGTTCATGGAAACACTGTTTTCTCGAGGAAAACTGATCATGAGTATTTCGAGTCAACTGCACTCTCTGGTCGGCTGGCCCAATCGCTCCAAAGCCGCGATAGATCGGGAAATCGACGCGGAAATCGATTTTCACATCGAATGCCGCACGGAAGATCTGATCCAGTCGGGACTGGCTCCCGAGGCTGCCTCACTAGAAGCGGAAAAAGAGTTCGGTTCGCGAGATCGCATCCGTCGCGAGTGCCAGACTGTGGATTACGGAAACCAGACCCGCTGGCTGATGGGACTCAGCGCGATGTGCGTGTTGTTGATGGCAGCGATCGGCTGGCTCGGGCACCTGCTCCGCGAGGCGAATTTTCAGAATCAACAGATGCAAACACTCCTCAGTGCCAAGCCACCCGTGGCATCAGAGGAGGCCGAGGGCACACTGAATCCTCTCGACGGAGTGATTACCGACAAAGACGGAAAGCCCGTCAGCGGCGCCAAGGTGTTGCTGATCTTCAAGAGTTGGCCAGATGGGCGATATCAACAGGAAAATCTTGAGCAAACCTCTGACGACGAAGGGAAGTTTCAGTTCCCCGAGCTCTACTCCACCTCGATGCAGACTGCCTTTCTGGTCACCGTCCTGGCGGATGGGCAGACCATGAAATCGGAATACCTTGTCAACAAGAAGAAGCAGCCGGTCAAGCCATTCCTTTTTCAGCTCGAACCCGCAATTGAGAAGTCGTTGATCATCACACGGAATGGAAAACCGATCGCGGAATCCGTGGTCTTTCCGGCTTCTCGCAAGCCCAAGGGAACCCGCGACGAATTCCTGATCTACCACCAGAGCGGAGAAACCGCTGGAGACAGCACCGACGAAGCGGGGCGAATTAAACTGAACCTGTTCCAGGTTGGCGACAAGGTCGACTTGACCGTGATTGACGGCAAAGAGGTTTTCTCCATCCCGATCAAGATCGATAAGAACCCGGAACAAACAATCTCCATTCCCCCAAAGAAGTGAGCGAGGCAGATCAAACACTCACTCCCGGCGAGCGGGGTGGCGTCAGCCCCCCCCGGTGCTGGCTGCGTTTCCTTTGCACTCTCCCCGTCGATCAATCAGTGAGCCCAACCACACCCCCGGGCCGATAAGCACCATCCGGCTCACGCCGGACGCTCGCCGGGGGTGAGCTCAGCGCATGGAAATATTACGCCGAGATGAATATTTCCGTCTGGCAAGATCGCTGACTCCTCAGGGGCGGATGGCGAGGTACAATCCTCAGTTCACCTCTGACCCTGAAGGGATCTCTTTATGTTGCGAGTTTCGTGGTTGGCACGGGCTGTGGCTCTGTGCGTGACATTGGTTTGTGCATGGAGTGCCCCGGTTCGGGCCGAGTCGCCCGCTTTCACTCCACCGACGGCGGAGGAACGAACCGCACTGGACGAGTACATCGCCAAGCCCGACCCGTCGTATTCCTGGCGGTTGGGTGGAATGAAGGAAGCCAAGGACCACACGGTCTATGCGATCGAATTGACCTCGCAGACCTGGCGTACGGCCGAAGAAGTCGACCGCCCCGTCTGGAAGCACTGGGTCATGATCGTCAAGCCGAAGGTCGTCACCAGCAAGACTGGATTCCTGTTCATCGGCGGCGGCAGCCATCGCGAGAACGCGCCCGACTCGGTCGACTCGAATGCCCTCGCCATTGCCATGGCCTCGAAGACCGTCGTGGCCGAGCTGAAGAACGTGCCGAATCAGCCGCTCGTCTTCAAGGAAGCGGGTCGCCCGATGGTGGAGGACGACCTGATCGCCTTCACTTGGAAGAAGTACATGGAGACCAAGGACAAGGAGTGGCCTGCCCGACTGCCGATGGTGAAGAGTGCCGTCCGGGCCATGGACTGCGTGCAGGAGTTTCTGGCCAGCGAAGCAGGCGGTAAGGTGAATATCGAGAAGTTCATGGTCGCCGGCGGCTCAAAACGCGGCTGGACCACTTGGTGCACCGCAGCTGTCGACCCGCGCGTGGTCGCGATCTCGCCGATTGTGATCGACACGTTGCGATTGAACCGCAGCGCCCGGCACCATCTCGAGGCCTACGGCTTCTGGGCTCCGGCCATCTCGGAATACATCGACCACAAGATCCCGCTGCATGAAGACGAGCCGGCTTACCTCGACCTGCTGAAGATCGAGGATCCCTACTCGTATCGCAAGCGGTTCACAATGCCGAAGTACGTCCTCAACGCTGCGGGGGATCAGTTCTTCCTGCCCGACAACTCGCAGTTCTACTACAGCGAGCTCCCCGAAGAGAAGTTGTTGCGGTACGTCCCGAACACCGATCACGGGCTGGGGGGATCCGACGCACTGCAGAGCCTGATCGCCTTCTATGAAACGGTCGTCAATGGGACCAAACGTCCCGAGTACTCTTGGAAGAATCTGGAGAACGGGGCGATTCGCGTCGAGACCAAGACCACTCCCACTGAGGTCAAGCTGTGGCACGCTCATAACCCCGATGCCCGTGACTTCCGGCTGGAGGAGATCGGCCGGGCGTACAAGAGTCAGGACCTTAAGCCGACGGAGCCGGGTGTTTACATCGGGCAGATCGAACCCCACAAGAAGGGTTTTATGGCTTACTTTGTGGAGTTGACCTATGACGTGGGGGCCTCCTTCCCGCTGAAGGTCACGACCGAAATCCGCGTCACTCCGAACGAGTACCCGTTCAAGGGGATGAAAGCCTCTGACGCCAAAGTCGGCGGTGTGCCCAAGCAGCTGCGAGAGAAGAAGAAAGACTAGTCGTCGTCGCGAAAGCGAAACTCGAAATGCACAAATGCCGCTGGTTTGTCCAGCGGCATTTTGTTTTGGAAGCGTTGTTCCAGTGATCGAGTGGATGGACAACCGGGTGGCTGGGGTCGCAGCGCAGCGAAGCCTCCAGCTAGTCAGCCTCTCAGCCACCTATGTCGGCGCTAGTGGTCAGCAAAGACAAGACTACTGACGATCCTCCGACTCGGCATCGAGCCAGGTTGCATACGCCATCACATACATCGAGGCCGTCCACGGGATCACACCGACTCCATAAAAACGGAGGCTGTTCCACACACTCCCCGAGGGGAGGGCCATCACAACCACCAGTAGCAAAGTCACCAGTGTGGCCCCCGCAGCAAACCACCAGCCAGCTGCTCGCCAGGCCTTGCCTTGAAGATTGGTGATCAATAACGCCAACAGACCGACATTCATTACCGCCCACGGGATACCGAATCCCGCAAAGACTCCATAGCCCAACGTCCCCAGCAGAACCAGGTAGCCGGGGATCGCATATCTCTCGGCCCCACCCCATTCGTAAATGACCGGTAGAAGTAGCGACACCACCCACAACGAAAAAGCGGTGATCGCGAGACGTCGCTTCCAGGAATGCCCGTTGTTTAGGACCTCGACATCAGGCGGTTCGAGATCGTCATTGGTTCGAGGCATTATGCGGATCCCGCACGCGATGATCGAGGAGTTCCTCAGAGAACCGAGAAATCGATCTCGAATTAACGCCCCACCGGGTTTGAAGCTCCAGCCCTTCATAAATGTGGGTGGTGGGTGGCTGGGGTCGACCAACGGGAGCCCCCAGCCCGTTTGAACGGTCAGTCTGTATTCGCTGGGGGCTTCGCTGCGCTGCGACCCCAGCCACCCGGTTGATCAGCCACTCTGTGAGTTGGAATGGCTCTCACAGTCGACTTTGATCTAGATCATCAGCCCGGCAATCGCCCCCGTCATCGCGGAAGCGAGGGCGCCGCCGATCATCGCTTTGAGGGCGAGCTGAGAGATGACGGGTTTGCGTTCGGGGGCCATGGCGCCGATGCCGCCGACCTGCACACCGATCGACGCGAAGTTCGCGAACCCACACAAGGCGTACGCCGTGATACGAGCGGTCCGAGGTGACAGCTGGGCGTTGATCTCGGGACGGGCGAGGTCGGTGTAGGCCACCAGTTCGGTCAGTACGAGTTTCTCGCCCAGCAGCGTGCCGACGACCTCGGACTCCTGCCAGTTGGCGCCCAAGGTCCATGCGATCGGGCGAAACGCCCAGCCGAAAATCTCCTGGAGCGAGGTGGCGGGGATCTTGAATCCCAGGCCCGGGATCGTCGGTCCCCAACCGAGAAACGCGTTCACCATCTCCATGGCCGCCACGAATGCGATCAGCAAACCGCAGACCCCGATCGTCAGCTTCATCCCCTCGCTGGCCCCCTCGCTGAAGGCCTCGACGATATTGGTCGACGTTTTCGGCAGCGGCACCCGGACCTGGCCGAGCGTCGTGGGGATCTCAGTCTCGGGCACCAGGATCTTGGCAAAGACGATCGACGCGGGAGCCCCCATCACCGACGACGCAATCAAATCCCCTGCGATATCGGCCCCCATCACCGGCGTCAGCATCCCGACATAGAGGGCCATCACCCCACCCGCGATCGTCGCGAACCCGGCCAGCATGATCGTCATAATCTCGCTGCGAGTCATGGTCTTGAGAAATGGCTGGACCAATAACGGAGCCTCCGTCTGGCCGACGAAGATATTGGCTGCCACGCTTAGCGTTTCTGCTCCGCTGGTGCCCATTGTCTTAATCATCACCCACGCGATGATCCGCACGATGAACTGCATCACCCCCAAGTGGTACAGCACCGCCAGGATCGCGGAAAAGAAGATGATCGACGGCAGCACGCGAAACGCGAGGTTGACCAGCGGGCCTTCCAGATGCTGCTCGCGGTTGCTCAGCTGACTGAGGTGTTTGAAGACGAAATCAGTCCCGCGGTCACAGAACCCGAGCAACGTGTTGACCACTCCGCCACAGAAATCAAAGAACGGCTGGCCCCATGAGGTCTTGAGAATGCAGGCGGCGAAAAGGACCTGTAACGCCAACCCCACGAGCACAGGTCGCCAGACGATCCGTCGACGGTTTTCCGAGAGCAGTAACGCCATGGCAATCAGCGTGACGATTCCAATCAGGCCCTGGTACTGCTGCATGGGACACCGTTGCGGAGTACGAACAAGAAAGCCCAGAGGGGCAGCCTCTGGGCTTGGGAGACGATCCAGTTTATGAGCCGCGTGGCTGGCGCTGGACGGCAATGGCGGTGGCTGTGGCGTAGGCCCGGCAGTGGGAGATCGTGATCAGGATCTCGTCGATCCCCTGCCGCTTGGCCACCTCAGCTGTGGTACCGCCGAGAACGATGATCGGCTTGCCGCTGTTCTGGGAGACGACCTCGATGTCGGTCCAGCCGACGCCTTTGGTGAAGCCGGTGCCGAGCGTTTTCATGACGGCTTCCTTGGCGGCCCAGCGACCGGCGTAGTGCTGCAAGGCGCCCTTGCGCTGCTGGCAGTAGCGGATCTCCTGCTCAGTAAAAACGCGTTGCAGAAAGAGCTCGCCGTGCCGCTCGATCATTTCACCGATGCGAGGGACTTCGATGATGTCGGTGCCCAGTCCAATGATCATGAGCGAATGAGTATCCGTGCGGGGTCAGGAACCGTGGAGGCTACGGCTGGTTGGCGTCGCTGGTGGGCAGACTATCGAAATCGGAGTTCTTCTTCATCTGTTGAAAGGTCACCCGACTGGCCACAACGCTGACGATGGCTGCGACAAGGAGCTCCACCGACCACAAAGCGAGCGGGCGAATTCGACGAAGCGCCGGTGAATTCATCCTCCGACGCTGGTAGTCGGTGAATGTCGGCACGAGAGCCTGTTCGAGCTCCTTCTGCACCTGAAGCGAGCGAGCGACCTCTTCAGGCGAGCCCACAGCTTTCGGCATCGGGATCATCGGCATCCGCTGAGCAGTCGCCTGCTTGAGTTCGGTGTATCCCCAGTGAGCCAGCAAGAGCAGCGCCCCCACTGAGACCACGAGGCTGACTCCACTGATCAGCATGAGCGAGCGAACGCCGTGTCGCACAGCTGCCCAGGCACAAATCCCTCCCAGACACCCAGCCAACGCCCAGGAATGGAGGCCCAGAAACTTGACCCGAGCGGGCATCGCATCAAACACAGGAGCCAGCAGCAGGCCGCTAACGACGCAGATCCCGAGCCACGCCAGAAAGGACGGAACGCGGGAAGGGCGGGCGGGCGGGGACGGGCTGTGAACCGATTCGCTCGACATCAGCGGGTCTTCCGAGAGAAATCTGCGCGGTGATGGTTCAGTGATCTACTGCTTCAACTGTTCCAGTTGCTCCACCGGCAGCTTGGCGAGGTACTCCCAGCTGTAGATTCCGGTGTCGTGGTTGTCGGACCAGGTGATCTTGAGGGCGTAATTGCCGCTGTATTTCATGGCTGTGGGGGCGACATCGTCGGGAACCATAGCGGGGTTAACGATCCGCTCGCCGGTGAATTCGTCAACACATCCCGCACACGGGCAGAGCAGCCGTAAATCCCGGAAGCCGATGCGAGTCTGCGGGGCGTTGGGCCATTCGATCTCGAAGACGCGTTGCTCGCGAATGGCTTTGAGATTCGTCGGAAGTACGGGGTGTGTCATGGATGACCTGACTGAGGAAAAGCGGCCCTGCATGCTATCCCGCACCCGACACAACCTCAATCTGGCCGTAACCTCCGCATGGCGGGCTGATGTCCCTCAATCCTCAGCGCCTCGCCAAATTCTTCATTCATGGGAAAGAGGACCGCGAGTGCTGGCTTGCCGGTGGAATGCTCGCATTTCGCCCCACAAACGTATACTCTTTCGAGTCCGTTGGGCGTTCCGCCCGGGTCAGGCTTATGCTTAGGGAAAGGACTTTCCTGGGGGCCACATTCCGTCACTGGACGACCACCAGGGTCAGCACCGCATGTCGCACGCTTTGGACGATCCGAATCGCATTGTCATCACGGGCGTGGGGCTCACCTCGCCCAATGGCGACACGCTGGATGAATTCCGGGCCAATCTGCTCGCCGGGAAATCAGGGGTCTCGCAGTACGAAACCCGCTACATCGGCAAAGTGCTGGCGGGCGTCTGCAAGTTTGACGAGTTCAAGTACCAGAAGAAAAAAGACCGCCGCCGCGGCACCCGCGCCGGGTCGATCTCGATTTACTGTGCCAACGAGGCCATCCGCGACTCCGGCTGGGATTGGCCCAACGTCGAGAAGGACCGCGTCGGGGTCTACCTGGGGATCACCGAACACGGCAACGTCGAGACCGAAAACGAGATCTTCGAGATCTCCAAATTCGGCTACGACACCAAGGTCTGGTCCCACCACCACAACCCCCGCACCGTCGCCAATAACCCGGCCGGCGAAGTCACGATCAATCTCGGTATCTCGGGCCCGCACCTGACAATCGGTGCAGCCTGTGCCGCTGGGAATGCCGGTTTCATCCAGGGCGTTCAGATGTTGCGGCTGGGCGAGGTCGACCGGGCACTGGTCGGCGGGATCTCAGAGAGCATCCACACCTTCGGCATCTTCGCCAGCTTCGCCAGCCAGGGGGCTTTGGCGTGGGACGAGAACGCCGAAATCGCCTGTCGCCCGTTCGACATCAACCGCAAGGGAATCGTCGTGGCTGAAGGGGGAGCGATCTGCACCCTGGAGCGGCTGCCGGACGCAATTGCCCGCGGGGCCAAGATTTACGCAGAGATCGTCGGGTACGCGATGAACTCGGACGCCTCTGATTTTGTGTTGCCGTTCTCGACTCGACAGGCGGAGTGCGTGCGGCTGGCCCTCAAGCGAGCCAACCTCAAGCCCGAAGACATCGACATCGTCAGCAGCCACGCCACCGCCACCGAGCAAGGCGACATCGAAGAATCGAAAGCCCTGCAGGCGATCTTCGGCGACGTCCCCAGCGTGGCCATCAACAACACCAAGAGCTTCATCGGCCACGCCATGGGCGCAGCTGGGGCTCTGGAGCTTCTGGGGAATGTGCCTTCGTTCGGCGATCAGACAGCCCATGCGACGATCAACCTCGATCAGGTCGACGAGCGGTGTGCCCTGCCCCAGATCGTGGCCAACGTGCCCCGCAAGATGGAGCGAGTCGAGCATATCCTCAATAACTCGTTTGGAATGCTGGGAATTAACTCGGTTTTGATCGTCAAGAAGTTCCCCCATCAACACGGCGGCGTGTACGCCTGAACGTGAGTCGGAACTGAGGCAGCCCGGCAAGTCGTCCCCATGAAGGACCTCTCGACTGCGGCTGTCTCCCTCTGCTGGGTTGGGCTCGGAGGCCAGATGAGAGCTGGCCGGTGTGCGGGACTTGCTGTCACCACTGCGCGGAATCGCCATTGCTCAACGCACAGATTTTTGAAAAAAGTAAGCCCCCCATTTTACCGAGTCGATCGAATGACTTGCATTTGAGAAGTGAACTTGCTGGGCGACAAAAGCCGCCTGGCAACAACGACCTGTTCCGCTTCCTGCCATCGGTCAACCATGCCATCAATACAGTGCTCACAAATAATTACCCTGTAGTCACATACGGCGATTCGAACCGATAGAAAACTGTCCAATTCAGCCTGCTTTCGACAGCGATTATTTCCCTCAGCCATCTTCGAGTGTTTCGCTTCAACACCCCGCTGGCTTATAGAGCCAAGAAAAAAATCCTTGACCCATAAACGCCAGATTATGCACCGCAACGCAGACGACTTGCTCGATTGTTACAATTACGCAGGATGGAACGAACTGGTGGGTTAGGGACGACCCTCTAAGCGAGTTCCATTCGAGAGCCTCCGGGTGTCCCGGAGTGTTCCGTGCCAGGTGATCGGGTCCGTCCTGGCACTGTTTTCCTCGACCCGAACTGATGGATATCCTGATGTCTCGAATGGTGAAGTTGTTGGTGTGTGTCGCCGCTGTGGCGGCTTGTTGTGAAGTGGAAGCTGGCGGACGGTCGTTCACCCAGCGGAGCAGCCGGGCTCAGTCCAGCTCGGGCTCTCACGGTCACTTCGTCGGATTGCCCGGCAACTCCTTTGAAGGAGTGGGAGTGGGTTCGACCCCTCGCGAAGCGATTAACAACGCTTGTCAGCCAGGTGGTTCACGGCGCATGGTCAGCAAGTCGGTGACCCGTGGTGCGAATGGCCAGTACTACGCCTCGGTTCTCTACAAGTAATCGAGCGAAGTTCGGACCACCGGGGGCCCGCAAAAACGGAGTCTGCGGGTCGCCAGCCACTCCTGTCCGAGGAAATACGACAGGACGAGCTGGGTCCCCCGTGCTGAGAAGTCCTACGAAAGAGCTAACCCCCCGGCTGGAAGAAATTCCTGCCGGGGGGTTATTTATTTGATCAGGTAGTCTCCGCCCATATTGAGGGGGAGACGGTAGACGGCTTAGAAGACTACTTCTTGCCCACCTTCACATCGCCGAAGGCGTGGACCTTTTCGCAGATCAGGCGGAGGGATTCTTCCAGGTTGCCGCTGGCGGTCTTGAAGGCGTCGGCGTCGATTGTCAGCGGGGCACCGAGGACGACCAGCGGGGCACCGAATTCCGGGGTGCGGACCGCTTGCTCCAGGGTCAGGCCACCGACCGCCTGGACGGGGATGCTCACCGCCTGGACCACTTCGCGCAGCTGGTCGAGAGGGCTGGGCTGGCGGCCACCGGCGGCGACGATTCCACGGCGTTCATCGTAGCCAATGTGGTGAATCACATAGTCGCAGCCCAAATCTTCCAGCCGCTTAGCGGCCTCGATCATGCAGGGAGCCCCGAGGTTGTCGCCCATGACCTTCACGCCGTGGTCGCGACCAGCTTTGACCACACATTTGACGGTTTCCGGATGGGAGCGTTCCATCACGACGACGTGGGTTGCCCCCGCCTTGGCCATCATCTCGGCTTCGAGGTAACCGCCGTCCATCGTCTTCAGGTCGGCGACGATCGGGGTCTTGGGAAAGGCCTTCCGCAGAGCCCGAATCCCGTGCAGACCTTCGGCGAGAATGAGGGGAGTCCCCGCTTCCAGCCAGTCGACTCCCGCTCGCATCGCCATGGCAGCGGTTTCCAGAGCTTCATCGATGTTGGTCAGGTCGAGCGAGATTTGAACGATTGGGAGCATGGCAATGGGGGTCCAAAAGAGAACTGGTGTCGTGAATGAGTTTTGTACCGTCTCCCGGGGCGACCTCCAAGGGTTCGGGGAAACACAGCCGACATTGAGAGCGGGAACTTTCCCCTTGCTGGCCCCCGTAAGCTCACGGACCGCTGATAGCTGCGAGCAGTGAGTTCCGTTAGAATTCCTTCATGACACCGGACTCTCTACTCATCGGGATTGGCTGTGCCCTGATCGGCGCTGCGGGCTTGTGGAATCGAAACTGGCTGCTGGCCGAGACCCCTAAGGGACGATTCCTGACCGAGATGGCTGGAGCCGGTCGTGCGCGGGTCATGATCTCCCTCTTCTTTCTGTTCCTGATCGGAGCGGGGATACTGCTGGCCGGTGGGTGCCTGCAGCCGATTCGCTGGTGATGACAAGATGACCCGTGCAGCAGCAACTCAACGTTGTCCTTATTGATCCGCTTCATTCAGACAGAGACAAAGTGATGGTTCTTCAAGGCAAGACAGCTCTCGTGATTGGTGGTGGGACCGGTATCGGAGCGGGTGTAGCACTGGCGTTCGCCGAGGCCGGCGCGAAGGTCGCGATCTCGGGTCGACGCATTGAAAAACTGGGTGAGACGGCCGCCAAGTTCCAGGGACAGCCCGCAATTCAGTGTCACGTGTGCGATGTGGCTGACCGCGAGCAGACGCGGGAGCTGATTGAATGGGCCACGAAGACTCTTGGCCGCATCGACATTCTGGTGCAGTGTGCCGGTGTCAATATCCCGAAACGATCGATGGAAGTGCTCGCCCCCCAGGATTGGGACAAGCTGATGCAGGTCAACGCGACCGGAGCGTTCAACGCGATGCACTATGTGCTGCCGCAGATGCGGGCTCGCAAGGACGGACTGATCATCAATGTGTCGTCAGTGGCAGGAGTGCGAGCCGGTTTGCTGGGCGGTGTGGCCTACAACGCCTCCAAGTTTGCGATGACCGCCCTCGGTACCACCGTGGCTGCTGAGGAGAAGAACAACGGGATTCGTATCACCAACGTCTTCCCGGGCGAAGTCGAAACCCCCATCCTCGACGCCCGTCCTGTCCCGGTTAGTGCTGAGCACCGGGCCAAGATTCTCCAGCCCGAGGACATCGCGTCCGTCCTGGTGACGATCGCAGCTCTTCCTCCGCGCGCCCATGTCGCAGAGCTGGTGATTAAGCCCACCACTCAAGAGTTTGTTTAAACATTACCGAATTTCACGAACGCCCGTTCGCACACTGTGGGATTCCAAAGGGCTTTGTGCCACCTTAATGAAGCAGGGACCGGAGAACTCAACAGTTCTCCGGTCCCTGATCGTTTCAATTCCAGTGGCCTGGAACGCACTTGAATTAGACAGGAATCACGACCGAAGCGCGGTCACCCTTGGGCCCTGCTTCCATTTCGTATTCCACGGACTGCCCTTCGAACAGCGATTCAAAAGCCACATCTTTGACAGCTGAAACGTGGAAGAACAAATCTTTCCCACGCTCGCCGCTGGCGATGAAACCAAAACCCTTGTCCGAAACCAACTTCTTGATCGTACCGCGCTGCATGGCAGCCCTTCCCACATGAGACGTATGAAATGCCCTCAGTGAGATTCATTGAACCACCCCATTTTTTTCGTACCCGAGAACGATGAATGTCCCCATGAAGTCAGCACCATCAGAAACAAGTTGCGAAGAAACGCCGCTCGAATGAAAAGGATGCAGACATGCTGGCACGAACGTCCAGAGGCAGAGGCATGAAACCTCACCTTGAAGAACGATGGTACAACGCGTGAATTCCGTACGCCAGCGTTTATATGTTCCGAAAAGGGGACAAGCGTTCACTTTTGAGAAAAATTTTTCGCCGGCAGGACGTGACTATTCGTTGAGGTCGCCAACAACCCGCAAACTTTTCCCGCGACTCGACGCTGGGGCCAACAGACTCGCAGCAACCGGATCGGAATAAGGTACGCTCGCTTGGGCCTGCCTGAATTCCGAGTTGAAATGAATCTACGTGATCTGTTGGTCCGCTCCGGACGGCGAGCCAGTCTGTCGTTGGAGCACTTCACGAATACCCTGCGTCTCCGACGCTCTGGCGTTCGACAGCTGGAGATTGTTGCGCTCGAAGATCGCCTGATGTTCAGCGCTGCTCCGGTCCCTGCCCCAGCACCCGCGCCGGATGGGCAAGCGGTGGCGACAGCCTCGCTCGAACCAGCTGCTGACTCACTGGCCCCGCTGCCCTCCAGTACGGACGTTCAAGACGTGAGCCACACCACGCCTGCCAACGTCCTCGAACAACCGGGCGAGGATGGCGTACTCGCCCCCACCTCTCACGAACTGGCCTTCATTGATACCGGTGCGGAAAACTACCAACAGCTGCTGGATGATCTGTGGAGTCATCAGGACCCCGATCGGCATCTGGATGTCGTGTTGCTCTCTGCGAGCGAAGACGGACTGACCCAGATCACAGAGACACTCGCTCAGTATCAGACGGAGAAACTCGACGCGGTCCATCTTGTCACCCACGGAGCCGACCGTGGCATCAAGCTTGGAAATACCTGGCTCGACAGCTCCTCGCTAAACGCGAATCGAGAGCGAGTGACCAGCTGGCGAGAGGCCCTGAACCCCGGTGCCGACCTGTTGATCTATGGATGCGATCTGGCGGGGAACGATCTGGGCCAGACGCTGCTCAACCAACTGGTCGAGCTGACGGGAGCTGATATTGCTGCCAGCATCGACGCCACCGGATCGGCCTTGCTCGGTGGGGACTGGGAGCTGGAGTACCAGGTCGGCGAAATCAACACCAATGTCGCCTTCAGCAAACTGTTGCAGTCAGAGTGGGACTCACTGCTTAATGCGTTTGTAGTTCCGCTGTCATTGACCGGCACCGAGGCTCGGGACAACTCGTACACATTGAATGAGGATTCCACGGTCTCTGGAAATGTCATCCTCGACGACACCGGAGTGGGTTCAGACAGCGACGCCGAGGGGGACACGTTAACGATCACTGCCATCAATGGAGACATCGGGCTGGTCGGAAACGCGATCACCCTGGCGTCGGGAGCCTCGCTGACCGTCGATGCGAACGGGGCATTCACTTACGATCCCAGCTCGGTTTTTAATCATCTCCCCAACGGTCAATCGGGAGTTGATTCGTTCACGTACACCATCGCCGACCCCTTCGGCAATTCCAGCACGGCAACAGTCAATCTGACAATCAATGGGGTCAACGACGCCCCTGTGGCCGTCGACGACAGCTACGCGCTCCCGGAAAATGGCTCCATCTCGGTGGGTACTCCGGGCGTCCTGACCAATGACTACGACCTCGATGGGCCGTCGCTGTCGGCGGCAGCTGTGACCTTGCCGAGTCATGCGGCGCTCTTCAACTTCACGACTGATGGCTACTTCGCCTACACCCCGGTCGCGGGCTACTTCGGGACCGATTCATTTACTTACCTGGCGACCGACGGATCGCTGAACTCCAATGTCGTCACCGTGACCTTTCACGTGACTCCCACCAATACGCCGACCTCGATCACCACCAACGTGCTCTCCATCACAGAGGGTGAGACCGTTGTTCTCACGAACAGCCACATCAACACCACCGACAGCGACAGCTCCGCGAGCCAGCTGGTCTATACAGTTTCCGGGTTGTCGGGAGGGCAGTTCGAGTTGGTCGCCAACCCGGGTACGCCGATCACCAGCTTCACCCAGCAGCAGATCGATCAGGGGCAGGTCCAGTTCACTCATGATGGAGGCGAGCTGTCTCCGTATTACGAGCTGACCGTGACCGATGGAGTCAGCACGGCGGGACCATCGGTGGTCACCATCGAGCAGTTCTCTCCCGTGAATGATGGGCCAGTCATCACTGCCCCCGCAGTGGTGAATGTGTCCGAGTTTGAATCCTGGTACTTCTCAGGCTCCTCGCAGATTCAGATCTCAGATCCAGACGCCTCAACGGTCGAAGTCACCATCACGGTGAACAACGGGCGATTCTCCTTGTCCCAGCTTCCCGGCCTCACCTTCTCAACCGGAGACGGAACCAGCGACACAGTCATGACGTTCACAGGAAGCGTCAGCGATGTGAACGCCGCTCTCATGTATTCGAGCTTCGCTTCCGGAACCTCGACGGGCTCCAGTGCTTCGATTTCCATCGAGGTCAACGATCTGGCGGGAACGGGAACTGGAGGTCCTCTCACCGCGGTGGCCACCACAGGTATCACGATCGCACTCCCCTCCCCCGTGACCAGTGATGCCTTCCTGCAAGGCAAATATCTGGAGATCGGTCTGGGCCAGGATGGTGTCCTCGGGGCCGACGGAGCTGCTCCTTCCGGGTTCAATAACGCTGGCGGAGCACTGGCGGTCCAGGTGGATCGGGATCGCGATGGCTGGAACACGTACGACGGCGATTTCATTCTGCCCGGAACTCCCGAAGAGGCGTGGGGAGTCCGCGTCAACGGGACAACCTACAGCAACTCCAACATCAGTCCCCCCGAAGTCACCGGCGGCCTGGCGAATGCCCAGACCGGGACAGGCGGGCAAAGCGTGGAATGGGTGGGGTCTCGCGACAATCTGGGCGTTCGCCAGATCTACTCGGTGGGGGCGAACGACCTGTACATGGATGTCGTCGTGGAGCTGACCAACACGGGCAGCACCGATTTCACAGACGTGTACTACTATCGGAACATCGACGCTGACAACAACATGTTTCATGGCGTGGCCGATTCCTTCACCACGACCAACACCATCCACGCTCAAGGCCACACTGACGGAAACTCGCTCGTCAGTTCCACTCAATCGGACGGGTCCTATCTGGCACTGATGGGGTTCGGTTCTAACTCGCGAGTGACCTACGGAGGGTTCACAAACCGCGATCCGCAGAGCATCTTCGACGGCACAGGCGGGTTACAGCAAACCGGTTCTCAGTTCGCCGATGAAGCGATCTCGCTCGCATTCCATTTCTCCACCATCGCGAGCGGTGAAACCGTGACGGCCCACTTCCGCTACTACTTTGCGAGCACCGAATCCGCCCAACCGGTGGTCGACCTCGACGCGAACGACAGCTCAGGACAAGCGGGGGGGAACTACCAAACCAGCTTCGCAGAGGACGGGGGGCCGGTGTCAGTCGTTGACTCTGACGCATCCGTCTTCATCGCCGATCTTTCACCGGTCACAGGCATGACGATCTCCATCGCCAATCTTCGTGACGGCATTGAAGAGTCTCTGACAGTCGACACGACCGGCACTGGCATTGTGGCCACATATGACAGCGGAACAGGCGTGCTGAACCTCTCCGGATCGGCCAGCAGCACGGACTACAGCTCGGTTCTTCGGACCCTGACCTATAACAACACCTCACAGAATCCCGACACCACCACGCGGACCATCGAAGTCGTCGCAACCGCCGCGGGTGGCTCCTCAGCCGTGGTGACCTCCTCGGTGGCCATCACTTCGACGAATGATGTCCCCGTGGTCACGTCGAATTCATTGACGATCAGTGAAGGAGGCACGGTTGTCTTCGATCACAGCCACCTCAACGCCACGGATCTCGACAATACACCCGCCCAGCTGATGTACTCCGTGAATACCGTCAGCCACGGTCAGTTTGAGTATGTCGCCCAACCCGGCGTGGCGATCACGACCTTTACCCAGGCCGAGATCGACGCCGGGCTGGTCCAGTTCACTCACGACGGAGGGGAATCGCCCCCCAGCTATAGCCTGATCATATCCGACGGCGTTCAGAGCAGCGGAATGAGCGATGGCGTCGTGAAGTTCACTGCGATCAATGACCTGCCCTCGATCAGCCAGATCGCGGATCAGATCGTCCCAGAGGACACGGTCCTGGGCCCTCTGAGCTTCACGATCAGCGACGCAGAGACTCCCGCAGATTTACTGACAATCACAGCGATCTCGAGCAATCCAGCCTTGATCCCCAATGCCAATCTCGTTCTGGCAGGGAGTGGGACTGACCGAACCATCACGCTGACGCCCTCTGCGAATCAGTTCGGTGGACCGGTGACTATCACATTGACGCTCGATGATGGAACCTCCACGGTCCAGATGACTTTTCAAGTCGTTATCCAACCCGTGAACGACACACCCGTCCTCAGCCCCGCGACATTCACCATCCCGGAAAACTCCCCCAACGGAACCGTTGTCGGAGCTGTGATCGCCAGTGACGCCGATCCGTCCGATACGTTGACCTACACGATCAGCCTCGGCGATCCGCAACATGCATTTCAGATTGATCCCGCGACGGGAGTCATCACAGTGACGGATACCGCGCAGCTCGACTTTGAGGCGACGCCCACTTGGACGCTGATCGTCACTGTCTCCGATGGCACACAAGCCTCCACGCCACAAACCATCACGATCAACCTGACGAACCTCAACGAACCTCCCAGCCTGCTCCCCGCCACGTTTCACGTCAAGGAGCAGTCTCCGGTGGGAACGGTGGTCGGAACGGTTCAAGCCGTAGATCAGGATGCGGGCGACAGCCTGAGTTACTCTATCATCAGTGGCAACACAGGAGGCCGATTCTCTATCGATCCAGTGACGGGCCTGATCCGTGTGGCTGACTCGACTGGATTTCTCCATTCGACACAACCGAGCTACACCTTGAGTGTGCAGGCTGTCGACTCGCAAGGTTTGGCCCGAGTGGCTGACTTTGTGATTGTGGTGGACTCGGTGAATACGCCCCCCGTGGCTCTCAATGATCAATACTCCACGCCCCAGAACATCCCCCTGACGGTAGCTGCCGCAAACGGTCTCGTGGCCAACGACAGTGATGTTGACGCCACCCCGGTCGCAGCGATCCTAGTCCAGGGCCCACAACACGGACAGGTCACACTCCAGCCCGACGGCTCGTTCATCTATGTCCCCGACGCGTACTACTATGGTCCGGACTCGTTCAGCTATCAGGTCACTGACGGATTCGATGTCAGTGGAGTCGCTACGGTCGCGTTGGATGTCACTCTCCTGGCCCCGAGCGGTGGCTCGATGGGCCCGATCAATCCCACGGGAGGAGCACTCTCCATCGGGACCTCGATCTCCGGCAACTCTCCGTCCGGCGAAGACGGTGACGTCGGCTCGGGGCAGGACTCTGTCGCAGTCATCATCGTGAGTGGGCCCGGCTTTGCACCAACGGGATCGGGAACCACCAACCGCATTCCGCAGGTCGATCATGGCGGGCAGTCGACTCAACCGACTCAGCCCGATGGAGTCACCCCAATCGATGCAATCCTCGCCACGCTCGAGAGCCTTAACCCGACCAAGCAGTTCCAATCGGCAACCAGACAACGATCCGGGACCACTCCCCGCGGAAGGTCAGCTCAACTGGTCACCACGGCAGTAGCGGCCGTCTTGCCCGATCCAATTCACGACCTCACAGCCTCGATCCTGCACAACACCGAAATGTGGAACCAGCTGAATTCGTTCCGCGACCAGCTAAGAGAACAGGAACAGGAGTCGGGCCACCTGGAAAATCTGGTTGTCGGCTCGACGACGGTCGTGACGGGGGGAATGGCTGTCGGTTATGTAGTCTGGCTGATCCGTGGAGGATCGCTTCTGGCCACCATGGTTTCGGTCGTTCCGAGTTGGACGTCGTTCGACCCCTTACCCGTAATGGAACGCTTTGCGGCAGAGGTCCGAGACGACGACAAAGAGTCTCTCGATTCGATCGTTACCGGAGGGAACCTCGCCCAGCTTTAGTCGGCAGCCAGTCCGAATTCCGGGCGAATAGTCGGGCAAAGTTTCGGATTTCGCGAGGCAGAATCAACGGATGGCTCCCGGTGGCTTGCGAGTTGAGGGCCATAGGTCTCAGAATAGGGAGCCCTCGCCTGGTTCGAGGGTCTACCCACTGCTGAGTCCCGCCTGAAACTCGATCATGCCTCCGATTACCAAGCTGCTCGTTGCCAACCGTTCTGAAATTGCGATCCGCGTATTTCGCTCGGCTCATGAACTCGGGATCCGCACGGTCGCGGTCTATGCACACGAAGACCGTTACGCACTGCATCGCTTCAAGGCCGACGAGGCCTATCAAATCGGCGTTCCCGGCGAGCCGATTAAGTCCTACCTGAACATCGACTCGATCATCGCAGCTGCAAAGAAGGCCGGGGCCGACGCGATCCATCCCGGGTACGGATTCCTGTCGGAGAAGCCTGCCTTTGCGAAGGCCTGCGCTGAAGCCGGAATCATCTTCGTCGGGCCCAAGGTCGAACACCTCGAAGCTCTTGGTGACAAGACCGCCGCCCGCAAGATTGCCATCCTCGCGAAGGCTCCGATCCTCAGCGGAACCGAGGACGCCCTCAAGGACGCCAAAGAAGGTCTGGCTGCGGCCAAGAAGCTCGGCTACCCCGTCATCCTCAAGGCGGCCCACGGCGGCGGCGGACGCGGGATGCGTGTGGTCGAGAGCGAAGACCAGTTCGTCACCAGCTACGAAACAGCCCGACGAGAATCGCTGACCGCGTTCGGCAGCCCTGACATCTTCATCGAGAAATACATCCGCCGCGCCCGCCATATCGAAGTCCAGCTGCTCGGCGACAAGCACGGCAATCTAGTCCACCTCTACGAGCGAGATTGCTCGGTCCAGCGTCGGCATCAGAAGGTCGTCGAACTGGCTCCCGCTCCGAACCTCGACTCCAAGGTTCGCGACGCCCTCTGCCAGGCAGCTGTCGATATTGGCAAGCAGGTCGGTTACGAGAACGCGGGAACCGTGGAGTTCCTCGTCGATGCCGATACGAACCAGTTCTACTTCATCGAAGTGAACCCCCGCATCCAGGTCGAACACACCGTCACTGAAGAAGTGACCGGCTTCGACATCGTGAAGTCGCAGATCCTCGTTGCAATGGGTCGCCGTCTGGACGATCCCGATATCGGCATGACGAGCCAGTCCACCATCAAGACCATTGGTTACGCGATCCAGTGCCGCGTGACGACCGAAGATCCCGAAAACAACTTCACACCCGACTATGGCCGCATCGCTCACTATCGGTCATCGGGGGGTATGGGTGTCCGTCTCGACGCCGGTTCGGCATTCTCCGGTGCGGTGGTCACTCCGTATTACGACTCACTGATGGTGAAGGTCACCGCCCGCGGTCGCCGCTTCATCGACGCCATCAGCAAGATGGAACGCAGCCTCGCCGAATTCCGCGTGCGCGGCGTAAAGACCAACATCCCGTTCCTGACGAACCTGCTGGCGCATCCAACTTTCATCGAGGGACTCTGTACCACCCGGTTCATCGATGACACGCCGGAGCTGCGAACGTTGCCCAAGCGACGTGACCGGGCCACGAAGATTCTCTCGTACCTGGGCGATGTGATCGTCAACAAGAACCCACTGGTCAAGGGCCGCCCCGCAGCGACTCGCACGCTGTCTGCGCCGCTGCCCAAGTCAGATCGCGCAGCCGACTCGACCGCTCCGCTGCCGAAGGGAGCCCGTCAGGTCTTCCTCGACCAGGGAGCCCAAGGTCTGTCGAAGTGGATCCTCGACCAGAAGCAACTGCTGATCACCGACACGACGTTCCGTGACGCTCACCAATCGTTGCTCGCCACTCGGTTCCGCACGTTCGACCTGCTGCAGATCGCTCCGGCCTACGCCGAGAAGCTACCCCAGCTGTTCTCGCTGGAGATGTGGGGCGGGGCGACATTCGACACTTCGATGCGGTTCCTCAAGGAGTGTCCGTGGGATCGACTGGCCGAGATGCGGGAGGCGTGCCCGAACATCCTGTTCCAGATGCTGCTGCGGGCCTCGAACGCCGTCGGCTATACGAACTACCCCGACAACATTGTGCGGGAGTTCGTGAAGGAAGCCTTCCAGTGTGGCAACGATGTGTTCCGCGTCTTCGACTGCCTGAACTGGATTCCCAACATGCAGGTCGCGATGGATGCGGTCTGCGAAGCCGGCGGGATCTGTGAAGCCGCCATCTGCTACACCGGCGACATCACCAACCCGAATCGCACCAAGTACGACCTGAAGTACTACGTCAATCTGGCAAAAGAGCTGGAGAAGATGGGGGCTCACATCCTGGCCATCAAGGATATGGCGGGTCTGTGCAAGCCCGAAGCCGCAGCGACGCTGGTCAAAACGCTGAAGCAGGAAGTCGGCATTCCCATCCACTTCCACACGCACGATACGAACGGCATTCAAGCCGCGTCGTACATGCGGGCGGCGGATGTCGGGGTCGATATCGTCGACTGTGCCATGGCCCCACTATCGGGTGGGACCTCGCAGCCGAACCTGAACACGCTGAGCGAGGCTCTGCGTTATCAGCCCCGTGACCCCAAGCTCGACACGCGGACACTCGACGAGATCGCCGAATACTGGCGTTCGGTGCGGCAGTTCTACACCGCGTTCGAGAGCGCTCCACTCGCGGGGACAGCTGATCTCTACAACCACGAGATGCCCGGCGGACAGTACACCAACCTGTTCGAGCAGGCCCGGTCACTCGGCCTCGAAGATCGCTGGAGCGAGGTCTGTCGCCTTTATGCCGAGGTCAACCAGCTATTCGGTGACATCGTCAAGGTCACCCCGACCTCGAAGTCGGTCGGCGACATGGCTCTGTTCATGGTGGCGAACAATCTGACCTGCGAAGAGGTCCTGAACGGCACGCGCGAGCTGTCGTTCCCCGAAGGGGTCATCGACCTCATCAGCGGTGCGATGGGCCAACCGCCTGGAGGCTTCCCGCCACAGGTCCAGAAGCGCATCCTCGGCGATCGCAAGCCGTTCACCGGTCGCCCCGGTGCCGAACTGCCACCCGCAGATTTCGAGGCTGCCCGCAAAAAGACGCTCGAACTGCTTGATGGCGAGCCGATCGACGATGTGAACCTCAATCGGCAGACTCTTTCGTATCTGCTCTACAACAAGGTCTATGAGGGCTACGCCGCTCACCGTCGCAAGTTCGACAAGACGAGCCACCTGCCGACGCCGAACTTCTTCTACGGCATGCAGCCGGGCGACGAGATCAATGTCGACATCGAGCCGGGCAAGACACTGTTCATCAAGTACCTGAACCAGGGCCTGCCGCATCCCGATGGCACCCGTACGGTCTCGTTCGAGCTCAACGGACAACCACGCGATGTTACTATCCTCGACGCAGCTGCGGCTCCGAAAGAGGCCGCCAAGGCCAAGGCCGACCCGGATGATCCGGCTGAAATCGGAGCGACGATGCCCGGCATGGTCGTGCTTGTCCCAGTCAAATCGGGCGAGTCGGTCACCAAGGGCCAGAAGCTGTTGACGCTCGAAGCGATGAAGATGGAAACCTCGATCTATGCTGATCGGGATGGCATCGTTCGCGATGTCCGCGTGAAGCCTGGTGACGCCGTCGAGACGGGCGACCTGTTGCTAACCCTGGACTTTAAGAACGACTAGTGGCCCTGTTCACGATCCCGGGAGGGCGAAGCTCCCGCTGAGCCGCACCGTGGGGAACATCCACTGGCGAAGACGGCTCGGCAGGAGCCTCGCCCTCCCGACGTATTTACGCCTCACTCACGAAGAGATCCCCCATGAGCATCCTCGATCGGTTTCGCCTCAACGGTAAGCGGTTGTTCATCACGGGGGGAAGCCGGGGACTGGGACGCGAGATGGTGCTGGCGATCGCCGATGCCGGGGCAGATGTTGTCCTTGTTGGCCGGGATCAAGAGAGCCTCGAAGCCACAGCTTCAGATGTCCGGGCACTGGGACGTCAAGCAGTCGTGCTCGTGGGCGACGCCGGAAAGCCAGAGGAGTGCGAAGCACTCTGCCAACGAGCGTTGAGCGAAGCGGGGCCGATCGACATCCTGATCAACAACGTCGGTGGTCGGCGGATCAACGTCCCGATCGAGGACCAGACCCTCGCCCAATGGCAGGAGATCATCGACCTCAACCTGACCAGCACCTTCATCTGCACCAAAATCATCGGCGGAGCAATGGTGGCGAGGGGCCAGGGTGGCCGCGTGATCAATGTCTCCTCGATCTCTGCGTACATCGCCAACCGAGGAATCGGCGGTCGCAGCTACGAAGCCGCGAAGGCTGCGGTCCTGCACTTCACCCGGGCGACAGCTGCCGACTGGGCACCGAAGGGTGTGACGGTCAACGCGATCTGCCCGGGGGGATTCATGACCGCCCCCAACATTCGCTGGGCGACCGAAAACCCTGAAGTCATCACGGAGTTCAAGGAGCAGATCCCCGCCGGTGACTTTGGCCAGCCCCAGGATCTCGGCCCGCTGGCGGTCTACCTCGCGAGCGATGCGTCCCGCTACATGACCGGTGCATCGCTCGTCATCGATGGTGGATACACGTTGTGGTAGCAGTGACTGCCATCTGAGCATTCGGCAGATCACACAGAGAGCAACAGTTCGACCGTGGCCTGTAGTGCGCTGTGCGGAATCGAGTGTCCGCCCGCGAACTCAACAAATCGGACCGTCGCCCCCTGCTCTTCCAGTAAACTCTTGAGTTCGAGCGACAACGAGTACGGCAAGATCACATCCGAGCGACCGTGCGACTGGACCACCAGCAAGTCTTTGAGATTGGCTGACGGGACCTTCCACTCAGCTTCGTTGATCAACGTTCCCGAATAAAGCACCGCACCTCCGATATGCTCGGCCAGATGACGGATGGTCTCGATCGCGATCATCGCCCCTTGCGAGAAACCGCCCAGGACAATCTTCGACCAGGGAACGCCGGTTTCGGCCTGGAGCTCAATCAACAACTGGATCAACTGGTCGCGGGCCTCGGCCATACCGACGGGATTCTCCGATCTCAGGTCTCTGAATTGACCCGTCTGAACGGCCATCTGCAGCTTGACCATATCGATCATCCACCACGCTCGGGCATCTCCCCACCCGATCGAATCCAGTGAGAGTGGACCAGAGGGAAACACGAACCGCGTCGATTGGGCCAG
This sequence comes from Planctomycetaceae bacterium, assembly GCA_046349675.1. GTDB lineage: Bacteria > Planctomycetota > Planctomycetia > Planctomycetales > Planctomycetaceae > TH-plancto1. Next base: position 82,067 of record JAXMBW010000004.1, on the reverse strand, counting down.
ACTCGGGACAGCCCAGGTGAGTTCCTGCCCCACCGAGACAAGATCATTGCCTGGAGCACCAAAACCGTGGCACATCACCACGACCTTTTCGGTCTCTCCCGTCGGAAGCAACTCACAGCAATCGAGTCCGGCACGTCGCGTATATTTCATGGGAAGTGTCTTAAGAGATCAGTTTTCAGTGGTCAGTGGAGCGGTCGATTCGAGTGACTCATCACGCATGGGGAAGGTCACAGCTGCAATCAGGATGACTGCGGCAATAGCGCCGAAGATCGCATTGGGGCTGAACCCCGCGCGTACGAGGATCTTGCTCGTGATTTCATAGAAGGCTCCCGAAAGCACAATTCCGATCCAGTTGATCAGATTCATGGCCCCGATCATGCGGCCCTTGAGGTGCTCGGGAGCCATCGCCTGGATGTAAACCTGGAGCGGCACGGAGAAGAGCCCCGCGAACAACCCGGCTCCGATCAGCAAGAGAGCAGAACCCTTGAGCGAGACGTAGGGGAGCCGCGCGGGTCTTATCTCGGATTTCGGAGCAGCACTCGACGCAGAGTTGGATGACGTTGCCTCAGCCGCAGCAGTGGCCGGAGTTGATAGGACCTCTGCTGCCGGGCTCAGCTTTTCCCCCGGGATGGCGAGAGCTGCCATGCAAATCACCATCCCGATGGCCGCCACTCGTACCAGACTCGCTCGAAAACACGACCGGGACAGATACCCTGCCAGCACGCTGCCGATCGCGATCCCAATCGCGGTTGTCGCTGACAACTGGCCCGTGGCGCTGTCACTCAGGCCGTACTGCAGCTTCCCCAGCGCGTTCACGGACGGCTGAAAGATTCCACCGACGAACCAGAAAACAGAGCTGTAGATCAGCGCAATAAACAGACGGGGCAGCTGACGAAGAGACTCCCGCGTTTCGGGATCGATAAAGAGTGACGACGGATTCACCTTCAGGTGAGGCTCGGCCGCCGGAAGCTTGCGGATCGGCAACGTCGTCAACGTCCCGACAATCGCGATCAAAACACAGATCCACTGAACAGAAACTAAGCTCGGTAACGCATCCTTGAGGGCCCCAGCCGCTGCGACTCCCCCGATGATCGCCACGAATGTCGTCATCAGAAACCATCCATTAATCCCCGGCAGACGGTCTTTGGCGTACAGCTCGGGCAGGATTCCGTACTTCGCCGGACCAAACAGCGTGCTCTGAGCCCCCATCAGGAAAAGGACTCCCAAGAGCATTACCAGCTGGAGCTTCGAGGGCTCGGTTAACCAGAAGACCAGCAGCCCAGCCCCCATCACCACGATCTCGAGCACCTTGCTCACGAAGATCACTTTGGTCTTACTGAACCGGTCACCCAGATAACCGCTGATTCCGGAGAAGAGCACAAACGGCGAGGCAAACGCAATCAGTGCGTATCCCTGCCAGTCATCCAATGGGTTCGTTTTGGCGCGATCGGTACACAGAAACATCACCAGGAACTTAAAGACGTTGTCGTTGAAAGCTCCCAGAAACTGCGTGACCAGGAGCCCCCAGAACGTCTGATCTCGCAGCAATGAGGGTTTGTTGTCTGACATTCCGACTCTCTCCGTGAGCTCACAATCCTTGCATTCGTTCAGGTCGCTTCGGTTTCTATTCCACAGCCCACTTTTTGGCCAGAGAGGGGAGATTCCGGATCGACCGTTTCTGCCGGAACTCGTGCAATCACATTGAGATCTACGGGCATAGAAGTCACCGTGAGGCGTCTCAACCGCAGAGGCCGCATTCTGGCCAGATTACCTAACAGGAACAGAAAAGCACGATTTCCAGGCGTCAAACTCCAGCCTGCTTCACTGACCGCTAGAAAACATCCGCAAAGCTTCGAATACGGCTCAAGTTTGGCCTGAGAATGGGACATCGAGTTTCTCATGGGTGCGTGAATATCGGACCGATTCATCACACCAGCCCCAGAACCTCAACCATTGGGACACCCGAGTTGGACGACCTGTTTTCCTGCCAGGGACAGGGAAGCAAAACAGTTCAACGCGTGGAAGTCACAGGTCGGACGGGGAGTTACCAATCGGTTGTTGCCGTCGGGTGTCACGAGCAAGGAGATGTGTTCAACGATGGTCGTTGAACACACCTCAGCAGCTTACGCCGCAGGACGAGTGTCTCGTCTGTTGACCCACAGCGGTGCCAGGACGGCTTGAGTCAGTCCCTAAGGAAGGAGACGTTGCTCTTATGAAGTCTATCCGAACAATTGCCGCCTTGATCACCGTTTTCGGAATGGGCAGCTATGCCCAGGCCGGACACGATGTCGGGTGCGGGGCAGCCAAGTGTTGCGACTGTGCCCCAACTTTCCAGCCCACGTGCTGCAAGCCGAAGATCGTTCGGCCTTGCCATCGCAACATCTACAACTATCAGCGTCAGTTCGTGAAGTCGTGCTGCGTTGACCCAGGCTGCGGCAGCGGCTGTGGAAGCCCAGCTTTGAGCTGCTGCCCGACCGGAGCTGGCAACGGCTGCGGAAACGGTTGCACCGACCCGAACAGCTGCTCGGCTGGTGCTGGCAATGGCTGCACCGATCCGAACAACTGCGGAGCCGGAAACGGCTGCGGTGCTGGTGCCAACACCTGTGCTGCTCCTTGCGGAGCTGGCAATGGTTGCACCGATCCGAACAACTGCGGTGCCGGAAACGGCTGCGGTGCTGGTGCTAACACCTGTGCTGCTCCTGCTGGAGCTGGCAATGGTTGCACTGACCCGAACAACTGCGGTGCTGGAAACGGCTGCACCGATCCGAACAGCTGCGCGGCTGGTGCTGGCGACAGCTGCACCACGACCACGGTGTGCTGCAAGGACGCATGCGAAATCGCTGAGCTGATTTATCAGTCTCAGACGGGTTGCAAGGCTCATCAGCGTCGTCGTGCTCTGTCCAAGCTGGGACGGAAGTATGACTGCGTCTGCAATCCCGAAATCATGTCGGCCTTCATCTATGGTCTGAACGATGCGGATCACCGCGTTCGTCGGACCGCCGCTGACAAGATTGGCGACGAGCTTCGCAAGAACAAGTGCTGCTGCTCGCAGTGCGTCGTGGAAGCCCTGACCATCGCTCTGGCTGACTGTGACCGTGGTGTCCGTCGTCAGGCTGAGCAGGCTCTGAAGCAGTGCGGATATGACGTTGTCAATCCAACCTGCGAGAAGGCTGTCTGCGATACCACCTGCGTTGATCCCGGCAAGTGCTGCGACGCTGGCAAGGGCTGTGATGATCCAGGCAAGTGCTGCGACGCCGGAAACGGCTGCGGAGCTGGTGCCGGTGACCCAAACTGTGCCGCTCCCTGCGGAGCAGGCAATGGCTGCACCGCCCCCAACAACTGTGCAGCTGGCAACGGCTGCGGTGCTGGCTCGCCTAACTGTGCTGCTCCTTGCGGTGCAGGGAACGGCTGTGGAAACAGCTGTGTGAGCACCGGATGTGCAACCGCTCCGGCTTACTCACCAGCTGCAGCTCCCGCTGCCGCTCCTGCTCAGGCTCCTGCCGCTGCTCCCGCAGTGGCTCCAGCTCCTCCAGCTGAGCCAAAGGCTTACTTCCCCCGGAAGATCAACGGCGAGAATGCTCGTCCTGTGTCCTCCACGAAGAGCCTGAAGAACGTCTATGGTCTGGTTCGCTAGTGACCTGATGCGGACGGATTCGCAGCTGGGATAAGTACTCAACACCGAGCGACAGCCCTCGCAAGTTCTTGCGAGGGCTGTTTGCATTGAGGGAGTATCTCTTCGCGAAAAATCACATCACACGGGACGACAAAGTCTGACTGTCAAGATGGAAATCGGAGAATCACTCTGAGAAAAACAGAACTCAATTTCGTGCATTGCCCTTTCGCATCGAGTTGAGCAAAATGTGCCCGCTCGATTCGAGCTCGTCATCGCTGACAAGAAACGCGGTGTTCCATCCGCTGCCGGCGACATCACTTCGACAGGACGTCAGACACCTCGACAGCCCGCTTCACCCATTCACGGTGAGTCTGGTCAGTCTGTCTCTTCGAGTCCCTGAGGGTACTTATGATCTTTATCGAACGTGGCATTGACGAAGCTATTCGCGTGGAAGACACCATCGTGCGAGTGCTGGAAGTGCGAGAAGGTGCTGCTCGTCTGGCCATTTCATCACCGGGAGACAACACCTACCGAGAAGTGGTCTTGCAGTGCCGATCCGCCGATGATGACGATGAATTTTCCGACGCCGAGATGTACGACGAATCGCTGTCGTTTTTCGCCTGATTGCTGAAACAGAGGATACTCGTTGGGCAGAGGTCCGGCTCTCTCGGCCTCTGCCCTTTTCAAGTTGTCTGCACATAGAGTTCGCTCTACGGGTATCGCCGGTTATGATGCGGCCACCCCGAATCGTTTGAATACTCGGGAGACGGCTTTCCCTTCTGGCGGATTCGTTTGTGCCTGCGGACCCTCCCTACTCTGATGAACACATTTGCCAACTGGGGCTGCAGCGCAATCGCATCCCGCAGCATGTGGCGATCATCATGGATGGCAATGGCCGCTGGGCCAAGCGCCAGGGACTGCCACGCATTGAAGGCCATCGACGCGGTGTCCAGACCGTCCGCACCGTCATCGAAGAATGCGCCCGCATCGGCGTAGGCCAGCTGACGCTCTACTGCTTCAGCAGTGAAAACTGGAAGCGTCCGCCGCTGGAACTCGATCTTCTGATGGGGCTGCTCAAGCGATATGTCATCGCCGAGCGGAAGGAGATCATGCGGCAGGACATCCGCTTCTCCACCATCGGTCGCACCGACCGGATCTCTCGCGGGATCTGGAGCGAGGTGCAAACCACTGTCGAACTGAGCCGTAACAACCCCGGGATGCGGTTGTGCCTGGCCCTCGACTATGGGGCCCGTGACGAATTGACCCAGGCCGTTCGCCACATTGCTCAGCAGGTGCAGACCGGTGCAATCGATCCCTCGACCATCACCGAACAGACGATCAGCGACCACCTCTATACGGCGGGCATGGTCGATCCCGATCTCGTAATCCGCACGGCGGGCGAGATGCGGGTCAGCAACTTCCTGCTGTGGCAGATCAGTTATGCCGAGCTGTGGGTGACGCAAAACTGCTGGCCCGAGTTTGGTCGTAATGATCTGTATCAGGCGTTTCGCGACTATGCGGCACGCGAGCGTCGCTTCGGAGGCCTCGTCGACAAGCCGACAGAAAGCTGCTCGCCCTGATCTGTTTTTCTCCGTTCAACGATTGTTAGGACTCTCTCTATGCTGGGCTGGCGTCTGCTGATCTCGGCCATCCTGATTCCGCTGTTGCTGGGGCTGTTTCGCATTGACCATTTGATGGGCCAGTCTGCCATCATTTTGGCGGTGTTTGCTGTGGTCTTATCGATTCGCAGTGCCTGGGAACTGGGTGACCTGTTCGCCGCACGCAGCTTCCCCAGCCGCCGCCGCACGCAAATGCTGGGAAGCTGTGCGACCGCACTGGCAGCGTGGATCCCTGCCTGGTTCTGGAAAGTCCCTCTGGATGAGGTCGCTCCGTTTGCCAGCCTGGGACCGATGGCATTGGTGTTCGCGTTGAGCCTTCTGGTGCTCTTTATTCGGGAGGCCGCCGAGTTCGAGGCCCCGGGGCACTCATTCGAATCCCTCGGTGTTTCCCTGCTCATCATGGCCTACTCGGGATTCCTGCTGGGGATCACTGCTCAATTGCGCTGGGTCGCCGGGAGCAAGGCGGGTTACCTGGTGCTGGGTTCGCTGATCATCGCCGCCAAGAGTTGCGATATCGGGGCCTACACATTCGGCCGGCTGTTCGGCAAAACGAAGATGACCCCGGTCCTCAGCCCCGGCAAGACCTGGGCGGGGGCCGTTGGGGGTATCACCACGTCGATACTCGCCTCATGGGCGTGGCTGACCTTTGCTCCGCCCATCTTCAACAAGACATGGACAGCCAGCCCCGCATGGGCGTCTTGCCTGTTCGGAGCGGTCGTCGGCTTGACCGGGATGATTGGCGACCTGATGGAATCCCTGCTGAAGCGGGACGCTGGCAAGAAGGACTCCGCCGCACTCTTCCCGGGGTTCGGCGGGTTGCTCGATCTGCTCGACAGCATCCTTTACGCGGGTCCGGTGGCTTACGCTTTGTGGGTCCTGCTTCCGCTGAAAACGTGGTAAATCCCTGAGTCTGGCGAGTTCGATTGCGTCTCTCCACCACTCGCAAACGGCGGCAGGCCGACACCCCTCTTCCCACTGTTCCCCGTCGCGTGATAGATTTCCAGACTCTCTCCCGGAAATCGGACGAAGGAACGTCGATGAAATCGTCAGCCACCCACTCTTCAATTCGGCAGCGGATCAAGCGGGTGTTGGTCCTTAGTGGAATCGCCAGCCTCTGGTTCTGGCCCGCGATCGCTCTGTCGGCCACGACCTTGAAGGAGCCTGAGGGCTCCGAGCGAGTCGTCATGGCCAGTGTGTCGGTGACGACTTCGGGTTCGGTCTTTACGTCTGGTGGTAAGGAGAAGAGCCAGAAACTCCCCATCGAGGCCAAGGCGAAGTTTCGTTTCCGCGAGCGCCGGTTGCCGTCGGGAGGACGCGATGCCGCCTCACTGCGAGCTGTTCGCGAGTTCGAAGCCGCGAACCTGGAAACGACGATCTCCGGACGCCAGTCACAGCAAGAACTGCCTGCCAGCAACCGGTTGATTGTCGCATCGGGTGCGGAAACCGGCGTGTGGGTCTACTGCCCGAACAGCATGCTCTCGCGCGAGACGATGGATCTGCTGGAGCTGCCCGGCGAACCGCTGGCGTTGCAAGCCCTGCTCCCCCCCAATGCAGTCGAGGTCGGCGACAAGTGGTCACCGAATGCGTGGGCGATTCAGATGCTGGCCACCGTTGAAGCCGTGCAGAAGTCAGAGATGAACTGCACGTTGACCTCGCTCAAAGGGAACACGGCGACGATCTCGATTGATGGGAACGTCCTCGGCCAGCGATATGGATCGAACACCGAAGTGAAGGTCGCAGGAGAGATGACCTTCGACATCAAAGCCCAGCTGATTACTGCGGCCAAGCTGACCTACAACATGAAGGCCAACATCGGCACCGTGAGCCCTGGCATTGACGCCCGCGTCGATACGGTCGTCACTCGTCAGGTCGTCCCGGCACCAGGCAAGTTGACCGACAAGCTCCTCGAAGCCCTCCCGGTGAGCCCGCCGCGCGGAGCTGAGATGCTGACCTTCGACGCTGTTCCCTGGAAAGTTCAACTCCTGCATGAACGACGTTGGCACCTGTTTCAGGCTGTCCTGGAAGGAGCCAGTCAGGTTGTCATCTTCCGCCTGATGGAGAACGGCAGCCTGATCTGCCAGTGCAATGTCGCCCAGATCCCCGCAGCTGCACCGGGTCAGCATGCGTCGCTGGAGCAGTTTGAGTCAGACATCAAGACTTCGCTCGGCCAGCGATTCAAAGCGATGCAGCCGTACGAAAAGATCCCCGCGGACAACGGCCAGACGATTTATCGATTCATCGCCGAGGGCCAGACCACGCTCTCCAGTGGCAAGGAAGCGATCGAAGTCCCGATGCAATGGCATTACTACCTGCTCGCTGCTCCCAACGGACAACAGCTGTCATTCGTCTTCGCGATCGAGCCGAAGCTGGTCGAACAGCTGGCGGAACGGGACCTGGAGATGGTGAAGAGCGTCCGGTTTGTGAAGTAGACTGAGCCAGCCGCTCAGAACCGCTTCTTCTGACCAGTAGGACAGACATCCCTGTCTGTCCTATCGGGGTAGCCGTCGCAGCAGCCGCTCACTTCCAGCTCGCCAGCTGGTCCTTCAATTCCCGTCGATTCACAGCAGACTGACGTCTGCCGCTCGCTGTCTTTCGCACAGAACGATCATCCTCATGACACTCAAAGAACTGCAGAACCTGATCGACACGATGTACTCCCGCAAGGATGAAGAGCGCGGGATCGAGGGGACGTTTATGTGGCTGATGGAGGAGGTCGGCGAGTTGGCGACCGCACTTCGCAGCGGGACGAAAGAGGAACTCGCGTTCGAGTTCGCCGATGTGTTGGCTTGGCTGGCAACGATTGCTAACGTCGCCAAGATCGACCTCGATGCCGCTGTACAGGCGAAATACGGCAACGGCTGCCCGGGATGCCAGCAGATGGTGTGCGTCTGCGGAGTCGAAGAAAAGCCGTAAGTTCCGGTTCGCGAGGGCGGCTCAGCAGGAGCTTCGCCCTCCCGGATCAGTTGTCTCAGTTATCCGATGACCTTCAACGCAGCTGTCAGCTCCCTCAGCAACGACTCAACATCCTCGGGCGTATTGTACCCGTGGATCGCCACGCGCAGACGCCCGGCGTTGGACATGATGTGGATGTTCTTGGCGTGCAGAGCCTTGGCAATCTCTTCGGCCTTAGGGTGGCGGAAGGCGATAATGCCCGCGATCTGGCTCGTGTCAGTCGGGGTCAGCAACTCCACCGGCAGCTTCGCGATCTCTGCCAGAGCCTGATGCACCAGCGGTCGCACGGCGTTATCGATCGCCTCGACGCCGACCGACTGGATGTACTTCAGCCCCGCTCGAATCGCATAGATGGCGGGGAAGTTCGGCATCCCCACCGCGAAGCTCGCGGCTCCGGGCTTGCTTTCGACATGTTCAAAGCGGTTGGCCCCAAAGGCGTCCTGCAGGTTGTACCAGCCACCCGCCGGCACGGTCCATTCCTTAGCGCGGGCACTCGGCACCCCGATCAGCCCACCGCCATGGCTGGCGAGAATCCACTTGTGCGTGCTGCTGATAATCAGGTCAGCTCCCGTCAGGTCGAGCGGAATCCGTCCGAGGGCCTGGGTCACGTCCACCGACAACAGGGCCGTCGAACCTCGACGAACGGTCTCGACGACCTCGGGGAGCGACAGTTTGAATCCGTTGAAAAAGCTGACGAGCGAGACCGCCACTAATCGAGTCTTTGCAGTCAGTAACTGGGCCAAGTCCTCGTTATGCAGCACGCCGTCGCGCGACTTCCACACCTTCACCGTCGCCGGGCAAGTCGGTTGCAACCACGGGGTCGCTCCGGCCGGGAAGTCGAGATCGTTGATGATGACCTCATCTCCCGGCTGCAGCCGCAATGCCATCGCCGCCAGGTTGTAAGCCTCCGACGAACACGAGCAGATCGCCGTCTCATCCGCCGTCAGCCCATAGAAGTCAGCCACCAGCTTCTGCGTCTCGGCCAGTGCGGCAAAGTGTGGCCCGCGACCGTCCATCCCCATCAGCTTGTCGTGAAAGTACTCGTCGAGCGCCTCATGAACATCGACCGGCGGAATCCCCTCCGCAGCTGTGTTGAGATAGACCATCTGGTCAAGGTTGGGGAACTTCTGCCGACGCGATTCGAGAGTGAGCATACGAGGACTCCATCCAGAGGAACTTCAGAGGAGTCGCGATTGTCAGCCAACCGGGAGCACTGAGCAACCCACCGGGCCCACACGGCTGCCCTTCCGGGGATCCTTACCAGATCAGAAGTTACGTCGCCAACATCCAGTTCTCATTTCAAGCGATCCAGAATTCTCAGCGACACCGGTCTTCCCCGACACCCTGTTGCCGCAACTCCATACCGAACAAGAACTTTAGAATTCTTGCCTCGCAAATTCACTTATTGACTCTTTTTCAAGAACGGTCATATACTCCGCCGCCTTCTCATGTCCTCGGTGAGTTCCTCGCCGAGCGTGCGAGTGCACACCCACCCAGACTCCCCTCTGTCATCTCACACTTGGCCTTGTTCTGAGACTCACTCACTTCATGGTCATCTGCCGGTTCTTCCCACCGGAACTTCATTTGTGAACTTCCCTGCGATTCGATCCTCGACGCTGTTGGCGCTATTGGCGCTCGCGCTGGGGGTCTGCGCACTCACGGAAGCTCACGCTCAGGACCTTCCCGGGGCGGGTCACACCGGAACGACGATGCAGCGAGTGGACCGTGCCCTGCTGCAGCCAGCTCCTCACGGCCATTCGATCGCAGAGCCCGCTCCGCCGGTCCGCAACGATCAGATCACGATCGATTACCAGTACGCCTGGCGGTGGAAGGAATCGGGCCAGGAAGTGTTCTACGCCCGCGGAAGCTGCCGCGTCACGCAGGGATCCTCCGTTCTCGAAGCGAACGAGATGGTGTTCTGGTTGAATACCACTCCCTCGACCGATCCCCAGGGGCCGAAGGATTATCGACTGACCGTCTACCTCGACGGGGAAGCGCGATTGAGCGAGCCCGACCGGACGGTGAGCAAGCCCTGGATGATGGTCGAGCTGCGGTCGTCGATGCCATTCCAGTGCCGGAAGAATCCCGAAGAACGCTCGATGGCCGACTCGTTGACCTATCGGCGAGGATTGGAACGCCGTCGCGATAGCCGCAACGACCTGCAGCAGACGCAATACTCCGAGACTGTTCCGGAAGCTCCCATCATGCCCGATGGAAGCATCGTGCCGTTCGGCCAGTCGATTGGGCAGACGTTTACGCCGCGACGCGTCACGATCACCCCCCGCAACCTGGGAAGCGATTTCAAAGTTCACAGTGACGTCGACAACAGCAAGCAGCCACCGGAATCGATGACCACGATTCAAGGTGGCTTCAACATCGTCGTCAGTAATGTTCCCATCCTGATCAACGGACAGGTCAATCTGACCTCGATCGAACTCGAAGCCGATCGCGGTGTGATCTGGACCTCCGTCCAGGGGCTGGGAAACTCGGGAGCGGAATCCGAGCTCGACGAGAACACTCCGTTTCAGGTGTACCTGGAAGGTGACATCGTTGTCCGGCAAGGTAATAGCGAAGCCCGCGCCAGCCACGCGTTCTACGACCTGCGAGACCAGCGCGGCCTGCTCATGAACAGCGAGTTGCGAACCTACGTTCCCGAGTACGACGCCACTCTCCGCGTCCGCGCTGACACGATCCGCCAGACCTCGCAAACCAGTTTCCAGGCCCAGAACGCCTGGGTCTCAACCAGCCAGATGGGCCGGCCCGGTTATCGAGTCCAGTCGGGGTTCATCACCGTCGAAGAACGCCCCAACTTGTGGGGAGATCGGTTCGACGCCAACACCGGCCAACCGATCACATCCCAGTACATCTCGGCATCGAACAACACGCTGTTCATCGAAGAGGTCCCGGTCTTCTACCTGCCGCGGGTCAGTGGACCGATTGAAGAAACGCCCTTCCCGCTCGAGTCGCTCAACGTCGGCTACAGCGGGATGTTCGGGGGCGAACTGAATTCTGTCTGGGGCGTCGACAAGCTCTTCGGCTTCGATCTGCCGCAAGGTGTCGACTGGGACTTGCTGGTCGATGGCTACACCAAACGCGGCCCAGCTGTGGGAACAACCGGCAGCTATGACGTGTATGGCCAACTGCTCGGGTTGCCGACGCACATCACCGGCGAAGGCCTCATCTACTACATCAACGATGGTGGCCTCGACCGGCTGGGTCTGGGACGTAACGCCCTGACATTCCCGAATGCGAATCGCGGTCGGGCCTTGAGCCGCACGCGGATTGATGCTCCCAATGGCATCAGCATGACGGGCGAAATGTCGTATTTCTTCAACAACGACCGCAACTTCCTCGAGCAATACTACGAGCCGGAATTCGATCGTGGTAAGGACCAGGAAAACCTGGTCAACATCGGCGTGCAGAACGACAACGTCACCGGCAGTCTGTTGTTCCAAATCAACCCGAATGAGATCTTCGACCAGACCGCATGGCTTCCTCGACTGGATCTGACCGTACTGGGCGAGCCTCTGCTGAATGACCTCGTCAGCTGGAGTCATCACAGCTGGGCTGGCTACGGACACATCAAGCCGGCCACTCCGCCGACCAACCCGGAAGATACCTTCACCCCGTTGCCGTACTTCCCCAATGTGCAGGGACTCGTCACGGGAACGCGACATGAGGTGTCTTTGCCCTTCCAGCTCGGCGCGGTCAAGGTCTCACCTTATGCGTTGGGTGAAGCGGCATATTGGCAGCAGGACATGACGGCCAACGACCTTTCCCGTCTGTACGGAAGTGCCGGCGTGCGAGCCAGCCTGGAGTTCTGGCGGGCGATGCCCGAGATTCAGAGCTCCATCCTGGGGCTGAATGGTCTGGCTCATAAGGTGGTGCTGGATGCCGATTACTCGTACTCGCGGTCGTCACAATCACTCGCCGACATTCCGCAGTACAACGCGTTCGACGAAGATGCCCAGGAGCGATTCCGCGAACGATTCCTCGACCTCGAGTACGGGGGAACACTCCCTCCGCAATTTGATCCGCGCTTCTACGCCGTGCGGGCCGGTGCCGGGCAGAGCGTCACTGCCGCCTACCAGGAACTGGTCGACAACCAGCAGGTCCTCCGGCTCGGTCTGCGGCAGCGCTGGCAGACCAAAGATGGCCCCGTTGAGCGTCAGCGAATCCGAGACTGGATGACCCTCGACCTCGAAGCCAGCATCTTCCCGAATGCCGATCGCGATAACTTTGGTGACACCTTCGGACTGCTGACGGGACGTTACATGTGGCAAGTCGGCGAACGCACCCAGTTCCTCGCGAACGCGGTGGTCGACCCGTTCAACCAGGGTCAACGGGTCTGGAACGCTGGAATCCTGACTCAACGCGGCCCGCGCGGCAGCTTGTACTTTGGCTTCCGGCAGGTCGAAGCCCTGCCTGTCTTCAGCCAGCTGGTCACCGGAAGCTACAGCTATCGCATGACGGAAAAGTGGATTTCCACCTTTGGCGCATCGTATGACGTCGCGGAAGGCCTCGACCGCGGTCAGTCACTGACAGTCACCCGGGTCGGCGAATACATGCTATTCCACCTGGGCGCTGGCTATGACCGCAGCCGTAATGTCTACAGCATGAACTTCATGGTCGAGCCACGGCTGGGCAGCAAATCCAACTCGATGCAGATGACCCCGCTCATCGGTGGCAACACCTACTAGAGCGATCTCTGAGTTTGTCTTCAGTTCGGACAGACAAGAATGTCTGTCCTACTTTTGAATTTCCGCGGAACAGGCATTCCTGTCTGTTCTTCTTCGTGGCGGACTACTTGCTGAATGAATACCGAACGTCCCCACCGACAATCGTCGAGTGGACACGCCCCGTGGCGGGGCGATTGTGGAAGGGAGTGTTCTGTCCGAGAGAGCGGAACCGTGTGGTGTCTATCTCATACTTCGCGGCAGGGTCGATCAAGGTGATGTCGGCCACTGTGCCAGCGGCGAGGGTCTTCGTCTTTTCACGCCCCAGGAGTCGGCCGGGTCCAACCGTCAGCTTGGAGATCAATTGCTGCCAAGTCAGATGTCCGGGAGTGATCAACGCCTCGATGCAAAGCGGAAGCAAGGTCTCCAACCCCGAGAGCCCGAACGGAACCTGATCGAACTCACGCGCCTTTTTCTCCGACGCGATCGGCGTGTGATCCGAGCTGATCGTCTCGATCGTACCGTCAATGAGTCCCTCGATCAGAGCCTCGATGTGGGTTGGGGTTCGCAGAGGCGGATCGACCTTGTAGTTCGCGTCGTAGGTGACCAATTCCTTGTCGGTCAGCAACAGATGATGCGGCGTTACGTCGGCGGTCACTCGAACGCCACGTAACTTGGCGTCGCGAATCTCCTCCACACTGCGTCGCGAGGTCACCGCCATCAGGTGGATACGCCCCCCGGTCAGCTCCGCCAGCGCGATGTCGCGGCGGACCATGATCTCTTCCGCAGCTGTCGGCATCCCGCGCAAGCCCAGCATGCTGGAGTAGTACCCCTCGTGCATGACCCCGCCCTGGACTAGTGTGGACACCTGCGGCAGGTGCAGGATCACGCTGTCCCACATCCGGGTATACTCAAGGGCCCGGCGCATCACCTCGGCATTGGTAATCGGCTGCTTCGCATCGGTGAAAGCCACAGCTCCCCCGGAGATCAGCTCGCCCATCTCGGCCAGTTCTTCCCCCTGGCGGCCCTTGGTCACAGCTCCCAGTGCGACCACGCGACAGTTCCCGGCTCGCTGGGCCTGCTGCAGGACAAACTCGGCATCCGCGCGGGTCTCGACCACAGGATTGGTATCAGGCAGCGACGCAATCAATGTGAATCCGCCTGCCAAGGCAGCTGCGGTTCCGGTCGCGATCGTTTCGTCTTCCTCGAAACCCGGCTCACCCAGGCTCACGCGGCAGTCGACGAAACCGGGGCTGACGATCAACCCATGAGCATCAATCACCAGCGGCTGATGATCACCGATATCCTTCTCGGCGACGATGACTCCATTGTGAATCCACAGGTCGCCAACCGTGTCGGTACCGAGCAGCGGGTCGATGAGGCGACCACCACGAATGTGGAGCGTTGTTGGTTCTGAGGCAGAGGATGCGGGGCTCATTTCGACTCCCTCCGCTCGTTCTCTGTCGCTCTCCGCAGGAGAGAGAGACAGGCCATGCGGATAAACAATCCGTTCGTCACCTGATCGAGAATCACCGAGTTCTTTCCGTCGGCGACATCGGGAGTGATCTCCACACCGCGATTGATCGGCCCGGGAGCGAGAATCAACACGTCCGACTTGGCCCGCTTCATGCGCGGACCGTTCATACCGTACAGATGGGCATACTCACGCACCGACGGGAAATAGGCCCCCCGCTGCCGCTCAAACTGCACTCGCAACAGATTGATGCAGTCGCACTCACCCAGAATCTTGTCGAGGCTATGTGCAACTTCGACCCCAAACTCTTTCACAGCTGCGGGGATCAGCGTCGGTGGGCCACAGACAATCACGCGTGCCCCGAGTTTCGTCAGGCCCCAGATGTTCGAGCGTGCGACGCGGCTGTGCTTGATGTCCCCGACGAGAGCGACGGTCAGCCCCTTGAGCGATTGACGATGCGATCGAATCGTAAAGATGTCGAGCAACCCCTGCGTCGGATGCTCGTGCGTGCCGTCACCGGCGTTAATGACATTACAGTCAACTTCGCGGGCCAGCTGTTCGGGGGCCCCCGAGGAACTGTGCCGCACGACCATCTGATGGACGCCCATCGCCTGGATATTCAGGGCGGTGTCGATGAATGTTTCGCCCTTGGTCAGGCTGCTGCTCGACGCCGTAAAGTCGACGGTATCGGCGCTGAGCCGTTTGGCCGCCAGACTGAAGCTGGTTTTGGTACGAGTCGAGGGCTCGAAGAAGAGGTTGGCGACCGCAACGCCCTTGAGGTCATCGAACTTCGTCTCGCCCGCGTTCCACTTGTTCTTGTAGCGGGCGGCTTCGTCGAGAATCGTTTCGATCTCGGTCGCCGAAAGTTCCTGAAGCCCCAATAAATGCTTGCGTGTCCAGACTCCCGGAGAGACAGACATCGACGTAGGCTCGGGCATGGGTCTACAAAATGGTGGGAGGAACAACCACTCGCGATCAGCTCGCGTGCGTGGACTTTACCTCCCCAGAAACCCAGATTCAACCGGCGTACAGCGAATGAGAATTCGCGGGGGATATCAGCCGGATCCAAAACAATCGACGCGAGTGATCCTCCACTGAACGGGACATTGACATCGAAGGAGCAAGCGATCCTTGGCCAGATCCAAACGATGCGGATCGACCAGGAGGGCAAGTCGACTCACAGACAGAGAGAACATCCATCGTCCCCGCCGTCGGCCCTCTGCCCTCGGTGAACCTCCGGCCCCGCCTGCGACAAGCATCCCTCTCATCGCAACCTCGGAGATCAATACCCCAGGTTTGGCATCAGCCAGCGTTCGACTTCGGCCACGGTCTGGCCGGTTCTGGCCGCGTAGCTCTCGACCTGGTCCTTCGTGATCCGGTCGACGCTGAAGTACCGGGCGGCCGGATGGGCGAACAGTAACCCGCTCACGCTGGCGGCCGGCCACATCGCATAGCTCTCGGTCAGCTTGATCCCGACCTTCTCCTCGGCGTGCAACAGATCGAACAACTGTCGTTTGCGGGTGTGGTCGGGGCACGCGGGGTAGCCGTAAGCTGGCCGAATCCCGCGGTACTTTTCGTCGATGATCTCTTCCGGGGTGAGATTTTCGGACTGGCCGAAACCCCAGGCCTTGCGGGCCTCGGCGTGGATGTATTCGGCGAACGCCTCAGCCAGGCGATCAGCCAGGGCCTTCGTCAAAATCGAGTTGTACTCGTCATGGTCCGCGTCAAACTGTTTCACCAGTTCGTCGCATCCGTGCCCTGCTGTGACCGCAAAGGCCCCGACGTAGTCCTGTCGACCGCTCTCTTGCGGAGCGATGTAATCGGCCAGCGACCGGAAGTCCTTCTGCCCCGGACGTTCCCACTGCTGACGCAGCTGGGAGAAGACCGCCAGAGTACGGGGGACGCGTGCCGTTGCAGTGGGAGCACTCAACGTCTTATCAACCTCAGACGCGGAGGTATCAACAGGTTCGGGAGCCAGTCGAAAACTCTCGCCCTGTTGAGTGACGATCCCGGCAGCGACCAGTTGTTCAAGCGTCTTGGCCACGGAAGCGCGGCCGACCTTCTTGGCGGTGACCATCTGGAAGATCGTCTCGACCCCGAACGAACTCTCTTGCGTCTCAACCGCATTCAGTACCAGCAACGGGTTCCGCGTCAGCCCCTGCCGAATCGTGGCCAGGTACTCGCGGAAACGAGCTGCGGGCGTGGCGGGTCCGGATGACTTCGTGACCTCACGCTTCCGCTTGCGTTTGGGAGCTGCGACTGCGGGCACATCGCCGGGCCGCTCGATGATGATGTCATCGCCGTCAGAGTGAGCGGGCCAGAACCCGTAGACGCCCTTTGCGGTGAACAGCTTCTCCGCAATGATCCGATCGAGCAGCTTGTTCGCGTCAGCGAAGAGCTTCTTGGCCTCGTCTCCGACTTTGGGGTCTTCAAAGATCTTCGGATACTTACCGTGAAGTTCCCAGGTCTGGAAGAACGGCGACCAGTCGATGTACGACCG
Source organism: Planctomycetaceae bacterium (assembly GCA_046349675.1). GTDB lineage: Bacteria > Planctomycetota > Planctomycetia > Planctomycetales > Planctomycetaceae > TH-plancto1. The sequence goes on along the minus strand of JAXMBW010000004.1, from coordinate 65,233 downwards.
CAACACGTTCAGGTCGGGCTCAATGACCTTCGTCCCGAGAAACGCCGGCTTCGGAATATCGACACTCGCCCAGTCCGTCGTATACCGCCGAGACAGGGCATCGGAATAGCTGACGAGAGCCTGCTCGTTCCGCCGGGCAAAGCTCGCGCGGTCGCGATCCTGCTCCGCACGAACCTGGACCATGTAGGCGTCTTTCGACTCGGGGTCAATCAGCTTCTCCACAGCTGGAACCGACAGCGACGCGTCGACCACATGCACCACCGGTTGATCGTACGACGGGGCGATCTTCACCGCGGTATGCTTGGACGAGGTCGTTGCCCCACCGATGAGCAGTGGGATCTTGAACCCGCGCCGCTGCATTTCTTTGGCGACCGTTTGCATCTCCTCCAGCGACGGAGTGATCAGTCCCGACAGGCCGATGATGTCGACATTCTCGGCGATGGCCGTATCCAGAATCTTGTCACAGCTGACCATCACGCCGAGGTCAATCACATCAAAGCTGTTACAGCGCAGCACCACTCCGACAATGTTCTTGCCGATGTCGTGAACGTCGCCCTTCACAGTGGCGAGCAGGATTTTTCCGCGAGAGGTGGAATGAACCTCCGCCTGACTCGCCGCGATCTCGGCAGGAGTCCCCGCAGCTCGCAGGGCTTCCTTCTCGGCCTCCATAAACGGCTCGAGGTATGCCACGGCCTTCTTCATGACTCGCGCCGATTTCACGACCTGTGGCAGGAACATCTTCCCCTGACCGAACAGATCGCCCACGACGCTCATGCCGGCCATCAGCGGCCCCTGAATCACATTCAGCGGCCGGCCATACTTCACACGGGCCTCTTCCGTATCCGCGTCGATGAAGTCAGCGATGCCCTTGAGCAGTGCGTGCTTGAGACGCTCTTCGACGGTGTCGCTCCGCCAGGCTTCGGCCTCGGCGGCGGTTTCTTTCTTGCCGCTCGACTGGGCCTTGATGACCTCGGAGTGAGCGATCAAACGCTCGGTCGCGTCGGGCCGTCGGTTCAGCAGCACGTCTTCGATATAGGTCAACAGCTCCTTGTCGATCTCATCATAGACCTCCAGCTGGCCGGCGTTGACGATGCCCATGTCGAGGCCCGCCCGGATGGCGTGGAACAGGAAGGCGGCGTTCATCGCCTCGCGGACGACCTCGTTCCCGCGGAAGGAAAACGACACGTTGCTGACACCGCCCGAAGTCAGTGCCCCCGGGCATTCACTCTTCACCCGGCGGACCGCTTCGAAGAACTCGACTGCGTAGTTGGAGTGTTCTTCCATCCCCGTTCCCACGGTGAGGATGTTGGTATCGAAGATGATGTCCTCGGGCGCGAACCCAACCGTCTCCGTCAGGAGTTTGAAGGCCCGCTTACAGATCGAGACCTTGTGATCGGCGGTGACCGCCTGTCCCGATTCATCGAAGGCCATCACCACCACACCGGCCCCGAGGCTGCGAACGATGCGGGCCTGTTCGAGGAACTTTTCCTCACCTTCCTTCAGCGAGATCGAGTTCACGACGCCCTTCCCGGCCAAGCACTTAAGCCCAGCCTCGATGACGCTGAACTTCGAGCTGTCGACCATGACCGGGACCTTGTTCACGTCCGGATCGTCCGACAGCAGGTGCAGGAAGTGGACCATCTCCTGCTCGCTGTCGAGCAGGCCTTCGTCCATGTTCACATCGATCATGTTGGCCCCGCCCTCGATCTGCTCGCGGGCAATCTTCAGGGCCTCGTCGTAGTTCTTCTCCTTGATGAGCCGGGCAAACTTCCGCGAACCGGTGACGTTGGTCCGCTCGCCAATCATGAGGAACGGGCGCGAGCCGGAAGCGTCAGCGCCCGGAGCGGGCTCGTTGAGGGTTGAGGGTTGAGGGTTGAGAGGAGCAACAGCTTCACTGGCCGGAACTGCCTCTCGCAGCTCGAACACATCGGTCCCACTAAACACCGCCGTATGAGCCCCGTGTCCCGCGGTCCCTCGGCCCTTAGCCCTCGGCCCCAGGCTGCTGACCGCTTCAGCGGTCCTCCTGATGTACTCCGGGTTCGTTCCGCAGCATCCACCCACGATGTTCAACCACCCATTCTGCGCCCACTCAGCCACGGTCTGTGTGAACTCAGCGGGATTCGAGTCGAAGCCGCCCATGCCGTCGGGCATGCCGGCGTTCGGGTAGCAGCAGATGTTCGTCGTCGATGGCACCCGCTTGCGCAGAATGTCGACGTACTCGCGCATCTGCTTGGGGCCGATCCCGCAGTTCATCCCGATGCTGAAGGCCGGGAAGTGCGACACAGCTGCCAGGAATGCTTCGAGCGTTTGGCCGGTCAGCGTCCGTCCGCCCATGAAGATCGTGGTCGAGAGCATGACCGGGACCGAGTACTGCTGCTCGGCAAAGACCTGCTGAATGGCCGACAGGCAGGCCTTCATGTTCAGCGTGTCGAAGCTCGTTTCAGGCAGCAGCAAATCGACGCCCCCGTCGAGCAGTCCGCGAACCTGCTCAGCGTAGCTCGCCTGCATTGCATCAAAAGAAGTCGGGCGATACCCCGGCTTGTCAGCGTTGAACGACAACTGGACTTTGGTCGGCCCGATGCTGCCAGCCACAAACCGCGGCTTATCGGGGTTCTTCTTGGTGTATTCGTCGACCACACTACGGGCGACCTCTGCCGCTGCGACGTTGATCTCGCGGGTGAGGTGCCCCAGTTCAAACTCGGCCAGCGAAAGTGGATTCGCGTTGAAGCTGTTGGTCTCGACGATGTCGGCGCCCGCGTCAAGATAGTCGCGGTGCACGCTGGCGATCATCTCCGGCTGGGTCAAACAAAGAATGTCGGTCGCGTTCTTCAAATCGATCGGGTGCGAGGTGAACCGCTTGCCCCGATAGTCGGACTCCTGCAGCTGTTTCGAAAACAGCAACGCCCCCATCGATCCATCCAGAATCAGGATGCGCCGCGACAGAAGGTCATTCAACAGGTCAAAAGTAGGATTCGACACGGGAAACAGCTCTCGATCTCAATCAGCGGAACATGGCCCACCCATCAGGTGAGCCGGGCGGCGTCAGCCCCCGGATGCCTCCAACGGCAGTCAATGACTGCCCCGTCGAAAGCCCCTCAAGAGGAGACACGCGTTCAGGACCAAGGATCGTAGTTTTTTCTCGGGACGAAATGCAGCCTTACGCCCCCCGGAAACTCGGTCGAGCGGGAGATTTATGGCGTTTAAGGGGTACCAGGAGGTCCCACTCCGAGCGGACAGACAGGAATGTCTGTCCCACCAGAACAGGCATGTCACCCCATCGCGGGGTTCAGAGAAACGAACGAGCTGCATGCTCCGACACACACCAGCGGCAATCAGGATCGGGCGAACGTCGATTCGCTCGTCGGCTGGTAACGGATTGCCAGATGAGGTGTTTCGAGCCGTTTCTGACCGGTTCCCAGAGAGCGGACTCCCGCCTCGACCAGTCCGGTCGTCAGCAGCGTACGCTCCAGCGGCGTCGGTGACTTACCCGTCAGGAAGGTCTGCTCCGCCATCCACATCAACGATGCAGAGTAGGTCACATTCGGATTGGGCGGCAGGTAGAAGAGCGTCGAGAGCGGTTCCGCCTGGCCCTTGATGCGGGCGGCGAAGGTGAAGTCGCTCACCAGCCCGTTCATGATCAGCATCGTAGCTTTCACGCCATCGGCGTACTCGATGCGATAGGCGATCGGCTCCTTGACCCACTCGCGAATCTGGGACGGAGTGGGATAGCGGTCGCTGAATGTTTCAGGTTGAGCCAGCGTCTGCGTCCGCGACAGGCACGCTTCAAACAGCTGGGGGTCCCACCCGCCTCGCGACCAGTTGCCAGCATCCATCGCTGTCCAGACGGCATCACCGCGCAGGGCCTGTACCGCGACGACACCTGTCTCGCCGCCGCGACGACGCTCAGCCATGCACTGAATGACCTCCAGAGCATGGAAGTCGTAGCTGTCGATCCCGCCAATGGCGACGCACAGCAGTTCCTCGACCTCGGCCCCCAGCGGCATCTCGATCGAGGGCATGCGCCACGTGACGGGGAGCGACGAACCCGCACAGAATCCGAAGTTCATCTCTTTTGAGATCTTGTACATCTCGTCGGCCCACTCCCACTTCCACGACAGATGTTTGTCGTTGAAGACCGGAGCAGTGCGACCATCGGCCCGAAAGACATCGGTCGTCTGCTTAAAGAACTCGTATCGCGGATACTTGGTCTGCTGGTACTCGCTCAGTTCGTATTTACCGTGCTCGCCGATGATGAGGACCGCATCGACAGCCAGCTTGTCGCCCCCGCAGCGCAGGGCCTCGGCGACCGATTTGTAGATCGGGAAGCCGAACTCTTCGGAGCGTTTCCGGCTGAGGTCATTCTCGGGGAACTGATCGACATAGGCCGAAACCACATCAAACGGCGGGTGGTGCCAGCGGCCCTCGAGCGGGTATCCGACCAGAAACCGCTCTGCCATGTGCCACGCATGGCTGTGGTAACGCCATTCGGTCGTAATGACCGCCATCTTCTTTCGAGGGGTCGAGGGACGTTCTGCGGCGAATAGACTGGGAACGCAAACGGCCCCGGCCCCCGCAGCCCCGATTGTGCTCAGAAACGATCGTCGTGACAGCATAGTGAATCTCCAGGTGTGAATGACTGTGAATCGAGCGTCGTTTGAGCGTCGGGGAGGGCTGAACCGCAAGGCCACTCCGCTTATGACATCGACTCCACTGCGAGCCGGGTCCAGCGGATGCCGCACTTGCCACTTTCCACGCACCAGTGGGTCGTCAGGATGGCCCCGTCCTGCAGCTTGATGGCGGTTGGAAAGCCAAACTGGAAGCTGGCCAGTTCATCGACCCCGGACGCCCCCGAGTCGGGACCATTACGGAACCCCTGAGCATCGTAGAGCAGGCCCTCTTCCTCCACGGTCCAGGCGCTGTCAGTAAACCGAACAAGGTTCATCACCACGCCCTGCTGACCGTACCGGCGGTTGTACAGCACCAGCAACCGATCCCCTCCCAGCGGAAGGACCGACATGGTCTGGCCGCGAATGCCTGTTGAGAGGTGCGGCCCCCAAGTCTGCCCGTTGTCGTATGAGAAACAGAAGCTGTTGCACTGATCGCGGTAGTCACCGAGCGTCACGGTCCAGGCGGTGGCCATGATGGTGCCTGGGGTGATTTCGGCGAACTTCTGTTCCCAGAACCCGAGCTTGCCGTCCGGGTCGCGGAAGACGGTCTTCCGCATCGGCCAGTTCGCTCCGCCATCGTCGGAGACCACCACGAAGACTTCTTCTCCCAGGCGGTCCTTATCAGCCAGCAACGCTCCGGGAGCCAGCAGCCGTCCCGAGGCCAGCGGGCGGATGGAGTGCGAGACTTCGATCGGACAATCGGGCATCGGAACCACGGACGGCCCCGTCCAGGTCTGCCCCCCATCGGTCGATTTGCAGAAGACCGACTCGCCCGTCCGCTCGCCGAATCGCTCGTCTTTGTTAGCCCAGTAACGTGTGCCATAGGCATAAACCGTCTTGCCATCGGCCGACAGGCTCAGCTTCAACGCATTCGCCGAAGGTGGATCATCCGACGGAGCGAGCAGCTGTCCTTCAATCTTCCAGGTCAGCCCGCCATCAGTCGACCGAGCCCAGTCACTGCCGCCATGTACGTACTGACCTCCGCCGACACTGAACGAGCAGAGCACGTCACCATTGGGAAGCTGGACCGCCTGGGGGAAGGCAGACTCTCGTTCGTCGATTCGACCAGTACTGAGAATTTTCAATGAGGACATCAAGAGGCTCCCGGTGGTCCATCGCGGCATCGGCATGAGACACATCATGGACCGACAGAGATGTCAGATCCAAGGCTGTCGTCGTACAGCCGGATCGTCTCACATTCTCCGCGTTGGCGAAAGGATGCCATGAGTTTCGAGACGATCGGCCGCGTGATAGTCTGAGCCGCCTGCCCCTCTCACTCCATGGACTCCCCGATGACCACCTGGCAATGCGTACTCCAACTGGACCAGCAGCGGAACGTAGTCGCAGGTTCGTCCGCAGCTTTGATCGATTCGATCCGACGCGGCGCCGACCTGCGAATTGGGACGGAGTTCCGTCACAACGAGCACATCGATGTCACCTCTTCCAGCAATGAGCTGATTCGCGAGGTCGCGGAGTTCGGCGTAACCTACCTGATCGATGGACGCTGGGCGGCCGGGATCATGAGTTTGCGGCAGCCGATCGAATTACCGGTCGGGTTCGGGCCGCGGCCTTCGATGTCGTTCTTTCTCTACAACCAGGATGGAACGCAAGCGATCGCCCGCCCGTTTCTGGATGGGGCACCGGCTCATGGATCGCGCGGGGCTTCTCCCGTCACGCCACCCGACAACATGCCCCGCTACCACCAGTTCGACAGCTGGGATGAGGGAACAAACGCCCCCTCGCACAACTTTGTGTATGACTTCGACCACTACCGGTTTCAGGTCAGTGACACCTGGCGTGAGGTTCTCGCCCACACCTCCACGGGCGAGGTGATCAGCGGCTCAATCGATGCTCTCGTTGATGCCTTCAGCTCTGGAAGCGAAGTGAAGCTGGCGGTTGGCAATGTCTGTCGCGATCTGGCGACAGATCCTCTCTCCGCTCTCCCGCATGAACTCATCGTTCAAGGCGGATCGAGCTACTACTACACCGACCAGAAGCTGTTCATCATAGGTACACACCCCGTCGTGCGAATCAGCCCCACGATCCCATTACGATACGCGGGCGACAACTGGGACTTCGGCTGGCTGATGGTGCGAACCGATGGGCACGTGGTCTATCGCCGCTGCGATCCCCACACGCTGCAATTCAGCGACCATGAGATGCGATGCGGAGTGAGGTGGTTCGTTCGCTAACCGCACGACGACTACTGTTCGGCAGCTGCCACCTGAGCGGTCAAGACCTTCGCCCCCTCGACCTTCGGTGGTGGGGGAAGCTCGGTCCCCTCGGGGATCTCCATCTGAGCAACCTTTGCCTGGCAAGCGGCGCACAAATCCTCGACCACCCACTTATAGCTCGGGACCTTTTTGGTCACCACCTTTTTCATCAGCTTCTTTCTCGTATAGACCGTCCCACATCCTCCGGGAACCCAATGGGTCCAGACGAGCGGCTTCGGGCAGTGAATCGGCTCTTTGCCCCCCTGGCTCTCACAAACCGACTCACAATTCTGATGATCAGGACAGCTCGGGTCGGGAACGCAGAAATCCTCACACTTATACCCGTAGCAGGTCGTCGTGATCTTCCGGTCCTCCTTCACGATGCGGCAGACCTTGCAGCAGTCCTCGCAGCTGGAGCAAAGACGGCAGTGAAGGAGACCCTCCCCTGCAAAAATGCGAGCTGTGGGACTCAGCACTGCGAGAGCGAGAAGTTTGGTGAGTGCAGTCCGACGAGTTTGGATTGGCATGATGGGCTCAATGAAAAGGGCGTGCGGGAACTACCAGTTAAAATCCATTCGCATACACAGCAGGTCGGACTGCGTCGCGCCATACGTGGTATTTGACGATGTGAATGGATGGATCCAGTCAAACATGACCCGGGTCCGGTCTGACCACAGCCAGTTCAGACCGAATGTCATGTCATTCATGACCCCTCGTCCCACCGAAGTCAGGTTCAGATTCGAGATACGAGCCTTGGCCTCCCAGGCCCCCAGGCTGTGCCCGGCGGACGTGAAGAACAGATTGCTGTAAGGCTGATAGCGACCGAACTGCGCCCCGTGCTGGCCAAACCGGTCATAGACCCGGTTCTCGCCAGTCAGGTAGTAACTCATGTGGATATAAGCTCCACTGAGGTTGGGTGAGTCCCCCGAGATCATGTTGACATTGCACAGGTACGCTTCTGACTGCACCGTGATCGGGCCCCAGACTTGTGCAAACTCCAGGTTACCGACGGTGTAACTCGTCGCTGGCAACAAACCGCTGTCGATCAGGCGAGGCCCGAGGAAGATTTCAGGGCGGGCTCGAAACTGGACGACACTGCCAATAATGTCCTGGCGACGGAGTGCCGTGTACATCACACCAATCCCGGTATGAGTCGCATATCGCCCATTCGACGGCTCGTCGTAATAAGGAACCCAGTTCAGACGACCGCTGACACGAATTCCCTGATTGTCATCCACACGGTCTTTCTGCGTGTCGGTGATATTGTCAAAGAACGCCCCCGTCGCCCACGAGATCGATTGATCGTCCGTGCAGTTGTAGAGAGCGATACCAACTTCTCGGTCGGCAGTGAAGATTCCCTGCGTGGGGATCGAACGCTCCATAAAGATGTTGTTCGTATCGTTGGTCACCTGCTCCAGTCCGAAGGGGACAAAGAAGTTTCCAATACGAATACGACCAATCCACGGAATCTCGTTGACGGTGATGTATGCGTCTTTTACATCCGGAGAAATCCCCGTCCCCATCGGGAGAGCCCCCGTGTTGCCGGGCTCCAAGGTCATCTGCAGGCGGAAATCGAATATTCCATACCCCGTTCCGTCCGCAGCCAATCGAAGACGCCGATACGCGAAGTAGTTCTGCGCCAGATCGGGAGGAATGTTCGCATCGGCATTCGCCCAGTCGACGTACTCCAGCTGGACGTGACCACCGAGCTTGACGGTCCACTTGTCTGTCGAGAGATCGATCCAGTCCTCCGCCTTGGCTGCTTCCGCTTCCTTCTTCGCTTTTTCGTCAGCCGCCTTTTTGGCGTCGTTGTCAGCTCGCTTCTTCTCCGCCTTTTCGAGGACCTCTAGCCGCTGTAGCAGAGCGTCGACATCGACTTCTTCCTCAGCTTCCGTAGGAACCGGCTCGGTCACCTCTTCCGTTTCGACCGACGTCATGATGTAGTCATCGCTGTCTTCGGATTCCTCGAAGACGCTATCGACTTCCATCTGATCCTGAGCTGGGAGCGACTTGCCAACGCCCCCCCAGAGAAGCGTTGTAAGAATTACAACACGTAACAGAACTTGCATGCCCCCAGCCTCCGTGCTTTGGGTTGACCCATAAAGCAGTACACGGCGCGAACCATCGCAACCGAGTGCCTCCGGTAGTCCGGTCAGCAAGAACGACTCTTTGTAGGGGTTGTTTCGGTTGTAGGGGGGCGGTTCTCCACTACAACTCATTCTGTTGGAGCCGCTTACCTCACCGTCAAAGTTTACCAAGACCGCTCACATGGCCGACCTCCTGCCACAACGGCCCACCCTGTCCGAGACCACACCGACTTGGGCCAAGGTCGCAGCCCTCAGCTTCGGTGGGCCAGCGGGACAGATCGCGGTCATGCATCGCATCCTCGTCGACGAGAAGAAGTGGATCAGCGAAGACCGATTCCTGCACGCTCTCAACTTCTGCATGCTGCTCCCAGGGCCCGAAGCTCAACAGCTGGCGACCTACATCGGGTGGCTGATGCATGGAATCCGGGGAGGACTGGTGGCGGGGGGGCTGTTCATCCTGCCCGGTGCTGTCAGCATTCTGGTCCTCAGCATGATCTACGCGGAGTACCAGCAGACAGTCGCGGTGCAGGCACTGTTCTTTGGTCTAAAGCCCGCGGTGCTGGCGATTGTGTTCGAGGCGGTGTTACGCATCGGCAAGCGGGTCTTGAAGAACCCGACGATGTACGTGATCGCTGCGATATCCTTCGTCGCCATTTTCTTCTTCGGGGTCCCGTTTCCCGTCATCGTTCTCTCAGCGGGGATCTTGGGGTTTGTCGGTGGTCGAATGGCCCCCGAGCGGTTCCAAGTCTTGAAGGGAGCAGCGGGGAGTGCCGGTTCGGACAACATGGCCGACCTGCATCTGGTTCCGGTGCCGCCTTCTTGGAGACGGAGCCTCAAGGTGAGTGCGATCTGCCTGACACTCTGGTTCGGACCATTACTGGCGTTGTACGCCTGGCTGGGCTCGCAATCAGTCTACCTGCAACAGGGGCTATTCTTCAGCAAGGCGGCCTGCGTGACCTTCGGCGGGGCGTATGCCCTGCTCGCCTACGTCCAGCAGCAGGCGGTCGAGGTCTTCCACTGGGTACTCGCTCCCGAGATGCTCGACGGACTCGGCATGGCGGAGACGACACCCGGCCCGCTGATTATGGTGGTCCAGTTCGTCGCCTATCTGGGAGCCTATCGCCATCCGGGGCCGCTCTCACCGATGGCAGCGGGGATCCTCGGCTCGGCGGTCACCACCTGGGTCACGTTTGTACCATGCTTTTACTGGATCTTTCTCGGGGCACCGTATATCGAACGCCTGCGAGGCAATCGCCAACTGACAGCTGCCCTGTCGACAATCACAGCTGCGGTCGTGGGAGTCGTGCTCAATCTGGCGGTGTGGTTCGCGATCCACACGCTCTTTGCTCAGGTGACAACTCAGCACTACGGCCCGATCAAATTAGAGATCCCCGAGTGGTCGACCATCAGTTGGGGAGCAGCTGTGATCGCCGTCGTCGCAATGCTGCTGACCTTCCGGTACCACAAAGGCATGGTCCTGACCCTGTCTGTGTGTGCGGTACTGGGAACAGCCTGGTATCTGGCCACTCATTAGTATTCCAGTTCATTGGGAGTCCCCGGGGAGGGCGAAGCTCCTGCTGAGCCGCTACGGCCATGAGACATCTGTATTCGACAACGACCAGACGGGGTGGCTAGGGTCACAGCGCAGCGAAGCCCCCAGCCGAGTTGGCAGACGACTCTTGGACTCTTCACCCAAGCTGGGGGCTCCCGTTGGTCGACCCCAGCCACCCGGCCACCCGGCCCGCTCGTACATGAACGTGGCTTGGGATGGCGATCTCTGCCCCCTCTCCCCCACCGAGGAACATGGCATTCTTAACCAGCGTGGCCGTGGGGGAGAGGGCCGGGGTGAGGGGGGATTTCCGCACCGGGCATCCGCCAAATGAACACCTCCACGAATGCTAGGACTCGGAGGATGGCCACTCGCTCAGTATCATGGAAGCGAGTCTTCGTACCTCTCCAAGCCCCACACTCTCTGAATCGCGAAAGCCTCCCATGAACTCCCGCCTGTCGCTCGTACTCGTTGGCCTCACCCTCGTTGGACTCACTCTGATGACCGCTCGCGCCGAACCCGCTAAGGACGCTGCCCCCCTGTTGCGGCATGTCGTCATGTTCAAGTTCAAGAAGGACGCCACCCCCGCCCAGATTGATGACATCGTCAAGGCCTTCGGCGAGCTTCCCAAGCAGATCGACTCCATCCACAGCTACGAGTGGGGCACCAACAACAGCCCCGAGAAACTCGACAAAGGCTTCACCCATCTATTTCTCGTGACCTTCAAAGATGAGGCCGGACGCGAGAAGTACCTGCCTCACCCGGCGCACAAGGCCTTCGTCGCCAAGCTGCTGCCGATCCTCGAAGAGCCGATGGTGATTGACTACTGGGCCAAGTAGCACGGGTGGCCTGAAGAGGTCGCAACGTTCGACAACTGGTCACATCACGAGGACTGCCTACTCCCATCATTTCCCACAGCCCGTTCCCCAACAGGACATTCCCATGCCGCGCTCCAATCCTGTTTCCCGCCGTACGTTCCTCTCCACCGCAGCTGCGGGCACGGCGACGATTCTCGCTGCTCCCGCAATCGCGACGGCCAGCAAAACCGACCAGCCGCTGATCGTCGGCGAGGGCGAACACCGGTTCGAAGTTCAGCACAACTTCCCCCAGCTGCCGGAGCCGTTCACCTGGCAGACGACACACAACGTTGCGGTCGACAAGTCGGGGAACCTGTACGTCATCCACGAGGGAAATCGCGACCTCAAAGATCACCCGTCGATCTTCGTCTTCGACAGTGAAGGCAAGTACATCCGCTCGTTTGGGGCTCAGTTTCAAGGCGGTGGGCACGGGATTGAGATTCGCCAGGAAGGCAGCGAAGAGTTCATCTACGTCTGTGCGTACCAGCGGTTGAAGACCTTCGCCAAGATGACACTCAACGGCGGGATCGTCTGGCAGCAGTACGCTCCGATGCAGTCGGGCGTCTACGCAGCGGGCGAGAACATCCGCTATGAGGACAAGCCCGAACCAGACAAAGACAAGAAAGTCTGGGGCGGCGACCACTTCCTGCCAACGAACTTCGCGTTTCTCGACGATGGGGGATTCCTGCTGGTCGACGGATACGGCGCCAGCTACGTCCATCGCTACGACAAGGATGGCCGCTGGCAAAGCTGCTTCGGCGGAGTTGGTGAAGAGAACGGCAAATTCAAGACGCCGCACGGGATCTGGGTCGACAAGCGGGAAGGCCGCGAGCCGACAATCGTGATCTGCGACCGGGCTCATAACCAGTTGCAGATCTTCACGATGGACGGCCAGTACAAAGAGACGATCACCGGATTCGGCCTTCCGGCGAATGTCGAGACGTGGAAGAACCTGATGGTCGTTCCCGAGCTGAAGGCCCGCGTCACGCTGCTGAATGAGAAGAACGAAGTCGTCGCCCGCTTGGGAGATGACGTCGCCCGGATCAACGGCGAAGGCGGCGGAGCGATCCGCAACGACGCCTCAAAATGGATCCCCGGCAAGTTCGTCCACCCGCACGACGCCTGTTTCACCCCGGACGGCAGTATTTTCGTCGCCGAATGGGTGTCGACAGGGCGGGTATCGAAGCTCAAGCGGTTGGGGTAGTTCGCTGGCCGGGCGGGACCAGCCCCCCCCCCCGACGATGGTCTTTCCCAATTGACTGATCTCGCCTCATCTCTGATGAATGGCATATACTAGTAGTGGAGGTGGAGAATGTCCCACATGGCAGAAATCCAGTACGTTTCTGACGCTGACGGAAAGCCCGTCAGTGTGATCGTTCCTATTGAGCTCTGGCGAGAGATCGAATCAGAGACCGAAACAGCTTACCTACTCCAGAGTGCTGCGATGAAGCAGCGACTGATGGAAGCGATAGATCGAAACGAGGGCATCTCCATCGAGGACGCCCGTGCGCAACTTGGAATTTGATGCCACTGCGTTTGAAGACCTTGCCTGGTGGGTCTTGCAAGATCGCAAGAAAGCGATTCGCATCATCCGTCTGATCCAGGCGACCCAGACCGATCCGTTTGGCGGCATCGGCAAGCCGGAACCGCTCCGCCGTGAGCTGGCCGGATGCTGGTCAAAACGTATCGACGAGGAACATCGCCTCGTCTATCAGGTCTTCGACGACAAGATCCGCGTGCTTGCCTGTCGATACCACTATTGAGATCCCGCATCGGCTTGGCTGCAGAGGGCCGTTTCAGGTTTTGCCCATATAATCAACTTGTGCTGCATGCCGAGGCTCTCCTCGGCAATCATAGTACGAGCCAATCCCAGCCAATCGAGTATGCAACGTAATCGATTGGCCACGACGATCATTCAGATGATCGTTTCGAAACCAATGAGTAATATCAGTCATCCGTCTTGTTGCGTAACCGACTCCAAGATCATACGCGAACACAAAACCAAAAGGGAAAAATGAGATTTCGCCAGCATGACATTCAAAATCCGGTTGACACGTTAACTCATCCTTACGGAAATCGAATCGATTAATTGTGCCAGCGAATGAGACATTGGGTACCAGAAAAGCAAGAACGCGAAACCTCGGATTTACAGTCACGCAGGTGTCTGTGACAAATCGACGAAGCCATCCGTTTCCTTCAGCGTAACTAGTCGACTCAATAGCAAGAATCATCGCAGCAATTTGCTTGGCAATCATCAGCGTGTCACCAGGAATGGACACATGACGAGTTCCGCCTTCGAGTGAGAGTATCTTCGCATTTGCAGCGCAGTGCCGAGCGAACGATACGTAGTGCTGTGCATACTGAGAACACCGTCCATTATTGCAAGCACCGCAAAGCGTTTTCACGCTAAATCCACGTCGAGTTCTGACAACATGAGCTTCTTCACTGGCTCCTTTCGGAATATGAAGTCAATGAAAAAACCGCTGGCAATCGTTGTAAGCACTTTTGGGCGGAACATGCTCCTCTGTTAGCGTTGCGCTACTCAAACAAATGTGGCATTTGCCCGTATTCGTTGGTTTCGAACTGAGGCTGATGATTCCCGGCCGATGCACTCGACACCTCTACTTCCCACCGACGACCTTAATGATCGCTCCCTTGTCGGTAGTCGGTTCCACGCGGAGGGAGAAATCGCCGCTGCCAGCGACATCGCGATCGATGGCGACGGTGATCTTCCGCTGCCCTGGGGCCCAATCGATCGCGGGGGACGACGCGAGGTCGTACGGTGTCTGGTCGATCCAGACGCTGACTCCAGCCGTCGGCTTCACGACGAGCTTCGCCTGGCCTCCCTGGACCACATCGATCGTCGCCCGCAGGAAGCTGCTGCCGAGTTCGGTCGGCTTCAGCCCATATCGTGAACGCAGCGTCGGGACCTCACCCAGCGGCAGGTTGCCCGCCACCGTGCTGTAGATCGTCTGCCACTGGAAGTCGGGCGAGTCCTGGGTCGCGGTTTTGCTGGAGGAAGTCTTGATCGCCATCGTGGCGGGAGCGGTCGGGTTCAGGTGCTGCCACCGTCGGACGACCAGTTCCGGCTTGATCGTATAGTCGGGCAGCCGCCCCAGTGCCGACAGGAACGCCACCATGTCACGGAACTCCGACTCGGTCAGCCGATCGAACAGCCCCGTCGGCATCAGCGAGGTGCCGTTGGTCTGCTCATCGATCTGATTCAGCGGAATTGCTACCTCTTTGTCCTCGGAGTCGCGGATGATGAGATCTGTATCCGATTGCCGTAGCTTGATCCCCGAAAGGACTTTCCCCTCGACAGTCTGAACCACGATGGTCTGATACCCCTCCTTAATGTTCTTGCCGGGAATAAGCATCGAGTCGACGATGTAGTCGAGTTGCGCCGTCGAGCCGAGGCTGAGCATGTTTGGCCCCACCTGCCCCCCGGCGTCACCGATGGCATGGCACTTCAGGCAGTTGAGTTCCGCCCGACGGAAGATCGCCTCACCGCGTGCCGGGTTCCCGTTGGCTTTCACCTCGGCGACGACCTTCGCCATTTCCTCCGGCGACAGCTGGCGAGGGCCGGTGGTGATCTTGGCAGCTGCTGCGAGCGCAGCGGCGAGATCCTCATGAGGCTGTCCGCTAGCAGCAATCGCCCGCTGACCAATCACAGCTGCGTCGGTACGGATCGTCTTTTCCTTGAGAGCTGCGACAAGCAGGGCCGAGCCCTCTTTGCGCTGCAGGAAGGCATTGAACAGCCCGACCAGTTGAGGTTCATAGGTATGCGAATCAACCTTGTCGGCCTGCATCCATTTGACGGCCCGCTCGGCGGCGTCCTGTGGCTTGTGAGCCAGAAGCCCCGTCAGAGCGGCGCGAAACGCTGCGGCATCGTTCGACCGCTCGGCCAGCAGTGCCACTCCGTCCTCGCCACCATAGCTGGCGATGCCTTCGAGGCACGCTTCAGCCACTGGGCCGCCCTTCGCAAGGCGGTCCTTCAGAGCGGGCCACAACGCTTCGACATGCCACAGTCCGATGGCGCGAGCGGCCAGCGATGCGACAGTGTCGTCCTCCGAGGCCAGCAACTTACCGAGTCCATCGAGTGATCCGTTCGGGCGAACATTTCGTCGCTGCTGAGCATGCAGCAGTGCCTGCAGGCTACCGGCCTGAACGCCGACGCTGGCTCCGCTGGAGGTCGCAATTTCCAGAACCGCCTGCAGATCTTCGGGGCGTCCGAATTCGGTGATCACTTCCATGACCGAAGCCTGATCGGCTTCTTTGACCTGCTGCTCATGCAGCATCTTGACGAGGACTGGGACAGCTTCGGGCGATCCAGCCGACTTCAGAGCGAAAGCGACCTGACGAGCCTGGCCGCCGAAATTGATCTTCCCGGCCGTCAACGCGGGCTGCCAGTAAGGCTGCAACTCACGAGCGGTCTGCCACAACGCATAGTCGAGCCACTCGTCCATCTCGAAGTCGAGTGTCGACATAGCCAGCACGGCCGCCTCGGGTGTCTTGATCAGGCTCAACACCCGAACAGCCTCCAACCGGACGCGTGCGTTCTTGTCCTTCACCAACTGGGTCAGGTATTCGATCGCCTTCGGCTCGCGGGCCAACCAGTGCCCGAGGACACGAGTCGCCGCCGCCCGCAGGTTGTGATCTTCGGAATGAAGGCACGCAGCCAGCACAGCGGGTTCCGCCACATCGAGAGCCTGGTACATCCACAAGCCCTCGAGCTGATTGCGGGTGAAATCCTTCGATGATTTATCGAGTCCCGCGTACCACTGGCCGAGAGCGGCCAGGATTTCATCCTTCTTGCCATCGTGGAGTGCCCGTTCCTTGAGGACTCGCTTGGCGAAGTGGCGGTTGTAACGCTCGCTCGACTCCAGTTCCTTGAGCAGGTCCGCGATGCTGGCATCGACCAACTTCGGCCGGGCAACGGTCGGATTCTTCTTCGGGGTCACACGCCAGATACGTCCATGAACCCGGTCGCGACGTGGGTCATAGAAGTCGACTTCCCCGTGCTGAATGATCGGGTTGTACCAGTCAGCGATGTAGATCGCTCCGTCGGGCCCCTGCTTGATATCGATCGGGCGGAAAGCGACGTGGGTCGACTTGATCACGTCAGGCTGTTCAATCGAGACGAATCCCGAGCCCTGCTCCTTCAAGACGAAACGCACGACGCGGTGGCCACGGAAGTCGTTCGTGATCAGGCTGCCGCGCCAGTCCTCGGGCAGGTTCTGGCTGTCGACGATTTCGAGGCCGCAGTGCTTCGGGCTACCGGGGTTGAGCCCTTTGAGAATGCGAGGAGCCCCGAACGCCGTCAGGTAGGATGCCCCCGGGACGATGTAGTTAATCCCTTCGCCCCCGGCTCCGTCGGTCGCGAACGTCGAGCCGAAGTTATCGAACACCAGCCCCCACGAGTTCACCAGCCCCCGGTCAAAGACCTCCAGCTGGAGCGTCTCGGGACGGAACTGCCAGTGACCGCCCGCGTTCAGCCGCCGCACGCCCCACGGGGTCTCGATGTGGCTGTGAATGTAGATCGACTGGTTCATGTACAGCAGCCCCTCCGGCCCCCAGCGCAGGGAGTGGAGGATGTGGTGCGTGTCCTCGGTGCCGAAGCCCGAAAGGACTACCCGCTTGTTGTCAGCCTTGCCGTCTCCATCGGTATCAGTCAGGTGCAACAGCTCCGTACTGGCCCCGACATAGGCCCCGCCATCACCGATCTCGATTCCGGTCGGAATCAGCAGGCCATCGGCGAAGACAGTCGTCTTGTCAGCGACGCCGTTACCGTCGGCGTCTTCCAGCACGAGGATCTTGTCGTTGGCCGGGGCGCCGGGGGAGATCTGCGGATAGACCTCGCTGCTGGCGATCCACAGACGCCCTTGAGCGTCAAAGTTCATGTGGATCGGCTTGGCGATTAGTGGATCACCCGCGAAGAGGTTGACCTCGAATCCCTCGGGCAGCACGAACGTAGAGCGTTCGAGTTCCGGATCGGGATTCGGGATTTCCTTCAGCTCACGTTGAGCGAACGCGGAGTTCGTCGCGAGCACGAGGCTCAGCAGAGTGGCGGCCAGAGAGAACGGATATCGAGTCATCGGATCACCGAAGAATATGTGTTTGACTTGGGGGAGCCGGAAGCGTGAGCGTCCGGAGGATGAGCTTAGTTGCGGGTGAACTCCGGGCGCTGGCGCTTCCGGCTCTCATTCACGCACAATCAATCCACAGCGGCGTGGATCTGCTCTTCCAACCCCTTGACGAGCGGGTCAAATTTGGGGATGTCGACCGCGTTGTTGCCCTGTTCATGCTTTCGGAACAGGAACAGATAGGTCACGTTCTGTGGCCGATAACGGTGGAAGAAGAGTTCGTTCTTCTTGCGGATCAACTGCAGGAGCGAGTCCGCATCACCCGTTTTCAGTTCTTTCGCCTTACCGGGCGTGAGGGCAGACACCAGCTGGGATGCTGTGCGGGCGTAGCCTTCCGATGACAGATGCTGGCCATTGTCGGTCAGCAGTCGCAGCTCCTTTGCACTCCCTGCGGTCGGCATTGAGAGCGGGACATAAGTCGCACCAATTTTCGCGGCGAACTCTTGAATCGCCTGGCGATAAGTGGCGATCAGTGCGTTGTATCCGGCCACGCTAGGCAGCGGAGCGGGCATTTGCACCAGATCCATCGGACCGAGCAGGATCACGCGCACGCCCTCGGCACTCCCTGCCTTGCAGTCATTGACCATCCGCTCGTACTGCTCGATGAAGGCAGGCAAGCGGGCCGGGCCTTCGATCGCCTCGACCTGTCCGTAGCCGAATACGAGCACGCTCGGCTTCTGCTCCTTCACCAAGTCGATCAGCAGGGCATAACCCCGCTCGGCCGGTTCAAAGATTCCGCGAGACTCAGCCCAGACGGTATCCCCGCTCCAGCCGAGATTGCGAAAGGTCACATTCTTCGCGGGGATGTTGCGGGTGAGGGCTGCTTCCCATTGCCCGTAGTTCTGTTCCCGCTCGATGACGGTCCCGCCGATCAGGGCGACCTTGTCCCCGTCCTTCCAGACAAATCCGGCGGAGCCACTTTTCGGGGAGTCGCCTGCGCTCAAAGTCCCAGCTGCGATCAGCCAGGCTCCGAGCAGTGTGAGTACTGCAAATCGCCGCTGCATGCGGAATGTCCTTGTCGATGAAGTTCGAGATGCCAGAACAGACTAGGGTCACGGATTCCATCGAGATTTGCAAATGGGTGAGCGATTTACAGGCTCCCGATCGAGAAAATCAAACACCGGGTGATCGTCACTCACCCTCAGGCGAGCGTCCGGCGTCAGCCGGATGGTGCTTCACGGGGTGTGCCCGAACTGGTGGGTGTACGTCGATAAGGAGCGTTGTGACCGGGGGCTGAACTTTTTTCGACAGTATCCGAAAACTCCGCGTCGGATAGCACCATCCGGCTGACGCCGGACGCTCGCCCTTTTATTCTGAGCTCAACGGCTCGGAACGGCGATCATGTCGAGGGTGACGGCCCGGCCGGGAAAGCCGACGTGCGGAACGATGGCCTTGGAGGCGGCGGGCGGACGCTTCGGATCGTAGAGCGTGGGGCGGAGAGCATTCAGTGCGACGCTGCTGGCGTCGTCAGCACAGAAGTACGTCGCCTTCGCCATATGCCGCAGGTCGCTCCCCTGCCCGGCCAGCAACGGCTGCAGCTGATCAAAGATATGCGTGACCTGCTGTTTCGAGTCGGCAGTGGCCTCACCCGTCAGCCCCGTCGTATAGATCAACGGTCCAGCGGGCACTCGACAAACACGGCAATAAACCGGAGAGGCGGTTTCGCCGGGCGGCGTGACAAACTCGATCTCGGTGGCGGGCTTCGAGCTGGTGTCTTTCACCACCGCTTCAATCTCGACCAAATAGCCGGAGCTGATCCAGTGCGTGAACGTCACGGCGGGGACGGGGACATCACCGAAGTAGTTCTTGATCTCCGCGTGGTAAGAGTCAATCTCGTCCAGTGGCATCACGAACCCGCGCAGCTGGACGATGTCGGCTTTACTGAGGCCCAGATGCTTGAGGTTGTCGTCGATCTGCTTCAGAGTGTCGCGCGTGCCGACCGCGAGGTTCCCCTGAGCCGCCTTGCCCGAGATGAAGACCTTCGGCCCCGCCGGACACGCGGTCCCCAATCCTGCCAGATCAGGCTTCGAAGCGGAGAGGGGATCACCCAGGACACCGACCGCATCGATCGAAACCAGCACATCACTCTCGGGCATCTGCCCTCCGGTCAAGGTCACCACAGGGCGACGCTCTCCGGGATAGTAGTCCTCTAACACGCTCCGAACCTGAGGCCCGGCATCTTCGCTCACCACAGTAATATTCAGTCGAACAACCTGCGGATCACCGAGGTTCAATTGCCTTAACTGATCATCGAGTTGTCTTAATACGGCGTGAGTCTGCTCGACCACTCCCTTCACGCGCTGCCCCGAAGAATCGGGAGCAGCGACGATGCGCGAGGTGTACCAGAACGAGGTCTCACCCGTGACAACGACTTGAGACATCCCCGTGACCGGATCGACGCCCGAACGGCGAACGGGACCGTCAGCCCCCAGAGTCCCGACTGACTGCAACACAGTAAGGATCATGAGAAAAACTCGACCTGGACTCATGAAATAACTCGTCACTCAGAGGGAACTTCCGGGCGCTGACGCTTCCGGTTCAAGGGATAAGGCACGGACCACAACGAACGTGGGGACTAGCCCAGGCTCATCGTCACCGTCTTGTGCTCGGTGTAATTCTCCAGTGCCTTCTCACCGAGTTCGCGGCCCATGCCCGACATCTTGAAGCCGCCGAACGGGGCTGCGGCATCGAACACGTCGTAACAGTTGATCCACACCGTTCCGGCACGGACAGCCTGTGCGACCTTATGAGCCTTGGTCACATCGCGGGTCCACACCGCAGCGGCGAGACCGTAGAAGCTCTTGTTGGCCCGCTCGATCACTTCATCGAAGGTCTTGAACGGCAACACGCTGAGCACGGGCCCGAAGATCTCGTCGGTGGCAATCGCCATGTCGTCGGTCACTTCGTCGAAGACTGTCGGCTGCACGAAGAAGCCCTTCTTGCCTTCACGCTCGCCCCCGGTCAGGCACTTGGCCCCGGCTTCTTTGCCGAGGTTGATGTACTTCATGATCTTATTGAACTGATCGACATCGATCTGCGGGCCCTGGGTCGTGGCCAACTGGAAGGGATCGCCCAGCTGGCGCTGCTTGGCTTTGGCGACAAGCTTCTCGACGAACTTGCCGTGGATGCTCTCTTCCACGAACAGACGGCTACCGGCACAGCAGCACTGTCCCTGGTTGAAGAACAGGCCGAACTCGGCCCCCGCTACAGCTGCATCGATATCGGAGTCGGCAAAGACGATGTTGGGGCTCTTGCCGCCGAGTTCAAAGGTCAGCCGCTTCAGCGTCTGAGCTGCGTCCCGCATGATCAGCTGGGCGGTTTCGGTCGAGCCGGTGAAAGCAATCTTGTCGACATCGGGATGCTTCACCAGAGCGGCACCGGCGTCACCGAAGCCCGGGACGATGTTGATCACGCCCGGTGGGAAACCGGCTTCGGTCGCCAACTCGGCCATGCGGAGGCACGACAGCGGAGTCTGCTCGGCGGGCTTCATCACGATCGTACAGCCCGTCGCCAGAGCGGGAGCCCACTTCCACGCGACCATCAGTGCCGGGAAGTTCCAGGGAATGATCTGGCCGACGACGCCGACTGGCTCACGACGCGAATAGCAGAAGTAGTTGCCGCGAATCGGAATCGTGTCGCCGGTGATCTTGTCGGCCCAGCCCGCGTAGTAACGCAGACAGTCGATCACCAGCGGAATGTCGGCTGCTTTGGAGTCGCGGATCGGCTTGCCATTGTCAAGGGTTTCGAGCGCGGCGAGTTCCTCGGCATTCTGCTCCAACAGATCGGCCAGCTTGTTGATCAGGCGGCCACGATCGCGGGCATCCATCTTCGGCCATGGACCTTCTTCGAAGGCCTTGCGAGCCGCCTTCACAGCTCGGTCGACATCCTGGGCATTGGCCCGGGCGACATCGGCGATCTTCTCTTCGGTTGCGGGGTGGAACGTCTCGAACGTCTCTCCACTCACCGAATCACACCACTTGCCACCGATCAACATCTTGGTCTGGCGGACTTTCGGACGGGCCACTGATGGGGCCGAGGAAGCAGTTGCGGTTGCCATGGGAAAACTCCTGAGCGAGAGGGTGTATAACGGGAACCGAAGGGCTTTGAGTATACCGTCGCCGTTCTCGATTTCGCGACCAAAGCGACCGATTCGGCGGGACTCGACCTCCTCATCCCGTCAGCGTTGTTGGCCGGGCAAGCCGTGGTTAATCTGACCGCGTCTCGAGAATCACCCCTTCACACACAGGCCCCGCGCATGACGACCGCCTCGCAAACCGTGGAACACGTCCTCGTCGTTCCCACCTCTTTGTTCCACGAAGTCGGTCACTTTCAGGGCTTTCAGGCTGACGCAGCTCCCTACCTCGAGACACTGCTCGATCCCGCCTACACCAGCTACCGCCCCCGAGATCAAGTCGAGCAGGACCCCAGCTTCAAGCAGTTGATCCCGTATTGCATCTTCATGTGCAACGGCGAGGTCTTCTCGTACCGCCGCGGGAAGGGCCAGGGCGAGACGCGACTGCTCAGCAAGCGCTCTCTCGGCGTCGGCGGGCACATTTCCTCGATCGACCAGCACGCTGCCAGCGTCTACCGCGAGGCGATGCGCCGCGAAATCGAAGAAGAGGTCTTTCTTGAGACAAATTTCAAAGAACGTTGTATAGGGTTGATTAACGACGACCTGACCGAGGTGGGAAAGGTCCACTTGGGAATAGTTCATATTTTTGAGATCGATGAGCCCAAAGTTCGGGGGCGTGAAGAGTCGATACATGAGGCAGGATTCGCAAAGCCGTCAGAACTGATACTCATGCGAGATCAGTTTGAAACCTGGTCGCAAATCTGCCTCGACCACCTGATTTCCTAAAGAAACCGGATGGAACTGGCGGCGACCCGGCCGACCGCGAGCACAAACCTCACCACTCGTTCAGCCTCCGGGGCTGGACCGGGCCGTGACGTACTGTGTCTGGATTTGGATCACAATCGGCGGGGGGAACGATTCGTCGTCGCCGATTTCGACAAGGAGTGTCTGAGATGCGTTCTGGTTTTTACCGTTGGATGTGGACTGGTGCCGCCACTGTGGCCCTCACCGGAAGTGTCGCTGCCCTGGCATTGGCACAGGCCCCAGCGGCGAAAGCCCCTGCTGGCAAGACGACTTCAAAGCCCGCTGCTGCAAAACCTGCCGCCACCGAAACTGCTGATGCCGCCCAAGCTCCCGCTTCAAACGTCATTGACGTGGAGGCGGCCAAGCTGCCACTCAAGCCCGGTGGAGTCGACGAAGAAGGCCTGGGCCAGATGGTGAAGGCTCTCGGCCTGAAGCCTGAAAAGCAATTGCAGCGTTATGACTTCGCCTTCCGCGCCGAAATGGAAGGCACCGAGTGGACCCTTTCGATGTCAGCCGTCCTGAGCCAGGACCAGCAGTCGCTGTGGTTGATGGCTTGGCTCGACGAGTTGCCCAAGTCACAGGAAGCAGTGCCCCGCGCTGCCCTGCTCCGCCTGCTGGCTGAGAACGATTCGCTCGGCGACGGCAAGATGTTCGCCTACATCCCCAATAACCGTCGCTTTGTGATGCAGCGAGCTGTTTCGAATGAGGGGATGAACTCCGCCAAGTTCCGCGACCTGCTGCAGGATCTCGGTGCCAGCGTCGTCGAAACTCATCCAATCTGGGCGACCGCCAACTGGGTCCCCGCCGGCTCCAACGGTGCTGCCAGCACCGCAGCTGCTCCCGCAGCTCCGGGGAAAGGCCCGGCCCAGACCGCTGAGAAAGCACCCACAGCGGGTGGTCGTCCGCTGAATACAGCGACCAACGATCCGAAAGATAATCCTCCGGTACGGAAGAAGTAATTCCGGGGGCGATCCCTCCGTATCGGACTCCTCGACCGTCTCCGCGAGACAAGACGCCATGCGTCACTCGCCGAGACGGTTTTTTTGTTTGGTACTGATCACATCAACCGAGAGCGGCGGGCGTCAGCCTGCCGAGGGGTGAACCTTCTCTGAAACGTCGCAGGCTTCTAAACAACTCCGAGACAGCGCTCTGTTCTGGTAAGTGCCAAGAGACATTTGGACTCCTCGGCAGGCTGACGCCTGCCGCTCCCGAGTTTGTCCGCTATCGCAAAATCCTCGACAGCGAACAGGCCAACTCATATGCTAGCCATTTGATGTGTAGCCAATTTCCGGGGATATGATTGTGTCATTCCGACAGGGAGCCACCGGCATCCGACTGCAGCTAAATCGCCGCGACTGGCTCCAAAGTACCGGAGCGGCGGCGTTCGGGCTCCCGTTGTTATCCGCTGCGGCGGTCGCAGCATCAGAACTCGCCCCAGTCCGGCGAGCCAAGTCGGTCATTCTCATTTACCTGCCGGGCGGATTGGCTCAGCACGATTCGTTCGATATGAAACCTGAGGCTCCCGCTGAGATTCGAGGGGAGTTCCGGCCGATCCCAACCACCGTACCAGGACTGGAGATCTGCGAGCTGTTGCCGAAGCTGGCTCAGCGAGCTCGGAATTACACGCTCGTGCGCACGATGTCGCATACGGAGAACAACCACTTCCCGGCAACGCACAAGGCCCTCACCGGCCACACGATGCCGCGACAGCTGCCGGGCGACGCGTCCAATGCGGCGTCAAAGCACGACTGGCCGAGCTTCAGCTCCGCGTACGACTTTCTGCGGCCCCGCAACGATGGGATTCCAAATGGCGTGGCCCTGCCCTATCCGCTGGCGGGAGGAGCGATTCCCTGGCCGGGACAGAACTGCGGATATCTGTCCGCCAAACACAATCCCTGGCAGCTGAATCAAGACCCGAATCATCCGAACTTCCGCGAGGAGACACTGACGCTGCCCGCCGGAGTCACCATCGAGCGGGTGAACCGCCGCGACCACTTGCGAGACCAATTCGAACGGGAACGACTCCCCAAGCTGGCAGCTGCAGAGGCGGGGACATATCCCGAACTGCACAGTACTGCGATGAACCTGCTGACCTCGGGCAAGATGGCTCAGGCGTTCCAACTGGAGCGGGAGCCAGACTCGGTGCGGGATGCGTATGGCCGTCACACTTTTGGGCAGTCACTACTTCTGGCGAGGCGTCTGGTGCAAGCTGGCGTGTCTGTGATCCAGGCGAACATGGGCCCGGTCCAGACGTGGGACACGCACGAGAAGAACTTCGTCAACCTGCGCGACACATTGCTGCCGCCACTCGACCAGGGAGTATCAGCTCTGCTGGATGACCTGGCTGCGACGGGGCTGCTGGATGAGACGATGATCGTGATGACAGGCGAGTTCGGTCGAACCCCAGCGATCTCGAAACTCCCCGGTTCCGAGTACGTTGGCCGCAATCACTGGGCCAGTGTTTACACAGCTCTTTTCGCCGGTGGAGGAATTGTCCCCGGCCAAGTCATCGGCCGCTCTGATACGACGGGTGCCCATCCGCTGACCCGGTCCTTCTCTCCAGACGACCTGGGGACAACGCTGTTCTCCGCCCTCGACCTCCCGATCCAATCCGAACTCCGCGACCAACTCGGCCGCACGTTCCAGGCTTGCAGCGGCCGCGTGATCGAGGATCTCTACGGCAGCTGATTCTTTGTCGATGTGGAAGGTCTCAAACCATCCCGGCCAGAATCTGATCAATCCACCGCTGGGGCAGCTGCTCATTTCTAACGGCTTTCGCTCAAAATCCCTGTAAAAACGAGGTATTGGCGATCCAACCTGATTGGTACACGAGTTGCATCACTCCCCATGACCAAACGTCGCAGATGGAGCTGCTTCTGTTTCAGGAGCGGCAACCGCGACCCACGACGAGGTGTTGTGAATGTCACGTTCCATACGATCGCTGGCCTGCTGGCCACCCTGATGTCGGTGACGCTGGTGCTTGAACGGGAGCTGATCGAGAGGTACTCGAAGCCCCTCATTGCCACATCACACATCCAACGTCCGAAAAACTCTGGACGTTCGTTGTCAGTCCACTACAGAGTTCGATTGGAGAATTCCCATGTCCACGGAAACCATCTCTCAAACCGCAGAGGCCACCACAATCTCCCATGATGCTGTCACTGGTCCCGCCAAGCACGGTGCCCAATTGCTGACAGTCACAGCTCTACTCACGGCAGTCGGAACAGACACCGAAATCCTTCCGTGGGAGATGATCCAGAAAATGCTGGAGCTCATGAGCGGAGCCTGAGTCACGTCAGTACCGTGACCATCGAGGTCACCGGGACAATTCACCACCCATCCCGCTTGTCTCAGATCCAAAGGACCGCAATACCTATAAGCAATCCACTCCATCTCGGGTGTAACGTCACATCACGAGAACCTGTCATCGACTTCTCAGTTCGGGGAGGTCACGCTGTGTATCATCGATCACACGGCATGACCTCCCCGAACTCATTTTCACCTCCAAGCGGCGGCCCGGGACTACCCCGCACTGAGATCGAAAAACGATTCGTCCCGTCACTCCTTCGCCACGGGAACTTGCTTGAAGGCCTGCACTGCCAACTGCTCTCCATCGGGCGAGAAACTCGGATCACTCATTTTTCGATTCATGGGCAGATTCGGGAGTGGTCGTGGCTCTGAGGGTTCTTCGATATCGAGAGCAAACAGGCTGACCAGGTCGGCTCGATTGGGATCGCGCATCGCGACGACAATCTGCTTGGCATCGTGCGTCCAATCCAGGCACTCATAGGTTTCGCCTTCATACACCACCTTAAAACCCTGCCCCCCGCTTTTCGCATCGACGACAGCCACGATCGGTTTGCCTTCCTTGTTCATCGCTTTGAAGGCGAGCTGTTGACCATCGGGGGACCAGCTGAAATTCCAGTAAACACGCCCCACCGGTGATGAATTATCATCGAAAATCTGCTCCGAAGTCCCCTCGATCGTGTTGTAGAGGATGAGATTATTCCTACGTGCATAAGCCACATGGACTCCATCGGGAGACCAGTCAGCCCCCCAACCATTCCCGTCAATTTGAGATCTTTTTTCCGGGTTGTCGACGTCCACAATCCAGACACCACCTTGGCCATTCTGGCCGTGAATCGAATAGACAACTCGATGCCCGCGTGGAGACAGGCTGGGCATCAGGCCTCGACCGAGATCGCGTGCGTTCCCGCCATCGGAATTCACGACGATCAGATGCGCATCATTGAACCGTTCGCCGTTCTGAGGTTTATACGCATCGAAGGCAATCAGCCTCCCATCCTGCGACCAGCTGGGTGATCCTTGTGACTGATACTCCGGCAGATCTGCCAGTCGCTGCATATTGGACCCATCCGCATTTCCAATGAAGATTTGCGCGACATATTTTTCTTCGTCCGGTTCATCAGCGGCAATCCCCAAGTTGCCCATGAACGAAACGACGAAGGCGATCCCAAGTGCCATGATCACTTTGGGCTGAGCCCATTTACGAAAACCGAACCCGCAGCGACTTGCGATTGACATGAGCAAAATCCAATCTGACAGCGATGGGCTTAATTGAGTATCCGAGATTCCGACCTCACCCGAGTTAGAGCGGACAGCCTACGGCTGACTTGAGTCTGTTAGAACCAACCCTAACTTTGAAGATCGAGTGTTGCTAGGCGATCTTAATTCGAACTGGCGAAAGTCAACAAGCAAGTGCGGGGACTAAAACCGAATGACACGGCGGGGTTGTTCTGACGGCATTATACATCGATCCAGGAAGGCTCTCCTGGATGGCACTTACGATCGCTCAGAGCCATCAATGGAACGGATGACACACGGAAGTGGAAGGCCCGACACATTGAACACTGGCGAGCCAGTGCCCCCGCCAGTGGCCCCTCAACGCCGGTCAAGAGTTCCGGTCAGGTCGCATCGGTCGTCCAAAGCAACCACCGGGAATACCCTCTCCAGCTTGACCAAGCAACCAAAGTCACGCTCCTCTTCCGACTCGATTCCCAACCTTCGCCAGAGGTTCGCCTGCAAGGATTTCACTCTGCAAGGGCTTCATCGTGGTGCATGATTGCGGAGTGCGCAGCTGTGCGCAACTACCATGCGATGTCGAATCCGCAATGATCCAGACCACTCATCGACCGCGATTGATTTGAGTAGGAAAAACACATGAAAACACTGTTATCTTTGTGTTCACGGCGTCTTTGGCACATCATTTGAATACAGCCGATATGGGCAAAAGGACGCTCGCAAGCGAAGCCATAGCTCCTGTGAAGTCACGTTTGGTGGAAGCTGAAAGGTTGTGAAGAGCCCGAGATCGCCATCGCGAAATTCGACTCCCACGATCTTGTCTGGTCGGGCGCTTAAGAAGTGTTTCCGACAAGGACGTATTGCGTACCAGCTTCTCTGATTCATGACCGGCAGGACACTCGAGATGCTTCGGGACAGGATGCTGGAAGCTTCTGCGTTTTTGCAGATCAGCTCGCCGTCACTGACCAAACTCGTTGTCTCCTGAATTCGTCGATACCACCTGGCACTGGGCGTTGTCCGCTCAGCAGCCTGACTGGAATCGAGCAGGCGAATCCAGCTGGAGATTGGGCGTCCCTCGATTTAACCCTGCCCCTAAGGAACGTCATCATGTTGCGTCGTCGTGGATTCACCCTCATTGAACTCCTGGTGGTCATTGCGATCATCGCCGTACTGATCGCTCTGCTATTGCCAGCTGTCCAGCAGGCTCGCGAGGCTGCCCGCCGGTCGACCTGTAAGAACAATCTCAAGCAGATCGGCCTGGCACTGCATAACTACCATGAAACTTATAACACACTGCCTCCCAGCATCATTGCGTTTGGTGCTGCCATCTCGGCCACCGATTACATCACTCCAATCATCCCGAAGCATCGGAATACGAGTGGACTCGTGATGCTGCTGCCGTACATCGACCAGGCAACAATTTACAACCAGTGGAAGCACGACAGCGCGGCAAGTGCAGCTACCGGAGGCAATCCCACCTACAGTGCATCAACCGTCCAGGGAAACGCCGACGATAATGCAGTTCTGTCCAAGACGCCGATGGCCGTCTTCACGTGCCCCTCAGACAATGGGCAAGCCTATTACTCCGGGGCTGACACCTACTATGGGATCAGTTCAACGAACGCCGGTGGATATCGATCGAACTATGCGTTCAGCACTCACTCCAATGATGCCATCTACAATCACTACTGGGCTTCAGCAGGTATCAGTGACATGCGGGCACTTGGCCCAGATCGTAAAACTAACTTTCGGGACTTCACGGATGGTCTTTCGAACAGTGTAGTGATGGCCGAGCAAACGCGAGAGAAGTACAACGGGTCGATCGGTGGTTGGTCCTACGCCTGCTGGGTCAATGCGGGAATCGACTTCTCCAGGGATTGGTATCTGATCAACAACTGGGACTTCCTGGGGCTGAATGTTCCTGTGCCTGGGAAACTTGGACAATGGATGACAGCTGGAAGTCTGCATACAGGTGGTTGCCATGTCACTCTGGGTGACGGTTCTGTGCGTTTCATCAGCCAGAACATCGATGGGACGACTCAGAATAATCTTGCGAGAATCTCGGATGGAAAAGTGATTGGCGAGTTCTGAACAGCGGCCTCCAGTGTCACGGCATTCCTCTTCGGGCAAGGCTCACCTGTGTGAATACGCTTCAGAGTGTTATCGCAATCTGTTGCCCAGTCTTGAACACAGGCCTGATGGAATGCCGCTCTTTTTCCATTTCAAGATTTTGCTTTAGCTGATCTTGATGAATGGCCACAAGGGTTAGGCCAATACACGAAGCCAGACACATACGGTGTCTGAACCGCTGCCATTGACGATCAGGAGTGCCATCGCACCAAGAGACCACCAGCGGGTGAATGCGTCCTGCTCTGAGGGCTCAACGGATCTCCTGCGATGGCTCTTCCGTTATTTTTCATCGAGACGCGGCCCATTCCGGTTCCAGAAACCCGAATGCGCACCATCAGGAAGGTTTTGTCATGTGGAATTCACATTTCCGTCAACGCATCATGGTTGCTTTGACCTTGGTCTGGTTCTCGGGATGTTCGAGTGAGTCTGTGCCGAACTGGCCGGAACCCGTTTCCTGTAGCGGCACGGTCACGATGAATGGTGAATCGTTATCGAACGCCACAGTGCTTTTCATTCCAGAGGCAGGGACTGTCGGCCCCGGCGGTTCGGGAACCACAGATGAAACTGGAAAATACAGTGTGCAAAGTCTGGGGCCCGATAAGAAGATGGAGCCAGGTCTGATTCCCGGGAAGTACAAAGTGGCCTTCAGCCGAATGGTCAAACCAGATGGACAAGTGTGGGTTCCAGAACCAAACTCAACCGAAGGTCCGGCGACCTCTGGGGCACGCGAGGAGCTGCCACAACGCTACTCTATGCCCTTTCAGTCCAAAATTGTTGTTGAGGTGACCGACAAGAGTTCCCCTCACGATTTCAAGCTGAAGAAGAAATGACTTCTGGCGTGACGTCTTAGAGGCCTGTCCCCCTGTCCCCTTGTGGGTTTCTCCGGTGTGCTGGCTCAGCAGTGACATTCGTGGTCTCGGGGTGGCCCGTGTGACTGTTACCCCCTCGGATGTTCGGGCAATCCGACCATTTCTGGCCGGGTCTCCCTGATAGCCGGGCCACGAGTCTGGCTCTCCCGAGCCGTAGAACGCACAGAACCTGCCCGATTTGCCTGGACGGTTCGCTGGCCGGGCTGGTTTTCTGATTGCTCCCGGGGATTCTGTCGAATAAGCTGTGACTGATGCTCACTGGAGGTATTCGGGATGTTGCGTGTACTTGGCTCGGCAAAACAGCTGTGCGATGGCCTGACTCGTCGAGACCTGTTGCAGGTCGGCGGTTCGACGTTTGGAGGGCTCGGCCTGGCTGGGCTGCTTCAGAACGATGCCCAGGCAGCTCCTGCCCAGGAACGCGGCTCTGCGTACGGATTCGGCAAGGCGAAGAACTGTATCGTTCTGTTCCTGTATGGATCGCCCAGCCAGCTCGAAACATTTGATATGAAGCCGAACGCACCGCTGGAGGTGCGTGGCACGATACAGCCGATCGCGTCATCGTTGCCGGGGCTGGATGTGTGTGAGCATCTGCCGACGCTGGCCCGATACATGGACCGCACGACGGTGATCCGTTCGGTGTCGCATCCTTATCCGCTGCATGGCGTGGCCTATGCTATGACGGGCGTGTCGTCGATCGATGTCGGGATGGAACTGAACCCGCGCGACGAACGCCACCACCCTTATGTCGGTTCGTGCGTCGAGTACTACGACCGGATCGCCCGGGGTGGCAAGTACGCGGCAGAGTTACAGAACGTGGCTCTCCCCTTCCCGTTCAGCAGCAAGCGTTCCGACCAGCCGTTCCGAGCTGGACCGTACGGAGCGTTTCTCGGTGCAGCTGCGAACCCGAACTGGACCGAGTTCGCCGGCCAGGGCACGAAGATGATTCGTAAGGCCCGCACAGGTTTTGAATACAACGGCCTGGAGCCCTACCTCGGCTGTACGCGGGATTCGCATTTCCGTCTGGCGGCCACCGACTCGCTGCCGGGCCTGACGCTCGACCGGACGAACCGCCGCCGCACTCTGTCTGAGCAGTTCGATATCAGCCGCCGCCAGTTCGAGACGTCGCGCGGCGAGCAATCCTATGGCAAGTATCAGGAGATGGCGTTCAACGTCCTCTCCTCCCCCAAGGTCCGCGACGCCCTCGACATCCGCTCGGAGAAAGACAGCATCCGCGATCGGTACGGCATGACGCTGTTTGGCCAATCGTGTCTTGCAGCTCGCCGTATGATCGAGGCGGGAACGCGGCTCGTCTCGGTCTTCTGGGATGAATATGGTCTGGCGGGCGATGCGTGGGACACGCACTTTGACCACTTCCCCCGCATGGTCGATCAGTTGTTACCGGGCTTGGACAAAGCTCTGGCCGGGTTGATCCAGGACCTCGAAGAACGCGGGATGCTCGACGACACGCTGGTCGTGTTGATGAGCGAACACGGTCGCACGCCGAAGATTCAAACCAACGTCAGCGGCGGTGGTCGCGACCACTGGTCCCGGGCCTACAGCACGCTGTTCTTCGGCGGAGGGGTCAAGAAAGGCCAGATCGTTGGTGCGACCGACTCCATCGCCAGCGATGTGACCGAGCACCCGGTCTCGCCCAAGTCGCTGCTCGCCACAATGTACCACCTGCTGGGGATCAACCCGCACAACGTGATTCGCGACCCTCGCGGGAACGAGTACCCGCTGCTCCCCGAGAACTCCGAAGTGATCCAGGAAGTGATTGCGTAGAGTGGATCGCTGTTGTGCGGTGGTTCTGGACAGACAGGAATGTCTGTCCTACTGCATGATGACCCGTTCGTTCGCAAGGCGTCCCTTCATGCAACCGCTCACCCGTCGCGAATTCCAGCAGCAAACGCTCGGTGGCCTTCTCACCTGGTCTCTGCTCAACACGCTGTTCACGGCGGACGCATTCGCCTCTGACGTGAAGTTGATCGCAGCCCAGTGGTTGTCGGAGCTCAATACGATGAGCCTCGACCTGCGTGGACAGAAGCTCGAACCGCTCGTCTGGCAAAAACAGGTCGAAACGCTCTTCAACCGGGTCGACCTGCCTGAGTTTCTGAAGTTCATCGACTTCGACAAGCTGGCGAAGACCGCCAAGTTCAAGGACCGCGGCGAGCTGAGTCTGAGAGCGACAATTCCGATGGTCGAGGGGCTGCCCACAGAGCTGATCTTCGGACATCAGGTGTTTGCCCTGAACAAAGATCGTTCAGTCGTCCCGCACGGTCACGACAACATGGCGACGGCGTTTCTGATCCTGAAGGGTGAGTTCCACGGGCGGCACTATGACCGCATCGAGGACATCGGCAAAGACTTTATGATTATTCAACCGACACTCGACAAGACGTTCGGCGTCGGCGGCTGTTCCACCGTGTCAGACCTGAAGGATAATGTTCACTGGTTCACAGCCACAGCGGACCAGAGCTTTATCTTTAATATCCATGTCCTGAGCGTAAATCCCGGACGGTCGGGGCGAGTTTATATTGACCCCAACGGCGAGAAGCTTTCCGGCGGACACATTAAAGCCCGCAAGATCAACCACATGGAAGCCGACCGCCTCTACGGATGATCTCCTGCCAGCTGTGCTTTCCGCTGAACTCACCCTTGCAAACGGCCTGACGCCAGCCTGCAATTCCACGTGCTTTGGGTGTTTCTGGATCAACTCCACTCGGCGGATTTGAGACAGGCGGAGACACCCCGTCGGTTCAGGGGAATCTTCCGTAGGTACCGGAAATTAGAACCACGAAGCACACGAATTACACAAAAGTGAGGGTAATAGGCACAGGGATGTAACACGGTACAAGTGACGGAACAACAAATCACAAAGTCCGACGGAAACTCACTATTCTGAAGAAGTCCTCGATTTTCGGAAGATTGCGAATGGAATTCTTTCAACGGGCATGGGTAGACTAACTCCATCTGTCTCGCCGTTCTGGCGCAGCTGTTCAATCATGTCACTGACAACTCAATTCCCGTGTTCCCATCTGTTCGGCAAGGATCACCATGGCCACACCGCGCGGAAGCAAGAAGAGATCCCGATCCTCAAAAAGTGAGGGTTCGAACCACATCGTGATGGGGATTCTCGGCGGAGGTGGGGCAGCTGCGGTCATTGGTCTGGTCGTATTTCTGATGATGGGGCGAAGCGATTCGAGTTCGTCATCTCCCCCGGCTCAAACGGTGGCCACGCCGGTTGCCACGACTCCTCCTCCTGCTCAATCGGCTCCTGCGACAGCTCCCGTCACTGTGACATCTCCGCCGCAGGCTGTAACAGCGGCCCGCCTGCCGAGCCCGACTCAGGACACCACTCCGTCGGCCACGGTCGCGTCAACGCCTACCCCCGTCACGGCAACGATCTCGCGACGGACACAGGAACGCATGAAACCAGACAACGACGACGCCCCGTCGGCTAAAACCACGCGAGAGGCGATGAGCTATCCCGATCTCGTGGCACAGACCGACCGCTCGGTTGTTCGTATCAATGTCGAATCGCCCCGTGGCCAATCTCTGGGCAGTGGGTTTGTGGTCAGTGACACCGGGATCGTCGTCACGAACTACCACGTCATTGAGGGAGGCCAGACCGTCAAAGCCCAGTTCGAAGACAATCGCGAATGCGATGTCACGGGCTTTCTGCTGTTCGACGACGAACGCGACATCGCCATCATCCAACTGGACCAGTCGGGAGCGCCGTTTGTGCCGATCTCGCTGGCCGATGAACTGCCCCGCAAAGGAGAGGAAGTCGCCGCCTTCGGGGCTCCGCTGGGACTCTCATTCACAGCCTCGAAAGGGACGATCTCAAATGTTCGCGATGGTCGTGAACTGCACATGAAGGGGATGTATCTGCAAACCGATACACCAATTTCCCCGGGGAACAGTGGCGGACCACTGGTCAGCATGATGGGCGAAGTGGTCGGGATGAATTCCTTTCAAATGGCCATCGGTCAGAACTTGAACTTTGCCGTTTCGGTCGGCGACATTCGCGAGGTTCTGGAGCAGTCGAAGGGGAAATCGCCCCAGAAAATCACACCGACCAGTGTCCCAGCGAAAGCTCGTGGCCGCAGCGGAGGAGCAGGTGGCGATCCCGACAAGGACCTCGTCGATCTCACCGGGACCGAGCGGGCCGACAAGCTGCTGGCCCAGATGACCGAATCGTTCCTGCTGATCAAGCCATTCGAGATCGACCCGTCAGGCCGAATCAATGACTACATGTTCGACAAGCTCAAGAAGACGGTGAAGAATCGCCTGAAGCTGGAACTGACGCGAATTGGGGAATTGCCAGTTGGCCAGCCTGTCATCGTCATGGGTGTGATGGCCGACAACCCCGACGACGAAAAGATCCAGGGGAAGGCCATCGAACTGTCGCTGGAGATTTACGTCATCCTGCTGGATGTCGACAAGGATGGAAAGCACACTCCATCGATCGTCTGGCGGGAGAAGTCGAAGCTCGCCAATCTGTCGGTCAAGGCGATGGCCTTGGGCACATTGCCGCGGAGTGTTACCGATGGTTCACAGAAGTTCTTCGACAAGTTCGTGGCCAGCGTCCTGAAGGCTCGCAAAGCCCACGGCGGAAACAACTGACCGCCGGGTTCCACTCCCCACTCTCCCCCACGAGCCACCTGTCCGGTGGCTCGTGCTATTTGGTCGCCTGTTCCTGCCAACGGCTCCAGGCCAGTCCCGGTTTCTCGGTCCGGAACTGTACCAGTCGCTGGTGGACGACCTCGGTTACATAGACGGTCCGACCATCAGGACCGCCAAAACAGACATTACTCGGCGAGGCCCCCAGCACATCGACCTCATGCAGGATCTCGCCGCTGGGCGACATGACAACGACCGTCCCTTTGCCATATCGGGCGATATACAGGTTCCCCTCGACATCGCAGCGCATTCCATCAAACCCGTGGTCGGGGAACTGACGAATCAACTTTTTGTTGGCTAGCGTGCCATCAGTTTGAATATCAAAGGACCAGACGTTTCGCTGCCCCGTCTCGTTGACATACAGGTGCTTACCATCCGGACTGACTTCGATCCCATTCGTGGATCCCTGATTCTCCGCCACTCGCGTGACCTTTCCCTGGCGATCGATTCTCCACAGCTGCCCGGTGTTCTCCTTCCAGTTCGGGTCACTGGCCCAGAGAACTCCGTCGGGGCCAATCGCCAGATCGTTCGGCTGGCTCATGCGGGGTTCGTGAGCCAGCACGGAGACTTTTTTCGTCACAGGGTCGATCTTCAGGACCTGATGAGCGGTGTAGTCGGCGACATACATCATGCCCATCCGGTCGAAGACGATGCCATTCCCGGAGCTGCCTTCGGGGAGGGTCAGCCATACCTCGCCGCGTCCCTCGGGTGTCACCTTCCCGATGGTGTGGTCTTTCTCGTAGCACACCGCGAACACGTTGCCCGCCTTGTCACACGCGGGCCCTTCGACTCCGGGAGTGAACGACTTTTCGGCGGTCAGAGGTCTCGCCACCCACAGCGGATCATCTGCTTGCACTCCCGATGACACGAGCCACGGAAGCAATAGACCGAGCAGCAAACGGGAAAAACGCGGCATGAATGTCTCCGAGAAAAGGGGCCTCAAAACGGTGAGTCGCAGCTAAAGCACGCCCTGTTGTTCAAGCAGCATGCGCAGGTAGGATCGGGGTTCTCGCAGGTCCGTGATCTGCCAATGCTCCGCCAGACGGACAATCTGATCGCGAGCGATTTGCCACTGGCTTTCTTCGGCCATCGCCTCAATCTCCAGAAAGGTCCCGAGCGACTGCACCTCGTCGAGAACAACTTCGATCGATGTTCCTTCCCAGTGAAACCTGGCTGTACGACGAGACTTCTCCACCGACTCGATGAGGCGGAATCCGAGTGCCAGGAGCACCGAACGCATCTTCTCGGTCGATTCCCCTCCCGCCAGGAACGGGATCTCAATTTCAGGCCGTGTCCGAGTCAGCGTATCGAGTCGCGGGGCCTTGTAAGTGAGTATATTCTGGTCGCCCGAGCTGCGTATGCGGAGCGATTCATCAGTCTCGCGAAAGTTGCGCTGCGGATGATTCCAGTAGATGTCTCGCTGCACGACCGGATCGGAGAACTCCAGCTTCCCCTCCGCGACCAGTCGCTCTATCAACGCCGCATCGGGAACTCGGAACTTGATTTCCACTTCAATCATGTGGGCTCTCACTGATCCCGCTGGACGATGACACTTTGATTCACTCCACGTCACAAAGCTGTGGTGTTACGCCGAGCGCGTGTCCGTATGTTCCGTTACTTCCCCGGGCGAATCCACCGAATCACACTCCGCAAGATCCAGGGAACCACAGCCAGCAAACATAGAGCCAGAACCAGTTGAGGCGTTAATAAGCTGCGAGGCCCCTGCTCGACCAGCGTCTTAAGATCGACAGCCTGTGCCCCCGTGTAGACGAACACACAGGTTGCCGGCAGCATCCCAATCTGACTGATCAGATAGAATCGCCAGAGGGGATAATTCGTCAAACCCATCGCCAGATTGATCAGGAAGAATGGCACCTGCGGCAGCATGCGCAGTGTCAGCAGATAGAAATCCCCGTCACGGGCCAGCGACTCCTCAATGACCTGAAACCTGGCCCCGAGCCGACGCGTGGCCGCTTCCCGAAAGAGTGTCCGACTCAATCCACACGACAGCGTCGCTCCCCAGGCTGACGCAAAACTCACCACTCCCAGGGCTGGCCAGAAACCGAATAACCAGCCAAACGTCAACGTGAGTATCACCGCTCCCGGGATCGATAGCGCTGTGACAACCACATACAGCAGAAACGCACCACCAAGGACCGACACCGGATAACGGGCATAGATCGTTCGGAACTCGGACTCCCGGGCGATGAGTGCATCGACAGTGTACGAAGAGCGATTGGCCACCAGTACACCCGCGACCACGGCCAGTCCAGCTACGATGAGATAACGCACCCAGCGTCGGCCTACCGGATCGGGAGAAGGGGACTTTGAGTGATGGGGGCTGGGGACGGACATGCCCGCAGGTTAGTGTTTTCGTGGGTGAGGTACTAATCCCCGGGGCGAACCCCTCGTACTTTCGCCCCAAGGAGGTCGCCCAACGGTGGCCCGCATCGCCTCGGGTTGGTGATTTTCTGACGTGTTATGGTTTTCGTGAAACCATTTCTCCCGAGTGGTAACTTGCGATTCGATGGATGAAAATCGACTGTGCCG
Organism: Planctomycetaceae bacterium; assembly: GCA_046349675.1. Lineage (GTDB taxonomy): Bacteria > Planctomycetota > Planctomycetia > Planctomycetales > Planctomycetaceae > TH-plancto1. Next base: position 28,067 of record JAXMBW010000004.1, on the reverse strand, counting down.
ACTCACAAGGAAATCCCCATGCGTCAAATGTTCAACATCATTGCTGGCCTGTTCCTTCTGGCGGGCCTGGCTTCTCCCTGTGCGATGGCCGATGACAGTTCGGGGCGGGCAACGGCCCACGACTCGGGCAAGGACTGGAAAGACGATCGTCCCGATGCCCAGGCGATGCTGACTCAGCTGGCCTGGCCACCGGTGGACTTCGAGGTCACGTGGTCTCCGGTCGAGGGGCGCGAGTACCAGCGGTTGGTCCGCTTTCCGACGCCGCATCCCTCGGGGGATGACAGGAACGATCTGGTCTCGATGGAGTGGTACGTCCCCTCGAAACCGATTGTGAAGGACGGACCGGTCCCGACCATCGTCGTGATCCACGAATCGGGCTCAGCCATGCCCGCCGGAAAGGCCATCGCCCGCGGTATCCAGCAAAAGGGCTTGAACGCCATCCTGCTGCACTTGCCGTACTATGGGGAGCGGCGCGGAACCAAGGGGCGGGACGAGGCCGGCTTTCTCGTCACCATGAAACAGGGAGTCGCCGATGCCCGGCGGGCCTTCGATGCGGTGTCGGTGTTGCCCGGCGTCGACAAGACTCGCATCTCGATTCAGGGCACCAGTCTGGGCGGGTTTGTCACCACGTCCGCGGCCAGCCTCGATGGGTGTTATCACCGCAACTTCATCATGCTCGCGGGCGGTGAGCTCTACAGCATGATCATGGAGGGGAAGCAGGACACCGCGAATGTCAGAGAAAAGCTGGCCAAGGCAGGCTTCACCGACCAGAAGCTCAAGGACCTGCTCTACCAGGTCGAACCCACGCGGATTGCCCATCGATTGCCGCCCGACCGAACGTGGATCTATGCGGCATTACAAGACGATGTTGTACCGATCCGCAACGCCCGCATCCTGGCCGACAAGATCCCGTTGGAGAAATCTCATCGCATGGAGTTCACGGGCGGGCACTACTCCGCAGCGTTGTGGCTGCCGGTGGTGATCGACCACTTTTCGAAGCAGGCGGCGAGTTCGCAGTGAGGCAGTCGAGGGGGTAAGCCGCGTGAGCAGAGGTGCAGTGAGCCGAGGGGACAGACAGGAATGTCTGTCCTACTGGGGAGTTCGAGCTGAACAGAACTCGACACCGGATTCACGCGGTTTCCAACACCTCGCGCACGAGAGCCTCATCCACGCCGCCCACCAGTTCCACATGCCCCATGCGGGTCGGCAGCACGAACCGTAGCTTGCCAGCCTCGGACTTCTTATCGAGACGCATGCGGGCGATCACCTCGTCACTGCTCCACTTCGAGCCTGCAGGAAGTCGAATCGGCAGATGTAAGGCTTTGAGTAGATCCACCTGACGCTGTGTGACTTCCGCGTTGATGCGGCCCAGCTTCTCGGCCAGTCGGCTGGCGTAGACCATTCCGATCGAGACCGCTTCGCCGTGCAACAGTTCGCCGTATCCGCTCAGGGCCTCGAACGCATGCGCGAACGTGTGCCCGTAGTTCAGCACAGCCCGCAGACCGGTTCGCTCGAACTCATCGTGCTCAACGACATCGGCTTTCAGACGACAGCTGCGCGCGATGGCATACTGCAGAGCCGCGGGTTCGCGGGAGTTGATCGCTGAGATGTTCTGTTCCTGCCAGCTGAAAAAGTCGGCATCCAGAATCACGCCGTACTTCACCACCTCAGCCAGCCCCGCGCGATACTCGCGATCGGGCAGTGTCTTGAGCAGAGCGAGGTCGATCACCACTCCCAGCGGCTGGTGGAACGCTCCGATCAGGTTCTTGGCTTGCGGGTGGTTGATGCCCACCTTACCCCCGACCGAGCTGTCGACATCGGCCAGCAGCGTGGTTGGACACTGGATGAACGGCAACCCGCGATTGTAGGTGGCCGCTGCAAATCCCGCGGCGTCCCCAATCACTCCGCCGCCAATCGCAATGACAACGGTCTTGCGGTCGGCCTGCATCTGTACCAGTCGATCATAGATGAAAGAGATGACTTCCTGTCGCTTAGTCGGCTCACCGGGCTCCAGCTCAATCAGCTCACACTTCCAGCCCGCGGTGTTGAGAGCGTCATGAGCTTGCTTCGCCACCTGAATGACGTTGCTGTCGGAGATGATCGCAGCTGTGCGAGAGGGTTTGCCCTGTCCGAAGCGAGTACACCACGGATCGATGATTGACGCAATCCGGGCGAGGCACCCACTCTCGATCAAGATGTCGTAGCTGCGTTCCGCGAGTGAGACGGAAACGATGGTGGGCGAGGCAGACACGGGCTGGCCGATCGATGAAAAGGAGACTCGCCACAGCCATAAAGACTGTGACACGGCTGGCGAAACCCGGAACACGAGACGTTGCGAACCAGCCGCCTGGGGACATTCTCGTGGTCCGGGATTCTCAACGCAACCACGGACTGCTGTTCGGAATCTGCCGGACATGTCGGATGTAGCGATTACTCGGACTGTAACTGGTGTGGTTTTCTGACAACGTCCCGTTGCTGCCGGATTAAGCCGTTGTCCGGCCTCAAATGCCTCATGCTTCTTTCCGGCATCATCGCGCATTTCGAGGTAGGCTCTGAAGTCGACATAGGCGTTTCAGTCTATGGTGCCCTCGTCTTCTCGGAGTGTCTCGTGACTCGCTATCTCGTCACTGGTGGAGCCGGTTTCATCGGTTCGCACATCGCCACGCGTCTGGTCTCCGAAGGGAACGAAGTCCGCGTTCTCGACAACCTCTGTGCGGGCTCGCTCAGCAATCTGGCCCATCTGGGTGATGGCGTCGAGTTCATCGAAGGAGACGTCCGCGATCCGGAAACGGTGGCCCGAGCCGTGAAAGGTGTTGAAGTCGTCTTCCACCAGGCTGCTCTGGCTTCGGTTCCACTGAGCATCGAAAAGCCACTGGAAACGCACCATGCCTGCGTCACCGGGACGATCAATGTCCTCGACGCGAGTCGTCGGGCCGGAGTTCGTCGCGTCGTCTACGCCGGTTCGAGCAGTGCCTACGGCGACTCGCCCGAGATGCCCAAACGCGAAACCCAAACCCCCGAAGTCCTCTCGCCCTACGCAGCTGCAAAACTCGCGGGCGAGTACTACTGCCAGGCCTTCGCCGCCAGCTACGACATTGAAGTGGTGCGGCTGCGTTACTTCAACGTCTTCGGTCCCCGACAGGATCCCCAGAGCCCCTACTCCGCAGTGATTCCACTGTTCGCGAGCGCCCTCGTCGCGGGCCGAACACCCAAGATCTACGGCACCGGAGAGCAGTCTCGCGACTTTGTTTTCGTGGAGAATGTCGTCGATGCGAACATTCTTGCCTCGAAGGTTCCCGGCGTCTCGGGCCAGGTCTTTAACGTGGCCTGCGGTGAAACGATCAGCGTGCTGGAACTCCTGCGACTGATCTGTCAGGAGCTCGACCTGCCGTTCGCCCCGGAGTTCCTGCCCGCCCGAGTCGGCGACGTGTTGCATTCGTGGGCCGACATTTCCGCCACTCAGCGAGACCTCGGCTACACCGTACGAGTCAAGCTCCCGGAGGGGCTCAAGCAGACGCTCGCCTACTACAAGCAGTCAGCCCAACAGCCAGAGCTCTGCAGCGCACGCTAAGCCAACACGCCACACTGAACCGACGAAGCCCCCTTGATTTCCCCCCTCAGAAGTCAGACCAACCCTGACACCGAACACTGGTCTCTGCGAAAGCAGTCGTCCAGAACTCGGGAGAACGCACTGTGAACAAAAGATCCTCACTGCCGGTCGCCGAACCTGATGTCGACTTCGCGCCCCTCGGCTATCACAAGTCGCAGGAGGGACGTTCGATCGACATCGTGCGATTTGCCATTTCGATCTGGAAGTACCTCGTCGGCGGACTGGTGCTGGGTTGTGGCATGGGAGCACTCGCGTACCTGTACATGGGACCGGTCTATGTCGCTGGTACCAAGATCACGGTGTCGAAGAAAGCCACGGTCGGCGAGACCGAAGCCCGGCTGTATGGCGGCCGGAGCGAACACATCTCTGCGATCAAGAGCGACGAAGTCGTACGCATCGCTTATGAGAAGTACGGCCTCAAGGAGATCTTCGGCAAGGACAAGGACCCGCTGAAATCGATCTGGGAAAACCTGGTAGTCGTTCGCGAATCGGGCCAGGAAACGTCATTCGACAACATCTTGAACATCAGCTTCACCAGCGCCGACAAAGACGAAGCCAAGAAAGTCGTCTCTGCCGTGATCGACGCCTACGCCGACTGGCTGGAGGCGAAACGCGGCTCGGGATCTCAGCTGCTCTACAAGACCCTTCTGGACCAGAAGAGAGTCATGGACGAAGAACGAACCCGGCTGGAGGATGAGTATGAAAAGTGGCGGGGAGAATCGCCCTTCTACATCAGTTCGTCCCCCGTCGTCTCCGCGCAGGGTGTCGCTACGTCGATGCCCAGCCCCTATCAGGCGAATCTGCAGGACCTCGTCACGCGTCGCAATCTGAACCGCGATCAGCTGCGCAAAACCAAGATCAAGATTGACCAGCTGAAGGAGATGATGGCCAATCCTGAAGAGCGCGAGACGTTACAGGCATGGATCATGAACTCCATCTCATCCGGCTCCTCTGGGGGCCCCGGTGCGGAAGGTGGTTCCAGCGGTGGGGGACTGCTCTCCTCGCCAACGGGCAAAATGGAACTCGATCAGCAGTTGCTGACAGCTCGGCTGCTCGAACGCCGGTTGCTGCTCGTCCTCGGCCCGAATCACGCCGATGTCCGGAACGTCCGCCGCCAGATCGAAACCATCCTCGACTTCTATCACCGCCAGGGACTGACCCCGCCAAATCTGGGCAGCTCCGATGAATCAAGCCGTAATGCGCAGGGAGCAGCGGGAGCCGATCTGGCCCAGACCTACCTGACAATCCTGAAGAGCCGTCTGCAGGAACTCGAAGATGAACAGCTGCGACTCGCTGAAGACTACAAGGAAGCCGAAAAGACTGCCAAAGAGGCTTCGTCTTATGAAGTGATCGATCAGCGATACAAAGATGACATTGCCCGCAAGAAGAAGGAACTCGATGCGGTCCTGACCCAGATCACGAACTTTGACCTGAACAAGGACCAGGAAGGCTACACCCTCTCTCGCACGAACGATGTCCGCGTCGATCGCTCAATGAAGCGGGTGATGAAGATCGTCGGGGCCTGTGGAGTGCTGGGGCTGTTGTCGGTCTTCTGTCTGGCTTACTTCCGCGAGTGGTACGACACGACGCTCAAGACCGCTGAGGAAACTCGCTCGGTGATCGGGGCGGCCGTGATGGGAGCGATCCCCCATTTCCGCGGAGGAGCCAACGCCGATCGGCTGGCCATTCAGAATGGGCTCAGCCCGGCTCTCGTCTACTACCACCGTCCGGGATCGCGCGAGGCCGAGGCCTACCGATCATCACGGACGACTCTGTACCACAGCACCAAGGACTCGCAGGACAAGATCATCCAGATCACCAGTGCGGAACCGGGCGACGGCAAGTCGACGACCGCGGCCAATCTGGCGATCGCGATTGCTCAATCTGGCAAGAAGGTTCTGCTCATCGATGCCGACCTGCGCCGGCCAACGATGCACACACTCTTTGCCCTGCCCCAGGATATCGGTCTGACGGATGTTCTGCTGAGCGAGGTCGACTGGTTCAATGCAGTCCGGAGCACGCGGCTGGAGAATCTCTCGGTACTGACAGCGGGACTCTGCCCGTCGAATCCGGCCGAACTGCTGTCGTCGTCGCGACTGCCCGACATGCTGTCAGCTGCCCGAAATTCTTACGACGTGATCATCATTGACACTCCGCCCATCCTGGCGGTCAGCGACCCGGCGATTATCTCACCACACATTGATGGACTGATCATGGTCGTCCGCATGGGCAAGAATAAACGTGCCGCAGCTGAGCGAGCCCGTGAGATGATCGACGCCCACGGCATTCGACTCTATGGTGTCATCATCAATGACATCGACTACTCAGTGGAAGACGGTGTGGCTTACTCAGACTACGACAAGTACTACGACGCGACCACGCCGTCACTCCCGACTCAAACCTCACGAGAACTCGTGAGCGGACAGAAGTAGCGGGGGATCGAATCGCGGCACCTCAAGTCATCGCGTCTGCATTGAGATGAAATCACCCGCCCGGAGTGGAACACCTCCGGGCTTTTTTATTCCACTAGAGCGGATTCAGCTCGCCCGTGGCGCGATCCAATCGGGGAACGATCGTGGACAGATCGACCTGGCTGGCCCGTTCAATGTCGCGATCAAAACCCAGCTCGACCAGATTGCGGCCCCCAGCGCTCTCTCGCAACGTGTGCAGCCGATCGACCGCCTGAACGCCATGCTGCTGGTAGAACTCCTGGAAGATCTGACTCTCACAGTGGATCTGGAAACAGTCCTGCAGGCGGTCAGCGATGGCTCCGGCCAGAAGCAGATCCTCGGCACTGAGACGCTGATCGGTCCCCGCACAAAGCAAATGCACCGGACGTTTTTCACGAAGCAGGTGACGAGAGATCGCGGTCAGGTTGGTAAACGCTCCGACCAGAATCTCGTCCGCCTGGCTGGCCCAGCGCATCGCCCGGGTGCCGTTCGTCGTGGTGAAGACAATTGTCTTGCCACTCACAACGTCGGGAATGTAGCTGTAAGGCGAGTTGTCGAGGTCAAAGCCCTCGATGGTCACGCCGTGACGCTCACCGCCGAGCAGTCGCTCACCGACTGCCCAACGAGATGCGAGAGTGCGAGCCTCGTCAACCGACGCAGCTGGCACGACAGCTCGGGCTCCGTGAGTCAGGGCATGCACGATCACCGTCGTGGCCCGCAACACATCGATCACGACAACAACACCTCCCGCCAGATCAGCGGGAGCGACGGTCTCGGGAAGAGGGTGAATCGTCAGTTCAGACATGAGGCTTACGTCTCAGAGGGAATGTGGCCGGTTGTGCGGTCAGCCGCGATGCGGATTCTCCAACTGCGGCAACCCAGACGAGATCTCGGGGTAGGTCCACTCCAGCTGGAGTTCTCGTTTGACCAGATCGTTGCGACACCGCTTATTCAGACCGCTGGCAGTGTGACGCGAAGACGGCTCGCCCGAAAAGACCGGAGGCGGGGCTCCGACTCGCTTGGCCAGTTCCGTGAAGTACTCGCGCCGTGGAATGGGGCGGTCATCACTAACAAGGTAGAGCGGGCTTGGCTTCGCAGCCTGCAACGCTGCCACACAGGCCCGAGCGGCATCGTCACCATGAATCAGGTTCAACCACGCCTCGGGATTGCCACCAATCGGCTCGTTCATCCGCAACTGGTCAACGCGGGTCAGAAGCCGCTCCGGGCCATACAAACCGCTCATGCGCAGAATCGTGGCCTGCTCAACACCACTCCGCAATCGCTGTTCAGCCGCCAAGCAGATCCGGCCCCCGTCACTGGTCGGCTCGGTGGCGGACAACTCATCCACCCAGCTGCCGTCGTCCTGGTGATAGACGCTACTGCTCGACACATAGACAAACCGTTTTACGCTCTTCGCAACAGCATTCACCACATGCGTCAGCCCGTCGAGATAGAGAGCCTCCTTCGACCAGGAACTGGCACGATCGTATCCCACGCAGTAGAGGACATGCGTCGCCTGCGGCAACTCCGCCAGCGTCTCCTGCTGCATGAGATCAGCAACATGAGCCTCGATGCCGAGCGATTGGAGCTGGGCCGCTTTGGCCGAGCTGCGAGTCACAGCCGTCACGGTGCCGCCGCCTGTACGCCAAAGCCGGGCAGCTCTCATCCCGAGAAAACCACACCCGAAAATTAACAGGTGGTCAGTTCGGTCACTCATTCGGCCATCGCCCCGATCTCAGTCAGATAAGCAGCCAGAGCTTCCTTCCAGGGCCGCAACGTCAGCCCGGTCGCCTTCTCGATCTTCTCGCAGTTCAGCACACTATAGGCGGGACGGGCGGCGGGGGCGCCGAATTCTTTCGTAGTCATTGGCAGGACCGGCGTCTTCAGCCCTGCCAGTCGGATTGCCTCGCTGGCGACCTCGAACCAGGAGGTGTCGCCCGCGTTCGTCGCATGATAGAGACCATAGAACGGCGTCTGGACCAGAGCTGAGATCACAGCTGCGACATCCTTGGTATACGACGGCACGCACCGCTGATCGGCCACGACCTTCAGCTGGGGCTTCTCTTTCGCCAGTCGCAACATCGTCAGGACAAAGTTCCCCTTGGCCTTCGTGGCCGCCTGACCATACAGGCCACAAGTGCGAATCACGAAATGCTTGGGACAGTAGCTGCGAACGAAGTACTCGCCGAGGAGCTTGCTGGCGGCGTAGACCCCTTGTGGCCCGGGGGGATCGCTTTCCGTCTTGGGCGACTGCGGCCCGGTCTCCAGACCGAAAACAAAGTCCGAACTAATGTGCGCGAGGGCCAGTTCACGCTTGGCACAGGCGAGTGCGAGCAGCCGCGGGGCCCACGCATTCGCCGCCATCGCAGCTTCGCTATCGGTCTCTGCCTTGTCGACCAGATTGTAGGCCGCCGTGTTCAGCACGAGATCGGGCTTCACCGAATCGAGCATCGCATCAATGCTGTCGGCCCGGGTCACCTCGATGTCCGCATGAGTCAGAGGTACGACCTCGCCCGCAAGTTGCCGGTGCAGATCAGTCCCAAGCTGTCCATTGGCTCCGATGAGGGCAATTCGCATGATGTCACGAAGGCGGGTGGAAGGTGGCGAAATGGCTATGGAAAGTGAAGTCTACTCGGACATCGGCCGTGACAGAAGCTGCGGCGTGAAGTCCCCACGAAGTGGTCGTTCCGCCCTCCCCCTTGGTTCGGTGCCATCCGCGATATTTCAATACGCCCCCAGATTTTGGGAAACAACTCCCGGTCAGTCTGACTGGCGGGCCGTGGTTGTTACAATTTCGCCGGATTGTTTCACTCCTCAACACGCCGTTTCGACGGACCCCACGACTTATGGCCGACACACACGCCCTCACGCGACAGCTTCAAAAGAACAATGGATCAAAGATCGTCCTCCTCGTCTCCGATGGAGTCGGTGGACTCCCGCTCGAACCGGGTGGCAAGACGGAACTCGAAACGGCCAAGACCCCCAACCTCGACAAGCTCGCCCAGCAGGCCGAACTCGGGCTGAGCACCCCCGTCCTGCCCGGGATCACTCCCGGCAGTGGTCCCGGCCACCTGGGGCTCTTTGGCTATGACCCGCTGCAGTACCAGATCGGTCGCGGCGTGCTGGAGGCTCTCGGCATCGACTTCGACCTCGGGCCGAACGATGTCGCCATTCGCGGCAACTACTGCACCCTCGACGCAGCGGGCAACATCAGCGACCGCCGTGCGGGCCGCATCTCCAGCGAGGCAGCTGCGCCGCTGTGCGAGAAGCTCGACAAGATCAAGATCCCCGGCGTTGATCTGTTCGTGCGGCACGTTCAGGAATACCGGCTGGTCATCGTCTTCCGGGCTCCGGGCCTGCAAGGGGATGTGCATGACACCGACCCACAGAAGACCGGCGTCCCGCCGCTCGATCCCGTCGCCCGCAGTGCCGGATCGCAGAAGACCGCTGAAGTCGCCAAGGAGTTCCTGCGTCAGGCTCGCGAGATCCTCAAGAACGACGCCCCGGCGAATTTCCTGACCCTGCGTGGCATCGACTGCAAGCCAGCGATTCCGCCCTTCCAGGAAGTCTACGGCACCAAGGCGGCAGCTCTGGCCGTCTACCCAATGTATCGCGGGCTGGCCCGGCTGGTCAGCATGGACATCCTCGACGCCGGTCACAGCCTCGACGACCAGTGTGCCCGGCTGAAGGAGTACTGGGACAAGTACGACTTCTTCTTCGTCCACTTCAAGTACACCGACTCAGCGGGTGAGGATGGCAACTTCGCCAAGAAGGTCGCCAAGATCGAGGAACTCGACGCCGCCATCCCCAAGATCATGGCCCTCAAGCCCGACGCCTTGATCGTCACCGGCGACCACAGCACCCCGTGCAAGATGAAGGCCCACAGCTGGCACCCCGTGCCGACGATGATCGTGTCGAACAACTGCCGCTACGACGGTTCCACCGCCTTCGGCGAAACCCAGTGCCGCCTCGGTGGCCTCGGCCGCTTCGAAGCCAAGCACCTCATGCTCCTCGCCCTGGCCCACGCCGGACGGCTGGAGAAGTACGGGGCGTAGTGACTCAACGAGCCCGTAATCAATAAAAGCCCGTGGGTCACAAACCACGGGCTTTTTCATGGCATGGTCGCGATACAAAGGCCTGTGGGAGGGCGAGGCTCCCGCCGAGCCGCAGCTGCGATTTGGCGTCGTCTGGCGATAGCGGCTCAGCAGGAGCTTCGCCCTCCCGGCTATACTCTCAATTGCAACCGATTGAGTGGCACGACCTGAGTCCTCGAAGGGCGTGCCACCCGTCTGCGAACCATGCTTTCGATCAGCTACACTTTGTGCCTTGCCAGGAACTTCACTGCCATAGACCGCACGTTGTCACATATTGAGTCATTCTTAGCGATTTCTTCAATCAAGAGAAGCAACTGAACGCCCGATACGTTATCAACACCTGAATTCAAGAGTCTATGTACCATGATTAGCCCGAACTCAGAGGGCGATGAGCTGACGGATTCAACCAGATTCTTTTCGTAATCTGGAAGATTCTCCAATCCATGAACTATTCCCCAGAAAACCTCGGCCCCATCTTCCGTTGGGAACCGCTCAAACACGCGAAGTAATGCGTCAACACCACTCGTCGGACATTCGCTTTGGAACAATTCTTGAAGCAACTCATCCAGCTCTAACCAGCATCCATCCTGAGGCTCGAACGCATCAATTGCACTGACAATCCCATCGATTGATCGAGACATGTTTTACTCCCCGATCACCTTCACCAGCACCCGCTTAGACCTGCGACCATCGAACTCGCCATAGAAGATCTGCTCCCATGGCCCGAAGTCGAGTTGGCCGTTGGTGACGGCGACGACGACTTCGCGGCCCATGATCTGGCGTTTCATGTGGGCGTCGGCGTTGTCTTCGCCGGTGCGGTTGTGGGCGTAACGCTGGGGGGATTCATCGAACGGGGCCAGCTGCTCCAGCCACTGTTTGTAGTCGGCGTGCAGGCCCGGCTCATCGTCGTTGATGAAGACCGAAGCGGTGATGTGCATGGCGTTCACCAGGCACAGACCCTCCTGGATGCCGCTCTTGCGGACGATGGCCTCGATGGTCGGCGTGATGTTCTCAAACGCCATCCGCTCGGGAAGACGAAACGTCAGATACTCGGTGTGGGATTTCATGTGCCGCAGCCGCAGAGAGAGAGGGCAATGACCTCGATCGACAGACTCAGTATAGAGGCTGAGTTGACGGCGGCGTACTCGGCTCGCAGACTGAGGAGCTGCGATTCACACGGAGAGAGGCCCATGCGCGTCACGATTAACGGAACGGAACAGACCATCGAAGAGGGGCTGACGATCGCGCAGCTGTTGGAGAAGCTGGGGAAGTCGCCGAAGTTCCTGGCGGTGGAGCGGAACTGGGAACTGGTCCCGCGCACTCAGCATGCGGAGAGTCTGATCGCCGAAGGCGACACGATTGAGATCGTCACGCTGGTCGGCGGTGGATGACCTCGTGTCGGTTACTTGGTCTCGGCTTCGGTGGGCGCGGCCTCTGCGGTTTCCAGAGGGACCTCGTCCTCGCCGGGCACGAATTCGAGGAGTTCGATCTCATAGACGAGAGTCGAGTTCGGTGGCACGATTTCTTTGAACCCCTTCTCACCATAGGCCATCGCGGGGGGCACAACCAGCCGGCGCTTCCCACCGACCTTCATCCCGGGGATGCCTTCTCGCCAACCGGGAATGACGTCCCGCAGCTCAACGCTGACCGGTTTGTTTTTCTCGACGCTGTTGGCGAAGCGTTTGCCAGTGCTCAAGTGAGCGATGTAGTGAACGGTGACCTTGTCATTGGCGGTGACCGCATCGCCGGCTCCTTCCTGCAGATCGAGCCAACGAACTCCCGAGGCCAGAGCCTGTGTCAGGTCCCGAAGAACTACTCCGCGGAAATCGACCCGCGTGGAATGGCTTTGCAGGGCGATCGTTCCCATCGGGCTGCGGACAGAGGAGATGGGTCGTGACGCCCCATCCACTCGGGTATTGATCTGGCTGAGGTCGATCTCGTTGACGAGCTTGTCGTTGATCGTGACTTCCAAACGCTGTCCGACACAACGAATGGCACAGTGATTCCAGGTCCCGGCCGGTTGAGCCGCATCGCGAACCTGTGGAGCTGCTGCGAAGTAGAGGCTGCCGGTCGCCTGCTGCGGCTGGATATCGGCGTACTTTTCGGCCTTGTCATCGATCAGCTGGATCTCCAGACCTTCGAGCGATGGGTTACCGTGGCCGGGGTATCGCAGCGAGACGCCGGAGTTCCCGCCGGGCGACAGCCGGTACTGGAACCGCAACTCATAGTCGCTGTACATCGCCAGCGTCTGTACCCATCCCCCGCCCGGGACAACGCAGCTCAGAACGCCGTCCTTGAACTCCCAGGAGTCGGGCTTGCCGTCGATGACTTCCCATCCGGTGAGATCCTGATTGTTGAACAGCGGGGTGAAGCCTTCAGGGATCGCCATATCGGAAGAGGAACCTGAGCCGGTGGAGCTGATCGAGACCGGCGAGACGGGAGTCCCCTTCACTGCGGGGTCGGTCGAGGGTTCGACCACCGGTTCATTGTCAGTCGACTCCGACGCGGGGCCCGGGGTCAGAGCTGCGGCGTCCGCTCCAGATGTGGGGGGCGCGGCTGGCGCGGGTGCCTTGCCCACGGCGTTCTGGTTTACTGTGCCATTCGGGACCGAGGCGTTTTCCGCGGTCCGAGGCTTGGGGTTGATGTGGATGTATCCCTTGGGCTTGTTGGCTTCCGCGGGAGAGGCGTTCGCGTTCAAGACGGGTTCACCGGCTACAGGAGTCCCCGGCGCGGGAGCTGGTTGAGGGGCAATCGCCTCTGACGATTTCGCGTCAGCCACTCCGTCTTCGGGAAGAGGCTCGGTGTCGTCCGGTACCGGGTCCAGCGAGGTGGTCGCCGCTTCCTCTCCCGGGAAGGGAGCTGGAGTCGACAGGGCGGGTTGGCCGGCATCTCCCTCAGCCAGCTCGGGCGAAGGATCGGGCTCGGGAGCCAGCTGGGACATCGGTGCGGCGAGTGAGCCTTCCGCTGTGGGCTGTGTGGTGGGTTCAAGTCCGTCCGTAGAGGAGGCGAACTCCTGACCGTCCGGAGTCAGCGGCAATGGCTCGCCTTCGACGACTTCGGGTTGTGGTTCGGAGTCGGGGATCGGGAACAAGCCGGGGGAAGCGGGAGCATCACCGGCCTCAGCCACGATGGTCGGTTGAGGAGCTTCAACCGCGGGCTGGGGGTTGAATGGCAGTGGCTCTGAGACAGCAGCCGTATCCGGAGTCGGTGCAGACTCGGCGGGTGGAACGATTGGTTCCACCTGATCGGCGATGGCTTGCTCGCCCGAGGTCGCTGCGGGATCTGGGGTCGCCGCAGCCTCTACCGGAGTAAAGGACTCCTTGGGAGCATCCACGCACCCCACCATGACAACGAGCCATGCGGAACTGGTCCATGCCGCGTTCCGAGCCATTTGATTCAGCAGCCGATGTCGAGTTGATGAGGACACGGACCGACCTTCCTTGATCGATGTGTGCGAACCAGCGAATGGCCCGCGCGATGACGAACTGACCACCCAGACCGGGCAGCCAACTTCTCGGTCCTCACTTTGTACGCCAGAGAGAGTTCAACGACCGCATCGATCTGAACGAGAAGCGGTCCACCCGGCGAAAAGTGCCGTCCAATCTCCGACGTTTGCGACGCATCCGGCAAATCCTGCCTCAACGCAATCGGCGAAGCACGATCGTGCCCGTCGAGATCTCTGTTCCACGAAAACAGGGGCTGCCCCGGTGCGTTGCCAGGGCATCGCACGAGAGAGCCCCGGATTTCGCGGATCTTCGGTAAGCCGCTGAGACGTATAGAACGCAGTCACTACGGCAGGATCAGGCTATGGAACTCCGGATTGGTCGGTCGTTCCTCGGTATTCATTCCGTCATGAGCGACCCGACACCCGACGACCGGCTTCACCCATTTCCCCACGTAGGGAGAGCGAATGGCCGGCGTTTTCGTGCGGAATGGCTTGAGGTCGTCATTGAGCTTCTTCAGAGCCTCATCGCTCAGTGAATCGAGGGCGAGTTTCTGAAAGAACTTGAGTGATCCGGTTTTTGTTTTGGTCGCCAGCAAGAGCGAACGCACTTCACCCTCAGCATTGGCGGTGTAGCCATAGACCCAGCAGTCGAGCGTCTCCTTGTCGGAAAGCGAGTCGGCCTTGTCATCGGCGGACGGTCCCTTCGCGAGGCCAACGCTTGTCCCCTTGGCGCCCCCCGAGATCACAGCCGATTTGCCCGTGTCCTTCCCACCCGACGACTTCGATTTTGCGGCCTTGCCGGGTGTGGGTGGTGGGGTCGCAGCTGAGTTGGCCTGTGCGTCAGCTCCCTCTTCGGACTCTTCCTCTTCGTCCGTCTCCTCCTCGGTCGGAGGCGGCTCGGCTGGAGCCGCGTTGGCGTCGGTGATCGCTTGCGTGTCGGAACCTCCGGTGAACAGGTCGGCCTTCCCGGCCAGCCCACCCAGTGCGTCCTCAAAACCTCCGACGTCGGCACCGCCACTGGCTTTGCCCGTCGCAGAGATCAGCTTGCCCACGGTCTGCATCGCGAATTGTTTACCTGCGAAGTCCTTTCCAAAGGCCTTCTTCGCGACACCAGTCAAGGAGGACATCAGGCTGGAGAAGGTCATCTTCTTGCCTTTGTTGTCCTTCTGGATCTGCTTGACGATCATCTCGGGGTCAGGACCGATCAGGAACGAGGTCGCAAGCCCCACCAATCCGACTCCAGCCACGACGATCAGCCACTTCTTCTTCATCTGCGACATCAGCATCCAGGTCTCCGTGGGATTCACGAAGGCCATCCAGCTGCGACCGGAATTCACCGCGATGTAAGACGAACGACAATGTACAACGATGACCGCCATCGCGGAGACGAGGAACTGGGCGATCGCCACGAATGAACGCGTCAACGCATCGTAAAACACGAAGCGAAAGATGACCGAGGTGACGAACAGAGTTCCCGCCCCGACGGCCATCGGAATCGCCCACTCGGGGAGGATGTCGATCAGTTTCGGTGGCGGTTTATCGTCTTCGGCCTCAGCAACACCCGTTCCGGCGAATCCCGCTTTGGGATAGAAGCCACAGTCAGGACACCAGTTGGACTTGCCCCAGGGCTTTTCTGATCCGCACTTGGCGCACGTCCGCTTGGCGGGTGCGTGGCTGACGACGGGGGCGGGCTCTGGAGCAACAACCTCGCGTCGAGGTGGCGGGGCTTCATTGCCCGCCATCCGCAGCATCTCCAACAGCTCTTCCTGCACGCGCATGACATCGGGCTGTGACTCTGTAACACTGTCCCGGGACATAGGCTGTGTTCCGACGGAATGCCGACAATATGATGAGGACAGACCATCAGCCCTCGCTGACAAGACTAGGTCACAAATAGCGAAGATGCGGGCTGTTTCTAAAAATCAACCAGATGTTGTTTCACAAAAGGGACAGTCGCTCACCATCCTGAAATGGCTGGCGACCCTGCGGATGGCCACGTCACAATCGGCCTTGGTTCACAGGTTAGGGAGCAACAGCTCCCACATATCCCTTGGCCCCGGGAGCCGGCGTGGCAATATTCACGTCCACACTGGAGGGCTTCATAAACGCCCCGTTATCAAATACATCTGAGACAAAACCGATCGTGTAGGAGCGTCGTCCATCCACGGTAAACAGGTCGATGCCTTGGGAATCAGGATCTTTCCGGTCGGTCCAGTTGTGGTGCAGCCCCTCGGCCGGCGACAACATCATGCTGGCGAAGGCCCCACCGTCACCGGCCTCCAACACCGCATCACCAATCAGGTTATTCTGGAACAGGTTGTGCAAAACTTTCAGGTTCCCACTGCCGGCCTCGGGCACTTGAGCGAATACAATCGCCCGCTGATTCTTGGAAAATGTGTTGTTGATAAGTGACACGGCGAGCATTTTTCCGCCGCGAGAGCGAATTCCCACCTCGCACTTAACAAATGAGGAATCGAGAATTGAGGAGTTCGAGAACGCCCCCATGATCTCGACTCCACTTTGCATCGGACCGGTGGCTCGCAAATTAGAAAGCTGGACATAAGAGGTGCCCCCGCCAGAAGCTGCCTGACAACGAATGCCCACGGCTTCCGACGCGTTGCCTCGGATTTGCACTCCGTTCAGCTGGCACATGGCTCCCTCTTTTCCGGAGACATTCTCCAGGAGGATGCCCGTCTTGCCCAAGTGCTTCATCTCAATGGAATCAAGACGCAGCGCTGGGGAATGCCCCGCGATTCGGATCGAGGTTTGCGCATCAACTCCGTTCAGCTGAAACCCGCTGATGGTCAGAGACTCGACATCTTGCAGGTTCAGCACCGGCTGCCCGCCCACTCCCTGAATGAGGGCAGGCTTGGCTCCGACCGACTTGATCGTCACATTCCTGGGAAACGGACTCGCCGCACCGCCGACGATCTGAATCGACTCGGTATAAGTTGCATCGCCTGCGACCTGAATTGTCCGACTTTCCTGGTCGCCCGTGGGGCGAAAGTTCTCTCGAACAAACGTGATCGCCTGCGAAATGGTCGGGAACTTCCCCGTCGGCCCGACTTCAATGATCTCCGAAACAGGAGCACCTGAAGCTGGCGGCGTGGCGTCTGAACCAGTGGCCCCGGCAGCTGGAGCTGTTGGCTGGCCTGTTGTCTCGCCTCCCGGGGAGGCGGGCTGAGTCTCCAGTGCGATGGTCGGGAGCGTGGGCAAATCGCCAAAGACCAGCCACCCCGTCACGACAAATAAGCCGACGAGAGCGACCACAATCACAACCCAGCCAATCGCCGGGATGTCCGAGAAAAACTTGAAAACCTTCGACGAAAAGGACTTCCTCTTTTTCTTCAGCCGCTTGAACCCCGAATTGGAAAGCGGCCCCCTCCACTGGGCATTCAGCTGGGAGTCGCTGTCCCCGGACTGATCCACAAACTCAATATCATCCAGATCGAGCAGTGAAGGATTGAAGACCTGATCCAGCAAGTCGACATCGGAGGTTCCGGACTTCGTCCCCTTGGCGGTTCCGCCAGTTTTTTGCCGAGGCTGAGCCGCTTTGGGGGCATCCGCACCAGTGCTGGGGCCTTTTCGGATGGGTTTACGAGTCCCTTTTCCACCCGTCGGACTCAGAGCAAGGTCGCTCGACTCATTGGCTTCAGACTTCTCCGCCGCCCCTCCACCAGCCTTGCCCTGTTCACTGCCCGGAGATGCAGGCCGAGCTGGCGTGGAGGCTCGCCCCGTGAGCTTCACGGACGAACTGTCCGCGAGTGCCACTTCATAATCCGAGTGCGGAATCACCGGGACCACGACTGGCACGGGTGAGGCCCCCTGATTGTCAGTGACCTCCTGTAGTTCCGGCCTGGCGAGCCAGTTCGCGAGATCATCGGCGACTTCTTGAGCCGACTGATAGCGATCCTCCACCTTCTTGGCCATCATCTTCTCGATGATCGCCTGCAGAGAGAGCGGAACATCCGGACGAATTGAAGTGATCGCCGGCGGCGGTTGGGTCTGGTGAGCGATGAGACGCTGCGCCAGCGAACCCGCATTGAACGGAGGATGGCCAGCGAGCAGGAAGAACAGCGTGCATCCGAGGCTGTAGACATCAGTCCGGGCATCGACTCTGTGGCTGTCGAGGGCCTGTTCGGGAGAGATGTAGTCAGCGGTGCCCAGCACGCGTTCATCGTGCTGGACCGTCAACGAGTGATCCCCCTCGTCCTCAAAAAAGCGAGCCAGTCCGAGATCGAGGACCTTGATCACGCCGTCCGAGGTCACCAGCAGGTTTCCGGGCTTTACATCCCGGTGAACCAGCCCGACGCGATGAGCATGCTCCAGCCCGAGAGCCGCCTGCCGCACCATGTCGGCGGCATCGGTGATGGCCACGGGGCCCTTCTCCTGGACCAGTTCCAGCAGGCTTTTGCCTTTCACGAACTCCATGGCTAAGAAGTGGATCTCGACCCCGCCATCCGTCGCCATGTCGACATCGTAAGCCCGCACGATGTTTGGATGATCGAGAGAAGCCACCGCTTGAGCTTCTCGATGAAAACGGCCGAGGTAGCTGGCGTCGTTCACCCGTTTGGCGGGCAGCACCTTCAGGGCACAGTGGCGCTTCATCACCATGTGTTCGGCCAGATAGACCGAACTCATCCCGCCTTTACCAAGCAACGAAAGCAGTCGATACCGACCGAGCACAAACCCCTTGTGCTTTCCCTGCAGGACCTTTTCCGCCTGCCAGACGGTGAGTTGCTTGTTCTTGACCAGAAATGTGGCAAAGGCCTTCGCATCATCGACAGCTTCTTCGCTGGTGCGGAACTTCTCCAGCGCGGAATCAACCTGCTCTTCCGAGAGCAAGCCACTCCGTTTAATGACAGCCAAGAATGTGTCGAGAGAGATCTTGATTGTCATAGGGGGCTGACGTGTCACCCTCCCGCAAAAATGGGTCGCAGAGAACGAATCGAGGCCCGTTCATCGGTTCAACCTATCATGCGCCTGCTGGCGATTCCAGCGAGCCTCCTTTTCCGAGGCCATTCGGCGTGATGTCAGACCACGGTCGTCGGGACAGCAGCACGCATCGTCCACCTCGCTGTAACCCGTATTTCAGACCTAATCGCTGCGACACGCTTACCCATCACATCCCGATGTAGCGGGAGTAAACACTGCGCGCCACTCCGACATCTTCTGTCCCCTGAATGATGGCGCGTCCATCTCGAAAAACAGTCAGAACGAAGTCGGAGTCGCTGGCCTCGAGCTTTACCAAAAACGGGTTACGAGTCACCCGACCACTCGGAGCGAGCCGGGCCTCAAGGTCTTCGAGGCTCAGCTGAAGGGCTTGAGCCGGGGTGATCTGCACCGCATTTCTTCCGCAGAGGACAGCTGAGCGGGCCGATTGGGTTCCGTGGAGCCAGGGGCGTTCGCCGGTCTGGCACCCCGAGCAGCGGTCTTCGTCGCGCGGCCCTCCGACCTTCAGGCGACGAAACGTCCCCTCCCACAGATCGACCACTGTCATCACGGGCTCGATCGTCTCTTCCAGCCCCGCCAGAATCCGGATCGCGTCGAGGGATTGCAGCGAAGCAATCACGTTGACCGCCGGACCGAGAACCCCTGCTGTGTCGCAGGTCTCTCCGCTACCCGGCTCGGGGACACCTCCCATCAGACACCGAAAGCAGAGCGTGTGTCCCGGGCGAAAGGTCATCACTTGACCGTGGCACCCCACGCAGCCCCCATGCACCCATGGGACGCCGTACTCGAACGCGTAGTCGTTGATGAGGAACCGAGTTTCAAAGTTGTCGGCCCCGTCGACGATCACTTGCACCCCATCGGCGAGAGTGCGAATGTTCTCACTGGTCAGGTCAGCCACCACGGGCTCGACCGTCACGGTGCTGTTGATGATCCGCAGTTTCCTGGCCGCAGCTTCGGCCTTCGGGAGCTGGTCGGCGACATCCTGCTCGTCGTAGAGGACCTGCCGTTGCAGGTTCGTGATCTCGACAAAATCGCGGTCGACAAGTCGTACCAAGCCAACGCCGGCCCGTACCAGACTCTCAGCAATGACAGATCCGAGGGCCCCCGCTCCGACAACCAGAGCCCTGCCCGACCGCAAACGCAGTTGCCCCGCTTCGCCCAGAGGAGCGAAGAGCGTCTGCTTGCGGTAACGGTCGATGGGCGGCATGGCAGAGGACTGATCCGGAGGAGGAGGACAGTGACTGTACCAATGTCGCAGGCAGTCTTCAGCCCTGACCGTGACGTCCCATCCCCCTCTACATGTCTTTCATTTCATCGAGCGTCACCGCTTCATCCTCATCCAAACCGGCGTCGTGTTCCATCTGCCGGGCCTTGGAGAGTGCGGCGGCAAGGAGGCCGGCGGGGATCGAGATGACTCCCAGACCAATCATGAGGATCACAAACGTGAAGATCCGCCCCCCCACAGTAATCGGATAAGTGTCTCCGTACCCGACTGTCGTCAGCGTGGTGACCGACCACCACAGCGAATGGAAGACCGAGGCGAACTTATCGGGCTGGGCCTCGTTCTCAAAGTGGTAGATTCCGACGGCAGAGACATAGAGCAAAATCAACGTCACCGAGAAAAACAGAATGAGTTCCTCTTTGGCGATGACCAGCGCCACGTGAAAGCGGCGGGCAGCTGCGCTGTAGCGGACCAGTTTGAAGATCCGGAAGAGCCGGAGAATGCGAAACAGCCGAATCGATCTCAAATCGACACTGAACCCCGCATAGAACGGCAACACCGCCATAAGATCAACGAGCCCGAAGAAACTGAAGATATAGCTGCGCTTGGGCGAGGCAAAGTAGACCCGCACCAGATACTCGATGGTGAAGACCACGACGCTGATGGTTTCAAACAGCTTGAGCCCGTGGTGCCATTCGGGGGACAGATCCGGCAGTGTCTCGATCGAATAGGCGACCAAAGACAGGACGATCAACGTCTGCACGAACAGATCGAGCCAGCGAGCCTGCTGCGACTCGTTGCGCTCTGTCGTCTTTTTCACAGGAGGCATCTTGACCTCGTGACGTTCCATCGAATCCGTGTTCCGGTGACTCCGATGTCACCTGAAATCACGGGCTACAACCCCAGCACATCACTCATCGAATAGAGACCCGCGGGCTGGGTCGCGATGTACTTGGCGGCGGCGAGGGCACCGTAGGCGTAGCTGTCGCGGGTATGGCCGCGGACGTAGACCTCGAGCGTTTCGCCGAGCATTCCGAAGATAATCGTATGTTCGCCGACGTTGTCGCCGGTGCGCACAGCGTGGTAGGCAATCTCGTTCTGGGGCCTCTTACCGGTCTGGCCTTCCCGGCCGTGGATGTGGTTCGGCTGGCCCATTTCCGAGGCGACGATCTGGCCAAACTTGAGAGCCGTTCCGCTGGGGGCGTCTTCCTTGTAGCGGTGGTGACGTTCGATGATCTCGACATCGACGCCGGACGAAAGATCCTTGAGGGCCCGGCTCGCCTCGCGGACGAGCTTCATCGCCAGATTCACTGCCAGGCTCATGCTCGGAGAGAAGCAGACAGCTGTCTCTTGGGCAGCAGTCGTGATGGCAGCCTTCTGAGCTTCGGTCAGCCCCGTAGTCGCGACGACCAGGGGAACTCGCCTCTGGGCGCAGATCTCGGCGATGTGGACACAGGCCTCGGGCATCGAGAAATCGATGACCACATCGCAGTTGGTCGTCAGTTCGGACGTAATCGGAACGCCGATCTTGCCGACGCCCGCGAGTTCGCCCGCGTCCTTACCGAGAGCGGGACTCTTGGCACTTTCGAGAGCCAGCGTCACCTTCAGCCCCGCATCCGCAGCGGCCAGAGCCACCACCCGCTGGCCCATGCGGCCCGCAGCTCCGTGAACAGCAATGCGAATGGTGTCTGACATGAGAGTTCTCGTCGGTGCGTATTCGTGGGTGGATGGGTCGGTTGCGAGTGGCATCGTATCGGAGCGAGATCGCGTTGAAAACTTGAGGGGTGAAGGGGTGGGCATTCACGGGTGGCGAAACCTCTATCCCCGGAGTCGAATCGGGCAACGTGAGCGAAGCCTCTCACTCGCCCGGGGACTCATTCCGAAACGGCATCGCGAGGAGGCCAGGGAGGTGTGCGACCTGCTGGGGCGAGCGGGGAGATTCGAGGCCAATCGTCATCCCCTCGTGTCCAGCTTGCGGCTGATCGCGGTAGGTCCCGAACAGGTAATCCCACCATGGGAGGTGAAACCCGTAGTTGCTGTTGGTCTCGATTGGGACGACAGAGTGGTGAACCCGGTGCATGTCGGGAGTGACCAGCAACAGACGCAATACTCGATCGACTGGCAGCGGGAGCCGGACATTGCTGTGACTCCAGAGCGAACCTGCGTTGAGCACGATTTCAAAGACCATCACCGCCAGTACCGATGGGCCGAGCAGTATCACGAGCCCCAGCTTCAACAACGCGGAGAGCAGTATCTCCAGCGTATGAAATCGGATCCCGCTCGTGACATCGAGATCCAGGTCGGCGTGGTGCACCTTGTGCAGCCGCCAGAAAACCGGCACGAGATGAAACAGCACATGCTGACCATAGATCGCCAGATCGAGCAGCCGCCTCCGCAAGCAGGAACTCCATCCACCCCGGAAGCGAGACGTGGTTCAACAGTCCCCAGCCATTCGTCGCCGCCCAATTAGCGGCCTCGACAGCTGTGATGGGGAGAAGAAACCGAGCAGCGAGTGTATTCAGTACGACGAGCGCTGCGTGATTCGACCAGCGAACAGACCGGGGGAGCAACCGCTTCCGCCGGGGAGCGAGGGCCTCGGCAATCGCCATCACGACGAGAACTCCCACGAAGCAGGACAACCGCCAGCGGGCTTCGTTCATGGGACGGGTCTCGCGCAGTGAAAAGACCCGGTGCCATTTCACCGGGTCTTGGGATCACTCCACTTTAGACGGATCACGGGCTCACGCAAAGAGCCCGGGGATCACGGAGCCGCCGTCGACGATCTTGAGCGGACGCCCGATCGGGCTGACGTTCTCGTGCTTGGGGTCGACGTTGAGGCTCTGGCAGATCGAGGTGTAGAGGTCGTTGACGGTGACCGGGCTTTCCACCGGCATCGTTCCATCGGCTCCCGAGCTGCCGATGACCTGGCCCCCCTTCACTCCTCCGCCGGCCAACGCGACATTAAAACAGCGAGGATAGTGATCACGACCGCCGCGAGGATTGATCTTGGGAGTCCGACCAAACTCGCCCATCCAGACGATGATCGTGTCCTTGAACAGACCGCGGGCCTTCAGGTCGTTGATCAGCGCTGCCATCCCCTTGTCGACGGGTTCGGCCAGGGCCTTCACGCGGTCCTTCATGTCGAAGTGAGTGTCCCAGTTGCCGGCCCGCACTTCGACAAAGCTGACGCCCTGCTCGATCAGACGCCGAGCCAGCAGGCAGCCGCGACCGAACTGTGAATCGCCGTAGGCGTCCTTGGTTTCCTGGGACTCATCGTCAAAACCGAACGATTTCGTCAGAGGGCTCTGCACCAGACGGGAGGCCTTGTCGTAGATGCGGGTATGGTTGTCGACCACAACTTGTCCGCCCCGGGCGGCGAATTGACCTTCGAGCTTTTTGAGGTGATCCAACCGGCGAGCCAAACGGTCATTGCCCACGGGCGTTCCCACATTGGTCGGGATCTCCCCAGGCTTGTCGACAACGAAGGGCTCGTAATCGACCCCCAGGAATCCGCCCCCGGCCTCGGGTCGTCCGATCGACACAATCGTCGGCAGATCACGGGTGGGGTCGGAAATCTGCTGGGCGATGTTCGCACCAAAGCTCGGATGCTTCACGCTGCCAGCCGGGACGTAGCCCGTATGCAGCTGATAGCTAGCCCGCTGGTGGTTGCCCTCTTTATTGGTCATCGAGCGAATGAGGGTGATATCGCCCATGGCCTTGGCGACGTTGTTCCAGTTCTCGGCGATTTGGATGCCGGGCACGCTGGTCGAGATCGCTTGGGTGTCGCCGCCGTTTGCATGACCGGGCTTTGGGTCGAAGGTCTCGAACTGGGTCGGTCCCCCCTGCATCCAGAGAAGGATCATCGCCTTACCCTGCTTGCGAAGGTCATCCGCACGCAGGCTGACCAGATCGGTAAACCCGAACGCCCCCGCGGCGATCGCTGACGCAGAGAGCGTGTGCAGGAACCGGCGTCGAGAGACGCTGTGACGGCTGAGGCTGATCTGCTCGTGAATCGTGGTATGCATGGTTAGGCTCCGAGATTTGCGATCTGCTGTGAATTCGCGGTGGAGTGCGTGAGGCTGCGGAAGACGACAACAGGCGGTGATCGAAAGGCTGGCCCTGCAGCGAACCGCAGGGCCAGCCCCCAACGGCGTTCACCGCTTGGTAATAAACTCGCTGCTGTTCAACAGGCTCCAGAAGATGTCTTCAAAGGCTTCTTTGCGTGCCCCAACCGACTTGATGTATTCGAGGTTGATCTCGGCTTCGGCCTGCGACGGTTCGCGAGTCAGCACCAGCAGGTAGAGTTCCGAGAGGGCGTCGCGGTCATCCTTGTTCTGCTCCAGCAGGGTCGCCAGTCGAGTCCGTCCCGCAGCCTTTTCGGCGTTGTTCAGGACGTTCTGATTCATCATGAACAGAGCTTGAGGAATCGTACCGATGATGTCGGCCTGCGGAGTACTGGGGTCGAATCCGAACAGCTGACTGAATCCCTTGCGGCCCCCCTGGTTCGCGTACTTCTGAGCAACCCCTTTGCCCGGGGCACGGCTGGGGGGAACGAGATTCCGGCCCAACACTGCTTCCAGAGAGTTGAAGATCTGATCCGATCGCAAACGAGTGGGGCTGGCCGCGGCAAAGTCGCCCGTTGTCTCCGCGGTCTTCAGCTGTCGCTGGTAAACCTGGGTATTGGCAATCGTGCGATAGAGCCACTTGATGTCATACCCGCTGGCGGCGAAATCCTTGGCCAGTGAGTCGAGGACCTCGGGCGACTTCGGATCATGTCCGGGCCCCATGTCATCGATCGTGTCGGTGAAGCCCTCCCCGATCATCTCAGCCCAGATGCGATTGACGAATGCCTTGGCGAACGTCGGGTTGCTCCGGGCGGTGATGTACTTGGCGAGTGTCTGGCGGCGGTCCATGTCGCTGGTGCCGATGTCCATCTTCGAGTGGTTCACGAAGAAAACCGGCTGCATCAGCTTGCCCTCAGCTGTGGGATTATCGAGGTCGGGCATGTGGTGCTCGATCGAGCCCCGCCCCGGCTGATTGGCGTCTGGACGCGGAGCCTTCTCAAACTCGTCCTTGGACAGAGACCCATCTTTGTTGGTGTCAGCCACTGCAAGAACCATCTCAAACCGTTTGGCGAACGCCTTGGCAGCGGAGGCCTCCTTCTTGGTCAACACCCCATCGTGATTGGTATCCATCCGGGCGAATATCTTCTCGGGATCGAGCTTGGCGTTGCCCTTCCCGGAACGCATCTGCTCATCGAGCGACTTGACGGTATAGGTCCGCATGTCATCGGGAGTCCGGCGAACCTGTACCCGGGGGAAGAAGGCTGCGAACTGATGGAAGTCCTCGCGAGTCCACTTTTCATAGGGATGGTTGTGGCAGTTCGCGCATTGAATCTGGATCCCCATGAAGATCCGGGCCGTTTCTGCAGCCACCTCCTCGGGTTCACCCGTGTGGGCGAAGATCAGGGCTGTCTGCCCATCGGCATCGGTGCTGCCGGTAGCGGTCACCAGTTCGGTGGCGATTTTGTCCCATCCGACGTTCTTGGCCAGCTGGTCCCTCATCCAGTCCTCGAAGACATCCTGCATGACGCGGGAGCGGACCTCGGTGGCCCGGGAGAAGATGACTTCCCGCCAGTAGCTGGCCCAGATGTCGGCGTATTCTTCGGACTCCAGCAGGCGATCGACCAGCTTCGAGCGTTTGTCCGGATCGGGATTCAAGACGAAGTCGGTCACCTCATTTGGAGTCGGGATCGTCCCCGTCAAATCGAGCGATGCCCGACGCAGGAAGGTGTCATCATTCACCAGCGACGCGGGAGTGACCCCCGCCTTGGTCAGCTCTCCTTCGATGAGCTGGTCGACCTTGAGGGCCGACTTGAGAGCATGAGGCTTGTCGTCGGCCCCTGCACTTACTGCAGCTCCAAAGGCGAGTACGATGCTCAAACCCGCGTTGAGAAACCCTGTGATTCGGCGACGCATGACGACCTCGCGAACTGACAAATTTCAGTGAGCTGTGAACGGGTGATTGTGGCTGTCGGAGTCTTCCAGACCTTGACGTTGGGTGAGAACGGACAGCACACGAGCGAATCCACCTGGACACTGTGTTGAACACCGCGCAAAACCCAAGGTTTCGCGGGATTTCGACGATTTCAGTGGATTGCAAATTCTCTGTGTTTCAAGAGGGGTGCTCGAAGTATACGGCCTGATTTACTCGGTTTTGTGATCGCCCACTGACCAGCCCCCAAAGACGACGAACGCCTTCCACTCGATTCGCTTCGAAGCGGCATGTCGCTCAAAAAAAGTCGAGTTCGATAGTCCTTGTCGGCTTGGAAGTTCCGTCGATACAGATCGGTTGATCATCAAATTCATCATCACGAATTCTTGACAATCAGCCGTCACGACGTATAAACGTCGCTGTCGCTCCCGGCAACAAGATGTTGGGGCTGTCCACCCGTCCTGCACAACTCATTGTGCGAGTATCCTCGCATTTTCCGCTGAAATTCTCCTGTTCAAACCCCCTGTCGACCGATAGGATGGGTAGGCAGCGGATGTTCACATGATTCAGTTGTTCAGGTGTCATTGCGCGCCTCGTACGCAGTCCAACTGGGATGGACCCATGATCCTGACGGAGCGATCTCTCGTGCGCTGAAAGTGACAGCGACACGAACTCTTCAACTCCCCGCTCGGGGCTTCCGTGCACGATGCACTCCTGGAAAGGTCTCTCTATGTCGAGTGTCAAGGCTGGCAATGCTGTGGAACCGCTGCGGATTGACCCCTACTTCTGTCCGAACGGACAGGATCCGTTCAACACCGTTGAATGGGATTTCCGAACCGCTGCCATCAAAGATGAAAATGGGAAGGTTCTATTCGAACAGACCGACTGCGAAGTTCCGAAAGAATGGTCAGCCCTGGCAACCAACGTGGTTGTCTCGAAGTACTTTTACGGGGAGCACGGGACAAGTGAACGCGAGCGATCCGTTCGCCAGGTGATCCACCGCGTGGCCCGCACCATCGCCGACTGGGGCATGCAGGACGGCTACTTCGCCACCTCACAGGATGGCGAGAACTTCTACCGTGAGCTCGCCTGGCTGTGCCTTCACCAGCATGCCGCGTTTAACTCGCCTGTCTGGTTTAACGTCGGTCTCTACCACCAGTATGGAGTGAAGGGCTCGGTCGGGAACTACAATTTCGACCCCCGCACCAAGCAGGTCCACCGCCCCAGCACCCCTTACGAGTACCCTCAGGCGTCCGCCTGCTTCATCCAGTCGGTCGACGACAACATGGAAGGCATCATGCGTCTCGCCACCAGCGAGGCGATGCTCTTCAAGTTCGGTTCCGGCACTGGCTCTGACCTCTCCACCATCCGCAGCAGCCGCGAAAAGCTCTCCGGCGGCGGAACGCCATCCGGCCCGCTCTCCTTCATGCGCGTCTATGACCAGATCGCAGCTGTGGTGAAGTCCGGAGGTAAGACCCGTCGTGCCGCCAAGATGCAGTCGCTGAAGGACTGGCATCCCGACATCCTCGACTTCATTCAGTGCAAGCAGAAGGAAGAGCGCAAGGCCCGCGTCCTGATCGAGAGCGGCGAGTACGACTCGAACTTCAACGGCGAAGCCTACTCGTCGATTATGTTCCAGAATGCCAACCTGTCGGTCCGCCTGAGCGATGAGTTCATGAAGGCGGTCGAAACCGATGGCGACTGGAAGACCCGCTGGGTCACCAATCCGCAGAAGGACGGCCCGACCTACAAGGCCCGCTACATGCTGCGGCAGATGGCCGAAGGGGCCTGGTACTGCGGCGACCCCGGTGTGCAGTACGACACCACGATCAACCGCTGGCACACCTGCAAGAACTCGGGGCCGATCAACGCCTCGAACCCCTGCAGCGAGTACATGTTCCTCGATGACACGGCGTGCAACCTGTCGTCGATCAACCTCAAGAAGTGCATGAAGGCTGACGGCACGTTCGATGTGGAACGCTTCCGCAAGGCCTGTTCGATCATGATCACGGCTCAGGAAATCCTGGTCGATCACGCCAGCTACCCGACGCCGCCGATCGCCGAAAACTCGCACCTCTACCGTCCGCTCGGACTCGGCTACGCTAACCTGGGCAGCATGCTGATGTCGATGGGGATTCCCTACGACAGCGAAGCCGGCCGAGGGATCTGCGGTGCCCTCACCGCTCTCCTCACCGGCCAGGGCTACGCGACCAGTGCCCAGATGGCAGCCACCGTCGGACCGTTCGCCCGGTACCAGGAGAACGAGCAGCCGATGCTGTCGGTCATGCAGATGCACCGC
>JAXMBW010000003.1:0-590341 GCA_046349675.1 Planctomycetaceae bacterium | reverse complement strand
GGGGGAGGCCCCCATGAATCAGCCTCCCGCTGAGGCGTCCGACAATTCTTCGCAGAAATCGAAATCGAATCCAGCGAACGGAGCCCGCCCCAAAGACAAGCCACCCGCCAAACCGAATGATCCTCCGCAGGGTGAGCCTGCCCAAGGTGAGCCGACTCAGGGGGACGATGCCAACAACAATTCGGCGCCTAACGATGCCAGCCCGAATGGGGAGTCTCCGAACGCCGACTCCGGTATGCCCGGTGACTCGCCATCGGGTGACGGAGCATCGGGCGAGCAGGGGACGCCGGGTCAGAAAAACTCTCCCTCGAAATCGCCCTCCTCACAAGGAAAGCCAGGAAGCGGGAAAAAGTCGGACGGAAAGACCGGGGAATCCGCGGGAGAGAACTCCTCGTCGGAGGGGGGCGACGCTGACTCCTCGCCCATGAATTCGCCGAGCGGAAATCAGAACTCTCCCAGCCAGAAAAACTCCGAAAAGGCTGGGGACGCCTCCAAGTCCAAGAAGCCGAAGGGGCAGCCGGAGCCTGGTGCGAAGCCTGACAAGTCTGATCCTCAGGCCTCGGATGAGGAGGCCGCCGAAGGTGACGCCCAGCCAGAATCGGGTTCGCCGGGCGGAAAGCCAGGCTCTGGTGGCAACAACCAGAAGCCAGAAGGGGCCCCTGGCGCCGATGACGAAGCAGCAGCTTCCGACAAGCCACAGGGCGACGACAAAGCTGCGACGAAAAAGTCCGCGACCAAGAAGAGTTCACCCCAAAAGCAGGGTCAGCAGGACAATCCTTCCAGCCCACCGTCAGGCGAGCAGCAGAACCAGCCCGGCTCAGAATCGGGCAAAGGATCTCCCGGTGAGGGCGAACCAGGCTCATCGGGGGCTGAATCGTCCATGGGGGGAGGAACGCCCAATGAGAACTCTCGGTCTGGCGTGCGATCAGGTGGATCGAACCCTGCCAATGCAGATCCGGGCGTAAGCCAGGGAGAAGTCAGTTCTCCCGAGGAAGAAGTCGACTTGGAGAACCGCAAAAAGGCGGCCAGTCTGGCACTCCGTGAACTCGAAAAGGAACTCAGTCGCGGTAAGCAGCCCAAGGAGCTGATGGAGGAACTCGGATACTCAGAAGAGGATCTGGAGAACTTCCTGAAGCAGTTCGATCAGGATCTGAATCAGGGGGCCGATCAGCAGTCGCCCGAGGCCCAGGCCCGGCGGCGGCAATTTGAGGAGCTGCTGAAGGGGATCGATGTCGGAGCTGAAGGGGACCTGCGGGCGGGCGGGGATCGACCGCGAAATGCCTCGGAAAGTTCAGGTTCCAACAGACGCCCGACTCCGAAGAAGTATGAGTCTTCGGAAGAGGCCTTCCGCAAGCGGATGCTGAAAGCGAAGTAACCGCCCCGTTCCACTATCTGAACCGGGGCTTATCAGATTTACCCATCCCGCAACGATGCCTCGGCGGTGCTCCCTGCCAAGCAAGAAGGGGCATCCCCTCGGCATCAATTCGTTGACTAGCGCGAGCCCTGGTCGCCGCTCTGTTCGAGTTGGGCCTTGAACTCGTCACGCTCTTTCCGGGTGACTTCCAGGTCGAACATCAGATACTTGATATCGAGTCGCAGCTGAGAGAGTGCATCCTGGACCAGCATCAGAATGCGCTTGCGACGCTTGAAGCAGTCGACTACCTGGGCGTAGGGATCGACGAGCCGGTCGTAGTGCGGGTCCTGCAACGTGGCAATGCGTCGACCGAGTTCGAGCAACTCACGAGGAACGTCATCTTGTTCGGCGGGGAAGCGGGAACTGGGGGACATGCCTGACTCCGAAACCTGCAATCAAAGGGTTCTTGACTCGGAGGACGATTCTGCTCCGAGTGTTTCCGAATTGCAACAATCCATTGCAAGTCTATATGCGACAATAGTTTACACTTCAGTGTCTCGGCCGCGGCGTGTTGGCGCATCGTCATTCGCGGCGAAAAACGCTCTTGGTGCCCGCTGTAACTTGTTGTATAAGAAGGGGTTGAGCATCGCTGCCCAGCACAAGGCCACTCGAACACATTCGTAGGTCGAGACTTAAATCTTGTCCACCACTTTCTAAGAAGATCCAAAGAAAGTGGTCCGGTTGTTCCGATTGTGCCGAGCTGCGGAGCTTCGATGCCCGATGAAGTGGAATGAAGGCAAGGATGCCTCGACGCGAGCCTGAGCCGTACGGGGCAGTTTCGCGGTCGAATGCGATGGAGCGTCAGTCTTGTCAGCGGATCGACATCAGAACACATGGTCAGCCTGGAAACGCTTCGGCGTGACGCTGCTCGCATGGGTGTTCTTATGCGGGTTGACACCCCATCTCCTCGCTGAGGACTTCATCGAGGAATTCGAGGGCGAAACCCCTGCCTGGAAATTCTTCCGCAATTCATCCCAGGCGAAGATCCTGCGGCATGAGTGCTCGACCGACAATCCAAAGTCGGGACAGAAGTCGGAGGTGGTGGTCGTAGAAACCTTTCCCAATGACCAGCCCGTTGAGCTCATTTACAAGCTGCCCCCCGCTGTCCGCTTCGACGAGTTGAAGGCCTCCGTCTGGGTCTGGTCGGACCACCCGGGAATTCAGGCTGCTGTTCGAGTCCAGCTGCCGAATCAGATCGACCCACGAACAGGTGAAGCGCGTCAGCCGCTGGTCTTCCCCGTTTTCGGAGCGATCCACGGAGGAGGGGGCCAGTGGCAACGATTGGACATCGATCTGAGCGACCGTGCGTACAAAGAAGCGGTGCGTCGCGTACGCAGCGATCTGGCTCGCCGAGTCGGTACCAACAAGCTTGAAGAGCAGGGGGCCTTCGTCGATCAGATTTCCCTCATGCTGGCCACCGATCAGAAGGTGCAGTGGAACATTTGCATCGATGACCTGGAGCTGTCGCCCGTCATCCAGCCTCAGGCGGTTCCCCAGGAAGAAAGTGATTCTGCCCAGCGAATCCCGCCACGAGTTCGGATTGGGGATGACCGGGTTCTTCTTGAGGGGCGACCATTTTTTCCGTTGATCTTTCCCTATCATGGGGAGTCAATACAAGCTCTGGTCCGCTCGAACTGCAACCTCATCTGGGTGCCTGAATACACCGACCGCGATCTTCTCAACCAGTTGACCGAGGCGGGGCTGGGGATCATGGCCACGCCCCCTCAGCCCGACTTTGAGACAGCGAATCCCGAACTGGTCGGTCTATTGCCGTTCAACTCGGATACGGACCCAGTCCTGTTTTGGATGCTGGATGTTCAGATTCCGTCGTCCCGGCTGCAACAGGCCTCCGCCTGGGCTGAGATGGTGCGAGACGCGGACCGCCAACGGTCTCGCCCAATTCTGGCGGACGTCATGGGCAAAGAGCGGGAGTTCCATCGCGAACTTCCCATGGTCGGTGCCAGCCGGTCGATCCTGCATACCTCGAAGACACCTCGGATGTATGCTGAGACGTTGGAGCTGCGCCATCGGATGGCCCTCCCCGGTAAGCCCATGTTCACACTGATCCCCACCGAACCCGCCCAGGAATTGATCGACTCCCGGCCCGCGCGTTCGACGGTGCCGGTCATCGAACCGGAACAGATCTGGATGCAGACCAACATCGCGTTGGCTGCGGGGTACAAGGGGATCGGTTACCTCAGCTTTCAGTCGCTCGAATCGGTCGGGCCGGGGGCTGATGAACGCCGGCTGGCGATTGAGCTGGCGAACTATCAGATCCGCCTGCTGGAGTCCTGGCTGGCGACCGCGAAGGTCTTGCAACAAGCGCGAGTTCAGATCGCACAAGACACCAAGGCCTCGCAACGTTCTCCGTTGCTGTCTCGCTGGGATGTCCGCCCGGGCAGCCAGGACCAGTCGGCCGCCGGGATCGCAGCCCGTCAGATTCAAGCCACAGTGCTCGAGTGTGACCAGGGATTGATGGTGCTGGTGAACTGGCTCGAAGACAACGCTCAGTACCAGCCAGGCCGTATGTGTGCCCGCGACGTGAGAGTTCTAGTCAATCGCGACATTGTGCAGGCCTGCGAGATGACGACCACAGGGCTCCATCTGCACACGCTCGGACTGACCCGGGTTGCCGGTGGAACCGAGGTCCTGATCAAGGACTTCAACCAGTCGACGGTGATCCTGATTGCCAACGACAACCAGGCGAAAGACACTTTGAACGCACAGATTTCGAGAGTCCGTCCCATGGTCTCGGAGGCGTGGGCCAACCTGGCCCGGGCGAAGCTGGAACGCGTTCGCGATGTGCATCATCAACTCGTGCAGATCGCTCCCCCTGTGACGAATGCGGAGCCAGTCCTTCGCGAGGCGAGTAACCTGGCCGATCAGGCTCAGAAAGCCCACGAGTCGGGGCGATTCAGCGAGGTCGAACGCCTGGCCCGAAGCTCGATGGCCTACCTGCGTGACCTGCAGCAGACTCACTGGAAGATCGCGACGGGCCGCGAAACGTCTCCATCGGCCAGCCCGCACACGATCTGTTTTCAGACACTGCCCGATCACTGGAGAATGAAAGAGGCTCTCGCGAAATCGACACAAGTCAGCGACAATCTGCTGACATCCGGCAGCTTCGATGACACCGACGCCGTCTTCGCTCACTGGACGAGGACTTCGAACACCCCTGAAAGTTCTCAAATCTCCACCACGGCAGCACTCGTCGGCCCGCCAGAGAATTCGAGTCTGCAGCTGGGAGCAGTCATGCCCCGCGGCCGAACGATCGCGGGGACGTTGGAGCAGCCCCCCGTCACCATGGCCAGTCCCGCCTTTCCGGTCACGGAGGGCGATATCATTCGTGTTCAGGGGCGCATTCAAATTCGCAAACCCATTGAATCGACCACGGATGGTTTGCTGATCTACGACTCGCTGGTGGGAACCACGGGAGCGCTGCGATTTTCTGAACCAACTCCTCGTGGGGAGTGGCAAGATTTTGAGTTCTATCGCGAGGTCGCCCACTCCGGAGAAATGAAGATTCTCCTCGAACTCAAGGGGCTGGGGAACGTTTGGGTCGACGATCTGAGGGTCACAGCCACTCGAATCGATCAACCAGCGCCGGCACAGATCACTGAACCGCCGATGCCGAGGCGTCTACCTACAAAAGAAAGCCGTTAATTCCCCCCTCGCCTCGAAAGATGTGAGGTTTACGACACAATCATGACATTTGTAAGGGTCAGGAGTGTGACCTCAATCACATTCGGAATCGTGGGCACCAAGCGCCGATAATTGATTAGCTCATGGAGGGGATCTCAGTGATCTCCGCTTATGTGATTTACGTTTTGCTGCTCGGCTCGCGAGTTGCATGGGGTCCCCTCGAATGTCGGAACATCGGGACATCCTGTACGTCGACGACGAGAACTCCAATCTGGTGGTCTTTGAGGCCACGTTTGAAGACGACTTTAACGTTCATACCGCTCATAGTGCCGCCGAAGCTCTCGAACTGATCGACATGCTGCCGATCCCGGTGGTCATCGCCGATCAGCGCATGCCCGACATGACCGGTGTCGAGATGTTCTCCCTGATCCGCAGGAAGCATCCGCATATCCAGAGGGTCATCCTTTCGGGTTATGCCGAATCCGAATCGATTATCGATGCGATCAACCAGGGGCAGGTTTTTCAGTTCGTCCGCAAACCCTGGCAGCGTCCGGAACTCTTGTCGGTCATCCATCGTGCGATGGATGCGCACGACATGGCGATGCAGAACACCAGCCTGATGCAGAGGCTGCTGGTCACTGAGCAGTGTGCGCTTCTGGGGCAGGCCACTGCCGAGATCGCCCACGAGATGGGGAACCAGCTCAATCTCCTTCCGCTTGTGGAATTGATTGAGGACGAGTACTCGCAAGAGACTCAACTGATGCAGCTGGCCAAAATGGCTCGCGACTCTCACGAACGGCTGATCGCACTCCTGAACGAGATCAAGGGCATCATTCGACAAGAGGGAGCGGAGATTTCTCTCCAGTTGGTCAGTCTCGCCGATGTCGTGCGCGAGTTGCTGTCGTTCCTGCGGTTCAATCGAGACATCCCCGCCTCTTCGATCGTCGCCGACCTGCGGTGCGATCCTGTGGTGCTGGGGAACAAGCTAAAGCTTCACCAGATCCTGTTGAACCTGGTGCGGAACGCATTCGATGCGATTCGGGAGAAACCGAATGGCCGCATCGCCATCCATCTGGGCTGCACGAACGACAACATCCTTCTGAGTATCGCGGACAACGGGACCGGGATCCCTCCTGCGATTCTAAACAAGATCTTCGATCCGTTCTTCACGACCAAGGGGAAGAAGGGGAACGGCCTCGGCCTTGATCTGGTTAAGCGACTGGTCGAAGCCCAGCATGGCCGGATTCAGGTCCATTCCGAGCCGGGGCAGGGGAGTGAATTTACCATCACATTCCCGATCATCGCGTCACCGCCGGAACATCAAGTCAAACTCGTTGAGTCCCGGAGTCAGTAGCGCGAGCGACACCGTATTGATTGGTGATATCTGCTCGTTACGGATTACTTTGCAGACAGCCCCGTTGAACCAAGTATTCCGAGTGGCGTTGGTCAGGCGTTGTTCCCTTGTGATGTTTCTCACGGTTGAACGTCTGCCCTCCCGCAGCACGCGCCGCTACCCCTGGCAATTCAGGCTCGCTAAAGTGTGAGTCCAGCGACATCGATCGCTGTGAATCCTCACTGGGAAGCCTGCT
Organism: Planctomycetaceae bacterium; assembly: GCA_046349675.1. Classification (GTDB taxonomy): domain Bacteria; phylum Planctomycetota; class Planctomycetia; order Planctomycetales; family Planctomycetaceae; genus TH-plancto1. Next base: position 583,696 of record JAXMBW010000003.1, on the reverse strand, counting down.
GAAATGTCCGCTCGTCTGATTGATGGGAAGGCGGTCGCCGCCGAAATTCGTTCACGCATCGCGGGAGAAGCGGCAGCGTTTCTCTCTCGCACGGGAAAGACGCCCCACCTCGCAGCTGTCCTCGTCGGCGATGATCCCGCCAGCGCGGTCTATGTCCGCAACAAGCAGACCGCCTGCGAAAAGGCCGGCCTCAAAAGCACGCTGCACCGACTCAGTGCGACGACCACCACGGAACAGCTTCTCGAGCTGATCAACCAACTCAACGCCGACCCCGACACGCACGGCATCCTGGTTCAGTTGCCGTTGCCATCGCAGATCGACTCCCAGCTGGTCCTCGACGCGGTCACTCCGTTGAAGGATGTCGACTGCTTCCACGCGGAGAACGTCGGGTTGATGGTCCAGGGACGGCCGCGGTTCCTGCCCTGCACGCCCAGCGGGTGTCAACAACTGCTGATTCACGCCGCCGTCGAAACCGCGGGCAAGCACGCCGTCGTCCTCGGTCGAAGCGAGATCGTGGGCAAGCCGATGGCCATGCTGCTGGTTCAAAAGGGACAGGCTGCCGACGCCACCGTTACCGTCTGCCATAGCCGCACTCGAAACCTGCCTGAGATCGTCAAGCAGGCTGACATCATCATCGCCGCGATTGGTAAGCCCCTGTTCGTCACCGCTGACATGGTCAAGCCGGGGGCGACAGTGATCGATGTGGGGATCAATCGCGTCGGAGACAAGCTGGTCGGCGATGTCGACTTCGAGGCTGTCAAAGAGGTCGCGGGAGCCATCACCCCCGTCCCCGGTGGAGTGGGCCCGATGACGATCGCCATGTTGCTGCAGAACACGATGCGTGCTGCTCAGATCCAGGTCGGGGCCACCCACACATGATCGTCTTGGGAATCGACACATCGGGGATGGCTGGCAGCATCGCGCTGATGCGGAGCGGCGAACTGCTGGCGGAGCGGCAACTGGCTCAAGCGGGGCGGCGACACGCCCGAACCCTTGTTGCGGAGCTGGCGAATCTCTTCGCGGAATGCGGATTGAGCACCGCTCAATGCGAGGCCATCGCCATCAGTGTCGGTCCCGGAAGCTTTACGGGGCTGCGAGTCGGCGTCGTCTGTGCGAAGACGCTGTCCTATGTGACGGGATGTCAGCTCACCCCGGTCGACACCTTTGAAGCAGTCGCAGCTGGCGTTCCCGACAGCGTGAGCCAGGTCGCGGTCATCGACCTGGCGCAACGTGGTGACCTGTTCGTGGGCGAGTACCGGCGAGATGGGGGGCATTGGCAGCGAGTCGGAGACATCACGATTCAGCAAACGGATGCCTACGCCTCAACGCTCAAACCGGAACTGAAAGTTGTCGGTCCGGGTCTGGGGCGGCTGCGGGGGACGACATTCCCGGATGCGGCGTGCCTCCCCGTCGAGTTCGACATTCCCGCCGCGCGCCATGTCGCCTCTATCGGGACGCGGCAACTTTCCGCCGGGGTGACCGTCGACTGCTGGAGCCTGGAGCCGTTCTACCTGCGTCGCAGTGCCGCAGAGGAGAAGGCCGGCGTCAAAGTCGTGTGACGGTTCCTTAGCGTCCGCCCCAGTCACCCCTCCCTCACAGATTTATTCCCTCTCTCACACGAGATCATTGTGCGGATCCTGCTGACTAACGACGACGGAATTCATGCTCCCGGGTTGCGAGCCTTGCGCGACGTGCTGAGCGAACTCGGCCATGTGACCACGGTCGCTCCGCTCACTGAGCAGAGCGGTGTCGGCCATCGGATCACCTACCTGCATCCGATCATGGTGAAGGAGATCTTTGAGCACGGCCAGCATTACGGTTGGGCGGTCGATGGCAGCCCGGCCGACTGCGTGAAACTGGGCGTGCTGGAGTTCAGCGGAGGTCGCCCCGATTTGATCGTCAGCGGGATCAACTCTGGAGCGAACATCGGGATTAATGTGCTGTACTCCGGGACCGTTGCAGCTGCGATCGAAGGAGCATTCTTCGGGATCACTTCGATCGCGGTCTCGATCCAGCAGAACGCCAAGGTACCGTCGGACTACCCGCAAACGGCTCGTGCAGCCCTCCCGCTGATTCGCCGCCTGCTCGCGGACTTTCCGCAGACGGGCAACCTATGGAATATCAATTTTCCCCCGACCGCGGACGAACCACCGGTCGGAGTGCAGTTCACGTCCATGGGAGTCAAACGGCACGACGACACGATCGAGAAGCGGATCGATCCGCGCGGACGTCCCTACTACTGGAGCGGTCTCGATCCCCTGCGAAACCATGCACTCGAACCGGGAACCGATGTGGCGGAACTCAAGCACCGGTACATCACCATCACGCCGCTGCACTACGACATGACCAATCACGAACTGCTCCAGAGAGCGGGGCAGGGGGAGTGGTCGCTCGCCCCGGCAGATCGCCCGAAAGAGTGACAAGGCGACTCTCTCAGCTGTCAGACAGGGCCGAGAGGAAAGTCCGACGATGTGTGCGAAGATTGCGAACTTCACCGGAGGCGCGCCTTACCGCACGCGAGTGTGACGCTTTACCTCACTTGGTCGAGCCCGCTGGGCGTCGCGATCTGGAGTACAGCCGCTCGAATCACGCACCCCGGGCGAAGTTAGATAATCCTCCCACTGTGCGGTGGAAATTCCCGGTATGCTGTGTGCGGGTGATCTATTCTGGATTGTCACACGGCCTGCCTGACCGGACTTTCTTGGAGTCTCGGCTGGCTTTTTAGATGCGATCAGGGGAGTCGTTTCTTTCATGTCTACGAAAAGTCGCTCAGAATCAACGAATGGAGTCGACCACAAACGGAATCCCGGGAAGGGACCTCGCAAGCAAAAGATCAAACTCAAGAAGAATGCCGTTCGTAACCGCCTGGGGCGTCAGACCGATCAGGGCGACACGTCTCCATCGCTGACCGATAGCGGCATTCAAAAACACACCGTGGGGCAGGCGATCGAAGCGGCCCAGGAAGCGAAGATCAGCGCGATCACCGATATCGTGCGAACCGTTCCGCCACGGGATACTGACACTCTGGCCAAGGTCATCAAAGCGATCTTGCAAGGCACCTCGCCCGATGACGCCAGTGTCCTCCGCAAGGCCATGCTGGAGGACACCGACGAAAGTATGGAAGCGGAGGTCTCTGCCCAGGACGGCACGCTGTCTCGTGACTGGCGGACCGGCGGTTACCCGTACCGGTACTTGCTCTCTCGCAAGACTTATGAAAAGCAGAAGTACGGACTGCAAGTCGAACTGCTGAAGCTGCAGGCGTGGGTCAAACAGACCGGCCAGCGCGTGGTCATCCTCTTCGAAGGGCGTGACGCAGCTGGTAAAGGGGGGGCGATCAAACGCTTCATGGAGCATCTCAATCCCCGCGGTGCACGAGTTGTCGCACTGGAGAAACCCACCGAAGTCGAGCGCGGACAGTGGTACTTCCAGCGATACGTCGAACACTTGCCGACGCGAGGGGAGATCGTGTTGTTCGACCGCTCTTGGTACAACCGGGCGGGTGTCGAACGCGTGATGAACTTCTGCAACCCGGACGAGTATGCCGAATTCATGCGACAGGCCCCCGAGTTTGAACGGAACCTCTGTCGCAGCGGCATTCACCTCATCAAATTCTGGTTCTCGGTCAGTCGAGAGGAACAGGCTCGGCGCTTCGCCGAACGTGAACGCCATCCGCTCAAGCAGTGGAAGCTGTCGCCGATCGACAAGGCCTCTCTCGATAAGTGGGTCGAGTACACGAAGGCCAAGGAGGCGATGTTCTTCTACACCGATACTGCGGATGCCCCGTGGACTGTCGTGAAGTCGGATTGCAAGAAACGTGCTCGTCTGAATGCGCTGCGGTATGTGCTGCATCGGATCGGATACGAAGGCAAAGACACAGCTGCCATCGGCCCCGTCGACCCGCTGCTGGTCGGTCGGGCACAGGTCGTCTTCGAGCAGGGCGAACACACCTCCCCGCCAGCGACGATCTGATTGCCAGTTGCCAGATCAACTCTTGAAAACCACAACACCCCGTCCGATCAGCTTTGCCGCTCGGACGGGGTGTTTGTGATTTCGGATGTCTGCCGCATGCCGCCGCGCAGGACCGGTTCCACCTCATGGAAACGTTCGTGGCAAAGCGGAGCTACTTCTGCTCCTTCGGAGTCTCCTTCGACGCATCGCTGGGCAGTTCGATGAAGACGTCCATCTGCTGGCCGACATAGAGCGTCTCGGCTCCAGAGGAGACCTCATACAGCACCTGCAACACTCGAGTGTCGACTCGCTCTGTGTTGTCACCGGTCAGTGATTTCTTCGGAACGACGAATGGTTCCAGACGCACAAACTTCAAGGGAAACTTTCGCTCCCCGTCTCCTCGCAGCACCCCGGTCGCCGCTCCATCGGATCGGAATCGGGTCACGTCGTGCTCGTCGATGTCCACGCGAACGTGCTTTCGCCGCACGTCTCCCAGCATGATCAAGGCCTTGCCACTGGTGGTGTCGACCGACTCTCCGGGCCGGACGTTCACCTGCAGCACATCCATCTGGACAGCTCCCGCCGCATCCATCAGCTTCGGCGTGCAAACTAGATGTCGCTCCAACTGCGTCTTCAGCTGGACCACCTCGGCCTCGGCGAGCTTTACAGCTGCCATGCTGATGACTTTGTCCGCCTCCCAAGCCCCAGCCCGCAGGCGAGCCTCCTCGGCCTTCATGCGTGCGACCTGAGCCTGCGCCCCGGCCAGCTTCTGCCGACTGGCCACGAGTGATGAATCGGTCGTCGCCTTGTCTTTGGAAAGCCGTTCCTGGCGGCGATATTCGTCCTCCCACTGCAACACCAGAGCTTCGGTCTCCTGGCGCTGTGCAACGATGGGCGGGATGTCTTCGGGGCGGGGGAGTTGTTCGAGCTTGGCCAGTTCCGCTCGGGCGCTGGCCAGACGAGCCTCCTGAGCCATGATCTGCGAACGGATCTGTCGTGTGTCGAGTTCAAACAGCGGGTCGGACGAGTGGACACGCTGCCCGACCTTCACCAGGACACGATCGACGATCCCCGGCAGCTGAGTTCCGATGGCGATGTTCTCGGTGGCCGCCTCGACCAACCCCGCTCCCGCTACCCGATGCTGGTAGGGCGAGGTCGTGGGGGCAATCGGGGGAGGCGTCTGGGGAATCTCCCGCTGTCGCTGATTGATGTGATTGACACCAAAGGCCAACAGAGCCAAAGAGATCACCGGCAGGATGAGAGTCTTGTTGTACATCATCTGTTCCGCACCATAAGAGAGACCGATTCGCTGGTCGCTCGATTTGAATGTCTCAATTCAGTGAGCGAGGAGCTTCTCCTGACCCGATCGCTCCTCGACTCGCTCCACCATTCCATCCGACATCGCGACAATCCGGTCGCCGAAATCGAACACCCGGCTATCGTGAGTCACCACGATGACCGCTCGATCGGGCTTAACCGTCACCCGCTTGATCAACTCCATCACGGTCCGTCCCGAGTGGGCATCGAGAGCTGCAGTCGGTTCGTCACACACGAGCAGACGAGGCTCGTTGACCAACGCCCGGGCGATCGCGACCCGCTGCTGCTGGCCTCCCGACAGCTGGGATGGCATCGCCTGGCATTTGTCGCCCAGCCCGACTTCCTTCATCATCAATCGGGCCTGATCGATTGCCGTGCTGCGTTTCACTCCATGAATGATCAGCGGCACAGCTGCGTTCTCGGCTGCGGTGAGAGAGGGAATCAGGTTGTACTGCTGGAACACGAACCCGATGTTGTCCGCACGAAACTTCACCAGTCGGCTGCCGACCAGCTGACGCCGATCATGCCCCAGCAGGAAGACCTCGCCAGCTGTTGGATCGAGCAACCCCGCCATGACCGAGATCAACGTGGTCTTGCCACATCCGCTCGGCCCGACGAGCAGCGTCATCTCCCCGTAGCGAACGTTCAGATCGATTCCCTGCAATGCCCGCACCTTCGTGTCACCAGCGCCGAAGTCTTTGATGACTCCGCGGCAGAAAACGGCTTGAGATTGGGGAGAATTGTCGGTCATGAAGGCTCATCTTGAGGGTGTCATCAAGTTCATCCGAAGCGATTCAAGGGCTGCTATTTGAAGACCATCGCCGGTTCGAGAATCAGAACGCGGCGTAAACTCAGCAGGCTAGCCACGATGATGATCGCAGCCACCGCACCCGCTGAAAGCGTCGCAACCTGCCAGGGCACCCACATCCCGCGCATGTCGGGATGACCGCTGCGTTCCATCGTCTCGAAGAACAGGGCCGACATCCCGAGCCCGATGCCATACCCCATGACTCCCACGACAACCGCCTGAAACAGGATCATTCCAATCAGGCGGATATTCGTGACGCCCATGGCCTTGAGGCTGCCGAACTGCTTGAGGTTCTCCAGCGTGAAGAGGTAGAACGTCTGCCCCGCAATGGCTGCTCCCACGATGAACCCGAGTGTGACAGTAATCCCGAAGTTGATCGGGATTCCGGTGTTGTTGATGAACCAGTTCACGTTCATCCAGAAGAAGTCGTCCCAGGTCAAAGCCTTGAGCCCCGTCTGCTTGGCGATCCGCGTGGCAAGTTCTTTGTGGGATTGCCCCGGAGCGGCTTTCGCGAGGATGAATGACAGCGAGTTTCGTTCAGGGGGCGTGTACTGCAGGGCCTGGCTGTAACGGGTGTAGACAACGGGAAATGTCTGGAACGGGGGAGTGACTTTACAGGTTCCCACGATGATTGCGCGGCGATCGTTCATGTCGAGCGCCTGCCCGAGCTTGACCGTTTCCCCGGGGAACAAGCGTTTGTAGCCATCCTCGTCGATGATGACGGCGTCGGGCCGGCGGAGGTCCAGATAGCTCCCTTTGAGCATCTCGATGGGAGCCCCCGCGAACGAGGAATCGTCCACTCCGATCAATAGCGATTGGAGAAAATCGCCGTTAGGCGTGCGCACTCGCACCATGCTCTTGGAGAGCCGGACCGCCCAGTCGACACCTTCGACTCCACGCACCTGATACAAGCGACCGTCGGGCATCGGACGAATATCGTCCAGGTTCTGCTGCTTCAGGTCCATCACCCAGATATCGGCAGCTGAGATGTCGATGATCTGGCTTGAAGTCCGCCGCATCAGGCCGACAAAGATCGCCATCTGCTGGGCAATCAACACCGTGCCGAAAGCCACCCCGAACACAATTCCGAGGTACTTCGCGCGATCTCCAGTCAGCATTCGCCAGGCCAGCCAATTCATGACCGCACCTCTTCTTCCGACTCTGCGGAGGCGGCGTACTCAGCCACCGCTGCGCGAATTCCACCGAGACTGAATGCCAGAACCTGCCGAGCTGTGAATTCCAGTTCGAAGAGTTTCTGGAAGGTCTCTTCTCCCAGTAGCAACCGTCCGATGGGGCGGTGATACCGGTACAGCAGACACTGGGCCACGACGCTCATGACGAGACGCTGGCGAAAGAGAAGGGGAGCCTCTTCCGGGAAAAACTCGGTGACGATCTCGAGCAGCTGTGAGAACATAGGCGAGATGAACTCCTCGACCAGTTCCTGACAGGCTGCCGTGGGCCGAGCCAGTTCGCGCATCATGAGTTCGATGTGCCAGGAGGGGGCATCGTCTTCCAGCATCATCTCCATGAGGTGGAAGATCATTCCCTCCAGCTTTTGCTCGGGGGTAAAGTCAGGTGGCCAGTCAAATTTGACGGCGTCCTGCTGGCAGTTGGCGTGTTTGACAGCCTCGATGTAGAGACGTTCCTTGTCGCCAAAATGGTAGTGAATGGCCGCGATATTCGCTCCGGCCGCCTGACAGACCTCACGGACGGTCGTCGCTTCAAATCCTTTCTCTGAAAAGATTTGCCCGGCGGCGTCTATCAATCTCTGGCGTGTGTCATCCACCCAATCACCTGTTTCAATCAAACGATTGAATTATTCTAGATCGCACTTTCATCCCAGGCAAGTTGGAATTGGTATCTGACTATCGGCTTCAGTCTCAAAAGGCCTGTCGAGAAAAATCTTAAGGGGATTTAATCTCTTCTGAATCGACACGGAAGCATAGAAAACACTTCGATTTGCGAGTTATCCGCAACCTCGCCGTCATGTCTGTTTTTGTCCGCGACTCGTCTCAAAATTCCGCAAGTGGAATTCGTGCACTTGTAGGTCACGGAGCCCATCCAGGCTGACAAGCTCCCCAATCGGTTAACCCTTCCGGCCAAACACCATGAGGGTGATGTCGTCGTTCTGCGGATGACCGCCAGCGTGCTTGCGGACGTCGGCGAGGATCGATTTACCCAGCTGTTGCGGGTCGGAAGACTCCTTCTTGACCAGTTCGCGGAGTCGTTCGACGCCATACAGTTCCGCCGAGGCATTCATCGCCTCGCTGACCCCGTCGGTATAGATCACGATCGTTTCGCCGGGGGCAATGTCCCGGATCACCACGTCAAACGGGAATCCGTCGACCACGCCCAGGGGCACGCCGATCACGTCTTCGGGGAACTCTTCCAGGGTTCCATCAGCCTTGCGAATGATCGGCGACATGTGTCCGGCGATGACCAGAGACATCGTGTGCTTTATCGGGTCGAGTATGACCAGCACAAAGGTCACGAACCGTCCCTCGACAGCCCGGGCACACATGTACCCGTTGATCTTTTCGATGGCCTGGCTGACATCATCCACAAACTCGGCGACCGAACGGACGACGGTCGAGATCCGCGACATGATCAGCGAGGCAGGGACCCCCTTGCCGGCCACGTCTCCGAAGGCAATCGCGATCTTGCCGCTCGTCAGTGGAAACACATCGTAGTAATCGCCACCGACCGCCTGGGCCGACTCATACATGGCGAAAAAGTCATACCCATCGACATCGGGCATCCGCTCGGGCAACAGCGCCAGCTGGACAGCGCTGGCGATGTTCATCTCGCTGTCCTGCTTCTGCTTCTCGATATAGGACAGCAGCAGGCGAGCCCCTTCATATGCCAAGGCCGCTGGCACTGCCACTGCCGCCAGTAGTTGGGCGTCTTCGTTTTTGAACTGGGCCAGAGGGTTCTGCGTGTCGATGTTGATCACGCCGAGCACATCGCCGTTCAATCCGATCATCGGCGTGCAGATCATCGAGCGGATCGACAGTGAGGAAATCGACTCACTGGCGCTGAATTGCGCATCGCTCGATGCATCGGCTGACAGGATGGTTTCCTTCGATTCCATCACAGCTTTCAGAATCGTCCGCGACAGTTTCACGGTATCATCCGCATCGGCCCGGCGATGCTTCATCGCTCGCGGCACCATCTGCTTAGTCGCGTCATCCAGCAACAACACGCAGCCTCGGTCGGCGTGGGGGAAAATCCCGAACAACGTATCGAGCAGCTTGGGCAGAATCTTGTCGATGTCGATTGTGCCGGCCAGACTCTTGGTGATCTCCAGCACGGCCTTGAGCTTGGCCCCCGGCTGTACATCGAGCAAATCCAGCGCGTTCCCGCGAATGCGGTCGGTGATCGTGGCTGCGGCTTCGTTCGAGTGGAACGTCACGCCCACCGTGTCTGAGGTTCCGCCGAACCCGGTTCCGGTGTCGTCATTCGACCGATCTCCCTCAAAGCGGAAGAGAATCGGGCCGAACTTGATTCGATCATTCGTCTTTAACAGTGTCGGGGCGGTAATCCGTTGCCCATTAACGAAGGATCCGTTCCCGCTGTTCAGGTCCTCGATGTAGAACTGTCCATCCTGGGGATAGACCCTCGCGTGCTTTCGCGAGACCATGTTCGAGTCGATCTGGATGTCACATTCCGGCAGCCGGCCCAGAAAATTGTCTCCCGCTTTCAGCTGATAAGTCTTCGCTTGCCCTTGGACAAGGAGAATCAAACTGGCCATGTCGACGACTTTCCGGTGAGGAGACGATCGCGCAGGAACCAGAACCATCGAATAAAAAATCAGGGCCCACGCTCGCGAGGATTATCATGAACTCCTCTCAGCAAGGCAATCGGACGCAGCCCGGATCTTGCGATTCCTCGAATTTCCTGGGGCGGCATGTCTGGCCTAGTCCCCCCGTCGTACACAGGGGCTTCCAGCCGCAAGTCTCGAGACTTAGAGCGATCTGCAACCCGCGACCGTCTTCTGCTCAGGCGATCCGTCGCTCTGGCGAACTGGGAAGACCTGGCGTCGCTTGTCGCCGAGTTTCTCCATCCGCTGTGAGGAGCCCGCTTACATCCCGGCGGTCAGCGATTCCAGATGACGAGTGAAGTGATCGTCCAGGACCTCGCGGTAGGTCTCGGGGTGCGCGGCGACCACCGATTTGACCAGCGGGCCAAACTCGGGATGCGTGAGCGTTGAACCGAAGGTGCAGTGCAGGATCTGTCGCCCTGGGACGGTGAATCCTCGACCTGACGGGACATCGTCCCAAAGTTCGAGATACAGCCGCTCCAACTCCCGGTTGTCGCTGACCTGATCGGCGGGGGGAGCTGAGGCGAGCGTAGCCGAGACGTGGTAAGTCGCCTTGTCGGTGTCGTACCGTTCTCGGGCAAAGGTCACCAGCTGGCGAAACAGCGAGGGGTCATGGCGAGCGACAACACGCAAGGCCTCCAAGTAGCTCGTCCCGGCCGTTTTGACATGGAAACGTCCCTGCGTCGCTCTCGCGAAATCGGTGTAAATCGACAGCTTGTCCGAACCGGAGTGCAAGCTCAGCTTATACGGCCCGAGCATGTTCGCGATCGCCGCATGGTCCGCCAGCGAGATTCGCAGCGCAGCCAGGTCTCCCTTGTAATCGACTCCCTTCTCAAAGTCGCCGATGTATCTGGGGGCCAGGCTGACCAGCTTCATGTGACGTTTCAGGCACTGATCCGCGATGAGGAAATGCTCGGCCAGCGAGGTCGGCTGCTCGGTCTCGTCGACACTCAGCTCGATTTCGAAGTCATGACCCAACTTTTCGCAGGTCTTGCGGATGTGGTCGGCCAGGGCCACCCCGGTGTTCATCGCGCGGCCGTATTTAACAGCGGCTCGTAGCAGGACTGGTTCGGTGAACTCGATCTTCGCTCCGCTGGGGAGAGTCACACTCTTGCCGCGATAGTCGGAGAGCCAAGGAACCTCGCCTTCCACGCCCTTGAACTTCTCGCGTAGCGTCAGTTCGTCGTAGTGGTCCGCGTGCTGGTCGACATCGCCGGAAGGGTCGATTGTGAAGAACGTGAAACCGACTGCTGCGGTCACATTGACATCTTCAGGGGTCTTCAAGTGGTCAGCGTCGGCCCCGGTCGGCCCGGCCCATCCCGCAGCCTTCGCCCCGGCGAGCGCCTCGTCCATGACCTGACGCGGAGTCCGCTGTGTGCGAGCCATCTCACGAATCGACTGCTGCGGAAAAATCGGCAGGATGCCTCCGCCGGCCCGCTTCATCGCAGCAACGTGTCCGGGAGTCGCCAGCCCCATGCGATCTCCAAAGCCAAATGAGGGAGCCAAACCAAGCGTGACAGGCTGTTGCATGTGAACCCACCAGAATGCCAATCAGGGAAGTGAATCGTGTGACGGAACGGTATCACGTTTATGAGCGGATGTCCTCGGTGACCGGGACCGCCTCACGGCGTCTTGTGGGAAGAGGCTGATAGCTGATAGCTGATGGCCAGGATGAGCAGAAGCCGTTACGTGGGCTTTTGGGCGGTATCGTGGAAGAGTTTTTCGATCTGCCCCAGGCAAATATCAGCGCGGTATTGGGACTCGATCAGCGCCCGACCGTTCGCCCCCAGGTGCCGGTAATCCTGCGGCGATTCGAGGACTTGCAGGGCCTTGTCTGCGAGTCCGTTGATGTCGAAGAAGTCGCACAACAGCCCCGTTTCGCCATCTCGAATGATTTCACGAACGGGTGCGGTGTCGCTGCCAAGCACCGTACACCCGCAGCTGAGGGCATTAAACAATGACCAGCTGAGTACGAACGGGGCCGTCAGATAAATATGCAGATCGGACAGCGAAAACAGCTGGACCAGTTCCGCCGGCGGTAATCGCCCCACAAAGTGAATCCGAGACAGGTCGGGCTGATACCGATCGATCGCCCACTGCTTGAAGGTCTTGCCTCCGGTGAAGGAGTCGTCGCCGCCGTAACAGATACGGTCCTCCCCGACCACGACGACATGAGTATCGGGCCTCGCCTTGCAGATGCGGTCGGCCGACTGGAGAAAGATGTCGAAGCCCCGCATCGACTCAAATCCGCGACTGACATAGGTCACGACACGGCTCCCCGGCGGGATGGTCACTCCGCCGTACGTGCGGGGGGGCAGGGGGGCACGCTTCCAGAAGTCGATGTCGATCCCGTCAAAAATCGTGCGGATCTTGTGCTGGTACTCGGCCGGAAGCTGGGATCGCTGAAAGCCCGTCGGGGAATAGCCGGCATCGCAGTTGTGCAGGTCGAGCAGGATCTGGGCATTCCGATTGCGACCGCGAAGCTGATTCAACGGCTGAGGAACGTACAAGTCACTCCGGAAATCCATATCGCTGCCGTGCGGGTGGTAGAAGAACTCGAAGTACCCGATGTGCGGGGTCTTCGGATATAGCTCGCGAAGAAACAGCGACGAGACAAACCCACAGTGGGCCACGATCAGATCGGGCTGAATATCGGGCCGATCCCGCAATGCCTCATACAGCCCCATTGAGTTCCAGGTCTGGTTCTCAAAGGTCCGGGTGCAGAAATTGGTCGACTCTCGGGCACCGCCCTTGACCTTGTACTGAATATGTTCCACCCCCGGAACACGATCGGGCGATTTCGAGGAGGCAAACGTACTCCGCCCCCCGCGAACGCGAGACCACCAGCTCGCCACCTGACCGAACTGCCCCGGAAAATTCTGATGAATGAAGAGAATGTGCATTCCGCCATCGTAATACAGTCGCATTCCAACCGTCGACTCTGTTGAAGGAAGCTGTCAGTCATCAGGCTCTAGGCCCTCACCCCTCAGCCTTCTTCCCTCCCTGACTTGTCGTCTCGCGAGCCTCTGATCATCCTGTCATCAGCGTCGCTGGGTCATGTCGGTGGAATCTTTTGTTTCTCCAGAGGGTCACATGCACAAGTCGCCTCGTTCGGTGTTGTTTTCACGAAGGACTCTGCTGGGTTCCGCAGCTGCCATGATGAGCGGAGCGTTTCTGGCGGCGGGGGAGGGGCGGCCCGAGGTTACGAATCCTCGCGCCATCGACGGCGACGAACGCTTCGAACCCCGGTGGGAAGAGCAGTTCACCTTTACCGTGACTCCCGAGATGGCGAATGCCGCCGGATCAGCAGATCGTGCGATCCAGGCGGCGTGTGACTACGTGAGCCGTCTGGGCGGTGGGACAGTTCAGCTGGCACCGGGGACCTTCACGCTGCGGAATTCGGTGTGGTTGCCATCGAAGATTCGACTGCGGGGGAGCGGGGCCGAGACGGTCGTGACCAAGATCGCCTCCGAGAAGGTGAAGTTATCAGAGGACTCCGACTGGTACGATCAGGAAATCACGCTGGGGGAGGCTGGGCATTTTCAAGTGGGCGACGGCGTTACCCTGGTGGCCAAGAATCCCCACAGCGGTGGGCAGACCGTCATCAAGCGAACCCTCACCGCCCGCGCGGGCAATCGCTTTAAGCTGAACAACGGTCTTCGCGAAAACCTCTGGTTGAGCGGGGAGCCAACCTGCGCGTCACTCTTTCCACTCCTGACCAGTGAATATACGTCTGATGTGCTGATCGAGAATCTGGTTCTCGACGGCAACCGGGCCAACAATGAAAACCTGAACGGGAATTACGGCGGTGGCATCTTCCTGCAGGACTGCAATCGCTACACAATCCGCGATGTCGAGTCCCGGAACTACAACGGCGACGGCGTCAGCTTCCAGATCTGCCACGATGTCATCGTGGAGCGGTTATTCAGCCACGACAATGCCGACCTGGGAATCCATCCGGGCTCGGGGTCTCAGCGTCCGGTGATTCGGGACTCCAAGCTCGAGCGTAACGGGCTCGGACTCTTCTGGTGCTGGGGCGTGAAGTACGGCTTGGCTGAGGGAAACACGATCCTCGACAGCCGTACCTATGGCGTTTCGATCGGACACAACGACACCGACAACCTGATGCGGAACAATGAGATTCGCGGAAGCGGGATCTTTGGCGTGCTGTTCCGTGATGAGAACCGGGGCAAGGACTTCTGGGCGAACCGGAACACCCTCGAAAACAACCGCATCATCGACAACGGAACCGAAGACGGTGCAGCTGTCGAGATTCAAGGAAAGACCCGCGACCTGATCCTGACCGGGAACGAGATCCGTGACACCCGCGGTCCGGCGAAACGGACTGGCATTCGCATCGCTGCCCAAGTCGGAAAAGTGGCACTTCAGGAGAACCGAATCGAGGGATTCGCCCAGGCGATCATCGACCAGCGTTCGGCCTGACAGCGGGGGATTTCGGTGGGTCGCAACTCGCGACTTACGCCTGGAATCCGCGAAGAGAAGGAGAGACATTTAGCATGACGTGTTATTCAGTCAGCGATGTGGTTGGCATCCATCTCTTCAGCAAACCTCCGGTGTGAGAGCTCATCGAGCTCCCTCGTTCGACACCTTGGGATGTCCCCGCTGACGTAGCGGCTACTGGCCACCTCATACACTGAAAGTCAACGACTTCCCCCACGTGAGTGGCCATGAGTCAATCGTCTCTGGGACCGCACACTGGGGGGAATCGCAAGCCGGTATTTTTCAAAAACCTTAATCAGGAAACGACTTGGGGAATTATAAATCTCACATGAAATCCGCTTTGGATTTGGTTCCAGTGCCTTGTTATTCCATCCAGGAGCTTACACACTGGACACTTAGGAATGTTACACCTCGTGGATTTCTGGACTCAATCGAGTTTGCCGCGAGCCTCCTCATCTCTTTCTTCATTGGAGTACGAATATGTCTACGTCTCAACCGTCTGCCGGTGATGTTGACGCTAAAGCCGACGCATTGCAGCAGCAGATCGACGCCCTGGTCGCGTCGCTGGCCGCCAATAAACGAACTCGCCAACTCATTTTTCTGGCGTTTCTGGCGTTTGTCGGGATCTCGGTCTGGTCTTTCCTCTCGCTGGCAAAACACGTTCAAAGCGAAGAGTACAAACAACAACTGCTGGCATCGCTCCAGAAGCAAGTCGAAGCAAACCAGGCGGAGTTTTCCAAGGAAACTCAGCTGCTGGTCGAATCCTTAAGTCCCGTGATCACCACAGCTGTGACCGAGCAGTCGGAAAAAGATGCCCCGCTGTTCATGCAGGCCTTTGACATTCAGCGAACCCGGCTCTCCACCGAACTGCCCGAAAAGATGGTGGAACTGGTCGAGAAGCACCACGAAGAACTGGTCCGCAAGCACGAGGCGCTGTTCATCGCGGAACTGCCCGCCGCCCAGGATCCCAAGGTCCGGGACCGGATGATGGAGAACGTGGTCGTGGCGCTCGATAAGCTCGTCAAGAAGTACTACGCCGACGAGTTCAAACGCCACTTTACCAGTATGTCTGAAACTTGGAATGGCTTCCCGCCAGCCGATATGCCCGCGAAGGACGATCACCCCGTCAGCGAACAGCTGATCGGCGAGTTGATGGATCTGGTCGCGGTGAAGCTGGCACGACACAAGGCCGGGAACAACGCCGAGGAGCAGTAATCCCGCTGCATTTCCCAAAGCTTGTCCGTTGCCAATGACGACCTGTTGGCTGTCTTTATGACGCAGCTTCAACAGGATTTCAAATTCCAAATCATTCATCCCGAAAGAAGCGGCCATGACTACGACTATTGATCGACTGAATGCGTCTCAACAGAAGCTCAATAAACTCCAGGAAGAATTAAACAGCTCCAATCGCCTCACCCTGACGATTGGTACTCTGATGCTACTCGTACTCGCGGGCTATTTCGCCTACGGTTACCGCGAAATCAAGCATCTGCTGGAGCCGGAAACGCTGGTTCCTTACGGAGCTCAGATCCTCCAGGAGCGTCTCCCCGATGCGCGACATGCCATCGTTCAGCAGGTTTCGACCGCAGCTCCCCAGTGGGCCGAGCAGGTCAGCCAGCGGCTTCGCGACGAACTGCCCCATATTCGTGAGAAGCTCCAGGACTACTTCCTGAAGCAGTCCGAGGAGATGCTGAAGCAGGTCACAACGATCTCGGAAGAGCACCTGCGTAAGGCACTCCAGGAAAACAAGGATGTCCTCGACACCCACATTCGTGAACTGGCTCAGAACGAGCAGCTTTCTGACGCCGCCGCAGAAGCGCTGGTGACCGCTCTGGAAGGGGAATTGAAGCAGGATCTGAAGGAGCAATCGGAAACAGTCCTGCAGTCTGTTCAGTCTCTCGATGCACGCGTTCAGCGACTTGCGCAGGGCCAGAATCTGGATGAAGAAGAAGCCATTGAGCGTCGGATTCTCATGCTGGCTCGCCGCCTGCAGTTGATGGAAGCTGATCCCACCCCCATCACAGCTCCCGTGGTCGCACCGCTGGTGAAGGCTGAGCCCGCACCTGCCGCCGCAGGCGAAGCCAAGCCCGCTGAGGCTCCTGCCGCCAAGCCCGCTGAAGCTCCCGCTGCTGAAGCTAAGCCCGCTGAGGCTCCCGCTGCGGAAGCAAAACCAGCTGAAGCCCCCGCTGCCGAGGCCAAGCCAGCCGAGGCTCCCGCTGCGGAAGCGAAGCCAGCTGCTCCATAGTCACTCTCGAATCCTCGCGAGCCCCCTGAGCCTGCCCGAATCATTGCGATTTTGGCAGGCTCTCTTATTCTGGATTGATATTCCACCTCCCAGTTTCGTATCTGCGACATCGGGCGGGATGGCAGAAAGTTGATCACGACAAATCGGAGACGCTCAATTGCCTCACTTCAATTCTTGGCAGTGTTGCTTGGTATCGGATGCAGGTTCTGGCGGTCACGCCGGGCCGAGAAATCACTGGGCGGTCAAGCGGCGACAGTTCCTTTGCGGAGTCCTGGGGCTGGTGCTGTCGGTGTTGAGTGGTTGCGGCGGTGAGGCCAACAAAGCCATCGGTCCCACCGGAACCGTTACGGGGCTTGTCACGTTGAAGGGCTCGCCGCTCACGAAAGGGCGGATCAATTTCACCAATGCGAAGGAGTCAGCCGGTGGCAGCGGATCCTTGGGAGAAGGAGGAGCCTACCAGCTCGACGAGCCGATTCCTGTGGGTGACTACGATGTCTTCATCTCGTTTGAGTTCTCACCTGAAGCTCTGAAGGACGGGGTCACCGCCGATTTACTCAAAGAGATTCCCAAGAAGTACCGCAGTGCGAAAACCTCGAAGCTGACTGCGACCGTGAAAGAAGGCGAGAATACGTGCGACTTCACGCTCAAATAGGCCAGCTCCGGACAGACTTGGAGCTGTTTTAATTGGGGCTGCTCTCGGCGAAAGAACAGACAGGAATGTCTGTTCCACCGAAATCCGAGGTCGGACAGGCATTCTTGTCTGTCCGAACCGAAGACAGACTCCGAAGCCGCTCGCAACTTCGCCTGGGGAGGGGGTTTTTGTAGTCTCCCCCTTTGCTCGTTCGCTGTTTGGAATATCAATACGCGCTGGCGAGGTCGCGTCGACCTCGTACCGACACGACCACAGCTGCGTCAGTTCACGACATTCCGTGGCGGCTTGCCCTGCAGGACCCGCAGGCAGTTCTGGCTCCCCTTGATGCGAATATCATCCATTCCCTCCTCGGAATAAAATGCCGCGTGAGGGTTAATGATGACGCGGTCATGGACCAGTGTCCCGGGTGTCCGCCACGCCTGGATCAACGGATCATCGTCTGCCGGTGGCTCGACTTCCAGAACATCAATCGCAGCTCCTCGCAGGTGCTCTGATTCGATGGCCGCCTGCACCGCGTAGACATCGACGCACCCGCCTCGCGCGGTGTTCACCAGATACGCCCCGCGGGGCAGCATCCCGATCGTCCGGGCGTTGAGAATGTGCTGGGTCTCTGCGGTCCGCGGGCAATGAACGCTCACGACCTGGACTCGCGGTAACATCTCTTCGAGTGTTTCGCACCGGGTGACCCCGATCGCTTTATCCATGCCATCCACGGCAAACGGATCATAGAACAGCACATTCAGCCCCAGAGCCTTGGCTCGTTGAGCGACCGCGATCCCGATTCGTCCCAGGCCAATCAGCCCCATCGTCAGCCCGCGCAACCGGTGCTGTGGCCGGACTTGTTCAAAGATCCACGGTCCTTGTTTGTGCTGGAGCCGGCTGTTCATGTAGCTGACGCCACGCATCATGGTCAGAGTCATGGCGATGGCCGAGTCAGCGACCTCCTCCGTGCCATAGTCGGGGACGTTCGCGACCGCGATCCCACGCTCTCGCGCAGCGGCCCGGTCCACATTGTCGAATCCAACACCGCAGCGGACGATCAGCTTGCACTTCTTGAGGCGGTCGATGGACAGTCGTGTCAGCGAGATGAAGTGATACAGCATGATCGCTTCTGCCTCTTCGACGTGGCCGATGAGATCCTCTTCGCGAAACGCATTCAACGAGACAAGATCGGCGATCCCACCGAGAATTCGCTCCTCATGCGTCAAAGGCGGGGTGACAAAATCGGTGATTACAACCAGTGGACGCGACATGGCGGGAGAGTCTTGGCAAAAGTGATGGAGACGTCGGGGACATCAGCCACGCGATCCGAAGTCCGCGCAGACGCGGCACAGGCTCTGTTCTCGCGAGGATCACGTCAAGCTCGGATCTCATTTCCCCTCGGGCTTAAAGCCAGCAAACACCGCCAACCTGGCCGAGGCAATTGCGGACCTATGAGGAAATCTTCCAAGGGCGAGATTGCACTTCACTATTACACAGGGTAGTGTAACTCCTGAGATTCCTCCGGAAATGAGAGTGATGACCACACCTCGAAACAAAGCTCGCCCCGTCTGCTGTCCGCAACGGACATTGGAGGAGCGTCCTCTCCTGTCGCCGATTCAAGCGGGAGGACTGGCTGGGGTGTTCAAGGTCCTGGCCAATGACACTCGATTGCGTCTGCTGCATGCACTGGTTCGAGCGAATGAACTCTGTGTGACGGACCTCGCGAACTCTGTGGGCATGAAGCCGCAAGCCGTGTCCAACCAGCTGCAAAGGCTCTCCGATCTGGGCATCGTCGCTTCGCACCGCGAGGGGAACAGCATTCATTACCGTCTCATCGACCTCTGTGTCCGGCAGCTGCTGGAGCAGGGGCTGTGCCTGATGGAAGAGGTCAGTGATCGATCCCGGAGCTCCGAGAGAATGCGAGGTGTGCATTGACGACTCGATGGCAGAAGATCGCTGCGGAGACGTTCGGTACGTTCTGTCTGGTTTTCAGCGGAACAGGAGCAATCGTCATCAACGAGTTGAGTGGCGGGGCCATCACTCACGTGGGGATCGCGCTGACCTTTGGACTGATTGTCCTGGTCATGATTTACTCGCTGGGCGATGTTTCGGGGTGTCACTTGAACCCTGCGGTGACGCTCGGATTCTTCGCAGCTCGTCGATTTGAGGGGCGGCTCGTTGTCCCTTATCTCGCCAGCCAGCTGGTGGGGGCCGTCCTGGCCAGTGTTTCGTTGCGTTTGATGTTTGCCAGCAGTCGCACGCTTGGGGCCACGAACCCGGTCGGGGCGTGGGCCACTTCCTGGGGGCTTGAGTTCTTCTTGACGCTCATGCTGATGTTTGTCGTGCTGAGTGTGTCGACGGGTTCGCGTGAGAGAGGGGCCTTCGCTGGCGTAGCTGTCGGGGCGTTGATTGCGTTGGAAGCTCTATTCGCCGGGCCGATCTCCGGAGCCTCGATGAATCCGGCTCGCTCGTTCGCACCGGCTCTGGTGTCGGGGAAGCTCGAATTTGTGTGGATCTACCTGACGGCTCCGGTTCTGGGCTCTCTCGTCGGAGTCCTGGTTCATCGATTGATCTGTGGCTCCGAGCTGAGCAGCTCGCAGGCAACTCCTCGCGATGAGCTCGAGTCGCCAAAGCCATCACAGCCTCCCATCGGAAACTGATTTCATGAGTGGTTCCAAGACCGTGTTGTTCGTGTGTGTCGAGAACTCCAACCGCAGCCAGATGGCCGAGGCATTTGCCCGCATCCATGGGGGGGACGAAGTTCGTGCATGCAGCGCGGGCTCGCGTCCTTCGGGAAGGGTGAACCCGCGTGCGATCGAGTTCATGAAAGAAGTCGACTACGACCTGACACAGCACCACTCGAAGTCACTGGATCAATTCAACGGCCAGGAGGTGGAGGTCGCTGTCACGATGGGGTGTGGAGATGAATGCCCGTTGGTCCAGGCCAAGCGGCGCGAAGAGTGGCAGATACCCGACCCGAAAGACATGTCCCCCGAAGGCTACCGCGAGGTTCGCGACCTGATCGAACAGAAGGTTCGCACACTTCTGGCGACATTGTCATCAGAAGCGTGAACGTTTCGCTCATTGCACAAACGCAATGACGTTTCGTCGACGATCGCTACGCGTATAATTAATTCTTAACGAAGGGAAAGATCCGTAGCGTCGAAACTTAAACATCAGTACTATTCCATGCGTTAAACACCACTGGCAAGATGACCTTGCACTCGGGCCATTTATGTCGAATCGCGACCAGGAACTGATGCGATCTGCGCAGGCGGGAGATCATGCCTCCTTTGCCGAGCTGGTCGACCGGTTCCGGCCCCGGCTCCTGCGGTTTTCGCGGAGTTCATTGCGAGACACCCAGCTGGCTGAGGATGTGGTTCAGGAGACGTTCCTGGCGGTTTATCGCTCGCGGGACACCTACAACCCGAGCTTTGCGGTCAGTACCTGGGTCTGGACGATTTTGCTGAACCTTGTCCGACGGACTCGGGGGCGTCTGGCGACCCGGCAGCAACACGAAGCGGCGTCGCTGGCTATGCGCCCGACGCTTTCATTCTCGAACCGCGACGAGGATCGGGAACAACTCGATCGGTGGTTGTCTCTGATCCCGGAGGCGGAAGCGGACGCCTTGCGGTTGCGATTTTTCGGCGAGTTGAGTTTCGATCAGATCGCAGCCTCAATGGAGAGCAGCGTCAGCGGAGCGAAGTTGCGAGTCAAAAACGGATTGGAGCGGTTGTCCGAACTGGCCCGTCAGGAACAGCAGGACACACCTCACACGGAAGCGTCATCCGGAGAGAAGCGATGAATTGCGATCAGGCCTTTGATGTGATGACCAGCAGCCGGGGAGCGCGCGATCCCGATCTGCACGATCATATGGACCGCTGCCCACGCTGTCGCGAGATGCTCCAGACGCTTGAACCCGCGCTGGGCATGTTTCGTGCGGATGCCTTGCTCCCCCCGGCGTGGGACTCGTCTGTCTGTGAGTTGGAAGGGCAGGAGATTGCGACGCGAGCGGCTCGGCGATTATCGACCGTTGAGACGACGCCCGATCAACGGGCGATGAGTCTGTGGGGCTATGCAGGATCAATTATCCTAGGGGCGGGTCTCGTCTGGGCCACATTTATGATGAACCCCGCCTCCTTAAGCCTGCCTGAGGTGCATCGCAACGAGACCGCTTGTCTGTACCAGAAGCGACCACTCGTCTCGGGGATGACCGGACAGCAGATGACGGAATCGTGCCTGGCATGCCACGCCGTGCCGGGGACTCGATAGCTCTGTCGTCACTGGTCTCGCTGAATCAGGTTGAGGAGGAGTCCGCTTCTCCCTGAACATACACCTGGCCTCGATAGAACGGCGACCAGACCAGGTAGGCAAACGCCGTCGCCAGCATGCAGCCGGTAAAGAACCAATAGTAGTTCGGCCCCTCAAACCACTTTTTCTGCTCTGGTGAAAGACCGCTCAGCCAGTGGTTGAAACCCGCAGTCAGTACGTTCCCCAGCGAAATCGATAACAAAAACAGCCCCATGATCAGTGACTTCATCTTGGGCGGAGCCTGCGTGTAGGAGAACTCCAGCGCAGTTCCATAGCAGATGACCTCGGCAGTGGTCAGCACGACATACGCCGCCAGTTGCCAGAAGAAGTGCACGGACTGCCCCTGTTGGAGCCAGATCTCATACACAGCTGTCATGGCGAAGGAGAGGGCGATCAGAAACAGTCCGGTTCCGATCTTGCGCAGCGGTGTGACCGACTTGCCGAGCACGGGAAAGACAAATAGTGTCAGCAGAGGAATCAACGTCATCACGAGGATCGGGTTGATCGCCTGAATCTGGCTTTCGTTGATTTCGATCCGCCCCCGCATCGGCACATTGACCACACGATCCATTCGTCCGGCCTGCTCGATCCAGCGCGAGGAGGTCTGATCATAAAGCGAGAAGAACACCGAGATAAACAGGAACAGCGGGATCAACCCCTTTAACGCACGCAGTCCGTCAGCGCTCAGGGTTTCGCGAATCGAATCACGACCGCCAGCGGGAATATGTGCATAGCGATACCGCCCCAGCCAGAAGGCCAGTGTCGCTACCGCCATGAAAATCCCCGGGATGCCAAATGCATATGCGGGGCCATACTTCGGATTCGAGAGCAGCCACGGGCAGAGCAGGGTGGAGAAGAACGAGCCGAAGTTGATCGAAAAGTAGAACCAGCCAAAGACCTTCTGCAGCAGGTCCTTGTTCCGTTCTCCGAACTGGTCTCCCACATGGGCCGAGACACACGGCTTAATCCCACCCGATCCCAGGGCAATCAGAAACAGCCCACTCCCGAGTAGTAACTTGGGATCGATCCCCAACTTGCTGTCGAGGAACGCCAGTACCAGATGCCCCGCACAGTAGACCAGCGACAACGACATGATCGTCAGATACTTGCCGAGGAAGACATCCGCCACGATCGCCCCCAGGATCGGAAAGAAGTAGTTCGCCGCCTTGAACGTGTGGACCCAGGTCGTCGCCTCTTCCGGCTTCATGTGTGCTGACGCCCCGCTCGCGTCGGTCAGGTATCCCGTCATGAATGAGAACAAAATGGCGCTCATGCCGTAGTAGCTGAAACGCTCGGCGGCCTCGTTTCCGATAATAAAGGGAATGCCGGACGGCATGGCAGCCGTGTCTTCGGGGCTGGTCCGGAAGTGGGGTGATGCGGTGGATTCGGTCATCGATCGTCATTCCCTGAAGTACGATCCGTCGGCGGACGGCTGAAGACTATGCCAGACAGCTCATCGGAGAAAGAGTGGAACGATGAGATTCGTAGATCGTCTCCGTTGAGAGAACCATCGAAAGCGGGCAGGGCCCCTCAAAACAAAGACGCCCCGGGACTCAGACAATACTGAGTGCCGGGGCGCTGAATCCGAATCCGTTGGTCAGTCGCAACTCACAAACTCTCGCTAGCGAATCGCATTCGGCACATCGAGGATCTGGGCCATCGCCAGACTGTTGCCGAAGATGTCGAAGTTCTTCATCTGCCAGACGATTTGCTTATCACGGGAGACTTCGATCAGCTGGGGATTCTCCGGCCCCGCGTGGCAGTTGCCGATGACGATATTGCCGTTGGGCAGGGCGTGCAGCGAGGTGACCCAGGCGAGCGTGATTCCCGGGAGTTCCTTTTGATCAATCGACCAGACGATCTCACCCGAGGGAGAGACTTCGATGACGCGATTTCCATTTCCGGCAGCGATCAACGTGTTGCCGTTCTCCAGACGAATGGCACCGTAGACTTCCGTCCCATGGCCTTCGGGACCGTGCCCGGGGCTGCGGGGCCGCCCTGCCAAGTCGAGCTTATAGCTCCAGACAACCTTGGCATTGGCGTCATACTCACGCACGGTTCCATCGGCTTCGTGACAGACAAGATAGTGCCCGTTCTTCAACTTGCGGACCATCCGGGTATCGCGGTGGTGGTGCGGGTTCTCAACGGTCAGCGGGATCACCTTGGCGATTTTCCCGGTTCCATCGACTTCAATCAGACGGCGGTTTCCGCTTTCGGCGATCAGCGTCCGCCCATCCTCCAGGCGTTGAAACGCATGGACCTCCACGGGGCCATCGTAACCCTCTTGAGGACGCGAGGTGTAACGCCACACGACCTCCCGGCTCGGATTCATTTCCACAACTTCGGTACTGCTCATCGGGAAGAGAATATTCCCGTTCGGCAGCAGGCTGAGATCGTGGACATCCCCGGCACAGGGGGTTTCCCATTCGACACACCCTTCACCACTGACGATGCAGATGTGGCCCTTATCAGCTGCAAGAATCCGGTGTTTGACCGGTTCTGCAGCTGTGAGAGCGGTCGAAGCTGTGACCGCGAATCCCACCACAGCCATAAAAGTGCGACGGTTCATTGTTCGTTCCCCAGCAGGACAAGTCGAAAGCCAATCACCCCAGAATAACGTCCCGCCGACTGGCTGTCATACTCCGATCGAAGAAGGGAGTACAAATGCGGGGCTACTCCTCCACGATTTCCTCGGCATGTAATTCCTTCGCCGTTTTCTCATCGAGGACCGTAAAATACATCCAGTGATAGCCATACTGCCGCATGATCACACCGGGAAATGCTTCGTCGGCTTCGCGGACAATCCGCTTGATCAGCAGGAGTCGTTCGCGATCTTCCGGCAGTCGAGCAGCCATCGAAAACGCCCGATCCGGGATCTGGTCGATCAGGGCGATGACCTCCAGCTGGCCCTCACTTTTCAGCCGCTCGACCAAGGGGCGTACGACATTCTTGTCGAGGTCGGCACCCTGGCTCGCATCGTGATCGGCAAAGTGGCCCCCGCCGTTCAGAAACTCGATCGCGTCCACCTTCTTGAGGTTCACCATCCAGTCCTGCTCGACGATCTTGTCGGAGATCGCCCGGAAATCATGCGTCGGACGAGACAGGAGGTACCAACCCACGAACAGGGCGGCGATCAGTACAGCAATGATCCATCTTTGCATGAGGACCTTCCTCGTCACCTGCATGAATCAGGCATCAATCACCAACAAAAAACGCGGCCTGTATGACTCACAGGCCGCGTGATCAGTGATTCCATCAGCAATCAGGATTGCTCGACAGTGAACACTCTATTGAACCGAACTGCCGGGGACGATCTTGCCGCTGGCGAACTGTGTGGAAACACCGCGCTTGGTTACGACATACCTTCCGTAATTCGTCTGGACCAGCAAGTCGACATCGGGCCCCGCGTAAACGGAATTGCCCGAGTTGACGAAGACCTGAAGCTTGCCCGACTGGTTCGGCACACCAGTCGCCACAGCACTTAAGAATGCCCGCTTCGACCTGGTGTTAAAGAACGCCACACTCCGCGTGGAGATCACCTGATTGTCGAAGTCCAGGTTCCCCAAGCTGTCGATGCCAGGGAAATTCACTTCAAAGTGGCGGCGGATAATCACAGCCCCTTCCACAGCAGTTGCCAGAAGAAGACCTGCCATACACAGGGTGCCAACGACCGCCTTCATGCGACGCAAAGATAGAAAAGTCATCGTATTGCTCCAAGAAATGCAAAGAATCGGCAGAGCGATATCACCAAGGGAGCCCCCGCACTCGGGGATATCGATCGGAACTCAACGAAGGGCGAGAATCCCTCCTGACCAGCCCAGACCTTACAGTTTCCCGGGAGTGAAGTCAAATTTCGATACACCCAAGACAACCAATCGACCGCCTGCCCGCTTGTCATGCGTCTGGACGAGTCTCTGGCATCTGGCATCAATCGGGGGCTGCCAAAACAGATGATGTTGTCAACGTCCTCTTCATCAACGCTTTGCTGGTTAAGCAAAGAGATCGCGAGGATCTCCGCAGGGATCAGCCTGTTGCGTCACCTCTGTCGATGACCTATCTTCGAAGTCGTTTCGATCGAGAAGAAACTGGGGGAGGCCTTTTGAGTGAGAATCGCTCGTGGTAACCAGAGGGCGTTCACGCTCATCGAACTGCTGGTCGTGATCGCGATTATCGGTTTACTGGTGGCGTTGATCCTGCCCGCAGTGCAATCCGCCCGCGAAGCTGCCCGCAGAACAGCCTGCCACAACAATCTCAAGCAGCTGGCCCTGGCGCTCCACTCCTACCACGAACAGAAGAATGTCCTTCCTTCGGGAAGTTATGTCATCGGCCCGTCGTTTGTGACGCTGTCCGGTTGGGGCTGGGGAGCCATGCTTCTCCCTTTTGTTGATCAAGGCCCACTATACAACACACTCGACTTCCACATTGGAACAGCTGTCGACGCGAACCGGTCGAAGATCACGACATCGTTTCCTCTGTGGAAGTGTCCATCCGATCCCGCAGAGTCACTGATTGATGTCGAGATCTCGGGGCACGCGAACGCTCTTGTGTCGACGGGACATTACGCTGGAGTCACATCGATGCTGTCGGCCATGTCGAACACCCGTTTCCGAGATGTGACCGATGGTCTCTCGCAGACATTGATGGTCGGCGAGCGCATCCACCAGCCCCGGACCTCCTCATCGTTGGCGTTTACCTCCAGCTGGATCGGGATGATTGCTGAGGCGGATATTTACGTCTTCAACTCCATCCCATACGTTGCTGCGAACGCGTTACACCCCATCAACAAGGGCACCGACAGCTTCTCCAGCCGACACTCCGGCGGGACTCAATTCGCCCTCGGAGACGGATCGGTTCGTTTCATCAGTTCTCAAATTGACAAGGACATCTACACCGCACTCGGGTCCGCTGCGGGGGGCGATAGCGTCTCGTTCTGATCCAAGGACGAAGTGAATTCGTCGGAGCAGGGAAGCCAGATTTCGGAGCGTCACCTCTTCGCTGGAGTCGAAACACTCCACCAGGAAACGACTTCCGAAGCGACACCTCCCGGTATTCAGGCTGCAACCTCCACGAGACCCTCAACCTCAAATCACCGCACAAGCCGTAGATTCCGCGTGATTCCCCTCGTTCCCGGTCTGAGGTCTCCAGTATCTCTCCTCCTCCGGCAACTCATTGGTTACAATTGATGCGTGGTGCGTTCCCCACCATTTGGACCGCTGGTCCGCATCGATGAAACCGGTCAAGCCGGTCCCGCCCAGAGCCCCCACCTCAGAAGGAATTCCCATGCGACCTCTCTCTCGACGCACGATGCTCAAGGGATTGGGCGTTTCGCTGGCACTCCCACTGCTCGAGTCGATGGGCACGTCTCATCTGATTGCGGGAGAAGCCGCAGCCACTCCCGCCGGGGCTCCCGTCCGCATGGCGTTCATGTACGTACCCAACGGGGTCCATATGCAGACTTGGACCCCCGCTGCGGAAGGGGCAGGGTATGAACTCCCCTGGACACTGGAACCTCTCCAACCATTCAAAGACAGCTTCAATATCCTGACTGGGTTGACCCAGCAAAAGGCGGCAGCCAATGGGGATGGCCCCGGCGACCATGCCCGTGCTCTGGCGACGTTCCTGACCGGAACACAAGCCCGCAAAACGAACGGGGCGGACATCCGCGCGGGTGTTTCGGTCGACCAGCTGGCTGCCATGGAGCTCGCCAAGCACACCCGGTTCGCCTCACTGGAACTCGGTTGCGACCCCGCCGCGATGGCGGGAAACTGCGACTCGGGTTACAGCTGTGCTTACTCCTCGAATATCTCCTGGAAGTCCGAATCCCAACCGGTTCCGAAGGAAGTCGACCCCAAGCTCGTCTTTGAGCGTCTCTTCACCAGTGGCCGGCCGGGAGAGACTGAAGCCGCCCGCCAGCGCCGGGTGAAGTACAACCAGAGCGTGCTCGATTTCGTGACCGATGACGCCCGCAAACTCCACGCCCAGCTCGGCGGGTCTGACCGGCGAAAACTCGACGAATACCTCACTGCTGTGCGAGAACTAGAGCTGCGCATTGCCAAGTCAGGCCAGCAGGACGACCTCGCCGCACTCCAGTCGAAGAAGCCGGCGGGGATCCCGTCCAAGTTCTCGGAGCATGTCCGGCTGCTGGGCGACTTGATGGTGCTGGCGTTCCAGACCGACACCACCCGCGTGTCGACGCTGGTCTTCGCCAACGAAGGCAGCAATCGCAATTACACCGAGATCGGCATCAACAGCGGTCACCACGAACTCTCGCACCACGAGAGCAAGGAAGAGAAGCTCGAACAGCTTCGCAAGATCAACCGCTTCCACATCGAACAGCTGGCCTACATCCTCGGCCGCATGAAGGAGATCCGCGAAGGGGAGGGGACACTGCTCGACAACACGGTCCTGGTCTACGGCAGCGGAATCGGCGATGGAAACCGCCACAACCACGACGACCTGCCGCTGCTGATGGCCGGTCGAGCCGGAGGCACCATCGATACCGGCCGCCACATCAAGTACGAAAACGGCACCCCGATGACCAACCTGTTCCTCTCCCTGCTCGACCGCGTGGGAGCCAAGGTGGAATCCCTCGGCGACAGCAGCGGCCGGCTGTCAGGTTTGAAGGTCTGACCGGCTTGTCGGACGACATCTCATGTCGCTGATCACGGATGTGTGGTCAGCGACCTTTTTTATTTCCCGGGAGCCTCTGGCGCTGGCGAAGGGCGATTTCGCAACCTGTCACAACGACCGTTTGAATCGCTATAACCGCCGATGATTCCTTGGAAATCTGGCCCACCCGGTCATTCGTCCCGTCGAATTCTCGGTGACAAGTCCTTATCCCCCTTGTGACATGTCCGCGTGCGGCGTAAGTTGATCTAGGTGCGGATGATAGATGCGTTATGGGAAGTTCGGGGCGACTCATTGGTCGTCTCGCACTCCTGCGGAGGAACGAGTGGTCGACTGGCGAAAGCTCTGGAAACCTGCCCGAACCGGACTCCAGCAGTTCTGGGGGATCGAGTGGTCGACCGAAGGGTTGATCGGGGCTGCGCTGCGTCTGGATGGCGGGCGCGTTGTCATCGAGAAGAACTTCTCGATCCCGTTCACCTCGGAACGCTCAATTGAAGCCTCCGCTGCGGAGATCGTCGCCGAGCTGGCCACCAAGACCGCTGCGTTGGGGCCCAATTCGCCATGCGTCGTTGTCGTTCCGCGTGAGGCAGTGGTGATCCGCCAGCTGCAACTCCCGAACGTCCCGGACGACGAACTCCCGACGCTGGTCAGGTTCCAGGCAGCTGCCAAATCATCGACCCCGACCGCCTCCATTGCCGTGGATTACATCCCCCTGGGCTCCACGGGAGACGGGCAGGCTGTGCTGGCTGCGATGCTCGATTCAAATCGTGTCCAGAAGATGCGTGACCTGCTGACTCGGGCCCAGCTTCAACTGGTCTCCCTGGAGGTCAGCCCGTTCCTGATCGCGGAGTTGGTCGCCCGTGAGGAAGAGCAGGGCGGTACCCCTGACATTCCGACCCTGATCGTGGCCCAAACGGGGGACCGGGTGGAGATCTCGATTCTGGACCGCCGCCGGTTGATTGCTTCTCACGCGGTCTGGCTTCCGGAAGGAGACGCGGCCCGGCATGTCTCTCCTCTACAAACAGAGATCAACCGCTGCCTGATTTCTCTCAGCCAGTCGCATCCCGGCGTCGAGATCGACCAGGTCTACCTCATCGAGGATGAACACGCCGACGAAGCGGTCGAACGGATGCTGCAGGAACGCTTCGGCGAGAAGACGCACCCGCTCAACCTCGGGCTTTTGGGAACCGATATCCCGGCCGATCACCGTCTCGCCTATCTGGCCCTCATCGCGAGGGGGCTCACCGGAAAGTCGGGGATTGTTCCGCGAGTCGATCTCGTCAACTCTCGCAAGCCGGCCGAGAAGGTCGACAACACCCGCCGCAACCTGATTGCAGCGGGCACTGCAGCTGTGGCATTGATCGGCGGCGCATGGTGGAACTTCAGCTCCCAGATGGCCGAGCTCGACTCCGAGATCAAGATCCTGCAGACCGAGATCACCAGCTATAAAGGTGACCTGGGCAATGGAAAGTCCGATCTCGCTGCTGCCGAGATCCTGATGAACTGGGGCGAGGGGGACCAGGACACGCTCGCGACCTGGGACCATTTTCACCAGTTGTTGCCGGGCACTGATCGCCTGTATCTGGTCGACCTCAAATCGATTCCATCCAGCGGGGCTCGGCAAACTCGCATTACCGGCACCGCCCGGGCCCGCACCCAGGACGATGTGGAAAACTTCCTGCAACGGATGGCGGATGCGGGCTGGCTGGTGAAACCGATTTCACCGCTGGAGAACAAGAAAGACCCCGACTACCCCTGGCAGTTCGCGATCGATGCCGAACAGCCACGAGTCGAGCCCGTGAAGCCTGCTCCATCGGCTCCTGCGTCCCC
This sequence comes from Planctomycetaceae bacterium, assembly GCA_046349675.1. Classification (GTDB taxonomy): domain Bacteria; phylum Planctomycetota; class Planctomycetia; order Planctomycetales; family Planctomycetaceae; genus TH-plancto1. The sequence continues at coordinate 553,695 of JAXMBW010000003.1, read as the reverse complement.
GAAACCGGTCGCTTCCACCACCTCTGAATCCCCTAACCGCTGAACGGGAGACCTCGCATGCAGACTCGCGAAAAACTCCTGGCCATCGGGTTGGGTTCCGTCCTGGTCCTCTGGGGAGGGATAGGGTTCTATGACACCAACATTGTCGCGCCGCTCAAGGACAAAGAGGACCAGCTGGCCCGGGCTCATCAGGAATACGGAAAGAGCAAGGACGACTGGAAGCGGCTCAACCGGATGCAAAAGCTGGTCCGCGACTCGGTCGAGGACAGCCTGCCCCCCGATGGCCAGGATGCGCAGCGCGTCTACCTGAAGTGGGTTCAGGAACTGGCCGAGCTCAGCCACTGGAAAGAAATCGCTCCGAACAAGACCCTGGATGCCCGCACCCAACTCGGCAAGATCGGACTGCGAATCCCGGTCACGCTCACCGCCAAAGCCCGCATCAGCGACGTGGCGACTTTTATGTGGCACTTCGAGCGAACCGATCTGCTGCAGCGGGTCGCCTCGCTTCATCTGACCAGTCCAACTCCCGATGGCAATCCCGAGCTTACCGTGGTCGTGACGCTGGAGGGGGTCTCGCTCTCTACGGCCAAACCGCGTAAGCGTCTGTTCCCGACCACCGAGCTGACCGCAGCGATCGACGCGAAAGCCAATCAGGTCCAAGTCAGCCAGACCGAAGATTTCCCGACGACTGTCCCGTTCCGGGTTCGTATTGGGAACGAGTTTGCCACAGTCACCGCGATCGAGGGGCAGAAGTGGACGCTGCAACGGGGAATCGACACGACCACCGCTCTCGCTCACGTGGCCAATTCGATCATCGAGTACGCGCCGATTCGCCCGCTCACTCCCGAACGGGAGGCAGGCATCTCGAGCTATAAACAACTTCTGGAGAAGTCGGGGTTTGTAAAGCCGACTCCGCTCGTGGAGTACAAGCCGAAGCTCGCCACAGCCAAGCTGCCCATCCTGACGCGCGGCGATCCGTGGACCGCCGAGCTGAAGATCGAAGGCTGGAACCCGCGCTGGCCCGCACCCGTCTACGAACTTCCTGAGGCACCTGCTGGATTGAAGGTGGGGCCGAGCGGAAAACTCGAGTGGGATGTCCCCGCCACCACAGCAGCGGGGAATTACAAGGTGAAAGTCGTCGCCAAGGCCGGGGACACCTCTCCCGTTCAATCGGAGATCGAAATCGTTCTGCGTGAGAAGAATCGCCCGCCGAAGTTTGATCCCATGGCCAAGGTCCAGGCCTATGTGAACCGGCCCTTCACGATTCCCGTCGTCGCCAAAGATGAAGACCCCGATACCAAGTTGACATTCGCTTTGGGGGGAACGATCCCGGCAGGGATGACGATCGACGCCAACTCGGGCAAGATCGACTGGACCCCGGCGGAGACTCTCGATCCCGCTCCAATCGCGTTTCAAGTCACCGCCACCGACAACGGGACGCCCCCGCTGGCCAGCACACTGGAGATCAGCGGCCAACTCGACGATGATCATGCAGGGTTTACCAGGTTGACCGGTGTGGTCAATAAGGGGGACGAACGTGTTGCGATGTTGACCGATCTTCTGGCCAACATGTCCACGTACGTCGGAGTCGGTGATACCATCAAGGCCTCCGAGATGGAGATCGCCATCGACTCGATCGAATCGGATGGTATCGTCATCCGGTCGGGAGCAACTCGCATGAAACTCGAACTCGGCGAAAACCTGCGGCAGGCCAAACCTCTGCCCGCAGCTCCGGTCACCCCACCACCACCTCCCGCAGCTGTTCTTTTGCCGGGGAAGTAGCCGGTATGTCGCGTGTGATCGAGGTCCAAACGGGGACCCGCCTCCATTTTGGTCCCCTGGCCAGCGGTGCCACTCATGGCCGATGCTTCGGCGGGATCGGCATGATGGTCGCCGAACCGGCGATTTCGTTTCGTGTCACTGCACACCACGAGGAGCACTTCGCGGGTTGCTCAGCTGCAACCACCGAACGTATCCGTTCGATTCGCGCCGCCTGGGAGTCTGGGAGCGATCGAGGCCCAGCTGCCAAATCGGGGCAGGGTTGGACCTCAAATCTGATCCCGCCGCTGTCCTGGGAGTTCACTTCGGCTCCCGCCGATCATGTGGGTTTCGGCACCGGGACGCAGTTGAGTCTCGCGGTAGCATCTGTCCTCGCTCGCTTCGAAGGGGGCTCATTACCAACGACGCGTGAGCTCGCCCAGCGCAGTGGTCGCGGTCTTCGTTCGGCAATCGGCCTCCACGGATTCGCCGCCGGAGGATTCCTTGTCGATGCAGGCAAGACAGGGCAGGGGGCTCTCGGTGATTTAGCGATCCGTTTGTCGATCCCGGAAGAATGGCGAGTCATCATCATCCGACCTCGTCACGCCAGCCCCGGCCTTTCCGGTGCGAGAGAGCGGGCCGCCTTTGAGGCACTCCCTCCGATGACATCCCAGCTGACCGACCGGCTGTGCCGTTTAACGCTGATGGAGATTCTGCCGGCGATCCAGTCGGGCGACTGTGCCAGCTTCGGTGCTGCGGTGTCCGAGTACGGTCGCCTGATCGGCGAGTACTTCTCCTCCGTGCAGGGCGGTGTTTTCTCCGACCCGCGGGTTCGTGATGTCGTGCAAAGCACCCCCTCAATCGGACGCAGCCTCGTTCAATCGTCCTGGGGCCCGTCGGTGGTCACGTTCGCACCCTCCACGTCCGCTGCTATCGCTTTGCAGCAGGAATGGGAGTCGACACTCATCCCGGCCGATTGGCAAATCGAGGTCTCTCCACCGCTCAATCACGGTGCGGTGATCCGAGAGATCATCTGAGTCGCGAGTGATTCGGTCACTCACGTCGTCGAGAAGCGAGGCTCAGCCAGCGAGTTGCCCCATAGCCACCTGTCACAAGGCCTTCTCTAAAACTCGCCGACAACTTCACTCCCTTGAGTCGTCCCCAGGGCTCGCCACACATCAATGGAGATGGAGTTCGACACCGATCGAACCGAACCATCCATCAACGATGCGTGTACACATCCCGCGTGGTAGCTGCGGGCCGTGATGGCAGCATAGGTCGGCTCCGTCATGCTTGAGCCCTCGTAGCGAGAGTTATAATCGATATCGTAAACTCGCCCGTCGGAGTGCAGATAACACACTTCGGTGTTCGGAGCGAAGACTGTTGTGAAACCCGTCTCGTGAACAGCTCCTTCGCACCATTCATTGTGTCCGTTGTTCTGTTGAAGACTGGGCCCCATCTGAAAAACGGCAGCACCCGCCCACTGCGCCAGTTCCTCGGGCTGGGCAGGGGGGACTGGTCCCGGATTGACGGTGTTATAAAAGAAGGGCTGGAACGACTTCACTTCTGCGCAGGCGAGAGTGTTCGACATCCCGTCACTGATGGCCCGCACTCCCATCGAGCTGTTCGGGAAGAAGCATCCATCGCTTCCACGCCCGGTTCGCGGATCAAACACGAACCAGCTGCCAAAATTGTAACCGTAATTCGTGGGCATCACGGGCCCCTCATCGATGTCAGCGGTGTACAACGTCCCCGCGTTCGGGTCACTCGGGCACGAGAAGGTCGGGATGAACTGCTTCTGGACTCCTGTCAGCAGGTTGATGGGATCACACCACAACTGATCGAGTTGAATCTGGGAATAAGAATTCCCCTGATCCAGGAAGGGGAGAATTCGCCCATGTACAGACCAGGAGGCCTCCTCCGCACAGAACACGGAGCCGGGCGGAAATCGCTGGTTCGACTGTTCGTAATTATGGAGGGCCAGCACGATCTGCTTGAGATTGTTGCGACACTGCGTCCGGCGCGCCGCTTCGCGAGCCTGCTGAACAGCCGGCAAGAGCAGGGCCAGAAGTAAGGCAATAATGCCAATTACGACTAGCAGTTCAATCAGTGTGAACGCACGCCGGCGTTTCATGCCGACCTCGCGGGTTCAGAGGGCAACACGGGAATCTCACCGGACGAGGCCTCTGCCACAGCTGGATGTCCGGGCAGATGGACGGTGAACACGGTTCCCTCGTTGACGACGCTCTCCACGTGGATTCGGCCGCGATGCGCTTCCACAATCGACTTGCAGATGGCCAGCCCCAATCCTGTTCCCCCGGTGTTCCGGGTCCGCGAGCTGTCGACCCGATAGAAACGATCAAAGATCCGGGGCAGGTGAGCAGGGGCGATCCCTACGCCCGTATCTCGAACAGAGCACCACCATTCGTCCTCGTCCATTCCGGCGGTGATGTGGATCTCCCCACCGGACGGTGTGTACTTGCTCGCGTTATCCAGCAGGTTCCAGAACAGCTGACTCAGCCAGATGTCATCGCCTTTGACACTCCAGAGGGGGAACTTCGACACGACCAGTGTCTGGCCCCGCTCCTGGATCACGGGACGAGCCCGATCAATCACATCGAGCAACAACTTATCGACGGGGAGAAACTCAAAGTAGGTCGACTGATAGCCGGCATCGTGCCGCGACAAAAGCAGAAGTTGATCGACCAGATCCCCCATGTAGCCAACTTCTTCTAAGGTCACTCGCACTACGCGCTGGTACTCTTCCGCACTGCGCGGAGACCGCAAGGCGACCTCCGATTGAGTCCGTAGAGCAGCGATCGGCGAACGAAGTTCATGCGCTGCGTCTGAGGTGAACTGACGCATCTGGTCATAGGACGACTGAATACGATCAAACAAACCATTCAATGTGACTGCTAACCTCCCGAGTTCATCACTGGGATTCTGAACCTCCAGCCGCTGATCGAGCTTCTCGACGGAAATCCGTTCCGCGGTGATGGCCACATACTCGAGCGGGATGAGTGCACGCCGTGCCAGCCAGTAGCCGGCAATGACCGAAACTCCAATCACGATCGGGAGCGCGGTCAGCAAGATCCGCAGGTACCAGCGAAACTCCTGCTGAATCGCCGCCCGGGGCGAAATGACCTGCAGCAAGAGTGGCTCCGACCGGGGATTTCGCATCGCTGTGGTCAGCATGCGAAAGGTCCCAAGCTGGCCCAGCTTGATGTCGGAATATTGTGGCCCGCGAATCTCACTCGCCTGGCGATTCGCGGGGGGCAGGGGGACCTGTGTCAGAAATCGGCTACGAAAGAGGAAACGCCCCTGGGCATCGATAATCTGAAAGTGGTAGTGCGAATGGGCGGAGTAGTGGGGAGTCAACTGGGCCACAAGGGCTTGCTCATTGTCGATGCTGCGGAGCTCTTCCGTGAGCTCCCGCAACTCTTCCATCAAGTCCTGATCGGCGATGTAAGTCAGATGCTGGTGGAAGGCGGACAGAATCGCGGCGCTGAAGATAATGAACAGCGTGGTCATGACCATCGTGTTCCAGATTGTCAGTCGCCATCGAATCGTCCATCGTTTCAAGGCTTATCCCCTAGCAGATATCCCTCTCCCCGGATCGTGTGCAGGAGTTTCTCCCACCCCGGTCGCTCGATCTTAGTCCGCAACGACTTCACCTGCACCTCAATGACATTGGTCCAGGTCGCCGTCGACGCCTTCCAGACATCACGTGCCAGCATCTGTCGAGTGACGACCTCATTCTTATGGCGCAGGAAATACTCCGCCAGTTCAAATTCCCGACGAGTCAATTCAATTGGTTCCCCGTGGCGGGTCACCTTTCTCGCCAGCAGATCCATTTGCAGACTCTCGAACCGCAGCACGGTCTCCGCTTTGGAATTGCGGCGGAGCAGCGACCGCAAACGGGCCAGTAGTTCCGAGAACGCCACTGGCTTGACCAGATAGTCGTCAGCCCCCGTATCAAGCCCCAGCACCCGATCCTCCAGCGAGTCACGAGCCGACATGATCATCACTGGCAGGGTGAAGCCCTCGTGCCGCAGCTCTCGCAGCATCTGCAACCCATCTCCATCGGGCAGCTGCAGATCCAGAAGGATCGCATCGAGAGGTTCTCGTTTGGCAATGAGTTGTCCTTCAACGCCACTCATCGCGGCGAATACGCGATACCCTTCCTCTTCCAGCCCGGTCTTTAAGCTGTTCAGCAGGGTTCGATGATCTTCAACAATCAGTAGATTAGCCATTGATAAGTTGCTCCGCGCCAGGCAAATTCAGACAGGCTGCGATTGTAAGTACAAAGCATGGGGGGGTAGGGGGCGATCAAACCATCTTTCTTAACGCATTCTCATGAAAATCTTTGGGTCGTTGAGATACAGTTCATTCGCAATCGGGGACACTGTTCGCTGGTGATCACCATCTGCCAGAGGCGGTGGTGTTGGACTTCATAGACCTCCATCAGACCTCTTTCATCATTAAGATCAGCTTCATGTCGAATTCACCCCGAGAACTCGTTGACCGATGTCAGACCGTACTCGCACATGCGTGGATGGTCCGGACGTTTGTCAAACATTCGACAGAGGTCGAAGACTTTCCCGAGTTGATGGGGATCGTCCGAGGTGTCTTTGACCTGTCACGTGCCGTCGAGACACGAGTCGACGACCCCGCCGAGTACTTCAAGATGCTCGACAAAAAGCTCCCCAGCTTGCGTCAGGCTGTCGAGAAGTTCGCGATCGACGCCCCGCTGGCCTCGACGCACACCAACTTCATTCAGGCGGTGATTTCCATCCGGGCCAGCACGGAAGAGCTCTTTGGTCTCTGCGCGGAAGGGCTCCAGCTAACAACGACGATTAAAGCTCCTCCCTCAATTACGAAGCCGATCCCTCGTCGTCCCGCGCCGCCCAGTTCCGCTCTGCCAGACTCGCCTCCGACGGGTTCGGACAATTAGCGAGTTGGGGCATTGAGCGAGTTCATCATCCCCGGATTTGACGCACGAACTACATCCCAGATAAGCTCAACTCTGCCTCTTTGAAATATCGGGGGCCAATCCGACAACGGAAGAATTAGCCACGGATGAGGAGATCATAGTGCGACAATCGCTTGTGCGATCAGCGAATGGTTTTGTACTAACCCTTGGGCTGTGGGGAAGCAGCCTGCCGACAGTATATGGTCAAGCCTCCTCTCCGCCTCCGACCACCCCCGCAGCTGCAGCGACCAGTCGAGCCGAATCCGCTGCGAAGAATGCGGTAGTGATCGAGCGAGCTCCCGTGGTCTTTCGCGACCCGGCCCGGTATCAAGTCAACTTGCACCTGGAACCGGTTCGCCAACTGACTCTGGCAGCTGCGATCGACGGGGTGGTGTCGAGCCTGCAATCGAAAGTCGGAGAAGAGATCACTCCGCAAGCGGAAGTGATCCGACTCGACGCCCGAGTCGCCCAGCTGAAGGCCCAGCGTGCCCAGGCCGCACTCAGAGCCGCCAATGCCGACCTCGCATCAGCCAAAGAAAAAGCCGCAGCTGAGGCCCGCGTTGAGATCGCACAAGCGGACCTGGAACTCGCCGACCTGGAGAAGTCATTCACGGTGATCCGCTCACCGATGAAGGGTGTGGTCACGGCAATCCTCGTCGCTGAAGGTCAGTTCGTGCGAGCTGGACAGCCACTGGCGGTCGTGACCGATCCCGAAACGCTGACTGTCTCCATCCCGATTGATGGCAAAGCCCAGAAGGCCGGGGACGCGATTGAGATCAAGGTCGAGGATGCGAATGTCTCCGCGACGATCGAATCTGTACTCCCGTTGCTGCCCGCGTTCGATCCATTGCGGGATCTTTTTGTGTCACCGGCAACTGGTCGGATTGTCCTGGAAAACAAGAACGGGAAACTGAGGGCTGGACAGACCGTTCATTCCCCGATGATCCCCCGTCTTCCCGTCGCCGAGGTCCCGAACTCAGCGATCGTCAATGCAGAGCAGGGCGGTCGCAAGGTGCAGGTGATCCGCGAGGGATTTGTGCGGGATATCCCGGTCCAGTTGTTGGGGCCGGTGGGAGCAGATCACGTGTTTGTCAGTGGTCGATTTGGAGCCTCTGACGAACTGGTTTCGAAGGCCTCCGAGTCCCTGGTTGATGGAGCACGTGTCACAGCCCGCGACACCAGAGCGACCGGTAAGCCTGCGAACGCGACGCAACCGGCACAACCCGCTGCGGGCGGCGCGAGCTTTTAAGTTCTCGTCACATGCGACTTGCCGAACACCGAAACGGGAGGCTGCGGATGCCAGCAGTTCGCCCCGTGGCGGTGGCTGGTGGAATTGCGGGGATGTTTCGGAACTTCTCGGTATTTCGGGATGCGACGATCGGAACGTCGCAGGTATACTTCTTGGGTATCGCCCCCTGTCCTGCCCACGTCTCAAAGTCGGCATCTTAGCCTTCTTTGAACGATGTCGGGTTCGGTCTGGGTGAGTCGCGTGCTTGTTCTTGCTGTGATGGGGACGGTCTGATGGCCGACAACGATAATCAAAACCAGATCGACCAGTACCAGCTGGTGAACTGCATCGCCACGGGCGGAATCTCCCAGATCTGGGAGGTTAAACACATTGCCAATCAGCAGCAGTTTGCGATGAAGCTGCTACTGCCCGAGCACATCAAGGACTCGCAAAAGAAGAGCGAACTCAAGTCCGAAGCCAACATCGCCCGCCAGCTGGAGCATCCCAGCATCATCAAGGTGATGGATATTTCGATCGGTCGCGACAACTCCTATTTCATCATGGAGCATTTTCGCGGCAACAACATGAAAAATGCGATTCGATATGACCACTCCTCGGTCCAGGGCCGAGGCAAGAAGATCATGGAATTGCTGGCTCAAGCCTTTGCCTTCATTCACGACAAAGGCTGGGTTCACAAGGACATCAAGCCCGACAACGTTCTGGTCAACAAAGGGGGCGATATCCGGGTCATCGACTTCTCGCTCGCCTCCAAACCGACGGGATTTATCTCGTCGATGCTGACTCGCAAGAGCAGTGTTGTGATCCAGGGGACCCGAACGTATCTGGCCCCTGAACTCATTCAACGCTTGCCGCTGACCTTCTCGGCCGACATCTACAGCCTCGGCATTCTCTTCTACGAAATGCTGACCGGGCGTCCTCCGTTCATCATGAGCAATCCGAACGATCTTCTGATGGCCCATGTTCGCGAAAAGGCCGAACGCCCCTCGGGATACAACCCCAACCTCACGCCGGAGCTCGATCAGTTCATCTTCAAGATGATCGCCAAGAAACCGAGCGAGCGTTTCGGCTCCATGCACGAGGTTTACTCCGCCGTGCGCACGCTCCGAATCTTTGTGGAGGAGCCAGAGGCGTTCCTCCGCAACAAAGCGACAAAAGACGAAGCCGACTATCAGGACTCTGTGGCTGTGACCCTCGACAGTCGGGCCGACGCGACCCGGACTCCGGAGGAGCGAGAGAAGGCCCGCATCGAAGCCCAGAAGACGAAAGAGGCCCTCTACGGCAAACGGAAGAAGGCCCTGGAGAAGGAGGCCGCCAAAGCTCCTCCCGCCAAGGCAGCTCCGGCAGCGCCCACTCCCATGCCGATGCAGCCGCAAATGATGCAACCGATGATGCCTCAGATGCCATTCCCCGGCCAGATGGGAATGCCGATGGGCTACCCCGGGCCAGGCGGCTTCCCGGGAATGCCCGGCATGCCGTTCCCCGGACAGATGCCCGGAATGATGCCGGGGCAGGCCCCCATGCCCGGAATGTTCCCCGGTCAGCCGATGCCGGGAATGCCTATGCCCGGGATGCCCACGCCGGGAGTCATGCCCGGCTCGCCGCAGCCAATGGGTGTCCCTCAGCCGCTGCGTCCAGCGGCACCCGCGCCGATCAGCGGACCGGCCACGAACGCTCCCGGCGCAGTGCCTCCCGCTCCCAAACCCGCGCCGCCCAAGCCGGTCGAAGACCTCCCACTGATGGACATGGGCGACCTCGACATCATGTGAAACCGGTCGGCTCAGTAACCAACATCCACTGATCAGATGCGCGCACATAACGGAACTTGGGGAGAGCCGATGACGCGAACTCCATACGCACCGATTCCCGCCACACAACTCGTTCCGAAGGCCCACAAACCATCCCCGACGCCGCACAGGGCAAAAACACCCCCAAACGGCCTCCCAGTGTTTTTCCTTGCGAAAACACCGCTTAATTGAACATAACGGACATTATCGGACGTTGGTAGTGGATTGCGATCCACAGCTTGGATGTGCCCTTTGTCTCTGCTGAGTGGTGGCTGCACGTTGTCTTGCCGGTCGGCATGCGATCCGAGCTCGTCCAGCTTGGCCTGCGCCGGCGCGGTCTGCCGCAAGTTCGCGTGACCTTACTTGGTGGCCTTGGGTGAACCATTCTTCGAAGGCTCGCCGGCGGTCGCTGGCTGACTTACTGCGACGCCCTCTTCGAACTGTCCGATCTTCCGGAACTTGTCGTATCGGCGATTCAGCAACTGCCCGGCTGGCACTGCGGTGAGTGACTTCAGCGCGCTGAGGATCGACGCCTTGAGAGCTGTCGCCATCTTTCGATGATCCCGGTGTGCTCCGCCCAGCGGCTCCATGATGACTTCGTCGATGATCCCGAAACCGAGCAGATCCTTCGACGTGAACCGCAGCGCGTGAGCCGCCTTGTCGGCGTGCTTCGGATGCTTCCACAGGATCCCGGCACACCCCTCCGGGCTGATGACCGAGTAATACGAAAACTGGAGCATGGCGACGTGGTCGCCGATCCCGATTCCGAGTGCTCCGCCCGAACCGCCTTCGCCAATCACGATGCAGACGATCGGAGTATCGATCCGTGACATCTCGCGCAAGTTCAGGGCGATCTGGTATGCCTGGCCGCGTTCCTCGGCTCCGATCCCCGGATACGCTCCAGCTGTGTCGATCAGGCAGACGATCGGCAAACCGTACTTGGCAGCCATCTCCATTTTGGAGAGCGCTTTCCGGTAACCCTCGGGATGGGCCATTCCATAATTGTGCTTGAGTCGCTCTTCGAGATTACGACCTTTCTGCTGGGCGACCAGCATCACCTTGCGCCCGTCGATCCGAGCCAGGCCGGTCAGCAAGGCCTTGTCGTCGCCGAAGGCTTTGTCGCCATGCAACTCGATGAACTCGTCGCAAACCAGCTCGATGTAATCGAGTGCCTTCGGCCGGGCCTCGTGTCGGGAAACCTGGACCGTTTCCCAGGGATTCAGGTTCTCGTAAATCTCGCGTTTCAGCCGCTGGATCTCGACCCGCATTTTGCGAATCGCGTCCTTGGTGACATCCGAGGGATTCGGCTGCGACTCCAGCGTTTCCAGCTGGCGCTCCAAATCGTGGATCGGACGTTCGAACGGAAGTGGCGTGAGCAGCGACATGTGAGCAGAATCCAGACAGACCTTCAGCAGCCCCGGACCAACCGGGTCAACGGAGAATATCGATTTTGACGAGGCGAGTCACGGGAAGTTGTCCAAGACAGGCATCGCCTGCGCTTGATCAGCGGCTGTGTGCCTGAACAGGCCGTTCCGCCCCAGGCGGTACCTCCGTGGCTCCCGGCCCCGCAGACCCCAAGAGAGTGTTGCCTTTTGATCAACTGGCCCCCACGCAAAACGGGGAGTTACTGCCTGGATCGCAACCTCATCCGAGTCCGAAACCGTTGTGATATCCGGGGGGACAATCCCTCAATGCCGTCCGCCGCGAATCGATGCGATCCCAATTCGGTCGCTGATTAGGTCAGTCCACTGAGGTGATTTTCTACCTCTTACCATGTCGGGACTCAGGCCTTCACCTCTGCATCGGGACATTTACCGATCAGGACCGCCTTGAGATCAACCATCATCTCTGGCGAGATCTTGCAAATGGTCGGGTTCCAGCCGGGATTGATGAGCAAACGCCCCTCTTCTCCCCAGCGATATGTTTTGATCTGGGTCCATGGGATGAACTGACCGTGTGTTCTCCACAAGAACTGCGTCAGTACGAAGATACCATCTTCATAGATCCCCAACTTCGGGATCGTCTGCAAAATGCCGATCACAGCTATACAGCACATCACGATGCATTGGCTCACCACGGATGACCATGACGCGAAGCCCAGCATCCGCGTCGCACCAAAAAACACCGATGGTAACACCAGGATCGAGGAGAACCGCTGATAGATTCGATCAGGCTGGTTTCCCCAATCGAGTACCAAACTCGACATCAATTGGTAATGACGTTGAATAGCGGCCGGGAGCCCCCAGAGCGACTGCAGAGCTGTCCAGATCAAGAGATAATCAAAAAGGGTTTCGGGCATGTCTGCAGTGGGTTGGTCAGTGTTCGCCAGAACTCAACTTCTGAAAGTATAAACGCCCGGAGGTTATCCGGGCGTTGGGGGATTGAGAAGGTGAACTCCGGGCGCTGACGCTTCCGGCTCTTGTGGCAAAAGTCGAAGGACTATTCCTTCGGCGCCTGGCCAATCGGCCACAGCTCGAACCGGCGGACGAACATCTCGGCCAGTTCGGTTTGCAGCAGCAGCTTGCCGGCGCTCGGCTGGCAATCGAAGGCTTCGTTCACGACGACGCCGTTGACCTTATAGAGGATGCGATCCCCTTCGGCGATGACTTCCATCTTGGTCCACTCGCCGAACTTGCTTTCGACATCTTCCTTGCCGCGGAAGCCAATCTTGTCGGCCCAGTCGGGATCGCGACCGTACCAGTTCACGCGGCCAGCGGTGACAGTGGTCTTCGTGCCGCCCTTCTTCCAGATCATCTCGCCGTCGCGGTCCTTGGCGACCTCAGCTGCGAGTGATGTCGGGTAGACCTTCCCCGTGACGGGATCACTGCCCTGCAGCACGAGAATGTCGCCGACGCCGCCCTCGATGATCTGAGCTTCGATCGATGCCATCCAGGTGTTCGAGTATCCGCCGTCCGGCCCCCAGCAGTGCAACAGCAAGCCCGAATCGCGGGTTGCTTCCTTCCGCGATTCCCAGGTCCGCTCGCCCCACTTGAACTCCAGGATCAGGTGATAGTCGCGGTACTCATCGTTCGTGATCAGCCCACCGAACCCATCACCGGTGATGTGAATCATGCCATCATGCACGGTGAAGATCTTCTTCGGGTCGGCATACTCGGACCCCTTGATCCAGGTGTAGAACCCTTCGAGGTTCTTGCCATTGAACAGCTTGATCGGGCCGTCTTTCGGGCTGATGGCTTGTTCGCGGGAAGGGATCGCTGCGGGCTCTCCTGGCAGTTCGCGAATCGAGATGTTGCGGAATGCGACTGGGTCCTGATGGCCGGCGAACCCGAAGTGGCCGCTCTTGCGACGAGCCCCGGCGGGAACTTCGCCATCCTTGGAGGCCTTCACGGTGCTCAGATCAGCATCAACGATGGTGAAACCGTTCAGTTCCACCTTGATCTTGGAACCGCGAGCTGTGATCTGCTGGAAGTTCCACTCACCCGGCGGATTCAAAAAGCCGCGATGAGCCGCCACCAGCCCATAGATCGAGCCGTGGTACTGAGCGGGGTGCAGATCCTTGTACTTGGGATCTTCTGAGTCGAGAACCTGCAGCTCCATTCCCTCGATGTGCGGCTGTCCATTGCCGGAGAACCGCAAAGCAACTCCATTGTTGCCGCCGGGTGGCAGTTTGAACTCAACCCGCGCCACGAAGTCGGCGTATTCTTTCTCAGTGATGACGTTCCCGCCCTTCCCTGCCTGGCAGGCAATCGTCCCATCCTTCACTTCGTAATTGGCCAGGTCACCCTTCCAGCCGGTGAAGTCCTTGCCGTTAAACAGGCTCGTGAACTTCTCCCCTTGAGTGTCCGCTTCGAGAGCCGAGGTCGCCTCGTCGTGAGAGATCTCTCGAATTGAGATGTTCTTGAAGAACAGCGTGTTGCCGTGGTTCTGCAGTTCGATCTGGCCGGTACGGTAGATCGGCTTATCGCGTTCCCACAGGTTTTCCATCACGACGTTATCGACGACCTTCACGCCGTTCAGCAGAATCGTCGCCCGTTCACCGATCATGCGGATGAACATGGTGTTCCACTGCCCGACCAGCTTGTCTGCCTTGGCCGAGGGGAAGCGGGGATTCTTGGCATTGTTCCAGAAGGCTCCAGAGCCCTTCTCTGCCCCGTGAACGAAGTAAGGCGCATACTCCGTGTCCCAGATCTGGACCTGCGGTGATCCACGCAGGTAGATCCCACTGTCGCCGCCTTCGAGAATCTTCCAGTCGACGAACAGTTCGAAGTCGCCGTAGTCCTTCGTCGTGCACAGGCTGTCACCCTTTCCGTCGAATTCGAGAACCCCATCGACGACCTTCCAGTGAGCCCGCATCTTTTCGTCAGCCGCCTTCTGAGCGGTGGCCAGCTCTTCGGCGGACATCGCAGCTCGCGACTTCGGGTTACCGACCAGTCCCTTCCAGCCGGTCAAGTCCTTACCGTTAAACAGCGGCGTAAATCCGGGGGCATCGTGCGACTTCGGATAATCTGCCCGGGCTTGTGACGCACCAATGGCGATCACTGCACAACTGACCATCAGGCAGGCCCACAGCCTCCGCGCGGTCGCTTTGAAATTCATCGAACTGCCAATCATTCGTTGCCCCCAGTGAGATGCAGACATGTCGCTCAAAAGTGAGAAGGCGATTGTTGAGCAGCCTTGCGGCCCTTCAATCAGCCTGAGCGTTCACAATAAGGATCGGTTGATGTGAACTCAACTCGGTAACGCTGATTCATGAGGGCGGGAACACCACGAGTGGCTCGAAGAATCACAACACTGCGAGGTTGGGACTAGCAGAGCACCCTCCCCCGCTGCTTTGGGGAGGGAACGGGAGATTGAACAAAAGTGAAGCAAGGCAACGAAGAGGGGCCAGCGTGACGCCCACGATCAACGCGACAGGGGGAAGACGATGCAATACCCTCTAAACATCTCCCGATACTCTCCCAGTAGGACAGACATTCCTGTCTGTCCCATCTCAAGGTCATCCCCGATTACTCATCCTTGCGGCGATAAACACTCAACCAGGTACTCTCCTGGTCCGGTAGCGGCAGGCCCTTCACAGCTTCGTTCCAGCGGATTTTCGAGCCAGTCAGGTCGATCTCAATCAAGCCGACCTGTTCATAGTGACTGGCGGTAAAAGTCGGAGCCCAGTCGAGCAACTCACGATGAGACCCGGGGCGTGTCAGCCATGACGTCCGCACATTCACAAAGACGACATACTTCGGCTTCGCGTCCTCAATCTGCTTTCGCATCTCCCGTTGCATGTCGAGCGCGAACGGGTGCTCCTCCATTAAGGCATACGTGTAAATGTGGCTCGTGGCGGCATGACGCTGGGCATAGAAGTAGATCTGTGGCTCCGATCCGATCACCGCGATCGTATCCTCGGGCGCCGTGTGAGACTTCAGGTACTCGCCAATCTCCACCGACTCCGGGAATGGATTCAAACCATATATTTTGCGAGCGACCGTCTCGTTCGGCCACTTCACCAGAATGTTCCAATGCCCCACGATCGCCCAGAGAATCGCAGCCAAGAACAAGAGTAAAACGCGAGTTTTTACCCTCGGTGATCCCGCACGTCTGCGCGTGAGTGAAACAACAGCCGCCCCCACGAGCAACGAGGCCACGGGCAGCACGAACAAGAAATAGTGATTACGAAACAACAACCCCGGACAGACAGCTGCACATGATGCCAGGCCCCACAGCAACCAGAACCCCGCCCTCTTTCGCAGCTCCTGGTCCACACAGACCGCGACAACTCCCATGGCTGCCAGCAACCATAAGCCCGTCAACTCGCCAGACATCTTCACGAGCTGGTACTGCAGCAGCGCCACGCCCTCGGTCAGTGTGACTTGTGACACGTAATGCGAGGCATACGTGAACGTCCAGAACCAGAACTTGGGGAAGACACCCGTCGCCAGCATCCAGACGCAAATCGACGCGAACGGCAGCACGGCCCCCATTCCATAACAGGCCAGCCGCTTCGCCAGAATCCGCCAATCAACAGCCCCGCCCTGCCACGATTGATAGACAACCACAGCGGCCCCGAACCCGACGAACATGACACCATGCTGCTTCATGACGAAGGCCGTACCCATCAGCACGCCAGCTGCTCCCCACAGCCAGAGACGATCCGACTCGATCGCCTTCAAAAGGCACAGCACGCCTCCCAGCATCGGCAGCACCACAAAGTGCTCGGAGTTCGCAAAGAGTCCGGTTACCGACGCATGAGCCGACAGCACTGCAAACGTCGCGGCACTGAAGAGCCCACCGCGGTCATCGATCAGCTTTCGCCCGATCAGATACACCAGACAGATCGACGCCAGGTTGATCAGCAACAATCCAAAGTGGATGGCCCACACCGACTGGCCGAACATCCCCAGGATCGCCGTGTAAGCGAGATAGATCCCGGGCAACTTCATGTTGTAGGCCCCGACATACGGGGGCATTCCCTCCAGCATCAATTGACCGGCGTAAGCGTACTCCCCTTCATCCCGCTCCAGCGGAAGCTCCAGGCGATGCCACCGCACCGCAGCTGTGAGCAACAGCACGATCAACAATCCCCAGCCCCAGCGAAACGACGGTGTGTCGGTCACACTGTTCGGATTTGGAACCGAGGGCGTATCCACGGGGGGCCTTTCATGGCGGGGAGTTCATCCATGCAACGCAGAGAGTGTTCAGATCTTCTCTTCGTTGAAGAGCAAACACAGAAACTCGCTGTGGACACGCATTGTGGCTATCCCGGCCCGACGAAGAAAGACCGTTTCGCCAGCATCCTGTACCCTGCCGGCCCAGCTCTCATGCCCAGAAGCTACTGCGCACTCACCATATCGGGGCGCAGTCGCTTGGCCTCACGCAGATAGACATGCTTCATCGCCGACTGTGGCTGATCGGTATTCACATGCAGAAGTATGCGGATACAGCGAGGCATGCTATTCGGCACGGCAATCTCGCTCGCACACAGAAGCGGCACCTGGCTCATGCCCTGGCTGCGAGCGGCCTCGGCAGGAAAGACGGCATTGAGATCGGTCGTGGTCGTAAAGATCGCTGACACGATCTCCTCATAAGAGGTCAAACCGTTTGCTGACAACAGCTCCTGAAGCAACTCACGGGTTGCCGCCAGAATATCAGCTGCCACGTTCTGCTCGACCGTGGTCGCTCCGCGAATGCCGCGCACTGCCATGAGATCTCTCGCCTCCGCCTCGGAATGTCCGTGGTGCAGTGTATCGGACCGGAGGAAGCTGGGAAGCGGAGGCGAGTCAAATCACCGACCGGGCCCACATGTCACATTCCTCGGGAAAGGCGGCCATCGACTCGCCATGCAACGATCGGTGGGATAGGCTTTGCCCTGCCAGCCCTCGTGAGGTGACCGAACGCCTCGTCCCTCCGGCGGCCCCGTCAATCTCAGGATTTCGTCGTGTTTAACCCCGTCGAAGACACCCTCTCCCCTGCCCCTCCGGCAACGGCTGCTTCCACTGCTGGCCAAGAAACCGTCGTGCAAACACCCGACTTCGGCTGGCAGCTGCCGGCTGAGACGATCACCGTCCGGATTCACTGGTTCGGGCTGTGCGTCGGGTATCTGCTAGTCAACGTTCTGGGGACGCCACACTACCGGGTGGAGCTCAACTGGATTCTGACACTCGGGGCGGTTTACGCGCTGATTGACACTTGGTGGAGTGCCAAAGGACAGGTCTTTCTAGAACGCTGGCCGCTGTTCATCTCCGGGATGGAGGCGATCTTCATCGGCCTCTTGTGCCACTTTGACCAGGGGCTCAACAGCCTGTTCCGGTTCTATTACTTTCTGTCGTTGATCGTCTGTGCCTTTCGCAACTCGCCGATGGTGACGATCTGCACCCTCGGATTCCATTTCATCAGTTATATCGTTCTGGCTCTGGTTCAGACCGACCGTGAACCCGAGCAGATGCAGGCCTTCGCCCTCCAACTGGTCTTCATGGCTTGGGTGACATGGGCCAGTACCGCACTGGCCACACTGGTCAAAGGAGCCAGCCGCCAACTCCTCGATATGAACACCCAGCTGACTCAGAATCAGGCTCTGCTCGAACAGCGCATTGCCGAACGAACCCAGGAACTCCAGCAGTCCCAGGCCCTGCTGGTTCAGCACGAGAAGCAGGCGGCGTTCGGACTGCTGGCCGCTGGAATCGCCCACGAGGTCGGCAACCCGCTCACCGCCATCAGCAACCTGGTCCAGTTGCTCAACCGCCGCCCTCTCGATGCCGACATGCATGAGCGGCTGAACCTGATCGACGAACAGCTGCGCCGCATTCAGCGCACCCTGCGCGAGCTGGTCGACTTCTCCCGCCCGGCGTCTAACACGCGGACCACTTGTGACGTGCACGGCGTGCTCGACTCGGCCCTGAACATCGCGAAGTACTATAAACGCATGAAGGGGAAGAAGATCGTCACCTCGTACGAACCGAACCTCCCGGCGGTGAGTATGGTTCGCGATCGAGTGCTGCAGGTCTTTCTGAATCTGATCCTGAATGCCCTCGATTCAACCCAGGAGGGGGCGGTTATCGAGTTGGCTACTGAGTCCTGCTCCGACGGCATCCGCATCTTGATCCGTGATGAGGGAACCGGCATTCCCGCCATGAAGCAGGATCTGCTCTTCAAACCGTACTTCACCACCAAAGAGACTGGCACCGGCCTGGGGCTATTCGTCTGCCGCAACATTCTGCAGGAAGCTGGGGGGCGCATCGAACTCGTCTGTTCGACCACCGCCGGGACCACCTTCGCTGTGACCCTCCCCGCCGCGAGCCCGGCGACGACAAGTCACACGTAAACAGAGAGCCGGAAGAGTTAGTACCCGGAGTCGCTCGTACATCAACATCCTACTCCGGGCGCTAACGTTTTCGGCTCGAGATTGTTTGTCTTTACCGTTGTCTGCATGTCGAGTTTTATGAACGAGCCCACGATTGCCTGGCCAGTGAGATTAACCACCAAGTCACGCCGTGGACTCAACGACCGGCTCCCCATGACGAATGTTGACGCGGAAATCCCCGAGAGTTCAAATGGCGACTACTCGGTACTAACTCTGCTCCATGTGTCTCCAGACTAAGAGTGATCGAATGCAGACAGACAGGAAGTCGTTAGTCGTTCCCTGGTTGCTGATCGCTGTCGGGACGGGCTGGTTGCTAACAGCTCTCAAGGTCGGGCCCGGCATCGATTGGGTCTGGACGCTCGGCTTGGCTGTGGTCGGAGTCCTGGCGTTTGCGATCAACGGGATTGATAAGGTCAGCGTCGTCGTGGGCCCGTTTTTTATCGCCGCCAGCTTGCTGTCCATCTTACGGCAGACCAGTCATCTCCGAGTGGATGTCGAAGTCCCCATGCTGGTCATCCTGTCCGGGATCCTGCTCCTGATCTCCCGCCGACCGACAATCCCCGCACCCGACTGGCTGACTCGCGAGGCGAAGAAGACGGAATAAATTTCGAAAGTAGTTCCGTCTTTATTGCCACCACCACGACAGCCTATTTGCTCCGCTGGCCCCTGCTCGGAACGGTACTGTCACTCTTAGTTCGCTAAGGCGGCCATCGCGAGCCAGGCAGCGTCGACCCATGAACTCGACAGTGAGATGGCTACCGAGAAAAACACTATGGCGGATGACCGGGACTCTGTGACCAGATCCTCGCCAAGGTGGCGGTGTCGGACGCGAGGTTGGTATCGGTGTTACGCCAGCAAGTTCGCCAGCCGTTGACGCAGAGCGTTTATCCGGTGGGTGATCTCGGCGTTCTGGGTGGCTCGGGCGGAGCGAGTCTGCTCAAAGGCGGTTGCAGCGGTCGCGATGTCCTGACGATGTGATTCGACCTCAGCCTTCAGCTGGTGAAGTTCGGCGGCGAGGTTCGTCGGAAATTGAAGGATGGCGTTCATGGCCGCACCTGTCAGGGGCACTGCCGGAATTGTGATGGGCCAACCGTTGGCGAATCGTTCGAGCAGAGCTGGTCTTTGCATCGGCGAGTTCTGCCGCTCCCCATTGACGATTAGCTGCTTTTGGAAAGATTTGCGGGCCAGTGAAGGTCTGACGATTGCGTAATCGTTACCGCCAGCGCAATCGTCACCGCTCCCAACGGTCGTTTGGTCTTGGTAATCTGTGCGGTGGTGTCGGGATTCGTGTCCCGCCCTGCCCTCTCTGCATGTGGCCAGTGAATTCGCTGGTCCGCGATGGAATTCGTCCTCTTTACGATCTGGTCCCGCTCATGAACTCGCCGCTCCGTCACTGGTCCTTCGCCTCCGCCAGCCAGTTCACGTTTGGGTGGGGAGCGATTCGCGAGCTGGGGGCTGCAGCCCGCCGGTACGGGTGGAAGCGGGTGATGGTTCTGACGGATCCGATACTGGCCAAGCTCCCGCTGATGGGGCTCGTGAACGAGCAGTTGAAGTCGGCGGGAGTCGCTCCCATTCTCTTCGACGGGGGCGAGCCGGAGCCCTCGGTCGCGGCGGCTGTGCGGGCGATCGACGTCGCGAAGAGCGAGCAGCCCGACGCGATCATCGGGCTGGGTGGCGGAAGTAACATCGACCTGGCCAAGATGACTGCGGTCGTGGCCCGGTTTGGAGGAGCCCCGAAGGACTACTTTGGCTTCGATAAAGTGCCGGGGCCGGTGGTGCCACTGGTGGCGATTCCGACCACGGCGGGGACCGGCAGCGAGGTCTCCCACTCGTCGGTGTTGACCGACACCGACAACGCCGTAAAGGTCAGCACGCAGAGCCGGTATCTACGTCCGCTCCTGGCGATCGTCGATCCCGAGTTCACGCTCACCTGCCCTCGTAAGGTGACCGCCGATAGCGGTATCGACGCGCTGACCCATGCGATCGAGGGCTTTACGAACACCCGATCTCAGGATCTCGACCTCCCGATCAACGAGCCGTTTGCGTATGAGGGGAAGAACCCGTTGAGTGACCTCTTCGCCGAGCAGGCGATTCGGCTGGTCCATCGCTCCCTCGTCAAAGCTGTGGAGTCGCCGACCGATCGTCAGGCCCGCGAAGACATGGCCCTCGCAGCCACGCTCGGCGGTTTGGCATTCTCAAACAGCGGGGTCGCGCTGGTGCATGCGATGGAGTACCCGATCGGGGGAGCTGTGCATTGCACCCACGGCGAGGGGAACGGGTTGTTGCTGCCGCATGTGATGCGATTCCTGCGAGATGTGCGAACTCGCGAGTTCGGCCAGATCGCGGAGTTCATGGGCGTCGACACCCAGGGTATGACCCCGACCGAAGCGGCCGATGCGGCGATCCTGGCCGTCGATTCCCTCCGCGAACGCATCGGCGTACCGGGGCGCCTGTCCGAACTGCACGTCACCCCGCAGCATCTCCCCGTGCTGGCCAAGAAAGCCCACGGGATCACTCGTCTGATGCTGCTGACGGCCAAGCGACCGACGGAAGCCGATGTGCTGGGGATCTACCAGGGAGCGATGTGACTGAATAAATGCGTCTATCCCCCGAGAGCGGCAGGCGTGAGCCTGTCGAGGCACGGAGCTTCACTGCCGCGTCGATGGCAGAACTCGCTCTATTGGAGAATGACTTCTCGAGTAATCAGTGATCAGAGACCGTTGAACCCCTCGGCAGGCTCACGCCTGCCGCTCTCGGTTTGGGGGAACCTCACCCCAGCGGCTTGGTTCTCACCACTCGATGGAAGTGTAACTCCACCTCGCGGTCGACCACCCGCTTGAGCCCCTCTGACAGACACGTTGGTTCGTGGTCGCTTTCCCCGATCCGGATGATCTCACTGAGCGGCGTTCCGGGCGGCACGCTGAACGTACTCTGGTTGATGATCTGGTTGCCAGCATCGAGGTCGGGCACGATGAAGTGGATCGTCGCCCCGTAGGTCAGCATGTTGCACTTGAAGGCATCGTTGTACGGCTTGAACCCCGGGAACGGCGGCAACAGCCCGTGGTGCAGATTGATGATCCGCCCGCCCGCGAACTCCCAGCAGATCCGCGCGGGCAGTACCCGCATGTATCGGGCCAGCACCACATAGTCGACATCGTATTGGTCGATCAGCTGGGCCATCTGGTCGTAATCGGGTTCGCCCGACTCGTCGGCGATGTTGTGGAACGGCACGTCAAACTGCTCGGCCAGCCCGCGACAGGCATTGCGGTTGCCGATCATGACGGGCACGGTTGCCTTCAGCCGGCCATCGCGGATATCGCGCAAGACGGCATGCGGCGGCTCGCGGCGATACGTCGTGCAGAGGGCAATTCGCGGCGGGCGCTGGTGCTCATCACGCGACCACGTCCGCACCGAAAGCCCCTTCTCCGTGCCGATCTCCAGCATTCGCTTTCGCAGATCGGCAATCGACCCCGCCCCCTCGGGCCAGTCGATCCGCAGCAGCATCGCAAACAGCTTCTCCGAGTCGTGGTCGTACATCTGGATTTCATAGATGTTCGCCCCCGCTGTCGTGACATGATGCACGATCGGGTCGGCCAACCCGCTGTTATCGGGACCAACAGCTGTGATGATGACTTGCATGGATGCAGGCTCAGAGGAAGAAGTGCCACAGGCGGTTTGCAGCCCGAAGTATAGAGTGAGAATCGATTTCAGCCTATCGGGTTGAGCGACGTTCGCTTCCCCGAGTCAGACCGACCTCGCGTTCAGGTCTCGTCGGAAATTCGAGTGGAATCAAAAAAAGAATGCAGTTGACTTTGCCGCTGATTCGAATACTGTACTAGTGTGGTAGAACAGTGGTGATTGCCGGTCAGAGATGGCCATCCGACCTTATCCCCAGTTGCGGGGTTGTCATGTTACGACACATTGACGCTCAAAATGGAATCCCCATTTATGAGCAGATCATCCGACAGGTCACGATCGCTGTGGCCGATGGCTCGATCACTCCCGGGGAGCATGTCCCCTCCGTGCGCGAGCTGGCCAACCGGCTCGCCGTGAATCCCAACACGGTCGTGCGGGCCTATCGCGACCTCCAGGCTCAGGGCGTACTGGTTCCGGTTCGGGGCACCGGATTGGCAATCGCAGCTGGCTCGGTGAGTCAATGCCGGGAACAGCGTCTCTCACTGATTCGCCAGAGTTTGCGCTCCGTGCTGGAGGAGGCCTGGCGTAATCGAATCTCGAAGGCTGAGCTGCGGACGCTCTGTGATTCCGAACTGAACCGTCTTTCCGAGGAGGCGCTCTAATATGGTTCCTGCGATTTCACTTCAAGGTGTGTCGAAGCGGTACGGCTCACTTGTTGCCCTCGATAACGTCTCGCTCGATGTGCCGCCCGGCAGCGTGTGTGCCCTGCTGGGGGCCAATGGCGCGGGCAAGTCGACGACGCTCAAGATCCTGCTTGGGTTGGTCGAGCCCGACTCGGGGATTGCCCGTGTGGGTGGCCTCGACAGCCGCGAGAACGCCCTCGAAATCCGCCGCACAGTCGGGTACGTCCCCGAGCGGCCGGCGTTGTATGACTGGATGACCGTTGAGGAAATTGGCTGGTTCGCCGCCGGGCTCTACCCAGCGGGTTATCAGGCTCAGTACCAGCGTCTGGCCGACCGTTATGGGTTGTCCGGACGACAAAAGATCAAGGATCTATCCAAGGGGAACCGGTCCAAGGTCGCTCTCGCACTGGCTCTCGCTCATCAGCCGAGCGTGCTGATCCTTGACGAGCCGACTTCGGGACTCGACCCGCTCGTCCGGCGTGAGTTCCTCGAAAGCATGGTCGATGTGGCTGCGGAGGGCCGGACGGTCATCATCTCCAGTCATCAGGTTCAGGAGGTCGAACGCGTCGCCGATCGCGTCGCGATTCTGTTGCATGGGAAGTTGATCTGCCATGAGCGGCTGGACGACCTCAAGCAGGACTGCCGCGAGGTCAGTGCCCTGCTCGCCCCCGGTGAGTTGATTCCGCCCGAACTTCCCGCCGAGGTCCTCGCCCATCTCCCGATGGGGCACGAGCACCTTTGGCTGGCACGCGGGTTGGATGAGGCAGAATGGCTCGCCCGGTGCCAGGCCTCGAAAACCATCAGCGAGATTCGGCATCCCGGCTTGGAGGATCTGCTACTCCTGCTTTTGCGGGAGCATCGCAAGCGAGAGAGCAGTGCCGAGACCCGTCAGCAGCGGGCGAATACTGGTACGTCGGTCTGATCGTCTCACTCGCACCGATCACGGAACATTTCCCGAAGGGGCATTCCCATGTTTACTGCCGCCATTCAACGCATCGTGTGGAAAGAGTTCCGGGCTCAGCGCGTGATCTGGTTCGGGATCGCCTTCGAACTGGTAATTCTGCAGCTCGTGAGAGCGTTCTCACCCGACAAGTTCCCGATCAATCTCGTGTCGCTCGCCTGTGTGCTGACGGGCATCTTCGCGATGACGTCGAGTGCCCTGCTCTTTGCGGGCGAGTCAGAAGCCCAGACCGATGGCTTTCTGCGACAGCTCCCCTTCCGGTCGCGAGATCTGATCCTGGGGAAGCTGGGGTTCAATATCGCAGCTGTGGCATCGTTCCTGGCGTTCTCGCTGCTGGCTGCAAAGTTGATCAGCGGGATTGGCACTGCCGGTCGCACGCAGGTCGGTGACTATGAGGAGGCGGTCGCCTATGCCAACAGTGTTCTGGGACTCTGGGTGTGGGGGATCTTCTATTCGTTATTGACACGAAAGGTGATGTGGACGCTCTTGGGAGCTGCGCTCACCGAGATTGCCATCAACGCGGCGCTGCATGGGGTGTTGAAAGGATACTGGTATGCCGAGCCCACGATCTATGCGATTTATCATGGCGTTGCGCTGTTGGCTGTTCTCGTTGATCTCTGGTTGTTGTCTCGCTGGTACTCCGGTGTCAGAGGAATGCGAGCCAACTCACGATCGATGACCGCTTCAACTGCGGGGGAATCTGCCGTGACTCCCTCCCGTCCGCTTCCCTGGTCGACTTCATGGAAGATCACGAGTCGCGTGGGGATTGCGTTTGGGGTGATCTGGTACATCCTCTTATTGGCATCAGCAGCCGCGAACCGTGGGAGGCCTGATCACTATGTGCCCCTGCTGCTGTTGTTTGGCGTTATCGGGGCGGTCATCGGTTCGATCGTTGTGATGGGAATCAGAACGATTGGTCAGATCTCTTCGGGACATTCGACCGGTGTGAATGAACATGACGCGGGATCGCAATCTTTGACATTCTCGATGGTGCTGAAGGAGGCCTCCAGGCTGTTAGGTTTGTTCGGGTTCAGCATTCTCGCACTGGCGCTGGGAATCGCCGTGGGCTTTTGCGGAGTTGTGTTTCTGATTGTTGTCTTCTTGGAGTGGCGTCCGGGAGCTGAGCATGCCCTTGTGGTCAGTGGTGTCGCTGCAGTGACATTTGGGGGAGGTTTTGTGCTCTGGGCCGTGGGGCGACTGCTCGACGCACCCGTGAAGATCCAAACCAATCGCCTGCCCCTCCGCACCCTTCAGTTCGCTCAATCCGCATGTCAGTCGATCAACCGCAGCTGGGGGTCTCTGTTCTGGATTGAAGCCCGGCGGGTTCTTCCGTTTCTGATTACAGGTCTGGCTTTGGCCGGTCTGGTCGTACTTCTTTTCAGCCTGTCTCGATCACTTACGTCGGGAATTAATTTCTTTGGCCTGTCCTTATTGAGTTATTCGTGCGGCCTCATGGTGATTTTTCCCGATCGGGTGCACGGTACAATGTCATTCTTGATTGAACGCGGTGTTCCGGCCTGGAGGATTCTGACTGCCAAGTTGATTATCTGGTGGTTGACTCTAATTCTGATTGCCATCATCCCCTCGTTAGTAAGCTATCACATCACGACATTGATGATCCGTGACCTGGCCTTTGGACGTAATGTTGTAATGGCGGGGACAGTCCCCCGTCAGGAAGGACTTGCCGTTCTGATGTTCACTGGAGTGAACACGGGACTGTTTACGATCGGTGTTCTGAGTGCGTCTTGGATTCGCCGCCCGATTCTGGCAGTGATCGTGGGACTGGCGGGAGTCATTCTCTGGGTGATTTGGAGTGGCTTTCTGTTTCATAATAATTACCAGTCTGGAATGGCCTTCTACTGGCCAATCGGGATGTGCATCATTGGCTACTTCGCGTTCGGGACTTCGACGCTGTTGGAGCTGGCGAACTGGAAGTCGAAAGTTCGGCGCGTGGCGTGGGTGATGCTGATCGTCGGAGGTTCGCTTTTCGGGCTGCGGAATTTTCGAACTCATGAGATCCCCGCTCCGATGTCGTTTGGAGAGGGGCAATCCCTGCTGAATCGCTATGCAGAAAACGTGCGTATCAATGCGTCTCACGTCCCGGGGAGAATGAATCAACCGGGGTGGCAGGTCTCGTCGGACGCCGAGTCCACGGTCTATCAGTTGAACCTGTCCCAACCCTCGTGTGATCTCTCTGCCGCGCTGAAGTCCCTGGCAACTGGCATGGAGGTCACGTCTGAGAAGGCCAGAAGTGCTCAGGGCGAGGGGAGTCTCATTGAGGCGATCAAGATGCGCCGGCTGGTGTTGTCCGCCATTCGGAAGTGGGCCAATCACCCCGCTCAAACGGCCGCTCTTCTGGAGGAGGCTGCACAGAAGTTTGACACGCTGGGACGCGGCGACCGGTTCGGTGCGATCGACTTTCTGGCGTATCAGTATCAAGCCGCCATCCGGGCGATCGGGCCGGGGCCATTCCCCACTGACATATCAACTGGACAGCCGACACGCACCGACAATTCCCTGATCCGACTGATTCTGAAGCTGGCCGGTGAGCAGGAGCGGGTGCGTCGATTGGTCGAGTATCAGTTTTCACTCTTGCCCAATTACCTCAGCGCGGATTCCCCCTTGGTCAGTGGTCGTTCCCTGACGCTCGAAACCACTTGTGTGAAATGGACTCGTAATACCTCCCTGAGCTCAAGTGCCTTGGGGGTGAACCTCCCAGACATGGTTTACATGCGAATGTTTCGAGAGGAGATGCGACAGATCCACATCTCTTCTCTGGCGACCTCGCTCGTGCTGAAGCTGCAGCTGTCGCGTCTGAAGAATGGGCAGTTCCCTTCGACACTGGTTGAGGTAATGCAGCCTAACCAGATCGATGCGAGTTCGTTCGGTTATGAGCCAAACGGCTTCGCTCGAAATCTGCGGATCAGTCCACTGAAAGCTCTGCCCGCCCATCAACCGGTGGTCTATTACCGCGGAGATGCCCCGTATCAGGGGATGGAACTGGTGGACCCGGGAGTCGATGGGCGAGCGTTCTATCGTGCTCGCGGGTGGACTATGGGGGATCTCAACTACATGCCACGGAAGGACATCATTGAGAGATCGAGTCCGCTGCAACTCTCCGCACAGACCGAGTACCTCGCCCAGGCTGAGGGCCCCATGAACCCACATGAGATTCGTTTTGTGTCTCTGGGCAGCCCGCGAGACGAGGACCGCCTCTGTCTTCCGCCTGCCCAGCGGGTCGATGTCAATCCTGAGGTCGTCATACAGCAAGACGTGTCTGAGAATTGTCCAATGATCGGAGCAGACGGCACGATGCAGGTGCTCACTCCCTCGGCTGAGCCGGTCTCTCCGGAGTCACCTTCCTCGGAGATTCCACCGGTTCCTCCCCAGTCACAGCCAACGGGAGACATTGAAGAGTGACCGGGCTGCCTGGGTGTCAGACGATCGCGCGCTGCCTCAAGAAACCTTCAACGAGAAGCCTGACGCGGTTTTCCACGCTTGGGCTGAGGCTTCGCCGGGGCCAGGTCATCAAACCGGACCGGGACGATATTGCTGTTCTCCCGCTTCTCTTGTGGGGTGACCATCTTCGGCTGGTCGGGCAGGATCGTCTTCAATTCATCGCGGTAAGCGGCGATGACCTTCTGGTTGCTCTCAGGGAGTTCCAGCAGGATGTTCAGATACTCTGACAGCGAGACGGCTTCCTCCAGCCCCTGCCAGTAGGAATCGGCGATGGTTGCTCCCGATTTATGCATGCGCTGGATCACCATGATGATCGATTGAATCTTCTCGTCGGTGATCACTCGCTGTGCTGCGACCTGACGCCGACCGCCGAGAGCTTCCATCCCGACTGTACAGCTCATTCGCAGCATTAAACTGGCGAGTGCGGGCCCCGAGACTTTGCGTTCACCGAGGATCTGGCGAGCCTGACTGCGCGGGCTCCAGCCGGTCATCAACGTTTTCACGGTGAGGGCGTCGCGTACAGCTCCACGCCACGCCTGCATCGCCTGATCGAGGTGTAGACCCTGTACATTGGCCCCGGTGGTGACTGGCGAGAACTCGGGGGGCTTGCCGCCGGGGAGCGACTTCATCAGGTCGACGAAGCTGGCCACCTCGGCATCCGTGAGGGGCTCTTTCAAGTCCTTGACCGTGATCTTCAGCGGTGCGTACTGCGGTGTTGGGGCCTCCTGCTCAACGAGGTCAGCCTCGCCAGGCGTCGGGGCCTCGCCGCATCCCACCAGGAGAATTGCCGTTGTGAATGCCCATGAAATCCGTTTCATCGAGGCTTCCTGTCTTCTGAGTTCAATCAGGAGGGAGTTGATTCGCCCGCTTCGTGACGACTGCGCCAGGCTCCGATAATCACGGGCAGAACGCTGATGATGATGATCATCAGGACCACCTTCTCGAAGTTAGCTTGTACCCACGGCAACTGGCCGAGGAAGTATCCGGCGACCGTCATCGAGACGACCCACCCAATACCACCCACAATGTTGTAGAGCACGAATTGGCGGTAGTTCATGCGGGCGACCCCGGCCACGAACGGCGTGAAAGTTCGAATCAGCGGCACAAACCGAGCCATGATGATCGCCTTGCCCCCATGCTTCTCGTAGAAGGCCTTGGCTGCCATCAGGTGCTTGTGTTTGACGAACTTCAGTTTGCCCTTCTCGAAGACATGCTCTCCCATCCGCAGGCCGATTTGATAGTTGACCGCATCTCCCAAGATGGCAGCCACACTCAGAACGGTCATCAGCGGGAAGATCGAAAAGATCTCCTTGCTGCACAGAAATCCCGTCGTGAACAGCAGCGAATCCCCGGGCAGAAAGAACCCGACGAGCAGCCCGGTCTCGCTGAAAATGATGGCGGCGAGTACCAGATACCCGACCCACGGCGGCCCCCAGAGGTTAACCGCTTTTTGCAGGTTGTCGGGATTAGCCAGGCCAACCACCCATTTGAGCCAGTCGATGAGAGTCTGCATGTCGCTGGAACTTCCAGAATGTATGAACAGGGTGCGAGGGAGAAGCCAGCTGCCAGTGCAGCACGCTTCGCGGGACCGAGCGGAGTTTAGAGAAGATGGCCTGCGGCTCGGATGGCAATCGTGAAAAAAAGTCGGGACGAGCGAGTTTCCCGCCGAGGTTCGAAGCCTTCCCGGTATGAGGTGGCAGGAACTGCCGGACCGATTGTGGGGCGGCCTGGGTGGGGACTGACCCTGTTCTCGTGGTGGGAATGATGTGATATATCGCAGCCTCTTACGTCCGCTTTTTACGTGCGCTGCCCACCTCCATGTGAATGCCAGGTCACCAGGCATGTCATGGCGGAGGGCGATCGAACAGGTGTTCTCCCCACCATGAAGTCCACCACTGGCAATCATTACATCGCACTGGACCATGTGCGGGCTGTGGCAGCATTTCTGGTGTTTGTGTGGCATTTCACACGAGGCATCGATGGGACGCCAGTGTCGTATGACTTCCGGCCCACGTTCTTTGGTTTCAGTCTGCTGAACGAGGGGTACATCGGCGTTTCGGTGTTCATGACACTGAGCGGATATCTGTTTGCCCGGCTGATCAACGGACGGGAGATTGTCTTCAGTGCGTTCCTGTGGAATCGCGTGCTGCGGCTGATTCCTCTACTCGTCGTGATGCTGATCGTGGCGGGGGCTCTGACATCGAGTCTGGGAGGAAGTCTCAAGACCTATGGGCTGAATATCCTCAAAGGAGTGCTCTACCCCACGCTGCCGAATGGCGGCTGGTCGATCACGGTGGAGTTTCATTTCTACATCCTGCTGCCGCTGCTGTTGTGGATGCAGAGGAAGTCGAAGTGGTTGCCGCTGGTGATCGTGGCTGTAGCGATTCTGGTGCGGTGGGCGATCTTTTATCGCACGGGTGAGGTTCGTTACTACGGCTATTCAACGATGATTGGCCGCATCGACCAGTTCGTGTGGGGGATGGTGATCTGCCAGTATCGGGATCTGATCACCCGGCGGCATGTCCCGGTGATTCTGTTCCTGCTGGGGTATCTGTGGCTGAACTGGGCTTACGGCGATTCAGGCGTACGCTACATCGGGCGCTATCCGAATCATGCCGAGACGAATCCGATCTGGATCATTCTGCCGTCGATCGAAGGGCTGGCGTTCGCCGTGGCGATCGCGTGGTACGACACATCGTTCGAGCATTCGACGACGGGTTTCTCGCGGTTCGTGTCCCTGATTGGCGAGTACTCATACTTCATCTATTTGTTTCACTTTTTCATCGTTTTCAACGCTGCTCATTACATTCACACGCAGATCATGGACATCTCGAATTTCTACCTCGCGACTGCGTGGGCCGCAGTCGTGATGGTCTGCATGATGCCCGCAGCGTATTTGAGCTCGGTGTTTATCGAGATGCCGTGGATGGCCCATCGGAAGAAGTACATCCAGGTTGACGCTCCCTCCAGTTAACTTTTGCAGCTCACGTGACATTCGCACCGGAGATGGAAACGGGGTAAAACACAGTGACTGAGTCTACCTGATCACTCTGTTGACGAGGTCCCGGATGCGAAGCTCTCTATTACTTGTGGTTGCAGGTTTGGTGGTTGTGAGTGGCTGGCTGCATGCAGACGACACCGCCATCGTTCCCCAGGGCTCCAAATTCGAACAGCTGTGGAACGAAGGGGAGTTCACCGAGGGCGCAGCTCGGGGGCCGGACGGAGCGATCTACTTCAGCGACATTCCGATGGAGGTCGTCGGCAAGGTCTACAAGTTCGACCCGAAGACCGGGAAAACGACCGTCTACTGCCCCGACAGCCAGAAAAGCAACGGGCTCGTGTTTGACCGCAAGGGACGCCTGCTCGCCGCTTGTGGAGCCAACCATGGAGCCCGGGCCATTTGTGAAATCACACCGAAGGGGGAAGTGAAGCTGCTCGTGCAGAAGTTCGAGGACAAGCTCTTCAACGCTCCGAACGACATCGATGTTCACCCTCGCGGCTGGGTTTACATGACCGATCCGTTTTATGTGGGGCCTGAGCCACTCGAACTCGATCACATGAGCGTCTTTCTCTGGAAGCCCGAGGACGGATCGGTCACTCGCGTCACCACCGACATCACCAAGCCGAACGGCGTGGCTGTGTCACCTGATGGAAAGACGCTCTATGTGGCCGAGACGAACAACGGCAAACCGCTGCTCGGCAACTCGGAATACGCCGCCTGGCGGATGACGCTCAATGCCTTTCCGATCAAGGAGGATGGTACGCTCGGTCAGCGGCGGATCGTCGTCGACTTCGGGAAGGATGCCGGGATCGATGGCATGTGTCTCGATGCTGCTGGTCGTATTTATGCAGCCATTCGGAATGAGAAAAGGTTTGGCATCGGCGTGATCGATCCGACAACGGGCAAGGAGCTGGCGTTCATCCCCACGCCTGAACTGCCGACGAACTGCTGCTTCGGCAGCGGTGACGATCGCCGGACGTTA
Organism: Planctomycetaceae bacterium; assembly: GCA_046349675.1. Lineage (GTDB taxonomy): Bacteria > Planctomycetota > Planctomycetia > Planctomycetales > Planctomycetaceae > TH-plancto1. The sequence goes on along the minus strand of JAXMBW010000003.1, from coordinate 522,398 downwards.
TATGTCACCGTCGGCAAGGGGCTATACCGGATTCGCCTCGGTGTCGACGGGCTGTAATCAGATGGAACGTGTTTGTGCCACGCGGCTGTGAATGGCTCGGTTGAGTTTCATCGCTCAATCGTGCCTGGGGTGGCGGGACAGACACGACGCTTTTATCACACTCATCTTAAGTCGACCTACATCGCGGCCCGCCGTCCCGGCTTGGCCTTCTCAATGTGCTCCATGCCACAGCCGCCCGCTGTCGGCAACAGCTTGCTCGGGCTGCACAAACCGGTGGGGTTAAACACGTCGCGGATGTTGCCCATCACCTCGACATCGGTCCGGGTGAAGAGATAGTGCCGGGGCTCGCTGGAGTCAGAATGCCCCCCATGCCCGCAGGTTTCCCCCTCGGCGGGCGGGCACATGAAGCTGATCTTCTCGACGCCTATGCCGTGTTCGCCGGTCACGCTGCCGCCCAGTTCGATGCACTTGGAAAGGATCGCGTCCCCCGCCTGGATCACGCGCTGGGTCTGTTCGTTGTCCCGCTCATCGAACAGCAGGATAGGATGGATATTTCCGTCGCCCGCGTGGAAAACGTTTACGATGCGGATCTGATACTTCTCGCTGGTGGCAGTGATGAAGTCGAGGATCTCCGGGAGCTTGGTCCGTGGCACCACGCCGTCCTGGGTGCAGTAGCTCGGCGACAGGCGGCCAATTGCTCCGAACGCCTGCTTGCGGCACTTCCAGAGTAAGGCCCGTTCTTCAGGCGAGTTGGCCATCCGCACTTCGCGGGCTCCGGCCCCTTGGCAAAGATCGACGATCCGCTTGGCCTCGCCATCGACAGCCACCTCCAAACCGTCCACTTCGATCAGTAGCACAGCTCCGGCATCGAGCGGGAATCCAAAGTGGAACGCCGCTTCGAGAGCCTCGATGATGCCGTTGTCCATCATTTCGAGAGCTGCGGGGACGATGCCCGCCCCGATGATCGCGGAGATGGCCTCGGTCGCACTGCGGACGGTGTCGAACACACCGAGCATGGTGCGGAAGGCGACCGGGTCGCGACTCAACCGCACCCAGACCTTCGTAACGATGCCGAATGTCCCCTCGCTGCCGACGAACAGCCCCGTCAGGTCATACCCCGGCGTGTCTTCGCATGGACTCCCGAACTGTACCCGCTCACCCGATGGCAGTACGACCTCAGCGGCTAGAATGTGGTTGACTGTGACTCCGTACTTAAGGGTGTGCGGCCCCCCCGAGTTCGTCGCCACGTTGCCGCCGATGGTACAGGCCCCCTGCGATGACGGGTCGGGAGCATAGTGGTACCCGCTTCCCTTCAGGTGATTCGTCAGATGGACATTCACCAGTCCCGGCTCAACCACGGCGTACCTGTCCCGCAGGTTGACTTCGAGGATCCGCTTCATCCGCGTCAGGCAGATCATCACTCCGCCGCCGACCGTCAACGTCCCACCCGCCAGACTTGTCCCCGCCCCGCGCGGCACGAACGGCACGCGATGCTCGTTACAGACCTTCACGATCTGTTCGATCTGCTCAGCGGTGGTCGGAAAGACAACGAGGTCGGGGACCTGCTTCTCGACGACATACCCGTCGCACTCATAGACCAGCCGCTCATCGGAATCGACCAGAAGATTCTCGTCACCGACGATGTTTCGCAGCTGGGAGAGCAGTTCAGGATTCATGAGGGACGGTCTGTGAGTGGTTGCAAAGAGCGGCTGAGTTGAGTCAGCCGGGAATCCAAGAGCCGTAGTCTAACGATCGGGAACATCCGTCCCAACCCGTCGAATTCACCCCAGCGGGATCTGTAACCCGTCGTAAGCCAGTTCGACTCCCTTCGGCAGTCGGGCATTGGTCTTCTCGTAATCGAGCCGATGTGAACAGTGGGTCAGGTAGGCCCGCTCGGGTTTGAGGCGTTCGATGACTTCCAGGGCCTGCCCCACCGAGAAGTGGGTCGGGTGCGGGTCATCCCACAAGGCGTCGAGGATCAACACCTTGAGTCCCTCCAGTTTCGGCCAGGTCTCTTCAGGGATGAAACTCACATCAGTGCAGAAGGCCACATCGTTGATGCGATACCCGAGGACTGGCAGCTTCCCATGAATGAGGCGTAGGGGAATAAACCTCAGCCCCAGCACGTCGAACGGTTCGAGACCGATCGTGCGGAACTCCAGATCGGGGGTCGAGTGCTGGTGGTTACGTTCTTCTCGCGGCACAAAGGCATACGAGAATGTCTGACGCAGGCACTCTTCCACAGCTGGCTCACAATACAGCGGGACGGGCTGTTTGAGCTTGTAACCAAAGATCCGCAGGTCATCGAGCCCCAGAATGTGGTCGGCATGCGAGTGCGTGTAGACCACCGCGTGCACCATGTCGATCTGCTCACGCACCAGCTGAATCCGCAGCTCCGGCGAAGTGTCGATGAGCATGTGCCCTTCGGGGGCGGTGATATAGACGCCGGTCCGGGTGCGGGAATTGCGTGGGTTCGTCGAGGTGCAGACCGGGCAGCGACACCCGATCATCGGCACGCCCATACTCGTGCCGGTCCCCAGGAGAGTCATCATGCTCGATTTCGTCGCCGCCATGCCTTGCCCCACTCCAGTTCCGTAGTGTTTGTGATTGTAAGGCTCGCTTGTCGGTTTCGCCCGCCTGAGTGGGTGATTTCCTCTCAGCTCTCTCCAGCAATCTGATCACCAGCGAATCGTCTCTGCTCACTGGGCAATTGAGCGACCCTGTGTTACATCTGCGATTATCGAGTTTGTCGTTGGCGTGGAGCGACAACGTTCACTTCTGAAGTCAGAGAACCCTCATGCGAAAATTGTCGATCTCCTGTTTCCTCGTTCTTGGTCTGCTCAGTGTTGGGCGCGTTGTGTGGGGACCATCCGCCGACACGGCGAGAACTGCTCTCGCTGCCGAGCCCGCAGCTGACATTGCACCAGTGGAATCGGACATGCACGAGTTCATGGAGTATGTCTTTGAACCGCCGTACAAGCGGTTGAAACCCGCGCTGGCCGCAGAGTCGATCGACAAAGCCGGTTGGAAGTCGATCAAGTCGGATTCCCTGATCCTCGCCGAGGCCTGCAACCTCTTGATTGGGCGCACCGAAGAGAAGGAGGTCGCCGAATGGAATGCTCACTCCAAAAAGGTCCGAGAGTCGGGCAGCGCCCTCTACGCCGCAGCCAAGAAGAAAGACACCGCTGAGGCCAAGAAGCAGTGGGCTGGCATGCTGGAGAACTGCAATGCCTGCCACAAGCAGTTTGCTGGCGGTGAGCACATGCTTCAGCCGTAGTGAGTGGTTAACCGACTTTTTTGAGGTGTTCTGAACATGGCGTGGTTACAACGTCACGTTTCGCTGGGGCCGTTTCGACGGGGGTTCCACCTCGTCACTCGGCAGATCGTGGATGCCCTGCCCGAGCTGCAACAGTTTCGGGTGGGGCAGCTTCAGGTCTTCATTCAGCATACGTCTGCTTCACTGACGATCAGCGAGAACGCCGATGTGGAAGTGCGTTCCGATCTGGAGGCGGTGTTCAATCAATTGGCCCCGGAGAGCTTTCCGTACGAGCACACGTACGAGGGGGCCGATGACATGCCCGCCCATGTGAAATCGGTGCTACTTGGGCATGATATCCTGATCCCGATTTCCCAGGGGCGGCTGGCCTTGGGAACGTGGCAGGGAATCTATCTGTGCGAGCATCGGAATCGGGCGAGTGCGCGGAATCTGGTGCTGACAATTCAGGGGGAAATGTCCTGAGTTGGACGAAATTTTTCCCCCATTCGAGAATCAGTGATTAAAATGTCGTTACCTTACGATATGGCTGGGTAACGGGAGGTGGCTGTGACGATCAAGATTGAGAACCCCAAACGGCTTCGAATGTCGTCGATCGAGGCTCTGTCGCAGGCAGCTGAGTGTCTCAAGACGCTGGCTCATCCGCATCGACTGCGCATGATTCAGATGCTGCTTCAGGGACGCTATACCGTCGGGGAGTTGGCGGAATCCTGCGAAATTCCCAGCCACATGGCGTCGGAACATTTGCGACTGATGCAGCGGTGCGGGTTCCTGGAGAACGAGAAAGAGGGGCGGAAGGCCTACTACAAAATCGTCGAGGAACACCTCGCGAGCATCATGACCTGTATCGAACGTCGCTTTGGCGTCGAGTGATTGACGCGATCTCTCATATCGTTTAGGTCAGACACTTTTACTGAGAAGGCGGCTTTTCGAGCTGTCTTTAGATTAAGGAGATCACCATGTCTGCTACGACCATCAGTCCGCAACAACTCGCCGAACTCTGCAAGTCGGGCCAATGTGTGGAACTCATCGATGTTCGGACACCTGTTGAGTTCCGCGAAGTACATGTCCAGATCGCGAGGAATGTTCCCTTGGATGAACTGAATCCCGCTCAGTTGATGCAAGCCAGGGGCGGATCAGCAAGCGAATCTCTCTACATTATCTGCAAGTCCGGAGCCCGCGGGAAACAGGCGTGCGACAAGTTTGAGAAGGCAGGTTTCACGAACGTCGTGAATGTCGAGGGGGGAACGCTGGCGTGTGTCGAGGCGGGGCTGCCCGTCGTGCGTGGGAAGAAGGCGATCTCGCTGGAGCGTCAGGTCCGCATCGCCGCAGGGCTGATGGTGCTGGTTGGTGTGAGCCTCGGGTTTTTCTTCCATCTGGCGTTCCACGGTCTGGCGGGTTTTGTGGGAGTGGGGCTCGTCTTTGCCGGGATCACCGACACGTGTGGAATGGCGCTAATTCTGGCCCAGATGCCATGGAACAAGTGTAGCGATACGTGTCAGTCGGGGACCTGCAGCAAGTAAGGAGTCCCTCGCGCTGTTTCATCGAGCGTTGAACATTGACCTGCACGACGGATGTTGATTCAGAGGGAGCTGTCACAATGCGATTGCTAATCGTTGGAGGAGTCGCGGGTGGGGCATCCGCAGCGGCACGGGCGAGACGCTTGTCGGAAGACGCGGACATCGTCCTGTTCGAGCGAGGCCCGGATGTGTCATTTGCGAATTGCGGTTTGCCATATCACGTGGGTGATGTGATTCCCGATCGCAAGAAGCTGCTGGTCACGACGCCCGAGATGTTGCGTCAGCGGTTTCGACTTGATGTCCGGACGTTGACGGCTGTTGAGTCGATCGACCGTTCTCGGAAGGTGGTGACGGTTCGCAATCTCTCGACGAATCAGGTCACTGAAGAGAAGTACGACAAGCTGTTGCTGGCTCCCGGGGCAGCCCCGCTTCGACCTCCTCTGCCGGGGATTGATCTGCCGGGAATATTCACGCTGCGTAATCTGCCCGATGTTGACCGCATCAAGGCCACCGTCGATCACGGGATCAAGCATGTGGTAGTCGTGGGGGCGGGGTTCATCGGACTCGAGCTGATTGAGAACCTGGTCCATCGTGGTGTGCAGACGACACTGGTGGAGCTGAACGATCAGGTGTTGCCACCCCTCGATAAAGAGATGACAGCTCCGATCCTGGAGGAGTTGAAGGCCAAGGGTGTGGATGTGCGGCTGGCCAACTCAGCGGAATCGTTCGAGACCTGTGCCGAGGGAATCCAGGTTCGTTTGAAGTCGGGTGATGTCCTGACCACGCAGATGGTGATCCTGGGGGTTGGTGTCCGCCCCGAGAACAAGCTGGCGGTTGATGCCGGTCTGAATGTCGGCCCGCGCGGTGGCATTCAGGTGAATGCCCAGATGCAGACGAGCGATCCCGACATCTTTGCGGTCGGGGATGCGGTTGAGATCCGGGACTTTGTGACGGGTGACCCGGCTCAGGTTCCTCTCGCCGGTCCCGCGAATCGTCAGGGGCGAATCGCAGCTGACAACATTTTTGGTCGCTCCACGAAGTATCGGGGAACCCAGGGGACTGCGATTCTCGGACTGTTCGGCAAGACCGCCGCGATGACGGGCCAGTCCGAAAAGGCCCTGCTCCGCTCCAAGCGGCCTTACCGCAAGGTCTACATCCATCCCGCTCACCACGCCGGCTATTACCCCGGTGCCGAGGGGATGACGATCAAGCTGCTGTTCGATCCCGAGACTGGAAAAATCCTGGGAGCCCAGGCTGTCGGTGGAGCGGGTGTCGATAAGCGAATCGATGTCATCGCGGTCGCGATCCAGGCTGGCATGTCGGCCTACGATCTCGAAGAGATGGAGCTCTGTTACGCGCCGCAGTTCGGTTCTGCGAAAGATCCAGTCAACATGGCGGGGTTTGTCGCTGGCGGACTGCTGCGAGGCGATCATCCGCAGATCAATCTGGAAGATGCCCTGGTCGCAGCTGGTAAGGGGGAGGTTTTTCTGTTGGATGTTCGCTCACCGACAGAGTACGCCGGCGGTCGCATCCCCGGGGCGACCAACATCTCGGTCGATGAGTTGCGGAGTCGGTTGGGTGAACTGCCGAAGGACCGCGAAATCCTGGTTTACTGTCAGGTGGGAATGCGCGGCTACATCGCGACTCGTATTCTGCTGCAGAACGGGTTCCAGGTCCGCAACATCGGCGGAGGCTACCGCACCTACCTGCTCTGGCAAGGCGTGAAGTAACCGCGTGCGTCGAACACCCGGGAGGGCGAAGCTCCTGCTGAGCCGCTTTCGCAAGTTTGCGTCTTTCTGCCGTCGCGGCTCCGCGGGAGCTTCGCCCTCCCGAGATGCTTACTTCCCTTCCCGGCTCTTGTTCTTCAGGAAGTAGAAGTGCCCGTCCTCGCCGCCTGCGAGCAGGTCAGGGATGCCGTTTCCGTCCCAGTCGACTGTCGTCGGGCCGACATCGTGGGCTTCGATGTTATCCGCAGCCAGCGGGCCGCGATCCTCAAAGAGCCACTTGCCATCGCGTGACTCCACCTGTCGCAGCCAGTTCGCATTACGGGAATTGACGAGCAGGTCGAGCTTGCCATCGCCGTCCCAGTCGACCACGGTCACTTTGCGCCGGCCGCTACGTCCCGCCTCTTTCGGATTCAATCGCAGTTCATTTCCTTCCGCGTCGCAGAACAACCGCTCTCCCGGCAGAAGTTGCAACTGACCATTGTTGCCCTTCTGACGCCGGTAGAGGGCGAGGTACCCCTCGTGGTCCATCATCACGAGGTCGACCAGGCCGTCCTGTGTCCAATCGACGGCCACCGGTGTCGTACGCCACTGAGTCGCCAATTCTTTGCCCTGCGGTTCCCACCAGACGTAAGGCGATTTAGGTGCCCGGCCCGGCCACTCCACTTCGACGGGGGCTGCTGGCGCCAGCTTCGGTGAGGTACGCGTGCCAATGTTGCGGAACCAGACGATTTTGCCCCAGATGGAGTTGGCGATGATGTCGGGCAATCCATCGCCGTCCCAATCGGCGACCGATTGCGTGGTGTACCCCCACTTAGCTTCGATGGGCCCCTGAATCGATCCCGACGGGCCCGCCAGGAAGCGAATTGGATCGGAGTCGCCCTCGGCCTTCAGCCGTACCGGCTCGGCGAACTTTGGTTCCGCCACACCGGGACCACTCAAGTTCTCGATGAACCCGAGATACCCAGCAGTGTTGCCGGAGATGATGTCGAAGTCCCCGTCGCCGTCCCAGTCGGTCCCACACGGGGACGCGAGTGCTCCGAACTTCACGTCGGTGGCCTGCTGGCGGAAGTAACGGGGAGCTTCGAAAATCGGCGTCCCGTTCACCACCTTTCCGGTGTGCTTCACGTAAGCCACCCGGCCGTCTTCGTCGCCGACAATCAAATCGGTATGACCATCACGGTTCCAATCGACGGACACGGGATTGATCATCTGCAAGTCCATCTCCAGCCGCTTTCCTTCCGAAGTTCGCAGCTGTCGCCCGGCGGAGTAGATCGGAGCGGTTCGAGTACCTGTGTTTTCGTAGTACGACAAGCCGTCGAGGAACTCCCCGCAGGCCAGATCGAGATCGCCATCACCATCGAAGTCAGCCAGACACGGCCCGGGCCAGCCGTAGGTCTGGACCGGTCGGCCATCGCCCTTCAGCTGGATGGGTTCTTCCCATTCGGGGGCTGTGTTGGTTCCCTTGTTGCGTATGACATAAACCCAGCCATGGGGGGCCCCGCCCTGCCAGCGGCCTTGCGGGTCGTACTTGGCCCACCAGGTGTTCTCACCGAACCAGCCGAAGTCGTCCCACGACTCGTGCCCGACCAGCAGGTCATGGACGCCGTCTCCGTCGTAGTCGACAAACCGCCACTGGTTCTGCCGGGGGTGTTTGATGTCGGCGAGCAGCTTCTTGGGGAAGATCGGTTTGTAAGTGGTCCAGTCGCCGTCCTTGATCCCGACAACCTCTTCGTTGGTGACCAGCACGCGCGGCTGGCCTTCGACCCACGAGAGAGTCATGTAAGTCTTTCCCGGTCCCAGCTTCTTCGGGGGGAGGAAGACTGGGAACTCCTCATTGGCCGGGCCGGGATTCTCGAAAACATAGACCCCGTTGTACGGCTTGTCTGAGCAGCTGATGACCAAGTCCAGGTCGCCGTCCCCGTCGTGGTCCCACGGCATCGGGAATGCATATAACCCGACTCCCAGATCAACCGTCAGACCGGGATGGTTGTGCTGGACCCGGCTGAGCAACTCGTCACCGGCTGTTGCCCTGTTAGCGGGAGCGGCTAAGGGGAGACACGCGAAGAACGCGATCGCTGACCGGATGAGTGATAACCGCATGGGAGTCGTTCCTGTGATTGACTGCGCAGTGAAGTGTGTGGGCAGGGGTTGGGATGTCTGCGGGTCGGTTTCAAGCTGCGGCCTGATTCAATTTGGGACAGACAGGAATGTCTGTCCTACTCAAATCTGTCAGTAGGACAGACATTCCTGTCTGTCCCGAGCGAAACGAGAGAAAGAACTCACTCTAGGATTGCACAATCTCTCGCAGTCCATCAATCGCCCGGTCGACCTCTTCCTCCGTGTTGTAGTGCAACGCCCCCAGCCGCAGCGTCCCGTTCGGCTCCAGTCCTGCGGCCTCAGTGAATGGCAAGGCATAGTGGTTGCCGCACCAGGCCTGGATCCCTCGGTCCCACAGGGCCACGGCCATTTCGTGAGGCGTGAGCTTGGCATGAGTGACCGAGAAGGTCGGCACTCGCTGGTGCAGCTGGGACTCGTCGGTGATGCCCCAGATTCGCAGCGCAGGTAGCTCTCGCAGCCCACGCAGGAATCGGCGAGACAGCTCCTGCTCATAAGACGTGATGGTTGCGAATGCAGTCTTGATTGCCGCTCGTCGCTGGCTTACCGGGGGAATGATTCCCGACGGAATGCCGAGCGAGGCGATGTGGTCAATGGCGGCTCGGACTCCGGCGATTCCCTCGTGGTTCTGCGTTCCAGTCATCCACCGACCGGGCAATGTGTCTGGAGACGGGCGCAGCTTGTACGGGCGGATCGACTCCAGGAGCTCGCGTCGTCCCCACATGACTCCGACATGTGGGCCAAAGAACTTGTACGCCGAGCACACCAGGAAGTCACAGCCCAGGGCCTCGACATCGATTAACCCATGTGGGGCGTAATGCACAGCATCGACATACGTGAGGGCCCCGACCGCTTTCGCTGCGTGAACGACCTCCGCGACCGGGTTGATGGTCCCCGTGGCGTTCGAGGCTAGGCCAATCGCAACCAGCTTCGTGCGAGGGGACAGCAACTCGTGATAACGCTCCAGTTGCAGCGTGCAGTCCTCCAACCGGAACGGGATCGAATGTACGGTCACCCCCGCGTCGCGAGCGGCCAGTACCCACGGCGTGACATTCGCATCGTGGCACAGCTGGCTGACAATGATCTCATCGCCCGGTTTCCAGTGCTTGGAGATCGCCCGGCTGGCTGCCAGCGTCAGGCTCGTCATGTTGGCCCCAAAGGCGATCGTGTCGGGATCAGTGGTTCCCAGGAGATCAGCCACGGCCTGCCGCGACTCAGCGAGCATCAGGTCGCTGTTCTGGCTTGTTGGAAAGACGGCTCCGCAGTTGGCGTTGGTGTCGATCAGAGCGAGGCTGATCGCGTCGACGACCGACTGAGGCACCTGACTCCCCGCCGGTCCATCAAAGAACGCAATCGGTCGCCCCTGGGACTGACGTTGAAGGGCGGGGAATCGGGAACGAATGGCAGGCAGATCGAGAGGCATAGAGTTGAAGTGGCAAGGGACAAGGGGCAAGTGTCAAACCAGCAAGACCAGCTGTCGAGCGTATACTGCCCCACGCCAGTTTGCGAGCGTTCTTGCGCATTCAGGCACTCCAGACAAAACTCTCCACGCTGAGAAAACCGAGACAATCGCTGCCCCCAACTCCTTGCTTTCTTCCCTTCGTTCTCTTGCTTGTCTTATGTTCAAAACTTCCCGACGGGACACGAAGAAGTCATTGAACATAAGCGACTGTGTCGCTTGTCAAGTCGAGAGAGTTGCGTCCGGGGTGTTCGAATTGAGTTTTTTGATGAGTGTGTTGAGTCGGATGAGGAGTTTTCTAGCGCAGGCGATGATGGCAACGTTGTAGGGTTTGTTGGCATCACGAAGTCGCTGGTAGAACGGGTGGATGTGCGGACAGTGTCGGGCGGCGGATTTTGCGGCCATGTAGAGAGCAGTGCGAACGGCTTTTCGGCCGCCGTAGATGCGCGCTTTCCGGCCCATTTTCCGGACTCGCGCGGATGAGGAGCCAGGCCGGCGATGGCTGCGATCGATTGCGCGTGAGGGAGCCGAGTTCGGGAAGGTGAGCCAGAAGAGTGTTCGCGGTTTGAGTGCCGACGCCGGTGTTGTCTGCAGCGCGGTGGCTTGGGAGCTGAGGTGTTCTTCCTGGGCGATGAGGTTCTGGATCTGCAGATCGATCTTCTCAATGGTGATGGTCAACCGCTTGATGCTGCGTTTGATTTCAGAGGCCATGCTTTGATCGAAGCAGGTCCCCTGGCGGTTCTTTTCACGTGTCCGGTCCTCGATGAGCTGGGTTCGCCGATCGGTCAACGCCCGCAGCTTCCGCGAGGAGGGCGAAGCCTTCTCGGTCGGGGCAGGTTGAGTGGCCTCACCGAATCGAGCGATGACGGTGGCGTCGATCGCATCGGTCTTCGCGAGGACCTTTAAACTCAAGGCAAAGTGCCGGACGCAGGCGGGCTGCACGACCGAGACCCGGATACCCGCGTCCTGAAGGGCATCGGTCAACGCCCGCTCATATCCCCCCGAAGCTTCGAGGATCACGTGCGGCACGTCCCACTCCGCGAGGAACGTGATCAAGGTTTGAAACCCTTCATTCGTGTTGGCCAACACACGAAGAGCTTTTTGTGAGGTCGCGAGGCAGAAATCCTTTTCGCGACATCGATTCCGAGGTAAACTGTGGTCATCTGGAAGTTCTCCCTGTCTTGCAAAAGCGAGCTCCGGCTTGCCGTGCTCAAGCGACTGTTCGGGTGGACACCCCAGAGAGGGCTGTGTGTTCCCGGCTTTTGTCCGATCGTTTCCGATCTGGTAAGCAACCGAACTCCACAGCCCCGAAAGGCACCCCGGCCAGGGTGCCTTTTCGCTTCCAGGGCTCGCCAGATTGGCATCCAAAACATACGCCAATTCGAACACCCCGAACGCAACTCTCTCAACTTACAAGGAAAGCAAGGAAACGAAGGGGGCAGAAAGAACTTGGTGTCTCGTGGTATAGATCGCTGTCCTCTGAGCATTAAGCTGTTATTCATTGCTTTTCACGTCGGTGGGGTCATGCAACTCACCCCCGGGGTTTGGGATTCGCAATCAGCTGCGTACAATCCACGAATAGATTCAAACTCTGGAGTTTCTCATGCGTGGTGCTGGCCTGCGGCTCAATAACGATGTGCGACGACTCTGGCGCTGCGCAGCTTGCGGAGCCGAGCGGAAAGTGGGAGCCCAGGCCACCACGGTCAATTGCCAGTGTGCGGGCCGCCCGGCGATGAAGCTGGTTGAGGGCATGCGGCGAGAACGACCGCTCAAGGAACTGACGACGACCTATATGGAGTTCGAGTTCGAGCCTGGTGAACTGGCCCCGCCCCGTCCTCGTAAGGAAGAAGAAGTCCCCGTTCCGAACTCGGATACCAAGCTGGAGTTTGAGATCCCCGCAGCCCGGACGCCAGAAGTGGTCGCCGACGAGGCCGCTCCAGCCGCTGGAGATGACGTTCCGCCGCCCGCACCATCGCAGCGTCCTCCTCGCCCGAATGAACGTCGTGGAGATCGCGGCCCCCGTCCTCAACGCGGCCCACAAGGTCGCCAGGAGAACCGCTCGGACAACCGCCCACGTCGCGAAGGTTCCGGCCCACGCGATCAACAGCCACGCCGCGATCAGCCCCCTCGCCGTGAGCCGCGTGATCCTCAAACGCCGCAACCAGAAAACACCTCCGGGGAGAACGCTGTTCCCACCGATGGACCAGTCGGAGCCCCAGCCGGAAAACGGCGGCGTAACCGACGAGGCAATCGCGGCGGCAATCCCTCGTCTCCCAGTGAGACCCCGAATGGTCGCAACTCCGACAACGCCAGCTTCGGCGAGGGAATTCCCGATCAGTCTCCGGCTCCGACACAGGAGTAAGCGATAGCGGTTCCCCGGGAGGGCGAAGCTCCTGCTGAGCCGCTTTCGCAATTCGACATTGCCAGGCAGTAGCGGCTCAGCAGGAGCTTCGCCCTCCCACTCGATTACATCGGTTGTCCGGAACTTCTCTCTGTCACGAGGTCGAACGGCATGGCGACTTATGAATTCTCTCGCTGGGATGGGAAGTCGCAGTTTCAACCGCAATCGGCGGACGAGCTGTTCGATGAGCTGTCGAAGTATTTGATGCACTACGGTGAGGAGATTCTCCCGAATCTGGAACGGTGGGAGGACGAGCATCCTGACCTGGTCGACATGCTGGTCAAACGCGGCCTCGTCGAGAGGGATCGCGAAGGGAAATATTCGATCACGCCGAAGGGATTAAAACGCGTTGAGAACAAGGCTCTCGAGCATCTGTTACAGCAGTCACGCCGCGACCAAATCGGGAAGCACGACACCGACGAACGCGGGCCCGGTCAGGTGAACCTGGAGGAGACTCGCCCCTATCAGTTTGGCGACCCGGTCTCGAATTTGAACATGCATGAGACGCTGCGGAATGCTCTCCAGCGTCAGGGGGCCCAGACACCAATCCGCATGACCGAGGACGATCTTGTCGTGCAGGAGATGGACTATCAGTCGAATTGTGCGACGGTGGTGCTGCTCGATATGTCGGGCAGCATGACGCGCGGCGGCAAGTACGGGGCGGCCAAGGGCGTGGCGATGGCGATGCAGGCTCTCGTCCGCACGCGGTATCAGGGGGACTTTCTGCAGGTCGTCGGGTTTTATTCGTATGCGTCTCCCTTGAGCGAGCGCGAGCTGTTGTACTCAGCTCCCAAGCCGGTCAGCATCTTCGACCCGCGAGTGCGAATGCGGATCGATCTCGACAATCCGCCAGCGTTCATCCCCGAGCACTTCACGAACATCCACGCGGGGTTGCAGTTCGCCCGCCGCCTGCTCGGCAAGCAATCAGCCCAGAACCGTCAGATCCTGCTCATCACCGATGGCGAGCCGACGGCGCACCTCGAAGGCCGCCAGCTGGTGCTGCTCTACCCACCCGCCGAAAAGACCGCAGCCATCACCCTGGCCGAGGCGAAACGCTGTGGTGATGCTGGAATTCGCGTGTCGAGTTTCGCCCTGATCGAGGACTACTTCTACCACGGCCTCGTGAACTTCGTCGAACAGCTGGCCATCGTCACCCGTGGCGTCAGCGCGACCTGCAACGCCGAAGACATGAGCCAACTGGTGCTGTCGAGTTTCACGAAGGGCCGGAAACTCCGCCGGGCGTTGTAGGGGTGAAATGAGATATATCCGGGAACTTTGACATCCCGTTTGTTTAATGAGCGATGAGAAATCGTTGTCGAGCTACTTCCGCTTACGCCAGTGGATGGGATCTCTTGACGTATGGAAAACTGCGATGACTGTCACTCGATCAGGTTTGATTCGATAGTAAATACAGTACGGAAAGCGGTTCACCATGGCCGCCCTGATATCGCCATCGACAATCGGATTTTGCTGTGGATGCACTGAAATTAAATTCAGCGCCAGTTGAACTTCGTTGACAAAGGCGATCCCCAAACCAGGACGCTGTGCTTCATACTAACCCGCTGCATGTCGAAATTCCGACTCTGCGACGCGACGGAATACCAAACTCATGGCTTCAACCGGGCTATGGTCTCCGCCTTGATCTGTTCCCAAGGAACCACATCGTCAGGGTTGGCATCATCATCGGCAGTCCGCTTTCGGAGCTCGGCCTGCTGAGTCTCGCTGATTAACGAGCCCACGGGGGACTCAGCAGCAATGCTCTCCCAAAGTTCGAGGACCAGCTCAATTCGCTCGTCGCGGCTCAGGTGGTCTATACCGAGTGATTGAATGGTGGCTGACATGAATCGCTCCAGAGGTCGGGAATAGAACTAGCTTATCTGACCAATCGAAGGTTGTCATTCACAGTCTGGACGCAGGTTGCGGCTCAGCAGGAGCTTCGCCCTCCCGTCGTCGCATCGTAAGCGGAACTATGCTTACGTCACCATAAACCCGTCGAGGTCGGTGGCTTCTTCGAGGGGGGCTTGTTTTTGCAGGTGGGTAGCGGCCCAGTCGATCCAAGTGGGGGTGGGGACGCCGTAGGGGCGGAACTTCTCGATCACCCCGCTCTCCTGGAAATGGAGCAACGCGCGGTGCGTGCCCAGGCGGCTGGCGATCGGCGAGTCGATGAGGTTGCTCGAGTCGGTCGCGTTCATCTGGAACAGGACCCGGCGTTCGAGTTCGCGCAGGGCCTGGCGACTGATCCAGCGTTCGAGCGTGTTGAACGAGTCGCACCAGATCAGCAGGTGGATGCCGTTCTCGGGACCGTTGGTCAGCAGCTCGCCGAACAGCTTACCGGTTGATGGCGGGGCGTCACTGCTGCCGCCGAAGCTGAAGTCGTCTTCGGGCTTTCGTAGCTCGCGGAAGCGGCTGATCTGGCTGACGAAGACGAAGACCGGCGGGCGAACCGTGTCACGTGCAGCGTCGCGGGCCTGCATCTCGTCGTGCAACTCCTTGACGACATCGGTGCTCTGTCGCGGTGAGACGATGCGAACGCCGGGGACAGCGTTGGAGACTCGCCGCCAGAGTTCCGCATCGGGCGAGTCGATCGCGCTGCCGTCGAGGACGAGAAGTTGAGAATTGAGAGTTGAGGGTTGGGAGGAAGAGGACGTTCCGGTGTCGGAGTGAAGTTGAGCGGCCAGTGAGACGAGAGCTGTGCCCATGAGCCCGAGGGCCGCTTCGGTGTCCTGGCCGACAAGCAGCAGGTGGCTGCCCGATTGACGCGGGAACGACAGCTCGGTCGGTGGTTTGATCTCAACGGCGTCGCCGAGCCAGATGCGCGGGACGAGCCGTTTGGTTGAGTCGGTCTCGGTTCCCTCGATGAGCCGAGTGAGTGCGGCATTGCGGGATGGATCGGAGGGGATGTTCCCCTCGAAGACGATGGCGGCATCGAACTTCATCTTCATCTGCTGTGACCGCTGAGCGAGGCTGCGGATGAAGTCATCCCGCTGGCTGTCGGGGAGCCAGGCGACCTGGAAGGGGTGGTTCCCCTCGATCATGCCGTTGGCGTCGTTGTAGATTGCCTCGCCGGGCCGGGTCAGCAATCGAGCTGCGGTGTTTTCCTCGCTGAGGATCAGATGGGCGTCAGCCTCGCTGCATTGCAGAGCGACACGGACGGCGATCTGGCCGAGAGTGCTGCGGGCGAGTGAGTAGGCTCCGCCGAGAGTCTGTGAGCCGAGGATGACATGAATACCGAAGGCCCGTCCCTGCCGGACGAGACGATCGAGCATGAGCGAGGCGGTTTGCGAGAGCTTGTCGTCCTCGATGAAGAACTCCTGGAACTCGTCGATGACCAGCATCAGTCGAGGAAGCGGTATGTTCGGATTCGCATCGCGGAAGCCGCGGATGTCCTGAACCCCGTGCTTGCGGAACAGCTCGCCGCGCTCCTGCAGAACGGAGTCGAGATTCTGTAACACACTGACGCCGAACTCACGATCACTCTCGATGGCGACCACACGGGCATGCGGTAACTGGAGTGCGGCGTAGTCCTTGAACTCAACGCCCTTCTTGAAGTCGATCAGGTAGAAGTTGACCTCCAGCGGGCTGTAGTACAGCGAGACGTTGACGATCAACGTGTGCAGGAACGTCGATTTCCCCGAGCCTGTTTTTCCCGCGACCAGCATGTGCTGGCTGGTCCCCTGCCCCAGCTTCAAGTGTTGCAGCTTTGTTGCTCCAGCGCGGCCGAGTGGAATGTCGATGCCTGCGCGACTGTCCTTCGACCAGACGGCGTCGGGCTTCGGAGCAATGCGATCAAAGGCGACTTCCACGCGGCGGGCATGGCGCGAGGCCTCGGCCATCTGCTTGACGATGCGGGTGAACTGTTCGGGATCGGGAGTGGGAGTCAATTCAACCGGCCACGAGTGGAGCAGGCCGTGGGCCGAAGTCCGAAAGCCGAGAGGCAGAGCTGTGTGGCCTGGCTCTCGTCTCTCCTCGCTCGTCTCTCCTCCCACATTGAGAAATCCCTGGGCGGTCCATTCATAGGTCGACATCGCCTCGGCAACAGTATCCAGCGGTAGCTGTTGCGGGATATCGCGGGCCATGTCGACGGACATCAGCGTGTAGACCCCGCAGCGCGGGCCGCTGGTGATGATGCTCAGCAGACGGCTGGCGGCGATCTCGCTGAACTTCGCGGGGAAGTCACTGATGACGAGAAAGCGGTACGGCTCGGCGACCTCGCCCGCGTGATGGTTGTAGTCCTCGATCGTCGCGAACTCATTGCGGAGATACGTCTGAAGGACGTTCTCCATATGTTCAGTCAGGTCGGCCAGCCGGGCCTCAATTTGAGAGGCCTCGGTCCAGATACGGCTGGTGACGAGCAACTCATCCACATCGGCCAAGTGCATGAACCCGCCAAAGCTCTCGCCCAGCCCCACGGGGTCGATCAGCGTGAAGCGAATCTTTCCGGGCGGGATCTGCGTCAGCAGCCGCAACATCGCGACCTGTAGGGCCTGGACCGAAGCTGTGCGGCCCTGCGGTCCTTTCCACTTGAGCAACAGAGAGGCCTTGTCGGGGAAATCGATCAGCGCAGGAAGGGAGATCTCCGATGTCCGAGGTGCGAGGCGAATGTCGTTGGAAACCGCATCCGGCCACTGTTCGAGGTTGAGGCGATGCTGGCCGATGCAGTAGCTCTGGGGAACCTGGGTGGCGGGCTTCCAGTCGGGGGACTCGATCAGCTCCCATGCCGGGGATGAAGTGGCCGCTTCGTTCTGGAGTGTGGTGATCTGCTGATTCGCTTGTTGCAACGACTGCTCCCACCGCGTTTTCAGTGCGGACCAGGCTGCAGCCTGTTGTCGACGATGGTCGGAGAGTTGTTGATCGAGGCTGGCCTGAGCCTGGCTGCGGGCCGACTGGTAGTGTTGTTCGCCGGCTTCCTGCTGTTGGCGGACATGGGCTTCGAGAGCGGCTAGCTGGGTGGAACGACTCGACTCCAGGTACGCCTTCTGGTCGGCAAACTTCTGTCGAGAGGCCAGTGCCTGCGACGACCGGAGAGTATCGATCTCCTGAATCTGATCCTGATGGGCTTTCTGGTAACGGGCCAAGGCCTGTTCTCGCTGGCGGTCGTATTGCTCCTGCTTTTTGTGAAACTCCTTTTCGGCGTCGTTGATCTCTTTGTCGGCGACTTGCGTCCAGCGTCCGTAGAGCCACTCCGATTCAGCGATCGAGGATTGCAGCAGTGAGAGCGTCTCGGACATTCTGGAACTGGCGAGAACATACAAGATCCCCGTCAGAATCAGCGACACCCCTGCCCCGACGCCAGCGGAGATCCCAAACCAGGTCGGCGAGTTGCGACCGTCAGTGATCTCCAGTAGCTGAGGCGGAACGAACAGAAAAAAGAGGACGGCGATCGCAACCGTGAACCCCACGAAGACGAACAGCGACCGGAAGCCCTGAAAGAGCTTAGGAAGCCACAAACTTCGAGCCGTGCTGAGTTCTGCCCGGCTACGTTCGAGAGTTGTTTGAAGGATCTCGGCCAGTCGGTCGAGAGCCTTGGGGGCCGATGTGGGTTCGAAATGTGGGTCATAGGTCCAGCCTCGCAGCTCCATCAGCGACTGAGCGTCGGATTTCAGACCGCTCATCAAGGTGGACAGGTCTTCTCGCGACTTCAGGATGGAGAACTGCGTCTTTTCGAACTGTCGTCGCGGGCTGTCTTCGGCCGTGTCGTCCAGAAGCGAGTTAGCGACCCAGGCACTGTCCTGATACTTGGCTTCGACCTCTTCGCGTTCCGAGTTGCGCAGGGCCTCGATCGCGTTGAATTCCGTCTGGTGTTCCGCGTGCAGGTCGGCCAGCTGATCGTCAATCGTCTGGTTGATCTGGTCGATGGCTGCCTGATGCTGCTCGACGACGGCAGCGAGCCAGACCTGATGCTGCTCGTCAATCTGCTGAAGATTGGCCCGCAGTGCCTGCTCGGATTCGGTGGGGCCTTGAAGAAATTGAGCGGCGTACTCCGACTCCTGGTGGACGCGTTGATCGATGGCGGATTGCAGCTGGACCAGCGGACTCTGGAGTCGTTGAGACATGATCGGCGATTCCGGGGAGTGGGACTCGTGACAGGAGTCGTGAGCACTTCAGATGGAAGATCAGGCGTATTCCCACTCAATGACTAGTTTACGCACCATCGTGGCGATAGACAGCTGCAACCACAGCTTTTGATCTTGATATCCCGAGGATTCGGTAATCTTGTGGAGAGGAGCCAGTCTTCATGTTGGCTTCAGGTGGTTCATCATGTCCCGATCAAGTTGCCAGCGATTGGTTGGGGACACAGAGGTATTGGATGCCGGTAAGTGACTCAGTGGGTGATACAGCGACATGCCTTCCCGAGTGGGATCGAGTTGGGGAGGCTGGCTCGTTATTGCGAGGAGTCGGTGACTCGCGTTGATCCATCACTTGAGCGACATCATGGCGGATGGTCGCTCAGCCCGCGGGCTTTCGATTTATGGAACCCCACTCGGCCGCCCTGCTCATCTTCAGTGAGTATTTTGAGCCTCGCCGCTCCGAGTGGTTGCGAGTGATTGATTCAAAATGAGGTCTCCGTTGAGATTTTTTTCAAAACAATCCTTGACAATTCGTGTTGGATGGTCGATTATATAACCACTACCAGGTCGGTGGTATATGTTTGCGAGGGAAAATCCCCGCAACTCTGTTCCTTTCAATGAGCCACGGCCATCACTGGTCGACCGGAATCCGTGGCGGTGACCGCACAGGTCCAACATGTCTCCCTCTTCGACCCAACAGGCACAAACTCGCTCGCGTGGTGTGTTTTCCACGAAGCCCCGTCGCGGCGGATCACTGATCCGAACGCTGGCCATGCTGTTCCCATTTCGGAACTCGGCTGGCTGTTGTTGCCTGCGTTGCTGCTCATGTTGAGCCAGCAATCGCATTTGCACTCTCGCTGCGATTGCGCCGCCCTGATTCCAGTGGGCTGCTGAGCCGCTCTTGGCTTGGTGGCTGATTGGAGAGTTGTTCCCAGGGCGGTTTTCTATTCATCCGCTGTTGTCGCTGGCCAGGGAATGCGCTGTTCCCCGGCAACGACTGGTTCTGCCCACAGCTCTGCCGCGCCCGCTCAGCGGGTGACGGCAGAGTTCCCGGCGGAGCTGTGTTCACCCCTCCCTATTCGTTGGTCAAGGTGTCACGAGAGCACTGCTCGTGATGCTGTCGCGCTCCCGCTGCGCGATGTGACCTACTACTCGCCCACACACAATCGATCGGAGTTATCGATCATGCCTGTCGCTTCCAAGTCCTTGTCACGTTCACGTGGTTTCACCCTGATCGAGCTGCTGGTGGTGATTGCCATCATCGCCGTGTTGATCGCCCTTTTGCTGCCAGCTGTGCAACAAGCTCGCGAGGCGGCCCGCCGTTCTCAATGCAAGAACAATCTGAAGCAGATCGGTCTGGCCCTGCACAACTACCATGACACGCATGCCGCCTTCCCCCCGGGAGTCGTTCATAAGTCGGGGAATCAAGCGGTCGCTGCACTGGCTTCGTACGGTTGGGGGACGTTCATTCTCCCTCAGCTGGAACAGGCGAACATCTTCAACACGATGCAAACCAACGGCGTTGACCTCGATCAGCTGCTGAAGAACACCGCTGACCCCGTGGCACAGGCCCTGCCGAAAACGACCTTCAGTTTCTATCGCTGCCCCTCTGATACGGCGCCGGCTCTCAATGAACGTCGCGAGTGGGATGCGCCGTACAAGGCATATTTCGGCAATCAGCCCGTGTATCTCGGGACATCGAACTATGTCGGTGTCTCCGGTTCACGCTGGGCGGTTCCCGATGACTGGATCACGTCGCAGCGAGACCCGTATGGCGTGTTCTGGGGAGACAGCAAGGTCCGCATTACCGACATCACCGATGGAACCTCGAACACATTCATCGTGGGTGAACGTGACTGGCGACGTGGTTGGGCTGCGAACTGGGTCGGCCAACGGAACTACACCGGGACTGGCATCTGGGGCTCGCGTCAAAACCTGGCGATCCTGAACGTCAAGATCAACGATCCACTGTTACAGCCCAATGGCAACCCCGCTGTGTCCCGCGGCTTCAGCAGTGAACACACCGGAGGAGCCCACTTCCTGTTCGCCGATGGTCGCGTGACGTTCATCAGCGAGAACATCGAGTTCAATGATGTGAACCCCAACCTGGTCACTCCCGCAGCGACGCTGGGCCTGTTTCAGAAGCTCGGCCGCCGCAACGACGGATTCGTTGTCGGGGAGTTTTAGTCTCTCTTCACCGACACAATTCAGTCTCCTGAGTGCAGAGAGTGAAACTCCCCCGCATCAGTGAGGTTGATGAGATTTTATAAGGATTCAGAAAATGAAGACGTTGAAGTTCTGGAAACCCGTCACACTGATGTCTCTGGGCTTGCTCCTGGCCAGTGGCTGTTCTGAGGGGCCCGAGCTGGGGTTAGTTACCGGAACCGTGAAACTGCAGGGACAGGCGGTGCCATATGCCTATGTCGTGTTCCAGCCGGTCGATCCTCCGGGAACGTATGGTGCCGCCTACACCAAAGCGGACGGGACTTATGAACTCCGGTTCAGCGATTCCCGCAATGGGGCCACGCTCGGAAAACACCAGGTCAAAATACGCACAGCCTCAACGGACGAGATCCAGGTCGAGGACAAGAACACCGGACTCATGGTGACTCCTGAATTGCCCAAGGGATATCAGGGGCGACTCGAATTTGAATTCGATCGCCAGGTTGTCTCCGGCAGCAATTCTCACGACTTCGATCTCGATCCGAACAAAGTTCCTAAACCCTCAAAGAACACAACCACTCGCCGAGTCCGTCGAGCAGCATTTCTCCCCTGACCCACAGATCACACACACTAAATACTATCCAAGGACACAGACCATGCCCCACGGAAACACCTCCTGGCAACTGCTCGCGCTGTTGCTGCTTCTCGCCTTACCGGCGGTTTCAACGTTGTCAGCTGCGGAGACCAATCGACCGCCGAACATCGTCATCATCGTAGCCGATGACCTCGGATATGGTGATCTCGGTTACCTGGGCGGCAAGGACATCCCCACGCCGCGCATCGATGCACTGGCTCACGACAGTGTGCGTTTCCCCTCCGGTTATGTTTCGGGACCTTACTGTAGCCCCACTCGGGCTGGACTGTTGACCTCGCGCTATCAGCAGCGATTCGGACACGAGTTCAATCCGGGACCGAAAGCCGCCTCCGGATTCGGACTCAGCCTCCAGGAAAAGACGCTGGCCGATCGCCTCAAGGCTGCGGGGTACTCCACCGGCATCGTCGGGAAGTGGCACCTCGGGAACGAGGAGAAGTTCAACCCCACCAAACGCGGCTTCGATGAGTTCTTCGGCTTCCTCGGCGGTGCCCATGGGTACTTCCCTGAAGAGGGCGGCAATAACCCGATTCTGCGAGGGACGGAGGTTGTCAAAGAGCCGGAGTACCTGACCGACGCCTTCACCCGCGAAGCTGTTGCCTACATCGACCGTCACAAGGACAAGCCGTTCTTCCTCTACCTGACGTACAACGCCGTGCACAATCCGCAGCACGCCAAGAAGGAACATCTCGAACGATTTGCTTCGATCGCCGATGAACGCCGTCGAACTTACGCGGGGATGCTGACTGCCATGGACGATGGAATCGGTCGCGTACTCGACAAGGTGAAGGACGCGGGATTGGAGCAGGAAACACTGGTGGCCTTCATCAGTGACAACGGCGGTCCCGTGGCCAATGGTTCCACTAACGGAGCCCTGAATGGCCAGAAGGCGACGACATGGGAAGGCGGGATCCGCGTCCCCTTCCTGATCAAGTGGCCCGGCCAGCTGCCCGCGAATCAGGACTACTCGCAGCCAGTCATCCAGCTCGACCTCGGGCCCACCGTGCTGGCCGCCGCTGGAGTCCCGGTTGACGCTGATCAAAAGCTGGATGGCGTGAACCTGCTGCCGTACCTGAAGGGCGAGAACAAGGAGGCCCCTCACCAGACGCTCTATTGGCGATTCGGTGAGCAGATCGCTTTACGAAAGGGAGATTGGAAGCTGCTCAAGGTCCGCGGCGATGAGCAGGCCCGGCTCTACAACCTCAAGGATGACATCGGTGAGAAGACCGACCTGGCTGCCAAGAATCCCGAACTTCTGAGTGAACTGCAGAAGGACTGGGATACTTGGAATGCGACCCTGGTGAAGCCATCATGGACTCCGGGACCGCAGCAAGGCAATCGCCGCACTCAACGCAACCAGGTTCAATCCGTCAAGTAAGTCCCCATCGGGTGTTTCTAAACACTCTCAATCACTATAGGACCGTTCTCATGAAGAGACTCATCTCCTCGGGGATGTTGATGGCTGGCCTGTCCATCGTCACCTCCTCTCCGCTGCTGGCGGAGGAACCTGCTCATCCCGACAAGCCGTCGGCGGAAGCCATCGAGTACTTCGAGAAGCATGTCCGGCCGCTGCTCGTGGGCAAGTGCTACAACTGCCACTCGGCCGACAACAAGGCCGCAGGCGGATTGCGTGTCGATGACCGCAACGGCCTGCTGCAAGGTGGTGGTCGTGGCCCTGCTGTGGTCCCCGGCGACATCGAGAAGAGTGTCCTGCTCAAGGCGATCAGCCACACGGACGAGAAGCTCAAGATGCCGCCCGAGTTCAAGCTGGAGGACAGCGAGATCGCGATCCTGACGAAGTGGGTGCAGGACGGTGCCGCGTGGCCCAGCCTGGAAATCCCAGCCAACCTGCTGAAGGATGATGCCGAGTACGACAAGCTGCGGCAGTCGCACTGGGCGTGGCAGCCTCTCAAGTCTGTCGCCGTCCCCGAAGTACGAGACACCGCATGGGCCCGCAGCGATGTGGACCGCTTTGTTCTCGCGAAGCTGGAGAGCGAAAGCCTGGCCCCTGTGGCGGACGCCGACCGGTCGAGCCTGTTGCGGAGGATCACGTACGACCTGACAGGGCTGCCTCCGACTCCGGAAGAACAACGGGCGTTCCTGAACGACACCTCGCCACAGGCCTACGAACTGGTCGTTGATCGCCTGCTGCAATCGACAGCCTTCGGCGAGCGGTGGGGCCGACACTGGCTCGATATCGCTCGCTTCGGGGAATCGACCGGTTCCGCCCGCAACCTGCCCTACCCGAATGCGTGGCGCTATCGCGACTACGTCATCGACGCTCTGAACAAGGACAAGCCATACGATCAATTTGTCCGTGAGCAGATTGCTGGCGACCTGTTGCCATACGAATCCGAAGAGCAGCGCCGCGAACAGAATATCGCGACGGGCTTCCTGGCCATCGGTGTCAAAGATGTGAATCAGCGGTTCAAGGTCCGCTTCACGATGGACAACATCGACGAACAGATCGACACCTTCTCACAGGCGTTCCTCGGGCTGACCGTCAGCTGTGCCCGGTGCCATGACCACAAGTTCGATCCGATCTCCACCAAAGAGTACTACGGGATCGCGGGGATCTTCCACAGCACTGATCTGTGCGCTGGTGTGCGGAACAAGATGGGCGGCGGAGGGCTCGATTACTATGACCCGTCGATGCTGCTGATCCTGTCCCAGACGAGTCAGCCCGGACCTGAGCATGAGGCCAAGGTCGCCGCAGCCAAGCAGGCTGCCGACGAGGCTAAGGCGGAGTTCGAGAAGCTGCGAGATTCCGAGGAGGGCGCAAAACTCGCCCCCAATGGACGCCCCAAACGCCAGGTGGCCCGGCGGAAGTGGAACCGCCTGCAAGCCGAGTACACCGCGCTGACTGACCCCGCAGCCAGTGGAGAAGTAGCACTCGGACTGCGTGAAGCCAAACAGATTGGCGACACCGAGGTCCGAGTCCGCGGTGAGGCCGAGAAACTCGGCCCGGTCGTGCCGCGTGGATTTCTCAAGGTCGTGAACTACCCGGGACAGCCCGAGATCCCTGCCGACAAGAGTGGTCGCCTCGAACTGGCCCAGTGGATCACCAGTCCCCAGAACCCGCTGACTTCACGCGTGATCGTCAACCGCGTTTGGCAACATCTGTTCGGGAATGGCCTCGTGAAGAGTGTCGATAACTTCGGGGTGACTGGCGATACGCCATCGCATCCAGAACTGCTCGACTATCTGGCCACGAAGTTTGTTCAGGACGGCTGGTCGGTGAAGCGACTGGTTCGTTCGCTGGCTCTGACACGAGCCTATCAGCTCAGCTCAGCTCAGCGGCCACGGAAGAACACCTGACTCGTGACCCGGCCAATCGACTTGTCTGGCGACACAGCCCTCGTCGCCTCGATGCCGAGGAGCTGCGTGACACGATCCTTGCTGCCTCAAACTCCCTCGAACGCCTGCCACCCAAGGGGTCGGCAGCTCAAGCCTTAATGGTCATCGAGCTGCGAAACAACGGGCCGGAGTCCCAACAATTGACCGAGATTGCCAACAACAGCAAGGCCCGCAGTGTCTATCTGCCTCTGCTCCGGACGCTGGTGCCTGGCTCGCTGGAGGTCTTCGACTTCGCCGATCAGGGGCTCGTCTCGGGCCAGCGGGAGACCACGACCGTGCCGACTCAGTCGCTGTATCTGCTGAACGATGCACTCGTCCGGCGGAACTCGCTAACGCTTGCGGAGTCGCTCCTTTCGCAGAGCGACCTGGATGATCGCGGTCGTGTTGAACGGGCCTACTCTGTCACGCTGGGGCGGACACCGACGACTCTCGAAGTGGATCGGACGCTCGCGTTCGTGAGTGAGTACGAAAAGCTCGCCGCGGAGCTGTTGCAGTCAGAGTTCCAGGCGATTGCCCAGCGCGAGCAAGAAGCTGCAGCGAAAGAAGCCGCTGCGAAAGCGGCCGCGACTGCACCAGCTGTGGCTCAGACTCCTGAAGGAACTGCCTCAGATGTGGCATCCGCGACTTCCGCTGCCGAGCCAGTGACGGGCGGAACTCCAGTGGATCAGGCTCTGGCCGATGCCCAGCAGCGAGCCGCGAGTGTGGTAAATCCCGACGATGTGGAGCAGACCGATGCCGAGGTAAAGGAGGAGATTGTGCAACCGCACGACGCCCGTTCCGCTGCCTGGTCCAGCTTCGTCCAGGCCCTGTTCGCCTCCGGCGAGTTCCGTTACCTGCCCTAGCCGTCGAGTTCGAGGAGCTGGCCTCTCACGGGGCCAGCTCCCGACCGACGAGGTGCATGTTTACTTGGCCCGCTGCGGCCACGAAACACACCCCCTCCCGATCAATCACACAGACATACGCGAATGCGTTCGAGTTGGAGACTCTTGTCATGTTCACACAACCTCAATCCTCAATCCCCACGGGCCTGTTTTCCCGCCGTGACGCTCTCAAGTCCGCTGGCTCCGGGTTCGGGTATCTCGCTCTGGCCGGAATGCTCGGGCTACAGAATCGCACAGCTCGTGCTAACCCTGGACCGCATAACCCGCTGGCTCCCAAGCCACCGCAACTGCCCACGAAGGCGAAGCGGATCATTTTCCTCTTCATGGAAGGCGCGATCTCGCATGTCGACACCTTTGACTACAAACCAAAGCTGCAGGAGAGCGATGGCAAGTCGGGCCCCGGCGGCGGGAAGCTCGTGGCCTCAAAGTTCAAGTTTGCTCAGCATGGCCAGACGGGGACGTGGGTCTCGGAACTCTATCCCCACGTCGCCAAACACGTCGACAAGCTGTGTTTCCTGCGTGGGCTGCACACCGACACCCCTGCACATCCTCAAGCAGTGATCCAGCTGCATACCGGGGCCCGCGTGGCGTCTTTGACCCGTCCCTCGATGGGGGCGTGGATGCTCTATGGACTGGGAACCGAGAATCAGGATTTGCCGGGATACGTCACCGTGAATCCCTCACCGAACTTTGGTGGGGCCGTGAATTACGGGAGTGCGTTTCTGCCCGCTCACTTCCAGGGGACGCGGATCAATGATTCGGGCTTCCTGCCGAACTTGAAAGCTTCTTCGTTGACTCCGCTACAGCGGAAGCAAATCGATCTGGTGCAGCAGATGAACCGTGATCTGCAGGCCGCTCCCGGAGCTCCGCCCGAGATCGAGGGCGTGATTCAGTCATACGAACTGGCATTCAAGATGCAGGGCAAGGTTCCGGAGTTGCTCGACATTTCGAAGGAGCCGCAAGCGGTACTCGATGCCTATGGCGTGAAGCCCGGACCGGCCGGAAGTTTCGCCCGCCAGTGCATCCTTGCCCGCCGACTGAGCGAAGCGGGAGTGCGGTTCGTCCAGATTCGTCAGGGGGGATGGGATCACCACAACAACCTGCACAAGGGGTTAATCGACAATTCCCTGGCCACCGATCAATCAACCGCTGCTCTGCTGACAGACCTGGAACAGCGAGGACTGCTCGACGAGACGCTTGTGCTCTTCGGCAGCGAGTTCGGTCGTCTTCCGACCGCCCAAGGCCCCGACGGCCGCGACCACAACATCACCGGATACCCGATGTGGCTGGCCGGGGGCGGCGTGAAGGCGGGCTTCTCGTACGGTGCCACTGATGAGTTCGGTACTCATGCGGTCGATGGCCGGATGCACTCCATGGATCTCCACGCAACGCTCCTGGCCCTGATGGGACTCGATCACGAAACCTTGACCTACAACTACGCTGGACGTGATTTCCGTCTCACCGATGTCGGGGGGAAAGTTGTGCGCGAGATCTTCGCCTGAGGTCTCGACCTCTCGGCGAAACGCGGTCTGCCTTCGGCTTTCAACAAGAACTGTCAACACGATGTTGTGTCGATCGCGTTCGCCACGACACCACTGATTTGGATCTGCACGGGGTCATCAGAGACATTCTCTCGTGTTCCTGGTGGCTTGCGTGCTTGAGAGGGGATGGTGCTTCCGTCCCTGCCGATGCGAAAGGAGGTTGGCATGCTCGAATTGGAAACAGCTGCCACGACGGACCGCGATAACAGCCTCGTGGCGATCCCACGCGACCTGTTGGTGTTGATTCGACATGCGCTGCATGGAATGCAGTTTGGCAATGTAACGCTCGTCGTACATGACGGGCACGTGGTTCAACTCGATCGCGTTGAGCACACACGCCACAAGCGTACGGGCCGGTCGCATTAGTCCTTGGGGAATTGGTTGAACCGCGTTCAACTCGCCTGAACATCGTGGCTGGCTAAGCGGTCAGCGGTATGTGCAAATCACGCGGTCAGGCCCGCGACCGTTGGGAGCGAGTAGTAATGACAAAGGGCCACGCCCGTCGCGTCGGCGACGTCGTTTGGCTCCAATAGCTTCTCCAGCCGCAGCTCGCGCTGCACGGCGAACTGGACCTGCTCTTTGCTCGCGGTTCCACTGCCCGTCAGGAGTTTCTTGATCTGACGCGGGGTGTAGTGCATGACCGACAGCTGGGCGTCGGCAGCTGCGAAGAGGATGGCCCCGCGGGCATGGGCCATCAGGATCGCGGTCTTGGGGTGCTTGGCCATCGAGAAGATTTGCTCAATGGCCATCGCTTCAGGGCGGTATTGTTCGATGACCTCGCGGAGGCCGGTACCGATTTCGAGGACGCGTTCGGCCAGGGTGAGTGCGGGCGTCGAGCTGATGACACCGCCCTCTCGCAGGAACGGCCCCAGCGGGGTACGTTCGAGAACGGCGTACCCGGTGCGGTTCAGCCCCGGGTCGATCCCCAAAACGATCTGAGCGGATTCGCCAACCATGACGTTTCCTTGTCTCATGGCCATCGTGGCCGCCTCCGATTGGGGAATCAGCAAACGCAAGAGCGAGTGATTCACCACGGAGACACGGAGGCACGAAGAAGAGTTTGGGACACGGATGACACAGAGTTCACAGATCGGAGAAGGAACTCAGCCTTCACTCGAAATCTGTGTGCTCTGTGTCATCTGTGTACTGATTCCAATCACTCGACGTCGAGCTGTGTCAGCGGTGAACTCCCCTGCTCCGACCGATCCGGTTCCAGCACGCCGATGTACGGCAGGTGCCGGAACTCCCCATTGAAGTCCAGACCATACCCGACAACGAACGCGTCGGGAATCTCGAAACAATGGTAATCCGGGGCGAAGCTCACCTGCGACCGGACCCGCTTCCAGAGCAAGGCGACCGATCGCAAGCTCGCGGGCTCCTTCTGGCGGATCACATCCAGCAGAGCCGACATCGTGCGTCCCGTATCAAAAATATCATCGACCAGCAGGACATCCCGCCCCCGCAGGTCGGGCAAAAATTCGGTATTCAGGATCAGGTTTTCGGGGGTCGTGGCGGTTCCGCGGTAACTGCTGGCCTGCACCATCCCCAGCTGATGCGGCAGCTCGATTCGCCGCATCAAATCGCAGACCAACATCACACTTCCGGTCAACACCCCGAGAATCGTCAGCGGCCGACCGGCATAATCTGCCGTAATTCGCTGGCCCAAAGCGGTCACAGCGGAGTCGATTTCGGCGGTGGAGATCAGCGGGCGGATCATGGGAAAAGTCTGCGTGGAGGAGCGTCAGTCAAGTGGTGAGGTTTTAGCGATTTATGACTTCGCCGTGAACCTGACGCTGAATCAGCCAGATGACTGAAATCGGTCAAACAGGGAATGACTACCCTTGGGGAATGGCTTTACTTTCGGTGACCGGCAAACGGGGCAGAAGGTTCCAGGCGAGAAAAGCCCAAGTCGTGATCCAAACTGTGATCATGATGATCCACTCCCTGTTCCGTCGGGCTTTCACCTTCATGAGGAAGTCCTGCATGAACTCGAGGGTGTAATCATCCCGTCCGTCCGTCACGGCTGCATTCGTGTCTCTGGCGACAAAGACTCGTTCAATCTGATAATCCACTCCGCGGAGTGTGGCTCGAAGGGCAGACGTAGTTACGCCTTTGGGCTGGAGGGCAATGACCGTAAGGTCGGGGGCGATTCTCCCGACTATCGGCCACTTTTCAGCTCGTAAGTGAGGAGGAACAGATTCGATCTCTGCGAGGGCATCGCGGCACAATCTTGGGAGGTAGCTGCACCGAGCCTCTTCTCGCCCTTGATCAAGCTGAGGGCATAGAAAAAATCCCGAAACGACGAGTGTCCCCAGCCCGGTCAGGATCAGCGTTGCCAGAATGCGCGGCGCTTGATTCCAGGTCCACGCGGTTGGAGGCGGAGGGTTTACCTCAATGGTGTTGTCCGGCACAATTCCCCTCCATTCACTTCATAAGCACGGGGGGCACCGCGTTGGGCTATGAGTATACGCCGTCTATTTCCTGAAATGTGAACGAAATGGGTACGAAATGACAGAGTTCCAGCGATCTGTGGCTGGAGTAAGTTTGTCACACGGCGGTTGACTCAATGCCGGCTGACTTAGATGCGGTCTACTTGCCAAGGGCTGCGTTCATCGCCGTGGCAATCGCCGCCAGGACCTCGCCGTGCAGGAGGCCGTTGGTGACGACGACTCCGCGGTTCTTTTTGAGTTCAGAGCCCTGGGTGAAGTCGAGGGGAGCTCCGTGCATGTCGGTGACGCGACCGCCCGCTTCTTCGACGATCAGCACGCCGCCTGCGTGGTCCCAGATCTTCTCGCTGTAGGTCGCTTTGGTCGGCATGCGCAGGTAGAGGTCGGCATCGCCTCGGGCGACGACACCATATTTGGCCTGGCTGTCGAGGCGGCTGGGAGTGGCGTTGCTGCCGAGCAGTTCGCGGATCTTCCCGGTCACGTCCTGGGCATTATGGCCCGATTCGACCGACTCGCAGAACCGGGCGAGCGAGCCACGAGCTGTGCCGCTGACTCGGACGCATTGAGGAGCGGCATTCACATCATCGAGAGACCACAGCTTCGCACCGAATCCCCGAACGGCAGAGAGCAGTGCCCCGACGTTCTTGTCTTCGGCATCATTCGCTGGCAGGTTCGGGCAGGCGAGGACGCTGACCTCGATCTTGCCGTTGACGATCAGGGCCAGCGAAATGGCGTACTGCTCGCCACGCAGGAATCCCTTGGTCCCGTCGATGGGGTCCAGAGTCCAGAACCGCTCGACTCCACCGGGGCTGTTGCCGCGATCGATCCAGCTGCAGATGTCTGCGGGCTTACCTTTGATACCGGCCAGTTCCACTTCGCGGTGGACTCGATCAAGCTGGCTGGCGTGTTCCGGGGTTCGCAGCTCGGCGGAGTCCTCTTCTCCGACGATCGCGTCCTTGGAAAAGGCATCGCCGATGATCTTGCAGACGATCGCCTGGCTGGCAAAGTCGGCGACCGTGACCGGAGACTTGTCCTGCTTCGCGATGGTCTCGGGGGAGATACTTTTCTGAACCGAACGGCAGGCCCGACTGGCGATGCGGACGGCGTTCAGAGCGGTTTCCAGTTCGAGGCAAAACAAGTCGGTCATCGGGTGAGGCTCCGTTGGCTCTGCGCTGAGGCACAGGACTTC
Organism: Planctomycetaceae bacterium; assembly: GCA_046349675.1. Taxonomy (GTDB): domain Bacteria; phylum Planctomycetota; class Planctomycetia; order Planctomycetales; family Planctomycetaceae; genus TH-plancto1. The sequence goes on along the minus strand of JAXMBW010000003.1, from coordinate 491,604 downwards.
AATTGCAACTCAACGAAAACAGCCCGAGACGAATACGCTCGGGCTGAGGAAGTTCAGCATCCGCTGATCGGAAGGTTTAGCCTTCGGCGAGCGGGGTTTTCTTTTCCTTGATGCCGGGGCACTGAGGAGCCATTTCGGCGTTGAGCGCCTTGTAGTCGGCCCACTGCTCAGGCAGGTTGTCTTCGTGGAAGATTGCCGCGACCGGACACTCGGGAACGCAAGCTTCGCAGTCGATGCACTCATCCGGATGGATGAAGAGGATCTGCTCAGCTTCGTAGAAGCATTCAACCGGGCAAACGACGACGCAATCGGTGTACTTACAGCCGAAACAGGGTTCCGCAACAACGTGAGCCATGACGAGTTCCTTCAGGACGTACGGCAATACGCCAAACGACAATGCCACCTAGATCGACCACGAAACGGAAAACCCTGAGCCGATTTCTCGGAACCAACCTTTCGGTCGGAAAGAGGACCAGTTCAAGATTTTCGCAAGACACCGCAACTGGCGAATCTCGCAAGGCTTGCAGTCGTCAATCTGACTGTTTTCTAGGTCTGGCAATTCCGACTGTCAAGCGCCGATTTTGCTGGTGTAAAACTTCTCTTGGAAACAAGAAGCGAAAACCGGTCGGAATGGGGGCTTATTGAGACTGAGTGTCATTAAGACCCCTTCTGCCCGGGCGGTTGGGTGAGAAACTCAAGCCATTTCACCTTTGGTCTTCACTTGAAGAAGAACAGACAGGAATGTCTGTTCCACTGAATATCAATAGTAGGACAGACATTCCTGTCTGTCCCATCGGAAGACCAACTCCGAATCCGCTCTAGTTGCTGTTGGGTTTCGCTTCTGTAGCTGGCAAGGCTTCCTCGCTGCCTGGCTCTGGGGACTTTTTCATCTTGCTCCCGCGAGACGCCCGCTTCGCAGCCGCTTCCTCGCGCAACGTCTTCAACTGTGCTCGCTGCGTTTCCGTCAGCTTCTCCTGCATCTTGACATCGCGTTCGACCTGCAGTTCCTTGATCTCGTCGGCGAGCTTTTTGATCTGCTCGTCATATTCCCGATCGATCTGATAGAGCTGGTCTTTGACCTCATCGGAGAGTCCGAGTTTACCGTACTGAGCGGGAAGCTGGCCGCGTGATTCTTTTCGAGCAGCAGGTTTGGCGGGTGCGTCCTCAGCAAGGGCTTGCCAGGTCAGTGACCCACAAATCGAAAGGATCGTCACACACGCCCAGACTTTCAGTGCTTTCATCGCAGGTTCCAGTCATCTGTAAAATGGGTTTCTGAACGCTTGAATTCGCGAGAATTGAATCTATCCAAGCTCTTTAGTCGCTTGCAACTCATTGATTTCGGAAACCGATGAATTGGTAGCGTGAAAACCACATGTGTGAGGGTATTCGTACTGCAGCTTGAGCCACGGTATTGGGAGGGGCTGCTGGAGTGAACTCGGTTTCTTGAGGTCAACAACCAATGGGGGCTGTACGTCCTGCCTTCTTCTCGAGTTGGGGGATGGATACGGCTCAGGGGGGCCTCTGTCGATTGGCGATTCCATGACCAGCCGATAACTTGCGGGTGAGGCGCTTCTGCCTCGCTCTCCTGTTGAGTCCATTGGTTGCCTCATGCTGATTGAACTTGAAACGGTCCTGAAGTCGGCCATAGCCGGAGGAACGACCTCCACGGACGAGATGACAGCTGCAATCGGTGTCATCATGGACGGGAAGGCAGATCCGGTGGAGATCGCCGCACTGCTGACTGGTCTGGCAGTGCGAGGAGAAACGGCGCAAGAGTTGGCCGGAGCGGCCGCTGCGATGCGGGCTCGGGCCACGCCGATTCAAACTTCGGCGAAGGGGCTGCTCGATACCTGTGGAACGGGCGGCGACCAACTGCATACTTTCAATATCAGCACCGCAGCGGCGATCGTCGCGGCAGCTGCGGGTGTCCCCGTCGCCAAGCACGGCAACCGCCAGGCGAGCAGCAAGAGTGGCTCGGCCGATGTGTTGGAGGCCCTCGGGGTCGACATCACATTGTCACCCGAGGCGGTTGGGCAATGCATTGATGAGATCGGCATCGGGTTCTGTTTTGCCCGATTATTGCATCAGGCGATGCAACACGTGGCCCCCGTACGGCAGAAGCTCGGGATTCGTACGATCTTCAACTTACTCGGACCGCTGACGAACCCGGCAGGAGCCGAATACCAACTCCTGGGAACGAATCGTGTCTCAACGGCTCGCAAGCTGGCGGAAGCGAAGACCCAACTGGGCGGGACGCGTACGCTGGTGGTTTGCGGGGCTGATCAGTTGGATGAGGTTTCGCTCTGGGGCACGACAACGGTGTTTGATGTGCAGGCGGGACGGATCGAGGAGCGCCACTGGACCGCCGATGATCTGGGGCTTCCCGCATGTACTCCGGGTGATCTGGTCGTCGGATCTCCGGCTGAGAGTGCTGCTGTCATTCGGGATGTGCTGGCCGGGAAAGTGGGCCCTGCACGTCACATCGTGCTGGCGAACTCGGGAGCTGCGCTCTGGACAGCTTCGCGGGCTGGCACGTTGAAAGAGGCAGTGCAGATGGCCGCCGCGACGATCGACTCGGGGGCTGCAAGGGCCAAGCTGGAAGCGTTGATCCAGTTCTCCAAAGGCCGGGCAGGTTGAGGTAGATTGATTCACGGTCGGGCAGGCATAGCACCATGTCCCGCTCTGTGTGATTCGCCCCTTCGCTTCCTCAAACACGAACGAAATGGAAAAGGCCCGTGGCAGATCGCTCTGTCACGGGCCTTTTCGTTCGGCGTTCACGCCTCCACTAAATCGTGTTCTCGTGGATCGGGTCGTGCGAATGAATTCGCATCTTGTAGAACGACCGGTAGACGAACACCATCGAAATGAGGATGAATACGATCGCGAAGCTGATGGTCACTCCGACGCCTTCCTTCTCCTTGAGTTCAACAGCCAGCGGCACTGCCAGCAATCCGAACAGCGTCGTGAACTTGATGATCGGATTCAGAGCCACCGAGGAGGTGTCCTTGAACGGGTCACCCACCGTGTCACCGACCACGCAGGCGTCGTGCAGCGGGGTTCCCTTGGCTCGCAGATCGGTTTCGACGATCTTCTTGGCGTTGTCCCAGGCGCCGCCAGCGTTGGCCATGAAGATGGCCTGATACAGGCCGAACAACGCGATTGAGACGAGATACCCAATGAAGAAGTAGGGGTCGAGGAACGCAAACCCGAGCGTGGTGAAGAACACCGTCACGAAGATGTTGAACGTTCCTGCCTGAGCGTAGTCGGTACAGATCTGCACGACTCGTTTACTGTCGGCGGTCGAGGCCTTCTTCACCGAATCATCGAGCTTGATGTTCTCCTTGATGAACTCCACCGCGCGGTAGGCTCCGGTGGTCACCGCCTGCATCGAGGCTCCGGTGAACCAGTAAATGATGGCTCCCCCGGCGATCAGCCCCAGCAGGAATGGTGGGTGAAGGATCGACAGATTCCCCATCAGGCTCGGTTCCAGACCATGGGTCAGGTCGAGAATGATCGAGAAGATCATTGTCGTCGCCCCGACCACAGCTGTCCCGATCAGCACGGGTTTGGCGGTGGCTTTGAAGGTGTTCCCTGCTCCGTCGTTGCGTTCGAGGTTTTCCTTCGCGAGTTCGAAATCGGGAGTAAAACCGAAATCTCGCTGGAGTTCGGCCGAGATATTCGGCAGGGTCTCAATCGTGGAAAGCTCGTAAACCGACTGAGCGTTGTCGGTCACCGGGCCATAGCTGTCGACGGCGATCGTCACCGGGCCCATGCCCAGGAATCCAAACGCAACCAAGCCGAATCCGAACACCGCGGGTGCCAGCATCATGCCTTGTGGGATCGTTTCACTGATCCCGTAAGCGGCCCCCATCAGCATGAGAATGATCATGCCCAGCCAGTAAGCACTGAAGTTACCGGCCACCAATCCCGACAGAATGTTCAGCGAGGCCCCGCCCTCCTTCGAGGATGAGACGACTTCGCGAACATGACGCGATTCGGTCGACGTGAAGGCTTTGACCACTTCGGGAATGATCGCTCCAGCCAACGTACCGCAGGTGATGATCGTCGACAGCTTCCACCACAACGAGGAGTCACCACCGAGCGACGGAATCAGGAATGCGGAGGCTGCGTAGGTCAACATCATCGACGAGATCGATGTAATCCAGACCAGCAGTGTCAGTGGAGCTTCATAGTTGAAGTGGCGGGCTTTCCCATACTTCTTCTGGGCGAGCGATTCGTTCACGAAGTATGAGCCCGCCGAGGCGACGACCATCACCACTCGCATCATGAAGATCCAGACCAGCATCTGGACCTGGACCATCGGGTCTTTGACTGCCAGCAGGATGAAGGTGATCAGAGCCACACCCGTCACACCATACGTCTCGAACCCGTCCGCTGATGGACCGACCGAGTCACCGGCATTGTCGCCCGTACAGTCGGCGATCACTCCGGGGTTGCGGGCATCGTCCTCCTTGATCTTGAAGACGATCTTCATCAGGTCAGCCCCGATGTCGGCGATCTTGGTGAAGATGCCCCCTGCGACTCGCAGAGCGGCGGCACCGAGCGATTCCCCAATGGCAAAACCGACGAAACACGGACCGGCATAGTCACCAGGAATGAACATCAGAATGACCAGCATCAGCAGCAGCTCGACGCAGATCAGCAACATGCCGATGCTGATTCCCGCCTTGAGAGGAATCGCGTAGCAGGGGAATGCCTCACCCGACAGCGAGGCAAACGCCGTGCGAGAATTTGCGTACGTGTTGACTCGAATTCCGAACCACGCGACGAGGTAGCTCCCGAGAATCCCGATCACGCTGAAGGCCAGAATGATGCCAACCTTCAAAGTGCTAAAGGCCAGCAGATACTTAAAGTAGAAAACGATGATCGCCCCGATGAAGAGCCACAGGACGAACAGGAATTTCCCCTGCGTAAACAGGTACGTCTTGCAGGTTTCGTAGATGAGTTCGGAGACCTCGAGCATTGAGCTGTGGACCGGCAGGTTCTTCAACTGCTTCGAGACCCTCAACCCGAATCCGAGCCCGAGGACGCAGATCACGACCCCGCTGTAAAGCAGCGTCCGGCCACCGATTCCACCGAGGAACGTTGCCTGGTTCAGATCGGGCAGCTTCAGGCTGGCCTCTCCGCCGGCATGAATTTGCGACGATTCAATGTGCGGAGCTTTCGGCTCGTCGTTTGCAAAGGTCGCATGACTTGATGCAAGCGCCAGCAGCAGACAGACGATCCATCCGATGCCATGGCGGGCACGCGAAGCCAGCGAGCGGCTGGAGATCGTTGGGGGATATTCATGGAGTAGCTGCGACTGCGATGATGCGAGGCTCATCATGAATCGAATGTCCGGTAGTCGTGGGTCGAGTGTCTGAAATGTCTGAATCGCATGATGGGCCAACTCCGTCCCAATGGTGGACGGGAGTAGGGCATCCGCTAATTGTTGGAAAACGTAGTGGGGAACCGCGTCCAGTGCAACCGGCTCAAGAGCCACTGTTGCGGGAAGTCGAAAAAACCCGACGAGACAGGATTGCGTTCCGGCGTTGAAACTCTAGGAAGGACCGGGGGTGAAATTGGTGAGCGAAGTCACTTGCGGTTGCTCGGCTGAGAGTCCGTGCTGCTTGTCTCCGTCAGAGGAGATGGAGGACAAGTATGGCCCGTCGGGTGTTCATGAGGCGACATCTCGAAAAAACGGTTATGTCGCTGAAATAGCACCCCGGTGAGAAATCGATCATGATCCACTCACCCGTTTTGAGGTCGGGGGCGAGGAGAGCGTGATCGACCTTCAACGGGGCCTCCTAGGCCACCACTTCATGGAAATGCGATATGAGTACCCCGACCAAACCCGTCGAGATCGCGTTGCGGATTCCCGGCAACTGGAACCATCCGGGCGAATTGATCGAGCGGCTACCTGAAGGTTGCCAGCTCTCGCCGCAGTGGCTGACGTTACCTGGGGGTGAGCAGATCGAGTTCTCTCCCATGCAGCCCGATCAGCAGTTTGCGGGAATTTTCGAGTCGTCCTGCCGTCGTCCGCCGAAGCCCGAGGAACTCGACCGGGTTCGGCGTTATACGGTGAATGTGGGACTAATTGGTCCTGGTGGTTCGCACGATGCGGTACGCACGATGATGCAAGCTGCGATGATGATTGTCCGAGCGGGCGGCGCGGGAGTGTTTATCGACAACAGCGGCATGGCTCACGGCGCGAGTCAGTGGCTGGCAATGACCGAGGACGGCAGCTCCGATGCCATCAGCTATGCGTTCGTGTGCCTCTTCGACGGTGAGTCTGAGATCAGCACGATGGGCATGCATGTCCTCGGCCTGCCGGAGATTGCGATGCGCCGAGAGGACACCTCACCGAATGGCGATCCTCTGGTCGATGCGTTGCGTTACATCAGCCGCGGTGACCGCCCCGTGGACTGCGGGCATATTCTAGTGCTTGAGACCGGGGAGACGCTGCATGTCGCGTCGCGGTCGGAGTGTCAGTTCCCGCCCGGAAGCCCGATGTACAACCCGTTCGGGAAGCTGCTTCTGCTCCCGGGGAAGGAAATCGCCGAGCGAAACTGAGGACGCTGCTGTTCTCTTCCCCGGCTCTCCCCTGGCGAGCGGAGAGCGTCAGCCCTCTGGTGCTTCTCCGCGTGATCAAAGTCGCACGGATGAGCTTTCTCGCTGGCGTCTGAGATTCACCCACTGCGGTGAGAACGGTTCACTCAGCTCAGTCGCCCATTCACGGAAGACGGACGTCTGCCGCTCGCTGATCAACGGCCGGCGTTACTGGCCCACTCTACACCGGATCCTCAGCTGTGACCGTCACCGCAATGTTCTTGAATGCCGGGGTCTTCGACTGCGGGTCGACGGCTCGGGGGATCAGGATGTTCGACTCGGGGCAGTACATCATCGCGTTGCCGGGACGGACATCGAACTCGCGCACCCGCTGGTAACGCATCTCGCCGACTGAGCTTTTCACCCGGACCAGTTGATCGACCTTCAGGCCTCGCCGGGCGATGTCATCCTTATGCATCAGGATGATGTCGCGGCGGTCCTGGCCCCGATAGAGGTCTTCTTCCTCGTAGACCACGGTGTTGAACTGGCCCTCCGACCGAATCGTCATCAGCCGCAGCTCGGGGCCCTGGTCGGTGTGAGACGGAGGAATCGCGACAGTGTGGAACTTCGCCTTGCCAGTCGGCGTCGGGAACTTCGGAAAGTCGAGGGCACGACCGGCGATGCTGAACTCTTTCTTCGTCTTCCCGATGTCTTTGATCGGCTCGAGGCCTGGGATCAGTTCGGAGATCAGTTCCCGCACCGCTTCATGGCTTTCGAGTTTCTTCCAGTCGACTGGGCCGTTCTCGCCCAGGACCGCCTTGCCGATGTGAGTCAGGACCGAGACCTCGCTGCGCGGCCCGGCATACCGTGACGGGCCGCCATCGCTCAGACGGACATAGCTGAACATCGACTCTTGCGTGGTCGGCTCGGGCTCTTCGTCACGCGGCAGGATCGGGAGGACCAGCGTCTCCTGTGCCCTGCCCCACGCGTGTCCGGTGTTGAGTGTCGTGGTCAGGTACGTGACGAGACCGAGCTTCTTCATCGCCCGCTCGGCGTACGCTGCGTCGGGGTTGCTGCCATACAGGTTGCCACCCAGGCACATCGCCACGTCCATCTCCCCCCGGTCGGCGGCATCCATGCAGGCCATCGTGTCGAGGCCCGGCGAGGTCGGCAGCTGGACACCGAGCCGCTCCTCAAACCGCTTGAGCATCGAGAGCTTCAATTGTGGTGTCACGCCGACCGAGCCCATGCCCTGCACATTGCTGTGCCCGCGAATCGGCATCAGGCCCGCGTGTGGGCGACCAACCATCCCCCGCATCAGGGCGAGGTTGGCGATCATCTTGACGTTGTCGGTCCCGTGCAGGTGGTGCGTGATCCCCATTGTCCAGCCGATGACGACATTCTTCGCGTGGGCATAGGTCTCGGCGACCTGCTCGATCTCGGCCCGCGCGACTCCCGAGGCTTGTTCAATCGTGGCCCAGTCAGTGGTCTCCGCCTGCTGGCGGAACGATTCGAAGTCCTCGGTCGACTGCTCAATGAACTTCGCATCGTGGGCATTGCGAGCCAGCAGCGACTTCGCGATCCCCAGCATCAGGCCGATGTCGCCGCCGATGTGAGGCTGCACGTACTGGCTGGCCATCTTCGTCCCGAAGAGGAGGCTGCGCACATCGCTGGGGACGCGGAAGTTGACGAGCCCCAACTCTTTGACCGGGTTGATGACGATCACCTTCCCGCCGCGTCGTCGCAACTCCATCAGGCTCCGCATCAGTCGCGGGTGGTTCGAGGCTGGGTTGCCGCCGATGAGAATGTAGAGGTCGGCCTTCTCCAGATCTTCCAGCTTGATCGTCCCGGTCCCGGCTCCGATCGCCGCCCCCAGCCCCACCCCGCTCGCCTGGTGACAGTAGTACGAGCAGTTGTTGACGTAGTTCGTCCCGAACAACCGGGCGAACAGCTGGAGCAGGAACCCCGCCTCGTTCGAAGAGCGCCCGCTGGCATAGAAGAATGTCCGCATCGGGCCAGCCGCCTTGAGCTTGTCGGCGAGCAGCTTTAGTGCCTCGTCCCAGCTGATCTGGCGGTAGTGCGTGTCGTTGGGCCCGGCGTAAATCGGGAAGACCAGCCGCCCGCTCATCTCCATCTGCCGCGGCGAGAACGAACGCAGCTCGTTGAATCCGTACTTCTGGAAGAACTCCGCCGTGATCCCCGACTGCATGTCGGAGACCATGGCCTGAAATGATTTCTTGCAGACCTCGGGGAAGTACCCTCCCTCGTTGACCATGCCGCCCATCTGGCCACCCATGCCGAGGGCACAGGTCTTACACGTATTCTTCGACCGCATGGCTGACCACAGCCGCCACCAGCCAACGCGATTCGCCATGCGCAGGGTGTAAGCAATGGCCTTCCAGCCACCACCACTCGAAGGAGCTTTCATCGATGCAGTCTCACGCCAGGGATCGACCAGCGGGGCGAGCCAGAGCCCGGTTGGTGTGGCAAGGATCATAGCGGATTGCAAGATGCCGGTCAGCGGCAGGTGGGGATGGGGGGATGAGAGAGGGGGAGAGTGGGCGAAGGGGAGACAGCCGGATTGTTGAACGGGAGCTGGGTAGCCCGGAGTGGCTCGTTCTGGGGGATATCTGTGTGCGTCTGAGCCAGAGGTGCTTGCTTGTTGAGGCCACCTTGGTTTAGCCTCTTAAGCGTAGCAAACAGTTAGGCTGAAAATTCGGCCAACTTGTTCAATCCCGTGAAGGCACAGTAGCAGATAATCTCATGGCCAAGGGGCCCGAGTTCAGTCGATTCTTTGTTCCTCTGCTACAATCTTTGCGAGAATTGGGCGGTTCTGCTTCATCATACGAGGCGACAGATGCTGTCATCGAGCGTGAAAGAGTCCCGGAATCCGAACTTGAGAAAACCCTGAAAAGCGGTCAATCACGTATCCGGAATCAGATCGCATGGGCGCGGATGTATCTCGTCAGGTCGGGCCATCTTGATTCATCAACCCGAGGTGTTTGGCGACTCACCGAGCTTGGTTTAAATGAGGATCTCACGAAATTCAATCGCCTCGCGTTCTTCAAAAATATTCATAGTCTGATGTCAGGCGAAAAGCGTGATGGGATTGGGAATGCATCAGCCAACGGAATTGAGGCGATTGAGATTAAAGAAAAAATCCTCGAACTTGATGAACCGAAACTCCTGCAAACCCTAAAATCTCTTAGTCCAGAGGGATTTGAAAGATTGTGCCAGAGACTCCTGAGAGAGCATGGATTTCAGAATGTCAAAGTGACCGGTCGCTCGGGTGATGGAGGAATTGATGGGGAAGGAATCCTCGAAATCAATCCGCTTCTTAGCTTCAAAGTCATTTTTCAATGCAAAAGGTATAAGGGGTCTGTGTCAGCAGGAATGCTACGAGATTTCCGTGGGGCCATGATTGGTCGGGCTGATAAGGGAATATTTCTGACGACCGGTAGTTTCACAATGGACGCAAAGCGAGAAGCTGTAAGAGATGGTGCACATCCTATTGAGCTTGTGGATGGTGAAAAGCTGGTGACAATTTTCGAGCGATTGGAACTCGGTTTGAAACCTAGAACGATCTACGATCTCGATCCCGAGTTTTTCAAAGAGTACAAATAGTCTGTCCGACGGGTGGCACGGCGGTCGCTTTGGGCCGCAAGTGAATACGCTCACAGCTGCTCGATAACTCGGTTGATCACGGGGCACATGTGTCCGGCACTTGCGAGTCAAAGTTCTCGCCAGTGGCACCCGACGATTAGGTCACTGGGCCGTGTGGCTGTCAGCTACTACCAGCAAAAAATAAAAAGCGCGGCAAGGTCCCCTCAAAGCTTCCCAGCTTTTCCTTGCCGCGCTCCGGATGTCTGATTGTGTTCGCTTCGAGTGGCGGGCGGGGCCGTTCTCTGAGGTCAGAGAACTGGCAGGGAGTGGTTCCCGTCGCGAGCCGTGTTCTGGGGCGAACACTTTGAACTTAGGTCTCGACTGGCACCGAGTCAAAAAGAATCTGCCCATGTCTATTTTCACTGTTCGATGTCGTCGGCAGAACCGGAATAATCGGAATCCGGTTCGTCGAGCGGTGGCTATTCCGGGGAACTTTCCAAGTGTGCGTTGCCGGACCGCACACTGTGAGAGTCGTTCGGAAATCAACAGTTCGAGAGGTCGCCGTTGAAGAAGCGGCGCGGCCTGAACCTCTCTGGAGTCTTGAAGTTCCGTGCTGCGTCCCCGCGGTCTGGTTTGACAATCGGAACCGCCTAGCGAGTAGAATCCCCGATGTGGTGCAGCGGTCCTCCATCAGGCGGCAGCTGCATCCGATCGACTGCAACCCGGGAAGGATCCGCATGGCTCGCCGCTACGTTGTCCGCTATGGCACTCTTCGCACCGTCGCCGAATTTGCGACGCGCGGGGCGGGCGACCGTAATTACACCGAAGAGGAATACCGTCGTGGCGATCAGGTCATCGTCCGCAGCCCCCGTGGGATTGAATGGGGCGAAGTGCTGTGCGAGGCGAACGACCGTACCAAGGCCTACCTCGGCGGCAAAGAAGTCGTCGGTAAGATCCAGCGACTCGCCTCCCCCGAGGATGACAAGCTGCGCGAGACAAACTGGCAGCTTGAACAGGACGCGTTCCTGCAGGCCCGCCGGCTGATCGCCGAACACAACCTCGCAATGCAGCTGATCGACGTGGAACAGCTGCTCGGCGGAGAGCGGATCACGTTCTATTACACGTCCGAGGCCCGGATTGATTTTCGCGAGCTGGTCAAATCGATGGCCCAGTTCTTCAAGATCCGGATCGAGATGCGGCAGGTGGGCATCCGCGATGAGGCGAAGCTGCTGGCCGACTACGGCGACTGTGGCAAACCCGTCTGTTGCAACACGCATTTGACGGAGATGCCACCGGTCTCGATGAAGATGGCCAAGCTGCAGAAGGCGAGCCTCGATCCGAATAAGTTGTCGGGACGTTGCGGGCGGCTGAAATGTTGCCTGCGATACGAATACGACACCTATGAGGAATACCGCCAGGAGCTGCCGGGTGTGGGCAAGTTCGTGGTGACCAAGGAGGGGAAAGGAAAAGTCCTCGCCCAGGAGATCCTCGCCAAGAAAGTTCTCGTGAGCTACGAAGACAACCGCCGCGTGTTGGTTGACGCTCAGGAGATCCTCACCGTGGTGAGTGCTCCCGGTCACTCGCCGAAGCCGCGGGAGCCCGGGCGTGACCGCTCCGAACCTCGCGAGAATCCCCCCGAGTAGCCCCAAAAACACTGGCCCATTCGGGCGGCACTCTGGATATGATGGGCCGCTGATACTGGTCATCGATCGACAAACTCCGACAGGACTCCTGCCATGCGTCTTTCACTTGCTGTTGCTTGTGTCGCCACTGGACTGGCTCTTTCGTTCCTCGTGCGTGCGGATGAGAAGCCCGCTTCGAGTGCCGAGGCCAAGGCAACGGAACTGTTCGATGGCAAGAGCCTCAAGAACTGGAAGGTCCCTGAGTTCGGTGCCGATGGCAAGGTGACGGTCAAAGACGGTGAACTGGTGATGGGCCAGGGCGACCCGATGACCGGCGTGACCTGGGCCGGTGAGGAACTGCCGAAGGTCGATTACGAAGTGACGTTCGAGGCCAAGCGGATCGAGGGCTCTGACTTCTTCGGGACGATTACCTTCCCCGTACAAAAAGACAGCTGTTCGTTCGTGCTCGGTGGCTGGGGCGGCGGCGTGATTGGTCTGTCGACGCTGGATGGAAACTCAGCTGTCGAAAATGAGACGACGGGGTATTACGACTTTGAAAAGGGGAAGTGGTACAAAGTCCGCATCCGCGTGACGAAGACCAAGATCGAAGTCTGGATCGATGACAAGTCGGTGGTTGATGTCGACTACTCCGACAAGCGGATCGGCATCCGTATTGAAGTGGACCTGTCGAAGCCGCTGGGATTCACCACTTACCGCACCACGGGAGCCCTGCGTTCCATCAAGCTGACGAAGCTAAACTCCGACGAAAAGTCGGGGAAGTAATCGCTCTAGGGGACCGTGCCAATCGTGCATGTCCGCCTCTCGGGGCTGGCGTCGTGGTGCGGCTCTTGGCACAATCGATGACGACCGGGAATTCCCGGCGGGCTAGTTTAATCGTCACAGTGAGGCATCCATGATTTCTCGCCGCAGCTGGGTATGGTGTGTGGTCTCGTGTCTGAGCCTGGTTTTCGGAGGCGCAACGGGGCGGACTAGCCGGGCCGAGGACGCGGCCCGGGCACTGCTTCCCTACCTTCCCGAGTCATCGAACGTGGTGGCTGTGGTTCGCGTGGATAAGGTCCTGAACTCGCCCCGAGGTCAGAGCGAAGGTTGGGCCAGCCAGCAGCAGGAGAAGTTTCTGGCGGGAGCTTCGAGCATACCGCCACATGTCAGCACCTTGGTCACGGGGATGCAGGTCCGTCCGCATGCGTCAGAGGTCGTGTCCTCGGTGGCCCTGGCTCTGATCCCGGGTGGTGTTCGGCTCGATTCTTTTGCCGAACGGGAAGAGGGAGCACAAACCGAGACGATCGGAGGTCGTCCAGCTGTGCTGTCGAAGCAAGATGCGTTTTACGTCGAGCTGACGACGACAGTGTTGGGAATACTCTCCCCCGCCGCACGGCAGGAGGCCGCACGTTATGTCCGCCATGTAACAACGTCGACGAGCACTCAGGTCCCGGCGGGATATCTGGGAATCGCCGCCCAGCGTGATCATCAGGTGGTGATCGCCATGGATCTCGAAGACCTGGGGAATCCGGTCCGGATTCGGGAACGGCTCGACAAGCTGCCAGATGTTGCGGGCAACATGACGGTGCGTGATGAATTGCTCGGACTGTTGGGCACGACTCGGGGGATCTGTTTCACCGCGGACGTGAATGAGAAAACTCACGCACGACTGGTCGTCGACTTCGGCAAGAAGCCGGCCAATTCCGCGAAGCTGTTGAAGGGAATGCTCCTGAACATCATCGCCGAATCGGGCATGCATGTGGACGAACTGACAGACGCAGCTGTGGAGATCGAGGATCAGAGCCTGGTCCTGATCATGCCGAACTTTTCCGATTCCAGCTTGCGCATGGTACTGTCGTTGATTGCCCCCGCTGCCCCGGTGCCCACCGCTCCTACACCGTCGGAAGTGGCTGCCAGTACCAAGCCGGCTCCGAAGTCCCCGACTCCTACTCCCACCCCTGAGCCACGATCGAGCCCTTCGACCGCGTCGTCGTCACTGCCGGATGCCAAAGCCAGCCTGAAGTACTTCAACACGGTGAATCAGTGTCTGGACGACCTGCAGCAGGCTGGGCGTCGGGGGGATATGAACCCTGCTCAGTCAGCCACCTGGCACGAAAACATGGCTCGCAAGATCGACAAGCTGTCCACTCGCGGTGTCGATCCGGGGCTGGTGCGTTACGGAGCGGAGATGAGTGAGCGCCTGCGGGCGATCGGAGCGTCGATGCGGGGGATTTCGATCGAGGTCAACGCCGCCCAGAAATCGATTGTCTGGAATTCGACCTACGATCCCGGGTACGCCGAAATGAACTTCTGGGGAGGTTACGGGTACCGAGCCCCGTCCTATCAGGTCAGCAGCAACTTGCAGCAAGTGCGTGAGAAGCAAGCCGACGCCGTCGTCCGCGGGGCCAAGGATCGCGAAGCGGCCTGGCTGATCGTCCAGAACGAGCGTCAACGCATGACCCTGGAGGTCAACGCGAAGTACGGTTCGAAGTGAGAGCTGGTACGTCTCACCGGTATCCGACACCCGACGGGAGAAGTGCGGGCCAAAACCTCATGTCATGCTGCATCGCCGACAGATTCCCAATCCAGTCGGCCGGTGCTACCCTGCTCTGCCATCCTGACGTTTTGGTAATACCCAATCGTCGCGAAGGAAGTGGCAGGTATATCCGTGAGGAATCCTTTCCAGATAGTCCTGGTGTTCTGGTTCGGCTTCCCAGAAATCGCCTGCTGGCGTCACCTCAGTCACCACTCTGCCAGGCCAGATTTTGGATGCGTTCACATCTTCAATCGTATCGAGTGCGATTTTCTGTTGCTCATTGTTGGTGAAGAAGATTGCTGAGCGATAAGAGGTGCCACAGTCGTTGCCCTGTCGATTCAGGGTCGTCGGATCGTGAATCTGAAAGAAGAACTCCAGCAGTTTTCGATAAGACATCAGTTGCGGATTAAACTTGATCTCGATCGCTTCGGCGTGAGTTCCATGATTCCGATAGGTCGCGTGCGGAACATCTCCTCCCGTGTAACCCACACGAGTTTTCTCGACTCCGGGCAGTTTGCGAATCAAATCCTGCATGCCCCAAAAACAACCGCCGGCGAGAATGGCAATTTCGCTCATGTTTTTTTCCTCTCGTTCCCAAGCCCTACATGGTTACACATTTTCCCAAAGCCATGCGACACCACAAACTGAGCGGCTGATGGAAGCATAGCAGCCGTTCATGGCTTCCCCGTCATCAGAGAGTTGGCTACTTCGCCCCGAGCCGACTGCGGAGTTTCTGCAGAGCGTCCAACGCTGCACTGGGCGTCATGTGATCGGTGTCGAGGGCGCGCAGCTCGTCCAGCAGTGGGTGGTATTCGGGGCCGAAGAGGGTCAGTTGTTTGTGCTTTGATCGGCGTTTGCGCTGCGGGATTGTCGTCTTGCCGGTCGAGTCCTGGTGGTCGGCTTCGAGGGTTTGAAGGATCACTTCGGAGCGGTCGATCACCTCGCGGGGAACACCGGCCAGGCGGGCCACCTGAATTCCGTAGCTCTTGTCTGCCGCTCCCGCGACGATCTTGTGCAGGAAGATCAACTCGCCGTTGCGCTCATGGACCGCCACGTTCCAGTTTGCGATGCCGACCAGCGATTGAGCGAGCGCGGTCAGCTCGTGGTAGTGCGTCGCGAACAGTGTCCGGCAACGCAGGTCATCGTGGATGAACTCCGTGATGGCCCACGCGAGTGAGATCCCGTCATACGTGCTCGTCCCGCGGCCGATCTCGTCGAGAATGACGAGGCTGTGCTCGGTGGCGGCGTTGAGGATGCGAGCGGTCTCGGTCATCTCGACCATGAAGGTACTCTGCCCTCGTCCGAGTTCATCGCTGGCCCCGACGCGGGCAAAGATGCGGTCGGCGATCCCGATCCGCGCTGACCGGGCCGGGATGAACGATCCGATCTGGGCCATGATCGTCAGCAGTGCCGCCTGTCGGATGTAGGTACTCTTACCGGCCATGTTGGGGCCGGTAATGAGTTGAATGAAGGGGGAGAGTTGAGGGTTGAGAGTTGAGGGTTGAGGGACCGGAGGGGCACTGTCGAGCGGGGATGGCGGGTCTACAGCATTCTCGGGTAACGATGTCTCTGGCTCTCTTCTCTCCTCTCTCGTCTCTTCTCCCCCCAGAACCACATCATTCGGCACGAATTCCCCCGTCGGTCGCAGCTTGTCGAGCACCGGATGTCGGCCGTCGCGGATGTCGAGAACCGGATCGGTCGTGATCTCAGGGCGGCAGTAACGCATGCTGACCGCCAGCTTCGCCAGTCCGACCAGCACGTCGAGCTGGGCCAGGACTTCGGCGGTCTGCTGCAGTCGACGGCACTCGGCGTTGACGGCATCACGCAGCTTCTGGAACAGTTCGTTCTCGAGGGCGATCGCCCGCTCTTCAGCCCGCAGGACCTTGTCCTCGTACTCCTTGAGCGGCGGCGTAATGTACCGCTCCTGATTCTTGAGGGTCTGCTTGCGGATGTAGTCGGCGGGGACTTTGTGGAACTGCGAGGCCGTGATTTCGAGGTAGTACCCGAAGACCTTGTTGAAGCCGACCTTCAGGTTCGAGATCCCCGTGCGTTCGATCTCCTGAGCCTGGTACTCCGCGATCCAGCGTTTACCACCCCGGGCGAGATCGCGCAGCTCGTCGAGTTCAGCACTGAATCCGTCGCGGACCAGTCCCCCGTCGTTCTGCTGCAGCGGTGGGTCATCGACCAGCGTCGTTTCGATCTCCGCTCGAATCTCGCTGCATAGTTCCAGCCGTGATTCGAGGGTCTTCAGCAGATCGGTCAGCCGCCCGGCCAGTTTGGCTTTGATCTTCGGCAGGAGTGCCAGCGTGCGTCCGAGTGAGACCAGATCCCGCGCGGACGCCCGCATCGTCGCCACGCGAGCACAAAGCCGCTGCATGTCGTAGGCCTGCTTGAGCAACTCCTGGAGATCTCGTCCCAGTCGCGAGTCCCGCATCAGCTCCTCGACCGCATTGAGGCGGCGTTCGATCGCGACCTTGTCGGTCAGCGGATTCGACAACCACTCCGCCAGCATGCGGGCACCCATCGGCGTGGCCGTCTCATCGAGGACCGAGAGCAGGCTGCCGTCGCGGCGACCCTCACGCATGGTACGGGTGAGTTCGAGGCTGCGACGGGTGGCTTCGTCGATGAGGAGGCTCGATCCCCGGCGGTACTGCTCCAACCGGACAATGTGCCCGAGGGACGATTTCTGCGTCTCCTCGACATATTCCATCAGGGCCCCAGCTGCGGTGATGCCGAGTGAATCGGCGTCGAGGTCGAAGCCTTCCAGCGTGCTGGTCTGGAAGTGCTTGAGCAGCACATTCCGGGCATTGTCCGGGACAAAGCACCACGGCGCCCGCGAGGTCAGCACCATATCGGGCAGCTCGTGCAGCCGGATCAATGCGGGGTCGGCACGGTGTGTTTCCGGGACCAGACACTCCGCCGGGCGGATGCGGGCGAGTTCATCGAGCAGTGCCGACGACTGCTGGCTGGCTGCGGAAAAGCCGAGGCTCAGCCGATCACCGGTCGACCGCCCTGCCCCTTTACGAGACTCGCCCAGCGCCAACTCTGCACACTGGAACCGTCCGGTCGACAGTTCCAACCACGCGATCCCCACGCGGTCGCGAGCCGGGAAGACAGCTGCGAGGAAGTTGCTCTCTTTGGGGTCGAGCAGTGCGTCGTCGGTGAGCGTGCCGGGGGTGACGATGCGTGTGACCTCGCGGCGGACCATCCCCTTGGCCTGCTTGGGGTCTTCAACTTGCTCGCAGACGGCGACGCGCTGACCCGAATGAATCAGCTTGTTGAGGTACCCTTCGAGGGCGTGGTACGGAAACCCGGCCATCGGGACGGGGTTCGCCGATCCCTTGTCGCGGCTGGTGAGCGTGAGGCCGAGGACCTTAGCGGCGATCTCGGCGTCTTCGTAAAACAGCTCGTAAAAGTCCCCCATCCGAAACAGCAGGATGGCCCCCGGCGTCTCCGCCTTGACCTCCAGATACCGCTGCATCATCGGGGTCACTTTGGCGTCAGACATGGAGGGGGATCGTTGAGGGTTGAGAGTTGAGTGACAGTGGAATGCGATCAACCGCTTAGCTGCGACGCGAAGCGGAGTGTTGTGGATCGGCACTTGTGATGGCTTGGAGCAGTTTCAGTTTTGGCCTTCTCACCAAAGAATGAACAGACAGGAATGTCTGTTCTACTGAAGTCGGCAGTGGGACAGACATTCCTGTCTGTCCTGACTGAAGAGGGATTTCGAATCCGCTCTAGAAGCGTGTGAACAATATCGCAATCCACGCTGTGAGTTCCACTCGTCAGACAGACCAAATCTGCTTCATAAACTTCTTGAGATCTGTGTCGCTGACTTGTGATGCCGCAACCAGGCCGATCCGGATCACCTGTCGACCGTCGCGGGCGGTGTCGACCTCTCGGGTTTCGCCGAGGGTGGCGATCTGGCCGAGGCCGAAGGTGCCAGCCGGGGCATAGAGCTCCAGATCGATCGAGGTGCGGCGTTTGGTGTGCACTTCGATGGCGGGCTTTGATTCGCCAGGACGGGTCCAGGTGACGGTTTGCTTGCCGCCCCATTCGGTGGTGGAGTCTTTTGTTATCGATTCGATCAGCGTGAAGAGTTGATCGAGCGTCTCGGCGTCCCAGTCGACCCGTTTGGCACTCGGGAAGCCCTTGCGGGACAGGTGCCACTTGCGGCCCAGGACCTTCCACGGGGCCAGGTCACCGACGACCAGTGCCGCTGCGGTTGATTGCTGGCGGTAGCTGTTGACGGCGGAGGCAAGGAACTTCTGGAACGCGGGGGTGTCGATCTCGCGGGCCCAGTGGACGGTGATCGTGACCTCCTGGAACGGGCCCTTGATGTTCTTGACCTTCACGCGGTCGCCGCGCCCATAGACCGGAAGTTCGTCGAGCTGATCGAGTGGTTTGAGCGGAAGTTGCTTTTGGAGAGTGGCCTCGTCGAAGGTTCCCTTCTTGACGCGGAACTTGAGTGTCAATAACCACTCGTCACCCGTCTGGGCATGCAGGAACCAGCCGCCTGCTTTCTCAGCTGCCATGACTTCGACCACGCTGCGATGGTTCCAGTTGACCGGCGCCAGTTCGTCCCGCTGAGCCAGAGTGTCGATGACCAGTTCGAGAGCCTGGCCCTCCCAGCGGCAGGGTTTCCCCGTGTGGGAGATGCGGTCGTGCGTATGCCACGCCCGCCCGTCGGTCTGCCACGGCGCAGCTGTGTCTTTCCCGACATGACGCAGGTCGATATCGCCCGACTGTTTCTTCGCAGCTTCCTCGGCCCGGAAGATTTCGATCTCGCCGCGCGTTTCGCTCTCGATGATCGGGGTGAGCAGTTCGCCCGTCCACGAACGAATCGGGACGGGACGTTTGGTCTGGCTCAGGTACTTCTCACGCCGGGCGATCGCCCATTGCTGTGGGGCGAACTCGAAATCCGAAGCACGAAACTCGAAACCTGGCTCCAGGCTCGTTTTGCCCCTCTTTTCGGATTTCGAATTTCGGATTTCGGATTTCTTCTCCAACTCCATCCGGTAAGTCTTGGCTTGTACGACCACATCCTCCGGCGTTCCCTCCGCCACGATCCAGCCGCCATCGACACCGGCTTCGGGGCCCAGATCGATGACCCAGTCAGCGGTCTTGATGACATCGAGGTTATGCTCGATCACAACGACGGTGTTGCCCTGCTCGACCAGACTCATGAGGACCTTCATGAGTTTAGAGATGTCGTCGAAGTGCAGCCCGGTGGTGGGTTCGTCGAGGATGTAGAGCGTCTGGCCGTTGTTCGGACGGGCGAGTTCGGCAGCCAGTTTGACTCGCTGGGCCTCGCCGCCGCTGAGGGTGGCAGCCGACTGGCCGAGAGTCAGGTAGTCGAGGCCGATGGCAGCGAGGGTGGCCAGTGGGGCGCGGATCTTGGGGATGTTGCCGAAGAGTTCGAGAGCCTGACCGATGGAGAGGTTCAGGACGTCGGCGATCGAGTGGTCCTTGTACTGGACCGTCAGCGTTTCCTGGTTGAAACGTTTCCCGCGACAGGTCGTGCACTCGACCCACACATCGGGGAGGAAGTGCATCTCGATCTTCTTCTGGCCCATCCCTTCGCAGTCGTCGCAGCGTCCACCGGGGCGGTTGAAGCTGAAGCGAGCGGGCTTGAAGCCGCGGATCTTGGCTTCGGGGAGCCGTGTGAAGAGGTCGCGGATCGGCTCCCAGACTCCGGTGTAGGTCGCGGGGTTCGAAGCGGGAGTTGTACCGAGCGGAGACTGGTCAACGAGGATGACCTTGTTGAGCTTGCCGGTCCCTCGTAGATCGTCATGCGGGCCGGGAGCCTCGCCGGAACGGGTCAGCTTGCGGGCGACGGCACGGGCGAGCGTCTCCATGATGAGCGAACTCTTGCCCGAACCTGAAAGCCCGGTTACGACCGTAAAGGCCCCGGTCGGGATGTGCAGCTCGTCCTTGCGGAGGTTGTTCTGTCGGGCTCCGGTGAGTTCGATCCAGTTGCCACCGGGAGGAGTGTCATACAGCTCCCGCATGTCGGTGAGCGAAGAGGCGTTCGTAGAAGGCTCGGGGACGGACGGAGCTTTCTGGACCGTATCGAGGGGGGCACTGCTCGCGGAGGGAACGTCAAAGAGCGACTTGGGCTTGGCTGCTTTTTTCGCGGGGGCCAAGGGAGCCTGCGGGGCTGTCGAGTCGCGTCTCACCATCCGGCGGACATGAGGGACCGGAATCCCTTTGGCGCCGCTCAGGTAGGAACCGGTCAGCGACTGCTCAGGCATCGACTCGATTTCGGTCGGAGTGCCTTCGGCGGTCACTCGCCCTCCATGTCGCCCGGAGCCGGGGCCGAAGTCGTAGAGCCGGTCGGCGGCTTCGAGGACCTCGCGGTCATGTTCGACGAGGACGACCGTGTTGCCGAGGTCGCGTAGTCGGTGTAACGCTCCGATCAGTCGGCCGTTGTCGCGCGGGTGCAGGCCGATCGTCGGCTCGTCCAGCACATAGAGCACGCCAGTCAGGGCTCGGCCAATCTGCCCGGCCAGCCGGATGCGCTGGCTCTCACCACCCGAAAGGGTCGGCATCGACCGATCGAGGGTCAGGTAGTGCAACCCGACTTCGACGAGGAACTCAAGCCGGTGAATCGCCTCGGACAGCAGATCTCCGGCGACCTTCTTCTGCTCCTTGGAGAGCTTGATGCCCTTGAGAAACTCCAGCGTCTCGGTCAGCGGGAGCTTGCACAGCTGAGGCAGTGTCGTGTCGTTGAGGCGTACCGCAGCAGCGTCATCCCGCATGCGGTCGCCATTACAGACGGAGCACGGTCGCTCGCCGACGAGGTCCTGAAACAGAGCGCGATGGGTGTAGCTGACGCGGGTCGCTTCATCGATCGCGGGATAGATACCCTTATGGACAAAGCGGAAGCCGGGCTGCTTTGTTTCGGAGTCGGCGGGGACGGAGATTTCCTGTTCAGACCCGTAGAGGATGGCACGCTGTTGCAGTGGAGTGAGCTGATACCAGGGGCGGTCGGCATCAACACCGATTGCGGTCGTCAGGGCCTGCAGCATGCGGGCGAAGAGATGGTTCGTTTTCGGATCGGGCCAGAAGCTCACCGCTCGATCGTTGAGAGAGAGGTTCGGGTTCGAGATGATCGCCGACTGGCCGGTCCCGCGTTCGACTCCTAATCCCTGGCAGGCGGGACACCAGCCGAGCGGGCTGTTGTAGGAGAAGTTCTGAGGCGTGAGTTCCTGGAACGTCGAAGGCATGTGCAGCGATGGGGAGGGAAGCCGGGGTGAGTGAAAACCGCGACTGAACTATACGCATTCCAATCTCATTTGGCTCGCCCGCTACTGGATTCGAGAGCCGCAGGCGTGAGCCTGCCGAGGCGTGGAGCGTTTCGGACGATGCTTATCCGGGATATGGCGTGTGAAATGGTACGTCCGTAAAAAATCGCATGCCAAGAGACGTACGGCTCCTCGGCAGGCTCACGCCTGCCGCTCTCTTGTTTGTGAAGAGAGGCGTCAAAAAAAGAAAGCTGCCTGAGGACAGGCAGCTTTCGGTGTTCGCGGTGAACGCGAGACAGACTACTTGGCGGCTTCTGGGAGTTCGCCAGCTTCGAAGATTTCTGCATAGGTCTTTTCACCCTGCTTCTTCTCGCCAGCCTTCTTGATGCCTGCGGCAATCTTGTCCTTGTCCTTTTCGTTCTTCGCGCCGAGTGCTTCGCTCAGAGCCTTGCCGTAGTCGCTGACGACCTTCTTGTCGGCTCCGCCCTTACCGTGGCAAACACCGCACTTCTTCTCACCGATGGCGGTGTTCTTGCTGTAAGCGTCCTGCAGGCCTTTGACGTACTGAGGGCGAGCTTGAGCCTGGGGGGCGTACAGGCACGAAGCGAGAGCAGCGACCGCGAGGAACGAGAAAAACTTCTTCATTGATGTCTCCGAACTTCAGATGTGGTCAGTTCCGATGATCGTACCCACCCCCGAAAACACTTCGTATGGGCGCAGTAATCTCCTTGTGTGCTGTCCCTACACAACATCACCGGTGGTCAGATTAGACTCTGCGAGGCTGAAAAAGTCAACATTTCAGATTGAAGAACCTTGATGCGATTGGTGTTTGAGTGTGTGTGGTGCATGACTTAACTGATTTTATGGTCTGTTTTTACGTGATTTGTAGGGCGGCTGCGGAAGATGTAGGGATGTGATTGTTCCGATGAATCCGCTGCGCTTGGGCGAATTGGGAAATCGGCTCGCGTTCCTCCATAAGACGCTGATCTCGGCGGCGTTGGGGCTGTATTTTCGGCTCGGTGAGGTGATTATGGA
Source organism: Planctomycetaceae bacterium (assembly GCA_046349675.1). Taxonomy (GTDB): domain Bacteria; phylum Planctomycetota; class Planctomycetia; order Planctomycetales; family Planctomycetaceae; genus TH-plancto1. The sequence goes on along the minus strand of JAXMBW010000003.1, from coordinate 469,012 downwards.
CCGTGGGCTGGCCAAGTGATCGTACGAGTCGTCGGTGGCCGCCATCTGGTGGTGTTTCAAACGGGTGAGTTTTCCGGCAAGGTCGTTTCTCATGCGTCGATGTCAGTGTTTTCTGTTTTGTGCCAGCTTCTTGTGTGGAGGACTCTTGGGCTTTGGGCAGGACAGAGCTGCGGCCGAAGACACAAAGCCCACTGCCTCTCAGTGGTCTGCGATCAGCACGTCCGGATTCGGGAGCAGCATTCAACACTGGCGTCGAATTCGTGACGAGACCCGCTTCATCCAGGCCCTGCCCGACCAGCCAAGCTATTCGCCGGAGCAGGTTCCCGAGATCGTGGCCAATCTCCTGCTCTTCCAGAGAGAGAACGGCGGATGGCCCAAGGACTACGACATGCTGGCGGTGTTGACCGACGACCAGCGAAGGATCGTTCAAGAGACCCGCAAGCGGACTGATACCTCATTTGATAACGGGAACATCCACTCCCAGGTGGTTTATCTGGCGAAGGCCTACACCGCATCGGGGGACGCGGCCTGGAAGGACGCCTGTCTGCGTGGGCTCGACTTCATGTTGTCGGCTCAGATGGCGAATGGCGGTTTTCCACAACGGTTCCCAGAGGCCAAGAACTACTCAGCTCACATCACCTTTAATGACGGCGTGATGATGGGGATACTGAATGTGCTTCAGGATTGCTGCGACGGGGCTCCGCACTGGACCTGGCTCGATGCCGACCGCAAGGCAAAGTGCTGTGACGCTGTGACGCGAGGCGTGCAGTGCATTCTCAAGTGCCAGATCATCGTTGACGGTCAGCCCACGGGCTGGTGCCAGCAGCATGACGAGAAGACCTTTGAAGCGGCCAGTGCCCGGACCTTTGAGCTGGCTTCGATCTGCCCTCAGGAGACGACCGAGATTGTTCGATTTCTCATGCGGCTTGAGTCACCGACCCCAGAAATGCGACGAGCGATGGCAGCAGCTGTCGACTGGATGAAGTCAGTCCAACTGGAGGGTGTGAAGGTCAGCCGGGTGGCCGCCCCTCGCGAAGAGTTCCAAAGACACAGTGCTGATTTCGATGTCGTTGTCGTCAACGATCCCCAGGCCCCTCCCCTCTGGGCACGTCACTATGAGATCGGGACCAATCGGCCGATCTTCGCCGGGCGGGATGGCGTCAAGAAGTACTCACTCGCCGAGATTGCCAAAGAGCGTCGGACCGGGACTCTGTGGTATGGCGGCTGGCCCGACAGGATTCTGAAAACGGAGTACCCTGAATGGAATGCCAGGCATTCGCAGTAGGTCCGTAGATTTAGAGCTGCGGGCTTGAGGTTGCAGAGGAATTGAACTGTCGCCGGACGTGTAATCCGCTGTCGTCAGTTGAGCAAGAGGAGCAATCGCGAACTGTGCGGAAGTGAAGCTCCGTGCCTCGGCAGGTTGACGCCTGCCGCTCTCCATGGTGGTCGAATTTCAGCAACTACCCGATGAGCAGCTGGGACAGGCTGTGATGCAACGTGGTCCCATTGGTGGCGAGGAGGTCGGGGACTTCCAGTTCAAAAGGACCGCCGCCCGTTTGGGTGACTCGGCCCCCGGCTTCTTCCACGATCAGCACGCCGCCAGCCATGTCCCACGGCTTCAGGCTGGTCGACCAGAAGGCGTCGACGCGACCGCTCGCGACATAACACAAATTGAGTGCCGCGGAACCGCTGCGCTGGACCGATTGGGCTTCGGAGATCACCTTCAGGAAACGTCCCACGGCGGCACTCTCGGCGGTCGTCTTGACCGGCAGGCTGGCCATGCACATCGCCTCGGTAATCTTGTCGACCTCGGAGCAACGAATCCGCTGCCCATTGAGGAAGGCTCCCGCCCCCTTCATCGCGGAAAAGAGTTCATCACGAGTCGGGTCATAGATCACGCCGACCACCAGCTGGCCCTGGTACTCCAGGCCAATCGAAACGCAGTAGTAGGGAAAGCGGTGGACGTAATTCCCGGTGCCGTCGAGCGGGTCGATCACCCAGCGGTATTCACTGTTGCCGGACTGCTGGTCGAGGCCCTCTTCGCCCAGAAACTTGTGGTCCGGGAAGCGATTGACGATGAAGCTGTAAATTGCCTCCTGGGACGCAAGGTCAGCTTCCGTCACGAGGTTCGCGGGGCTCTTCTCCCGTGCGGTGAACTTGGATTGCCACTGCAGCAGGACCCGTCCGCCGATGCGGGAGGCTTCCTGGGCCGTTTGGAGGAAGGTCAGCATAAACAGCCTCTCAGGAGATCACTCAGCGCTCTGGGCAGATACGGGCTTCTTCGTGGTCGAGAAACCAGCGGGCACGCGACCGGACGCGGCCATGGCTGCGAGGTCCTTCTCGATGGCCTCGTCGCTGTCGTAGAACCCTTCGGCCTGCTGTTTGCGGAACTGCTCAGCCACGATGAGGATGTCTTCGTAGATCTCGTCGTGCTGATCGGGGTCGATGCGATCGGTGAAGAGGAAGCCTTCGATGTGGTCGTACTCGTGCTGGATCACGCGAGCGAGGAAGCCCTTGATCTTCCGCTTCCGGCTCTGACCATTCAGGTCGAACGCGTCGATGGTGATTTCCTGCGGGCGTTCGACATCGCTGTAGATCTTGGGGAGGCTCAGGCAGCCTTCCTCATGAAAATCCATGCCACGGCGAGACGAAATGATCGGGTTGATGAAGACCTCTTCCTGGTCTTTCTTCTCGGGATCGCCCGACGGGTTCACGACGAAGAACCGGAAAGGCAGGCCCACCTGGTTGGCGGCTAAGCCCACACCCTTGGATTCATACATCAGGGTGAACATCTTCTGGATTGCGGTACGCAATGCGTCGTCAATGCGCTGGACTTCCACAGAGGGGAAACGCAACGCGGGATGGGGAAAAAGAACAATCTGCATGGTCCCGCACCGTCAAGGGGTCTTCGCCGGGTACCGTCTGGTCCCAGCGGCTTGTCTGAGAAGCGAAATAGTATAGGGAACGCCATTCATTTTCCGCAGCCTGTCTGCATGATTTTTGCGGGTGGGGGTGATGTGGCATGCCCTGTTGTGAAGTCTCGGGAGCTTTGGTGGCATGAAAACGCTGTGGGATCGGCATCAGGGACTCGTGAAGGTCTCGCTTGGTACGGCGGGCGAAAAATGCAAGAATCCGAGCGAGACGCGGTTTTCGGCTTCTTCCCACGAGGCGATTTTCGCCTTCTGAACAGGGCTCCGGCATGAGTATTTTCAGTCTTCTGCGGTCGCAGGCGAAAGGTCTGCTGTTGACTCTGGCGGTCGTGTTCCTGCTGGGAATGGTCTGGGCTCAAACCAAACCGCCCACCATGTTGCCAGCATCCACTGACGCGGTGTCCTCGGGAACTGATTCACCAGCTGGGAAGATTTCCACGGACACACCGCAGAAGACTCTGCCGGAATCGTCCTCGGACAAGCCCGCAGATCCAGCTGGGGTTCCAGCGGATGCGTCGACTTCGAGTACTACTCCCCCGACCGAAAGCCCCGGCTCCAAGTCGAAGGACGATGAGCTTCGCGCCCTCATGTTGGGGTGCTGGTTCCATGTCGAAAGCGGCGATCACTGGATCGAGAACTTCCCCGACGGAACTTCACGTCTGTTGCTGAAGCTCGATTTCGTCTCGTCGCTGCTCTACGGCAAGCAGATCGAAATGGATCTGACCTGGGAGGTGAAGGACGGGGTACTCACGCATACGATCGTCAAGGGGAATCCCCAGGCGAGCGTCGACAGCCTGGTCAAGGACTTTGGCAGAGCTCGCAGCTCAGACATTCTGGAGTTGACCCCCGAACGCATGCTGCTCGGAGCGTTGGGCAAGAAACCGAAGAAGGATCTCTGGACCCGGAGCCCACTTCCGAAGGAATGGGAAAACGCTAAGACCAAGTGATGGCGACGTGGCGGTCTGTTGACTCTCCCCGGTGAAATGAACCGAGGGGGTGAGCTGAATCTGGCTCACGATTGCGGAGCCTGCCACGCTGCTCTCTCGTCTTGTTAAGCAGCCTTGCGCCAGCGTGAGGGGGTCCACTCGAGGCCGGTGTGGATCTGAACGACTTCTCGCAGGCGAGCCAGGGCTGTCTGCGTGTCGCCCGATGCCGCGGCCTCCAACTGGACGATCTGTGAGATGATTTCAAAAGGCAGCGGAGGTTGCTCGTTGTTGCCGCGGAAGATCTTATCGTGGATCTTGCGGGTGCTGGTTTCGGCTTCGTAGAACAACTCTTCGTAGAGCTTTTCGCCGGGGCGCAGTCCGGTGAACTCGATGTCGATGTCCTCGGGGTACCGCAGTCCCGAGAGCATGATGATGTCCTTGGCCAGGTCGACGATCTTGACCGGGTCTCCCATGTCGAGGATCAGCACGTCCCCGCTGGAGCCGATCGCCCCGGCCTGGATGACCAGCTGCACAGCTTCCGGGATCGTCATGAAGAACCGCTGCATATCGGGATGGGTCACCGTGATGGGGCCTCCCGCTTCAATCTGCTTGCGGAAGGTCGGGACGACGCTGCCCATCGAGTTGAGCACGTTCCCGAATCGAACCGTGATGAACCGGGTTCCGCCCTGCCGCGAGAGCGACTGCACATACTTCTCGGCGATGAGTTTTGTGGCCCCCATGACACTCGTGGGGCGGACCGCTTTGTCTGTTGAGACTTGAATGAAGCGATGTACGCCGTGTGCCAGCGCGGCGTCGGCGACAGCCTTTGTCCCGAGGATGTTGTTTTTGATGGCAGCCTGAGGGTTGTCCTCCATCAGCGGGACATGCTTGTAAGCGGCGGCGTGAAAGACGATTTCGGGGCGATAGTCGTTCATGACACGGCGAAGAGCGACTTCATCCAGGATGTCATTCACAAAGTAGCGGATCTGCTCGCTGGCCAGAGGTCGTTTGGCGAACTCCTGCTCGATGGTAAAGACTCCGAACTCGGACTGGTCGTAGATCAAGAGGAGTTCAGGGTTCAGGTCGAGCAACTGACGGCACAATTCGCTACCGATGCTGCCGGCTCCACCTGTGACGAGGACCCGTCGCCCGGTGACTGACTCTTTGATGGAGCCGATGTCGAGGCGGTTGGGCTCTCGTCGCAACAGGTCGGACACCGTGACGTCACGAGCTGCCAGACGGAATCGCCCGGCGACCATTTCTTCGACCGTGGGGATGATGTGGACTTCGATGTCCGCTGCAGCACACTCACGCAGGATGGAGCGGATCACCCGGCCGGAGTAGCTGCCGGGGATCAAGAGGTCGCGGGCCTGTGACTGGGAGTAGATGCTCGCCCAGCCCTGGCTGGGGTTGTAGACCTGAACCCCGGCAATGAGAGAGGTGTTGCGGTCGGCGGTCTCGGAGACAAAGCCGACAACGCGAAACGGCTGGTCTCCAGAATGCATCGCGGAGAGCATCTGGTAGATCCCGATCGACTGCGAATCGACACCGTAGATCAGTGTGCGGTTACGGGAATTCGGATTCAGAATCGGACACAGAATTTCGTTCCAGGTCCGGTAAGCGAAACGAACCATCGTCAGCAGCAGCAGGCTCAGAACTGCATCCATCAGCAGGATGGATCGGGGAATCACTGCGACAACCGGAAGCACCAGGTTGCAAAGGAGGAGCGTCAGAGCCGACCCAAGAGTACCCACCCCCAGGAAGACCAGATCGAGGACTGTGACATGGCGGAATGTGCGTCGCCATTCGGTCGTGGCCCAGCACGCAATAAACTTGACCACGGTGACGAGCGGGAGCGTGTTCCAGAACACGACCTGGAACTTCTCAGGGACATCAAAGTCAAATCGCAGCGCCGTCGAAGCGGCGTAGGAGAATACGAAAACCAGATAATAGATCGGCAAGAAGATGGCGAGGCGGTACTTGAGCGATCGGGGCTCATCGCTACCCCGAGAGGCATGATTCCTCCAGGCACGCTTCAGCTCGCCATCGCACCGCTCTGGCAAGACCTCCGTCGTCCGTTGATGGACTCGACTCTCGGATTGAGCGGTGAGATCGTGCACGTCAGGTTGGCTCGCGTGATCGTGTGGTGAGGTGGGAAACTTGCAGCAGTGATTTCGGTCTCGAAAGGAAGTGGCACCCGCTGACCAGTACGGGAAGAACGTGAATGGGGTTTAGGCGGCGTGACGCTCCTGGTTGGATGTGGCCGCTTTCAGAGTCTGCCGGATGATCTGGCCCATCTGTGTGAGGTGCTCCTCGCGGAGTGTCGGGTGGACCACGAACATCAAGCTGCGATCGCCAAGGTCGCGAGAGACCAGACACGGCGTCTCCGGGGCCAGTCCCAACGACTGGAACGCCCGCTCCAGGTAGATCTCGGAACAGCTTCCCACGCCACAGGGAACGCCGCGGGCTTGGATCTCACGGACGATCCGATCGCGACTCCAGTCCTGGGCGAGCCGCTCGGGCCGAATGAACGCGTAGAACTTGTAGTAGCTGTGCTGTTGAGTTGGTGGTGGCGTCGGGATCGTCACGAGCTCGCAGTCCGACAACGCATGCGTGAGCCGGGCCGCGTGCTGGCGGCGGATCTTGATCCACTCGGGCAGTTGAGCCAGCTGAATACGACCGATGGCCGCCTGCATCTCGGTCAGACGCCAATTGGTACCGATTGAATCATGCAGCCAGCGAAAGATCCCGGGATGCGAGGTGTTGTAGACCGTGTCCCAGCCTTTGCCGTGATCCTTGTAGCTCCAGGCCTTCTTCCAGACTCGCTCGTCGTGGAAGGTCACCAGTCCGCCTTCGCCGCCCGTTGTGATGATCTTGTCCTGGCAGAACGAGAAGCATCCGGCGTCACCCATCGAACCGACGGGACGCCCCTTGTCGAACGCGCCGTGAGCCTGGGCACAGTCCTCGATGACTCGAATCCCTTTTGCTCTGGCAAGATCCAGAATCGGATCCATGTCACAGGGCCACCCCGCCAGATGAACGACAATGACGGCCCGCGTACGTGCGGTGATGAGCGGTGCAATCGTCGCTGCGGAGACGTTCTGACTCAGTGGGTCGACATCCGCAAAGACTGGTCGGGCTCCACGAGTGACGACGCTGCTGGCGGTCGCCAGAAACGTGCGACATGGGACGATGACTTCGTCCCCGGGACCGATGTCGAAGGCTTCCAGCGCCAGTTCGATCGCGTTGGTTCCATTGGCCACTGCAATCGCGTGCGGGACACCGAGAGAGTGTGCGTACTCGGTCTCGAATTTCCGGCAGATGTCGCCGGTCCAGTAGTTCACTCGTCCCGAACGTAATACCTCGGTGACAGCTGCGATTTGTTCGGCGTCGTAATAAGGCCATCCCGGCCAGCCATGCAATGACACACCGTTTGGCGCAGCTGGGGAAAGCTGGCCTGTGACCGATTGAGATGTCATGGCGGAGTGGTGAGGCTGACTCGCGATGCAATTGCACCGCAACTGAATGGAAAGGGTGCCTGGAACTGGCACAGATGATTGCACTTGTAAGTCAATGTCGGCACAGGGAGCCAGTGGAATGCCGATTGGCGCTAAGTGTTCCTTCGGGGTTTGTAATAATGAAAAATCCTGAAGTGGTTATCGTCGTTTGTAAGTAGATTCTCACTCTCGGACGATCTTGGCTTTCGCGCGGAGTTTTCGTGCAGTTTCCCGCCAGAGATCGTCTCCCAGCACGCGGAGGACTGCGGGGCGTGCATCTTCGAGGCTGAGTTCGCCCGGCTTACGTTCGAGAGCCTGGACGAGGTGCACCCCGACATTCGAGCGGACCACAGGGCTGAGTTGCCCAGCTTTCAGCGAGAACGCCGCCTCTGCAACAGAGCCCGGGACATCCCCCTGATATCGGATGAGGCCGATCTCGCCGCCATTCTTTCCGCTGGGGCTTTGCGAGTGCGTTTTCGCGGCCTCGGCGAAGTCGATCTGTCCCGCCTCGATCTTCTGGCGGAGATCTTTGAGGAGTTGCTCAGCTTCCTGAATTGCGGCGGGCGGTGAGTCGGCGGGGATGATCCGAACGATCTGGCGAATGCGGACCTGCGTCCCGTCGAACTGATCGCGGTGCTTCTCAAAGTAGGCCCGGATGTCTCGGTCGTTGATCGTGCGAAGAACGTGTGCGTTCCAGTGCACCGTCATGCGGGCGGAATTTCGGATGTCCGCTTCGGTGAGCTTCAGCTTGCCGAGAACGTTGTCGACGGTATCGCCGCCACTCTCGATGCCCCGCCGGATGAATTGAACCAGGTTTTCCACATCTTCCGCGAGTGGATCTGAGCCCTTGGCCTCAATTGTGGTGGCAATTAGCTGACGGTCGATCACGCGGTCGAGGGCGGCTTGGCGGTCTTCCGGTGTCGGAGCTTTGATCCCGGAGATCAGGAGTTCCAGATCAACATCCCGCTGAGTGATCGGGGCCTTGTTAACAGTGGCCAGAACGGGGGAGGCTTCGTCGCCCCGGCTGATGTTTCCACACAGCAATAGGGCTGCAACGATGCCGTACAGGAGGCCTCGACTCCGTTCGTTCCACGCAAACATACTTTCCCTCCCTGTGATCGAGAGCACTAAGCGGCTCATCGAGAACAGGGGGATCATAACGGATCAGGCGTGAACTGTTAGATGACTTTGGTCGGGGCATGGGCCGTTGGCTCGTGGCGAAATACCTGAGAGTCTGAGGAGGCGTCGATTTTCATCAGACGCTCATAGAGGGCGTCGAGTCGCTTCTGGTCGATGCTGGAGTACTTGGTGTCGGATTTGAAGGGGTCGAACTCTTCGGGTTTCTCTTCCGGATGAATTGGACCGGAGTGGCTGATCGACATGACATGACGGTCGAGTCGGCTCTGAATCTGAACTTGCTCTTCCTGGGCCTCTTCTTCCTCTCGGCGGGTTCCTGCAAATTCCAGAGCGATAAACGCCAGCAGCCCCGCAAGCCCGCAATCGAGCACATAGGGAGAGAGGCTGTCCGCCACCGTTTTGCCGACGGTCAGTCCGATCAGGAATCCGCTGAGGATCAGAATGGTCGATGTACTTACCAGGTGGCTCTCGTGGTTTTTCCTCATGATGATTTGCCCATTCCTGTTGCCTGAGAAGGACTCTCTCTTTGTCTGTCTCTGGAATTCTGTCCCGGACCGAATAAACCTAGGTCACGGCGGGCTGGTCGTCAAAAAAAAGCCGTATCGCGAAAGAAATCGGAGTCGATTCGCCAATTTGAGCGTTGCGGGTTACAACACATTTTCCTGATCGTCCGAGTTTAACGGGCGAATTATCTGCCGTGAGATCTGGAACCGCCTGTGAATTCCGCTCCCGAACCGCGCGAACTACTGCTGAGCGAAGTGTTTCAGACACTTCTGGCTCAATCGGATCAGGGGAGTCCTATCGACTGGAATCAGGTCGGTTCCGAGTACCCCGATCTCGTGCAGGAACTCCGCGAGCTGGTCGGGGCGGCCCAACTGGCACACGTGCTGGGAGGTGAATCCACCTCCGCGAACGCCAAGCCGGGACCCGAAGTTGCCCCCCCGTTTGACCGGTCGCTGCAGGATTTCACCGATTACGAGGACCTCGTCGAGATCGGGCGAGGTGGGATGGGGATCGTCTACCGAGCCCATCAGCGGAGTCTGAATCGCGATGTGGCTGTCAAAATGATGGTCCGCGGGGTGTTTGCGTCTCCGGACGATCTGCGACGGTTTCAAACGGAAGCGGAGTCGGCCGCCAAGCTCACACATCCTCATATCGTGCCGGTCTTTGAGGTCGGGGAGCACGCGGGACTCCCGTACTTCAGCATGCAGCTGGTGGAGGGGGAAACCCTGGCCCAGCGGATCAATCGCGGCCCACTCTCACCGCGCGAGGCGGCCCGGTTGCTGATCCCGGTCTGCCGGGCGATTGCGTATGCGCATCGGAACGGGATTCTGCACCGGGACATGAAGCCGTCCAACATCCTGCTCGATCTGGCGGGGCATCCGTATGTAACGGATTTTGGACTGGCGCGAATCGTTCGCGAGAATGAGCTGTCACTGTCCCCCTTATCGAGTGAGCTGGCTGGCAGCGGTTCCCCATCGATCGAGGTCTTTCGCTCGATGACGCGTACCGGGGCCATCATCGGGACCCCCGGGTACATGGCTCCCGAGCAGGCGATCGGCGACCCCAGCCAGATCGGGCCGGCGACCGATATCTACAGCTTGGGAGCTGTGCTGTTTGCGATGCTGACAGGGCGGTCGCCGTTCCAGTGCGCATCGCCCGCCGATGCGGTCATCATGGCGCTGGAGCATGAGCCGCCTCCGCCTCGTATGCTCAATCCGGCGATCGATGCTGATCTGGAGATGATCGTACTGAAGGCTCTGCAGAAGCCCGCGGACTTGCGGTATGTCACTGCTGATGATTTTGCGGATGACCTGCAGGCATTCCTCAGCAATGAGCCGGTGGCGGCGCGGTCATCACGGCTGGCGGATGTGTTGAGCCGGGCATTCCGGCCGACTCACCATGCGGGCATCTTGCGAAACTGGGGCGTGCTGTGGATGTGGCACTCGCTGGTGCTGCTGGTGCTGTGCCTGATGACGAACTACATGCAGTATCGAGAGGTCACTTCGCGGCTACCTTATGTGGCGTTGTGGACGATCGGGCTTGGGACATGGGGCCTGGCCTTCTGGAGGATGCGACACCGTGCCGGACCAGTGACGTTTGTCGAACGCCAGATTGCTCATTTGTGGGCGGCGAGTATGGCGTCCTCGACGATGCTGTTTTTGATCGAAAGATTGCTGGACCTGAAGGTCCTCACCCTGTCGCCGGTCCTGGCTCTCTTCGCAGCCAGTGTGTTCGTTGGCAAGGCGGGCGTGTTGTCGGGCGAGTTCTACATCCAGGCGATTGCCATGTTCGCCTGCTCAATCTTGATGGCGCTCTTTCCCGGTATTGGACTGACCATCTTCGGCATTGCCAGTGCCCTGACCTTCTTCATCCCCGGCTGGAAGTTCCATCGCGAGCTGGCCGCCCGGAAGTAGTGGCGTTGGTGGGGTGGTAAGAGGAATTATGAACAGAAGAGAACGAAGGAAAGCAAGGAAGAAGAGAGAATAAAGAAGTTGTTTTTCAGAGACTTGAACACCATGCTTATCCACCGAATTCAAGATTGAATGCCCTCACCTCAACCTGACATACAGAGATGTTCTCCGCTCTCATTCCTTCTTGCTTTCCTTCGTTCTCTTCTGTTCAAAATTCAAACCCTCCAGACGTTACCCTGAAAGACTGCCCCATCCTCTGACGTTCCGTAAAAGGCTGTTCATGCATGTGGCGTCGAACTAGACTGCGTGTGTTGATTACGCCGCCCGTTCGTGGTCACAGCTGGGGGGAGGCTGGTTGATGCGGCATCCTTTTTCCATGAATTCGATAGTCAATCGCCGCACGTTTCTCGTGGCGTCGGGAATCGGAGCTTCGGGGTTAGCGGCTCGCCCGGCGATGGCAGCCGGAGCAGGCCCGCAGGCCAAGGCCAAGTCGACGATCCTGTTCTTTCTGTCGGGCGGTGCATCGCAGATCGACATGTGGGACATGAAGCCGAACGCTCCATCGGAGATTCGCGGGGAGTTTCAACCGGTCAGTACTTCAGCTCCTGGGATTGAGCTGTGTGAGCATCTGCCGCTGCTGGCCGAGCAGGCACATCATCTGGCGTTCATCAATTCGGTGGACGGCACGATGCCGGATAATTCACATCATGGGTACTACTATCACCTGACCGGGCACGCACTGGACCCACGGGATAACGCTTTGACCGGGGCGACACGGCGGCAACAGCCCGACGACTGGCCATTCATTGGCTCGGTAGTCTCGTCGCGACTGCCGCAGCATCCGTACCTGCCGAACGCAGTGACACTTCCGTGGATCCCGGAAGGCCCGCCTGACATTCGGGCCGGGCAGTTTGCGGGGCGTCTGGGGGCCGAGCATGATCCGCTATATGTGCTGGGGGATCAGGAGCACCCATTGCAGTTCCGGGCTCCCGCATTGGTACTGGAAGGAGGCCTGACTGCTGACAAGCTCGGATCACGACAGGCCCTGCTCCAGGAGGTCGACCGCTCGCGGCGACAGCTCGAAGAGGTGGCCTCCTCACGCATCTGGGAGCGACACCAGGAGCGAGCCTTCGCCCTGTTGACCTCTTCCCGAACCAGCAGCGCGTTCAATCTGGAGCAGGAGTCTCCGGAGCTGCGCCAGCGTTATGGAGAGACGACAAACGGGATGAGCCTGCTGCTGGCCCGGCGTCTCGTCGAGGCCGGGGTACCCTTCATCACCGTCTTCTGGATGCCTGACAAGAAGTACGCTGAAGAGAATAAATGTGCGAGTGCCGGTGGCTGGGACACGCATGGGAACAATTTCCACTGCCTGAAGAATCATCTGCTGCCCAAGTTCGACCAAGCCTTTTCGGCGTTGATTGAGGACCTGTCGAATCGCGGTCTGCTCGACAGCACGCTGGTGTACATTACCAGCGAGATGGGGCGAACACCCCGAATCGGTGATCCACGTTCAGGCGGATTTGCCGGGGCTGGTCGTGATCATTGGACCTATTGCATGACCAACGTCATGGCCGGCGGTGGCATCCGTGGCGGCCAGCGGTATGGAGCGAGTGACAAGCTGGGCGAGTACCCGATCGATCGGCGCGTGACCCCCGCTGATATCGCGAAGACGGTGTACCACGCGATGGGCATTCACGATCTCGAGGCCGTTGACTCGCAGAATCGACCGTATAACTTGCTGGCTGAGGGGGCTCCGATTGAGGGGCTGTTTGGTTGATGGACGATCAATATTGAGAATGGAAGTTGTTCATGACTGAACCGTCTCTTTCTGATGAGTCGCCTGGAATCAGTGAAACTGTCTCTTACCGTCATCGAGTTCCGTTGCTCGTTGACATGACTTACACGCTCCATTCTGACCGTGTTGTCGTCACGGGATCTCGTATCTGGATCCCGAAGCTGGAGGCGGTGATCTGGCTGCGAACGCTCAGCCAGAACACTTCAACTGTCTGGGGACGTTCATACCACTTTCAATGGGCGGTCGTGTTCATGATATGTGTGGTCGCTGTCAGTGCCTTGATGCTTCCTGGTGCCGGACCTGCAATGCCGATTGTGATCATTTTCGGTTTGGTGTTGCTTCTGGCAGCTCTCGCTTATGCCAGATGGTCGTGGGATCTAATTCGATACACCCACTTCCTGACAAGCGAAGGGGTAAATACTCTCTCAATCGGCGATGCTGGCCCAGATATCGAACGTTATGACTCTTTTATTCAAGAAGTGTCGCGTCGGATTCAAGAGAATCAGCCGTCTCAGAATTGAGATCTCGACGGAATGGCGAAATCCGAGACGAACCTCTGATTTACGGAGTCTGTCGAAATAGATAAGCCCAGAGGTGACGAGCTCCGGGCGAGATCGGCTCGCTTGGGGTAATCGTTCCCATTGAGTCAATCGCCCCCTTCCCCCTACACTTGAAGTTCATTCACCAACACGTGTCCCCTGACTGAAGTCGCTCCCATGGCAGACAAAGGCAATCCCAGCAAGATCGAGGAACTCAAGCGGTCCAGCAACCTCCTGCGTGGCACCATCGCCGAGGAACTGGCCGACACGAGCGTTCCCACCGTGACTGAGGACAGTGCGAACCTGCTCAAGACGCACGGAACCTATCAGCAGGATGACCGCGATCACCGCGGTGATGCCAAGGTCTACAGCTTCATGGTCCGCTCACGCGTGCCGGGTGGAAAAGTCACAGCTGCCCAATTCCTGGCGGAACTCGATCTCTGTGACAAGTTCGGCAACGGAACGCTCCGCATCACCGACCGCCAGGGCTTCCAGCTGCACGGCGTGGTGAAGACGAATCTCAAAGAAACGATTCGCGGCATCAACGCAATCAAGTTGTCGACGCTGGCCGCTTGCGGTGACGTGTGCCGCAACGTGATGGCCTGCCCGGCCCCGATCAAGAACAAGTCCGCCTTTGCGGAGATGCAGGATCTGGCCGACCGGCTGGCGCACCACTTCCGCCCCCGGACCAACGCCTACTACGAAATCTGGTTGAAGGACGGCGAAGAAAGCACGCTGGTTCACAGCCAGGAGCCAGAGAACGAGCCGATCTACGGGGCGACCTACCTGCCGCGTAAGTTCAAGATCGGTGTCGCGCTGCCCGAGGACAACTGCATCGACATCTACACCCAGGACATGGGGTATCTGGCCGTTGTCGAGAATGACAAGATTGTCGGCTACAACCTGCTCGTCGGGGGCGGCATGGGGATGACTCCCGCCAAGAAGACGACGTTCCCGGCCCTCGCGAAGCCGATGGCCTTCATTACGCCCGATCAGGTGCTGACCGTCGGGGAAGCTGTGGTCAAGGTGCAGCGCGACTTCGGCAATCGGGCCGATCGCAAGCAGGCCCGCCTGAAGTACCTGATTCACGAGCAGGGTTTGCCATGGTTCAAGTCGAAGGTCGAAGAATACTACGGAGCCCCCCTGCCCGGTCCGCGCGATGTCGAAGTGACCGATGTCGATGACCACATCGGCTGGCATGAGCAGGGTGACGGCAAGCTGTTCCTCGGAATCAATATCGAGAACGGGCGTCTCAAGGACGAAGGACCGCTCCAGCTGAAGAAGATGTTCCGCGTGCTGCTGGGCAAGTACGGCATGGACACCCGCCTGACCGCTCTGCAGGGAGTGATCCTGTGCGACATCGACCCGAAGGACCGGGCGGATATCGACAGCATCCTGACCGAGCATGGTTGCAAGCGGGCCGATGAGTTGACGCTGGCTCGACGGTACTCGATCGCCTGCCCGGCGTACCCGACGTGCGGTCTGGCTGTGACGGAATCCGAACGCGTGATGCCCGATGTGATGGATGCCCTCGAAGCCGAGATGGCCAAGCATGGCCTGTTGTCGGAGCGAATCGCGATCCACATGACCGGTTGCCCGAATGGCTGTGCCCGGCCTTATACGCCCGACATTGGTCTCGTGGGTAAGGCTCGCGGCAAGTACACGCTGTATTTGGGCGGGAATGCTCAGGGGACGCGGCTGGCTTTCCTCTACGAGGACATGGTTCCTCAGGAGGAATTGCCGAACAAGCTGAGCCCGATCTTCGCCAAGTTCAAAGTGGGGCGTAAGACCGGCGAGAGCTTTGGGGATTTCTGTCACCGCGTCGGCAAGGACGGGTTGGTCTGAGCCACCGCATCGACTCCCCAGCGAGAGCGGCAGGCGTGAGCCTGCCGAGGCACGGAGCGTATCGTGGCAGGACTTCGTGCGTCGACGGAGAGCGTATCAACCGGCCACGGTCGGAGGGATTTCGTTTGGCACGCATCGAGACCGGTGGACGACTCGGCAGGCTGACGCCTGCCGCTCTCAGTACGCTGGCGGGTTAACTCCAGTGGATGGCGTCGACTTCGGCCAGGCTGGTAAGACCTTCCGCCGCTTTCTGTAACCCGGCCATACGCAGCGAGGGAACTCCATCGGCTCTCAGCAGCTGGCGAAGGACATCTTCGGTCGTTGACTGCGAAATGGCTTCCGCGATTCGTTGCGAGATCGCAGCGACCTCAAAGATTCCCACGCGTCCGAGGTATCCTCGCCCACGACAGCTTTCGCAACCGGGGGCATCGAATAACTGGGCGGGCGGTTCGATACCGACCTCGGCGAAGGCTGCCTTCTCCGCATCGGTGATGTCGTGGGGAACCCGACAATGGGGGCACAATCGACGGATCAACCGTTGATTCAAGACGCCTTTCAAGTTCGCGCCGATCGAGTTGGCTGGAATTCCCAGATCGAGCAGCGCGGTCAATGTGGACGCCACATCCCGCGTATGCAAAGTGCTGAAGACATGTCGGCCTGAGCTGGCCGCCCGCATCGTGATTTCGGCAGCTTCGGTGTCTCGAATTTCGCCGACGAAGATCACGTCGGGGTCCATGCGGAGGATCGTTTTGAGTCCCGCGGTCATCGTGACTTCGTGCCGTTCATCGACTGCCATCTGACGCACATAGGGCACGGAATACTCGACGGGGTCCTCGATCGAAACGATGTTCCGCTGCGACGAGGCCATGCGGTTGAGCATCGAGTAAACCGTCGTCGATTTGCCCGACCCAGTCGGACCAGTGATCAGGATCAACCCGGCCCCCTGCCGCAGCAGTGCGTCGACCTTAAGCAGGTCGTTCTCGGGCAGCCCGAGGTTATCGAGCTGCATCCCCACATTGGTTTGCGAAGAGATTCGCAAGGATGCGGAGTCGCCTCCAGCGACGGGGGCCGCTGTGTATCGCACCTCAACGCCGGGGAGTGATGGAATGACGGGGAGTCGCCCCTCTTTCCCTCGGAATGCGGTGTGGTTCGTGTCGATCTGGGCCATGACTTCGTACTGATGCAGTTGTCGCTGGGCCAGGCCCGCTTCCATGCGACAGTACTCTTCGAGACGGCCATCGATGCGGAATCGAATCAGGTATTCATCCCGACTGACCGGATCGAAATGGATATCGGTGGCTCGCAAGGCCTCAGCTCGTCGCAGCAGATCAACTGCCGGAGAGGAATCGAGCTCATCGGCGATGACGATCTTGGACTCGGCGACAGGATCTCTCGGGAGATTGTCGTCTGTGGCGCGAACGACCATCACTGGGCAGCTGGCAGTCTTCAGCACCGATTCGGCAATGCTGCCCAAGGCCAGATGGGCGATCCCGGTACGACCACGAGTCCCCATGATGATGATGTCCGACGCGTGTTCGTCCGCTGCCGTGACGATCTCGCGAGCCGGCATCCCTTCACGGACCTGAAACTTCACTGTGAGTTTGAGGACCCGTTCAGCGGGCAAAGAGGCTTCGAGGCGATGAAGAATGTCGTCCTTTAACCCTTGCAGGTCGTCTCGTTTGACCTTCTGAGACAGGACGTGCAGGACGATGAGTTCGGCACCCACCGACTCGGCGATGGTGGCTCCTTGTTCCAGAGCCACGGTGCTGGGGGGACTGAAGTCACAAGGGACGAGAACTCTTTGATAAAGCGCCATGAATGATTCCCGCAGAAAGCTGATTCATCAGTCGGCAAAACGGTTGCGAATGCACCGGTAGTAAGTGGACTTCAGGATATCGTGGACCGGCGTGAAGTGCGAAGTCCGTAGAGCGCTCAATGAGCGCAGTTTCACCTGGTTCAAGCGAGAGCCATCACTGCCAGCCTTTCACGGGCGTGGCCGGTGAGAGGCCAACAGGGATGGCAGGCACCCCAGCTAGTCTATTCCGTATGTCACATCTAACGAGTCGCTCAGCGATGCTTCTCGACCCAGACGGAGCACGGGGAGTGGTGCAAGACACCGAGCGACGTGCTGCCGAGCAGAAAACGCTCCCAACGGCTGAGTCCGCGGTTGCCGATGACGATCAGGTCGGCGTTCCACTTTTCGGCTTGCTCGACAATCGTGTGGGCCACCTGAACTGCATCACAGTTCTCGGTCTCAACGGACGAGAACACCTTGCTCAGCCGCTGTGAGGCCGATTGCAGGATTGCCTCGGCTTTCAGGCGTTCGGCGGTGCGGTAGGGTTCGTCCACCTGCACGATCTCCATGCCAAACGCGGTGACGATCTGGTGAGCGATGATCACCTTGGCTTCGGAGCCGGCGGGCCACTTCCAGCTGGCGAAGCGGTCGACAGCTGCGTTGGCTGCCTCGGAACCATCGGTCGCGAAGAGAACACGCCGTGGTGGCAGGTGCAGTTCGGCCTTGCGCCCCCCCGAGGCATGCGGAGCCCGCACAACCAGAATCGACTGGCGAGCATGTCGACACACATAGTCAGAGACCGAGCCGAGCAGAAAGCGGGGAATCGCCGACAGCCCACGTGCTCCCAGCACAATGACATCGGCCTTGCTCTCATCCGCCGAGTCGAGGACTTCGTTCGCCGGATCTCCAATGCGCAAGTCGGTCGTGACTGATGCGAACTGAGGACGCAGTCGTTCCGCCTCAGCCGCCGTGCGAGGGCCGACCACCGTGCTCTGGGTGTGGCGGGCCTGCTCGAACAGCACGCTTTCGACGTAGTACTCCGAGAGTGTCACGGGAAGCGGGGTGGCTGCGACCAGCGTCAAGTCGGGTTTGTCGCGAAAGGGAAGACTGGCGACGAAATCTTGGGCTGCCTTTGAACACTCGGAACCGTCACTGGCAATCAGCACATGAGACATGATGAGTTTCCTTGTCTGGGCAAATGATCTGCAGTTGTCGCAGAGACATCTGCAGATCCGTGGAATAGATTCGTACCGACTTCAATGTTGCGGGCTGCGTCTCCCTGTCGCTCGTGATGCAACCTGCAATCAGGGTTTCTCAACGACCAATTCATTGCGGACAAAGCGATGGCATTCGATGCAGCTCATGGTCGTGTCCATCCAGCGCAGGGCAGCGCGATCGATGTTACGTTCCTTGGCGGCTTCGAGGAGTTTGTTGGCGTTGCGATTGAACTCGTTGCTGAACTGTCTATACATGGCGTCTTGCGAGACTCTCCATTTTTCAACGGAGCTCATTTCGGCCAGGGTTTTGGCTCCTTCCTCGATCAAGCTCGTGTCCTCCAGGGCCAGTCCCTCCAGAATCTGGTTCGAGGCCTTGAGCTTGGTTCGCATAAAGGCACGAAGCTCCTGATTCACAGGCTTTTCAGCCTTGGGCTTCGCGGCGTCATCGGCCTGGGCACTGTGTAACACGAATCCTGCGATCCCCAAGGCTGCACATGCGAGGAGAGCTGCGGTAAGTTTCGTAGGCGACATCACGACGACTCCTTATGAGGAGGAGCAACGCGAACACCTGTTCGCTCGATCTGAATGATCAGCTCCTCGGATCCAGTGCTGAAAGTTGCAAGAGTTGTGCCAGCCGGGCGAGAGTTGAGAACAAATATGCATCGAAGAAGGTCTGAGTGCCTTCAATCTCAATACGCAATCATCCCATACACGACCTCAGCTTACCGTGCTGAGTCGGCTTGTGGGAATGAAAAGCGGAAAAAGCTTACGACTCTGGAGAGGTCGCTCCCGCTGCCGAGTGTTGCGTGGCAGCTGTGTCGAGATTGTGGAAACGCTCCAGAAGGCGATAGAGCTTCCGGCGATGGATTCCGAGTGCGCGAGCTGCGCGGGCCTTGTTCCCCTGGCAAGATTTTAAGACGTCCAGCACATGCGCCCGTTCGATGGAGGCCAGGCTGGTGTCGTCGTCGTCAATGCGATTCGCCTCCGTCGATGCCATCCGCACGACGGACGGCGTGGTGCGTGAGGCGAAGGCTGGGGACTGCCCCAGGATGTCTCGAGGCAAATCTTCGAGCGACACGGTTTGGTCGTCGGCCAGAATTGTGGCGCGTTCGATGACGTTGCTGAGCTGGCGAACGTTGCCCGGCCAGCGGTATTTCTCGAGAGCGTTCCGGGCGTCGTCGGTGATCCTCCAGCCTTGGGGCAGGAAATGCTGGATCAGCAGCGGGATGTCATCGGCTCGCTCGCGAAGGGATGGCAGGACCAGCGACAGCACGTTGATTCGATAGAACAGATCCTCGCGGAACCGGTTCTGCTGGACTTCCTGTTCCAGGTTACGGTTCGTGGCTGCGATGATGCGGACGTTGACGCGGCGTTCCAGTGCCGAACCGACGCGACGCATAGAACCGTCCTCTAGAACTCGAAGTAACTTCGGCTGGAGTGACCCCGGCAATTCGCCAATTTCGTCAATGAACAGAGTTCCGCCGTCGGCGACCTCGAACAGGCCGGGCTTCGTGGCGACCGCTCCAGTGAACGACCCCTTCTCGTGGCCGAAAAGCTCGCTCTCGACCAGCTGTTCCGGCAAGGCAGCACAGTTGATCGTGACGAACGGCTTCTCCGCGCGGAGGCTGGCCTTCTGAATCGCCCGGGCGACAAGTTCCTTACCGGTGCCGCTTTCCCCTTGGATGAGGACTGTCTTGTCGGTGGGGCCGACTCGCTCAATCAGTCGGAACAGCTCTTTCATGGGAGCCGATTCACCGACAATTCGAGCTGTGGGGCGATGGAGTTCGATGATGGTTTTGAGGTTGGCGTTCTCGCGACGCAGGCGTCCCCGCTCGGCAGCCTGACGACAACGGTGCTCCAGTTCGGAAAGCGGAAACGGCTTGGTCAGGTAGTCGCAGGCCCCCAGCTTCATGGCTTCGACAGCTGTCTGCACGGTGGCCTGTCCGGTCAGAATGATGACCTCAGATTCCACGCCATCGGTTTTCAGCCGCTGAAGCAACTCCAAGCCAGAGATGCCGGGCATGTTCATGTCGGCGATGACGACATCGAAGGCCTGCCGTTCGCAGTGCTTCAGGGCTTCTTGTGCGTTCGCAGCTGATTCGACGCGATGGCCCTTCCGCTTCATCCATTCCGAGGACATCTCGCGGAACTGATCATCATCTTCGACAACCAGCAGATCCATGGGGGCATCATTGGCCATGTCCAGACTCCCGGTTGAAATGTGACGCTGCCGGAAGACTGGCCGAAAACGACAGCAAACGGACACTCACCAGCCAACGGGCCGGCTGCTTGGTCAGCTCTTGCGAGATGCTCATACGCTGACCTCAGGAAACGGATTTGACGGTGACTTTATGCCGCAGAGTGTCGTCAGCCTTGGGCAGGATGATCGACAAGACTCCATCCTTCAACTCCGCCTGGACTTTGTCCTCTTTGACGGAACACGGCAGCGTGATCGATCGAGAGAACTCACCGTGCCGACGTTCGACGTGGTGATACTTCCGTTCCGGATTGTCCGAGGCGGTCTCGGCCTGATGCTTGCCGCTGATCGTCAGGCGACCTTCTCCGACCTCGACATGGATCTCGTCAGGTTGGTAACCGGGGACATCGGTCACGACTTCCACAGCCCGCGATGTCTCAGAGACGTCGAGACTTGGCGTGTTGGCGTGCACGAGCTGCGTCAGGCCGGTCGATCCCAGAAAGTTCTCTAGAAGGTTGTCCATTTCCTGGCGGAACGACGAAACGGGCAGCGGATTGAACCAGCTGCGAGTGATGGGAACCTGCCTGTCATGCTTCCTGGACATCATGGGACTCCTGGAGTTGAAGGTCCATCACCTGTGTGGACAGGTGTCGCGAAACGGGAACGACAAACTGTTGTCAGAGAAAATGCACATCGCGTGCCAAGTGTGGGTTAAACCCCCGACTGCGGCGGAGTTGCGGTTTTCGTGCAAGTTTACGGACACTTGCACGTCGAGACGGAATCTGGGAGTGTGCCAAATGGCACATAGTGTGCGTTGGCGATCTCATGGGAGAAAGCGACACGAAATCGGCTCTCCCCGTATGCCCTCGGGGATGAGGCTGGTTTTGAGGTGGTTTGAACGAGAGTTCGAGGACTTTGAAGTGGGGAGTAGAGGCTTGGTAAGCAACCCGGCATGCCGAGTGCATGGGGAGGCGTACCTGGCGTCGGCCCGCGGCGATGGATGTTTCAGCCCCCTTCGAATGTGAACTCGAGCTCATGAGTGACGAACGGAGCTTTCCTTTGCCTGATCGACTCGAGTCTGCGTCGTTGAGACTGATTCTGGAGTCATTGCCGACCGGGACAATTATTGTTGATGAGACGGGCCGCATTGTGATGCTCAATCGCCGGGTCGAAGAATGGACCGGTTACGAGCGCCAAGAAATCCTGGGGCAACCGGTGGAATGCCTGGTCCCGGATCGATTTAAGGCGAGCCACCCCGGGCATCGCGGGAACTATCTGTCGTCTCCGCGTGTGCGTCCGATGGGCGGAAATCTGGAACTCTTTGCCCGACGTAAGGACGGGAGCGAGTATCCGGTCGATATTTCCCTGCACCCATTGCCGCTGCAGAACGGCATGCATGTCATGGTCCATATGGCCGATGCCTCGCTCCGGCATCAGGCGGAAGCGAGACAGAGGCACGAGGAATCGCTGCGTCGCATGCAGTTCATGGTGGAGAATCTGCCGGCCGGGGCTATTTATGTGTCGCTCGACACACAGAAGTTGATGGTCAATCGGGCCTTCACCGATATGACCGGGTACGCGCAAGAAGAGTTGGAAGATCTGGCAACAGCTTACGACCTGCTATTTCATGAGCGGTCCGAAGAGTTTCAGCGGCAGCACGATGAAGATCAGAGAGCTGGGTTTCGTGTTCCCAGAACGTTGATGATTCATCGCAAAGATGGACGGCAGGCGTGGGTCGAGTTCGCCGCTTATCGGTACAACAACCACGAAGTCTGGTTGATGCACGACTTGACCGAATGGATGGCCGCCCAGGAACGACTCGTCCAGTCCACACGGCTGGCGGCGATCGGTGAAATGATGACCGGGCTGGCGCACGAAAGCCGGAACGCCCTGCAGCGAGCCCGGGCTGCGATCGACATGCTGGAACTCGACCTCGAAGAGCGGCCCCACTTGCGCATGCTCTCGCAGCGAGCGATTTCAGCGGTTGATGAGTTACAGCGGCTCTATGAAGAGGTGCGGAACTATGCCGCTCCGATTCAGCTGGAAAAGCGGGACGTCGATCTGGAAGAAGCGTGGGGCGAGGCCTGGGGCCAGATCAGTCAGGTGCATCGCGAGAAGAAGGTGACTTTGACTTCGCACTGCGATGCCGACGCCCGGATGGCGCAGATCGACCGTCATCGATTGAACCAGGTCTTCCGCAACATTTTGGAAAATGCGATTGCCGTGTTGCCAGAGTATGGCGGCGTGATTGACGTGGCGTCACACGTCGTGATTGACGAAGGAGTCGCCTGGATCGAGGTCACGATCGAAGATAATGGCCCCGGGATGACCGAGGAGCAGAAGGCTCGCATTTACGAGCCGTTTTATACGACCAAGACGCGCGGAACAGGGCTCGGGATGGCGATTGTTCGTCGCATCATGGAGGCTCACGGAGGAACGACCTCTGTTGGCTCACCAGAGCGCGGGTCGCAGATCATTTTGCGTTTTCCGGTTCCGCCAGCCCGCAAGAAATAATCCGCCACCCCGCCCCGTCGGCCAGCGGGGCGAATGATGCCTCCGCTGCCGAACGGTCCGGGCGAGTACTACTTCTTGTCGGCTTTTCGTTCGCTGCGAACATGGGTGTGGCACTCCAGACATGACATCGTCACGTCGAACCACCGCAGCGCTGCCTTGTCGAAGTCCCCTTCTTCGGCAGCCTTGGCGACTCGGGCTGCGTTCTCGCGGAACTCGCGGCTATGTTCGCGGTACTCGGCATCTGTCAGAACGTTCCAGACTTCCGCCTTGCTCATTTCGCTCAGTGCATCGGCACCCTCTTTGATGAGAGCAGCGTCCTCCTGGCAAAGGCCTTCCAGGATTTTGGAGGAAGCGTCGAGCTTCTTCCGCATGAAGGTCTCCAGCGGTGTTTTCTTCCCGGCCGGCGTCGATTCCTCAGCCTTAGGGGGCTCAGCCGCAGCCTGGGGCTTTTGAATGATCGCGACACCGAGAAGGCTGGCGATGATGGCACCGGGGATCAGTAACTTGATCGAGGGCATAACTTGTCCTTCCATTCTGACTCGTTGACTCCGTCACGCGTGCGATTGCCCGGTGACACGGATTCCTCAGCAAGAGTTGCCAGTGGGTTGAGTGCAATCACTGTACCATATGGTTGTAAGAGGTCGGTTGCTGGTGGATGGCTTGAGGCAGCAATCTAAAGACCTGATTCTAATGAGTGTGCTTCGTCGTGTGTGCGTGAATGTTCTGTTCTGTGCGATTTTGGCCAAGTGTGCAGAGGTTCTGGAACCATGGCCTGAAGCCCGCCTCGCGAGGTTGTTGAGTACTGGAAATGGTCCGGCCAATCGTCGATGGGATACCGTGGACTCAGGAGGTCGGTGGTCGGTGGGCTGTGATTGATGTGAGGAATTCCACCCGACTTCATTCTGACTGGAACAGCATCTGCATCCCCTCAGTATCGTGCGATCCAAGCACCAACCAGCCACAAGCGAAGGAACTCAGATGATTCACGAAGTCTCCGGTGACATCCTCTTCACCAAGGCCCAGGCCATTGCGCACGGGATTTCCCCTAACGATTCGTTTGATCAGGGGCTGGCCCGTGCCTTGCGGGAGCGTTGGCCGATCATGCACAAGGACTACCGGCATTTCGCTCATCAGAAGCACCCCAAGCCGGGTGATCTCTGGGAGTGGGGCGGCTTTGGAGTTCGGATTTTCAACCTCATTACTCAGGAGGGGGGATTTGAGCATGGCGACAAGCCCGGCCGGGCGACGCTGTCGCATGTCGAGCACTGCCTCAAGACTTTGCATAAGAAGCTGATAGATGACAATATCACCAGCGTGGCCCTGCCCCGACTGGCGACGGGCGTCGGTGGACTCGAATGGGAAGACGTTCGTCCATTGATCTTCAAGCACCTGGGCGACCTGGCGATTCCGGTGGTGCTCTATTCGACGTATCATCCTGGTCAACGCCCGCAGGAGCCCGGGCTGTAAGGACGATGTCGGTTTGATCCCGCTGGTGCCTGAGCAGTGAGTCCATTCGATGCCCCAGCTGCAGATCGATGAAC
This sequence comes from Planctomycetaceae bacterium, assembly GCA_046349675.1. Classification (GTDB taxonomy): domain Bacteria; phylum Planctomycetota; class Planctomycetia; order Planctomycetales; family Planctomycetaceae; genus TH-plancto1. The sequence goes on along the minus strand of JAXMBW010000003.1, from coordinate 444,665 downwards.
GGCGTGTCGACTTCGTCGAAGGGGAGACCGTTCTCACTGCAGCTCGGGCCGCGGGACTTCATATCCCGACTCTGTGCCACCATCCCGATCTGGGCGATGTGGGGAGTTGTCGGATCTGTCTGGTTGAGATTGAGGGCAGCGAGCACCTTGTGCCGGCGTGTAAGCACCCGGCCAGCGCGGGTTTGCGGGTCAGGACGCACTCGCCATCAGCCATCGCTGCGCGGCGGATGGTTTTACAACTGCTGGTGAGTCAGGGGGGATTTCACCGGCACGATCCCTCGCAGCCGCAGTCCGAGTTCGATCGGTTGCTGGACGAGTATGAGGTGGTGCCCCCGGCCGGCGAGGCCCCACGCTATCGGGTTGACTCCGATCCCAGCCCGTTTCTGCATGTCGATTTGAATCAGTGTATTCTCTGCTCCCGCTGCATTCGGGCCTGTTCCGAGGTGCAAGGGCGTTTTGTGTGGGGGCTGGCCAACCGCGGGCACGAGGCTCACATCGAAGCGGGGGCTGGCGTCGACCTGGAGCAAGCCGGGTGCGAAGGTTGCGGGGCATGTGTGGCCTATTGTCCGACCGGGGCATTGTCGGATCGGATTGCTCTCGATTTACCCCGGCCTGATCGCCAGGTGAAAACGACATGTGCGTATTGCGGTGTCGGCTGCCAGTTCGACCTGAATGTCATTGATGACCATGTGGTGCGTGTCACCTCGAACCCCGATGCCCCGGTGAACGGGATGCATCTGTGTGTAAAAGGGCGGTACGGGTTTGACTATATCCATCATCCCGATCGCCTGAGTCGACCTCGTGTGCGTCGTGAGGTCCTTGAAGGTTGGGCACGGCAACCCGATGAACCGCGCGGCGAGTGGGTCGAGGTCGACTGGCCGACGGCGATGTCTTTAGCGACCTCTCGCATGGTGGAGATTCACCAGCAGTCGGGGCCCGACAGCGTGGGATTCTTCTCGTCGGCCAAATGCACGAATGAAGAGAATTACCTCGTTCAGAAGATCGCCCGGCAAGTCTTTGGCACGCACAACATCGATCATTGTGCGCGGCTGTGCCACTCGTCGACGGTGGCGGGGCTAGGGATGGCGATCGGCTCGGGAGCAATGAGCCAGTCGATGGACGATGTCGCTGAGCACGCTGCGATGTACTTCGTCATCGGCTCCAACACGACCGAACAGCACCCCGTCTTTGGATCGATGCTGCGGCAGGCGGTCCACCAGCGCGGGGCAAAGCTCATTGTCGCCGACCCGCGACGGATCGATCTGGTCGATTTTGCGACTCTCCATCTTCGGCATCGACCGGGGACCGATATTCCCCTGCTCTGCGGCCTGATGCATTTGATTCTCAAGCATGGCTGGCAGGATGAGGCTTTCATCCGGGACCGGTGTGAGAATTTTGATCCAGTCCGAGAGTCTCTGGCGGAATACCCACCCGAGCGCGTCGCCGACCTGACCGGGCTCAGTGTCGCCGATCTTGAGCGAGCAGCTGAATTGCTCGGAACTCAGCGGCCCACAGCGGTCATCTGGGCGATGGGGATTACCCAGCACATTACCGGAGTGATGAACGTTCTGGCTCTCGCCAATCTGCAGATGCTGCTCGGGAATTTTGGAGTTCCGGGCGGTGGAGTAAATCCGTTGCGAGGTCAGAACAATGTCCAGGGAGCCTGCGATATGGGAGCCCTGCCCAACGTATTTCCTGGTTATCAGGGCGTTGGTGATCTCGCGGTACAGCGGCACTTCGCTCAGGCGTGGTCGCTGTCGGGTGAGCCCGTCGGGTTTCCCACTTCGCCTGGACGAACGCTGACCGAGATGATCGATCGAGCGGGAACGCGACAGCTGCGCGGTCTCTATATATTGGGAGAGAATCCAGTTCTGACGGACCCTCATTCGGCCCATGTCCGGCACTGCCTCGGGCAGGCGGAGTTTGTGGTCCTGCATGAGATCTTTCCGTCGGCCACGTCCGAGTACGCCGATGTGCTGTTGCCGGGGACGACGTTTGCCGAACGGGACGGCACATTCACGAATACCGAGCGGCGAGTCCAGCTGGTTCAACAGGCGATCCCTCCGGTGGGTGAGTCGCGACCGGAGTGGACTGTACTCGCAGAGTGGGGACGCCGATGTCTGGAACTGCAGAACCGCACGCCGCTAGCACCCCATGCGGGATTCGACTACCGCAGCCCGGCTCAGATCATGGAGGAGATTGCTGCGGTCACTCCGTCTTATGGGGGCGTCTCGCATGAACGGCTTCGACGAGGCGATCGTCTGCAATGGCCGGTTCGGGATCTTCAATCACCAGGAACTCCGATCCTGCATCGCGAGACGTTTACGCGTGGCCGCGGGCGGTTTCATGTGGTCGAGCACCTCGATCCGCATGAGCTTCCGGACGAGCAGTACCCACTGCTTTTGACCACGGGACGCGTGCTGTACCACTGGCATGCCGGAGAGATGACGCACCGCAGCGAGGGATTGCACGCCGCTTGCCCCCTGCCCCTCGTCGAGATCTCGGAAGAAGACTCCTTGCGATTTGGGGTGCGATCAGGGGATGAGATCCGATTGCAGTCTCGTCGCGGTGAGATGCAGGCCCGGGCCTTCGTCACCGAGCGAGTGGCCCCCGGCGTGGTCTTCGCGAACTTCCATTTCCCGGTCCCTCATAACGCGAATGAGCTGACCCACACGAGCCTTGATCCAATTGCCCAGATTCCCGACTTCAAAATCAGTGCAGTGCGATTGGTCTGAATCCGATTTTCAGAATTTGACTCGGTCGTAACTCTTGAAGTGTGACAAGTTTCCCCATAGTGTGCTCGATGTGTGCGGCAGGTGTGCGGAGTTGGCATTGCCCACATGGAATTCAAATTGCCGATGGATCGGGTTCGAGCGGGAAAACCTCTCGGTCGTGGTAAATAATCGAGCCGTTTTCTCAGATGTGAGCGAAAGCGAAGGCTAGAGAGATGCTCGTCAAATCATTTCACGAAGTTTTGACGACGCGGCACTAGTCTTGCCAATGAAGATGTCAGCCCGCGATGAATCGCATGAGGTGACGATCATGTACCAACTTGCCGGAATTCTCGGGCTGGTCAGATGTGTGGGGAAGCTCACAGTTCTGTGAGGTTCCGATTCCCAAGAGCTATCAGGCTGCTCAAGAGGAGTGTGTTGTGACGTTTAGCAGAGCCATTGGAGTCTGGGCACTGGGACTGGGCTTGTTGACCTCCGGGTGTCAGCGCCCCGAAGACCCGGAATTCAAATCCAGCGCACGCGTGAAACAGCTTCCCGAAGAGCTGCAGGGAAAAGTGGCGGCGGAGCTGGCGGATCGCTCCGGGACATACGCACACCCCAAGCTGATTGGCGGCGATCACCACGAGAATCTGGCTCTTGGCCAGGAGGTGTATCAGGAACGCTGTGCTCAGTGTCACGGCGACTCTGGCGATGGGGATGGCCCTGCTGGCAAATACATGTATCCCCGGCCCCGAGACTATCGCAAGGGGTTGTTCAAGTTTACCTCGACGCCTTACGGAGCGCGTCCGCTGCGGAGTGACTTGATCCGCACCGTGAAGGTGGGGATTCGAGGAACCTCGATGCCCGACTTCAAATTGCTGCCCCAGCATGAGATCGAGGCAGTCGTCGATTATGTGATGACGCTGACCCGTCGTGGGGAGTACGAAGACGAACTGGTTTCGCTGGCCGAAGCGGAAGAGGCTCTGCCCGAAGACATGGTCAAGGAGGAGGCCTTCCCCAACGTGATGCGTCGCTGGACCGTGGCTGAGAACCAGCAGGTCAACCCGCTGACTCCACAGCCGAAATTCACTGAAGAGCATGTCGCTCTGGGCAAGAAGGCGTTCCTGACTCTCGGATGCTCCAAGTGCCACGGGGAAGACGGTCGTGGTCAGATGAAAGACAACATCGGCAAAGATGCGTGGGGGCAGACGACTCGTGCAGCTGACCTGACCTCGGGGATGCTGCATGGCGGGCAACAGCCGATCGACATCTACCGCCGGATTTACTCGGGGATCAACGGGACGCCGATGCCGGGCTTCGCAGCCTCGCTGCAGAGTCAGCCCGATACGATCTGGAACCTCGTGGCTTACGTGAAGTTTATTTCGAACCGCCGACGTGAGGGAGAGATTCCTCTGCCTGGGCCCATCAAGCCCTATGTGGAAGACGTGCCCCCCGCTGCGGTGACCGCAACGGAGTAGTCTGTCGCCCGGTGTTGTTGTTCTTTCGCCATTGATCGCGTTGACCCCCGCACTGTCGGATGATGCCAGGAGAGTCTCACGTGAGTGAACTGATCACACTAAAACAAGAGCTGGAGACCCTGCGGTCTCGCTTGCAGGTTGTCCAGGCGGAAATTGCCACGCTGGAAGGTGGCTCCGGTCGCTCGACGGCGTGGGCTCCTTCCGGGTTCTACAGCGACTACCACGCCACGACCGGGTTCATGCTCGGGGGCGTGGGAGCCCTTGTCAGCCTGCTGGTGAACGTGGTCAGTGCCCCGATCGCTGGCAAGAGCCCGCTCGAGCTGATTCGCGTCTATCTGACCTTCCCCCTCGGCGAGAAAGCACTGGCTCTGGCCAGTGGGGCCAAGGATGTCTATGCCATTCCCGACGGGATGATCCTCTCGCTTGGATGCTGTCTCTATATCGGGACGGGCATGTTGCTGGGGATTCCGTTTCACATGGCGTTGATGCGGTTCACCTCGGGCAAGTCGCTGGGCGTTCGCCTCGGTTTCGCGACCGTGCTGGCCCTGCTGCTGTGGTTCGTGAACTTCTATCTGGTGCTCACGTGGTTGCAGCCGATGCTGTTCGGCGGCCACTGGATTACCGATTCGTCGATTCTGCCGCCGTGGGTGGCCGCTGTGACGCACGTGATCTTCGGCTGGACGCTGGCTCTGCTGGTTCCGTTCGGCCAGTTCGTGCCTTACGAGCAACCACACGACCCGGAAGCCGCTCCCTCACACTAAGGTTTGGCCGCCGTGAAGTGATCGCTCCACAGCGGAATCGCAGAGCCCGGTGTGATCCACCGGCGAGCTTCACCGGCCTCCTTCCCATCCATTCGTCCCTGACCTCCTGAACAGTGTTATGGATCAAACCATGTCTACTCCAGCGACGGCTGAATCCCCCCGCCAAGAGAATCTGGTCGATGAGCGGCTGGTCTTCTGGTACTTCGTCGCAGCATTGACCTACATGCTCATCTCGATGCTGGGAGGCATTCTGATGGGGCTGCAGTTGCTCCGCTGGAATCCCCTCCCGATCAGTGAGTACCTCTCGCCGGGACGCTGGCGCATGGTGCATACGAACGCCATCGCCTATGGATTCCTGGCCAACGGGTTCCTGGGGATGATGCACTGGGTCGTGCCGCGTTTGTCGCTGCGGCCTGTCCTCGATAAGCGGCTCTCGCTGTTCATCTTCGGAGCGTGGCAGTTCGTCGTGTTGTCGACAGCTGTCGGGCTGCTGCTGGGTGAGGCTCAGGGGCTGGAGTGGGGCGAAACCCCGGTCTGGATCGACCCGCTTGCCCAAGCGGGATTGCTCCTCGTGGCGATCAACTTCGGCTATCCCATCATCAAGGTGAAGGGGCCGATGTATGTGACTCTGTGGTACTTCCTGGCCGCTCTGGTCTGGACCTTCCTGACCTATGCGATGGGGAACTTCGTGCCCCAGTACGCGGTGTCGGGAACAGCTGCGGGAGCTGTCGGTGGTCTCTTCATCCATGACCTGGTCGGACTGTTCGTGACGCCGATGGGCTGGGGAATGATGTACTACTTCGTCCCGATTCTGTTGAAGCGGCCGATGTGGAGTCACGGGTTGTCGCTGGTGGGGTTCTGGGGACTGGCGTTCTTCTACCCCCTGCAAGGCATTCACCACTTCCTGTACACGCCGATTCCGATGTTCCTGCAGTATGGAGCTGTACTGTCGACGATCGCTCTGGAGTTCGTCGTGCTGACCGTGATTATCAACTTCGTCGGGACCTTGAAGGGAACCGGAATGTTGAGCCTGAGCAACCTGCCGCTGCGGTACTTCTATACGGGAATCACGTTCTACTTCCTGACCTGCTTGCAGTGTGCGTTGCAGACGACCATGACCTTCCAGGCGTTGATTCACTTCACCGACTGGGTGGTGGGCCATGCTCACATGGTCATGTTCGGAGTGTTCAGCATGTGGATTCTCGGCATGATGACCTACCTGATTCCGCGATTACTTAAGACCGAGTGGTACAACCAGGAATGGTGCTACTGGCACTACTGGATTTCAGCCGGCGGCCTGATGCTGATGGCGGGTGACCTGATTCTGGGGGGCCTGTTCCAGGGTTGGTCGTGGGCGGCCCTTCAGCCTTGGGACAAGTCGATCACTGTCTCTCACCCCTTCTGGGCGGTGCGAATTGTGGCTGGTCTCCTGATGTTCCTGGCCCAGGTGCTGCTCTCCTACAACCTCTACAAGACCTGGCAGAAGTCGCCCTTGCGTCTGGGCGATGAGACCCTGACCAATGTGGTGCCTGCCACGACGTGATCGAGTGCCGCTTCGCCGTGTGAAGTGAATTCGCGTCTCCTGACAACTCCCTCTACCCTCAAGACAGACCACTCCCATGTTTGAAAGTAAGTCTGGAATCTTTCTGGTGGCTGGCATCGGGTTCTTCGGCCTCGCATTCCTGTCGAATGCCCTGGTCCCGGCGATGATGTACCGCCACCTGCCCGAGAAGACCGTCAAAGAGCTGGTGAACGGAAACCTCCGCTACCAGTTCGAAGACCTCGCTCAGCGGTATCCCGATGCGTTCAAGGCCGCCTATGGCGAGCCACCGGAAGACCCCGCCAAGGCCGAACTCTGGTACAACGAGAAGTGTGCCGAGTCCCTGACCATTGGTCGCAAGATCTACACCGGAGAAGGCTGTTGGCACTGCCACAGCCAGTTCGTGCGTCCCGTCTCGAACGAAGATCGCCGCTGGGGCCCGGTCTCGAAGACCTGGGAGTACCAGAACGAGCTGCAGCGTCCGGTGATGTTCGGAACCCGTCGCGTGGGGCCAGACCTGAGCCGTGAGGGCGGTCGCCGTTCCAGCGACTGGCAGGCAGTGCACCTGTTCAAGCCGGTCACGCTCTCGCCCGGTTCGCCGATGCCGGAGTACCCATGGCTGTTCGATGGGGCACCTGACAAACCGACCAAACGTGGTCTGGCACTGCTGACCTACCTGCAGTGGCTCGGGTCATGGCATGAAACCTACCCGTACTATGAGGACTACGAAGCCAGCAAGATTCTGCCCGCACCGAAGGGCGAGGGGGAGTCCGAGGAGGAGGCGGCTGCTGAAGAGCCAGCAACGGAAGCTCCGGCAGCTGAGGCTCCTGCTGCGGAAGCCCCCGCCACGGAAACACCAGTTCCCGCAGCTGAGCCAGCTGCCGAGGCGAAACCCGAACCAGCTGCCACCGAGGATGCTCCCAAGAGCGAGTAGCCTTGGGACCGTAGTGTGCTGTCTCCACTCCGTCCGTACAGTGTTCTGAAAGTCTGATGATGTCGACGAATAAGCCCACTCCGCGAGTTCCTCTCTGGACCTGGATTGTCGGGGCCGCTGTGCTGATCCCCACGATCCTCGGTTTCGCCAACAAGTTCCTCGACCTGATCATCATTGCTCAGGGGGATGAGGAAGGGGCGTTTGCCCTGACTCCCATGATTAACTACCTGCTCGCCACGGCGGGGTTCTTCTGCATGCTGATGTACGCTGTCACTCAGGGGGCGTTTCACGACATCAATGCGCCCAGCCACTCGATGTTTGAGAATGAACTGGAACTCGACCGCCGGTCTACCAACTCCTGACGCTGCCCGACAGAGTCTCTGAACACAATCTCCCTCTGGTTGAAAAGAACATGCCTACCAGCGAACGAGCCAATGCGGAATTCGAAGGCCGCAACCACACCTACTCTGGACACGTCATTCCGTGGTTCGTGCGGTTGATGTGGCTGATCTTCTGGGCCTTCGCCATCGCCTATGTGGTGAAGTTCCTGTTGCCTGCTTTGCAGACCGAACTGCTGACCCCTCCGTAGTCTCTCGCGTTGGTCGGGGGTGGCGGAGATGATGAGAGCAGTTTTCGATTTGGTCTTCGCTCGAAACAAGAACAGACAGGAATGTCTGTTTCACAGAATTTCGAAGTGGGACATACATTCTTGTCTGTCCGAACTGAAGGCAAACTTGGAATCCACTCTCGGTCGATGTGCTGACTGAACACGAGTCGGTCGAACTTCAATTCATACGCTCGGGCGAGCGTCGTCGCGATGCCAAGCCATGTCCCAGCAGCCCTCTTCGACGAATACTTCCGATCCGGTCCGATGCGACTATTGCGAGTTGCCGGTTCCGGGGGCGACGCAGGGGCCCGTCTATTGCTGTTCCGGCTGCCGTTTTGCCGCAGCTGTGACCAACGAGCGGGGTGATGTGGGTGAGTCCCGGTGGATGCTGACCGGGTTGGGAGTGTCGCTCTTTTTCTCGATGAACGTCGTCATGCTGACGATGGCGTTGTGGGCCTATGCCGACAAGCCCGACACCGCATTCGCAGCCGCGCTGGCTGATTTTCTACGCTGGATCGCCCTGCTGTTCACGATCCCGGTGCTGGCCTGGCTGGGCGTTCCGCTCGCACGGAACGCCTGGGATTTGCTCAAACGGCGGCAGTTGTCGACCGATCTGTTGCTCCTCACGGGAGTGCTGGCAGCGTTTGGTTACTCAGCGGTGTCGACGATCCGCAGCATGGGCCACGTGTACTTCGAGGTCAGCTGTGTGATCCTCGTTCTGGTGACATTGGGGCGATGGCTTGAGGCGACTGGAAGGCTCAAGGCATCGGAAGCATTGCACGCTTTGGAGTCGCTACTCCCGGAAACCGTTCATCGTGTCGTGTCCACGGGAGCGAATGAGCCGACTCGCGAAGTCCTGATCCCATTGGCGGATGTGCGAGTGGGCGATCAGTTGCGGGTCAGGGCCAGCGAGCGGATTCCGGTCGATGGAACGGTGGTTCGAGGAACTGCGACGGTTGACGAGCAGTTCTTCACCGGAGAAAGCTGGCCCGCAGCCAAGCGAGTGGGCAGCCCGTTGATGGGCGGCACGCTCAACCTGGATGGCGATCTGGTCGTCGAGGCGACCGCCCTGCCCCAGCAAGGAGCCTTGGGGCGACTGGTCGAGGCGGTTCGTCATGCTCAATCGGTGAAGGGCCGTTACGAACAGCTGGCCGATCGTTGCTCGCGGATCTTCTTTCCGGTGATCGGCGTGATCGCTCTAGGAACTGCAATCTGGCACGGGTGGCATACCGGAGCCGAGGCGGCGATGTTGAACTCGCTGGCGGTCGTATTGATCGCTTGTCCGTGCGCGCTGGCCCTCGCGACACCGCTCGCAGTATGGGCGGCTCTGGGGACGGCGGCGCGGCGTGGCGTCTTGTTGCGCGGGGGCGAGACCCTTGAGCGGCTGGCCAGCGTGACGGCTCTGCGACTCGACAAGACCGGGACGCTGACGACAGGTTCTCCCTCCGTGAAGCAGTTCCTGTGCGAAACAGAAGCGGATCGGCCCGAGGTTCTGCGACGTGCCGCAGCGATCACCGACTCCTCAACGCATATCTTCTCTCGAGCGGTCCGGGGGTTCGTGGAAACGACGGAACCTTTACCAAAGCTGGATGACATTCGGTCGGTGCCCGGTCGAGGTGTCGTCGCGAGAATGGTGGATGAGCCCGGTGAGATCCAGCTCGGCAGCTTTCGGTTGATGCATGAGTCCGGATTGCAGGTGGGCCCACGTCTTGCGGCGGCGATCCAGCACCTTGATCGAGATGCCGAATCGTGCGTACTGGTGGGATGGGACGGCGAGGTGCGCGGGTTGTTCTTGTTGCGGGAAGAGCTGCGGCCGGAAACTCGTGACCTCATCCGCGAGTGCCGTGATCTCCACCTCGATATGGAGGTCCTGACCGGCGATCATGCAGCCCGGGGAGCGCGGTTACAGGCCGAGATTGGCATCCCCGTGCGAGCGGAACTGCTGCCCGAGCAAAAGCTGGCGGTGATTCGCGACCTGCGGGCGGCTCATCAGCGAGTGGCGATGGTCGGTGATGGAGTGAACGATGCCCCTGCACTGGCACTGGCTGATGTGGGCATCGCAATGGGATGCGGGACCGACGTGACGCGTGAGTCGGCCGATGTCTGTCTGATTCGCAATGACCTGCTGGCGATTCCCTGGGCGATAGGTTTCTCTCGCAAGGCCGTCTCAACGATTCGACAGAACCTTTTCACATCGTTTGCCTACAACGGAATCGGTGTCGTCCTGGCTGCATGTGGATGGCTGCATCCGGCGATCGCCGCAGCGTTGATGGTGATCAGCAGCCTGTTCGTGCTTGGCAATTCATTACGTCTGCAACACTCTGCCGATGCGAGTCTGGGCGGGGGGCCACTCGACGGGCTCACACGGTCAACAGAATTGACCGTCAGCGAGGTGGCTCATGATTGAATTCCCGCTGATTCTGCTCGGAGGTTTGCTGGGCTCCTCACACTGCGTGGGCATGTGTGGTGGGTTCGCCATGATCGTGGGCATGAACAAGCCGACGTTTCGTGAGAACCTGTGGGCCCAACTCTCATACAGCGCCGGGCGGTTGATGACCTATGGCACGCTGGGGGCGATCTGCGGATATGCGGGCTTGCGGCTGGTGAAGGCTGCCCCTGAGTTGCTGAATGTCCCGGCGGCGTTGTGTCTGCTGGCGGGGATGCTACTGGTGGTCGAAGGACTCTTTGCGACGGGAGTGTTGAAGCGGCGTGGCCTGTCGAAGTCATCCCAGGGCGGTTGCATGATGAGCCCGATCTTCGCCACGATGCTCAAGCTGCCGGGGCTGCGGAACGCGTTCTCGGCGGGACTGCTGACAGGGCTGCTGCCGTGTGGGCTGCTCTATGCATTTCTGTCGCTGGCTGCGAGTACGGGGGATTTACTGCGTGGCATGGCGGTGATGCTGGTCTTTGGAATCGGGACCGTTCCGCTGATGGTGGCGACGGGGGCGGGGGCAATGTTGCTGAAGATCGCGACGCGGCAGAAACTGATGAAAGCTGCGGCATGGTGCGTTGTTTTCACCGGGGCTTTGACGGTGTATCGTGGAGCGGCGTTTCTGCATGCTGCGAACTCGCCGTCGGCTGAGCCGGCTTGCCCGTTCTGTGCCTCGGCAGAGACGAACACCCCCACTGGTCGATGAGGAAGAGTTGTGGACGAGCGTTCTGAAGCCATCGGGCCTGCGTCTCCATTGGAGTCCACTCGCGTGGCCGCGGAATCACACCCCGTAAGAGGTGAACGCCCCTTGCCATCGATTTCGCCACTGCGTCCGCAAAGCATTGATCGGCCCGAGGAGCGATCGTCAGGCGGATCGTTCTGGAACCGGCACAAGACGATTATCAACTTCTGGCTCGATCTGGCTCTGCTGGTTCTGTTCCTGGTGATTGCCTGGGAACTGGCTGTCCTGCGATTTGCATTTCCCAAGGGGGCCAGTGAGCGGTGGCGTCTGCTCGGGCACACGGCGTCGGACTGGCAGGATCTGGCGTTCAATACTTTTTGCGTATTCGCAGCTGGGATCGTGCTGCACGTCATGCTGCACTGGCAGTGGATCGTCTCGACGATTCAGACACGTTTGCTGCACCAGAAGGCCACCAAAGATGACGGATCACATACGATGATCGGAGTGATCATGCTGTTCGTGCTGATCCATGTGGTGGCTGGGGGAATTCTCTGGGCGAAGTGGGCGATTATCGAGCTGCCTCACTGATTGGTGAATGAGGATGGCCGATGTTCGCCGAGAAGATCCTGTCGACTGGTCGCTGTTTCGGTCTCGCATGAGTGTTGAAGCAAGATCGGAATTTTGCACGCTCTTGTGCGGCTAGTTCAATTCGGCGAGCCCATCCTAGCTGGCTGATTGCTCCAACCCGAGTCCTTCCACTACTATGCGTCGGCTCGACCGGATGTAACGGAGCGAGATGATCCACCGGGAGTGAACGAGTCGGGCTGGTCCCGGCCAGAAGCGGCGGACCGGCATGACGCCTCGATCAACGAAACGCGATCAAACGATTCCGCTGGGAATCGTCGGCGGGGGCTCCGTTTGGGAGACCCGGTTTCGTGCTGCGATCTCGGCATCAACACGTTGCAAGGTGGTCGCCGCCTATTCCCCGCTCCCCTGTGAGGCACGCAGCATCGCCGAGGAGACCGCCTCGCAGGTGTACGTCAGCCTGCGTCGGATGCTCGCCCGTTCGGGGGTGAAGGCTCTGCTCGTGCTGGAGTCTGGGTGGGGACGTGATTGGGCGATTTCGCTGGCCACCTCGCAACAGATTCCCGTATTGGTCGCGTCGCCGATTGATGACGATCTGCCTCGTGTCGCGAGTGTACTGGTGACGCAGGAGGCCGAGGGAGCGATGGTGGTTCCCGGAACGCTGTTGAGGGCGACTCCAGCGGCGCTTCGATTGCGAGAACTCGTCGCCACCAAGCTCGGCCCGATCCTGGAAATGAAGATCGAGTTGCCTGCTCGGGAGATGCAGGATGCCCAGGTGATCAGCGTGATTGACTGGTGTCGCTGGCTGCTCGGGGGACAGGTGAGCCAGGTCGAACGTCCGGTGGCTTTAGACGGGCCTCGGCTGGTCATGAGCTGTGGCCGACGGTCGTCGAGCTCAGCTCCGGTCCGAACCGAGATCTGTTGTCATCCGACCTCGGAACAGCCGGTGGTGACCGTAGGCTGCCGTCAGGGCGAAGCCGAACTGACCGGGGAATCGTGTATCCGCTGGCGGACAGAACTGGAAACGGCGGATGAATCGCTGGAGGCGGACCGACCCGCCGAGCAGGTATTGCTGGACCTGTTTCTACGTCGTGTTGTCGGCGGGGTTGTCCCCGTGCCGAGCTGGGCCGATTTGCAGGCCGCCTGTCAGCTGTGGATGAGCAACCGCTGAGCTGTCAGCGGGTGTCACTCTCGCGATACTTACGAAGAAGCGACCGATCGCGACTTAGAGCGAATTCGCAGCTTGTTTTCAGTTCGGACAGACAAGAATGTCTGTCCCACTGCGGAATTCCGTGGAACTGACATTCCTGTCTGTTCTCTCTCTGAGCGAAGACCAATGATGATGCTGCTCTAGGCAGCTGAGGAATTCCATTGGGCGATCAGCGTTTCCAGACTGCCCTGCTCTGCGAGACAGATATAGACAAACCGGTCGTCGTGCCACGCGGCGGTCTGGGCGTAATGAGTCGCGTCCAGGTAGGTCGACGACGGGATATCCACGATTCGAGAAATCGGCACCAGGACCAGCCAGCCACGGAACCGCAGCGTTGGGATATTCACACGAAACGCCGCCAGATCGTGCCCGGCTCGCTGGTCGAGGTTCACGCCGATCGGCTTCGACTGGCACACCTTCTGCCACTTGGAGTCGGAGACCTCAGCTGCGAATGACTGGTCAAAAGCCACCAGCTCGCTGTCGCGGTGGTTTCGCAGTTGCTGAATGGCTCCATTCTCGACGGATGCCAATGGCAACCTGGGGGCCCGCACGAGCCAGTAAGCCGTTCCCGCAAACAGTAAGAGCGAGAGGGCCAGCCAGGATGCGACTTGCTGGAAGCTGCGTCTGTGTGCCTGCGGCGGCGTCTGTGTCGCAGTGGTTGGAGCAGTCGATCGAGCCAACTGGGCCAACAATCGCTCATGCAGGCCGTCCGGGATGGGGACGTTGGTCATGGCTGCATGCAGGTTCGCGTCCCACTCCTCGGTCTCTTTCGCTGCGGACAGGCAGAGAGAGCAACCCGCCAGATGATCGCGAAGTGCCTGTTCCTCAACAGACGGCAAGTCATGTCCCCGGGAAGGGAACATCTCGATCATCTGTCGTGCGGTGTGGCAATCCATGGCAGCTGGGGGAGTTCGAGAGGGAACACGAGGCTGCCGCGAATCTCATCCGGGCTGAGACTCGAGCAGATGTTTTTCGAGTTTTCGTCGCAGTTGGAGTTTGGCTCGAGAAAGCCGACTCATGACCGTGCCGAGTGGCAAATTCAATTGCTGAGCGATGTCGCGATAAGAGATGTTCTCGAAGTAGAACAACACCACCGGAACACGAAACTCCAAGGGGAGTTCATTGAGGGCTGCCTGCAGTTGCTCCGATGTCAGTTCGTTTTCCAGCCACCCCGGATCAGGATCTGAAACGGTTGGCTCGGACACTTCGTCCAAGGGGACTGTGGACGAAATAGGACGACGGCGGAGGAACTCATTGCGGGCAATCGTGTACAGCCAACCTCTCGCCGCTCGTGGTTCCCGCAATTGACTCAGATTCGACTGGGCCAGCATGAATGTCTGCTGGGTCAGGTCCTCTGATTCGATAACGGAGCCGCTGAGTCGGTAGGCATAGCCAAACACCGCTCGATAATGCTCGTCGACCAATTCCGCCAAGCCTGGCGCCAGTGGCCTTTGCATCATGTTCCCTCAACAGGCAAGAGTCTCCCCCGCTCGATTTATTCCCCGGAATTCGTTGGAGTCAGAAGTCTGTGGGAGATTCTCCCGACCGACGTCCCCGGACGACTCATGGTGTTAAGCCTTGTTCTGTCCATAGTTTAGCCAATTCTCTGAATAAAGCAGCACTCCACGGTGCAACTCACTGTCAATGGGGACTTTCCGTCATGGTTAGCGGGTTTCCACTCTCCGAATGAGAATGGCCACCAGGAGAGATTGCCCATTTCACAGGGACGTTTCCTGGTCTGCCAGAATTCCCAGATTCTGATTGAGATTGACCTAACTCGCCATTTTTCGGTAAATCCTGCCGTTCGCTCCGGGAGGGAGCGGCAGGAGTCGCCGAAGTGGCTGCGTGCGTAGCCCTTTTCGCATTCCCCTCGAAGACAGGGACGTCTTGTGAAAACCTCGTTTTTCGTCTGCTTGAGTGCAGTTCTGCTTGCCTCGACCGCCGCACAGGCGGAGTTGAGTCCACCGCGTACATCGCTGTTCGAGCAAGCTCTTCAGCAGAACGCTGACGAAATCGTCGTGCGTGGTCAGAATCCCGGCCCGGTTTTGATGCCACCGGTAGAATCGACGACGGTCTACCAGCCACCGCCGTATGCTCCCAATTCGGTCTTGATGGACCAGAATGTCAGTGGAGGCGTCCCTTACCAGCAGAGTTACCCGGCCCCGGTGCCTTACGATCCGTGGTCGACCGGCAATGGAACTGGACTCAGTCCCTATGGCACGACCCCCGGAGCTGGACTGAATGGGCCCCAGCCGTATCGCTTCAATGCCTGGACCGATCGTCTCGACTACTTTTACGTCTCCAGTTCAGGGACGAGCAACCCCTCAATTGGCAACTTTCAGGTTCAGGGGATCGACCTCAACAAGGATTACCCCATCCTGATGCCGGGAAATTGGGTGTTGACTCCGAGCTTTGACTACGGAGGACGTTTCTTGAGTGGCCCGATCGGGAACCTGACGAACAGCAGCCTGCCGGGCAACGTTCACCGCTTTGGACTGGGGCTCAAACTGGCCACGCCGATGACCTACGGTTGGGGGCTGGAGGCCAGCATCGAGCCTTGGCTGGCGACCGACTTCGGGGGGCCGGTGAACAGCCAGTCCTACCTGTTTGACGGTCAGTTGGCGGCTCTGTGGCAGATGTCGCCCCAGGTGATGTGGGTGTTGGGGGTCAGCTACTGGGACCGGGTTGACAAGATCGTGCTGCCGTATGCCGGGGTGGTGTGGACTCCGAACGACTACTGGGAGTTCCGCCTCGTCTTCCCGAAGCCTCGCATCTCGGCATTCATTGGAGCTCCGTTTGGCATTCCGACCTGGGCGTATGGATTGGCGGAGTATCACGTCGAAGCCTATCAGATCGACTCGTTGAACCCGCCGAATTCTCAAACCGAAGTCCAGTTCTCCGACTGGCGAATTGTGGGCGGGATGCGGTGGGAGACACCGCGGTTTACAACATTTCTTGAGGGCGGATGGGTCTTCGATCGTAAGGTCAAATTCGCCAAATACGGGGGCGATTTCAACATCGACACCGGCTTTATTACCCGAGTCGGAATCCGGTTCTAGAACGGATTCAGAGTCTGTCTTTGGTTCGGACAGACAGGAATGTCTGTCCCACCTGGGTTTCAGTGGAACAGACATTCCTGTCTGTTCTGCAATTATGTGAGGACCAAATACAAAATCTGTTCTCGGGAGGCGGCGGTTAATCACCCGTCTAGGTTTGTTTGTGCTTGAGCATCGTGCGATGTTCTGGCTGCGTGTTGCATGGGATTTCTCGGGGCGATCTGGTTACGATCAAACGAACAGTTTGTCTCCAGGTCCATCATCCTCTGAGTGCAACATGCTTTTCGTGTCGTGTCGATATGCCGTGTTACGTGGTTGGTCGCTGTCTCTGTTGCTGCTGGTGAGTAGTGCGGCAGCCTGCAGCGCGGGGGAACTGCTCGTGGGTGGTGCCACGGTCAGTATTACTCCCGACCAGCCGATCGCTCTCTGGGGCCAGATGCAGACGCGTATCTCGAAAGGCGTGGAGAGCCCGCTGTCCGCGTCCGTGGTCGCGTTGGAGACCAGGGCGAGCGAAGGGGCTCCCGCCGATATTGCGGTGATGGTCTCGTGCGATCTGGTCGCTGTGCCCGAAGAGACGCTGAAGCTGACACGCGAGGAGGTCTTGAAACAGCTGCCCGGCTTCCCGGTCGACAAGATTTTCCTCAGCGCGACGCATACTCATACAGGGCCGGTTCTGTTTGAGGGGATCTATGAGATCCCCAAAGATGGCGTGATGTCGCCCACCGACTACAACCAGTTCTTCGCCCGCCAGGTGGCCCAGGGAATCGTCACGGCCTGGAACTCGCGTCAGCCGGGACAGGTCGGCTGGGGCATGAGCTACGCGGTCATCGGGTACAACCGTCGCGCCACCTACAATGATGGCACTGCAGCGATGTATGGCAGAACTGACGGCGATACCTTTCGAGGCATTGAGGGACCAGAGGATCACGAGGTCGGAATCCTCTGTTTCTGGAACGCGGACGGCAAACTGATCGCGACAGCTGTCAACGTGGTCTGCCCTTCTCAAGAAGTCGAAGGTAACGAGTACATGAACGCCGACTTCTGGCATCAGGTACGGGAGTCGTTGCGGGCCGAGTATGGCCCCGACTTACACGTGCTTGGCTGGACGGGGGCAGCTGGCGACCAGTCGCCACATCTGATGTTTCGCAAGGCGGCTGAGGATCGTATGCGGAAGCTGCGCGGGAATGACCGGTTGAAGGAGATCTCGCAGCGGATCTTGACTGCGTGGCATGAGGCCTATGCCGGAGCGTCATTGGAGAAGTTCAAGGATGTCCCGCTGGTCCATCATGTCGAGAAGCTGGAACTGCCTCGGCGCGAAGTCACTTTGCGGGAGTATGAGCAGGCCAAAGCCAAGATCGCCGAGTATTCGAAGCAGTCGGGCAGGCAGACGCTGATCTACTGGCACGGCGGCGTGGTCAAGCGTTACGAAAACCAGCAGGCCGGGACCGTGGCCCCGTTCCTGATGGAGCTGCACGTTCTCCGGCTGGGTGATATCGCGATCGCGACGAATCCGTTTGAACTCTACACCGACTACGGCCTCATGATGAAATCGCGCAGCCCTGCTCTGCAGACTTTTATTGTGCAACTGGCCGGACCGGGCTCGTACTTGCCGACACAAAAGGCCGCAGCCGGAGGGGGATACAGCGCGATCGCCGAAAGTAACGAAGTCGGTCCCGAGGGTGGCCAAGTCCTCGTCGACCGCACCGTTAAGCTGATCCAGAGCCTCTGGGCTTCAGGGAAGTAACCCGTCGCGATGAGACCTCTCACCGTTGGCGTCGGTGAGAGGTTGCCTTGAGACTACACCAGCAGCTCCTGCACGACCTCCCCGATGGGAACCAACGGGTGCGGGCGATTGAGGTTGTCGTAGAGGAGTGTCTCGGCAGGGATGCCCAGAGCGGTATACAACGTGGCGATGATGTCGCCGGGGATCAGTGGATTGTCGGCGGGGTAGGCACCGATGCTGTCGCTCGCTCCGTAGATCAGGCCCGGCTTAAAGCCTCCACCGATCAGTTGGAGCGAGTAGCACCAGTTCCAGTGGTCGCGGCCTGCAGCTGGGTTCACCTTCGGCGAGCGACCGAAGTCGCCCAGAATGGCCACGACGGTGCGTTCCAGCATTCCGCGATCCGCCAGGTCTTGAATCAGGCTTGAAGCTGCCAAATCCAGCTGCGGCAACAACTCTCCTCGCAGCTTGGTGAAATTCCCACCGTGTGTGTCCCAGGTCGCATTCGCATCGGGAGCCCACGAGACCGTGACCAGTCGCGTCCCCGCCTCGATGAGTCGTCGGGCGAGCAGCGTGCTTTGGCCGTAAATGTTCCGCCCATAGCGGTCGCGAACGGCATCCGACTCGTCCTGAAGCCGGAAGGCCTGCTGGGTCTGATTCGAGTTCAAGAGATCAAACGCCCGCTCCTGGAACCGACTCATCTGCAGTGATGGAGCAGGCATCGCTTCGGTGACTGGCCGTCGTTCGAGCGACGAGAACAGCTGTTCCCGCCCCGCGAGTCGGGCTGTGGTAATGTCGCCGGTCAGCGATAACTCGGGAATAGTGAAGTCAGGGGCGTTTGGGTCGCGAGTGATAAACAGCGGATCGGTCGCCCGACCCAGGTAGCCTCCGAAGAAGCCCGGCTGCGGCGGACCACCAGCGCCCTCTTTGGTGATGTACGGCAGATGCACGAACGGCACGACGGGCTTGGTCGGAGGGCGCATCTTGCCCAAGACGCTGCCGGGTGAGGGATTGTCGGTCGGGCGTGCTCCGCCCCCGTTCTCACCGCGGTCGTGTCCGGTCAGTGCACAATACACCGCAGCTGCGTGTGCATTGTTGACGCTATGGTGCATTGAGCGCACGATCGTCGATCGATGGGCATGCTTGGCCAGCCCAGGCAGCAGCTCGCACATACGATACCCGGGCAGCGAGGTCTCGATCGATTTAAACTCACCACGGACTTCTACAGGAGCATCTGGTTTCATGTCCCACATATCGAGATGGCTGGGCCCGCCATCCAGAAACAACAGGATGCATGCATCTGCCTGGGGAGTCAGACCTGTGGGAGCTGCTTCGCGAGCCGCCAGCCACCGCGGCAACGACAACCCCGCCGCCCCCAGCGCCCCCGCCGTCAAACACCCGCGCCGGGTCGTGGTCCAATTCAGTGACTGCATCGCAAGACTCCTCCAACGAAAATCGAATTGGATAAGTCTAGCTTTATTTGTGTCTGTTGGCCAAGAAGATCGATGTTGGGCAGCCTGAGTTGTTCCAAGGTCTCACGGGTGATTGACGAAATTGAGATGAAGACAGATAGTCGTCGGTACAGTCGCTATGGTTGTTGATCGGAGTTCGAGCCAGGCTGAGAGCTTTTCGTCGTGAGTTACCGTTCGGCCGGTCAGCCTCTTGTGTCGTGGTCATTTGGCAGAGAAAGACAGGTTGCATGTCCTCGATTGAACGTCATGGAGTCACACGCCGCTGGTCGGATGCGGTGGTGCATAATGGGGTGGCTTACTTTGTCGAGATTGCGGATGACCCGTCGCAGGATATGCGAGGGCAAGTGGTGCAGATCCTGGCGCAGATCGATGCCCGGCTGGCCCTGGTGGGGAGTGATCGCAAAAAGTTGTTGCAGGTATTGATCTATGTGACCGACCTGCAGAACACCCCGATCCTGAATGAGCAGTGGGACGCATGGGTACCCGAGGGACATGCTCCGGCCCGCGCGTGTGTGCAGACCGGACTCGGGAAGGGATATCTGATCGAGATGGTGATCACAGCTGCGGTGTGAACGATGTGTGGTTTGGTGTCGCTGAGACGGCACTTGCGGTACAACAACGTGTTATGACGTTCACTCTGGAGTATCACCATGCTGCTGCGCCCATTCGTCGGACTTGTGACCCTGTTTGTGATGTCCTCGGCCTTGTACTCCGCCGAGCCTGAGGTGATTGCTCACTGGCCCTTACGTGATAGTGTCGCAGATGCCATCGGGCACACGCCCAAGGCCGAAGCCACGGCTGTGAAGTTCGAGGCGATCGGTCCGGCGGGATCGCAACGTTCGGCAGCCCTGTTCGACGGAGAGCAGTCGATCATCCGCGTGCCGAACTCCCCAGCCCTGAAGCTTGGGGGAGACCCGTTTTCGGTCTCGGCGTGGGTCTATACTGATGGCTCGACGACCGATGTTCCGGGAGACATCCTCAGTCAGTATGACCCGACCACCCGGACCGGCTTTCATCTGGGGCTGTACACCCACGGTGGTGTCACCAACTCCCAGTCGAACAGCCGTCAGTTGCACTTTGGCATCGACCAGGGGCAGATCGAGCCCGATTTCACCGACCATGGACGCCTGGGGAACGCGGTATACGTGTTTTCGCTTTGCGTACATCAGGGGAAGCTCTATGCGTCGACCTGTCATGCCGGAGAGACCGAGGCGGGACGCGTGTTTCGGTTTGAAGGCGGCGACAAATGGACGGATCTTGGAAGTCCCGACAAGGCGAACGCCATCTCCGCGATGGCCACGCACAATGGCGAGCTGTACGTCGCCAGCTGTAAGTACCGCCTGTCGGGATCCGCGCTGAGTGACTCCGAGAACCTGAACCCAGGGGGCTCGGTGTTTCGCCTGGGACCCGATGACAAGTGGATTCCCTGTGGCAAGCTCTCGGCAGAGACCTACTCGATCGCCAGTCTGATCTCATTCAATGGGCAGCTCTACGCGGGTTCGCTTTACAAACCCGCTGAGTTCTTCCGGTATGAGGGTGGCGAGAAGTGGACCCCGCTGGCAACTCCGAACGGTAAGCGCGTGGAGGCGCTCACGGTCTTCAACAACGGGCTCTATGCCAGCTGTTACGACGAAGGGCTGGTCTTCCGATTCGACGGCAAGGAGTGGTCTCACGTCGGCACGATCCCGAATGCGACGCAGACCTACGGCTTCTCGGTCTACCGAGGCCACCTCTATGTGAGCGAGTGGCCGCTGGCTCATGTGTATAAGTACCTAGGCGGGACCAATTGGGAGGACGTCGGTCGGCTGGGGATGGAACTCGAAACGATGCCGCTGGTTGTCTACAACGGCAAGATGTATGGCGGGACACTGCCTCTGGCTGAGGTCTACCGTTATGACGAGGGGACGCAATGGACCCGCGTGGGCCGTGTCGATCACACCCCCGATGTGAAATACCGCCGAGCGTGGTCGATGGCTGTGTATCAGGGGCGGCTCTTCGTCGGAGCCCTGCCCTCTGGTCGTGTGTTGTCGATCGAAGCGGGCCGTAACGCGACGCATGATCACGAGCTGCCCGCAGGATGGCATCATGTTGCCGCTGTGCGTGGTGCCGATCGACTGGCTCTCTATGTCGATGGTCAGCAAGTCAGCGAGTCAACAACCCTCAAGCCCGAGGAGTACAACCTCAACTCGGACCGCCCACTCGAAATCGGCTTTGGGGCTCAGGACCATTTTCACGGCGGGTTGTCGGATCTGAAGATCTACCGCGGAGCCCTCTCTGCGAAGCAGATTGAACAACTCGCGGCACCTGCCCAATAAGTGATCCGAAGACGAGCCGTTCAAAGGCCGTCTGCTACTCCTGGAACTGCACGCTGAACAGATCGGCGTTCAACAGCTCAATCCTCAGGCGGATATCCTGGCCGGCGAGTGAGCTCACGCTCTCCCCGTCGACCCAGGAGATTGTCCCGTTGAGATGATCGCCTTCGAGTGACTGGCAATCGGCGACTCCATGCTTGGGGATGGTTTGCCCGTCCTTGTCGAGCAGCCCGATCCGGACATGACCACCCGGGCGGGTAGCGGCATTCACGACAAGTCGCTGGCCTTTGAACTGAATGGGAGTGGTCACCAGATGGCCGACTGATTTGGTGGGCGTGACAGAAACCAAACGGTCGCGTTTGGCAACGGCTCGCGAGATGACTCGGCGGTTCTTCGGGTCACTCAGCTGGGGGAGGTCAACCTCCTCGTGCTTGAGGGGCGAGCCACTGTAGAAAAACGACATCTCGTCGCCGTGAAGCTGGCAGGCTCCGTTCCCCGCATAGAGTGATCCGCTGTCGAACTCGCCAACGCTGCCAAGTGACACGAAGCGTTGCGTATGGTTGGGGGAGGTCCATTTCTCGCCATCTCGGCTGACTGACAGGCGGATATCAAGAGTGTCTTCCCGATGGTGGAAGACGCTGGGGAACATCAGATACACCCCTGGAACGCCGGGATACTGCTGGCATGCGGGGTTGTAGAGGTCACAGTTCAGCGGATCGTCGGACTCGGTTTGCAGGACGCACGGCTCGCTGAGCAGCGGGAACGATTCAAATCCTTCGCTGACCGATCGTCCGATGGCCCGGCCTCCTCGACCGCTCGTGCGACCGAACAGGGTGTAGAGCTTCTTCGACTCGTCCCAGAATCCCGAATACTGGCTATCAGCGAAGACCAGACAAATCGGCTTCGGCAGGCGGGTCCAGTGCAGACCGTCGGGCGAGGTCATGCCGGCGATGTAGTACGGCCGATCGCCGATCCCTTGGAACTGGCCCTGCGAGACGCACTTATACCGTTCACTGGCGGGGGCGTGCGGATCGATAAACACACAGCTTCCGTGAACTCGTGAACGGTACGTGCCGTCGCCAATCTGGCGAAACAGGATGTTGTTCGCGGTGCTTCCCTGATACGAGACGAGTCCCAGCTGGGGCTTGGTCCAGTGAATCCCGTTCGTTGATTCCGCGTAACACAGCGACGTGTCGTCGGCAGTCGGCCACCCTTCCACGTCGTAGCACTCGTACCACATGCGAAACTTGCCGCCATCCTGCAACACGCTGAACCAGTTCAGCGTGGCATTCTCCCACGGATGTTCGGAGACGATCAGTTGCTCCCCGGTCTTGCGCGGGGGATGCAGCTTCAACTCGACGGCCGACTTCTCCGCAATGAATGCCTCGTCAACAAACAGGATTCGCTGAGAGCTGTTGGCTCCGTCGTCAGCGGCGTGCACAAGGAAATCGGAAATCCCCGGCAGCACGATCAACAGAGCGAGAATGCCCGCCAGGAGTTGTTTTTGCATGTGGGTCTGATCTTCATGAAGGTGGAGTCATCTTGCAGCGATGACCTGATCGATTGAGTCGCGTGTGAGCTTGCCAGATCTCGACTGGGGCGTCGGCCAGGGCTGACGTGCCTACTTCTTCTCGGCGGGCTGTGGAGGAGGCAGCAGCAATGCCGAGATGACCTGGGCATAGACCCGGTGTCCGAAGTCGTTGGGGTGGTTCACTCCGTTCCCCGTCTGGTCCCAGTCCTGTTTGAGTCGGAGAAATTTTTCCCAGACCGACGTGAGATCGGCGAGCGCGACACTTGGGGAAGTCAATTCGTTGAGCTTGTTACGGTATTGGCCGAAGAGCTCGTTCTTGAGTGTGACCCAGTTGTGGTTGCCGAGCATCGAGGCGACCAGGATGAACTCGCACTCGGGTTTCTTCTCGCGAATCTTGTTGATCGTCTGTTTGATGGCGTCCTGGTAATCCGCAGGCGAACGTCCCGACGAGTCGTTCATCCCGAAGGCGATGACCACCAGATCGGGATTCGATTTCAGCACGGTGTCGACCTGAGTGACTCCCCAGGGGGCCGACATCCCGCCCACAGACGGGTTGGCCAGAGTTACCGGGGCTCCTGACTGCTTCTCTAAGTGGATCTTCAACAACTCCGGGTAGGCCGGCTGATAGGGAGCGGCATCGTACATTCCCGATGCATTTGCCCCTGCTGAGATGCTGTCACCAAGGACGACGATCGACAGCGGTTCTTTGTTCTGCAGCTTGTGGATGGATCGTGAGAGGACGTTCTCGTCGAACTTGGGCAACTTCCCGGTCCACTGGCCAGCAGCATGGCGATAGGTGATGCACGTCTGCATCTCGGCATATTCCAGCCGCCCACCGAACATGATCTCGCCCTTCCCGTCGCGATGAGTCAGCTGATACTGCTGTGACTTCGCAGGCCGGCGCAAGTCCTGCGTGGAATGTGCCGGAATCCGCGATCCCGGCGGCAGCACGATCTCCCGCGAGTCAGGCTTCCAGACGTAATCTTTTCCGTTCTCGTAGGTCACATCGCCTGCCGAGTTCCGGACAGTGAGGACCTCCTGGATGGGAAACAGGACCGATGCCCGCCCCTCGCCATCCGGCCCCTCTTTGATGAACAGCACCGACTCTCCTTCGGTGACCTCACCCTCCCAAAACGGTCGAAGTAACTCCGCTCGATAGGCCCACTTCGACTCCTGGCCCTGGACCTGTGTGTGGAGTGACCCTAGTAGAACGATGAAAAGAACACTCAAAGCAAGAAATTTGCGAGCTGGCATCATCGTCGCTTGTGAAATTCGGGGGTGATATTCTGATCCGTAAAAGCATCTTGTTGTGAGAGTTAAATAACTTCAACGGTGAATGAATGGAATCAACAAGGATTCACTCGGAGCGAATTCGCAAATGAGATCTGGCTGTAAATGCAAAAAGCCAAGTGATCTGATGACAGATCACTTGGCTGTGTGGACACGAAATTGTGTTACTTCTTCAAGTCGATCTTGAGGTCAGTCTGAGGAGCACCGGCAGCCACAGTAATCTTCTGCTCGCTCTTCTTAGGATTTCTGTATTTTCCCTTGAGAGTGTCAGGCCCCGTATCTTTGTTCTTCGGAATCTCAGGCATGTGTTTGAAGGTCAGCGAGTAAGTGCCTACCGGAAGACCATCACCTGCTAGATACGTAGAGAATGCGAACTTGCCGTCCTTGTCGGTGCTCGATTGAGCGACGGGTTCACCTTCTCCGTTGGCATGGACGTAAATGTAGACATCAGATGACGGCTTGCCATCTATGCTCACAACACCGCCTACGGGGACAGTCTCCTTCAGTGTGCCGCCGGCCATACCCGAAAGACGCTCTTTCGAAAGGTCATCCTTTCCGTCTCCACCACAGCCAACGAGCAATAATGGAGCTAAAACGCAAATCCAAGCACAACGGCGAAGAACCACGATCATCATCTTCTCCCAGAACAGCCTCAAAAAAGCACTCAAATTGTGAAATACGCACCGACTCGGAAGAACCGAATCGGTGCGTACCGATTAATCGATTGCCGTAGGCTCAGCAGTCGCTGAGGCCGACTCTCAAACTAGAACTCACCGACAGGTGACCCGTCGCCGTAGCTGAAGATACGGTTCATTGTGGTCTTGTCGACGTTCTGGCTGATGAACCGGACGGTTCCGTCTGCCATCACAAAGTGAGCTCCGCCGGTGTGGAAGCTGTAGTAGTTGTAGAAGTTGTTGCAGTTGATGGTACAGGTACCGTCTGGACGACCAGGAGTACCGGTGCCGCTTGGTGCATTGATGTTGACGTTCTCAGTATTGTTCTGGTTGTTCTGACCAGGAACGATACCACGCCAGAATCCGCCACCAATCCACTGCCAGTCCTGCCACGAGTTGGCCATCTTGCCTGCGAGTTCGTCAGACAGATTGCCGATCTTGCGGCTCAGAGAGTACTCCTGACCACCAGGTGCACTACGCTCACCCATGATCATGGTGTTCGAGGTGCCGTCGGTGATCTGAGAAATCTTCACTCCACCACCAGCTTTACCGCCGTCGGAGTTGATGTCCAGGATCCCTGGAACCTTGAAGTTACCGAGAGCTCCCTGGTTCTGCGACATGTTGCCACGTGGCCAGAGGGTGTTGTAATCGAGCACACCACCAGCATAGTAGGTCGTCTGGCCGTACGAATCGGTCAGCCAGTCGTCGATGTAAGGAGTCACGACGTTGGAGCTATGAGGTGAGGAGGGGCAAATGTACGCCGGAACAACAGCACCGCTGAGCACAGCGAAATTCTGGCTGGTCGAATAGTTGCCGCTCTTGGCGTAGTTCGGGGGGGCACCGCCGGTGGCAGATGCATAACCCATTGGAACTGACATATTGATCTGGTTGTAGACCGGAGCCTGATCAATAAAGGGCAGAATCATCTCACCCCAAGTGTGGATGTTCGAGTCAGCACCAGCATCCGTGGGGGACTGGGGACCTTCACCGATGTCGAAAACGTTCGGTCCAGCCGCACAGTAAAGAGCACCTGGGAAAATGCTGAACGAGCTTTCGTAGTTGTGGAACGCCAAGCCGATTTGCTTGAGGTTGTTCTTGCACTGGCTGCGACGGGCAGCTTCGCGGG
This sequence comes from Planctomycetaceae bacterium, assembly GCA_046349675.1. Lineage (GTDB taxonomy): Bacteria > Planctomycetota > Planctomycetia > Planctomycetales > Planctomycetaceae > TH-plancto1. The sequence goes on along the minus strand of JAXMBW010000003.1, from coordinate 418,545 downwards.
CCTGCTGAACAGCGGGCAGGAGGAGGGCAATCAAAACAGCGATGATTGCGATAACAACGAGCAGCTCGATCAGCGTAAACGCACGCTGGCGCTGCAGGCTCTTACCATGAGACGATGTCAACATGAACGCACCTTTCAGAAAGAGTAGAACGCCGAATGGCCAGTACGAAATCACTCGAATCCGCACTGCAGAGAGGTTTTCGCCGATAAGATCCGGCGAACCACGATGGGAGACATCGCGAGACCGATTGGTCTGACCCCAAAAACGCGAAAGACTTTCACAAATAGTAAATGTGATCTTTCACGAAATCTAGCCTCTTCACCAATTTTTTTTACAAAAAAACATAACCGACGAAGGGAACGCATGTTTGCGCCCCTTTCGGTGTGCGATGGTCAAATTGTGAAACTAAGACAACACAATGTGGTTAATGGCGATTCAACTCTTCGGTGACACAGGTTTTCAGTCGGTTTCCCAAGCGTTTTGCGTCACTCTCACCGGATGACTGTAGACACCGCAGGAGGTTTCCACACTCTCCGACTCTATGACAAGCGTCGCCCCGACTCTCGCCAGAACGCTGCTCCCTCGTATTACCGCTGTCGAATCCAAAAGGTTCGAGCAAGAATGTCATTTTTCGAAATTATTTTAAAAAGGTTCTTATCAATGTCACTTCAGTCTTGATTTATGTGTGCAAGCTGTTGTTGCCCCGCACTTTCCCTCGATTCAGACGTCTTGGCCGAATCGTCGCAAATGTCAAAGTCAGCAGGAAGTATTCCGTCATCTGTCCCTGAGGTGAAAGATCGTGATTGGTGCCGAGTTCCGGGAAACTCGGAGTGTTCCGGGGGGCCTGAATACCGAAGGAGGATGAGAGGGCATGGTCTCCATGCTCTGCGGGGAGGCGTTACGCGCTGGCCAAATTCTGGACACCGCTAACTGGTTGAGGCCAGGCTGGATCCGAAACGTGTTGCAATCGTTGCGACCGCTTCAGGTTGAACTTGTGTCGAGGGAGTTCCGGTGGAATCAGCGCGGGAACTGAGTGTGAGATCATTGCCTGTTCGGACCGAACGCAAAGTTGCACAGGTCGCATCAGGCTTTGGTTGGGGACGCGATTCGATTCTGGTCGATTGCGGGCAGAACTGATGGCTCTGGACAATCCATGACGATTTCAAAAGCCACCGAGGGAACCATGGAACTCTCATCAAAGCGTTCCGCGACTGCGCCAAAGCTGGTCCTGGAACCAGTGCGTCAGAGCCCGCGCATGGAGTCCCGGCCTTTGTCCGTGGGGCGGTATCTGATTGGGTCGGCGTCGGATGCTGATATTACGATCAATGTTCCCGGAGTGGCTCCGCAGCATTGCTTGATGATTGTGGGGGCGAACAAGACGGTCGTGAAAGCGATCTCCCCCCTGACATGGATCAATGATGGGCCGCTGACGGAAGCTGTCCTCAAGCATGGTGAGCGGTTGATCCTGGGACCGGTGGAGTTGCGAACCCGGCTGCCCGAGGTCTCGGAATGGGTCAGTCAGGGGAATGATGAAGAGCTGGAGCTCAAGTCCCCTGCCCCGTTGAGCGCCAAAGCGGAATCGCAGTACGAGCCACCCCAGATCGAGGAACTGCTCGATCAGGCCCGCCAGCATTTGCAGTCGGCGATTGACCTCTCCGCTGACTCTGTGGAGCCTTGGTCGGAAGACCTGCCACTATCCGAAGCTGTGCAGCTGCATTCAGCCACGACGCCCGCAGCGCCTTTGGGAGGTGATGTCGACGTCGCGCCCGAGGCGGTGACCGCGATCTCGCAGCCCCTAAAGCAGACGAAAGAGGCTGAGGAGTGGCGGGCTGAGTTGGATCAACGGGCGCTGGAAATCGGCGAGCGAGCCCGGGCTGTCGAATACTTGTCGACAGAGTTATCGACACGCGAAGAACAGCTTCTCGCCCGTGAACGCGAGTTGATCGGGCGCGAGTCGCGTCTTCAGTCCATTGTGGACGAGGTGGACCAGCGGGAAGAAGCTCTCATCGCGGAAGAGCGAGCTTTGCAGGCTCGGATTCAGCAGGCGAATGAAACCGAGCGGGAAGCTGCCCTGACCGCCGCTCAGCAACTTGAGGAGCGGACTCGGGTTCTCGATGAGGAACAGTCGCGGGTTCAACAACTGCTCGCGGTGATCGAGCAGCAATACCCGGAGTTCCAGCGTCAGTCCGAGGAACTAGCGGCCCGGCAGCAAACACTGGATGCCAGAGAGGCGGAGCTCACCGCTCTGGAGGCCAGCCTGCAGCAGCAGTCTCAGGAGATTCAGGCTCTCGCGGCGGTGCCAGTGGCTCCGGTGGACACCAGCGCGATCGAGCTGCGCGAGTCGGCACTGGCGAAACGCGAGGCGGTGCTGGCGACCTCGATGGCCACGTTGCAGGCCTCTCGCGAGCAGATCGCAGAGGAATCGGCCCAGCTTGAGCAGCGTTTCGCCGAACTGGTAGAGCGTGAGCAGGCCTGGCAGCGACGTTCGGCCGAGCTGGGCGAGTTGGCTCAGCGGACCGAGGCCGACGCCGAGAACATGGCGGCACGTCTGGCGGATCTGGAGCAACGCGAGGCAGTGGTCCAGAGCACCAATGCCGCACAGGCCGAGCGAGATGCCGCGCTGCTGAAACTCAAGGCCGATGTCGAGGCTCGCGAGCTGGTGCTGATCGCCCTCCGTGCCGAGCTGGACACCCGAGAGGAGTCGCTGAACCAGCAGTTCGCGCAGCTGCAGAAAGATCGCGCGGGAATGCGGTCGAGCCAGCTCAAGCAGCAGATGGCGGAACAGGCCGGAAAGCAGCACCTCAGCGATCTGGAAGAGCAACTCAAGAAGCGCGCGGAGGAACTCGATGCCGAGGCGGCTCGTGTGTCGCAGCTGCAGGAGTCGCACGCTCAGCAGCTGTTGAACACGCAGTCGAAAGCCATCGAAGAGGAAAGCGAGTTGCAGCTGGTTCGCGAGGAACTGCAATCGCTGCAGCAGCAGTTCGCGGAGCGGGAGCAGAGCTGGACCGCGATCACAGAGAAGCTGGAACTTGCTGAAAAAGAACTGGCGGCGTCTCAAGCTCAAGTGGCTGAGGCCCACGCTCAGTTGGCTGAAACTCAGCAAAAACTGGCGGATTTGCAGGAAGAGAATGCATGGGCCGCCGCTCAGCCCGTGGTACTGGTCGATGCCCAATCGACTCCATCTCCCGAGATTGAGCAACAGTGGGCCGAGTTGGCACAGGCCCAGGCAGAGCTCGCTCAAGATCAGCAGGAGATGGTCCGGTGGCGAACCGAGTTGGAAGAGCTGCAGACGCAGCTGGAGTCGGACCGGAAGTCACACGAAGCTGTGGTAGCGGAACTTTCCCAGCCCTCTGCTGTCGTCGAGACGCAAGGCGAAACCGATGACACGCAGTTCGGTGTGCATCTCCAGGCCTTACTGGATGAACGTCGCTCGCTGACTGAGCTGCGAGAGGACGTAGAGCGCGAGTACAAGTCGCTGAGAGCCGAGCGGGAAGAGGCAAGTCAGGCCCGATTGCGATTCGAGCAGGAACGGGCTCAGCTGGATGCCATCAAGACAGAGGCGGCATCCGAGCGGGATGTGTTCCTCATCGAACGGCAATCGGTAATTTCCCAGCGTCAAACGCTGGAGGAACGCGAGCGTGAGATCCGCCAGCGCGAGGCAGTCTCAGAACAGTTGAAAGCGGATGCCCAGAAGATTATTGCCGGGTTGGATCTCCAACAGCGGAGACTCGACGAACAGCGGGTCCATCTCGAAGAAGAGTGGGAATCGCTGCGGGAAGAGCGGGAAGTTCAACGCCAGGCAGAGGCTCAACTCGAAGCCCAGCGTCAGGAGCTCACGAGTTACGCTCAGCAGCTCGAGCAGTATCAATTGACAGAGGAGCCCGTGACTCTGGATTCATCGGCGATCGCTGCTGACGAGTCAGTCGAAAAGTACGAAGCTGAGGCTGTCGCGCCGGCCTTCGATGAAGAACTGATCGACGAACATGATCTGGCGTCGGATGGTGATGCAGTCGCTGGGACGGCTGCCGACATTGAGTTGCACGAAGAGCAAGACGAGTTCGAAGAAGACGTTGTCGATCCACTTGCTGGTTTTGCCAGCTTCTCCTCGATTGGTGGGTCGTCGGATGAAATGCTTCCGCCGGAGATTGCGGAGATCATTCGCCGCGTCGGCGGTCAGTCGTCTGCACCTGCTTCGCCGCCCGCCTCGCAAACCACGGGGCCTGCAGCTCATGTCGAGGCGGCTCCCATGGCTTCGAGGCTCTCGAATGCCCAAGAGGCTCCAGCCCGAGAAGACGAGCAACAACGGCTGAAGGAATTGCTGGAGCAGCCCTCGGAATCCTACGTCGATGCGGCAAGTGTTCAGGCAGATGCCGCACCTCTGTACGATGATTCAGAGACGTTTCACGCAAATGAACAAGACCTCGCGAACTGGGAGAACGACTCTCAAAACGAAGCTGGCGAGCATCCCGTAGATCCCGAGTCACAGGACGTCGAAACCTCCCAGGCGGAAGTTAACAAGTCGATTGAGTTGCGTTCCCGGTTGTCGGAGATGTTCGGCATCGACCTCGGGCCGCTACGTGGTGCGGTGTCGAATTCAAGCGAGGATCGACTGATCGAGGCTGCGGCCGAAGAGTCCGTATGGGAAGAAGACGTCGCGGAATCGGCCGGGGACGTCTACGAACAGGAGGAATCGAACGCCGACAGCACGGAGTCAACGACTGACGAATCGCAACAGCTAGAGGCCGAGTACGCCGCTGAAGAGGAGCCCGCTTCGGACGGCGAAGAGGCTGCAATCGATGAATCTCTGGATCCCGTTGCGGCTTATATGGAGCAGCTTCTAGCGAGGACTCGTAAGGCGTCATCGAAAGCGCCTCCGGCACCGCCGAAGGTTGCCCCTCCTCCGATCGCCCCTGTGGTTCCTCTTCCATCCGATGAAACCGAGGAAGACTCACAAGAAGTGACCGGTGAAGTCATCGAAGAGGTCGTGCCCAAGCCCATGAAGCCGATTCGCAAATCGGAACCAGTGGACAAGAACGCGCTGCGGGCGAATCTCGACTCCTTCCGCACGATCGCCAATACACAGGCTCGGTCGAACGTGGCCCGCTCGGAGAGCAAACGCCTGATACTCATGTCTCAGGCGAAGCAGATCTTCCTGGTCAGCAGTGCGATCATCACCGTCGTACTGCTCAGCACCGAGTTCTGGACCGAACGCAAGTACCGCCTGGAGATGCTGGCCGGCGTGATTGCCACGACCTTCCTCGGCTTCGACTACTACCGCACGCAGCGCCGCCTCCGACAACTGGGACTCCTGTCCGGCGGTGAGTTCGAGTCTCTAGAAGACGACAAGAACTCGGATGACGAGTAAAAGGATGCGGTTACTGACCGGGTGCGATGGTCGCTCGGTTAGAGGCCACGCTCCTGGAGAGTCGTCGGTGCTCCGAGCAGCCCCAGGATTCCGAGTCCGTAAAACGTGTACTCGACATCGGCCTGATTGTCCCACTCCGCGGCCCGAAAACCACCCGTCGGGCGTTCGAGCTGCTTCTCGACGAACAATCGCAGAATCGGGGGATCGACCAGGGCGCTGACTTCAATATCCTGTGCCGTCAGTGCCGCTGTGAAAGTTGAAAGTCCGTCGGCGATCGGGATGCGCCCGTTCGCCAGGAAAGCCGAGTCGTCGGTCCGGACATCGACCAGAAACGCCGCAATGTCCTCCCGCAACTCCGCATCGACCCGCCCCTGCATGTGCAGGATCGCGCAGGCCGCCGCCGTCGGATTGGTACCGCTCCGTTTCATCTGGGCGATTTCGACGAATCCTCCGTCGTCCCGCTGCCGATCGTAGATGAACTGGGTCAGCGAGTTCGGACGAGGAACTGTTTTGCCAAGCAGTTGATAGGTCAGATACACCAGAAACGTGTGATACGTGCTACTGGCTCCCCCTTCAGGCCCTTTGGCGTATCCGCCGTCTTTCATCCGCAGAGATTCCAGTCGCGACGCAATTTGCTCGGGCCAGTCTGCCGGAGCATCGGCGAGGAGATCCTCGCCCCCTGCCATCTGGATCATGGCTGACATCGACAGCCAGTTCATGAGGTCGATCACCCCGAGCGTTCGCCAGTCAAACGCCAGCAGGTACCGCCGCACACTTTCGGAGATTTCGGGCGTGAGTTCGCCCAAGATCTGCAAAGCCCGCAACGCGAACGAACTGTAATAAAGATCAGAACCCCCTTCCCGACCACAGAATCCGCCGTCGGGTTGCTGTTTGGACACCAGAAAATCGCGATGTAGCTGTCGACGCTCGGCCGAAAGATACCGCAGCCCGGAGGTCAGCCGCGCAGCGAGTCGGACAAGATAAGGCAGCTCAGCCATTCCGGGGGAGTCAATCTGTGAGGGCAAGTGCGATGGCGGGCCTCGAATCAGAGGATGCCGATCGGGTGAAACTGTAGCAGTTCAGGGCGCGCGGCTGCGACCGATCGGCGAGCGGAATCGAGAGTCGTCCGACTCTCGATTTCGCGGGTGAGGAACGCTGTCACCTCTGGCGGGTCTCGACTATAATCCGGGCTGCGTACATTCTGGCCATTGTTGGACTTGCGACGGAACTGTCCATGGGAATCGAATTCAAACTCCCCAATCTCGGCGAGGGAGTCTCATCTGCTGACATTGCCGAAATCCTTGTCAAAGAGGGAGATACGGTTTCCGTCGGGCAGATCGTCATGGAACTCGAAACGGATAAAGCCGTGGTCGAGCTCCCATCCGCACACGCGGGGGTAGTTGGTCGAATCCTGGTGTCCGAAGGGGCCACGGTCGCGATCGGTCAGCCCATCATGGTGATTGAAGGCGCGGGAGCAGCTGCTCCTGCTCCGAAACCTGCAGCTGCAGCCCCCGCAGCTTCGCCCGCGAAACCGGCTCCCGCTCCGGCCGCAGCTGCCCCTGTCGCCGCCAAGCCAGCTGCGGCATCGACTTCACCAGCTCCAGCCGCTTCTGCGGGCCCTGTTGAGTTCAAGCTCCCGAGCCTTGGCGAAGGCGTTGCATCAGCCGACATCGCTGACATTTCGGTCAAAGAGGGCGACACGATCTCGGTCGGCCAGATCCTGATGGAGTTGGAGACTGACAAGGCCGTTGTCGAGCTGCCCAGTGGAGTCGCCGGACGGGTGACCAAGGTCCTCGTGAAGTCTGGCGAGTCGATCAAGCCCGGGCAGACTCTGCTCGTGGTCGAAGGCGTAGCCTCCGGGGGAACTGCTGCGGCTCCGGCTGCCGCACCCGCCAAGGCTCCTGCGGCCACAGCCCCTGTCGCTGCCCCAAGCCCAGCTGCGGAAGTGGCTCCCCAGCCTGCACTCACCCCAACGCTTGTTACCGCCCCTGCGGCACCAGTCGCTCAGAACACCTCGGCTCCGGTTCCTGCTGCTCCGGCTACCCGCCGTCTGGCTCGCGAGTTGGGGGTCGATCTCCAGGTCGTGAAGGGTTCCGGCCCCGGTGGACGCATCACTCAGGAAGACGTTCAGGCCTACGTCCGCGGAAAGCTGCAACAACTGGCCGTGGCCCAGACCAAGGCTCCCGCATCCCGCGTAATGAGTGCGGGTGGTATCGCCCCGCCACCGCTTCCCGACTTCTCACGCTTCGGCGTGACCGTTCGCGAGCCAATGAACAAGATTGCTCGCACAGCTGCCGAGAATCTGACGGTCTCCTGGAACGTGATTCCTCACGTGACCCAGCACGACAAAGCCGACATCACCGATCTGGAAGCGGCCCGCAAGCGATTCGGCGATGGCTTGGGCAAGAATGGGCCCAAGGTCACTATGACCGCCATCGTGATGAAGGCCCTGGCAACCGCGCTGCAGGCCTTTCCCAAGTTCAACAGCAGCCTCGATCCCGAAACCAACGAGATCGTGCTCAAGAAGTTCTACAACATCGGCTGCGCGGTCGACACGCCGACTGGTCTCGTTGTCCCTGTCATCAAGGACTGCGACAAGAAGAGCATTCTGACGATCGCTGCCGAACTGACGGAACTCGCTGGCAAGGCCCGTGATCGTAAGTTGTCGATCGAGTCGATGCAGGGCGCGACCTGTACGGTGACCAACCTCGGTGGTCTCGGTGGCGTGGGCTTCACGCCGATTGTGAACTACCCCGAGGTCTGCATCCTGGGGATGTCCCGGTCGCAGATGGAACTCAAGCTCGAAGATGGAAAAGTCGTCGAGCGCATGATGCTGCCACTGTCGCTGTCCTATGATCATCGCGTGATCAATGGAGCCGATGCCGCCCGGTTTGTGACAGCTCTGTGCAACATGCTCGCCGATCCGTTCCAGCTGATGGCGACCTGTTAAGCATCGGGCGACTCTGTTCGCCTGTCCCTCTTCGAAATTCACAGCACACGTCGATGTCCAGACGTGTGCTGTTTTTTTAATCACTATGTGCGGTTCTGCTCAGTCATGCGATCGCAATCGTTCGGTATGCTGACAATGACTGAAATGGACGAGGCTCTCGCCGGCCTGCCTTAGACGACTCCGAGTCGCTGGCCGCATTCGCACGGAGGTGTTGTGTCGTTCCGCACGATCCCAAACAACGCTTGGAATCGGTGTTTGAAGGACGGATGAATTTAAAAATAAATCTCAGATTATCACACGAATACATTGAATTCGGCAGAACCAAATGTGCAGAATGGCGGTTAGATATCGATAGTCCATGGACATATTCTTGTTTCCGTGGACAGGGAATTCTCCACATCCATTTTGAAAAGGACGGCATGAACATGGTCAATCGAAGTTTGATTCGACGTGGTTTTACATTGATCGAGTTGCTGGTCGTTATTGCAATCATTGCTGTTTTGATCGCCCTGCTCCTCCCCGCCGTGCAGCAGGCTCGTGAAGCTGCCCGACGTAGCCAGTGCAAAAACAATCTCAAGCAATTGGGATTGGCCATGCACAACTATCACGATGTTTACAACATGTTCCCGATGGGCGCCTGCGCTCGTCCGAATGGAACCGGCGGGCCTCCGGGATTCGGAATCGATATCTTCGTCGGCGCTTTTTCTTCGATGTTGCCCTACCTGGATCAGGCGAATCTGAAGAATCTCTATGACGATAGCAAGTCTTGGGAAAATCAAGCTCACACGGTTGCAACGACCGTGATCCCTGTCTTCATGTGTCCATCAAGTGTCGGACAGAAGATTGACACTAACCCCATGCTGATTGGCTTCCCCGTGGGGGCTCCTGACGGATCAGTGGCCACGACGAGCTACCTCCTCAGCAAGGGGGCGACCAAAGAGTGGTGCTTCGCTCCGTCAGCAAGCACGGTCGGTGTGTTTGACATCAATTTGAAAGTCGGACTCCGTGACATTACGGATGGATCGAGCAACACGATCTGTATCGGTGAAGGTGCGACGGGTGGCCGCTGGAAAGTGGCTGCGGCAGCAGCACCTAACACGGCACTGTCTTCCCCTGCGGGCCGTGTGCAGGCCGGTTGGATTGCCCCTCAACCGGTTCCCGCATCAGCCAGCGGACTGGCTGGGGTTTCGACATCCTACTGGGGGACGACCACAGTCAAAATCAATCGTAATCCTGTGATTGAAACCCTGTATGACGACTCCGATCTGGCCAGCTGTGTTGCCAACGCCAATGACCAGGTCAGTAATTTCCGCAGCGAGCATTCCGGTGCCGCTCAGTTCCTCCTCGGTGATGGTTCGGTTCGCTCGATCTCCGAAAACATCGATGCCAACACGTTCAATTACCTCGGTGGCAAGGCTGACGGCCAGACCGTGGGCGAGTTCTAAACCAGACTCGATCGCGTGAAACAGGGAAACGGCTGATCTCGCAAGAGATTGGCCGTTTCAGTTTCACTCGCCAGTCTACTTATTGGTAATCCGTCGATCCGGGCCTCGGCCCGTTGAGATTTTGTGTGTGCTCCACAGGATCGATTATGGTTTCTGCTTCCACAGTGGCAGAGGTCGACTCGGCAGTCAATCAACTTGTCAGTGCGACGGGGACGGTCTCTCTCGAACAGAGAGTGGCTCTCTGCCAGCAGTGTGTCGTGCTGGCTGTTGCCGCGGCGGACGAGTGGGCCGATTTGACGCTTCGGGCCAAGCAACAGCCCAATACCTCGGGGACTCGTGCCGAGGAATTACTGAGCGGCCCCGCTGTCTTGCTCCGGCAATTACAGCTGACCAGCCAGACACTGCGTTCCATTCAGCAGTCAGGTGAGCCGACCCTCCCCAGTCGGATTTACCGTCTGGGTAATGGTCAGATCTGTGTCCCGGTGTTACCCACATCGGGGTTGTATGACAGTATCGCATTCTCTGGAATTCAATGCGTCGTGCGGCTGCAGCCGGATGCCCGTGAATCCAATCTCTTCGGGACATTGCCCGAGCTGGCTGCGGATTCATCGATACGAGGGCTGATGGCTGTACTCGGGGCCGGGAATGTGTCTTCCATTCCCGCGACTGACAGCTTGTACGCGATTATGTTTTGTGGCAAGCGGGTGCTCCTGAAGTTAAACCCGGTCAATGAATATCTGTATCCGGTCTTTGAACGCATCTTTGCCCCGCTGATCAACGCGAATCTGTTGAGAATTCTCAAGGGCGGAGTCGAAGTCGGCGAAGCACTCATCAATCACCCCGCCGTTGATTCGGTACATATCACGGGGTCGGCAGCCACTCATGACGCCATCGTCTGGGGGAAGACTCCCGAAGAGCGGGCACAACGAAAACGCGACCACGACCCGCTGCTCAAGAAAGCGATCACCAGCGAGTTGGGAAACGTCACCCCCTGGATCATCGCCCCAGCTGAGTACTCCACGCGGGAATTGGAGTCCCAGGCCAAGCATATGGCTGTGTCGATCACGAATAATGCATCATTCAACTGCTTGGCCACGAAGGTGATTGTGACCTGGAAGAACTGGCCGCAGCGGGCACTGTTCCTTCAGCGGGTGCAGTATCACCTCTCTCGAACTCCCACCCGCTATGCCTACTATCCGGGGGCAGCTCAGCGACACGAACGGTTCAGCCGGCAGCCCTCATCGATGGATGACAAAGGACACCTGCCCTACGTGCTGTTGATCGATCAGTCGATCGATGAACGCCCCGAACTCTTTGAAGAAGAGTCGTTCGTCTGTGTCTGTGCGGAGACCGCCTTGTCCGCCGATTCGCCAGAGCAGTTTCTGGCTGTCGCGACCGAGTTCGTCAATGAGCGGATGCCGGGGACGCTGTGTGCATCGATCACAGTGACGCCGAAGTTTCGGAAACAACACGCCCGCGAGTTCGAGCAGTGTGTGGCCGGACTCCGGTACGGGACCGTTTGTGTCAATCAATGGTCGGGGATCGCCTACGGATTGATCAGTCCGCCCTGGGGGGCCTACCCCGGTTCGACCCTGCTCGATGTGAAAAGCGGGATCGGCAGCGTACATAATTCCTATCTACTCGATCGATTCGAGAAATCTGTTTTGGAAGGACCACTCGTGAATTTTCCACCTCCTGTCTGGTTCCCAGACCACAAGAACGCTGCGGGTGTCGCCAATGCGTTGATTCACTTGTACGAGAATCCATCAGTGCTGCGGCTACCGCGTTTGGGGCTGGCCGCGGTTCGTGGATTGAGTCTGCTGCTGGCCGTGCTTCTGGCCTGGGGCTCAGCCGTGCAGGCAGCAGAGAAAGCCGCTGAAAAGCCCGCGGAGTATCAGGCGACCACGCACACCATCGCAGCCACGGACAAGGCGCAGTTCGAGTTACAGGCGGCACTGATCAACGCCGTGCCGGGCGATGTCATTGAACTGGCTGCGGGGAAGTATGACTTCACCAGCGAACTCAACGTCGTCTGTGACAACGTGACGTTGCGTGGTGCCGGACGTGACAAGACCGTCATTAACTTCAAGAAGCAATCGGCCGGCAGCAGCGGATTGCTCGCGACCGGCAATGCCTTCGTGATTGAAGGCCTGACGATTCAGGATACCGTCGGCAGCGGCATCAAGGTTCTTGGGGCTCAGGATGTCATCTTCCGCGATGTCAAAGTGGAATGGACCGAAGGTGAGAAATCGACCAACGGGGCCTACGGCATCTACCCCGTCGAGTGCAAGAACGTCCTGATTGAGAACTGCGTTTCGATCGGTGCGTCCGACGCTGGCATTTACGTCGGCCAGTCACAGGATGTCATCGTTCGCGGCTGTCTGGCGACTCGCAACGTGACTGGGATCGAGATCGAAAACACTCTCCGGGCCGATGTCTACGACAACGTGGCCACCGACAACACGGGCGGGATCATGGTCTTTGACCTGCCCGGGTTGAATCTGGTCAACGGTGGCTATGTCCGGGTGTACAAGAACAATGTGAAGGAGAACAACCACGCCAACTTCGCTCCGCTCGGGACCGTCGTGGCCGATGTGCCGCCCGGGACCGGAGTCATGATCCTGGCCATGGACAATGTTGAGGTCTTCGACAATGACATCGTCGATCACCTGACCAACAACGTCATGATCCTCAGCTACCTCATCGTGGAGCGGAAGGACCTCGACAAGAAGTTCGACCCCTACCCCGAGATCATCTCGATTCACGACAACCGCATCTCGGGCGGGGGAAAGAAACCCTCCGGGAAGATCAGTCTGGCGCTACTGCCGATCGCTGGCGGGAAGTTCCCTGACATCTTCTATGACGGGATCATGAACCCCTCTCCGTCGCCCGAGGTCCAGAAGCTGGGCAAGTACCCGATCCGAATTCGCGACAATGGCGACGCGACCTTTGCGAATATGGATGTGGCGAACCTGTCTCCCGAGAATCTGGTGACGGGGAAGTTTAAGATCGATCGCGACCTGAAGAATTACAATGCGGAGATCCCCCCACTCCCGCCGATCGAGCTCAAGCCGCACGGGAAGGCCTCATCACTGGGCAACCCAGCTGTTGCGGTCTATCGAGCGGCTCCGAAGCAGTTGTCCAAATGGGGGTTCTACGAGAAGAAAGGCGGCAGACTGGCCCCCGCAGCCGATTTTCTCTGGTACGATTTGAATACCCCGCTCTTCTCGGACTACACGCTCAAGCATCGTTACATCCGATTGCCCAAGGGGGCGAAGATCGAGTGGAACGAAACCGACTCTCTGGAATTTCCCGTCGGGACTGTGATTGTGAAGACGTTCGGCTATCCCGATGATACGGAAGACCTGACGCCGGGTGAAAAGTACATCGAGACCCGTGTCGAGTTTCGCGAGGCGAGCGGTTGGTACGGATACTCGTATGTCTGGAATGCTGAACAGACCGATGCGACTCTGAATCTCGGTGGCGGGGAACTCGATGTGGCGTGGAAGGCGGCCGACGGCACGCAACACTCCCACAAGTACCAGATTCCCAACGCCAATCAGTGCCTCAGCTGTCATAGCAGTAACGGCAAGTATGTCCCGATTGGCACCACGGCTCGTAATCTGAATCGGCCTGGAATGGGTTTGGATGCCGAGAACCAGCTGACCAACTGGGTCAACCGCGGGGTGCTGAAAGATTGTCCTACGCCGGAAAAGCGGCCCCATCTGGCCAACTATCTTGACCCTCATACCGGTTCGCTCGATGCGAGAGCTCGCGCGTGGCTGGAGGTCAACTGTGCTCACTGCCACAACCCGACCGGATCGGCGAGAACGTCGGGACTCGATCTGCGTTCGGTGCAAACTGACCCAGGCCGATACGGGGTCTTCAAGTCCCCCGTCGCGGCAGGTAAAGGCTCGGGCGGTCGAAGCTATGACATCGTTCCCGGGAAGCCCGACGAGTCGATCCTGATGTTCCGGTTGGAGACGCAGGAGCCCGGCTCCAAGATGCCGAGCCTCGCCCGCAATCTGGTGCATGACGAGTCGAACGAACTGCTGCGTGAATGGATTCTCGCCATGCCCGCCGACCATAAATCGGTCAAGGAGTAAGCGAGATGCTCGTGGCATGGGAAGTAGGTGGAGGGAGGCTGGGGTCGTAGCGCAGCGAAGCCCCCAGCCATATCGCCCACGGGACGCGTTTCAGGCTGGGGGCTCCCGTTGGTCGACCCCAGCCACGCAGCCATCCAGCGTTTAACTCTTCACCCTTTGGCGATTCACGTCTGACTTCCGGAAAGCCCGTGACTCTCTCTTTCCAGAGGTCACGGGCTTTCCGCTTATCTCCGATGCTCTCGTCCCGGGGCGGGTGTCTGGAAGATGGTCACTCGACACCGTACGATTCAGAGACATTTGGTGTTCTGGCGCCGCTGCGCCGCCTTCGGAGATGGAATCGATGCGAGTTGCTTGTCTTGCCCTGTGGATGGTCGTTCTGGTGTCGTCGGTCCGTGCAGACGACGTTCCGGGACTGGTCAAAGACAAGCCGGCCAGCGGGCCATTTGTTGAGACGGAACGGGGCTTCATGGTCCCCTACACCGCCAAGATTCCGGGAACGAATGTCACCTTTGAGATGATTCCCGTTCCGGGGGGCGAGTTCCTGCTGGGAAGCCCCGGGAGCGAAGCGGGACGCAAACCTGACGAAGGACCGCAGATTCTCGTCAAAACCCGCCCCTTCTGGATGCAGAAGAACGAACTCAGCTGGGCGGAGTACAAGGTCTTCATGTCCTTGTACAACGTGTTCAAGAAGTTCGAGACGAACAAGATCCGCGTCGTCAATGACGCAAACATGATCGATGCCATCACGGCTCCGACCGAGCTGTATGTCCCGGACTTCACGTTTGAATTCGGTCAGGATGACGACCTGCCCGCCGTTTCGATGACTCTCTACGCGGCCCGGCAGTACACCAAGTGGCTGTCGGCGGTCACTGGTCAGCAGTATCGCGTACCGACAGAGGCTGAATGGGAATACGCCGCTCGGGCCGGTTCGAAGACCGCATATAGCTTCGGAGACGACCCTCAGGAACTTCCCAAGTACGCGTGGTTCGCCGAGCAAAGCCAGGAGAAGGGGCCCCGCAAGCTCGGGCTTGGTGAGCCGAACGCCTTCGGTCTGCACGACATGCACGGGAACGTGGCGGAGTGGTGCCAGGACGACTATCTGGAAACCGGTTATACCCATCTCCAGGACAAGGTCGCAGCTGCGAAGGGGCAACCGCTGTCGGTGTTTGAGGTTCTCGGCAAGCCGACGCAGCATGACCCCCGAGTGGTGCGAGGTGGTTCGTGGCTGAGCCCGGCTGAAGAGTGCCGCAGTGCCGCGCGGATGGGCTCGGTCTACTCGGTCTGGAAGGAAACCGATCCGAACCTCCCCAAGAGTCCCTGGTGGATGACCGACGATCCCTGCCGGGCCATCGGGTTCCGCCTGTTCCGATCTATCGACGACCTGCCTCGTGAGCAGATCGAGCAGTTCTGGAATATCGACAACGAGTCTCTGCAGCTCGATGTGGATGGGCGTATCTCCGGGGGCCGCGGGATATATGGCCTCGTCGATAAGGATCTGCCCGAGGCGATCTCCACGCTGAAATCGGGCGGAAAAAAGAAATAACACCGGAGACGCGTTCCGCTAAAGCTAGACTTCATCGCAGCTGACAGTTTCTGGCGTCTGTGGCAGGTCGCGTTTCGTCCAGGAATCGGAAAAACCGATTCAACCGGTCCAGTCGGGGCGGTTTCCTCGGTTCCCAGGGGTTCGGGGCGGGGAGTGGTGACGAGTGGCCACGGACTCTGCCGACACCAGAGACGACGGATTCTCCATGTGGGGCTGACTTCTCGTAAAAGTTTGCCTGACCCGGAAAATCGCTGATTGACAGGGCAATTTCTCCCTGCGTACGATCAGTATGTCACTGTTCCATGTGTGTTTTGCCACCGAGGATCCTGGGTGGCGATTTCACTGACGTGACAACCTTTTGCGTGTTGTTCCATGACGCGTATCGGAAAAATTCTGGTCGTTCTGATCTCAGTCGCCAGTCTGGCATTTGCCGGATTCGCGATTCTGATCTTCTACGCCGGTCCGAATTACCAGGAAATGGCCGGCCGGATCGACGGGTACAAGTTCTCCCTCTCTTCTGGCGAGAACCCGACCTGGTCTGCTGTGCGAGCTCGCGGCGATTCTCAAGTCGCCTCGGATAAGTCCCTGGCCAAAGTCATCGATGCGGTTCTGGCGGACAAACTGAAGGCGATTCAAGACGAGTCGACCGACTTCAAGAATCGGATTCCTCCGCTGACCGAGGAACTCGAAAAGACGAAAGCCGCCAACGAGGCTGACATCCCAGCCCTGACCGAGTACATCGCCGCCCAGCGTGTCCGCCTGGAAGCCTTGAACACTCAGCTTGGCCAACTGGAGTCTCAGGTCCTGGCGGAAACCGCGAATGCTCAGAAGCTCGAGAACATCGCCAGTGCCCGTCGCGACGATGTGTTCAAGCTGAATGGACAACTGACAGAAGTCAAAGCTGACAAGTTCCGATTGGAGGCCATCAAACGACAGTTGGCCGAAGAATTGGAACAGGTCATCGGGAACATCGAACGAGCCGAAGCACGGCAGAAGAAGCTCGAACAGGACAGCAAGCTTGGGGTCGGACAAGCCGGATAACGGCGGGCGGACCTGTTCAGCGGACGAAGTGGGACTGCAGTTCAAATTGCCGGTGTGGCCGGAGAGACAATCATGTCATTCGTTGGAAAGATCCTGGTCGTCGTTCAGCTGGTTCTGAGCGTGCTGTTCATGGCTCTTGCGGGAGCGGTGTTCGCCGTTCACACGAACTGGAAGGCCAAGTACGAAACTCAGACGACAGCTCTGGGCGACGCACAAAAGGACGTCTCCAACATGCGAGCCGAGCTCGACTCGGTGAAGCAGTCTTCGCAGAAGTCGGTTGACGATGCAAAGGCCCAGGTGGGACAGCTGTCTGAGCAGGTTCAGAGTCTGACGGCTGAAATGGCTGCCCTCCGCAAGAAGAATAACGAGGACCAGCTCGAGTTGCAGACGCAAGTCGCTCTGGCCGAGACCAAGGCCCGCGAGGCCGTCTTCCGAGCCACGGAAGCCGATGAACAGCGTGCCGCCAACCGGGCGTTGCAGAAAGCTCTGGACGATGTGGCTGCCCAACTCCGCCAGAACGAAGACGAGAAGTTTGCTCAGAAAGTCGAGTACGACAACCTGAAGCAGCAGTTCAGCATCGATCAGGTGACCTTGGCTTACCTGAAGAAGATTGTGAAACGTCACGGGCTGGAAACCGATCCGAAGATCGTCAATAAGCTGGCAGAGCCTCCTCCGCCAGTCGATGGTCTGGTCAAGGATGTCCGGCTCGACCGGGCGAACAGCCCGAAGTACGTCGAAATCACCGTGGGCAGCGACGATGGCCTGATGGTGGGACACGTCATGGATGTCTTGCGAGTGGGAGTCGATGGCAAGGATCCGCAGTACCTCGGTAAGGTTCGGATTATCGATATTCAACCTGATGGGGCTGTCTGCGAAGTGCTGGACAAGGCCAAGAACGGGATCATTGAGGTAGGCGACAATGTCACAACGAAACTCTGAGAGTGCTCCGCCAGACATCTATGTCGGACTGCTGTTCGTCTCGCTGGCGGCTGTCATCACTGGCATCATTTTCCTGATGCTCGAGCTGCGCAGCTACAACATGCTGTTTTCGTAGTTCCGAAGCCCGCTTGGCTGGGCTGGTGTGCGTCAGCGAGCGTGTACCGGCCGGCGTTGGTAGTGGCCTCTGACGGGGCACGCATGCTACACTGATCCTCGATTGCATCAGCCGTTTCGGCTGAGCGGCTTTTCGTGGCGAACTGGCCGGTGCCAGTGTTCGTGTGCGGAGGGCTTCACGAGGACAGAAAGACATGCAGCGCATTGTGCAGGTGGCGGGAACGGGCGTTCCTTTGTTTCTGGATGATATCGATACCGACCGGATTATTCCGGCCCGGTTTCTGCGCTGCGTCAGCTTCGAGGGAATCGGCGAGCACGCATTCGAGGATGACCGTAAGCAGGATCCTCAGCACCCCTTCAATGATCCCGCGTTCCGCGCTGGATCAGTGTTGATCTCTGGCCGGAACTTCGGCTGCGGATCGAGCCGGGAACACGCCCCTCAGTCGCTCATGCGTTGGGGCATTCAGGCGGTCGTGGCCGAATCCTATGCTGAGATTTTCTTCGGCAACTGTACTTCGCTCGGAATCCCTGCTGTCTGTGCGAAGCGTGAGGATCTGGCCGAGATGGCAGCTGCGATTCAGGCCGATCCCAAGACTTCGGTGAAGGTCGATCTGCTGGCGAAGACCGTAACGGTCGGGGCCAAGAGCTACCCATTCACGATGCCGACCAGTGCACACGAGTCGTTGACCACCGGTCAGTGGGACTTCCTCGGACAGCTGTTGGAGTCGAAGGACTCGATCGCGGCGACCGCAGCTAAGTTGCCCTACCTGAAATCATTCGCGAGCTAAGACTGCGTGGCGGGTCGTGTGGAGATGAAGCGTCCAGGCCGCACGGCGTTTGGTCGTTGCGGTCGGGCGCTGATGTTTTGCTGACATATCGACGGACTGAGACGAAAGACACACGATGCGTCTGCCCCTGTTGATTGCGTTTGTCGTCGGACTGATCTCGTCATTTGCCCGTGCAGCTGATGTCTATGACACGCCCGAGGCCGCCAAGACGGACCCTGACTTCCTGGTTCAGGGAGAGTATGCCGGGAACGGCGTCGGCTTGCAGGTTGTCGCACTCGGCGAAGGTCACTTCATGGCGGTCAAGTACCCCGGAGGTTTACCTGGGGCTGGCTGGACGGGGGACGGCAAACAGGTCATCGACGAGCATGATGCAGACGAAGTGCGGGATCTGGTTGCCTCGCTCCAGGTGAAACGTATCGAACGCCAGAGCCCCACGCTGGGGGCCAAAGTTCCCGAAGGCGGAATCCAGTTGTTCGACGGGACTCAGGCCTCGGTCGACCAGCACTGGAAATCCGGGGCGAAACTCGCCGATGGACTGCTGCAACAGGGGTGCACCAGCGTCGACACATTCCAGGACTTCACCGTCCACATCGAGTTTCGCACGCCTTTCATGCCCAAGGCTCGTGGTCAGGACCGGGGCAATAGCGGGATCTATTATCAGGGACGCTACGAGTCGCAAATGCTCGACTCGTTCGGTCTCGATGGCAAGCAGAACGAGACCGGCGGGATCTATTCGGTCCGAGCTCCCGATCTCAACATGTGCCTGCCTCCGCTCACCTGGCAGACCTATGACGCCGAATTCACAGCGGCCCGGTATGAAGGCGACAAGAAGGTTGCCAACGCCCGCGTGACGGTGCGTCTGAACGGCGTCGTCGTTCAGCCCGACACCGAGCTCCCGAACATGACCCGGGCGGCTCCTTTGCCCGAGTCCGCCGAACCCGGGCCGATCTATCTTCAAGACCACAGTAATCCGGTTCGATATCGCAATATCTGGGTCGTGTCGCGAGACGCAGCGCGGGAAGCTCGCCGCCCCATCGTGCCCGGTTTCGAGCGGATCCACGCGCTGGCCAGTGGTGACCCCGTCGAGGGCGGCCACCTCCTCATGGGGGAACTCAGCTGTGCGAAATGCCATCCGAGTTCGGAGAAGTCCTTTCAGGGGATCGATCCGAAGCAGGCTCCCATCCTGACTGAAATCGGGAACCGGGCCCGTCCGGAGTGGTTCGCGAAGTTCCTCAATGATCCCCAGGCGGCCAAGCCCGGGACGACGATGCCGCATGTTTTCGCTGGCTGGTCGGATGCCGAGCGAGAGCCCGCCGTGAAGGCTCTGGCTCACTTCCTGGCCTCGACAGGATCTCCTGTGCAGAAAGCGATCGAACGGGGAGCGGAGCAACGCGGCAAGGATTTGTTCCATCAGGTCGGCTGTACCGCGTGCCACGCTCCACGAGATGGGTCAACTCAGGTCCCCCATGCCACGACGATTCCTCTCGGCAAGATCGAAAAGAAGTACACCGTCGGCAGCCTGGCCGAATTCCTGAAGAACCCGCACGCCGCTCGCCCTTCGGGACGCATGCCCGCGATGCCGCTGCGTGATGAGAGCTTGACGGAAATCGCCACTTATCTGGTGGGAGACGCCGATGGACTGAACGCGAAGCCGAAGACTCCAAACATGCGTTATCAGGTTTACCAGGGCGAATGGGGGGCCCTGCCGGAGTTCGACAAGCTGACTCCGAAGAAGGAAGGCGAGTCACGCGGGCTCGATCTCGGCGTCGCGGAAATGACCAGCAATTTTGCCATCCGCTTTGACGGTTACCTGCACATCGAACACGAGGGAAGTTACATCTTCCGCATCGGCTCGGACGATGGCAGCCGCCTGTTTATTGATGGTAATAAGGTCGCCGACGCCGACGGTGTGCACCCGCATGAGACGAAAAAAGGTTCCGTCTCGCTCACTAAGGGGGCTCATCCGATTCGCGTGGAGTACTTCCAGGGCGGCGGCGAATGGACGCTGGATGTCACCCTCGACGGTGCCGGGACACCCAAGCAACCGGTTGATCGCCTGATTACTTTGACCGCCGAACAGAAGCCTGAACCGATCACGCGGCCCGATGCCTTTGTGTTGCAGCCGGAACTGGTCGAGCAAGGGCGAGTGCTATTTTCAAAGGTCGGGTGTGCTGCGTGCCACGAGATGAAGGTCAAAGGGGAGTCATTGACCAGTCCCGCAGTCAAACCGCTGGCTGAACTGGATCCCCGCAAGGGATGTCTGGCGGCTGTGCCACCGGTTGGGGCGTCGACTCGAGTACCGGACTTCTCATTGTCGCCAACTCAACGACGCGCGATCATGGCTGCACTGGCGACGCCTCATGTCGACACTCAGCCGCAAGCTGCCGTTCGCCACACGATGACGGTTTTCAATTGCTTTGCCTGCCACCAGCGAGATGGGCTTGGAGGTCCGGAGGCCGCTCGTAACGACTTCTTCACGACTTCGATTCCTGAAATGGGCGACGAAGGCCGACTGCCTCCGCCTCTGAATGGTGTCGGCGACAAACTGACCAAGGCCACTCTGGAGCGAATCCAGAATCACGGGGCCGACGATCGTCCTTACATGCGAGTCTCCATGCCGAAGTTTGGAGAGGGAAAACTGGCTGGCCTGCTGGCTGCTGTCGTTGCTCTGGACGAGAAGACCGCTGCTCCGAGCGTGACGTTTGAGGAACCCGAATCGCGGGTCAAATCGACGGGCCGCCATCTTGTCGGCGACCAGGGGCTGGCCTGTGTCAAGTGCCACACCTTCGGCGGTATTCGTGCCACCGGGATCCAGGCGATCAACCTGCAGACGATGTCGAGCCGGCTGCGCGAGGACTGGTTCCGCCGCTATCTGTTCAATCCCCAGGCCTATCGTCCCGGCACACGTATGCCGACCGGGTTCCCGAATGGGCAGGCAGTCGAACGCGAATCCTTTGGAGGCGATCCCGCAAAACAGATCGCCTCCATCTGGACCTACCTCAAGGATGGCGACCGAGCGGGGATACCCGATGGACTGTTGGCGGAGGCCATTGAACTCAAGCCGCTGGATGGTCGTCCGGTTATCTATCGCAACTTCATCGAAGGGCTCTCGCCGCGTGGGATCGCGGTCGGATATCCGGAACAGTGCAACATCGGCTGGGACGCCAATCACATGAGTCTCGGACTCGTCTGGCACGGCAAGTTCATCGATGCATCGATGCATTGGGTGGGACGCGGTTCCGGCAACCAGTCACCGCTCGGCGACCACGTTACGCGAATCGAAGAGACATCGCCCGTCGCGATCCTGCCGTCGGCTGATTCGCCCTGGCCCACCCAGCCTCCTCGCGAGCGCGGATACAAGTTCCTCGGCTACGAGCTCGATGCCCAGCATCGCCCGGCCTTCAAGTATCGGACGGGGAATCTGAATGTCATTGACTTCCTGGAACCTGTCGCAGGGGAGAAAGAGGGCTCGTTCCGTCGCCACCTCAAGTTCGAGTCGGAGGCTCCGGTCGAGAACCTTTACGTTCGCGTGGCGTCTGGCAAGTCGATCGAAAGCCAGCCCGATGGCAGCTACTCGGTCGACAAGCTGTGGACGGTGAAGGTCACCGGCGACAAGCCGGCGTTCCTTCGCGAATCCGCGGGGCACAAAGAGCTGCTGGTCCCTGTGTCACTCCTGTCGCATCGAGGTCAGGTGACGCTCGATATTCACTGGTAACCACGTATTCATCTGGAACAGCCCGAGGGTGACCTCCGGGAGTTGGGAACCCTCGCTCGCATGTTGAACGTCTCGAAGACCGAATACCCGTTCGCCTCACATTGGCTCGATCTGGGTGGCCTGCGCTACCACTATGTCGATGAGGGAGCGGGCAAGCCGATTCTGTTCGTGCATGGCAATCCGACCTGGAGCTTTGCCTGGCGGCGATTTGTACAGGCCCTGAGCCCTCAATATCGCACGATCGCAGTCGATCACATCGGCTGCGGCTATAGCGACAAGCCGCAGGACTACGCGTACACCATCGACTCGCATGTCTCGAATCTATGCCGGCTGATCGAGACCCTCGATCTTCGCGACATCACCCTCGTCGGGCATGACTGGGGAGGCTGTATAGGGATGGGAGCCGCGGTCGCTCTGCCCGATCGATTTTCGCGGTTCGTGCTGATGAACACTGCCGCCTTCCGCTCCCAGGCGATCCCGCTGCGCATTGCCACATGCCGTATTCCGGGGCTGGGGGAGCTGGGTGTGCGGGGGCTCAACCTCTTCGCAGGATCAGCGCTGTGGATGGCGGTCGAGAAGCCGATGTCTCGCGAGGTCAAAGCCGGATTTATCGCCCCGTATAACAGCTGGGCTAACCGCATCGCGACTCACCGCTTTGTGCTCGATATTCCGTTGAACCCATTCCATCCCAGCTATGACCGCCTCGTACAGATCGAAAATGGACTCGCTCAGTTTCAAGACCGGCCCATGCAGCTGTTCTGGGGGGGGAAGGACTGGTGCTTCACGACCAGATTCCTCGACGAGTGGATTCGTCGTTTCCCCAACGCCGCTGTCACCCGTTACCCGGACGCCGGGCATTACGTGTTTGAAGATGCCTACGAACGGATGTTACCGGAGCTGAAGGGCTTTCTCGCCAAGACCGAACCGCAGTAGGACAGACATTCCCGTCTGTCCCGGCTGAAGCGGATCTGCAAACTGCCGCGCTGAATCCGCTTAGTTCTGCGGCTTCTTCGGCTGGAGGCGTTTGAGCCAGCTCAGCTTGCCTTCCGCGATGGACGGTTCGGCGGCTGGTGATTGATGAGCAGTCGATGGCGTTTCTGGCCTCTCGCCGACCGATGCGGCCAGACGCTTGATCTGGCCCTCCAGCTGGGCTTTAACCTGATCGAGGCGGGACCGCTCGCGTCCCATGCGGGCACGCTCCAGCGACAGTTCAAAGTTCTCTCGCTGAATGCCGGTCTTGAATCGCGTCTCCAGCTCTTTGAGACTGGCCAGAAGTTCGGCGGGAGCCAGTCCCGAGTTCTCAAGATCCTCCGGCAGCGGCGGCATGATCTGGATCTGACGGAATTCACGGATCAAGGCAGAGATATATTCGTCGCGAGTGGAGACGGCGGTTCGCAACTCCTCAATGCTGGCGGTGTCGATGTCGATCACAGTCGGGGCCGGAGTCACCTCTTCAATGGCAGCCAGCTGTGCGTCGATCGACTCTTCCGTCGCACTGGTTTCGCAGTCCTCGGAATCGTGAGCGGTGGCTTGGACGGGTTTCGCGTTTGGCATCGGAGGCGGCGGAGCGCCGTCCACCATCGAGGCCTTCATGCGTTCCCAGAAGCTGCCCCCGGCCTGACCTGCTCCACCGGCCGGTGCCGATCCACCACTGGCGGGAGAAGTCGGCGCGCTGGCAGGGCGAGCCGGACGGGCTTCCCCTCCTCCACCTTCGGGGGCACTGAAGATGTGCTGACTGATTTCATCCAGTCGCTGCAGAATGTGCTCATAGTGGCCGCTGGACTGGTTCCAGCATTCCAGAGCCTCTTCGACGCGAGTTGTCAGCTGCCCAGTTTGTTCGAGCAGCTCCCGCGAGCTACCTCCTCCTCCGCCACCGGGACGGGCCTTGTCGGCTCCACTCCGTTGCAAGCGATCGAGTTGTTCTGCAGCTGCCTCGAGCCGCTCCGTCAGCTGCATGACCAGAGCGTCTTTGGAACGCACCTGGTCCATGAGTGCGGCGATCTGCTGAGCACCTGATTGCTCAGAGGCTGGATGAGTTGAGTTGGGAGATGCGGGGGATGCAGACACGGGGATCACCTTGGAGAAGTGGCCATAGGTTGGGGGACTATGGGTTCTGTCCAAGGCTAGTTTCATTTTTGCAACGCGGAGTCTGCGCTGCCAAAAAGTGATCCGGTCACCCCCGCAAGTTTTAACGGCTTTGCAGGACCTGCGGATTGATCACATTCTCGGGAGTGCGATTTTGCAGCACATCGACAACCTGCTTGGCCGTACGTTCCCGCAGGTTGATGAGCGACTCATCGGAAATAAAGGCAATATGCGGCGTCGCGATTAGTCGTGGGTGCGAGTAAAGCGGGTCGGCCAAATTTGGCGGCTCTGGCTCGAAGACATCAAGCCCTGCCCCGCCAATCTGGTTCGCCTCCAGGGCCTTGCACAGAGCCGTGTGATCGATCAATGGCCCGCGAGACGTATTGACGAGGATCGCGTGTGGCTTCATTGTGGCCAGCGTCTGAGGATTGACGATGTGTTTCGTCTGAGGCGTCAGCGGAGCGTGCAACGACAGAAAATCGCTGCGACGGAACAGCTCGTCCAGACTGACCATCTCGCACCCGGTCCCACGGTCATTTCCCGAGGCCGAGTGGGCGATGACCTTCAGGCCCAGCCCCATCGCCTTCTCTCGCAACAGCTGTCCAGTGCGGCCAAATCCAAAGATGCCGAGCGTCTGCCCCGCCAGCCGCCGCATCGGATGACCCGCCCGCAGATCGTAGACACCTTGCTTCGTCTTCAGATAATGAAACGCCACATTGCGCGACAACCCCAGCATTAACGCGATTGCGTGGTCGACCACCTCATCGATGCAGTAGTCGGGGATATTCGTGACCAGAATCCCTTTTGAGGTCGCATACGCGACGTCGATGTTGTCGAGACCGATTCCCAGCCGGGCCACATGGCGGCAACCCGGCGATGAGGCAATGACCTTCTCAGTCACCTTCGCCCAGCAGGTCATGATCGCCTGGCAATCCGCAGCCAGGGCCGATAGCGTGGCCTCGTCCCCCGCCGGGGCTTCGATCAACTCAATCCCCGCAGCCGTCAAAATGCTGCGCTCGATGGAATCGTCAGCCCAAGGGCGGTCGGTCAGAAGAACCCGCTGTGACATCTTGAAACTCTCACTTGAAAAAGACACGCATCGGAAATCGGTTGCTTCCCAACCCCATGGCGAATCGTGCCTTCAGGCACCAACCCGCGATGCCGTCGCATGGTATTCGATCCCCGAAGAAATCTCCCGAGAACTCGCCCGAATTCCACACTGGATATGATCCCCGCCGAATGCTATCTTTCGCCCACCGACGAAAGTCACGCGTGCCGACGATGAGATGAACTCCAAGAGGGGCCTCTCTTCACGACACCAGACCCCCTGCCCCGCAGGTCGCCGGTCACACAGCCGAAGTGGCGGAATGGCAGACGCGATGGATTCAAAATCCATTGTCCCCAAAGGACGTGTGGGTTCGAGTCCCACCTTCGGCACTGTTTGTAGATAACGACTTACGACAAATGGTTTGACTCTGAAGCGAGTGTGGCGTCGTCGGGACGACACCTGTTACGACACCTGCTGGAGCTCGGCATGGCTGAAATTGCTGCCCTGAGCGAGTTCGGGCGTTCCTGTGTATCACCAGATCCGATGTTTCGACTCATTATGTTGGACAGAACCATTAGTGGAGTTGCACCGAGACTTGTTTGGTCTGGTACTTAAACGCGAACGGCATTCGATCGAAGTAATCGCGGGAGACAGTCGAGCCCAAGTCGGTGCCGACATCGAAGCTTTCGCTGGCTGTAAAAGCGGCGGGCACGGTCATCTTGACCTTGGCTCGGGCGACTTCGTGACCGTCGAGAGTCAGTGCGATATCTGGTGGGGCGCCAGGCTTGGGAACCTTGAGTGAAGTATTCACCACAAGAGTGTGTTTGCCTGCAGCGACTTGATTCTCGGACTTCGCAATCGAACGATCGATAATCATGAGGTTGTATTCAAAGACAAGGTGCCCCTTGTCCATATAACAGGTCAGGCCGCCGCCCGCGCCGCCCAGGGCATAAAGCACTCCGCTGGCGTCCTCACCACATTCGAAATCGATGGTGACTGTGTTGTTGTGATTGCCCAGTGCGGGGGCGGTGAACTCGGGCATCCGCGTGGTGGTGTCGTCGAAGGTCTAGCTGGTGTAGGGTGTGGTACAGTTCCCAATTGTCGGTGAGTGGTGACCACTCCTTGATCCCTTTCGGTATACCGCCTATCTGAAAGATCGACATTGAGGAGTCGAATGCTCGTTACGCTGTGTGGAATAATTGAGGGTAGCGTTCGATGTGTTGCAAAATAACTACAGTGCCTTGAGGTCGGGGGAGGAGACGGCGACGCGAATAATTTGTGTCGCTCCTGCGGGCTTAAGCGAACCATCACGGAGAGGGGATCAGGCAGCGTCGTTTTTTCGCAACACTGGGAGTCAGCGTCCACTTGCACACGCTCTGATGGGCTTCTCACAAATGACAGAGCCGATTGAATCCGTGGAATCTCGGGGGTAGACTGACTGTCAGACGACGTGTTAGATGTCACTCCGGCCACCTGTCGCTCTGACCTTGGAATTCAACATGACATACAGGCAACTGCTCTCACTTTCCTGCCTTTGGTTGCTGGGCTTAACAGCATCCCAACCTGTTCCAGCTGCGGAAGGTAGCCCAGCGGAATCCAAAGCGGTGGCCCCTGACCCAGAGCTGGAACAATTGCGAGCATCTGCTGCGGCGTTCGAGAAGGCCTTCAACGCCGGTGATGCCAAGGCTCTGGGAGCGATGTTCATAGATAAGGCTGAAGTCGTCGACGCGGACGGTGGCTTGGTCAGCGGACGTGAGTCGATTGAGGCACGATTCGCCGACCTGTTTAAGGAGACTCCCGGCTGCAAGGTTCAGATCCAAATCACCTCGCTGCGTCAGTTGACCCCCGCCGTCGCACTGGAAGAGGGGATAACGAAAATCACCCTGCCAAAGGATCAGGGGGATTCGGTCAACTCGTACACGCTCGTTCATCTCAAGCAGGACGGGAAGTGGCGTTTCGCGAGTATTCGCGATTACCCGGAGTTAGTCGCGGATACGCCTCACGAACACCTCAAGAGTCTGGAGTGGATCGTCGGGGAATGGATCGACGAGAGCGACGATGGCCACGTCCATACCACATACAAGTGGTCGGAAGATGGCAACTACCTGGTGTCTGGCTACCTGGTGAAACCGAAGTCCGGGGGCGAGCTGAAGGGGACACAGCGGATCGCCTGGGACCCTCTGCGTCGTACGATCCGCGGGTGGGTGTTTGATGAGCATGGCGGATTCATGGAGTCGGAGTGGGTTCCCGCCGCTGACAGCTGGGTCGTCAAAGCTCAGGGATTTACAGCAGATGGTCAGCCCGTCTCAACCACCCGGTTGATTGCCCCCTTGTCCAAGGATGTCTACCAGATTCACTCAACGGCCCGAACCGTGGGCGGCGTCATGCTGCCCGATTCGTCGGTGCGTGTGGTGCGTCGCCCACCCGCTCCGCAGTCCAAGTAGTTCCAATCCATGAGGCTGTTATCACGCAACCGTGATGCCTCGCAATCGCATAACGAAATCAACCTTGGGAGTCATAACATGAAACGTCGGCACTGGATTGGACTGGGTTTGACCGCGTCACTTTTCGCCCTCTCGCTGGGGAGTGAGTCGACCTACGGCTTTGGCCGTGGAGGCGGGGGCTTTGGCGGCGGCGGTGGTGGGTTTCATGGCGGAGGTGGTGGATTCGGTGGTGGCGGAGGCGGATTCGGTGGTGGTGGCGGAGGAGGTTTCTCCCGCCCACCGAGTGGAGGTTTTGGTGGCGGCGGCGGTGGGGGAGGAGGAGGATTCTCCCGTCCTTCCGGCGGTGGTTTTGGCGGCGGTGATTCGTTCGGTGGAGGTGGCCACTCGATTGGCAGCTCTCCGACGATGAGTCGTCCCGGTGGAATGGGCGGATTTGGAGATTCCGGATTCGGTGGCGCACGTCCTTCGACGGGAATCGGCTCCGGGCAGGGAATTGGCGGACGCCCCTCGACCGGCATCGGCTCGGGACAAGGAATCGGGTCAGGCCAAGGCATCGGCAGCCGGCCCGGTGGTATTGGCTCGGGGCAAGGTGTTGGCTCCGGTCAGGGGATCGGAAATCGTCCCGGAAACGGTCAAGGCTTCGGCAACTTGGGGAACACCAACGTCAACGTCAACGCCGATCGTTTCGGCCTCGGTGGTGGATTGGGGGCAGCTGGAGCTGCGGAATCGGGCCGTTTGGGGGCTCAGGGCGCGGATCGCGCGGGAACATACCAGGATCGCTCGCAGAACCTGGGAGACCGCATGGCGAGCGGTCGCGAAGACTGGCAACAGCATCGTGGAGACATGCAGAATGATCGCCAGGACTGGGCCAATCAGCATCGCGAAGATTGGCAGAATTTCGCCAACGATTATCACGGGCAGTATGGCGACTGGTACCACGGCTGCTGCGGTGGGGGCTGGTACCCGGGTGCGGGTTGGCACAACATGTGGGATAACTACCCCGTGGCTGCGGCCTTTGGAGTGACCGCGTGGGGAGTGAATCGCCTGGCTTACGGCTTCGGGTACATGCCCTATTACAACCCCTACTATGGTGGCGGCGGAGGATACGATTACTCCCAACCACTCGTCAGCTACTCTGACGGTGGAGGACAGTACTCGCAATCTCAGTCGACCGACTCCTCGCAAGGCTCAAGTGGTCAGGCCACTTCGGGAGGCTCTTCGGCTCCCGCTGTGAGTGAAGCTGGGATGCAGGCCTTCAATGAGGCCCGCACGGCGTTCTACGGCGGCGATTCCGAAAAGGCACTTGCATCGGTTGAGACAGCACTCAAGACGATGCCACGCGACACGGTACTCCACGAGTTTCGTGGTCTGGTTCTGTTCTCGCTGCAACGTTATCCCGATTCCGCAGCTGCGGTTTATGCCGTGCTGTCGGCGGGCCCCGGCTGGGACTGGACGACCATGATTGGTCTGTATGGTTCCGCGGATCGTTACACGGAGCAGCTGCGAGCCCTTGAGGCGTTCGCCCGGCAGAATCCCCAGTCTTCGGATGCTCACTTCCTGCTCGGGTATCACTACCTGACGGGGACTCATCCCGAGGCTGCGAACAAGGAGTTCAAGCTCGCTGCGGACATTCTCCCGAACGACCCACTGCTGGCCCAGCTGGTCAAGATGACCGTGCCCCCCGGAGATTCGGGCAAGGCCGAAGGGCCCGCACCGGAGATTCAACCGGCCGATGTTCCTGCAGCTGATGTCCTGACCATGGACCGGGTCGCAGGGGACTGGAGTGCGAACTCCAATGGAACGGCGTTCCAGTTGGGACTCGCG
Source organism: Planctomycetaceae bacterium (assembly GCA_046349675.1). Taxonomy (GTDB): domain Bacteria; phylum Planctomycetota; class Planctomycetia; order Planctomycetales; family Planctomycetaceae; genus TH-plancto1. Next base: position 389,137 of record JAXMBW010000003.1, on the reverse strand, counting down.
AAGGACGGAAAGTTCACCTGGACATTCACGAAGGACGGCAAGCCGCAAACCTTGAAGGGGGCTTATGCCGTCGACAAGAACACGCTGGCCCTCCAACCCGACGCTGGCGGGACGATGCTGGCTCAGGTGTCGTTCGTGAATCCGGACGAATTCCTGTTCACCATGATCGGCAGCGATCCGAAGCAGCCCGGTCTGGATTTCAAGAAGTAGTTGTTGCGAGACAACCGGTTCTCAAGCTCCGAATCCGCCTCGTGTGGGTTCGGAGTTTTTTGTTTCGTACTGGTTGTTGCTGAAGGGGAGATGTACTCACAATCAGAGGCCGTTCAACGTGGTCCAGATGCCAGGACACCTAGCGGTGTCTACCTTGTGAGCGAGCCTCCGATTACGATCTGGATCGGTGGCTTGCCTTTCTTCGGCCCGTTGATTGCTGATGTCGAGACCAGTCGTACCGCACGTGTCCAAGGGAAATCCGTCATGAGTCTTGCAAGAGTTCTATGTGTCATGTTCGCGATGTTCGCTTGGGAGGGAGCCTGCGTGTATGCGGATGACCCGCTGTTTGTGCAGCATCAGAACGTGGTCTACGCCGAAGTACATGGCGTGGGACTCGTCATGGACATCTTCGTCCCCAAGGGCGAAAAGAACGGGCTGGCTGTGGTCGATGTGGTAAGCGGGGCGTGGCATTCGGATCGTGGCAAGATTCGCGACCACATGCTGACGCAGACCTTTCACATCCTCTGCAAGAAGGGGTACACCGTCTTCGGCGTACGGCCCGGTTCGATCTCCAAGTTCAGCGCCTTGGAGATGCGGGACCATGTGAATCAAGGGATTCGCTGGGTGAAAGATCATGCGAAGGAGTACGGAATCGACCCTGAGCGGCTCGGGATGATGGGGGCCTCGGCGGGTGGGCATCTTGCGTGTTTGACCGCAGTGACCGCCAGCGATGGCAGTGAAGTCGACGGCCAGAAACCACCGTTTGGCGATACTCGCGTCAAAGCGGTGGCCGTGTTTTTTCCGCCGACCGACTTTTTGATGTTCGGGGACAAGCCGGTTGACCTGCACTCAGAAGATCGCATCGGCAAGCTGACGCGTCGATTGCTTGGCCTGGAAAACGCAGCTGAGCCGCCTGCAGAAGATGTCACCAAAATGTTGACGCAGATTTCACCGGCGAGGCTGGTCACCGCGAAGGCTCCTCCGTTGCTGCTGATTCATGGCGATGCGGATCCGGTCGTTCCGCTTCAGCAGTCCGAGACGATGGTGGATGCCTATAAAACAGCGGGTGTGCCCGTGGAACTGGTCATCAAAAAGGGCGGAGCTCACCCCTGGTTGACGATACCCGTCGAAGTCGCACTACTGGCCAACTGGTTCGATAAGCAACTGGCCGGGAAGTGAATGGAGGACTCAGCCCTCACCCGTTGTGGAGGCCTGTCCCGTTGTGGCGATGGCCGGAGTCTTTGCCCCAGTCAGCCAGCTCCAGACTCGCGACGAGATCCGCGTGAAGTCGTCCCACAGTGAGTAGGCGACCGGCGTCACCAGCAGCGTCAGGAGTAGCGACAGCCCCTGCCCGCCGATGATGACCTTCGCCATACTCGCGCGGGCGCCCGCTCCGGGACCCTGACCCAGTGCGATCGGGATCATGGCGGCGATCAGCATCAGCGTGGTCATCAGGATCGGACGCAGGCGAGTCTTGTTGGCCTCTAGGATTGCCTCATTCAGTGGCATGCCGCGTTCTCGCAGCACGTTGGTGTAATCGATCTGCAAAATGCCGTTCTTCTTCACAATGCCGAACAGCATGAAGAGACCGAACACCGCATAAATGTCGAAGTCGGTCCGCAAGAGGAACAATGACAGGAATGCAAACGGCAGCGTCAGCGGGAGCGCCAGCAGGATGGTGACCGGATGCACCAGGCTCTCGAACTGAGCGGCCAGCACCATGTACATAAACAGGAAGCTCAGGAAGAACGCGATCAGGAAGTTCGAGTTCGATTCCGACAACAACTTGGCTCGTCCGATGAACTCGTAGTGGTACCCCGGGGGCAGCTGGAGCGAGTCGACGTACTTGCCGACGTCTTGAATGGCTTCGCCGAGAGCAATGCCTTTCAGGTTGGCGAGCACGACGATCTGTCGCTGGCGACCGTAGCGGTCAATGGCTGTTGGGCCGAGTGCCGGTTCGAGAGCGGCGACGTTGGAGAGTCTGATGAGCCCACCCGAACTGTTGGGAACGCTCATCGTATCGACGGCGTTCGGGTTGTCGCGAAAAGAACGCTCCGCTCGCAGCCACACGTCGTACTGCTCTCCGCCCTCTTTGTATTTACTGACGGGTTCGCCCCCGACCAGAATTCCCAGCGTCGAGGCGATCGTTTGCACAGACACGCCCAGGTCGGATGCCCGTTCGCGGTCAATTCGCACCCGCAACTCAGGCTTGCTCAGCGAGAGGCTGGTATCGACATCGACATAACGTCCCTGTTTGACCATCCAGTCGGCGATCTTGTCGGCGTACTTCTGCAACTCGTTCAGGTCGGGCCCCACGAGGTTCAAGTCAACATCCACCTGACGGAAACCAGTGGCCTGGAATGCAGCTGCCTCCTGCACGGCAACACGAAGATCGACATATTCGCTCATCAGCTGGCGAGCGTCCGCCATGACATCGAATTGCGTGTAGTCACGCTCAGCCAAATCGACCAGTCGGCAGTAGATCTGAGCCTGGGTCACGTCCCCCTGCCCTTTGGCGACGCGTCCCGTGGTGTCGCCAATGATCGTGAAAATGTGGGTGACGCCTCGCAGATGTTTGAGGCGATCCTCGATCTCGACGAGGAGTTTGTTCCCGCGGTCGAGGGTGTAACCTTCGGGGAGGGTCATTACGACTTCGAATTCGCTTTGATCGTCCTTCGGCACGAACTCCTTACCGAGCCAGCTAAACACGATTGGGGTGGAAAAGAGCGTCGCGACCGAGAGCAATACGATGGCCCAGCGCTGCCGCAACGAGATTCTGAGCAGCCATAGATAGGACTCGTCGATCATCCGCGAGAAGAAGCCCGATTTGCTGGTGCCATGGCCCTGTTCCAGAATCAGAAACCGCGAGCAGAGCATCGGCGTCATCGTGAACGATACGAACATGCTCATCAGAATCGCGAAGCCAACTGTAAAGCCGAACGAGTTGAAGAACCGGCCAATGCGGCCCTGCATAAACGCGACGGGAATGAAGATCACGAGGAGTGAGATCGTGGTCGCGACCACAGCTGAGGCGATTTCTGCGGTCGCTGTGCGGGCCGCCTCCATGGCCGGGCGGCCGTACTCTTCCATATGGCGGAAGATGTTTTCGTGCACGACCACCGCATCGTCGATCACGATTCCGATGGCGAGAATTAGCCCGAGCATTGTGATGTTATTCAGCGAAAACCCCATGTAGGCCATGAACGCGAACGTCGGCACCATCGACATCGGAATCGCCAGTGTCGCGATGATCGTGGTGCGCCAGTCCCGAATGAACAGCAGAATCGTCAGGCTGACCAGCACAGCTGCGAGAAGCAGGTGGAACTTCACCTCCTCAATCGAGGCTTCGATGAAACGCGACTGGTCGCGGATGATGACAGTTTTGATGTCGCTGGGGAGTGTGGGGGTGATCTTGGCCAGGCGGTCCTTGACGGCGTGGACCACTTCGACCGTGTTGGTTCCCGATTGTTTCTGGACGATCAGGCTGACGGCGTTCTCGCCATCAAGACGGCTCAGCCCGCGCGGTTCTTCGACACCGTCCTCGACTCGCCCCACATCGCGGATGCGAATCGGCTGGTCGTTGCGATTGGCGACAATCAGTTCGAGGAAGTCACTCGACTTATCCAGCCGGCCCATCGTGCGCAGAACGAGTTCCTGGGCCCCCTGGTCGACGCGGCCACCGGGGAGTTCGAGGTTCTGTCGAATGAGTGCCTGACGGATGTCCTCGGCCGACAGCATGTAGGCGGCCAGCTTGTCGGTATCGATGTAGATGTTGACGGCCCGTCGTTGGCCACCGACCAGTGTGACAGCTCCCACGCCCTGCACTGTTTCCAGGTCTTCCTTGATCGATTTGCGGGCGATTTCGGTGACCTCGCGGAAGTTGCGGCTGCCCGAGACGGCGATGGTCGCAACGGGGGCTGCATCGATATCAAACTTGTCGATCAGCGGCGGATCGGTCCCCACGGGGAGTCGACTGAGGATGGTCGCGATCTTGTCGCGGACTTCCTGGGCGGCGATGTCTCCGTCTTTGTAGAGGTGAAAGTTGATAACGACCTGTGAGAAGCCCTCCTTGGTCGTCGACCGAAGCTCGTCGATTCCGGAGATTGTGTTGACGACTTCCTCGACCTCCTTCGTAACAGAGGTCTCCATCTCTTCGACGCTGGCTCCCTTGAGCGTCATCGTGACCACAACCACAGGCAAGTCGACGTTCGGGAAGAGGTCAACGCCCAGCTGGGGATAGGCGGCCAGCCCCAGCACCACAGGAGCGATGACCAGCATCAGCGTGAAGATCGGTCGCCGAATGCAGATTTCCCAGATGTTCACAGCAGTCTCTCACGGGGCGGCAGACGGAATGGTTCGAGCGGCGGCGAAGCGAGGGCCGACAGAAACTCGGTTCAGTGGCGGTTACTTGGGAGCTTCGGCAGCTGAGTCGCGGATCGTGACCTCGGTCCCGTTGGCGAGGCGTGTCTGCCCGCTGGTGACGATCACGTCCCCCGCACTCAGCCCGCTGATCGCCTCAACCCAGCCGGGGCCTTGTGTCCCCATTGAGAGCTCAACTTCCTGGGCTCTGTTGTCCGTGATGCGAAAGACCTTCGACACGCCCGCGAAGCGAGTGACCGCTTCGACGGGAACAGTGACCGCGGCTTCCGCCGTGCCGACGATAACCTCCGCTTTGGCGAAGCCACCCGCCTTCAGCCGGTGTTCCGGGTTTGGGATATGTGCCTCGACCTGGAACGAGCGGTTCACGCGATCGATGGTCGGATTGATACGAACCACCTTGCCAGGAAAGACCTCACCTGGATAGGCCTCAACACGAATCTCCACATCGAGTCCCAGCTTGACCTGAGAGATGTAACGCTCAGGAACCAGGACTCGCAGCTTGAGGACATCGTCGACGATCAGCTCGTAGACCGGCGTCGATGGAAAGGCACGGACCATCTCACCGACCGAAACCAGTCGCTCGGCAACGACGAAGTCACTTTCCTGGCCAGATGCGAGTTTCAGGCTCGTCTTCGGGGTTTTGACCGTCGTTTCGCTGAACTTCTGCTTGGCGAGCATGAGTAATGACTCGCGGTGTTCGACTGCTGCCAGCGCAGCGCGGGAGTCGATGCGGGCTTGTCGCAGGCCAGTCTCGGCGACCTTGAGATCGGTCTCCGCCTGCTCAAGGCTTTGCTTGGTCCCTGCGCTTGTCGCACTCAGGTTCTTCTGCCGGTCGTAGACTCGCTGGGTGTTCTCGAGTTTGATTCTCGCGCTTTGGACTGAGGGCAACTGCTCGATGTCGAAAGCTGCGGTTGGCGGCTGTGAGAGGTCGAGCCGGGCCAGTTCGAGGTCGACCGCCTGTTGGGCTTCGTTCACGGCCAGCTGGTAATCGACCGGGTCGAGTTCGAGCAGCGTGGTGTCTGGCGGGACGCGGTCGCCGACATCGAAGTGTGTGGACAGGACGCGACCTTCGACCTTGGGGGTGACCGTAATCCGTTCCATGCCGTCGAGCGTGCCGACGACTGAAACTCGGCGCTGAACCGGTCGAACTTCGACTTTGGTGACGGTGACAGGCACTGGGGCTGCTGCGAGGGGCGCAGCTGGAGCGGCTTCGATGGGGGTTTCTGGCTTCTTCTGACACCCGCTGAAGATGGTCAGGGCACCGATCAGGCTCCCCTCCAATAGAGCCATACGCAGAAGGTCAATGCCCCTGGGGGGCCAATTGGTCCAACGCACTCGCTCCTCGCTTCCCTTGCATCGTCATTCAGAGTCATACAGGAATCGTCCCTCGCGCGACGACGTTCACCCGCTGACTCGCTCCTCACCTCGGAGTGGTCACGCTTGTTCCTGGAAACAGCGTGACGCTCAAAATCCCCGGGCTAGTGAGTGAATGTTCTAGCATCGGCACGATTGTCGCAATACGACCTCTCACTGTTCCAAGGCGTGAGAGCAACGCGAAGGTGATTGGGAACATCCTTTCCGCATCGATGTTCTGTGATGGCCTCCGCAGAATCCCGGGGAAAGCCCTGCTACAATGCGACCATGCGACGGCGGGGGGATTAGCTACCCCAACCAGTGATCTTCAGTGGAGTGCTTTCCTCATGCGGGTAACTTTGGGACTGGTGTGTCTGGCTGTGGCCTGTTGGCTTTTGGGGCCCGTCTCTGTCGTGATGGCAGGTGTCGAGGTCGGGCAACCGGTCGGCGAGATTTCCGTACTGGATGCTCGCGATCAACCGCTGGAGATCACCAATACCAAGGAACGAACAGCCATCGCTCTCGTCTTTCTGTCGTCACGCAGCGAGGCGGTCGACCAGTCACTGGCCAAGATCAGTGCCCTCTACCGCAAGCATCGACGGCTGGGCGTGGTCTACATGGGGATCTGCTCGAACGATGTGGAAACGGCGGCGGAACTTGGTGATTACGTCCGAGATCGAGGGCTGATCTTCACGATCTATCGCGATCCCCAGGCCACGGTCGCCGCGAAATTCGGCATCACGGAGATCCCGTCCGTGGCACTGATCGACGCCGAGGGACGGCTGATTTATCAAGGCGGGCTTGAGTCCCAGGCCGGACAACTGGCGCTCGACGCCGCTGTGGTGGAGAAGATTGGTTCGCGAGCGAAGGTTGCTGACATCAAGCCGACGCCGATCACTCAGCTGGGCGAAAAGCATAAACCGACCCGCAACCACGGTTCACTGTCGTTCTCGTCGGAACTGATCTTCGAGGAGATTCCCGAAGCTGCGGTCTACCACTGTTCGACGATTGCCCAGGCTCCGAATGGCGATCTGCTCTGCTTGTGGTATGGCGGAAGTTATGAGTCCTCCGACGACCAGACTCTGTTTCTGGCGAGGCGGGCGCCGGGACAGCGAGATTGGCAACCGCCAGTGCCACTGATCCGGGGGCCAGAGCCGGTGCCGGGGAATGGAGTGATTTTCGTTGACGGGCACGAGCGGGTGTGGATTGTTTGGTGCCGGATGGACAGCGTCCGACCGATCGGGCGGGGTCAGGGTTGGGACCGGTGCCACCTGCTCGCTCGGTACTCGACCGACAATGGAGTGACCTGGAGCAAAGACACCGACTTTGTAGATAGCAAGCTGCTGGCTGTGCCGCGTAACCCTCCGGTGCTGACGTCGTCGGGCGATCTGGTGTTGCCGCTGGAGGCTGTGGTCGATGGCGTGGAGGGCTCGATCTTCCTCATCGGCGAAGAGGGCGGCAAACGCTGGCGCAAGGGAGGCTTCACTCCCGGGGGCAGCCAGCCCGCCGTGATCGAGCGGAGTGACAAGTCGCTGTTCGCTCTGATGCGCAAGGATCCGCGACTGACTCAGATCGAGTCGCGCGACGGTGGCGATCACTGGACTGACGCGGTCGCCTCAACGCTGCGAAATCCCGATTCGGGAATCACGATGACGCGACTGGCCAACGGGCATCTGGTCGTCATCTTCAACGACACCGACACGCTCCGCACCCCACTGAGCATCGCCCGCTCGATCGACGAAGGCCGCAGCTGGGAACCCCCGCTCCAGCTGGAATCCAACCCCGGCGAGTACTCTTACCCCTGCGTGATCCAGACCCGCGACGAGAAGGTCCATATCACCTATACCTACCGCCGGTACAGCATCAAGCACGTCGAGCTGAACGAGGACTGGCTCACCCACATGGAACGGCCGAACTGAGGGATACGTATCATAAAGACCACAGCTGTCCACCGAATGTTCAGGGTCACTCCCGGTTCAATTCCACGGTGGCTCTTGTCGGATCGTGTTTGTGCGGAGTTAGATGCGTATACGATGGTGATGTTGGCATGTGTGTTCATTGGGTATTTGTTGACTCAAAGTGCCTTTTGTTTCGGGGGAGTTTTTCTGTTGGCGATTGGATTCGATGTTTTGTGTGTAGACCGTATTCGTGCCTGCGAGCGAATCGCACGTGCCGAATTCAGGAGAAAATCCAGCGCTTTGTGATAGTCTGGACTGGGTACTCCAGGCAGAAAGTTCTTGCCTGTGACGTGTTCCTTGCCATCAACAAACGTCAGGCAATGTCTGACTGGCGGGGCTTTCGTGGCTGCGTGTCGGCATCGAGTATCTAACAGACATGATTAATCTCCAAAACAGGACTCGTTTTGGCTTGCGATGAGTCGGTACATCAGTCACCTTCTGTTTTCTCGTGTGAATCGAGCAGTACAGTCTTCCAATCGCTCTGATCAGAGGCCACTGTTTCTGGACCGCATCTGGAAAGGAATCCAAGGTAACTACCGAGGAATTTCATGATGAACGATCTTCTTGTTCGAGCATGCAAACGGCTACTTCCCGCCGGTCTTGTAAAACGTCTATCGACAAACGCATCTGTCGCAGCAGCACATGTCGAACATCAGCGATTGGAACGATTTGATTTTAGTTTAACCCCTCGGCACGTCGCGAATACAAGAGTCTATTCGAGCCGCCATGAGCTGCTCGGTACGTTTTCCAAGGGGGCCGTGATTGCGGAAGCGGGAGTGTCACAAGGCCAATACAGTCGCGCGATTCTGGAGGTCTGTCAGCCTCAAAAACTTCACCTGATCGATATCTGGCAATCGAACAAAGCTCGATACGACGAAGAGGCCTATCAGCTCGTCCTGAAAACGTTTGCCTCTCAGATCGGTAGCGGCACGGTAGTTGTTCACCGGGACTATTCTCACAAGGTGTTCGCTGCATTTCCTGACAACTATCTGGACTATGTCTATCTCGATGCGGATCACAGTTACGATGCCGTGAAGCTGGAGCTGGAAACCGTAAAACAAAAAATGAAGCCCGATGGAGTGATCGCGGGGCACGATTATGTCAAATGGTCAAATCAATCCAGCCGGTTCGGAGTTGTGGAAGCCGTCAATGAGTTCTGCTTGAATCATGACTTCGAACTCATCGGGCTGACCGTCCAACGCAACATGCACCTGAGCTTTGCAATTCGCAAATTTCGTTAAGCATCTCTTCGTGCGACCCGGCCGCTGAGTTCCATCGATCGGAATGACACAGGCGGAGTGGCCCTGCCAACTTGTTGGCAGTGAGGACCGCTGGCACAAGATGCATCGCCCAGCGATCTCTTTCTGCTCCATGCGGGAATACCACGCCATTCAGCTTTCATCACACAAATCAGATCCGTTGATCCAACTTGAACGCACACGGTAACGCGTCTTATTGTTACGCGACTCGGCCTCAGCTGGCCGGGCGACCATGCTCGCCTGCCTGGAGTCGCGCTTGGCATGTATCGACCCACGCGCGAGTACCCTGCTTGGCGTTCTCGCTACCAAGCTGAGCCGGATGGCGGATTTCCCCGAAGCTCTGCACTGGAATGTGACAATTGGGCCTGTCGATCTCTAACGACGAGGGATTTGTCACCTTGCGAAATGCGACAGGTCTCGCCAGCGAATCGGTGGTGGAGTACGGTGAAGCTGGACGTTAGGCGTGAGTTCTGAACTGAGGCGGAAGTGCTCAGGTTAAGGGGAGGTCTGCGATAGTTCGGACCACACGACTTTTAGCGAAAAATGATCGTTCGCGCCAGACGAGCGCCTGGGTGAAGGTTTGCACCGTAACGCAACACACGACCCGGATAACGAATCGCGCGGCCTTCTCGGACTCTGGGGATGTTTTGAACTTCGGCGATCGTGGGAATGATGGTTGGCGGACGCGAGAGAAGAGAATCGCTCTCTTGTGCGAAAACAACTGGCGAGGTGGCGAGTGACATCATCACACATGCCGCAACCCACAAAGACTTGTGCATGATGCTCAGGCTCCGGTGACTGAAAGTGTTCGATCAGGGCAACTCTATCTTCTCGACCACCTACAACTGCCGGATACAGTACGTTTTGTGAGTAATGCTGGCCTGGCCCCGTTTTCGGTACCAGTCGTGATGAGAGTCGGGGTTGTGGGGAATGGGGGAGAGCTCAACGGGCCGTTACGGAGAAAACTCGGCGGGTGGCAGGTCGGCTTGTCAGCGTCCATCGGCGAGGGTGTTGTCACCTTGCCAATTGGAGTAGGTGTTACGAGCGTTCAATGCGAGAGGTGTGTCCAAGTCGGAGCTGGGATACGAGGATCAACGTACGTAGCACCTCGGGGGGCTGGCGTGGCCGATGTCGACTCATCCGCGAGAAGCCGCTGGCCGCTCCCGGTAATTTCTGAAACTTCTCTGGCGGTTCGGGCGTGCAGGGGATACATCTCGTGTTGAGCTGGCTCGCGGTGAGGGGAACCCGTGTGGGGACCCGGGAATGACGGGCTGGCGGTTGACCGACGAGACACTCCGATGCCCAGCACACTTCGCTACGACGCTACAGCTGCCCTGCCCTTCATTCAGCCTGCTGCGATTCGTGGGTTGAAGCCATCGCTGGAGGCTGCCCGGGCGGAGACCATCGCCGATGTGGGGGATCTGAAACAGAAGCGGAAGATTCCCGAGGACAAGCTGCCACTCGATGCGGGGTTTATCGAGTTGCCGACCGAACTTCTCGCCGGAGGTGCGGACAAGTTGCTGTCTCGGATCGAAGCCTCGGCGAAGCGGCTGCGGGAGCAGATCGACATTCTGGTGTCGCTCGGGATCGGCGGGTCTTACATGGGCCTGCGAGCGATCTTCGAGGCGGTGTGCCACCCTTACCACAACGATCTGACGCGGGCCGAACGCGGCGGCGTACCCAGGCTCTACTTCGAAGGGGACAACGTCGACAACGACTCGGTCTACGGGTTGCTCCAGCTGCTGGCTGCTCATTGCAAAAACCCCAAAGAACTGACCGAGCGGTGGGGCATCTGCGTCATCAGCAAGTCGGGCGGCACGCTGGAGACAGCTGCGGCGTTTCGGATCTTCCGCAATGCACTGGATGTGTACTACGGAGCCGGTTCGGAGTTGGCCCGGAATCTGGTCGTGCCCATCACGGGCGAAGTCGGGAAGCTGCGCGATGTGTCGAACGCGGCCAAGTACCCCGATGTCTTTCCGATTCCGGACGGGGTCGGCGGGCGGTTCTCGGTCCTAACGGCGGTCGGGCTCTACCCCGCAGCTGTGCTGGGTGTCGACATTGAAGCGATGCTGCGCGGGGCGGCCGACATGACCGAGCAGTTCAAGACAGCTCCTTTGGGCGAGAACCCGGTGCTTGATTACGTGGCGGTTTGTCATTTGCTGGAGCGGGATCGCGGGTTGAAGAACCGCGTTCTGTCGACGTGGGGCAAGCGGCTGGAGGCTGTGGGGCTGTGGTACGACCAGCTGCTGGCGGAGAGCCTGGGCAAGCATGAACGCGGGGCCTTCCCGCTGACCGTGGTCAACACCCGCGACCTGCACAGCCGTGGCCAGCAGCATCAGGAAGGGGCGAAGGACAAGCTCATCACGAACCTCATCGTCGAGAAGCCCGCGACCCCGCCAGTGGCCCTGCCCAAGACCGTGGAGGATCACGATCAGCTGAATAAGTATGCCGGAAAGACGATCCCGCAGATCCTGGCAGCTGCGACCGCCGGGACGAACCAGGCCTACGCCGAGGCGGGCCGACCGACGGCGAGCCTGATCCTGCCGGGTCTGGATGCGTACGCTCTGGGACAGGTGTTCCAGTTCTTCATGCTGGCGACCGTGGTCGAAGGCCGACTGATCGGAATCAACCCCTACGGCCAGCCGGGAGTCGAGGCGTATAAGAAGAAGACGGTTGCGAACCTGGGCGGGTGAGGCCGGGGCCGCTCATGGCTGATGGCTGGTGGCGAATAGCGGATGGCCAGAGGGGAGAAGCTCGGCCGTGGGCTTTGGCTGGGCGAACTCTCTACAATGAGCGGGTGTCATTTGTGTGGCCGCTTTGTGATGCGGCGGTGGCGAAGTGAGGAGCTGTGATGCGGTTTACGAAGATGCAGGGGGCGGGCAACGATTACGTGTACATCAACGCGTTTCAGGAGAAGTTGCCTGCCGACTTGCCGGAACTGGCACGGAAGATCAGCGACCGGAACTTCGGCGTCGGCGGCGACGGGATGATTCTCGTCTGCCCGTCCGAGCGCGGCGATGCCCGGATGCGGATGTTCAACAACGACGGCAGCGAGTCGGAGATGTGTGGCAACGGCGTCCGCTGCGTCGCCAAGCTGGTGCATGATCATGGCATTGCCCGCAAGCCGGAGCTGAAGATCGAAACCGGTCGCGGGGTGCTGACGTTACAGGTCTTTCCCAATGCCCAGGGGAAGGTCGAGCGAGTCCGCGTGAATATGGGCCAGCCGATCCTCGGGGCCGCAGAGATCCCGACGACGCTGTCCGGGCCGCGCGTGGTCGATGCCCCGCTGCCGATTGCGGAGTGGGTCGCCAATTCGCCCGCATGGTTCGCCGAATGCGGGCTCGACCCGCGGATCACCTGCGTCAGCATGGGGAACCCGCATGTGGTGCTGTACTGCAAGGACGTGTCACGCGTGCCTCTGACCGCGATCGGGCCAATTCTCGAAAATGCAGCTGTGTTTCCGAGACGGATCAACGTTCATTTTGTGCAGGTCCACAGCCCGACCGAAGTGACGATGCGGACCTGGGAACGTGGCAGCGGGATTACACTGGCCTGTGGGACCGGGGCGTGTTCGGTGGCTGTGGCTGGGGTGCTGACCGGCCGCACGGGACGAAAGCTGCTGGCTCATCTGCCGGGTGGAGATCTGGAGTTGGAGTGGCCCAGCGACGACGAGTCGGTGTTCATGACGGGGCCTGCGACAGAGGTGTTTCAGGGAGAATGGCCCGGGTGAAGGATCTTGGTATGCGAACTGGACGAGTGCGTCAGCCTGATCCGCTCTTAAGTTCCGGGGGGCAGAAGGGGCGGTTAGTTTTTCTTGTCGTAGTGCTGGCGTTCATGATGTACAGCATTCACTGGGCGTCGCAGGGGCGGCATTGGGCGTGGCTGGTTCGACCGCAGGCTGAGTCAACAGACGCGGTTCCTGAGCTTCGCGAAATTGAGTTAACGCCACGGAAGTAGTGATGGAGTGGATGTCGCGAGTCACTTCAAGAGCGGACCAATCTTTCATCAAAAAAGCCCCCGGAGACCGCAATGGACTCCGGGGGCTTGTCAGTTTGTTGATCACGTGCGAACGGCTTTGAAGTCCGATCGCATCAGGCCTAAGCGTGGTTCACCTGGCCAATGATCTTGCTGCGGAGGTCGCCGGAGAACGGCAGGATCCAGTCGAGAGAGCTGTTGTTGCTCAGCTTGTCGACGGCGAAGTCATTATGGACCGTCCCAGCCCGGACTGCGTCGCTGACCAGCAGGTATGTTCCATTCAGGCCGCCCCCAGCCAGACCGGCCAGATTAGCGATCCGAGTGGCGACTGGGGTGTTCTGGTTCCACTCTTCGCGGATGGAGGCCAGGGCCCACGGATTCGTATCGTGATCGGTCGTTCCCCCGATCAGGATGTCGTTGCCGAATTGTGAGGTCAGGTTGTCAGCCCCTGCCCCACCGATCAGCAAGCTGCGCCCGCCCGACGACTTGAGGATGTCGTTGTCCGCGCCACCGACGAGAGCACCGAATCCGGTCAGAGTGTCGTTCCCGGTCCCACCCAGCATGACGCTGTTGCTTCCTCCCCCGTTGATGGTGTCAGCTCCGCTTCCCCCGTCGAGGAGGCTGTCCAGGGTCACGTTGCTGGCCAGTGTGATCTTGTCGTTACCGTCCTGGCCGTAGACCACGATTCCCGATGGCGACGTGAAGGTTCCCTTGTTGACGCCATTGATCACGACGTTGTAGCTCGTCGAAGTCGGGCGGGTGACAGTGATCACGTCATTCCCGCTTGTCCCGTTCACCAGGAGGTACATCTCGCCCGGGTTCAGCGGATCGGGAGCCAACTGGGCGGAGTTCGGAGCCGGGCCGACCTGATAGTTCGGCGAGGTCGTCGTTCCAGCGCCAGGTGTGCCGACCGTGTCCGTCACGCCCGTATTGTTCAGTGTGATCACATTCGTGGTGTCATACACACCAGCCGTTGGCGTGAAGGTCGCAGTCCAGGTCTTGCCGCCATCGGCAGAGGCAACGTTCGTGAGAGTCCCGTTCTCGACGGTGAGGTCGGCATTCGTGAAGCCGAGTACAGCTTCGCTAAATGCGATCGTCACCAGTGCCGTGTCGCCCGGCAACAGGTCGTAATCACTCATGGTGATCGTTGCTGTCGGAGCTGTGCCGACATGCAGGGTGTAACTGCCGGTCAAGACGCTGTTCACGTCATTGTCACCGGTTGTCGGGTTGTACGAGATGTTGTTGAACGCCGAGACGCCGATGTAGTACCGGCCAGCTGTGGCGAAGGTCCATTGAATGAAGGATTCCTTGGCGTTCCCCTCGGTTCCACGTCCAGCGGCATCATCGTTGGTTTTGACCACAGTTCCCGCGGAATTAAAGATCCTGAGATAGGAATCGGCCAGCGGTGTGGCGAAGCCCTGCGTGTCGATGTCGAACTGCAGCGTCTGCCCGGCCAGAACATCGATCGCATACATGTCGACATCCAAGGCACGCTCGATGGCTGCGTTCGTGGGCGAGTTCATCTGCAGCAGAGCCGCCTCGCTGATCTGGTCGTTCTCATCGACGATTGTGTCGACTGAGTAATTGGGAGAGGAGGCTGTTCCGACCCCCGGTGTTCCCACGAGATCGGTGACTTGGGCCAGATTCAGGGTGATGACGTTCGTTGTGTCGAAGATGTTCGCAGTGGGCTTGTAAGTGGCCTTCCAGGTGACACCGCCATTGGATGTCGTCACATTGGTCAGCGTGCCGTTCTCGACAGTCAGATCAGCGTTGCTGAAATTGGTCACCGCCTGGTCAAAGGTGATCGTGACCACCGCGGACCCGTGTTCTCGGAGGTTCGTGTTCGACATCGCAATCGTGGCGGTGGGGGCGGTGCCGATGTGCAACTGGTAGTTTCCGACTGCCTGGTTCGACAGCACGTCTCCGTTGCCCGTGGTGGGGCTGTAGCCGGAGTTATCGAATCCCGAGACGCCGACGTAGTAGGTTCCAGCAGCAGCAAAGGTGTATTGAATGAACGATTCCAGATCGTTCGCTTCCAAACCAATCAACTGGTAACCATCGGAGTCGTCATCCTTGGTTAACTGGTTTCCTGCGGCGTTAAAAAGTCGGAGGACGGAATCGAGCAGAGGAGTCGCGAGTCCCGCCGTGTCGAGGTCGAATTGCAGTGTCTGACCAGCCGTGACCGTGAACTTATACAGGTCGACATCGAGCTTATTGTCGAGCACGCCCGTAATGGTGGTGTTCAACGGGGTGACAGCTGCGACCTCACTGATCTGGTCGTCGGGGTCGGGCAGTTGGTTCAGCTCGATCGTGTCGATACTCCATCCCGTGCTGGCTGTTGAGGTGTCCGAAGCAAAACGCCAGCGAAACTGGACATTCTGCCCGATGGCAGCCGCGGGTACATCGACGATCGTGGTGATGTATCCTGCGGAATCCCCGTTCCAGGCATCTCGTCCGCCAATCGGGCTGCTAAAAGCGGAGCTCAGAGCAGAGCTATATCCATTATTGATGAAAGTTCCGCCCGCCGTGATGATGTCCTGGAATGCTCCCCCATTGATCGAGATTTCGAGGACTCCCCCATCGAATCCGGACTCGGTGACGAACGAATGGCGGAAGCTGAGGCGTCCGTTGGCTCCATCGACAAAGACCGAGGGGGAGGTCAGGCTGGAGTCACTGACCCCAGCGATCCCGGCCACAAAGGCCCGGTTGGTCCCCGCATCGGCGCCTCCAGCGACAGTGGTCCAAGTATTGGCAGCCGTCGCGGTCTGGGTCCAGCCGACAGGCAAGGCTGGAGCGGCGACTCCGTCAAAGTTCTGGAAAGCTGCCAGCATGACCTTTGGCTCCAGCACAGCTGCGGGAGCAGCGGCTGTTTTACGCACGTCACGCGACTGGCGTCGACTGGAAGGCGTGAACATGTCGGAGAACAAACGTGCAAAAATACTCGACGCGGGCATCGTGGGACGAGGCATGATGGGGAATCCTTGAAGCGCTGAAAGCGTGCTGATAAGAACCAGAAAGAAGATGGCCCTGACGTTACTAAAAGTGAACGGTTGACATGTTTCTAACACGGTAGAGGAGGGTTGTACAGCCTCGGTAAATTGGGAAGACCGTTTTTTCCGATATCATATTTGGCTGAAATTAGTCAGAGATGGAACGGCTCTATGGCTGGTCTACCACTCCGGAGAAATGTGCCAACTTGTGATTGTAAGTGCTCAGCAACGAGCGAGGTTCCTCGTCCTAACGAATCTCCATTTTGAGCTTTGACACAGATGCACAGGAGGGCGTCGTTATAGCGGCACGCGGAGGTGTTAGACGTCTTTTGTACTGATTAGTGGGCGCGTGTGCAGATGTTTGGGTGGTTCTCGGGCGGGGCTTCGATGACAATGCGGAAATCTACATTCTGTGGGCAGTTGTCGTGATCTGGCAGCTGTGGATTTCGTTCTGATCCGCTGTTGTTGTCGCCAGCGTCTGTCACATCGCGACTGTCCGTTCTTTGGTTCTTCAATGTCATCGACCACTCCCGCGGAACCGTCTCCAGGTCACGGTTCCATACCCGGCGGAGGGACCTCTGGGCACACTCATCCCACGAGTCTCTGGATTTGGGTGATGTGTCTAACCGGGGTCGACTACTTCAGCACCCTGGGGTATCAGCCATCGATCGCTTTTGAGGCGACGGGGCGACTTTCGCCATTGGCGACGTTGTTCCTCGTGTTTGTGACTCTGGTGGGGGCGGTCCCAATCTACAGCCATGTGGCGAGCTCTTCTCCCCATGGACAAGGTTCGATCGCCATGTTGGCGCGGCTGGTCCACGGCTGGGGCGGGAAGCTGTTGATTCTCGTGCTACTGGGCTTTGCTGCGACCGACTTTGTGATTACGAAGACACTTTCGGCGGCCGACGCGGCAGAGCACTTGATCCATAACCCGCTCTGGCATAAGTCACCCGAGTTTCTGCACAGCCAGTTGACGCTGACCATGCTGCTTCTGGTGATGCTGGGGGCCGCGTTCATGCGTGGCTTTGCCGAGGTGATCGGCCTGGCTGTGGTGATTGTGGCGGTGTATCTGACACTCAACCTGGTCCTGGTGGTGGAGTGCTTGAGGTATCTGGCGGGGCATACGGAACTGGTCGCGAACTGGTTCAATGCGGTGACGGCTGGGGATTGGCGGATTGCAACGCATGTGCCTGTTTCGGGGACCGGGTGGGGCACGATTATCCTGCTCTGCTTCCTGTTCTTCCCGAAGTTGGCTCTGGGACTCAGCGGATTTGAAACCGGAATCGCAGTCATGCCGCTGGTCCGTGGGGAAGGCCATACCCCGGAAGAGCAGCTCGCCGGACGGATTCGGGGAACTCGTAAGCTTCTGCTGACCGCTGCCATCATCATGTCATGCTTTTTGATTGCGTCGTCGTTTATCACGGTGACACTGATTCCCGCTGAGGAACTTGTGGCGGCCTCGATTCCGGGTGAGGATGTCGATACCTCGCTGGCGGATGGGACGACGCATGTCGTTCCCGAGGTCGCGACCGAAATCCCGATCAAAATGCACCCCGCCGGAAAGGCTGCGAACCGGGCCCTCGCGTATATCGCCCACGGCCAGAGTCCGACTCGGATTTCGCCAGTCTTTGGAGAGGTTTTCGGCACGATTTACGACATCAGTACGGTGGTGATCTTGTGGTTTGCCGGAGCAAGCGCGATGGCTGGGCTGCTCAATCTGGTGCCGCAGTATTTACCCCGGTACGGGATGGCACCTGAATGGGCGTCGGCGACACGGCCCCTGGTGATGTTGTTCACCGTCATCAATCTGGTGGTGACGTGGATCTTTGATGCGGATGTCGTCGCCCAGGGCGCCGCCTATGCCACGGGCGTGCTGGTGCTGATGTCGAGTGCTGCGATCGCCACCGTGATTGAGACCTACAACGAGAGAACCGGCTCGTGGGCCAAACGCTGGCCGTGGGGCTACTTCTTGATCGGGGTGTTGTTTCTCTACACGACGATCGCCGTCATCATCGAACGGCCGGGCGGTATCAAGATCGCCAGCTTCTTCATCATCGCGATCATCGTGTCGTCGATCTGGTCTCGAACGATGCGCAGCACTGAGCTGCGATTTACCGGCTTCCGTTTTAAGAACGACGAGTCGCACTTCCTGTGGGACAGTATGCGACATCTGGAGTTCCCGATACTGGTGCCGCACCGCCCCGGAGGCCGTGATCTGGCCGAGAAGGAAGCGAGCATTCGGCAAGAGCATCACCTGACCCCGGACGATCCGATTGTGTTCCTGGAGGTCGAACGTGGGGATGTCAGCGAGTTCTGGCAATCGCCCGAGCTGGAGGTCATTCAGGAAGGCGGCCGCATCATCCTGCGGTTCTCACAGGTCTCATCGATTCCCCATGTCATCGCAGCTGTGGGGTTGGAGCTGTCGAAGACGGGCCAGCCGCCAGAGATTCACTTCGGCTGGTCCAATGAAAGTCCGATGTCGGCCAACATCAGCTTCGTGCTGTTCGGCGAAGGTAACGTCCCGTGGATGGTGCGAGAACTGATCCGTAAGGCTCAGGAAGACCCCGCGAAACAACCTCGCGTGATTGTCGGTTAATGTGTTGCTGGCCCGCCAGGAGATCCGCTCATGTTCAGTCCCAAGCATGTCGTTGAGAAGCAGGCCACCAAGCTGCGATTCCCGATCCTGCTGGCGATCACCGGCAGCTTGTTTGTGTTTGATATGTTCATCCCGGACTTCCTTCCATTCGTGGATGAGATTCTGCTGGGGCTAGTGACGGTCGTGCTGGCCAGTCTGCGCAAACGCAAAGATCCCGAAGTCATCGTTCAGGAACCAGAACATAAGGCTTAGCCCCGGGCTGCGAGATTTTGAATGCGTCCTTTCGTATTGAGGCGCGGCTGCCGGTCCCCGCAACGCAGACTTTGAGGATATTCTCCGATGAGCGTCTCCCTCTTCCTGCGAATTCTTGGTCTGGCCATTGTGGTCTGTGCCGCAGGTCGGTGTTGTTTCGCCCAGGCGGAGTTTGAATTTGGCCCGCTGACCGAGTTGCGAACTAACGAGGGGCGGATGTCGTTCGGGACGATCGTCAGTGTCGATGTGGTTTCCTGGTCAGCTCCGGATGCGAAGGACCTGCTGGTCGCACGTTTATGGGATGGCGTTTACCTCTACCCGTCAAAAGATCTCCAGACGATTGGCGAACCGATTCGCCTGTGCGATCAACTGGGCCATGTCGTACTGATGGTTGAGCCGGTTGATTGGGACGGAGATGGACACCAGGAAGTGGTCGGTACCGACCGTCAGGGGAACGTCTCGCTCCTGAAACGAGTGGGTGTGTTTCCGAACATCCGTCTGGAAGTCGCTCAGAAGCCACTCCTCTCTGTGGATGGCATGCCCTTAAATATCCCCTTTATGAATCCCAAGTATCGGTTGTCGCCCAAGCCAGAGACGCTTTGGCCAGAAGGATTTAACTACACCTACCCTACGATCTACCGTACAGCTGACAAGCAGTGTAACGGACTGATCTTCGGCGATTGGGGAGGCGAGCTGTGGTACATGCCGCAGGTCGGTGTGAAAGAGGGCCTGCCCGAGTATGCCGGACGGCCGTACAAGAAACGGAGTGGACAGGAGTTCGCCCGGCCCAAGTCTTTGCTCACGGATGAACACGGTGAGACTCTGCTGCTGGGGCAGGCCCAGGAGTTCCACTATCGGTATCCGGGCGGAGCATCTCGACCAGTGATGTATCGCAACGGTCAGACTCACTCCGATGATCTGCTTGTCCTATGCGGAATGGTGGGGAATGAGTTTCGATACCTGCAATGGGCGAAGTCGGGCTCCGATGGGGAACCCGTCTTCCGGGATCTGGGCGAGGTGACGATCGAGGGGCTGCCCGATGATGGGTACGACGCATATAACTATCACGGTGTGCTGGCCGTGATCGGAGACGGGGAAGATCCTGATCTGTTGCTGTCTCGCGGTTGTGATCTGGCAATATGCCGTAACCTGAAAGTCCCCGGCGCGAAGCCGCAGTTCCGGTTTGATCGCTGGGTGAGCGGACGCGATGTCCCGACGCGGGGATACAACTTTACCGAGGTCCTGAAGACGCCTGATGGGCGACGGTTCCTGCTGGAGAACGATTCCCAGTGGTCGTTCCGTGAACTGCTGGTCTCCCAAGGTGTTCCTCAGCTGTCGTCCGAGCGATCTCCCCTGTTCGATCAGAACGGAATCTTTCGTGTCGAGGGGGATACCGACGCTCAGCACCTGACCAAGTGGGGCTTCCATCGGGCAGCACTTTGGGATTACGACGGCAGTGGACTGCAGCATCTTGTCGCGGGAACCGACAAGGGCTGGTTGTACCTGCTCCGGCTGGAACGTCCACTGGGAGAGAATGGGCGGTTCGAGTTTCGCTCATTTGGGCCGCTCTGTGACTCGCATGGTGAAGTCATCCGCATCCATCATCGTGCCGTTGCTGCTCCCGTCGATCTCGACCACGATGGTCGGCTGGATCTGGTGCTGGCTGGAGCGACCTATGGATATGGTGACCCCAAGCCCGGTAGTGGAATCTATTATGTGCTCAATCGAGGGGAAGCTGCGGATCACACGCCAATTCTCTCGCCGGTCGCACGCCTGGAAACCGTCGGCCACGTTCACCCCGATTTCATCAATCTGCATGGCCAATTGCAGTCACTCGATTTACTGGGTAACGGAGAACGGCTTGTTCTGGTGGGGACTCAGCAAGGCGATGACTTTCGGACTTACGCCTATCGTCCGACCAAGGATCGAATTGCCCTGGAGCACACCGGGGCTGTCTTACCGCCGATCTCGATTGAGGAACGCTTACTCGATCTCAACGGGGATGGACGATGGGAATACATCCGTAGCGGTGGTGAGTCGTTGATCCCGAAATACGGTCAATTGAAAATTCAGGGGAATACACCGTAGCGTGCCCTGCCCTGCCAATGGCTTACTGGGGTGGATTCGCTCGTTTGGCCAGGACCAGAATTGCTGCGGAGGAGATCGCTCCAATACCCGCCAGTGCCAGGTCCTTCTGCGGATCCCAGAGGTCACCTTGCTGGCCGTTATAGGACTCGGCGTAATGGGGGGCAAAGATCATGGCGATCGCCCACTCGATGACTTCATAGACAGCTCCGATGGCCAGGACGACTGAGATCGAGAGCGCTGCCAATCCCCAGCGACTGGTGAGCCCTTGCCGATCAATAGACTCCCACACAGGCAGCACGAAGAGTAGACCCGACGCCAGGTGGACGAGGCGGTCGTAATGATTTCGCTTCCATCCAAAGGCCTCCGAAAGCGACCTGCCGCACACGGCTTCGCACCAGCGGTCATAGGGCACGAACGAGTAAATCCAACGGGCTCCAACCAGATGGAGCCAAAGAAATGCCAGCAGGCACACCACCGAAGCTGGGGACAACCAGCTCCGGTGAATCGCGACTCCGAGACAGACCAGCCCGAACACAGTGGGAGCATGCTGAAGTCGCAGCTCCGAAGGATAGGGAGCCTCCCAGAACGATGCCGCCGTGGCAAAGAGTGTGACGACCAACAACAGCCACAGTCGCTTTTGAGTGGATGACATGAGGCTTGTCGCAGAGGGAGGTGGCGGTAGAAGAGGAATCAACTCATTGTTCCCGAGCGGCACCGGGTTTTCCATTTCGACTCAGTCTTCGTCGTCCATCGAGAGCGGCAGGCGTGAGCCTGCCGAGGGGCAATACGTCTCTGTCACGTTGCAGATTGAAGATCGCGTGTGCAAGCCAATTTAGCAAAGAGACGGTTGGATTCCTCGGCAGGCTCACGCCTGCCGCTCTCTATTGTACTCGCGCGGGAATTACCGCCTCCCTCGACCGATCATCGGGCTTTGATAGGATATGGAACCAGAATCGAATGAGGTTAGCAGCTGGCTAGCCTCTGGGATTTCCACCAGGAGAAGTGACGTGCGCTGGATGGTTTGGCTCTTGCTCGTGTGTTGTTCCGTCTCGGCAGTGGCCGAGGAAAAGGTCTCGCCCCCCAAGCGGCGGACCCGACCAGTTCAGATGTCGATTCAATCGCCCGCGAAATGGGTCTGGTTGAAAGACGGCGACAAGCTCGCCCCCGAGGTGTTTCTGCGGAAAGAGTTCACGATCAAGGGGCCGGTCAGCCGCGTTCGTCTGTACGGGGCGGTCGACAATGCGATGGCAGTGTTTATCGATGGTCAGCCTGCGTTGAGCCACGAGGGCTGGATCGAAGCGGGCTTCAAGGATGTGACGAAGGCCTTTGCCAAGTCCGCTCCCGGTGACAAGCATGTGATCGTGATCGAGGCGAAGAACTCCGGGGTGGATAATCCAGCCGGTGTGCTGCTCAACCTCGTCTTCGAATCAAGCCGTGGGACCTGGAATCTGGCGACCGATGAAAGCTGGCAGGCTTCGGCCAAGCGAGCTGAAGGCTGGGACAAGCCCGACTTCAAGGGCGAGGACTGGAAGTCTCCTGACGTGATCGCGGATCTGTCCGGTGGTCCGTGGGGCCTGACGGCAGCCAAGCTGATGGCTCAGGGAAACATGCGGGCTGCAACCTCGACGCCGATTGAGAATTTGAAGATCGCGAAGGATTTCCGCGTCGAGTTGCTCTACTCGGTCCCGAAAGAAGAAGAGGGATCGTGGGTCAACATGTGCGTCGATCCGAAGGGCCGGCTGATCGTCTGCGATCAGTACGGGGGACTGTATCGCGTGACGCCCCCTGCCCTGGCCAAGTCGAAGGAAGTGAACACCGTGGGCGTGCAGGTCACGCAAGACGGCGACACCGTGCGAGTCTCGGGGCTCACGCCGGGAGGCCCTGCCGAAGCCGACGGACAAGTCTTTGAGGGAGACCAGATTCTCGCAGTGAGCGTCGACGGCCAGCGTGTTGTCGCCAAGAGTGCCGCCGAGATCGAATCGCTCCTGACCGCCAAGACGCCCGGCGAGGTATTGATCGAGTTTCCACCCGCCGAGGGCGAGACTGCTCCGGCGATCGTCAAGTTGCCTCGCAAGCCGCTGATTGTGTCGAGCGAGAAGACACTGATCGAGAAGATCCCCGCCGACATCGGCGAAGCCCAAGGACTTCTGTGGGCATTCGATTCGCTCTACGTGGTCGTCAACAAGGGCGGCAAGTACGACAGCGGACTCTACCGAGTCACCGACAAGGACGGCGATGATGTGCTCGAATCGGTCGAACAGCTGCGACAGCTGGCTGGTGGAGCGGGCGAGCATGGTCCGCACGCCGTGTTGCTGACTCCCGATGGGCAGAACCTCTATGTCGTCATTGGCAACCAGACCAAAATGACCGAGATCAGCGCTTCGCGCGTTCCGCAGATCTGGGACGAGGATAAGCTCCTCCCCCGTATCTACGGTCGAGGCTTCATGCGAGGTGTGCCTCCGCCAGCTGGAATCATCTATCAGGTCGACCGGGATGGAAAGAACTGGGAAGTGATCGCGAGCGGTTTCCGCAACCAGTTCGATGCCGCTGTGAATACAGCCGGAGATCTGTTTACTTATGACGCTGACATGGAATGGGACATGAACTGTCCCTGGTACCGGCCAACCCGCATTTGTCAGGTCGTCAGCGGCACTGACTGGGGCTGGCGAAACGGCAGTGCGAAGTGGCCGGTCTACTACCCTGAGACGGCCGATCCGGTCGTTGATGTGGGGCCAGGTTCGCCGACTGGTGTGACCTTTGGTTATGGGACGAAGTTCCCAGCCAAGTACCAGAATGCTCTGTTCATCAATGACTGGAGCTACGGCAAGATGTACGCCGTCCACATGACTCGCAAGGGCGCTGGCTATACCGGTGTGCTCGAAGAGTTCGTGACCGGTGTGCCGTTGCCGCTGACCGATGTGGTCGTGCATCCAGACGGGGCACTGTATTTCGCGATTGGCGGACGCCGAGTTCAATCGGGGCTCTACCGCGTGACGTATGTCGGACCTGAGTCGACCGAACCCGCTCCGTTGAAGGAAACTGTGCCACCGGAAGTCGAGATTCGCAAGAATCTTGAGGCCTTCCACAAGGTTGATCCCAAGGGCGTTGATTTCGCGTGGGAATATCTGGGTCACAAGGACCGGCTGGTGCGGGCTGCGGCTCGTACAGTGCTGGAGCATCAACCCGTTGAGCAGTGGCAGGACCGGGCTCTCGCCGAGAGCAATCCCCGCAAGTCGCTGGCGGCACTGCTGGCCCTGGCCCGGATGTACAAACGCAGCTACGTGCCCGTGGCTCCCGATCTCGATACGCCCCCGCCCGTCTACCCGGTGCCCGCTGGAACGCAGCATCCGCTCGAAGGTTCGATGCTCGAAGCGATGGCCCGGATTGATTGGTTTGCTCTGCCACTGGAAGAGCAGATCGAACTCATCCGCGTATTGCACGTGACGCTGTATCGACTGGGGGCACCCGATGAGCCGACACGCGATGCAATTATCTCGGCCGTTGACAAGGTCTACCCCGCGAAGGACAAGGACCTCAACAGCCTCCTGACTGAGCTGATGGTTTATCTGCAGGCCCCGAGTGCCGCAGCCAAGGGAACCGCCCTGCTGGCTGCAGCTCCGACTCAGGAAGAGCAGATCGACCAGGCCCGGCATCTGCGGTTCCTCAAGGCTGGCTGGACCCTCGAAACGCGTCGCAGCTTCCTCGACTGGTTCAACAAGGCTCGCGGTTTCCACGGCGGTGCGAACTTTGCCGACTTCATGAAGGAGATGCGTAACGATGCCCTCGCGAACGTTTCCGAGGCCGATCAGAAGGCTTTGGCCGATGTGATCAACGCTCCGCCACCCGCAGCTGTCACTCCCGCTTCGGCGACTCCACGACCATTCGTTAAAGAATGGAAGATGGACGAGGCGGCTGGCTTGCTGGCGAGCGGGCTCAAAGGACGCGACTTTGACCGGGGCCGGGCTCTGTTCAGTGCCGCGAACTGCTACGGCTGCCACCGTTTCGGCAACGAAGGGGGCTCAGTGGGGCCTGACCTGACCGGATTGTCGGGACGCTTCAGCCCGCGCGACATCCTCGAGTCAGTGCTCGAACCGAGCAAGGTGATCAGCGACCAGTACGCAGCTGTGCAGGTCGTGACGACCGAAGGGAAGGTCGTCGTGGGGCGGATCGTGAACCTGTCGGGTGATACCTATCACATCAACACGAACATGCTCGATCCGAACGCGATGGAGGACATCAATCGTGCTCACATCGAAGAGATGGGCCCGGCCAAGTCCTCGATGATGCCCAACGGTCTGCTGAACACCCTCAAGGACGACGAACTTCTCGACCTGATGGCGTTCCTGCTCAGCCGAGGCGATCGGAAGAACGCGATGTTCACGAAGTAGACTCGAGGGAGGTCATCTTAACCTCCGCTAAAGCCTCGCAAGATCGTACTTGCGAGGCTTTTTTTGGATTCGATGGGCTATAAGTGGAGGTACGACTGGCGTGCAGGCGATGGTCAAGTAGAACATCGAAATTCAAAAACGTACTGTAACTGTAAACACCAACCGTTTGACCAAACCCTCGATAAGACTGTGGCTCGGCTAAGACACGCCCTCATTTTGCCCACTTCTCGCAACGAATATGGTTACGGTTTTGTTTTAAGTGGTTGTAAGCGATGCTGAGAACCCTGTTGGGGAAAAGAACCCTCTCTGACCAATTGCATGAGGAGTTTGGTAGAGCGGTTTCGCCTGAATCCAATCTCATGTCTGTGTTTGATGACATGCCTGCGGATATTGAATAGATTGATTGTTGATCCTTGTGTGTTTCGCTTGGCTTGGGGAGCTTTTCCCTCCATAGCTTGATTGGCACCAATGATCCACTTTATCGCTGCCCAAGTGGCGATAGCATTACCTATAAAGTGCTTGTTATCATTCTTCCCATAGACAAGCCAAACACTCATCTTTCCCGATCCGGACCGTGTCTGAAATCTGGGGTTGGATCTCTGCAGGATCACTGCACCATGAAACCTATCATTTCCATCTCCCTCATCGAGAAGCAAATCTCCGGTTGATCTGTTCACTGCGATTGCAGAAAACTGATCTTCGAGGTCAATGTAAAATCCCTTCGAATCTTCCCGGAAGCCAAGGATGGTTTTCAAGATGCCTGTTCCCCTGTCGTCTATGAATGAGCATCAGACAAGATTGCCAACATGTGTTTGATTCGTCCATTTGTGGGCCGTGTCAGTGTGCTGTCATCAACAGCATCATTGATTTTAGCAACTGCCCATGTAACACAGTTATGACAATCTGGGAAATTGTCTGGATTGAAGGAGTACCACCCTTCGCGTCGAGACTGAGGAGGGTAGAGAGGTTTGATCGTCTCGGGATGGCGTATCGTCCATCTTCGAGATACGACCAAACCACCATACTTCTCACACTGCCTGGCAAAGTTGATGTCGTCAACGACATAGCCTTCAACGCAATGGTCAAACAAATAGTCGCGAAATCGACTGGCGGTTTGAAATTCCTTCGGAAGGTCATCCACGCTGAATCGAAACCCTCTGTGCTGCTCGCCATCACCTGGAGAGTTGAACCCAATCACCATGTGGCCGGGGTCCTCTTTCGAGGCAGTTCTTGAGGGCATCACGAGGGCTTCGATCCAATTGTTTTCCATCCATCGCTCCTCTGCGACGTATCAAACAAGCAGGCATTCAATACGATCTCACGCCGTGCGGGGGTCGACTTTGTCGGGAGCGATGTTCAGGTCCTTCAGGACCTGGGGCAACTTGGACTTGTCGAAGGCTCCCTGCTTCGAGAGGGCGACGAGGGCTGCGTAAGCGGTGCACTCGGCGTCGACTTCGAAGTGACGACGGAGAGCCTGACGGGTGTCGCTGCGGCCGAAGCCGTCAGTTCCAAGCACGGTGTAGTCGCCGGGGACCCACTGGCGGATCTGGTCGGCGACGGCCCGGACATTCTCGCTGGACGAGATGAACGGTCCCTTTTCGCTTGCCAGAACCGTTTCGATGTAACCCTTCTTCGGGGTTTCCGTCGGGTGCAGACGGTTCCACCGGTCGGCAGCCATCGCGTCGCGGCACAGCTCGTTGTAGCTGGTCACGCTCCACACATCGGTGCCGATGTCGTACTTCTCCTTGAGGATCCGCTGCGCCCGCAACACGCTGGGTAGCGCGGTTCCCGAACCGAACAGCTGGGCCCGGACCTTCTGACCGGCTCCCGAGTCGACGCTCGACAGGCGGTAGATTCCCTTCAGGATGCCGTTCTCGACACCATCGGGCATCGCGGGCATCTGGTAGGTTTCGTTGTAGATCGACAGGTAATAGAAGACGCTCTCGTTGTCGACATACATCCGCTTCAGACCGTTCTGAATGATGACGGCGAGCTCGTAGGCGTAGGCCGGGTCGTAGGCGATCAGATTGGGCACGGTGCTGGCCATCAGCTGGCTGTGACCGTCTTCGTGCTGGAGCCCTTCGCCGTTCAGCGTCGTGCGTCCGCTGGTCGCTCCCATCAGGAAGCCCTTGCAGCGGGAGTCGGCAGCCAACCAGATCAGGTCGCCCACACGCTGGAACCCGAACATCGAGTAGTACGTATAGAACGGGATCATCTGCACGCCGAGGTTGGCGTACGCCGTGCCCGCAGCCACGAACGAGCCCATCGCACCGGCTTCGTTGATCCCCTCTTCGAGGATCTGGCCGTCGATCGATTCGCGGTAGTAGTTGAGGTTCGGCGATCCGTCGGGGGCGATCTTGTCGACCGGCTCGTACATCTGCCCCTTGCTGGAGTAGATGCCGACCGCGTTGAACATGCCCTCGAAGCCGAACGTGCGGGCTTCGTCAGGAATGATCGGAACGACGCGTTTGCCGATCGACTTGTCTCGCATCAGGCTCTGCATGATGCCGCCGAAGGCCTGGGTGGTCGAGCTGGTGTTGCCTTCGGTGCCCTTCAACTGGCGGGCAAAGGCCTTGTCCTCCAGTGGCGGGACGTTCAGCTTCTCTTCGGTGGGCCGACGGGAAGGAACCTGGCCACCGAGCTGATCACGGCGAGCCTTGAGGTAGGCGATTTCAGGGCTGTCTTCTTCGGGCTTGTAGTAGGGAATCTCGTCGAGATCATCGTCAGAGATCGGAATGCTGAAACGGTCGCGGACATGGCGGACCGAGTCATCCTTCAGCTTCTTGGCATTGTGGGCGATCATCTTGCCTTCGGCTTCGGAGCCGAGGCCGTAGCCCTTGATCGTCTTGGCCAGGATGACTGTGGGGGCACCCTGATGCTCGGTCGCTGCTTTGAATGCTGCGTAGACCTTCTCCGGGTCATGTCCACCGCGACGCAGCTTCTTCAGCTGTTCATCGCTGAGGTGGTCGACCATCGCCTGGAGCTCAGGCGTATTGAAGAAGTGCTCGCGAATGTAGCTGCCGTCGGCGGAGATGTAGTTCTGGTACTGGCCGTCGACGATTTCGCCCATGCGTTTGACGAGCTTGCCTTCGGTGTCCTTGGCGAGGATCGAGTCCCAGTCATTGCCCCAGATCGTCTTGATGACGTTCCAGCCAGCACCGCGGAAGGCGCCTTCGAGTTCCTGGATGATCTTGCCGTTGCCGCGGACTGGGCCGTCGAGCCGCTGCAGGTTGCAGTTGACCACCCAGACGAGGTTGTCGAGCTTTTCGCGGCTGGCGAGGGTGATCGCGCCGAGGGTTTCGGGTTCGTCGACTTCACCGTCACCGACAAAGCAGTAGACCCGTGACTTGCTGGTGTCGAGGATGCCGCGATGCTGCATGTATCGCAGGAACCGGGCGTGGTAGATCGAGCAGATCGGGCCGAGTCCCATCGACACCGTCGGGAACTGCCAGAAGTCTTCCATCAGCCACGGGTGCGGGTACGAGCACAGGCCCTGCCCCCGCACGCATTCCTGGCGGAAGTGTTCAAGATGGGATTCGTCGAGGCGGCCTTCGAGGAAGGCACGGGCGTACATCCCGGGCGAGGCGTGCCCCTGGAAGTAGACCATGTCGCCGGTGTGGTCAGCGGTCCGGCCGTGGAAGAAATGGTTGTAGGCGACTTCGTACAGCGTGGCCGATGAGGCGTAGGTCGAAATGTGACCCCCGACGCCCCCTTCCATCGCCCGGTTGGCATCGCCATCCCAGGTCGTTTTCTTGTTCGCCCGCAGCACCATCGCCATGGCGTTCCAGCGGATGTAGCTCTTGATCTTCCGCTCCAGCTCCAGATTGCCGGGGTAGCGCGGCTGATCGTCAATGCCGATCGTGTTGACGTAGGGAGTCGTTGCCACGAACGGGAGCATGACGCCCCGCAGGTAGGCTCGCTCCTGAAGGTTCACGAGCAGCTGTTGCACCTTGTCCTGGCCGAAGCGATGGATGACATCCTCAAGCGAGTCGAGCCATTCCTGCAGCTCGCTCGGATCAATCCCTGGTACGGCCCCGTCGACGGCGGATTCAACGTGATCAACTGACATGGTGGAGAACGGTCCCTTGCGAATCAAGGAGATGAGTGGGCAGGCAGTCGTCGATCCTACGACGCTCTGTCTGCTGAAAAGACACACATCCCCAGCCTGGCCCGCGAAAGTGGTTCGCGGGAATGACTTGGGTATTGTGACAGGCTAGCCCGTTTTGGCAAAGCCTATGGCCTCGACGACCGACTCTGAGAACGCCTGATCGGCGAAATCGGCAGGAGTTGATGCGTACTGCTCAACAGGGCGAGATTTAGGCGCTGGAGGGGCGGTTCACTCGCGTTTTTTAAGGTCTCTGGCCTGGAGAAGGCGCGGTTATTTCAGCGGCGTCGACGGCGGCGGAATCTCACACGCTGGCTCTGGAGTTGAGGTCGCATTTCCGTGGGATTCCGGGAGGGCATCATGGCTGGCTCGCCGTTCGAGGGGAAAACTGACAGCTCAAATCGAGGTGTCCGCCAGAGGAGACCCCGAAACACCACTTGGGTTCGGAAATTCGACTCCACAACCTGGGCGAGCGGTGGTCGTGAGGCCACCGGTGCTTCTCAGCGCTGAGATTCAAATGGCAGGTCCTACGAGAACAAGGCTCCGTAAAGCACCATCCGGCTCACGCCGGACGCTCGCCGGCAGGAAAACATGTGTTACTCGGACTTTCCATGTTCACGGTTGAATTGGAGACGCTTATCGCGAACACTGCCGGGCGAGCGGACCTCGCTCGGTGAGCAATCGACGGATTCGGGAGTGCGGCAATTCATGGACGATTCGCACCAGCTGTGGCTGGAGGACGCAATTCTGCGGGTCCGCACGGGCACACAGCTGGTTCCGCGAGTGGGAATCATCCTGGGAAGCGGACTAGGCGGTTTCGCAGCTCAGGTCATCGCCGAGGCCACGGTCCCCTACTCTGCGATCCCCGGCTTTCCAGTCTCCACCGCGATTGGGCACAAGGGCCAACTCACGCTGGGGCGATTTTTCGGCCAGGAGGTCGCTGTCCTGGAGGGGCGGTTTCATCTTTATGAGGGATATTCAGCCGATCAGGTGGTGCGCCCCGTTCACCTCTTGAAGGCTCTCGGCGTCGAGATCCTCATCGCGACGAACGCAGCTGGGGGGCTGAATCCCGACTACCGCGTCGGCGATGTGGTGGTGGTCGAAGATCACGTCAACATGATGTGGGCCAAACCGCGATTGGGGGCGGGGGAGAATTCGCCCGGGGAGTTCTATGACCGGGAACTCGTTGAGCGGGCGTTGGCGGCATCGCGCGCAGCCGGTGTGATCCCACAGTCGGGCGTCTATGTGGGGATGACCGGGCCGAACTACGAGACGCGGGCCGAGTACCGCTGGCTGCGGCAGGTGGGGGATCTGGTCGGCATGTCGACCATTCCGGAAGTCATCACCGCCCGCTCGTTGGGGATGCGGGTGCTGGCTCTGTCGGTGGTCAGCAATGCCTGCAACCCCGACTCGCTCGAACCGACCGATGGAGCCCATGTCGTCGCAGCTGTGGCCAAGGCGGAGGGGCGAATTCGCGAAATCGTGCGGGGAGTCCTCGATCGAGGGGCGTAAGTTGAGCCGCGATTACGAGGAAAACCCTTGCAAAAAGCCTGTGTCACGGGCCCAAAATCCCGTTTTTGGCTGAATTTCCTCGAATCAAAGATTTCTCGTAGCTTTCGAGAGCCGATGCCCTTAAACTTCCCGGACTTGATCCTTTGCGCGTACTGCCAACGGACATGCCAGTACCAATGATTTTTTGCGGGGACAACTAGCGCCTCTCTCATTCGGTCCTGGAACTACTACTTTGGGACCGAGATGACTTTTGCTGAGATTGGGCTCGCCGAGCCTATTTTGCGTGCTGTCACTGCCGAGGGATACGAAACACCGACACCAATTCAAGCTGCTGCGATACCTGCTGCGATGGCTGGACGCGACCTTCTGGGTTGTGCACAGACCGGAACCGGCAAGACCGCTGCATTTTCGTTGCCCGTGTTGCATCGATTGGTGGAGAACCCACCCGCTGCTCCCGCTACGAATAAGAATGGTCGCGGAGCATTTCGCCGCATTCGCTGCCTGATTCTGTCGCCGACGCGTGAGCTGGCGATCCAGATCGGCGACAGCTTGCGAGCTTACGGTTGCCATACCGGATTGCGACATACCGTCGTTGTCGGTGGTGTCGGCCAGAATCCACAGGTTCACGCTCTGCAGCGTGGAGTCGATATCCTCGTCGCAACGCCAGGGCGTCTGGAAGACCTGCGTCAGCAGGGGTTCATCGACCTGCGAGCTGTGGAAATCTTCGTCCTGGACGAAGCGGACCGGATGCTCGACATGGGCTTCCTGCCCTCCATTCGCCAGATCGTCAAGCTGCTGCCCGAAAACAAGCAGACTCTGTTCTTCTCGGCCACGATGCCGAAGGAAATCGCTGAGCTGGCGGAAGGCATCCTGCACAATCCCGAGCGGATTCAGATTGCCCCCGTCAAGAAGACGACCGAACTGGTCAGCCACTCGGTCTATCACGTTCTCAAGCAGCAAAAGGCCCGTTTGCTGGCCACTCTGCTCAAGAACCAGCCGGTCAAGCGGGCGATCGTCTTCTGCCGCACCAAGCACGGGGCGGATCGCCTTTCGCAACAGCTCGAACGCGTGGGCATTGCCTCGCTGGCGCTGCATGGCGACAAGAGCCAGTCGGCCCGTCAGCGTGCCTTGGCCCACTTCAAGTCGAGTCATCCTCCGATCCTGGTCGCCACCGACGTGGCTGCTCGCGGGATTGATGTCGATGCCGTGTCGCACGTGTTCAACTTCGATCTGCCGAACGAGTCAGAGACCTATGTCCACCGCATTGGCCGAACTGGTCGTGCCGGAGCAACAGGTCAAGCGATCTCGTTCTGTGACGACAGTGAGCGTGGATACCTGAAGTCGATTGAGCGTCAGATTCGGCTGGCAATCCCCGTGGTACCGGTCGGGAAGCTGGAGGAGTTCCAGCCCGTTCCGGAAGCATCTCATTCAAACGGGCCAAACGCCGACACTCGGCGGGACGACCGTCGTCCTTCGGGACCACGTGAACGACGCGAAGGCGGATTCCGCCGCGAGCAATCGGGTGGTTACCGCGGTGGCAATGGCCCGGGCCGTGACAATCGTGACAGCCGCGATGGGGCTCCGCGTGGGCAGCAGTTCCGGCAGCGTTCGGAAGGCCGTCCTGATTCCGGACCTCGTCGACCTGACTCACGCCCGAGTGGTCCTCGAGCGACTGATTCACGTACGGGCTCCGGAGATCGTCCAAATCCCGGTCACCGAGAGGATCGCCGACCTCACGATCGCCCCAATACGGGTGCCGATCGTCCGCACAAGCGTCCTCGCTATTCACCTTCCGGCGGTCGATAAGTCGCCAGGCAACCTGTCTTGATAAGTCAGGTTGCGATCCGGTCCGTTTTCGAGCCATCGATGCCTTAAGCAGGTGTCGATGGCTTTTGTGCTTTAAGGCGGGGTTTCAGCGGGAAACAGCTTCAGGATACTGTTTGCCAGTGGTTCGCGGTTGTGTGTTCATCGCAGGGAACGGAGCCCCGGACTGCATGCGTTTCAAGGCCGCGAAATATCGATCCTTCGCCTGCAATTGTTCGGGCCGCTGCTGGAAGTTCAGGGGACGCGTGAAGGTCTCTGGCCCAATTTTATTATCTGCGTAAGGGTCGTGGATCTGAGCCTCCCGACGCTCATACTCAGGGGGCATGAATGACAGCGACGGGAAATGTGTCGTATGAGGTGTAATGCACCCGGCCAGGCTTGAACTGGCAGCGAGCAGCATGACAGCTGACCAACGACGCATGGGAACACCTCCGGAACACGGAATCAGAACGGGCGTGGTGTACCTGATGTGATAAAACGTGAACAGGCGAATTCTGCCGATTCGCATTTTATCTGTTTCGAGAGGTTGACGATTTGCAACATGTCGTCAAAAGCCTCTTACGGATTGGGACGGCTTCTTGCCGACAGCGGTCGGTTCTTTTGAGATGATGCCGTGCTGTAAGTGGTTTGTGGGTAATTACTTGCGGTGGCACTGAGTGGCGGGCGTAAGCTGTTCGGGATGATATTGGTACCTGCTGTGCTTCTCTTTCGAATTGGACTGAGGAGTCAGAGAGCACGATTCGTTAGTCCCTGCGCGATCGGACCGCAGCCCTTTATGGGGCTGCGGTTCGTTTTTGTTAAGTGATCGATACACATTCTGAACAGAGTTGTTTGAGGCTCTTGACGCATTAACATGCCTTACCATAGGCGGGATTTGTTGTTGTTTTGTGTAACTTTTCTTTCAGCAACGCTTTGCGTCATTGTGTTCGGGGTGGTGATACGTCGGCTGAACACTGGCATTTGCCTTGCGTTTCAGGTTCTTGACTCTCGAACGTCTGAAAAACTCCTGCTCTGGTCGCGCGGACAGGGGCTCCTTTCAGGTCGCGTTTGAACAGTCGACCAGGTGTGGCGTCGGCCCTGCTTTTCTCGAGAAGCGAATTCGACGCTTAAAGAATCGTGCTCCAGTTTCACTCACTTCTCAGTCAAAGGTCACTCTCATGTTGTTTACACTCCGCGCTTTATGGCGTGATGAGGCGGGTTTCATCGTCTCTGCCGAACTCATTTTGATCGCCACGATTCTGGTAATCGGGTTGGTGGTCGGTCTCTCCGAGGTTCAGCACGCGGTTGTCAGTGAGCTGAATGATGTCGGCGACGCCATCGGTTCAGTCAATCAGGGCTTCCGCTTCTCCGGAATGTCGACTCGGAAAGGCAGCTGCAGCTCCTACATCAGCGGTTCATGCTTTGAGGACACTGTCGACACCTGCGACAACAACCAGAATGACCTGGCTTGTGATGCACCTCAGCAGGAAGGTCGCAAGTACTAATCAGACTCAAATATTCGATGGGGCCCGTCACCGCCGCTTTGAGAGAGCAGCTCGACGGGCCTGATAATCAGGAGGGATTGCTGCCTGGGCGGCTCTCCCTCCTTTTTTGTTTTACCTATGTTGACAGAATTGTCCGAAACAACCCTTAGATTCGGCAGAGTTTCGCAAATCGGTAGCCTCTTGTTAGCCGATAAACGAGGTACGACCGATCGTGTCGATCGTGGCACCCGTTGCGCCGAGCAGCGGATGTGTTGAGCTTTCCAAACGGTGAGCCAACCCATGGAAGGATGGCTATGACTCGTTTCGTTCGCACATGGCTTGTCATGGCCAGCGTTGCGCTGCTCTCGAACTGGTGTTGGGCTCAGGCTCCCCAGTATCAAGGATCGCAGCCGCAATTCGATGGCTTCGCTCCTGGCTGGGGAGTGCAGTACAACGCCGGGTATGCCGCCCCGTCGAACGGGCCCTGGCCGGTTGAGGATGAACTGCTTCCCGATCATGCGCCGATCCTGGACTTCGATATCTTCGAGCGTCTGGCGATCAAGGACATTTTTGCCGGGACCAGTATCCAGACTGAGTATGTCTACGCGAACTTCGAGAACCCCGGGAATGCGATTCTGGGGGCGCCGATCTCGACTGTTCCCAATCCGCGTGAACCATTCATCATCCAGGCGGGGAGTCTGCTGGAGCAGCGGGCGATTGTTCCGAATACCTCTTCGATGAAGTTGTCCGCCGAAAGCGGGATCCGTACAACGATCACGATCGATTCCTTTAAGGACTTCGCAATCGTCGGCTCATGGCTGGGCATGCGGGAGATGAATTCCTCGTTTCGGATTACACCGGGGGGAGTCGATCCGATCCTCAATCCGGGGGCGTTCGACCCAGATTTGTTCCCTCACAATGCCCGATTTATTGCGACCAGCGTGAGCGGGGACCGACTGATTCTGTATGACAAGTCATTCGAAGCTGCGTTGCAGACCAACTTCTGGACGTCGGATGTGAATCTGTTGTTCCACAACAATGCGCCACAGTACGGGTATCGGTTCAAGCCCCTTGTCGGTTTTCGATTCAACTATTTCGACGAGGCTCTCACACAGCATGGTGAGTTCGACAACAGCTCGGGGATCAGTTCCACCACGGGGATCCTGGCCAACGCCACTCGAAACACCATCGTGACCGCGACACATAATCAGATGGTCATGGGCCAGGTGGGATTCCAGGCCGAACTGGCTGACAAGTGGTTCACCATTGGATTCTCTCCCAAGATCGCGATGGGGGCCAATATGGTCGAAACCCAGGTCTACACCTCAGACTTGCGAAACTCGGACATCGACGAGACGGTCACCGACGGGGAAACGTTCGTCAAAAACAGTTACACACGTGTCGGCGCGAACTTCGACTTGAGTGCCTATGGCCGCGTACGTGTCAATGAGTGGCTGACCCTGACAGCCAGTGCCTTCTATTGGTTCTTGCCAGTCACCTCGCGGGCTCACACCTCGCTCACCTACGAGGACAATGGGATCGCGGTTCCACCCGCCTTCCGACCGGCAGCTGTGACTTCCGGAATGGGCGTGACAGGCTTCACCATGGGGGTCGAGGCCAGGTTCTAATCCGGGCTCGCTGTTCGCCCTCTCTTGCTGAAGTATCTGAGTGGGACGGCCAGCTCAGGTCGATTGCATCAGTCCGACAGGCATGCCTGTCTGTCCAATTCCGCTCAAGCTGGCGTCCATCACCGCCGTGTCTAACGCAAAGTCCCGGCCTCTGCTTCATCGCAGAGTCCGGGACTTCAGTATTTGAATGATCGGCGATTCCCGGCCTACAGCTGGCCGTTGACGCCCATCTCATGGAAGCAGTGCTTCACACCGTCCTGATTCTTCAGCAGCCAGTCGATCGAGGGCTCGATCCGCATGGCCTTGGCGATCGCCTTCGCGGTGGCTTGGCGATTGACTTCAAACAGCTTCTCGTGGTCGACCTTCTTCTCTTTCACGACCGACGGATCGAGCCAGACCGAGACGATGATCCCGAGGTCATTGGCCTTCTCCTTGGGGATGTCCCCGGCTCGAACTGCATCGAGCACTCCGTTGGCGATCCCGGCCTGCACGGTCCCCATCAGGATGTTGGTGTAGGCCGTCGAGTTGACCGTCACCTTGCTGACCATGACGGTCGTCGGGCGAACCTGCACATCGCAGTTCAGGATCGCAAAGACCTTCGTGTGCCCCTTAACCGGATTACCGATCATATTGGCGATCGAGAAACCAACCGGACCATCGAGTTCGCCGATGACGACTTCGGGCTCGCAAGCCAGATAGGCGGGGCCGCCTTCGACCTCGACGAGAGCCTCGCCGGTTCGCAGCACAATACGCTCGGATTTCGACTTGGACTTGGCAGCTTTCTTCTTGGCCATGCGGGATATTCCTTGTGAAGTGTTGGCATGCGGGCATGTGACTCTCGAACTGTGACCCGAGTGGAGAGGAGATTCAAGCGAGTTGCCCCGCCCTGCCTTTCCGATGACACGCCGGTGGACCTGAGCCGATGTCTCCCCGCGTTCTCTCTGGCGAGATGTGGACCTCAGTACCGTGTTGCCAATAAACAACATCGGTGAGGTTTGGCCACAACGATTGAACTGCTTGCTGGCTCGAACCTTAACACGAGATCTCCGTCACGCAGGT
Organism: Planctomycetaceae bacterium; assembly: GCA_046349675.1. Taxonomy (GTDB): domain Bacteria; phylum Planctomycetota; class Planctomycetia; order Planctomycetales; family Planctomycetaceae; genus TH-plancto1. Next base: position 352,097 of record JAXMBW010000003.1, on the reverse strand, counting down.
TTTTACGTTGCGGAAACGCATCACGCCGCCTGGGGGAACGCTTTCCATGGATGTGCCGGAATCAGGTTTTTTGAGTTTCTGCTAACTCATGGACAGGGCGCGAATTGCGGCGAATCCAAAGAATGGTTGTCAAGATTTCTGAACACCGCTTTACAACTTTGGCATCGGGGGTGCTTTACATCCTCTCATCGCCAGTGACTCACACGGCGAACCAAACAACAGCCCCCACGAATGAAAGACTCTCCCATGCTCAAGCTCATCAACGCCCTCAAGAACGACGAAGCTGGTTTCATTGTTTCGGCCGAACTGGTCCTCGTTTCGACGATCGCCGTTCTCGGTCTGGTCGTCGGCTTGAGCGAAGTTTCTCTGAACATCAACAACGAGCTGGAAGACGTCGGTTCGGCCTTCAGCTCGGTCCAGCAGAGCTACCACACCAGCGGCACCTGCGGCCACAAGGGGCACTTCTCCGGCAGCAGCTTCTGCGACTCAGCTGACTTCTGCGATGGCCAGAACGACATCCACTAAGAAGTGGTCAGTCATCAGTTTTCAGTCAGCCAGCGAGCGGCAGACGTCAGCCTGCCGTGCCCGCCCAGCGTCTCTCACACGCTGAACTCTCGGTCGGTCAGTTCTCTCAAGTTTGCCCCCGGTGACGTCTCTCACATCTCCCGTCACCGGGGATCACGCAATTAACCACGTATCAATCAACTACGGTATACTGAGGTCTTCCACTCACAGGGAGACCTCCGTTGAATCTATTGTTTGTCTTTTTCGCCTCGCTGCTCGCGGCTGTCCCGGTGCCGATTTTGAAGGGTACAGCTGAAACCGAACTTGGTGTGCATCGGGAGGGGAATGTGTACGCCCCCGAAGTGCAGCGGATGGGCGACCGATGGGGGATGTGGTACGGGGGACAGGGCCGCGACGGGCACGACCGAATTCACCTCGCCACCTCAACTGATCTGAAGACGTGGAATAAACAAGGCGTCGTGCTCGAAGAGCCTGGGGTGAATCACCTGAACGATCCAAGCGTTGTGCGGGTCGGAGATGTCTGGTGGATGTTCTACACCCGGGCGGAGCATGGCATCAGCGACGAGATTGCAGCTGCGACCTCGACGGATGGAGTGCATTGGGAGCTGCGGGGCGTGGTACTGGCTCCGGGGGAGGGAAATGCGTGGGACTCGCTGATCGTGGGGCGGCCATCGGTACTCTATGAGGAGGGCCGGTTCCGAATGTGGTACGACGGTTGTGGACTGAAGCCGGGGCAGGTGCGGCCGACTTCGGACAAGCCCGAGGCGTTGCTGGCCGTCGCCACCGGTCGTGCTGTAGGGTATGCGGAGTCGACCGACGGGCTGCACTGGAAGCGGCAAGGGACGGCACCGATCTATGGGGACGGAGCCGGGGCGATACATGTCAGTCGGGTCGATGGCGGGTATGTGATGCTTTATGAGTCTCACGCGGGGGCGAAGTGGGCTTCGAGTCGGGACGGGCTGGCATGGACCTCTCGCGGGTTGTTGGTTCCGACCAGCGGGGAAGCGGTCGACCGGGGCGGGTATGTGACCCCGTTCCTGCTGGCAGGCAGCACGAACGAGCCCTGCCAACTGTTCATGGGGAGCAATTCGGGGGACTGGTCGAAGAACTGGATTGGGGCTGTCGAGGTCGGTCGGGTTAAGTTGGTTGGGGAGAAATAAGACAATCGTGTATTTCCCTTGCCGCTCGGGGTAGATAGGAATGTCTGTCCTACTGGGGAGGTGGGGGCAAGGTGTGCGTTTGGTAGTCCTCCGCCACGGCAACACATACACTGCGTGTTCGGTCGGCGGAGGGGCGGGTAGTGAACCCTTGATGGGGGTTGACTGTCTTTGTCTGCGACAGATTCCAGGCTGTCGTTTTTCTCTGCGTCCATACACGGCAGACTCACGTCTGCCGCTCGCTTTGGCGAGAACAAAACACACTCACTCGATTGATCGCACACCATGCCGCGTTACGACGCCCCTCGCATTGAATCCAAATGGCAGACGTTCTGGGACGAGCACCAGACCTTTGTCACGCCGAACACTCCGCCCGCGAATGCCCAGGGGAAGCTGTACGTTCTGGATATGTTCCCGTACCCCAGCGGATCGGGGCTGCATGTGGGGCATCCCGAAGGCTACACAGCTACCGATATCGTTGTGCGTTACAACCGCATGAAGGGGAAGCACGTCCTGCACCCGATGGGGTGGGATGCGTTCGGACTGCCTGCCGAAGAGCATGCGGTCAAAACAGGGACTCACCCAGCGGTTACGACCAAGAAAAACATCGACACATTCCGTCGCCAGCTGAAGATGCTGGGCTTCAGCTATGACTGGAGCCGCGAGCTGTCGACGACCGATCCCGACTACTACCGCTGGACGCAGTGGATCTTTCTCCAGCTGTTCGACACGTGGTACGACCCGACGTTTGAGTGGACAGGCCCGGACGGTAAGAAACGGGTGGGCAAGGGACGGCCGATCAGCGAGTTGCCGATTCCGGAGGAGATCAGAGCAAAGTCCGAAATCCGAAATCCGAAATCCGAAATCCGATACGGTTTCGAATTTCGTGCTTCGAGTTTCGAATTTTCGGACGAAGTCCGCCGCTATCAGGACCAGCACCGCCTCGCGTACATCAGCGAAGCTCCCGTGAACTGGTGCCCGGCACTCGGAACCGTCCTGGCCAACGAAGAAGTCATCGACGGCAAGAGCGAACGCGGCAGCCATCCAGTGGTCCGCATGCCGCTCAAGCAGTGGATGCTGAGGATCACTGCGTACGCGGATCGGCTGGCGAATGAGCTGGACGACCTCGGGTGGCCCGACTCGATTAAGGCGCTGCAGCGGAACTGGATCGGTCGGTCGGTGGGAGCAGAAGTCGACTTCGCGATCGATTCCCCGGCGAGCGGTGGGCGTGAGCCCGCCGGTTCTTCGAGCGTTCAACTGCCGAAAAGCACCGGGGGGCTCACGCCGCCCCGCTCGCCGGAGTTTGTGCGGGTCTACACGACTCGGCCCGACACGCTGTTCGGTGTGACCTACATGGTTCTGGCCCCTGAACATCCACTCGTCGATCAGATCACAACGCCGGAGCAGAAGGCTGCGGTCGACGAGTACCGCATCAAGGCCTCGCTCAAGAGCGACCTCGACCGGACCGACCTCGCCAAGGACAAGAGCGGGGTCTTCACCGGCGGGTACGCAATCAACCCGGTCAACCAGGAGCGAGTGCCAATCTGGATCGCCGACTACGTCCTCAGCAGCTACGGCACCGGGGCCATTATGGCTGTGCCGGCTCATGACGAGCGGGACTGGGAGTTCGCAAAGAAGTTCGGCATTCCCATCATTCAAGTGGTGGCCGAAGAGGCCAAGGGCCCAGGGCCTAGAGCCCAGGGTCAGCAGGCTTCATCTCCAGTCCCTCAACCCTCACCCCTCAGCCCTCAACCTCTTTCCGCCCCCTTCACCGAACTCGGTGTGGCGATCAACTCGGGCAAGTACAACGGGCTTCCCACGGCCGAGTTCAAGACTCGCATCACGGCGGACCTCGCAGCTGCGGGCGTCGGCAAGGAGGCGGTGAACTATCGGTTGCGTGACTGGTTGTTCTCGCGGCAGCGGTACTGGGGCGAGCCATTCCCGATCTGGCACGAGCTCGATGCGGAAGGCAATCCCACCGGGCTGATGCGGGCTGACACGGCGGAGTCGTTGCCGGTGCTGCATCCGCACATGGAGGACTTCAAGCCGACCGGCACGCCCGAGCCGATGCTGGCCAAGGCTCCCGATGAGTGGCTCTACAAGACCGACAAGGACGGCGTCCGTCTGAAGCGGGAAACCAACAGCATGCCGCAATGGGCTGGGTCATGCTGGTATTACCTCCGTTTCTGCGACAACAAGAACAGCCAGCAGTTCATCGATCCGGCCCTGGAAAAGTACTGGCTGCCGGTCGACCTGTATGTCGGCGGGGCCGAGCATGCGGTGCTGCACTTGCTCTACTCGCGGTTCTGGCACAAGGTGCTGTTTGACCGCGGGCTGGTGTCCTCGCCCGAGCCGTTTGGCCGGCTGGTGAATCAGGGGATGATTCTCGGTGAAGCGGAACTGACCGCTTACGCCAAGGGGTCAGGAAGCGTGGTCACTCCAGGCCTCGATGCGTTCGTCTCCATTAAAGACACCGCTGAGGCTCCCGATGGAGATGGTCGAGTCTTGCGCGAGACCGGCGAGGCACTCTCTCTGGTGAAACTGACTCCCGACCAGGTGGAGAAGAAGGGCGGTAACCTCGTCCTCAAGGGAACGGAGATTGTCGTCGAGAGCCGTGCCTTCAAGATGTCCAAGTCTCGCGGCAACGTCATCAACCCGGACGATGTGGTCAAGGAGTACGGGGCCGACTCGTTGCGTCTCTATGAAATGTTCATGGGGCCGCTGGAGCAGGTGAAGCCGTGGAGTATGAGCGGCGTCGAAGGGGTCTCGCGATTCCTCGGACGAGTATGGCGTATGTTCGTCGACGAGCGGGCGGACGAGGTCACCCTGCACCCCGCCATCCAGGACATCGCCCCGACCGATGCTCAGCTGCGAGTCCTGCACAAGACAATCAAAGCGGTGACCGAAGACATCGAGAAGCTGAGCTTCAACACAGCCATCAGCCGAATGATGGAGTTCTGCAACGAGTTCGGCACACTGGAGCCACGCCCGCGGGCGGTCCTTGAACCGTTCGCACTGTTGCTCTCGCCGTTCGCTCCGCACATCGCGGAGGAGCTGTGGGAACTGCTCGGCCACCGCGAATCGCTGTCGTACACCGCGTGGCCGACATGGGACGAAAAGTACCTCGTCGAGTCGGAGATCGAGATCCCGATCCAGATCAACGGCAAGCTGCGAGCTAAGATCATGGTCCCCGCCGGAGCCGATGCCAGCTCGTTGCAGAAACTGGCCGAAGCCCACGCGACGATTCAACCCCAACTGGCCGGAAAGCAGATCGTCAAGGTCGTCGCCGTCCCAGGCCGGATGGTGAACTTCGTGGTGAAAGGATAACCGGACCGACAAAGCCCCCCGGCTAACACAGCCGGGGGCTCCCCAAGAGAATCAGCACAGCCCGGACACCTGACCAACAAGGCGTGGATCGTTCCAACACGCCCCTCCCAAAGCGTCAGGGCGTGCCGCCCGACCGCCTTTCTGGTGGCAACATTCGAAGAATTGCATGAATAGTTGCAAGGCAGTACTGAAACATCCACGGATACCAAATCGACTCGTCGTAATCCGTCTTCTGGGTCGGAGTGTGGTGTCTGATTCCAAAATTGTTTGCAATCTGAAATAGGTCCGACTCATCCTTATTATTTAAGACCTCTTTTGCTTTCGGTCTCAAATATTCGAGTACATCAAAGAGGTCTCTTACGGCATCCTTTTGTGCTTCAGTTGAGGCACGGTGGTGTTGAAACTTGTTGATTGCTGAGTGGACTCGATCAACAATGTCTGCATTCATAGACGGAACTGGTGTCAAAGCTAATTCTGACAATCCAGGATTAAGGATGGCCACGATCTCACCTGATTCCGACAGTGAGAATCCATCATCGTAGGAGTTCAGCATCTCGTTTATGCGATTGCGGAATTCCTCCTTGCCTTCAACTCTGTCAAACGCCGTGGCATGCCATCCACATCGATCCCAGTCGTGATACTTTGCGTCCAATGGAGTTGCGACATGATCGAAGAAGAACTCGATAACATCAAATAACTCGTCCTCAGTCCAACTCTCTATGGACTCTGGGCATGGCCATAATCGTGGATTCTTGAATCGCAATGCGATTGCGGACCTCAAATCCATGTGTTGAGAGCCTGGGATAAAGCCATCATCCACACAATGGTAGCCAAATGAATCTTGAAGGTGACCTTTGGCCACCAGATTAACGAGATAGGACTTGAGCAAATGGTTTAGCTCGGCGCGGTCGTGTCGACCGGTGCTTGAAGTTCCAGTGATTCTCTCTGAGTAGTAAGGGCGGTTCATCTGTGTTTCGACCAAGTGTCGTTGCTGGAAAACCCAAAGGCGCTGATTGAGCAGTATAGAAACGAAGGAATAAGTATATGTTGAGCGTATACTTCTAACGAGAGTTAGGTCTGAGAAATCCCCAACGCCCGGCCACGGCAGACTCACGTCTGCCGCTCGCTGGTTACTTTACGCCGAAGTTCTGCAGGACGATCCCAGCGACATCGGTGTCTTTGATCCCCTTGGCCGGAATGCCCGTCGCTTCGCTGGCGAGGAGAACGCCGGAACGGCTGCCGTCGCGGTCGGGGTAGCCGTGGGAGCCTTTGACGAGGGTGGCGTTCAGCGGGATCGCTTTGGCGGGCATATCGATGAACATCTCGACGGGGTCGTAGCCCGGCTTGCGGTGGATGTCGACGGTGCGGGCAAAGCTCGGAGCTTTCGCATCATCCAGCCACCAGTAGTACGCGAACCACGCCTCGGGTTTCGAGATCAGCACGATCTCGCCGGAACGCACGTGATCGAGCCCATACTTACCCCGCTCCGCCCCGACCAGGACCTCTTCGACCTGCGGATCGCCCCTCAAAACATCGGCCACGCGGGCCACATCGGCGGGGTTCTTCACGAAGACGTGGGCCACCTGATGATCGACCATCGCCCACGCAGCGGACTCGCCGGGGACGAGATACTCCAATCCATTCTCCTCACGCAGCGCGAGCAGCCCCGCCCCGCGCAGCACGCGGTTCGGGTACGACACCGCATTGACCGGGGTGATGACATACTCGCTGGCGGCCAGCCACAGCACATCGGTGATCCCCGCAGCTGTGTAGCCGTCGACCAGCTTGCCGATGCAGGCGTCGAGATCGCCGAGAGCGGCCAGAGCCTGCGGGCTGTCGGGGCCGAACTTCTGCGCGGCGTAGTCGAGGTGCGGCAGGTAGATGTAACTGAGTCGCGGCTGGAATTTCTTCGCCCCGACCACCGCGGAGTCGATGATCCACGCCGTCGATTTGATGTTCGCCATCGGCCCCCAGAAGTTCATCAGTGGGAAGTGCCCGAGCGCGTCGCGCAGCTCACCGTACAGCTCGGTCGGCACTGTGTAGCACCAGAGCGACTCCGACCCGTCGGGGTTGTGAATCGGAGCGGGGGTGCAGATGAAGTCGGCCTTCGCCCCCTTGCTGTGCAGTGGGAACCACACCGCCGAGGTCAGCGCGGGGTCGTGCTCCTTGAGCGTCTGCCACAGCTGGGGAGCCTGGATACATTCGTTCCAGGCGGTCCACATCTCGACCTCGCCCTTGTCGCGGTAGAAGAACCCATTGGCGATGACGCCGTGCTGCTCGGGACCGACTCCGGTGGTCATGTTCGCCTGGACCGGGCAGGTCACGCAGGGAAAGCCCGGCGAGAGCGGGACCGTCGCCCCGGCACTCATCAGAGCCGACAAACGCGGCATCGAGGCGAGGTCGCCCTTGCGAAGTCCGGGGATCGAGAGCAGAACGGCGGAATGATGCATGGCGTGTCACCGGTGGGAACTCAGGGATGAGTCCACATCGTACCTGCTGCCCTGTCTCGATGCGAGTTGTCCCGGCGAGCGGCAGACACACTCACTGCTTGATGTCGTAACACGCCATGTCGTGGTGGTTACGCACGAACAGCTTGCCGTTCACCAGGGCGGGGGGGTTCCAGGTCTTGTAGCTGTCGGACAGAGCCGGGAACTCACCCAGTTCCTGCAGCCCATCGGGGCTTGGCTTCACGAACACGCAGCGGCCATTTTCGGTCAGCACAATGATCGTGCCATTGGTCAGTAGCATCTGCCCATGGTTGTACCGGCCCTTCTTCCACTTGCGGTCTCCGGTGGCGGGATCGATGCAGACCATGATCCCCTCGTCGAGCCCGTAGATGTATCCCTCGTAGAGGATGGCACTCGAAAACTTCGCCCGCAGGTTCATGTTCTCCCACAGCGGCTTGGTGCTCCAGGTGTCGCCCTCATGAACCAGCTGAATCATGGCACAGCCGACCAGATAGCTGCAGGAAATGAAGATCCGTCCGTCCTCGAACACGATCGGCTGCGCGGCATTGACCGCTGCGGAGTTTTCATGAGCGTGGAACCAGAGCTGCTTCCCGGTCTCGGGGTCATAGCCCCGCAGGCCGGTGCCGTCAAAGTTCAGGATCTGCTGCACGCCGAGAATCGTTTCGAGAGTCGGCGACGCATAGCCAGGACGGTTGCGTTTCTCTTCAGAGGCCATCTGGTGTCCGGCATCATCCGCAGCGGGAAGTTCCTTGGTGGTCGAGACCTCGACGATCGGGCCGCTGCTCGGCTTCAGGCCTTCGCCAGCCCAGATCTGATCGCCCGTCGAGCGATCAAACGCCACCAGCCCGTCGCCGCGCCGACCCCCGGCATTCGCAATGACGTGATTTCCAATGACCAGCGGAGAAGCGGTGATCCCCCACTCAGTGTTGGGGATATTGAATAGCGAGAGCAGGTTCTTGGTCCAACGCAGGTTGCCGGTCGCCAGCTCCAGACAGACGAGGTCGCCCATCGCCCCCTGAGCAAAGACAAGGTCGCCATCGATCGTCGGAGTCGACCGCGGGCCCGGGCCGCCCATCGCTTCCCAGAACTTCGCCGGGTACTCATAGAGCCACAGCTCGCGACCCGTGCTGGCTTGATAACAGATCACAGCTTCGTCGTCGTCACGCTGCTCGATCGTGACCAGCAGGTCGCCGACCACGGCCATCGACGCATATCCGCCTCCAACGGGTTGTTCCCACACAGCTTTGGGAGGTGTGGTCCACTCCGTGCGAATCGGCGGTCCGATCACGACGCCGTCTCGTTTCACACCGCGATACGCGGGCATGTCCTCGGGGGTGACTTTCGGCAGCTCTGCGACCACTGCCGGAGTGGAGGCGGCCGGGCTGGTCGCGTCTGCCGGTTTGTCGGTCGTGGACGTAACCCCTCCCGCTCCAGCTGCGGCCAACTTCGCCTTGTGAGCGGCGATGCGCTCCGCTTGAGTGGGCTCCCACTTGTATTCAAAGGTGATCCCGATATCGCCATTCAGATCCAGGCTGCGAATCGAGGAGATGAACCCACCGATGAGCAGCAGTGCCGGGACGAGTATCAACGCCTTCGACTTGAATGACCATTGCGAGAAGACCGCCACCCAGAACAACGCCAGCAGCGTGCCGACGATCAGCATCGACTCAGATATCATGTTCGGGATCGACGGGCCAAACGGCGAGTCCCACAAATGCAGTGCGGGCTGGCTGAGAAGGAACAGCCCGAGAATGCCCCAGATGAAATACGTCGCTCGTCGACAGATTGTGGACCAGGTTGAGCCAGTGCCGCCCTCGTCGCCCGATGGCGAGGATGTTGTGTTCGATTCACCAGATGCCGTCATTGCCCTGCCCTTCCGTGGACTGCCCGCCTCGTGGCCCACCTGTGCCACTCGCGAACAGATCTCGGATCATAGTCGACGGGCGTCGCGTGGCGAATACGGAGTCACAGGCAAATCTCATCCGTCGCTCTGGTCCTCGAATTCACACTAGCTCGGCATTCGTACTCCCTCTCTTGCTTGCCTTGCTTGCCATCTGTTCAACACTCTTCCGTCTTCTGTTGACATTCATCAATCGATACCAAGGATGAGTCTGTCGGGGAATTTTGAACATGAGGCAAGCAAGGCAAGCAAGAAGAGAGTGTGTGAGACGATGAATAGTTGCATCGGGCGCATGTCTTGGAATGCTGGCAACTTGAGTGACTGAAGGGGGCGTCTTTGGGGTTTCGGGAGAGGACTCGTGCAATGGGGATAAGGACGGAATAGACTGTTGACGGCGTATGATTGCCCAGCTGTGTTCGTGTCTCGCAGACCTTCTGAGCGTTACTTCTCATGTCCGACATCCCACTCATCGACATCCGGCAAGTCACCAAACGTTTCCCCGGCGTGATCGCCCTGAAGGATGTGACATTCGACGTGCGGCGTGGTGAGTTCCACTCGATCTGCGGCGAGAACGGCGCCGGGAAAAGCACGCTGATGAAGATCCTCTCCGGAGTCTACTCCGACTTCGAGGGAGAGATCCGCGTGAAGGACCAGCCCGTTCAGTTCTCCGGGACACGCGAAGCAGAAGAACACGGCATCAGCATCATTCACCAGGAGCTGAACCTCGTTGAAGAGCTGACCGTCGCCGCCAACATCTTCCTGGGGCGCGAGCTGACCTCCGGATGGGGGATGCTCAATGACCGCCAGATGGAGGTCGAGGCTGACGCCCTCTTCACTCAGCTCGATTCGAAGATCTCCCCCCGCCAGTTCGTTCGCGAACTTCGTGTCGGAGATCAGCAGCTGGTCGAGATCGCCAAGGCTCTCTCCCGCAAGGCCGAGATCCTCATCATGGACGAGCCGACGAGTGCCCTCACCGAGACCGAGGTGGAGCGGCTCTTTCGAGTGATCCAGAAGCTGCGGGCCAGCGGGGTGACGATCCTCTATATCTCGCACAAGATGGAGGAGGTCTTCCGGCTCTCTGATCGCATCACGGTCATGCGCGATGGCCAGGTCGTTAAGACACTCGACCGCACCGCGACTTCACCTCGCGAGATTACCCACCTGATGGTCGGACGCGAGATTGAGAACACTCACTTGGCGGCCGGGCGACAGCTGGGCGAAACTGTGTTGGAGGTCCAGTCGTTGTCACTCCCCCGGCATGGTCATGCCCGCAAGTGGCGACTGGAGGAGATCTCGTTCTCGCTCAAACGCGGCGAGGTCCTCGGCATCGCGGGCTTGATGGGCGCGGGGCGAACGGAGCTGCTGGAGTGTCTGTTCGGGGCCTCAGCCACTCCACCGCAAGGGACGATTCTGCTCCAGGGAAAGCCCGTTCGCTTCACTCACCCGTCGCAAGCTGTCGACGCTGGCATCGCCATGGTGACTGAAGACCGCAAACGCGTTGGGATCTTCTCGCAGATGACCGTGCGCGAGAACATCACGCTGTGCACCCTCGGCGAGTCGACCTCCGCGGGCATCATCAGCTCCTCTCGCGAACGCGCAGCTGCGACCGAAACCATTCAACAGCTGGGGGTCAAGACGGCCAGCACCGAGTCGCTGATTACCAACCTGTCCGGCGGCAATCAGCAGAAGTGCATCATCGGTCGCTGGCTGAAGACCAAACCCGCTGTGCTGCTGCTCGACGACCCGACTCGCGGCGTCGATGTGGGGGCGAAAGCGGAACTCTACCGCGTGATCGACCAGCTCGCCCGCGATGGCTTGGGCGTGATCGTGACCAGCAGCGAACTCCCCGAACTGATCACCCTCTGCGACCGCATCCTCGTCCTCTGCGAAGGCCGCCTGACCGGTGAACTCCAACGCGACGAGTTCACCGAACACCGCATCATGGAACTGGCCACGCAGACTGCAGAAATGGTGGCGGGCTGACGGCAGGATCGCATTACGGCATTGCACAGCAGTCGATGAACGTCGATCTGGGTGGCACTGGCGGTCGCTTTGGGCCGCCAGTGGAGACGCTCAACACCACTTCAACAACACGAATGCCGACTGGCCTCACACGTTGAACACTGGCGAGCCAAAGCCCTCGCCAGTGTCACCCAGCCGGATGAGCCTAGAGTAATGACCTCTTCCGGCTGCGCCGCCTCGGTAGGCTCAAAGCCGCCAACCGGGGCCACCCCGCGTCAGCACAATTCACTGTAATCAGATGCGAGTTAAAGCGGCCAGAAATCTGCGGTTAACTTGCAGGCATGTTGCCGATGGGGCCTTCTATCATGACAAACCAGACCTTTCCTAGTCACGGATTCTCAAAGGCGCTGCGTCTCGCTCGGTACAACTGGCCATTGTACTTGGCCATTATGGTACTGGTGGCATTCGGTGCAGGCTTGGCCCTGAGTTCAGTGTCGTTCTGGCTGAGGATTATTGGAGTAGTTGGCGGGGCGATCGCGTTATGGTTTGGCGTGGCATCCTTTACCGCATTCCATCTGATGTTTGATCGTTCGCCACTCACACGTTGGGTGTGGTTGAGAGAAGAGTTTGAGGTTCCGCCCGCTCGTTGTATACAGATCAACGCTGGGCTGGAAGAGACCAACTTCAACGTGCAGGAGTTCTTTCCTCACTCTCAAGGCCATGTGCTAGATGTCTTTGATCCCACTTCAATGACAGAGCCGGCGTTGAATCGAGCTCGTAGCTTGCCACAGTCAATCGCCAACACGATTTCAGCCAATGTCGATTCGCTTCCAATCGAGTCTCAATCGGCTGATGCAATCTTTGTAGTGTTGGCTGCCCACGAAATTCGATCTCGTGAAAAGAGGGAGCAGCTGTTTGCCGAACTTCGCCGAGTGCTGGCGCCAGGTGGCAAACTGATTCTGGTTGAACATCTCCGCAACTGGCCGGCATTCTTTGCGTTTGGACCCGGTGCTATGCATTTTTTACCACGTGGGGAGTGGTTGCAATTGGGATCGCTCCACGATCTGGTTGTTACAAAGGAACGCTGGTTCACTCCATTTGTGTGCGCGATGATTTTTGAAGGACATTGAGGGGGCCACCCTGCGGCGTCTGGGCCACCCCGCCTACCCTCGCGGGTCTGTGACACCGGTCTCGAATGGGTTTTTCTCATACCAGCCAAATGATTCGAATCGGTCGTCGGAGCTAATAACGCCATCGATCTGATCCGCAACACTATCGACAGCGGCACGGATTATATTGTCCGATTGCTTTCTCAGAAATCGGCGTTTCGGATCAAGTCCGATCATCCAACAGTGGTCGAGATAATCCCACGGATATACCAGCAATGCGACCGATGTGTCGGTATCTCGTGTTTTGACGCTTGCGAACCACCCCCAGTCTTCCATCACCGGAGCTGTTTCAGGAGCAATGTTGGGGAGTGGCAGTAACCGTGCATAGAACCATCCGGCGCAATCGCCGCCCACAAACCAGTGTCCGATTTGGTCGTCCGCTTGCTCGTGTTGGAAGAGTTCCGAGCGGAACAAAATGAAGTTGCGATGCAGCATCATTAGCGATCCTCTGTCGGATACAACTGCCGAAATGGTGTCGCCCCCGAATTGTGGGGTGGCACCGGTTGGCCGGCTTTGCGGCCTACCGGTGTGACTTGCCACACGAGGCTCTCTCGGGATGGGCTCCAGCGACAAGTGCCACTGATGGTCACGCACACTGGTCGGCTCCCAAGTCGCTAGCCGGAGCCCCCCCACGGATGCGAGTGAAGTGGTATCGTCTCGCGACACGGCCAAGCCAATCCTGGCCGGGCCAACCAGCGGGACTCAATCGGATCATTGCTTGGTGGGTCTGGGGGGAATTCGAATGGGCTTCTGAGAGGTGATCTGCTTCTGGGCCTCATCGAGCAAGGATTTTTGGGCTTCCGGGACGAGTCTGAGAGCTGAGTTAATCGCAATCTGAGCGGCAGTGAAATCTCCTTTGTTCGCATGGGCGGCGGCCAGGACGTAGAACGCGAACCAGCTGGCTCTCTGGCTCGCTTCGCACGCCTGCTCTGCCAGAACGATGGCCTCATCGGCTTTTCGCAGCTTCTCGTCGGGGGCTGCGGCATAGATCCACGCCAACCAGGCCTTGGTGACCCACTGGTCCGGAAGCTGTTGCAGCGTCAGGTTGTATTGCTCGATGGCTTCGGGGAGTCGATGAAGTGCCAGCAGTGCGTCCCCATACAACTGACGCGACATTTTCTGAACGGGCTTCAACTCAAAGCACTTGGCAAAGCTGGCGATCGACTCCTCATACCGCCCCGTCAGGTGTTCACCTTTGCCCTTTTCAAACCAGAAGGTGGGTGAGAGCGGATCGATCTCGATCATGTTTTGGGCGTGCCTGATGTGAGCCTCGCCATCGGGACTTTCCTCATCCGGTGGTTCGGGAACTCGCAGGCGATGGACTCGGGCATTGCGGGCTCGAAATGCATTGACCTTCCGCGAGGGGAGAATCTCTCCGATAGTGAACCTCTGGTCATGAGCCCCCTCCGAGACTGGCAGTGTGGCAATTCTTTCCCGGTCGATATGACACTCCAGCCGGTCATTCCAGACAATCAGCCGCAATTGATGAGTGGGGCCCGGGCTGCATGGCCAAGACTTTCCTGTGGAGGGATCGTCGGATCCAAAGTCCCTCAGCAGGACTGAATTGTTATCTGGCCAATGAAAGATCGAACGCGATTTTTGTCGGGCGTAAATGGTGTCCCAGTGTGAGGCCCCATAAATCAACGCCCCGTAGCACCTATATGTTTGCCTTTCTCCGCCCGGCGTGATTTCAACATCACAGAGAAATGGAGGACGGAACTGGGCCATTGGTGAGATCTCGATCCCTTTGGCGTTCTCGGAACTCTCCACTTCCAGAACCCCTTCCGGCAGCACCCGATAACCCGTGGCTGTCACGTTCCACCCCACCAGTTGTTCGTTGAAGGGCATCGTCACCCACTGGTCGGTGTAATATTGCTTCAGCTGTTGAACGACCGCATCCATGTCGTCGTAATAAGACCGCGACTCTGGCTGGGCGTCCGCTTGGCGTGCCTGGGAGATGGTGTCCTGAAGTTCATTCAGCTTCCGAATGTCGAGGTCTTCCTCGGAGCGAACGTTCAGCGCACTTTGGAGCGTCGCGACCTGTTTTTTCGCCGGGCCAGTTGCGGCATATGTGAGACCTCGCACATAGCTGGCCTTGAGGTGATAGATGCCCAGGGCGTTTGTCCCCAACTCACCTTGCCCGTGTTTCAAGTAGATCCCTTTGGAGTCTTCGTAGTGTTCCCCCAAGGTTAGCACTCGTGTCAGGATTCCCCAAGTCTTCAAACGGTTCGCTTCGCAGTTCTCTCCTCGGGTTACCGCCGCTGAGAGCCCCTTGGCATAGGCCTTCGTTAATTTGGCGACTTGTTCGTCCTTTGCTTGAGCCGCCAGATCTCCGGTCTCGTGGACAATGTAGTCCAGGAGGATTTTCAGAAAGTGACCGGGGACACTCGTGTCGTGTCGATCGGTTTCAATGCACTGCCTGGCGAAATCCAGCATCTCTTCATAGCTTCCCCCCCAGCGAGGCGTGATCGCGAAAGTGTAGGAATGGTAGGCGTTCATATAGTCAAACTGGGCGTGGACTGCCTCGAAGAGCCAGTCTTTCTGAGTCCAGTGCGACGACTGCCCCGCCATGGCAATTCGGATCATTTCACCGGCGGCATTGGGGTGCTGTGGCGCCAGCTGCCAGGCGCGAAGGTAGTGATCTTCTGCGATCTTGAGGTTCTTTTCGAATCCTTCGAACCCTTCTTTTGTGACTTCGGACGCCCAGCCCGAGCCTCGCTCTTTCCAGGCGCGATCAACGAAGTAAAAGCCAGCGGCCATGTGCATGATCCAGGGGGCAATCTTCCCGTTACTCCAGCACGCAGCGAGCAGGTGCCTCTGATGCTCCAGGGATAAGCCGTCCTGGAAATTTAAAAGCAACCATCGCGGGATACGCAGATTCTTGTCGTTCGATCTCGCCTCCAGGTGTTCGACCATCATGTCGATGGCCGCGTACATCCTCTCACTCCTGGTCGGGTCGGGCGTGATTCTCCAGGAGTCCAAGGCAAACCGACTGGCGAAATGCGCTCTCAGGTGTGTTGAGATCTTGGGAGACTGGAATGCCGGGGCAAGGACCTGGTAGCAAGCGACCAGATGAGCGGCAGGCTCGTTCTTCACCAAGAGTTGGCAGAAACAGACGATGGGGTCATTGCTCCCCGCACTTCGAGCCTCGTCGGACAGTCGAGCGATTTCGGGGGTAAATGATCTCCACTCAGTGACATGCCAGTTCACATACGCATTGAGAAAGGCAACGCCCGCATCGCGAGTGGGCCCCGTATCGGTCGTCGTGTCCAGATAGTTCTGAACGATGTGTTCGTGATAGTAATCGATCGCTTCTTTATCCAGATCTCGTGTGAGAACTGGCGGTGTCTTGCCAATCAGACGGTAGCGTTCCTCTTCCGGGATCTTTTCCCGCTCGGCAAACAGAGCCTGCACATCGGCTCGATGATCTTCAATATCATCCACCGCAGCGATGCGAATCTCATCAAACGGAACCTGAGCATACGAGGGAAGCACGAAGGCGTCCGGGGCGGGCGTCTCAGCTGCGGTGGTATGCCCGCTGGTGCCCTGCCATCCGGCGATGAAGCTGAAGAGTGCCGACAAGAAAAGAATGAGACGCAAGGTGTTACTGGTCATGTCAGATTGACCCATTCAGAACGTGTGAGGGCGACGGATTGCCGTCAAAGATGTCGTGAGACAGAGCATGTCCGAACTTCGCCGTGATTAATGAGCTTTGATGAGGAAGTGATTAAAAACTGAGTCTATCGTCCGCGGTCGCTCGGAGCCAAGCGAGCAATGACCCTGCGGTATGTTCCCACTGTTCGCAGCGCGGTGGATCTCATGACCTCTTCTGGGCACCTCACTCTGGCCCCCTTCGCCCCGCTTGGCTCAAGGCGTTGCCGCAGTTACACTTTGCGAAACTGATTCCCCTCTGTGTCTGTCTTCGCATGGCCAGCGTTCCATCCAACTCGCAAACATCGCTGTCTGCCGTTCTCGCCCAGCTTCGCAGCCGGGTTGATGAGAAGCTACAAGAGTACGCCACGCTGTCGGCCGATTGCCCGACCCGGCTCAGTGAGTCCATGCACTACAGTGTGGCTGCGGGCGGCAAGCGGGTGCGGCCAGTGCTCACGCTGCTGGCGTGCGAGGCCTGCGGTGGGACGATTGAGGCCGCCTTGCCCGCGGCCTGTGCGATTGAACTGGTCCACACTTATTCTCTGGTGCATGATGACCTTCCGGCGATGGACGACGACGATTTGCGTCGCGGCATGCCGACTAACCACATCAAGTTCGGCGAGGCCACCGCGATTCTGGCGGGAGATGGCCTCCTGACCCGGGCGTTCGAGATCATCGCCCGCGACATCCAGCCTGCCGAGGTCGCGGCAGCCTGTTGCGTCGAACTCGCCAATGCGGCTGGGCCCGAGGGTATGGTCGGAGGGCAGCAAGCCGACCTTGAAGCCGAAACGCATCCAATCCGCACCATTGAACAGCTGGAAGCCATCCACCGGCGAAAAACCGGTCGCCTGCTGCAGGCAGCCTTGCTGATGGGTGGTCGAATTGCGAAAACGACCCCGCAAAATCTACGCAGCCTGCAAATCTACGGCGAATCCATCGGACTTGCGTTCCAAATCGCAGATGACCTGTTGGATGTCGTCGGAGACGCTGGCAAGATGGGGAAAGGTGTTCGCAAGGACTCCGATCACAACAAATTGACCTACCCATCGCTTCTGGGCATCGAAGAGAGCCAGAACCGAGCGAAGGGGTTGGTTGACCGGGCGTGCGAGGCTGTGGAGAGCCTCGGCCCCCAGACGGCGAACCTTCAGGCACTCGCCCGTTACATCATCGAGAGGGATCACTAATGGATTTTCAGCTGTTGCCCCTGGTCTCGTCGCCCGCTGAACTCAAGGCGATGAATGATCAACAGCTTGTCCAGCTCGCGAAGGAGATCCGCGAAGCGCTGTGCATGATCGTCTCCGATCGTCCCGCGCACTTTGCGAGCAACCTCGGCGTGGTCGAGCTGTGTATCGCTCTCCATCAGGTCTTCGACTTCTCGAAGGACCGCCTGATCTGGGACACCGGTCATCAGATCTACCCGCATAAGCTCGTGACCGGTCGCTTCCCGCAGTTCAACACCATCCGCAAAAAGGGTGGCCTCATGGGCTACCCGAACCCGGCCGAGAGCGACTACGACCTCTTCGTGACCGGCCACGCCGGAGCCAGTGTCTCGACGGTTCTCGGGCTTCAGGCCGGCGACGATCTGGTCCATCCCGAAGAAGGACGCAAATCGGTTGCTGTCATTGGTGACGGGGCCCTGCCCTCCGGTGTCGTGTTCGAGGCTCTCAACAACGCTGCCGAACTCAACAAAGACATTCTGGTCATCCTCAACGACAACAAGATGGGGATCTGTCCCCGCGTCGGTGGCCTGGCCAAGTATCTCGACAAGGCCCGCTCCGCTCCGTTCTACAACGGCCTGAAGAAAGATGTCTCCTGGCTCCTCAATAAGCTGCCGCTGGTCGGCGAGCCCACCCGCGAGGTACTCGGCAACATGAAGGACGCGGTGAAGTCCTTCCTGCACGGTGGCAAGCTGTTCGAGGAGATGGGCTTCCGCTACATCGGTCCGGTCGATGGCCACGACCTGAGTTCGCTGCGGGAATACCTGCAGATGGCCAAGGAGATCAAGGGGCCAGTGCTGCTCCACGTCTTCACCGAGAAGGGCCACGGCTTCAAGCCCGCCGAAGCCGATCCCGTCGGCTTCCACGCTCCTTCGCCCTTCAGCCGCGATGATGACTCCGGCGTGATCTTCCTCAAGAAGGGAGGCAGCAAGTCCTACACCGACACGGTCAGCGATGCGATCCTGCACAAGATGCGGACCGATTCGCGCGTCTGCGTCCTCACCGCGGCCATGTGCGAGGGCAACAAGCTCCAGGCCATCCGCAGCGAGTTCCCCGACCGGTTCTTCGACACCGGTATCTGCGAAGGCCACACCGTCGCCTTCGCCGCTGGCATGGCTAAGGCCGGAATGCGACCCATCGTCGACATCTACAGCACCTTCCTGCAGCGCAGCTTCGACCACATCTTCCAGGAAGTCGCCCTCCAGAACCTGCCCGTCGTCTTCGCAATGGACCGGGCCGGAGTCTGCGGTCCCGATGGCCCGACGCACCACGGCATGTACGACAACGCCTACATGCGGGTCTTCCCGAACATCACCGTCATGGCTCCCGGCGACGACGCCGATGTGTCTGCGATGGTTGACCTGTCGCTCAAGCTGCCCGGCCCGTCGTCAATCCGCTATCCCAAGGCAAACACCGTCACCATCCCGCGCGAGGTTGCTCCCGTCGAACTCGGTAAAGCCGAAGTTCACAGCCAGGGCAAGGACGGGATCTTCCTCGCCTTCGGCACTCTCTTCACCGACTGCGTGAAGGCTGCCGAGAAACTGCGGTCGGATGGTCTCGATGTCGGAGTGGTCAACGCCCGCTTCCTGCGTCCGCTCGACACCAGTGCGTTCTTCCCGACGCTGGAGCAAGGTGGTTTCGTGATCGCCGTCGAAGAAGGCACCCTCAACGGCGGCTTCTGCTCTGCCGTCCTCGAAGCTGCCAACGCAGCTGGCCTCGACACCCGCCGCATCAAGTGCCTGGGCATCCCCGACCGCTTCATCGAGCACGGCGAACGCGGCGAACTCCTCGCCGACCTCGGCCTCGACGCCGTCGGCCTCCTCATGGCCGCCCGAGCCATGGTCGAAAAGGCCCCCATCGCCAGCGCGTAGTTCGCCCCGCGTGCCATACTTCCCAAAGAGCGGCGGGCGTCAGCCCGCCGAGACGTAGAGTGTTACTAATGCGTAGAGACTCCGTGAGTCTCAGTAGACTCACGTCCGTCACGTTGGCAGGTAATATTCAACGTTAGGCCAGACTTTGTCTACCAGTTACACTGGACTGCCCTTGATTATTTCACGTATTGGAGTTGATGTACTTGACTTGCGCAGTTTTTCTCGCGTAAAACGAACTAGTAAATTGACTTAAGCCTATGCCTTGTGTGTCAGTGGGCTTTCTGTCTGCTGGTTCTTGTAGGATGTTGAAAGTAGGGCGTGCCGATGACATCTCTTCGTTTGTTTCGCGAAATGTTTAAAAGTCTGCGCCTACTCAAGCCGCGGCGGAAATGCCGACGTGCTGACTTTCTGGGATCGTCTGGGACACTGGAGCAGCGGGTCCTGCTGATTGCGTTTTCTGAGTTCGTTGATCCAAACCCGGCTCCGGGGAACCAGTTTGGTCACAGCGTGGTTCCACTGAGCACGGGTAATGTAGTGATTACATCTCCGTATGACGATGCGGGGGGAACCAATGCGGGAGCTGTGTATCTGTTTAACGGCTCGACCGGGGAATTGATCAGTACATTGAGAGGGGCACATGCTGGTGACAAGATCAGCCTCACGAGTTCCGGCTACGGTGCAGTCGTCGCCTTGAGCAGCGGGAACTATCTCGTCATAAGCGACAGTTGGGACAACGGGACAGTAGTTGATGCCGGGGCAGTCACTTGGGGCAATGGGGTGACTGGGGTCAGCGGTGTGGTGAGTTCGGTGAACAGCCTTGTCGGAAGTTCTTCAGGGGACAGTGTTGAAAAACATGTAACTACTCTGAGCAACGGGAACTATGTCGTCCGCAGCCCGTATTGGGACAACGGTGCAGTCGTCAATGTCGGAGCAGTCACCTGGGGCAGTGGGACTGCAGGGGTCAGCGGTGAGGTGAGTTCCGCGAACAGCCTTGTCGGAAGTTCTGCCGGTGACCTAGTTGGTTATAGTGGAGTGACGGCCCTAAATAACGGGAACTATGTCGTCCGCAGTTTGTCTTGGGACAACGGGGGTGTCATAGACGTAGGAGCAGTCACCTGGGGCAGTGGGACGACCGGGATTGTCGGTGTGGTGAGTTCTGCGAACAGTCTCATCGGAAGTTCTCCGAATGACATTGTCGGTTCTTTTGGAGTGGCCGCCTTGAGTAACGGGAACTATGTCGTCCGCAGCTCGAATTGGGGCAACGGGGGAGTCGTCAATGTCGGAGCAGTCACCTGGGGCAACGGGGCGACGGGGATTGTGGGTGTGGTGAGTTCTGCGAACAGTCTCATCGGAAGTTCTCCGAATGACAGAGTCGGTAGAAATGGCGTAACGGCCCTGAGCAACGGGAACTATGTCGTCAGCAGCTCAAATTGGGACAACGGTGCAGTTCTGGATGCTGGAGCAGTCACCTGGGGCAACGGGGCGACGGGGATTGTCGGTGTGGTGAGCTCGGCAAACAGCCTTGTCGGCAGTTCTGCCTATGACTTTGTCGGTACTGCTGGCGCGACCGCACTAAGCAACGGGAACTATGTCGTCCGCAGCCCGATTTGGGACAACGGTGTAGTTCAGGATGTCGGAGCAGTCACCTGGGGCAACGGGATGACGGGGATTGTCGGTGTGGTGAGTTCCGCGAACAGCCTTGTTGGAAGTACTGCTAATAATAATCTCGGTGATGGTTACGTGACCTCGCTGAGTAACGGGAACTATGTCGTCAGCAGCTCGAATTGGGACAACGGTGTAGTTCAGGATGTCGGAGCAGTCACCTGGGGCAACGGGGCGACGGGGATTGTGGGTGTGGTGAGTTCCGCGAACAGTCTCATCGGAAGTTCTCGGAATGACAGAGTCGGTATTAGTGGCGTGACCGCGATAAGCAACGGGAACTATGTCGTCAACAGCCCGAATTGGGACAATGGGACAGTTGTCGATGCAGGAGCAGTCACCTGGGGCAGTGGTACGACGGGGATCAGCGGCGTGGTGAGTTCTGGGAACAGCCTCGTCGGAAGTTCTTCCAGTGACTCTGTCGGTATTGGTGGCGTGACCGCGCTAAGCAACGGGAACTATGTCGTTCGCAGCCTGTTTTGGGACAACGGAGGAGTCGTCAATGTCGGAGCAGTCACCTGGGGCAACGGGATGACTGGGATTGTCGGTGTGGTGAGCTCCGCGAACAGCCTCGTCGGAAGTTCTTCCAGTGACTCTGTCGGTCTTGATGGCGTGACCGCGCTGAGCAACGGGAACTATGTCGTCAGCAGCTCGAATTGGAACAACGGTGCAGTTCAGGATGCCGGAGCAGTCACCTGGGTCAACGGAACGACTGGAATCAACGGAGTCGTGAGCGCCAGCAACAGTCTGGTTGGTCTGACGAGCACTACGAACCTTCAGCCCGCAGTTTTTGATCCTTTTAACGGTACCTACTTCGCACGCTTTCTCGCTGAGGGCGGCGGGCGTGTGCGTGTGGGCGCGCAAGCGGGGCCAGTGACAGGGGCGGTGACTTTTACGCTCAATGGAGCCGTGTTGAATGTTCTGGGAACCTCGAGTGATGACACGATTACGGTGCGGAATGTGGCGGGGATCATCAAGATCGATGCCAATGGCACTCTCATCAACACGGGGGTGTCGGCGGCGAGTGTGACAGCTGTTTCGATCTCGGGGTTGGCGGGTAATGACTCGCTGAAGCTGGACAGTTCGCTGGGGGCGTTGGTGGCTGGGACATTACTCGGCGGTTCGGGCAACGACACGCTCATTAGTGGTTTGGGGAATGACACGCTGGACGGGGGAGCCGATGTCGATACGGTCAGTTACGTTCAGGCGGGGATCGGCGTGCGGGTCAGCGTGGCATCGACAGCTGTGCAGACGACGGGCGGGGCGGGTAACGACAAGTTGCTCGGTGTGGAGAACCTGACGGGGTCAGCGTTCAATGACTCGCTGACGGGGAATGCGGGTGTCAATATCCTTCGCGGCGGTGCGGGTAATGACACATTGACTGGTGGAGCAGGAGCCGACTTCCTCGTGGGTGCGGCCGGGAATGACTCTCTGGTGGTCGATAGTCTGGATACGCTCAACGGTGGGGCTGATGTCGACACTGTGACCATCGGTGTTGGGACCGGGAATGTGAACTTGAACCTGTTCACTGGAGAAATCGAGACTGTTGTTGCGTCAGCATCGACGGGTAATAACACGTTCAATGCGACTGGTGCGACCTGGGCAGTGACGATCACCGGAGGTTCGGGTAACGATACGATCATCGGCGGCAACTTGAACGACAGGCTGACCGGTGGGTCCGGGAGTGATTCGATCATAGGCGGGAGCGGTCTGGATACACTGACTGGTGGTCAGGGGACAGACACCCTCGGAGGTGAATCCGGAAACGATTACTTGATTATCGACAGCCTTGACACGGTGAGTGGGGGCGCGGATCTCGATACGGTCTCCGTCGGAGCTGGGACCGGGAATGTGAACTTGAATCTGTTCACTGGAGAAATCGAGACTGTTGTTGCGTCAGCATCGACGGGTAATAACACGTTCAATGCGACTGGTGTGACCTGGGTAGTGACGATCACCGGAGGTTCGGGTAACGATACGATCACAGGTGGTAATCTGAACGACAGGCTGACCGGTGGGTCCGGGAATGATTCGATCATAGGCGGGAGCGGTCTGGATACACTGACTGGTGGTCAGGGGACAGACACCCTCAGAGGTGAATCCGGAAACGATTACTTGATTATCGACAGCCTTGACACGGTGAGTGGGGGCGCGGATCTCGATACGGTCTCCGTCGGAGCTGGGACCGGGAATGTGAATTTGAATCTGTTCACTGGAGAAATCGAGACTGTTGTTGCGTCAGCATCGACGGGTAATAACACGTTCAATGCGACTGGAGCGACCTGGGCAGTGACGATCACCGGCGGTTCGGGTAACGATACGCTGATTGGTGGCAACTTGAACGACAACCTAAACGGTGGTTCGGGAGATGACCTACTTATCGGGAACCTTGGTAACGACACGCTGACGGGTGGCATTGGTACAGACACCATCAATTACTCTACAGCCAGTGGTCCGGTGACCGTGAACCTCACCACGAAGAAGACCTCGGGGGCCGCTGGGGTCGACACCCTGTCCGCGGTCGAGAATGTGGTTGGCTCTCCGTTCGCCGACACAATTACCGGCGATCTGCTCAACAACCTCCTCAACGGCGGCGATGGAATCGTCGGCAACGACACCATCCTCGGCGGCGGAGGGGTCGATTCGATCATCAATGCTTAGTGAAGAGGAACCATTGCTCCTCAAGAACATTGTTTGCAAGCAGGCAGCCCCTCGTCAGACATGGGGACCGCCCGTAACCGCCCGGTCGCACGTTGCGGTTTACCTCCGTTGGCTCCTCGCGTAAGCTCACTTTGATGAACCGTTCTGGATAAACTCAACCGGACGGCGATTCACCAGATGCTCGCCCTGCACTTCCTTCCCACCTCTTTTTTTCCAGTCAATGGCACGATGAGTCAAACACCTCACTTCGGTGCTCGCGACAATCACGGTGGTGCTCTCCGCTGTCCGGGGACGCTGCCTCGGCGGAGTTTCCTGCGGACCAGTGCCGTCGGCCTGACACTGGCAGATCTGCTGCGGGGGCAGTCAGCGCAGGCGAATCCTGGCAGCCCGCTCTCGAACAAGTCTCTGATCGTCTTGTGGCTGTGGGGTGGGCCTAGCCATCTGGAAACGTTCGACATGAAGCCCGAGGCTCCGCAGGAGTATCGCGGCGAGTTCCGGCCAACCAAGACGCCGGTGCCGGGGCTGGAGATCACCGAACATCTCCCCCTGCTGGCGGCGCGGGCCGATCGCTTCTCGCTCATTCGCTCGCTCAGCCATGACAGCCCCGGCCACGTCAACAGCACGCACACGCTGGTGACAGCTTATCCCGGTGAACTGAACGAGCAGCCGCCCTATGCCCCGAAGCATCCCAATGCCTGGTCGGTCATGACCAAGCTGTTGGGCCAGCGGCGACCCGACATGCCGGCCCATGTCGCGAACCATGTGCGTTACGACGGAGCGGCCTATCTGGGCTCCAGCCTGCAGCCGTTTCTGGTGACAGCTGACCCGAACAAACCGAACTTCCGCGTCCCTAATGTTGGCATCGAGAAGATCGCAGCTGACCGGTTCCAGTCGCGGGCCGATCTGCTGGGCAAGCTCGATCAGTTCCGTCGTGATCTCGATACGGGGGGCGAGATGCTGACCGGCGATCGCTTCAATCAGAGCGCGATCAATATGCTGACCAGCGACGCGGCGTTGAAAGCCTTCGACATCTCGCTGGAGAGTGAAGAGACTCGTAATCGATACGGAAGGAACTCCATCGGCCAGCGCTGCCTGCTCGCCCGGCGGCTGGTCGAGGCGGGCGTCCGGCTGGTGACGATCGACTTCCCGTATGTCGATGGCCAGAAGGCCCGCAGCTGGGACGATCATGCCAGCGTCTGGAACATCTTCACCGAGATGAAAGCCCGCCTGCCGGTGCTGGATCAGGTCGTCTCGGCGATGATGGACGACATTTACTCACGCGGCCTCGACAAGGAAGTGCTGCTGCTGGTGATGGGCGAGATGTCCCACACCCCGCGGCTGTCGAACTACGACGGCCAGCCCGGCCGCGACCACTGGGGCAAGGCGATGTCGGTCTTCCTCTCGGGCGGCGGCCTGAACATGGGACAGGTCATCGGATCGACCAACAGCAAGGGCGAGGAACCGCAGTCCGATCTGGTCACCCCCAACGATTTCCTCGCCACACTCTACCACGCCATGGGCGTCCCGCTCGACACCCAGTTCCACGACCAGTCCGGCCGCCCCACCGCCATCGTCCCCAACGGGGCACCGATCAAGGGGTTGTTCTGATGAGTGGAGTGATCTGGGGACGCCACGAACGAGTTGTTTATTTGATTTAATTAGTGTGGTGGAACCAATATCATTCTGAGCGTGTCCTGATTGTTCCCTAAGAACATGAGTCTGGATCGATCAGAAATGAGTGTCACATTTTCAGTTTCACCAGAAGTGGAACCGGCAGTCAGGCTTTCTGCCGTTGATCATAAGAAATTACTAAGGCAGTCATTGCGGAGGCCGATCGAGGCTCTGTGGACTCCCTCGCATCCGCTGGTTGCCTGCGATGATATCCATGCGCTGGTACGTGCCGTTCACGATTCGTTCTATCTACACCATCCACTCATTCTCTCGCCGGATGTAGTATGGCTAACGTTGGCTCGTGGATTTGCAATACATGTAAATATGCACTCAGAGGAGTTACGCAATCGGTTTGTGGCTCATCTGGGAAAGGAGAAGATTGTCGTTGACCGAAGGGACTTCTTCCCAGGAGCAATCAATCCATGGCCAGAGGCATTTGCAGCGTTCTCTGATCAGGTTGGGAAGCAAGTCGGTGAACTGCAGAAAATGATCCGATGCGATTTCTCGACCACCGGTCCGAATGAACTCGCGGCCAGTGACTTGATGATCATGGACACTTTTCAAGCGTACTTTGAATACGATATGCGTGCAGGCTGTGGAATTCCCTCCGTTACGCTTACGGGTACGGTAGCAGACTGGAAGTCGCTACAAGATCGTGCAGGTCTGTTTGTGGAATACGGATTAAGGGACTGGATACAGGCACTCAATCCGATTCTTTCTCAGTTTGTACGTGCCGCGGAAGGCCATGCGGAGACTGAGTTCTGGAAGTCGTTTTTCCGCTATCACGGTGGGTCTGGTCCTGCCGTGATGACCGGATGGATCAATGTTCTCTTTCCTTATCTAAAAGATCTTGGTGATCGGCTCTATCTGAATCCATACCTGGGTGATTGGGAGCGTCGATTGGAAATCGATGACAAGCAGCATTGGCGTGAGCGGTGGGGCGATCCACAAGGAGTGGGTATCAAGGCAGTTCCCTCTGGGCTGTGTTCCGCTCCAGTGAACGTGATCTGGGGAGATCGAGAAACCGATATGCGATTCGTCGGCGGCTTGGTCGGGGTGTCGCAGACAGATGACGATTTGGCACTGGAAACGCAGTGCGGCTGGATTGTTCTTTATGAAAAACCTGTCGACCCACTTTCAGGCGAGCACATTTTTATAGAACAGCGGAAGCAGCGGTATAGGACGCGTGGCGAGTAGCAACCGCTGGGTGGAACGGGTTGGCCCGCTTGGGGGCCTACCCGTGTGCAATGCACAGGAGGTTGCCTCGCTGATGAGCCTGGAGCAAAGACCTCTACCGGCTGCGCCGCCCGGTAGGCTCAACGCAGCCAACCGGGGCCACCCTACGGAATGGAGGTGTGTGGCAATTCGGCAGGGTGGCCACCTCGCAGAATTGGTATGCCATTAAGGTCGTTGTGAGTCCAGTTGCGTGACGATCAACTTCGCAAGTATCTGGCTGAGCTGACAGGAGCAGCCGGTAGGACAAGCCGAGGTCGCCGGAGTGTGTGTCACCCCTTCACCCACTCTCGCTGCATAGCGAGCCAGAATCGCTTCCTGGTCGGGGGTGCGTGGTGAATCGCGTCGAGATGTCGTTTTTTCTGGTTTAGTCACGGGCTGGACCCGGCCTTCGAGCATCGTCCCCCAGACTATGATGTCCTTGAGTTGATCAGCAGGCACGTCATAAGGGCTCTGTTCCAGCACGGTGAGGTTCGCTCGTTTTCCAACCTCAATCGAACCGATCTCTTTCTCCTGTTGGATAGAATATGCAGCATTAATCGTGATGGCGCGGATCGCGATGTCCAGCGGCACGCGATGCTCTGGTCCGGCGGTCTGCCCCTCATAAGTTGTCCGGTTGACGGCAGCCCAAACCAACTGCATAGGTTTGGCGGGAGCCATGGGCATGTCTGAGTGGAACGAAAGAGACCCCTTCTGGTCCAATACATATTTGTGCGGCGCGATATTCTTCGCCCGGTCGGGGCCGATGCCGATCTTCTCGTAGGGACCGGCCAGCGCTGTGACGTAATAGGGGTTGGAGCTGACGATTCCGCCCAATTCGATCCACTTCTTGACTTGATCCTGCTGGGCGAATCCAAAGTGAACGAGCACCGTCCGATGATCTTGACGAGGAGCCCGTTTCATCGCCTTTTCCAATTCGCCCAGCACCACGTCGAAACCGGCATCGCCGTTATTGTGCACGTGGATTTGGAAGCCAGCATCCCAGTATGACTGGAAAGCGTATGAGAACACTGGCGGGTCGATAATCCACGCCCCCTTGTGGCCGTCTGTGTAGCCGTCTTTCATCTGCATCAGCTGGCTGAAGATGGCCCCGTCAGTAAATAGCTTGACCTGTTTGGGAAGGTAAGCGGTTCTGCCCTGCCCCCAGTTCAAGATCTCTTCACTGTCCTTGATGAGGGCCTGGGGATCCTTCGGGTTACGAGCGGCGAACGTCTTGCCATCGGCCATGAAGAAATGATTGAAGGGCACATCCTCGCCACTGTAAACCGAGTTGATGGCGTCCTGGACAGGTTTAGCTACGAAACCGCCTGGCTCGCAGCAGACTGTGATCCCATTACGGTGGTAATACTTAACGCTGTATTCCAGTCCATTCTTAAACGACGCCGGTGAGGCCATGAACGGAGCGACTTTCCCAAGGACCGAGATTGCTCCTTGCTCGAAGAAATGGCCTTTCTCCAGATGGATCTGCTCCTGAGCACTCATCGGAAGACTGGCGATCAACTGTTCGTCAATTCCAGTCAGCTTGAGAGCAGCGTCATTCAAAATGAGCTCGTGACCGGAACGGTGCCAGACGATCACTGCGAAGTCTGGCGCCAGCTGGTTGAGCAGCGTCCGTGACATCTCGCCGTGCATGTAGTGATGGTAGCCCCATGTCACGAAAGGCTGGGTTTTGTCCTTGTGATCAGCCAGTGCCTGCTTGAGCCGCTCTCCATAGCCTTGTGGATCGCGGACAGCTGGCGAGAACCCGTCGATCGCGTCCCAGTCCTCGATCGAAATCACTTTGGTGTTCATGGTCAGTGCCGCCAACACAGGATGGACATGCTGCTCCACGAAACCGGCAATCACCACTTTCCCATCGAATGTGCGATCGACTTTGGCCCCTGTACCAGCTGCAGCCTGTACGTCGTCCAGAGTCCCGACTGCCACGAATCTCCCGCTTCGAACCGCGACGGCCTGGGCCCGGGGATTCTTAGGGTCAATTGTGATGAACTCTTTCGCCACGTAGACAGTCGTGGCATCTGTTGGACGGGCGAGTTGTCCCGCGAAATCTTGCAGAGATTCCGTCTGCGCAAACACAGGTCCGTTGGCAATCACAGCAATCGCCGCAACAAAGCAGAATCTCACGATGATACGGTGACACATGCTTCATGTCCTTGGCGATTGCTTCTCGATGCTGGATTCAACTTTGACGTACAACATTCAGCAAGGATGATGCTATCTCCAAGGATGTCTCGCTGTAAATTCACTCCAGCCTGGGGGCTCCGCTGAGCTTTCAAATGCGCAGCCTTTCCAAGTCTCAGACTGAGGCACCGGACCCTCACTTTGAACATCCAGCCAGCGTTCGTGATGGAGGAGCCCCGGCCCCGACTACAGCGGCGGTTGTTTGATCGTTATCATGAGGGGCTTGACCGAACCATGGGGGGAATACTCCTGTCTGGTTGGGTGGTTGTCACTTTCTCTTTTGAATCACCGTCCCATGCTCAACAAGTACTCCTCGCACATTACTCAGCCGAAGTCTCAGGGGGCCTCGCAGGCCATGCTCTATGCCACCGGCATGAGCGAAGCCGACATGAACAAGGCTCAGGTCGGCATCGCCAGCGTCTGGTACGAGGGCAACCCCTGTAACATGCACCTCCTCGACCTGGCAGCCAAGGCCAAGGAAGGGGTCACAGCTGCGGGGCTGGTCGGGATGCGGTTCAACACGATCGGCGTGAGCGACGGGATCTCGATGGGTACGGACGGGATGTCCTACTCGCTGCAGTCTCGCGAGATCATCGCCGACAGCATCGAAACCGTGATGGGGGCTCAGTGGTACGACGGCCTGATCACAATCCCCGGCTGTGACAAGAACATGCCCGGCTGCCTGATGGCCATGGGCCGACTGAACCGCCCCTCGCTGATGATCTACGGGGGAACGATCAAGCCCGGCTGCGGAGCCAAGGGCGAGAAGCTCGACATCGTCTCGGCCTTCCAGTCGTACGGGGAATACATCGGCGGCAAGATCACCGAAGACATCCGCAAGACCGTCGTGCAGAAGTCCTGCCCCGGTGCCGGTGCCTGCGGCGGGATGTACACCGCGAATACGATGGCCAGTGCGATCGAGGCGATGGGGATGAGCCTCCCCTACAGTTCCTCGATCCCCGCCGAAGACGGTGGCAAGTACCAGGAGTGCCTCGCAGCGGGGGCCGCCCTGAAGGTGCTCCTCGAAAAGGACATCAAGCCACGTGACATCATGACGCGGACGGCGTTCGAGAACGCGATGGTCCTGATTATGGTCGTCGGTGGATCGACCAACGCTGTGTTGCACCTGATCGCCATGGCCCGGGCCGTGGGCATTGACCTGACGATCGATGACTTCCAGAAGGTCAGCGATCGTATCCCCTTCCTGGCTGACCTCAAGCCAAGCGGTAAGTACGTTCAGGAAGATTTGCATAAGGTCGGTGGCACGCCAGCTGTACTGAAGTACCTCCTCGAGAAGGGCCTGATCGATGGCAACTGCCTGACTGTGACGGGGAAGACTCTGGCCGAGAATCTGGCCTCGCTGCCAGGCCTGACTCCGGGGCAGGATGTGGTCCATCCACTGGAAAAACCGATTAAGGCGACCGGTCATATCCGCATTATGCGTGGAAACTTCTGCCCGGACGGTGCTGTGGCCAAAATCACCGGTAAGGAAGGCCTCGTCTTCAAGGGCCCTGCCCTGTGCTACGACAGCGAAGAAGACATGCTGCACGGCCTGGAGCGGAAGGAGATCAAGGGCGGCGAAGTGATCGTCATTCGCTATGAAGGTCCCAAGGGCGGCCCCGGAATGCCCGAAATGCTGACCCCGACCTCAGCCATCATGGGAGCCGGTCTGGGCGACAAGGTGGCACTGATTACCGACGGCCGCTTCTCCGGTGGCTCGCACGGCTTCATCGTCGGCCACGTCACCCCGGAAGCTCAGGACGGCGGTCCGATCGCCCTGGCCAAGAACGGCGACATCATCACCATCGATGCGGAAAAGAACCGGATCGATATCGATGTCAGCGATGCCGAACTGGCCAAGCGGAAGGCCGCCTTCAAGGCCCCTGCCTTCAAGAACACCCGTGGCACGCTCTACAAGTACATCAAGAACGTGAAGACCGCGAGCGAAGGCTGCGTCACCGACGAGTAGTTTTCGGTTTGAATCTCACGACACCGTGGATGGTCGGTCGACTGTCCGCGGTGTCGTTGTATTTGCGGAGGGCCCAGACAGCGAGGCACCGCAGAGCAGTGTTCTGGTTCTGGATGAGTCGCCTGTTAAGAATTGCACAACAATGGGATCGCCGGAAGTCTGAATACGCCCTCATCTTGAGATCCGCACTTGACCCCGCGGCACTACTGCACTAATGTATTCTTAGTGCATGTCAAGCTCTTCGTAGGGCTTTGTTTTGATTTTTGCAGGAAGTGCCAGTTTTGATCACGTTTGATGATTTGGGTCTCAGCACTCGCATGATGCGAGCGATTCGTTCGGTCGGTTATACGCACCCCACGCCCATTCAGGCTGAATTCATCCCCATCGCCATCACGGGGAAGGACTGCATTGGCCAGGCTCGCACCGGTACTGGCAAGACAGCTGCGTTCGTCATTCCGATCCTGGAGACGATCGATCATCGGCTTCCTGAAGTTCAGGCGATTGTCCTCTCGCCCACTCGGGAACTGAGTGAGCAGGTGGCTGCTGAGGCGACCAAACTCGCCGCTGAGCACAACTGCCAGCCCGCCCTGCTGGTGGGCGGTCGTTCGATTGGCTCCCAGCTCAAGATGCTGGAGCGTTGCCCGTCGATCGTCGTGGGAACTCCCGGTCGCGTGATCGACCTGATTCAGCGCGGGGCCCTGAACCTCGCCAAGATCAAGATGGTGATTCTCGACGAAGCCGACCGCATGCTCGATATCGGCTTCCGTCCCGACATCGAACGCATCCTCCGCAAGTGCCCCGCCCAGCGTCAGACGCTGCTGCTCTCCGCCACCATGGACGCAGCTGTGCAGCGATTGGCTCAGAAGTACATGCAGTCTCCCGGCATGGTCGACCTCTCCGGCGGTGAGATCGGCCCGAGCCTGGTCGAGCAGTACTTCTGCACCGTCGACGAGAATCGCAAGTTCTCGCTGCTCGTGCGGCTGCTCTATGAAGAACGACCACAGCAGGCGATCGTCTTCTGCCGCACAAAGCGGGGAGCTGACAAGCTGCACGCCCGGTTGGGTAAGCGACTCAAGCGGAACGTCGAAGCCATTCACGGCGACCTGCCCCAGCGGGAACGCGACCGCGTCTTCCGCCAGCTGCGTGATGGCTCGCTGCGGCTGCTGATTGCCACCGATGTGGTCGGTCGCGGGATCGATGTCAGCGGGATCTCGCACATCATCAACTACGACCTGCCCCAGTCGTCGGACGATTACGTCCACCGCGTCGGCCGTACCGGTCGTCTCTCCTCGGACAGCAACGGCCGGGCCTTTACATTCGTGACTCCCGAAGAGGGCGACGAGCTGACCCAGATCGAAATCCGCATCAATCAGATGCTGCCGGAGATGAAGTACGAAGGCCTCGAAACGGTCAACAATCGGCGCATCAAACGCCACGTCGACAAAGCCGCCGAAGCCCCGGTCGTCTCCTTCGCCGTGAGCGACGACTGGCCGGACTTTGATACGCTGTAACTCGTGGGACAGTGGTCAGGAAATAAAAAGCCCGGAGGTTGCACCCTCCGGGCTTTGCTCATTTGCCAGTCAAACATCGGTCAATCAATGTGCCGGTGGCGGGCTGTTCTGGTAGGCCCGGGCGCGGAACAGGAAGTCGATGATGTTGCCTTCGTGCGGCTGCATCCAGTGCAGCTGGTTCGTACGAATCGGGCCGACGTTCAGACGGTCGATGTGCGTCGCATCGACCAGCTGGGCGGCCCAGGCTTCGTTCTTCGTAATGGCCGAGCAGACGAGGGTCTGGCCGATCCGTTTGATCATCTCGTCCTGAGGACACTCGACAACCGACGCACATGGGAACATGTATTCCATGTTCGCCAGGAAGGGGTCGGGGCTCGAAACGTGGAAGATCGTCGGACGCAGGTAATCGCACCGCTCGTGCTTCACCAGGCGTGGACCGTTGCGGTACTTGTCGGTGACCTCGGTACAGCCTGGCTCACGCAGCTTCTCTTCGATCTGGGCATCGACGCCGTCAGCGACACCGGGTGTCGTGAAGGCTGCCAGACCCGCCTTGGGATCGTTCATCGGCAGTGGAGCGACAGGGCCAAGACGCTTCGCCAGAGCATCCGCGATCTCGGCCGTATGCCGACTGGCCCACACGCCCGAGGCATTGATACACGAACGACCGCCGTTGACGAAGATGCTGTCGGCCATGATGTCGATGTACTTTTCCCAGTCATCGACGCAGTCATCGCCCAGCAGGATCTTGCTGAATCCCGGGCCGTGAGCCTGGACTCGCGGGTCACCATGGTAGCGGTCGACGGTCGCCTGATTTCCGAAGATCATCGAGCGGTTACAGACTTCCATCACAGCCGGACCGCAGTCGTGTCCACCGGGATACAAGCAGAACGCCTCGCGCGGCACGCCCGCAGCTGCGAAGGCCTCGTAGACTCGATAAGGCGTCCAGGGCTCGCTCGATCCGGGCTTGAGGACCAGGCCGACCTGCAGCGGAATGACCGGCATCCAGAGTGTGTGTACGCCGGGTGAGTTGGATGGCAGCACCATACCGAGCGTCGGGCTCTGGCACTGGTAGCTGAGCATGACACCCCGGTTCTCCATGCCATAACCACGCGTGAGAATGTCGAACGGCAGCCCACGAGTGAGAGCCTCCAGCACCTCGCGCATGTGGGTCAGCACATAGGCGTTCTTCCGCATGTTGGCGGCACACATCGCCTCGGGCAGTCCGGTCGTCGCTGACTGGATGCGACAGAACTCTTCGGGGGACTGTGTTCCATTCCCGAGCGGCAGCGTGGCATTCAGGTAGTAATCAGCCGCTTTGACGCACATGTCGCACAGCTGGTCGATCGTGAACTTCCGCAGCAGATCGCGAGCCTTCGCCTGCTTGCGACCATCGAGCTTGATGATCCCGGCGTTGGCTTGGCTGACGGTGGCGAGAGTTTCGCCCGTTTCGAAGTGGACGACCGGTTGCTTCTCGATCGATTCGTAAGGCTTTCCCCAGCGGATCACAGGGATGTCGAGCATGGCGGGATCTTTCCAGGTGGGACGGGTAGGCAGTGAGAATAGATTGTAGCCCGCCCCTCTGATGTTGCCACCACTCGGGCGGACTGATTGGTTTCGTCGCTTGGTTTGCTATCATCAGTCATGAATATTCCTGCTCGCGACGCGAGGCTGGGATCGGTGGACGCGTGCTCGTTCTTTCGCATCGAATCCGGTCGACAGTCGTGGCAGGGGACCTCAACAAGGATTTCACAACGTGAGCACTGATCTCGAGACCCTCGTCGCACAGGCCAAGAAGAAGCTCGACGAGCAGACCGTCGAAGTTGTCCAGCTGCATTTCCATCCAGAGTTGGGAGCTCCCTACTGGTTGGAGAAGGCCAAGACGCTGAAGTTTGATCCGCTGAAAGAGATCAAGTGCTTCGACGACCTCAAAAAGTTTCCGTTGTTCGATGATGAGGATCTGCGCGGCGGGCCGGTGACCCGGTTCCTGCCCCAGAAATGGAAGGATCAGCCCAAGTTCGTTTTCGAGACCGGGGGCACCACGGGGATTCCGAAGTCTCGTTGTGTCGTGAAAGACCACGACATCGACTACGAAGAGTTCTCCCGCACGATTCCCGATGCCTCGTTCCCGAAGGGCGCGAACTGGCTGATGCTGGGACCTTCGGGGCCGCGGCGTTTGCGTCTGGCGATTGAGCATCTGTGTCAGTTCCGCGGCGGGATCTGCTTCTGCGTTGACCTCGATCCTCGCTATGTGGTGAAGCTTCTCAAGAAGGGGGATGTCGCCGGGGCCAAGGCCTATGCCGATCACGTGATTGATCAGGCGATGACGATCCTCTCGGCCAATCACAACATCCAGTGTGCATTCGCCACCCCGAAGCTGCTTGAAGCTCTTGCTCTGCGTCTGATCGACAAGGGATCGAGCCTCGAAGAAGCCGGCATCAAAGGGGTCTTCTGCGGCGGGACGGAAATGACCTCGCAGTGGATTCGTTTTGCGGTCGAGGAGTTGCTCGGTCCGAACGTGTTCATTGCCCCGACCTACGGCAACACGCTGATGGGCCTCGCCTGTGGCAAGCCTGTCACAGCGGAAGACAACTACAAGATCGCCTACTACGCCCCCCAGCCGCGAGCTGTGGTTGAGGTGGTCGACTTCAAGAACTATGACCAGGTCGTTGGATATGGTGAGACCGGACGTGTGAAGCTCTATACGCTGACGCACGAACTGTTCATCCCCGGCTTCATGGAACGTGACGAAGGGGAGCGCGAGAAGCCTTGGCCGAAGTTCCCCTGGGACGGCATCAGCGGAACCCGACCGTTCCACGAGTTCGCCAAGACAACCGTGGTTGGTGTGTACTAAGGACGAGTTTACGACGGGCCTCGCTTGGCGAGGCCCGTCGGTGTACCCCTTGATTTCGCTGGAATGACTCTCTGGAACTGAACTGATCCTCGGAGGCCGGAATGACCCTACGGACGTGGATCACCGTTCTGTTGATCGGATCGGTCTCCGTTGTCGCTGGCTGTTCCGGCAAATCCGAGCCCCCTGCTCCTCCGGTGACTCAACCGTCGGCGACACCAGTCGCTGCTCCGGTGACGAGTTCCGCAACTCCTGCGGGATCGCTTCCTGCCGGTACGCCAGAGACACCTCCCGTCGATCCCGCTCATCCGGAGACGAAGTGGATCGGCAAAGTCCCGTACGACGTGTTCTTCGACCAGCCGCTGGTAGTGGCCGCGGACAAGTCTCCCGTTGGGGGGGCGTCTTCAGCTGAGGCGGAAACGCAGGGCTCCCCGCAGGCCGCACCGTCGACCTCGGATTCCGCCACCGCGGCGCCTCTACCAACAGCGGGAGTTGCATCCGAAGCCGGAGGCAGCCACAGGGATTGGGGCAAGGTCATCCCGCTGGATCTCGCTCTGGAAGCCGTCAAGATCGCGCGAACAGAGATCAACGCCAGCCTGCAAACGGTTCCGAAGTACAACGCCGGCCTGACCACGATCCAGCAGAATGCCGCCCTGATGGGGATGCTGGCCATCGTCATTGCCGAGCATCCCGAAGCTGCCAACTGGAAGGCCAAGGCCAAGTACGTCCGTGACCTGTGCTATGAAATTCAAGGCAAGGCCACCGAAAAAGGCGGAGCTGCCAAGCAGGCCACGAGTGACCTTTTTGAGCAGATTACGACGATCCTCGACGGCGGTAGCCCTCCCGATAAAGAGTCGAAGGATGTCGTCCCCTACGTCGAGGTCGCCGATCGAGCCGAGATGATGAAGATCATCGATAAGACGATGACTCATCTCAAATCGAATATCGGTGATGCCAAGCGGTTGAAGGAACAGGCCAACGAGGCGGCCCGAGACCTCTCGGTGTTACGGGCTCTCGGTGTTATGATGGGAGATGCCAGCTACGACGCCGCCGACAACCCCGAGTACCAGGCCTTCACCAAGGCCTTCATCGATGGGGCGGCTCTCGGAGTCGAAGCGGTGAAGACCGACAAGTTCGATGAGTTTCAGACGGCTCTCAACCGCTTGAACACCAGCTGCAACGATTGTCACCCGAAATTCAGGAGTCAGGACAGTGGGAACTGAGAACAGCAGGATGCGACGGGGTACACGTTGGTTGGGCATGGCCCTGCTGGGGCTGGTGGTCTCTCCGCTTCAGGCTGACACGATCCAGCTGAAGTCCGGGCACAAGGTGCAGGGCGAGATCCTGAAAGAGACCGAGCAGGAGGTTTACGTCGACATCGGTGTCGATGTCGTGCGAATCCCGGTCGATCGCATCTTGAGCCGCGAAGCAGGCGATGGAACAGCTGCCGATACCAAGGGGACCTCCGACGGCGGCAGTGACGAGGTCTTTCGCACGGCGAACCTGCCCTTTAAGTCGGTCAAGGAACTGGCTGAGGAGTATGGCGAAGGCGTTGTGATGGTGGAGACACCCAGCGGGCTCGGCAGTGGATTCATCATCAACAATCGGGGGTACTGCGTCACCAATTATCACGTCATTGAGAAGGAAACTCGCCTCGCCGTCGTGATCTTCGACAAGACCGAGGCTGGAGACTTCGTGAAGCGGCGGATCGCAGATGTGAAGATTCTGGCGATGAACCCGTACTTCGACCTGGCCCTGCTTCAGATTCCGCAGGTTGAAGGGTTTAAGTTCACCACGGTCGCACTGGCCCCCGACACCAACCAGAAAGAGGGCGATACTGTCTTCGCGATCGGGAATCCGCTCGGGCTCGATCGTTCCGTTTCACAGGGAATCATCAGCACGCGGGCTCGCAACTTCGATGGGATCACCTACATCCAGACTACCGCGGAGATCAACCCCGGCAACAGCGGGGGACCGCTGTTCAACTCGCGAGGCGAGGTGATCGGCGTGACCAACATGAAGCTGGTCGGCGGTGAGGGACTGGGGTTCGCAATCCCCATCAGCTACGTCAAGCACTTCCTGCGGAACCGCGATGCGTTTGCGTTTGATGAAAAGAACCCCAACGCCGGTTTCCGTTACCTCGATCCACCCCGCCGCCGAAAGATGGAAAACGCTCCGTGAAGTGGAAGGAAGGCAGAGAAGGAATGGGAACACTAATCTCCACTGATCTTCACTAATTGGGAGAATTCTGTCTCAGATCTCGGCTCCCCTCGAACTCCTCTCCTTCAAATTTCCTCCTCCTGATTAGTGCCCATTAGTGAAGATGAGTGTTCCTTCTTCTTCACCTATACTCGCACCATAACTCTCCTCGTCTCTGTGTTCCCCCATGATCTGGCAAACCCTTCGCGGACATTCACGACAGATCGAGATGTTCCGCCGGGCGGTGCAGCGGGATCGGTTGGCGCATGGGTTTCTGCTGGTCGGTCCGCCGGGGATCGGGAAGCGGACGTTTGCCCGGCTCGTGGCTCAGTGCCTGTTCTGTACTTCGCGGACGCCTGACCAACTCGATGCCTGTGGCGAGTGTCCAAGCTGTAAACAGGTCGTCGCGGGAACCCATCCCGACTTGCTGGTTGTCGAACGTCCCGAGGGGAAACAGGAACTTCCGATTGAGCTCTTAATCGGCCCGCCTGAGCGGCGCGGACGCGAGGGGTTGTGTCATGACCTCGCGCTGCGACCGATGACTGCCTCTCGTCGAGTGGCCATCATCGATGATGCCCACACGATGAACGATGCCAGTGCGAACGCCCTGCTTAAGACCCTCGAAGAACCCCCAGCTGGGGCGATTCTGTTTCTGACGGCTCCCGAGTCGGAATCGATCCTGCCGACGATTCGCTCGCGGTGCCAGCCGATCCTGTTTTCACCGCTCTCCGCCGAAGACATTACGGAACTCCTGATTGACCTGGGGATGGAAACCGACCGCACGCAGGCCGCCGCGATTGCTGCCCTGTGTGAAGGGAGTCTTGAAACGGCCGCTCAGCTGCAATCCCCCGAGCTGCGGGCCATTCGTTCGAGTGTCTACCGCCAGCTGGCTCAGTCCGACTTCGACAGCCTTGGAGCAAGTAAGCAGTTCCTGTCGACGCTTGAAGAACAGGGCAAAGATCCCGCGACGCAGCGCAAAGCGGCCATCTGGCTGGTGCGATTTGCGGCTGATTTTTATCGCCGGTTGTTGGGGGTGAGTGGACAATCGATCGCCGATGAGGCGGCGAGCATCGCAGCTGTACGCAATCGCTTTTCTCCCGATGATCTGGTCGCCTTTGACCGTTGGGGCCTGATGCTTGATCGGTGTCTGGAGGCGGAGACCCAGCTGCTCGAATCGATGCCGGTACCGCTCTGCCTGGATGCGTTTTGCCACGACCTGGGACGAATCGGTCGCGGTGCTCTCCACATGATTGATTAATCGTAATCCGCTCGACTCCTGATTCGAATCGCGCTGCAATAACGACGAGTTGCTGCGCCGATAGTGGTGATCCCTGACAACTCGCCCGGCCCCCGCTAACATCGACGCGGGGTGATGCATTGTGTGTCGCCACTTCTCACTGAATTGATCCAGGAGTATTTCCCATGAAACTCATGCGATGGTGTCTGATGTTCACAGCAGCTTTGCTGCTGATGGTGGGGTCAAAGGTCCAGGCGGATGTGAAGCTGCCGGAGATCATCAGCAACAACATGGTCCTGCAGAAAGACATCCCACTGCCGATCTGGGGTTGGGCTGATGCGGGCGAAGAAGTCACCGTCACACTCGGAGCCACCAGCGAGAAAGCCACTGCCGATGCTGCCGGCAAGTGGAAGGTGAAGCTCCCCGCCGTGACGACAGCAGGCGGTCCTCACGAGATGACCGTCAAGGGGAAGAACGAGATCAAGATCACCAACATCCTGGTCGGTGAGGTGTGGGCTGGCTCGGGCCAGTCGAACATGCAGTGGAGCGTCGAGCGTTCGCTGAATCCCGCCGAAGAAATCGCCAATGCCAAGTATCCTTCGATCCGCCTGTTCATGATCCCGCTCGTTCCCTCGGGGACTCCTGCTGATCACATCCAGGCCAAGTGGGTCGAGTGCTCACCCGAAACGGTCGGTCCCTCCTCCGCAGTGCTGTACTTCTTTGGTCGCGAGATCCACAAGCAGCTTAACACTCCGGTTGGTCTGATCACGACGGCCTGGGGCGGAACCCGCATCCAGCCATGGATCGCCCCGCAAGGTTTCACCGCAATCCCCGAGATCGAAAATGAAAAGAACGAGTGGCTCGGCATGCTCAACAGCTACTCGGATGCTCTCGCTGCCAACGCAGCTGCAATCAAGGTCTACAACGATGCCGTGAAAGCCGCCAAGCCGGGAGATACCCTGCCCCCAGAACCGGCCCCAGTGCCAGCTCATCCGCTCAACAGCAACCGCAATCACACTGGTCTCTACAACGGGATGATCTATCCGATCGTTCCGTTCGGGATTAAAGGCTTCCTCTGGTACCAGGGAGAGTCGAACAACGGACAGGGTATGCACTACTACCAGATGAAGCGGGCCCTGATCGAAGGCTGGAGAGCTGCGTGGAACCAGGAAGGGAACCGCGACTTCCCGTTCCTCTTCGCTCAACTGGCACCGTTTGATTATGGACCGAAGCGGACTTACGAACTGCCCGGAATCTGGGAAGCTCAGACCGAGACTCTGAAGGTCAAGAATACCGGCATGGCCGTGTTGACCGATATCACGACCCTGAAGGACATCCATCCGCCGAACAAGCAGGAAGTCGGTCGCCGGCTGTCGCTGTGGGCACTGGCCAATACCTACGGCAAGAGCGATCTGGTCTACTCTGGTCCGCTCTACAAGTCGATCAATGTTGACGGAAACAAGATCATTGTCAGCTTCGATCACGCCGCAGGGCTGAAGGCGAGCGACGGCAAGGATCTCTCGTGGTGGACCATCGCCGGCGCGGACAAGAAGTTCGTGAAGGCGACCGCCAAGATCGAGGGCGATACCGTCGTGGTGTCTGCCGAGGGAGTCGCGAATCCCGCGGCGGTGCGGTTCGGATACCACCAGCTGGCGGAACCCAACCTCGTCAATGGGGCCGGACTGCCAGCGTCACCGTTCCGCAGCGACGACTGGACCGATGCAATGCATACGGAATAGCTGTTGAATTGACCTTCGGGTGATCGATGGCAAGTTGACTTCCATCGATCGCCGAATCACGAGAGCGTCTCCATCCGGGGACGCTCTTTTTTTGTTGTCAGGTCCGGAGTGACTGGTGACTGTGCTCGGAGACGTTGGAAACATCCGCGCGGTGTGGCGAAAATCAATCAAGGTCCCTTGCGGTCGGGCTCGACTCGCGGAATCATGGAATCTGGCTGGTGATGTCTTTCCGGCCGAAGTGAAGTGGAAACTGCGTGTGAATCTTTCGGACCGTCAAACATCTTCGGGCAGCTTTGCCCCGTCGCCTCCTCCTCAGCGTCCTCGTTCGCGGTTCAGGATGGCGTTATTGCAGATGGCGATCACGCTGGTCGTCTATGTGCTCTCGATTGGTCCGCTCTACTGGCAGTGGTATGCCGGGAAGTATGTGAGCGGCCCAACCTTGATTGCCGCGTTCTACGAGCCGCTTTGGATTCTTTGCGGAAAGTTTCCGTTGCTGGGCCGATTCGTGAACTGGTACGTCAGCTTGTGGATTCTGTAATCTCTCACGGGACCAATTGTCCCTGGGGAGGGCGAAGCTCCTGCTGAGCCGCAGTTCGTGCCCACTCCGACATCCCCCCCTTCCTCCGCTAGCCCGCTCCTCTGATAAGGCCCCACCATGTTGCCCGGCATTAAGCAGTTCGATCTCACTGGACGTGTCGCTCTTGTGACCGGAGGTTCTAAGGGGTTGGGGGCAGCGATGGCGGCAGGTCTGGCTTCGGCCGGAGCCGATCTGGTGCTGGCGAGCAGAACCTTGAGTGAAGTGGAAGAGGTCGCCGCCGAGATCGCTCGCGACTATGGACACCAAGCCATCGGCGTTGCGGCTGACGTGTCGCAGCCCGCTGATGTCGACGCGATGGTTCAGACGGCTCTTAAGAAGTTCGGCAAAATCGATATTCTGATCAACAATGCCGGGATCAACATTCGCGGACCGATCGATGAGCTGACCTTTGAACAGTTCCGCAAGGTCCAGGAAATCAATGTCGACGGGCTCTGGCTCTGCTCCCACGCTGTCGTGCCGCATATGAAGAAGGCCAGCTACGGACGCATCATCAACATGGCGAGTACGCTCGGCGTCGTGGGGCTTGCGAATCGCACGCCTTACACCGCGAGTAAAGGAGCTGTGGTGCAGATGACGCGGGCTCTCGGGCTGGAACTGGCTCCGCACGGGATCACCTGCAATGCGATCTGTCCAGGGCCGTTCCTCACCCCGATGAACGAACCGATCGCCCACAGCGAAGAGGCTCTCAAGAACATCGTCGGAGCTGTGGCTCTCAATCGCTGGGGCCGCATGGAGGAAATCCAGGGAGCTGCGATTTTTCTGGCCAGTAACGCCAGCAGCTACATGACCGGGAGCCTGCTGACCGTCGATGGCGGTTGGACAGCCCGCTGACATGGCCTTGCTGAAGCCGAGAGATGCGGCCCGGTGCGATCAGCTTTCTGGAGTTCCAGTTCAGGAGGGCCGGGTCGTTTCGGTCGCAACGATTACTCCGCGATAATCGTGTCGGGGCGCGTTGTACTTCCTGCAACACGCATCCAATCACGTTGACTCGATAAAGCAGGAAATTGAAATCCGCCCTCTGCGGAGATAGATTGGCTTCTGAATTGGAATCCTTGCGCTCGGAGTACCCCTGAATGATCGATCCTGTTGACCGTTGGACCAGCGAGGATTCTGGCGATTTGTACGATGTTCCACGCTGGG
This sequence comes from Planctomycetaceae bacterium, assembly GCA_046349675.1. Taxonomy (GTDB): domain Bacteria; phylum Planctomycetota; class Planctomycetia; order Planctomycetales; family Planctomycetaceae; genus TH-plancto1. The sequence continues at coordinate 310,204 of JAXMBW010000003.1, read as the reverse complement.
GCAAGGGCTACTTCACGGTCGGTCAGAATGGCAACGTTTTTGTGCATCCCGATCGAGACCCGGCGAAGAGTCTCGACCTGAAGGCCCTGATCGATCGGCTGGTGCAGCGCGGGCTCGACCTGCCGATCCTCGTGCGTTTCAACGGGATCTTGAAGGACCGGTTGAAGGCGATCCACGATGTCTTCGACCATGCGATCCGGGAGCACGAGTACAAAGGGCAATACTCCTGCGTCTACCCGATCAAGGTGAATCAGCAGCGGGAAGTTGTCGAGAAGATTATCGAATATGGCCGCCCGCTCGGGTTTGGCCTCGAAGCGGGCAGCAAACCAGAACTCATGGCGGTGATCGCATTGGCTGACACCGAGACACCGGTAATCTGCAATGGATTCAAGGATGACGAGTTCATCGAACTGGCGATGATCGGCCAGAAGATCGGTCGCAACGTCATCCCCGTCGTCGAGAAGATGTCGGAGCTGGAGCTGGTCCTCAAGTACGCTGAGAAAGTTGGCGTGCGGCCCCAGATCGGCATGCGGGTCAAGCTGGCCACCCGTGGTTCGGGCCGCTGGCAGTCATCGGGCGGGTACCGATCCAAGTTCGGCCTCACCGTCAGCGAGCTGCTCAAGTGCCTGCAGAAGCTCGAATCGATCGGCATGGCGGACTGTCTCCAGCTGCTGCATTTCCACCTCGGCAGCCAGATCACCAACATCCGCCAGGTGAAGAACGCGGTGACCGAGGCGATCCGCGTTTACACCGACTTGGCGAAGCGTGGCGCGGGGCTCAAGTACCTCGACGTCGGCGGCGGGCTGGGGATCGATTACGACGGCTCGCAGACGAACTTTGAATCGAGCATGAACTACACGGAGCAGGAATACGCCAGCGACGTTGTCTATCACATTCAGACTGTCTGCGATGAGGTCGGCGTTCCGCACCCGCATATCATCACCGAGAGTGGACGAGCTGTGGCCGCCTTTCACAGCGTGCTGGTCTTCGGCACGCTCGGCGTGACGAACCAGGGAGACGTGACCGAGATCCCCGCTGAGATTCCGGAGATCTACGAACAGCCGCTCCACGACCTGTCGTTCACGTATCAGGAGCTGACAGCTCGCAACGTGCTCGAGGCCTACCACGACGCGATTCAGGCCCTGGACACTGCCACGACGCTATTCAGTGCCGGGTATCTGCCGCTCGATCAGCGAGTCGTCGCCGAAAACCTGTTCTTCGGCATCATGCACAAGATCCGCAAGCTCCTGCTGGAAATGGATTTTGTCCCGGAGGAACTCACCGGTCTCGATCGCATGTTGTCGGACATCTATTACGGAAACTTCTCGCTCTTCCAGTCGCTGCCCGACAGCTGGGCGATCAAGCAGCTGTTCCCGGTGATGCCGATTCACCGGCTCAATGAGCAACCGACTCGGCATGCGGTCATCAGTGACATCACCTGCGACTCGGATGGCAAGATCGACGCCTTCATCGATCAACGTGATGTGAAGAAAACGTTGATGCTGCACCCCTATGACGGGCATCACTATTACATCGGGGCCTTTCTCATCGGGGCGTATCAGGAGATCCTCGGTGACCTGCACAACCTGTTTGGCGATACAAACGCAGTGCATGTCGACCTGAGCCCGAGTGGCGAGGTCATCCTCAATCAGATCCTCAAAGGTGAAACCGTCAGTGAGGTCCTCGACTACGTGCAGTTTGAGGGCAAAGACCTGATGGCCCGATTGCAGGTGTCGATCGAAACCGCCGTGCGCGAGAAGCGGATCACCCACGAAGAGGCGGGCCGATTCGTGAAGTTCTACGAAGACGGCCTCAGCGGGTACACCTATCTGGAAGAACCCGACGGCGAGTGAGCTGCGGCCTGGTTGTGAGCTTACTTAAGTTTGGACAGACAGGAATGTCTGTCCTACTGATGGTGTGGGGAGAACTGGGGAACAGACTGTTCCTCACGATCGGACGGAGAAACGCGGCGCGGTCCTACTTGTTTCGGCGCTGCCGGGCTGGAGTTCCTCCGTTGGCCTTTTTCTCCTGCTGCTTCTCGATGATACGTTGAAGCAGACCGGGGATACTCTTGATCCCGATGCGTTTGCCGAAGTCACCCAGCGCGCGACCGTCGAGTTGCGGTTGGTCAAGAGTTCCGCCCATCTGGAATGGGATCGCCTCTCCCTTGAGTGCTGCCAGCACGGGTTTCCCCTCCGTCCACTTGTCAGGGATCGGGACGAGCAGCTGGAAGTTGATCGTCTGGTCGAGGCCGACCGAGCCTTGGCTCTGAACTACGACCTCGCCAAAGCTGACCTTGAGATCTTTGTGATAGACCCGACCTTCGGCGTAAGCGAACGGCACTTTCTGTTCTTCGACGGTCATCACCTGGAATTCGGCATTCGGTTCTCGTCCCATCATCGATTGGATGCTGGCCACACCGCCGAGGATTTGCTGCGTCAACGGACCGGGGCCCACCTGAGCGGAGTGAATGTCAATCACTCCTTCGAAGTCACCCGAATAGGGGGCGAACATCGCGACGCGAGCGGGAGATGCTGACAGTGAGAACTTCCCCTCGATGCTTGTGGCCGAACCGAGGATCGGGGAGACGTATCGCAGCCATGTGTTGCTCATCTCTTGGGTGAAGTCGATATTCTCCAGAAGCGGCCCCCCATCGAAGACGAGATACCGGCCTTGTGGGGTGAATTCGATCCGCGGTGAGGCGACCCAGTGGCCTTGCCCCAGGGGCATGCGGTTCGGGTTGATCGCGAGAGCACTTTCCGACCAGTCGACGTTAATCAGAGCGTTCTGCGACTGGAATCCTAAGATGTTCGCAGCTGCCCATTGCACGTCGGCCTGGATACGAAGTGGCTGAGCGGAAGACTCGACACTTGGGGGAGCCGCTGCTTCGGTCGCTGCGGACGGGGCTGTCACCGCGGTTGCTCCTCGCAGGGCACCGACAATCCGGACCTGCCCCAGCTGCAGTCCCTCAAACCGAACTCGCTCGTTCCACTCGGGCGGAAGGGCCGCTAAAAGGACAGAAGGGTTCAGGTCACACTTCCCCTCCAGATCGCACAGCGCGGGGCCATCGAGGTCGCGAAGTGTCCCTCCGAAATCGGCATTTAAGAACGGGGTCCGCAGCTGAGCGGCTCCGATCTTGACCTCTTTCCCGGCCAGATCGCCCTGCCCTTCAGTGGTCAGATGGAGGTTCTCTCCAGACCACTGGAACGGCTGTGACTGGCCATCTGCGGGGCTGAGGACGATATCGAGGCGTGGCAACGTAATCTGGGCTGCCAAGAGTAAGTCCTTGTCTGAGGGGACCACCTCCGCCTTGGCATCAATCGAGATGTTGCCACCGATATCGCGGCCTGATGTGAATGAGGCGAGCCACGGCGACAGGACAGCCAGCGGTAGCGATGGGACGATCAGCTTGAGCTTGCCACTGCCGATGCCCGATGCATCACCATCGGGCAGGTTCCATCGCAGCTCGCCGGTGACAGGCTCGGCGACAGCGGGCTCGCGGAGTTTCGCGGTCAATTCGCCGATAAGTTCCTCGTCGCCACCCGACTGGCTTTTGAACGCCGCTTTCTGCAGGTCGATGATGGCCAGTAGCTGTCCTTCGACCGGACGCTTGCTGGCGGGAGCGGGTTGAAGTTGCGGAGCTGGGGCCTCGAGAGGGGGTTCTGCAGGAGCAACTTCGGTGGCGGGTTGCTCTGTGCCTGCTAGAACTCCATCCAGAGACGGAGCTGCAGGGGCGGTGTCTGACTCGCTGACCTGTCGGGCTTTGAGGCCATTCTGGGCAGCGACTTTCGGGCGAGTCTCTTCCTGGATGGTGATCTCGCCGCCATTGAGCTCGAGATCGATCAGCGACCGTTTGCCACTCTTTCGCCGCGCGCTGAGGCGTTTGAGCAGCTGGTCATAGTTGGTCTCGCCATTGTCGGTGTAGAGCTTGAGCTCGGGCTGCTCGACGACGATTCGTCCCAAATCTTCAGGAGCCTGCGCCAGCTCCCAGATTGATTTCGAGATTGTCAGATTCTTGAGCTTCAGTGACGGGCGTCCCTGATCGTCGGGAATGACAATGTCATTCAACTGGATCGCAGAGAGCCAGCCAGCAGAGGCAGAGCCAATCACAACTCCCGGTGGTAATCCCGCAATCACCAAGCCCGGGACCTGATTTCGCAGGCTCGTCATCGAGATGATCTGCGGGGCAAACCCCAACGTGGCTGCCAGCAAGAGCAGCGGCAGCATGCAGCCGCATCCCGATTTGCGGGGGGCTTTGGGCGGCGTCGTGGGGGGAGCCTTCGGCTCGGGCGGGGCCACCGTTCCGCTGGTTCCACCGGTTGACTGCGAAGTCACATCAGCCATCACGCACCTCCATGCTCACCGAGTTCCGGAAATCGGCTCGGTGGTCGCGTGGAGGAATCTTACGCGATTCGCGGAGGCATGGGGAGGTCTGGACTAATCACGACGCGTCGATGAAACGCCTCGACTCAAGACGGAGGCTCTCAGCCATCGTTCAGCATCTGACGCACCACCATGATGGCAGCGGGGCCGACGAGCACCACGAAGATGCCCGGGAAAATAAACAGCACCAGCGGGAAAATGATCTTCACGCCCGTCTTCTGGGCTTGTTCTTCGGCCATCTGGCGGCGTTTGGTTCGCATGCTTTCCGACTGCACACGCAGAGCAGTCGCGATCGACGAACCGAAGCGTTCTGCCTGGATGAGAATCGCGACGAGCGTCTTCACATCGTCGACACCGGTCCGGATTCCGAGGTCATGCAGCACCTCGCGACGAGGACGGCCCATCTGCAGCTGCATGTTGCAGGTACTCATCTCTTCGCACAGCTCTTTAGCTGTTTCAGTGAGTTCTTCATTCACGCGACGCATGGCTGCGTCCAGGCCCAGGCCGGCCTCGACACAGACGACCAGCAGGTCGAGAGCATCGGGCATCGACAGGAAGATGGCTTCCTTGCGGTAAGAAATCAGCACTTGCAGGATCATCACCGGCAAGTAGAAGCCCAGGCCAGCGACGCCGACCAGCGTCGTGAGGGCATTCGTATTGGCCCCCTGAACGATGAGGCCGATGCCGCCCCCGACGACCGCAAAGACGACCATGCAGATCATCTTGAGTGACAGGAAGATCATCGGCGCGTGTGGCGAGGAATACCCCGCGTTGGCCAGATCGACCTTGAGCTGGTTCTGCTCGAGTTCATTGGTCGGAGCGATGGCCTTTGACAGCGTGGGGGCAGCTGCTTTCAGCATCCCTTCCATGCTGTTGTTATCGCCCTTGCCTTCGCGGCGACGGCGCGGATCCTGAAGCTCCTTGAGACGCTCCGAAGTCCGCGACTCTTTCTCGCCAAAGAACAGGTTGGCGACGGCCCACACCCCCGTCGTGATCGAGCCAGCGATGGCCAGGGGAATCAGGATTTTGGTGTCCATGGAAGGCTCCGGTCGTTCCGAGGAATCGGATCGGTCTGGCTGATGTTTGTGAGGGGAAGAATCCCCGGGTGTGGTGAATGGAACGTGGGGCCCGAATGGTGTTTTGGCGTTGCCGGTTAGATCTTGATCTGCACGATTTTCTTGATCGACCAGGCTCCGACGATTTGCAAGGCGATGGCGACGGCCACCATCTTGCGGCCCAGCTCATCCGTGAAGAGGATCATCACATAGTCCGGGTTCATCTTCCAAACGCACAGGAAGATGGCGATCGGCAGAGCCATCAGCACGATTCCGCTGATACGACCTTCGCCGGTCAGAGCCTGCACGTGGCCGAGCAGTTCCTGACGTTCACGGGTCACCTTGGAGATCTTGTCGAGGATTTCCGCGAGGTCACCACCCGACTGACGCTGGATGGCCACTGCAGTGGCGAAGAACTTGAGGTCCAGGTTGGGGACCCGCTTGTACATCCCCTTAAGGGCCTGATCGAGCGGAATGCCCAGGTTCTGTTCCTCGTAGGTGATGTTCATTTCTTTGGACATCGGCTCCTGCATCTCGTCGCAGACCACTTTGATCCCCGATGCCAGGCTGTGACCGGAACGCAAGGCACGCGCAATCAGAGCCAGAGCTTCCGGAAGCTGGGTCGAGAACTTTTTCAGGCGGCGACCGCGACGGAACATCAGCCACAGCAGCGGGCCCATGCAGAAGACGACCGCTGCCAGCGGAACGAAGGCAAACTGAGATGCGACCAGGAAGCAGATGACTCCTCCCAGGACCCCGCATCCGATGCTGAGCATGATGAACACTTCGGGAGTGATCGGAGAGTCGGACTGGGCGAACAACAGCTTCAAGTCGAACCGCTCGGCGATCGACTTGAAAACTCCGTTCAGTCCTTCCAGGCCGTCTTTCAGGAGAGCTTCGCGGGTCAGTTCCGCCTCGTTGGCCTGCTTCTTGCCGGCCAGCACGAGCAGGCGATCTTCCACGTTGTTGCTGGTCTTCTCGCTGAAAAGGGAAGCAATCGCGAAGACCATCCCGGTCACGCCGACGAATGCGAGTCCCGAAATCAGTAACGGGTCCATGATGATGTCCCAGCAATGTTGAACGTGTTTGGAACGGGGCGATGCTCTCTCGGCATCGAATCGAGGTCACAAGGAAAGAGATGCAGAACGTTGGTTAGCGGCCCAGTGCTCGGGCAGCGAACAGGTTGGGAGGCAGGCGGACGCCGGCTGCTTCGAGACGATTGATGAACGAGGGGCGAACACCGGTGGCTTCGAAGTGGCCGTAAGCCTTGCCGTCGGCGTCGATCCCGTCCTGGATGAAGCGGAAGATGTCCTGCATGATGATCGTGTCCTGCTCCATGTTCAGGACCTCGGTGATGTAGGTGATCTTGCGCGGGCCACCCTGCAGACGGCTGGCCTGAATGACCAGGTCGACGGCGGACGCCAGCTGTTGACGAATGGCCTTCAGGGGGAGTTCCGTTCCGCCCATGGTGACCATCGTTTCGATACGGGCGACGGCGTCACGCGGGTTGTTGGCGTGGACGGTGGTCAGCGATCCATCGTGACCGGTGTTCATCGCCTGGAGCATGTCGAGCGTTTCGGGACCGCGACACTCTCCGATGATCACACGGTCAGGACGCATACGCAGGGCGTTCTTCACGAGGTCGGTAGCTGTGATGCGGCCCTTGCCTTCGATGTTGGCGGGACGTGTTTCCAGTCGCAGGACGTGATCCTGTTGCAGCTGGAGTTCGGCAGCGTCTTCGATCGTGATGACGCGATGGTCGGGCTGAATGAAGCTCGACAGCGTGTTGAGCAGCGTCGTTTTTCCGGAACCCGTACCGCCACTGATGATGATGTTGATACGGGCTTTGATGGCCCCTTCCAGCAGCATCACCATCTCGGGAGTAAAGGCACCGAAGTTCAGCAGGTCTTCCAGAGCCAGTGGCTTGGAACCGAACTTACGAATGGTCAGTGATGGACCGTCCAGAGCCAGCGGAGGGATGATGGCGTTAAGACGCGATCCGTCTGGCAGACGGGCGTCGCACATGGGCGAGGTTTCGTCGATACGACGACCGACGCGTGACACGATGCGGTCGAGAATCTGCAGCAGGTGCTCGTTGTCGCGGAAGGTCACGGAATGCTTGATGATGCGGCCGAACTTTTCCACGAAGACCTTCTTCGGGCCGTTGATCATGATGTCGGCGATCCCCTCTTCCTTCATCAGGATCTCGAGGGGGCCGAAGCCAAAGGTCTCGTCGAGGACTTCTTCAATCAGTCGTTCGCGTTCTGACCGGTTGAGCAGTGGATTCTCGGTGTCGCACAGATGCTCGACGACCAGGCGGATTTCACGGCGCAGGGAGTCGCCCTGCAACTCGCCGAGTCGATTCATGTCGAGCTTGTCGACCAGTTTGCCGTGGATCAGTCGCTTGAGCTTTTCAAACTCTTCGGCGGAGTTCTCCTGGCGATTCGCCAAGCGGCTGGGAGAAGTCGCCATGCGGTTGGGGGATGGAACAACGTTTCTGGGTGGGGGTGCCATGTCTCTCACTCTTGTTGTCGTGGTCACGCTACGGTGACCACAGCCCGCGAAGATAAACTGTGTGCTCGAATGTCGAGCCATCCTGGATCCGCCAAGTCTCCGAGATACTTCGGGGGCTATGGCGTCTCTCTCATTGAGCCTATGTCACAAAACGCCAAGGAGCGGCAGGCGGCAAATGTTTCCCGAAAGCAACAGTCGACCGAAGTGCTGGCGACCGTGGTATCCATTAATACCGTTGATATCAGAAAAATCGTTACGTCGAGTCAGCCGGGAATGATCGTGCCGCTGGCTACTCTGCCAATCAGGTCGCACCAATAAAAAAAGAGCGAGTGAAGATGGCTGGGGGCGTGGGCGCTCGCCCGGTTCCAACCCGACGAGGATCGGATCCGGCCACACCCCCAGTCATACAACACTCGCTCAGCGATTTCTGGAAGATGATTGCAGGTAATGCAACAGGCATGCCAAGACGCGAAATCGTTTTTTAATCTCGAAACACCAGGGTTTTATGAGGGTTTGAGGTCGTCTGCTGCGAATTCGTGCCCGATTCTTCGGCAAGTCTGCCCGCCGGTTAGACCGCACGCCTCGCCTCCGGTTGCATTCAGGCAAGGCAGGAATACGATGGGGCCATGCGGTTCCTTGGATCGCTCTACTCTTTACCACAGGGAAGTCCTCGATCATGACTGATGCTGCTCCAGAAAAACCCGAGATCCCACCCGCCCGGTTTGAGATTCTCGTCCAGTTATTGAGCAGCCAAGCCCTGCTCGCGCTGGGCCTGATCCCGGATCCCCAAGGAAAAACGGAAGTCCGGCTCCCGATCGCCCGTCACTTCATTGATCTCCTTGCGATTCTGGAGACAAAGACGAAGAGTAATCTGACGGGACATGAGGCCCAAATGCTCGAACGCAGCCTCCATGAGCTGCGGGTGTTGTTCCTGGAGAAGTCTCAGTCGTAAATCCCGATCAATTCGGCAGATCAGTCGCCCTGCCCCGTGCCGATGAAACGGCATCGATCGGGGGAGTGTCTGGACAAAGAGACACTGTTTCGCTAGCTTCCACCGATTCGACTGTCCTCAAAACGGGTCTTTTTGCGTCCTGAGCGTCAGGATGTGGATTCGGAGTTGTCGCAACTCTTTGCGGTGATTCACATTGGAGTCAGTCTGATAACCAGCTGGTGAGTTCGGACGGTCCGTTCTCCAGGCGTAACAGAATCCAAGGTCTCTCAATGGTCGATCGTAATTTGATGCGGGAGTTTCTCGTCGATGACGCGGAACTCGAACTCACGATGGGTGCCGCACTCCGCGAAATTTCCGAAGCTGAAGAACTCGCCGACAATCTATACAGCAACGCGAGTGAATTTGACGTCAATCAACTGGTGAAGGGAACGGTTCTTCGCATCGAAGGCGAAGAGGTTCTCGTTGATATTGGTTACAAGAGCGAAGGCGTTGTTCATCTCTCCGAGTGGGGACCCGATGAGCAGGTTCCTCAGCCCGGCGAGCAGATCGAAGTTCTGCTGGAAGAAGTCGAAGACGATTTCGGCCTTGTGCTGCTCTCGAAGCGAAAGGCCGACCGTGCCCGCGATTGGGTCTGGTTCGTTGCCAACTACAAGGAAAACGATCGCGTCGAAGGGACCGTGGTCCGCAAGATCAAGGGCGGTCTGCTGGTCAATATCGCTCGTGGTCCCGCTGGTCCGGGCGCTCAGGGCGTCAACCTGTTCCTCCCCGCGAGCCAGGTCGATATCCGCCGTCCTTCCGACATCGGCGATTATATGGGCCGCACCGTTGAGTGCGTGATCCTGAAGATTGACGAAACCCGCAAGAACGTCGTCGTCTCGCGTCGTAAGCTGATCGAAGATGTCCGTACGGACATGAAGAAGAAGCTGCTGGCCGAACTCGAGGTCAAGCAGATCCGCAAGGGAACGGTCAAGAACATCGCCGACTTCGGTGCGTTCGTCGACCTCGGCGGTATCGATGGCTTGCTCCACATCACTGACATGAGCTGGAGCCGAATCGGTCACCCGACCGAAATGGTCAAGATCGATGACGAAATCGAAGTCATGGTTCTGCACATCGATCGCGAGAAGGAAAAGATCGCGCTCGGCCTGAAGCAGAAGCTGCCCAGCCCTTGGGACGAGATCGACAAGCGTTATCCGGTCGGCTCGCGTATCCGTGGCGAAGTGGTCAATGTCATGAGCTACGGGGCCTTCGTGAAGCTGGAAGACGGCATCGAAGGTCTGGTCCACATCAGCGAAATGTCGTGGACCAAGCGAGTCAGCCACCCGAGCGAACTGGTCAAGTCGGGCGATCAGGTCGAAGTCGTGGTCCTCGGTATCAACACCGAAAAGCAGGAAATTTCGCTGGGTATGAAGCAGACCCAGCCGAATCCCTGGGACAACGTCACCGCCAAGTACCCGATTGGTCAGGTCGTTACCGGTACGGTCCGCAACCTCACCAACTACGGTGCGTTCATCGAGCTGGAAGAAGGGGTCGATGGACTCCTGCATGTCAGCGACATGTCGTGGACCCGCAAGATTTCGCACGCCAGCGAAATGCTCAAGAAGGGCGATTCGATCACCTGCCAGGTGATCTCCGTCGACGAGCAGCGCAAGCGTATCGCGCTGGGACTCAAGCAGATGGATCAGGACCCGTGGTCGGGACCGATTCCAGAACGCTATGCCCCCGGAACGATCGTCAACGGCAAGGTCACGAAGATCACCAACTTCGGTGTCTTCGTCGAACTGGAAGAACAGCTCGAAGGCCTGCTCCACGTCTCGGAACTGTCCGACCAGAAGGTCGCGAATCCCGAAGAAGTGGTCAAGGTCGGCGATACGATCGAAGTCAAGGTTCTGCGTGTGGATACCGCTGATCGCAAGATCGGTCTCAGCCGCAAGCTCGACGCTCCGATCGAAGAGATCAAGCCCGCCTCTGGCGGAGCTGGTGCCACAGCCCCCAGTGCTCCTCGCGAGCTCAAGGGCGGAATGGGCGATACGGCTGGTCCTCTGTTCTCTATGAACCAGGAAGGCGGCGAGGGTTCCGAATCCTCAGCCTCCTAGTTCCAGAGCAGAGCATCGAGTTGATGCCCTGAAGATAGAGAGCCGCGTGGAGAATGCTCCACGCGGCTCTTTTTGTTGCTTATCGGGGGACACCGAAAGAGCGAAACCGTATCGGCATCCCCTGCATTTCACCTGGCGTGTCGAGACTGCCCTGACACCCGGCGGTCTCAACCCCAGGCAGTCGGCGCGATCTGTCGCGCTGGTGGCTTACGACTCCAGGTCGATCTTTTGCGTGGCGTCGATGAACATCCCGGCGATTCCCGAGATGATGAATGCGATCGCACAGGCTCCGAATGCCATGTCCCAGTTGTCCTGGGACTCGCCGAGCAGATAGTTCACAAGCAGCGGGGAAAGAGCCGCTCCAAAGTTCCCCCACATGTTCGCCCAGCCGAGGACGGCAGCGGTGTGCTGGCCTCCGACATCCTGGCTGTAGGCCCACATCGGCGAGGCCCCGAAGTCCGTCGTGAACGCCACAACCGCAAAGAGGAGCGTCGCTGTCCAGGCATTCGGGTGAGCCAGCATGGCCAGAAACGCAGCAGCTCCGACAAAACGGCTCAGGCCGATGGGCCATGATCGCCCAATCCGTAGCCCGAGGGCCTGCGTCAGGCGATCGGTGGACCACCCTCCGGAAAGCATGCCGAACCAACCAACCCAGAGTGGAACAGAGGCCATCATGCTCCGCTCCTCGAAGGGAACCAGATGCACTTCCCGCAAATATCGCGGAAGCCATGTCACCAGAAACGCCCATCCGATGTTGGTCCCGAGCTGAGAGAGACTCAGGTTCCAGAGGCTCATGCTGCTCAGCATGCGTCCCCACGGGAGATTGGAACGCAGTCCGTTGGCGTTCGAAGCGGGCTGGCCAGCGGCGATCAGCTCGCATTCCTGGCGATTGACCCACGGGTGTTGTTGTGGGGTGTTTCTGACGAGGAATGCCCAGGCGACCGCAGCCAGGAGGCCCAAGCTGCCAAGAATGAACATCACCTGACGCCAGCCACCGCCGTAGACCTTACGCACAGCAGCGGGGAAGCCTGCCTCAAGCACTAGTCGGTTCAACCGGGCCCGCTGAGCGTCGGAGAGCTCTCCGGCCTGCCAGAGTCGCTTGCCTTCTCGCTCGACGGGAAGTGTTTTGGCTTCGGTCTCATTCATCAGAACTGGACCAGAGAGGATCGCGTTCAGGCTTTCCGAGAGACGTTGTGAGTCCTCGTTGTCTGCAGGCGATTGCGGTAAAGGCTTGTCCCCGAACTTGCGGGGATTCTTGGGGGCTTCTTTTTGAGCTTTGACATACTCTTCTCGCAGACCAGTCAGCTTCCCCTGGACGTCTGGGGGGAGTGCCGCACGAATCTTGCTGGCCAGAGTTTGCTGTGCGATGAGTTCCTCAGAAGGTTTCTCCAGCGGGACCGAACTGAGGTCGAGCTGTTCCGCGAGATAGGCGGGTTTCAGCAGGTCTTTCGATTTGAGTGTTGAGGACTCGACTAACAGGCATGGGACGAGCGCGACGATGAGGAACGACGTGACCTTGGGGGCAATGGCTCCACCGACACGGCCACCGAGTGCGATGACGCTGCTCACAAAGGCCCGCACGCTGAACGGAGCCCACTTTCCGACCACCGCCGCACACGTCGGGTAGGCTCCCGCTTGTCCCAGTCCCGCAGCTGCACGAACGAGAAACAGGCCGACGAACCCTGTGACCAGTCCCATCGAGGCTGTGAAGCCTGACCAGATGAGAATGTAGATCGTCAGCATGATCCGCGAGCCGAATTGGCTCGACAACCAGCCCGAGGGAACCTGGCCCAAAGCGTATGCGAAGAAGAATGCCGAATAGCACCAGCTGAGCTGATCAACGCTGAGTCCCAAGTCCTCGCGAACATACTGTTCGGCGTAGGTCATCGTGAACCGGTGCAAGTAGAGCAGGACCGAGGCCACGAAAGCTGTGCTGAGCACAAAATACCGAACATTGGTGGGCTGAGTCTGCGACTCAGGTGGCTGGTCGCGCAGGACTTCTGGCACTGACATCAACAACTCCTGGAGAATAGGCTGGAGCGGCGGGTACATGGTGAAGAGTTGAGACAAGAAATGAAAGGATGCCTTAAGAGGAGTTGTCAGTCATCTGTTTTTAGTGGTCAGTTGTGAGCCAGCTTCGCTGGCAGCGTTCTCCGGGTCCTCAGTGCCTCCGTCACTCTCTGAACGAATGTTTCCTCCACCCTGCCCATCTGTCATACTGAAGGTGCAGACGTTAGGCTGATTGTTGGTGAATTGATCCGCTTGTCGGAGTGGTCGATATGTCGCAGTTTCCCCCTCGACTTGAGACTCGTCGTGAAGCACTTTTGCGAGGCGGCGCCGGGTTTGGAGCAGTAGCGCTCGCGGGAATGTTGGGACGCGATCGATCATTACTTGGTGGCGAAAGCTCGCCGTTTGCCGCTCGCGTGTCGCAGGCTGTCGCTCGGGCAAAGAGCGTGATCTATCTGTTCATGGAGGGAGGTCCCAGCCAGATGGACAGCTTCGATCCCAAGCCGAAGTTGAATGAACTGGCGGGAAAGCCGCTGCCACCGGGCTATAAGAAAGTGATCACCGCGATGGGCGAGGCCAACGCCCCGCTGCTGGAATCGCGACGGAAATGGAAACAATACGGCGAGGCCGGGACCTGGGTCAGTGACTGGTTGCCCTATACCTCGCAGTGTGTCGACGATATCGCCGTGATTCGGTCGTGCTGGACGAACGCGATCAACCACTCGGGCGGCGTATGCCAGATGAACACGGGCTCGCCGATCGCCGGGCGTCCGTGCCTCGGCTCGTGGGTGACGTATGGGCTTGGAACCGAAAACGAGAACCTGCCGTCGTTCGTGGTGATGACCGACTCGAACACGCCCACGATCAATGGGCCACGCAACTGGAGTGCGGGTTTCATGCCCGCCGTCTATCAGGGGACTCGTCTGGAGTTCGGCCAGGAGCCGATCCGGAATCTGAAGAACCCGAAGGGAGTGACCGAAGAAGCACAGCGGGCCAAGCTCGACCTGCTGAACTCGATGAATCAGGAGCACGCCCTGCCCCGCCGGTTCCAGTCTGAACTCGATGCCCGGATCGGTTCGTATGAACTCGCCTTCCGGATGCAGGCCCACGCCCCTGAGGCGGTGAACTTCGCCGTCGAGACCGCCGAGACACAACAGCTGTACGGCCTGGATGAGAAGCACACAGAGACATTCGGACGCATGTGCCTGCTGTCACGACGGCTGGTGGAACGCGGAGTGCGGTTTATCCAGCTGTGGCATGGAGCCGGGAGTAAATGGGATGCCCACACCGGGATTGAGAAGAACCACACCGAGCAGTTTGCCAGCTCGGATAAGCCCGTCGCGGGGCTGCTGAAGGATCTCAAGCGACGGGGGCTCCTCGACACGACACTTGTCATCTGGGGCGGAGAGTTTGGCCGGACTCCGATGAGTGAAAAGGGCGACGGCCGCGACCACAACCCGACCGGCTTCACGATGTGGATGGCGGGCGGCGGAGTCCAGGGTGGCCAGACAATCGGAGCGACCGATGATCTGGGGTTCCATGCCATCGAGAACCGGCTGCATGTGCACGATCTGCACGCGACGGTGCTCTACCTGCTCGGCCTCGACAACATGCAGCTGACCTATCTGCACAAGGGGCGCCCGGAGCGACCGACGCAGAATGAAGGGGCGGCGTACAAGCTGATTACGGGGCGCGAGCTTCATTAACGGCCTGATGGGTCGACGGCAGATTCAGTTGTCTCCACTCATGGCTAAGGGGTGACAGTGGAATGGTAACGATACCAACCCACAATCGAGTTCCGATCACGATCGTTGTCGTGAGTATTATGGCGGTTGGCATCTATCTGCTCTGGCCAATGTTGAACTTCGTTCTTACGGTCACACAGCATGGACTGGTTCGAGATCGTGTAACATTTACTATCCCGGGATATCCCGGTGAAATCGAACATTCCCGAATCGGCGCTGCTATGTGCGAGTATCGTCGAGATGTGACATATCGAAATGGATCAATTCCGGAGAGGACGACGCCCTTGAAGTATGACACGGCAGGAGGGTATCCCATTAACGTCTATATGATTCGGAACGGAGAGAAAGTATTCTTGAGGTTCGATGATGCAGTTGCTGAGCATCTGCTCGATATAGAAGCTCAGGAAACTTTTCTGGTTGTGAGAGTCGACGAGCAGGCATTTATTGGTGAACTCAACGACGAGAGTGCTAGTTATGGATGGTCAATGACGAACGGAGATCGATCGACTCGAGAGGTTCACGTGGGGGGACAGAGAGCCAAACTCATGACTGAACTGACGGGCGATGGTCCAGAGGTTTACATGGGACAGTTGACTGGGGGTACAGGGAATTTGCATTTTCTCCCAGCCACTGTCGCTCCAAAAGCAAATATTGATTACCTGTATCCAGAGGATCGACTTCGTAAGCAATGAGTTAGGATCAGGTTCCAAGCCGTCCAGTCTGCACACTCCTCTGTTCGATGTTGTTGTTACGATTGTGTATCGTTGCGCAGATCGCTCTGCATCTCTTGCAGGAAAAATAATCATGGCCTGGATCATCACCAAATACTCACTCACCGCCGCGATGGTGGTGCTGATCTCTGAGTTGGCCAAGCGGAGCGATAAGCTCGGCGGGTTTATCGCGGCCTTGCCACTGGTGACACTCCTGTCGCTGACGTGGCTCTATCTGGAAAAACAACCCGACCAGAAGATCGCGAACCATGCGTGGTACACGTTCTGGTACGTGGTGCCGACACTGCCGATGTTTCTGGCCTTTCCCAGCTTGCTCCCGCGGTGGGGATTCTGGGGCACGATGGGAGCCAGCGTGGTGATCACGATCGTCTGCTTCTGGCTCTTTGCGATCGTGGTGAAGCGGTTTGGAATAGAATTGCTGCCGTGACTGGCGTGTCTTGGTTACTCCACGGGATGCGACAGTGTGATCTTGATGCCCTTCATCGGATTGACTTTGAGTAACAGCTCGACCCGCGAGTGAACTTTGTATGCGGCGTAAATGGCTCGCACGTGATTGTGTACGGTCTCGCGAGAAATCCCCAGCTGGGCTGCGACCTCTTTCTCGTTCAGCCCTTGGGTCAACCAGCCCAGCACCTCAAGCTGTCGCGGTTTGAGAATCTCGGCGGGGTTGATGGACTTGCGGACTGAGGTCGGGACTTCGGTCGCCACGTCCTGGTCGAGCGAGCTCTCCTTGTTGGGATCTCCAGAGAGCACAAACACGGTGTCCCCGAAACGGATCCTCTGTCCTTTCTGGATATGACAGCTTTCAATCTGCTGATCATCGACCCAGGTTCCGTTACGGCTTTTGAGATCGGTTAGCGTAATGCCCTGTGCAGAGACATTGAGGACTGCATGCGAACGAGAGACGGTGGGATCGGGAAGAAAAATGTGGCACTGCGGCGTCCGGCCAATGGTCAGCTTTCCACTTCTCAGCCGGATTGCCGGTTGGCAAGCGGCGTCGTCCGCGCGGGACACGAGGAATAGATCGGAGTCCATAATGTGCTCTATGTGTTCAATCGAGGAAGCCGCGAAACGGCTGCTCGGGGGGAACGGTTTGTAAGCGAATACTCTTCAATCATGAGAAGTTGTTCAACTACGCCGCTATGAGTTTCAAGGAATTATGGTTTACTCGCCGTCATGGCCGATTGGCTGCAATGGGCATTTGGCTGCGACGAAGGTCTCGACTCGTCCGTCCTCGTCGAAGGCGACGGTGACTGTACGGCGGGAAGCGATGTGCCCCACTGTGAGCACCTGTCCGACTCCATAGCGGGGGTGACGCACCTGCATGCCGATCTGGAATCCGACAGGAGCCACGACCGGTTCCTTCTTGCCATCCAGCAGACTCGCAGCTGTGGTGAGGAGTGGATTCGAGAAGACTGACGATTTGCGCGAGTTCGATTTCGACGGGCTGGCAGTGGATTTCTTTGAGGTGTGATCGTGCGGGGGCTCAATGACCTTGGTCGTGGGCTTGGGGATCATGGAGACCGCAGGGCCGGCGTCCTCATCCTCGGCGTCCTCATCCACATCGGCCGAGACGTCGATCGTGTCGTCGTCGGGATCCCAGACCGGAGCCTTAAACCGCTGGCCGACGCCGTAGACGGTCTCCTGCAGTTCCTGGTCATGCGGGAATTCCGAGAGGAAGAGACTCGGAATCGAAGTCAACAACCGTCCCCGCAAGGCCCGCACCGCCGTCAGCGTCAGTAGCAGCTCGCGCTTGGCGCGAGTCATTCCGACGAACAGCAGACGTCGCTCTTCCTCGATCGCGTGACGGTCGCCTTCGCGGACCGCCCGTTCGTGCGGCAGCAACCCCTCTTCCAGGCCGATGATGAAGACGACCGGAAACTCCAGACCTTTCGCGGCATGCAACGTCATCAAGGTGACACTGCCAGCTGACGAGTCGAGTGAGTCGGTCTCACTGACGAGCGACACCTGTTCTAAGAAACCCGCGAGGCTCTTGGAGTCGCCCGCCCCTTCGTCGTACTGCTTAGCAGCTGTGACGAGTTCGTCGAGGTTTTGCAGACGCTCGATGTCGTCTTCCTGAGCATTCATGGCCAGGCTGCCACGGTAGAAACTCTTGTCGAGGATCGTCTCCAGCAGCTCCGACACCGAACCCGAATCCGCCAGCGAGCAGCGTTGGATCATCTCGGCAAACATTTTGAAGCCAAAGATCGCCTTGGCTCCGAGTTTGGGAGTGACCTCTTTGGATCGCAAGCAGGCTTCCAGCGGTGTGAGGCCCTGCTGGTCGGCCCATTCCAGTAGCCGTTTGCGAGAGGTTTCGCCGAGACCACGCAGTGGCTTATTGACCACCCGAATGAACGCTGCCCGGTCGTTCGGGTTCGAGATGAGTCGCAGGTAGGCGATGGCGTCTTTGATCTCGGCTCGCTCATAGAACGCGACGCCGGCCGCGATCTGGTACGGCAGCCGCACTCGCTGCAGCGCCATTTCGACCTGCCGCGAGAGCGCGTTCGTCCGATAGAAGATTGCCACATCAGACGGTCGCCAACGTCCTGCCTCGACGGCGGACTGAATGCGAGTGGCGATGCCGTCGGCCTCGTCATTGCCGTTTTCAAACAACAGCGATTTGACCGCCGGTCCACTCGGCTGAGTCGCGATCAGCTGTTTTTCCTTGCGCTGAGAATTGTTGGCGATCAATGAATCAGCAGCTGCCAGGATCTCGGGCGAGCTGCGGAAGTTCTCTTCGAGGCGGATGACTTTGGCCTGCGGATAGTCATGCTCAAACCGCAAGATGTTCGCAATGCGCGCCCCACGCCAGCCATAGATCGACTGATCAGGGTCACCAGTCACACACAGGTTGGGGAACCGTTGCGATAGAGCCAGTACGATCTGGTACTGGGCGGCGTTGGTGTCCTGGTACTCGTCGACCATGATGTAGCGATACTGCTGGTCGAGATGCTGCCGCAGCTCGTCGTGCTCGTTCAGCATCCGGGCCACATGAATCAGCAGGTCGTCGAAATCGACCGAGTTCGCTTCCAACATCCGCTTCTGATACGCCAGGTAGATGCGGGCGGTCACGGTCTCCCACAGATCGCCCGGACACTCAGCCATCCGCAGGGCGTAGTCCTCGGACGAAACCAGATCGTTCTTGAGCTGAGAAATTCGCCAGGCGATTTTGTCGGGCGTGAAGTGACTGAGATCGAAATCGAGTTCGGTCATCACCTCGCGCAGGATCGATCGCTGGTCACCGGTGTCGAGAATGGAATAGTTCGGCTGCAGACCCACGATCTCGGCATGTTGACGTAGCAGACTGGCACAGAACCGGTGAAAGGTCGAGACCCGGACTCGGCAGTCAGGGAGCAGGTGGTGGACCCGCTCGGCCATTTCCTGAGAGGCTTTATTCGTAAAGGTGATTGCGAGGATGTGGCGTGGCGGGACCCCACGCTCGACCAGATGGGCCACCCGACGGGTCACGACGCGCGTCTTGCCCGACCCCGGTCCGGCGAGCACCAGCAGCGGTCCGTCGTCATGCTGGACAGCTGTCTGCTGGCTCAGCGTCAATCCATCCATCAACGACACGCGCGGGCACTCCCTTGGGGCAGTCAAACTCACTGTCGAGCAGTATACGCTCGATCGATCTCCGGCGTCAGTCTGTCGCTCACTGGTTGAACTTCGTTCGGGCGGTGGGTGAATGTTTCAGTACCCGTCGCAAAAGCTGAATACTCTTTCGCCCCCACAACGCCGAGATTCTGCGGCCCTCATTTGACACTCTGAACGCTTCATGGGACGCTGAAGGACGCGGGCGACTGAAGTGGTCGCTAAGACGGTTTCCATCAGGAGTGAATCATGAGTCGGTCATCTCGTCGTGACTTTTTGAAGTGGTCTGCTTTCGCGGCCGCAGCTGCAACTTTGCCCGCAACGGGATTCGCCTCGACGAATGCTCCACTCTACAAGATCTCGCTCGCGGAATGGTCACTGCACCGGTCACTGTTCGCCAAGAAAGTCGAGCACCTCGACTTTGCCAAGATCGCCAAAACGGAATTCGGCATCGAAGCCATCGAGTACGTGAACCAGTTCTTTAAGGACAAGGCGAAGGACGAGGCCTACCTGGGTGAGATGAAGAAGCGAGCTGAGGATCACGGCGTCAAGAGCCTGCTCATCATGTGTGACGGCGAAGGGCATCTGGGCGACGCTGATGAAGCCAAGCGAACCCAAGCCATCGAGAACCACAAGAAGTGGATCGATGCCGCTCTGTTCCTCGGCTGTCACGCAATCCGGGTTAACGCCGCCAGCCAAGGCTCCTATGAAGAGCAGATTGACCGTGCTGCGGATGGGCTGGCTCGCCTCACAGAAATCGCTGAAAAGTCGAACCTCAGCGTGATTGTCGAAAACCACGGGGGGCTTTCCTCGAACGGGGCGTGGCTGTCCAGCGTCATGAAGAAGGTTAACAAGCCACGCTGCGGAACGTTGCCCGACTTCGGGAACTTCCGCGTCAGCATCACTGAGATGTACGACCGGTATAAGGGGGTCGAGGAACTGATGCCGTTCGCTCATGCCGTCAGCGCGAAGTCGCACGACTTTGACGAGCAGGGGAACGAGAAGAACACTGACTACCGCAAGATGATGAAGATCGTTGTCGACGCCGGTTATCGCGGGTATGTGGGTATCGAGTACGAAGGCAGCAACACCGACGAGTACGCCGGCATCCGCGCCACAAAGAAACTGCTTGAGACAGTTCGTAGCGAGATGGAAAAGAAGGTCTGAAAGCCGTCAGGAAGCTCCTCCTCGCTCGGGACAGACAGGAATGTCTGTCCTACTGAACTAGTGAGCCCCAATGAAGAACGACCGGGAAACAGCGTTTCCCGGTCGTTTGCATTTCCAGCGTGGTTGAGTGTCACTCGGGCTCATTAGGCCGAATGAACTCGTGGTCGCCTACTTCACGTCGAGCAATTCCACCACGAAGTGCAGCTTGGCCTTCGGAGGAATTACGGGAGGCGCGCCACGGTCGCCGTAGCCGAGCTTCGACGGGATTTCGAGTTCGATCATTCCGCCCTTGCCGACATGCTGCATCCCTTCGGTCCAACCGGGGATCACCTGATTGAGGCCGAACGAAATCGATTCGCCGCGACGGTATGAGCTGTCAAAGACTGACCCGTCGTCGAGCCAGCCGTGGTAGTGGACTTCCACACTTTGACGAGCTGTGGGCTTCGCACCGGCTCCTTCGCGGAGAATCCGATACTTCAGCCCGGAATCGGTGGTGGTGAAGTCTCGAGACGCATTCGCATCAATCGCACCCGCCCCGGTGGGGAGCTTGGGGAATTCACTGTCCTTCGGTTCGTTCGACATCCGACATCCTACTGCTACGAGCACCAAGCCGGCCCAGACTGCGACACCCAGTTTAGAGAATGGCATCGACAACCCGCCCTCATGGAATGCGTTTCATTCGCCTGATCAGTCTCTACCCCACGGGCATCGTCCTCAAGCACGCGGTCATAGTATCCCACGAGAGACGGGAATTCACGCGCCAGGAATTGCTATCAGAAAAGCAACGAGGGCCCCCACGTCGAAGCGTGGAGACCCTCGCAATGTGCCATAAATGAAAACGCAGCGATTACTGACTACTTCACATCGAGCAGTTCGACCACGAAGTGCAAATCCGTTCGACCGGGAATGACTGGGGGATAACCAGCATCACCATACCCAAGCTTGTAGGGAATGTAGAGTTCAATCATGCCACCTTCACCGACCAGTTGCAGGCCTTCAGTCCAACCTGGAATCACTTCATTGAGAGCGAACTTAGCTGTCCGGCGTTTCTTGTACGAGCTGTCGAAGACCGAGCCATCATCCAACCAGCCGTGGTAGTGAACTTCAACATTCTGAGTGACCTGGGGCTTGTTACCTTTCCCGTCACGGAGAATGCGGTACTTCAAGCCCGACTTGGTGGTGGTGAAGGTTTTCGGAGCATTCTCGGAGATCTCCCCTGCCCCCTTGGGGAGTTTCGGAAATTCGACTTCTTTCGCGTCCTCTGCGGTCGAGATTGCCGCCGTCATGAGAATCAAACCCGCCAAAGCCACGCCAACCCACTTTTTCAAAAGCATTGAGCACCCGACTCGAATGAACACGAACAATACTGCCTGACCAGCTGGCCCCCCAGCGGGAGTCGGCTTCAAGCACGTTGGAATCCTATCCCGATTCTCTGGGTAAATCATCCCCAAACGTGCATCTCGGCGTCGCGTCCCCTCATCGACAAAACCATCTGGCTGATTCCCGGCTGACGTTAGGGGTGGGGATGGGTATCATTTAATTCGGGGTGCGCCCCATTCCCCTCAAGCCTCCCCATGTCGGAGCCCTACGCATGCCTCAAGCCATCGCCAACCCGGACGACCTGCGGGCATTCGCCGCCAAACTCAAGCAGTTTAACACCACGCTGACCGATCAGGCTGCGATGCTGCTGTCGAAGCTGGATGTGATGAGCGCGACCTGGCGGGATCAGGAGAACGCCAAGTTCTCGGAAGAGTTCAAGGAACATGTCCGACTGCTGGGGAAGTTCGTCGAAGCTAACAACCAGCACATCCCGTATCTGCTGCGAAAAGCTGACCGACTCGATGAGTACCTGCAGCAGCGTTAGCAGTGTGGCATTCACTCACCCGAATGCGTCAGCGAGGTCGAGTCACGCTGGACCTATCGAGTTCTTCGTTTCAACTCCACACCCGACTAGTCAGTGACCTCCATGTCCGGCAACGTCCAAGTCACATCGATCGAGGCGGTGAAGGACTTTGCTCCCACGCTGGCCTTCATGCAGGAAGAGCTCAAAGGAGTTCTCTCAGCCCTGCAAATTGAAATGCAACGGGCCATCGGCTGGATCGAGCAGGACCGCCCCCGCTACTGGCAGACTCAACTGAAGCGGGCCTTCGATAAGGTTGCCGAGACTCGGACCGCTTTGACCACTTGTCAGATGCGAACCGTCGCCGGTCGACACCCCAGCTGTATCGAGGAGAAGGTCGCCCACGCCAACGCGAAACGGCGGCTGGAGTTCTGTCAGGACCAGATCGATGTCGTAAAAAAATGGGCTGTGAAGATTCACCACGAGGCCGATGAACTGCGGGGCCGGATGGCTGGCGTTCAAAGACTAGCTGAGTCGGACATCACGAAGTCGCTCACTCTGCTGGCCAATATCGTCGAAAGCCTGGAACGATATGCCGGGATCTATCAGGGCCCGATCTCAGAGACGGAAGCCCCCAGCATCCCGAAGAGCGAGAGCCCAGAGGAACCGACCGCTGAGTGAGCGGATGCGGATACGCTGTGCAGCTAGCCAATGTCGCCGGATTCTCCGAATCCCGTGACAGGGAGTGCAACCTCCTACCGCTTCACACGATTCCCGGTTCGACCGACTTGCCCCCGGGTGTCGAATGCTCTCCAATACGAACGAATCGATTTCCACCGATCCGTTCCCTCCTGCGCGAAGAGTCTCTTCATGATGAACAAACCACTCAGCCGCCGATCGTTCCTTCAGACTACAGCTGCGGGGGCGGCTGCAGCCTTCGCGGCCCCGGCGATTGTCTCTGCGGAAACCCTGAAGTCCGAACTGCATGTCGCCAGCGTTGGGGCCAAGAACATGGCCTGGGCGGACCTCTCTAACGTTGCAACCCACCCCAAGGTGAAGATGGTCGGCTTCTGCGACATTGACTCGTCGCGATTCGACCTCGTGGACAAGGAGTTCCCCGGAGTCGTGCACTTCGCCGACTACCGCGAAATGATTGACAAGCTGGGCGATAAGGTCGACGCGGTGATCGTCTCAATCCCCGATCACATGCACGCCCCCGCGGCGATGTATGCGATGAATCGTGGCAAGCACATCTATTGCCAGAAGCCGCTGGCCCACACGGTGTGGGAATCACGTCAGATGCGGCTGCTGGCGGAGAAGAAGGGGCTGATCACCCAGATGGGCAACCAGATTCACTCTTACAAGGAGTACCGCCTCGGCACCCGGCTGATCAAAGACGGCGCGATCGGCAAGGTCAAGGAAGTCCACTCCTGGGTCGGTAAGAAGGGCCAGGAGTACTACCAGGGCACGACCCGGCCACCAGAAGCTCCGATTCCCCCCACGGTCAACTGGGATCTGTGGATCGGATCAGCTCCGTATCGGCCGTATGCCCCGAATGTCTATCACCCCTTCAACTGGCGCGACTGGCAGGACTTCGGCTCAGGAGCCCTCGGTGACTTCGCCTGCCACATCCTGGACCCGGTGTTCACGGCTCTCGACATCTCGACGCCGATCTCCATCGCTGCCGAGCACGAGGGCTTCAACCCCGAAATGTGGCCAGTCGCCGAGACGGTCAAGTACGTCTTCCCCGGAACCAAGTACACCGCCGGCGACAAGATCAACGTCACCTGGTACGACGGTGGTCGCAAGCCAGCCCGTGAACTGGCCCAGCTGCCCGAAGGTAAGGAACTGCCCGGAGCCGGTTCGATCTTCATCGGAGAGGGGGGCACGATGATCATGCCACACGTGGGCATGCCCCAGCTTTACCCCGAGGCAAAGTTTGCGGACTACAAGCAGCCCGATGTCCAGGCCTTGAGCCATTGGCACGTGTGGGTCGATGCGGTTCTGAGCAACACGAAGACCAGCGACGGATTCCACTATTCTGGTCCGCTCTCCGAGGCCACTCAACTGGGCAATATTGCAGCCATGCACCCTGGAAAAACGCTGGATTGGGATGCTGCGGCTCTCAAGATCACCAACGTTCCAGAAGCCAACGCTCTTCTGACCAAGAAGTACCGCAAGGGCTTCGAAGTCGAAGCGGTTGTCTGAACGTCACAGTGACTGTGTCAAATCGGCTCAAAGCCCGGGAGTGAGAACTTCCGGGCTTTTTCGTTATCCCGAAGTCGTTGCACTGAGAATCTGGCCTCCCACTTCTGGGAGGCTGCGTGTTCGCTGGGCAATCCGCGTATACTCCCTGCCAGCCACACACTCTGGGGAGTCGATCGCGTGACCCGAATCTTTGCCACACTGTCGGTGTTCGGAAATCTGGGACTGGTGCTGGTCTTTTGGCTCGGCTGGAAGGTCGGCGATGACGCCCTCTCGGTCGAAGTCCGTAAGCAGATGTCGACCCACTTTCTCGCAGCCCTGGCGGCGATCCCGGTCGCGATGCTGGTTCATTCGGTCGCGTTCACCTACTTCATGGGGACCGGGCGTTGGATCGAAGAGACCTCCGAAGCGTACCGGCTCGGCCCGGAGTACCGCGAAAAGAACATCAAGCTGAAGTACAAGATCCTGCCCGGGATGATGCTGTGCGTGGGGTTGATGCTGGCCACGGGGGCGTTCGGAGCGATCTCTGACCCCGGAGCGAATATCCGCATGGCAAACTCCAAGATCATCCACTTTTCGCTGGCGATCACGACTCTGGTGGCCAATCTGCTGGTGACCTGGAAAGAGTGGCAGGAAATCTCCCGCAATGGGGTTCTGGTCGAATCGGTCATGGACCGCGTGCGCCAGATCCGCAAGGAAAAAGGGCTGGATAAGCCAACCACTCCTCATCCCACCAACGCATAGCGACTCAGCGAGCATCTCGCTTCAGTCCGAGAGTTGCGACTCGGCTTCAATCAGTGAATCACCGGATGACTGGGCCCCACATTCGAGCTGCCTGGCTATCGGGTGGCACTCGTCTGGTGGGACGCACATTCACGACAGGCTCGCGTCCGCAGAACGCCGGGGATTACGGCAACGGCACCTGAACGGGATGCATCAGATACGCGACGAGATCGCGAATCTCGTCCGCGGTGAGTGTCTGCAGCTGGCCGTCGGGCATCAGTGATTTGTCTGAGGTCTTGATCTCTTCGATCTCACTACGCTCGATCACAGTCCGTTCTTTGGCGGTCTGCAAGGTCAGCGTCTGGTCGTTGCGCGAGGTCACAATTCCATTCAGGACTCGTCCGTCCTTGAGCACGATGACCGACAACCGATACTCCGCCCCCACGGTCGCGCTGGGGTCAACCATGTTCAACAACAGATAATCAAGATTACCGCGCCCAGCCCCCGTCAGGTCGGGGCCGATTGACTCACCGTGGCCGTACAGCCGGTGGCATGTCGCACACGTCCGGTTGAAGACCAGCCGTCCCTGCCCTTTGTCAGCAGAGTGGAGTACCTCGGGTGTCAGTTGCTGTTTGAGTTTCTGAATCAGGGCCAGCTTGTCTTCCGGCGAGTCCCGCAACTCGCCCCAGACTTCCGTGAGCAGTTTCGTGAGGTCGGCTTTCTCGAAGCTGCGGATCTGCCGGGCGTGGAGCGGGGTCAGGTCAGTCCGAGGGATCTTGCGGTCGCGGATCTCATGGAGCAGAGCTGTCGCGAAGTTCGGTCGCGAGACAAGGACATCAAGCAGTGCGGGCCGCTCCACCGGGTAGAACGTGCGATAGCTGCGGGCCAGTCGCTGGGCCAGCTGCGGATCGTCGATCTCCGCCAGACCTGTGATGGCAACCGTGTTGAGCGAGCGAACTGTCATCGCCTCTTCGCACAAGGTACGCAGGTCGGCGGGCTTGAGCGAGATCAGCGTGGCGAGTGCAGCCTTCCGCTGGGGCATGGGGGCCTTGCCGTCTCGGACGATCTGCCGGACCTCGTCCATGGCTCGCCCATCTCCGAAGAGCAAATTCAAGTTGCGGATCGATTGCTGGATGTTCGGGGACGCGGAACTCCCCGCCACTTTCGCGAACTCGTTCCAATGAGCGGGGGCAGTCAACTTGTGTCGCCCGGTGAAGGCCTGATCCATGCCATTCAGAATGTCGCTCATCAAGCTCTCACGGTCGGCTGAGGCCTTCTGCATAGCCGCCCGCGAGAGCAGGTGGTCGATGGCCGATGGCTGTTTGTCGATCATGTCTGCCAGCCGCCGTGCAATCAGGCGCCGCGTCGTGGGGAACGGGCATTCGGCAGCGAACGATGCTAATTCCTGGGGAGCATGATTCGCGACGGGCATCAGTCCATACCAGAGCATTAGAGGAAGATTGTGGTCGTCGGCGAAGGCTGTGTTTCGGGCGATTCCTCTCGCGATCTCGATGCGGCGATCGACGGGCAGTCGCTGAATCACTGAGGCCATGGCCAGTAATTCGGAGCCTCCCGTTTCCGTGCGAGCCAGTTCGACCAGTCGCTGAATCGCCTTGTCTGAAGGGACCACATCCGGCGATGGTCGTGTCCCCAGAATCGTGTCGAGTGGTGAGTTCGCGGCGAGTTCCTGGATGGCAATCACCCGCAGGGCCGAGTAACGGGGAGCTGCGTGCCCCCCGGACTTTGCTGAAGTTTGGCGGAGAAGTTGTTCAACCTGTTCCTGAGTCAGTGGGCTGAGACCACGCAGCGTTTGAACTCGCTCCAGCCGGGAGGCGTCCTCGTCTCGATCCTCGAACAAGGCGGCGGTGATTCGCTCCCACTCAGCGGGGTTGCGTCGCAGCTGCCCTTCGCGGCTGAGCAACTCTTGCCGAGCCTGACGGATGATCCACTGATTCGTTCGACCAGCTGGGTTCCGAGATCGATGCAGGTCGATCAATTCAGAGTTGGATAACTGGTGCAGATCGACGGTCTTCGCGGCTTCCGGCGTCCCGTATGTGACCTTGTAGATTCTCCCTGAGGATCGATGAATTCCAGTCGAGTCGTGACACTCTCCGGTGTCGCTCCAGTCGAGGATAAAGACACTCCCATCGGGACCACTGGTCAGGTCGATCCCCCGGAACCACGGGTCCGCAGCTTTCAAGATGTCGGGCTCGTGACGAGCGACGGTCCCGGCCCCAAGCGGTTCCAAGCGTTCGACGTTCACCCGTCGGCCGTGGAAGTTCAACGTCATCAGCTTGTCGTCGTATTCGGTCGGCCATTGTCCCCCGTTGTAGATCAGACACCCACTGTGAGCGTGGCCGCCACCTCGGCGATCGTGTTCACCGACCGGGTTGCGGGAGTCGGTCCAGTCCTTGCCGGTGTCCCAGTGGTAGTGATCGGCGTGGGTATCGATCATTTCGTAAACGTGCGGGTTGGGATCCTCGCTGTGCGGTCGCTTGTAATGGGCTCCGGGGATGACCTGCCACAAGTGGCCATTGACGGTGTTGACGAAGAAGCCCTCTCCGTTGGAGTTCCAGTCGAGTCCCCATGGGTTGGTCGTTCCGTGGCTCAGGACTTCAAAAGCCTTCGTCGTCGGGTGATATCGCCAGATGCCTCCGTTGAGGGGAATCCGCTGTTCGTCGGGAGTACCCGGAACTCCGACCCGTCCAGGGCTGCTGGCTCCACATCGCCCGTAGAGCCAGCCATCCGGGCCCCATCTCAGGCCGTTGGCGAATGTGTGGTAGTTGTCTCGCGATGGGGTGAATCCGTCGAGGATAACCACCGGTTCACTGTCGGGCCTGTCGTCACGATCTTGATCGGGAATGAAAATCAGCTGGGGGGGAGTCATGAGCCAGACCCCACCCCGCCCGACTTCGACACTGGTCAGAAGTTGAACCTCATCGGTGAAGACCTGGCGGTGGTCAAAATGGCCGTCGTTGTCCCGGTCCTCAAAGATCAGGACCCGATCGCGCAGGCTGAAGTCGAACGTCGTCTTGCGGTCGGCGTAGGTGTAGTTCTCAGCCACCCATAAGCGGCCCCGTCCATCCCATGTCATCGCGATCGGGTTCCGGATATCGGGCTCGGCTGCGAAGACAGACACCTGAAAACCGGGCGGAACCTGGAACGTCCTGGCCGCTTCATCAGCAGGCATCGGCAGACCAGCGGTCGCGGGCTCTGTATCGAAGGGAACAGGAAAGCTAGCCGAGCCCCCCGCGGTGTCCTGGCCGTCCCCCGAAGTCGTGCAACACAAAAGGCCGAGGACGAGCAGACACCAGATCTGTTTCACGGCGATTGCTCCACGCAACATCGGGATATCGATGTGCGTCCACCTCAGGGCTTGCTTGATGCCATGTCACAAGCGACACAGCGAGTCGCATAAGGAATCATCGCCAACAGTGCTGGAGAGATCTCCTTGTGGCAGATGGTACATCGGCCATAGCGATCATTGTCAATCAAATTGATCGCCAGCCGAATTTCAGCGATCTCGCCTTGCAATGTGTCGTTCATCGACGAGAGAGCATCATCGTCTTTGGATTCGATCGGCATCGCTTTCGGATCGCGTCTTTCCGGAGTATGGAGGGTGACTTCGATGTTGCGGGCACGCTTAAGGAGTTGATCCAGCTGAGCCTGTAACTCGGCTCGGATCGCTGAGTAGTCTGCCATGAATCCGCACTCCTTAATAAGGATGAGTTCATGAGTTTCTTGCCCGAAGACAAGAGCTCTGGCACATCGAGTTGAAGGTTGGATGGGCACCTTGGAGGCGACCATGTTCATCAAGGAAACAGGAGGTGAAGATGCTTGAAATGCGAGTGGAGATGTGCGTAGACGCACGGTGAATTTGGTTGGAATCTGCAACAATCTGATAGTTATAGACTTAATTCAATATGCGCTTACAAGTGTATGTGGTCAAGAAAGTCTTTCAGTAATCTAATGAGAAAAAATCCACCTCGGTTGGAGCTCGCTGGACAACTGCGGTGATGTTTCCCGTGAGGTGACCCTCCGAGGTGCTTGTGCTAGGATGGCCAGACATTCAGGAACCACTCAATATGCAAATCTTTGATGAACTTCAGCAGGTCCCGTCAGGGGATTCTCAGGCTCTTTTTGAGCGATTGGCGACCCAGCTGAAAGCCGACAAAGACTTTCACAAGCTGTTCGATTCGCGGTTGATGCAGAAGAAGTACGAGCTGGGCTTGCCGCTGGTGAAGCCCGCTTCGCTGAGCGATGTGCCTGACTCACTGCGTAAGACTGTCGAGGAGACATACATCGCCGCGGCCCGCGAGGCGGGGGAGCTGTTTCTGAAAGAAGGCGACCTGCCCGCTGCCTGGATGTACTACCAGGTGATTCGCGAACCCCAGCCCGTCGCCGACGCCATCGATGCCCTGCCGAATAACCTGGAGTATTCCAAGGTCGATGAGATTCTGCAGATTGCCCTCTATCAAGGAGTGAACCCGGTCAAGGGCATCCAGATGATGCTGAAGGCGCATGGGACCTGCAGCACGATCACAGCCTTTGATCAGGCGACTGCAAACCTGTCTCCCGAGCAGCGGCAGACCTGTGCCAAGGTCATGGTTCGCAGCCTGTACGACGATCTCCGTGAGAGTGTGCAGAGTAGTGTCCAGAAACGGATGGCATTCCTCCCTCCAGGCGGCTCACTACGCGAGCTGATGACGGGCCGTGACTGGCTTTTCGAGGGGGGCAACTACCACATCGACGTCTCGCACCTGAACTCGGTGGTCCGGTTCGCCCGGACGATTGAACCGCCCGCCGAAGAACTCGAAATGGCGTTACAGTTGGCTGAATATGGCAGCCACCTCGACCCGCAATTGCAGTATGGCGGCGAGCCACCGTTCGACGACTTTTATGCTGCACATGCGAAGTTCTTTCGCGTGCTGCTCGACAAAGGGCGTGCCGATGCGTTGCAGTACTTTCAGGACCGCCTGGATCAGGAACCAGACGAGGCGGATAAGCCTTTCCTCGCCTATGTGCTGGTGGACCTGTTGATGCGGTCGAATCAGCTTGAGCCAGCTGTGTCGCTCGCCGCCAAGTATCTGGCGAACCTCAACACAGATGCCCGCGTGTCATTCGCCGAACTGTGCCAGAAAGCGGGCCGGCTCGATGTGTGGAAGCAGGTCTGTCGGGAGCAATACGATCTGCTGGGATTCACCGCAGCGATTTTGGCGGATCAGAAAACGACATCCGCCTGAGCCGCCTGGTCGGACATCAGAGCCCCGAACGCTCACCCGGTTCACCGCATTGGATCATGGCCTGCTGTAATACCTGGGACATTTGAGACAGGGCCGGTAAGGCCGTGTTGATCTGCTCGAGCATGGGGCGGATGTGTTGGTCTTCGAAGCGTTCAGCCATGCTGTCGTTCCAGTGGTCGCGCGTGGCACCCCACTTGATCTGCAGCTGTTCCATGGCTTCCTGCATGCGGCCCGCGGCGGCGACGATATTTCCGGGCTGCATGCTGTCGCTCCTGCATCGTAAAAAGGCGAGGTGCCAAATCCCCCGCATCTTATAAACGATACTCGCCTCTCCGCAGAACAGCTAGGGAACTCTATTCCTCTGACCCCAGCAGTAGGACGGACATTCCTGTCTGTCCTAGCGACTCGAAATGCCGAACTCCGGACAGCTCGTTATTGAGTCACAGTCTCGACATCGAGGATGCGGGCCGTCGGACGAGTCAGGTCGATGTGGAGCGGCTGGTCGGAGTCGGCTTTCCCGATGTTCCCCGCCAGGTCACGAGCCTCAATCCGGATATAGATTGGTCGCTCAATTGTCTGATCAACAGTCCAAAGATACCGGCCGGTGTTCTCAATCCAGCCGCTGATCGGTTCCCAGGGGCCAGTCGGGCTGTAGGCTCGCGAGAGCATCACCGACTGCTCAGGCAGGTCGCCATCTAGCAGCACCCAACTGAGCATAACCTGGTTGTGGGTGACGCCCTGCCCTTGGTTAAGACTGCCGAGTTTGGGGCGAGGAGCGATCTGGTCGACGATCACGACGATCTCCGGACGGTTGCCCGGTTGCGGGGGATCATCCGACAGGCCAATTCCACTGCGGGCTCGAATTGCGAATCCAAACTGGCCGCTTCGCTCGACACGAACAGAGAACGGAGTCTTGCGGTCGGGGTCGCTTCCGTAGTGGAACCAGTTGCGTCCGTCGTCTTCCGTGATGTACAGGTCGACTGCTCCGACTCCCGAGGGGCCAACCTGATCCAGTGAGTAGCCGATGTTGAACGAGTTCGACTTCACGAGTTTGGCCCCCACCGGGTATGGCGAGGAGCGTTGCGGTTGAGAGGGAGTCACCATCACGGGTGAGCCAGCGTGCTGGCTGACATTCTGGGAAGTCGTGCGCCCCGACGTCGCTCCGTCCGTGATGATGCGAGGCAGCGGAGCGTTCGCAGCTGCGTCTTGGGTCAACAACGACTCGACACCATTCGACGAGGTCGTGGGCGGGATCGGATTGATCAGGTTTGGAGTGATCGCCACTGGCTTGGAGAAGTCGGGCTCGGTGACCCGTTCGGTGGACTTCGTCGTCTCGGACACGGAAGTCTGGCTTTCCGCGGTGACTTCATTCTTGGCCATGTCAGAGACACGGGCGGCGACATAGACCATACCTGTACCAGTGAGCGGAAGATCCATCCGACCGCTGAACTGATTGTCGATACTGAGCGGCTTCCAGTCTCCGCCCTCCCCTTCGCGATATTGGATCTCAAGGGTATCGATGTTGAGAGCATCGTCCTCAGCCTGCCAGGTTAACTCAACACGACCTGGCGACAGCTCGCGGACCTTCAGGTCGAGGACTGGTGGCACGTCATCGACCAGGACCTTCAGTCCCACTTGTGGCTGTCCGGGTTGCACCGGCTGGTTCTGCGCGTTCATCATACTAACCGCGAACCAGTATTCCCCGTTGTCCTGAGCGTTAAAGCGAAAGACACGGTCGTGGGGCTTCGCACGAGCTGCGATTTTCCAGGACTTCCCCTGATTTGTGGATACCAGTAGCTGAACTTCGGTGGCGCGAAGTTGTTTGATCTGATCGTCTTTGAAGTCGAACGGAATCTTCAACGCATGGCGGCCGGTGTAAACCAGATCGCCCGCCATGACGTTAATGCCGCCCAGCAGAACAAACAGAGACAGCCCAAGCAGGGCGATTCGCGACAGGCGTGCGCACATACGGGCAACCGTCCGCTTGACGGAGAGTCCGAGGTTCGGCTCTTGATAAGTCCCGTACATCATGTCCATCCATGGACTGGAGTTGCGATGTGGAGTGACCACGCCGCGTCCGTGCGTACAGCTCTACGCCTCCTCTTACAATCGACATTTCCCCGATAAAACGATGATGCGATTCAGGCGAAACCGTCGAATTTCCCGTTTATTCCAATGAAAACACCTGCCACCGCCAGATGTGACTGCAAAGAGTCGCTGACGATGAGCAGGTGTTGTAGTGATGGCCGTAAAACTCGTTCGAGCAAGAACTAGCGGCGGGGAGGATTCGCCAGGTAGTTCCGCAGCTCTTGACGCTGCACGTTGCTCAGCGAGCTGTTCTGCTGCTGAGGAGCGAAGTTCGGTTGCGAGTAGAGTGGGCCCTGTGGCGGGCTGGGCACTGTTCCCTGGAAGGCTGCGGGGGCGACTTCAAACGTCATGGCCGGTTGAGAGACGCCGCCTCCAAAGGCCTGCTGCTGGGCTCCGAAGCCGTTCATGTGGCTCGTGCCGTTGTACTGGTTCTGAACCTGGAACTGCTGCTGGGCCTGCATCTGCAGCTGTTGGTAGACCATCTGCTGGTCGAGCATCTGTCGATCGGCTTGCGACATCATCGGCGAGCCGGGGCTGGCCATGTTCTGGTACTTGTGCCAGAACTGCTGTGAGTAAGGCGATGTGGGGTTCATTCCCCAGCCAGCAGCGGTCTGGGACTGTGAATAAACGTGGTGATAGTTGTACGGACGGAAGGAATGGAAGCCGTGGTAGTACGGCATTTCCTTCAAATACCCGTGCTTCCACTTTTCCTGGTCGTCGTAGGGATAAAGCTGTTCGTTGCTGCTGCCCACCGAGTCGGGACCCACGAAATCCTGGGCCAAGCCGGTGCCGGCCATCGCAGCTGTCATCAGGGCCGCCCACATTGCTTTGGTCATCCCAGTCTCTCCTTGGTTTGGGGCGTTCTGCGGTGTGACGTGTGTCGTCGGTAAGAAGTCCGCAACCTCATGTTGCTGAAAGACAACTCGCCCCGATACGTCATGAAATCGGTGACTCTCTCTCTATTGTCCCACCGATTTTCGCACTGTTAACCGGCAAAAACGTCAAATCGCTTCGCAAGACGAGGGAAATGCCGGACTTTCCGATTCCCGGAGTGCCCAGAGGTCGCCCTACCAACTACCTTGTCGGCAGTGTCTACGCAGGCCCGCCCTGCAGCCCATTGAGTTATTGGAGCACAATCGATGCGATCGTGGAAAACCCCTGCCCTGTTGGCGACCATGGCTCTGAGTGGCTTGGGGACGCTGTTTGCACAAGGTCCCGCTCTTCCGACTGCATCAGCTCCGACCCCGGCCAGTGAATCGACGGTTCCTGCGTCTCCTATTCCAGCCCCTGATGCTCCCGTATCCGGCTCGAACTACTCGGAAGTCGTGGCACCAGCACCGATTAACGAAGCAAACGATCACTCCGGTGCAGCTCCGACTTATGAGGCGGCATCCGATGCTTCGACCTCAAACGGTGCGGTTCAGATTCATTCCAGCCCCGCAACTGTGAGCGAGTATCCGGCTCCAGCTGCGGAGTCCGTTGTTCTGCCATCCGCTCCCGCGGCACCACCGGCATGCAATTGTCAGGGACAGGGCGCTGAGTACGCTGGCCCCGGCTATGGTGCCCCCGCGATGGGACCCGGCTACGGTGGGTATGGCCCAGTCCCGCCTGCTGGCCCGATTTACACTTATGGCAGCGGTTCCGGAGTGGCTGCCGGGGTGCTGACTCCGATCTCGAATTCGGGTGGTTTGCACACCCGTTATCCGTATTACAACTATCGGGCTCCGTGGTACTACCAGGGACCGCCAAGCCTGAACGTCACCATCATCTGGTAAGGCACCTGAGCCCACCAGACGGCCCACAGGTTCGTTTTGGCAACCTGTAGGAGTCGTGCGACCTGTGAGGCCCTCTTCGGGGGGCCTCTTTTCGTTTCGGCGTGTATTGCCGGATCAGGTCGTACCATCCTTAACGAATGCATGTCCGGAATAACGGAAGTCAGTAGAACCTGAGTGAAGACATCCACCTTCCGCTGGAACCGGATTCAGAAGGAGTTCGATAGCACACCAGACGAACGTGTTTATACATCGATCACCCTGGGACATCTCCGTGATGTTCCTGCAATCCGCACGGACCGCGGACGGTGCCAACACGTTTGAGGATAGGAGCGACAACGGATGTCGGCCAAGACTCTGCTTCCACAGGATGTTCTCACTTCTGCCTCGATCTCAGATTGTCGCGATCTCCCCGAAGGGAAGTCGACAAGCCGATGGGTTTCCATCCTGAGTGGAGTGCTGGCAGCCTGCCTGTCGGCTTCGGCCGAAGCTCAGGCTCCCATTGAATTACCGGTACAACCTCAGGGGAACGGCTACTACGTCGCTCCCACTCCGACGCCACTGCAGACGCAGTACCAGACGGGACCGGTTCCCGCTGGACCGAGTCAGGGGCAAGGCGTCGTCATCAGCGAAGATGCTGCTGACTACCAAGCTCCACTCGATGGCCGCATCGCTGCCATGCCCCAGAATCAGCAGAAGCTGCAAGTGATTCATCGTCGCAGCCAGCTGGTCAAAACACACAAGCGGATTTCGCGGTTCGCCTGGTCCGATCCCAGCATCCTCGACATCGTTCAGTACACCGATCATGACTTCGGGATCCTGGCGACGAATTACGGTTCGACCGATCTCTGGCTGTGGTTTGAAGAAGAAGAGGGCAAAGACGGGAAGCCACCCGTCGAGTCGAAGACGCCTCTGATGTACAACGTGACGGTCATTCGCGATCCCGATATCGAGGATCGACGCAAGATCGACTACGGCCGGGTCGAGCGAGTCCTCAAGGTGCTCTACCCCAACAGCAACGTGATGCTGCTTCCGCTGACCAATCGCGTGATTGTTCGTGGACAGGCTCGCGACCCCGAAGAAGCCTCCCGCATCATGGGAGTCGTTCGTAGCGAAGTGGCTGCGGAAGAAGCCACAAACCGCAACGCCAACGGCCTGAATGGCAACGGGTACGGGAACAACCTGTACGCAGCCGGGGGAATCGCTGGAGGGCTCGGTGGAGTTGGAGTCAACGGAAACAACGGTATCGGCGGGGGAGCTGACCTCTTCAGCCAGCTGATCGTCAACGAACTGACCGTCCCCGGTGAGTTCCAGGTCAGCGTGCGGATTCGCTTCGCAGAACTCAACCGCACTCAGCTCCGCCGTATGGGGGTCGACTGGACCGCGATCTTCAACCAGGGTGGAGCCGTGATCTCCAGCACCATGGGAGCAGTGCCGGTTCTCTCCGGTGTGTTCTCCAACGGTGAAGTCACTGTGCTGCTCGATGCCTTGGCGACCAACAGCTCGGCTCGCGTTGTCACTGACCAGAACATCGTGACTCTCTCGGGCCGTCCCGCAGCTATGCTCGCCGGTGGTGAGTTTGCTGTCCCGACGACGGTGGGAGTCAACGGTGTGGGAGCCGCGACAACAACCTTCCGCGGTTACGGAACCTCGGTCATCGTCGTGCCCACTGTGATCGACAACGACCTGTTCCGCCTCCAGATCGTGCCTGAGATCTCCAAGATCGATTCGGGCACTACAGTCGGTGGAATTCCCGGTCTGAGTGTGAGCCGTGTCCAGACACAGGTCGAACTGCGTGAAGGCCAGACCATCGTTCTCGGTGGTTTGTTCGGACGCAAAGAAAGTGCCTCGAACACCCGCATCCCACTACTCGGTGAAATCCCTGTCGTCGGTGAGTTCCTCTTCCACACGAAGCGAGCCACCGAGGACGAGAACGAGCTGATCCTGCTGGCCACTCCTGAAATCGTCCGGGCCATGGACGCTGACCAGGTGCCTCCTCTGCCCGGACACTATGTCACCCATCCGGATGACTTCGACTTCTTCAAGTACAACCGCATCGAAGGCAATCCTGACCTCGGCCACTATCAGCTGTTGCCCTTCGGCAATGGTCAGGGGCCAGCCCACGATGTCGGTCACAACTTCTACAACCCGAATCCAGCTGACCGACAGATCGCACCAGAGGCCACCGGCGGGGGAGCCAACCCAGCCTATGGTCAACCAGGACTGCCTCCTTACTCGGGTGGAGCTGGGATGAGCCCAACACCCGTACCACAGGTTTCACCCTCTGGTCACCCGATCTCTCAGACCTCGGGACAAATGCCCAGCCGGATGCCTGTTCGTTCGGTCAAGCGTTGATCTCTCTGTCTAAGCTCTCCGTCACCTTACACCCTTGTTGACCAGTGACTTTCTCCGAAACGTCACACTTCGGATCGCAACTCCACTCGACGCGATTCGTACCACTCGCCTGAAGGGGCTGTCGATGAACACCACCTGGAAAAAACTGCTGAGCGGTCTGCTTGCCGTCACTCCGGCGATCGCCATCGGATGTGCACACTGCGGGTGGTCTACGCCCAGCACCTGCAACACTCCGGTTTGCGAGGCCTCGTGTGAGCCAGCTTGCGAGCCCTGTGGCAGTGCATGCGGCCAGCCGAGTGCCTGTGGAAACCTGCACTCGACGTTGTGTGGGTGGATGTGTCGTCGATCGAACTCAATTCCCGACACCCTGCCCCTCGGCCACACGGTTCGGTCACACTACCAGACCATGGAGACCAACGCCGAGGCGGTTGACTTCATCATCAATCTGAACGACTTCGTGGGCAGCACTGCCACGCTGACGCCCGATGGAAAGGATAAGATCCTCGAAATCGCGGCCCGCATGCGAAGCCAGCCGTTCCCAGTCATCATCGAACGCAGCTACAACAACTCCGATCCGGAGCTCGATATGCTGCGTCGCAACTTGATCGCTCAAATCCTGACCGATCTGGGGAACCCCGATGCGGCTCAGCGGACGGTCGTCGCGACCTCGTACGGCCCGGGATACAACGCTCAGGAAGCAGAGACGATGTACATGCGTCACACGCTCAACGGAGTGGGTAACGGGAACAACGGCGGTGGATTTGGAGGCGGCTTCGGCGGTGGGTTTGGAGGAGGCTTCGGTGGTGGAGGCGGTGGCGGATTCTTCTAAGCCGCTCGCTGAGCCACTCTTTCCAGCGAACATCTCAGTACCTAAACACTCCGCGCGAGCCGACTCGTCGCGGAGTGTTTTGTTTTGCCGGTCAATGTGGCCTGGTGAGTTGATTCTCCTGTGAAGTCGCAAGACGATGGCGATTCGATCGGGTACGATCTGCGACACGCGCGATGACCGCGCTCGCAGGAGTTTCGCTCACGATGATCGTCACGATTGATGGACCCGCAGGTGTGGGAAAAAGTACCGCCGCTCGGCAGCTGGCCCAGCGGTTGGGCTTCGATTTTCTGGACACCGGGGCCATGTACCGCGCGGTGGCTCTGGCCTGCCTCGAACGCGGTTGGAAGGAAGACGACCACGATCTGTGCGTTCAAATTGCCACAGCTGTGAAGATCGAGGCACTATCGGGCCACGTGCTGTGTGATGGGCGCGATGTCTCGCGAACGATCCGAACACCTGAAGTAACACACGCCGCTTCGATTGTCGCCCAGAATCCAGAGGTCCGCGAAGCCCTAGTGCAGCAGCAGCGTGAGGTCGCCAGCGGTCGAAATATCGTCAGCGAAGGCCGCGATCAGGGGACGGTGGTCTTCCCTCATGCCGAGTGCAAGTTCTTCCTGACTGCTGACCCACGCGAGCGAGCTGTGCGGCGACAGCGAGAGATGGCCAAAGCCGGGCATGCGATCGAGATCGACGAGCTGATGCAGATGCAGAAGGACCGCGACGACCGCGATGAAATGCGCGAGATCGCCCCACTTCGCCCTGCTGCGGATGCTCTGATCGTCGATACGACAAGCCAGACTCCCGAGGAAGTTCTCGAACACCTCGTGTCTGTTGTGCGGGCTCGCCAATCGAGTTCGAGCGTGGTGCCATAGTCTTTCCGCAACTCCCCTGACACCGGGAGGGCGAAGCTCCCGCTGAGCCGCAAAACGCGAGATGTCACGTGAAGGGCGTCCCTGTGAAAATGGCTCGCGGCATGACTCAACCTGTTTGAACGTCAGTCAATCCTGTTAGAATCAATCGTACTTGATGCGATGCGAGACACCGTACCGCCGACCTGTTTCGGGAGCCTTCCATGCTGTCCCCATTCGTCAATCGTCGTGAGGCCCTGCAGCGGGCAGGCTGTGGTTTCGGCATGCTCGGCCTGGCGGGGCTGATGGCACAGGAAGGCCTACTCTCCCAGGCTGTCGCTGCCCCCGATGGGCTCGGCAATCGCAGCCTCAATCCCCTGGCCCCGGTGAAACCGCACTTCGACGCCAAGGCGACCCGCGTCGTCTGGATCTTCGCCAATGGCGGGCCCAGCCAGGTCGACACGTGGGACTACAAACCCGCTCTCGAAAAGTGGGACGGTAAGTCGATCAAGGAGTTCGACCCGGGCTTCAGCAACACGACCGGGTTCTTCAAGGACTCGGTCGGCAACCTGATGAAGTCGGTCTTCCCGTTCACGCCGCGCGGAGAATGCGGCAAGCAGATCGCGTCGATCTTCCCCAACATCGGGGCTCACGTCGACAAGATGACATTCATTCACTCGGGCTTCACCGAATCGAACAACCACTCCCCCGCCCTGTTCGCGATGAACACCGGGTTTCCGCGGATGGGGTTCCCGTGCGTCGGGTCGTGGGTGACATATGGACTGGGAAGTGAGAGTAGCAACCTCCCCGCGTTTGTCGTCTTCAGCGATCCCAAGGGACGTGGGCTGCCGAAGGGCCACGCTGCCAACTGGAGTGCGGGCTTCCTCCCCGGCGTCTATCAAGGGACTCATCTCAAGTCCAAGGGCGACGTGATCGACAACCTCGCCCGCGTTAGTGAAATGACCAGCGAGGCCCAGCGCGGACAGCTCGACCTGCTCAAGCAACTCAACCAGAATTACCTCGACCAGCTGCCGCATGAGAGCGAACTGGCCGCCCGTATCGAGAGCTTCGAACTCGCCTTCCGCATGCAGACAGCTGCGCCAGAGGCCCTTGATCTGGCGTCCGAGCCGAAGCACATTCAGGATATGTACGGCATCGGAGTGGAACATTGCGACCACTTCGCGAAGCAGTGCCTGACCACCCGGCGGTTGTTGGAACGCGGGGTGCGGTACGTGCAGATCTATTCGGGCGGCATGGAGAATCAGCTCTCCTGGGACGGCCACTCCGACATCGCTGGGAATCACGCGGGCTTCGCGAAGGAGACCGATCAGCCGGTCGGGGCATTGCTCACCGACCTGGCCCAGCGCGGGCTGCTCGACGATACGCTGGTCATCTGGTGCGGTGAGTTCGGCCGCCTCCCCATTGCCCAGACCGGAGCCAAGCCCGGCCGCGACCACAACCCGCACTGCATCTCCAGCTGGATGGCTGGCGGCGGCGTGAAGGGCGGCACGACCTACGGCTCATCCGACGAAGTCGGCTACCGCGCCGCCGAAAACCCCGTCCACCTCAACGACCTGCACGCCACCATCCTGCACCTCCTCGGCCTCGACCACGAGAAGCTGACCTACAAATACAACGGAAGAAATTTCCGCCTGACCGATGTCGGCGGGAAGGTGATTCAGGAGATCATCGCGTAGGGGAAGAATCTGTCAGCTCACCGTAGGTCGCTTCTGGTACTCACGCACACGGGTAGGCCCCAATGCGGGTCAACTCGTTCCACCCAACGTCAAAAGTCATCATCATCGATGTTCTCTCCGCCATTCGCTGTCAGCATCTTGCGGATGACCTCGGGGTCTGTTTTTGAGGGATCGAAACTACTACGGACTCGCCCATCAGCGAGCAGGACATGGACGCAGCTCCATTCTCGGCTGGGACTGACTTCGTACGAGGACAGCACGCTGGGGGATCCCGAATCGGGGCCCAGTTCGTTGATCGTCATCTTTTCGCGACTGACATCGATATCGCGTGGCTCGGTCCACGGGATATGCAGCCCGGAGCACTCCGCCATCAGGATCGTGTTCGATGCTCCATCCGTAATTCTCTTGAGATCCAGTACCGAATCTGGCGCGGGGAAAATGGTTCCTGGACCGGTGACTAACGCATAATCCGTCGTGGCCAGGCCATTGATTGTTGTGCGAATAAAGTGAGCGGGGCAACGGTATGGAAGAGGCATGCGCATTCCGACTTCTCGATTGGGCTGCGAGTCCCACGCTTGAGTGGTGTCGTATCCCTCCCCCAGTTGGGGATCCAGATGGGGGAGGAGTTGAACTCTCCATGACAACGGAGGCGATCCCGTGACGGGGCTGAAGCTCCCCGCATGGTTCGCATTCAGCAGAGCGATGCCCAACTCGGACATTTTTCGCTTGCACGCTGAACTTTGAGCCGATAACCGAACATTGCTGCTGCCTCCTGAACTCAGAATCAGATATCCGAAACCAAAAGTGATCAAAAAGGACGACAGCAGAGAACCTGTCCTATCGCGAAACACCGCCATGCCGAGCATTGCGGAATAGAGCGCCACATGGCACATCACAAGGAAAAAGCCACTCAAGGATCTGACCCCGGATTCGACACCGAAAGCTGCCACAATGAGAATGATCACTGGAGCGGAAATGCAGATCAGAATGATCCATATTAGACGCATCCCTTCAGGGATTCGCCGAATCACATAGAGCATTCCGACACACAACAGGACAGAGGCGGTCCAACAAGCCCATTGCCCGTAAATTTGAGCTGAAGTCACTGGCGGAAACTGATTCATGCATTAGACCCTGTTCGCCGGTATCACTCGATCTCTGAACAACTGCTGAAGTCCAAGATCGTACACAATAAGTGACAATGGAGAACCACTCGTGGGATGGTAACGGTTGAGTCGTGACTCATTGGACTCAAAGCGTCGGGCGCACTTCGCTGACTTTCAGTGCAGTGTTCGGGAACATCGCCTTCAATGGTGGAAGGTCAGACTCACTGACTTGGGTGCGGTCAACATACAACTCTCGCAGCCGGGGCATAGGTCGAAGTCCTCGCAGTCCTTGAATCGTGATTTTGGTGCCTCGGACATCTAATCGTTCGATTGAGTCTTCCGTAGCGATCTCCACAATCAGCGAATCATCTACTCCTGTGTGACTCAGGAACAGTTCTCTGAGATCGAAGGAATTGATGATTACTCGCACCGGTTTTGAAGTCACGTTTGGGCAACTACGAACTGTCACAGCCTTTACCTGTGGTAGATGTGCAACGAGGGGCAGCATGCAGAGGAGGGTCGAGTCGTCGAGGGTATATGGAGCATCCCACGGTGTGGGCGGGCCAAACATAATACGCTTTGGTCCGAAGAATGTAGTGTCGTCGTCGCTGTACGACCCACCTAAGGCGTGAATCGTCGTAAGGGCGGCATCAACCCTGATGTACTTTGCGGTCATCATGTTTGTGAATACGACAGCCGAGATGACCAGAAATGCGGTAAACCAGCGAGATCTCATGATTCGATGCATGGTTCAGATGATTCCTGTTGGATGCATTCTTTTTTTACGTGCGGGGGCTCAGACATTCAAAGCTACGTCTGGGCGTCGCTTTATATTTGAAAGAACCAAAAAAATGTGATCTGGTTCCCATACTCAAGCTGTGTAGCCCAGCGGAGCCTGACTTGGATCGACGCGATAACACAAGTCGTAGAACACGCGTGCGCAGCAAGGAATCGGCTTGCTCTAGCTCCAAGGTGGGGCCTGCGACGGAGTGGGACCGAGGTGGAGATAATCGAGTGGAAATAACCAATCGCCGCTCTGGCGATCTTCGCTTCGTGCCCTCTCGCTGGTCCTGGCGAGTTCTCAATGTGCGAGGTCACCGGCTCCGGCGGGTGGGGTACGGTGGCCGTAGAAGCTGTACAGGACCGGCACGAGATTCAGGAAGCAGATCGTCGCCAGCATCCCGCCGACGACAACCACAGCCAGCGGCTTCTGCGACTCGGAACCCATCTTGGTGGACATGGCTGCGGGGAGCAGTCCCAGCATGGCCGCCAAAGCTGTCATCACGATCGGACGTACGAGCTTTCCCGTCCCCTTGTGAATCGCCTCGGTCAGATCCATACCTTTAGCTCGCAGGCCATTGAACGTCGATACAAGCAGCAGTCCATTCATCACCGCCACGCCCAGAATCGAGATGAACCCGACAGCTGCGGAGATGTTGAAGTAGAGCCCCGCATACTTCAGCGCCCAGACACCTCCGATACCCATTGCGACCACGTTGGCAAGCACTGCTCCCGCATCGAGGAACGACCGAAAGGCCAGGTACAGCATCAGGCAGATCAGAACCATCGATAGCCCGAACATGCGAGCCATGCGGCTTTCCGCCTGCTCCATTTGCTGGAATTCTCCACTCCACTCAGCGACATAGGGAGCTTGAATCAGCGGTTCGACCTTGGAGCGAGCCTCAGCCACTCCCCCGGCCAGATCGCGACCGCGGATCTCAAACTTGATCGCAATGAAACGTTGGCCCTGTTCTCGGTAAATCGTTGATGCCCCGGGACGCAAGTAGGAGCCCGCTGGATCAAGCTGGCCTTCAAGATTCAGCGGAGTGATAAAATCGGCGAGTCTGCGGTATGGAATCCCCAACGAGACAGACGGCACGTTCTTGATGCTGCCCGTTTCCGAGGGGGTGGTCTGTGAAGTCCCTGTCGGTGACACAGCTCCTGGGTTCCCGCCCGCGGTCGAACCAGACGCCGCGCTTCCCGGCGAGGAGTTGGCAACGCTGTTTCCGACGGGAACCGGGATGTTGAGGATCGCCTGTTCATCGGCTCGCAACTCTTCCGGCCAGCGGACCGTGATGTCGAAGCCCTTTTCGCCTTCAATCATGGTGGTGACCGCTTTGCCACCGACTGCCGATTGGATCACGGTTTGTACGTCTGCCGCTGAAACATTCCAGCGGGCACACTTCTGGCGGTCGATGGGGAACTCCAGATTCGACTGTCCCTGGTTGCGGAATACGCTGGCGTTCTGAACTCCGGGGATGCTGCTGAGAACATCGCGGACCCGCATGCCAGTGGCTTCGAGAGTATTCAGATCGGGGCCATAGATCTTGATGGAGTTCTCGCCCTTCACCCCGGAGAGGGCTTCCAGCACGTTGTCGCGAATGATCTGGGAGAAGTCCCAGTCGACGCCCGGAAAGTTCTGCTCGAGTGCGAGCGACAGGTCGCCAATCAGTTCCGCCTTGCTGCGATGCCGCTTCAGTTGGGGATCGATGGGCCACTCCTCCTGAGGCCGTAGCGGCAAGTTGGCCTGCATCAGATAGTACCCGCCGGTGTCCGTTCCATCGTTCGGGCGGCCGACTGTGGTCGGGATCACACGGATCTCGTCGAACTGCTGCACGATGTGGCGGAACTGTCTCGCTTTCTCGACGACGGTCTCGAACGCGACATTCACGGGGAACGTCCCTCGGACCAGCATGCCGCCTTCTTCCAGTTCTGGCATGAACTCACGCCCTTGATGGGCGGCGACATATCCCGTGAACCCCGCTACTGCGACGAATGTGAGCAGGACCAGCCAGCGTGTCGCAATGAGCCACTTGAGCTGCCAGTGATACAGTCCGTCGATCAGTCGAACGAGCTTTCCCTCTGGCTTGGCTTTGATTTTTCTGAGCAGTAGCAGGCAGAGAACCGGCGATACCGTTAACGAGAGCAGCAATGCCCCACCGAGCGCGAAGGCATATGTGTCGGCCATCGGTCCGAAGATCTGCCCCTCAGGGCCCGTCATGGTGAACAATGGCAGCAAGGCACAGACCATAACCGCCGTGGCGAATACAATGCTGCGCTGTACCTGTGAGGCGGCGTTGGCAATGCGTTTGGAAAGCGGGAGGTCCTCGTTGGCCCCCTCGGAGAGTCCGCGATAAATGCTTTCCACGATGATCACCGTGGAATCGACAATGATCCCGAAGTCGACCGCACCGATGGAGAGCAGATTGGCTGATTTGCCGCGGGCGTAAAGGACGCCGAACGCAAACAGCAGTGCCAGCGGAATATTGATGGCGGCGATCAGAGCCGCCCGAACATTCCCCAAGAACATCATGAGGATCGAGGTGACCAGCGCCATCCCCACAAACAAGTTCTCGTGAACTGTCTCGGTCGTGCGATCGATCAGTGCGGTCCGGTTGTAATAGGGGACGATCTTGACGCCTGGCAACAGCTTCTTGGTTCGTTGGAGCTCATCGATCTTCGCCA
The DNA here is from genome assembly GCA_046349675.1 of Planctomycetaceae bacterium. GTDB lineage: Bacteria > Planctomycetota > Planctomycetia > Planctomycetales > Planctomycetaceae > TH-plancto1. The sequence goes on along the minus strand of JAXMBW010000003.1, from coordinate 265,792 downwards.
GAGCGCCCTGAAGAGCGGGCAGAGATTCTTGCCCTTTGTAGAGAACGACAATTCCCTGCACGACATCCGGGTGATCGTCCCAGGTCGGCTTCCCCTCGCTGTCGTAGATGCGGTTCCCTTGAGCGTCTGTGCGGGGATAGCTGATCGCTGCCAGCCCGAGCCGGGTCTTGTGCCCGACAATCACTCCACTGGAAGTCAGCGTTGCCTCATCTCCTTTGAGATCTCCTTCAGCGTCGAGAAGAGGACCTCCGATGACCAGTTCGTCGACGCGAACGGGCACGTTATTAACCGACGCAACGACGATCTGGCGGATCTCAACACAACGACGAGCTTCCTCGGCACGAAGTACACTCGCAGCTTCAATGGGGTCATCAATCCCCAGGACCAGAAGCTGGGGGTCGTGGCCCTGGCCGATGAGGCCTAGCGACCGCACGACATTGGTCTGTTCCCCCTGAACCAGGCTGTCACCACTTCCGTTCGCGTTGGATCGCTCCAGCGCGGACTCGAGTTGAGACATGGTGATGCCATACCTGCGGAGCCGATCAGGGTCGGGCTGAATCTCGTAACGTTTGACAGTCCCGCCAACCCCACTGACTCCTGACACCCCGGGAACCCGCTTCAGTTCCCGCTCGATGACAAAATCCTCCAGAGACTGCAGATCGTTGAGCGTGTAGACCGGTTTGCCCGTTGCGGGATCGAGAGGGTTCTCTAAGGTAAAACGCAGCACCTCGCCAATCGGAGAGGCTGGGGAAATTCCCGCTTCCACTCCGGGGGGCAGTTGCACGGTCGACAGTCGGTTCAGGACTTCCTGTCGAGCTGTCCAGTAGTTCGTGTTGTAGGTGAACTGGTTGCGGAGCTGGGCCAGTCCGAACATGGATTGAGATCGGGTGGTTTCCAGCCCCGGCATGCCAGCCAGAGCGACTTCCAGCGGGGCGGTCACCTGTTGCTCGATCTGTTCCGCGCTGGCCCCCGGATATTGGGCGACGACATCGATGATTGCGGGAGTGGGATCGGGATAGGCTTCGATATTGACTCGTGAGAGGGCGAAACCTCCCCCGATCATCAAGGCCACCATGCCGATCATGCTGAGCAGCGGGTTCTCCACCGCCCAGTCGATGAGTTTACGAAGCATTGAGGTATCCATTCTTCAATCACAGAGCGAGGGATGGCAGGCGAGCTGCTTCCCTCCGATCGGGATTGTTGATTGCGTTCCGTCCGAAGAGTCGGTCTTCATTCGAAAGTGTGGTGTGACGCTCGCACTGTGGCAGTACCGGGGCGAAGCTGTTCTTCTCACAAAGCCGCGAGTGGTGATCTGCAATCACAGCGCATCGGCGACATGAACCTCTGGCTCGGTTACAGACAATGTGCCCGCGGGGTGAGTTGAGCTGGGTGGCACTGCGAGTTGTTCCATCGCATTGTTCACCATGAGTGCCCCGGCGTTCATGATCCGCTGGCCGGCGTGGACGCCATCGGCTTCGGACTTCACATAGATCCGGTCCCGGTATCGACGGATCACCTTGACGTTCCGGCGAGTGAAGCTGTACGGCTCAGCCTCGCGCTCGACGAATACCACGCTGTGGTGGCCATCTTCCACGACAGCGGCGACGGGGAGTTCGAGTTCATCGCTGCTCGGCGGCAGCTCGATCGACACCGTCACGAACTGCCCGACCTTGAGATCACCCGTGGAGTTCTCCACACGACCGGCAATCAGTGCGGTGTGTTGAGTTTGATCAATCACAGCACTGATTCGATCGAGAGTCCCGGGGAAATCCGCCCCGGAACGCGAGGGCACTGACACCGTCCACGGGATAGGACGGTGCAGCGACTCCAGAAGAGGCAGGTCTTCTTCATAGACGTGAGCCCAGACCGACAGGTGAGTTGTGTCGCCAATCTTGAATAGCTCGTCAGTCGTGTCGACCAGCCCACCCACGGCAACGTTCTTCTCAAGGACAACGCCATTGATCGGAGAGACGACCTCCACGCGGGCCCAGTTCTTCAGGTCAGAAGCTGGGATCTGGGAGTCGGCAAGTCGATCGGCGTCCTCGCGGATCTTGGTAATATCCTCGTCCCGGAGCCGCCATGTGCGAAGCGTCAGTTCCGCATTCGCCACTTCCGCCAGCCGGGTCTGAACATCCTTCTCCGCATCTCGGTAGCTTCGACCTGAGGTTCCCCCCTCTTCGGACAGCTTCTTCAGTCGATCACGCAGGTCGATTTCTGAGCGAAGCTTCGCCAGAGAGGTCATGTACTCAATCTTCTTCGCCCCCAGATCGGTACTCCAGATGACGGCCAGGACCTGGCCTTTCTGGACCCGGTCGCCCACGCGAATCGGACGAGGGGAATCATCTTCGGTCTTGGTGAACCCCATCTCGACGACTTCGCCGCCAAACCGGGCATGCACATGCGAGAGGCAGTCATTATCGAGTGCCAGAACGCCATGAAAACTCGGCAATTTGATGGGGTTCGTCTCCGCCGATGTCGTTGCGACGTGGAGGCCGAACTTGCTCGCCAGTTCGACGGGCACCACCACCGTGTCGTCGCTCAGGCGTTCCACCTTCGGCCAAGTCTCTGTGGCCAGTTCATGGGGCTCCAATGTGATAGCGCATGTCGATGTCAGCGACGGTTTGGCATGTATCTTTCCCGCGACATGACTTCCGGCGAACCAGAGACCTGCCCCGAGCGACATCCATGCCAGCGGTTTGATCAGAGAAGATTGCATTCGTGCACTTTCGTGAGAAAGACGCCGCTCACATCCTGTTTGCGGGTCACTATTTTTTGTCTGACTTGTCTGAGCTGCGATTCAGTGGGAAGTCCTGTCTCATACGGAACGGATGCATCACGTTTCGAGTCCGATTCAATCGGTGCTCACGACGCTCAACGAGACCTTGTCAACAAAATGTTCGACAGGTTTGTCATCCATTTCGGGAGTGGGATCGGGGTCGACCACCGACAATCGCAGCACCAGGTATCGAGTGTCTGTCGGCAAGTGGAGTTGAGCCGAAACGTTTTGCCAGGACTCCTCGTCGGCATCAGCTGCCAGCTGACGATCTGCGATGGCCAGCGGGCTTCCCCATCCTGATGGATCGACACCGGGCACCTGGACCGGCTTTTCCGAGAAGGCGTAGATACGAACTCCGAACAACTCCGGATCATCATCGTCGTCGATCGTGGTGTTGAAGTTCGCGGATGCAAACACCGAGGGGGAGTCCTCGATGTCCGGCTGATGTGCCCCTTCCAGATCGACGAGCTGATAGATCGCTTGTTGACGGGACTGCGGATTCTCCGGCTCACCCCAATGCAGCATGTACTGCCCTTCGAGCGGATCGACGCCAGAATGTTGTCCCACGATATCCATGCTGCCCCCAAACCATCCCTCTTCCGGCAACACAGCTCTGTTGTGCTGTGCTCGGGACTCGAACCCCGCATCCGACAGAACCAACGGCACTGGCAGTGGTGAGTTCGCAGTGATCAAAAAATGACCACCAGGGAAAACGAGCAGGCCGAACACTAGACACACCACCAGCGCCGAGATTCCCCACAGTGTCCTCACAGGGCGAATTTCTCGTCTGGCGGGCCCGTTGACAGGCTGCGACTCAACTAGTGGCAGATTGCGTGCCAATTCGTTGAGATGAGAATTTTCGGAGGCACTGGCGGTAACACGGCTCCCCAACTCGCGCTCCAGCAGGGCATCCATGAACATGTGATCCAGATATGCCTGCTGAGCAATCGGGTCTTGCTGGAGAAGTTCATTCAGCCGTCGGGAATCCTCGGTGGTCAGCGTTCCATCGCTGAGACGGGCAATCAGTTCGCGAGTTTCGCGGTGATCGGCATTCATCATGTGTTTCCCTCCTGCAGTCGTTGAGACACACAGTTCAGCAGCGATTCACGAATCCGATACAACAGCTGAGAGACCGCTCCGACCGATTGGCCGCGTGACTCGGCGATTCGGCTGACCGCCCCATCGGGGGCATAGCGTGCTTCGAGCAAGGCGTGATGTTCCTGGGGGAGTTTCTTCAGGCATTCTCGCAAGGCCTCGGCGTGGTTGCCGGAGGTGTCCTCGATCGACATCGCCTGACGCTCGCACAGTGCTCTGAAGAGTTCCTCATCAAACACCAGGTGGTCGCGGTTTCGCGCCCGACGAAAGTTCAACACGTGGTAACGCGCGATCCGAGAAGCCCACGCCATGAAGTTCGTTCCCTCCTCGAACTCGTCCGCCTTGTGCCACAACGTCAGGTTGGTTTCCTGCAAAATATCCTGTGCAGTTACGCGGTCGGGCAACAATGACAGAATGCATGCGTAGAGCCCCGGTTGACACGATGTCAACAGCTTCACGAACTCATCGGAATCACGATCCACTTCGTCCTCCTCCCTTCAAATGTCTGCCCAAACGGGGATCTCACGAAGAAAATCGGAGCTCAGATCAGTTTGTCAGAATTTGCCGACCAGGTGAAAGGGAGTGCTGGGTGCCCAGCTGTGCCGATGGGTAACGACACCGCGAGATATCTCGAATAATTGGTGAGTCCGCAGCCAGTGGGGCAACGGCGGTTACCTCGACTACTCACGGATACTCGTGTCAACAAATCAATAACTGGTCGACACGAAGAACGGGTGGCCCGCCATCATCCGTAGTGAGGGAATAAGGCCCCGTGACGCCCGCTCAAACTAGCTCAGGAATCGGGCGACCACCCTCATTCACAATCGGGGTGGGACGCCCCTGAGGGCTCATCCAGTGGGACGAGGAGTCGATATCCAAATGTCGGAAGACGGTAGCTGCGATGTCTTGGGGACGGACCGCTCCGCTGTGGATCGTGCCCCCGCGCGGATCGGTACTGCCGACCGCCTGGCCATGACGCAGCCCACCGCCAGCCATCACCATCGACATCACGTTGAGCCAGTGCTCGCGTCCCGCATCTTTCGTCATGACGGGAGAGCGACCGAATTCGCCCAACACGAGCACCAGCGTCGAGTCGAGCAACCCACGCTGTTCGAGGTCGGTGACCAACGTATGAACCGTCCGGTCGACGCCGGGCAGCAACAACTTCAAACCCTTCTCGATGCCGAGGTACGGCAAAACGGTGTCTCCGTGATTGTCGAAGTAACCCCAGCGGGCACTGGTCGTAATGAAAGTGACACCCGCTTCGACGAGACGGCGGGCGAGGAGGGCTTGCGTCCCGATGCTGTCGCGACCATATGCATCTCGCAGTGCATCGGACTCCTGAGACAGGTCGAAGGCCTTCTGCACCTTTCCCGTCGAAACCATTTCATAGGCCCGCCGCTGCGAACGGACCAGCTTGTCGAGGTTATCTCCACTGTCGAGGTCACGGCGGAACTTATCGAACTGCATCCGCAAGGCATCGCGATCCGACAGCCGCGACAACTCCAGCCCCTTCGGCAGTGAGCATCGCCCGGCCAGATGGTCACCATTGACGGGGGCGTACTTGCCTCCCATATGACCTGCTTCCCAGACATCGGCGACCCATGACGGGGCCAATCCGACAAAAGCGGGCAGGTCGGGATCATTCGCCCCGCGGAATTTGGCTGCGACCGATCCCATCGACGGATAGCCATCACCATCCCGCCCATTATCAGTCCGGCGAGCCAGTGGGTTTCCGGCCTGCATCGTGATCGGCGTGTGGTTGCTCATCGAGCAGTCAACGGCTCGCAAAAACGACAGCTTCGAAGCGATCTTCGCCTGCAGCGGAAAATGTTCGGTCAGTCGAACCCCGGGGACAGTGGTCGGGATCGACGAGAATGGACCGCGAATCTCGCTCGGTGCGTCGGGTTTCGGGTCCCACATATCCAGCTGGCTCGGTCCCCCCGACAACCAGATGAGGATGACCGACTTACGAGCCGCCCCGGTACGAACTTCCGAACCGGCAGACTCACTGCCTTTCGCCCCAGTTGCCGAGGCCAGCCCCGCGCCTAACCCAGCCAGTCCGGCCTGCAACACCCAGCGACGGGATTTCAACCCGATCGCGGGGGCGTAAGCTCCTCCGAACAGTGAAGAAACGGAGAGGGGGAATTGGTCAGGCAAAATCGATCCACTCCACAATAGACGCATCGCGAGTTGCTTATGTGTATCGTCTCAATGATCCCGGGAAGTTGCAATAGAAGAGATGAAGTCGCTCACGAATCGACCAAAGCGGGCGAGTTGGTTGAGCTGTGACTCTGTGGTCAGACGGCTGTCAGTGGCGAAAAAGGTGAGGGAGCCCTGCCGGATTGAGTCGTTGGGGCCCAACCGGCGCGATTACGTTTAATCTCCGGTTTCTAGGGGTGACTTTGTGACCGGTACGATCGGTTGGATTCGAGGACGGGCGAACTGGCTCCACACTCTCGTCAAGCTGGCGCCGTTGCCCGTATACTCCCGGACATTCATTTCGGGGGTTTCCCCCAGCATCGTCCATCGGACCACTTCATTTTGAGCACGTCGGAAATCACATCCACCGAGTCCCCCGTCGTCCCGCGCCCTTTATGGACAGCGGGGTTCTTCGGAGTCTTGGCCACGCAATTCCTCGGGACGTTTAACGACAACCTGCTGCGCTGGTTGTCGGTCTGCGTTGGCGAGCGGATTGGCAACCTGTCGGGGGCGATGAATGCCGCCGAGCAGGAGTCGTGGAAGACCCTGATGCTGGTGTTGGGAGGGGTGGCCTTCACGGTGCCTTACCTGTTCCTGATGCCGTTGGCTGGTTCACTGGCTGACCGTTACAGCAAACGCTCGGTGATGATCACGATGAAGGTTGCCGAGGTCATCATCATGACCTTTGCCGTCTGGGTGATGGCACATGGCTATGTGACATTGATGTTCATTTCCGTCGGACTGATGGGAGCACAAAGCGCACTGTTCGGGCCTTCCCGTTTTGGGGCCATGCCCGAGGTCCTGCCGAGTGAGCATCTCTCCGAGGGAAACGGCTATACCGGACTCGCGACAGTGGTCGCCTGTGCCCTCGGTGCAGCTGCGGGCTTTCGCATGTTTGGGATCATCGATCACGGAATCACCGCGACGGGTGTTTCGTGGCTCGCGTTTCTTCCAGCCGCTGCATCACTGATTGGGATTGCGATCGCTGGAACGCTGACCAGCTTGCTCATCCCGCCGCTGGCCGCTGGCAGCCCCGACAAGACGCTCAAACTCAACCCGCTGACCGAAACGATCCCGGCCCTGAAGATTCTCTGGCAGGATGTCCGACTGGTCCGGACGACGTTCGGGATTGCGTTCTTCTGGTTTCTGGCCTCCCTGGCACAGGCGAACGCCGAACCACTCGGCACTGATGTTCTTGGGATCTCGATCGAGAACGTCGGGCTGTTGCTGGCCGTGCTGGTGGCCGGTTTGGGGATCGGCAGTGTATTGGCGGGACATCTGTCCGAAGGGAAAGTCGAACTCGGCCTCGTCCCGTTCGGAGCGTTTGGAATTCTGATCAGTTCATTGCTGGTCTACATCACGGGCTCTCTGGTCGACCCGCAGCGCGCTGCGACGGAGCCCCAGCTTAGCTTCTACCTCTGTGGAGGTTCGCTCTTCTGGCTGGGAGTTGCCGCGGGGATGTTCAACATCCCGCTCGAAACCTACATGCAGTACCGCAGCGACCCAACGCAGCGCGGGATTATTCTGGCGGCGTGTAACTTTGTGACGTTCCTGTTCATCCTGCTGTCGCTGGGTGTGTTCTATTTCATGCGGAGTATCCTGCACCTTTCTCCGACGGCGATCTTTGCTGTGACGGCGTTGGGGACGATCCCTGTTCTGATCTATGTCTTAAGGCTGATCCCTGATCTAACGTTCCGCTTCTTCCTGTATCTGATCTCACACACGTTTTATCGCTTGAAGGTGCATGGCCGAGAGAATGTCCCCGAACAAGGGGGCGCTCTGATCGTGGTGAACCATGTGTCATTCGTCGATGGCATCATGATGATGGGGGCCTGCTCTCGAATCGCTCGGTACATCATCTATGCCGACTTTACCCGCATGCCGATTCTCAAGCCCTTCGCGGATCTGATGCGCGTCATTCCGATCAAGGTCTCTGAAGGACCTCGCGCATTGGTCAAGTCGATCCAGGCTGCCCGGGATGCCCTGAAGAATGGCGAGTTGGTCTGCATTTTCGCCGAGGGCCAGATCACCCGAACGGGACAGCTGCAACCCTTTCAACGCGGACTGATGAAGATCGTTGAAGGGACAAACTGCCCGGTGATTCCGGCGTATCTGCACGGCTTGTGGGGGAGCTTCCTCAGTTTCCGGGGTGGCAAGCTCTTCAGTAATTTTCCAAGGATTTCGAGTTATCCGGTTTCGGTGCAGTTCGGGAAACCGATCAAACATCCTGAAGACGCCAATGAAGTCCGACATGCTGTTCAACTGCTGGGAGTGGAAGCTGTGGAGAGAGACAAGATTCGTGAGTTGATTCCGATCCGCCAGTTTATCCGCCGCTGCAAGCGGGACCGGAACCGCTCGAAGGTCGCCGACTCTCTCGGTACTGACCTGACCGGGGGACGGTGCCTGATTGCGGCGCTGGCGATGTGTCGCTACATGGTGCGCGAGATCCTGAAGCCCGATGAGAAGATGGTCGGTCTGTTGATCCCGCCATCCGTCGGAGGCTACCTGGCGAACATGGCGGTGTCTCTCGCCGGTCGTACCACGGTGAATCTCAACTACACGTTGACCGACGATGTGTTGAACCACTGCGTGAAAGACGCAGGGATCAAGCACGTTCTGACGACGAAGAGCTTCCTGGAAAAGAAACCCATCAAGCTCGAGGGAGCGGAGTGGGTCTTTATCGACGAATTCAAGGCCAAACTCACCCGGATGGATAAGGCGGTCGCCGCCTTCCAGTCGTACCTGCCCGCGGGCATCCTCGACCGCTGGCTCGGTCTGACCCGGATAAAGCCCGATGACCTGCTGACGATCATTTTCACCAGCGGATCGACCGGGGAGCCCAAGGGAGTCATGCTCTCCCAGCACAACGTCGGCTCGAACGTCGATGCTGTCGATCAACTGCTAAACCTCGAGGCGACCGATGTTTTGATGGGCGTGTTGCCGTTCTTTCATTCGTTCGGTTACACCGCCACGCTTTGGTTGCCAGCCTGTTGTGCTCCGAAGACGGTGTACCACTTCAACCCGCTCGATGCGAAGATCATCGGCAAGTTGTCCGAGAAGCACAAAACCACCATTCTGATGGCGACGCCGACATTCCTGAAATCGTATCTCAAGCGGATCGACAAGGAGCAGCTCGCTCATCTGGATCTGGTGGTGGTCGGTGCTGAGAAGATGCCGCTCGACCTTGCGGAGGAGTTCTACAACAAGTTCGGCATCCGCCCCTCCGAGGGATACGGCACGACCGAACTCTCCCCGGTCGCAGCTGTGAATATCCCCGATCACCGGACTGCCGACACACAGCAGCTCGGCACCAAGCTGGGAACTGTCGGTCGCCCGATCCCCGGAGTCGCTGCCAAGGTTGTCAACCCCGATACGTGGGAGGACTTGGGCATCGGCAAGGAAGGACTGCTGCTGATCAAGGGCCCCAACGTCATGCAGGGGTATTTGAACCATCCCGAGAAGACCGCTCAGGTGATTCGCGATGGATGGTACAACACCGGCGATTATGGCATCGTCGACGATGAGGGCTTCGTTTCGATCACCGGTCGGCAGAGCCGCTTCTCCAAGATCGGCGGCGAGATGGTGCCGCACATTCTGATTGAGGACCATCTGACCCGCATCGTCGAGAAGCCTGAATCGGAAGATGCCGAGATCAAGCTGGCGGTCACGTCGGTTCCTGATGTCTCGCGCGGCGAACGTCTGATTGTTCTGCACACGCAGCTGGAAAAGACTCCCAATGAGATCCTCAGCGAGTTGAAGGAGAAGGGGCTCCCCAACCTGTGGCTCCCCTCCGCCGACAGCTTCTACCAGGTGGAACAGATTCCGATCCTGGGAACTGGAAAGCTTGATCTCAAAGGGATCAAAGAAACCGCTTTGAAACAGTTTGGCCCGTGATCGCGCGGGGACTGCCCCGCTCTGGTCAGCCATTCACGCCCCCTTTCCGCAACTCCACAGGGACTCCCATGAATCGTTCTGTGACTTCTGCATCGTGGTCATTCGTTCGGCCCCTGGCGGTCTGGCTGCTGGCGGGATGTCTGGCAGGTCTGGGGGCAGTCGCTGCGTCAGCGGCTGATAAGGCCCCAGCCTCTAAGGTCGCCACCGTGGCTGATGCTCTCAAAGAGTTCAACCTGCTGACGCTCCCGACGGCGAAAGGAGCGATCGAGCCGGTGAATCGCTCGGTGGGGCGAATCAGTTACAGTGCGAAAGCCGATTTGAAGACAGCCTTCGAGTCCCACCAGCAGCAGTTTCTCAAGGCCAAGTGGTCCGAACTTCCCGGTACCGCTGTGACCGATCAGTACGCGAGTGGAGCGTTCACTCACAACGGCTTTGTCGCGTCGCTCTCTGCGTCTCCAGCTGGCGAGGCGGGCCAGGTCAGCATCTCGCTTCAATTGCATGGGAATGTCGATCTGCAAAAGCTCCCCCTCCCAGCTAATCTGAAGCCGGTCTATGTCGGGCCTCAGGTCGCGATGTACTCCTCCGAGGAGCCTGTCGAAAAGACTGTCGCGACGACCCACAAGCTCCTCCAGGACCAGGGGTGGCTTCCCTACGGAAAGGCGGGCGATGTGCAGTTCTTCCGCCAGAATGCGGTCATGCTGACGGTGAGTATCGCCGCTGCCCCCGCTCAGATGGGGAAGACCATGTTGAGCCTCAGCGCGGAACAGATCTCGGCGGAGATCCCAGCTCCTGCGGAGAATGTCCAGCTGCAATACTCCGATTCGACCAAAGAGGTTCTGTTCGACACTAAGCAGAGCGAAGCCGACATCGAGAAGTTCTACCGTGACACACTCGCCAAACAGGGGTGGAAAGCCACCACGGAGAAGCCCTTCTCGATCGACTGGAAGCATGGACTCATCTTCCTGAACGAAGCCAAGGACATGCTCGAGCTGGAGATGTATGAGGTCAAAGAGGAGAACATTCTGCGAGTCACCGTCCGCCACTACACAAAAGCGGAACGGGATATCATCGAAGCTGAGGTGAAGAAGGCACTCGAAGCGAAGAAGAACAAACCGATGCCGAAGCTGGCGAGCGTGAAGATTCCGCTCCCTGCAGGAGCCCAGAGTTCGGAAGCGACCGAGAAGACTATCGAGTTCACCGTCCCGTCTGGCAAAGGCAAGGCCGCCGCCACCGCGATTCGTAAGGCTCTGGCCGACGCTGGTTGGAAAGAATCAGTTCTGTCGGCAGACGACACTCTCGGAGTGATTGAGTTCAAGAAGGACGAGCAGGAAATCTCGCTGAACTATGTTGATCCCGGCTTTATCCCCGCCGAAATCACGGTCAAGGGGACAGGCGTAAAGCTCGAGAAAGAAGCGGCAAAGAAGTAGTGGCTTCGATTCAGCGGGTCTCATTGAGGGCCTGATCCTTGAGGCACTCCAGCTGTTCCTCGCGTCGCGGAGTTGACTCCGGGCCAGTCGTCCAGCCAGAGTAGGGAGATCAATTCTTCCTCTTGGGACGACCTGCGATGATGAGACTGCTGATTGCCTTTGTGGTGGTGCTGACTCCGGCCATGTTGCTTGCAGCTGACTCTGAACAGCGCGGCCTCAAGGCCGGAGCTGCGACGAGCAACATCACGCCGGAGATCGGCCTCGACATCATCGGCGGATTCGCCCCGATTCCATCGACGAATATTCACGACGAGCTGCATGCCCGCTGCCTCGTGTTGGATGATGGGCACAGTAAGATCGCCCTGGTGGTTTGCGACCTGCTTGGCATCAGTCGCAGCCTCTCGCTTTCGGCTCGGGAACAGATCGAGAAGGCGACGGGCATTCCGCCTCAGAACGTCATGATTTCGGGGACGCACACACACTCTGCAACGAGTGCTCTCGGCGATCGGTGGTACAACTCGGATCAGGAACTCGACGATTACCAGAAGTTCGTCGCTCGCAGGATCTCCGATGGAGTGCGTCGAGCTGTCCACAACTTGAGGCCGGCTCAAGTCGGTTTCGGCTCTGTCGATATCCCCGAGCATGTGTTCAATCGCCGCTGGTTCATGAAGGAGGGTTCCTCCGCCCTGCACTCCCCCTTTGGCAAGGTCGACAAGGTGCGGATGAATCCGCCCGGCGGTGTTCCCGAACTGATCGAGCCAGCGGGACCGATCGACCCGACGGTCTCGTTCATTGCTGTGCGAGGCCATGATGGGCGGATGATTTCGATCTTCTCTGCGTATTCGCTGCATTACGTCGGTGGAGTGGCGGGAGCCGACATCTCGGCGGACTACTTCGCGATCTTCTGTGAGTCGCTCAAGAAGCAACTTCCCCACTCCGACGATGATCCGCCGTTCGTGGCCCTGATGGCGAATGGAACCAGCGGTGATATCAACAACATCAACTTCCGTACTCCCCGCCCGGGTAAGCCGCCCTACGAACAGATGCGATATGTCGCTGAAGACGTTGCCCACAAGGTCCACGAATCCCTCGCGAATGTCGACTGGCAGGAGAGTACCACTCTGGCCGCCCGGTATCGCGAACTCGATGTGAAGTGGCGAACCATTGAACCCGCCCTGCTCGACTGGGCTCTGGAAACACAGACCAAGCCCGAGAACATCGGCAAACCGAACGATATCGCGGTGATCTACGCGGGCCGTGTTCAGCGTCTGGCCAAAGCCAGCCCTGAGACAAAACTTCCGGTTCAGGTGTTGCGGATCGGTGACATCTGTGTCGGGACATCCCCTTGCGAGACCTTTGCCGAGATCGGGATCGATTATCGGAAACGCAGCCCGGTCAAGCACTCGTTCATGGTCGAACTGGCCCACGGTTACTACGGGTACCTGCCGACGCCACGCCATTTCGAGCTAGGCGGGTACGAAACCTGGCCCGGAACGAATTACCTGGAGCCCACTGCGTCGGACAAGATCACTGAAGCCCTGCTCGAAATGACGAGTGAAGTCGCCCCGAAATAGAGCTCGTGAACTCATCAGCAGTCAGCCGACCGCCCGTCACCAGGCTATCGCCGATCGCGGAAGTAGCGACTGGCATCATTCAGTTCGCTTCTCTCGGCGTCGGTCAGGCTGGCTTGGCCGTGTTCGCTGATTTTCTCCAGCAGCTCATCAAGCCTCTCACGCAGCCGGGCATCATCACGTTGCTGTCTCGGCGACTCGTTGTCGTCTCGTACGACTCGCAGCTTCGGTTTGCGTTCCAGCAGTTTCGATACCTGCCAGCGGTCGAACAGATCCTCCAGGATCCATTTCCGCTTCACATACAGGTAGCCAAACAGCATGCCCCCAATGTGGGCCGCGTGCGCGACTCCGCCCCCGGCTCGGCTGCCTCCCAGTTCAAGCAGCATCGGATAGATGTCCATGATCGCCGAGATCACCGCCAGCTGCATGGCAGTGACTGGAATGACATAGAAGATGGTCCAGCGATCATTCGGCCAGAGCATTGCGTACCACACCATGACGGCACAGACCGCTCCTGACGCGCCGATTGCCGGACGTGGGTCCCCCATCAGGAACGCCCAGCCCAGAAAGACCAGACCGGATGCCGCTCCCGACAGCAGGTAGAACAGCAAGAACTCTTTCTCGGAATACACATCGAGCAGCTTTCGACCCGTGAGATACAACAAGTACATGTTGAACACGAGATGCCAGATCGATGTCCGGTCGTGGAGAAAATCGTACGTCGTCAGACGCCAGATCTGCCCCTTGATGACTTTCCATGGATCGAGTGAAAACCAGTCATCAAGCTGCGACACCCGGTCTGGCTCGAAGCCCACGCCCGGCCGCGTCCAGACGCATTGCAGCACGAACACTGCCACGCTGACAGCGATGATCCAGCCGACGATCGTCAATCCACCGAGAGGAGACGGCGTATAGCTGTCCTGGCGTCGGGCGTAGTCGCGGTTTTCAAGACCCATGAGAGATCAACGATTGAGTGTGGGGGGAAGTAGGGACTCGGGGAGACACTCCCCTTGCGAATTACGGCAGCGGAACCTGCTCTGGAGACTGAAGATACTTGACCAGATCGGCCACCTGGTCTTCCTTCAACAGGTCGAGTTGTCCCTCGGGCATGATGGAGAGGTTGGAGACGCGAGTCTCCTCGATCTGGTCATTCTCGATGACGACGGGACCGGTCGGCGTGTTGAAGGTGGTGGTTGAATCCCCCTTCGCTCCGACAATACCGTTGATGACACGTCCATCGTCCAGAACCGCGATGGTCATCTTATACGCCTCGCCAAGTGTGGCACTCGGGTCGATGATGTTCTCCAACACATAGTGCAGGTTCGAACGCTGGGCCCCGGTCAGGTCGGGGCCAATTCCCATCGGGCTGCCGAAGAGCCGGTGACACTTGGCACACGATGCTTCAAACAGGACGCGGCCACGTCCCGCGTTGGCTGCGGCCAGCCGCTCGGGCGTGAGCTTCGTCTTCCACGCCTCGACCTTTTTGGTTTTGTCAGCGGACAGCTGTTTCAGCTCAGGCCAGATCTCGTTGACCTTCTTCGACAACTCCTCGTTCCCCAGCGTCTGCATCTGCCGCAGCAGGAATGGTGAGATGTACTGGCGGTCGACCTTCTTGTCGGCGACTCCCTGAACCATCAGCAGTGCGAACTCCGCCCGCGATGCGAGGGTGTTTGCTGCCTCGAACTTGGTTGGCGGATAGAGGGCGTTGAACCGCTCCACCAGAATCTTTCCGGTGTCGGGATGATGGACCGCCGCCAGCCCGCGAACCGCTGCGACACCAAGTTCGCGATGGTTTAGCAGGTTGAGCAGCAACGGAGCCACCGACTCTTCGCGAGCTTCAACCAGAGTGTGGATCGCCTGCTGCCGTGCTTCGATCGATGCTTTGTCATCGGCGGCCAGTGCTTTGATCTGGTCGATGGCGTGGCCGTCCCCAAAGATCACAGAAAGCTCCTTGGCGATCCGTTGAACGTCCTCACTCGGATCGCTGGACAGAGCCTTGGCTGTGGCTTCCCAGTTGTCCGGAGCGGCGACTTTGCGAACCCCTTCGAAGCCTCGCGAGATGCCCATCAGCAGATCCTTGCGGGCTGGTGAATCGGCCTTCTGCAACATGCTCGATAGCTCATTGAGCGAGCGGGCTCGAACCGATTGAGCACTCGACAAACGCCGGGCCACAAACTGCCGCAGCCTGGGGAAGCGAGTCTCCGCAGCGAGCTTCAGGGAAGCTGCGGGATCGCTCACGACAACTGGCTCCAGCCCGTACCACACCATCAGCGGCAATACCCGGTCGTCGGCGAATTCCTGATGTTGCCCGATGGCGGCTGCGAGTGACAGGCGGTCGCCGGGATTGCTGATCTTCTGAAGCGAAGAGGCGAGGTAGGTCAGAACTAGCCCGCTCGTTTCCTTCGCGGCAAGTTGTTGGAATACCGCCGTCGCCGCGGGGCTGACTTGCGGTGAGTCGCTGAGCAAGCGAACTGCCCACGCTCGGACGTTCTCATTCTGGTCAGCCAGACGAGCGATCAGCCAGCTTTCCTGGGCTCCCCCAATCGAGTTGAGACCCCAGATCGCTCGCAAGCGGACGCGTACACTGTCACTCGACTCTGCCAGACTCCGAAGCTTGGATTCAGCGTCTGCCACCTGAGTGGGATCGAGGGTGGCGATCTTTTGCAGCCGCCGGCGTGCCATCCGCGACTCCGGTTCATTGGCCCCCACAAGAATGGAGACCAGTTCGGCAGCCGATACCTTGTCAACGGGCTTGGTTTCATCCGGGGTCGATGAGGAGATACGGTAGATTCGTCCCGAGGTCCGGTGCACCCCATCGTTTTCGTGACACTCCCCGACATCGGTCCAGTCAGCGATGTAAACGCTGCCGTCCGGATGTTGGAGCAAATCGAGCCCGCGGAACCAGGGATCGGCGATTTTGATAAAGTCGGGGGCATGGTGGGCCACAAAGGTCGCTCCGTGCCGCTCGATCGTGTCGCGATTGATCCGGTGTCCGTGCAGGTTCACCGTGAACGCACTGTTACGGTATTCCTGGGGCCAGCTGTCGCCTTGATAAATCATGAACCCGCTGTGAGCATGTCCGCCCCCCGCTGCATCGGTTGTGGGGGAAACACCAATCTTGCGGATATCGTGCCACTGTTCGCGCGTATCCCAGTGGAAGTGGTCTGCGGTCTGCGGAACGAGTTCGTACAGATTCTGTCGCAGGTCCTCCCCGAACATCCGTTGCCAGTGAATGCCCGGCACCGCATGCCACAAGTGGCCGATCACGGTATTGATGACGAACAGTTCGCCGTGCTCGTCCCAGTCCATGCCCCACGGGTTCGTAGTTCCATGCGCATAGGCCTCGACAACCTTGCGAGTGGGGTGGTACCGCCAGATGCCGACGTTAATTGCGACCCTCTCCTGCGGTGTCGCCGTCGGCACACCAATCCGCGAGGTTGCCAGAATCCCATGCCGTCCATACAGCCAGCCATCGGGGCCCCAGCGTAAACCGTTCGCGAAGTTGTGCCGCAGCGAGCCAGTCTCGAATCCGTCGAGGATGACCTCGGGAGGGCCATCGGGGACATCGTCATGGTTGCGGTCTGGAATAAAGATCAGCCGCGGCAGGTCGAGAACCCACACCCCATCGAAGCCGACCTCCACGCTGGTGATGCACTTTCCCTGGTCCCAGAACACGGTGCGTTTGTCGCTCCGGCCGTCGTGGTCCTGATCCTCCAGCACAATGATGCGGTCGTTGAGGGCCAGATCAACGTTGATCGCCGCCTCGGCGTAGGTGTAGTTCTCCGCCACCCACAGCCGGCCACGCGGGTCGAACGCCATTCCGATCGGCTGTTGTACGTCGGGCTCGGCAGCGAAGACCTGGGCCTTGAATCCCGGGGGGAGCGTCATCCCCTTCACGGCGTCCTCGGGGAGTGTGAACGGCAGCGTGGAGCTTTCTGTGTTATACGGCGTCTTCGCCGCAACTGGATCGTCTCCATGCACGAGCCCCCAGCCCGCGAGCCCCAGTGCCACTAAACACACGCCGACCATTCGCCAAGACTTCAGAGTATGCAACACTTCGGTTTGCTCCCGTGAATGAGTGATTCGACATCGTATTCGTTTCCGGATGGAGTTTGAATCTTGCGGGCAGAGAGTCTGGGCGACCAGTGGCGTTCCCTGTTCAAACACCGCGAATGGTCACTCCTGCGACGATCTCATAGAATCAAAAGACGTTGTCCCCACGCACGCGACCGGGTAGGTGACCGAATGCTTTGGATCTTTCGCATTTCTTGCATCACCGCTGTCGGGCTTTGGATAGCAGTGAGTAGTGGAGTCACCTCCGCTGCGGGGCCACGTGTTGAGTTCAACCGCCAGATTCGACCGATTCTCTCGGATCACTGCTTTCAATGTCATGGTCCCGATCAGGCCCACCGTGAGGGTGGGTTGCGGCTTGATCTCCCAGCGGACGCCGCCAAAGGAGGTGACTCCGGGCCGGCGATTGTTCCCGGACAGGTCGAAGCGAGCGAGGTCTGGAAGCGGATCACCTCCTCCGATCCTGACCTTCGCATGCCACCTCCCCAATCTGGCAAGGAACTCAAGCCCGAGCAAATCGAGTTAATTCAGAAGTGGATCGCGGAGGGAGCAGAGTACCAGGGGCACTGGGCGTTCCAGCCAGTGGTACGTCCTGCGGTCCCGACGATCGAAGGTGTCTCCAATCCCATCGATCTGTTTGTGCGTGAGAAGCTTCAACAGCTGGGACGAACTCCCAGCCCCGAGGCCCCGCGTGAGACGCTCATTCGTCGCGTGACTCTCGATCTGACAGGGCTGCCGCCGACACTGGCCGAGATCGAAGACTATCTCGCCGATACATCGCCGCAAGCCTATGAGCGGGTCGTCGATCGGTTGCTGACCTCGCCCCATTACGGCGAGCGTATGACGCAGCAATGGCTCGATTTCGCCCGGTATGCCGACAGCAATGGGTTTCAGGTCGACTCCTCTCGCCAGATGTTTGAGTGGCGGGATTGGGTGATCAATGCCTTCAATCGCAACCTGCCGTATGATCAATTCACGATTGAGCAACTGGCGGGCGATATGCTGCCGCAGGCGACACGCGACCAGATCATCGCGAGTGGATTTAACCGCAATACGCGTTTGAACGGAGAAGGCGGACGTATCGCCGAAGAGTGGTTTGCGGAGACGGTGATTGATCGCGTGGAGACGACCGGCCTGACCTGGATGGCGCTGACGCTGAACTGCTGCCGGTGTCACGATCACAAGTACGACCCCATCACCCAGAGGGAGTTCTACCAGCTGTTCGCGTTCTTTAACTCGGTGGACGAGTCGGGAGTCCTCGATGTTGAGGGCGGTAATTCGCGGCCGACATTGAAGCTTCCGACTCCAGAAAATGAGAAGCGTCTCGCCGAATTGAAGTCCGAGGTCGCCAAGGCCGAGACCCAGGTGGCGGACTTTGGGAAGACATTCCCCAAGCGACAAGCGGAATGGGAGCAAGAATTTGCCAGTCAGCTGACAGGACAGCCCCAGCCTTGGAACTTGCTCTCTCCGGAGTCCGTCCGTAGTGCTGGCGGGGCAACGTTTACCAAGTTGCCCGATCAGTCATGGCTCGCGAGTGGGGTGAATCCAGCTAACGACGAGTACACGCTGTCGGCACCGCTCCGATCGGGTTCGTTCACGGGGCTGTTGCTCGAAGCGTTCCCCGATCCGTCCCTGCCCAACCAGAGTCTGGGACGCTACGAGAATGGGAATTTTGTCCTGACCGACATTGATGCGATTGTTTCTGCTCCTTCCCTCGCTGCTCCGGTCAAGGCCGACATCACGCGAGCCGAGTCGGACTATGACCAGTCGGGCTGGCCCGTCAAAGCGATCGTGGAGGACAAAGCCAAGCGTCAGGGGAAGAACACCAAGGGCTGGGCGGTCGATGGCCCCAGTAAACGGGAACCGCGAACCGCCATGTTTGTCTTCTCGACTCCGATTGTTGTTCCGGAGAATGCGACGGTGACTGTCGTGCTGAAACACGACGCCATCGGAGGTCACAACATCGGTCGCTTCCGCATTTCGGCAACGGGCTGGCTCGGCGAGAACTTAAGTTTGCAAGGCGCGAGCATCCCTGACTCCCTGCGTAAGGCGATTACCACCGAGCGACCCCAGCGAACTGCCGAGCAGGCGATGGAAATCGAGAATTACTTCCGCAAGCACGCCGATACTCAGACGAAACAGGCTGAGCAGGTCCTTACCGCAGCTAAGAAGGCAGCGAGCGACTACGAAGCGAAGATCCCCAGTGTGATGGTGATGCAGGAACTCGCCACCCCACGTGACGCATTCATTCTGAATCGTGGCCAGTATGACCAGCCCGGGGACAAGGTGACTCGTGGGGTGCCGGCGTCGCTGCCGCCTCTGCCTGCCGATGTTCCGGTGAATCGCCTCGGCTTTGCGCAGTGGCTGGTGTCGCGCGAGCATCCGCTGACGGCCCGAGTCTGGGTGAACCGGGCGTGGGAACGTTTCTTTGGGAACGGGCTGGTCCGGACCACCGAGAACCTCGGTTCGCAGTCAGAGTGGCCAAGCCATCTCGAGCTGCTCGATTGGCTGGCGGCCGAGTTCATGGAGCCGAGCGTTCTGCCGCCTGTCGCTGGCCAGCCCGCCGTGAAGTGGGACATGAAGGCCCTGCAGAAGCTGATCGTCATGAGTGCGACCTATCGCCAGAGTGCTGCGATTGTGTCACCGGATGACCCCGAGAATCGACTGCTGAGTCGTGGACCTCGATTCCGACTCTCCGCTGAGGCTGCGCGAGATCAGGCCCTTTCGCTCGCCGGGTTGCTGGTTCCCAAGATCGGGGGCCCGAGCGTCAGGCCCTACATGCCCGAAGGGGTCTGGGATGAGACGAGCCGCTATGGCGACCTGCGCGGGTATAAAGCGGACACGGGAGAGGGGCTCTATCGCCGCAGCCTGTACACGATCTGGAAACGGACCGCTCCGCCGCCATCGATGACTCTCTTTGATTCCCCGGCCCGTGAGGTTTGTACGGTCAAACGGTCGCGAACCAACACCCCGCTGCAAGCCCTCGCACTGCTGAACGAGGTGACATACACCGAGGCGGCCCGCAAGGTGGGCGAACGCATGATCCGCGACGGTGGATCGACACCGAGTGAGCGGTTGCGTTATGGGTTCCGGTTGGCCACGGGCCGACTTCCCCACGAGGACGAATTGGCTGTGTTGCTGGATGGCTGGAACGCCGACATGGCTCGTTTTCAGGTTGTTCCCGAATCGGCCAGGCAGTACCTCGCGGTTGGCGTCAGCCAGTGTCCGGTGGATCTCGATCCCGTCCAACTGGCGGCGTATGCCCTGTCAGCCAATGTCCTCTTGAATCTGGACGAGGTGATTACTCGTGAGTGACCGACGCTGAGGTCCGCCCCCTCACTCAGCGTTCCTCGATGCCACGTCCACTTGATTGATGCTGCCCAACTTCACTTCCCCGAGTCCTGCATATGAACAGTCCTTTCCCGATGATTGATTCTCTGAATCGACGGCTTTTCCTGCAGTCCTCAGCTGCGGGAATCGGGACCGCGGCTCTGGCCTCGCTGTTTCAGCCCGATGCGGCCGTGGCAAACGCTGGCGTGACACATCATGCGGCCAAAGCCAAGCGGATTATCTATCTGTTTCAGTCGGGGGCCCCGTCGCAGATGGATCTGTTCGATCCCAAGCCCGCGATGACGAGCAAACGCGGCGAGAATCTGCCCGACTCGATTCGCCAAGGTCAGCGTCTGACGACCATGACCTCAGGGCAGTCGAACTTTCCCGTTGCTCCGAGCATCTTCAACTTTGCCCAGCACGGTGAGAGCGGCATGTGGTTTACGGAGCTGATGCCACGCATGGCTCAGGTCGCCGATGAGTTCTGCATGATCCGTTCCATGCACACCGAAGCGATCAACCACGACCCCGCGATCACGTTCTGTCAGACCGGGTCTCAATTGGCCGGGCGTCCGAGTATTGGCTCCTGGGCCAGTTATGGACTGGGCAGCGAGAATCAGGATCTTCCCGCGTATGTGGTCCTCACGTCGTTCGGCTCGGGCCGTCCCGACGACCAGCCACTGTATGACAGGCTGTGGAGTTCGGGGTTCCTGCCCACTGTTCATCAGGGAGTCAAGTTCCGCAACCAGGGGGATGCGGTGCTCTACCTGTCCAATCCACCCGGGATCGATGCGGCAGCGAGGCGCAGCTCGCTCGATCGGCTCAAGTCTCTGAATGAAAAGCATTATCAGGGACTCGGCGATCCCGAGATACAGACTCGCATTGCGCAGTATGAGATGGCCTTTCGGATGCAGACCAGTGTGCCGGAGCTGCTCGACTTCCAGAGTGAGCCGAAACACATCCTCGACCTGTACGGTCCCGATGTGCATCGTCCCGGTTCGTATGCTGCCAACTGCCTGCTTGCCCGGCGACTGGCCGAGCGGGACGTGCGGTTTACCCAGCTGTTCCATATGGGCTGGGACCACCACTTCGGATTGCCCGCCGCTCTACGTGGCCAGTGTCAGGACACCGACCAGCCCACAGCTGCACTGATCACCGACCTGAAGCAACGGGGGCTGCTCAATGACACACTGATTGTGTGGGGAGGAGAGTTTGGTCGGACGATTTACTCACAGGGGAAGATCACCGAGACCGATTACGGGCGCGACCATCATCCCCGCTGCTTCACGGTGCTGATGGCAGGAGCCGGGGTTAAGGCGGGGCTGACTTACGGAGTGACCGACGACTACTGCTACAACATCCTGGAGAATCCGGTGCATGTGCATGATCTGAACGCCACGATTCTCCACCTGATGGGCGTCGACCATACCCGGTTGACTTACCGCTATCAGGGCCGTGATTTCCGGCTGACCGATATCCACGGTGAGATCATGCACAACGTGCTGGCTTAGCCCTCAGACGCTTACTTGGCGGCGATCTTCCACAGATGCCCGTCGCTCCGCACATAAAGGGCTCCGTCACTGATGGCCGGTGTGCAGAGGATCGTCTCGCCCAGCGAGTGAGTATGCACCATGTCGACCGCGTCTGGCTTCAAGGCGATGACCTCTCCCAGGCCTTCTTCATTGAAAAGGTAAAGGTTGTCCCCCGCTGCGACGGCGCTGCCGCTAAAGCTCCCTTTCAACCGGGTTTGAGAGGTCTTGGTGCCGTCTTTCGGATTGAGCCGAACCAGGACACCCCCTTTGCCAACCACGTAGAGAGAATCCTTGTAAACGAGAGGGCTGCCGGTTCCGGGTTCCACATTCTCCGCCCGCCAGACCATCTCGGGAACTTCGCTGCCCGTCGGGCTGGGGCGAAGAGCTGTCACCCCTAACGAAGGGACGTACGCGACCTCTTCCGAGACGACGAGTGATGGAATCGTGGAAGCTCCGTCTCCATAGTTCCAAGCGACCTTGCCGGTTTTGGGTTCGACAGCTGCCACCCCGGCGGAGGACTGCACGAGAACCAGATCCCCAGCTCCGTTTTTGCCTCGCATGATCCCGGGAGAGGTCCAGTTAGCCTTGCGCGGACGGTCGATCTTCCAGCGGGTCAATCCGTCTTCCGCTGCCAGACCAGTTGTGAACGAGTCGGCGTCACTTTCCACCATCACGACCAGGGTGTCGTCCACCACGACGGGGGACGAGGACATGCCAAGGCTGTTGCTGGCGTTGGGCGAGTCGATGGCGAGAGCGCGGTACCACTGTAGATTTCCGTCGAGGTCATAGCAGACCGCATCATTACTGGAGTAGACGGCAAAGACGCGTTTTCCATCCGAGCAGGGAGTGGGGGCTGCGACCGAGGTCTTGGGATGGCACATCGTCCGTCCGGTGGCCCAGACCTGGCGATGCCACAACTCGCTGCCATCATTGGCACTGAAGCAGAGGACGTGCAGGCGATCCTGACGCGGGCCACTGCTGGCCGTGACAAAGACCTTGTCACCGACAACGATCGGGCTGGAGAGGCCTCGCCCCGGGAGGCTGACCTTCCAGGCCATGTTCTCGGTGTCACTAAAAGTCGTCGGTGGAGCGGGACCATCAGCGATCCCGTTCGCATCGTTGCCCCGGAACTGACGCCAGTCGGCAAGCAGTGGCGAAGTGAAGGTGGCGATCGCGGCGACAAGCAGTGTGCGGTGGATGATGTTCATGGGGAGTGTACGCCGAAGTTGTGAAAGTGTTCGCGAGGCGGGGGGCTCAGGGGGACGAGTCTGGGTAGGACACGGATGACACAGAGAGACACAGATTTGTGGGAGCAGCGAGGGGTGAGTTCGGGGCTCATTCACAGGTTGAGCTGACGAGGAGTCTGAATTTTGCGATCAGTTCGATGATCTCGACATGGAGGACACAACTCGGCGTACCGACTGTTCCATTTGATCTGTGGATATCTGTGCCATCTGTGTCCCCGCATTGACCTCCTCTGCATCTACTTGGCCGCGACCGGTTTGGACTGGTGAATGGCTCGTCCCGAGAAATCGCTGACGCGGAACTGGACGCTATAGTCCTGAGCCCAATCCTGTGTCTGCTCATTCTCCAGGAGCTTCAGCAGAATGGTGTTCTTGCCCGACTTCAAATGGCCACGGACTTGATACTGATCGATTGCCATGCCCCGATGATACTCCTCGCGGGCGAAGAGCAGCTGGCCGTTCACCCAGAGCTTCCAGGCGTTTGATGTTCCGAGTCGGAACTCGACGTCCTGGTCGACTCCACTGTTGAACTCGGTGGCCAAGTAGACAGTCGTTCCTTTGTGCTTGGCGAAGAGTTTGTTGACATCGAACAGACCCATCTCGTCGTCGGTGGCGAGTTCCTTCCACGTCACCTTGAGTGGCTTGCCATCTGGCCCGTTCATGCCGTCGTACTCTTTGTCGAACGCCAGCTCCTTCTCAGGAGGATTGGCGACGTCGAACCCCTTCATCCCCAGGTTGTCGAACGGCCCGATGAGTTTCCACTGAGTCAGAAAACCATAGTGGTCGACCAGATTGATCTTCAGACCATAGCCTTTGAGAACCTCGGCAAGTTTTTTGACCTGATCCTCGTCGACGGCTCCGCTCAGTGCCGCTCGGTACTTTTCCGCAGCCTCTTCTTTCTTGCCATCGGCGGCGAGTTTCTCGGCCTGCTTCATCGTGTAGATCACCGCGTCACGACGCAGCTCCCCGCTCGGGTCATCAAGCATGGTCGGGATCAGGCGTTCTTCGATACCGGGATCGACTGACTTCAGCGTGTCATATGCGAGCCGCCTCGCCTGAGCGAGATTCTCCCGGTTGTTCAAGAATGCGAGCAGTTCCTGCTGGGGCAGTTGATTGCCGGCGTGATCGACCACCGTCTCGTAGGCCGACCGCAGCCAGTTGAGCGCGATCGGATTCGCGTCGTTCATCGCCGTGAGCAGCAGCGGCAAGTCGGCGGGGCTGGCTTTCTCCAGGACGCGGACAGCTGCGATGGCGTCTGTTTGGCCCTTGCCGTCTTTTTGGATCGACTTGATGGCCTGAATGGAAGTCGAGAGGTCGGCAGCCAAGGCCACTTGAGTGACCACTGTCAGGCCGATGAGTGGCAGCAGGCAGGCGAATCGCTTCATGGAGAGTCCCGATTGCTAGCGTGAATGTCGGTTGTTTCGAGGCGTTTCGTATCACCGAGGGAGATTGAACTCGACCAACAGAATACCGAGGTTCTCTCGGATTCGCGATCATTCGACATGCGGGAGTGTTGGGCAGACGGTGGTTTTCTTTTCCAACCGGACCATGTTGCCGGAGGCGTTGTATTCGACCCGGTCCATGAACGACCTCATCAAGAGCAATCCCCGCCCTGACGGGCGTTCGATATTTTCGGGGGCGCGTGGGTCTGGCTGACTATGTGGATCGAACCCCGGACCTTCGTCGCGGATCACATAGACCACTCCGTTACAGGAGAGGTCGACATCGACGTAGATCCGACGCGACTTGTAAGGCTCCGTCGCTCGCCGTTCGCGGGCCAGGTTGTAGTAAGTCGAATAGTCGAGCTCGCGTAATCGGGAGCTGACTTCCAGATTGCCGTGATAGGAGGCGTTCAGGAGTGCCTCCTCGAGGGCGACCCCGATTTTGAGACGCTCACTCTCACTGAAGATCCCCATGTCGACGATGAGCCCCTGAAAGTAGGCGACCATCGACGACAGCATGGCGGGGTCATTCTCCAGAACGAAGTGAGTCTGGAGGGAACGCATGCGGCTGATCAGCGAGCGACGGACACGTTTCTCGCCCGCCAAGGTCAGGACCCGCTCAATGGTCTCGATGAGATCGGTTTCCATGAGCCGTTTGGGAACATAGCTGGCGGCACCGCTTTCGAGTGCCTGAACCGCGATGTCCTCACTCCCCTGCCCCGTCATGAGGATCACGGGGGTGAGTGGGTGTTCCGCGCGAACATGGCGGACAAACTCCAGCCCGTTCATCTCAGGCATTTGCAGGTCGGTGACGATCACATCCACTGTATGATCACGCAACCAGCTGGCCGCGTCTTTTCCCCCGCTGGCATAGTGCACAACCCAGCCGTCCTGCTTGGCGAGCAAACCACCCGCCAGCCGCCGATCCACTGCGGAATCATCGACAACCAGGATGGAAACCATCGAGTGCTCCTCGCAGCTCGTCGGGTTTCAACTGAGGGACAGGCGATGCACCGAACTCCCGGTGCTCCATGCCATTCTGTCTAGAAGCGTAGTCTCTGCCCTCTCGACTGCCAAGTGGACCCTGCGGAAGTTCATCTGAAGTTCACAGCCTTTTCGGGAGGATACTCATGTCGTCTGTCAGGGATGGCGAGTCGTCGGGGGTCAGGCTGTCAGGGACGGATTCACGTCCGGTATGACATCAGGCGCGACATTGGCAGCTCGCTGCGGCGTCTCGTACTTGAGTCGTCTTCGGTCCAGAAGTGTCAGCAATGCCGGAAGTGGAACCAGGGAGATAAACAGACAGCTGCCAACACCCGCCGTCAGCACAATTCCCAGACTGGCCAGCCCCTGGTGTGAACAGATAATCATCGACCCAAACCCCATCATCGTCGTGACGGAGGTGAGAGTGATCGCATTGATAATCGAAGAGGAAATCTTATAGGTCCCGGGAGCCTGTGAGCGGTAGTCGTGGACGACATAAACGCCGGAGTCGACGCCAATTCCCAACAGCAGCGGAAGCACAATCATGTTGGCAGGATTCAGATTGGTTTTCAGAACTGCCAGGATGCCAAAAGTCATCAGCCCGCTACCGAGCGGGGGAAGCATCGCCAGGATCGCCTTTCCAATGTTGAGCGGATCAAAGATCGTCGCGATGACAAACGCCAGTGCGATATACACCACGGCAATTCCTGCGGTCCCCAGGTTCTGGACCGTTGCCGGCGAGTTCATGGCCACACCGACAACGATCATCGGGGAGAGCAGCGAAATCAACAGCGGGCCGACTCGCAGCAGGTCAATAAACAGCACGAACATCACCATGGCACACGCCAGAATCGCCGAGTGCTGGTAGCTCTCGCGAATCTGGTTCGCGGCCTCGTAGTTTTGCAGCGGGGTGCCAGTCGCTTCGTGGTCGATGCTGCGAATGTCGTTCACGAACTTCGTCAGCGGGGCCTCATCCCAGATCTGTTCCTTGGGGAAGACGCGGAGCATCCAGCGGCCGTTCGTGCTGACGAAGCGGGACCTGAGCGGGTCGGGCAAAGAATCGATCACTGGTGTGGTATCGGTGACCTGCGAAAGCATCTCGAACTGGGTCCGCAGTGCGATCTGCATCGCGTGTTGATAGCCCATCAGGAACTGGGCCTGCCGCGTGGCGTCGGGGATCTGCTGGAAGCCATCCAGAAACGCATCGAGCATGGCTGCAGCTCGCTGTGATTGCGGCGAGGGAATGGCCTTCAGGACCTGATAGAGCTTTTCGAGGCCCTTGCCAACATCCTCGGGATAGATCGTCGGAACCTGAGCGGGAAGTGACGGGATCTTCGACAGCAGGTCGTGGAGCTGGACGATGTAGACTTGTGTCTCGCCCTCCGGAAACTTCGGCATGAGAGAGGCCAACTCTTCAACACGCCCGACCGATGGGAGTTTCAGGAATCGCTCTCGCAGCTGACGGACTTCCTCCGGCGTGTCGGCCAGCGAGACCGCATAGAGCAGCGAGCTGTCGGATTGCTCGAACACGCGGTGCTGAAGTTCCACGGACGCAACTCCGCGGGCCTGAAGGTTCAACAGGTTCGAGTCGTATTTGACGCGAGAGACGATGTGGCCGTCCTTCTTTCCCAACCCCATCGCAGTGAGCAGGATAAAGGCAATCACAGTGAAGACCACCACGGTTCCCGGAAATCGGCTGGTGATGAATCTCAGCGGAGTTCCCTGAAATGCGTGAGGCAATCGTGACTCGCTCCGATTGCGGTCCGAGAAGCAAACGAGTGGAGGTAGTATCACGATCGCTGCTAGTGCGCACAGCAGGACGCCCCCTCCGGCAATTATCCCGAGCTCAGCGATCCCGAGAAAACTGGTGACTCCTGCACAGAAGAATGAGAGCGATGTCGTAATGGCACAGGTGGCGATTCCCGCCCCGGTTGTCTCGGATGTGCGGACAAGTGCGGACCTCATCTCCAGTCCCTGATGCCGCAGCTCGAGGTACCGTTCCAGGAAATGAATCGCGAAGTCGATCCCCAGCCCGACCAGAATGGTGGCAAAGGAGACCGACAGAATGTTCAGGTGCCCAATCGCCACTGTGGTAAAACCCAGCGACCAGCAGATTCCCACCGTGAGCATGACCATCGAGATCAGCGGATGACGCAGGCTGCGAAAACCCAGGACCAGAATGACCGCGACTCCGAAGAAAGAGATGACCGACGCCAGGGTCATGTCCTCTTGCGACTTGGCCATTTCGTCGGCTTCGAGAAATGGAATTCCGGTCAGCCCAAGTTTGACCTCCGAGTGTTCCGCTTCGCTTTCGGCGACAATCTCTCGCAGGCGTTTGAGCGAAGGAGACCCGCCGGAGAAGTCCTGATCGCTCTTGCTTGGGACAGCCAGAATAAACCCCATGGTTTTCCGGTCATTCAGGTTGTAGTGCACCTTCATCTGGCCCATTTCGGCCCCCGCCGTGGCGGGAATGACCTCGGGCCAGGGGGATCGAAAGGCCTGGGGGTTCTGCAGAAAACCGGCCAGACTTTCCGCGAGAAGTGCAGCCTGTTTGATATCGTTGTCAGCTGCTCGCTTGTCCTGTTTTTGGAGCGATTCCGAGAGGTGCCTCGCCAGGTTCTCTCCGTAGGCAGAAATGTTGACCAGATCCCAGCGACCTGACTGCAGGATCGGTGTGTAGTTCTTCAGCAGCGCGACCGCCTCCTCCAGAACTGCCGGGGGAAGAAACTGCAACCCCTTGGCTCGCAGGGTGGCGGGATCGAACTTCCACTGCACCCGAGAGAAGAACAGCGGCTCGCTTTCGAGCTTCTTGCCGATCTCGTCGAGTGCCGCGCAGATGGCTTCAGGGCTTTTGGCTTCGACGACAACGATCGCGTCGGACTCGCCCCCAAACTCGTTGGCAAACTTCAGCCATCGCTGGTGAAAATCCGCGCGGTGGTCGATCAAGTCTGACCGGTCGGTTTTGAACTTCAGGCCCCAGACCGTGCCCCCGATGCAGAGAACACACGAGACGGCAATCCACGCCAGCGATACCCCCGGCTTTGCGATCACTATGCGAGTGATCAGCGAGAGGATGCGTGGGAGAAGTCCGGGCTGGCCGGTGAATTCTTGAGACATCTTCCGAAGTCGTCCGGGCACGGGAACGAGAATGCGTCAGGTCAACCGGCGCAGCCCACGCCAATTCTCCCATGAGAAAATGTTGCTCCATTTCGCACTACTGCGCCATTGTGGAGCACTCGGGGCACTGATGAAAGCCCAATTCCGAGATGGGGATCCAGTCAGCGTGTCTCCGGCTCGAAGATGCCAATCGATTCGCAAAATGTGACCGCGATCCTCTTACTTAAGCTGCAACAGACGATTGCGGAGATTCGTCTCGAATTCGTCCCCCCGGTCGGCGTACGGTCGATTCCGGAGATACCATTCTCCCCAGAGTCGCAGAGCTTGCCGGCGCCATGACTCGACCGCAGCTGCCTTTTGATCCTCTGGAGCATCGGCCGGCAAATCCGCGAGCGGGTTCAATGGCAGCTTGAAGGCATTCGGTTTTCTGGCCGTCCAGCACAGCGCCAGATGCGATTCCATGGCCACGCCCAGATCGGGGTCGTCGAGACCCAGGATCGCATACTTAGCGAGAGACAGATCACCCGTCCGCCCGATCGCCCAGATGGCTGTGCGTCGTACTTCCGGATCGGGCTGGGCGATCAATGTGACCAGCTTGTCTTTTTGTCCCACCAGCTGCTTCTTGTCGCCGAGCTGAACCATCTGAATGAGTTCGGTTTGGGTCTCTTCCAGGTTGGAACCGTCAGAGTCCTGGAGAGCGGCGAGCAAGTCGTCGAGCGAGGATTTCTCGGCCTTTTTCTTTTTGGGATTTCCGTTCGCATCCAGCTCGCTCAAATCATCCGGCAACCCACGCCCACCCGAAAGCAGTCCCCCCCCGACCGGCGGTTCCATGTTCGTACGCTTGAGAATCTTTCCGGTGGAGCGACTCAGGAAGAGCACGGCAAAGCACGTGTCATTCTCCGGGCCGTCAAACGTCGTCATGGCCCAACTTCCATCGGCGTTCTGCTTGGAGATCAATACATCAGCGCATTCGTTGTACCAGTCGTGGTCGCCGATCTTTGTGACATTGAGAAGAGCCCCCATACGCTCCAGTGAGTAGTAGTAATACGCGCTGAACGGGGAGTCGCGGTTCTCTGTCACGAAACGCACCGTGACCCAGCGAAAAGCCGTCATTGAGCTGGAAATCGCGGCACTTGGAATCTGTCCCGTCGTCTTCATCTTGGAGGCTTCCTGGTCCTCCTCGGAATCAAGGTCGACTGCTTCCACGACCCCTGTTCGTTTCTTGGCAGCCGGTGCATTGGCCTCTGCTTTTTCGGGTTTCTCTCCCTTAGTGGGCTTCTCTGCTTTGATGCCCTTGTCCAGTTTGGGGATGCGCTTCGGATCCAGATTGATCATCGCGATATACATGGTCCCGACGCTGTTCACTGTCATGTTCAGCGAAGAGTTACCATTCGAGACACCCACCGCGGTTCCCGGCCAGTAGGTGTACCCACCATCCTTGTTGTGGCATCTGGATTTCCAGTTCAGGACGTTGGTCCAGACCTTCGCATCAATTGGAATTCCCGCTCGCGCTGCAGCCCACAGACCTAAACAGGCGTAATGTGTGATACTGACGTCTCCATCGATGCAGCCGTTTTTTGTATGCGGTGGAGGGTATGTCCACCAGCCCGCTTCGTTCTGATGTTCGAGAATGTACGAGGCAATGATTTGAATGTCGGGTTTAAACTTCTCTCCATCCAGGTCAGCCAGCAGCGTGATGTCGATGGCAGCTTCGTAGATGTGCTCTCTTGCTCCGCTGTAGCTGCCATCTTTGATCTTATCGCGAACGTGCTTTACCGCCTCTTGCATGAGAGGGCTGTCGGAGGGTTCGCCCGACTTGAGTAGTGTCAGGAAGGCGAAGGACTTTGCTGCGCCGCTCTTCTTTCCGAGCGTTGATCTGATGTGCGCCGCGCCCTTGGCGATGGCCGCTTGAATCTCCGATTTATCTGCTGCGAAGGCGAAGCAAGGGAATTGAAACAGTGAAGCCGTCATGACCGCAAGGAAAACAAGCTGAGTCAGCATGCGGTTCATCAACGTCTCCCGGAGTTATGTGTATTGCCCGTTCTGCAATGAGTATGAGTCAGTGCAAATTCCTTCAGAGTCGATTATCTTCAAGAATGCTTATTTCGCAAGATCGAGCAAACCCGCATTGCGGGTGGAAGCAGAATCGAGAGATTGACGGTGTTAAAGATGGATCGTGTGTGAGGAAGCAGGCTCCGACCTTCACAAGCTGATGCGATTCCTGCAAGTGTGAGACCGATCTTCGCGATTGCACTTCAGATCTGCCTCTCTTTCTTCAATGGCAACAAGACGGCCTGTTCAAATGTGGAGACACACTGGGAGAGTGTATGCCAGCGTCGCACATAATCGATCCCGGCTTGAGAGTACGCATGCCACCCCGCTGGCATTTCCCAGAGTTCCCGGATCTTTTCGGCCAATGGCTCAATGTGGTTCTGTGAGCTGAATCCCGCCCCCGACCGTGCCAGAAAGCCGTCGAAATCTTCGAGCGACACGACGGGCGTTCCCGAGGCAGCTGCCTCGAGAAGAACATTGGGAAAGCCTTCGTAGGTCTGCGATCCGGTGCTCATGAAGAGGCGAGCGTTCCGCTGCATTTCGGGCATCGCGTCACTGGGAATGTAGTCTGTCAGGCGAACGTTCGGAGGGCAGCTTAGCCGGATCTGATGCTCGACCTCGGGGTCCCCTCGATTGATGATGAAGTGAAACTGGACCTCCGGGCAGAGCTTGGCGATGTCCAGAGCCAGTGCGGGGCGTTTGTGGTGGCGGTCGAAGCGACCAATCCAAAGGACCTCTGTACGAGCTACCGGCGTGGGCAG
Source organism: Planctomycetaceae bacterium (assembly GCA_046349675.1). Taxonomy (GTDB): domain Bacteria; phylum Planctomycetota; class Planctomycetia; order Planctomycetales; family Planctomycetaceae; genus TH-plancto1. The sequence goes on along the minus strand of JAXMBW010000003.1, from coordinate 234,294 downwards.
CCCTGGCGAAAAACGCTGGCTGTCGACGGGATTGGGAATGATGACCGAGTCACGGTTCAAGAGTTGGCGGACTCGATCGTGTTGCCAATGTGTCTGGCAGATCAGACCGTCCGCCTCATATGACCCCTTCGCATCCAGAGAGGTGACATGGTACGGGTCAATGTAGTCATCCTGGCTCAGAAATTGATCATTCAAGTCTGAGTTGGATTGGAGCCATACCCATGCCGGGATCTTCTGGGAGTGAGCTGCGGCAACCGCAGCTGCGGTTGCATTACTGACCCCGAGGGCGAGGACAACATCTGGACTCGCGTTGTGGATCTGTTGAGCGATGCGCTCGTTGACATCCGGGCGTGGTCCACGCAGCTTGGCGATCGCCAGGAGGGGAATCTTCCAGAGAAGGCCCGGATGAAAGCGGCGAAAACGCATCCAGGGGAAGTCGTGCGAGATATCGACATCGCGAGAAACGGCTGCCCGGACGTCTCGGAGTGATTCTACCGAACAGTGAATCTCGACGTTGTCGACGGTATCTCGTCGTGGCTGGCTGGTGTGGCAGACAACAAACTGACAGGTGACGTCCGGCTGTCGGGCCATCGCACGGGCAAACGACCAGGCAAAAGTCTCCAGGCCGCCGACTCGATTCCCTGCACAAGGAGCGATGGCCGAATACGCATTGATGGCAACAATGGCTAACCGCATGGCCTCTCCCGAATCAGTGCGTTGTCTGCAGGACGCATTCCGTCATCCAGAGAGTTAAAAGCGACCGATGAATGGGTAAGGCAATCGCTTGAACGTGGTTCTATACCACTGCACCAATCGGCGCCAAGCGGCGATCAAAGCCGATGCTCCGCGTGCCAGTAACGGGTACTTCCTCAGCCCCGATAGCAGGCGCCCAGCCTTCGAGTCGGCGGGCTCGGTGGCGATGTCGCTCTGGCTCTGACCGGACTGCCCCGCTTCCGACTTCTTCCAGGTACTGACGTAGACCCATTGCATCGGGGGCGTGGGGACGGAATTCTCCGTGGCGGTTGCTACGCAGAATGTGAACCAGATCTTGCCGTCGAGTTGGCCGAGTGGGATGAACCGCGGAGAATTCAAATAGTCAAAGACTTTCCACTCACCACGAGGCAGGTCGAGCGGGATGCGACACAGATAAATCTTCTCGATGTGGAAATGACTGGCGGAGTAGAAGTCGGCAAAGAGTGTCGGGGAAACGCTATGAAAGCCGTGTTCGATGCAGTTCGATGACGGGGTCAGGTGGATCACTCGGCCACCCGCCTTCACCATTCGGCAACAGTGTTTCAGTGCGGCGGCGATGTCGAAAACGTGCTCAATGGTTCCACTGTCCAGCACGACATCGAACGCACCACACAGCGATTCAGGCGTGGTGGGAGAATTCAGGTCGAGTATTGCATCTGGAGCTTCGTAGTCGGAGTAATCGACACGAATCACCTCGTCAAATCCCAACATGCGAAACAGGCAGTCATCAGAGAGATAGCGTTTTGCCGCCAGTTGGGAGTCGCGGTGGAGCTCTACCGGAACCGATTGAAGTGTGACACCGTGTGCGCCCGCCTGAGATCTCAGTTCCTCAGCTGTGACATATACATGCTGGCGGCCAAGTGTCACCACGCGGCCGCGAAAGGGGCACCTCGCTGCCTCGTGAAGAAGCAAGTTAACTGCAGCTCGAGCGAGACCCATTGGATTGCACCATGTTGTTCGGTCAGGTTACTCGTGAGAGTGCAGAGGGCACACGCCCCCCATGTCGGTTCTACGGTTTCGAGTGCCGTTCGATGAACTCCACGATCGGGGTGGAGTCCTCCAGGCCGTGGGGGTGGTGGCCGACGCCGGGTTTGGGGATGAGGGTGATGTCGCCGCCCAGAGCTTTGTAGCGTTTGGCGATCAGCCCGGTGTTTTCTTCCCAAGGGACCACATCGTCGGCATCGCCGTAGACATGCAGCAGCGGGACTTTGGCCTTGGCGAGTGAGGCCAGGTTGTCGACGGGATTCCCGGTGTACTTCATCGCCGCCGCTTCGTCGGGGAGGTGGTAAGTTTCGAGGACGAGTTTCCAGTCGCCGGGGCTCCCCTTTCCGGTCCCTTTGCCGCCGGGCCAACTCTTGAAGTCGCAAACCGGGGCGTCCCCGTAGAGACAGGCCACCTTGTCGGGATTCGCAATGGCCCAGTTGTAACAGTAGAGCCCGCCCCGGCTCAGTCCGACCAGCGCGACCTTGTGGGAAAATCCGTACTTCCCGGTCAGTTCTGCATAGAACTTATTCCAGTGCTCGACAGCTGTCGGCGAACCGAGCATGTTCGGAACGCTCATGTAGACGATGTGGAATCCCTTGTTCAGCAGGGCAATGTCGGGGGCAGGTTTGTGCCCGAAGAATTCGCCATGCCAGACCCACGGGCGCCCGGGTGCGGGGGTCTTGGGAGAGACGACGAGGACCGGTTTGCCGTCGACTTCGAAGTCATGCCGTACGAATCCGTTCCAGTCAGAGACCCGGCCCGGAAAGTCGGGGAGTGACGACGATCGTGGCTCGTCCGCAAAAGTCGAAACGCTTTGCGCCACCAGCAGGAACACGAACGTGGCCAGGAAGAGTAGCCCGCAAGGCAGAGATCGGTGGCGAGTGATATTCATCGTGCACTTTCGGCGGGGGAGATGTGAGGTGTCGGACCAGCTGGATTGGTGCAGCTTGCAGCTCGTTAGGTTCAATTACGAGCCTTGGCCATCAGAAGGGGAATGACCTCCTTCGGTACGAATTGTTCCAGGTGGGTCAGGCTGTGGTCTTTTCCCATGAACGCGATCTGCTTGATGAGCGAGCTGGAGATGTGCGAATACTTCTCGCTGGCCATCAGGAACACGGTCTCGATGTCGGGCGAAAGAGTCCGATTGGTGAGAGCCATGGTGAACTCTGATTCGATGTCAGAGACGGTTCGAATCCCTCGGATCATGACGCCCGCCTGGCGACGATGCACGTGATCGACGGTCAACCCTTCAAAGCAGTCGACCTCGACGTTTGGTATCTCTTTGAGCACCGTTTGCAGCATCTGCACACGTTCCGCGGGCGAGAAGAGCGGACGCTTATCGGGGTTGATTCCCACGCTCACGATCAGCTTGTCGACGAGCCGGGCTCCACGACGAATAATGTCGAGGTGGCCCAGGGTGACGGGATCGAAGCTGCCTGCATAAAGACCGATGCGAGACGACATGAGATGTGCATTCAGAGTGAGGTGTGAGTGGCCGATTGGGGCAGCCGGTCATCAATGGTGTTGAAGCGAGAAGATGGACTCAGCGGGATGTCGGGACAATCGGGACGGGGCGGAATTGTGGTTCAGCGAAGACGGTTCGTACAGCATCACGGCTTGCCTCCGCGGTTTTTTCCCTCGGCCAGGGCTTCGTAGTACCGTTTGATTTGAGATTCGTACTCGGGGAGAAAACTGTCGCTCAGCGATCGCAGCAGTGACTCCTGCTGTCGGGGTGGGAGATGTCCCCAAACACTGTTGGCCCGGGCCTTGGGAGCCAGTGTTGTTGAACCGGCTTCCGTGGGGCCAGCGACGTTTTCGCTTGATTCCTTAGAGTTCTCGTCGTCCGCTCGTCGGCCCCCGTTGCCGTTGGGGGTGGAGTTGGACTCAGCTGGCGTTTGCTCCGATTCGTTATCGGGAGATGACGACTGCGGAGCGGGTGCGGATTGAGGTTGTGGGTTCGGCGAGGACTGGGGAGCGGACAGCAGCTTCTGGAGTAACTGGACGGCGAGCTCCTGTTCGGACACCACGAGGGGGGAAGGCCCGTCGCCCTCCAGTTCCAAGGCCGCAGAATCCATGGCGGCCAGTGCCTCTTCCAGGATCTGGTTCGGATCCGTCGGAGGATCGGGCTGTGGGGCCGTGGTGGGGGCTGGAGTGTCAGGTGTTGGCTGATCGGGGGCGGGGGTGGCTTCGGCGGGGAGCTCGGCCTGTTTGTCCTCCACCGAAGGAGATGGAGGGGCTTCAGCGGAGAGTCGCTGTGTCGTCATCGGAGCGACGAATAGTAGAGCGGCACAAATCGCACCGATGGGCCGACTCAATCGGCGGAGGATGAGACGCCAGAGAGGTGTGTTCATGGCTGGATCTCCTCGACGGGGCCCACATGATCATCCGACAGTTTCTGTTTGCTGATCATCGAACGGGCGGTCTGCGCCAGCCGCTTCTGGCGGTCGCGGAGTTGATTGAGTTCATCGGTTTGCTCGTCGGTCAACGTCTGCCCCTGCGATTTCACGTCGGCGAGTCCGCGAGTGGTCGCAAGGATCTCCTCCTGCATCTTCAACAGCAGGCGGACTTCGGCAGCCATCAGCGGCGAGGCACCGGCGGTTTGGTTCCTGACGTTGGCGGCCTCTTGGGGAGCGTTTGGCTGTTCTTGCGCATTTGGAGCAGTGGGTGGGCTCAAGCTGGCGATGAACTGGTCGAGTAATTGAATGCCAGCCTGTTGTTGCGACTGCGTCTGGTTGCCCGCGTTGCGTTCGCCCAGTTGAGTGGCAGCGGTCTGGAAATGTTCGGCCGCCATCGAGATACACAGACCGAGAACCCCGGATGAGCCGAGCTGTTCCTTCGCCTCCTCGCAGCTCTGGGAGATGTCACGCTGGCTTTCGGCGGCCAGCTGAACCGATTTGAGCTGACTGCGAGTCCACTTCCCTTGAGATGTTCGCAACTGTTCCAGTCGGGCTGTTTCTTCGAGAGTGGCCTGGGCTCGTTCACGCAAGGCGACGATCAGCTGGCCGACAGAGCTGATGCGTTCCTGATCGGCCTGGATGCTGGCCTTCTGAACGGCTTGGTCGAGGGAGTCCTGAACCTGTTTCAACTCGTCGAGTGCTTCGGACTGTCGTTCCAGCGTTTGGGGGACTTGGTCCTGTTCGAGGCTGGCTTGTGCCTCGAGCATGCGTTCGCTCGCCCGTCGGGCAGCACCAGAGGTGTCCGACTTCTGGTCCAGCCGTAACCTCTGGGCCAGTTCTTCGGTCTGGTCGGCGAGTTCTTGCTGCAGCTGCTGCGTTTCGGCCGCATTTGTTGCACGTTGGCTGTCGGCCGAGGGGGTGGTCAAGGCTTCGGTGCGACGACGCAGTTCCGCCTGTCGTTTGGCCAGTTCCTGGGCCTCATGCATCGACTTGCGGAGCGTTTCCAGCTCACTGCGAGCGGACTGACTTCGCTGTTGTTCGATGCTCATTTTGAGTTTGTTCAGTGTGTCGATAAGTCCTTGCTGGGTGTCGGTCGCCGATTGAATATGGTTCTGACGCAAAGCATCTGATGCGTCTCGCATCGTGGCTGCGACAGAAAGGTCGGCCAGCTGTTTTGCCATGTCCGCGACTGCTGCGTCGATCGGGGACGGATTGGTTGGCGAGGCGTTTGCCTCCAGCTGCGAGGCGAGGTGTTCGACATCCCGGGCCAGGCTGATCTGACGGTCCGCCGCACGGGCGAGGTCGGTTTGCTCCTGCGACGAGAGGTCGGTGAGCGACTTCGCGGAGGTCTGTTGCCCGATGGCGAGCGACTGCTCGCGGAGCTCCGACTGGCGGCGGGCGATATCGTCCAGCCGCTTGTCGAGATCCTCGTCGCGACGCCACTCCGCCAGTTCTGATGACAGCCTGGTCAGGTCATCGAGCGTACGCAGCTGTCCGGAGTGGGCATGATTGAGGGCCTCGGTCGCCTGCTCTTTGGCACGTGGCTGGGACGCGGCGTTTGAGGCAACTCCTTGTCGAGTGGCTTCGAGCCTGGCCACAACATCGGGCAGAACTTCCTCGGCCAGTGGAGCAAGTGTTGCCTCCCAGCGGGCGAGCGATTCGCTCGATTGCGGGTCGTTGAGTTGGTTGCTGGCCCGTTCCTGCTGGAGAGTCTTGAGTTCCCCCAGAACACTTCCAGAGCCCTGCCCCAGCTCGCGGGATAGCTCGCTTTGGCGGACCTGCAGGTTCTCCAGTTCCTGAATTTCGGCGGGGCGCAACGAGCCGATCGACTTCCATTGTTCGACGATCTCGCGAGTCGACTGTTCAAGCGTTGCCTGCTTGTCCCGCAGCTGGTGAATGCGTTCCGCGATCTGAAGCTGCTGACTACTGAATTCCTGTTGCTTCTCTTCAGGGGTGAGGATGGAGATAACCCGCACCGCGCTGCGTCCAACCTGGCCGTTCATCCCGTGCAGGTCGCACGCATCTTTGGCCTGAAGCCAGAAACGTACTTGAGTGCCAGCAGCGAGGTTCAGTTCGGCGAGCTTCCATGTGGTTTGGATGGACTGCTCCAGCTGACCTGGCTGAGTGGGGCCCAGTGGAATGGCGTGTTGTTCCAGGGGGACCGATGGCGTGGCTGTGCCGGTCGTCGACGCTGCGGCGGGTATCTCATAGACCAGCTCTGTCAGACGCAGGCCCAGGTCGTCTCTGGCCTCGCCCGCGATCGAGATCTCCGCGTCAGGCGTGACACGCAGGTCTGATGAGGGAGTGAGGAGCGTCACGACCGGCTCTAGGTCGGCGACCCCGCGGATTTCATAGCGGGGCGGATTGCTGGCTCGCAGCCCAAGCGAATCGGTCAGATCGAGCCAATAGGTCGAGCGTTCCGCAGCTGAGATTGTCCAGTCGAGGGTGAACTCCTGGTGATCGGGGCTGATGGTGAGTGTCTGGCGGGGCGAGTTGTCCTGGTTGAGGATGGCGGATTGCAGCGGAGTCGTCGCCCGACAACGAATGTCGATTCGGCTACCGACAAGCCCCTGCAGATGGCCCACTCCACTCGTGGTGATTTCGGGCGGGCGTCCAGTGTATTGGGGTGGGGTCAAGGTGATGTCGAATGACTGCACACGAGGAGGTGGGACGACATTGATCGTCATCCAGGGGGCTCGGTCGTCGTCCCCGCCGAGTGCTCGGAACTTGAAGCTGGCGAGGGATGACGGCGTGGCGACTGCGACTTGATGGGGGAGGCCCTGGGAGTCGGTCAGAGTCGCCTGTCGCAGCTCGCCCTGCTCGCGCTCTCCTGTGAGAGTCTGTCGTTCGAATTTAACCTTCGCGGGCAGGCTACCTGTCCGGTTCTGGATGTAAATTGTGAGCGGCTCGCCCTGCCCTGTTCGAACAGCGGGAGAGCGAGAGGTGTCAATCGGGACGAAATCGCGATCGAGATAAACCAGCGTCACGCGACGCGGCCAATCGAGATCCATCCACGGCGAAGTCAGCCGCAAGGCCCCGACAGCCGCGGTCTCCTGAAATGACATCACCGCCAGCCCGAATACCACGAGCGAGAGTGCTGCGCTGGCGAGTGCTCCGTAGGTGCGCTGCGGAGCGACAACGGTTTGCCACGGGACCGTCGCGAGTTGTAACTGGGCCCGGCTGGCTGTTACTTGCTGAAGAAGCGGTGCTCCGGTGTCGCTGTTGAATTGAGCCGATTCAAACTCGACAGCCGACGTCAGGTCGGGTGTTTGAGCTGGCCATCGACGGTGAATCAACTGGGCGAGATCGCGATGAGTCAGCTGCGCTCTGAGAGGTCGAACGAGATAGATCCACCCGACTGCGAAGATCGATGCGAGCCAGATCGCAGATTGTGCCCAGCGCCCGGCCTGGTCTGGCCAGCGGACCAGAGAGTCGAGGCTCCCGAGCAATACTCCCATTCCGACGATCGTGGCGATGACCGCAGCTGCGCCTCGCACGAGAATAAACCGGTGTGCGCGGCGTCGGAGCGTTTCCAAGTCGTGGGCGAGACCGGACATGCAAAGCCGTAAGGAGGGGCGGGAAACTCTGGGGTGAATTCTACCCGCCGTGACAGACATATCTCAATCGGATTCTGTGCGCCGGGAAGTCGAGAGCTCGATTGCCTGTGAATTGAGATTCGTTTCACTGGCTTCTCCCCGAACATGGGCCACACGTCTCCCTGACATCAGGGACTGGGCCCTGATAAAGTTTCACCCACACCGACTCCGTTCGCTTGAGGGTGAAAACGCATGAAACAGTTTCTGGGCTTTCTCGGCATGATGGCGGCCATCCAGCTATCTCTGGTGTCACCATCAGTATTCGCAGCTGAGTACGATGTCGTGGTGTATGGCGGAACCTCGGCGGGCGTGACCTCAGCGGTTCAGGCCCGGCGGATGGGGAAATCGGTCGTGATGGTCTGTCCCGATCGACATCTCGGCGGGCTGTCGAGCAGTGGTTTGGGCTATACCGACACGGGAAACAAAGCGGTCATTGGCGGGTTGGCGCGCGAGTTCTACCACCGGATCTGGCTGCACTATGACAAGCCGGAGGCGTGGAACTGGCAGAAGAAATCAGAGTACGGCGGTAAGGGACAAGGCACTCCCGCAGTCGATGGGGCGCAGCGGACAATGTGGATCTTTGAGCCGCATGTCGCCGAGCAGGCGTTCGAGGACCTGATCCGCGATCACCAGATCGAGGTCCACCGCAACGAGTGGCTCGATCGCGAGGCCGGGGTCAAAAAGTCAGGTGACCGGATCGTGTCAATCACGACCCTCAGCGGGAAAACCTACCGCGGCAAGATGTTCATCGATGCGACCTATGAGGGTGATCTCATGGCCGCTGCGGGAGTCGACTACCACGTCGGTCGCGAAGCTCAATCGGTGTATGACGAGAAGTGGAATGGCGTGCAGATTGGCGTGCTGCACCATTCGCATCACTTTGGCCACCTGAAGACGAAGATCAGTCCCTATGTCATTCCGGGCGATCCGCAGAGTGGCATCCTGCCGGGGATCAGCGACCAGCCGCCCGGGGAGTACGGGGCCGGAGACAAGAGGGTCCAGGCCTACTGCTATCGCATGTGCCTGACCAATCATGAGCCGAACCGCGTCCCCTTTCCCAAGCCCGAGGGGTACGATCCGCGGCGGTATGAGATCCTGCTGCGCGTGCTAGAGGCGGGATTGCGCGAGACGTTTAACAAGTTTGATCCTATCCCGAACTTCAAGACCGATACCAACAATCATGGACCGGTCAGCACCGACAACATCGGGATGAACTACGACTACCCCGACGCGACCTATGAACGTCGTCAGGAGATCCTGCGCGAGCATGTGCTGTACCAGCAGGGATGGTGTTACTTCCTCGCGAATGATCCGCGCGTGCCGAAAGACGTGCAGGAACCGTTCCTGAAGTGGGGCTTGTCCCGGGATGAGTTCAAGGACAACGGGAACTGGCCGCATCAGATCTACGTTCGTGAAGCCCGTCGCATGATCGGATCCTACGTGATGACCGAGAACGAACTGCTGAAGCGGCGCCCGACTCCCGAATCGATTGGGATGGGCTCCTACACGATCGACTCGCACAACGTGCAGCGTTACATCACGCCTGAAGGGTATGTGCAGAACGAAGGCGACATCGGCGTCCCGACTCTCGGGCCCTATGAGATTGCCTATGGCTCGCTGATTCCAAAAAAGGGCCAGTGTGGCAATCTGCTCGTGCCGGTCTGCGTGTCGAGCTCGCATATCGCGTTTGGTTCGATTCGCATGGAGCCGGTGTTCATGATCCTCGGCCAGTCAGCTGCCACAGCTGCGTCGCTGGCGATCGAGGCCAACCAGAGTGTGCAGGATGTTCCGTACGCGAAGCTGAGGGAACGGTTGCTGAAGGACGGACAGATTCTGGAATATACACAACCGTTGGGGAGCAAGAACGCCCCACACCATGGGCTGGGGGTATCTTCCAAGAGTCTGGCGGGAGTGGTGATCGATGATGATGAGGCCACGTTGACCGGCGAATGGGCCAGGAGCCAGTCCACAGGCAAGTTCGTGGGCCAGGGATATCGACACGACAACGACTTCCGCGATGGACGGCTTACCGCGAAGTTCGAGGCCCAGCTGCCGAAACCGGGGATCTATGAGGTGCGAATGAGCTACTCACAGAATCCGAATCGTGCGACAAACGTGCCGGTGAAAATAACGCACGCCAAGGGGACCGAGACCGTGCGGGTGAATGAGCGTTTGCCACCCGGGATTGACGGGCTGTTTGTATCACTCGGGAAGTTCGAGTTCGCCAAGGAACAGCCCGCCATCGTCGAAGTGTCCAACGACAAAACCGATGGGCATGTGATCGTCGACTCGGTCCAGTGGGTCATCGCCGAGTGAGTGCAGCCGACAGCCCGGCCCGGCAACTTCACCAACCCGAAGCGTCAGCGAGGGGGAGGCACAAGGTGGATAGCGAAAATCTCTGATTTGCAAAATCAATGATCGCATGATTTACATCTGCATTCAGAGATACAGTTCATTTACCTCCTCAAACGATATAAGCCGATATACCCCGGGAGATACAATCTGGATTTTTGGACGTGGGCAGCAATGCTTGACTGGACACTCTTGAGGCCCCATCGAGAGGCTCTGGCAGCCCAATGAAATTGAGGTCGCGATCTCTCTGAATGCCAAAGAGTAGTGAGGCATCATTCGATATGACTTCATCCAGAGTGGCCATTCGTTCCATCCCGCCGACACAATCGACTGCAACCGAATATGGCTGACCGGGGTAATGTCGACAGTCTCTCGTGTTCGAAGTGCATCCCATGGTCTCCCCGATTCATCCCCTCTTAGCCATGCTGGCGTCAATCACCCGACACGACCGAGCTCGGCAGGTTGTGAACCTGCGAGAGGAAGGCCGCGTCTTGCGTTCGCGACAAGAACCGGGGATCCAGTTGTTGGTGCACGCCGTTCGTTACGTTCGCCTCCCACGACAGTACACAACGTGAGGTGCCCCCATCGGGCCAAGCATTCGGAATATTGTCATCATGCACCTTCCGTCCTGTTACTTGAGTGTCGCGGAGGCTTCAGGCTCGGCATTGTACTCCCCTAAAGATTCAGCTTTGGGAAGATGATCTTCCAGCCGGAATGCCGGTCGTTCATGAGCGTTCACGAACGCAGCGATGTCGATTGCCTCCTGATCGCTAAGTGTTGTGTCATCCAACGGCATCGCCACTTTCAACCACGCCGCCAGTTGTGCATCATTCGCCAGCCCCGCACCGTGGTTGTATGACTTCGCTCCCCAGACGGGAGGGTTCTTGTCCAAACCCTGTCCATCCTCGGCATGACAGGACGCACAGCGATCGGCGTATCGCAAGGCACCTCGTGCTCGGTCGGCATTACCGACGCCAAAGGCCAACCTCGGAACCGCATTGGGGCCCGCTGGGCGTTGACCATTCATTTGAATGGGCGTGTCTTTCGACAACCAGGTAATCCAGGCTGATATTGCGACTGATGGCCGGCTCCCCAAGGGAGGCCGAATCCCATCGCAACTGCGCATAAAGCAGTTCAAGATTCGATCTTCTAATGTAATCACCCGTTTCTCTCGTGGAGACCAGGCCGGATAGGCTGACGCCACGCGAATAAACGAGGCAGCCTTGAGATCGAGTCCGTTTCGCAGATGGCATGACGTGCAGTTCAGTGAGTTCCCGACGTAGTGCTTTGTGAGCGGGTGGGTTGTCGTTTCTTCGACCAGCGTCCGCCCCAAACGGATGACCTCGCCCAATTCACCTTCGGGAATTGTTCCGACATGCAACGATGATTCGTTAGTGGTCGTGTTACCTTTTCCATCAGCCTGCGTTTCGTCGGTCTGCGAAATGGAAACGAGCACCAGAATGATGCTAAAAGAACAGCTGGCAAGCATGACGGCAACTGGCTTCATTCCCATTCGTCCTTAATTAGTCTGTCGTGTATCGGTCGAAGGAGATGTCCCGCGGTACCGAGCCGAGCCGTGCATACAGTTCGCTTGGCACGATCATATGAATATTGCACTCACATGCGATATGTGGCATTCCCGTACATTTCCTCCGACCTCGACGGTACATAGTACTGCTATTTCCTCAGATGCTGTCAGTTTGATCACATCCAAGAAGAAGCGGGGCAGTGACAACGTTTCTCTATTCGTACTGAAATTGAGCCATACTCGATGGCTGGGGCCAAGGTTTTGGGCTTGCCTTGAGTATCGCGACCGCTGCGATTCGGGGCTGCTCCCGGTGACGACCTCTGATGAATCATCGGGCGTTCTGATCAACAGTTTGCTCTTGGGTATTTGATGATTGAACTCAAATTCCGAGGAAATTCTTATTGATATGTCGCCACACGTCGATATTATTGTCAGTGTGAGTTGTTGAGAGACCAATGACATGACCCCGAACGAATTACGTCTGACTGACATGGATGCCTTGGGGCAGGCCGCAGAGTGCCTCCGCACGCTGGCTCATCCGCATCGATTGCGGATTGTCCAGATGCTTCTGCAGGGGCAGTATACGGTCGGGCAATTGGCTGAGGCTTGTGAAATCCCGAGTCCCATGACATCGGAGCATCTACGACTCATGCAGTGCTGCGGATTCCTGACCAGCGAACGAGATGGTCGCCAGGTGTTCTACCGCGTGACTGAACCTCATCTCGGTAGAATCTTGCAATGCATTGAAGACCGATTCGGCACATCCTAAGTCGAGAGCATTTTTTTGAGTCAAAGTGTCGTGTGATATCGACACGTCGACACTTCTCCAGGTTTCCAACATCCCTCTTTGCGAGACAAACCATGTCCATCACCACCATCACCCCGAAACAGCTGCACGATCTGGTTCAGGCTGGCGAACCAGTCGAACTGATCGACGTCCGGACTCCGCTTGAGTTCCAAGAAGTCCATGTCACCATCGCCCGCAATATGCCGCTTGATCAGCTCGACCCGAAACAGCTCACCGTGGGGCAGGCAGGATCTAAAGCTCCCGTCTATGTGATCTGCCGTTCGGGAAGTCGCGGCAAACAGGCCTGCGAGAAGATCGTCGCCAGCGGATTCACCAATGTGGTCAACGTCGAAGGCGGAACCATGGCCTGGGATCAGGCTGGGTTACCCGTCGTTCGCGGGAAAAAGTGCATCTCGCTTGAACGACAGGTCCGCATTGCCGCCGGGGCGATGGCTCTGACAGGAGCCGTTCTGTCGGTCTTGGTACATCCCTACTGGATCGCCCTGTCGGGGTTCGTCGGAGCGGGCCTCATGTTCGCCGGGATCACGGACACCTGTGCGATGGGGCTGATGCTGGCTCGGATGCCCTGGAATCAGGTGTCCACGAACGCCGGGAAAGGCTCTGCCTCTTCCGGAGCAGCTTGTGCCTCGAATTCGTGTTGCGGGTGACTTTCACAGTTCGCGACCACCCCGGAATCACATGGAGATCATCATGAACAGTGTCCCGCATGTTTCGAATTCAACGTTCTCGAAAGACGTGTTGCAGTCTCCGGTCCCTGTGCTGGTCGACTTCTACGCCGACTGGTGCGGACCATGCCGAATGCTGGCTCCCACACTGGAAAAGCTGTCCAAGGAATTCGCAGGCCGCGTGAAGATCCTCAAGGTGAACGTCGATGCCGAGCCAGAGCTGGCCAACGAGTTCCGAGTCGAGTCGATTCCCCTGCTGGTGTTCTTTGCCGAGGGAAGACCCGTCGGCAGAACTGCGGGGTTGGCCAATGAGTCGGGCCTGCGTCAGGCACTGAATCAATTGTCAGAGGCGGTTAGCCACCAGGCAAGCTGAGCAACGCAGGACGAGACACTTCCCCTTTTCCATCGGAGATCAACCATGTTGCTGAAGTACTTCTACGACAAGTCCCTGGCCCACGCGTCCTATTTGGTCGGCTGTCAGCGCAGTGGTGAGGCGATCGTGATCGATCCCAGCCGCAGCGTGGACCAGTACATCGAGGCCGCAGCTGCCGAGGGCTTGAAGATTGTGGCCTCGACCGAGACGCATATTCACGCCGACTTTGTCTCTGGCTCCCGAGAGCTGGCAGATCGGGTCGGAGCCAAGCTGTATCTGTCGGACGAAGGAACTGCCGACTGGAAGTACCAATTCACTGACAAACAGCCTACGCAACTCCTTAAGGACGGTGACGCGTTCTACGTCGGCAAAGTGAAGCTGACCGTGATGCACACGCCGGGCCACACGCCCGAGAGCATCTCGTTCGTTCTCACCGACGAGGGTGGCGGCGCGAATGCTCCGATGGGAATCTTTACCGGAGACTTTGTGTTTGTCGGATCGATTGGCCGTCCCGACTTGCTGGAGACAGCTGCGGGTGTCGTCGGTAGTGCCGAGATTGGAGCCCGACAGCTGTACCACTCCATGCGAAAGTTCCGGGATCTGCCCGACCACCTGCAGGTCTGGCCAGCTCATGGAGCCGGGAGCGCTTGTGGCAAGGGGCTCGGAGCCATTCCATCGACGACCGTCGGCTACGAAAAGCTCTTCAACCCCGCCCTACAGTTCAACAACGAGCAGAAGTTCGTCGACTACATCCTGGCTGATCAACCAGAGACGCCGTTCTACTTCGCTGTGATGAAGCGAGTGAATAAAGTGGGGCCGGAACTGATTCGAAATCTGCCGCCGGTGTCCGCTTTGAAGCCTGCTGACCTGGCTGGGACAGCGTCGAAACAACTGGTGATCGATACCACTCCCTCGGGTGAGTTCGCCAAAGCTCATGTCCCCGGCACGATCAATGTCCCGGCTGGATCTCTGGTGCAGTGGGCTGGCTTCTTTGTGGACTACAGCCAGCCAGTCTACCTGCTGACTCATACCGGTGGATTGGCAGAGAACTTAAAGGGGTTGCGTTCGATCGGTATCGACCACGTCGGGGGTTACTTCGATGCGGTGGCGGTCAGTGAGGCGAAGCTCAGGACCGAGTCTTACGCCTCAGCCACTCCCACCGAGTTGCGACCGCTGATCGATAGCGGCGCAGTGACGCTCGTCGACGTTCGCGCGGCCACCGAATACCAGCAGGGACACATCCACGGAGCCGATCACCGGTTCCTGGGAAAACTGCTGCGAGAGATGAAAAGCCTCAGCCATTCCAAGCCGATCGTGGCTCAGTGCCTCGGGGGCGGGCGGTCCGCAATCGCAACGAGCGTGTTGCAGCGAGCCGGATACCAAGTGACCAACATGCTCGGCGGCTACAACGCCTGGGTGAAAGCGGGACTACCCGTTGAAGTGCCGGGCATCGCATGTGGGGTTGGTTGTGCGACTTGATAGAAACGTTTGACTCAAACAAGGAGAAGCGGAAATGAAAGACATCATGATTTTTGTCGCAGTGATGGCGGGCTGGATCGTCCTCAACATATGGGTCCTACCGTACTTCGGTATCCGGACCTGTATGAGCGGGGGCTGCCGTGTGCCTGACACGAAGCCGACGGAACTTCGCAGCCCCAACGAACAGGCTGTTCCAAAGTCGTCGGCGAGTCAGGAGGGAATTCAACACTGAGTCCCCAAACATATTGAGCTTCGCCGTTCGTTGATCGCTCGGCGATCACTCCGGCGGGGATCTCAAAAAGATCCGATGCGAAGTTCTCCGTGTTCCTACAGACACACGGTCTGTCCTCTCTGGGAGTCCCATCATGCCTTGGCTCAGCTTGCTCTTCGGAGCCATCGTCGGGCTCTCCCTGGGACTGACCGGCGGAGGGGGAGCGATCTTCGCAGTGCCCATGCTGGTCTATGGACTGGGGATGGGCACTCGCGAAGCGGTCGGAATCTCGCTGGCCTCGGTGGGTGTGACATCCTTCGTGGGGTTCCTGGGTCGCTGGAGAACGGGACAGGTTGAGATTCGAACGGGACTGCTGTTTGCCGTTGCCGGGATGGTTGGTGCCCCGGTCGGGTCATGGCTGGCCGGGCTGATTCCAGAGACCTTGTTGCTGACTCTGTTCGCGTTTCTGATGCTGTTCGTCGCCTATCGCATGTGGAGCAAGGCGGTGACCGAATCACGAGTAGCCACTGCGTCATGCCCGGTTGTAAATCCCGACGAGGATGGGCCGAGCTGCCGCAGGGATGAGAATGGCAACCTGCTGCTGACCTCGCGTTGTGCCCGGCTCCTGCTGTTGGTGGGATTACTGACAGGGGTGCTGTCCGGGCTCTTCGGAGTGGGCGGTGGGTTCGTCATTGTCCCGGCGCTCGTGCTGTTCAGCGGGATGGCCATCCACCATGCCATTGGGAGTTCGCTGCTCGTCATCACACTCGTCAGCATTTCGGGCGTCGCTTCGCACTTGTATGCCGGGAGAGTCATCCCGTTGGAAATTACAACCTGGTTCGTTGCAGGTGGTGTCGGAGGCATGATCGTCGGCACGCAGATCAGTCGCCGCCTTTCTGGTCCGACACTCCAAAAGGGATTCGCTGTCGCCATTTTGGCTGTCGCTGCATTTGTTCTCTATCGCACTCACTTTATGAAGTAGGGATGTACCCATGGCCCAAACCAGACACCACCAGATCGTCATTGTCGGCGGCGGCACAGCGGGAATCACTGTGGCCGCCCAGCTGACCAAAGGCTGGTTTAACAAGCTCGATGTGGCGGTCATCGAGCCTTCGGACAAGCACTACTATCAGCCTCTCTGGACGCTTGTCGGAGCCGGGCTCGCGAAGAAGGAATCAACGGAGAGATCCGAAGCGTCCTTGATGCCGCGTCGGGTTCAATGGATTCGAGATGCCGTGACTGAGTTTCTCCCTGAGCAAAACTCGTTGCGTACTCGTGACGGCCAGACAATTACCTACGACTGGCTGATCGTCGCCTCTGGCCTGCAACTCCAATGGGAGAAGATCAAAGGGTTAAAAGATGCCATCGGGCAGAATGGAGTGTGCAGCAACTACTCGTACGCAACGGTTGATACGACCAGTGAAGCCATTCGCAACTTTCGCGGGGGGAATGCGATTTTTACGAATCCATCCGGAGCGGTGAAGTGCGGGGGAGCTCCACAGAAGATCATGTACCTGGCCGACGACTTGTTTCGTCAAGCCGGGATAAGAGACAAGACGCAGATTATTTATGCGTCCGCGCTGCCGAATATCTTCGGGGTCGAACCCTACAAGTTGACTCTCGAACAGGTCGTCAAACGCAAACAGATCGACTGCCGCTTCCGCCATGAACTGGTCGAGGTGCGATCTGATCTGAAGCAGGCGGTCATCAAGAATCTGGATACAAACGAGATCGTCACTCTTCCCTACGATTTGCTCCATGTCACGCCTCCGATGGGGCCTCCTGACTACATCGCCCGCAGCCCACTCGCCGACAAAGATGGCTGGGTGGCGGTCGACTCCGAAACCCTTCGACACCAAAAATTCGCCAACGTGTTTGGGATTGGCGATTGCAGCAACCTGCCCACATCCAAGACTGGAGCAGCGATTCGCAAACAAGCGCCGGTTCTGGTGCGGAATCTCAGAAGCTTAATCCAAGGGCAGCCGCCGACCGCCAGGTATGACGGTTACACGTCGTGCCCACTGATCACTGGAATCGGGAAGCTGGTACTCGCCGAGTTCGACTACAAAAAGGTCCCAGCGGAGACATTTCCCGTGGATCAGTCTCAAGAACGCTGGAGCATGTGGATCCTCAAGCGGTACCTGCTGCCATTCCTCTACTGGAACGGCATGTTGAAGGGGCGGGGATAACAGCTTAGTCCTGCCCTCTCTATCTCGCACGGTCTAATCCATCGTCTTCCACAGGAGTTCCCGATGTCGCCACCCTGAATTCAATTCCAAGATGGTACGCCACATGGTGTGGCGGAGATCCCGATTCTCAACGTCAGCTCATCAAATCAAACACATCAATGTGTTCAATGGAGTCAACATGTCTGGTGCATTTACGAAGTATTCGTTCGCGTTGTTTGTCTTGAGTCTTTGTGCGAGCCTGGCGGCCGCGGAACACACGAAAGATTCACTCCAAACAATTCAAGAGAACCTGCGGTCGAAGAAGGCCGTGTTGCTCGATGTTCGC
Organism: Planctomycetaceae bacterium; assembly: GCA_046349675.1. GTDB lineage: Bacteria > Planctomycetota > Planctomycetia > Planctomycetales > Planctomycetaceae > TH-plancto1. The sequence continues at coordinate 216,635 of JAXMBW010000003.1, read as the reverse complement.
GAGCGAGACGAGTGGGATGATGGCCATCTGGCCCAAGCTGCATTGCTGCCATTGAGCAAGATAGAGTCGGGACTCAAGAGCGCCGACCTGGATAAACTCGCTCCGAAGGGCAAGATCATCTACCTGCACTGCGCTGCGGGTGGACGCTGTGTCCAGGCTGCGGAATTGTTGCAGAATTCGGGGCGTGACCTGCGTCCGCTGAATCCCGGATATGATGATCTTGTCGAAGCAGGCTTCCCCAAAGCCAAGAAGTGATCGCAGCCGTCTTTGGAGGAAACCTGGCGGGTGGCAAAATACTGCCTGCCGGTTTCCCCTTGTCCCCCTGGCCCCTGGAACGGAATTGAATTTCATGCCACTGAATCTGCGTCGTTCGATCCATTGCCTCATCCTCTGGCTATCCGTGTCGATGGTGGTTGCTCAGGATAAGAGTGTTAAGCCCGGGGTGAACGATTCGTTCCGTGACCCCGATGTCAAACAGTTCGAAGGTCGGTTCGAGGTCGAAAGCCGCGAGGTTTTCGCTCAACGCCAGAGGATCGTAGAGGCCTGCCAGATCCGCCCCGGCCAGACGGTGGCTGACATCGGTGCAGGGACTGGGCTTTTCACTCGGATGTTCTCTGACGCCGCTGGAAAAGAGGGACGTGTTCTGGCGGTCGATATCTCGCAGAAGTTTCTCGATCATATTCAGAAGACCACTCGCGAAGCGGGTCAGAGCAACGTGGAACCTCTGCTCTGTTCAGACGACTCGACCAGGCTGCCGGAGAACTCTATTGATGTGGCGTTCATCTGTGACACCTACCACCACTTCGAGTTCCCTTTGAAGACGATGAAGTCGCTCATCCAGGCAATGAAACCCGGTGGCCGAGTCATTCTTGTCGACTTCAAACGTATCGAGGGGGAAAGTTCTGAGTGGACGCTCAACCATGTACGAGCTGGGCAAGAAGTCTTCGAGGCAGAAATCCTCAGCACTGGATTCCAGAAAGTTCGCGAAGAGCGGGAACTGCTGAAAGAAAACTACTTCGTCGTATTTCAGAAGCCGGAAGTCGCCCCTGTGGTTGCGGCCTCGAAGCTCGTCTTCCCGGTCATCGCTACTCACGGTGGTGTCGTCAATCGCCCAACGGCCGCCGATCAGCCTCGAGCAGGAGCCAAGGTTGTCTTTGATGTCACCGTGGACGCCAAGCCCACCGTGGTCAACAAGGGACTCGATCGGGTCGCTCGCCTGCTGAATCTATACGGGGCATCAGGTCTACAGGCAAAAGATGTGACGATTACCGTCGTTTTGCATGGCGAGGCCACCAAGACAGCTCTGAACGATGTGGCCTATAAGGCTCATTTCGAAACCGAGCAGAATCCTAATCTGTCACTGATCCGAGAACTTCAGAAAGCGGGTGTTGAGGTTCTCGTCTGTGGGCAGGCTCTGAACTACAAGAACTTTGCAGATGAAGAAGTCGCTCAGGAAGTCCGCATCGCTGCAGCTGCGATTACAGTGATCATCAATCGCCAGCTCGATGGATACTCTTACGTTCCGGTTCACTGAATCTGGGGAAGCTCCGTCTCGTGGGAGGGAGCGTGAAGAATTCCCTTGGTCGATCCCGGCATGTTTTCTGATTGACGCCACCCCACAGCGAGCCGCAGAGAGCTTTTGATTCACCTCTACAAGCTGCTCTTACCGGGAGTACAGACATGAAACTTGTCGTGAAAATCAGTGGAGCCTTGATCGCAACGGCGGTGATCATCGTGATGCTCCTCAGCCTGGCGGGTGTGTTTCACAAGAAGGTTCCCGGTGGAGTCGCGGAATCACCTCCGCAGAAATCGGCTGATCACACACTGGTGGCTGTAAAACTGATCAAGCGGCAGCGTTTCGAAACGGCGATTGGCACAATCAAGCCGGTCCATGAGTCGGCCATGGCTTCCAAGCTGCTGGCTCGAGTGGTCGAAGTGAATGTCAAAGCTGGCCAGGCCGTCAAAAAGGACGAACTGCTGATCAAGCTCGATGATGCCGACTTGCAGGCTCGCTTGCAGCAGGCCGAGGCGAATGAAGCGACTTCGCTCGCTCGAAAGCAGCAAGCCGAGTCTGAACACGCTCGATCGAAACGTCTACTGGAGAAGAGCGCGGTCAGTCAATCAGAGTACGACCAGGCCCTCACTGCAATGCAAGCCACGACATCCGAGGCTGAGCGAGCAAAGCAGTCAGTTCGTGAAGCCCGAGTCATCTTGGAATACGCAACTCTGCGTTCACCTCTGGACGGCACGGTCGTTGATAAGCGGGTGGAGGTCGGTGACACCGTGACGCCCGGTCAGGTACTGGTCACGATGTATGATCCCACTCACATGCAGTTGGTTGCAGTGGTTCGCGAATCACTCGCGATGCGACTGACCGTGGGGCAAAAGCTCACCGCCACACTGGAATCCCTCGGATATGAGTGTGACGCCACTGTCAGTGAGATTGTGCCGGAAGCACAAGCTGCCAGCCGGTCCTTCATCGTCAAGGTCATCGGGCCTTGTCCCACCGGTGTCTACAGCGGGATGTTCGGCCGATTGAAGCTGCCATTGGGGGACGAAGAGGTCCTCGTCATTCCGGAAAAAGCCGTGCATCGAGTCGGTCAACTGACACTGGTGGATGTTGAACACGAACATCGCGTGCAGCGGCGATCCGTCCAGCTGGGGAGAGTCTTCGATGGCGAGATCGAGGTGTTGTCGGGATTAAGGCCGGACGATCAGGTCGTCGTTCCAGCCGCTCCGACAGAGGGGGCCGGTCAATGAATACCCCTGACTCGACTTCCGATCACGTTCCGAACGATCCGCTGACAAGACTCGTTCGCATCTTCCTGGACTCGAATCTCTCGATCATATTGATCGTGTTTTCGCTGATCGTGGGGGCGGCAGCACTCCTGATCACGCCTCGTGAAGAGGATCCACAGATCGTTGTGCCGATGGCCGACATCCACGTTCAGTTTCCCGGCCATTCGGCTGCCGAGGTGGAACAGCTGGTATCGACTCCACTGGAACGAGTGCTCTATCAGATTGACGGCGTCGAATACGTTTACAGCATGTCGCGAGAGAACCAGTCAATCATCACCGTGCGGTTCTTTGTGGGGCAGGATCGCGAACGCAGTCTGGTCAAACTCTTCAAGAAGCTGGATGAGAACGTCGATATCGTGCCGCCCGGCGTCAATGGGTGGGTGGTGAAGCCGGTTGAGATCGATGATGTTCCGGTCGTGACTCTGGCACTGTCGGGAAAGGATCAGGATAGCCACACTTTGCGACGTATCGGTGAGGAACTGGTGGAGCGGCTTTCTTCAGTCTCTCAGGTGTCGCGAGCCGCGGTCATCGGCGGCGAGCCACGTCAGGTTCGCGTGACACTCGATACCGATCGTCTGCGGGCACACAACATGAGTGTTCTGGCCGTCCAGCGCTCGCTGCAAGGGGCCAATGTGACCCTGTCGGCGGGTGATTTCACCCGTGCGGACAGAGTCGTTCACGTGGAATCTGGACTCGCCCTGAACCGTCCTGAACAGTTCGGGGACCTCGTCGTTGGAGTCGCTCGCGATCAGCCGGTCTTCTTGAAGGACGTCGCGCAGATCTCCGATGGTGCTGCAGAAGTGACTGGATATGTCCGACACGGATGGGGCTCGGCACGTGGATTTATCGAGCATGAGGGAAGTCCTGCGACGCTGTTGGGAGACGACAGACATCAAGCGGCCAATAAGCCCGAGTTGTCGGAGACCGAACCCTCTACCCCAGCGGTGACGATCGCCATCTCGAAGCAGAAAGGAGCGAATGCTGTCCACGTGGCGAACCAGGTTCTGCGGGCTGCTGAACAATTCGAGCGAGAGGTCCTGCCCGATGATGTGCAGATGATTGTGACTCGCAACTATGGCCTGACTGCCAACGAGAAGGTCAACGAACTGGTCGAAGGTCTGGCAGTGGCGATCATCATCGTGATCGTGTTGTTGACTCTGAGCATGGGCTGGCGCGAGGCACTCATTGTTTCGGTCGCCGTCCCCGTCGTCTTCGGCCTGACCCTCGCAGTGAATCTGCTGTTCGGGTACACGATTAACCGAGTCACTCTGTTTGCTTTGATTCTGGCCATCGGGCTTCTGGTCGACGATCCGATTGTCGACGTGGAGAACATCGCCCGGCATTTTGAGGACAAGAAGCGAGCCACTCGCGAGATCGTCCTGCAGGCCGTCGCAGAGATTCGTCCTCCGCTCATCAGCGCCACTCTGGCTGTGATTGTCAGCTTCCTCCCCATGTTTTTCATTACGGGGATGATGGGCCCCTATATGTCGCCGATGGCCCTGAACGTTCCGGTGTCGATGCTGATGTCGATGCTGGTCGCCTTCACGATTACCCCGTGGCTCAGCTATCACATCCTCGGACGCCAGTACAAACACGCCGAACCGGTGGCAGTGCCCGCATCAACCAGTCTTGAACACCACTCCCCAGAAGTGACGCCCCCCCATCCGCATGAGGCTTACGACCCCGTCACCGTGCAACAGACCTGGCTCTACCGGATGTTCCGGCCGTTGATGACGCCGCTGCTCAAGACTCGCTGGCGTGCATTCGGGTTCCTGGCGCTCGTCGCCCTGCTGACTCTAGGTGCCATGAGCATGGCAGCTGTCCGGTCCGTGCCGCTCAAGATGTTGCCGTTTGATAATAAGAATGAGCTGCTGTTCCTGCTGGATCTGGATGAGGGGACCACTCTCGAACGCACCAATGCGGTGACTCTGGAATTCGAACGACTGCTCTCTCGCCTGCCCGAGGTCACCGACTTCACCAGTTATATCGGACAGCCGGGGCCCATCGACTTTAATGGTCTCGTCCGCCATTACTACCTGCGCGAGGCTCCACATTTCGCCGAGATGCGAGTCAATCTAGTCGGCAAGAAACATCGCATTCAGCAGAGCCATGCGATCACATTACGTCTGCGCGATGAGATGACTCAACTGGCTCAAAAATGGGGAGCAAAGTTGCAGATTGTGGAACTGCCCCCCGGTCCGCCAGTGATGTCGTCGATCGTGGCTGAAGTGACAGGGCGATCCGATCAGAGCTACGAGGAGTTGTTATCCGCAGCCAGCCTCGTGGCGAACCGTCTGCAGGCAGAGCCCGGAGTCGTTGAAGTGGACGACGTCCGTGAATTCCCGGCCTCCAAGCTTGTGTTCGTAACGGATCAGGAAAAGGCCGCGCTGGCCGGAATCTCTGTCCAGGACATCGCCGCCACGATTCGCCTCGCACTCGGTGGAGATGATCAAGAACTGGTCCGCGTTGAGGGCGAACGCCACCCGTTGCGAGTCGTGTTGCGACTACCTCGCGAGTCACGATCCAGTCCGGAAGATCTGAACCAGATTCCAATTCAGGGTCGAGATGGGAATCAGTTCCCATTGGCCGAGATTGGTCATTGGGACACGACTCACGTGAGTCAAACGATCTATCACAAAAACCTGCAGCGTATCGTATACGTCTTCGCCGAGTGCGCTGGTCGCCCTCCGGCGGAATGCGTCATGGACGTGCAGGCCGACCGGAACATGGACTCTTCCAGACCCCAGACGGACGTCACTCCCGCAGAGAGTTCGACAACCTCACGCCCCCTGAATCAGCGGACCTACTTTCATAACGGCGGCGGCGACGTATGGAACGTTCCTGCTGGAATCGACGTCGGTTTCTCTGGTGAAGGAGAATGGAAGATCACCCTGGATGTGTTCCGCGATCTCGGGCTGGCATTCGGAGCCGCGATGCTGATGATCTACATCATCCTGGTGGCTCAGACCGGCTCGTTTACTTTGCCGATCGTCGTCATGCTGGCCATTCCGCTGACTGTGCTGGGGGTGATGCCCGGATTCTGGCTGCTCAATGTCATGAGCGCCCAATCGGTCGGCGGGTATTCAGACCCCGTCTTCTTTACCGCCACTGCTATGGTCGGCATGATTGCCCTGGCGGGGATCGTCACGCGAGACGCCATCATTCTCGTCGACTTCATCGAAATGACGGTGAGGGGCGGTCGACCCTTATTCGACGCAATCCTGGAAAGTCGCGTCGTCCGTCTCCGTCCCATTCTCCTGACAGCTGGGGCTGCATTACTTTCAGCGATTCCCATTACCTTTGATCCCATCTTCTCCGGTCTCGGATGGTCACTGATCTTCGGTCTGGTTGCCTCCACTCTCTTTACCTTGTTCGTGATCCCAACGACCTACTGGCTTTTGAAAAGGTAAACCTTGGCAACTGAATAGAAAACAAACGTTTGATGCCAGGATAAATGCGACAATGGTGCTCTCCAATTCTTAACCCGGTGATTTGAGAGACCTGCTTGTTTGAGGCCCACTTGGCGGGGTATGGAGAAAGACTCAGCAGAATGACGACGCTCCCGGGAGAACAGTACTTCACACTGGACAGGGTGTGGTGGTGAAGGTCAGGGCGATAAATCCCGACTACTTGAAGCGGTCCAGCAGGGCGATGACCGCCAGACGGCGACCGAACTGGTCACCAACGAACGCCAACGCCGCCTAGCCGCCATGCGAAAGCACGTGATCCGCAATCACTCCTTCCAGCGGCCAGCCGTTCTCCCGCAACTCGCACCGTCCCAGTCCCGACACCACGCACGAGATCCCGGTGGGTGACATTCACTCTGTCCCCCTCTGGATCTCCTTTCTCACCTCTAACCCCTCATCTCTCCCATGTCGTTGCACGGACCACGACTGATCACCAACACACATGGCATCAACACTCCGCACAGAATCACCAGCGACAGCTTAACGTATTGCTTTCTGCGGCCGCCCGACTGCATTTCGTAATACGCGCTGCGAGTCGTCGACTCCATGCCAGTCGAGTCCATGGCCGCGGTCTCTGACGTCAGCTCGAGCTTTTGCAAGAGCGTCGCCAACATCCGATCCAGCAACTCCGGCGAGACCACTCGATCCGCGAACTTCTGCAACGTGGAATGATCCGGCACCTGCTTCGGTCCCAGTGCTTGCCGCAATCGATATGTACAGCCCAACAAATCTTGCGTGCCGCGATAAGCCGACTTCTGATACGCCTCGAGTACCAAGCACGCCAACGGCTGCGGCTGAGTGAACTTCCTAGGGCTCTTCGAATGCGAGTACTCCGGCAACTCGACTCAGGCCAACTCCAACGCCATGCCTGCGATCACTTCCAATCGGTTCATGGCTCCCACTATGACCGAACGTATTGCCGAATCACATCATTCCCCAAGGATGGTTTCGACACGGCAAATCCGGATCTAGAAGTTGGCCACGCGTTAGTTGTGTGCAGCTGCTGTCGTCTTTAATTCCAGAAGGTGGCGGTTGTAGGCGGCGATGACGGTTTTGTGTCGTAGTGTCCCCAGCAGTTGCTTACGAGTGGTGTCGACCACAGGGATCTCATCGGTCTCGCTGGCTGTGAATGCAATCATGGCGACATTGAGATCATCATCTGGGGTCACTGCGGTGTACTTCACCAGCATGACATCCGAGGCATTGGCCAGATTCCAGAGAGTCTGATCAATGAGATATGACCTGACGTGTTCCGTAGAAAAGATCCCGACAAGCTGGCCCGCGGAATCAATGACCGGAAAGAGATGCTGTTGGGTTTCTGTCAGACGATGAACGATCTCATTCAGCGGCATCGACTCGGGGATCAGGATATTCTCGCCGTTTGGTTCATACACCTCCGCCACTCGCATGCCTTCCAGAACGTCCACCAGGAAATCTCCCCGGTGTGCAGGGGAGTACAACCGGTTGGGAACCTGATTTCGATAGAGTTTCCAGGGCTGTCCAATCACGAATGTGATCGTCGAAACCCACAGCGATGGTAGAAGCAAGCCGTATCCCCCAGTCATTTCCGACACCATAATGATCGTGGACAGAGGAGCATGAGCGCAGCCAGAAAAGAAGCCAGCCATCCCCACAATCGCAAACGCTTCAGGGCGGGGAACGACCTCCGGCCACCAATGGTGAAACAGAAGTCCGAAGGAAGCTCCCAGGCACCCTCCGATGACCATCGAAGGGCCAAACACTCCACCGGAGCCTCCGGAAGAGATCGTCAATGACGTGGTCAGAACTTTGAACGTGGCCACGATTAACAACAGCTGGATCGACTGGAGAAGCAGGGGCTGACCCGAGGCATCCAGAACAATTCGATCCGGATGTAACACAGCCTGCTGCAGGACTCCGTATCCTGTAGATAACACGGCCAGCAATTCTCGCTTTTCGCCAAAACCATGGTACAGCGTCAATCCCACAACACCTGCCAATACGGCTCCAATGGCAGGACGATACAGCTTGGGAACGGGAATTTTCTCGAAGAGGCTGTGCGTGCCATAAAACACTTTGATATAGATGGCTCCTGCATATGCGAGAAAGATCCCCATCACGGCATACAGAATGAGTTCGAGAGGCCCTCCGGGAGAAAACGGGACTTCAGGAAATCCGAACAGGGGCTCGAATCGAACGGATCTAGGTAACCACAGTCGATAGGTGCTGTAGCCAACAATCGATGCGATAGCCGCTGGGACGAACGCCTCGGTTTCAACATCCGATTCGCTATACAGAATTTCGGACGCGAAGATTGCGCCCGCCAGCGGCGCTCGAAAGACCGCTCCGACGCCGGCTCCCATTCCGGCGGCTAGTAAGATGCGTCGATCTCGAACCGACAGTCGAAGAAACGAGGCCAGGCACGATCCAAAGCTCGCGCCGATTTGAGCGATCGGTCCTTCACGCCCGCCGGATCCTCCCGTTCCCAATGTAATGGCCGAGGCCAGCGTTTTTACGATGGGCGTCTGCCAACGGATGTACCCTCGCTTGTGATGAAAGGCGTCAATCGCCGAATCGGTCCCGTGTCCCTCCGCCTCCGGAGCAAACGTGTAAACCAGCCAGCCTGACAACAGACCTCCGACACCCAGCACGACCAGCAACCAGACGGAAGAAAATTGAGGAGCGACCCGTGCGGTAATCGCCGCTCTCTCACCAATCGCTTCGGGGGGCGAAAACCCGGCAAGTGGAGCGATACCCACGGCTACGACTGTCTGGCCTGCCAGTTGGAAAACAATTCCACCTAAACCTGCCACGATCCCGACCAGGATCGAGAGTAGGAAGAGCCGTCCCATGGAGTTCCAGGCGAAGCTATTCTGCCAGCGTTCCCAAGGATTCATGTGGGGCATTCTTTCTCTCTGTTCTCAACACGAGTCACGGGGGTGACGCAGAAGTTCATCCGACGATGAGAATCTCTGATCCCAAGGAATTACGGAGCATTGGTTGTCTCCATGGCATCAAACGCTGGTCGGAGCGCCGCCTCAGAACTCGCATTCGATTCTAGCACAGGCGATCAGGAGATCGTGGGCATGGAGTCGAGTGCGTCAGGTGTGATGAAACTCAGAAGGAGGCTTCGAGTTAGCCGGAATAGTGAACTCGACTATTTGCGAGGCTGCGAACCCCTAGACCTGAAGTGTACCTGCAATCTCTTTCAGGAAGCTCCAGAGTTCATTCGGATCCGCGACGCAACAGCGTGCGGCACAGATGTGACATTCTCCGACCTGGATAGTCATTGCGGATGGCAGTTCACGAAAAACATCGTGATCGGTGACATCGTCTCCACAGAAGATGGTCAACGGCTCTCGAAAATCCGCGAAGGCATTCTCGCCGATCCAACGGACCGCGTGAGACTTATTCCAGTCGACACGGGGGCGAATCTCTAACACCCTCTTCCCGTGGCGGATGATGAACTCGGGCCAGTGCATCATGTAATCTTCGACCGCATGCGACACGCGGGGGATATCACTCTCCACCACGCCACGAAAATGGACCGTCGCGGACAAGCCCTTGTCCTCGACCCAGCATCCGGGGACAAGTTGCAGGATTTGCTCAAGTGGGGGCGCGAGACGTTGAAGGGACTCCCGGATATGAGCGGCACGCACAATCTGAAATCCATTGTTGAGTCCCAGGATTTCCAGACCGTGGTTGGCGGCGTAGATAATTTCTTGAATCCCGACCCGCTCCTCGATGTCTTCCATGCTGCGCCCTGTGACGATCGAGACTCGGACCTTGGGGTGAGTCGCGAGCGCACGCAAGAGGTCTTTCTGAGTCGGGTTGAGCCAGCACAGTTCGGGACGGCTTTGAATCGGAACCAGCGTTCCGTCGTAGTCCAGACAAAGGGAGATCGCTGGGTGGGAATGGAGTGATCCCAGAATCTGATCGAGTCCGTCCTGCATGGGGTTCACTTTACACGTTCTCGGGGAAATCGAATTTCAGGAGTTCTGACAGGATCTTGCCGCCCCATCGGTAGACATTGTGCCGCTCAACATGCTCACGCATTCTCTGCATGCGGCGTGCCTGTTCTTCGTCCGTCATTTGTGTGGCCCCATACATGGCGTCCGCCAGTTCTTCGATCGCAAACGGATTCACCTGAATCGCATCGGGAAACTCTCGGGCACTGCCCGTGAATCGGCTCAGAATCAACACGCCCTTTCCGTCCTCACGGCTGGCGATGAACTCCTTCGCGACGAGATTCATTCCATCATGGAGCGAACTGACCATGCAGAAACTGGCCAGACGATGGAGTGCCATCATGTCGATGGTGCCGTGATGCTCCTTGAGAAACAGGATCGGCTGCCAGCCTCGTTCCTGCCACCGGGCATTGACCTCCCGGACAATCCGCTCCACGCGATCCTGGACTCTCTGATATTCCGGGATGTGTGACCGCGACGGGGCAGCGATCTGGACAAAGACGAATCGGCCCCGCAGTTCGGGATGATTTCTCAACATGTGGTCCACTGCTTCGAGCCGTTGTGGAATTCCCTTCGTGTAATCCAGTCGCTCAATGCCCACTCCCAGAATCTCGGCTCGATTCCCCAATCGCTTCCTCCAGCGCTGCATGGACGCATTCACTTCGGCGGACTGAGAATTCTCTGCGTGCTCCGCGAAATCAATGCTGATGGGGAAGTCACGCACTTGGGTCGTGAGTCCATTGCTGGTGACTTCAAACCGGTCGGTATCGACTCTGGCTTCGATGGATCGATCCACCGTATCCAGGAAATTCTGACAGTGGTAACGAATATGGAATCCGAGAAGATCATTTCCCAGTAATCCCTGCAGCAGTTCTTCCTTCCAGGGAAACACGCGGAATGTCTCGCGATTTGGCCACGGGATGTGCCAGAACTGAGCCACGATCAGCTTCGAATTCGCCTCCTTGAGCATCTTCGGGAGCAGGCAAAAATGGTAGTCCTGAATGAACACGAACGTCGGTTCATCTCCGGCCTCCTGCAAGACGGCGTCTGCGAAGATCCGATTGACCTTGCGATACATTTCCCAGTCGGCCGGCCGAAAGGTCGGGGACGTGAATGTCACATGGCAGAGCGGCCACAGTCCTTCGTTTGCTAATCCATAGTAGAAGCCGTCTTCCTCTTCCTTACTGAGCCAGACACGACGTAACGTGTACCGAGGATCGTTCGGAGGCACGCGAATCCGGTCGTCTGCATCCACGACCTCTCGATCCGCATCACCGCTGCCGTGGGCGATCCATGTCCCTCCACTGGCGTCCATGATCGGATCGATTGCCGTCGCCATTCCACTGGCGGGCTTTACGACTGCAATCCCGTCTCCATCGTATCGATGGATGAATGGTTCACGATTGGCAACGACGATGAAACGGTGCCCCGCCATCTTCGTTTCAATCAAATCATGCAATACTTCACGAGTCCACATACTTGGTAGCGGGCCTCACTGGAATACGGGGTCAATGAGGGCGATGTGTTGCGGGCGTTCGGGCCCGGTGGCGTCGAGAGACGTTCACACGAGCTGCCTGCGACGCTTTCCTGGCAGCTGGCAAACGGCACCGGGCAATGTGTCCAACGGCCCCCCCGGGAAAGTCCCGATCGATGGCCTGCTTTAAGAAGATGGGGGGCCGAATGGCATTTCCCATCTCTTCCAGAAACGTACTCAGAATCAGGCAGGGCGTGGGCAGCTGGGGTTGCTCCTGCACCACTTTCTCGAGGCCTTTGCGGACTTCCATGGGCAGTCCACACCTCCACATCACAAAGGCATCGTGCAGGTCAATGCTGGCTCGACCGTATGTCTCGCTCGGCAGCCCTTCGTGAAGGATTCGGCTGCAAGTGGCATAGTCCTCCAGCATGGCACAGCAATGCGCGTAGAGAATGTGAGCACGTGGACCTCGGTCCGGAATCGTGCACAAGTACTGGAAGATCTCGCGAGCCTCTTGGTACTTATGGTTCCGCCACAATCCGAATGCTACGGCAAACAGCTTCGGATAGGAGATCCGCATCTTCTTCCCATCCAGCGTTACGGTGATAACGGGGACAGGGGGTCGGGGGGATGCCACGTCGTGGGGAAAAGCGTGTGTTGTCATGAGACAGCTCTCCTTTCGAACGGGTGAAAACTCTCTGAGGTGGTCCTGTGGCACTGAATTGCACGTCCTGTGCCAACAAGCCGGAAACCCCAGCTCGGAATTCGGAAAGCCTGCGAGAGTGGTTTGTTACGACGCGAAAGAGAGCCGACAGATCTACTGGAGAGTCAGGCTCAAGGAAAAACATTTTCCAAGGACGAGGTCCTCGTGGGAACATCACGTCCCTTTGCTCAGGGATTAATCTCGAACCAGTAGTAAGCGTGTGGGCCCATCGACAGGAAATAGGGAGTCGTTTCGACTCTCGGAAACTCCGCTCCGCCCACAATCTCAATGAGTCGCTGCCCTGTATACACCGACAGATCCAGATGAACCGGTCGAACAAAGCGAGACAGATTAGTAACCACCAGCACCGCCCGGTCAGTAGAGTGCCTGACAAAAGAGAAGATGCTGGGATTATCCGCGTTGATGATCGTGAACTCACCGACGCCAAACACTCGATACCGTTGCCGGATACGGATCAGCCGCTTGACGGCATTGAGCAGGGAAGAGGGGGCGTTTGACTGGGCCTCCACATTGATGGATTGGTACCCATTCATCGCATCAGAAATCACAGGACTATACAACCGGGACGGATCTGCTCGTGAGAATCCCGCGTTGCGATCGCAATTCCACTGCATCGGAGTACGTACCCCATTCCGGTCTCCCAGGTGGACGTTATCGCCCATGCCGATCTCGTCGCCGTAATACAGGATCGGAGTCCCAGGGAGAGAGAGCAGCAAACTGGTCAACAGTTCAATTGCGCGACGATTGTTGCTGAGCAAGGGAGCCAGTCGGCGGCGAATTCCTTTGTTGATCCGCATCTGAGGGTCAGCTGCATACTCCTGATACATGAAGTCACGTTCTTCATTGGTGACCATCTCGAGAGTCAACTCATCATGATTCCTGAGAAAAATCGCCCATTGGCAACCCTCGGGGATACTCGGAGTCTGTCGGAGAATGTCGATGACCGGAGCTGCATTCTCTTTGCGTAGCGCCATAAACAGCCTCGGCATCAGCGGGAACTGAAATGCCATATGGCATTCATCGCTGTCTCCGAAGTACGGCAAGACCTCGGCTGGCCATTGATTTGCCTCAGCCAGAAGCATTCGACCGGGGTACTCTTCGTCGAGGATCGCCCGCAGCTGTTTCAGGAAGACATGCGTTTGAGGCAAGCTTTCGCAGTTGGTTCCCTCCTGTTCATACAAGTAGGGAACGGCATCGAGCCTCAGCCCATCCAGGCCGCGATCCAGCCACAATCGCATGATGCGGAATACTTCCTCCCGCACTAATGGATTCTCAAAGTTCAAGTCAGGCTGATGGTGAAAGAACCGATGCCAGTAGTACGCCTTGGCCACTGGATCCCAGGTCCAGTTCGAAGTCTCCGTATCGTTAAAAATGATTCGAGCGTCCGCATATCGATCGGCGGTATCGCTCCAGACGTAGAAGTCCCGTTCTGGTGAGCCGGAGGGGGCTTCGCGGGCTCGCTGAAACCAGGCATGCTGATTCGAGGTGTGATTGATCACAAACTCGCCGATCACTTTGAGGCCTCGGTCATGCGCCGCTTGGATGAACTCCGTGCAGTCGGCAAGAGTGCCATAGGTCGGATGAACGCCTTCGTAATCCGCGATATCGTAGCCATCATCGCGAAGTGGAGATGGAAAGAAGGGCAGTAACCAGACAGCGGTGACACCGAGGTTGGCGATGTAGTCGAGCTTTTGAATCAAGCCCTGAAAGTCTCCAAATCCATCGTCTGTTGTGTCAAAGAATGCCTTCACATGTATCTGGTAAATGATGGCTTCCTGGTACCACTGAGGTTCTGGCAACCTTGCCATACTTGAAGTCCTGTCGGAGGAAAGTGGAGCGATTCATAAAGACGGATAATCTCGCAGCCATCCCGGATGACCGCGAATTCGAGTTATGCCGAAGAGTAAACAAGCCATCGAAGCCGTTGTTTAACGTTGAGCGGCATGCCTCCCGCACGTTTGTCGTACAAAAAACGCGATGCGTAACCAGGCATCCCCAATCTCGCCTTCGTCGCTTGCATGGCTCGTCGGTGATCCGGAACCCATCGTCGCCGATGCGAGCGGAAATAGACCGAGCATTTAACTTTGGGGCAGTTGAGCTGTTGCTCCGGCATCATGCAGTCCCGTTCATGGAATGAGAGCGACGCGGTTGTGGGTTGGTGATGACTGAGTGCGGGAAGCCCCGGGATCTCGAAGGACGTGCCAAATGAAATCTGACAACTCGTGAGAACTGGGGATGCGTGAGAAGTACCCCTGAATGGAATAGCCCGCCATCTGGTAGATGCTCGCAGAGACACCACCGATCGCCGCGAGAACCACGGGAATCTCGCATAGCTGGTCCTCATGCTGTCGAATTTCCAGCACCCCTTCGGCCCCCCCCCAGGGGAGACTCGCTTCGAGCAAAATCAGATTCGGTGGCCTGCTGCGCAGATGTGAAAGACATTCTACACCTCCCGCTGATGTCGTGACGGCAAAGCCCTCAGAGTTCAGCACGTCGCGATACCATGCACTTCTCACGCTCGATGCGCAAGCGACAAGAATCCTTGGTTGTGGAACGATGTTCATGGGAGAAGAACGCTTTCAGAACCAGAGGTTCCGCATGCTGTCACCGACTGAAATCGGAAGCACAGCAAGGCTCGTGCCAAGATGCTGTTTGTTTGGATTCCAGAATTGAAAGGGATTTTGCCTACCTCTTGAACCCCCTGTTCCGAACGTTGAAACGCTATCGTGTAAACAGCTTTCCCTCGACCCGGGAAATTTGTTTCCTTTGAGGAAGCATTTTCACAACCATCGAGTCCGTTCATTGGATGGTGTGGTCCGGGATGAGGTGTTTTTCGCTGGCACCGGGTTTGCATTGAAGTTCAATTTGTCTGTGTCACTGACCGCTGGAGCCAATCACGTGCGTACGACTATGGAAGGGCCACACGCGACACGTCGCATGATGTGGAAGTACGTCCTTCCCCCGCTACTGGCGATCACGGTGACGTGGATCGCAGCCAGCAGTGCCACGACGTATTACATCCAATGGGTTGAAACGTCTCATCAGCAGGTGCTGGACGAAAACGTGGCTTCGATCAGGTCGGCAGAGGAACTCCAGCAGGCTGTTCGGAGATTCAGGCGTGTCTGGTCACTGGATGGGTCGACAGAGGTGACAGCTCCGCTTGTGGTGACTTCCCTCTCGGACCTTCGTGCAGCTTCCAGATCCTTGAATCGATCCTCGATTACGGATGTCGAGAAATCACATATGGAGGCGATTGAAGAACTCATTCGCCACATCGAAGAGTCGGTGAATTCACCGACTTCGACTGGGGCATCAGACTCGGTTTTATCAGAGCAGATGACGAAATGGACGGGGGGAGTGATTGATCAGGCCCAGATTCTCAAGGGGGTCAATCAACGATTGATTGATGACGGAGTAGCTCGTCGGAGTCGAGTCCGGATTCTGATCACAATCTACCGCAATGTTCTTCAAGTGCTGGGACCGTTAATCGGCGTGTGGATGGGCTGGAGATTGTCACAGCGTCTTCAAAGTTGGGTCGGACATCTCTCGGTGACTTTGCAGCAAACCGATTCTCAGGAGATCGAACTCGGAACCTTATTGATCCCCGCTGATGGAGTTCTCAGCGATCTTCAGCATCAGGCAGAGGCCATCGTGACTCGGCTTAAAAATGCCCAGCTTGAGCTCAACCAGTCGCGAGCCGAGGTGGTTCGATCAGAACGACTGGCAGCGGTGGGACAACTGGCGGCAGGCATCGCCCATGAGCTGAGAAATCCGATGACTTCGGTCAAGTTGTTGCTGCAACATGCCGCACGGCGCGGAGGAAGTTCTGCCTTGAAGACCGAACAGCTGGATCTGATTCTGGACGAGATCAGCCGCATGGAAACGACCATTGGCGGGCTACTCGATTTTTCACGACAGCAACCGCTCCGCGTCACAACTCACGATTTTCGTCAGACACTGCAGCGTGCCCTGACTTTGGTTGAAGCTCGAGCCAGACATCAGAAGATTCGCATTCAACGGCATGCTCCCGATCATCCAGTCCTGTTGAGTGGAGACATTGAATTGCTGCATCAGGTCCTGGTGAACTTGTGTATCAACGCAATCGAGTCGATGCCCGAAGGAGGAACACTCACGGTTTCACTTTCTGCATCATCCGAAGACTCGCCGGTTCAAGTCTCGGTCTCTGATACCGGGCCTGGGATCCAGCAGGAAACTCTCCCGAAGCTCTTCGAACCCTTTACCACAACCAAAGAACGAGGCACGGGGTTAGGACTGGCTGTGTCACGTCGAATCGTTGCTCAACATTGCGGAACACTCACGGGGGGAAATTCCCCGAGTGGAACGGGGGCCACATTTACCATGGAACTGCCAAGACATCCGGAAGCCACCGGCCTTCTGGAAGGGACGACATAATGGATACACTCCTTGTCATCGATGATGAGCCCGGCATTCGTCGGACGATTACGGATGTTCTTGAATCGGAAACCTTGAGAGTGGTCACCGCCGAGAACGCGCTGGATGGAATACGTTCGTTGCGTGAGGAATCGCCCAGTGTTGTGCTGCTCGATATCCGGCTGGGACGCGATTCCGGACTCGATCTGTTTGAAAAGCTGAGAGCGATCGATCCGAAGGTCCTGGTCATTTTCATCACGGGGCATGGAACATCCGAAGTCGCGATTGAAACGATGAAACGGGGAGCGTTTGATTACCTCTTAAAGCCTCTGGACTTTGATCAGCTGCAGCAGACGGTCGATACGGCACTCAAGATCAGCCGTTTGATGCGTACACCGGCAACCGTCAATCCGGAAGTCAGCGCAGACGAGATGTCCGATCGGCTGATCGGAAACGGTGCACGCATGCAATCGATCTGTAAGCAGATCGGTCGTATCGCCCCTCAGGATGTCAATGTTCTGGTTCTGGGGGAAAGCGGGACAGGAAAGGAACTCGTGACTCGTGCGATCTATCAGCACAGCCGGCGGAACCATGCTCCATTTCTTGCGATCAACTGCGCGGCGATCCCGGAGACTCTGCTGGAGAGTGAGCTGTTCGGTCATGAGAAAGGGGCCTTCTCGGGGGCGGAACGCCAGCGGATCGGAAAGTTTGAACAGGTCCATCAGGGCACAATCTTTCTGGATGAAGTCGGCGACATGCCTCTGTCCACTCAGGCCAAGATTCTTCGTCTGTTGCAGGACGGTCAGTTTCAGCGGGTGGGAGGCAACGAAACCTTGACAGCCAATGTGCGGATCTTGGCAGCCACGAACCAGAACCTGGACTCCATGATTGAGCAGGGCAAGTTTCGGCAGGACCTGTACTACCGATTAAGAGGGGTTACTCTCCACTTGCCCCCTCTACGAGAACGACAGGAGGACATTGCGGAGTTATCACACTATTTCATGTTTCGTTTTAACCGACAATTGGGCACAACGATTCAGACAATTGCCCCCGAGGCGCTAGAGCGACTGAAGAGTTACCGCTGGCCCGGAAACATTCGTGAGTTACAAAGTGTCATTCGAGAATCACTAATTGTTTCGACTGGCCCCACTCTGCTTCCCGAGTTCCTCCCAGAGGATCTTCAAACCGACCCCTCGAGCGACATGGAGGTGTCCCCCACGCTGGCGACTGTTGGCCAGGAAACGTGGAGAGACTTAGGCGAATTCATCGAGAACTCCATTTCACAAGAATTGCCGAACCTCTACCGGGAAGCGATTCTCCGGTTCGATCAGTTCATCGTGACCTTGGCCATGAAGCAGGCTGGAGACCTGCAGACCAAGGCTGCTCAAATTCTTTCGCTGAGCCGCCCGACTCTTCGGTCAAAGCTCCGTGAAATGGAACAGCCGGACCAGTCATGAGGTGTCATGTTCCGGAAGTATCTGCGGCAGCGAGAACCGCGACATTCGTAAGGGTATTGAGCCGGACGGCGGAATCGGACAAGCTTGACGGGCGAATCGACGCCTAATTCTTCGCCCCTAAGGGGCTGACAAACAACCTCAATAGCCCCCACGTTTCACGATGCTGGGTGGAGGATTCTGAAGCAGATGGCCGCGAGGGTGAGGTGGAGCCAGGCGTCTATGATGGTGGGGTGTCGGTCAAAGCGGATTCGCATGCGACGCAGTCCCTTGATCCAGCTGAAGGTCCGTTCGACAGGCCAGCGGTAACGGCCCAGATGCGAACCGTGTGGGCGGTTGCGGTAACGAATGGCGGAGTCGATGCCGCGAGCCGACAACGCCTCCCGAGTGGCCTGGCTGTCGTATCCGGCATCAGCAAAGAGCAGGTCTGGTGACCGGCGTGGTCGTCCCGGTTGGCCACCGATCGAGGGATACGCAGCGACCGTGGGCAGGATCTCGTGATGATCACTGGAGTGGGCAGGAGCACTGCGAAGCACCAGCGGAGTCCCTCGCCGGTCGGTCAGCAACGTCAGCTTTGTCCCGGGTTTTCTGCGGTCGACGGGGCTGGGGCCGCTGCGATCACCGCCGCCAAACGCCCTCACGTGAGTCGAGTCGATCAATACGACACGACCACTCAAACAGCCGCGTTGACGGAGCAAGGCCAACAGTCGGAGATGCACGTTCTGCCACACGCCCAACTCTTGCCAGAGCTTCAAACGTCGTCGGGCGGTTTCTCCGCAACAACCCAACTCACGCGGGATGTCTTTCCAACGGCAGCCGACAGTCAACACAAACCAGATCACTTTCAGCACGACCGCATGCGGGATGGCTGGCCGCCCTCCTTGACTCCCCGGGGGCTTTGGTGTCGGCAACAACGACTCGACAGACTCGCAAAACGCATCCGGCAGGCGGGCATCCATGATTCGCTCCTTACCATGATCGTGGTCAGATACGATCACAGGGCGCAAATCTCATGCCCCTTGTCGGATGCCATTTTTACAGGTTGTTTGTCAGCCTCTTAGGTGTGGATGGTTTGTGTTCTGCAGCTTGAAAAAACGAGCAAGAAATAGAGCAGGGATCTTGCAAAAAGACTGATGCCACATTGCCCCTGCAATACCCTCGGATTAAGCTTATTCAAATCGCAGATCCAGTTCTGGATTTTCCTTGGGAACAAATGATGGCGTTTGTAATCGAACTCTTGAAAAAGATCTGCGGTGGTTACTCCTCTGTTCGTCGTCGAGCGAATATTAGTCGGACGGCGAGTCTGGAGTCTCGTGTCCTGCTCACGATCGATGCGATTGCCCAGCCGAACGTGCATTACCGGGATATCACGGGGGACAACGCTGGCAATCTTTATGTGTCGGGATACGCCGAGGGCGGCGATATTGACCCGGGAGTCGGCATCACGACGATCACCGGCGAGTTCGTGGCGTCGTACACCACAGCTGGAGTTCTGCTATGGGTGCGCTCCAACAGCTATGCGGTAGATCGCATTGTCGCTGGTCCGTCGGGGGCGCTCTGGCTGGCGGGAACACTCCCCCCCGGTCCGTCGGGTTATCAATCCGTCGACGTAAATCCCGGCTCAGGAGTTGTCACGATCTCTCCCACTGCCACTGATCAATCGTTTCTGGTGAAATGGAACTCGTCGGGAGCATACGTTGCCAGTGCGAGGCTGACGGGAAAATGGATTACCGGATTGGATGTGTCTGCCACGGGGGAAGTTGCGGTCGGAGGGGAGCGGACGTGGAAGTTTTCGTCAACGGGACAGGTACTCTGGTCACAACCACATCCGGATACGTTGTATAGAATCAGCGAGTATAGGGATCTGGTCTCACTGACGCCTTCGGGAGGGATCGCGATAGTCGACTATGAACATGGCGTCTTGTCGAACTACTCTGCCAATGGGGCGCTTCTCTGGCAAACACACTGTTCACAGATTTCCCAGGCACTGGCTAATACGAGTTCATATTTCTTCAATCGTATGCCCGCACTTGACGTAGCACCTGATGGCACATTCTTGGTGGCCATGTACAGTGCACAATCACAGAAACAAGCTTTGGCTAAACTCAACGGTAGCGGGCAGCTGCTCTGGATTCAGTCAATGCGGGATAATTCCGACGATTATGTTGTAGTGAATGACGTGGAAACCGATTCACAGGGACGGATTTACTGGAATTCTCAGTGGGGCGGCATCGGTATACTCGATAGCGAAGGACGGTACCTGAACACGATTGCCGCACCGCCTTTTTATTTCAGTGGGTTTCTGGAGGGCTTTGTCGCCTCCAGTGGCGAAGTTTTTCTTGTGAGTGGACTGATTCCAGATACTGTATTTGCTGACCAGACGCTCAGTGCTACTGGAGCCTTGCTTTACAGTCGACCCGCACTTCAAACCAGTGCGACCTGGCCGATCGTTACGGGGGGGACACGTCCCTATGTTCCCGATCTGACGGACACTGTTCCCGTGGGCGGACTCGTGAAATCGGGCGGAAGCTTGAACTGGTATACCGTGGCTGGAAGCGCCGCCGGTGACACCATTGCAGCTGGTGCGATCCGTGGCGAAGTGGATCTGGATCCCACACCGGGGGTGTCGATTCTCTCCGTTCCGGATCGCTATGAAGGTCGGACGGTCATCGCGAAGTATGCCCCCTCGGGAGCACTAAGCTGGGCAACCATGGTCGGCACGACCGACGGACAGGTCGGAATATCAAAGATTGAATCTCTCGCGAATGGTCTGATACGAATTCGAGGAGACTTTCGGGGAGAAGTCGATTTCGATCCCGGTAGCGGATCGTTCCTGCTCAATGCCGGTGTTGATTACAAACTGTTCGTCTGGACGTTGAACTCTGACGGAGGTTTTGTTTCTGCTTCCATCATCCCGACAGGGACCTTCCCGAATGTCGAGCAGGTGGTCGAATCACCTACGGGCGAAAAGACCATCTTCGGGAATTACACAAGTCCGTTCGATGCCGATCCGGGGCCCGGTGTGGCGATGCTCGAATTGGGCTCTACTCCAACGGGTAACGAAGACTCCGGGTGGTATGTCGTGCGGCTGAATGCAGCCGGCCAGTATCAGTGGGGACGGAGTTTGACTGGCTCGGTTTTTCCCTGGTTCGGCAACCCTCCCGATGTTCGCGTCTTGTCCTCGGGAGCTGTCGTGGCGGTGGGATTTACCTCATATAACAGTTCTTACTCATATCGAGGAGAGAACGGTCGTGTGCCATTAGATAAGAACTCGACGTTCATGATCAATTGGTCGACAACGGGGGCCACCGAACGATTTCAAACGTTCGAGAGTTATGAGGTCGAACTTAGCCGGTCATCTATAGCCGAGGATGGTAGCGTACTGCTGACCGGTAGAACCCCGAACTATCTCGACTCTGATTTTGATTTCGGACCAAGTGTTCGCAGGCTTCCACATCTTGGTGATTTGTTCACACAATTCGTAGTGAAATATGACGCCGCTGGAGCGTTGACATGGGCCGCTTCCTTTGCAGACGCACCTCGCCCCAATTCCGATCTCTACAATGGGTATATCACAGACGTTGTTCAAATGGCGGGTGGAGGAGCCGCGATTACCGGCAACTTTGCCAATGCGATCACCTTCGAAACCATCTCTGGCCCCATCACATTGACCGCGAGGCCTGAGACGCCTTATTCTTGGGGTAACAACAGTAATGGATTCGTCGCGATCCTTGATTCGCAAGGACGATTTACCGACGCATGGCAGTACGAGCAGACCGGATATTCGTCGTATGCGGACTTGTATGGTATGCAGCCTGTTGGCAGTCGTTCTGTAATTGCTATTGGGAGTTTTCTCGGAACAGTGGACATGGCACCCGGTCCGCTAAAGAATGACATGCGGAGCAGTCCGTGGCAGATCGCGAGATTTCTGGCCCGATTTGCAGCAGGACCGTTGGTGGTTCCAGATCACCGGTTCAGGCTACTGCGCACAGCTGGGGTGGGAGCTGTGGTCGGTCAAGTTGTCGTGCCGGGCAGCGTGGCAGAGGATCGATTCCAGTTTCAGCTGCTCCAAAATTTTAACAATGCATTTGCGATCCATCCGACGACTGGCCAGATCACCCTCACAAACCCGTCAGCACTGACGACGGCTGGGACCAGTGTGACACTGCGGGTACGTGTCAGCGATGATATGCAGGGGATTGGCGAACAGACGGAGATTAACGTCATCATCTCACTGGCAGCTGTGGGACAGAATCTTCCGCCACAGGTCACCAGTAATGCGGTCCGCGTTTCGGAACTGGCTCCCGCGGGGACGGCTGTGGGGCAGTTGTCGGCCTATGACCCTGAGGGGGACGGGCTGACCTGGTCGATTACCGCCGGAAATGTGGGAAGTGTGTTTGCGATCGATCCCTCCACGGGACAGGTGACGATTGCTCCTGGTAAGGTACAAAACTTTGAATCGAAAGCGTCGTATTCTCTTACGCTGAAAGCTCTGGACACCGCTGGCGGAAGTGCGACGGCCCAGCTGCAGGTCGCCGTCACGAATGAACTGGAATCGACGCTCCAGGGGGGCCTGATTGTCCCGCTCTATCGCTATCCGGTCACCGCGCCGGGAGTGCTTGATCCGTGGTGGGAATCGATACGGACTTCGGCGTCTGTCAACAATCCCATCACCGTGATCGTGAATCCATCCAGTGGTCCGAACGTGTCGGGTGCTGATCTGGAGAACTACCTGTTCGCCATTGAACGCCTGCGGTCGAATCCGTATGTCCGAATCCTCGGATATGTCCCCACGGGATACGGGGATCGCCCGACAGCTGAGGTGTTGGCAGATGTTCACACTTATGAATCGGTATTTCGCAATCGAACCACCGCTTCACCTCTGATCGACGGCATCTTCCTCGATGAGATGAGTGCCCAGCTCGACGATGTGAGCAAGTATGTGCAGATCCGAGTGGAGATCAAACAATCTCAGACGTTGGCGAATACCTTTATCGTCGGCAACTGGGGACGATATGCGCCCGCTGCATATCGCAACGGGCAAGTGGCCGATGTCTATCTGGCGTATGAGAATACTGCTGCCGGATTCACGCAACTTTTGGCCAATCCGGAATTCCCTTACGGCTATTCGGATCCGCGATACTCCGGCCAATCATTCGGGGCGATTATTCACGGCGTGAGCACGGAATCACAAATGAAGCAACTGGTCGACGACGCAAAGCTGATGCGATTTGATTATCTGTATCTTACTAACGATACGATCCCGAATCCCTTTGACACGATGCCGACCTATTGGACATCACTGGTGCGGGAAGTGCGAGCTCCAGTTTCGTATCTGCCAGAATACAGAGGCACAGTCCAAGAGAATGCTGCTGTTGGAACTCCGGTTCCGGTATATAACTCGTTCGCTTCGACGTCACCATTTCTGACCTCTTTGGCGTATGATCCAGACTTGGGTCAGTCGGTTAGTTATTCGATCACTGGCGGTAACACAGGAAGCACATTTGCCATCAATCCCACAACAGGTGCGATTACTGTCGCCCGGTCAGTCTATCTGAACTACGAATCCTACAAATCCTTTACGCTTCAGGTCACAGCCACGGACAACAGCCCGCTCCGATTGACTGACACCTTTTCCGTGGTGATCACCGTGAGTGATGTCAATGAGCCAGCTGTTCTGCCGAGCACGACGATTTCGGTTCGTGAGGATGTGTCCTCTCAAACGTGGTTCGCGACGCTGCAACCATCGGACGCGGACAGCTACAAGTACTACAACTATCAAATCTTGAGTGGTAACACGGGTAATGCATTCAGCATCGATAGCTCCGGGCATGTGTACCGCAATCCGGATACGGTTCTGGACTTTGAAACTGTGCCTGTTTACACGTTATCAGTACAGCTCACAGATCGCGGGTCTGGCTCAGGCCCAGTGTTCACATCCACGGCCACTGTGACCATTCGCTTAACCAACGTTAACGAAACACCGCGTCTGACACCGCAAACGATCTCGGTGGCCGAAAACAGCCCGCTGAATACGGTCGTCGGACAAGTTGTTGGTTCCGATCCGGATGCCTCCTCAGTCCTGACTTACAGTATCACCGCAGGGAATACGAGCGGGGCATTCGCCATCTCGCCCGCCGGAAGGATCACTGTTGCGAATCCTGCCCTGCTGAACTACGAGCAGAAGCAAAGCTATACGCTGACCGTGAAAGTTCAGGACAACGGGACTCCCTCTCTGTTCACAACAAACACAGTCACCGTGAATGTCCTCAACGCCAATGACGCTCCGGTCTTTACCGGAACGACTGCCACTATCCCTGAAAACAGCTCCATTGGAACTCCGGTCACATTGGTCCAAGCGACCGATGAGGATGTCGGCCAGTCGATCGTCTATTCCATCGCCTCCGGGAACAGCGGGAATGCCTATGTCATCAATCCGTCGACCGGACAGATCACGGTGGCAACTCCAGCTGCGTTGAATTTCGAACTGGCAACGGCGCGGACGATGACATTGATGGTGAAAGCAACGGACAATGGGGCCCCGGCCAAGTATACGATCGTGCCGGTGATCATTCAGTTGACAAACGTAAATGAGGCGCCGGTCGTTCCTGCGAAAGCTTTGTCCATCTCTGAAAACGCCCTGGTCGGCACGGTCGTGGGCACCGCCACTGCAGCTGACCCGGAAGGAACTCCAGTGACCTGGTCGATCGTCTCTGGCAATGTGGACAACGCATTCACGATTAATAGCAGCACGGGTGAAATCCGAGTTTCCAACAGCACCCCCTTGGACTATGAGACTCGCCGCAGCATTGTCCTCACGGTCCGTGCCAGCGATGGAGTACTCTTTGGTGAGGGCAAGATCACAATATCACTACAAAACGTCAATGAAGCCCCACAGGTTACACCGAAGACAGTACAGATCCTTGAGAATCTCGCAAATGGGCGAGCAGTCACCCGTATGACGGGCAGCGATCCGGACGCTGGCCAGACTGTCATCTGGTCGATCGTCTCGGGGAACACCGACGGAGCCTTCGCCATCAACCCCACCACCGGCGATGTCACCGTGGCCAACAGCAGTGCCCTCGACTACGAAACAACCCAGTTCTTCGATCTCGTGATCCGTGCAACGGAAAACGCCCCCAGCGGACTCTTCGGTGAGTCAATCCTGCGAATCAATCTGTACAACATCGTCGGTGACTGAGTTGGTGCCACAAATGGGCCATAACACTGCGATCTGGACAGAGAATGAGAATAACGGGTGAGAAGCCCACACCGTCCCGTACTGGGGCTGCTTAAACTGAATGGGCAGTACGAGGAGAACGCTTTGGTTGGCGGAAGTGTCAATAGATCGACAGGTGAATCTCTGATCGGAAGGTCACATTGAAAGTGGTGATCTCATGGAAAAAGTCCTTTGAGTGCCCCGGTCGAATCCCTGACTCCGGCTAGAAAAAGTTCAATCCATGTTCTGTCGCCCCGACTCCACTGGACAGGAAGCCCTTCGGCAGGCATGTCGAAAGAGCTTTCTTCTTCTGCAAAAAAAGTTTACGTCTAAGCATACTCTGGTTCAAATGGACCGACGGAACGAAATCGGGGCCCGACAGATACTCCGTACAGTGATACTCTGGAAGCGGTTACAGAGTTCAAATCCAGTCAGTCCATTTTCAAAAATTAGGCATTCCGACCGTTGGCTGCGGGCGAGTACGATTGCTCGTTTGTTGCAGTAATAATGTTGTACAAGGTTCATCTGTCCCGGATACCGAGGGTCTTAATCCGGGAATTGAGTGTTGTCGGTTTAGTTCCCAGCAACGCGGCTGCCCCGTTTGGTCCGTAGACCTTTCCGTGACATTGCGACAGCGCGGCGCGGATATTTTCGGCTTCGAAGGCTCGCAGTTCCTCGTCGGTCAGGATGCCTTGAGGTGTCGGGGATTCGGAACGCTCGGAATGCAGCCCTGAGGATGTTGCTGGCAAATCGAATCGAAGGCGTCCGTCAGCGGCGACGATGCATGCTCGTTCCAGAGTATGCTGCAGTTCGCGAACGTTTCCGGGCCAGGCGTAGCGCTGGAGCTGCTGGATGTTTGCCAGTGTCAGTCGTGGACGCGGGCGGCCCAGTTGTCTGGCAAACCGAGTCAGAAAGTGCTCGGCCAGCAAGGGAATGTCTTCGACTCGTTTTCGCAATGGCGGCAGTTCCATCGGGAAGACGCTCAGGCGATAAAACAAGTCCTGTCGAAAACGACCCGCCTCTGATTCCGCTCGCAGGTTTCGATTGGTTGCCGCGATGATACGCACGTCGATCTTGCGAGTTCGTTCTTCACCGATTCGTTCAATCTCGCCCTCCTGAAGAACTCGCAGCAGCTTGGCCTGCAAGTCCAGCGGGATCTCGCCGATCTCGTCCAGGAATAACGTGCCGCCGTCTGCCAGTTCGAATCGACCGGCACGATCCCGCAGCGCTCCTGTGAACGCGCCTTTGGCGTGCCCGAAGAATTCGCTCTCGTATAGTTCTCGAGGGATTGCCGCGCAGTTGACTTTGATCAATGGCTGATCGGCTCGACGGCTGTGACGGTGTATCTCGCGGGCGACGACTTCCTTCCCTGTGCCGCTCTCGCCGAGAATCAACACGGCAGCATTCGTTGGCGCGACGAGTTCGATTTGATGAGTCACCGCCTGGAGCGCGGGAGCCTGTCCGAGCAAGTCGCCAAACACGGCTGCTTGCTGCACTTCTTCGCGGAGGTATTCGTTTTCCTGTTCGAGCCGCTTCCTCAGCGAATCAATCTCTTCCATCGCGCGAGCATTGGCGATGGCGGCGGCCAGATGATTGGCAATCATCCGCAGCCACTCGAAGCAGGACTCACTTGGCGCGGTTCGCGCGAAGAGTCCCAGCACGCCCAGCACTTCACCTCGATGCATCAGGGGATGGCCAACGAAGGACGTGATCTGCTCGGCCGCGATCCAGTCTGGCTCGGCGACCCAGGCGTGGTCCTGTTCCACATTCGCGACTTCCAGTGACTGTCCAGTAGCCGCAATCTTCCCGACCTTGCGCACGCCGATGGGGAAACGACGAAAGGCTCCGTTGATTTGTTGCCAGTTCTCGTCGCTGCTGTTCAGCGAACGGCCGGAGCTCGCCACCAGGTGCAGACACTGTTCTCGGTTCGAGCACTCATTCGCGAAGCGGCAACTCGAACAGTCGCCGGGCAGAGGCGGCTTAGTGATCCAGATGCGGACAAGAGCCACAGACGATGCTTCCGCCAATCGATGGACGGCCAGCGGAAACAGCTCTGCGAATTGGTGGAGGGACGCGAGCTCAAGCAGGAGTTGCTTCGGGTTACCAACGATTCCGGAGTCGTTCAGCGAGTTTGTCATGCGGACATCATGACGATTTTTCGTGAATCATCAACGCATTTTCGTTGAACAACGAAAAAACGTTATTTTATCTGGCCAGTTAGATTCGCTGCAAGTTCAATCGAAAAAGCTATTTGCGTCATATCTGTCGATTTGGCACGGAAAGTGATTTGTATCGAATCATCGCCTGCTGAATTTCTTGGCTGGCAAAAAGTCCGACGAAAACCGTTCTCGAAAGGCATTAGACATGTCGCGAATCTCTCAAATCGTTCCTGAATCATCCACTGGAAAAGCCCGGGAGCTGCTCGACGCAGTGAAGAGCAAGCTGGGATTGGTCCCCAATATGACCCGAGCCATGGCGAATGCTCCAGCGGCGCTGGATGGCTATCTGTCGCTCAGCGGTGCGTTGGGGAAGGGATCGCTGTCAGCCAAAGATCGTGAGCGGATCGCGTTGACCGTGGGTCAGGCGAACGGCTGCGACTATTGCCTTGCCGCGCATTCGACCATCGGAAAGATGGTTGGACTTACGGCTGATCAGATTCTGGACAGTCGCCGTGGCACATCCGTCGATTCGAAGTCTGCTGCGATTGTTCATTTTGCCGGGCAGGTGGTGGCGAAACAGGGGCGAGTGACCGATGCGGATCTGGCTGATGCTCGCGTCGCAGGTCTGGATGATGCCGCGATCTCCGAAGTCGTGGCCAACGTCGCGCTCAATATCTTCACCAACTATTTCAATCATGTAGCCGACACGGACATCGATTTCCCCAGAGCCGAGCCACTCGTCGATCACCACGACGTTTGTGCGACCATCCCCGGCTGCGATGAGACTCGCTAAGCGTCTGCAATGCTTCGTCTGCTGAGCATCATTTCATTCGAAAAGCAACCTTTACCATTTGGGAGTGAATCCATGAATCTATTCCATAGTTCCGCTGTCGCGATGACTCTGACCACGATCTTCGCGTGTGGTGTGTCGGTCAAAGCCGATGAGCCGCAGGCACCGACGACGAACGTGTTGCACCGCACAGTCAAGATCGACAACCTCGATATCTTCTACCGCGAGGCCGGTCCAAAGAATGCACCGCCGGTACTTCTTCTGCACGGCTTTCCGACATCGTCCCACATGTTTCGGAATCTGATTCCGGCTTTGGCGGAGAAGTACCACGTTGTCGCGCCGGATTACCCGGGCTTCGGCAATAGCTCGGCTCCTTCGGTCGATAAATTCGACTACACCTTCGACAACCTGGCGAACGTGATCGAGAAGTTCACCGAGAAGGTCGGACTGACAGAGTATTCGATTTATCAGATGGACTACGGTGCTCCGGTGGGTTTTCGTCTTGCTGTGAAACACCCGGAACGAGTTCGATCGCTGATCGTGCAGAATGGGAACGCCTATGACGAGGGGCTCGACAACGACTTCTGGAAACCAATAAAGGAGTACTGGGCTGATCGAAGCAAGGAAAAGGGAGACGGACTGCGATCTCTGCTGACCGTGGACGCGACGAAGTGGCAGTACACCTCTGGCGTCCGCAATGTGGAAACCATCAGTCCCGACACCTGGGGGCATGCGCAACCGCTTCTGGATCGACCCGGTAATCAGGAGATCCAACTGGCTCTGTTCTTCAGCTACGGCAGCAATCCGCCGTTGTATCCACAGTGGCAGGCCTATCTCCGCAAACACCAGCCACCCACGCTGATCGTCTGGGGTAAGAACGACCCGATTTTTCCTGCCGCCGGTGCGTTTCCGTACCAGCGTGACCTGAAGAATCTGGAGTTTCATCTGCTCGATACGGGGCACTTTGCCCTCGAAGAAGATGGAGCGAAAATCGCTGCACTGATCCGCGATTTCCTCGGCAAGCAACCTGTCAGGTAGTTCTGGCAAGACCACTTGCAACCGCACCACAAAGAACTGTCTGTGTTCTCTGAATTGGATAAACGTGTGCCGAGTCTGTTGCTCGGCACATCACATTCAATTGTCCCTGAATAACTTTGGAGAAGATCAATGCAACGTCTTAATTCCGTCGATCCGCAAGTCGCGACTGGCCGCACGAAGGAACTGCTCGGCACTGTGCAGCAAGCCTTCGGCATGGTTCCCAACACTGCCAGGGTCATGGCGAACTCGCCTGCGGTGCTTGAGAGCTTTCTTGTCTTCAGCACTGCAATGAGCGGTACCAAAATTGACAAGAAGCTGCACAACCAGTTAAAGCTCACGACCAGCGAAACGAATTCCTGCAGTTACTGCACATCGATCCTGAGTGCGGTCGCTCCGTCAGCGGGGCTGACTGCCGAAGACATTCTTGCCGGTCGCACAGGCCACTCCGAGGACCGCCACACAAAAGCCGCGTTGGCGTTTGCCAACAATGTGCTGGAGAGTCGAGGCAAGGTCAGCGAGCAACAACTTGCTGCCGTGAGAGATGCAGGCTTTGGTGACGCCGAGATTGTGGAGATCGTCGCCAGCGTGGTGCTCGGCTGCTTCACTAACTTTCTCAACAACGTGGCCGATACCGATCTCGATATTCCGAAGGCCGAGCCCATCGATCCTCGTGCTGCATCAACGTGTGGCACGGAGGCTTGTGCCACCCATTAGTTCCTCGTTCGGAAGTCAATGTCTGGGCGCGAAAGCAGCGGAAGGGGGCGAGCTCTCCGGTATCAACACAGTCACCGGACGGCTCACGCCGTTCCGCTATTTCAGCCAGGCATCCGGTCTTCCTCAATCTCAGTCAATTTCAGGAGCACTACCATGAACGTGATCCGACCACCCTTCACATTAGAGACCGCGACGGCGAAGGTCCGAGCTGCAGAAGATGCGTGGAACAGTCGCGATCCGCAGCGAGTGTCCCTGGCCTACTCCTCAGATTCCGAGTGGAGAAATCGCGATCAGTTTCTTCAGGGGCGGGATCAGATTCGAGGGCTCCTGACAGCCAAGTGGAAACGAGAACTCGACTATCGCCTCAGCAAGTCACTGTGGAGCTTCAGTGACAACAGGATCGCGGTTCGATTTCAGTACGAGTACCACGACGCCAGCGGCCAATGGTTCCGGGCTTATGGCAATGAACTTTGGGAGTTTGACGATGAGGGGCTGATGAGACGTCGGGAGGCGAGCATCAACGAGGTCACGATCGACGTCGACGAACGCAAATTTCACTGGCCCGCTCCCGGTCCACGCCCTGCGGAAGACGCAGGAATCCCCGGCATCAAATGACACACGCATGACATACACGATCGTCAGCGATGCCTACTCAATACACCAACCAACAGTGAGTCTTCCATGCGTCAATTTTCCAGTGACATTGCCTTCACCACCGCTGTAAAAGAGATTCAGACGGACAAAGGCTCTCGATCCAGCTACGCCCGCATGGAAGCCGGAGGAAGCTGGAAAACAGAAGTAACCCCGGAACTGGAAGCCTTCTTTGCCGACCTGGATATGTTCTATCTGGGAACGGCAAACGCTGAGGGCCAGCCTTACATCCAGTACCGAGGCGGTTCCCCGGGGTTCCTCAGGAAGGTCGACGATAAGACGCTGGGGTTCGCCGACTTCGGCGGCAATCGCCAATATATTACGCTCGGCAATTTATCGGAGAACCCGAGGGCGTTTATCTTTCTGATGGATTACGTTCGCAGCCGCCGCATTAAGCTCTGGGGCACAATCCGCGTTGTAGAAGACGATCCGGCGCTGATCGACAGGCTGAGAGATCCGTCCTATCCAGGCAAGGTCGAACGAGCCATCCTGTTCAGGATCGAGGCATGGGACGTCAACTGTCCTCAGCACATACACAAGCGATTCCCGCAGAAGCAGGTTGCTCCCATCATTGAACAGCTTCAGGCGAAGATCGCAGAACTCGAAGCGAAGTTGGCGACTCGAGAATCGAAAGAAAAAAATTCGTGAACGAAGGCGTTCATGACTGGACATGCATCACTTTTCCCTGTCATGGCTCGCACAACTCAATGTGACTTCAGAAGTTGCAGGCTTCCGCCAAATCCCATTGGGCCTTCTCCCAACTGGAAAATGGACCCAGGAAAAGTTCAAACGACGTCTTGTTGCCCCGACTACTAACGAAATCACAATCCCGTTGTGGACAGAGAAAGCGACCGGCAACGGGATTTGACCTCTTTCGAGTATCAGTCGCTGGTCTGAATCACCTTCGAGTGACACACCCTGATGACATTGAGGACGACCGGGTCACACTGGTGGTCGCGTTGGGCCGTTAGAGGAAACGACAATCACCACTCGACAACACGGATGGGGACTGGCCTCACACGTTGAGCACTGGCGAGTCAAAGCCCTAGCCAGTGGCACCCGGCGCAGTGCCAGAAAGAGACGCTGAAAATGCTTACGTTGGCACCATTGTCAGGTTTTCGGCCGGGACCGAAGTCGGAACACGGGCAGGAAATTGCCAGGTGATCGACGCAGAGGGGACGCGATGTTAAGTTGGGCATCGATCCAATCTTGATCGGTGCCGGGGTCAACCCCTATGGGAAATATCGGAGCAAACTATGAAATCATTCGCGATGATCACCGTATTTCTGGCTGTGGAACTGATGACGGCGAACGCTCAAGACGACGCCAGGGCCCGTGTGGGGCGATCTTATCCGCCCCAGATGCAGGGCTGTCGAGTTGAAACTTACAAGTCCGTCGGAGACACGAAACTCAATCTCTATGTCTTCAACCCGGCCACTCCGGAGAATGCGCCAGCCATCGTGTTCTTTTTCGGGGGCGGCTGGAAAAGCGGTTCGCCTCAGCAGTTCGAAATGCAGTGCCGGGAACTCGCAAAGCGAGGGATGGTCGCGATCACAGCAGACTATCGGGTTGAGAGCCGACACAACGCGAAGCCGACGGAATGCCTGGCGGATGCTCGTTCGGCGGTGCGCTGGGTTCGGGCTCATGCGGGCCAGCTTGGCGTGGATCCACAGAGAATCGCCGCCGGCGGTGGCTCGGCGGGCGGGCATCTGGCAGCCTGCACGCCGTTCATCTCTGAGTTCGACGAACCCGGCGAAGACAAGTCTGTCAGCGCCGTTCCGAACGCGCTGGTGCTGTTCAACCCCGCGCTGGTGCTAGCTCCGATCGAAGGATTCGATGCGAAAGGCTTTGGTGTGAGAGTCCCCGAAGAGCGTATGGGCACGAAGCCAGAAAACCTATCGCCCGCTCATCACATCACGAAGAACGGCCCGCCGACGATCATCTTCCACGGACGTGAAGACACCACTGTCCCATTCACATCGGCGGAAGCCTTCACTGCGAGAATGAAGTCACTGGGTAACCGCTGTGATCTTCATGGGTTCGACGGCCAGAAGCACGGCTTCTTCAACGGCGACAAGTTCAAAGCAAAGACTCTGGCCGAAGCGGACCAGTTCCTCGTTTCGCTCGGCTGGCTGAAGCCAGCCAAATGAACAACGCCGGTTGCCACTGCTGGTTTTTCCAACAGTGCCGCTGTGCCAGGAATACGTGGCGGCCGGGTAGCCGTGATGGCCAGTGCTCTGAGGGGCTGAGTTGCGGAGCAACACGAGGATGGTATTGTCGATTGTCTAGGGCGAGAACCTCTTGTTCCTTCGTGACCCAGACGTGCACAGCCACGTCTGGGTCAATCCGCCAGCAAGTTGGCCGGGCTACCCGGGCATTCTGATTTCCGATGAACCATTGGCATCACCTTAATCGGGACATTTTATGAGGATCAGCCATCGCATCACATGTAGTCGTTTCGTCGCACTCGCCATCCCGGCCTTCGTGATGGTCCTTGGATGCTGGCCGGAAATATCCGTATCTGCCGAGTTCGCGCTGACACGCGATGGCAAACCCGCAGTGACGATTGTCATCGCCGCTGTACCAACACCCGCTGCGACGTTCGGCGCTCAGGAGCTGCAGTTGCATGTGCAGAAGATTACGGGAGCGACACTGCCGATTGCTTACGACACCGAGCAGGTTGTGGGCCCGAGGATACTCCTGGGGCCGAGCGCTGCGACATTCCAGCCTGATCTGGACGCCAGCCAGTTCGAGGATCAGGAGTATCTGATCCGCTTCCTCGAAAACGACCTCGTCCTGCTGGGTAAAGAACAAGCAACCACGTATGCCGTTCATGATTTTCTGGAACGATTCTGCAATGTTCGCTGGTATGGGCCTGGCGATTCGCAGATGGTTTTCCCGGAAACGGACACCCTGATTGTCGAACCACGCGAGGTCCGTCGTCGTCCGGCCTTCCAGTGGCGCACGATGTTTCCCTGGACGCAGTTCAAGATGGCACGGGAATTATACAACCAGCCGAGCCACGAGGATTTGAGCCTCTTCTGGCTCCGACTCCGGATGGGCGGAGAGGCGTATGCCTGCAATCATTCGCTGGAAGGTTACTACGATCGCTTCTGGAAGCAGAATCCCAAACACCCGGAGGTGTTTGTCGCCGAACACCCCGACTGGTTTGCCCAGGGGTATTCGGCCAGCGAGCTGGAGGCGTACGGCGGTCAGCCTCCGCAGTTGTGCTATACTAATCAGGGGCTGGTGGATCAGGTGGTGGCAGACGCCCGACGGTATTTTGATGGCGAAGGAGCCGCGAACGGAGCCGAAGCGGCAGGAAAGTTCTTTGCCATGGTCCCCATGGACAGGGGGGGCCGGGGTCACTGGTGCAAGTGCCCTGACTGTCAATCACTCATCGATCAGCAGCGTCTCTCTGAAAACTGCTTCGACAGCAATGGGAGTGCCAGCGACTATTGGTTCGCGTTCGTCAATAAGGTCGCCCGCAAGCTGGCCAGGAGTCACCCCGATAAATACATCTCGACCCTGGCCTATGCGGGTTATTCGTATCACCCTCGCAAAGTCCAACTGGAGCCGAACGTCTCCGTTCAGATGTGCCTGCATACTCGGAACTGCTGGGCTCCGGGAATGCAGCAGGATGAACTCCGCTGGTATCAGGACTGGGTGAAACACGAGCAGAACCGGCCGTTGTACCTGTGGCTCTACCACTGCCTGCCGGAGTTGCACAACGTGGATGGACCTCCATTTCGTTGTTTCCCGGGCTTTCATGCTCACGCGGTCGGTGAGCAATTCAGGACATTTGCCCGCGATGGCATTCGCGGGGCGTTTATCGAAGGCGTCAGCGACCAGGTCGATGCCTACATCACCATCAAGCTTCTCGACGACCCTTCACTGGACGTCAACTCCTTGCTCGATGAATTCTTTACACGTTACTACGGGCCAGCTGCCGAGCCGATGAAACAATTCTATCTTTGCGTGGAAGAGACATACTGCAACCCGGCCAATTATCCAGACGAGATTCAGAAGAATCTCAAGGAGGATTTCTTCCAGACGGAGGAGATCGCATGGAAGTACCTGGGCACTGAGGAACGGATGGCGAAGCTTGGCTCGCTGATGGACGAAGCCACGCGGTTGGCCGTCGGCGACATTGAGCAGCAGCGTGTCGCCCTGTTCCGCCAGGCGATCTGGGATCACATGGTTGAGGGGCGTCGGCAATACATGGCGAATCAACCAGCCACTCCATGACGTTCCGTCACAGGCACGGTAAGCTTTGATCAGTCGCAGTGACTTGATTCAACACGGTCAGGAATTTCGATGACTCGTCATTTGAACCGTCGTCAGGCGTTGATTGGCGTCGGCGCTGCAGCCGGTTGGATCCTCTGCGGGCCGAGTCCACGGGCTGGTGCCGCAGAGCCCCTGGCCGTGATTCACGAAACCAGAGTCATCAGTCAGCAGCCGGAGTATTACCATGGCTGGCCGACCTTGGTGCGGCGCAGGAACGGCGAGTTGCTGCTGCTGTATTCTGGAGGCCGCGAGGACCATGTGTGCCCCTTTGGCCGCCTGGAACTGATGCGGTCCCGCGACGAGGGGAAGACCTGGGGCCAGCCCACCGTCGTTTTTGAGACGGGTATTGATGATCGCGAATCTGGCCTCGTGGAAACCGCTAGGGGGACGCTTCTCGCAAGCACGTTTACGTCGCTGGACTATGTGGATCTCCTTCGTGAAGCGGAACAGATTCCAGCCGGTACCCCTGGTGCCTGGGCTCCTGAACGCCTGAAACGCTGGCAAGCTGTCCGCGACCGATTGACCGCAGATGAACGCCAGGCTGCCCTGGGCATGTGGATGATCCGGTCTGCCGATGGCGGCCTGACTTGGTCGACCCCGTACAAATCTCCGGTATGCAGCCCTCATGGTCCGGTTCAGCTCTCAGATGGACGCCTGCTTCATGCTGGCAAGGAGGTCGTAGGAACGGGACGAACGGGTGTTTGCGAATCGACGGACGATGGCCTGACCTGGCAGTGGTTGGCGGAGATTCCCCCGCGGCCGGGCGACAGCTGCCTGACGGACTATCACGAATTGCATATGGTGGAAGCCGGCGCAGGGCGACTGGTCGTGCACATTCGCAACCACAACACGAATCACTTCTACGAGACGTTGCAGACGGAATCGTCCGACGGTGGCAAGTCGTGGACATTGCCGCATTCGATCGGTGTGTGGGGCCTGCCTTCGCATCTGCTGCGACTCAACGATGACCGACTGATCATGACGTATGGTTATCGCCGAAAGCCCTTTGGCAACCAGACGCGAGTGAGCGACGATCAAGGCCGCACCTGGTCGGAAGCACTGACCATTTCCGATGACGGGGTCGGCGGAGACCTGGGCTATCCGTCCACCGTGCAACTTGCGGACGGATTGTTGTTGACCGTCTGGTACGAAGGGGGGACGTACCAGGGTCTGACAGCTGGTCCACATGCGGTCCTGCGGCAATCGCACTGGACACTGAGTAGCAGATAGGAAGATCCGCGAATGCAGCTTGGCACGCCGTACAAGTATTCTGCGACAGTTCGGCGAGGCATAACTCTGGCTTCCGTTTATCGGCGCCGAAATGTTTTTTGTACTTCGAATTGGTCGGTCGACAGTTGTCAAACGACTAATTCGGTCAGCCTCGACCGGCTCAAAACCATCGGCCCCTCAACCAGCGCGGGCCGAGAGAGATCGAGCAATCGGGTTGCTCACCTGCGAACGCGACTCGACCAGCTACGCACCTTCAAGCAGCGAGGCGGGAGTGGGATTTCAGGTGCCCATCGAGGCGGGTCGTGCAGACGACTTCAATCATCTTGATCGTCGATGGACGATCAAGTGGCCTCTCATACGGAACACGCGATTCTTGAAATGGAACGTGGTGCATGCGTCTCAAATGTACCCTTTTCGTTCCCCCTCCCCCCATGTGACACCGTGGAGCGGATTGAAACTGAGTCACCGTCACCACCTCCTGCACCGTTTCCCCTCGGAGACAAAATGTATGACATCAGTGATCAATCGGTACTTCATTGGTACTGATTATGGTCGCTTACGCGGTATTCCTCTCGCAGCCACTCCAGCGCTCCGTCGAGCGCGGACTTGCTGGTCGCCACGTAGTGTTGTTCGGCGATCGAGCTGCGGGCGTGGCCGAGGAAGAGTTGGTCGAGGCCGCGGGATTGGGGGTTCGAGTTGATCAACGTCGCCGAGGTCTTTCGCAGCAGCTTGAACTGCTTCTTCAGCGACAGCCGTTCACACTCGCGGAGGTAGTGAGGCTTGATGGAATCGACTTTGTTCAGCGAGCCATTCTGATTGAGAACATATTGCATCAGGCGGGCCCCCTTCGGGGTCAGCAGAACAACCTCTGTGCTACTGCGAAGTTCCCGCAGCAGCTGGAGCGTCTCCGGCCAGAGTTTGTAGGACACCACCGGGACACCCTCATGGCTGGAGGTCTTGCTCCGTTTGCGGGTGATTCGCCCCTCGTTCCAATCCACATCCTTGTCCAGCAAATCGGAGATGTCCTTCTGGGTCATCCCGCAGTTGAGGCCCAGCAGGATGCAGAGCCGAAGTAAGCTGTTGTTGCCACTCAACAATGACCGCACTTCATCGTTGGACATCGTTTCTGGGGTGACGATCCGCCGGGTGAACTGCAACTCGCGCGAGTCAATGTTCTTGGGAAGACTCTCGATGACGTCTTGTCCCCAGAGCCAGCGAATGAAGGTCTTCAGCGACACCATCCGACCTTTCGCGTATGTCGACGAACATTTGTTGCTACCCACCAAGTCGAGTAAGTGGGAATGATATCGCGACAGGGTCTGCCCGGAGATCGAGGATGCGTCCATCGCAGCGCCCGCCCAATCACGAAAATAGAAGAGCGTGCCTCTGACTGCTGCGAAACGACTGGCAGACAATTCACCGGCGCTCACTCGCTGCTGCTCTTTGGCCAGAAAGGCTTGAACCCAGCCACCCAGCGAACGAGTGTCATCCGACGCGATGACTATCGATTGATTCGCCAGCCGGTCTTGCCATTCGATCTCAGCCTTCTGAAAAGGATCTACTCGGTCAATCGCGTTAGCTGACGCTTCTTTCGGTGTCGTCATGGGGATGAAGGAACGCTTCATCATCGCCTCGCGAAATGCATCAAGGCTTTCCCCTTGGCGGGCCAGGGCGATTTCCGCAATCTTCTGGAGTTCCTCAGGGGCCGGACGCAAACGGCTCCACAAGCGATCATGATGAGTTACGGGAAGCTGCCTCGCCTTCTCCCGCCGAGCCCTCAACTCCGCCAGCTTTTCGCGAGCCACGACCGCTTCATCGCTGGCCCCATGCTGCACCGACCACGCCAGCACAAGTTCCCACTCGCGGATCACCTCGTCGTAATCGGAATCGTAGGCTCTCGGAACCGGGATCAGCTCCGCATCGAGCTGTTCTTTTAGCTTCTTCCAAGCCTCCAAAGCCGTCCGATAGCTCTCAATGTCCGACTTGCTACGACCGGCTCCCAGATAATGAGCCTTACCCCGATAGAACTTCTTCCACCGACCCGACCGACCGTCAGCCCCCCGCTGAAACGTCAGCTCATACTTCCTCGGCATAGCACGAATTCCTTCCCCAGAGATGATACGATTCGAGATACAAGCCTTACGCACGACCGGTCAAAGATCCTATCACGTAACCCACGAAACGCAGGAAATATCGATATTATTCTGACATCTCCGCGTCAGCGAGGGCGGGCGTCTTTGGGCGAGGGGCACTGTGAGCTCTCTTCTCTGTTGTTCCCCAATGGATCACGCGACGATCCGTGACTGAAGTGTCGTGGGTCTCGTCGCTCAGGGCAGGCAAGAATGTCTGTCCCACTGTTTGTTCCCGCGGCACCGACGCTCCGGTCAAGGGGCCGAATCCTGCTCTTTGAATTTACCGGGAAGATTATTTTCGTCGGCGAGATTCAACTCGTTTCCTGTGTGTTTGAAAGATAGAATTCTGGAGTCAGTATCCGCGCCCGGAAACTGGCTCCCACCCCATTGCAGCCCCTCCTGCCCGCTGCCCTATGAACCAACTCACCAAGCACATTCTGTGGCTCGCGGTTTCGCTCTTTGTTGCGGAATCGACGGTTCCTTGTCTCCACGCGGCCGATTTGACACCTGAGCAAATCGAGCATTTTGAGAAGCACATCCGGCCCGTACTTGCCGAAAGCTGCTTCGAGTGCCACTCGGGCGAGAAGCGGCAAGGCGACGTGTCGTTCAATCATCGCGACGACGTATTTGCTAACTTGATCGTACCGGGCAACCCGGACCAGAGCCGGCTGATGCAGGTGATCAAGTACGACCCCAACGATACGCAGATGCCCCCCAAGGGGAAGCTGCCGCAGGAACAGATCGACCTGCTGACGGAGTGGGTGAAACAGGGAGCCCCCTGGCCCGCCGATGCGAATGCCCCAGCTCATCAACACTCTGGCTTTCCCCGACTGGATAACGGCGAGATCGACTACGACGCGGCCGCGCAGAGCCATTGGGCGTATCGACCGATCACGCGTCCTGTGTCTCCCGTTGTCGTCGGAGATCAGCGCTCTCAAACTCCCGTCGACCACTTCATCATGGCAAAGCTGAGTGAGGCGGGACTGGCCGTCTCTTCGCCTGCTGACCGTGCAACACTGATTCGTCGGTTGTCTGCCGATCTGCATGGCATGCGACCGACCTATGCCGAGGTGCAGGAGTTCGTGAACGATAGCTCGCCGACTGCTGTGGATGAGCTCGTGGATCGCCTGTTGGCATCACCGCGGTTTGGCGAGAAGTGGGGGCGGCTGTGGCTGGATGTGGCTCGGTATGCCGACACACGCGGATATGTCTTTACCGAAGAACGTCGGTTCCCGTTTTCGTACACCTATCGCGATTACGTGATTGCCGCGTTCAATGATGACAAGCCCTACGACCGGTTCCTCATCGAGCAGCTGGCAGCGGACAAGCTCAACCTGCCACCCGGTGATCCCGCCCTGGCGGCGATGGGATTCCTGACCGTTGGTCCGCAGTTCTTGCGAGACATCAATGCCATCATTGATGACCGCATTGATGTTGTTTCCCGAGGCATGATGGGGATGACGCTCGGCTGTAGCCGTTGCCACGATCACAAGTACGACCCGCTGCCGATACAGGACTACTATTCGTTGTACGGCGTTTTCGCGAGCAGTCATGAGCCGGAAGACCTTCCGCAGATCGCGATGCCCGATCCGACGTCTCCGGAGTACAAAGAGTATCTGGCTGAGAAGGCCAAACGCGAGAAAGACGTTGAGAATTACCTTGATACGGTGTATGCGGAGCTGACGACCCAGGCCCGTAACCGCGTCGGCGATTTCCTGCTCAATTTCGCCCAGAAGGCCAATCAGGTCCCGGCGGGTGTTGAGATCAAGATTGACCCGCCCCTGCGAGAACAAATGATCAATCGCTGGCAGCATTACCTTAACGAGCGGGTGAAGCCTGACAATCGCGTATGGTTCGCCTTGGCGAAGTTGAGAGAGCTCCCTGCGGATGGATTCGCTGCTGCGGCGCTGCCACTGATTCAAGGTTGGTCGCCCGAGCTCTGTCATCCGGCGATCTTGCTGGCCTTAAGAGAACAGCCTCCGCAGAACATCATTGATGTCTTGCGCGTCTACGGACGAGTGTTGAATGAGGTCCGGGAACGCTGGGAGAAAGAGAAAGCGACCGCTCCAGAACTGGTCTCGCTGCCGGATGCCGACGCCGAACAGCTGCGTCAGGTGCTCTATGGCGAGGGAGCGCCAGGAACGTTTCCGCGAGACCAAGTTGAACGATTCGCCGAACGTGATCATGGGGACAAGCTGCGTGAACTACGCAAGAAAGTGGCTGCGTTGATCGTGACCTCCCCAGGCTCGCCTCCGCATGGCATGGTGCTGGTCGATAATGACGCTCCAACCGAACCCGTGGTGTTCGAACGAGGGAACCCCGGGCGGCGTGGGGCGCAGGTTCCTCGCCGAGCTCCGCGAATCATTACGGGCAACAAAGGTCAGCCGTTCACGAATGGCAGTGGCCGTCTGGAGCTGGCACAGGCCATCGCCAGCCCTTCCAATCCTTTGACTGCCCGCGTCTATGTGAACCGCGTCTGGCTCCAGCTGTTCGGAGCGGGACTGGTGAATTCGCCGAGCGATTTCGGGGTGAGAACCGATCCACCGACGCATCCTGAATTGCTCGACTGGTTGGCGGGACGCTTCATCGATTCGGGGTGGTCGACCAAGTCTCTGATCCGCGACATCGTCTTGTCTGCGACCTATCAACAGACGATCTCCGTGAATGCGAAGGCAACTGAGCTCGATCCCGAAAACCGCCTGCTGTGGCGGCAGAATCGCCGTCGATTCCAGTTCGAGCAGATGCGCGACTCGATGCTGGCTTCGGCAGGCGTGCTGGATGACCGAATGGCGGGGCGGCCGGTGGAGATCGAATCGAAGCCATTCTCGCATCGACGTTCGGTCTATGCCTTCATCGACCGCAACAACTTCTCCAGTCTGCTGCGGACGTTCGACTACCCCAGCCCCGATGCCAGTAACCCTCAGCGGCCACAGACGATCGTGCCCCAGCAGGCTTTGTTCGGCCTGAATTCGCCCTTCATCGAAGAACTGGCACACGACGCCGCCCAGCTGGCGAGTGGGGCCAATGCCGAGGAGCAGGTCGGCTCGCTGTTCCGGGCGGTTCTCTCCCGTGACCCGGCCCCCGATGAAGCCAGTTGGTCGGTCAGCTACCTCAGTCGGCATCCCGACGGGCTGTGGCAGGTCGCCCAGGTGTTGCTGCTCTCGAATGAGTTCCAGTTCACCGAGTAGCTGGGACGGTAAAGTTGTGATGTTGCCTGTGAAGGCGAGATCGGCCAAGCCAACTACTGAAGACATTCCAACCAGACGAGTCTCTCATGTTCAATCGCCGCGAACTTCTGAAACGCTCAGGCATGGGTTTCGCCAGCCTCGGGCTGGCAGGCATGCTGGCTCAGGAATCGGGAATCGCTCAGGCAGCGACCTCGCCGATGGCCCCGCGGGCTCCGCAGTTCACGCCCAAGGCGAAGCATGTGATCCACATCTTCTGCAACGGTGGGCCTTCGCACGTCGATACCTTTGACCCCAAGCCCAAGCTGGCGGAGTACGTCGGCAAAACGCTGCCGATGGAGAACCTCAAAACGGAGCGCAAGACCGGGGCCGCCCTGCCCTCGCCGTTCAAGTTCCAAAAGTACGGCGAGTGCGGGACCGAGGTCAGCGAGCTGTTCGCTCAAACGGCTCAGCATGTCGACGACATGTGTGTGATTCGTTCAATGCACGCCGACGTGCCGAACCATGAGCCCTCTCTGATGCTGATGAACTGTGGCGAGGCCCGCCAGCCACGTCCAAGCTTCGGCAGCTGGACCACGTATGGCTTGGGGACCGAGAACCAGAACCTCCCTGGTTTCATCGCTATGTGCCCGGGTGGGATGCCGATCACCGAGTCGAACAACTGGCGGTCCGCGTTTTTACCCGGCGCCTATCAGGGAACTTATATCGATACCAAGCATCGGGAAGTCGAGAAGCTGATTGAGAACGTTCGCAACAACTCGCTGTCACTGGAGCAGCAGCGAGATCAACTCGATCTGCTGCAGAGCCTCAACCGGCGGCACCTGGATCTCAGCGGAGGTGATGCGGGACTGGAGGGGCGGATCCAGTCATTCGAGCTCGCGTACCGGATGCAGATCGAGGCTGCGGATGTGTTCGATCTGTCGAAAGAGCCGCAGAACATCCGCGAGATGTACGGCGATACCATCCACGGGCGACAGCTGTTGATGGCCCGGCGTTTGGTCGAACGCGGCGTGCGGTTTGTGCAGCTGTGGCATGGAGCGGGTCAGCCGTGGGACAATCACGATGATCTGGAAGTGAATCATCGTCGCCTGGCGGGTGAACTCGACAAGCCGCTGGCCGCATTGTTGACCGACCTCAAACAGCGTGGAATGCTGGAAGATACGCTCGTGATCTGGGGCGGTGAGTTCGGACGGACACCGGTTGTTGAGCTACCCACACCGGGAGCCAACGCCGGGAAGATCAATGGGCGCGACCACAACCACTATGGGTTCTCCATGTTCCTCGCCGGTGGCGGGGTCCGCGGCGGTACGGTATGCGGGGCGACCGATGAGTTTGGCTTCGCTGCTGTCGAGAACCGGGTCCATGTCCACGACCTGCACGCGACACTTATGAAGCTCCTCGGCTTTGATCACGAGAAGCTTACCTACCGCTACGCAGGTCGCGATTACCGGCTGACCGACCTGGCTGGGCGGGTGATCGATGAACTGATCGCGTAGGTGCCGTTCCTGGACAGACAGGAATGTCCGTCCTACTGGTTAAGTGTTACGCCTTACTGCTGGCGAGGCACTTGTCGACTTCGTTGGAGACGATCACGCCGTAGTTCACCGCGC
Source organism: Planctomycetaceae bacterium (assembly GCA_046349675.1). GTDB lineage: Bacteria > Planctomycetota > Planctomycetia > Planctomycetales > Planctomycetaceae > TH-plancto1. The sequence goes on along the minus strand of JAXMBW010000003.1, from coordinate 173,363 downwards.
CGAGCCAGCCCGACATGATGATGCCGACCGAGCCCGCGTGGAAGAGGCCGTGGACCTGTTGCGGCAGGCTTTGCGAGACCTTCAGGCCCTCGAACTTGGTTCCAAACGAAGCTCCCGCCAAGTGGCGAGTGTAGTGCTCGAATGTGCGGGGAGTGCTGGCCTCGACCCAGTCAATTTTCTGTCGGATATCGGGGATGTACTTTTCGAGGCAAGTGATCGTGTCGTCACACAGCGATTTCTTGTCGGCGGCGTACTGCTCTTCCGGCAGATCGACCCAGTCGCGGTAGTTGGCGTTGGTCGAAGAGACGATCAACCAGCGATTCGAACCGGGACGAGTCTCGGGATAGTAGAAGCTGAAGGTGCGGGAGCTGACGTTCTTGCTGAGCAGCGCGTCGACGTCAAAGCCGGATCGCTCCGAATGGAACAGCAGGTCGCCCTGGTTCTCGAACCCTTCCCCGGGCTTCAGACCAATGTAGACCTGGCAGCTGGAGTTGTTCAGCCGGACGGCCTTGGTCTCAGCGACGTAGTCTTTGTCGAGGTGCTCTTCACCAACCAGATTGAGAACGGTCGACTTGATGTTCGCATTCGACATCACGACGCCGCAGCTGATGCGTTTCCCGTTGACCCAGACGGCTTTGACCTTGCGGTCGGGCGAGATTTCAATGCGTTCGACGAGCGAGCGAATGCGGATGTCGACTCCGTTCTTGATCATCTCGGCCTTCATCAGTTCGATCAGACGGTCGGTGCCGCCCTGGAACGTGAAGACGCCCTTGCTCATGAAGTTGGAGAAGACGATGCCGTAAGTGATCGCCGGGTCATCGAGCGTCGACCCGTTGGCGTAGGTGATCGGCTCCATCAGCAGCCGCACCACATCCGTCCGTCCGGGGAAGAACCGCTCGAACAACTGACGAGTGGTGGTTCCCTGGTCATCGTAGAAGTTCATCTGCCGCGCGGTGTCGAAGAATGCGGTCACCGTCTCGGGGGCGATGCCGAACTTCTCGATCAGGATGCGGGTAAAGTCTTCTCGATCGAAGGTCGTACGCAGCGAGAACTGCGGATTCTCAAACCGAACCCCCTTCAATTGGACGATCGAATCGGCGATCTCCTGGGTCCAATACTTGCGGCAGCTCTTGATCATCCCGACGGGGAATCCGTGCAGGGAGATATCGAAGATGTGCCCGCCCTTACGCTTGAACCAGGTGGCCATGCCACCCAGCTGGTAGTGGTGTTCCAGCAGCAGGACCGAGCGTCCCTGTCGCGCGAGGATGTTCGCACTGGTCAGCCCGGCGAGGCCGCTACCGATGACGATCACATCGTAGTGATCGCGGACACCCTGCAAGAAATCCTTGGACATCCTCGAATCCGTCTCACCGCTAAAAATGGGGGATAGTCGTGTCGTCACCCGGCGAATCACCCGCCATGCGGGACGACAGCTGTTGGTGAATCATACGCAGAAAGCTGCGAGTGACTACTTCTTGCGTGCCGAACTCTTATTCGCGGGGGGCTGGGGCTTGGAGACTTTTTTGGTCACGACTTCGTTTGGCTTGGCGGCCCCGGTGCGAACCGTGGTGGATTTCTTTTCCACGGGTTTTTTGACTGTAGCGACGACAGCCTTGTCAGGGGTCGGCTTGGCAGCTTTCGCGGGGGCCACAGCTCCCTTCTTGGCGGCAGTCTTGCTGGCAGCCTCTTTCTCCGATTCAGCCTTCGCCTTCGCGGAGGGACCGGGAGGAGTCTTCGGCATGTTCCCGCTGAGGATGTCGTTCAGGCGCTGCAGAACCGTGTTGGCGTCGGGCCCTTCGCCCAAGGCCTGGTTCGGAGTCAGCCGCAGCTTACCCTTGAACTTGGGATCGCTGGCGAGACAGCGGACCAGATGGCAGAACTGAGCGGTATCAGCCTTGCGCACAATGTGCTTCAGGTCTTCCGCAGCTTCGTCGATTGTCGCCTGTGGCTCAATCACTCCGAGAAACGCGAGGAGATCCCGCGACTTGTCATCGATTGGAACCGCATGGGCCCCCAAGCAGTTCTGAATCAGAAACAGCTTCATGAAGGGGGTGATGTGCTTGAACTTCGAGATTTGCTTCTCGACCTGTTCGACCGGCTTGCGCTTCAGTTCATCGAGGTCGAAGCGGTAGTACTTCTCAAAGGTGTGCTGCAGCATCTCGCGGATCCGCAACGCTGGCCAGCCAGAGTTCGGCAGCGGATTCAGGGCTTCCTCGATCTCGGTGATCGAACTGACGCGGATTTCATTGAGGTCGTAGAAAGCCTTCAGCAACCGGTCATAGGCCTCTTTTGCCTCGGTTTCGGACGCGTCCTCCAGGACAGCGGCGTACATCAACGACTCAAGCAGCGAATATGAATACTTCGGCACCGCTGACTTGTACCGCTTTTTCAAGGCGGTCATCAGGTTCTGGACGATGGTTTGCCGGTCGTGGGGCTTCAGCTTTTTGACGTTCGACATCCGCCTGATTCCGTGCTGGCAACTCAAACTGACTGAGTTGCGGGGTCGTTGCGAGTGATTCGTACTGAGGGGCCGTCGTGTGGCATCGTTTCGCGACGCGATGCACAGCTGACGTGACTTGGCCAGGCACAGGGCTATGGCTGACTACTCGGTCTCGTCATCGGGCTCCTCCTCTGAGTCGAAATCCGGGGTGGTGGCTTCGAGGCTGTCTGAAGGTTCGGTGTCTTGATCCTCCGATTCGCCAGACTCGTCAGGGGCTCGAGCGGCATCTTCGATGTCGAGTTTCCGCAGTAAGCGGCTCGTGGCGATGCTCTTCTTGACCCCCTGGTCAAGGATGAAGGTCAGAACCGGGGTGTAGCGGAGGTCGAGCAATTTCGCGATCTTCGACTGCAGGAACCCGCACGAGGCGTCGAGTCCCTTCATCGTCAGACGCTGTGTTTTCTCGTCTCCGAGTACTGAAACGTAGATCTTAGACGTTCGCAGGTCGACCGGGGTTTCCACTCGCAACACGGTGACGTTCTGCACGCGAGGGTCGCGCAATTCGAACAGGATCGCCGTGCTGACGACCTGTCGAATGGCTTCTGCGACTTTGGCTGTGCGACGTGAACTCATCGTGGTGGAGGTGGAAAACCTTGGTGACTGGGAATGTGATCTGGCTCAGTTGGCGAGCCAGATTACTCGTCGAGCGTCCGCTTGCGTTCTTCGATCCGGAAGCATTCCAGCAGGTCGCCTTCCTTCACATCGTTGAAGCCTTCGAGGCGGATACCGCATTCGAGTCCATCGCGGACTTCGCGGACATCTTCCTTTTCCCGCTTCAGCGAGGCGATGTTATAGCTGTTGAGCACCTTCTGCTCGCGGATCACATTCACCCGGTTGGAGCGTTCGATCAGACCGCTGAGGACGCGACAACCGGCGATGACGCCCGCCTTCGAGATGACGAATGTTCGCAGGACGATCGCACGACCGGTCTGGACCGAGACGACCTCGGGAGCCAGCAGGCCTTCGAGGGCGTTGCGAATGTCGTCCGCTACGTTGTAGATGATGGAGTAGCGGCGGATCTCGACCGACTCCTTCGATGCCAGAGCAACAGCATTGTCGTCCGGGATGACCCCGAAGGCGACGATGATCGCTCCCGCCGAGGCTGCCAGGTAGACGTCACTTTCGTTCACGCCACCGACCGCTTCGTGCAGGATGCGGATCTTGACCTCGGCATGATCAAACTTGTTGAGTTCGAACCGAATGGCTTCGATCGAGCCCTGGGTGTCCGCCTTGACGATCAAGGGCAGCTCACGCAGGTTGCCTTCCTTCTCGGCGAAGTACTGTTCCAGTGTTTTCGGGCCGCCGCGGCTCGACAGCATGTCGAAGCGACCCTTTTGTTTCCGCTCTTCGGCCACCTGAACCGCCAGATCCAGATCGTCGACGGCGAAGAAGTGGTAACCAGTTCCCGGGACGTCGCTGAGTCCAGCCACTTTGACGGGAGTCGATGGACCCGCTTCACGGACTTCCTGGCCCTTGTCGTTATACATGGCTCGCACGCGGCCATAAGCGGCACCGCACAGCAGTGTATCGCCGATCTTGAGTGTCCCGCGTCGAACCATACACCACGCCATCGGACCACGACCTTCGTCGCGGAACGATTCCAGGCAGACTCCGTCAGCTGGGATGTCGGCAGGAGCTGTGTAGTTGTTGAGTTCGGCGGTGAGCAACAGGGTTTCGAGAAGGTTGTCGACCCCGTCACCGGTCAGGCCCGAGATGCGAACCACTTCGGTATCACCACCCCATTCGGTGGGGTACAGGCCTTGTTGTGAGAGTTCGGTGAGCACCTTCTGCTCATTGATGCCAGGCAGGTCGATCTTGTTCAGAGCGACGACGATCGGCACACCAGCAGCACGTGCGTGCGAGATACACTCGATCGTCTGCGGCATCACGCCGTCATTGGCTGCGACCACGAGCACCACAATGTCGGTGACATTGGCCCCGCGGGCACGCATTTGGCTGAAGGCTGCGTGACCAGGGGTATCGACGAACGTGAGCTTCTTGCCGTTGTGTTCGACCTGATACGCGGCGATGTGCTGGGTAATTCCCCCCGCTTCGCCCGCAGCCACGTTGCTCTTCCGGATGGTGTCGACAAGGGTCGTTTTTCCGTGGTCGACGTGACCCAGGATCGTGATGATCGGTGCACGTTCGATCAGCGGCACACCGAAGTCTTCGTTAGGTCGATCCAACCAAGCCTTGAGTTCGGTTTCGACATCGTCTTCGCGGACAATCTTGATGTCGATGCCGAACTCCATCCCGATTTCCAGGACGAGTTCTTCGTCGACAGAATCGTTGATGGCGACCATCTTGCCCGACTTCATCGCCAAGCCCATCAGCTTGCTGACAGGGCGGCCCAACAGTTCGCTCAGACCACGCATGGTGATTGGGAGCGTCACAGTGGCTTCGGTCTTCAGCTCAGTGCTGATCGACTTGCGATTACGCTTCTGCCGAATGATTTCCTGGGCGTCCAGATCATCTGGACCCCGCGATTTCGTCCGCTTCTGCCGACGGGCTTCGCGGATTTCCTCCATGCCGCCGGTGGGGAACTTGCTTCCGGCACGGGCCGATTCCGCGGTTGGCAGGGCCTCGCCAGGCTTGCGCTTGGTGCTGGCTTCTTTGTTCTTCCGCATGATGTCGGCAATTTTTCCCTTGCCGGAATCGCGGAGCATTTCTCCAGTCAGCTTCAGGTCAGGCTTTTGCACCGGACCTTCGGCCTTTGTGGGGGACGGGGCCTTGAACGAGGGCATGGCCATCGTCGGCAAGGCGGGGCCACGACGGGCTCCCTTGTCGCGGTCGCGGGAAATCGGTGGCTCGGCAGCCGAACGAGCAGGCATTGACCCACGAGGTGCCATGTCACGCACAGAGCCGACCGGCTTCATCTCACGCAGAGGTGATGGCTGTTCGGGACGCGACATTGGGGTGATGCGGGACCGCGAAGCTGGAGTCGGAGCAGCCGGGGCCGGTGGGGCTTCCGCTGCTGCAGGGGTGGCCGGCGGTGTCGTGGGCGTTTCAGACGCTGCCGGAGCAGCTTCTGATCCTGGCTCATCCTTCGGGGGAGTCGCGGGAGCGACCGGAGCTTCGGCGACTGGAGCTGCTGCCACGGGCTCGCTCTTGGCCTTGGCGGGCTTCTTCTCGACGACGGGATCAGCTGCAATTGGTTCCGGAGCGGGGGCCGGCGTGTCAACAGGTGCGGGAGCAACCGTCTCTGGCTGAACAGGCTGCGGTGCGGCTTCCGGAGTCGTATCCTCCTCTGAGGTGACGATCTCTTCCAGCTCGTCGCTCCGGCGAGTTGCAGGCTTTACAGCCGGGGCTCCGATGGTTCGGATCGGCTTGATTTTGGCCCGTTCTGGAACGGGTTCGCGTGTCAGGACGGGAGGCTCTACGGCCTTTGCCGCCTTCGCCGTGCCACCAGACTTACGGGACTTGATATGCGCGAGAACCATGTCTCGCTCCTCGGGCGAAATGCTTGCCAGAGGGGAACTCTTCACATTCAGGCCGACTTCGGTGCAGGCCTGAATCAGGTCTTTGCTATCGAGGTCGAGTTCTTTCGCCAGGGCGAAGATCCGGATCTTCAATCGATACTCCTCGTCGACGTGACGGACAATCACTGTGCAGCCCGCAGGAGGGGCGATGTGGTCTGAGATCACTCCTGCCTGCATCAGGAGTCAGCGGATCGATGGATCTGCTGGAGCCCAACCGACCGCTCACCGGAAAGGGGAGAGCAGACTGGCAAAGCCCGAAACTGCGTTGTCGAGATTCGGCCGACTCTTGCGAGTCAACCAGTGGTCTGGGTCTTGGTAACCGCCCCCCAGCCCGAGTGTTGTCCGTCGTCTACATTTACCCTTCTGTCGTTTCTGGTTCAGCCGCGGGTTCCAAGTCCGAGGCCGCTTCTGCAGTGGCTGGCTCAGTGGCTTCTGCTGCTGCTGGAGCGTCGTCGGATTCCACAACTTCCACAGGAGCTGCGGCCTTCTTCGCGACGGGCTTCTTGTCAGATGGCTTGCCGTTCGAGGCATCACGTTCCGCCTTGTCAGCGGCTTTGCGAACCTTGGCTTCTTGCTCTTCACGCTCGGCTTCGGCTTCGGCCTGCTCGACGATCTTGTCGCATTCTTCCGGCGGGAGACCGCTGAGTTCCTGCAAGTGATCGGGTTCAATGACCGACAGGTCTTCAAAGCTGAAGAAGCCCTGGGAGACCAGTGATTCCGCCAGATCTTCCGAGAGTTGAGGGATGGTCGAGAAGGCCCGGACCGAGCTGTCGAGCTGCTGGTCGAGTTCTTCCCGGGTCATCACGTCGATGTCCCAGCCGACCAGTTTCGAGGCCAGACGTACGTTCTGTCCCATCTTGCCGATGGCGAGTGACAGCTGGTCTTCGCGAACGAGGACGATCACCTTGCCCAGCATTGGACACATGATGACGTCTTCGACTTCGGCGGGTTGCAGTGCGTTGGGGATCAGGACGGGGAGCGAATCGTTCCAGCGAACGATATCAATTCGTTCTCCGTCGAGTTCCTCGATGATGGTCTTGATTCGCGAGCCACGCACCCCGACGCAGGCACCGACTGGGTCGATGCTGTTGTCGAAGCAGGACACGGCGACCTTCGAGCGATAGCCAGCTTCGCGAGAGAGCGAGCGGACCTCGATAATGCGTTCGGTGACTTCGGGGATTTCGACTTCGAAGAGTCGACGAACCAGGTCAGGATGCTTGCGGGAGAGGACGACCTTAATGCGGGTGCCCTGCTTGCGGACTTCGAGGATGATGGCCCGGACGCGGTCGCCAACCTTGTGCGATTCGCCGGGGATCTGCTCGCTGCGGGGGAGGAGGGCTTCGACCTTGTCAAAGGTGACGGTGGTCACACTCTGGTCGACGCGGGTCACGGTCCCGGTGATCAGGTGCGTTCGGCGTTCGGTGTATTCATCAAACAGGGTGTCGCGTTCTGCTTCGCGGATCTTCTGGATCATCACCTGCTTGGCGGTTTGGGCGGCAATACGGCCCAGGTCGTTCAGCTCGTCTTCGGGGATGGGCTCGCCATCGTGGGTGGCTGTGACGTGGCCCGACTTGCGGTCGATAGAGACGAGGAGTGCGCTGTCTTCGCCGTAGTGTTTACGAGCTGCGGACAGAATCGCTTGTTCGATGCCTTCGAACACGATCTCTTCGTCGATCTTCTTATCGCGATGAATGGCATCGACGATTCGGAGAACCTCTGGGCCGTTCATATGGTCACACTCTTCCAAGCCAGATCGGCGGAGGCCGACGTTGGCAATCATCCCTCAAGTTGTCTGCACCCGATCCTTCGGGACCACTTCTGGGAATAAAAAAAGTGGGCACGAAGTCCCACTTTGCGAGTCTTCCAGGTCACCCTGAAAGCATCCGGTGCACTGTTTCGAACATGCCGAAGCGGCCCGAAAAAGTGACAATCGGTCTGGTTACGCCATTGCTGACATAATCAACCCCTGAGCACCATGCCAGTACGAATTGTACATCACACGGGCCGGACATCTGAACCCATACGAGCAAGCGCTGCATGGGAAACGCAACTGCTACACATGCATCATTCTCGTGGGTGGAGAACAACACATTCGGAGAGAAATCTTGTCGATTCCACCCTTTGTGCAACAATCACACATCGCAACTCCCGTGAGAGGTTAGAAATCGGATCACGTAAAGTCAAGTTCACGGAGGGTGTTTCGATCTCTCGACACCTCTGAAACAATACCAGAGTGTGCCCCGGGCATTTGAGTGGAGTCTGTCATGTCGGCCTCGTTTGATCCTAAGTACCAGTTGGGGCCTCTGCGAACTCCGCAAGATGCCCCAGCTGATGCCATTATCAGCAGCGATACTCATCGAGCGCAGAGAATTCCCCCGGGCCAGTCGCTCACCCGGAAATGGCCTGTGCTCCACTATGCAGACGTGCCCGACATCGATCTGGCGACCTGGAAGCTCCAGGTCGGGGGCTTAGTAGATCATCCGCTGACCTTCAGCTGGGAGCAGTATCGCGCCTTGCCGCGGATCAAGGTCTTCGCCGACTTTCACTGTGTGACCCGATGGTCGCGTCTGGGAAATGTGTGGGAGGGCGTTTCGGTGCATGAGATCGCCAAGCGGGCAGGCATTCAGCCGACCGCGAAATATGTGATCGCCACCGGTTATGACTGGGGCTGGACGACCAATCTCCCGCTGGGCGATTTTCTGGCCCCCGATGCTTTGATCGCTGACACTCACGATGGGGAGCCGATCGATCCCGACCACGGAGGTCCCGCTCGCCTGATGATCCCCTTGCTCTACGCCTGGAAAAGTGCGAAGTGGTTGCGGCGTATCGACTTCGTGTCGTCAGATGCCCCCGGATACTGGGAGAGCGTAGGGTACCACAATCACGGGGACCCGTGGACGGAAGAACGCTTCAGCGGGGACTGAGGCATGACGTGAATGAATCATGCATCAGCAGTTGTTCATGCGATTGGCTTACGATTCCCGATCCTAGGCCTTGTTCGGGGTTTTCGGCTTGATAATCGAGAAGTAGTTGCTGACTGCCTGGTCGATGGCTTCGGGGGTTACGACATAGGGAAGCTCGTGCAGTGTGCAGAGGTTCTCGACCTGCCGCAGTAGATCACGCGGATGGCAGAAGCGGAACGGGCGATTGACGGGCAGGTAGTGCTTTTCAATCAGGTAGTCGATTATACTTGGCTCGCACTCGAACCCGATTTTATGGGCGAGCGTGAGCATCAGGTTGCGGAATTCCTCGGGGCTAGGGTCTTTGACCTCGATCTTGTAAGGAATGCGGCGCAGGAAGGCGTCGTCCGCGAGTGCTCCGGGTTCAAGGTTGGTTGAGAAGATAATGAGTTCGTCGAACGGTACCTGGATGCTGCGACCGCTTTCCAGTTGCAGGAAGTCGTGACGCTGTTCCAGGGGGATGATCCAGCGGTTCAACAGCTGATCGACGGGCATGGTTTGCCTGCCGAAGTCGTCGATGAGCAATGTACCGCAGTTGGCCTTAAGCTGGAGCGGGGCCTCGCCGACCCCGGTGTCTCGAACCATTGTGATTTCGAGGTTCTCCATGCGGAGTTCACCTCCGGCGATGATGGTGGGGCGTTCGATCCGAACCCATCGACCGTCGATATTCAGCTGGTCGTCGGTCTCATCGAGGTCCATCGGCTTATGGCGGTTGGGATCAAACAGCCGAATGATTTCGCCAGATGCGCTGATGCACCGGGGAATCCAGATCGAGTCGCCAAACGACTTGGTGATTCGCTCGGCGATACTGGTTTTTCCGTTCCCCGGTGAGCCGAACAGGAACATGCCGCGGCCGGAGTGAATGGCCTGCCCCACGCTGCTCAGCAAAGAGCCGTTGATGTTCAGCTCGCCCAGGGCGTTACGGATCGCGGACAGTGGCGGTTTGAGTCCAGTGATCGTCTGGGCTTTGACGCTCGCTATGTACTGGGACAGCGGGACGGGGGCGGTCCCGAAATACGTGCAGGTCCGGCTCAAATTGTGAGCCCGTTCTCGTCCCAGCTCTGTCAGCTCGTACTGAAAGTCGCCGCCCGCCATCGACGACTTGTACACCACGAGCTTGTCGTTTTTCAGCTGGCGGAGCACCTGTTCGATGACCGGGTAACACAACCCGATGTGTTTGGCGATTCGTCCGCCCGACTCGACTCCGCGGTGAATCAGATACTTCAGGATCAGAGAGGAAACCTCTGACTCCGTGAGTCCGGCGTCCTGCAGGCTGCGGGGGACGATGGGCGTAAAGGCCCGATGGGATTGCTGTCGTGGTGACGGAATGCCAGTTTTTGGCTGGGCTAGTCCAACTGCGGTGGGACTGGGTGTTGCGGACTGGAGAGCGGGTGATGGGCTCCGGGTGGGAGTGGACGCCGGCGCGGGATCGTACGAAGTGGGGCGCGGCTTGGGGGCTCCTCCCTGCTTCAGGCGTTGCAACGTTTCGGCGAGCACTGCGTCCTGTTCTCGTCCACGCTGTTCAGAGCGAACTGGAGGGGGTGTTCTCTCGCCCGGAGTGGTGGAGCTGGGAATCGGCGCACCGCCGGTGGACTGTTTTGTGATTGTGTCAGTTGGGCCAGGCGATGCAAAGCTCGTCGACTCGGACTTCTTTGTCAGTCCCAGTCGAGCCAGCAAGTCATCGACGTTTGTGTTCTGAGAAGACATGGAGCACCCACTCTCTGTATTGGCCGCACATGAAAGCCTGTCACCATGTCGGGAGATAAGGCTGGCTTCATGGTGAGGTTTTGCATCATTCCCGGAAGAGGTTGAGGGCCAGGCGGACAATTCGGGATGCAGTGGTCCTGCGACCTCTTCCGGATGTGATTGGTCGACTCAATGTTTCGGACGGGAAACCTGTAGCGGTGTGATGCGAAAAGCCAATGTTCCGGGTTCCGGGGGTGGCGAAAGGGCAGCGTTTTTTGCGGAATCGACACGGTGCCGGTATCCATTCTGAAACGCGACATAGAGTCGAGTGGTCGATGCCTCTCGTCGGACCAGAGTACGTGATGAGAGGTCCGTCTGAATTTGCTTGCGAACGACATGAAAACGTCTTTGTCCGCGACAAATCGAATCACACTCAGTCTCGTGGCGATGATGCTCACGACGTTGCTGAGCGCCCATTTACTCGGATTGATGCCCAACGATCGGGAAGCGATTCTTCGAGGGCGGGAAAACCTGTGTGAATCGATCGCCATTCAGTGTTCGGTCTACGCCTCCCGGGGCGATCTCGATGCGATCGAAACGTGCTTCAAGGCGATCTCGTCTCGCAACCCGGATATTCAGTCGATGGGGTTGCGACGGACAGACGGCTCGCTGGTCCTGGCCACTGAAGAGCATGACGCGATCTGGGCTCAGGATCCGTCGCCAGCCTCTGCGAACACTAACGTGAAGGTCCCCATCTATCAGGGGACTGAGCAATGGGGGACCGCTGAGGTCAGCTTCGCCCCGCCCCGGCCGACCAGTTGGGTTGGCCAATATGTTCATCCGTTGTTGGCGTTGTGCATGTTCTGTGTCATCGGAACAGCGGTGCTGTTCGGCTATTACCTGAAGCAAGTGCTGACACTGCTCGACCCGACCCGGGTTGTGCCACAGCGCGTACGCACGGCGCTTGATACCCTGTCCGAAGGGTTGATCCTGCTCGATCCCCAAGGCCGAATCGTGATGGCCAATCAGTCATTTGCAGCAACGGTTGGGAACAGCGTGGAACAACTGGTCGGCAAGTATGCGACCAATCTCCCCTGGACCGAAAGAAAAGAGGTTGTTCCGGGAACGCGAGAGAACTCTGTCGGAGTGGGCGAATTCACAGCTCCCTGGGTGGAGGTATTGGCGGATGGACAATCTCGTCAGGGAAGTCTGCTCTCTATTCAGTCGGTCGATAATCGTAGCAAGACCTTCTCGGTGAGTGCTTCGCCGATTTGTGATGATGCGGGGCATCAACGGGGAGCCATCGCCAGCTTTGAAGACGTGACCCGGCTGGAACAGAAGAAGAATGAACTCGCCAGTGCCTTGCAGTCGCTCCGGTTGTCGAGCGAGAAGGTCCGCGAGCAGAATGCCATTCTGGAACGACTGGCGACGCGTGATCCTCTGACGAACTGTTACAACCGCCGTTCGTTCTTTGAACAGTTCGACATCCAGTGGAACTCCGCTCAACGTTACGGAAATGCCTTGTCGGCGGTGATGGTGGACGTCGACCATTTCAAAGCGGTCAACGACAACCATGGTCACAGTGTGGGCGATACCGTCTTGCAGCGGGTGGCCGAGACCTTGCAACGGCAGGTCCGAGATACCGATATCGTCGCCCGCTATGGTGGTGAGGAGTTCGCACTCCTGTTACCGAACACGGAGCTTTCCGAAGCCTTCGTGATGGCGGAACGCATTCGCAAGGCCATCGAAGAGATGAGGTTGCCCCAGCTGTCGGTGACTGCCAGCCTGGGTATTTCTTCGATCAGTCAGTCCCCGACCAGTCCTCAGGATTTGCTGGATCAAGCTGACAAGTCGCTGTACTTTGCCAAACGGAACGGTCGAAATCAGGTCGCCCGTTACGATCAGATTCACGACGGTCCGCTGGCGTGTGAACATGCGGAGTCGAATGGCTCTGAGGTGGCAGCTCCACTGCCGAAGAAGTTGATCCCCTACCCTGCAGTGACAGCTCTCATTTCCGCGATGGGGTACCGGGACCCCAGTACCGCAGCTCACAGCCGTCGTGTCGCCGACTTGTGCGTGGAAGTGGCCCACGGACTGATGTCCATGAGCAACTGTTATGTCCTCGAAACTGCGGCTCTGCTGCATGACATTGGGAAAATTGGAGTTCCCGACTCGATTCTGCGGACTTCGAGTAAGCTGACGGACATCGAGAAGGGAGTCATGCGGCGGCAGGAGCGGATCGGACTGGAGATCATCCGAGCCAGCTTTGCCTCGGATGAGTTGTCACAGGTTGTTGAAAACTACCGTCGCTACTTTGATGGTCGGAATGCGAACTTGGGGCCATCCGGGACGCACATTCCGCTCGGGGCCAGAATTCTCGCGGTGGCGGATGCCTACGATTCGATGGTGAATGAGCATCAACGCCGCGATGCGAAGACCCGACAGGAGGCGTTTGCCGAGTTGCGACGATGTGCGAATACCCAGTTCGATCCGGAGATCGTTGAGCGCTTTATCCGTGTGATCTCGCGTCGTAAGAATGAGGTCCCCTCACTGGGACGCATTACGAAAGAAACGGCCCTGGGGATTGGTCAGGAGATCGAACGTCTGGCGGAAGCGATTGATCAACAGGATGTGAAGGGGTTACGAGAGATGGCCGGACGATTAAGCGACTCTGCAGCACATAGCGGTGCTCCTGAAATCGCCGCCAAGGCCGTCGAACTTGAGCAAGCCGCCAGCAGTGAGTCCGATGTGCTCGGGATTCTGCAGCGGGCGTGTGAGCTGATTGAATACTGCCGCGCGACGCAATCTTCGTTTATTGAGTTCGCCTCGTCCGGGCAGTCTTGATCTGCGGCTGGCCCTTGAATGAGTGCTGGCCTCGACTCGCTGTGTTTCGCCTCAGGACTCGCCATCCGTGTCAGGCGAGGTGAACACAGATCGTTAACCAGTCGTCGTCCGTGTTGTGCCCCGTAGCCAGGCGATCAACCGCCAGACAAGGCCGACAACAAAGGCTGCAGCCAGTCCCCACTTGATGGTAGCGCACGTTGCTGAGACCGGGATCATCCAGTCATGCGTTCCAGGCGGGATCGATAACAGTTTCAGCTGGCACGAATTCTCGATGTAGTCCAATCCCGCAGCCCAGGGCAATAACCAGCTCATGAGCCGTTCCCGGGCCGGAGAGACTCCCTCGAAAAGAGGAGAGGTGCGAGCGACAACCCAGCCAAATGCCCCGAACAGCAACGGGTGCAGCAGATCAAACGCGAAGTGCGAACGGTATCGAGCGATCCCATCGGGCCCCCAGGCTTGCAGGATTTCTGCATAGCGTTCTGGAGTGAACGCGAACTGCATTGCAAAGAAGTTTGGTGACAGCGGATCGAGGATGAGAGCCAAGTTCCCCTGCGAGATCGCGAACAGGACAAACAGCAACGTGGCTGGCCAGAAGCTGCGTGGCTTGTTGGTTCCGGAGCTGATTGGGGCGGGGTTCACAGGTGCCTTTCCGCAGTCTCGCGGCTCTGGGAATGGGATCGAGCTGGGGGGAAGCAAGAGCGAACATCGGGGGCGGGAAGTCCGCACGTTGCTGCTCAACGCGTGGAGCAGGCTTTACTCGTCCCGATGAAAACGGCCCTATGCCGCCTTGCTGGAGACGCTGGCAATCGACTGGTGCACGTAAACATCGCGGCTGGGGTATGGGAAGGTGAAGCCGTGCTCATCGAACCCCTGCTTGATGCGTTCGAGGAGCGAGGATCGCACATCACCGAACTCTCGGGTGGCGACCCAGCACTTCACGGAGAAGATCACACTGAAGTCCGCCAGCTCAGCGACAGCCACGGCGGGGCCGGGATTCGAAACGACACGAACATCGCTTCGCACCAGCTTGTCGAGGAAGGCTTTGACCTCTTTCAGATCATCGCAATAACCGCAACCGACTTTCAGCTCGATGAGACGAATCCGTTGAGCAGTGAAGTTCTTGATCGTTCCGGTGGTGATCTGGCCATTGGGAATGATGATCTTCACGTTGCCGTTGGTCCGCAGGATGGTGTTGAAGATGTTGACCTCTTCCACACTGCCGGTCTGACCACCGGCTTCGATCTCGTCGCTGACGCCGAACGGCTTGAACACAATCAGCATGATCCCGGCTGCGAAGTTCGCGAGCGAGCCTTGCAATGCCAGACCAACCGCAAATCCCGCAGCTGCGATCATCGCGGTGACCGAGGTGACATCGACACCCAACATCTGGAGTGAGGCCAGTCCGATCGTGATCAGCAAGGCGCTGTACAGCAGGTTGGCCCCGAACTTAACCAGAATGGGGTCGGTGCCGACTCGCTCCATCACGTCGGAAACGAGTTTGGTCGCCATGCGGGCCAGCATGCGACCGAAGTAGAAAATCGCCGCCGCTGCCAGCAGCTTCAGGGCGAAGCTGACTCCCTGCTCCGTGATGAAGTTCTTGACGGTGGAATACCAGTCCTCAATCTGCTTTTGAGGGGCGATGTAGAGACTCGTTGGAATCTTGCTGGTAGCTGTGGGGGCTGAGGCCGGTGCGTTCGTCGAAGCCGGTGCTGTCAGTTCAAAATTGCTGGCCAGCTGGTCCGTTCCACGTGCCACCAAACCCAAGATCCGAAAGCCATCCATGGCAATTGCTCCTTCAGTCGCAGACTCATCAAATGCCCGCTGCGAAATCTCTCTCGAATCGGCTTGCCCGACGCAGCTGACCTGCGATAGGGTTCGCATTGATCCGAAACCAAGTCCAGTCTGGGCGGAGTTTTAGATCAATTGCCCGGTGGCTGTCTATCCCTTGTTCGTCTGGGTGAGGCCAACGGCCCGTTGCGATCTGATGCGGCGGCCATTCACTGCATTCCCGATTCCAGTCTGCACTTCCTTCACTCATTCTTCAGCGGCATCCAACATGTACGACTATGAAAAGCTCGGCGTCTTTTACATGGGACGCTCCTATGACATCGATGCGGGCAAGTGTGGAACCGATCCCGTTCTGTATGACTCCAAGGATCTCAACACCCACGCGGTGATTGTTGGTATGACCGGCAGCGGAAAGACGGGCCTGGGAATCACGATGCTGGAAGAGGCGGCAATCGACGGAATTCCGTCGATCGTGATCGATCCCAAGGGGGATCTCGGGAACCTGCTGTTGACGTTCCCCGGACTCACCGCCGCTGAGTTTCGCCCGTGGGTCGAGAAGGGAGAGGCCACTCGCAAGGGAATGTCCGAAGACGAGTTCGCCGCTGCTCAGGCCGACTTGTGGAAGAAAGGCCTCGCCGACTGGGACCAGCCTCAGGATCGGATCCAGCGTTATCGCGATGCCGTCGATGTCTCGCTCTACACGCCTGGCAGCGATGCCGGTTTGCAGCTGACGATTCTGAAGTCGCTCGACGCGCCCCCGGCGACGATTCTGGAGAGTGCCGATGCGATGCGCGAGCGAATTTCAGCTGCGGTCGGTGGGTTGCTGACTCTGCTCGATCTCAACCCCGACCCGTTGCAGAGCCGCGAGCATATTTTCCTGTCGAACATCCTCGACAACGCATGGCGAGCTGGGCGTTCGCTCGACCTGCCGAATCTGATCCGCGAGGTCCAGAACCCGCCGTTCCGCCAGATCGGCATCATGGATGTCGACCAGATCTTCCCTGCGGCGGATCGCCTGAAGCTGGCGATGACAATCAATAACGTGCTGGCCTCGCCGTCGTTCGCGTCCTGGACGCGTGGCGAGCCGCTGAACATTCAGAAGCTGCTTTATACCGAGGCCGGCAAGCCGCGGATGTCGATCATCTCGATCTCTCACATGAACGATCATGAGCGGATGTTCTTCGTGACACTGCTGCTAACTGAGATGATTACGTGGATGCGGCAGCAGTCGGGAACCTCGAGCCTGCGAGCCCTGCTCTACATGGACGAGGTGTTCGGCTACCTGCCTCCGAGTGCGAACCCTCCGTCGAAGATCCCGATGCTGACGCTGCTCAAGCAGGCCCGCGCGTACGGGCTCGGGCTGATTCTGGCCACTCAGAATCCCGTTGACCTCGACTACAAAGCCCTTTCGAATGCGGGGACGTGGTTCCTCGGACGACTGCAGACCGAACGCGACAAGATGCGCGTGCTTGATGGGCTGGAGGGGGCTTCGTCACAAGCCGGGGCGAAGTTCGATCGTCAGAAGGTCGAGCGCATTCTCTCGGGGCTCGGGAATCGGGTGTTCCTGCTCAACAACGTTCACGAAGACGCTCCGGTGGTGATGCAGACCCGCTGGGCGTTGTCGTACTTGCGTGGTCCGTTGACTCGCGAACAGATCTCGAACCTAATGGCATCTCGAAAAGGGGCATCCGTCGTGGCATCACGCCCGGTAGCTCCCGCCGAGCAATCGGATCCCGCACCCTCGGTCTTCGCCACTCCGGCTCCCGCTGCAGGAGCAGCTGTGGGAGGCGTGGGGGCTGCGTCCTTGTCGCCTGCCAGCGTGGCTCCGATTGTCCCGGCCGATATCCGCCAGATCTTTGCCGACATCTCCAAACCCGCGAACGAGATCGTCTATCGCCCGGCCCTGCTCGGGACAGCCCGGATGCACTTCGTCGATGCGAAGGCCGGGATCGATACCTGGAAGAATGTCGCTCGTCTGGCCGTCATCGAAGACGATGTCCCGAGCGATCCGTGGGATCAGGCTGATGACGTGAACCCCGATGAGCTCTCGCTGGCTCGCAAACCGGCTGACGGAGCCCGGTACGAACAGCTGCCGTCGGCCCTGACCCAGACAAAGCAGTACACTTCATGGAAGACCGGGTTGAAGAACTCGCTCTATCGTGAGGGAACGTACACAGTGCCCTACTGCGAGGCTCTGGGACTCTTTGCGAATGTGGGTGAGAGTACCAGCGAGTTTCAGGCTCGTCTGAAACACTCAGCTCGTGAAGAACGCGACTTGCAGATCGAGAAGCTCCGCAAGAAATACGGCACCAAGCTCGCCACGCTGCAGGAACGTCAGCGCAAGGCGGAGCAAGCTGTCGAGCGTGAGAAGTCTCAGTCTTCGGGGGCAACACTGACCGCTGCCGTCCAGTTAGGGAGTTCGATTCTCGGAGCGTTGTTTGGGCGCAAGCTGGCGACCTCGACGAACGTGACGCGGGCGACCACGACAGTGCGATCGGCGACACGAGCTGCGGAACAGAAGGCCGATGTTTCGCGGGCTCAGGAAACTGTGAACGCCATTCAAGCCGACCGGGAGGCCCTTGAAGCGGAGCTGCAGGCCGAGATCGACCGCATCACCGAGTCTCTGCCCGACGATGTGAAGGTCGTCAGCTACGACGTGAAGCCACGTAAATCGGACACGACGATCGACGCGGTGAGCCTGCTGTGGCTGCCCTATTCCGTCAGCCCCAGCGGCGCAACCCAGCCCGCCTGGGGCTAAAGGCGAGCGGCCAGCGTGAGCTGGCCGGTGCTTGGAGCGTACACGTGCCCACAAAGCCATTGTTCGAGCGGCATGGCTTCCGATGCGCGAACACCAAGGGGGCGTGTTCACGCTCCAACAGCACCATCCGGCTCACGCCGGACGCTCGCCGGTTAGAAGCAGAACCACAACATTCCGATGATGGCCGCGAAAATGCCAAGCAGGCCGCCCAGCTTCCACCACAGCGGGCGGCCCTCCCAAGCGGTCAAGCTGCGACTGCCGACCTGATACTCGCCGCAGATCGGGCAGCGCGGGGAATCGTCGTAGATATCCGCGCCGCAATGGATGCATTCGGTGGTCGTCGATTCGTCGTCTGTCCCGAAGTCTTCGCCCTCGTCCCAGTCTTCGTCGTCCCAATCCGGGTCCTCGAATGTCTGATCTCTGGCCATGGGTTAGGTCGATCTGTTCACAAGTGAGGATGGGAATAGAACTTCAGGAATTTTCTAAGACCCGAAGAATATTCTCCGGATTGTGGCGGTCGCGGCAACTTTTCCCATGTACTGCCGACTGTCTTGATGTTTTCAGGCCATCTAACCTTTCGTCATGAATCCGCTCAGCGGGTCAGTAGACATTCCAGATGGCGTGAAAACAATAGTCAGAGTGGCATGGCCGTTGCTGTCGCTTATTGACGGATTACGGCAATCTGAAATCCACAACTCAAACCCACAATTGGGAGACTCCCATGGTAAGTGCAACTCGTCGATCTGGACTCTGGCTCGCCTGTCTGGTGGCAGGTGCGGGCGTCGGAGCCATGGCCTTTCAGGGGATTCACGCGGAGGCCCCTGCGAAGACGGTGATCAGGTCTCCGCAGGATCTTTCGTCCGCGTTTCGCGCCGTCTCCGAAGGCTCATTGCCAGCGATCGTCGCGATTGAAACAATCGTCAAGCCGAAGGTCATTGAGGCCAATGCCGAAGGAGATGACGAGGATTTCGGTCAGGCCGATCCGTTCCAGAATTCCCCGTTCAAGGACGACCCGATTTTTCGGGAGTTCTTTGGCCGTCGAGGCGGACCTCGTCGATTCCAGTCGCCCGGACAGCGTGGCGCGGGGTCGGGATTCGTGATCGATTCCTCGGGCGTGATCGTGACCAATGCTCACGTGGTTAACGGCGCGGATGAGGTGAAGGTCAAGTTCTCGGATGGGACCGAGGTTAAGGCGGAATCGTGGGTCGGTGATTCGATTACCGATGTCGCGATCATCAAGCTGAAGGCCGATAAGCCGCTGGCCACCGTCAGCTTCGGTGACAGCGATTCGATGCAGGTCGGCGACTGGGTGCTGGCACTCGGGAACCCCTTCGATATCGGGACCACGGTCACCGCCGGGATCATCTCGGCCACTGATCGCAAGGGCCTCGACATCAATGGTCGCGAGCACTTCCTGCAGACCGACGCAGCCATCAACCCCGGCAACAGCGGCGGTGCACTGGTCAACATGCACGGCGAAGTGATCGGGATCAACACCGCCATCTCCTCTCGCAGTGGGGGCTACGACGGGATCGGCTTTGCGATTCCCTCGAACCAGGCCCGCAAGATCGTCGACAAGCTCCTCAAGGATGGGACTGTTCATCGAGCTTACATTGGTGTGACTCTGGATGACCTTAAGCCGCAGCTGAGGAAGGCTCTGGGGGTGGCATCTGGCGTCGCTGTGATGGATGTCCTGCCCGATGCTCCGGCTTCAAAGGCTGGGATTCAACCGGGCGATGTCATCGTGAAGTTCGCGGGCCAACCCGTGAAGGACCGGCCTAGCATGCAGGAGTTCGTGGAACAGCTGGAGCCCGGAAAGAGCTATCCCGCGGAAATTCTGCGGGATGGCAAAATGATCAACGTCGACATCACTCTGGAGCAGCGAACCTCTGATGCATATGCCAAAGGGAATGTGAAGAAGGACTCTCCCGAGAAGAACAAAGAACTCAGCAAGATGGGCTTCAAGGCGACAACGATGACGCCGGAACTGTCTCAACAGCTGGGAGTCGGCGACCTCAAGGGAGTGGTGATTGTCAGTGTGGAACCGGGATCTGTCAGTGGTCAGGCAGGTCTGCGGGAAGGCGACGTGGTGACCAAGGTGGGGAACACCAAGGTCGAAACCCTCGAAGCCTTCCAGAAAGCGTTGGAGGAAGCCAAACTGGAAGACGGCATCCTGCTGCAAGTCCGGCGTGGGGGATCCACCCGACTCGTTCTCCTGCAGAACGAGTAACCGCCGACTGCCGCCTCCTCGTTTTCTGAATGTCTCGCTCTCATGACGCACTCCTTCGCACAGCCTTCCTCTCCTCGTTCGGAACGGCTGTGCGGACGGATCAAGGTGGAGCCGGAAGACTTCCAAGTGGAAGAACTTCCGGCTTACCTTCCGTCAGGTGAGGGCGAGCATCTTTATTTATGGATCGAAAAACGCGATGTTTCGGCCGAGTACCTGACCGGCCTGCTCAGCCGCACGCTGGGAATCTCCCGCGATTCAATCGGCATGGCGGGCCAGAAAGATCGACGAGCTGTCACACGGCAGTGGATCTCGATTCCCGGAGACGCGGAAAGCCGGTTGTCAGCACTCGACGAATTGGCGGCACAGGGGCTAGTGAAGCTCCTCTCATCGGCCCGTCATCGCAACAAGCTGCGGACGGGGCACCTGCTCGGGAATCGGTTCAACATTCTGGTGCGAACTGAAGACCCACGGGCGCTGGAAGTGGCCAATCGCGTTGCAGAGCGAGTTCGCGTCGAAGGGGTGCCGAACCGGTATGGAGACCAGCGGTTTGGCATCGGCGACTCGACACTGGCCTGGGGGCGGGATCTGCTCACCGGCGCTCGCAGTGCGAGAGAGATTGAGCCACATCGCCGCCGCTCGTTCCTGCGTTTCGCCCTCTCGTCCGTGCAGTCGGATCTGTTCAATGCGGTCGTTCAGATTCGAGAGGACCAAGGAACGCTCCGCCGCGTGCTGGGCGGAGATGTCCTGCAAGTGATTGCCTCCGGCGGATGCTTTACCACGGAAGATGTGGCGGTTGACCAAGCTCGCGTCGACGTTCGCGAGATTATCCCAACCGGGCCGATCTTTGGCGTGAAGATGAAGACGCCGTCGGGGGAGGCCGGAGAACTGGAACAGCAGGTCCTTGCCGCCTCGGGATTCGAGGTCAAGCACTTCGAGGCATTCAGTCAGCTGATGCCCGGGGCGAGACGGGCCTTGGTGATTTATCCGGGCGATGTCGAAGTGATCGCCGATCCTCTCGGAGTCCGCGTGGCGTTTTCACTGCCTCCCGGGGCCTATGCGACCACCGTACTCGCGGAGTTTGTCGACGCGAGTCCTGTTGAGGCGAACGACGACGGTCCGCCTGCGAATGCTGAGTAGCACGGGCTCACAGTCTATAGGGACTGAGACAGACCTGGCGTGTCTGACCGACATTCCGTTTCAGTCGGACAGACATTCCTGTCTGTCCCTCAGCGCAGATGGCTAACAGATGACGTCCCCGACCTCGGTGGATCTCTTGCCTCTAAGAGCCAACATCCCCGGCAGCGGCTTACTGATCCGCCAGGCTGTGTTCGTCGAGCACTGCTGGGAAATCGGGTTTGGCGATGGTATTCAGCTTCAAGTCCTTGATCAGTCGGATCGCCAGCTGGCGGTGCCCCTGCTCTCCAGGTGTCTGGCTGTCTGCATCGATCCAATGCGTCCGATGGTTCGTGCTCGCAGCTGTCAGTTCCCAATGCCCCCAGTGATCCACCAATGGGATTCCATGCTCGGCGGCAATTCCGCGAATTGACTCGACCAGTATCAACCGCCGGGTCAGCACTGAGTCGTTCCGTGAGGGGAGGCATGGCGGCGTCTGGACCACGAGCTGGCAGTTGAATCTCCGGGACCACTGAATCAGTGTCACGAGCATCCGCTCGAATCGCTCGATCGACTTGCTGTCAGCATCGGCGAGCGAGTGTGCCAGAAAGCAGATGTCGGGTTGGAACTTAGCCACGCGGCCCTCGAACTCGAAGAGGACCTCTGACAGGCGGGCTTGCGGGAAGGTCGCGTCGATAAAGACGTCCTTCGGGCGGTGGAAGTGAGCCTGAACCGCGCCGGAAAAGCGGCTGGAGTAGAGTCGCCATGGGCGAGGGTCGGTCACATTCTTCGGGGTAAAACTATCACCGACGAACAGCCAGCTGACGGGATCGACCCCAGTCAACAGAGCGGGCAACGTCCTAACCCCCGGGGCCTCTTCCTCGGTAAACGATCGGTCGATCGACATCCGCTCTTCCGGGGCCGCGAAGGTCTGCGGCTGTCGGCGGGCTGATGTGTGTTTGGGAGCAGGCAGTGGTTCAACGGGGTCAGCTTGCAACTCGGGCAGCAACAGCCGTAACCGCCTTCGCCGGGCGTCCGATCGGGATGCATGAAACCGTGAAGTCATGGAGAACCTGAACCAATCCAGACAGGCCACAGTCCCTGGCACGAACCGTCCAACGCATGGCACATAGATGTGCTCATGCGATTCGCAAAATTATACCGGATTGGCGGAGCAGAGTGTGATTTTTTCCCCATCAGGCGGCAAATCGTGAAATGGAACCTCGCGGAAGAGGAGAACCGCCTGAAATCTTTTGAATCGCATGATCCACTGCTCTGTCCCGGACGTTGACCAGAGTAACTGAACCTGATCTCCCCGACCTGGAGAAACCTCAATGTCGAATACTCTTCGTGAACGTGACAATGAACAGGGAGGCCTGGAACTCCTGCTCATACTGGCGGTGTCTTGCCTGTTTCCTCCGGTCCTGTTGTTTGGATTCTTTATTCTGAATCCGCGTGAGGAGATCGTGGTGCTGCGGTTTGGGAAGTTTGTCACCACGCTAAAGACACAAGGGATTCGCTGGATCCACCCGGTCGGGCGAACCCTGCATCGTATTTCGACTCGGGATGCGACTCTGGAAATTCCACGCACGACGGTCGTGGAGAAAAACGGAAACCCGATCGAGATCAGTGCCATCGTTCTGTACCGAGTCGAGGACACCTACAAAGCGGCCTTGCAGGTGGAGGACTATCATCAGTTCCTGAGCAACCAGGCGGGAGCTGTCGTCAAACGAGTGAGCTCCGTGTTCCCCTACGAGTCCGCGGACGAATCGGTGCCTTGCTTGAAGAAAGAGAGTGAGGTTGTCACCCAGTCCTTCATCGACGAGTTGCAGTCTGCGGTCGATGCAGCTGGGGTGAAGGTCCTGGGGTTTCGGATCAATGACCTGACCTATGCCCCGGAGATTGCTCAGGCGATGCTGATGCGGCAACAGGCCCTGGCTTTGATCGATGCTCGGAAGACAATTGTCGACGGCGCGGTGCTGATCGTGCGCGATGCTGTGGGGCAGTTGCAGGCGGAGGGGTTTGAGCTGGGAGCCTCCGACCGAGATCAGCTGATCTCGAACTTGCTGGTGGTCCTGTGCAGTGGTGAACGGGCTCAGCCGGTGCTGCAAGTGCAGTCCGGGAAACGGACGGCGTAGCTGGCCCTGGGGGGAAGATACCTCAGATACCCGCGACACCGCATGGCGTCGAAAACCAACAAAGCCCGATGGGATGACCATCGGGCTTTGTTATTGGTTTGAGTGCAACGGATGGCTGGTTGAGCCTCAGCCGTTCTCGGGCAGCCAGAGTTTCTGACCGGTTGGGGCGTCGCTTGGTGCATCGGGGGACCACAGCCCGCCGACATCGGTCGTGGTGGTCACGATGCCCTGATCAAAGGGACGTTCGATTCCCAACTCCTCGACAATGCTGCCCAGAATCTGACGCAGACGTGGCAGCTTGGCTCCATAGACTTCCCACAGCTCGCGGAAGAGCGAAGTCACCTTGTCCTTCTCGTCGAGCAGCAGCTGGAGTTCCCGCAGCTTCCATTCGACCACCCGCTCGAAAGCATTGGGTAGCTTTTCGATGATGGCCCGGGCCTTCTTGTTCCACTCCATCGCCTCGACATCGTGAAGCGATCGCGAATTCAGATCCGCCAGGCTGGCCATGACCTGCAACCGTTCATCGTCGCTGCTGAACGTGGAGTCGCGATCAACGAGCCACGTCTTCAGAGCGCGATTCGCCAGTCGACCCATCCGCGACATCGAAGCGCGTTGAACCAGTAGCCGGAACGTCTCCGGCGTGAGCGATCCAATATCGACCCGGCGAAGCTGGGACAGGCTGAGCGATTGCAACTGGTTGTTGTCCGAGATCGCGATCGGCTCAAACGCCGGGAGTCCAAACTCCTGACGCAGGGCTTCGATCGGAGCTGTGGTGTTCATGTCATCCGCGACAGCTTCCAGGCAGTCAATCGCCGCGGCGAGTTTAATCCGGGCGCTTGGATCGGAAGCCGCCTCGGACGGAGACTTTCCACCGAGGGCCCGCAGCGGATGCTTCTTCCACCCGTCTCCCCAGCAGGAGTCGAGAAACTCGCGACGCAGCCGACGACGGTCGCCGGCGGGGATCGACTTGGGCATGTAGTAGTCGAACGTCATCGTCTCATCGTCGGGCCGCTCGACGCCCACGACCGTTCCCTCGGGCGGATCGTTGGGAGCCCGGTGAACAAGGTCGCCCGCGACTGACTCCAACGTCGTCTTGGTGTGGGTGAGCTTTTCCCCTTCGAGGGCGGTCGTGAGGACTCGCGGCGGCAGGGCTTGCTCGGGGTTGGAGTCGAGGACAGTAATCCGGCCCACGATGCGGGACAGGTCACTGAGCTTCATGCCAGGACGGAATTCGCTGGACGGGTGGTTCAGGACGGCGTAGATCCCGGCTGTCGGTTGTTCTTCGTCCCCACGGGGGGCCTGATTCGGAATCTTGACCAGCAGCGAGGACTCATCGAGCTTGCCGAGCAGGCGGGACACCTGTTCGGTGTCGTAGGCTGCAGTTCGCAACTTCGTGCAGTTCTCGGGAACGTTGCGATCGAGTTCCTGGGCCAGTGCCTCCATCTCGACGGCCGCTTCAAAGTTCGCACTGTCGAGTTCAGCAGCCTTGTGCAGAGCGGCAGCGGCTTTGGCCTCTTCCCCATCCCACGCCCGGAACAGACCGATCAGCCGCCACAGGTTGACCGACTCGGGGTCGTGTTGTTCGGCAGCTTCGGTGAGCAGCGTGGCAGCGTCTCCCCAGCATCCCACCGAGGCCAGGCGTTGAGCCTTGTTGACCTTTTCGGCGGCTGCCTCGGGAGGAGTGTACGGCGGAATGGCCTGACCCCCGCGGAAACTGAATGGCACCGTGGCGTCGGCATCGAACTCCGTCAGGAGTTGCAGAACTTCCTGACGCTGATTTTCATTTCCAAGCTGCAGTGCCATCACCATGTGCTGGCGAGCCGCCATGAACTGTTCCAGCTGCCAGTGATACTCCGCGAGATACTGAGCAAGTCCAGCGACGATGACCGGTTCGGCAGCGATCGAGAACCGAAAGGCCCGGCGAATGGCCTTACGAGCTTCTGGAAGTCCATCGGCCTGCAGCGTGGCCATGGCGTAAAGCGCATTGGCGCTGGGGTGGTCGGAACGATGACGCAGGAACATCAGCAGGACGTTCTTGGCATCGGCGGCTCGGTCATCGGACATCAACGAGGCGGCCTGACGCGTGACGACCCAGGGATTCTGCTCGTTCGTCTTCGCGAGCTTTTCCAGGATCTGCAACGCCATGCGAGGCTGGTGGTTGTCGATCAGCTTCTCGACCTTCTCCATTTCCGTGGAGAGGGACTGACAGCAGAACTTGAGTTTCTTGCCACTGCCACATGGGCAGATGGTGTAGGGATCCATGGGCATCCGAGCGTCCTTCACCGCCATCAGGCGAGTTGAGTTCAGCCTGGTCGGTGATTCATGCAGACCAGGCATCGGGAAGCTGGGAAATTTATCTGATCCTGCGATGCGGGGACAGCGTAACCCCTTACAAACAGGCAGTTCGGGCTCGAGCCTTGTTGAAACGTGGATGAGACAGCTGGCACTGTGCGAGTGTTCACGTAAAGGCGGAAGCCTCTGTTCAGTGCAGTAATCTGAAAATATCCTTATATGCTAAGTGTTGAGGAATCGCCTCGTCCCGTCACGCTCCGAGCATTCCTCCGTCAAGTGTCAGAGTATTGATGATTTTGGATTTAGGATCGCAACACGGCGGTCGTTTTCCGTGGGATAGTGCATGGACGTCATTCGTTCTCGTCGCGGATCCGCTGCTCGTCGTGAAGAGCGGCAAGCGTTTTGACCTCCTTTGTGAATATCACCATGCGGAATCCGTTATCTCTTCTGAACCAGGTCAGGCAGCAATTTGGCTGGGCTGCGGCTGGTCGCATGCTCGTCGATCGGTTAGGAACCAAGCTCCTCCATCGGCATGTCATGGAGGTCGTGTGGCTCGATCTTCAGCGGGCAGAGTCCTGCCGTCCGGTTCCGGGCTTTGAGTTTCGTTTCCTGACATCAGCTGAGGTTCGGGAATTCAGTCTCGACGCCTCGTTGGATCTGGAGGAGAGCCTCGGCGATGAGATCGATCGAGGCGACAGCCTGTGTTACGCCGCTTTGGACGGAAGCCACCTGGCGGCATACGGCTGGTACGCCCTGCATCGTGCTGCCCCTCAGCACTGCTTTGGGGTGGGACTGCTGTTGCCCGATCACGTTTCGTACATGTTCAAGGGGTTTACTCACCCGAAATATCGAGGACGCCGCCTGCACGCAGCAGCCATGGGGCTGGCTCTGGCCGAGTTGTCGGCCCGCGGGGTTCGGGCGTTAATTTCGACCGTCGAGTGGACCAACGAGGCGTCACTTCGCAGCTGTGATCGACTCGGCTATCAGCGTCTGGGCCGCATTGCCCAGTCGGGACAGCCGCCGCGGGTGCGCGTGTCGATCCCCGCCCGAATACTCCCCGAGACTGGTGTGGAGTTTGTCCCCGCACATCGCTGGGAACAACAGGACGCTCGTCAGGTTGCTGTCGCGGCGACAACGCGATAACCACCAGTTCTGCCACATCATGCAAAAACACCCACGAGAGACTCGTGGGTGTTGAGTTTGTCTGACTTCATTCTGGCGAATCAATCAGTCATCGTCGCCATCGCCCATGCCCATATCGGACAGGTCGAAATCGCGGTCGTTGACGTCATCGCTGTATTCTTCAACCGGAACTTCGTCGCGATCGTCCTTGGCCGTCTGACGACGACGCAGCTTGACGGGTGGCAACTCATCATCATCGTCCAGGAAGGGACGAGGAGACGCCGATCCGTCGGTGATCAGTTCCTTGATCGGCTGGATGAAGTAGAGCTTCTTGCTCTTGGCCCGCAGCTGTTCGAGCTTTTCTTCAGCCTGAGCCCGTTCGTTGTAGGGGAAGCGGGCTTCTTCACGCAGCGTACCGCTGAAGACGCCCCAGACCAACCGCTTACGCTCCGCCTGCTTAGTCTTGCGACGAGTGGTCGACTTGGCTTTGGTGGCCTTCTTTGCCGTGGCCTTCTTGCCTCCAGCAGAGGATTTCTCAATCGCTTCGACTGCTTCCGCCTCGCGGCGTTTGTCGAGGCGGCTGGGCGGTTTCTTAGATGCCATGTGACGAATTGTCCTTGGTCGAATGGACGGTAGTCAGAACCCGATTCTCATGATTCCCCGCCATCCATATGCAGAGAATCAGCAAGCCAAGCTGGCATATTAGAAAATCGCGTGCCACGATGCAAGAAAGCCCGAGTAAAGCAGTTCGGGCGGTTGATTGGGGGAAGTTTTCCGCCGCCGTTAGTACTGGTGAAGCTATGCGAAGATGTCGGAGAGCACCCGACCGCCTTCATTGATCGGCATAGGACGTCCGGAGGCGTCAGGCAGCCGCAGGTCGGGATCGATCCCGAGCAGATGGTAAATTGTGGCGGCCAAGTCCTCCGGGCTGACGGTCGGCGAGGTCGCGTAGGCTGCGTTTTTATCGCTTTCGCCGTAAAGGCCTCCTCGGCGGATTCCGCCCCCGGCCAGGACTGCGGGGAATAGTGTGCTCCAATGGCCGCGGCCCCAGTCTCCCGAAGGAGTCGGTGTTCGACCCATCTCACCGATCGCCACGACGAGGGTTTCGTCCAGCAGCCCGCGATCTTCCAGGTCAGTCAGCAGTGCCGACATCCCTTGGTCAAATGTCGGCATCAAGTGGTTTTTCACGTCCTTACTGTTGACGTGCGAGTCCCATCCGTACCCGTCGGGAGCATCGTAGTGCACGGTGACATAGCGAGCACCTGCTTCCACCAGGCGGCGGGCCATCAGCGTCGATTGTCCGAACAGATGTCGCCCGTAACGGTCCCGGAGAGCCACTGGCTCTTGCGTGATGTCGAGGGCTTGGCGTGTCTTCTCAGATGCCACCAGTGACAACGCCCGTGTCTGGAATCGGTCATAAGCCCGGAACGCCTGTGGCTTGTCGAGTTCGCGTCGCAGCTGGTCGAACTGATGCAGCAGCGATTGGCGGTTCTCCAGGCGATCCACTGTCAAATCCCGCTTGGCCATCAAGCCTTCGATCGCGAATGTCAGCTCCTCGTCGGAGCAGTTTCGCCAGTAGGGATTGTCCTTCGCATCCTTCTTGTCGATAGCTGTGGTGAGCGGGTCGGCTCCCCGGCCTAACCAGCCCCCGTACTCGCCCGGTCGACGCAACCGAGTTGCGAACTCCTGCAGCCGTCCCAGCGAATTCGGGATGACAAAATACCCCGGCAAGTCGGCGTCGCGTCCCGTCTTGAGCTGCCGGTCTGCGACTGACCCCATGGCGGGCCAATCCTGCGGCGTGGCGTTGAATCCGCCACCGATCGGGATATGCCACTTCCGACCCGTCTGGATGTAATGGCCCCCGCCGCTGTGGTCGTTGAATGCGTGGGACATCGTCCGAATGACGGTGTATCGATCGGAAAGATTCGCCAGCTGGGGGAGATGCTCACTAATCAGCAGCCCCGGCGTTCTTGAAGCGATCGGTTGGAACGGTCCGCGAATCCGATCAGGGGCATGCGGCTTGAGGTCGAACGTCTCGAGCTGGCTCGGGCCCCCAAAAAGGAACAGGAAAATCACCGACTTCGCCCGGGCAGCAATCCCCTGCTCTTCCGCCTGCAATAGCTTGGGCAGTGTCAGTCCAAAGAGCCCGGCTCCCGCAGCTTGCAACAGCGGTCGACGACCGAAGCCTTGCGAGTTGCGGGAACAATTCAGATTTCGGGCCAACTCGAGCATCACCTTCTCCACGGGACGAACGGCTTGAGTATATATCGGTTATAACTGATGTGAATACATCAGAAACTCGAACAATCAGCCGTTCATGCGGGATTTCACGAGGCCCATGATCTGGGGCCAGAAATACCACACCGCGAAGATCGCAGCTGCAATCGCACCGAGATAGAGGACCAGCCCCAGGATCCCCAGCGTTCCATCACGGAAGTTCGAGAGCATCTTCCACCATTTTTGGCGGTTGTACTGCTTCTCGATCTTTTTGTAGGCGTCCGCCTGCGAGCGAGCCTTGCTGGCACTCTGCTGACGTACGAGCATCTTGCGCGTCTCGTCCTCGAACTGAGGCACCTGCGTCAGGGGCAGGAACGGTCCCTTCGCGTTGGAAGCCAGCTGGGTTCGTTCGTTGAACCGGTCGCTGCGAACACATTGCAGAACCTGCGGCGTCGACATCTTGGCAATGGTCGGCTTGCCTGCCGCGTCGACGTGCTTCACATACCAGATTGGTTCCGTGCCGACAGTTGTCTTCTTAACGGCGTCGGTCTGTCCAGCTTGAGTGGCTGCCAGTCCGCGAGCTCCCGGAGCGGCGGCGGTCGCAGCCATCGTGTTGCGCATGTTGGTGGCTGTTGGCGCGGAACTACCGCGTCGGACCGCCTGGCGGTTCGGATCGTTGATAAAGGAGAGCGATTCCCCCGCCACTCCAAGGGCTTCGAGATCTTTGACGAGATCACGCATGTGCTGATAGCGGTGCTTGGGGTCCTTGGCCATGGCCTTGTCGCAAATCAGGCTCAGCCGCTCGGGCACCTGAGAGTTGACGCGATGGGCGGGCTGGAATACCCCCTTCTCCTTGTTCGTGATCAGCTCCACGATCGAGTCGCCCGCGAATGGGACCTTGCCAGTGAGGAAGTGGTACATCGTCACGCCCAAGGCGTAGACATCGCACCGGTTGTCCACGTGCTTGGCGTTGCGGGCCTGTTCCGGGGGCATGTAATGCGGCGTCCCGAGCCCCGTACCGCTTTGCGTCATCGACATGTCTTCGTCGGTCGACTTGGCCAGCCCCAGGTCGGCGACCTTAATCACACCCTTCTTAGTGACCAGAATATTGTCCGGCTTGATGTCGCGATGGACCATGTTCAGGTCGTGGGCGTGCTGGAGAGCCTCAGCCACGACACAGGTCACCAGCACCGCATCCGAGACCGAGAGCCGACCGAGTTCGTTGACCCAGTCCTGCATGCTCTTGCCGTCCATCAGCTCCATGGCGACAAAGTTCAACCCCTTTTCTTCGAACACGCCGTAACACTGCACGACGTTCGGGTGGTTGATCTTGGCCATCGCCCGGGCTTCGCGAATGAAGCGTTCGAGAAAGCCCGGCTTTTTGACCAGCTCCTTCATCATGACCTTGAGAGCGCAAGGCCGGTCGAGGCTGATCTGCTGGGCGAGATAAACGGTCCCCATCCCTCCCTGGCCGAGCTTCTTCAAAACTTTGAAGTCGCCGAGGATCTGCTCTCCGCTCCCCTTGTTTTCGGTGCTTTGAGGTTTCGAAGGGGGCTTGGGATCTGAGGGGCTGGGCTGGCCCATGGCGCGCGTCCTGTCCAGGTTTCCAGAGGGAGAACTCCCGGGGACGAACGTTTCCGACAGCTCGGCTGTGGCGTCACTTTTCTGATTACGGTCAGACGTAGCCATTTGGGGAGCCCCAGAAACTCATGCAATAAAGTCCATACGTAGACGAGTATGAACTGTCCCTAACATGTTCGCCAGCCGAAAGTTCCTCAAATCTTGCTTCAATACGAAGTTCCCCGCAAGCGAAGTTTGCGGATTTTCCAGAGACTCTTCTTGTATTGGGGCCCGACCGCACACCCGTGGGGCTTGTTCGCGATCATCCGCCTGGAGTCTTAGGGCCGATCGACACACTGGCGAGAACCGATCCATTCGGCAAGACTGGCGCTGCGATTCCAATCGTTGCCTGCGAGGGTGGTGCTGACCGTGATGTCAGCCTGCTCTTGCGATCCCGGGTCTCTGTTCCGCTCAATCAGGTTTCCGGATATGTCGTCTCGTCTTGGTTTGTTCCTTCATCGGGTATTTGGCCGGGAGTCCGCGCGGCTGGCCGGGCTGTTGTTTCTGGTACTGGTGTTGAGTGTGCTGACAATCCGCGAACAGCACGACATCGATGCCGCTGCGGGGCGTCGACTGGCAAGTCGGGCGATCGATCTCAAACCACAGCGTGTGCTGGTCGTGATTCCGCTCGACGCCGCGAGTGGTTCCACCGCAGACGCAGCCACTCCCGGAGCCCTGCCCTCCAACCGTTTTGAGGCGTTCGCCTCAGCTGCGGAGTTGAGCCTGAGCCAGCAGAAAATCACGACACAAGTCGTGCGTGGAGACGCCCGGGAAGTGCGCAAGGCCCTGGAGACTCTCAACGCCTCCGGCCAGCCTTTGAACGCGATCCTGACGACGCACGAGTCCGCCAGTTGGGCGGTGTTTGAGGATCTTGCGGTCGACTTCCCGGCGCTGGGGACTCTACAAGTCCTCTCCCCTGAGCCATATCGCTGGCCCGACTTTCTCAAGGCCCGCAACCTCTTCAACATCGCTGATCAGATCTCGGTCATTGCCGTGATCGCCATCGGGATGACGCTCGTGATCATCACAGGAGGCATTGATCTCTCGGTCGGCAGCCTCATCGCCCTCTCAGCTGTGACGTGCTGCCTGTTGATTCAGAATCGTGGCGGCGGGGTGAGTGCGGGGACCGGAGCCATGGTCGTCTGCTCGCTGGCCGGTGTCGGGGTAGCGACGGCGGTCGGGGTATTCAACGGGGGACTGATTACCCAGCTGAAGATGCCGCCGTTCATCGTGACGCTGTCGACGATGCTGGCCGTGAGCGGGGTCGCGTACATGCTGACCGGCGGCGAGTCGGCTTATCGGATTCCGCCGTCGTATACGTGGTTGGGACGAGGAACGATGCTCGGAGTGCCGAACTCGGTCTGGATGCTGGGAGCGTTTTATCTGCTGGCCCATGTCGTGATGACTCGGACCGTCTGGGGCCGGTACTTGTATGCGGTGGGGGGAAACCGCGAGGCCGCGCGGCTGTCGGGCATTCGCACCGAGCGCGTGTTGCTGGCGGCCTATGTCTGCTCAGGACTGCTGGCGGGGTTCGGCGGAATCCTGATGGCCTCCCAGCTGCAAAGCGGCTCGCCGATGTTCGGCCAAATGTATGAGCTGTACGTGATCGCCGCCGTGGTGGTGGGAGGGACCAGCCTATCGGGCGGTCGCGGGACCATGTTCGGCACCTTGATCGGCGCGTTCATCATCGCCGTGATCCAGAACGGCATGAACCTGCTCCGCGTCGACAGCTACATGCAAAAAGTCGTCCTCGGCCTCGTCATCCTCACCGCCGTCGCCATCGACCAACGCGGGACTCGGACTGGAATATGATTCACCCCAGCGAGCGGCAGGGGGCTTAACTCCCAGTACAGCGGAGTAGCATGAGGCACTTGTGACAGGAGTCCACTCTGAGATAGCCTGATGTGGCAAGCGGCACCGGTCGGATACAGATCCAGCCAAGCGGTGCCGCCCAGCTGAAATGGATGTGATTAATGATGACCGCCAATCTGCTAAAGGAATACGAATCAGTTCTGGCGGAACACCGAACTGTTAGCGGTGAAGTGCTAATGAAAGCCATTTCGGAAGTTGGGGTTTTCTATAATACAACGGGAAATTATGAAGTGTGCAGAAAACTGAATTCGATCCTCCGCAATCAGTCACTTAGTCGGGATGTTCGCTTGCTGGCTTATCAGATGATCTGCAATATCTTCTATGACTATGAAAAGATTGCGGATACTGTACGTCCGGGGTTTCAGATTCCAGAAAAAGTTGATCTCGACGCGATGGCGAAAGAGTTTGGCCTTCGAAAGGCCGGAGGATAAGTGAGGTGAAAGCAGGGTGGCACCGGTCGGCTCGCTTGGGAGCCTACCGGTGTGCGTTCGCGCCAGAGGCTCTTGTGGCGGGAGTCCATCTTGGGTTCGCCTCTTGTGGCAAACGTGAGTTCCCCGCCTCTTCCCTCTGCGTGACTCTGCGACCCTCTGCGGTGAATCCTCTTTGTCTGGGCTGACGGTCTCGTTTCCGAAACTCTCTCGGTCAAGTCGAATCTTCAAGAGTTGGGAGCGTTAAAGTATCGGCTTGTGTGTCGATGAGTGCTTCACTCCGGGCGCTGACGCTTTCGGCTCTTCGGGGTTTGTGAGCAATCAAACTTTGACCCGTGGCGCACTCCATGTCCGGGAATCCCGCGTGATGTGCTTGCGGCGTGTTTCTTCAGTGCGTAATCTGATTCCAGATGAATCATCTTTGCCGTTCGCTCCGGCCGGGTTGGGTTCCTGGGAGAGGTACCCACCCACCTCGATAATGAGGGGGCTGTTATGGCGTCTGGAGCGATTCCGTCCGGGGACAATCGTGATATGGGCACCGCCTCGCTGGCGGGGCGAAACGCACTCGATATCGCCGTCATCCGCAGCTTGAGTCAGCGGTCCGACCTGCAGGGCTTGCTCCGAATGGGGGCTCATCTGGGGGTGATGCTGACGACCGGGTATCTCGTTTATCGGGCACAGTCGCACTGGTATTTGCTGATTCCCGCGATGATCGCCCACGGGTTTACGCTCGTCACGATGTTCGCCCCGATGCATGAGTGCGTCCATCGCACGGCGTTCGATTCGAAGTGGATGAACGAGACGTTCGGCTGGGTGGCGGGCCTGCTGAGTTTCTACAACTTCACCTACTACCGGCTCTACCACACCTGGCACCATCGCTACACCCAGGACGCCGAACGCGACCCCGAGCTGATGACGCCCAAACCCCGCACGATGTGGGAATACTTCGTCGAGATCAGCGGGCTCTCGTTCTGGCTCTATCGCCCCCTGCTCTTCTTCAAGATGGCGACTGGGCAGACGCAAGCCTGGGCCTTTGTCCCCGACAGCGCCAGGAAGCGAATTGCCATCTCCGCCTCGGCCCAGCTGGCGGTCTATGTGGTTGCGATCATCTCCATTGCGATGGGGTACAAGTTCGCCCTCTATGAGTTCTTTCTCCCCGCCATTCTGGCCCAGCCACTGTTGCGGGCCATCCTGATCACAGAGCACACGGGCTGCAGCCATGACGAAAACGGACTGACCAACACGCGCACGACGCTGGCCAGTTTCCCGATCCGTTTGCTGATGTGGAACATGCCGTTCCATACCGAGCACCATCTCTACCCGTCGATTCCATTTCACCATCTGCCTGAGGCTCACCGGGAACTCAAGGCCCAGCTGGCGCATCTGGCTCCCGATTACATCTCGACCAATTGTGAGATCGTGAAGTCACTCGGTTCGATCAAGAGTGAGCCCGTCCAGTGAGTGAACCGCTGGGAAGTTCCGGTCGGTACATCCTGCAAGACTTCGCCCTGCAGGCAGGCGGAGTCCTGCCCGAAGCTCATTTGGTCTACCAGACCTATGGCACGCTGAACGCCGATCGATCGAATGTCATTCTGTACCCGACCTCGTACGGGGCACAGCATCCCGACATTGAGTGGCTGATCGGTCCGGGAAAGATCCTCGACTCGTCGAAGTATTTTGTCGTGATCCCGAATATGTTCGGGAATGGGTTTTCGTCGTCGCCGAGCAATCTTTCCGACGTAGTCCTCGGGGGCGCCCCGCCCGCCTTCACGCATGTCGATAACGTGACAGCCCAGAAGCGGATGTTGAAAGATGTCTTCGGCATCGAGAAGCTGGCGCTGGCGTATGGCTGGTCGATGGGAGCTCAGCAGGCATTGCATTGGGGGGCGGTGTTCCCGGAGTGCGTCGAACGCATCGCCGCCGTCTGCGGAACAGCTCGGACCACGCCGCATAACGTGGTCTTCCTGGAGGGGCTGCGGGCGGTTCTGACGACCGATCCCCACTGGGACGGCCAGCGCTTTACCGCCAAGCCTGAGCGGGGCCTCAAAGCCATCGGCCGCGTCTATGCCGGGTGGGCTCTGTCGCAGGCCTTCTATCGCGAGCACCTCTATCTCACATTGGGGTACACGTCGCTGGAGGACTTCCTGATTCGAGACTGGGAGGCCAGCTTCCTGCGTCGCGATCCGATGAATCTGCTGTCGATGCTGGAAACCTGGATTCGTTCTGACATCAGCAACAACGACCTCTACCGTGGCGATCTGCACGCGGCCCTCGGTGCGATCCGAGCCAAGACCTATATCATTCCCAGCCAGACCGATCTGTACTTTACCCCGGACGATTGCCTCCGCGAGGCGAAGCAGATCCCGCAGGCTGAATTCCGACCGATTCCCACCATCTGGGGACATCGGGCGGGTAATCCCTCCAAACACCCTGAGGACCAACAATTCCTCACCCAAACCATCGCTGATCTGCTGAGCGCCCAGCAGTCCCGGCCAGACTCTTAGTCGAAAGACGATCTCCATGTCGTTGCAACGGCGAGCCGAGGAACTCGGCATTCGTTATTTTTTGATTTCGTACACAGATCTGTTCGGTGTCTCGCGAGCCAAGCTTGTCCCCGCTTCGGCGATTGATGAGATCAGCAAGGCGGGAGCGTCATTCGCGGGGTTTGCCACATGGCTCGACCTGACACCGGCCGACCCCGATGTCTTCGCGGTTCCCGACCCGGCCAGTCTGATCCAGTTGCCGTGGAAGCCCGAGGTTGGCTGGCTGGCTGCCGATCCGTGGATGAATGGGAAGCCGATTGCCCACGCTCCGCGAAACGTCCTCAAATCCTCGCTCGCCCGTGCAGCTGAGAAGGGGTACGAGATGCGAACCGGCGTGGAGTGCGAGTTCTTCCTGCTGACGCCCGATGGTCAGGCGATCTCGGACCCTCGCGATACGCAGTCGAAGCCGTGCTACGATCAGATGGCCCTGATGCGGCGATATGACCTCATTGCGGAGATCTGTGACGCGATTGAGTTGCTCGGCTGGGAGCCATACCAGAACGACCACGAAGACGCGAACGGCCAGTTCGAGATCAACTGGAAATACGCCGAAGCCCTGAAGACCGCCGACCGCATGACGTTCTTCAAGTACCTGGTCAAGACGCTGGCGGAGAAGCATGGGTTGCGGGCGACATTCATGCCCAAGCCGTTCTCGAACCTGACCGGTAACGGGTGTCATATCCATGCTTCGGTCTGGGAGCGGGAGACTGGCAAGAATCTCTTTTCGGGGAGCGACGAACTCGGCATGTCTCCGCTCTCGTATCACTTTCTGGGAGGGATGCTGCACTCTGCCGAGGGGCTGTGCGCGATCACCAATCCGACGGTCAATTCCTATCGCCGCATTCGAGCTGCCACGACGACATCGGGGGCGACGTGGTCGCCGAACACGATCACCTATGGCGGGAACAACCGCACTCACATGATCCGGATTCCCGATGCCGGACGCATTGAGCTGCGACTCTCCGACGGGGCCGCGAATGCCTATCTGATGCCCGCAGCTGTGCTGGAAGCGGGACTGGATGGGATCGAAAATCGTCGCGATCCGGGCCGACCTCTCGATGAGAATGTGTACGAGAAACCCCACCTGACTAGCCAGCACAAGCTCCCGGAGAACCTGCTCGACGCGCTACGGAACTTCGAGAAGTGTCCAGTGCTGCGTCAGGGGTTGGGTGAAGAGTTTGCCAACGCTTACCTGAAGT
The DNA here is from genome assembly GCA_046349675.1 of Planctomycetaceae bacterium. Classification (GTDB taxonomy): domain Bacteria; phylum Planctomycetota; class Planctomycetia; order Planctomycetales; family Planctomycetaceae; genus TH-plancto1. The sequence goes on along the minus strand of JAXMBW010000003.1, from coordinate 136,577 downwards.
TGAAGCACGCCGAGTGGCGGGACTACAACAGCCATGTCTCGGCCTGGGAGAAGGACCGAACGCTCGATTGTTAGGAGAGCCCAGGAGTCGTTTCAGCGACTCTGCTCCTAACCTCTTCGCTCCCTGTACCAACCCGAAGCGGAGGTACAGGGGAATCGCGAGTATCTCGATTTGCAAAATCGCTGATCGCTGGGTGGCACCGGTTGCCGCTTTGGGCTAACGGGGCGGCGGAGCCGAAGGGGGTTCTCACAACCAGAGGTCTATCACGACATGCCTCTTGTGCCAAGGCACACCGGTAGGCTCCAAAGCGAGCCAGCCGGTGCCACCTCGTGATTGGTCTTTCCATGGTCGCAAGTCACCTCAACTAACCCGCCGGGTCACCACTGCGAAAGCCCCCCACAAAAGCCTCCACGGCCTCCGGCCCCCAAAGGTTGCAAGCCACCTGGCCACCCTGCGAACTCAAACTCATGGCCGCAGTCGATGCTGCCGCATCCCGCATCCGCAGCTGCCGCCTCCAATCATGAAACGTTGGCTCGTTCAACCGGTATCATCGAATCGAGTGAATGCTCGTCGCTATTCTCACCCGGGATTAACTGTTTTCTTGCGATTTCAATTCGATCGCTTTCTCCAGTCTCTCTCTGGCGTTGCTGGATAGCCGTGCCAGGCCGATCACTCGGGCAAGGGCCAGAGCTGGGTCGTCGCTCGTGACCAGGTCTGGGTGGTCTTGCAGCAGCCCGAGCAGTTCGGGCATGGCGATCTCATTCACGCTTCGGCGCTCGTCTCCCATTTTGGCGTAACGAAACGGCACGAGCGCTAGTGGGGCTGCCCCTGACCAGAGAAATCGCCCCACGGGCTCCTCTGTCGCCGGGACGTCTGCCAGTAGATCCAAGACCCGCTGTCTCACCTTGGCTGATGTTCTGTAAATGCCATGAACCTTGGCCACATCACGAGCCAGGGAATCATCCAGAATAGGGCCTTGGACCTCCAGGATCGCGAGTGCCATCGCTTTCAACTCTTCTGAGTATCTCTCCTCAAAGAAGGCTTCCTGTTTCGATGTGGCGTCTGCGATTTCAGCGCGACGAAAATAGAGACGGGCAGATACCGGTTGATCGGGGGGAGCGAGGTCTGCGTTTGGGCGTCGTTCAGCTGTATCAGCCGGGGCGACAGAGTGCGAGATCAACTGCGGTCTGACCTCCGATGGATCAGCGGGCAACTCCTTGTGCACCTGATCGACGAAAGCCTCCGAAGTGGCGACAGCTTCCACCTCCGTGAGTTCATCGGAATCCAGCAGAACCTCACCCTTCTCCATCTCGCGAGACTGCTTCAGCAACTGACACAGCGCAGAGTGCAGAGCCTCGATGGCTTGATCCGTGGCATACCACCAGTCGGTCGACCAGACACGAACGATTGACCAGCCAAGATTCTCAAGGACTTGCTGGCGAGTTTTGTCCCGATCCCGTGCCATGGCAGAACGGTGATAGGTCATCCCATCACACTCTACGCCTGCCAGATAGGCTCCGGCTTTATCGGGGTGGACCACACCCAGGTCGATTCGAAATCCGGACACACCGACTTGTGTGTCGATGATCCAGCCACGGTCCCGCAGTGCTGTGGCGACCGACTCTTCGAGCGGCGATTCAAATCCGCCCAGTGATCCTTCGGTCCGGGCGACCATCGCCTCGGGGCCCTTGTCGGCGTACTCAAGAAACGATTTCAAATCACGGACGCCACGAGCGTTCGATCTCTCGGCATGGAGTTGTTCAGGCTGGAAGGAGGAGTACACCGCGAGTTCCTGCCTCGCTCGCGTGATGGCCACATTGAGTCGACGCTCCCCGCCATCCCGGTTGATGGCCCCAAAATCGACTGGGAACTTGCCCGCAGCGTCGAAACCGAATGCGATGGAGAACATCATCACATCACGTTCGTCCCCCTGCACATTCTCCAGGTTCTTCACGACCGTGGGCTCGATGCGATCATCCGAGAAGAACCACTCCAGCTCTGGATGCTTCCGCTGGGCATCATCAATGAGGTCGAGAATCAGGACTTGCTGCTGCATGTTGAAGGTCACAACGCCGTAGGTCAGCCGCTGCCCGGGTGGTTTCGCCAGGCAGCGTTTCATCCGCTCGACCAGTTCCGCGACAATGGCCTCCGCTTCTTTTCGGTTCGTTCGACTCTTGCCGCGGTCGTAGATTCCGTCTTTGATGACTCTAAGTGAGACACCCCGATCCAACGATTCGGCAGCTGGAAATGTCACCAGGTTGTTGCCGTAATAGTTCCAGTTCGAGAAGGCAATCAGCGACTCGTGACGGCTGCGGTAGTGCCAGTTGAGCTGAAGAGTCGGAAGCCCGGATGCACCAGCTTCATCCAGAATGCTTTCCAGGTCCTTCTCGTGATCTTCCAGTTCGGAGTTGTCCTCGTCGCTGTCCACTCGTCCAAAGAAATTCGTGGGGGGGAGCTGCTTCGGGTCACCGACGATGATGGTTTGCTTCCCACGAGCAATCGCACCGATGGCGTCCCACGTTGCAATCTGTGACGCCTCGTCAAAGATCACCACATCGAAAAGTGCCTGGTTGACTGGCAGGTATTGGGCAATCGACAGTGGCGACATCAGCAAACAGGGAGCGAGCTTGCTAAAAGATCCCGGCAGTCCCGAGATGATCTCACGGATCGATTTGCTGGGGCGTTTCAGAGTCATTTGATGCCGCAACAAGCCCAATTCAGATTGCCGTGGAACTTGATCGCTGGGTGGTAAATCGTGCAAGACCCTGCTGCGAACCCGTAATGGTGCCGCTCGACGTGCTTTCTCATCCAGGGCTCGGAACTGCTCGATCAGGCCCTCGTGAAAGATCTTCTGGAACTTCTGGATCGGTTTGCGCTGATCGACAATCGTGGGAAGCCACCACCTGGCATAGGCCAGTTCAAAGCGAGCGGTCATATCCTTAGGAGCAATGGTCCCTTGCTCCAAAGCATCGATAAACATTCCGAGTCCCAGGCTGCGTAGCCTTTGCTGGATCTCGATCCACGCAGCTCGCATTCGGAGATGTGGCCGATTGGAGAGAACCGTGCGAGCTGTGGTCGCCGCCTCTTGTGCAATGGACGCAGAGTCGTTCGCGGCCGGCGTCATGGCGGCCCGTTTGACGTACTCGGACCAAGCCTGATGGAACGACTTCGCCGCACGGCCAAACTCGCCAGCCACTTCTTGCCGCACCTGAGCGGGAGTCTGTTGATACGCACTCAGAAGCACATTCAACTGTGTGTCTGAAACTCCCAGGGCTGCAGAAGCACTGCGAATCCCTAAGACGGTTTTGATCGGAACGTCGAGGGTCGAAACATCCCGTTCGACTGCGGCTTGAAGCTGAGGAGAGAGTTCCAGCTTGGCCAGATTCTCTTTCAACTCCGCCCGCTTCTTATTGGCTTCTTGTTCTGGCTGAAAGAGCTTTCGAACCGCAGCCACCAAGGGCTTCAGCGAGGAGCCCACAACCTTAGCCACAACACCAATGTTTGCCCCCGTATCCTGGATTGCCTTACGAAGATTCCACGCTGCCAGCACATGCTTGTCGAGTGACTGGGCATTCGCCTTGACCTCTGCGGTCAGATGGGGCGGAAGATTGAGCGACTTCAGGTTCTCTTCAAGCTGTGTCGACGCAGCCTGGTATTCCGCCAGCAACGGGAGATCGACCTCTGGGTTGGCTGAGTTTTTATTCCCCATATAGGCCTGAAGTCGCTTACTAACCGCGCCCTTTCTTGTCAGGGATAGAGGCCAGATTGACACAATTGCGGAATGCCACTGTTCCTGCAATTCGTTGGTCGGAACTCGATCAATGAGGGCTGCGTCGAAGGATCTCGCTCTCAGCGCTGCGAGCGATTCCTCACGAAGCTGAACCAATGCGGGACGCTCCGTCAGTGCCTGGGCCAGCCGTTCGAACTCCGGGTGAAACACCAATTCCGCCGGGGGAAGCTGCGGGCTGACCAGCTCGTTGGCCAGTTTGTAGAGGGGACGTTTTTGTGCGTCCGTAATCGGGGCTGATCCCGAGAGTCCAAGGGCTCGGCAATAGGCCTGAATCGCTGCCTGCAAGTCCGCTTTCGCTTGCTCGTGGTGCTGGAGCAAGTCCTTGCGTTCCGTCAGGCGCGAATTCAAGGCAACAACACGCTGCGGAGAGAACAGTTCGTCAGGAATCTCGATCGGTCGACTGAGTTCTTGTGCCAGTCGGAACAGGAGAGGTAGCTCCGCCGCAGAGATTCCCTCTCGAGACGGCAGGCTGAACGTCTCAGTAAGCCGGCGAACCGCTGTCGTCAACGACTCCGCCGCTGCTTCCAACTGACGGCACGATTCCAGCAGTGCCGCCTCTCCAGCCACTGTCCAGTCAGTCATCATGACCGGAAGCGATCTGACTTCGGGAGAGATCGCGGAGTATGTCCTCCCTAACTCGGCAACGGCCCCCAGAAGTTCCGAATACTGCTTCTTGTCGTGTCGAACAGACGCCGGCCAATTGAGCAGCGGCGCATTCAGCGAACGACCGCGAACACATTCGCCCATCGCTCGATACACTGTCCAGCCATTGGCTTCAACGTGATGGATGCTCGCGACGTATTCATTTAACTGGTCACGATAGTCTTTTAATTGCTCGTTGATTTCATCCCAGCTTGAAGCGTCGGCCTGGCTGCGGTTCTTCCAGGAGGTCTCTAACTGGTCGAGGAATCGCTTGCGTTCCGCCTTGTTGGAGTGCAACTCCACACAGCAGTCGCCCAGCCCGTGGTCACGCAGACGACGATAGACCACATCGAGTGCCGCCGTTTTCTCCGCGACGAACAGTACCGTCTTTCCACCAGCCAGACACTGGGCAATGATGTTCGCGATCGTCTGGCTTTTTCCGGTTCCCGGCGGCCCGACAATGACGAAGTCATGTCCCTCGGAAGCCGCCATCACTGCAGATAGCTGCGACGAGTCCGCAGGCAGAGGATGTACCAGATCCCGAGGAGGATATCGCCGGTCGATTTCAACAGGCTTGGGAATGGCCCCAACACCCGCCGTTTGGAAAGCCTTGTCAGGATCATGGATGAGATGTCGGACGACCCGATTGTGCTCCAGTTGTCCGACTCGTTCGACGAGGTCTTTCCACATCAAATGCTTGGCGAATGAGAACGACGCAATGGCAGCTTCCTCAACGACCTCGAAGCCGGGGATATCGTGCACCGCCTGCCGGATCTTCGTGAACACCAGGGGCACATCGACCCCTCGGTCATCCATCGGAAGGTTGGATTCAAACGCTGTCAGATCACAATCAAAGTCTTTCTTCAGGAGCTGAACCAATGTGGAGTTGAACTGGACTTCATCTTCGTGGCTGGTCAGATAGAAGGGTGACGACGCACTCCGTCGGGCCAGCGTCACAGGCAGGAGCAGGAGCGGAGCTCGGAAGCTCTTGGACTCATCAGCTTTTTGCCTCCAGCGTAAAAAGCCCACGGCGAGATAGAGCGTGTTCGATCCGCCCTCGGCCAGGTCGTTTCGAACTTTTCGAAAGAGGGCTGTCAGTCTTGAATCAAGCTCTCGTTCGTCGAGGGGACAGGCGACCTCGCCTCGATGAAAGATCTGGCTGACGAACTCCAGGTCAATATCCTTCTGGGTTCGCTTTTGATGGAGTTCCGCGTCTCGTTGCCCCATCGGATTGGCATCGTGCAACGAAACCAGTTTCATCCTCGCGCCGTCCGCGAGTTGATCCTCCAGCTGTGAAACATCAGGACACAACACGGGGACCGTTTGTTGAGTCTGAACGAAGTTCAACAATCGATTACGCAGCGATAAATCCAGCAACTTCCGTTGCCAGCGTTCGATACGCCCAGCTGGCGTCTGAGGACGTTCAGACTCTTCCTCCGTGATCACCGTCGTGATGCCCGGCAAAGCAGGGAGCGGTGGCGGGCCAGACTCTTCCGAATCGGTCGGACTGTCAGGCCGAGCCGCGTGAGAGGCCAACGGGCGGATCTGGCAGACACGACCTCGCGCCACATCAATCACCGCAACGAACTCGTGCTCTTTCGCTTCGGAGATCGCTTGCACTGCGGTGGTGATCGCATCAGGGAATCTTGCGGCGGGAACGTTTGTGACCAATGTTGTCTCAAAGACAATCATTTCATTGGCTGTCACCACCTTTCGCAGCTCAACGCAATCACTGATTACCGGACGCGGGAACATCTTGTTGACGAGCCACACACCGGTGAAACAGTGCCCCTGCGTCATCACCAGCACGGGGTTCAGCCCCATGGCCTCCAGCCCCGACGCGAACAACAGCGAGGTATCAAGGCATGTCGCCAGGCCGTCATTCAGAATCGTCTCGATTCGTCGCGTTTTCTGCCCAACTTTTTCAAAGCTGCCCGGCGGCATGGCATACACGAGCTTGCGTCCCGCTACTGCCGACCAGAGTGATGCCGCCAGCATATAGACACGATTGGGGTCAGCAGATTGATAACCATCCAACGCCGTTGAATAGCCATGCTGTCCCAAAAGTGTCGCAGCTGATCGAAGTAAAATCGGGAGGGCTGGATCGTTCGGAGTCACAAATGCCGGGAGCAATTCTCCCATGCCTGACATGCCTCCCCATTCATCACGGGCGAGGATCCGGATGACGTGGTCCGTTTCATGCAGAACTTTTCCACTCTGCATGACCCGGAAGGTCAAGACAACTCGCTCGGCCTCGTTGAGCCCGTCGAGATACTCGGGGTCAACTTTCAGATCGACGTTCTTCAGCGGAAGCGTCTCCCCCGCGCGAACTCGATCGACGGTCCAAGTCTGACTGCGAGAAAACTTTGAAGACGCGTGTAATTCGACTGACAGGGATGACAACTCTGGTGCATCGGTATTGTCGATCGCAATGCGACGCAAAACGGGCACCGAGTTCTGCCACGCGGCGTAATTAAAAGAATCGACCGCTTCGATGATGAGTCGAGGACCTAATGGCGGATGTTGAATATCAATGTCGTGGCCCGATTCGGAAAAAGACAGGTTGCTGTTGTCGTTCATATGATGAGTACCTCTGACCCGAAGGATATCATCTCCCGCGAACGGTCGCGATTCACCACTCTTTCGCAGCGAATAATTACGAAGGGAGTATGTTCAGATCATGCCGGTTATAGAGACCGTGTAACACACCGATCAAACGGAGAATCTCGCAAGTGACACCTGAATTATATTCCACCCGCCACTACAGGCACCCCAGAGCCTACGACTCGAAGGCATCGCAGCTCGAAGACACCTGTCCAAGCCCAACCAGATCACTGCAAAACACCTTCAATGAGGCCGGGCGTTTTCAGCCCGGATGACTTATTCAATCCGGGGAATCCGACACGAGGCAGCACGCTTCAATGAGGCCGGGCGGTTTCAGCCCGGATGACCTGGCTGGTCATCGAGTCCGCGTTCATCACTCGCTGGCTTCAATGAGGCCGGGCGGTTTCAGCCCGGATGACAGTATCACCGTCAAACTCTACATAGAAGGAGTCATACGCTTCAATGAGGCCGGGCGGTTTCAGCCCGGATGACTCACGTACCATGATCGACCAGCCGCCTCGAACTTCAGGCTTCAATGAGGCCGGGCGGTTTCAGCCCGGATGACCGCTCGCACGCTTTGTGCAGGCGGGGGGCCGACTTAGGGGGGCTGTTTCGAGCGGGTCCCATAGTCGGCGAACGGATGCCTGGGGCTGGGGGTGAGCCAGTTTCATAACCTTACACTCCGATGAGTGTTATGCCAATCGAGCGGTGCCGGGGGTTTTGCTGGCACCGTCGAGTTCGATTTGGAAAAGAGCGGGGAAGTTGTCGGTTATCAGTCGAGGTGTGACTGAGGAAGAGACAAACGGAATGTCTGTTCTACTGGCTGTCTGGTGATTACCCCTGCATAGGATTCGCGGCAGGCTGACGTCTGCTGTTCACCGGGGTCAGAGGATGATCGCTCCGCGTTCGGGGGGATCCGATCGTGGATTGCCCCAGAACTCAATGCATTCATCCCCGCGTCCCTCGACGGGGCCGAGGTTCACAATCATCACACGGTCCTCCTCCAGATTCAAGATCGGCCAGACCTTCATCTTGAGCTCCTGAAGCTCGACCTCCGACAGCTCGCAGCGGAAGACGGAATATTGCAGCGACTCACCCGCCCCTTTCATCGCCTTGTAAATCTGGCGGTAGCGTTTGGGCTGCGAGATGTCGTAGGCGATGAGGTGGACATGACGCATGGGGGGAGGTGATGGTTTAGGGTTGAGGGTTGATCGACGGAGGGGGAGTGTTGGGGGAGGTGGATCTGGGAGAATGTAATTCGTTCATGGGGCGCGGATGGACCAGGAGCAGGTTCCGGTCATCGTTAACTTTGGATTGGGACAGACAGGAATGTCTGTCCTACTGAAGGCGGGGTGGCATGATTGTTGGTCTGGGGGGTGAGCAGATCCTGAGATGGCAGCTGGGATCTCTCACTCGATAAACCATCAACGATCAACCCTAAACCATTTCCCTCCTCTCTCATCTCGTCAGGAAGCTGGGGTACTCGGGAAGTTCGCCGAGTACGGTGCGGGCGAGCAGGCGAGCCTGGACTTCCAGAACGCGGCGGTAGCTGATCTTGTAGCCGAAGATCGGGTGTGTGATTTCCGATTGCATGCGGCGTTCATAGGCTCCCATCACAGCCCGACGACCGGCATCCGTGAGAGCGACCGCACCGGCATCCGTGAGAGCGACCGCACCGGCCCGCGTGATGACGTCGTTGGCCTGAACCTCACGATTATTCACGAGTGAGAGGACTGTTGAATCGGCGATTAACGGCCGGAACTCCTCCGCCAGATCGAGTGCCAGCGCCGGCTTGCCATAGCGAGGCTGGTGCAGGAAGCCCAGCAGCGGATCGAAGCCAACTGAATGCAGCGTGACGGTCAAATCCTTGGTCAGCAGCGAGTAGAGAAACGATAGCAGTGCGTTGATTCTGTCTCGCGGGGGACGGCGATTGCGGCCATCAATGTCGAAGCTGCCATCACCTTTGAGCAACTGTTTCAAGCCGCTGAAGTACAGGCGGGCAGCTGTGCCTTCGATGCCGAGAAGCGATTCGGCGGATGTCACAGTGGCCGCCTTGTCGATGTATTCATTGAGTTGCCAGAGTAGCTTGCCGCGAACCACGCTGTCCTCGCCGTCATCGGGCAAATGTCGTCGCAGGAGGGTGCGGCAGTTCTTGATCTTGCCCACGATGAACTGCCGAGTGAGTTCGAGCGATGGCTTGGACTCAGCTGCGACCTCAAACTGTTTGATGCGCAGCTCGACGTTCTTGTGGATGAGTCCGGAAGTCATGGCGTAGAACCAGCCCCCGGTCGAAAAGTGGCACACCGGCACGCCACGGCTGGCCAGGTCGCGAAGCGCGGGCTCAGTCACGAAGATGTTGCCGAAGAGGGAGACCTGCGACACATCCTTAATGGCGATCGATTTGATCTCCTCGCCTTTCTTCTTCACGACAACGCGGTCGCCGCTTTTACCGAGCGAAAGGCCGTAGTCCTGCAGGTAGAGCGGGAGGGCGTCGTGCCGTGTGGCCAGCAGACGACGAGGCGTAGCGGGGGGATCGTTTATGGCTGAGGGGGAGCTGATCGGGGGAAAATCGAAATCCGAAGTACAAAACTCGAATGGAGAGTCCGGGGTAAAAGCCTTCAGTGGTGTATCGATTGCTGATTCGAGTTTCGGATTTCGAGTTTCGTAATTCTCACACTCTCTCCCCTCTTCGGCCATTCGTAGCAAAAGGTTGGTCTCATCGGGCAGGCAGATCCCGACGAGCGAACAACGCGGGCATTTCGGGCTGTCCTCCAGTGGAGCGGGGAGACGTCCCACGTTGGCTGTGTCGCGAAACAGAATCACCAGTTCGCGAGTGCGGGCGATTAACTCGTCCGTGAAGGGAATGACAACTCGGCGACGTGACTCGATGAAATAGAGAATTCCCTCGTCGCTCTTGTACCCATTCGCCCGCAGAATCAGCCCCTGAGCACACAGCTGGACGCGCTCGGGCTCGTAAGCTCCCTCCGACACATCGGGGAGCTTACCGCGTTTGTAATCGACGGGTGTGGCTTTGGTCCCCTCCAGCTCAAGCAGATCGAGCTTGGCCAGAATGCCCTCATCGGGAGCCGAGAGGTTGATGGAACGGGCATGAATGGACGGGGCGGGAGGTTGAGGGTTTATGGTTGAAGGTTGATCGACTGAGGGAGAGCTCTTGTAGGCTGCATCACCGAATGACATTGGTTGCTCGCTGGTCTCATTGTCACCCCCGACGCGGCTCGACTCAGCGGTTGCCTCAAGCTGCGGTCCCTCAAACGATCGCCGATCCGCATGATCCACATTCCGATGCCCGAACGTCCCCTCCAAAGTCTCAATATTCTCCGCCCACTCCCCCTGCACCCATTCGAGATACCCCAGCCGAGGGCAGTAAGTGAACTCGTTCAACATCCGCACCGGGATGAGCGTCTCGTCTCGCTGGTTCAACACTTGTTTTTCGTGGATGTATCCGGCTGGCTCGACCATGGATCGCCCCTCGCGTGAGGTGAAAAACATATGGGCGCAACGACACCATCTCCTCCTGACATTGCCCGAATAGCCAGGAGCGGAAACTCAACACTAATTCAGAAGAGGTATTGCTACTGGATTGGAACGAACAGCCCCATGCCAAAGTGGCTCCCGTATCCCAGACACAGTGGGCCAGTGATTTCCTCGGAGAAATGCAAACGAAACATCCCGCAAGGTCGTGGACCAGACTCTTTGTCTTTCACGCGGACTCGTTGAAACGAGTAGGGCTTCGGGGCGGAAGGGGCGAGCTCCTCAACCATCACGATTTGAATGTGCTGCCGCTCCGGAGCCAGCTCGGTTAGCTTCCGCCAGTCGCGTTTAATTGTCTTTCGCAAATAGGCGGTTCGACCCGCAGTGCCCACCGGTGCATATCCGAGAAATGGTGTCCGGGACTCCCACACACGCGAGGGGCTTGTGAGGTCAGACAAGCTATGGGCAGGCTCCATGGTCGAACCTTGTCCGATGAGAGAAACCTGCAGGCCTGGTAATTGATAGTACGACTTCAACTCCCTCATTCTGGCGAGGGCTGCGACTTCGACGGGATCAAAGCCTTCCTCCGCAAATACGGTCAGGTGAGTCACTCGCTGACGGTATCTCCCCTCCGCAGTGGCCAGATACCTGGCGTGTTTGTGGCAGAGCCAACGGCTGCCGTCGGCGTTCTTGCCCGACAGTGTTCGCGAGGAGTACTCGCCACTGCCATCTGACCGCAAGTAGGTTCCGACATCCCACGAGGATGACTTACAGGACTCCTTGAAGCGAGACATCGCAGCTACGCGAAATGCATCCGTCAGAGAAAGCGTGTCAGTCACCAGCGGCAATACCGGTCCATCGAGCAAAAAACGAAGATAGTTCGGCCGTTTGCCAGTGTGGACCGCTTTACTCGGCTTTCCTCGCGGCGCTTGTTGAGGGCGACGGTAGTTGACCCACTGAGACCCAGGAACCGAGGACCAGCGATTCTCGTGGAGTGTCTGCGTGTCGATACAGAGATTCCAACGGGGACAGTCGAACAAGTAATCGGCGAAGCTCACCTTCCCTTTGGCGAGCTTCTTGGGATCGTGAGAGGGATAGTAAGTGTCTGCGAAAGCACTCTCTGGATCGGCACACAGAATGGAGACGGGGTCGGCATCGTCGATGGTTGCCGGTGGGCAATTCCATTCGTCGTGCGACTCACAAAGTCTCGCCTCGACCCAACCTTCAGCTCGCCCGAGTGAGGTCATGTTCAACAACAATCGGTGAAGAATCTGGCGATCTTCGACAGCGAGATCGACCTCCGGCCAGCCGACCACGAGTTCGTCTTCACGCCCGACCGCGATGAACGTGTCGAACACAAGTGCCCGATCATCAGGGCCCTTCTTCTCCCAAGGCATATAATGTCGAGTATGGGCCACCCGATAGTCGGGAAGGTGAAACAGAGGCGGAGCTGATAGCGGACCAAGGATCCGCTGCACCACTTCAACAGAGACATCCGGGCAGGTCCGTTGCCAGACCGCAATCAACGCCCGCAGCAGACGCCAAGGTGAAGGTGGCCACTCGGGCACTCCCTCGTTGACGTGTCGCCCCCAAGGCGTCGCATGAAAGCGGCCACCCGGAAAAGTCATTTTGATGATGACCGACATGGGTTACTCCTCGCTCTTCTTGCCAGCCTTCTTCGCGGACTTTTCAGCCTTCTTGCCGCCTTGCCAGACAAGTTCTGTGACGAGCGGGTCAGCGAACTGCGGGCGACACTTTTTCAGCAGCTCGCCCACGAGCCCCTTCAGAGCCTTCGTGTCAGGCAGAGCAAATTGATCAGGACGTTTTGCCACGACCTTCTCGTCCACCAGTTCCAACTCACAGGCTGAACGCAGCCGCATGGACGATTCGAGGAACTTGCGAACCTTCCAGAGCGACAGAGCGATCAGCAATTGGGTGGCGTCATCTCCGAGGCCGTACCCTCGGATCTGGGCCAGGTCGATACTGAAAAAGGCTGTGATCGATTTCGCAGTGAACTCGGTGCGATGAAAGGGGACGTTCCCGTAACCGCCAGCAGCATCGACTCCCGCAACACTCGGCTTCGGGAGAGCACGGTCAAACTTGACCCCACCGCTGGCGGCTTCGCCGACACCGCTGGCCTCGATGAATGATGACAAGGCACGCGGGTGACGGAGCCGTCCGGCGATCTTTTCGAGAAATACTCCATGCACCAATGAGTTTGGATCGTACTTGAAGCAGACCTGCGCAAGTCGGCGGAGATTGACCACGCCAGCCACGTCGCCGGACTCTTTGTCGTCGCCGTCGGATTTCGTTCCGGACAGCTTCAGTTCCTCGGCAACGACGGATGCAAAGGGTTTGTCACCCAGAAGCCCGCTCATGATGTAGGGCGAGTTCAAACGGTGGAACTCCAGCAGACTTGTCGTGGAGTCTGAACCATCACCCAGGCCTTTCAATTGGACTCGCACGTAAGGCAATCCTTTGAGGTCGGGGACGACATCATCGCTGGCCTCATCCCAGCACACAGCCTCCAGCCGATTGGCCATCGATTGAGCAGACTCAACCAGGAGTGTGGGGACACCGTTGGGGTAGTCATGTTTCTGCTGGTCTGTGGTGGGAGGCGCGTCGTATGTCGCAGCTCCCAGGTCGGGGAATCCTGTGGGTTGGAAACGAGTTCCCGCCACCGGTTTGAGAGCTGCCTCAATCAGGATTCGAGGCTTGTCTGCGAGTGCGTGAAAATCGAGAGACATGAGTTACTCTGCACTTTCTGGAAGAAAGAGGACGGAATTCGCGATCTGATTCAGATCGTGATCGGACAACGGGAACAGCATCGCCGCAAGCAGACGCTCGGCGCTCAACGGGGACTGAATCGCGAGGGAATGGCCCGCTTGTTGACGATTGCGATGGCCATGAACAAGCAGGCCACCGGCCTTGAGTCGCCGGGCCGCGAGATCGACGCAGCGGCTGACCGCATCAGATCGTCCGGTACACAAAGCGTGAAACACATCGGGGTGCGGCTTGGCATTCGCCGGGCTTAGCAGGGATTTTGGAGTGTCGGGAGTTCGCTCCCACCGGCGCTCCCCGGGTTTCACTTTGTAGTGCGACTCACTAACAAGAAGCCTGGGGACTGCATATTCGAACGGAACCAGAGCATTCCCAGATCGACGGAAAACATGGGTGCTTGGTGCTTCGATACAGAGGCAGCCCCAAATCAGGTCATTCAGTTTCTCATCGTCCGTCTCGCCGTTGAGAAATGCGGTGATGTCCTGGAGCCCGGCGTAGACTCGTGATTCGAGTGGAACGCCTGTCACCCCCGCCTGGTCTGCGGCCAACATCCGGCGCCGGAAGACAGCTGCGAGATTGCTGGTCAATGAACGCTGTGACCAGACGGCCGAAGTGCTCTCTGGCTTCCAGTTGACGAACTTGGTGACTTCGACGGGCTCAATAAACTGGCGAAGTGGAGCGACCTCACCTTTTGATGTTCCGATGATTCCAGCAAGGCTGGAGGCCAGCGCGAACTCTGGGCTCTGGTCGTCCGCCTGCTTCAACCAGTCTGACGAAAGCCCATGGAGAGGACGGACCTTCCACCCGTACTGCTTATCCTTCAACCAGCTGAGCCCTGCCAGCGCGAAGGTTCGTTCTGCTCGTCCAATCGCTCGCAGGACATCGAGCAAGTACGGCGCGTCATTCCCCTGCTCACTCCGATTGGTGAAAGCAAACATCGCCCGGTCAATGCTTCGAAGAGCCGTTTGATATCGGGCGGGGGTTTTCTCTTTGTCGCTGCATGCTCTGCGAAAGCTGAGTAACCATGCGTGAAGTTCTGGATCGTCGAGTAGCTTGGCTTGTGGGCGCAGAGTGACCTGCATCCGCCCAAGAGGAGCAGCCAGGAACGCCAGACCATTTCGTTTGAGAAAGCCGTATCGCGAAAATGATTTGATCCCTCGACTCACTCCCAGGAGGTTGACTGCCAGCGAAAACTCAACGGAGTTGCGTGCCTGCCGGCGACCAAGTTGGGCGCGGCCTTCTGCGAACAGCCGTTGGACTTCGCGGTACGTTGAAGGCTGGTCCCATAATGGCAACCAGAGTTCCGACCGCGAACCGTCGCTCGTCTCCTCGCTGGCTGTCGATGAGCCGTATCCAACGGCGATCGATTCCACGCTAAACGGAAACACCGCCTTCATCGGCCCGCCGACTCCCAAGCGGCGTGCGACTGCACCGGCAAACAACAACGTCCCCTCGATCATGAACACAAAGTCCCAGGGATTGACCTTGCTGTCGGCCTCAAACTTGCCCTGAATCCCGTTCGGGCCACCAATTCCCCCGGGGTTAAACTGCCCGACCGCTGACTTACCCAGAGAGACCAGCGAGTCCGCGAAGAGAGAAGCGGAAAGATTCTCCGGCGAATTCTTCGGAGGTTCTTTGTCGACATTAAAGGACACCACATCGGCCACTCGTTGCATGAAGTTGTTGGTAAACTCCAGACGTCCATCGTTACCCCCCGTCCCCAGCAGTGGGAAGTAACTCACACGCTCCAAGCCGAGAGCGAAGCAGCAATCCAGCCAATTCACGACGTCATCAGGTAGCTCATTTCGGCAAGTGGCGAGGATCTGTTCTTTCTCCAGTGACTGGAGTGGGATGCTGCGGATGGTTCGAATCGTATTACGATATAGCTCCAGACGATCAGCGTTGCTGGCCTGGATGGCATCCAGTGGTTCGGAGCCTCCTCCATGAAACCCACTGCCCCCGTTCCACGGTGCAACGATTGGCGTGGGGCGGTATTCATCCAGAAAGAATCGTTGAATCGACTCTTTATCCAATGTCGTGTGCAAGGTCGCCACGCCTCCGTGCCACGACAATCGGGCGTGCGGATCCGCTTGTTCTGCGACAAGGCGAAAGACCCCGAGGGCCTTCAGGTAGCTCATCAACGGTTCGGGAGTACATCCCGTGAGTTTGATTTCAAACATCCTGACCAGCCTCCTTCTTGCTCGCACGCACATCAGCTGCTCGCAAAATTGCCTCGAGATAGGCCAATCGAAACGGCCCCAGATCTTGCAACAGCTGTAATGCCTTCCCCGTCCAACTGGCGTCGCCTCCCATTTCCGTGGGTGTCAGGTCCAGCGTGGTCTGGGAACTGGTCACCCCATCGCCCAGGGGAACTTCGGGCAGCTGGTCGCCGTCTCGATTTCCCAGGGCAAATCGGGCCGAGGCATCTCCTTCGGAAAGATCTTCACCAGGAACGCTGCGAATGCTGACTCGTACACGACCGTGATGGGCAGCCACAAGGTAGGCCACTTCGAATGGCCAGTCTGAGTGGTCCGTGAGGATCGCTAACGCCGACGCAAGCTCATGGCGAAAGAACGGTCGACTGTACGTTAACTTGCCGTGTTTCCCTGATTTCGCCCACAACTCGTTCACTGTTAGATCGGGATTCGATCGCCTCATTCCCTGCTGAAACGCGTCATGCGCCTTGCCCAGATCGTGCCATCTCGCAGCTGTCCTCAGCTCTGCCACGTGTTCTTGAATCGGAAGATCGAACTTCTTGTCGAGGAGTAACTCAAGCTCGTTGCAGACGTTTTGTGTGTGCTGTTCAACGGTGAGTGGTTGTGGGATCGACAGGTTCGAATTGGGATCCGAATCCAGCCCTTCCTCCGGCGACGGCGACGATTCGGCATCTGGACGAGGAACGACCGACACCACTGTTGTTGAAGCTTCATCCCAGCCCAGTTCGGAGTATCCGCCGGCCTCGCACGGCAGCAGCACCGTCATGCCGGGGCGTATTAACTTGTTGTCGAGGACCTTCCACAAATCATCGAGATGATCCCAGACGTAGGCCTGTCTCCGTCTCTTTCCATCGAGCGATTGAACAAACGCGGAGAACTTCTGGACTGGGACTCGGCAAAGTTCATCTCGTTGAGGACCAGGCATATCCGACGAAGGAACGTCTCCCGACCAGTTCCGCCAATAGACCAGGACATCCGTGTCGGGATCGTCACTGCGGACAAACCGCGAGATGTCGATGTCATTTCCGGAAAGGTCTGGAGCGGTGTCAAACAGATCGAGTAAATCCCGGCGACGCAGAACGTGCTTGTGCTCGAATGGAAGGCGAATGTCTTCCCGTGTTTTGAATTCATCTAGAGCCTGTGGCGATACGTTCGCCCCATCGAGCTTCTTAAGACAGCTGCGAGCCATCGTCAGCTCGTCCTCGTCATAAGGCGCAGCCACCTTCTCATCCAGATTGATCCAATACACCCGACCGGCCCCGTCGAGCCCCGTGCGGTTACATCGACCGATTCTCTGGACCATACTTGACCAGGGAGACAGCTCGGAGATCAACGTCTTGGCAGAGATATCGACGCCTGCCTCGACGACCTGAGTGGCGACGATGATGCGGTCAGCGGACTCGTCCTTGCTTGTCAGCGACTCATTCAACTTCATCCGTTCCGCCGGGCGGTATCGGGAGTGGACGAGCAGGAGTTTGGGGATGTCCGATTTTTTAAGCAGCTTGCCAAGTTCGTCATAAGTGGCCTTCGCACGGTCCACGGTATTCAGAATCACCAGAGTCTGAGTCCCAGGTTCATGTTTCGCCAGTGCTGCTTTCGCGACCGCTTTCATGTCTTTGCTCGACACGGCATCAAGCTGGCCAAGAGTCTTCTCGGCGGTCATTCGTCGATGCAGCGGGAGTTCAGGAGCGTAGTCCCTCTTCGAATCGAGCTCGAAGGGTGGAGCCGTGAACTTTCCTCGAAAGTCGACGGTGTCCAGCCAGCTTGGTTCGAGTGTGGCGGACATCCAGACGGTCGAGCACGTGCCAATGGTGTCAAGAGATTCTCGTAGCCCCGCCAGCTGAGCGGAGGTGCTCACTCCACCCGCCATCAGCTGGGGCTCGTCAAAGACCCACAAACAATCATTGTTCAGGAGGCCAAAATCGATCGGCCAGTGAAAGCGGCTGGCTGCGTATCCACGGTTTAATGCCCGCGACAGGAGCATGTCCTGGGTACCGATCAGAATCGCCGGTTGCTCCGGACGCAAGTGCCACTCCTTCGACTCCGCGCCTCCCATTAACAGATGCAGACCGACGTTCTCGCTGAGTCCCAGGTTCTCGAGCCACTGCCGACTCTCACGATACGACTGCTCGACGAGCACTCGCATGGGCAAGCAATACACAAGCCGCCCGGGTGTCGGCTGTCCGCCATGCATCCTTCGCCACAGCCACCCCAGTACCGCCGTGGCAGTCTTGCCCGCCCCAGTCGGAACCCGCAGAAGGTGCGGCAGTTCGATCGAAGTCGCGAACCGTTCCTGGTAAGGATACGGAGATGTGCCTGTGGCTAGTTTGAAGAAATCGCAAAAGTACATGGAAAAACGTCCTTCGGAGATCGGCCTGAATTGAAGAGTCACCTGATCGGACAATGACCTATTCGTATCTTCGAGATTCACCTTTGTTGGCAGTTATCCATAAGCCTCTATCAATTGCCGCAGGTCGCGTTTTATTGATTCTCGTAATTCATCAGGCTCCAGTGCCTCTGCCCTTGGGCCGAAGCTGAGGATCCAGGACTCCACTTCGAGAAGGCTGGCAAGTTGTAGTGAGCAGATCAGTGATCCGTCTGGTTGGGGCTCTAGTTGCTGCGACTCGTGCCAGCGGTGCTCTTGGATGTAGCGGGCTGCTTCCGGGGCGAAGCGAATGCGGATCTTTCGCAGATGTTCGCCAGAGTTCGGAGCGTACACCCCGAGCGTACCGGAGAGGTGTTGCTTGAGGTCGAAGCTCTCGGGCGGAACAAACTGCTCGTCGGAGGGGTCAACGCCAGAGAGTCGGTCGATCTTATAGTGGCGGATCTCGTTGTGTTCTTTGGCGATCGCGACGAGGTAGATGACGCCTTCGTGGTAGATCAGCCCCAGGGGACTGATGACGATGGATCTTGGAGCCTCGGACTTCAGCGAGTGGTACTCTATGGTTGTCACTCGACGCTCATCGATAGCAAACAAAAGGCAATCAATCCAATCGGACAGCTGGGTGTAATCGCTGGTTCCGATGGCAGTTTGATGGATCGAGGTGGCCATCTTGTTGAGAAAGTCACGGGCACTGCGAGGGAATATTTGTTCTAGCTTCTTAAAGGCTTGCAGGGCCGCTCGCCAGAGTGTTGTCCCCGCTAATGGGTCCAGGAACCTCCGGCCGAGCCACAAGGCTGCGACCTCTTCGAAGTTGAGGCGGGGGATTCGGGTCTGGTCGATCTCAATGCAATATCGCTTCGCCCCGCGTGACTCGACCGTTTCCACGAGTGGGATCTCAACGGCACGCAGGACCGCCAGATCACGCTTGATCGTTCGGTCAGTCACTCCCAGAGCTGTTGCCAACTCCATGGCGGTCAGCCCGGGTGAACTCTCGGACAGGAGTTTCGTCAGCTTCCATTGGCGCGGAAAGTCTCCATCGTTCACTGGCCCAGCTCCCGATTTCATGAGGTCTCGTGGATCGCGAGTTCGCGTTTCCTTAAAACCCCGATTCTTGGAACGGAGCCACTATAGACGGGAAATCATCTTCCGCTACCGTTGGGTATGACAGCTTGTGTCATGGCAGAAAAAAGAGCTAATCGGGCAGGAAGTTACTCCTTATTAGACGCTGATAGAGGCTATTTCACCAGATCATTAACTGAGGGAATTCGATGCAGCAGGGTTAAAACACTCACCCACGCCATATTCCTCTCTTAGCCACTCCAGCGCTCCGTCGAGCGCGGACCTGCTGGTGGCCACATAGTGCTTGTCGGCGATCGAGCTGGGGGCGTGTCGTCGTGGGGATGTAGGCACGCTTCATCATCGCCTCGCGGAACGCATCCAGGCTCTCCCCTTGGCGGGCCAAGGCGATGTCCGCAATCTTCTGGAGTTCCTCAGGGGCCGGACGCAAACGGCTCCACAAACGATCCTGATGAGTGACGGGAAGCTGCCTCACCTTCTCCCGCCGAGCCCTCAACTCCACCGGCTTCTCGCGAGCAACGACTGCTTCATCGTTGGCCCCATGCTGCACCGACCACGCCAGCACAAGTTCCCACTCGCGGATCACCTCGTCGTAATCGGAGTCGTAGGCTCTCGGAACCGGGATCAGCTCTGCATCAAGCTGTACTTTCAGCTTCTTCCAGGACTCCAAAACCGTCCGATAGCTCTCAATATCCGACTTGCTCCGACCGGCTCCCAGATAATGGGCCTTACCCCGATAGAACTTCTTCCACCGCCCCGCCCGACCATCAGCTCCCCGCTGAAACGTCAGCTCATATTTCCTCGGCATAGCACGATTTCCTTCCCCAGCGATGATACGATTCGAGATACAAGCCGTACGCACGACCGGTCAAAGATCCTATCACGTCACTCACGAAACGCAGGAAATATCGATATTATTCCTGATCCTCCGCGTCAGTAAGGGCGAGCGTCGTGGGACTTTCTCGCAGCATAGAGCAGGTTCAGAATTTGCCGTTCTCTCAATAAGAACAGACTGGAATGTCTGTTCCACTGGAGTGAAGAAGTGGGGCAGACATTCCTGTCTGTCTTGCCACCAGAAGAATTCCGATTCCCAGGTCAGAGCCGTGAGGCAGTCACCACCGGCTCACGCGATTGAGAACTCTGGCTCAGCTGGTTCGTCCATTCGCCGAGGAGTTGCTGACTGATCAGTATTTCCCGATTGATCTTACCCGGTTGCATGTCGGCGAACGGGACGTGACAATACCCCGCTTGGCCCAGCGCCGGGAGCGAGAATCCCCGCCGGATGGGTGGAACTGATCAGACGGGATGGGCGAATTGATGACTCGAACAGGCTGCCGCACAGTGCGACCTTTCCTGGCCGCAGCGGTGCTCTTCTTCGCCGGTTCGATCGGTCAAGCTGCTGATGGAGTGGGGGCCACCAGCGAGTCTGCGCCAGTCATCCACCAGCATGTTCTGCGACCGGAGCATTATCAAACGGCGATCATCTATGGTATCGCCATTGTCATGGCCTCGGTCTTTGGGGGAGTCCTGCCCAAGCTGGTGAAGCTGACCCATGGTCGGCTGCAGGTGCTGATCAGCTTTGTCGGCGGTCTGATGCTGGGGATCAGTGTCTTCCATCTCCTGCCGCATGCGATGGTGGAACTGGGCGGACAGAACATTGATGCCGCGATGGTCGCTTTGATGTGCGGCATGTTGTCGATGTTTCTTTTGCTGCGGATGTTTCACTTCCACGACCACGGTCCGGCGGAAGTCCACGATCCGCACGACCATGACCACGACCACGACGGGAACTGCGGTCCGGCGATTGTGCCGATCGAACTGGCCTATGCGGGAGTGACGGAGGCGCCGGTCGCCCATGTGGCTTCTGCACATGCGGGGCATTCACACGGCAGCCATCGGGAGCTCAGTTGGATGGGAGTCTGCTTCGGTCTGTCTGTCCACTCGCTACTGGATGGCATGGCACTGGGGGCCAGCATCCAGGCCGGGGCTGCGCATTCGACGGGCATGCGCTGGGTGGGCTTTGGAACCTTTCTGGCCATTCTGCTGCATAAGCCGCTCGACTCCGTGTCGATTGCCGTGCTGATGCGGGAGGGGAAGTGCCCCTCGAACTGGCGTCTGGCTGTGAACCTGGCCTATTCGCTCATGTGCCCGCTGGGAGCAATCGTGTTCCTGCTCGGATTTTCGAGCTGGACCGGTCAGTACCCCGAGTACGTGGGGTATACCCTGGCGTTTGCAGCTGGGGTGTTCCTGTGTATCTCGCTTGGTGACCTGCTGCCTGAAATGGAGTTCCACTCGCATCATCGGGTTCAGCTCACGGCCGCCCTGCTGGCGGGGATCCTGACCGCCTGGTTCATTCGATACGTGGAGGGTGACTCGGCCCATCAGATGAAGGTGGGCCAAGCACAGGTCACAATCAACGCCAGCGTGCGACAAGTCGTCGAGGATTAGGCCCAGGTGCGAGTAAACGCATGAACGGGATGGTGAGAGCACTCGTAATCATTCTGCTCGCACCAATTATTATTGTCGCCGTAATCTTTGTGGTGTTCCTGATACGTGTAGGTGTTGAACATATCACACCAGACCGTGAACTTCAGGTTGTTCTGAATGTGGTCTTCAATGGCTTGCTACTTTATATCTTGAATCGAAAACTCGGTCACAATCCAAGGTGCGACGTGTATCTCGTTGATATGGACTTTCCATCCGATGACGAACAACTGGACGAGGAGGAATTTCTGGAGGAAGAGGATAATGGAGAGGATGCCACGCCCCGATCTGAATGAATTGTGCCCCTCGATCTCACATGGAGTGTGAAGTCTTGCCTCTCTCTATCCAACTCAACACCGGCGAGGTTGCCAACGTCGTCGTAATCGCCATGAGGACCATCATCGCGAACAGAGTTGGCGAAATCACGCCCAGATCGAGGCCGATGTTCAGCACGATCAGCTCCATCAGCCCCCGGGTATTCATCAGGATGCCGAGAGCAGCTGAGGTCTGGGCGTCGAGCCCTGATAACCGGGAAGCAACCCACGTTCCACCAAACTTTCCGAGCGTGGCCACAGCGATGATGATCACGCACACCAGCCACTGCTGCGGCCCACTGACCAGTCCAATCTCGGTCCGCATCCCGGTGAAGGCAAAGAACGCTGGGAGAAACAGGATCGTAACGATCTCCTCCAGCTTGTTACGCATGACTCGGGCAATCGCACTGTGATGTGGAATCACCGCTCCCAACAGAAACGCACCGAAGATCGCGTGAATTCCGATCGCCTCGGTGACCAGGGCCGAGACTAGAAGAGCGACGATGACCCAGGCAATCACGGCTGACGAAACGGTCGACTCGTCAGTGCTATCAAGCCATCGACGTGTGAGCGGCCGCACGAGAAGAAACATAAACGCGATATAACCCACCGCCAATCCGATGGTCATGACAGCTGCAGTCAGATTGGCTTGAGCCACGCCGACGACGAAGGCCAGCAGACACCACGCGGTCACGTCATCAGCTGCAGCGCATCCCAGGGCCAGTGTCCCCAGTTCGGTCCGTTCCAGCCCTCGGTCAGTCAGGATACGAGCCAGCACGGGAAACGCCGTGATGGCCATCGCCACGCCCATGAAGAGAGCGAAGCTGGTGAACGAGACATTGGCCGGGGCCAGGCTCGGGTAGAGCCACAGCGCCAGTATCGCTCCTAGGAGGAACGGCGCCACGATACTCGCATGAGAGATCGCAACGGTGGAGTGAGCCTTGGATTTCAGGTGGTCAGGGTTCAGATCGAGCCCCACCAGGAACATGTAAAGAATCACACCCAGCTGGGCGATGACCCCGAGCAGCGGAGCGACCGAAGTCGGCAACACAAAGTGCATCGCGTCGGGCGAGATGCGACCGAGCAAGGAGGGGCCCAGCAAAATCCCGGCGATCACCTCGCCAATCACCCGCGGTTGGCCGCACCACTGCAGGACCGTACCCAGGCAGCGCCCAGCCACGATGATCGCCAGCAGCGCTCCCAGCAGATGTGGGAGGGTGTCAACCTGAACGGGTGGCTTGGCCTGCGGGATGGAGCGAAGGGCAGACGCTGAGGCCCCTGCCAGCATGCTCTCCCCAGCCATGCGGATCAGGAGAAAGCTCCCCACCGTCGCCGCGATCATCAGTCCATAGACTGACAACAGGCTCCAGAACCGCCGCGAGCTTTCCAGCCTCGCATTGCCCAGCACCTGATTCATGGCGTATCGGTCCCCCCGTGTGGTGATCACCTCGTTTGATTCTTGGGATGAGATCACGAATTACGGCTTCGGGCCGTCTGGAAGGAACAACTCATTGGCCTTGGTGGCGGCGACTTCGACGGGAGTCCCGGAATCCCAGCGCTTGGGAACCGACTTGGTCTCAGAGTACAACGACTCCATCGGTGCCCAGACTTCGTCCACCTTGTCGGTAAACAGATCCCCAATCAGCAGATCGGTCACCCGACCGGTCAGGTGTGGATAGTTCTTGACGAACTTCCCAAAGCTGAAACCGTCGTAGTACTCGCAAACGAGCCGACGCATGCGGTCGATACCCTGATTCAGGGCATCGCCCCATTTACCGAGTTGTTCGCCGGAAGTGTCGTCGATCTGCAGACCCTCGTTGATGGCATCAGCTGCCATTTCCCCCGACTTCAGAGCGAGTAGTACGCCCGAAGAATAGAGCGGGTCGAGAAAACCGAAGGCGTCGCCGATCGTGACCCAACCCGGGCCCGCCCAGCGCGTTGCTCGATAGGAATAGTCCTTTGTCGCAAAGTAGCCAGTGACGCGTTTGGCCGATGCAATGCGTTCCTGGACCGCCGGACACTTCTCGACCTCTTCCCGGTAGGTCTGCTCGTGCGAACCGCGACCTTTGAACAGGTAGTCGAACGGTGCCACGACGCCGAGGCTGATGCGGTTGTCGTGCAGCGGGATGTACCAGAACCATCCTTCTTTGTTGGGAGTCTGGATGACGATCGTGGCTCCTTCATCGCGTCCGACATCGCGGTAGGCCCCTTCCCAGTAGGTCCAGATCGCGCCCTTGTTCAGGATGGGGTCCCAGACCCGCAGCTTGAATTTGTTCTGCAGCAATCCACTCTGCCCGCTGGCATCGACGACGACTTTGGCCCGCATCTCGTGATGCGTGCCGTCGGCGGCCTGATACTTAATACCGGTGGCTCGCTCACCATCGAACATCACATCCAGCACTCGGATGCCTTCATGAGCGATCACGCCATGCTCACGGGCGTTCTCCAGCATCATCTGGTCGAACTCACTCCGCACGACCTGCCACGTCTGCGAGCACTCATGCGGCTTGTTGTCCGAGAAATAGAACGGGGCCGACAGCTTCCCGGTCGAATTCACGAACTGCACACTGTGCTTCTTGATGAAGTGGCTCTGCTTCATCTTGGGCAGCATGTTGAGTCGTTCCAGCACCCAGTAGGTTTCAGGAATTAACGACTCACCGATGTGAAATCGAGGGAACTTTTCCCGTTCGAACAGCTGGACCTTATGTCCTTTTTGAGCAATTAGTGTGGAGGCCGTCGCCCCGGCAGGTCCGCCACCAATCACAATGACATCCGTTTCGGTCGGGAATGTTGCCACGGTTAAGGTCCCTTTCAGTGTGGGCGATGGGGGCAAAATGGCACGTCCTGCAGAAATAACCTTAAGACAATAGTTGTGTCAACAAGTGTTGTCAAGACGCTGGATGGTCGACGGTGTCACACTTTTGCGGCAGTAGGCGCGCGACACCCGGACAGGTGGGCTATTTCTGCGAATCAATAACTGTCAGCTAGATTCTATTGTAAATGGCTTCCGGCAGGAGAAGAAGAACCCATGCGATGAACCGCCAGCGGCGGGTGACATAGACATGCGATCGTTTCCGGTCGATCGCTGTCAGGATTTGCGACGAGGCTTTGGCGACGGGAGCCACCCAGAAGAGGCCGTCTCCTTGAGCCATCGCTGTATCGACGAAGCCCGGTTGGACTTCGAGCACGTTGATCGGAAGTCGAGACTTGGCAAAACGGTGACGCAGGGCAGCGAGATAACTGGAGACGAACGCTTTACTGGCTCCGTACGCGGGAGCTGTCCCGTGCCCACGGATGGCTGCAATTGAGGAGATCCCGACGAGTTGCCCACCTCCTCGGACGGTCAGGTGAGCGATGGCCACATTCGCCATGGCGGCAAAGCCCATCACGTTCGTCGCCAGAGTCACTCGCTCTTTCTCCCAGTCGAGTTCGGGATTCAAGTGGCCAGTACCTGCCGAAATCACAAACAGCTCAACATCGCCGAGTTCGGCAACTAAGCCCTCCAACTCGTGGATAGCTGACTCGGTGTCCGACACGTCAATGGCCCGGATTACGCATCGTGTTGGCAGTGTGGACGCCAGCGTGTGCAGCTGTTCGACTCGACGGGCCGCGACCCCCAAGCTGTAGCCTCGCAGGGCCAAATCTTTCGCGAGCGCTTCTCCAATCCCCGATGAAGCCCCGATGATGATGGCGTTGCGAGCAGCCAATTCGATGTCCCGTGTGTGGAATTAAGTGATGGTGACTGTTCGGTCTCCAGCGATAATGAAGCGTATGATGATACGGCAATAACCGTCAATTCGACTGGAGGCAAGCCTTCAATGTGTCCAGTTGTATGGTGATTGGTTTCCCCGGGAGGGCGAAGCTCCTGCTGAGCCGCTTCGGCGTGTTGACGTCTTCCCAAGCTCGCCGGCTCGCCGGTGGCCGGGTGGCTGGGGTCGACCAGCGGGAGCCCCCAGCCAGAGAGGGGTTGGGGGGCAGAGAAGCCGCATGAGTGCAACGCCTACTCAGCTGGGGGCTTCGCTGCGCTGCGACCCCAGGCACTCTGTTGAGCGACTCGTCCCTGCGGCGGTACGGCTTACTTTTCGGCGGTGAGTTCGGCTTTGGATTTCTTATCGGGCTGGTATTCCCAGAAGGGTTTGCCGTCGAACTCGAACTCTTTTTGAGTGGGGTCGAACTCGTCGCCGCGGCTGGTGAACTTCTGGACGAGGACCTTGCGCCAGGTACGGCGATCAGCGCCTTCGCCGCGGACTTCGTAGACGTTGCTGAAGCCCTGCAGGATGACCTTGAAGAAGTCGGTCCGCGGATCGACTCCGGTCCAGGTACAGACGCCGTAGATCCACGGCTGTTCCGGGGCGTCGGCGGGGACGGGCTCGGGGACCGGACGCACGACCGACACCGAATCGAGGAAGGCCTGCTCCGGGGTGGCTGGGCGTTCGATGGTGTTGATCTGCTTGGTCGCCGAGGGCAAGACGCGGTCGACGTGGATCTGGACGGGGATTTCGGTTTTGCGATCGTTGAAGGTGACGAGCGTCATCTGCGGGATGAACATTTGTGGTCCGGGAGCGGGGTCGAGCTCGTTGACCGGGTCGACATCGGTCCCGATATCGCTCTTGATGATCGGACGCGGCAGGGCGCGATAGGCCAGGTACCAGACCTGTTGCGGGCCGGTCTTGCCGGGGACCTCAGCCATGATGAGCCGCATCGGCTTCATCTGGACCTCCATCTCCCAGATCTCCATCTGGCGGGCGATCTCGACGCCCGTCGTGAAGGGCTTGGCGGCCATCACGAACCCGCGATCGAGTTCACCATCCTCCGCCCAGAGCGACGAACCCAGGCCCACCCCAAACGCGGAGCCCAGCACCAGGCTCATGAACGAGCGACGACCGATTGTCGACATGAGCCAAACCTCTCCAAAACAGACCGCAGCCCGCCAACCACTCGGCGGCCAAGGCCAAAACCATTCACCATCCCAGACTGTACGCCCGCCCCGGACCAGGGTCAAACCCCTCCCCCAAGACGCAATCTCTCCGTGATTACGGTCGGAATCCAGGAAGACGGCCCTTCAGGCAATCCCACTGAGCCGACCAAGAAACCCATTTCGTCCGTGGAACAAATCAGTTAAACGAGCTGAATCTAAGGCGGAAATCCGCCCCCTCGCCTCCCGCCCACCGTTGATGGACCTCATCCTTCACCCGAAAAACCGACGACTCGTCCCCCGTTTCCACTACTGTCCTGGAAACCTGGAGACCGATAAAACTGATTAGGCAGACTTTTACGATCCGGAGGAGGTCGTCATGCACAGTGAGTGTTCCTCAACGATCGTGCAGAGGACGATGCATCTCACCACCAGCGATGGCGTGCCGCTGTTTGTGCGGCAGACATGCGCGGCGGGGGCGATACCGGATCGGACGCTGGTCGTCGTCCACGGTGCGGGCGAACATAGCCAGCGGTACGAGCACTGGGCCCGGTTGTTGGCTCAAAATAATTGGCGAGTCGTTTCGCTCGATCAACGCGGGTATGGGTTGTCGGGCGGACTCCCCGGACATGTCGATCGTTTTGACCAATACCTAAATGACATTGACCGGGTCTGGGAGGCTTTGTCGCTGCTTCCCGAGCAGACGATCATGTTCGGCCACAGCCTGGGAGGACTCGTTTCTGCCCGCTATGCACAAACCCGTCCCAGGTCGATGAGGGCACTCGTGCTGTCATGTCCGCTGCTGGCACTTCAGCTCAACGTCCCCGCCTGGAAACGGACTCTTGGTCGTCTCTGCAGCGTACTGGCTCCGAAAACACGGTTTCAGTCGACCATCCGGACCGATCAGCTGACCAGCGACCCGGCGGCACGACGAACACGAGAGAACGACCCGCTACGCTGTCGGTTTGTCACCGCCAGCTGGTACTTTCAAGCCCTCGACGCCATGGTCGCGGCCTGGGATGAGGCCCCTCTGCTCACACTGCCAACCTTGCTGCTCCAGGGAGACCAGGACGAGGTCGTCAACCCCGATGCCGCGACGAGATGGTGGCTGAAGCTGGGCTCCTCCGACAAGACAATACGCGTCCTGGGGGGGCATTTGCATGAGCTGTTGAGTGAGCCCGACTGGAAACAAACCGCAGCTGTGATTCTGGAATGGCTCGATGCCCGATTACCGGAACGACAGGTGACCTCACTGACGGCTTGGTTGGACCGCCCCGCGCCATCGGTCGCCGGGCAACTGACATCATCCCGGCTGCGCACACAGACTCAAATCGCATAGGGCCTGAGGACGGTCTCTCTGTTGATGATCCGCAGCGCCAGCTTCCTGACCGCCTACTGGCCGTCGGTGACCAGTTCAGTTTCCGCATCGCTGCCCACTTCGCTGAGCGACATGTCCTCGATGATTTCAGTCGCCGGGACAAAAGTCGTACGTGGGGCTGTCGATTGCTTGGTTTCGGTGTTCACCTTGGCCGTCCACTTCGCCACACCGAAGGGAGCTTCCTCGGAACGGTCCATCTCAGCCACTGTTGTGGTTCGCAGCGTCGGCGTCTCCGCAATCAGGCTCCCTTTGAAATGCTGCCCGGCAAGTTCCTTAAAGGGAGTCGCGATGGTCTCTTCATTTCCACTCGACTCCAGCTCGCGAAAATGTCGCAAGTAGGAGACCATCGGGTAGAGATCAAACACCGAGCTCTCAATCGCAGCTGCGGGTTCTTCGCCGATCTTGCGATAGCCTTTGACGATCGGGATGTACGAGACAAACATCTCGCGGTTGTCTGAAAGCGACTCCGTCACTGTCCCGCGAACAGCCTGCTCCGGGATCAGCAGTTTATAGATGCGATGTCCACCCGGACCGGCGTCGATGACGCCTTCGTTAATGTGGCCGGTGACCTGTTTAATCTCGACCCAGCGACATGGAACTGTTTCCCCTTTATATTCGGCGTCTTCACGCCCCAGCGACTTGATCGTCAGCTGGCGAACCCATTCCAGGTTCAAATCCCCCTCGGCGGATTGAGGACGTCGCACGGTCTGCTTGTAGGTTCCCTCGTAACGGCACCACGCCTTTTCGTCTTCCGGAAGCTTCCAGAGCAGTCCTTGAGCCTGAGCCGAGGAGACACAGAGCAGGACGGCGAAAATCATCGAACAGACGAGGCGCATCCCGCACTCCTGAATGACTGCAAACACGGCACGAATTCAGCCGCGAGACCATTTCCGCGTGCGACCGAAACTCCCTGTCACATTCAGTCTGACACACGTTTCCAGAGGCCGCAAGAGGGGTTGCCAGCACTGCCCCAGATGAGGTGACCGAACCTTCCCGCTATCGCAGTCAGCCAAAGAACAACGCTCCCGTAAAGACGAAGGTCTGTGCCGATTACGCGGAGTCCCTCGGGCTCGACCAGAGCCAGCTGAGCAGACCCTCCCGGAAAAGAAAAACAGCCCCGCGTGTTGCCACGCGAGGCTGTTGGTTTCATTCCTGAGGAATCAAGGCAGCGATTTACTTGCAGCCGCAAGGAGCAGCTGGGGCGCATCCGCCGCAGCTCTGGACTGGAACCTGGACCTTGACAGTCTTAGGAACCATGCGGCAGACCTGGACCTGGACTTCCTTCTGGACCTGGTGAGGCACGCAGACGGTGTAGGTTTCGGTCTTCTCTTCAGCGACGCAGTCATACTCGGTGACCGAGTACTTCTCTTCGCGAGTCTTCGGGACACACACGGTGTAGTTCACCGTGCGGGTCTTTTCGACTGGGACCTGCTTGCAGACGGTGTACTTCCGCTCGCGCTGTTCCTGACGGCAGCCGCAGACGGTGTAGGTGTATTCCTGGGTCTCAGGAACCTGCTTACAGACCTGAATCGTACGGGTACGCTCTTCCTGGCGGCAGCCAGCGACAGTGTAGGTGTACTCCTGCTGCTCACAGACCTGCTTGCAGACCTGGACAGTACGGGTACGCTCTTCCTGACGGCAGCCGGTCACGCAGTAGGTGTATTCCTGGGTTTCAGGAACCTGCTTGCAAACCTGGACAGTGCGGGTGCGCTGCTCAGGACGGCAAGTGGTGACGCAGTAGGTGTACTCCTGGGTTTCAGGAACCTGCTTGCAGACCGTGACCGTACGGGTACGGGTCTCGGGACGGCAAACAGTCACGTTGAACGTGTAGGGCTCCTGACGGCAGACTCGCTTGCAGACCGTGTAAGGCACCTGCTCGCAGACGACGTTCGGACACCACTTGCGGCAGCAACGGGTCTTGCAAGGGTTGCAAGGATCAGCAACCTGGGTGGTGACCCACTGACCTGCATCGCGTGACACGGTGCGGGTTGCGGTTTCCTGAACGGTGTCATAGACAGTCCGGGTACCGGTGCGGGTTTCCGTGGTCGGAACCAAGACGGTGTAGGACTGCTCGACGTTCTCGGAAACGGTCTTGTAGACAGTCCGAGTGCCCTTCTTCTGCTCGGTGACAGGCACCATGACGGTGTAAGCCTGCTCAACGTTCTCGGCGACGGTCTTGTAAACCGTGCGAGTTCCCTTCTTCTCTTCAGTCGTCGGGACGTTGACGGTGTACTTCTGCTCAACGTTCTCAGCGACGGTCTTGTAAACCGTGCGAGTTCCCTTCTTCTCTTCGGTCGTCGGGACGTTGACGGTGTACTTCTGCTCAACGTTCTCAGTCACGGTCTTGTAAACCGTACGAGTTCCCTTCTTCTCTTCAGTCGTCGGGACGTTGACGGTGTAGGTTTCCGTCTTCTCTTCGGAAGCGGTCTCGTAAACCGTGTACTTTTCTTCACGGGTGCGAGTTTCTGCTTCGTTGTAGGCGACCGTACGGGTCTTTTCGACAGTTCGCGGAACCTGCTTGTTAACGGTATACTTCCGCTCACGCTGTTCCGGCTTCATTTCGGTGACGGTGATGGTGCGGGTTTCCGTTCCCATCTCCGAAACCATGACGGTGCGCTCTTCAGTGGTGTACTGAGGCCCACAAGCCGCAGCGACTCCGCCGCCGCAGGGGCTACAAGCGCTTGCACACGGAGCAGGGCAGCAACGGGCACGATGCCGGCCGCAGCCACCTGCTTGTGCATATGTCGCAGTCAAGGCCAAAGCCAAGGCTGGCAACACCATGAACAATTTTCTCATCAGCAGTCCTCCTCAGGAACAAGTTGCCAATCTGGCGGCGACACACCGCCCTGTTTTGTACGGGAGAGCAAAATTCCAGTCGAAAAGACCAGGCAACAAAAGATGCTTACGACCAATGCGGAATCTGCACTATCTGGATAAGATAAGCAGTCCATGACGGTTTGCAAGCGCCATCACACTTTCCCCAGTTGATTTCCGAAAGAGTTCACATGTGGACCGTTTTGATCCTCTCGCTGACGACTTTGCTGAATGATCCGGCCGAAAAATCGACACCACCGATTAATCCGGAAACCTATTCGCCGAGTCGGACAGTGATTGTCCTCTCGGAAAACACGCAAGTCTACGCGCATGACAACCCCATCGGGTCCGTACTCCCGGGCACTGTCCTGCACTTTAGTAAGATTCATGAGCGCTGGCTCATGGTGCCTCGCTATGGGGGTTGGGTCTTCGCCGACGATGTCGTCCCGGTAGAGAATGCGATCGGCCACTACTCCTCGATCATCGACAAGACGCCGACTCCGGTGGCTTACCTCCATCGCGGAATTGCTTACTTCCAGCTCAACGAAATCGAAAAAGCCAAGGCAGATCTGGAGCAAGCCATCCAGCTTGGCACCAAGGATGGCGCCGCATTTATCAACCTCGGAAATGTGCTGCAGCGGCAAGGCCTCATGCAGGATGCCCTGCTGAACTATTCCAAAGGGATCGAGCATGCCCCGGACATGGCATTGCCTTATATCGAGCGCAGCTCCGTATTAATGGAGATGCAACAATACAATGACGCTGCTGCGGATTTAGAGAAGGCGATCTCTCTCGACCCCAAGTCCCCAGAGGCCTACAACAATCGCGGCGTATTACTGCGCATGCAGTCGAAGTACGAAGAGGCCATTAAAGACTATTCCAAGGCGATCGAGCTGTTTGGCAAGTACACTTCCGCCTATGCCAATCGCGGCTTTGCTCTCCGCCAGTTGGGGCGTTATGAAGAAGCGGTGGCCGACTTTAATAAGGCACTTTCATACGATCCGATGTCCCACGAGGTCGCCAATGATTTCGCATGGCTGCTGGCGACGTGCCCTGATCCAAAGTACCGTGATCCTGCCAAGGCGATCGAACTGGCTGACCTGGCCTGCAAATCGACAAACCGCGAAGAGGGGACCTACCTCGACACCTTAGCAGCGGCCTATGCAGCTGCCGAACGCTATGACGACGCCGTAAAAACGGGCGAAGAGGCACTCGATCGACTCAAAAACGACAATCAGTCGGTCGATGTCCACGCCCGCGTCGAGCTCTATCGTGGGAAGAAGCCCTACGTCGAGGAGCTGACTCCCAAGCCGTAATGACGCCGGGATTCGCTGACAGACGTCTACAGCCGGCCACTCCTCAGCACGCCGTAAATCAGCCAGATTCCGAGCATTCCAGACAGGGCAAACACCGGCACCGAGATCCACGGTGTCGTGCTCGATGTCCGGATAATCAGCGACGACGAGACGACGAGCGACGCCACCACCAGCGCCACCACCACGCGGTTACTCGAACGGTCAAACTCCGAAATGAGACGATCAAGCGATCGATGCTCCAGCTGGATCTTCAGGTCGTCGCGGCTGAGCTTCTCAAACGTCCGCGCAAGCGACATGGGCATGGAGTGGAAAGTCGTCGCTAAAGTCTTAATGTCCTCGGCCATCTTCCCAGCGACACGTCGCGGGTCATAGCGGCGTTTCACTAACCCCTCGACAAACGGGGCCAGTTCTCCCGCCATATTGAATTTCGGATCGAGCCCGCGACCGACTCCCTCGAGCGTCACCGTCGCCCGGATCAGCAACATTAAGTCGCCCGGACACCGCAGACCATGCGTGGCCAGAATCTGCACGAAATCCTGCAGCATTCGCCCGACTTTCAACTGCTCCAGCGTAATGCCGTAATAGGTCTCCACGAAGTCCTGGATATCAATCCGCAACAGAGAGTAATCGAGGGGACGAGACGGCTGGCCGAGGTTCTGCACCGCCCGCATCGCCAGCTGAACATCGCTTTTGGACACCGCCAAAATCAGATCGACCAGTAGTTCGCGTTTCTCGTCATCCAGGAAGCCGATCATCCCATAATCAATCAGCGTGATTGTCCCGTCGGGCATGATCCGCATGTTGCCCGGGTGGGGATCGCCGTGAAAGATCCCGAGATCGAACACCTGCTTCATATACAATCTCGCCCCCGACGCAGCGATAACACAGGGATCGAGGCCGTACTCACTCACCTTGTCGAGATCGTTCGGACGGCATCCGTCGACGAACTCCATAGTCAGCACAGCTGAGGTGCACAGGTCTTCATACACCTTCGGCACATGCAGATTGGGATCGTTGCGATAGAACCGGCGGAACTGTTCCATCGTGCGAGCCTCCCGCAAGAAGTTGATCTCGCGACGGATCGTCCGCTGAAAATGCTGTACCAGCCCGACGGGGTCAAAAACCTGGGACTCGGGGATTTGCCGCTCAATCAACAGGGCGATTTCCTGCATCAACGACAAGTCGCGTTCGATGTCTCGCTCGACATGGGGGCGGCGGATCTTGATCGCCAGCGGTGTTCCGTCAAAGTGCCGCGCCCGGTGAACCTGTCCCAACGATCCCGCAGCCAGTGGCTCGGGATCGAACTCAGCGTACAGCACATCGATGGATCGGTGGAGTTCCCTCTCCACCAGCTGGATCGCCTCTTCGCCCGGAAAGGGAGGTACGCGTTCCTGCAGGTGCGACAACTCCTCAATGACCTCTTCGGGGACCAGGTCGGGACGCGTGCTGATCACCTGGCCGAACTTGATAAACGTCGGGCCCAGGTCCTCTAGAGCCTGACGAATTCGCTGGGGCGTGCTGAGTGAGTCGGCAGCGGGGTCGCGACGAAAGAAGAAACGTTTTCCCCACTGCAAATACCGCTTGAGCCCAATGCGCTCGATCAGGTCATCAAACCCATGGCGCAGCAAGACCCCCACGATCTCGCGACCACGAGCCAGATTCCGCAGGAACTTGAAGGGAGAATACTCAAACGACACGAAAGCAACTCGAAGAGGGCCACCGTTTCACCCCTCTATTGTGATCTGCCCGGCGACACTCGTCCTGCCCAAACAGGCAGAATTTCGAAATCAGGCGAATCTCGCACCTGCTGGGACCGGTCCTGCCAGCCCGCCCAAACCAAGCCGCTCCCGGCACGACAGACATTCCTGTCTGTCATTTCTGACTCGCCACACTCGCCACACCGGACCTGCATTCCGTGGTGACGGTTATTTCAACGTTGAGTCCTGTTCGGCGTCCGCTTTCTTATAGAGTTTGGTGGGGATCAGCGTCTCGGCGGGGACCTCTTTTCCCTTGGAGTGGGCGATGATCGCCTGTACGACCTCGACGCCCATACGGTCCGGGAACTGGATCGGGTCGGCGTAGATCTTGCCTTCGCGAATCGCCAACTTTCCCTCTGGCTGCCCGTCAAATCCAACAATCACCACCGAGTCGGCTTTCCCCGCCTGCTCAAGAGCCGCGCGAGCCCCGAGAGCGGCCGGGTCGTTGATGGCGAACACCGCGTTGAGCCCGTCGTTCGATTGCAGGATGTCTTTCATCGCAGCTGCGCCGCGGTCGCGTTTCCCCTCGCTCTCGTACTCGCCCACGATGGTAATCTTGTTGGCGGCATTGGCGTTATGAGCCTCGATGACTTCCTTGAACCCTTTCACTCGCAACGTGCATGACTGAGCAGCTGCGAAGCCGAGGATCGCGACGCTACCTCCTTGCGGCCCGAGTACTTCGATGATGGCGTTTCCCGCTTCACGCCCTCCCCCGAAGTTATCAGTCGCGATTTGCGACACGATTTTGACATCGGGAGACGGGCAGGGAATGTCGACCGTGAAGACCGGGATCCCCGCCGCATTGGCATCCTGAATCGACGAAACGACCAGATGCGGGTCCGCCGGGCTGAGCACGATGGCTGCGACTTTGCTGACGATGAAGTCCTTGACCTGGTTCGACTGTTTCGTCGCGTCGTTATCAGCACTCAGCAGGATGGTGTCATAGCCGTTCTTCTTCGCCTCTACGTCGATGTGGTCAGCGATGACCTTGAAGAAGGGATTCTCGAACGCCAGCAGCGAGACGCCGATCGTACCCCGCGACGCTTTGGTGGGAGTGGGAGCCGAAGTCGATCCGGTGGCCGCTGCTCCTGAACCTGCTTCGCCACCGGGGCCAGTTTTCGAGGCGTCTCCCGAACAGCCACAAAAACCACAGACCAATATCGCAGCTAACCACAGCGTTCGTGTCGACATGAAAGTAACCTTGTTCGGGGCGAGCAACCGGACAGCAGGACGACCGCAGAAGTCGGCCTGCTTCAAAGTGATCTTCATACTGATAGCCGAGTGGCTGGGAATTGTCACTCGTGCCTGTGTCGTGCGTGTCTGCGAGCGTGCGAATGACTGGCCCCGGCTCGATATGGTTTGCGAGTGACTCCACCGATAGACTGCAATCCCGTTCATCGGGTGTTTCGCCGATAGGGCAATGTGTACCTCGCGACAGAAGGTCATACGGAATGAGAACGACGGGTATCGCGGTCGTATTGTTGAGCACTCTGGTCGCCATCGCGACAGCTGATGACACGCAACGCTGGAAGGACACCGAGGCTCGACTCAGCGAAGCGATCGCAGCTTCACCCAAGAGTGACGATCTCTATTCCCGTCGCGGGGATGTGCGGTTCTTTCTGGGCGACTTCAAATCGGCCGCAGCGGATTACGACAAGATGGTCGAGCTTGAACCGGATCTCGACTCGGGACATTGGCGCCGTGGGATTGCATGGTTTTACACCGGTGAGTTCGAGAAGGCTGCCGGGCAATTTGAGCGGTATCATTCGTTCGATAATGTCGATCGCGAGAATGGCATCTGGCGGTATTTGTGTCAGTACAAAGCCTTCGGGGTCGAGAAGGCCCGTGAGGGGCTGTTGAAGTACGAGAAGGACGACCGTGAACCATTCGGCGATGTCTACCGGATGTTTCAGGGCACGATGACAGCAGATGAGCTGCTCACGAAAATCCGCGAGGCCCAGATCTCGGAGTCCGAACGAGAGAAACGATTGTTTTATGCCGAGCTGTATGTCGGTCTGAATGAGGCCGTGGAAGGGCGAGCGAAAACTGCTCGCGAGCACCTTGAGGCTGCGGCCAGGAACTCATGGCCTCAGCAGTCCGGGTATGGCCCTCACTACATGAGCCAGGTTGCCCGCCTGCATGCGGAGTTGTTGGCGAAAGACGCCTCGCGTTCGAAGGCCAAATAACCCCTATATTGGCCCCGGTCGTGCGAAAGCCGATTCCGAGTCGATAGGCCATTGGGTCAGACAGGAATGTCTGTCCTCCTTCCTAACGAGTATGCTCAAAACAACAACGCCCCGAGATCAATCACGGGGCGTTGTGTATTCACTCATTCACGATTCAATCAGCCAATTCCGGTTTTGCGGTCGATCGACTCGAGGTCGCGAAGAAACAGGGCCAGCGACGACTGCAGCGTCTCAGGCTGGATCTGCCAGTTCGGCTTCTCGTCGGTGTACTTCGAGCAGTGATCAACCAGCACCCGGTACAGGAACTTGAACAGGTGCCGGGGCGCTCGCAGCTTCTCAAAGATGTTGATCAGTTCGGGATCGGTGATCGACGGGGCGAAAAAGTCGCGGATGCTGATCGGCGGATCGGTCACCTTGGCCACAGCTCGTACCCGGTCGTTCGCAATGTCATACAGCCCCTGCCCCGACCAGCACAGATCACGAATCAGATTCTGCTTGTCGAGACGTGACCGCTCGTAGAACTCCTTCTCTTCTTTCGCCAGGAAGCCCGACACAGCGGCGGGGAGGAGGAGCTTGAAGGCCAGCCCGGGGTGCTTGAGGAACTTGTTATCGAACAGCGGCCAGATCAGGTCGCGCATCCGCTCGGGCGATCCATTGATCAGGTGCGGCTCATCGACGCGGTCCACCAGCACGACCACGCTGGAGAAGCCGAGCGTCTTCAGCACGGCCTGCAGCTTGATGATCATCTCATAACGATCATCCCCACGTGACCCCCGCGGCAACGGCTGCCCCAGGAACTCCGGCGGGTTGAACATAGACAACAGCGATCGCAGCATGGAAACCTGGTGGTCGACGACGCGCACCTGGCGACGAATCACCCACGACGTATAGCACAGCTTCAGTTGGTACCAGAGGAACGGCACCCAACACGCGATCGCCAGACCGATCGCCCACTTGTTCGCCAGCCCCTTCCAGCCTTCTCCCATCCAGTAGGCAACTCCCAGCACAGCTGCGGAAGCCAGTGCCGAGTACAGAGGGCTCAGGAATCGGCTGAGCGAGCGGAACTTCAACCGCTGCTGCAGCTGGGTCCAGCGGAGCTGTGGCGCCAGCGAGCGGTTCTGGTCATAGATCGTCGCCAGCAACAGCAGGTCACGCTTCTGTGGCCGGGTCAGCTGATCGAGCTGGTCCGCGGTGATCTTTGCGGAGGCATCGTTCGGGTCGGTCCCATCATTGCGGATCATGTCGGACAGGCGAGTCACCGCCAGCGACAAAATCGCGTCCATGTGGTCCCACAGCTTCCAGTTCTGCATCGCCCGCTCCGGCTTGCGACGGCTACCCGAGAGCCGCTCGCGAAAGCAATCAAGGAACGGGTTGAAGTCGTCGTACTGCAGCACGAATGCCCGGCTGGTCGGGTTCTGGCTGTTGTACTCGGCCAGCTTGTTGATGATCTGCAGCCGCAGCGCGGTCTTGCCGGCCCCCTGCTCTCCGAACACGACCGACGTGGCGGGGGTCGCCGGGTTGCCGTAGATCTTGTCCCAGGCGGCATGATGCACCCCCTTCAGACAGTGAGACTGAAAGACGCGATCCGACTGGGCATCCTCTTCCGCGAACGGATTCTCAGAGACGCCGTAGTGGTCAAGGAACTGGTGAACTTTCATGGAATCACTCGAGTGGCTGTGAGTCCGTCCCGGAGCAGCTTGGAGACCAAAAGACGGAACTGATGCAAACCCTTCAGACTGCGTATCTTCGTGTGGCATCAGATTACGATGCCCAGGGGACGGCGAGCAAGGCGACAGGCAAGATTCCAAGGGTTGGAAGGCAACGGCTGGGAGAAACACGTCCACTGGCTGGTGAGTGGAGTGGCTGGGGTCGCAGCGCAGCGAAGCCCCCAGCCGGTGACCAGCTTCTGCCACCCCTCACTCCATCCCACTCTCTGGCTGGGGGCTCCCGGTGGTCGACCCCAGCCACCCGACCACCCAGACACCACCTGACACACAAACGCCCCCCGCCGCCAAATCATGAGCCATCTTCGATGCAACCGGGGGCCTCACTCCCGTTGACTTGGCTCACCCCTCGCGACCTGCGAAGCTATATCGATTGGCGCCGGACAGGATGGTCCGGCGACAACCAGTACTCTTCCCGGTCGGATGGTCATGTTTCAACGTGTTGATGAAGCTCAGTTTGTTTCTGGTGAGCACGAAGTTCTGCGATTCTGGCAGCAGCAGCAGATTTTCGACCGGCTGAAGCAGCAAAACGCCGGCAAGCCGAAGTGGTCATTCCTCGACGGCCCCATCACCGCCAACAATCCGATGGGGGTTCACCACGCTTGGGGACGCACCTACAAGGACGTCTTCCAGCGGTACTTCGCCATGACCGGGCGGGAGCTGCGCTACCAGAACGGATTTGACTGTCAGGGTTTGTGGGTCGAAGTCGAAGTCGAAAAACAGCTGAACCTCGGCACGAAAACCGCCATCGCCGAGTACGGCATCGACAAGTTCGTCTATGAGTGCAAGAAGCGCGTCCTGAAGTTCGCCGCCCGCCAGACCGAACAGTCAATCCGCCTCGGCTACTGGATGGAGTGGGACAACCCCGACCAGCTGCGCCAGCTGGCCGATGCGATCGGTACTGATAAGAAGGTCACGATCACCACCCCTAAGGGCGTCGTCGCCACCGGAACCGCCGAACAGCTGGTCGAAAAGCTCGGCAACCCCGAGTGGGGCGGCAGCTACTTCACCTTCAGCACCGAGAACAATGAAACGATCTGGTCGTTCCTGAAGAAGTGCTACCAGCGCGGCAAGATCTATATGGGGCACGATGTGATGCCCTGGAGCGGTCGCGCGGGGAGTGCGTACTCCCAGATGGAAATCGCCGACGGCCGCAAGCTGACGACGCATCGGTCGTGTTTTGTGCGGTTCCCGCTGATTCGGGAAAAATCCGAAAATCGAAATCCGAAATCCGAAACAGGAAGTGGGACAGGTCCGACATCTGCTTTCGAATTTCGAGCTTCGGATTTCGAGCTTACCAACGAATACCTCCTCGTCTGGACGACGACTCCCTGGACTCTGACCTCCAACGTCGCAGCTGCGATCAATCCCGATCTCGACTATGTGAAGCTCAAGTCGAAGAAGGATGGGGCGATCTACTACTTCGCCAAGGACAACCTCGAGTTCAAGCGGCTGGAGAAGGAGTTCAAGGAAGGGTTCGGCCGCCCCGAGTGGGGCTGGCCGAAGGAAACGCCCAAGCTCAAGACCATCGCCCAGATCTTTAAAGAGAGCGGCGGTTACGAAATCGAAGGGACCGTCAAAGGAGCCGAGATGGTCGGCTGGCGGTATCGCGGTCCGTTTGATGAACTGCCCGCCCAGCAGATGCCCGGCGGTTACCCGGCGTTACCTCAGCACGCAGGTCAGCCATCGTCGGTCGAATGTCATCGCGTCGTCGATGGCGGTCGCGACTTCAAGGGTAACCCGATGGTCACCGCCGGTGAAGGAACCGGCATCGTCCATATCGCCCCCGGTTGCGGTGATGTGGACCATACACTCGGAATTCAACTCGGCCTGCCAATTATCGCGCCGCTGGGCGAGGACGCGAACTTCGGCGAGGGGTTCGGCCCTTTCACGGGGCGAAACGCGACCGATCCAAAGACTGCGGATCTCGTCTTCGAGCACCTCAAGACGAACGGCTTCCTCGTCTACGTCGAGACCTATCCCCACATCTATCCGCACTGCTGGCGGACGGGGGACGAGCTGATCTTCCGGCTGGTCGATGAGTGGTTCATCAACATGGACTGGCGGGATGAGATCAAGGACGTCACGCGGGCGATCACGTGGCTGCCTGATTCGATCCAGGGTCAGGAGCGCGAGGTCGAATGGCTATCGCTGATGCGGGACTGGATGATCTCGAAGAAGCGTTTCTGGGGTCTGGCTCTGCCGATCTGGGTGAACCCTGCTGACCCGAGCGACTTCGATGTCATGGGGTCGCTGGCCGAGCTGAAGGAGCGCGCTGTCGAAGGCTGGGACGAGTTCGAAGGCCACACGCCGCACCGTCCCTGGATCGACAAGGTGAAGATCAAGAG
This sequence comes from Planctomycetaceae bacterium, assembly GCA_046349675.1. Classification (GTDB taxonomy): domain Bacteria; phylum Planctomycetota; class Planctomycetia; order Planctomycetales; family Planctomycetaceae; genus TH-plancto1. The sequence continues at coordinate 96,356 of JAXMBW010000003.1, read as the reverse complement.
CCAGAAAACCGGCGCGATCCTCCACCGCATCGAGGACGTCGGCAACCCGTGGCTCGACGCGGGGATCGTGCCGTTCTCGACGCTCAACTACAACGGCCGCTACCCCGAATCCGCCCTCAAGTGGAAGGACTGGTTCCCCGCCGAACTCGTCACCGAATGCTTCCCCGGCCAGTTCCGCAACTGGTTCTACTCCCTGCTGTCACTGGCCACGATGATGAGGTGGGAAGAGGGAGAAGAAGGCCTAGAGCCTAGGGGCAAGGGCCTAGGGGAAGAGGGAATTAATACAGAGCAGTCTCTGGCACTAGGCACTCGGCCCTCAGCCCTAGGCCTTCAGAAACGCCCCTTCAAAACTCTGCTCGGTCACCGCCTCGTCATGAACGAGGAAGGGAAGCCGATGCATAAGTCGGACGGCACGGCGATCTGGTTTGAGGAGGCTGCGGAACAGCTGGGCGTTGATACCCTGCGGTGGTTGTATCTGGCTCAGAATCCGGCACAGGATCTGCGTTTCGGCACCCGCCATGCCAGCGAGCCAGTCACTTTGCAGACCGTCGACGGGCCGATCTCGCAGACCAAGGAAGGTCTCGCCACCTGCAAAGTCACGAGCACGCCTGCCGATGAAGTGCGGCGTCAGGTGCTGATCCCGCTGTGGAACAGCTACTCGTTCTTCGTGAACTACGCGATCCTCGACGGTTTCGACACGTCGCTCAAGACAGTCCCCGTCAGCGAACGCCCCGAAATCGACCGCTGGATCCTCTCAAACCTCAACGTCCTCATCGGCACCTGCCGCACCGAGTTCGAGAACTTCAACTCCCCCGGTGTCACGCAAGCCGCAGCTGCGTTTATCGACGACCTGTCGAACTGGTACATCCGCCGGAATCGCAAGCGGTTCTGGAAGGCGAGGGAAGAAGGCCAAGGGGCTAGGGGTAAGGGCCTAGGGGAAGAGGGTTGGGACTCGGACAAGCTGGCGGCGTATCAGACGCTGTACGAGGTACTGCTCACGCTCACCAAGCTGCTGGCTCCGTGCATCCCGTTCGTGACCGAACGCATGTTCCAGAACCTGACAGGCTCTCCTCTCGGCAGACCTGAGGCTCTGCCGGGGCCTCGGCAGACTCCTCTGCCGCTCGCTTCAGTGCATCTATGTGCTTATCCCGAGGTCAACGACTCCCTCGTTGACCTCTCGCTCAACCACCGCATGGCTCTGGCCCAGCGCGTGGTCAAGATGGGCCACCGGCTGCGGGAAGAGGCGAACCAGCGAGTACGACAGCCGCTGGCGGAACTCAAGTACGCGTGCTCCAACCCACAGGAGTCCGCTGAGATCGCGGCCTTGGCCGATGTCATCGCTGATGAACTGAACGTCAAGCAGCTCACCCCGGCAGACAACCTCGATGCCCTCGTCCACTACAGCTACAAGCCGAACCTGAAGACGCTCGGGAAGAAGCTCGGCAAGCTGCTGGGGGCGGTGAAGGACGCGTTGACCACGATCGACTCTGCCGTGGCGGCACCGCTCCGCAAGGGCGAACCCATCACGCTGAACATCGAAGGCCAGCCCGTCACGCTGGCCCCTGAAGATGTGCTGATCAGCACCGAACAGGCCAGCGACTGGGCCTGTGCCGATGATGCCGGAGTACAGATCGCCCTCTCGACGACGCTGACTCCCGAGCTGGTCCGCGAAGGCATGGCCCGCGACATGATCCGCCAGGTCCAGCAGCTGCGCAAGGATCACGATCTGGAAGAGAACGACCGCATCGCGATCATCTGGTCAGCCACAGCAGGCCAGTCCGAGCTGCAGGCGATGGTCAACGAATGGAAGGATACCCTTCTGACCGAAACCCGCGCTGACCGCATTGAGTCGGGAACTACCACGGGCGGGAAAATGATCTCGGTCGGCGAGGTTGAACTCGCACTCCAGATTGCCCGCACTTAGTAGTTCCGGAACTGTTGTCCGAACTCGCGTTGCGGAGGAGATGGATGAATCTGCTCCTGGGCATCTGTCTGGCACTCGGTATCGGGTGCTCGCGGGAGCGGTGTTCCGTGTTCGCAATCGGCTCATTGCTCTGGGGCTGATGGCTGGCGGTGGTGTCGTGCTGGCGACGGTGACCGTCGTGTATTACTCGATGTTCCTCTGGGCAATCTTTCCGGGATCGAGTTCTCCGGAGGATGATGCGACCTGGAGTCCGCCCTGGCTAGACCGAATTTCTCTGATGTGTCGCCATGTATCCGCCGTGTTTTAGGTAGCGGGTACATTCGTCGGGAGGGAAGTGGTCGAGGGCTTGGCCGAGGAACTGCCAGAGGTCGTGGATGGTGCGGTGCCCGGCGCTACGAAGCAGGCGTTTGAGCTTTGAGAACACGAGCTCGATCGGATTCCGATCGGGGCTATAGGGCGGCAGGTACACGACCTCGGCTCCGACAGCGGCAATGGCTTCGCGAACACCGGTGACCTTGTGCGAGGCCAAGTTGTCCATCACGACGATGTCGCCGGGACTCAAGGTCGGGACCAGCTGTTGCTTCACGTAAGCCAGAAACGTCGGCCCGTTCATCGCTCCATCGACGACGACCGGAACGGTCAGGCGGTCATGTCGCAGGGCCGCGACGAACGTCGTCGTCTTCCAATGCCCGTGAGGCACAGCTGCGATCACGCGTTCGCCGCGAGGACCACGACCACACGGGCGGCACATGTTGGTGGAGGCCCACGTCTCGTCGATGAACACGAAGCGGCGAGCGTCCTCGGGCTTCAGGACGCCTTGCCAACCTCGCCAGTTACTTCGCTTTTGGGCGACATCGGGACGGTCCTGCTCCGCGGCCCGGACAACTTTTTTTGAACGTCAGCGGCACTGCTGGACAAGCCAGCAGTGGCACCCGGCGACCACTTCTCCTGCTGTGTAGCAGCTCGCGATGCTCTGCCGACTCATAATAATCCACTCTTAAATCCCATTCCGCATTCAAACTTTGATCTTTACTGGTGGTCTAACAGCATATCACTTGATCGTATGAGGATGGTTCACTACGCCAGCTTCGGTAGCTTCCATAAAGATGTGGCGAACTTCACGATGGTTGATGGTTCTTGTCGGGCCATTGCTAAAAACATCGATACGACCGTGTTCTGGGCTCTGTGTTCACGAAACGGACGGGAAACGATTTCTACAAGTTTCTAACTTCGCCAAGATAGCTCAATCAAGGTTGTCAACGTGAGCCACGGCTCTGTGAGCCGTGACGGGTATCTCTGGAAGTTGCATTTCCAATGCACGGCTCGCAGAGTCATCGTACCTGCGATCGATGATGTCACATCGTAGAACGAAGAAAGCCCACCGGTTGCGACCGGCGGGCTTTTTGTGGGGGTGGCACCCGGCGAGTTCTAGAACTCGCCGATCACGTCACCAGCGCTCCGGGTGATCAATGCAGCCAGTGTTTTGCCAGCCATATTCTCGCTCAGGAATCGGACAGCCCCATCGGCCATCAGGACATGAGCCCCTCCCGTGTGCCAGGAATAGAGTCCACCCGCTTCTTGCAGCCGTCCAATCCTGGCACGGGCATTGGAACAGTTAATCCCACATGGCCCGGAAGTTCCTGTTCCGTCATAGGCACGGCCGGATAGTTCCCACACGCCGTTGAACGGGTCCGCCCAGGTCCCACCCCCCACAATCGCCTGCCAACCTGCTTCCTCTGTCGGGGTGGCCGGTGGATTCGTTGCAGGGGTAATCAGCTTGTTCCCTCGACGGTACAGTTGATTACGCGACGTCACCTCTCCAATCAACGTCGTGTTCGAAGTTCCATCCATCAGGTCCGCGATACGTCCCCCGTTGGGGATTGTTTGGCTGGAGGTCGGGAGCGTATACGAAACAATTCCCCCCTTGGCCCAACCGTCGGTGTCCACAGAGCCGGTGGTGTTGTTGGCGATATCGATGAATGAGGCCTTCACTTTCGTTGTGGGGGCGTAATCGACAACTCCGCCGTTCGTCATTGTCAAATCTGTACCCACTCCAATTCCCGCAGCGACTGCAGCTGGAATCGTGTAGGTCAGCGATCCAGTCGCCCTCGGAGATGAGGGGCAGATCATGCCCGGAATGATCGCCTGAACAGCTGGCGCGTTCGCGGGGTCAAACGCGGAGAGATTGCTGTTGTAGATGTTGTAGACGTTTCCCTGGTCAATGAACGGCAAGATGGCGACTGTCCAGTTGGACGTCGTCAGCAATCCACCCACGCCCGCGCTGGAACCTGGATTTGTGTTGAACAGTCCCGGCAATGGAAAGCGGTTGTACGTCTCATGGTAGTTGTGCAGTCCCAACCCCATTTGCTTCAAATTGTTCTTACACTGAGACCGCCGTGCCGCTTCGCGTGCCTGCTGAACAGCTGGCAGCAGCAGCGCAATCAGCACTGCAATGATTGCAATGACCACGAGCAACTCAATCAGTGTAAACCCACGGCAACGTTTCACTCGAACCAACATAACTTCTCTCCGAACATGTAGTAGGACGAACTCTCGCAACCAGTCGGCGATTGAACGTCCGGTCGTGCCACTTGGTCAGCAAGTGGTTGGCCACGAGTATCCAGCGAGATATTCGGTCTTGATGAAGAAGCGGGTGTTTCTCAAAGTCGGCGACAGAAGTCGGACTGAATTTCTCTGCTGCGAGCCGTACGTGTGTTTCTGCACAACTCGGAGTGAACTTGCGATGAATTGAATCGACACTATTCACACGATCTTGTTGATCTGTTCAGATCGAAGATTGATACTTCGCCTGTGACAAAACAAAAAAGCCCACCGGTTGCAACCGGTGGGCTTTCAGATTAGTTGGCGTCGTGGCGAAAGTTACTTCGCGGCCGATTTGAGGTCGCTGACCTTGTCTGTGTTTTCCCAGGTGAAGCCGTCGCCGGAACGGCCGAAGTGGCCGCCGGAGGCGGTGGGGAGGAAGACGGGTCGGCGCAGCTTGAGGTGGTTGATGATGCCGCGGGGAGTCAGTGGGAAGACTTCGCGGACCGCCTTTTCGAGCGACTCCTCGGTCACGGTCGAGGTGCCGCGGGTGTCGACTCGGATGCTGACCGGGTCAGCGACACCGATCGCGTAGGCCAGCTGGACTTCGCATTCGGTGGCCAGACCAGCTGCGACGATGTTCTTGGCGACGTAGCGGGCCATGTAGGCTGCGGAGCGGTCGACCTTGGTCGGGTCCTTACCGCTGAAGGCTCCCCCACCGTGACGGCCCCAGCCGCCGTAGGTGTCGACGATGATCTTGCGGCCGGTCAGACCGCAGTCACCGTGAGGACCACCGACCACAAATCGCCCGGTCGGGTTGATGTGGTACTTGGTCTTGCTGGAGAGCAGGTTCGCGGGCACCACGGAGGGGATCACATGCTTCTTGATGTAGTCCTCGATCGCGGGCTGTTCGATGCTCGGCGTGTGCTGGGTCGACACGACGATGGCGGTGATGCCGACCGGCTTGCCATCGGCGTACTCGATCGAGACCTGACTCTTGCTGTCGGGCAGCAGCCAGTCGACCGCCTTCTTGTGACGCAGTGTGGTCAGCTCGTTCAGGATGCGGTGCGACAGAGCGATCGGCAATGGCATCAGCTCGGGGGTCTGGTCACAGGCGTAACCAAACATCAGGCCCTGGTCGCCAGCTCCGTCGCGGTCGACACCCATGGCAATATCTGGGCTTTGTGAGTGCAACTTCACGAGTACTTCGCAGGTATCTGCATTGAAGCCGATGTCGTTGCTGGTGTAGCCGATCTCGCGGATGACCTTGCGGGCGACCTGTTCGAAGTCGACCTTGGCGGTCGAGGTGATTTCGCCAGCCAGACAGACGAAGTCAGTCGTGCAGAGGGTTTCGCAGGCCACGCGGGCCATCGGGTCGAGGGCCAGCAGAGCATCCAGCACACCGTCGGAGACCTGATCCGACACCTTGTCCGGGTGCCCCTGGCTCACGGACTCGCTTGTGAAAATGTATCGAGACATCAGTCAATCACCTGTCGAAAGGATCTGAAAACCCACTGCACCAGCCCCACTTTGCCCCGCTGGAAGGGCGACTCTCCGTAGCCGTTGACAGCTCCTCATACAGGATGCCTCAATCAGCAAGCGGTATGGTCTTCAAACGGAGGCCATCCAGCAACACATCGCCGTCATTTTCTCCAGAATTCCAAGTTGACACCGGGCTCTCGCTTCCGTTTCTCCATGGCAGCAGAATCGACCTAAACTCCTGCTCATTTGGAACGGGCGTCTCCATCTTGGCGGCAACCTGGATTCCGAGTAACATCGAAGAATCTTCTGCGCGATTCCAAATCCGGTCGGTTCTTCGATTGAGGGGAGTGGACGCATCATTCATGGCTGATCTCACATCCATCAAGGCAACTGTCTCGCGGGTATTACTCGTCTTTGACGATCCCGCCGAGGTCGAGTTCCTGAAGGCGTTCATGGAACGCAATCAGATGTATGTCGATGTCGCCAGAGACGCGGGACAGGCCAGAGCTGCCTTTCACATGCATCCCCCCGATTTCGTCTTGTGCGAGGCGATCCTGCCGGGCGGTGTGTCGGGTTTTGAGCTGTGCGAGCGGCTCAAACAGGGGAACATCAACATCCCTGTGGTCATGCTGTCTGAAATCGACATGGACGACGCCCGCGATCTGGCGAAGCGGGTCGGTGCCGATGACTACATGACGCGACCGTATGATCCGCAGGAGCTGCTGGTCCGGATTCACGAGGTGGCTGAGGCGGTGTGGAAACGCAAGCACTTCGGAGACAGCGATTCGGATGATGCCAAGATCAATTTCACCTGCACAGATTGCGGCAAGAAGCTAAGAGTCAAAAGCAGCCACCGGGGACGGACGCTGAACTGCCCCCGTTGTGGCCAGCCAGTTTCAGTTCCTTTCCATCACTGACGCGGTACATGTGAGCTCAGTCGCGGAGTGGTGGTTGCGGGTCGCGGTTCGGATGTCTTGAAACAGGGTGCTCCATGGTCCCGCCGGTGTTGATTGTGTTGTCGGGAAAGCACAAGGGTAAACGAGTTCGACTGGCGGAAGGCGAGACCGTCATCGGTCGTGATGTCTCGTGTAAGGTCCGCGTCGCCACCCATGAGGTCAGCCGTCAGCACGCCTTGTTGATCGTGTCGGAATCGGGCGTGGTGGTGCGCGATCTGGGGAGTCGAAACGGGACCTTCGTCAACGGAATTCCGATCGCCGAGGAGACCACACTGAATCCGGGCGACACTCTGACCACTGGTCCCATGACGTTCGAGCTGGAGTCGAGTGAGCCCCCCAAGAAACCGTTGTCGGGCATCAGCTCGATTGGTAAGGGCAAGAAAGATCCCAGGGCCTCGGATGACGACATCGCCAGCTGGTTGACCGATGATACCGGCGAGGCCAATCCCTCGTCTGATACGACGATCCTGACCGGGCGGGCCAAGGTAGCCGATCCGCCTGCAGCTGCCCCTGTTTCTGCTCCAGCAAAGCCCAAGACTCCGAAGAAGGAGTTCAAATCGGTGGCGGAAGAAGCAGAGGACATTATTCGACGGCACATGGAAAGTAAGGCGGCCGAGTAGTTCTGGATCCATGTTCGGCGGGGCAGGGCGTAACAGTGTATGGCATGGTGTACGGTTCTCATTCGTGGGGGCGTGCGGGCCTTGCTCTGGCAGTTCTGCGGCACAGATGGCAGACTGCGATGACGCTCGCCTTTGATCCCACCCCTCAGCGACGGCCTGCCATCAGCCAGTTCCCTCTCCTTCGTGTGGAAAACGATGTCGCCTGCACCGTGTGTGGATGTGTGTGCGACGATTTAACGCTGCACTTTCATGACCAGCAGCTGGTACGGGTGGAACGTGCATGCTCGCTGGCGGAACCGTGGTTCGAGGCCTTACGACAGGCCGCACCAGCGACATCGATCGCGGCAATCCAAGGTCAGCCCGCCAGCTACCAGGACGCAATCTCCGCAGCGGCAGATCTGTTGTCGCGCAGCCATGCCCCGTTGATTTATGGGCTCTCCCGCAGCAGCTCCCCCGGCCAGCGGGCTGCGGTGGAACTGGCTGACCGCCTCGGGGCATCGATCGATACCACAGCTTCGATTTGTCATGGTCCATCGATCATGGCGATTCAGGATGTGGGCGAGTCGACCTGCACTCTCGGAGAGGTGGCTGATCGGGCCGATCTGGTGGTGTTCTGGGGAGCGAATCCGGCGGTGAGCCACCCGCGACACTTCGAGCGGTACTCGCTGGCTCCCCGGAGCGACGTGCTGCCGCGAGGACGAGACGATCGTCGAGTGATCCTCATCGACTCCACCGCCCATGAGACAGCTGCGGTTGTGGATGATTTTGTGGAGGTGCCGGAAGGGCAGCACTTCGAGCTGATCTGCCAGCTGCGCGAGTGGATTCGTCGAGGAAGCGAGGCACAGGTCGCTTCTCCGGTGATCCCTCCCGATCGGCTTCGGGAATTGGCGGATGCGCTGCGGTCTTGTCGGTATGGGGTGGTGTTTTTTGGCCTCGGGCTAGCGCAGAGCAAGTTGGGGCACCATGTGGTCGCCGGCTTGCTGAAGCTCGTTGCAGAGCTGAACGCTGTCACCCGTTTTGCCGCTCGTCGTCTGCGAATTCCCGGGGATGTGGCGGGGGCCGACAGCGTGTTGTGCTGGCAGACCGGTTTTCCGTTCGCGGTGAACCTGGGTCGTGGCTATCCCCGCTACAACCCGGGTGAGTTCTCCGCCCAGAGCCTCCTCGAACGGGGAGAGGTCGACAGCTGTGTCGTGATCGGATCGGAAAGCCTTAAGGACTTCAGCCCCGCCGCCCGAGAGTCACTGGCTTCAATCCCAACAATCGTGCTGGACTACTCTCACGTGAATTTGCAAGCTGAATGCAGCGTGAGGTTTACGACATCCGTTTACGGGGTTCACGCTGCGGGGACGGCTTACCGCATGGACGAAACTCCCATCCCCTTGCGCTCGCTGAGTTTGAGCGATTACCCCACCGATGAGACGGTGATTCGGGATATTCTGGCGAAGCTACCGAACAGCTGATGGCCTGCCCGCGATCACACGGAATTCCCACGGGCGGGCCTGTCTTTCCTGACAACACTCGGATTGCGTCAAAAGCAGGGTCTGGAGACAATTCCGAGTCGCTCCTCACCGTCGTTCGCCCCGCCTGAGGGGAATGGATTGGGACGCAGTGTGGAGACCTTCCGGATGGCAGGATGCCGCTTCGTCAAACCTTGCAATGGATGTTCGTACTGCTCGCGACGATCGTGATCGTTGGCGGGGGTGGGCTCATTTGGTTGTGGGGGCAAAGCGGCGCGATACTTCGAGCGGAGATCGACAAGGGCATCAAAAAGATGGCCCCTGATCTCCCCGTCAGTTACAAGGCAGCGTCTCTGGAGAGTGATGGGCGTGTCCGGCTCTCCGATATTCGGTTGATGACCGCCGACCTGCGGTCTCCCTTACTGCAATTGGCCGAGGTCGTGATCTACCCCGACCGGGAGATCTTTGTCGAACACCGTCAGTTCTCACCGCAAAAGGTCATGCTCACCCGGCCCCAGGTCGTGCTGGAGCAGACGGAGACCGGCAGCTGGAATTTCGAGGGCCTGCAGTTACCGAAACCGGTCGGCATGGCCTGGCCCGAGGTCGAGCTACTCGACGGCGAGATCCTGATGCGGGCTCATCGCGAATCGCTCCTGCCGATCGAATTGCGATTGACCAACCTGGATGCCCATCTGAAGCCGACCGCCCGCGGGCAGTGCGAGATCCGGGGGCACGGCGACCTCGACCCTATCGGACCGGTCGAGATACTGGGGGAACTCGACACGACGACCGGACGCTGGAATGTCGAGGTCCAGGCCCGCCGAGTTCCCGCGGGTGATCAGCTAATCGGTCTGGCTTCGAACCTCTCTCCCACGGTGAAAACGAAGGTCGAGGCAGTTACACGGGCCATTCGCGAGAAGACTCGTCCGCCCGGAACTCAAGTGGCGACCAGCCCGCAGTCTGCCGGTTCCGACACCGTCATTCAGACCGTCGGCGTGGAAGTTCCGGAGCCTGTTCACTCCGACGTGCCGACACTGATCCCCGGGATCGGGTTGCGGGCCGATCTGGCCGTCTTGTGTCAGGTCAGCTGTGAGGGATTCGAACAGCCGATCGATTACTCGGTTGATCTGCGCGTTGAAAATGGCGAGCTGACCAATCTCTTTCCGATTCCACTGTATGAGGTCTCAGGACACATCCAGATCGATCGAGACCGAGTCCAGATTGAGACGCTGAAGGCCTCGAACGGCGAAAGTCAGCTGGCGATTCAGGGAGAGATCCCGCGAGGAACCGACCCGGGGCCTCCCGCAATTCAGATCCGTGCCTCGAATCTGCCCGTCGATGAGCGGATCAAATGCATCTCGACGAAGATGGCAACGCTGTTCGATCAGCTGCAACCCAAGGGGCATTTCGACATCGATCTGGCCTATGCCCCGGAACGCAAACCCCCCGTCATCCTGCGAGAGTTTCGCGTGCACGATGGCAGCATGCAGCACTTCCTCTTCCGTTATCCGGTGAACTCGATTGAGGGCACTATCGTTCAAGAGGGAGATAAATTCCTGCTGAACATGACGGGGCTGGGCTCAGGGCACGAAGGTGTCCTGACCGGGGTTGTCCAGCTGGTGAACGGAGACTTCGACGCTGACCTCCGCATTCAAACGCCCCAGGGTCTGCCGATCGATAACGTGTTAATTGCCGCCTTCGACACGCCCAAGCTCAAGGCGATCGCGGCGACGCTCCGGGCTCTTCAAATTCGTGCGGGTTATGGGGATGTCGATGTCTCCTTTCGTAAGGTCGCGAGCAAGGGACCGAAGTTTCAGACCTTTCTGAAGGCCGATCTCAAGAACTGTGAGATCAACTACGACCGCTTCCCAATGAAGCTCAGCGATGTTTCGGGGCATATCGAACACGACCCGACCCAGGGGAATGTCTGGCACTTCCAGAACCTGCGCGGCGCGCGCGGCGAGGCCTCTGTCACCGGCAACGGTCAGTATGAAATTCGCGATGGGGTCGGAAAGCTCGATCTGGAGTTGAATGCGACCGACGTCCCGATCGACGCCTCACTCAAGACCGCTTGTATCTCGGCGACCAGCCGACTCCAGGAAGTCTGGACCCAATTAAATCCCTCGGGCGGTCAGTTGGATGTTGAAAAGGTCAACATTCAGTGGTCCCCAGGGAAAGTGCCCTTGATTGCACTCCCGATGATTAAAGTGGAGGGGGCGGCGATGAAACTCGCAGCTTTGCCTTACCCACTCGATCGTGTGTCTGGATCACTGAGTTGGGATGGCCAGACCGCTTTAGTGGAGTATGCCGAGGGCTGGCACGGGTCGACGTATGTCGAGCTCAATGGCACAGCTGGGAAACCATCCCCGTTCTTCCAGATTCATCCCGCAGCCGGAGTCGACTGGAGGTTGCACCTGCCCGAGATCGCTATCACTCGGTTGATCGCGGATGAGGAACTGCACAAGGTCCTTCCCGATTCAATTCGGACAGCTGTGAAGCAAATCGATCCGCGCGGGCCGTTCGACATGGTCCTCGCTCTCGATATGAAACAGTATCGAGCCCCCGAGCCGACCGTCACCGCCAGCTTCAAGCTCGACACGACTCTGAAAGACAATCGACTCAACGCCGGGGTGACTCTCGAACGAGCCACGGGGCACGTCTCCCTGATCAACGGAACATGGGATGGTCAATTGTTGGCCGCCGAGGGGTATGTCGATCTCGACAGCGTTCGGGTCTGGGACTTGCCGCTGTCGCAGTTGGAAGGCCCCTTCAGCATCGTGGGCAACCGCATCACTGCCGGTAAGCCACCCGTCGGCAGTCCGCAGCCCTACTCCGAGCGGAACCCCTTCGCCGAGCGGGAGGTGGTCGCGAGTCTGTACGACGGAAAGGTCTCGCTCAATGCGGAAGCTGTCGTCGACCACGAGAACTCACTGAACACCAAATACGATGCGGAGGTCAATCTTCGCAATGCAAAGCTCGAACTCTGGGCCAAGGAGAAAGGTTCGCGCGAACGTTTGCGCGGGCCGGTGAATGGTCGCATCGCGTTTCATGGCGTGGGGCCGTCGCCGTTGGGCGTCGAGGGCGTTGGCTATGTCGACATCACCCAGGCCCAGCTCTACGAGCTGCCGGTTCTGGTCAAGGTCTTCTCGATGCCGAACTTTCGTTCCCAGGACGACAAGGCCTTCAAGTATGCCTACGCCGACTTTCAGATTCGTCAGGGGCAGTTCGACTTCACGGGGATCCAGTTGGTGGGAGACGCCATTAGCCTTGTCGGTCGCGGCAAGGTCGGCTTCGCGGGTGAGCAGGATGGTCGAATCTCGTTCGACTTCTACACCGACGCTCGCAACAAGGTCCCGGTGCTGGAGCCGATTATCCAGCGTGTGGCCAGCCGGTGGGTCTGGGTACGCGTGGATGGCACGATCGACAATTACAAAGCGGTCATCCAGCCCCGAGTCCCGATTCTGGACGACGCAATCAAGGGCCTGATGAACGGGATCGAAAGCGGCCAGCCACGCATGCCATCCAACATCCCGACAGCTCGCTTGCCAGCGCCCAGCCGTCAGTAAAACTCGTGAGAGTCCCCAGGTTTTCACCTACGGCGATTCAAGCGGAGTACGATCAGACTGTCGTGTCAGCGCTACAGGAACCTGCACTGGTCAGGCATTCCTGTCTGCATCCTGATGGAGGGGCTGTGGACTGGTTACTTGGTCTCTTTCACCTGGTCGACCAGCTTGTGGACGGAGGCTGCGATGCGGTCTTCGATGCTCCCCTCCCAGCGGAAGGCGGGGCGGCCATATTCATAGAGGTTAAAGCCTCCTTCATAGCCGCCTTCTTCCCACACGCGTCGCGAAGGGATGTAGGAGATCATGTCGTCGGCATAACCACACACCCAGGTGCCCGGGCCGTACTCGGCCTTGAATCGCAGGGCATAGTCGACCACGGTCTCCGCTCCCATGCCGATCAGCAGCATCTCATCGCCCAGTCGCCAGGCGTGGATGGGGTAGGGATAGGCCGACTCGAACGTCGCTCCATCGTCGAGCTTTTTTAGCAGTCGGGTCGCCCAGCGGGCCTTGATCTGATTCGGGTCGTTGAGCAGTCCTGTCAGTTCTTCGCGGGTGATGACCTTTAAGTACGGCAGATCCACCAGCTCGAATGCGGTTTTCAGTTTCGGCTGCACGGGCTTGAGCGGTTGCTTGATGGCCTCTTCGACACCGACCGCGAGCATGTGCCCGTATTTTTCACATAGCTCGACCTTCCGTCTCGGGAGCGGGTTCTGGTCACCGCCGCAGGTGTTGACGAACATGGCTGTGGTGCCAGGGTGAGCCTTCTCGATCTCGACCTGGGCAAACCCCGGGTAGTCACCGCACCATGTCATGAAACTCAGTGTGGTCGGGTGGCAGGCGTACCCAAACAGCACTGCTTCCAGCTTGCCGTCAGGCCGGGTGACCGTCATGACTGGCACGGAGTGGTCGACTGGACCGACCAGTGGAGTCCCAGCTGCCATGAGTGCGGGGACATCTGCCTCACGGTTGTTGCGGCGATTGACGGCGAAGGTCGCTTTGCCGGAACCGATCTGGATGCTGGCAGGGGCCATCGAGTTCAGGGCATCGCCGACCAGTTTGACAGTCGCTTCCACCATCTGGTCGGTGTATTCCGCGACGAGTTGCTCCTGCTCCTCTTCGACGATGTAGTAGTCGATCAGGTCGTCCCCCAGTCGCGGGCCGCAGTGGTTGTGCGAGAAGGTGAAGATCACCTGCGTCCGCTCCAACTGGTACTTCTCTTTCAGTTGGGCAAAGACGCGATCGCTCATGACCTTGGGGACGCCCTGGAAGTCACTCGTAATGAGGACTGCGGTTTGACCGCCGGTATCTCGCAGGGCCAGAGCTTTCATCCACAAATCGTGCAGCTTGCCATCCGGGGCACGCTTGCTGCCATAGCCCGCCAGCCAGACTGACTTCTCCGGGGTGATCACCGCTCGGGAGACACCCACCGACCACAGACTGGTCGACGCGGCCTTGTCTGCGGTGGCCTCTTCAGCCCGGACAGCTGAGGCCAAAACTGCGATGATGGCCAGGCCAAATACCAGTCCACGTGCAACGTGCAAACGGTCAGACATCAGAGAGTCTCTCCGGCAGGGACGTAATGACGTTTTCCCGAGAGGGAGGTGTTCCCCACCTCGGTGGACGCACTCTACGGCGAAGCCACTACTCTCGCCAGTAGGTGGATGCCTCACCGACGGAATAGGTCACAGCCATTTCGGGTGTCTCGACCTTCTTCCCGGCGAAGAGCGAATCGACGCCACCGATCACCATGCCTGACGTGAGCAGCGTACGCTCTACGGGGTAGGGGACCTCGCCGGTCAGGACGACATTCTCGATCGAGCGGATCAGGGAGTTGAAGAAGTCAGCGGTCGATGCCCCGCGTCCGGGCATCGGCAGGTACATCTGACAACCAATCGTCTCCCCAGAATCGCCAATCGCGCCGGCGTAGTTGAAGTCCGAGATATCGGTCAGGAACATCGTCGTGCGGAAACCGTCGCGATGTTCGACGAAGAATCCGGTGGTGTTGGGCATCGTCGCTTTGGCCCATTCATAGGTCACTTTGGCGGTCGGAAACCCGCCCTCCACGGGAAGGCTGTGACTGCGGTTCAGCCCAGACACGAAGAGTCGCTGGGTGACCCGGCGTTCGGGGGCTTCGAGAGCGGCCCACAGGGCGTCACCCTTCAGGGCGTGGACCGAGCGGATGCCGACTTCACCACCCTTGCGTCGTTCCGACATGCACTGAGCCGTTTCGTACCCGTGGAAGTCATAGCTGTCGACTCCGCCGTAACAGACACAGACGCTCTCTCGCAGATCCGCTCCCAATGGCATGTCGACCGACGGGAGCCGCCAGGTCACGGGCAATGACGAACCCGCGATGAATGGGAACTTGAGCCGTTTGGAGTCGTTGACCATCTCGACGCACTCCTTCCAGTCCGTCGAAAGGTGCTTGTCATTAAAAATGGGGACGCTGCGTCCGCTCTCCTCGAAGACCTTCACTGCTTCCTTAAACCACTTGTACCGGGGGTAGAGGGTTTGCCCCTTTTCGTTCTTGGGGAAGTCCCCGTGCTCGGCGATGATGACCACACCGTCAACCGCGAGCTTTGAGCCGCCGAGCGTGAGGGCCTCTTTCACGCTGTTGAACTGCTTGAGCTTGTAACGCTCGATCCGGTTCCGCCCGAGGTCGGTCTGCTCGGGGAACTGATCGATATAGACGGAGGCGACTTCGACGCGCGGGGTCTTCCACTCCCCGCCCCAGGCGTATCCCTCGCAGAGCCGGTCAAGAAAGTGCTGTGCGTGTGAGTGGCGGTAAACCGACGTCCCCAGGAAAGCAATCTTCGGCCGGGCCGCGGGAGTTTCTCCTGCCCAGAGACCTGAGCTGAATAACCCAGCTGCCAATCCTGCGGAACTCGCCAGAAACTGTCGTCGTTGCATCATGGTGTAATCTTCCAGTCGGGACCGGGGATGGGCCAGCGCGTCGGCGTCCGGATAAACGGGTGGTTGAGGGCTGAGAATAGCATCAAGGGGTGCTTATGTCTTGTCGATGGAGCCGACGTTTGCATCTCAGGCAGTCTCGGTTACGATACACAGCTGTTCACAGAGTGTGAAAACCCATGTCTCCAGTCTCAGCGGCCGCAGGCTGCGGAGTCGGAAAGGAATTTGATCGTGTCTATCACCCCAGAGCGTAAGTCCCAAGTGATTCAAGAGTTCCGTCGCGACGAAAAGGACACGGGATCTCCCGAAGTCCAGGTCGCGGTGCTGACGAATCGAATCAACGAGTTGACGCAGCATCTCAAGCGTCAGGTCAAGGACCATGCAGGCCGTCGCGGTCTGTTGCAGATGGTGAGCAAGCGCCGCAGCCTGTTGGAGTATCTGCGCCGGGTGAAGCCGGCGAGCTACGTCGAGCTGATCGGCAAGTTGGGGCTGCGTAAGTAATCGCAGCCGCGTTGTTTGTGTTTATCCCATTTGGGTTTATGCCAGGGGTGGAGCGTGTGGCTTCACCCCATGTGGGCATTTTGGCAGACCTGAATGCCGGTAAACAGCCTGTGGTGGATTCGTTCGGCTTTCCACCCCGTCTGTCGTGAGTTGAGTCGGCGTTGGTGTTGGTGTCGGGTCGGTCGTGGCAGGTTTTTTGTCCAAGTCGATTGTTTTCTTCGTTGTTAAAAGGTTGTCCCAGTGAAGGTCTCTGTTCAACGTGAAATCGCGGGTCGTACGCTCTCTATTACGACAGGTGAATGGGCCAAGCAGGCCAGCGGAGCCGTCCTCATCCAGTTTGGTGAGACGGCTGTTTTTGTTGCGGCACAGAACGGCCCCTCGCGGCCAGGTACCGATTTCTTCCCTCTGACTTGCGATTACCGCGAACGTCTCGCAGCTGCCGGAAAGTTCCCCGGTGGCTACCTGAAGCGAGAAGGTCGTCCGACTCTCAAGGAAGTTTTGACATCGCGTCTGACCGACCGTCCGATTCGTCCGCTGTTCCCGGAAGGTTACATCGACGAAGTTCAGGTGATGGCCAATGTCCTGTCCTGTGACGGCGTGAACGATCCCGATGTGTGGTCGATCACCGGTGGTAGTGCGGCTTTGACCGTCTCTCCGCTGCCGTTCGCGGGTCCGATCGCCGGTGTTCGCGTCGGCCTGATCGACGATGAGTTTGTCCTGTTCCCCACCGTCCAGCAGATCGCAACCTCGCGTCTCGACCTGATCGTTGCCGGTAGCCGCGAATCGATCCTCATGATCGAAGGCTTTGCCGACCAGCTGCCCGAAGACCTGATGGCTGATGCCCTGATGTTCGGTCACAAGGCGATTATCGAGATTTGCGACATGCAGCTCGAACTCGCCGAAAAGGGCGGCAAGGAAAAGGTGCCGTTCAAGGCCGCCGAAAAGAACCCCTTCCTCGACCAGATCAAGTCCGAGGCTTACAAGAGCCTGTGCGACGCTCGCTTCAATCCCAAGAAGAAGGAACGCTCCGCTGCTGCGGGAGCTGTGAAGCAGGCCCTGATCGACAAGTACTTCCCCAACGGCGCGACCGAGTTGGCCGATGGCCGGACACTCGCTCAGCTGAAGGATGCGATCTCCGCCGTCGATCACCAGGCCTGCCGCGACTTGACCCTCTCGGGCAAGCGTCTCGATGGTCGTTCGCTGACGACTCTGCGGGCAGTTGATTGCCAGGTTGGCGTTCTGCCCCGCGTCCACGGTTCGGCTGTCTTCACCCGTGGTGAAACGCAGTCGCTGTGTACCGCCGTGTTGGGTACGGTTCGTGATCAGCAGAAGTCCGATGGGCTGTTTGGCGAATTCTCCAAGCCGTTCATGCTCGATTACAACTTCCCGTCCTACTCGGTCGGTGAGTGCAAGCCGATTCGTGGGCCAGGTCGTCGTGAACTCGGTCACGGAGCTCTCGCTGAGCGTTCGCTGCAGTGGGTGCTGCCGAAGTCCGAAGTCTTCCCGTACACGATCCGCCTCATCTCCGACATCACCGAGTCGAACGGCTCCAGCTCGATGGCCTCGGTCTGTAGCGGAACGCTCGGTCTGATGGACGCCGGTGTGCCGATTCAGCAGCCGGTGGCTGGAATCTCGATCGGTCTGGTCAAGGAAGGCAGCAAGTACGTGCTGCTGACCGACATCATGGGCGACGAAGACCACTTCGGCGACATGGACTTCAAGGTGGCCGGCTCCCAGAAGGGGATCACCGGAATTCAGCTCGACCTGAAGATCGACGGCATCAACGAAGAGATCATTCGCGGCACGCTCGCAGCTGCCCGGGACGCTCGTCTCGAATTGCTGCGGATGATGCTGAGTGCGATCCGTCGTCCCCGTGGCGAGATCTCCGATTTCGCTCCTCGGATTCTCCAGACGAAGATCGATCCCGAAAAGATCGGCCTGTTGATTGGTCCTGGCGGCAAGAATATCCGCGCGATCCAGGAGCAGACCAAGTCGCAGATCGACGTGACCGACGATGGTAAGGTGTTGATCTCTGGTACCGATAAGGTCGGTTGTGAAGACGCTCTCGCCCGCGTCGAAGCCATCGCTGAAGAGATCAAGGTCGGCCGCATCTACAACGGAACCGTCAGCTCGATCAAGGACTTCGGGGCCTTCATCGAAATCGCTCCCGGCAAGGACGGCCTGTGCCACATCAGCGAATTGGCTGAGGGCTTCGTGAAGTCGGTCGGCGATATCTGCAAGATCGGCGACAAGCTCGAAGTGAAGGTCATCGCTGTCGATGATCAAAACCGCGTCAAGCTGTCGCACAAGGCGGTGCTGATTGAGCGGAATGGCGGTCCTTCGGAACCAGCTCCCGCGGAAGGGGAAGGTCGCCCCGAGCGTCCGGAACGCGCTGAACGCCCGGAACGTGGCGAGCGTCCTCCTCGCGAAGACCGTGGTGGTGACCGTCCTCCTCGTCGTGATGACCGCGAAGATCGTGGTCCTCGTGGTGGTGGAGATCGCGAACGAGGTGACCGGGATCGGGATCGCGGACCAGCTCCTCGTGAAGACCGTGGCGGTGATCGCTACGAGCGTGATCGTGCCCCAGCTGCGGACCGTGACCGCGGCGGTGATCGAGATCGCGGACCAGCTCCTCGTGAAGATCGTGGTGGCGATCGCTATGAGCGTGATCGTGGACCATCTGCGGATCGCGGTCCATCTGCGGATCGCGGACCTGATCGTGATCGTGGTGGTGACCGGTACGAACGTGGTGACCGTGGCGGTGATCGCTATGAACGCGGTGACCGGGGACGTGACCGCGGCGACCGCTAGTGGCCTGCTCTCTTTGAGAGAACTCAACGGAAAACGCCTCGCAAATGCGAGGCGTTTTTCTTTGGGGTCCCAGCTCCTGGCAGTGATCCGATTCGTGCTGGGTCGACAACCTCGGATGGGGTTGGCATGATTAAAGATCTGTGAATTACGCCATCGCACCTTCGTTCAGTGATGTGCGTTTTCTCCTGCCCGTATTCTCAGCTGGGAAAGTGGCTCATGCTCCGCTGGCACCGATTGCTGTTGGCGTTTGTTCTGGCCTTCGGACTGGTCTCCTCCTCCGCTCAAGCGCAGATTTCGCCTCAGATCGATCAGGCACGACTCAAAGGGATTGAGTTCCTGAAAGGGGAGCAATACGAGGACGGAAGCTGGTCGCTCACCGACCATGATGTCGGGATCACCGCTCTGTGTGCATTGGCGTTGATTGAGAATGGCGTGCCAGTCTCGGATGAGGTGATTGAGAAGGCCCAGCGGTTCATCAAAAAGGAGATGGACGAGACCGATGGGACCTGTGACATTGCACTGGCCATCTTGTTTATGCATCGAGTCGGTGGACGCGATAGCCGCCCCGAAATCCGTGAACTGGCAGCCCGTTTGATCGCGGGACAGAACGTCGAAGGCGGCTGGGGGGGGACTTGCCCCAAGGCCTCAGCGGGAATTCTCTCGAACCCCGACGAGCGCCCCAAACCGCAAGCCGGAGTTGGTGACAATATCTCCACGCAGTTCGCTGTGCAGGGACTGTGGGCAGCCAGTTCGTGGGGTGTCGATATTCGAGAGACGATGAGCCAGGTCAGCGACCGCTTTGCCGAGACGCAGCGGGAAGACGGAGGCTGGCCGGTTCTCTGTGAGGAATGGACCAAGCTGCTCCCGGCGGAAGAGCAGAAGAAACGCGAGGCTCAACGGGCCGCCGTGGAGACTAAAGAGGCCGAGGCCAAAGCGACGGCCAAGAAGAAACCAGAGAAGGTCAAGAAGAAGGCTCGCAGCAAGTCGGACGAAGACGACGCCCCCGCCGAGGAACCTGCTTTCGGCAAGGGGGGATTTGGTCGGAATGACAATGAAGAGCCGGGCTTCGCCCCAGCTGCTCCCGGAGCCCCGAAGGATTACCAGCCCACTGACCCCGCCATGACATTCGCCGGGTTGTACTGTCTGGCAGTGGCTCAGGCAGCCGATGTGCAACACAAGAAGGCCAATCCCCCCAAGGCCGGTGCCACTGCCGCACCTGGAACCGCCACCCCTGCAGCTGTGACAGCCGAACAGTCGTTGCTGGCGGATCCGTCGTTTGCCGACGGACTCAAGGTCGCGAATCAGTTTGCCACCAAAATGGGAGCCTCCAGTTCTTGCCACTATTTCTGGTCGGTGGAACGGCTCGGCGTCGTGCTGGCGATGGAGAAATTCGGGGACGCGAACTGGTACGAACTCGGGGCGGCCGCTCTGCTGAAGAGTCAGACCGAGAATGGCTCATGGGGAACCGCTGCGAAAACCTCCGAGGAAAAATCGTCTAAGAAGCCTGACGAAGGAGCTCCGGTCAAGAAAGCCGAAGAATCGACCTCCTATGGACTCACGGGCAATCTCGCGGACACGTCGTTTGCGCTGCTGTTCCTGCGGAAAGCCAGTCTGGGCAGCGACATCTCCCGGCTCTTGCAGGGTGAGCAGTCCGAACCGTTCCAGGTCGTGACTCAATCGGGCCAGCAGAGGTTCAAGACGCTGGAGGAAGCAATCAAGACGGCTAAGGCTGGTGACCGGATTCGGATTGAAGGTTCGGGGCCCTATCAGCTGTCGCACATCGATATTGATCGCGACCTCACGCTCGAAGCGGGGTATGGGTACCAGCCGATCCTGCAATATGACGTGGGGTTCGATTCCGACGGGCGGCGTTCGCGACCTCAAGACAATCCCGAGACGCGTCACATGCTGCGAGTCACTAGCGGAACATTGACGCTGGAAGGGCTCGACATCCAGATGGATGCTCCCGATCTGGGAGCCAAAGTTCCGTGGGCTGCTGTGGTTGCCCAAGGTGGGTCGCTGCGCGTGTTGAATTGCTCGATTTCCGAGGGAAACAAACAGGGGATGGCCTCGATCCAAGTCACCGGGCCGGCAGCTGTGACCCTCCAGAACTCCCAACTGATTGGTGGGCGGGCGGGTATGGAAATCCTGGTGAGTGGCGAGCCCAAAATCACACTCAACAATTGCATCGTGTTCAGCCACATCGGCTTCAAGGTGCAGGATGGAGAGAAGTCGGAAGGGGGGCAGTGCCGCCTGACAATGAATCGTTGTGCGGTGCAGACTCAGGACGTGTTCTACTGCAAGGATCTCAAGTCCTCATTGGACATCGAATGTCACGGAGTTGCCTTTCAGAGTGAATGGATGGGGCAGAACATGCTGACCGCTGCCACCGGGCATCCGGGGATGACGTGGAAGGGCAGTGACAATCTGTACGACATCAAACGCTGGGTTGGGCATGCGGCCAAGCCGAACGCGACGGTGAAGGATGCCAAGAGTTTCAATACATTCTGGGGCGGTAGCGATGAGAACGGATCGGGGAAGTCGATCCCATTCGCAGTCCGGCGTCCCATCGGGGGCTTTAATCATGTGGTGAAGGGCGAGGATTACGAGTTCTCCGCTTCATCATCAGTCCACGCCCAGCGCAAGAAGACGGGCATTGATCCGTTGATCGTGGGGCCCGGCCCTGGTTTTCAACGATTCCGGGAGAGCTTTGATTACCGTATCTGGTCAACCGCAGCTGGAGCGACCGCAGCTGTCGAGAGTTCAGAGAAGCCAGCTTCGACGCCCGATGCGTCGCCCTCTCCGGCACCGGAACCAGCCCCCAAGAAATAGGTTTCCCGAGATGAGAGGTATCGCTGCGATGGCAGGCATTCCGAGCCTGCTTTGTGGCTGGTCCCCGCCGACTGGTATTTGTGTTCAGGAGTGTGACGCGTGAATCGCAAGGTCAGGTTGCTCTCTGGTGTCGCCAAGTCGGGCCCTCATCTGCGGATACTCAAAGAGGCTGGCTTCGAGGTCCTTCCGAGCAGCAAACCGATTGGCGCGCTTCACGTCGACAATCAGATCGAGCAGCTTCAAGGATGTGCCGCCGTTATCGCTGGCTCCGAGCCCTATAACGCCGAGATATTGAAGGCCTGTCCTGAGTTACGTGTTATTGCCCGTACCGGGGTGGGTTACGACTCGATCGACACCGCAGCCTGCGATCAGCTGGGCATCGTTGTCGCAGTCACTCCCGGGGTGAACCACCACTCAGCTGCGGAGCAGGCGATCGCCCTGCTGATGGGAGTGGCTCGTGGGTTTCCGGCCGCTGATCGCATGGTGCGTGAAGGACGCTGGGGTTATGTGGCCCAGCCGCGCGTCATCGGCTCGACGATGGGAATTGTAGGGTTGGGCCGAATCGGGCAAGCAGTGGCGACACGAGCGGTGGGACTCGGATTAAAGGTGATCGCGCACGAACCGAATCCGCCCGAGGAGTTCGTCAAACAGTGGGAGATCGAGCTAACGTCCCTGGAGGAGTTGCTCGCGAGATCGGACTATGTGTCGCTCCACTGTCCGTATTCGAAGGATTCGCACCATTTGATGGACGCGGAGCGGTTCGCACAAATGAAGCCGGGAGCTGTCTTCATCAACACCGCTCGCGGCATGCTGGTGGATGAGTCAGCTCTGGTCGATGCCTTGCGCCGAGGGCACTTGCGCGGGGCAGGGCTGGATGTGTTTGAGGTTGAGCCGCTGCCGCTGGACAGCGAGTTGCTGACCTTGCCGAATGTGTTGCTCGCACCGCATCTGGCGGGGGCCGATAACGAGTCTCGCAACGATACGCTGTCCATGTCGGCCGACACTCTGATCCAGTTGTCGCTCGGGGAGTGGCCCGCCGACCGGATCGTGAATCTCAAAGGGGTGACCGACTGGTCTTGGGAGCGGTAATCGTCTCGCGGGGAGCAGTGGCAATCCCGCGATCGTTCGAGGACACTACCCGCTTGCGAGGTTCCGCGTGGCGAGTCGCCTGTGTTGAACTGGTTGTTCTGATTTCCAGAGTAGGATGAGGTCGCGTGTCGCTGCTTGTTGTCATTGAAGGGATCGATGGTTCCGGAAAAGGAACCCAGTCCGCACGGCTGCGAGACCGCCTGATCGCTCGCGGTTTGCGATCGGGGCTGCTCAGCTTTCCCCGTTACGAGGCGACCTTTTTTGGCCAGCGGATCGGCGATTTCCTGAACGGTCGATTTGGGCAACTGAACGAGGTCGACCCGTTTCTGGCCTCACTGCTGTATGCGGGGGACCGTTTGGAATCGAAGTCCGAGTTGTTGCAACAGCTGGCGACGTGTGATGTGTTGATTCTCGACCGTTATGTGCCGTCGAACATCGCTCATCAGGCGGGGAAGAAGACTGGCGAGACCCGCCGCGAACTGGCCAGCTGGATCGAGAAGATCGAGTACGACCTGTTCGGGCTGCCGCGTCCTGATCTTGTCGTGCTGCTGGATACGCCGACGGAGGTGTCACAAGAGTTCATCGCCAGGAAGGCCCAGCGGACTTACACCACTCAAACGGCCGACATGCAGGAGGCCGATACCGATTACCTGACTCGTGTCCGCACGGCGTATCGGGAACTGGCCGCTGAGCGGGACTGGTCGATTGTCCCGGTGGTCAATGAGCGGGGCATCCGCTCGATGGATGAGATTACCGAAGAGCTGGAGCAGCTGGTGGATACGGCCCTCGCTGCCCGCTCGGCGGATCGCCCACCACAACGGGCCAATTAATCATGAGCAGTCGCCTACTCGTGGAGCCCTCTCCCTGTTCTGGATCGTGGAACATGGCGGTTGATGAGGTGCTGCTCGAAGCCTCAGCTGCGCAGGGAACGAGTGCTCTGCGGATCTATGAGTGGGAATCGGCCACGGTGTCGCTGGGCTACTTTCAATCGGCCGAGGACCCATCGCTGGAGAGTCGTTTCCCGGGGCTCGCCAAGGTGCGGCGTCTCTCGGGAGGTGGGGCGATCCTGCATCACCATGAGGTGACCTACTCGATCACGATCGCTGATGGTCATCCCCTGGCGGTCAGTCCGGGGGTGCTCTACGACGAGGTCCATCGCCGGGTGATTGCACTGTTGGCGGAGTGGGGAGTGGCGGTGAACCTGCGAGGCGAAGCGATCAAGTTTGCCGCCGAGCCGTTTCTTTGTTTCAGCCGAGGCGATGCCCGAGACATCGTGATGGGACGTCACAAGGTAATGGGCAGTGCCCAGCGCCGCCGCCGGGGAGCTGTTCTGCAACACGGATCGCTGCTGCTGGCTCGGTCGGAATTCGCCCCCGAGTTTCCCGGACTGGCGGAGTTGGCCCAGCTGAACAGGCCACGACGCGAGGTGGCGCTGGCCCTGGCGGAGGCCTTGGTGGGGTTGCTTCCCGGTGATCCGATCGAGGCGGCATTGACCGAGCCCGAGCGGCTTCAGGCGGAGGAGCTGACTCGCACACGGTATGCGGATCTCAGCCGGTGAGTGGCGGAGCTGAATGTGATGCCTGGGGCGATCTCAGTTTGCTCCTCAAGGTCATCAATCGGGAGTTCGCTAACAAACCCCGCTGCTCATGGGTATTCTGAATCGTGTGACGCGGAGAGTGCGAACACCAAAGGGAGTCCATGAGATGATGAGTGTCCTGCGATCGCTGGTATGCGGGCTGTGTGTGGCGTGCGTGGTCGGGAGCGTGGTCGCGGATGACGCCCCGAAGCCCGCAGCAACTACCAGCTCGGCCGAGATGAACGACGAGGAGAAGGCGTTCGCGGAGATGCTCACGGGAGTCGATCTGGTGGGCTCATTTACCGTCGACGGACAGCCTGGGACTCCCAAACAGGATCGCTACAGCATCACCAAGGCGGTGAAGGTCAAAGGCAACACGTGGGTGATCCACGCCCGGATTAAGTATGGTGAGGTCGACATTACTGTGCCGGTTCCCGTGAAGATCGACTGGGCTGGCAAGACCCCGGTGCTGTCGGTGGCCGACCTCAAGATTCCCGGGCTGGGGAGCGAGTTTGGCTCAAGTATTCTGTTTCAGGGCAACCGCTACGCCGGGACTTGGGAGCACGGCAAAGTCGGTGGCCATATGTGGGGGCACATCGAGAAGACCCCAGCTGCTGCCCCGATGAAGTAGCCTTCCCCTCGTTCACGGTCATGGACGCCCCTCGCGACCATTCGAACGTGGCCGGAGGGGCATACCGCAGGTTCATGCCTGTACAGCTGCTTCGATCTTCTTCATGTAGTTGATGCTGTCGATCGCGATCGCTTCCGGACCGGGGGAGTAGTCGAACACCTCGACCGAGACCCAGCCGTCGTACTGACTGTCGCGGAGGGCCTTGAAGATCGGCAGGTAATCGGTATCGCCCATGCCGGGGCCGAGCAGGTTCGTATCGTTGACATGGAAGTGCCGCGTCCGGTGCTTGAAGCGTTCAATCAGATCGGGAATCGGAGTCCGTTCGCCGCCGAGCATCGCCTTCACATCCTGGTGCAGCTCAAGAGCCGGGTGGTTCACGGCGTGAATGATCGCCATCGCCTCGGCACACGTATTAATGAAATTGGTTTCTTTCGGCGTTAACGGCTCCAGACAGAGCACGACTCCGCGTTCCCCCCAGTGGTCGACGCATTGCGAGAAGACTTCCACCGTCGCATCGAAGGCCTGCTCCCACGTGACACCGGGTTGCAGATTTCGCTGGGCGGGGGATCCGAAGACCATGACCTTCCCCCCCAGGTCGGCACAGAGGTCGCCGAGCTGCTTCAGGTAATCAGCTGTTTTCTGCCGGACCGCTTTTTCGGGGCTGGTGAGATAGAGTCCGGAGGTTTTGGCGAGCATCCAATGGATGCCCATGACCTCGACGCCGTTCTGTAAGGCTGTGTCTTTCAGACTGTTGCGTTCGGTCGCTGACAACTCGCAGGGGCGAGTCCCCAGCATGAATGGAGCGACTTCGATACCCGTGTAGCCCGTTTTGGCGATGAATTCACACTGCTGCTCCCAGCTCCACTCCACAAAAAGTTCGTGGCAGATGGCGTATTTCATCGGATCGTTCCTGAATTGAGGTTTTTGAGGTTTGGGAATTCTGCGGAGCAGGTACTTCGGATGCCGAACATACCATTGAGACCCGGTTATGACGAGTTCGCGTGATCTTCGGAATGGAACGCGGTGAAGCCTTGAGGCCAGACCGGTCGAATCAAAGGTGCGCAGGAATTTGAACAGTTCTGTACCACCGGAGATTTCTGCCGGACAGGTTGTAGGGACTAGGCAGGGCTGCCGGTTCGAAATCCCTCGCAAGAGTTCGTGAGTCCTCCGGAGAGCTGGAGTTGGAAGACTTTGACGGCCGAAGTCTAACCATTAGGCAAAGTGTGCCGGTCCACCATTCGGCATTGGACCCGGTGCATCACGAATTCCGAACTCGAATGAGAACACTTTGGGGATCTTTAGCCATGCGAAACATGACTTGGTTATCCGTCCTGATGGCAGCATTTGCGCTGCTGGGCGGATCTGAATCCGAGGCCGGCCTCTTCTGCGGTATCGGCCGCTACAGAAGCTGTCCGGCAGAAAGCTGCGAGCCCTGTCAGGACTACTGCCAGGCCCGCACCTGTAACAGTGGTTGCTACAAGACGGTGAAAGAGACCGTCTGGTGTACGGAAACGTACCAGGAATGTCAGACCGTCATGGACACCTGCTATGAGAAGGTGCCCGTCCAGTGCAATCGCGTGGTCCGCGAGACCTGCTGGCGCGATGAGTGCTACACGGTCTGCAAGCCATGTTACAAGACGTGCTATCGCACGGAGTGCTACACGGTTCGTAAGCCTTGCTACCAGACCTGCTACCGCACGGTCTGCTGCCAGGTTCGCAAGCCGTGTTACCAGACCTGCTACCGCAACGTGACCTACACGGTCTGCAAGCCCTGCTACCAGACCTGCTACCGCACGGTGTGCTACACGGTTCGCAAGCCTTGCTACCAGACCTGCTACCGCGATGTCTGCTGCACCGGTTACCGCTGCGAGACCGAGACCTGCTACCGCGATGTCTGTTACACGACCTGCCGTCCGGTGACCGAAACTCGCTGTGAGAACGTCGAGTGCGGCGAGTGGAAGATCGTGAAGGAATGCGTTCCCGGTCCGGTTGTTGACCGCTGCGTGAAGACTCCGGGTTCGTTCTGCTGGGATGAATGCAACTGCTGCTGTGTCTACAAGCCCGGTTGCTGCCACATCGAAAAGGTTCAGTGTCCTCCTCGCGTCTGCTGCAAGAAGGTCTGGTGTCCCAAGACTGTGACCCGTCAGGTCTGCTGTACTCGCTGGGTCTCGGAAACCAAGCACTGCAAGGTGCCTTACACTGTCTCTCGTCGTGTGCCCTACACCTACACGAAGCAGGTGCCTTACACGACCTGCAGCTGGACTTGCGAGCAGCGTACGAAGCAGGTTCCTTACACCACCTGCTCCTATGTTCGTGAGTGCCGTACCAAGCAGGTTCCCTACACGACCTGCACCTGGACCTGTGAGACTGTGAGCCGTCAGGTGCCTTACACGACTTGCAGCTACACTTGCGAGCAGCGTACGAAGCAGGTTCCTTACACCACCTGCACGATGGTTCAACAGGTCTGCCACCGCAAGGTGCCTTATACCACCTGCCGCAATGTCTGTGAGACCCGCTACGTGACCAAGACTCGCTGCGTCCCACGCCAGGTCATGGTCTGCAAGACCCGCTGCGTGCCCAAGACGGTCTGCCGTCAGGTGCCAGTCGATCCTTGCTGCGACACCGGCTGTCTGGCTGTCGACCCAGGCTGCTCAGCACCGATGACCGCTAGCTGTGATGGCGGGACCTGCACGAAGTAGCCCAGAGTGACTGTTCGAGAATTCGGAATGCCTGCGGGGGAGGACGTGTGTCCTCCCCCGTTTTTGTTTTGGGGTACTAACAATCGTGTCCTGATGTGGATACGACCTCTCGTGCTGCACGAGTCCTCCACGTTGAATTTCACGGAGTGAGTTCGCACAATGAGAGTCCTTCGGCGGACGCTCAGATTCATGCCGCTGATTGCGAAACAGTAATGCGGAAGATACCCCCGGTTGGCGGTGTGGCGGTCTTCTGACGAATTTTGAGGAACAGTGTCATGCGAATTCGATTTCAGTGGTTGCTGCTGACGTTGCCCATTCTGGCAGTAACGGTCACCGCGGAGGACGCAGCCAAGCCCGCAGCTCCGATGCCGGAGTTGGTTGAAGTTGAGATTGATGACATCAAGCTGTCAGTCCCGAAGGCATGGAGGCAGGAACAGCCCTCGAACAAGCTGCGACTGGCACAATTCGCGATTCGTGAAGCCGAGGGAGACAAAGAGGCCTCGGAGTTTGTCGTGTCGCCTCCAATTGGTGGAACACGAGAAGCCAATGTGGCCCGCTGGATCGATCAGTTTGAAAAAGACGGCCGTGAAGTGGTGATGACCACGGGAAAATGCGCACAGGGTGAATACCTGTACGTCGAACTGAGCGGTACCTACAAACGCCCGATTGGCCCTCCCTTCGCACGCAAGGTGGAGCCTGTGAAAGACTACCGCATGCACGGCATGATTCTCTCCGCATCCAAGGATGGAAAACCGCTGGGGAATTTTTATCTCAAACTCGTGGGACCGAAGAACACGATCAAGGCGAATGGAGATTCCGTTCGTGCGTCGGTGGGAGCTGACAAGGCGACGGAAGAGAAGTTCGAACTCTCGAATTAAGTCGGGCGTTCGGCGGCCCGTTGGTTCTGAAACTCGGTGAAAGCTGTGCTCTATGCGTGGGGCACAGCTTTCATGTTTTCAAAGCATACTCGAGCCGCGGCGATGGGTTCGTAGCCGGGCTTCGACGAGACCTGGCCGCTGACTTCACAACAGAAATCACCTCGATAGCCTGACGCAGCCAGTGTGTGGGCGATCGCTGCGTGGTCAATGGTTTTCTTCTCGCCGGGCAGTGCAAATGAGACTTTGTCGCCCGACTGCACGGCGTCTTTCATGGCGACATAAGCAATCAGCTGCCGGCCCTGTTGAATGGTGTCAGCGATGCTGAGGTCACGAAATGCGTAGTGGCTGTAGTCGTAAACGATCCGGATGCGGGCGGTGTTGTTCAGTTGTTCGATGATCCAGGCGGCTTGCGCGGGAGTCGACATCGCACCGAAGCGATGCGGCTTGATACACACCGTGGCGTCGAGTCTCTCGGCTAGTTGGGCCCAGTCACCGACTCGATCGCGGAACATGTTCTTCACCTCATCCCACTGGCCACCCCCCAGTACGGTCTGGACCAGAGCGGGTTTCGCAGGCGAGAGGTCGCGGCCTAATTCGATCGCAGCCTTGAGCCGATCCTGGCCTTGAGCGTGCTTGCCTTCGTCAGCTTGGGGAGGCAGATCCTCCATCACTGCGACGAGTCGGAGTGATGCGGCTTCCAGGAGTGACCGAACCGCTTTCCGGCGGTTGTTGTCCATCCGGGTGGGGGTGCTATCCCATTGAGGGATCGCACAGAGTTCGAACCCGCCGAAGCCGATCGCCGCGACCTCCCGGATGGCGTCCTCTAGCGTGAGAGACTGCATCCCGTAGTTGCCGATCGCCAGATGCTCGACCTTCTCAGCCACGGTTTGCCCCTGCGCCCAGACAGCACTGGCCAGCGA
This sequence comes from Planctomycetaceae bacterium, assembly GCA_046349675.1. Taxonomy (GTDB): domain Bacteria; phylum Planctomycetota; class Planctomycetia; order Planctomycetales; family Planctomycetaceae; genus TH-plancto1. The sequence goes on along the minus strand of JAXMBW010000003.1, from coordinate 66,966 downwards.
ACCGGCGAGCAGGCCCAATGTGGTACGGCGGCTGACGCGATGATGTGGCGATGGACCCATGCTGGCATGAACTCGGCTTGGGGAAGCGAGGCTGTGGATCGCGTTGGCGGATAGACGTTGCCGGGGCTGGTGGCGTTACACCTCGTTGAGAGGCTCGGTCGCGTCGCCGAAACTCTTCGGCCGGACATTCATCTTGTCCATCATCGACAGATAGAGCCGGCACATCTGGCGGTTCGACTGCTCGCGGTAGTTGAGGATGCGGCCCCCTTGAATCCGGCCACCACCGCCTCCAACAAACACCACCGGCAGCTGATCGTTGTTGTGACCACCCGTCATCATGCTGGAACACATCATGAGCATGGAGTTGTCGAGCAACGTGCGGTCGCCTTCCTGAATGGCATCGAGCTTGCGAGCGATATAGCCCAGCTGTTCCACGAAGAACTGATTGACCTTGAGCCAGTCCGCGGTGTCGGAGTGCGACAACAGATGGTGGATCATGTAGTCGACGCCGAGGTGTGGGAAACGCAGCGACGAGTGGTCATTGTTGAGTTTGAGTGTTCCGATCCGGGTTGTGTCGGTCTGGAAGCCGAGCACGAGGATGTCGCACATCAGCCGCATGTGGTCGGCGATGTTCTGCGGAATTCCGTCGGCGGGGCGAGGAATGTTCGGCTTGTCGAGCGTCGGACGCCAGCCCTGCAGCTCGCCCTTCTTCCCGGCCTGGTCAATTCGCTGCTCGACATCGCGGACCGAGTCGAGGTACTCGTCGAGTTTCAGCTGGTCGGCAAAGCTGATCTGGCGACGCAGATCACCCGCGTCTTCGAGGACGGAGTCGAGAACGCTCTTGTCCCCCTTCTGGACCTCGTCCTTAAACAGACGGTCGAACGCTAGAGCTGGGTAGAGTTCAAGCGGCGTCGGCGAGGTGGGCGAAGACCAAGAAATGTGCGAGCTGTAGAGCATCGAGTAGTTCTTGTGGACCGAGGGGTTTGCTGCCTCGCATCCGAGAACCAGACTCGGGACCTTTGTCGTCCGTCCGTAGGTCTGGGCCAGCAACTGGTCGACGCTGGTCCCCGATTTGATCTCACCGCCCGAAGCCAGTGGAGCCCCCGACAAGAGGTTGCCGGTCTGCGAGCTGTGGATGTTGCCCTTGGTGGCTTCCACGTTGTACAGCCCCTGGACGAACAACAGCTTCTCGCGGAAGTCGGTGAGCGGAGCGAGGACTTGCCCCAACTCCAATCCCTTGCCTTCGCCCTTGGCCCACCACTCTTTGCTGTGGTACCCGTTCCCCGAGAACAGGACTGCCATGCGGACCGGAGCCTCGCTCGACGATTGAGCGGTCGAGGTGATCTCATCCCCCCAGACCGGGATCGACTCCATCCACGGGAGGGCCATCGAAACACCGACACCGCGGAGGAACGTGCGACGAGAGAAATGGTGAGGCATGGTGGTGTCCGGCAGGTTAGAGTAAGCAGAGTCTCTGCTATTCTGGGGTCTCGCGGCACGAATTTCCAGATGAGTCGTGTTTAATCAGTGGCGGAGTGTGCTGGCCTCCCGAAAAAGTCTCTCAGACTCAACCATCCCTCGGTTACAATACCTCGATGTCTCACCGCACGATCATTGATGGTTACAACCTGATGCATGCCGCGGGGCTGGCGCGCGGAAAGCTGGTGGGGAAACAGCTGGAGGCGGCCCGGCTGCGGCTCATGCAGCGTCTGGCTTATCAGATGACCAAGGAGGAGCGGGCCGGGACGACGGTGGTGTTTGATGCGAAGGCATTGCTCGAAGTCTCGACGCAAGAAGAATTGATTGAAGGAATCCGAGTACGCTATCCCGAGCCGGGACACGAGGCGGATGAACTGATCGAACATCTGATCGCGGTCGATCCCCAGCCGCGGAAGCTGCGAGTGGTGTCGAGCGACCGGCGGCTGCACCGGGCGGCACGGGAGCGGATGGCGGTCTCGATTGCGAGCGATCGTTTTCTGGATGAACTCGACGAGCGGCGGCCCATGCATGCGGATGGGCCTACGTCGACGCCCAAGCGGCCGCCGGTGCCAGTCCCTCCCCGGAACGTCGAGGCGAGTGGCGACCCGAAGGCGAACGCGGGCGATGTCGATTACTGGCTCAAGGAGTTTGGAGAGGTTGAGGTCCCCGATGATGCCGATTTGACATCGGCACTCGAACAGAGCCTGCTGGGGCAATCGCTGCCCGAAGAACCCGCGAAGGCTAGAAAGCTGGCTCCGCCGACGCCGACGGAAGCGAAGAAACCGGCATCCGCACAACAGCCGTTGATCGTTCCGTTGCCGCCGCGTCCCGATCTGGCAACATTGCCGTCTCGTGGAAAACGCCCGCCGGGACAAGTGACTCCCGTTCCCGAACCGCTTGAGAATCAGCCCGGGCCTGAACGGATTGATAATGATCTGGACCGTTGGAAGGACGTACTGCAGCAGGTCCTTAGAGAAGAGTCCACGAAGCCAGACTCGCGGCGACGACCCTCTTGAGTTCGAGGTCACGACGGCTCGTTTTCGTTACACTGCGGCAGTGGCGGTCACGGGTGTGTCGCCTGAATCCGATTCGAAGTAGGTGATCCGGCATGGTGACGGGGCGAGGGCTGCAACAGATTCTTCGCAGCTGGCATTCGGCCGGGCTGGGACACCTCGCTCGGACTGTGCCTGGTGAACCGGAGCCGGTGATCGATTCGCCAGCTCCACCCGCGAGGGCCGAAGCTCCCCGTGCCGCAGCACCGCCAGTCACCTCCACTGCCTCCACTCCTCCCGCCGACACGCAAACTCCTATGGCACGTAAGTCCAGTTCCGCCGCCGCTGCTCCCGAACTTCCGGTGATTCAGGTCGCAGCGGAAGCGACGCAAGGGGGAAGTCGTGAGAGTCGATTGAGTGCGCTCGCTGCCCGGGTGGCTCAGTGTCAGCGGTGCCAGGAACTGGCCTCGACCCGGACTCAGACTGTCTTCGGCGTCGGCAACCCGAACGCCAAGGTCATGTTCATCGGCGAAGCCCCCGGAGCGGACGAGGATGCCACGGGTGAACCGTTCGTCGGTCGAGCCGGCCAGCTATTGACGAAGATCATCGAAGCCTGTGGCTGGACTCGGGCCGAGATTTACATCTGTAACATCCTGCGGTGCCGACCTCCGGGGAACCGGGCTCCCTCTCTCGTGGAGGCTCGCCACTGCCGCGAATACCTCGACGGGCAAATCGCGATCATCCAGCCCGAGTACATCGTCTGCTGGGGGACGACAGCTGCGCAAAACTTGCTGGGGAGCGAAGAGACAATCGGCAAGATGCGGGGGCGGTTCTACACGCACGGAAAAGCCAAGGTGCTGTGTACCTACCACCCGTCGTACCTGCTGCGAAACCCGGAGGCGAAGAAGCCGGTGTGGGAAGATATGAAGCTGTTGTTGGCCGAAATGGGGCTCACTCCGCCGTCGCCATAGAGTGATGTTGGTGCGGCAAACGCCCGCCGGGTGGGACGTGGGACCAGGTGGGCAATCCATCACAGCAACCAGAGTCCCCCAGAGGTTATCCGATCTCGCCGCACCCCCTCTGCCCATGGGCCGTTGGATCGTTCAAGGCAGGGGTGAGACTGGACCCGAGCCGGATCAGCATTCGGAGCGAGTCTCACCCTTTCGGCCAGAACTGGTGGTGGGGCCCAATCGTCTTTTGATTCGGATGGCCCAACTGAAAAAGGGCGGGTTGCGTGGCCTCTGAAGATTGCCAAGTCACTCAGGCGACCCAAACTCCGCCCCCGCTTTGACAGGCATCGCCCAAGCCACACTTGCTTGTCCACATGCAGAACATACCACCCTCAGCGCTTCTCTCGGACGGTTCTCGCAAACGGCAGTCTGGCCATGTGAATCATCTCCTGCGAAGATGTGCTTCGCGTTCGGGAAGGGGGGGGCTGACTTTCAGTGGAACAGGCGCTCTTATCTGTTCTTGTTTGAAGCCACCGCGAAATCTGAAGCCGCTCCTGACTACCACCACTCGAATCCGTCACGAAAAATACAGAGTCTCCACCATGAAGATGCAACTGATCTCCCCCAAGAACCACTGCGGTGGGGCTTCTCACTCGACCACACAGGCTGTGCGCGCAGGGAACCTGATCTTTGTCGGCGGGCAGATGTCGCTTGATGACCAGGGACGCGTGGTCGGTGCCGACATCACGACGCAGGCCCGCAACGCCTTCGAGGCCCTCAAACGCGTCCTCGCCGAGGCGGGGGCCACAATGGCCGATGTCGTCAAACACAACATCTATTTCCAGTGCGAGGGTGATGAAGCCGCTGTCGCCAAGTTCATGGACGAGCTGAATGCCGTTCGTTGCCAGTACTTCACGGCTCCCGGCCCCACGACGACGGAGACTCGCGTCGGTCTCGAACGAGAAGGGGCGCTGATCCTTATCGACGCTTGGGCAGTGGTCGGTGGCGAGAAGGAACTGCTTTCGCCTCCCGGTCATTGGAACTGGAAGCAGAAGCTGCCGTTCTCACAGGGCTGGAAGGTCGGCGATCTGATCTTCGTTGGTGGTCAGCGATCACTGGGGCCGAACGGAGAGATCCTTGGTATCGGCGACATTGAGGTCCAGACCGATCACGCGTTCCGTAATCTCGACACGATGCTCTGCCTTGCGGGTGGCGATCGTCACAGCCTCATGCGGCAGAACACCTACTTCCGCTTCTTCGGCCAGGGCAGCGAAGTCACCAGCTATTGGGAGAAAATGACGAACGTCCGGCGACGTTACATGTCAGTTCCCTCAGCTGCGGGAGCGGGACTCCGCATTACCGGATTCCCGTATGCTGACGAGCTGATCCAGGTCGAAGGTATCGGCATGCTCGGAGACAAAAAACAACGGCTCCAACCCGAAAACCACTGGGACTGGAGCATCTCGAACTCCCAGTTCACTCAGGGCTGGAAGATCGGCGATCTCGCCTTCATCGGAGGCCAGATTTCCGCCGACAACAAAGCCAAAGCCGTCGGAAAGGACCTCGAAACCCAGACCCGGAACGTCTTTCAGTTCATCCGCAACGTGCTGGCCGAAGGGGGCCTCGACGAAACCGATGTGGCCAAACTCTACATCTACTACTACGTCCCCGAGGACTGGGGTCAGATTGCCCAGGCCTCCAAGACAATCGCAGCTGTACAGAACGAGTTCTACCCTCAGCCCGGCCCCTGTTCGACTGCGGTGCGTGTCTCGGGGTTTGCGTTTGAGGATCTGCTGATCGAGATCGAAGCGATGGCGGTCTGCCGGGACTAGCGGGCGATCCGACTTGGTGAATTCGAGGTTCGGCTGCGATTTTTTGATGCTCCGAAAAATCGGCCTCTCGATATCATGATGAATGCCGTCACAGACTTGGGCCTCGGGGCGTAGATGCCCCGAGGATGCCCCGTGGCGGAGGAGTCGATCATGAGAACCTGGTTCGCCTGCTTGTTGTTCGTTGGTGCCTGGCCCGCGTTCGGGTACTCGCAATCGGTGGGCGTGGATGTCTCAAGCACCATCCCGCGTCATCCGCTGCCGATCCCGCCTGTTGGCGCTCCATCCGGCGGAAGGCATTGCTACGGCCCGAGACCGGCGGTCGGTTACGGTGTCTACGGTGGTTATGGATTCGACCCGGTGTTCGGATTCAATTACCTGAGTTACAACGGTTTCGGCAGCCCCGGGTTCGGCGTCGGGGTCTCGTTCCCGCTGTATGGTCCGACTTATTATGGACCAGCCTGGGGGCCTTATCCCGGGTGGAATGTGCCCCTGACTGCAGCTCCCGTTTACATCAACCCCGTCCCCACGGTGCCCGCCCTCCCGCAGTGGATGATCGATGAGGCCAACCTCGATCCGAATCCCAAGCCCAAACCGATCTCGCAAACTCATCGCAGCCTCGTGCAGCCATCCACGCCGGAGGCCCAGCTGAGAAGTGTGCGGATGCAGGCAGCGGGTGATCGACTCTTTGTGAAGCTCGATTATTCCGCGGCGGAGAAGAGCTACGCCAAGGCCTTGCAGGCGGCTCCTGACCGTCCCGATCCGTATGTGCGGCTGGCGATTACCAAGGCCGCCCGAGGTGACATGCGGGCCGCGGTGGCTTACCTCAAGCAGATGGCCGATGTGGATCCGACTTATCCCAATCGCTCGGTTTCACTCGACACTCTGTTCGGTCATCAGAACGGGATCCCGAAGATCCAGGCTAAACAACGAGTGGCCGACTGGACGAAGCAGGACATCCGCGACCCTGACCGCATCTTCTTGCTGGCGTCGATGCTCTTCTTCGATCGGGATGACCGGTTTCGTACGCTGCTCGATACGGCGGTGAAACTCGATGGCGATCTGGCCCACTACCGGGCATTCCTTGATGCAGCCCCGGAGGCTGACAAGGCCGCCATCGCGCCCACCCCGGACGAGATCGACGCCCTCACTGGAGTCGAAAAGGCTCCGGCGCCAGAGCCAGCTGCGGACCAACTGCCTGAGCCCAGTCCGGCTCCGCTCAAGATTCCGGCGAAACCCTCTCCGCCAGCCCCACTCCTGCTGCCGCCGACACTTCCGCCGGTCCCGATGCCGTAACGTGCATCCACGAGCTGTCGTGAGTTCCCCAAACCCGATCGACGACTGTTATTCTTCCTCGGTCGTCTGAGCCTCAGGTTCTGGAGCGATATCGCCGCCTCGTGCCGGTAATCGCGAGTTCAAATACGATTCCAACAAGACCTGTGCCGCCAGCATGTCGAGCTTCTTCTTTCGCTGCTTTCGCGACAGGTCGAGTTCAATCAACTGGTCAATGACCACAGCTGTGGTGCAGCGTTCATCGTGCAGAGCCAGCGGAAGCTTGAGGTGCTCATACAGCCAGGCTGCGAAGCGGCGACAGTGGGCCGACTTCTGGCTTTCGTCGCCGTTCATGTGAATTGGCAGGCCGATCACGATCCCTTTCACGACGTACTCTTCGCACCAGCGGCGGATCTGCTGGAGGTCGAGGGCCGAGGTGCGGCGCGTATAGTTCTCGATCGCGCTGGAGATCGTCTGTTCGGGCGTTGAGATCGCAAACCCGATGCGCTTATCGCCGTAATCGATCCCGAGCAAACGACCATAACGGGGTGGTTCCGGAAAGGTCACCACCGGTTCGGAGTTCTCCGGTATCGGCTGCGGAGAAGTCGGCGTCGACTCGGCGGGCGAAGTCATTCGTCGTCCCCGGCATCGTCGTACTCATCATCAATCTCGTCGCCCTCGTCGTTGTCGCTCGACACCGATGGAGGCTGCAGATCCTCAGCCAGGACCACGCGAAACATCAGCTCTGGCGTCTTCTTGCGATTGATCGCGCGGGCCAGTTCAGAACGCAAGTGCCCGCTATGTTCCGCAAGACGGGCCAGCACGACCTGTGGCTGGAAATCCTTAGCGAACCCCAGCGGAGACACACTGACCATCAAACAGTGTGCATCGGGAGCCGGGGTCACATCCGAGACGTACACATCGCGCAGCCGGTCGTCATCCAGCTCCCCCGACAGAATCTGGTCGAGGGTGCGTTTCACTTGGCTGCACATTTGAAGGGTTTTGCGGTCGGGGCGACGAGGTTGATTCGACGACGGGCGACCGCGACGGGGAGAGGTCATTCAATACTCCGTGGCAGGGCTGCGACGAGCGAAACACGCCCGATCTCTCAACATCCCCTACGACAGGGACGAGACCAGCGACCGAACGTTAAGGTTCGCTCTTTCCGCACCGAAAAGCAATGGGGTTATCGGGACCGGTTCACTTCCGGTGGAGTCCGCAGTACCACGCGCGGACAGATCAGACGACGTTCGATGTCCACTTCGGCAATCGCCACCAGCTCACCATCGGGGTCACACAAGAACACCTCGCCGCTCAGCGGTTCGCCGGTCTCTTTCAGAGCGATCTCGTTGCCGAACTCGATCCGCGACACCTCATCCGGCGTCAGCATCACGTGCGGCCCACCGGGCACTGCCTGGGTCGCCGGGATCAGATGTTCCTGAACCATGCGTCGATCGGCCTTCTCCGGATTGAACGCCGTTTCGACAGTAAAGTTCCCCACCCGTGTCCGGCACAGGCTCGTCATCACCGCAGCTGTGCCACACGCAGCGGCGATGTCTCGGCCGATCGATCGAATGTAGGTTCCCGTGCCGCACTCGATCTCCAGCTTAAAGATGTCGCCGACGTGTTCCAGCAGCTCGATGCGGTGGACCTCGACGTCGCGTTCGGGGACTTCCACCGGCTTCCCTTTACGGGCCTTGCGGTAGGCCGGCTTGCCCTTGATCTTCACCGCACTGTAGGTCGGCGGCAGCTGGGTGATCTTTCCGACGAAGCGAGGCAACACCTCGCGCAGCTGGTCGGTCGTGACCTGCGGGGCGTCCGGAAGGATCTCGACCTCGGTTTCGATATCGTCCGAGTCGCTGCAACGGCCAAGTTGGAACGAGGCGACGTAGGTCTTGGGCAGTCGGTGCAGGTAGGGGACCAGGCGGGTTGCCTGTCCCAGGCAGATCACCAATACGCCGGTGGCCAGGGGATCGAGGGTTCCCGAGTGACCGACTTTGACACGGCGGACCCTCTGGCCGAGGAGATTCACCACATCGCGAGAAGACCAGGAAGCTGGTTTATTGACGTTCAGAAGGCCAAACATAGGAGTGGTGAGGAGAGGTCAAATAAGAGGATGCGACACCGAAGACTCGCGGCACATTACGCGAAGTCTAGCCACCGATCGAGTACATCGGCCGAGTGGGCTGGATGAAGCGGGCAGTGTTGATTTCGTGACCCTCCCACTTGGCGTGGATCGAGTCGCGGACCGCTTGTTGAATGACTTCGTCGGACGCGTCACCACGCAGCAAGCTGCGGAGGTCGGTCTCTTCGAGACTGAACAGGCAGTTGCGAAGCTTGCCGTCAGCGGTAATGCGGAAGCGGTTGCATTGTGAACAGAATGGACGACTGATCGACGCAATGAAGCCAATGCGTCCAATCCCGTCGTCGAACTGGTAGTCCGCAGCCGGAGCCCGTGGGTCCGCATTTGGCACGGGGACCAGCGGACGAATGCCAGCCGAGATAATGTCGATGATCTCTTGTGCGAAGAGGACCTTCTCGCGTTCCCACGCGTTGTCGGCATCGAGCGGCATGTACTCGATGAAACGGACCTCGTGGCCGGTCGTCCGGGCAAAGTGGCCGAACGGAACCAGTTCGTCTTCCGTCATTCCTCGCACCGAGACGGCGTTGATCTTGATCTGTTGAAAGCCAGCCTTCTCCGCAGCTTCGATCCCTTCGAGTACTTTTTCATAACCCTCGCGGCGGGTGATCTGTTTGAACTTCTCGGCATTGAGGGCATCGAGGCTGACGTTCAGTCTGCGCAGCCCAGCTGCGTATAGATCCGCCGCCTGTTCGGCCAGCAGGATGCCGTTCGTGGTCAGCCCGATATCTTCGATCCCGTCAATCTTCGACAGCACGGCAACGAGCTTGGCTAGGTCCTTGCGAACGAGCGGCTCCCCACCCGTCAGCCGCAACTTGTTGACACCCAATGGCACCGTGAGCCGCACAAACCGCTCAATCTCCTCGTACGTGAGCAGGTCGACGCGGTCCATAAACTGCACATTCTCTGCGGGCATGCAGTAGAAGCAGCGAATGTTACAGCGATCCGTGACGCTGATTCGCAGGTTATTGTGCGAGCGTCCGAACGTGTCGACGAGCGGGAGTTGAGGCAGTAAGTCCATAGCCCCTTAAGTATAGACGCGTCAAAGGAAACGAGTGAGCCCACGAGGCGAAGAAGTGAATTTTCTCGCAGCTGCTGTCTCGACCTGACACCTCCGCGAATGGACGGAAACGGATGTCTCATCTTCCCTCGTCGGCATTGCGGGCGGCTTCTATGATCTGGCTCATACAGGTCGCGAGGCAATTCCATGTGGCTGCGCAATCTGGTTCGGCAAACTTCGATCAGCGGGACATTTCATGGCGGATGCCTCTTTGCGATTGGCAGAAATCGTAGCGGTGGGAGCTGAGCTGACCTCGGGGGCGAAGCTCAACACCAATAGCCAGTGGCTCAGTGCTGAGCTGTCCGATCTGGGCATCGTGACGGGTTGGCATACAACGATCACCGATGATCTGGCGATCAATGTGTCAGCCCTCCAGCTGGCGGTCGAGCGGGCTGATGTCGTGCTGATTACCGGAGGACTGGGGCCGACGCTGGATGATCTGACTCGCGAGGCCCTCGCCCAGCTGGTGCACGAAGAACTGGTCCTTGACCCGGAGTCTCTCGACCTCATCGTGAAGTATTTCGAGAAACGCGGTCGACCAATGCCCGAGCGAAACCGCATTCAAGCCTACTTCCCGAAGAGCGGCGTCGCTCTGGCCAATCCGATCGGCACAGCTCCCGGCGTGTGGATGTCGATCCCGCGACCGGGGAAGGCCGATTGCCTGGTGGGGGCCATGCCCGGGGTACCGAGTGAGATGTACCGCATGTTTCATGAGCAGGTCGTGCCACGACTTCCCGGTCGTGACCGCGTGATCATGAAGGCTCGCGTGAACTGCTTCGGCTGCGGGGAGTCACACGCCGAGGAACTGCTCGGCGACCTGACTGCTCGTGATCGTGACCCCGAAGTCGGAATCACCGTTCACGACGCGACGATCACGTTGCGGATCATCGCCCACGGCAAGCAGGAGGAAGAATGCCAGGCCAAGATCGCTTCGACCGACCAGCTCATCCGCGAGCGGCTCGGGGCACTCGTCTACGGGGTCGAGGATGAGGAACTCGAAGATGTCGTCGCTCGCGAGATGCAACAGCGAGGACTGACTCTCACCACGATCGAAACCGGCACAGCTGGGGAACTGGCCCAACGGTGGTTCAAGACTGGTTCGCCCAGCTACCTGGGGGGTGAGGTACTTCCCGAGTGCCGCTGGCCGCGCGGTGTCGGCACCATCGAAGCGGATACTTACGAACTGGCCCGGGCCACTCGTGAAAAAGCGAACGCAGACTTCGCGTTGGCGATCTCTCCCTTCCCGCCGTTGCCCAAGAATATGAGTGCCCCCCCTGTGGAAGTGTGGGTCGCTCTGGCCACTCGTACCCAGATCATCAGCGAACGCGTTTTGCTCTCGGGCAACCCCGCCATTCATCAGAGTCGTACCGCCAAGGTGGCCAGCGACCTCCTCCGACATCATCTCGCCGGAAGGACCAGACCGTGTCCCACGTGATCGATCCACTCTCTCTGATACGCCCGCGTCGCAAGATCATCGGCATGTCGGCCGTGCTGTTGCCGTTCCTGTCAGATGGCGACATCGACTGGAACTCGTTCCGGCAGCAGCTGCTTCGGACATCGGGACATGGACTGACTCCCGCGGTGAACATGGACACCGGATATGCGAACCTGATCGACGATGCCACGCGGCGTGAGGTACTGGCGGTCACCCGCGAGACTCTCGGCAACGCAAAGTTCGTGGCAGGAGCCTATGTCGGCGACACGCCCGGCTGCCGTTTTGCCCTCGACCTCTACTCGCAACAAATCCAGTGGATTTGCGAGGTCGGCGGCACTCCAGTGATCTTCCAGTCGTATGGTCTCACACAGCAGAGCGATGCGGATGTCGTCGAGTCGTACCGCCAGCTGGGTCAGCGCTGCGATCAGTTCATCGGATTTGAGCTCGGGACGATGTTCGCTCCGTTCGGCAAGATCTACTCGCTCGATCTGTACCGAGGACTCATGGGGATCCCGCAATGCCTGGGGGCCAAGCACTCCTCACTGAGCAGGCAACTGGAGTGGGAGCGGCTGGTTCTTCGTGATCAGGTGCGGCCCGACTTCCTGGTGCTGACCGGGAATGATCTGGCCATCGACATGGTGATGTACGGTAGCGACTACCTGCTGGGGCTGAGCGCCTTTGCTCCCGACAAGTTCGCCGAGCGTGATAAGTATTGGGAAACGGGCGATCCCCGTTTTTATGAACTGAATGATGCGCTGCAGTATCTCGGGTGTCTGGCGTTCCGCGAACCGGTTCCTGCCTACAAGCACTCCGCAGCCATGTTCTTGAAACTCAGAGGATGGATTGAGAGTGATCAGACACATCCCAAGAGTGCCACGCGGCCCGAGAGTGATCGGGAGATCCTGCGCGGCATCCTCAAAATGCTCGGCGAGAGCTCCGTAACTTGAGCTCGGCAGACGTGAGTCTGCCGAGGCATGGAGCGTAGAGACCGGTCACCACTCGGCAGACTCACGTCTGCCGCTCTCGATGACACTATATAAAGTCCTGGCCACCCCCGGTCTTTTGCCCTCCATACCCCCATCGGTTACGATCGACTTTTCACCGATGTTCTTATGAGCCGGGTCGCACTCTGCAACGACCTCGCTCTCTGTTTTTTCCCCTCGTTGAGGAGTCCGCCGTGACCAAGCCGCTCGTGAATCGTCGCCGCTTCCTGCAGTCCACCACTCTCGCAGCTGCGGCGGGAGCTGTGGCTCCGCTGTGGATTCCCTCCTCGCGGACGCTGGCCGATGAAGCGAAGAGCCCGAACGCTCGTCTGCGTCTGGGCTGCATCGGGACTGGCGATCGCTGGCAGGCCGTCGGTCCCAACGCGATGAAGTTCGCGACTTGCGTTGCGGTCTGCGATGTCGACGCCGCCCATGCCGCCAAGGGCAAGGAAGTCGGCCTCAAGATGAACGAGATGTACGGCCAGAAGGAGGCCCAGATCGATGTCTACGAGGACTATCAGAAGATCCTCGAACGCAAGGACATCGACGTTGTCACCATCGTCACGCCCGATCACTGGCACTCGAAGATTGCCATCGAGGCGATGCAGGCCGGCAAGGACGTGTACTGCGAGAAGCCGCTGACTCTGACGATCAACGAAGGCAAGCAGATCGTCAAGGTGCTGAAGGAGACCAAGCGTGTCTTCCAGGTCGGCACCCAGCAGCGCACCGAAATGAAACAGAACTTCCTGAAGGCGATCGCCATGATCCGCGATGGCCGCATCGGGACGGTGAAAAAGGTGACCTGCTCGATCGGCGGGGCTCCTTCGAGTGAAGCGATTCCCGTCGTGGCCACGCCGGCCGGTCTGAACTGGGACAAGTGGCTCGGCCAGGCTCCGCTGGTGGACTACCGCTTCAAGGACACCGGCTCACGCTACGGCAATTCACGCTGTCACTACGAGTTCCGCTGGTGGTATGAGTACTCGGGCGGCAAGATGACCGACTGGGGCGCTCACCATGTCGACATCGCCTCGTGGGCGATTGGCATGGACCAGACCGGCCCCACCTCCGTTGGCGGCTGGGGCAAGCATCCGGTCCCGTATAAGGACGGCGTCCCGACGCTCGACGACCGTTACAACACGGCGACCGATTTCGACGTGACCGTCATGTGTCCGAACGATGTCGAAATGCACATCGTCAATGACCTGACCGATGAACAGAAGATGATGGTCAAGCTGACCCGCGTGAAGGATGGCAAGGAAGAGCTGGCCGACGGCAACGGCATCCTCTTTGAGGGGACCGAAGGCGTCTTCCATGTCAGCCGCAGCCAGCTGCGCGGACCGGCCTTCGACGCTCTGATGGACAAGCCGCTGCCCGAAGGGGCTCTGGAGAAGGTCTACGGCGGCAAGCTGCCCGAGTCGCACATGGCCAACTTCATCGAGTGCGTCGGCACCCGGGCGTTGCCGATCTCGGATGTCTTCTCGCACCACCGGGCGATGACGGTCTGCCACCTGGCGAACATCGCCATTCGCCTCGATCGCAAGATCAACTGGGACTCGACGACTGAAATGATCACCGGCGACGATGCCGCAGCTGCATGGATGGGCCGCGAACAGCGGAAGGGCTACGAGATCAACGTCTCGATCTGATCCCAGTTTCGGAGGCGACCGATCTCGCACCCGTGACGACCGATTCCCCAAAGTCCAGTGGCCGTCGCCGCTGGACTTTGTTTTTTGACGGTGAGCGGGAAGCAGGGTTTGAATCACGGAAGACACAGAGAACACGGAGATGGAAACATCTCTTCTTCCGTGCTCTCCGTGTCTCCGTGGTTATTCCTATCCTTTAGCTCCATCCGCCAAGGGCCGAAGAAAGCGGGTATCTCGACTTTTGTAAGAACTACATCCCCCCCCGAAACCGGCAGTCTCTGCCGAAATCGCTCTGGACAGGGTTGCCCGGTTGACCAAGAATCCCGTCCGGAAAGGCCGACAGGCAGATTCTGCCAGTCGTATTGCGCTTCGGATGGATCCGACCGCAGCCCCGATTGCAAGGACATGACATGCGACCGAACATTTCGGGATCACTGCGAAGGATCGCACTGGGCGTCATACTGCCCGCAGTGCTGACATCGACCGGGTGTTATCACTCGTCGATGTATCCGGGCTATGGATACGGGACCCCGATGTATGGGACTCCCACCCCCGGCTATGGCGGTTACCAGGGAATCCAGACGATGACCCCGGGGACTTACTACGCCCCGGGAACGGCACCGACCTACAACCCGAACAGCTTGACCCCTCAAGCTGATCCGAATGCGAGCGGCTCAAGCAGCGGGACTGGCGGCCAGAACAGCGGGGGCAACAACGCTCCTCCCTACAGCCCGCCCTCCAGCGACAACAACCCCTCCAGGCCTGTTCCAGACCCTTCTCCCTTCTACGGAAATGAACCCGCGGGAGATAACAGTGCCCCGCCGTTCGATTCGTCCTCGCAGCCTCAGACCAACCTGAACAAATCGAGCACTCCTGCGACGCTTGCCAAACCAGCTGCGAACGAAGAGTGGACGGACATCAAGACCGTGAGTGGTCCTGATGGCTCCGAAATGGAGGCCGAAGAGCCTGCCCAGGCCGTCGAACTGCCTGTGGCTGAGCCAGCCTTGGAACCAGACGTACAGGAACCGGAGGTCGAAGAGGAGCCCTCACTTCTGGAACCTCCCAAGCTCGAAGAATCAGACGCAGGCAAACCCTGATCGAGTGCAGGACGCCTGGCAATAAATGAACACAGGCAGCGAGAGTTGACTCTCGCTGCCTGTGTTCGTTACTGCACCATGGCGAAGGACGACTACATCAGGCCTTTTCGCTTCAGCTCATCGACGACGCTGCGAACGATCTCAGCCACTTCTCCGGACCGCACATCGCCGTGGACAACACCCGTCGACACAGCGGGCGGCTGGATCGGACAGCCACCGCTCGGCAAGTCGGTGAACCCGTGGCGTGAAAGCAGGCACTGGATCGTGTTCTGCAGAGCGGACAGATCGGATTCCTGTTTGTCGCTGATGGGCTGACGGCCCTTGCCGATGTTGAAGCCGCGACAGCGAGCCCCTGCTCGGAAACCGTCCGGGAACTCGGAGTGGTAGAGCATCGCGTCGAACAGCGTCACCAGGTCGTACTGGATCAGCCGGGCCTCATCGAGCTGTAGCGACATCGTCAGGTCGTACAGCTTTCGCGTCATCTCGGGGACGACTCCGCTGGAGGCGTTCGTTCCACCGTCGCAACCGATCAGCAGCATCGGCATCAAGGCGGCGTCCCAGCCGGTCATGAACGCGAACTCGGGACGGTTCGGGCGGACCGCCTGAATCATGCGGATCATGTTCGGCACGTCGCCGGTCGAGTCCTTGATCGCGACGATCTTCGGACACTCTTCGCTCAACCGCTGAATGGTCGGCACATCAATGGGACTGGCAAACATCGGAATGTTGTACAGCGTGACATCGATCGGCGTGTTGCGGGCAATCTCTTTGAAGTACGCGTAGACCGCACCGGGGCTCAGCTTGTAGTAGAACGGAGCCACGATCGCGACGGCCCGGATCCCAAGTGAGTGGGCGTATTCGCAGGCCTTGATCGTCTCGCGGGTATTGGCTTCGGCGGCTCCCGCCAGAATCGGCACACGGCCCGCAGTCTGGTCGGCGATGATGGCGAGAATACGGCGGCGTTCCTCGACGGTGAAGCGGGTGAACTCGCCGGTCGAACCGTTCGGGTAGAGTCCGTGGACCCCCTTGGCGATCAGCCAGTCGATGTACTCGCGCAGCACCGGCTCGTTGATCTCTCCCCGCTCATCGAGGGGGACCAGGTTGGGGGTGAAAATTCCGTGCAGACGTTCAGTGTTGGCCATCAATCTCAACTCAGTTTGGACAATCGGAAGACGAAAGTTCGCCCCGATGTCATCGTGCTGCTTCCTCCGGTCCGCGGGCACAGACCCTGGAAGATTGATCGACAAGTTAGCCAGACGGGGACAGGATTGCACCCGTCCGAACCTCAGCCCCGACCGACACGGGCGCCCCAACCGGCATAATCGCTACAAACCGGAGGGAGAGGAAGTCGTCTGCCGAAGGCTTTGCGACGACACATCGAAACAGAATCGAGGCGTCTACCGGTACCCTGATGTCATTCAAACAGGCCAAACATTCCTGTCCGGCCGGAGCGAAGAGCGGTCCTCGACCGTTCTCGTTGTACTTGGATTACGGTGTCGCCGGGGCAGATTGCTCTGACTCGTGGGAGGCCTGCTGGACTTCTGATTTCGGGAGTGGAGCCGTGCGGCTGTAGGATGGCTGCGCTTGCTCACCGGGGATCTGGCTGGATCGGTATCTTCCGACCGCGTGACCTCCCAGCAGACCGACCAGTTCGATGGCCCCGGTCGCGGGGTTCAGATTGACGAAGCTGCCAACGGTTCCACCCAGGGCGAGGCCGTAGCGGGGGCTGAGGACATCGTGAGCCTCCCGCAGCTCTTCGGGGCTGCAGTTGGCCTCGCTGAAGGCGAGTACGTCGCGCGTGTTGATCGTCTCGTGAATCAGGTTGAGCCCGGTAATGCTCTGGGTGAAGGCGTAGGTTCCCGGCATCCGGCGGCTGTTCACGTCCTTGGCATAGGCCGCTGGGAGCTGGGCGAGTGACGGAACGTCGGAGTAGACGTAGACGCTGTTGGTATAGGGGTTATAGCGGTCCCCGCCGAAGATGCGTCCGGGGAATATGGTATAGGCCAGTGTGTCGATCGCTCCGAAGGTGTACTTCCATCCGGGAGCTACATGTTTGTTTTTGACAAGACGTCGCCACTCGTCGCCGGGGTTGTACTGGTTCAGGCGGACTTTCGTGTCATAGAGCCCGTTCTGGGCCATATAGTTCACGAGCTGTTCTTCGGTTCCGGCCGAGATGTGGTGGTTGTCGACGCGGCGGTTCCACAGCAGCACCTTGCCAGGAATCCCCACCACCCAGCCGACTCCATCGAGTACCGGGAACTCTTCGCCCCGCTCGACCATGATCTGGTCGGGAGTGCATGGATCATGCGCGATCTGCTGGCGTTCAAAGACCGCACATCCGGGCACTGCGAGACCCAACACGGCTCCACACACCAGCTGTGATAAACGGCTTGTTTTTGGGGGCATGCGATGGTACTCGCGAGAGTCGGAAATGGGCGGGGGAGTGTACCCACCAAGGCGCCAGATCAGGCAACAGATCTTTGGAACTGGCTCTCCGTCTTCACAATCCGTCGCAAGTTTTGCCGCTGCTCCGTGAGCGGGAGATGGCGCAGCTGATAGATGGACTTCAGAGGCTCCACGCAAAGTCTTGGCCAGAGACAACGCTCTCAGCTGCCGCAGCTGGTTTGGGGGTGGTATGATGGGGCGACATCGCATCGTTCATGAGTTTCCGGAATTGAGTCATGACTCGTCAGACAACCCTCAGTGCCAGTTCATCGGTGGAGACCTCAGCGGGAACGCACTTGCCGCAAACGGGTCGGCGAGAGTTCATGGACTGGGTGGGGCGCGGGATTGGCGGGGCGGCGTTGGCGACTCTGATAGGGCAGGACTTCGCGCGGGCGGCGGGGACTCCGGCGGAGGCGTCAGCTCCGTGGCCGCATCATCCGCCGAAGGCCAAGCGGGCGATCCATATCAATCTGTTCGGCGGGCTGAGCCAGGTCGACACCTTTGACTACAAACCCGAACTCGCGAAGTACCACGGCAAGAAGTACGGTGGGATTGAGGCAGCGGATGTGTTCTTCGGGCAGATTGGACTGCTGCGGAAGAACGATTGGGAGTTCAAACAGCGTGGTCAGTCGGGCTTGTGGGTGTCGGACCTCTTTCCGCATCTGGCGGGGGTGGCTGACGAGTTGAGCGTGATTCGCTCGATGTACGCCGAGACCTCGAACCATACCCCCGCGACATTTCAGGAGAACAGCGGGTTCCGGTTGAATGGGTTTCCGACAGCGGGGGCGTGGCTCTCGTACGGGATGGGGGCCGAGACCGAGGACCTGCCAGCCTACGTGGTGATCCCCGACACGCGCGGGTTGCCTGCCGGGGGATCGATCAACTGGACCAACGGTTTTCTCCCCGCCCGGCATCAGGGTGTCGTGCTCCGCAGCCAGGGCAAGGCTGTCGATGATCTGGTCCCCGCACGGCCCGTGGCAGCCGGAACCGATGTGGCCTCGCGCGAGCTGCTCGACCGGCTGAATCGCCAGCACCTCGAACGCCACGGGGCTGAAGACGCCTTCTCCGCCCGCATCCGCAGCTATGAACTCGCCGCCCGCATGCAGCTGGCTGTCCCCGAGGTCACCAACCTCGACGGCGAGACAGCTGCGACGCATCAGATGTATGGGCTCGATCAGGACCAGACCCGCGACTTCGGGCGCGGGTGTCTGCTGGCTCGGCGATTGCTGGAGAAGGGCGTGCGGTTCGTTCAGCTCTATTCCGGAGGGGCGTTTGGCTCGCCGCGGATTAACTGGGACGGGCACGAGGATATGGTCAAGAACCACGGTCAGGAAGCGGGACGGATCGACCTTCCGGTGGCGGGACTGCTGCGAGACCTGCGTCAGCGCGGGATGCTCGACGACACGCTCATTCTCTTCACGAGCGAGTTCGGTCGCACACCGTTCACGCAGTCCGGCTCGGATGTCCTCGGCATTGGTCGCGACCATAACCAGTACGGCTTCACCGTCTGGCTGGCGGGGGCGGGACTCAAGCACGGCGTCGCCTATGGCAGCACCGACGACATCGGCTGGAAAGCGGTCGAGAACCGCACCCACTGGCACGACTTCCACGCCACGGTGCTGCACCTGCTGGGGATCGACCACACAAAACTGACGTACTACCACAATGGAATCCAGCGCCGACTGACCAACGTGCATGGCGAGTTGATCCACGGGGTACTGGCATAACGCTGGTGAGCGTCCGGCGTCAGCCGGATGGTGCTTCTGTGAGGACATCCCTCCTGTATCACTTCCGAAAATGTGTTGCCCCCCTCTCGCCGGGTTCACAGCAGGTACAGCGGAAGGGTGGCGAAGGGGAACTGGAGGGTCAGCAGCGCCATGGCGGTGGCGTACTCGCTGCCGATATTCGGGTCGCGCCAGTAGCCCGCGCGGGTCTGCTTCCCCAGGAGTTCCTCGCGCACCGTCGGGTACCAGCTGTCCCAGGTGTCGCCACCGGCTTGCCACGCGGCGTGGGTCTTGTAGTAACGACCGTAGAAGTAGTACTCGGTGGCGTGCGAGTCAGCCCCAGCTGGCCTCTCCAGCGCCGACGAGTCGGCCAGATAGCGACGCCCGGCGATCACCATCGGGTCGTTATGCAACCCGACCGCGTGCAGTGCAACGACCGCAGCTGCGGAACGGGGCAGCAATGACTCGGGCGGGTCGATCAGGCGGTAGCGGAATCCTCCGTCGGGGTTCTGGCATCGGCGCAGGAACTCAACGCTGCGTTTGATGGCTTCCTCTGGAACGGTAATCCCCGCTTGCCGAGCGGAACAGAGGGCGATCATCTGGCAGGTCGTGACCGACACGTCGCCATCATCGGGGAAGGGGGTGTACCGCCATGCGCCGCTGGCGTCTTGAGCTGAGAGGATCAGCGAAACGGCTCGCCGGAGTGTGCTCTTGACCTCATCGCGAGCATCCATGCCGTACACCTGGGCCAGGTAGGTTGTGGCAAACCCCTGCCCAAACATCGGGGCGTGAGTGATCACATCGTCCTCGATGATCTGGCCGCTCGGCTGGGCATGTCGGAGCAGGTAGTCCGTGCATCCACGGATCTGCGACTGGAACCGTCCGGCGATTCCTTGAGGCAGAAATGCCAACCCGCACAGGGCACACACTCCGACATTACGCGAGTAGTTGCGAGGTGCCCCGAACCCGCCGTCGTTTTTCTGTAGGGCCGACAGCCACGTCAATCCGCGTGTGATCGCCGCTTCGGTGGCGGGCGTGATGTGCTTGGGGAGTTTTGGCGTTTGCGAGGAGGCTGGCTGCGCGGCGTCTTGCCCGGTGGCCTGCTGGAGTGCAATGCCGCTGGCCAGGGCGGTCTGGATCGCGACTCGTCGGGTGACCGGGTTGAAGTCCTGGCCGGAGGAGGAGGAAGGAGGTGCCACCAGATCACTCACCTTGTCGTCACGAAGTCAGTTCCGCGCTGGTTTCAAGATACCGAGCCGGGGGAAATGTTTCATAGGGCACACGCGATAGAGGCAGTCACTCGGTTCGGCGAGCGTCCGGCGTCAGCCGGATGGTGGTTATCGTGGGCTGATCGATCGCGGCTCAGTTTGCAATCAACGCGATGCAGCACCGGGGGGCTGACGCCCGCCCGCTCGCCAGTTCCCTTGAGGGGGGCCGGTGGTACACTGCGTGGTAATGCGTATGGCCTTTTGCTGGGAGAGTTGCGATGTCACTGCCTGATCAGTTTCGATGTTTTGTGGTCGAGAAGTCGGCGGACGGGGTGGTGACTTCATCGGTCACTCAGCGGTCTACAACGGAACTCCCGTCGGGAGACGTCACGATTCATGTGCAGTGGTCGTCGTTGAACTATAAGGACGCGCTGGCAGCGACCGGGAATCCGGGAATCACTCGCAAGTTTCCGCACGTGCCGGGGATCGATGCAGCTGGAGTGGTCGTCGAGAGCAGCTCGCCTGACTTTCCGGTTGGGGCGGAAGTCATTGCCACGGGGCATGAGCTAGGTGTCGAGCGCTGGGGCGGGTGGGCCGAGTATGTGCGAGTCCCGGCGGGGTGGCTGGTGAAGCGGCCAGCGGGGCTGACGCTCGAAGAGTCGATGAGTCTTGGCACTGCGGGGTTCACGGCGGCTCAATCTGTGCAGGCACTCCTCCATGCGGGGATTACTCCCGATCGCGGGCCGGTCGTCGTCACGGGAGCGACGGGCGGGGTCGGTTCGATCGCCCTGCAGATTCTGGCCCAGCTGGGGTATGAGGTGACGGCGGTCTCAGGCAAGAAGGACCGCGTCGACTGGTTGAAGGAACTCGGGGCCAAGGCGGTGATCGACCGCGAGGCGTTTCTGGCGACTCCCAATCGTCCGCTGTTGGCCGCGACGTGGGCGGGCGGCGTCGACACGGTGGGCGGGACGACACTGGCGACCTTGCTCAAGGGAGTGCAGCATCGCGGCTGTGTGGCTGCTTGCGGAGTGGTCGGCGGGGCGGATCTGCCGCTGACAGTCTTCCCGTTCATTTTGAGAGGAGTCACCCTCGCGGGGATCGACTCCGCGTGGTGCCCGGATGAGAACCGTCCCGAGATCTGGGGCAAGCTGTCGACCACGTGGAAGCCGAAGCACCTGACGGCGGGGCGGACGGTAATCTCGCTCGATGAGGCTGGGGCCGCGGTGGAGACGATCCTGAAAGGCGGGATTACGGGGCGAACGGTAATCCGTATGTAGGCGAGTACAAGTCAGCAGTAGAGCCATTCACGAACCGGCGAGAGAGTCATTGATCGAACCTTTCCCGATCAACATCGGATGAAATACGTCCTCACTCGGTTGCCGAGGGCCGTGGGCAGGTGCTGTCAAGCTGGCAGTCTGGCGGCGTGAACGGGCATGTCGATCTTGACATGCTGTGGAGTATCCTCTTATTTGGTAGGCACTTAAGTCTCTGGCTTCCCGTTTGGCTCTGCGTGGGGTACGGTCTTTGCATATCAGTGATGCAGTGTCCGGTTTTGCTGAGGAGTATTGCCATGGCTGTCTTTCGTTGGGGGAGTGCCTTTGACGCTTTCCGCGATTTGGAGCGGGAGATGGATCATCTTCTGCACAGCGTCAACATGGCGTTCGAGGGATTGCGGATCGGCCGTCCCTTTCCAGCTGTGAATATTTACGAGTTGGAGAGTGAGTACCTGCTGACCGCCGAGTTGCCGGGAACGCGCGTCGAGGATCTCGACCTGAGCGTGGCGAATGGAATGCTCACCTTGCGAGGTCGTCGTACTGCGATGCCCGAGGTCAATGAACAACAGTTCCGCCGCAGTGAGCGGGCTCAAGGGCAATGGGAACGCAGCTTCAACCTGCCCGAGCGGGTTCAAGAAGACGGGCTGCATGCGGAGCTGAACAACGGTGTTCTGAAGCTGCATCTGCCCAAGGCTCCGTCGACCGTGCCACGGCAGATTCCCGTGAGTAACGGTCATACCGCCCCGCTGGCCATCGAAACTCGAGGAGAGCGGACATGAGTACCGATCTGAATTCCCGCAGTGCCGATCTTCCGGCACGAACACAAGATGCTACAGCCTCCCCGTCCCCGGCTGCGCCGCCGCAGCATTGGGTCTGCACTCCGCCGATCGATATCTTTGAGACGCCGGAGGGGCTGGTGTTGCGTGCCGACCTGCCTGGAGTCACCGCAGAGACGCTCGATGTGCAGGTGCAGGACAACAAGCTGACGCTGCTGGGCCGGGTGGCTGAGCAGGCTCCCGCCGGTGCGACCCTGATTCATCAGGAGTACCACGTGGGGGATTTCGTCCGGTCGTTCATTCTGAGCGATGATGTCGATCACGATCGCATCACTGCAAAGATCTCGAACGGCGTGCTCGATCTGTTGCTGCCCCGGATTCCCAAGGCTGAGCCCCGTAAGATTCAGGTGCGGGTCGATTGATCCATGAGTTTCGCCACGGAGGGCGATGATCCAGTTGTGCTGCGACCGCCGGGACGAGTTGTGCGTTATGCCGGCTCGGCGGGAGTATTTTCCACCCGAGTGGCGGCACTGACGAAGTCCTATTTCGACTTCGTGCTCGGCACCTCGATGCGACAACAGCCGAGGTCGAGGAATTGCGAGGCCTGGCCTTTGGCCGTCTTCAGCATGTCCTCACGCAGGCGGTAATAGATAAACCGCCCGTCGCGATGAGGGTCGACCAGATGGGCGTGCTTGAGGATCTGCAGGTGGTGAGACGCGGTGACGAGTTCGACCTCGAGCGTTTCGGCGATATCGCTGACGGTCATTTCGCCCTGACGCAGGAGGTCAACAATCCGCAAGCGCAGCGGCTCACCCAGTGCCTTGAGCAGGTTGGCGCAGATGTCGGCCTGAAATGCGTCGTTGGGTTTCGGCTCACTCACCGTCGGGAATCCCTGTAAGAGGTGTGAAGGGATGATAAGATCGCCTCAAAGGCTCAACAACCATGAGCGTGGTAACCGGTCATCGGGACGGAACCGCACTTCTTGACGGATCATCTCGGAAAGATTTGATGAGTGACCAGACACTACCGTACATGAAGTCCATCACCAACCTCTGGAATTTGCTATCACTCGGTGAGTGGAATGACGAAGTGATCGCGGCTGAGTTGGTGGCCGACTGTGGAGTCGACGCATGCGGTTTAACGCCAGCGGATTTCGAAAGACTCTTCGGGGGCGATGCTACGGTTCCCTGGGAGGACATTGCATGGTCACTGAATGAAAGCATGGCTTGCTACACGGCGGGCGACAAAGCCAACAAGATTCCCGACCGAGAGTTTGGTCGAGCTGTCGTTGCAGCGTGCATCCTGGCAGAGGCGATTTCCCGGGGGCATGGGTGCTGGGATTGTTCGTTCGATAAAATGGTCCGACTGATTGGCCGCAACATGAGCAAAGGGGACTTCGAATTTCGAATGGCCTACTTCCGCCACATTACCGCATGTATGGCAGATTGAACTCTTCAAACGTCTGCATTGGCGACGTTTGAAGAGGTTCGTGATGCTCACCGGAGTTATGTTCTGGCGAAAAAGCGAGTCTCGTGCTCACGGAGTGAATGCCTTCACCGTCAGCGTGCGGGTCGACTCAACGTTGGCCTTCAGGTCCTTTTCGGCCCACCAGGTCGGCTTCATCTTGAGCTTGGAGTAGAGCTTCTCGCCCTGGTCCATGAAGTGCGGAGACTTAGGGTGACCGCTCTGGCCCCAGGGAGTACAGGTCAGCGACTCGATCCCGTCCTTGTGGAAGAACATCAGGATTACCGCCATCGAACCGCTGTTCGCGACATAGTGGCCCGGCCGAGCGGGGTCATCGGTCGACCGCACGTCAAAGAGCGTCTCGGAGAAGTTCACTTCCTTATACCCGGAGTCAAACTCACACCCCCCCGCAGGGAACAGCTGTTCGTCACGGCCGACTTTGTGGATGTCACCCCACGCGACGTCCCACTTGCCATATTTCGTCTGCATTTCTTCGATGCTCTTCTGCAAGACATCGAGAGCCTGGGCCTGTTGCTGGGCGTTGAAATGCCCGCCATTGGCCAGACACTTCAGATCCATCTCGTTGCCGAGCTTCAAACGCCAGAACTTGTAGAGCGAGGTGGCAGTCGCCTCCGGCGTGAAGTGGCCATTCCACTCCAGGATGCATTTCACCGCAGCTGCGAAATGGGCATTGGCCAATTTGTCTTTACCAACGGCGTCGACCGCCAGCTTCAGCTCTTGCTGCCAGCGCTGGGCATGAACGTCGAATACATCCATCGAGTAGGCGATGGCTTCCTCTCGCGTAACCGAGGCATCGTCGTGCAGCAGCGAGCGGATGCGCAAGCTGCGGGGGTTTTCGCTATCCCACGAGACGTTGTAGATGTAGTCCCGATACTTGTCGCGCGTGAAGGGGGAGTCGACCATCATGTTGATCGGGCTGATGTTGCAGTTTTGCATGTAACCTTGAGGCGGGTTGAAGATGTGGACCAGGTCCTCGACGGGATGGATCCCCTTCCACTTGGTTTCGGAGGTGTGACCGGGGACAGGACGGTCCCATTCATAGCCTTCGGGACGGTCGGGAGTGACCCCACAGCGGACATAACCGATGTCGCCATGCACGTCGGCGAACATGACATTCTGAGGATTGAACTCTCCACGGCCGACGGCCTGGAAGAACTCGCGGGAGTTCTTCGACATCACCATGTCGTAACCCTGCTGCATCGTGCCCGTCATTTCGAGCAACGGTGCGGCTCCGACCAGTGCGGTCCCGGCCTTGAGGTCGGGCTCCGCGATCACCGGGCCAAGATGCGTGTAGAGTGCGGGCTTGATCGCGGGCTTTTCGCCTTTGACGGGAATCGCGAACAGGCTCATTGTCACTGGCTTCCACTCGCCGTCGTACTCGTACTCCAGCTGCTTCTTTCCAGCGCGGATTTTCATCAGGTAGACATCGGCTGTATCGGGGCCGCCCGTCGTGAGAGCCCAGCCGACATGCTGGTTGTGACCGATGCCGAGCAGAGGAGCCCCAATCAGGAAGTACCCGTTCATGTGCACGTCACCCGCATGCACGCGGGCTTCGTACAGGACCGCCAGACCTTCCCAGGTCAGGTGGGGGTCGGAGAGCAGAATCGGGACGTTGTCCGCCGAGCGTGATGGCGCGACTGCCCACTCGTTGGAGCCCATGGGCGGACGCTGGTTGGGCTTTTCGTCTTTTTCGTCGTTGATAGTGCCGAGTGGCCAGCGCAGCATCATGGCACGGCTGACAGTCAGGATCTGCCACGGTTCGAGTTTGACGGCGAACTCGGGGACCTCTTCCGGGTGTTCATCGATATAGGCCTGGACCCCGGCGGTGAAGCTTTCAATCATCGTGCGCAGATGGGCGGGCATAGTGGCCAGCGACTTCTTGGCGATCTCCTCGTTCTTGCAGAGCCGCATGATGTAGTCCTGCTCCACGAGCTTGGGACCAAAGAACTCGGCCATCGTGCCAGTGCCTGTCCGGATCGACATGTAAATGTCGTGCAGTCGGTCCTCCGCTTGCGCATATCCCAGGCCGTAAGCTCCGCTGGCGGGCGAATCCGCATAGATATGTGGCACTCCCCAAGTGTCGCGGTGGATCGTGACCTGCGGTTCTGCAGCGATGGCCAAACTCGCCATCGATGAGACGAGTGACATTGCTGCAAGAATGAAAGTGCCCAGCCGCATCTTGAATTCCCCGATGGATGAAAACCAAAGAACAGAGGGCCACCGTAACATACAAGTGGTGACTCCTCCAGTGTGAGGAGCGGCGCCCGGCTGTGGGGGGATGGACACTGGCCAGAATGTGAGCAGAGTATGTGGGAACTTGAGCAGCCGATGATCGCCAATCCCTGTTCCCGGTTGGGGCATTGGCTGCTACTATCTGGACCGGAGGCGGTCTCGCCAGTTTGGGCCGCTCACACTGTTTCGCCCCGAAGGCAGCAATTCACCATGTGGTTACAGCGATCGGCTATTTGGGCCTTCCTCTTGGGACTCACGATGTTGACTCAACCCGCAGCTGCGGAGGATCTTGCTCCGGTCGCCTCGGTCGAGGGGATCACGGAATATCGATTGGAAAACGGGATGCGTGTCCTGCTCTTTCCCGATCCGAGCAAGCCGCAGGTGACGGTCAATCTGACAGTGTTTGTCGGTTCGCGGCATGAAGGCTACGGCGAGGCGGGAATGGCCCACCTGCTGGAGCACATGGTCTTTAAGGGAACCCCCGATCACCCCGAGGTCCCGCGTGTGCTGAAGGAGCACGGGGCCGACTTCAACGGGACGACCTGGCTCGACCGGACGAATTACTACGAAACACTGCCCGCGAGTGACGACAACCTCGAATTCGCGATCCGGCTCGAAGCGGACCGCATGGTCAACAGCCACATCAAGGGCGCGGACCTGGCCTCGGAAATGACCGTGGTACGGAACGAGTTCGAGCGGGGCGAGAACTCGCCGAATCGCATTCTCGACCAGCGCATGTGGGCCGCCGCGTTCGAGTGGCACAACTATGGCAAGTCGACGATCGGCAATCGGGCCGACATCGAACGAGTTCCCGTCGAGAACCTGCGCCGGTTTTACAAGAAGTACTACCAGCCTGATAACGCGATGATCATCGTTGCGGGGCAGTTCGACCCGATGAAGGCGCTGGGCTTTGTGCAGAAGTATTTCGGCGTGCTGCCCAAGCCCGACCGCGTGCTGGAGAACACTTATACCGAAGAACCAGCCCAGGACGGAGAACGTCGGGTGACGCTGCGTCGCGTCGGCGATGTGGCGGTGGTGGGGGCGATGTATCACATCCCTTCGGGAGCCCATCCCGACTACGTGTCGCTCGATACGCTGGAGCACATTTTGACCTCTTCGCCGAGCGGTCGCCTCTACAAGGCCCTGGTCGAAACGCGTCGGGCTGCCAGCGTCAGCGGCGGGGCCTATGCACTGCATGATCCGGGTGTCTTCAAGCTCAATGCTGAAGTCGCAGCTGGGAACGATCCGCTGGAAGTTCTCGCCACGATGAACGAGATCACCGAATCGATCGCCGAGAAGGGCGTGACCGAAGAAGAGGTCAACCGGGCCAAGACCTACTGGCTGAAGTCCTGGGAGCTGTCGCTGAACGACAGTCAGCAGGTGGCGATCAGCTTGAGCGACTGGGCGTCGCAGGGGGACTGGCGGTTGATGTTCCTCTACCGCGATCGTCTGGAGCAGGTGACACCCGCCAGCGTGCAGGAGGTCGCCAAGAAGTACCTGCGTCGAAACAATCGGACCGTCGGTGTGTTCCTGCCGACCAAGGAGGCGGAACGAGTCTCCGTGCCTGCGACCCCGAACCTCGCCGAGATGATCGGCGACTACAAGGGACGTGAAGCCGTGGCTCAGGGCGAAGCCTTCGAAGTCACCCCCGAAAACATCCAGAAGCGGACGATCTGGACCAAGCTGTCGAGTGGCTTGAAGGTCGCGCTGCTGCCGAAAAAGACTCGTGGCAACTCGGTCGCCTTCCGGTTGAGCCTGCGATATGGCAACGCCCAGACACTGGTCGGTCAGTCCGCAGCTGCGGAACTTCTCCCCGCCCTGATGATGCGCGGGACGAAGCAACTGACCCGTCAGCAGATTCAGGACACTCTCGACCAGAACCGCGGCCGGTTGATGCCGATGGGCAGCCTGGGTGATGTGAGTTTCTCGGGTGAGACACGTCGTCAGTCGCTGCCGGTGGTCCTCGAAGTCCTGCGTCAGGTGTTGCGTGAGCCACTGCTTCCTGCTGACGAGTTGGAGATCATCCGGACCCGCAAGCTCGGCGGTCTGCAACAGCAGCTGTCCGATCCGCAATCGCTGGCCCGCATCGCCTTGTCGCGGAAGCTCAACCCATATCCTGTAACAGATGCTCGTTATGTTCCGACAGCGGAAGAAGAGATCGCCCGCTGGAAGGAACTGAAGGCTGAAGACGTGGCCAGACTGTACCGCGATTTCTTGGGTGGACAGTTTGGTGAACTTGTCATTGTCGGTGATTTCTCGCCCGATGAACTGGTGCCTCAGTTGGAGTCGATCCTTGGCGGCTGGAAGGCCAAAGAGCCATACGCCCGCATCGAGCGTCCCGCCACCAAGTCGACGCGCGTTCGCGAGCTGATCGAAACTCCCGACAAGGAGAACGCGGTCTATCTGGCTGCGACAGTCATCCCCATGAGTGACGCAGCTGAGGACTATCCGGCTCTGGTCATTGGCAACTTTGTGATGGGGGGCAGCACGCTGGCCTCTCGACTGGGCGATCGCGTCCGTCAGAAGGAAGGACTGTCGTACGGTGTCGGATCGTTCCTGCGATCTTCGTCGCTGGATGATCGGACTTCGTTCTACATGTATGCGATCACGAACCCGGT
Source organism: Planctomycetaceae bacterium (assembly GCA_046349675.1). Classification (GTDB taxonomy): domain Bacteria; phylum Planctomycetota; class Planctomycetia; order Planctomycetales; family Planctomycetaceae; genus TH-plancto1. The sequence goes on along the minus strand of JAXMBW010000003.1, from coordinate 38,324 downwards.
CAACATGCCGAAGGTCGAGAAGGCGATCGACGAGGAACTGGCACTGGCTCTCAAGGACGGCCTGACCTCGGGTGAAGTCGAATCCGCAAAGACCGGTTACCTGGAGCAGCAGAAGGTCGAGTGGAACACCGACGACGCACTCGCTTCGCGTCTGGCGGAGCTGCTCTACGCCGATCGGGACATGACCTACTACAGCCGCCAGATCAAGGCGATGCAGGAGCTGACCCACGAGGCTGTGAATGCTGCGATGAAGAAACGCATCGATCCCGAAACGATCAGCATTGTCGAGTCGGGGGACTTTGCCAAGGCGGCCCAATCAGCACCTCCGGTAGAGCCCAAGAAGTAGCCTCGCTGTCAGCCGATCGGATCGAAGCTCGACGCTCTTCGGGGCCGACAGCTTCGACATCTGGTCGAGCTTTCGGTGATTGACATTCGCGCTCGGAACTCGTTCCTCTTCTGAGAGACCGCACCCATGGACCGCATGACGGTTGGACGTCCGATGGAACTCCTGCTGGTCGAGGATAGCCTCCTCGCGGGGAGACTGGCCTCGGGAGCGATCCGGCAATGCGGGTTTGAGCATCGCCTGACGTGGCTGAGGGATGGTCAGGATGCGATCGATTTCATGATCCAGGAGGGGCGGTTTTCCAAAGCTCCGCGACCTGACCTGGTCTTGCTCGATCTGATTCTGCCTTCGCGATCTGGGCGGGAGGTTCTCGAACTGATTCGCCGAACCGAGGCTCTCTCGACCATCCCCGTCGTCATTATGACGGGAGAGGCTGGCGAGACCGACGAAGCAGCCTGTCGCTCGTTGCAAGTCGAAGCGTACATGCAAAAACCGCTCGACGTCCCGAAGTTCATGCACATCCTCGGGGAGCTGCGGCACCATTGGCAGGCCGACATGGTTACTCCGGGGCGGCCCACCTCGAATTAGCTGGCTTATTACAGCTTCAGGCAGGCCAGCGCCGCGAGAGCGGCTTCGCGGACTTGGGCGGTGTCAGAGCTGGCGATCCGTTGTAGCTCGGGCTTCGCCTTTTCAGCGTCTTTGCCGAGTCCGCCGAGGCTCAGGGCTGCAGCACTGCGCACTTCCGGGTCGACATCCTTCAGCGCACCGGTCAGTGCGGTCACGATGGCATCAGCAGACTGGCTACCACGGCAGCGTCCCAAGGCGACTGCCGCGCTCCAGCGGACCTGACCGTCTTTCGATTTCGTCGCGGTGGTCAGGACCTTCAGTGACTTCTCGTCAGTCCCGCTGATGCGGATCAAGGCCTCTGCGGCCTGCACTTTGGTCGCTCCGTCGGAGTGGTCGCGCAAAAGGGTCAGGGCCTCAATGGTCGAATCTGCTGGGGCACCAATATCTCCGAGGATGTAGCAGGCCAGCTCGACGACATTCGCGTCGGAGTCCTTCAAGAGCGTCTTCAGTGTCTCGACGCTGCCGAACGCATCGTTCTCAACCTGCCACCAGGTCCAGGCGGCGTGAGCTCGCACGAATGGATCGGGATCTTTGAGGATCACGCGAATCGCCGAGGCTGCGGGGTGGGCCTTGCGTCCCATGTCAGCCAGGCGATCGAGTCCCTCTTTCCGAACGTCGGGATCCGAAGAGTCGAGTTTCACGACCTGGGCATAGACCCACGGTTCGCAGTTCTGGCACCGGGTCGCCAGCGGCTGCTTGGCCGACTCCTCTAAATCAGCAGCTGTGGAAACCCCTTCATCCACAGCCCATGAGGCCGTTTGCTTTGGCTCGGGCTTCTTGGGGGGCGAGAGCTTTTCCTCTGATTCGATGATCGGCGGAGCGAACTCTTCGGTTTCACTCTCCGCCGGTTGGCGATCGGCAGCGGCGATTTTAGGAGGCGATGCAGACGGATCGACCGGAGTGTTCGCCCAGTCGTCAGACGGCTTGTCGGTCGCTTGAGTCTCAGCGACTTCCTCAGCCTTCGCCGGCTCAGCTGCATCCTTCGAGTTGAAGTCGATCAATGGGAGGCTGGCGTCAGCTGTCTGCTGAGGGGCGGGCGTTTCCGCGGGTTTGGCCGTTGCCGCCCATGGAGCGTCTGGCAGTTCTGTGTCGGATGATGCGGTGTCTGATTGGGCGACCTCTGCGGGCGAGCCTGCATCGGCCGGAAGATCTTTGTCGGCGTGCTTGGGCTCATCGCCCCAGTTGAGGTCACCTGAATCGAGATCGAGCAGGTTATCGAGGGACTCTTTCGTGACTCCCTCTGGCAGCTGACTCTTCGATTTCGAGGCGACCTTGGCATGAGTACCGCTCATAGAGCGATTCTGAGAGGGGGCTGCGTCTGTCTCTGCAGTCGAACTCTCGTTCTTCTTCGTGTTGGTTGCGACGGTTTCGCTCGTCTCGGCGGGCTGATTGGCCCATGGATCTTCGACGGTTCCCGACTCTGACAGTCCGAGGTTCCTCTCGAAGTTGGGATCCTTCGATTTCTTGTTCGGAGTCTCTTTCGACTTCGATGTCAGTTGTGCGTCAGGCTTCCCCCGCAGTCCGGAAAAGAGCCCACCTTCAGCCGACTTTTCGCGAGAATTCGAAGCGGCAGCTTTGTTGTCGGACTGGGTGACAGCCTGGCTGTTCTCGTCGGCTTTCTTGATCGCCTGGGGCTCGCCGCCCTGATCGAGGTACTGACGATAGGCCCGCGTCGCATTCGGGAAGTCCCCGGCCCGTTCGTAGGCGCGGGCCTTGGCGAGCAGATCGCTCGATTCTTCGGCGGTGCTCTTTGTGTCTTTCTTCGTGGTTGAGGAGCGATCCTTGCGCCAAGGCAATTTGAAGCCAGCTTCGAGCGCAGACGAATAGCTGCCGGAAAGATCCAGAGCGGCAAAGCACATCAGGGCTGCACATCCCAGCCATCGGCAAGATTTGCGCATGTTCGTTTTCCTCCTGGCCCCATCCGGATCGTGAACTCCATCACAGGCAGTTCCGCCCGGCGCGCGAGCAGATGTGATCCTGGCGCACTTCTCTTACATCGGCGGGGGCTAAGGATCCGTTTAAGTCAAAAAGAAGGACTGTAGGAGAAATTCCGGAGGTTCATGCTCATTGTCGACGTAAGTCCTTGTATTGTGAGAATAAATTCAACTGACATTGATCAGCTTCGCTGGACCGGAAGCGACCTTTCGTGCCGGTTTCGCTACAAAGTGTTCCCCTGGGGCTCACACCTTCGAATCTCTGACTGCCTGGCTGGGGGGATGGCCAGCTCAGGAGTCCCGGGGAAGACGACCCGATTCGGGCGTCCGCAGCGTCAGTCCCCTCCCGTTCCGATCATCTCATGTCGTTTCTTCAAGAAGTCGATCGTTGGCGAAACGCGACGGAGGCGCCCTCGCTGGCCGAGGCGGAAGCCTACTGCGCCCAGCTGGCCACCAGTCACTACGAGAACTTCCCGGTCGTCAGCTGGGTCCTGCCGAAGCGGTTGCACCAGCACTTTTACAATGTGTATGCCTATTGCCGGTGGGCGGATGATCTGGGGGATGAAGTCGGATCGTCGGAGCGGGCGCTGGAACTGCTGGGGTGGTGGCAGGGCGAACTCGATGCCTGTTATGCCGGGCAGGTGAAGCATCCGGTGTTTGTGGCTCTGCAGAAGACGATCCAGCAGTTTGAGATCCCCAGACAGCCGTTTGCGGACCTGATCTCTGCCTTCGTGCAAGACCAGACGGTCCACGAGTACGACACCTTTGATCAGCTGCTCGATTACTGCTGTCGCAGTGCCAATCCGGTGGGGCGGCTGGTGCTGCGTCTGGCGGAGTGCGACACCCCACAGGCGGTGGAGTGGTCTGATTCGATCTGCACGGGCTTACAACTCGCGAACTTCTGGCAGGATGTGGCCCGCGATGCGGCGATCGGTCGGGTCTATCTCCCCCGCGAGGATCGGGAGACCTTTCACTACTCAGAATCTCAGCGAGAGCTGCGGAAATCGACCCCCGAGTTCGTGTCATTGATGCGGTTCGAGGTCGACCGGGCGCGAGGTTTCCTGAAGGCGGGGCGCCCGTTGGTGGGGCAGGTCCCCCTCTGGCTGGAGGTCGAAATCGATCTATTTATCCAGGGCGGATTGCAGATCCTGAAAGAAATCGAGACGATTCGCTATTCTGTGTGGGAGGTTCGGCCAACGGTCTCCAAGTGGGCGTTGGCTCAGATGTTCATGGGAAGTCTGCTCCGATGGACGAAACGGCGGTTGTGCGGGTCATGACGACTCCGGGGTCACAGGGACATGTGACCGGGATGAGATTGCAAGGAGGACGATCTTTGGAAACAGCCCAACTCTCCGAGTCGTATCAGACGTGTATCCAACTGGCACGTCGGACCGGTAAGAATTTTTACTACTCATTTCTCACTCTGCCGAGACGACTCGCGGATGACATGTGCGTGCTGTACGCCTTCATGCGCTGGACCGATGATCTGGCCGATGCCGAGGAACTGCCGGAGGGGATCCGCGAGGTGGCGATCCATCAGTGGCGAGAGCATGTCCGTGCAGCCCTGAAGTCGCCCCTCCCACTCGCGCCGCCCGCGGGCTCGACGCAAAATCTGTTCGAGCCGCTGAACACCATGTCGACCCGGCTGATCGACACGCAGATCCTCACGGCGATGGTCGATGTGGTTCGCCGTTACCAGATGCCCGAAAAGTATCTGTTCGATGTGATCAACGGGGTCGAGGGCGATCTCGAAGCGCGGCAGTTCCAGACCTTTCACCAACTGGAGGAGTACTGCTACCACGTGGCGGGAGCGGTGGGGCTGTGCTGCATCCATATCTGGGGGTTCGAGGGAGAGCGAGCTGAGAAGCTGGCCATCGACTGCGGGACGGCGTTTCAGCTGGTGAATGTCTTGCGTGACCTGTCGGAGGACTCTGCCCGCGGGCGAGTGTACCTGCCGCAGGAAGACCTGGAGCGATTTGGGTACACGGTCGACGATCTGCGATCCGAAACCCGCAACGCCGCGTTTGAGTCGCTGATGAAGTTCCAGGTGGCCCGGGCGAAGGAATACTTCGATCGTTCCGCCGGGCTGAGGGAGTGCCTGAGCCCGCCCGGTCGACGGATCTACGCCGCGATGCGCGATATCTACGGCGGGCTGCTCAAGGAAATCGAACGCCGCCGTTACGATGTCTTTTCACAGCGGGTTCGGCTCTCCGGATTTCAGAAGCTGAAGTCCGCCCTGATGGCCTACGTGCGGCACTAAGCCCTCCGAGGCTCTATGGCTCGGGGGCAGTAGTCGGAGTGCCAGAACACCCATTGAACTTTTTCCGGGTGCACTTGGCCGAAGTCGCTCATCTCGATGTTTCAGGCACTTGCCAGTTGAACAAAAAAAGACTGCCCGGTTGGTGTGACCAACAGGGCAGTCCCTCATCCAGATGAGCGATGTCGCTCAATTACTTCGCAGCGGCAACACCGGGCGTCTTTGAATGCGCGTGTTGCGGGAAGTCGAAGGTCAACACGAGCGGTTCCGTTCCCGTGTTCTCGATTTCCACTCCACCGCTGGCCAGCGCTGACTGAGTGATGAATCCGATCTCGGGATAGATCTCGCCGAGAATCATATTCTGGTGATAGCGAACGTTGACCTTGCCGACGCGGCCGCTGCCAGCGTTCGTGTGGAACAGCGCGGGGCACTCGGGGCGAAACTTCGTCTTGGCCCCAGGCTGCAGGGTGAGTCGGAGAATCGAGCACTTCTGGTCGCCGAGGAAATCGCCATAAACGATCCACTTGGCGTCGACTCCCTGGCCTTTGAATTCTTCAGCTGTGATCGCCGGGCGTGAATTCTTCAAGACGAAGTCCGGGTCCTGGTTCGCTGCGAAGTCGAACTTCTCCACCAGGTATTCCCAATCCTCATGCTTGGCCTTGGGATAGTCCTCTTCCCGGCAAGCGTAAAACGCATCCTTGGCACCGATCCGTCCGTCGAGCGTCAGATCCTCGGCCAGGAAGTGCTCGTCCATCGTGACGTGCAGCTCGTGCGTACACAGGTTTGTCGGTGAGTGCAGCACACCATTCGGCATCACGAAGCCGTCATCAAGTTTCATCATCACGTGCGGTGCCAGGTGGCGGATCCCGTTGTATTCGCCCTTGCCGAAGCTCTTCATGCAGGCGAGGAACTTCTCCTTCGTCACGAACGGGTACAGTCCCATCGCCGTGGTGTGATAGTGCGACGCACTGACTCCGGGATTGTCGAACGAGTTGATGTCGTACACTTCCCACTTGGCCCAGTGCAGGTGATCCGGAATCGGATTCAGATTGTCGAACTTCTTGGACACAATCGGCCAGGTCGGGGTGCCGAACAGCTTTGTCGAGAAAGCCGCCACCTTGTCACCGATGACAGCCTTCGGATTGGCTGTGATCAAATCCTGAAGCGAGATGACCTGTCCGTTTGCCGTGAGGGCATGCGCTTCACCCTCGCGAAACGGAGCCTTCTTCGTGCGCGTATCGATGACACCCGTCACGATTGGAACGGTGCAGCACATCCAGAGTTCATCGAGACCGGTCCCGCCCATGTAGGTCGGGTAGTACGATTTCTCATCCAGACGAAGGCGTTTCCCCGGGGTGCAGAATGTCCGGCCCGCGTAGCGGTGCAGAAGCTGCAACACGCCCCCGGATTTGTTGAGGCAGTCATCGAGAATCGAAGCTGCTCCTCCGGCGGATCCGTCGATCACATCGTGTTGAGGGTACTCGTGCAGTTTGTCTGCGAGAATGGAGGTGGAAGCAGCCATGGTCATTGCTCCTCAGAGAGCCTGAAAGAAACGTGTCGGTTCCAAAACATCTTTGGAGAGACGAAGGATATTTTGATTTGGCGAGAATACAACGAAGCGGGCGAATGAGCGGCAGGGTGGCAACGGTTGCCGCGCTGGGTGATAGGGGAGGCGGAGCCGAAAGATCTCCTCACGGCCAGATGTCTATCACGGTCGGCCTCCAGCGCCATGGCACATCGAGAGGGTTCAAAGCGAGCCAACCGATGCCACCCTGCGAGGCATTCACGATTGATTGCTCAAGTATTTCTTAGCAATCCATAATGTAATCGCGGTGTCAGCCCCGCCAATTTCGAGCGGATTGTCACCGTGCAAGAGAATACCTACACCATGCTCCGCTTCCCAAGTACAGCCCAGCTCGACTCCAATAAAGGGCCTGCCGTCTTGTTCGATCGGATGTACGATGATTGATGAAATCCCGACGATATCCTTGAGTTGATTTGAAAATCGGATATCAGGAAGCACTTCGTTAGCCTCATCGTCATTAAACCAACCCAGCCACCGCTCTCGCATGGCTGGATACTCCTCAAACAACCTTTTGAGCGTCGCGTCATGCACTGAGGTTTGGTTGTCGATCAACCACTTGACCAAACGAATTTCCTCATTCGAAAGCGATCCCTCGCCGCGACCTTCTGGAGCAAAAATGATTCGCACGGTGCCGTCCGAACGGCCATTCGCAGATAAGCTTCCGTAAGGTCCCCTCCGAATCTGATAACCTGCCCATGCCGGTAGCTTTGCTGATGTCACCCAAAAGAACTCGACCCATTTGAACTCTGGGAATGTCGAGAGGTCTTCGTAGTCCATTTGTGTGTCCCTTTATGAGCGGGGTAGCCCCAGTTGCATGCAACTGTTGTGGGTCACAGGCCACGGAGGCATGATCACCAATGACATGCGTATTGGCAATACCCCGTGTTGCGGCTCTTGCCTTTGTTTGCAAGCCAATACACGCCACCGTAATAAAGAGACTGTATTGTGAAATTATCAAACGGCCCTTGTGTCGCCAGTGTTCAACGTGTCAGGTCAGTTCACATCCGTGTTGTCGAGTGGTGTTGAGCGTCTCCACTGGCGGCCCAAGGCGACCGCCAGTGCCGCCCACTATCGACATTCAGGGATGGCCGTGCAATGCCATCAGTGCCACCTGACCCGGGCTGAGGGGATCTGAACTGAACCGAGAGAGCCAGTCCCTTGATGGAAGGTGGTCTGGTTTGGCACACTCTCCGTAACGAGTCTGCGGAGCTCGTTTCATTCACGGAGGTTGGTTGATGCGTCACATGTCACTGTGGGTTGGGTGTTGGCTGGTTCTGGTCTCGGCTTTGCACGCGGAAGTGAAGAGCAAGGAGATCACTTACAAGGATGGCAACGTCGAATGCCGGGGGTATCTGGCCTGGGACGATGCAGTGACGGGGGCTCGGCCCGGCGTGCTCGTGGTGCATGAATGGTGGGGCTTGAACGACTACGCGCGTGAGCGGGCCCAGATGCTGGCCAAAGAGGGTTATATCGCGTTCGCCTGTGACATGTATGGCGAAGGGAAGCAGGCTGCGCATCCCAAGGAAGCCGGGGAAATGGCCTCGAAGGTCCGCGGGAACGTGGATGCGTGGGTCAAGCGGGCTCAGGCGGGCCTGGCTGTGCTGACCTCACAGCCCGAGTGCGACAAGACGAAACTGGCGGCGATCGGGTACTGCTTCGGCGGTTCGACCTCGATCCAGCTGGCGTTGCACGGAGCTGATCTCGATGCGGTCGCTTCGTTTCACGGGGCGTTGCCGATTCCGACAGCTGAGCAAGCTGCTCTGGTGAAGAAGAACAATGTGACCCTGCTGATCTGTCACGGCAGCCAGGACTCGTTCATTCCGGAGGAGACCTGTCAGAAGGTGCGGGGAGCCCTCGACGCTGCCGGAGCCGACTTTGAGATGGTCTACTACGGCAACGCACGTCACAGCTTCACGGTGAAGTCGGCTGACTCGCACAAGATCGACGGCATGCGCTACAACGCCGAAGCCGATCAGCGATCCTGGAACCGCATGCTGGCGCTGTTCAAAGAGAAGCTCAAGTAGGAACGAAGATCGAGTGCCCTCGAGAGCGGCAGGCGTGAGCCTGCCGAGGAGCCCAACTCGTCTCGGGGCGTTTATTTCAGCGAGCAAGTCGCTGGTATTGCGATCGATGCTGGGAGAGACTGGTCTTCCCCTCGGCAGGCTTACGCCTGCCGCTCTCAATGTTGAGGGGCGTTAAATAATCAACATGGCATCACCGTAGCTGAAGAAGCGGTAGCGCTCGGCGATGGCTTGTCGATAGGCTTCCAAAATGAGGTCGCGACCGGCAAGTGCCGAGACCAGCACCAGCAGGGTCGACTTCGGCAGGTGGAAGTTCGTCACCAGAGCGTCGACGACCTGGAACTGGTACGGCGGGCGGATGAACAGGTTTGTCTCGCCCGACCAGGAACGCAGCGGTCCCGACTGGGCCACCGACTCCAGCGTACGCACAGCTGTGGTGCCAACGGCGATGACGCGTCCGCCTCGCTTCCGGGTGCGTTCTATGGCCTCGACCGTACTGGCCGGGACTTCACCCGACTCAAAGTGCATGACGTGATCGTCGAGTCGCTCGACCGACACGGGGCGAAAGGTCCCGATACCGACATGCAGAGTGAGCTTTGCCACATCGACTCCACGTGCTCGGCAGGCCTCGAAGATCTCGGGCGTGAAGTGCAGCCCCGCCGTGGGTGCCGCGATCGCTCCGGGGTTCTTGGCGTAGGTCGTCTGGTAGCGCTCGTGGTCTTCCGGCACTGAGGAAGTACGCTCGATGTAGGGCGGCAGCGGAACCGTCCCGAAGTGATCGAGCAGTTGCTGAACCACGGCCCAAGGATCGTCGCTGCTCGACTGCGCTGGATGGAAGCCCTCGGGGGCGACGGGTTCGACGAGCCATTCTCCCTCGCGCCGTTGTTCCCGCAGGATCAACCTTAACCGTTCCGGGGAGTCGGGGATCTCCGCGGGGAAGAGGTGCAGCTCCTCGCCCGGTTTGAGCTTGCCGCGTGCATGGCCAATCAGCCGCCAGCGATCCGCCCCCTCGATCCCAAGGAACAGCCCCTCCCACTTTCCGCCCGTTGCAGCCCGAACTCCCTTGAGCTTGGCAGGAACGACGCGGGTCTCGTTGACGACCAGTAGATCGCCTGCTTGCAGATAATGGGGCAGGTCGCGAAACGAGGCGTGCTGAATTGAACGCTCGGCCCGGTTGACGACGAGCAGGCGTGACGCATCCCGCTCCGCCAGAGGGGCAGCTGCAATCAGCTCCGGCGGAAGGACGTAGTCGTAGCTGGAGATCGCTCCCCAGTCGATCGACGGGTCGGATTGCAGGTCGGACGATACCGACGTGAGGGGATCAGGCGTGGCAGACATGCGAAGAGGATGATGATTCTATGTGAGAACCTCAATTCAATTGCGGTCGAGGAAGGAATCGGGAGTCACTCTTCGCTCGGGACAGACAGGAATGTCTGTCATACGGACGGTATATCATTTTGCGGCCCGGAGTGTGGGGCAGGTATTACTCGATCTCTGCAAGCCAGAGCCGCAGTTCGTTCTCGTACTCGCTCGACAGGTCGCCTTTGACCAGTTCGCGTTCAAACGCTGCTGCTCCAAATTCGGAGAGGTCGGCGTCCTCGGCGCTGGCGAAGCGGTCTTCGGGCTTCACTGCGATCAGCTTGGCCAGGAAGTTGAGCAGTGTTGAGTTGCGGACCACATCTTCGGGCAGCAGAAAGGGGAGCTGATTCGGCAGCAGGGTCTTCGCGGCGATGAGTTCTTCTTCGGAGTGAACCCCCGAGAACGGGTACTGTCCGGAGAGCATCTCAAAGAGAATGTACCCCAGGCTCGCCAGGTCGGACGCGGGGGACGGCAGGGCCCCTTGCTGGACCTCGATGGCCGAGTAACGTGGTGTCCAGGTGTTTCGTAGCGGCTTGTCATCAATGGCAAACGCTGACCCGAAGTCGATGATTTTGCAGTTGCCCGTCCGCTTGACCATGATGTTCGCGGGCTTGAGGTCGGCGTGGATCAGACCTTCGCGGTGCAGAGCCCCGACCCCGTGCAGACACTCGCGAATCATCGAGATCGCGATCCCGGGCTTCATGCGCAGCTGTTCCGAGGTCCGGGTCACGATCACATCGTTGACGTAGTCCCAGCGGTTCGGGTGGACTGTCTCACGGGTTTGTTCGAGCGTTTGTGGGGTGAGCAGCCGCCGCAGGTCGTAGCCGTCGACCCACTCCATGGCCTGGATCATGATCCCCTTGCTCTCGACGACGTTATAAACATCGTGCAGGTGATCCTGTTGCAGGCGAGACAGCTTCATCGCCAGCCGGGCCAACCGGGACATGTCGGTCCGGTACTCGGCGACCGATTGGTATCGGTCAGGCCGGAAAAATTTCAGCGCGAGCCGGAACGTGACATCGAATGCGCCGCTCCGGTCGGCGAGGAAGACGATCCCCTGGCCACCGGAACCCAGCCGTCTCAAAAGACGATACTTCACCTCCCAGGCCACATCCTCACGAGAAACAATCTCGCGGAAGTGCTGGTTGAGGAGAATTCCCTCGGCATACATCTGATCGTATGTGACGGTTGGCGTCGAGAAATGTTCCGTCGCGTCAGTCAGAGGAGAGAGTTCGTGTCGTGATGAGTCGTCGGTGTTCAGCGGGGCGATCTTCGAAGAACTGGGGGAAAAGGGGATGGAATCGAATGGCTGAATGCCACCAAAGTCTGTCGGAACCTGAATAGGGATCGGGGGTTACCCGATCAAGCCGGCTATTGGCTGTCCGCTGGTAATGGCGAACGGTCGGTTCAAGTGGTTATGCATCTCGGAATCGAAGGGAATCCCTAACAGCTCAAACATCGTAGCGGAGAGGTCAGCCAGTGTCACCGGGTCTTTCGCCGGGTAGGCCCCCAGAGGATCGGACTCTCCGTGAATATGCCCGCGCGGAAGACCGCCACCCGCAGCGAGGACGGTATAACAGAACGGCCAGTGGTCGCGCGAAATATTCGCATTCAATCGGGGGGTGCGTCCAAACTCGCCCAGCCAGAGGACCAGCGTCTCCTTCAGCAGACCTCGCTCATCAAGATCATTAATTAATGTCGGCAGCGTCTGATCGGTCATCGGCAGCTGCCAGTCTTTGAGGATTGGGTACATGCGTGTGTTATCGAATCCGTGCGTGTCCCAGCCGCCGACGCCGGCCTTGCGGCCTCCGATCTGTTTGGAGAAGTAGACGTTGACGAACTTCACACCGGACTCCACCAGCCGCCGAGCGAGAAGACAGCTCTGCCCGTAAGTGGTTCGCCCATATCGGTCACGAATCTCGATCGGCTCCCGAGAGAGGTCAAAGGCCTGCTGCACCTTGGGGGAACTGAGCATCGAGAAGGCACGGTTGTAGTACTCGTCCAGCCCACGAGTCAGCGACGGGGATTCCAGCGAGCGCATCTGGGTATCGAGCAGGGCCTGGATCTCGCGACGGCGCTGCAGTCGATCGGGGCTGATCTCCGACGGAAGGCTCAACTCCGGCAGGCGAAAGCTGGCTCCGTTGGGATCGGCTGTGATGAGCAGGGGGTTATGCCGCTTGCCCAGGAAGCTGGCGTTCTGGCCGGGTGTGACGGTTCCGTCCTGAATGACGTGGGGCAGGGCGACAAACGACGGCAGCGCGGGATCTTCGGGCAGGAAGCGATCGATGACCGAACCGTACGCCGGGTAGGTGTCGGGCGTCTCCTTCATCCGTTGATCGTCGGATGGGGGGGCCTGACCGGTCAGTGTCTGATACCCGGCTGAGTTGTGGTTCTTCATTCGGTGGTGCACGCTGCGAATGAGCGTCACCTTGTCGAGGATCTTGGAGGTCTCTGGAAGGTGTTCGCAGACCGGCACACCGGGGATGGCGGAGGAGATCGGCTTCAGCTCAGTGCGATAACCCGAGGGCGCATCGAGTTTCAAGTCGAACGTATCGACATGGCTCGGACCGCCGAACTGCATCAGGAAGATGACCGACTTCGCCTTAGCGATGCGCTGGCTGATGCCCTCCGCCTGGAGCAGGTGCTGCATCCCCAGCCCCAGAAAACCCGCCCCGCCGATGCGGATCGCATCTCGACGAGTCACCAGTGACGAGTAGGACTCGCGCTGACCGGGGTGAAACAGGGGCATAATCAGGACCAGAAAGGACGCCGATGATCGACAATGGGAACGGAAAGAGAGGCCGGTGATCCACTCCGGAACGTTGATATTAGCGGCCAAGACTGCCGATTGGCTGTGCTTTTCGGGGCTGTAAACCCCAAAAAGCACGGGAGTTATGCGGTTGTTTTGCCAGGTGACTGGTGGTGTGCATGTCGTAAGTCTTTTGTGCGTAATTGGATGGGGGGATTCAATGCGGGTTGGCGACGTTGTGGCTGGGTTTTCCCCCCTCTTGTTCCATCCAGAAAGTCAGGGTACATCACGGCCCTCGTCATGATCCCCTCCACCCCACAGAAGAAGGTCTCTTTCATTTCTCGCCCGGAACAGGTCGCACTGATTCTGGCGGGCTTGGGAGGCCTGACTCTGTTGCTGTTGGCGGTCTGGCTGAAGCCCAACACGTTGGGTTACGGCACCCATCAACAGCTCGGTTTGCCTCCCTGCACGATTCAGTTCTGGTTTGGCATTCCGTGTCCCAGTTGTGGTGGAACGACGGCCTTTGCCCACTTCGTCCGTGGTCAGTGGGGGAGTGCTCTGCGTGCGAACGCAGCCTCAACACTGCTCGCTGGTGTGTGTGCGGTCGGCGTTCCGTGGAGTGTGGTGAGTGCCTGGCAGCGTCGGTATCTCGGTGTCTCCGACATCGTGAAGACGCTGGTCGTCGTTTTACTGTCGCTCAGCTTCGTGGCTGGGGTTCAGTGGATCGGACGATTGATGGGGTGGTTGCCGTGAGGATGTTCCTCGCGGGCAGGTTTCTGTCGTGTGGTCCGTGATACGCGATGTTTCGACGCGAGGTCCAAGCCATGACTCGACTCTTCCAAAATACGGCCTCGGTCCGCGCGGTCTGGGGGGGAGTTCTGTTGGCGGGGGTGCTTCTCAGCAGCTCCGGCTGCATTCGAGTGATGGCCATCGCCGGCAAGATGTTTATCGGCGATCCCAAGGCGGAATCGAAGTTCGGCGGCACGACGGGTGTGGACCTGGAGAAGCAAACGGATGGCATCATCCTGCATTGCTCAGCTCCTCTGAGTGTGTTGGACAAATGTGAGAATCTTCCGAGCGACGTCGAAGGCGAACTCATCCGCCTGATGAAGCTCAAGAAGATGGCGATCGTCGATCAGAATCGCGTCGTTGATGCCCTCGATTCGCATGGTGGTCGATACGACACCCAGGTGTTGATGAACGAGATCACCGACGCGAAATACCTCTTTGAAATCAAAATCGAACGTTACTCGCTCCGCGAACCCAACACCCCGTCGATGTATCACGGCCGGTGTGCCGGAAGCATTCTGGGGTACGAGATCGAAGGCGGCGACGAGAAGTCTGGCGGTGGTCCCCGTCGCATGGCTCAGGTCTTTGAGCAGCAGTTCGATATCGACTATCCAGACGGTCATCCGATCCCCGCCGAACACATGTCGGAATCGTCCTTCCGCAAGAAGTTCATCAAAGAGCTGACCAAGCGGCTGGGCACGATGTTCTACGACGTCACCTCCAGGGAGTTGTTCTAACATGGCTCAACACGGACAAGATCCCATGGGAATGAAACATCTCGCGTCGGTGTCGCACGCTGTGCCACGGGACCGGGCTCCGACTCGTCGGCGCTGGATTTGGCTCCTGGGGGCCTGCTTGTCGCTGTTCCTCACCGCGGGGTGTCAGCAGTTCGTGATTTTGAGCTATCTGATCGGTGGTCCGCCGTCGATCGAGCCCGACTTTGACAAAGAGACCGGGCAGTCTCTCAAAGGGAAAGAAAACACCGTCGCGGTGGTCTGCTTTGCTCCGCGTGAGATGTTGCTGGAGTTCCCCAACATCGATGATGAGATTGCCGCGCAAGTGGCTTATCGGCTTGGCGAGAATAAGATCACGATCGTGAAGCCCGACTATGTGCGGGCGTGGATCGATGCCCACCCGAAGTGGGAACTCGCCGAGGAAATCGGACGTGAGTTCAAGGCGAACTATGTGGTGGAAGTCGAGCTGTCGACCTTCAGTCTCTATGAAGGGACCAGCACGACACTCTTCCGCGGACGGACCGAAGCAGACATCCACGTCACGGAGGTCGACGAGGTGGGGCACGGCGACCGGATCTTCTCCAAGGAACTCGACTTCCACTTCCCGGTCCGCGTACCGCGTTCGTCGACCGAGGGCGAGTTGGTCTCGTTCAAACGGGAATACATCTCACGCCTGAGCGACAAGATCGGCTGGATGTTTTACGAAAGCTACAACGGCGACATGATCCCGTGGGCGAACTGACAGGCTGATAGGTTCACCGCGGAGGACGCGGAGAACCGCAGAGGCAAGCAAGAGGAGCAAAACGCGATGCGTTTCAACTCCCTGCCAAGCGGTAAAGGTCTGGCCTCGTGAGTCCGCGTCGAATCGCTCCGGGCGAGAACGAGACCCATCAATCGAAGACAGCCGAAGAACACGTATTCTTTACGACAAACGCCACCTCATCTCATGAGGCCTTGTACACGACTGGCTGACATCTGCCTCTTGCTGAAACGCAGAGGCCGAACGACATGGCTCACTTTGACGTGAGTCATGCGTCCGGCTCTGGTGTTCCAACCGGTTCGTTTCGCCGCCTAGCGGGGTGTTGCCAGGTACGTCTTGTAAGCAGCCCCAGCTGCGTCGGCGTTGCCGGTGTATTCGCGGACATGCAGTCCGTATCGCAGGTTGACCGACTTGCCCGGTTCGAGGGTCAGCGGGGCTTCGGGTTCTGCACCGTTGGTGTAAGCCTTGTCGCCGAACGGGCTCACCGAGAAGAGGCCATAATCACGGACATGGTAGCGGGACTTCTTGAAGGCATTGGGATGGTCGAAGATCGTTACCGCCAGCTTCCGCTTTCCGACGGGCCCCGCGTAATCGACCCACAGACTCGGCTTGCCCCAGCAATTGGCGGTGGTCTGCAAACCTTCCGCGTTCACGACCGGCCCACCGCCCGAGTTTTCCCGCATGCTGTTGGGCAAGCGGATCCCGAACATGCCTTCCTTGGTGTCATTAAATGTCACCGGCTTCGACACAGCTGTCAGTTCGAAGTCGTAGGCCAGTGTCCGGTCGGCCAGGATACGGACATGCGTCGTTTCCTTGAGGAGCGGTGAGTCGTCCTTGTCGAGCCAGTGGTTCACGAGGGTCAGGCTGGCCGACTCCCCCTTGGGCTCGTTGATCTTGACCGACTCGTTGCGAATGATGCCCTTTTCTGCCCAGTAGCGGATCTCGTTCACTTCATCGATCGTGAACCAGATTCCCTTGTGGTGTGGGTGGTCGTAGTACAGGGGGGCGTTCTTATCGAGTCCGCCCACCGGGTTCTTCTGGATCACGCGGGTGACCGTGCTGCCCAGAGGAGCGACATCACGCTCGTGGACCCAGCCATTCTTTTCGGGCACAAACAGCCACGGACGTTTCACTTCGCGGACCTCCAGCTGCTCGTCGAGTGCCAACTGTCCGACTTGCTCTTTCCCTTCCACCAGGAGGACCGCCGTCTCGCTGCAGATCAGAACGCGGCTGCCCGGCAGACCCGCCTCGCCGCTCGGCTCGCTGACGTCCTTCGAGAGCTGCTCAATCCCACCCGCAGCTGTGACGGGATAGAAGAAGGGCTTCTTCCATTCCTTGGAGGTGTGCAAGGTGGTGAAGACTTCCCCGTCGATGCGAATGATGACCGAATTCGGGCCCTGCTCGAGCGTGACCTCTCCAGCGTGAGCCTGTGACAAACACATCAGTCCGGCGGTCAGGCCGCAGAGGAGTGAGAAAATCGGGCGAGCCATCGGGTGTCTCCAAAGTGTGAACACGGCGTAACTACTCGAACCGACCAGCTTACTGAAGTCCCGCCGCCACTCCAACAGACCGAGGGGAACGCCTGATCGAAGGGGCGGCGAAGGTCGGCCCTCGCCTCGCGTCATCAACAATCGCCCGCCCCCCACGCATGGCTCCCCACACGATCCGACATCTTGCTTTCCTGGCTTGCCTCCTGTTCCATTCCTGCTGAACAGATGATGTTGACGGTGCCTGGCAAGGCTGAAGAGGAATTTTGAACAAGAGAACAGCAAGGAAACGAAGGAAGGCATGGGCACTTTCCCTCGCACCCCTGCCGTGTTCTCCGTGTCTTCTGCGGTTCATTCCGTGACAGCCCGGAAGAGCACGCGCGGGTGTCCACTCCCTCCAGTTCTGATACCGAGGGGGGGCGGTGACGAGTTATCAGGAGGGGGCAACAGGTGGCTGGCGGCGTTTCCGCGGTCTCGTGTTCAAGCAGTCTCCTCGATTTGCTGCCGGACGCTATACTACGGGTTCACCGAATTCACCGGCGATCAGCACGGACTGGCGAATTCATCGTAACCTTTTTGACCACCGATTGTTGTGTCATGGACACGAAGCTCATTCGCAACTTCTCCATCGTTGCCCACATCGACCACGGCAAGAGTACGCTCGCCGACCAGTTGCTGTTGAAGTCGGGAACGATCACTCAGCGCGAGTTTCAGGAGCAGCTGCTGGACGACCTGGAGATCGAGCGTGAGCGCGGGATCACGATCAAGGCCCGGGCGGTGGCGATCAATTACACCCTGGATGGGGTGACCTACGAAATCAACTTCATCGACACCCCCGGGCATGTCGACTTCCAGTACGAAGTGTCGCGCAGTCTGGCGGCGTGTGAAGGGGCGTTGCTCGTTGTCGATGCGTTCCAGGGAGTGCAGGCCCAGACGGTCGCCAATGCGTACCTGGCAATCGAGGCCAATCTCGAAATCATCCCGGTCATCAACAAGATCGACCTGCCGGTGACGCGTATCCCGGAAGTGTGTGAGGAAATCGAGCGGGTCGTCGGACTCGATGCGAGCGATGCGCTGCGGGTCAGTGCGAAGCAGGGGATCGGGATCGAAGAATGCTTCCGCGCGATCATCGAACGTATCCCACCGCCGAAGGGGGAAGCTGACGCACCACTCAAGTGCCTGATTTTCGATAGCAAGTATGACTACTACCGCGGGGTGGTGACCTACATCCGCGTGCAGGAAGGGACGGTCCGCAAAGGCGACCGCGTGAAGTTCATGAAGGGCGGCTCGATCAATGACGTGATCGAGATCGGGCAGTTCCGCCCCAACATGGTGCCGTGTGAATCACTGGGGCCGGGACAAGCTGGTTACGTGATCACCGGGGTCAAGGAAATCCGGCACATCCACGTGGGGGATACCCTCACCCATGCTGCGCGTCCGACGGACAAGCCATTGCAGGGATACAAAGAGCCGCAACAGATGGTGTACTGCGGCATGTACCCCATCGACACCACCGGGTTTGAGCACCTGCGTGAGGAACTCGAACGCCTCAGCCTCAACGACGCCAGCTTCTCGTTCGCTCCCGAGACGAGCGATGCTCTGGGTTTCGGCTTCCGCTGCGGCTTCCTCGGCATGCTGCACATGGAGGTCATCCAGCAGCGTCTGGAACGCGAGGCCGAAGTCGACCTCATCCAGACCGCTCCGAACGTCACCTATGAACTTCTGTTGCACAACGGCGAAGTCAAGAAAATCGACAACCCGGTTGATGTGCCCGACAGTGGACAGATCAAAGAGTTCCGCGAACCCATCGCGAAGGTGCAATTCATCATCCCCTCGCACTGCATCGGCACGCTGATGCAGCTGTGCGAAGACCGCCGCGGGATCTACAAGACGACCGAGTATCTCGGTTCCGACCGTGCCCAGCTGATCTATGAACTGCCGCTGGCGGAAATCGTGTACGACATGCACGACAAGCTCAAATCGGTCACGCGCGGGTACGGAACGATGAACTATGAAGTCATCGGTTTCCGTGACGCCGATCTCGTGAAGATGGACATCCTCGTGAAGGGGAACAAGGTCGAAGCCCTGGCCATGATCGTACACCGCTCCACCGCCGAACGTCGCGGTCGGGCCGTGTGCAAGAAGCTGAAGGAAGAGATCTCGAAGCACCAGTTCGAAATCGCCATTCAGGCTGCACTCGGCGGCAAGGTGATTGCTCGCGAGACGATCTCGGCCGTGCGTAAAGACGTGACGGCCAAGTGCTATGGCGGCGACATCAGCCGCAAGAAGAAGCTGCTGGACAAGCAGAAGGAAGGCAAGAAGCGGATGAAGTCGTTCGGCGAAGTCGACATCCCGCAGAAGGCCTTCCTGTCAGTGCTAGAAGCCCGCGGCGACGAGGGGTGATGCCGGGAGTGTTCAGCTCCCGGTCGTTCAGTTCCTGTGTGCTGCCGTGATTAAGTGTTAAACCGACTTGGGAATTGCCTTCTTCAGCAGCAGCCCCAGCATGATCAGGGACCAGCCGTTGAAGATCAGGTCGATCCCGACGAAGGTCCCGACGACCCACAGGCCTGACATGGGCCAGTCGGAGAGGATCGAGTAGGCCAGCAGCAGCGAAATCGCTCCGTGAACGATGAGCCAAAAACGGTTCTGGTATTTCACGGCGGCACCGGTCACGATGCGGAACACGCCACCCAGGATCAGCAGAATCGCGATCATCAGCGTCAGGGCGACGGCTGTCGCTCCAGGGTGAGCGATAATCAGTACGCCGACAATGGTATTGAGTATGCCTGCGAGCAGGTCGAGGAAGAACCCGCTCCAGTTCCGCATCGCGATCGCGTGAATCGACTGCAACACACCGGCGATCAGCATCAGGCTCCCGATGAAGACCATTGTGGTCAGCGTCACGAAGACCGACGAGCCGAGAGCGAGCAGCCCGAGCAGGAGCAGGATCACGCCCAGCCCGAACACCCAACCCCACTTCTTGCCGATCTGTTCGGTCCCGACCAGATGCAGTTCGCCGTACATGACCTCTGGTTCTGAGCCCATTTCGATTCTCCCGCGAGCGTGTGGTGCTACCGCCAGGAAATCCGGCGGCGCTCCCTCCCCCATGTTGCCCCTCCGGCGTCTGAAACGCAACGGTCGAGTGAGCGGGCTGAGGCTCGATCAGAATCGGAAGTCGTTATCTTCTGCGAGGGCGGCACGGTAGATCGCCTTCGACTGAAAATACTCCAGCAGGGCGTCGATCTCGGTCTCCGCAGCTTCGGCGGCCTGCTGTTCTCGCAGGTTGACCGAGAGCAGGTCGGAGCTACCGGCGTTGAACTTCTGGAGTTCGATCCGGGCCATCTTGCGAGCGAGTCGGAGAGATTCGCGGGCCTTGGCGACACGAGCCCAGGCTGCGGTCAGACCGACGTGTGCCGACTGAACCTCTGCTGTGATCTTGTTCTCGACCATCTGGCGTTTGGCGATGATCTGCGAGACTTTGGCCTCAATCGAGGACATCTTGCCGCGGGCCTTGCGACGCTGAAGCGGGACATCGGCATAGATCCCGGCCTCCAGGTCGAAGGGACTCTTGTCCCGCTTGATGCTGGTGGGGGCGCCGACATCCTGAGATCCAAAGGCGAGGGCATCGACTTGCGGCTTGTAGTCGTTCTGTGCCGATGCGTAGTCGACATCGATCTCGCGACGCAGGATATCAATCGTCTGGATCTCAGGACGCCTCGAGAGAGCGAGTGTAATGTCCGAGAAGAGTTGGTCCTCTCGCAACTCGGTCGGTGCCGGGAAATCAGGGGTCCACTGCTCCGGAGGAATGACCGGCTGCCCCAGATCATCGCGATAGAACAGCGACAGCTTGACGGCTGACTGCCGCACCTTCCGTCCCGCGTCAATCACTTTGGCTTCTCGGGAAACGATGATTCGCTGGTTGTCGTCTGCGTCGGGAGGATCGAGGTCTCCCGCCTCGACTCGAGCGCGGATCCCTTCGTTACGATCGACGGCCAGTTCCAGCAGACGCCGGGCCACCAATTGCTTCTTACCCGCTGCGACCCAGTCCCAGTAAACGATCGATCCATCACGAACGAAGTCGATCAGCTGGCTTTGGATTTCCGGCTCGGTTCGTTGCCGAGCATAGGTCGCCTTCCACAACTGGGCACGTCGTTCGTCGATGGCACGGTTGCGGACCAGGGGAACCTGAACGCCGGTTTTGAATTCGCCACCTTCATTGGTTTGTCGTTCCAGATACCACGGCTGGAATTGTCCTCGCCCGAGACGGTATCCGCCATAAACCTCTGCTCCGCCGTACAACGGCTGGGTGAGTAGAACGACCTGACGGTAGTTCTCGTAGTAGCCGAGCGGAAGATTCTCGGTCGAGGCCTTGAACTTGGTGTCGAAGGCACCTTCGGCGGAGAGGATCTCGCCGTTCGCCACGTTCCGCTGGTATCGAGCGGCTTCCAGGAGCGGGAAATTGGCATAGACCGACGAGACGACCGCATCGAGTTGAAGCTTTGACGGGTCCGAGCTTTCGGCATAGTTGTTCAGTTCCCTCTCACTGGGGGGAACTGGAGAGACGGTTTCGTCCATGGCGGGTTCCGAGGAACTCGCGTCGGGATTTTCAATGGTTTCCTCGTACTCCACGGGTAAAACCGTGTGAGGTTCATGTTCGGAGACCGTCTCGGGCTCAGAGAGCGTCTCAGAAGGTTCGGAAGTTTCTGACGGACCGGGAGCCTCAGCTGGGGCAGGACGCAGTGCAGCCACCCGCTCGCGCATGCTGGAGCAGCCGGCGAGGCAGATCCCGAGAATCAGCGGTAAAAGACAATTCGACCTCATGTCGCGTCACTGTCATCCATGAAAGTTCGCGGCGAGCGCTCCCTGAGTGATCCACACCTCCTGTGCGAATAGGGAGCGCACTTGATTCTTCGGCGTCCTGAGATCAACCCGAATAACATTCTCGGACGGTCGGCGTCGACATTGGCCATTCTCCGAACACGTTTTGAATGTTCGTTACAACCGTCGGGATTTGGCTATTTCTTCTCTTTGTCGGCCGATTTGTCTTGAGTTGAGGGCTTGGCGACCGTGGGTGGGAAACCGTTCAGCTTTCGCCAGATTTCGTACCACAGCGGAACCTGTTTGAGCAGGATGAACCCATTCGCCCGCACTCCCTGGCGGAGATACTGGTCATTGGGCCATGCCATGTCGGTTTTGTCCGGTTGGACGACGACGCGGAACTCGCCCATGCCGTTGTCGGTCGCGTCGATCGCGGTCACTTTCCCGCCAAAGGTGCCGACCGCGACCGAAGGCCAACCCGTAAATTGCACGGCGGGCCAGCCTTCGAACTGCAGGCGGACATTGTTGCCGGGGGTGATCAGTGGTGCGTCGACCCCTTTGACCCACAGCTGGACCGCGCGATCGGCGGTGTCGGGGACGATGATGCAGAGAGGATCCCCCTCTTTGACCATCTGGCCACCCTGGGCCACCATCATGCGAAGGATGTATCCATCGCGTGGAGCTGTGACGATCTGGGTTTCCTGGCGGTCGACTTTGATTTGGGTCTCGATGAGTTCCTTCTCGGCCTCGGTGTAGCCTTTCTCGGCCTTGGCGATGTCGCTGTCGACCTTGGAGACATCCTGGCGTGACTTTTCGAGGTAAGCGCGGACTTGATCGACCTTGCTCTGGGCTTCCTGGGCTTTGGCGTCGCGGTCTTTCTTTTTGCCCTCGTACTCACTTTGAGCCGCTTCGGCGTTGCTCTTGGCCGCTTCGACTTTGGCCTTGGCGGAAAGGTACTTCTGTTTGGCCTGCTGCACCTTCTGCTCGGCGACAACCTTCTGCTCAAAGAGAGAGCTTTGGCGGTTGAAGTCGGCTTCTTCCTGGGAAAGAACAGCCTCCGCCTCGACGATCTTCTGTTGCTCCGATTCATACTTCGCGACGGCGGCTTTGACGAACTCGTCCGCTGCGGAAAGGGTCAGGTCGCGTGCGGTAATCATGAGGTCGACCTGTCGCTCATAGGACCGGACGACATCCTCGGCCGATTCTCGTTGGCGTTCGGTGGCCTGAAGCTCGCTGCGAGCCGCTTCGACTTTTTCGTTCATCTGGCGAAGCTGTTCTTTGAGTCGATCGAGATAGTTCGCGTCGAGGTCTTCGATCTGGGCGATGATCTGGCCCTGTTTGACGTGGGCGTTCTCCTGGATCCCCTCGCCCCAGGCCACAATGCGGCCCTTGATGGGGGCCTGGATGACCTGTTGACGGTCGGGCTGGGCGAAGGCGATGACGTCGCCCTTTCCGGGGACCGTCTGTTGCCAGGGAGCGACCGCGACCAGCACGAGACCCAGAATGAGCAGGGCTAACAGGATTCGCCCGACCCGGCGGGCAAATCGAGAGCTTTTCGCCAGACGAAGTGCTGGCAACTGGGGGCGGGGCAGTTGAGGAGCTTGTCGTGGAGTGGTTGTCTGGAGCATGATGAACTTTCACCGCAAGCGTCGATGGCGAGTGATGCAAACAGGAGTGACGTTTCTATTCGGAAGTCAGCGTGACTTCTCGATCGCACGCCGCTCGTAACTGATCACGCCCCGTGACCAGCAGCACGGCGAGTTCTGGATCGTGCAGGGCGTTCGCCGCAATCAACTCTCCGATTTCGGTGTCGCTCAACGAATCGAGCGCTGAATCAATCAACAGGAGCCGGGGACGATTGGCCACCGCCCGGGCAAAGATCAGTCGGATGACTTCGGTCCGCGTGAGCGGCGATCCGTCGATGTTCAATGGTGCCCGAATCCCAAGCGGTAGCGTGTTGATCCTCTGCTCAAGTCCCACAGCTCGAATCGCACCCCAGATGACATCGTTTGAGATATCGGTCCGGCCAATCACGATGTTCTCTGCGATCGTGCCTTCGAGGACTTCCACGTTACGGACCAGTGAGACCTCGCGACGCAACAGATCGGAACGAATATCACGCAGGTCGATGCCAGAGACACGCACTGACCCGGTTTGGATCGACTGCAGACCGTAAAGCTGGTTGAAGAACTCCTTGGTCGCAGCCTCGCTTCCCCGCACGCAGACGCACTCTCCCGGGGAGACTTTCCACTGGTTCGGCGAGCCAGTCTCTCCCACGGTCAGATCGAAGGGACGGTCGGTTGGAATCGTCACTGCACCCAGTGACTCCTCGACGGGCAGGTCCATCAGGTAGCCGAGCTTGTCGATTGACGCCATCAGATCGTAGAACGATTCGAGGTGCTTCCCGAACTTCGCGACCGAGGAGACGATCACCGAGACGATCAATTCGGCCGCCACCAGTTGACCGAGCGTCAGCTCGCCCATGATGACCAGCCAGCCCCCCAGAGCCAGCAAGACCGTACTCGCCAACGCTTGCAGCATGAGGGCTGAGAGGGTTTGACGCAGCAGGACGCGGAAGTGCTTCTTGCGGGCGTCCAGGTATCCGGCCACCTGGGTATCGATGCGGTAAAGCGCGTAGTCGGGACCGCCCGCTCCTTTGAACAACAGCTTGCAGCGGGCAATCTCCTCCAGCACCGCAGCTGTCGAGTATTTGAATTTCGATTCTTTGATACTGGTCCCGACGGCTCCGAAACCCAGGACAAACAGAATGAGTCCGATCGCCACGATCAGGACCATGTCAAACGCCAGCAGCAGCGGATGATAGAACGCCAGCACCATCATGCCGATCAGCGTGGTCAACAGGATGCTGATGCCGTCGAGCAGAAACTGGGAGACGACCTTCTGAACGGTGACCACATCAAAGAAGCGATTCAGCAGCTCCTGGGTGTTGCTGCTCTCCACGGTCGAGTAGTCGACTCGTGGGAGACGCCACGACAGGTCCGACGCCATGCGGGCGAACAGTCTCCGCTGGACGATTTCCACGACGAAGGTCTGTAAGGCCCGCATCACAGCGGAAAAGGCCAGAAAGCCGAACAGGATGGCCGACAGCACCACAATCGGCTGGACCAGTCGACCGAACGCGACGGTGTTGACCAGCGACTCCACAGCCAGAGGCGTCGCCAACATCAGCATGGCGATAATCAATGAGTAGACCAGGACCGTGAAGATGTCCGGCCACTCCGGGCTCAGGAAGTGCAGCAGGCGTTGCCATGGCGAGGGATGGGGATGGTCCGTGTAGTTCCGGGGGTAGCTCCCCTCGACCAGGACCGCTTCGACGCTCGGAGTGGTGATGCACTGCGTCAGCGTTCGATCGCTGCGCAGCTGGCCTTGGGCATCGATGCTGCGGACTTGGGTCACCCCATCCGAGCTGACGGTCAGCCACTCCTCCGGTTGACGAATGACGATGACCCCGCCTGCCCGGGCCAGCTCTTCGATCTCGCCCGGGCGAACATTGATCGGACGGCACTTCAGCTTGGCGGCCGGACCGGCGATCACGAACCAGTCTTGCCACCCCTCTGGCGGAGAGGACTGGTTCACGGCCTGATGCAGACCCGAGACCAGCTGGCGGGTGTCGAGGTGAATCGCCACGTCTGAGAGGGCAATTCCCAGCAGTTTGGCAGCATGATCGACGGAACTCATGAGTCTCCCCAGATGTATATCTCGTACGGCTCAGCGAAGTGAAATCGGCTCGCCAGTGCGGTCAGTTCAGGAAAAACGGGAAAACAAATGCGCTCAATACGTCATGCTTCAACCCTCCGCCTCTGATTGTTCTGACGCGACGATTCTAGGCCATCCCTGAAATCGATCCAACGGGCTCATTCCGTACGAGGGGGAGAAACGCAAAGAAAGACCGCGCGGATCACCCGAAAACCGGCGAATCAATAGTCGGCAAAATCTGCGTGTCACCTGCCGAAGATGTTCCCGTCATTGTCATTGTGTTTATGATGGGACTGTACCCGTTTTCGGGTACACGCAATGTCATTGCGTCGTCCGCTGAATGCTTGAGTTTCTCCCTATGGTTGGATCGTTTCGCAAACGTAGTTCGATCCGTTTCCCGATCACGCTCAGCGCCAGTTTGATGACGCTGAATGTGACGCTGATGGTGTGTTGGATTGTGGTTCTGGCTCGCGGGACAAGCTGGACAGTTCTGACGCTCGGCGTGGTGCTCTTCACCCTGATTCTTGTCGGGATGTCGTTCTGGCTGGTGCTGACGCTCAAAGAGATTGCTCTGAATAATCGGCAAGCGAACTTCGTCGACAGTGTGACCCATGAGCTGAAGTCCCCCATCGCTGCGATCCAGCTGTCGTTGGAAACACTTAAGATGCGGAATTTGACTTCCGAACAGCGGGAGCATTTTTACGGGACCATGGATAAGGAATTGCGAAGGCTCGATGAACTGATCAACCAGCTGTTGGAGGTCGGGCGTCTGGATGCGGTTGGTCAGAACGAGCTGATTGAAGAGATCGAGCTGGAGCCGCTGCTCCGGGAATGTGCGGCCGGGGCTTGTACGCATCACAAAACGCGTCTGTCTGAAGTGCTGACAATGCGGGTCCCGCCGATCCGGATTCGGGCACGGCGGATTGTCCTGCGGATGATTTTCTCCAACCTGCTCGACAATGCCGTGAAATACGGGGGAGACCCGCCGCGTGTCGAAGTGGCGGCGTTGCTCAGCACTGGTGGCCGGGTTCACATTCGAGTGTCCAACAACGGCAGCGGGGTCCCCTATGAGGATCGCAAAAAGGTCTTCCAGGTCTTCTACCGTGGCGGTAGCGAGCTGCAACGGCGAACCAAAGGAACGGGGCTGGGTCTCTTTATTGTCTCGACGCTGGTCAAGCAGTTGAAGGGGAGGATCAGCGTGGATGATCGCGACGATGGTCAGCCCGGGTGTACATTTACCGTGGAACTACCCGGTGTCGTCATCCCGAATGCCGATGTCGCGTCGGTGCTGTCCGACTCGTCGACCTAGCGTTTGTGCGGCGAGTCCCCTCTGGTGTGAGTGCCCACTTTCAGTGAACTGCGAATGAGCCAGAAGAAACACATCCTGATCGTCGAAGACGAAGAATCGATCGCCGAGGGGCTGCGATTCAACTTTGAACAGGAAGGGTACGATGCGACTGTGGTCGGGGATGGCCGGTCAGCGATTCAGTGTTTTGACAAATCCGCCAGAGGGGCCGACCTGGTGGTGCTCGACCTGATGTTGCCGGGAATGAGCGGTTATGAAATTTGCCGCGAGATCCGGGGCAAAGACCCCCGGGTCCCGATTCTGGTTCTCAGTGCCCGCACGCTCAGTGAGGACCGCTCGCATGCGTTCGACTGCGGCGCCGACCAGTACATGAACAAGCCGTTTGCGCTCCCGGAACTACTGAGCCGCGTGCACAACCTGCTCGAACGGAATGCCAGGCTCGGCGTGGGGCAGGCTGTCGAGCGTCCCCAGCTGGAGAACTTCCGCTTTCAGGATGTGGAGGTCGATTTCCGCTCCTTTGAGCTCCGGCGCGGCGACCAGGTCCACCGCCTGACGACGATGGAAATGCAGCTGCTGAAATTCTTCATCGAGCACGAGGGAGAAGTCCTCTCACGAAGTCGCATTCTGAAGGCTGTGTGGGACCAGAATGCCGAGGTCACGACACGCACGATCGACAATTTTGTCTTGCGATTGAGAAAGTACATCGAGAATGACCCGGCCGATCCCCGGTTTCTGGTCTCGGTTCGAGGGACCGGTTATCGGTTTGTGGCCGATGTTGACAGCGCAACTCCTTTTGTAGAAGAAGAATAGAGATTGTGACATTTCTGTGACACGGCGTGACGCGAGTTTGACCAAAGTTTGAACTCATGCTGACAGAGTGAATCCGAAGCTTGTGTTAGAGTCCCGCCGCCTGAGCCAGACGAAAGTCGTTCGGCCAGCGCAGACACCTCCTGTTTCGGAGCGAACCATGTCCAGCATCCCTGTACCACAGTCTGCTCATTCCGGTGATCGCGGTGAGTGGCGAAAGTCCAAAGCGGAAGAACGCAACCTGCTCTTGTCGACCTTTGGAAGTGACAACCTCCATTGGGGGAATATCGACTGGGCCGTCGTGGGCTGGATGTTCTTGATGCACGCGGGAGCACTCGTGGCGATCGTCGGGTTGTTTACTCCCTACCGGTCAGCTCTGTTCAACTGGCAGTCGTTCGCTGTCATGTTGTTCCTGCACTGGTTCACCTGCAGCTTCGGAGTCACGATGACTCTGCATCGCTACCTGAGTCATCGGTCGCTGAAGTTGAAGAAGCCCGCCAAGTACGTCGGCCTGATGGCTGCGACGCTTTCTGGGGAAGGCACCCCCATGCACTGGTCAGCGGTGCACCGGATCCATCACCAGAAGGCCGATCAGCCCGGCGATCCGCACTCACCCAAGGAAGGCAACTGGTGGTCGCACATTCTGTGGACGTTCACGGGTCGTGATTCGCGGTTGCGTCCGATGATGTACCGCCACTTTGTCCCGGACCTCACCCAGGACAAGGATATGTGGTTCTTCGAGAAGGCGTTTACCCCGATTCTCTTCGGGTCGGCATTTGTGCTGTATCTGATCGGTGGGTTGCCAATGCTTCTGTGGGGGATGTGTGTGCGAATGGTTCTCGCCTACCACAGCACGTGGTTCGTGAACTCGGTGACACATATCTGGGGCTACCGGACTTACGATGTGTCGGACCTGTCGCGGAATCTCTGGTGGGTCGCTGTGCTGGCCTATGGGGAAGGTTGGCACAACAACCACCACGCTTACCCGCGTCTGGCTCGTGCTGGTCACAAGTGGTGGGAAGTTGACCCGACCTGGATGCTCATCAAAAGCCTGCGTCTGATTGGTCAGGCTTACGACGTGGATGACCGTCTGCCGGAAGATCTCCCGGTGACAAAGGCGACCGACGCCCTCAAGCAGCTGAAAACCCAGGGCCATCCACCGGTGCCCCCTCTCGAGGCGGTGTAGTCCATCACCGTTCAGTGTGACGGTTGAGTCCAAGAAAAAGCCCTTGGCAGCCAGAGCTGTCAGGGGCTTTTTTGTTGAGACAGGGGTAAGGGAGGACAGAGCCAACCTTGGGAGGTTACTCATCCTCTGTCGGCGGATCTTCGATCTCCATCATCGACTCATCCCAGTGGCAGTCGAGTGCCAGCCATAGGGCTCGCGTGTGCCGAAACGCAATGGCTGGGAACAAACAGCAGAAGCAGGCCAGCGGGAACGCCAGCTCGGAGTTGGACCAGCGGAAACCGAAGTGCAGGATGAAGTACGAGATCGTGATCGCCCAGGCGGTCAGACCGTAGTTGATATAGATCGAGCCGAGGAAATAGCCGGGGGCCCGTTCGTACTTCAGCTGGCAGTGCGGGCAGCGTTCCAGTGTGGTAAACGGGCCACTGAAGATGGCCCCTTCGCCACAGCGAGGACACTTCAGCCGCAAGGCGCGACCCACGAGCGTTGACCACGGGACGGTCGGGTAACGGCTTGGGGGCGGCGGAAGTTCGGTACTGTTCATCATCGTTTCCCTCTGGCTCGAGGCGGAGGGAGGTTTACCCGCGGTAGGCGGAGAAGATCAGCGAAACGTTCTGACCACCGAAGCCGAAGCTGTTGGACAGAGTGGTGTCGATCTTCGCTTCGCGGATCTTGTTCGGGACGTAGTCCAGATCGCAATCGGGGTCGGGGTTTTCGTAATTAATCGTCGGGGGCAGAATGCCCTCCTTCATCGCCATCAGGCAGACGATCGCTTCCGCACTGCCCGCAGCTGCGATGAGGTGGCCCATCATGCTCTTGGTGCTGGAGACAGGGGTCTCGTAGGCGGCCGATTCGAGGGCTTGTTTAATCGCGCGGGTCTCGACCTTGTCGTTCACGGCGGTGCTGGTGCCGTGAGCGTTCACGTAGTCAATCTGATCGTAGTTGAGTCCCGCGTCCTTGAGGGCGAGACGAATGCACGAGGTCGCACCGCGTCCTTCGGGGTGAATGTCGGTGATGCGATAAGCATCGGCCGTTGAGCCATAACCGGAGACTTCTCCGAAGATCTGGGCTCCACGCTGCTTGGCGTGTTCGAGTTCTTCGAGAACCAGCATCGCAGCTCCTTCGCCGAGGACGAAGCCATCCCGGTCCCGGTCGAATGGACGCGACGCCTGTTGTGGGTGGGCATTATTGGTGGAGAGGGCGGTCAAGAGGTTGAAGCCCGTGAGCCCGAACGGGTGAATCATGCTGTGAGCGCCACCCGAGAGCATGACGTCAGCTTCACCCTGGCGAATGATTTCACAGGCTTCGCCGATGGCCTGGCTGCTGGCCGCACACGCGGTGAGGCAGTTCAGGTTGGGACCCTGGGCATTGAACAGGCTGGCAAGATGGCCCGCCGGCATGTTCGGCTCCTGCTCCATTTCCTCCTTGGCGTTGAGGAACTTGAGCCCGTACTGGGTGAACTTTTCCATGTCGAACTCGCCGCCCTTCTGGGACAGTGAGATCATTCGCATGAAGAGATAGAAGTCCTGCTGACCTTCCCCAGCTCCGAGGTAAACCCCAAAGCGAGTGGGGTCTACGGTGTCCTGGACGCCTGACTGCTTGACGGCTTGTACGGCAGCTCCGATGGCATACCGGATGTTCAAGCCCGTGTGTTGAAAACGAGTTGCGTCGGGAACGTAATCGGCGAGGTCGAAGTTTTTCACTTCCGCGGCGAACTTCGTGGGGAAGTTGGACGCGTCGAAGTGAGTAATCGTATCGATTCCACTGGCACCCTGCTTGATGGCGTTCCACATCGAATCGACAGACTTGCCGATGGGAGTGACGCAACCCATTCCGGTGACAACAACTCGACGCCGCATGGTCATTTCCGTTTCCAGTCGAACACGCACCCGTCACATGGACGGATCAATGGATGGCCGGCACTCCGACATCCCGAAGCAAAAGCCGACTCTATTCTAGGCGAAATCGCGTTGCAAGAAGAGGGTGAATCGACCTCTTCCCACGGTGAGACGCGAGGTCGCCGCCGCCTACTTCGGAGTTTTGCTTTCGCTCTCCGCAACTCCTGTCGGCACAGGAGTTTTTGAAAGATCAATGTTTTTCGCCTGATCGACGCCAATCAGCTGGTCGACTCTCATGCTGCGGACGGTGAGTGAACTCCCCGGGCCATCCTGTCCGATGACTTCCTCAACGACCCGCAGCTGGCGGTCGACGAGAAGGCCCTTTTCGATATCGAACCGGATCAGGCCCTTGGCCTTGCGCTGAATGATCTGCGACTCTTGGAACGGATCGTTCAAAGGGGTGAGGCACACCGTGTTCAGGGTGATCGTCGCGATTCCCTCATCGACAGAGGTCAGCTCAAAGCGACGTTCCATCTTGATGGGGCGCATCAGCTTACTTTCCCGGTTCACCGGAACACTGGCTTCAAAGCGTTCCTTCCAGGTCGCCCCAACGGCGACCGGCTGTTCGGGCAGGGCGATCAGCAGCTCGACCTGCTCCAGCGACTTGGTTTCATTGGGAAGGGGCAGAATCTTCCCGAGCGGTGAAAGTCGGAACTTCTGTGGTTTGCCGATGGATGAGTGGACGGAATCGAACTCCGTCGGCACTTTGTCGGGGACTTCACTGTTGTAAACAGAGTTCACATCACCGTTTACGGCCGTCATGTAGGCCCGGTCGAGGACCAGTTGGACATCGGCGGATCCGTCCTCATTGATCTGGCTGACCGTCATATGACGCAGAAACATCGCGGTGTGCGATACGGTGTCGGCCTGTTGGTTATAGGTCACGACATACGACGCGCCGCCCGGGGAGACGTAATACCAGTCCTGGCCCGGGGTGAAGCGAAAACGCAGCTGGTACGTCGGAGCATCCTCCGACTGAATCGCAGCTGGGCTCCCCGCGAATCCCCAGACAATCGCCAGAAGTGCCAGTCCGGCAAAGCTTTTACGTGTCATGCGAATCATGTCAGGCCTTCGCTCCGTCGAAGTGTCTTGTGCCGCTCGTTGACGTTTTCCGTGGCAGGAGAACGCGTGGTCCAGCTGGGCGGGCTCTCGTGTTGTAATTCATGCCAGGAAAACGACAAAGATCATTTTGGGGGAGTCGCCGGGCTGATCCATCTATGACGGATGTCCGGAAGATGTCCGCCACGAAAGCTGAGCGGAAGACCGGTCTCCTGACGAATGCAGCGTGCACCCGGTCGTGACAGGTCCCATGTCTCCTGAAATCCGAGATGTCGTCCTGTCGTACATGGGCAAGCCGTCGCCGTCAGCCGATGGGAGGGGGACCACGGCACCCCAAGTGTCTCCGTTGACCGAAGCGCGTCAGTGCAACTCGGGCCATCGGATTGTTCGTTCCTTTCCTCAGATTCGTCACGACTCGTCAAGGTTTGATCGGATCAGCCGTTGCTTCCCGTTGCGATGGCTGGTCGCGCCTAGAATTCTCGACGAGTGAGATCCCAAATCGACGTCCTCCAAACCGGAGGAACTTAGATTGGATCGAGACCGGAAGTGTCTCGGAATCACCTTTGGTGATTTCTCAATCCGTGAGGACATCGTCAGGGAGGGCGAAACGAACATAAGTTGAGGGTGCCATGCCACGTCAAGATGCACTTCTGAGGTTGTACCGACAACTCGTTTCCCAGAGAGACGAACTGCAACGCCAACTCGCTCACGATATCTCCAATGCCGGAGATGACGGAGCTGCGATGGGGGATGTTGCGGATCTGGCCAATGGGGATGTGGAACGGGAACTGAGCAGCCAGCTGGCGTCTCTGGAGAGTCGCGAACTGGAGCAGATCGAGACCGCGATTCTGGCCTTGAAGCAGGGGCGTTACGGCACTTGCGAAGATTGCCAGAAACCGATTCCGATCGCCCGATTGCAGGCTGTTCCGCATTCCACGACCTGCATTGATTGTCAACGCAGCGAAGAACGCGGCGAGCGCAAGCGGGGAGTTCGCACAAACTGGACCACAGCCTGGCGCGACGAGGTTCGTGCCCACGATGTGGAGAACACTCTGGAGAATCTGAGCATTCCAGTCGACCGCTGATTCGCCCGGCGAACCACGCGGTTATGAGCGGAACCAGGATCAAAGCCATGGAACACCAAAAGCCGATCTTCCTTGGGACCGCAATGGGCATTGGACTGCTCGTGGTGGCTCTTGGAGTTCCCGCGTTTTTTGGTGATCCTGCTCGGGCTCAAACTCCGTCCAGCGGTCGTGTACGCGACGTTCTGCCACGCGGTGTTCTGGATGATGCGGGTGAACAACTCGCCCGCATCTCGGCCGCTGTGCAATCGTCGGTGGTTCATATCGAAAGCAAGCGAGAAGGCCGTAACGGCGGCATGGTGGAGGAGACCGGCTCGGGCATCATTATGCGGAGCCCGCGGACCTCGAAGCTGTTCGTGGTGACCAACCGTCATGTGGTGCTTGGGTCGACGCCCAAGCGGATTCAAATCAAGCTCTACGACGGTCAGATCACGCACCCGACAGAGGTCATCGAAGACTCGCCGACCGATGTCGCGGTCCTGCTGCTGAGTGAAACGAACCTCGGGTCATCGGCCTGGGGCGACAGCGATAACCTCGATATCGGGCACATGGTTCTGGCGATGGGAAGTCCCTTTGGACTGAGCCAGTCCGTGACGCTGGGCATCATTAGTGCGAAGGGACGCCGCTCGCTGATTCTCGGTGAGAAGGGCGAGGATGTCATCAACCAGGACTTCCTGCAGACCGACGCTGCGATTAACCCGGGAAACAGCGGCGGACCGTTGATCGACCTGCAGGGGCGGGTCATCGGCATCAACACCGCCATCGCTTCGCAGGGGGGCGGGAACGAGGGGATTGGTTTCAGTATCCCAAGCAATCTCTGCCGTCAGGTCGTCGACCAACTGCTGGAACATGGGCGCGTGCAGCGAGCGTTTCTGGGAGTCCGACTCGATGAAGAGTTCGACGATGCTTCCGCTCGCCGTCTGAAGTTGAAGCGTGTCCAGGGGGCCCGCGTCGTGCAGGTCTATGGAGACACGCCCGCTGAGGTCGCTGGCTTACAGATTGACGACGTGATCCTGACCTTCGACGGACAAAAGATCGAAGACCAGAGCCATCTGATTCACCTCGTCAGCCTCACTCCGGTCAATAAGACCGTTCGCATGGAAGTCATGCGGGCGGGAGCCAAGGTCACGGTCGATGTGCGTCTGTCCGAACGGAAGCCCAGCTCATCGAGCTCGCTGAATAAAACTCGGACTCCCTTCGATCCCCAAGCCAATCCCGAGCATCGAGTTCAGCTGAGCGGGTTGTCGGTTGTGACGCTGGACGACTCGTTGTCGGTGCAGGTGAGCGGTCGTCCGGGCGTGCGTGGAGTGCTGGTGACGCGTTGTCCGGGTCATGCCGATCGTCCCGACATGCTGCGTTTGTACGACATCATTGAAGAAGTCGGGCGACAACCGGTTCGTGAGCCCGCCGATCTGGAGCGTCTGCTGTCGGAGTCTGAGGGACCGCAGTTGCTCAAGGTCCGTCGTACGGAGAATGGAGAGTCGGAGACACGCCTTGTCCTTTGGACAAATGCCGCCGCGCAAGACGCGAAGTGAGGCCGGTTTCGTCCGCGGATTTTCAAAAATCTTCGGAAGGGGCTGGAGCATCGAGGGGGCCACCGGTTAAGTTTGAGGGTTCGAGGTGGCTCGAGCCTGTACCCGTTTGCATCGGGCAGGACTCACCTCTGCTCAAGTCGAATCTCTGAAGGCATCTGGCCATGGCGAACGAGGGAAATCAGGCTGGTGAAAAGCCCTGTCCCGATTGCGGTGAAATGGTCCGTCCGAACTCTGTTCGGTGTTGGAATTGCGGCGGCTTCATGCGCAAAGACATGGCCGTCAAGTACCAGCAGATGCAGATGAACCCCAAGCCGTTGACTTACCTCGACGGCGTGGAAGTCGGATCACAGTCGCCCGATTCCGTGGCGACCGACGATGATGACGATGACTACGAGCTGTCGATCCCGCTCGCACAGTCGATGTCGTTCACGATCCCGCCGATCAGCTCTCCGGCTGCATCTGGTCAGGTCGTGATTGCCCCGCCGCAGGATACGAGCGACCTGCCGTCGCTGCCCGCGTCTCCGCTGACTCCGCTGGCTGCTGTGGCCGAGGAGTCGTCGCCGCTGCCATCGCTCACCTCGGACAACCCGCCTCCCAAGACCGAGCGACCCAAGTCCGAGGACGACGCTCTGTTCGATCTCGTGACTCAAGACCTCACCGAATCGGAGCAGCGTCGCAAGAAGCGGCGACCGAACGGGGTCATGTCGGGTGGGGTGCGCACCGCTTCGGGCGGATTCATCATCCACTGCCCGTACGGTTGTCGGTTTGAGGTCAAGGAATCGCATCGGGGGATGCAGGGGAAGTGCCCGCGCTGCCGTGCTCCGTTCATCGTGCCGATCGATCCGCCCGACTACTCCGCCAGCAAGAAGCCTGGGGACGGCGCCGCGGCGACAACTTCCGGGCCCTCCGATGTTGCGGGAGCGTTCTCGGGCTGGTTGAAGGACCTGCACCTGCACTCCTTTAGCCCCGACAAACTCAAGCTCAAGGCCGACAGCCTCCTCAAGGAATTCACCGAGTACGACGTCGGGTTCTCCGCCGATCAGATGCTGCTGGTGAACATCGCCAAGAAGGGCGGTGGGATGTTCAGCAGCGGGGACAAGAAGAAGGTCGAAGCCCGCGAGGCCATGCTGCAACACCTGCGCAACGGGAAGTCGCTGGCGGAACTCCCCGGCTCCGATCGACAAGCCTTCAATGTCGACCAAATTCGCCAGCTGCGCGTGGTCCAGCCGGTGATGAACCGGGCGGAATCGCTCTTCGCCGGGATTCCGGTCTTCGGCAGCGGGCGGATCGCGGTCCTGTTGCCGTTCTCGGACGATCCGAACGCCTTCCCGCAGTATCTATCGTTCTCGCTGTCGGAGTTCCGGGCGTTCTCCGCCGCCTTGCAGAGTCGATTCGGGATCGAAGGGTTTGGGGCCAGCAGCGGTGTGCCGCTCGAAGATGCATTCGACGAGTTCCCCTGCCACTCGACCAAGGCCCCGATCCGCGTCTTGCGCTCACTGGAGTACTACAAGAACGATCCGGCCTTCAAGCTGGCGACCGTCGGCTATAAGTGCGGGGCCTGCAGCCTGACATTGAGCGAGGCGGGTCGGGCGAAGGATGGCCTCGGTGGAAAAGACGGCAAGGGGATCGCCAAGGCGAAATGCCCCAAGTGCCAGCAGAAGTTCGGCGACAACCCGCTGATCTCGCTGGCGGAGCCTGCTCCTGCGGAGACGGCGCCCGCAGCGGAGTAACTCTGCCCACGAAGTGGGCAGCACACTCTGATGCAATCGTCCAGAGACGCTCTCCCTCGCTCACGCTTCGAGTTAGTAAAGACTCATTCAACCCCTGGATACGCTGAAGTCCATCTCTGGACATGTTCTATTCCAGCCATGGCGCGAGCATAAGGTGTATGTCACTGTGTGGGCGGGGCCGCTTGCACGACTGGCGGTCTACCGAGACACTGGGGCTGAACTGTTTCTCCCGCATCTCCACGGTCCTTGCCATGTCACGCGAGCTCGCTCAACGTCTGTTTCATGAACTCGAACAGCTGCCGCTGATCGATCCCCATTCTCACATCAACCCGCATGCAGCCGCGTCAAAAACGCTCGCGGACATCCTGGGTTACCACTACTACACCGAACTGGCTCACTCGGCCGGATTGCCGAAAGAGCGAATCGAAGAGCCCGGGATCTCCCCCAAGGAGAAGGTCGGCCGACTGATCGAAAAACTCGGCGAGATCGACAACTCGGTCCAGCTCAGCTGGTTTCTCGATCTGGCGAAGACGTTCTTCGGGTTCGAGGACGACCGGCTCACACTCCAGAACTGGGAGCGTCTGTATGACGCCTCCGCCAAGAAAATGGCCGAGCCCGACTGGGAAGAGCAAGTCCTGAAGATCAGCAAGCTCGAGGCCGTCTTCCTGACGAACGACTTCGACGATCCGCTGACCGGCTTCGACACCAAGCGGTACATCCCGTGCCTGCGCACTGACGATCTCGTGTTCCACTTTGAGAACCCCGCAACACGGGAGCGTTTCGCCAAGGCCACCGGGATCACCCCGACCAGTGCCGCCACCATTCGCGACGGGATCGGCAAGCTGTTCTCCCACTTCAAGGCCAACGGCGTGCGGGCCTGTGCGATTTCGCTGCCACCCGATTTCTCGCCCGCAGCTGTCAGCGATGGACCGGCTCTGGATGCCGCTCTGGCCAAGGTTCTCGGCGGGCAGGGCTGTAGCGATTCCCGCCGGTTGGTGTCGCAGTTCGTCTTCTGGACGATCGCCCAGTACTGTGCGGAGTTCAAGCTGCCGTTCGATCTGATGATCGGGGTGAACCGCAAGGTCTATCCGAACGGGGTCTATCAGGGCCAGGACCTGTTCGATCACCGCGTTTCGCTGATCCAGTATAAGGAGCTGCTGAACGCCTTCCCGCAGGTGACCTTCCCGATCTCGGTACTGGGGCAGACCAGTAACCAGGAGTTGGTCAGCTACGCGTGGATCTTCCCAAACGTGGTGACCAACGGGCACTGGTGGTACTCGAACATCCCGAGCTACATCGAGCTCGACACCCGCTCACGGCTTGAAGCTGTGCCACGGACCAAGCAGGTCGGCTATTACAGCGACATGTATAAGCTGGAGTTCGGGTTGCCGAAGTTCCGCATGTACCGCCGCATTCTGGCGAAGGTGCTCGCCGAGGACTTCGTACTCGGCCGTAACTGGTCGGAAACGCGGGCGCTGGAGCTCGGCAAGACGGTCCTGCGCGGCAACGTCGAACGGATCTTCAGCGTGTAACTGGCAGGAAGTGCCGAATCATCGGAGAGGCTGGGGGAACCGAAAGCCCCCAGCTTCTCTGTCATTACTGGAATCCTCAATACTCCCGACAAAACCGTTATATTTTCACAAGTCATTACAGCCTGCCGCCGATAAATGGAAAAGGGAACGGCATTCTCGAACCGTTCCCGTGGGGCGATCTTGCCCGCGTCATCGATGCACCTGGAGGCGATGGGATGACCAGTTCAAAAACCCGCGTGAAGCGGTGGCTGCTAGCAACGGTCTTGGGCCTGACGGTCCTGCCGAGTACTGGTTGCCGTCTGATCCTCGGATTAACAGCAGACGCCTTTCAACTGGGAGGGTTCTGGTGGACGACTCCTCTGATCCCGGTCTCCCCCTACATGAGCCAGAAGGTGGAAGACGCCTACTGGGATGAAGAGCGGTACGCCAAGGTACCGATCCTCGACCCGGTGGAAGGCGAAAATGCCCCTCTGTACTGTCTCGATCCGCCGTCTTCGGACGAAGTGATGCGGACCCTGCCTGACAGCACTTCGGGTGGTGTGGCCTTCCTGGCAGAGACCAGCCGGAACAACGTCCGCATCATCGTCGAGCCGATGGTCGACCGTCTGGATGACTGTCGCTTCGTCCCGATGGTCGGTCCCGCCCGAATTCACCACTGCAGCTACAAGTGCACGATCTACTTTGAAGAGGTTAAGCGGTCTTACTGGCCGGTGCCCTTC
Organism: Planctomycetaceae bacterium; assembly: GCA_046349675.1. Taxonomy (GTDB): domain Bacteria; phylum Planctomycetota; class Planctomycetia; order Planctomycetales; family Planctomycetaceae; genus TH-plancto1. The sequence goes on along the minus strand of JAXMBW010000003.1, from coordinate 293 downwards.
ACTCATCGTGACCAGCGTCAGGAAGTGGTCTACGTCGACCATGACCACTACATCCGCTGTGCCGGCCCTGATGCCAACAGCGTGACGATGGACGAAGAATAACGACCCCTGCGGGTTTCGAGAGCTCCAGGTGAACGGAGGCTCGGTCAGGAAACTGATCGGGCCTTCGTTTTTTGCTGCGCACAGAAATGAGTACAGTGGGATGATCTTCTGATATCCCCGTCGGGTCATTCTCGACCCCTCTCGATCGGAGAGACTCATGCCGCGCTCGCGTTTGATGTTTCGGTCGTTGT
>JAXMBW010000002.1:460000-723200 GCA_046349675.1 Planctomycetaceae bacterium | reverse complement strand
ACCCATGTCCCGGCGGAATCGCGTTTGCCGATCGCCAGCGAGGTCTTCTTCTCGGAGCCGCGCCCTCCTCCCTCGATGACGGCCACGATCTCTTTGCCACCATCATTGTCAAGGTCGATCACATCGAACGCTTTCACATTACCATCGATCGGAAGTGACTCCGGAAAGGTCAGCTTGCCTTCTTCAAATCGACTGACGCCGAGCGAGTTCTCTTTGGGGCTGAGAACAACGACTTCCGCTTTCGCGTCACCGTTCAGGTCAGCGACACGAATCTGAGTGGCCCCGAGGAAGCTGGGGTAATCGGTTCCGATATCGAGTCCGCTTTTGGCCCGCTGGTGAAAGACCACCACGCTGGCCCGTTCGGGATTGGCCACGACGACATCCTGCAGACGATCGCCATCAAGATCCCCAAGTGCCAACTCACCCACATCGGAGCCGCCGCCGATTCCATACTGAATCAGTTTCGCCCCCAGTTCACCTTCAATGGCCCGATGGACCTGCATGACTCGTACGCGGTTCGTCTGACCATCAATCACCAGGACTTCGGAGCCCGCCTTTCCATCCATGTCATACAGCGTCACGCCGCGCAGGTCCTGCACATTGTCGAATCGCAACTCAGGTCCCAGCTGGCCCAAGGCATCCTGGAGCCGGGCACAGATGAAACGGTTCTCTTTTTCCGTGGCGTGATAGAAGAGGTCGTTGCGTCCGTCTCCGTCCAGATCCTGAATCATTCCCAGACCGACTTCATCGGCCGTATTCCGCAAGAGAATCGGACTGGCGAGCGTTCCGTCGGCCTGTTGATGGAACAGGTAGGTATTGCGTTTTCCCATCACAATCAGGTCTGGCAAAGTATCGTGATTCACGTCGCCGATCACGAGACTCCACGGCTTGGCATCCACATCGGCCAGCCGAATCTCCTTCTTCTCCTTCCACTCGCCATTCGCCCCCTGAAGCTGAATCACCAGACGATCAGGCGTCCCGAAGTAAGCCAGGTCAGTCCGGCCATCGGAGTTCAAATCGCCAGCACTCAAAGCAGCCACGGGACGATCCACGGGCAACTTCTTCAGATCGAGTCGCCAATTGTCGTTGATCGGGTTCGCGTTCCGGTCGCTCTTATCGACGACCTTGCTGGCCTTCGGCTTAGCCAGTTGCAAGAACAGGTCGATGCGGCTGTGACCGTTGTTGACAACAGCGAGGTCCGCCAGTGAATCATGGTTAAAGTCCCCGGTCACCACGGAATGAGCCCGCGGGTCAACCTTCGTAATCTCGACCGGAAGGAATCCGTAATACCCGGCCAGCGGATAGCCTTCGTCATCCTGAGCTGATGCTGTCGAGGGGGTTCCTCCGCCGAGAACACAAGCTGTGAGCAACAGCTTGGACCACCAACCCAACCGAGCCGATACAATGGAGCGGGCCATTCAAACCTCAATGTTGATGCCACACGATTCTGGAGTTCAATTCGGTTTGCACTCAATCTCATGGGAGAGCCAACCTGTGAAGAGTGTACCTCTAATCTAAACTCGATGCGACTGGCGATGACGATCGAACAGGCATCTCGCAACGATTCGAGATTGCACCGATCTCGGCGTTCGACATGCGTCAAATCCCGGGTGAGGCGTCGACCTCCGGAAATCCTCTGGACAAACGTCACATCAACAGACTTCAATCCTCACGGCATTGTCACCTCGCAGGATGCTTGCGAGTGCCTTATGATGCCGAACCCGTCACGTGGGCAACGCTTTTTTGAGCGGTAGGAACAGCAGTGGGATCAGTCCCTTCAATCACGAACTCGAACGAAATCGCCACAGACTCCGGGGAAGACCTGGAAGCCTGTGAAGCGGCGTTGGGTTATCAGTTTCGTGACAAGTCGCTGCTCCGCTGGTGCCTGACCCACGCATCCGCGTCACGAACCCGGCTCGAATCGAACGAACGGCTGGAGTTCCTGGGCGACGCGATCATGGGGGCCGTGGTCTGCGAGCTGTTGTTCGAACAGTTCCCCTCGTCGGCAGAAGGCGAGTTGACTCGCATCAAGTCGATCGTCGTCAGTCGGACGACCTGTGCCCTGATCGCCCGGGAGTTGAATCTGGAACGGTTTCTGGTCGTGGGGCGCGGGGTCTCTTCGACAGCTCGGACTCCCGGTTCGATTCTGGCAGCACTGCTGGAAGCGTTGTTCGGAGGAATCTACCTGGATGGGGGGTATGACGCCGCTCGGACGGTGATTCGCGCCAAGCTCGCCCACAAGATTGCCTCCGCTGCGCAATCCGAAACGGGCGTCAACTTTAAGAGCCTGCTGCAACACCTGGCCCAAAAGAATTACGGCCAGACGCCGCAGTACACCGTGCTCGACGAAAAGGGCCCGGACCACGCCAAGTGCTTCCAGATCACCGCGATCATCAACGGGCAGTCCTACCCCGGTGCCTGGGGCCCCTGTAAGAAGGCTGCGGAACAGCGAGCCGCCCACAACGCGCTGGCTTCAATTGAGGGTCACCCGCTTCCTTATCCGCCGGAGCATGACGCGACCGGCGAGGACTCGGCAGAGGTTTAAGTCAACTCTCGGCAGGTCCCCATTTCTCCTGCGAGAAGATCTCATCCTCTCACTGCGGACAAGCCCCCCCCTCGTTGACACTGGCGCGAGGACTCCACGCTCGTTATCTTGCAGACCTCCCCAGCGTCGAGGTCTGCATGTCCAAGTGGCTCAATCAACTCCATCAGGGTGACAGCATCCAGCTGCTCCAATCGCTTCCCGAGTCGGAGCGTGCCGATCTGGTCTTTGCTGACCCGCCGTACAACATCGGGTTCTCCTACGATGTGTACGATGACCGCAAGTCCGACGATGAGTACCTGAACTGGTCGCGGGCGTGGATGAAGGGAGTTCATCGAGCCTTGAAGCCGAGCGGCTCGTTCTGGCTGGCCATTGGGGATGAGTATGTCGCTGAGCTGAAGCAGGTGGCCTGTGAAGTCGGGTTCCAGCTTCGCAGCTGGGTGATTTGGTACTACACGTTTGGAGTGAACTGCAAAGCGAACTTCAGCCGGTCACATACCCATCTGCTGTACTTCATTAAGGACAGCAAGAACTTCACGTTCAACCACCAGGAGATCCGGGTCCCCTCGGCACGCCAGCTCGTGTATCGTGACGCCCGAGCCGAGCACAGCGGTCGTCTGCCCGACAACACGTGGATGCTGCGACCGCAAGACATGCGGAACGGTGGGTTCCTGCCCGATCACGACACGTGGTTCTTTCCGCGTGTGGCGGGCACGTTCAAAGAGCGGGCGGGCTTCCACGGATGCCAGATGCCCGAACAACTGCTGGGACGCATCATTCGCTGTTCCTCACCGACGGGAGGTGTCGTACTCGACCCCTTTGCGGGCTCGGGAAGTACGCTGCTGGTCGCGAAGAAGCTCGGACGTTCGTATATCGGTTTCGAACTTTCCGCCGATTATGTCCGACTGGCGAGTGAACGTATCAATCAGGCCCGTGTGGGTGATGCACTCGAAGGCCCCGCCGACCCGTTGTCGAGTGCTCCGGCCACTCAGGCGGGACGCAGCCACTTCAAGAAGGAGGCTCAACCTGACCCGCAGGGGCTTGCAGCGGCATTCGAGGAGGCCAGCGAGGGGTATTCGGTCGATCGATTGATCGCCGATCCTGTCCTGAATGCGAAGTTCATTGACGCGTGCGGAGCCAGAGGACTGGCGGGGCGGCCCCGAGACTGGAACCTGGGGCTGGTCGGGCTACGCAAGAGTGGTGAGTTGCAGCTGGAAACATCAGCCAAGCGGACAGAGATGTCGTGGGACCAGCTCGATCCCCTGCTCTTTGCCAGTGAGATCGCACTCAGGAAGCTGCTGGATGCGGGGTACCTCAGCGTGGATGAAGTGCTCTGTGATCCTTCTGCAGCAGCCAGGTTCGACGACATCGCGAGGAGTCTGGCTCCAGGCCATCGCACCTTGCAGTATCGCTGGGCCGCTCTCCGGCTTCGCAAAGATGCTCGCTTGTGGCAGCGGGCCGCTGAGGGGGTTCAACCTCCGACCGCGGGAGCGTTTCGAGAGCTGTCCGCCAGTCAGATCGCCCGGGAGCCTGACCAGCCGTGTGTCTACGAGATTTTTCGCGAAGAAGCCCCCGAGTTCCCGGTCTATGTCGGCGATACGATCAATCTTCGGTGCCGACTGGCTGCGATGGAGCAACGCCTGACCGCGATTGAGGCGATCCTGAAGACGCCGGGGACCTGGCGATATCGTCTGCTCGGGGCGGTCAACGCGTCGACGACCGAACGCCGTGGGATCCAGAGTTACCGTATCAGCCAGACCCGCCCCGCCCTGAACTTTCTCGACCTGGGGGCTGCTGTCACTGAGGAACCGGTTGCCGCCCAATAAAAAAAGTCCGCATGGCAGGTGACCTGCAACATGCGGACTTCAGACATGACGAGTTTCGATCAGGGCTTCCGCTGTCCGTTGATCAGGAAGGTTCCAGTCGAAACCCCTGTCGGGATATCCAGAGGAATCACATTTAGGAACCGCGACTGAGCGATATCGTTGTTATCGTTGTCTACGCTCGACAGAAAAATGTTTCCAACAACCGAACCGAACCGAATTCCGTATTCGGGGTTGTTCAAGTTGTCATCAAACATCGTAATGAGGTTGCCATCCATGTTGACACTCGATGGTCCGTTAATCGTCTCGATGTAGACTCCTGTGCCGTCGGTCGTTTTGAAGACGATCTGATTCCGCGAGATATCGATCACGTTCGAAGAGTTACGGAAGATCAGGTCGATGGCACGCTCGTTCCCATTCGCCGTGGAGTTTCCGTCCATGGTGAAGCCATTGACGGCGACATTCCTATTCGCGTCCACTCCGTAGTTATCGATGATCGAAAGGTTCGTGCTACCGTAGAAGTCGAACAGGAGTCCAGTGTCTTCCAGACCACCACTGTCATTCAGAACGTTGCCTGAGTAAACAATGTTGTTCACAGCTGTGACTCGATTCGAGACCAAGCGCACACCCACTTGACCACTGCGAGCCGACATCCGGATATGGTTATTCGAGATCGTGGAGTTCACATTTCCATTCCAGCGAGTGCTGATGACCGCATCGCCATCTGCACGGTTTGAGTCGAAGCCAATGAATCCACCCGAGTTGGTGCGTCCGTTGTCTCGGATCAACAAGTTGAGCGTCGAGTTATTGGCCGTCGCGAGGGTGCTGATGGCAATCATGTCGCCATCACCCACTTCATCCACATTATCCGAATCTCGGAAGATGTTGTCGTCGATCGTGAAGTTGTAAGCCGGGGTGTCTGGTGTCGCCACAGGGTTGAGGAGTTGCGACGCCCGGATCCGAACCTGATTCACTCCGCGATTACTATCGAAGACGCTGTCCGTAACCAGGACGTTGATGTTGTTAAGCACGTCTAATGCGTAAGAGGTCGAATCCGTAATCTGGTCCCCGACCAATGCGAGTGAAGAAACCTGCTCGGACTCTACACCGACTGCGTTCGTGGAGAAGCTCATGAGTTCCAGGTCCACGGTGTTCACGTTGAAGAACGATGCTCCGGCGATAGATTGGTTCGTGATGACACCACCACTCGACTGGTTCAGGCCATCCCCCAGCACGCGGAACGTTCCCGGGCGGGAGTAAAGCCCCACATCGTTATTCACATAGATCCCGTAGTCCGAGTCATTGCTGCTGACCTTGTCGAACACCACGTTAAACGCGGCGTTGTTGATCATGGTCACAGCTCGACCGGTCTCGGCGATCAGTTCACCGCCACTAATCGTCAGATTCTTGTTCTCTTGTGCATTCAGTGCCGTGGTTGCGGTGCTCGTCACACTCAATCCACCAAAGATGACCTGACCCGTGTTATTCAGGATCTGTGCTCCAGGATCAGGCCCCGTGGTATCCGAGGCGATAATGGCACCGAACTGGATAGCCCCTGACGAATCCTGGACATCGACCGCGGAGTCTCCGACGGCCCCGTCGTTTGTGATTCTCGTGGTTCCACCAAAGTTGGTTGTCCCCGAGTGATTCAGCACTTCGATACCATGGCTGCCACGATCCGAAATGGTCCCGCCCGCAAACACCACGCGAGAGCTGTCGTTCAACACCTGGATGGCTGAGCCAGTCGTGCTGCTGATCGCCATGGTTCCGATGTTGCTAAACTGGCCCGTATTGACATTCGCGGGGGCAGCCAGCCGATCTCCGATGTTGATACCGGCCCCGTTACTTCCGGTGATCGCAATTCCATTGAAGGAGACTTTCCCTTCCGAACTCTGGAAGTTGATCGCGTGGTCATCCACTCCACCCGAGTTGACGCCCGCAATCGTGACAGTGTCCCCAAAAGTCACAGACCCGGAACTATTGATGTCGACCAGGTTGATACCAACCTGGTTACGACCATTGATCGTCACTGTCTTCAGGGCCGAGAATCCTCCCGAGTAGTCGTTGATCACAAAGCTGTCGTCCGTCGCATTCGAGATCAACAGTTGATCCAGCAGTGTCACACCACCAGACGAGTTGCTGATTTCAAAACCGTTCCCGATCGAATTGTTGAGCGTCAACTTTCCGAGCGTGGTCTGATTGGAAGAGTGCGTCACCTTAACACCACGTCCACCGGTATCGGTCGTGGTCGTACCGCTCATGTTCACGGTACCCGTGTTGTTTTGAACAAGCACAGCGTACCCCGAGGTATTCGTGATCACACCCGTTTCGTACACGATCGAGGCATCACCGCCGTCCACGAGGAACGCATCTCCAATCGTGTCGGAGATGTTCACTCGTTGCAGCGAAATAGTCCCCGTCGTGTTCAGCAGATAAACGCCATGGGAATTAACTCCCGTTGTCCCATTGATTCGAACATCCCGAATCGTCGATCCGTTGATTCCGCTGCCAATAATGCCGATGCCAGTCGTGTTGTTGATGTCGAATCCGGCAAACGTGTTGTTGTTCGCCAACTTGACGGCTGCGCCCGACGAGGCTGCCACGCCCACTGTGTCCTGGAACACAGGGCGATTCGTTCCCGTCGTCGCTCGTGGCAGGAGCAACTGCTGCGAGAATCCCTGGACGGGAATCGTGTGGTCCACACCTTCGCCGAGGATCAGCTCATTGTCCTGAAAGACCAAGGGGCGGTCGACAAACACGCTGTCCGCATGCACAAAGATGATGTCTGCGTTGGGAATCGCAGCTTGGGCTTCGTCGATAAACTGGAACGGCGTTTCCACGGTTCCGTTACCCGCTGGTGCGGGATAGTTCGCTGGCGGCGGTGATGGCACGTTCCGCACGTGATTCACGTAGTAGGCGGTGCCAGTATTGGGATTGATGGCCGTCACGCCCGTGGTGACGATGGCCGTGTTCCGCGCCACGACGTTGCGATTTCGACGAACCCACTGGGCAATCCGGTTGAACTGGCTGGCTCCGAAACGTGGCCGTGACTCCAGATTGTGCCAGTAGTTCACGTCCGCTGCGATCACCAGTTTGGTGTCGAACACGGGATCCTGCGTCAGTTCGCTGTACAGATGAACGACGCGATCCAGAACATCGGCATCGACGCGGAGCTTAAAGCCGTCCACGCCCTGCACATTCAACCCAGGCGTAAAGAGGCGGTAGTAACCGGCCGATGCCTCGAGGTTCACCGATTGAGATGCTTCACCGGGAACGGGCACGGTGATCATGACATCGACCATGTCGGACGATGTCGCAAAATCCTCACGTGAGCTGTAGGTGATATTGTGCCCGGTGAAGGCTGCGGACCCGTTGACGATGGAGGTTCCCAGTGAGCGGGTTCGTGTCCCGATTCCGCTGTACCAGTTGGAGCGGATGTCCATCCACTGCGAGAACAGTTCGAGCGACAGTCCCAGCTGCTCAAAAGGCACGCCGCGGGAATCGTCCCGGTCGTACCAACCCGACGCCCCCAGAACCATGTCTGTTCGCTCAAAGTACTGGCGAAGTCCCAAACCGGCGCTTCCGCCCATCTGGCCCGCGTCGGTCAAGAACAGTCGACCATCTCCGAACAGGTAGGTGTCCTCCACAAACATATAGGGGGACAAATCGAAGTAAGTGATCGAATCCTCACGCTCGATGGTTTCGCCAGCGATGTAGCCGATACGCCCGAGCATCCCCATGCCACCGACGCCGATGTCCTCGGGGTCGGGGCTTCCAAAGATGTTGCTCTGGGGGAACCCACTCGCCGAGGCGCTCGCCTGGGACGGAGAAGATCCCTGGGACGGCTCGATCGCCATACCCGGAGATTGCTGAGCCTGAACGGCGGAACCGCTCCAGACAGACGCCAGCAGTGCCCATGAGCACAGCCATCGTCGGGGTGAAGTCCGGAGACGGGAGAGGTTCACTCGGGAGAGGATCATCCATGCACCTCGTGAGATGCCGCAAATAGTGCTGCCATCGAGAGTTCGAAGGCACATCAGTCGCCATCTTGGCGGCTGAACGTGTCTCGATCAGAGTTTCTGCCTGCCCCGCTGAACATCAGCAGAGCGGGCTTCCACCTCAATCAGGACACCTTTGTCGACTGTGTCAGAACACCGCGAGAACCGCTTCAGTCGACCCACATTCTGGCGTGCGGACGAATCCCCACACCGCCCTTGGTACAGACACCGCCTGCCCATGGACCAAGCCGACAATAGGTGAAGGAAATTGAGCCTGAAAGACAGAATTGTTTAAATAAACAGCTCGAAATCGCCGCCAAATGGGTCAAAAATCGAGCTGAAACGAAGCGAATTCCAGGCTCTTTAAAGTGATTCCCCGCGGACAAAAATCAACAAAAAGAAAACACGCAACACGTTTCCCAAACAATACTTAAGAAACAACAACCCACAACAAAAGAGGGCCAATCCAGAGCAAATCCCCCGGTCCAAACCACACCTCAAAGATCATCCAATTCCTCATCGAAATGAGCTTGGAAGGCGGGACCGTGTTCGGCAGGATCGGCCAGTGCTTCGGGACCTCTCCCGGCAGGAATTGCGGGTTCAAACAAGGGGCGAGCCAGTCCAGGCGACCGATCGGCGATCGCTTGCCGATCCCGGTTCGATCCTTCAATCTACAACCACTCCCTCCCCGCTTCTCCGACTTCACAGATCACACCATGTTGAAACGCCCACTGGGTCAGACCGGCCTGGAACTCCCCATCCTGTCGTTTGGAGCCTCTTCCCTGGGGCAGGAGTTCCGTCAGGTCGACATTAACGAGGCCCTCAAGAGCGTTCCAACGGCTCTTGAATGCGGCTTGAACTTCATTGACACCTCCCCATTTTACGGGCGAGGAATGTCGGAAGTTCTTCTGGGGGTTGCACTACGGGGAATTCCACGCGACAGCTACATCCTGGGCACCAAGCTCGGGCGTTACAGCGGCAAGCACTTTGATTTCTCAGCCCGCCGCGTTGCCGAAAGCGTCGACATCAGCCTGGAGCGGATGGGGGTCGATTACGTCGACATCATGCTTTGCCACGATCTGGAGTTCGTGGAGATGTCCCAGATCGTCGAGGAAACCCTTCCCGCCCTCCGCGAGCAGCAGCGGCTCGGCAAAGTGAAGTTCGTCGGCGTCAGTGGATATCCGATGAAGATGTTCCGGTACGTCCTCGACCACGCCCCGCTCGATGTCGTGCTGTCATACAACCACTACACGCTTCAGAACACGATGTTCGGCGACCTGATCCCGTACCTCAAAGAGAAGGGGGTCGGAATCATGAACGCCGCTCCGTTTTCCGCCCGGCTCCTGACGAACGACACATTGCCTCCCTGGCACAAGGCGACGCCCTTCGTCCGTGAAACAGCCCAGAAGGCTGCGAAATTCTGCCGGGACCAGGGTGTCGATATCGCCCAACTGGCCTTGCAGTTCTCGATCGCCAATCCCGATATCACCACCTGTGTCACTGGAAGTGCCAACCCAGCCCGCATCCGGCAGTGGGCCGAATGGGCGCAAAAGCCACTCGACCCCCAGCTGCTGGCCGATGTGCAGAAGATCCTGGCCCCGATCCACAACTGGTACTACACCGAAGGCCGCCCGGAAAACAACGACCCGCCTGTGTAGGCGTCTTGCCTCACTCACCCGACACTCCGCTTACCGGAGTCAGACTGGTCCGGGAGGGCGAAGCTCCTGCTGAGCCGAGAGTCAGTGATGAATGATTATGGAGTTGGCCCAGGCGAGTTTCGTCCAGGCCGGCAATCTCTGGCCAGCAGGGTCTATGCAACAAGCAATCACGGCTCAGCGGGAGCTTCGCCCTCCCAGACACGTCGCCAGTGACCAGACTGTCAATTACCGAACGACTTCACCCTGACGCAGCTGGGGCTTCGCCTTCTCGCAACAGCGGTGCCACATGTCCCGCTACGAACTGCGGGATCGCGACCGACAAATGCCCACCCCAATGCCCTGTCTTCAACATATGCCATTGATAGGGCACATTTCGCAGCTGGGCGTTGTTCGAGACGATCGAGTCCTGCACGACATGCTTGGAGAAGCCGACGTTTCCGGCCGAGATGCAGTGCCGCCCTTCCGTGGTCCCGCACAGCAGTGTTCCGATCCCAAGGAATAACAGATCTCCGTGTGAGCAGAAGTTCCAGATCCCCCGCTCGGTCCGCGACACAGCCTGCCGCATCGGATACTTGGGAGAGAGCGCCGGAACGAGCATGACACCGCTGGTGATCTTGCGTCCCGCTTCAAGCGTCTCCAGGGTGTAGGCGATCATAGCACCGCCGCCCGAGTGCCCGACCAGATGCACCGGACGCTGCGGGTACTCGTTCTGGTAGGCCGCGATCCTGGCAGCCACCAGTGTCGCCTGCTCCGTGTGTCGCCGACGCGATCTCAAACTCCACAGCTGCCACGGCGGTCCATAGGTCCAGTCGTAGATCTCGATCCCATATTCGACTCCGCCCTGAGCCAACCCACGTGCAATACTGCGGTTCAGATAGCTCCGCCCCTCAATTCCGGGCAGCACAATCACCAACCCGCGGCCCAGCCGTTCGGGAGTGTGGAGTTCCGCAAGAGGGTTGTTGATCGTCACGCTGTGGCTTCCTGCTTATGCGCAAACCAGATGGGGATGATTCTACGTCCCAGCTGATGCCATCCCAATCCCAACGGGATCGCCAGCAGCGGTCCCAGCCAGGGATGGAAAAAGACGGAAAGAGCCAAGAGGGCACCAGCCATTCCAATCAGTGCCATGACTAACCCGACCCCTGTCCCGAGTCCACGCAACGTAAATGGGACGAGTGGAGAGAGCACAATAAATGGTCCGCTACAGAGCAGAATCACCGCGAAGCCTGCGTAAGCGGGAGCCAGCTTCATTGGAGAGCACCATAGAGCGATCCCCAGACTCATCGCGAGAAGACACAGATCGGGCCACATCATTTTGCGAACGCCACGCATCCACCCGTCATACAGATCGAGATAACGATAGGGCGTCAGCATCAGTGTCGTAAGGGTTTGCAATTTCAGCTCGTTCAGGAAGTATGCACCTCCCAACGAGTGTGAAATAAATATCAGGCAGAATGTCAGTATGAACGACATGGTGATCAGGAAATCCGTAAACGGGTTCTGATCACTGCATAGATATCCAATAGAAAAAACGGCCCATCCCAGCACAAAGACTGATCGCACAATGATCTGCACGCGACCATTGTTGTGAACGTAATACGCCTGCCACGCCAGTGCATCGTCCCAGACCGGTCGACTCGGACGAGTGGTCGGCTTTGATCTCCAAAATTTGTACGAAGTTCGCTCTGCGACAGCCGGGACATCACCCTCATCTAAGCGGGTGAAGTATGTCCTCTTCCAGAACCAGAGACTCAACAGAGAGGTCCCGAGTTGCACAATCAACGGCGTCAGCAGTATGGGAGAAGCCCACGGAGTCTGCATCAACTCCCGGACACACGAGATCGCACTCAGATATCGCAGACGTTCGACGTCAGTGATCACCGTCTGCGGCACGGAGACCGTGGTCCATGACTGGAGAGCAAAAATCACTCCCGCAGGCAGCCATACGACGAGTTCCACGAGAACCGGCACGATTCCAATGACTGGTGCGGAACCGCGAGCAGTCGCCCGGCTCATCCAAGGCAGCCCGCAACACAGCGTCATCACGAAGCCCCCCAGCAAGAGAGCTTCGATCTGCAAAATCTGCTGCCAACTGGTCCCGCCCAGATGACAGGCCAGACACAGAATGGGCACATGAACGAGCCACACGCGCAGAAACGTCGAGCCAGCCAACAAGAGCTGCGAAACGATCGCTGATTCCGCAGACAGTCCCGAGAGCCACAGGAGACTCGTCTCCCCTAAAACTCGGCTTCCGGCCACATCACCCGCCAGCCGTACGGCAAGCAGCACAGCCATGGCAGCATGCACGACCGTCATGGCTCGCAACAGCAGGAGACCCGCAATGCGAGGGTCCTCCTCCTTGATATGCGACAGAATGGACAACGCAAAGCCAGCATACAGCAACAATATCACCAGCGTGTCGACTCGACGGGACTCGCCGCGAAGCTGTGAGGAAAACAGCAGGAGCGCACGAGAGAGCATCGCTCGATTTGACTCTCTATGAGAGCAGGCAGGGCAATGAGTGTCGGGAGGCTACAGATCCTGTCCCGTCAGGCGGGCGATCTCGTAGACGTCCTTGTCGCCGCGGCCTGACAGGCAGACGACGATCACATCGTTGGGGGATCGCTTCTTCGCATTCTCGATCGCCTGCGCAATGGCGTGCGAACTTTCGATCGCGGGGAGAATGCCTTCCTGGCGAGCAACCAGCTGGTAGGTGGCCAGGGCCTCACCATCTTCCATCGCGGTGTAGGTCACTCGGCCCGTGTCCTTCCAGTAGCTGTGCTCGGGTCCGACGCCGGGGTAATCGAGACCAGCGGAGATCGAGTGGACATCCATGGTCTGCCCGTCGTGGTCCTGCAGCACGTAGCTGTAGCTGCCGTGCAGGATGCCTTTAACGCCATAGGAGAGCGGGCTGGCGTGGTCACCGGGGTTTGGGCCGCGTCCGCCCGCTTCGACGCCCACGAGAGACACGGTGCGGTCTTCGACAAATGGATAGAAGATCCCCGCCGAGTTCGAGCCGCCTCCGACGCACGCAATGACCTCATCGGGCAACCGCCCCAGCTGGTCGAGGCACTGCTGGCGACACTCTTTCCCGATCACCGACTGGAAGTCACGCACGATCATCGGGAAGGGGTGCGGGCCAACGACCGAGCCGAGGATGTAGTGCGTATCCTCGACACTGGCCATCCAGTCTCGCATCGCTTCGTTGATCGCATCCCGCAGCGTCCGCGAGCCACTGGTCACTGGACGGACCTCAGCTCCCATCATCTTCATGATAAAGACGTTGAGCTTCTGGCGGCGGATGTCTTCTTCGCCCATGTAGACCACACAAGGCAGTCCGAACCGGGCACACGCTGTGGCCGTTGCGACGCCGTGCTGCCCGGCTCCCGTCTCGGCGATGACGCGTGTCTTGCCCATGCGTTTGGTCAACAGCACCTGCCCCATGGTGTTGTTGATCTTGTGGGCCCCAGTGTGGTTCAGGTCTTCCCGCTTGAAGTAGATCTTCGCCCCACCGGCGTACTCGGTCAGGCGTTCCGCGAAGTAGAGCGGGCTCGGGCGTCCGACGAAGTGCCGGTAAAGATCGGCCAGTTCGCTCTGGAACAGCGGATCAGACTTGGCCCGCAGGTACTCTTCGGTCAACTCCTCCAGCGCCCGCATCAACGTCTCGGGAACGAAACGACGACCAAACTCCCCGAAACGACCTTGAGCATCGGGAACATTCTTCGTGGCAGCGGGCATGAGATGACCTTGTGTTGCTTTCATCAATCAAGATAGACGGGCGACTGCGGAGCGAGACTGGCCACTTACTAACCCGAAGCGTCAGCGAGGGCGCATGAAGTTGGACGATGCCTTTCCAAGCTCACCCTCGCTCACGCTTCGGGTTAGTGAAGTGAGAGCGTAGCCTCACCCAACAGAGCTCGGATTATTGCCATTCGTGTGACGAGCGTCGACTGCTCCGCACTGTGATATGTCTTCGTCACTGCCCCAGTTGAACCAGTTCATCCGCCTGCAGCTTCTTCGCGGCATCCGGATCGACGTAGTCGCTGTGGCAGTCGGCTTTTTTCCCGGCGTCGGCACCGAGGGCTTTGCGGGTTTTGCTGGCGAGTTTGTGAATTTCCTCGGGGGAGAGGACACCGCGTTTTTCCAAGATCTCTTTCTGCTCATCAGTGAGAGCAGCTGTGACCTTGGCCTTGTCCCAGCGGTAACCCTCTTCCTTGCCGCTGGCGAACTCGACGATCTCCTTGCTGATGCGAACGCTGCACCAGTCATGGCCGCACATCGCGCAGAAGTCGGTGTCGACATCCAGATCCTCGTCGTGGTACGCGCGAGCGGTGTCGGGATCGAAGCTCAGCTCGAAATGCTTCTCCCAGTTGAGGGCGGCACGGGCCTTGGTCAGTTCATCGTCGCGGTCGCGGGTCCCGGGAATCCCCAACGCCACGTCGGCGGCATGAGCAGCAATCTTGTAGGCGATGCACCCCTGCTTCACGTCGTCCTTCTTCGGCAGCCCCAGATGCTCCTTGGGAGTCACGTAACACAGCATGCTGGCCCCGTGGTAACCCGCAGCTGTGGCTCCGATGCAACTGGTAATGTGGTCGTAACCGGGAAAAATGTCGGTGACCAGCGGTCCGAGGACGTAGAACGGAGCCCCGTGGCAGAGCGTCCGCTGCAGCTTCATGTTGTATTCGATCTGGTCGAAGGGGACGTGGCCGGGGCCTTCGATCATGACCTGCACACCCTTCCGCCACGCTCGTTCGGTCAGTTCGCCGAGGGTGCACAGCTCGGCCAGCTGGGCTTGGTCGGTGGCATCGGCCAGACCACCGGGGCGCAACCCGTCGCCAATCGAGAAGGTGACATCGTACTCACGCATGATGTCGCAGATGTCATCCCAGCCGGTGTACATCGGGTTTTCGGCATCGTGGTCGATCATCCACTTGGCCAGCAGCGAACCGCCGCGCGAGACGATCCCGATCAGACGCTTTTTGACGTACTGCAAATGGTCGTGCAGCACCCCGGCGTGAATCGTGAAGTAGTCGACGCCCTGCTTCGCCTGCTGCCGGAGCGAGTCGAGAATGATCTCCATGTTCAGGTCATACAGCTTCCGCCCGATGATCATTGAATAGATCGGCACCGTCCCGATCGGCACGTTACTGTTGCGAACGATGGCCTCGCGGCACTCGTTGATGTTACCCCCAGTCGAGAGGTCCATCACAGTGTCAGCGCCCCAGCGTTCGGCCCACTTGAGCTTTTCGACTTCTTCGTCGGTGCTCGATGAGACGGGCGACGCCCCCATGTTGGCGTTGATCTTGGTCTTTGAGGCCCTGCCAATCGCCATCGGGTCAAGCTGGTAGCCGAGATGCACCTTATTCGCAGGAATCACCATACGCCCCGCTGCCACTTCATCACGAACCTGAGCAGGGGTCAGATGGCCTTCCCGCTCTGCGACGCGGGTCATCTGCTCGGTGATGATGCCGAGGCGGGCACTTTCCAGCTGGGTGCTGGGGGTGAAGCCTTTCGGGTAGCTGACGGTCCGGGTGGCACCATCCGACTCGATAAAACTCGTCGAAACCAGGCCGGCGCTGGAGGCAGTGGCAGCCTGCCCCTTCTGTGTGCTCCATCCCTCGGGCAGGAAGTCCCACGCGGTCTTCTCACTCGGCTGAGGCATTCCGGGAGTGTCGGGCGAAGAGAACGACCAGCGGCCTTCGACACCCGGGGCGATCTTCCCACGCTGTGCAAAACTGCCGGGGGTGGTCCCCGCAGCTGAGGAAGAAGGATTCCATCCCAGGGGTGGCAAGGCGTAAGGCTTCATCGAGTTCTCTTGGGTCATCGCAGTGTGTCCTGGCGGTGGAAAGCCGCAGTCCGGTGGCTGTGCTTCGAGGCGGAGTGTCTGTGGATGATGAGGACGCCGGCGGCACCTTCACCTCACCCAGACAACACACGCAGCACGGCAGTCCCTATCGTAGTCGGCCAGTCCCCGCCTGCCAATCACCGGGAACTCGCTCTCGCAATCACGGCGACATAAACCTTGGCCGCCCCCGCGAGCTTGAGGGTTTTCGCACATTCGTGAGCTGTCGAGCCGGTCGTCAGGATGTCATCCACGAGCAGGACACTTGCGCCGTTGAGATCGGCCTTCCCTCCGACAGCGAACGCCCCCTTCAGGTTCGCCCGCCTTTTGGTCACGGGCAGCAGGGCCTGTTTCTGTGTTCGCCGGGTCTTGTGCAAGATGTCGAGCCGGACTGTCGTGCGAGCAGATCGAGCCAGTGCCTCGGCCAGATGAGTGGGGACCAGATGGGGTTGCCTCAGCTGGTCCCACCAGTGATGGGGCACCGGCACGACCAGGTCGGGGTGCCAACTTGCGATCAGAGGCTGTCGTTGACGCCACAGCTGATGAGCGAGGGCCAGCGTCATCGAGTGCCCCGACCGCATTTTGGCCTGCAGGCATGCCGACCGGAGGCCTTCCCGGTAGGGCCCCAGAGAGCAGGCAGCCTCGAACGCGAACCGCTCATCGCGGCAGTGTACGCAACCCGCCGAAACATCGAGATGCGGTCCGACGGAAGCGCTGCACCGCTGGCACTGCCGACCCGCCAGCGATGCGCAGCTTTCCTCGCAGGTCGGGCAGAAGAGCGAGCCGGAGTCGGCGTTCGCCTCACGTTCACCGCAGTAGGGGCAGAGGGTCGGAAAACAAAAGTCGACCAGTGCACCCCAGGCTCGCTGAAGCTGGGAGGGAGCGGTCACTTCGCCGAGTTCAGAAGGTGTTGTGGGCTCACGCATCATCTCCCTTGTCTGTGCTCGCGAGAACGATCGATCAACGAGAACTGTAAGCGGACGCGGGGGCTGTGCTTTCTGCGGTGAACTTCCGGGTGGTCATCACCTCTCTCAAGATGTCGGCGGCACGCTGTAAGGCGTCGCGATTCACGTCGAGATGAGTACAGGCCCGAAGTCGTTGAGGCCCCAGCGGAATGATCATGGCTTTGTGCCGGGCCATCGCCTGGGCAACCTGATCGGCGGTGGCCACGGACGGATCGATCTCGAAGTACACCAGATTGGTCTCGATCGCCGCCGGATCGATAATCACTCCGGGAATCGTGGAGATCTCGCGGGCAAAGAACTGGGCGTTGTCGTGATCGAGTTTCAGGCGATCGAGATGGTTGTCCAGAGCATAGACGCACGCAGCTGCGACGATCCCCGCTTGCCGGAGCGCCCCGCCGAAGATCTTGCGTGCCCGGCGAGCGTGGAAGATGACCTCTTTCGAGCCGACCAGGATCGATCCCATGGGGCACCCCAACCCCTTGGAGAAGCAGATCGAAATCGTGTCACACGTGGCAGCAACTTCAGCTGGGGAATACCCCCCGGCGATACAGGCATTGAAGAAACGGGCCCCGTCCATATGCACCGACAGCCCGTGTGACGTGGCCCACTCACGGATCTCCTGCAGCTGTTTCAAGGGATAGGCCACACCCCCGCCCAGGTTCGCGGTGTTCTCCACACAGACGAGCCGTGTGGGGGTAAAGTGCTGGTTGATGGGTCGCCAAGCGGCCTGCAGCACTTCCGCGGAAAGCATCCCGCGCGTGCCCCGGATCTTGCGACAGCTGACGCCACCGAGGACCGCAGGGGCCCCGCCCTCATAATTGGCGATGTGGCCGCCCTCTTCAATCAGCAACTCATCGCCGGTACGGCACTGAGCCCAGACCCCCATCTGGTTTGACTGAGTCCCGGAGCAGGCGAAGACCGCCGCCTCCTTCCCCAGCATCTGGCAGATGCGGGCCTCCAGTTCGTTGACGGTCGGATCCTCACCCAGCATATCGTCGCCGCAGATCGCGTTGGCGATCGCCTGGCGCATGCCGGGAGTCGGCTGGGTGAAGGTGTCACTTCGGAGTTCGATGACCGACATGGGAGATGATCCAAACGATGTGTCTCGAAATCCGAGCGCGAAATCCGAAGAGCATCAGCTAATTGTGGAGGACCGAGAGAGTGAGCTATTTCCCCGACTTCTCGGACTCGGGCGTGGGGTGCGCGATGTCAGGCCAGTACTTTTCAAAGTCGAACTTCGGGCTGTTGTCGAAGTCGTGACACTTGAGGCAGACCTTCTTCTCGGCATTGGCCTTCGACACGTGCACGGCCTTGCGGCTGGCGGTGACAGCTGCGGACGGAGCTCCGCCCTTGGTCTTGAACTCTTTTTCGAGCTTGACGTGCTCGCTCCCTGGGCCGTGGCAGTTCTCACACTGATTCCCGAGCAGGTGAGGTGTCGTCTTCTCGTCGATGAAGCCATCAGTGTAGGGAATTGCGCCGCTGGCATCCCAGCCGGTTGCGTGACAGCACAGACACTCCGGGTCATAGGTCCTGTCGATCCACTCGCCCTTTTCCTCGGGACGGCCATCCAGCAGTGAAGCTGTGGCGTTGGCGTGATTCGAACCTTCCCAGACCTCATAAGCTGAGGCATGACACTCCATGCAGGCCTTGGCCCCCACAAACTGATGACCGCTTTCGTGGGGGAAGGTGAACGCCCGAACTTCGGAAGTGGGGGTGAGCCATTCTTCCTTCAAGCGGTCCTGGTACTCCTGCATCAGCTTGCGGATGGCTGGATCTCGCTTGAACCGATCCTGGTCGAGTTCCACTCGCTCAAACCGCATCAGGGTCTTCTCGCCGGGGTAGAAGCCAATCAGATTGACATGCTTGCCCTTCATGCCGCTCACAAAGAACAGCGTGTTTCCGATCATCTCGTATTCATCACCCGGATCGTCCGCGCCTCCCGCCGACACCACGACGTTGAATTCGGGAAAGCTCTTCGCGGCGGCCCGACTTGTCTCTGCAGAGTCATACGACATCAGCACCATCGCGTCGGGGTTTTCCTTCTTCATCGCCGCGATCACAGGAGGCAACGCCACGGCGGGATCCGTGATCGTCAGTTCGTCCTTGCTGATCAGCGAGACCTCGTTCTTGAACTCATTCCCAAAGATCGACGTCACGGTCACCTTCTTGCCCCCGATTTTCAGCACGCGATAGGGCTGCGGGGTTCCCAAGTCGGTCGATCCCAGCAAGACCACGTTGGCAGCGATGAATGGCAGGTCAAACCCGTCCTGAACATTCCGCTCGGAGTAGACGCTGAACAACTTGATCGGCGTCAGCTGGAGTTCTTCAGTCCCGAGCCCCAGTCCGCGATACCCCATGCCGTTCAGGGCATCAAGGATCATGTTGAACTTCAAAACCGACTGGTGCCGGGTCACTCGTTCATAGTTCAACGTGCCCCCGGTCTCCATCGCCAGAACGGGCCATTTCTTGTCCTCGCGCAGCTGGCGAAACAGATCGGAGCGACGGGCCAGACCTCCCGATTGACGAGGAGAGCACCCGCAGGGCTCGATATAGCCATGCATCTGCCCGGTCAGGGCCAGGACGAACGCTGGCTGAGGCCAGTCCTTCACAATCGGCTGGACGGATGACTTGCCGGATTCCTTCTTCTCGACGACTTTCTCGACACCCGTGGCCTGCAAAGGAGATGCGGGGGAATTCTGAGCCAGCAGGACCTCATCTGGCGCCGGTGAGGCCACTGGGGAAGCTTCCGCGGAGGCCTCACCGGGGGAGGCCTCACCGGAGGAGGTCTCTGCCGAGGCAAGCTCAACAGCGGGGGCCTCTGCGGGCGACGTTTCTGCCGGTGGAGTCCCCGTTGACGAGGCCTTTTCGGCAGGAGTCTCTACGGTCGCCCCTTGGGAACTGGGCGAATCATCCTGAGCCACAGCCACCGACGGAGGCGTGGTGGAGTGGTTCAGAAAGGCGAGTGTCCCAGCCACCGCGATCAGAACGATGACCGCCACCAGGGCAACCTTGCCAGTTCGGTGGCTGTGACGTGACACATCCGTGTTGATTCGATCCATCGTAAAGACTCGCGGTCGGGAATTGCGGAAGAGGCTCTGCGGTTCAGACGTCCTGTCAGGAAAACGCCGTGCTACTGCACGATGTATCGGGCCTTGAACAGGATTTCGGGAACCTTGGGATGATTGGTTTTGATCGTCAGATAGTCGGGAGTTCCGAGCGAGAAGGTGGTTCCCACGACGGCTCCCGGCTTCGCTTCGACCGTGAGCACATATCGCTCCTTCTCAGCTCCGTCCGGAGACTCTCTCTTGAGAGTCGCAGTCAGGAGATTCGACTTGGAGATGACTTCTGTGATCTTGAGCTCCTCTCCAAATGGAGCCATAAACATGAACAGCCGAGTTTTCTTCCCATCCGCTGACTTGAAGCGTTTCAAATCGATCATTGACATGGACGCCTGGTAGTCGGGGCCATGGATGGCGATCGGCCCGGCTCGATTGCCATGGACCTCGATCTTGTGCTCGGTCGCCAAGCAGTTCTTCAGTTTGAACTTCACCCAACCGCTGAAGGGGCCCACTTTGCTGTCTGGAGAGACCTTCACCGTGATGGCAAACGCCTTGCTGGCTGTTTCCATGGCCCCCTCTATTCGAGGGAAATTCGCTGCATCCTCATTGGCCCAAGTGGCAGTGATATGCTCCGGGTCGCTCGATTCAAATGACTCGATCTCCATGTCCTTGTAGTTCACCGTGGCCAGATGACCAGAGCTTTCGAAATCTTTATCCCAGGGAATATCTCCCAGGAGGAAGGCTCTCGGAGCGGTCGCAGGGTCCTCGATCACCTTCCCGGTGATCGACAACGTGACTTGGGGATTCTCGGGATCATTGGTCCAGATTACCGCCGTTTTATAGAACACTTCGGCAGGCTCAACTGGCTTCCAGGTCAGCTTGATCGCCTGTGACTCTCCGGGTTTGATTTCCAGATCAGGCACCTCAGGCATCGTGCATTTGCACATGAGCGGCCCTTTGGCCAGCTTCAGCGGACCTTGTCCCTCATTCTTGAAAATGAACTCGTGGGATTGGTCGCTTCCCAACGACATGGTTTCAAACTTGAAATCAGCCTCGGGGACGGAAACCTTCGGTTTTGGTCCCTCGGTGTTCAGCGGAAACGGGTTCTCCCGATACACGCCGTTCACCGGGACCGGTACAGCTGAGGTCTCAACCGCTGGCTTGGCCTTCGCCGAGCGAGCCACGAGAAAAGCAGTGCCCCCCACTGCGAGTACCAGTGCCAAGAATGCTCCCAGCATGGACTTCATATTCATGACGACACCTTGCAATCAACGAACAACGGGAATCAAGAATGTTCAGAGACTCTGTCAGGATAGCATCTTCGGCACAGAACCGAATCTCCCCATTCTAAGCGTGCCGGAGTTTTGGTCAAACCGGCGTTTCCCGGCAGCAAGGTCTTGTCAGACCTGAGTTTGTCGTTCAGACTGATTTGCGGGGCTCTCTGCAGCCCCCAACACCATCAGATCCCCCGCGCGGCACGGAGATTGGAGATGTGGATGCGACATCCTGCTCACTCGTCGCGTAAGGAGATGCCACAGCGGCGGCACAGCCCTCGCCGACTGGGTTTTACATTGCTGGAGCTACTGCTCGTGCTGGGCGTGCTGGTGGTGATCGGGTCACTCAGCTGGCCCCGCATGATGCGATATGTTCAGGAGAACGCCCTGAAGCAGAACGTCGACACGGTCCGACGGGAACTGGCATCTACGCGGATGCATGCCATCGAAAGTGGCCTGACCTATCAATTCCGTTACGAGCCGGCGGGGCAACAGTTTCTCGTCCTCCCATTTGAACGTCCGACCGTCGCAGACTCCGAAAAGTCGGGCTCAGCCAATCCATCCAACCAGCCAGCCACGACCACAAAGGCGAAAACGGTCGAGGGACGAATCTCTGCCGATTTTCGGTTCGAGACACCGACCGAAGCATCTGGGCCAAGGACGGGGGGACAACACCTGAGCGATCAATGGTTGTCGCTCCTCAAGAACGGAGCCCAATACTCGCAGACCACCTGGTCGCCTCCCATCCTCTTTCGTGCGAATGGCGAATCGCAAGACGCTCAACTCGTCGTCAAAGACAAGACCGGCAACAGCATCAAGCTGTCAGTACGCGGCCTAACGGGTGCGGTACGGGTCGAACCGCTGCAGCGTCCGGAGACGAGGCCATGAAACGGATCTCCGATGTATCGCGAAAGTGCGACTCGATCGCCCCAAGCCGCCCGCCTTGTCGTTCTGACCAAAGCCAGCGTTGCGGGATGACCCTGCTGGAGGTAGTTCTCGCTCTGGCTCTGTTCCTGGCTGCGATGTCGGCGATAGCAGAGATTCTGCGGATGGGGAGCGACTCCTCGATCAAAGCCCAGTTGCAGGCCGAAGCTGCCTTGCTAGGTGAGTCAAAGCTCAATGAGGTCGTGGCGGGCATCGTCCCGATGACGCCGGTGCAGTCACAGGCCTTCGAGAGTTCGCCCAAGTGGACATGGACGCTGTCGGTCGAAGACGACGCGACGTTGTCACTCAAGCATCTCGTCCTGACCGTTCAGCATCTGAACTCAGCGGACAAGCCCGACCACGAGGTCAAGTTCGCCCGCTGGGTCCGCGATCCGCTCGTATTCCAACAGTCCGGCAGCTCGTCGTCCGCACTCGACACCCTCCAGAGTGTGCTGCCATGACGCATTCTTCACGACCTCATCCGTTGTCGCGATCCAGACCCCGAGGCAGGGGCTTCACACTCATTGAAGTGCTGATCGCACTGGGACTCAGCCTGATTCTGGTCTCGGCGATTTACTCGGCGATTTCCCTGCACTGGCGCTACGAAACGGCCGGACGCGATCGGATCGAGAGAGCCCAGATTTCAACGGCTGTCCTGCGACTGATGACTGAGGACATCGGTTCGGTCGCCTTCAAAGCTCCCGACGCGGCACAAGAGGCCGATGCTGACAGCCTCGGTTCGGCATCAACGGGGTCAAGTTCGTCGACCGGAGCTGCAAGCTCCTCCGGCACCAGCACCTCGTCCAGTTCCACATCCGGCACCGGCTCGGACAGTTCCGCCTCGACTTCTTCTTCGATGAACGGAGCCAACAGCAAGTCGACCACCACTGCCAGCGCACCGACCAGCCTGGGAATCGTGGGCAAGGCCGATTATCTCCAGCTCGACATCAGTCGCCCCGCGAAAGAGGACTTCATCCCAGAGACATCGGTCAACGGACCATCCGCCAACGCCCCCGTGACACCAGAGCTCAGCAGTAATGTTCGCGTGGTCTGGGCCATGGCAACGCCGACCATGGGCAGCGTCGATTCCAAGGGGGTGCGGTCGCTGACCTCAAACCCTGCCCTTGCCCGCCAGATGACCGACCGTCTGCGGCAAGCCGTCGAACCTCCGACTGCCGAGACGAACTCGACCACAGCTGCCCCTCAGCTTGAGGAGTCGAACATTCTGGCCAAGGAGATCGTCTCACTCTCGTTCCAATACTACGACGGTTACAGCTGGAGTGCCGAGTGGGATAGCACGACGATGGAGCGGCTTCCCCGGGCGATAGAAGTCACCATCGGTTTCCTCAAACCGGAGCATCGCCGCACCGGTGCCCCCCACATGCCGGGCTCGGAAACCATCCTCCCGATCAAGCATGTCATCCTCGTGCCCGCATCCTCCCCGGTCTCGGGAGAAGAACTATGAGACGCCCACGCCGTATCGCACAGAGCCGACTGGAAGTAGCTGTCAGCCATCAGCTATCAGCTGTCAGCTTCTCCCCCTCTCCCCCTCCTCCCCGTCGCGGCAGCGCACTCATCATCGTCCTGATCGTCGTCGTGCTCCTCACCCTCGGAGCGTACACCTTCTTCGACACGATGATCCTCGAACGCCGCGCAGCTGACTTCACTGCCCGCACTGCTCAGTCGCGAGCCTTGGCCGACTCCGGGATCGAATTCGCTGCTGCCAAGCTCGGAGCCCCGGCCGACCTGGAGAGCGAAAATCTCTACCACGATCCCGCGATCTACGCGGGCGTGACCTTACTTGAGTCTTCCAGCAACACCGACCGGGGAAGGTTCACATTGGTCGCCCCGCTGGAGAACGACGCGACCGGGACGCGGTTGCGGTATGGCCTTGTCGACGAGTCCTCCAAGATCAACGTCAACACCATCACGTCTCTCAAGCTCGAAGACACCGCCGCGCACACCTTATTAATGTCGGTCCCCGGAATGACCGACGAAGCTGCGGATGGCATTCTGGATTGGGTCGATTCCGACAGCACCGAGCGGGAGTTCGGGGCGGAGACCTTGAGCTACGAGAGTTTCGATCCTCCATATGCAGCCCGTAACGGGGCTTTCGAATCATTCGACGAATTGCTGCTGGTCAAAGGAGTCACCCCCGAGCTGTTGTATGGGGAGGACACGAACCGGAACGGACTGCTTGATGCGAACGAGAATGATGGCGACGTGACCGCGCCACCTGACAACGAAGATGGCGTGTTGAGTCTCGGGTGGAGTGCCTACCTGACGATTTACTCCGTCGAGTCGAATCTGAAGCCCGACGGCACGGAGCGAATCGACCTCAATCAGGCCCTGCTGACCGAGCTGTATGACGAGTTGGAGACGGCTCACGGGACGGCGATCGCGACATTTGTCACCGCCTTTCGACTGAAGGGGCCAGTCACACCTTCGACGATCGCGGGGTGGAATTCCGCGACAACCGGGGATGCGAGTACCGACGAGGCTCTCAAGAGTGTGGCCAATGGACTCGCCTCACAGATCACCCGGGCGGCCACCGGGACTGGCGGCGGAAGCGATGGAGCGGGCGGAACGGGACTGCAGGCGACCCGTGGCGGCATGGACCTGACCGCGGGGGCCAAGACATCGATCGTCTCGTTGTACGAACTGGTCGATGCTCAAGTCACCGTGGCCATCAATGGTAAGGACACCACTCTCGACAGCCCGTGGTCCACATCGGGAGGTAACCTCTCCGCAACGTTACCCACATTGTTGGAGGAGATGTCCACGACCTCCGCAGCCACGATCAATGGCCGTATCAACGTGAACCAGGCCCGCCGCGAAATCCTGCTGGGACTTCCCGACATGCCACCCGACCTGCCCGATCAGATCGCCAGTCGCCAGCTAGTCAGCTCCGACGGCCTGCCGATGACCGACCTGATTACCCAGCGGGCCACGACGGGGTGGCTGCTGATTGACGGGCTTGTCGATCTGCCGACGATGCAGAAGCTGGACAAGTATCTGTGCGCCCGCGGAGATGTCTTTTCGGTTCAGTCGATTGGCTGCTTCGACCGAGGTGGAGCGACGACGCGAATCGAAGCAGTGATCGACGCGACGAAGAAGCCCGCCGCTGTGATCGTCCGTCGCGACCTGACCCGTCTGGGCCCGGGGTACCGCCTCGATCAGTTGATCCCGGCGACGGTGGCTCCGTAATTCGAATCCGCGGCAAACCCTCGTTGCTTGCACATCACAGAGATAGAGCCCCATGTCGATTCAATCCGACCGCAGAGTCAGACATCGACACATCACATTTCGACCACAGTAAAAGCCCAATGCCACTCGCCCTCGCTGACGCGTCGGGTTGGTGAATCAGAGCCAGATGATTGCTACCAATCACAGCTCGAACCGCTCACGGAATCCGCAGCTCAGTCCGAATCCCTCGCATATCCATTTCGTACTCGATCTCTTCGATCGGCGGATTCGTGTAGTGCCACGACGCCCCGTGAATACTCGCAGCTCCGATACGACCGAGCACGATCTCCGGCAGCAGCGGAGACAACGAATGAGAGGTGTACACGTCGATCGTGGTCACATCGGCAAACGACACCCCCAACCCGTGAAGCCGGGCCTCCATCAGGTCCATGACGAACCGGGCCTTCGTCGCGATCCCCGCCGGCGAAGTATCCCCAAGAGCGACGATATGCTCGCGAGAGAGATAGCCCTCGGGCAGCTCACCCGCCCCGGCCACGACAAAGGTCGGCGGGCTGTCGGGAGCACACGGCCGCGTGAAGGAGAACTCGTAAATCACCGGCTCACTTGGTGGACAGACCACCGGTGCGACGTTGGTACGGGCGACCGGGTTGACCTCGCCAATAAAGAGCCCCCACGACTTAAGGATCTCCGCATACTCCGCATTGAACGCCCCGAACCCGGCGAACGTGTATGGCTTCGGCGACCTCAGGGCGATTGAACACAACGCGGCTTTGGGACGTTCTTCACTCTCTAGGATCTCCGCGATCTGGTCAAACGCTTTCCGATAAGGCAGCGGTCGATTCCAGATCACCCGGACAATCTCAAACCCCGGGCTGGAGACCACTCCACAGGAATAGGGAGCAATCCCAGGAAGACAACGATAACCGCCCGTTGGATGTTCGATCAGTGCCATGCTTCAACCTCATAGGATGTGGGAACCACAATGCACAGTATCAGACCGACCGGGGAAAGCCATCGTGCCGACGGGCCTGAGTCTTGACAGTGTGCTCTCCCGCTCAGCAACATAGAGCCTGCTGCTCACCATGAGCGGTCCCTCCTGACAGCCTGCCTGACATTCCCTCCTCCACCGACTGGTGAACACGATGACTCAAGCCCACGAATCTTCGTCCGAAGAGCCACGCCGCAACTTTGTCGTCAAAGCCGCTGCGGCGGGCGTGGGAGCTGTCGCGGGAATCGTGCCGGCCTGCACCGGGGCCGTCTATTTTCTTGACCCGCTGCTGCGGCAAAAGCAGGGGACCGATCCGCAAGCTGCAGCTGCAGCCAGTGCGGCAGGCATGGGTGAAGGGTTCCTCCCGATCACCAAGATTGAATCCCTTCCCGAAGACGGAACGCCTCGCGCGTTCAAGGTGGTGGCCGACCTGCAGGACGCCTGGAACAAGTTTCCGCAAACGGAAGTCGGTTCGGTGTACCTGAGCCGGAATAAGTCGGGCGAAGTCGAGTGCTTCAACGCCCGTTGTCCGCACCTGGGATGCACGGTGCAGTACAAGGACTCCGAGCACAAGTATGTGTGCCCGTGTCACGACAGCGCCTTCCAGCTCGACGGAGCCCGCATCAACGAGATCCCACCGCGCGGGCTCGACTCGCTCGAAGCCAAGACCGCCGCTGACGGGACCGTGTGGGTCAAGTTCCAAAAGTTCCGCGCGGGTACCGCGGAAAAGAAGACGATCTAACGTAAGCTGGCTTCGCCTTCTCGCAAACACCGAGTGGACGGAAACCGCTGCCGCTGCTCCTAAGAAGTCGTCAGCAGGACAGTATTATCGTCTGGCCGTTTCTGTTGTGGTGCTCCGTGTTTGCTTTCAGCAATGAAGAGGGCAGCTGACGCTGGTTACCACGCACGGTCGATCATGTCACCATTTTGAGGCGGTCAGCGACAAACTTGATATTTCATAATTGACTTATATGAACAGTTGCTTATCCTGAGTGCTAATTAATTTTGTGTCGAGCCGCGGGGGTTTCTCTTCCTGCGAGAAACGTTGATGTCGGTCACATGTAACGGCCCGTTCGGGCTGCCCGATGAATTAGCAGGCGACTGAAGTATGCAGTTACGTATTTGCAAGTTTGTTTTGTGCTGCGCGATTCCGTTCCTGGCCGGATTACCGGGTTGTGGGCGGAGTGATCTTCCCCAGATTGGTCTCGTCGACGGTCGCGTCACGATGGGTGAACAGCCTCTGGCCGGTCTGATTGTGACCTTCAAACCCGAAAAAGGTCGGCCCGCCATGGGGATCACCGACCAGGACGGGCACTTTGATCTGGAATACACCTATGGGGTGAAAGGCACCAAGGTCGGTGCCAATACTGTGGGCTTTTCCTGGCCGATTGGAACCACCGGACAACCGGAGATCCCAGCTCGCTATTCCGGCAAGAGCGAGTTGTTTCGCGAGGTGAAAAGTGGCCGGAACACATTTGATTTCGAGCTGGAGGCCAACGCCCCCTCGCTCCAAAAGAAACGACAGAAGCCTGTTTCTCCTGAATGACACTGTTGCTGTCTCTTCCGGGTCTTCCCGATTTCCTCTCTCCCCTCCGGAGTCGATACGATGAATGTGAAGCATATGCGTCGTGGATTTACATTGATTGAACTGCTGGTCGTTATCGCGATCATTGCCGTACTGATTGCCCTCCTTCTTCCCGCCGTGCAACAGGCACGAGAAGCTGCCCGCCGTTCCCAGTGCAAGAACAATCTCAAGCAGGTGGGGCTGGCGATGCATAACTATCACGATGCCTTTGACACATTCCCCCCCGGTTGCATTGTGATGCCCTACCAGCATCCGACTTCAGCCAACACCATCTCACTGTCCGCATGGGGGTGGGGGGCATTTATTCTTCCCTATGTCGATCAGGGAGCACTGTCCAACTCATTAGGTGTGGGGACATCGCAGCTCCATCAAGTGCTGGCGACGCCCCAAGGCCTCGATCTGATGACCAAGACCTATTCCATGTTCCGCTGCCCGTCGGATATTGGTCCCGCGACGAATGTGTACGACAGCACATACGCCGATCCAGGTGAGAATGCGACGACGGTCGGAATTTATGACCACCGAATCACGACCACCGGAGCCGACCGAATTGCCACGTCAACGTCGAACTATGTGATGGTCGCCTGCAGCTCGTTCAGCGTGAATCCGCCGTTCATCTCAGCCACGTACGGCCCCGCCACAGGAGTCGGGTACAACTGCTCTCGTATCGGAGTCCGGGACATCACCGACGGGACCAGTAACACGCTGATGGTCGGTGAGCGGGCCTGGAAATTTAAGAACAACACCGTGGGAGCTGCGAACCTCTTCGGTTACAGCCCCTCGATCTCCACCAACCATCGCAGTGCTGGCCACGCATTGCTCGGCCAGCCATTCCAAGGATTGAACAGCAGTTCGCCGGCCAATCGTGAGCACGAAGGACGCGCCTTCAGCAGCAGCCACGTCGGAGGCGTCCACTTCCTGATGGCGGACGGGGCTGTGCGATTTCTCAGTGAGAACATCGATTACAACTCCTTGACTGCCTCTTCTCTGACCCCGTTCCCGATCAATGGAGAATGGGTCGACAGCACGCTGGAACGCCTGTGCAGCCGCAACGATGGCCAGGTGGTTGGGGAGTTCTAATCGCGACGACAGTCAATGGTTTTTGTAGTCACCACGGATGCCAACATTCTCAGTCCCAGCTGATCGCTGCTCATCATGCTGGGGCTGGGAATGTTTCTCGGGCCGTTTTGTTTCTCACCGATGAGTCATTCCTCTTGAGGCGTCGCCAGCTGGCGACGCCGGCAGGTATCACCCAGAGTGAGCAGAACTCCGGCTACTTCTCCAAAGTCAACGACGCACGCCATCGGAGGACGAGAGAAGACATCAGACCCCCGGCAACTCCTGCCCCGAAAGTGAACAGCAGGAAAAGCAGCGACATTTCTCCATGGGTCGCTATTTCCGTGGGGGAAATCAGTGATTTTGGATAACCAGCCAGGGCAGAACAAACCAGAAACTTGCAATCGGGCCAAACAGCCAGGATCGGTGTCCTGCAATTCCCCCAACGCAACTCGCGATTCCAAATGCTGCCAGCAAGCAACCGTAGGGAGCGAGATACCAAACATAAGGGACAATCGTCGCGATTAGATTCAATACACAGGCAGCCACCCACGCCGCCATCAATCGCCCCGGGTCACCTGGTGAGGCTGGCCCCAATTTCCACGCAGGAATCAGCCCGCAGAATGGGACTGCTAGTAGCATCAGCTGCGCGAGGACGGCGACCCAAACGACCATCAGGATCACAATGGGCATGACGAGTTCCTAAGCGAAGTACATGTAGTTTCATGATTCCCTTCTCTCTCTCCGCAGCCTCGGTTTTGAATTAACCCAAAACGCCGAGTGGCCGAAGCAAAATCGGCCAACTCTCTCCGCTCTACTCCGAGGATGCCTTCAGTGTTAGATTGCAGGGGATCTTGATCTCCGAGATCTTTCCAAGGATTCCTCATGAGTACGAGTCTCTCCCTCAAGGGCAAAGTCGCCCTCGTCACTGGTGGCGGTCGCGGGATCGGGAAGGCGATTGCTAAGCGGTTCGCGGAGGCGGGGGCCAACGTCGTGATCGCCAGTCGCAAGCTGGAGAATCTGCAGGCGACCGCGAATGAACTGGCGGGGCTTCCGGGGCGAGTGCTGCCGATCGCCTGTCATGTCGGTCGGCTGGATCAGGTCGAACACCTCGTCCGCGAGACCGAAGCCCAACTCGGACCAGTCGACATCCTGGTCAACAACAGCGCCACGAATATCGGGCAAGGGCCCTCACTGAACGCGACCGACGAGATGCTCGACAAGATTGTCGAGATCAACATCAAGGCGGCACTGCGGCTCGTCCGGCTTACCGTGCCGAAGATGATCGAACGCGGAAAGGGCTCGATCATCAACATCAGTTCGGTCGCCGGATTGGAGCCCCAGCCACAGGGCTTGCTCTACAGCTTCAGCAAGGCAGGGCTGATCATGATGACCCGCAGCTGGGCCCGCGAGTTTGGCCCGCTGGGCGTGCGGTGCAATGCGATCGCTCCGGGGCTGATCCAGACCGACTTCAGCGAGTATTTCTGGAAGGACGAGCAGTACCGTACCCACCTCGAACAGACCCAGCCGATCCCGCGTTTCGGGCAGCCCGACGAAATCAGCCAGGCGGCCCTCTATCTGGCATCGGACGAGGCGTCCTTTGTGACGGGACAAACCTTCGTCATCGATGGCGGGATGATGGCCTGAGTGATGCCCGGCTCGAGAGAGGAGGGTGACGACTTTCTCTCACTCGCACTCCGGTCGCTGGCGCTTCCGGCTCTTTGAGGGGTGATTCCGGAGTCGCGAACTGGCGGTCTTTCGGCGTTGTGGCAGACATGCGTCGGTCGGGATATGATGCCAAAAGGCCACATCTCCGGGGATTACGCATGCGCTGGGAGCAGAAAGTACAGTTCGCTACGCTCTCAGATGTCGGTATGCGCCGCCAGAACAACGAAGACTCTTTCGCCGTTCAGGTCAGTCAGTCCGAAGAAGAGTACAACCGTCGCGGACATCTGTTTCTCGTCGCGGACGGCATGGGGGGCCACGCGGTTGGCGAACTGGCCAGCAAGATCGCAGCTGAGACGATCCCCCACACATATTTCAAAAGCCCGATCGCCGATCCCCGGCTTTCGTTACACGCCGCTATCGTGGCTGCGAACTCGGCCATCCATGAGAAGGGTGAGCAGAACAAAGAGTTCCAGCGGATGGGGACCACGTGCTCGGTGCTGACGCTCTCCTCGCGAGGAGCAATGCTGGGGCATGTCGGGGACAGTCGTTGTTACCGGGTCCGACGTGACCGGATCGACCAGCTGACTTTTGACCATAGTCTGGAATGGGAGATGCGCCTCCGGGATGGGAAGGCGGCGGAGAAGATCGACTTCTCGAATCACCGGAATATCATTCTGAGGTCGCTGGGCCCGGAACCCACCGTGCAGGTCGACTTGGAAGGTCCCTTCGCGGTACTGCCGAGCGATATTTTTGTGCTCTGTTCCGACGGGTTGAGTAATCAGATTTCCGATGCAGAAATCGGAGCCATCTCCCGCGAGCTGTCGCCGAATCAGGCGTGCCGACTTCTGATTCAGATCGCCAACTTGAGGGGAGGCCCTGACAACAGTACGGTGATTGTTGCCCGCGTCGGTGATCTGCCCGCCAATGTCCCGCCACCGATCCCCGAGACGATCGATGAGCCCCGGCACTCGCTCTCCTGGGTCTGGTTGATCGCCTTCTGGCTGGTTTCGATTGCCATCGTCAGCGGGATCGCGCTCTGGTCGCTCCGCTATCGCCGGACCGGGCTCACGATGACCGGACTGGCAGCCACAACTTTGGTGGGGATGCTGCTCAAAGTGCTCAGCCTGAATCGGAAAGCACGAGCCGTTCAGACCGAGAATGACGAACTGTCGCGGACGAATCTCAGCCGCCCGCACCGGACTGCTGTCTCGCTCACCTCCACGGATCTGTTCCAGTTGCTTTCCGAAATCGAGCAGGAGCTAAGGCGATCGGCGGTCGAGGAAAACTGGAGTATCGACCAGAAGACACACCAGGAGGCGATCAGCGCAGCTGAACAAGCCCAACGGGAAAAACGATATGGCCGCGGGTGTCGCGATCTGGCCCGGGCCATCGACACGCTGGTGACGCAGATGCCCCGAAGTGGTGCAAAGCCCGCCTCAGCGTGATGAGTGGGCAAGGACCTGCTCTCAGGTCGCCATGGATCGCCTCTTACGATCTCATGCTTTGGTACTTCCTCTGTCGATGTCATTCAACACTCGTTCGCACGAGCGAATCGGCTATCATGAGGGAAGTGAGCGATGGCTCGGGACGTCGAGCGGCTCAACAACCAGGGAGACAGGCGTGGAATCACGAGCGTTGCCGCGTAATCCGACTCGACCGGTGCGTATTGGGTCGGTCACGATCGGTGCAGGCCATCCGATCGCGGTGCAGAGTATGACCGCGACACACACCCAGGATATTGCCGCGACAGTCGGACAGATCCGCGATCTGGTCGCGGCCGGTGCCGACGTGATTCGCGTGGCCGTCGACAGTAAGAAAGACGCCGAGGCCTTGGCTGAGATTTCGAAGCAGGTGGAGGCGAATCTCGCCGTCGATCTGCAGGAGAACTATCGCATGGCGGAGCTGGTGGCTCCGTACGTCTCCAAGATCCGGTACAACCCCGGCCACCTGTATCATCACGAGCGAGAGAAGCCGTGGCAGGAGAAGGTCCGCTACCTGGCTGATATCGCTGGCCAGAATGACTGTGCGATGCGAGTGGGAGTGAACTGCGGATCAGTCGATCCCGACAAGAAAGAGCGTTACGACGCCCACGATTCGATCTCCCCCATGCTGGAGAGTGCCCTCGACCACTGCTCGTTTCTCGATTCGCTGGGCTTCACGCGATTTGCCGTATCGCTCAAGGACTCCGACCCCCGCAATGTGATCGAGGTCAACAAACGCTTTGCCGCCGAGCGGCCCGACGTGCCACTCCATCTGGGAGTCACCGAAGCCGGGATGCCCCCCGACGGGATCATCAAGACCCGTATCGCGTTTGAGCAGCTGATCAGCCGCGGCATCGGCGACACCATCCGCGTTTCGCTCACCGTGCCGAACTCTCGCAAGTCGGAGGAGATCGCCGCCGGGCGCAAGATCCTTGAAGACATTGCCGCCGGGCGGGTACGAAGCGTCGTCGATTACGGCCTGCAATCACTCAATATCATCAGCTGCCCCAGCTGTTCCCGCGTGGAGAATGAGGCGTTTATCGACCTCGCCGCGGCGGTGAAAGAGATGACGGCGTACGCCAAAGACCACGCGATCACCATCGCCGTGATGGGCTGCCGGGTGAATGGGCCAGGGGAAACAGACGACGCCGATCTGGGCCTGTGGTGCGGGCCGAACCACGTGAACCTCAAGCGTGGTCCGGAAGAGATTGGTGCCTATACCTACGACACAATCCTGCCGAAATTGAAGGCGGAACTCGACGCCTTGATCGCGGCGAAATCCTAGCCGAAGTGGGATGCCGATCCGGTGTCGCTGGCCTCACTCGTGAGGGATAGCCAGGACCAGCCCACTCCTCGTGGGGTACGTGGAGTTCAAACGACTCTATTGCGCCGGGTTGCCTTGGCTGAAGAGTTGGTGAACCTCTTCCGGGCTCAGATCACGGTTCCAGATTTCCACTTCGTCGATCCAGCCATTGAAGCCGTTGCTCTCCCGGCTGACTCCAGACACCCCTCCCAGTCGGACTCGTCTGGTGTTGGGGGCGACGGTGGTTCGTCCGCTCCACGTGCTGTCGACATTCCCGTCCAGGTAAAGTGACGACTGCTGGGCCGAGTTCACTGCGACAATCTGGTGCCAGCGGCCATCGTTCACGGCTCGGGTCCCATTGAGCTGCCAGCTCTGCTTGCTCGCGTCCATGAATTGCAGGCCTAGAGCGTCGGAGTCGAGGTTCTTGCGAATCCGCCAACCGTTCGCCCCTTTGGAGATCAGAGTCTGCAGGGGTTTGTCGAAGCTCTCCACCTTGAACCAGAGAGCGATTGTAAAGTTCCCCTCCAGTTGGAGTCGGTTGGAATCGGCCGAGGTGAGCTCGCCGTACTGCATGCCAGCTGTTTGATTGAATCGAATCGCCTTCTTTCCGGGGAACCGGCCGCGGCCAACTTGATGACTTGTCAGCTCCATCAGAAAGAAGCCGCTCGTCTTCTGGGCCAGGTTCTTGACGCGATTTCCAGAGATCGTTGATTCATCGAACGTGTAACACACTTGAAGGGAGGAGTCGTTCGTCATGCGGGCCACGCTCTCTCGCCAGACATCTTCCGACACAACGGGTGCAAGTGTCGGAACCGGAGGATGCACAGGCGAGCTTGGTGCCTCGACGGGCGGACTCGCTGGTACTGAAGGGGCTGCATCCGGAACAGCTGGCGGAGCCGGGGCAGGCGTCGCCATTGACGCGGCAGGTTGTGGAGTGACCGCAAGCTGAGGTTCAGGCATCGGCGGCGCCACAGCGGCTGGTTTCGAAGCGGGCTCAGCGGCCGGGGCAGTCACTGGCATTGGAACCGGCGGTTGAACAGTCGTGGCGGTGGCCAGTTGGGCGGGTTGTGCGGCGGGAGTTGTTGGTGGGCTCTGTTCCGCATTATGTCCGGGAGGTGTTGCCGCAGGCTCGTCTTTGATAATGGGCGTCGAGAAATCGTCGATCCCGGCCATCGCACGAATGGCATAGGCCCCCAGCCAGGTGGCCACAACCACTCCGACCACCGCCACTGCCAGAATCATCCACTGGACGGAGTTGATCCCCGACTTCTTCTTCGGCTTCCGCTTCTTGCGGCCAACGATCGACGGCATCTCCATCGACATCTGCGACGATTCGGTAATCAGTGTCGAGAAGTCGTCGGTCACCGTTTCCGTTGACTCGACGTTGATCGCCGAAGCTGGGCGCAGCTGGCTGGATGATCGTGAGGCCGTTTCGCGGGATATCGCGGGGGCCGGCTTGTCGAGTTCCGGGCTGCCGAGTGTGGGGACGGTGATCTTGTTCGGTTCCGGGCTTTTGCCGAGAAAGCCTTCGTAAGTCGCACGTCGAAACTTGATCGCACTGAGGTCGTACGGCGGTGTCCGGGGAACGGCAAAGGGTTTGAGAGCCTGGGCCACTTCTGCGGCCGACTGAAAGCGGTCATCCGGCTTCTTGGCCAGCATCTTGTGAATGACCGCGGCGAGTTCGGCCGGAACATCCTTCACCAGCGACGCGATTGGATCGGGTTCCGTTGTCTGGTGCAGCAAGAGTTTCTGAGCGGTGGTCTTGTCGGGAAAGAGAATCCGCCCACTCATGATGGAGTACAGCGTCGCCCCCAGCCCATAAACATCCGATCGGGCGTCAACGCTCTTGCTGTCGAGAGCCTGCTCGGGGGCGATGTAGTCCACGGTCCCCAGCTGGTCTTGATCGACGGTCAGGGCGTCGTCGCCCTTCTGGTCAAAAGCCGACACGAGCCCCAGGTCGAGAACCTTGACCAATCCGCTTGAGTCGACGAGTAGATTGCCTGGTTTGATGTCGCGATGAACCAGCCCCGCCTCGTGGGCGTGTTGCAAACCTTCCGCAGCTTGTCGACCGATCTCAGCGACCAGACTCCAAGGAATCGGACCAAAGTGGTGCACGATCCGGGCGGTGTCGATCCCTTCCACATACTCCATCACGAAGTAGGGCAGACCGTTCTCGTCGGCATAGTCGAAGGCCTGGATGATGTTCGTGTGTCGCAGGGCGGCGACGGCTTTGGCTTCGCGTTTGAATCGAGCGAGGGCCTGATCCTGTCGTTTCTTGTTCTTCTGCAGGCTGATCAACTTGATCGCGACCAGTCGTTCCATCGACAGTTGCTCGGCCAGGTAGACCTTCCCCATGCCGCCGGTGCCCAACAGCTCCATGATTTTGTAACGAGCGAGATAGAAGCCCTTACTCTTACCGGAAAGCAGCTGACGAGCCTGATACTCGGTCAGCAGCTGGTTTTTCAGCAGCGTCATCGCCAGCTTTTTGGGATCGGCGGCTTTCTGGCTGATGATCTGAGGTCGTAATTTCGAGACAAGCTCCGGATCGAGTAGCTGGCTTTTTTCGACGAGCGAAAAGAACTCCAGGCTGTTCACGGGGGCCGCCATTTCAGTGATCCTCGGGGGCACAAAGCTCGACAACAGAATTGAATCGTGCCGTCCCTCGATCGAGACAACACCGTGTCCCGAGCTTACAGGCTGCGACGACCTCTGGGAGAAGATTTGGTCTCCTGGCTCGCTTGGCCATGTTGCGACCGATCAACGAGTTTCTTGGTCGTTACGATTGCTACAACCGGGCTCTCTCTATTGCGACGAAATGATGCCATTTCGCCACCAATTGATATCTCTATAAAACACAAACGGGGACGCCGCACGTGCGGTGTCCCCGTTGAGGGAAAGTCATGTGTCGGGTCGGCAATCAGTTCGCAGCCACCGAGTTGATGAACTCGCGGGCAACGTCGCTGCGGATCCCCTGCAACTCGTCATAACGCTTGGTCCAGTACGCCAACTCATCTGCGGAGGGCTTGCGATCCAGCATCAACTGATGCAGACGCTCGATATACTGGGTCTTGTCGCGATTCACCTGATTGAAGACCTGGTTGTTAGCTAGCAGTGTCGCCTGCACATCGACCAGTGACTGACCATTGCGGATCGAGCTCAGCCAGGCTTCCATCTCACGCTGGGTCGGATTTCGCTCCAGAATGGTCTGGAACAAGGTCTCCAGCTGTTCCTGGGTGACATATTGCTCCTGATTCCCGTACTGAGGAGGGTTCTGTGCTACGGGCTGGTCATACCCACCCGCACGCTCCAGAGCGACGGTAATCGGACGATTCTGGCCCGAGGTCAGATTCGTCAACTGGTAGTTCGAAGCGACGCTTGATTGATACAGCACCTGATTCGCCGGTGAGACCACGACGGCCGAGATGAAGTAGGTGCGGGTCTGATCGATCAACGCGGGGTCGTACTCAATCTCGAACGGGATCGTCCCATTGCGAAGCTGATCCACGGTCGTCTTGGCAATCACCGTGGCCGGAGCTCCTGTGCGAGCCCGCTCACGCAGTTCGACGATCGCTGTCGATCGTGCCGGGATCGAGATCGCATCACGCCAGGTCAAAGTTCCGCCCAGGTGCATCAATCGGGAATCAAGCTGAACAGGCAGGTTGGTCAGCGAGTTGGTCCGGCCGTCGAAGACCAGGATATTGACCCAGCCATTCTTGTCCGCATTGCGTTCGAACTCGTTGCCACAGTCATACAGAGTGCCATTCACATAGCCGACCTGATACCCGTTGACGGTCAGGACCACGTCGCCCTTCTCCAGACCAGCGCGTTGTGCCGCTCCATTCTGGACGACCTGCACGATCTGCACGCCGGTGCTGGTGTCCTTGGAATAAACACCGAGCTTCCAGCGAGGCTGAGTCGACTGACTCGGCTGCGGCTGGGGTTGAGGCTGAACTTGCGGGTTTGAGGGAACCAGTTGCGTCCGGACCGGAGCCGCGGGCCGAAGAGAATCGGTCGCCGTGGGACGGACGGGGTTGTACTCAAATCGCGTCGGATCAGGGACGAGCCGATCACGACCTTGAGTCCCAGGCACCGTCGAAGTTGTGGGTTGAACGATACGGGTGGCTGCGGGATCGTTCGAGGATGGCACGGTCGAGGTCCGACCGGAATTGGGGTTCGTGTTCAGCCGAGGATCAATCGACCAGGCCGGCGAGGCGACCAAGACGACAGAGGCTGCGATTGTCAGCCCTTGCAAATATCTCCGCACCATGGGAGGACTCCTTCCAGGAATATGTATGAGAGCGTGTGCTTCATGGCGGCCTCGACCGACCTTGGTCGAGGTGTCCCGCCGGATAACCAGTGGCAGCGGTTGATTGTCAGGAGCGTCAGTTCAACGTATTGAGACCAACAGCTCCCAACGCCGTCCGGGCGGGGGCGGACGAGATCGGATGGAAGCCCGCTTTCACGACATCTTCCTGGCCCGACTTGCTGAAGACATACTTCAGGAACTCGCGTTCTACTTCGGGCAATTCCTTGTCAGGAGCCTGATCGATCACGAACTGCAAGGGGCGAATGATCGGATAAGTTCCATGCTCATCCCCCAGTGAGTCAATCGCGTAGGCCGGTTCATTCGCGTTCACCGAAATGGGAACCGCACGGATGCCGGGGATCTGGTAGATCTCGCCCGAGAATCCAATGGCGGTCGGATCGGCAGCGATTTCCTTGACCAGAGTCAGGTTGTCCTTGGCGGCGTGCATTTCCTTGTGGAACTCGCCCCCCTGCAGAACCACAGCCTGGAAGAAGCCCTGTGATCCGGTGGTTGACGATCGACCACGCAGTGTGATCTTTTCCTTGGCCAGACTTCCCGTGACTCCGAGATCGCCCCAGGTCTTGTATTCCTTGGCTTCACCACGCTTACGGGTCGTCGAGAAGATCGCGTCGACCTGTGCCAGGGTCAGGCTCTCGATCGGGTTACACTCGCTTACATACACCCCGATGCGTTCCAGGCTCGGAACCAGCAACTTGGGAGCGTACTTCTTTTCAGTGGTGAAGGATTCGATCTCTTCGACTGTCGCTTCACGGCTGAGCATGCCAATGGTGGCTTCGCCCTTGACCACGGAAGGAATTGCGTTGGTCGCGCCCTTCACGGCGATAGTGATCTCGACGTTGGGGTAGTACTTTTTGAAGCTGTCCTTCCAGACCGCGACAACCTGGGACATGGTGTCGGAGCCGATCAGAGTGATCTTGCCTTCGAGCTTGTCCACCGGACGATACGCGGGAAGCTGGGGGTCCAGATACTCCTCCGCGAAGGCGATGGTAGACGATGCCACCAACGCCAATGTCACCATCATTCGCAATACTGATTTCAACATCTTTCCCTCCCTGAATTGCGGAACCGACAGCGACTTCCGCTGGACACTGCCCGCGTGGATCTCTCAATGCATTCACCAGTCGAACCGTCCGCGTGTCATCCGTCGACACAACGATCCGAAACGACACTGGACAGCATGCTCTGAGAGAAAATGCTCCCTCGGAACCTCGACGAGTCGAGTCCGGCTCCCCAGCGCGCGGGAGTATACGGCAGTTTTTGCCGGAGACTCAATAGGAGTTCGGGCAATCACCGCGATGCAAGCAAATCTGGGGGATTAAGCAGACTCAGTCGAGTCATCCCGAGACACGTTTGTGAAAAAGTCTCAGGACAAGGGATCGATCAAAACTTCAAATAACCGAGCATCTTCGGCTTGCGGTCGAGTGCGTGTGTCACCGCAGCTGTGACGATGCGGCGGACTTCTTTGGTCTGGGAGGCGGGGGGGGCCAACTCGGCGAAGGCCGGGGCTTCGTCGGCCGAGAGTTGTTGGAGCAATCTGACGCTGCCGGGCTGGATGGCGGCATGCTCGAACTCGGGGCGGCCGCAGGCTTCGCAGATCAACCCGCTGGCGGTGACCCAGAACTTCGAGCCGCGCGATGCGGTCGCCTCGGTCTCGCAGTGGACGCAGTGGGTGAACTCCGGCAAGTTCCCGATCTCGCGTAAGAGCAAGAGCTCGAAACGCATGATCGCAAAACGCGGATCTGTGGATTGGGTGAGTCGTTCCAGCGTTGCGATCGCCTCATCAAATAGAATCGCGTGGGGATCGTGCGGCTCGGTCCCAATGTCGAGCAGCTCTGCCACGTAGTACCCAGCGTAGAGTGGAAAAATTTCTTTCGACGGAGGAGCGAAGCGGCCGAGCAGTTGAGCCTCGGTCACCAGATCGAGAGCGTCGTGGTCTTTGCGGTAGAGGATGATCTGCACATGCGAGAGAAGATCGATGGCCCCCTCGAACGGTCCCTTGAGCCGTTTCACTCCCTTGGCCAGGGCACTCGACTTGCCGAACTCGCGAGTGAAGAACGTCACCACCCGACTCGACTCACTGAAGTCGGCCAACCGAATCACGAGGGCTTCCGCTTTTTCGGGAGGCATGGGGGAGGAGAGGTTGAGCGTTGAGGGTTTATGGTTGATCGAAGGATACAAAGATTACTGACGTGGTTCGATTAGGGCGACGCGGATGTCCATGACGTTGGTGTGGGTGGGACCGGTGAGGAGCAGGCCGCCGGTCTGCTGGAAGAACGGGTAGCTGTTGTGGTCGTGGAGGTAGGTTTGCGGGTTGAGGTGGAGCCGGGCAGCGGCTTGAGCCACAGCGTCATCGGCGATGGCCCCCGCGGCGTCGGTCGGGCCGTCCTCGCCGTCGGTGCCTCC
Organism: Planctomycetaceae bacterium; assembly: GCA_046349675.1. Classification (GTDB taxonomy): domain Bacteria; phylum Planctomycetota; class Planctomycetia; order Planctomycetales; family Planctomycetaceae; genus TH-plancto1. Next base: position 683,097 of record JAXMBW010000002.1, on the reverse strand, counting down.
GGAAAGGATCGTGATACCACTCGAATTGGACTCGATGAGCTGACAAAGAGCCGCCAGCGCGAGTTCCTGGTTGCGGCCGCCTTTCTGTGGGCCGGGCCGTTTTTCTACCTTAACGACGGGCTCACCACCGCTGATCAGGCAGAGCGGTTTCGTCAGGGTGGTCTGGAGCCGCTGGCACTCTTCAGCCAGTTCTCGCCCAAGGGTTTTGGCCTCACCAGCGAGCCCGACGCCGTGAACTCGGACATCGAGACCGCGATCGCGGGCATCTCGCTCAGCGGTGTCAACAGCGGTTTGATTGTTGCCGATGACCGAGACGTGTCGGGTTGTCGTCGCGTTCTTCGAGAGCGAACTTTCCTTGGGAGACGCGGCATGGTCATTCGTAGCCGTTGAGCGGCTCGCGATCTGTTGCCGCAGGGCGACGATCACCGACTCCGGAATCTCCGACAGCCCCGGAGCGAACCGTTCGAGCAGCTGGAGTGCCCGCTCGGGCTCTGGCGGAAAGTCGATCGTCGGTCCACTGGCGATGACCTCGAGTGGATCGCCGATGACATCCGAGATGACCAGCGTGATGAGCCATTGCGCCCGACAGGCCCGGGCCAGCCCGCCGCCCTTCACCCGCGATAACTGACGCCGCACGCAGTTGAGTTCATCAATCCCCGCCCCGGCGAGCGACATCCGGCGAATGGTCGCCGCCTTGTCGGCGAGCGAGATTCCTTCGATGGGGGCGGGGAGCAAGGCACTCCCGCCACCCGAAATGAGAACCAGACACAGATCCCCGTCTCCGAGTCTCTCGATCCGCCGCAGGATCTCCTCCGATCCGGCGACTCCGGCTTCAGTCGGTTCATTGATTCCGGCGGGGCGAGCCGGGTGCAAGTGGATGGACTTCAAAGGCCGGACACAATCGGCCGGCACATTCACCCATCCCGAGATCGGCTTGTTCAGGCAGCTGAGTGATTCCTCGGCCCCTAAAGCCATCCCGGCTCCGGCCTTACCGGCACCGACGACCTCGATGTGACGCAACGAGTTCAGCGGAATTGCCTGCCCGGCGATCACCAGTTGGCCATCTTCAATACGAATCGCTTGCCTCACCAAAAGCGTGGAGTCGACCGCCTGCACGGCGGCTCGCCAGATCGCTTCCACAAGCGGACGATTACCCGGTGAGGAGGGACCGTGGCTCACGATCGCTTCCACGCCCGAGGCAAATATTTCGGCAGGTCGGACGCAATCATCCCGGGCGGGCTCAGTTCCTCGGCGGCGATATCACCAGCCAGCCCGTGCAGATGGCAGCCCAGGCAGGCGGCGTCGAAAGGATCGGCGCCCTGAGCGATGAGAGCAGTCACCAAACCGGTCAGGACATCTCCCGTCCCGCCGGTGGCCATGCCGGGATTTCCAGTCCGGTTGATGAACACTCGCAGCCCGTCGGTCACGATCGTCCCAGCTCCCTTGAGCACGAGGACCACGCGATGCTGTTGAGCAAACTCGATCGCCAACGATTCGCGGTTCGCCTGCACCGCAGCTGTGGTGAGGCCGGTCAGCCGCGCAAACTCGCCCGGGTGCGGCGTGAGTACACGAACCGCCGGTGTCGTGGTCAGGATCTCCAAGCGATCGACGAGGAGGTTCAATGCATCGGCATCAACCACGCACGGCATCTCGACATGGCGAACGATGTGCGATACCACCTCGTGCAGGTCGTCCGACTGCCCCAGCCCCGGTCCGATCGCCAGAGCGTCCGCATTCTGACTCGCGGTCAGGATCTCTGGGATCGATGGAATGGCCAGCCGCCCGTTCGCATCCTCGGGCAGCGGAACTGTCAGATAGGACGGCTCGATCGCCGCCACCGCACTCCAGATCGACTTTGGACAGGCGAGATAAACCAGTCCCGCACCACCGCGCAAGGCCCCTAACCCCGCCAGCGAGATCGCCCCGCTCATCCCGACGCTTCCGCCGATGATGACGACACGACCGTAGCTCCCCTTGTGGGAGTCGACCGCGCGGGATGGAAGTTGAGGAATGTCGGAGATGCGTTTCAGAGTGGACATCTCAGCAGGTCAATCCGGGGGAACTATCTGCCGAACCGCTCATCAAACAACCGGAGCGACATCTTTCGCGGCTCTGGCTTCCGGAACGGCAGGATTGCTTCTTGCCGGAGTCGGGCCTCTCGCAAGGATGCCATTGCACGCTCCGCCCGAATCAGTGGGGCATAGAACGCAAACGACAGGATCTGGGGCTCTTCGTCAGCAAGATCGGGACGGTAGACATGCAGCCGGCTCATCCGTGAGCTCCTGTGTGGGAGAATTCCGTTTCTTCCGAATCGAACGAGTCGTCCGATTACGAAAAGTAGACTACCGAGGCCGATCCCGGGCAAACAAGGATTTGTCTGTACAGTTCGGCGATTTTGGCCGAATTGCAAAGGGGGAGAAGCTGTCAGCCATCAGCTTTCAGCGATCAGTGGGTGGGGGAGACGGGCCCGGGAATGCTTGGGACGGGGCCTGTTGCGGGTTAGTTCCAGCTGGGGTCGGCGTCGAGCATGGCGAGACCACGGGCGAGTTCCCGGCGGTAGCTGGTGAGCCGTTCCGCGGAGCGAAAGCGGTTGGCCTCGTGATCGATTTTCTCAGCGAGAGCCAGACACTCGTCAGCGATGCTCCAGCGTCCGCGGTCGCGTTGTAAGTGGGCGATGTTGGTCAGGATCGCCGCACAGGTCGGGAGATCCTTCTGGCTTTGGGCGATTTCAAAGGCGGCGTAGAACCGCTCCATTGCCAGTGTCTCGCGATCCTGTCGTCTGGCAATCACTCCGGCGTTGAGCTGAGCTGCAGCGGCCTCGACGGGATCAGCCTGAGCGGCACTTAAAAGCTTCTCCGCAGCCACCGACTCGCGGCTGGCCAGGTCGAGAGCTCGCCCGGCGAGGAGAAATACAGGGAAAGGCTCAACGGGATCGGCTTCCAGTTGGGCACGAATCGCCTGCTGTTGGAAGCTATCGGCAGCTGCGAACTGGCCCTGGCGTCGGTGGAGAGCAGCGAGGTTGTGGCAGGCGAGCGCGCGGGTTTTCCAATCCCCGAGCCGCTTGGCCATTTCCCAGGCATCCAGCAGATGAGTCCGGGCCGAGACCTCGCGTTCGCAATCGGCCAGGTAGACACCGTAAGCGATATGAGCAACCGGAGTCCGATCCGCGACGACCGCAGCTCGGAAAAACGCCGAGGCATGGTCATGTTGACCATCGACCGCGAATCGTTCGGCTCGCTCCAGGAGCGCGACAACGACCGGCTGGGGCGTCAACGATGAAATATTGGCAGTGCCCACAGCGAACTCCCTCACGCAATGAGTGGAGCCGGCGAGCGACTGAAGACAGCGAGTCTTTGAGAGACACCCGCATATTATCCATGCCACCCAAAGTGTCAACTGTATTACTTGTAGCGATTATAACGCCGGGCATTTCAGCGGCGGTCAGGCGGTCTTGCCCTCGGTCAGCTTCATAAACGCCGTCTCCATATCCATCGCCTCGGGCTGGAACATGCGAATCCGGCAGCCCAGGTCCTTCATGTCATCGAGCAGGACCTCGGCCCCGGTTTCAGTGGCGTGCATGCGGATCGCCAGCCGGTCGGTCTGCTGCTCGACATTCTCCACGCCAGGGAGGCTGCGAATCTTCTCCAGCAGAGTGCTGTCGAGATTGACCACCTGGACATGGATGACCTGCAGGAGGCCGAGTTGCGAATAGATGTCGTCGAGCGACCCTTCGGCGACCAGTTGCCCCGCCTCGACAATCCCGATCCGGGTGCAGAACTGGGCCAGCTCATGCAGGATGTGGCTGGAGATGATGATCGTTTTGCCCATGGCCTTGAGGGCCTTGAGCAGTTCGCGGACTTCGATACGCGCCCGGGGATCGAGCCCGCTCGCCGGTTCGTCCAGCAGCAATAGATCAGGATCGTGCAGCAGCACCCGGGCCAGCCCGAGGCGTTGCTTCATCCCGCGTGAGAGCGAGTCGACTGCCGCATCCGCCTTGTGTGACAGGTCGGTCAGCGAGAGGACATCTGCGATCACCCGCTCACGATCGGCCCGGGGAAGCTGATAGGCCGCCGCAAAGAAGTGCAGATACTCGGCAGCGGTCAGGTCCTCATACGTTCCGAAGTAATCGGGCATATAGCCGATCATCCGGCGGATCTTCATCGGGTTCTCGGGCACGCTGATCCCGCCGATCGTGACCTTGCCGGAGTTCGGTTTGATGAGCGTGGCCAGAACCTTGATCGTGGTCGATTTGCCCGCCCCGTTCGGGCCGATGAACCCAAAGACCTCTCCTCGGGGGATCTCGAACGAGATTCCGCGAACCGCCTCAAGCTTGCCGTACGAGACACGCAGTTTCTGGATCTTGACGAACGACATGGCTGGCTCGACGAGTTTGATCGGATTGATCCACGGGCAGTGTATCACGGCCACCGCAAAGGGACAGACACCCCGAGATACGCCACCGGATTGAAGAGTGCTGACCTGAAATCGTCGGAAGCAAAGACAACGTCCGCAATGCTCCCCACCGATGATCCGGACAACAGAAAAGGCACGGGTTTGGAGCCCGTGCCTTTTCGAGTTCATTGCGATGAATCGTCAACGATTAGTGCTGGAACAGGAATTCCTTCGAGTTCAGCACGGCCCAGCCAATGTCCTCCAGAGCCAGACGACGCTGATCGGCCGGAACGCTGGCGATGTGAGCCTTCGCGGTCTGCAACTCACCCGAGCTCGGAGCACGTGACACAGCGGCGAGGTAGATCGTGTTGATGATCTCATCGTCACCCTTGCCAGCTGCGATCATGGTGGCCACGCGACCGGTGTCAGCCCGCAGCTTGTTGTGGACCGTCGGACCGTTGATCATCTGCAGGGCCTGCGACAGGTTCGACTCGCTCGACCGTTCGCACTCACACGCCATTTCACGCTGCGGCTGGCCGAAGACCTTCAGGAAGTAGTTGTCGGTCGGAGGCTCGGGCAACTGAGTCGCACGAGTTCCCGCCGGCACTCCGGGGAAGGTCTCGGGCATCGCCGTCACATCGCTGATCGCGTCGAGCAGCTGCTCGGCTCCCAGCATGCGAACTGTGGCGTGGGACGCGTAGAGTTCGTCGGTCTTGTTGAAGTCGTTGGTCCGCGAGCTGCGCTGGTACGTGTGGCTGTTCATGATCGTCTTGATCAACCAGCGACGGCTGAAGTTATGCTCGGCGAATTGCTGAGCGAGTTCGTTCAGCAGCTTGGCATTCGACGGAGGATTCGAGTCGCGGAAGTCGTCGACAGGTTCGACAATCCCGCGCCCCATCAGGTGACCCCAGATTCGGTTGGCCACAGCCTTCGCGAAGAAGGGATTCTCGGGCGAGGTCAACCAATCGGCGAAGACTTCGCGGCGGTCCTGATCGGCGGGAACCTGAACATCTCCCTTGAGCAGGAGGTGCACGGGCATCGTCTTGCCCGTTCGCGGCTGGGTCACTTCACCACCGGCCATCGGGAAGATCACTTCTTCATCCGGAGTCTGGCCGGGCTTACGACCCACGCGAACGAAGGCAGCACCCAGACCGTAGTAGTTGTCCTGTGTCCAACGCTCGAACGGATGGTTGTGGCACTTCGCACATTGAATGCGGATACCGAGGAACAGCTGGGCTGTTGTTTCCACAGCATCGTTGGGCTCGCGGCTCGCCTTCCAATAGCTGGCGGCCGGGTTCTCAAACACGTTGCCATTGGCGGTCAGCAGTTCACGGGCGAACTGGTCCATCGGCTGGTCGTGGAGGATGCCTTCGTAGATCCAGCGATTGAACTTCGCCACACCTGCTGGCGTGAGCTTGCCACTGTTGGCACGCAGCACGTCGGCCCACTTCAGCGTGTAGAACGCCGCGTGATCGGGTGAATCGAGCAGCTGATCAATCAGCTTCGACCGCTTGTCATCGGACAGGTCATTCAGGAACGCCGTCGACTCATCAATTGTCGGCAGACGACCACAGGTGTCGAGCGTGGCGCGGCGGATGAACTCTTCATCGGTACACAGATCCGACGGGAGAATCAGCAGCTGCTTGAGTTTCTCATTCACCCGCACGTCGATGAAGTTGCTCTCAGGCGAATTGTTCCAGGCAAAGCCAGGCACATCGTCGAGGAAGGTCAGGTAAGAGGTGCTCATCTTGTCGAGGTAGCGGGCGAGGATCGCGGTCTCGCCACGGCCCACCTTGTCGACCAGTCCGCTTTCGCTGACCTTGGCGACGCTCTCGGACGACGAGCTGAACACGGTCAGAGCGGTAACATCACGCACGGTTCCGTCGCTGAAGGTCCCCATGACCACGGTCTGCTGCCGGGTGCCCTGTGGCTGGAAGACTCGCTTGCTGGGGAACATTTCGATCGACAGCAGGTCAGGCTCTTCCGCCGGGTCGAGTTTCAGACCTTCTGCAATCCACTTCCGCATCGTGATGTGGGAAGGATCGTTCCGCATCAGACGCTGTCCACCACCGTGAGCCACTTCCATCAGCGGCTTCTTGAGCAGCAGCGATTCATCGGGTTGCATCGGGTTCGTCCGACGACCATAGGCTTCGTTCTTGAGCGTCAGGATGTCGAGCACGGGGTCGTACCCACGCAGGGAGAGGCGGAAGCCTCCCTTACCCGATGGTGATCCGTGACAGGCCCCCATGTTACAGCCCGACTTGGTGAGGGCAGCGAGCATCTCGGTCTTGAAGCTGATCGGATCATGTGTTCCGAACTGCTTGACGGTGACGTGCGAGGTGATCGACTTGTCGCCCACCTTAATGGTGACATCGGCTTCGCCGTCGGCGACCGGGTGAGCGATCCCGTTCTCGACTCGCACGACGGCGGGGTTCGAGGATTCGATCGTGGCCTTGCTGGTCAGATCGCGAGGATCGTTTGCTCCGAACGTTCCCGTGACGACCAGCTGCTGCTGGGCACGAGGGCCGATCAGCGTGAACTGCTGAGGGGTGACCTCAAGCTGGTTGGGAACGCTCGATGCGTCCTGCGCCGCGACGACGCTGCACAGACTCAGCATCAGGGCCAGGCCCATGAGGGTTCGTGTTGTTCGCATGTTTCGCTCCACCGGCGGGAAGAGGGGAGACATTCCTGTCTGCCCGGTTTTCTGTTGGATCAGTCTCATGCGCGGCTCGCGCCGCCAATTCCCCGAGTGGCGTTCACCGCCCGGGCCTTCCAGCAGGCTCGAAAGCCTGCCACACCTCATTCAACAACCACCCCAGCAATCGCGGCCGACGCTGTCAGCTTGGGATTTGCGACAGAGACGGCATTCACCCGCAGCTCAGCCGCAGGCCCCACAGCTGCGTCAGCGGCGGCACTGAGCACCAGTTCCGCTTCCGACTTGTCTGCGGGAATCACGACCTCGGCGGCAGTCAGTCCGGCTGTCGCCTTGTCGATTGTCAGCTTGATCTCACCAGTATAGGCCGGGTTGCGAGTCACGGTCACCTTCACGGGGACCTGTGCCCCCTTGGCAACCTTCTTACCTCCCTCGACGGCAGTCACCTTGATGGCATCATCAAGGCGATAGTTGACACCGGGGGTGTGAACCACGATATCCCCGACATTGGCCTTCTTGTGCGTTCCGACCAGCACGACCGTGTAAGGTCCGAGCGGAGCCTTATCGTTGGCGGTCAGTTCCAGGACCACCTCGTTCTGGCCCTTCTCGATGGGCTTGAGGCCGACTGTGATTCCACCGGGCACGGCGTTGGCCGCGGGCTCGGTGGTCAGGGCGATGGCCTCGTCAATGCCTTCGCCGCGTTCGGCGATCACCTTGACGGTCGCCTTGAGCTCACGCCCAAAGACAACTTCCGCCGGCTCGATCCGCAAGGCAAGCTTATTCGCCGGAGCCACTCCCAGTGCCATGGAGTGAGTGACCGTCGGCGGAACCAGCTTGGTGGCACTCCACTGACCGCGCAGAGCCTCTTCCACATCGGAGACAGCTGCGAACTCTTTGTCACCAATCACAGCCTTACCCACCAATTGTACGCTGGTCAGCGCTCCGGCTGGAGCATCTTTCACGGCCGAGACCGTCAAAACGGCCGAAGCGAGGCCAGGACCAATACGCGTGGGATTCGAGGTGAGACCTGCGGGCAATCCGGTCAACTGAAGATCAATCGGGCCGCCATAATCCAGCCGCGTGGCGTTCACGGTGATTGCCAGAGTGCCCCCTGCTGGAACATTCAGCGTGTCCGCAGCTGCGGCCAGGCGGAAGCCAGCCTGGTAAGGCTCGACTTCAACGCGGTAACCGAACTGGCTTCCACCCTGCTTGTTGAGTTCCGTCACATCGAGGTAGTAAACCCCATCGGCCGGGAAGGCGTAATTGATGCGGCCTTCGTACTTGCCTTCGTCATCGGCCGTGGCCAGTTGGGCTCCCTTGGCATCGAGAATTCGCAGCACGAGATCGGCGGGCGAACCGAGCGAGCGAGTCAAACCAGTGAACAGGAATCGCTGCCCGGCCTTGGCGTCGAAGCGGTACTTGTCGACATCTTTGGAGCGATCGAACCGACCGGAGATCTGCTGTCCGAGGACGAAGGCCTGGGCCTGATCGAGGGTGTCGTTCGGCTCGCGGTCAACCACCTCGCCATTCGCTGTGATCTCGGCATAAGCGAAGGCCGACGACTTGCCACCCGCACGCTTCGAGTTCACAAGACTCCAGCCCGGTGCAGCTTCCGCAGCGGCTTCCACCCAGGCGGGCGAGGCATCGTCGACGCTCACACCCGCGAAGTCGATCCGGGACCTCTGGCCGCGAGGATATCCCGAGGGGACAGCCATCTGCACGGCCGGGAAATCGCCAATCCGCAGGCGATAGCGGTGGTTGGCACTTCCGGCATAGCGGATGTCACGGACTTCAACGATGTAATTGCCGGTCTCCGGAACATGGAAAACCAGTTGGGGATCAGAGCTGAGCCCTTGGGCATCGTCGTTGTAGGCGATCTCTCGGCCCTGCTCGTTATACAAGTACAGGCTGGCGTCGAGTGGCGAACCGAGGCGGCGGGCCAGCACTTCCAGAGTGATCAGCTGGCCCTTCTCGGCCTTGAACTTGAAGAAGTCCCGGGTCAGGTTATCGACGACACCATCGACCGCCGCGGGAATCGCGATCTCTTGCGGGGTCTTGAGCGAACCATTGCCCGCAGCTTCCGCGATCGTTGGCAGGTCATCGACGCAGAACAGCTTCAGGTTGCTGACACCGCGCCCCGAAAAGACCCGCACACCGTGGATTCCGACGGGAGCTTCAGGCGGGAGAGTCAGCACAAACGCCACCTGGCCCGCTTCCTTGCCATTCATCTCGCCGGGTGCGAGAGCCGAGGTTCCGGGGATGGTCGACCAGAGACCGGTGACGCCATCGAGCCCTGCTCCCTGAACAGTGACGGTGGTCGCCTGACCGGGAGTTGCAGCTCCCGGGGAAAATCCCGTGATCTGCGGCGACTGAGCTTGCACGCTCGCGGCTGCGAAACCGGAAACGAGGGCAGCGAGAAGAACCTTCTCGACCAACGGGCGATATCGCCGGGGGAGTAGTGAACTCATGCGGGCGGGCCAAGCAAGAGGTGGGAGAGGCGGGTCAATCAAGGCGGGACACATCAACCTATCCCTATACCTTAGTCGGTCAGGTGACCCCGGGGAAGCCATCGCGAGAATTTATGCGGGTCAGAAAAGCTGTTCTTAGCTGGTAAAGACTGGCGATCGTTCCGGATCCTCCGGAATGTCCAGTCGCACCGGTTGTGCAGCTGCGACTGGATCGCATGATACCGGGACAGCCATATCTCATTCTGCGAGCCGAAGAGGTGAGTCGGCAGCTCGCTCAGGCGAGATCGACTGCACTTCGGCGAGCAGCAGGCGAATGGCCTCTGCGATTTCCTGCTGACCGACCTGGTAGATATCGTTGTGCCCCGCGCCGGGGATTTGGAGGAAACGTTTCTCGATCCCGTTCTTGGCGGTTGGCGGAGCCGATTCGAATAGCCGGACACCTTGCTCATACGGAATGATCTCATCCGCCGTTCCGTGGTAGGTCAACACGGGACAGGTCACATGCGGCATGCGTTCGATCGACTGATAGGTGTCGAGCAACACCCAGCGAACCGGCAGCCACCAATAAAGTCCCGACGCCGTTTCCAGCATCGACGAGAACGTCGCTCGCAGGACCAAGGCGGCCGGCGAGTGTCCTTCGCGGCAGACCTGACTCGCGAGGGCTGTCGCTACACCACCGCCGAGAGACTCACCCGAGATCACGATTCGCTCGGGAGGAACCTTCAAGACATTGGTGGCGTAATCCCAGATGGACCGGGCATCCCGCAACAGATCAGCTTCAGTCGGTGACCCGGCGTTCTCGGCATACCCCCGGTAGTCAAACAGCAGGGCATCGCATCCGAGTCTGTTGTAGAGATCCAGCTGGGAAATCCGCGACAGCCGATTCCCTGCATTCCCGGCAAACATCACGACCAGATAGCGATCCCCCTCTCCCAGCTGCGATAGCGGTTGAGAACGTCCGATCTCGCTCGTTGCATCGCACAGGCTCAACCAGCCGTGCAGTTTCACTCCATCGGCCGCAGTGACGTAACACTCGCGCAGGTGGTCGGCATGCTCTTCGGCATCCGCCACTTGAACCGGTCCTTTGCGACCTTGATACATCAGACTGCGTTGCAACCAGGCCAACATGCCAATGAGTCCCAGATAAACGATCAACAGAGTGAACACGAACTTCTTGACCCGCTGCCCGAAACTCCGGGGTCTGGAGTTGGAGCCGATGACTGGTGGTGGCTCGGGAGCAGGCATTCTACACCTCTGTTTCGATTTCGAATGAGTGCACCATCTCGTCACGCCGGCGGAACGCCAAGTGATTTTCCACCATCAATCGCCAGCGAAGTCCCGGTGACCATGCAGGCTGCGTCGCTGACCAGATAGAACACCGCCTCGGCGATCTCCTCGGGCGTCATCATCCGCCCGCTCGCCCGCGCGAGTGGACTGGCAGCGATGCTCCGCTGAGCTGCTGCTTCGGGATCAGGTTGAGCCGAGAGGTCATCGTTCATGATATCGGTCCCGGAGACCGGCCCCGGGCAGACGCAGTTCACCCGCACTCGATCGGCAGCATGGCACAGAGCCAGACTCTTGGTCAGTCCCACGACCGCCAGCTTGCTGATCGAATAGACCGGATCATGCGCCCGCGGGAGCAGCCCCGCGTTACTCGCCATGTTGACGACCGCCCCTCCGCCGACTCGACGCATGTGCGGCAAAGCAAACTTCACCCCGAAGAACGCCGCCTTGAGGTTCGTATCGAGGCAGCGATCCCAGTCCTCTTCGCTGACATCGGGGACCTGCTTCACCATCGTCACCCCGGCATTGTTCACCAGAATGTCGAGCCGGCCACCAAGAGTCGCAGCCTCATCAATCACCGATTGCAGCTGCGAAAGATCGCGCACGTCACACGCAACCTGCCGGATTCCAAGCGGCCCGAAGACCGCCTCGTTCTCCGGACGTGTCCGCAGATCACACGCTGTCACGCGAGCCCCCGCCTGAGCCAGGCGAATGGCGGTCGCCCGCCCAATCCCGCTGGCGGCTCCCGTAATCACTGCGACACGACCGGCAAATGGCTGCATTACGGATGCCTGAATGGGAGACGGGACGGGCATTCAGCCCGTCCCGCGATGACGTTCATTCACAACGATCTCGGACCGGTCGTTTACTTCTTGGCGAACCGGTAGATCCCGTGACCATCGGCAGCCACGACCATGAAGTAGACATCGCCCTGCTCGTCTTCTCCGAAGGAGAGGATTGGCAGACCATTGCCCGCGATGGTCGCGTTGTGAGCCGGTGCTTTCTTCGCCGGGTCATAGGTCAGGGCCCACACCTTACCACTCACGTAGTCGGCGTAAATGTACTTGCCCACGAGTTCGGGGACTCGCGTGCCACGATAGACGGTCCCTCCAGTGATCGACTTGCCGACGTTGTGATCGTACTCGTAGATCGGCTCGATCATGTCGGGATTGGCGTCGACACCGTTCTTGCCGAACGGGTGCGAGCCTTCACGACGGCTCCAGCCGTAGTTCCCGCCGCAGGTCACGATGTTGATCTCTTCGTACATCGCCTGACCCACATCGGCGCACCACAGATCGCCGGTCTTGCTGTCGAATGCCATCCGCCATGGGTTACGCCAGCCATATGAATAGATCTCAGGGAGAGCCCCTTCCTTGCCGCAGAACGGGTTGTCCTTCGGTACGGCGTAGTTCTTCCCCGCGTCCTTGTGGTCGATGTCGACGCGTACGATCTTGCCCAGCATCACACCCAGGTTCTGACCATTGCCGTGCGGGTCGTTCCCCGCTCCGCCATCACCGAAGGCGACATACAGATACCCATCCTTGCCGAAACCGACGGTCCCGCCGTTGTGGTTCCAGTAGGGCTGTGGCAGCGTCAGGATTTCCTGCTCTGAAGCAGCGTCGGCCTTGTTCTTGTCGTCCTTCGAGACGGTGAACTTCGAGACGACCGACAGGTGCTCGACCTTCTTCGAAGTATAGGAGACGATCAACTCGCCGTTCTCCTTGAACTTGGGATGGAAGGCCATGCCGAGCAGGCCTTCTTCGTTCATGCTGTCGGAGTATGCGACGCGGTCGGAGATGTCGAGAAACACCTGGCTGGTCTTCACGCCCTGGTCATTGTCGAAGACGTAGATCACGCCCTGCTGGCTGGCGACGAAGACGCGGTTCGATCCATCGCCGCCATGAGTCAGCACGATCGGACGGAAGGGGATGTTCTTGCCGTCGTCGGTCTCGGCCTTCCAGTTCGCCCACTCCAGAGCGGGGAACGCCTTCTCGACAGTGACAGGCAAAGCATCTTCTGCCACTTCGGGTGGCAGACCATTGGCGCTCAGCGGTCGCAGCTTGATATTGCGATAGGCCACCAGGTCGCCGTGATCCTGCAGACAGATATGCCCCTTCTTGGCTTTGCCGAAGCCGGGAGCCTTGGCGAACTTGCTCTTGGCGACGCGTTCATTCCAGTCGGGGCTGCCGATCTGGAACTTCTCGTAGATGATGCCGTTCATCTGAATTTCGCTCTGCTGATCCGTGATGCGGATGTAGAGCTGGTTCCACTCTCCCGGAGGACGTGTGGCGTCGGGAACTTCCTTGGTGAAGTTATCGGCCTTCGGCTGATAGAGGCCATAGAGCCAGCCCGCCAGCTGGGGATCGTGTGGCTTCACGTTGTCTTGAACCTGGATCTCCGGACCGGTTTTCCAGGGGGAGCTGTCCTCTTCGGTCACGCGAAACATGATGCCCGAGTTGCCTTCCGGGGCGATCTTGTACTCGATGAGCAGTTCGAAATTGTCGTACTGATCGGCGGTGATGATGTCGCCGGCGCCTTTATCTGCGCGGGTCAAAGCACCGTCGACGACTTTCCAGCCGTCGCTGATCTTGTCCTTCTTATAGTTCCGCCAGCCGGTGGTCGTCTTCCCATCGAAGAGCGAAACCCATCCCGACTTGGCTTCAGCGGGAGTGACAGTATTGTCAGCCCCGATCGCCAGCACGGGCGACAGCAACAGGCAGACGAAACAAGACAAACGCAGCATCGGTGACCTCCTCATCAGGGGCTGAAATTCACAGAAGGTACAGCATACCGAGGAGAGTCCCCGCCGTCAGCTTCGGAGCGACTACGGGGGAGAGCTGCTTGGCCCGGCGAGCGGTGGGCGTTAGCCCACTGGTGCTGCGGAAGCGTGGAGTCGCGACACGAGCCAACGGGCAGAAGTGTTGCCTGGGTGACTTCGCGAACGTCTTATACCAGGAAACACCAAACAGCGAGTCGCGGTGACAAGCACCGGACGGCTGACGCCGACCGCTCGCCGGCTCATCATTAAGCGAACGAAGAAGCTATGTCACCTGATCCAGCACTTCGTCATCGACAAAGATCGGCAGCGGCGGGTCGTAATGCACAGCCAACGCGATGGCGTCGCTCGGACGGCTGTCGAGTTCGATCACGTCATCGTCTTTGCGGATGCGGATCTGCGCGTAATACGTATGCTCGACCAGATGCGTAATGACGACATCCTGGGCCTCACCTCCCAATTCGTCGATGGCGTTCTTGAGCAGGTCGTGGGTCAGAGGACGCGGAGGGGTGTTGCCCTGAATGCGACGGTCGATGCTCATGGCCTCGAAGAGTCCGATCAGAATCGGAAACGCGCGGGAGCCCCCGACCTCTCGCAAGAACACGACCTGCTGATCGTTGATCTCACTGATGATGATGCGGGCTAAGTCCATGCGAACTAGCAACGTCGTCCCCTTCGAGCGCGTACACTGACAGCTTCCCTCCCCATTATTTCACGAACCCGTTGGAGGGGAAGCATCCCGCGATCATTTTGATCGATCATCTGGACTGAGACAGGCTGAGCGGTGGAAACTCAGCGGTCGCCCTGCCCGCGTCGACCACGTCCCCGGCTGCTGCCGCGGTCATCCCCTCGCGGACCGGAGCGTGAGCCCCCGCGGTCCTGCGGCTTGGGATGTCGAGCAATCAGCAGCGAGATCGCGTGCTCCCAAGTTGGGACTTCAATCGCCTGAATCTTGCCACGCGGGCGATCGTCGGCCTCGTCATCGACTGGCTCAACGGGTCGCTTGCTGCGTTCCGGAGACTTGGAGGATTCTGGCTTGCGGGATCCCTCGGAGCCACGTCCGGAACGGGGGCTATCGCCGCGTCCTTCGGATCGCTCACCTCGGGAACGCGAGCCCGACCGCTCTTCGCGTCCGGAGCTGCCGCGTGGACCACTGTCCCGTTCATCACGATCCCGGTAGGAGGTTTCTTCTTCGTCGCGGCGACGCGGAGGCGTTTCGCGGGCGGGGCCACGCTCATTGCGTTCAGGCCGCTCACCACGCTCAGCTCGTGCGGGGCGTTCTTCGAAGTCTCGGTCAGCATCCCGGCCACGAGGTGATTTTGCCGGACGCTCACCGCGTCCACGATCATCACGAACTCGCTCTTCGGCGTCGCCTCGCTCAGCTCGCGAGCTGGGGCGGGCTTCTCGCTTGGGACGCGACTCACGTTCGGGAGCGGCATCTCGTTCACGTGGAGCGCGTGGCTCACCGCGGCCAGAGCTTTCGCGCTCGCCGCGAGGAGCTTCGTCACGAGTCCGCTCGCCGCGAGGGGACGATCCACGCGAGGTTGGCTCAGACCTCTGCCCTCGCCCACTGGGCGCACGTTCCGAAGTGCGACGCGGGGGTGCCAGCCCGGCACCGAATCCATCGTCATCGTCGTCAAACGCCACCTCGTCGAATTCGGCCTGCGGTTCGATGGGTTCGACGCTCTCAACGGGCCGATCCTCGGCGGGACCTCGACCACGACCGCGGCGACGACGTGGACGGCGACGTCCAGTTGCAGCTGCTTCTTCCTCCCCGGAGTCGTCAGCAACCAGATCGTCGAGCGACTTCTTCGCCGGCGGCGGAGCATCCAGACCATCATCCCGATGACGGGCTTCTTCGCGACGCGAGCCAGACTTGCGAGTGTTTCCCTGACCTTCCAGACGCTCGAAGAGATCGTCAGCGAATCCCACTTCTTCGGACTCGAAGATTGATTTTGGCTTGTCAGAACTGGCCGCCCGTGGTGGGCTCGCCTCGCGAGCCGGACGATCGGCGCGTTCCCCGCGACTGGAATCGCCACGACCCCGTGAACGTTCCTTCCGCTCGCCTTCGGCCTTGGGGGCGGGAGCTTCTTCCCGCCGGGACCGCTCGCGTGAGGAGCCTTCATCCGCCCCCGATCGACCACGCCCTGAGCGGCCGCGACCTGACCGGTCTCCTCGACCTCCCGATCCGCCGGACGACTTTTCTTCGCGATCGCCTCCCTCGCCCGAGGTCTCCCAGTCCCAACCCTCGAGGGCGTCCCAGAAGTCGTCATCTTTGCGAGGCTCGGTCTTCGACTTGGCAGCCTTGGCGGGCTCTTCGTCCTCGACCTCATCCTCGTCATCCAGGTCGGCCACGGACGCCGCCTCAACACGGCCGCGTACGGGGGAGGAAACTCGGGATTCAATCACATCGTCGTCATCATCTGGAACGTCGCTGTCCGCAGCTGCACGTTCTTCGAATTCGTCGTCTTCTTCGTCATCGAAGGCCGACAGCAGGCCCGCACCGAACCCATCGTCGTCATCATCGCGCGGCACCTGCAGGCGAGGAACCGGCTTCCGATGCAGAGACGAGGCGACGGGCCGAGCAACGCGTTCTTCCTTATCGGCCAGAGGCGCAGCCTTCTCGATCGCAGCCCACTCGTCTGACGAAGTGATGCTGATCTCCTCTTCCTCGACCTCGACAACAACTTCGCCGCCAGTCACAGATGGAGGGGCGGCAGGAGCGAGCGAACCGAAGTCCAGACCGTCCAGATCGTCGGGGTCGGCAACAGGGCCTCCGGGCGCAAAGTGAACTCCGAAAAGCTCTTGTGCCAGAGACTTGGAAGACGGCTCATTGCCGGGACGTGGTGAATTCGGCTGGTTCATAACGAGAAAAGCTATCCGTTAAACCCTTGAAATGCAAGGATCGGTCGGGCACAGCGACTCGCCAGGAGGCCGCATTTCGCCACCGAGTCGGCACTTCCTCCCCGCTCTTTCTCCTCTTTCAGGAATCGCGTCAGAACAGGACGAATGGATGGAAATCCTCGCCGCACAGCCCAGTCCCCCACCAGCGTCTCATCGAGTCCATCATGCCGTCGCCCACTGTTCTCCCTCCGCTCGCCATGTACAGGGCGGGCAAACTCGTCTTGTGAGCCACGCTGAACTCCCCATAGGATCCGCCCGAGATCGCGTCCGGGGGGAGCGTTTGCCTCTACTGAGCCGGTCTGCTGTGTCCTGGAGGACCAGCTGTCACGAGGAACTACCTAGAAGCAGGTCCTGGAATGAGTTCAGGTTCGTCTCGGTTAGAGAGTCAGCCAGAGGGCGGCAATTATCCATCAGCCTGGAACTCACTGATCCCGGCTCCCTCCGCGTTATTAGGAGGTGATTCCCTGACCGGCGATACCCTCGACCAGGCTGTGGTTTCAGCTCGCAGCTGGCTCATGGAGCGTCAGCACATCGAAGGATACTGGCTGGGCGAACTTGAAGGCGACACGATCCTGGAGTCGGAATACATCCTGCTCCTGACCTATTTGGGCCGTGGACAGTCGGACCTGGCCAAGAAATGCGCCCGAACCATTGCCGCTGAGCAGTTGCCGACGGGCGGTTGGGCTCAGATTCCGGGCGGGCCGATCGACCTGAGTATCTCGGTTAAGGCCTACTGGACGCTGAAAATCACCGGGCATGACCCGAATTGCGAATACATGGTCCGCGCCCGCGAGGCGATCCGCGCTGCGGGAGGGGCCGAGAAAGTCAACAGCTTCACCCGGTTCTATCTCGCCTTGCTGGGAATCATCTCCTACCAGCAGTGCCCCGCCGTGCCGCCCGAGTTGATGTTCATCCCGACCTGGATGCCGTTCAACATTTACGAGATGTCGGCCTGGTCCCGCACGATCGTTGTACCGCTGAGCCTGATCTGGGCGTTCCAGCCGGTTCGCAAGCTGCCACCCGAACATCAGATTGACGAGCTCTTCCTGAACGGGGCCGACAAGTTGCCGGTTTCGATGCCGCCGTCGGAACAGCTCGACGGATTGAAGGGCAAAAGCTGGCTCAACTGGCACAAGGTCTTCAGTGCGATTGATGTCGGCTGGAAGACACTCGAGCGACTGCACATCAAGCCGCTGCGTTCGTGGGCGATTCGCAAAGCTGCCAAGTGGATGCTCGACCGGTTTGCCAAGAGCGACGGACTGGGTGCGATCTTCCCACCGATCATCTGGAGCATCATCTCGCTCAAGTGTCTGGGCTACGCCGAGGACTCTCCGGAAGTCGCAGCTGCTCTGTTGGAGCTGGAGAAGCTGACGATCCATGAGGGGGACACCTCCCGCCTGGAGCCCTGCCGCTCGCCGGTCTGGGACACGGCCATCAGCATCATCGCCCTGCGCGAGTCTGGCGTCTCGGCCGATTCCGCTCCCCTGCGTATGGCAGTCGACTGGCTGTTGTCGAAGGAAGTCAGGCAGCGCGGTGACTGGTCGCTCCGCAAGCCGCACGTGGAACCAGCCGGTTGGTACTTTGAGTTCAACAACGAATTCTACCCTGACATCGACGACACGATCATGGCGACGATGGCCCTGGCCAAGTGTCTGCCCGGTGATTCGCACGCTGCGTGGACAGCTGAGTTCGTCCCCGGTGAGACCTCGCCACGCACTGCGTCGGCGAGCGACAAGGTCAACACCGTCATCTTCGGCACCACCACTTCAGGCTCTCGGGCTGCTGTCGATGTCGACCGGATGCGCCCGATGTTGCAATCGATCGAGCGGGCTGTCCGCTGGATCTCGGCCATGCAGTGCCGGGATGGTGGCTGGGCTGCGTTCGATGCCGACAACGACCGCGAACTGTTCACGCGTGTCCCGTTTGCCGATCATAACGCGATGATCGACCCACCAACCGCCGACATCACCGCACGCACGCTGGAGATGTATGGCCGCCTGGGTGTCGGGATGCATCACGAAACACTCCAACGAGCCATCGAGTTCGTCTGGAAGGACCAGCAATACGATCACAGCTGGTACGGCCGCTGGGGTGTGAACTACATCTACGGCACGTGGCAGGTGCTGGTCGGCCTGACCGCGATCGGCGTCCCCGCGAACGATCCACGTCTGCAGGCCGGTGCCGACTGGCTCAAGAAGCATCAGCACGCCAGCGGTGGCTGGGGAGAAACCGCCCTCAGCTACGACAAGCCCGAGTTGCGAGGCCAGGGTCCACCGACCGCGTCGCAGACCGCGTGGGCTCTGATGGGACTGTTGGCTGCGGGCGAGATCGATTCGGACGCCGTGCGTCGAGGGGTGCAGTTTCTGCTCGATACCCAAACCGCTGACGGCACGTGGAACGAGCCCGAGTTCACCGGAACCGGCTTCCCGCGGGTTTTCTACCTGCGCTACCACCTGTATCGCCACTACTTCCCGCTGATGGCTCTGGGCCGTTACTCCAACATGAAGCGTGCTCAGTCAGTCCCCGAGTAATCGAGTTTGCCGCATTCACCTCAAGCGAGGCAGGCCGCGCCCAACGCAGCCTGCCTTGCTTCATTTACCCCACGACAAACAGCAACTTCTCGTCATCTCACTCCGCTCGGACCGGAGAAGTGATCCACAGATTGCACAGATTTACGCAGATTAAAACCGTGCCATTGATAACCCGGGAGGGCGAAGCTTTTGCTGAGCCGCTACGACAAGAAGACACCCAACTGCGAACGCGGCTCAGCAAAAGCTTCGCCCTCCCAAGGCATGCCTCGCAACGGCTCACTTGCTCTGACCTCCTTAATCTGTGTCCATCTGCGAAATCTGTGTACCACTTTTTTCTTCTCTATAGTTGCCCCGCAAGTACTCCATCCTGGTTGACCCCCAAGTCATACCCCGGTGAGTCAATCGAGCGTGCGAATCCACAAAGTCCCCCGTGGCTGGCTCGTTGTTGCTGCACGATTGCCAGCCGACTTTGTATCTTGCGAACGTGAGATTCGCCGGGGGTCTGGCGTGTCTCTGATGTTCTGGTGCCGGGACTCTGGGGTCAAACACTGATGAATGCCATGCCCATTCTGATCGGGGTGCTCTGCATCCTGGCCATTGCGTATCGATATTTCAGCGCATTCCTGGCAGCTCGCGTGGCAGTACTTGACGACCTGCGTCAGACACCCGCCCACACCCTGAACGATGGCCAGAATTACCACCCGACCAACAAGTGGGTGCTGTTTGGACACCACTTTGCCGCGATCTCGGGAGCCGGTCCGCTGATCGGGCCGGTTCTATCGATTCAGTTCGGTTACCTGCCGGGCTTGATCTGGATTGTCGTCGGCGTCTGTCTGGCGGGAGCTGTACAAGACATGCTCGTCCTGGCAGCCAGTGTTCGCAACAACGGGCGCTCGCTCGCCGAGATTGCCCGGGCCGAGGTCGGGAACGTCGGCGGGACAGTTGCGTCGATCGCGATTCTGTTTGTGGTGATCATTGCACTGTCAGGGCTCGGGATCGTGGTCGTTAAGGCCCTGGGCGGTGAGGAGATCAAGCTGGCTGAGAAGACCCAGATCGTCCTGCCCGAAGGACACGCGGGAACGCCCGGCCAGATGGAGGGCCGCACCACAATCACGATTCCCGAAGGGAGCCAGATGGTCTACCCGAACGGGTCGAAGGTGCCCCGCTCCGAGTCATTCACACTGATGGCACCTCCCGGCAAGGACGGCAAAGAGCCACCGCTGTGGGCCACCGACGAAGCGACACACTCGCTGACGCTGCCTGCCGGGATTACTCAGGTCGTCCCCGGCAGTTCATGGGGGACGTTCACGATCGCCTGCACGGTGCCGATCGCGCTGCTCGTCGGGCTGTACATGTATGTCTTCCGCAAGGGGAAGGTCGTCGAGGCTTCAATCCTCGGGGCTCTCGCCACGCTCGCGGTGACGGTGATCGGCAACTGGATCCCCGGTTCGGCGTGGGAGCCGTACTTCTCGCTCACCAAGCATCAGACCATTCTGGCGATCTGCGGGTATGGGTTTATCGCGTCGGTACTGCCGGTGTGGTTGTTGCTCTGCCCCCGCGACTACCTGTCGAGCTTCCTCAAGATCGGGACCGTGATCCTGCTGATCGTGGCTGTGATCGTGGCCAATCCGAAGATGGAAGCCCCCGCGATCAACCAGTTCTTCAAGAACGGCGGCGGCCCGTACTTCAACGGGGCAATCTTCCCGTTCTGCTTCATCTGCGTGATGTGCGGAGCGGTGTCGGGGTTCCATGCCCTCGTCGCGTCGGGCACGACTCCCAAGATGGTCAACAAGGAAGGCGACATCCGCCTCATCGGCTACGGGGCGATGCTCATCGAAGGGATCGTCGGCATCGTCGCTCTCATCGCAGCTGCGAGCTTGCCCGCAGGCGATTACTGGGCGGTGAATATCGATCTGTCGAAGGTCGAGCAGTACGCGTCGACGCTGGAGAAGATGAACGCCACCTCCGACAACCTGCCGATGCTCGAACAGCAGGTCGGCGGTGAGTCGCTGCGGGGCCGAACCGGCGGGGCGGTGACGCTGGCTCTGGGGATGTCGAAGATCCTGACCGATGCCACAGCTAAGGTCTCGGGCGGGCGGGTCGATATCAACTCGCTGATCAAGTACTGGTATCACTTCGCGATCATGTTCGAGGCGTTGTTCATTCTCACCACGATCGACACCGGGACGCGTATCGCCCGGTTCCTGCTGCAGGAGGTCATGGGCAAGGTCTACGCCCCGTTCGGCAAGACCGACTGGCTGCCGGGGGCGATCATTTCGACCGGGCTGGTCACGCTGGGCTGGGGAACGCTGATCTGGACTGGGTCGATTGACACGATCTGGCCGATGTTCGGCATCGCGAACCAGATGCTGGCCGCCATCGCCCTGTGCATCGTCAGCGTGTGGGCCCTCAATAACGGACGGGGCAAGTTCGCGTTGCTGACGCTGATCCCGATGGTCTTCGTGATCGTCACCACCACCACAGCTGGGTACCAGATGGTCACCGGCCGCTTCCTGACCGACCTCAAAACCGGCTACGAATCCGGCAACTACGCCATGACGATCAAAGGCGGACTGAACATCTTCTTCACAGTGTTCATGATCGCGTCGTTGGTGGTGTTGATTACAGAGTCGATTCTCCGGCGGACACGGGGCAAGCAGACCGGGGCTACCTCACCACATTGAGCCTGGTGGCAGAGTCCTCTGCAACTTCGGTGTGAAGTTTCCCAGCGAGCGGCAGACGTGAGTCTGCCGTGAATCGACGCTGAACGCGAACTGCCACTCTTGATCGAAACTTTCGTCAGGGAAAACATGTCACCGCAGAGGGCCGCGGAGGAGCGCAGAGGGAAGAGGAGGAGAATTTCCGTTCTCTCCTCTGCGTCACTCCGCGGACTCGGCGGTCAATCCTCTGGATGAGTTGCCGGAGGTCAGGCTCGGCCCGACGCTCGCGATCGTGGTGGAAACCTTACAGAATAGTCAGGCACAGCCAGTGCGACGGCAATACCCATGTGATCGCAGGCCGTTGACATCACCCCACCGGAAATTCAGCCCCCATGTTCCACCTCCCGGCGATTCAATCGGCTTTGCGTCAGTTCCGGTTTGCGGGCTGGTTGCTGTATGAGTTTCGCGGGTCGAATGTCTTGGCTCGGCGGATTCTCGACATGGGGGAGATGCCGTTGACGTCGCGGCGGTTTCTGTACTGGATCCCGGCCGAGGGGACGCCGGGCAAGATTGTCCATCGGATCGAGGAGTCAGCGCTCGATCACCTGCCCGGGGACAAGGTCGTGTACCTCAAGTGGCAGGAACTCGAAGCGGCGATTAAGAGCGTTGTCGCTGGCAAGTCGCCAGTCGCGATGGAGTACTCGCCGGGGAATGGCAACCCCTACATCTCCAAGGTCGATGCGGGCACCATCGAACTCGTCCGCAGCTTCGGGGCCGCGGTCGTCTCGTCGGGGAACTTGATCCAACTGTTCGAAGCGACCTGGGACGATGAGCAGGAGGCGATGCACTTCGCAGCTGCGAAGGTGACCGATGCGGCTTATGGCGTGGCGTGGAAGTTCATTGCCGAAGAGGTCGAGAAGCACGGCGGCGTTGAGGAGATCGCCGTTCAGCAGCGGATCATGGACTTCTTCGCCGAGCAGGGGACGACGACCTACTCACCACCGATTGTCGCACGGAACTCACACAGCGCTCTGCCACATTACGAGACGGGGCACGGTGAGGACACACGAATCCGGCGTGAGGATTTCGTGCTAATCGACTTGTGGGCCAAGCTCGATCAACCGCGGGCGGTCTACAGCGATTTGACCCGGGTCGGGTACGTGGGCACCGAGGTTCCGGAGAAGTTCAGTAAGGTCTTCCGCATCGTGGCTGCGGCTCGTGACGCCGGGATCGCGTGTGTAAGGGAGGCCTTCGCAGCAGGGCGAGAACTCTCGGGTGGGACGGTCGATGATGCTGTGCGAGCTGTAATCGAGAAGGCGGGTTACGGCCCGTACTTCACTCACCGGACCGGGCATAACATCGGCCAGGAAGTCCACGGCAACGGGGCCCACATCGACAACCTCGAAACCCGCGAAGACCGGCTGCTGATGCGGCGAACGTGTTTCTCGATCGAGCCGGGGATTTACCTGCCGGGTGAGTTTGGCGTGCGGCTGGAGATCGACATCTATATCGACGGGAAGGGGCACGTTCACGTTACTGGTGGTGAACCACAAACCGAGATCGTGGCGATACTCAAGCGTTAATGGCTGACAGCCAGGAATCGACAATTTGCGACGCTCTGATCGAGAGGGGACAGACAGGAATGTCTGTCCTACTGGGGCGTGGAGTGGGCATTCTTGTTTGTTCCTGTTCCGCGTGTGGGCCGGGCATAAGCCGTCGGTTAACAGATTTCATTAATTGACACCGTTGATGCCGAGCTCGATGTGAGCGCTGCGGCTCAGCGGGAGCTTCGCCCTCCCGGGGGCCGGGACTCACTTCCAAAGTCCCAGTGTTGGTCCCCAGTGGGGAAGGAACACCATACCTCCAACAAGCACGGACGTAATCGCCGAGACCAGCACGGCGGCAGCTGCGGCATCTTTGGTGATGCGGGCGAGGTCGGCGTGTTCGGGGCTGATGAGGTCGACGATGGCCTCGATCGCGGTGTTGAACAACTCCATCCCGATCACGAATCCGATGGCCAGTAAAAGGATTGCCCATTCGAGCGGCGACACACTAGTCACGGCTGCCAATGCCACGACAAGGATGCCGCAAACGCAATGCACTCGCATGCTGGATTGCGTGCGAAATGTTTGCGACAGGCCCTCAAACGCCACCGCAAATTTACGGGACCAGGTGTGAGGAGGAAGCGGTGGGCTCATGAACCAAGCTTTCAAACTGATGAGGTGACCGTCAAGATCACGCCTGCCTATTGTGACAGATCCCGAAGGATTGGCGACTCTCACATGATGAGCGAGAGAACGGGGCTCAGGTACGACATGAATGCGAATGGGCACCCACTTGTGATAGCGGCTCAGCGGGAGCTTCGCCCTCCCGAAGGCTTGCCTATCGTTTTCCGGCTACATTCGGGGCCACTGTTTCCTGGGCCGACTTGCCAGAATTGGCCGGGCGATCGATCATGAGGCCACTTCATGCCTTAAGCAAGACTGTGACTCGCCCATGGAATGCCTCCTCGACCGATTTCTGCGTTACGTCCGAATCGACACCCAGTCGGACGAAAAGAGCCCCACGCTGCCGACAACCGCGAAGCAGCTCGACCTCAGTCGACTGCTGGAACAGGAGTGTCGCGACCTGGGTCTCGACGATGTGTCGATCGATGAGCACGGTATTGTGATGGCGACGATTCCGGGCACGGTCTCGCACAACGCCCCGATGATCGTGTGGAATGCACACGTCGACACCTCACCCGAGTATTCCGGAACCAACGTCAATCCAATCGTGCATAATGACTATCGCGGGGGAGACATCGTCCTGCCGGGTGACCCATCGAAAGTCCTGACCGTCCGTGAGAACCCCCAGCTCAACAACCTGATCGGGAAGACTGTCGTCACCACCGACGGGACGACCTTGCTCGGGGCCGACGACAAGGCGGGGCTGGCCATCATCATGACAGCTGCGGATCGACTCATGCGGGATCGATCGATTCCATGCGGGCCGGTGCGAGTCTGTTTCACGGTGGATGAGGAAGTGGGCCGCGGTATCGAGGGCCTCGACTTTGCGAAGCTGGGCGGGGTCTGTGGGTACACTCTCGACTCGGGGGGAGTGGGCCGCATCGACACAGAGACGTTCTCAGCGGATCTGGCGATCGTGACGGTCGAGGGCCGCAACACGCACCCTTCGGTCGGCAAGGGAGTGATGGTTAACGCTGTGCGAATCCTCGGAGACTTTCTGGCACGTCTGCCTCGCCAGAACCTGTCCCCCGAGACGACTGATGGCCGGGACGGGTTCATGCATCCCTATCAGGTTCAAGGTGGCGTCTCCGAGGCCAGCTGTCGCATTATCCTGCGTGACTTTGAGACCGAAAACCTGCCGAAGCAAAAGGAACTGCTCGAATGCATTGCTGACGGACTGCGAGCGGTCTACCCCGAATGCCGCATCAAAATCGAGACGAAGAAGCAGTACCGCAACATGCGGGACGGTCTGCACAAGGAACCTCGAGCCATCCCTAAGGCCATCGAGGCGGTGCGAGCTGCTGGCATCGAGCCGATCATGGACATCATCCGCGGCGGCACCGACGGAGCCCAGATGACCGAACGCGGACTGCCGACACCCAATCTTTCGAGCGGGCAATACAACCCGCATTCCCCCCTGGAATGGACGTGCGTTGAGGAGATGGAAACTGCAGCGGCCATCCTGGTGAATCTGGCAGTGGCGTGGGGCAAGGAGCAAGCTTAGAGCAGACTTGGCTGATAGACACTGAATCGACAAACGGGGCACGACCAATTGGCCAGTTCCGAAGCAGGCAGCACGCTCTGAGGCAAACGTCCAGAGACGCTCTCCCTCGCTCACGCTTCGGGCTAGTAAAGACGGACTCCGCCTCTGGATATGCTGAAGACCATTTCTGGAGTCGGCCAGTGAATTCAGTTCATGAGTTTGCCTCCATGTTCGCGAGGACCGGGTAGCCGTTCGCTGCGTCATCGGGTTAGACTGAGCGACCGCGTTGCCTGCCCGATAAGGGCAATGAACATAAGGAACGCACTCATGATATTTCGACTGGCTGGTGCGGCAGTGGCGTTGGCCCTGCTCGGCGTGTTGAGTTGTGCCCATGCAGAGACGACTCGCCCCGAAGGGTTGCAGCCGATCGGCGGCCACTGGTTTGTGAAAGAGGGTCAACCACCGGTTTACTATTACGAGGACGGTGAGCAGTTCGTCGACCTCTTCAGCTACCACATCAAAGATTCGAACAAGGACGGCATTCCGAACCTGGCAGTGAGCCACGATGAACGCTGTCTGGTCATCGAGAGCCAGGGCTACCCCAACCACCCGACGGCGGCCTTCCCAAACTCTAACAATCCGAATTCGATTCTGGTCCAGAAGTTTGAGTTCCGATTGCCGCTGGTCCCTCAGAAATCGGACACCATCACTTCTGTCCCGATGGGGCCGATCGGCATGGCGCTGAATGGGGTCGTGTTCTTCAACCCATTCGAACGGGGAGGCAAGAATGCCGTCGAAGGATACGCCGAGGAATGGCTCGACTCCTGTTGCGGGCATCCTCAACAACACGGCGTTTACCACTATCACAAGTACCCCAGCTGTGTGAAATCGCCGTTCAAAGACGATGGCAAGCAGCACTCCCCGATCATCGGGTTCGCGTGGGATGGCTTTCCGGTATATGGCCCCTACGAGAGCGATCAGACGAAGGCGATGGACCTGACGGGAGAGGCGGCACTCGATGTGTGTAACGGGCATTCCGATCCCGTGCGTGGCTATCACTACCACGTGACACCGGGGCGATTCCCGTACATTCTGGGCGGATACGCCGGCGTGGTGGAAACCTCGAACAATCACGAACTGCATCGTGCGAGGATGGGGGCCATTGAAGACAACACCGAACCGGGTCAACGTCTGGATGCGGTCATCGCAGACATCCGCCCGGGCACGGTGGCCCCCGGGAAAAAGCACACGATCCAGATCGAACTCGACCCGAAAGCGGCCCGCCGTCATCCCCTTCCCCAGGGAGCCCCGAGCTGGGTTCAGATTGGGCCGTTCGAGTCGCTGAAGACCACCCGCAAGGGCAATGTGGTCACGATCGAAATCGATGTCCCCCAAGATGCCCCCGAGGGAGTGCTTCTGGATTGCCACATGGAGTTCGGCCAGAAGCCGCCAGTTGTCTTCAAGAAGAACAGCGTCCTGCGGGTCGGCGAATGACCACCCGCTAATCGATGTGGCTTGGACGGTGTGCACTCTCCCCGCACACCATTCTCTTCCATCAACAGTGTCGGATAATGACTTATCAGTCATTTTGCTGTCTGATCTCAATGAACACGAGCTGCCCTCAGTCGTTGTTTCATATTGAGATTTTATTCGCCTGATGTAGATTGCTGTGGTCGGGTGGCGTTACTAGCTGTCATGGGCCATGCGAATTCGCGACTGCCCGCAAGTCTGCTGGCCTCTGTTCAACTGTCGGAAAAATCTCATGCGGACTTTCGTCGCAGCTTCCTGTGTCGTGGCAGGCGTGGTACTCGGAACAGCGGCGGGCGCGAGTGCGGAAGACTGGTCTCGCTTTCGCGGTCCGAATGGAAGTGGAATCGCTCCGGCGAGTGAGTCGGTCCCTCTCGAGTGGGGCGATGACAAGAACCTGGCCTGGAAGCTTGAGTTGCCCGGACCGGGTTCAAGTTCACCGATTGTGATCGGCCAGAAGATCTTCGTGACGTGCTTCTCGGGATACGGAGTTGATCCGTCCGATCCCGGGGATCTGAAAAACCTCAAGCGTCATCTCGTCTGCATCGACGCGACGAATGGAACCCAGCTGTGGGAGAAGACGGTCGCCGCCTCTCAACCGGAAGATCCCTATTCCCGCATGCTCGGCGAGCATGGGTACGCGAGTGGAACACCCGTCAGTGACGGGGAACACGTATTCGTCTTCTATGGAAAGTCGGGAGTTCTGGCTTACGACCTCGATGGAAACGAGCTGTGGCGAGTCAGTGTCGGAACGGAATCGGGGCCGATGCGATGGGGGTCGGGAGCGAGTCCTATCCTTTATGGCGACACGGTCATCGTAAACGCTAGCGAAGAGAACCAGGCTCTGATCGCTCTCGACAAGAAGACGGGCAAAGAGGTCTGGAAGGCCCAGGCTGAGGGGCTCGGCATGACATGGGGAACGCCGATCCTCGTGGGCGAAGGTGAGGCCACCGAACTGGCGATCGGAGTTCCCGGCGAGATCTGGGGCTTCAATCCCAAGACCGGCAAGCTGAAGTGGTTCGCCCAGGGCATGCCCGAGAACTCATTCTGTGCCAGCCTGATCACTGACGGGTCGGTGGTCTACGCAATCGATGGCCGCGGTGGTGAAGGAGTCGCGGTGCGTACCGGCGGCAAGGACGATGTCACTGCGACTCACACGGTCTGGCGAGGCAAAGCCCCGGGACGTGTCAGCACCCCGCTGGTTCATAACGGACGAATCTATTCGACCTCAGCCGGGACAGTGCTCTGCCTGGACGCCGCCACGGGAGAGAAGATCTACCAGCAACGACTACCGGGAACGGGAGCGGCCCCTGCGGAATCGCCTCGTGAAGAAGGCGGAGAGCGGACGCGCGGCGGGCGAGGTGGTCGCGGCGGACAGGACTACGCCTCCCCGATTCTGGTGGGTGACAAACTCATTCTGGTCACCCGTTCCGGCCTGACGCATGTCTGGCAGGAGGGGGCCGAGTTCAAGCCAATCGCCACCAATCAGTTCGTCTCGGATAAGACCCGGTTCAACGCCACTCCGGCCGTCGCGGGTGGGCGTCTCTATATTCGATCCGACAAAGCCATCTACTGCGTCGCTGCGAAGTAATCACAGCCACGTAATCTCCGAACGCATTCGGCGTCGCTTCGAATTGTGGCGAACGCTCCCAAACTCTCACACCCATCCGGTTTCAGGAGTCGCTGTCATGTTGTCATCACGTTTGCGCATTGTGGCTGTTCTGGCAGGCTTGTTGCTCGCGGCCCCGTCGTTCTCCCAGGCTCAAGGGCCCGGTGGAGGCGGTGGACGACGCGGTGGTCCTCAAGGTAGGAACATCAGTGCAGCTGGACTCCTCCGAATCGAAGAGGTCCAGAAGGAACTGGGGGTGACCGACGAACAGAAGGCTGAATTCACCAAAGCCATGGAATCGATGCAGGGCCCCGGTGCTTTCAACCGCGAAGAGTTCCGGAAGCTGAGCCAAGAAGAACGCGACAAGAAGCTCGCGGAATTCCGGAAGGAAGGCGAAGAGCGTTCCAAGAAGGCGGACGAGGCGGTCAAAGCCCTCCTCAAGCCGGAACAGTGGACTCGCCTGAGCGAGTTGCGTCTCCAGCGTGAGGGTGTCCGGGCCCTGTCCCGCGAGGATGTCCAGACTCAGCTGGGGCTGACCGACGAGCAGAAGGCCAAGATCAAGACCCTGGCCGAAACTCCAATCCAAGGCTTCGCCAACTTCGAGGAGATGTCCGAAGAAGAGCGAGCCAAGCTCCGTGAGGAAATGACCGCTCGTCGCGAAGCCTTCAACAAGGGGATGGCCGAAGTCCTGACCCCGGAACAGAAGGAAACCTGGACCAAGCTGCAGGGAGCCAAGTTCGAGTTTCCGCAACGTGGTTTCGGCGGTGGACAGGGTGGCGGCCGTCGTCGTCGTCCCGAGTAATATCCGGTCTGTTGACGCGTGATCAGCCCGGTCTGTCGGTGCGATCACGCGTTCTTTCATTATCATTCTCTCTTTCTGATTCCCGTTGCAAGGTGTCCTCATGTCCCAGTTCCTTCCCCACGCCAATCGCCGTCAGTTCCTTCAGGCGGGAGCCTGGAGCACATTACTGTGGACCGTTCCGGGGCTGCTGGCCGAGGAACTGGTCAAGACTCCCTCGCAGACGGAAGGGCCGTTCTATCCCGATCATTTGCCGCTCGACACCGACAACGATCTGCTGGTCCTGAACGACAGTCTGACCCCGGCGGTGGGCGAGGTGACCTACCTGAGCGGGCGAATTCTTGGTGCGAACGGGGAGCCGATCCGCAACGCTGTCGTCGAGATCTGGCAAGCGGATAACAACGGGGCCTACCTGCACACTCGCAGCGGCAACGGCGACAAGCGGGACCAGAACTTCCAGGGCTTCGGCCGGTTCACCACGGGAGCCTCCGGGGAATACCTCTTCCGGACCATCAAGCCGGTCCCCTATCCGGGCCGGGCACCGCACATTCATTATGCGGTGAAGGTTCCCGGTCGCGACCGCTTTACGACGCAGTCCTACATCAAGGGACACCCCGGCAATGATCGCGACGGGATCTACAAGTCGGTCCGCGACCCGAAAGCCCGCGAGTCAATCACCCTCGATTACGCCCCATTGCCAAAATCGAAGATCGGCGAACTGGCCGCCAGCTTCGACATCGTGCTGGGATTTACCCCGGAGGCGTAGAGATACTCCCCAATAGAGCCGGAAGCGTCAGCGTCCGGAGCGTACGTCTATGTGCGATCAACCCCGGGCACTGACGCTTCCGGCTCTATTAACAACGCTTCAAGAGACGGTTTTGAAGCCACTTATTGAAGATGTCTCAGCTTCTTTTCGGCCTGTCGAATGGCCGCCCAGCGGTACGCCAAACGGCCCGCTCGACTCTCTGCGGCCAGAAGTTGAGGATCTCTGTAAGGATTTCGCAGACTCTGCACGACTTGACGCCGTTTTCTGCCGATATTAAAACCAAGAATGCATTAAGGCTTTGATGGTGGGGAGTTCCACCCATTCAAAGGCCTGTTTCATGCCACAAGAGGGAAGGAAAACAATCGAAACGCACAGGGTGAACGAGCAGATCCGTATTCCACAAGTACGGGTTGTCAATCATTTGGGAGAAATGGTGGGGGTGGTACCGACCGTCGATGCTTTGCGTCTGGCTTATGATGCAGGGATGGATCTGGTTGAAGTCGCGCCGACAGAGCGTCCCCCAGTCTGTCGAATCATGGATTACGGCAAGTTCAAATACGAACAGAAGCGTAAGCAACATAAGAACAACAAAGTCCACCAGGTCGAACTCAAAGAGATTCGCCTGCGGCCGAAAATCGGTGACCATGACATCGATTTCAAAACCAAGCATGCCCGCGATTTCCTGACGGAAAAGGACAAGGTCAAGCTGACCGTCGTGTTCCGCGGTCGCGAAAATGCTCACCAGGATCTGGGCCGTGATGTTCTTCTGGGCATGATCGCCAAGCTCGAAGACATCGCCAAGATCGAGAAAGCACCTTCGATGGAAGGGCGAGCCATTACCGCCGTCCTGGCCCCGAAGTAAGCGGTCTCCATCGGCCTTTGTCGAACACTCTGTGCGGGTCAGTGTCCCTTGTGTCACTGACCCGGTTTCCATTTCGGACCAGAGGTTTCCCGGACGTTTTCGACCTCGGTCCCGTCCGCAGATGACATCTCAGCGAGTTCGATTGAACTCGCGTCTCTGATCGCCTCTTCAGGAACTACCTGTGTCTGCTGATGCTGCCCCCTCAGCTGAGGAATGGACTGTCCGCCGCGTCCTGGAATGGACGATTGGCCACCTGAAAAAGCACGGCAGCGACTCGGCACGCCTCGATGCGGAAGTGCTGCTGGCTCACGCACGCGGTTGCTCCCGCATCCAGCTTTACACGGCGTACGACGAGCTCCTGCCCGAAGCGGCTCGAAAGACAATGCGCGATCTGGTCAAGCGGCGAGCCAACGCCGAACCGGTCGCGTACCTCGTCGGGATGAAGGAGTTCTATAGCCTTCCGTTTGAGGTCACGCGGGACGTGCTGATTCCCCGTCCCGACACCGAGCTGCTGGTGATGGAGGCCCTGCAACTGATCAAGGAAAATCCCGCTCCGAGAGTTCTGGAGCTGGGGGTGGGGTCGGGCTGTATTTCGACGGCCATTGCGGTGAACCACAAGACGGTCCGCGTTGTGGGCGTCGAGATCTATCCACCAACATTAGAGGTGGCTCAGCGGAACGTGAAGCGTCACCACGTCGAAGATCGCATCGAGTTGCGGCTCGGCGACTTGTTTTCCCCACTCCGACCGGGGGAGCAGTTCGACGTGCTGGTCAGCAACCCGCCCTACATCCCAACGGCCGAGATCGAGACGCTCGCTCCCTCAGTGCGTCAGCACGAGCCGCATCGCGCCCTCGACGGAGGGGCCGATGGACTGGACCTCATTCGCAAGATTGCCCGCGAAGGGGTGGCCTTTGTCCGCCCGGGCGGTGCGATTCTGATCGAGTTCACTCCAGAGCAGGCAGACGCGATTCTCGCCCTGTTCAGCCAGCCGGGATCAGGCTGGGAAGATGCGACGATCGTGTCGGACTTGGGACATCAGCCTCGCGTGCTGAAAGCTCGTCGATCGGCTTGAACTCGATGGCCGTTGCTTGCTTGTACGTTAGAAGCCCCCAGGCAGCTGCGGGGCATCGCTCGGCATTCCAGTGCTGCATCGTTGGAACGGGTCACAACCGGAATGATGCCCAGAACTGGCACGCCCCTTACAATCGGACTTTTTTGTGTTGCGTTTTTGAATCAAACCGCCAGATATGGGCTTTCTCATTCTGCAAGGAACTCATTCTCCGGGAAGTTCATTGGACAGCTGGTGGAACGGGAAGTAGGTTCACAGAGAAGGTCTTACAACACTTGGCACCAGCGGCATTTTCCCCATGCATCGCGTCATCAGATTCTTGAAAAGCGACGATGGCCCGACAGCCGTCGAGTACGCTGTCATGCTGGCTCTGATCTTGCTGGCGATCATGGGAAGTGTACATGTTCTGCAAACCCGAACCGGCGACGTTTACAACCGCTGTGGAACCGAGCTGGATAACGCAGGGTTCTGAGCACCTGCGGTGAGCGATTCGTTCACGCTGTGCGGACTCAACTGATCACTTCAAACAACAAAGGCCAGGATGAGTTCCATCCTGGCCTTCGCCATTTGGTTATCCGGTCGCTGATAATCCTCAGCTGCTCGAAATACTCCAGCGCAGGTAGGCTTCGATAAAGGGGTCGAGCTGACCATCGAGAACTTCCAGCGGGTTCGTCGTCTTCAGATCACTGCGAGTGTCTTTGACGAACTGCTCCGGCTGGAGGACGTAGTTCCGGATCGTCTGCCCGCCGAATCCGATTTTGCACTTCTCCCCACGACGGGCAGCCGCAGAGGCCGCCCGCTTCTCTTCCCCCAACTGGTAGAGCTTGGCGACCAGCATTTTGCGAGCAGCTGCCCGGTTCTGATGCTGGCTGCGCTCGTTCTGGCAGCTGGCGACGACGTTCGTGGGAACGTGAGTCAACCGGATCGCCGAACTCGTCTTGTTGACGTGCTGGCCCCCTGCCCCGCTGGCACGGAAGACATCCTCACGGACATCTTTTTCCCAGTCGACTTCCACAATGTTTTCGTCGTTGAGGTCGGGCGTCACGTCCACAGCGGCAAAGGCGGTATGTCGACGCCCCGCCGAGTCGAACGGGCTGATGCGGACCAGCCGGTGGTTGCCCGTCTCCCCCTTGAGGAAGCCGAACGCGTAATCGCCCTTGAAGTGCAGGGTCGCGCTGCGAATCCCCGCCTCTTCACCCGGAGACTCTTCGAGTAGATCGACCTTGATGTCATGCAGGTCAGCCCAGCGGGCGTACATGCGCATCAGCATCTGGGCAAAATCGGCCGAGTCGGTCCCGCCTTCGCCGGCTTGCACCGTCATATAGGCGTTGCCAGCGTCCTCGGCCTTCGACATGCTGGCCTGAAGCTCGGCATCGTACAGCTGCTTGCCGAGTGCCGCTTCTTGTTCCCGGACATCGGGCTCGACACTGTCGTCTTCGGCGGCGAACTCCAACAGAACCGTCAGGTCGTCCGCTCCCTTGGACAGCTCGATCAGAGGCCCCAGCTGTTTGGTCAGCAGTCGCCGCTCGTCGATGTTCTTCTGGGCAGCTTCTGCGTTATCCCACGCATTCGGGGTGGCCATCAAGGCATCGATTTCGGCCGCTCGTTTCTGCTTGCCAGCGTAGTCAAAGAGAGTCCTTGAGCTGGGTGATGCGCTCAATCAGATTCTGGCAGCTGTTTCGTAATTCGTGGTCAAGCATGATGTTCCATTCCGTGGAGAGCCAGGTAGAAAACTCACTCCTGGCAGCGTTTCCACAGTATAGATGCTTCAAGGACTTTGAGAACCGCTAGCGGCCTGCCATCGCGGAGATCACAGCTGTGACCTCGGGCGGAGGAGCATTCAAGTTCCAAACCATCGGGACAATGATGACGGTCATCGTCCAGCAGATGATGTCGAGGGGAATCCCGACCTTGAGATAGTCGATGAACTTATATCCCCCGGGCCCGTAGACCATCAAATTGGTCTGGTACCCCAGCGGTGTCGCGAAACCGTACGACGACGTGACTGCCACGGCGAGCAGCAATGGGCGGGGGTCCATGCCCGTTGTCTTGGCGGCCGAAACCGCCAGCGTCCCCATGATTGCGGCACAGGCATTATTGCTCAGCAGCTCGGTCAACATCCCGGTCAGGAAGACCACGACGGCCAGCACCGCGACATGACCATACGGCTGAGCCCAGGTAATCAGGAGGTTTGCCAGCCAGTCTGCTGCTCCACTGCGATCGAGAGCGTTACTCACCCCCAGCGCTGCGGCGATCATGATGAGCACCGGGAGGTCGATGCTTCGATTGGCCTCGCGAGACGTGGTACATCCCGACAGCACCGACAGGGCGGCACCAATCAGAGCGAAGAGCCCTGCATTCTTGGAGAAGAACGTCATGCCAACGACGACAAAGGTGAAAATTGTCAGTGCGAGCCAAGCCCGACGGTGATCCACCGGAGCACTGTCTTCAATTCCAGAAACCAGAATGAAATCGCGTGAGTTTCTCCACCGGGATGCGAAATTCTCGGGAGCATCGACCAGCAGCGTGTCCCCGGGTTCGAGGACGATCTGGCCGATCTTCATTTCGATCTTCACGCCGCTGCGATGGACGGCGATGATCGATGCGTGATACCGGGAACGAAAGTCCGCCTCCTTGACCGAAATCCCGATCAGCGGAGACGACTGGGAGATCACCACTTCGCACAGCTGATGTCCGGAACGCGGAGCTGGGGTCGGAATCCCTTGTGGCGCCGGCATCGTGAGCAAGGAGGGATGTGGCAGGATCTGTTCTTGGTGATTGATCGGCTCAAGGCCGCGGATCTTCTGGGCATCAAGGATCGTCGACACCACCCCGGAAAAGCACAGGATGTCATCGAGCAGAATCGATTGCTCGGGATCGACAGGCGACAATCGCTCGCCGCCACGCTCAATCGCATAAAGATAAAGCCCCGGCAAGTCGCGCAGCCCCGACTTGCGGATGGTTGACCCGATCAGGTTGCAATCGGGCCGCACAATCAACTCAACGGTGTATTCGCGCGGGTGGGACTCGGCATACGACAAGATGTCGGTGCGTGACGGCAGCCAGCGGTATCCGAAGGTCGCCAAATAAGTCAGCCCGACCACCGAAACGGGAACGCCGATCCAGGCGAGCTCCCACATCCCCATACCTTCCAGCCCAATCTCCTTCATCTTGGCGCTGATGACGAAGTTCGTGCTGGTCCCGATCAGGGTACAGGTCCCTCCCAGCACCGAGGCATACGACAACGGGATCAACAGCTTCGACGGAGAAACCCGCAAAATCTTGGCCACATGTACGAAGATCGGCAGGAAGAACGCCACCAGCGGGGTGTTATTCATCAACGCCGACAAGATCGCCACCGGGATCACCAACCGTAAAAGCGTGGTCCCCGGCTTTGGCTGACCCAGCATAGCTCGACTGATGACTTCAATGGCCCCGGTCATTTGCAGACCTGACCCCACGACCAGCAGTCCCGCGATCGTGAAGATCGTCTCGTGCGAAAATCCGGTCACCGCCTCCTTCATCGGGATGACCTGGCAGCAGACCAGCACCAGAAGTGCCGTCAACATGATCGTTTCTGAGGCGTACTTCTCTTGGAAGAGCGCGAACACGATCCAGAGAAAAACGATCAGGGTGATGATCATTGACCAGGGCAGCGTTTGAACGTCTTGCCAAGTCAATGCCAGACTCATCGTGTGATGAAGCAGGTCTGTCATGCGAGTTCCGGGTTGGAGCGCTTTGACAAGATCCGGGGCGAGACACTTCCAGCCGATTGGCCGAACGAGGTGTCTCACTGAACCGGTTTGCCAAACAGTTCTCCGAGCGACATCGAGGTGTGGTCGTCCACTCCCTCATCCATGACATCGTCGAAGAACGGCGTTAAGCACTCGTTGCTATCGGACGAGGATAGCCCATCGATTCGTTGAATTCACTCCAGCCGCTAAAGTTCGCCTAACCGGAATCGATCTCCAAGCATCGCCCGTAACCTCAATGAATCAAACCACTTCCAATTGGCGGACCGCTGCGGGAAGATTCGCAATCACATATGCCAGTGATTTTCGTAACTGCTGAGTATCATAGATGTTTCGATCTCCTCGGGTCGTCGTGTCAAAGTCACGATCGAAGGGGATCCCCGAAGAGCTGAGCTTGCTGGCCAGGCGTTCGCAACCATCGATCCAGTGACGGTCCAGTGGGTCACACGCGATTCGCTGCGACAGTGGCCAGTTCAGCGGGTGCAGGTGTAGGATCGCTGTCTGCTGACGAGCGGCCTCCTCGCTTTCAAAGGCGGCCTGGAGGGCGGGTTCGTGCTCCTGATAGATATGAAAATCGACCGCGGCCGAAATGACTGCCACGACTGGGAACTTGCGAGCGGCTCGATAAGTGAGGTTCAACGCCCCATTTCCGCCCATCCCGACGCCGATCACTCCGAAGTGGGGCGGTTTGATTCCCCACCGGATCTCGATCCAGGGGACGACCTCTGACTGCACCCAGCCCAACGGCCCGGCCTCGGGGAAGTCAGCTGTCGGGACGGAAAGCCACCACGTCCGGCCCGCGATGGGGCAAACGACCGGGATCGGAGAGGATTCGACAACCTCACGCCAATCGTCTCGCCGCGCTGGCGACAACTCGTCGAGATCATGAAAGAACAGGATCGCTTCCGTGAACGGCCCAGCTGCGGGCTCCCAAGCCTCTACAGGATGCCCAGCGACATTCGATCGAACCCAGCTCCCGGATGCCATTGGTCTTCGTCTCTCTATTCATCACTTAAGCAGGCCGTACCGATCACACCCACCATCCGATTCGAGAGCTCGACCAACGTGGCCACGTCAATCTCTTCGGCCCGAATGTTCTCGCCCAGCTGCATGTTTGTCAGCAGTTCGACGACCTGGGGTCGGGTGATATGGCCCTTGTATAGAGTGACCAGCGCCCCGCACAGGTGCTTTCGTCGTAGCGTGAACACCCGGCGCAGGAAGTCATGGAAGAACTCCCGGTTTTCAATCTTCGCAGCCTTCTCCGGGTCGGGAGTGAGCAGCACCACCGCAGAGTCAACTTGAGGGCGAGGCCAGAAAACATGCGGCCCCAGCTTCTTCAGAATCTGAATCCGACACTGCGATTGCAGCCAGATTGCCATCGCTCCGTATTCGGACGTACGCGGCTTGGCCATCATGCGTTCGGCCATTTCGAACTGCACAGTGACGACCATCCGCGCCCAAGGCATGCCCGTCGCGATCAGGTTGCCAATAATCGGAGCGGCAACATGGTACGGCAGGTTCGCAGTCAGCTTCAGTCGCCGATCGGGGTCACGAGCCAGCTCACGCTGCACAGCCTCGAGTACATCGGGATGCAGCTGGTTTTTGTTCTTCAGGGCGTCTGTCAGCAAATGCGTGACATTATCCATCCCCGCGGTGGCTTCGAGGGCCAGCTTATAGACGTTCTTGTCGACTTCCACGGTGACGACATGCCCGGCCTTCGCCGCCAGGAAGGTCGTCATCCCTCCGGTTCCGGTCCCGATCTCCAGCGCCACATCGCGCGAGTCGAGTTCCGCGTGACGAACCACAAACTCGATCAGGTTCAGATCGATCAGAAAGTTCTGTCCCAGATCGTGGCGCGGGTTGAACCCGTTGGCCTCGAACATCCGCATCAAGTGTGTGCGAGTCTGGCGTTCGGAAGCGTCCACCGGAGGTCTCTCTCGAATCGGGGCCAGTGGGGGCGGGAACAGCTTGAAGTGGCGTCAGCACCCGAGCAGGGCCAGACGGAACAGCCAGCCCAACCCAAACGTCAGATGGGACAGGCAGTCCTATTTACCCCCGACGAAGTGAGCATCGCACGCTGGCCGGACCGCCGCAACCAACAAAAAAACGCCCAAAGCTGGGCGTTCGTCTCTCAGAACTGGCTGAGTAAGCCAGCGCTGCATTGCTGATTAACAAGCGGAGAGGGGGGGATTCGAACCCCCGGTCCCCTTTCGAGGACACAACATTTCCAGTGTTGCACAATCGGCCGCTCTGCCACCTCTCCAGCGATTTCCGCGCGGCATGACACCGCACGGATTCGACGCGGTGTACTACTCGTCAGCAGCTTCCTTGGCCGCCTTGCGGGCGACAACTTCCGCCTGCAAAGCTTCCTTATCGGCACAGCGATTCAAGCGGTTGGTGATCTTGCGGACTTCCGCGCGAGCCTGACGCCAGATCGGGTCACGACGCAGGAGCTTCTCCTGGTCCTTACCCTTCGCGTCACCGGTGTTCAGACTCGAACTCATCTTGTCCAGCCGAGTCTTGGCCAAACCCAACTGCCGTTCCAACAATGCACGATCCAAAGCCATGGCAGGCATTCCTTTCAGTCGACTCTTGATCCCCAGTGGGAAGCCAAGTAGTGTCGCAAACCGTGACCGGAATTGCAAACTCGAACTGCTGGCTGTGGAAGCATCGCCAATCAATATCCATAAGTAATTCATTTGCAAAAGCTTGCAGCTAGACGAAGGTCTCAATCTTGAACGATTGGACCACCTGATCTTGCCATTCTGCTCATCACACAGTCGCCCCGAGCATTCCATTTCGCGTTCCGATTCCACTAACATCAAGATTGACTGATCCTTTAGCCATTTCAGGTGGATGTTATGTCGCTCATCAGCCGTCAGGTATTTGGCCTCCTCTATCTCATCATGTTTCTGGGGATGGCGGGGGGGACAACCGCCTTGGCCCAGGCTCCGGCCCCGCTTGAGTTGGGCAACCGACGCGAGCTCTTCATCGACGACATTCTCATCGCTGAAATGAAGCAGGCCCAGCTGTTGGTTCATCAACCGGTTCGCGAAGAGATCGTGGCGGACTGCGACGCACCTTGGGAGGGGAATGGCTGCGGGTACTACTCGGTTCTGTTCGATCCCAAGGACTCGATTTATCGGATGTATTACCACGCCTGGCAAATCCCGACGGGAGTAAAGGGCGAGGAGCCAAACTTCCCGCTGACGATCGCGTATCGCCAGAGCCGCGACGGGATCACTTGGGAGCGACCGAACCTCGGACTGTGCGAGTTCCGGGGCTCCAAGGACAACAACATTATGCTCGACAAGATGGGTGACGGCTCGCAGTGCCACGACTTCTCGCCCTTCATCGACGAGAACCCCGATGCCAAGCCCGAGGCCCGTTACAAAGCCACCGGGGCGAGCATGCAGACCGACAAGGGCGTGTGGGCCTATCAGTCTGCCGATGGCATTCATTGGACACCGATGGCGAGTGCCCCGGTCTTTACCAAGGGGGCTTTCGATTCCCAGAACATCTCATTCTGGTCGACCAAAGAACAGCAGTACGTCCTGTACTACCGCATATTCTCTCAGCCGGGCTTCACGGGCACGCGACTGGTGAACCGAGCGGTGTCGAAGGACTTCATTCACTGGACAGACGAGGGGACCGTGAACTTCCCCGAGGGTGAGGGGCCGCAAGCCCTGGCCCAGTACTACGTCAACCAGATCAAACCCTACGAACGAGCACCGCACCTCTACATCGGTTTTCCGGCCCGCTATGTCGATCACGGGCTGACACCATCCACGAAACAACTGCCAGAGTGGGAGCTGCGGGAAAAGCGGATGACCGTGACACCGCGTTACGGCACAGCCTTTACCGATTCGGTCTTCATCACCAGCCGAGATGGAAAAACCTTCCGCCAGAGCAACGATGTCTTCCTGCCTCCGGGACTGCGGACCAAGCACAACTGGTCCTATGGAGACAATTACATCGCCCGGCACGTCGTAGAGACAGCCTCGACGAAAGACGATTGCCCGCGCGAGCTTTCGCTCTATGCCACGGAGTCCTACTTCACGGGCCGTAACTCGCGGCTGAGGCGGTATTCGCTGCGGATCGACGGGTTCTCCTCGATCCACGCCAAGCTGCAACCGGGTGAGTTCACGACCAAGCCGATCACCTTCACCGGGAAAGAGCTCTCGTTGAATGTCGCAACCAGTGCGGCCGGGATGGTTCAGGTGGCCATCCACAATGCCGATGGAACGCCGATTCCTGGCTACACCAAAGAAGACTGCGACCTGATCTTCGGCGACTCACTCAACTACCGTGTGAGCTGGAAGGGAAACCCGAGTGTCGCCTCTCTGATCGGCAAACCGGTTGTGCTCAAATTCACGATGCGAGAGGCTGACCTGTACTCGATGGTGTTCGAGTAGAAGCAACCGGCAGTCAGTGCGTTTTCGCCGAGTCGGTGAATAGTTTCACACGAAGACATGAACTGAGTCGAGCATGAGTTGTTAGAGTTCCAGACAAAACAAGACAACATTGCACCCCTTATGCGTCAATGTGTAAGTTCTAGACCTCTTGTCGCATCAGGGGCACTCGCTGGGGGTGTCTTTGACAGAGACGAGTATTGCGTATCGGTGGTCTCTGAATGCGTTTTCCCTCCTGGCTGGGGCTGGAGCTGATTGAAGTCAGCCAGCGCGAGAAGTGGATTGCCACGTGTGGTGGCGGGCTTTCGATACTGGTTCTGATCTCGATCTCGACCTGGGCTCTGCCTGTTCCTGATGTGGTCGCGGTGGTCACGTCGATGGGAGCCAGTGCAGTCCTGTTGTTTGGGGTGCCTCACGGGCCGTTGTCACAGCCTTGGCCCGTCATGGCGGGTCATTTGTTCTCGGCGGTGATTGGTGTCACTTGTGCTCAACTGATTCCGAACTCGTTCATGGCAGCCGCTTGCGCAGTAGGCGTGTCGATCGGAGTGATGATGCAGTTCAAATGCATTCATCCGCCCGGAGGAGCCACAGCTCTGGCTGCGGTCCTGGGCGGCCCTGCCATTCGCGACCTGGGTTACTGGTATGTTCTGTGTCCCGTTGCAGTGAACGCCAGTTTGATGGCTGTGATGGCCGTGGTGATGAACTCTCCCTTCGCGTGGAGACGATATCCTGCCAGCCTCAGCCATCCGCCAGAGATCGGACATACTCACCAGAAAACACCCACACATGACGAGATTCTGGCTGCGATCCGGTCACTGGACTCATTCGTCGACATTGACGAAGAGGACCTGATGTATCTGGTCGAACGACTGGCTGGTCCGCAGCAGGCACCATGAACATTGCCCAGTGAGCCAGAGCCTGACATCAGATGTGCAGTTCCAACTACGGGGCAATGGGCATGACCTTGAACTCACGCCCAGCTACGGAAACGATTCCGAGAATGGCGCCGTCCTTGTGAGCGACGAGTGCCCCGCCGTGGTGCTGACTTGAAAGTGGCAGGTCCGGATCGAGCGACCACGCCTTGCCGTCCGAATGCAGCAAGCCCGCAGCCACGAAAACGGGAGGCTGATCTCCCCCGGTCACGAGGAAGCAATCCTCCGCGATGCTGATCTGTCTGAGTTTGGCATCGGCATTCTCGGGAAACGCGGCGGAAGTCAGGCCCTGAGCTGTGTCACCGGCAGCGATGATCTTGGCTTCGTCGAACACCTCTTTGCCAATAGTCAGTGACGCTGTGCTGGCGATCTCATCCTCGGGGACGGTAAGCAGGTCCGCGGGGCCATGCGTCTTCCCATCCAGGGTCAGCACCCAGCCGGTACGGGTCCGCAGTGAGTTCCGCAGCAAGCCATCGTGTGTCCACTGCAGCTTCGCCGGGGTGAGAAGCGGTAACTGGGCGGGCGGTGGAACCGGGCAGGCTCCCAGTTCTGGCTGCCACTCGAACCACTCTTTGTCGGCTTTCGGGGCGAGACGATAACGGAAGCCATCGCTCACCGGTTCCCCCGGGCTGGGGGGGACCGCGACACCGATCCCACCTTGCAGAAGACTTTCCGCGGGACCGATATGCACTGACAGTTCCGTGAGCCCGCCATTGAAGCGGACGCCAGACATATTCCAGAACACCGTCCCCGACCGGATCAGGTCGCGATACTCGGGCCGGATGTAGACGCGGGCCACGACCCGGCTTTGGTTGAGGTTCAGCCCCGACGAGATCACGCCCCCGATTCGCAGACGCCGATAGTACACCGCCGTGCCAGGCGAAAGCCCCTGAGCATCGAGCGACTCCAGCATGACCTCGATCCCCCCGGGAAAGTCGAGGTCGGGCAGCGGAGGTTCGTCGAGCCCGCGAAACTGTCGGACCACTTGCCCGGCTCCCTCGCCCGGCTGGACGGCGATGTATTTGGCCCCGACAACGGTGTCGAGCCCCGTGATCCCGGTCAGGTCGAACTGCGGTCGGACCACCCAGAATCGACTGCCTTCGTGGGACAATCGGCTTCCATCGGGAGTGAGTTTCACCCCGACCACGACATCCTTGAGGGAGTCTGAGAAACGCACCGTGTCGACCTCGCCGACCACG
This sequence comes from Planctomycetaceae bacterium, assembly GCA_046349675.1. Taxonomy (GTDB): domain Bacteria; phylum Planctomycetota; class Planctomycetia; order Planctomycetales; family Planctomycetaceae; genus TH-plancto1. Next base: position 640,791 of record JAXMBW010000002.1, on the reverse strand, counting down.
ACGCCGTGGTAACGCAGCTCGTCGCCCGCCTGGATTCCGTGGCCCTGCTGGAACGTGATCTCGATCCGCCGAGGCTGATTCAGCCAGCCATGTATCGCGATCCCGCCGACCAGAATCAGCGTCAGGATCGGGATCAACCACACCCCCCACGTCGGCCAATGGAACCAGGAGGTTCGCTTCCTGGCGGGCGGGTACTGCGGGCTGGGGGCGGACGCGGGCTCAGCGAGAGTCGACACAGGGGGGGATGGCGGCGGCTCGGGAGCAGCTCCGCTCTCACTCGCCACTGCCCAGAGACAGTGCGGGTCGAACGCCAGTGAGGCACACACGCTTAACACGACAAACATCGCAAACAGCACGACCCCCGGACCCGCGGTGAAGCTGACCAGCCCGCCGAGCTTGATGAACGCCACCATCACAGCCACCAGTAACACATCGAGCATGCCCCACCGGCCCAGGTGCTCGACTGCCCGGTAAGTGATCGCCCGGTGTCTGGCCTGCATCTGCCACCGCGACTGGCACAGGAACACAATCGCCGAGAGCTTCACGACCGGGAAGATGATCGAAAAGAGCAGCACGATCACGCCCACAAACAGCTCGCCCTCAGACAGCAACGCCCGCACGCCCTGTAGCAGGCTGCTCTCGTGGACACGTCCCAGCTGCTCGATGCGGAGGAACTTCCAGTTCACAGCCGGGAGGTACAGCACCAGTGCGGTGAGGCTGAGGGCCATGGCCAGCCGGTTGCGACTGTCGCCACCCCACCACGCCCCGAGTTCCGACTCACAACGGCAACAGACCTCATCGGACAGTGAATGAGTCGTCTGGATCAGTCCGCAACAATGACAGCTGTGAAGAGGCATAAACGACCTGCGACAGAGCGGGGGGAGTCGAAAGGCGAAGGAGAGGCTAACGAATCGGCGGACGGTCCTCCACGCCGGGGAACTCAAGCGGGCTGGCAGTGGAAAGGCCTCCCGCTCGAGATTCTAGGCAGCCGCAGGTGTCGGTTTCGGGGGAATCAAACGCGATTTTTCAGGATGTTGCCAAATCGCCACGCAGGGTTTCCGCCTCGACCTCGCCGCCAGCGATGTCATCCGGGAGACGGGTGGTACATTTGATCCGGTCCGTGAGCGAAGCAGTTGGGCACGCACGCTCGTGGGCCACGAAAGCGAGAGATGATGTCGATCGCGACGACTTTCCTTGGCTGGCTGCAATCCACGGCGAATATTCCGTGGTGGGGCTTGTCCACATGCGTCGCTTCGCTCTTGGGCTTGTATACCGTCTGGTCCGAAGTGTTTCAGGGGCGACCCGCTCCCCCCAATCCTCTGGCGGATGAATGCGAACAGCTGCGTCGCCAGATCATGATTCGCGACTGGGAGCTCGGGCTGACACGTCAGTTTCTGGGGACTCGCGACCTGCGAGGTCGTCTGGAAATCCTGTTGAAGTCGCTGATCTCCAATCCACAGGCGGGCTTCGCAGCCATCTTCCGACTGGAGGACAACCGGGCTCAACTGGAGCAATCCCTCGGCCTCGAACCGCAGACGAGTCGCAAGCTGCTGCTCAGCGATGAATTGGTCAGTGAAACACTGAAGTTCGGTTCACTGACGATCTCGTATGCGGAACTGGCACGCCGACGCGGTGTTTCCGGGCTCTCGACGTTTGAGCGATCACGGATCGTCTACCTGCACTGTTTACGATTGGGGAATGCCCAGAATCCGTGGGGCCTGCTCATCAGTTCGGAACTCCCTGCGATCCGCCCCGGCGAGGCGGCGAGCGTGGAGGGTTGGGAGCACCTGACTTCGATCCTGGGCGAGGAACTGGCCTCGCAGGACTCGACCGACCGACAGGGGAGCGAACTGGCACTCACCCGCGAAATGCTCGAGCTGAGGGCCATCGCAGACCAACATTACCGGAGCCCCTCGCACCTCCTGCAGGAGTTCCTGCGCCGGTTGTCAGAGACGACGGACTTTGAGCGAGCCGTACTGGTCCTGAGTGAGGACGAACGGCAGTGGTGCGACGTTTCGCAGCTGCGAGGTGGCGGCCCGTTGTCGCGAGAACTGCTGGTTCATTGGGAACAAGCTGAGGATCAGCTGCTCGCCGAATCAGTGAACGGTTCCGCGAGTGCGATCTGGGCACAGGCGGATCTGTACCGGCTGGGAGTCCACGGGCCATTCGCGATGGCAATCGTATTACCACTCAAGCATCGCGACTGGGTGATCGGGCAGTTGTGTCTGACCCGGCGTTCGACCGATGCGATTAACGAGAGCCAGCGCAAGCTGTTGAATTGGGGGTCGGAGTATCTGGTCGAGTTGATCGCCCGCACGATCGATCGAGTCGCCGTGGAGCAGCAGGCGAAACGAGACGGGCTGACGCGTCTGGCCAATCGCCACACGTTCGATGTGGAACTCGATCGTTCAATTGATAGGGCGAACCGCGTGGGAAACAACCTGTCGCTGATTTTGCTCGATCTCGATCATTTCAAATCGGTGAACGACACGCATGGGCATCTGGGTGGAGATGCCGCCTTGAAAACGGTAGCGAGAATCGCCGAGCGTTCCGTTCAATCGACGCGTGATGGTGACCAGCCGCTGGTGGCTCGCTATGGGGGTGAGGAATTGACGGTCATCCTTCCGGGCGTCGGCGAGGCGGGAGCTCGACGTATCGCCGAAGTGATCCGCGAGGCCGTCATGCGCACTCCGATATCGTTCGAAGGCGGCGAGTTTCACGTCACACTGAGCGCTGGCGTCGCCATGCGAACCCAGGAGATTTCGACCTCGCGAGCGCTGATTTCGGCCGCCGACGCCGCCCTCTATCGTGCCAAAGACAACGGCCGCAACCGGGTCGAAGTGACGACCTCGCACTGAACCGGACGGATAGTCGGGCCGCCCAGTGACTGATTCCATTCCCATCGATGGGCATCGATTTCTCGCCACCTCGCGAAGAGCGCCTCTCGATTGCTGATACCTGCAATCTGAGTTATCGTCGGCTGAGCGGGCTGGTCATGTGACCAGTACCAGCAGAGGGATTTGCTGTCGATCGCCCGGGGTGTTCCGGTGGTTCGACAGCTGGCGATGATCGTAGTCGGTCAAGGAATTGAATCGTGAAACAGCGTGTCCTGTTGGCGTACAGCGGTGGTCTCGACACTTCGGTGCTGGTCGGCTGGTTGATGGACGAAGGGTACGAGGTTCACTGTTTGTACGTGGACCTGGGACAGCCGTGTGAAGACCGGCCCGCCATCCTCAAGAAGGCCCTCGACATCGGTGCCGCTTCGTCAGAGATCGTTGACGTTCGCGAGGAGCTGTGCCGCGACTTCGCCTTCCCCGTCATGCAGTGGCAGGCGAAGTACGAGAACATCTACCTGATGGGGACTTCGATCGCCCGTCCTCTGATCGCCAAGGCGTGCTTGCAGCGGGCCCGTGAGGTCGGGGCTGTGGCCTTCGTGCACGGAGCCACCGGTAAGGGCAACGACCAGTGCCGGTTCCAGCTGGCAGCTGAGGCACTCGATCCCAGCGTGAAGATCATCGCCCCGTGGCGGATGGAGTCGTTCCGCAAGCGGTTCCCCGGACGCCAGGAGATGATCGAGTTCTGTGAGTCGAAGAACATCCCGGTCAAGGCGACCTCGAAGAAGCCCTACTCCAGCGATGAGAACTGCCTGCACATCAGCTATGAAGCGGGTGTGCTGGAAGATCCGACCGTTGACGGAATCGCGGTGGTCGACTTTGGTATGACCGTCTCGGCTCAGGACGCTCCCGACAAGGAAGAGAAAGTCACCATCGGCTTCGAGTCGGGGATGCCGGTCAGCGTCAACGGCCGAACCCTGACCGCGATCGAACTCGTCACCGAGCTGAACGTCATCGGTGGTCGCAACGGCGTGGGCCGGATCGACATCGTCGAAAACCGTTTCGTCGGCATGAAGAGCCGCGGTGTGTACGAGGCCCCCGGCATGACGATGCTCTACGCCGCTCATCAGGGGCTGGAACAGCTGACGCTCGACCGCGACCTGACCCACCTGCGAGACCGGATGGCTCCCGAAATCGCCGAGATGGTCTACTACGGGTTCTGGTACTGTGCCAAGATGGACGCGCTGATGGCCTTTATCAAGGAGTGCCAGAAGCCCGTGACCGGCGAAGTGACGCTGACGCTCTACAAGGGGAATGTCCGCGTCTCCAGCCGGACGTCACCGAACAGCCTGTACGACGAAGCCATTGCATCGATGGATGCCGCTGGCAACTACAACCAGACCGACGCCGAAGGCTTCCTCCGCATCCTCGGCCTGCCCCTGCGGGTTCAAGGTGGCGTGCGGCCCCGGGCATACTAGAGCGGACTCGGAGCTGGTCTTCCGAAGGGACAGACAGGAATGTCTGTCCTACTTTTGAATTTTAGTAGAACAGTCATTCCTGTCTGTTCTTCTTCGAGTGAAGACCAAAATGAAACGGCCCTCGTTGAACTGAGCCGAGCCAGTTGGAGATTCCACAAAAAGAGCGGGAGCTGACATACAGCCCCCGCTCTTTTTTCGTTGCATTTGACGGCTCTACGTCCGCTTATAAAACGGCAGCGTGCACACGGTGGCAGGTTCCTGGCTGCCGCGAATCTCGATGTGAATCTCCGTTCCGGGAGCTGCGAGCTCTGTCGGCACATAACCCATCGCAATGGGGTACCCGAGCGTGGGCGACTGCGTCCCCGAAGTCACTTGCCCCACAGGCTGGCCCTGGTGGGTGATCGGCATTTTCTCGCGGGGGATGCGTTTCCCGGCCAGCTTCAGGCCAACCCGCTTTTTGCCTGCGGGAGTGGCTTTGATCCGCTCCAATGCGGCCCGTCCAATGAAATCGGCAGCCTTACTCAATCGCACGCCGAACGAGAGGCCGGCGGTGAGCGGGTCGACGGTCTCGTCCATTTCATGGCCATACAACGGCATGGCAGCCTCGAGCCTGAGCGTGTCGCGGGCTCCGAGTCCGCAAGCTGCGATCCCGAGCACTGCCCCCTGCTCCATCAGCTTCTCCCACAGGGCGACACCCTGATCCGCGGGGCAGACCAGCTCGAACCCATCCTCGCCGGTGTACCCGGTCCGACTGACCACACAGGGGATCCCCGCGACCGTCGCATCAGTGAAGGTGTAGTACTTGAGCTGGAGCACGTCGGGCGTTGTCAGTGGTCCAAGCAGTTCACAGCTGCGCGGCCCCTGGACGGCAATCATGCAGGTGGTGAGGGTCTCGTCGACCAGCCCGATCTGACGACCGGCGGTGTGCTTCTCGAACCAGGCGAGCAGCTTCTCGCGATTGCTGGCGTTGACTACCAGTTGCCAGCCCTGCTCACGGCGATAGAGCAGCACATCGTCGAGAATTCCCCCGTCGGGTTGGCAAACGAGCGAATACTTCACATCCCCGACCGCCAGCTTGCCGCAGTCGGTCGTGAGGACCTCTTCCAGGAACGCCAACGCATCGGGCCCGTTGAACCTCAACCGTCCCATGTGGGCCACATCAAATAGCCCCACCCGCTGCCGGACCGAGTTGTGTTCCTCCACCAGCGAGGTGTAGAGCACCGGCATGTGCCAGCCAGCGAAGTCGACGAGCTTGGCCCCGTGCGCGGCGTGCCAGTCATGGAGGGAAGTATGCAGCATGAATCTCATCCGGGAACCAGTCGTTTCGGCAGAGTACCCGCCGGGTGACCGCTGACGATAATCAGGTCCCTCCGCAGAAACAACGGAGTTCGAAACGACTGGATTGCGGGCTTTCGACGGCTCGCTTAGTCTGGTCACTGAGCACGTTGGTTAAACTAGGCGGCTCGCGAAATGGTCCGTGAGTTCGTGGGGCATTTCGAGTCGAAAGAGGTCCAGATCCCCGCCACATCATGCTGTTCACCGTTGGCCATTCGACACATACGTTCGTGCAATTCGCCCAGCTGTTGCGAATGAACGGCGTCACGGCCATCGCGGATGTCCGGTCAGCTCCGTACAGCCGGTACAACCCCCAGTTCAACCGGGAAACGCTCAAGGCCTCTCTCGAATCGGTCGGGATTGCGTACTCGCACCTCGGGCCACAGCTGGGAGCGATGCGGGAGGAGCCGGAGTCGTATGGGCCGGGTGGTCTGGTCGATTTCTCGAAGACGGCGCTGACGGCGAATTTCATCGAGGGGATCCAACGAATCAAGACGGGGCTCAACCGCTACGCCATCGCCATGATGTGTGCTGAGAAGGATCCGATCACCTGTCACCGGAACCTGCTCATCACGCGATTTGTCCGCGACGAACTGACCGACATTCAGCACATCCGCGGCGACGGGACCATTGAGACGCAGGAACAGCTGGAGTCGCGAGTCCTGACGGAGTGCAAGCTGCCGCAGAGGGATTTGTTTCGGTCTCGCGAGGACCTGGTGACACTGGCGTACGACATGCTGGCGAAGAAGAACGCCTTCGGTCGCGGTGAGGATGAAGAACCGGCGGTGGATTGAGTTGCGAACGCTTCGGAGTGAACGGCTGTCGAAGAATCGTAGTCGCTGAATGTTCGCTCCTTCTCCCCCACCATCGACGCCACATCGCCAACTCACCCCACCGTGGGGGAGAGGGCCGGGGTGAGGGGGGTGAGTTTTCAGGCTACTCGTCCACCTCAAACCAACCCCTCCGGCAACTGCCCATATTCGCCATCCAACCATCGGCGACCGTCAAATCCGAGCGTCGTGACAATTAGCGTCAATACCCCCGACAGGTTCTTCAGCACATCGTCATTCGTCACTCGAATAACTTGCCAGCCTGCTGCCCGAATCTCAGCTTCACGAAGTTGGTCGTGTGCAAACCGTCCCATATGGCTGTCGCCATCGATTTCGATGACGAGATGTTTTTCCACGCAGGCGAAGTCGACGAGATAGGGACCGATGGAGAACTGCCTGCGGAATTTCAGCCCCAGCAGTTTTCGGTTACGTAACACCTGCCAGAGAACTCGCTCGGGTGATGGCATGTTACGGCGCAGGTCTCGGGCCTGGTCAAGGTGGTCTGAGGAATCTCGCTGTCTGGCCATCGCGTTTACCCCCTCACCCCGGCCCTCTCCCCCGACTTATGCTCATCTAGAAAATTATGCCTGCTTCGGGGGAGAGGGAGGAAGAGTGTCGTGAAGGCGAATGAACGCTCAGAGACGGTTGGACGCCTCGGCAGACTTACGTCTGCCGCTCTCTATGGTGTTGACCGTCGGGGTTATTTCCCGAGCTTTTCCAGGATGTTACGGGTGATCTTCTCAGTGACCTCGTCGCCCCCGCGGAGGCCGTGGGCCCAGTCGGTCGAGCCGCAGGTGAAGACCGTCCCGCAGCGGGTGTAGACACCGAGGCAGGCGTTGCCGATGCGGCCCTTCTCCCACTGGTCGTACCACTCGCAGTCGCCTGCTTCCCACTTGGCGGGGCATGTGGCGAGGACCTCAAACGTCTCGGGGGTCCCATCGCGATGAGTCGGCGTCGGCAAGCCGTCCTTCCAGGTCAGCTCGCAGCCATCGCACTCATATCCGACGATCGTATGCTTGGCTCCAAACTCGTCATCACGCTTGAGGTTCGTTCCGGCAAAGATCCAGTGCTCGGGGTGATGAACCTTGAAGGCTCCCTTGCCATCCATGAACTGGCCGTGGCTGAGGTGGTACCCCCCGAAGAGGAAGCCAACGCCAGTCAGGGTGTTCTCGGGCCGCTTCAGGCGGTGGTCGCTCCAGATGGAGGTTAGCGTGCTGAGGTCGTTGGTCTTATAGACCGGATCGGAGTTCGACGACTGCTTCCAGCAGGTCAGAGCCTGGCCATTGTCCTCAGGGCGAACCTGCCAGCAGCAGGTGTTCCCGCTGAAGAACGCGACGTTGCCGCCCGCACCGATGTAGGCCTCCAACTGATCCCGCATGCCCGCGGACCAGTACTCGTCGTGCCCCAAGCTCAGCACCAGCTTGTAGTGTTTAAGCAGCTCGGGATGTTGCTCAAGGTCGAGGTTGGACGCAAAGTCGAGGGTGAAGCCGTTCTTCTCAGCCCACTGCACGAACGGATATTCCCAGTTCGGGTACTGGCTCGATTGGGGGCGTTGAAAGGAGACGCGATGCCCCTGCAGATTGGCCCGTCCGTTGTAGGCGTAGAGGCTGCCCCCGCCCCAGTTGTTGTAGGCGTTGTAGGTGTTGGTCGCGAGCTGGAGCAGGATCTTGGAGTTCTTGCCGGGTTCGGTGGGCCGCACGATGAAGAAGGCTTCGGCCTCAGCCACGCGACGATTCCGGACGACAAAGCGACCACCACCGTCGGTGACACGGAAGATGACCTGGTAGTAGCCCGAGGCCCAGTCAGCGGGAACCGGCATTTTGAACGTAACTGGCCAACCGCACCCGTTGGCACTCGCGTGCTCCGGGATGGCGTGGAAACCGCCGCCTGGAATCTTGGCCTGCTGGAAGACAACCTTGCGTTCAGCCCCCAGGCGGGCGATCTCGACGCTGTACTCCCCCGCTGTGGTCGAGGTGTGCAAGGCCAGTTCTTCGCCGGCCACCACGCTCTCCCGGTCGGGGTATCCCTCGATCGACAGGCCCGGAGGGATGTCGGACTGAGCCCGAGCAGGGCCGGCCAGCCCCACCAACAGTGACGCAACAACGACCGCAATCCAGCGAACAGGCAGAACAGACATCCCGGAACTCCTGATGAAAAGCAGAGTGGGCACCGATCGGAGAGGTTCATCTGACAGAGACGGCGATCGATCGTCAAGGACCAGTCGGGGGAATCAAAACTCGACCGACCGCGTATCGTATGGAAGAGATCCTGGCTGCAGGGATGTCTTCGGAATCGCTGAGTCTCTCGATCTACAGAGGGCGAGTCCTCGCCTGACACCGGGAGCCGGAGCGAATAGGATGCAGCCCCACTGGCCTGAACACCGCGATGGAATCGCTCATGCACGACGAGATTGAAGACACCTTCGAAGAGAGCCCGCCACTGCTGAACGAGATGGCCTGGGATCTCGTGCAACAGGCCTTGAACATCGTGGATGAGCTGCGGATCGAGCCGGTTGACAACGCAGCTGGGGCGTGCGTGATCGACTTCGGGATCGAGGCGGAAAGCTCGCTCGGGGCTGGCTTGGCGCTCGCTGAGATATGCATGGCGGGGATGGCAGATATCTCGATCCATCCGGGCGAGGTCGCCGGAGTGGGCTGGCCCCATCTGTTCGTGCAGACCGACTCACCGCTGGAGGCGTGTCTACTGAGCCAGTATGCCGGGTGGAAGGTCTCAGCGGGGAAGTACTTCGCGATGGGGTCGGGGCCCATGCGGGCTGCCTATGCCCATGAAACGATCTTCAAGGAGTGCGACTATCGCGAGGACGCCAGCGCGGTTGTCGGTATCCTGGAAACCGGTCAGCTGCCAACAAAAGCGGTCGTTGAGGACATCGCCCGGAAGTGCAATGTCGAGCCCGAGATGGTCGCCCTGCTCGTCGCCCCCACCGCCAGCCAGGCGGGCAACATGCAGGTCGTCGCCCGCAGCGTTGAGACGACTTTGCATAAGCTCCACACCCTGGGTTACGACCTTTCTCAAGTCGAAAGTGGTTGTGGTCTCGCCCCGATTCCCCCGGTGGCCAAAGACGACTTGAGCGGGATCGGTCGCACAAATGACGCGATCCTGTACGGCGGGCGAGTCACCCTCTGGGTCACGGGAGATGACGACGAACTGGTGAACCTGGGTCCCAAGGTGCCGTCGAACTCATCGTCCGCCTATGGCAAGCCGTTCCTCAAGGTCTTTGAAGAGGCGGGACGGGACTTCTACAAGATCGACTCTCACCTCTTCAGCCCGGCGGAAGTGGTTTTCCATAATGTGGAGACCGGTCGTGTTCACGTCTTCGGGAAAGTGAACCACGCGGTTCTCAGGGAGTCGTTCGGGTTTTGATCGTTGCGGGTTTCCCGTGCCTCCGCTGGCCCAGTTCTCCACTCGCCACAGCAAGGCGGGTCTCCAGCGAGGAGCGACCGAAATCCAGGCTGGATCAATCCTTCCGGTGGCGTGCGACTCTGCCGGTTGATTGATTTATGTCGTTTCAGACACCAAGTTCTTGCCCACCCTCTGGGACAATGGTAGGGTAAAGTTGGGTTGGCTCTGCGTTTGACCGAAGTAAAGAACAAGGTTGCCCCTCAACTTGCGGGGAAGGTACGCCTGCCGGTTGGTCAATCGGTGAGATCACTCCAACACGTCTCTACCGGATCAGGTTTCTGAAACCTGGAGGATCGTTGCATGTCTCGAAAGCAGCTTGTGTTAGGTATTGCCTTACTGGCATGCGGCACCTTTATTCTGTGTGCGACAGCTGCTGATCCCAAGAAACCCGCCAAGCCCGGGAAGGATTCCGTCCCGAAGTCGGCTCCCACCTCTTCGGACGCCTCCTCCAAGAAAGACGCAAAGAAAAGCGACACCGAGAAATCGGACGCCGTTGAAGATCAGGGACCGTGGGAAGTCACCGACCGTGTTGAGTTGATCTACAAAGAGAAACTCGCGATCTCCGGCGATCAGACGCTCTCCGCCAAGGTTCAGTTGAAAAACAAGTCGGAAACCGATCTGGCGGGAAAGCTGGTGCTGGTGATCGATGGCTCGACGATCCCGGGCTCGAAGCTGAATCAACCGAACGGCCAGTTCACCGAAGCCACGCCTTTTCTGGTGATTACCCCACTCAAGCGGAAGCTGGAATCGGGAGAAGAGTCGGCAGTCAAAACCGTGATTTTGAACACGAAAGACTCGCTGGCCGAGCTTGAGGAGGATGAAAAGAAGGACCTTGAGCTGCATTGGCGAGTATTCTCGACCACGCGTCCCGAAGGCTTCGAAACGGAGCCGCCCGCGGCCAATGCCAAGGTCCCCGGAAAGAACTACACCTGGGGCGACATGCAGCAGACTATGACGGTCCAGGAGAAGTTCACCGAGGAACTGCTGACCAAGCACAAAGGGGATATCGTCGGGACGGCGACAGCTGAGAACGACAATGGCCAGCCAGTGATTCACGTATATGCGACCCGGGGTGGAATGTCTCGCAAGATTCCGGGAAACCTGGACGGGATACCTGTCGAGGTGATCGTCACCGGACATATCAAGGCCGGACCGTCGATGTCGGGAGTGACATTCGAAGGAGGTAAGGCCCAGATCGCCCCCAAGCCAAACCCCGAACCAGAAACGAATCAATTGCCCACCTCGAAGAGTTCCGGGAAGACGGCCGTCACCCCACGAGCCACTCAGTCAGGGCCGCCGACCAAGCGATTTACCCGTCCCGTTCCAATCGGTGTCTCGTCAATCAATCAGACCGTTTCCGTGTGTGCGACAGGTACGCTGGGTTGCCGGTGTGTGGGCCTGAATCCCACAAAGCTCTTCGTCCTGAGTAACAACCACGTTTACGCGAACGAGAACGCAGCGGCGATTGGAAATCCGCTGTGCCAGCCTGGCCCACTGGACTCGAACTGTGTGACGACCGATGTCGACGTGATTGGGGCGCTCTACGATTACGAGGTTTTGTCGTACGACACCACAACCAACAAGGTGAACTTGATGGACGCCGCAATTGGTACGACGACGTCGGACAAGGTGGACTACCAGACGTGGACTCCCGGATACGGAGTGCCATCACGGTTCCCCCAGGAAGCGGTTTATCCCGGAATGCTCGTCCAGAAATGTGGCCGCACGACTGGCTACACCAAGGGGAAGATCGCCTCGCTGAACTCATCGGTGATCGTCGCTTATGATCCGGGACTCGCTCGTTTCCAAGGATGTATCACGGTTGTTTCGCAGCTGCGAACCCCGCCGTTCGGTGGGCCGGGCGACTCGGGTTCATTGGTGGTGACACAAGCCGATCGTCGACCAGTCGGCTTGCTGTTTGCGGGCGGTGGAGTCACAACAATCTTGTGCCCGATCAGCCCGATCCTGAATCGCTTCAAAGTCGGTGTCGACGACGGAACGGGCTCTGTCCCTGTTATGGGATCAGGACGAATGGGCGTCGCCATCGGTCCACCAAAGAGATAGTGCAACTCGTCCGATGCGAGGTCTCTCTGTCTCGGACGGGGCCATTCACGAGGCCGAGGTGAGCACTGAACGGCGATCTCGCTTACGAGAACATCCGCCAGTCTTTCGACTCGAACTCTTCCATCCGGGATTCGAGTGTGGTGCGGATTTCGTTCAGGCGGTCTTCACCTGTCACGTGTGATCCGTCCTGTTCATGCACGTAGAACACGTCGAGGACCTGGTCCAGGTGAGTCGCGATCTTCGCCAGTTCGACGGAGAGGTTCAGCCGATTGATCGCTCGCGAGATGCTATACAACAGCCCCGGGCGATCGTCTGCAAAGACCTCGATAATGGTTCGTGAATCGGAAGAGCTGGAATCGATGCGGACCCGCGATCTTGATTCCGATCCAAACGGTAAAGCCCGACTGCTGCCGAATCGACGATTCTTGCGGAACAGATCTTCGATGGTCGAGCGCCGCAGCAAGGCATCCTGCATTGCCTTCGCCACGGAGTCGCGGCGATAAGCGGGCGGCTCGTCCTTGAAGTCGCGATCGCGGACATGGAAGCTGTCGATGACCGCCCCTTCATGGGTGGTGTTAATTTCGGCAGAGAGAATCGACATCCGTAACGCGGTCAGCACGCCAGCCAGTCGATGGAAGCACCCCTTGGCGGCTTCGGGATTGCGGGTGAAAATCCGGTACTCGACGGAATCGGTATGCGGTTCATAGGTGCTGTCGACCACGACCTCTTCGGGAGACAGCCGATGCAGGATTCTCAAGTCAGCGGCGACACGTTGTGCCTCGGTACAAGTGAAGTAATACGCTGGTAACCCCGAGAGCTGGGCAGCGATCCATTCCTGGGAGATCTCGGGATTCGACACATTGAGGATCACGCTCACGGCAGCGGTGATCTTGCGCAGCAACGCCGCTTCGTATTCCCCGTAGTGACGACCGCTCAGTACCACAAAGCAGCGGTCATAGAACTCGCCAATCTGCTGAGCCTTCCAAGTGCTCCACGTCCCCGGACCGACAGCTGTGACATCGGCCACGGTGAGGGCATAGAGCATCTGCAATCGTTCGGGCGTCTCGCACAATTGAGCGAAGCGGACGATCTCGGCTTCGTCGGTGTGGTCGCGGCGGAACGCGATGTCAGCCATCTCCAGGTGCCAGCGGACCAGGAACTTAAGCGTTTCGATTTGTGATACGGGGAGAAAAAGCCGTTGCCCAACTTCTACGGCGATGCGTTCCCCCACCAGACAGTGATCTTCCACGAACCCCTTGCCGATGTCGTGAAGAATGACCGCCAGATGCAGGAGATTCTTGTGCTGCATCTCCTGGTAGACCTGCTGCACTAGCGGTCCGCTGTCGGCAGGATAGTTCGTGACGATCCCCACCGCCCGCAGCGTGTGTTCATCCACAGTGAAATGGTGGTACGGATTGAACTGCATCAGGCAGCGAATCCGCGTGTACTCGGGCAATACTGCGTCGAGGACATGCGTCTCGGCCATGCTGCGGAGGATCTCTGGAAGTGCCTGACCATACTTCAGGATATCCATGAAGTAGCCCGCCCCCGCCGGAGTCATCGGTGCTTGTGGCAGCTTGGCAATGGCCCGCTGCATGCTCTCCTCCAGTCGCTGACTGGGAAGGAGTCCAGACGACGCACAGAGTCGATAGACCTTCAGGATCGATTCCAGATCCTTCGTGACTGACGCCATTCCTCGATTCGAGCAGTCGACCGTTTCCCCGACATGCAAGACCCCCTCGGCCCGATGACCGACGAGGTAGTTCTTAACCTGAGTCAGCATGGCATGGGGGCGATTACGTCCAATGAACCGCCGAGTGATCGAGGCCACCTGGGTCGTATGCCGGAAGTACTCCTGCATCAACCGCTCGACTCCGCGCTGACTGGCGGTGTCGTCATAGCCGCGCTCCTGGGCAATGCGCAGCTGTTCTCCCCGGCTGTATTTTTCGTCCGCCTGCTCATTCGCATAGTGCAAGTTGATGCGCAGTGAGGTCAGGTACTCCCACGCTTGTTTGAGGACCAGCACGTCCTCTTTTTCCAGAGCCCCCTTAAGACGCAGGGAATCGAGGTCAGCCACGCCATGAGAGGCAAACCCGATCCAGCGAATCAGGTGCAGATCTCGCAGGCCGCCCGACGCCGTCTTGATGTCGGGTTCCAGTTCCTGAATCGCCCGGCCGTTTACCCATTCGGACTCCCGCCCTTTGATGCACTCTTCAATGAACTGACGCTGGCGACGCTGAACCACCTGTTTACGAAAGGCCTTGGTCAAATTCTCGAACAACGGCCGAGAGCCCCACAGCAGCCGAGCTTCGACCAGCGATGACGCGAACTTGGGATCGTTCTTGGCGTCTTCAACACACTGCGGGACGGTGCGACAACTGGCTCCCGGCTCCAGCTTGGCATCCCAGCAGGTACGTGTCATACGGTCCTGCGCCTCGCGAAAGGCTGCGCTCGCCTGACCTCCGTCGAGGAACAACAGATCGATATCTGAGTAGGGACACAGTTCGCCTCGCCCGGTTCCACCGACGGCGACAATGGCTGCATGCTTCAACAGCTGATCAACCACATCGGGCGGAGTCGCCCGCAGGATGTCGCTCCAGATATCGAGGATCAGCCCTTCCATCGACTGGCACAGAAAGGTGGCCGTCTGGATCCCGGGCGCGCCTCCCTGAAACAGCTGACGTCCGCTGTCGCGGATTTCGGTCAGGCGTTGGCGATATCGAGAAATGTCTTCAGAAGAAAAGTTCATGCGGGTGCCACGGGGTCTGGGAGCGCTTCCAGGCGACTCGGCACAACCGGACGGCCTCGCCGGCCACCGGGACTGACAACACCCCCACCCCTAAAACACCGAGAGCCCGGGCCATTAGGCCCGAGCCTCGGAAGCGAGGGATGGACGATAGACGGACTAGATTGCCGTGCTGCCGGTTTCACCGGTGCGGATGCGGACGACCTCATCGATCGGAGTGATGAAGATCTTGCCGTCGCCGACCTTACCGGTGCGGGCCGACTCGATGATGATCTTCACTGCCTTCTCGACTTCTTCGTCATTGACGACCAGTTCGACCTTCAGCTTGGGCAGGAAGTCGACAGTGTACTCGGCACCGCGGTATTGTTCCTTGTGACCACGCTGACGACCGAAGCCACGGACTTCGGTGACGGTCATGCCCACAATGTTGGCAGCGGTCAGGGCGTTCTTGACTTCTTCCAGCTTGAAGTGCCGGATCACAGCTTCGATCTTCTTCATGGTTTTATTCCTGCGTGAAACGGTTTCGGAAAACCGTGTGAGTTGAGTTGAGCGGGACGACTCGGATTAGACCGAGCCCGTCCACGGGGAACAAGGGAAAGTCACATTGTCCGTCCAATCTGCGACACTGGAAGGACACATCAAATCGGGTTTCAGACGTTAGATGGAACTTTCGTCTGACTCCCCCGTACGGATGCGAATCGACTCAGAGACGTGCGACACGAAGATCTTCCCATCCCCAATCTGGCCGGTGCGGGCTGTCATGAGAATCGTATCGACGATCTTCGCTTTGTCCGAGTCAGAGACGATGACTTCGAGCTTCACTTTGGGTAGGAAGTCGACGACATACTCCGCCCCGCGGTACTGTTCCTTCTGCCCTTTCTGGCGTCCGAAACCACGCACCTCGGTGACGGTCATTCCGTGAGCTCCCGCTTGAGTGAGGGCATCCTTGACCTCTTCCAGTTTGAAGTGGCGGATGATTGCCTCGATCTTCTTCATCGTCTCGCATTCCTGTTGGGGTGAGCCCGGAGGGAAATTGCAGGGGCGAGCCACCTCGCCCCCCGCTACGTCAGTTCATCTCGCACACGGGAGAATCACCCGCTCAGGTTAGAGCGGGCACGCTCCCAAGCCATGCGGCCTTAGTAGAAGATGTATCCTTCTTCGCCGTGCTGGGTGACATCCAGTCCCTGAACTTCGTCGTCTTGAGTGACTCGGAGTCCCATCGTGGCGTCGAGGACCTTCAGGATGACGGTCGTGCCGACCACGGCGATCCCAATCGCGGCCAACACACTCACAGCCTGTGGAACCATCTGAGCCCAGTTTCCGTCGATGCCTCCCAGCTTGCGGCCGGGGTTGGTCACCATCTCGGTGGCGAAGACACCCGTCAGCAGAGCTCCGGTGATTCCGCCGACTCCGTGAACGCCGAATGCGTCCAGCGAGTCATCATACTTGAGCTTAGACTTGAGGGTCGTACAGGCCCAGTAGCAGACGCAGGTGCCGATCACTGCCGTGACCATGGCCCACATCGCGGTGATCGTTCCGCTTCCGGGGGTGATCAACACCAGACCGGCCACAGCTCCTGAACAGGCACCCAGGACGCTGGCTTTGCCTCGCTGAAGCCACTCGAGTCCGGCCCAGGTGATCAGACCAGCGGCAGCTGCAAAGTGGGTCGAAACCATTCCGTTGACAGCCAGAGCGTTGGATCCGACGGCACTACCA
This sequence comes from Planctomycetaceae bacterium, assembly GCA_046349675.1. Classification (GTDB taxonomy): domain Bacteria; phylum Planctomycetota; class Planctomycetia; order Planctomycetales; family Planctomycetaceae; genus TH-plancto1. The sequence continues at coordinate 624,368 of JAXMBW010000002.1, read as the reverse complement.
CCGTTGAATCCGAACCAGCCCATCCACAGCATAGCGGCTCCGACAGCTGTGTAAGTCAGGTTGTGGGGAGGCATCGGCTCTTGGCCAAAGCCCAGACGCTTGCCCATGATGAGGCAGCAGACGAGAGCCGAGACACCCGAGGTGATGTGAACGACGGTTCCTCCGGCGAAGTCGATCGCCCGGTAAGGAGCAGCGGTGTTCCACTCACACAACCAGCCGAAATCGGCCCAGACCCAGTGAGCGATCGGGCAGTACACGAAAGTCGCCCAGAGAATCATAAACACACACATCGTGCTGAACTTCATTCGTTCGGCGAACGCTCCGCAGATCAGCGCGGGAGTGATGATGAAGAACATCCCCTGGAAGGCCATGAACAAGGCCTTCGGAATACCGGTCGTTCCCTGGGCTGGCCAGACACCTGGCTCCGAGGGAAGGACGCCCTTCATGAACACATGGTCGAAGTTACCGATATAGGGGCTTTCGCCACCGAAGGAGAGCGAATACCCATAGACCGCCCAGATCACGCTCATGAGGCCCATCAGGAACAGGCACTGCATGAAAACACTGAGAATGTTTTTCTTCCGAACGAGTCCCCCGTAGAACAACGCGAGCCCGGGTGCTGTCATCATCAGCACAAGTGCCGAAGACGTGAGCATCCAGGCGATTGTCCCGGAGTCAAACGCCGGGGGGGTAGCGGCAGCGGATGTTTCCTCAGCAAATGCAGTATTCGAACAGCAGAGGAGCAGCGCCGATGCGGCGAGCCCCCAATTCTTCATGCGCGCGAGCATTTCAACCTCTTTTTAGCTGGAGAGTTACGTCTACTGGTCCAACCCTGCGTAAAAAAGACCTCAACCCCAGCGGTTCTGATCTTTCAAGTTCCCGCCACAAGATTCACCCCAGCATTGAAGCTCGGCTTGGGAACGCTTGAAGATATTGCAATCACTGTGCCACAAAATCGGGCGACACTCTGCCTCCACTCGACCGGCTACCCGTACGACGCTGCTGAACGTATGATCTGTTCCACGTTCGGAGTGGGCTGAGCGATCGCTGTGCGGGGTTACCCGCATGGAGGAAAGTCCGGGCTCCACAGGACACGGTGGTGGGTAACGCCCACCACTCGCGAGAGTCGGGAAAGTGCCACAGAAAACAAACCGCCTCGCCGGAGCCGAAAGGCCTCGGTGCGGTAAGGGTGAAAAGGTGCGGTAAGAGCGCACCGCGGTTCTGGTGACAGGACTGGCAGGGCAAACCCCACCGGGAGCAAGACTAAGCAGGGCGAAGACCGGGTGGAGAAGCAGAGAAAGACCAGCCCCAGGTAGCAAGTGACACGTCATCAGCCCGTGTCATTCGGCTCCTGTCGGTTAGACAAGTTCTCTCCTTCTCCACTCGGTCACGGAGCTGTCCGTTCCGTCTGACGTCCGGGTAAGTCGCATCGAGCTGTGAGGGCAACCTCCAGCCCAGAGAAATGGTCGCTCACGACAGAACCCGGCTTACAGGCCCACTCCGAACGTGTTTTATTCTGGTAGGTGAAATTGTTCCTCGCACCCGCTCGTGCTGTTCCGTTCCTGTCGCAACAGACGGAGAAACACGGCCCCCTGCCCTGTCTCCCATGACTGACGCCGGGCCTGTGATGAGGAGCGGGTGGTAACGATCGAGACGCAGCTGCGCGGAACTCTTCGTTCTGGCGAAGGTTTGCGACCTGTGCCGAATCCAAGTTTTCCTGTGGCGGGATTCTCCGAAAAGCAAACTCTCCGAAGACAGCCGGCCAGACTCGTCCCGGGCGAGTGGTAGGTTTCAGCGGGTACTGAATCGTCTACATCCTTCGGGAGACATCGCCGTGGTGATTGATCTGGGAGTTCGCATGGTCCGCGCTGGCGCGATGTTGGCGGTGGGTGTCGCGGTGACTGCCTCAGCAGTGCACGCCGGTTGTAACTGTGGCAAAGGGGGCGCGGTCTATGGCCCAACTCCCATGGGCTCGGTCTACAACGGCGGCGAGATTTACTCAGGCGACTTCGGCCAGCCCGCAATGCCGGGGGCTCCGATGGCCTACCCGACTCTGCCACCGACACCCGAGGTCGCCCCACCTCCGGGGACCCTCGGCCAGACCTACCAACGCCCGATGCGCCCGATCCCCGTCGATAAGCACCCGCGGATCAGCATCGTCGATGTGCGAGCGCCAGGTGCGACTTCGGTTCGCGTCTACGGAACGTACGAGTACCGGACTAAGGACGGGTTCACGGGATTCCAGGATCGTCGGGATCCATCACTGTGGCGACTGGAGTCCGAGCCGCTCGTCCCAGGGATTCCACACATCTACCGCGTCGTCGCCAAGTACGGTGACACCGCCCAGGAAAAATACATTCGCCTGGTCCCCGGCCGGATCGTGACCCTCGATTTTTAATCTGGGTGACGGCTACGTGAGTGGACCGAGGACCAATTCACTGTCTTATCAAATCAAGAGCGGGCGTCTCGAGATGCCATCGACGCCCGATTCTCGCAGTATTGGCTACGCGCCGACCAGCTCCTGAATCACCTTCGCCTTGTAAACATCGGTGAGGCGTTCGTCTCGGCTGTTGTGTGGATAAGTCAGCCTCTCGTGATCAAGTCCCAGCTGATGCAGGATCGTTGCATGGAGATCAGCTGTCTGTGTCCGGTTTGAAATCGCGCGGTAGCCGAAATCGTCGGTTGCCCCGTAAGCCTGGCCTCCGCGAATCCCTCCACCAGCCAGCCAGATACTGAAGCCATACGGGTGGTGATCGCGTCCCTCGGTCCCGGTCGATTTATTATCGCCGCGCTGTTCTGCTCCCGGAGTGCGACCAAATTCGCCGCCCCACTGCACGAGTGTTGAGTCGAGCAGTCCTCGCTGCTTGAGATCGGTCAGCAACGCTGAGATTGGCTGATCGGTCTGCGCACAACAGATGCGAGTCCCCTCGGTGTTATTGGAGTGGGTGTCCCACGGCTGCCCTGCCATGAAGAGCTGGATGAAGCGGACCCCGCGTTCGACAAGTCGCCGCGCCATCAGACAGCGTTTGCCGTACGAGCGAGTCTTGTCCTGATCGAGTCCGTACATCTTTTGAGTGGCAGCCGTTTCCTGACTCAGATCGAGGGCATCGGTGGCGCTGAGCTGCATCTGGGCCGCGAGTTCAAAGCTGGCGATGCGAGCATCGAGTTCGAGTTCGCCAGGTCGACTCTGTTGATGTCGGGCATTGAGTCGGCGAAGCAGTTCGAGCCGTCCATGTTCGATCTCAGACGTTCTGGCTGACTTCGGCTGCAGATGCAGCACCGGCATCCCCTCGGAACGAATCGCAGTTCCCTGGTACAGCGGGGGCAGCCACCCGCATGACCAGTTCCGGGCTCCGTCGACTGGCATCCCGGTCGGGTCAGGCAACGAGACATACGCGGGCAGGTTCTGGCTTTCCGCCCCCAGACCGTACGCGACCCAGGCTCCGATATTCGGCCGTCCGGAGACGATCAGCCCGGTGTTGGCCATCCAGATCGCCTGCTCGTGGTTGCGATGTTCGGTGAACATCGAACGGACCACGGCGATGTCGTCCGCATGGCTGGCGATCCCGGGGAGGACTTCGGAGAACTCCAGTCCGCTCTCGCCGTGCTTGGAGAACTTGAACGGACTGCCGAGGAGGTAGGTGGTGCGGTTCTCATCGTCGGCCACTTCGCTCGGCGGAGCCTGACCGCCCAAGCGACTCAACTCCGGTTTGGGGTCGAGCAGGTCGACCTGGCTTGGGCCGCCGTGCATGAAGAGCTGAATCACTGCCCGAGCACGGGGCGCGTGGTGGGCCGCCTTGGCCTGTAAGCTGTGGGCACTGCCTTCAGCTGCGTGGGCAGGCCGCTCCAGCTTCCCGAGCAGGGCTGCCAGGGCCATGCCTCCGAAACCACTCCCCATGCGGCAGAGTGCCTGCCGACGGGCAAGTCGCTGTTCGAGTTCGATGATGTCGCGATTCATCGCAGTTCCTTGAAGAGATCAGTCGACGTACACGAACTCGTTGGAGGCCAGCAACATCTGGCAGAGATCCGCCAGAGCTTTCTTCGCGACAGCCTCGGGGGCCTCACCACTGGAGGCATACCGGGATTGCTGCTGAGACAGGAAGCCCGAGAATTCCGCCAGTTCTTCCGGCGTGGGCTCGCGTGCGTAGGTGAGCAACACAGCCCGGGCCACAGGCGAATCGGGAGCCTCTTTCAACACGCGTTCCGCGAAGGCCTGGGCATAGCCGACCACAGTTTCGCTGTTGAGCAGAGTCAGAGCCTGAGTCGAAACTGTCGACCGGCCACGGCGGGTGCAGTTGGTCTCCATCACCGGCTGGTCATAGGCCTGTAACATCGTCAGCGGGTTGCCCCGCAGAACCTGAACATAGATCGAACGCCGACGCTCATTCTGGCCATCGGCAATTGTCACATCCCCATCAGGACGCCGTGCCACCGGGATGGCGTAACCGTACAGCGACGAGTCGAGCAATCCCGACACGCTGAGCATCGCATCCCGGACTGGCTCCGCATCGAGTCGACGCAATGATTGCCGCCAGAGCCAACGGTTGTCGGGATCGAGTTTGGTCGCCAGTTCCAGCTGCGCCGAATCACCGACAGACCTCTGTCGCCACGTGGTTGAGTTCATGATCAGGCGGTGCATGTGCTTGATGCTCCACCCGTTCTCCACAAACTCACGGGCCAGCCAATCGAGCAGTTCCGGATGGCTGGGCGCCGAGCCGAGCAGACCAAAATCTTCAGGCGTCGATACGAGCCCCTGTCCAAAATGCTGCAACCAGATGCGGTTGACCATCACACGGGCGGTGAGCGGGTGATCGGGCTGGGTCAGCCATTTCGCGAACGCCAGCCGCCGCCCGCTCGTCTTGGCCTCAGCTGCCGGAGGAGTCCACTGAAACGCCACCGGAGTGGCAAGGGCCTGAGGCACGCCGGGCTCGACCGGGGCTCCCGGAGTGAGAGCATCACCGCGTCTGAGCAAGGGAGTCACTACCGGCCCCGGAAGGTCATACAACGCCCGGAGTTCGTCGAAGTGCATCCGCTGACGTTCGAGTGCAGCCACTGCTGCGGTGTTCTGCTCGACCGCCGTCTTGTAATCGGGATAAGTCTCTGGCAACAGCTTGTCGAGCGTCGCATCATCAGGCTGGAGCAGCGGCTGGAACTTCGCGACAAGATACTTTTCCACCTCAGTCCGCTGGTCAGCGGGTTTGGCGAGAGCGGCCTGCACATCGGCCCGAATCGGTTCCGTCACAGTGGCCAGTCGGTCGTCGAAGAGCTTCTGTTTCTGTGCGGTTCGCAGAGTTGCGAATTCGGCTTTCAGTTTGGCGATGTCGGCGTCCACGCGGGCGTTGTTCTCGTCAGCCGCTTTTTTCTGTTTGGCCGACGCGACGAGGATCTTTCGCTCCATCTGCGGGATCCACTCTTTGGGGCGATACGCACCCATAAAGATCGCCTGAACGCGATAGAACTCGGTCTGAGAGATTGGATCGTATTTGTGGCTATGGCAGCGGGCACATTGCAGAGTCAGCCCCAGCGTCGAAGACGCGACGATCTGCATCGTGTCGTTGATTGTGGGGTAATAGTACTGGGCATCGGCATTCTTAATCGTGCTGAAGTCGGGACGACTCGAATCAGGGGCACAACGGAGATATCCAGTGGCAGTCACCGCTTCGATCACTTCAGCGGGCAGGACATCGCGAGTCTCGTATGCGGTCCAGTAGTCGACCAGTTCATCCCCTGCAAGCTGCTCCTGCAGGAACCGGTCGTAGGGTTTGTCGTTGTTGAAGGCACGAATGACATAGTCGCGGTAGCGAAACGTATTCTGGATGGGGCGGTCTTCGGAGAGCACACCCGCCGAGTCGGCGTATCCTGCCACATCGAGCCAGTGCCGCCCCCAGCGTTCTCCATATTGAGGCCGGGCGAGCAGTGAGTCGACCAGGCGTTCGAAGGCCCGGTCGTTCTGGTCCGCCAGGAACAGCTCTCTCTCTTCCGGCGTCGAAGGCAATCCGATCAGGTCATATGTGGCTCGCCGGAGCAGCGATTCTGGAGAGGCCTCGGGGGTGAAGTGGAGGCCGTTCTGTTCGAGCTTGGCGAGGATGAAAGCGTCGATCGGGTTCCGCACCAGATCACCCTGCCGGACAGTTGGCACCGGCGGACGAACGGGTGGGCGAAAGGCCCAGTGGTCGGAAGCGGTCTCTCCCGCCCGCTCCCCAGTATCATCATCGGAGTCAGCGGAGGGATCGTTGGATGCCGCTCCATCATTGATCCAAGTCCGGATCATGCCTTTCTCTTCGGCCGACAGCGGCGGTCCGCCCTGGGGCATCTCGTTTGACGCCAGCTTCTCCCAAATCAGGCTCGACTCCGCAGCCGCGATGCGCATGGCGGGTCCCGATTTGCCGCCGCGCAAGATGTCGCGGCGAGTCGTCAGTCGCAGTTCGTTCTCTGGTTCGGCTCCCGCGTGACACTTGATGCAGCGAGCTTTCAGTATTGGGAGGATGTGATCTTCAAAGGTGACCTTCGGAACTGTTGTTTTCTCTTCGGCGGGCGAAGGAACTGCGAGCCCGAACATTACAAACTGAGCAACAAGGCCCCAGATGGCGAGTAAACCGATTCGATCTCGCACCGGGACACCTCAAACATTTCGACCTTAGAAAACACTTGCCACCACAACGCATCAACATCCACACATTAAACGGAACAGCCCAGAGGTCGCAACCCCTGGGCTGTCAGTCCAACTGGATAGAGACGCTAATTACTCGGTGACACTTGCACGCTGGCATTCAGGACCTGCTTGATCTTGTCCTGAATCGACATCAGGTGGGCACGGCTGTAGTCATCGAGCTTGAGGCCCGGGGACTGCAACAGAGTCGTCGCCTGCTGATCGAGAGTGGTCAGGTGCATCCGAGCCAGCGTGCGTGCGTCCTCAGGAGCTCCGAATGGCTGGGTCATCATGGTGGCCAGGCGGCGAAGCGTCGCCCGCTGCAGGTTGCGGCGGTAGCTGTTGATGAATGGCTTGCGGTTGGTGAACTCGCCCTCCGCCTTCTCCGGGAACAGTTCCGAGAAGATGCCACGAGTCAACAGGTTCAGGTGCTCGGCCAGGGTGTACGCGTCCTGGTCGGCGGCGACCGAAATTTCGGTGTCGGCCAGACGGGTCAGCGTCTGCGAATTCAACAGCTGGGACAGGATCATCGACTGCATCTCGAGCACGGTATCGTGAATCGGATAGTCGAGCCGGAAGGGCGTCTCCATGCCCCAGTGATGCCAGCGAGTCGAGGCCAGGAAGCTCAGCAGCGTCCCGTCGATTTTCGGGGCTCCGAAAGCCGACTCGTTCAACAGCTGCATCGCTTCCCGCTGTTGGACGGGGTCGATGGGCTTGAACGGGGGACGACCGTTGGGCGTGCCCTTGTGATCGCGAGAGACCGAGATTCCCCCAGGGAAACGAGCGGCGAAACCCAGAGCCCGCCAATGCTCGCCGAAGAGGCGACTGAACATCTGGCGTGCCCGCTGGAAGCCTTCGCCATCTTTGACGGCTTTCTCGACAACCTTGGGCAGCAGTTCATTCGTCACCTGGACCTGGCGACGAACGAACGTCAACGAATCCTTGCCGAGGTCGAAACGATTCGAGTAGGGGTCGGAATCGATTCCGCCACGAGTGTCTTCATCGGTCAGGTAATCGAGGCCGGGCTCAGCGGACCGACTGGCGATCTTGGCCAATCCGGCCGTTTCATCCCCATCGATCGACGCATAGCCATACTCGATCGCCCAAATGTCATAGGGCCCGATGGTCTGGGTGTAGTACAGGCCTTGTGGCTGACCTTGCGGGACGATGTTCGGAGGGCTGTAGTCCATGACGCTGGCCACGGTCCCCTCGGCTTTCCCTTTCTCAAGGTCGGCCATCTCCGCAAGCGTCTTCCAGGCACTGGCCTTGAAGTTATGCCGCAGGCCGAGCGTGTGCCCGACTTCGTGCATCACCACTTCCTTCATCCCCTGGTGAATAAACTCCTCGGGGAGCTTGCCATCGGCTGCAGCATCGCGGCTCATGAAGACTGAAGCTGCGTAGGCCATCTGCCACTGCATCTCTTTGCAGTGCGAGCAGTGGTGCCCGACAGCATGGTTGTGAGCGAACGGCACACCGGGTTCGAGGGTCTTGTCGAACGGCGAGGCGTTGGGGGCCAGAGCTGCCACCGACTGCGCGGTAAAGGTTTCCCAACGATGGCTCCACGAGTCGAGGAACCCGGCATCGAAGATGATGTCCGCGTCGAGGATCTGGCCCGTGCGGGGATCGACTCGCGAGGGCCCCATCGCGAAGCCCGCATCTGCAGTGATCCAGCGGAAGGTGTTGTAGTGGATGTCCTCGGGGTCCCAAGTGTCGGAGTCTTCCTGCTGGTCGACGACAATCGCGTCGTCATACCCCAGCTTCTCGAAGGCCTTGTTCCATTCGAGGATCCCCGCCTTGACGGTGGGACGCAGGAACACGGGGACGGTCTTCTCCATCCAGAACTTGATCGGCTTTACGGGCGGTGAGAGCTTGATCCCCGGCTCACGCTTCCGCAGATCCCAGCGGTTGATGTAGCGGACGAAGTGCTCCTCATCGCTGTTGACAGAGAAGTCCTTCACGACCGACAGGAAGTACCCCACTCGGTCATCCGCCAGACGCGGCTTGAAACCATTGGCCCCGACGGGTGGCAGCAGGCTGATGCTGTAGTGAATGTTGACCTGAGCCCCCTTGATGTCGGGCACGGTGTCGAAGGACTGGAAGGGATTGCCTGAGCTGTAGACGGCGGCCACCTGGATTTCGACGTTCTCATCGAACCCCTTGATCTTGGCCCAGGTCGACCGGTCACCCATGAACTGGAATCCGCCCATGGCCCGACCGATATCGAGGTTGTCGTTCATAAAGACGCGGGTCATATCGACCAGCATGCCCCCGCTGGGACCGGTCGCCATGATCGGCAGGGCAAACAGGATGCTGTCGGAATAGGCCTTCTCGACAGCTGAGGCCTCGGGGCTGCCGGGTTTCGCTTTGAACCGCACGTTGCGACGCTGCAACATCAGCTTGTCGTCGACCTTGCGAAACGACCACAACATGTCGTCGTCGCCGGTATACCAGGTCATCCCGCCGATGACGGGCATCTGGCTGATGCCGCGGGCGATTGTGGGAAGGACGATGAAATCGCGTCCCAGATGCTCGGGACGGATCTCAGCCAGCAACGTCTGGTCCTTCCAGTAGAGGTTCCACATCCCCGGGACGCGGGTTTTTCCCTCGACCAGTTGCTCGAACTTGGGCTTCTCTTGAGCGGAGGCTTCGGGGGCCACGCTGCAGACCAACGTCAGGCACGCCACTCCGACTGCGAGCCAACGCACTGCGAACCAACCTCTCATAACGCACTCCTGACTCAGAGAAAATGCTCCCTCCGCGAAGAGAGCAGTCCCAGCTTAACACAACGTCTAATCTTCTCCAGCTTACCTGACTGTAGACGGGAGACGACGGAGGGTTATGGAGAATGTTGCCTGAAAACCCCGAGTCCGGGGGCGCTTATGCCAGCATGAGGCATTTTCGCCACATCGCCTGCCCCCGGGGGCCATCGCCAAATGTTCCACGAAACCACCCGCCGCTTCTCCCTCTCCCCACACGCAGCTGGAGAATCAGAGATGTCGCCAATGTGGGGAGAGGGCCGGGTTGAGGGGCCGTCTTCGCCCCCTCGCTCGTATCCACCCACAAAAGCGGTCTCGTAACGTCCCACCTACTTCACCCCCACAGACGGGCACGAACGGTGATCCCATTCATTGCGAACCAGGCATCAGCCAGTTTCACAGCATCGAAGCCCAGCCCTCAGCACCCGTGACGACTCCCGGAGGGGCTTCTATACTTTGAACCTCTCGTAAAAGTTCGATCTCGCCCCGACCTTGGAACGCATCATGGCTGCATTGACGATCACTCCCGGCAAAACGCGTATTGGCTGGATCGGCACGGGAGTCATGGGCAACAGCATGTGCGGCCACCTGATGAAGGCAGGCTTTGCAGCCACGATCTACTCCCGGACTAAGGAAAAGGCCCAGTCTCTGCTCGACCAGGGAGCCACATGGGCAGCCACCCCGAAAGAGGTCGCCGAAAAATCAGACGTAATCTTTGCGATCGTCGGCTTCCCGAAGGATGTCCGCGAAGTGTTTCTGGGCCAGAACGGGGCTCTCGCCGGGTCGAAGGCCGGGAACGTGCTGGTCGACATGACCACCAGCGATCCGAGCCTGGCCGTTGAGATCTACAACACCGCCAAGGGGAAGGGCGTGCATGCGGTCGACGCCCCGGTCTCGGGCGGGGATGTGGGGGCCAGGAACGCGGCGCTGTCGATCATGATCGGTGGCGACAAAGAGGTCGTCGAGGCTCTCGGACCCTGCTGGAATGCGATGGGAAAAACCATCATTCATCAGGGCGCAGCTGGGGCTGGGCAGCATACGAAGATGGTCAATCAGATCCTCATCTCGACCACGATGATCGGGCTGTGCGAGGCTCTTCTGTACGGCTACAAGGCGGGGCTCGATCTAGAAACCGTCTTCAAGTCGGTCTCCACTGGAGCCGCCGGGAGCAAGTCGCTCGACAATCTGGGGCCACGAATTCTGGTCAACAACTTTGACCCGGGGTTCTACGTCGAACACTTCATCAAAGACATGGGCATCGCCCTCTCTGAAGCCAAACGCATGGGCCTGTCACTGCCCGGCCTGGCCCTAGCCGAACAGCTCTATCTCTCCGTCCAGGCCAAAGGCTGGGGCCGCAACGGCACTCAAGCCCTGATGCTCGCCCTCTCCGAGATGGCCGGTTTTGACTGGACCAAGCGGTAGTCGAGTGCGATCTGTTTGCCCGCGCAAACAACGCAATCAATCGTTCCAAACAGACAGGTATGCCTGAACCGCTGACGCCACTACTGCACAAAAGTCGGCGTAATGTCATAAAAAACAATCCACACGAGGGTCATAAACGGTATCCCCGTGTGGATCGAGCGATTGATCGACATGCCAAGACGACGAGATCGTTCCGGCGATCGCCAACAGTGACTTACTTGCCAGTTTTCAGTTCGATGGTGCCCATGTCAACGGGCTTGCCCTCGACTTTCAATTTGAACTTGGAGTCATCTTTCTTTGAATACTTGCCCTTAAACTTGTCGCCCTTGTAATCTCGCCCCATGATGAGATTCATGGTTCCGTACTGAAATGTCAAGTTGTACTCGCCATCCGGGGCCCCGTCGTCTTCACGAAATGTCCGTAACTTGAACTTACCCTCATTGTCCGTGAATGCAGACGGAGAGCTGATCGTTCGTGGAGGGTCGGACATATCATTAGCAACAACACGTATCATGCCAACTGGCTTGCCATCCACAAGAACGGTCCCGGTCACAGGAGAAGTGGGCAATTCGTTGGGATCCACAAGCTCCTGTCTGCCGCATCCTTCTGCGATCGTCGCCACGACAGCGACGACACAAATATTCCAGAAAATGCTTTTTTTCATGGGAGTCAACTCGCAGCTGCAAGAAGAAAAATGCCGCCCAGTCAAAACATGGCTGGGCGGCACGTGACAGAAACGATGACTAGAACTCGCCCACCACTTCACCGCCAGCAGCGGTGACCAGAGATGACAGCGTCGCCGCAGAAATGTTCTCGCTGACGAAACGAACTGTTCCATCGCACAGTGCAATGTGTGCTCCACCGACGTGCCATGAGTACAGGCCAGAGGTGTTTACGTTCGAGCGGTTGACGGCATATGGACCTCCACCTTGGGGGCCGGGGGCTTCAGTTCCGTCGATCAGACGACCGGAGACCCAGGAGTCTCCCTTGAACAAACAGGCCCAGTTTCCGCTACCGACCATGGACTGTGCAATAGCCTCAGTATCGGGAGCCGAGATCTTCTTGCCAACTCGATACAGATCATTACGACCAGCCAGTTCGCACATCAGGATCGTGTTTGAGGTCCCATCGGTGATGTCACGAATCTTTCCGCCATCGCCAGCATCGCTGAATTGTGGAAGGTCCAGGCATCGCAGCGTCCAAGTAGCCCATCCAGTTCGTGAACCGACATTCGCCAATGCAGGATTCTGAGCTACAGCAGCAGCCTGGAATCCAGCACGAACACCGCTGGGTGGATCGTAGTCACACGATCCGCCCTTCAGAGCGTGAACTTGACCGGTCGGTGGATACCCGGAAGCCAAGGTAGTACCAGCAGGGATTGACATCGACTGTATGTTGGACGCGCGCGGCACCGATGGGCACAGGAACGCGGGAACGACGGCCACAACAGCATTGGCATTGGCTGCGTCGTATGGGCTCAAGTCCATGTTGTAAAGGTTGTAAGAAGGTGCTTGATCAATGTAGGGCAGCAGCGCAGTACACCAGCTGGTACCGCTCTTCAGATTCAGTCCGGACCCCAAGGTCAGACTGAAAGAAGCCGGACGTGCAAACTGGTTGAACGTGTCGTGGTAATTGTGCATCGCCAGACCGATTTGCTTCAGGTTGTTCTTGCACTGAGAGCGGCGAGCTGCTTCACGGGCCTGCTGAACAGCGGGCAGCAACAGAGCAATCAGCACAGCGATGATGGCGATCACCACCAGTAGCTCAATCAGAGTGAAACCTCGAGAATTTTTCTTACGAGTCAACACAGGAAATCTCCAAACAGAGGACGAAACAAAACAGACGCAAGAATGCAGTCGAACGACCGCTTACACTCATGAGAACAAAGTGTATCAGTAAAGATAACCGTCGAGATTTGTGACTTCTACCCGATATCTGAGAATTTTCATCATTTTTCAGTAAAAAATGGAGCGTACAAGACCCTGCCAGGGCCCAGTGCCAAATCCACCCCGCCTTTCTCTGCGATTGCTCTATTTTGATACCCTGATATGACAAACGCTCCCCCTGTCGCCACAAGGAGAGCGCCAAAGTTATCGATGGCCCGCAGCTGTCCCCATTCCGCATACCGGCCGTGACTTCCACAGCTCTGGTACTTCAGGGCCAATGGCTAGCGACCTACTTGGTCTTCAGCTCAATCGTCCCAAGATCAACCTTCTCGCCCTCGGTGCCCTCGACTTTCACGGAGTGCGTAGACTTCTTAGCGTTCTTGAACTTCCCCTTGAGGCGGTCCTTTTGGGTCGTCAGTCCCTCAAGCCAGGCGAATGTGATCTTGTACTCACCTGCTGGCAATCCATCGCCCGATTCGTAAGTCGTTGCTGAAAACTTGCCATCTTTGTCCGTCATCGTGGTGATCTGGTACTTGACCTTGGCATTGGCGTCTTGTGGATGGAAGGCAACTTCCACTCCCGCTGCTGGGGAGCCATCGACATGAAGCACACCACTCACCGGGCGCGTGGCCTCTCGATCAGGGATCAAAGGGGCTGGCTTACCGCATCCAACCAGCAGGCACACAGAAAGGACAACACACCATGACAAACAGCGAGCCATTGAAATTCACCTTTCGGGGCGAGCCCACGAATCAAACGCTCTAACGAACGGACCCGGAGGTCGTTCAACCTGAATCAGAAAACTGACACGACTCAAAGAGAGATGGGTGTCATGCCACAGCAGCAGACACCCATCCAAACTCTTTGAGACAATCTCAACAGCAGTTCCGTTTAGAACTCGCCGACGATCTCACCGCCTGAACGGGTTACCAGAGCAGCCAAGGTGGATGCTGCGATGTTCTCACTCAGGAAACGGACTGAACCATCGCCCAGCAGACAGTGAGCTCCGCCAGTGTGCCAAGAGTAGAGTCCAGCACCTTCCTGGAGTCGGCCTGCTCGTGCACGGGAATTCGAGCAATTGATGGCACAGGGGCCATTATTACCGGTTCCATCGACAGCACGTCCAGCGAATTCGCAGACACCACCAAAGGGGTCAGCCCAAGCACCACCACCCGTGTACTGAGCCCAGTCGGCTTCATTAGTCGGAGGATACGGAGCGGGGGTTGCGCTAGGAGCCTGCAGCTTATTACCACGGAGATACAGCGAGTTGCGTCCAGCAAGTTCGCCGATCATCATGGTGTTCGAAACTCCGTCACTCAGATCTGCCAGGCGTCCGCCATTGGGAATCGTCCAGTTCGATGAAGGAACGATGTCCACGATGATACCGCCAGTTGCCCAGCCTTCTTTGTCAGAAGAGCCAGTCGTGTTGTTGGCGATGTTCAGATAGTTACCATCGACTGCGGTCGTCGCGACATAGTCAGTCAATCCACCATTCGTCATGGTCAACGCGGCACTTGATCCGATCAGCGTTGCCGGGGCAGCTGGAATGGTGTAGGTGATTGAATTGGAAGCCCGGGGCGTTGATGGACAAATCAACCCGGGAATCTTGGCCTGCACTGCGGCCAAATTCAGTGGATCATAACAGGACAGGTTGCTGTTGTAGATGTTGTAAACAGTGGCTTGATCCATGAACGGCAGAGTGGAGACGATCCAGTTGGAAGTGGTCATCATTCCACCGATACCAGCTCCTCCACCGCCGTGCAACAATCCTGGAAGTGGGAACCGGTTGTAGGTCTCATGGTAGTTGTGCAGAGCCAGCCCGATCTGCTTCATGTTGTTCTTGCACTGCGACCGACGGGCGGCTTCGCGAGCCTACTGGACAGCAGGCAGCAACAGGGCGATCAGCACAGCGATGATGGCGATCACCACCAACAGCTCAATCAGAGTAAATCCACGCGAACGCTTCTTGCTACTCAACATCAGAACTCCCCCGACAAACGATGGAACGAATGCTCACCAAGATGAGGTGACCCAGGACATGTGTTGCCTTGGCAATGGCATACTTCAAAAATACATGCCGTCCGAATTGTACTCAACCAGACGTACGCACGTTTCATCGAGAATTCAAAAACTAAGTGAAATTTTTGTCTTTTCTAAATTTTATGTGTAGAAAATCGAATCGATGCACTTTGCAGCTGATCGAAATATAGACACAAAACGGCGGGGGATCCTCGCAAAATGCTCCCCTCCGCACACTCATGCGCCTCACTTGGGGACGGTACCAAGAAAAACGCCCCCAGAATGATCTGGGGGCGTGGATTCGATCAGCACATCACTGGTCGCTTACTCGTCCGGCAGCAAGTCACGCAGTGACGGAATCTGCGGGCCGGAACTGGAGGAACCCGCCTGGCGTTGCTGCTCATCGGATTCGCTGAGCATCTCACGTCGAGCCTGCAGGATGCGGGCGTGTTCTTCCCGCAGTTCCTGTTGAGCTTCGGGGCGAATTCGCACTTCCGATGACTGGTGGTTGTTGAAACCGGTACCCGCTGGGATCAGGTGACCGAGGATCACGTTTTCCTTAAGTCCGACCAGGTTGTCGATCTTGCCCGCAAGAGCGGCTTCGGTGAGAACCTTGGTCGTTTCCTGGAAGCTGGCTGCCGAGATGAAGCTTTCGCTCGACACGGCGGCCTTGGTGATTCCCAGCAGCTGGGTGCTGGCCTTGGCTGGGCGTGGTTTGCCATGCTTACAAGGCTTGCCGCCGTCGGCTTCGATCGCGGAGTTGACCTCCTCGATGATCGCCAGAGGAACCATATCGCCGACCTGGAATTCGGTGTCGCCCTGCTCGGTGATCCGTCCCTTGAGCATGAGCTCGCGGTTTTGACGACGGAACTCGAACTTGTCGATCACGATCCCCGGCAGCAGCTCGGTGTCGCCCACGTCGTCGATGCGGACCTTGCGGAGCATCTGCGACACGACGATTTCGATGTGCTTGTCGTCGATTTCCACGCGCTGAGCCCGGTACACGTTCTGGGCTTCCTGAAGCAGGTACTGCTGCACAGCCTCTTCACCGCTGACGCGGAGAATATCGTGAGGCACCAGCGGCCCGCGGACCAGAGCGTCCCCAGCTCGCACCATGTCGCCGGTGTGAACCAGCAGCGGCTTACCGTGAGGCACCACGTGCTCGCGATCGACGCCGTTGGGGCCGTGAACGATGATGACGCGTTTGCCACGCTTCTTCTCGAGCATGATCTCGACTTCACCATCGATCTCGGCGATCACGGCGGGGTCACGCGGCTTGCGAGCTTCGAAGAGCTCGGTCACGCGGGGCAGACCCCCGGTGATGTCCTGCGTACCACCGGCTTCGCGAGGTGTCTTGGCGACGACCGTACCAGCTGAGATGTGGGCCCCTTCTTCGACTTCCACGATCGCCCGTTCGGGGATGTAGTAGAAGTTGAGGATCTTGCCCGTGCTGTCTTCGATGACGATCTGAGGATGCAGGTCACCCTTGTGATCGATGACGGTTCGGCGGATGTGACCACCGACTTCGGTTTCGACTTTCATCGAACGACCTTCGATCAGGTCTTCGTAGCGAACCGTACCGCCGACATCGCACAGAATCGGAACCGAGTGGGGGTCCCACTGACAGAGGACCTGACCGGAAGTGACCGTGTCGTCTTCCTTGACCAGCAGCATCGCACCGTTCGGGATCGTGTACTTCTCGAGTTCGCGATCTTTGGTGTCGATGATGACGATCTCGCCGTTTCGGGTCAGAACGACGTTCTGGCCTTCGGAGTTAGTCACGCTGCGGATGCGGGAGAAGCGGACCTTACCGGCCTTCTTCGCCTTGAGGTCGCTGTCCTGCAACTGACGCTGTGCCGTACCACCGACGTGGAACGTACGCATGGTTAGCTGGGTACCAGGCTCACCGATCGACTGAGCGGCGATGATACCGCAGGCCAGGCCTTCTTCGACCAGCTGACCGGTCGACAGGTCCATTCCGTAGCACAGACGGCAGACACCGAGTTCGGCTTCGCAGGTCATCGGGCTGCGGACCTGAACGCGTTCCAGTCCGAGAGCTTCGATCTTGCGGGCGATCTCGATGGTGATCAGCTCGCCTTCGCGAACGATCACTTCGTCGGTGATCGGATGCACGATGTTCGAGCGGCTCACGCGACCACGGATGGCATCGGCCAGCGACACTTCAACACGCTCGCCGCGGTAGACGACCCCACGGGTCACCCCCTTGGTTGTGCCGCAGTCGTGGGTCGTACAGACCATGTTCTGGCAGATGTCGGCCAGCTTACGGGTCAGATAACCCGAGTCAGCTGTCTTCAGAGCGGTGTCGGCCAGACCCTTACGGGCACCGTGTGTCGAGCTGAAGTATTCAAGTACGGTCAGACCTTCCTTGAAGTTCGACTTAATCGGGGTCTCGATGATTTCGCCGCTTGGCTTGGCCATCAGACCACGCATACCGGCCAACTGGCGGATCTGCTCCATACCACCGCGAGCACCCGAGTCCGCCATCAGATAGATCGGGTTGACGTAGGCACCCTTTTCACGCAGGTCGTTCTCGAGCTCGACCTTCATCGCGTTCGTGATCTGCTCGCGAGCATGGGTCCAGATGTCGATGACCTTGTTGTAGCGTTCGCCACCGGTGATGACCCCGCGATCGTACAGCTTCTGCTGCTTGAGCACGTGGCCTTCGGCTTCGAGAATGTACTTTTCCTTGGTCGGAGGAATCACCAGGTCGCTGATACCGAACGACAGTCCGGAGCGGGTCGACTCGGTGAAACCGGTCCGCTTCATGCTGTCGAGCAGTTCAATCGTGCGTTTCCGGCCGAATTCCTGGTAGCAGTCCGAGATGACGTGCTGCAGGTCCTTGCTCTTCATCGTGTAGTTGTAGAACGCCATACCCTGGAAGAGCATGTCATTGAAGATGATTCGACCGACCGTCGTGGCGACGAGCGAGCCGGAGCTGTAGGTATCGGCCCCTTCACCCTTAACCCGCTTGCCCTTCGGCAACCGCAGCTTGATGATCGCGTGACGAACGACTTTGCCCATGCTGTAGGCCATGAGGGCTTCGTTCGTTGAGGCGAAGACCATGCCTTCGCCCTTCTGCCCGGACCGCTTCATGGTGCAGTAGTAGCAACCCATGACGATGTCCTGCGACGGCGAAATAATCGGGGCACCGTTCGACGGGCTGAAGATGTTGTTTGTCGACATCATCAGCGTCGTGGCTTCGACCTGAGCTTCGATCGACAGCGGCAGGTGGACTGCCATCTGGTCACCGTCGAAGTCGGCGTTGAAGCCCTTACAGACGAGCGGGTGAACCCGGATTGCGTTTCCTTCGACCAGGATCGGCTCGAAGGCCTGGATCCCGATACGGTGCAGGGTCGGGGCACGATTCAACAGCACGGGGTGATTCTTGATCACCTCGTCGAGAATATCCCAGACCTCTTCGTCCTTACGCTCCAGCATGCGCTTGGCCGACTTGATCGTGTCCGCGTGGCCAAGTTCCTTGAGCCGGCGAATGACGAACGGCTGGAACAGTTCGAGGGCGATCTTCTTGGGCAGACCGCACTGGTTC
Source organism: Planctomycetaceae bacterium (assembly GCA_046349675.1). Taxonomy (GTDB): domain Bacteria; phylum Planctomycetota; class Planctomycetia; order Planctomycetales; family Planctomycetaceae; genus TH-plancto1. The sequence continues at coordinate 606,068 of JAXMBW010000002.1, read as the reverse complement.
AGCGTCATGTCGGGACCGACGACGATCACCGATCGAGCGGAGTAGTCGACGCGCTTACCGAGCAGGTTTTCGCGGAAGCGACCCTGCTTTCCCTTGATCATGTCGGTCAGCGACTTGAGCGGACGGTTCGACGAACCGAGCACCGGCCGCTTGCAGCGGTTGTTGTCGAACAGTGCGTCGACCGACTGCTGCAGCATTCGCTTTTCGTTGCGAACGATGACTTCAGGAGCGTTCAGGTCGACCAGCTTCTTCAGACGGTTATTGCGGTTGATGATACGACGGTAGAGGTCGTTCAAATCGCTGGTCGCGAAGTTGCCCGACTCCAGCAGCACCAGCGGACGCAGGTCAGGCGGAATGACCGGCACGCAGTTCAGAACGATCCACTCGGGCTTGTTCTCGCTGTCGCGAAGAGCCTCGATGATCTTCAAACGCTTGATGTAGTCCTTCTGCTTCGCGTCGCTGGAGGTCTTCTTCAGCTCTTCGCGGAGCTTCTTTGACTCTTCCACCAGCTGGAGACCGCTGAGCAGCTTGAACACGGCTTCCGCGCCCATGTCGGCCTGGAAGGAGTCCTCACCGTACTTGGCACGGTTCGAGGCGTACTCGTCTTCCGTCAACAGCTGACAACGACGCAGGGGGGTTTCGCCGGGATCGGTGACCACGTATTCCTGGAAGTAGATGACCTTTTCCAGGCTGGTCGTCTTCATGTTCAGCAGAGCGCCCAAACGGCTCGGCATCGACTTGAAGAACCAGATGTGAACAACGGGCGCAGCCAGCTCGATGTGGCCCATGCGCTTGCGGCGGACGCGGCTGTGGGTGACCTTCACGCCGCAACGGTCGCAGATCATGCCCTTGTACTTCATGCCGCGGTACTTACCGCATGAGCATTCCCAGTCCTTTTCGGGCCCGAAGATTCGCTCGCAGAACAGACCGTCACGTTCCGGACGGTAGGTTCGGTAGTTGATCGTTTCGGGCTTCTTGACTTCGCCGAACGACCAGCTGCGAATGTCGTGCGGGCTGGCCAGGCTGATCTTGACCGCGCCAAAGTCATTGACGCGATCGTAGACACCATCACCGGCTGTGTTGTTATTGCTCATAGCGATCTCCCGAACAAGGAGTGGAGTGATTCGGCTGGGTCAGTTCAACGTGATTCAAGGCAACGTGGCGAAGGATGTTCGCCTCCGCAGCTCGTAAGCTGCGGAGGACATCCGTGCGTTACACTTTGGCCTTTTCCAACTGCACGTTGAGGCACAGGCCTCGAATTTCGTTGACGAGAACGTCGAAGCTGGCAGGGGTGCCGGCCTCGAGGGTGTTCTCTCCCTTGACCATCGACTCGTAAATCTTGGTGCGGCCTTCGACGTCGTCGCTCTTGACGGTGAGCAGTTCCTGGAGGATGTAGGCGGCACCGTAAGCTTCCAGTGCCCACACTTCCATTTCCCCGAAACGCTGACCGCCGAAGCGGGCTTTTCCACCCAGCGGCTGCTGAGTGATGAGCGAGTAAGGGCCGGTGGCTCGGGCGTGCACCTTGTCGTCGACGAGGTGGTGCAGCTTGAGCATGTAGATGATGCCGACGGTCGTCTTCTGCTCCATGAGCTCGCCCGTGCGGCCGTCGTACAGCTGTTGCTTCCCTTCTTCGGGGAGGCCCGCTTCACGCAGACATTCGCGGATCTGCTCTTCAGCTGCCCCGTCGAACACCGGGCAAATCGACCGGTAACCCATCTTCGCGGCGGCCCACCCGAGGTGGGTCTCGAGGATCTGACCGACGTTCATACGGCTTGGCACGCCCAGCGGGTTGAGGACGATGTCGACCGGCGTTCCATCGGGCAGGTAAGGCATATCCTCGATCGGGAGGATCTTGGAGATCACCCCCTTGTTTCCGTGGCGACCGGCCATCTTGTCACCGACCGAGATCTGCCGCTTCGAAGCGACGTAGACCTTGACCATCTGCAGCACGCCGTTCGGCAACTCGTCGCCGCGCTTCATGCTGTTCATCTTCAGGTCAGCTTCGTCGATCACGTCGACGACCAGCGGCCAGTTGTCCTTGAAGAGCTTGCGAGCGTCAGCCTGCTTCTGCGGGCTGCGAACGTCGAGCGTTTCGAAGTAGTTCTCGAACCGACGAGCGAACTCGGACAGGAACTTGTGATCGTCGACCGAACGCAGTTCGCGCCCGTCTTCGTCGGTCACGTGCTTGCCCAGCACGGCGTCGAGTTCCGTAATGAACTCGAGGAACTTCTCGGCAACTCGCTTCTGACCGTCCTGCTCGACCTTCTTCACATCCAGGTCGAACTTCTTCTTGTCGGCTTCGTTGAGGCTCATCCGACGTGAGAACTTCTCCGTGTGGATGACAATGCCTTCGATACCGGACGGCACTTCCAGCGATTCGTTTTTCACGTCTTCGCCGGCCTTACCGAAGATTGCGTGCAACAGCTTTTCTTCGGGGGTCAGTTCGGCCTTGGCCTTCGGGGTGACCTTACCGACCAGGATGTCTCCCGGACGGACGCGGGTTCCGACGTGCACAATGCCGTTGTCATCGAGGTGGCGGAGAGCCTTCTCGCTGACGTTCGGAATGTCACGGGTGAACTCTTCGCGGCCCAGCTTGGTTTCGCGGATTTCGACGTCAAACTCATCGATGTGGATCGAGGTGTAGACGTCTTCCTTCACCAGACGCTCGGAGAGAATGATGGCGTCTTCGAAGTTGAAACCTTCCCACGACATGAACGCGACAAGCACGTTCCGTCCGAGCGACAAGATCCCGTCACGGGTGGCTGCGGTGTCGGCGATGATCTCGCCCTTCTTGACGCGCTGACCGAGCTTGACCAGAGGCTTCTGGTTCAAGCAGGTTCGCTCGTTCAAGCCGGTGAACTTCCGCAGAACGTACTTCTTGCCTTCGATCTCGATGCGGTTCGCATCAACGTAAGTGACCTTACCAGCGCGATCAGCTCGCGGGGTCATCCCCGAGTAACGCGGCACTTCGTCTTCCATGCCGGTACCAACGAGCGGAGGCTCGGTGATCAGCAGAGGCACGCCCTGCCGTTGCATGTTCGAACCCATCAGGGCGCGGTTGGCGTCGTCGTGCTCAAGGAACGGAATCAAGGCCGCCGAGATACCGACCATCTGAGCTGGCGCCACGTCGATGTACTGAATGGCCTTCGACTCGACCCAGTGCACGTCGTTGTGCCAGCGAGCCAGGCAGCGCTCCGCAACGATCTTGCCCTTCTCGACGTGCGTGTCCGCTGGAGCCACCATCACGTTGGCTTCTTCATCCGCCCGCAGCCATTCGATCTCTTCGCCGATCTTACCGTTGTGCACCTTTCGGTACGGGGAGATCAGGAAGCCGTAATCGTCAACCTTGGCATAGATGCTGAGGCTCGAGATCAGACCGATGTTCGTACCTTCGGGCGTCTCAATCGGGCAGATACGACCGTAGTGCGAGATGTGAACGTCGCGGACTTCGAAGCCCGCACGCTTTCGGTTCAAACCACCAGGTCCGAGGGCCGACAGACGACGCTCGTGGGTGAGCATCGACAGCGGGTTGGTCTGGTCGACGACCTGCGACAGTTCGCTACGACCGAAGAAGTATTCGATGGCTGCCGAAACGCTCTTCGGATTGATGAGCGAACGAGGGCTCATCTCCTGGACGTCCTTCATCGCCATACGCTCAGAGACCGTACGACGCAGCTTCAGAAATCCCTTACGAATTTCTTCCGAGGCGAGTTCGTCGATCGTCCGGAGACGACGGTTACCGAGGTTGTCGATGTCGTCGACATGTGCGCTTTGATCGCCCACGCGGAGCTTGATCAGGTAGCGGATCGAATTGATGAAGTCTTCAGCCCGCAGGGTCATTTCGTCGTCAGGAATATCCTGACCGAACTTGCGGTTGATACGGAACCGGCCAACGCGACCCAGGCGATAGCGGTTCACATCGAAGAACTTTTCACGGAACAGGTCGGTGGCCTTCTCCAGCTGGGGAGGATTACCAGGACGCAGCCGCTGATAGATCTTGAGCAACGCTTCTTCGTGGCTGCTGGTCGAGTCTTCCAGGACGCTGTTGATGATCATCGGATCTTCAACTTTGGCGATTCCTTCGACCTGCTTGATTCCCGCTTCGACGATCTCAGCTGCGGTCGACTTGGTGATGCGATGACCGCATTCGACGATGACCTCACCGAGACGCTCCCCTTCGGGATAGACAATGTCATCGGCGGCCCAGAGACCAACCAGCCCCTCAGCGCCGACCTTCGACACCTTCAACGACTGAACGTCATAAAAGAGCTTCAGCAGCGAATGGCTGGAGGTGTACTGCGGATCCATGGCCCGCAGCAAAGTCATGGCCGAGAAGCGACCGCTCTGGTCAATACGAACGCCGAGCGTCTCTTTCTTGCTGACAACGAACTCAATCCAACTACCACGCTCCGGAATCACGCGGCAGGAATAGGTGCGTCGCTCACCAGGCTCTTCTGACTTCACAAAGTCAACGCCAGGAGAACGGTGCAACTGCGAAACCACGCAACGCTCGGCACCGTTGACGATGAACTCACCGCCGCCCAGCATGATCGGAATATCGCCGAGGTAGACCTCTTCCTCGATCGGCTGCTCTTTCACCAACCGCAGCCAGATGCGGAAAGGCATCCCGTACGTCAGGCGCAACTGACGGCATTCGGTCGGGGTATAACGCGGCTTGCCCAGCTCGTACTTCACGTACTCCAGCCGGAATTGCTGGTCATTGCTGACAACGGGGAAGACTTCCCGCAGAATCTCTTCCAGACCTTGACCTCGCCGTTGATCTGGACGACGATCGAGTTGGAGAAAGCGTGCATACGACTCGGTCTGGATCTGGGTCAGATCCGACAAGTCGAACCCTCCCTGCAGAGTTCCAAAGTTCCGGACAGTCGAAGACTTGATGTAGCGTTCTGAAGGAACCGGCATGTCAAATCCTCACAAAGCATCTGGTGGGCAATCACATGACCCACGGAAAGCAAGTGTCCTAGCCGTCCGCGAATCCCATATCGACGCGGACCCAATCAGCTCAAGCCAATCAATGGCGAGCCGGAATAGCAGACAGGCAGGTGCGACCTGCGTGTCAGCCTCGTGACGCGAACCGACAACGAACTGGCAACGGAACGCATCATCAAGTTATAGAGTCGCAAGGAGCCATACTCCTGAACAAGGTACCTGCCGGGGGCCACAGCAAGCACCGATAGAAACTGCGACATGTCAACAGCCTAACTCGCACAGAGTGCATCAAGCCGCTACGCCGCAGGACAAAGCGAAACAACACGAGAGGTGTCGACGGTTACGCCACACCTCTCGTGGATCGTGTTTCGCGAATCCTGCACTCCATCGCCGAATACAGAGTATCCACGCTGGAGTCGTCAACGTCAAGTCAAGAGGAATTTGGAGAGAACTTGAGTGCCAAACCCTCTCAAATTCAAACTACTTGATCGTGACAGTACCGCCAGCTGCGGTGATTTCAGCCTTGATCTTCTCGGCGTCTTCCTTCGAAACACCGGTCTTGATCGACTTGGGTGCGCCTTCGACCAGATCCTTGGCTTCCTTCAGGCCCAAACCAGTGATGGTTCGGATGACCTTGATGACTTCCAGCTTCTTCTCGCCGAAAGTCGCCAGGATCACTTCGAATTCGGTCTGAGCTTCTGCGGCTGCAGCAGGAGCTGCACCACCAGCAGGAGCTGCGACGGCGATCGCCGCACCAGCAGCAGGCTTAATACCGTGAACTTCTTCGAGGTAATCAGCCAGAGCCTTCGCCTGCAGCAAGGTCAGGCCAACAATCTTGTCACCAAGTTCCTTGGTGGTTGCATCAAATTCACGGGCTTCGGACATTGGAAAGTTCTCCAGGAAATCGAGCAGACTTCTGTACTCTCAGAGGCTGCAAAGACACACGAAACGTTGTTCCAGACCCCGCAACACGCTGGGCAGGCTATTTGAGCAGGCTGCGGGTTACTCAGCTGCGGTGGATTCAGACTTGTCGCCAATGGACTCGATCTGACCAGCCAGGTATCCACCTGCTCCCAGAAGAGCACCGGCAAGCCGTGCACCGGGAGCCAGGATAATCCCTGCAATCTTGGCCAGCAGTTCCGGACGACCCATGCTCTTGCTGAGGCTCGTCACCCCAGCTGAATCAAGAGACTGCCCGTCGACGGTCCCACCACGGATCTCCAGATCCTTGTAGTCCTCAGAGATCTTGACGATCTCGCGAGAAAGCGCGACCACATCCTCGCCGCCCCACACGACAACCGTGGGACCAGCCAGAAGAGAATCGACTCCGGAAACGCCGGTTTCACGCAGAGCCACTCGCACCAACGAGTTCTTGACCTGCAGAACCTTGATCCCCTTCTTACGAAGAGCAGACCGAAACGCACCATCCTTGACGGAACCCAACTTGGATGTATTGAGCACCAGCAAGTCGCGAGCACCATCCAGTTCAGTCCGGATCGTGTCAATCATCAGCCGCTTGACAACTTTGCTCATACGTCACCTGTGTCCACCAACCCGGTCTGAGAACTCAAAGTTTCTCTGGCCGACTTGCGTCGTCCCGGCCCGGCGATTCTCAAATTGTTCTGACTTCTTCCGGTGTCCCCGATTGGGCCACCACACTAGATCTCACGCAGATCACCGTCACTACACAACATCCAACGGCGTAATGACGCCAGACAGTGCAGATCTACATCGACACAGCAATCCGCACTCCTGGGGACTGCGTTGCAGTCACCGTGACACTGCGGAGGTACTGTCCCTTCGAGGTATTCGGCTTCAGCGAACGAATCATCTGCAGCATCGCTTCAACGTTATCAGCCAGCTGCTGAGCATCGAACGACAACTTGCCGACGAGGCAATGGACGATTCCGTAATCATCATTACGGAACTCGACCTTACCAGCCTTGTACTCACGAACGGCGTTGGCTACGTCTTGAGTCACGGTGCCTGCACGGGGCGATGGCATCAATCCACGCGGTCCGAGGACGCGGCCCAGGGGACCGACAACACCCATCATGTCGGGCGTTGCAATCGCGACATCAAAATCAGTCCAGCCTTCTTTGATCTTGTCAGCGAGTTCCTTGCCACCGGCGAATGCGGCTCCGGCCTTCAGGGCGACATCGACGTTCGCTCCCTGGCAGAACACCAGCACATTCTTGGACTTTCCAATTCCGTGCGGCAGGACGATCGAACCACGCACGATCTGGTCAGCCTGCTTGGGATCAATACCCAGACGCAATGCGAGCGAAACCGACTGATCAAACTTGCAGGGCTTCACACCCTTCGGCAGATCGACCTCGAACTTCTTGAGGGCAGCTACGGCTTCTGCCACGGGCAGCACACCCAGCTTGCTGGCTCGCTCGGTCAACACTTTTTGCCGCTTGGACAACCACATGATACGGCCTTGTCTTGCTAGTTATTCGCGAATGAGAGTGTGATGTTCAGGAGAGACACAACCGACGCGGTTCAGTCCACAACTTCGATGCCCATGCTGCGAGCAGTGCCAGCGATGACACGGAACGCCTCTTCAGGTCCAGCGGAGTTCATGTCAGCTGCCTTGGTCTTGACGATTTCCATGACCTGAGCCTTGGTCACTCGGCCAATCTTCTCGGTCCGGGCGTTCTTAGCACCTTTGGCCACGCCGGCTGCCTTCTTGAGGAGCACAGCTGCGGGGGGGCTCTTCAGAACGAAGTCGAACGAACGATCGCTGTAGATCGTAATCAGAGCTGGGACGATCATGCCGTTCAGATCTTTGGTGCGATCATTGAACTGCTTGACGAACTGACCAATGTTCACGCCGTGAGGTCCGAGCGACGTACCGACTGGGGGGGCAGGGGTTGCCTGACCACCAGCGATCTGAACCTTGACCTGTGCTGTGACGCTCTTTGCCATCGAAACCATCCAAAAAGAAAGCGCCGGAGAAACGCAAACGTCTCTCAGGCGTGTGTGCGTTCAGTTTCAGACCTTCTCAACCTGCCAGTGCTCGAGTTCCACTTCGGTTGAACGTCCGAAAATCTCAATCATCACTTTGATCTTGCCGGTGTGGTCATCCAGCGAGTGGACGTGACCTTCGAAGCTTTCGAACGGGCCTTCCTTGACCTTGACCGCTTCGCCGACTGTAACACTGAACCGAATGACAGGAGCAGCCTCTTTCGGCTTCGGAACGACGGGTTGCTCAACACCCTCGACAACTTCCTCGGTGACCGTCTCCTGTCCGAGCAGTCGACGAACTTCGGACTCGGGCATCGGCATCGGCTTGCCGCCCGCGCCCGTGAAGTCGCCCACACCACTGGTACCCAGGACAAGGTACCAAGCCTCATCTGACAGCCGCATCTGGATCATCATGTATCCAGGAAACAGCTTCTGCTCACGAACCTTACGCTTCCCACCCTTGGTCTCGACCACCTTCTCGGTAGGGATCACCACTTCGCCGAAGTCGGCCTCCAGGCCTTCCATCTTGATTCGACGCAAAATCGAATCTCGAATCGACTTCTCTCGATTACTCTGAACCTTCAGGACGTACCACAGCTTCTCGTCCTGGTTTTCGCCAGACGAGGGTGCGGGTTCAGTGCTTTGCGGTTCAGTAGTCATAGGAGGGGCAAATATGTTCGGCGAAACACTGTCAAGTTGCAAGCGACCGCCGCCTGATTTTTACTGTCACTTTCCGGCTGACGTCGTGGCCTTCAGGAATCCGATGAATTCGAAGAAGATCAACCAGACAAAGTCACACACCCACAGGAACGCAGCAGCAATCACCATTGTGACCAGAACCACACCCGTGGCCCGAATCAAGTATTCCCAAGTCGCCCAGTTCACCTTGTCCAGTTCGCCCTGCACGGCGACGAGGAAATCGGCGAAGCGAGGCCACTGAACCACCCGATAAACAAACCAGGCCCCGATCGCGAACACGAGCGAGGGAATTCCCAATCGCACCAGTGGCTCAGCGTCGAGGAAGAAGACCTCAGACATGCGGTAGGAGCCGAGAAAAACCACGGCCAACAGCACTGCCAGAGTCACCTGTCGAACCATTCGCCCTTGACTCGACTTGTAGACATTCGTCGACAAGACTGTCGCCAAGAGAGACTGGCCTTCTACTGTCGTTGACATGACGCTCCAGATGAATCAACGAGGCTGAGAAGACACTTTCGTGTCGTATGAACTTGACACCCGTGTGTCGAATGAGCACGAGCGGAAGGAATCGAACCTTCAACCTGCGGATTTGGAATCCGCTGCTCTGCCAATTGAGCTACGCTCGTTCACGCTGACGCGAATCACCGATAAAAGTCGCACAGACCGAGGCGGCAAAGCCACCCGGCCAATGCTACTTCTTGCGGGACTCTTTGTGCTTGGTGTGCTTCCGCAGCTTCTTGTCGTACTTACTCAGCTCAAGACGCTCGGTCCCACGTGTTTCCTTGGGAGTGCGGTAATTGCGATTTCCCGACTCCGTGCATTCCAACCAGACGTATTCGCGCACAGCGGACACTCCCATTCAAAACGCAGAACCGCCCGACTCGAAGAGCCGGGCGGTTGAACCTGCATTCAGAAACTTACTTGATGATCTTGGTAACGACGCCTGAACCCACAGTACGACCACCTTCGCGGATTGCGAAGCGGCTTCCCTGGTCCATAGCGATGGACTTCTGCAGATCAACTTCGAGCTTGACGTTATCGCCAGGCATACACATTTCCGCTCCGCCCAGCAGCTTGACGCCGCCGGTCACGTCGGTTGTGCGGAAGTAGAACTGAGGACGGTAACCGTTGAAGAACGGAGTCTTACGACCACCTTCTTCAGCCTTCAGGACGTACACTTCGCACTCGAAGTGGCTGTGTGGCTTGATGCTGTTGGCAGCAGCCAAGACCTGACCACGCTCCACATCGTCCTTCGCAGTACCGCGGAGGAGGAGACCGACGTTGTCACCGGCCATCCCCTGATCCAGGGTCTTGTTGAACATTTCAACGCCGGTCACGGTGGTTTCCTGAGTGTCACGCAGACCGATGATCTGGATCTTCTCACCAACCTTCACCAGACCACGCTCGATACGACCGGTCACCACAGTACCGCGACCGTCGATCGAGAACACGTCTTCCACAGCCATCAGGAATGGCTTGTCCTGCTCACGAGCAGGCTCAGCGATGTCTTTGTCCAGAGCAGCCACCAGATCGGTGATGCACTGGGAGGCAGCTGGATCGGAAGGATTGGCGTACGCTTCCTTGGAATTTCCACGGACGATGCTGACGGTGTCGCCAGGATATCCGTACTTATTCAGCAGGTCGCGAATTTCCATTTCGACGAGCTCGAGGAGCTCTGGATCGTCAACCAGGTCAACCTTGTTCAGGTACACCACGAGGCAAGGCACGTTCACCTGACGAGCCAGGAGGATGTGCTCGCGAGTCTGAGGCATCGGGCCGTCAGCTGCGGACACGACCAGGATCGCGCCGTCCATCTGAGCGGCACCGGTGATCATGTTCTTGATATAGTCGGCGTGGCCGGGGCAGTCGATGTGTGCGTAGTGACGAGTGGGGGACTCGTATTCCACGTGGGACACAGCGATCGTCACGGTCTTGGTGGCGTCGCGAACAGTACCGCCCTTGGCGATATCGGAATAGGACTTGAGCTTTGCCAGTCCCTTAGCAGCCTGAACGGCCAGGAGTGCGGCTGTGGTGGTTGTCTTGCCGTGGTCAATGTGACCGATGGTTCCAACGTTGACGTGCGGCTTTGTCCGCTGAAAGATTTCCTTTGCCATAACTCTTGCTCCAAACCCCCTTGAGAGTTTCGTCTGCGGGACCCGCCACCCAACGGGGTGGCCGACAATTGAATTCACCAACGGCACGAAGCGGACAATCCGCAACGAACGATCTCGCCGTCGCCGACATCACCCAACCGGCTACGCACCGATTAAGCTACTGCTGGGATTCGAACCCAGGACCTCGTCCTTACCAAGGACGCACTCTACCGACTGAGCTACAGCAGCGAATGTCAGAGCGGGTGATGGGAATCGAACCCACGTGGCCAGCTTGGAAGGCTGGAACTCTACCATTGAGCTACACCCGCGATTGCTTGTCAGCGGCTGCTGACACATCGCATCTCTCCAAGCTCTCGCCAACCCAAGTCAGCGTCAATCTTGAAGGCCATCCTCAAGCCGGCCAGGCTTGAGATCAACACGCCAGTTGGACACGTCCACCCGGCTTACCGAGTGGGGGCGGCAGGATTCGAACCTGCGAAGGCATTGCCACCAGATTTACAGTCTGGCCCCATTGGCCGCTCGGGCACACCCCCAACGTCCCATTTCCGCAAGGCTTTCACCACAACAGACTTAAGGACAGAGCTAGCGGTGGGAGTCGAACCCACAACCGCCGGTTTACAAAACCGGAGCTCTGCCATTGAGCCACGCTAGCGGCACCTACCCCCGGCAAGGGAAGGGCGGAGTATACACAAGAGCTTTCCGCTTGCAAGGGGACACACGCACGAGATTTCTCCCGCAACTCCGCCAAGCGGGACGTGTTAGATCACCAATCATCCCCAGGATGACATCCGTGACCAGCTGTGCTTCCCTTCAACACCATTTTTCCGGCCTGCCTTTTGCTCCGAAGTCTCTGCCCGCACTCGTTTTTCGTCATCCCGATTCACGCGTGCGAGCAATCTTGGAATCCAGACACGACACCCAGGCAGCTGGTTCGTGCGTTATCGCCCCGTCTTGCCGCGCAGTCGTTTTCCGAGGGCGTCAATTGCGGCCTGGCTGGCTTTGCGGGCCTCGCCAAATCCGGCTGAGGTGATCGAACCACTGCGGCAGTAGTCGAGAATGATCTGCTCGCCAATCATCAACTCGCGGCAGGCATCAGGAATTTCGCTGGCAATTTCCATCGGAATCGTCGTCACGCCGTTGCGATCTCCGTGCAGCAGTACGCCCGGATCAATGCAGATACCGCCCACAGTCACCGGCACATTCAAGTGCGGCATGTGGCAATACCCATGCGAACAGATCGCCCCGTTGGTAAAGACCGGAAAGTCGATCGCCTCCACCTGATCGAGGTCGCGACCTGCGCCCGATGTGATCAGGCCCTTGGCCCCGAACGACTTGTAGACCGTGCACATGACCTCGCCAAAGGTTGCGGAAACACATGGCTGATCGAGGTCCTGGAACACCATGATCGGCGGCCCGGGAACTCCGGCGAAAGCGTCGATCTGGTCCTTCATTCCCGTGTAAACGTCACTCTGACGCGGCGGGGCCATGCTGCGGAAGGTCGCCGTCACAGCAAATCCCACCATCGGCGGCATCTTGGGGAAACAGGCCCGAATACTCTCGTTCATGAACCCCTGATTGCGGGGGCGCACATCAAACAGTTCGATGACATTACAAACGGTCGGCGTGTCGTATTTTGCCAAGCCAGCAAGGGTGGCAGCTGAGACGGGAGTTGACATGTAAGCGGCACTCACAAGGACCAGTGGTTAGTGGTAGGAACGATTTAAGGTTTATGGTTTATGGATGAGGGAAGCAACCAAGCGGGCGATGCCAGTCTCGCCAAAACAGCGGCGCTCGCGTCGATTCGGCCGTCAACTAAAGGTGCACGGCAGCTGCTCGAGCCCGCTCAATTCGCAGGCCCTGCGCTGCTATCGCTTGAGTTCCCGCTGACTGGGAAACCACCTCAGAAACACTGCACTCAATCGCCCGTACTCGCACTCTTAACCGGGGTCGGTTCGGGCTCAACCGGAGTCGGCTCTTTCTCGGCGGGCGGCTGCTTCACGGGGACCGGCTTTTTCGCCGGAGTGGAGGCCGGAGTCACCGGTGGCTTCGCCTTCATTTCTGCGGGCTTTGGCTCACCTTCGCCGAAGAGAGACATCGGGGCTGGGGACGAATTCGGTTCCAGTGATTTTGGCTCAGCCTTCGGCGTGGGCTTCGGATTCGAGGCAGTTTTCAAAGGAGCCTCGGACTTCGGCTCACCCGGAACGGGCTTGAGCTTGGTGACCGGAGCAGGCTTTTCCAGCTCCGGATCGGTAGGCACCAGCAGCCCGCCCTCTGCGTCAGGCTCACCAATTCTCTCAGCCATCGGCGGAGGCTCGGGAGTCAATGGAGCCTGAGAACCGGCTTCTTCGTCGGTATTCGGCTCTGCGTCCTTGGAATTGGTGATCGGCCGCAATTTCGGACGGTTGTTGCCCAGCGGCGACAACTTGTTCATCGAGGGATAGCGAATCGTTGCGTCCTGGCCATTCCCCTGGGGGGCCTTGTTTGTGGACGGCGGAGCCATCTTCGGCTCGCTGTTCTTGGGGGCGGGCGTGGACTTGTTCATCTGTTCTTTGGGAATTTCTGCCACCTGAACAGGAGGTTTTTCTTCTGCCAGCTGGTTCGGCGTTTCAGTCGGTACTGGTTCGACCCGGTTTCGATAAAGCACCAGGGCATGCAGGGCGTGATACATCGCCCCAGTATCCGCCGTGTCGAGTCCCGTTCCCCCCCAGCGAACCAAGTCGTTGGCGACGCTCATGACAGCCGAACGCACCCATTGCTCATTCAGACGCTCTGGGGGCAGAGCCATCATCATCCATTCGAGCATATGCCCCGATGTCTTGAATCGCGGCCCCATTTCCGCGGAATACCCCGTCGATTTGAAGAATTCCGTCGAAAGCGAGCCGTCCCGATTCTGCAACCGACGAGCCAGTTCGATGTGCTTGTCGAGCTTTTGACGGGCTGCCAGCCAGGCCCCGTTCAGCTTGCCGTCATACTTCGCCTGATAGGAGTTGCAGGCACACGCCAACGCGAACATACCGTGCGTTCCGCCGCAGGGGGCGAGATCCTGAGTCCCGTTGTACAGCGGCGCATTCGTCTGAATGTTCACCAGCTGTTCCATGCTCCACGGATGGCCGTTCTTGTCGACCCACTTCTCATCGGGCTCGAGGTAGTTGGCGAGGAACCACAACGTCCAGGCGATTTCGTTGGGATTGCCGACGTGGACGTTCATCTTGGCGTGGCGAACCATGTCCGCCATCGTGATCTTCTTGGTGGCTCCCGGTCGCTTCGGATCACTCACGATGAACTCGTGCGTGAGCGGGAGATTACACATGCTCAGGATGGCCAGGAACTGATTCGCGTGGCCCTCAAAGGCAAACGAGACGATGTAAGGCTGGGCCCGGCCGCCGTATGCGGTCGCTTCAAACCAGTGATTCTGCACGCGGACGATCGGGAATCCCTCACGCTGCGGATCGGGCAGATTCGCCTGATAGACGGGATTCGACTTGGTGATGTAGTCGATTGCATTGACCAGCTTGTTGTCGATCTTCAGCTGGTACTCCTGTCGCAGTGCCAGCACCCCATGCATGATCATCCAGGGAGTGTGTCCCGCCATACCGCCTTGATTGGGGGTCAGATACCGCAGCTTGTTGATTTCAATGGCCAGCTTAGCCTGCTTGAGAACCTTGTCCTCAGTTCCGTCCGCGTTTTGCGGCTGCATGGCGAGCTGCTGTGGACCGGGCGGAGTGCGCGGAATTGGCGATTTGGGCTTCGGCGGTTCTTCCTTTTTCTGGTCTTCGGATTGCCGTCGACCAAACAGGCGGGGACGGGCCACCGTCTTGAGTGGCAGCGGTGCAGTCCGCGGAGACTGGGCCCAGGCAGGGACGTCCACCCCGTTCCAGAGGGTGAACACCAGCAAAAACAACAGAATCTGAGATGTAACTCGACGCATTGCACCGCCCTGTGACCGCATTCAGTCAGAATCCATTCCGACGCGCCCGGGCAACTTATCTCATTTTCCGCATTTGTGAGAAGAGCGGATTTGCGGGTGGAACAAGCACCGGCGGAGCTCGGTCACCGGTGCATGTGCGAATCAGCCCGCAGCTACCCCACCAAAATCTGGCGTTCCAGTGATTCGACGAGTTCCTCCACGGTCCATTCGTTGGCGCCGATTCTCACGGACGAACGTTTCGAGACCAGTTCCTGAATCCGTCGTTCGGCGGAAACGACCGTACTGTGATTCCGCCCGCCGAAGAATTGACCGATTTCCGCATAAGCGGTTCCGGTCAACCGGCGAGACAGATACATCGCCAGCATACGTGGCTGGGTGGCGGTGCGAGTCCGCTTGTCCGAACGCAGATCCTCGGTCGTCAGCCCGAACGTCTGGCAGATCACCTGCTCGACATCGGCCAGCCGGACGATCCGCATGCAGTCCCGTTCCAGGTTGACCAGAGCCTCCCGCGCGACCGACAGCGTCACCCGGCGTCCGGAAGCGATGCCCCAGTTCTGGAGGGTGTTCATCGCCCCTTCCAGCTCGCGGACATTGTCCTTGAACCGTCCCGCGACAAAGTCGAGAACTTCGTCGGCGATATCGACACCTAAGGTGGTTCGCAGGCCTTCGAGAATCTGACGGCGGGTCGCTCGATCGGGCGACTCAATGCGACAGACCAAACCCGAGGTCAAACGCGAAATGATTTCCGGACTCGTTCGAGTCAGCAGGTTCGGATGGCGGTCTCCGGCGACAATCAACACTCCCTGACGAGACTCCAGCTTGCGGAGCGTGTTCAGGAACTCCTCCTGAATGCCCTTCTTGCCGTCCAGAAAGTCGATGTCGTCCATCACCAGCACATCGACATTGCGGAAACGTTGCCGAAAGCTGGCGATCGTTCGCGAATCGAGGGCCTGAGTGAAGTAGTTGGAGAATGCCTCGGCCGACAGTGACAGCACCTGCTTACGTGAGTCGTCCCGGCGGATCTGCTGCGAGGCCGCTTCCAACAGGTGAGACTTCCCGTTCCCGACCCCGCTATACAGGTAGAGCGAATGCCCAGTTCCGCGCAGGACCTGCTGCACCCCGCTCCAGGCCAACAGGTTGCTCGGCCCCTGGACAAAGGTCGACAGCTCGCGACCACGGCGCGGGTTCGCTGGTGGGGCTGCCTTCGCGGGTGATTCGACCTCACGAGACATCCGTGCGACAGACCGCGGAGCGACAGCTTCCGCGGGTGCACTGGCTGGCGAAAGCGTGAACTGGTCGTCGTGTGACCACAAGACGCGCACATGCCCGCCCCACAGCTCGCTGACAATACGCCGAACGAGCGGGCTGTATTGCTTCTGCAACCAGCCAGCGAGGTAGGAGCTGACACAGACGAACGTCAGTTCGTTGTTGATCAGGCGGACGCGAGTCTTTTGTGTGAACCAGTTCTGAAACTTATGGGCACCGAGTTCGGCTTCCAGTCTTTGAAGAAATTGCTGCAGTTGGACAAGATCACCACCATGATTCTCGGGCTGCATCTTGCGACCCTCGTTGCACACCCTCCGGGAGACCGAGACCCTAATAGTCTCGACTGACAGGCGTTCACACATTGCAAAGCATCACCCACATCCAGACGACGTAATGTCACCCGGAATGATGCACGCAATGGAAGAACAACCGGCCAGCACCCCGCAGTCTCGGCCATCGTACTGGCCAGCCGCGGGAAATCCGGTGTGCAGAATTGTTGAAAGGACGGCGGACGGCGTCGGGGAAGACGCGTCCAGAAAGCACTCACTCAGTGGGGCTGATGCTATCGTGGCTGCACCCGTCGTCAAACGTAAATGAAAAATGAATTGTCCGAGAAGGAAAAGCTCATGCCGATCCCAGCCTGTGATGCGGTCTGAACGGGTACCGCCTGAGACGTGAAGTTTGGCGGATGTGGAAAAGCTGTCGACGAAACCACGCGAAGCGAGGCACTCCCCTGACAGGGAGCAAACCGAACCGCACATAAACGAAATCCAGACAATACATTACATCGACAACGCGCGGCTTTCATGCGGAAAAGCCGTGCCGGAACTTCCGATCAATCGGGATGGCCCCGAACTTCGGCATCCCTCGTACAACCCGCACAATTCACTGAATCGTTGCGTTGGATCAGCAGCGGTTCGAAACCCCCGAGAAACACGCCACTGCAGTGAGGAGTTGCCGACGAGTTGTCGAAAAACTGTGTAGGTGGACCCACCACACACTGTCGTAGCGAGTGGGGCCGACGCGAGGAAGTCAGTGACGACTCGACCTCGGCGGTACTCACCTCGTAACCCCGGGAACTTTGGAGATTTCAAGATGAAGTGGACGACTCTGACCGCTGCCCTGTTGGTTGTTGCTGGTTCGAGCATTGCTAACGCAGGCTTGTTCAAGCTTCACCGTCACACCTGCTGTGACTCGGCTCCTTCTTGTGCAGCACCTTGCGATCCAAGCTGTGCCGCTCCTGCTGGCTGCGGAAATGGCTGCGGAAACGCTGCTCCGACCTGTGCAGCTCCTGCTGGTTGCGGAAACGGCTGCGGCAATGCTGCTCCTAGCTGTGCTGCTCCTGCTGGTTGCGGTGCTGCTGCTCCTAGCTGCTGTGCACCAGCCGCTTCTTGCTGTGCACCTGCTCCTGCTGACTGCTGTGCTCCTTCGTGCTGCAGCACCAAGAAGTGCCACAGCTTCGGCAGCCTGCTGAAGAAGTGCCGTCTCCCCAAGATTCGTTGCTGCAAGAAGAGCTGCTGTGCTCCTAGCTGCTGTGCTCCTTCTTGTGCTGCTCCTGCTGGCTGCGGTGCTGCTGATCCAAGCTGTGCTGCTCCTGCTGGTTGCGGAAACGGCTGCGGAAACGCTGCTCCTACCTGTGCAGCTCCTTGCGGTGCTTGCAACTAGTTCGCCAGCCACTCCGGTGGCTTGCTGACTGAGTCAAATCGAGGCCAGCTGATTCCTTGTGAATCAGCTGGCTTTTTTTCATTTTGATACGAGTAACTATCGAGTTGATACCTGTCATCCGGGAGTACAGGCAGACGCGGCTCCGCGATATGTCGCCGCCTCCGCACCTCACTGCCGATATTGCCAGGTCATACGCGCTCGGCACGTCACGGATCTCCACTCCCATTTCCAGCGAGTATCCAATCGGCCCGCCTCAACGCTCTTCAAACCAGAGACGGAAACTGGAGCCTGAGCCATCCTTTACGAGAGCCCTCTCGCGTTCGACTGTGGTCTGGAACACCCACGAAGGCCTGAGCCTGGCCACTCGCGTCCTCACTTCCATTCCCCCCAATTCTCAGTGCATCGGTCGCACCCGATCCCCCATGATGCGGTGCCGATCTTGAGCTGATCTTCGGCCTGAATGCGAGATCCCGAGACGCAGTGGTATTCCCCTGCCAGGACGACTCCATGTCGGGGCATCTCGTGACAATCCTGACATCCGTAACAGTAATTCCAGTCAGGTAAACCTATTCGCCAAGACATCAATTGTCCTCTGCATCGATCATGTGCGAATGGGGAATCGATCATCCGCACCGGATTGAGCCGACGATAACTCTGGCAGCGACAGCAAGGAGTGCGCCGCTAAAAAGGAGTGTCCGCTCATGCGGAAAAGACATTGGATGCGATCAAAGCCATGGACGGCAGCTGCTTTGGCAACCCTGCTAGCGTGGGGTTGTCGAAACACTCATAAGGATGTCAGCTTCCTTGGCGATCCCGACCCGGATTACTACCGGACTCATGCCACCGCCATCGAGTACCCCGACGTCGTCACGGAAACTCCGGAGACGATTCGCGACTCGTTACCCCCCCACACGCTCGACTCCAAAGACCATTGTGAGATCCGCGAAATCCACCTGGTGGAAGCGGTCCACATCGGCATGGCCAACAGCGAGATCGTCAGGTCCGGCGGGCAATTCCTCACCATGGGCAACGCCCTGTTGATGGGATCCGACCGCGTCTGGTCGAGCTACGACTCCGCCATTCAGGAGTCGGGTGTTCTGTTCGGCGGTCGAGGTGTGGAAGCCGCGCTGGCTGACTTTGACACCTATCTGAACGCCTCGTTGGCCACGGGAAGAAACACAAACCCCGTCAACAATATCGTCACTCCAAATTTGTTGACCGACAACGGGGCCTTCAACGTCGAACTCAACAAAACGTTCGCCAACGGGGGGCAGATCGATATCTCCCACACGGTGAACTACCTGAACTCGAACGGTCCCGGAACGATCACCCCCAGTGCCTATACCGGGAACGTGAATCTCGGTTACCAGCTCCCTTTGCTCGCGGGATCTGGAACTGAGTTCACCCGCATCGCAGGACCGATCACACGCAGCTTCGGTGGTATCACCGGGGTTTCACAAGGTGTGGTCATCGCCAGAATCAACAACGACCAGATTCTGTGCGACTATGAGAACGCCCTTCGTAACCTGAATAAGGACATCGAGGACGCGTACTGGAACCTCTATCTGACCTATCGACTGTTTGACACCGCGAAGGAAGCCTACGAAGGATCGTTGGCGACTTGGCGAATTGCTGACACTCAGCTGCGTGAGGGAGCTCTCTCACGAGCTGACGCCGCGCAGGCCAAGGACCAGCTCTTCGCCGCAAGAGCCGCGGTCGAGAACAGCCGGTCGGGGATCTTCACCGCAGAAACCGCACTGCGTCGCCTGATCGGATTGCCGGTCAATGACAACACGGTCCTGCGTCCCGCCGAAGAACCCACCACGGCCCAGTTCATTCCTGACTGGCACCACTCCATCAGCGAAGCTCTCACACAGCGTGTGGAACTCCGCAAGCAGAAGTGGAACATCCGTAGCCTCGATCTCCAGCTGCATGCCGCTCGTAGCCTGACACGTCCACGTCTGGACGCCGTCGCCAACTACCAGGTGAACTCGTTCGGAGATCAACTGGCCGTCAACGGAGGTTCCTCGTTCTACCAGGGACTGACCAACGGAAACGCCGACGGGTGGAACGCGGGCGTGATCATGAACATGCCGGTCGGTCTCCGCGCCGCCCATGCTCAGGTTCGGAACTATGAGCTGCGTTTGACCAAGGCCTACAAAACCCTGGAAGTGTCCGAACAGGAAGTCTCCCAGGAAATGGCCGTGGCGTTCCAGGAACTGTCGCGGGCCTACAGCCTGGCGAAGACCAACCTGAATCGCTTCCTGGCCGCCGAAGAGAACGTCAAGTTCCTCGAACCAAGCTTCCGCGAGCGAGACATTCTGCTCGACGTGTTCTTGCGAGCACAGGTTCGTCGGGCCGAAGCTCAACAGGCTTACTACCAGAGCCTCGTCGACTACAACAAGGCGATCACGAACCTTTACTACCGTAAGGGAACGATCCTGGCCTACAACAACATCCGACTGTCGGAAGGGGCCTGGATGCCTGACGCCTACTACGACGCTTCGCGTCTCCACGGTCAGCGTGCCTACGGACACGACATTGATGTGGGTACCGAGCCGTCAGAATTTGTGTCACCCGTTCCGCTGGGCAACGTGGACTCGACGACGTATCAGCCTGATTCGGAGGAGCCTGCTCCGACGCCGAATGGCCAGCAAGTGGATGCTGCTCGTACCGAGAGCCAGGTGGAAATCGAGGAATAAAAACTCTCGACCTCACCGACTCCGCACGCGTTCCCGGTCGCGTGCGGAGTCCTCTTTGCTCCGGCGGATGGAGCCGCGTCGTTCGACATCCGCCGGCTGATCGTTGAATCTTCTCTTGCGACCGGGCTGATCAGACAGCGCCCTTGGTGGCCACAGTGGCTTCTCGCTTAATCGCTTCGTAGATCTCTTCGCGATGAACGGGCACATTGGTCGGAGCTTGAATTCCGATTCGCACCTTGTCTCCGCGAATGTCGACGATGGTGATCACGATGTTGTCACCGATCATGATGCTTTCATCACGGTGTCTGGACAGAACGAGCATGGCTGGCACTCCCTTTTTTGGATGAGACGATCGATAGTTTGGCAACTCACCCAGCGAAGTGCGGGTGAGAAAATTCCTGGGGGGGCTGCGACTGGTTGTTTTCGTTAGCAGAAGGCAGCTGACTGACACCCCTAAATTCGGCGAGTTGGCAGACTTTTCCGCCTACGAAGACTGGGATTTGAAAGAAGACCGATCGAGTCACGGTGACCCGATCGGTTGTACCGGCTTTAACGCCACGGGGGCGATCGCTGCTCCATTCGAGTGGCCTCGAACTCACTTTGCGTGAAGTGAGACCGCCCGCCAAACACGCTGACTTCAGCCATTTGTCTGCGATCACTGAAATCTTACAGCAACCCGACAGCCTCCTTCACTCGCCGCGCTGTTGATCGCTCACTAGAGTAATTTGAGCAGTGAAGAAACGACTCGCGATCCCGCCCGACTCAGTATGTGTTTTCCATGCAAATTCACGTCAAACTGTTTGCCCGAGCCCGGGACTTGGCAGGCATCGGATCGCTGACGCTGAATGCCCCGGATGTATGCACGGTTGGGGAAGCCCGACAGCTGTTGCTAGCAGAGGCTCCCGGACTGGCCCCGATCTTGCCTGGCCTGTTGATGGCAGTGGATGGGAACTACGCGTCAGAGCATGTTTCCCTGAAAGACGGTTGCGAACTCGCCTGCTTCCCGACCGTGAGCGGCGGCTGAGGCTTGGTGCGTGAACCAGACATTCCAGTCTGTCACACTCTGGAAATGCCCCAGATCCCACTCTCAGAACAACGCGAAAACGGTCAATTGCGGTCCTGGCCGGTGAGTTCTTTCTCGATGGCGTCGGCGTGGAAGGCGATTTCGAGGACGCTGCGGCGGACTTCCTCGGCGTCGACGGTGAACCGCGGATAGCAGTTCTGGATCACAAACCACGGCACGCCGTCAATATCTTGCAGCATCAGAGCCCCGTGGGTGATGACATCGTTGAGTCGCAAGGCCTTCTCGTAGAACTGCTTCACGGCAGGGCAACAGTGTGAATAGATTTTGAGGACTTTCTCCCGGGCGGAGACTCCGTTCGATTCGATCCAGACCGTCTGCTGGCGACCATGTGGCAGTTGGACGTTCAGCTCAAAGGCCGAGCCAATCGGTTTCCAGAGGACATGTGGCTCGAAGTCGAAGGCCTCATCGACCAGCGTGTGCAGGTCGGGCAGCCCGCCGATGATGGCGTCGAGCATCGCGGCGGCTTCGATCCCGTTCTGAGGACGGTTCTTCGGGCTCTTTTCGAGCATCTGCAACACGACCTCGGCCATTTCCAGCGGAATATCGGGACGCAGTGACCGCAGGTTCGGGATGGAGTGTGACGTGACCGCCGCGATTAACGCCTGCATCCCGGCCTGGGCAAAAGGAACTCTTCCCGCCAGCATCTGGAACATGCAGACGCCCAGCGCATAGATATCGGTGGCCGGACTCGGCTGTTCTCCCTGAAACAGTTCGGGGGCCATGTAATGCGGAGTTCCCGCCGGAAGCATTTGCTGCTGCGAGTCGGCACTCAGCCGCTTTGCGAGGCCGAAGTCGCCGATCTTCGGGACACCGCTGAGCGTCATGAGCACGTTGTCGGGCTTCAGATCGCGATGCAGGATGCCCTCGCTGTGGGCCTCGGACAAGCCGCGAGCGATTTCCGCTCCGAGAAACAGAATCCGCTCGGTCGGTAGTCGGCGATCACTGATCAGATGCTGCAACGACCGCCCCGACACGTATTCCATATCCAGGCAGTGGTAATCGCCGATTCGCTCGATGTTATAAACCGAGACGATGTTGGGGTGTTGCATGGCCGCCATCGCCTGGCCTTCATGCACGAATCGGTCGAGGTAGTCCGGATCGCGAGCGACCAACTCCGGAGCCAGGATCTTCAACGCCGAATCGCGGTCCAGATGGGCGTGCCGGGCCAGAAAGACATACCCCATGCCTCCACGACCGAGCAGCGACTGAACCTTGTAGTCCCCCAGCTGTTGCCCGATCAGTCCTGACAGGTCCAGTTGAACTTTGGACGGAGGGTATGGTTGTCGGCTGGCCCACTGGTCGGCACTTTTCCAGAGAAACGTCGGGCCAGTGGGATCGATGCTGTTCTGCTCGGCGGCCAGTCCACACCGGGGACAGAGATGTCGCTCGTCTATCGCCGGAAAACGCTCATTACAACCAAAGCAATACAGCAGTTCGGAGGATTCCGAAGGAGTGGACATAAGGACCAGTTCCAGTGACTCAGATGACTCATTGAAGAATCGTCGCTACGAAAGGACTGCCGGCCCCCCAAAGTCCCCGATTGACGTTCCTGTCTCGCGAATCATACAGTGGAGGTCATGCCGCTGGCGATTCTGGCCAGCGGTCGATTGAAAAAGCGATGGGCCAGACACCGCTTCGGGAGTCGCCATGTCGGAGTCTACTCCACAGGCCGCCATCGAGCCCGCCGTTCCCCGACCGGTCGGAGGGGGAGAGTCTTTACTCTGGACCGCTGCGTATGCACTGTCGCAGCTGGTGGCTGTGTGTGTCACGCTCGGAGTCATTGCCCTGTTGGCCTTGGGGCCGGACAGCTTGTCGACCGACTCGCTGCTCCAGCTGTTTCTCGACCTGGAGATCGACCGCAGCTTCCTCGTATTCGGCGTTTCGACGCTCGGGGCTGCGCTGATGCTCGTTCCGCTCGTGAGGTGGCGACTGGGTCCGACGTGGAGAACTCAACTGCGGATGGAGTTACCAAACCGGGGGCAAACGTTACTTGTCGTGGGCTCGGTGTTCCCGCTGGCGATTCTCTCGGACGAACTCTATCGGGTCTGCCTCGCGTGGATGGGGCCGGGAAGTTCCGATACGAATCAAGTGGTTCAATCCCTGTCGTTTCAGGTGTCTTATCCGATCCTCGTTGTCGCCGTGGCTCTCGGGCCAGCTGTGGGCGAGGAGCTGGTGTTTCGCGGGCTCATTGGTCAGGGGCTGGTCCAGCGTTGGGGGAGAACGGGCGGGATTGCGGCCACAGCGGTGTTGTTTGCTCTCGCTCATCTGTCACCGGCCCACGCGATTGCGACGCTGCCACTGGGGATCTTTCTGCACTGGGTCTATCTCCAAACCCGCAGCTTGTGGGCCGCGATTCTGCTGCACTTTCTGAATAACCTGCTGGTCATCACGATGGCCCACTTTCGACTGGGAGGGCTTCCCGCCAGCCCGGTGCTGATCGCGACAGCGTTTGGGTGCCTGACCGCGATCGGCTGGCGAATCGGGACCGAGGCCAATCCAGGCGAAACGGTCGTTCGCCCGCTCGCGGGCCCCTTCTGGCGAGCCTGGCAACAGGTCTACGAAGGCTGGAGCTTACTGGCATACACCGCCGCCTTCGTCTGGTCGGCCGGAGTCCGTTGAGAAATTCTCCGGGTGGTCGAAGCCGTCCGTGAACAAGCACTGGGCCCCTCTTTAGGGCGGGACTGTCAAGAAGGCGGGACAGACCGGAATGTCTGTCCTACTTTGGGATTCGGTGGTTCAGACATTCCTGTCCGTTCATTCTCCAAACGTAAGCGAAACATGGGTTGCCCCTGCGCCACCGTTGAAACATCCGGCCCAACTTCGCATAGTCATGGATTGATGTGTTGCAGCGAATACTTCAGGAGATCATGTGATGGCGGCTCTGACTCGGCGTTCATTCCTGGCCACTTCCGCAGCTGTGGGAGCGATCTCGCGGATGTCCCCGCTGATCTATGGAGCTGAGGACGCTCCGAGTCGAACCGTCACCGTGGGCGTCATGGGGATGAGCCGGGGGCTGGCACTGGCCCAGACCTTCAGCCATCTGCCCGGAGTTCGAATCAAGTACGTGTGCGACCTCGATCCCGACCGGGTCGCCAAGGCTGTAGCCACGCTCGAAAAGCTCGAAGTCACACCGGCCCAGAAGCCGCAAGGGATCCAGGACTTTCGCAAGATCCTGGACGATCCCGAGGTCGACGCCCTGATCTGTGCGGCTCCGAATCATTGGCACGCCCCCGCGGCGATTCTCGCGTGTCAGGCGGGGAAGCATTGCTACGTCGAGAAGCCCTGTTGCCAGAATCCGTGGGAGGGCGAGCTGCTGGTCGCGATGTCCCGCAAGTACAAAAAGGCGGTGCAGATGGGCAACCAGCGGCGCAGTGCCCCGGGCTTCATCGAAGCGATGGCGAAGCTGCACGAGGGAGTGATCGGTCGCGTCTACCTGGCCAACTGCTGGTATACCGCGTTGCGTCCGTCGATCGGGCATGGCGAGCCGGCTTCTCCGCCCGCCGGGATCGATTACGCGATGTGGGAGGGGCCCGCACCTCACAAGGATTTCCGCAGCAATTACCTGCACTACAACTGGCACTGGTTCTGGCATTGGGGCAACGGAGAACTCGGCAACAACGGGATTCACACTCTCGATGTCGGACGGTGGGGAGTCGGCGGCGACTACCCGATTCGAGTCACCTCGTCGGGGGGCCGTTATCGGTACCAGGACGATCAGGAGACACCCGATACGCAATCGGTGCTCATCGAGTTCGATGGCGGCCGCCAAGTCAATTGGGAAAGTCGCAGCTGCAATAAGCACGACGACCGGTTCGTGACGTTCTACGGAGAGAAGGGTACGCTGGAGATCGACGAGAGCGGGAACTACCGCATCTTCGACATCAATGACAAGCTGATCGAGAAGGTCTCGCACTCGCGGAATGATGGCCAGCACGCGGGGAATTTCGTCGCCGCGATCCGGAATGATACGCCTCTGTCGTTGAACAGCGAGATTCTTGAAGGGCACAAGAGTACGCTGCTGTGCCATCTGGGCAACATCGCCTACCGCACCCGGCGGCTGCTGAACTGCGACCCGACGAACGGACATATCCTCCACGATGAGGAGGCCATGAAACTCTGGAAGCGGGAATACTCAAAGGAGTGGACGCCCCGCGAAAGCTAAGTCGTCCTCACCAACCCGACGCGTCAAAACCTCGCCTGGCGTCCCGACAGGTATTTCACCAGAGCGTGATCGAATCGCATGCTGGTGTCGAGTTCCACAAAGTCGGCTCCCATGCCGAAGCACTCCTTGCGGTAGGTCGCTCGCAACTCGCTGATGGCCTGCAGGTAATCGCCCTTGATCGCCTGCGCATCGACGATCAGTGTCTGTCCGGATTCCGGTTCGAGCAGATCAAGCATCCCATCGAACTGAAAGTTCACCTCGGACTCATCCAGCACGTGGAAGATGATCACGTCATGCCCCGCGAACCGCAGCTGACGGATCGCCTGCAACACCGGCTCAGGCTCCACCAGCAGGTCAGAGAAGACCATCAGCAGGCTCTTGTGCTTGAGCATGCTGGAAGCCTGACGCAGATTGCGAGCTACATCGGTCGGCCCAGTCGGCCGGCTGCGGGCCAGCAGCGAGAGGATATTCGACAGCTGGGTTCGCTTGCTGCGGGCGGGCAGGCTGGCTCGGATCTTTTCGTCGAAGGTGATCAGGCCGACCGGGTCCTGCTGATGGACCATCAGGTAAGCGAGAGCTGCAGCCAGACTCACCGAGTACTCGAACTTGCTGAGTTCCTGGCGATGGGTGAACGCCATACTCTCGGACAAGTCCATCATCAGATAGCCGGTGATGTTGGTCTCGGCCTGGTACTTCTTGACGTAGTAGCGGTCGGTCTTGGCATAGACGAGCCAGTCGATGTCCTTGGGGTCGTCTCCCTCGGAGTAGCGGCGGTGTTCACTGAACTCGACGCTGAAGCCCTGAAACGGGCTGGCGTGGAGTCCCGTCAGAAAACCTTCGACAATAAAACGTGCCCGTAAGTCGAGCCGGGCGACTGTGCGAATCACCTCGGGTCTCAGGTATTGCTCGGCACCAGGCATAGGAGTGTTCGCACAGCGAGCGGCGGAAGTCTGTCGGTCTTGGAGAGGCGAGACCTGTGAAAGAGGACACAGATCTCGCAAATCGACACAGAATTGAACAGGCCGGAATGCCTGCTCCACTGGGCCCCGCAGTCGGACAGACATTCCTGTCTGTCCATTCTTCTGACAGCGTTCCATCCCTCACTAGAACAGCGGTGGTCGTCCCAGCTGACGGCGGACGACGGCCCATTGCCCGGCGTGCATGAGCCAGTGGCTGCCCTGCAGTGAGAACGCATTGGCCCAATCGGGAGCGTAGGCACGAATGGCCTCGGGTGACTCCTTGTCGAGGTCCGCATCGTTGAGCTTTGCCAGTGCCGCCAGTGTGGCAGCTCGCTGGGCATCATGGACCTTCAGTAATTCGTCCTTGGTGAGCAACTTGCCGGGATCGTCGACGCTCGCGGTTTCCTTGGCGTACTTGGCCTTGAAACCGGCGGGCAGTGCGGGCATCGAGCCGGGAGCGACCGACTCGATGATCTCGTGCTCGGACACAATCAAGTGGCCCAGCTGCCAGTTGATGTGATTGGCCCCTTTCGCAGGACGATGCAGCAACTCAGCATCGGTCAGATCGGCGAGATATCCCTTACCCACAAAATCCGCCATATTGAGTCCGACTTTGATGGCATCACGGGCGTTCATAGCTGGTCCTTTGAGCGTGCGAAGTCACGGGCGAAATCCGAGGGAATACGTTCCCGGCATTCCGTGAGCATCATGCTACCCCACGGGCTGGAGAGAGTCGACGTCGCAGAGGGAGATGCTCGCGCGGTGAAGCGACTCGCCGATAGAGCAGACAGGACGATGCCGAGCGATATCCCTGATTCAGCGTCTACGCGTCAACATCCTTCGGCGACGGCATCTCGCCCAGCACCGCCCGGTACATTTCGGCAGTCTTGTCGACCATGTCCTCAACGCGGAAATGGGTCAGCACCTGTTCGCGTGCCGCTTGGCCGAGTTGACGTGCCCGTTCGGGATCGTGAATCAGATCAACCACACACTGTGCCAGGGCGGCGCTGTCGGACGGCGGAACCAGCAGTCCGGTGACCCCCTCTTTGACGATCTGGTAAATCCCGCCCGACTGAGAAGCGATGACGGGCCGGCTGCGGGCCATGGCTTCGAGCATGATCGTGCCGAGTCCCTGACGAAGTGACGGCAGCACAAAGATGTCCATCGCTTCAATCGCCACCGCGAGATCGGCCATCCCTGAGACGAACGTAATGCGCTCTGTCATCTTCAGGTCACGAACCAGCTGGCGCAGGCGGGCCTCTTCGGGACCGGTGCCGGCGATGACGAACTGAGCGTTGGGGATTCGCTGCAAAATCAGCGGCGTGGCCCGAATGAAGATGTCGTGTCCCTTGTCAAACTCGAGAGGCCCCGCGGTGCCGATGACCGGGGACTTATCGGGATCGAGCAACCCTGGCGCGGCATGTTGAAAGTTCGTCTCCACCCCACTGTGGATGACTTCGATCAGTTCCTGCGGATAACGCGGCTGGGTGAACAGTTCATCTCGAATCGGTTCGCTAACTGCGAGGTACCGCCGACAGAGTACGTTATCGATCGTCAGCGTCTCGCCCGGACGCAGAAAGTCATGAAACGTGATGACATACGGGCGTCGCAGCTTACGGGCCAGCCACGTCCCAAACGGCAGCAACCGGCGCTGGAAAATATGAATCAGGTCGGGCGGATTGGCGGCCAGTTCCCAGAGCAACCAGTACCACGCGACATGCCGGAGCATCGGCCACTCAATGGCGGGCGCTTCACGAATGGGAAGACCCTGCGTGGCATCACGCCCCAGCGGAGAGGCGTTCGGGCAGAGGAGGCGGACCTTGAACCCTTCGTCGGGAAGTCGCCTCACCAGATGGAGCAGCTGCGAAGTGCGACCGCGCACCTCCAGTCGTCCGGCGAGAAGCAGAATGCTCGATTCCTGGATGGGCATGGGAGGCTACTTGCGCAGAGCCTTGGGACGCCCCATGATCTCAGACATCAAGACGGCCTGTCTGGCTGTCTGAGGATTGCTCAACATCTGAATCAGCGGAATGGCGGTCGAACGTGGAGCGGTGGCCTTCTTGGACACGGAGAACTCTCCGAGATCCTCCCTGACCTGTTCGGCAACAGACGACGCGAGATGGGGCAAGTCGCGGTCGGCCTGTGCCTTGACCCGCTCGGCCATGACCTGGCTGACATGTTCGCGCAGATCGGCCCCCAATGGGGCGCGGGACAAATTCCCCACAGGCGACCGCTGCGGCTGAGGTGGAGGAGTCTTGGACGGAGTCGGAGCCCTAGACTTCTGAGGGGCCGGTTTTCGATTGGCTTTCGGGGTCTTGGTGGGCTGCACGACTGGAGTGGGGCGACGCCGATTCGGGGACTCGTCGACAACTTCCACGAAATCCGTTTCGATCACCTCGTTCGACCGATTTGAGGGACGCCCGGTTCGTTGCTGCTGGAGAAATTCTTCGATCTCGCGGCGGACCTTCTGGTCCTTGGGACGCTTCTGAGAGGCGTTGCGACGGATCTGTTCTTCCTGGTTCTTTTTCAGGACGTTCGAGATCCAGGCAAATAACGAGATGAGGCCAAAGATGGCCGGAAAAATCAGATCAGCACCACCGGCAGCCAGCGGAAATGACATCATCATATTTCTCTCCCGCCTAGTGCTGTGTGAAGTTGTCGTTCTGGGTTCTCCACGCGATCGTCACCCGTTAGGCCATCGAGTCGTCTTTGATTCCGGCGATTGTGGCGCGCATCTTGGTGTCGGCCTGAACGTTCTTGAGTTCATAATAGTCCATCAACCCGAGACGACCGTCGCGGAAGGCCTTGGCAATCGACATCGGAACCGTCGATTCCGCGAGGACCACCTCAGCACGGTATTCCTGAGTCTGGGCCACCATCTCCTGCTCGCGAGCTGCCGCAGCTGCGCGGCGTTCTTCGGCGTGAGCCTGATAGACTCGCACGTCCGCCTCCGCCCGGTCGGCCTGCAGTCGAGCTCCGATGTTCTCACCCACGTCGATATCGGCGATGTCGATCGAGACGATCTCGAAGGAGGTCTGAGCTTCCAGTCCCTCATTCAGCACGGTTTGAGAAATCAGCTCCGGGTTTTCCAACACTTCCTTATAGGACGAGGTCGAGCCAATCGCCCGCACAATCCCCTGGCCGACGCGGGCGATGATCGTCTCCTCGGTGGCTCCACCGATGAGCTGCTTGATGTTGGTCCGGACGGTCACGCGAGCCCGGGCCTTTAACTGGATGCCGTCCCCGGCCACTGCGTCGAGTGTTGCGTCAGAGATCCGCCCGTCTGGACAATCGATGACGCGAGGATTCACGCTGGTCCGCACGGCATCGAGAACGTCACGTCCCGCCAGGTCGATCGCCTGAGCATCCTGCCATTCCATGTCGATTCCCGCGCGATGAGCAGCGACGAGAGCGCGAATGACGTTGGGGACATTGCCCCCGGACAGGAAGTGTGATTCCAGGGCCTGAGTCGAGATGTTGGGCAGACCGGCCTGCACCGCCATGATCTTGCAGCGCACGATCATGCTGGGGTTCACTTTTCGAATCGACATCATGATGAGCTCGACCATCGAGATGCCCGCACCGGTGAACTTGCTCTGAATCCACAAGTTAAAGAACCGGGCAAACACGCCGAGCATGACGACCATGGACAGGGCGACAAAGACCACCAGGCCAATGAACAGAGAATTCGTCTCTTTATCTGCTGCCAAAAGCGGGATCATCATGCTGTCTGACTCCAGTTTCACGCAATTTGCCGGGGTCTGTCCGACCGGATTTCGCCACTTACGGTTTAGCCCTGTGGCACATCGAAGTCAAGGCGCTCTGGTTCATCGGGAGTCCTGTCGACCGACTCTGCCGACGTGGAATTCTCCGAGGCGGCGAGAGATGCGGGTGGTGCCGGAGCGCGTGGACTCGCACGTTTCACGACGATGTGATTTCCTCGAACTCCGATGACTTCGACCGGTTCGCCAGCTGCCAGCATGAACCCTTCGCTAATGGCGTGTAGCCGCTCATTCTCGACGAGAACCATCCCGCCCAGGTTCATTGGGGTGACTGTCGTCCCGATCCGACCAATCAATCGGTCGAGCTGTTCCGCCTCAGCCTGGTAGGGTGTCACATCCTTGAGATTGATCTTGGGGAGGAGGAGGTTATTCCCGAGTGATGTCCGTTCCAGCGTCCTCAGAAAGAAAACGAGAAAACTCGGGATCAGTACCCCTAACCCCAAGGAAAATGTCCAGAACAGCTTGGGGGAACTCTGGTACCAGGCCGTGTGAGCACACACGACTGAGCCCACAAACGAACCGGCACAACTCAAGGCGATGACACCGCCCGAGGGGATAAAGAACTCCGCCACGATGAGGGCAAACCCCAGCATCGCTAAGGCCACAGCCCAGAATTGAGAATCCATATCTTCATCCAGAGCCAGACGTGCGTTCGATGGGGCGAGCCGTTTCGTCACCCCGAAGCACACATTCTATCTCAGACCACGTGGGCGAACCAACTGGCGCCGGGCGGGGGGGGGCTGGTGGACTGGCGGATTCAGTGCCGAGTTGAGTGAGGCGAGGCCGATTGACCACCCGCTCAAAAGCCTTCTGTCCCGACGGGTTTCACCGGTTCGACCTTCGTGGGAGATGACTTCGCTCCGAGTCGCATCACCCGAGTGACCAGAGCTGGCTCTGGGCGGCGGCGGCGAGTGAACTGCACGGAAAGCCCGTGGTCCTCGAACAACCACCACTCTTGAACATGACCACTGGTCGCGATCCGCGTCCGGCGAGTGGGCTCCACCCCCAAGGCAGATTTGACCTGATCCTCGTTCATCCCCGGCTGGACAACCCCGGCCCGGATCGCTGCCGTCAACGGGTCAGAGGGCTCGGCGGGAACTTCCCCCTTGGCGTACCAATCCCCTTGGTGATGGTGCAGCCCCTGCTCGGTCAGCCAGTCCGAGATGACCTGCGTGTCTGGGGAGAGTTTGTACGCCTGTTTATAGCAACGGATTGCGGCGGGGATGTCATTGAGGAACTCGGCATAGTTGTCGCCCAGCTCCACCCAGCGAATCGCGCTGGTCGGATCGATCTGTTTCTCCGTCTCGGCCATCCATCGCCGCTTGAGCTCTTCGAGGTACTTGGGCTGGTTCAACGGCTCCAGCTGGGCCAGCAGGGCGGCCATTTCCTTACGAGTCAGAGAGCCGACTCTGCCCAGGTGATACGCCAGTTCCTTGTCCCGGAACTCTGGGGCCAAAGTGCCGAACTCGGGAAGTTGGGTCTCGATCCGCTTGGCGATGGAGAACCCGTTTTTCCCGTCGGGAGAGGCTTCCCTCAGAATGCGGCTTTTCAGAATGTCGACATAAAGGATGCGTGCAAACTTCTTACGAGTTTCATCGTTGGCCTCTTTGAACTCAGCGAGAGGCGCAGCCTCGTACTTGGCGCGTAGCGGCTCATCGGCCGGGGTCAGCGGTTGGTCAGAACCCGGAAGGCGATTACGAATCTCAGCCAGCACGGCGAGATCACCGTTGTCCTGATTTTTCAGGGCGGTGTTGTAATCCATCCGGCAGGCTTCGTGATGATATTCCAGCTGGAGCCGAGGATCGGCGTTCCAACTGGAGAGCTTGCTGGCCAGCTGTCGCAGGTCGTCGGCTCTGACCGGGCTCAGGTTGCGGTGCTCCGCGACAACCCCCTGGGTGAAGGCGATGACAGCCTCCTTCTTTAACTCATCATCGCGGTAGTATTCGGCTCGGTGGGCTCCCCACTTGGCGAGCTTGTACCACTCCTCGGGTTGGTTAGAGGGGACTTTACCGCGGCGCGACCGAAACGTGCTGACGTCGGAAGGCTGCGGCAGCAGTTCTTTCACGACGAAGATCTGATCGCCATCCCGACGTTCCAGATGCCCGCGGATCTGAATGACCTTGGACTCACCGGCCGGGTTGGAAAAGTTTCCCGCGAAGACGAAGTCGAGTTTGCACTTCTCCATCCGCAGTCGCGTAGGTGAGAAAATCGAATAGCGTCCTTCGAGCGTGAAGGTGGCGTTCTCCATCAGCGGCCACTTCGGTTCGAGGGAGTTGAACTCTTCAATGGATTTCGGGGTCTCCGCCTGAACCAGGTTTGTCAGTGCGAGCGAGAGCCACACCACACAAGCGATCCCCGCTCGTCGAACGAGAGTCCACCGTGAAGGTCGGGGCACTACTCTTGGAAACCGTGGTTGTTCAGGGGGCATGAGTCTCTCCAGTCACACCCAGGACTTCCGCCTGACGGGCGAGTGTATTGGCATGAGCATCGGCCTCTTCGGCGGAAAACCCGATCCCCCGGTAGGTGGTCTGATCGGTCCACAGTACGGTCGATTCCGGCACCGCGGTGATCTCCCACGTCGATTTGTCCTCACTCGGGGAGATCGACGCGATCTGGATGGCGACAACGACGCTTTCCGTTTCAGATTCCGTCTTGGACATCATGCGAGAGAAGTCGCGAGACTCAATCACGATTTGTACCGGCTGGTCCTCTTCTCCAACCGTAATCGGGAGTGGAATCACGTAGCGCTTCAGCGAGCTCTTGCCGCCTTCGAGCTCCGGCTTGGCCTGGCCATCGAGAATCAGCCATTGTCCCTGGATGCGATACTGGAACTCCTGAAGCGACTTTTCCCCTTCGGTTTGGGCTTTGGCAGCTTCCTCCAGAATGTCTCCCAGCGGTTGAGTCACCAGACCGGTCATCGCGACGGTCTCTCGCAGCTGTTGGCGATAGCGGGTGGTGTCTGGCCCTTCGCGTCCGAGGTAGTCGAGAGATTGGACGGCGACCTCCAGCTGGTTGCGAGCTTCGACCCACTCACTCCTCAAGAAGGCGTCGTGGATCTTATCGATCGCATCCTTGAGCGACCGTTCCGCATGCGTTCGCTGCGCTGACTGATAAACAAGATAGCCCGTGAGCATGGCCACGAGTCCGATCACCCCCATGATGATGCGGAACTGTTTCCAAAAGCCTCCCGTCGAGGCGCGAGACTTGCGGGCGGGTGGAGCGTTCGCCGAGGGGACGAAACGCTTCTGGGCTCCCCCCGCTGGAGCAGACTCTCGACGTGATCGCGGGGGAGCGGTCGCTGTGCGAGCATTCGCGGTTTCGTCCACGTCCTCAACGGTCGCCTCCGTCAGGCCCGCACGTGCTGAACTTTGCTGAGGCATCTCCTTCGGGATGGGGTACGGATCTTTCTGCACGACAAATAACGGGCCGCCACATGAGCGACAGATGATGCGCTGCCATTTGGCTCGCCGCATGCCGGAGTGCTTTTGCCCGCACTCGCAGATCAACTCAAACGCCTGGGGCGACGAAGAGTCGTCCCCCTTAAAGGTCCCGGTCGCTTTGGAGATCCAGTTGCTCATACAGAAGCCGGTGAACCGGAGACAATTGAAGACGAGAGTGTTAGTCTACTCCTCGATGCTGGCCCCCACCAGCACGGAATTCTACGCCCGAGGTGATCGTCGTGGAAACGGGCTGTCTGACCAACTTTCACGGGCTGTCTCTATGCACAGTGTTCGAGTTCTGGTGTGCTTCGTGATGGGGGTACTGGGAGGCCTGGCCACACTGCAAGCCGATCCGGCACCTCTGCCTCGCAGCACCCCCGAGGCCCAGGGCGTCTCGTCGGCCCAGGTCCGAAAGTTCATCGAAGCCGCCGATAAGCGGGTTACGACCATGCACAGCTTGATGCTGGTGCGAAATGGGCATGTGGTCGCGGAATGCTGGTGGAAACCCGAATCGGCCGACCAACAGCACGTCTTGTGGTCGCTCAGCAAGAGTTTTACCTCGACAGCTGTCGGGTTTGCGGTCGCGGAAGGCAAGTTCAGCATCGACGATCCGGTACTGAAATTCTTTCCCGACGAGGCTCCGGCAAATCCTTCCGAGAAGCTCAGAATGATGCGGGTTCGCGACCTGCTCACCATGTCGACGGGACACGAAACCGAACCCGATGTGCGAGGAAAAACGGATCAGACCTGGGTGAAGACGTTCCTCGATCACCCCGTGCCCCACAAGCCGGGGGCTCACTTCCAATACAACACCCCCGCGACTTACATGCTGTCCGTGATTGTGCAGAAGACCACCGGGCAGACGGTGCTGGAGTACCTGAAGCCGCGACTCTTCGAGCCGCTCGGGATCGTGAATCCCCGCTGGGACAACAGTCCGCAAGGCATCTCGCTGGGGGGCTATGGCCTCTATGTCCGCACCGAGGACATCGCCAAGTTCGGCCAGCTTTACCTGCAGCAGGGACAGTGGAACGGCAAACAGCTGCTCTCGCCCGAGTGGGTGACGATGGCGACTTCGAAACAGGTCTCCAACGGCAGCGACCCGACAAAGGACTGGGACCAGGGGTACGGGTTTCAGTTCTGGCGTTGTCGGCACGGAGCCTTTCGCGGGGACGGCAAGGATGGTCAGTTTTGCGTCGTCATCCCCGAAAAGAACGTCGTGATTGCCATGACCGCGAACACCCGCGACATGCAGGGACAGCTCAACGTCGTGTGGGACGAGTTGTTGTCAGCATTCGCCGATGCCCCACTGCCGGAGAACCCCGCGGAGCAGGCCAAGCTCAAGGAGCTGTCGAACCAGCTCAAAGCCCGCGATCCGAAGTAACGTCGGTCGGTGCCGATTGTCCGTGACATTCTGTTACCCATGATTCATGTGATTCACACTTCTGGCGGAGCCTCTGAATGAACCGATGTGTTGTCTGCCTGTCGATGGGACTGCTGGCGTTGACGGTGCTGAGTGGATGCGGGACTGACGCTCCGCCGAAAGCTGAGCCCGCGGTGTCGCAGACGTCTTCGCCTTCAAGCGAGACGAAACCCGCAGCAGCAGCGACAGCGGCTGAGAAACCGGCTGCGGCAAAATCCGATCCGCTCAAGGATGTCGTGCCCCCCGGGCCACTGGTTCCCTATTTCAATCCGCTCACGGAGGCGGAGATCAGCGACGGCTGGATCTCGCTCTTCGATGGCCATTCGCTCTTCGGGTGGGAACCCAACGACAAGGGCGTCAACTGGTCGGTGGCCGATGGAGCGATCACAGCTGACAGCGGGCCGATTGGATTACTGCTGACGTACACCCCGTTTGCCGACTACCAGTTCCGCTGTGATTTTCAGATGGCCGAAGGCGGCAACAGCGGTGTCTTCCTAAGAACACTCGCCAATCCCCAGGATGTCCAGAAGGACTGCTACGAGATCAACATCGTCGACGAGCATCCGGCCGGATTCCTGACCGGGGCCATCGTCGGCTTCGCGAAGACAGCTGAGCCGATCAAGGGCTCGGGGGGCTGGCATACGTTTGTGCTGACCGCCAACGGGACGAAGCTGACGGTTACGCTCGATGGCAAGGAGATCGCCACGCATGAGGACACTCGTCCCGAGGCCCGACGGTCGGGGTACATTGGCCTGCAGAAGAACGCGGGTAAGATTGAGTTCAAGAACATCGCTCTCAAGCCGCTGAACCAAAAACCACTGTTCAACGGAGCCGACTTGACGGGTTGGCGAGTCGTCCCGGGCAGCAAAGGCGAGTTCACCCTGGAAGACGGCACGATCCACGTTAAAGGTGGTGAAGGATTCCTGGAGTCAGAATCTCAACACAAGGATTTCGTGTTGCAGGCTCAGGCCCGCACCAACGCTGATGCGGTCAATACCGGGATCTTCTTCCGTGCGGAGCCGGGGACCGAGAAGGCGAAGTCGAACGGCTATGAGATGCAGTTCGACAACACCCGCCTTGAGCCGGAAGCGTCTGCGACCGGCGCGACCGCCAGTGAGAGTGACCTTCCCAAGAACGCCGGGACCGGCGCGATCTTCCGCCGTGTGAATGCCCGCCGCGTAATCACGCAGGACAAGGAATGGGCGACCGTCACCCTCATCGCTTCGGGCCCGCGGATCTCGACCTACGTCAATGGCTATGCGATGGTCCACTGGAAAGACACCCGCAAACCCGACCCGAATCCCCGCAAGGGCCTGCGTCTCGACGCCGGGCACCTCAGCCTGCAGGGGCACGACCCCGGCACCGATGCCTCGTTCCGGGCGATCACGGTGAGCGACCTGCCGTAGGGATTCACACAAGGCTAGTCTTCTTCTCCCTCTCCCCGCTCAACGCGTTGATGACACGGCAGACTTCACTGCGGGGAGAGGGTGGGGGTGAGGGGCCAGCCAAAGTGCCATTCAATCCCCCTCACCCCGGCCCTCTCCCCCACACACTCAAACAGCTCCCACTTCAGGAATCAAACATGCCATTCCCTGCTCGCAGTCTGATCGCCGTGCTGTTACTGACATCGTTTGCCGTAGCGGCCCCTCCGAAGGGCGACCACACCGATCCGACTTGGTTCCACAACGCATCCGGTGAAAAACAGGCGGTGAAGACGACCGACGATTGGGCCGCTCGCCGCCGCGAGGTGATTCAGCAGATGGAACGCGTGATGGGGCCGCTTCCCGATCGTTCCAAGTGGCCCGGGGCACAGGTCCGGGTGCTGGAGCGTAAAGAGTTGTCGGGCGGACTGGTGCGGCAGAAGATTCAGTTCGTCGCCGACTCGAACGACCGGCCCATCAAGGCGTGGGTCTTCCTGCCCTCTCCGCCGCAGGGGTTGCCACCCGGCGCGGGGCTGCCCGCAGTTCTCTGCCTGCACCAGACCAACAACGTGGGCAAGGATGAACCGGCCGGGCTGGGGGGCTTACCGAACCTGCATTACGCCATCGAACTGGCACAGCGCGGCTTCGTAACGCTGGCTCCCGATTACCCCAGCTTTGGCGAGTCGAACTACCAGTTTCCGCCCGAGGATGGCTACATCAGCGGCTCGATGAAGGCCATCTCAGAAAACATGCGGGCCATCGACGTCCTGCAAGCGATGGAGCAGGTGGACCCCGATCGCATCGGCTGCATTGGCCACTCGTTGGGGGGGCACAACACGATGTTCACCGCGGCCTTCGACACCCGGATCAAGGCTCTCGTCTCCAGCTGTGGTTTCACGAGGTTTCACAAGTATTACGACGGCAACCTCATGGGGTGGACAAGTGCCCGGTATATGCCACTGATCGCGAGCCAGTACCACAACAACCCCGATGAAGTGCCGTTCGACTTCCCGGAGATCGTCGCAGCCTTTGCCCCGCGACCGTTCCTGGCCTGCTCGCCGACACGAGATGGGAACTTTGAGGTCTCCGGAGTCCGCGACACCATCGCCGCAGCGACTCCGATCTACAAGTTGTTTGGCGCAGAGAAGGGCTTGCGAGCCGAGTACCCCGATTGCGAGCACGACTTCCCGCCCGCAACTCGCGAAGTGGCGTACAAATTTCTGGCGGAGTCGCTCGCCAAGCCCTGAAGTTTGATGCGACGTGACCAGGACTACCAGTCGCCGCCGTTCGCTTGAGCCACCTCGTCATTCCGCACTGTGCCAGATAGGATGGTGATGTGAGCGATGTAGCTCGCCTCTCGCACGTTGACATTCCTGACGGATTAACATGGTTGCCCCGAACACCAATCGCGATTTTCTCGTCCGCTACGGGGCTGTGCCCGAGGTGGCCCGCTGCCGTCTGGAGGACGGGTTGGCTCGGCCTCAGCGCGGCGACCAGGTGGTGGTGCAAACGCATCGCGGCGAACAGCTGGGCGAAGTCCTGGGTGATGTGCGTTCCCAGTCGGAGTTACCAGCCGCGTTCACGATCTTGCGGCCAGCGACAGGTGCTGACCTGACAACGGCTCGGGATGTGGCGGAGCAGTCGGCGCTCGAGTTCTCGGAATGGACCAGCCGTATCGCCGAGTGGAAGATCGATTTGCAGGTCATCGATCTGGAACGCACGCTCGATGGTTCGAAATTGATCCTGTACGTCCTGAACGAGCGCGGCCCGGAGTGTACCCGGCTGGCGATTCAGGCGGCAGCCAGCGGGTTCGGTGTCATCGAGGTTCAACCCGTCGGCCCCGAGGGTCTGGTCAGCCAGCCAGCGTCGGGCGGGGGATGTGGTAGCGGTGGTGGTGGGTGCGGCAGCGGTGGGTGCGGCCACTAGACGCACTTTACGGAGGCCAGGCGGGCTGCTTCTCAAGAATTCGTTGGATTGGTGCGTTCCCGACGTGCGCGGTACAGTGATCGGATCATGAATCACCACCGAGCGCGCCCGGCCGATCAGACTGTTGAACTCGAATCGACGCCCCGTCGACGATATCTGGTCAGTTTTGATCCCAAGCGGGTTCCCCATCGCTTTGCCGATGTGCTGGTGATCGGTTCCGGAATTGCTGGAGTACGAGCCGCTCTGGAGATCGACCCGCGGTTGAAGGTCGTGGTCGTTACGAAAGACCGGCTCGAGCTCTCGAATAGTGCCTGGGCCCAGGGCGGCATCGCGGGAGTGCTCGATCCCTCCGACAAGGTGAGCAACCACGTCGAGGATACTCTGACGGCGGGGGCCGGGCTGTGCGATCGGCATGTCGTGGAGTCGGTGGTGAACTCCGCTCCCGATCTGATTCGCGAGCTGGTGCGTCTGGGGGCTCATTTCGATGAGCGAAACGGCGAACTAGCCCTGACGACCGAAGGCGGTCACAGCCACCCGCGCGTGGCCCACGCATTGGGCGATGCGACAGGCAAAGAGGTCATGCGGGCCTTGATTGAGCGGCTGCGTGAGCACCAGACCTGCGAGATGTGGGAGAAGACATTCACGATCGACCTGCTGACGCATGAGAATCAGTGTCGCGGGGCACTGGTCTGGCACCCGGGGCACGGGAAAACCTTTGTCTGGGCCAAGCAGACGATTCTCTGTACAGGGGGCGCGGGACGGCTGTACCGCGAATCGACCAACCCTGACATCGCCACAGCCGATGGCCACGCGGTCGCCTTCCGGGCTGGGGCGAGCGTTCGCGACATGGAGATGATGCAGTTCCACCCGACGGTGCTCTACATCGCCGGGGGCTCGCGACATCTGATCTCGGAAGCTGTGCGCGGTGAGGGGGCACATCTGATCGACTACCGCGGCTATCGGTTCATGGCCGATTACCACCCGCTCATGGAGCTGGCACCGCGCGACATTGTCAGCCGCGCGATCACGGATCAGATGGAGAAGACACGGCATTCGTGCGTCTATCTCGACTTGAAGCACATCCCCGAAGCGAAGGTCATCGAACGCTTCCCACACATTCGCAAGGTCTGCCAGGAGTTCGGCCTCGATCTGGCCCGGGATCCGATCCCCGTGCGTCCGGGGGCGCACTACATGATCGGGGGGTTGACGGTCGACCTGGAGGGGCGGACTTCGCTCCCCAATTTGTGGGCGGCCGGCGAGGTGACCAGTACGGGGCTGCACGGTGCCAATCGCCTCGCGTCCAACAGCTTGCTGGAGGGGTTGTACTACGGGGTGCGCTGCGGTCGCGGAGCCAGTCAGGCGGCCCTCTCAATCCCTGATAACTTCTGCATCACGCCGCTGGCCTCTCAATCCCCAGCTGCGGCGGGAGAGTTGACGGATGAGTTGAATCTCGTCGACTTGAGGAACTCGCTCGCGAGTCTGATGGGCCGTTATGTCGGCATCCGCCGCGATGAAGAGGGACTTGCAGCCGCCGCAGAGCAGGTTGAATTCTGGGACCGATATGTCTCGCAACGGGAGTTCAACACCGTTCAGGGGTGGGAGCTGCAGAACATGCTGCTGGTCGCCAAGCTGATGATCAAGTCAGCACGGGCCAGAAAAGAAAGCCGCGGGGTCCACTTCCGCAGTGATTACCCCTTGCCGGTCTTTGAGCCGCAGACGCATGTGGTCACGCATCGCGGGGGTGAGTAGCAGCCCGATCCACACCAGGCGGATTCCGCTGCTGAGCCTGACAGCTCTTGCCTCTCCGCGAGCGAGATGTCCGCTCAGTACTCCAGCTTCATCGCCATGGGCATGCGTCGGCCGAAGCCGAAGGCTCTCGGGGAGAGTTTGACGCCGGGGGCCATCTGGCGGCGTTTGAATTCGTTGCGGTCGAGGCGGGTGGCGACCCAGCGGACTTGCTCGATGGGGAACTGCTTGGCCAGGTCCTCGATCGAGTCCTCGCGGTCGACCAGTCCCTCCAGAATGCCATCGAGTACGGGGTACGGCGGGAGCGTGTCCTGGTCGAACTGATTCGGGGCCAGTTCCGCGCTCGGGGCCTTTTCGATCGTGCTGACCGGGATGACCTCGCGTTTTTCGACCGTCGAGTTGATATACCGGGCCAAGGCGTAAACATCCCGCTTGTAGAGGTCACTCAGCATGGCGAACCCGCCACACATGTCCCCATAAAGAGTGCAGTACCCAACCGCCAGCTCGCTCTTGTTGCCGGTCGCCAGAGCAATCCACCCGCGACGGTTACTGCGGGTCATGACAATCGCCCCGCGGATACGAGCCTGCAGGTTCTGGTCGGCGAGGCCTCCCGGCTGAGTGGCGAGGTCCTGCCCGATG
This sequence comes from Planctomycetaceae bacterium, assembly GCA_046349675.1. Lineage (GTDB taxonomy): Bacteria > Planctomycetota > Planctomycetia > Planctomycetales > Planctomycetaceae > TH-plancto1. Next base: position 565,195 of record JAXMBW010000002.1, on the reverse strand, counting down.
ATGGGCATCGCTTCGTAGGACTTATGGGTGTCGTCGATCGGCACCAGCTGGCCATCGACGCCCAAGGCCTTAACCAGTGCCCAAGCATCGTCGATGGAATGCTGGCTGCTGTACCGACTGGGCATCAGGATTCCGTGAACGTTCTCTGGCCCCACGGCCCGGGCGGCAATGTAACAGGCCACCGCACTGTCGATTCCTCCCGACAGTCCGAGGACACAATCAGTGAACCCGCAACGACGCATGTAATCCTTGAGCCCCAGCGTCAGGGCCTCCAGCAGCTGGTACTCGCGCGGCGGATCACGGGGGTCAAGGGCGGGTGGCAGCTTGTCCAAATCGACAATATCCAAATCAGTGCGAAAGCCAGCCGACTGGTGGCGGACCTGACCTCGGTTGTCCATGACGAAGCTGTGACCGTCGAAGACCAGATCGTCGTGTCCCCCGATCTGATTCACGAAGACAAACGGAAGTCCGGTCTGCAGGACGTGAGCGGCGATGAGATTCCGCCGACGAGCTGCCTTGTCGACCTCGAAGGGGCTGGCCGACAGATTGACCAGGATGTCCGCCCCCTGGCGAGCCAGTTCGCAGACCGGGTCGATGAACTTCTCTTCCGGGGTGTGGTAGAAGGTCTCCGGCTGGCCCCACCAAGCGTCTTCACAGATATGAACCCCGAGCTTTCGCCCCATGAACTCGATCGGGCGGAGCCGTTCAGGACGCTGCGGCCGGAAATACCTTCGCTCGTCAAAGACGTCGTAATTGGGCAGAAGCGTCTTATGGACCCGGTCGACGATTTTTCCATCGGCCAGCAAAGAGGCCGAATTGTGATGGGCACCACTCTCACCACGACTCGGATGGCCGACCAGAATGGCGGTCTTTCCCACGGTCAGCCTGGCCAGGCGTTCGACAGCTGCCTCGCAATGAGGGATGAACCCGTCCCGCAACAGCAGGTCTTTGGGAGGATATCCACAGACTGCTAATTCTGGCAGGACAAGCAGTTGCGCCCCGATTTCAGATGCCCCTCGATGAGCTTGCTCGATCAGTTGGCAGTTGCCGTGAAGATCGCCGATCGTGGGATTGATCTGACCAATTGCAAATCGCATGAATCCGCCTGTACCGCCGGAATGATTGGGAAGAACTGCGAAACCGGACGCTGGGGCGAGATTGTAGCAGGTTGTCCAAAAATAAAGATTTCGGAGAACCTTGACAGGCTGTTTTGGGTCGATACCCTACGCACCTCACTGGCCCCATCGTCTAGTGGCCTAGGACACAGGATTTTCAGTCCTGTTACTGGGGTTCGAATCCCCATGGGGTCATCGAAAACGCCGCACCTGTTCAAGGTGCGGCGTTTTTCGTTGGTACTGTGTGAAACGCATCATTCCCGGCCCGCACTGTCGGTCGCCGTATTCCGCTTAATCACTGACCGCCCCGCTGGTCGAGACACAACGATGGACATTTCAGTCCACGATCGACGATGCGTGCGGGGCAACGGGAAGGGTGACGATGGGCGACGACTCCTGGCGGACACTGTTTGAAAACTGGCCAACAACCTTTCCTCGAGCGGGCGTTCTCATCACCCAGTTTGGTGAGTCCGTTCCCTTCAATGACTTCCGTGTCAATGAGGGCATTCTTCTGGTTCAGCGCGAGCGTCCCGACACGATCGGCGCCCGAAAAATGATGGTGAGCTTCACTGCCATTGTGGCACTCAAGCTCGTCGGAGTGGAGGAACTCGAGTTCTACGACGCCATGGGCTTTCACAGCTGAGGTGTATGCCTGACGAATGTCCGTGCTCAAAAAACACGCAGCCTGTTTTTTGAGCACGGGGCTGTTTTGTAGAATTTACTGGACGGCCTGAATCGCGACTGTTATCCTTTTGATGTCGTGGCTGAAATGATGCGGATTTCCTCCTGTCTCAGAGAGCAGGTTCCGCATGCGCCCCAGGAAGGAGTTGGCCATGTTGGTATTGTCCAGGAAGGCCGGGGAGCGAATCCTCATCGGCGAAGATGTTGTCATTAACATTGTCCGCATCGGTCCCAACACCGTGAAAATCGGGATCGACGCTCCGAAGAACGTCAGCATCGTTCGCGAAGAACTTTGCGAATCTGCGGAATCCGCCGCAGCCTCCGGCGAGTCTCACGCCGGGAAATAGTCTGAGGTTTCGCCAGCGGTCGCCTGTCGCCCGCTTATGACTGGCCGCCAGAACTCTTTTATCTGAAAGAGTTTGCAATTTCGTATCGCCAGTCGAGATCTCTGGCGGAGTTCTGAATTGCGACGTTTCGACCAACGTGAGGTCGAGAATTCCAATAGAAATCGTCTCATTTCTGAGCAAAACACTGCACTAATTTACACTGGTTTTCGGGACACGGGTTGAGTCTTCGTCTCCCCGCGGGTATTCTGCCACGCTTCTCAAGCGGAGTTTTCTCCGTTGGCGGGGACGGTGTTCCCTGACCTCGATCCACGGACAGATGTGGGTGGCCTCCACTCACCACACAGCAACATTGGGGCAACGGTCGTGCGGTTCACCCTCGTTGATCGAATTCTGACTCTCGAGCCGGGCAAGTCCATCACGGCGGTCAAAAACCTGTCTCTGGCCGAAGAGTATCTGGCCGACCACTTCCCGGGGTTCCCGGTATTGCCGGGCGTGCTGATGATCGAGTCTCTCGTTCAGGCGGGCGGCTGGCTGATCCGTGAGACCGAGGGGTTCAAGTACAGCACCATCCTGTTGAAGGAAGCCCGGGCGGTGAAGTTCAACAACTTCGTGAAGCCCGGCCATACGCTGCAGGTCGAGTGCGAAATCTCGAAGCACGAGGGCAACCTCTACACGCTCAAAGGATCGGGGACCGTCGATGGGACTTCGGCCGTGAGCGCGAAAATCACGCTGGAACAATTCAATCTGGCCGACAAGAACCCCGATTTGAAGAAGTCGGACGATCTCCGCATCCAAAAGCTCCGCGAACTGTTCGCCTGCTTGTGGCAGGTGGCGTGAGGAAAGTAACCAGTCACCCGCTGGCTACTTTCCGCCTGACGTAGGGCAGACGCCGGTCTCCCTTAGACAACTTAGAAGAGAGGGCAGGTGACACAACCTGCCCACAGCCGATAGAGACAAACCATGAAACTGGCAGGCAAAATCGCACTGGTGACTGGCGGCAGCCGAGGCATTGGCAAGGCTGTGGTCGAAGCACTGGCTCGCGAAGGGGCCAAGGTCGCCTTCGTCTATAAGTCGAATGCCGATTCCGCAAATGCACTCATCGCCGACCAGGCTGCCCTGGGCCACGAAGTCATCGCCTTCCAGGGGGATGTCAGCAAGAAGGACGAGGCCGACGCCATCGTCGCCAAGGTGCTCGACAAGTGGTCGCGGATTGACATCCTGATCAACAATGCCGGCATCATTAAGGACGGCCTGCTCGCCGCCATGACCGCCGAAAACTGGCAGGCGGTGATCGACACCAACCTGACCAGCGTGTTCAACTTTGCTCAGGCTGTCATGCGGCCGATGATGTCTCAGCGTTATGGACGCATCGTCAACATGTCGAGCGTCGCTGCCGAATACGGAAACCAGGGTCAGGTCAACTACGCAGCCAGCAAGGGCGGCATTCAGGGCCTGACCCGTTGTCTGGCCACGGAAGTGGGTCGCCGCAACATCACCGTCAACGCCATCGCTCCCGGTTTCATCGAGACCGACATGACCGAAGCAGTGCGATCGATGGGTGGCGAGAAGTTCAAGGAAGTCGTGGCGGGGATTTCGCTGCGTCGCCTCGGGAAGCCGGAAGACATCGCCAATGCGGCTCTCTTCCTGGCCAGCGATGACGCGGCTTATATCACCGGCCACGTGCTGACAGTCGACGGGGGCTTGACCCTCGGTGGAATCTGAGGACGGCCGAGGGACCGGGGGTAAGGGCCCGGAACCGAAAGTCTGACTCAACTCACAACGCAACTAGAATCAGAGGCCGTTTGCGAGGACGCGGGCCTCTCCAGCAAGGCTCTCCAACTGGAGACCTCTGGCACCAGGCCCTCGCCCCAAGGCCCTTGGCCTTCCTACCAACACAGTTCGCATCGCAAGTCGGTTCAGGGCAGGGTCAGACAATCCGGCTCGAGAGTTCCCGACGAGTCTGGCGGTGTTCGCCAGATTGGCCGCGTTGCAATCACTACGGGAGAAATCCATGCCGAGTCGTGACGAGATTTTCGAAAAGGTCCGCGAGACACTGGTCGACGCACTGGGAGTCGATGACGACGAAGTCACGCCCGCTGCCACGCTGATCGGTGATCTGGGAGCCGAGTCGATCGACTTCCTGGACATCGTGTTCCGCCTCGAAAAGAACTTTGACATCAAGATTCCCCGCGGCGAGCTGTTCCCCGAGAACATCGCTTCGGCGGATTCGGGCTTCGTCGCCGCAGGCAAGATCACCGATGCGGGTCTGACCGAGCTGCGCGCTCGTATGCCACACGCAGACATCGAGAAGTTCGCAGCTGACCCCCGCGTTGAGCGGATGTCGGATCTGTTCACTGTCGACATGATCTGCAAGTTCCTGGCTGCGAAGCTGGGCGCTTAATTGCGTTGAACAATGAGGGTCAGGGTTGAGCCAGGGAATCGGAACCCGCGTGGTTCCGATTCCTGCAGCTCGGCCCCTCATGTCCGTTTCTCAATCACCCCACTCATACGGCTCTTGTTATGCGCTGGTTCTGGATCGACCGTTTTATCGAATTCCACAGCGGCAAATCGGCCAAGGCGATCAAGAACGTCTCGCTGGCTGAAGAGCATCTGCACGATCACTATCCCGGCTTTCCGGTGATGCCTGGCTCTCTCATGATTGAGGGTATGGCACAGACTGGCGGCATCCTGCTGGGCGAATCCCACGGTTTTAAGCACGTGGTAATCCTGGCCAAGATTCCGAAGGTCGTCTTCCACAGCTGGGCCTGCCCTGGCGACCAGCTGGTTTACTCCGCCGAGCTGCAGGATGCCCGCGAAGAAGGCGGCATGACCGTCGTTCGCGCGACCTGTGGCGATCGCCTGGTTGCGGAAGCGGAGATCTTCTTCGCCCACGTCGATAAATCAGAGGCCGGTCCCGCGGGCGCGAAGCAGAAGAACTTCGTGTTCGAACTCGGACTGCTCGATGTCCTGGAGGTCGGCAAAGCCGGCGACGGGACCAAGTAGTTGGCTTATGGACTCACGCCGGATGAGGCATCACCAATGAGCCTCGTCCGCGTGGGTGGTCGGTTTCAGCAAGCTACGCAGAGCCAGTGTCACCAGAGTGGTCGACACGGCTCTGAGGACGAGCGTCTGATCCCATACCGCGAATGCCCCCGACCGGAAATTGGCGAGCCCGGGGGCCAGCAGCCACCCCCAGCTTAAGACGAATACTATCAATGCGACTCGCAGCCAGCTGGTCTCGGCTTGGTTGATTCGGAAACCATTCGCCAGCGTGGCCGATACAACGCCCGCCAGTAAACGCGGTCCCAGTGCCCCGCCCTGTGCGGCATCCATGGCGAGCCCACAGGCCCCCGCGCCCCAGATCGCGTAACGTGGCTCGCGCATCGCCAGCAGCAGGACAAACACCGCGGTCGCACTCGGCCAACGGACATGCTCCGGACTACAGGAACTATCCCAGACACAGCTGGCGTACCCTAGCGCTGTCCAGACGATGAGGCGAATCATCGGTGGCGGCCTCGGACGACTTTGATCGGGAGGCCGAGGCTCCTGCTGAGCCGTGTATCACTCATTGCAAAAGCCGAGTCTCGAACCTCTTCCTCCCTCTCCCCCACAATGGACTGATCCATTGCCCTTAACCCCATGGTGGGGGAGAGGGCTGGGGTGAGGGGGGCTTGATGAGAGGCTCGCCAGGCGTTCAAACGCCACGAATGTTCGACCGATCGCCCAAGTCGCCTCGGCTCAGCAGGAGCTTCGCCCTCCCGTTGACGGCTCCACGAGCTTGATTGAGCTGTGGGGAGAGTGATCACTGATCACCCCCTTTCGGCTCTGTTGTGTCGCTCGGTTGCAGCTCCCGCCGGCCGATCGAAAGGCCGAGCACCTGCACCTCGCTGGGCGGCGTGCCCGTCAGCGCCGGAGTGACCGAGATCGACCAGTCGGGATCGCCCTCGACCAGTTCGGCTCGCGTGATCGTCCCATAGAACAGCGGCTGCGAAAGTGGTACGCCCCGCAGCGATGTGAAGACCAGATCGCCCTCAGCCACCGGCTCGGTCGCCCCGACGTGCAACAGGCGGCAATCTGCTTTCCCGGTCCCGGTGAGAATTCCCTCGGCCCCGAGGATCGCCTCGTTCTCCTGTAGGCGAACAATCTGGGCCTGCCCCCGAAACTCAGCGTCGGACACGGGCTGAATGGTACTGGTCCAGCGGCTGACTCGCGTGATCCGGCCGATGACCGTTCGTCCGGCGAGGATTAGGTCATCCGCCGCGATACCACTCCCTTGTCCCTGGTCGAGAATCGATTCGCCCGGCGCCAGGACCAGATCATCGACAGCCATCTGGTTCGCCGTCCCGCCACGAATCACAGCTGCGGGGAGCGTCGCCAAACCTCGCCGTTCCCAGCCGATGACCCGAGCCTGCCGCAGCAGTGGCTTCACCAACGGGACGGTCGTTGCTGCTTCCGGCCACCCGGGGGCTTTGTTCGCCTCGGCCAACTCAGCCTTCAGGCGAGCCGCCTCCGCCTGCCAATAGCGGGCCTGCCTTTGCCATGAGGAGTCGATGGAGGCCTCGCTCCCGGATGCGGCACCTCCCACGACATTCGGGGCGGTCGCTGCGATGACACACTGCCCGGGTGACAAACTGTCTCGAACGAAGCTGCGGACCTTTCCGGCCCAGGCCTCGGGCAAACAAATCAGCACGCCGCACACCAGCAATCCGCCGACGACGGACAAGACTCCCCGTCGATACTGGGACTCAGCGGCCATCCGTGACCAGGCTCTCTTTCCAGAGGTCGAAGTGTTCTAAACAGATCAACGCCCCCCGGATCGAGGTCCGCTCCGGGTCGTGGTCACGCCGGACCGGAATTCCGATCTGCTCACGGAGGAACTGCTCCATCCCCCTCAGCTGCGAGGTTCCGCCGGTGAGCACCATGCCCGTATCGGCGAGGTCAGCGACCAGCTGGGGGTGACAGCGTTCAATGGTCGTTCGAATCCCTTGCACGACCTCCTGAAGCGGATCGGCCAGGGCGAGACGCACCTCTTCGCTGACGATGACGACCTTGCGAGCAACGCCACTGATGATGTCTAACCCGCGAATCTCCAGAGAGAGTTCGCGATCCAGCGGGACCGCGCTGCCGATCTCGCGTTTAATCTGCTCGGCGGTCGAAGAACTGACCCGCAGGGCATGCTGGCGACGCAGAAAGTCGATGATCGCCTGATCGAGATGGTCACCCGCGATGGGAAGTGTCTGGCCAGCCACCTCATCGCCCAGGCTCATCACCGAGACCTGCGACGCCCCACCCCCCAGGTCGCACACCATGCTCGCCAGCGGCTCAGAGATCGGCAGACCCGCTCCAATGCACGCCGCTTTCGTCACGGGGAGCAAAAAAACCCGCTCAGCCCCCGCTCGCTCAACGCTCGTAAACACCGCCCGGCTTTCCACCGGAGAGAGTCCCGCTGGTACGGTAACGACCACGCGGGGATGGCCCTTGGCTCCCTTCATCGCTTTGCGAAGGAAGTACGACACCATCGCCTCGCACAGCTCGAAGTCGGTAATTGCTCCGTTTCGTATCGGCTGCACGGCACTGATTGAATCTGGGGTCCGCCCCACCATCTGGCGAGCAAGCGTGCCGACGCATGTTCCCCGGCCCAGGATTCGACGGCTGCCGGTCTCCAGCGCGATCACCGATGGTTCCTCAAGAACAACCCCACGGCCCGGAATAGCAATCCGGGTCCAGGTCGTCCCGAGATCGAGCGCCACATCGGGCGTCAACCAGCGGCGAAAACGGTGAAACATCCTGTCCCCCCAACGATGCGTCCATGAACTCCCTCGTTTTACCCCACCAGCCAATTTTGCCGCAAGGTGAGTCGTGACCGAGTACCTCACCATTGCTCGCCGTCCGCTCCAGCTGGCTGTACACAGTGAAGCCTTGTGCGTCGACACCGCACAATCACCGAATGGCCAATCACGCGGAAATGAATGAAAACACTCGTCATTGCGAGCTAGTACTACAAACAGGCCGTATTCAAATGCCTGAAACAAGGTGGTTGACTGAGCGGAACCGTTTGCGTATGACTTGAGGGTTGGGCCACAAAGGATTGCATGATGCCTGGAAAAGGGCGAACCAGCCAGATTGATCAACTCAGCGAATCTGCCGAGATTCTCCAGATCTACCACGATCTGGAGGGGCTGATGCGTTTGGGGCAAATTCAGTTTGAACTCCTGAAAAGTATCCAGACTCGACTGGGTATTCTTACAAAAGAACGACGCAAGCCTTTGAAGTAGCGGAGACCGATTTGTATCTCTTCGGGTGTATGTGGTTCTTGCGAATATCGCGCATCGTGACATGGGTTGTTTTCCGTCAGTTGTTTCCTCACCCTTGTCCTACCAGTTGGTCGTATTGACGGGGAAACGTGGAACACACGGGCCCGATCTCACTGAGCGACTCGACGGTCATGACGCTCTCCCGTTACCATACAGCTGTCGAGCGATTTCCGTTCGGCAATGCTCTTTCTGATTCAGGAATTCTGCTCGATGAAGGTGCTGGTCATTGGCCAAGGTGGACGAGAGCACGCTCTCGCCTGGAAACTCAAGCAATCCCCTAAGGTGACCGAAGTGCTCTGCGCGCCCGGCAATGCGGGAACCGCTGAGGATGTCCGCAATGTGGCAGTCGCCAGCACTGATATCCCGGGCCTGGTGAAGCTCGCGAAGGCGGAGAAAGTCGACCTGACCGTCGTCGGCCCGGAAGCCCCCCTGGTGGAAGGTGTCGTTGACGCGTTCAAGGCTGCGGGGCTGACCGTATTTGGTCCGACCAAAGCCGCAGCCCAGCTCGAGGGCAGCAAGATTTTCTGCAAGGACATCCTGCGGAAGGCGAACGTCCCGACTGCGGAGGCGTGGGCATTTACCGACCTCGATCAGGCATACCAGTTCCTCGAAGAGCGTGAAGATTCCCCCTATGTGGTCAAGGCCGATGGGCTGGCTGCGGGTAAGGGAGTCGTGATCTGCGCCAACCGCGAAGAGGCCCGTTCCGCCATCAAGTTGATGATGCGGAAGCGAGAGTTCGGAGCTGCTGGCGATCGCATCCTGATCGAAGAGTGCCTCGTCGGGGAAGAGGTGAGCGTGCTCGCCATCGTCGATGGTCGCACGATCATCCCGCTGGAACCGGCTCAGGACCACAAGCGAGCTTACGACAACGACGAGGGGCCGAATACCGGCGGCATGGGAGCCTATACCCCCGCCTCGTTCGCGACGCCGGAACTGATGGCGACCGTGATCGAAAAGATCCTGATTCCCACCGTTCACACGATGAAGAAGCAGGGCTGCGAGTTCAGCGGGATTCTCTACGCGGGGATCATGCTGACTTCTGCCGGCCCCAAAGTGTTGGAGTACAACGTCCGGATGGGTGACCCGGAAACCCAGCCGGTGTTGATGCGGCTCAAGTCCGACCTGTTTGAGATTCTGTATGCCGCAGCTCAAGGCCGGCTGAAGGAGTTCGAGGAAATCGAATGGGACCCACGCACTGCCGTCAGTGTTGTGATGGCTGCGGAGGGGTATCCCTATAAGTACACCAATGGCAAGGTCATTCGCGGCCTGGACGCAGCTGCCAAGCTCCCCGATGTGAAAGTCTTCCACGCGGGGACCGATCGTTTGGGCAATGACGTGGTGACCAACGGCGGTCGCGTGCTGGGCGTGACCGCTCTGGGGGACGACGTCGCTGACGCCAAACGCAAAGCCTACGAAGCGGTGAAATGTATTCGCTGGGATGGCGCCTGGTGCCGCAAGGACATCTCCGACAAGGCCCGCATGGGAGAAACCGTGCGCCACGGCGGAATGTTCCCCAAGAAGCCCGTCGAGTCGGAAGAATAGGAAGCCTTGGTCGCCGATGAGCTCCTCGGTGCCGGGCCCGTGAAAGGAATCAGGATGAACACCCCATCCCAGTCTCAAGTTATCTCGCGTGAGCTGCTCAATATTGTTCAGATCATGTTGGGCATTTTCTCGGCGGGGATGGGGATCGATGGATTTCTGCTGTCGAGTAACTTCATCGATGGGGGGGTGACCGGGGTCTCGATGTTGCTTTCGAAAGTGACCGGGATCCCACTTTCGGTATGGTTGCCGTTGATCAACCTGCCGTTTATTGCCCTAGGGTACCGCCAGATTGGTCGGGCGTTCGCGATTCGCAGCGTCCTGGCGATCGCATTTCTCGCGCTGGTTCTGGCTGTTGTTCATTTTCCCGACGTGACCGCTGACCTGACTCTGACAGCTGTGTTCGGAGGCTTCTTCATTGGCGCCGGGATTGGTCTCGCGGTCCGGGGAGGAGCTGTCCTCGACGGGACCGAAATCGCCGCGCTGGTCCTCAGTAAGCACAGCCATTTATTCAAGGTAGGCGATCTGATCCTCGGATTCAATATCGTCCTGTTCATGCTGGCGATGACCGTGCTGAGTACGGAGCAGGCTCTCTACTCGATCCTGACCTATGTGGCGGCGGCCAAGACGCTCGACTTCGTGATCTACGGGGTCGATGAGCTGACCGCGATCACCATCATTTCCGAACAGAACGCAGCGATCCGAACGAGTATCACCGAGACTCTCGGCCGCGGGGTCACCGTCTACCGGGGGTATGGCGGCAAGAGCGGGGCCGAGCAGAACATCCTCTACTGCGTCGTCACTCGTCTGGAAATTGGTCGAATCAAGACGCTTATCCGGTCGATCGATCCTCGCGCGTTCGTGGTTGTCCACGCTCTCTCGTCCGCCGAAGGTGGCGTGATCAAGCAGTCGAACAACCACTGATCCGGCACAGCCTCCTCATGGGGACCAAGGCTCCAGGCCTCTCGGTGAGCGATCTCGCCTCTAACGAGTGGGACGGGATGATGATCGTGGCCCGAAGTGTGATATAACTCGTGTCGGAAACACCCGTTCGGGGGCGGCACAATGTCAAACGCACAGATGCTTTTCTGGATCGCCTGTGGCCTGGTCGGGGCAGCTGTGGCTGTGCTGGTTCTGGTGGTGCGTTCGGCACTCGACCGGAGTGCCGAGGCAGCTGTCGATCCCGATCGATACGATATCGCCCGGCTGGCCGATCTGCGCGAAGCCAGTCTGATCGTCAGGTTGTTTGAGCCTCTGGTCCACCTGCTCAGCGGAGTCATGCGGCGGTTGCTCTCCGAGGAACTGCCCGCGGTTCAGCGCGACCTGAATGTTTCCGGCGCATCGAGAGCCTGGAAACCGGAAGAGTGGCTGGCCAGTTCAGTCATCGCTGCCTCGCTGTTCGCGTTGCCCGGAAGCGTGTGGTGCCTGCGGGAGTTTGGCCTGCCGGGACTGGTCATGGCCGGAGCGCTGGTGTTGCTCGTCGCGGTGATCATGCGTCGGCGATTGCACTCCCAGGCAGTCCGCCGGATGTGGCGGATCAAGACGCGGCTGCCGTACTTTCTGGATCTGGTCAATCTCTTGATGGAGGCGGGGGCGACCTTCCTCAACGCATTGCGGGAGGCGGTTCGCGAGTTTGCCGACCAGCCCGTGGGCCAGGAGTTCGGACGAGTGCTGACCGAGCTCAGCCTCGGACGTAACCGCTCAGCTGCGCTGGAATCAATGCGGGACCGGCTCCAGGACGACGAAATCACCAGCCTCGTCGGGGCCATCATTCAGGGGGAAGAACACGGCTCGCCCCTCGCTCAGGTCCTGAGAGGTCAGGCCGATTTCCTGCGAATTAAACGGACCCAACGGGCCGAGACGATCGCCGGCGAGGCGGGAGTCCAGATGCTCTTCCCGGCGATGCTGGTCATGATGGCGACAGTGATCCTGATCCTCGCCCCATTCGCCATGGAGTTCGTCTCCGGCAGCTTCTTTGACCGCTGACCCGCGCGGTTCTGGTCGCACGTGCGGATCGGAGACTGACCGATTCGAAGAGAGCTATTCGATGGTCGCCTTCACGATGTAATCGAGCTTGGGGAATTCGTTCTTCAAGTATGCATTCCCTTTGCGTTCGATCTTATCCTGCTGAGGTTCTTCGCCGTAACGGCTTTCGATCGCCTGGGCGATATCCATCCCCTCGATCACTTTGCCGAAGGGGGCAAACCCCTGTCGGTCGAGAGCGGAGTTGTTGCCATAGTTAATGAAGAACTGCGTGGTCCGGCTGTCGGGGGCACCCGTTTTGGCAAAGGTCACGAACCCCGGTTTATTGGACTGGATCACCGGGTCGTCGCGAAGTTTCTTCTTGCTCCACTGGGCATTGAAGTCGGGGTCACCATTCATCCCGACCTGGACCATGAAGCCCTTCACCACGCGGAAGAAACGGCACTCATCATAGAAACCCGCTTCCACCAGTTCTCGGAACCGACGAGCTCCACGCGGAGCCCACTCCGGGTGGACTTCGATCACGATATCGCCCTTCGAGGTCTCCAGGCGAACCAGAAAGGGTTGCTGGTCCGAGCCCGAGACCAGCTGGATCTCGGACAGGCTGGCCTTGCCCGGTTCGTCAGCCTTTTCCTTGTCTGTTCTCGCGACGGTTCGAGCTCCCATGCAGCCTGCGATCAATAGACCCAGCAGGCCGCCCCAGAGAATGAGTCGGGACGTCGACATTCACGCATCCTTGCGGAAAAAACCAGCTTCGACCGGCTCCATCAACCCGGAGCGGTCTTCCAGTCGCCGATCATGTACCAGATTCCGGAAAATCAGACAAGCGGAAGGTTTGGGCCACGGGCGGGGACACATTCGGAAATCGCCTTCTTGACGCCGCGGCGCCGGGTTCAGGAGGATATCGGCTCAACCTCCGATGGGGTGAACCCGAAAGCTTTTCAAGTTGTCTTCAAGAGCTGAGTTCAGGAAGATATCGATTCGACTCCCGATGGAGCGGTCCTGTCTCACTCGTCTCATAAGCCAATTCACCCATGCGCGTTCTTTCAGGCATTCAACCCACCGGTAAGATTCACTGGGGCAATTACTTCGGAGCGATTCGCCAGTACATCGAGCTGCAGAATCACCCGGCAGCTCTGTACTTCATTGCCGACCTGCACGCGCTGACAACAGTACGGAATCCCGCCGACCTGCAGGCGAACGTCACCAATGCCGCTCTCGACCTGCTGGCTCTGGGGCTCGATCCAGCCAAGGCGACACTCTATGTTCAGTCGGATGTGCCCGAGGTGACCGAGCTGACGTGGTTACTGATGACCGTCACGCAGATGCACCTGCTGGAGAAATGCCACGCTTACAAGGACAAGAAGGCCAAGGGGATCGCCGCTGACGCCGGGCTGTTCACCTACCCGGTCCTGATGGCAGCGGACATCCTGCTGTACGACAGCAATCTGGTGCCGGTCGGTCAGGATCAGATTCAGCACATCGAAGTCACCCGCGACGTGGGTCAGCGGTTCAACACGATCTACGAAAAGGAAGTCTTCGTCCTGCCCGAACCGTACGTCGTGCAGTCGCTGGCCAAGGTCCCCGGCCTCGATGGCGAGAAGATGTCCAAGAGCTATAACAACACGATCGAAGTTTTCATGGAGCCGAAGCAGCTGCGCAAGAAGATCATGTCGATCAAGACCGACTCGAAGGGGATGGAAGAGGTCAAAGACCCCGAGACCTGTTCGGTCTTCACGCTCTACAAGCTCTTCGCCAATGAGGAGCAGCAGGCTGCACTGGCCGAGAGATACCGCGCCGGTGGCATGGGCTACGGCGAGGCGAAACAGGCCCTCTACGACCGCGCAATGGAAGCCTTCGGTCCCGCCTTCGACCGTCGCAAACAGCTGGCCGAAGATCCAGACACCGTCCGCGACATCCTGAAAGAGGGTGCGAGAAAGGCCCGCGAGAAGGCCCAGGAAGTGTTGCAGCGAGCCAGAGCCGCCTGCGGGCTGGGTGGGCGGTAATCCGTTCGGCCCGCCAAGATTCCGAATTGAGCTTGCGGTGGTTCCGTCACTCTGGCAGATGAGAGATCGCAGAGAACCATGAACACCCCGCCTCAGCGTATCAGTTGGCTGCAACGTCTCACCCGCAATTGGCGGGTGATTATTCTTTCGGTCATCTCGTTTGTTGCTGGCTATGTGGTCTGGGACCGACCGATCCCGCCGACATGGGAGTACACACCTCCCACAGGGAGTGTCGGCTTAATCGGGCTGACGCGAGATGATCGAGTGGTGGCGATGGACTACCCCACGGATGACCCTGTGCAAGACCGCTTCAAAATCCTGGATATCAAAACGGGACGTGTCCTCTCGGAGTTCGCGATTCCGTTCCATGAGTCAATCAACTTTGAGGGCTTGAAGCCCAGATTCCACTATGGCGTAGTCTCTGGAGATGGTCAGGTCGCCGTTCTTTATGCGGCAAGCTGGGGAATTGTACTGTTTGTGAATCTGCAAACTGGTGGATTTGCCCACCCTCCCTATCTGGGAGGGTACTCGGTCGGTGAATGCAGCCCCGATGGCAGGTATGTGGTACTCAATGTGAGTAACGAAGACGAACACGGAAACTCGACGGGAAGTTCGGAGCGGCTGTTTGATTTGAAAACCGGTCAGTTGAGTTGGGCATGCGAACAAGACACCCAATTCTCGCCGGATAGTCAATCGTTTCTGTGCTTTAAATACGATGGTGAACAGAGGCAAGTGACGATCAGATCAGTTCGTGACAATTCGGTACTACTCTCTAACATCGTTCCGTCGATACCCGGAGGGGAAAAAGCCGAATTCCATGAATGGTCAGGAACTCGATTGTATGTGAATTATTCGTTCGATGTTCCCGGCTCACCAGTTCCTGAGCGTCGCTGCTGGTCGTATGCAACAACCGGTGCCCAACTCTCCAATCAAAGGCGAGAGCCACTAGGTGGAGGCTATTTGGTGAATCCGAGGTGTTACGCGTTTCGATCATTAGGAAGATCTTTCAGAGGAGAGAATCGTCTTCATTTTCCTCCGGAAAAAGGCTCGTTGCTTGATCGAATTGGCAACCTACTAAGCGAGTGGGACATCTCCGTTAGAAAGTGGGACACAGAGCATTCTTGGCAGCCATTTTCACAGGAGGACGCCAAACCAGTGGGAGTGAGAGTCCAGGGACTCAGCCATGATTTCAGAATCTCCCCCCAAGGGGACTGGTTGGTGGATGATGGGAACCAACTCCGAGCCTGGAAACTCCCCGCCTACCGCAGCTGGGCTCGCTGGTGTTACGTCTGCCTGGCCGCAGCAGCTCCGTGGGGGCTGTTGTGGATTCCTCGTCGTCGAGTCAGAGCCTCGACGGAGAGTCATCCGGACCGGAGTCCTTGTGCGGCGTGATGGGCTGTTTTCTGCGAGGCAAATGAGCAGTTCTGCTGAGGCATACGGCAGGGCGAGCACAAGGGCCAAGAATTCATCCGATACTCACCAAAACTCCTATTGCCCTCCGAGCGGCGGTGCATAATATACCCGCAGTGTCGTGCCTCACGCAGCGCGACTGGACTATCGGCCCGAAACGCGCGGACCGGCTTGCCGGTGCGAATCGGGATGTCTTGCGAGAAAGGAGGTGGTCCTGTGATAGATTTTAGCCAACGAGGTGTCACCGTCTGACTGGCTGTCGGCGGACCGTCAGTGACGGCCCTCAATTCGGGGACACGGGTTCCCGATTACGTTGTTTGATGGCCCGGTCCTCGCTTGCGGGGACCGGGTTTTTGTTTTGAATTTCCCTGCGAACTGCATAGCTTCGGGCGACTCACCGATTTCGACCGACAGTGCTGAGTCTGCCATTTGCCATCCCGCCGAGATAAACTCCCGGAGGACCGCGGACCTCCACGAGATGGATGCAGTGTTGATGAAACCCTTGCGACTGGCTGTGCTGATTTCCGGGGGCGGAAGCACGTTGCTCAACCTGCTCGACAAGATCGATCAGGGGGAGCTCAACGCGTCGGTGGAATGCGTCATCGCCAGCCGGAAATGTGCGGGCGTCGAGCGGTCCATCGCTCGGGGGCACGCCTGCGAGGTCATCTCCGCGAAGCAATTCGCCACCCCAGCCGAGTTGAGCCGGGTGATCTTCGATCGCTGCAGGGCAGCCAAGATCGACCTGGTGATCCTGGGAGGTTTCCTATCGCGGATCGAAGTGCCCGCAGATTTCGAAAGCCGGGTTCTCAATATTCACCCGTCGTTGATCCCCTCATTCTGTGGTCAGGGGATGTTTGGACATCATGTCCACGAGGCAGTACTGGCTCGGGGGTGCAAGGTGTCGGGATGTACCGTGCATGTCGTCGACAATGAGTACGACCACGGCCCGATCCTCGTCCAGAAGGCTGTGCCTGTTGAGGAAGGGGATGCCCCCGACACGCTGGCCCAGCGGGTATTCGCCGCAGAGTGTGAGGCCTACCCGCAGGCGATTCGAATGTACGCCACTCAGCTGGGATTGGCCGGAAAGTAAGAGCTCAACACGAATGCAAAACGTCCATTGTGGACGGGCCACAATGGACGTATTGAGTCAAATTCGCGAGCGGACCTGAATCACTTCAGGCGATCATCCCTTTAGCGAGCGGGAACCAGCAGAGGAGCGGTCGTCGTGGTCTGCAGAGGGGCCTGCTGGTAGATGACCTGATTCTGTGGCTGCGAGGTCGTCTGGGACGAGGTCTGAGCAGGGACCCACAGGACCGGCTGCACAGCACCACCCGTGGGCTGGCTCTGCACCTGAGTCTGCATGCCGGGAGGCATCTGGTTGGGAGCCATCGGAGTCATCGGCAGCCATTCCTGGTGCCGGACCGATTGGGCTTTGGTTCGCTGCGACTGTGCCTGGGGCGTCATCGTCTGCTGGGGGACCATCTGCAGCGGCTGCATCTGAACCGACTGTCCAGGCACCGACTGCATCTGCATCGGTTGCATGTTCACGGGTTGCATCTGCATCGGCTGACCGTAGATCACCTGCTGCGTGGGCTGCATCTGCTGCATCATGCGAGCGTGTGTGGGCTCGGGAGCTGGAGCCTGTTCTTCCGGAGTTCCTTGAGGTGCCGCAGCTGGAGGAGCACCAGGAGTTGGAGGCGTTGGCTGCCCGGGTGCTGAGTACTCACTGCCAGGAGTCGACGGAATTGCCATCCCGTTTTGCTGGCAAGTCTGACACGATGAGCCACCCGACATGGGGGCTCCGTTGTAAATCACCTGGCCTTGAGCACAGCTGGAGCAGCCGCCGGAGGAGCTTCCACAGTCGGTCATGCAGGGCGAGCAGCCACCGCAAGGGCCGCAATCGCCACACGGCGACCCGCAAGGATCACACGAGTTCCATCGAGAACCACGGAAGCCGAGTCCCTTCTTATTGAAGAGACAACTCTTGTACGGTTGAGGCCCGCACTCGTCGCATGGAGAGACGCAACTGTCCAGTTCGTTCGTCCAGGCTCGATGTGCTGACACGCACCCCGATAGAGTAACTCCCATCATCGCCAGTAGGCACAAGGCTCGCATGTTTGACTCCGCATCCCTGAGAACGCGCCCCTGCCCCGAAATGTGCAAAGTCCGCGTCCGTTCTGTGGATCGAACTTCCGGGTAGTCTGTCTTTAACGATTCACCGGGTCGAAGCGGTAATTCTGGTGGGTGGGAGGCGAACCATCGAAGCAATTTGGCAAGCTAGGAAGATCTCGGCGATTAGGAGAAAGTCTTGCTTCGTGACTAATGGCTCGTAGAATTGGGTTGCATGGATGCCTCTCGTGTTGCAATCGCAACACCATGAATCTGCCGCACAATCGCTAAGGTGCATAGAACAATCACTTTGCAGCGAACATTAGGGGACCGGCCCCGGTGTGGTCGATGGACGACAAAGCAGCTTTCCGTCAGTGCCTTTCGAGCCTCAATCACCGACCTTTTTGGACCCTTGTCCCATGTCGCCCAAGAAATATCTGAGCCTCGACGAAGCCGCTCAACAGCTGGGCCTTCGCAATGATGAATTGAACCGCCTGAGGGAGCGTGGCGAAGTCCGTGGGTTTGCCGATCGCGGCACCTGGAAATTCAAGGTCGAGGACATCGAAGAGCTGGCCCGCAGTCGGCAGGCGGACTCTGACCCGGAAGTCCCGATGTTCATGGACGACATCCCCGATTCTGAAGAAGAACTGGAACTGCCCGTCTGGGGAACCCCCGATAGCGAGCTGGCGATCGGCGGCGAATCGGCGATGGTTCTGGATGACGACGATGACACCAGCGATGACCCGACCGTCATCCGCAAATCGCTCGACCCTCTGAACAGCTCCGACAGCGATGTGCGGCTGGTCTTCGACGAGCCGATGGTGATTGGTGATAGCGACGAAGATGAGGTCGTGCCAACAGACTCCGACAGTGATGTCCGTCTGGTGGGCAACATCATTCCCGAGCTCGACAGTGACAGCGATGTCAAACTGGTCAACGATCTGGACAGCGACAGCGACGTGAAGCTGGTCGGTGAAGACACGATCAACGACATCACTCTTTCAATTGGTGAGCCACCTCAACTAGGCTCCGATAGCGACGTCCGTCTGGTGGGAGTGGGAACTGAAAGTGATATCTCGCTGACACTCGGCGAGCCCCCGAAACTGGGATCGGACAGCGAGATTCGCGTTAAGCCTCCGGAGTTCAGCGACGACGACATCGCCGCTGCGGTGGGCGAAGTTACAGATCTGGGTTCGGACAGCGAGATCCGTCTGGGGATTCCGGACGACGACGAAGAGGCTATCCTGCTGGGCGATCCGCCGAGCATGGACTCCGACAGCGATGTTCAAATTGGCTTGCCCGACGAGGACGATGTATTTGCAGCCACTCTTGAGCAACCGCCGACGATGGGGTCAGACAGCGACATTCGTCTGTCCCCCCCCGAAAGCGATAGCGACATCAAGATCATCGGCGATATCCCCGACAGTGATAGCAATATCAAGCTGGTGGCTCCCGAAGCCATGAGCGACAGCGATGTGAAGCTGCTCTCTCCCGACCTGGACAGTGACAGCGACATCCAGCTGGTCGGGGCAGATTTGGGAACGGAACGAGACGTTCCGCTGATGGTCCCCGATCTCGGTGGAGACAGCGACCTCAAGCTGGTGAACAATCTCGAAAACAGCGACAGCGACGTGCAGCTGCTGGGCCCGGCCGATTCGTCCATCGCTCTCGACTTTGATACTGGCGACGAGGAAGCGGCGTCGGTCCTCTCTGAGGAAAGTGGGATCGCACTGGGTGGCGACAGCGCGATGATGCTGGCCACCGAGAGTGGCTTCACGCTGGAAGGCCCCAGCGACAGCGGGATTGCCCTTTCGGCCGATGAAGATGAGGGCATCACCCTCGACACCAGCTCTGAAGACAGTGGCATTTCGCTGGCCGGTGGCGACAGCGGAATCTCCTTGAGCCTCGGTGACAGCGGGATTTCGCTTGAGGCTGTGGCCGACAGCGGGATCTCACTGGAGGACAGCTCGGAATTCGGTGGAACGATTCCGATGATGGCTGTTCCGAGCGATGACAACGTCCCGGAAACCAAGTTTGAAATCCCCGCGATGAAGGACGACAGTGCCTTTGAGCTGCGTCTGAAGGGGGATGACAACGCCTCGACACAGGTTCTCGACCTGAACGATTCGGGTGAAGCCACCATCGACGATGCCGTGTTCGATGTGGACGATGACGACGCCGACCTCGACATGCAGAGCGAGGACGACCTCGAAGTCTCCGACGACGCCTTCGCGGATGATGACGAAGACCTGGAGGATATGGAGGTCTTCGGAGCCGACGACGACGCATTCGCCGATGACGATGGCGGAGCCGCTCGCCCGATTCGCGGTGGAATGGCGGTCGGCTACGAACCCGAATGGGACATGTTGACGCTCGGCGGACTGGGCTTTTCGACAGTGGTCCTCAGCCTGTGTATGTTCCTGATGTTCGACCTCGTCAAGACGATGTGGGTCAGCCAGCCAGGGACTCCGGTCGCCAGCGCACTCCTCGAATCTCTCGGCGGAATGTTTAAGTAGCCGACATTCGATTCGACGTGGAATACCGAACAAGCGGCTGGCTCCGGTCAGCCGCTTGTCTCATTGGATTATGCTCCCCAACCGCCACCGCCGGGCGTTTCGATACGAATTCGATCGCCAGTTTCAATCGATACTTGAGCCGCTGATCCCAGGTGAGACACCTCACCGCTGGCTCGAATGAGCGTATTAATCCCCAGCTGTCCCGCCTCTCCTCCGTTGAGTCCCGGGGGCTCAAACGGCCCACGACGTTGGGAGAGAATCGAAGCCGTCATCGGACGCAGAAACTCGATCTCGCGAATGATCCCGTGACCGCCTCGGTGAGTGCCACGGCCTCCCGATCCCTGGCGGATCGCAAACTGCCGAACCCGGACCGGATAGCGGAACTCCATCAGTTCGACATCGGTGAGCCGGGTGTTCGTCATATGCACCTGCACTGCGTCGGCCCCCTCAGCAATCGACGTGGCCCCGCTCCCGCCGCAGATGGTTTCGTAATAGCCAAACGAGGAGTCGCCAAAGGTCAGGTTGTTCATCGTCCCCTGGCTGGCTGCAGCCAGTTGCAGGGCGCCGAGCAGAACGTCCACCACCCGTTGCGAGGTCTCCACATTCCCCCCGACGATGGCCGCACATCGCACCGGGTCGTCGTGGGCCGGCGGATTCAGCAGGCATTCCGGCAACTCGATTGTCACGGGAATCAACACGCCGCCATTCAGCGGAATCTCCTCGTCAATCAACAGTCGGAATACATAGAGCACCGCCGAAGTGACGATCGCGCGATTCGCATTCAAGTTGGTCGCGAGAACCGGCCCCGTCCCACGGAAGTCGACCCGCGCAGTATCGCCCTGGATCGAGATTGTAACCGCGATCGGGCTTCCATCATCGAGGTGGTCAACACACCGAAACTCGCCATCGGGAATCGCAGCCAAGGCCTGTCGCACTTTGGCCGCTGCAGCCTCTCGAATGAATCGCATGTACTGCTGCACGACGGGCAAAGTGTGCGTCGCGACCAGCTGATCGAGTAATTGGACTCCCGTCTGGTTGGCCGCGATTTGAGCCATCACATCGGCGATGTTGTCGGCAGGACGGCGGCTGGGGTAGGCACCGGCGGTCAGTAACCCGTGCAGTGCGGACTCTTGAAAGACGCCCCGTCGCACGACCCGCAGGTTGCGAATGAGCACTCCTTCCTCTGCCAGATTCCGCGAGAACGGGGGCATGCTCCCCGGCACGATCCCACCGAGTTCCGCATGATGAGCCCGGCTGGCCACCACGAACAGGATCGCCCCCGCATCCCCAAACACCGGCGTCACCACGGTCAGGTCGGGCAGGTGCGAACCACCACGATAGGGATCATTGGTGAGCACGACATCACCCGGTTGCAGGTCCGGGTTATCAGCCAACACCCACTTCACCGTTTCGCTCATCGCCCCAAGGTGAACGGGGATATGCGGAGCATTCACGATCAGCTCGCCCCGGGCATCGAACAACGCACAGCTGTAGTCGAGTCGCTCCTTCACGTTCGTGGAGACCGATGTTCGACGCAGTGTTTCTCCCATCTGCTCCGCGATGCTCGCGAACAAGTTATTGAAAATCTCCAGTCGTACCGGATCGGGGGCGAGTTCGGCGGTTGGCGTTGAGGATGCCATACCCGACGTTGTCGTTAATGGCTCGCTGCACATCCTCGTAACGACGATAGAACCCTCAGTGGTGATCTCCGCCCGATACCCGATATCAACGAAAAGCGTGGTCATCGACTCGCAGATTAATGCCGGGCCGTCGATCGCTCTCGTGGAATGCGGGGTATCAGCAGCTGCTCGCTCCCACGGGACAACGTCTTTCCACTCGCCGCGCACGCGGACCCGCACTGGTTCGCCTGAAATTGGTTGCCAGCTGCGGGTCACAGCGACTTCGGGAGATGTTCCGCTGCCTCTCCGCAATGTGACCCGGGCGGAGACGATTTCGATTCCTCGCCCCGACTGGCGAAATCCGAACTCGCGTTCGTGAGCCGCCTCATAGCGGGAGGCGATGTCCGCCACATCCCCGGTTGCTGGCAACGTGATAGACGTTTCAACGCCCTGGTAACGTAACTCCAGTGATCGCTCGATTTGATCGGATGCGGCGAGTCCTTCGCTGGCCTGCTGAATCAGTTCGTCAAACACGTTCTCGATGGTGCGGGCATCCATCTCGACGAGAGATGTCAGCAATGACCGGGACGCGTGGCGAGTCTCATCCGCACAGGCGATGCCATAGGCACTCAACACGCTGGCCAGCGGATGGACCACAACCGTTCGCATGCCGAGCTCGCTCGCCAGCTCGCAAGCATGCTGGGCTCCGGCTCCGCCGAAGACCGCCAGCGCGTATTCCTGCGGGTCGTAACCTCGGGCGACAGAGATGCGGCGGATCGCACGGGCCATGTGGCTGTTGGCGATCGACACCAACCCCTCAGCCAGCTCTTCGCGAGTGAGCTGATACCCGGCCGACGCTGCAATCTGTTTCGCCAGTTCATCCAGTCGGGCGAGCGAGGCAGAGAGATCGAGTGGAAATGGAAACCGCGTCGCGACGATGCGACCAAGCACCAGATTGCAATCAGTGATGGTGAGTGGACCGCCCCGTCCATAACACGCCGGCCCCGGGGCGGACCCCGCACTCGCAGGCCCCACGGTCAACTTCACACCGTCGAAACCGCAAATACTCCCGCCTCCGGCCGCGACGGTCTCGATGGCCAGCGTTGGCGACGCAATGCGGACACCCGCCTTGCGGCTCTCGTACTCCATCTCAAATCGGCCATCGAACCGGGAGACATCGGTACTCGTCCCCCCCATGTCAAAGCCGATCGAACGATCGAACCCCGCGCGCTGGGCTGTCGTCGAGAAGCCGATCGCACCACCAGCTGGGCCCGAAAGTACGCTCTCCTTGCCGCTGAATCGTTCGGCGGAAACCAGCCCGCCCGACGAGGTCATCAACAGGAGTGACTCGGCTCCCCCTCCCAGACGTTGTTCGATGCGCTCGACGTACTCCCGCAGAATCGGATTCAGATAGGCATCGAGTACCGTGCTCTCGGCCCGCGGGACGATCTTGATCGATGGCGACACCCGGTGAGACAGCACCACCTCGCCAAAGCCGACCTCGCGGGCAATCTCTTCGACGATCAGTTCATGAACCGGATTTCGGTAGGCATGGAGCAGCGCCACCGCCAATGACTCAACTCCTTGCGACTTCAATTCGCGTAGCTGGCTGCGAACCTGATCGCGATCTATGGACGTGAGGACTGAACCATCGGCGGCCAGTCGCTCATCGACTTCGACGACCCGGGAGGTCAGTGGCTCGGGCTTGCGGATATTCAGTTCAAACAGACGCGGGCGGGCCTGGTCTCCGATCAGGAGTAAGTCACCGAACCCCCGCGTCGTCACGAATCCGACGGCTGCCCCTTGCCGCTCCAGCAAGGCGTTCGTGCCGCGCGTCGTCCCCAGCCGTACCTCACAGATCGGGATCGGTTCCCCCGCAGCCAATCCGAGCAAGTGGCGGATCCCGAGAATCGGAGCCTCGTCACCCGTAGAGATCTCGTAAGCGCTCCCCACCCGGATCGATGCGGGAATGTCAGGGACCACGGTGAGCTGTCCCGCATCTGCGTCGTGATGCCGGATCGTGAACGTCAGGTCGACGCCGCTAAAACGCAGGCTCGCCCCGTTCCAGAATCGCTGTGGATCATGGCTCCGGGCCGGATCGGCAAATGTCCGGGCATCGATCAACTCGGCGACAACACCCTGTGTCTGACCAGAACTGAGGGTTTTAAAGACCTTCAACTGGCCAACCGGGGAGACGCCTACGCAGTCAGTAAACGTGCCACCGACATCAATGGCGAATCGCCACCCGGGAGACGCAGTGAGTCGGGCCACGGAATTGTCCGACATCGTCGACTCTCATCCATCTCCTGAAGGCCCGAGCACAGGACCCTCCGGTCGCACACATTCACGGAATTGAACTACATCCGGACGTACCATTTCCGCCATTCCAGGAACCGGCAGACCCCATAGATAATGCAGATGTGAGCCAGCAACGACGCGATAGCCCATGAGGCGGGTGCGTCTCCATCAAAACGGGGGGGCGTCTCGAACTTGCCGAAGATCGATTCCAGCAGGCCGACAAATTTCTCCTGATTCCCCGGCGATCGCAGAATCCTGCCTGAGAATGACTGCATGATGTAGGCAATCAGGGCGTTCGTCCCCAGTGTGCGGAACACTCCGATCTGAATCCCGGCCAGATCACTGACGATGTAGAAGAACGCCATGATGATCATCGCCAGCCCACCGGCATACGCGGTGTACGTCCAAGAACCGGCTCGCTGACTCATCATCCAGTAGTTCCACTGGCGGAGGTTCGCCAACGGCTCGGGATTGGGATCCTCTTCCGTAGGCTTGGGCTGAACGGCTGGCGGAGGCGGTATGAACGGCAGCTCTGGAAACGTCAGCTTCGCCAGCTGACGACGCTCAGGGGTGGGGTTCACCGGGTCAATCGCCAACTTGGCATCGGCCGGACCATACCACGCCGGGAACGAACCATCCGCATTCTTGATCGGCTCATTGTTATAGAGCGTCGTCAAAGATGAGCAGAGCCACGCAATCGCAGCCACCAAAGTTCCCCAGCCGACCAGACGCAGAACAACGCCTGTACTGCTGTAGCCTGACCGCATGATGTCGCAGGCGAACGTGCCGAGAACGGCCGAACTGGTCCAGGTCAGGAACCCCAGCGGGCCTCCATCGATCCCTCCCGGCGATCCGTCAGCTCCGTTGGTCCAGACAAAGTTGAACTTCCATGACAACCAGACATGGGCCAATCCAGAGATCAGCATATAGACAACTCGGACTGCGGCGGACTTACCCACCACAGGAGCGATCCACAGCCCGGTGATCGCAATATGGAGCAGCGTCTGCATCCACGTCCGTTTGGTCAGCACGCCGAGAGTGGACCAGAACCCGATGTTTTTGATCTGCTCGATAATCGAGCCGATTTCGTCGTGTGAGTAATAGAGGATCGCGACGAGCGAGAGGCCGATAAACCGTCGGATGATTCGCTTCCAGCGAGTCGCGGGATCGGCCTGCGCCATCTTCGCGGCCCCCAGCTGCATCGCGAAACCGACGGCAAACAGGAACTGCGGCATGATCGTGTCGGCGTAGCTGCAGTAGTCGTGAGTATGCTTCAACACTCGCCAGCAGTTCTTATAGCTCCCGTAAAAGTTCACGAGCAGCATGCCCACGACGGTATAACCGCGGAACTGATCGAGCGAAGTCAATCGCGCGCGGGCGGGAGGGATGGCCTCAGACATGCCAGATGTCCAGTCGTCGAGAAGTGAGTGAGTTTCGAACGAAACATTCGAAATGAGTGAAATCCGAGGCCTCACAAAGCTGAGCCCTGCTGCCACAGGATAACTCCTGGGCGATGAAATCTCACCTATAACTCTGAGTCCGAAGCATTCGCTCCAGCACCGATTCTCTCTTCGTGTCCAACCTGAGAGAGAAGGGGCAGAAATGCCAGTCTGATGATATCCCGCAGTAAAACAGACATTGCATGCGGTCCGATCTCCAGTGTCACTCTGGCATGGATCAAAGGCCCACAATCAGGATGAAATCCTTCTTATCCCGAGGTAATCCCGCC
This sequence comes from Planctomycetaceae bacterium, assembly GCA_046349675.1. Classification (GTDB taxonomy): domain Bacteria; phylum Planctomycetota; class Planctomycetia; order Planctomycetales; family Planctomycetaceae; genus TH-plancto1. Next base: position 539,529 of record JAXMBW010000002.1, on the reverse strand, counting down.
TCGCATCAACTACTTCCCAAATACCGCTTCCGTCGGGGCGGCGAACTTGGCAGGGAGTGGGAGGGTCGCGAAAGAGTCCTCATCGCCCAGGCGGAATTGCCAGCGACCTGCGAGTGAGACTCTCTCTTCGTCGAAGTAAACGGCCGGGTTCTTAAACGCCATGCCTCCCGGCCCCTCGTGATTGTCGATGCGGACAGCCAGCAGATGGACCTCGCCAGGGGTGACGATCTCCGAAGGAATCTCCACAAGAACCCCGCCCGTTTCCAACGGATCGGGAGCGAACGAGACCTCCGTGGCTTCCAACTCCTCGCCCTGGAAAAAAACGTGGATCTCATTGTCCTCGCGAGTGCCGAGCCGCAGATTGAGCTCGCGGTCCTTCCAGCTCTCGGGGACCCGTATCATGCAACGGTACCACGCAACGCCGTCATAGTCCTTGAGTTCCGGGATGCCCGACGCTTCCCAGTCCCCGGGTACCTGAATCGGGCTCCAGTGTGAGGTCAGATCGCGCCCCGCCGACTCGGGCATCGTCTCAGGGACCTTCTCCATCGCCGCCCAGTGCAGGGCGTTGAACAACAACCGGTTGAATGTCGGGTTCTGGAAATCCCCCGGGTGCCCGAGTGACGTATAGAACGAACGCCCCCCATCAGCCCGATGAAAGGTCCAGGCAGCAGGCTCTTTCGGTTTGCCCTCGACCTCTCCATTCATCAGGACCATCGTGCCGTCAGCCAGCGGCGAGGTCTGATAGAGAGATCCCCCAGCGACGAATGGTTCGGGGGGCACATCAGTCATTATCGGGTGCGTGACACCAGCGACGGGAGTCATCGTCGTTTTGAGTTCATTCGCCAGGTGGTTGCTGTAATTGCCGCCGAAGACCTGCTTGTCCCACTCCGGCCACATGGCTCGTCCGGCGGGTGGTTCGTCGTCTCGCAAGGTCCAGGCATGGCTGGCGGTACGGATGCCGACAATCGGTTTTCCAGCTGCGACGAACTCACGCAGGACATTGAGCGACTCCGGCTTCAGGAGTCGCCGTCGGGCACTGACAAGGGCGAGGTCAAAATCCTTGAGTTGTTCCAGACCCGGGATGTCGTTGGGCTCGGTTTCGGAGCCAAAGAAGAACTGCACCTGGAAATCCCGTCCCAGGTGGCGGGCTGCGAACTCGGGCAGCGTTCGCGGTGTTTCGTACTCGATCTCGGAGACAATGATCGCCAGACGCGGACGAGTATCGGTCGCATGGCGGAATGGCTGGCCCCCGAGGAATTGATCGCTGGTGATCGTCGGGCAGACATACTTTTCCACATGCTCGATGATCAGATCAGTTCCGGTGAAATGGCTGACGAATGGCCACCGCTGCGGGTTGTACATCGTGTCGGTCATATCGCGGACGAGTGCCACCCGCTTGCCATTCCGGACCATCTGACGCAGACCGAACGGGCGACCGAGCACGCACATATTCGTATGCACGCCGGTCAAGATCACGTTCTCGATCCCCTTCGCTTCGAGGATGTTCCAGACCTCGTCTCCTTTGTCGGAAATGAAGTCTGTGTCGCCATTGATCTCGATAAACGAGGCCTGGGCCTTCCACGGCATCTTCGGGTTTCGCCCCAACTCCGCCAACTGTTTTGCCCAGGCGGCATGTTGTGCGGGTTCGTCGTCCTCACCACCGTCCGACTGATCGATCGGGTAAACGCCCGCTTCCTCGGCGGGGATGCGGCTGCACCAGAGTTTGATCTCCGGAGGCTGGTTGGCCGCCACTGGCGCTTCAATTGCCCGTTTCCGCGCGGGATGGCCTTCGTAAGCAGGCATGCAATCACTTGGTGAGTGAATGATCGTCATCCCGCGCTGACGGGCGTTGGCCACCAGCTCGTTCAGCCGAGGGCCGAACTCCGTCAGTCGTTTGACCGCGTTGTCACAGTGGTGGTAGTCCCACACGTCGCAGACAATGACAGCGGTTTTGGCCGGGTCCCACTCCTCATCCCGGGTCAGTGTGTGAAACCGGCCTGACTTCTCAGCGGTCTCCGTCCGGTGGCGCAGCTGGAGCTTGATCGGATCGGCCGCATGGAGTTTGGGGGAAGCATCAAAGCCCCCCACGATGAATACCACAACTGCGAAAAACGCCAGACGGAAAATCAGCATCGGAGTCATCCTTATCAGAGCCAGATCTCGCGGTCCTATTGTGGGCAGAGGGAACGCGAGTTCGCCAGTCAGTCAATCGATGCTCAGCAACTTTCGAGACGATCCTCGCTGACGATTCTCCCCCGCATTGACAAACCCAAGGCCTCGGACCAGATTGACCACGATGAGCAGTGTGTCTGTATGACTCAATGAGCAAATGAAGAGGGACATGATGCGACTGATGATCTGCGCTCTGTGGCTGGCTTTCACATCGGTCCTTGTTGCAGGAGACGAGGAGTACGTCCTCGGCCCTGACTCACAGCGGCAGGAGGGAGTCCCGAAGGGGACCGTCACCGAACACGTCTGGAAGAGCCAGATCTTCGAGGGCACGATCCGCCGCTACTGGGTCTATGTCCCCGCTCAATACAAAGCCGAATCGCCCGCAGCCCTGATGGTCTTTCAGGACGGCCACGCGTACGTCGGAGAACAGGGTCGATTCCGGGCGCCCATCGTGATGGACAACCTGATCCACAAGGGAGAGACGCCCGTCACCATTGGCATCTTCATCGACCCCGGCCACAAGAAGGAACAACTCCCCGAAACACCCGGATGGAAACCCACACCCGAAAACCGCAGCTTCGAGTACGACACTCTCTCCGATCAATACGCCCGCTTCCTGCTGGAGGAGATCATTCCCGAGGTCCAGAAGAGTTACAAAATCACCGATGACCCAAACCTGCACGCGATCTGCGGAATCAGTTCGGGAGGCATCTGTGCCTTTACGGTCGCATGGGAACGCCCCGACAACTTTCGTAAGGTCCTGAGCCATGTCGGAAGCTTCACCAACATCCGCGGGGGCCATAACTACGAAGCTCTGATCCGCAAGACGCCTCCCAAGCCGATCCGCGTCTACCTGCAGGACGGCTCGGGCGACCTCGACAACGAACACGGCAGCTGGCCCCTCGCCAATCAGTCGATGGCCGCTTCGCTCAAGTTCAAAGGCTATGACTACCAGTTCGTCTACGGGACCGGAGCCCACAACGACATCCACGGCGCAGCTGTGCTGCCCGATGCGATGCGATGGCTTTGGAGAAAGTAGAATAGCCTCTACATCGGCTGCGCAGTTCGGGATGTCAGGGTCGTTACGCCGGATAGCTGGTGACCTGCTGAAAACCGGACTCGAAAGCAGGATGCGGTTTGACATCAAATTGAATTGATGCGTATGATTTCGAGTCACCGGACTCAATCAGACTTCGCGGATCATGGCACATGAAACTGGACGTAAGTAACGGAGTTCCGCGCAGAGCGTTTCTGGTCGCCTCGGCGGTTGGAATGGCGACGCATCCGCTGTCCAGCTCAGCCTCCGCTGTGCCGTCGTCGATTCAGAGCAGTGGCTCGCCAGCGGGGCGGAAAACGGCGAAGTCGACGATCCTCTTTTTCCTGTGTGGAGGAGCGTCGCACCTCGACATGTGGGACATGAAGCCCGAGGCTCCCGTCGAGTACCGCGGTCCGTTTCAGCCGATCGCGACTTCGGCTCCCGGGGTCATGCTCAGTGAGCATCTGCCACTTCTCGCCAAGCAGGCCCACCACATCGCCCTGATCAACTCGGTCGGCGGCACGGTCAACACGAACGACCACCACGCCGGGTACTACCACAACCTGACCGGTCATGTGCCTGACCCTTCGTTCCTGATCAAGGGGAACAACCGGACGCCTTATCCCGACGACTGGCCGTACATGGGCTGCGTCGTGGCCTCGAAGTTTCCGCAGCGTGGCGGCATGCCGAACGCGGTCTCACTCCCCTATAAGCCGAGTCAGGCACCCTACACCCGACCGGGACAGTTCGCCGCCAAGCTGGGCGTGAAGCACGATCCGCTGTACGTATACGGCTCGCGGGCCAAGCCGACCGAGTTCCGCGTGCCCGACCTTGCTCTTTCGCAGGATGTCTCATCGGGGCGATTCGGCAAACGCGTCGATCTGCAGGCCCAGCTGAACCAGGCCCGCCACGACTTGGATCGAGTCGCCTCGGTCGGAACATGGACCAGCCAGCAGGACCGGGCGCTGGGGCTCCTGTCATCGAGCTCGACGACAGCTGCGTTCGACGTGACTCGCGAATCTCCCGAGACGATTGCCCGCTACGGGGCGACCCTTAACGGAATGAGTCTGCTGGCGGCACGACGGCTGGTCGAGGCGGGGGTTCCATTTGTCACCGTCTTCTGGTCGGAGGAAGACGAAGCGGTGTCGAAGAAATGTGCCAGCGGCGGTGGCTGGGACACGCATGCGAACAACTTCAGCTGCCTGAAGGATGACCTCCTGCCGGAGTTCGACCGCGGTTTCTCGGCATTGATCGAGGACCTGGCAGAGCGCGGCATGCTCGACGAAACACTGCTGATGATCACCAGCGAGATGGGCCGCACGCCGAAGATTGGTGATCCACGTTCGGGAGGAGTCATTGGCGCGGGCCGCGATCACTGGACCCACTGTTTAACGGATGTTCTGGCCGGTGGTGGCATTCGTGGTGGCCAGACATACGGCACCAGCGACCGCCGGGCCGAGTATCCCGCCACCCATCCGGTGACCCCCGCTGATGTGACCAAGACCGTCTATCACGCGATGGGCATTCACGACCTCGAAGCGATCGACCCCCAAGGCCGCCCGTACAACCTGCTGGACGCCGGTCAGCCTCTGGTCGACTTGTTCTGAGATCGATTCGATCGAGTGTCGCTATTTCCCCGCCAGTTCCCACCACAGGCAGGTGCTGGCGCGGATGCCGCGCTGGTAGTCCTCCAGCGAGAACTTTTCGTTCGGGCTGTGCAGGTTGTCGGTGTTCTGGCCCCAGCCGAGCAGCAGCGTGTCGACGCCCAGAATCTTCTTGAAGGTCCCAACCACCGGGATCGAGCCCCCTTCGCGGATCAGCACCGGGGCCTTGCCAAAGCCCCGCTCGATCGCCCGCTTCGCCGCAGCCATATAGGGGCTGGTGAAGTCGCAGACCGTGGCGGGGCAGCCGTGGTACTCCTTGAACTCCAGCCGAATCCCCGGACGCACTCGAGCTTCGACGAACTGGCGAAGAGCCGCCACGACCTTGTGGGCATCCTGATTCGGGACCAGTCGACAAGTGATCTTCGCCATCGCCCAGCTGGGGATGATCGTCTTGGGACCTTCCCCGGTGTAGCCGCTGAGCATCCCATTCACATCGCATGTCGGGCGAGCCCAGCGACGTTCCAGCGTCGTGAACCCGGCTTCGCCCCAGACGTCGCTCGACCCGACTTCGGCCAGGAACTTCGCCTGGTCAAAAGGCAAGCGGCTCCACTCCTCACGTTCCTCTGCCGTCAGCTCACCGACATCGTCGTAGAACCCGGGGATCTGCACGCGACCATGCTCATCATGCAGCTGGCCGACGATGGCTGCCAGGGCATTCGCCGGGTTCGCCACAGCTCCTCCAAAGACACCGCTGTGCAGATCCTTGCCCGGTCCATGCAGCACGACTTCACAGGCGATAATCCCACGCAGCCCATACGTAATCGCGGGCATGCCGGGTCCGTACTGGCTGGTGTCGCTGACAACGGCGATGTCGTTCTTGCAGCGTTCTTTGTTCGCTTCCAGCCAGAGATCGAGGTGATTGCTGCCGACCTCTTCCTCGCCCTCGATGACGAACTTCACATTCACGGGCAAATGTCCGGCGGTCTTGAGCCAGGCTGCGACCGAGCGGACGTGCGTGAACATCTGCCCCTTGTCATCGGTGGCGCCGCGGGCGTAGATGTTTCCCTTGCGGACGACGGGTTCAAAGGGAGGGCTGTCCCACTTGTCGAGCGGGTCGGGCGGCTGAACATCGTAATGTCCATAGACCATCACCGTGGGGGCACCAGGGGCTCCCAACCACTCGGCATAGACGATCGGGTGGCCCGGGGTTTCGCACAGCTCGGTTTGCAGCCCCGCCGCCTTGAGCCGGTCCCGCACGAACTCAGCGGCTCGACGTGTGTCGGCGTTGTGGTTTGACTGAGCACTCACGCTCGGGATGCGGAGCAGCTCGGTCAGCTGTTCGACCGACTGGGCGGCGTAGCGTTCATTCCACTGCAGGGCGGCTTGGAGTTCAGAGTTGTTCATGGGGTGAAGTCAGAGGGGGGAGGATTGCTGGTCGTTCAAGTAGCTGACACAAGGTGATCAGAGCAGCGTCATATTTGGCTTTCACTCAGAGAAAGAACAGACAGGAATGTCTGTTCCACTGAAATCCGCAGTGGGACAGACATTCTTGTCTGTCCGAACTGAAGATAAACTCCGAATTCGCTCTACGGTTCGGAGATCTCCCGCAGACACTGCGAGAGCTCCAGCTGGACCTTCTGCAACAAGTGCCAGGCCTCGGGCGGGACGGTCATGCGGTTCGATCCTTTCAGCGGTACGGGGCGTTGCTCTTCGCCACATTCCAGAACGAACAGCACATTGGCTCGGATGTAAGAGAGCAGGTCCGAAACCTGAACGGCTTGTAGCGGTGTCAGCCCGCCCGGAAGTTCGGGACGTTTCCCATTGAACAGCTGGTCCCCGGTCGCGACAGCGGGTTCCGCGACCTGGGGCAGGTTGGTCCCGTCTTCGCTGACATCGGGTGAGGCGGAGTCTCCCGAGGCTGACAGCCGCGACGACGTGTGCAGGTTCGCCAGATCTTCGGGGCTGCCGTAGACCATCAGGCAGCGGCCGAACAGGATCTGGTCTCCGAGTTGCAGGACACGCATGCGGACCGGGTGACCATTGACGCGGGTGCCGTTCGTGCTGTCGAGATCGGTGAGAATGACCCGGCCGGCGTCTTCCTGGATCTTCGCATGAAAGCGGCTGACGCGATCGTCGTTGAGGCGGATATCGTTGTCTTCTTCGCGGCCGATCGTGATCGGGGTCTGCAGGTCACAATACAAACGACCCGCCTCGAACCCCTCGAGCACTTGCATCGTCACGGTCGCCATCGGAGTTGTGTCCTGCGTGAACAGCGGAATTGCGTTGAGCTTTCTGTGCCAACGGATCAACACTCCTCCAGTGATGGCTGGAAGGATTCCCTGACCGATGGTCGAAAACTCTCACCTGATGAGCACACCCGAAACGGGCTTGGAGATCACTCGTAGAGTATCGCTCTTTCCGGGCTTTATTCAACAGGCCAGCCACTCCGCCAGTTCCGGGTCATTATACGTGGAGCACAAGGCCGTTCCGACCTGCAGAATCAGGTCGCGACGAGCCACCGGCTTTTTCAACACAGCGTGGGCCTGGGCCTGCAGGGCCTGCATCTTCAGGCTCTCTGTAAAGTCGGCCGTAATCAGAATGCAGGGGAGATCAGACCGCAACTTCTTGACGATCGAAACAGCCTCCAGCCCGGTCAGGACATGCATATGCATATCGAACAGCACCAGATCGATCGGGTCATGTTCGACCACTTCGATCGCCTGCTCTGCGCACTCGACCGCCAGCGTTCGGAAATAGGGCTCCAGAATAAATTCCAGAGTCTCACGAAAGCCTCGATCATCGTCGGCAATTAAGACCCGATAGTCGCGATGGAGTGTGGACCGTTTCATACGTGAGGCACTGACAGGGGCGGTTCGGAAATCACTGCGAGCCTTGTTCTACTGGGGAATTAACACACACACGGGGCGATGTCAAACGGCCACGCCTTTTGGCCTACCGTTCCGTGGCGGTCACCGTGGTTGCGGGCTGGTTCTCTGGGGAGGTCTCTTCGGTGATCGCCTCATTGTGGGAGGCTGACGCTGGGCCGGGCAGGAGCTCCAGGGTGCGGCTTCCCGCCTCCTGGCCATCAATACGAATGACGGCTGTGTAGATGCCCGGTTCGAGGGTGTCTTCCATATTGAACCAGAAGTGACCACGCATGCTCTCGCGGGCGACCACCTGCCAGAGTCGGGTCACGATCCGGCCCTCTTCGTCGAGCAGGTGGGCCTCCATGTAGAGGTCCTCGTGCGGCGGGAGGAGGCTGCACTGAACCATGGCTTTGTCGCCGACGCGGAATTTTGTCTTGCGATCGACCAGGTTGTCATTGAATCGCACCGAACCAACATCGATCGAGAAGACCTTGTCAGCGACGTCAAGCTGCAGGTCGTTCCGCAGCAACTCGGCGGCACGTTCCTCGCTGAGTGGTTTCAGGGTGTACCGCCCCTCAGGACGGTTCTCTCCAAAGGGATCGGCGTTGTGGTCGATCCACACCCCTAGTCCAGCGGCTCCCGCAGCACACAGCCCCCAGGCTGCCAGACTTGGGAACCCCCAACGTTGTCCGGCTGACGCAATGGATTCCGTAGCTGGCAACTGGGTACGGAAGTCCCGGCCGAACAGTGATTGCCACCAGGCTTTCACGCGCTGATGATCACGCTCGTCATACCACGCCAGATAGAGCACAAAGTAGACCAGTGGAAACACCACCAGCCCCAGTGTGAAGATCGTCATCACGTGGAACAACAGCCCCACGGACAGGTTGATCGCCCGTCCCACTCCCTTCCAGCAGGTGAACAGGAACACGATCTCCCAGAAAATCGTCACGTACACCATCACCAGAATCATTCCGGGATACTGCGACAGGTACTCCCCAAACGGGTTGTCCATATTCACATTGGTCAGCAACCAAAACCGCAGCTGATCCCCCGTGAAGAATGTTGGTGTGTGGAGCTTGGTGGCGGCGGCGGCCAGATAGATCACTCCGATCAGGATTTGGATCAGTCGGCGAGGCCACGCGGGGCCGGTCTCGCTCCAGTTCTGACCACGTCGCACGGCCAGCCAGCGATCGACTGACCAGATTTTCCCACAACTGGACATCGAGAGGAGAAGCATCACATGAGTGCAGATGATGACGTACTTGGCCATCGTGCTGATCAGATCCAGCATGCTGAAATATGAGATCAGCAAGGCCGAGATCACCAGCGAGATCCGTGTCCGCCAGCCGACAGAGCTGGTGACCAGGGCCAGAATGAACAAAGCGTACAGACCAGCTGCGACCGGAGCCGAGGGGATCGGCAGGAAGCCAACCTGGTTATAGTTGTTCCACAGGGGCGTCGGTGAACCCGACAGCGAATAGAACTCTCTCACTCGATAGATGCGGTGCAAGGTCGGGAATAGCATCGCCAGTGGCAGAACGATCCGCACCAGTGCGATCCCGACAGGCCGTTCTTCGGCAAAGAAGAAGTTATTGAGACGTGTCCACACGGAAGGCTCTGTGGCGGCGGCGGGAGCGATCGGGGCGTGTTCGATGGGCTGGGACATCGTGTCACCTTCTAGGACGGATCCGGAGTCCGATGAGAGCAATTTATTGCGGCGATGCGTCAGTGGTTTCGTGGCTGGCTTGTCGCACTCGATTCAATGGCAAGTAGGATTCACTGGAAACGAATGGCTGGCTCTTCATCTTCTGCTGTAAGCGAGGATTGTTGACCACGGCCTGATACGACAGCCATCCGATCCAGTCGAGCCCCCGCTGGCGAAACTCTCCGGTCGGCGAAAGAGTGCTTCGCGAACGGAAGTACGATCGCTTCTGCTTGGGGACTTCGTTCTGAGCGAGGTACATCTCGTCGGGCAGGTTGTATTTCTTGGACCAGGCCTCTTCGACCAGAGTGACCTCAGTGATGGGCTCGTGATCGGTGTGGTCCAGAATGTGGGTCGCCAGCGATCCGGTGAACGATCCCATACCGTCGTAATGATGGCGATCGATCGACGCAAAAGGCGTAAACTCACCCCACGGGGCGGGAGTGACTTCGTAGTATTGCCCGCTCTCTCCCTCCGCGATGATGTGGTGTCGAACTTCATGCGCACACCAGCCGCAGTACATATCCCAGATGAGGAAGTACATGCCCACATGGTCGGATTGCTTGTAACCCACCACATGACTGAAGAGGCCAAACCCCAACAGCGACAAATAAGAACAGATCACAACACAGGCCGTCAGGCGACGCATGCTCCAGCCTCCTTGCCAGAGAAATCCTCGAATTCATGCCGCGTTATGCCCGAGACATCGCTCTGGAGTCAATACGAAACCGTATCAGGACTTAGGCGGTTCCTGATTCGCAGAAGCGGGCCAACTCATGCGGAAAAATGTGGTCCCATCCGCACGGCCCCACGACAGTTCGCCCCCCTCGCCTTCGGCCGCCTGCCGAGCCAGCATCAGCCCCAGCCCCACGCCCGCTTCTTTTGTCGTGACAAAGGGATCGGCGATCGACTCCCCCAGTTCCGCCGGGGGCCCTTTTCCCGAATCGGTGACATCAATTGCGACCCGCCCATCGGTGTGCCACCCCCGCACTGTGATACAGCCGCCCGGGCCCGCCGCTTCGATGGCATTGAGGGCTAAATTCAAAATTGCCCCCCGGGTGCGAGCCTGATCTCGGACGCGGGAGTCGATTTCGGTGAGGTCGACCTGCACCCGGAAGTCGACCTGGTGATGCTTACAGATCGCTTCCAGCAGTCGCGCGAGGTCTCCCAGAATTTGCCGCAGGTCGCCGACCTCGGCCGGACGGGCCTGGGGAGTCCCCAAAGCCAACATGGCGGTGACCTGCTCCTGGGTCAGTTCCAGCTGCTGTCGGGCGACGGCGAGGCTGTCCTCTTTGTCTCCCGCGGGGCAGCGTTTCTGGTGCAGCTGGACGGCAAGCTTGGCCCCGGTGATCGAGTTTCGCAGCGTATGAGCAAGCCCCCCGGTCAGCTGGGCCAGCAGTCGCAGCCGCTCCGTCTGGGCGATCTCCCGCTCGAATCGGTCCATGCGATCGGCCAGTTGATTGGTCGAGCCCTGCAGCTCCTGGAGCTCGTCATGCGGACCGCTGAGTGGTAGCTGCGCGTATCGATGAGAGGCGATCTCCGACAGTTGGTGCTGAATCTGCTTCAGTCTTCGCACCACGCGCCGGGCGAGGAATGCAGAGATCAGCAACACCACCGCCGCCGCGACCAGACAGAGCCAGGTGACCGCCTGCACCAGTTGAGATTGGGCTTCCCACACACTGCGCAGCGGTCGAAGCAAGACCAGCTCACGCTCGCCGACGGGAGGCTGTTGCTGAGCCCGGGCCAGTCGGTAGTGATGGCCCCGCCATTCCAGTTCGTTGCCTGTGGCGGATGCAATCTGCCTGGCGGTGAGTCCCGGGAGCGTTGAGGCCTGGATTTGACCCTGCTGCAGGACCACAACATCAGCCCCGGAGAGAACCTTGAGACGCTGCAACACCGCATCGTTCAACGGAAAGTTCGCGATCGCCAGCGTCTGGACTTCCGCTTGCAGTTGCTCATCGCGTTCCTGCTCGATCTGGCGAATCGCGGTGGCGACGGTGATCACACTGGTGGCAACAATCACGCCCAGCGACAGCAGAACGAAGGGGACCAGGATCTGAAGTCGCAGAGTCCAGCGCACAGCCACTGCCTCATCGTCTCAATGGAAGGTTCCCGCAAAGTTGTCGAGAACGAGAGTGAGTGTAGTGGAAATCGGGCAGGCCTCACCTGTGTATTTGCCCCAGCCTTGCTTCGACGACAGGGCGGTCACGTATGATGCTCACAGAACTTCCCTGTGAATGACCTGCCGGAAAGCTCACAGAGGGAACGATGAAGTGCCGCAAGTCTGGTCCAACGGCCAAGGAGGCTGCTCCATGTTGACGATCCGCTCAGCTGCGACCCGGAGCGTTGTGCTATGCCTGGCAGTGTGCCTGGGGGCAACGGGGATCGTGCAGGGGCAGGAGACTCCGCCAGCCGGGCCCGCTGTGCTGCAAGCCTTTGAGCAGAGCCTGATCGATGTCGTGGCTCGTTGTGAAGGGGCGGTCGTGGCGATCGCACGAGTCCTGCCAGAAGACCTGCAGCGTGAGGAGAATCCCGGAGACATCTTTGGTTCGCGGCTTCCCCCCAGTCCGGTCGACCCGTCATTCATTCCGCAGGAATTCGCCAGCGGAGTGATCCTGGCTCGCGAGCCAGACGATGGCGCGCGGTATGTCCTGACTCCCCGGCACGTCATCACCGGCAGTCGTCGTCGCGGAGCTGGTCGGAACGACGAGGCCCGTTACTTCATCAAGCTGGCCACCAGGCATGTCGTCGCAGGACAGCTCTATAACCAGGACGAACGCAGCGATCTGGCGATCTTGAAGCTCGATCTGGAGCCTGCGGGCCTCACGTCAGATAAAGTCCCAACCTTCACGTTTGGCGAGGCCGAGAAGCTCCGCAAGGGGAGTCTCGTGCTCGGTCTGGGAAACCCCTATGCGATCGCCCGCGACGGCTCAGCCAGTGTCAGCCTGGGCATGATCAGTAACATCTCACGGCGGCCTTCCGAAGGCGAAGTCCGCCCGAACTCCGGGGACGAGTCGGGAACCATCTTTGAATACGGAGCCCTGTTGCATGTCGACCTCCGTCTGCAACTCGGTACGAGCGGGGCAGCTGTGGTGAACCCCGAGGGCAAACTGGTCGGTATGGCGACATCGCTGGCCGCCATGCGAGGCTATGAATCGTCGGTCGGGTTCGCGATCCCGTTTGACAGTGAGGTTCGCCGGATCGTGAAATCGCTCCTCGATGGCAATGAGGTCGAGTATGGATACCTCGGCGTTGTTCCCGACGACACATTGCTGAGCCAGACGACCGACAAAGAGGGCCGGGCCTTGCCGGTGACTTCGGCCAAGCTGTCGGTGGTGGGGTATGAGTCCCCCGCCGATCAGGCGGACTTGAAGAGCGGAGATTGCATCCTCGCGATTAACGATCAGCCCATCACCGGAAAGGCCGACCTCATGCTCAAGGTGGGCTTGCTGGGCCCCGATGCGATGGCACGGCTCGATGTCTGGCGTCCGGGACGCAACGAGCGATTGGAACGAACGGTCCGGCTCGGCAAGTGGCCGGTCTACGACGACAGCTCCATCATCGCGCCCCATCCCCGCCACCCGATCTGGCGAGGAATCCGCGTCGACTACCCCACCGCCCGTCGTCGTTACATGCCCACGGACTCGATGATTCGTTATCCGCGAGCTGTGGTCGTGACCTCCGCCGAGGAGGGGGAGCCCGGATTCATTGCGGGTTTACGAGTCGGCGACTTCATCGCTCAAGTCGCGGGACAACCCGTTCAAACTCCGGCGGAGTTCGCCACCGCAGTCGATGGCAAGACCGAGCCGGTGGAGCTCTCCTTGCTCGATGGCCGCGAGGTCACGATCGAACCTTGAGTGTCCCAGAACATGTCCCGCCTTCACCAACCCGAAGCGTGATCGAGGGCGGACTTCACCCCCCAATCGCTCATCCAGTGGCCTCGTGTGAGGCTCGCTCCATACGCCGATCAGCTTCCGAGGGACCGCTCAGCGCACCTCTCCGGTCGCTCTCGCTCGCACTTCGGGTTGGTAGAATTTGCTCCCACATCTCTGACTCCCGAAAACCTCCTGCGGAATGACAAACTCCTTGCGCCCTACTTCCAGCCAACTTCGCGACTGGGACAACGCCCATGTCTGGCACCCCTTCACAGCCATGCAGGCCTACCGCGAAGAGGGGGCTCCGATCATTGAGTCGGGCGATGGGTTCGAGGTGGTCGACATCGAAGGGCGACGCTACCTCGACGGCACGTCGTCGCTCTGGTGCAACGTCCACGGTCATCGGGTTCCCGCCATCGATCAGGCCATTCGTGAACAGCTGGACCGCATCGGGCACTCGACGTTGCTGGGGCTGGGGTCGCCACCGTCGATCGAACTGGCTCGGATGCTGGTCGAATGCGTGCCACCGGGGCTGACGAAGGTCTTCTACTCTGACAGTGGAGCCACAGCTGTTGAGGCAGCTCTCAAGATCGCTGTGCAGTCGCATCGCCAGAAGCCGGGCTGTGGCGAGGACCGGACACTCTTTGCGGCAATCGGTGGAGGGTACCACGGCGACACGCTGGGAGCCGTGAGCGTCGGGCGAGTCGAGAGATTCCACTCGATGTACGGCGGGCTCCTCTTCCCGACGATCATGCTCCCGTGTCCGGGTGGATATCGCTTACCCGATGGACATGACTCCACCAGCTGGCTGGCCCACTGCGAGGCGGAGCTGGAACGTGTCGTGGCTGAGCATCGCCACGAGCTGGCCGCCCTGATTATCGAGCCACTGGTGCAGGGGGCTGCCGGGATTCAGGTGCATCCGCCGGGGTATTTGCGGAAGGTTCGTGAAGTCACTCGGCGGCATGGGGTCCTGCTCATCGCGGACGAGGTCGCAGTGGGATTCGGCCGCACGGGGACGCTCTTTGCCTGCGAGCAGGAACAGGTCGAGCCCGACATGCTCTGCCTGGGGAAGGGGATCAGCGGTGGATATCTGCCGCTGGCGGCGACGCTCTGTACGGACGCCATCTTCGAGAACTTCCTGGGTCCTCCCGATGCGGGACGCACCTTCTATCACGGGCACACATACACCGGGAACGCCCTCGGCTGTGCGGCGGCGATGGCTTCTCTCCGATTGTTCGAACAGAACCACGTGCTGGAGAATGTGAACGCGAACGCAACGCTGATCGAACGGGAACTCGCTCCGCTGCTTGCTCATCCCCATGTGGGTGAGGTCCGCCAGCGGGGCATCCTGGTCGGGATCGAACTGGTACAGGATCGGGCAACGAAGCAGGCCTTTCCGTCGAAGCTGCGCATGGGACACCAGGTCACTCTGGCCGCCCGCCGCCGCGGCGCGATCATCCGTCCGATTGGTGATGTGGTCACCCTGATACCCGCTCCGGCGATGCCAGCGGAACTGGTCAGGCAGCTGTGCCAGACGCTGCTCGAATCAATCGATGAGGCGACCCGCTCAGCGTAAAGAGCCGATCGAAACGGGCGACGAGTCACCGAACAGTACGTCCGTTCGACAGCTGGAATTCCATGGAACCAACCTTGTCCGAAATCTCCCCGTCCGCGTTCAGCCGCAGCCGCTTTCTCACGCTGGCGGCGTGGGTGCAGGGGGGTGTACTGCTGCTCGCCTTCCTGATTGGTTGGATGATCCAGCTTGATCCGCTGTCGCTGGTTCGCTGGGACGGGCGGAGTTTCGTGTTCGGTTTGTTGGCAGTGGTTCCAATGCTGGGGCTGTATGCCTTCAGTCCGGGCTTGAGGAGGCTGGCAATCGATGCCCTTGGTGAGTCGCTGAGTCGGTGTCGGTGGTACGATCTGGTGCTTCTGGCGGCATTAGCGGGGGTGGGGGAAGAACTCCTGTTCCGCGGAGTGATCGATTCGGGGCTGAGCCGGATCAACCCGTGGCTGGCGTTGATTGTCAGCAACGTCGCGTTTGGCCTGCTGCACGCGATGTCGCGGAACTATTTCCTGGCAACGACGGTCATCGGTCTCGCGATGCACTTTCTCGCGAACGCGACAGGAGAGCGAAATCTGCTCGCTCCAATGGTGGCACATGGGGTGTACGACTACATCGCATTTCACCTGCTGATTCGAGAGTGGAAGAGGCGGTTACCCGCGAAGCCCGCCGAATAAACCGCTCTAGTTCAGGCCGGCTCTGCGGGTCATGAACGCGAATTCATGGACCAACACGGGTTGATACGAGGCGTTCGGGAGGCAAAGTCCGACAGTTGTTATACACTTGTGCCATGACTGCAGACTCCCCATCGTCGACACCTGTACTTTCTCTGGAAGCGATTGAGACGCTCGTGTCTCAGGCCGATCCACGTGTGCTGTTCGTGGAGCCTCGCATTCTGCGCCGGGTAATCATCCAGGATCGGCGAATTCCGGGACTGGGGCTGCGTGTTCCGCACTCCCGGGTCTATACGATCGAACGCGAGCGGCTACTGGTGATCGCCGACCGATCGGAACTGGGGCTGTCGCCTGCGGAGGAACTTCCGCGCCGGATCATTCTGCTGGGTCGTCCGACCGACGACGAGGAGTTTGCCCGCCTCAGCAGTGAAGAACGGCTGCACTACTTCTGGCGGCTGGCCTTTCACGGGCGGGTCCACGCTGAGGTGGAGCAGCGAATCGAAGACCAGCTGTTGAACTCGGCCCAGATCGCTGATTTCATTCGCCTGATCGGAGCGGGCGAGTTCGCGGAGATCCGACAAGTTCTCGCCAAGGACGAGTTGCTCCTCCCGCCGCAGGACGACGAGGGGGCCTTTGTTGAGTTCATGGCCGTCGCTCTGGAACTCAAGTACTTCGCTCCCTGGGACCAGGAGCTGTTCTTTCCCGCGATTCGTCACTGGGGGCACCTCGATCCGATCTGGAACCATCTGCCACACGAAGAGTGGTATCGAGAAACCCGCCCAGCTGGCACGCCGGAACGTATCGTTCCGCACAACTCCAGTATCACACCGTTGCCCGGCACTCACCCGGCACATGACACGTCCGATCCAGTGACGGCCGGTCGATCGACCGCTCATGACCCGCCGCTGTCGACCCGTCTGCTGGCCAAGGCGGAACGTGCCACTCAGGTCGGGAACCAGGTCAAGGCGGCGATTCTTTGCCTGCGAGCCCAGAAATCGGACCCCGCCTCCGCGGAGAAGCATCGACGTACGGCTGAGGATTACATTCTGCTGTTGGCCAAGCGACTGCAGGCCGTCTGGAAACTCAGCGACAAGGAGATGGAGGACTGGTGGCGGGCTCTGTGTCCGCTACTCGACCGGGCACTGCTCGGATATCGCAGCCTTGAAGCCCGGATTCTTTATGACCTGCAGAAGGTCTGTGTCGCTCATGAACGTGGGGTCTACCGGTTTGATCTGTGGCGCTGGCTGCTGACATTCGGTCGAGCCCCTTTGCGGCGACAGCTCCCACTGCTAGAGACTGTGCAGAGTGCGAAGTATCTGCGGACGACAGCTGACCGGGCTTCGTCGATCAGGATTTCGGCAGCCGATCGCCAGCGGCTCTTGAGACTGATCCGTGAGGTTCAAACTCGCTCGGATCAGGATCTACGGCAAACTGTTCGTCCTTTAATTGAATCGACGTTCGATGAAGTTGGCCTGGTGGCCCAGAACATTCCGGAGCGTGTCGCCCGCCGCAAAGTGATCGAAAGCCTGCTCGACCGGTTGGTGGAGCGGGGGTTCATCACGATGGGTGACGTGCGGGACGCTCTCTCGCAGAACAGCTTGAAGCTTCCCGATGTCTCCGGGCCAATTGAGTTGGCGTGGGGGGATCGACTGCTGCGGGCCGATCGCAAGCTGGCGCAGGTCCTCGATGGCGTTTATCGCCCGGGAGCTGTCTACCTGCGTGCGTCACAGCGGTTGAGTTCGCTGGCGTTCGGAACGGGAATTGGGCGACTGCTCGTGCGGCATGTGGTGCTCCCGTTTGGAGGAGCTTACATCGCGCTGGCTGTGCTGCTGCATGTGTGGGAAGGTTTTTTCCCCGCCCCTGTGCCGCCTCCGACGGTCACGATGGCTCATGTGCTACCCGCTCAACCGTCGGAGAGTGGAGCAACCGTTAAGAGAGAGACTTCACCATCGCCCACACCGTCCACAGCCACTCCGCCGACTGACGCACCTGCGGAGACTCGCGTTTCGTCGTCCCCGCAGTCGGAGGCTTCCGTCACAGAGACACCGCCAGCCAACGGGCAAGCTGCCGACTCCGGAGGCGACTCGACAGCTACGCCTCCCGCCGAGTCGACGGAGGATCCGCTGGTCGCTGACGACAAGAAAGAGAAGCCGCCCGAGGCCAAAAAGCTGGCCCCACTGAGTGGCGTCGTCGAGTCGATTCAAGATGCGGGTGAGAACCTAGCCGCCAAGGCCGCGGACGCATTGGGCTCGGCCAGCAAGAGCAACACCGCCGCTGCGGAACTGGCTCAGAAGAAGAAGCTGCCGCCATCGTTCTATGCCACCTGGGTGATTCTGGGAATCTTCCTCTGGATGATTCTGCATCGTCCGAAGTTCCGCCGTAGCGTGGTCAAACTCCTGACCCGGATGTGGAATGCCTCGCGTTGGCTGGTCTATGAATTGCCAGTGTCGGTGATCGATTCGCCGTTGGTGCATCGGGTCCTCGACAGCCGGGGCTTTGCGGTCTTCAAGGGTTATGTCCTTCGCCCGGCGATGGTGACGCTGGTCCTGGTCGGGACAGCACAGCTCCTGGTCTTCAAGTCGCTCAGCTTGCGAACGTGGTTTGATAACTTCCTCATTCTGAATCTGTTTCTGAACTCGCCAGCGGGTCGGTCGCTCGAAGAGCGAGTCCTCGATATCTGCGTGCGGGCGTGGCACGAATTGCGATTCCGCATTTTTGCCGTGATCTACCATCTGGTGATGGATCTGTTTTACGACGCGATGCAGTGGATTGAGCAGTCGCTGTACACCGTCGATGAGTGGTTGCGATTCCGCTCAGGGGATCCGCGACGGTTCGTACTGCTGAAGATCATCATCGGGTCGGTCTGGGGCGTGGTGTCGTATGTCATCCGATTTGTGGTCACCTTGCTGGTCGAGCCGCAGATCAATCCGATCAAACACTTCCCCGTGGTGACGATCTCACACAAGATCCTGTTGCCGTACACGTTTCACCTCAAGACGCTGATCCACAACTCTGTCGGTGTGAATCGGATGACCGAGGCCACCGCGCTGGCCATCGCCAGCACGATCGTCCTGCTGGCACCGGGCGTCATCGGATTCCTGGTCTGGGAGCTCAAAGAAAACTGGCAGCTCTATGTCGCCAACCGTCCCAAGGGAATGCGTCCCGTCCGAGTGGGAAGTCATGGCGAATCGATCTCGGGGCTACTGCGACCGGGATTTCGATCGGGAACGCTCGCCAAGATCTACACCAAGCTGCGAAGTGCATTACGAATGGAGTCCGATCCCGGGCACGGGTATCGCTCAACGCACCAGCTGGCAGCCATTGATGAAGTCTCGCTGGCGGTCCGGCGTTTCGTGGAGCGAGACTTCTGTGCCCTGCTGGAGGAAACCCAGCTGCTCAGCGGGGCTCAGGTCACACTGAAGCGGTTGCTCCCCGCAACGAATCGTTTTGACATCGAGTTGCACAACTCGCTCCACCCCGATCGTCCGGCCACCTTGCGGTGGGAGGATCTGGAGGGGTGGCTATTGGCGAGTGTTGTCGAGTTGGGCTGGATGGCGGACTTGCCAGTGGAGATCCAGCGGCAGCTGAATGTCGCGTTGACCGGGCTCTACAAACACGCCGGGGTCGATATCACGCGCGAGCAGATCCTGACAGCTGTGGGCGAAGAGGGACGCCGCGAGTCGGAGCTGGCCCTGGAGCTGACACGTGATGCGGTCCAGCTGGTCCCGTTGAAGCATTCGCACGTCCCCCCGCAAATGATTGTTTACCCTCTTCATTCCGAGGGAGTGACGATCCATCCGCTGACCCCCAATGGGACCCCCTCGTATTTCGGCCCGATCGTGACACGTCGCCAGCTTCTGTTTCAGGATGTCGAAATCGACTGGGCTCAATGGGTCGAGCAGTGGCCCGGTCCGCAGACGACTCCCGAAAAGCCCGCTCATGTGCCCGATCTCCTGGGCGTCAGCGGCCTCGCTTGAGAGGCTGACATCAGGTTCGTCGAAGTGGTCCAGCCGTCGTCCGGCGAGCGTGGAAAAAACGCGCTGGTCCTGCAACAGCTGCACGACCTTCTGCAGGTCTTGCAACGAGGTTGGAATCATATCGATGTCGTGATGTCGCAGTTTTGATTTAGGCCTTGTCGTTAAAGTCTCGCTAGTCTGCCGGCCTTGAACCAGACAGCTTCTCCAATCGGCAGCTCTTGCCACTTCTGGATCATCACGAATTTTGGCATTCGGCGTGCATTACGTCAGATCATCCCGCAGCCATCGAAATGATGGCGACCGTCTCGCCCGCGTATTCTCCGACTTGTTGCTCGAGATCGAACGAGATAGGCCCCCCGCGGTGCCTCTCACCTGGAGATTCTCATGTTCACCTCTCGCTTCAGTTTCGTCATCGTGGCCGCCGTGGCTTGCCTCCCGTCTCTGGCACAAGCACAGGGACCATGGCCCACCATGAACCAGCCCTCGTTCTTCTCGCCGGTACAGGAGTTCTTCACCCCGCGTTCGTACTCGACCTACTACTCACAGCCGACCTATGGCCAGACCTATGGGACCCCGATCATTCCCGGAGTTCCCCAGTGCGCGAATGGCCAGTGCCAGCCCGCATGCCCCAATGGTCAATGCACCATCGGGAACAATTGTGCGAATGGTCAATGTACGATCCCGTCGCAGACCAACTACTACCAGCCATCGATCGGCTCGAATAGTAACTGCGTGAATGGAACCTGCCGTCCCAGCACGAGCTGCCCGAATGGTCAGTGCAGTCGTAACACTGGTCTCTTTAATGGGCTGAACTTTGGATCGGCACGTCCTAACATGCCGAACTCGACGATCGGTCTTCGTCCTCTGACCCCCAGCCAGCCGGTCTACCAGGCCCCCGCCCGTGGTGGACAGGTCAATCGCCTGGTCCCGCTCGACGGTGGGTTTAACGGGAACAGTGGGTATGTTCCTCCACAAGCCCCGATGTACCGCGAACGTGAGTCGATGGTCCCCGAACGTTCTCACTTCGCGAATGACCCCACGGTGCGTCTCCAGTAGTCCCTGAACAATCGCGAAGTGTGAAACACGTCGCGAGTGTTCAGTGAAGACCATCTTCCAAAAACGACACCCCCAGCGATCTTGATCCTGGGGGTGTTGATGTTTGGAGGGAGAGCTCTGGAGCTCGACCATCACCTTCGCGACAAAGCGGGGTCGCTCTGCCCCGCCTCGGCGAAGCCTTTCGCCCGCAGCTGACAACTGTCGCAATGCCCACAGGGAGCCCCTTCGGGCGACGGGTCATAACAGCTGTGGGTCTGGCCGTAATCGACGCCTAACCCAGTTCCGAGCCGAATGATCTCAGCCTTGGTCAACCGGATCAACGGGGTGTGGATCTGGAACCGCGTTCCCTCAACACCCGCTTTGGTGGCGAGGTTCGCCAGCTGTTCAAAGGCGGTGATGAACTCGGGGCGACAGTCGGGGTAGCCGCTGTAATCGACGGCGTTCACTCCCAGGAAGAGATCGTGCGCCCCGAGGACCTCTGCCCACCCCAGTGCCACTGATAGAAAGATCGTGTTGCGAGCGGGGACGTAAGTGATCGGAATTCCGGTCGACATTTCGGATTCGGCCCGGTCCTTGGGGACCTCAATCTCGGAGGTCAACGCCGATCGACAGAACACGCGGAGATCGAGCTGACACACTCGATGCTCGATCGCTCCCAGCGACTGGCTGACCTGGGCTGCGGCGTCGAGTTCGTGACGGTGCCGCTGTCCATAATCGAAAGACAACGCGTAACAGTCGTAGCCTTGGCTGCGAGCCACAGCCAGAACCGTCGCTGAATCGAGTCCACCACTTAACAAGACCACTGCTGGCTGCATGCCATCCATCCCCGATCGCTTCGTGTCGGCACTGACGCGAAGTGTGTGCTTGAGCTTGCTGCCTCGATTTATAAGTACTCCGCGAGGCGAATGCACCCGGCACAACGGCTTCCACGCCAGACAGCGGGGCGATCCCGGCAAAATCAGACTTCAGGGTCGGTCAATTCGGTCGACCGGACAAATCGCAAGAAACTGCCAACTTGTCGATTGTGACGATCCTGTCAGTTGAATGTTTCCGGCGGAACTCATTTCGATATGAATCGGTGTCTGATTGCCGTGAAATCGACTGCTCGCGTGGCGTTTTCGCAACACCCACCCCCAATCGGACAAACCGCCCTATCACGATTTAGAGATTTTTCAACGACTTACCAAAACCAGTCTGTAACGCGAACTAAGTTTGACCTACTCGATGAGGTGTTTACACACCTGACATCCCTTCATCCCCGGTTTTGGCACTCATGCGTCTCTTTCGGCAAAAATCGAATCAACCACGTCGACGCCTCGGAACGACGGCCGTCGAGGTGGCTGTCACGATGCCGGTGTTCATGGTCTTCGCTGCAGGCCTGATGGAGGCCAGCCACGCGATGATGGTAGTCGACTCTCTCGACGCGGCGGCCCGTCAGGCGGCCCGTTACGGATCGGTCGATGAAATCACGACTGCCCAGACAATTGCCAAAGCCAAAGCCATTGTTGCCCAGTCGTTCCGAGCGACGCCCACCGTCGTGGTCAAAGACGCCAGCTCGTTCGATACCGCGAACTTCAACTCCTCGAACATCAACTACGCATCACTTCCCGACAAAGAGCTGCGTACGGCGTCAGACGATCAGATGTTCATCGTGCGGATTTCGGTGCCGTACAACAGCGTGGCACTACTGCCTCCTTTCTGGATCAAGAACGTCACCCTCTCTGGCCAAGCGGTGATGCGTCACGAATAGCCTCTCCCCCGTCAGGCTCTCGAACGAATCGACATCAGAAGGACCTTGTCATGTTCCGACATACTCCCACCACACAGAAACCGAGAAAACGCCTCGGTGCAGCTGCCGTCGAAATGGCAATGGTACTCCCATTGTTCATGACAGTGACGTTTGGCTCGATTGAGATTGGACATGCCCTGAACGTGTCCCAGAAGCTCAATGCAGTGGTGCGCGATGGCGGGCGGCTCGCCTCTAAGGACGTCGATCCCGCGTTGCTGGCCGGCGGTATCACCGCCAATCAGAAGGTCATCAACGACATCAAGAACATACTGAAGGCTGAGGGCTACAACACGACCAATGTCGTCGTGACGATCACTCATGCCGATGGCGCGAACATAGGACAGACATTTGATCTGTCGCTCTCCACGAATCAATACAAGCTCATGAGGATCCGGCTGACGATTCCCTACTCCGACGTAGGAATCTTCCCGATGAAGATCAGTTCCAGCGCCCTGCTCGATGCGGAACTGGTGACGGCCAAGGGCCGCGCCACCATGAACTTATAACCACAACACAACGCCAACCCTCGATCGACTCACTGAGTACAAC
Source organism: Planctomycetaceae bacterium (assembly GCA_046349675.1). Lineage (GTDB taxonomy): Bacteria > Planctomycetota > Planctomycetia > Planctomycetales > Planctomycetaceae > TH-plancto1. Next base: position 516,664 of record JAXMBW010000002.1, on the reverse strand, counting down.
CTACCAAGGTCCGGGAGACTGATGATGCAATCTACATTCGAGCCACAGGAAAAGTGGCTCACTGAATTCCGTCAGAAACGACGAGGCGTTTTTATCGTTGTCATGGCAGTCTCCATGGCTGCCTGTCTCGCATTCGTGGCGTTCTCGGTCGACACCGGTATGGTGGTCCTGAACCAGACCCGCATGCAGAACAGTGTCGACGCGGCTGCACTCGCTGCCGCCAATGAGATCAGTCACGCCGTGGAAACGGCGGGGCCCGATGTCAGCGACATCACGGTTTACGCCCTGGCCCAAGCCCGGCTCAAGGCACAGTCGGTCGCGGCCCTGAACGGGGTCTATGTCGATCCGAACACGGACGTTCAGTTCGGTCGCTGGAGCCTGAATCAGGCGACTCAAACGTCGTCGATCCAGTGGGGGGCGACTCCCTCTAATGCCGTGAAAGTGACTGCTCGTCGGACCAACACCGACACGACTCAGCCCGACGGCCAGGTCAAGACCCTGTTCGCAGGAGTCTTTGGAAAGCAAGCCGTTTCGATCACGACTACCGGAACAGCGTACATCGAGTCGCGTGACATCGGCATGGTGCTCGACTACTCCGCGTCGATGAACGACGACAGCTGTTACGACGCCCTTTCGACGCGTGATCGTGCCTCGCTCGATGCCAACATGGAGCAGATCTACAACCAGCTGGCCGCTGTGCGGAACTTTGGCGATATGACTTTCACCCCGCGATGGTTCCAGTGGACGACGAACGCCTCGTCTCCTGACAACCGTTATGCGACCGTCGTCTTCAGGAACAGTTCGGTCGACGTCACGACGAACAGCAGCATGACCGGTATCACGTTGTACTCGGGCTCGAACTCGACCAGTCCCACAGCCTCGGGCACATCGGGAACGTACACCTACTCGTCAAAATCGATCGACAAGGTGGCTGTGACGATGAAGGGGAATCTGGCTCCCACCACCGGAGCGGCGACTTACAACACCTGGACCGCCAACGTCACCTTCAACAACAGCAACAGCAACGTGGTGTCGGTGTCCGCCAACAAGAGCATGCTGGCCATCCTCCTGACCTACGCGGATAACACCACACAGAACTTTACGATCTCGAGCGTGTCCAGCGCTTCAGTGACCGGGAACGGGAAGTATGTCAAATCAGCCAGGGTCACGTTTGCCTCATCGGGGAGCCCGACGGCTACCGCAAACAACCCTGCGGGCACATCACAGCCTTCCAACTTCTCGTCGACGACTTTGACTGTGCAAATGACGGATGCCAATATTCAGTCGTGGCTCGGTCTGCCAACCTACCCATGGGGATCAACCGGCAGTTGGTCAGAGTTCTTCAGCCACTGCAAAACGGACAGCACGATCAACTCAGCGGGACATCGTTACAAGTTTGGTGGTGCCTGTCTGGTCAACTACCTGCTGAAGAACGAGTACCAGTACAACCAGTGCAACGACCTGTGGCGGACCTCACACTACCCGTTCCATTCCTGTAAGCAGGGTGCGGTGCTGTTCTGCGACTTCCTGGAAGACCTGGGATTTGGGGATGAAGTGGGAGCTGTCAGCTTCGACGTGAATTCCCGACGCGAAGAGATCCTCGACTACGATGGTTACAGCATCAACATCTCTGCCAATCCTGTGTGTAACGACTTTGAAAGCGTTCGTCAGATCGTCAAGCACCGTCAGGCGGCCCACTACTCGGGAAACACGAACATCGGGGCTGGAATTTACCAGGGTCGTATGATGCTGGATGCCTCGAAGCGTCCGGGCACTCGTCCCACTTTGCTGATTCTGACCGACGGTGAGCCCACGGCTCAGGACTCGGGCTGGACATTCCCATCCGACTGGAACTGGAATACTCTGTTCGATTACGACGGGGATGGGAATGCGAACTACACCACCACGAACTCGAATGCCAAGTATGGTCTGATGCGGGCCAAGGAAGCGGTCGATGCGGGTTACACGATCCACACAATGACCGTGGGATTGGGTGGCGACCCGGCTTACATGGAAGCGATCGCTCACCTGGGTGGTGGAATCACCATCACGGTGCCCGGCGATCAGACCGTGGAACAAATGGAGGCAGACATCCTGGTGGCCTTCAACAAGATTGCCGCCTTCGTTCCTCCCGCCCGTCTGGTCAAACCCGAATAGGCCAACCCTGGTATGACCAAGGGCGAGGTTGCCAACGCAACCTCGCCCTTTTTTGCTTTTGCGACCCGCGGCATTGCAGACGCTGGAGCGATCCGTGAGGAACCTTATCGAACCATCGATGGTCCATCCCATCCCGCCACAGTCGCGTCTGGAGCGAGAATGTAGATCTCGACGCGGCGATTCTGCTGACGGCCGGAGTCGTCGGCGTTCGCGGTGACGGGCTGGAACTTGTTGTAACCCGCCACTCCCATGCGTGGTTCATCGAGTCCGATCTTGGAGAGACTCTTCACCACCGCAGTGGCACGATGAGCGGAAAGGTCCCAGTTCGACTCGTGCTTCACCTTCGTCACAGCCTTGACGATTTCCTGATCGTCCGTGTGTCCGACCACCAGAATGTGGAACTGCTTGGCATCAGGGTCGTTCATGATATTCGCGAACTCGCGAAGCAGCTCAGCACCTTCCGGTCGTACCACATCGCTGCCAGAGGCGAACAGCAGATCGCCATTGAAGCGGCTGACTCCGGTCACCGGATCGAACTCGAATTCCGGGTACTTCTTGGCCAGTTCCTCAAAGCGGCGATTCGTTCCGCCACCGAGTGGATTCTTCAGGCCCGTCAGCAGGGTCGAGTACTTCTCATTGAGTGCAGCTCGCTCTGCGTTGAGGTTCTCCAGACGCTGGTTCGCCACGTCCAGGTTCTGCTGGGCGGCTGCCAGCGACTGCTCCAGCTGGCTGTTCTGTTCGGCCAGCTGACCGGCCATTTCAGCCTGGCCCGCGAGTTCCTGGTTCTCGCGATAAAGCTGGAGCGAACGCAGCTGGGCTCGACGAAGGTCATTCTTGCGACGCCGAGTCTGGCGACAGCCGCACCCCGACGTGGAGAGCAGACAGGCGATCAGAAGGCTGGCAATCAGTGAACGTTGCAGCAGGCGTGGCATGATGGTCTCCGGAATCCGGAAGGCGCGATCGATCCACCACGCGGACTCCACTGGTCAATGGCTAGACCGGTAGCGGCACGCGATGGGGCGCGATTCAATCGTGAACGGGGCAGGGATTTGTTTGAGGCAGGTGGCTCCACCCCGAGGGGAGGAACCTTTCGCAGAGTGAGCGAGTGAGAAACCCGCAGACCACTCCCGCGAGGAAGGGCGTGACTTGCCGTCGCTCGGACGACTTATCACGAAATCGACTTGTATGAGCTTTTTTTCTCAAGTGCCAGACAAACCGTGCCGATAGAAAAATGTTCGGCAGCTTTCGCCGAATTTTCCCGCGACTTTGCCGGGCCGCAAAAGCCACATTTTGCAGTAAAGCATTTCAAGAAAACACATTGCGACACACCGATTGGCATGCCGCCAAGAATGCCCCGGTCTTGGACCGACCAGACAGAGAAGCGGTATTTGAGTGGGATCGAACGGCCGTTTGATCAAGTCATGAAACCGTCCCCAGCGAAAAGTGTTCACGTTTTGATACGCTCCTGATCCGCCCACAGGTCGACCCGACCTTCAAAAACCCATGCCCACTTTTTGCAATCCGTTACCGGAAAACACCTTGCAACATCACAACAGCACCTTGTGCCAGTTCTGGTTGTAACGATTATTCCTTTGGCACCAGTTATGCGGATTCCTCTTTCTGTAACGGATAATCTGTTGCATAACGCAACGGGGCCTGTCCGCGGGGTGGAGTGAGATCCCACCCAGGAGGCTGCTGATCCCAGCCTCAACGCGATCGGCTTCGGATTCCTTTCAGAGGCGAGCCATTCGATGAGTGGCTCGCCTCTGTGCGTTTTCGGAGGCTGGCGGATGGCCAGAGTGGGAGTGGTCGGAGGGAGCTTGCTTGTTTGGAGTGGGGGCTGAGGGGATACTGGCGAAGAGTGATTGGCTTCCAGCTGCGTCTCCGGGTAATGGATATCAACGAACAATGGCCCAGTGTGATCAGGGATATTTGTGCGAGGTCTGTGGTGACCCCGTCGAACTCATCGAGGGGAGCGATCTCTACTTGCGTTTCATTCTGGGCGAGGTCGAAGCACGGGCACTGTTGTCGACGCCTGAGCGACATCTGCGCTGCAACCCCGTTGTGGCACAGTTCATCGTCGATCCCGCATTTGATCCGATCGCCGTGGATGGTCCCTTTAACAAGGCGGAGATGGATCACGATTCGGTGACAGCCCGCGAATCACTCGTGACGCGGGCATGGAAGCGGCTGCAGGAGGTGCGTCAACTCGGCCTTCCGATCTCCGAGTATCCCTTGCCGGAAGTCCTGGAGCGCCGGGCTGAACGTCGTGCGGGCATCCGCCCCCATGAGTAACCCACCCGGTCCACCAGCGGAGCAATCGCAACTCCGCGATCACTTGCCAGCCGGTGCCATGCTGTTGGTGTGGCTGGTTCTTGCTCTTCATACATGTCACTCCACCAGTGTGACGTTTGATGAGATCTGGCACCTCCCGGTCGGGGTTCGCAATCTGGTCGCTGGGGACTTTGCCGAGGACCGGCTCAACCCTCCACTGAGCCGGATGTGGGCAGCCATCCCTCTGGCACTGCGCGGAGTTCAAGTCACCCCCCGAACAGCTGAGCGGGAGATCGGTGAGATCTTTGTTGCGGAGCATGATGACTATCTGAACTGGTATATCGCGGGGCGCTACTTCAATCTGCTCTGGCCGGTCGCCTTGGCGGTGCTCCTGTATAGAGTGGCCGATCGCAGCTTTGGCCTGGCGCCGGCCCGCCTGGCTTTGGCCTCGCTGTTGTGCTGTCCCGATCTCATAGCTCACGGCAGCATCGTCACGCCCGACAGCTCCGCCGCCTTCTTTTTCTTTGCGACCAGCGTCGCCATGGCGTACTGGTTCGCCGCACCAACTTGGCGACGCACGATCACACTCGGCACGCTACTCGGGCTGCTGCAGGCGGTGAAGTACACCGGTGTCGTGTTCTTTCCCACGCTCGTCATGCTGACTCTCTGGCAATTGTGGCGCGGACGATCGCCCGAGTGGCAAATGCTGACCTGGAAGAGTTTGATCGGCCGCGTGGCAGTGATCCTCTTCAGCTGTCTTGTGAGCCTGGGGGCCTGCTATCGGTTTCAGGGACTGTTCGTGCCGTTGGAGGCCATCCCGCTGCAGAGTGTCGACTTCTGTACGATTCGCGAGATTGCGGGCGGACTGGCAAAGTTGCCGTTGCCCTTACCACTCGATTATGTCGCGGGGATCGATCTGCAGCGGTCGATCATGGAGACGCCCCACCCGACCTTCCTCGATGGGCTGTGGAGCCTCAGCGGCTTTCGGTCTTACTTCTTCAAAGCCGCTGCGTACAAGTACCCGCTGGCCCTGCTCGGCCTGTCTGCCATCGGCGTGGTCGCTCTTGTGCGGCAGTGGCGTCGCGGCTGTGGTGTTCAGGTGGGGAGTTATCTTGTCCCCGTCGCGATTCTGGTCAGTATCGCCAGCTTCAGTTCCATGCAGTTGGGCGTCCGGTATGTGATGCCGATCCTGCCGCTGATCGCTCTGTGCGCGGGGAGCAGTTTGCTGGCGATCGGAGAGGATAAGAAGTCGGCGCGAACTCTCCTCGTTGTGGTAGGCGTGATTGGTCTACTGAGTGTGTGGCGGCATCATCCGCATCATTTGAGTTACTTCAACGAGCTGGCGGGTGGGCCATGGGGAGGCCGGTATCATCTCGTCGACTCGAACCTCGACTGGGGGCAGGACCTGATCCGGGCTCAAGCGGCCTATCACGCCCATAGCGACGAGCCGCCAAAGATCGCCTACTTCGGCACGGTTGACCCGCGGCGACTTGGCATGGCGACGGTGCCGCCGCCGTCGCGGACACCTCAGCCGGGGCTCTATCTCGTCAGTGTGAACTACGTCATGGGACGCCCGGGTACCGTCCGCGAGCCCGACGGCCACACGCGATCTGCGGATATCAATGAGTTCGCCTACTTCCAGCTGTTCGAGCCGTTGGAGCATGTCGGCAATTCGATCGACCTCTATCGCATCACGCAAAAGGATTGCAACGAGTACCGCGAAGCGATGCAACAGGCAGCCCTGCAAGAGGCCGGTCTGTCCCCGGGATCAAGCGATCCGTAGGACAGACATTCCGGTCGGTCCGAACTGACGGCAATCTCCGATTTCACTCGGGTTCGTGGTGCCCATCACACGTCATCTGGTCCCGGTCACCCGCCGCCAATTAGTTGGCCCAGTGAAAGGTGTGAACCACGAAATACACGAAGCACACGAAATGAATACAACAATGCGTCACCCGGGAAACTCTCCTGACGTTCCAAGTCTGGTCTCTCTATCCAGTCAGAATGAGTAACAGTCTTTCCCGCCGTAGCGGCTCAGCCGGATTTTCGCCCTCACATGCGGCCAGTGCACGCGGAATTACGCCGCACCGGAACTCTGCAGGATCGGCACCAGCAGGGCGACGAACACGAACAGCACCACGATAGCCATCAGCAATAACAGCACCGGCTCCAGCAGGCGGACGACCATTTGCAGCTCGCGATCGCTGCGGCGTTCCAGGTTGTCCGAAATCCCAATCAGCACGTTTTCGAGGTTATTCGCCTCTTCGGCCACGGCAATCATTTCGACGACCTCCACCGGAAATTCGCCACTGGCGCCCAGCGGTCGGGCGAGTGACTTTCCGGCGGTGATGTTGTCGGTCGCGTGATCAATCGCGTCGGCCAGTACCTGATTCCCGGTTGCATCTTTGGCAATGCGAAGGGACTGCAACAAGGGAACACCGTTCTGCATCAAAGTTCCCAGCACGCGACAGAAACGGGCGATTGCGAGGCTGCGAACCACTCGCCCCAGCCCCGGTGACCGCAACTCAAACCGACTCCAGAAGGCCTTCCCCGATTCGGTCGCCAACCATTGCTGCAATCCAATGACAATCGCAATCAAACCGATCAGCCCGAAGTGCCAATATCCCTGCACCGACTCGCTGATTCCCATCAGAGCGGAGGTTGCCCACGGCAGCTCCCCGCGTTCTTTCATCGCATCGAACGTACCCGCAAACTTTGGTACGAAGAACACGATCAGGATCGACACAACAGCTGTCCCAACCACCACGAGAAACATCGGATAGACCAGGGCTCCGATGACCTTCGATTTCATCTCTTCCTGGTGTTCGGTGACGGTGGCGATGCGTTTGAGAACATCCTCGAGAAATCCGCCCTCCTCGCCAGCGCGAACCATGCTGCAGACAAGTTCGTTGAACGCCTTGGGATGGACCCGCATCGCATCGTACAGCCGCGTTCCGTCTGCCACTGAGGCTCGCACTTCGCTCAACACTGCCTTGAGTGCGGGTTGCCGCGTCTGACCTTCGAGCAATTCGAGCGACCGTAACAGCGGCACTCCCGACTTCAGCAGATCGGCCAGTTGAGAATAAAACGACGCCAAATGTCGGGCGGGGACACGGCGGGAGACCTGTTTCCGCTGAGTCTTGGCCGTCTCCGCCATCTCGATCTTCAACGGAAAGATCTGGCGGGCGGTCAGCTGGGCCAAGGCATCCTGCGGCGTATTCGCCACGACCAGACCGCTGACGGCAGCTCCCGAAGAATCCCGCGCGGTGTATTCAAAGTCGGGCATCTCGGTGGGCCATCTTCCCGGAATGGTCGGTCAAAACATGATGTCAGTCTAACAGCCAGTCTGGACGCTTGGGGAGACCGCCTGTCCGCTTTTTCCCGGCTGAGTCGTGGTACGCAGAACGCCCGATAAATCGACAGAGGAATGTGCGAGATTCAACCAAGAAAAGCAGAGTGGCCCTCTATTCCGGTCGCGTCTCCAGTAGAACAGACATTCCTGTCTGTCCCCTCTTCTGGAATGACTCGACGCAGCAACTAGAACAACTTCTTCTGATTGCTGGGCAGGACGGTTTGAGTTCCCGTCACGGGGTAGGCCTTGCCGAGATGCTCGTACCCATTGGCGGTCAGTACGCGACCGCGGGGAGTGCGTTGAATCAATCCGGTGCGGAGCAGAAATGGCTCAACATCGTCTTCCAGCGTATCGGGCGGGACACTCATGCTATGTGCCAGTGACGACAGCCCAGCCGGCCCGCCCGCGAAGACGTTATAGAGCGTCTCCATATAGCGGCGGTCCTGACGCTCCAGCCCCAGTTCATCGATCTCCAGCATGTGCAACGCCTCTTTGGCGATCGCATCGGTGATCTCGCCGTTGGCATCCTGCAGCGTCGCAAAGTCGCGGGTTCGCATCAACAGGTTGTTGGCCTTACGCGGCGTCCCCTGGCTGCGACGGGCGATTTCGAGTGCCGCTTCGGTGCTGATCGAGGTCCGCAGCTTCTTTGCATTGCGGCGGACGATCTCGGTCAGGTCCTCGGTCTCGTAAAAATCGAGATGCTCGCGATAGGGGAACCGGTCGCGCAGCGGAGCCGTCAGCATCCCCGCGCGGGTCGTCGCCCCGATCACCGTGAAGGGCTTCAGCTGCATGTTGATCGTGCGGGCGTTGAGGCCGTCCCCCAGCGCGATATCGACGCGGAAGTCCTCCATCGCCGGGTAAAGGAACTCCTCCACGGCGGGAGGTAGGCGATGAATCTCGTCGATGAAGAGAACCGACCCGTGCGACGCATTGGTCAAGTAGGGAAGCAGGTCCTTCGGCGCTGTGATCGCCGGGCCCGCAGCGATCTGCAACTCGACGCCAAGCTCCTGCGGGATGACGGTCGCGAGGGTCGTCTTCCCGATGCCGGGCGGACCGTCGAGTAGCAGATGCCCCAGCGTATCGCCCCGCTTCTTGCAGGCATCCAGCATGATCCGGATCAGATTCACAACCTTGCGCTGGCCGACCACCTGATCGAGACGTTTGGGGCGCAGCTGTTCGTCAAACAGTTCTGTATCGGGGCTGAAGCTGGAGGCCAGCAGCGATTTCTCCGCCGGGCCTTTTGACGGGAGCGGGTCTTGGGGGGCGTTCGATTGAAAGACGGGTTCACGAGCCATGCCTGACCCTCCCTGGGACAATCGGGGCTAAACCCCGCTGTGGCGATTGATGCGGTGAGAGCAAAGGATACCTCGTCCACCACTGACAGGCCATTCACCCACCGCCGCGTTTTTCTCCTGCAAGATTGAATTGCAGTGCCAACTAGCTGTCACACGTAGAAGTCTAATGTCGAGAGGTAAATACCGCGGGCCTTCGCGGTGTCAGCCACACGTCCCCGAACTCACCCAAACACCGCGGAATTGAACTCATGGTCGCTGCACAGATTTTCTGCCCCCATTGTGGAACTCCCGTCTCCGTTTCGGCCGCTTGCGGGGTGGCCCGCTTGCATGAGGCGATTCGACTGCAGGCGGAGCGATTCGGTGTGGAAGCAGTGTGTAAACGCTGTGAAGAGGGATTCCTCTTCTCTCGCTTCCGATCCGGGTCGAAACCAGAGCCTCGGACATTGCTCAACGGACTGGTCTTGAGCCACGAAGAGTAGTCCAAGTGCGGGCCCCCCTTGAGAGACCGGGCGCCGCTCAAGGGGCACTTTCTAACGATTTTCGACTTCGAGTTTCGGTTCGAGTGGAATTGGCTCGCGAACTCCAGTTTCACGCAGGGCCCCAGTCTTCAGGTACCTGCGGGCGGCCGCGATGACTTCCGGGTTCCAGGGCTGGAACGAATGCAGACCAGCAACGGTGATCGAGTCGACCGCTCCCGGTAGCAGCGCACTCTTCAAGGTCACGATCCCGTCGTCATCTCCGGGAATCAGCGGGTTGTATCCATCGGGAGTCCCCTTGGCTCCAGCAATCACCGCGAACTCCATGGTCGGCCGGGCGAGCTGGTTGATGAAGCCTTCGGCATTGGAGACCAGCTGCTGCCCAGACGGGCCAAAGACACCCCGGAAAATCCAGTTCCGCTGGAGCATGTCAGCCAGTTCTGCCCCGCAGTTGGGTGTCCCGATCATCACCAGTCGCTTCACCCGTGGATCGGAGTAGTCCTGACACCACTTGCGAACAACCAATCCTCCCAAACTGTGAGCCACCAGGTGAATCTCGTCGATCCCCTCCAATGAATGGATCACGCTTTGCAGCTGGACGGCGAAGTCATCGATCGGCTTCTGGGTGCTGGGATAGTCGATGCGCACGAACGTCACGCCGTCCGGTTTCATCGCCGTCTCCATGTCGCACCACACATGCGATGACCGCAGGATTCCGTGCAATGCAATCACAGCTGTACCCGACATCGGCTCCAGCTTTCGCGTTCTCTTTTCCTCTTCGAGTGCCAGCTGGCATTCTTCCAGTGTCCCCCACGCCCGCCGGGTGTTCGAGGGATTGAGAAGTCGGAAATGCTCCGAATAAAAATGCTGCTGAATTCGCCAGCCTCGAAAGAACTGGCAATCCGACCAGAATTGACGTCCCCCAAAGGTTGGCATGGGAACGTTAAAGCGACCAGGACTCATGGCGATGGGCCTCCACGAGTCAGCATGACGCCAGTCAAACGCGTCGTAAAGTGAGCTCATCGCCGGATTGTCGAGGGAGTCAACACGAGGCTCTGTGACCGACTCTGCCGAGTTATCGCCCGCTGATGGCTCCTGCAGGTTCGGGGGCGAGTTCTCTTGATTCGCTGTAGTAGACACCTTTTGAAAGAGCTGCCACTTCAATTCTGGGAGACCGCCGGGAATGGGATCGAGGACGTCAGTCCGGCGACTTGACCACTCCAACCCCCATGAGTCGCGATGTCGTTGGGTGATTTCGCGAGTGTTCCGAACCTCACCTCCCATGAGGAGATCGCTGTGACGAATCCCCTCCACATGTGAGTCCACTGCTGGTCCATGCAGGATTCCCAGAGTGACTAACCCCTGAATGGATGCCAGGAAGAAAAGAGCCACGCTGAGTCGCTTCATGCATTCGGGCTCGTGTGATAAGGACTGAGAGATGGGCGGGAATTCTTGGAAATGTCGCCACTTGTGTCTACCTCGTTTTTCAAGCCCCTTAATGCGATGTGTCCGATTATGACGGTCCACCGGGCGTGAATATGCCTCCCGGGGCTGAGAATAGTATCGAGGGTACTTGAATCCTCGTACGAGCTATGTGAAATTAAGTTCGTGGAGAACGAGCCTGCCGCCGAGCACGCCCGAATGGGCGATGTGAGTTTATGGCTTTTGTGCAGCATCTTCTCCGATGGGGCTCTGCCCGACGACTGACAGCTTGTGTGCTGTTGGCCGTCTTGGTCTGGATGCTATTTCCAGTCACGTTTCAGGCCAGCCCCGCAGGATCGGAAAAGGATCCGTCGACACCGTTTCCGTGTCAGAATCGCCCCTGCGGCTGTCGCACGGCCGAACAATGCTGGAGGAAATGCTGCTGTTTCACGAATGCTCAGAAGCTGGCCTGGGCGAAAAGCCGAGGCGTGAAACCACCCGAATACGTGGTCGCAGCTGCCCGCGCTGAGTCAAAGCCCAATGCGACCTCCCAGTGCTGCTGCCATACAAAGACCAAAAGTTGTGACAGCGATCGCCCGCCCCAAAAGCCACGCGTCAACGGACTGGTTGTGAGTCTCGGTGCACTGCAATGTCACGGGGTCGACACGACGATCTTCGGTTTGCCGATCTGTGTTGTCCCTGCACTGGTCGAGTCACCGCTGCTTGTGCGTGTCTCGTATCAATCCCGAAGTATCCCCGTTATGTCACCGTTGATTCCCGCTGAGCGTCAACCTCCGACGCCTCCTCCAAAAATCGTATTCGCCTAGCACTCTGCGCGATTCCTCCGCAGCAGCTGAAAGCCTGCTCAACGCCTGCGCCACTGTCTCGCGGTGCCAGAGCCAGCGCGCTCATGTTCACAGAATGGCTCGTTCTCCACAAAGCGAGTGTTGTTCCGGATATGAGCGCGCCCTCTGGGGCTGCTTGAGAAACATCGCCACTGGCTGGCCTGCTCGTCGCCACTGGCAAGGGGCCTTCGTCGCCAGGCGGCAGGCTGGATACGGGCACTCAACCTTCGAGTCCGTCTCTGCGGGCATTCATAACAGGGCGTGTGCATCACGCGTCATTTCTCCATTCAGACAGGACATTCATCTTGCGAAAGCAAACTTACCTCCGCGCCCGCGGTTTTACTCTGATCGAGCTTCTGGTGGTGATCGCAATCATTGCGGTCCTCATTGCCCTGCTTCTCCCCGCCGTGCAGCAGGCCCGTGAAGCCGCCCGCCGAGCCCAGTGTAAAAACAACCTGAAGCAGATCGGACTCGCAATCCACAACTACGAGTCGACACACACCGTCTTTCCACCGGGTGCCATGGGATACCCGCTGGTCTGGGGGCCACACGCTCACTTGCTGCCGTACCTTGACCAGGCACCACTCAAAAACCTCATCGACCCGAACTATGCGCCAACACATGCAACAAACGACGACAAGACGAAGACCATCATTCCGGCCTACCTCTGTCCGAGTGACTCCGGAGCGATTCCAGGGAATGTCTATGGCTCATCAAACTATGGGTTCAACACTGGCTCTGGCACTGTGAACTGGGGAAATACACGAACGGGTGGCGATGGAGTGTTCTACGTCTACTCCAAGCACGGTTTTCGAGATTTGACCGACGGCGTCTCCAACACTGCAGCTGTCAGTGAAACCATCCTGGGGAGTGGATCGACAACCGCGGGGCCGACTCCTCTGGACCGCGTCAAACAACAGTTCAAGCTGACAGCGTCGTCCGCTCATCCCAGTGACTCAACCTGCGATACGGGAACTGGAGGCAACTTCGACGGGTTCCGTGCCAATAAGTGGGCCATCGGCCACGCCGGGGACACGCTCTACAACCACTCGATGACACCCAACAATTCGAAATGGGACTGCACGAACAGCTTCTATAGCGAAGCCCGCATGGCAGCCCGAAGCATGCATGTCGGGGGAGTGAATCTGCTCCTCTGCGACGGAAGTGCGAGATTTATCAGCAATATCACCGATCTCGGGATCTGGCGTGGCTTATCGACCCGCTCGGGAGGAGAGGTGTTTGGTGAGTTTTAATCGCCCACATATTGCCACCTGTGACTTTCAACAACTTCCTCATTCATACCCAGGTGATCTCATGCCACTTGCTTCCAAAGCCCGATCGGGCTTCACGCTTATTGAGCTGCTCGTTGTCATTGCCATCATTGCAGTGCTGATCGCGTTGTTGCTGCCCGCCGTGCAGCAGGCCCGTGAAGCTGCCCGCCGAGCCCAGTGCAAAAACAACCTGAAGCAACTCGGGCTCGCGCTGCACAACTATGAAAGCAGCCTGGGAGTCTTCCCGGGAATGGCCAAGGACAGTAGCTACGGGTTCTCAGTCTTCGCCCAACTTCTGCCCTATATGGACCAGGCGAACCTGGGGAACAAGATCGATTACAACACTCCACTCATGTTGGGATCCGGCGGCAGCCAGACGCTGAACCCCGTCCACACAGAAGTCGCCAAACAAGTCATCCCCGTTTTCATCTGCCCGAGTGATGGATCCAACGCCGTCTTCACAGGTGGCTCGAACATCCCACTCGCGGGGCAGGCCTTTGCGGGAACCTGTTACAAGATCTGCACCGGTTCGGGCACGGGGACCAATTATGACTTCCGAGCCAGAACAGACGGAATGTTCTGGTGGGCGTCCGCAGCCAAGATCCGTGACGTAATCGATGGGACATCCAACACGATCATCCTTGGCGAATCGCTGCTCGGCAGCGGCGTCGACAGTACCGCAGCGACGGTGAGTGATTACCGCCGCCAGATGGCACGGTACACCGGAGGCGGACTCGGAGCTGTAGGTACTGGCTTCACGGGAGCCCCCGGACACAACCCCGATCTAGCGACCGCAGCCACCGCTGCGAACGGAAATCCCAAGTGGGATGGCCGGCGAGGTCAGGCGTGGATCTGGTCGCACGGCCACAACAACACGATGAACACCTACGGAGCCCCCAACAATCTGGCTCCGGATGTCCATCGCAACGGGGTCGGCTGGTTCGCCGCCCGCAGCTCTCACACTGGTGGAGCGCACATACTGTTGTGCGACGGATCGGTGCGATTCGTCAGCGACAGTATTGATCTGAAAACCTGGCGAGGTCTCGGGACCTGTGCTGGGGGCGAAGTGAACGGCGAGTTTTAGTTCAAGCTCTGTCGTGAGTCGTCCCCCCTCCCCCGCTTTTGTTCGCAGATCCATGAATCCACACCGCTCGAGTTCTCAACACTCGAACCCTGAAAGGCAAACCCCATGAATCCCGCATTGATTCTCGTACTGACATGCTGCCTGGCCGGTTCGCCAGATGCCTGGCCCGCGTTCCTTGGACAAGGAGCATCTGCCGTCGACCCGGCCTCGATTCCCTTGAACTGGTCGCCGACGGAGAACATCGCCTGGACGGCGAAGATCCCCGGTAAGGGACAGTCGAGCCCGGTCATCTGGGGCGATTCGGTCTTCGTGACCTCGATCGAAGGTTCGATGAAGGACAAGTGCCATCTGGTCGCGTTGTCGCTGACGGATGGACACGAACTCTGGCGCAAGGAGTTTGAGTCGCCACAGACGACTCGCAGCAATTACTTCCAGAGCCGTTCCGCTCCGACACCGGTCGTCGACGGCGAACGGGTCTACGCCTTCTTCGAGACGGGAATCCTCGTTGCCTGCTCCCAGTCAACCGGCGAGGTCGTCTGGCAGCGGTCGCTCACCGAAGAGTACGGGGCCTTCGAATCGAACATCGGACTCGCAGCGTCTCCCATCCTGGTAAACGGAACACTGGCGGTATTGATTGACCATGAGGGCCCGTCCTATCTGCTGGGGGTGAATCCCCAGACGGGCGAAAACCTGTGGAAGACCGATCGCACCAGCCGCACCAGCTATGCCTCCCCTTCGGCCGTGACCATCGCGGGCAAACCGCAGATCGTCTGCAGCTCTGCGGGCAGCATTGATGGGTATGACCCGCAGACGGGTGAGACGCTGTGGACCTATGAAGAGAAAATCGGCGGCAACCGTTCGGGAGCTGCACTGCAGATCTCGGACGGCACGTTTGCGATCGGAGCCTCACCGGGGATGCACAACGAAAAGGAAGAGGAGGCCAAGAACACGAACTTCGTCATGCACGTCGAGAAGGTCGATGGCAAGTTCGTCCCCAAAGTGCAGTGGAAAACCGACGAGGCGATGCCTTCCTTCAACTCGCCCATCGCCCACAACGGCTACGCCTATTGGGTCAATAAGGTCGGAGTCGTCTACTGTTTTAACCTCCAGACTGGCGAGAAGTGCTACACCAGCCGGACAAACGGTATCTGCTGGGCAACGCCGGTCGGACTGGGCGATCGTGTCTACCTGTTCGGGAAAGACGGGAAGACCACCGTGCTGGCGACCGGGCCCGAGTTCAAGATCCTGGCCGAGAATCAGCTGTGGGATCCGGACAAAGTCGGTGATGACAATGCCAACCGGGCTCGTGGTCGCCGCAGTCGAGGGGGAACCGCTGGCGGAGGTCACGGCGGCGGGGAACACAAAGAATCTCAACCCGCGGCCAATGGAACGCCCTCTGACAAGGCAACCACTCCCGAAAAGCCCGCAGAGACTCCGCCCGCCGCAGCTCCCACATCAACCGAGAAGACCGAGGACAAGCCCACCGCCAAGCCCGATGAATCGGCCGCGAAACCGTCGACCACCAAAGACGGCCACGGCGAGGGACCGCATGGCGGCGGACGCCTCGCGATGACCGACAAGGAACGCGAGGCCAATCGAGCGGCCGGCGAAAACCGTTTCGCTGACCCGGTGCAGTACGGCGTGGCCATCGTCAACGGGTCGTTGGTGATTCGCTCCGGCGAGATGGTCTATTGCGTCCGCAATGGCGGTTCGTCCAAGACAGCTGCCAAGTAATTCGACGTCCCCCGCCCCTCCCTCGCTCCGCGATGAGACATGGATGTCGATGACCGCTGCGAGGGAGTGGGTCACTGCTCTTCCCAGAGACTTCCCATGAACCGACTCGTACAATTCGGACTCTGCCTCCTGGCGGGATGGTGGGCCTCGCCAGTGATAGCCGGTGTGAACTACGAAGAAGAGCCGATCAAGTACAGCCAGACGACTCCCAACAACGTCGTGTCGCAACTGCAAAAGCGGCTCGACGCGGGCGACGCCCAGCTGAAGTTCGAGCCAGGCTCGGGCTATCTCCGCTCCCTGCTGGAGCAGTTCGAACTGCCGCTGTCCTCACAGGTGCTCGTGTTCGGGAAGACCAGTCTGCAGGACGACAAGATCTCCCCCCAGACCCCACGGGCGATCTACTTCAACGAGAACCTGCACCTCGGATTTGTTCAGGACGGACTCATCGAGATCGCAGTAACCGACCCCCAGCTGGGGATGGCGTTCTATACATTGCAGCAAGAAGATTCGCCCCAACCCGTCTTCCGACAGGAGGCCAACAGCTGCCTGAACTGCCATGGGTCAGGGCGGACAAAGAACGTTCCCGGGGTGCTTGTTCGTTCAGTCATGCCCGACCAGAAGGGACAGCCGGTCATCGCCGCAGGCAGCTTCGTGTCGACCACCGCGAGCCCGCTCGAACAGCGCTGGGGCGGCTGGTACGTCACCGGCACTCACGGAAGCCAGAAACACCTCGGCAATATGACGCTGGCCGAAGCCCGCAAGCCGAAGACGATCGAGAACCCACACGGGCTGAACGTCACGGACTTAAACGGGCGGTTTGATTTGAAGCCGTACCTCTCACCGCACAGCGATCTGGTCGCGCTCATGGTCCTGGAACACCAGACCGAAGTGATGAACCTGATCACGAAGTCCCGGTACGAAACTCGGCACGCCCTGTATGTCCGCGATCAGACCATCGCAGCTGACCCCACCAACCAGGACACCGCGACAGCCACCGCCCAGGCTGCCATCAAGAAGTCGGCGACACCTCTCGTCGACAGCCTGCTCTTCCAGAAGGAGGCCAAGCTGACCGAACCGGTCGCGGGGACGAGTTCGTTCGCGAGCGACTTCCCGAAGCGAGGCTCGCACGATGCGGAGGGGCGATCTTTGCGGGACCTGGATCTGCAAACCCGGCTGTTCCGCTATCGGTGCAGTTACTTGATCGACTCGCCCGTGTTTCGCAGCCTCCCACCGGAGCTTCGAGACGTCATTCACACCCAACTGAAAAGTCGTTTGACCGAAGCCGGCGAGACCGAGACTTTAAAACTGGTCAATCAGGCCCTGCTGGCCATGCCGGAGAGCCAGTGACACTTGCCCCCTGATCCGATCGGCCCCGAACACAGCTCCCGCAGAAGCCGCTACTACCGCCAAAAGCCATGACCTCGTGCATCACCCTCATCGAGTGATGCACGAGGCCACGTGAAGACAGGCAGAATCTTACCGATTGAACAGGAACGCCGAGCTGTTGATCAGTGCCCAGGCGAGGTCCTGGGCGGCGGTCAGTCGTGCGTCCTTCAGCTGCCCTTCGCTGAGCTGCACCGCTCGCTGCAATCGGGCAAACTTCGGATCGATCGGCAACGGCAGCTGGGCCTCATCGAGCTTGGCCTTCAGGCTGGCCAGCATCGCATCGATCTGACGAGGAACCTTCGCGGCATCACGTGCAGCCAGCAGACTCTTCAGCTGGGTGTCCTCGCCGCGGAAGAACTCGAGCAGTGCTTTCTTCTGCTCGTCGTTCCGCTGTTCGGCGGGCACCTTGACGATGTCGGCGATCTTGGCCGGGAGCGAGAAGTGCAAGGGCGGAACCGCAGTCGTGGCGGACCACCGGAACTTGCCGAGTGTGTGGGTCTTATCCTGGAACCGCTGGTCCATGGTGAATTGAATCACCACGGGCCCCTCGATGTTGATCGGCTGAACACACTCGAAGATCGCTTCGTGGTTCTTGCCCACCTCGGGTGAGACGGCCCACCCGTTGGCCTCGTTGGGCGTCTGGCCATCAATCGCGGTGGCGACATCGTAGCCCGACTGGCTGAAGTCGGCCTTCGCCCCCCGCAGAGTGACCTTCTGCTTCTGGTCGGGGTGGCCCTTCGGCCAGACCTCGACGGTCAGCTCGGTCAACACGAAGTTACCGCCTCCCGAACGTCCCGGACCGCTGCCGGGCAGACGTGAGTCGGCCAGTGCTTCGAGCCGGAACCCGTTGATTCCCTTCAGGTCGGTTTCGACCAGCACGTCATAGGTCACGAAGTCAGCATTCGGACCGCTCACGAAGATCGCGTTGTCGGCCTCAGCTTCGATCTTGGCGTCGTTACTGGTCTTCATCGGCCCAGGGGTGAGCGCCGTCCAGGGAGTGGCTCCCATCGATTGTTGTTTGTCCCAGGCGGCGAACCGCTCCGGAACGGTGGCTTCGTAGTCAGCGTAGGCCTTTTCAGCCGCAGCCAGTTTCGCAGCGTGCTCGGCCTCGGCCTTCTCTTCGGCATCCTTTACGACCGCCCAATGAGCATCGTATGCCGATTGAGCCACTGCGATCTGCTGCTGGCGAACCGCTTCGCGAGCGGCTGTCGTCGGCTCGATCTCTTTCGAGTACGCCTGAAACTCCGCCACGAGTTTCTCATGCTCGGCAGGCAGTGTCTTGAGCTCGTCGATCGCAGCGGCGACTTCGGTCGGCTTGGCCGGACGGTTGAGGATCCGCATGAAGATCTCGTCGACCAGCTTCGTGTCATCGGGTTGCGAAGCGACGATCTGGGCCAGACCGTTTCCAGCCTGTGAGAGAGCTTCGCCCACTGTCGGCCCGCTCATCAAGGCCATCACAGCCCCCAGCTGGACTGACGACGACCGCTCACATTCACACGCACTCTCACGCACGGGGCGACCAGTGGTCGCGAGGAAACCATCCGAGAGATCGGTGGCCGAGTCGGGGATCGAAGCCGCCCGGGCTCCCTCCGGCAGACCGGGGATGTGGGTCTTCGATCCGGTCACGGCATACAGGCTGTCGAACAGCACTTCTGCGGGCAGCCGCCGGGCTTGAGCGTGCGAGTAGTTCTGCGTGTCATCCTCGTTCCACGAGTTCGTGGCCACCGACCGCTGGTAGGTCTGGCTCTTGCAGATCGTCTTCGTCAGCTGCTGAACATCGAATCCCGACTCGATGAACTTCTTGGTCAGCCAGTCGAGCAGTTCGGGATTCGTCGGTGGGTTGCCGGCCCGGATATCGTCGAGTGGCTCGATGATCCCCGTACCGAGCAGATAGCCCCACACGCGGTTCACATAGCTGCGGGCGAAGTACTGGTTATCGGGCGACGTAATCCACTTGGCCAGCTGCTCGCGGCGGGTGGCATTCGGATCCGCCGAATACTGGGCCGGGTAAGGGAACTGCGGAGGGGCGACTACATTCGTCCGCAGATGGATCGTCTCACCATCTGGCTTCTCGAACACATCTTCCCACAGCGGTTTGGCTCCTTCGACAGCTGTGCCGCCGATGTTGCCATCAGGGTGCTTGGGGTCGCGCTGCAAGCCAACGCGGGAGAAATAGGCCGTGGTCTGGTAGTACTGGTCCTGGGTCCAGCGTTCGAATGGATGGTCGTGACACTTGTTGCAGTTGAACCGCACCGCCAGGAAGAGGTGCGTGGTGTTCTCCATGATCAGATCGGGATCGCGGAGCGTCTTGTAGTAGCTCGCGGGCGGGTTGTCTTTCGTGGAACCGTTGGCGGTCAGGACCTTGTAACAGAACTGGTCATAGGGCGTGTTGGCGGCGACTTCCTGGCGGATCCAGGCCCGGAACAGGTTCGCCCCTTCACCTCCCAGGAACTTACTGTTCACCTGCAACAGGTCGGCCCACTTATTGGCGTGGAACTCGACGTAAGCATCGCTCCCCACCAGCTTGTCGATCAGTTCATCGCGTTTGACCTTCGTGTCGCGCGAGTCAGCCACAAACGCCCGCACCTCGTCGGCTGTGGGAGGCAATCCGGTGAGGTCGAGTGTCACGCGACGGATGAATTCATAGTCATCGCACAGGCCCGAGGGGAGGATCTTCATCCGCTCCAGCTTGCGGGCTACGAGAGTATCAATCTCGCTCCAGGCTGGGGGCTCCTGCCACACGAAACCTGATCGGTCACCCATCGCGGTCACAGTGGTTGCGGCGTACGCCCCCTCATAACGGGCGAGGATCGGTGCTTCACCTCGACGCAACGTCGACACCACTCCGTGAGCGTTCGACACCGCCACTTCGGTGTTCCCGCTTTCGAGGAATGATTCGGCGGTGACATCGCGGGTGATGCCATTGGTGTAGGTCGCGACGACTCGCATTTGCTGCCGACCGCCGATCTGCTGAATGATCGGATTCACGGGGTGGACTTCGATCTTCGCCACTCGCGGTGAGTCGAGATCGAGGACAGCTCCCTCGGCGATCCAGCGGCGCAGAATCGCATACTGAATGCTGTCGGGCTTCATCAACTGACCACCCACATGCGGGACGGCCCCGATGGCTTTCAGCAACATCAGGCTGTCGTCGGGCGAGGCCAGGTTCACACGCCGCGAGGCATGGTCATCGGTCAGTGCCCGCAGGTCGTAGATCGGATCGTAGCCGCGCAGTGAGAGCTTGAACCCGTTCTTGCCATCCTTCGAACCGTGGCAGGTCCCGGCATTGCAGCCGAGCTTTGACAGGACGGGGGTCACCTCGCGGATGTAGCTGACCTTGGCCTCGCCCGTCGTTCCAGTCACGGTGACGGGCACGGTGGCCTTGTGGCCGGCGACTTCGATGGTCAGCTGTCCCTGACCGTCGGCAGTCGTGCGGACACGGCCTTGCGGGCTGATGGTTGCGACACCGCCATCCAGCTGGAACTTGCCCATCCGGGTCAAGTCGTAGCGATCCCCGGTATTCAGAATGCCGGTCACCAGCAACTGGACGTAGTCGTTCTTCCCGGTCAGCTGGATCGGTGATGGGGAGACCTCAATCGCGGTCACCGTCGTTCCGTCGGGCAGCGACTCGCCAATCGCTGCATCCAAGCTCACATAGTCAACCGTCTTGCCTTCGGCTGCGATCGTTCTGTTGGCGTCGACCTTGATGGCCGGGAATTCACTCGCCAGCGTCCCATCGGCCGAGTTGTAAAGGCGGACGATACCGTCTTCACCCGCAGCTGCGATCTTCTGGCCATCGGGAGAGAATGCGATCGAGTACAGGCTGGTGTTCACATCGGCCTGTGACAGGAGCTTGACATCGGCGGTGATGTACTCATTGAGGCGTTTGCGTTCTTCCGGGCTTTCGGTTCCGGCCACTTTCTGGACGATCTTCTTGATGTCCTCGGGCATGGTCCCGTCGAACTCGGACGAGAAGATTGCCAGCTGGCCCTTGCGGTCGAGACTCGACACCGTGGCGATGCGTTTGCCATCGGGGGCATAGGCCGCGTCGAAGATGCGACCTCGTGTGGCGGGGAACTTGCGAATCAGGTTGGCGTCGTCGCCGATCACGCGAGTAGTGACTCGCTGCATCCGGTAGATACGAGGCACGCCGTCCGAACCACCGATCAGGATCTCATCCCGGGTCGGATTGCGAGTCAGAGCCTGCAGCCCGCCCTTGAGTGCCCCGGGGGTAATCGAGGTGATGTTGTCGATGAATCGCTGGGTCTTCACGTCGTAGAGCTTGGAACTCATGTCACGACCGATCGAGGCCAGATAGGCCCCGTCGACGGAGAACGCAGTCCCGACCGCCCAGTCATCATGAGCCATCGCGAAGAACGCCTGAGCCCCCGTGCTGGAATCGAAGGCCCGGACTACTTTGTCCGAACATCCGACCGCCACCAACTTCCCATCGGGCGACCAGCTCGCTCCGTAGATCGTGTCGTAAGTCACCGGGATGGAGTGGCTGAGGTGCGGTTTGAAAGTCTCGCCCTCATAGAGATCCCAGATCTGCAGCTCGCCCATCCGGCACGGAAGTCCGCCCGACACCGCCAGACGTTTGCCATCGGGCGAGAACTTGGCCGACTCGATTCGATCGCTCAGCCCCACAAGCCGGGCAGCGATTCCCGAGCCGTCCGCGTTGTGCAGCAAGACCTCGTGGAAGCCCGACACGGCCAGGTACTTTCCATCGGGCGAGTAATCGAGCGATGTCACCACCGGCAACCGCGAATAGGTCGGCGGGTGGTCCATATCGTATTTCGCGGTGGCACTGGCCGGGGTGTCGTCGGTGGCTCCCTGTTCGATCCATTTGCGGATCAGGTCAATCTCGACCTGCGAGAGCGGGGCCTTGTCCTTGGGCATCTCGGCCTTACCGTCGACGATCTGGATTTCGGCGAGAAGATGGCTGGCGTCGGGCTGGCCGGGGACGATGGCTTTCTCGCCGCTTTCGCCGCCGCCGAGCAGGCGGTCGAACGAGGTCATGACGAAACCACCTTGAGCCTTGGCCGGCTGGTGGCATCCCTGACAATGAGCCTGGAAGATCGGGCGAATCTGCTTGTAGTAGCTGACCTTGCTGGCAGCAGCGTCCTCAGCGGATGCGAACGCAGAAAAAGCAACGGCGACACACGACCACAGCAGAGCGAGACCACTCGTGCGGAGCATGAACATGACCTTGGAAAATCGATTACGAACTCGGCGGGACGAAACGACTCGCCGACGGCACAAGGCATCTAAATCCCACGAGTGGGAAACTCGTGAGCATCGAACACATTACGTTACCACCAGTCGCATCAACGGGCAAGCATCCACGTTCGCTGATGTACCGGGAAGTGGAATCCCGCGAGTTTTTCAAATTGAGTCATGAATCCCGCCGAAGTTTGCGTAGATCCGATATCCTGAGACCTCTGCCATGCCTCACTGCCGACGTGAATGCTGTTTCAATCATTGAGTCGGAAAGTTGAAATGCCCGAGCAATTCACCACTAAGAAATCCAAATGGCCCTGGTTCCCGCTCGTATTCGGTGGGCTGCCGCTGTGCATCATGGCAGTTATCATCATCGCAACACCGGTCTCCCCGACGATGCAGGCCATTCGTTCGGTTCACGGCGAGGTGACCGATATTGAGACGACAACACCGCTCTTCGTAAAAATGCTGGCGAATCTGCAGACTCTCTTCGGCAAAACCACGGTCAAAGACCTCTACCTCGGTCCACGTGACAAAGGCTGGATTCCGGGACAACAGGTCTACAACGAAAAGCTGACGGACGACACAATTCTCCAGATGGACCTGTCTGAACTGGGAGTTCTCCAATTCGTTGATATGTCGGGGCCGCACGTCACTGATCGTGGTTTTGCTCACATCGCGAGCAGCCCGAATGTCCGTCATCTTGCCTGCCGCGGTGCTCAAGTCACAGATCAGGGGCTGGTCGCGTTGGAGCAGAACACGCGCCTGATGGCCATCAATTTGACCGGCAACAATATCACCGACGCTGGAATGGCGTCATTTGTCCGTACTCCCAGCCTCGGCTCCATTCATCTCTGCGATACCAGGATTACGGATCAGGCCATCAAGGAACTGGCCGCCGGTTGTACTCGTCTGGCTCATCTGGATGTTGCCTCCACGGCTCTCACGACTTCCGGGCTGGAACAACTCCAGAATATTCGCGGTTTTTCGTCGATCGGGCTGGATGCCACTCAGCTGACCGATGAGACGCTGCCGCTCCTGCAGCCGATCCCTCTCAACTACCTGTGTCTCTGGACCTGTTCCGACCGGAGGAAGAAGCAACTCCTGGAGCAAGGGGGAATCACACCACCGCCAATTGATGATGCCCTGATCGCGAGAGTCGCCCAGCTGAAGGGAATCCAGATTCTTTGGTTGCGAGGCAGCACTCCGGGTGACTCAGTGACCTTCACCACCGCAGGAGTGGACCATCTGAATGGTATGCCGCAACTGAATTCCCTATTGATTGATAACCTCAAAGTGGACCCGGCAGTGATACGAGAAATCCGGGCCAGAATTCCATGGCTGCACGTCAACTTGAATGGCAAAGAGTTGTAGTTCACATAGAAGACTGGAAGTAATGGGCCAGTTCCCCGCTGTTCGCCCGCGAACCCGCTTCCTAATATGGTGTCAGGGATCTCCTCCCGGTAAATCGTACGCCGGTTCTGGCTCGCTCACCTGACTGACCCGCTCATGACTACACAGCAGATTCCGCTCACCCCCGAAGACGACATTCGGCTGTTGTTCGGACCACAGGATGTCTACTTGAGGCAGCTGCGGGAACACCTCGGTGTGGGAATCATCCTGCGGGGTGAGAACCTCATTCTGGACGGCCCGGAGGACAAGGTTCCGCACGCCCGTGAGGTGTTGGAACAGCTGTTGCCGCTGGTGCGTCGCAAGGGAATCCTCAAAGACGAAGACCTGGCGAAAGTGCTGGGAATCCCAGTCCCAGGTAACGATCCCTCGCCCGAGGCGAAAATCGACCTGTTCGAGAAGGCCCGCAGCGTCAAACCTCGGACCAAGGGCCAGGAACACTACGTCGACGCGATGCGGAACCACGAACTGGTGTTCTGCACCGGTCCAGCGGGGTGCGGGAAGACGTACCTGGCGGTGGCGATGGCAGTAAACGCCTTGCGACGGCAGCAGATCCGAAAGATCGTGCTCGTCCGTCCCGCCGTCGAAGCGGGGGAAAAACTCGGATTCCTGCCCGGCGATATGATGCAGAAGGTCAATCCTTACCTGCGTCCGCTGCTCGACGCCATGAGCGACATGCTGACCTTCGAGCAGGTGCAGCGGTACATGCAGGAGGACGTGATCGAGATCCTGCCGCTGGCATTTATGCGAGGCCGGACACTCAACCAGACCTTCATGATTCTTGATGAAGGTCAGAACACCACCCCCACTCAGATGCTGATGTTCCTGACCCGAATGGGGGAGGGATCACGCATTGTGGTGACTGGGGATATTACCCAAACTGACTTGCCCCCCTCGATGAAATCGGGGCTGATTGACGCAGTGACCAGGTGTCGACCAATTCAGGGAGTGGCTGTCGTAGAGTTGACGGGAATGGATATTGTACGTCATCGTCTCGTACGCGAGATCGTTGAAGCGTATGATGACGATTCGAGCAAGTCGCCCCGGCGGAAGCACTAACCGGCTTCCGACCGAGCAGGGGGCCGCCCATCGCGGACGGTCGCCCTCTCAGGCAGGCATGATGCCTGTCGGGTCTGAGTCAGACCCCGGGACGCTTCACCGCTCGCAGGAGCAGTCCGCCGGATGTTCGGATTTGGCCAGAAACGATCACGCGTGTCGAAGACTTCGGCACCGCGTCCGCGTCGAACGACCATCGCCTTGGCTTGGGACGCCCTGCGAGATCGCGATATCCTCTTGCGTTTGGGGATGTGCCTGATCGCGATCATCGGTCTGCTGATCGTTCTCCAGGGCTGGCGAGCTCCCTTTGCGTACCGCGTTGGTCAGTATTCCGAGCATGGAATCGCCGCTCGCACCGACTTTCAGGAACTGAATGTCGAGGAAACGAATCGCAAAAAAGATGAAGCGGAACGCAATGTCCCGCTCATCTTCTTCCACGATCCTCAGTCCCTCAGCTCGCTCCCCGATCAGCTGCGGGCCGACTTGGGTAAGGTCGCAGCTGCGGAGTCGGTCGAGCGATTGCGAGAGAGCAAAGACGGGCTCGAAACACTCGTCGCTTTTGGTCTGACTCGCCCAGGCGATCGCAAGGTCCCCTCGGCACTTCGTGAGGCGAATGCGATCTATGGTCTGAAGACTGATGAGGAAATCCAGGCCCGGTTTCAGGCTTTGCACAATGACTTGACCACTGCGGGGATGGAGTCAGCTCAGCAGCGTATTGATGACATCGCGGGGGACTTTGCCCGGTTCATTGCTCCGTTGACCCGACTCGGGATCGTCGATCCGGAGGAGGTCCGCGATGAACGTGTCACCAGTAACCGCATGGTCCGCGTCGTGTCCCCGACCGGCAGTGCGCCCACCGTCGAGCGGTTGTGGTCGCAGGTTCGCCTGCCAGAACAACTCAACGACGCGGGTGATCTCGGTAAGACCTGGTTGTCATTCCCGAGCCTGCGGTCGAGCCTGCAACCGGCGCTCTGTCACTGGCTGATCGTCAAGGCGAAGCCGACGCTGCGCTTCGATCAGGTCGCGACCAAAGAGGAACAACGCAAAGCCCGTGAGTCTGAAGCCGATGTCATGGTTCAGTACATCGCGGGCGACCTGATCGTACGCCCCGGGGAATCGATCACTCCCGAGGCACTGCGTCATCTGGATATCGAGTACCAGGCGGAAGAGTCCAAGATCCAATGGGCGACTCGTGGCACCCGACTGGCGGTGCTGTTCGCCATGATCGTCGTGCTGTCGATCCTGACGGGCTACTACGCAGTGCACAACGAGCCACGACTGGTCAAGAACCTCGGGCGTCTGGCGGTCTACCTGTCAGCCTTGGTCGTCACGGCGGGTCTGGCCCGGCTTCTATCGTTCGACCCGTTGCGGGCAGAAATCGTCCCGCTGCTGGTGACGACGATGATTCTTGCGATTGCCTACAACCAGGAACTGGCCCTGTTAACGGCGTTCGCTCTCAGCTTACTGATCACCCTGGGATCGACGGCCCAACTGCCCCAGTTCGTGGAACTGGTGAGTACCGCAGCTGCGGCGGTGATCCCGTTGCATCGTGTGCGATCGCGGTCGACGCTGATCAAGGTCGGTCTCTCGGCGGCGTTCGTGAACTTCCTGGTCGTGGCTGGGGTGGGAGTTGCCCGGTCCCAGTCGATTGAGCTGTTGCAGGAAACCCATCTGTTGACGGCGGCCCTCAAGTCGGCTGCCTGGACATTGGCAGCTGGGTACTTCGTCGCGGGGAGCCTGCCGTTCGTTGAACAGGTCTTCGGCGTGGTGACCGAGATCAAGCTGTTGGAGATGAGCGACCCGTCGCACCCGCTCTTACAGGAACTCGTGCGCCGAGCCCCCGGGACCTACAACCACTCGATCGCGGTGGCGAGCCTGGCGGAATCAGCTGCGGAGGCGATCGGGGCCAATGGACTGCTGGTCCGTGTGGGAGCCTACTTCCACGACATCGGCAAGATGCTCAAGCCACAGTACTTCATCGAGAACGTACAGGCCGGGTGCGAAAGCCGCCATGAGCATCTCGCCCCGGCGATGAGTACCCTCATCATCATTGGCCACGTGAAGGACGGGGTCGATCTGGCCCAGCAGCATCACCTTCCCAAACAGCTGATCGACTTCATCGAGCAACACCACGGGACCACGCTGGTCGAGTACTTCTACCACGAGGCAACCCGTCAGGCCGAAAAGCAGCCCGACATGGGTGAGACTGAAGAGTCCGCCTTCCGCTATCCCGGCCCCAAGCCGCAAACTCGCGAGGCGGGCGTGTTGATGATCGCCGACGCGGTGGAGAGCGCCAGCCGGACGTTGACCGACCCCACGCCGAAGCGGCTGGAGAATCTGGTCCACGCCATCACGATGAAAAAGCTGCTCGACCGCCAGTTCGACGAATGTTCACTGCGGTTGAGCGATATTCGGACGATCGAGCAGTCCCTGGTGAAATCGCTGATTGGCGTGTACCACGGACGAATTCGTTATCCCGACGCGAAAAAAGCCTCCTGATCGCCGCCTGTTAAAGTCTGCGGGTCCGGGTGACCTTCGCGGCTGGAGCGAAAGCCTGATCGGTAAAGTTTACCCAGCCGAAACTGGCTGATCGGCCTTCGGGCGTATTCGATTTCCCAGGCCGCAAACTCCTCCTCAATTGCCTTTTGGGGGTATCCGGCATTTTGGGTTCGATCCTTGGAACTCGTGTTCCGCGACTAACCGTTGCCACGATTTTCCTGTGCATATCCGTCGATTCAGGAAGTCAGCTGCCGAGTTGAGTCACTCCACGGCGAGTGATCACTCGGCCTTACTGAATGCTTGGGTCGTATGGCTACTTCATACTCCACCTCGGTGAACGCCAGGAGCCTCCGTAGACCTGCTCTGGTCTGCGGATGTCTGTGCGCTTTGCTGATCTGTTCCTCGGATGTCTGGGCGAAATCAAAACCTCGCAGCCGGCAACCGTCCAACACCTACTGGTCCCAAGTGACATTCACGGACGAGTCCCAGGACTTCGTCCCGCCTCCTCCGGGAGGGAGCATCGAACACGGCGGGACGGTCACCTACCAGCAAACCCAGGGGGCGGAGCCGCTCTTCGAGGGTGAGCAGCCCGTTGGACCATCAATGGGCCAAGGCGGCCCGGGCATGCCCGACACCGATGGCGGAACTGTCGTCCCGATGCCCGCTCAGCGCGAGTACTTTGATCCGGGATTCAACAATCCTCACTCGTCGCTCACCTGGCAGCTGATGCCATCCGGCCTGATGTACCGGTCCTATCTGGCCGGCGAAAAGGAACCTCGCATCGCCAACGTGTGGAACAAAGATGCGGCCGGTCGAAATGTCATGGAAAGTACACTCGGGGCCCGAGTCGGCCTCCTGCGATACGGAACCATCGGGGCGTACCGCCCTCAAGGCTGGCAGTTCGACCTCGAAGGAGCAGCTCTCACCCGCGTTCTGCCGGGGACCAATTCCACCGAGCTCGAAGCCGTGGACTATCGCGTGGGCTTGCTGTCGACCTGGGCCGAAGGACCATGGCATGTGAAGGCGGGATACTACCACTTGAGTTCGCATCTGGGTGACGAGTTCATGATCGCGAATGTGGGCTACCCCCGATTGAACTACGTGCGAGACTCGCTGATTACCGGCGTGACCTATGAGTTGACGGATGACTGGCAGACCTATGGCGAAATCGCCTACGCCCTCGGGCGGGAGGACGGAGCGGACCCGCTGGAGTTCCAGTACGGACTCCAATACAGCCCGCTGGCCTTCGGCTTCCGTGGGGCACCGTTCGCCGCCCTCAACGGTCATACCCGCCAAGACTTTGGATACATCACCAGTATCACATTCCAGGCGGGCTGGCAGTGGCGGGGAAGCGAATCGCAACGTCTGTTCCGTGTGGGGATGCAGTACTACGACGGCCCCGCCCTGCAATGGTCGTTCGCCGGAAGAAACGAGACATTGATCGGTGGCGGGATGTGGTTCGACTTCTGACGTCCCGTCCTTTGGGATCTACTCCAAGACGATGATCCGTCGCAACGGGTGTGAGGCAGGTGTGCCTCGCACCCGTTCTCTTTTTGGCGGACAGAATTTGCTGGCAGGACTGCGACCGAGTCGTGGAGTGGGTATACTCAAGGACCTCCATTTTTCATCCTCGGACGAACTCTCGCATGCTTGCCAAGCGAATCATTCCCTGCCTTGATGTTCACGCCGGTCGAGTCGTGAAAGGGGTCAATTTTCTTCAGCTGCGAGACGCTGGAGACCCCGTCGAGATCGCCAAACGCTATGAGGACGAAGGAGCCGACGAGCTGGTATTCCTCGACATCACCGCCAGCCACGAGCAGCGTGACATTATTTTGGATGTCGTGCAGCGAACCAGCGAAGTGGTCTTTATGCCACTGACGGTGGGGGGCGGGATTCGGACCCTGGATGACATTCGCCGCCTGCTGAATGCGGGTTGCGACAAGGTCTCGATCAACAGCTCAGCTGTCACTAACCCCGGATTTGTTCGCGAAGCTGCTCTGCGATTCGGGAGCCAGTGCATCGTGGTCAACATCGATCCCAAGCGGGTCATGCGCGATGGCAAAGAGTTCTGGGATGTCCACATCAACGGCGGTCGCAAGTCGACCGGCCTTGAGGCAGTCGCGTGGGCCAAAGAGGTCGAAAAGCTGGGAGCCGGCGAGATTGTGCTGACCTGCATGGATGCGGACGGGACAAAGAACGGGTTTGATCTGGAGATCACGCGAGCGGTCGCCGACGCCGTGGAGATCCCCGTCGTCGCCAGCGGGGGAGCTGGCTCGCCACACCACATGTACGAGGCCGTGACCCAGGGCGGGGCCAGTGCAGCGCTGGCCGCGAGCATCTTCCATTACGGCGAATACACGATCACCGAAACCAAGAAATACATGGCCGACCGCGGCGTCCCCATGCGAGTGTGAGTCAACACGTCCCAAACCCGATGAATGCACCCTCTCCCCCCTCACTGACAACTGACAACTCCCCCATGACTGCTCCCTCGGACATCGAACAGGTTCACGCCGCAGCTCGCGAGATCTCGTCGCAGCTGGGACGGGTCATTGTCGGCCAGCAGTCGGTCGTTGAGGAGTTGTTGACCTGCGTGCTGGCCGGGGGACACTGTTTGCTGGTCGGAGTGCCAGGGCTGGCCAAGACACTGATGGTTCGGTCGCTGGCCGATTGTCTGGGGCTGTCGTTTAACCGGGTGCAGTTCACTCCCGATCTGATGCCCGCTGACGTGACGGGTACGGAGGTGATCCAGGAGGACCGCTCGACGGGGCTTCGAGAGTTGCGGTTCATCCGTGGTCCGATCTTCGCGAATGTCGTCCTGGCTGACGAAGTCAACCGCACGCCTCCCAAGACTCAGGCCGCCCTGTTGGAAGCGATGCAGGAGCATCAGGTCACTGTCGGCGGAGTGCGACATCCGCTGCCCAAACCGTTCTTCGTTCTGGCGACGCAGAACCCCATCGAGCAGGAGGGGACCTACCCGCTGCCCGAAGCCCAGCTCGACCGCTTCATGTGTCAGGTACTGATCGATTACCCCGACGAAGACGAGGAATTCCAGATCGTCCGCCAGACGACCTCATCAGTGGTGCCGACACTCTCGCCGGTGCTCACCGAGGACAAGCTGCAGCGACTGCAAACGGTGGTTCGCGACATCCCGGTGTCGGACTCGGTGATCCGGTTTGCGTTGTCGCTTTCGCGTCTTTCACGGCACAATCACCCGCAAGCCCCGGAGTTCGTCAAGAAGTACGTGACCTGGGGAGCTGGGCCAAGAGCGAGTCAGCATCTCATTCACGCTGCCAAGGCTCGCGCCGCTTTACAAGGCCGACTGCACGCTGACGAAAGCGATGTCCGTGCCGTCGCGGCCCCCGTCCTGCGGCACCGCATTGTGACCAACTTCCACGCCGAAGCCGACAAGCAGACCTCTGACACGATTATCGCCCAGCTGATTGACCTCGCCACCAAGTCGAGCCAGTCCCCGAGCATTGCCGAGCGGGTGACCGGGGTCTTCACCAAGGGCTAGCTCAGAGTTGGCATTCAGCGTCCGCGACGAACTTCAGAGTGGAATATCCGGGTAGATACCCCGGCCAGTACTCCCAGGCTTCGTGGTGAAACTATGAAACGAACCGTCCGAGGATTGGGACTCGCTCTCGCGGTCATGATTCTTTCCGCGATATCGGGAGCTGGCGAGATCTCGTGGAAGGCCTCGGGCCGAAATGGCGTGGTCGCCGCCGGACATGCCGACTCGGTGGCTGCGGGAGTCGGTGTTCTCGAAGACGGTGGCCAGGCGGGCGACGCAGCTGCGGCGACGATCCTGGCGTTGGCGGTGACCGATTACGGCCTGTTCTCGATCGGCGGGGAAGTGCCTGTTCTCGTCTACGATGCAGAGACAAAACAGGTGAAATCGCTTAGCGGAGTGGGAGCTGCTCCACTCGATCCGGCGGCGATCGAATGGTTTTACAAGAACGGCATTCCCTATCGCGGGAGCATGAAAGCCGCCCCGGTGCCGGGAGCAGTCGACCTCATCGTGACGCTGCTCAAGCGGCATGGCACGATCTCATTTGAGCGAGCGGTCGCTCCCACTCTGGCTCTGCTTGACCGAGGTCGCGAGCCCTGGCATCCTCAGTTGGCCGTGACCTTACGCAAGATGGTCGATACCGAGAAGAGCACCCCTGGCTCGCGTGAAGACAAGCTGACCGCCGTTCGCGACCGATTCTACAAGGGGGATATCGCCGATGAGCTGGAAGCGTGGTACATCTCGACGGGGGCATTCCTGCGAAAGTCCGACCTCGCAGCCCACACGACGCTGATCGAAGACCCGGTCTCGACCAGTTATCGCGGGTACACGGTCTTCAAATGCGGACCATGGACGCAGGGGCCAGTGCTGTGCCAGAACCTGCGTCTGCTCGAGGGATTCGACCTGCAGAAGATGGGGCACCTCTCCGGCGACTATATCCATGTAGTCACCGAGGCGATGAAGCTGGGCTATGCCGATCGGGACGACTACTACGGAGATCCGCGATTCTCTCCGGTGCCGATGACCGAGCTGCTTTCGGACCAATACACCCTGCTCCGACGACCGCTGATCAGCATGCAGGTCGCGTCGATGGAACGCCGACCGGGTGACCCGCGACAGATGCTCGCCTTGCGCAGCTCAACCGTTGCCGGACCGGAAACGGAGCAGATCCCCAAGCAGGATACCACCACTTGTGTCGTGGCCGATCGCTGGGGCAACGTCGTCGCGGCCACACCCAGCTGCAACATGCTGACCAACACGCCCGGCCCGTCGGGGGTGAATACCGGCAACCGGGTTCGCAGCCTCAACACCTCGCCGGGACACCCGAATCGCCTGGAGCCCGGCAAGCGTCCGCGCGTGACGCTTACTCCGACGTTGGTCCTGAAGGACGGCCATCCAGTCGTGGCGATCAGCGTGGCTGGAGGTGACCTGCAGGACCAGACAACACTCAACATCCTGCTGAACCACATCGAGTTCGGCATGCCCCCTGCCGAGGCGGTGACAGCCCCGCGATTCTCCACGAACCACCTGCAAGACTCGTTCAACCCCAACCCCGACCGAAACGTGGCGTTCATCGGACGCGGGGAATTGCGGGTCAGTCCGGAAATCCCCGACGATGCGATGAAGACGCTGGCCGATCGCGGGCATCGTCTCAGCGCGACACGCGGGCCGATCGGGCTGCCGGTCATGATCTCCATTGATCCCCAGAGTGGAGAGATGCACGCCGCGGGCGATCCACAGGCAGGCCGTCACGCCGGAGCCGCTCGGTAGCTACTCCGCCTGGCGCAAGCTTCGCTCGTCGAGTGACTCAGCTGCCCTCATCCTTGCCCCCATGGCCGTCTGGTGGGTACGCTCACCCACGCTCAGCGCTCACTGATTGTCCACGCCAATTCACGGCAGACTGACCTCTGCCGCCCGCTGGTTCCTCTCGTCACCGTGCCACTCATGCCACTTGAACTCCTGAAGAAACTGATTTCGATCCCCAGCCAGAATCCGATGGGGCGTGATGTCTCCGGTCCAGAGTTTCTCGAAGGCCGGATGTCCGATTTTCTGGAAGATTACTTTCGCAATCTCGGCGTGCGTTACGAGCGAACCGAGATCGCCCCCGGTCGGGCGAATGTGATTGCCTGTTACGAGAGCCCCGGAGCGAAACGCACGGTGCTGCTCGATGCCCATGAGGACACCGTGCCTGTCGACGGTATGACGATCCCGCCCTACACGCCAACCGTGAGCGACGGCAAGATTTATGGCCGTGGATCGTGCGACATCAAAGGCGGCATGGCGGCGATGCTGACCGCGTTTTCCCGACTGGTGAGGGAGAAACCTGCCGGGGCAGCGAACGTGGTCATGTCCTGTGCATGTGATGAAGAGCACACACAAATCGGGATTAGCGCCTTCTGTCAGAGCTGGCAGGTTGGTGATGCCAACCTGCTGCGGCGGCGTCCCGATGTCGCGCTCGTCGCTGAGCCGACGAGCCTCGATGCGGTTGTCGCTCACCGCGGAGCCACCCGCTGGCGGATCGTGACCCACGGGCGGGCCTGCCACAGCTCGGAACCTCGCAACGGCGTGAACGCGATCTACCGCATGGCTCGCGTTGTCCGGGAACTGGAAGAGTACGCCGAAGTCGTGCGGACGCAGACTCCCCCGCACCGCTTGTGTGGCCCATCCACACTGAGCGTCGGGCGCATCACCGGGGGGCAGAGTGTTAATGTCGTGCCCGATCGCTGCGAGATCGAGATCGACCGCCGCTGTACTCCCGGCGAGAACTCGCTCAACGTCATGCCCCAGCTGGCGGAGTGGTTGCGACCTCGTGTCGATTTTGACTTCGAGATGCAACCGCCATGGATCGTCAGTCGGGCCCTGAGCGATGAGCACAACGGCCCACTGGCGGACGAACTGCTCGCCCGAGTGGCTGAGGTCGCGGGCCCCCACCAGAAGATCGGCGTGCCGTATGGAACGCATGCGTCAACCATTGCTGCGCATGGCGTTCCTTCGGTGGTCTTCGGCCCTGGTTCGATTCTGCAGGCCCACACGAAGGACGAGTGGCTGCCCATCGATGAACTTGAGCTGTCGGCGGAGATCTATTACCGGTTCTGTCTGCAATAGCCCCGCAGCTCAGAGCCCGCTCTCGCGACTTCCCTCTTTTCCGAAATTCGCTCAATCGACAGAATACTCCGCTTGTGGCACGCCGGAGGCGATTGCCCGAGTCTGGGGAGAGAGGAAGGATGGCGAATTCGATGTCCAGAACCAGCCGGTTGCGTTGGATGCTCGTCCTGCTGGTCGCGTTTGTCGGCCTTGACCAGGCAACCAAGTATTACGCTGTCACACACTGGGATGGGCTGCATGAGCAGAGCCTCCTCGGTGGTATCCTGCGGATTAAACTTGCCAAGAACGATGGCGCTTTTCTCAGCATGCTCGGAAATCAGTCGCCCACAGTTCGATTCGCAGTCTTAGTCATCGGCAATGCGATTGGCATGACGGTGCTGGCCGTCATTTTGTTGCGATCGTCCCAGATCGATCGTTGGACATTTTTCGCTTGGGCGCTTGTCTTTGTGGGAGGGATCGGAAACCTGATCGATCGGGTTCTGATTCGGGCTGTTATCGACTTCCTGATCATCGGCTATGGTCCGATACACACCGGGATTTTCAACGTCGCGGACATGGCCATCACAGCGGGGTTCTTGATGCTCGTCCCTCAGATTTTCATGCCCCAGAAGTCAGACAAGGACGCCGCGACCAGCTCGGAGAGCCCCCCAGCTGCCAACCCGGGAACATCCACGTGATGCGTTGGATTGTGCTTGTCCTGAGCATCTGCGGACTCGCATCGATGGCCGAGGCCCAGGATCGGGTCATGCTCATTCCCGACGGAGCTGTCGATCCCGTCATCGTGATCGGACAGATTGAGGACGTGACGGGTGAGGTCCTGCTGATCAAACGCACGGGACAAACCGTGGCAGACCGATACGCAGCCAGTACGATCCAGAGCATCCAGACGTGGCGTTCCCCGATCCATGAACAGGGACTCAAGGAGTTCGAGGCCGGTGATAACGCGAAGGCTGAGCTGTCACTTCAGAAGGCACTGCAAGACGAGCCCCGCGACTGGATGAAGCGGGAGATCCTGGCCCAGCAGATTCGCTGCGAAATTCGGCGGGCCGACTGGGGAGAGGCGGGAACTCTCTTCCTGAAGATCACGCGGGACGATCCGACAACCCAGTTCTGGAATGTCGCCCCATTGCAGTGGGCTCCGCTGTCGATGGGGGACAGCCAGAAGACGCTGGCTCGTAACTGGATCAAGGAAACGGATTCCCCGACCCGCTTTCTGGCGGCCAGCTGGCTGCTGCTGGACCCAGTCTATGGAGAGATTGCCCAAAAGCAGCTGGACGATCTGGCTCGGGGTTCGAATCGCATCATTGCTCCGTTGGCCCGGGCACAGCAGTGGCGGCTGCGGTTGGGACAGGAAATCAGTGAACTGGAGATCCAGAAGTGGCAGCGGGATGTTCGAAGACTGCCCCGGAGGTTACGGGCCGGGCCAAACTATCTCGTCGCGCGGGGACTGGTTCAGCGTCACGAACAGCGGGCTGCGGTGGCGGAATTGCTCTGGTTGTCGACGGTCTACACCGACCACGAAGAGCTCACGCCTCGAGCCCTGGTCGAAGCTGCGTCCATACTGGAAAAGTCGGGCCAGACGGAGGATGCTCTGAAGCTCTACACGCAGGTGATCGAGGACTTTGCCTGGTCTCCGTGGTATAGCGAGGCCCATGCCGCCCGATCGGTCTTGTCCTCCCCCACCGATTCGGGAGAGAATGCGAAACGCTGATCGGTTCCGCCCCATCGGCCGTACCATTTCAATGACGCCAGGGAGGGCGGCATGTTCTCAGTTCCGGTTCATCCCCAACGCCCGAATCCGGGACGACGACCTTTGATCCGCTCGGTGATCTGGTGCATCGGGATCGTGCTAATTTTCAGTCGCGTCACCCAGGCCGCCGACGGCCGGATCTTTAACAAAGGACAGCTCGACATCCGCGAGCTGCTGCGGGCGGGGGGCTTTGTCGGATACGTGACGATCGGCCTCAGCGTGGCGATGGTCGCCCTGATCGTCGAACACCTGTTGACGATCCGACGAAAAACACTGATCCCCGATGAGTTCGCGGAGCAGTGCCAGAAACTGGTGGCGAATGGACAACTGGCCCAGGCGGAAACGTTGTGCCGCGATCAGTCGAGCCTGCTGTCGTATGTCGTCGGGATCGGTCTGCACGATGCCGACCTCGGCACCGACTCCATGGTCAAGGCGATGGAGGACGCCATTGCGGAGCAGGCCGCCCGGCTGACTCGCAAGATTGAATACCTGTCGCTGATTGGCGTGATCGGCCCGATGCTCGGGCTGATGGGGACCGTGTGGGGGATGATCCAGGCCTTTGCGGAGTTCGCCGAGAAGGTCGCCCCGCGGACCGCAGACTTTGCCCCGTCGATCTCCGAAGCTCTCGTCACGACGATGTTCGGGCTGCTGGTCGCTGTTCCGGCCCAGGTGGCATATGCCATGTTTCGCAACCGCATCGACTCCTACATCGCGGAAACCGCCGTGATGTCTGAGACGATCGTGGCACCCTTGAAACGGCGGCTGATGCAGCGTCGCCCCGAGGCTCGGCCAGCTCCGACAACGCTGCCCCCGTCCCCCGCGTCCCCCTCCGCTCCAGTATCTCCTCCGAAACCGCCTGCTGATGGGGGACCTCGTTCGTGAGAGCTCCCTCGTCGATTTCGCGGCGTGCGATGCGGATGGATCTCACTCCCATGATTGACATGGTGTTCAATCTGGTGGTGTTCTTTCTGGTCGCATCGCACTTCTCGAACGAAGCCGAAACGCCGGTCGAACTGCCGCGGGCTGAAACTTCCAAGGCCGACGAAGACGATCCCCACCGACTGGTGATCACGATCACCGAGTCCGAGCAGGTATTCATCAAAGAGCACGCAATCGAGCTGCCCGAGTTGATTGATCTGGTACGGAAGGAGCTCGACCGAAACGGACCTGACTTTATCGTGCAGATTCGCTCCGACCGGCGGGTTCCTTATCGGGCGGTCGAGCCACTCCTGCTGACCTGTTCACAGATCGGTGTGAAGAAGTTTGGATTCAAGACGGCCGGGGAATGAGTCTGTCGTTTGAGCTCAGGGGGCGAAACCTGACGAGCGGACTCGCCCCGTCGAGTCCTCACTCATCCCTTCCTTGAGCACTCTTTCGCTCGGTAGATTGGCGAGCGGACGGCCAAACGAATACGCTCCGTCTCGCAAATGATACAGCCCGGTCATGTTCCCGGTCGGTCTGGTCAGCTGTCTGGTTCCGATCGAGTTCTCAATGCCGCAACCGATGTCGTCCCCCTCACTTTCCATCCATTCGGAAACTCTGCCGAACGGGCTCACCGTACTGGTTGAGGAGATGCCCGATGTGCGGTCGGCGTCGTTTGCCCTCCTGGTTCCCGCTGGCAGTCTGTACGAACCGACGGGTAAGAACGGGACAGCTTCCGCCCTGGCCGACTGGATCACACGCGGGGCCGGGAAACGACCAAATCGCGAACTGGCATCGGCGCTGGACCGACTCGGAGTGCAACGGGACGAGCAGGTCGGGTGGAACTTCCTGACGCTTTCAGGGGCCACGATCGCCGACAACCTTGCGCCGACGCTCGACATTTACCGTGACATTCTGCTGGAACCGAGTTTCGATGAAGAGCTGTTCGAGCCGGTCCTCAGTGGCGTTCAGCAGTCCCTGCTGGCCCAGGAAGACGACCTGCAGCGTAAGACCATCGTCGAGTTGCGAAAGCGGAGCTACGACCTGCCGTGGGGGCGGCCGACCGATGGCTGCCTGGAAGAGGTCGAGGCGATCACGTCGGATGATGTCCGACAGCACTTTCGCCGTTGTGTCGTCCCCTCAGGGGCAATTCTGGGCGTGGCCGGGAACGTAAACGCCCAGGCTGTGATCGAACAGGTACGTCAACTCCTCTCCGAGTGGAAGGGATCTTCGCCGCCCGCCCCGAAAGCCACCGCAGCTCCGGGTGGGACGTTGCACATCCCGCACGAGTCGACGCAGACCCACATCGCGATGGCCTACAAGGCTGTGTCCGCGAGCGATCCCGACTATTACGCTGCTTGGGCTGCGACGAGCATTCTGGGTGGAGGCAGCAGTTCGCGACTCTTCACCGAAGTGCGAGAGAATCGCGGGCTGGTGTACACCGTCTATGCGAGCCTCAATACGCTCAAAACCGAAGGCCGGGTCTTCGTCTATGCCGGGACCACCGCCGAGCGGGCACAGGCGACCTGGGACGTCACAGTCGCCGAGCTGAAAAAGCTCTCGCAAGTGATCACCAGTGACGAGCTGGAACGATGTAAGGTGCGGGCCAAGAGCTCGCTCATCATGCAGCAGGAGTCGACCGGCTCGCGCGCCGCCGGGCTGGCTCGCGACTGGTTCCATCTGGGCCGCGTGATGACGCTCGACGAAGTGCGGCATCACGTCGAATCGCTCACCGTAAATCAGGTCGTCGACTATGCTCACTCACACGGGCCGGAACAGCTGACTTCTGTGACGATCGGTTCCGAGCCGTTGAAGACCTCGTTCTGAATCGGGTTCCTTGCGAGGTCGAACTGACAGGGATGTCTGTTCTCCAGGAATCGATCCCTACTTCAAAAACGCAAGAGCCACGTAGACTTTGGGGTCGACATACACTCCCTCGGCCATGCGGGTTTTGAGCCAGCGGCGTATCGAACGCAGGGGGATCGCATGTGATGTGATCTGCTCTCCATCCACCCCTCCACCGGACGCCAGTTTGCGGGCATTGCTGGTCTGGAAATAGACCACAATCTCCGAGGAGAGCCCGGGCGACGAGGGAGCGGAGTAGACTTCTTTCCAGAGCTTGCCCTCATAGCCCGTTTCTTCGGCCAGCTCGCGTTTGGCCGCCTCAACGAGGGCTTCTGCTTCTTGGCCCGAAATGTCCCCCGAAAGTCCAGCTGGCAGATCGATGACTGCCCGCTTGACCGGAGCCCGGTACTGTTCGGTCAACACGAGTTCGCGTTTCGCGGTTGTCGCGATAATGGCCACCACGCCGGAGGCATTCACGCGCTCTGCGTATTCCCAGCCTCCCTCATTGACCAGCTGGAGAAACTTCCCGCGCGTGACCGTCTTACGAGTGGGTGATTTGGCCAAACCAAACTCCTCGATGAGCTGCCGGATGCAGCCGGAGAAACTGTCGAACGGAAGTGGAATCTCGATCCGCCCACGACAAGTGGCATTGTGAGCGATACAGATGGACCGGAGAAGTGCGATTCGAGATCGCGGTGTCGATCACTTCTGATTTCACCGCAGGAGGTTGCGGAAAAATCTGGAGCGAGTTCCAACTCGCCAGTCCCATGTGCAAACTTTTATGTTTCTCCAGAATAGACGCGTTTCACGCTTCTCCCGGAGACGAATAAACTACAATAAATGGATCGAGAAGTGTTCTCAGAACTGCTTCCCGTCTCACCTGTTCAGGGCGCTCTCCCTGGCAGACATGAGGTCGGGAAGAATGAGGTGTCCTGACATGAATGGATCCGGAATCTACCCGATCGGCCCCCTGCACCGTCGCAGCCTCCTCAAGGCGGGAGCTGCAGGCGTATTGGGAGCTGCGCTCCCGGGACCGGTTCAGGCATCCGGTTCATCCCATCCCGCCAAGTCGGTGATCTGGGTTCATCTGAGCGGTGGCCCCAGCCAGCTCGATATGTGGGACCCCAAGCCACTGGCCCCGGATGCAATTCGCGGCGAGTTCGGCTCGATTTCGACCGCGATCCCCGGGGCACTTGTCTGCGAACACCTGCCGCGGCTCGCCCGGATGCTCGATCGCTGGACGATCCTGCGGACCCTCACACATGGGGAAGGGAACCACCTGCTGGCCACGCACGTCGCTCTGA
This sequence comes from Planctomycetaceae bacterium, assembly GCA_046349675.1. Classification (GTDB taxonomy): domain Bacteria; phylum Planctomycetota; class Planctomycetia; order Planctomycetales; family Planctomycetaceae; genus TH-plancto1. The sequence continues at coordinate 476,747 of JAXMBW010000002.1, read as the reverse complement.
CCGGACGCCCGACGCCAGTTCCCCGCGGCGGCAGCGATCTGGACCGAGTGCAATCGCGGAGCGACTTCCCGAACATGGCGTCGGCTCTCGATTACGTTCACCCACGCAACGACGGGATTCCGTCGGGTGTGTCGTTGCCGAATTACTTTATCGAAGGTCCTCTCACCTGGCCGGGGCAGTATGCGGGCTTCATCGGCATGAAGCATGACCCCTGGCAGATCAACCAGGACCCCAACGATCCGAACTTCAAGGTCGACTCCCTGACCCTGCCCCAAGGCATGACGACCTCGCGGCTTGTCTCGCGGAAGGAGCTGACTTCGATCCTGGAGCGAGAGCGTCCGATGGGTGGTCGGGCTGCCGGGTTCCAGGAGCAGCAGGAGCTCGCGTTTTCACTGCTCACATCGGCCAAGGTGACGAAGGCCTTCGACATCAACAGCGAAACGCCCGAGACGCGTGATCGCTATGGCCGCAACAAGTTCGGTCAGTCGTTGTTGCTGTCGCGTCGTCTGGCGGAAGCGGGCGTGCCGATGATCCAGGCCGCCATGGGGATCGTCCAGACCTGGGACACACACGTCGACAACTGGGGCCGGATGAAGACCCAGCTGTTGCCCTGGCTCGACATGGGGCTGGAAGCCTTGATGGTCGACCTCGAAGAACGCGGTCTGATGAACGACGTGATGGTCGTCGTCATGGGCGAGTTTGGGCGTACGCCGCGCATCTCGACGCTCCCCGGACAGTCGGTGCCGGGCCGCGATCACTGGCCGTTTGTGTACTCCGGACTCTTCGCCGGAGCTGGTGTCCGTGGTGGCCAGATCCTCGGCCAGTCCGATGGGAATGCCGCTTACCCGGTCTCGCGGTCGTGGACGCCAGCCGATGTCTGCACCACGATCTACAACGCCCTCGGAGTCGACGAGCACGCTGAACTGCTCGACCCGCTCGGCCGTCCCAATCGCCTCATGAACGGCGAAGTCATCGAGCAGCTCTATACCGGAGCGTAATTCAACTGCCCCGCGATTGAGTCCTGCCAGGCGAGCGGTGGGTGTCAGCCCACTGGTGCTTCCTGCGTCATATGCCATCGGGCGTTTGACGCTTCAAGAAAACGCCAGCAGACGAAATACGTCTACGTGTTTGCCTCGCCCACAAGCACCGTTGGGCTGACGCCCAACGCTCGCCATTACGCTGGGGCCAGGATCGGCAGGTTCACCAGCAGCTGGTCGGCAGTAATGGACTGGCTCGGCTTGGCCTCTTCGGCCAGAACCGTGTCGATGAAGAAGTACAACAGCTTGCGCAGGGCTTCCGAATCGACGCTGTCGGCGAGAGCCTCAGCGCGGGCTCGTGATTTCTCAACGAGTTGTTCAGCGGATTGAAATGCGTTCGTCGCGACGAAGATTCTTCGCAGGCGGGCCAGTCGCAGTGAATCCTGACCGTTGGATTCGAGGATCTCCCGAATCTCCTGTTTCTGCTCAGCTGTCGCCGCCTGAAGAGCGAGAGCGAGCAGTACAGTCGGTCGCAGCGACAGCGCATCCTGACCAGCCACGATCTTGTTGTTGTTGTCGCCTTCCCAGTCCTTCAGGTCGTTCAGGATCTGGAAACCAACTCCGACATGCCGACAGAAATGTGGCACCAGATCGTTGTACTTGTCCATCGGCCCGGCCATCCGCAAGCCCGCATACAAGGCTGCTTCGAACGCGGGTGAGGTCTTGAGCGAATAGATCTGCAAGGCATCGAGCGCGGTCATCCCCCAGTCGGGAGAATCCTTCCACGCCATCTCAGCCCCCTGACCATCGCACAGCCGGATGTGGGCGTTCGACATGCTCTCGATGATGTCGCAAGCCACATCGGTTCCGAGGTCTCCGCGGCACGAGTTCACAAGCTTGTACCCGAGACCGATGAGATAGTCGCCGATGTTGATCGCGGGGCCCATGCCCTGGGTACGGTGCAGCGTCTGGCGCCCATACCGGAAGAGGTCGTCGTCCTGGATATCGTCGTGAACCAGCGAGGCCTTGTGGAACGCCTCAATCGCCATTGCCACGCGACAGACGGAATCGCTGAAGGTCAGCGTATCACCCGTTGCATTCTGCCCATCACGAGTCAGGGCATCATATGCGGCCAGTGTAATGAACGGGCGGAACCGCTTTCCGCCATTCGCCAGCCAGTCGTACGCCACATCCTCGGTCAGGCCCAGCGGGCTGCGGGCCTTTTCCGGAGTGGTGCTGCGGATACGCGGGAGCAGGCGATCAAAGTCCTCGGTGAAGAGCTTGTTGCCCGCCCGCATCAGCGGGATGTAGCTGTTGGTCTCGGGAGATGGCAACGGTTCATACTTGTCGAGCACTTCCCAAACCCAGCTTTCATCGAGAGAGGTATTCTTGCAATCCCCGCTGTGGAGCGGGACAGCGAACGAAGGAACCCCAGCCAGGAGCACTTTGTCGATCGCCTTTTCGAGCACATTCAGGCAGGCCACACCGAGGATCGAATCGACATATCCTTCGACAATGATCTTCAGAACGACCGGCGAACCTTCGGCGACGAGGACCTTGTAGCCCAGCTGTTCGGCGCGGACCTTGTAGTCGGCGATCGAGCAGGCTCCACACTTTTCACAGTCGAGCCCGAACTGGTCGTACTCTGCCGGGCACCCCTCAGCATGCTTGAGGCAGTGAGGCAACAACAGCATGCGTCGCTCAAACGGAACGGCCAGAAACTGCCGCTTCCAGAACGAATTCCCCAGCATCACCATCACAAAGCCGAGGAACTTTTCGGGCAAGCCTTCCTGCTCGAGGAATGTTCGCCCGAACTTTTCCAGGTCATCCCGGGTGAAGGCGTGGGACCGGTCGACGTTCTGCATGAACCGGTCGGCCGCGGCCTTGATCGCATCTCGCTGAGCCAGGGTTTCCGGCACAGCCTTGAGGTGACTGGTGCTGCGACGCGTCTTCTTTACGGGTGCGGGATCGTCGTCAATTTCGCGAGTTTCGACTGCGGGCATGGCTGTCTCCGAAGCAGCAGTCTGCGACGTTCCGTGCGTGGACCTTTCATCAAGGCCAGCGTGGGGAGCGGCATTATCCAAGACTGACTCCTCTCGAATCCGCACAACATTGGAGATCGATAACTGTCCAACTGCCGGTTTCCCGACGAGTTTCTCAATCAAATCGATCCAGTCCGCACACCTGAGACGGAGTTCGTTCACCAGAACGAGGCTCAGTCGACTCTAAGGACGCGGAAACCTGAACACGGGTGCACATCGAGCGAGCTGCCGATGAGCCTTCAGGAATCTTCAGATTACCGAGTTTCCAGACCGATTGCACCTCTTCCGACCGTGATCCAATCGACTCGACAGCCCCGGGGCGAGCGCACGGCCGATGTCGTGACCACCGGGACACGATGAATGTGTGCAGTCACTGCGATTCATGCCGTCTGAGCAGAGGCCACTCGCCAATTCCTCGCGCTCCCCCGGCTTTCAAGATGACGATCTCGCTCGCAGAAATAACGAGGTGCATCACCTGAGATCAGGTATGTCGCAGGGCCTCGATCGGGTCGAGTTTTGCCGCGGAGTTGGCGGGGTAGACGCCGAACACCAGTCCGATAAAGACTGAGAATCCAAACGCGACGGGGAGGCTCCAGACCGCGATTTGAGGCTCCATACCGAGGAACATTTTGCCCATCTCGCTGGTCTTGGCCGACGAGTCGAGAATGTATTCGACGAGGATCTGCTTACCGACCCGGAAGACGAAGGGCGTCGAAAGCCCCATCCCCATCCCGATCATCCCGCCGGTACCGGAAAGCACGACCGTCTCAATGATGAACTGCTGCACAATGTCGCGACGCCGAGCCCCTAGCGCGCGACGAATTCCGATCTCGCGCGTGCGCTCGGTCACGGTGGCCAGCATGATGTTCATGATCCCGATACCGCCGACCAGCAAGCTGATCCCAGCCACCGACCCCAGAACGATATTGAACAGGTTTCGCAGCTGTTCCGCCTGTTGCAGGAGTTCCAGCGGAACGACGACCGCATAATCGGGCTTGGTGGGATGCAGCAGCCCCATGGTCTCTCGGACCACCTCGGCGGTGCGGACGACCTCTTTCAGGTCACCGACCTGCAACGTAATCTGGTTATAGACCACGGACTCCGTGCTGAAGTTGCCCGAGGTGTACTTCACGAACACATCGTTGGTGTTCATGCGGGCCTGAAGAGTTTCGAGGGGGATATACACGTCCTTATTGAAGTCCTGCCCCGACAGGCTGCCCCCGACTGCGGCGGAGGCGGTTCGAGGATGCATGACCCCGACGACCCGGTAGGCCCGGTTGTTGATCTGGACTGCCTGGCCAATCGGATTGTCGATCGGAAACAGGGTTTCGCAGGTCTCATAGGCCAGGACAGCGACGTTGGTCATATCGCGCCCGTCCTGGTCGCTGACAAATCGTCCGGTGGCCACATCGAGATGGTTCATATCGAGATAATCAGCTGTGCAACCGACCACACGGCTGTTCATCACCTTGTCGCGGTTGCGGACTTCCATGGGAAGTTCGCGCACCGGCACCAGTCCTCGCCCCGTTAAATTGGGAATCGTCTCGCCGAGGACTTTGTAATCGGCCCTGGTCAGTCCATATCGGAGTGGGGTCATCCCTCCACGGCCGCCCCCCGATTGCGAGGCGGTCGGGTCGTCCGGCGGTTTCACGCTGCGGACGATGATGTTTGTGGCGCCGAGTGAAAGGACTTGCTGTTGAGCCTGCTGGCTGGCCCCTTCTCCGATTGCGAGCATCGCAATCACCGAAAAGACCCCGAACACGATACCAAGCATGGTCAAGCCCGACCGCAGCTTATGCAGCAGCAGGCTCTTCAAGGCCAGTTGGATGGTTCGGATCAGTCTCAGCATGACATGTCAGGTCCTCGCCGGAGGAGAGTTCCCCGGGAACACTCCCTCTCCTGCGACAACACCGTCCCTCATATAGATCTGGCGGTTCGCGTGTTCAGCAATGTCGTTTTCATGAGTCACCATGATGATGGTGCGGCCTTCGGCGTGAAGCTCATCCAGGATGCGCATGATTTCCACGCCGGTGGCTGAGTCGAGGTTACCGGTCGGTTCGTCAGCCAGAATGATCGCCGGATCGTTAACCAGCGCCCGGGCAATCGCCACGCGCTGCTGCTGTCCGCCGGACAGCTGGAATGGCCGGTGATCGAGCCGAGTTCCCAGACCCACCCGATCAGCGAGTTCCTCGCACTTCTTCAAGTCCTTGCGTGTGATCGCAGCTGCCCCTGATCGGTAGAGCAACGGGACCTGGATATTCTCCATGACCGTGTACTGCTGGATCAGATTGAACGACTGGAAGATGAATCCAATCAAAGAGTTACGAGCTTCTGAGAGATCGTCATCGGACATCTCGGAGACATCGCGTTCGCCGAGGATGTACTTACCGCTGGTCGGACGGTCGAGCGCCCCCAGCAGGTTGAGCATCGTGCTCTTGCCCGAGCCCGAAGACCCCATGATGGCCAGGAAATCGCCCTTGGGAACATCCAGCGACACTCCCCGCAGCGCCTGAACCTCAAAGGTTCCGAGCTGGTAGTGCTTGCGGATGTTCACAAGTCGGGCGGCATATTCCATGGGTTGGAGGGCATCCTGTGTCTGTCGGCGGGCGGAAATCGAGGAGGCGGAAGCGGCGGGACCGTCCCACACATTATCGCATACTGATTGGTCCCCCTCTACCACCGGATGGATCCACGACTTTGAGGAACGGGAAAACCGCCCTGATTCGTCGTGCTGAGCCGATTTTTCCAATTCCTGCCGCTTGCAGACTAAACAGTGGTATAGTACAACGATTCATGCGATCAGTAGTTGACACCCGTGAACCAGACGGCGCCGGAGCGAGATTTTGCTCCTGCCCACCTGTCCACCGGTGCTGAAGCCGTTTGGAGGCTCTCCCCCCAGACTGGCCGAGCGACTGATCCCCAACACATCAGGAATCACTCATGGCAGACCGACTCTCGCTCACCCAGCGGCAACAGGAAATCTACGAGTTCATTAAGGATAAGATCCTGAACCGGGGTTACGGACCGACCGTGCGTGAGATCGGAACCTCATTTGATATCCGGTCCCCCAATGGAGTGATGTGCCATCTGAAAGCCTTGGAACGCAAGGGGTTGATCTCCCGCGAACAGCACATGTCCCGGGCCATCCAGCTGACAGACCAGCCCCAGCTGAAGCGGACCAGCCTCCCTCTCGCTGGACACATCGCCGCCGGACGACCGTCCACAGCTGTGGAACAGAGCGACCGCGTCGAGTTCAGCCACCTGTTCGAAGAGCCCGACCACTTCTGCCTGAAAGTGCGTGGCGAATCGATGATCGAGGCCCATATCGCCGATGGCGATTACGCCATCATCCGCCGGCAGCCGACCGCTCGTGAGGGGGAGATTGTTGCCGCCCTGGTCGACGGTTCCGACGCCACTCTGAAGCGGTTTTACCGCGAGCCCGACCGCATTCGCCTCGAACCCGCCAACTCCCGATTCCAGCCGATCTACTCACAACACGTCGAAATCCTCGGCGTGCTGGCGGGAGTGATCCGGCAGTACTGATGCCGTGACAAAAAGCCCCCGGCCACCTCGCCCGGAGTCACTACACAAACGAAAGGCCAGCGAGTTCAAACTCGCTGGCCTTCAGTGTTTGAAGCGAGGGTCAGCTGACTCTGACCTCGCCGTGTTAGACTCTTCGGCAATCAGCCCCCGACCTTGGAGACCAGTTCCTCGACCTCTTTCTTCGTGAAGCGGTTTTGCAGACGGGCTCCCATCTGTGCGACAACGCGGGCAGCTGCGTGCGAGGCGAGGTGCCCCGCCTGTTTCCAGCTGAGGCCGTTGGTGATGCCGTACAGGATCCCCGCCGCGTACATATCGCCCGCACCGGTCGTGTCGATGGCCTTCACCGAGACTCCTTCGATCGGGATCACCTTGCCTTCGTGCATGAGGATCGAGCCGTCACCACCGAGCGTGAGAGCGACGTTCTCCGCATGCTTGTGAATTTCCTGTGCGCACTCGATCGGGTCGTGATGACCGGTCAGGGCTCGCGCTTCGTCCAGGTTGCAGAACAGCAGGTCGACCGGTCCCTCGATCAGCTGCAGGAACAGATCGCGGTTGTACTGAATCAGGAACGGATCGGAGACAGTGAACGCGACTTTCACCCCGTTCTTCTTCGCCAGCTCGATGGCTCGCAACGCAGCACTGCGAGTTGGCTCGCCCCCGAACAGGTAGCCTTCAATATAGACGTATTTCGCCTTCTTGATCTCCGCCTCGTCGATGTCGGCCGGCCCCAGCTGGCTGGAAACCGCCAAATTGGTCAGCATCGTCCGCTGGGCGTCTTCAGTAATCAGGACCACGCAAGTCCCGGTCCGTCCGTCCACCGGCTTGGACTCGATGGCCACGCCCATCTTTCGCATGTCGCCCAGGAAGCATTCGCCAATTTCGTCCTGGCCAACCTTCCCAACATAAGCTGCCTGGCCACCGAAATCAGAGATTCCCATGATCGTGTTGGCTGCCGAACCGCCCGCACAGCGGTTGAGCGTCACCCCGTTGAGCTTGCCGAGTACTTGCTCCTGGGTGGGCTCGTCAACCAGCGTCATGATCCCCTTGGCAAAGTGCAGATCGGTGAGAACGGAATCCGCGACCCGGGCCTGAATGTCCAGGAGAGCATTGCCCACGCCATACACGTCGTACTTCATCTGTCAGTCACCTTGCACACTCGACACCCTTCGCAAGAGCCACATGACCCCCGCCTCTCCGAACAACTCGATCTCGCTCGGTCGGCGTATCATAGAGGCCCCGTCGGCGGTGAGCCATCCGCTCCGATGGGGCACGCTGCTGGCCATGCCCCGGCGTGGATTTGATTGAGGTGAACCAATACGGCACACCTCACGAGGCTCAGCCACGTTGGGGACCAGGCCGAGTTGACCGATGGGCACTCACAGCCGATCTGGGATGACTTTTCCGTTCAGAGAAAATCGCCGAGCAGTGCCGGAGCTAAGGTAACCGGGAGGTGATGTCGGCAACTTCCGACAACTGACAGCTTGAGCAGATCATTGAAAAGCAGGTGCCTCGTCGATGTGAATGATGACGTTCTCTTGAGACATCCCCAAACGAGTCCACTCGTACCGATGAAGGTCGAAACCGGCAGGCTCTGCCGGGGCCACCTTGGTGAGGCAATTTGCTCATGACAGCTATGACCTCTGCCACTTCTACCCCGATCTGTATTCAGACACCCGCATCACCTCATCCCCTCCGGACCCTGGCAATCTGTCTGGCTTCATTGCTGGCGGGTGCTGGAGTTGCGGTGTGGTTTGAGCGTCATGGTGAGGTCCGTTTCGCCGCCTATCTGGAAGCACACAAGACTCCCGTCACCGCGGAGCACCCCGGACGAGTCGAGACCCTGACCAAGAGCGAAGGCGACCGGATCACGATCGGCGACCCGCTGCTCAACCTGACCGACTCGCAACTGATGCGTGAGATTCAGTTACAGAAGGACGAGGTCGTTCGCTCGGAAATCCAGCTGAACCAGTGCCTGGCAGAAGCCGACCTCGACCTGCAATGGCGAACCAATGACCTGGATGACAAGATCATCGACTACCAGCTGCGATCAGCGGGGTACCTGAAAGAGAAATACGACTTCGAGCTCCAGAAGAGCATGCTGGCCGACATGTTGTCCAGCAACCAGACCGCAGCTTTGCCCGATCCCGATTCACTGATCGGCTCGCTGATGGTTGAGGACCGCCTGCCCCGCGTCGAGGAGATGACGACTGCCCTCAAGCTCGAAACGGTGTCCAATGCGACCGACGTCTCATCGGCCCAGGTCGAGATCTGCGAACAACAGCTCAAGCGTCTGGAGCAGGTGAAGCAATCGTTGCCAGCCACCGTGCGTCGCAAAGCTGGAGTGGACGCTGCGGAAGCCACGCTGGCTCGGGCTCGGGCGATGCTGGAACAAACGGAGGCTCGTCGTACGGAACTGACCGTCACATCGACAGCTGTCGGCAAGGTGGGCGTTTACCGCGTGAAGGTCGGCGACCATGTTCAACCGGGCCAGACGATTGTCGAGCTGCTCGACGATGCCCGCCGATTCCTGCGAGTCGAGGTTCCCTCGTCCAAGATTTCCGAGTTGAAGGTCGCCCAGAGTGTGGACATCACCTTCCCCGGCGGAGCGAAACGCACCGGACGCATTCAGATGATCGCCCCGCAAGCGATCCCCACCGACGCGAATTCTCACGGAGCGGAGAGCCTGATCCTCGTGCGAGTCGAACAGACCGGCGAGTTGTGGCCTGACCTCCCCGTCGGCACGCGAGTCGATGTGTCGCTGAGATAGACAAATCGGCCAAACGAATATCGGGTGAGGCATGCGGACTTTTTCCGCCACGCCTCACCCGTTTTTGTTTTGATTGGCCCCACATTTGGCTCAATCGACGACGCTTACTCGGGCGGCAGGTCGTCCGGGTCGGTCAACTCCATCATGAGGCGTTCCGGCGTGAGCTCCTCGACGACCGCATACTTGCCATCCAGCCAGCGTGACAGGTCGATCTGCTTGCATCGAACGCAGCAGAACGGAAAGTACGGCGTGTCCGAAGCTGAGGGCGGCAACTGCTTGTCGCAGATCGGGCAAGTGATGGGCTGGATCATGGAGGCAGCTGGGTCGCAACAGGATGAAGGTTGGTGGACGGTCGACCGGCTCGGTGCGAGCCGATCTGAATCGATCCGTTGGGGGCAATACGAGCGTGGATCGCGCCTTCGACTGCAGTGCAGTGAATGGAATCCGCGACCGAATAAATTTTAGCAAGTGCGGGGGTGATGTCCCGGCCAGAGCTGACAAACACATGCCGGGGATGGGCCCATTTGGCGAGCTCGGGGGTATTGGCTGACTTGCCCCCGTGATGCGGAGCGAGAAACAGATCGATCGGCGAGATGGGTAGCCGCATGAGCGACGCGGCACCGCCCTCCTCGAGATCACCCGTGAGCAGAATACTCTGGCCCGCATAGTCGATTCGTAACACAACGCTGTTGCCGTTGTCCTGCCGGTCCTTGGTCTGGGGAGAAGGGTGCAGTACGGTCATGCGGACTTCGGGGTCGAGAACCAACTCATCGCCCGTCTGGATCATCTTCAGGCGAGTCCCGTGACTCGCCAGATCGTCAAACAACTCGGGCAGCTCCTCCTGCTCGAAGTTCAGACAATGCTGGCTGAAGAGAGCTGTCCCGATCGCCGTGTGGGCGACGAGATCGATCCCGCCGTTGTAATGGTCGGCGTCCGCGTGGGAGAGCACCAGCGCGTCGATTCGCCCCGCCCCTCGCTCTCGGAGCAGAGCCTGCACCGCGCGGGCCGCCCGCCGTCCATCGCCAAGCGAACCGATGTCGTACAACAGCGTTCGTCCATTTGGACAGGTCACGACGATCGCCTCGCCATGCCCCACATCCAGGAACGTGCACGTCAAACCCGACTCCCGAGGATGTGGCCATGCCGCAACGGCCAGCCATCCCAGCGTCCAGAGAAACACCCCGCGCCACACCCAACGCTTTAACCCCGTCGACCTCACCAGGACTCCCGCGACCAGCAGTGCATAGAGCCCGCCCATCCACAAAGTCGACGGTACCGGTGACTCACCTGCCGCTCCGGGAAGCTGGGACGACCACTCCACCGCCCCCAGAAACCAGCTGAGGCTCACACGGAACGGGACCACAGCCCACCCCGCTAACGCTGGACACAACAGCCCGACTCCCAGGAACAAATACCCCGCACAGAGCACCAGCGTCGAGACCGGAGTCAGCAACGCATTCACCACCAGCCCTGCTGGAGAAACCAGATGAAACGTCCGCATCGTGATCGGAATCGTCATTATCCAGATCATCGTGCTTAAGACATACGCCCCCAGCAACCAGCGCCCGGCCGCTGTGAAGGCCCGCACAATCAACGGTCGCTCACCCGCCAAAAGTCGGTCCTGATACGACACATACGTCCGCTCGGCGATCCAGTCGGACATCACAAAAATCACCGCCACCGCCAGGAAACTCAGCTGGGCTCCCACGTCGAACAGATCGGCCGGATTGATCAGCAACAGCACGAGCGCACTCAGGCCCAGCGCCTGGAGCCCATCCGACTTGCGCCCCAGCAGCTTGCTGATGACCACCAGCGTGCAGAGCACCACGGCCCGCATCACCGGGGGACGACTCTCCGCAATGGCTGCATACCCATAGACCAACCCCAGAACCAACAGCCAGGTCGTCAAACTCCGCATCCCCACCGCCCGACACATCAGCAATACGAACGCGGCCAGCACGCCGATGTGCAGCCCGGAGATCGCCAGAATGTGCATTGTGCCGCTGCGGATAAAGGCCGTTTCGGTCTCCTCCTTCAGATCCGAACGATCCCCAATCAACAACGATGCCGCGACGGGCTGCAACTTCGGAGGCAGGTGCTCGAAGATCAGGCTGTCACACTCAGCACGGACAGCCTCCCGCAATCTCGCCCCGCTGGTCAATAGCCCCCTTGGCCGCTCGACCAGCTGAATCGAATCGGGATGCTCACACCGGACGATCCGATCTATACCCCGCGAACGCAGAAACTCCGGGTAGTCAAAATCGCCCGGGTTCCCCGGTGGTTCGGGAGCAGACAGCTGGCCGCGGATCAGGATCCGATCTCCGGGCAGGGTGTCGAGCAGATGCCCGGAGACATCGACTCGTACCAGGCCGGTCGCTGGCTGTTTGAGCCCATCGTGGCCGACCAGTGATTGTCCTTCGACCAGAAAGACCGAATGGTCGACTCGCATCCACGTCGGCACACCGGGCCGGTTGTTGTTCCGCAGACTGATGGGCGAGGCGACGACGGCCTCCAGCCGCACGGGTTGATTATCGGAGGGGTAGGCCGCGATCGAGCTCGATTCACGAACCGCCCAGAACAGGTGATGCCGTGCTCCCCCCGCCGCAATCAGTAATAACGCCACCATGACCGCAACCCAACGAAGCTGGCCGCTCCGCAAGCCGAACACCGCAGCTCCCGCTACGACCACGCCCGAGACCAGCCACGTCAACATCTCGCACTGGCCGAACCGGTCGATCACAATCCCCGCCGCAAACAGAAGGGCAGCTGTCAGCGCCGGTTCGCGGGGCTTGGGGAATGGTTGCGGGGCCGGAGACGCCACGGTTTTTCTCAACACATCGATGGGAGACTAACGGGCAATGCAAACGCAGCTTATCATAGCGTCACGTTGTCCGTCGTGCGGCCCTGCCTCTGTAGGGTTGAGCCCGACGCGATCACGCTTCGTCGGGAGGCTCACGCAATGCTCTGTCCATTCTGCCAAAAGGGCGAAACCAAAGTGGTCGACTCTCGCGGCAGTCAGGAGTTTGTGATCCGCCGCCGCCGCGAATGCCTCGACTGCGGCCGTCGCTTCACGACCTACGAGAAGATCGAAGAGTCTCCGTTGAAGGTCATCAAGAAGGACGGGGCCCGCATCCCGTTTGACCGTGAAAAGATCCGGGCTGGGATCGAGAAGGCCTGCTACAAACGCCCTATCAGCCCCGACCACATCGAACGCATCGTCAGCGACATTGAACGCGATGTGTATGCCCAGTTCGACCGCGAAGTCCCGTCCCGCTACGTCGGCGAAAAGGTGATGGAGGCCCTCAAGCTCGTCGACCAGGTCGCCTTCGTCCGGTTCGCCTCCGTCTACCGTTCGTTTCAGGACGTCAACGACTTCGTCCAGGAACTCCAACCGATCCTCAAGGACCGAAAACGATAGGGAAGCTGTCAGGTATCAGCCGTCAGCTTTCAGCCTCTTTTCCCCTTCTGGCCATCTGCCACCAGCCATTCGCCATCCGCCTTCTTATGCACGCCACCCTCTACCTCGCCAAGAAGACCAACGACCGCCCACCGGCGGTGGCGGTCATGTTTGGTGAGGAGACGCATCTGAAACAGCTGTGCCTGGCTCGGTTGGCGGAGTTGGTGCTGGGGACGGGACCCGACGCAGCGGTGGGGCTGGTGAAGTTTCCGGGTAAGGAGACCGAACTCAAAACGGTGAAGGCTGAGCTGCAGACGGTCGGGATGTTTGCGTCGTCGCGACTGGTGGTGGTCGAGGATGCCGACGACTTCGTGACGAAGTATCGCGACCTGCTGGAGGCGTATTGTCTCAAGCCTGCCTCGCGGTCGGTGCTGGTCATCGACTGCAAGTCGTGGAAGTCGAACACGCGGCTGGCCAAGAAGATCGCCGAGTCGGGGCTTGAACTCGATTGCGGGGAACTGGCCGCCGGACCGCTGCAGAAGTGGATCGTGGATTACACAGCTGCGGAACACGGCAAGCAGATCAACCGCGACTCGGCGAGCTTACTCGTTGAACTGGCCGGGACGGGGCTGGGGCAGCTGTCGCAGGAGTTGGCGAAGCTGGCGAGTTTTGTCGGCGATCGTCCGCAGATCAAACCCGACGACGTGCGACAGCTGGTCGGCGGCTGGCGGGCGGAAGAGACGTGGACGATGACGAACGCCGTCCGCGATGGGAATCCTGAGCTGGCTCTGACATGTCTGTCGAAGCTGCTACATGCGGGCGAAGCCGCTCCGAAGATCCTCGGTGGGCTGATCTACGTCTTCAAGAAGTTCGCCATCGCGACGGAGATCTCGCGCCGCAAGATCCCGCTGCCCGTTGCCCTCAAAGAAGCAGGCGTCTTCCCGCGTGACCTGGACAGCTCGGAACGCTATCTGAAACGCCTGGGGCGAGCTCGGGCTGACCAACTCTTCGCCCGCCTCGCCGACGCCGACCGCGACCTCAAAGGCGGCAGCCGCATGCCCGACCGCCTGCAACTCGAAAGCCTGCTCCTCTGGCTCTCCGGCCAACTCGGTTAACAACCTCCCCCGAGAGCGGCAGACGTGAGTCTGCCGAGTCGTGGAGCGTAGAGACCGCGTTGATACCTTGAGTGGCATGTCCCCGAGTCTTCGAAGGGCGTGGTCGTTATGAGCACAACCGAAATTCGGGTGCCACTTCTTGCGGAGAAGAAATGGTATGACTAGGTTGTCCATGAAATCCGGACTGTGATTCGACTAGACTGACATTGCCGCTTGTTGAACCAAATTGACAAGGCTGGAAAAAATAGTCAGAGTTTATGATGTCTCTTTGCTCCTCGATGCTCTCTTGACTGTTTAGGTTCTCGGCTAATCACATGACACAGCATCTTCTCAATCGTTTTGACGAACTTACTGAACAAATGGAGGTTTTGTTTTTAAGCAGGGAAACTAAGTACGTTGATTACCTTCAACGGAGTATTGAAGAAATTGACTGTAATAAGCTGCTTGAATGGCGGATCAAAACGAGAAACCTGCTGTCCAAGGCTTGTGGTGTGGATTCGGAACACTACAGAGAGTTTCTGGAAAACGAAAAGACCTCGATGTATGGCAGATATCTCTCGACACTGGAACGTCTTCGTGCAATATTTATTGCAGCTAAGGAAGACTTCGTTGGAGGATATCTCGAATCAACTAAATCGTTGATTCAGGCTGAGGTCTTTGATTCGGAATTAGAACAAGCTAGGGAACTGTTAAACAATGGGTATTGCTCTGCGGCAGCCGTTATTGCTGGTGTTGTCCTAGAAACAACGCTCCGCGAACTGTGTGATCGAAATGGAATCTCTTACGGAAAACTGGACAAGATGAACGCGGATCTTGCAAAGCTGGGAATATTCAACAAGCTTGTTCAAAAACGAATCACAACGTTGGCCGACATCCGGAACTCTGCAGCGCATGGAAATGCGGGCGAATTCTCCAAATCCGATGTTGACGACATGATTCGAGATGTCGAAAGATTCGTTGCAGAACATCTCCCGAAGTAAATAACCATAGCAGAAGGTTCATCCGTAGACGCGGTACTGGTCCCGGTTGCCGCTTGGGGCTAACGGGGCAGTAAGAGGTCTTCACGAACCGACGTTGATCTCGGTCAGTCTCTGGAGTCGATGGCCACCCCAAGTCCGCGTGCGCCCGCGGCCACATCCACGGCAGACTCACGTCTGCCGCTCGCTGGGGGAGCCGGGACTTACCCCATGATGCTTGAATTCGTTCCCGCGGGGCTGAATACTCCTTGTTGATCGTCCGACATCGGACAGACCTGAGATTGGCACCCTGGAAGGCCCACTTGAATGACTGCTCCTGTGCATACGCTGCGTACCGGTATGGTTGGTATGGGGATGATCTTTGATGAGACCTATCGCCCCTTCTTTGAGCGGGTGCATCGCGACGGCCTCTACGAGCGCAGCTTCGGCGATGTCGATGTGCCGCTGACAGCTGTGGCAACGCGGACGGGGAGCCGGGCCGAGGCCTATCGAAAGGTGGCGGGCGGTAAAGTGGCGGCGTTTCAGTCCTACGCCGGGGAGGACTCGGTGGGGCAGATGTTGAAGGCGGGGGTTGATATCGCCTGTGTGGCGACGCCCGATGACCGCCACTTCGAAGCGGCCAAGGCGATCCTCTCGGCCGGGGTGCATGTGCTGATCGAGAAGCCAAGCGTCCTCGACCTGGCCCAGCTGGATGAACTGGTCGCACTGGCCGACAAACAGGGGTTGCTGGCGAAGGTCGTCTATCACAAGCTGCTCGACCCCGACCACAAGAAGCTGCGGACGTTCGTGCATGATGGCGTGCTGAAGCATGTGAACAACGGGTATTGCTCACTGCTGGAACCGAAGTCGATTTCGGGCGGGCAGTTTGCCGAGTGGATCAAGGGCCGCAATCCCGGCACCTATGTCGCGGTCCACTACATCAAGCTGATCGACTTCACGTTTGGCGGTCGGCTCAAGACGGTCTCAGCCTCAGGGCAGCGAGGGCTGGTCGGGGCCGCGAACGGGCCGACCTGGGACAGCAACCAGTTGAAGCTGGTGTATGAGTATGAGGACGGTCGCGAAGCAGCGTTCGACATCCATACCTCGTGGGTGAACCCCGACAACTTCCCCGGGTACGTGGAGCAGGAAGTCCAGTTCCGATTCGACAACGGCGTGTGGAACGGGCACTCTCGCCGACGCGGGATCGAATGCACGATCGAGGGTAAGACCCCGAACGAGTTCAAGATCACGATCAACACGCACTACAACGGCACGTTCGTCGAGCCGTGGGGCGAGCGGTCACAGCGGGGGTACGGGATCGAGGTGCTCGAACGCTTCGCTCGCGAGGTCGCCCGTGTGGAGTGGGGCGGGGCTGCTGGCGAACGGGCGTCGCGTCTCGCCGAGGCACGCCGCCTGGGCTACAACGACCTCTCCGCCGATCGCCAGGTCGTCGCAGCTGTGCAGGCCCTGGAGGCGATTCTTGACCACGCTGCGAAGGGACAGCCCGATGGGGTGGTCCGAGTGAACGACAAGGCGGGCGGGTTGGCGTTGTATCTTCCGGGACAAGCCGAGCCGAAGGTGCTCTACCAGCCCAAGGTGTAAGCGAGCGGCAGACGTGAGTCTGCCGTGGTTGTGCCCGGACTGAATGACAGAACGATCTACATTATCACAACGTGTATTCACGGCAGACTCACGTCTGCCGCTCGCTGTTGTGCGGAGAAAGACGACGCTCATGAAAGTGGTTTATTCAGTCGCGTGGTTGCTGCTCTGTTCGATTGCATTCGCTGCTGATCCGGTGATCGAAGATCGCTCGTTCGTCGCGAAGTTCGACAACACCGAACAGAAGTACGTGACGATCACACCGCCGGAGATGAAACTCGACGAGAAGTTCAGCGTCCTGATTGCTCTGCATGGACACGGTTCCGATCGCTGGCAGTTCGCCAAAGACAA
>JAXMBW010000002.1:0-455000 GCA_046349675.1 Planctomycetaceae bacterium | reverse complement strand
GAAGTAGTCAATACAACGTTGCCGATTTCTGAGAATTCGTTAACCGTTCCCGGCCTGGGTGGGTCCGGGTGGCTGGGGTCGACCAACGGAAGCCCCCAGCCATCGGGATGGTGACGTGATCGCTGGGGGGCTGCGCTTCGCTGCGACCCCAGCCACCCCCACCGCCTCATGCCCCAGTCTTTCCCCCCCCACCTCGGTCGTTTCTCACAGCTCCACTCGTCTGGCTGCTCACTCACGGCCTGCAGCGAAGGGCCGTCACTCGCCATAATCAACTGGCCGGCAAGTACTGAACCGAAAACACCAGCGAAGTGACTCTAGTATCTATAAGCAAAGCCCCGCATCCGTAATGTCCCCAGCCACCGTCTTGCGAGGCGTGTGAGCCCCTACGGCATGGGCATTACCCCTGCCGCCTGATCTGGCCTCGTCAGGCGATCAGGCTGACACGGGATCAGTCATTTACGCGGAATTCGCCCGCCCTTCATCATCCCTGAATACGCCTCGCCGAAAATAAAAATGTGCCGGATTGGAGGCTGGCGTCTGTGCGAGCACTCCCCGGCCGGGCAGTCGATCCAGTCCTCATGCAGCGAGGCCGCTCGTGATTGCACGAATCAAAGATAACGATGCTTTTCCGGTTCGAACTTTGTTTGTGAGTGATATTCATCTGGGCAGTCGGCACTCGCAAAGCGAAGCCTTCCTGACCACCCTGCGGAAAAGACGTCCCGAATCGCTGTATCTCGTAGGTGATATCGTTGACGGCTGGAGATGGCCCGCGGGTTGGACCTGGAAGGCGTCACTCGTCTCCATCGTCCGCGTCCTGGAAGATCTGGCAGAGGCTGGGACCAGGATCTACTACACCCCGGGAAATCATGATGAGTTCCTGCGTGCCCCCGCGGTCGCGGAAGCTGTGCAGCGACGCTTGCCATTTCTCCATATCGCAGACGAGTTCATCCACACCGCGTTGGATGGTCGCCGCTTTCTCGTGACCCATGGCGACCACTTCGATCTCGTGGAACGGTCGGCCCAATGGATTTCCAGGATGTCCTCATGGGCCTACGACGCAGCCTTGTCGTCGAACTGGTGGCTCTCTCGCTGCATTCGGAATGAAGAGAAGAGCCCGTACTGGCTCTGTGCAACCGGGAAGAAACGCGTCAAATCGATGATTCGTTTCCTCAGTCATTTCGAGGACTCCATTCTCTCGCATGCCCGGGACCAGGGATGTCAGGGCGTCATCTGTGGGCACCTGCACACCCCAGCGATGGTCCACCGGGATGATATGACCTACTTCAACACCGGCGACTGGGTCGAGAACTGCACCTCTCTCGTCGAAACCGAAAACGGCCAGTTCGACCTCGAATGCTTCTATCCGTGGACTCAGCAATACAGCGTGATTCGCCGAGGCGTCAGCCCGACCCCTTCGCCACATCAGCTGCCCCACCCTGCTCTGCTGGATGAGGTCCTGATGCAGGCCTCCACGTAACGCTTGGTACGTCTCGAGACGCCCGATCGCCACCTCCCCTTTTGGGAATCGCCATGCCCCTCGAAAAAGTTCGTAACGCCTGGTTCAACCTGATCCACACCAGCAATCTCGTCTACAACACTTGCTGGGAGGACCCTCGCCTCGATCGCACAGCCATGGCCCTCCTGCCGACGGACGAGGTCCTTGTGATCACGTCCGCAGGGTGCAACGCCCTCGACTATTACCTGGGTGGTGCGGGGCGGATTCACGCGGTCGACATGAACCCGCATCAGAACGCTCTGCTGGAGCTTAAGCTCGCGGGGGCTCGCGTGCTGGAGTACGACGACTTTTTCATTCTGTTCGGTCGAGGACGCTCCTCGAACTGGTTGACACACTACCGGGCCATGCGGCCGTATCTGACCAATGAGTCCCAGGCCATCTGGGATCGCCGGGGACACTCGTTCTTTGGCGGCCATTCCAAGCGACGGGGTTTCTATTTTCGAGGCTCGTCCGGGACGTTCGCATGGCTGGTCAATGGGTATGTCAACAAGTTCGCCAAGCTCCGCGGTGTCGTGGATTCACTGCTGGACGCCTCATCGATTCAGGAGCAACAGAAGATCTACCACGAGTTCCGGTTGTCCGAAAAGGTCTTCCGTCCTCTGGTACGTTTCCTGCTGCGGCGGGACACCACGCTGGCGATGCTTGGTGTCCCCCGCAGTCAGCGAAAGCAGCTCGACCGGCAATACCCTGGCGGCATTGTTCAGTTCATCATTGACCGCATCGAACAGGTCCTCACCCAGACCAGCCTGGCGGAAAACTACTTCTGGAGAGTTTATTTACGAGGGGAATACACACCCGACTGCTGCCCGGAATACCTGAAAGAGACCAACTTTTCATCTCTGAAGAACGCCCACGAGTCGTTCACGGTTCAGACCAACTCCGTCCTGGGGTACCTCAACTCGATTGAGCAGCCGATCAACCGGTTTGTACTGCTGGACCATATGGACTGGCTTTCGGAGCATCGCCGTGATGTCCTGGCCCGGGAGTGGCAAGCGATTGTCACCCGAGCTGCTCCGGGGGCTCGTGTCCTGTGGCGCAGTGCGGGGTTCAACTCCGACTTCATCAATCCCATTCGTGTGCAGACCGATAGCGGGCTTCGCAACGTGGGCGAGATCCTGACATATCACCTGGAACTGGCTGCGGAACTTCATCAGAAGGATCGCGTGAACACCTACGGCAGCTTCTACATCGCCGATCTGAACTGAGTACCGATCGGACCAGTGTCGACAACACAATCGAACGCGGGCAATACAACTCATCATCGCAGTGATGATGCTGGGGCAGGATGGACATGAGCCAGAACACTGGTCAGAACGATCTTCGAGTCCTTTGGCATCTGCTTTTTAAGCGGGTCCGAGGGCGAACCCACGCGGACCGACTCAACAGCTTCTACGAGGGACAGGCCCGCGGCTATGACTCATTCCGCTCACGGCTGCTTCACGGGCGACGGGAGATGATCGAACGGGTTCAGATCCCGGACCGTGGTGTCTGGGTCGATATCGGAGCGGGCACCGGCGAGAACGCTGAGTATCTGGCCCATCGCCGCACTCAGCTCAAAACGATGTACCTCGTCGACCTGTGTCGGCCTCTGCTCCAGGTCGCCGAAGAACGCATCGCCAGCCAGGGATGGAAGAATACCCACGCGGTCCTGGCAGATGGCACCCGCTTCACCCCTCCCGAGGAGCTGGTCGACATCGTGTCGTTCTCGTACTCGCTCACCATGATTCCCGACTGGTTTCGGGCGATCGACCACGCGTGGTCCTTGTTGAAGCCGGGTGGACAGATCGCCATCGCCGATTTCTATATCTCTCGAAAATACCCTGAGGAGGGGCTGCGGCGCCACGGTTGGCTGACACGCAATCTGGTTCCCCTCTGGTTCGGGAATGACAACGTCCAGCCCAGCCCGGATCACCTCCCCTACCTGCGAAGTCGTTTCGAGACCGTGTCGCTGGAAGAGGGGCACGGAGCTGTCCCGTACGCTCCGTTAATGCGGGTGCCCTATTACATCTTCATCGGTCGCAAACCGACCGGGGACGAAGTCGCTCCCCGCGAAGTCGCCCAGCTGCGACTCACGACAACGGCTCCCGCAGCCTCTCGGGTCGCTTCGCCCTCCCCCCTCTGGAGAGCCGCCTATGCCGACCGGTAACGGGGATACCTTCGAGGACCTGTAACCGTTTTATCCTTGGTCTTCACTCAGTAAAAGAACAGCCAAGAATGTCTGTTCTACGGTCGCAAGCAATCAGTGAGGCAGACTTTTTTGTCAATCCATTCTGACCCCTGTCATATTGTTACCGATGTCAGTTTCCCACATTGCCCCTCCTTCAGTGTTCGTCGGACAGCAAGCTTCGTAAAGTGAGGGAGCAACGTTTGTCCTTTCTCTTGAAAAAGGACGCTCATCCCCACTGCGAAGCCACTCTGATGTTTCTGATCGACACCCATGCCCATCTCGACGAGCAATCGTTCGAGGCAGACTTTGAAGAAATGATCGAACGTGCCCACGCGGCCAGCGTAAAGGGCATGGTCACGATCGGAATCACTCTCGACTCCTGCCGCCGGGCGATCGCGCTCGCCGAAAAATACCCCGCAGTCCGAGCCGCTGTCGGGATTCATCCGAACTACGTGTCGCAAGCGGCGTTTGAGGACTGGGGCCTGATCTGCGAAATGGCGAAGCACCCGCGCGTGGTCGCGGTCGGCGAAACGGGGCTGGATCGTTACTGGGACCACTCGCCCATTGAGCTACAGGTCGAGTACTTCGAGCGACACATCGCGTTGTCCCGCGAGGTTGGAAAACCATTCATCGTGCATTGCCGTGAGGCGGAGCCGGAAACGCTGGAGGTCCTCGACCGGGCCGCCCAGTCGGGGCCGCTGAACGGAATCATGCACTCATTCTGCGGCAGCCCGGAAACCGCCGCCCGCTGCATTGAGCTGGGGATGATGCTCTCGTTCTCCGGGATGATCACGTACAAGAAGAACGAGGCTCTGCGACAGCTGGCGGCGAGTGTCCCTCGCGACCAGCTCATGGTCGAAACTGACTGCCCATATCTGGCTCCGACGCCCCATCGTGGCAAGCGGAACGAACCCGCCTTCGTACAGCAGACCGCCAAAGTTCTCGCCGAAGCCTGCGACCTGACTCTCCCCGAAATGGCAGTTCTGACAACCGAAAATGCGAAACGGATCTTTCACTGGGCGGGGTAGATCATGCGGAGAGGCTCATGCGGGAGGGCGAAGCTCCTGCTGAGCCGATAACGCCATCGGTCATCGTTGTGTCGAAACGTCTCAGCAGGAGCTTCGCCCTCCCATCCAATGGCCGCATCTCAATCACAGCATCACAGCCTGAGTGATCAGTATGACCCATCGCATTTGCTTCCTGATTGTTTGCCTGGCCATTGTTCTGGGTTCTTTGGCTCCGGCTGAGGACGCCATCGACCGTTTCACAGCGAAGCGACTCGAAAAGACCCACAAGGCCCTCGTCGCTCTGCAGGTGGCCCGCAAAGAGGCCCCACGCACCGGACCGCTGCACGAGTACCGGGCCAACCTGCATGTCCACTCGGCCTTTTCCCACGACAGCCGCGGCACCATCGAGGAGATCGTCGCAGCTGCGAAAAAGGCCGGGACGCAGGTCTTAATGTTCACCGAACATCCAGCTCCTCATTACGATTTCGTCATCGACGGGCACCAGGGGATGAAAGACGGAGTGCTCTGCATCCCCGGTGCCGAGATGAAGGGGATGCTGGTCTATCCGCGCGAGAGTGTGAAGACCGTCGAGTCGCTGGAGGCGAAGGACTTGTCCAACCACGTTCGCGGCCGCAACGGGATGACGTTCCTGTCGCACCTCGAAGAGCGCATGGACTGGGAGATCGCGGGTCTGACCGGAAACGAAATCTACAACACCCACGCCGATGCCAAGGACGAGAAGCGGTTCTTCTCGTCCGCCAAGAACCCGTTGTGGCTCCTCAGCTCAGCCCCGTTGTTCGAAAAGTACCCGCAGGAGTCGCTGCTGTCGTTGCTCGACTACCCGGAGAACTACCTCAAGCGGTGGGACGAACTCTGCCGGATTGCCCCGCATACCGGCGTCTCGGCCAACGACTCGCACCAGAATATCGGCCTGAAGATCAAGCTCGCCGAAGGGGGCCGGGCCAAGGTCGAGGATGCGTTGGGCGAGGAGTTAATCACCGTCGACGCCAAACTGATCCAGGCCATCAAACCGTTCCCCGACACCACTCAGGTCGGCGACACAATCTTCAAGCTCCAGCTCGACCCGTACGAAAACAGCTTGCGGCATGTGGGCACTCACATCCTCGCGACGGATCTGACCCGCGATGCAATCTGCGAAGCACTGGAACGCGGAAGGGCGTTCGTGGCCTTCGACGGGATTGCCGACTCCCGCAGCTTCGACTTCGCAGCTGTGCGAGGTGAGGAGCGGTTCGAAATGGGGAGCCGTGTTGCTCCGGGCGAGGGGCTGAAACTCGTCGGCCAGTCCCCGCTCCCCGGCCACTGGCGACTTTTCCGTTCCGGCCAGATGATCCAGGAAGCCGATGGGGACAGGTTTGAATTCTCTGTAACGGAACCGGGTAACTACCGCGTCGAAGTCTGGCTGGATGTGGCAGGCGAGCGAAAACCCTGGGTCCTGTCGAATCCGGTATATGTGAGATAAGCCTCCGACGAGCGGTCAGTGATACGCCTCAGCGCGCAACAAATTGTCCTTGGGAAGTGAGAGACCTCTCCCTTCTGCCCAGGACATTGCATGCCTCTCTATCTGCCAGGTTCAGTCGTCGTCGGCCCGCAGAGTACGGGAACTCCGGCCCCCTCTTCTTTGACAGCCTACCTCACATCGATCGGTAAAGCTTCGTGGTATGGCGGTTATCTGGCGGGCGTCAACATGTTCACCGCATCCGCCGGTGGTGGGTCAGCAGTCACAACAAATGGAGAGAGTGTCGGCAGCTGGTTGCCCTACAAGTCGACAGGTGGTTGGAATAGTCGATTTGATCAGAGCAATAACAGCAAACGGCCAGTTTATGGCACGAATCGCAACGGAAAGCCCGGAGTCTACGGGAATGCGACCGATTGGTTCCTGCAGCTGAATTCTTCCACGGCGCTCAATCAGCCTTACACGCTGCTGCTTTCCGCGTGGGTGACGTGTGCCGCAGGTTCTCCACGACTGTACTCGCACAACAACCAGGCGATGGCGTTCTACTGTCCGACAACGATGGGGCTACAGCCGCAGGTGAACGCATCGAGTTCCAAACGTGACACGAATGCAAATCACGTGCTCCAGGCCTCTCCCGTGGACGCATCGACGGTGAGCTACCGCATGGGATGGTCTTCGGCCCCGGGAAGTACACAGCACTACAACAATGCCCCGTATCTGCTCTCATCCAGCGCTGGCACCAGCTACACCGATTCCACGATCTATGAGCTGTGGTTTGTTCCGTGGCTGACGCCTGCTGAGATATCAGACGCCCTCCGTTTTCTGGCATAAGGAGCCCCTGAGATGGTCTGCACGATGATTATTCCGGACGCCATAAAACCACTCGCCGAGGCAACCGCTGCTGCTCTGGATCCACTCAGCGAGGGAGTTGCATTTGCCACTCCCCTCAGACTGGTTGGATCAACAACCGTGACTCACTGGTCCTGCTCCCCGAATCTCACGGACACCTCCGTGATCGCCGCGATTCGAACATTCGCGGCCAGCCAGCAGTTCGCGGGTGGCATTTACTACGAATGCCCAGCAGACAATGTCAGGAACGAATATCTCGCACTGGTGAATCGCAACGGGCTCGAAGAAAATCCCGTAGAGGTCGAGTAGCAACTTCTCACTGACAAGATCCAGACACCCTGGCCATCCGTCTTCAGCTGGCCCCCACGCCAATCATCCATGCCCACGGCGGTCTCTCAAGTGGGCATGTCAACGTACAACAGAAAGCCCGACATGCTAAAGCCCTCCTGCCGGTTTGATCTTCCGTTTACGTGTATTGATTCGACTGGAGCGCCAACCGCCCCCACCGGGACTCCCGCAGGAACTCTGGTGAAGAACGGAATTGACCAAGAGACCACCGTCACCGTCACAATGGCTGGGGCACAAGGAATCGCGTCGTGCATCATCCCTGGTGACGCGGTGGCGGGAGACCGGTTCTACCTGCGAATCTCCGCAGTGATTTCGGCGGTCACTTATGTCGTTTGTGGCCAGCCTGATTCCATTGTCAGTCCTCAGACACTGACAAGTGACTATGACCCGGCCAAGACACCGGCCCCCACAGCGGCGACAAACGCTGCTGCGGTGAGAACGGAACTCGCGACGGAACTGGCAAGAATCGACGCCCCCATCAGTTCGCGACTGGCGGCGACCAGTTATGTCTCTCCGCCTTCAGTCGCGGGGCTGGCCACCAGCGACTCGATCAGCAGCTTGACGAACTATGTCGAATCCCTGCCGAATGCCGCTCAGATCGCCTCCGAGATTCTGATCTCGCCAGCTCATAAGCTGTTGACCGATGACGAGGGCCATGTGACATCCACCAACGGAGGTGACAGCGAGGGGGGAGGCAATTACTCGACATTCGTCATGCCACTGCGTGCCACATCGCTCGAACGCGTTCAGGCCAATCGCATCGACCTCTTCGTCCGCGAGCGAGTACCGCTCACGATTTCGATCTATGACGCCCAGCAACAGGCGGTCGACTGTACGGGGTTGGTTTGTACCCTGTTTGTCGAGGGAGGAGTCGAGGTCCCCGAGCTGACCCCCACGTCTGATGCCTCTGACGGGCCCGCGAATCGCTACTCGTTTACTCCGCCCGAGTCACTCACAGCTACCCCGGCGACGCGTTGGTTCAGCCTGCGAGTCAACGACGATAGCCAGCGTGTTCTGGCCTTCGGGCACCTCGTCATCGCACAGGTTCCATAGCCACAGTCGCTCCAACTCGGGACTCTCAAACGACAGGCAAGGATGCTGATCGTTTGAGAGTCTCGTTGCATAGGCCATCACGTTTCCGCGACTGGCCATCACAGCTGGAAGATCGCCTCCCAGGCCTTCCGCTTCTTCTCCAACGAGAACGACGCATTCGCGGGGCTGGTCGACGGCAAACGCATTAACATTAGATCAAGCCCCGGCAACGTCGGAATCACCCATTTGCGAAAGCTGTGCTCGGCCTTGGTCCCGTTGAAGAACACTCGTTGAATCTGTGGATGTTGACGAAAGAAGCTTTCAAAGTTGTTCACCGAAACCGATGTGTCATCGATCTCTGAATCGAGGCTTCCGACACGATGGCACGACGCGAGGACATCCCAGACGGCGACTCGCGCTGCCATCAGACAACTCACCCGCTCGTCATACGTGACGCTTGGGTCAAACCCGAACAGCTGCCCCATGATCGGCCAGAACGCATTGCGAGGATGGGCGTAATACTCCCCTGCCTGCAATGATGCCTCGCCGGGCATGCTCCCCAGGATCAGCAACGTCGCATCAGGAGCTGCCAGCGGAGCAAAGCTCTTCACGAATGACACGTTTACGCCCCGGGATTACCCGCCGCCAACAGCGTCTGCAACGTGGCGACCACATCCGCATGGGCCACTTCCTGCTGTTGCTGCTTGGCCAGGTCCTTCAGCATCCAGCTGCCTTTTTCGAACTCATTACTTCCGGCAATCAGGGCAAAGCGGAACCCCTTCGCATCGGCGTACTGCATCTGCTTCTTCATCGGCTTGGGAAGGGCATAGACCTCGGCTCCAATCCCGGCAGCTCGCAGTACGCGCCCCATGTGCAGATACTCAGCGGACCGGTCCTTATCAAAGTGAATGATGATCACCGGTGCCGGCGTCGAGACCTTGGAGACGAGTTTGAGCTCCTCCATCGCGGCCAGTAACCGGTCGAGCCCCAAACTGGCTCCCACGCCAGGCAGCGGCGTCTTGGTAAAGAGCCCGGCGAGGTTGTCGTACCGTCCCCCCGAGCAGACGCTGCCAATGCCCGGCAGGTCGGTCAGGAACGTCTCGTAGATCGTCCCGGTGTAGTAATCGAGCCCGCGTGCGATCGACAGGTCGAGTGCGATCCGCTCGGACCGCAGCCCCGCCACTTCGCACGCGTTCAAGAGCTGACGCAACCTCGCGGCCCCTTCGAGACCGCGTTCATTCGTCCCGACGAGCTTCTCGGCCGCGTTGAGTATCTCCAGGTTGCTCCCCTTCAGCGACGCAAAGTCGAGAACCCCAGCCGCCTGCTCGGCGGTCACTCCGACCTTATCAACCATCTCGGCGATGACTGCCTCGCGGCCGATCTTCAGGACCTTATCGAGGGCTCGCAACAGACCGACTGACTTATCGGCCACACCGAGGTTTTCCAGCACACCGTTGAGCAGCATGCGATGATTCACGCGAATCGCGAAGCCATCAAAACCGATCGCCTGCATCAGGTCATGGATCACCATCAGCGTTTCGATATCGCTGACGTTGGAGTCGGTGCCGATCGTATCAAAGTCACACTGCACGAACTCGCGATACCGCCCTCGCTGGGTGTTCTCGCCACGCCAGACCGGTGCGATGTGGTAGCGTTTGAAGGGCGTTCCGATCTCGTTGAGATGCTCCGCCGCAAATCGCGCAAACGGCACCGTCAAATCGAACCGCAACGCCACATCGCGATCGCCATGATCGATGAAACGGAACAGCTGCTTGTCCGACTCATCGCCCCCTTTCCCGACCAGGATCTCGGCATATTCCAGTGCGGGAGTGTCGATCGGGCTGAAGCCATAGCTGCGGTAGACACGCCGCGCGGTCTCCATCAGCTGTTCCCGCACGATCATCACATCGGGAAGGTAATCGCGGAAACCCTTGAGGGTACGAGGCTGGATCAGATCTTTAGACACGGAGACAGTTGCCGTCGCAGGAGGATGATGCGGGCTCCCACAATCCGAGAATAGATCGGGAACGCCACATCGCGGGGTCATCATTCAGGCTGGTCTACACCAGACACGCGACGCCACTCGGACGTTCGGGTGAACGGGTATTATTGCCGTTTACCCCACTCTGTCACAGCCAATCCTCGAAAACTACCGCGTTCGCTCGCGAGAAAGCGTGCACGCACGAACCATGTGACGGGAAGAGGTCTGTCCGACCCAGCTGTTCGAGGCGATCGGCACATCAACCGTCACGGTCACTGGTCCCGACGAGCTCCCCAGTGTGGCCGGGTTGACGGTCACCACGGCATCTTTGGTATTAATCGACCTCAAGATCGAACTGACCGAGTTCCGGACATCTGTGGCCGATGCCCCGGGTACGATCGCCCGGCGTGCCCCTTCATAAGCGGCATTTTCCAGAGTATTCCGGAGCGTGTTCAGCCGTGCCGCCTCGATACTCAACGTGAGGATCAGCATCAGGATCGGAAAGGTCAGTGCCACTTCGACCGTGGTCACACCGCGTCTCTCGACGGAAGTGGATGCAGACGAGCAATGGCGATTTCGTAGAGGGGATCGCATGAAGGTTACTCTGTCAGCACCACGGGAAGCGATCGAGCCAGCTCTTGAAACGCCGCTCGTAATTCCGATTCACTATCGGCATGGTAATGTCGGCCGCCGGTGGTCTCCGCGACGGCTTTCATGTCAGCCTGAAGCGTCCCCGGCAGGAACGTGATCGTATGGACAATGATATTGGCATTCCGGGCATCGGCTGCGGAGAGTCGCGGGTTTCGCCCCTGGTTCCAGTTCCCGTCAGTCATCAGCACAATGACCTTCTTGGCCAGTGGACGATCCGACGCCTGCATATCGGCGATCGCCAGATCGAGTCCCGATGACAGGTCGGTTCCTCCCAGCATCACCCGCGAGGAACGGCGTGCGATCCCATCGCGGACACCTTGATAACTATTCGACAGCGAACTCTCCCGAAAGGTCTTCGGCGACGTCTGCCCGGTCAGTTGATATTCAGTCGTATTCGTTCCGATCTCCGAGGCCCAGGTAATCAGACCGATCCGAGGACGCGGCTCCACGTCTCCCACGATCGTCAGGTAATCATCGACAGCACGAGCCAGCGAAGCCCAGCGGCTACGCGTGGCATGTGGTGGGTTCTTGATCTCGACCGAAGACGACTTCCCCGATGGGTAGACCCAGTCAGTTCCAGACAGGTCAAAACACATGGAGTGCGAACGGTCGATACACAACATCACGTCCTGTTGAAAGACCGTTGCGGTCGACTCCTCGGTGGGTTGGTACAGCCCCTGGCCCACAATTCCACCAAAGAACAACCGGACCGGACCATTGGCATTGCTGCTGTTGAGCGCAGCTGCGACTCGCACGGAGTTGTACGGTCGCACCGACTCGTTAAACGTCCAAGCCCCGGTATTGGCCAGCGATGCGCTGCCGAACTTGATGTCCCCGGCGGTCAGATACAACGGATGACCAGCCACTCGATTCGCCGCAGCCATGTTCTGGGCCGCGGTGATGGCCTGGCTTTCATTCTGCGTTCTCAGCAGCGCTTCCGCCCCGGCTTTCGCGGCGGCGTCGGTGGCCACACGCAGCTCGGTTCGCGTCAGGTGAATATAGGCCGTGTCGACGCTCAGCATGGTGCTGGCAATCAGTATCGCAAATGCGGTCGCAGCCAGGATGACAATCACACCCCGCCGCGAGGTGAGATCCTGCGCACGAATACCGGCGAGAAAGGCGATCGGGAATCTTCGTTTCGATTGCATGATATCGGGAAATTCCTGCCTGGCCGGACCTGATCACAGTCGGGGCATCGTGGCGGTGCCGGTGAGCGTGGTGGTCCGAAAGACTCGCGAGACTCCCAGTGAGTTGTTCGCCACAGAGGCGGTCACATTGACCGAGATCGGAGTGCCCGGCGATGTACTGGCGGTGATCGGGGTACAGGTCACTGTCGCCCCGCGGATGTTTCGAGCTGCGAGCATTGTCTGGCAGACTTGCTCGGCATCTGAGGTGGTCCCCCCGGCACTACTCGCAGCTCGAACACCTTCATACGCGATGCTAGTCAAAGCTTGCTTCAAATAGATCGCATTTGTCGCCTCGATGGCTCCCAGCGTGACCAGCACCAGCACGGGCAGGCAAACTGCCAACTCGACTGTCGCGGTTCCGCGGCGTTCGAGTGATCTTCGTGTGGACCGGAGAGAGAACATAGAGAAACCATGAGCGAGGGTTGGCCGACATCATGAAATCTACGACGTTTTGTCCCGTTCGGCAGACGAAGCAAGCTGATACCGATGAGTTCGCGACAGATTCGCAAAACACATACCGATCATGCAGTCATGATGCCAAAAACAAGCAGCACGTTGCCAAACCGCAACATCACGGATTGCAGGCTTCGCGAGTGAAAAGACTCGTGGCCGCAGAGTTACACGTATCGATGCCCACCGGTCGCTCCGGCGATCACGAACGAACTACACGAGAGGCAACAGGACTTCCGACGGCCTCAGCGGATCCGGTGAGAAAGTCTCCGGTTTCTCCATCGGCAGGATGGCCTGTGCGTACTCCCAAATCTGATCGGGAGTCTCGAACAGCTGGTCATACAACCCGTCGTTATCGTATTCGCAATTGTCGGTCGAATAGTCCCGACAGATTTGCGGACGGGTCTCGTAGATCCCGCACATGTTGTCGGGTTGCAGATGATCGCATTTGTTGAACACGCACAGATACCACGTTCCCGAGTCGACAAACACTGACACCCGGCCGTGGAGCATGAACCAGCGAATGTTCTCGAAGTCGTTGAGCTCGGTCGGAGTCTCCATCGGCAGCGCGAAATAGCTGCAACAGCGGGCAGTGCAATACTGACATAGGAACTCTCCCGGCTTCAGGTCAGCACGTTTCACAGGGACTTTCGCCATCTGGACACCGAGAGAGAAAACGAGGTTCGCCAGCTCTCATTCCCCGGGAGCTAGCCATCCATTCCAGTGTAATCAACAACTCGCCCGGAAGGCAGCGACCACGCCCCAGCTTGCCCAAGCGGTTCAGGTATCTCGTCACGCCTTCTTCACAAACTCGGACTTCAGCTGCATCGCCCCGACCCCTTCGATCTTACAGTCGATGTCGTGGTCCCCCTCGACCAGCCGGATATTTTTAACCTTCGTTCCCACCTTAACGACCGAGGACGAGCCTTTGACCTTGAGATCTTTCACCACGGTTACTGAGTCGCCGTCTTTCAACTCATTGCCGAACGCATCCTTCCACACCTTCTTCTCATCCCCCGACGAGGCCGTCGCGGTCCTGCTCCACTCGTGATCACACTGTGAGCAGACGAGGAGGCTGCCATTCTCGTAGGTAAACTCCGAGTGGCATTGGGGACAAGGCGGCAATTCGTTCATGGATGTTGCTTTCGATGGTTCAAGTGGACGGGCCGCAACGTCACAGTCACCGAAAATCGAGCCATCACGCCCCTCTTTCCGGAAGCACCAGCTCCATACGTCATACGTCGCAAACCCGAGTGCAAGTTACCAACACGGCGAATCCCCTCGCTATCCCCAACGAGATCCACACGCCCAGCCACACATCCTGCTCAATTTCAAGAAACAAGATCGGAAGGCTGTCCCCGATTGTCACACCCCGCTGGTGGAACTCCCCAACCGTTTCCAGAGGCAGTAAGCCAACACTCCCGTTCCATTCACAAGAGCAGCCACGCCCAGCGGTTGCCACCCCTTGTCGGCGTCCTTCATCAGCAGCACGAACAACCACCCGACCAATGCCACCAGACTCGGAATCGGGTAGAGCCACATCCGAAATGGCAGTGGGACATCGGGACGAGTCTTACGCAGCAGATGCAGCCCCAGGATCTGACCGATGAACTGCACGCCAATCCGCCCGAGGATCGCCGACTTCACCACAAGATCCAGCGGGAAAAAACAGAACAGCGCTGTCAGCCCCGTCACCAACCACAGCGACACATGCGGATAATTCCCCGTCGAGTGCAACTGGCCAAACACCGAAAAGAAATCTCCCTGCCGGGCAGCTGCGAACAGGATTCGAGAGTACCCCAGCGTAATCGCAAAGAAGCAGGCAAAACTCGTCCACAGAATCAGGTAGGTAA
This sequence comes from Planctomycetaceae bacterium, assembly GCA_046349675.1. Lineage (GTDB taxonomy): Bacteria > Planctomycetota > Planctomycetia > Planctomycetales > Planctomycetaceae > TH-plancto1. Next base: position 440,485 of record JAXMBW010000002.1, on the reverse strand, counting down.
ACGCGGAGGCGATACTCGTCCCATACAACCGTTCCATGAAGTCCGAGGCGATGTGCTGGGACTCCATCGCCTCCCGCCAGGGCACCACGGCGATGATCGAGATATTCATCGTCAGGTACGTCGCAGCAATCACACCGATCGAGATCAGGATCGCGCGGGGGATCGTCTTCGACGGATCGCGGACCTCATCCCCCAGATGGCAGACGTTGTAGTAACCCATGTAGTCATAAATCGCGATCTGCATCGCCCCGGCCAGCCCCGCAAACAGCCCCCATGACGGCGTCAACGCCCCCGGTGCAAAGGCCAGCTGCTCCGGCCGGAAGTGTTTCATCCCGGAGAAGATCACGATCAGCACGGTCAGTATCGTCCCGGCACAGAACACCAGACTCAGATTGCCCACGGTTCCGATTTGTCGCGACAACAACAGCCCCACGACCAGACACGCCCCGACCGACAGCAGCTCCTGACCGTATCCGCCGCACGCCTCCTTCAGCGACGGAATCAGATACTGCACGTACTGCATGGTCCCAATGTATCCACTGGCGATCTCCAATGTCCCCGTAATCAGGAACTGCCAGATGAACAGAAACGGCAACGCCCTCCCCCACTTGACCCGTCCGTAGATCTGCTTGAGGAAGTGATACGTCCCACCCGATCCGGGCAGCGCTGCTCCCAACTCACTCCACACCAGCCCGTCACAGATGACCAGCACCGCAGCAATCACCCAGGCGATCAGTGCATGCGGGCCTCCCATCGCCTTAAGGAACAGCGGGATCGTGACGAACGGCCCGATCCCCACCATGTTCGCGACATTCAAGGCGGTCGCCTGCCACAGCCCGAGTCCTCGTTTGAGCTGGGGCTCCGTGGATGGACTCCCCGTTGAGATGTTCGAATTCATAGAGTGCGACACGCGTGGTCCCGTCATTGCCAGGGAGTCTCATCAAACGCGATCCGAGAGCTCGTGGATTCTACGTCTCCGGGGAACGATTCGGGGAGCCAATGAGGAATTCAAATCATCGATTGCAACACGGATGCGTCGCGGACTTCGGGCTGATAATGTTCACGCTGGGTGTCATCATCCCGGTCGCCACGGCTCTTTCCCCGCCACAAGCTCGCTCATGCAACGGATCACCATTCTCGGCAGCGGTTCCATGTCGACGGCGTGCGCAATTCTGCTCGCCTCGCAGCCTGACGTGCAGGTGACCTTATGGGGGCGGGACGCGGGTCGCATCGCGGAGATGCGACGCACGCGAGAGAATGTTCGCCTACTCCCCGGAGCCAGAATTCCCGATCGCGTGGAAATCACCCACGAACCCGAGCTGGCCTGTCGCAACGCTGACGCCTATGTCATTGGCATCCCCACCCAGTTTCTCCGTGAGGGACTGCGGCCGCTCCGTGATTTCATCGAGCCGGGCCGCCCACTTATCAGCACGGTCAAGGGGATTGAGAACTCTTCGCTGCTACGCCCCAGCCAGATCCTGGAAGCTGAGTTGCCGGGGCGACCGGTCGTTGCCCTCAGCGGTCCCAGCCATGCCGAAGAGGTCGCCCACCGCATGCCCTCCAGTGTCGTACTGGGGGGCCATGATGTCACCCTGCTCAAGCAGGTTCAGCAGCTTTTCACCACCGACCGTTTCCGCGTCTACACCAACACCGACATCATCGGCGTCGAACTCGGTGGAGCCCTCAAGAACGTCATCGCCATCGCAGCTGGAATCGGGGACGGGCTGGGTTACGGGGACAATGCGAAAGCGGCCCTCATCACCCGGGGCATCGTCGAGATGACGCGGTTCGGTGTCAGCTGTGGAGCCCAGGAAAAAACCTTTGCGGGTCTGGCCGGGCTGGGCGATCTGATGACGACGTGTTTCAGTCCTTATGGTCGCAACCGCGCGGTCGGAGTACGACTGGGGCAGGGAGAAACCCTCGCGCAGATCCTCGGCAGTATGAACGCCGTGGCCGAAGGGGTCCAAACCTCCCGCAGTGTCTGCGACCTTGCCCAACGGATCGGGATCGAAATGCCGATCACCCAACAGGTCTTCCGAGTGCTCTTTGAAGGCCTGTCCCCCAAAGAAGCGACCGATGCACTGATGCGTCGGCCAGCGAGAGATGAATAGGAAGAAAGACCAGAGGGGAGAGACGAGGGACGAGAGCCAGAGGGTGAGAGGGTGAGCTTCGAAGGGCTGTCCTTCAGAACCGCGAAGCGGTGACAGCCTGTAGCCGTGGGCGTCAGCCCATGGAACAAAGAGAGTCGCTGAGTTTGCTGCCGCGAAGCGGCGACAGGCGAGCCTGAATCGAGTCTCGTACGACATCGCCAAATAACCTGCCACCACTTCGTGGCTGCCGCTTATCCACTCCGCCAACCATGGGCTGTCGCCCACGGCTATTCGCCTCAATCCTCCAGCCGCACATCCACACTCGACCGGTGGGCGGTCAGACCTTCTTTATCGGCCATGAGGCGGACGAGGTCGGCATCGAGGGCGAGGCCGGGTTTGTTATAGGAGATGACCGACGATCGCTTGAGGAAGTCGACGGCACTGAGGCCATTGGCAAAGCGGGCGGTGCCGCCGGTCGGGAGAACGTGCGACGGCCCGGCGACGTAATCGCCCAGAGCCACGGGGGTGTAGTGGCCGAGGAAAATCGCCCCGGCGTTCTGCACCTTGTCGAGCATCTTCTCGGGGTCAGCTGTCGAAATGTGCAGGTGCTCGGTCGCCAGTTCGTCGGTCAGCTTCGCCGCCTCGTCCTCATCGCGAGCGATGATGAAGGCCCCGTACTGCTCCAGCGAGACGCGGGCGAGATCACCTCGTTCCAGCTTCGCCAGCTGTCGTTCGAGTTCAGCCTGCACCTGGGCCACGAGCGGAGCGTGCCACGTAATCAGCACGCCCGAACCGGGGCTGTGCTCGGCCTGTGAGATCAGGTCCGCTGCGACGAACTTCGGATTGGCCGACTCATCAGCCAGCACGATGACCTCGCTCGGCCCGGCGATGCTGTCGATGTCGACCTCGCCAAAGACGTACTTCTTGGCCAGGGCGACGAACAGATTGCCCGGTCCGACGATCTTGTCGACGCGGGGAATCCCCTCGACACCATACGCCAGAGCCGCCACCGCCTGGGCACCGCCGATGCGGTAAACCTCAGTCACGCCCAGCTCATGGCACGCCGCCAGCAGATCAACGTTGTACCCACCGAACGGCGTCGGCGGCACGACAACCGCGATCTCCTTGACCCCCGCCGTCTGAGCAGGCACAGCAGTCATGAGTAATGTGGAGGGATACGCGGCCGCACCTCCTGGGATACAGACACCGACCCGCTTGAGCGGTCGGACCCGCTGTCGCAGCTCGATCCACGCATCGTCCGACTGCCGAAGAATCCGTACATCACTGGCCAGCACCGCACGCTGGTACTCCACAATGTTGTCCCGAATGCGGCGGATCGTTTCGAGATACTTCGGATCGGCAGCTACGTGAGCGGCTTTCAGCTCTTCTGCCGAGACGCGGAGCGAGTACCGGGTGATCTCTTTCTTGTCGAGGAGCTTCGTGTATTCGAGAACGGCATCGAGCCCCTCACGCTGCACCCGCTGGCAAATGCGCTCCACGACCTGCGATGGCGACAGCGCTTCACCAAACAGAGCGATTGTGCGGGCCTTCCCCGCCTCGGAGACCACGTCCCCGCGCGGACTCAACTTCTCACGCAAGGCTGCGAACAGACTCGTGGCGTCCGAGGACCGACAATCGATGGTGGGAATGCTCAGGCTCATGGCACGACCAGATCAGTGAGGCGAATTGATATCTGTGAGATTATGGCCGACATCACCTGCCAGACCACTCACGATAACGGGAGTTCAGGCTTCGTCTCTATTCCGGGAAGGGACAGACAGGAATGTCTGTCCTACTGTGGGGGTCAGTGGGACAGACATTCTTGTCTGTCCTTTCGACGATCAGCTAGAACTGGCTCAGGAACCGCACATCGCTGGCGTAGAACTGGCGAATGTCCTTGTTGTTGTGCCGCCGCATGCAGAACCGCTCGACCCCCAGACCGAACGCAAAGCCCGATACCTTCTCGGGATCATAGCCGACAGCCTTGAGGACGTTCGGGTCGACCATCCCCGCTCCGCCGATTTCCAGCCAGCGGTCGCCCCACTTCATGTCGACTTCGACTGAGGGCTCGGTGAACGGGAAGAACGACGGGCGGAAGCGGATCTCCACATCCTCACCGAGGTACGCCTTGGCGAACAGACTCAGCACCGTCTTGAGGTCGGCCATCGTGACGTGCGTGTCGACCATCAGACCTTCCATCTGATGGAACATGCACGAATGCGTATCGTCCATCTCGTCGGGGCGGTAGACGCGACCGATCGAGACGATCCGCACCGGCGGCTGGGTCTGCTGCATCACGCGAATCTGCACCGTCGAGGTCTGGCTGCGCATCAGCAGCGGTCCACCGAAGGTCTTCTCCGCCGTGGCCAGATAGAAGTTGTCTCGCGGATCACGAGCCGGGTGATCGAGCGGGATGTTAAGAGCCTCGAAGTTGTGGAACTCGTCCTCGATTTCCGGCCCATCGACGGCATCGAAACCGAGCCGCACCATGATCGACTTGAACTCTTCGATCGTCTGCGAGATCGGGTGGCGATGCCCCATGCGGAACGGCGTTCCCGGGAGCGTCACATCGAGTCCATCGACCACTTTGGTCGGCTGGGCGAGTTCAGCCTGCCGTGCCTCCAGCGCAGCTGTGACGCGATCTTTGACTTCGTTGAAGCGTTTCCCCAGTGCGGGGCGTTCCGAGACCTCGACCTGGCCCAGCAGGCTTTGCAAGTCCTTGAGCCGCCCCTGCTTCTTCCCCAGAAACTGGATCCGCACGGCCTCGATCCCCGCCGCATCAGTCGCAGCTGCGATCTCGCGGAGGGCGTCGGATTCGTAGAGGGCAAGCTGAGCGAGAGCGTCCATGGGAAGGCCGGAGGGGGGAGGAAGGCCTAGAGCCTAGGGCCTAGAGCCAGAAAGGGCACGGTTTCAGGCCCCACAGTATCAAGGATCAAGGGGCAGGTGCCAAGGGTGGAAGGGCGTGCTGCGTGAGGATCATCACGAGACACGATGTGAAACGACAAACGCCCGAAGCATTGGCTCCGGGCGTTTGTGAATTCGATGATCAGCAGCTGGATTAGACAGCGGCAGCGACGTGCAGCTTTGATCCGAGAGCCGTCTTGACGAGTGCACAGACTTCGTCGAAGACCTCGGGGCTGTGGATCGCCATTTCGCTGAGGACCTTGCGGTTCAGAGTAATGTTGGCGAGTTCCAGACCATGGATGAACAGTGAGTAGCGGAGTCCACGCATACGGCAGGCTGCAGTCAAACGGGTGATCCACAGCTGACGGAAATCACGCTTACGAGCGCGACGGTCACGAAACGCGTAGCAACGGTTACGACGGACCAGTTCCTGAACTGATCGCCACAGCTTGCTGCGACCGCCACGCATCCCGCGGGCTTCTTTGAAGATTCGCTTCTTCTTCCTGCGAGTCGCTTTTCCGTAAGAAATACGCATGACTGACGACCTTCCGACACTGATCGAGGAGCACTATGGCTCGTGAGGAATTTGTGAGCACCATCCGCAGATGGTTTGAGAACCAGCTCGCAAAAGCTACTTAGTTCGATGGACGCAAAGCTTCGACGATGTAGACCGCATTGAAGCCCGTGCGGACCCCGTCCTGGCGAAGGCGGCGTTTGCGATTGCCGCTCTTCTTACCCATCAGGTGGCCACGATTGGCGTTGCGGTGCTTGACCTTACCGCTGGCAGTTACCTTGAACCGCTTGGCAAGACCCTTGTGTGTTTTTCCAGGCATCGGCATGGCTGTGTTCCAATACAGACTCGGCCCCCGGTCCTCGGGGAAGCGGAGTAATGTAGTCGAAGATTCTCCCACTTGCCACTGAACCTGAGAGAATTTCCCTCAGAGATGACAAATGGATGCCAAACTCCGGAAATTCCACAAGAGCAATATGTTACAGTAAGAAAAACCTTCTCACCAAGATGCAATCCCACGCCCTAAGTGCTGAAACTGCTGATTACTCGTTCTCTGGATCCGACGGGCCTTCGATCTCGATTTCAATGCCCTCTTCCTGCTCTGTTTGAGGTTCCGGCTCGGCTGCCCTGGCCTGCTCCCGATGAGCCGCCCGAATGCGGTACCCCGCATCTTTCAGCGAATCCACCATCGCCCGGACGCTCGGCCAGCGGTCTCGTGGATTCTGCTCCAGCCCCCGCATAATCGTGTCGCAGATCTGCTCATCCAGCTGCGGAGCGAACTTTCGAATATCGCGAGGCGGCGAATTGATGTGTTGCAGCACACTTTCCAGCGTATCGCCCGAATCCCACGGGAGATTCCGGGTGAACATCTCGAAACAGGTCACGGCATAGGAGAAAATGTCGATCCGTTCGTCGGTCGCCTGCCGCTTAATCAGCTCCGGAGCCATGTAATTCGCGGTGCCGGTACGGTTCCCCGGTCGCCGATATGGTTCGGTATTCGGGACCACCAGCCCAAAATCGATCAGCTTGACTACATCGTCCGTGTCCACGATCACGTTTCGCGGGCAAAGGTCTCGATGGATGTAATTCGCTTTGTGCACCACATCGAGAGCATTCCCCAGCTGGATGCAGTAGGAGAGGCAGTTCTTCTTCATCCGAGGGGACTGAGTATCGACGAGGTAGCTCATGCTCACCCCATCAACGAACTCCATGACAAGGAATTCCTCGTCATCTGTCGTGATCCCGCACTCAAGCGTCTTCACGATATTCGGGTGACGCAAGCTGAGGGAGATTTCCCCCTCGTGCGGTCGCTTGAGCCCCAGACTCTGGAACCGCTTATCGAGCCGAGCCAACCGTGGCTTATCAAGGACCTTCAGTGCGACCGGCTTGTTGCCGATCGTATCCGTCGCCCGCCAGACCTTCGACATGCTCCCCTGCCCGACTCGCCCATGCAGCTCAAAACGGCGACGGATATCGACTTTCTCGATCTTCGGCTGTCGCGAAAAGAGCCGCTTGAGGAAGTCCATGGCGGGGGGATCGTTGAGGGTTGAGAGATGAGCGTTGAGGGAACACTCATCTCGTGTGATTTGTGTTTATGAAGCGACACCGCATCGCGAATGATTGCTGTCCTCGAAGCCCCAGCAGAGACCCCGCTCCCGTCATTCGCTCAACCCTCAACGATCTCCCATCTACTTCATCGTGCAGTAGTCGATCAGGCGGGCGATCTCAGCTCGCAGCTCAGTACGAGGGACAATCATGTCGACGAATCCATGCTCCAACAGGAACTCGCTGGTCTGGAACCCTTCGGGCAGGTTCTGCTTCACGGTGGCCTTCACCACGCGTGGCCCCGCAAAGCCGATCATCGCCTTCGGCTCGGCGATCGTAATATCCCCCAACGAGGCAAAGCTGGCAGCCACGCCCCCCATGGTCGGATTGGTCAGCACCGAGATAAACAACCCGCCCGCGTCGTGATAACGCCCTAAGGCTGCGGAGACCTTACCCATCTGCATCAACGAGAAAATGCCCTCGTGCATACGGGCTCCACCGCCCGATCCGCTGACGATGACCAGTGGGAGTTTGAGGCGGGTCGCCTCTTCGACGGCTCGGGTTAGCTTCTCCCCCACCACGGAGCCCATGCTCCCCATGATGAAAGCGGAGTCGGTCAGGGCGAACACCAGCGGTCGACCACGCATGTGCCCCTTGCCAACCAGGCAGGCATCCTTGAGGCCGGTCCGCTTTTGCTCCTCAACCAGTCGCACTTTGTACGACTTCTTGTCGGTGAATCCGAGGGGATCGACCGACACCATGTCGGGGTACCACTCTTCGAAGCTGTCTTCGTCCAGCAGTTGCTGAATGCGGTTCTGACCGGGCACATAAAAGTGGTGGCCACACTCGGGACACAAGCCCAGGTTCTGTTCCACCTGCTTGCCGAAAACCGTGGCGTTACAGCTCTCGCACTTGACCCACAGACCGTCCGGAACAGGACGTTTGGGACGCAGTGGGGTGGTCGCGGCTTCGTCGCTTGCCGGTGTGGCCGGTTGCATGAGACAGAACTCCAGGTCAGGGATCGAGCTGTATCACAGCTCTCTGCTCTTACATGATGGCCGGTAGTTCGCCGGAGGGCAACCCCCGCCACTGCAGACTGTGATGTGGTGGCGAGTCAGCTGCAACTTTGGCCACTGGCAGCGGAGAAATCTTCTCGACCCGCAGCTGTCCACATCCGTGAGGAATTGGCCCCGCCAGATGTGCGGGCTCCCCACGTAAGACCCCACTGACCAGGGTTGCGATCGGCTCCGGAGCGACGACGACGAACGATTCATCCTTCTTCAACGGTTTGCGCAGTGCAGCCTCGACGCGTTCGAGGGCCTCGTCGCATTCTTCGCCCTCGGGGGCACAGACCGATTCGGGGTTGTCTTCCCACTGTTTGTAGACACGCGGATGCTTGCGGCGGATGTCGCACAGACACATCCCCTGCCACAGCCCCAGATGCAGATTCGCCAGGCCTTCAACGACCTTGACCGGCACACCCAGAGCGTCGCCGATCATTTCGGCTGTCGTGGCTGCGGGCTCCGTGGGAGAGGAGTAGATGACATCGAACGTCTCTTTTCTCAACTCGTCGATGATGTTCTGAACTTGTTGCTGACCGACTTCGGTCAACGGCAGATCAAGACTGCCCTGAATGCGTGACTGCCCATCGAACTCGGTTTCTCCGGGACGCACGACGAGACGAACTGTCGACATTGCCACTCCTTAAGAGACGTTGCGAGCCGATCGAGCCAGTGCAGCCATGCTCTGGATCGCTTGACCATAGTCCGGCGTGTCAAACACCGAACTCCCCGCAACGAACAGATCCACCCCGGCCTTGGCAGGTCCCGAGATGGTTTTCGGGCCAATTCCACCATCGATGGAGATCAGCACCTCCGGACCAAACATGGCCCGGGCTTCAGACACTTTTTCAATGGATCCCGGCATGAAGGACTGGCCTCCAAATCCGGGTTCGACACTCATGATCAGCACATTGTCACATTCCCCGACCGCTGATCGGATCGCCGACACCGGTGTCTTGGGATTGACCGCAATACCGGCCAGGCAGCCCGCCTGGCGAATCCGACGAAGCAGCTCGACCGGCTCCGGCACCGCTTCGATGTGAAACGTGATTATCTCGCACCCCGCCTTGATGTAGTCATCCAGGTATTTGGCAGGGTCTGTGATCATCAAATGGGCGTCAAACACCGCCCGAGTCAGCGGACGAACCCGCTCGATCAGCAACGCACCGTAAGACAGATTCGGCACGAAATGGCCATCCATCACGTCCCAATGCAGGACGGAGGACGAGGCACGGTCGAGCAGTTCGATCTCTCGACGAAGATTCCCGAAATCGCACTTCAACATGGAAGGTGCGATGACCGGAAGTTGCGGCCGCAGGGCAGCCAGTGACGCCGAAGCGTTCATTCCAGATTCACAGTGCGACGGAGAGGCGGAGTTCGCCATCCCAAGAGATTCAGGAGGCCCCCAGCGCGAGGTCAATGACCAGTCGCGTCCCCGTCAGGATGAGCAGGATTTTCCGTGAAAAGTGGACTTTCGTCTAGTGATAAACTCAAGAGAGTTGCAACTCATTACCGCGATAAACATTACAACACGCACTCAACGTCGACTTCAACGCAAAAACAGCGGACCAATTCTCATCGGGCCGCTGTTTCGTGGTTTGTTGTACCGTCATCGGTCACGGAGACGGGTTGTACGGCTGGGCGTCTTCACCCTTCTGAGCCGCCTTGTACTCCTGGATGGCTCGACGAGCATTCGGCAGCTGGATTTCAGGTCCCGCCGGGAAATACTGGATGTCGTCTGGCATCCTATCAGGCGATGGCAGGGTTTGGGTACCGGCGGTCGTCTGGCATATCACCATGCTTCCCATCAGCAGACAGGCAACCAGAACCGCCAGTATCCAGAGGTGATGATTCGTGAGATTCATTCCGGTGCTCACACGTCGAGGAAGGCAGGCAGGGCCGCTCGGTGGAGCCATCCCCGCGACAACAGAGTCACAACTCATTATCAAATTGAACATTACAACGAGAGAACAACTTGACACCTATGAGAAACAGCGAACCAATTTTCATCGGGCCGCTGTTTCGTGGTTCGTTGCTCGTTGTTCCGCCATCGGTCACGGAGACGGGTTGTACGGCTGGGCGTCTTCGCCCTTCTGAGCCGCCTTGTACTCCTGAATGGCTCGACGAGCATTCGGCAGCTGGATTTCAGGTCCCGCCGGGAAATACTGGATGTCGTCCCGCAGATAATCGGGCGACGGGAGAGTCTGCCCGCCGATGGTCGTCTGGCATCCCACCATGCTTCCCATCAGCAGACAGCCGGCCAAAACACCCAGTGTCTTGAGTTGATGATTCGTGAGATTCATTCCACTGCTCACAGGTCGAGGAAGTCAGGTGCTGGCCCCGTTGTAGGAACCATGCCAGCGACAATCGCTATTGTTTCATCGACGCTCGCACGGCAATTCTTCAGAAAAACCGGCATAACCCGCAAAATCGATCGGCGGACGGAGACGTTGCCCGGCTGAGACTACCCGGCAATAAATGACGTAAACCAATATTTACAGAAGACTTGCCGCACAGTCGTGCCGTAATGGCCACAAACCTTTCTATTGCGGGGAGTTCATCGACCTCCCCGCCCGGGCCGCCAAAGCAACAGCGGTTGCTCTCGCTGCAACTGCTGAAGATCCCGAACGGCGGTCAAAGCTGCGGGGTTCTCCGTGTAATACGTCGCTGACCCGTTGATGTTCCGCTCGGTGTGCTTCTGCAAGGCGGCCTGCATCTGCGGCTCTTGAGCCCACCGCGGCAGAACCTCCAGCCAGACCACAGCGACGGACACCGCCACCAACAACAGTCGGACTCCCCGCTGCCATAGCGGCACGCAAGCTTCCGGGAGTGGTTCGACGGACTGGCTCACTTGGGACTCACGGCAGCTGCGGGAGTTTTGGATTTCTCATACGCCTTCTTCATCAGTTCATCGCTCGCCGACTTGAAGACGACGCCAAACATCAGCCAGGCCATGAACAGCGACAAGGCCAGATTCAACGCCTGACCACAGACATACAGCACCAACGGTTTGCCACCTTGCAGGTTCCGCCTCAGCTCCGCGAAGTCGATTTCCATCCCGATGCACACGAACGCCATGCAGAAGAACCACGCACGCAGGTCCTTTGAGATCGCCGTCGTAGCACTGACCAGGGCACTGCCACCCTCGCTCGATCCCGACAGGAATGAAAAGACCAGCGACGCGGCGAGAAACCCCAGCACAAACTTCGGGAACCGATACCAGATCTCCCACGGATCGGGCCGCACTCCCTCTTTCCCCGGCTCCACGCGCGACACCCAGTAGGTGGCCACGCCAAACGCCACAGCTCCGATCAGGATGTTTTGAATCATCTTGATCGTGATCGCGGTCTGTTCCGCAGCTGCACCCACCATGGTCCCCGCAGCGGCCACAGCCCCAGTCGAGTCAATCGTCCCGCCCAGCCATGCGCCGGCGACCACCTCGTTCATCCCGACCTGCCGGATGATGTAAGGCTGCACCACCATCATGCCGACCGTGAAGGCCAGCGACAGAGCGATCGCTAGCGAAATCTCTTCCTTCTTCGCCCGACAGGCTGCCCCCGTCGCGATTGCAGCTGAGACCCCACACACCGACATATCGGCAGAGATCACCATGTTGAGTGCAGCGGACTCCATTTTGAGGATCTTCTGCCCGAACAGAAACGTGACGATCAGCACGACCGGAGTCACGATCCACGACACGCAAATCCCGGGAACCCCGAGCGCGATGAGATTCGGCAGCAACACCTCAACGCCCAGCAGCACGAGGCCCGTCTTGATGTAGAACTCCGTCAGCAAGGCCGGCCGCACAAATCCCGGCACCCCCACAGTCAGATTCACTAGTAACCCCACGAGCAGACCCCAAAGCGGGTACTCGAGGTTGTAATACTTGATGATTTCCTGCTCAGACAGCAGGTAGGTCAGCAACGCCATCAGGAAGATGACCACGAATCCTTTGAGAAACTGGACTGGCGACTTCCCCATGCCCGCCTGGCCGATCGCGAACAACAGCCCGGACAGGACGCCAACGCCGAGAATCCCCTTCCAGAGGGACGAACCGTCCTTGGCCTTGAACGCATCGATCGGCGACTGCGACCACTTGCCTGGCTTGGCGAGATAGTCCTTAAGAGCACTGAACGGCGGCTTCCCTTCCGGCACCGTGTTCCACATCACCGAACCGACGATGAGCAGCAGCGTCAGCCCACCAATCCAGATCGCCCACCAGTCCTCATGCTTGCGCATCGAGGTCCACAACGAGGGACGAACGGAGGTCTGGATCTCAACGGGCGCATCTGAGCTCATACCGGTCTCGCAGAAGAGGCAGCGAACAACTCGCCGAATCATCGGCAAATTCACTCGCAGCATCAACCCGCCGACGGACAGTTGGCTGATTGGCCGAAGGGATCAGGCCGTCGCTGGGGCTCGGTTCAGGATCTCAGTCACCAGACGACCCGTCTGGCCATCCAGTAATGTCGCCGGGCCATTAGGACGCTGATAGAACAGCTGGTCCGAACCAAACCCGAACAGGTGCATCAGCGTGACATGGAAGTCGGTGTGGCTCACCTTGTCGAGCAAAGCCTTGTGGCCGAACTCGTCGGTCGCCCCATGGACATGCCCAGCCTTTACGCCACCACCGGCCAGCCACCAGCTGAAGCCATACGTATTGTGGTCACGGCCGACATTCTTCTCATTCTGAATCACCGGCAGACGGCCCATCTCGCCGCCCCACTGGACCAACGTACTATCGAGCAAACCTCGCTGCTTCAAGTCCTTCACCAATGCTGACGAGGGCTTATCAATCTTCGTACAGCTGGCGGGCAATGCAGTGAGCAACGCACCGTGATGGTCCCACTGCTGCGTCTGGGTGAAGATCTGAACGTAGCGCACGCCACGCTCGACCAATCGACGGGCGATCAGGCATCGAGTCCCAAAATCGCGAGTCTTGTCATCATTGAGACCGTACATCTCTTGCGTCGCAGCTGTCTCTTGCGAGATGTCCAGAGCCTCCTTCGCAGCTGACTGCATGCGGGCTGCCAATTCATAACTCGCAATGCGGGCCGCGAGATCGTTCTCACCTGGATGAGTGGCCAGATGCTCGCGGTTGATCTCACGCAAGTAGTCGAGGAATTTCCCTTGAGGTTCGCCCGCCAGATTGGGTGGCGGATCGAGATTGAGGATCCGCGGTTCCTTGGGACGAATCACTGTCCCCTGGAACAGAGACGGCAACCAGCCATTCGACCACATATCGGTGCCCAGCACCGGAAGCCCACCCGGATCAGTCAGCACGCAATACGCGGGCAGATTCTGGCTCTCGCTCCCCAAGCCATACGTCAACCACGATCCAATCGACGGCCGGCCGACTGTGATTCGCCCTGTGTTCAGCGCATAGAGCGACTGGCCATGGTTGTTGACGTCCGTGTGCATCGACCGGATCAGCGTGATGTCATCGGCGATACTTCCCAGGCCGGGCAACAGCTCGCTCAGCTCCATTCCGCACTGCCCATGCGGCGAGAACTTGAACGGGCTGGCGTAGACCTTGGCACTCGATTCCGCGGCGTTGTCGTACTGGATCTCGCCAGGGAAGTTCTGCATATGCAGCTTCTGCAGTTCCGGCTTCGGATCGGTCATGTCGATATGACTCGGTCCCCCCTGCATGAAGAGCGAAATCATCGCCTTCGCCTGCGGAGCGTGCGGCGGTTGCTTGGGCAACAGATCGAACTTGGGCTTTTCGAGAGTCGGTTTCGCGGGGGCTGCGAGCAACCCGTCCTCGCGCAGCAAAGTCGCCAGAGCCAGCCCGGCCAGTACCCCTTGCGTGCCCAGAAAGTGACGCCGCGTGCCACAAGCTGTCGCGAATGATCGAGACATTCAGCCATTCTCCCTCGGGGAAACCCCCGAACCCACTGGTCGCATCAACACTTACTAATCTATGCCACCGGGCAACAGACGTCTACCCATGCGTCCAGAGAGGCAGGGATCGGGCGAAGGCACGGGGTGGCGGCTCTTCTGCTCTCTGCGCTGACGCGGGATGGGGACGGCGATCTGTTCCCTGGTCATACCGCATTCGCCTCAGTGTTCGTTCTGCCGCTGATGAGTTCGCGTCCACCGCCCCCCTCGCATCGGGCAATGGGAACGCCTGCCCTGCACGCGAATTTCGTGGAGCCGACATTTCTATCTGTTCATACTCAGCGCGAAGACGAGGCATGAGACGGCAGCTGAGACATCTTGAATCAACCTTCCGCCTCGTCGACCGTATCAATGAAAAAAGCTGCGGACCGGAGAACCGATCTGCAGCTTCGAAAATCCAACCCTCGACCTGTATGGCTCAGCAGGATGCTTTGCGAAAAAGGCGAGAGACAGGTCGTGTCTAGCACGTACCTTGGCGTCTCCGGCCAACGCGGTTTGTTGGTCCTCCGGCACTAGGTGGCGAGCGGTTGGGTCATTCGCCATTGAGCAGCGAAAGCTCACGCAGAACACGTTCCGCGTTCACCATCGCCTGTCGCCTTGCATTGTAGTCTCTGTCCAGAGACCACAATGCGACAACCTTCTTCTTCGGCGAAATTTTGCGAGAACTTTCGTACTCGCTCCATTTCGCGGGTGGAAAGTTATCGATCGTGAATGATCTCTGCCACCCCAGCTTTGCAAAAGAATCGAATTGAGATGACCTGAGTTGAAGTCATCTTATGGAGAGTCCGTCATCACGCTCACTCTTTCGAGATTCCGAGGACTCTCAGTAGCTGTTTGCCCCCTGCTTCCGCTAACCTTCACAGCTTGCGGTCTTTTCAGGTTCCATCCCTTGCCTGACGCGCAGGGATGGCTGGCCGGAAATGTCTGTCCGAGGTGGGGTTCCCAACTCTGTGACGGACGAGGCGAGGAGTTCTCGTCTCTCCGAAGGCCAGTGGCCCGAGCGATCGCCAGGGAGGCGTCAGTGTCGCTTGCGAAGTTGTTCGAGTCGAAATTCCGCGGAGACATCCGCTTTCGTGGGGCTGCGTACGTTCAAGCCGAACGAGTCGCGATCACTCGCGTCCTCGCGGACGAACTCTATGCCATCGTCCGCGATGGCGTGGAATTCCACACTCAGCTGAGCCGACAGAACGGCGAGCTGCGCATGTTCTGCAGCTGTGTCGGCGATGGCAATACCCGCGACCCGGCTTGTAAGCACCTGTGGGCCACGCTCCTGGCCGTTGACCAGGGCCAGCTGTTGAGCTCGCCCGCGCGACCGGGAAACGTTCCCCCCTTCGTTCAAGAAGTCGTGCCCTCGCTGCTCGATACTCCGTTCGTCGATGAAGACGATCTGAGCAGTGACATTTATGTCCCCTCAACGTCGTCACGCAGCACGGCGACCGTCGCCCCCGCCACTGCCAAGGCTCCCGCTCAGCGGGCCGTCAATCTCCGGGACTGGGAACTCAAGCTCCGCGAACTGCGAACCACAATGGCTCCCACCGCTTCGTCGGGCGAGTCCGCTGGCTCGCGTGAACGCGAAATCTTCTATGAGGTGGATGTTGAGGAGAGTCTCAAGTCCGAGATGCTCGTCATCCAGACCTCTCAGCGGCAGATCCGCGCGAGTGGCCAATGGGGCAAGCTCAAGCCCTTGAAGGTCCGCCCCGGCAAGCTGGAAGAGATCGAACACCAGGACGATCGCCAGATTCTGGCCTACCTTATCGGTGGCACTCCCGACCGATCGGGCTGGTTCGCCCAGCAGGCTGAGTTCCAGTCAGCTCTGTTCCGTTATCGGTTGCCGTTCGAACTGTGTACGTTGCTACTGCCTCTCATGTGTCGCACCGAGCGGTTGCGATTCCTGGGAGACGAGACCAAGGCGACACCGTCACTCGTTTGGGATGAAGGTTCGCCGTGGACGCTCTGCATGGCCCTGCGTCCCGAAGAGGGGAACGAAAAGTGGAAACTCGCCGGCGAGCTGCGCCGTGGCGAAGAGGTGATGCCGCTGCAGGATGTCCGTGTCATCGTTCCCGGCGGGCTCGTGATCTGGGGCAATAAGATCAGCCAGGTCGACGACTTTGGGGCGTTCGACTGGGTTCGCATGCTGCGGTCGGAACAGAACATATCGATCGCTTCGACGGAGCAGAGGGAGCTGGTCGACCAGTTGCTCGACATGCCGACTCTGCCCCAGCTCGACCTGCCCGAGGAGCTGCGACTCAACGAGATTCGCGCGACTCCTCGCCCACACCTTACGCTCAAGTCTCCCCGGACCAAAGGATGGCGTCATGAGCGTCTGACCGGTGTGGTCGAGTTTGAGTACGAGGGAGCTGTCGTTCCCGGATCAAGTTCGCAGTGGGCCATCGTCCAGCGCGATCAGGGTCGGTGTCTGCTGCGGGATCGTGAGATCGAATCGGGGTCATGGTCTCAGCTGAAGGAAGCGGGATTCCGCCGCCTGCTCGATCATCGTCAGACGATGCACGACGTGGAGATTCCCGTGGGAGATCTGGCGAATGCCGTTCGCAAGCTGATCCCCGGTGGCTGGAACGTCCGCGCTGACGGCAAGCAAATTCGCCAAGGATCAGCTCTGCAGTTCCGCGTCCGCACTGGGATTGACTGGTTTGAACTCGGCGGAGATGCGGATTTCGATGGAGTGAAGGCCTCCTTCCCCGAACTGCTCGCCGCCCTCAAGCGAGGGGACAACACGATTCGTCTCGACGACGGATCGCTCGGGATTCTGCCCGAGGACTGGTTGCAGCAGTACGGAATGCTGGCCGGACTGGGACAGGTCGAGGAAGACCACCTGCGGTTCAGTGCGACGCAAGTCGGACTACTCGACGCCTTGCTGGAGGATGAAGCTTCCGTCGATGTCGATGCCCAGTTCCTGGCAATTCGCGACCGACTCAGAAACTTTGCCGGGGTGGAATCGGGAGTTGAGCCCGACGGCTTTAGCGGGACCCTGCGTCCCTACCAGCGTGAAGGTCTCGGCTGGATGAAGTTCCTCCAGGACTTCCATTTTGGCGGCTGTCTGGCCGACGACATGGGTCTCGGTAAGACGGTCCAGCTGCTGGCTCTGCTGCTGGAGCGAACCCGCCTCGGGAATGAACGTCGGCCCTCGATCATCATCGTGCCGAAGTCGCTGATGTTCAACTGGGTGCAGGAAATCCAGCGGTTCACGCCGCAGCTCAAGTACCTTGAGTACTCGGGACTGCAACGGGCGGAACTTCGCGATCAACTGACCAAAGTCGACCTCGTGTTGACGACCTATGGAACGTTGCGGCGCGACGTTGTGGAACTGCGAGACATCCAGTTCGACTATGCCGTACTCGACGAAGCCCAGACCATCAAGAACTCGACCTCGCAGGTGGCCAAGGCCTGTCGCCTCATCAAGGCCGAGCACCGTCTGGCACTGAGCGGTACGCCCATCGAAAACCATCTCGGCGACCTCTGGTCGATCTTCGAGTTCCTCAATCCCGGCATGCTGGGCCGCAGCTCCGCGTTCCGCGTCAATGCCCTCGATGGCAAGGACTCGCAATCGCGACAGATGCTGGCCAAGGGGATTCGCCCGTTTGTTCTGCGTCGTACCAAACGGGAGGTCGCAGCTGACCTGCCCGACAAGTTTGAGGAAACGATTTTCTGCCAGATGGGCAAGCGACAGCGGGCGCTCTACAGCGAACTCCGCGAGCACTACCGCGATTCACTGCTCGGCATGGTCAAGCAGCAGGGCATGAACAAATCGCGGATGCATGTGCTGGAGGCGTTGCTCCGTCTGCGTCAGGCCGCGTGTCATCCCGCCCTGCTCGATCGCGAGTCCAAGGAAGAAGCTTTCGCCAAACTCGATGTGCTGCTTCCCCAGATCGAAGAACTGATCGAAGAAGGCCACAAGTCGCTGATCTTCTCGCAGTTCACCAGCATGCTGTCGATCGTGAAGGAGCACCTCGATAAGCGGGGGGTGCCGTATGTCTACCTCGATGGAAAGACTCGCAACCGCAAGCAGGTCGTCGACCAGTTCCAAAACGATCCCAATACCAAGGTCTTCCTCATCAGCCTGAAGGCCGGGGGCTTGGGACTGAACCTGACTTCGGCCGAGTACGTCTTCCTGCTCGATCCGTGGTGGAACCCCGCTGTCGAAGCCCAGGCCATCGACCGAGCCCACCGCGTCGGCCAGACACGGCAGGTCTTCGCTTACCGCCTCATCTGTAAGGACACCGTCGAAGAGAAGATTCTCGATCTGCAGAAGCAGAAACGGGAACTCGCCGACGCCATCCTGGCTGCGGAGGAGGGATCCGTCCTGGAAAGCCTGACGGCGGAAGACCTCGAAAAGCTGCTGTCGTAACGCGAGAGCGGTTCAGGTCGATCGATGGGCGTCCCTCTTACGGGAGGGCGAGCGGCGGCTCGTACTCATTCGCGTATATGCCGAGATCGGTCCTCGTGTGGTTCTTGCCGCATTGACCGACCACAGAGCCTGTCGTCCAGCCCGCTACAAGGCGATACCGGTCTCATTCCGTACAGCGAAGAATTACTCTGAACGCCGTTTACTGATCTCCAGTCACTGGCACTCGGCGAATTCCCAGGTCGGCGTACTCGAACCGTGTCAGCCCCGTGCTGGCCCCGGTCAGTCGGTCGACGATCTTCGGTAAGGCGGCGGAGATCCCTTCCGTCACCGTGAGCCGAGCTCCACGGTCATAGGTCAGCATCAGGATCACCAGGTGTTTCGGCTGCGGGAGGCTGCGGTATGCAGTCTCCAGTTCAACGGCGAATCGCTCGATGTCGGCGTCTTCGGTGCTGTTCAGGTTGACCCGCAGCTCACGTTCGCGATCACCGGTGTTCAGATGGGCCACGTTCTGGGCATCGATAAAGAGTTCCCACACATCGCAACGTTTGCGGATCTCGTCATAGGTCAGCAGGTGTTGCAGGATCGGCTCGGGCGAGCCATCGGCGAACTCCTTCAGCTGGGCCTCAACAGCGGATGAAGCCCCCGCGAGGTTGGGAGCCTTCATCTCCTGGACAAACTTCTTCGTCTCGTCCGGAGTCAGGCGGAAGACCTCGCCCAGCATGCGGGCCACGGCGGCCTGCTGGTCCTGAACCCGGTCGACCAGCTTCTGCGCATCGGTCGCGGCGTTTCTCGCTTCTGCAGCTGCGGTTTCGGCAGCCTTGAGTTGATTGACCATCTCGACGACGGAGGCTGCGGAAGTACTCGCCTGGGCCTCAAGGGCGGCAGCCCGTTCCTTGATATCGAGGAACTGCATGAACAGCACGATCAGCAGCATGTCGAGGATTGGCGTGATCTGTAATGTGAGTCGACGTCGGGTGATCATTCGACGCTCTCCCCGACTTTGGCTGCCGATAAGCTCAGCTCGCGCTTGGCCCGGCCAATCGTCTCGCGGACGAGCTTTCGATCCTCGGTCAGCCGATTAAACGATGGCTCGAGCCAGCTGTTGATGAACATCAGGATGATGGCCGAGATCAATCCCGCGAACGAACACCAGATCGCCTCGCCGAAGCGTTCGACCACCTGGGCCACTGTCGCTGCCTGGCCATCGGTCTTGGTGTTGAGGGCGGCACCGATCGCCAGCATCGTGCCGAGCACTCCCGCCAGCGGGTAAGCCTCAATCATCGTCCGGGCGCTGTTGTAAACCGTTTCAAACGACATTGACTGCAGGTAGCTGCGTTTCTCGTCGAGGAACTGCATCCGGGTCAGAAGGGCTTGTCGATCGGCAGCCCGGTTCGGATCGTCCAACACATCGGTGACATCGGCGAGGAAGACCTCAATCTGATCGCCCAAGTGCGAGTTCGAGTCGAGCAGGCTCTGGTTCTTCAGCCCTTTGGTGAAGTCGAAGAGCGACGACGCAATCACCCGAAAGTCCCGCTTCGACCACACCCATAAGACAAAGAACAACCCCACATGCAACCCGAACAGCACCACGATCACCGAGGTCGACAGCTGGGACATCTCCTCCAGCAGACTGGCCCAGTTGACGGTCGTTTGGGAAAGGATGTCCATGGGCGTGCGTCGATTGAAAGAGAAGAAATCGGTCTCGGCGAAACAGGCGAGTGCCAACCAATTGAATACGATGAAGTTACCGCGACTCGATCGAATCGGGAAGGTGAATGGCCGCCCCCTCGAAGTGCTCGGAGCGTTGAATGCCCGCCGGTGTTACTGGCGACAGTAGAGAGACCAGAGCCTCCACCCAGACCGCCGGCCCCCCGCAAACGAACCTCCTGGCCGAGCAGAGAGCCGTGATCAATCCCACGGAAGGGACTTCTAATTTCAGTGGCACATCGTTTGCAATTTTTGCCAATGAAAGGGGCAGTTTCTGCTCGAAAATGCAAAACTTGAGGTTTCGTAGGGTTTCCGACCAGACGGGCTGCAAGACATGCAAGCAGGACTGCTCAAGAGTTGGGCACGGGCCCTTCTCGAAAATGGTCGGCATGAGTTGACGGACCGTCGCTGGGGCATCATAACGACACTCCAGCTGTGCGGTGGATCAATTGACTTCGGCAATCGGACGGGGAATGTCCCCGCCGTCCGAAATGCATGCAGACGCTCGCCCTGCGATTTTTGATCTGGAGACATTGATGAGTTCGTCGTCGAAGTACAAGTTGGAGTATGTCTGGCTGGACGGCTACACCCCTGAGCCGAATCTGCGCAGCAAGACCAAGATTGTTGACAAGGAGCCGAAGTCTCTGGCAGACCTCGACTTGTGGGGATTTGACGGTAGCTCCACCCGTCAGGCAGAAGGTAAGAGTTCAGACTGCGTTCTGAAGCCCGTCGCCTTCTACCCAGACAGCACCCGCAAGAACGGGTATCTGGTCATGTGCGAAGTTCTGATGCCGGACCTGACTCCGCATCCGTCCAACTTCCGCGCCACCATTGCGGATGCGGATGATCTGTGGGTCGGTCTGGAGCAGGAATACTTCTTCTACCAGGATGGCCGTCCACTCGGTTTCCCGGTCGAAGGCTACCCCGCTCCACAAGGCCCCTACTACACCGGTATTGGCTACAGCAATGTCGGTGACATTGCTCGCCAGATCGTCGAAGAACACATCGACATCTGCCTCGACGCTGGCATCAACCTCGAGGGCATCAACGCCGAAGTCGCCAAGGGACAGTGGGAATTCCAGATCTTCGCCAAGGGATCCAAGAAGATCGGCGACGACATGTGGATGGGCCGCTACCTGCTGATTCGCCTGTGCGAAAAGTATGGCATCGACATCAACTTCCACTGCAAGCCGCTCGGCAAGGACCTCGACTGGAACGGTTCGGGCATGCACTGCAACTTCTCGACCGCTTACATGCGCGAGAAGGGTGGCAAGGCTTACTTCGAGAAGCTCATGGCTGCGTTCGACAAGTACAAGGAAGAGCACATCGCAGCTTACGGTCCAGACAACCACCTGCGTCTGACCGGTCTGCACGAGACCCAGTCGATCGACAAGTTCAACTACGGTGTCGCGAACCGCGGTGCTTCGATCCGTATCCCGCACTCGTTCGTCAAGAACGATGCATACAAGGGCTACCTCGAAGATCGTCGTCCCAACTCGCAGGGTGACCCCTACAAGATCGTCTCCCGCGTGCTGAAGACGATCCTGTCCGTGCCGACAACATAAGTCGAGATTCCACTTCAGGAAAACAAGAACCCTCGGCCAGCTGGTCGAGGGTTTTTGCATTGAGTGGCGAACGCGAGGTCTACGAACAAAGACGCAGGACACCGGTAAGGAGACAGAGTCGGGCTCGTTGATGGTTGTATGAACTTGGAGGGTTTGAATCGGGACGCCGATTGTTAAATCGCTTGTGGTACCTTGGCCGATGTCGTGAATCCTGATCTTCTTCGTGGCCTTGCTTGCCTCCTGTTCAAAATTTCTCCCAACCCCAGTTCCTGCAGGTCGCGTGAGGCGGATATGCCGAATGGAAAGACCGCCAGAATTGACAGAAGTGCCTGCGTAGAAACACTTTTTGCTCGTCGGTTGGAATCTTTGCCTTCTGTTCGCCAGCTGTACTCTGTGGCGTTATGATGGAGGTTCTGTCGCTGGAGCTGTCCCGTGGGGCATGATCTGGCGGAGTCACCTCGGAGATGTAAGGCGAAATGGTTCAGACAGTCGAAGGTCAGATGCTGGCTCGTCCTGATGACGCGTTCGCGATTGTTGTGTCGCGGTTCAACGATCTGGTCACCGGCCGATTGCTCGAGGGGGCGGTGTCCACTCTCAAGCGGCACGGCGCGTCTGAATCCAAAATCACAGCTGTGTGGGTACCGGGGTCGTTCGAGTTGCCGCTGATCTCCGAGAAGCTGGCCGCTTCGGGCAAGTATGCCGCGGTGATTGCCTTGGGTGCAGTGATCCAGGGCTCAACGGACCATCACGAATACATCAATCACGCGACTGCCCAGGCCCTGATGCAGGCGGGACAGCGGACCGGAGTGCCGGTGCTGTTTGGCTTGCTGACCTGTCCGTCGATGGAGCTGGCTCTCGATCGGGCCGGAGGTAAGGTGGGGAATAAGGGAGCGGAATGCGCCCTCGCTGCCATCGAGATGATCGATGTGCTGCAGAAGCTGAAGTAACACCCGAAGGCCCGGGCTTGAGGGGAGTTCCTCACGCTCGTCCGTTCTCTCGCATATCACTCGTTCGGTTCGTCTATGTCGCGTCGCAGCAAAGCTCGTGAACTCGTGGTCCAGATGCTCTACCAGGCAGACTGCAACCCCGACCTGCCCTCCAGTGTGGTTCATGAGCAGATGCGGGAGCGGATCGCCGACGATCCGGAGATGTTCGAGTTCGCGTGGCGGCTTTACTCCGGCACCATCGAGCGACGAACAGTGATCGATGAGCAGATCGAGTCAATCGCCCAGAATTGGTCGCTGACCCGTATGCCGATTACCGACCGCAATGTGCTGCGGCTGGGGGCGTATGAGTTGCTCTTTACCGACGTGCCGCACCGAGTCGCGATTAACGAGGCCCTGGAGCTGTCGAAGACTTTCGGGACGAAAGAGTCATCGCCGTTTGTGAACGGGGTGCTGGATAAGCTGGTCCCCGAAGCCAAGCGGTCCGCGCCTCCGCGACAGGCTGTCGGCCCGCGAGACTCTGCCGACGAGTAAGCCCAAGGGGCCTCGCTGGCCAGAACGTCCGCCCGCCTATTCCCACTCGATCGTGCTGGGGGGCTTGGAGCTGATGTCGTAGACGACTCGGTTCACGCCGCGCACGCTGTTAATGATTCGCGTGGAGACCTTCTGCAACAGGTCGAAAGGCAAACGCGACCAGTCGGCAGTCATGAAGTTGTCGGTGTCGACCGAGCGGATGGCGATCACGTCTTCATAAGTACGCCCGTCGCCCATGACGCCGACCGTCTGCAGCGGCAAAAGCACGGCGAATGCCTGCTGAACCTTGCGGTAGAGCCCTGCCTTTTCGAGTTCGTCGAGGAACACCGCATCGGCTTCCCGCAACACGTTCAACCGCTGTTCAGACACAGCTCCCAGACACCGCACTGCGAGTCCAGGACCGGGGAACGGGTGCCGCCAGATGAGATGTTCCGGCAGCCCCAGCTCAAGCCCCAGGCGACGGACCTCATCCTTGAAGAGATCACGCAGCGGCTCAATCAGCTCGAAGCCCAGTTCGGCGGGCAGGCCACCGACGTTGTGGTGTGACTTGATCGTGGCCGCTGGGCCATCGGGGTTCGCCCCTGATTCGATGACGTCGGGGTAGAGCGTGCCCTGAGCGAGGAAGTCGGCGTCTTTGATCGACTTGGCTTCATCGCGGAACACCTCGATGAAGACGCGACCAATGATCTTTCGCTTCTGTTGCGGGTCACTGACACCGGCAAGTTCATCGAGGAATCGCTTCTGAGCATCGACGATGTGCAGGTCGGTCTTGAAATGGTCGGCGAACTGCTCACGGACCTGATCCGACTCGCCCTGACGCAGAAGTCCATTGTCCACAAAGATGCACGACAGCTGAGACCCGATTGCTTTGAAGAGCAACGCAGCTGTGACCGATGAGTCGACACCGCCCGACAGTCCACAAATTACACGGCGGTGGCCGACGCGTTCGCGGATGCTGGTGACCTGCTGGTCGATGAAGCTGGCCATGCTCCAGCGGCCCTCGCACTTGGCGATCTTCTTGACGAAGTTGGCGATCAGCTGCGAGCCGCATTCGCTGTGGGTGACTTCGGGATGGAACTGCAGTCCGTAGATCGGACGTGTCTTGTGACGGATCGCGGCGTGAGGACAGGTATCGGTCGAGGCCAGCGACAGGAACTCCCGGTCGAGGTCCTGGACCTGATCCCCGTGGCTCATCCAGACAATCGAGTCCTTCGGGACATCGGCGAAGAGCGGGTCTTGCGAAGTGTGGTGGCAGGTCTTGTGTCCGAACTCGCGCGAGTGCCCGGGCTGGACCTTGCTGCCCAGAGCATGGCAGGTCGCCTGCATACCGTAGCAGATGCCGAGGATCGGAATGCCCAGATCGAAGATCCGCGGGTCAGGATGCGGTGAGCCTGTATCATATACGCTGGCTGGGCCACCGCTGAGGATCAGTCCCTTGGGAGCGATCTCGCGGATCCGGTCGGCCGATAAATCGTGGCGGACCATCTGGCAGAAGACGTTCTGCTCGCGAACCCGGCGAGCGATCAGCTGGGCCGTCTGCGAACCGAAGTCGAGGACAAGGATCTTCTCGTCCTGGGCGGAAATGGAAGCTGCTGTTGGAGACTGGGGGGGCATGCCTCACCTGACCTTCTCTTCTCGTCTCTGGATCTGAAATCGAACATCCCTCGAAAACAGATGAACCAGCCGACCTCGCAGGAGAACGACTGGTTCCAGAGACGAGACAGGACTCGTCATCCCCGATCTGGGGAATCCGGTATTGTAGAGCGAGAGACGCTCGGAATCACGCGTCCGAATCGGGGAAATTGAGCCCGCGGGTGAATCTGGAAATCTGGGTGGTATTGAGGGAGAAAACGCAGGTGGGACACTCACCGTGGCGAGCTCGTTGGATCTCCCCGCCGTTCATATCACGAGAATATGCCTAAGGTTATAAAGCCTGATTGCTGTCAGTCGCGAGCCATCGGCGGAGCGAGCGAGGCCTTACACAGACTTCCGTTCAGCTCACGTAAACTGAATCGGATCAGACTCGCTCAGGCTGGCCCAAATGGTGAGGCTGGGCCATTGGGCTCGCAACATGGTGGCCAGGTTCTCAACGGCGGGGCGTTCGCTGGCATAGTGGCCGACGAGAATCAGTCCGACCCCAAGCGATCGGGCTTCCAGGCAGGTGTGGAACCTCGTTTCCCCGGTGATGAACGCCTGGCATCCCAAGGCCGCCGCATCGGTGAGAAACTCGCCCGCTGCTCCACAAGCCACGGCGATCTTCTGGCACACCAGACCGGGATCTCCGACGAAAGAGTACCTCTCCGCCGGGCAGATCGATTTGAGTCGACTCAACAACTCATCGAGTCTGATCGGAGAGGCCAGCTGCCCCATGCGCCCCGCGCCATCAGTGCTCTGGGGCTTGGGACGGAGCGGTTGTATCTCGCACAGGCCCAAGGCCACGCTCAGTTGTTGGTTGATCCCTTCGCGGGCACTGTCGAACGCGGTATGTGGCGAGTAGACACTGACCCCAGCCCGAACCAGTGACAACAGCATTCGTCCTTCGGCAGTCTCAGTGGTCAGGCGTTTAACAGCTTTGAAGAGGATCGGATGGTGCGTCACGATTAAGTTCGCACCTTTAGCGATCGCCTCGTCTGCCACGTCTGCGGTCAGTGTCAGGCAGGTCATGACGCCGCGAGCTTCGGCTTGAGCGTCTCCGAGCAGCAGTCCGACATTGTCCCAGGACTCAGCCAGCCCGAGCGGGATCTGCTGTTCCAAGGAGGTCAGGATGTCCTGAATGCGTGGCATGGGGATGTTCAAGTGGCGGTTGTGGGAGAAGCTCACAGAGAGCGGGGCCTACTGTCCAAAAGTCTTCCAGCCTCCCGACTCCTGCGGATTGGAGGCCGGGTGAGCCTCCGCCGCTGGCTGCGACGAGTCGGCCCCTTCGTCGGAAGTCCCGCTGATCAACAGGATCGCCTGGGTAATCGAGCCAGAGCTCTTCGATGGGCTGGCGGCTGGAGTCACCGTGGAAGAGCTGATCTGAACGATCGGAGCTGCGGTGACCGAAGCGGTTGTCAGGACTTGCGGAGCGGGAGTCGCTTCAGGAGTCGCAGCCGGGTGAGTCGCCGCTGATGTGGCTGCGGGGGTCGATGAGGCCGGAGTTGCTGCCGCCGTGGCTGCGGGGGGCGTCTCTGCGGGAGGCGTCGCAGCTGGAGCTGGAGGTGTCGCCGCAGCTGTTGCCGCTGGGGCAGCAGCCGGTGCGGGAGTTGCCGCTGGAGCGGGGGTGGCTGGCGGAGTTGCAGCGGGAGTCTCTGCTGGCGCCGCTGGTGTGGCTGCGGCGACCTTCGCAGGCTCCGCGGTCTTAGGAGTCGGCTTGGGGATCAGCTCAGCGATGGCCTCCATGGGGATCTGCTCACCCACACGGTAACGCTGGGGTGCCCCTTGGTAGACAGACA
The DNA here is from genome assembly GCA_046349675.1 of Planctomycetaceae bacterium. Classification (GTDB taxonomy): domain Bacteria; phylum Planctomycetota; class Planctomycetia; order Planctomycetales; family Planctomycetaceae; genus TH-plancto1. The sequence continues at coordinate 413,929 of JAXMBW010000002.1, read as the reverse complement.
GCGCTCGGGGAACGATCTCCTTCAGCTTGGCCGCACGTGTTTCATCCGAGGGATGAGTCGCCAGCAGTTCTGGAGTTTTGACGCCCGAATTGTTGTTCAATCGTTCCCAGAACCGGGGAGCTTCGTTGGGGTCATACCCGGCCCGAGCCATCAACAGCAGACCAATCGAGTCGGCCTCGGCTTCCTGGGTCCGGCTATAGGGAAGAGGAACTCCATGCGAGGATTCCAGCCCGTAGACATTCTTCACCATGTCGACACGGTGCGAATCGGTGATGCCGATCATGCGACCGACCGACCAGCTGATGTCTTCATTGGCCAGCTTATGGCTCAGTCTCTCACTGCCATGTCGGGCCATGGCGTGTGCGATCTCATGCGAAAGGACCACAGCCAGCCCCGCTTCATTCTGGCAGGCGGGGAGGACTCCCTCAAAGACCCCGACCTTGCCGCCAGGGAGGCAGAAAGCATTCTGCTGATGGCCACTGAGTAGAGTGAATTCCCACTCGTAATCGGGACGCTCGGACACTGCTGCCAGCCGTTGTCCCACCCGCTCGAGCATCTGAGTCAGATGTGCATTCTGGGATCGAGGGTGTGTGTCGAGGATGGACTGATAGGTTCTGGCTGCGAGGGCGAGCTCCTGTCGCTCGGGCATCATCTCGAACGATCGGGTCGCCAGATGGATCGATTGGCACCCCGACGGCCACGCAAGCAAGGCCGCCAAGAGGAATCGCGGAAGGAGAGCCCGACCAGTTCGTTGCAAACTGGCGGAGCGAATGGAACGGTGTGTCATGCGTCAGCCTCCTTGGAGAGGTGCGAGGACAAATGGATCGGCGCAGGACGCCCCGATCGGCAGGTGGGTGACCGTGAACGTAAGACACGGGAGAACGCCCCAACAAGAGGAACCCCATAAATCAGCGACGGTTCATGGAATGATCGGCAGGTTTTGACCTGACCGTACCGAGGAGCAGCGAAACTGGCCGATTCAGGCGGCGTAAACTGCAGGAAATGGCCGGTTCTCAATGAAGTGCGAGGCGTTCGAAAAAGCGATAGCGCTGTGAGCCGGAAATGAAAACGCCCGCTCAGCACGGGGCTGGGCGGGCGTTGAAAAGTCTCAAAACCACTCAAGCGAGTGGAACTCTGCGAACTAGGAGGCGGATGTCGCCAGCTTCTTGGAAGCGGGCTTCGGAGCGGGTTGCTCGCGGTTCGCCAACCAGACCAGAGCTGGGCTCGCCACATAGATCGAGCTGTAGGTTCCGATCAGGATTCCGACCGTCAGGCTGAACGCGAATCCTCGCAGCCCTTCACCACCGAAGAAGTAGAGGATGGTCGAGGTGATGATCGTGGTAACCGAGGTCAGCAACGTTCGCGACAGCGTCTGATTCAAGCTGATGTTGACCATGTCCCAGGTGATCTTCGGGTTCTTGCCACGGACTTCACGGATACGGTCGAACACCACGATCGTGTCGTTCAGCGAGTAACCGATGATGGTCAGGAATGCAGCCACCATGGTCAGGTTCAACTTGAAGTCGATGAGGAACAGACTCCGACCGATGGCTGTCTGGCTCAGGTAAGCAGCGACAGCCACAGCCCCCAACGTGAAGAGCACGTCGTGGACGAGGGAGATCGTGGCTGCGATACCGAACGTCATGCCGGCAAAGCGGAACCACAGGTACACGGTGATGGCGACCATCGAAATGATCATCGCCAGGATCGCGGCCGACTGCGTGTCGCCAGCGACTGATGAGGAGAAGGTCGTGAGCTCCTCGAACAAAGGCTGCCCATCAAGCTTGGCCTTGAGTGCGGCCAACACCTTGGTGGAATCTTCCGCCGTGACGGTGTTGGACAGTCTCACCTTGATGGATTGCGTTTTGGCAGTTGGAGCCAACGTGGTATCCGAGGGGAGAGCCTCGACAAGGCCTTCCGCATCAATGTACCGGTCGGTCCCACCGACCTCATGCAGACACTCACGCACGCTCTCAGCGAAAGCTCCGGGCGTCAAAGCCTGACCTACCGTCGCGACAAACTGCTGGCCACCTTCAAAGGTCTTCTCACGAGCAGTCCCCGCCTCGTCGAGTGTCTCGGTCGATGGGGCGATGACGCTCGGCTCGCTGATTTGCAGTGTCTGCTGCAACAGCTTGAACGAAGAGTCGGCGAACGTCGTTCGCATCTTGTCTCGCAGCTGGCTTTCGACGTTCTTACCAGTCTTGGCAGCTTCTGCTTCTTCCTGGTCAATGACGGTCCGCATCCGGAAGAGTTCCCGGGCCTTGCCATCATCGCCGGGGACTTCCAGTCGCTCGATCGAAATGTTCTCCCCGAAGGACTTCGCCAGCGGAGCACGAACCGCGTCGATGTCGCGGTTCTCGCTACCTTCGAAGCTGAAGGTGATCATCGCTCCACCGCGGAAGTCGATGTCGAGATTGTCCTTCCCTCGGAATGCGACCACCAGCAGGCCGGCAGCAATGACGAGAGTCGAGGCGTACGCGAACATGCGAACCTTGCCCACGAAGTCGAAATTCGTCTGCTTGATGATGCTGTACATCTTCAAGGTCTTGAGATTGCCGGTTCGCTCCAGCAGTTCGAAGATCACCCGGGCCACGTAGACCGTCGTGAACATACTGATCACGATTCCGATAAAGAGCGTCACCGCGAAGCCCTTCACCTGGTCGGTGCCGATGTAGTAGAGCACCACAGCCGAGATCAGTGTGGTCAAGTTCGAGTCAATAATCGTTCCGAGGGCTTTGTCGAAACCATTCTTGATCGTCATTCGCATGCTGGAGCCGCGTTCCAGCTCTTCACGCATACGTTCGAAGATCAGCACGTTCGAGTCGACGGCCATCGCGACTGACAGCACGACACCGGCGATGCCGGGCAGTGTCAGCGTGGCATCGATCAACGCCATCGAGGACAGCAGCATCAACAGGTTAAAGAAGAGGCACAGGTCGGCGATAATGCCAGCCTTGAGGTAGTAAAGAGCGGTGATCGCGAAGACGGCGATCATCGCCACCAGCGTGGCCTTCAGGCCGGTATCGCGGATGTCGACACCCAGCAGAGGCGAGATCGTGAACTCATTGGCCGGCTCCTTGACCAGTGGGACCGACAAGGCACCGGCGTTCAGGACGGCGACCAGTTCGTCGATTTCGGCCTGGCTGAACTGGCCAGAGATCTGTCCTTCGCCCGAGATACGATCGTTGATGGTGGGAGCGGAGTGAACTTCATCGTTGAGCAAAATCGCCAGGCGGGTCTTGAACTCATTGGCCCCTTCCTTGGGCAAGTGAGCTCCGGTCAGCCGGCTGAAGAGCGCACCTCCGTGGCTGTTGAACTTGAAATTGACTGTCGGGGATCCGTCCTGGCCCATTCCCTGTGAGGAATTGTCCAGGTCACGTCCCTTGATCGCCAGATCGTCTCGCTCCGGGCAGACGATCAAAAACTCGGTAATCTGCTTCCCGTTGCGGTCAAACTGGCGAAACTTGACGTCGCCGTTGAATCCAACGTCTTTGTACGTAGTAGTCGAGCCATGCAGCTTGCCGGGCTCACGCCACTTCGCGACCAGCTTGCCGTTCTGGTAGATCTCGCGGACGCCGGTTCCCTTGCTGGCTTCGATGTCTTCGGCCAGGGAGATGATCGACTGGTGCTCCAGCCGGTTGGCGAGCAGGCAGAACTCCAGGTCACCGAGGTTGGTGATCTGGTTCTTGATCCGTTGAGTGCGTTCGGCGTCGGCTCCCGGGACGATCACTTCGATCCGGTCGCTTCCGACCTGACGCACGGTGACTTCTTCTGTTCCCGACGGATTAATACGCTTGTTCACAGCTCCGACCATCTCGGTCATGGTCCGAGGGTCTTTGAGCTTGTCAGCTACGCCAACCTGGGTCCGGTCCACCTGGAAGACGAGGTTGGTTCCCCCGGCCAGATCGATGCCGTAGTTGAAGACATCGACCAGACGACGGGGCTTTGATGGATCCTTGGGATCCTTCGTCAGCTTGTGTACGGCAAAGGGAGCGACCCCAATCACCAGAGCGAACAGCACGACCCCGATCCGGCTGCCCATGTCGCGAACACGCAAGGCATTCGCAATCCATTGGCCAATCACGAACGGCAGGATGACAGCTGCGGCCAGTGCCAACAGCACCAACCAGATTGGTGTCCCGGCGGCGGCCTGCACGGCTTCCGTGGCCTGTTGAGCTGTTTTCGCGGCGGTTTCCTGGGCCAGGACCAAATTTGAATTCCAGAGATTCATGAACACTTTGCTCCGCCTCCTGAGGAGGGTTCGGTGAAACCGAAGGGCGTCACTGTGTGAAGAGTCAACTCAATGGGAACACGTTGACGGACCATCCTGTGGCCCGGAAATCAATTAGCTTTTGGCGGGTGGCGTCGGGGCTGGCATGGAACGAATCGCACTCGGCTCGAACCGAACCCGCAAGTTTTCGTTCAACTGCAACGTCACTTCGCTGCCGTCTTCCGACAGGGAAACGAAGTTTCCACGGATGCCCCCGATCGTGACAACCGGGTCGTTCTTCTTCAGTCCCTTCAGCCGTTCCAGCTGCTGGGCCGCTTGCTTTCGGGGGTTATTCCCGAAGAGCTGGAAGAGGAACATGACAATGACCGCCGGCGCCAGCAGCACAAGGATCGTGTTAAAGCCGGCGCCTTCGTTGGTCGCTTGAGCTGCTGCACCCGACGCAGCAGCTGCACCGGGGATCTCTGCTTCAGCCAGCAAAGCTGACGTGAACCAATTGGTCATCAAACCGCACCTTTCCAAGGTGTGACGCGAAAACAACACCACACCGGCACCTCTTCCAGCGAAGGGGTCCGGAGTGGGAAGTTATTGAAGCTGTCGATTTTAGGGACGGGTCCCCTGTCCAGCAAGGCGGCCCGAAGTTCGGCTCAAGTCGGGGGGAAACTCGGTAAACCTGAGCGACATGAAGTGAGATACAACGTGACCTGATGTCCAGGTGATTTGTGGGTCTTCCCAGGCGGAATTAGCGATGTGGGGGCAAGGAGTTCCAGCGTTCGAGGGGGCGGAACGGGAGTTCTCACTGGAGGAACCAGCAATGCCTCTGTCCGGCATGAGATCAGACAGCACGGAACCCCGACCGTGTCATTCACAGACCCAATCGATTCGCGACGGGCCTCGCGACGCTCTCAATCCTGAATGGACGACACATCCAGCTCGAATCGACTTGTTCCGGAGGAGCTGTTGCCGCCGAACAGAAGGAATTCGGGATTTCCAGCGGCGTTCACGGGGAGTCGGGCTTCGGTGTGGTCGTCGTGGATGTAGGGCATCGGGCCGATATTGAGGAACTTTTTCTGGACCGCGTCGTAAATTGAGGCTGAGTTGTACTCGACATCCGGGCCGTCGATCGGATCGTGTTCCCCTCCGGCAAAGAATAGGAACCGACCATGCCAGCGATGCCCCTCGGGGAAAATGTCATAGGCCGAGTAATCGCTGACCCCGACTTGTGGACCTTTGGGCGAGTAATTGAACCCTTGCATGCTGGGGCCGGGAGTGAGCTTTCCGGTGTTCGGTTCGAGATACCACGACGCGTCGGTGGTGGTCCCCTGGATCGTATCCTGACCGCCGGCGATAAAGATCTGTCCATCGGCGAGTTCGAAAGCCTTCATGTCTTTCAGCGTCGTCGGAAGTTTGTCGGCCAGAAGTGTCCAGGTGTCCTTCTGGGGATCGTAAATCTCGCTGGAAGTCTGTGCCCCGCCGATGACGACGACGCGACCGTCTTTCAATGTGAGCTGAGCATGCAGTGCCCGCCCTTCATTCAGACTGGCAGCCGCGTGAAATTCGTCAGTGGCCGGATCGTAGATGTCGACTGCCCTGACTCCACTGCCGTTGAGGTTGTTTCCGGTCGGATTGCCGCCCGTCAGCAGCACTCGGCCATCTTTCAACAGGGAGAGCCCAAGGCTCTGCCGCCCGGCTGAAAGCTTGTTTTTTGTCAGGGTGAACTTCCCGGTCGCCGGATCGTAGACCTCAGCGGTGTCCAGGGCGGCGGCGGGGCTGAACGCTGCGGAACCACCGGCAAAGAGGGCCTTGCCGTCGGGTAATGTAATTGCGTCGAGCGCCCAGCGCGCGACTTTCATCGAGCCGGTGGCGGACCACTTTTGTGTCGCGGGATCGTAAAGTTCGGCCCGGTTGGTGGCTTTGAAGCCCAGCGACTTGCGATCGAGTCCCCCCGCGGCAATCACCTGACCTTTGCCCAGGAGCGTGGCGGCTCCCAGCAGATGCACGTCAGCCAGAGTTTTTTCAGGGTCCCCGTCCGTCCAGGTTCCCTTGATCTCCGTTGAGGTGGGGGGCGTTTGTGCGTAAACCCGGGAGGGGCACTCGACCATCCATAACCCGCACGAGAACATCAACAGGCCACTCAAGTGGGCACACCCGGACACGATGCGGTACAGGACACTCATGTTCGATTTCTCTCCGGGGGAGCCAGCCAGCATGTCAATATGCCCCAGCGTAGCAAGCGTCGTCCTTCAAGGCTGCGTCCGCTCCCCATCGGCATTGAGTGTCTCCTAATTGGATGACCGGCTCAATGTCCGAGGAGATGTTTAGCCATTGATTCTATGGACTCGAAGACTTCCCTGGGGTAGTGCGGACGGAAAATATCGCGAGGCGTATGGCCCCACGTCACAGCTCCGAACGCGATTCCCTCTGCGTGGGCAGCCTCCAGGTCGCGAACCTCATCGCCAATATAGATGGCCTGGTCAGCGGGAACACCTGCCTGGCGGAGAACTTTCCTCAGCTTGGGACGTTTGCCAAAGAGCGAGGCTTCGCACTCGGTGTAACGAAACTTCGCGACATTCTCCGGGCCCAGGACCGTTTTGACGTTCTCCCAGGAGTTGGAGCTGACGATTGCCAATTCAATTCCGGCGGAAGTCATCTGGTCGAGGAACTCGACGATTCCCGGATAAAGAGGGACTTCATGGGCGACTTCCGTCATGGCGGAGCGGACCTGGAGAACCAGCAGAGGCAGCTTCCACAGCGGGATGCCGACATGTTTCAGAAACTGTTTGGTGTCTGCCGTTCGCAGGCTTTCGAGTTCATGGTCCTCAATGCGGCGAAATCCATGCTGATCGCTCAGCCGCCTCATAATCTCGACAAAACAGGGCAATGAATTGGCCAGGGTGCCATCGAAGTCAAAAATCGCGAGAGGATACTTCATGAATCTCAGTATTCCACGAGGTGACTCGTTGGTGTCGAACTGGTTCGTGTGCAGGGATCATAGCTTGGCTTTCCCATTGGTGATGCGCCATTTATGGGGGAAATTTTATGTGGTAGAATTTTGAAACCTTCGCGGAACATTTGACACGAAAAAGCCAGCTGCACGTTGGAGGTGAATCAATTCAGGGAGTTGGTGGCTTCCATGGCGGTTCCGTGTCATCGCCGGGGAAGGTCGTCAGTAACTCGTGGGGGTGAAAGGCCGACTTGTAGGCCATCGAGCGATTCTCTGGGATCCAGTAGCCGAGATAGGCGTACTTCTTTCCCAATCGTTTGGCCAGCGCCAGCTCCTGCAGAAGCGAGAATGTCCCGGGGCTGTCGGGACGCCAGTCTGGATGATGGAAGAAGTAGATGCTCGAGGTCGCGGTCGGCACGATATCGATCAGCCCGATTCCGACGAGTTCCTCTCCCCGGAAGTAACGCATCTCATGGGCGAACGACCAGTCACCGCTTAGAAAGCCCGTCCAGTAGTCCTGCGGGTCGGTCTCTTTCCCTTTCCAGCCTTTGAGGTCGTGCATCGACTGGTGGTAGGCGTTATACAGCCGGATATGGTCCTGGGTGAGCGAGGGACGAGCCAGCTCAACGTGGATGTGCTCGTTTCGGCGTTCGCTGCGACGCTGACTTTTATCGGGGCGAAAGGCCTGGACATCAATGCGGATGCTGCGGCACTTCACGCAACTTTGGCACGCCGGACGGAAGAAGTGCGATCCAAAACGACGCCAGCCTCGCTCGAGAAGCCCCTCGTATTGCGAGTCACTGATCCCGTACAGCACGCGGTATTCGAGGGAAGCTGTCTCATGGGGAAGGTAGGAACATTCGCGAGGCGGCTCGATCAGGCGGGCCAGTTCTTGCTCGTCAGAGATCCGCATGGAAGTTGCTACACTGTCGATCAGGGGTGATTGTTAGAAATAACATCTTGAACGTAGGAAGACACCAGATCGTAGGCCTCGAACTCGCGAGGCCCAGCCGTTTTGTCAACGATGATCTTGAGGTCCCTGAACTGGGCGAGTATCTGCTCAGCTGGGACGAGGTGGAGTCGTGTCGCAAGGATCGTCGCCTCCAGCACGGCATGCTTTGCTCGATTGAAGCCAAAGAACTCGCGGAATGTTCCGGAGTGAACCACTCGGCACTGGATTTCCGACCGCTCCCGCGAATCGTCGAGGGTCTCCACTTCGAACTCGTACCACCGACAGGCAGTTTCGAGGACCTGTCCCGAGATCGTGGTAGCCGGGCGAGTCGGGATCACCTCGGGCAACTTGTTCAGCGCCGCTTGAGCAATCAGCAACACATCGTCGACCACATGAAAGACCCCGCAACGGGTCTCCTTCAAGTTGCGGAAAGTCGTCGATGTCTGAAAGGGTCGAAGCCGGAACCAAGTCAACGACTCGTCGACGATCGGTCCCATCGGGGCGATGTTGAGGAGGCTGTCACGATTCTGGCTTGTCACGATACCCTCGATGATCATCAGTTACCCGCTCTTCCTCTCGGGTAGCAGATGGTCGAGCGGGATGTAGAACTTGGTGTATCGTTTTCCATCCGAGTACCGCAGTCCGCCGGGGTCTTCCACAAGGATAGTCGCCCGCTTGGTCACGCGATTGACGATGCCCGAGTAGATCCGGCCTTCATACTCAAACTGGACTCGCGAGCCCGCCACGATACCGAACTTGACCTTGGCCCTTTCGCTCTGAGTGATGAGGTTGTGGGTATGCTCGCGATGCTGAAACAGCCGACTCGTGATCGACTGAAACCGAGGGGCACTGCACTCCGAGTTCTTCCACGCGACCAGTTCCACCAGGTGGATCATCTCGTGCTCGAAGATCCGCTGCAGGGCTTCCAGGCGATCCTTACAGCTGACGCCGCACACTGTGACGGGGCGATTCACATCGCGGAAGGTCTGGAACAGCAGCGGGGCCGAGACCGCGATCTCGTACCAGTCGCGGGCTCCAAAGGCACGCGGGGTGTAGTGGAAGGTCTTTCCTCCGGCACTGGTCATCCGAGTCGACACGCGAAAGTCGAGTCGGCGCCCTCCCAGTGACGCCAGACAAGCTCCCCGGAAGAACGCCGTGTCATAGGCCTCGAACAGCGTCGCCAGATCCTCACCGTGAATGGAACGAAAGTTCCCCGATTGCAGATGCCGCGACCGCCCCAGCAAATGCTCATAGATCTCCCGCGTGCGTTGTTGCACCACTTCGGGGGTCAGTTGAGTTTTGAGGGCAATTTCCGCCAGGTCCACAACAGCATCTCAACAAGGATTGCTGGGAGTCACGTCGATTCCGGCGTTTTACCACTCGGTTCCCATTTGGCCAAGCCATCTCCCGTTACAGGACGGTTTCGGGCCAGGGACCGGTCAGAGTCATCTTCGTTCCGCATTTCTTCGGGCACTGCATGACCTCGGGGTTGCGTTCCCGGACCTCCAGCGGCGGAGAGGGATACCACTTCTGACACTTGGGGCAGTAACAGGCGGGAACCAGGGACGGCTTGCCCGTGTTCGGATGAATGGCTGGAAACTCGCGGGCAATGTTGTAAACCACCGGCTGTTTCGTGTCGCGATCATAGAAGACCATCTGATTGGCCTGCTCCGCAGCTGGGGACTCGGGAGCTTCGCTGCACCCAGAGACAGAGAGGCATACCACCACAGCCAGAATCAATACGCCAGAGATCCCGCGAGAATGGGTTCGGATATTCAAAAGCAAGTTCAGCGATCCTTCGATGAGTTTGGTCTGAGACCAATGGTGTTTGCATGAAGCGGAGAAACGAGAGCACCTACAGATCTGTGTCATCCGTGCCAATCTGTGTCCAAATCAAGGGGACACAGATTGGCGGGATAGGCACAGATCTTCTTGAGGCGTCCGCCGCTTGGGAGCAACAAGATCGGCAACTCCGCGACGAGTTCTCGCCGATAGTGTTGACGGGGCATGAGCTGGGCCGATTCCGCGGCTTGAACCGCGTCAAGGCGGCACTGCATCGGTTACTTCAGGTCGTACCACTCATCTTGTGTGGCGGGGTTGGTGAGCTGGTCACCCACGTAGCCCAGCCGGATCTTTTCCATCTTGGCAACGTCTCCGAACGACGGAGCCAGCCATCCCCGGGCGCGGGTCTCCACATGTCCATCGGCAAATGCGATGTTCGCGGTATCCGTGTGGCGGAAGTGGATCGACGGAAAGTCGTTGCTCGGCGGTTCGAGCAGCCAGTTCTCACGCACTTCGCTGCTGGCACAGGTCCAGTCGGTACAAAACACTCCCGCGCTGTCGGCAAACATGATCGTCTGCGTCAGCTGGGTGACGTCGCGGAATCGACGATTCAGAGGGTTGCTGCTGAGAGACGGAGCATACGTCGGGGGCGGGTAGCTGATGCCCGAGGCCCGCGAGAGGAAGTTGCCGTTGTAGCCAAAGCCGGTCGAGGGCTTGCCGAACTGAACCGAGTCCATCTGAGTGGGACCGAAGTTGGGGCATTGGAACGATTCGTAGCTCGTCTCCATGTACGGAGCGAGTGGACCTGCGGCGAAGTCGAGCCGTTTTTTGGCATCGGGCTCGTCATAGTTCACGACCCCGAACCAATACTGGGCCTTCCCCTGCCCCCCCGAGTAGGTCTGCAAGTAATTCAAGCGCGCCTGGTCTTCCACGACATAGGGGATGAACTGCTCGTTGAAGTTATCAGCGTAGTTATGGACCGCCAGCACCAGTTGCTTGAGGCGGTTGCGGCATTGGGTCCGGCGGGCCGCCTCGCGGGCCTGCTGAACGGCGGGGAGAAGCAGAGCGATCAGGATCGCGATGATGGCAATCACCACCAACAGTTCAATGAGCGTAAAGCCACGCTCGCGGCGGGTCACATTCAGACGCATGGACAATCCTCGTGTCATTCGAGGCCCACGCGGGGAGCAACGACTTGACCATGCAAACGCGGCCCGGATCTTATCGGGGGGCGCGTCAATACACAGACAGTCGGCACACGTTTCCACGCGAGGGCCGAGCCAATTACTGCCTGGGCAGGTCTTCTGACTCCCGGATCGTCCTGACGTCACACCTTCCCATGTCCATGGGGAACTCATCCCGGCGACTCTGTCGCAGTCGTGAATTCCGAACACAGTGGTTGCGACACAGCCAGAATACTGGCAGCATCACAATTGACGTTTCGTCCCCGGATACAGCGGCGGGACCGCGACGGATTCTCACCGTCTTCCCTATTCTCCCGATGGCAACAAGCCAACGGGCACCCAGAACGTTCGGCATCCTAACACCGCCGAACCCTGCGTCAACGCCACGAAAAAAATGGTTGTAACTCCTGTGGGGATCGGCATTTCTTCGACTCGTTTTTGCTCGGCCTCAAATCGACGAGGGACCACACCGGGAAAACTTGCCCGCGATCCCACTCAGGGAGAAATCGTTCGCAACCGCGAAGGGATAAACAGCTCTTCCAAGAGTCGGTGATACGCATTCCCCCGCCCCCAGCCTCGCCCGAACTCGTATCGCTCTGAAAATCCTCACACGGTAAGCTGCGAACGGACGGAATTTACGTCGGTCGGAATGGAGCCATCGATCGTGTGGAAATTGGGACTTCCCTCGCTCATTCTCGTTGCCTTGATCCTGGCAGGTTCGGCCTGTTTCGGCGCGGACCAGCCCGCTCAAGCCCCCGCTGCAGCTCATAAGCACACGAATCGGCTGGCTCGGGAGAGCAGTCCCTACCTCCAACTGCATGCCCACAATCCAGTGGACTGGTACCCCTGGGGCCCCGAGGCTCTGGAGCGAGCCAAGAAAGAGAACAAGCCGATCTTTCTGTCGATCGGCTACACCAGCTGTTACTGGTGTCATGTCATGGAACGGCAGGTCTTCGAGAATGAAGAGATCGCCGCCTACCTGAACGAGCACTTTGTCTGCATCAAGGTTGACCGCGAAGAGCGTCCCGATATCGACGAACTCTACATGCTCTGCCTGCAGGTCTATCTGCAGCTGGCCGGTTCGAATCAGGGAGGCGGCTGGCCGTTGTCGATCTTCCTGACCCCTGAAGGCAAACCGATCGCCGGAGGAACTTACTTCCCCCCCACAGACATGCCGGGCCGCCCGGGAATCATGACCATCCTGAAGAACGTGACCAGTGCCTGGGCGGAGCGTCAAGCAGACGTCATCTCGACCTCGGAGCTGATCGCGAAAGAGGTCAAACGGCTCAGCTCGCCCCAACTGGTTCTGCAGCCGGTGCCCTTGAACTCCGCGCTGGTGGCCAAGTCGATCGACGCCATCAGCACGAGCTACGACCCGGAGTACGGCGGTTTCGATTTCTCAAAGGACTCGCCCGACGCCCCGAAGTTTCCCATCCCGGCCCGGCTCGAGTTATTGCAGACGATCGGACCGTTCGCCGAAACAGCTGCCGATTTGATGCAGAAGCTCGACTTCACATTAACGCGAATGGAGCTCGGCGGAATTCGCGACCATCTGGGGGGCGGTTTCCACCGCTACAGCACGGACCGCATCTGGCTGGTCCCACACTTTGAAAAGATGCTGTACGACAACGCCCAGCTGGCAAGTGTCTACACGCGAGCTTATGCCCGTACGAGCCTGAAGAGTTATCGCCAGGTGGCTGAGAGTACGCTCGATTTCCTGCTACAGGAAATGCTCGATCCCGAGGGGGGCTTCCATGCCGCGCTGGATGCCGAGACTAATGGTATCGAGGGACAGTATTACGTCTGGTCGGCCGATGAGATTGCGCGGGTTCTCACGCCGGAGGAGTATCCACTGGCCGAGACGGTTTACGGGCTGGATGAGAAATCCCCGTTTGATGCGGGGACGGTTCTGCATCTCCCCAAGTCAATTCCCGATGCGGCGGAGGTCTTGCGGCTTCCCGTCGCCGAACTGGAAACGAAGCTCGAGCAGATCAACGCCAAGCTGTTGGCCGCTCGAAAGCAACGCCCCGCCTTGCTGAAGGATGACAAGGTTCTGGTTGGATGGAACGGGCTGGCCATCCAGGCATTTGCCGAGGCCGGCCAGACCTTTCAGCGACGCGATTACACCGATGCGGCAGAGCGGGCAGCGAACTTCATCCTGCAGAAAGTGCGATCGAGCGATGGACTGCTGCTGCATGTCTCGCGTGGTGGGGAGGCCAAGGTCCCCGCTTATCTGGAGGATTACGCCGCACTGGTCGGGGGCCTGCTGGCCCTGCACCATTCGACTGAAGATGAACGCTGGCTGAATGAGTCGGTGCGGTTGACGGAAGAGATGATCGATCAGTGTGTCGATGAGCGGGGGGGCTTCTTCCTGACCTCGAAGCGGCACGAGGAACTGCTCGCCCGACCCAAGAACGCGTATGACTCAGTGATCCCTTCGGGCAATAGCATGGCGGCGCGAAACCTCGTTCGCCTCGCGAAGCTGACCGGTAACACCCGCTATCGCGACGGGGCGAGAAAGCTGTTGGAGACTTTTGCGTCTCAGATCGAAAGTTCACCGGCCGGGCATGCGTGCCTGGCGATCGGACTGGCGGAATATCTGGCCGCTTACGGAGAGCCGGCCAATCCGGCGGACGCACTCGCTGCGACAAAGACGCCCGACCCCGGGACTCCGATGAAGCCCGAGCCAAAGTCCACTCCTTCTGACAAGACGGGCGACAAGTCGCAGATGGTCGTCTTCGCAACCCCCAGCCCCGAGGAGACACTGAAGCACCCGCTCATTCAAGCGGAAGCTTTGATCGTGAAGGGGGCCTTCACTCCGGGAGCGGAATGCCCCGTGGTGGTGACGATGAAGATCAAGGAGGGCTGGCACATCAACGCGAACCCCGCCCGGCCTAAATTCCTGAAGGCGACCGAGTTGAAGGCCGAATTCACAAACGGCTCGCAGATGGGCAAAGTGACCTACCCGCCCGGAACCGACATCATGTCAGCGGGCGTCGAAGAACCGATCTCCGTGTATGAAGGGACCATCGAACTCAAGTCGACGATCACCGTCCCGGAGAACTTCTCGGGCCAGGAAGAAAATATCACGCTGACGATCCGGTATCAGGCCTGCAACGAGAAAGAATGCCAGCAGCCGATGAAGTACATCCTCAAGGGGAAGCTGGCGGTTGGAGCTGGACAGTAACGCGACTCGTTCGTGGTGTCCGGTCAAGTGAGGATGTGCCAGATGAGAGCAGCGTCGGATTTGGTCTCCTCTCCCAGTAGGACAGACATTCCTGTCTGTCCAAACTGAAGACAAACTCTGAATTCGCTCCAAGACAACTCTGTTACCCATTCACCATCGTCTGCAGCTGGCTGATGGTCCGCGATAGCAGGACTCGGATCGCACCATCGGTTTTCCCGAGCTTCTCGGCGATCTCCTTCGTGGCCCACCCATCGACGAACCGCAATCGAATCGCCTCACGCTGCTCTGGCGTCAATGCCTCCAGGGCGATCATTAACTGAAACTCTTTTTGATGTCGCGAGAACGCCTGACTCGCCGAAGTCAGGCTGGCGACCAGCAAATCAATAAAGGCCCCCTGTCCGGTGGGCAACGGCTGATCGATCGAGCGTTCCCGCTCCGCACTACGTTTCTGGGCGGCGACCAACCGGCGGTGGGCGTCGATCATCCGCTGCTCGGCGATCTGACACAACAGCTTGAACGGCTCTCGGCCGGGGACCTCGAATTGCACCGGCGCTGCCAGGGCTGCCACGCACAGCTCCTGAAAGATGTCGTCCGGCTCAATCTTTTTGCGCAGACCCGGACCGAGGTTCTTATCGATGTAGGCCAGAACACGCGGCCGCTCCGACTCGATAAACCGAGCCAGCTCATCGGGAGAAGAGAATCGGCCTGGTCCGGTCTCGGTCATATTCCATGCGTTCACACAGACGACGAATCCGCTGGACAGTGTCTGGCGGGGCATGTAGCGTACCGTTGAGCGTTCGCCCGTCTCAATCCCAGTCATTTCTCAGTTTGTCTTTCCCGGTGAGTGATCCCACTTCGCAGCTCCCTGATGACTCTTCCGAGCTGGAGGTGGCCCTCGAAGCCTTCTCGTCAGCCTGGGACGAATCCTCCACCCCGCCGCCGATCAGTGAATACACCGACACGGTCTCGCCGGAGCTGCGAGGCCCACTGCTGGTTGAGCTTGTAAAGCTCGACCTTGAACGCCGCTGGGAATGTGGACTGCGGCGACTGATCGAGGACTACCTCGAAGACTATCCCGAGCTCCGGTCGCATCTCTCCCCCGAATTGATCCTCGAGGAACACCACATCCGCTTGCGGGCGGGCGACTCGATCCGGACCGAGGAGTACCACGACCGATTCCCCGAGCACGCCGCATCGGTCATGAACCTGCTCCAGCTCAGCCCCCAACAGCAGCCGACGGTGATCGTGGATGCTGCAGCTCCCGAGATGCTTGATCTGCAACCGGGGGAATCGGTCGGGGATTTTGACCTGCTCGTCAGGCTGGGGCGAGGATCTTTTGCAACCGTGTTTCTGGCCCGGCAGCGTTCGATGCAGCGGTTACTCGCCGTCAAGATTTCATCGGATCGTGGTTCCGAACCACAGACTCTGGCCCAACTCGACCACGAAAACATCATCCGCGTCTATGACCAACTGGTCATCCCCGACCGCCAGTTGCGATTGATGTATATGCAGTACGCGGCGGGAGGCACGCTGGCCTCCATCATTGAGAGGATGTCGTCGCTCGCACCGGGGGAACGTAACGGGGCAGCCTTTCTCCAGGCTCTCGATACGGAACTCGACCAGCGCGGCGAATCTCCTCCGGCTGACTCGGGCACACGTCGCAAGTTGCGTGCGCTGAGCTGGGATCAGCTTGTCTGCTGGATCGGAGCCCAACTCGCCCGGGCCCTCGACTATGCTCATCGGCAAGGTGTCCTGCATCGAGACCTCAAGCCCGCGAACGTCCTGCTCACGAGTGAAGGCGTCCCGAAGTTAGCCGACTTTAACATCAGCTATAGTTCTCAACTGGCCGGAACATCGGCAGCTGCGGACCTGGGTGGAAGCCTGGCGTACATGTCGCCGGAACACCTCGAAGCCTGTGATCCGCGACATGCCCGAGCTGCGGACGAGCTGGACGGTCGTTGCGATCTGTTTTCGTTGGGAGTGTTGTTGTGGGAGCTGCGGTGTGGCGAGCGACCGTTTCCGGATGAGGTCGCCGTAGGCGCCGGGCACTCCCGATTTGAGGCGATGGCCCGCCGTCGATACGAGCGCGGCCCCGACTTCGGGACGTGGAACGAACACCCAAGTGAGGAAGTTCTCGGGCTGTCACAGGTGCTGTCGTGCTGTCTGCATGGCGACCGGGCACTGCGATACACCTCTGGAAACCAGCTGGCCCGTGAGTTGGACCTGTGCCGACAGCCCGAGGCGAAACGCCTGACCCAGGGGCCGACCACTGGATGGCTGAGCCCGGTTCCGCAGTCCCCGTTGTTGTCGATTCTATTGGTGACAGTTGTTCCGAATCTGGTCGCGGGGGTGTTCAATCTGCTCTACAACCGGAGCGAGCTGCTGCGGCATGTTCCCACCGCTGAACCGACCTTCATGCGGGTGCAGTCGATCATCAACATGATCGTGTACCCGCTTGGGATCGTGCTTGGAGTGTATTTCGGCCGGGTCGTGACTCAGTCCGTCAAACAGCGGGCTGGTCGGACACTGACCGCGGACGAGCTATTCACTCGCCGTCAGAAGTGTCTGCAACTGGGAAGTTACGCCGTCGCGATTAGTGTGGGATTATGGCTCGTGGCTGGGATCGCATTTCCGATCACGCTGCATCTGTTGCTGGGAGGCGTTCCAGCTGTTGTCTATGTGCATTTTGTCCTGTCGCTGGCGATCAGTGGATTGATCGCAGCGGCGTATCCGTTCATCGCGGTGAGTTCCCTGGCGGTGCGCTGCTTTTACCCGACACTGATACGTTGGGACTCGATCCGCCCCGATGACATTGAGCACCTGCGTAAGCTCGCGCGACAGGTGTGGTTCTACCTGGTATTGGGAGCCTCAATGCCGATGTTTGCCGTGGCGATCCTCATCGGCAGTGGATCGTCCCAGCAATTCCAGCTGCTGTCACTGGCGATTGGAGGAGCTCTCTGCTTTGTCTGGGCCGCGTTCCAATCCCGCTCACTCCAGTCTGACCTGGCCTTATGGATCAAGGTGTTGTCTCACGAGGAGTAGGATTGCTCAGGAGACCAGCGTCCCAGACCTGCTCCAAGCTCACACCGGCGGGGACTGCATCGCTTCGGTGACCACTTGCAGGAACCTTGCAGCCGGTGCCCCGTCGATGACGCGATGATCAAAGGTCAGGCTCAGCGTCAGCATGTCGCGGGCGGCAAAGCTTCCATTGTCGAGGACGACCAGCTCCTTGCGAATGGCCCCGACACCGAGGATCGCCGTCTCGGGCAGATTGATGATCGGAGTGAAGGCATCGATGCCGAATGAGCCGAGGCTGGTGATCGTGAAGACCGCCCCCTGCATGTCGTTCGCCTTAAGCTGTCCGCGACGCCCTCGCTCGATCAATGACCGGAACTCCGATGACAATTCCAGCAGCGGCCGGCGAGCCACATCGCACAAGATCGGAACAATCAATCCGTCTTCGGTATCAACGGCAATGCCGATGTGAATGTTGTCCACGCCAGGGTACTCGATGCGATCGTTGGCCCATCGTCCCGCCAGCAGCGGGTACTCGCACAGCCCCTTGGCCACGCACTTGGCAATCAAATCAGTATAGGCCGGGACGACCTTGGCCCCCTCGTTCTTGTAGCGAGTCCTCGCCTCAACAAGGGCCGTCGCGTCGACCTTCGTGTGCAAGGTCACCGGAGCGGTCTGCTGTGAGCTGGCCGACATACGCTGAGCGATTGTCTTGCGTCGCGAGGTGATCGGCACCGACTGCCAGCCGGTGACTTGAGCCGATGCTGTCGATGTGTTTCCGCTCGCCGCAGCTGCAAGGACATCGCGTTCCCGCACACGTCCATTCGCTCCGGTTCCGGGGATGAGTGTCCAATCGACGCCCTGTTCCCGCGCGACTCGCCGGGCGCGTGGTGACGCGACGGTCGATTTGGCTGTCGAGCGAGGACGCTCCTTCACCGCAGCTCCGGCGGCAGGCTTGCTCGCACTTGCTCCGACCTTGGCCACGTCACTGGCCAGGATTCGTCCCCCTGGTCCCGACCCGGCCACCTGCTGGAGCGGCACACCCGCCTCGCGGGCCATGCGTCGCACGGACGGCGCAGCTGGGACTGGTTCACTCGACGTGGTTTCGGGCGTTGACGCGGGCGAAGCTTCGGCGTTTGAACCCGCCGTCGCTTGGAGCCCTCCCTCGGCCTCCCAAGGCGGAGCTTCGCCATCAATTAACACATAGGCGAGCAGAGCTCCGACCGGGACGACATCGCCCTCTTTCGGACCGTTGGGCAGGATGCGCAGAATCCCGGCGTCGAGCGCCTCGATCTCTTGCAGAGCCTTCTCACCCTCCAGTTCGAAGATCGGTTGATTCGCCTCAATGCGGGTTCCGTCGGCAACCAGCCATGAGACGAACGTCCCCTCTTCCATCGACCAACCCAGACGCGGCAGGCGGACTTCACTGGCCATGGTTATTCCTCCACCAGTTGTCGCACAGCCCGGGCAATGTCCTGGGCGTTTGGCACCACGACCGCTTCGAGTGACGGGCTGTACGGAGTCGGCGTGAACGATCCCGTGAGTCGACGAATCGGAGCATCGAGGTCGTCGAATCCGCGCGCCGCCACTTGAGCGGCAATCTCAGCAGCGAACCCGCAGGAGGCCGGAGGCTCGTCAACGATCAACAGTCGTCCCGTCTTGTGAACCGAGGCGAGAATCGTTTCGACATCGAGTGGGACCACCGTTCGCGGATCGACCAGTTCGACGGAGATCCCGTCCTTCTCCAATTCCTCGCAGACTGACAGAGTCAGATGCACCATCCGGGCCAGTGCTACCACCGTCACATCGCGGCCGGGGCGCACGATGCGGGCTCGACCGAACTCGATTTCATAGTCCTCGGTCGGCACCACACTTTTCGTTTGCAGGATCTCGCGGTGCTCCAAGAACATCACCGGGTCATCACATCGCAAGGCCCGCTTCATCAACCCCTTCGCGTCATACGCTGACGACGGCACCACAACGCACAGGCCCGGAACCTGAGCATACATGCCGTAGTAGCTTCCGGAGTGGTGCGTGGCTGCGGAGTGACCGATCCCGATACAGCCTCTCAACAACACGGGCATCTTGAGGCGACCGCTCGACATGTACTGCATCTTCGCGATCTGGTTGATGATCTCGCCGACAGCATCGAGCACGAAGTCTGCAAACATGAAGTCGATCACCGGGCGAGTCCCCGTCATCGCCGCCCCGCCCGCCAGCCCGACGAAACCGCGTTCGCTGATCGGTGTATCGCAGAGCCGCACCGGACCAAACTTTTCGAACAGCCCCACCGTCGTGCGGAAATTCCCACCCCGCACGCCGATCCCCTCGCCCATGACAAAGATCGTCGGATCGACGGCCATCTGTTCGGCAAGAGCTTCCAGCGTGGCCTGTGAAAAGGTGATCTCGCGTCCCGCAGTCACCGTTGGCTCGGTGGTCACGGGAGTCGACCGAGTCGCATAGATGTGCGTCATAGCGGTCGCCGGATCGGGCGGCGGGCTCGCCTCGGCAAAGGCCTTCGCCTCGGCGACCATCTGGGTGATCTCTTTTTCGATGGCTGCGATCTCGGAGCCCGGCACGCCGTACTCACCGATCAGCCGCTCTCGCAGCCGAGCGATGGGGCACTTCTTCTTCCAGACTTCGACATCTTCCTTGGTCCGATAGGTGAAGTCCCCCATCCCTTCGGCGTGGGCGCGAGTGCGATAGGTCTTGCACTCGATCAGCGTCGGCCCGCCACCCGACCGTGCCCGGGCTACCGCATCGCGTGCCACGAGAAACACCGCTTCCGCATCGTTGCCATCGACTTCGATCCCCGGAATCCCGTAATTCGCCGCCCGGCGGCCAACATCCGGGATCCCGCTGGAGTACGAGAACGGCACCTCGGTCGCGAACTGATTGTTCTCACAGATGAACAGCACCGGCAGCTTCCAGATGGCCGCCATGTTGAGGCCCTCATGGAAGGCCCCGTTGTTCACCGCACCGTCGCCGAAGAACGCCACACCGACGTTTCCGGTTTGCATCAGTTTGGAGCTATACCCGCCGCCACAGGCCTGCAGGATGCACGGGCCAACAATGCCGCTGGTCCCCATCATCCCGATCTCGGGCGAGAAAAGGTGCATACTGCCACCCCGCCCCCGCGAGCACCCCGTCGCCCGACCGAAGAGTTCCGCCATCAGCTCACGCGGCGGCATCCCTTTGCCCAAGGCATGTCCGTGCCCCCGGTGCGTGCTGAAGACCGTGTCCTTCGGGGTCAGGTGCGCACACACTCCAGACGCGATCGCCTCCTGCCCCACATACGTATGACACGCGCCATGCACCAGCCCGCGCTGGTGACACCTCGCGAGTTCCTCCTCCGTGAGGCGGATGATCAGCATCGTACGAAAAACAGAAAGCAGTTCTTGTGCAGTGGCCATAAGGAGCGTTCTCAGAGGGCAATGAATCAGTACAGCATAACTACCAAGGGGCGACTTGGCATTTCAAGCACTCAAGCCAGTTGACCGGCCTTGATGATCCCGCCTTGCATCACGCCGATGAAGCGGTCCCGCTTCTCCAGCAGGGTGATATCCTTCACCACATCGCCATCGACGATCAGCACATCCGCCAGCTTACCGACTTCCAGAGTCCCGATCTCGTGGCTGCGACCGAGGATCTCCGCCCCCGTCTTCGTTGCACACATGATCGTCTGCAGCGGTGTAAAGCCGACATAATTCACGAAGAACGACAGCTCGCGGGCGTAGTCGCCGTGCGGGTTCCAGGCGAAGCCGTAGTCACCACCCATGCCGAGCCGGCCGCCCTCTTTCAGGATCCGGCGGGCTGACTCCGCTCCCCCGTCAAGAGTCTCCTGGTGGCCATCGATGACCTTCTGGCCCAGGCCGAACTCGGGTCCCTTCTCAATGCTGGCGAGCTCAAAGTACAGAGCGGGAACCACCGGCACATCGCGGGCCAGCAGCAGGTCCATCGCTTCGTCATCCATGAAGGTCCCGTGCTCAATGGCATCGTACCCAGCTCGCAGGGCGTTCTTGATCCCCTCCGTCGCGCGGCAGTGACCGGTGACTTTCAAGTTGTGGTTATGAGCGGTCGCAACCACCGCGTGCATTTCCTCAAAGGTCATACACAGGGTGTGATGGTCGTTCGCATCCGGCGCAGCTGCGTCTCCCGTGGGATAGGTTTTGACCCACTCGATGCCGTCCTTGACCAGCTTACGGACTGCGGAGCGGGCCTCATCAGGGCCGTTGACCAGCAGGACCAGTCCCTCCATGCCGATCTTGCGGTAATCGGGGTTCCAGTCCATCAGGCCGCCGACGCCGCATATCTCGCGACCACTGCTCGCCATCCGCGGGCCGGGTACGAGGTCCTTCTCGATCGCTTTCTTGAGCCACACATCGATGTTGAACAGCGAGCCGCCGCTGCGAGCCGCGGTGTAGCCACACTCCAGAGCCAGCTTCGCATTACAGGCCGCCAGAATCGTGACGTACTCCACGGGGTACTTGATATCGAGATCTTCCAGAGCCGCCACATTGAAATAGGTCGGGTGGAAGTGGGCCTCGATCAGCCCGGGCATGATGGTCCCGCCACGGGCATCGATCCGAGTGGCGTCGGGAGGAACAGCGGGGGCACCGGCTGTGGGTCCGACATAGGTCAGTCGCCCATCCTGGATCACAACGGTCCCTTGCGGGATGGCCGCTGCTCCCGTCCCGTCGACGATCTGACCATTTGAGATAACCGTTGTGCCAACAGCGTTTTTCATCAGGGAGTCCCAGCGCGAGGTCTCATCAGGGGGCGTTACGATGTCCAGGGACCGCAACGAGCCGTGTTCAATCGTGTGGCCACTTTACGTCCCACGACTCGCCGGTGGCAAATCATGGCCGAGTGGGAAATGGTTGAGATACCTGTCGAGGGCGGCGGATTCGACAGTTCCGGCGACTTTGGAAACTACAAAATGCAAAAACGGGGGTCTGGAGACCCCCGTTTCGCGGACAACAGAGCAGGCTCTGCGTCAATCGTGACAGGCAACTACTAGCGGCCAAACAGCCACTGGTTCTTTGCCCGCTCGAGTTCCATGATCCGGTTGAACAGGCTGGGACGGTTGCCACTCAAGAGCCGACCCGAGCGAATCCGACCAGCAGCTTCCGAAGGAACCTGGCTAGCCACGACGAACAGAGCCACCAATCCGAGAATGATCACCTTGCGCATGGAACACTCCAGTCACTACGTCACGGTTGCAGGGAACAACCGCACTCCGAATCGTCCAGGGGGACCCACTGTCAACCTGGAGACGTTGCCGACCGGGATGTTGCGATCCCGGTCTGGAGACTACATCAGCAATTCCTGCCGGAGGTCTGAAGCCCATGTCACGAGGTCGGCAGAAGCTGCCGCTGAGGAGCGTTCAACCTGCTGGATGTAGCGTGTGTAACGGCATCCGTACGGTGTGGTGGTGTCTGGTCAGCGGTTTGACTGAACTGTACGTTCGATTGGCTTGGACGGGTGCCGCCCGGAACATCGTGGCTGCGAGTTTCTGTTGCGAAATCGACGGCGCCTTTTCACGGTTCGCCAATCAGGCCTGCGAGTGGTGAGGGATCTCACTCTTCTGTCGTGTTACACGAGGAAGCGAAGACTCCCCGAAGTTTTCACCAGCAGGGGCAACTGTTATGCTCCGCGCGTCGTTTCCCCGGGCGTTTCAATTTCTCGTCCCGGTCGAACAGTCAGGTCCGGATCAAGGACGGAGTTCCATGTCGTTTCAGCCCGCTTACCGTCGTGTCATCCTCAAGCTCAGCGGCGAGAGTTTCTGCCGCAACCGCGAGGGGGGC
This sequence comes from Planctomycetaceae bacterium, assembly GCA_046349675.1. Taxonomy (GTDB): domain Bacteria; phylum Planctomycetota; class Planctomycetia; order Planctomycetales; family Planctomycetaceae; genus TH-plancto1. The sequence goes on along the minus strand of JAXMBW010000002.1, from coordinate 390,830 downwards.
ATCTCCATGCCCGAGGTCACCGACATCTCCAAGCAGATCAAGAAGCTGGTCGAGGCCGGGGTCCAGGTCGCCGTCGTGACGGGCGGCGGTAACATCCTGCGGGGGAAGCAGTTCTCGGCCAACAGCGGGGCCATCCAGCAGTCGACAGCCCACTATATGGGGATGCTCGCGACCTGTATCAACGGACTCGCCCTGCAGGATGCGTTGGAGTACGAAGGCGTACCGACTCGTCTGCAGACAGCCATCCGCATGGAAGTCGTCGCCGAGCCGTTCATCCGCCGCCGATGTATTCGCCACCTGGAGAAGGGACGCGTCGTCATCCTCGCGGGCGGAACCGGCAGCCCGTTCGTCACCACCGATACCGCAGCTGCTCTCCGGGCCCGTGAAATTGAGGCCAACGTGCTGTTGAAGGCGACCAAGGTCGACGGCATTTACTCGGAAGATCCCGAGAAGAACCCCCACGCGGTTCGGTACTCAGAAATCACCTACCAGGACTTCCTGCGTCAGGGATTGCAGGTCATGGACCCGACGGCGATTCTGCATTGCATGGAAAGCAAAGTTCCGATTCTGGTCTTCAACTACCGCAAAGAGGGCAACATTCAGCGGGCCGTTGCAGGTGAGACGATCGGGACGGTGGTGCACTAAGCTGGCGTCGCGTCCTGCTTCGCGAGGTCAACTCAGATTCGGGACAGTCTCACACTCTGAGTAGAATGAGGCCCCATGGTTGAGTCTCCTCGTCGAGGTCGTCGCATGTGGTGGCTGTTGCTTTTATTGATTCCGCTCGGTTGGGCTGTGCTGGCGATGCCTTCGTGGCGGCGACCAGAGCTTGGTGTGGTCAATGGCCAGTTGCGGCGTTGCCCCTCATCACCGAACTGCGTCTGCAGTGAGGGGGAAACCGATGAGCATGCGATCGATCCACTCCGCTTCAACGGCTCGCCCGAAGCAGCCTGGAAACACTTAATTGCCGTCATAGAAGCGACTCCCAACGCGCGGGTCATTTCGCAGGAACAGGACTATCTACGGGTGGAGTTCGTGACGCCGCTCATGCGATATGTCGACGATGTCGAGTTTCGCTTGACTCCCGAAGTGATCCATGTGCGCTCGGCCTCCCGGGTGGGGCACTCCGACCTCGGAGCCAACCGCACGCGGGTCGAGTCGCTTCGTGCCGCCTTCGAGCAAGCCTCCTCTAAGCCATGACGAATCCCGACCACGAGTTCCGTTTCGCCTCGACCTCGGAAGCTGAGACGCTGCGTTTTGGTCGCGAGTTGGCGCGGGTGCTCAATCCCGGCGATGTCATTTCTCTGCAAGGCCAACTGGGGGCCGGAAAGACCCGACTGGTGCAGTCGATCGCCGCTGAGTTGGGTTGTCAGAACGCGTTTGTCGTCAGCCCGACCTTCACGCTGATCCATGAATATGATGGACGCCTGCCGGTTTACCATGTCGATGCATATCGACTGAAGGACTCGGAGGAGTTCCTCGACATGGGGGGCGGGGAGCTCTTGAACGGCGATGGCGTCTGCCTGATTGAGTGGGCGGATCGGATCCGAGATTTACTCCCGAAAGACCACTTACGCATCGAGATCGACGTCACCGGAGAATCGGCACGGGTCTTCCGCTGCCTGGCGCAGGGCACACACTCCGTCCGAGCGGTTCAGGCGTTGCGAGACTCTCTCAGCTGAAGAGATGCCGCAGACACAGCCGGTTCACTGCGATCGTTAAAAGCAAAATGGAGCAGACGTGACCGCCCGCTCCATTCAATGATTTCTGGCATTACGTCGATGGTGAGGCATCGACACCTGTCGTTGAGTTAGAACTCTCCGACGGTTTCGCTACCAGCTCGAGTTCCGAGCGCCCGCCAGAGGAACAGGTCGATGTTCTCGCTCACCGATCGGACCGATCCGTCAGCCAGCAGCGAATGAACGATCCCGGTGTGATAGCTGCGGGAGGTGATCGCCCCATAGCTGGCGAGAGTGGTATTGGATCCCTCCTGACGCGAGGCATAGTCCGCGTCGTAGGTGACTCCCGAGTAGGTCCACAGGACCTTGGTGTTGGGGCCCATGGTGGTGGTGAAGCCGCTGTGGTGGCCGTGTCCGTTGGCCCATTCGGTGTGGCCAGTTCCATCCTGGGTGGCCGGCTGAATGCGATCCTTAAGGCCGACGTCGACTGCGGCGATCACCTCGGCCAGCGAGGCCGGAACATTCGTGGACGGCGGAGGGGCATTTCGGGTGTAGGCCTGCCACGATTTCACTTCCGAGGCCAACAGTGTGTTGCTGGTCCCGTCGGTGATGCCACCGAAAGTAATCGAAGAGTTCGGGAAGAAGAGGCCGTCCCCTCCCTTACCCGTAGTGGGATCGAAGTAGAACCATGTCCCCAGGTTAAACCCGTAATTCGTGCAGTAGAGGTTCACCCCCGAGGCCGTCCGAGGAAGGTCGGTCTTCGGATCGGACGGGCAGACATACACGGGAACCCGGAATCCCGACACGATCGGGGCGTTGACCGGATCCGACCACCCCTTCTGCAGATCGATCTGATTGAACAGGTTCACCTGATCCAGGTAAGGGCTGATTCGACCATGAATTGACCACGAGCTATTCCCCGTCACGGCAGGGTTGATCGCCATGCTGGGGGGGAGACGGGTGAAGGTCGATTCATAGTTGTGAACCGCCAGCCCGATCTGCTTGAGATTGTTTTTGCATCGGGATCGCCGGGCCGCCTCGCGAGCCTGCTGCACGGCCGGCAACAGCAGGGCGATCAGCACCGCGATGATCGCGATAACGACCAGAAGCTCAATGAGGGTAAAACCACGGCGGCGAGCGATTGCAGAAGGCACTGGGATTCTCCGGGGCACGTTCAATTGGCAACTTGTGGGTGCATTGCAATCGCCATGCCCGGTCGCGGGATTCACTGCGCCATCAACATAATGTCATCCAGCGAAAGGAGATCCGATCATGACTACCTAAAGACAACGATAAAGTTTTGATTAACTTTGCGGCGAAAACACCATCAATCGTGGTGGAAGATCCGCCGCACCGTAGTCTTGAGGGCGAGTGTTTAGTTCGCCGTAATCGTGCCAACAACTGTGGTCACATAATCACCGGGAGGTGTCGATGTTGAATCTCCCTCCAGGAAAGTGACCGTCAGGCCAAGCACAGCTGAGCCGGGCCGATTCGAGCGAACCTGGACCGTTGCCGCTTCCTGTCCGGCCTGATAAGCGGTCATTGCCTGGGCTTGGGTGACTTCCCAGACGAGTGGGTCGTTCTGGTTGAGAATTGAGACCCGGAGTTCGGCGTCACGTCGGATTGAGTCGTTGGTGACGTGGTGAAAGCTCTGCTCGGTCGTGAACTGGACGGTGGCCCCCGAGCGGCTGTTCGCAGCGATGCTCCAAGTCTGTGGGGCCATCTGGACCTGAGACTGGCCCGGCAACAGCTCTGCTTCAGCCCCAGCTGATGGAGCTGTGATGGAGAGGCGGGGCGGTACGTGCACGGTGAAACTCTGCTTTCCCTTCGTCCTGGTATCGGCCGAGTAGGGAGAAGCCAATACCACGGCAGTCACGAAGACCATGAAGAAACGAGGTGGCATGATCGACATCTCCTCCACAGATTCTTCAAACAGGCTGAGTTTTCTGTACCGACTCTCTGAGCTGCCATTCCAAAACCAAGTTTCTCAATTCTTCCTGATTATTCGCCGGAGACAATCGTAAGTTGTCGCGGGGTTAAAATTCGTTCATTTTGACTTTTGAAATGTGACGGTCATGCCTCCGTGATGCCAAAAGGCAACATCGTGAGCCGTCACGACCGAGCATCGAATCCGTTCAGAAACACGAATTTTGACTTCATGGTGAATTGTCTCAACGTGTTTGCCTCTGGCAGTTTGGGCAGTAAAACGTCGAGCGTTGCGACTGCACGATTCGCAGGATCGTCCCGCGGTCGCAGCTGGGGCATTTCTCCCCTTCGCGGGCGTAGACTCGGTGGGCGTTCTGATAGCCGCCTGACTGGTTCAAGGCGTTGCGGTAGGTCCCGTCACCGAGCGTGGAGCCCTCGTATTGAATCGCAGTTTGCAGGACTTCAAGGGTGTATCTGGTCAGGAGTTTCCAGTGTTCAGACCGCAACTCCTTCGCGGGTGTCTCGGGATGAATCCGGCACAGGTGCAGGATTTCGCTGGCGTACAAGTTCCCGATTCCCGCCACCTTGGATTGATCGAGCAGTAGGACCTTGATTGGACGGCTGGTTGCCTGACAGACGGATTGCCAGTGTTCCGTGGTTGTAACCAGGGCGTCCGGGCCGAGGTAATCGACGCCGAACAGCTGTTCGACCTCCTCCGGATTGAGCAGAGAGACAGTCCCCAAACCGCGTCGATCCCAGAACCAGAGCGACCGGGCGCGGGCTCCCGTCCCCAATTTCCAGACCAGTCGCAGATGTTCCGGATCGGGCGGGTCGGCGAGCAGCATCAACCCCGTCATGCGTGGCTCAATGACGAAGGCCGAGCCAGACTCCAGTCGCAACACGACCCGTTTGGCCCGGCGGGTCACTTCAACAATCCTTTGCCCCGCGACCAGTCGAGAGATCCGTGACAATGACGGTCGAATCGTCAGCGGGCGGCAGGTACAGGGGCAAGCCTCAAATGCGGTAATCGTCTGGCCCTCGACCGCAGAGCGAATGCCAAGGACCATCGTTTCGACTTCAGGCAGTTCGGGCATGTGGCAGATTCAGAGGAAGTTCGACGATCGCTTGCGGCTCGACAGCTTGACCACAGCTCATCGAGTCGTGGGTCATTCCACCATGGAGGAAGCCATAACCGTTACAACCCGCGTAAGTAGGCCCGTGTGCTCGAAAGCCGTCGCGGCCGTGCCTCACCCCGGAGGTGACCGAATTGTATCGGCTGTGCCCAATCTTTCGACACCCGGCGTGAAACCGTCCCGCGGGACCAGCTTTCGGCAGAAAATTCTTGACGGCCAATGACGGGACGACGATCCTAAGAGAAGTGACTTTGTGCGCGATGAGGTCGCGTTGTTGAGTCATGGGAAGTGTGGGCTTCTGTTTTACAGAGGGCTGCGCGGTTCCCACGTGGGTCACTCGATCAGACGGCAGCGTTCAGCACGGATCCCTCATCCGGTCGGCTTCCTGGAGTACAGATTATGTTGGGACGAAACTCGGTCCGGTCGGTGAGTCACTGGCTTGCTCTGGGAGTGGTGTCGGCCTCAACGGCTTGGACGAGTGGTACTCTGTTCGCCGCCGAGAAGCTCGATGAGCAGATTGCAGCTCATCTGACCGCCGGTGAATTTGGCCCCGCTTTGAACCTTGCTCAAACGATCGAGAATGACGCCAATCGGGATGTGATCTTCAAACAGATCGCCCAGGCTCAAGCCGCATCTGGCGAATCCAGCTCTGCTCGCCGAACACTCGGACGCATGACCGATCGCCGTGAGGCAGCCACTGAAAAGGCCCAGCTGGGCGGGGGCTCGATGGCCGACTTCCAGCCGCTGATCGACCTGATTCAGCAGGAAACAGAAGGCCCCTGGGATGTCGACGAGCCCGGGACCGGAACCATCAGCCAGTTCGAGGCCGGTGTTCGCGTTGACCCGAACGGCGTCCTTTACCGCCTCAGCAAAGAAGAGCAGACCGGTCGGCTGGCTGCCCTGGGCGTCCAGGCCCGCACCGCTGACATCAATGAAGACATGAGCCGCCAGTCGGACCTGCGCATGGTGTCGCTGACCCGCCTCGAAGCGGAAGTCAGCCGCCGCGTTGCTGCCGGTGAGCCCGTGGTCGAGTCGATGAAGAAGCTCGCCGGTCTCTCCCAGATTAAGTACATCTTCGTCTACCCCGAATCGAACGAGATCGTCATCGCCGGCCCCGCTGAGGGCTGGAAGTATGATGCAAACGGCGTGGCGGTTGGCTCCGCTTCCGGCAAGCCCGCCTTGCAACTCGACGACCTGGTGACGGTACTGCGGACCTTCTCGCCCGGTGCCCGCCAGATGTTCGGCTGCTCGATCGACCCCCGTCCCGAGGGACTCAAGGCCGTCAAGCAGTTCGTGACCGAGTCGCAGAACGCTGGTCCGCTGGCTGCGGGTGGAGCGAAGAGCTGGGCCAACAAGCTCGGCAACAAGCTCGGCCGTCAGGACATTTCGATCTACGGTGTTCCGAGCGATTCCCATGTCGCCCGCGTGATCCTCGAAGCCGACTACAAGATGAAGCTGATTGGGATCGGCAAGCTCGAAGGCGGCTCGAATGTGCCCGACTACTTCGAGCTGACCCAGAAGCATCCCGAGTTCGCCTCCAGCAGCGTCGAGGCCCTCCGCTGGTGGCTCTCGATGAAGTACGACGCCGTCCTGCACAGCCCTGACCGGACTGCCTTCGAGATCGCGGGTTCTTCGGTCCAGTGCAAGTCGGAGAACGAGCACCTGAAAGAATCGGGTGAACGGGTTCACACCGGCAAGGCGGAACCGATCAACGACATGTTCGCCAAGAACTTCACCGAGCATTACAGCGAGCTGGCCGCCAAGGATCCGGTCTTCGCGGATCTGCAGTCGGTCTTCGATCTGGCTCTGGTGGCTGCCCTGATCGACCGCGAAGATCTCGACGGAAAAGCCCACTGGAATCGCGGGGCCTTTGCTCCGAACGGTGACTACCGCGTTGCCAGCTACAACGTCCCCAAGACTGTCGACACGGTCGTCAATCACCGCGTCTACAAGGGGAAGGACGTTGTGGTTCAGGTCGCTGGCGGTGTGCGAGCTGACGTGGCCGCTGTCGTGACCGACGAGTCACTTCAGAAGGAAACGACCACAGCCACCAAGCCAGCTCTTCCCGAAGGCCGCTGGTGGTGGGATGCGAAGTAATCCTTCGCGGTGGCCCTGCTGAGACATCGAACGCCTCGCTGCCACGCGAGGCGTTTTTGTTTTCCGTCCCTCTCCTCCTCCCACGAGAGCGGCAGGCGTCAGCCTGCCGAGGCCCGGAGCGTCGCCAAAGCGTCTCGGCGTCTCGGTCGTGACTCATTGGTGAGTCGCGATCGAGTATCGCTTACGTTCTCAGAGCAGTTCACCCCTCGGCAGGCTCACGCCTGCCGCTCCAGGTCGCCGGACAGATCACGATCTCTGCTGACAGCTCTTAGCGAACGGCTTACACTGCGGTCGGACGAATGCGAGTCGTCCGCTTCTCACTCTGCACGGATGTCCGATGATCACGCGAATTACCGGTAAACTGGTCTCCCTCAACGGCGTCGACGCCGGAATCGAAGTGGGAGCGTTCGAATACGAGGTCGGCGTCCCCGACTTTGTCCGGCGACAGCTGCAATCTCAGATCGGCAAGGAGATCACGCTCCGCACCATCGAGTACCTCGACGGTAACCCGCAGAAGGGACGGCTCGTCCCGCGCATGATCGGATTCATGTCCGAGGTCGAGAAAGAGTTCTTCGACATGATCTGCTCGGTCGACGGCATCGGTGTGAAGAAGGCTCTGAACGCCATGGTCCGTCCGGTCAGCGATGTGGCCGTCGCCATCGAAGAGCAGGACGTCAAAACTCTCTCCGCCCTCCCCGGCATTGGCCCCGCGATGGCCGAACGGATCGTCGCCAAGCTGCGACGAAAGATGGCGAAGTTCGCGCTGCTGATCGCCCGAGAACTGCCCGATTCCAGCGAGCCGCAGTCGACCGTCATGGCCGATGCTCTCGAAGCTCTGATCGCCCTCGGTCACTCCGCAGCTGATGCCCGCGAGCAGATCGAAAAGGTCATGAAGACCAAGGGCAAATTCAAGGCCGTCGACGAGATCCTGCTCGAGGTCTACAACCAGAAGCGAGACCGGTAAGGATCTTCAGATCCACCGTCTCAAAACTACCGCTTCGGCATCAGGTCGCGAATCGCTGCGAAGCTGGCCCGCAGGCCGGTTCGCAGCGTTGGCTCGGGATCGGGGAAGTACTTCGACGAGTGCAGTGACGGCGGGGCCACCTCCGACTTGCGATACTCGTCAAGCTTGGCCTGGGGAATCGTTCCCAGCCGGAACATGAAGATCGGGACGCCACCTGCCGCGAATTCGCCAAAGTCCTCAGCTCCCATCACTCGCTCGGCGGGAACCACGTTGTCGGTCCCCAGCTCGGTAACGAATCCGCCGACCACGCGGTTGACGAGCCCCTCATCGTTGAACACCGCCGAAGTACCGATGTCAAAGGTAACCTCTGGTTCCGGTGCTCGATAACTGGCCGCCACAGCTTTCGCCTTACGCCGCACGGCATCCTGCAGCTGCTTGCGCACTGCGGGCGTGTAGCTGCGAAGTGTCAGCTTGAGATGGCAGGAGTCGGGGATGATGTTGTGTTTGGTACCGCCTCGAATTGCACCGACGGTGACCACTGCGGGCTCCAGTGGCGTGATCTCGCGGCTGACGATCGACTGCAAATCAACGATCAGCTGGGCTGCCTGCAGGATCGGATCAATACACGCGTCTGGCTTTGATCCGTGCCCGCCACGCCCCTTCATGATGATGTCACAGGAGTCGGAGTTGGCCATTGAATACCCGGCCCGGTAGCCGACCTTACCCGTCGCCAGCTCGGCATCAACATGCAGCGCGATCGCGAACTGGGGCTTCGGGAATCGCGTGTAGAGGCCGTCTCGCAGCATTCCGACTGCTCCATCGACCAGCTCCTCCGCCGGTTGTCCAATCAGCATCAGTGTCCCTTGCCACTGGTCCCGATGTGATGCCGAGTACCGGGCGAGGGCAATCAGATTGGTCAGATGGATGTCATGTCCACAGGCATGCATGATCCCCACCGTGGCCCCTTCGGCGTTCTTGGTGGTCACTTTGGAGGCAAACGGAAGCCCGGTTTCCTCGGTGACGGGAAGGGCATCGAGGTCACTGCGGAACATGACTGTCGGACCGTCACCGTTCTTCAGGAGGGCGACGACACCATGCCCGCCCACGTTTGTCGTGACTTCAAAGCCGGCCTTTTTCAGCTCATCGGCCAGCCGGGCTGCGGTCTGCTCTTCCTGGTTGGAGAGTTCCGGATGCGAGTGGAAATGCTTGTAGACCTCGACCAGATCGGCCACGTTCGCATCGAGCCAGTGCTTGAGATCGTCTCCTCTCGCCGATGACGTCACCACGAGAATCAACAGCCACCCAACCATCGTTTGTAACCGCATGCTCTCGTCTCCTTTGACTGTCCTAACGATTCGACTCTACGTGAAAGACCGACCACATCTCCGCATTCCATGCCCGTTTGTGCAGGATCACGATGTCTCTCACTGATCTCAAGGTCGGGAGGGCTCGTGGCTGGTGATGGCCCGTTTGCGGTTTTCGTACCGCACCAGTTGCCCGCAGGCTGCGGCGATATCCTGGCCGAGCGAATACCGCAGTGTGGTGTCGATTCCCGCAGCCTTGAGCTGGGCGGCGAATGCCTCACGAGCCGGCTTGTCGCTCCCCACCAAATGCGGCGACTCCTCGATCGGGTTATAGGGAATCAGATTCACATGCACGCGCAGACCTCGGACCCACTCCACCAGTTCGCGGGCCTCATCGAGTGAATCGTTCCGCCCGGACAGCATCAGGTACTCGATCATCACCGGCGAATCAGTCAGGGCGTTGACCTCGCGAACCGCTTCTCGCAACTGGTCAAGCGGATAAGAACGGGCGAGCGGGATCAACTGCTCGCGGATCTCCTGGCGAACGCTGTGCAGGCTGAGGGCCAGATTCACCGCTGGAAAGCGGCGAGCAAACCGCACCATCGCATCGGCGACACCGACCGACGAAACGAGTAGCTTGGTCGGCGGATGGTGGAACAGCTCCGGGGCGGTCAGCGACTCGATCGTCTCGTACAGATTCGCCTCATTGTGGAAGGGCTCCCCCATCCCCATGAAGACGATGTTACGGATCTTGCGACCTTCACCAGCCAGCATTTGTCCCGCGATCAAGAGCTGATCGAGGATCTCAGCGGACGAGAGATTCCGAGCGATCCCCATCTTTCCGGTGGCACAGAAATCACACGCCGCTGCACAGCCGACCTGACTTGAGACGCACAAAGCGGTACGCCCCGAGGCCACCCGCAAGATGACCGACTCGATCAGCATCCCGGTCGCGGTCTTGAGCAACAGCTTGGTCGCTCCGTCGATCTCCGAATCGCTGCGGTGATAGAGCGACAGCGAATGGAGGTTGAGCCGCTCGGGAGCTGGAAATGTGGCCAGGGCCTGCTCATCGGGCAGGAAGTGCTTGAGCAGATCGACCCGCAGCCGCCGAATCACCGTCGGATCGAGCCGCAACTCCTTGCGCAGGGCCTCCACGCCGGGGCGATCAAAAATGGAAATCGGAGTCGACATGTTGCGAAGTGTATCAAAGCTGATCGGCATTTTCCGGGGAGTCGAGAAGTCGGATTGAACCACCAAATCACCAAGAACACGAGGAGGAACTTGAACGCATTCTTTGTGTCTTCGTGCCTTGGTGGTGAAGGTTTATTGGGAGCTGATCATCAAGGGGCAACGATTGACTTCTGCGAAAGGCCTTCATATCAACAGGCTAGATTCGCCCGTCTGGTGTTTAACTCCTTTGACGTCGAGAGATCACATGCCATTCAAGTCTTGCCGATCGGGTGCGTTGTGTTTATTGATCGTTGTCGCAGCGGTATCGAACCTCGCAGCCGCGGAGGTCGATCTTTTCGGCGTCCGGGAAGAGCATGTGATGATCCCGATGCGAGATGGGACGAAGCTGTCGGCGTATCTCTACTTCCCTCCCGGCGAGGGCAAGCACCCGGTGATTTATGAGCAGCGATATGCGGACCTGAAAGGGACTGGGACACGGCAGACGTACGCCCGGCTGGCGAACGCCGGGTTTGTGATCTGTGCCCAGAACTTCCGCGGAGCTGCGCTATCCGAAGGGACGTGGGTCGGGTATCGAGCCCTCGGTTGGGGCACACTTCAGGACGGTTACGACACCGTCGAGTGGCTCGCCGCCCAGCCGTGGTCGACCGGCAAGATCGGGACTCTCGGCAGCTCGCAGGCGGGGTTTGCCCAGAACTTCCTGGCTGTGACTCAGCCACCGCACCTGACGGCACAGTACATGATCGACACGGGCCTCAGTCTCTACCACGAGGGATACCGCATCGGTGGCACAACCCGCCCCGTTCGGTTTAAGGGCATGGGAGCGGTGTGCCGGGAACCAGCTCATAACGATGCTCTTCTCGACGAGTGGTTCAAACACCCCACCTTTGATGATTACTGGAAGGACGAGGACTGCTCACGCCACTTCGACAAGATGAACGTCCCCTGTTTCACGATCGGCAGCTGGTTCGACTTCATGAACGTCGGCTCGATTGAAAGCTATCGCGGGCGACAGCATCGGGCCGGCCTCCAGTCACGCGGACACCAGCAGCTGCTCATCGGACCGTGGCTTCACGGCGGTTATCAGGGAAAGAACACCAACGTCACGAACGAGCTGACTTTCCCCATCAATGCGAAGTTCGATGCCGAGTCGCACATCGTGCAGTGGTTCAACTATTGGTTGAAGGGCGTCGATAACCAGATCGTCCGCGACCCCGCAGTGCGGTACTACGTAATGGGGGCGGTTGGCGAAGAGGGAGCCCCGGGCAATGTGTGGCGGGAGGCGAACGACTGGCCCGTCAACAGCACGCCCACGTCCTATTATCTGCATCTCGACAAGAGCTTGACGAACTACACACCGACAGAAGCAGATGCGGTCGTCAGCTACCTGGCCGATCCACTGCATCCGGTCAATATCCCGAACCCACGTGGATTTCCGGGTGCCGCGGATGCTCGACATGTCGAGGAGCAGGCTGAGGTGCGGACCTTCACGACCGAGCCACTGGCCTCGCCGGTTGAGTGGACGGGGATCGTGAAGGCGGAACTCTTTGTGACTTCGACTGCCAAGGACAGCGACTTCATCGTGCGGGTGAGTGACGTCTATCCTGACGGGCGATCGATCCTGTTGGTCGACTATGTCCGCCGTGGCCGCTACCGCGAAGGGTATGAACGTGAGGTCTTTTTCGAGCCCGGCAAGGTGGAGAAGGTCGCCTTCGATGTCGGCTGGATCAGCCAGATCTTCGCGAAGGGCCACCGCATCCGAGTCACCGTCACCAGTACGGGTGCCCCGTTCTATGAGCCAAATCCCAACACCGGCGAACCACTGACGCTGGAGTTCCCGGAGAAGACCGAAGTCTCCACCATCGGCCTTCAGGTTAATTCCCAACACGCTTCAAGAGTGATTGCCCCGCTGAATGAGTGAAGATCAGTGGCGAATCGCAATCCCGCCTTCTTGTTTTCCTGCTTGGCCGCAGCTCAATCCCACTTCACCAAGCCAAGACTCATGTGCGTCATGCGGCCTTTTCGGTCACATTGGCGACGCATTGCTGGATCAACTCCCCAATCTGTACGTTCTCGGCCTGACCATCGTAATTGAGCAGGGTACGATGCTTGAGGACCTCGTCGGCGAAGTAGCGAATGTCATCGAATGACACATGCGCCCGCCCTTGGCTGAGGGCACGCACACGGGCCGCCCGGATCAGAGCCTGGGCAGCTCGCGGGCTGGCTCCCCAGCGGACGAAGCGTTTCACGCCTTCCGGGGCCTCATCGGTCTGTGGATGTGTCGCCAGCACCAACCGACAGGCAAAATCCCGCATCGGGTCGGCAACCACCACCTTACTCAGCACATCACGCAGCTGCATGATGCGTTCGGAGTTGAGCAGCTTCTGGAGCGAGACCTGCTGCTTGAGGATCGTCCGGTTCACGATTTCGTTGAGTTCATTCAGCGACACGAACGGCACATTGATCTTGAACAGGAATCGGTCCAGCTGGGCTTCGGGCAGGGGGTACGTCCCCTCCTGCTCCAGTGGATTCTGGGTCGCCATCACGAAGAACGGCTGCTTCAGACGGTGCATCGTTCCGGCTGTGGTCACGGTTCCTTCCTGCATGGTTTCGAGCAAAGCCGATTGCGTTTTGGGAGTCGCTCGGTTGATTTCGTCAGCCAGTAGAAGCTGAGTGAAAATCGGCCCCGGGCGAAACTCGAACTGGTAGCGTCCCTTTTCGTCGGTCTGCATGACGTTGGTCCCGACGATATCGGCGGGCATCAGGTCGGGCGTGAACTGGATACGTTTGAAGTCGAGGTCGAGCACCTGCGACATCGCCTTGATCAGTTCGGTCTTGCCCAGCCCGGGCACGCCTTCCAGCAGCACGTTGCCCCCGCAGAAGAGAGCGGTCAGTGCCGCTTCAACCACCCGCCCCTGGCCGACAATCAACTTGCCAATCTCGGCCCGCACCGCCTCGAACGTTGCCGCGAAGTCCTGGGCCTCCGCCTTCATCGCCGCCATCTCCAACGGTGACGATCCCGCCTCTGGTGCGGGGGTGTTACTTGCAGGTGTGTTCATCGTAGGCACTCGATGGGGGGAGGTTGAGGGTTGAGGGTTGAGCGAAGGAAAAGGCGTGGTACCGCAGAGATCATCGTTTTCAGAAACACTCTCTGACTGACCACTGAGAACTGACCACTGACCACTCCCCCTTACTTCTCACCGTCTTGTTGTCGCTTCCGTTTCAGGTCGAGAAGTCGGCTGGTTGTCGACGTGTCTTCAACCGGCTTTTTCGGGGGCGATGGCTGGGACGGTTTCGACGTGGGAGCCGAGGTACGGTCGGGAGTGGCTGCGGGTTTATTCATGAACGTTGGCGAAGTGGTGGAACCAGGTGGTTTCGGCTTCGACTCGGAACGCTGTCCCTTGAGTTGGCTGCTGACCTCCTGCTTCTTGGCCAGCAAGGTTCCCATCGTCGCGGTCGTGGCCTGCGACTTCCCGAATCCAAGGCTGTTCCAGATCATCTTCCAATCCAACTGGATACGCCGGATTCCGACATCCAGTGGGATCAGAAAACACATCGCGATCAGAAACCAGTCGAAAACAGGCTGCGAGGTGGTTTTGGTCTGACGACGGTTGAAGATCTGTTCGGAGTCCTTTTCCGCATTCCCTGTATCGGTCAGCATCTGCCCGCCGGTCTGCTCTTGAATCTGCCGCAGAATGTTCCAGTTGCTGGTGAACTTCAGATACTCGGGCGAGTAACTGACGATGAAGCCGCCCGTTGTCCGGTCCTCGCGCTGGCCCGCTTTCCCCAGCAATGTCACCTGATACCGCCCCGCTCCCCACTGAGGGAACTGAGCCTGATACCTTCGCGGGGCGACCTGTTTCAGGGTGATCATCTCGCGACGATCGTTCGGTCCTGAGACCTGGGCTGCCACATCGAGGAACATCTCCTCCGGATGGAAGTCCTCTGCCATCACGACGCCCTCAGCCCCCGTGGAGTAGGCCCACATCCGCAGGTGACCAGGCTGCCGCACGCGTGAGATGCGAATCATCAACTGCTTGATGAACGGTTCGAACTTCTCCCAGTTCACCCAGTTCTTGCCGAGGAAGCTGGCGAAGTCGGCCGTGTAAGCAGCTGTCGTTCCCAACCCATACCGCCAGACCGCCAGGATCGGATCGTTGATGTCCCCATCCCCTTCGGGACGGGTGAACAGGATCTCCTCGGGCAACCCGGTTTCCTTCAACGAGGTCAGCACATACCCATCCAGATGCGGGATCGAATCAATCCCACGCATGACCGGTGAGACGAATCCCTGCTGAACCGTGACATCACCCTTAAACACCATGTTCCGCTTCAGCGTGCGGGCTTCTTTAAAGAAGATCGTCGGCAGCTTGTTCGGATCATCGGGGAAGTAATACCGCCCCTTCGTCAGCTCCGCGATCGAACGCATGATGCTGACCTCTTGGCCTCCATGCGGAAAGATCGACACTGTCGAGATCGAGATCCCCTCGGTGACGAACGATTTGAGAAGTTGCTGCGGCGGCGGGACCGGGTCACCATCCGAGATGATGATCATGTGCTTCGAGGCGGCATCGCTTTTGACCAGGGCCTTTAACCCGAGTTCCATCGTCGGAGCAAAGGCGGGCATGTCTCCCGGCTCAGCCGCGTTGATCTTCGTCGACATGGCCTCGTAATCGCCGACATCGCCCAGCTCGACGACCCATTGCTCGCGTCCTTCGTAGTCGATTACCCCAATCTCATCACGCCCGCTCAGGACCTTGATCGCCTCTTTCGTGATGCGTTTGGCCCAGGTATTTCCCTCGGGGAACTCGCACGTATGCAGAATGATCGCGAGGGCCCCCTTGGGCAGGACCTTCTTATTCGTCACGTCCATGCTGACGGGTAAGCAGTCCTCAACGATCGTCTTGTGATACCCCCCGGGACCAAAGCTGCGAGCCCCGCCGACCATCAGGAAGCCGGTCCCCTCATTGAAGACGGCGTCATGCATCGCCTGCATTTGAGCTTCGTCGAGCGAGAACCTTTCGACGTTGCACAGAATGATGCAGTCATACGGCAGCAGTGACAGAGCATCTCGCGGCACGTTGACCGCCGGGATTACCTCGACCTCACGTTCCGCATTCTTGAGAGCACGCACAAGGGCTTTGTACTCGTCCTCGTTCCCCGTAGGGTCGGTCACAATGAGGACCTTGCCCTTGCCCTCGATATAGAGATAACCATCGGCCCGGTTGTTCTGAACCAGATGGTCCTGGCCCTCCTCCGGCTCGATTGTCGCCTGGTACTCCAGATACCCCGGCGTCTTCAGTTCCATCGGCAGGTCGTAACGATTCTTTCCCTGCTGAAAGGTGATCGGTACGTCGGCGATCAGCTGGCCATTCTCCGTCAGCTTCAGTCGCCCCTTCCCGGCCTGCAGCGATGAGACGACGACCGACGCGTCGTACTTCTCTCCCAGTTGAACCCGCTGCGGCAACTCCAAACGCTCGATCCAAACCTCTTTGTCATAGCTGTACTCGATCGGCAGCACATCGACCGAGATTCCACGCCGCACGAGATCGTCGATCACGGGCTTCAGATTCCCCGCCGTCTCAGCTCCATCGCTGATGAGCACAATCCGCCCGCGCGTGTCCTCCGGCAACATGGCTGCCGCGAGTGACAGGCTCTGTTCAATGTTCGTCGCATCGGGACTGATGCGGGAGTTCAGGATGATACTCCCGCCTTCCAGCGGGAACGCCTCGCGCGGGGGCAACTCCACCGCAGCATTCGACGCAAAGGTCACGAGCCCCGCCTCGTCCTGGTCGGGCTTGTTGTTCACGACCTTGGCGATGTACTCCGCCCCCTTTTCCGATGAAGTCCGCCCAATCGAGTCCGAACTGTCGAGGGCAAACACCACCGACAGCCGATCGGACGAACGGACCGAACGCGGCTCTGCCAGTAGGGCCAGAAACAGCCCCAGCAAAGCCATGCGCACGACGAGTGCGGCGGTCGCCCGACCACGGGACAGCCCGTGATACCCGTTGCGATGCATCCACCAGACCCACAGCGCCAGCGGCGTCAGCACGAACGCCCACGGCCGCGTGAACTGCATGATCTGATAACGCTGCAACAACCAAATCCCGAGCAGATAGACCGCGATCAGCAGTAACACGCCGAGCAGTTCCCGCCATTTCAGTGGCGTGCGTGGAGCCGGGAAGATGCTCCAAATCCAGCGTTCCAACGCGTCTGCGTATTTCAATTTGCTCACAGTCGACCTCCCGGCAAGGTCAGCTGGACAATGCGACGGTTCCCCGTATCGGCGATGAACACCCGGTGATCCTCCGAAACCGTCACGGCCCACGGCGTCCACAACTCGTGATGGCCACGTCCTTCATGGCCAAACTGTGCGACAAGTTTGCCCGCCGGATCGGCCACGCTCACGCGGCACGCTCCATACTCGACGAAGAATAGCTGGCCATGGGGGCTGAGTGCGATGTCATAGGGGTAATACAGCCCCCCCTGATCGGCCCAGTCGAGAACATCGAGCGACTTCCCCTGTTCGTCGAAGACCTGCACCCGGTTGTTGATCGCATCGGCCACATAAATCTTCGAGTCAATCCACACCATGCCGCTGGGCCGCTGGAACTCCCCAACTCCGGTGCCCAGCCCCCCGAACTCCAGTACGAACGTTCCGTCGGGCTTGAACTTCTGGATGCGGTCCTTGCCGCCATACTCGGCGACATACAAGTACCCGCTGGGGTCCTGCATCAGATCGACGGGATATGTGAAATCGCCGGGCTTCTCCCCCTCCTGGCCAAACATGCTCAGCAGCTTTCCCTGCTGATCAAAGAACACAACGCGGTGGTAATGCGTGTCAGCGATCGCCACCCGCCCATCCTGCAGGACGCGAATCCCCTCGGGCTTGCCCACGCTCGACTCGGGCATCCGCCACTGGCGAATCAGTGTGTTCTGCGGGTCGTAGACGAGTATCCGCCCCGAATCATCGAGGACGTACAGCTCGTTCCCCGGTCCGATCGCCAAGGCACGCGGCGCGGGCATCCGCTTTCCATCGACAGGAATCCGAATCATCGTGGAGGAATTGACCGACATCTCCGCAGCTGAGCCGCGATTACACCCCGACTGCCAGAGACAGATCAGCGAGGCGAACAGGACGGCCAGAATCCTCAGCGAAGCCCGATGCCCCGCTCGTAACGTCGGCCGCGGCGGGCGGTGATACAACCGCTCCGTCATTCCGGTCTTCAGCGAGGTCACATCGACCTCTGCCACACTGCCGGAGAACCGCTCCGACTCGACGCGATAAGGCCCCGCCTCATCCTCAACAATCTGCAATCGCTCCGGACGGACGGGACGCTGATTATGCGGAGTGGTGACACCTCGACTGTCGCCAAACGGCTGATCGTTGTTCACCTCCACCCAGTTACACGGCCCCAGGAATGCGGCGATCGCCGGACTGCTCGGGCGCGAGTACAACTCCTCAACCGCACCAGCCCACACGAGTCGTCCCTGATCGAGACATAAGCACCACTCGGCTTCCGAGAGTACCCGCTCTGCCGAGTGCGTGCAGAAGACCAGACTCGCCGCACTCTCAGCCACCGATTCTCTCAACACCCGCCAGCAGTCGTCCCGGTGAGCTACGTCAACATGTTCCAGTGGCTCATCCAACACCAGACAGCGAGGCTGAGCGGCAATCGCCCTCGCGACGGCAAGCCGCGAGCACTCACCTTGCGAGAGACTCGCGGGATAAGCCCCCGAGACCGGCTCCAAACCAAACGGCCTCAGCAATCGATCGCCGCAATCCGATTGACCCGCGGGCGTGACGGCCGCCAAGTGCTCCCGAACGGTCAGATGCGGCCACAACCCATAGTCGGGTGGACTCCAGAACAACGCCCCCCGGGGCTGCACGTCCGTCGCCAAGTCTTCCGTTCGAACAATCCTTCCCCGGTCGGGCAGTTCATATCCGACCAGGAGATTGAGCAGCGAAGTCTTTCCCGATCCGCTGGCTCCGAGGACAGCCACTCGCCCCTCAGGAATGATGACGCTCACACCGTCCAGTCGTGGACGACCACGGCCTTCAAGCGAGACATCATCCAGGGTCCAGAGCGGCATCAGTGGGGCTTATTCAGAAAGTTCAGATTGAGAATGTCGAACAGAGCGGGCCAGGCATCCTAACGCAACGTGGTCCGAAACCGGTGAGACTGCCACCAGTGCCCACCAACCATCAGCACCAGCGGCACAGCCAGAACCAGCACTAACATGGCTGCCAGCCCTGGGATGTGACCATAATGCAGGAAATTGTAAAGCCGCATCGGCGCGGGTGCCATCCCCGCCGGACGAAGCAGTGACGGCAACGTCAGCTCCAGATACGACCACCAGAAGAGTAACGCCAGCATCCAGAACCGCCCCGCTCCGCGAAGTTTCCACATAATGGCAGCTCCCCAGTGGCCCCGATGATCCGCGTGCTCGGCGAGCCCCTCAGCCAGAAACAGATCGGGCCGGTTTTCACCCCAACGCAGCATCGCCTGCATCACAATCGCCCTCGGCAGCAGGAACAACACCATCCCGACCACCAGCGGCACGGGAGTATACGACGGCTGCCACCCGATCTGTTGGCACAATTCAAACAAGAACAACCCGAGAGCCAGCGAACCGAGCAACCCCGGCAACAACGCCCCAGCGGCGATCACAAACGCCCAACCTCTGCGGCCGGAGACAGCGGGCCCTCGCGTGGTTGAGGTCTGTCCCCTACCGATCACCCAAAGAACCAGCATCAGCAAACCGGTCACCGTGACAGCGAGCACCAACGCGTCGCCGATCTCGCGCCAGATCGCCGCCCGGAGCTGAATGACCCCGGCCCCTCGCCAGGCTCCGATGACCAGACTGATCACCGGCCAGATCACGGTCAACAGCCACGCGACACCCATTATCACAATCGCCCCGTATCGAACAGCAGCTCGCTGCGATGACGTTCGTGGAACATGAGCTCGCGATGGGGTCCCTCGACTCTGCCCACTGCGACGAATCCAATACCCCAAAACCGGCACAACCAACCCCACTCCATACAGGACCGGCAGCACCAGTGCCCCCCACACGTCGACCAGTTCGACGCCCCCCGCCTGCTTCGTGAAGATCCACTCAGCCCACCCGCGAGCCTGCATCAACGTCGCGACTTCGACCTCCTGGAAACAGAGCAACGCGACCGCCGCCCCGGTTGTCACCAGCCGAGGGAACTCCCCAGCCAGCAGAGCCCGACACCGCATCCTAAATGACTCGCGTCCCTTCGCAGTCTTCACCAACTGCAGGCAGAACACCCCGCTAGGCCCCAGGTCGGCTTGCGGCAACCACTCCAGCGTGAGGACCGCCACCGGCATCAGCTGTGACACGACGATCGCGAGATACAACAACTCATTCACCCACGGCGACTGCACAAGCGACAACGACGCATTGCGATACGCATATCCCACCACTAACCCCGGCATAAAGAATGGGAGCAGAATTACCGCAGAGATGAACTGCCTCGCACAGATGAACTGACAAAGCGTATGAACCACGGAGGCACGGTGACACGGAGGTGCTCCCGGAAAAGGAGAGTCCGTCGCCCCCGCTTCTCCCTCTCCCCCGCCACCGACTCGACATTCAGAAATCACCCCATCGCGGGGGAGAGGGCCGGGGTGAGGGGGATCTCCACTCTCTTTGACAACTCGCCGCGTTGATCCCACCATCGGCCACTGATTTCCACCCGCCCGCCAAGCCACAAGCACTCGCGCCAGCCCAGTACATATCCCGCCCGCCAGCAAGCTGCGGAGAATCGAAACCAGGACGGCCACTTCGTAACTCATCGGGCATATTCCGACTTGAGCCACTCCAGGCATGCGGGAGCCACATCCGCAGCTTCGGCGACATTCCACGAGTCCTTCGCCCACACAGCCAGCGGGCGCACCTCAGCGGGGATTTTTTCTTCGTCCACAGTCCCCAGTGGAATCTGCCGCGCCGTTCTGGCCAGTTGTAACTCCACCGACTCCGACAACAGATACTCCAAAAGCTTCTGGGCTTCTGCGGGACGATCACTGCTCTTCAGAATCGAGACCGTATTCGGAATGCAGATTGTTTTGCCATCCAGTCGGATGGGCTGCATTTCGACTCGGTATCCGGAGTCCAGGGCGGAGAAGACGTCGTCCGTGTCGGTCATGCCAAAGTCGCAACTCCCCCCCGCCACCACATCGCGGACCATCGCGTTCCCCGCGACAAACTGACTGCCGCGAGCCACCAGATCCTGATGTTCCCGCCGGGCCTGCTCCTCGCCGTGCAACTTCCACAGCATCGCGAATTGGGTGAACGTCGTCCCGTAGAGCGGTTTGGCAATCGCCATCCGAGAGAGATCGGGCTGCTCAAACCGAGCGGAAATCATCTCAGGAGTGACCGGTCCCCCGCTGGTTTTGAACGAACTGGGGTTCACGATCCAGACCCGCATACGTCCGCCAAACCCAAACCACTGACCACCCGGGTCCCGAAACTGAGCCGGAATCCGCCTCGCAGCGTTTCCCGAGTCACGGGCCAGCAGCCCCTCCCGCTGGAGCCGGATCGTTCCCAGAACTTCATTGTTCCAGAACAGATCACACGGCGTGGCCTCTTTCTCACGGAGCAGTCGTTCCACCAGCCCCAGTGACTTGGTCGCTTCGGTATCTCCAACGACCGTCACAGGGATCCCCGTCTGGCGTGAGAACTCCTCCAGCACTGGCTCCGCATAGACGAGGTCATGCGTGCAATAGACGACGAGCGAACCTTCTGTCCGGCGTGAAATCGCCACCCACGCGATCGCCAGCACGACAACCATCGCCCCAGGAATCCAGATTTTCATCGAGGAAGTCGTCACGCCGGAGCCCGCAGTCAGAAGTTACGAATCGAGCACAACCTCGAATGGGTCGTCCCCACTCGAACTCATCGGAAGTACGCAAAACACCGCTCGTTTGTGGGGAGCAATTGTCCCGAATCGATGCCCCAGCCCCAGAGCCTCGGCCCCATTTCGAGTCGCCATGTCAATCAACTTCGCAGGAGCCACCTCGGGATGCAACTTTGCCACATGCCGGACTTCGGACAGCATGTTCAGGTCTGGATTACTCGCCCGGCTGTCGGTTCCCAGTGCCACACGAATCCCTCGGCGTTTCAGATCAGCCAGCGGGTAACGATCGTGCTGAAAGTAGCTGTGCGTCCGTGGACAATAGACCACGCTGAACTGATCCCGCCCCGCCAGTAAATCGAGTTCAGGGGCACTCAAATAGTTCCCGTGAATAATGAGTACTCGCGACAACGGGAGAAGCTGTTCCAACACCTCCCGAGGAGAGCGAAATGCCGCCCGCTGCCCCGCTCGCCACAATCCCCACTCCGCAAACAGGTCCGCCAGAGGGCCGGTCCCCGACACCAACAACTCCAGTTCTTCGCGGGTCTCCGCCAAGTGCATTGCCACGGGGCAATTGGATTCCCGAGCCAGCGAAACCACATCCGCGAATAACTCGCGGCTCACGCTATACGGAGCGTGAGGACTCAACCCCGGCAACCAGCCTGGCAGCCCGTTCACGACACTTTGAGCCAACTCGCGGCCGTGTGAAACATGCCGCGTGGCGTCTGCGATCTGCGAAGTCCGGGCATCGGGTTGGAGCCCGAGCACTTCATCAAACACGACCAGCTGGGGTGAACGCGGCTCACTCGGAGCCGCCAGCCGCTCTTCTCCACCAGCCATCACCGCCGCATTCCAGGGCCGCGTCGAGATCTCACCCACAGCTGCCACTCCCGCATGAGTCGACTCGGCCAGCCCTTGTTGAATTGCTTTCTGCCAGTCAGCGTCCGATTCGCCTCGCCGCCACTGCACGACATTCCGAATCCAGCTGGCGAAGGTTCGGTCATAGGGCAACGGCTGTGCCAGGCGGCTGAACTCGAGATGCGTATGGGCGTTGACCAATCCCGGCAACAGGATCTGGTCACCCAGGTCGACCTCTCCCGGTTGACGATCGCCCCCCACTGCCGCGATGTATTCACCAGCGACAGTAACCCGCCCGCCTTCCAGCCAGCCCTCTTCCGTCCAGACCCAGCGAGCCCAGTAGGTCACCGATTGTGCTTGCGGTTCCGGCATAGTTCACTCAGCCTTCACGGCAGCTTTCACACAACGGAAGCCGACCGCATCGTCCTTCTCATCTCCCGCGATCCGCTGCCGCGAAGCACTTGTCAGCTGGGGGTATTTGTCTTTCCACGACCCGCCACGAATCACCACGGAGCCATCGGTCGCCGCGTCAGTCGTATCGGCATAGTCCGCACGCCACGGATCGCTGCAGATCTCCGACAGATATCCATGCATGTCATACAGCCCCCAAGGATTCGGGGCCAGAGCCCCCACCGGAGGGTCATTCCCCTTCGCATTCCCGGTGTGCCATGCGTACTTGTCGAGCATCAATAGACCTGGTCTCGTTTTCCCATCATCACGGGGAGCCAGGGCGTCATCCCCAAAGCTGTAACGAGTCGTCGTTCCCGCCCGACAGCAGTACTCCCATTCGGCTTCAGTCGGCAGCCGAATCTCCTCATTGTTCTTGATCAGCTTTCGCTCGCGGAGCAACTGCGTGGCCTTCTCACAGAATGTCCGGGCCTCAGCAGGCGTCAACATCTCGACCGAGTTCCGGGGCCCTGTCCATCGACTGGGGTTCACTCCCATCACCTGCTCGTAGAGATTCTGCGGCACCTCATACTTGGCGATGGTGAACATTTCCGTCATGCGAACTTCATGCACCGGTTGCGACACCCGACCGTCTTTCGATCCCATCTCAAAACGGGAGGGAAACTGCCCCTCGCCCGGAGTGATCGACACGAACTCTGTGACGAACACCGCGAGAGGATCGGTCGAGTCCTCCGCCTGCCCCATACTTCCCGCCGCCAGGCACATTCCCACCAGACAAACGATCCACCACCGCACGAGTCACCATCCCTGTCATCAAGGTTTCGGCCCAAAGAATCAACCACCTCTCAACCTTCCGCCTCAATCTACCCGCCAGTCCCCCACCCCGCCATCGAGTCCTCTTCTCGCCCCCTGCCCCTAGGCCCTAGGCCCTTTCCCCTCAGCCTTCCATCTCCCGCTCACCTCGTCGATGATACTCCTTGCTCTCCCCCCAGCTGCTCTTTCCCGACTGGCCGCCTGATGGACCGTGAATCTGTCTTCTCATCGAGCCTGGCCTTCTTCCTCGCTCCGATTCAGCGCTACCTGGAAGACCCCAGCGTCACCGAAGTGATGGTGAACGGTGCGAACGAGATCTACATCGAGCAGGCGGGCCAGCTGCGCGCGACCGGGGCCTTCTTCGAGAGCGAGCACGCTCTGGAGTCCGCGGTCCGCAACATCGCGCAGTATGTCGCCCGGGAGATCGACGCCCAGCACCCGATCCTCGACGCCCGACTCCCCGACGGGTCCCGCGTCCATGCGGTCATCCCACCGTGTGCCCGACAGGGAACCTACCTGACGATCCGCAAGTTCCGCACCGACGCCTACTCACTCCCCGATTTCGTCCGCCTCGGCAGCATCTCCCCGGCAGCCACCGAGTTCCTGACACTGGCTGTCCGACTGCGGCGAAACATTCTCATCTCGGGCGGGACGGGAACGGGGAAGACCTCGTTTCTGAACGCTCTCTCTGGAGCAATTCCCGAGAGCGAGCGTATCGTCGTGATCGAGGACAGCTCCGAACTCCAGCTGGCCCAGACGCACTGCCTCACGCTGGAGTCACGCCCCGCACTCGCCGATGGGACAGAGTCGATCGACATCCGCGACCTGTTCAAGGCCTCGCTGCGCATGCGTCCCGATCGGATCATCGTCGGTGAAGTTCGAGGCGGTGAGGCTCTCGACCTCGTGCAATCGATGATCAGTGGCCACGCCGGAAGCCTCTCGACCATCCACGCGACCAGCCCGCGCGAGTCGCTGTTACGGCTCGAAACGCTGTCGCTCATGTCCGATATCGATGTGCCGATCTATGTGGCCCGCGTGCAGATCGCGTCGGCGATTTCACTCATCGTTCAATTGGAGCGATCTAACGAAGATGGCAAACGACGCATCGTGCGAGTCGCCGAACAGCGCGGACTCGATCGCGAGAACCAGTACCTGCTGACCGACCTGTTCAAGGCCGAATGGGAGCGACTCCCCAACGGCCAATCGGCCCCCGTGCTCAAGCCCACCGGCGAAGTCGCCAGCTTCGCCCACGAAGTCTCCGACCGCGGCTGGGACAGTCAGATCGCTCACTCGCGACCGGTCTGGGGGTTGAAGTAAACGAACGCCTGGTCGTGAAGAATCTCGCGATTGTCCGAAGATCTAAGCGGAGTCTCTCTCCCGATCGGACAGACAGGAATGTCTGTCCCACTGTCTGCCGCCGTGAAGCAGGCTGACGAGAGGTGAGACGTCCGCAGACCTCCCTCGTCTAACGCTTGAGCCCCAACCTCTCCAAACGCTCTACCACATCGGGGCTGTTCAGGATCGTCTCAAACTCTTTAACCACTGCGGACGACCTGCGGGACTCGGGGACGATAAAGTCATATCGCTCCACTCGTACCGGGATCATTCCCAGCCCATACGACTTCGCCACCGACTCGATCGCAATCCCCCAATCGGCCCGGCCCTGCGAGACCGCAGCTGCCACGGCATTGTGCGATTTGGTCTGAACCCGATACCCGGGGATTTCGGAGGCTGTCGCACAACCGGTCAACAGCTCATCGATCAGAATCCGAGTTCCGCTGCCGGGGTTACGGTTAATCATGCGGCAGAGAGGATCGCCCGTGGCCTCCGCGATCGCATCGGCGAGAGACCTCCCCTCAAAGCGAACATCGCCCTGCCGAAACACCAGACACTGCTGCCTCGCGTACCCCTCGATGAGCGTCAGCCCCGGCACGAGAAACGGCCGGTTGTAGGTCTGACTGATGGGGTCATACAGATGCACGCCGGCGAGGTGGCACTCGCCTCGCTTCGCGGCAGCCAAGCCCCCCTGGCTGCCGACGGTGAGCACCCGCGTACTGAACCCCCGCAGTCGCAACTCGCCCAGCAAGACATCAAGTCCGACACAGTGGCTGCCAACCATCACGAGGTCGGCAGGCTGGAGAGAATCATCGAGCAGCGTGACCTCGACCATGTCTCCCTCGTCGAGACACTCGGTCTGTTGAGGGATCGTGATGAACCCATCGGCTCCGCTGAACGTCGTCACCGATCCCGAGCCCTTCCCCATGGGGTAGGCGGCCCACTCAGCCTCGCCACGTACCAGTCCGACCAGCACATACTCAGTCCGGCCCCGCTCCGAGTTGATCCGTAACGGAACACGGGCCGGAATCGTTCGGCGTCTCAAGCGACCTCGCCCCGCCAGACTCCGCAGCACCGGGGCCACGAACTCGTGAAACGTAAAGATCGCCGAGGTTGGGAACCCCGGCAACACCACCACCGGCTTGCCATTCGTCACCGCCAGGCAGATCGGCTTCCCCGGCTTGAGGGCGACCCCATGCACGACAATCCCGGGATTCGTCAGGTCGCGAATCACCTGGTACGACAGGTCGCCCTCCCCCTTAGATGTCCCTCCCGACAAGAGCACCATGTCACAGCTGAGGGCCTCACTCACCAGCTTTCGCAGCTGGGGGAAATCATCCCGCACCGTCCCCAGACACACCGGCTCGCCCCCCAGCTCGCGCACGGTCGCGGCCAGAATCGCAGCATTGGAATCGTAGACCGCCCCCATCGGCAGTGCCTGTCCCGGAGCGACGATCTCATCTCCCGTCGAGATGATTGCCACGCGGGGTCGGCGGAAGACCTCGACCTCAGCCAGTCCGATCGCAGCCAGCACACCCAGTTCGCGGGCCGTCAGCGGTTGCCCCGCCCAGAGAACCGTCTCGCCACGGGTAATATCCGATCCGGCAAAGCTGATGTTGCCGCCCGGCGAGACCATGCGAGTGACACTAACCGCTGGCTGCCCGTCAATCTCGACAGACTCGGAGTGCTCAACCATCACGACGGCATCGGCTCCACGTGGAACCATTCCCCCCGTGGCGATCAGCGTTGCGGTCCCGGAGCTGACTTCGTGTTCGGGCTCTCGCCCGGGAGAGAGAATCTCCGGGGTCAATCGCAGTGGTCGAGGATGCTCCTCGTCCGCCCCGAACACATCGTTCGATCGCACGGCAAACCCGTCGACATTCGAGCGGTCAAATGCCGGGACATCGACCTCTGCGATGACGTTCGTCGAGAGGACTCGTCCGAGGGCGTCGAGCAGCTTCACCCGTTCCACGCCAACAGGCTGCAATTGCAACGCGGCCTCAAATCGCCGGGCCGCTTCGTCTCGGGTGAGGACATCGAGGAACTGGGTCTGCCGCGCGGACTGTCGCAACGCTCGCTGTGGATCGGAAGGAGAAGGTTGCATAAGGGCCCCTCACTCCCGAGATGTCACAGTGACGTGATACTCGCCCGAGTTATCGGCCAGCTCATTCCAGCGGTCGTTGACTCGCAGATAGAGCACACCCGATTCCGGAACCTTCCACTCGCCCTCAGCTCCGACTTCGTGAAACTCCCAATACCGATTCGGCCCCGTTTCAGCAGGGGCTGACCGCTCCACAGCTGCCAGCAACCGTCCAATCGGTTTGCCGTCCGCGTAACGAATACTGATTCCGTTCGGTTCACTGATCCACGGCTTGGTGGTCTCTGCCAGCGTGACTCGCCCTTGGCCCTTCAGATCGAGCCTCTGGCCGGCTGTCACCTGAATCCCCGTCGACTGCCAACCTCCCGCTGCGGGGACCACGATGTCGCGGGACTCCATGTTCAGAAGGGGAGTAGCTGTAATGCGCTTTGTGGCCCCTCGTCGCAAGTCATACCCATAGCACAACGAGTTCCGGAAGAGTTCCCAGTCCGCTTCAATCGCCGACTGGTGCTTCTTCCAGAGGGTATTGAAGAATCGCTGAAATCGGGCCGAATCGGACTGCTGGCAGACTTTCTGGAACTCATCAGCTGTCAGCGGGTGCATCGCGAGAAACGTACAGAAGGCCCACGACCACGCATACGGGGTGGTTCGCGACTCCGCAAAGACATCAATGTCGAGTTGTTGGACTTCCCCGGCGGAGAGGGCTCGACCGGCCTCGCATTCCGCATGAATCATCTCAATGCGGCCAAACCCGAGCGACTGCTCCTCACTGGAGGCAATGACGCCGAACTGGAGCGTTGGCACAGACGACGAACCCGACTCGGCTGCTTCATGCGCGCCAAAATACTCGGCAATCCCCTCCAGGAACCAATGCGGTCGAGACAGAGGCTCCACGTCATAACACATCGTGAAGCAATGCGTGGCCTCGTGCAGCAGCAGATGAGCCCGGTAATAGTCGGAACTCTGGTCATGCATCCAGAACTCGTACCCCTCACTCTTCCCATGCAAAATCGGTCCCGATTTGACTCGCAACAGATTGGCCGCCTGAAACCGGGTCGGGTCCCGCATGAGGAACCCGGTGATCTGAAACGAGCTCTTGTCCCGAGCTGGTGGCAGCTTGCCTAAGAAAGACTCCCAGGCCGGATAAACCTGATCCACCAGCCCGACAAGTTCCCGAGCCTTCTCCGGCTCGATATCGGTATACAGAATCAGGAACTTTGAGTCGTACCGCTGAATGCCGTTCTTCTCAGCGAGCGTGCGATCGACCGGACCTCGATCATCCTGCCGACGAACACCCTTATCTCTCGCCGGGAGTCCAGAGGGACTTCCCAGCACGGAGAGGAAGATCAAACAAATTGGCAGAAGGTTACGCATCACGATGCACAGTATTCATCGAGAACGCGGGAAGGCATACGGCGATGTATTCTGCTCCGTCACTTCCGGGTGTGCTGTAGCGAACCCACTCGCCGGGATTGGTGATGATCGCCTGACCGGCAGCCACATCGATCACTCCGCCCTCGTGCTCAACTCGCAGAGCCCCCTTGAGTACTACGGTGATTTCCTGAAACTCGGGCCGCTGCCCCGGCTCACTCCACCCGGACGGGGACCGCATCCGCGCGACACTGACCCCCGAATCCCGTGAGCTGACGTGCCCCGCGAATTCCTCGATGATCTTCGGTGGCTGTCCCGCAGCTTCCACACGAACGGGCGAGGCAATCAGACGCGGCATGGTGGTCTTTTCCTGAGTCTGGGCGAAATACGATCCAAGACGTTCCGCGGACATCGGCCCCGTTACTCCTTGGGGAGTTCCTTCTTCAACGCCTCCTCGGCATTCAGTCGCCGAGCCTTGGCCCGACTGACGATCGACTCGCATAACGGATCGTCGGCGTACAATCGGATGATACTCTCCCACTTGTCATGGGCAGAGACTTTGTCGTTCGAAAGGAACTCCTCGTCAGCCTTCTTCAGCTGGGCTTCGAGGAAACTGATGCGAGACGCTTTCGGGTCGAGCCCCTTCTTGATCAGCTGAGTGCGATGCCGGGCCAGATTCAGATAGGGACGCGAATCCTGGTCACTCTTCAAGAGCTTCTGCATCGCCTCATAACTCTCCACCGCCGAAAGCTGGTCGCCGAATTCCTCGTACTTGCGGGCCTTCACGTACAGGCGTTCCCCTTCCGACTTGGGATCGTTGTTGTACTTCTGGTTGTTCTTCGACTGTCGGTCCTCACGGACCATATCGATCATGTCCTTCCAACGTCGGGCATCATTGGCCTGAGCAGAGTCGGGGTAGTCCTGAATCATCTCATCCAGGTCAGGAATGATCGACAGCCAGTCGACGAAAGCCGGCACTTTGTCAAAGTCCGAGATCGAATCGAAGTGGTCGATCCTCATGACTTCCTGACAACGGGCATACTTCTTTTCCAGACTCTCCGGCCACATCATCCAGACCAGCAGTCCAATCAGCGACACCAGACAGAGCCCCAGAAACCACAGCTGTTCATAGAACGGCGTGTACTGTCCCGGCTCAACCTTCTTCTTTTTCTTTTTCTTGATGGCTTGGGTCGAGTCAGCCACTGTCGCATTGGCGGCCTCGCTGGCCTTGGTCTTCGCCATTTCCTCTTGTTCTGCGACCTTTTTGAGGACCTCTTCCAGGCGGACCTGCACAGCCAGTGCATCGAATGGGCGGTCGTCGGGCTCCTTCTCCATGAGGTCCGCAATCAGGACCTCCAGATGTCGTGGACAGTCGGGATTGAACTCGCGCACGGCGGGCGGTTCTTCCTCGATGTGCTTGAACAGCAGCTCCGGTTGAGTCGATGACTCAAATGGCGTGCGTCCCGCCAGCATCTGAAACATCACACAGCCGAGTGCATACAGGTCAGTCCGCCGCGTGATCGGTGACTTTCCGGTGATCTGCTCCGGAGCCATATATGCCAGCGTGCCGACGGTCTTGCCCGCCTGCGTCAGCTGGGTCGCTTGAGAATCACGAGCGATTCCAAAGTCGGTCAGTTTGATCACGCCCTGCTTCGTGATAAGCAGGTTGCCGGGTTTCAGATCGCGATGCACGATCCCCGCGTTGTGGGCGTGTTCGAGGGCTTTGGCGACCTGCATGGCATAGTCGACCGTCTGCCGCCAGGTGAATCGCCCTTTCTTCCGCAACAGAACATCCAGGCTTCCACCGGTGATGATCTCCATCGCGTAGAACTGCTGGTTCGGCGTCGAGACCCCGCCGTAGTACCGAATGATGTTCGGATGCTCGAGCTTCTTGAGAATGTCCATCTCGCGCTCAAACCGCTTGGCGACCTTGAGGTCGGTGCAGAGTTCGGGGGCC
Source organism: Planctomycetaceae bacterium (assembly GCA_046349675.1). Lineage (GTDB taxonomy): Bacteria > Planctomycetota > Planctomycetia > Planctomycetales > Planctomycetaceae > TH-plancto1. Next base: position 360,817 of record JAXMBW010000002.1, on the reverse strand, counting down.
AGGGCCTTGAGGGCGACGATCTTTCCCGTCTTCAGGTAGGTCGCTCGATAGACGATACCCATGCCCCCCACACCGAGTTTGCTCTCGATCTGGAACGGTCCGATTTTGCGTTTTTCGGGTTCGGCACTCATAAGACGTGAAAAGACCGGAGGCTCGACAATGACCGACTGGTCCCTACACGATAAACCATCCGGGCACTTCCGTGTACTCTGCCCGGTGGTCACATGGCCGATCGTTGATTAGGATCGCCACATCTGAATCCTGCGTGCCTCCGCGATCTCCCATATCACTCCCTCAATCCGGGGAACCTCGGCATGATGTCGAAGATGACGACACGAATTAGTCTGTGGGCAATCGCATGCCTCGGAATTTTCACGCTCACCTCCACGCAAGTGGCCTGTTCCGCGGATCCGGTCGATCCGACCTCAGCCAAGGCCAGCGACTTTACGGAGGAATTGCCTCCCCCCACGGGATTGGAGCGGGTCGATCATGTATTCGCGAAGGCAGTCTCGGTCGCGAATGACATCCTGTTTCACCGCCTGTTCAAGACGCAGCAGGAGTACGTCGTCTACCAGAACCGCGAGATTTATGTCCGCGATCGTGGCACCGATGGCCCGTTCGTCCGGTTACAGAGCGGTGGTGCAGGTGCCGCGGAACTGTCCGATCGCGAAATTCGGTTCATGGCAGCCCGAGGCGAAATCCTCCCCGGGCAGACCATCGACGGCCAGCCCCAACTCTTCCGCCTGGGCCGAGTCGGCAACCGGCTGGTCGAAGCCGTTCAGGTCGAGTTCCCCAGCCAGTTCGCCGGCTTCACGCTGCGAGACGGTGACAAGTTCGTCAAAACGACGCACGATGGGAAAACCGTCTTCGCCAAGGTCGGCCCGATGCGAGGGTTGCTCGACTACAGTCAGGTCCTGTCTCCCGAGAATGTCACGGAGCTGGGCTTGAAGGAGTTACTGGTCGGGGGAGCGAATCCGGTCCAAGTGGAAGCCGTCGGCGGGATTCCCGTGATCGTGCTGTGGCTGGGCATTGGCGGAGTAGTGACAACGCTCTACTTGCGGTTCGTGAACTTCTGGGGCTTCTACCACGCGATCGAATGTGTGGGTGGCAAGTATGACAATCCTGGTGAGTCGGGTGAGGTCAACCACTTTCAGGCCCTCGCGTCCGCTCTCTCCGGGACGGTGGGACTTGGAAACATCGCGGGCGTGACCATCGCGATGACGATGGGCGGACCGGGAGCGTTCCTCTGGATGATGCTCAGTGCCTTCTTCGGCATGACGCTGAAATGTGTTGAATGCTCCCTGGGCGTGAAGTATCGGCAAGTCCACCCCGATGGTTCGGTGCTCGGTGGCCCGATGCGTTATCTGGCCTTGGGGCTCAAGAACAAGGGCCTCGGGGGACTCGGATCGCTTCTGGCTGTGGTGTTTACCATCCTGTGCATCTTCGCGAGCTTTGGCGGCGGTAATATGCTGCAGGTCAACCAGTCGGGGGCAGCCATGCTCCAGATGCTGCAGATGGAGGACCTCGAAACCAGGCTCCAACTGAACTCGAAGATTCGCGAGGCGGCACTACGCGAGGATGACGCAGCCTTGAAAACTGCTCTCGAAGAGCGGCAACTGGTCGACAAAGAACTGACCGACTTGGAAGCAACCTTCAAGCCCCTCTACGGCGTCGTCATGGCCGCCATGGTGGCTGTGGTCATTATCGGCGGCATCAAGCGGATCGGGAAAGCAGCCGAGATTATGATCCCGGGGATGTGTCTGATCTACATCCTGGCATGCTTGTACATCATTCTGCACCATTACGATCGCGTGCCCGAGATGATTGGGCTCGTCTTCTCTGAGGCCTTCGCCCCGCGGGCCATTGAAGGAGGTCTCATCGGCGTGCTGGTGATCGGAGTTCAACGCGCGGTCTTCAGTAACGAGGCCGGTGCCGGCAGTGCCCCGATCGCCCACAGCGCAGCCAAGACCGACGAGCCCATCCGCGAAGGCATCGTCGCTCTGCTCGAGCCCTTTATCGACACGCTGATCGTCTGTTCGATGACCGCCCTGGCGATGTTGTTGAGCGGAGCATGGAACAATACGGAATGGATCGTTGACCAGGGATTGAAAGGGGCCGCCTTGACCTCGCGGGCCTTCCAGTCGGAGGTCTCGTGGTTCCCCTACGTCCTGGCGATCTCTGTAACACTCTTCGCGTTCTCAACCATCATTTCCTGGGCCTACTACGGAGAACGCTGCTGGGAGACTTTGTTCGGACGAAAGCTGACCCCGTTTTACAAGGTGCTGGCTGTTCTTTCCGTGTTTGTGGGATCGGTAGTGAATCTGGGCTCAGTGCTCGACTTCTCTGACATGATGATTCTCGGGATGGCCTTCCCGAATATCCTCGGGCTGTACATCCTGCTGAGCGAAGTTCGCAACGACCTCTTGAACTACTGGAAGAAATACAAATCAGGTGAGTTCAACACACCTCACCAGACCTCTTCATCTGACATTGCGTAGTTGCTGCAGCCGTTCGACTTGTTGCTGTGTGACCGGAACCGGCTGTGCATCATCGGGGATGCGAGGCACGAGCCAGTGGGCAATCGCCTTCAGCACGTCGTTGATCCCATCCCCGCTGACCGATGACACAGCCAGTGTGTCCTCGGGCCAGCGATCTTGAGGTGCCGGTGGCAGATCGGCTTTGTGGGCGACCACGATGCGGCGGCGAGGTGTTTGTTCCAGCAAACGAAGATCTTCCGGCGCGAGCGGCTCACTCTGATCCAGCACGATCACGACCAGATCCGCAGCTTCTATCGCTTCGAAGGTCTGTGCGACACCTTCCCGCTCGATCGCGTCTTGAGTCTCTCGAATTCCCGCCGTATCGGTAATCCGCACCGGCCAACCGTCGATTGCCGTTTCCAGGGTGACCCGATCGCGAGTTGTCCCCGCCTGCTCCGACACAATCGAACGTGTGTATCCAGCCAGCGCGTTCATCAAACTCGACTTACCCACATTTGGACGCCCGCAAAGCACCACGTTCCACGGCTCGATCAGATGTCGCCCGAACTCGGCCCACGCGAGAACCTCATCAATCTGCGGCCCCGAGTCTTCACCCCGCGAATGCTTCAATTTCTCCACGAATCGATCCCACACCCCACTGGCCTGCACCAGCAGGATCTCCGCCGTACGTTGCGTCCGCGCCCCTTGCAACGTCGCGAGCGGCAGGCATAAGCCTGTCGAGGAGTCCTGCTGTCTCTGAGCTTCGAAACCGCACGACGCCCACTCCCCGGCCACTTGCCCCCCGCTCTCTCCACGCAGAAAACCACGCCCTGCCAGGTCCTCCAGGATCCTCGCCACAGCTGCGACTCCGCCGTGGCAAGTCATCTCCAACACGTCCGCGCTTGTCCGACAAACAACAACATCCTCACCCGGGTCCCCCCACACGCCGAAGTACAGCAGATTGATCCCAAACTCAGTGATGCGTCGACCACCGGCTGCTCGAAACAACGCCGTGGGGAGATCCAGCACAGCCAGATCCCCTTGAACGCGAATCGTCGCGATCGCGCTGCGTCCCGGCCCTGTCAACTGCCGGGCAGTACCATGAATTCCCCCGGTCATCGTTTCGGACTCATCGGCATCGCAGCGGCAGCGAGAGCCAGGCCCTGCAGGCACAGAGCCGCTTCCCAGTGAGCCTCGGGGAGATGAACCTTCAGCACGCGGGCTGCTCCCCCCGTCAGCAGGATCAACGGGTCGGGACTGGCCATGGCGGGGGTCGACTCGTTCAGGATCGCATCGATCAACTGACGAACGGCTCCCACATGCCCCCAGTAGAGTCCGCTTTCCAGGGCCTCGGTCGTATTCCGTCCAACGGCATGCGGCACGCGATCATGCAGGCGGTGATGCTGAATCAGTGGGAGCAGCGCGGTGTATTCATTCAGAGCCTTGGCCCCCATCTCAAAGCCCGGCAGAATCGCCCCCCCGCGAAAGACACCGTTCCCATCGACCAGATCAATCGTCGTCGCCGTCCCACTGTCGACGACCAGGGCCTGTTGCCCCGGCTTACGTCGAGCATTGGCAGCAATCGCATTGAGCAGGCGGTCAATCCCCACCTTCTCTGGGAACTCGACATCAATCTTCAGCGGGAAATCCTTGCGAGGCCCCAGCCGAGTGGGACGCACTCCCTCACTCGGCCATTCGCTGAGCACACGCTCCACTTCGGGAGGATTCGACCCATCGACGACAATGCGGGCGGGCGATGACTTTCCGATCCACTCGACCAGCGTGTCAGCAGGGATCAGCTGTCCGACCGGGATCGCCGTAAATCCCAGCGACTGCGGAACACCACCTTCCGGCGGCAGTTCCATCCAGGCGAACTTCACACGGGTATTTCCCGCATCAACAACGATCACCACTCACCATCCCGTTCTGGTTGATTGCTTGAGTATTGAGTGTAGCAGATGCGGTTTTCTTGTCTCATGCCACTTCAGTGGTCGCGCGGAGCTGGCTCACTTCGAGTCGGTCACTTGCTGTCGAATCGAGTCCACAAGCTTCTGGGCTGCCTGCCGAACCTGGGGATCTGAACTCGTTGCGATTTCTTCCAGCACAGGCAACGCGGGGCTCGCCTTGGCCCCGAGCTTGTAGAGGAACCGTGCCGCTCGCACGCGCGCATGCCGATCGGACGCGTTCAGTTCCCTCGCTGCAGCCGGTGCTGTGAGTGGCGGGTTCGACTGCCAACGCTCGGTGGCCTCCACGGCGGCAATCCGCACCAGCGGCGACTCGTCACTGCGGGCAGCGGCCAGAGCCTCCGACGCCCCCTGGCTCCGCCCCGGAGAATACCCCAGCGCCGTCGCAGCTCGTTCCCGCATCTCAACGTCCGAATGCTTCAGGATTCGCCCCAGCAGCTCCTCTCCACCGACTTTCCCCAGAGCCGTGGCTGCGACATCTCGCACATCATGCGAATGATCGGCGACCGTCATCTGTGCCAGACGCGTGGCGGCATCTACCGCGCGAGGCCCGATGGCCCCCAGCGTGACGGCCACCGCCCGGCGAACGCGGTCTTCACGATCCTCGCTATACCGCAACAGGATCGGGACGGCTGACTCAGCATCTCCCTGAAAGAGTTCGAGACACTCGATCGACGCCACCACAAGCTCTCGCTCTTCGCTCGAACGTATCTGCTCTGGGCCCAGGCATGGCTTATGAGATCGAAGCAACTCAACAATCGTTGACAGAGCCAGCGAATTCGCGGTCCCGATCCGGCAGAGGGCTTCGATCGACATCATTCGCAACGCCAGATCCGCATGAGGATCAGTCACGATACGAGCCAGCGGCGGAGCGGCGGAAGCTCCCGCCCGCCCATAAAGAGCCAGAGCTTTGATCGCCCACAATGCGGTCGAAGTCTCCTGATCGCCCGTCTTTGTCGTCGCGTATTCAACCAACAATGGAATCGCTCGGGCGGCGGGCTCGCCGATTCTTCCCAACGTTAATGCCGCCTGTCGCCGGGTGAACCACGGGACGTGCTCATCGGACATGAGGACAATCAGCCCCTCGACTTCCTTCGCAGCTTCGGGAGCTTTGGGATCTAGCGACTTGATCACGTCTCGCCACTCATCGAGTGTTCGCCCCGCGACCGTGTTAGACGCTGGACCAGCGTTAGGCTGGGGCTCGGAGCCACACGAGAGCGCAGCCAAGTTGCCCCAGATCACTCCGAGCAGCATCACGCCCAGGACCTGCCACTGCCCCCAGAATCGAAACACCGCACGGTGAACACGCTCCCGACCGGGACGAATGAGGGCGGTTGGCAAATCGATCACTCTCTCGTCGAATGAGTTCACGGCGTCACCGGTTTCAACTCCCACTTCTCGCCAAAGAAATCAGCAGCCGCAATCTTGCCTGGCCAGCGTGAATTCGGTGGAGTCGTCAGGTCAATCACAGCCCAGTCGGGCAGCTTCGGCACCTGACGAGCGTTGTTCAGGTAGTCATACTCGCGGTAGGTGAAGCTGCTGTTGAGGACGACATACTTCTCGGGGTTCAGCGGGTTGGGATAGATCAAAACCGGGGCGTGGGTCTTCGCGTCGAACTTCCGGTCACCGACGATCACATGCTCGGCATTCCACGCAATCGGTAACTTGTCCGCGATGCGAGCCAGCGTGGGATTGCTCTGCGGATCACCCCACAGGACCAGGTGATAGTTCTCGATGTCCTCGGTCTTGAGTTCCTCGGAAGTCTTCACCCGAGCATCGCCCCGCATCTGGCGGTGCCACTCGCGCACCGCCCGGTTGAACTCGGCATCCACCCACTTGTCGACCTCGGGGTGGCGACCAGTCGCAGTGGGCTTCACATAGAGAAACGGTCCCATGAAGGCATCGTCGATTGGACCTTGCAGGCCGTTTTGCTTGCGAAGCTCTTTGGAGGACGGCTCGATCGGGGAGACGAGTTCCCACTTCTCTTGTTCTCCCTGGCGGAATCTCGCCCTCCACGAACGATCAGACTGGCGAGGAACCCCGAATATCGTCCCGCTCGACTGCATGTTGCTGAAGCGAAGTCCCGGTCGGACCGGAGACTCATTAGTGGGATTCGAAGATCGCCTCTTTTCCATGAGCTCCTGCATACGTTGGCGTGCTTCTTGCTGGGAGGCCTCATCTCCAGATTGGGACTGTTCCATGAGGCGACTGAACTCCTCTCGTTCGACGCTCGCTTTGGCCTCCGCTGACGGATTGGAAATGCGCACTCTGGCATCTAACGCATCGAATGGTGTGGCGTCAGCGGCAAACTCCAATATGAACTCTGCGACATTCTCGGCGTTTACTCGGAATTCCCCACCGATGTCCGTTGAGTTCTGATGCCAACTGGCGCGAATGTACGCAGGTTTCCAATGCTCCTTGAGAGAGTGAATGGTGACCCAATGCGATTTATTGTACTTCAGGGTCGTGGTTGTGAAGTTCACACTCTGAGGGAACTTGTCGGAACGCATTCCATCCAGCGTCGCCAGCCGCTTCTCAATCTCAGCACTCGCAGCTGGTGATATGCTATGTGCCGTCTTCGGAGCAATGATGTGTGTCAGCTCAAACCGCTCATTCTCAGGCAGGTTCCAGCTGGCGGCGGCCATGATGTCGGCGGCCTGTTTCTGGCTGTCAATCTCACCGCTGTAGACAATCGTTGGCAGCCCTCTGAGATTCCTCACCCACACCGGGCAGTCATAGTATTGCCACAGCTTCTCCTCGAACGAGTAGGGGTGAAGCTCCTCCTTCTGGAAGACCTTGAGGAAGTCCGGCGTCTCCGAGAACCCCGCCCCCGGATTGGCCGCAAACCACTTGTCGGGATAGTGTACCGCGAGGTGCCACGCCGCTGCCCCCCCCATTGAGAAACCGCGAATCGCCACCCTCTTGGGATCAATCGGGTACTCGCTGAGGGCGTGTTCGAGGGCCTCCAGCGTGTCGACCTCGCCCGCCAGTTTGTTCGCGTTGCAGTACCGGCCGAACGGGTGAATCATCATCACACCCGGAGCTGGATCGGGATAAGAGCTGGTCATCCGCGCGGCGATGAACTGCACTTCCAGCCCGCGTTCACTCCGCCCCCGACACCAGACATCAGCCCGCATTCCCTCGCTAAACGGACCGGGGCAAACGATCCCGTAAGGCTGCACAGTCCCATCAAGCTTCGAGCGGAAGCCTCGGACCACCATCCCTGTTGCAGCCCGCCAAGGTGTCGCGCCCTTGGCCAGTGCCTCCGCGCGAGCCAGCCCTTCCTTGAGAACATCCTTGGCCCGCTCCGCTTCCTTCGGGTCATAGAAGCCGTCCTCATCGAGAGCCAGACTCACTGCCCGGGCGAAGATCTCCACATCAGGCAAATACTTCTGCACCAGAGGATGCGCATTCGCTCGCAGTCCGGCCAGCTTCTCATTCAACTGCTTCAGGTCAGTATGCAGAGCCTCGCGATCTGCCGGAGCGATCATGACACCGGGTGGAGGGATCTGCCGCACCGTGTCGACGTTGTTATCCGCCGGACCATCTGCCCAAGCCAACTGCACACTCAGGGCACAAATCACGAGACTGACGACTCGAAGCAGCTTCATCACTCGGATCCTCTTCCAGATGTTTCATTCACTACCTGAATACTACCGGGCGGCGAATCCCGAAGCCAACGGAGGAGATCGTGGCGACCGATGGAGACTCCGGAGAGGAGTCGGCACAACGGATGCGATATCATGCCCGCATGAATCTCGATTGGATCACTGATGAGCTGCAGGCGCTAGACGCTGCGGGGCTGCGACGTCGGACTCGGGTGTGTGAGCCGTTGCCGCATGGCCGTTGCCGCGTGGATGGTGCAGAGCTCGTACATTTCGCGTCGAACGATTACTTGGGACTGGCAGGCCATCCTCGCGTAATCGCCGCCGCATTGGATGCCACAGCCCGATATGGTACTGGGGCTCGGGCCAGTGCACTGGTCAGTGGGCGAACGCCTCTTCACGCGGAATTGGAACAGGCCGTCGCCAGCTTCGAGGGTACCGAAGCCGCGGTCCTCTTCCCCACCGGATTTGCAGCCAATGTCGGAGCGATCGGATCGCTGGTGGAAGCGGGCGACGTGGTCTTCAGCGACCGTTTGAATCACGCGAGTCTCATCGATGGATGCCGACTGAGCAAGGCCAGGCTGCGAGTCTATTCCCATGACGATCTGAGTCAGCTCGCGAGTGAGCTGGCGAAGGCCAGGGATTCACGCCGCCGCCTCATCGTGACCGACAGCTTGTTCAGCATGGATGGCGACGCCGCTCCACTGAGGGGGTTAGTGGAACTCGCCCGACAATCCGACAGCATGCTGCTCGTTGACGAGGCTCACGCCACCGGCGTGTATGGGCCTCACGGACGCGGCTGGTGCGAAGAGGTCGGCGTCCCCGAGACATCTTGCGTGCGGATCGGCACGTTCAGCAAGGCCATCGGATCGCAAGGCGGTTTTGTCGTGGGATCCCAGCTGTTGTGCGACTGGATGCGAAACCGCGCGAGGACGCAAATGTTCTCGACCGCTCTGACGCCTGGCGCATGCGGCGCGGCACTCGAATCACTACGCCTCATCGCTGCCAAGCCAGATCGGAGAGAGCGTGTTCGCAGCCTCTCTCGCCAGCTCCGCACCGAGTTGATGTCTGCTGGATGGGCCGTCACCGGAATCCCCGATTGCCCCATCGTCCCGATCATTGTGGGTGAGCCACAAACCGCCTTACAGCTATCACAACGTCTCCAAGAGCAAGGCTTCCTGGTACCGGCAATACGTCCGCCGACAGTGCCTCAAGGAACCTCACGGCTCAGGATTTCACTCACGGCGGATCACTGTCCAGAGGACGTTCGCCGCTTTATGGAGGTCCTGGGCCCCGCTGCACCAGTTGGCGGTGGTGCAGCTGACTACCCCCAATAGTAAAACAAGTGGGACAGACGAAAATGTCTGTCCCACTCGATTCTCCGACAGAGCTGGTATGCCTGTCCTACTGCTTAGCCTTCGACAGCCTGCTGAGCAGCTGCGAGCTTCGCGATCGGGATGCGGAACGGCGAGCAGCTGACGTAGTCGAGGCCGAGCTTGTGGCAGAACATGACGGACGAAGGTTCTCCGCCGTGTTCGCCGCAGATGCCGAGCTTGAGCTTGGCACGGGTGGCCCGACCATCTTCGCAGGCGATCTTCATCAGGCGGCCGACACCGGTCTGATCGATCTTCTGGAACGGGTCATCGCCGATGATATCGTTTTCGCGATACAGCGGGATGAACGAACCGTAGTCGTCACGGCTCATGCCGAGGGTCGTCTGGGTCAAGTCGTTCGTTCCGAAGCTGAAGAACTCAGCGGTCTGAGCGATCTCACCGGCGGTCAACGCAGCACGCGGCACTTCGATCATTGTGCCGACCTGGTAGTCAACCTTCACACCCTTCTCAGCAAAGACCTTGTCCGCAGTGTCGCGGATGATCTTGGCCTGGTGATCGAGTTCGCTCTTGTAGCCGACGAGCGGAACCATGACTTCCGGATGGACGTCGACGCCCTGCTTCTTGAGGTCAGCTGCGGCTTCGAAGATCGCCCGGGCCTGCATCGCCGTGATTTCGGAGAAGACGATACCGAGACGGCAACCGCGGAAGCCGAGCATCGGGTTCGATTCCTTCAGCTCGTCCACGCGACGGTGGACTGCTTCCTCGGTGATCCCGACGGCCTTGGCCAGACGGCCAGCGAGCCCCGCATCGTCGTGCAGGTGGTGCTCGGAGAGGAACTCGTGCAGCGGTGGGTCGAGCAGACGAATCGTGACCGGACGGCTGCCGAGAGCCTTGAACAGCGTCGTGAAGTCCGCACGCTGGAAGGGCAGCAGCTTGGCCAGAGCCTTCTCACGCTGTTCCAGGGTTTCCGAGACGATCATCTCGCGGAATTCCTGGATCTTGGAGAAGAACATGTGCTCGGTTCGGCAGAGACCAACCCCTTCGCAACCGAACGCGTCGGCCAGATGAGCTTCGTCCTGCTCGGCGTTCGCTCGCACCTTAAGCTTGCGGTACTTGTCGACCCAGCCCATCAGCTGAGCGTAGCGACCATAGGTCTCCGACTCGCTGGGCTTGAGGGTCTTGTTGACCAACACCTGGACGATTTCGCTGGGCTTGGTGTCAACCTTGCCTGCGAAGACTTCGCCGGTGAATCCGTCGATGCTGATCCAGTCGCCGCCCTTGAGGGTCTGGCCCCCAGCGGTGATCGTGCCCTTGTCATAGTCCACGACCATCGAGCCGCAGCCGACGATACAGACCTTACCCATCTGGCGGCTGACCAGTGCGGCGTGCGAGGACGCACCGCCGAACGAGGTCAGGATGCCCTTGGCGACCTTCATGCCGCGAAGGTCTTCCGGGCTGGTTTCCTTGCGGACCAGGATGAGCTGGACCTTGTTGTCCTTGTTGTACATCTCTTCCGCATCGCTGGCGTGGAAGACGATCTGACCGGTGGCAGCACCAGGACCGGCGTTGATGCCCTTGGCGATCTGGCGATTGGCCTTGGTCGCAGCCTTCTTCGATTCCGCATCGAAGATCGGCTGGAGCAGCTGGTTCAAGTCGTCCGCAGGAATACGACGCTTCTGCAGAGCTTCCTTCTCAGTGATCAGACCTTCGTTGACGAGGTCGACCGCAATGCGGACAGCTGCGAAACCGGTTCGCTTGGCGTTACGAGTCTGGAGCATCCAGACCTTGCCACGCTGAATGGTGAATTCGACGTCCTGGACTTCCTTGAAGTGCTTTTCGAGGATCTTGCCGATCTCGTCGAGTTCCTTGTGAGCGGCTGGCATGTCCTTGCCGAGTGTTTCTTCGATCCGCAGTGGAGTACGAATACCGGCCACGACGTCTTCGCCCTGAGCATTGATCAGGTAGTCACCGCAGAAGCCGGGAGTTCCGATGGCACAGTCGCGGGTCAGACCCACACCGGTCGCACAGTCATCGCCGAGGTTACCAAAGACCATCGCCTGGACGTTGACCGCCGTGCCCCAGTCGTGGGGAATGTTGTACATGCGGCGATAAACGATCGCGCGATCGTTCATCCACGAGCTGAACACAGCTCCGATACAGCCGCGAACCTGATCCATCGGATCGGTCGGGAATTCCTTACCGGTGTGCTTCTTGATGACGGCCTTGAACTCGGCGACGAGTTCCTTCAGGTCTTCAGCTGACAGCTGGGAGTCGAATTCGACCTTGGCCTTGTGACGCTTCTTCTCGATCAGGTCTTCGAAGTGATCGGGATCGTTCTTCGACTGGGGCTTGAGGCCCATGACCACGTCGCCGTACATCTGAATGAAGCGGCGGTAGCTGTCCCAGGCGAAACGCTCGGACTTCGACTGCTTGGCGAGAGCTTCGACGGTGACATCGTTCAGACCGATGTTGAGCACGGTGTCCATCATACCGGGCATCGACTCGCGAGCACCGGAGCGGCAGGAGAGGAGCAGAGTGTTCGTCGTGGAACCGAACTGGGCTCCCATCGCCTCTTCGACCTTCTTGAGGGCGGCGGCGACCTGGGCTTCGAGTTCAGCAGGGTACTTCTGGCCGTTGGCGTAGTAGTAGTTGCAGACCTCGGTCGTGATCGTGAAGCCAGCGGGGACGGGCAAACCGATGTTAATCATTTCCGCGAGGTTGGCTCCCTTGCCACCGAGCAAGGTTTTCATCGAGCCATCGCCATCGGATTTCTTGTTGCCGAAAAAGTACACGTACTGCGTGGACATGAATCAGTTCCTGAGTCAGACGAACGTGAACCGCGAATCCCCGAACTTGTTACCCCGGAGTGACTTATTGCACCGGGAAGCTCGAAATCCGCGAACGGGAGGTATGGCCAGTGATTCCATCCACTGAACCCACAGAGGCAGGCCCGCGCGGTCGTTCAGCGCACACCCCCCTCGGAAGAGGTCGCAAGGTATCAAGCGTATAGTAGGACTGCAAGGATACGCGCTGATGAGACAGTCATTGGCAATCGGGTTGGCAATGATGAAGTCACGGCTGATATGTCGGCATTTGCCGATCGCCAAGTGCCAATCTCAGTGACTCACCGCCCTCGGATACGAGTCTTGCGTTGCTGCTGAGCCAGCCATTCGCATGCAGGGTGGGCTAAGCCTTCGTGCCCGCCTTCAAATAGAGTGACGCGCGAGGGCCCGGACTCTCGTCGAAGATGAATCTTGCGACCGTAAGTTGGGTCGTCCGGAGTGTCGCCATTTTGTGGAGAGTCGAGCTTCCCATTCTCCCATAACTGCTGGATTTCTTCCGCTGTGATTTGAGGAGTATTTCGGGCTTTCGCAATAACATTAAAGGCATTGAGAGAGTGCTGAATCGGGACCGAACCTGTCTTGCCATCGGTAATTCCAGCATTCAAGTCAATAGGTACAGAAGCCGCGTGGGACAAGAAGTGAATGGGAGATCGGCTGTAGTACTCCAGGTCAACTTCCGCAGATTTTCCTGGAGCCCCGCCGCACGAAGCCTGCGTCATGAGGGCGTAGTTGTCGGGACCATCAGGCTTTACATGAAACGTATGCCACTCTCTCAAATCGCTGATCCCCACCCAGGCTGACACTGCGGAAATTCGTTGGGGATGATAGGCCGCCAGCAGCATCGCCATGTGGCCGCCACCAGAAACTCCCGCCACATAGATTCTCTCGCGATCAGCCCAATTCCTTTCGATTGCCCAATCGATTGCATCGACCAGATCCTGTCGAGCCAGAGCAGATCCGCAGGCTGCCGGATTATCATTGCGACCTCGAAAGTTGGGTTCGAGGAAGACCCATTCACGGTCGTAAGCCTCTCGAAGCCAGTCGGAGTGATCCTGCTTGTAGTCGCCGCTCCATGAATGCAATGACAACAGTACCGGATGCAAGCCCGGCTTTTCTGGAATCCAGTAGCGAATGCTCTGCAGTTGTCCGTCCAGTGAAGAGAGGATTTCCGCCTCCCTCAACAGGCGAAGGGGTGTCACACCAGGCTTTTCTTCCGCGACGACCATTCCGGGCAGCAACAGGAAGAAGATGGAAGCCAGCCAACTCAGCGGAAACTTTGACATCGAACGATTTCCCATCCCTCTGATTGACTGAAAAATCAAATCCAAACTGACATGCAAATATTCCCTGAGAACAGCACAGCATCAAAGTGCCGAGTAACCCAACCGTCTTCGGGGCATCGGCGTGATTCTCGCTGGTTTCGCGGTCAGTTAAACATCGAACCATAGCGAGAATAACACGCCATGGCCACTTTGGGTTGACACGCGCCGCTCTATTTTCATGTCTGCGGTGAACTACTTCTTGGCTTCTTCCAGACGAATGTTCTCGGGCGTATCGGGGACTTGTTCGATCAGCTGGTTCGGCTGGCCGGGCTGTTTCTGCAGCGTGAAGGCGTCGTAGAGTCGCCCCGTTGCGGTGTGAGCTTGGTATCGCAGCTGGTCTCCATCGACATGGATGATCTGATACAGCTGGGTGTCGTCTGCGACGCGTTTGAAGATCGGACTTCGCTGGGCGGCGTACTGCTTGGGACCGCTGACCGATACGACGTAGACCGTGCCCGATTCGTTCGACTGTTTCGCCAGCCCGGTCGTCGTGTTCTCTCCGTGGAGTAGCCCGGTCCGGCCGTACGAGTGGTCGTGGCCCTGCAGCACGATATCGACCTTGTACTTGTCGAACACAGCCTGCCAGGCCACGCGGATCATCGCGTTGTCGCGGCCCTTGGCGGTTGAATAGAGCGGGTGGTGGAAGGTGATAATCGTCCACTTGTTCGGATTATTGGCCAGGACTTTCTCCAACCATGCGGCCTGAATCAAATGACGGTCATTCGAGTTCAGCGAAATAATCCGCGCCCCCTGGTAGTCGATGTAATAGCACGTCTCCTCCAGCTTCTCCGGTCCGTTCTTCGGAAATGCAAACCCCGGTTGCCAATACTTCGAGAGCTCGATCTTGGTCGGGATTCCGGCGATCTTGGCTGTGACTTTGTACTCATGGTTTCCGGGTGTGGCGACACTGGGGATCATGGCGTGCAGGTGGCCACCGGCCTGGAACCATTCGCCCCAGTCGGCATCGCTTTCGGCCCGGTTGATCAGGTCACCCGCGTGTAACATGAATGCCGCCTTCGGTGCATCGCGCGAGGCCTCGCGAATGACTCGCGACCACATCGAACGCAAATCGTTCTGAGCATCGCCAAAGTAGACGAAGCTGAAGGGCTCGGGGGCGTTGCTCGCCGTTTGGAACTGGAACCACTCGCTCCAGTTCTCGCCGTCGCCTACGCGATAGGCGTACTTCGTTTTCGGGGTCAGTCCGGTGAAGGACACCGTGTGCCAGTGAGCCGGACCAAACTCAGTCTCCAACGGAGTGGTGACCGCATTCACCGGCGTCGCAGTCTTGGCAAAGCCCGGGCCGTCGGTCGCCACCGCGATCTGGGCGAGACCTTGCTTGATCTCGGCCGAGGTTCGCCACGTCACTGCCGTGGAGGTCGCGGGATCGCCTTCCCAAGTCAGCACAATGCGAGAGGGGATCGGCGTCGGCTTGTGGATTTCCGCATCAGCGACCTTGTGCGAATGGGCTTCCGGGCCATCGTGGGCCACCACACTCCGGCTGGTCGCCAAGCCTGCCGCGAGGCCTAAGCATCCCCAGATCACCAGCACGTATCCACGCATGACTTTTCCTCTGAGCACTTCTTGAAACGGAATGAAGAAGAAAAATGAGTGTGATCGTCCCCCTCCCGTGCGTCAATCGTTGAACCGCACTGGAGAAAGGGCGAAGAGAACCGTACGATTACGGTTCACGCTTCGTGTTTCAGAAGTGATGAGGGGCTGTAGCTCAGCGGTTAGAGCAGGCGACTCATAATCGCTTGGTCGTGGGTTCGAATCCCGCCGGCCCTATTTGACATGGCGGGTCGTTCTCTCCGTGAAGGCTCGCTGCGGACCCGGTTGTCCGTGCTCAGCGTCTCGATTCCTGATCGGCTCGATCGCGAATCGCGGACGCGGTCATTCAGGAGCGGCAAGTATGGCAGGTCTCGGACGACCACGAATCGGATGGGGCAGTGCGGCAATTTGTGGCGCGTTGCTCTGGTTATCGACCGCGACCGCGTTTGCTCAATTTGGAGGTCAGTTCGGACAGGAGACAGAGACCACTCCCGAACAAGGATTGTTGAACCAGCTCCCGCGTGAGACGCGACTGACGACCGAGCTCTTCCACGCTCGCGAATCGTTGAACTCAAAAGACTATGAAGCGGCCATCGACACACTGCAGCCTCTGCTGGAGTTCACGGAAGACCACTTTGAAGTCGAAGGGATGAAGCCGACCGGGAGCACCCTGAACCGGGTCGAGTCCCTGCTCTGGTCGATGCCACCCGAGGCGATCGAAACGTATCGCCGCCGATATGAACAGCTGGCCGTCAAGCAGTTTGAATCTGCCCGCCAGCAGGGCAACCTCGCCGAGCTGCTCGCGGTGGCCCGGACCTGGCCGCTCACTCTGGCCGCTGCGGATGCGATTCGGACGGCGGGGGAGTTCGCCTTCGATCAGGGCGAGACCGCTTTGGCGGCCCGTCTGTGGGAGCGACTGTTGCCTCACATGGAACCGGGACCAGAGCGGGTGAGCCTCCTGTTGCAAATCACCCGGGCCTGGATGCAAGCCAATCAACCGGTCGCAGCTGCCAAACATCTCCCCGAACTGAATGCTCTCGCCCAGGCCGGCCCGCTGGTCGACGAGGGACGTAACATCACGCCGCCGCCGATGGCCGACTCGGCATGGCTGGACAAGGTGTTTGGCCCGGCAACTCCGTTGATTCCGCAGCGGGTTGGGGATTGGAAGTTCTCCGGCGGCCATCCTCGACGCTGGGGAAGTGGCGAGGCGGTGTCACCGCTTTTGCGAGGCTTCTGGTCCTATCCACTCATTGACCAGTACGACACGTTTTTTGCCCCTGGACGGGAGGGAGAGTTCCAGACATTTCTGATGGAACTCGAGAAGACCTACCTGCAGGGCGACCTGTTTGACGCCACGAAGAAGACGCCGCTGGTGATCGGTGCGCCGCTGGTGGTCGGGGACACTGTTCTCGTGCAAGGTCTGGGATCAGTGAAAGCACTCGATGCCCAGACCGGAGAGATTCGCTGGTCGGGGGTCGTTCGAGATGACACGTTCCTCTATTGGACGTGGCGGAATTATCAAAGCCTCGGCTCCGATCAGCTTCAGAACCGGTTGGTGGCGATCTATCTGGGGCAACGGGCTTGGCTGAACCAGACCGGAGCAGCTCTTTCGAGTGATGGCCAACAGGTCTACTCGATCACGGGCACCGGAATGATCGGAGCTCACAAGCGGCAGATGCTGATGCGTGCGGGAGCTATTCCCCCACCGCAGGAATTGACGCCGCCGCGAGAGAACCGTCTGTTGGCCTATGATCTCACAACGGGTTTGTTGAGGTGGGAGTGTGGTGGCCCGGCCGTCGCAGTTCCCAGAGACGAAGATGGTTTGCAGGAAGGTGGGGCTCTCAACCTCCCGGGAGCGTTCTTCCTGGGTGCTCCACTGCCCGTGGATGGTCAGCTGTTTACGCTGGCGGAAGAGAAAGGGCAGATCCGGCTCTTCTCTCTGTCTCCCGAGGATGGCGTGCCGAACTGGTCGTTGCCCCTTCTCAATCCGGAAAAGGGAATCGAGTACGACGAGACCCGCCGTCTGTTCGGGTTGTCGCCCGCCTATGCCGGAGGGCTGTTGATCTGTCCAACCGGGGAGGGAGTTGTCGTCGCTGTTGATCCGCTTCTGCGGCGTGTCGTTTGGATCCAGCAGTATCAATACACTCCTCGTCCAATGAACCCGCAGAATTGGGCCATGATGCGCATGTCACGCGACAGGCTGCAGAATGACTCCCTGCTGAACACCCTGATCCGGCAGCGACGCTGGCTCGACAACTCGCCCATTCTGACAGCCGGGCGGGTTCTCCTTCCCGCAGCTGAGACCGACAAGCTGTATTGCCTCGACATGGAAACGGGCTCGCCGTTGTGGGAGTTGCCGCGGGGTGAGTCGCTGTTCATTGCGGCGTGTACAGATCGGCGTTTTCTGGTGGTGGGGGAGCGGACGATCCAGGCCTTCAGTCTGGCGGACGGAAAGTTTGTCTGGAGCCAGGAGATTGCACCACCCACGGGACGAGGGGTGGTCAGTGGGAATTACTACCTGTTGCCAGTCTCCTCGAATGAGATTCTGGCGATTGAGATGAAGACCGGACGGATTGTCTCCCGATCCGGACTGCCATCTTCGCTGCATGCGGGGAGTCTGGTTTCGTCTCGCGGTCGCTTGCTGATGCAAACGACGTCGGAATTGATCGGCTATCGATCGCTGACCGAGGTCCAGGCGGAGATCGCCCGCAATCTCAATCAACCCGAACGACAAGCTCAGGCCATGGCTGAGAAGGGCGAGTTGTTGCTGTTCCAGGGAAAAGAGGCCGAGGCGATCGAACTCCTGCAGAAGTCGCTGGCGATTCAGGATTCTCCCGCGACTCGCAAGTTGTATGTCTGGTCGCAGCTCGAAAAGCTGAAGTCCGACTACCAGGGCTCGCGTGGTCTCATCGACGAATTAAAAAGAACGGTCACCGATCCCGATCAGAAACGTCTGTTGAATCAGATTCTGGCAGAGGGGCTGGAGCAGTCGGGCGAATCACTCGCGGCGTTTCGCGAGTACATCGAACTGATCCCCAGCGTGGGCCGCTCCGATGCGCTACAGAACGTGTCCTTTGACCATCAGGTCCGCAACGACCGTTGGTTAAGAGGGCGGCTGACTCGCCTGTACGAACTCGCCAATGAGGCCCAGAAACAGGAGATGCTTGCCGCCATTCAAGAGGCGTTGAAGCCCCTCGACAACTCGCAGAAGCAGCTGTTCGCGCGGGTGTTCGGCCTCGATTTGACCCCCGAACTGCACCTGCAGCTTGCCCTGGTGAATCAGTTTGACCAGTTCCTGTCCCAGCGGGTGCTGTGGGCCATGAGCGAGTCTCCTCAGCTTCAGTTGCGAGGTCCAGCTGTGGCTCGACTGCTCCGCAATCAGCTGACGCTGAATCAACTGGCCAGTGCCGGTCCGCTGCTGACGCAACTCGAGCGAGACTTGGCCGAGGTCGAATGCGAGCAAGGAGTCACGGGGAAAGAATTGGTCAAGCGGCTTGAGGAGGACAAGCGGCTCGGGCCCCTTCTGTCCGCCCTACGCAAGAAATCAGAGTCCCCATCCGTCGTGCTTAGCAAGACCCCAGGTCTGATGCCACAACGAGAGGTAATTCGTACGCTCGGGACCAGACGCGGCACATTTGCGAATGGCATCTTTACGATGGAGACGAGTCCCCAGCTGGCCATTCAACTGACCAATAGCCAGGGGCGGACCCGCCAGATTCTCAACCTGGCGAACATTCCGAATTCCAATGTCCGTCCCATTCGCTATGTGCAGACGGATTCGCAGCTGGTGCTGTTTGCCTATCGCGATCAGTTTGCGGTGATCAATCCCTTTGAGGCGAGTGGAAGTCAGTACATGCCTCGCCTGCATGGCTACCTCTCGGACACTCGCGACCGGTTCTCCCTGACGACTCCCGATATCAAGCAGGGGGTTCGGGATTTGATCTACCCGAATGGCAACAGTTCCTATCAGGGGAATGTCGGGCCTCTGACATTTGACACGTTGTGCTATCTCTCTGGAGATGAGCTGACAGCGGTTATTCCCTATGAGCGTGAATTCAAAACGGTTTGGAAGCGTTCTGCGGTGACTCCCGGGTCGGAGATCTGTGCCGATTCCGAGTATGTCGTTCTGATTCCTCCGCTGCTCGATAAGCTGGTGGTGTTGCGGGCCGCTGATGGATCAAAGGTGGCGGAACGTGACCTGCCGAAAGGACGAGTCGATCGCCTGCTGGCCGATTGGGGCCGTATGTTTTTCGTGCGTCGAGATGTCCCCGCCGATGGGGCGACTCCCGCCAAGAGGGTCTGGGCAATGTACGATCCGGCTCTGGATCGTGATGCCTGGAGTCTCACCCTGTCCGCGGGGTCGCTATGGGCTCCCGTGGATGGTGAGGACATCGCCCTGCTCGAGCCGGATGGCACCTTCTACTTGATCGATGACCAGACTGGCCATGTGCGCTGGAAGACCAGCCTTCCCGCACAGCCGCATCCCGTCGAAGAGTTCTCCGTGCATGTCGACGAGAGCCGGGTGTTCGTACATACCTCTCACAAGAAGCTCGACAGTGAGCCAGAGATCAGCGAACCAGCGATCAGCGAGCCCACACCGATTGGGTCTCGCTATTCGTTTCGCGTCAATGGCCTGACCATTGCGATTGATCGTCGCGACGGCGTGGTGCAGTGGTCGCATCCCATGGAACAACAGCAGTTCCGACCGAACTTTCCCGCGGGGAGCGGTGTGTTGGCCTACTCCACCCTGCGGAAGCAGCCGCCGGGGCCGATGGGGGAGGAGTATTCCACCGAGATCACTTTCTTGAGCCGCCAGACGGGTGAGCCGTTGCTGGTGGAGAAGTTCCCGGGAGTCGGCAGCGGAGAGGCCTGGCGGCAGCAACCCGATGGGGCGATGCAGTTGCAGGTCACTGGACGCGAGTTCGTCCTTAGCTGGAAATCTGATCCTGGCAAGAGTTCCAGCGCCCCCGAACAGTCGGAACCACAACCCGACGAACCAGAAGCCCCTGTTAAGCTCCAATAACAGCGGGCGACTCCCACCTCGATTGTCCCTCTCACTCACCCGCCTCGCACCGCCCGCCTAACCCGCCGACATTGAACCACTTCCTGATTCGCCTGCCGGAGACCTGTGCGTGAACCCCATCGACGAGCTCCACAAACTGTCGTCGTTGTTCCCCGATGGGGATCAGCTGTTTGAACGAGTTGAACACATTCCCGCTTCCACGACCCCCGAGCCGTACAAAGCCCTGCTGGTCCATGAGCACCACATGACCGTCACGATGGAGGAGTTCCACAAGTGTGGCGTGGATGTGCAGGTGGTTCACGAAGAGCTTCAGGATCCGCTCTACAACCGGGAGATTCTGTTGACGAAGGTCGGTACGGGAGAGGTCGTTCAGTTTGGGCTGGTCCGATTCGATCTGACCTTTGTGACTCCCTCCGTGAAGTCAGAGATCCTCTCCAAACAACTGCCGCTGGGACGAGTCCTCATCCGACATAACGTTCTGCGGCACATCGATCTGGGGGCCATTCTCAAGATCACGCCGGGGCCCGCACTGCAGAAGCACATGCACTTGCCAGACGCCTCTCCAGTCTACGGACGGTTGGCAACGATCTTCTGTAACGGCCATCCAGCGGTTGATCTGCTGGAGGTTGCAGCTCCGGTTGCCAGTTGAGTTCTGTAGAACGTCCCGTTCCGAGGCAACTCGTCCTCGTCTTCTCTCATCAACACGATCATCTGCTCATGCCTGACATCCTCTACTTTGGCGACACAACTCTCACCTCAGCTGCGGCCTACCTGGCAGGAGTGTTGCACAAGAGTGGGTGGAGTTATCACTACACACCCAGTGATGTGCCCGCCGCAGCCTCACTCTTTGACAGTCCCGCCCGCGTGTACATCCTCAGCGACTTCATGTCGAGCCAGCTCGCACGTCCGCTCCAGGAAAAGCTGGTTGCACAGGTGGCAGCTGGAGCGGGGCTGTTGATGATCGGGGGATGGGAGTCCTACCACGGCATGGGAGGGGACTGGGACGGGACTCCCGTGGCAGAGATTCTGCCCGTCGAGATCGGTTCAGTGGACGATCGCACGAACTGTGACCACCCCGCCTTTGTGCAGGCGATTGATGACTCGCATCCGATCACTCGCGGTCTCCCGTGGGGCACTCGTCCTCCGCTGATTGGCGGGTACAACCGGATCAAGGCTCGCCCGAATGTTGCGTCGCTGTTGCAGGTGGCCCGGTTCACCGCGACTCGCAGCGGAGAGGCCTACTCGTTGACTCCCGGGCCAGTCGATCCGCTATTGTTGGTCTCCACCCATGGGCGAGGTCGAGTGGCAGCTCTCACCACCGATGTCGCTCCGCACTGGGTGGGCCCGTGGGTGGATTGGGGGCCGGAGCGAGTGAAGGCCCAGGGCCCGGGGGCCGGAGAAGTCGAAGTCGGGAACCTGTACGCTCAGTTTCTCCAGCAACTCGTCGGGTGGACCGGAGGCTGGTTATGACCTTACAGCGAGTTGCCAGTGAGTTTGTCCTCGGGGCACTTTCGCATGCGAAAGTCACCGCATGATTGCCGGTCCGCTTCTTTCGAGACTGCGGTCTCGCTGGCAGACGATCAACGGTCCGCCCAGTCCGCGAGATTTATGGGCGACGCTGTGGAGTTCGCTGGGCCTGGGTCTGTTACTGTTCAGCTACTTCCTCGTGAGGCCGATCCGTGAGGTTCACGGCAGCCGCCTGGGTCCGGCGGGTTTGAGCCGGCTGTTCCTGATGACCTTTGTGGCTCTGTTGGTCATTACGCCGCTCTGGGGAATGCTGGTACGTGTCTGTTCCAAGCGTTATTTGCCCGTGGCCTTGATGACGGTGATTGCGGGTTCGCTCGTCGGGTTCTCGCAGTTGTTGCGAACGCCCGAGACGCCGGTGTGGGTGTCGACATCGTTCTTTGTGTGGGTGAGTGTGTTTAACTACATGATGGTGTCGCTCTACTGGAGCGTGATGGTCGATACGTTTACTCCCGAAATGGCGCGTCGCACGTTCGGCATCATCGCAGCTGGTGGTTCCGCTGGGGCGATGCTCGGCCCACTGACGGCCAGCTATCTCGCCACACGCATGTCGTCCTCGTCGACACTGCTGCTGGCTGCGGGGCTGTTTGTCGTGGTGCCGGTGTTTCTGTTTTGGTCCCGAGGCTCCCGGCGACTCAGACCACGGCGGAGATGAATGGGCGTCGCGAAGACGATTCCATCATCTCCGGTTTGATTGAGACCCTGAGCACACCCTATTTGCTGGGAATTGCCGGGTACATGCTGCTCGGAAGTCTGCTCGGATCATTGCTATACGTGCATCAGTCGGGAGCGATTCAGGCCATCGCCGATGAGGACTTGCGTCGCAGCTTCTTTGCCAACACCGACCTGGCGACAAACATCCTGACACTGGTGCTGGAACTGGTCGTCGCTGCCCCGCTGCTGAGTTATGGCGGTCTTCGCTGGCCGCTGTTGTTGCTGCCGCTGATCGGTGTACTGGCTGCCCCGCTGCTGACGGTCTGGCCATCAATCTTTGCAATTGCAGCTGTCCTCGTGGTGCGGCGGGCGACGGAGTACGGTCTAGCCAAGCCGGCCCGCGAGTTGTTGTTCACCGTTGTGACCGAGTCGCAGAAGTACAAGGCCAAGAACTTCATCGACAGCGTCGTGGCCCGCGCGGGGGATTCGATCGGTAGCTCGGTCAGTCATCTGGTCGTGACCCAGAAGTGGCCTCCGCTCGTGGCTTTGTGGATTGGAGTTCCCGTGTCACTGCTCTTTGCCGGAATCGGGTTGTGGCTGGCTCGTGAGCAGAACAAACGCACGGCGAGCCAGTCTGGGGCTGTAACGGCTCCTCCATCCGCCAGAGCAGTTTGACGGGTTGGCGGCGTTGGCGGTATGCTCGCGGGCTGGGATTTTTGTGTGGTGAAAGTGTCTCAGCGCCAGCGAAATCCCTTGAGACCAATGACATGCGGACGAGTGATTCAGGGATGATTGATCACTGCCATCGAGGTGCTGCTGGCCAGCGCTGCGTGTTGTCCTGTGCATTACCTCGCCCACTGCGGATGTATTGGGGGCGAGTGCTGGTCTGTCTGATTAGCTTCTGCTGGTTGTCGCTGGTGGCGATTGCCGCCGAGCCGATTCTTCCGTTTATTGAGGGGCTGAGAGAGCGGGGGTATTACGATGTCACTCTGGCGTATCTCGACAAGCTCGAACAGCGCAGTGATGTGCCTGCGGACATCAAGGAACGGATCCCATATGAGCGTGCTCAAACCTTGCTTGCGGGTGTGCGCGAGCTGAACAGCGTCGATGCTCAGCGGCAACAACTCGATGCGGCGGAGGCTGCGTTTGAGCAGTTCGTGAAGGCCGCTCCGGGAAACCCGCTCGCCGCCACGGCGAATACATGGCGAGGTCGAATCCTGTTCGAGAAGGCTCGCGTTGAGATCTTCGAGGGGGACGACCCCGCCAATCAGTCGAAACGCAAGGACTATCAGGCCAAAGCCCGCAGCCTCCTGCAACAGGCCCGCCGCTTGTTCGAGCAGGCAGCCGCCCAGAACAAGAAGTCGCTGGACGAGTTCCCCGCCTTCATCCCCGAGACTGAAAAAGAGAAGCATGCCGCCCGCACGAAAGTCGAGAACACCTACATTGAAGTCGTGTTTGAGATGGGGCGTTGCACCTATTGGGAGGCTCGCACTTATGACAAGGGGTCGAAGGATGCCAAGGCGGCCTTGCAGAAGGCCTCGGCGGAATTCACCGACATGTACGAACGCACTCGCAACAACGCCGGGGGCAAGTTTGCCCGGTTGTGGCAGGGAAAGTGTTTTGAGGAACTCGACCAGATCACGCAGGCACTTGGCGTCTACGAAGACCTGCTGACGCTGACGCCCGACACTCCCGTCAAAGCGACGCTGTACGACCTGTCGCTCCGTTTCAAACTCATCTGCCTGAACCACGAGCAGAAGAAGGACTACCCGCTGGTGGTCACGCTCGCTGAGGAGTGGCTCAGTATCTACAAGGACCGAGCACGATCAGAGGCGGGATACGGCATCGAGTGGGAACTCTGCCGGGCTCTGGAGAAGCTCGGCGCCGACAGCTCGAAGTCCGAAAACGAACGCAGTCAGGCCCTCAACAAAGCCCTCAATCATGCCCGCACGCTCAGCCGGACTTCGGGCGAGTTCAAAGCTCCCAGCCAGGCGATGGTCCAGCGGCTCTTAAGGTCTCTCAATCGCAGTGCCGACGAACCGACCGATTTCGAGTCGGCATACGGCATGGCCACCAAGCTCGCCGAGGATATCGAACAACTGCGTCAGCAGGTTGTCACCGCACAACAGGACGGCCAACTCGCCGAAGCGAAGTCGAAGCAGGCCGCCCTGATCGAGAGTGCGGGGAAGATGGCCAAGATGTGCGATTATGCTTTGAGAAAAGCCAAACCGACCACGGAACCAGGCGACCTGCATCGGGCCAGCGTCCTCTTGGCCTATGGATATCTGCTGGAGGAGAAGTACCTAGAAGCAGCTGCGGTTGGCGAGTTCACGATGCGCAGCTTCGCGGAGAAGAGCCCCGACAACGCCCGGAACGGCGGCCTGCTCGCGATGTCGGCCTTTAACACGGCTTACAAAAAGGCTGAGAAAGGCCATCGCGAGTTCGAGGCTCGCAAGCTGATCGAGATCGCCACCCGCATGGACAAACAGTTCCCGGACTCGGATCAGGCGAACGAAGCCCGCATTGCCGCCGCTGTCGTCTTCTGGGACGAGAGAAAGCTCGATTCTGCGGCGGAGTGGTGGGACAAGGTTCCCGCGGGGACAGCTCATTACGCGGGGGCCCAGCTCAGTGCCGGGCAAGCCTACTGGGGACAGTACACGACCAGTCTCAACCTGCCCGAAGAGAAACGCCCGGGGAAGGAGCAATTTACCGAGTGGCGCGAGCAGGCGGTGAAACATCTCGAGGCCGGCATCGCCGAGCGAATGCAGACGACACCGGATGATGCTCCGGCTCCCGATGACCTTGTTCGCGGCAAGATCACACTGGCACAGATCAGGAACCTCGACGGGATCTACCACACAGAGGGGAGCAAGACCGGAGCGATCGAACTCCTGACCAAGGGGCCACACTCGGTGGTCGAAGCGATCGCCGTTCCCGAAGGCACCGAGCGTCCCAAATCGCCGGGCAATCCGAAGAGTCGGGCCATCGCCAGCTTTGCCTATCAGCAACTGCTCAAGGCTCAGATCGGGGCGAAGGATCTCGACGCCGCCCGCGAAGCCCGCATCGAGTTGGAGAACGTGGCAGGTTCGGAAGACGCCGAAGCACTCACCCAGGTCTTTGTGGAATTCGGTCAGGAGCTGGAGAAGGAACTGAAACAACTGAAAGCCGCGGGCAACGAGGATCGCGCCGAAGAGGTACGAGACGGCTTTGAGACATTTCTGAATGACCTGTTCAAACGCGAGGATGGCCAGAGTTTTACCTCGTTGTTCTGGATCGCGGAGACGTTCACCAGTCTGGCGGAAAGCTCGAGCGACGACCGCGACCGGGCTCAGTCCCTCTTTGCCAGTGCTGCTGCGGCCTATCAGAAGATCGTAGAGAAGGCCAAAGCCGACGCCGCCTTCGCCCAGCCCGACCAGTTGCTCTACAGCCAGATGCGGCTGGTGAATTGCAAACAGCTGCAGGGAGCGTTCGCCGATGGGGAACGCTTGCTGCACGAGTTGCTGAAGGACAAGAAGGCGGCCGAGTCGCCCAACGTGCAGTTTACCGCTGCGAGCTTGTACCAGGCGTGGGGAGGCAGTTCTGACCCCGATGCGTGGAAGAAGTACCAGATCGCGGTCCAGGGCTCGAAAGCCCCCGTCGTGATCTGGGGCTGGGCCTACACCGCTCAGCGGTTGCAACGCGTGCAGATGACCAAGCCCGATCCCCGGATCGCGGAGTTGGAACTCGATGCCCGGTACAACCTGGGCGTCTGCCAGTTGGCTTATGCCCGGAAGCAATCCACTCCCGCTGAGCGAACCAAAGCGGTCTCGCTCTCCCGATCGGGGATCGAGACCTTTGCTCGCCTGTCGAAGTCGCTGCCACCCGAGCAGTTCGAGCGGTTCAACTCGCTCTACCGCGAGATCCAGACGGAGGCCGGTGTCGCCCCGGTTGATCTGGTGGTCGGGGCCGGAAAGGTGGCCACGCCCACAAAGGTGAAGCCCGCCGATGCTGGGGCAACTCCTGCTCCCCCGGTGGCGAATCAGCCAGCTGCAGAAGGCGTCGTCCCAGCCTCTCAGCAGTCCGTCCCCGAATCGAAGACGGATTATGTGACGATTGGTTTGGTGAGTCTGGCTGGAGTCGCAGCCGTGGCGGGAATCCTGTTCATGACACGTCGGCGACCGCGCGGGCGCTTCGCCTCGAAGCGAGCGACCTCGCGGACGAAGACGACGACGGTCTCTGAATATCAGCCAGACCTCAATCTGGAAGCTCTCGCCACTCCGCCCCGACGATCTGCCGCACCGGCTCCGAAAACAGAGGTGAAGCCGACAGCTCCAGCGACTCCACCATCTTCACCGTCGGCTCAGATTCCACCACTGACTCCGCCGGTACAGAAACCGAAACCGACGCGACTGCCGGGTAGACCGAGTTCCGGGGAACCCTGACCGATGAGGTTGGCGACCATGCTTTCTCTCGTCAAATCCCGCGTCTATGGCCCTTTCACCGACACGATGAAACCTCCCATGAGTTTCCCCATCATGCGAACCTGGTTGACCACGGCAGCGATCGCTCTAGCGCTCTGGCCCGTCACGGCATACTCGATCGATACGGTCACGCGTCGCGGGGCCGAGCGTCCCGTGGGCGGGGCGGTCAAGTCGATGACCAAGACCGACATCGTCGTTTTCCAGAAGGTCGGGAACAAAGAGGAGAAGATCCCTGCCAACGAGATTCTTCTGGTCGACTGGGACGGTGAGCCGCCGGAGTTCGGGCTGGGGCGCGGCCATGTCGATGCGGGTAACTATACCCAGGCCATGGAGCAACTCACACTGGCTGCTAAAGCTGTCAAAAGCAATCAGGAGAACATCAAGGCTGACATCGAGTTCTTTACCGCCAAGGCCACCTCGAAGATGGCCGTCGCGGACCCCGCACTCGCTGCCGAAGCGTTGGCCAAACTCAAAGGCTTCCTGGCAGCGCATCGGGAGAACTTCCGATTCTATGAGGCCCAAGGGCTTCTCGCTGAGGTGGCCCTGCTCTCGAAAGACATACCGACCGCCGACGCAGCTTTCAACTCGATGACCCAGTGTCCGTGGCTCGACACCCAACTCGCCGGGAAGAACGGACTCGCTCGGGTGTTGCTCGCCTCGAATAACGTGGCGGGAGCCAAAGCGGCGTTCGATGAAGTGGTCGCCACCGAGGTGAAAACACCGGCCGAGACCGCCAGCCGGTTGCAAGCCATGCTGGGGCAGGCCCGCTGCCTGCAACTGGAGGGCAAAATTCCCGAGGCCATCGCGACTCTTGATCAGGTGATCGAACAGGCTGGGACGGACCAGACTCGGATTCTCGCCGAGGCCTACGTGCGTCAGGGGGACTGTCTGGCCGCGACAGGGAAGAATCTCCAGGATGCGATTCTGGCCTACCTGCATGTCGATGTCATCCCGGTTCTGGCGCAGCACAGCGATCTGCACGCGGAAGCTCTGTACCAGTTGTCAAAACTCTGGGGAGCAGTCGGAAAAGCGGCTCGCGGAGCGGAGTCCTCAGCAAAACTCGAACAGCTGTACCCCAAGAGCGAATGGGCCCGCAAGTTGGCGTCGGGCGGTTGAGGCGACCTGCGGCGGAGTCTCTGTGCAGAGAAAGTGCCGGTTTTACAATGGGAATCGTCGGGAACGACATTGCCCACTGGTATTCGCCTTCCGGGCGGGTATGATGTAATGACATCGGTGACTTCTGGGGAATCGGTCCGCGCGGCCAATTCGAAGAGGCCACTGAGCAGGGGCAGTTTCGGCTGTTCCTTCCCGGGTCGCCTGGCCAGCCTGGATGGGGCTGGGCAACCTCATTGTTCACTTTTCGTGACGGAAGCGGACCCCGCTGATGGCCGAACTGTACCACGAGTGTGGCGTTGCCGCGATTTATCATTTTCCCACGGCAACGCCCAGTTCTCTGGCCCCGAAACAAGGGAGCCAGGCCTCCTCGCGACTGATCCCGCGACTGCTGCTCGACATTCAGAATCGTGGCCAATTGGCCGCTGGAATGTCGGTGTACCAACCCGATCGCACACTGCTGGTCGACACTTACAAAGATATCGGAACCGTCAGCGAGGTCTTCCATCTGAGCCGGAAGGAAGACGCCGAAGCCTTGCTCAAGAAGCACGAGGGGCCCGCCGCGATTGGCCACGTCCGTTACGCCACGTGTGGCAAGGACGACCGCAACTACGCCCAGCCGTTCGAACGCCCCCACCTCGAAAAGCGAAAGTGTTTTGCGTTCGCATTCAACGGCCAGCTGGCCAATTATCAGGACCTGCGGAAAGAGATTCTGGCCAAGGGGGACTTCCATCTCAGTCGGGAAACCGACACGGAAATCCTGCTGCATCTGCTCAGTCAGGAGATCGCACCGCAAACCAAGAGTGACTTGCTGTCGCTGCTGAAAAACCTGCACAAAAAACTCGACGGAGCCTATAACATTGTTTTCCTGAACGCCTTGGGCGAGATGTTTGTGTCGCGCGATCCGCTCGGCATGCGTCCGCTCTGCTGGGCCATGGAAGAGGGGCTGTTCGCAGCTGCCAGCGAAAGTGTCGCGCTGGCGAATCTGGGCTTTTCGCCGGAACGCATTCACAGTGTCCCGCCGGGCCACGCGGTCATCATTCAAGACGGCAAGCTGCGGGTCGAGAAGTACGCGGAAAGCCCGCGGACCGCACACTGTTTCTTCGAATGGATCTACTTCGCCAACGTCTCCAGCACGCTGGATGACCGGAGTGTCTACCTCAGCCGCAAGACCTTGGGCGAGAAGCTCGCCGATCTGGAAGACGTTCCGCACGATCGCGAGAACTCGATCGTCGTCCCCGTGCCCGACACCGCGAAGGCTGCGGCCGATGCGATGGCCTACCGGATGGGTTTGCCCTGCGTGGAGGGGCTGATCCGCAACCGCTATGTCGGCCGAACCTTCATCGAGGGGAACAACCGCGGCGACAAGGCCCGTGTGAAATACACCCCGCTGCGTGAAGTGCTGGAGGGCAAGAAGGTCTTCCTGGTCGAGGATACGATTGTCCGCTCGACCACGATGCGAACGCTGATTTCGCAGATCTTTGAACGTGGGCGAGCCGCTGAGGTTCACGTGCGCGTGGCCTGTCCACCAATTCTGGCCCCGTGCTTTTACGGGATCGACATGACCAAGGTGAAGGAGCTGTTTGCTCCCGGGTTCCTCAAGGGAGGACCGCTCACCCGCGAGATCGAAAATGCGATGGCCAAGGAGCTGAAAGCCACCTCGCTGCGCTACCTGCCAATCTCCGCCATCGCGGAATCGGTGCAGATGAATCCCGACAAGCTGTGCCAGGCCTGTTTGACGGGTGAGTATCCGACCCCTGCAGGCGAGCGGATGTACCAGATCTCGATGCTGGAAGACTCCGACACCCGCATTGTCGACCGCGAGTGTGCACCGCTGGTGAAGGCGAACTGCACATAGCCCCGGACGGGCGACGCGATCGTCAGGAAGCTCTATCTCATTGGAGCGTCGTTACAGAGGGCCCGCGGCAACACGCAGTCCACACAGCAGTGCTGTGCCGCCATCCTCTCTCGATACCCGAACGCCGGCCTACAGCCCGAATTCCTGACGCAGCAGGGCATACTCGCGTTTCACTTCGGGCATCGCACCGGGACGTTCGACAACGATGCCGCCGACTCGATTGGCAAACCGGGTTCGCAATTCGACGGGACGCCCTTCCAAGGTCAGCAGGATAAAGGCTGCGGTAAACGCATCGCCCGCACCGACCGCGTCGACCACGTTCGCCTTCACTCCAGGGAGATCGACGACCTCGTTCCCCGAGGCGACGAAGCACCCTTGCTCAGCTCGGGTGATAATTACCGTGTCGATGGGATAACGCTCCCGGATGGAATTCGCAAAGACCCGTTCGGACGCATGCTGGAGCCCGAGCACTTCCGACACGGGTGCCAGCTCGTCGATATTCAGCTTCACAATCGACGAATGCTTCAACGATTGGTCGAGCGACTCGTGGTCGTACCATTTCTGACGCAGGTTCACGTCGAAGACAACCAGCCCGCGGGTGCGTTGAATGAACTGTTGAATGGAGGCTCGCGAAACGGGCGAACGCTGAGCCAAGGTCCCGAAGCACACCGCAGCTGCCCGATCGGCCAGCTGGAGAAAGCTGTCGGTGGCTGCGATGTAGTCCCAGGCGACCCCCTCATGGATGATGTATCGCGGGTGGCCGGGGTCGCTGGTGTCGACGGTGACCCGCCCCGTGCCGTGTTCCGCATCGATCTGCAGGTGGGTGGTGTCGAGCCCCTTCGATTCGAGGTACTCCTGGATCTCCCGGCCCAGATCATCGGTGCCGATCCGGCTCAGGACAATGCCCTTGGCCCCGAGCTGGTCGGCTTGAAAAGCCACGTTGGCGGGGGCTCCCCCAGGACGGCGGGATTCCGGAAAGATATCCCACACAGCTTCGCCAAGACCGACGACAATGGGAGGTGAGGCAGTGAGCGGCATGGAGTTTCTCGCGACGGCAGAGTCTGTTTCCACAAGCCGCACAGTGTGTTGAAACATGGGGCTTCTGACCAGTCCGCCCCGTCAGATTCTCGCCCCGGAAATGCCCTCGTGCTGATTGCATGTTCGCGCAGGATTCATGACGATGTGAGTCAGAAAATGGTGGCATCAATGATTCGGTGCCGCTGACACTGTTCCAGGGAGGTCCCCCCATGCGTCGTTTGTGTGTTCTGTCTGTCGCGTTGCTCGGATTGGTGGGCTGTTCCCAGTCGAAATCTGAGCCGGCGTCCTCAGCCCCCACCAGCACTGCCCCTGCACCAACTGCCGTGGTGGAAGCCCCTCCGGAAGGGCAAAGTGAGCCCGTCATTGAAGCGGTGCCGCACGAGACGAAGAAGCCCGAAGCTCCGGCCACCTCGGAACTGAAGCTGGAGATCCTCGATTGGGACCAGACGCTGGCGATCGCAAAGGCGCATCCCGGCAAGATCGTGGTGATGGATCTGTGGGCGACCTATTGCCCGCCATGCCTGAAGGAACTGCCGGGGCTGGTCGCTTTGCAGAAGAAATACCCCGACCAGGTCGTGTGCGTCTCGGTATCACTCGATTATGAGGGAGACGCCGATAATCCCCCCGCGAAGATCGCTCCCGACATTCGCCAGGTGCTGGAGCGGATCAAGGCCCACAAGGTTCGCAACATCCTGCTCAGCACCTCGGCCGAGGATCTGTTCAACAAGATCGAGCACAAGTCGATGCCCGTGCTGTATGTCTTTGACCAGACCGGGAAGCGGGTGGGGATGTTTCCCGACCTGAAAAACCCGGAAGAACCGACCTATGCCAAGGACGTTCTACCACTGGTCGAGAAATTGCTCGCCGCTCCGAAGAAGTAGATCGGTATGCTATGATCGAAGCGGCGTCCCGATTGGGAGGCCGCTCCGATCAATTGTTCGTACTGGCCATTTGATGCCTCAGTCTCCTCTGCGCCTGACGATCGTGACTCGTGATGACTCGCCGCGCGTGCAGTCAGCCTGGTCCACGATTGAGCAGTTCCTTCGCCAGCGGACCTCCATCGAGATCGCTGAAGTCATCATCGGCGAGGAGATCGGCCCCCCCACCCATCCATCCGACTTGGCGGTTGTGCTGGGTGGGGATGGGGCGATTCTGCGGGCCTGTCGAGGTTTCGGGTTGCACCAGCTGCCGATCGTGGGGATCAACCTCGGTCGGTTGGGTTTTCTGGCCGATTTGTCGCCCGATGAGTTCCGGGAGCAGATCCACCGGCTGGAGGCTCGCGATTATCGGGTAGTTCCCCACCTGATGCTCGAATGCGAACATCGCCGAGCGGATGGAACCGTGCGCAAGTATCTGGGGCTCAACGAGGCAGCCATCCATGCGGGCGGCTCGCTTTCGATGATCGATGTGGAGCTTTCCGTCGGTGGCGTGCATGTCACCACGTACAGTGCCGATGGTCTGATCCTCAGCACGCCCGTCGGGTCGACAGCTCACAGCCTGTCCGCTGGCGGGCCAATCCTGCAGCAGGATCTCCAGGCCTTCGTCATCACGCCGATCTCTCCGCACACGCTCTCGAACCGTCCACTGGTTGACAGTGCGGATCACGAGTATCGGCTGACTCTGCCCAATGTTCCGGCCGGAGTCATGCTGACCATCGATGGCCAGATCCGCGAACCGCTGCATCCCGGAGATGTCATCATCGTGCGTCGAGCTGCGGTCTCGTTCCAGCTCGTTCGACTGTCGGGGCACAGTTACTACAAGACGCTCAACCAGAAACTCGGCTGGGGCGGACAACCTCGGTATCAACGGAACGACTGACTCGAGCTGCCAGGACAGTTCTGATGACACCGGCCAGTTTGGGGAAGGTATTGGGACAGATGGCGTCAATCGTCATTACCTCAGTGTTCATCGAGATTTAACCGTCGGTCTGGTGGTCAGCCTCTGTTCAATTGCTCACAAAACTGGTAAAAAAGAGACGTAGATTCGCGTGTTTCACGCGGTAAAGAGTTATCGAGAAGTGGGCCCGCGTCTCGAATCTTGAATTACAAGTTCCAAGGTGACAACTTGAACAAAGCAGATCTGGATCGAGTGTCGTTTTCAGCTGTTTATCTGGCCCCGGCGGTCGTGCTGATGGGGTTGTTGTTTGCAGTGTCGGCCACAGTGGCCCAGGAGCCCGCCAAGGAAACAATTCCCGACACCCCAGCTCAGACGCTGGTCAAGCAGGCCCGGATTAAGATCGCCGAAGGGCATCCGGAAGAGGCCTCCAAACTGGCCGATGATGCCTTCAAGCTGGAGGCCAATCAGCCGGGGGCCATTGTCACCAAAGGGATGCTGCTCTCCGCTGAACGCAAATTTGCTGAGGCGATCGCTGAATTTGACAAGGTGACCGCTCTACCCGGTCGCGAGCCGGTGACACTGCTGGCCAAGGCGGACGCCTTTACCCAGAAGTCGCGAACTCTCCTCAAGAAGGGGGACGCTCTGGCGGCGATCAACAACGCCTATTTCGCCCTGCTGGAAAAGGGGGATTACCACGACGCCTTCATCGCCCGCGGTGAGGCCTACATCGTCCGTGGCCAGTACGACAAAGCGATCAACATCAGCAACGCGGCGATCTACCACCACAAGAATTCGGCTGAGGCCTACAGCCTGCGCGGACTGGCCTATCAGTATCAGGGTAACCCCGACCAGGCATTGGCCGACGCCAAGAAAGCTGTCGAACTCGATTCGAAGCTGGCAGTGGCGTATCAGCGTCGTGCCTCAGCTCTGGCGGCCAAGGGAGATGGCATGGGAGCCATGAAGGATCTGGAGCAAGCTCTGACCCTGTCGATCGCTCCAGCCGATATTTTGCTCGATCGGGCCATGCTCTATGCGATGGCCAAGAATCGGGGCAAGGCAATCGCCGACCTGGATGAGGCTTTGCAGAAAGATCCGTATAGCCCGCGTGCTCACCTGATGAAGGGGATGTCGCTTGTCGACCAGAAGCAGTACGACAAGGCGATTGAAGCGTACTCCGAGGCGATCCAGCTCAGCGAGAAATACGCCGATGCCTGGAACCTGCGAGGCCGGGCCAAGCTCATGAAGAAAGATTATGAGCCCGCCGTCGCCGACTTCACAAAGGCGATCGAGATCAACAAGAAGTTGCTCGACGCCTACAAGGGACGCAACGAGGCCTACAAGAAGCTGAAGAAACAGGCTGAAGCCTCCGCCGATATGGCGAAGATTAAGGAGCTGGAAGCAGCTGATCCCAAGCTGGCGAAGAAGGCGGCTCCCGCCGCGAAGAAGAAGGAAGAGCCAACTCCTCGCTTTGTTGTCAGGTCGAAGCCCGTCGCTCCTGAAAAATTGAAAGAGGCCCAGCAGTCGGCTCAGGAAATCGACCGACTCGTGGCGGCAAACTACACCAAGTACAACCTGAAACCGAATCCGATCACGACGGACGAGCAGTTTGTGCGGCGGATTTATCTCGACATCGTCGGAACGATTCCGACCTATCAGCAGACAACGACGTTTCTGAAGGACAAGGACCCGCACAAACGCACCAAGCTGATCGATGAACTGCTCAGCAGCGATGGTTATGCCAGCCACTGGTTCAACTACTGGGCCGATGTGCTGCGTTACACCGATGTGTTGTCGACCGACCTGCGCGGCGAGCCCTATCGCCAATGGATCAAGCAGTCGCTGGCCGAGAACAAGCCGTGGGATGTGATGGTCCGCGAAATGCTGACCGCCGAGGGCCTCGTGTGGGAGAACCCCGCGACGGGCTACTTCCAGCGTGACGCCAACATGCCGCTGGACAATATGAACAACACCGTCCGCATCTTCTTAGGAACTCGTATCGGCTGTGCTCAGTGCCACGATCACCCGTTCGACCGGTGGACTCAGAAGGAGTTCTACCAGATGGCTGCGTTCACCTTTGGGACGCAGACCAACACCGGCGGGACCGACACGCGGTTCTGGAAGCAGAACCCCTCCGATCGTCTCGCGATGGAGTACGAGGAGATCGAGCAGGAAGAAGAAGATCGCCGGGCGAACTCGTACGTCTTTGATCGCTTCGTCGCGATCAACATGAAAATCGTGAACGATGTGCCGGATCGTAAGATCACGTTGCCCGCGAATTATCAGTACACCAACGCCAAGCCGGGGGATGTCGTCGAGCCCAAGGCCCTTTTCGGCAGCTCCGCTGATATCAAGCCGGGTGAGACACCTCGTCAGGCCTTTGCCCGCTGGGCGACCGCCAAGGAGAATCCCCGGTTTGCCCTGACGATCGCGAATCGGTTGTGGAAGCAAAGTTTCGGGATCGGTCAAATCGAACCTGTCGACGACATGATGGACTCGACCGAAGCCGAGAATCCCGCCCTGATGACATTCCTGGAATCGGAGATGAAGCGACTCGACTTCGACATGAAGGAGTTCCAGCGCATGATCTTCAACAGCCAGACGTACCAGCAGCAGGTGTCGACCGAGGAGATTCTGCCTGGCCAGCCGTATCACTTCACCGGTCCCATTCTGCGTCGCATGACCGCGGAGCAGGTGTGGGATTCGTTCCTCACCCTGGCAGTCGTGAAGCCCGATGATTACCGCGAGCTTCCCGCCGATGAGCGTTACAAGTTCCAGGGAGTCAATCTGGAAAAAGTCTCCGCTGCTGAGATCATGGATTCCAGCAACAAAGTGAACCAGGTCGACGGCAATACCTGGAAACGGCAGGAAAAGTACATGTACCAGGGCCAGCTGCTGGCGCGGGCTTCGGAACTTCCGTCGCCGGTTCCGCCGAACCACTTCCTCCGCATGTTCGGACAATCCGATCGCGAGTTGATCTCGGCATCTTCGACCAACGGATCGGTCCCGCAGGTCCTCCTGATGTTTAACGGGCCGATCACCCACATGCTGCTGGAGAAGGACACGACGATCTACAAGAACGTCATGAGCCATAAAGATCCTGCGGGCGGAGTGCGAGTCATCTTCCTGACGGTGCTCAACCGTGAACCCGACGCCGAAGAGGCAGCTCTCGGTAAACAGGAAGTCAAAGCCAACGGACCTGTCGGATTTGGCAATGTCATCTGGTCGCTGGCCAATACGCGAGAGTTCCTCTTCATCCAATAGTCCCATCGAGTGAGCGTGCCCTCTCTCCTCGTTGATCCCCCCGGGGTAGTTCCATGAAATCTTTACTCTCCAAACTCGATGGTTTTGATCGTCGACGTTTCCTGGAAATGTCGGCCAAAGCCAGCCTCGGCGTGTCTCTGGCTCCCTGGCTCGATCGATCGATTCAGGCTGCCGA
This sequence comes from Planctomycetaceae bacterium, assembly GCA_046349675.1. GTDB lineage: Bacteria > Planctomycetota > Planctomycetia > Planctomycetales > Planctomycetaceae > TH-plancto1. Next base: position 324,782 of record JAXMBW010000002.1, on the reverse strand, counting down.
TGATGCCCCCACGACGAGTGGCGGAAAAGCCAAGCGGTTGATTTATCTGTTCATGAACGGTGCGATGTCGCACCTCGACACATTTGACCTCAAGCCTGGACACAAGAATCAGGGCCAGACCCGCCCGATTTCGACCAGTGTTGCCGGGGCACAGCTCAGCCACTTTCTGCCCCAGCTGGCGACGCAGTTCGACAAGATCGCGGCAATTCGGTCGATGTTTACTCAGACGGCCGATCATGCAGCTGCGGATTATCTGATGCGGACCAGCTATGACGAGATCGCCAGCGAGCGGCATCCGTCGATGGGGCCGTGGATCCAGCACTTCAAGGGACGTAACAGCAAAACGTTGCCCGATACCGTGTTGATCGGGGCTCCGGCTCGGCATCCGTCGGCAGGATTCTTCGACCCGACGCTTAGCCCGCTGCCGATCGGTGACCCCAATCGCGGGCTGGAGAACACCAAGCCACCTGAGTACCTGTCGGAATCGTCTTACGAGAAGCGTCTCGAACTGATTGATGGCTTCGACAAGAAGTTCCGCAACAAGTTCAAGGTGCGAAAGGTTCAGACCTACAACGACTTCTACACCGAGGCGAGCAGCCTGCTGGCGAGTGGGGAGTTGAAGGCCTTCGACCTCAACGAAGAAAAGCCCGAGGATCGTGATCGCTACGGGCGTGATCCGTTCGGGCAAGGCTGTCTTCTGGCTCGTCGCTTGATCGAGAACAACGTCCGCTGTGTGGAGGTGACCTTCGGTGGCTGGGACATGCACAACAGCATTTACAACCCCGACGCACTTCCCAATCGCGCGGGGATCATGGATAAGGCGGTCGGGAATCTGCTGAAAGATCTGGCGGAACGTAAGCTGCTCGATGACACGCTGGTCGTGTTGACGACAGAGTTCGGGCGTTCCCCCGAGATCAACTTCAACGCCGGTCGCGACCACCATCCCGCCGCCTTCAGCTCGATGTTGGCAGGTGGGGGAATTCGCGGCGGCCAGTTCTATGGAAAGTCAGACGCAGCTGGACACGGCGTTGAAATGGATGGCGTGAGCCCGGCCGATTTGAATGCCACGATCGCGACAGCCCTCGGACTGCCGCTCGATAAGATTGCGACTTCGCCCACCGGTCGGCCATTCAAGGTCGCACACGAAGGGAAGCCCATCCTGGCTCTGTTCTAAACTCGATCTGCACTCAATGAGTGCGACGTAACGAGCAATGGCCGCGTTCAGTGATCTGGACGCGGCCATTTTTTATGAGTCGGAGAGGTTAAGGCCTCATACCTCAGCCGGACAGACGTGCTGGACTGGCTTGGCGAGGATGATATCCAAGGCCACACTACGCACTGAAACGCTGTGAGTTGCGGCTTTCCTGGGCCTGCCACTGAGCGATTTGTTGTGTCAGTTCGGCGAGTTGCAGAGCCAGCTGTTGCTGGGCATCCTGCAGTTGGCGAGCTTTGGCGAGGAACTCTGATTCACGAGTTGTGTCGGAGGCCGGCGCGGCCTGCGGATCGATCTTCAGAACCGTGGGCTCCGTCAAACGGAATGTCGCCATCGGGACAATTGCGGGATGAGCTCCTTCGCCAAGCCGATGGGCTGCGTCGAGCAGGGCCGCTGCCCCCATCTCCCGACGAGTCTGGTAATCGTCGATGGTTGTCGCTTCGTCTTCCAGAAGAGCCACGAGTTCAGCCGCACTCAGCTGGGCCAGTTGCTCGGTCTCGCACGGGATTGCTGGTTCCTGGGCGGAGACCTGGGACTCGGGTTCGTTGCTCAGCAGTCTATGAAAAACAAACTCGAATTCGCCAATCGTGACGGTATCTTCGTCGGACAGTTCGACCTGACGGCACGCTTCTCCGTTGACCATCAGGGCTGGCTCGGGGACTACAGCTTCCAGAGAAGCTGTGTGGCCCTGAATGACCAGCAAGCTGTGCAGCATCGGCACATGCTCTCCCCCCAGTTGGAGATGGCAATGGCTCCCCGCTCCAATGAGGAAACGATCACCGGAAATCGGTCGCAGGGGAAAGTTGGTCTTTCCACGGCGAATTTCGAGCCACATGCCAGGTTGAGACACAGGTGTGTCCTCATGAAGATTCGGGAGATCGCTGACAAATGTGTCCGTCTCGATCTCCTCCCTAATTTATTCGACCACGAGCGATGGACTTTATATGAGAAACGTCACACTCTTCGGGGATGAGCAGTAACCGACCGGTTCGCGCGGGATGACCGAGCCCGAGCGGATGAATCAAACAGGCAAGGTGTGGCGATTACCGAAAGAATCCATGCCTTATGGGAATGAACACCTCGTACAGGTGACCTGATCGGCAGAGTTTGCCGCGGAAAGATCTCTTGATATTTCGATTGACGATCCCGGGTTGACTTTGCCGATTATTCCGTACAGTCCGATCGCAAGGGGGCGATACGAGCACGATTCCGGTGCTTGTGCGATCGGCAAGGGGGGATTTCTCATGGGGCGTAGCCGGGGGGCTAGTACGCCCATGCAGAGTGCGCTGCTCTGTATGGTCTTGGCGATTGGGTTATTCCCTGGGGGGGGAGTGGCCCAGGACGACAACAAGCTGTCGCTACAGCTTGTTGCGGGCCAGCGCGCGCCGCAGGAGGAGCTTAAGGTCGATACCCTGTTCTCAGGGACATCGCAGAAGAAAGCTCGCGACGAGGCCATCCAGAAGCTGCCGACAGCATCGCTGCCGGGAGCGTATCAACAGATGGTGAACAGCGTCGTCCAGAACACCAGCATGTATCGTCGACTGCCGACGATCCGGTGCCGGGTGGACCACCGGATCTATCGGTTCTTTTCGGACCATCCGGATGTGGCGGTCAGCCTGTGGCGGGCCATGGGGGTTTCCAAACTCCAGCTGCGCCAGACTGGCGAGTTTGAGTACGAAGCCGATGCGAAAGATGGCACCGTGGGGGTGATTACCATCCTGTCACGGACGCCAACGGAGTGTCTGGTCCATTGCCACGGCATGTTCCAGAGTCCGATGCTCACCAAGCCGATTCAGGCTCGCGCTGTCATGCATGTGCGGACCGCCTATGAGGTGGCTCCCGATGGTCAACAGATCGTCACGCACAATGCGGACATGTTCGTGGCGTTTCCGTCACAAACGGTAGAGACGATTGCTAAAGCGATGGCACCCATCAGCCACAAGATCACCGACAAGAACTTCGAAGAGATCACACTCTTCGTCCGGATGATGCAGCTGGCCATGACACAACAGCCGGGCTGGGTCGAGCAGATGGCTGCGAAGATGGACGGTGTTCTGGATGGGCGAACGGATGCGCTGCTGGAAGTGACAGCGCAGTGCTACATCGACGAAAAGCGACGCCAGGGCCAAATCAATGGGACCCCAGTTTCGCTCAAGTCGATTCAACCGCCGGTGGCAGCGGCGCCGGCCCAGACCATTATAAAGTGATGAACATTCACTGGCTCTGATCTCGTGAATGCAGAAGCGTCTCAATCCGAGTGTCTGGGATCATCCAGATCAGAGCGACAATACAATACCCCAGGCACGCAACCACCGGGTGATAAAACGCCGCAGCCAGAGAGAGGGCGTAGATCAGCAGCGAGAGTTTTTCTTTTTGAGCGTCGGAGATAGCCTTCGCCAGAATCGACTGCGGGCCATGAGCTGCCAGAAGTACTTTCGTCATGAAATAGTATCCGGTGGCTAACATAATCAGGACGCCTCCGTAGACGATCACCGGCGTCCGCGCGAACGCGGAGTTGCCCATCCAGCTCGTTGCGAATGGAATCAGTGATAGCCAAAAGAGGACGTACAGATTCGCCCACAAGACTCGACCGTTGACCCGTTCAACCGTTTGGTACAGATGGTGGTGGTTGTTCCAGTAGATGCCGACGTTGAGAAAGCTCAGGACGTAGGCAAGAAATGTGGGCACAATCGGCTTTAACGATTCCAGGGACCATTCTTGCGGCGGTCTCAGTTCCAGGACCATAATGGTCACGATAATGGCGATGACACCATCGCTGAAAGCTTCGATCCGTCCTTTGGTCATCTTTCGTCACCCCGTTGAGACCGGTAGGCACGGCATCCGCTCGCACGTTCGATGCGCCATTCGCCATCTCAAGCTTGGCCACTACTGATTCAGTACCTTCACTCGCACATTCCGGTAACGCACGAACTGCTTCGTGTGGTCTCCGCCACCGTGGACCTGCAAGGCGATGGAGCCGGCCGGCTGATGACGAGCCTCGGTGTCTTTGAACTCCATGAACTTCACTCGGTTGATCCAGGTCTGAATGCTTGGCGGGTTCCCTTCGATACGAGCCCGGAGTTCGTTCCACTCCCCGTGCTTCCAGAGTTGGGGCCATTGCTCGGGAGTGATGGGCAGCGGGAATACGTCCTCGCGTTTGCGGATCTGCGTGACTTCTTCGAGTAGATCGAAGTTCTGGCGATGGATGCGACCACTGAGTCCTTCGCCATAGATTCCGGCGAGGTTGCCGTTGTTGTGGTAATCGACCATGTATTGGTAAGCCTGCCCGCGTTCGTTACTCCGCAGAAACAGCCCGCTGTCGGGACCGTAGTCATTCTTCATCTCGACGATGACTTCGAAGTCGCCGAACTGCCGATCGGTGAGGATGATGCCCCCGTTTCCGGGGATGTCCTGACTTCCGACAATGGCACCATCGAGAAGCTGCCACTTGCCGCCACTGGTGTGCATGCTGGCGTTGCTGTGCCCGGTTTGAGTACTGACGTGCCAGCCTCGCAGTGAGCTTCCGTCGAAGATGGTTTCAAAGCTCGTATCGTCCAGCTTCTCGACGGGCAGCTCAGCCCGGACCGAAGTGCCCATCACCGCCAGGCAGACCACAGGAGCCACACGACGCGAAATCCGGCAGCACAGACTCATCAGGTTCATCACACATTCCCCAAGAACTCAGACTCATTGAACATTGAACCAAAGAATGATAGATCGCTGTCATCCATGACGCGAGGAGCCGCAAGTGTGGGATGGCTTTTGCTGGATAATCGATAGCGGGCAGGAGGAATCTGGGACACAGATTTGACAGATGACCACAGATGGACAAGGGCAAAGCATGTCAGTGATCCGAGCGACAGAGACTATCGAATGGTGATGTTGATCGCCTCCGAAACACGAGGCATTGGTGAGCTGCCATGCGATCAGCATTCCCTATCGAGATATCTATATTGCAACACGTGATTCTGCGTATCTCTATGTCGATCCTGAAAATCTGTGTACCGATTCAGCTGAAACAAACACTCTGCGAGAGGCATGGACTGCCACTGGGCCAAGCTCTATGTCGACTACCCCCGACTTCTACGGACCAGGACCAGCCCGCCGAGAATCAACACGCCTCCGAGGATCTGACTGGAGGTCACCGGGTCACCTTGAATTAACCAGGCACTGGCGATGGCCACGATCGGGACCAGGTTCTGAAAGACCGCCGCCTGAGCAGCTCCCGAGTGGCGGACACCGTAACTCCACATCGGGAGGGCCAGCCCAGTGGAGAGCACTCCCGCGTAGACGATCGAGCCGAGGACATTCCTCTCGTCCAGACGGGGGACAATGCTCGTCAATGACGTGGCTGCACACGCAAACTGCACCGGCAGCATCGACGCCGCAGAGATCGCCGACAACCGCATGGGCGAGATGTATGGCAAGACCTTGCGGCTTTGCACCGTTCCCCACGCCCAGGTGAGCGCAGCCATCAGCATGAAGAAGTTTCCGATCAGCAGGTGCCGGTCGCCGCTGATGCCCTTTTCCAGTGCTACGACCAACGTCCCGAGAAACGCTGTGGTGAGCCCGATGCGGGCCAGCCAGTTCAGTCGCTCGCCAAGCAGAAAACGGGCCAGAAGTGCGGTCCACATCGGAACCGTCGCCATGATGAGCGACCCGTTCCCGGTCGCGGTTCGAGTGACACCCAGCAGGAACAGAATCTGGTACATCCCCGAAGCGATCACCGCGTAAATGGCGATCTGCTTCCACAGGCCCGGCGGCCACTTGGTCGAGGGGCTCGACTCACGCAGGGCGAGCACCGCCAGGACAAGGGCTGATAACGCCAGCCGGACAGCGTTGAACGCAAATGGCTCGACATCCACCAGACCGATCTTCATGACCGGAATGTTGACGCCCCAGATCAGGGCCACGCCGAGCAGCGACAAGTCGGGCCAGACCGTACGTTGCGGTTGGACTTCCGTGACAGAGGGGGAATTCACAGGTTCCGTTGTAGTCGACACTCACATTTCCCGCAGTCAGGCAGGCACCAGTCACTCTCCGGGATGCGAATCATCGAGCACGCAGCGGCGTAACGGGAGCTGAGTTATACCGGCGAAGCCACGCGGCGTGAACAGCTCCCTTGCCGGTGGCTGTCGGTTCCTCGACACTGAGATCAGGAAACCGCTCCCATGCACCCCGCCGAACTTCCCATTCCCGAACTACTCAAACAGTGCGAAGTCGTTCGCACTCGTCGCTCCGGACCCGGTGGTCAGCATCGCAATAAAGTCGAGACGGCCATCGTGCTGACTCACCGGCCTTCTGACATCCAAGTCGAAGCCAGCGAGCGTCGCAGCCAGGCTGAGAACCTCGACGCAGCTGCCGACCGCATGCGGCGCACACTGGCCATCGTCGTACGCACCCCGCGTGATCGTGACACCATCCCCAGTGAACTCTGGCGGTCCCGCCTGCGTGGAACTCGCGTAGAGGTCAATGGAGAACATGCCGATTACCCCGCCTTGCTGGCGGAGTCGCTCGATGTACTGGCCCAAACCGATTGGAACGTCTCCGAGACCGCTCCACTGCTTGGTACGACAACCAGTCAGCTCGTCAGGTTCTGGAAAAAAGAGCCCCATGCGCTAGTTCGAGTGAATGACGAACGGGCCAAACGAGGCTTGGGACGATTGGAGTAATGGCCTGACCTTCCGCCGACCGAACTTTACGGGGCGAGGCGTGTCATTTTGCGCGTTCACCTCGGTTCGAATCACTGGCCCCTGACGAAGTGGCCAGCTATTGTTACATCAACAAACGCCACCGTTTTCACGCGGAGGCGTTTCCATTGCGCCCTCCCAGGACCTTCCTCAATGCCCGCCTCCCGTCCCGCGATTGCCTTCCCCGGTGAACCCAAGTCCAATGAGATCCGTGCCTCTCTGACCCAGGGCGAACCCATCGCATTGCGAACTTTCACCCCCAGCCAGGTCGTCATCTCGAAATCGGCGGGAGTGTTCCACTGGACGAGCGACGGGCGGCGGCTGTACGACTACTCTTCGGGCGTGCTCGTCTCGAACCTTGGCCACAATCCACGTCGCTGGTTGCAGCGATTTGCTCAGTATCTGGGCTGGACCGAGAACATGCTGTTCGGAGCGCCAGCTGCCGCCAATGAGTACGTCGCAGCTGTGCCGCTGACGGCATATAACGCGATGACCGAGATCGAAGGGCTGGCGGTTCAGAGACTGCTGAAGAGCATGCAGTCCTGCCAGGGGGGATCTCGCATGCAGTCCGTGATGTGGGCTGCGAGCGGTGCCGAAGCGGTGCAGAAGTCGCTCTGGGCGTGCCTGCATCGGGACAAAAATCGCGACATCATTGTTGCCACCCGGTATGGGTTCCACGGCAAGAAGGGTCTGGCCGGAGCTGTGACTGGTTCCGAGACCGACCCTGATCGCGATCCTCGCGTGAAGTTTATTTCTTTCCCACGCGACGAAGTGAGCGACATCTCGAAACTCGAATCGCCGCTCGACCTGACTCCGTTCCAGAAGGAACTCGATGCCCTGTGGAAGGCTCATGGCTCGAAGATCAACTGTCTGATCACCGAGCCGTACCTGGGTGGTGGGGGCAGCTATCACCCGCACCCGGCTTACCTGCAGATGTTGCAGGCGTGGTGCCGTGAGCATGACATCGTCTTCATCCTCGACGAGGTGCAGGCCAACTTTGGTCGCACCGGGAAGATGTATGCCTTTGAAAAGTACGGTCTCGAACCCGACATTGTGGTGCTGGGCAAGGGGCTGGGTAACGGCGTCGCGGTCAGTGCAGCTGTGGGACGCGACGACTTGATGGGCTCGCTGAAGTATGGCGAGGGGTCGGATACCTGGAGTGCGAATCCGATGGCGTCGGCCTCTGTCGTGGCCACGCTCGATGAATTCGAGACGCAGGATGTCCTCGGCCATGCGGAGAAGCTGCACAAGATCTTTGTCGAAGGATTGCAGAAGCTAAAGCAGACCGGCGTGATCTGCAATCTGCGAGGCGAAGGGATGGTGTTCGGGCTGGAGTGTGCCCCGATCGGGAAGCTGACTGCGAACGAGACCGCGATCGAGTTCGTAAAGACCTGCTATCTCGGTCGCCCCGGCGGCGATGGCATCCACTTCCTCGGCGCCCTCGCCGGCAAGGTCCTCCGCGTCAGCCCGCCGATGACCATGACCGAACAGGAAGCCCGCGATTCGCTGGAGTTGCTCAATGGACTGATCTCCGACTTGGCGGCCCGCCATCGGTAGATCTGCCGGTTTTACACATGCTTCACTCAGTAACGGACATTCTGTTCATTCGATAAACTCCCCGCATGAAGCTGAAATGTCGTCCTGAGGATTTTCTGGTCACCGAGCTGTCGGAGTTTCCGATCCGCGCGAAGGGGGAGTTCGCGGTTTACGAACTCACCAAGCGAGGAATCGGCACGCCCGAGGCCATCACGCAGCTGCTGCAGATGTGGAAGATCCCGCGTGAGAAGCTCTCGTATGGCGGGCTCAAGGATCGGCACGCGGTGACGAAGCAGTTTGTCACCGTGCATCGCGGACCAGCTCGTAATGCTCAGCGTGACCAGTGGGAGCTCAGCTATCTGGGCCAGTCGGATGAGCCGTTCCACCCGTCGAACATCTCGGCCAACCGCTTCCAGATCGTGATGCGGGACATGGATGCCGAGGAGTGCCAGCGAGCGATCTCGGCTCTCGACGAGGTCGCCCAGTGGGGACTGCCGAATTACTTCGACGACCAGCGATTCGGCTCCGTGACATCAGCGGGCGAGTTCATCGCCCGGCCCTGGATCGCGGGCGACTACGAGAAAACCCTCTGGCTCGGACTAGCTGCGGAGTCACCACACGACCGCTCGGCCGAGAAGCGAGAGAAGGCCACCCTTCGCGACCACTGGGGTGATTGGCCGACGGTCATGAAGCGTCTGGGCCGGTCGCATCGTCGCAGCATCATCAGCTACCTGGTCCAGCATCCCCAGGACTTCAAAGGGGCGTGGGCCCGAGTGCGGCAAGACATGCGCAGCCTGTACCTCTCCGCCTTTCAGAGCCACCTGTGGAACAAGATTCTCTCGACAGCCATCCGGTCGATCTGTCCCGAGGAGAAACGCGTTGAGGTTCGACTGGCTCTGGGGCCCGCCCCATTCTTTCGGGAGTTGCCTGCCAACGCGACGATCGATCTGGCCACCCTCATGATTCCGTTGCCGTCATCGCGATCGATCTATGAGGATGATGCCCCCATCACCGCGTTGACCGATCTTGTTCTGGCCACAGAGGGAATCGCCCGTAATGAGCTGAAGGTCAAGCACCCCCGCGACAGCTTCTTCTCGAAGGGGGAACGAGCTGCGGTCATTCGAGCAACCGATGTGACACGAGTTGAGGGGGAAGACTCGCTTTATCCCGGCAAGCGAACTCTCCAGCTTTCATTCTGTTTGCCTCGCGGTTGCTATGCAACGATCCTGATCAAGCGGATTACCGCAGCTGCGGGTGCCCACGAAGAGACTCACCCGCCCGATGATCACGAAGCGGACGAGCACAAATCCCCGGACGATTCCCACCAGTAGGACAGACATTCTTGTTTGTTCTCTCTCACCCATCGCCGTTGAGTTCGCTCGACGTGCCCCAACACAAGACCGCCGAGGATTACTCCCCGGCAGCCTTTTTTGTTTCCGCGAACACTCCCCGGTAGGCACTAGCTCAATCCAGTGAGGCCTTTAAGACTCCAGACGCTGACGGTTCCGGCTCTCAAATGGCGGTGACCGAGACAACTCTCATATTTCACAACACGATTCACTCATGAGTTGACCTTAATATCGGTCAGAAGTTAGATTCAGCTTTTATATTGCGAGTAGGTGAACTGACTGTCTGATTTTCTCGCGACGTTCGTCCAGGCAGTTGGTCTTAGTTCCCGATCATCAATCATCTCTGAGGCCAATCTGATGTTCATGCACAGTGTTTCACGCTGGGTGTTGGAGTCTGTACGTCGCCAACTCGGGCACTTGCCCCGTCAGCGTCGGGCCTCGAAGCAGTTGACTCGAATTGATCAGTTCGAGAACCGTGTAATGCTCGTCTCGGTCCTCGCTGACCCGATGGAGAACTTGACCGGAAAGTCAAATTTCGGTGGCCTATTCTCTAATGGGATGTCCAGCTACTACGGTTTTTATAACCCCAGCCCGGCTGGAGGAAGCCTGTTTGGAGGTGGAACAGTCCCGGGCGGAAAACCGAACTACACGGGATTTACCGGAGCACATCTCGTCGGTGAAGACCTCGACGGAACGGGAAACAACGTTCAATTCGAACTAACCTGGTACGGATTGAATATCGCCGGCCTGACCAATTTGCGAGTCGGAGGTGATTTCGCTTCGGGGTCCGACACAGGCAATGGCCCGGAAACCGGCGACTTCATTGACGTGAGGGTCGCGATCAACGGAGGCTCATTTAACACGGTCCTCTCACTCCGCTCTGACGCAGCATCGAATGGGGCCTTCCGGGTCGATACCGATCTGAATGGCGTGGGCGACGGGACCAAGTTGACACTAGCCGCTCAAACTCTGTCGAGCCTCTTGTCAGGGGTAATCGGCACGACCATGGACCTGCAGCTTCGCATGCGAGTCAGCGACAGCGGGGAGGAGTTTGGAATCGACAACATCTTTGTCACTGGCGACATGCCAGATCCGAATGAGTATCCGGTAGTCAATGATCAGTCATTCAGCATCGCCGAGAACAGTGCCAATGACACTGTGGTTGGAACGGTTCTCGCCAGCGATCCAGATGTCGGCCAGACACTGACCTACTCCATCATCGGAGGAAACATCGACGGGGCCTTTAGCATTGATTCCTCAACAGGGCAGATCACCGTAGCCAACAGCGCCGCCCTGGACTACGAAAGATACTCCAAGATTAGTCTGATCGTATCTGTCGCAGACAGTGCGACACCTCACAAGACCGATACAGCAACAGTCACCATCAATCTGACCGACGTTACCGTCGATGATGCCCCCGAGATCGTTGTCGAAGTCGATGGCAACAATCTGACCGATGGAGGCAGCATTGACTTTGGCTCGGTACTCCAAGGTGCGACTGGTATCCAGAAGACATTCCTGATTCGAAACACCGGGAACTCTGTTCTGACACTGGATTATGCCAGGTTACTGAATAATTCCGGATTTACGGTCACCAGTAATTACGGTCTCTTAGCCGCACCAATCGTGGCCCCCGGTCAAACGGCGACCTTTACGGTCACCCTGAACAGTTCAACCGTCGGATCGAAATCGGCCACAGTGAATGTGCCGAACACTGATGCCGACGAGAACCCCTTCCATTTCACCGTTACGGGTCAGGTCATCGTGCCCGTATACCCGGAAATCTGGGTCGAGTTCGATGACTCCCCCCTCCTTGATGGAAGAACGATCGATTTCGCCCCGGTCACCCAAGGAGCAGCTCCCAGGACTGCGACGATTATTGTCAGCAATTCTGGTACTGGAAACTTGATCCTACAGCCAGCAGATTTTACCAGTGGCTCAGGTTTCACCATCGTCCAGAATTTCACCAGTGGGCAAATTTTACTTCCCGGAGAAGTGACCGAACTCATCGTGCAACTGGACACCAGTACGGGCGGGATAAAAACAGCTGAGTTGAGCTTCGCCAACAACGACAGTAATGAGAGCCCGTTCAACATCACTCTCAACGGAGAAGTGATTGCCCGCTCTCCTGAGATCGAAGTGTCTGCTTACGGGTTCAATATTATGGATGGATCCGCCTTCACATTCCCCTCAATCACCCAGGGAGACATGCCGACAATTCAATCAGTTGTCGTCACCAACACTGGTACTGACGATCTGATTTTACAACCTGCCACTTTCACGAGTGGCTCTGGGTTTTCAATCGTCATAAACTTCACCAGCGGGCAAGTGCTGGCCCCCGGTGAGTCGACCAACTTCATCTTCCAGTTTGACTCCGACGTGCCGGGGCTAAAGTCAGCTGTGCTCAATTGTGTTAACAACGATAGTGACGAAAACCCTTTTAACATCACACTCAACGGAGAGGTGATTGCGCTGCCCCCTGAAATCCTGGTATCTAGCGGCCCCAGCATTCCGGTCGGAGGAACTGTTGCGTTTGCCCCCGTGGCTTTGGGAGCAGATCCCACAACCAGGACAATTGTCGTTGCCAACACGGGCGAGGGTGACTTGGTTCTGCAGCCCGCCAGTTTCACCAGCGGTTCTGGGTTTACAATCGTCACGAACTTCACCAGTGGCCAGATTCTGGCCCCCGGCCAGACCACGGAACTTGTCGTGCAACTGAACACCAGCGTGGCGGGGTATCAGTCAGCGGAGATCAGCTTCGCCAATAACGACGGTGACGAGGGAACCTACCACTTCACCCTGACGGGGGAAGTCACCGAGGAAGTGACCTACAGCTTTGATGCCGGAAGACTGACAATCAGAGGAACCTACAAAAATGATGACATTTATGTGGGCATGAGAGATGGATGGGTCGGCTTTTATTCAGGTTACACGTTGGTCAACCCTAGCTTGCCGGCGTCATCAGTGACATCAATCACCGTATTGGGATTGGGGGGAAATGATTATCTGCAGCTCGACGGCTCGCTGGGAACGCTTGTTACGGGGACCTTGTTAGGTGGAGAGGGCGACGATGTCCTCGAAAGTGGATTGGGTAACGATACTCTCGACGGTGGGGCGGGTAATGACACCGTCAGTTACAGATGGAATGCAACTTCCGGGGTGCGAGTCAGCCTGGCTGTGACGACCGTGCAATCCACGGGTGGGGGCGGGCGTGACTTAATCCAGAACACTGAGAACCTCACGGGGTCAGAGTTCAATGATCAACTGACCGGGAACTCTGGGAACAACATCATAAAAGGGAAGGGAGGGAACGACACCATTTTCGGAGGAGCGGGAGCGGACGTGCTGTATGGTGACGATGGTAACGACACCCTGAACTTCGACGAGCTGGACAATGTCACCGGTGGTGACGGAATGGATACCGCGAAGGTGACCGGAGCTCTCGGAGGGGTGACCCTCGACATGCACGCGGGGTTGATTGAGGTCGCGAACGCCACTGGTTCCAACTTTGACAACACCTTCACGGCTGACTGGGCCTGGTGGTCTGTGACGATCACGGGCGGGAACGGCAACGACTCCATCGTCGGGGGACCGATGAATGACCGCCTGACTGGGGGTGGCGGAAACGACACCATTCGAGGTGGTTGGGGGAATGACAACCTCACGGGAGGGCTGGGAGCCGACCAGTTGTTTGGCGATGAGGACAATGATTCGTTCACGATCGACAGCGACGACCTCGTCATCTCGGGCGGAGATGGCATTGATTCTGTGACAGTCAATGCAGCCAGCGGAGCAGTGGTACTCGATGTCACAGCTGGCCAGATCGAGAGCGTCACCGCAACCGGCTCCGTCTCGAACAATCGTTTTGATGCCACGGGAGCCACCTGGGCTGTCACGATCACCGGCGGTTCCGGGAATGACACAATCATTGGCGGAGATCTGGCCGATCGACTGACCGGAGGGGCGGGCAATGACAGCCTGATCGGGAATGGCGGGAACGACGTTCTGACGGGTGGGTTGGGTGTCGACTCGTTTGATGGAGGAGATGACAACGACTCACTGACAATCGACAACTTCGACACCAGCGTGAACGGTGGAGCAGGTCTCGATCGAGTAACGGTCACCGGGGCCACGGGGGCGGTGAATCTCAACCTCACAACGGGCCAGATCGAAACGGTGATCGCCAGCAGCTCAGCGTTCGACAATTTGTTCGACGCGTCTGGAGCCGCATGGGCGGTGTCGATTACTGGGGGAAGCGGCAACGATACGCTGATCGGCGGAAACCTGAACGACACTCTGACTGGAGGAGCCGGTGACGATAGTCTTGTCGGGAATGGTGGGAATGACACTCTGACAGGCGGGCTGGGAGCCGATGCGTTCGACGGAGGAGCTGACAACGACTCCCTCACGATCGACAATGACGACACCAGCGTGAACGGTGGATCAGGGCTCGATCGAGTGACGGTCACCGGAGCCACAGGGGCCGTCAATCTCAACCTCACGGCGGGCCAGATCGAAACCGTTGTCGCCAGCAGTTCGACATTTCACAACACATTCGATGCGACGGGTGCGACCTGGGCGGTGTCGATCACGGGCGGTAGTGGTCATGACACGTTGATCGGAGGAAACCTGAACGACACCCTCACCGGCGGCGACGGCGATGACCTTTTGATTGGTGGACTCGGCAATGATCGACTCACCGGAGGAGTTGGCATCGACACCATCGGGTATCAATCTGCCAGCGGCCCCGTCACTGTCAATTTGACGACCAAGAAGACAACAGGTGCCGCTGGCGCTGACACGCTCAGCACGATTGAGAATGTGATCGGTTCACTCTTCGCAGATACGATTACCGGTGATCTGCTGAACAATCTTCTGGATGGGGGAGACCTCAACGTCGGAAACGATACGATTCTCGGGGGAGGCGGGGTCGACTCGATCATCAACGCTTAACCGGCCTAACGGGTCGACTGATCGTCCTGTCGCATGAGTTCCATTATTCACCGTCGGCGTAGTGGGCCCCGGGCATTACTCGCGAACGGAGCAGAGACCTCGATCGTACGACATTGGGTACCGACCATGTATACTCGTATACATGGTCGGTACCCCAAGGAGTTTCGATTCGATGCGTCACACCACTGCTGCGGCCTTGTTGTTTGGCTTGATCTGTTGCGCGGGAACAGCCTTGGCCGGTGATGTTCCCGACTGGCGATCCTGGCGAGGCCCATCTGACAGTGGGAGTGTCGAAGGTGGCAAGTTCCCAGTGAAGTTCGACGCCGAGAAATACCTGTGGCGGACAGCCTTGCCGGGCAAGGGATGTTCCACCCCGATCATCCACGCAGGCAAGATTTATGTCACCTCAGCTGCCGATGGTAAGGACGCGGTGCTGTGCTTCGACATGAACGGGACCGAGCAGTGGCGGACCGTCTTCGGGGCTGAGAACGCCGGAAAGCATCGCAACGGGTCGGGCAGTAACGCCTCGCCGGTGACCGATGGGAACGCGGTGTACGTCTTCTACAAAAGCGGCACACTCGCAGCTGTAGGGCTGGACGGCAAGGAACTCTGGAAGACGAATCTCGTCGACCGCTACGGCAAGGACACGCTGTTCTGGGATCACGGCACCTCGCCCGTGCTGACGGAGAAGTACGTCATCATGGCCCGCATGCATCAGGGCGAATCGTGGCTGGCAGCCTTTGATAAGCAGACCGGCGAACTGGTCTGGAAGGTGGCTCGGAATTACACGACGCCGACCGAGTGCGACCACGGGTACTCGACCCCGCTGGTGATTCAGCACGATGGTAAAGAGTCGATCCTCGTCTGGGGAGCCGAGCATGTGACGATCCACGATGCGAAGAACGGCGAGGTGGTCTGGTCGTGCGGGGACTTCAATCCCGATGGCAACAAGCTGTGGCCCGCGATCGCGACGCCGGTGATTGTGGGTGACATGGCTGTGATCGCGTATGGCCGCAACGATCGCGGCATCCCACGGCTGTACGGCATCCGCCTGACCGGTTCGGGCGACGTAACCGAGACCAGCCATGCATGGCTACGAGACGATGTGGGCACGTTCGTCCCATCGCCGGTCGCCTACAAGGGGCACGTCATTCTGGTACGTGATCGCGGCGAAGTGGCCTGCATCGACCCCGCCACCGGCAAGACTGTCTGGGAAGGTGCCTTCCCCAAGGACCGCTCGAACTTCTACGCCTCACCGCTGGTGGCCGGTGACCTGCTCTATGCCCCCCGCGAGGACGGCACGGTCTTCGTCGCGAAGATCGCCGATGGCAAGTTCGAACTCCTGTCCGAAAACGTCATGGCCGAACCCGTCATCGGCTCCCCCATCCCCGCCGGTGACCGCATTTTGATTCGCGGGGAGAAGCATTTGTTCTGTGCGGCAGCTGAGTGATATGCAGACAGGTTGCTCCTGGCCTACTCGCTACTCGCAGGTGAATATGGTCGGCTTCTCCGAACTGTTCTCTTTACTGTTCGCACTCCTTGGTGCCCTCGCCGGAGTGATGTTCGGCACCAAGTATCACTTTGCCCTCGGGATCGTAGGAGGGTTAGTCGGTGGGTCATTGGGAGTCATCACAGGTGCGATTGTATGGAGTGTTTATGATCGTTTTTTAGAGAAGTTCAGAAATAATCACGAGTCCCAGCGATATCTTCTTGGAGCCGTTTGGGCGGTCGTGTCACTTGTGTTTTTTCTATCAAGTTTGGGGGGGATGATCTGGTTGTTAAACCTTTCATTGCGTTGATGGAGATATAACACTGGTTGGCAGGATTTGGCCCACCCATTTTGTGCCAGTGCCTGACGTTCAATGACAGCCATCGTCTAAAGTTGTCAGACGTCGTCTGGCTGATCCAATTCGAAGGGTTCCTCGATGTGCAGATTTCTTCTCTGCCCGTTGGCAATGGTTTTCAGTCTTTTGGCCAGTTCGTTGGCTCTGGCTGGTGACATCCGCGTCATCGACAAAGAGGTCCGGTACCTCGCTCAGAAATATGCCGAGGACGACAAGCCGCGTCCGGCTCCTTCGTTTGACGGGGTGGGAATCCCCATTACCTCGCTGACGGAGAAGATCCGTTCGCCGGGCGGGTGGGAGGAGAACGCCTATGTCGCCTCCAACGAGCAGACGATCTTTCGCTTTCCCGGTGAGAGTCGGGTGGTGCATCTGGTCGAGACGACGCGCGGGATCGATGACACCGACACCGGGGCGATCGATTACAAGCTGTGGTATCGCGTCTCGCTCGACAACGGCCAGACCTATTCCGAGCTGAAGCCGCTCATCCAGAAGGGGGCGGAGTTTGACTACCTGCACCCGATCTCCGGGGTGTGGGTCGGCTCCAACAGCTTTGTCTTCGGCGGGCGCATCGTCGGGGCGTCGAACGGGGAGATCCTGGTCCCGACCTATCGCTGGCCACTCGATGAGAATCGCAAGCGGCTGAATCCCCATAACGCCTACACCTACATGGAGTCGGGCGTCCTGATCGGCAAATGGACCAGCGATGGTCAGGATGTCGAGTGGCAGGCTGGCCAGTTTGTCCGGCCGGAGCCGGGCGAATCGACTCGCGGGTCGGATGAGTCAGCTATCGAGGAGCTGAAGACCAAGGGCCACTTCCTGATGGTTGCTCGCGGCTCGAACATGAACAAGCCGGAGTTCCCGGGCCGCAAGTGGCTCTCGATCTCCAAGGATGGATGCCGCACCTGGAGCAGGCCGGTGCCGTGGACCTACACCAGCGGCGAGGCAATCTTCAGCCCCGCCGCCCAGAGCTCGCTGATCCGCTCGCACAAGAACGGCCGCCTGTACTGGATCGGCAACATCACACCAACCAACCCCGACGGCAACTACCCCCGCTTCCCGCTGGTCATGGGCGAGGTCGACGAAGAGAGCTGCCTGCTTAAGAAGGAGACCGTCATCACGATCGACACCCGAAATCCAGAGTTCGACACGGACAAGATGCAGCTGTCGAACTTTCGCACGACCGAAGACCCGCAGACCGGGCACATCCTGATCACGCTGACCCGCTTGGACGACAACATCACACCGCCGACCGACGACCCGAAGACCTGGTACCAGGGGCACCCGAACTGGTATCTGGTGGAGGTGCCGGAGTGAGGCGGCATAGTGGGGCGCTAGCGTCCGAGGCACTTGTTCTTCGAATACGCACTGGACTAGCCTCTTGTGCCAGGCACACAGGTAGGCTCCAAAGCGAGCCAACCTGTGCCACCCAGCGTCGGAATCAGGCATTGTCACGTCTTGAAATTCGCTCTCGAATTACAACCAGCTGTCCGGCGCAAAAACTCAGGACCATGAACGCCACAAGCGCGAGTAACCCGAGATAGAAGCCTGTCTCATTGAGTTCCAGTGTGGGTAGGACGAAGAGACCAACGACCAGGGTCAGAATCCCCACCGTCGTCAATATGAACTCGGCGAGTTGCGAAGAGGCACACACACATTTCGGAAGAATCTTCTGAGCAGAATCCATGGTAACGAACCTTTCTTGCCTCAGGACCAACGTCCCTTATACGCCAAGACGGTTGTCTGCGATGGAGGATTCTCTGCATTGACCAAGAGAAATCCTAGCTATGCTCACCCTCGCTGACGCAGAGGATCAGGGATAATATCGATATTTCCTGCGTTTCACGAGTTCCGTGATACGAATATCGACCGGTCGCGCGTACGATTTGTATCTCGTCGTATCATCACCGGGTAGGAATTCGTGCCCTGCCGAGGAAGTATGAGCTGACGTTTCAGCGGGGGGCTAACGGTCGGACGGGGCGGTGGAAAAAGTTCTATCGGGGGAAGGCTCACTACCTGGGAGCCGGTCGCAGCAAGTCGGATATTGAGAGCTATCGTACGGCTTTGGAGACTTGGAAGAAGCTGAAAGTACAGCTCGATGCCGAACTGATCCCGGTTCCCAGAGCCTATGACGCCGATTACGACGAAGTGATCCGCGAGTGGGAGCTTGTGCTGGCGTGGTCGGTGCAGCATGGGGCCTGCGATGAGGCGGTCGTTGCGCGCGAGAAGCTGGTGGAGTTGAGGGCACGACGGGAGAGGACAAGGCAGCTTCCCGTGACTCATCATGATCGCTTGTGGAGTCGATTGCGTCCGGCCCCCGAGGACTTGCAGAAGATTGCGGACATCGCCCTGGCTCGCCAAGAGGATAGCCTCGATGCGTTCCGCGAGGCCATGATGAAACGTCCCTACATCCCCTCGACGACACCGAAACAAGTGTCGGCTTACGCGATCAACCGAGTAGATCCTTTTCAGAAGGCCGAGATCGAATGGCAAGACCGGTTGACCAATCAATCGAAAGTCATCGCGTCGGCTGACACTCGCTCACTAGAGCGAATCCCGTTTACGTGTAGCGGTAGCCGCAGTGTCTGAATTAGCGGGCACATTCGCTGGGGGTGAAGCGATCGAGCAGTTGGCCGCAGGTGTCCCACAGGGTTTCGACGCTGCGGCATTCCGCGCTTCGCAGGAGCCATTTGAACTTCGAGAACACCAGTTCGATGGGGTTCAGATCGGGGCTGTACGGCGGTAGATACAGGATGCGAGCGTCTCGGGCCTCGACCGCTTCACGCACGCCAGGCACTTTGTGACTGGCGAGATTATCCATGATCAGGATGTCTCCCACGTTCAATGTCGGGGCCAGATGCTGTTGGATGTAACTCACGAACACAGCTCCATTCACCGCACCATCGATCACCAGCGGAGCGGTCAGACCGCTCTGCCGCAGCCCCGCCAGAAACGTCGTTGTCTTCCAGTGACCGAACGGAGCGTGGCACACCAGCCGCTCACCACACAACGCCCTTCCGCGAGGGCGGGTCATGTTCGTTTTCGCCCAGGTTTCGTCCAGAAAAACCAGCCTTTCAGGATCCAACCCTGCCTGCAGCAAACGCCACAGCGATCGATGTTGATCAACATCGGGACGAAGCTGCTCCGTCGCGGTCAAGACTTTTTTTTGAGATGCAGACGCAGCTGCTGGAGGGCCCGACACAAGGTCTGCACGCTCAGACGCGTCCCTAATCGAGCTTTCAGTTCCTTGAGCGTGAGGTCCGGCTGCTCACGAATCGCCGCCTCAATCTGCTCTCGCTCGGCCATCCATTGGGGGATGCGTTTGCGGGTCAGACAAGGGGCCGTCTTGTTCTGCTCACGCCGCTCTTGCTTGATCCGACGCACCCAAGACTCACTGACATCAAATTGCAAAGCGACCTCACGCGTGCCCCCTCTCGCGTCGCAAGCTGCCAACACCTCACGCCGAAATTCCTTCGAATAAGGCTGCATCATCACCTCCATCGCAAAGGGTATGACGCAGCTTACCGACACCACCCAAACAGCGCTAGACCATCGCGGGATGCGCTCTAATAACGACAATCAGAAACTTTACCTGGACGGCAATCTGATTGCTTCTGTGAGCGGTTTTATCAGTCACCAGACGAGTCACTACTGCCAGATTGGTACCGGGTATACAGCGTCACCCTCGGATTGGCCTGCTGGAAACGGAGAATGGTTTGATTTTGACGGCCAGATTGATGATGTCAGAGTCTGGAATGTCGCAAGGACTCAAACTGAGATCTCGTCCGCTAGAAACACCGAACTGCACGGTAACGAAGCAGGCCTGACAGGATACTGGAAGCTCAATGATCTGCCTGGGACAAATAACGCCCCTGGATTCTCTGTCAGATATGTGGAATCCAGTATCGGAATACACGACATACAGGGGGCACTTTCAGTTCTCTCAGACACCTCACTTCAGACTGTAACAGCAGTTTCAACATCTCCAACAATCAATTACCTGTCCGCCGAGTCGAATGGCGGGCATGACAACTATGACAACGATTCATTGTATCCCACGCAAGTGAGTGGTATGAATGTTGACAACTTTGTAATCGAGGCTACAGGGAAAATAATTATTCCAACAAGTGGGTTGTGGACATTTGGGGTAAACAGTGACGATGGATTTTGTTTGCGATTGGAGAGGAACGGTATTGTCTTCTCCTCTGAGCATTCTGGTGGTCGAGCTGCGGCCGACACACTGGCTACATTTGACATCAACGAGGCTGGAGAATGGGCCGTGAGATTAGTCGTGTTCGAAGGATCCGGAGAGGCGAATGCAGAGTTTTTTGCAGCAGAGGGCAATTTCACAAGTTTTGTTGCTAGCTCATTCAATCTTGTTGGAGATACTAACTCTGGTGGGCTACAAGTGTTTTCAGCACCAACCCCCTCCGCAACATTCACTTTCGCAAACAACTCGTTGACTGTCCTCGGCTCTTCACAAGACGACACGATCACGGTTCGAAATGACGCGGGCATAATCAAGATTGATGCCAATGGTTCGGTGATTGATACGGGAATAGCGGCGGCGAGTGTGACTTCGGTGTCGGTGTCGGGACTTGGTGGCAATGACACGTTGAAGCTGGATGCTTCGCTGGGGGCTCTCGTGGCGGGGACGCTGCTTGGTGGGGAGGGGAACGACACGCTGATCAGTGGGCTGGGGAATGACACGCTGGACGGTGGGGCGGATGTCGACACCATCAGCTACATCCAAGGGGTAGCGGGCGTGCGAGTCAGTCTGGCACTTGCGACGGCGCAGGCGACTGGCGGAGCGGGCAAGGACAAGCTGTTGAATGCGGAGAACCTGATCGGGTCGAACTTTAACGATTCGCTGACCGGGAATGCGGGACAAAATGTCCTTGATGGAGGCGACGGGAATGACTCCTTGACAGGAGGCTTAGGGCACGATGAGTTCTATGGTGGTACTGGCAATGATACTCTCACAATCGATGGAGAAGATTCGTTTGACGATACGATCCCAGATATAGTCAACGGAGGAGATGGCAACGACACGGTCATCGTGGCTGCTTACAGCGGACCAATCGAACTCGACCTGACAGCTGGTTTCATCGAGAACGTGAATGCCACGGCATTGACTGCTGATGGCAATACATTTGATGCTTGGGGTGCGACCTGGGCTGTATCGATCACGGGCGGTTCAGGGGCCGACGCCATCATTGGAGGAATGATGGCCGATCGTCTGAACGGCGGTGGTGGTGATGATTATATTGTGGGGTTCGGTGGTAATGACATCTTGGTTGGTGGGGCGGGAGCCGACACCTTTTACGGGATGGAAGGTGACGATACCCTGACGATCGACAACGACGACACTGTCGTTAATGGGGGTGATGGCAACGACAAGGTGATCGTGGCTGTCACCAGCGGAGCTGTGACTTTGGATCTGACAGCTGGTTTCATCGAGACAGTGACTGCGACCACATCGACGGCGAACAACACGTTTAACGCGGCAGGTGCCACATGGGCGGTGGCGATCACCGGTGGCAGTGGCAACGACACCATCACTGGTGGTCAGATGAATGACAAACTGACCGGTGGAGCGGGGAATGATTCCATCATTGGCGGTGATGGGAATGACTTGTTGACGGGCAATGATGGCCATGACGTTCTCCAGGGTGATGACGGAAACGACTCATTGACCGGTGGTAAGGGAACGGATGTGTTCTATGGAGGTGCTGGTAATGACTCGCTCACGATCGATGGTGAGGACACGGTCGACGATGAGATCGTAGATGTGATTGATGGGGGAGATGGCATCGACACTGTCATCGTGGCTGCGGGAAGCGGGGGCGTTGATGTTGACCTGACCGCTGGCTTCATTGAGAGCGTGGTGGCGACGGCCTCGACAGCCACAAACGCAATAACAGCCTGGGGAGCCACATGGGCAGTAACAATCACTGGAGGATCAGGTGCCGACTACATCTATGGCGGTGAGATGGCTGACAAGCTGACCGGTGGCGGCGGCGACGATTTCCTGTTCGGAGGTGGCGGTAATGACTCGCTGGTCGGTGGCTTGGGAGCAGACTTCTTTTACGGGGCGGAAGGAGACGATACCCTGACGATCGACAACAATGACATTGTCGTAGATGGGGGAGATGGCATCGACAAGGTGATTATTCCTGTCACCAGCGGAGATGTGACCTTGGATCTTGCTGCGGGGTTCATTGAGACAGTGTCAGCCACCGCTTCCACAGCCAACAACATCTTCAACGCAGCGGCTGCCTCCTGGGCAGTGTCGATCACCGGTGGGTCCGGGAATGACATGATCATCGGCGGTAACCTGGCCGACAAACTCATCGGAGGGGCAGGCAACGACAGCCTCGTCGGGAACGGTGGTCATGATTCGCTGACGGGGGGGCTGGGTATCGATTCACTGGACGGGGGAGCCGACAACGACTCGCTCACGATTGACAACTTCGACACGACTGTCGTCGGTGGCGCAGGACTCGATAAGGTGACGGTCACGGGAGTGACAGGAGGAGTGAGCCTGAACCTGACCACCGGTCAGATCGAGACCGTGCTGGCGAGTGCCTCAGCATTCAACAACACGTTCGATGCGACCGGGGCCACGTGGGCCGTCAACATCACCGGAGGCTCTGGCAATGACACGCTCATTGGTGGCAATCTGAATGACACCCTCACCGGTGGGGCGGGTAATGACCTGCTGATCGGGAACCTCGGCAACGACACGCTCGCGGGCGGAACAGGTACCGACACCATCAGCTACCAGACTGCCAGCGGTCCGGTAACCGTGAATCTCACCACCAAGAAAACTTCTGGTGCAGCCGGGCTCGACACCCTTTCTGGTATCGAGAACGTGATCGGCTCACCGTTCGCCGACACCATCACCGGCGACCTGCTCAACAACCTCCTCGACGGCGGCGATGGAATCCTCAACAACGACACCATCCTCGGCGGCGGTGGAGTTGATTCGATTATCCACGCATAGAGGAGAGCCTTGGTAACTCTTCGTATCCGAGGGAATGGGTTCGTGCAAACTGGGAAACGGCATCTCAAAGCTAGCCTCGCTGTCGTAAAGCCATTCACGTTCACTTTGGCACTTCGATGAAGCCGATTCGAGGGAGCCGACGCCCCTCTTCGGGCTTCATCAAACAGTACGAATGTGCGCTGGCACTTTCCCAATGGTGCTTACATGAGTTCCAGGCTTTAACAGAACGCCTTTCGAACTTTCAAAAGCCCGAGTCCGCTCGCTCTCGCTGAAACGTCGGGTTGGTAAAGTAAATGCTGTGGCCATTTCCCCAGGAACGCATCAGCATATTCAATCGAACTTAACATCAACACAAAGGGTCGATCCTCATGGAATGAATCAGCTTGTACTTGCTGTCTCTCCAGTAAGCATGCACAATCGAACCAGAATTCGCGTCCGATTCTGGTTCAAACGGTGCCTTGTGTTTGATGCTGAGGATACGCCGAACGATAGTTCAAAGGTTGACTTGCCGGGTGATGTTTCACCGGGTGGTCTTTCGATGTTACAGCTGCGAGAGATGCTGGAGGCTGAGCGGAACTATCTGTTGGCGACGGCCACCCAGGAGTTGGGACAGCTCCTGAAGTCAAAAGGAGGGGCTTCGGACTTGGTTCAGGATACATTCCTGAATGCGACTCGGGACCTCCATCATTTTGCCGGGCAAACGCCAGGCGATTTTCGTAGCTGGTTGCGAAGTATCCTGCGGCGCAACCTGTTGAATTTCCGTCGTCGTTATCTGGACACCGCGAAGAGAGAGGCCGGTCGCGAGGTCCCCTTCGGATCGTCTCTCGACGCTGTTTGCCCCGACGGAAAGATTCCTTCCCCCAGTCGTGTCGTGATGCAGTCGGAGCTCAAGGCCTCACTGCAGGCAGCGATTCAGACCCTGCCCCAAGCGTATCAGCGGATCATCGAGCTGCGAAGCATCCGGCAGTTGCCCTTTGAGGACATCGCCCGCCAACTGAACAGCTCGGCAGAAGCATCCCGGAAATTGTGGTGTCGTGCAGTGGAAGCCTTGCAAACAGAACTACTCGCTCAGAATCATGACATCAGCGGACTCCAATAACTCGAAATTCGAGGATCTGTTGCTTGCGATCGGTAGCGAGATCGCGGGAGAACGTACCGATCCAGTATCACTCGATGTGGCCGACACGGAACTGCAACGGAAAATCATTCACGCCCGCCAGTGTCTGCTTCTCTTGCAGGACATGACTCGCGAGTATTCACTCAACGAGATTGCCGAAGGGCCGATCGAATTTATGGAAAACACCGGAAGGACCGGTATCCGTGCCCCGTCGAAATTTCAGCGATTTCAACTTATTCAACAGCTGGGGGCAGGGGGCTTCGCTGAAGTCTTTCTAGCAGACGACCCGCTATTGCACCGCCGGGTCGCGATTAAAATTCCGTATGCAAAATGGGTTGACGATCCAAACGCCCGAGGAAGATTCCTCCGCGAGGCGCGGGCTCTGGGGCAAATGCGACATCCTGCTATTGTCACGATTTTTGAATCTGGGGAGCACAACGGAACCCCCTTCCTGGTCATGGAGTACTGTAACGCGGGAAATCTGGATCAGCTTCTGGCCAGCCAGACCCAGCGTCAGGATCCACGGGACTGTGCTTCTCTGGTGCATCAGATTGCTGAGGGGCTGAGCCTGACACACCAGCTTGGGATTCTGCACCGGGACATCAAGCCTCGGAACGTGCTACTGACCCACACCACGGATGCTGCCAAGCCAGCAGAAGGGCCGGAAGCCACTCTCCTATCTGCCGCCCCAGATTGGAAAAACATTCAGCCCAAGCTGTCAGATTTTGGCCTGGCGAAATGGCTGTCTGACGAATTCGACGCCGACAAGACTCAAACGGGTTTTGTGGCAGGGACACTGCAATACATGTCCCCGGAGCAGGCAGCTGGGAAATCTAATCAGGTCTCAGCCGCGACGGACGTCCATGGACTGGGCGTGATTTTGTACGAGATGCTGACCGGACAACATCCGTTCGCCGGCGACTCCACCGTTGAAACCAGTTGGAACATCCTGAATAAGGAACCCATTACAGTACGAACGCTGCGTCCCGCTGTGCCCCGGGATCTGGAGACGATCTGCCACAAGGCCTTGGAAAAGGAACCAGCACGACGGTACCCCACCGCACAGGAAATCGCAGAGGATCTCAGCCGTTTTCTCAATGATCAAGCGATTCTAGCCAAACCGGTATCACTCCCCGAGAAAGCCTTGCGGTGGTGCAGACACCATCCCGAACTTGGACTGCTGCTGTGCGTACTTTGTCTCTCCATTACCTTAATGTCAGCAGGTGGGTGGTGGTACTCCAGCCGGCTTTCGTCCGCTGTTAAAGCGGAAACTAAACTTCGCGAGCAAGAGTCACTGCTACTGGAGGAATCCAAGCAACGGGAGACAGATCTGCTTCAGCAAACGGAGCGTCTTAAAAGAGCGATTCATCGTGAACAACTGCTGGCGTACACCTCGCACATGCGCCACACACAGGATTTGTATGACCGCGGACAACTTCTCAATTTCACGAGTCAATTGAGTGCAATGCGGCCCAGATCACCCGATGAACCAGACTTTCGCGATTTTTCCTGGAGACTGATGAATGCGAAATGTGGCGGTGAATTTCACCCGTTCAAGGGGGCTCTCAACAATACCTTTCAGTCCATGAATGTGATTCCGGAGAAGAACTGCATCGTGGCGGGCACTGCCAAGGGAGTGTTTCACGCTTGGGATCTCCAGAGTGGAGCTGTACTGGAATCAGAAATTCCAGCACAGCTTCACCCCAATTCGATCCGGGGAATTACATACCTACCAAGGCACGACACCTGGGTATACGCTCTCGGAGACCAACAAGATGGTGACCCGATCCACGGCCGACGCCTGAATTACTGGAATGAGTCGAGAGGTATTACGAAGAGTTTGTTACACGGGCAATCCATTTCACAACTCATACAGTCCCCTGATAGATCCCGGTTTGTCCTCAATGTTCGAGTGAAAAATGGATTCGACTTTCAGGTCTATTCAGCAGATTCCGCAGAACTCCTCTGGAGTGTTCCGATCGATTCCCCTCGAGAGATTTTTGTAGACTGGGGAGGTGATGGAAGCCTCGCTATTCCATGCGAGAACCAAGTGAGGTTGTACGATTCTACGGGAGCTCTCGCGGCAGAGCTGTCACACGAATCGGACAACACATCATCCCCATTTGTTTCTGCAACAATCTCCTCTGATGGAGCCCTGATCGCTGGTCTGAGAGAAGACATGTCCGTAGATCTCTGGAGGAAATCGGTCCAGGGAAAGGTCACCTTTGATCGAACAATTCGTGTCCACGACATGCCGCCCGGTCTTGCCATTAATGATGTGCGTTTCTGGTACGGAATGCGGTTCCTCAATGCAGACAAATGGCTCGCCTTTTGTGGCTCAGACTTCCGAGTGTATCTTTGGGATATTGAAACTGATCGTCTCGGTATTCGCAGCCCTCCGCTGGTCAATCCGGTCGTCTCAATCACCCCGCTCGCCGATAGCACGGTAGTTCTTCACGAATCTGGCAGAGAACTTTATCGCTGGACGCCAATTGTAAGTGGCCCCACTTTTGCGGGTCACTCTCGAGAGACTTGGACCACGGAGTTCTCTCCTGATGGTCGTTATTTGGCGACTGGGAGCGATGACGGCACGGTAAAAGTCTGGGAAGTTGCGACTGGTCGCGAGCTGGCCACCACAGAAGACCACACTCAGACTGTCGTGCAAGTACGGTACTCTCCGTCCGGTTCACAACTCGCTTCGCTTTGTCTGGACGGTTCGCTCCGCGTCTGGGAGGTCGACACCTCTACGGGAATGTTGTTAGGGGAACCTCGCAAAGTCGACGAACACCGCAAGGCACGCAGCCTGACCTGGAGTCACGATAGCCGAATCATCGCCACCGGAGACAACGACGGCAAAGTGTTGCTCTGGGATGCCAACTCGCTCCAGGTGTTACGTCGATTTGAGGACCATAGTGCGACAGTACGCCAAATCTTGCTTCTCGATGCCGGGCAAACTCTTGTAACGGTCTCTAACGAAAGCACCGTCTGTGTCCGCAACCTCTCCGAGGAAGACTTGGTCGTAAACAAATGGCGAGAGGTGCAGGATGTGTATTGTGTGGCCCTGTTACCTGATGGCGACACTCTTGCGTTGGGGCAAAATCAGGGGGGCATCAGCCTTCGTAGCCGATCCACCGGCCAACTGATCGGCACTCTTACCGGTCACGAAAAGGGAGTCGGCGCGATGGCCTTATCCCCCGATGGAGAAGTGCTTGCTACGGGCGATGAGGCAGGTTGGCTTCGTTTATGGAGAACAGAGAACTATCAGCCGCTGATCTCGATTCGCATCGGCGAACATAAGGTCAACGGCCTCTCATTCTCTCCGAAAGGCGATGCGATCGCGATTGCTACGCATGACGGAAAAGTTACGGTCTGGGCGGCGCCGTTCGTAAAATAATCGTGAATGGACGCCCGAGGTTGCGGACCGAAACCGGTTCATTATTCAGCTTATCAATGAGATTTTTTCCAAAGTTGGAAAATTTTCCGTCCGTTTTTCCGCAGAATCGTTCCCGCTAGCAAAGGGATGTGAGGAGGAGACTCCACGCTCGCACGGGCCAGCTTCTTCGCCGCCCCCCCGTGATGTTGTGAGACGCCCCCCCCCCCTGACTGGCATGTGTTTACGACGATGTCCGGGGTTGACTGACTGACCACGCCCCCAACTCGCACATTTCACTGACTTGCACCGAACGAAAGCATCCCATGACTCAGCACAACTGGCTCCAGCGAACTTGGATGCAGATGACCTCCTGGGTAAAGGCCAGTCGGGCGAAATCCAGCAGGAGCCAGTTCGGATGTTCGCTTCGCGATTGGGTTTCGACGCGCGTGCGTGCTGGGCTGGGACGCGCTTCCCGTAGGAGACGTGGATCGCTCCAACTGCTTCAAGGGTTGGAGCAACGGACGCTGCTAGCTGCCACGCTGACCCACTCGCTGTTCCCCAGTGGTCCAGGCACACCCGAGAATTTTGGTCAAAGCGTCGCCACCGATGGCAACTTGCTAGTGGTGGGAGAGCCATATCGCGACGTAAATGGCTTCACCGATGTCGGACAAGTGTCTGTCTACGACGCCACTACCGGGTCGTTGCTTGCCACGCTGGCCAATCCCACACCTGCGACCTATGACCGCTTTGGACTTTCGGTAGCGGTGTCAGGAAACACTGTCGTCGTCGGTGCGCTCAACGATGATACCGGGGCGACTGATAGTGGCCAGGCGTACGTCTTTAACGCCACCACGGGGGCGTTACTCGCCACGCTGGCCAATCCCACACCCGCCAGTTTTGACTACTTTGGCTATTCGGTGGCCGTGTCGGGGAACACTGTCGTTGTCGGAACTCAATTTGACGACACTGGGGCGTCTGACAGTGGCCAGGCTTACCTCTTCAACGCCACCACAGGAGCGCTGATCACCACGCTGGCTAACCCCACACCCGCCAGTGGTGACCAATTTGGCAATTCGGTGGCCGTTTCCGGGAACATTGTGGTGGTTGGGGCATACAGTGACGACACTGGGGCGTCTGACAGTGGCCAGGCTTACCTCTTCAACGCCACTACGGGAGCGCTGATCGCGGCGTTGGCCAATCCGACACCCGCCAGTGGTGACGGCTTTGGCTATTCGGTCGCTGTGTCCGGCAACACTGTTGCCGTCAGTGCGTTTGACGATACTGGGGCGCCTGACAGTGGCCAAGCCTATCTGTTCAACACCACCACGGGAGCACTGCTCGCGACACTGAACAATCCCACCCCCGCCAGTAGTGACTACTTCGGCTATTCGGTGGCCGTGTCGGGGAACACTGTCGTCGTTGGAGCTCAAAATGACGACACCGGGGCGGCGGATAGCGGCTCGGCCTACGTTTTCAACGCCACCACTGGGGCGCTGATCACAACGCTGGCCAATCCTACCCCTGCCAGTAGTGACAACTTTGGCCGTGCGGTGGCTGTATCCGGGAACACCGTCGTTATCGGAACTTTGTCTGACAATACGCTCGCCCCGGATGCCGGGGCTGTTTACGTCTTCGCACTGAGCGATCCACCGTACACGACGCTCACGCGGTCACTGTTCTCCAGTGGGCCGGGCACTGCTCAGGAGTTTGGACGTAGCGTCGCCACCGATGGGAACTTGCTGGTGGTGGGAGAACTCTATGGGGACGTGAATGGCATCAACGATGTCGGACAGGCGTATGTGTACAACGCCACGACGGGGGCATTGATCGCCACGCTCGCCAACCCCACCCCAGCCAGTGATGACCGCTTTGGCATTTCGGTGGCGGTGTCTGGAAATACCGTCGTCGTTGGAGCGTATCATGACGACACTGGGGCGGCGGACAGTGGTCAGGCATACGTTTTTAACGCCACCACCGGGGCGTTGATCGCCACGCTCGCCAACCCTGCCCCCGCGAATGGTGACAACTTTGGATGGTCGGTGGCGGTGTCCGGGAACACTGCCGTCGTCGGAGCGATCAACGATGATGCCGGGGCGACTGATAGCGGCCAAGCTTACCTCTTCAACGCCACCACGGGAGCGTTGCTTGCGACGCTCGCCAACCCCACCCCAGCTGCGAATGACGCATTCGGCTGTTCAGTGGCGGTGTCCGGGAACACCGTAGTCGTCGGTGCACTCTACGACAACACCGGGGCGTCTCAGAGCGGCCAAGCATATCTCTTCAACGCCACCACGGGGGCGTTGATCAGAACGCTGGCCAACCCGACGCCAGCGATTGATGACGTTTTTGGCTATTCGGTCGCGGTGTCCGGGAATAACGTCGTTGTCAGTGCAGTGTTAGACGACAATGGGGCTTCCGACAGTGGCCAGGTATACGTCTTCAACGCCACCACAGGGTCGCTGGTAGCCACTTTGCCCAACCCGACGCCTGCGATTGGTGACAATTTTGGCTATTCAGTAGCGGTTTCCGGTAACACCATCGTTGTCGGAGCACGTCATGACGACACTGGGGCGACTGATAGTGGCCAAGCGTATCTCTTCGACACCACGACGGGGGCACTGCTCGCGACATTGGCTAACCCGACGCCCGCAATTGATGACAACTTTGGCTTCACGGTGGCCGTATCCGGAAACACTGTCGTCGTCGGTGCGGGGTTTGACGATACGCAAGGCTCGGATACAGGTGCCGTCTATACGTTCGCACTGAATGAAATTCCCGTTCTGAACAATCAGACGTTGCCCACGCTGACCGAGAACAGCCCCGTTGGCACGGTGGTCGGAACGGTTGTGGCCAGTGATCCCGATGCCGGTCAGACAAAGACTTGGTCGATCATCGGGGGGAACGTCGGAGGGGCCTTTGCGATCAATTCCTCGACCGGCGTAATCACCGTCGCAAATGCAGCTGCGATCGACTTCGAGACCAACCCGGTTTTCAGCCTGACAGTGCAAGTCACCGACAACGGGACGCCAAACCTGTCCGATACCGGCGTGGCCACGATCTATCTGTCAAACGTAAACGACGCACCCTACACGACGCTGACGCATTCGCTGTTCGCCAGTGGCCCCGGCTCATCCTCAAATTTTGGCCGAAGCGTGGCCACTGATGGCAATTTGCTCGTGGTGGGAGAGCCATTCCGTAACGTCAATGGCGTCAACTATGTCGGACAGGTGTCCGTGTACAACGTAACCACGGGGGCGCTACTCGCCACGTTGGCCAACCCCACCCCCGCCACGGGTGACAACTTCGGTTATTCGGTAGCCTTGGCCGGGAACACCATCGTCGTCAGTGCGAGTAATGACGATGCAGGTGCAACTGACAGTGGCCAAGCCTACCTGTTCAATGCCACCACCGGAGCGCTGCTAGCGACGTTGGTCAACCCTACCCCTGCCACGGGTGACAACTTCGGTAATTCGGTGGCCGTGTCCGGGAACACAGTCCTCGTCGGTGCGATATGGGACGACGCCGGGGCAACTAACAGTGGTCAAGCCTATCTGTTCAACGCCACCACCGGAGCGCTGCTAGCGACGTTGGCCAACCCCACCCCCGCGCCGGATGACCTTTTTGGCTGTACAGTGGCCGTGTCGGGGAACACCGTCGTTGTCGGTGCGTTTGGTGACGATACAAGTTCTACTAATAGTGGCCAAGCCTACCTGTTCAACGCTACCACGGGAGCACTGGTGGCCACGCTGGCCAACCCCACCTCCGCGGGTGGTCCATGGTTCGGCAGCTCGGTGGCGGTATCTGGGAATACCGTCGTCGTCGGTGCACATGCTCACAATGTAGGTGCAACTAACAGCGGCCAAGCCTACCTGTTCAACGCTACCACGGGGGCATTCGTGGCCACGCTGGCCAACCCCACCCCCGCCAGTAGTGACTACTTCGGCTGGTCGGTGGCCGTGTCCGGGAACACAGTCCTCGTCGGTGCGATTGGTGACGATGCAGGTGCAACTGACAGTGGCCAAGCCTACCTGTTCAACGCCACCACCGGAACGCTGCTTGCGACGTTAGCCAACCCGACCCCTGCCACGGGTGACAACTTCGGTAATTCGGTGGCCGTGTCCGGGAACACAGTCCTCGTCGGTGCACTCTCAGACAATACACAAAGTTCGAGTTACGGTGCAGTTTATGTGTTTGCACTGAATGAAATTCCGGTTCTCAATGATCAGACGCTGCCCACGCTGACCGAGAACAGTTCGACTGGCACGGTGGTCGGAACGGTCGTGGCCAGCGATCCCGATGCTGGTCAGACGAAAACCTGGTCGATCATCGGCGGGAATACTGGCGGGGCGTTTGCAATCAATTCCTCGACCGGCATGATCACCGTTGCAAATGCAGCTGCGATCGACTTCGAGACGAACCCGGTCTTCGCCCTGACGGTGCAAGTCACCGACAACGGAACGCCAAACCTGTCCGACACGGGCGTGGTCACGATCAATCTGAAATTGCCCCCCAAGGTCCTCTCCACCTCATTCCAATCTAGTGGAACAGTGGCAGCCGGAGCCAATGTATTGACGGTCACGTTTAGTGAGCCGGTGGTCGGAGCCAATCTGGCGTCGAATTACGAGCTGCGCCGGGCGGGGGCAGATGGGTTGCTGCTAGGGACGGATGCGGCGATCACACCGGTCTCGGTGTCGGTCAGTGGAACCACTGCGACGCTGACGTTCGCGACGCCGTTCATTGAAGACGTCTACCGCCTGACGGTCAAGGAGACGATCACCGATGTCTATGGAAATTCGCTCGACTCAACTTCTGCCGTCAACGGAACACGTGACTTCGTCGTCAATGCCTCCACGACCGCATTGGACGCCTCATTCGGTGCTTCCTCAGCTGGACGGTTCACGACTTCGTTTGGAAATGGGTACGAAGAAGCGAAGGCTGTGGTGATTCAGAGCGATGGGAAGATCATCGTTGGAGGAGGATCGCAGAACAACTCGAATCACGATTTTGCCTTGGCACGCTACAACGTTGATGGAACGCTCGACACCACGTTTGGAGTGGGTGGGAAGGTCACGACACCGATCGGTTCTGGTACTGATCTGTTGAATGGCCTGACCCTTCAGAGCGATGGAAAGATTGTTGCCGTGGGGTACCGTGATGCGGGAGGATTCTCCGATATTGTCGTTGTTCGTTACAACGCGAATGGAACGCTCGATACCACCTTTGGCTCCGGAGGGATCGTCGTCACCTCGGCGTCGTCCGGGAACGATGTCGCGTTCGGCGTCACAATGCAGAGTAATGGCAAGATTGTCGTCGCGGGGTATGCCACAGGGAGCAGCAACAACGATTTCGTGGTCCTGCGGTACAACACAAACGGAACACTCGACACGACATTCGACGGCGATGGGCTGAACGTTACCCCCATGGGCTCGGGATCCGATGTTGCTTATCAAGCAGCCATTCAAACCGACGGAAAAATTGTCGTCGCCGGGTATTCATATAATGGCAGTAACTACGACTTCGCGGTGGCGAGGTTCAACACCAATGGTTCACTCGACACAACCTTTGACGGCGATGGAAAGGTTGCGACCGATCTGGGGACGTCGAACGACTTTGCCTACAGCCTCGCGATTCAAAGTGATGGCAAAATCGTCCTGGGCGGCGAAGCCCGCAACGGTTCGAATGCGGACTTTGCCGTCGCCCGGTACAACACGAATGGGTCTCTCGATACGACCTTTGATGGCGATGGAAAGATCACACTGGCGGTCGGAACCGGTAGCGATGTTGGCAACTCCGTGAAGATTACCAGCGATGGGAAGATTCTCCTCGCCGGGACTGCGGAATTCAGTGGCGACTCCGATTTCGCCATCGTTCGGTTCAATCCTAACGGAACGCTCGACACCACATTCGACGCCGATGGAAAGATGACCCAGACGATTGGCACTGCCGATGACATCGGTAACGCCATCGCGATGGACAGCGATGGAAAGATCGTGATGGTCGGGACATCGGATGTTATGGGAGGGAACTACGATTTCGCGGTGGCTCGATTTAACACCAATGGATCCATCGATACGAGTTTTGATTTCGATGGAAAAGGAAGACTTCTATCCTCATTCGACATTCCCTTCAATGATAATCCAGTTCAGGCGATTCAAGTTGACGGGAAGCTCGTCGTTGCGATAAATGCACGGGATGGTAGTAACAGAGATTTTGCATTAGTTCGATTCAATCCGGATGGGTCTCTCGATACGACGTTCGATGTTGATGGTGTTGTGACAACTCCCTTAGGAACGCCATTCGATGATGTTGCAACCAGTGTCGTGTTGCAGAGCGATGGGAAAATCGTCTTGGCGGGAGCCATATGGAATGGGAATAACTGGGATTTCGCACTGGCACGCTACAACTCAAACGGTTCGCTCGATACCACGTTTGACGGAGATGGAAAGTTAACCATGGCAATTGGGGTGGATGATGTCATCCGTAGCGTCGTGGTACAAGGTGACGGAAAGATTGTCGTCGCGGGCCATTCCTCGAATGGAAGTTTTAACAATTTTGTCCTTGCTAGGTATAACTCGAATGGATCGCTTGACACGACGTTTGATGGCGACGGCAAGTTGACAACTGCATTTGGCGCTTCGAGTAGCCAAGCGAGCGGTGTCGTTTTGCAGAATGATGGGAAGATCGTTGTATCGGGCAGTTTCTGGAATACGAATAACTATGAATTTGCCCTTGCCAGGTATAACTCGAATGGATCGCTTGACACGACGTTTGATGGCGATGGCAAGTTAACAACTGCATTTGGTACTTCGAGTAGCCAAGCGAACGGCGTCGTTTTGCAGAATGATGGGAAAATCGTCTTGGTGGGAAGTCTCTGGAACGGGAGTAACTATGACTTCGCCTTGGCTCGCTACAACTCGGACGGAGGTTTAGACACGACATTTGATACTGACGGGAAGGTGATAACTGCTATTGGACCGTCGAATGATGGTGCACTTAGCGTCGCGGCACAGGTCGATGGAAAAATCGTCGTGGCTGGGTATTCGAATATCGCTAGCCCCTATAACGATTTTGCTTTGACGCGGTATAACACAGACGGTTCTCTCGACAGCACTTTCGATGGAGATGGCAAGGTTACGATGGACTTAGGTCCATTAGACGACAAGGTAACTAGTGTCGTCATAGGGAGCGATGGGGTGATCACAGTGGCAGGTAGTTCAAATTACGGCAACAATTTATCCCACCTTGCCCTGGCCCGCTTCAGTTCATCGGGAGCAGTCCTGTCGGCCACGACTCCCCATGCATCCGGGATCGAGATCGATCGCAGTGCAGCGGGTACCGGGCAGCTGATTCAGGGGCCGTCTAACGCCTTCGATGGGTTGAACCGCTTGCAAGTCGCGGGTGCAGATTATGTGGCACCGGTCGGAGCACTGGGAACAACCGAGGACAACAACCAGACGCTCGTGACGCCAATCGTCAATCTGGCGGGGCTCGATACGCACCGCGAAGTGACGGTCCCCACCACCGGAGCATATGACTTTGCCCGTACGGTCGAGGTCTTCACCAACAATACCGCCAACGCGATCACCACGACCGTGAGGATCATCGGGAATCTCGGTTCCGATTCCGCGACCACTGTCTTTGGCACCTCCGATGGAGACAATTCGGTCGAGACATCGGACCGTTGGATCGGCACAGATGATGTCGACGGAACCGGTACACCCGCGATTGTTCATTACATCCACGGGTCGTCTGGTCTCCGCCCGACTGATGTTCAAGTTGTCGAGGACAATGTCTATTGGACATACACCGTAACGGTGCAACCTGGTGCCACTGTCCGACTCGGACATTTGACTGTACTGGCCAACACCCGCGCTGATGCAGTCGCAGCTGCGAATGCATTGATTACCCCCACCGAATTTGGAGGGATGTCGACGGCATTCTTGTCGCCCACGGAAGTGGACTCTCTGGTCAATCTGCAATTCAATCAGGCTCCGACAGATCTGGCGTTAAGCGGTCACATCATTGCAGAGAACAGCATCAATGGAGCCGTCGTGGGTACCCTCAGCACGACCGATCCGAATGCTGTGTGGGAGACCTACACCTACTCCCTGCCGAATAACGCCAATGGCCGGTTTGCGATCAATGGTGATCAGATTGTGGTGGCCGATGGCTCGCAGCTGGACTTCGAATCAGGTGCCTCCCACCCGATCACCGTGCGAGTCACTGATGCTGATGGCCTGACCTATGACGAAGTATTCACAATCCACCTGACGAACGTGAACGAATCGCCAGTGATATTGCCACAGACATTCAGCGTCGCAGAAGGGACAGCCAATGGTGTGGCAGTCGGTACCGTCGTGGCGAGCGACGTCGACGCCGGAGACACGCAGTCGTTCGCAATCACCGGCGGCAACAGTCTGGGGGCATTCGCGATCAGTAATACCGGTGTGATCACCGTAGCGGATGCAACGAAGCTGGACTTTGAAACTCATCCGACGTTTAGTTTGACGGTCCGGGTCACCGATGCGGGTGGTCTCGCTGCCGGCACGACTGTGACAATCAACCTGACGAACGTGAACGAAGCCCCGACAATTTCCCCACAGACCTTCAGCATCGCAGAGGGCACAGCCAATGGTGTGGCAGTTGGTACCGTCGTGGCGAGCGACGTCGATGCCGGAGACACGCAGTCATTCGCGATCGCCGGTGGTAACAGTCTGGGAGCATTCGCGATCAATAACGCCGGCGTGATCACCGTGGCGGATGCAACGAAGCTCGACTTTGAAACTCATCCGACGTTCAGCCTGACAGTCGAGGTCATGGATGCGGGTGGTCTGGCTGCCAGTACCACCGTGACGATCCACCTGACGAACGTGAACGAATCGCCAGTGATATTGCCACAGACATTCAGCATCGCAGAGGGCACAGCCAATGGTGTGACTGTCGGTACCGTCGTGGCGAGCGACATCGATGCCGGAGACACGCAGTCGTTCGCGATCACCGGAGGGAACAGTCTGGGAGCATTCGCGATCAGTAATGCCGGCGTGATCACCGTAGCGGATGCCTCGAAGCTCGACTTTGAAACTCATCCGACGTTTAACTTGACGGTCCAGGTCACCGATGCGGGTGATCTGGCTGCAAGTACGACCGTGACGATCAACCTGACTGACTCGATTGAATTCGTGATCAACGGCTCAATGCTCAACGTGTCCGGGACATTCGGACACGACGTGATTACGGTCCTGAATGACGCGGGCATCATTAAAATCGATGCCAATGGTACGTTCGTGAGTACTGGAGTCACGGCCGGAAGTATTACAGGGGTCACGATCTCAGGACTTGCTGGCAACGATACGCTGAAGATGGATGCCTCACTGGGATCAGCGATTTCGGGCACATTGCTGGGTGGAGCTGGTAACGACACGCTCGTCAGCGGGCTTGGGAACGACATCTTGGATGGAGGAGCCGATGTCGACACGGCCAGCTACGTTCAAGCAACAACTGGTGTGAAAGTAAACCTCGCGCTGGCCACGGTTCAAACCACGGTGGGAGCCGGCAAGGATAAGCTTTTGGCGATCGAGAACCTCACCGGTTCAAATTACAACGACACCTTGGATGGCTCTACGGGGAGCAACATTCTAAGCGGAGGATTGGGTAACGATACGTTGTCCGGTGGGCTCGGTGCAGATGTGTTGGACGGTGGAGACGGGAACGATTTACTGAGATTCGATCATCTCGACACGAGTGTAATCGGAGGAAATGGCATCGATTCCGCAATTGTGGCAAACGCCACAGCTGCGGTCAGCTTGAACCTGGTCACCAGTCTCATTGAATCAGTGAATGCGGCGACATCCGTTTATGGCAATTCATTTAATGCGACAGGGGCCACATGGGCCGTGACCATTCTAGGAGGGAGTGGAAACGACACGATTGTTGGTGGAAACCTCAATGACGCTCTTACCGGTGGAGCCGGGAATGATGTCATAAGTGGTGGGTTGGGCAACGATACTTTGACCGGTGGGCTGGGTGCCGATTCACTGGATGGTGGTGATGGAAACGACACCCTAAACATCGACAACCTGGATATAAATGTCCGAGGAAGAGCTGGTACAGACCTGGCCATCGTCAGTGGTGCAACGGATTCGGTGACGCTGAATGTCACGCTCGGAGAAATCGAGAATGTCAACGCGTCGAGTTCGATTTTCGACGGAAACGTATTTGATGCCACCGGAGCGACCTGGGCTGTAACCATTACGGGAGGCAGTGGTAACGACTCGATTATCGGGGGAAATCTGAATGACAATCTGAATGGTGGAACTGGTGACGACTATCTATTTGGCGGAGCAGGAAATGACATTCTCCAAGGCAGCGCAGGCTCGGATGTCCTCGATGGACAAGGCGGGAACGACACGCTGTACTTCGACGAGTTGGACTCACTGACGGGAGGGGCTGGAGTCGACCAAGCTGTCATTCGAAGTGCGACCGGTGCCGTCAGTGTGAACCTAGTGACCAGTCAGATTGAGACGGTGAATGCAACAACGTCCGTCTATGACAACGTGTTTGATGCCACGGGAGCGACGTGGATCGTGACCATCACGGGAGGCAGTGGAGACGACTCGATTACCGGTGGTCTCATGAACGATAATCTCACCGGTGGTGACGGCAATGATACGATCGCTGGAAGCGGAGGTAACGACAAGTTGACAGGAGGTCTGGGCGCCGACGTTCTTAATGGCGGAGATGCGAACGACGCGTTGTACTTTGACAACCTGGATACGATCTTCGGTGGATCTGGTGTCGACTCGGCCACAGTCTCGGGCGCGACAGGTATGGTGACACTCAACCTCACCGACAAACAAATCGAGACGGTGACTGCAACCGCGTCGACATTCAACAACCTGTTTGACGCAACTGGAGCGACATGGACCGTCACGATCACTGGCGGCTCCGGGAATGACACAATCATTGGAGGTTTGATGAATGACAAACTGAATGGAGGGACAGGGAATGATCTCCTTGTCGGCAATGCCGGCAACGACACCCTGACAGGAGGCGATGGTAGTGACACCATCAGTTACGCGAATGCCTCTGCTGCAGTGAATGTGAATCTGCTTACAAAGAAGGCCACTGGCGGTGACGACAACGACACCCTTGCCACGGTTGAGAACGTCATCGGCTCCCCATTCAATGACACGATTACCGGCGACCTGCTCAACAATCTCCTCGACGGCGGCGACGGCATCCCCAACAACGACACCATTCTCGGAGGGGGAGGAGTCGATTCGATTATCAACGCTTAGCGTAGGGGACAAAAACTCCGCACGGGCACTGCGAGGCAATCAGCCGATTGGAAGTGAGGAAATGATTGCTGGCTGATGTCCACTTGGTGGACTGGCAGTGACCGTACGGTGAAATGCCTTCTTGTGGTGGGTGCTAGCCTTGGTGGCTTTCCATCAAGGAGTACAGCATAGCACGCCCCCCCGGCCCCGGCTCCAACAAATCCTGACTAAGCTCCCCCTCACCCCCTCCGACCGACTCGCCACACTCCTGCTAACATCGGATAAATAGCCCGCTCAAGTAAAACCTCGAAACGTCCCACCTGTCCGCCACCGAACGGACACATAGCTGCATGGATGCGAATGAATTCTGTACATGTTCCGCCGCCGCGATCGGGGGCTGGGGCGATGCCTGTGCCTTGAGGATTGCATTCACGGTCTGTCGCGAGATTCGCGTGAGGCCGAGCTTGCAAAGTTCACCCAAGATGCGGGTGTAGCCCCAGCTCTTTTTACGAGTGGGCCGCAGAACGAGTCGGTAGAGCGCATTCCGTGATGGTCTAGCGCCCTTTGCATTGTATGGGTAAGCTGCGTCATACCCTGTGTGATGGAGGTGGTGATGCAGCCTTATTCGAAGGAATTCCGGCGTAAGGAGTTGGCGGCTGGTGACGCAGGTCGTGGCACACGGGAGGTGGCCTTGCGATTTGATGTCAGCTAGTCGTGGGTGCGTCGGATCAAGCACGAACATCGCGAGCAGAACAAGACTGCCCCTTGTCCGACCCGCAAACGCACCCTTCGATGGATGGCCGAGTGAGAGCAGATTGAGGCGGCGATTCGCGCGTTGACGGACCTCACGCTCAAGGAACTCAAGGCCCGACTGGGAACGCGTCTAGCAGGACGCTGCAAAACTCCATTTTCACTGGTGTCAGCACCATCCGGTGTGGCTTGTTAAGGGCATACGATTGATCCGCAGGCTGAGGCGGTGAGTCGTTTTTGGGTCGATCGGCTCAACTCATGCTCACTTTGCTCGGCGCTCTCCAGGTCAGGTCAGTGGGAGTAGTTTCCTGAGTCGCACTAGGTTGAATGCGGCGGCCGAGAGTTCCAGCTGTTGTTGAATCTTCCAGTGTCCGACAAGTTTCAGACGAGCCAGGCCGGCGATGGTCTTCAACCATCCGAAACACTCTTCGACTTTCTTTCGACAGCGCTGGCTGAGTTGATAGTCACTGGTCGTGATCCGAGCTTTCATTCGCTCGCGAGCATCGACAGCAGCGCGGCGGCAGGGAGCGACATTCTCTGGCCGGGGAGGTGAGGTACTGATCAGCTCGCAGTGCGGCGTAATTCCTCGTTGTTCCAGTGCCCGGCAGAACTCACCGCTGTCATAGCCTTTGTCTGCACCGATCGTTTTCGGATGATGGCCGGTCTGCCGTTTGTGGTGCTCCAGCATGGACAACGCTGCTTCGCGTTCGACCATCCCGCTGGCTTCTGTGACCTGAACACGCATGATCAGGCCGTGGCGATTCTCCGACAGCACGTGACCCATGTGAGCCAGGATCGCAGGCTGTCCACTCCCTTTGCGATACAGCTTCGCCTCGGGATCGGT
The DNA here is from genome assembly GCA_046349675.1 of Planctomycetaceae bacterium. Lineage (GTDB taxonomy): Bacteria > Planctomycetota > Planctomycetia > Planctomycetales > Planctomycetaceae > TH-plancto1. The sequence continues at coordinate 283,834 of JAXMBW010000002.1, read as the reverse complement.
CCGGCTGGCATGTGTGTTGTTCGTGCGTTTCTGACCGTGAAAGTCGACCTCCGGGTTGCGTGACTTGAAGTTGTTGCGAGTCGAAGGCGAAGACTCGGCGGGAGTGTTCGGCGGCAACTCATCCGTGGAAGAGTGATCGTCCCGCTCTCTCTCATCTTCATGCGTCGCCTTCGGCTGAAAACTCTTTGTCGAGGCATAGCTCTCCAGCAACGTTCCATCCACACTGAAGTGATCGCTACACAACTCAGCTTCCAGGGCTTCACGCAGCACCGCATCAAAGAACGTACTGACAATCGCATGCTCGCGGAGTCGCTCTCGATTGTGCGCGAAGGCTGTAGGATCGAACACGTCCTCCGCTGGATCCATCCCCAGGAACCAGCGAAAGAGCAAGTCCGTATCGATCCGCTGCACCAACTGCTCCTCACTGCGGATCGAGTAAATCGCCTGCAGTAGCATCGCCTTGAGCAATCGCTCCGGCGGAACACCCGGCCGACCCGTCTTCGCATACGCCCAATCAAAGACCTCGTTCATCGAGGCCAGAATCCGATCCACCCGTAACTTGATCGGACGCAACGGATGGTTCGCCGCGATCCGTCGCTCCAGGTTGATCGTGAAAAACATCCGCTCCTGACCATCCCGCCGTCCCCGCATCGCAACCCCTCCATGCCGGAAAACAATCTTCGGAGGGGCATCGCGCGATTCGTGCCATGATGCAACCGAGTTTTGCAGCGTCCTGCTAGAGCCTGTTATTGACTTATCCGCTGCTTAAATGGCGAAGTTACGTGCATGACCACGACACGGAAGTCATATCCCAGCGACGTAACCGATGGGGAATGGGAGTTTCTGGTCCCGTACTTGAGCCTGATGCGCGAGGATGCACCGCAGCGAGAACACTCGCTGCGTACGGTGTTCAATGCGTTGCGGTACATGGTCAGAACGGGGTGCCAGTGGCGGTATCTCCCAAACGATTTTCCGCCGTGGGAGGCTGTGTATCAACAGGCCCGGCGGTGGATGCAGGCGGGGGTGTTCGAGATACTGGCCCATGACTTGCGGATCATCATGCGAGTCTTGGCGGACCGCGACGAGTCGCCATCGGCGGTCATCGTCGATGCTCGCACGTTGCAATCCACGCCCGAAAGCGGAGGCCGCGCCGGGTACGACGGGGCCAAGAAGAAGAACGATTCCAAGGTCCACGCAGCTGTCGACACGCTAGGGAATCTCCTCACACTGACGATTACAGCGGCGAACGAACAAGAGCGATCACAGGTCGGTGAACTAGCTGAGCAAGTGCAACAAGTCACCGGTGGTACCGTCGAGGTGGCGTATGCCGATCAAGGTTACACTGGCGAAACAGTCGCCGCCGATGCCGACAAGCACTCGATCGAATTAGAGATCGTCAAACACACCGAGGCCAAGCGTGGCTTCGTACTGTTACCGAAGCGCTGGGTCGTCGAACGAACGTTCGGCTGGTTGGACCGCTTCCGCCGTCTGGCCCGTGATTACGAACGCCTCGCCGAGCCCCTCAAGCACTACCACTGGCTCGCCTTCCTCGGACTACTGCTCGCCAGACTCGGCCTCGGAAGTGCAAAACAGGCTCTAAGCGTGCAGACCTTGTGTCGAGCTCTCCAGCAGCTGTGCCTGCATTTGAAAAAAGTCTTGAAAGCGACGGAGCTGCTGCGTCCCGATGTCGATCAACGTCGGTTGTTGTGGAGTTTGTTGCAGGTGGGGCTGGATCCGAAATGGCTGGTGTTTTTCGACGAAACCTGGGCAAAAACGAACATGACCCGCCCTCGAGGCCGAGCGTTGCAGGGTCAGCGTCTGGTGTGCCACGCTCCGTTCGGTCACTGGAAGACTACGACGTTTTTTGCGGGGCTGCGACTGAGTGGTCTGACTGCTCCGCTGGTCATCGACGGCGCGTTGAATGGAGCGGTGTTCGTGAGTTACCTCCAACAACACCTGGCCCCGACGTTGAACGCGGGCGACATCCTGATCATGGATATTCTCGCAAGCCATAAAGTGCCCGGCGTGCGGGAAGCAGTCTAAGCTCGAGGAGCCCGCCCACCGTATCGCCCCGATCTGAATCCGATCGAACTCGTGTTCTCGAAGTTCAAATGCTTGTTGCTAAGCGCCGAATGCCGCAGCGTCGAGACCTTGTGGGGCACCTGCGGCCAATTGCTGACCGCTTCTCGCCCAGCGAATGTGCCCACTACTTCAAACACTGCGGATATCGCTACTCGTAAGTGAGATCCGCTCTAATGTCTCTGGCAGTCCTGGGACGCCCGATACGATGCGATGGTTGTTCGTGAGTTAGGCGAGCGGCCTCGGCCTCTCTGCCCCAACGGCGAAAGGTACCATAGCTGACAACAGAAATAAGCGATCGCTGCTGCGTGCCGAGGTCACGTCCAAGTGCCAGAAACCGACTTCTTTCGGACGGCGTGACTACGATCCGCTTGGGCAACTGCGAACGCAAGGCGCGGTTCTCCTCTCGCAGGAAACACGACCTGCCGGGCCAGCTCATGATGAGTAGTGACGCAAGCGTGACCAAGAGAGGATGAGGCACGAGATCATGGGATGCCCTTCAGAGGCATGTCTAGTCGAAATTGCCCCAGCCAACCATATACGCGTGCAGTCGATTGTGTCGGTGGAATCGGAACGATTGTCCACTCCGGATGAAGTAACATCGAATGATGCCTGACTGCCCCTTGGCCCTGAATAGGGAGGGATCGGGCCATCAGCGCCCCCCCCCCGGTTCATCGGCCTGGCAGTGCCTCTCGCAGGAGTTTCCAGAGTGTCCAGTCAAGCATTGCAGTCCGCGTCCAAAAAGCCAGATTGTATCTCCGCAAGTATCTCGGTTTATATCGTTTGGGGAGGCAAATGATTGTATCTCTGAATGCCAGCGTAAATCGCGGCAATCATTGATGTTGCAAATCAGGGATACTCACTATTCTCCGTGTGCCTCCGCCTCGCTGACGCTTCGGGTTGGTGAGGTGAGACTCGATGGTGTGTGAGGGTTGTTAATCCCGGTGAGGGGCCACCAACCACTTCCCGAAGTCGGCGGCTTTTCCCTGATACCCTTTCGTCAACAGGTGCTGGTCACTGCCATCGGGGTTCATCATCCATAGCTCGCGGGTGCCGCCGGTGCGGACGCGGGTGAAAAGCAGCTTCTTCCCATCGGGGGAGTAGGCGGTGCGGTAGTCCCAGCGGCCTTCTTCGGCGGTGGTCAATTCGGTGACCTCGCCGGTCGTGGCATTCACGGTGCAGATCTGCGAGCCGCCGTGGCTCATATCGCGTTCGGAGTTCGGCAACAGCCGCGTGTAGGTGACCGACTTCCCATTGGGCGTCCACTCGGGAATGTTGGAGCCGAAGGGGGTCCCGAACCAGTGTGTCTGCGGCGGGGTGACGAGGCGATGTCCAGACCCATCCGCCTGCCCCACACAGACAGCGGCCCGGAAGTGTTGCGGATCAATGTCGCTCTGGCAGTCCATGTAGACCAGCTGGGTGTTGTCGGGAGACCACTTGGGACCGAAGTAGAGGTGGTTCGGCTGGCCCGCGACGAGAACCCGTTTCCTGGTCGCCAGATCGATGACGTTGATCGAATATGGGCCGGGGTTATAGAAGCTGGGCTTGCCGCCGGTGACGTGGCAGGCGAAACGGGTCTTGTCGGCGTTGAGTTCCATTGCATAGTGAAACCCGCCGCCGGCCTCGGTGATCTCCTGGTGATTGCCACCATCGAGGTCCATGACGAACAGACGTTCTTCGCGGTTGATGATCGCCGACATGATGATCCGCTGGTCGCCGGGCAGCAGTGCCTGGGAGCGGAGTTGGGCCGAGAGCCGGTCCTTTTGTGCGATATCGGTCAGGTCGCCACAAGAGAGATCGTAAATCCAGTTACGGGTCATCACCTCGCCCGCACGGACTTTCGCGAGGTTATCGTCCTCATAACTCGTCAGGACGATGCGGAAGCCATCCGCGAACTGTGGCCCAAAGACCCAGCTCACTTGATCGGGTTTGCCGAAGTCGGGGTAACGCTCGCCCGTCCCATCGGGGTTGATAAAACCAAGCACATGGGCGAGTTGCTTGGACGGAGCCACGCCCATGTACCCAATGAGGTACTCGTCTTCCGCATGTACCGGCACGTGGAAGAGCAGGAGAAGTAATGCCAGCGACGATGCGATAAATCGCAGGCTGTGACTCGGGAGTCGTGCGTCCATAGGAATTCCTTTCAGAGGCAAACCATATTGTGCCGAGACGGCGAGGCTGTGTCAGGTGAGAGGTGAGTTCCGTCGTGTATGGCCCCTTCACCCCGGCCCACTCTCCCATGGTGGAAGTTGAAAAAGTGCATTGAGCAGAATTGTGGGGGAAGGAGCAGAGTCGGTTGTGTCTGGTGGAATGCGCGGGGTTGATGGTGGTCACGAATACTCCGTGGAGTATGGCGACGAATATGACATCGGGTATTATGAAATGCACTTCAAGGAGTTGTTCATGCTGCGCTGGCTGTGTGTGTTGAGTATTTGTCTCTTGGCCGTTCGGGCTTGCGAGGCGGGGGTCGATTTCGAGGCTTCGGTCGCTCCGATCCTGTCGGCGAAGTGCGTCGAGTGTCACAACACCAAAGACAAGTCGGGGGGATTGGACCTCACGTCGAGTGCATCGCTGATGCGGGGTGGCGACAGCGGGGCGGTGCTCGTGCCGACGAAGCCGGGAGAAAGCCCGCTCTATCAGCGAGTTGAAAAGGGCGAGATGCCTCCCGAATCGGCGGGCAAATCCCACAAGCTGCCGGACGCGGAGATTGCCGTCCTCAAGGAGTGGATCACCGCCGGGGCTCAGTGGCCGCAGGATCGCGTACTTGATCTCTATGAACGTACAAACGAGAGCCGCGCCGGTCGCGACTGGTGGACCTTCCAGTCGGTGAAGCGTCCCGCAGTCCCGGTCGTGTCGCCAAACGATCGCGTGCGAACTCCGGTCGATGCGTTCATCCTCGATCAGCTGAAACGCGAACAGCTGACGATGGCACCGGAGGCTGGGAAACGGGCTCTGGTGCGACGGGCGTACGAGGACTTGTGGGGGCTGCCACCGACTTACGAGCAGATCGAAGAGTACGTCCATGATCAATCGCCCGACGCGTATGAGAAGCTCATCGATCGACTCCTCGCGTCGCCTCATTATGGCGAGCGATGGGGGCGATACTGGCTGGATGTCGTGCGATATGCTGAGACATGTGGATATGAACGCGATCAGCTCAAACCGGGAATCTGGAAGTACCGCGACTGGGTGATCAATGCCTTGAACACCGACATGCCTTATGACAAGTTCGTTCTGCATCAGTTGGCCGGAGATGAGATTCCCAACCGCGATGAGCAATCGGTGATCGCCACGGGAATGCTGCGGGCCGGGACGTGGAATGACGAACCCAACGATCCAGCGGACTATCTCTATGAGCGGCTCGAGGACATGGTCGACACCACGTCGTCAGCGTTTCTGGGCCTGACCGTGAAGTGTGCCCGTTGCCACGACCACAAGTTCGATCCAATTCAGCAGACTGACTACTACCGCATGGCCAGTTTCTTCTGGGCGGGTTACATGGGCCAGGCCAACCTCGGTGGTCCGACGAAGGATGAACTGGGGATCGATGTCTTCGGCTGGACCGACAAGGGGCCCACCGCCGAGCCAATCCGTTTGCTCATCAAGGGAGAACGGAACCAACCGGGGGATGTCGTTGAGCCGGGGTTCCTCTCCGCTGTGACCGAACTCGACCAGACATTGGCCCCACCATCAGAAGGCAGCCGAACGACACAACGACGGCTGCAGTTCGCGAAGTGGATCACCGATGTCCGCAATCCACTGGCCGCTCGTGTGATGGTCAACCGGTTGTGGTTGCATCACTTTGGCGAGGGGCTGGTCCGGTCGCCGAACAACTTCGGCTTCAAGAGCGACCCGCCGACGCATCCGGAGCTGCTCGACTGGCTGGCTGCGGAGTTCATGCATCCGACGTGGGAGGCTGACACGGGACGCGCCCAGGACACAGCCGTCCCCTGGTCAATCAAACGGATTCACCGACTACTGATGCTGTCGAGTGTCTATCGCCAGTCTTCGAACCATCCCCAGGAAAAGGCTTACGCCCAGCGTGACTTCGTCAATCGCAACTGGTGGCGTTTCAATCGACAACGACTTGATGCCGAGGCACTGCGAGATGCGATCCTGGTCGCCAGCGGCACACTCAATGAACGTGTGGGAGGAGAGAGTTTCCTACCGTCGATGAGTTCGGAGGCCCTCGAAGGGCTGTCTCGCAAGGACGCAGCCTGGAATGCTTCCCCGCCGGTTGAACAGCGGCGGCGCAGTGTCTACATGCGAACGGTGCGGTCACGCGTGCTGCCGATGATGACAGCCTTCGACTTCTGCGACACGACGCGAACCTGCGGACAACGCGATGTCACGACGGTCGCTCCGCAGGCTTTGGCCCTGCTGAACAACGAGTTCATTCATCAGAAGAGCAACGAACTAGCTGAGCGGGTGACGGAACAGGCTGGCGAAGACATCAAGGCCCGGGCGGCAACCGCATGGAAACTCATTCTGGGACGCGAGCCCGACGCCGAGGAATGGGCCGGAGCTGTCGCCCACTTGCAGGAACAAACCGTTCACTTCACCGAGACCACCGCTCAACGCGAACAACCAGTCGCGCCAAGTCATCCCTCTTCCAGCGAAGACGCGGTTCGTTCCTTAAACGGCGCGGCCATGTGGCTGCGAGCTGACCGAGGGGTGGAGACCGATGGCAATGGCCACGTTCTCTTCTGGCGTGATCAGATCCAGGGAGATGGTCGCCATCCTCATGACGCCTCACAAGCGGATCCCGAGAGGCGTCCCGTGTTGGTTAAGGACGGAATCGGCGGTCAACCGGCGATCCGCTTCGATGGGCAGAAGACATTGTTTCAGGTCGCCGGCCAGGTCATTCACTCCCCCGAGTTCAGTCTCTTTGCAGTCGCTACCCATCGAGGAACCGGCGATACACCGCGTGAGATCTTGACCAACTGGAACCGGGCGGGGCGTTCGAGCTCGTCCATCTTCCTTGGGACGGTAGGAGCCAGTGGAGTGCGATTCTCTGATGCCTTCGGCGGAGCGGGACAACTCACAGACCCGGCTCATCCGTTCATTCTGACGGGAGTGACGTCATCGACAGAGGCTCAGACATTCCAGAACCGCCGGTCACTGGCCACGCATGGCGGTCTGAATGATCGCGACCTGCATGGCCCTTATGTGATCGGGACGCAAGGCGATAACGGCGGAGAGTTCTGGGACGGCGAGATCGCCGAGATCATCGCCTTTGACCGAGCCTTGCCGGATGAGGAACGGCAGGTCGTCTGGAGTTATCTGGCAAGCAAGTATGCAATCGCCGAGACCACCACCCCAGCTGTAGTGAGATCGCCTGCCCAGTTGGCGCTCGCCTCGTTGTGTCTGGTACTGCTCAACACGAACGAGTTCGTGTACGTCGACTGACGCTGCCACTCAGCAGCCCTATCAAAGACGCATCCCCCGAGCTCACAAAGTGCTGAGTCGGGGGAGACGCTCGACGGTTTGACAATTGTGTTCGATTAAAACTTGACGGTCGCTCCAAGCGTGTACATGTCGACCGCAGCTGAGTTCTTGACGAGCGAGCCTGGGATCGGGCCCATGGCTGTTGTCAGCGGTCCCGACACGGAATTCTCCAAGGCCCGGCTGTAGCAGAACGACAGCACGAGAGCCTCCGTCAGCTGATACGAGCAGCCGGCCGAGATCACGTTCTGTATAACGAGGGGGGATGCCACGTTGGCTGAGGCTTGAGCCGGGGTCACCGGGTTGTCGCTCCAGCTGTAACCCGTCCGGAAGGTGAAAGCGTCGGTGATCTGGAACTGAGCCCCTACCGAGACGGCGACGATACTCTGGAGTCCGATCCCCAGCATGGCCCCCGTCGGCGAGAAGCCGGAATCGCCGAAGCCTGAGGTATTTTCGAAGTCCAGGTAACGCACGTCAGCAGCCAGCAGCACGCCATCAATTCCTCGATATGATCCCCCGAGCGAAATGATCGCCGGCAGATCGAGGCCAAAGTTCACAGTCTGGGGAATTCCGATCTCATTGGTGGTATTGAACTGGTAGTCCTGGAACCACTGGCGGCTCTTGTAGGACACACCAAGTCCCCAGGTGTCCGCCTGGTAGTAAATCCCCAGGCTGTAACCCGCTCCCCAGGCCTGAGTGGAATGCGTTCCGCTTGGGTAGGTGGGGAATCCATCTCCGTTGGCATCATCCGGAGCCGCAAACAACGCCGGATCCAGCTGGGCCATCCCGATGTTCACCAGTGGGCTGAACGAGATCGACAGCCGCTCCGTGACGTCATAGACCAGCGCGGGGGCGATCTGCATGACTTGATACTGTGAGAAGACCGGCCCAAAGCCCATGCCCACCGGTGGCGATGGAGTCAGCACCGGATTCGTCAGACTTCCGGGATAGTTCAGCCCGAAGCCCGCGATCGCATAGGCACCCATCCCGAATGTGAACGGAGACTCTTCAGGGCGATAGGACAACGCAATCGTGGGGACGGCGAAGACAGCGTTATCGTTGCCCGTGCTCCCCGCCATATCGACAGGTGGGAAACCCGGCCCGAACGTGTTGGCGGGGATTTGCGAGTAAACGTCCGCGTGCGGAACGATCAGCTCTCCCCCGACATCAAGCTCATTGCTGCTGAGCTTCGAAAGGGTGGCCGGGTTCCACATGATGGCACCGCTGGCGGAGACCGGAGCACCCGTCGCGGTTCCTCCCATCGACCGATTGATCGGACCGACGGCACTCATAACAGGTCCAAATTGCGCGGAAGCGGGAGTGGCAGAGAATGCCAGAATCCCCCCCACCAGAACGGTGAGGACGCTACTCAGAGAGGCTTTTGGTAGCAGTGACATGGACATTTCCCAGGGTATGGATTGCAACACCTTTGCCAGTTGCATCGTCGCAGCGAGGTGCCAGAAATCTGTCCATGGTGCCGAAAAAGTGGACTTCTAATCGTTCTACACGAGAAAACGTGAAGAACTCGTACAACCGTTAAACCTTGACAGGCGGTCCGCTCAAGTGTGAGCGGAATCCGCCCGGTCGTTTTCTGCCGGTCCGCCAGGATTCCACTGAACTTGCCCTGACAACTCGCTCCTCACGCTTGGCCCACTGCCCTTCCCTCCCCTCCTCTATCCCTCGGCCCTGTCTCCGCCACTTGTTATCCTGTGTGTCATCGTTCTCCCTGCACCACAATGAGGTTGTTCGCACTTGTCCTCCACGTTGTCTCTCAAACGCGATGCGCTGCTGGCCTCCCTGCGTGACGGGGGACGAGTGGCAGTGGCGTTTTCGGGAGGGGTCGACAGTGCGGTCGTGGCTCAGGCAGCCTACCTTGCATGCGGCGAGTCGGCCTTCGCCATCACAGCTGTAAGTCCCAGCCTCGCCAGTGGAGAGCTGGAGAACGCCCGAGTGATCGCCCGCCAGATTGGAATTCGGCATGAGGTGATCAACACCCAGGAGTTCGCCCAGCCCGGGTACGTCGCCAATGCGGGAAATCGCTGCTACTTCTGCAAGACAGAGCTGTATTCCCAGATTGAGCAGATCGCCGAGAGGTTTCCGTTCGATGTACTCGTCAATGGGGCCAACGCCGACGATGTCGGTGACCACCGCCCCGGGATGATCGCCGCCTCCGAGCACCAGGTCCGCAGCCCCTTGCTGGAGGCCGGACTGACCAAAGCGGAGGTCCGCGATCTGGCTCGCGAATGGGGCCTGCCGGTATGGGATAAGCCCGCGAGCCCGTGCCTTTCCAGTCGGATTGCCTACGGCGTTGAGGTCACTCCCGAGCGGGTGGCTCGCGTCGATGCGGCGGAAGTCTGGCTACGAGACCAGCTGGGAATTCGAGAACTGCGAGTCCGGCTGGAAGCGAATGACCTCGCGCGTATTGAGTTGCCGATGGATGCCCTGCCCCAGCTGGCATCTGACACTCTGCGAGAACGCGTCGCGACTCATCTCAGGTCACTGGGCTTTCGGTATGTCACCCTCGATCTTGAAGGGTTCCGTAGCGGAAGTTTGAATGCCGTGTTGTCGGATGGGGAACTGGTCCCGCTTTCGATTCCGTCTCGGTGATTGAGATGGGCGACGATTGTTGGTCTGAATCGCGTTGGGTGTGAGATCGCCGGTGGAGTGTTCACGCGGTAAAACACCGGAGGGCTGACGCATTCCGCTCGCCGTGTGCGTGGTGATTCCCACGTGGCCTTGAATGTTCCCCGCGTGCCCTCGCTTAGCCCCTCTGCTGGAGTAGAATCAGCGGCAGCTGGAACTCGTCACCGAGAATTTCGGAAAGGGCATTGATGCGCAGGATTCTTTGTGTCGTTGTCGTACTGCTGGCTGGGGTGTCTCCGGCGTGTGCTGAACTCCCGACTCGGGAACAAGTGACAGCTGTGCTGGCAGCTCCGATCCTTGAGCCGGGAACTCCGCTCAAAGAAGTCCAGGCGTTCTGCGAAGCCCGCGTCCCGCGTGTCCCCACGAACGTTGACCTCCAGCAGTGGAAGAGTCTCGTCAAAGAGTGGAGGACCAAGACCCTCAACGATGTGGTTTTCCGAGGTCAGGCTGCCGAGTGGAGAAAGCTGCCGACGCACGTCGAGTGGTTCGAAACGATCGAGGACGCTGGGCCCGAGTACCGCATCCGCAAGTTCCGCTACCAGGCGGTCCCCGGGATGTTCATTCCCGGACTGCTGTACGAACCGAAACAACTGTCGGGCAAGGTCCCGGTCATGCTGGCAGTCAATGGACATGACGCCAACGGCAAGGCGGCCGACTACAAGCAGATTCGCTGTATTAACCTCGCCAAACGCGGAATGCTGGTCGCGAACCTCGAATGGATCAACATGGGGCAGCTGCGATCCGATGACTTCGGTCACTATCGGATGAATCAGCTTGACCTTGTGGGAACGAGTGGGATCGCTCCGTTCTATCTGGCGATGAGTCGTGGGCTGGATGTGTTGCTCCAGCATGAGCATGCGGATCCGGAGCGGGTCGCGGTCTCGGGACTCTCGGGCGGAGGATGGCAGACAATCTTTATCAGCGGGCTCGATGAGCGGGTGACGCTGGCGAATCCGGTCGCGGGGTACTCCAGCTTTGTGACGCGGTCGCAGTATCAGTCGGACCTCGGCGATTCCGAGCAGACGCCGTGTGATATGGCGACTGTCGTCGACTACACCCACCTGACGGCGATGCGAGCCCCTCGGCCGACGCTGCTGACCTACAACGAATACGACAACTGCTGTTTTGCAGCTCCGCATGCGCTCCAGCCGCTGGTTGAGGTGACCCGTCCGGCATACCGGCTCTATCAAGCCGACGACGCACTGGCTTCGCATGTGAACTACGTCCCCGGGACTCACAATTTCGAGCGGGACAACCGTGAGGCACTCTACCGGATGCTGCGGCTTCACTTCTATAAGGGGCAGACGTTCGAGCCGCGCGAGATCGCCTGCGAAAGCGAAGTCCAGACTGCCGACAAGCTGAAGGTCCAACTCCCCACTGAAAACATGGGGTTCGGCAGCCTTGCCCGGCAGTTGGCCAAGAAGCTCCCCGAAGTCGCTGTGGAAACACCCGTCGAAACGATCCGCGAGAAACTCCGGTCGGTGGTCCGTTCCAATCGTGATCTGGCGGTGAGCGAGGTCAAGGAGATCGAACGTCAACAACTCGGTGACGTGACGGTGCGGAGATTGAAGCTCTCGCTTGGGGGGGGCACCTCATCGGCGATTTCGACACAGTGGACCGTGCCCGTCGTGGTGTTGTCACCGGCTGGTCCGAACCGTTGCGTCCTGGTGGTTTCCGATGCGGGGCGAGCCGCTCACGCGGAACGAGTTCTTGCCGAGCTTCAGCAGGGACACAGCGTTGTGGCTGTCGACCCGTTCTTTTTCGGCGAGTCGAAGATTCAGACGCACGACTTTCTGTACGCGTTGTTGACCGCCGCCGTGGGACAGCGACCGGTAGGGATTCAGGCCGACCAGATCGTCGCCGTGGCTCGCTGGGCGGGGAGTGAATCGAAACTGCCCGTTACGGTCCGGGCGGAAGGTCGCCGCCTGGGCGTTAGTGCAACTGTCGCCGCCGCTCTGGCCCCCGAAGCGATCCAAGGCCTGCACGTCGAAGGCGGTTTTGACTCGCTGCGACAGGTGCTGAACGAAGACCTCTCGGTCGACAAAACGCCCGAGCTGTTCTGCTTTGGGCTGTTGGAGACGTGTGACCTCCCCGTCATCCGCCGGGCGATCCCATCGCTGGCGGTGAAGAAATAACAGACGGTGGGACAGACATTCCTGTCTGTCCGAGACAGCGACGAACTCAGCCCCCCTCACACTTTTCAAGAACCTGTGAGTTCAATTCGAATCGCCCGACACGCCGATCGATTGTCTCACCGTAAGCACTCAGTGGCCAAACAACAATCACTCTTCGAACCATCACCCGAACCGCTGCCGTGGGAATTGGCTGCGGAGGCCGATCGGGTTATCGCGGGAGTGGTGCTGGCGCGGCCGCTCGACACGGTGTATCACTATCTGGTCCCGGAAGAGCTGCGGGACATGATCCGTCCGGGTCAACGAGTGCGGGTGCCGTTCGGGGCGGGAAGTACGCCGACACTGGGGTATGTCGTTGAGGTCGGGAACACCGCGCCCACGTCGCGACGGCTCAAGACCATATCTGAGGTACTCGACCGCGAACCGCTGATCGGGACCGAGATGCTCAAGCTGACGCAATGGATCGGTCAGCGATATCTCAGCAGCTGGGGACAGGTGCTGGAGTCGGTGATCCCCGCCGGCGTCAAGAAGCAGGCGGGGACCCGCGAGATCGTCTGTTACTCGGCGGCCGAGGGACTGGCCGAGCAACTCGCATCGACCAAGCTGAGTAAGAAGCAGAAGGCGGTGGTCGATGTGTTGCTCTCTCGCAATGAGCCGATCATCGTCGATGAGCTGGCCAAGCTGGCCGATTGCGGGACGGGACCGATTCAATGGCTGCGTGATCGCAAGCTGATTGTTCCCGTCAGGAAGCGTGTGGCGACATGGGAAGAGGAAGATGAAGGGATGATCAATCCCCAGGTCGACCTAGCCCTGAATCCCGATCAACAGAAGGCGGTTGATCAGATCGTCGGCCTGATGCGGAAACGCGAGCACAAGACTGTTCTTCTGCACGGGATCACCGGCAGCGGCAAGACCGAGGTCTACATCCAGTCGATCCGCGAAGTCGTCAGCTACGGCAAGCAGGCGATCGTGCTAGTGCCTGAGATCTCGCTCACTCCGCAAACGATCCGCCGGTTCCGCAGTCGCTTCAACTCGGTGGCGGTGCTGCACAGCCACTTGACCGACTCCGAGCGACATGCCCAGTGGCAGCGAATCGCCAGCGGGCAAGTTGAGGTCATCGTCGGGGCGCGCAGTGCGATTTTTGCCCCGACGCCTCAACTGGGGCTGGTCGTGATCGATGAGGAGCACGAGACGACCTTCAAGCAGCAGACCACTCCCCGTTATCACGCCCGCGAAGTGGCTCGCGAGCGGGCACGGCTGGCGGGGGTACCGCTCGTCCTCGGCTCAGCGACTCCCACTTTGGAGTCATTGCTCCGAGCCCGCCGCAAAGAGGACCTTTTGATCTCGCTTCCCAACCGGGTTGAGATGCGACCGCTGCCGCCGGTGTCGATCGTCGATGTCCGCAACGACCCCCATCTGCAACGCGGAGAGGCCATCGGCCGGGCTCTCACGCACAGCGTCACGCAAGCGGTCAAAGCCGGCGGGCAGGCGATCCTGTTCCTCAACTTGAGAGGGTTCTCGACGGTTCTCTGGTGTCAGAAGTGTGGCGCGGGTGTGCGGTGCCCCGACTGCGACCTCACTCTGACGTGGCACGCGGATCGCCAGAAGGTCGTCTGTCACAGCTGTGATTACGTCGCAGCCCCGCCACCGGTCTGCCCGAATTGCCAGATGCCGGGGCTGAAATACCTCGGCACGGGAACGCAGCGACTGGAGCAGGAGCTCAATGCGAAGTTCAAGGGAATGAGCATCCTGCGGATGGACAGCGACTCGATGAAAGGTCACGGGAGTCACGACGAGGCACTCGAAAAGTTCCGACACGGCGAGGTCGACATCCTCGTCGGGACGCAGATGATCGCCAAGGGACTCGACTTCCCGAACGTGACGCTGGTCGGAGTGGTCGACGCCGACACGCTGCTGCATCAACCTGACTTGCGGGCGAGTGAGCGGACGTTTCAGTTGATCGCTCAGGTCGCAGGTCGGACCGGTCGTGGCGAGAAGGGAGGCCGCGTCATCGTGCAGACTCGTTGTCCCGAGGAGCCAGTCATCATGCGGGCGGCAAAGCATGATTACCTGGGATTTGCCGAAGGAGAGCTGCGTCATCGCAAGGAGCTGAAGGCCCCTCCGTTTACCCAGCTGGCACGGATCATCTTGCGGGGGTTGCATGAGCCGACAGTGAATGAGGAAGCTCGACGAATCACAGCGATCTATCGTGAGGCTGCAAAGGCCTCGGGGGCTCCGGTCCGCATCCTCGGCCCTGCCCCAGCCCCGCTAACTCGTCTTCGAAAATACTTCCGGTTCCACTTCCAGATGTCGGCGGAAACGCTCGATCCGATTTATGCCCTGTGGCGCGAGGTCGAGCCGAAGCTCCAGCTGCATCCCGATGTCGAAATGACAATCGACGTTGACCCAATTGACATGCGGTAGAATCGATCGGCAGAAATTGCCGGTCAGGTAAACGGGATTGGCGCCCGCGATCGCTCACGTGGTCGAACTGTGAAACACCGTGGTTTGCACGGCAGACTAACGTCTGCCGCTCGCTGCTTCGACTTTTCGGGTCGTATCACTCGCCGGTCCCCCTCCAGGTTTACCCAGTCGGCACGCGGTGTGCATAAGAGGCCTGCAAGTCGCTGTTCTCTCAGATCAGCTCGCCCCGACAACTCAACAGGGAAGTAAAGTGGAAGGGCGTTGGGACGAAGTCGAGCCGTGCTTGTCTTCACCCAACGATCTCGTGCGGGGAACCTCGCGAGCCATTCAGGATGGGCTCGCTCCGTTTCCGTACGGAGTGCAGACATCATGTCTGTCACAAGAGAGTCGACTGCTCTCTGCCAGGACGGCCCGCCGATTGGAGGGTCTCACATGTCTGGAACCACGACTTTTCTTATGCGTTTACGTCTGGTGGAACTGACGGTTCTCACGCTGATCTCAATGGCCGGATGGGCCATTGCGGAAGATCACCCCACCGCTGCGCCCACCGTGGCCCCCACTTCTACCGAGGTTGCCGCAGCCCCACTCCCCGCTCCAGGGACTGCAGCTGCGACTCCAGCCTCTCCCGTATTGCCGGGAACACCGTCGCCCCCTCCCGCTCCTGTCACACCTCCTGCGGCAGTAACACCTCCTGCGGCGGCAGTGCCGACTCCTCTCGCCAATGTTGTCACCGCAGAGACCCCCGTCGACAACGAGTCGAACCGCTCGACAGCCGTCGCGCTGAACTATTGCCGGGCGTCGTTCCACCGCATTCGGAAGGAGCCGACGCGAGTCGTTCTGAACCAGGAACAGGAAAAGATCCTCAACAACCTGAACCTCGACGCGGTCGATGATCCCGAAGTGATCCAGCTTTACACAGCTGTGCTCGACGAGATCAACCAGGTGGGCGTCGCGGACTATGAGCGCAATCTCTATCGCGAGATGCACAAGAACACCATCCAGAAGAAAGTCGCCTGGGACGTGCTCGCTCTCGGAGCGGATGTCGCCACTGCTCAGGTCGGTACTGCCATTCGAAACGGTGCCAACAGCTGGTGGGACTACCGGTCGATGGGCATCCAGCGCGAGCAGGATCTCCTGAAGATTGAGAAGACGCGGATCAGCTCCGTCGTCGCCAAGTCCTCTTTGTTCATGGACACGTTCTGGAAGCTGGCTCAGAAGAAGAAGATTCCCGACAAATGGCTGGTTCGGGGCAACGATCTGGATGCCCTGGAAGTGGCCATGCGAGAACCCAATCCCGAAGTCCGTTTGCGCGTGCTGCGGCGGATGGAGGACTTCATGCAGTGCTACCCACCGTACTGGTACTACACCGGCCGCACCCAGCAGGAGCAGGGGCTCCTGGCCGACGCGGTGCGGACCTACCAGCGGCTGGAACGGCTCGGACAGGGGCACTTCCGCAAGGATGACATGCTGGCGACGGCTCTGGCAAACGAGGCGGCTATCGAGGACTACAACGGACAGTCTAACGCGATCCAGACAGCCGACCGGGCCATGAGTTACTCTCGCGATGTGTGGGAGGCGAACCTGATCTGCGCTCGTGTCATGGAGCGGAACTCGCAAACCTCTCAAGCCGAGGATGCCATTCTGTGTAACCTCGACACCAGCCTGGAGAGACAGAACAGCCAGGTGTTTCTCGTGTCTCTGTATCAGAAGACCGGAGAGAAGACCAAGCTGTCGCAGGTGTTGTCGAATCCACAAACGGTCGCCGAACTGCCAGCGCCGCTGTTGCTGCGATGTGCTGCGACGCTGGGTGAAAAGGACACTCCATCAACGGTGATCCCCGCTATCATGGCCTCGCTCGATGCCCAGCCACAGTTCCAGTTTGGCAAAGACGAACTGGTGGTTCGCGTCTCATCGGCTTGGCAGCTGCACCTGGCTGCGATGCAGGTCTACTACGATGACGAGTCGCTGGGCAAGCCACAGATCACCGCGCTCAACGGCCAGCATCAGTTGAAGTTCTCGGGGAGGAATGATTGGGGGGCCCCGTTCGAGGCTCCCTCCAAGGACCTCGCCTTCCGTGTCCAGTTCACTTATCCCGATCAGACGACCGTGCAACTGACACTGCGACCTGATCCGAACAGCAAGGCAACCGTCGCCAGCCGACCTCTCTTCAGTCGGACGGCGTCCGGGGTCTCGACGAGCGGAACCATGCGGATCGCCGACATTCAGATCGGCCAGGACCGAATCGCTCTTGGTTCGCAAGGCAAAACTGTGATCCCGACCAGTAGCCCCACCCGAGTCGAGACCGCCAAGCCGGCCTTCCCGACCAAGGAAAAGTCGACCGAGGAAGAGACACTCCCCGCAATCGACGCCACCGGTGGAGGACTTCGGACGAGCTCGCTGGAGTGGGATGAATAGTTGGCGACGAAGGTGACAGCCAGGCTGAAAACCTCTCGCTGTTCAGCACTCTCCAGACAACGGCAAGTTGTTCGTCAAGCCACTCGCGGGCTACGCGAAGTCTTCGTACACCTTGCGGCCCAGCAAGGCGACAAATGCCACTCCACCGACAAGGAGTGATGCCCCGAGCCGGTGCTGTGTATCAGCAGCGAAGACCTCAAGCGTGATCGCAGTGGCGAGAGTTGGAACAATCACCCAGCCGATGGCACCGGGGAACATGCGTTTGCGTCCCGCAGAGCTGCCACGACGGATTTCGTTGAAGGCGACTGCCATGACGACGAGCAGTCCAACGATCTGGCCCTTCCAGTCATCAGGGTTCGTCTTAAAGACTTTCGCCACCGCATCGATCACCACCTGCAGGAACAGGACCCCCAGCATGACGCCGGGAATCAGGCCCGTTCCTCCCTGCAAACTGCATCCGCCAACGACAGCGGCGGCAATGGCGTTGAGCTCATAACCGACGCCCATCGAAGACGGCGTACAGGTACTGATCTTGGCGGCGTAGAGCACGCCCGCGATTGACGCTGTCACCGAGCCGATCGAGTACGCCAGCCACTTGAGCTTGTCGGTATTGATCCCGCTGAGCCTCGCTGCCTCTTCATTCCCTCCTAAGGCATAGAGATGCCGACCGATTACGGTTCGGTTCATCAGGAGCCACAACGAGGCCCCGAGCACGAGAAAGACAACGACCGGAATCCACCACACCCGCAAGTCGCTGAACAGCGACGCGCTGGCGTTGATCGACTGCACCTTGATGCCGAGCGAGTCGGTAATGCCGCCGTTCATGATCTTGGTCAAGCTCCGGAGGCCGACCAGAGTGGCCAATGTCGCCACGAATGGCGGCAGCTTCACAATGGTGATCAGCCACGCATGAAAAGTGCCGACGAGAAAGCCCGTCACAATTGCAGCGATGATCCCCATCACCACGACAAGACTCGTCGCGTGAGCCGGGTTCGGCCGCCCCGACTCGACCGGTGCAAACACGTAAGTGACCAGCACACACACCGACGCCGAGAACAGAATCATCGTTCCGGAGGAGAGATCGATCCCTCCCGCGATAATCACGATGGCCGCCCCCAAGGCGAAGATCCCGACCAGCGAGGTCTCCTGCGCGATGTCGCGAAAGTTCCGCCACGGTTCCCGGAAGTAGTCCTGGTTGATCATCGATGTGATCGACAGGACGGCCAGAATCGCCACCACGAGCCCCAGCTCGTTTCGAAATCGCGAGAAGAGACTCGGTGTGGGTGCGGACATTGCGGTGATACCTTATCTCATGCGCATGAGAGGCGTCTGATCATCGCAAAGTCGAGTCGCGACATTCCCCGGACGCCGTCAGGGAATGAGGCCCATCTGCTGTGACTGGCCATCCGCCAAATCAGGAGTTCACGAGTCCACGCTCAGCCAGCCAGGCCTTAAAGTCCTTGAGATAGAAGAACTTCGTATCGGGGTTGAACATCTCCTTCTTCACCGGAGAGTTCTCGTCTGGCACGACCACCCGCAATTCGGTCGCGTACACGTCGCCATTCTCTTCCTTGAAGGTCTTGCTTTCGGGGTCATAGCTCGGGTAAGTCTTCTGGAAGGTGGCGTAGTCTTTCTCGAGGTACGCCTTCATCAGCTCGGTGCCGAGGTATCCCATCTGGTAAG
The DNA here is from genome assembly GCA_046349675.1 of Planctomycetaceae bacterium. Classification (GTDB taxonomy): domain Bacteria; phylum Planctomycetota; class Planctomycetia; order Planctomycetales; family Planctomycetaceae; genus TH-plancto1. The sequence goes on along the minus strand of JAXMBW010000002.1, from coordinate 265,013 downwards.
GATTCTGCACGACCATCGCGTCGATGCCGCCTGCTTCCATGTCTTCGATGGCTGCTTGCGCTGCGTCGAAGACAAGGACCTTGGTCTTCTCACGAACACCGCGATCCTTGACCACTTGTGAGATCGCATGAGCGTTATAGGCCCAGATCCCGACGAGGCAGTTCAGCTCGGGGAAGTTGTTCAGGGCGGTCTTCACGTTCTCTTGGGCCAGACTCAGGTCTGCCTGATCGGTCAGCGACGTCTTGCACTCAAAGCTGGCTCCCGCTCCATCGCCGAATCCACCAATTCGCTGGATCGCGTTCATCACGTCGTCCTTGCCGACGAACGTCGCGTACTGACCTTTTTCAACCAGGCCTTTCGCACACTTTCCGAGTTCCGCACCAGCTGCACGGTTATTCGTCCCCAGATATGCGACTCGCGTATCTCTAAATTCAGTCCCCATATCCGAATCGATACAGAAGACCGGAATCCCTTTCTTTCGCAGTTCACGCATGCCCTCGGCGATGGCTTGGTTCGTTGCATTCACCGGCGAGATCGCGACAGCTGCGATGTCGGTCTGGCTGGCATACTGCTTCAGCTTGTTGATCTGAGCGTCTTCGGTGAAGTCGGGCTTGTCCATCGCGACCTTATAGCCAGCGTCTACTAACTTCAGGTCCTGTTCCGCCTTCTCCATTCCGCGATACATCGCATCCCAAAAGGGATCGTCGCCATTGACCAGCATGATGATTCGCTTCGGCTGGGCCGCCGGTCCACCCGTCGACGGCGTCGAAGCCGCTGCGGGCTGTTCGGATGTCGTGGGAGTGTTTGGCTCGGGAGCCTTGGAGCAGGCACTTAACCCGCAAGCCAGCAGGCCGAGGATTGCCCAGCGATGGAGCATTTGGCGACGACTGATGATTGGCGCTGACATCGAATTTCCTCGGGAGAGAATCATCGCGTGAAAGCGACACCGGCAGCAGGCCCCAACAACTCATCTCCATCTGGAGATGTGCTGCAAGGACTAAAGCGATGTCACTAGAAAGTCGGGGTAAACGGCCACAATAAGTCGCCAAACCCCAGAAATCAACCGGTCGGGGCGATCAGTCCCGCGACGCGCCGTGCCGCCCAACCAGTGATTGACCATGCGGAATCTGGCTACCCCGCCTTGTCGGCGATCTCATGACGGGTTCCATCGAAACCCATGACGCGCGGGTGGTCGTCGACCACGGTTTCGATATGAACCGGGCGCCCCCACAGGCGTTGAAGATTCGTTAACGTCGCTTTGGCATAGTCTGGCTTCAGCTCGACTCCCTGATAGTCGTGGCGCAGATACAGCTCGCCCCGGTTTTTATAGTTCCCATCCACGACCGAAATAAACGGGCGGCCATGGTTGGTCAGGTTGTTCAGCAGCTGGGCCTTGATCTCCCGGAACTCCCGGCTGGCGATTTCGTAGTCTTTCTTTTCTTCGTTGTAGGCGAAGCTGAAGAACTTGTTCTTGCGGCAGAAGTCCTCGGTCAGAAAGTTGTCGATGAAGGTCACATCGTTGTGGATCTTGCGAACCTCGAAGATCTTTTCGCGGCCGAGGCCGAGCTTGCGGTCCCAGTGCTTCTTCTCTTCTTCGTCGTCACAGGCCTCCCACTCGGAGCCGAACTGGCCCCGGTTCCAGCGGTCCTCGATGTCGCGATAGAGTTCGATGCCGATCTTGTATGGGTTGAGCCGACGCCCGGACATCGCCATCGTGCCCGAGTGGTGGTCGGCGTAGTCGACGATTTCGGCATCTGACAGCCCGTGCCGCGTCATGATTGTCGAGTGCCAATAGCTGGCCCACCCTTCGTTCATGATCTTGGTCATGCCTTGGGGGGCGAAGTAATAGGCCTCGTCGCGAATGATCGCCATCACGTCGTGCTGCCAGTCCCGCAACGGTGCATGCTCCAGCAAAAACAGCATCACATCGCGAACCGGCTCCTCGGGGAATCGCCGCTGGGCCGCTCGGGCTTCTTCCAGGCGGCGACGCTCGGCGAGTTCCGCATGGAGGACCTCGGGGGGATTGATGTATGGGTCCATATACCCCTTGGCGATGAACTTGCCACGAGCCTCGCCGAGCCCGTGTTCGAACTCCTCGCGTTCACGCTCTGCTTTCAACCGATCGGCCTCAACCTGTGACGGATCTGGCCGACGGCGGATATGTACCGAGTGGGGATCGATCAGATCCTCGATCGACAGACAGGCATCAACGAACTGCTCGACGACCTCGTACCCAAAACGATCGATGTAACGATTGATACGTGAGGCATGGTTCGCCATCTGGTCAAGCATGCGCACATTCGTATGCTCGAACCACGCATTGTTCTTGAAGAAATCTCCGTGTCCGTAGACATGGGCGATGACCAATTTCTGATCGGTGATCCCATTGCAGTTGAGTAGATACGCATAACACGGATCGGTGTTAATCACCATCTCGTAGATCTTCTGCAGACCGTAGGTGTAACCCTTCATCAGTTCGTCGTACTGGGACCCGAATCGCCAGTGTGGGTAGCGCACCGGAAACCCGCCGTAGGCTGCCATCATGCTCATCTCGTCGTAGTCGACGAACTCGAAGATGGTCTTGGGGAAGTCGAGACCATAGTGGCGGGCAATCGTGGCAATCTCACTCTGGAGTGCCAGCAGCTCCGGCGGAAGGTCATGTTCTGCTTCGATCGTCATGGCACGCCGCCTCAGTCAGAGTTTCGGGGCCGAGCACAGAACAGCAAGTCGGAAAACCCGACACATTTGCGTTCGCCCCATTGTACGCGCGGCTTGGCCGGGGCGAATAGAGGATTCCGGATCGCGCCCCACCATTTGAGGTTCCGCCGTGTTGGTCGACCTGCACGAGGGACGTATGTGAAGCCCATGTATTGGCGTGCTCGGTGAATCTGGTTTCGGCACCTCACCTTCCATAGACTGCGGGCATGTCTCAATCCACGCTGCAACGCAACACGATCGTCGGATTCTTTGCCAGTATCGGACTGTCGCTGACCAAGCTGGGAGCGGGAGTCTGGGGGCAGTCGAGCGCGCTCATCGCCGATGCGGTTGAATCGCTGGCCGACACGGTGGGATCGATTTTGGTCTGGCAGGCCCTGCGAGTGGCGTCACTGCCTCCCGACCAGAAACACCCGTATGGTTACGGCAAGGCGGAAGCCCTCGCGTCATTAGGTGTCGGCGTGCTACTGGTCGTCGCCGCGATCTTCATCGTGGTGAAGTCACTCCACGAGATTCTCATTCCGCATGAAGCTCCCGCAGCCTGGACGCTGCTCGTTCTGATCGGAGTGGTGTTCACCAAAGAGGTGTTATTCCGGTTCGTGATGCAGGGGGCGGACCAGTTCGATTCGGATGCTGCGCGGGCCGATGCGTGGCACCACCGGTCGGATGCCATTACTTCGATTGCGGCTCTGATCGGCGTCTCGGTCGCAATCTGGGGGCCGCGCTGGTTCGGTATCCCCGGGCTGGTGTTTGCGGATGAGGTGGCTGCGATTCTGGCGAGCGGTGTGATCTTGATGTCCGCCTGGATGCTGATCCGCCCCGCACTTGACGAGTTACTCGATGCGGTCGCTCATGAGATGGTGGAGAGAGTTCGCACCGTGGCCAGCGGTGTGGACGGCGTGCGTGAGGTCGAAAAGGTTTTCGTTCGTAAGAGCGGCTCGGGGTATCACGTCGACATGCATCTACACGTCGACCCCGAGGTCACCGTGCGTGTCGCTCACGCCCTTGCGGGTAAGGTGAAAGCCATCCTGAAGTCGGAGATCCCCCGCCTGACCGGCGTCCTGATTCATGTGGAACCGCAAGAGCCCCAGCAGGCCAGCCAGGCGGAAGGCTGATGCGGATGGCGGATGGCTGATTGCTAAAACCTCCCCCATCTTGTTGGACGTGGGCTTCGACCTGTAGACTCGCGGCCCGTGATTTTCAGGAGTTGAGTCGTGCCCGCAGCTGAGCGTCAGATTTATCTTTGGGGAGCTGGGGGACACGCCAAGGTCGTGGCCGACGTGGCGAGCGAGTTGGGCGTCCGTGTCGCTGGCTTTATCGAGGAAGCGGTCGAGCGACACGGTCAGGACTACTACGGAGCAAAGATCCTCGGCGGCGAAAGCTGGCTCCTCTCTTCGCAAGCCGACCGAACGTGTGAGGTCTTCGTCGCGATCGGCCACAACGCCGCGAGGCTGCGCTGCATCGAGATCGCGATCCGTGCTGGCTACACCGTTCCCTCGCTCATTCACCCCGCAGCCAGCGTTTCCCCCACGGCCCGTCTGGAATCGGGAACCATCGTCATGGCAGGGGCCATTGTTCAAGCCGACACTGTGATCGGCATCGGCGGAATCATCAACACCGGAGCCAGTGTCGACCATGATGGTGTGCTGGGGCGAGGTGTGCACATTGCCCCGGGAGCCCGACTGGCCGGGCAAGTCACCGTGGGTGACCGGACTCTCATCGGTGTCGGTGCCGTTGTGATCCCGCAGATCTGCATCGGGCGTGATTGTGTCGCGGGAGCGGGAGCAGCTGTGGTTTCTGATGTTCTGGACGGACAAACCGTCGCTGGAGTTCCTGCACGAGTACTCAAGCGGAGTGTTGCTCACGGAAACAGGTAGGGAATTCCGATCCAGTTTGCAATTACTTACGAATCGATTCCAGCATCTGGATTACTGCTTCTTCGTCGTAATCTGATTCTGTGATTGAATACCGAATGAACCCCTTTCTGTAATTCTTGGCTGCGAATTGACCGAAAATCAGCCGCCCCGGTGTCATCCTTCCTCCGGGAAGAATGATTTTCCCTTTGATGAACTGGAAATCATTTGCAGTGCCGTTGATCTGGATGGATTTCAATTCAGAGGACTCAACCTGAAAGTCATTGTTCCAATACTCGTTAGCATGAAGATGGCAGGCTTTCATGCTCTGCTCATAGTCGTGTTCGTCATTGTCTAAGAACCCGATCAACATCAGTGAGGTCGCCTCAGTCGGGTTGTATAAAGCCATCTTTAGCTTCGCGAAACTCATCCGCCGATTGATCCCAATCCCCGGATGCAGGTTGGTTGGGAGATCGATGTCGACAATCTCTCTTTGAATTGCGGTGATTTGGGCCGGGTCCAACTTCATGGACTGCTGAAAGAAGTAGTAGCCCACTCCGCAACAGATCGTCAGCCCCAGAACCAAAACGCGCATTTTCAGGCAAGTCGAGAAAGGCTTTTTCTGACAGATGCCCTTAGAATCGGAAGAATTCCCACTGGAGATTACCGAGGTCTCGTTCATTCTTTGATCATCGCCTATGAGTCACGCGTCCTTGATGCCTCTTAGTTGCAGATAAACGTATCGGGAACAGGAAAGTCCGGCCAGAGGAATGTGGACCGCATCATTCCTTTCTGCGCTGGTAGCCCCCGTACAAAGACACTCGATCACGAGATCCTCGGGCGAGGTATCGTCCCCTTCGACGGTGTCCTTGGTCGCCGCTTGTTCATCAGCTTTTCGACCGGGGTGAGTGGCTCCTGTCGGGGGACGCTTCCGACGACTGCCTCACCAGAACCGCCGGACTGGCTGTTCACGTTCGGAGCAGCAGGAGGGCGGGATGAAGCGGGCTCTCGCTCCGGGGTTGCAGACTTCGCAGAGCCCTTCGGAATCGCAACGGCCATCGTCTTCCCGGTCCTCAGTTGAGCGGAGATAAACGGAGCCAGAGACTTCGGGCAGGTCGGCCACAGCTGAACATCGGTTTGATAGACGCCGACCGGAATGCCATTGAACAGGGCGATTCGGTTCGAGGGCTGGCTGGGAAAGCGAGCGTCGTTGCCGAGAATCCCGACCAGATTCAGCGGGTCACACGCCGACAAGACAACCAGCTCACCTGCCGTGGGCGACTCCTTCAACTTCCGCAACTCGCGGATCGTATCACCGAGAGCGAACTGTTCGCCTGCCACTCCGGTAATGAAACGACCGCCGCGGATCTCGCCACGTGCCTCCAGCTTGCGATAGACCTGTAACAACTCCCACCAGCGAGGTGCCCCGGGCTCCCGATTGAGCAGATCGCGAAACACCACGCCCCAGCGACGAAGTAACTGCCACGCCCACTGCTCGACGACATCGACTGGGATTCGGTCGCTAGTATCCCCCGGCGAGCGGGGCGGCGTCAGCCCCCCGGTACTTCCGCGTGCGGGAGTGGGGGATGGGGAGAGTGGGAGGGGGGGAACCTTCGACTGACTTTGCCCCCTCACCCCGGCCCTCTCCCCCGCGGTGACTTCTTCTCCGCGACCCACGTCCACTGCGGGGGAGAGGGGGGAACGAGCGGTCCACTCTTTACTGACAGCTGACGGCTGACTGCTGACTGTTCCTCCCCGCCACAACGTCCACCGCCCGACGGTCGCGTTTCGTCGATGGCGTACGACCTTGGGCCCGCGTCCTGACGAATACCGTTCGCCCGGGCCATCGGCTTCGCGAATCAGACTCCGCAGACCGGAGAATCCGTCCGCCGTCACCCACCCACGCGTGACCAGTTCCCCCAGCACATCGTCGAGTTGGCTCGGCAGCATGCGACACTGCTGCAGCACATCGGTCGCAAACATCGCTCCATTCTGCGAGAGAATCTGCACCACTTCCTGAGCCTGCGACCCGAGAGACTCAAACAACGTCTCGGCAGCTGTGGCCAGCAGCCACGGCATGTCTTCGCGTAAGCAGATCGACACAGGAGCCACCCGAGTCAGGCTGGCATTCGGTTTTGTCTTGTCGGGATCGCGGGCCGGTGGGTAGAGCCGGCCCCACGTCACCTCGCCGGTCAGGCTCAACTCATCCAGCCACTCGCGCCGGTAATCAGTCACTCTCAGCGGCAGGATGTCCGCCTCCCAGGCGATGGCAGCAATGTCGATCCCCTGGAGTTGCGTGATGACATCGTAAACGGCATTCGATCCCGTACGCCGCGACTCGGGCCAGACCATCTGATGACGCGTGAGGAACCGCACAAAAGTCGGGATGTCAACAGGCTCGATCTCGCGTCGCAGCCCCGCGACGGTGAGGCGGTGGATGCGGGCGAGGAGACGGCGGTGGCACCATTCGATGGGAGGTGGTGGCGAGGGGGCGATCGGGAGAGGGGGAGATGAAGAGTCTGCTGGCCGGGAGGGCGAGACTCCTGCCGAGCCGGTTTCGCCGGGTGACGCTGACTTCTCTAACTGCCCCGCCGGCTCCCTCTCCCCCGGATCGATGCCCGGGTTCTGAGTGGACTCCAATGCGGGGGAGAGGGAGGAAGATGTACCACTCGCACTATTACTGACAGCTGATTGCTGACGGCTGACAGCTCGCTCCGGTCGGAACCTTCCGCGAAGAACGGTCCCCTCGCCCTCTAAGGCCTCTAGCGACGAGAAAACCTGCGACACGCCCAGCGACATCTCGGCGGCGAGTTCCTCAGCTGTGGTCGGGCCGCAGAACTCGACAGCTCCGCGTACCAGCGTGACGAGGGCTTCGATCTCCTCCCAGTTCTGCCGCACGGTCGAGGGGATCGTCAATGGCGGGTCGCAGACGGCCTGCTTGTAGACCTGCTTGGCTGCCAGCCAGCGTTCTGCACAGACCCACGCTTCGGTACCGTTCGGAAGTGTGATCGAGGCAGCGCGCCCCGATGATCGAAGTTCCTCGAACAGGTCCCGCCACCCCTCCGCTGACGTGACAGGCAGCACAATGCGGCTGAGCAAGACATCGTGCAACTCGTCAGCGTTGCGAACAACGGGGCGACTTTCGTTGACGACTTGTTCGATGGCCTCGGGGTTGAGCCGACCGAGATCGCTCAGCTCGCTCACCGTGAGTGTACGCCGCGTCTGAACCGCCCGGGCCCGACGCTCCTGGACCTCACCTCCATCGAGGAAAGCGTACGGGTTGGAGTTCAGGAGCTCATACGAAAACGGCGACGGCTCGCGTGTGTCGCGGGCGATGAACTGGATCTCGCCGCGTTCGACTCGGCTAAGCAACTCCAGCAAGCCGTCGATGTCGAGGGCCTCGTTCAGGCAGTCATACATTGTCTGCTCGACGAGCGGATGATCGGGCAGCACGTGGTCGCCAACGATGTTCTCCTGACACCCGGTCAGACGCGGAAACACCGCTGTCAGCAAATCATCCGACCGAAAGCGTTGCAGGGCCGGCGGGACTTTCTTGCCGTTCTTTTGCCGGGCAACCAGCAAAGCTCGCGTCGCATTCCAGCGCCACCTCAGCTGGAACATCGGCACGGCGAGGATCGCTTGCTCCAGCAGATTCTGGGCGTTGTCGGCTCGCAGCATCGGGAACAGGCTCTCGATCGGGAAGCTGTGCTGCGGCCCGAGCGAAAGGATAAACCCATCGTCATCGGCGGTGGCCTGCAACTCGAAGTCGAACGAGCGGCAAAACCGCTTCCGCATCGCCAGTCCCCAAGCGCGATTGATCCTCGCCCCGAACGGAGCATGGACGACCAGCTGCATCCCGCCCGTTTCGTCGAAGAAGCGTTCGAAGATCACTCGATCCTGCGTCGGCACCAACCCGACGGCGGCCTGCTGCGCGGCGACATAGGTGACCATCTGCTGTGCGGCGGAGAGGGTGCAGCTGGTGGTGGTGACGAGCCATTCGGCGATGGCTTCGTAGGTTGCGAGTGGGGCGGTGTTAGTGGGAGATGAACCACGGAGACACGGAGGCACGGAGGGGGGAGAAGGGGCGTTGGGGGGTGGGGGAGATGAGGACCGGGAGGGCGAGGCTCCTGCCGAGCCGGGTTCGCTGGGTGACGCTGACTGCTCTAACCGCCCCGCCGGTTCCCTCTCCCCCGGTTCGATGACCGGGGTCTGAGTGGGCTCCAAATCGGGGGAGAGGGTTAGGGTGAGGGGGGGAACCTTCGGCTTACCTCGCCCCCTCACCCCAGCCCTCTCCCCCGCGATCACTTCTTCTCCGCCAGCCACGTCAGCTGCGGGGGAGAGGGAGGAAGACGCACCGACATCCCCACTGACAGCTGATGGCTGACCGCTGACCGTTTCCCCCCCCTCCGTGCCTCCGTGCCACTGTGGTTCACACTCACCCCACGCAGCACCCACCGCCCCGCCGCTGGCCATGAACTTCACACGATCTTCGATCTCCCGGCGCAGCTGCGACACCTCCTCTGAGAGCTCAATCGTACGGCCCGGTCCCTCACCGCGCCAGAAGGGGATCGTCGGCGGAGCCCCGTGAGCATCACTGACCACCAGGTCGTTGCCCTGCAACATCTCGATCCGCCACGAGGTATTGCCCAACAGGAAGATGTCCCCCCGCTGGCTCTCGATGCCGAACTCTTCATCGACCGACCCCACCACCGTCCGCTCGGGCTCCACCACAACGCGAAGCACATCGGTCTCGGGGATGGCCCCACCGTTGTTGATCGTCGTCAGTCGGGCAGAGGGGCGAGGACGCAACCGCTTCTGCACATGGTCATGGTGCAGCAAGGCATGCACGCGCCCCCCCGTGTCGGTGACCCCCTCGCTGACGAACTTCACGATCTGATCGAAGTGAGATCTCCGCAGCATGCGATACGGCTCCGCCCGGCGGAACATGTCGTAAAGGTCATCGGTATTGCGTTCACCGGTCGCGACCTCTGCCACGATCTGCTGGGCCAGGATGTCGAGCGGGGCGTTCGGGATCGGCGTGACATCCAGTCGACCAGACCGGATGGCTCGGATCAACCCCATGCTCTCCAATAGTTCGTCCCGGGTCAGTGCAAAAATCCGTCCTTTGGGGACCAGCCCAAGAGCGTGCCCCGAACGGCCGATACGTTGCAGAAACGTCGCAATCGATCGCGGCGATCCCAGCTGGATGACGAGATCGATGTACCCGACATCGATTCCCAATTCGAGCGACGCAGTGGCGACAACCGCTTTCAGGTCGCCCGATTTGAGACGTTGTTCGGTCTTGAGACGAATGGGGGCCGAGAGCGAACCGTGGTGGCTGCTGACCGCTTCTTCGCCCAGCAGTTCGGTGAGTTGAAAGGTAACGCGTTCCGCCATGCGACGCGTGTTCACAAAGATCAGCGTGCTGCGGTGCGAGTTAATCAACTCGACCAGGCGGGCATTGACCTCAGCCCACAGCTCATGCGAACAGACCGCCCCGAGTTCACTCTGCGGCGTCTCGATCGCCAGATCCAGCAGTCGCTGATGCCCGACATCGATGATCGAGCAGTCGACCTCAATCGGTGGGGGCTGTTCGCGGCTGAGGATCTGCCCGGCGCGGTCGACTTCCTCGTGACAACCGGGGCCGTCGCATTCGGGAGGAGTTTCGCGAGGCGGCGGTTCCTCGGGGATAGGGAGTTCGGCGTCACCCGCCCCGACGAGGAAGCGGGCCATGCGGTCGATCGGCTTTTGCGTGGCGGAGAGACCGATACGCTGCAGGCGGCGGTGGGGGAGAGGGGGGGATGAACCACGGAGACACGGAGGCACGGAGGGGGGAGAAGGAGACGGGGCGAGGGGGAGATGTGGAGAGGAAGACCGGGAGGACGAGGTTCCCGCCGAACCGGGTTCGCCGGGTGACGCTGACTGCTCTAACCGCTCCGCTGGTTCCCTCTCCCCCGGTTCGATGACCGGGTTCTGAGTGGACTCTAAATCGGGGGAGAGGGTTAGGGTGAGGAGGGGAACCTTCGACTGACCACGCCCCCTCACCCCGGCCCTCTCCCCCGCGATCGCTTCTTCTCCGACAGCCAAGCCAGCTGCGGGGGAGAGGGAGATAGACGCACCGACATCCCCACTGACCGCTGATGGCTGTCCGCTGACCGCTTCCCCCCCCTCCGTGCCTCCGTGCCTCCGTGGTTCACACTCACCCTCCCCACTCCGCTCGCGGACCAGGCTCTCCAATCGCTCCAGAGACAGTGACAGATGCGATCCGCGTTTATCGCGGGCGAGGGCGTGAATCTCGTCGACGATCACTGTATCCACGGTCGACAATGCTGCCCGCCCTCTCTCGGCAGTCAGCATCAGAAACAGCGACTCGGGCGTGGTCACGAGTATATGCGGCGGGTTCTTGACCAGCTTCATTCGCTCATGCTGGGATGTATCGCCGGTCCGCAATCCCACGCGAATCTCGGGCAGTTCAAACCCAGCTTCGGCAGCCTCAGCTGCGATCTCTTCGAGCGGCCCACGCAGGTTCTTCTGCATGTCGTTCGACAGGGCACGCAGCGGCGAGATGTAAACGACACGCATCTCGGGCGCAAGTCGCCCCTCCAGTCCCTCGCGAACCAGTCGGTCGATCACCGCCATGAACGCGGTCAGGGTCTTACCACTTCCGGTCGGGGCTGCGATCAGTGTATGCCGCCCGGCAGCGATCTCGGGCCAGCCACGTTCCTGCGGCTCAGTCGGGCCCGCGAATTTCTTCGCAAACCATCGTTCAATGATCGGATGAAAGCCGAAACGTGACACGGAAACCTCTTTGCTCCGGGGCCGCATCGCGAAGGTTGCGGGACTTCTTAGATTGTACCCGCGCGGCTGGCCGGGGCGAACTCACGGGTTTCGCTTGTCGGTCGCTGGCTTCTTATCAGATGCTGGTTTCTCCTTCGCGCCCAGTGCGTGCAGTCGAGCCTCGATCTGAGCGATCGTCGCTTTGGCTGAGGCTGCGATCTGTGTCGCGGAGCGCAGGTCCTCGCGAGCATCGGAGCTATCTTGAGCTGCTCCCCGGTTGGCTTTGGAGCTCTTAGCGACTTCTTGTTCGACTTTTCTCCGCTCCTCGTGGGCTTTCCTCCACTCTTCGCTGTCCTGGAACAGATTCGACTTCACACGAGTCAGCTCCTTCATGGCATCGTTCAGAGCCGTTTTTTTCTCGGTGTAAGATGGAGTCTTGTTCAGATGAGCCCGCTGCTCCGGGGTCAGGCGAGCCAGTTCCGCCAGTCGCGTTACCTCGCCCTCATCGGGTGCCGGAGCTGGTCGCCCCAGGATCTGGTGCATTTCCGCGTCCAACGCCCGGCGGGCCGCGTCGACTCCATCGAGGGCTTTCCCATACTCGGAGTCCGCTGGCTGCGACTCAAGAAGGCTCTCTTCGATTTTGCGGATTTTAGAACTGGCTGCACGACGGTCCTTGGCCGCTTCATTCAGTGACTGCCGGGCGGCGAGCGCACTCTGGCGAGCGGCATCAAGCTGGGCCTCGGTCATTGTCCCCTGTGAGGCTACCGAATCGAGGACTTTCTTCGCCTCATCCAGCTGGGCCTGCAGTTGGAGAATCTCTTGCTGCCGGAGCTGCTCATTCATCCGGCGGATGGAAGACAGGTTGCGTCTCTGGGCCATAACAGGCCCGGCCATCATCCCCAAAACGAACAGAGAGATCGACAGGGCGACGGCGACTCGTCGCAGCCCCTCAGGAACCGACAAGAATCGTTGAGGCCACATCATCCCCTCCCGCAATACCCCGGACTTGAATCTCCGCACCGTATTGTCGCCGATGAGACGTGTCCTGTGGCAGGGATTCCGAAGAAATCACCATGTTTCGGGCTCTTCCACCAGCCCCCTGCCCTGATTCGATCAATCACCTACGCCTTCCATTCCGCTCCGGTCGGGTAGGCGTATCTCTCGATCGATTCCGGCCACATCTCAATGCTGTAACCGGCTGCGGTGGGCGGCATATAGCGACCGTTCTGCATCCGGATCGGGTCTTTGAAGTGTTCGTGCAGATGCCCGGCATGCTCGGTAAGTCGGTTCTCCAGTGTCCCGCTGGCACAGACATAATCGAAGATCGACAAGTGCTGCACGTACTCACACAGACCGATTCCCCCCGCGTGCGGGCAGACCGGAATGCCGAACTTGGCCGCCATCAGGATCACGGCCAGGATCTCGTTCACACCGCCGATGCGACAGCTGTCGATCTGGCAAATACCGATCGCCCCAGCCTGCAGGAACTGCTTGAACATCACCCGGTTTGCACAGTGTTCGCCCGTCGCCACCAGGATCGGAGCCACTGCCTTGGCGATGGCTGCGTGGCCGAGAATGTCATCGGGACTGGTGGGTTCTTCGATGAACCACGGCTTGTACGGAGCCAGATGCTTCATCCATTCAATGGCCTGCGGCACGTCCCAGACCTGATTGGCATCGACCATCATCCGGCGGTCCCAGCCGATCTCCTCGCGGATGATCTTACAGCGGCGGATGTCGTCCTGCAGATCGCGACCGACCTTGATCTTGAAGCAACTCCATCCCTCGGCCATGCCCTTGCGGCACAGGTCGCGCAGCTTGTCGTCCGAGTAACCGAGCCACCCCGCCGAGGTCGTGTAAGCGGGGTATCCCTCGGCCTTCAAGTGGGCGATACGCTCCTGGCGAGTCGGGGACCACTTCTTCAGGATCGCGAGAGCCTCTTCGGGAGTCAGGGCATCGGTGATGTATCGGAAGTCGATGCACTTCACGAGTTGCTCGGGCGTCATGTCGGTCAGGACCTGCCACAGCGGTTTCTTTTCGGCTTTGGCGTACAGGTCCCACACGGCGTTGACCACCGCGGCGGTCGCGAGGTGGATGACCCCCTTCTCGGGCCCCACCCAACGCAGCTGGCTGTCTCCGGTGATGTGCCGCCAGAAACCGCCGAGATCGGTCGTAATGCTTTCGAGAGTCCGACCGACGATCAGCGGACGCAGAGCCTCGATCCCACGACAGCAGAGGTCGTTGCCACGCCCGATCGTAAATGTCATCCCGTGCCCGGCGATGGCGGGATCATTCGTGTGCAGGACGCAATACGCCGCTGAGTAATCAGGGTCCGGGTTCATCGCATCCGATCCGTCGAGATGCTTTGAAGTGGGGAACCGAAGGTCGTGAACCGTGAGGTCAGTGATGGTCAGCGGCATGGTGGGCATCGGTGGGCTAGTGGGCGGGTTCGAGAGAAGGCGATCCTAACAAAATCGCCTCTCGACAGTCGACCAAGCCGTTCCTGACAAGCTCAGAGTGGTCTTGACCATTTTGGGGGTGTGCGAACCGACAGATGCACACCGACGACCGGCAAAGAGGGGCGTGACCTCCACGCACAGTGAGCCATGCATGTCCATTTTCCAGGCCTGATCACATCATCCGCTGGATTGACTGAACCAGAAAATCAGGTGATGCCGATCTTGCCAGTTAAAGACCGACTAATCGGAAGCTCTTGCAGCACGGACGGGGACCACAACATGCAACGCAACGCTCTGCTTGGATTTGGATTGCTCGCAACAGTCGGCGTCGCGTTCGCAGCTGGTGACCCCAAGTCGTCTCCAGCCAGTGCCGAGCCCCAGGACGCCCTCATGCGAGCCAAGCTGGCCAGCACACAGGCTGTGGTCGAGGGACTCGTGGAAAAAGATTTCGCGATGATCAACAAAGCGGGAGTTGAACTCCTGAAGATGTGCAACAGCGGCGAATGGGAAGCCAACCAGGATGCCACTTATGCCGACTACCGCGAGCAACTCCGTCGACAATCGCGAAAGCTGATTGACCAGGCCGGAACGCGCAACCTGGAAGGCGCCACGTACGCCTACATGGGAGTGCTCTCCACTTGCGTTGATTGCCACTCACACTGCCGCGATGTCCTGAAGATCGCGAGCGACATGCCGCAGCTGAGGGCGGTCCCGATTCCCACCACGGTTTCCAGCAACGACGAGGCGGTCGCGAGGTAAGGCCCAAGCTGATCACGGCGGCCACATCTCCAAGCGGCTCTTGAACACACCCTACCAGTGCGTGTAACGCATCTGCACACCCGTTTCACATATCCAGCAACGCCATCTACCCCCTAGCATCACCCATTACAAAACAGTTATAAAAGAGTCCGTCAAACACAAAACTACTCAGCGAAACGCCACATGATGTGGCTGAATAATTAACTCATAAAAACGCAGTTCCCACGAATATATTGGCCACTCAATAATCACCACGGAGATGTTAAACTCCTCCGTCTATTCCAAGTAAGACACCTGAACTCACAGCAATTTCGCTGAAAACCAGATTATCCGCCTTGCCTCCAATATCATCAATCCAGCCCCCAGCCCTGCCATGCATGTGTGCAGCGAGACACCTCTGCACACTTCTGTGGCGGGCGGTCACAAAACATGTCCTTTACCGAGTACCAAAGTACGGTTGCGTAAACATTAAAGTTAGCACCGGCGCACCTCATTGCCGTGTTTCGGTTATTCCGAAAAGTTGAAACGTTCAAGAGTACGGCCTGATCGCGTGACCAGCCGCCACCATTCACAAATCTTGCAAGGACGTGTTTCCATGAGGTGCTTACGTCGGTTGATCCTGGGACTAATGATGGCGATTCCGCTGCCGGCGATGGCCCAGGAGTGCATTGGGAAGAGCTGTATCGGCGATCCCTTTGTGGAAGAAGGATGCCTCGGGCAGGGTTGCCTCGGCGAAGGCTGTGGGGCAGACGGCTGCTCCCATGGGGCAGGATGCGGCAGCGGGTTGTTTGGTGGATGCGGTCTGTTCGGCGGTTGTGGTCAGTGCGGCAGTGGTTGCGGACTCGATCTTGGTAGCCTCCTGGTCAGTGACGACAAGCTGCTCGGCCTGTTTGCCCACTCCGACAAGTGCTTCACCAACTTCATCAGCCCGATGACGAACCCGGTCTATTTTGAAGATCCGCGGACACTGACCGAAGCTCGCTTCATCTTCATCAATCACCATCTTCCCGCCAATCTGGGAGGACAGAATGTCCAGGTGATCGCTGCACAGGCCCGCTTAGCCCTGACAGACAAATTGTCGATTATCGCCACCAAGGACGGATTCATTACCTCGCAGAATCCGCTTGTCCAGGACGGTTTCGCCGATGTTTCCGCGGGTCTGAAGTACAACATCTTCCGGGATGTGGAAACCCAGACGATTGCCAGCGTGGGGACCACGTTTGAAATGCCAGTCGGATCCACCCGATCTCTGCAAGGCAACGGCGACGGAGAGTTCCACCTCTTCGCCACGGGTGGTACCGAGTTCCTGCCTTACTGGCACTGGGTCTCGGGCACCGGTTTCCGCCTGCCTGTTGACCGGTCTGCTGAAAACCAGATCTGGTACTGGTCAAACCACCTTGACCGCCAGCTGGGTGACTCGGGCCTGTATCTGTTCACGGAGTGTAACTGGTACTCTTACCTGTCGAGCGGATCAGCATTTCCCGCTCCGATCGGCGGTGACGACCTGTTCAACTTTGGTTCGCCCGCGATGGGCGGAGCAAACTTCGTTTCGGGAGCATTCGGTGTGAAGTACAAGCCGAGCGTGAACTCCGAACTCGGTCTTGCCTACGAGTTCCCCTACAGCCAGCGTAAGGACATCATGAAGGACCGCCTGACGGTTGACTTCATCATCCGGTACTAAGAGGCTGACAAACAACCTCAATAGACCTCGTGTTTCACGATGCTGGGTGGAGGATTCTGAAGCAGATGGCCGCGAGGGAGAGGTTGTTCCAGGCATCGATCAGAGTGGGATGTCGGTCATAGCGGATGCGCATGCGACGCAGTCCCTTGATCCAGCTGAAGGTGCGTTCGACGGGCCAGCGGAATCGGCCCAGGTGCGAACCGTGTGGGCGGTTGCGGTAACGAATGGCGGAGTCGATGCCGCGAGCCGACAGCGCCTCCCGAGTGGCCTGGCTGTCGTATCCGGCGTCGGCGAAGAGGAGGTCTGGTAACTGGCGTGGTCGTCCCGGCTGGCCCCCGATCGCGGGATACGCGGCGACGGTGGGCAGGATCTCGCGATGATCGCTGAAGTGGGCGGGAGCACTACGCAGGACCAGCGGAGTCCCGCGCAGGTCGGTCAGCAATGTCAGCTTTGTCCCGAGTTTTCTGCGGTCGACGGGGCTGGGGCCACTGCGATCACCACCGCCAAACGCCCTCACGTGAGTCGAGTCGATCAGTACGACGCTGCCACTCGAGACAGCCACGTTGACGAAGCCGCGACAACAATCGGAGATGCACACGCTGCCACACACCGAGTTCCTGCCAGAGCCTCAAGCGTCGCCGTGCAGTTTCACCGCAGCAACCGAATTCCCGCGGGATGTCCTTCCAGCGACAGCCGACCGTCAACACGAACCAGATCACTTTCAGTACGACCGCGTGCGGGATGGCAGGCCGCCCTCCTCGCCTCCCCGACGGCTCTTGCGTCGGCAACAACGACACGACAGACTCGCAAAACGCATCCGGCAGGCGGGCTTCCATGATTCGCTCCTTCCATGATCGTGGTGAGATACGATCACAGGGCACCAATCTCATGCCCTTGTCGGATGCCATTTTTACAGGTTGTTTGTCAGCCTCTAAGACGGGTCAGGCGTGCTTCTGCTGGTCGGGAAGGCAGAAATGTCTCTCCGATCGCGACGCCGAGTGGAACAGGAACTCCTACTGTCTCACTCGGCATCATGACGAAGCACGAAACTCAACTCAGTCGCCGTCACTGAGTCCCGTGAAACGCAGAACGCACCGCCGAAACTCCTGTCGGCGGTGCGTTTCTGTTTTTGATCCGTTGAGGGCACACGGACCGATCGGAATTAGAACTCTCCGATGACATTTCCATCACCGATGGAAATCAAACGACGCCAGGTCGTCAGATCGATGTTCTCGCTGATCGAACGCACAGAGCCGTCCATCAACATGCTGTGGACAATCCCCGTGTGGAAGCTGCGAGAGGTCATCGCCCCATAGGTCGCCACGGTGGCTGAGGAGCCTTCACGCTGGTTCACCCAGTCGACGTCGTAGGTCACTCCCGCATCGACATGGGGAACCTTGGTGTTGGGTCCGAAGACGCTGGTGAAGCCCGTCTGATTCAATCGCGAGTCGACCCACTCGTTGTGACCCGATTCCTTGAGTGTCCCGCCGAGAGGACTCACATCCAGAGGCGAACCGGGTAAGGTGGGGGTCGGAGTCCCGGAGTCTCTCAGATAGCGCTGCCACGCCTTCACTTCCGAAACACCGATCGAGTTGCTGGTTCCATCGGTGAAGTTGCGATCGGACAGGCTGCTGTTCGGTGCAAACGCTCCGTCGCCTGTCTTCCCGGTGACGGGATCCCAGACCAGCCACGATCCGTAATTCACCGCGTAGTTCAGCGGGTAGTGCGTTGTTGGACCGTCGGGATATGCTCGATCATTTGTCTCGCTGGGGCACATGAACAGCGGGATTCGCTTGGCGGTCACGGTGTTCTGATTCGGAGCGACGTTGTAATTCAGAGAGAAGTCGATCAGGTTCTGCAAGTTCGCCTGATCCACATAGGGCAGTATGCGAGACTGCACCGACCAGCCCGAACCCGCGGTTCCGCTCGCGTAGGTTCCACCGGGCGGAAACTTCGTGAAAGTCTCCAGATAGTTGTGCATTGCGAGACCAATCTGCTTGAGATTGTTCTTGCACTGAGAACGTCGTGCCGCTTCGCGAGCCTGCTGAACAGCGGGCAACAGCAACGCAATCAGCACCGCGATAATCGCGATCACAACCAGCAGTTCGATCAAAGTGAAACCGGATCGGCGAGACGAAATCCGCATTGTGGTGTTTCCTGTTTATTCAGGGTTTTTGAAGTTCATTTTGAATGGAAGCCATCCGTGATCCCATCCCACAGTTCGAGCTGAGGTGTCAGCGAATCCACTTAGAATTCGCTGACCACCTCTCCCCCGGAGCGGGTGCCCAGCGAACGCCACACACCCAAGTCAATGTTGGAGGAAAATGCACGCACCGACCCATCCATCAACAGGCTGTTGACGATTCCGGTGTGGAAGCTTCGCGAAGTCACAGCTGCATAGACCGGGAAGCCCACGCTTGTCGCACTGCCTTCACGACAGGAGACATAGTCACCGTCATAGGTGACTCCCGCGCTGACGATCGGGACAACCGTGTTCGGTGTAAACGTCGTGGTAAAGCCGGTTTCATGGACCTTGCCATCCACCCATTCGGTGTGGCCATTGGGGCTGAAGGTCGCGGAGCTGGCGTAACCGCTCACATCACTGACAGTCGGCAGGGTATCCGTCCCCAGCTTGTTGCTAGCCGCCCCCGGAGTGAAGGCTTTGACTTCCGAGGCACAGATCGTGTTGCTCATCCCATCCGAGAAAGCGGCGGTCGAGAAGCGGCTGTTCGGAGCAAAAGCCCCATCCCCAGGAGTCCCGCCAGCCGCCAGCGTGCTGTAATGCGAGAAGGTCTTCCAGGTACCGCAGTTCACCCCATAGTTCACGGGGTAGTGATTCTGACCGCCGGGCGTCGTGCTGATCCGCATGCGATCGTTGACTTCGCTGGGGCACATCAGCACAGCCATTCTCAATGACGTGATGTCCCAGTTGCTCGATCCATCTGGATTCAGAGTGTGATCGCTGTAGTTCAGATTCAGGTTGGCCTTGTTGAAAACATTAGCCCCATCCACGTACGGCAGAATTCGGGCCCACGGCGACCACTTGCCGCCAGTCCCGGTCCCGATCCCGCACAGCGGTGGGAAGACTGAGTAGCTGTCGAGGTAGTTGTGGAGAGCCAGACCCAACTGCTTGAGATTGTTCTTGCACTGGGAACGACGCGCTGCCTCGCGAGCCTGCTGAACGGCGGGCAACAGAAGGGCGATGAGCACGGCAATGATCGCAATCACGACCAGGAGTTCGATCAGAGTGAAGCCAAGACGACGACCAGCTGCATAAGGTTTCATGAGGAGTTCAGTCCTGAATGGAAGACCAAGCGGGGCACGCATGAGGAGATTCGACCGGCATGAGTGTGGCTGGCAGAACGCGACAACGGCGTGGCTGGCTAACTCGCAGAGACCTTGTTGACACTGAGTCTCAATAGCAATAAATTATTAAGAGCAGCCAGCATCCGCAAGCCATTATTCACATTCTTTTTTGTCGAAAAGACCGGCAATGGCTCAACCATCACCCGAAGAATCACCGGAAGACATTTCCAGCAAAGAAGATGCGAACATCAGAATGCGAGTTGTCCGTTCGGAAGACATTCTTTCCGGAAACTCGGAAATCCTGATTCGTCACGGAAACGAGATCTATCGCCTGCGTCTTACCCGGGCGGGCAAGTTGATTTTGACCAAGTAGCAAGCCGCCTTGCGGGTTGGGTGCTGTGCCTCGAAGCCCCCGAAACGAGTGAGGATTTCGTGAACGGTTTGTCCTTCCGACAGTGATGGATACGCCTGCGACAAATGATCCCGTTTACGATTCAGAGATCGAATCTCAATTCGCCCGACCGCCTCTATGATTGACCAGACTCTCGGCAGATCAGCAAGCGTGTTCGGAACGTTCTCACCACGGTCCACACGATCAAGATCGCTCAACAGCTCTCGCCTCACTCCTCTCCAGGCCTCGCGCGTCCCACGACACCACACATCCATTTTCGTGGGTTTCGTGGTCACACTCTCCGCCCCCTTGCCTCCTCACTCAGTCACTGCCGCCCGCCGGCGCACTCGCTGGAGTCCGACTCGCGAATGGCCTATTGTCTATCCATCACAGCTGTTTGATCTGTTGTTGACGGGCCAGCTGTGATTCGCCTCCTTAACCCGAGGCGTGAAGCACGAATGACGAGCTGGTGATCTGGATGAATCTCATGCATCGACTCTGTTGCCTGGCCACTTTGATCGCACTGAGTGGGTTCAGCCCAAGGCTGCAAGCCGAGGCCCCACAAGTCTTGACTCAGGCCGTCGAACGAGTCCCCTCCAGCGGCGTCCCAGCCTCACTCACCAGTTCCACAGACGAGTCTCCCGCCCCCGCCGATGCCCCCCTGCCCCAATGGATCTGGGGAGCCGATCTGGGCAAGGTCTACTTCGTAAAGAAAACCTTCTCCGG
This sequence comes from Planctomycetaceae bacterium, assembly GCA_046349675.1. Classification (GTDB taxonomy): domain Bacteria; phylum Planctomycetota; class Planctomycetia; order Planctomycetales; family Planctomycetaceae; genus TH-plancto1. The sequence continues at coordinate 244,346 of JAXMBW010000002.1, read as the reverse complement.
TCCCGTGAAGAAGGCCACGCTCCAGCTGACCTGCGACAATGAGTTCACTGCCCAGCTCAATGGTCAGAAGATCGCATCCGGAACCGAGTGGGCTCAATCCTCACTGGTCGACATTACCGAGCATGTCGTGGAGGGCGAGAACACGCTGCTGACCGAGATCAAGAACCTCGACGCGGTCGGCGGTTTCATCGCCCGATTGACGCTGCACCGCCCCGATGGCTCGATCGAGCGACTTGTCACTGACGAATCGTGGCTGGTGGCCGAGAAGGCCGATGCAACGGAATGGGCCAAGCCCCAAATCATTGCCAAACTCGGCGACTCCCCATGGGGAGATGTGTTCAACAAGGCCTCGGTCGCGACCGAGGTCTTCAACACCTTGCCCGGGTTCCAGGTCGAGCGGCTGTTCACCGTCCCCAAGGATCAACTCGGCTCGTGGGTCTGTATCACCTTCGACAACAAAGGCCGCCTCATCGCCAGTGATCAGGAGGCGAAGGGCCTGTGCCGCATCACCCTCCCGGCTCCCGGCAGCTCCGATCCGGTCAAGGTGGAACGCCTGTCGGTAGCGATCTCTGGAGCCCAAGGTCTGCTCTATGCCTTTGACTCTCTCTACGTCACGGTCAATGGAGGAATCGGAAGTGGCCTGTATCGTTGCCGCGACACAAACGGCGACGACCAGTTCGACGAAGTGACCAAACTGCACGTCTTCCGCGGAGGTGGCGAACACGGCCCGCACGCCCTGCGTCTGTCTCCCGACGGCAAGTCGATTTACTGCATCGCCGGGAACCACACTCGCCCCCCGTTCGAGCCGAAGGATCTGCCCGACATGCCGGAAGCAGAGCGGGCCAAGTTCACCAGTCATCTGCCGACGAACTGGAATGAAGACCACCTGCTGCCTCGGCAGTGGGACGCCAATGGCCACGCCGTCGGCATCATGGCTCCCGGAGGTTGGATCGCGAAAACCGATCCCGAAGGGAAGACCTGGGACATCATCAGCTCTGGCTATCGCAATGCCTACGACATGGACTTCAACGCCGATGGCGAACTCTTCGCCTACGACGCTGACATGGAGTACGACTTCGGCTCGCCGTGGTACCGTCCGACCCGCGTCTCACATGCCGTCAGCGGCAGCGAGTTCGGCTGGCGCAGCGGGACCAGCAAGTGGCCCAAGTACTTCCTCGACAGCCTTCCCGAGCTGATCGACATCGGCCCCGGTTGCCCGGTGGGAGTCACCTTTGGCTACGGCACCAAGTTCCCAGCCAAGTACCAGAATACGCTGTATATCTGTGACTGGACGTTCGGCACGATGTACGCCATTCATATCACTCCGCGTGGTGCGAGCTACTCCGCCACCAAGGAAGAATTCCTGTCGCGGACTCCGCTGCCGTTGACCGACGTGGTTGTCGCTCCCGACGGGACGCTGTGCTTCACCATCGGCGGACGAGGAACACAATCCGAACTCTACCGCGTCGTCTACACCGGTCCAGAACCCACCGAACCGGCCATCCAGAAGAACACGACGACCGTTCATCTGCATGACCTTCGTAAGAAGCTGGAGAGCTTCCACGCCAAGCAGACTGACCCGAAACCGGCCGTTGACCTGGCGTTCCCGAACCTCAATCATCCAGACCGGTTCATCCGGTACGCAGCCCGGATTGCCCTGGAGAATCAGCCGGCCGATAGCTGGCGGGACATGGTTCTGGGATCGACCGCACCGTTCCAGGTCATCAACGGCGTAGCTGGACTGGCTCGCGTTGGCGGCGATGCGGCACTGAAGCACCGCCTGATTGAGACACTCGACAAGCTCAACTGGTCCACTCTAACGCACGTGCAGCGCATCGAGCTGCTGCGGGCCTACGAACTGATCGGCATCCGGCTGGGTGAGTTCGACGAAGCCGACCGACAGCTGGTCATCAAGAAACTCGACGAACGCTTCCCCGCAGTCCAGCTGCTGGGTGGCAACGATCCCGTCGCGCAAGCCCAGCTGGACGACCTCAACCGCGAGCTGGCGAACTTGCTGGTCTACCTGCAGGCTCCTGGCATCTCCACGAAGATCGCAGCGTTGTTGACCGCTCCGCCGCGGCAGATTGCCCCGGACTACGGCAATCTGGCCAGCCGCAACGCGGGCTACGGAGCGACGCTCAACGCCGTGCAGAAGAATCATCCCGATTCGCAGCAGATGCACTACGCGTTTGCTCTGCGGAACCTCAAAACGGGCTGGACGATGGAAGACCGCAAGGCGTTCTTCAACTGGTTCAACACAGCCCGGACGTGGAGCGGCGGGGCCAGCTACCCTGGCTTCCTGCGGAACATGGACCACGACGCCTGGAACAATGCCACCGATCAGGAGAAGCTCGCGATCGAGGCCTTCGGGGCCCGTAAGCCAGTCCTTCCGCCGGAGTTGCCCAAACCCGAAGGGCCCGGAGCGGATTGGACCGTCAAGTCGGTCATGTCAGCTGTCGGGTCTGAACTCAAGGATCGCGACTACGAACACGGCAAGAAGATGTTCGCGGCAGCCCGCTGCGTCCTCTGCCACCGTTTCGACGGTGAGGGAGGAGCGACGGGACCGGAGCTGACTCAGCTAGCTGGCCGGTTCTCGCCCAAGGACATGGCTGAGGCGATCATCGATCCGAACAAGGTCGTGCCCGATCTGTTCCGGGCCAGCGTGGTCACCACGAACTCGGGACAGGTCTACACCGGTCGTATCGCGTCCGAGACAGCTGACTCGATCACGATCATCACCAATCCCGAGGACGCGACGAAGTTCGTCACGATCGCACTGAGTGAAATTGAATCGCGGACGATTTCACCCAACTCGCAGATGCCAAAGGACCTTCTCAAATCCCTGAACGAAGAAGAAGTTCTCGACCTGATGGCGTTTCTACTCTCGAAGGGCAATCAGAGATCGACGATGTTTAAGCGGTGATCACCGTAGGCGACATGTCCCGCCTCGTGTCACAGCTGAACGAAAGAGCGATGAGTGCTGGCGTTCTGAACGCTCAACACTCATCGCTCAACCTTCAACGTTCTTCCTCAATCCTCCGCCCTGCTCCCGTCGCCGCACATCTTGACGATTCGGGGATCAAAGCGGGCAATGGTTTCGACCAGGTCGGCCTGCTGACGCATCACTTCGTCGATGTCTTTGTAGACACCGGGAACCTCATCGGCCCCCGCTGACAACACGCGTACGCCCTTGGTCAACAGATCATTCGCGACCGCCTTGAAGCGGAACTTCTCCCGCCCCTGTGTTCGCGACATCTTGCGACCGGCCCCATGCGAAGCCGAGTTCAGCGACTCGGGGTTGCCACGACCGCGAACGATGTAGGCCGGGCTCGCCATCGATCCCGGAATCACACCGAGCTCGCCCACCGCAGCTGGGGTCGCCCCCTTGCGGTGCACGATGACCTCGCGGCCTCCGTGAGTCTCCTTCCACGCGAAGTTATGGTGATTCTCGACACCCGCGATGATCTGAGCCCCGATGAGGTGCGACACGTTCTTGTGAATCACATCGTGATTCGCAGCTGCGTAGTCCCCCATCAGGTTCATCGCCAGCCAGTATTCCTGGCCCGCTTCAGTTTCGAGATCGAGCCAGGCGAGCTGGCCGAACTTCGCGTACTTGCGAGGCAGATTCGTTTGTGCGATCGAGCTGTAGGTACTGCACACCGCATGACCTGGACCACGGCTTCCGCTGTGGCTCAGCAAGGCGACATACCGTCCCGGCTCCAACCCCAGCTCCGGCTGTTCGAGCGTCACAACGCCAAATTCCACGAAGTGGTTTCCCGACCCCGAAGTCCCCAGCTGGGCCCAAGCCTTCGGCTTTAGTTCACGGGTCAACCGCGTTACGTGCCAGTCCTGATCCAGAACCGGGTGCAGCTGTTTCCGGTCGTGTGAACCACCGGCACCGAAGACCGTGCCCTTCTCCAGAGCCCGGTCGTAGTCGCCCGATCGCTTCTCGTCTTCCAGCGTCTCCACCGGCAGATCGAGAATCGAGAGCTTCATGCGACAGGCGATATCGACCCCCACCGCATAGGGACAGACAGCGTTCTCCAACGCCAGGACGCCACCGATCGGCAGCCCGTACCCCAAATGGGCATCGGGCATCAACGCCGCCCCGACGGCATTGGGCAAGCGGCATGCATCGGCCATCTGGGTGAACGTATTGTCGTCGATCCGCTCGCGTCCCCAGACCTTGTACTCGATCGGTTCGCGCGGCGGTTCTACGGGCTCGGTATTCAACAGAGCCTTGGCAAAGTCGCCGAATCGGGGATGGTCAACAAAACTCGTCGGTGCAGCCAGGATCTCCTCGATGAGTCGCGGGCCATACTTGCCTTTGATCTCGCCCGCCATCGCAGCCTGCTGCACCGCCTGAATCGCTTCCACGACACAGTCTTCGGGACACCCCAGTTTTAGAAGTTGCTTCTTGTTCATAGTGCCGGGCGAGACACGATCGAGAGGAAATGGTTCGCGAGTGAGAGTTCCGGGGTTGGCCAGCAACCGACCTCAGTGTCCCAAGGCGTTAGTAAGGTGACCCGATGAGCCTGGGGCGAAACGCTTCAGACGGGACCAACGAGAATGCGAGGCGCAAGGACAGACAGGAATGTCTGTCCCACTTGAGTAAGCACGCCCCGAGCCGGGACATATCCCACTACCACCAGACCTTGCGAATGATGAACTCCCACACATCCCCGAAGAGAACGTAACCGAGGCTGCGTTGGCCGCAGTGGATCTTGGCCGTCACTTCGGCCCCAATGTGCCGGGCGGGCAAGTCATTGGGATTGATGTCGACGTACAGCTCGACGATCGTCGAGCCTTCCTTCTGCGATTCATTGGTCCGCGTGCCGATCTCCGTCAACTTGCCCTGATGCCGATCCTCGACAGCGGTCGCGGCGATGTAGTCGACATCCAGCTGCTCTGCGGGCGATAGCTTCTGCCGCAAGGCGGGCTCTGCGGGGGTCGAAGCCCCGCCCGACTTCGCGATGACAGCCCGCTGCAAGTGCCCCATCCGGTACTCTGGTGCGTCAAGTTCCAGACGCCACGGACCGCCGACGTTCATGATCTCTAGCAATCGTTCACCGCGCCGGACTGGGCGATCGAGCAGGGTCTGTTTGACCTGGAACGTGGCAACAACCCCATCCACCGGCGAGGTGACCTTCAGAGCCTCAATTCGCTTGCGGAACATCTCGGCCTTGGCTTCGGCTCCGATTTGCTGGACCTTGGTCGTTTCGATCTCGGTGGTGATGCGGGCCTCTTCCGCGATATCTCCGGCAGAGGCGGCCTTTCGTTGTTGGTCTTCAAGCGAGAGGATGGTCTTCTTGCGTTCGCTCGCTTCATTCTCGGCGGTGACGAGTTCCGTTTGCAGATCGTCACTTCGGAGCACGAACACCAGTTCCCCCTTCTTGACGGGCTGGCCATTCTCGACCAGGACTTGAATCACGTCTCCATCCCACGGGGCAAAGAGGTCGTGCTGTTCAACGGGCATCGCCCGCCCCGCAGCCTCGAAACGATACTCCCACGGCACCACGCTTAAGGCGGCAATCACTCCCGCCAGCGCCACAGCGACCCCGATCGCAATCGCCAGCCGACGTCCCCGGAACCAACCCAGCGTACGTCCGATCGTCCGCCAGAGCGGCAGCAGAAAGATCGACTCCTGGGTCCGGGCGTTACTCAGTGCCGAAGCCACATGATCGGCCACCATCGGGATGCGTTGAGCCACCGAAGGTAAGGGCTCGCTGTCCTTCGATTGCTCGGCGATCAAGCACGCAATCACCCGCCCCGGCTTCTGCCGACGCTGATCCGCCAGATCGAGCTCGGTTTTGTGATGGGCAATGTTCTCCCGCAGTGGGATCAAGTGCACCATGCGGGAGCGGCTCTCCTCCAGGTACTTGGAGAGTGGTTCGCGAAATGATTCGGGAAAGCCGTCCGTGGTCCCCGTGAAGACCACAGGCTCACCCAGGTCGCAGACCGCTTTGGCGAGTTGAGACATCTGATAGATCAGGTTCGCCCGCTGCTGGGTCGACTCCTGGCCACTTGTGGCGACGATCTTTGCCCGCTTGCCGTACCGCATGGCGACACTGACGCGATCGCAATCCAGCAGCACACGGCCATCATTCGCAGCCACCATCGACACGTCGGCGACCGCAAGACTCTTCTGCAATGCCAGACTGAACTGATCAAGCTGTCGCCAGAACTCATCGTTAAGGGTGTTGACCTTGGGCGACGAAGCGTGGGCGTCCAAGGCCTTCGTCAGCAGGGCGACGACTTCGTCCGAAGCCAGCTCAATCCCCGCCCGGTCATTCGCCAACGAGTACGAGAAGAACAGCTCCAGCACCAGTGGCGTTTTCGCCGCCACCACCAGCCGTCGCATCGCCCGCTGGTAGTTTGTCCCCTGCCCCGACTTCCATGGCCCCGGCGGCGGAGGATCTTTGGTGAAGACGGCCTTCAGTGGCTCCAGGTGCGTGACGGGGTCGATGTTCAGTTTGCCGTCGGGCCCGGCGATGCGGATCACCCCGCCCGCTGCGACCGCCTGAAACTTCCCTTCATTGTCGATCGCCCATAGCAGCGTCGCGTGCAGCTGATTCCCATCACTGATCGTATCGAGAAACTGATTCGCCCGTTCGGCGGGGAGTGCGGTGCTGGTCCGTGCAACTCCACCGGCCTGCCTCACGCGAGACAGCCAGGCACTCCACGGATTCTCCCCCGCCATAGTTCAATCCCTTCTTGCACTTGTGGCCAGTATGAACGTAGCATCTCCGGAAAGCCGAGTTTGACGCAAGCGACATTCTTCATTCGAAGTCCTGTCACCTGAACTCGACTTCCAGGGAATGGAATCTGACGATGTTAATCCCAACTCCACCAGCAGCTCATGACCGAGCAGTATTTAATCTTTTCATTAACAGTCGCTGGTTACTGATGGGAGGTCTGGTGGGGCTCTCACTCTGCGCTGGCGGACGCGACCTTCTGACCGCAGCCGACCCCGCAGCAAAGCCAACGAGTTCGACGTCCATCGTGACGTTCGAGAACGCCCGTTTGCTGTTCGTGGATCGACACGAAGTCGCTTTCGACCGGCCCGGAGTCCTGAAGTTTGTCGTCGAGGAAGGGGAAACCGTCTCCCAGGGTCAGATCGTCGCCCAGCAGGAAGACTCCATCGCTCGAGCCGCTGTCGAGGTCGCCGAAGCCCGCGTGATGAACACGGCCGAAATCGAATCGGCGAAACTCCAGGCTGAACTGGCTGAGCTGAAGTATCAGGTCGCCAAGCAAAAATCCGAGGACTACAACAAGAAGGCCCCCACTCTCACTCCGGAATCGCAGCCAACAGCTCCAACCCCGGTCCTCGAAAGCCCACCTGCTCCATCCCCCCTGACCGATGAACTGTACCCCAAGGTCTATATCGACGAGTTACGACTGACGGCGGCGTCCGCGAAATCCGAGATCGGCCGCTTCGAGAAGGAACACGAAGTCAACCAGAAGGGGCTGCTGCAAGCGAAAGCGGAACTCGAGGTTCTCCAGTTAAAGGCCCCACGAAACGGCATCGTGACGCGGGCTTTCAAACAGACTGGCGAGGGAGCCCAGTCGGGCGAGAAGATCCTGGAGATCATCTCCACTCAGCGGATCCGAGCCGAGGTCGATGTTTCAGCGATCGCAGCTGCAAGGTTGAAAGTCGGTCTCCCGATCACTGTCATTGTCGAACAGCCGACCGGCGAGACCGCGATGAGTGTGGAGCGTTACCCGGCGACGCTGAAATTCATCGACCCCACAATCACTCAACTGGGTCAGAAAGTCCGTATCTGGGCGGAGCTCGACAACTCGCACGGCAAGCTGCGAGAGGGATTGAAAGCGTCGATCGAGTTTGTCCCCAGTTCCGTTCCCCCGGCAACCACGCCCCAGTAACGGACCGTCCCCATGCAGTTGCAGAAGGACAACCAGTCGGGATCGACCTCGTTTGATCGGCCGATCCCGTACCGCAAGCGTTCCGATCTGGTGATTTCCTGGATCAAGTATCGCGGGGTCAAACACGCCGTCATCAAAGACCCTCTCGGCCTCAAGTACCACCAGCTGTCGCCGGAACAATATGCCGTCCTCGACCTGCTGAACGGCGAGAACAGCCTGCGTCAGATTCGAGCCGAAGTGCAGTCACGGTTCCCGACCGAGCACTTCTCGCTCATGGACGTTCAGGGACTGGTCATCGACTTGCAAGAGAAGGCACTCCTCGTCGCCCTCCGCATGGGACAGGGGCCCGCACTGCTGAAAAGTCACCGAGACAACCTTCGCAAGAAGATCATCTCGACGCTGCGAAACCCGCTGACAATTCAGCTTCCCGGTTGGGACCCGGAGCGGGTACTTTCCGCGATGATGCCGTTCACGAGGTGGCTGTTTAATCCCCAAGTGATCGTCATCCTGCTCAGCCTCGTGGGGATTGCCCTGCTGTTTCTGGCATCACGATTTGGAGAGATCCAGAAAACGCTACCGGAGTTCCAGCGGTTCTTCAGCTGGCCCAACCTGATGTATCTGTGGGTGGCCCTGGCTTGCATTAAGGTCATCCACGAGTTCGGGCACGGGTTATCCTGTAAACATTACGGCAGCGAGTGCCACTCGATCGGCGTGATGCTGTTAGTGTTCAGCCCGACGATGTATTGCGACGTGACCGATTCTTGGATGCTGCACAACAAGTGGCAGCGGATCATGATCGGAGCTGCGGGCATGTACTTCGAGGCTCTGCTTTCCACCGTTGCGTTATTAATCTGGTGGAACACTGAGCCGGGGATGTTTCATTATCTGTGCTTGAATACATTTTTCGTTTCGACGGTCTCGACTGTCATTTTTAATGCCAATCCCCTCTTGAAGTATGACGGCTATTACATGCTGTCCGACTTGCTGGAGATCCCGAACCTGAGGCAGAAGGCTGACCAGATCACACAGCGAATTCTGGCCCGCGTCTGCCTCGGAATCGACTTGCCTGCCCCGGCATTTCTGCCCGATCATGGACGTTTCTGGTTCTTTACCTATGTGATCGCATCTGCGATTTATCGTTGGGTGGTGTTTGCGGGAATCATCACCTTCTTTTACACCGTCCTCAAACCGTATCGCCTGCAAAGCCTGGGGATTCTCATGGCCATCGTCACCATCCTGATTTCCTTAGGCGGCTTCCTCTGGAATACTTATAAGCTCATCTCCCAGCCGCGACGGGACTCGATCAGCAAGCCCCGACTTGTCGCCACGATCGGTTTCCTGGGGATCCTGGCTTATCTGGTATTATTCATTCCCTTTCCGTGGTTCATTGAGGCACCGTTCACGATCGAGCCACAGAAAGCGGTCCACCTTTATAATCCGGTGGAAGGTTTTATTGAGACTCAACACGCCAAACTGGGATCCTCGGTTAAGGAGGGTGATCCGCTGCTCACCCTCGTCAACCCCATGGTCGAAGCCCAACTCCTGGAGGCCCAGATTCAATTCGATGCTGCCACCGCTGAGTGGAAGGCTCTGAGACAACTTGGCAAAACCGAGGACGCCGTGCTGGCGGAAGAACGGCTCGCCTCGGCCCAGAAACAACTCGACCTTCTCCGGGAGAAGCAGTCCCGACTCGTCATCAACAGCCCCATCAACGGCACGGTTGTCGCACCGCCTCGCGTCCCAGCTCCGACCATCGAACAGCTGAGAGACCGACTGGCCAACTGGTCGGGAACACCTCTCTCGCCCCAGAACATCGGCTGCTTTCTGGAACCCCAGACTCAAATCAGCTCCATTGCTCCCTCCGACAAGTTGCAGGCGGTGCTGGTCATGGATCAAACCGAGCGTCAGGAACTCGCCCTCGACCGGGAAGTCCGGTTGAAACTGGAGGGGCTCCCGAGCGACGTCCTGGAGGGACAGATCACGGAGGTCTCCCACCGACATCTCGAGTTCGCTCCACCCGGCCTGTCGATTCGCTCACAGGGCCCCCTCGTTACGGTGACCGACGATCGCGGCCGCGAGAAGCTTTCAAGCGTAAGCTATCAGGCGATCGTCCCGCTGAACGGCGATCCCCGCCTGTTTCGCTCGGGAATGCGTGGAACAGCTCGCGTCCACCTGTTCGATCGTTCACTAGGCGAGTGGATCTGGCGATTTATCCAGACCACGTTCCAATTCCGGCTGTAGCGTTCCGGTTGAGTTTAACGGATGTAGTGATCCTGCGGTCTCTCCCCAACCGATACAGACAAGGAGAATGGGCGTATTCCGCCCAGGGGCCGGGGGGCATGTATCTATGGGACGGTCGGGCGTCCAAGCTGGGAAACTGCGCTGTGGGAGACTCACGCTGAGCTGCGTGGCCCTCCTGCTGCCAATTTTCCTTTGCGCTTGCCGCCAGAACCGGTCGCTGGTGGATGATGATCCGGCGTATCGGGTCACTCCCAGTCGGATCCGTTTCGATGAGAATCTCACATACGACGAAGATCTCGCGGTCGACAACAATCTGACGCTGGCCGATTCCCAGCGGATTACAACCATTAACTACACGATGGCTCCCGAACCGATCCGTTTGCGGGATCGCAAGGAGATCGTCAAGTGGGAAATGACCCTGCAGGAGGTCATCTACCATGCCCTCTCGAACTCCAAGGTCATCCGCCAGGGAGGGGGCCAGTTCCTCTCTCCGGGCAATAGTCTGCTGCGTTCCCCGGACTCGGTCCCCACGGTCTATGACCAGGCCATTCAAGCGAGCGGAGTCCTCTACGGACAACGAGGTGAGCAGGGAGCTCTGTCGGAATTCGACGCCCAGTTCACAACCCGGATGCTGTTCGGCAACAACACCGTCATTCAGAACGCGAGGTTCACTGGTCTTCCCGCGGGCTCGGCTCTGGACGAGAACACCGGGCAGTTCCAGGCCTCACTTCAGAAGTCCCTGTATTCCGGTGGTCAGATCGGCTTGAGCCATACCTGGAACTACTCCGCCAGCAACAACATCACCGGGCGACTCTTTCCTTCGGTTTACGAGGGTAACGTGCGAGCCGAGTACCGCCAGCCACTGCTCGCGGGTGCCGGTTCGATGTACACCATGATCGCGGGTCCAATCTCCGACAACATCCAGGGCGTCACCGGGGTTCAGCAAGGGATATTGATCGCCCGACAGAACAGCCAGATCGCGCTGACCGACTTTGAGATCAGCGTGACGAACTACCTGCGTGACGTGGAGATGCAATACGGCAAGCTCTTCCTCGCCTTTCAGAAACATCAGATCGAACTCGACAACAAACAGGATGCCGAACGAATCCTGAAAATCGTTACGGCTCGTCGCGATGCATCCGGTAGCGAACTCGCTCGCGTGGTCGAAGCCCGCGAAGGGACCCTGCTGGCCGAACAACGCGTTCTGGAAGCCCTCAACGAAGTCTATAACCAGGAATCCGAACTGCGACTTCTGATGGGGTTCACGCTGCAGAATGAGCGGATGATCTACCCCACCGATCCCCCTCTCACAGCGGAAATGAAGCTCGACTGGAACGGAGCCCTCAGCACCGCGTTGTCCCGCCGACCAGAGCTACGTCGCCAGAAGGCCGCCGTCAAAAGTGCCGAGCTGCAGCTGCTGGCAGCGGAGAATCTTGATCGCCCACGTCTCGATTTCCTGGCGAGTGCCCAAACCAACGGATTCGGAAAAGACCTGCTGGGACCACGCAATGTCGCCGGCACCACAGAGCCACTGGGGAACGCCTACGACCGCCTCCTGCGCTTTGGACAGACCGGGTGGAATCTGGGCTTCGAGTATTCCCAGCCTCTCGGCCTGCGTTTCGCCAACGAACAGCTCAAAAACAACGAGCTGAAACTCATCAAGGCCCTGGCCATCCTGGAGGCCCAGGAAGCAGACGTGCTGCACCAGATGACCGCTGCATTCCAGACGGTCGACCGCACGTTCCTGGCGATGAAGAACCATGAAATGCTGGTCAAGAACGCCGAAGACCGGATGGCCGCTGCCGAAGCCGACTACAACTCCAATAAGGACGGCCGAGGGTATCTCGACCTCGATTCATTGAATCGGGCTCGCGACATCTATGCCCAGGCCTACGTCAAACTTGGCCAGGCCCGCCTGGAATACTCCATGGCTCTGTCCGACATCGAGTACCGCAGCGGTCGCCTCCTGGAATACCACAACGTCATGCTGGGCAACTCGCCGGAAACCGCGATGATGGCGGTGCTGATGTCCACTCCAGACGAGAACTCGTCCTCGGAAAAGGGGCCCGAGCTGGCTCCTCCCCCCGTGCCCGAAGACGACAAGAAACCTCAGCCACCCCCGCCACCACCACCTCCTCAGAACGACATCACAGACACAACGGACGAACAGCGAAACACCGAATTCGTCTCGGTCGTCCGGCCAGAATCCGAGGCCCTTGCAAACCCCGAAACGACCATTGACGTCGTCGAGCCCCTCTTCCCAGCTGAGGAAATCGAGAACGACGACTGGACTCAGGAAGGTTCGGACGACAAGATCCACGCCACGGATTCGTCCCCTCCCTGCGATGACTCCTGGGCTCGTGATGAGTCCAGTCAGCCACAGACCGATACCGAGGCGAACTCCGTTCCCGATCCCTATCCATGGGCCCACGACAGCCCTGTTGAAGAAGTCTCGCCTCCATGACTCTGCCTGAAATCGCGTTGCCGTCCATCCCCGGTGGTTGGGGCAGCGAGATCGTCAGTGTGGGTGGCCGCACGCTCGACCTGTGGCTCCCGAAAAAACCCGATGCCTTTCTCGATGACCCCGAAGTCATCGAGGCCAATCGACGAGACGACTACATGCCGTACTGGGCCACACTCTGGCCCGGTGCCAAGATCATGGCTCACGTCATCGACCGGGCTCCCTGGCCCCGCGAGACCGAGCTGCTCGAACTGGGTGCGGGCGTGGGACTGGTCGGACTGGTCGCTCAGACCCTCGGTACCCGTGTCGTCTTCAGTGACTACGACCCGGTCGCGGTCCAGGTCTGTCGTTACAACGCGGTCCGGAATCACCTTCCCGATCCCGAAGTTCTCACCCTCGACTGGCGGACCCCTCCGGCTCGCCAGTTTCCCGCCATCGTCGGCTGCGAGGTCACCTACGACCCCAAGCTGCACGAACCCCTGCTCACGACTCTCGCCACGATGCTCTCCCCTGGGGGCGTCTGCTGGTTGGGCGATCCCGGTCGTTACTGGTCGAAGCAGTTTTTCCAGCAAGCAAGCCAAACCTTCCAGGTCCGGATTCTCGACCGCGACCTGCGAGTCAGCTCGTTCCCCTCCGACCGCGATTTCCAGATTTTCGAATTGCGCTGGCCGGAGAAGAAGTAGCGAGGGCTCGGAATCCATCTTTGAATCTCAAGAAGAACAGACAGGAATGTCTGTTCCACTCAAGCTTGAAGTCGGACGGACATTCCTGTCTGTCCCAAACGAAGATGAATATTGAATTCTCACTATGAAATCTGGCTGCGCGGGATCGAACCGACAGCCCGGAACTCGCAGACCGGCATTGACCCAAAAGTCAAAAACCGGGTAAAAGCCGCGTGAAATGGGGGAAGCAACAGGCTTTTACCCACCCCATTGGGCAGGCCAGGAGGCCGCACGAGTTCAGGGACGAGTCACTCACATGCGCAAATCAATTTCCTGCATCCTTCTATTGGGTGCCATGGGTTGCGGACAAAGCGACACGGCTCCGACGACAAGCCAATCGGCCCCTCAGCCAGCGGTCGGCCCCACCTCCGTCGCCACAGCTCCCGTGGGGCTCTCTCCCGAACAATGCCTGAAACGGGCACAAGAGTTCATCGACAAGCAAGAACTCAAAGCGGCGATCCAGACGCTGAATCAAACGCTCCAGACCTACCCCGATCTGGCCGAGGCCTACACGCTGCGGGCGACGCTTCTCGCTGACGCCAAGCTCTATGTGCAAGCCATCCGCGACATGGATAAGGCGATCCGTCTCAAGCCCGACGAGGCCACCTACTACAACACACGAGGCTACTTCTCCTTGCTGATGGAGAACAATGGCCCAGCGATGGATGACTTCAATCAGGCCATCGCCCTCGATCTGAACTATGCGCAGCCTTTGAACAATCGCGGACTCGTCTTCATCTCGCTTGGCGGACAGTTCAAACAAGCGGGTGAGGTCGTCAAGGCGTCCGGCGAGTTTCGCAAGGCCGTCCTCGAGTTCGACTCTGCCATTCGAATCGACAGCAAGTATGTCGACGCCCACAACAACCGCGGCTTTGCCCTCACTCTCGATCGAAAGTACGACGAAGCCATCCAGAGCTTTACGCGCGCCATCGAACTCAACAGCCAGTACGTCAACGCCTGGAACAACCGGGGACAGGCATACGCTCAAACCGGCCAGCACGAACTGGCCATCGCCGACTTCACCAAGGCCATCGAACTCCAGCCCAACACACTCGAGTACTACCAGCTGCGAGCCGACGCCTATTTGGCTGCAGGGAAGTCGGATCTGGCCCGGAAGGATCTCGATCACGTCGAATGGTGCTATGAACTTGACGCGGTCAATCGCCGTCTGGCCTCTTCGCCCAAGACCCCGATGAACTGGGTCGAGCGGGGTCACCTGCTACGAAAAGTCGCTCGCTGGGAGGAAGCGATAAAGAACTATGAGGATGCCCTGAAGCTGGATCCGAAATGCCAGCCCGCCCTGGTCGGGATCGCATACGTTCAGTTCAAACAGGGACAGCTTGATCAGTCACTCGCGACCTGTCAGACAATCCTCAACGCGGGCCCCAATCGTGATGCCGCCTCCATTCGAGGCGACATCCTGAACCAGCAGGGAAAGTACGACGAAGCCATAGCCGACTACGAAGCCGCTCAGCGTTTCGACTCCAAGGTGGCCCAGGCCTATCTCAAACGTGCTGAACTGCGCAAAGCCCAGGGGGATATCCAGCAGGCCAGCGCGGATATCGTGCAGGCCATCGAGATGGACCCCAGCCTCCGCAACAGTGTTCCCGATGCCCCCCAGCTGCAGACTGCGGAACAGGTCAAACCCGGAGCCTTCCCCGTCGATGAAGTCGAAGCGACGCCGATCGAGCAGACAGCCACTCCGACAGCTGAGGTGACCGCACCCACCCAGACGGCTGAGAAACCGGCTGAGCCCGCCCCCGCTGCTGCTGCAACTCCGACCACGCCTGAACAGCCCGCTCCCGCAACGCCCGCTGAGCCCCAGCCGCCGGCCCCTGCCGAGCCCACATCGCCTGCTCCCACGACGACTCCCTGATCCCAGTCCATCGGAACACTCGAACTCACACGAGCCCCGCAATCACTCGATTGCGGGGCTCGCGTCGTTTCTGCCCGCCAGAATGCGGCAAGACAGATCGTCCATAGCGAGCCGATCGCCAAGCCACTGCGACCATCCGATTGATAGCAGCTCAAGCCACCTCCTCTTTCAAATCCTCTCAATTCAGCAGTAAGGATTTAGCGACTCGCCCGTATTTCCAGTGAGTCCAACGACAGCTGCTCCCACTTCTTGACCGGAGAAAAGGCTGTCGTCCTCCGCGCACCCGAAACGGTTAATTTTAACCGCTCCCCGCTCAACGGGATCCACTCACGTTCACGATCCCCTGAGTGATTCATCGCCCTGTCGATGTACCTGCGCGTCCATTCATGAGGTTCATCGGAGATCTGAAATGTCGGTCGCACGTCGCAATGGAACGAAAGTGGTCCTGCCTCGATCGGGAGCGGATGAGTTCTGGCAGCTGGTCCACGACCACTTTGCCCATGCGGATGAACGCAAATGGCGCTACCTCGCCATGCTGGCACTCCGGGAGAACGCGGGCTGGCCACTCGACCGAATCGGCAATGTCTTTGGCCATCCGAAAGGCCATGTCACTCGCTGCCTCGCCCGCATCAAACAGGAGATGCGACAGACCTTCCACGTCGAACCCGAGTTCCTCGACTCCCCCGACGAAGAATCCCTCGAAGTCGCATAACTCTCTTCTGTCTGGCTCTCTTCTCTCATCACTCCCCTCTCGTCCCTCCGCCATGCTTCTCCAATCGATCCCCATTCAAGACCTCCAGCCTGCTCCCTACAACCCGCGACTCACTCTCAAACCCGGTGACAAGCGGTGGAAGAAACTCGAGCGGTCGCTGAGGGAGTTCGACCTCGTCCAACCGATCGTGTGGAACAAACGCACGGGCCATATCGTCGGCGGCCATCAACGTTGCGAAGTGCTGCGTCACTCGGGAATCACCGAGGTCGATTGCGTCGTTGTCGACCTGCCCCTCAACCGAGAGAAGGCCCTCAACGTCGCACTCAACAACTCCGAAGTCGGCGGCGACTGGGACGCCTCAAAACTGATGGCTCTCGTCGTCGACTTGCAAACGGCCCCCGACATCGACCCGACGCTAACCGGCTTTGATGAACACCAGCTGCGCGGGATGCAGTTCGAACCTGCGTTGCCGCCGGGCGATGAACAGGACACTCCGCCCCCCAGCAACCACGTGATCGCCACGCTCGACATCCCCTATGCCCGCTGGGCCTCGGTCCGAGCCTGGCTCGATGACCTGCTTGGTGAAGAAGACTCCATTCGTCTGCATGTCAAGCTGCCGAACGCCACTCCTGACGCATAATCCCCTCCTGGACGCTCCCCGATCATGCTGCTCAACGTCGTCTACTCGGTTCCACCGAAACGCAATTCGGTCCGAGCCTCGCTTGTGATGGATCACTTTGGCATCAGCGCAGACATTGCCGAGCGAGTCCTGGCCCGCAATCTGGAGATCCCTCTCGAAACGGGTGACATCGTGCTCTTGACCGGAGGCAGTGGCTCCGGCAAGTCATCCCTGCTGCGAGCCCTCGTCGCGCAACTCGAAAACGAGTCGGCCACGCCTCCACTCTCTCGGCCCTCAGCCCCCACCCCTCGGCCCCTCCTCCACCTCCAACATCTCGATCTCGGGCAGCAGACACTGATCGACGCCCTTCCGCTGGAGTTCGACGAGTCTCTGCAACTTCTCACGTCCTGCGGCCTCGGCGAAGCCCAGCTGATGTTACGTACGCCGCAGGAACTCTCGGACGGCCAGCGATATCGGTTTGCACTGGCCCTGGCGATCGCTCACCGCCCCTGCTGGATCGTGGCGGATGAGTTCGCGGCCCTGCTCGATCGGACCACCGCACAGGTCATTGCTCACAACATTCGTCGACTTGCTGACCGGACCGGCATCGGCTTTCTGCTGGCGACGGCCCAGAACGACATCCACCAGGACCTCGAAGCCGACATCCATGTGACCTGCGAGCTCGATGGCCAGATCGACGTTCATGTGAACCGCTCGGACACCATAACGATCCCCTTCACCACATCCCCGGCTCTCCCACCACGTAAAAAAAAAGAGCCCCCATCAGCTTCCACACCGACCTCTGGCTCAGCCTCGCCACCAAGCGCGACTGGCCGTACTTCGCTCGGTGGCATTATCGCAGCCACCACATCGGATTGATGAAGTTCGGGGTCATGCTCTGGAACGGAACTCGCCCGATCGGCATCTGCCTCTTTGTCGCACCACCCCGGTCTCTCAGACCGCGCAACCAGTTCTTTGGTCATCGAGGCGGATGGAATCGAGCCACGATGCTGGCTCTCAATCAACAGCTGGTGACTCTGCAGCGGGTGGTCATACATCCCGCGTATCGCGGCGCGGGGCTGGCCTCGGCCTTTGTACGTCGAGCCTGCGAACTCAGCCCGTTCTCGTGGATCGAGACGATGAGCCAGATGGGACAGATTCACCCCTTCTTTGAAACCGCAGGCTTTCGAAAAGTCGGCGTGATCTCGGTCGAGTCGGAATCGCGAGAAACCCATTCCCGCATCTTTGGAGGACGACGTCGTGGAACGCAAGCCCTCGTCACGGAAGAGACCTTCCTCAAAAGCCGCTACGCCGCGCCGGTGTACTACATCTTCGACAACCGGACAGCCAACGCCGCCCGCCACTCAACCGCCCCCGACCACCCGGAAACGCCGCCCGAAGATCCAGCCAGTTGAGCCCGCACCACCAACCGAGCCGACTCCTTGCCTGCTGACCACCACTGACGACACGCCGCAACTGACCCGAGCCCAACAGACCGAGTACCTGCGACTACTCACGCTCGGGGCCTCCCCCGCCGCTGCGTGCCAGAAGGTCGGCGTCTCGATTACGGCGGTGCTGGTGACGATGGATCAGTCGGCCGCCTTTCGCAAACGCATGGACCGCGTACCCGACCTGCTGAGCCAGAACGTCGCCGCGTCGCTCTATCAGGCAGCAATGAAAGGGAGCGTCACCGCCCAGACGTTCTACCTCAAGAACCTGCCTCCCCCCGAATGGGACGCAGGTACCGCCGAAGACGACTCACCAGAATCGAAAGAGTTCGAGGACCTGACCCTCGATCAACTGAAACAGCTCGACGCTGACGAGTCGGATCAGTTCGAGGATCTGGAGTAGGACAGACATTCCTGTCTGTACCGGCGGCTCGACCGCAAACGACTGGGCACGGTGGCCAAGAGTCTATCGCTATGACACGACGAGCCAAACGTCATCGCAAACTTCGACACCACGAACGAGCGGCGATCCAAGCCAAAGTACGTCGCCGCCGTCAACGTCACCAAACCCTGGCGATGCAGTCGCCGCCGCACTTTCGCCAGCGATTAACGCTCTCCCTCACGCCTCGACGCGAACTACGTCACGAGGTCCAGCCGTGGCAGACGAGTGACTTCCTGGCACTCGATGACGCCTGGAGACGACTCGCGGGTATCGACGACCTGACCGTGTCATCGCTGGCGGCTCCGACTGCTCCCATCCCGATCCGCCGAGCCTATATCGAACGCCCGCGTGGTCATTCCAAAACGTCCGATATGGCGGTTCAGATCGCCTGGATACTGCTGGCTGCTCGATCCCCGGTCAATGGGGTCGCTGCTGCTGCGGATCGGGAACAGGCTGCCCTGCTTTTGCGGGCCATTCAGAACCTGAAGCACGTGAACCCGACACTGTGCGATCAGCTCACCTTCATCGACGGAGCAGTCCGCAACCAGCGAACGGGCAGCCGCCTCGACTTGATCTCTTCCGATGTCGGATCGTCTTACGGCATCCTGCCCGACTTTGTGATCTGTGATGAGCTGAGTCACTGGCCGGGCCCTGATCTCTGGTACTCGCTACTCTCATCCGCTGCGAAGAAACCGAACTGTGTACTCGCGGTCCTCACGAATGCGGGGGTGGGGCGAGGCTGGGCGTGGGACGTTCGCGAGAACGCGAGCCGTTCCCCCGACTGGTACTTCTCATCGCTCGATCGTCCAATGGCTCCGTGGATCACCGAGCAGAGTCTCGCCGAGCAAAAGGCCATGCTCCCGCCGTCGGTGTATGAGCGGCTCTGGCTGAACCGCTGGCAACATTCCGACGGAGAGTTCGTGAGCCTGGCCGAGGCGGAGCTCTGTATCGATCCGCAACTTCATCACGCCGACTTCGGCCAGCCCGGTATCCAGTACGTCGCCGCCATCGACTATGCCGAGAAGCATGACTTCACCGTCGGCGTGATTTGCCATCATGATGGGCAGCGGATCGTCGTCGACCGGATGGACGTTGTGCGTCCCTCGGCGTTTCGTCCGACCCCCACGGCCTGGGTCGAGGCTTGGATCGAACGGGCGGCGGCCGGCTTCCCGTTGATCCGGTTTGTGATCGATGAATATCAGCTGCTCTCGACCTTCCAGAAGTACGAGAGCTGTTTTCCGATGAAGAGATTTCAGTTCCTTGGCGGGCAAGGAAATCACGGCCTGGCGATCACGCTGCGTCAGTTGATCCTGCAGCGACAAGTCGCGTGGTCCCCCGGATGCGGCAGCTACTCCCTCGAGCCCGAAGCCCTGTGGAACCAGGACTATTCGTCTGGCAATGTGGTCGAGGGTGATAACCTGACGACGGAACTGGCGAGTCTCTTACTACGCCAAAGTCACTCCGGGCGGGTGCGTATCGACCACAAATCGGATGGCATCCACCATGACGACCGATCATTCGCGTTGGGGGCGGCGTGCCTGGAGCTCGTTGAACAGCCGGCCCTCTACCTCACTTCCCAAGCGATGGAGGTGACTCAACCCCGTCAGGACGGCGGATTTGCCCACTGGAGTTACTGAGGTCTTCGTCGCGGTAGAACCGCCAGCCCTCTCGACTCAAATTCAACAGCTCGGGCTGGCACCATCGCAAGGGTTTGAAGACACTTCGCAAGGAGACACACTCGCTCCCGAATCCACAAGCACTCCGGACCCTGCGATGAGCCACACAGCTGACGAGATCCTGTCCCACATCAACGATGCCAAGGCGATCGAACTGTTGACGAAGCTCGTCGCCATTCCGGGCAAGAGTGGACAGGAGCAAGCGACCGCATCGCTGATCGAGAGCGTTCTGAAAGCGGCTGGCGTCCCCGCGTCGGCGATTACCTATGACGATGCGAACAAGAAAAGTCCGTTCGGCGGCCAGTGCGGCAATCTGATCGTCAAGCTGCCGGGAACGCAGAAGGGACCCCGCCGGATGTTGATGGCCCATATCGACACGGTTCCACTTTGCGTGGGATGCGAACCAGAAGTCCGCGGCGATTACCTTGTCTCACGCCGAGCCGACACGGCTCTCGGGGGCGATGACCGGGGAGGAGCGGCGGTCGTACTGCACACAGCTCTCACGCTGCTCAAGTACAAGTTGCCACATCCGCCGTTGACACTCTTCTGGCCAGTGCAAGAAGAGGTCGGCCTTGTCGGATCGCGAAACGTCTCCGCGTCAAAACTTGGCGGGCCCAAGCTCTGTTTCAACTGGGATGGTGGTGACGCATCCGGCATGACGATCGGAGCAACCGGAGCCGACGACCTGTCGATCCAAATCAAGGGACTTGCCAGCCATGCGGGGGTCCACCCCGAACAAGGAGTCAGTGCCATCGTCATTGCCGCCAAGGCGATTCAGTCCCTCGATGAGAACGGCTGGCACGGGCTCGTCACCAAGGGACGCAAGAGCGGCACGAGCAACATCGGCATCGTGAATGGCGGCGATGCCACGAATGTTGTCCTGGACCACCTCGCTCTGCGCGGTGAAGCCCGCAGCCACGACCCCGAGTTCCGCGCCCGCATCGTCCGAGAGTTCGAAAGAGCCTTTGTGCTCGCCGCCAAATCGACCATGAACACCTCAAAGGTCAAAGGCCAGGTCGAGTTCACAGCGACGATGAAGTACGAATCATTCCGCCTGCCCGACGATTCCCCCGTCATCGCAGCGGCCAGTCATGCGATTCAGCATGTCGGTCTGTCACCAGTCACAAAGATCAGTAACGGCGGGCTCGACGCCAACTGGCTGACAGCTCACGGATTTCCCACGGTCACGCTGGGCTGCGGCCAGGAAGAGATTCATACCGTCAAAGAGCGGCTGCATCTGCCCGCGTACCTGAAAGCGATTCGAATCGGCCTGCTGCTCGCCACGGGACAATAAGGTCTGGCGAGCGGAGTATTGTTAAGTGGCATCTCTCGCACTCCTGCGGCCGAGATCCAACCAGCGCTACTTCTGGGCGACGCCATGCACAGCCGAATGTCCGCCAGCTGGCGGAACAGGAGCCGGCGTTGATTCCTCAACATGCACGGCAGGTTCGATCGTCGAAGTTCCGATCGCTCCGTAGTTGTGGTAGGCCGTTTGAACAACCTGAGGCTGGATGGCCGACGGAGCAGCAGTGTTGGCTGCTGTGCCCTGAGCGGATGAACTCCTCAGCTCAGACAACCAGCGTTCCGCTTCCTTGAGCGAGGGGTCCTTGCGGAGAGCCATCACCAGCTGTTCTTCCGCCTCGCGAACCCGGCCCTCATCCTTCAGGATCAAAGCGATGTTGTAATGGCCCGCTGCTGCTCCGACGCTCTGAGTGAACTGCAGCTGGGCGGCCTGGATGTTGCCCGTGTGAACGAGTGCGATGCCCAGCTGGTGGCGGATCGTTTTGTCCTCGGGCAAGCCGGTTGACGCCTTGGCGAGTGACTCCGCTGCTTCAGCCCACTCCTTCTTTTCAGACAGACACTGTCCCAACCCGGCGTAAGCCAAGGCTGAGGACTTGTCGATCTTGAGGGCGTGACGAAAGCCCTTCTCGGCGGCAGAGATGTCCCTCGACGCCAGCTCGATGCGGGCATTTCCGAGAATCGCATCCACGTTCTTCGAGTCTTTTTTCAGGACCTCGGCATAGTTGAGTTTCGCTTCCTCGACATTACCGGTTTCTTCCATCCACTGGGCATACTTCAATTTTAACCCGACAGCGTCGGAAACTTTCTTCGGAGTAAATGCCTCTTCAACGACCTCTTCTGGCTCCTTGTACTCAGCCTTTGCGCTGCTCATCGGATTCCACAGAGACCGTATGTCTTTGTTTCCGGTCTGGCGTCCGTGGAGAGAGCACCCAGAACCGTACGTGAGAATCGCTGCCAGAATGATCCGAGTTGACCATTGTTTGGACATCATGGCTGTCTCCCAAAGACCGACTGGGGCTCGGGGAGATCAGGCAGCTCGTCGCTCCCGATCCATACCCAGACGTTTTGCCGCGGAAATCAGCAGATCCGCCCGCGCCCGCACGGTCTCTTTCTGAATTCGGCAAATCGACTCGACGGCCTGCAATAGATTTTGCGGGTCAGAACATTTGGGGGGATTTTGCGGGCTGTAACACTGATTGAAAAGCTCCTCAACCCCCGCTTCGTCAACTTCGATCCGACTGCGTCGCCCCGCCTCAAAGAGAAGTGACGCGAACCGATCTCGATCGGGCGCTGGCAGATGCAGCCGACACTTAATTCTGCGATCCACTGGCCCGGGCAGCGCGGGAGCATCCTCGCCGGCCACCAGCACAAGCCACGCATCGACCGGCAAGTTCAGCCGTCGCCCCGAGGGCAACGTCAAGGTGTCGGCCTTCTGCTCCAGTGGCAGCAGGAACCGATTCATCAAGTCGCCAAACGGTCCGACTTGTCGCCCCAGATCGTCCACGACCAACAGCCCCCCGTTGGCCTGGACATGAAATGGAGCTGTCAGCGTGCCGCCGACGCTTGTGCAGCGGATCTCGAACGACTCGCGAGACAACTCAGTCGACACCGTGATCACCGGTCGTCGTACGCGACGCCAGCGGGCATCCATGGTCGGAGCCCAATCGGTGGCCTCGAGCGGCGACACCTCATCCAGAGGCCGATGGATCGACGGGTCGAACACCCGCAGAAATCCTTCGTCGACCCACAACGCATACGGGACGAAGACTTCTTCCGAAGACTGCTCGATCAGCTGTCCCAGACGGCTGGCCAGCAACGTCTTGCCGTTTCCCGAATGACCGGTCAGCAACAGGGAGCCCCCCGTCCCCATGGCCAGCTGGAGATCGGTCAGCGTGGACTCATCGAGCGTGACTCCCGTCATGGCGGAGAGCAGCTCTTCCTGTGAGATCCCCGTGCCATCGAGCTGTTGCCTGCGGCATTGTTCGGTGTAGTCCGAGATCGAAACCGGTGCGGGCCCGAGATATCGGGAGATCGAGAAGGCGTCGCAAGCCCGGTTCCGCCCCGACGGGGTGAGTGCCAGGTTTGTGTTGGCTTCGTCCGTGGGGATCGTCGCGTTGCCCACATTACGAGCGGGCTCGACGAATTCCTGCGACTGCAGCGTCGTCAGCAGTTCCTTCATTACCGGGACTGGCAAGCGCATCTCTCTCGACAAAACGTCGAGCGGTGCGACCCCACGCGGGTGAATATGCTTGAGGACCAGATCCTCTAAGACCCGCTGGGGAATCCCGCAAGATGCCAGATCAACAGGGCATGCGGGGACACATGTCGAGGAGTGTTCATATTCCGACATGGCCATTCGGGACATCGCTGGTCCCGCCTCCTGCTCCACTCACAGATTCAACCACTCGCTACGCCCACATCGGTGGGAAAAAACTCATCCAGAAGGATGGCCATGTGGGCCATCCTTCTGGACCGGATCGCCCCCGGATTAATCTGCCTTCGATGCGGGTGAGGTGTACTCGATCTTCGGTGGCACACGCAGAGACTGCTGCTGCTCAAAGATCCAGCTGACTTCTTCAGCCGGCCGACCGACCGCGTGAGTCATCCGCAGAGCCACCGGCGTGACCGCATCCGGCCCCGCCAGATTCGTGGCAGCCAGTTGGACAGCTGCGACTCGCGACTGATTGACATCCGCGTTGTTGACCGACTGGACATACAGCTGGCGTGACTCGACCGGAGCACTTTGCAGAATCCACTGCAGATGCTGCTGCCCCGAGGAATTCAAAGCATTCGTATCGGGATCGAAGTGGTAATCGTACAACGTCGTGGCCATCTGCCATCCGTTGTCGATCTGGGCTTTCCAGACCCCACGCACTGTTGCCCGGTCATCACAGACGTACGGCAGTGGCCAGTACTTCTGGGCGTGGTACTTATGAATCCACAACTGCTTGGGGCCAGTCGGGCGCGGACGCATGGGCCAGACTTTGCCGTATTTGTAGACCTGCCGCTCACCGACCGGGTCGGACGCCCGCATGGCGTACCACTCATCGGACCCACGACGTGGTCCACAATCGGATGAGAAGGGCCACCCCGCCTGAATCGAGCCCGCAGACAGACATGCCAACGCTGCCAGCGCAGCCAAGTTTTTGCGTACCACGTTCGTTCCCCCCGGAACTGAGCCGCCAGATGCCATCCCTCTTCCGATCGATCAAACACCGATTTCCGAAAGAGATCGAGCCCGACTCATTCACTACCAATCATCGGCAATCGACCCTGCGGATATTGACGAGAAGTCCTGAAATGCCGGCTGTAACGAATTTGAGTTCCTGCCCACCTCCCAGGTGTGATTCGCCCCGCTCGTTGGATTTCATCGGAGAACCTGATCCCGGCAAAGTGGGACACCAAGGCACAACTATTGATTCCACGAATACTAAACACACCCCTAGCATTCACGCTCGACGAATGGCCAAGCTCGGGTAGAATCCCCGCATTGATTGATTCGAAACGCAAGCTGGTCAAGCATCTCAACCAGCTTAGGGCTCCAAGCCACATCCGAAAGTTGTTCGATGACTCTGGAAAGGTCGCTCGGTTTTCGTAACTCTCAAAGCTCAATCGACGCCAATGCTTGGAAAAGCCTCAAGCGTCATGCCAATCTCCTTTTGGCGAGCCAGGGTCTGCCGATCGGGCAAATCGACGATCCCGAAGCGGAACGACTGCTGGAAATCGCCGCTTCACTGGTCGACCGCACCGCCGCCAAAAGCCGCTTGCTCGGCCAATACAGCTGCCCGATCGATCAACGCATCGAGTCCTTCCTGAAGGGGTACTTCGCCGACATCGCCCCCGCTGACCAGGCGTGGTTGCCGAAGCTTTCGCTGGAGCTCGATCGACATGGTGTCGCGCGCGTGCTGTCGATCCCGGCCGATGGCAGCACGTACCAGAGCGAGTTGCTGACCTCGTACCGGGTTCGCAACGGCGTCCTGCACAACCCCAAGTCCGACCGCCGGACCACTCAGGGAACCTTCCACGTCTGCGAGGACGGTCTACCAGTTCCGGGCGACAAGTGCGCGGTACCGCGGAAGACCTATCTCGCTCTGCTGACAGCTGCGATCGCCCCTCCGGAATCGATGCTGGAGTTGCCGTTTACCTCCAAGCAATCTCAGCCCAGCCGGACATGGGTCTCGCTGCTACTGCGTCCGATCGTCGCCCCCGAAGTGCCCGGTTACAGCCCCCAGCGCACGATGGAAGTCCGCTTCTTCGCTCCGGGAAGCCTGATCAGCAACCTCGATTTCGTTGAGTCGATCTTCGGGAACGCGGGCGACCCGACTCTGGCCGTGAACGACTCGGCCCTGGATGTCGAACATTGGACCGGCCATACCGGCTGTGTGATTCTGGCTCCGCACTTAACGCACCTCACCAAGAAGTCGCTGGGACTCCCGCACAAGTCCGAAGCCACTCCCCGGCAGATCAAAGACGGCATGTGCTGGGAGACAGAGGACGAGCGTTACAACGGTGGCAATGCCTTCAAGATCACCTGCCGTAACGAAGACGGCGTCATCGTCACGATCATCGCAGATAACTACTTTGGATACTGCAAGAAAGAAGTCAAAACACAGATCAGCTATGCCGCCAACCTGATGGGGAACGTCGAAGAGGAACACGCAGGCGGCGCGCTGGTCTTCGCGAGCTTCAGCCTCGGCGAACAGTTCCAGTTCAACAGCAAGCGGTACAACGGTCGCACGATCGAAGATGTGTTCCGCGACTACCCCAACCAGATCGACATCCAACCCGAAGGTCACGGGATCGATCGCAACTTCCCCGAGGTGATCTACATCCCGGAATCGGCCAAGGCTGACCTCCGCAACCAGAACATCACCTGGACAGCTAACGGTGAGCCGCGTTCCATCCCCCTGCTCCCCGGCAAGGTCTATCTGGCCCCAAGCGGTTATAAGCTCAAGATGGAGAAGCATCCGCAGGCTCCCTCCTGGCGGCTGATCGGGACCGCAGGCGAAGGGGTCTTCATCCACAAGCCCTGTACCGTCTCAGGCGGCGGTAAGAGCGAGATCAGTAAGCCCATCGGCGACTACATGCAGTACGGGCCGATCTACACCACGAACTTTGATTCGGACGCCCGACTGATCGACCAGATCTTCGAGAAGGACTACTCGACCCGCTGGCGGTCGGTCAAAATGCACAACGTGCGTTATCAGGACCGCCCGAGTCGCCCCCTCCTGTCAAAAGACCGCTCGCTCGGCAGCGTGATCCAGTTGCTCACGGAATCGGATGAGTTCAACGAGGACTACAACTTCTGGATTCGCAAACTGCCCAGCCACATCCACGCGCTGGTCTTCGCGATCAAGCGGTTCTATCAGCCCGACTGGGGCAGCGACTGGCGCAAGTATTTCAACGTCGATGTGGTGAACGGTGTACCGGGACACGAACTGAAGCTACATGACCGGCGCATCGTCGGGTCCTACCTGCGGGTGGGCCTCTTTGGTGAGCATGGCTGGCGGACGTTCAAGGTCCGTCAGGACTTCGCCGCAGCTGCCAAGGTCCAGACCGAGGACGATATCTCAGCGGCAATCGTGGTGCCGAAGGGCAACCTCACTGGGTTCAACGACAAGTATCTGGCGTCGAGCTACAAGTTCATCGCCAACTGTGAGTCTCGGCTGTTCCAGCGTCCCGACGACGCGGTACATCGTGGACTGGATAAGCAAGCGGAAGCTGACCTTGCACGGCGGGATGTGAACTTCGTCTCGAACTACGAGCCACTCTCGCTGGCGACCGTGAAAGAGATGTTGTCGAAGGTCGTCGACTTCGACGCCTTCACCCCGCCGATGCAGAATCTGTTGCGATTAATGGTTGAGGACGGCAACGCCAGCGACGGGGAGTACATCGTCTGTTCCGACAACCCGCGTCGGATTGATGGAGTGCCGTCCAAGAACCCGCGGTACCTGCAGGACCGGCCCGACCTCGTCCGACCACTCGACAAGTACGTGGCGGAAATGGGTGTGCGGCTCTACCGCAAGATCCCCGCCGACCAGCCCGTCCGCCTCCCGGTCAACGCCGTCATCGCGGGACGTCGTAACAACCCGCCCGAACCCGCCAAGAAGATTCGCAGCCTCGCGGTCTATGGCCCGCTCCATTACCAGGAGCTGCCCGAACTCTTCATGGACTTCATCTGCTCACTGACGGGCAAGAGTCCCTCGACGACCGGAGCGGGCAGCGAAGGCGCCCTCACCAAGGGACCGTTCAACGCACTGCGTACGACGGCCGATCTGAACGCAGCTCTGGTCTCCATGATCTTGACCCAGTTGCCGGGCTATTCGTCGGCGGCGGGGCATGTCGGTCCGAATCATCGGTTCGACCACGACATCAGTCTGCTGGTGCCCGAAGTCTGGTGCCGCATGTCGGAGGACGAGCGCGAGCCACAGTATCTGATCGAGCACAAGTACCTGGAACGCGTGCCCGACATGGAGGTAGGCGGCGAGAAGATTCCGTCCGGCCGGCTCGGCTGGCGAATCACCGACCGATTCGTGAAGCACTACTTCGCCCGCATCTTCGACAACCCGGACAAGGTCTTCGATAACCAGATTCTGCAACCGGAGAAGCAGGACCTCGCCTCGTTCGCCGACGGGGTGAAGTACATCATGGAGGCCTACCAGCGTGTGGCGCTCCAGTACTTTGAGGACGGCTCGATCGAGGACGCGTGCCCGCCAATCAAGGCCCTGCTCTCAATCATGGCCTACGGCAACTACGAGGGAAAAGACGAGTCGCATCCCGACATCCGGGCCATGTTCACGCTGGAGTCACTGCTCCACAGCGACTGGTACAAGCAGCGTCTGCGGAACCGTCAACAGCGGGACATTGCCCTCTGGACGAGACTGGTCCAATCTGTGGAGCAGGCCCTCTCGCAATCGTCGAACTACGATCCGACGTTCGTGTCCCAGCTGCAAACTCGCCACGCCAAAGCTCGCGAGGAACTGGCCCACGTCTCTCGTCCGGAGTATCTCGACGAGCTGGTCGGGACTCTCGGGGCGTAGTCGGCGCGAAGTACGGCTGCGAGTGTTTCGCTTAACGACAACGAGCGTCGGGAAAATGCCCGACGCTCGTTGCACGATTCTGATTTATCGCACCACGCAACGGAACTTGAGGACTCCGCCGGTCTTGCCTTTCAGGGGCTCAGCCAGGCGGAAGGTCAGCTTCGAGCTGCCTTCGCCGTTGTCTTCGACGACCAGTTCGCCGTCCAGAGTGTGGGTCGCCGAGCCTTCGACGTATTCCAGACGCGGGGTCAGGTTGTCGACCAGCTTGACCTCACGCAGCTCCAGCCCGCCGAGGTTGTCGATGCGGATCGTGAATTCGATCGTATCGCCGACTTCGGCCACCGACTTGTCGGCCAGTTTGACCACTCGCAGCTGGCCCGGTCCGCGTGGGTCTTCGACGGCGGTGTAGGCTTCGACCTTGGTGACGGTGCTGACGGCCTGCCCAGTGACATCGCTGGCGGAGACGACAGGGTACAGATCGCGCGACCAGACCCCAGCTGCGGCCATGCCATCGGCAATGATTGGCGACTCGTCGCGGACATACTGGCCTTCGGCAATGAACTTCCGAGCCTCAAACAAATTGACCAGCTTGGCGTGGACCGTGGCCGTCTGTGTCGCATCGAACACGTTGTCCGACTGGTCCTTCTTCAAACCACTGGCCCGGGCCCGCATCCGGACGGTGTCGAGTTGATCGATGTGCTTGTTCTCGTCGACGCGGATCTTGGCGTTGAATCCACCAACACCCAGACCATCATGTGCCCCCGCCGCCTTGGCGATCTGCACACCCGCAATCGGAGCTGTGGCGGAACGGACGGCAGCGAAACGCGGGGCATAAACGCAGACCTTGTTGCTGGGCTCCACGCGACGCTTGTTATTGTTGTCGTAGAACTCGACTACGGTGTCCTCGGTTTCGAGGCCCTTCATTTCGAGACCGTGGTAATGGACCGGGTAGCCTTCATCGCCCCCGTCACAGATGTATTCGTCATCGTAATCAAGTGGCTCGGGCTCGACGGGCGGTTGTCCCATCGCGGCGTAAGTCGGTGCCGGGCGACAGCTGCGACAGGGCATCCCATCCTGAGGGCAGCCGGGAGTATCAACATACTCGCGAGGTTCGCACGTGTGGGTGGTCGGCGGACAGGCGACCTGGTCTTCAAAGCCGGTTTGCTTGATCGGCGGGACCGGCAGTTCGGGGTATTGCTCAGCGGCCTTGGTTGGCGAGCTTTGAGCACGGTAGGTCGCGACGACTCCCTCGGAAGCATCATCGAGCGTGACCCGTCCGGGTTGTGCGACTTGCTGAACCACTGGCTGGGTCGCGGCGGGGCTCATCTTGACCGTCGACTTCATCGACGAGCACGACGATGTGACCAGGCAGGCGGTAATCATCGCCGTCCACTTCGCGGAACGGGTCCAGCGGGACTCAGCAAATTCGCGTTGACGGCGGAAGAGCGATGAACTCATGAGAGTGTCCTGGGGAAGCCTAGGGGCTAGGGCTGAGAGGCCTAAGGCCAGAGGGGACTTACTTGCCGGGCAGCACGATCGGGCTGGTGGTGTAGAACTGATCTTCGGGAGAGCCCGCGTCGGGCACTCGTCCCCCCATCCGCAGGATCGCGATCGGACGGCCCCGCATGTCGGCCGCCTCCAGCAGGTTGACTTGCGTGCCGAGTGATTCGACATGCATCTTGCCATTCACCTGGCGCGTCGGCTTGGCCAGTTGAGGCTGTTCGAGGTAGATAACCTTGGTGACCATCTGGTCGTTGATCGCGGTTTCGATTTCTTCGGCCGTGATCTCAACGGGCACCGGGTACTTCTCTTTCAACTCGACGGGCGGATGCAATCGGCCGAGCAGTTCGATCGTGGGGTAGAGTTCGACGCCTGGGTGGTTGGGCAGATTGGAAATCTTGATTCGGTAAGCGTGGCCGACTTGCATCCCCACTTGAGCGGGCGCGGGAAGAACGACAGCCCCATTGACGCTGCCTGAGTAGAAGGTGACATCCCCCTCGGTGGGCAGTTGGACCTGGACCGGCTGAACATAGTTCGCCACGGCGGGGCGAATACTGGCATTCCAGCGGGCCACCTCGCCGAGCGGCTTGCGGTGATCGAGCGGGTAATAACGTCCAGTTCGCTCTTGAGCCTGGACCACATTCAGTCCCGCCAGAGCGATCAGGAGAGTCCAGAGAGTGCGGGCCGTCATTCGCATAGTGGCCTCAGGTGAGAAGTTCTCAGTCATCAGTTGTCAGTGTTCAGTTCTCAGTAAGCAGTGGGTTTCGAAGAAGGCTTCGGACTGATTACTGACGACTGAAAACTGACCACTTCCAAAAGAAAAACGGTGGGTCGGGAATTCCACGACCCACCGCTTCGAGTTCCATCTTCTGGGGAATTGAGTTCACAGACCGGGTGGGTGTGTCGCCGGCTTGTGATCCCCGCGAGTCGAGTCTCAGTTGGCCCAGGCCGGGACTGAGGTTTCACCCGGACGATAGACCGGATGGGATTCGGTGTACTCGACATGCTTGGCCGGATGTGGCATCCGGATACCGGGCTCGTGACGCACGTCGTAGAGCAGGTGGTCGACTGGCTCTCCGATATCGACATCGGTCAGGTTACGAACCGTGTGCGACTTCAGACCAGCTGGCCGTCCGAGTGGAATGTGAGGAGGACCTTGCAGACCAATCGGGGTTCCCACTGAGGGGTAACCGTACATCGGAGCATTCACTCCGGCGATCATGTTGTAAGGAGGCTGACCAGGACCACGCGGTCCGCCCATCAGCATGTCACCGGGGATGTTTCCGCCCGTGGGGTGGAAGTCACCGATCGGCTGAGGTGGCACGAAGTTTCCGGTTTCGCCGTCCACCAGGTCGATCGCCTTCTTCTCGCCATTCTTGCCGAGAGCGTTCGACTGGCCGGGCATCTCATAGTCCATGTTACCCATACGGATAACAGCCATGATGGTGCCGCGACGGTCTGCCTCAGCGACGGGATCGAGACCTGGGCCGAGACGGGTCGAAACAAGTTCCTCGACACCGGCGATGGCCAGTTCCTGATACTTCGCATCGGGCAGGTAGATGACCTTGGTGACGAAGTTGTTGGTCTCGATCTGGTCGAGATCTTCGTCATTGACCCGCAGCGGCAGAGCATTGTGCGACAGATACGCACTCGTCTGGCTCTGGGTCGGATAGATGTGCAGAGTCGGATAGACCGTCAGGCCTTCACGTCCGGGAATTCCGCTCAGCTTCAGGCGATAGGTCGCCCCCTGAGCGAAGTTGTACCGGCCGGGAGCAGTAATCTGGTGCTCCGCGAAGCCCTGGCCAATCTGCCAGCCAATCTGCATGCCCTCGGGACCGAGGAAACGCAGCTGAGTAGTCAGCTGGCTCATGCCGGGCTCACCGCCCGGATACCCTCCGCCACCCGGAGGACACTGATACTGGGCCTGTTGAATCCCCGGTGGAGGGAAGTTCATGGCCATGACCCCGGGACCGGGGCCTCCGACCATGGGGCCCGGATGTGCCAGCATCTCTGCCGGCGGTGCATGGTATTCGTCTTTGTGAACCAATTGCTGACCGTCTGCGCATCCCACGCACACGATCACCAATGTCCCCAATGCGAGGAAGTAAAATCTCATCGCACACCCTTTATGGAAGCTGGACTCGTCGAATCGTTCCGGTTGCGGTCGACCCCGTTGAGCTGTTGCCGCTACAATCCCGACCGTTGCGGTTCCGTCCCAGACGCACTCCCAATGGGGGGAGCTGATCTGTGTCGAGGTTGAACGCCCTCGACTGTCAGCGTCATGAACCAGTGGTCTGTCATGAGATTCACTGGTTCAAATTCGCTGCCAACACGCAGTCAGTCTTTCTATTCGGTTCGGTGCGACTGGATTCTTTGGCAAATCCGTCACTTTCGCGACAACATGAAAACTCCATCCATTCTGACTTTAGGCGGCATCGCACTTCTGTTGGGGCTCAGCTGGGTCGGAGCACGCTCTGCCCAGGCCTTGCAGGATCCTCCTGTGGCGGCTGAAACTCCCGCCGAGGAAAAGGGTTCTGACGAATCCACGGAAGCGACACCGGATCAGGGAGAGCCGACTGCTGAGGAGGCTGCGCAAGCCGATTCGCTCCTGGAGGAGGCTCGCCACCGCCTGGAAGACCGGCAGTCTCTGCAGGCCGAGTTGCGGCAGGAAATTCAGGTGGGCGACCGAAAGCTCACCGCGGAGGGGCTCTACATCTCGGGGACGCCCTATCCCAAGCTGCGGTTGGAATACCGTGTCCGGGTGGGGACGATGCAGGGATCACTGCTCGAAGTTTGCGACGGCCAGATCCTGCATACCGAGAAATCGATCGGGCGCGCGGGGGACAAAGCTCCCGAACGTCAGTTCACCCGACGTGACGTGCAACGCATCCTGGCCGCCCGGGATAACTCGTTGAATCTGCCAGTCGCCAGCCAGGGAGCAGAACTCGGCATCGGGGGACTTCCCGCCATGCTGGCCTCGATCGACCGCTGCATGGTCGGCAAACGAGTTACCGAAGAAGAGTTCGAAGGGAAGATGTGCCGGGTTTTCCACGGAGCCTGGGACCAGGAGGTTCTTAAGAAATACGACGCAGCTCTCGGCAAAAACAAAGCGACCGTGGTGCCCTTCTTTCCCGACCGCGTGCGGATCTACCTCGCAGCGGACAGCTTGATCCCGGTGAAGATCGTGTACCTGAAAAACAAGCTGGATGAATCCGGCAAGGTCGCGGGCCAGCAAGCACTCATGACCTTGGAGTTTCGAAACATTCAGGTCGACCAGCCTGTTTCAGCTGACATGTTCAAGTATGTCCTCCCCGACAAGGCCGAAGAGGTGGACCGCACCAACGAATTCGTCGAGATCATCAAACAATCCGACACCGCTTTTCAGGGCGGCAATCGGCCCGCCCCCGGTCAGTGATCGATTATCGATCTCCGTAGAATCGCGTAAAGAACCAGCTGATCACCACGATCCCCAACGCCAGCGCTCCGAAATCGGTGGGCGTGGCATTCTCGTAGTGGTGGAGAGCTTGCCGAACTGCGCTGTTGATGAAGTTGTCCATGGTGTTTGTCCTGGCCTGTGGTCTCCCTCTTGCGCGAAAGAGGAAATGGAATCGTGGCGAATTCATGCGGGTGAGCGTCCTGGCGACATCACCTGCCTAATTAAATCCCGCACAAATGTCAGAAGACCGACGATTCTTCGATCATGAAGTGCTTTGTATCGATTCGCGAAAATCCAGACAGGTTCTTACGACTTTGCCGCCCATGCGAAGACGTTGCTGTTCGGAGACATGTTCAGCTCCCAATCACGGGCCAACGTCTCTCCTGATTCATACGGCAGGACGATTCGCTAAGCGAATGGCCTAGCGATTCGCACCCGGAACCCATTTCACGTCATCGCGGCCTTCATCGTTCGCAATCCTCGCCATCACAAACAGGAGGTCGGACAGCCGGTTCAAGTAAACTGCCGTCAGGGCATGGGCCCCTCCCAGCGATTGAGTGAAATTCACCACACCGATCTCGACCCGACGACAGACCGTCCGAGCCTGGTGCAGATGCCCCGCAGCCATGCTCCCCCCCGGGAGAATAAAGCTCGTCAGCGGCTGCAGGCGTTCATTGAAGCGGTCAATGAGGTTCTCCAGGGCGGTGACCTGGGACTCGGTAATCCGCAACGGCGGGTATTCCGTGGGCTCGGGGCTGACAGGCACGCACAGATCGGCCCCCAGATCGAACAAATCGTTCTGAATTCGCCGGAGCGGAGCGGCCAGCTCTTCTGGCATTCCGGCCGCAATCCCCAGCCCGATGACCGAGTTCAACTCGTCAACGCCCCCGTAGGCGGCAATGCGAGGGTGAGTCTTGAGAACCCGGCTGCCATCCCCCAGCGAAGTCTCCCCAGCGTCGCCCGTCTTGGTGTAAATCCTGTTAAGGTAAACCATTGCGACACGGCTCCGGGGCGTAACTGAGGCAGAGTGATTGGGTTTGACCCCGTTGACAACAACGGGCTCTGTGGCGAGGTCGACTGCAAAACGGTCTGAACGAGGAGCTTAGTGTCTTGCCTCTATTTGGCGACCGTGGAACCGGCCGGATTTCATGACTGACCTTGACCCCAACCGCCCGGAAGTCGTGTAATCCCGCTGCACATCTCAACTCAGCCAACCCCCGGGGCCCGAGACCGAGCGATTCTGGTCTCCCGGCGGTGTTGTCTCGACCGACTGTCACCCTCTGCGATCTGCAGAGGGCTCTCCCATCAACCTGACTGCTTTCGACTGTGTGGACGACCTTCGACAGGTATCTGTTCTCTCGCTACGCCTACGTCCTGGCGGTCTTTTTCTTTGCCACGATGGGTCTGTACACGGTCGTTGACGGATTCTCGGAACTCGACCACTTTCAAAAGCTGACGGGCAGCACGTTCGACGTTCTGGTGCGGATGATCATTTACTACGTCAACCAGGGATTCCTGATCTTCGATCTGGTCGGGCCCTCGTTGTCGGTGATGTCCGTGATGGTGGTCCTGGCATTGCTGCTCAAGAACAATGAGTTCTACCCGATGCTGGCGGGAGGTGTCCCGACTTACCGGGTGGCCAGTCCGCTGGTTCTGGGAGTCTTTGTTGTGGCCTTGCTGTTGAGTGCCAATCAGGAGTTCATCATTCCGGTGGTGTCGCAGAACCTCTCGCGCGCCGGACAGGGAGATTCAGCAGAGCTGGTGAACTTCGATCCCCAATACGACCAGAAGACATCGATCTTCGTGGCGGGTGAGAAACTCTCGCCGAGCCGGCAAAGCATCATTAAGCCGTTCTTCGTGCTCCCCACCCCGGAAATCGTGACGGAGCACGAACCCGAATTGCGGGGTGAGTATGCCGTGTACATCCCCGCACGCGGCAAACAACGCGCTGGTTGGCTGCTCAAGAACGTGTCGACGTCCTTGGACTTCAAGAAGCTCTCCCCATCCGGGCGGACGATCATCCGACAGACCAAGAACCCCAAAGACCTGTTTCTGGGGATCAGTCTGACCTATGACCAGCTGCGAAATCGGGGGACGGGATATCGCTATCTCTCCACCAGCGATCTGATCTATCGCATTCAACACCCCAACGCTCACGCCAGTTCGACGCGAGCCCAGATCATGCACCTGCACACCCGACTGACACGGCCACTGGTGTCGCTGGTGAGCGCCCTGCTGGTCATCCCGCTGATTGTCCGCCGTGAACGAGACAATCTGATCAAGAATATCTCGATCTGCACCCTGATGCTGACACTGCTGCTGGGTGTCGTCCAGGGGATGGAGTTTCTGGGACAAACCTCATTGGTGAAGCCCGAGGTCGCCGCCTGGGTCCCGATTCTGCTCGGGGGCACCATGGCGGGCTGGCTGTCCGGTTCTGTCAAGACGTAGCAACTTCCCCGAGCCAGAGCGACATACCGGAGCGTTGCCCGGCGAAAGAGCTCAAGGTCTCACTTCGGTTCGGACAAACCGGATTGACTGTCCGCCCCTCAGCCTGAATGAAACAGACCTTTCTGTCTGTTCACGCGCAGCGTATGGGCGAAACAAAAACCGCTGGAAAGTCGGGCCCCGCCTAGACCAGTTCGCGGATGACATCCCGCCGGTCAACCAGGAACTGTGGGCGACCACTCGGGTCGGCGATCGTCGTGTTGCCGACATCGATCCCTAGCTGGTGATACAGCGTGGCGAAGACTTCCTGGAAATGCACCGGGCGGTCTTGCGGAACTTCCCCAAGGCGGTTCGTCGAGCCGATGACCTGCCCCATCTTCATGCCGCCGCCCGCCAGCAAGGCACAGGAGACTTGCGGCCAGTGGTCGCGGCCTCCGCTGGCGTTGATGCGGGGCGTCCGACCAAACTCACCCCAAGCGACCACGCTCACGTCCTGATCAAGACCGCGGGCGTGCAGGTCCTCCACCAGGGCGGTAATCCCCTGATCGAGTCGGGCCAGCTGAACCGGCAACTGCTCGAAGTTCCCCCCGTGACGGTCCCAGCTGCCGAAGGAGAGGGTCACACAGCGAACCCCCGCTTCGACCAGTCGGCGGGCCATCAGGAACTGGTCCATCCAGTGCGGCCCGGCGTCCTCACCGAACGCGGGCGATGCATCCCCCCGACCGTAGCGATCACGCAGTGAATCGGGTTCCTTGCTGAGGTCCATCGCCTCGACCAGCTTGCTCGATGCCAGCACGTCGAACGCCTTTTGCGTGAAGACATCCGCACCCTGCCAGCGTGGGCTGGCGTCCAGATGGCGGCGGAAGCGATCGAAGCCAGTCAACAGCTGCTGACGATCTCGCAGATGGTCGAGTGAAGTCCCCGTCAGCCGCATGTTCGACATGCCTTCGCCGTCGGGCTGGAAGGGCGAGTACGCCTGACCCAGAAAACCCGACTGGCCAGGATTGCAGTAGGGCTCGTGCCGGGTCTTGATGGTCAGCCCCACAAACGGCGGGACAGCGGGGTCGACCGATCCCTGCAGCTTGGCCACCGCCGAACCCAGCGAGGGATGGTTGTCCTGACGGCCTTTCGGGCCAATCGGGTATCCGCTCAAGCACATGTCCGACGCATGCTGGTCGGGCCCGCCGTACAACGAACGGATGATGGCGAACTTGTCCATCATCTTGGCCAGCCGCGGCATGTGCTGGCAGATTTCAATCCCGGGGACGTTGGTCGAGATCGGGCGGAATTCCCCCCGCACTTCCTTCGGGGCGTCCATTTTCAAGTCGTACATGTCCTGGTGCGAGGGGCCCCCCGACAGGTAAATCATGATGACCGCTTTATGCGAGATCGCACGCCCACGAGCGCGGGGCGAAGCCTCTTGTGCCCGCAGGATTTGGGGCATGGACATCCCCCCCAAAGCCAGGCCACCAATCCTCAAAAATTGTCGACGAGTGGTCCCATCACAGTTGGAAGCCGTTGGGGCTCCTAAAATTGACAGCATGCAGACTTTCTCCGTGTGCGAATCGAGCAACGAATGATAGATCAGCAACCGTTGATGCTCCAGTTTGAAATTGCAAAAGATCAGAGATTGGAGAAGTCTCTCTTTTCCCAGCCGAAATCGGTTGACCTTCAGAAAACCCCCACAAGTCCTTTCCAAAAAATCACTTATGCCGCCAGATCTAGTGGCATGCCCCTACAGCTCGCTGGCTCCATCCACCAGGCGGGCCTTGCGCAGATCGGCCAGCGAATAAAAGGTGTCTCGCCAGAGCACGCCACCCTGCCGGAGCGTCAGCACCATCGAACGCAAAATGATGAAGCTCAGAACCAGCACCGCCCAGGGGTAGAACAAGCCCACCGCCAGCGGAAACCCAATCGTCCGGGCTGTCCCCAGCGAGAGCAGCAGACTACCGATCACCATGATCAGAGCCGGTGTCGTCACCCACCCGCAGCACAACGCCACGACCGGCCCGACAAAGATCAGGCACAACGCACTGACAGCTGCGATCGTGCGGCCGACCGAGTAATTCGTCCCGGAAAAGGCATTCTTCTCGAGCCCGCGGACAATCGCCCAGACGCCACCCGACTGCCACTTCACGCGCACGCTGCCTTGCCCACCGAACACATCCTGTCGCAGCCCGCTATGCTTGATCAACCGCCCGAGCATCAGATCATCCGCCACCTCCAGCTTGAGTGGTTCAAATCCCCCGATCGCGTCATAGGCTGTCCGACGAACCAGATTAAAAGCCCCGACTCCGAGATAGGCGTCCTTGAAACACCTCCACCGCACGATCGGAAAACGCGTCGTCGCCATCAACATCACACAGAAGAAGTTGATCAACGCTGCCTCAAAGAACGTGCTGAAAGTCGTCTCTGGCAGCAACACCAGATGGTCCAGCTGTCGTTCTTGGACAACGTTCATCGCTCGCCGCAGGACCAGCGGGTCGAACATCACATCGCCATCGGTCAGGAGGATGAACTCCCCCCGTGCCCGGGCAATTCCCTGTGCCATCGCGTGGTTCTTGCCCAACCAGCCAGTGGGAAGCTCCTTCACATGGACGACTTGCAATCGCGGCCCGACCTCAGCTGCCACCCGCTCCATGATCGCTCCCGTCTGATCGTCGGAACGGTCGTTAATCGCGATGACCTCGTAGTCGGGATAATCGAGCTGCAGCATCCGACGCAAGGCCTCCTCGATGGCCTCTTCCTCGTTCTTGGCCGGAACGATCAACGACAAGGACGGCAGCTTCTCCCCGGCCAGTGGCGGAACCGTGCGAATAAACCGCGGGTACAACACCCCGTAAAAGGCCGGGAACAAAGCCAGTCCCCAAAACGCCACCAAGCTCCAGCAAACGATCTCAACCCAGCCCATGTGATTCCCCTCTGCCGTCGAATACCCACCGCAATGGGGGCCTGACGAACGTCATTCCTCCGGATCGTAGACGAACCTCGCGACTCCGTCAGGGCACCACGCAGACCTTGTTGCCGCAAGGGTGAGAAATCGGCCCGTTTTCGCGACTCGCTGACATTTTGACGCCCGAGGGATGACGCCTTCTGCCCGAAACCCCTCTAACAGTAAAACCTGGGGCCGGATATGATTACCCCGGTCGATTCGATGGCGGAGGTCCTGTGTTTTCGCTGTCGTGACCCGTCTGCGACCGACAGTCGATCGTCCCGCATCCCCCGCTCTTCACTTCAGGAGAACTGTGACATGCCGCTCCGTGTTCCCCAGGAGGAAGAACCCGGAATGAATCTGACGCCGATGATCGACGTCGTGATGCTGCTCAACATCTTCTTTATGGTAGGCAGCCGGCTGGTCGAGCCGGAGAAGCAGTACGACATCAACCTTCCGACCGTCGCCGAGGCCCGACCGCTGACCGCCCTCCCGGACGAGATCATCCTCAACGTCAAAAGCGACGGGACCATCATCGTCAAAGGCAAGCAGAGAGAACTCCCCGAACTCGAATCTGAGCTGAAGCAGGCTGCCAAACGTTACGCCGATCAGGTCGTCCGTATTCGCGGCGACGGCCAGGGCCCCTACCAGCATGTGATGAGTACTCTGAGCATGTGCCAGAAGGCCGGGCTCTCCAAGATCAAACTGGACGCACGAGTGGAGGCCCCCGCCGGCAAATGAGACTGGCTGAACCGACACTGGCTCTCGACCTCACGGCCGAACTCTGGCCGCTGGTGAATTTGATCATTGCGATCTTTCAACCGGCGGTGGTTCTGTTGCTGTGCGCGGGTGTTGTTGTGGCTTCGACTCACCTGGTAGCGATGCTCGGCACACAGTGGGGGAACCGCCGCGTCACGGGCAAGGCGTTGATCTTCTCGCTCGTGATCCACGCTTCTCTGATCTGCGGCGTGGTCGCCCTCGTCCCCGAATATCAGCTGGCCAAGGTTACGGCTTTTGAATCTAACAACGCGGTCGACATCACGACCGATCTCAACACCGACGAAAACGCCTTCGAGGAACAGCGATCCCAGCCGAACTCAGAACGCCAACCGTGGGAGAAACTAACCAGCTCTCCAGCTGCGTCTCTCGAACGTGAGCAGATCGAGCTTCCCGAAGCCCGTCCCGAAGACATCGCCAGCGCGACATCGCGTCAGCCAGTCGAAGCGGTCCCGATTCCCGACCCCGTTTTTGAACCGCTCCCCCCAGTTCCCCAGGAGTCTGACGAACTGGCGAAAGCCGACATTCCCCAGGAGTACAACCCCGCCACCTTCCAACCCACCATGGACAAGGTGGAACAGGTCGAACCGTCGCAAGCCCCGTCTCGCGAGGCCCCCGCACTCACCCGCTCCGCCCCCAGCATCTCGCCCACGCCGTCCGACACCGCGTTGATGCAGCCGGAACAACGGCCGCGAATCCTCCCGGACAAGGAAATCAAACTCGGCGTCGAGGAAGACCTTCCATCTGCCCTCCCCAGCCCGGAGCCCACGCCGCTGGCCAAAATGCAGCGTGAGCAGGCCCCCGCGCGAACTGGCCCCGCCCCCGCCCAGGTTTCGGAAACCGCCGATGCCGTGACTCCATCCGAGCAGCCGCTGGCCTCACAAGCCGGGGCCCCAGCTGCGATGCCTCGACGCTCGTCGCCCCGGTCTTCCCCGAAGAGTGACGAGGGGCTGGCGAAGATGGACCAGCCGCAAATGCAAGGGGCCCCGCGCCCGAAGCTCTCTGATGAGCCTCCTGTCGAGAGTCCGCGTCCAGGCACCCCTGGGGTCCCTGGAGACTCCAACTCCCCCGGCGAAGAGGTTCTCCCCGATCTGGTTCCTCTGAAGGGGCTCTCCGCAGCCCCGCTCGAAAACTCGACGCCCGCGCAGTACCAGTTGCGGTCCAAGGAACTCCGCGAACAGGCCGTCGAACAGTTTGGTGGAAATGCGGAGTCCGAAGCTGCGGTCGACCTGGCACTGCACTGGCTGGCAAGCATCCAGAATGTGGATGGGTACTGGGACGGAGACTCTTACGGCGCGGGGAAAGGGAGCCTGACGGATCCCCGAGACGCAACGGGGCGAGACTCGAACATCGGTCGAAACGCAGACACCGGGCTTACGGCGCTGGCGATCCTGGCCTTCCTCGGCAAGCAGAACACCCTGGAGGAGGGCGAATACTCCGAGAACGTCACCCGAGCCCTGCGCTGGCTGATCTACCAGCAAGGGAAGAGCCCGCAAAACATCGATGGTTACCTGGGAGGCAATGCCGCCGAAGTAGCGGGTGTTTACTCTCACGCGATGGCGACGTTCGCCATCGCCGAAGCCTACGCGATGACCAAGGATCCGGAGCAGTCACGGTTCCTCTTGGAGCCACTGCAGAAGGCGATCCGCTTCACTCTGACCTGTCAGTTAGAAGACGGGGGCTGGCGCTACAAGCGTGGCCAGCAGGGAGGCGGCGACATGAGCATTTTCGGCTGGCATCTGATGTCGCTGAAGAGTGCTCAGGCTGCCGGGATGGAGATCCCGCTCGCGAATCGCCAGAAAATGATTCTCTTCCTCCAGCAGCGAGGTTTGGGCCGAGCGGGCGGGCTGGCATCATACCGCCGCAACGAAAACCCCAGCGTCGCGATGACCGCCGAGTCGCTGTTCTGCAAACAGATGCTCGGGCTGCCGCGCGAGCATCCCTCCTGCGAAGAGGCCGTCAAGTTCCTGCTGACCAATCCCCCATCGCGGCAGTCGATGAACCTCTACTCCTGGTACTACAGCACGCTGGCGCTCTATCAGTACGGTGGAGATGCTTGGGATCAATGGAACTCAAAGCTGCGCGATCTCCTGATCGCGGAACAGGTCACCAGCGGCGAATTCGCCGGAAGCTGGGAGCCACGCGATCAGTGGGGAGGCTACGGCGGACGTATCTACGCGACGACATTCGCGACACTCACGCTCGAGGTCTACTACCGCTACTTGCCACTCTATCGGACCACAGCCCCGCCCCCGGCATCGACAGCTCCTCAAGAAGCGGAGCCCACGGGAGAGACCTCGGCGACTCCGTAGCAGTTGAGTCAGCAAGCAAACTTCACAAGTCGCTTATCGACGCGTGAAATCCGTCAAACGGTCGCGTTCTCGACCCCGACGAGAGTCTGCACCAGCTTGATCAACTCTCGGGGACTGAAGGGCTTGCCGATCAGTGCGGCGATCTGCAGATCGCGGCGCAGCATGCTTTCGGAGAGTTCATACCCCTTCGACGTCAGCATGATGATCGGAACATCCCACAGCTGGCACTCACCGCGTACGGTCCGGCACAGCTGCAACCCGTCCATTCCGCCGGGCATCTGACAGTCCGTAATAATCAGTGCAGGAGTCTCTCGACGGATCGCCTCCAGGGCCAGTTCGCCGCTGGGATAAGTTTCCACCACGAACCCCGCTTTGCGCAGGGCCATCTCGAGCGTGCACGTAATGTGAGCGTGATCATCACAGGCAACAACCCGGAGTGGGAACTGACTGGCCACGATTGCCTCCAGGGAATGCCGACACTGACGCACAATCAAAGTTATCACCGTTCGGTCAACAGGACGGAATTTCTCGCCTCCTCATGAGATTCCGCAAAGGAATCCTGACCGTGGCAGTCAATACGCTCCATAACCGCAACATCCACAAGCTCGGCACATCCGTCACGCCCGGAGTCAGACCACCGCCGATGTTCGCAATCCTCCAAAACGCCGTTTGCATTGCGGCGAAGTTGCATCCGGAAATGACCAAACCCGACCGTAGCCAGCACAAAACACAACGGGGACAGGCCTCTTCAGCCTGCCCCCGAGGGTGAGTCTCAAATTCGCGGGAACCGTCGTCCCGCAAAGTCCACAACTACTTCTTCACGCCGATGGCGAACAGCGTCGACTTGTTCGAGATGTACAGCACATCATTCGCAATGATTGGCGAGCTGTAAACCGAGTTCCCACAGCTGTTGGTGGCGATCTCTTCCATTTCTTTCCCATGCTTGAAGACGATGACATCGCCGTCTTCATCACCGCAGAAGACCTTGCCATCCGCGATCAGCGGAGATCCCCACGAGGCAGCGAACATGTCGTAGTTCCAGTACGCTTTGCCAGTTTGGGCATCCAGGCAATGAACCGCTCCGCTCGAGTCGACGACATACAGCAGGTCATCCTTGATGGCACAGGTGCCCATCGTGCGGTGCATTTCTTCTTCGAAGTCGAGCTTCTTGTTGCCGTTCAAGT
Source organism: Planctomycetaceae bacterium (assembly GCA_046349675.1). GTDB lineage: Bacteria > Planctomycetota > Planctomycetia > Planctomycetales > Planctomycetaceae > TH-plancto1. The sequence goes on along the minus strand of JAXMBW010000002.1, from coordinate 201,337 downwards.
CCTCACCAACGAAGTGCCAGACGGCTCCCGAGTTGGGATTCGGCTTGGTCGTCTCGCCATTCTCCGGGTGAATCGCCTGCAACCGGCGGGTCCCGTCGAGCGGATCAACGATCTCCTTGCCGTCCTTGTCGACAGCCAGCTCCGCGCTGATGTCCCCGCGCTTGGTCGGGTCGATGCACCACAAGTGACCGTTGCCTTCCCCGTGCTCGGGGTCCTCACCGACACCGATGTAGACCTTATTGTCATAGACGACGGGAGTCCCGATAAGGTGGTTCCGCTCGCTCTTTCCGCTCACCGAATACTTCGAAGCCTTCGGATTGCAGTCGAACTTCCACAACAGCTTCGACTTGCCGGCTCCGTCTCCAGCGGGATCGAAGCTATAGACCCAGCCATCGCCGGCACCAAAGATCACCTGAGCCTGGCCACCGATCTCGGCATAAGCCGGCGAGGACCACTGGCCGTGCAGAATGTTCTTCCCGGGCGAAGCATCAGTCCACAACACCTTGCCGGTGTTGCGATCGATGGCGAAGAAGCTCGGTGCATTCGGAGCCGGAATGTTGACGTGCGATTCGTCCACGCCGTTCGAAGTGCAGACATACAACACGTTGCCGACGCAGGTCAGCGAGCAGCTGCACATGTTGTGCTGCGAGGTGCCGAGCTGGCCCATCATGTCGAACTTCCAGACGACATCCGCCTCGTCCTTGTTCTCGTTTTCTTCCGAAGTGAACGGGCTGTCGTTCTCGTTGTCGTGGAACCCTTCGGCGTCGAGGCAGACGACCTCACCGCGGCTGGTCACGTACCAGAGACGATCTCCTTCGCAGAATGGCGAACAGCAGATCCCCTGATCGGGCCAGTCGTGAACCAGCCCCGTCGGCAGCTTCTGACTCGAATGCTGCCACAGGAACTTGCCGGTCTTCTCATCCAGACAGAGGAGAACGCCGAGGTCGATGTTCTTGGGATAGCGTTTCAGATAGCCGTGATAGTTGTTCGTCCCGACGTAAATCTTGCCGTTCGCGACGACGGTGTTGCCATAGGTCTGAGACCCGAGCGGGGTCGACCAGAGGATGTTCGTCCCCTTCTTGACGTCCCATGTCTCAGGGATGCCGGTCGCATCGGGTGTGTTGTTGCGATGAGTCCAACCACCAAGTTGCGGCCAGTCCTTGGGAGCGAGCTGACGCGTCTTGATCTCGGCCTGCAGTGCAGCCGTCGGGTCATCAGCTGCCCCCGCAATCGCGGGGACCAGAGCAGCGCCCAACAGGGCGAGAGAAAGCATCGATCGCATAGGAGATGAACTCCGGAGGGAGAAGGAAGGTGGGCGAGGTGCGGGAGTTTCCGAAGACTCCCGCGGTCAGTTCCTGAAACGACCAGACGTGCAGAGGGCCTGCACGTCTGACGAGTTACTTGTCGGGAGCGGCTGCCGGCGCGGCGACCGCTTCCGTGTTCGGATAGACACTCAAGTTGTCGTAGAACACTTCGGCGTTCTTGGCATCGGCAAACAATCCGGGGCTACCGTTGGTGTTCGCCATGACATCCTCGCCAGAGATGGTCCATTCGGCGGGCTCAGCTTCGCCCTTCTTCCAGACCTTGCCCTTGAGGATCGCCTTGCCGTTCTCGGTCGAAGTCTGGAACTTCATGGTGTACCAGACATTCGGCTCCATCGTGAATGGAACCTTGATCTCCAACCGGGAGAGCTGAGCAGCCCAGGTGCGGATCTGCAACTGCTGGCTCGCTCCCATCATGACCATCGTGTACCGCTGAGCGGTGAGTCCGATATCCGGCAGCTTGCCATCTTTCTCGAAGCCCAGCACATCGGACTGGATGGTGTAGTCATGCAGGTCGGTGTGTCCGAACCACGCCTGGCTGCGCTGCCCCTTGGGAATCGTCGTGATCTTGCACATCACGCCGTTACCGGTGGGCGGACGGTCCCCCTTGGTGACCTTCAAGCGAGGCTCGGCGACCTTGGCATCGCCCTCACCGGTGGCCCGGTCCCAGGTCGACCACTCCACAGTGCCGAGGACCTTCTCATCGACCAACAGCTTCAGCGAGGCTCCCAATCGGGCCTCCGCGTCTTCCTTGGTCTTAGGCTTCAGTTCCGAGTTGGCCAGCTTCACAAAGCGGAGGAGTTCCGTCCACTTCTGCTGAGGCGTCGAGTCATCCATCACCACCGTGACTGGCCCCGGAGGAGCGTCCTTCGGTGGAGGAGGACTGTTGGTAATTGCACTCTGCAGGAAGATGTACAGCAGAGCAGCTTGTGGGTCCTTCTCACGCAGCTGAGTCAGCAGGTCCCAGTCAAGAACGATATGACGATAGGCCGCCCCCACCCAAGTGGAGGGGACCTTGCCATTGTCGAAGTTGAACGACCACTTCAGCTCCGGCACCACGCGGATGCGGGACCGGGCAGCCAGATCGCCAAACTTCACGGTCACGACCGCTGGGCTATGTTCGGAGACATCGGCAGCGATTTCATACTCGCCCCGATCGGTGATCTTGCCGGGTCCGCTGGCCACGGCGACTTTCACTTCCTCGGGGCTCGCATTACGCAGGTACTGCCCCTTGGAATTGTAGAGGCGGAAACCGAACGCCTGACGCGAACCCGGTCGCAGCAGAGCTTCCACGGGGACGACCTGCAGCTGGGCCGGGGTGTTGTCCTCTTCACGAGGAGTCTCTTCCAGCAGGCTCGGTGGATTCTCGGCGAACGCCTGGTTGTCCTTCTTCCCGACGCAGTAGATCGCTGCCGTCGTGGGCATGAAGACACAGCCGTTGGCTGCGATCGGCGAACCGTGGCAATCTTCACCGGCAGGCAGACGGAACTTGTGCAGGACATCGACGCCCGTTTCGGTCGGCTTCAGAACATAGCAGTTCCCGTTCACCTCGTTCGCCCAGATCTTGCCGTCGGCATAGAGCAGGCTGGCGCGCATCATGCGACCGAGAGGCTTCTGAGACAACAGTTCGCCGGTCTCTGCATTGACGACATACAACTTCCCGTTGTCTGTCGCGACATACAGACGATTCCCAATCAGGATCGGCGACGACCGGCTGACGGTCCATTCGGTCTGCTTCCAGAGTTCGCCACCGGCCTTCTTCAGGTCGAGGTCACCCGGCTTGGCCTTCGAGGGATCGAGGCAGTAGAGCGAGCCAATCTTGGAATCGGCCAACCCCTTGTCATCCAGCAATTCCTCGCCGACGCCTGAGTAGATCTTGCCACCCTGAATCAACGGCGTGTGGTTCAGACCGTGAACAGAACAGTAGTAGTTCCACAGCGGTTTGCCGGTCCGAGGCTGGAAGGCCCACAAGGCCCCGTCACCCGAGCCGAAGACCATCTGCAACTCTCCCTTGACCGTGGTCAGAATCGGCGAGCTATAGGTCGTGTCCTCGGGCCGCACGCGAGTTCCAGAGAACCACACGGGGAGTCCATTTCGCTTATCAAACGCCATGAACCGATGGGTCGGCTGGGCATATTCGCCGTAGTTCACAAACACCGCGCTGATAATCACACGGTCTTCATGCACGATGGGGAAGTTCGTACGTCCGCCGTAGGTGCTGAGCAGGCCGTACTCTTCATGCATGGAGTGCGACCACTTCACTTCACCGGTCTTGCCATCCAGGCACTGGAACAGACCGCAAACACCGAGAGCGAATACATCGCCGGTCTCGCGGTCCCCGACCACGCTCGACCATCCCACGCGCTCGACCGGGACATCCGACAGATAAACACTGAAGCGGGTTTCCCACAGGACCTTGCCGGTCTTGGCGTCGAGGCAGACGACCTTTTCGCCTTCTTCGCTGGGAATGTCTTCCTTGTCACGAGCTGTAAAGTAGAGCCGGTTGTTCAGCAGAATCGGAGTGGAACGACAGTTGGCCGGCGTCTTCCACAGGATGTTGCCGGCATCCCCTTCCGCAGCGGGATCCCAGCTGTCGGGAAGGTTCGTTTCCGGGGAGATCCCGTCCATGTTGGGACCACGCCAGTAAGGCCAGTCGGCGGCGGGGATCAAGGACGGTGACAATGCAGCGCACAACAGACCCAGAACAAACGGCAATCGTCGCAGCATCATGAGGAGAACTCGTCGGGGTGATGTGGGGCGGGAAGGCATCCCGTGGCTCGCACGTCGGGCGATGGCCACTCGCCTTGAGCGATCAGCACAACACTCTCAGGGCGGGTCCGGATGGGCCTGCCGCACAGAGAGGAGAATCCTGATCGGTCCATTAAGGATACGGCAGTCCTCAGAGAGGAGCAAGGACGCGGGAGCCAATGGCAAGTTCCAAGTACGCGGTCACAGGCTGGATTTCTACTCTCTCTGACTTGCGGAGCCGAGGTGCACTGGCTCCTAAAAGTGGCTGAAATGCCCCACAGCTTGACGCATGAGCGGGGACGTGCGAGAACTGGCCTCTTCACCGAAGTCGACTTCACAACACGCCCGACTGGGGCAGCGTTGACCGGCCACTGGACTCACACATGCCCGCACTGCAGGTTCGTCAGATCGACCACGTGACCTTTGTCGTTCGAGATCTCGAACGCTCCAAGGCGTTCTATGTGGACCTGCTGGGGATGAAGCTGGTCCCACGCCCGGCCTTCTCGTTCCCGGGGTTGTGGTTCCAGGCGGGCAGCACGCAGATCCATCTGATCCTCGAAAGCCCGGAGTCTGGTCCCGGTGGAGCATTCGTCCCCGAGGACTGCTCGATCAGCCGCACACGGCACATTGCATTTGAGGTCGCCAGCGCAGCCGAAGCGGTGGCCATCCTCCAACAGCACCAGATCGAATTCGTCGCCGGTCCTAAGTCACGCCCCGACGGCCCCACTCAGCTGTATGTCTTCGACCCCGATCAGAATCTGGTCGAACTCTTCTCCTACGGCCCCTGAGTCCCCGAAGTCTTCGAATACCCGGCAGCTGAGAACGTGGGATCTCCAACACCGGCTGATTGCTCGTACCGCCGAGTGAATTCCACTAAACCGGGGAATTGGGTCTGGTGGGGGCTGGCCGAGATTCGTTATCCTCCGACGTGTCCGAGAGATGTGTGAACTTCGGACGGTCAATGAGGTCGCTGTTCGAGAAGCTGGACTCCCAGCCAGGCGATTGAGAGGAACCAAGCGAGATGTCTGAACTGTCGAAGCGAATGGTGATTGGCTCCATGATCGTCGCTGGCGTGGTGGCCTTTATGTCGATCGCTGATCTGGCGACCGATTTGCCATTCTCCGGCAAGCTGACCAAAACGATGGATGTCCTGTTCCTGCTCTGCTCCGGGATCCTCGGATATCTCTCGTGGACCGTCATGAAAGAGAACAAGTAGTTGTCGCGGTTTGCATTCAATTGATAACGGTTTGCAGGTCACCCGCTGGGCGGCGGCGTGTTTCATCCTACGATCCCTCGCATGCAGAGTGGCTTCCACCCGGCCTCCTCAGAACGAGCGGATCATGACACGAACTTTTCTGGCGATCGTCGGAGTGGCTTATCTGGCCCTGGCCGTCTGGTGTGCCTTGAAGCCCGGCCAGACCTCGAACTCGGTCGGGCTCACACTGCAACCGGGATCGGGCCAGTCGGAATACCTGGTAGTCTATGGCGGATTACAGCTCGGATTGGGCCTGGTCTTTTTATGGCCGCTCATCCAGGCTGACATCACCCGGCCGATTCTCGTCGCGTGTGTGTTGATCCATGCTTCGCTGGTCCTGATGCGGTCAATCAGCCTGTTCGCGTTTTCGGGGCTGCAGCCGACGACCTATGTTCTGGCGGTGGTGGAGTGGGCGATTCTGCTCGGGTCACTGTGGCGATATTTTGCCCGTGTTTCGTTCTAGCCATTGAGGCGAGCCCGATTCGAATTGGCTAAAGTGCATCGCGAGACAGCACTCCCGCCATGAGGAGTGAGTCAACACGTTGACCTTCCTTGAGTGGCTTGCACCATGACGCACTTCGGCCCTTCGCGGCGTTCATTTCTCCAGTCCTCGCTCACCATGGTGGGGAGTGCCCCGCTGGTGGCTCACGCAGCTGCGAATGCCGCGGGGAAGCCGGATAAGCCTCTGCTCGCCTATGTCGGAACATTCAGTTCCCCTCTGAAAGATGTCCTCCCCACGCAAGTCGACTTGCCCCCCGGGAATGGCCGGGGCATTCACATCTTCCACGTCGACCGCGAGACCGGGGCCATGACGCCCGCCGGGGAATACGAACTGGGAACCAGCCCCAGCTGTCTGGCCATCGGGAGCCAGGGAACGCGGCTGTATTCTGCGAACGAAACCGATCGAGTGGGAGGAACCAAAGAGGGAACCGTCAGTGCCTACTCGATCGATCCCGCCGATGGCAAGCTGACGTTGCTGAACACGGTCCGTTCGGGCGGCGCGGGGCCGACCTATGTGAGTCTGCATCCCTCGGGTAAGTACCTGCTGGTCGCGAACTACTTCGGCGGCTCGATCTCGGTACTGCCGATTCTGGCCGATGGACAACTCGGCGAGGCGACCGACGTCAAACAAGACGAAGGGAAGATCGGCCCCACCCGTGCCGCGCACGCACCTCCCGGCAGCTTCGCCATCAGCGGGCATGATCGAACCCACGCTCACATGATCGAGTCCGATCCCTTGGGCACGTTTGTGTTCCATGTCGACCTGGGTCTCGATCGGATCTACGTCTGGAAGTTTGATGTCGTGACTGGCAAGCTGACGGCGAATGATCCAGCGTTCGTGACACTCCCGCCCGGGGATGGCCCGCGGCATTTCCACTTTCATCCGAATGGGAAGTGGTTCTACTCCATTCAGGAAGAGGGCTCGACCGTTGTGTTGTTCGACTACGACGCGACGAAGGGAACACTGTCGGCCCGCCAGACAATCTCCACGCTGCCCCCCGGCTACGCAGGCAGCAACTTCTGCTCTGAGATTCTTGTGTCTCACGACGGAGCCTTCGTCTATGCGGGAAACCGACTGCACGACAGCATTGGCATCTTCTCCGTCGGAGCCAATGGCGAACTCACCTACCTCGGCGAAGAGTGGACCCGCGGAGATTATCCCCGCAGCTTCACCTTCGATCCGACGGGGCGGTTTCTCTACTGCTGTAACCAGCGGGCCGACAACGTGGCGGTGTTCCGGGTGAATCGCACAACAGGCGGGTTGGAGTTCACCGGTCATTACACTCCGGTGGGTAACCCGTCTCATCTCGTGTTTCTTAATCGCGAGTAAGCGACCGACCCGGACTCAAGATCAGTGGCGAACCGGCCTCCGCGACCCGTGACAGAGGCCATTGAACCGACTAGGCTGGCAGAATTCACTACGTGGTCTCTCCATAATTTCTGGCGAAGGATGTATTGATGGCTCGTCATGGCATGCTGTTGCTGGTTGTGGCTGCGATTCTCGTCTGTGCGGGGATCGGACTAGTCTCGCCGAATGTTCCGGTGCGGGCCGATTCGCTGGTCGCCACGGGGGATCTCCGCTGGTATCGCGGCAACATGCACACGCATTCGCATTGGAGCGATGGGGACGACTACCTGGAGTCGATCGCCGCCTGGTACCAGAACGAGGGATACCAGTTCCTCGTCTTTACCGATCACAACGTCCTGGCAGACAGTGATCGCTGGGTCGAGATCAAGAAGACCAAGGGGAAAGAAGCTGCGTTCGAGAAACTCAAACAGCAGTTCCCCGATTGGGTCGACGAACGCATGGTCGACGGACGCCACGAGGTCCGGCTGCGTCGCTACACCGAGGTCGCCGAGCGGTTCAACAAGCCGGGCGAGTATCTGCTGATCCAGGGAGAAGAGATCAGCGACAAGTTCCAGAAGTACCCCATCCACATGAACGTCAGCAACATCAAAGAGGTGCTGACACCGCGAGGCGGGGATAGCGTCGCCGAGGTGCTCCAGAACAACGTCGATGCTGCCATCGCTCAGCGAGAGCGGACCGGGCAGCCGATGATTATTCACCTCAACCATCCAAATTTTGGATATGCAGTTAGAGCCGAAGATTTAATGCGGATCATCGGGGAGAGATTCTTCGAGGTCTACAACGGACACCCGGGAGTCAACAACACGGGAGACACTCAGCATGCCGGCACCGAAACAATCTGGGACATCGTGCTGACCAAGCGGTTGGCCGAACTCAAGCTGCCGGTGATGTACGGAATCGCGGTCGATGACGGGCACGAGTATCACCACATCCCGAGTCGGGCCTCGGAGCCCGGACGAGGTTGGGTCATGGTCCTGGCGAAGGAGTTGTCACCCACCGCGTTGATTGAATCACTCGAAGCGGGCCGGTTCTACGCCAGCAGTGGTGTGAAGCTGTCGCGCGTCGATTCGAGTGATGAGGGTCTGGCCATCGAGGTCGATGCCGTGCCGGGCGAAGAGTACACGATCGAGTTCATCGGCACACGCAAAGGCTACAACACTCAGAGCGAACCCGTTCTTGACGCCAAGGGCGAGGAGATTCACACCACCCGGCGTTACAGCTCGGACATCGGTGCGGTTCTCGCCACCGTCAAGGGATCGAAGGCTGAATACAAAATGCAGGGGGACGAGTTCTATGTCCGAGCTCGGGTGACCTCTTCTGCCAAGCATCCCAACCCCAGCGAAGTCGGCGAGTTTCAACGGGCCTGGGTCCAGCCGGTGATCGGACCAGCCGGTCGCTGAGAGCAGTGAGTGGATCGGCCACTTGCTGCCCATCCACACCTCTCTCTCGGATTCCAGCCATGCCGGCTCCCACTCTGGAAGATCGACTGCGGATGCGGCAGCGTCCGCTTGGTCGCCCCGCGATGTACCAGACTTGGCGGGAGCTGTTGTTTCTCCACTGGGATTTTCCAGCTGAGCAGATCCAGGCCACGCTGCCGCCCGGCTTGCATGTCGACACCTTCGACGGTCGGGCATGGCTGGGCGTTGTGCCATTCTGGATGCGGAACATCCGCCCGTGGTGGTTCCCGTGCGTCCCGGGGATCTCGAACTTCCTGGAACTCAACCTGCGGACTTATGTCCACGATGATCGCGGGACATGCGGGGTTTGGTTCTACTCACTCGACGCGAACCAGTCGCTGGCAGTCTGGGCTGCCAGAACTTTCTTTCACCTGAACTACCAGCACGCAAGGATGCACAGCTCCCGGAACGACGCCACTGGCTGGGTCGACTTCCACTCGCACCGACTCGGCACGCCACCCGAGATGGCGAATCGTTTTCGCTACCGCCCGACGTCAACGCCACGACTCGCTGAGCCCGGGAGCTTGGAGTTCTTCCTCGTCGAGCGGTACGTCCTGTTTTCGAGGTCCCCGAACGGGAAGTTATCGACCGGAACCGTGGCCCACGAACCCTACCAGATCAGTGATGTCGAAGTCGCCGAGTGGTCAGACTCTCAGCTTCCGCTCAACGGGTTTACCCGCCCCGGGCGTCCGCCGGTTCACGCAGCCATGTCCCGCGGTGTCGACGTGGATATCTACGGGATTAAGCCCCTCCAGTCACAGCGTTAGTCTGACAAACATCGGTCAAACTCCGCTTTTAACGATGACCAATTAACGCAGAAAAATGCTCCCATTCACGGCAGCACGTTCCATTTCCTGACCTATTGTTGTCATCAGGCAACAGTTGCGAATTCGCCTCAGCAGTGAGGCAAACTGGCAACGGTTTGTCAGCGGTCGGGCCGCGGAACGCAGCGAACATGACTCAGCATCGCAAATACTATCTGCACAGCCGGCACATCTGGACCGGCGAGTCTCTGGAAGACGAGGAGCCCCGCTGGAGTGTCTCTGACGAGACGACACGCGGGAACTCATTCCTCGTGGAAGACATCCGTCAGTGCCTGGTACTCAAGCTCGATGGATTCGTTCAGGACCAGAAGGCCACCGTCTGCGATGTCAGCTCCGATCACGTCCGCCTGAAGTTCGGCGACACGTGGCTGGGAGGAATCTTCTCGGACAAGAGCTGTCCGCTGGAGATGGAAATTCGATTCCGGCCAACTCAACAGGCCGCCGAACCGGGCCGTAATCCCCGGGCCGAAGTTGAAGTCGTCATTCACGACCGCCGCATGATCCGCCGCACGAACCGCTTTGAGATCGCAGCCCGCCGGGTGATGAGGGAACTCAAACACCACCTGATGGCGATTCAGTAAGGCCTGCATTTTCGATCACAGGGAGTTCAGCCGCTCAGTGGCTTCAGCCGAAACGCTGGATGACTTCACTTTCGCGCAATGCGGCGGGCCAGAACGGTCGCGGGAGCCGGCAAGCCATCGTATAGGCCGGGTCGAACACATTCCCCACGTCGTATCGCACGCACTGCTGCAACCATAGACTCGCCCCACGGGCATCGAGCCCCGCATCCTGGATCAACCAGCGCAGCATCTCCGTCGTGGCGTGCTGAGCCGCCTGATCGAGCGGACGAGCGTTTCCGATCGTGGCGATGCCGTCGCGGTCAATCAACCGTGGCCACTCCAAGGGGTAGCCCTTCAACAGATGCAGCTCGACAGTCGTACGGGTGGAGATCTCGACTCCGTTGCCACTGATCTCGCCGTCTCCCTGCACCGCGTGAGCATCGCCCAGGAAGAACAGCCCCTCCGGTTCGAACACCGGGAAGAGAACCACCGCTCCCGCCCGGCAGGCTCGATAATCCATGTTGCCGCCATACGGCCCCGAGGTGGCTGTGGAAATCGCCTGCTGGCGAGCAGGGGCCACGCCGAAACACCCGAGCATCGGATCGAGCGGCAGCACCAGTTCCGGCATCCCATCCGGACGATCCCCGGCGTGGCGGACAGTCCTCGCACCGAGATCAATTTCCCAATCCACGAGATCATTCGGCGGCAACGACGTGACATATCCCGGATCGACGCAGTGCGGAGCCACCGAGGTTGTCGTAAACCCATAGGTGCGAGATGGCTCGATCGCGATGATGCGAACTGCCAGAGCATCTCCCGGTTCGGCCCCTCGAATCGCAAACGGCCCCGTCATCGGATTGCCGCGTACAGCGACCTGTTTCCGTTCGCGATCAAACCCGCGAGCATCAACCGTCTCTGCGGTGAGCGTATCACCTGACTCAACCTGCAGAACCGGAGCATAGGGCCCGAGTGCGTTGTAGTACCGGTCGGGCGTGAAGTCATGGTGCATAGTCGTGGCCGATGGTGGGAGGTGGTGCCCTATGTCTACCCGTCCATAAACCAGACTGCAAGACTCATACAAGCAGAGGTTCGGCTCACCACCGGTTCAACGAACGAGTCCCAGAACACGCCGTAAATGAACGCTCAGTGCCCGCCCTTCACTTTCCCGGTGGGCAAGTCGGGCACATACCGGAACTCCCCTTCCTTGATCGCCTTGGACCAGAAGAGGAACAGGGCTGCAGCGAGTCCTCCCTGCACCAGATGCGTCAATGTTCGCGGATACCCCGCCATGCCGAGCCCGATCGAATAACACCCCGCCAGAAACACACCGACTACAGCTGCGAACCCGGCCGCCTGACGTGAACGATTCATGAGCAGGGCGAGCCCCATACCCAACTGGATCGCGCTGGCAATGGCCAGGCTGATTTTGGCTTGCAGTGGCGTGGGAGCATGTCGCGAGAACTTCTCATACGCCCCCGTGGCAACTCGTACGAGGTCGCCGCCTTGGTGGCTTTCGATCAGTCCCTGCAGCCCACTGCCAATGAAGCTCGCACAGACCGCGACCCGCATCATTGCAACGATCGCGATCCAGAACCCGAGCGAGAACTTGCGCGGAAATGGCCAGAAGTCCGCACAGGCGAGGATCAACGGCGAAAGCATCATCGCCATATGGCTGGAGACGATGACCGCGGGATGTCCACCTTCACCGAGCCAGACCTTGGCCACCACGAATGCGGTGCTCGCTGCCGACAGCCCCAAGAGCACCGGCCACGCGGGACGCAGCAGACAGATCATCCCGCAGATCGCGAGTGCGATCGCGGCCAGCTGGTCGAGCACAGCTGTCTGGCTGGCGGAAAGGAAGAACTCCTTCTCCAGCAGGCGGGCCATCGCCGATCGGGCCCCAAACTGCAAATGAGCCGCGGCATATCCCCAGCACTGAAGCGCCACGAATACGCGCAGCGTCCCCTGCACCGGGCCGAGGCCCTGCAGCGGAGGCAGGTCATACGGGTCGTGACTGTTGTAAGCCATTTCGCGATCGGGCAAACCAGACAAGCGCGAGGCTCAGGATCTCGGAGTCTCACCTCACTTTCATCGACTCGATGGAGAATGTCCGTGGGAACGATCGCACCTTCCGTCCGATATCCGCAGAAATCGAAATCCCGCTGAAGAATCGAGCCGCACGATCCGCAGGGGCATCCATTTCAAAATCACCAGGGCGTGCGAGTCGCCGGGCGTTGTCGGCCGAGTGTCAGCGGATCGTCGCGCGGAGATCTTGGGGGGCACGCCCCGTGGGCCGTTGAACTCGCCTCGTCCACAGACTGATATGCGCCGCAGGCACAGCACGAAATCGTGCGATTTCGAACCTCTCCCCTTGACGACTGTGAACCAGCTGCGCACACTGGAAGACATGTCAACGCGTCCTTCCATCTCGAGCCCTCAGCGAACCTTCTCCACGAGCGGCTCGTATTGGCGGTACTACTTTTTTCGCCCCACCGGGATTTCCGGGCCGGGTCAAAGTGGTGCGTGACGCCAACTCCTGACCAACCAAGGCTCCTGAAATCCCCGTGATTTCAGGAGCCTTTTTCTTTTTCCCCCAACGCATTCAGCACAGTTCTCTTGCCGGAAAGGCCAGACAGATGATCGTCGTCATTAAGAGAGGAACCACCGAGGAATCGGTACAACGTATGGCCCGCCGGATCGAGGAGTTGGGCCTGAAGGCTCACATTATCCAGGGCACCGAACGCGTCGTAATCGCCGCCATCGGTGACAAACGCGGCAGCGAACGCGACACGCTCGCCAGCTATGAAGAAGTCGACCAGGTCGTACCGATCCTCGCTCCCTACAAAGTCGCCAGCCGGGAAATCAAATCCGAGCCGACCGTCATTAAGGTCCGCGATCTGGTCATCGGTGGCGGCCGCATCGGCGTGATCGCTGGCCCCTGCTCCGTCGAAAGCGAGGAACAGATCATCGACTCGGCGGTGAAGGTCAAAGCCGCCGGAGCCACAGCCCTGCGAGGTGGAGCCTTCAAACCCCGCACCAGCCCCTATTCATTCCAGGGGATGAAGGAAGAGGGGCTCAAACTCCTCGCAGCTGCGCGGGATGTCACGGGATTGGCGGTGGTGACAGAGGTCATGACTCCGCATCACGTCGACCTGGTGGCGAAGTACGCCGACGTCTTGCAGATCGGTGCTCGTAACATGCAGAACTACCACCTGCTCGAAGCGGTGGGCAAGGTCCGCAAGCCAGTCCTCCTGAAGCGCGGCCCGTCCGCCACGATGGAAGAGTTCCTGCTGGCTGCCGAATACATCCTGGACCAGGGGAACCAGGAAGTCATCTTGTGTGAACGCGGGATCCGCACGTTCGAGACGCACACGCGGTTCACGCTCCCGCTTGCCAGCGTCCCGTACCTCAAGGAGCGGACCCACCTGCCGATCGTCGTTGATCCGAGCCATGGAACCGGGATTGCCTCACTCGTCGCCCCGATGTGTACTGCATCGGTGGCATGTGGAGCGGATGGCCTGATCGTTGAGGTTCATCCCGATCCCAAGAAGGCGATGAGCGATGCCAGCCAGACGATCTCGCCGGAAACTTTCGCCAAGGCGATGGACCAGTGCCGCATCGTCGCCACCGCCCTTGGCCGCCAGTTGGGATAAACCAGTCGCCAGAGAAGCTCCTCCTCCCTCTCCCCCGCAACCGACTCGAAATACAGAGTAAACACCGCAGCGGGGGAGAGGGCCGGGGTGAGGGGGCCAGCAAGAGCGACTCACCCGTTCCTTCAAGACCTCATTACCAAACACCAACAGCCCAGCGGAACCCTCGCTGGGCTGTTGGTGTTTCCATGTTCTCTAACGGCCGCTGCTCAGAACCCTCACGGGCAAACTGATCCCGCCGTAGAGCCGCTTCACCTTTGGTCTTCACGCGAAGAAGAACAGACAGGAATGTCTGTTCCACTGAAACACAAAAGTAGGACAGGCATTCCTGTCTGTCCCATCAGAAAACCAACTCCGAATCCGCTCAAACAGAACCGGCCTTACCGGTACAGCTGGGACCTCACGCCACCCGCTGCCGGTGAGGGATCGACCGACTTGCGTTCCCGAATCGAAACGGCGTTATCTTCCAACGGTCCATCCGGCGGAAGCAGATGCAATAACCGTGGCCGGAAGACGACCATCAGGAACAACGGCAGATACCACAGCACGTACACCCCACCTTGCTGCGTGTACCAGAACTGCGTACTGATGATGAGTGCTGTCGAGTGGGCCAGCAGGTGCTCCACGTTCTTCTGACGCGGGAACCAGGTCAGCAAGATCAGCTGAATACAGTACAAAGCGATCACCGGCAACCGGTAGACTGAGAGATACTCGGCCTCTTTCCAGAAGCCCTGTATCTTGGAATCGGAGCGGAAGGCGAGGCCCTCCAGATCGATCGACCCGAGAATTTTGTTCACAAACGTCGGCACGTCGAACGAGGTCAACGCAAGACTCCCGACCAGAACCAACGTCACTGCAGCCAGAGCCAGTCCGAACTTCAAGCTGCCCCGTCGTCCGTAAAACGCGAACCACAGCGGCAACAGGAACACCGGAAAGAACATCGCCCCACTGGCCAGACCGAGCAGGATCCCCGACACCACGGGCTTTCGGTAGAAGACAATTGCCCAAACGATCAGCGCGGCGGGCAACACATGGTTGAACTTCCCCACGTCATAAGCTGTCCCTGGCAGCAGCATATACAGCGTCGCTGCCGCCAACCCAAGCTGGAGGTCGCCAAACAGCTTCTTCCCCGCCACGATCAATCCGGCCACCACAGCCCCGTGAGTCAGGATCGACAGGATGCGCGCCGTCAGGTCTTCAAACACGAACTCCACGGGAGCTGCGATCAGTGTCGCAGCCGGACCGGGGGCGGGCTCCCCTTGAACCTCGGGCGGGTTCGGCACGCTGGTCCGATTGTTCATGGCATCCGCTGTCTGAACCGTGACCGATGTCGAGCGGGGCAGCGTGTCGGTGATGGCCTTGGTGGACAGAAACACAAACGCCGAGGCACACAGAAATATCAACCCGCCGCTATTCAGGTTTTGCCCCAGCTGGGGGCGCCGCTGCAATATCGGATCGAAGAGTAATCGAGCCAGATAGAGCCCCGACAACGAGAACAGCCAGATGTAACCCATCTGGCGACTTTCCGGATTGCGCACAAACAGCAATCCCGGCGCTGCCAGCAACAGCAGAACCAAGTCGACGTTTCGCAGGGACCAGATGCGATTGAAGCGGTAGAAGACGGCCAGGATCAACAGCGTCGACAGGTAAAACCATGTCGGCGGGTTGACCGAATACCCCTTCAGCAGCACGTCCATCTTTATGTGCGCTCCCGCGCGACCACCGTTCCGGAGATTCCGAATCCCCGAAACTGCAGGCTCAACACCAAGACGTCATCGTGAAGTCGATCAACCGGCCCGGGAGGGGAACAAAAGGGACCGGCACAACTGGCGGATGATACCCTCCCGCTGCCCCGATTTCCACTAAATCTTGATGTCTGACACTCAGAAGACACAGGTAGCTGTGCCAGACGCTAATATCCGATTCAAACCGCAGACTCAAACAGACATCACTCCGCAAACTCAATCTCAATAATCAGTTACACCCCAAAAACCAACTAAGCGCTAACCGCATTCTCACACCCCAACCAGCGTTCAAATCGTCCCTGGAGCAACAGGGCCTCCCACCCCACCGCCGACAGGATCAACAACGGATACTCCCCCGGAAGCCGGTAACGCACCGAACTTACAAACACCAGGTGCAGTGCTGCGAAGTACAAGATCGGCCCCGTCGTGATCGCCAGCAGCCCCAGCGACCGCCGCAACCTCCATGCCCCCACCACACCCGGCACGAACACCACCAGATACCAGGTGAGTGACACCACCATCAGGGATCGCCTCGACTTAAACTGGGCGGCATTTGGAAACGGGTTCCAGTACCGGAGCGTCTTCTTCAACGCGAGGTCAGCCACCCGTCCGGGATTCTCAAAGGCAAACGCCCAGGCCCGTTTTCGATATTCCCGATCCACTTCGTATTCGGACATCTTCGACATCAGGTTCTCCCGATCGAAGAACGCCATATCGCTGTCTCCGTGGGAGTTGTCCATGTTCCAGCCGTCGTACAGGCTCGGCCCCATCCAGAAGGTCGTCAGCGTGAAATGCCCGGTCACTCGCTGGTTGCGAATGCCCCACGGAAGCAGGCTCCCCACCATGACCGCCACTGTCACAACGGCCAGTAGAAACCGCGAGCTGGTCCGCCTCAACAACCACAACCAGATCACCAGACACGGTGGAAACAACAACCAACTTGGCCGCAAATAACACCCCACCCCAGCCAGTAACCCCGCAGCCAGCCCAGCGGCGATTATCCTTCTCGCTCCGACTGGATCGGGATCACTGCCGCCAACTCGTCCCCACGGAGCCAAAGGCCACAGCCCCCACACCAGCGACACGGCAAACGCTGTTTCAGTCAGCTCGATCGCGCTGAACCCGACGAATACCGGCGAAATCGCAGCCAAGCCCCCGGCAATCACGCCCACGCGCTGGCCGACAAGTCTTACTCCCAGTTGGTAAATCCCGACACACCCGAATGCCCCAATCGTCGCCAGCACGAGCCTCGCTGCCAGCAGGCTTTCTCCGAAGAGCCGGATCGAAGCCGCCAGTATGAGAGGAAAGCCCGGCATGCGGAGGACTTGCCGCGGGGGCGTATAAATCTGGTAAGGCTGGCCATCGACGATCTGATGGGCGAGCTGCCAATATCCGTCGGCGTCCCCTTCGATGACAAACTGTCGAGGTGGGACCGCCATGTGCTGCAGGTAATACTGCACCGCCAGGACCGCAGCGATTCGAAGCGTCCACGCCACCGCAAAGATCATCAGGGCTGAACGTCGCTGCGGACACATCAAGACACCAACCGCCTTCGATCAAATCCGGAAAGTCAGGCGATCATACGGAATCGACGAACGGCGGGGGAGCCGCATGAGCCGAAATTCAACTACGCCCGCACTCCATACAGGCGGCGGTACTCATCCTTAACCTGACACTCTTCCACGGCAAAGAAATCTCGCCAGTTGAGGCGGCATTCATTGATCCCGAATTCAACCAGGACCTTGCGGACTTCCTGATAATTGTAGCCCAGCTGGTCGATCTCTCGTCGATTGTTCACGAAGGTCAGCATTTCCCACGGACGATGCTCTCGGAGAAACATCCGCTGAACAAACGCCACCGACCTGGGACAAAGCTCCACGCCCGCAGCCCAGATCCGGTCATCAGAATCTCGTCGAATTCGGCCGTGATACTTGGGTTGGCAGAACTCCGGAAATTCCCGCTCCGCATACAGGTACTGCACCCAGCGGTGATGACAAAAAACGACCCAGTACCGCTGAAACCACTCGGCATAAGCTCGCGAGCCGAGGTCGCACCGCGCCTTATGCGAGCGGTTGTACTTATGCACACACGCTTCGTGATGACCATACTCGACAATGCTGTCGAAATGGGTGCGGTCAATGACTGACTGCATCTTGGCCTCATGGGAAAGCGAATATGGCCCAGCACCATTCGGCCACAAATTGCTTTGCAGCCGCTTGCCTCTCCCCGGCAATGATTCGATTAGCTTATATGGATGTTTCGCACGATCAACAAGCACCTTTGCCCGGCGACAGGGCAGTTCCCCAGAGAAAACCGTCGCAAACGAGTTCCAAGAAAATGCTTAAATAATGCGACCGGCAAAGCTGCCTCATTTGACAGAATTGACTCAATCGCTAACTTGAGACACGTTGCTTCCACCTGGAATGTCTGCGTAGACACCAATTCGAACCGGGGGGAGTGTTGTGGGGACCTTGATTGGCATACTCGGAGCCGCCCTGCAACAGATGGATCATCCGAGGTCGAGCGAGGAGTTCGAAATGGTTCGTAAGATGATGTTTGTGTTTGGTGCTCTGTTGGCACTCGTCCTGGTCGCTGGCGACGTCAGCGCTGCAAAGTGCTGCAAGAGCAAGTGCCGTGCTCCACGCACCCGCACCAAGTGCTGTGCTCCTTCTTGTGCAGCTCCTAGCTGTGCAGCTCCTTGCGGCGGCTGTGCAACCGCTCCTAGCTGCTCCGCTCCTTGCGGCAACGGCTGCGGTGGATGCGGTGCTGCTCCTGCTTGTGCAGCTCCTTGCGGCAACGGCTGCACCAGCTGTGCAGCTCCTGCTTGCAGCGCATGTGCCGCTGCTGCAGCTCCTGCTGCTGCTCCTGCGAACGCACCAGAGCCACCAGCTGCTAAGTAGTTCTTGTCCCTACCGGGAAAACTTAACGGCTTGTGATCCTCTGGATCGCGAGCCGTTTTGCTTTTGATATCCTCAAAATATTTCTCTGTTTCATAAACCATCAACGATCAACCATAAACCGCCCTGCCACTGCTTGAGTCTCTGCCATCCACACGGGACAATACCCGCTCATCGCTCTTCGGACCTTCCCCGGTCCAGATGACCCCGCACGAGGCACTGGCAACAGATCATGAGTGAAACCCGTCCGTTCGCCCACCTGCATTGCCATACGCACTACTCGCTGCTCGACGGAGCCAGCAAGATTCCCGACCTGATCAAGAAGGTCAAAGAGCTCGGGATGAACTCATGCGCGATCACCGACCACGGTAATCTCTATGGAGCCCTGGAGTTTTACCAGAAGGCCAAAGACGCGGGCGTGAACCCGATCCTGGGCTATGAAGCCTACATCGCTCCCGGTCACCGGACCGACCGCACCGCTTCGCGAATGAAGGACGCAGCCTACCACCTGACCCTGCTGGCGATGAACCGCAAGGGGTTTCAAAACCTAATCAAGATGTCGTCGGCCGCTTACCTCGAGGGCTACTACTACCGCCCGCGTATCGATAAGGAGCTGCTGGCGGCTCACCACGAAGGGATTATTTGTCTCTCCGGCTGTGCCTCCAGCGAGTTGTCGCGACTGCTGCTGGCCGATGAGAAAGAGAAAGCCGAGAGCCTGGTGCACTGGTTCTCCAACCTCTTCGGCGACCGCTTCTACATGGAGATCCAGGACGGCGGCGTGGAAATCCAGCAGTCCTGTGCCGAGGCCACCACACTCCTCGCCAATCGCATGGGTCTGCCGCTCGTGGCCACCAACGATGCGCACTATCTCTGCCAGACCGATTCGGCCATGCACGACGTGCTGCTGTGCGTGAACACCAAATCGGTTCGCAGCGATGAAAAGCGGATGAAGATCGACACCGATCAGCTCTTCATCCGCTCCCCCGAGCAGATGTACGCCGCTTTCCCCAAGATGGCCGAAGCGGTTGCCCGCTCACAGGAGATCGCCAACCGCGTCGATATCGATCTCGACCTGACCACACGCCACTTCCCGGTCTTCGCTCCCCCACCCGGCCAGACCGATGCCCAGTACCTGCGTGAGGTCGCGACCGAAGGCCTCAAATGGCGATACGGTGACAACCCCGAGCAAAAATATCTCGACCGCCTCAACTTTGAACTCGGCGTCATCGAGCGGATGGGCTTCGCGAGTTACTTCCTGATCGTGTGGGACTTCGCCCGTTTCGCCCGCGCGAACGGCATCCCCTGCTCTGCGAGAGGGTCGGCCTGCGGCGCGATCGTGGCCTACGTGCTCGGCCTTTCCGATGTCTGCCCCATTAAGTACGACCTGCTGTTCGAACGCTTTCTCGACCCCAATCGAACCGAAGCACCCGATATCGATATCGACTTCTGCCAGGAGCGTCGCGAACTGGTGATCCAGTACGTGAAGGAGAAGTACGGCTACGCCAACGTCGCCCAGATCGGCACGTTCGGCACACTCAAAGCTAAGGCAGCGGTGCGCGATGTCTGCCGCGCTCTTGGTGTTGACCTCAAGCGGGCCGATGTCATCGCGAAGATGGTCCCCGACGAGCTGAACATCAAGCTCAAGGACGCCCTCGAAAAGAGCCCCGAACTCAAAGGCGAGTACGACAAAGACCCCCAGATCAAAGAAGTCCTCGACTTCTCCATGGCCCTCGAAGGCCTGGCCAAAAGCGCCGGAACTCACGCAGCTGGGGTCGTGATCGCCGACCGGCCGCTGGTCGAGTATGTGCCGCTGCAGAAGATCTCCGGCAAGGAAGACATCCTCACGCAGTGGACCGAAGTCGAGAAGGCCGGCCTGCTGAAGATGGACTTCCTCGGCCTCCGCAACCTCACGATTCTCGACCGCGCGGTCAAGAACGTGAAACGCCACCGCGGCATCGACATCGTCCCCAAGGACCTGCCTCTCGACGACAAGGAAACCTTCGCCCTCCTGCAGCGAGGTGAGACTAAAGGGATCTTTCAGCTCGAGTCGGGGGGGATGCGCGACCTGCTCACCAAAATGCGTCCCGACAAGTTCGAGGACATCATCGCGACCTCGGCTCTGTATCGTCCCGGCCCACTCGAAGGGGGCATGGTCACGACATACGTTGAGTGTAAAAACGGGCGACAGGAAGTCACCAAGATCCACCCGATTGTCGACCCGGTCCTGGCCGAAACCTACGGCGTGATGGTGTACCAGGAACAGGTCATGCGCATCTTGAACCGCCTCGGCGGGATCGAGCTCGCGTCCTCCTACAAATGCATTAAGGCCATCTCGAAGAAGAAACTCTCCGAGATCGAGAAGTACAAAGGCGACTTCCTCAATGGCGCCCAGAACAACGGGATGTCCGCTGAGCAGGCAGCTGAACTCTTCGGCCTGATCGACAAGTTCGCCGGTTACGGTTTCAACAAATCGCACAGCACCGCGTACGGGGCCATCGCCTACCAGACCGCCTATCTGAAGGCTCACTACCCCGGCGAATTTATGGCTGCATTGCTCTCTTGTGAGATGGAAAGCAGCGAGCGCATCGCGGAACACGTCGATGATGCCCGTCGGATGAAGCTCGATCTGCTCGCCCCCAGCATCAATCAGAGCGATGTTGAGTTCACAGTCATTGAGGACATCGAGGAGCCCGCTGAAGCCGCCCCCAAAGCGTCGAAACGGAAAAAATCCGCTAAACCAGCGGAGGAGGAGTCGCCCGATCAAGTCGCCTCTCCTCCCACCCGCACGTTCCGGAAGATCGCCTTCGGACTGGGTGCGATCCGAGGCGTCGGCGACGCTCCCGTGCGGGCCATCGTGGAAGAGCGAGAGAAGAACGGGCCCTACAAGAGCATCTTTGACCTGACCGAACGGATCGATCCCAAGATCCTGCAGAAGGGCTCCATCGAAATCCTCATCAAAGCGGGGGCTCTCGACTGTCTGGGCCCAAACCGGGCTCAGCATCTCGCAGCTGTCGACCGTGCGTGTCAGGCCGCAGCGAACCGCTTCCGCGACAAGGCCAAGGGCCAACGCAACCTGTTCGACTCGGCCCCCAAGGCAGGAGCTGAGCCGCAGGCCGAACTTGAGATGTCACTGCCCCCCGCTGACGATATCCCACATGGTCAGAAGCTCGCCATCGAGAAGGAAGTTCTGGGCTTCTACCTGACCTCACACCCTCTCACCGAATTCTCCACTCAGCTGAGTGCTTACACCCAGCATCAGGTGAGAGACCTCCGTGACATGGACGACGGCAAGGAGGTCGTCATCGGCGGCATGGTCGGGGCCATCAAATTTGCCGCCACGAAAAAGCCGAGCCGCAACGGCAACAGCCGCTACGTGAACTTTGACCTGGAAGACGCCACTGGTGTCGTCCGCTGCATTATGTGGCCCGATGACTTCGCCAATCATGGGGAGAAGGTCAAGAAGGACGCCATGATCCTGATCCGTGGCCGCGTCGACGCCCGCAGCCGCGAACCCAACATCATCATCAACAAGCTGATGACGCTGGAGCAGGCCGAGAAAGAATTCACCAAACAGGTCCTGATCAAGTTCCGCCGCGGCTTCCATAGCGAAGCCGACATGACGCGGGTGCGTGATCTGTTGTTGCGTCACCCCGGAAAGACGCCGGTGATCCTGGTCATCGACACCTGGGAGGAGAAGTCCTCCACAAACGGCACTAACGGCAATGGCCATGGTTCCAACGGCCATCACGAGAACGGCCACACCAATGGAACCACGGCGGTCGTGACCCGTACACCGCTGAAGGCCTACCTGACCACGGCCGCGACTGTGTCTGCCGTCCCGGAACTCAAGCAGGAACTGTCCGCCATCCTCGGTCCCGACGGCTTCCGCTTCCAGGCCGGCTCCGCGACAAGTGGCGGAGGCCCGTCTCCCTCTGATAACTGATCGAACTCACTTCGACACTTTTTCCGCTCACCGGCTAACTTGCTCAAATCGTCCCAGCAAGTCCCTTTCCCCTCGAGTACCACCACCATGAACATCCGAGCTTGTTTGATTCTTCTCACCGCACTCGGGACGTTCCTCGGCGTGTCTTCCGCCCACGCGGAACATGAGGGCAAGGTCCAGATCGTGTTACTCGGCGACAGCACAACTGAGGGGAGCGTTCCGCGCCGCATGGTGCCGCAGGGGCCTCATCTGGAAGACGTGGTCCGCGGCCAGCTGGCCACGCACAAGGACCTCCCTCCAGCCAACGTCATCAACCTGGGTCAGAATGGCGACACCTTGCGCCGGTTGCTCGACTCGGGGCGATATGAGAAGGAAGCCTCGAAGCTGCCGGGAGTCGACTTTGTGATCATTCGCTATGGATTGAACGACCGGGCCCGACGCGAGAACTTCGCGGAGAATTTCCCCAAGGATTACCACGAGCTGATCACTCGCCTGAAGGCCGATCATCCGCAGGCCCACCTCATCATCATGACCGTGATTCCCTATGGGAGCGATGACATCTGCAATCAGATCAATCAGCAGAACGTCGCCGTCGCGAAGGCCGAGGGGCTCACGCTCTTCGACATCTACCCACGCTACTCGGCCGAACTCAAGTACGGCGAGAACATGCTCAACTACCGCCGCTACCCACTCGACAAGATCCCCGAGCACCAGCGTGAATTCGTGAAGCCCTTTATCGTCGAGGGAAACCCGCCGACCGTCGAGGTCATGGACAACACACTCGATGCCCACTTCCGTGACCTCCCGGGCTGGTTCGGCGATCGGCATCCCAACCTCGCGGGCTACCACGTCATCGGGGACGAGACCGCGAAGTTCCTCGCCCCGCTGATCCGGGAGAAGTTCAAAATTGCCTCGATCCCGGAAGTGGTCCCCCAGAAAATCGACCTCTGGAACGGCCATGCACCGACCGGCGATGGCCAGACTGAAAACCGTGAGGTCTCACTCACCGCCTATCGCCCCGCCCAGCCCAACGGTACGGCTGTCGTGATCTGCCCGGGGGGAGGTTACGGGGGCCATGCGATCCAGCCGGAAGGCCACGGCATCGCCAAGTGGCTTAACCAGTCAGGCATCACCGGAGTGGTGCTCGAATACCGCCTGCCAGCTGGTCGGCACATGGTCCCACTGCTCGATGCTCAACGGGCCATCCGAACTGTTCGCTCGAACGCCAAAGAGTGGGGAATCGATCCCACCCGCATCGGCATTATCGGTTTCTCCGCAGGAGGCCACCTTGCCTCCACAGCTGCCACCCATTTCGACGCCGGGCAATCTCAATCCACAGATCCGATCGATAAGGTCAGTTGCCGCCCCGACTTCGCCATCCTCATCTACCCGGTGATCACCATGGGCGAGAAGACCCACGGCGGTTCGAAGTCCAATCTGCTCGGTCCGAATCCCTCAGCGGAACTGGTCGAACTCTTCTCCAACGAGAAGCAGGTCACCGACCAGACTCCACCCACGTTCCTGGCCCATGCGATCGACGACGGCCCCGTGCCGCCCGACAACAGTCGCATGTTCTATGCCGCTCTTCAGGCCCATAAAGTCCCAGGCAAATATCTCGAACTCCCCAACGGCGGACATGGCCTGAACGGCTACAAGGGCCCGTCGTGGGACGCCTGGCAAACCCAGTCCCTCGACTGGCTGCGAGAACTCAAACTCTTGCCAGTTGCTCAGTGAGACTACCTCAACGCTGGTGCGAATCATCCCCGATTCACTATCAAGGCTCAGATCAACCACGGAGACACAGAGGCACGGAGTGGATGCAAAACGCAGAACTTCTCTCAGCCTCCCACCAGGACCATGTGAATGTGAACTTTGCACAATCACGCCACAATCTTCTCTCCCCATCCTCCGTGTCTCCGTGCCTCCGTGGTTAACCTCCCTTCTCCGTCCCACCTTCAGCACAACACGCCCAGAGCGTGCTATATCCACGTCCCGTTCTGTACGCACCGCTGTGGTTACTGCGACTTCACACTGATCGCTCGGCGTCCCGACCTCGTCGACGACTACCTCAAAGCTCTGGAGCTTGAGATCTCAGCGCTGGAGACCCCACGCGAGGTCGACACCCTGTTCCTGGGCGGTGGCACGCCAACCTTCCTCTCGGCGAGCCAGCTCAGCCGTCTGTTCGACATCCTGAAGAGGTGGTTCCCTCTCGCCTCCAACTACGAATGGAGCATCGAAGCCAACCCCACCGGTCTCACCGATGACAAGCTGGAGGTCATGCAATCATACGGCGTGAACCGCGTCAGCCTTGGAGTTCAGACGTTCGATAGCGAGCTGCTTAAACTGCTTGAGCGGGACCACGACGAAGCGATCGCCATCGATGCAGTTCGTCGCCTGCTCAGCCGGTTCTCCAATGTCTCGATCGATCTCATTTTCGGTATCCCGGGCCAGTCGCTCTCGCACTGGCTCCACACCATCGCGACGGCAATTCAGCTTGGCACTCAACACATCTCCACCTATGGCCTCACCTTTGAAGCGGGAACCACGTTCTGGTCCCGACTCTCGAAAGGCCAGCTACAACAGATCCCTGACACCCTCGAACGCGAGATGTACGAAGCCGTGATGGACCGTCTCCCCGCAGCTGGGTATTTGCAGTACGAGATCTCGAACTTCGCCCGCCCGGGCTTTGAAAGCCGCCACAACCAGGTCTACTGGAACGCGGATTCGTTCTATGGTTTTGGTCCCGGGGCGGCGGCTTTTGTGGATGGAGTCCGCCGTACAAATCACCGCAGTGTGACAACATGGATCAAGCGAACGCTCGCTGGTCAAAACGCAGTCGGCGAGTCCGAAACCCTCGACCGGGAAGGGGCTGCCCGGGAGGCCGTTATGGTCGGTTTCCGCCAATGCCACGGGATCTCACAGACGCATTTCAAGAACCGCTATGGGATCGACCTTCCCACTCTGGCTGGTCGGGAGTTCAACAAGCTGATCGCCCAAGGCCTGCTCGAAATCGCCAACGACCATGTCCGCCTGACCCGCGAAGGTCGCTGCGTGGCCAACCGAGTCATTGTCGAGTTCATGGGATAAGGTACCAGCCTAAGTACCGCTTCACGGGCCACTCAAGTGGACTCCGCCGGCTTCGCTGGTCGGGACAGACAAGAATGCTGCCGTCCTGAAATCACGGTGGCAGGAACATTCCGGCAGTTCGTTTTGCGAGTGTTGATAGACCAGGCAAGCGGGTTTACTTGCCTTCAAAGCACCCGATATCCATCGATCCGACAACCGGGCGTTTGATACCCGGTCGATTGACCTCGGGAGGTTCGTACTCTGTGGGTAACGTGCGAGGCGGAGACTTCACGCCGCGATCCCGCAGCACAGACCCGGAGCCCGGCTGATAATCCGCATGGGCGGGGTCGGCGAACCCGGGATTCTCCTGCTCGATGGCATCGGTCGAGTTGACCGCACCCTTCAACTGGCCGAAGCATGTCTTCCAACCCGGTTTGAGGTAGTTGCCGCGAAGGTTCGCCTGCCCCGTTTCATCGAGGATGGCGAAAGTCGATCCGGGCCCGTTCGTGTAGATGACATTGTTCCAGATCTCGGCCTTCTGCATGTTCGTCGACAACCGCATCAGCACGGTCTTGTCCTGGCGGGTCGAGATGATCGTGTTGTTATAGAACAGAAGCGATCGCCGGTTGGCGGCATCATCCCCGCTGTCACCGCCGAAGTGAACGATCTGGTTGTTGTCTGGTCCAGCGTGCTCAATCAGCAAGTTGCCGTAGACCTGGGCCAGGTGGTAACGCGGGTCGTTGCGGATCGCCATTCCCTCCTGCGAATCGACAAGATCCAGCTGGCGGTTGCCCCCTTCGATCCGGTTATAGCGAACGATGAGCCCAGCCGAGCGGTCCTTGAGATTGTTCCCCCGGCTGCCAGCTCGCAGCGGTCCGAAGCGGTTGAACTGGTAAATCATCCCTGTCGCTTCGGAGTAAGCATTGTGTTCATAGACGCTGCCCACGATGCCGTTCTCGTAGATGTCGCAGCCTTCGACGAGTACCTCCTCGGCATCGGGAGCAACAAAGAGTCCGTTCCCGCAATCATGCATGCGACAACTGCGGATCGTGATGTGGTTGCCACTCTCGACGTAGATCGCCGAGGCGTTGGTCGCGTACTCGGTCAGACCATCATTGCCGAGAAAGAAATTCTCGGGCCGGGCTCCCTGAATGTTCAGGTTCTCAATCACGATGTAGGCCGGGGGGGTGTCACCCGAGTCGCGAGTCGAACCGATCTTAATCACGCTTCGAGCCGGAGCAGTGAACTGCAATCCGGTCGGCGCCGATGCTCGACTGGCCTCGATGACGGGGGCCTCGCCCTTGGCATTGCGGATGCCACGAACGACGATCGGTTGCTCAGCTGTCCCGGCACGTGAGATCGCCCACTTGAAACGATAAGGCTCCGGCCGCCAATGGATCTCGACGATGTCGCCGGGGTTGAGTTGATCCCAGGCGACATGCCCCGGATGCCGCATCGGCTTATCGGGCCCCACTTGATACGTCTCAGCCCGTGCCATGTCCCCTAGACATAAGCTGCACGCCGCCAGACCGATGAATCGCAGGAATCGCAAAACACTCATGGGCCACAAAATCCCCGAATCGGCATGCTCCCGGGGGATTCAACGACTTCAAGCGCAGCCTGACCCCGGGCACACATGCTGTAAAAATCTACTTCACGCCGGGAACGTCGGCGGGCGGAGTCTGCGGTTTGTCGACTGCAAAACTCACAGATTGGAACCCCGCTGCGATACAGGTATCCCAAACGTCGACCAGCTGTTCCATCTGCACCGATGGGGCAATATCGAGGACCACGGGATTCTCGGGGCTGAGCGCCGCAAGTTCCCGCAGGTTGGCCTTGAGCTGGCCGAGATCCTGGTAAACCGTACCGTTCATATCGACTTTCAGGGCATTCCCCACTCCGTCGACCTGGAGCTTCAACCAGACATCTGCGACCCAGGACTCACGCGCTACGGGATCGACCTGTGTTGTCACAGCGCCGCTTTCGGGAAGGTCGGCCGGCAACAGCTTCTCGGGCGCAGCTCCACTGGCTGTGACCACAAAGAAAATCAGCAGGTTGAATACAACATCGATCATCGGCGTCATTGGATCGCCATAGTCGCGCGTATTGTTTCCCGGGAGTTTCATAACGGAAGTGTCTTCGCACCCCGCGTTTCAGAGCAAGAGCGATTTTGGCATGTGGGCCAAGCCTTCCAGCGTGCTCGCTCACGCTTACTCTTCACGCCGAACCAAGGAACGAACACCCATACCGATGCACAGCCACCGAAGTGGAACACACATCCCTGTCAGCCCCTCCGAGACGGGACTCCGAACGGGCTCGACGAAATGCCACAACTGACGCCAGCCCGGTCATTCTGGCATCACAGGTGAGGCAAGAGGCACTCCGCTCCGGTTCTAATCCTTCAGCGTTGCTCCGGAGCCGGGGCCACCTTGGATATCTTCCAGACGCTTGCGACAGTCCTTGTAGTCGTAGTCGACCACCAGCACGTCGCCGTAGTGCTTTTCGGCGTTTGTCTTATCGCCGAGTTCTTCGAGCACACGGCCCAGCAGGTAATGCCCCTCTTTGTAGGAATCGGGGTCCTGCTCGTGGTTCAGTTCCGGGATGGCACGTTCCAGTTGGCCTCGGGCCAGCGGCAGCTTCTTGTCGTAGATAAAGCACTTGCCGAGCCCCAGCAGGGCTTTTCCCTTGAGTCGCGGGTCCTGGCTGGCTCGTTGCATCAGCGGGATCGCCAGCGTCCACTTCTGCAGCTTCATGAACCGCGTGGCGAGGTCGTACTTCTTGTTCATGTCCTGCGGATAGCGTTCCACCCGAGCCCCAAGGATCTCGATCTCGCGTTTGATGAGCTCGACAGACAAGGCCGACACGTTCTCGCGGTCGACCGGATCGCTCGACTTGGCAGCTCGGGCTTTGCCCAGTTCGATGTTGAGCCGCATCTTGTCGAGCTCGACATCCTCGACCAGTTCGCGGATGTCAGCCGAGTTCCCGGAGATCTGCAAGGCCTTCGTCAGGATCTCTGCCGCTTCGTCGAACTGTTTGTTCTTGCGGTAGTAGAGTCCCAGCTTGGTGTAGTGGGCGACGTTCTCGGGCTCTTTGCGGATCGCCTGCTTCATGTCGTTTTCGACGGACTCTCCCGGGGCCAGGGCGTTGGCCTGGGCCTTGCTGGTCGGGGCGTAGTCGTCGTAGGCATTTTTATTGGGTTTGTCGTCTTTCTTGACCGTCACATCGAGAGTTGACTTGGCGTCATCGTATCCGCCGCGATGAGTCGTCTTGAGCGTCTGCATCGAGGTGATCATGTTGCGGGCGTGCCCGTCGAGCGGGTCGAGCTTGTAGACATGTTCCCAGATGCGGGTCGCCTCGTCGTACTCCCCTTTCTCGGCGAGGATTTCGGCGAGGCTGCGATGCAGGTCCTTGTTGTTCTTATCGATCGCACAGGCCAGCCGGTAGGACTCGCGGGCGATGTCGAGGTTCTTGAGGTTCTTGTGTGCCTCCCCGAGATCGGCGAGCAGCTGGACATCCCACGGGTTGATGAGCAGTCCTTCTTCGGCCGCTTTGTCGACTTCCAGCCAATCGGCTTTCTTGCGTGCCGAGTTGAGACGGCTGCGAATGCCCATGAGCTTGGCCTTGGCCAACATGCCGGCACCGGTGCCATTGTCGTTGTACTTCTTGCGTGTGGTTTGACGCAGAAGCTGGCGATAGTGCAGCTTGTCGGGAGCCAGCCTCACACACATGCCGTAGTTTTCAACAGCCAGATCCCAGTTCTTCTTCTCGACGGCTTCGTTGCCACGACGGTAGTTCTCCGCAGCCCACTTGGCACGGTCGCCGCCGCCGGTCGCTGTTGGATTGGCATTACTCACAGCTTGGTCCTGACTGAATCTGGGCTCGAAGACGAGACTCACGAGTTGTGGTTCACCACTGCTGGAATTCTACGTCAACCGTCCACTGGGATGGCAGCAGAATCCGAGCTTCAGAAACGATTCAAATGAATGTTCCACACGAGCTTGCAAGATACCAGAAGCAGGTCCCGCATGGCAAAAGGAGCCCGACACCTCTCCTTACAGATGACGGAATGCCACGGCAGACACAGGTTGTACAAAATGGCGGGGCTGATTTGAAAACTTGGCCTGAGGAGCCGATTTCGAGACCATCCCGAGAATTCGGCAAAGAAGTCGGAATGCGATGCGAGACCTGAACTTGCGACGCTCGACAGAGTCACACAATGGCCATGACGCTGGTCCGGCAGGCTGTTTGCTTGTAGAATCCCACGCAGTCGATTCGTTCGACCTGTCTAGCTAAAGTGACTCGCGGGCAATGAATGCCGACGTTCCTGGCGTGGGCCAGAGAATGATGGCGATCACGCTCTAACACGGAGAGAATCCATGAAGAAGTTGTTTGCTTTGGTAGCGATGTTCGCTGCTTGTGTCGTGGCTCAGGCCGAAGACAAGGGTTTGGCAGTCGGTGAAGGCGTTGCTCCTTTCTACGTCACCGACGTGACCGGCCCTTCCGCCGGGGAAAAGCTGTGTTATCGCTGCCGATATGGCAACAAGCCGACCGTGAGCATCTTCGCTCGCAAGGTCACTCCTGAAGTCGCTCAGCTGACCAAGGAAATCGACGGCGTTGTCGCTGCAAACTCCGGCAAGAAGATGGCTGCGTTCGTCGTTCTGATGACCGATAAGCCGGAAGAAACCGAAGCCGCTCTCAAGCAGGTCGCCAAGGAAAAGGAGATCAAGAACACTCCTTTGACCACCTTCGACGGCGTGGCTGGTCCCGAAGAGTACAAGATTGCAGCTGATTCCGAAGTCACTGTGGTGATGTGGGTCGGCGGCAAGGTTGCTGCCAGCAGCAGCTTCAAGTCTGGCGAACTGACCAAGGACGGCGTCGCAGCTGCCGTCAAGGACACCGCCAAGATCCTGAATTAGTACTCAGTCTCCCCCGAAATCTGCTCGCAGGTTTTGGTTCTGAATACGAAAGCCCGAGGAAGAGATTCCTCGGGCTTTTTGTTTTTGGTGATATGAATCACTGGTATCGTGACGACCTGCTGACATGGACAATCGCTTATTTTTCAGAATTTCCACGAAATGGACGTCCGTTTTTTGTATAAAAAGTTCCTAAGTCGTATGGGGGCGGTTCGCAGAGGGACCATGGGTCTACTCGAACATGTGTTCGATGTGTCGAAATGATGACTCATGGGCCGTGCTGCGAAACGGTTTTGACACCAATCCGCTGATCAGCTGTCGATAGTGCTCCAACTGAATGCCACTCCGCGAAGATCACATGAGGGGATGTGAAACGCTGAGGTGTGATTCCGTGGGATCGTCTGTTCCTTGGTCGCAGCTGACTGGCAATCTAAGGGGTGGGCCCATGCTGAATGAAATCTTCGATCGCTATCAAATTCCGCCGTCTGTGCAGAAGTCGCTGGAGAAGTACCTTCGAGATCCCTATTCCATCTCCGCATCGGCACGTCTGCAGATGAACTCCATCATGTCGCAATACCCATTGCTATTTGACGAGTGCATTGCAGCTTTGAATGAGGAGTTCCAGATGGCCAAGAAGAGAATTCAAGGTCACTAGTTGTCGTGTGACACACGATGGAAAAGTGATGGGCTGTGATTTAGGGGAGGTGGGCTCACCTCCCAATTTCACAGGTCCTGGTGACTA
Source organism: Planctomycetaceae bacterium (assembly GCA_046349675.1). Taxonomy (GTDB): domain Bacteria; phylum Planctomycetota; class Planctomycetia; order Planctomycetales; family Planctomycetaceae; genus TH-plancto1. The sequence goes on along the minus strand of JAXMBW010000002.1, from coordinate 170,345 downwards.
TTGCGTCTCCAGTGGGGCTACGGAGTCCAAAGCTTCCGTTTCAAATCGCGGAATCTCCGAGCGGAAATCGAGTTTGGCGAGACGTCTCCCGTGCGTCACTAATGTCGTCTGGCCAACAGGCGACCCAGAGGACAGCTTCACCCTAGAAACTCATCCAGAATGGTTGGCGATGACCAACTTGCCGATTACGCCATGACCGATTCGCCGATGGTCCACTTGGCTCCGTCACGGATCACCCGGCGGTAAAGGGTGTCGCGCTCGACCGGTTCACGGCCTGCTTCGCGGATCATCCGCAACAGCTGATCAACGGGGAGCCCTTCGGGTGTCTTTGCGCCGGCATCGTGATAGATCAACTCGTGAACCACGGTGCCATCGATGTCATCGGCTCCGAAGCCCAGCGCGACCTGAGCGATCGCCTCGCCCAGCATGATCCAGTAAGCCTTGATGTGGTCGAAATTGTCGAGCATCAGCCGCGAGATCGCGACCATTCGCAGGTCCATATTTCCCGTTGGCTTGGGGATATGTTGCATCCCGGTGTTCTCGGGATGGAAGGCCAGCGGGATGAACGTCTGGAAACCACCGGTGTCATCCTGCAGAGCTCGCAGCTGGCAGAGGTGGTCGATACGGTGCTTGGCCTGTTCGACATGGCCATACAGCATGGTCGCGTTAGATCGTAACCCGAGCTCGTGGGCGGCCCGGTGAATGTCGATCCAGCTGGTGGAGTCGGCCTTGTGTTCACAGATCTGCTCGCGGACCGACTGGTCGAAGATCTCGGCCCCGCCGCCCGGCAGGCTCCCCAACCCGACCTCGCGCATTTGCTCCAGCACCCACTTGTAGGGTTGCTTGGTCAAGTGGGCGAACCAGTTGATCTCAACGGCCGTCCACGCCTTGATGTGGATCTCGGGCCAGGTTTCGTGAATGACCCGGATCAGATTCACATACCAGTCGAACTTCTTGAGGTGGTGCAGCCCGCCAACGACGTGGATTTCTGTCGCGCCGCTCGCCTTGGCTTCCAGGACCCGCTCGCGAACCATGTCATCAGAGAAGACATACGATCGATCTGACTTGAGGTCGGACCGAAACGCGCAGAACGTACAGCGGTAGACACACACGTTCGTCGGGTTCAGGTGGATATTCGTGTTGTAGTACGCGAAGTTTCCGTTCTTGCGTTCGCGAACGATATTGGCCAGACGCCCCAGTGTGAGCGTGTCGACGTGTTCTTCCAGGAACATTCCCTCATCAAATGAGAGTCGCTCTCCGGCTAGGACTTTGTCTTCGATCGATGGCAGTGTAATGCTGGACATTCTGGTTCTGGCAGTAGTTCGGACGACGCGTTGAAGGGCGAATCGCCCTCCCATCTTGAACCGTCAAATGATAGTGAACTCAACTCGGGAAATCGCGTGAGAGGGAGATTTTACGGCACTTCCGTGCCATTGTGATTCGTAGGCATCAATGTCGGCTCATGTTACGATGAAGTGGACGACTCGGTGCGTCATGCATCGGTCGCGAATTGAACTGGGAGTGAACGACTTGCTGCGATTTCCCCTCTCTATTGTCCGGTCCGCGTGGGGGCTGGTGCTGATGGTCGTGCTCGCGGGCTCTGTTCAGGCAGCGGACGAGGTGGTCGATTTCGACAAGCAGATTGCCCCATTGTTCGCGCGGCACTGCCTGGAGTGCCATGACGGAGCCGATCCCAAAGGCGGGCTGGACCTCAGTGAGGCGGCACTCGTCGCCCAAGGTGGGGAGTCGGGAGCTGCGGTGGTGGCGGGTGATCCAGCTGCCAGTCCGCTGTGGCAACGGGTCAACAGCGGAGAAATGCCGCCCAAGGAGAAGCTGACCGAGTCCGAAGAGGCATTGCTGAAGGCGTGGATTCTGCAAGGGGGCCAGTGGGGGAGTGGGCCAATTGACCCGTATCGGTACTCCTCGGAGAAGCGGGCAGGTTATGACTGGTGGTCTCTCAAGCCTCTAAAGACGCACGAGCCCCCCGCCCTACCGAGCGAGTGGGACTCTCGGGCTGGCCATCCGATCGATCGGTTTGTGCTGGCCAGGCTCGTCGAGCACAAGCTCACTCCATCGGCCCCAGCTGAGCCACGGCTGCTGGTTCGACGGCTGGCGTTCGACCTGACGGGGTTGCCCCCTTCGCCCGAGGATGTGGCGGCGTTTGAGAAGTCTCCCACGCGCGAGGCCTATGACGCCTTGCTCACTCGGTATTTGAACTCGACGCAATATGGCGAGCGCTGGGCCCGGCACTGGCTCGACCTGGCAAGATATGGCGAGAGTCAGGGGTTCGAACGCGACAAGCTGCGCACGAATTCATGGCCGTATCGCGATTGGGTGATTCGATCGCTGAACGAGGACCTGCCCTACGATCAGTTCGCCCGCATGCAGATCGCGGGCGACCTCCTCAAACCGAACGATGCCGATGGGATCACCGCGACGGGATTCCTGGTCGCTGCTCCGTACGATGAGGTTGGTCACACCCAGCAGAGTGCCGCCATGCGGGCTGTCGTGCGTCAGGATGAGATGGAGGACCTTGTCGGGACCGTGGGGCAGACGTTCTTGGGCCTGACTGTGAATTGTGCCCGGTGTCATGATCACAAGTTCGATCCGATCACGCAGGCCGAGTATTACCAGTTGGCCTCTTGCCTGGATGGAGTGCGGCACGGGGAACGGAAAATCGTCACCGATGTGATCCGCGAACAACTGGCGAAGACCCAGGAGCAGTGGCAGAAGGCCAGCGATGAACTGGCAGCCTTGGAAACGCCGGTGCGGGAACGGCTGCTTCGTGAACGTGCCCAGCCCGACGCGACGCCCGCGCCATTACCGATCTCGCGCTGGGATTTTTCCAAGGGAGACAGCGATCAACGTCTTCATGATCAGGTCGGCACCTTACAGGGCAACGCCCGCCCCGGGGCCAAGGTCAAGGACGATCGGCTGGTCCTCGATGGGAAGACGGGCTATCTGACCTCTTCTCCGATCCCGGTGAAGCTCCGGGCCAAGACGCTGGAGGCGTGGGTCCAGCTCTCCAGCCTCGATCAGTCCGGGGGCGGGGTGATCGGCATCCAGACGACCGATGGCAATCGCTTTGATTCGATCGTCTTTGCCGAGCGAGAGCCGAAACGCTGGATGGCGGGGAGCGAGGGCTTCGTGAGGTCACAGAGCTTTGGCGGCCCCGAAGAAACCGAAGCGGCCTCTCGCATCGTGCATATCGCGATGGTCTACGCGGAGGATGGCACGATCACGGCCTATCGCGATGGGAAGTTGTATGGCACACCCTATGACAGTGGAGACGTGGCGACCTTCGAACCGGGGTCCGCTCAGATCATTATCGGTTTGCGACACGGGACAGACGGCGGGGGGAACCGGCTATTGAAGGGGAGTGTCAGCATCGCTCAACTCTATGACCGAGCGTTGTCTGCCGACGAGGTCGCAGCCTCTGCCGGGCGGACTGATTTCGTGTCGACAGCCGATCTGGTCGCCGCGTTGAGTGACGCCGATCGTACCCGGCGTGAACGACTTCTGAGCGACGTGGCGGTCCTGAATACTCAATTGAAACAGCTGCAGGATTCGTCGGTCTATGCCTGCACGCCGCAGTCACCTGGAGTGACTCACCTGCTGAAGCGAGGGAATCCGGGCACGCCGGGGGATGTGGTCGCGCCCCAGGGGTTGTCCGCAGTGTCAACGGAGAAAGCAGACTTTGGGTTGGCTCCTGACGCTTCGGATGAATCGCGCCGCGTGGCATTGGCGAACTGGATCGCTTCGCGTGACAACCCGTTGTTTGCCCGGGTGATTATCAATCGCGTCTGGCAGCATCACTTTGGGGTGGGGTTGGTCGATTCGCCCAACGATTTTGGCTTCAACGGCACGCGTCCGACGCATCCCGAGCTGCTCGACTACCTGTCGGTGTGGTTCATCGAGAACGGATGGAGCCTGAAGAAGCTGCACACGCTGATTCTGACCTCAGAGACGTGGAAGCAGTCGAGTCGGCGAAACGCGGAGAACGCGATCGTGGATGCCGGGAACCAGTACCTCTGGCGGTTCACTCCGCATCGGCTGGAGGCGGAGACGCTACGGGATGCGATGCTTTCGGTCTCGGGCCAGCTCAATCCCCAAGTGGGCGGCCCGTCGTATCAGGACTTCCGGGTCTTCAGCTTCAACTCGACCTTCTTCGAGATGCTCGACCCCGACACCCCGGATGCCCATCGGCGGACGATCTACCGCACGTGGGTTCGCTCGGGACGCAGCTCACTGTTGGATGCTCTCGACTGTCCCGACCCGAGCACCACATCTCCTCGTCGGGCGATCACGACCACGCCGGTGCAGTCGCTGTCACTGCTGAACAACTCGTTTGTCCTTCGCATGGCCGATGCCACGGCGAAGCGAATGGAAGCTGACGCACCTGCGGGGACTTCGGCTCGGATTGATCGACTCTTCCAGCTGGCCTACGGTCGGTCGGCCAGCGAAGTCGAGTTGAAGGAACTCACGGCCTTCGTCGAGCAATACGGGTTGCCCGCCCTCTGCCGGGTGGTGTTTAACAGCAACGAGTTTGTGTACGTGGAGTGAGTACCGCATCACGGCTGCATGGATGGTTCCGTCGTCGCGGCACTCTCTAGGAGAGACGACTGCGGCAGCGCGGGAGCGATGACTGACCAGATCTGGTCGGCGAGACACTGGTGTCCGGCCTGAGAGAGGTGCAACGTGTCGACCGTGGCGCCGGGGCTGATCAGCACATCGACCAGCAGGCGTTTGGGGATGAGGCTGCAGCGGTACTGGCGAGCGAGCTGACGCTGAGTGACGCCCCAGGCGTTCTTGCCGGGGAGCAGAGGCAACTCGACCATGACGACGGTGTGATTGTGCTCTCGCAGATGGGCCAGAATGCCGTTGAGGTTCTTTTCAAACTCAGCATGTGCGACGCCCCCCCAGCAGGTCGTTCCCTCCCAGTTCGATGATGACAAGTCCGGGCAAGTGGTCGGTTTGAGAGATCTCCTTCAGGCCATCCGCAGTGGTGGCCCCGGCCTTCGAGAGATTGGTGACCGGGACGTGGTTGCGATCCTGTAACAGCTTGGGCCAAGGAGTGCCCTCCTTCTCACCCAGTCCGGCCGACAGCGAGTCGCCAAACACGACGAGCGATCGTTCGGCGATCGGCGGAACAGCTGGCCGCATCGCCCACCCCGCTTCGATGGCGGTGATGATCGACGCCAGAATGATCGGAGCGGAAGTGATCGCGTGTCGAGCCTGCTGTGTTGCAACGATCCAGGGATGTATTGACCAGAGACCGACAGCGATCAGCAGCGCCCCCAACAGCCACCAAGGGTAAGCTGCGGTACTGATGCCGAGGAGACAACAGTTGCATGCCAGGACGGCGAACAGCCGCTTCCGACCGGGATGGGTGGTCCTCTCTCTCCAGAGAATCAACACTGCCATGGCAGGCAACGCCGTGAAGAGAACCTGCCCGCTGATCAGATGGGCCACGATGGGGGGCATGAGAGTCTCCCGATATGGGCAGTGCAATGATGCTACGTCGGCGTGGAGCGGGAGGGTGAATGCAAAAAGCCCACCGCACAAGGTTTGTGCAGTGGGCCCGGAGATTGTTGCGGGAGTCTTGGCGTCTCAGCTCAGACGGAGTGTCTGATTTGCTGAGAACCTTGCCTCACTTCGGAAGCGAGGATCACTCGCTGTAGACCTTGGTCATTTCCTCCGAGGTCAGCGGCTCGTTCAGAGAGTCGCTCGAGACCCGGGTGCGGAATCGCATGTTGCCCGAGAGAGTTCCCTTGAACTTGACGCGGTAGACCAGAGTCTTGCCCGGAGCGATTTCCTTGACCGGCTCGAACACGATCTGGTCAGCCTCGTGAGCGAACTTCGCGTCGCCGGTTGCGGTCTGGAACTCGACCCCCGAGGGCAGTTCGCAGGTCAACCCGACGTTCGTAGCGGGAGCTGTTCCCTCGTTCTTCACGCGGATCTCGTAGGCCGTCTCAACACCGACTTCCACGGGATCGTCGAGGTCAGAGACATCCACCACGAGAGAGGCGGCCCCTTCCACGCGAGTCGACACATCGGCGTCGCTGGTGACTCCATTCTCCGAGGTTGCCCGGATGAAGTGGGTGTACTCGCCGGCGGTCTTGGCGTTAAGGACGACAGCGACCTGAGCCGAGGCCCCCTTCTCCATCCGTCCGACGAACCAGGTCAGCATCTGAGTCGTGGCATCGTACTGAGCTCCCTTTTCGGCCGAGATGAACTCGAAGCCTTCGGGGATCTTGTGCATGACACGAACGTTGTCGGTCGCGACAGCTCCATCATTTGTCACATGCAGCGTGTAGGTCGCATGGCGTCCGAGGTATCGCAGGCCAGGACCTTCAATCGAAGCTTGCAGGCTGGGAGCGATCACGTTGACTTCCGCAGCTGCCGACTTGACCAGTCCGTTATCGGCGGTGCTGTGAACTTCGATGACTTGTCGACCACCGGCGATGGCGGTCAGAGCCAGGCGGACAGGCCGGTTCTCACCCGGAGCCAGATTGCCGAGGTCCATCAACAGCCGGTCACCCTTCGCATGCTCCAGACCCGGTGGCAGAATCGCCTCGACTTTGACGTTGGCTGCGGTGCCCGTTCCGGGGTTGCTGATGATGAGGGTCTGTGAAGCACTTTCCCCGACCATCACCTCGGTGGCACCTTGCAACGAGAGAGCGAGCATTGGCTCGGTCACGGCAAAGCTGGTTGTGGCAGCACCGGTGAATCGAACGCTGGCCGCTGCGGCCACTTCTCCTCGTTCGACCGGGATGAAGTTGACGTGGATCACTTTCTCTTCGCCAGCACCGATCTCAGCGAACTCCCAAACCAGCTTGGAGCTGGAAGCTGCACTGGGTTCAGTACTGATGAGGCGAATATTCCCGGGCAGCTGGGCTTCGACTTCGACTTGTTGTGCGGTGACAGATCCGGAGTTCTTGACGATCAGTTCACAGGACGACTCCTGGCCGACAGTGACAGCTCCGGTAGAGCGAAACTCCACGGTGACGGTGGGCGTCTGCGTGACAGAGGATGCGATCTTGGCAGGGGCTGCGACACTCGATGCGGTGTCGGAGAAATTGGCGGTGTCAGCCGGAGCTGAGGGCTCTTCATGAGCCACCTTGGCGGCGACCGGAGTACGTGAGTTGCCGCGAGTGATCGTCAGGCGGCTCGCTGGCTTCGAGGGAGGCTCGACCGCAGGAGCGTCGAGATCTGCCGCTGCAGTTTGCTCTTCCGGGGGAGCCTGACCTTCGGCAGCGGGCTCACCGCCAGCGTTTTTATCGCTGATCGAGTCGACGCTGATTGGCGTGAAGAGCTTACCCTTGCGGTTGTTGACGATATTTACGCGAGAAGCTGCAGCTGGGGTTTCTGGTTCAGCAGGCTTCTCTTCAGTGGCGAGGACATCCTCGGCGAATGGATCTTCCGCAGAGACTTCCGCTGGAGCTTCCGGGGGAGGCATGGGAGCCTTGCGAGCCGGAACAGTTGCGTCGGCGCGGACCTGCTTGATTGAGGATTCCGTCGTGGCCTCTTCCGGGAGATCCAGATCGACAGCGAGCGGATCGGAGTCGAGCCCCGAAGCGGCCCACTCTGGAAGTTCTTCCGCAGGGGATTTCGCCTTCGAGGAAGCAGGTTTGTCGATGGAGGCGGTCTTCAGCTCCGGCTTGGCGGGTGGCTGAGGACGGGTTGCCGCCTGGTAGTTCTTGGGTGGGGCGGGTTTTACGGGAGCAACGGGCTCGCGAGGAGCGGGCTTCTTGACGACCGCTCGGGCCTCTTCTTCGGCCATTTCCTCGAGTTCTTCCTGCTCTTCCAAAGCGTCGAGGTCTTCGTCATCGAGGAGCGAAGCCTTTGCAGGAGTGCGGCTCTTGGACTGAGTGATCAGTGCCGACTTTCCGTTGGTCGTCCCTTTCCCGGCCGTCGATGCCTTGCCCGCCAGGACGTCATCGCTGGTCCGCGATGCCGGCTTACGGCTGGTGGCACGGCCTTCGTCCGAGTCCGACATCATCTGCTGGACATCATCAGGCGAGGGGGCATCCGCAGCCCCCTTCTTCTGGCCGTTTTTGCCGAAGAGCTCGCCGTAGTTCTTGAGCTTGGAAGGCTTCTCCGACTTTTTGGTCTTCTCAGTCTTTTCTGCCTTCTCCGACTTCTCGGAGTCGTTCGCCTCGTTCTTCGAGGATCGCCCCAGACCGAACAGCGACTTTGAACGCTCCTGAGCCCAGCTCGGAACAGCCATTCCAGCTGCAGTGCACAGAGCTATCGCCCATAGATACTTTCGCATCATCCGCTCCTTCGGCAATCCGTCGTGGATTGAGTTTCCACAGAGACCGAGACTCCCGGTGCGATCAGCGCACCAACCACGGGTCGGTCTCTTTCCCTAAAATCGGCCGATTCGAATCTTCCGCATGATCCGAATAGTCAAACTTTGACGATTTTTCCGAATGTCCAGCCGATGTCAGACATCGACCTGAACAGTTGCACCGAGCGTAAGTGAATTGAGTGAAATGCGCGGAGATGGGACTGACCGATGCAGAAGGGTCGCAGCACGTTCGGGAAGTCTGCTGGTATGCGCTGATTGGACGAGAGAACGGAACGCATGAGGGGATTCATGAACTCTGTGACTTGACGTGAAAAGTTGCCGAAACATGTCTTCGTGCGTCTTTTCTTGCTCCCTTCTTTAGCACAGTTGGTACCGGCCTATGCTGCGTTCCATGCGTCACTTTGCTTTCTCCGGCGAAAACCGCCTGAACACCTTCGCTTTTATGGTGATGTTGTTCGTCGTGGCGGTCTTTCACTGGAACACCGACCCGGAAGCCTGCGGCAGCGATCCGATCGCCAGCGTTCGTCCCGCGGCTCCGATGATGCTGGCGTCGATTACGAAGCCGCTTCCCGTTAAACCCGAGATTCAGCAAGTCCTCGATCAGGTCGAAGTCCCCGAGATCGCGGGCAATGCGGTGGCCTCAACCGCCAAGGTTGCTCCCGGCGAACCGACTGCGGTCGCCGAGCCAGTTGAAGAAGTCATCCCCTCGTTGGAGGGAGCAGTGCTGACGGGGAAAATCGCCCTGAAGGCGAGCCATCAGCAACTTGAACGTGGGAAGCAATTCCTGTCGAGTGTCAGTGACTACTCCGCTCAGTTCAAGCGTCAGGAGCGGATCAACGGCAGCCTGCTCGATCCCCAGGCGATGAACCTCAAGGTTCGGCATGAGCCGCTAAGCTTCTATATGAAGTGGACCGAAGGTGACAAAGGCCGCCAGCTGATCTATGTCCAAGGCCAGAACGAAGACAAAGTGCTGGTCCAGATTGGTGGCGTCGCCGGACGTTTGACCGGAGCACTGGCTCTGAGCCCCGATGATCCGCGTATCATGGCAGAGTCGCGCTACCCAGCCACATGTGCCGGCCTGATGGAACTGACCAAGATCATCCTGCAGCATCATGAGAACGACCTGAAGAGAGACACAGGCGTTGTCTGTGAAATCCGGGATGGCGAATCGTTCGACAATCGTCCCTGCTACCAGACGTCACTGGTCTACGACACCCCCGAAGTCAATCCGCACTACCACAAGTCGCTGATCCTGATCGACAAAGAGTATTCTCTGCCGGTGTGCGTCAAGAACTTCACCTGGGTCGAGGGCAAAGCTGCTGCCGACCACGGCGAACACAACCTGATCGAGTCTTACTCCTACACCGGACTCCAGTTGAACGCCCAGCTGAGCGACAACGATTTCGAGAAGAAGAAGTACCGCATGCGGTAAGATATCTCCGCTGAGCGAATCATCTCCGACCTCCGCAGTCCAGTACGACTGCGGAGGTCGTTTTTTTCTATCCCTAGATTAGGGCAACAGCTCTGCGAATGACTGACGATTCGGCTGTCGATTCAGATACAGATCCAACCGTCTCTGATAGTCAGGGCTGAAGTTGCCTAAGGCGTGAACGACCTTTCTCTGAATCTTGACGGCTTCTTCCCAGCGTCCAGCGTCAGCCAGGGCTGCTGCCAAGGTATCAATGAGGCCCCAGTTCTGGTTGTTGGTCAATTGGCAGGCAATCTTGGCGTACTCAACAGCCTCTGTCGGGTTTCTTGCATCAGGGTGGTTCAGTGATGAGCGAAGCCATCCAATCATGTTGGCCAGTGCTGGATTGTTTGGGACGAGTTTGAAAGCCGCTTTCAGGTCTCGGAAGCCTTTTTCGTAGTGGCCGGCTGCCACCAGAACTCGCCCGCGAATTTGTAATCCAACAGCGGGTTCAATCTTGCAGGCCTTTTCGGCCGCATCAAAAGCCTCTTTCAATCGATTCTCGTGGATCAACACAAGGGCGCGACCGAAGTGTGATTGTGCGTGCTGCTGGTCGACTTTCAGTACGTCTTCAAAGTCCTGCATGGCCTCTGCAAAATTTTTTAACCGTAGCTTTGTACACCCTCGTTCATAGAGTACACGAGTAGAACTCGGATCGAGATCGAGCGACCTGTTGAGATCTTCTAAGGAACGGTTGTATTGACCACACTCGCGGCGAGCCATTCCAATTTCACAGAGCAACTTCGCGTCGTCGGGAGTCGATTGAAGTGCCGCAGAGAAGTCCTGGATCGCAGCCGAAAACTGCCCCGAATGGTAATACGAACACCCTCGCCCTTTGAGCAAGCCCCAGTCATCCGGGCGTTCTTCGAGGACCTTGTTGTAGTCAGAAATCGACTCTGTAAATCGATCCAAAATGTAGAAAACAGCTGCCCGCAGACGGTAGGCGTCCATGCAATCCGGATCGATACTGATCGCCTGAGTATAATCAGTCACTGATTGAGCGAAGTCGTCGATGAAGGTGTATGCGTTGGCTCGTTTGATGTAGTACTTGGCCTGGTCTGGATTTAATCGGATGGCCTCTGAGAAGTCGCCGATGGCTTTACGATATTCTTTGGCGAACGTGTAAGCCACACCGCGTGTGAAGTGGTAATCCGGCACTGTTGTGTCGAGGCGAATAGCCTGCGATAAGTCTTCGATCGCCGGGCTCAATTCGTCGGCACCGAAATATGCGGACCCTCGCATGTAATAGGACCTGGCTGACTCCGGTTCCAACTCGATGGTACGGGTGAACTCCTGGATCGCGAGCCGGTGATTCTGCTTCTCAAGGGCAGCTGCTCCTCGCAAGAGTGTTTTCTCCGTGCCGCTGCGGAAGAACTGTTTACAGGTGTACCACAACCAGACCGAAGCAAATCCTGCCAGGGCCACCAGCGAGACTCCGATCGGAATGCCGACCTTGAGCCAAAACTTGATCGTTTGAAAGTCCAGCTTCGCCAGCATGGTGGATTTCCGAATACTGATCAGGAGGATGCGGGTCATCCTATGGACTGATATGTATATTGGGAATCGACGTGTTCTGGCGAACAAGTCATGATCTGGTGAGTCCAAATGGAGTTTTCACATGCGGTTTGCGGCTGGATCGTCATCTCATTCAATCTCGATCATTCAGAGCTTCCGGGCCGGACTGATTTACGCTCTCTTTGCCGTGTCGATATCTGCAGAGGACTCGCCTGTATCCAAACGCATCTACCTCGACGAGTTCCGGCCGCAGCATGAATTGCGGGTGGAGGAACACGTGTTGACGCGGGCGAAGTTTCCGTGTGTGAACGTGCATACGCATCCCGACAAGCTCTCCGACGAAGAGGTGGCGGAGATGGTCCGTGTGATGGATGAGTCGAACATCGCCGTCAGCGTCAGTCTGGACGGAAAGGCTGGGCCGAAGTTCGCCGAGCAGATGCAGCGGTTCGTGAAAAAGTATCCCGGCCGGTTCGTGCTGTTTGTTCGCATGGACTACATCGGTGATGGCAATCCCGACGACCCGACGACGTGGGAGATGCATCGCCCCGATTTTGGGGTGCGGATGGCGGATAAGTTGACCGAGGCGGTGAAGCTCGGCGCCAGCGGACTCAAGCTGCTCAAGGATCTGGGAGTGCTGCACAAGGATTTGAGCGGCAAGATCATCGCGCCGGATGATTCGCGGTTCGATCCCGTCTGGCAGCGGGCTGCGGAGTTGGGTATCCCGGTGCTGTGGCACTGCGCCGATCCGGTCGCGTTCTTTCGCGAGAATGGAGTTCGGAACGAACGCTGGGAGGAGCTGTACCGTCATCCGGAATGGGGATTCCAGCATGTCGACCTCAGCCATTTGCCTCCGCCCGAAAAGCTTCCGCCGGGGGTTCCTGCCGCTCATCGCCAGTTAATTGAAGCCCGCAACCGGGTCATCGCCCGGCATCCCCGGACGAAGTTCATCTGTGCCCACATGGCGGACCTGCCGGAGGATCTCGCCCAGCTGGACGAGTACCTGATGAAGTATCCGAACATGAATGTCGAGATCTCCGCACGGGTGTCAGAACTCGGGCGGCAACCTTATACAGCACGTCGATTCTTTATTAAGCATGCGGACCGGATCCTGTTCGGTACCGACGGAGTTCCTCCCATATCGGAGCTGATACCGCATTGGCGATTCCTCGAAACGTTCGACGAGGACTTCCCCTATGAGGACAACCCGTTCCCGCCACAGGGGCTGTGGAACATTTATGGTATCGGGTTACCTGATGATGTGTTGAAGAAGGTCTACTCTGAGAACGCCGCCAAGCTGATTCCCGGGGTGAAAGAGGCACTCGCGACGCAGGAATAAACTGATGGTTTGCGACCGCTGGCTTGGAATGCCGGTCAACAACGGATGCTGACGAAGAGTGCAGTTCCGCTCACTCTGGGGGCAGAAGCAGTGGCCACTCGCCAAAATGCGAGTTCCGGACTCGGTTCACAGCCCTTCTTCTCAGGAAATTCACGAAACTTTGGCGTGTCAGACGGGTACATTTGTTGGTAAGACGGTCAGCAAGACGTACCACTGAGAACCATCTCCACGCGTTCGCTCACGATGGTTGAGCCTCCCTGTTCTGGAACTTCCGTTCAATGACTCGATTTCTGGCAATTAGTGGTCTGGCTTTGGCCTTCGTTCTCGGAACGATCGTTGTCCCGGCGGCGCAGGCTGCGGATGTTGGTGCGACCGTTGAGGCATTCACGCTGAATGACTTTCGCGGAGCGACGGTCCATTCGACCGACTTCAAAGATGTGAAGTGTCTGGTTGTCGCCTTCCTGGGGGCGGAATGCCCACTGGCCAAGCTGTATGGCCCACGTCTGCAACAGCTGGCGAAGGAATATGAGCCGCAAGGGGCCAAGTTCCTGTCGATCAATGCGAATCAACAGGACTCCATCGCCGACATCACTGCATATGTGAAAGAGTTCGGCATCGAGTACCCAATCCTGAAGGACCCGGGGCAAAAGGTGGCCGACCTGTTCGGGGCGGTCCGTACACCCGAGGTCTTTGTGATCAGCCCGCTCGGCGTGTTGCTGTACCGCGGTCGCGTCGATGACCAGTACATCGTCGGCGTGCAACGCAAGGCTGCGGAGCGGGAAGACCTGCGGATCGCTCTCGATGAGATTCTGGCTGGGAAGCCCGTCAGTGTTGCACGAACCGAGCCGATCGGTTGCCTGATTGGACGCATTCGCCAACCCAAGAAAGACGCCACGGTCACCTGGTCGAATCAGATCGTGCGGCTCATGCAGACTCACTGCGTCGATTGCCACCGCCCCGGGGAGATCGGTCCCTTCTCGCTTCTGAGCTACGACGATGCTCACGGGTGGGGCGACATGATCGCTGAAGTGGTCGCCGATCGCCGGATGCCCCCGTGGCACGCAGATGCTCCCCATGGCAAGTTTGCCAACGACTGCAGCCTGACCGACGAGGACCGCGAACTCATCCTGACCTGGGTGAAAGAGGGATGCCCGGAAGGCGACAAGTCCCAGCTTCCACCGCCGCCGACCTTTATCGATGGCTGGCAGTTGAGCAAGGCACCCGACGCCGTGTTCGCCATGGATTCCAAGCCCTTTGCCATCCCCGCAGATGCGGGACCTCGCGGTGTGAAGTACCAGTACTTCATGGTCGACCCGAAGTTCACCACCGACAAATGGGTGTCTGAAGTCGAAGCTGTGCCGAGCAATCGCGCGGTTGTTCACCACATCATTGTGTTCGTCGCATCGCCTGATCAGAAGCGAGGCGTCGAGGGTGACTTCCTGTGTGCTTATGTCCCCGGAGCTCGGACCCGACCGGCTCAGCCTGGGCAGGCCAAGAAGATCAAAGCGGGATCCATGCTGAAGTTCCAGGTCCACTACACACCGAATGGCTCCCCTCAGGAAGACCTGAGCAAGGTGGGGATGATCTTCGCCGACGAGAAGTCGGTGACCCACGAGGTGCGAACCACCGAAGTCATCAACACCAGCTTCCGCATCGAGCCAGAAAAGGACAATCAGTCATTCACCGCCAAGAGCCGCCCATCGCCGATGGACCTGTCGATGATCTCGCTGGCTCCACACATGCACCTGCGGGGCAAGGCGTTCAAGTATGAACTGGAACTGCCCGACGGCACTCGCGAGGTTGTCCTCAACGTTCCGCGATACGACTTCAATTGGCAGACGAACTACCTGCTCGCTCAACCGATCAAGGTGCCGCAGGGAGCCCGCATGGTCTGCACAGCTGTGTATGACAACTCGCGGAACAACCCGGCGAATCCCGACCCGACCAAGGAGGTCGGCTGGGGTGATCAGTCGTGGGACGAGATGATGCTCGGGTACTTCGATGTGATTATCCCACGCGGTTCGACTGAGATGAAGTCGATGCGATCGTCGGTTGGCCCGGAGATGATTTTGCGAAAGTTCGACAAGGACAAAGACAAGAAGATCTCTAAGGAAGAGTCCCAGGGGCATGACCTGTTGTCGAAGGGATTCATCCTCGGGGACACCAATCGCGACGGGTTCCTGGATGCGGAAGAGATCGATGCGGTCGTCGAGAAGTTTCGCAACGTAGTCCGTTAACCAGAGACCGAAGATCCCGTGTCATTGAAAGAAGCCGTTCATCAGAGATTGATGAACGGCTTCTGGTTTGATGATGCTCCGCTCTGTTCTCCGATGGCGAGCGTCGGGCGTCAGCCCGATGGTGCTTCTCACCTCGACTCGCCGCATCCCGCCTCGATCACATGGGGCACTCGCCAATCGCTACTTCGCGGACTTCTCTTTCTCACGCCGCGCCTGATAGTCCTTCAGGATTCCTTCCGGGTCATCCTGAAAGGCCTGCTGGCAGCCCGAACAGCAAACATAATACGTCTTTCCTTTGTACTCGACTTTGATCGTTCCCAGGCCGCCGGTCACAACGCACTCGGGCTGGCCGCCACCTGAACCGGCGAGACGGGTTCCCTCGCGGGTGTAGCCGACTTCGGCGACACGGGTGTAGCTTTGTTGATCAGCCTTTCGTTTCTCAAACAGGATCAACGTTCGCTGCTCGTTCAACGGAGTCAGCGTCACACGATAGACCTCCTGTTGGGCGTCTGGGGCTGAGACAAAGACGACCTTGTTCTCTTCAATGGCTCCGGGGAGTTCGCGAACCGTTCCCTCGGGGGAGGTCCACTGCAGGTGGAACTGCTTGTCGGCCAGAGCGGTGATTTTGAGGGTCGAGGCCAGCTTCCCCTTGGTCACCGTCCCGACCAGCGCCGACTCGGTGTCGGAGAACTGCCAGGCCCAGCTGGTGTCCTCGCGCCAGGCACCGGAGTTCGAGCCGCGGCGGGGCTGTCCGGTTCCTCGCCATCCCCCCACCAGCGAGTTCCAGCGAGCGAGTTCCGACTTCTGAGTGGCCAGGTCGAGAGGCGAAGACTTCGCCGGAGGGTTCTCGGCCATCAACGGGACCAGCCCCAGACACCCGACAACAACGGCCAGACTCAGTCCCCCAAACAATGTTTTCATGGTGATCAAGTGAGTTTCCGTAACGTGGAGTCGAGCTGGAGTCGTGGCCGTCCTCCGTAGTGATCCGCAACTCCATGCCTCGCATCGAGTTGCGTTGACCCCAGAGTGTCCACCCGGAAAGGGCCCAGTGGAAACGGACGGTTTCACTCTACCTGAAACACCGCCGGACGTAGACAGGGCTTGGCAAAAAAACGCTGTTGGTGATTTTCCCGGGCAAAGTTAGAGTTCCAGCCCGTCTTTTGGAGGATTTTCCTCCGTCTCACCGGAACACCCCTCGTCACTCCCTCCGCGCCGAGAACTGCCATGCGCCGAGTCTCACAGCTCATCCCGCTTTTGTGCGGACTCTTGATGGTTACTGGTTGTAACAGCATCGACCCCACCAAGTTCTGGAAACTGAACCGAGGTGAGGACTACATGAACAACGACCAGTACTTCAGCGTTCCCGCCCAAGCCACAGACGCTCCCTCAAGTCCGGAAGCCGACCCGACCCAGTCGAAATAGATCAGCCCGCACGCTCATTCGTCGGCCTGTCACGGAGGACAATCCCATGCGTCGCGATACACGCAAGCAACCTTGGCAAACCTTTCCCTTCTGGTTTCTGATCCTCTCCGGAATGGCGATGACAGTGGCTTGGAAGCTGGATTTGCTGCGGCCGAAGCCCGCTCACGCTCCCAAGGATGTGGCCGCGACGGAAGTGGAACTCGCCCCCGATTGGGCGAGCGAGAAGCCTGAAGGCGAGGCCGTTGCCCAGATCGAGGAGCAGTCCGAGCCAGTCCTGTCCCAGAAACCCGCACGGTCATTTCCCACCGGTGCGGAGTCAGGGGGCGAAGCGGAACTGGAACCTGCTGGTGCGGGTGTCGAGACGCAGACTGCGTTAGCGGATGAGCACGAACATGAACACGCCCATGAGCACGAGCACGAGGCTGCCAACGAGTCCGAAGTCGCTCACTCCGAACCGCTGATCGAGCGGAAACCCGCAGATCAGGAAACCGACGAGTCGGAAACTCCGGTAAACCCGTTCGCCAAAACCACAGAGATCAAGGGCTCTAAGTCTCAAGCAAAGTCAGCCGCTGAGCCTTCCGGGACAGCTTCACTGACCCCCGCGACCTCAGGGAAGCCTCGTCCGCAAAGCCCGTTCGGTCCCGCCCGGATCGAGTTGAAGGGGGCCCGTGGCCAGGATTCCGAGCTCACAGCTGCAGAATCTGCCGAACCAGCCTCTGATTCAGCGGCCATGGAAAAAACTTCGGAAGAAATTATTCAAACCGCCGCGACCGACGCCGACGCCAAGCGGAATGCCCCCGCGGTCCAACTGGCGTTGAAAAACGCCGAAGACCCCGCTGCCCCGAAAGCGGCACTGGCTCCCCCCGCTGGTCAGAAGCCCGCTGCGGAAATCGATCTTTCCGAGATCGATCGACTGATCGCGAGTGGCGAGGACGTAGAGGCGAACTTCCAGATGTCGAACCTCTATTGGAAGCGTCCCGAAGTCCGCCAGCAGATCGAAGAACGCCTGCGGAAGGTGTCGTACAACATCTACTTTGCCCCGAAGCCGCACTACATGGACGGCTATGTGGTCAAACCGAACGACGTACTGCAACGCATCGCGAAAGAGTACAACGTCTCCTGGGAATACCTGGCCAAACTGAACCGGACTGACCCGAAGAAGATTCGCCCCGGACAAACACTGAAGGTGATTCGCGGCCCCTTTTCAGCGGTGGTCGACCTGAGCGATAGCGAAATCACAATTCACTCGCACGGCCATTTTGTCCATGCGTTCCCCGTCGGGATTGGCAGAGACAGCTCGACTCCACAGGGACCATTCAAAGTTCTGGACAAGCAGCGTGACCCAACCTATTACGGCCCGAATGGCGTGGTCGAGCACGACGATCCTCAGAACCCGCTCGGCGAGTACTGGATCGATCTCGGCGACAGCTATGGGATCCATGGCACCATTGATGACTCGTCGATCGGAAAGACGGACGCCCCGGGCTGCATCCGATTGCGAAACCGGGATATTGCCGATGTGTACGATTTGCTGACGATCGGATCGGAAGTACTGATCCGGAAGTAGTCGACCGATTGCGAATCAGACTCGCGTTCAAACGGGCAGGCGGAATCGCCTGTCCGTTATGCATTTGCAGAGCCGCCAGCTTGGGCGAGTCGAGCCTCTCCTGGATGACATTGGCCGATGGTCGTAGTGACTCGTTAGAATCACTCTCAGTTCGCTGGCAGTCTCAACTCAGCAATCGGCAGAGTTGAGACGCTGATGGCCGTGAACTGTGAATCCGCCCGCAATTCCGTCCGGATAGATTGTCTCCGACATGTCCGATGTCGACCTGAATCAATTGGAACTGCTTTCGCAGGTCGATTCGCTGCTGCGACAGGCTCGCCACTGGGCGGAGACTCCGTCCGCGTGGCAGCCGGTGGTGCAGGCCCAATCGCTTTTGCGACGTGTTCTGGCTCGGACCGATGCACTGCGTATCCGCCTGGAAGCTCCGCTGGTCGTCGCGACATTTGGCGGGACAGGGACCGGCAAGAGCTCTCTCGTCAACGCCTTGATCGGAGCCGATGTCACTCGCACGGGCCGCCAGCGGCCAACCACTCGTCAGCCGATCGTGGTCTGCCACGAGCGAACTGACCTGACCCGGCTGGGTTTGCCTCTTCATGAATGTGAGCTGGTGCGGAGTGAGTCAGAGCTGGTTCGCGACCTGGTGATTGTTGACTGTCCCGACCCCGATACGAACGAGACCGAAACACCGGGCAGCAACCTGGCCCTGCTGCATTCGCTGCTCCCGTTCTGTGATGTGCTGCTGTATGTGTCGACACAGCAGAAGTATCGCTCGGCTCGCGTCGGTGAGGAACTGGCCCAGGCTGCGACTGGATGTCGAGTCGTCTTTGTGCAGACACACGCCGACCTCGACGAGGACATTCGCGCGGACTGGAGCCGGCAGCTGTCGTCGACATTCACCGATCCCGAGATTTTCATCGTCGACTCACAGCTGGCACTCCGTGAGCAGATCTCGGGCCGTCATCCGTCGGGAGATATGGGGCTGTTGATCGATCTGCTGATGCGAGAACTGAGCAGTGCATCGCGGGCCCGTATTCGTCGGGCGAACGTCGTCGATCTGCTGGAGGAGGCGACCACTCGCTGCCAGTTGACTCTGCATCAGGGGCAGACGGAACTCAAGCGGCTGGAGCAAATGCTGAGCGAGCAGCGAACTCAACTCGCCCGACGCATGACGCAACAGCTGTGTGGGGATCTGGAGGCGTCACGCGGCCTGTGGGAGCGGCGGCTCGTGGAGGCGGTCGTGGAGAACTGGGGACTCAGTCCTTTCTCTGCGGTGCTGCGAACGTACTACGGACTCGGTTCGCTGCTAATGTCGTTGAGTCTGACTCGCGTGAGAAGTACCGCGCAGATGGCTCTCATCGGTGCCGTGCAGGGCGTACGCATGCTCCGCGAGATGCAGGAACGAAACTCCGCCGAGGCGGGATTACAGCGAGCGTCCACGTTGGGGATTGATGACGTGATGCTCCGGGAAACCGAACTCGTTGTCGAGGGGCAGGTACGCACGGCCGGGTTTGATCGCTCGTTGCTTCCAGCATCGACGCTGGATCAGCTGCGTGAACAGGCGGCGCGACTGGAAACACAGTTCCTCGGTGATGCCAGCCAGAAAGCGGACGACCTCATCCATCGTTTGGCAGCCCGAAATTCACACTGGTCGGTCCGCATCCGATACGAAGCACTGTTCATGGCATATGTGTTGTTTGTTCTGTTTCGGGTCGGGAAAAACTTCTTCTATGACTCGCTGGTGAATGACAAGGCGTTTCTGACAACCGACTTTTACATCCCGGCGGCGATCTTCGGACTGTTGTGGAGTGGCGTGCTGCTGATCGCATTCCTGACCCGGCTGCGCAGCGGTCTGAACCAGGAGATCCAGGGACTGGCTGCTCAGCTGGTCGATGTGCGGCTGTCGGGAGGACTGTTTCCTCAATTGGATAACGCCTGTCGCCAGGCCCGTCAGCAAGCCCACGAACTCGCCCAACTGCGAGAGTCGATCGAAAGCGTGCGAGAGAGTGTGGCCACCGGCTCGAATCTTGGGGCACGCCGCAGCCCGTAAGGGCAGCGATGTCGCAGTCAAAGAAGTGAAGTAGGACAGACATTCCTGTCTGTCCTATATGAAGAGAGACTCCGAGAACGCTCTAGCCGACATAAAGATCGAGCGCCCGCACCCACGAACTCACCAGCTGGCGGCACTCGTTACGATCCGACGGCAACATGAGTGGCCGCCCGCGACTGTCGAGAATGATCCCCACGAGACCGCCACGCACCTCGCGTTCGACCGTCTGACCGGGACCGTTGCCCAGGTCAAAGCCGCGTGCGGGGCGAACGACGACGCGGGCGGTTTGTCCGATGTCGAGCGGGAGGCGTTTCAACTCTCCGCACGTCATGGCCCCTTGCTCCTTCCAGCCGGAGCCCGCGATCTCGTACTCAAAACACAGCTGGCCAAACTTACCCGTGCCACGCGGAGCGATCACGGTCCCGAGGGCGATCAGGCAGTCCCGTTCGAAGACTTCAAGTGCGGCCCGCGGATGCACACTCGCCAGTACGCCCAGATGTGGCATCATGAAGATGCTGTCCTTGGCGATTTCCGTAAATCCCTCCGGCTCGAAAGCGTCGATCATCATGAGGGCTGTCTGTTCCATGCGAGGGGCATGCGACAGGACCCCACCCGATGCGACGAGCAAGTCGAGCTTCATGTTGTCGACGATCGAGGCCCCCGCTGCCGACTGCGAGAAGGTGTCAGCGATCGTCCGCTGCTGCTGCACGCCCTTGAGCGTGGTCGCGAAAGTCTTGTGCTGGATGTAGGCCAGTCGCAGGGCTTCGCGCGAGACCGCCTGCTCAAAGATCAACGCTTCGAGGGTTTGCGGGATGGTCGTCGGGCGGATCATCTTGTTCTTGACCCGGTTTCGCAGCTCGCGTTCATCCATGTCGACGTGGACCCACCGCAGCACGCTGGGCATCCCCGCCTCGGCGCAGACGTTTGAGATCGAGTAACTCATCCCGAGGTTCGCGCTCACCGTCCGATTGAAGACCGGTTTCCCGTCCGATCCGGGGAAGACGCTGAACACGTCGGTCGTCGCTCCCCCGATATCGACACCCACACAGCTGATGTTTCGCGTGCGGGCGATCTGCTGCAGGATATCGCCAACGGCCCCCGGGGTTGGCATGATCGGAGCGTCACCCCACTCGATCAGCTTGTCGTAACCCGGAGCGTGGGCCATGACATGTTCGAGGAACAGGTCGTGGATCATGTCGCGAGCCGGGGCGAGATTCTCCCGCTCCAGCACCGGACGCACATTGTCGACGACCGAGAGCGTGATCGAGTCGTCGAAGGTCTTCGCGACGAGAGCTGCGGCGTCCCGGTTGCCAGCGAAGATCACCGGCAGTTTGTAGTTGCCACCAAATCGCGGACGCGGCTTGGCGGGGGCGATCAGTTCGGCGATCTGCAGCACGTGTTTTTGTGTCCCCCCGTCGGTCCCGCCTGCCATGACGACCATGTCAGGCCGTAGCTCGCGGATGCGGGCGATCTGTTCATGGGGACGGCGTCGATCGTTCGAGGCGATGACATCAAGAACGATCGCTCCTGCTCCCAGCGACGCCCGCTCGGCACTGGCAGCTGACATCTCGCGCACGACGCCCGTCACAAGGATCTGCAATCCGCCGCCTGCACTCGATGTCGAGATGTAGATGTCGCAGCCGTCTTTGCCCTGCGCGGGCCGGATCAGCAGTCCGTTCTCGTCGACCAGTCGGCGACCGGCGAGTTCTCCGACCTCGGTGGCTGCGTTAATGACTCCGGCAGTGACATCGGCGACGGGTTGTTCCACGGTTGTGGGAGCCTCGCCCCGGTGGGTCTGGCGATAGACGCCGTCGATCTTCTCAATGAGGATCGCTTTCGTGGTCGTACTACCACAATCAGTGGCCAGGATGACATTCAGGTCATCGGGATTGATCGGTCGGCGAGGAGACGCTGAAACAGTCACGAGGTGCTCGGTCGAGGGGGATGAAGTTCACCACGGAGACACAGAGGCACGGAGAGGATAAGAAAAAACGGACACGCGTGTCAGGTCAGCAGACTGTCACGCGTGGCCCGGACGAGAAGTTCTGCGATTCAACGTGTTTGCTGGGGAGACTCAATCGGCTTGGCCCCCACCCACCACAGTCCAATCTCTTTCAGCGAGGAAAACACATCCTCACCCATTTCCTGAGCCTCGCTCTTGTCGCGATCGATCACACGATATCCCTCGGGAATCGGCAGGACGAAGAAATCGGGGCTCAAAAGAACCTGAGCCTCCACCTTGTAACATTCCCACCGTCGTCGTTCGTGCACCACCATCGGGACTCGATTCACAGCGGCATAGTACTTGGCCCACTCGGTTTCATCCTGGCTCTGGGGAAGAGAAGGAAGCAGCTCCGGGTCTCTGGAGAATTCCTCTTCCAGGGTCTTGGCTGGGTACCACGCACCGGGAGTGACTTCGCGGAACTCCATGGTCGTCACAACCCTTTTCGGCAGGGCCTTCTGGACATCTTCAAAGGTCACTTCCTCATTGCCTGACCAGATCTGCAGCTTGATTGGCAGTGCCCCGCGTTTGAGATCGAGCCACCCCCGAGTGTAGTAGATCGTTTTCATCTGATAGCTCTCGCCGTTAGGACGCATGTACCCTCCCGAATACTCGGTGGCGACTGGTACCTCAACGACAAGTAATTCGCGTCCCTCGACCATCTCTGGGCCGACGATGCGGTATTTCTCCGGTGGCTGACGAAAGAACGAATCGATGGGGTGAAAGTCAGTACAGTCCTGTGGCGCGTCAATGCCCACGAGTGGTGGTACTGGGTGATTGGCTCTCTGGGCGTTGTAATGCCGAGATGTCACGAAGACAGAGTTGTGCTTGCCGCCCACCAGAGTTCGTCCTGGAGGGGACATGGCTGGCGACCAGGAGAATATCCGCATGTCTTTGTAAGCCGAGTTCAGCAATCCAGCCGAGAATGGTTCGCTTGGAAATGCCCACTCGGACATCCGAAAGCCATCGAAGTTCTGTGGAACCCGAATCTGGTATGCGTCGCCCTTGCGGAACAGTTCCACAAAGTCCTCAAACTTGTCGGGGATTTTGGCCGAACTCTTACTCGACCTTTGCTCTCGTTTCATGACAGCGATCAGTGAATTGGTCGTATAGCCAGGCGGCAAGGGGCTTAATGCCTCCTCCAGCTCCTTGGGCTTCATCGCTTGTAATGCCCGGAGCATTTTTTCGTCTTTCTCGGCCTCCTTGCGATTCGCAGTTCGATAGGCGTCTGTGTACTCCTTTGTATGCCGCAGCTGAACGTGGAGTGGTTCCAGTCGTTGGCAGTTGGCTTTGTATGTCTCAAGTACCTCCGCGATTGTTGGCGGCACAGCGTAGATAGTCGCTGGAATAATCAACAACGCGATCGTGGCTGAAAACAACGCAACCCAACGTGCCATAATTCATCCTCCTACGGGGCGATTTTCTTCCGACACGGGGATAGTACGACCTGCATCAAAATGCAGGAATACGAACTCACCCACATGGCCCAGGCATATCCCGTACTTGAAGTCCATGGGACACACAATTGTTTGTGGGGAATCAACCCAAACGGGGTGTTGAACCCACAACGCATCGCCCCTGCATGGGTTCCTGATGGAGCATCTGTTCACGACATCGCTGACGTAATCTGCCTGAAAAATTGAAAAAGACGGCACGATCGGATTGACTGGACTTTTCCTCCCGGTAAATTCAGACCTGTGGGTTTCACGCCCACAACGCTCTTTGAAATCTGGTTCAATGTGGGTTTCAGACCCAAATTCAAAAGTCACGGGTTCCAACACAAGAGGTCAAACCTCCCTCAGATCAGCCACACAATGGTGTTCTTCGGCCATGCCCACGACTCCTGAAACTTTTATCACCGGGGAGATCAAGCGAACGCTCGATGAGCGGTTTCGTCTGACTTTGCCGGCGGAGTTCGCGGAGGCCATCACGGATGAAAACGGGAACACAATTATCGCGAAGGAACGCTACGGCTGTCTGAGCTTGTGGAGAGCCAGTGACTGGCAACAGCGGATCAACGACGGAGTCGCTCTGATCCGCCAGAAGATTCAGATGGGAAAGATGGAGCAGAAATGGAACGAGGTTCAACGCCTCGGTCGATTGCTCTCCACTCGATCCCAGGAGACGCAGCTGGCCAATCGGTCGCGTCTGCTGATCCCCGAAGGTTTTCGCGAATTCCTGGATGTCGCTAAAGGCCAGGACGTGATGGTCGTCGGTGCGGTCGTCTGTGTCGAAGTCTGGAACCCCACAGCGTGGATGGAGCAATTGCGACAGGACATGCCGGACTTTGGTCCGCTCTTCAAGAGTCTCACGGACTGAGACGAGAGCAGATCCCCGGAGTTCATGGATTGAGAAAACGGGCAGCGTCAGCACAGGGACGGTGCTGGCCCCAGGGATGCGAAACGGCCTGACGCTCGCCGTTTTCTCAATCGTCGAAGGCTCGATTCACGACCAGATATCAGGCGGCGCCATGAGCAGCATGCCTGGGATTGTCGAACGACGCGGATCACTCAGTAACTCCAGACGGGTCCCCACAACTCGCGGAGCAAGGACGGCACAGGGCACGGAAGCTACCCGCATCGGTCACAGTCCCAGGTGTGTTTTATGATTTGACGATTGGATTTCGAGCCGTTTTATCCTTAGTTTTCACGCGAATCAAGAACAGACCGGCATGTCTGTACCACTGAGTTCCGATGTCGGACAGGCTTTTCGGTCTGTCCCCACGGAAGCCAGACCTCAACGACGTTGAAACCGCGCGACAGCGATCACAGTCTCTGTCATTTCGTCGGCTTACGTTGAAGAGTGACGGCGGTGTTCAGGTCCCCCAGATGGACGATCGCCTCACCGGGAGTCGTGGCGGGGAGAGTCGTCATGCCGAGGACGACCGCATCCATCGTTGAGGTCAGGATCAGTTCCTCACGCCCGAGCAGATTGGCGATCGTAACCAGCTTTTGCCCCACGGTGACGGTATCGCCGGGCGAGACATGGAACTCCAGGAACCCTCCCCGCTCGGCCCGAACCCAGCGCGACTTCATAATGATCGTCTGCGAGTCGTGATAGCTGGCCTCACCGTCAATCATCCCGAGGTGGATCAGGGCGTTGTGAATGCCGCGTTCAAAGACCTTCACCACATTGAACTGGACCTTCCAGGTTTCGCCGCCCTCGATGATGACCGTCGGGCAACCCACCGCGCAGGCCTCGCGTCGCAGCGCCCCATGCGGCCCCTTCCCGCGCGAGATGTACTTCGTCCCGATCGCGAGTGCGAGGTCCTTCACATCGGGCCGCGAGATGTCGGCACACACCACCGGGAAATTCGTACGTCGGATGGCAGCTGTGTGTAGATCGATTCCGTAATCGCAGCGGTTCACAATCTCGTCAAAAATACGTTGAGCCAGCCGTTTGGCCATGCTGCCGCCACGCGATCCGGGGAAGCAGCGATTCAGATCCCGACGATCGGGAAGATATCGCGAGTGCCGGTCAAAACCGAGAATGTTCACGACCGGAATCAGAATCAGCGAGCCCTTCCGCAGCTGAATCTGGGGGTCGCGAATCAGATTGCGAATCGTTCCGGTTCCGTTGAGTTCGTTGCCATGCACCGCAGCTGTCACGAACACGGTCGGCCCCGGTTCGAGGCCGCGGCGGACATGGATCGGGATGGAGTGCGTCATCCCGCTGTAGCTTTCCCCCATCTTGAGTTCGATGTCTCGCGATTCGCCGGGGGCAATTTTCTCTTGGTCCCAGAGTTCGATCGGCCGTTTGGGCCGTGGAGTCGTCACGGATGTTGCTCCGAGGTGGGGGTCAATGGTCGTGAGACGTGCGCTTCTCGTCGCCGGGAGTGTCTGCGTACCACACGATCTGCCAGCAACCCCCGCATCGCCTCGAGCTTGCCAAAGCACAGCAACGAGTCGCCGATTTGCAGAGTTCGTGTGGATTGTGGATTGGCGATCACATCGTCGCCGCGTTTCAGAGTCAGTATGTTGATGTCCAGCTCGCGCAGCTGGGATTCGGCGATGGTCTTGCCGATGTAGGGCGACCCCTCGCGAATGATGAGGTCCGCCACTCCGTATCCTTTGGAGAGAGTCAGACGCTGTCGTATGTCGACATCCGGGAACCGGACATTGGTGGCGATGAAATCGATGATGGAGCCGGCAATGTCGAGTCCCGTCGCTCGCTCGATTCCCTCCAGTCCCGGTGAGGAGTTGACCTCCATCACCAGCGGCCCGTCTTTTCCTTCCAGCATGTCGACCCCCGCGATGCGGAGGCCCATGATCTGAGCGGCGCGAATCGCGGTCTCGGTGTATTTGGCGTCCAGCGTAATCGCCTCAGCCGCTCCGCCGCGGTGGACGTTGCTCCGGAACTCGCTGCCCGAGGCTGTACGACGCATGGCGGCCACAACTCGGTCACCGACGACAAAGGCCCGGATATCCCGGCCGCGGCTCTCTTCCACAAACTTCTGGATCAGGACGTTCTGCCGCACCCATTGCAGCGCCTCGATAATCGCCAGGGCGGTCTCGCTACGCTCCGCCAGGATCACACCGATCCCCTGCGTTCCTTCGATCAATTTAATGACGACGGGCACGCCGCCCACGCGGTCGATCGCGGCCAGTGCGTCCGAGCGGTCGCGGACGAAGGTCGTTTGCGGAATGCCGATCTCATGTTCGGACCGGCTGAGGATCTGCAACGACCGCAGCTTATCCCGGGAGTTCTGGATCCCGTTCGCGGTGTTGGCACAATAGACGCCCATCTGCTCCAGCTGCCGTACGACGGCGATCCCGTAGAACGAGATGCTCGTGCCGATTCGTGGCAGGATGGCGTCGAAACTTTCGAGCGGACTTCCCGAGTAATACAAGTCGGGTGAGCCCTGCTGCAGGTCGATCGTCAGACGCAGCGTGTCGATGACCTTCACGTCGTGTCCGCGCTGCTGCGCGGCGGTGACGAGGCGGGTGGTGCTGTAGTTAGATTCTTCGCAGGAAAGTATCGCGAGCTTCATGATGGCGGGGGGAGCTCCAGGCGGGGCACAGCTGGCCGGCTGTGTCCCTGAATTCTAGCCATCTTTTGTCCCCCACGGACAGCCATCTTCGAAAGCGGACACCGAAAAGTGGTGGCCGGAGTTCTCACTCCTTGGGGCTGTGGGCGATTTCTTTGATGCGAATATGGCGAAAAGTGACGGGGTCATCATGCCCCAGAAAGCCAACCCGTCCGGCGGTTCGCTTGGCGCCGGGATGTTCCCGACCGTCCATGGCCCCGTTCTTAATGGCCTCATCCAGATCGCCTTCCGCAATCACGACTCCGTTGAGCCGGACGGCAATCTTGCGGCCAACGCACTCGACCTCTTGAGTATTCCATTCATTGACCTTGGGCGTGCATTCCCGCTTGGCGGGTATCAGACCATAGACCGATCCGTGGAACTGATAGGGGGCGATCGTGTTGTACTTCTCGGCCGTGTTGTCGAGGATCTGGATCTCGATCCCTTCGGTGGCGACGTGGCCTTTTTCGGGAGCCCGGATGCCGATCCCGTTGTTGCCGCCCGGCGGAACCTTGAACTCGCAGCGGAAGATAAAGTCGGCGTAGTCTTTCTCGGTCAGCAGGTTACCGCCCTGACCGGGAATACAGCGGATCGTGCCGTCGACGATCTCGTACCCCTCAGTCGCCCCGGTCCAGCCGGTGAACGTCTTCCCGTCGAAGATCGACACAAACCCGGCAGCCTTCTCCTCGGGGCACAGCTCCTCCGCGGGGACTTCTCGGGCAAGCAGGGCCATCCCGATCAGGCAAACAGTACGCAACGCGGAGCGAGAAACGAGCGTCCGAAACGACATGGCGATGACTCCTCGATGAACCCCGAGCCTCCCACAGGCGGGTTTAGCGATTCTACCCGTTGACCTTCGAGAAGACATTCGCGACACGCACGCTGCGGGCGGAAAGGGCCGGGGCCAGACTCCCCGCAAGTGCGGTCAGCCCTCCCACGACCGGTCCCCACCAGAGAGCGCCTTCGGGGATCATGAACTTGCTGAAGAACGCAATCGGGAACGGAATGCCGCCTGCCACATCGTTGACCAGGAAGTAAGTCCCACCGCTACTCAGGAACCCAGCGGTCACTCCGACGATCAGGGCCTCCAGAATCACCAGAATCAACAGCTGATTGGGGCGGAAGCCGAGGACCTTCATCACGGCGAACTCGGTTTCCCGTTCGCGCACGCTGATCGCGATCGCGTTGGCGATGATGAGTGACAGCGTCAGCAGAATCGACGGAGACAAAATCCAGCGGGCTCCCCAGAGTAGATCACGATAGGCTTCGAGAAAGACCGCGATGCTGGAGGAACTCGTTTCGACCTTCACCGACGGATTGCTGAAGAGAGGTGACTTGGTGATCTGGTCGGCGACCTTGTTGAACGAAGCGGTGTCGGGGACCAGCAGCCACACCAGATTGAGCGTCCGTTCCGCACTGGGATGAGCTGCCCCGGCGTGGGTCTTGGGGTAAGCGTCCATTGCGGCGTTGAAGTAGTCGATCCGGAAGATCGAGCTGGAGTCATACCTCCCCGGCGGGAAGGTTCCGACGATCTCGAACTCCAGATCAATTCCGCGGTAATTCACGCTGGTGATCTTCATCCGGTCGCCGATCTTCTTCTCTTGCGACTTGAGCCGGTCCTTCCCGAGAATGATCCCGTTGCGGGTTTTCTTGAGTTTCTCCACCCCCTCCATCAGCAACGCGAAGTCTTCCGCCGACAAGGATCCCTGGTCGAGATCGTCGAGCATGGTCGGGATCCTGTCGGGCTCCATACCGATGGCAAAGAGGAACTTGTTTGGATCTTGCCCCTTGGGATCGGTCGTGCCCCCGTAGAACGTCCAGCTCATCATGTCGAGTGGCTTGATGTCACCGGGTTCGCGAGCTGCACCGTCTTTCAGCAGGTTGGAATAGGAGAACGGCATGCGGCTGGGGATCGTCCAGCGTTCAGTGACCAGAGCCTTGATCTTCTCCGAGCGAGACTGGGTCGCCTGATCGAGGAACGCCAGCACTGACCAGACCAGCGTGACGACGAAGACCAGGATCATGGTCCCGAGTCCCGTCAGCGATGTCCGCAGGAGGTTCCTGGCCAGGTTTCTCAGGACCAGTCCAAGGTATTTCATGAGAGGACTCTTCCAAGGGGGAGTGGTGAGGGCAGATGCGCAGTGGGAGGGAGGCGGTTCCGGTCACTTTGACGAGAACGCGGGCATCTCATTCACCAGCCGACCTTTGTCGAGGAACAACACCGAGTCAGTTCGCTGAGCGGCTCGCGGGTCGTGGGTCACCATCAAAATCGTCTTGTTGAGGGACGACTTCAGCTCCACCAGCAGATCGAGAATCTCGCTCGCCGATTTCGCGTCGAGGTCACCGGTCGGTTCGTCAGCCACGATCACCGCGGGGTCAGTGACGATCGCTCGAGCAATACCGACACGCTGCTGCTGCCCTCCCGACAGCTGGCCAGGGCGGTGATGCATGCGATCATCCAATCCGACAACATGCAGGGCAGTCATGACCTGTTGCCGACGCTGCGCAGCGTTCATCGGGAGCAGCAGCAGAGGCAACTCCACATTGTCGAACGCCGACAGGACGGGAAGCAGGTGATAGAACTGAAACACGAATCCGATGTTGCGTGTCCGCCAGGTCGCCAGTTCGCTCTCCGACATCTTGGAGATCTCGGCCCCGGCGATTTCGATGCTGCCCGAATCGGGGGAGTCGAGACCCGCGATCAGATTCAAGAGGGTCGTCTTACCCGAGCCGCTGGGCCCCATCAAGCCGAGAAACTGCCCCTCGGGAATGTCGACGCTCAGATGGTCGAGCACTTGCAGCTTCTCGCTGCCTCGCACAAATGTCTTGGTCACGTCGCGGACGCGGACTTGGATCGGAGTATCGCTTGGGGGCATCGGGGCATCCTTGGGATATAGCTGCCACTGATTGTAGACGCCCGGTCTCTCGGGCACATCTGAGGGGCAGGACTACCAAGCCCAAAGGCCCAGCGGTCAACACCACTGAGCCTTTAAGCGAGTCGGTAGTAAACCGAAAATTATGGCACGAACGGCATCGCGCTGGACGTGCTGCCCGCAGCGGGGATGTACGTTTTTGAGACGTAATCCATCACCATGCGGTCTGCGTTGAATCGCCAACCAAGCGTTTTCATGGAACGCTTCATGCGCTTGATCCAGTCGTGGGGCAGGCCGTCATCGTCCCGCTCGTAGTAGAGCGGGATGACTTCCTGCTGAATGACTCGCAACAGGTCATCGCCATCACGGCCGTCCTGGATTCCCTGGTCGGCGTGGATCAGTCCGTTGCCGATTGTGAAGCCATTGCGGCCGTCATAGGCCTCGGCCCACCAGCCGTCGGAGATCGACAGGTTCAAGCCGCCGTTCAGCACGACTTTCTGGCCGCTGGTGCCCGAGGCTTCCAGCGGTCGGCGTGGGTTGTTGAGCCACACATCGACGCCTTGGACCAGATGCCGGGCCAGGTTGATGTCGTAGTCTTCGAGGAAGACGATTCGCCCCAAGAACCGGTCTTCGTGAGCGATCTTGTGGATCCGCTGCAGGATGTGCTTACCCGGTTCGTCGGCGGGGTGAGCCTTACCTGCGAAGATGAACTGCACGGGGCGATCGGAGTTGTTGATGATCTCTGCCAGCAGGTCGAGGTCTCGCATGATCAGGTCGGCCCGCTTGTACGGGGCGAACCGGCGTGCGAAACCAATCAACAGGGCCTGTGGGTCGAGGATCGTCTGGATTCGCTCCATATCGGCACTGCTCACCTGATGACGCTCAGCCTGACGGGTCAGGCGATAGCGGGCGTAACCAATCAGGCGATTCTTCAGCGACTCGTGCGTCTCCCACAACTCGCCGTCGGTAATGTCGGCGATTCCTTGCCAGACCTGCGGTTCACCCGACTTCAAGTACCAGTCGAGAGGCAGCACGCGGTCGTACAGGAATCGCATCTGCGGGGCGAGCCACGTACTGACGTGAACGCCGTTGGTGATGTGGCCAATCGGAACTTCTTCTTCCTTCCGCCACGGCCACAGGCAGCGCCACATGCGGCGGCTGACGACCCCGTGCAGATTCGACACGGCATTCGCCCGGCGGCTGCAGTTAAAGGCCAGCACCGTCATGCAGAATGTCTCGTTGTGATCTGACGGATTCACCCGGCCCAGGGCCATCATCCCGTTGTGGTCGAGTCCCAGCTCCTCTCGCAGTGGCCCGAGATGCTCATCCATGAGACCATTGTCGAATCGGTCGTGTCCCGCAGCCACGGGAGTGTGAGTGGTAAAGACGCCCATCGCTGCGGTTTCGCGGAGAGCGTCGTCAAAGCTGAGGCCATGTTCCTTCATCCGGCGGCGGATCATCTCCAGCGGGGCAAACGCGGAGTGTCCTTCGTTCATGTGGATCACGCGGGGCCAGATGCCCATCGCGATCAGGGCCTTCATTCCGCCCACACCCAGGATCAGTTCCTGTCGAATGCGGATCTTCTGATCGCCCCCATATAGGCGAGCTGTCAGGCGGCGGTTCGATTCAGAGTTCTCGGGCACATCGGTGTCGAGCATGAACAGCGGGATGCGACCGACGTTGACCTTCCAGACGCGGGCGTAGATCGTCTCGCCGCGGGTCTGCACGCTCACGATGATCGGCTTGCCTTCGGTGTCGAGAGCAACGTGCACAGGCAAGTCTTGCGGATCGGCATGGGGATAGGCTTCTTCCTGCCAACCGCTGGGGTTGATCGTCTGCGTGAAGTAGCCTTCCTGGTAGTACAAGCCGATGGCGACCAGCGGGATGCCCAGGTCAGATGCACTTTTCAGGTGGTCTCCCGCCAGCACCCCCAGGCCGCCCGAATAGACCCGCAGCGACTCATGAATCCCGAACTCGGCCGAAAAATACGCAGCTGGACGGTGGCCCAGCACCGCGGCATGGGTGTCTCCCCACGTCTTATCGGACTGCATGTATTCCTGCCACCGACGGTAAGCCCCGTGGATTCGAGCATGCAGCACTGCCTCGCGGGCCCGGGCTTCGAGCTTATCAGAGTGATATTCACGCAGCAGCAGGATCGGGTTGTGCGAGACATCGGTCCACAGTTGCGAGTCAATTTCGCGGAAGATCGCGGTGACTTCGGGCTGCCATGTCCACCAAAGATTGCCTGCGAGTTCGGAGAGCTTTTGATGGATCGTGCGTTCCTGAGTCATGATGCGTGCGTTCTCGAATGAGGAATGCCCCAAGCGTGGGCGAGTCACCACAGCTGGGAAATCAATGGCGACTGACTCAAGAATTGAGTCAGGTTGAGAGGGCCGAGGGTGTTGGAAACACCCCCGAGAGGAGTGGATCGGGCCACGAGGGGCAGGACGCCTCACGCGGGCCGATCAACCCATGGCGATCATAAGAAGCAAATGCAAAAGCGGTCCATGCCCACCAGCCGAGGAACGGAGGGGACTGCAAAAAAGTGAAATCAGTTCTCAGCAGACCGTGACAAACAGGGAGGGGATTGCTAACTCAGAATCTCGACCTGGTCGAACGGCAGACAAGCCATCCCCGAGTACAGCCCCTGAGCATCGCAGTGGGCTTTGTAACTTTCGGGCATCTTGGCCATCGAAGCGGCGTCCCACTCAATGATCAGCTGGGGAGCTTCGCCAGCTCCCGATTCGACGATCGTTCCTGTCCAGCCAGCGATGCTGACTTCCGCAAATTCGGGCATCGTGACGCCGTCTTTGACTCGAATCGATTGCCCCTCAAAAGAGCGGCTGGCTTTTTTCTTGGCCATGGCGGGTCGCATCTCCAGAAATTCCGTTGTGCCAGATTCCCAGAGCTTAGACAGACTTGTTCCTGACTGTCAAATACGAAAACGATCGGGGTTGCCCCTGAAACCCATTGATGGAGAATGAGTTAGAGTCTGATGAATGTAGTCGTTGACCTTGCGGGTTGCGACGCCTGGGAGTGAATCTCCCGCGATCGATCATGTCACCGGCTTCAATCGCCGATGTAGAGACGAGACCACGGGTCGGATTGCTCGCGTGCTTCGGGAGCTTTCGTAAAATCGATGGCTTCGTGAGCGACGCGATCAGGGAGGATGCGATGTCGACTTCTTTTCAGAAGTCCGGGGTAAACCGGTACGGGATGACCCCGTCATGGAATGCCGGGATGTTCGGACGCCGGGGTTTTCTGGCTCTGATGGGGGCCGGTGCGCTGGGTTGGATGAACTCCCCTGGATTCGCCGACGACACCAAGCTGGCTGCTCTGATTGATGAGGCTCCGCAGTCACACGTCCTGATCCCCGCTCTGCGAACCGCCTTAGCTTCGCTCGACGCCCTCAAGACGATTACCGACTACGAAGCGATCTTCACCAAGACCGAGAAAATCGGGCGATCGACGATCACCTCAAAAATGCAGCTGAAGATCCGGCACGAGCCCTTCAGCGTGTACGTCAAATATCTTGACCCCCACGAGGGCCGCGAGGCGATCTACGTCCACGGCAAGAACGACGGCAAGGTGGTGGTCCACGACACGGGCCTGGCCTCTCTGGCGGGAACGCTCAAGCTCGATCCGCTCGGCTCAACTGCGATGGGTGAGAATCGCTACCCGATCTACAAGGTCGGAATGCGGCTCCTCGTCGAGACGATCATGGGAGTCTGGGTCAACCATTCGAAGCAGAACGCCGGGGGAATTACGGTCAATAACTACCCGAATTCCAAGATCGGCGACCAGTCGTGCCATGCCATCGAGACCGTGCTGACGCTGCCGATCGGAACCGACTCGTTCCAGACGACACGTCTCTATTTTGACAGCGCGACCAAGCTGCCCGTGCGGTTGCAGCAGTATGCGTTTCCCGAGCGACGGGGCCAGAAGCCAGCTCTGGTCGAGGACTACCTGTACCAGAGCGTGAAGACCAACGTCGGGCTGACCGATGTGGACTTTGACCCGAACAATCCCCGCTACGGGTATTGATAGTCGAACGTCGCCGCTCCGTGAGCCGGAAGCGTCAGCGACCGGACAGTACGTCTCTGTGCGTTCAACTCCGGGCGCTCACGCTTCCGGCTCTCGGTCGTTGAGCGTCGGCCACACTGACTTTACTCCGGCAGTTCGTCGACCAGAAATACCGTCAACGAGCGGGGGCCGTGAGCCCCGATGACGAGCGACTGTTCGATGTCCGCGGTCTTGGATGGCCCTGAGATCCACGCGGAGAAGCGGCTCGCTTCGACATTGATCCGCGGATAGGCCTGGCCCAGGTTGTGGACCAGCGACCGGCAGGGCACAACCAGGGCCAAATGCTGTGTCAGGAAGAACAACACCCGGTGCAGGACCTTCTCGTCGGTCACCCACACGGCAGCGTTCTCGGCACAGGCCACCAGTCCCGGCAATACCGCGAAGTCGACCGCATCGAAGTCGTGCGGGTCGGTCACCGCAGCTGCGTCAAAGTTCGTCTCTCCCACTCCCGGGCAGGCGGTCACCCGGAGTTTTGCCGCCTGATACGCGGGGATCTCGCTCAAGGCCTGATGGGCCTCTGCCAGTGTCGCGACATGCACGCTGCGACCGCCGACCATGGCCAGGACTTCCCCGAACTTGGCGATCGGGTCGTCATAGTGAACCCCACCCGACAAGAGTTCGGGGAGCGGCTCGCTCGAAATGGCGTGGCTGCGAATGGATTGCAGGATCTGATCGCGAGAAGACATGAACGGCACTTCCTCAATGTTGATGCCACAAGCTAGCACTTTTACTGGACCGGTGGAACGAACCCGCCCGACCGGGTGAGGTCCTCCCCGGGACACCCCCGATTATTTCCCGGACTTCCAGGACGCCCACACGCGGGCAGTCTGCCACGGCCGGAGCACGCGCCGATTCGAACTGATGGGCGAGTCAGCGTTCCGGTCCCGGTTCCCAGCGGACCGGTCACAACCGGGTTTATCACTGGTGGGAATGACGCGAATTCGTCACATTTCAGGAGAAATCCCGGAACTCATGCCTGGGTTCGGTGTTCCCCTTCTAGCGGGGGCGTCAATCTCCCGCACCCCGGGCAGCATGTCCTGAAGCAGGTGGCGTCTGACCCACCCGATCCAGGCGTACGAACGGGCATCCTTCGAAAAGGCCTCGGGACTCGTGACCAGCACCAGTACCGCCAGTAATCCTTACCTCAAGGATCCAGACGCTCAGCTCATGCTTCGCGTCCGTGATGGGGATGAGGCTGCGTTCGCCCGACTCGTGGCCACCTATCAAGATCGGTTGATCGGGGTGCTGACCAATCTGATCGGGGATCGTACCACGGCGGAAGACGTGGCTCAGGAGGTGTTCTTGAGGGTCTACCGGGCCCGGCAGGGTTACGAGGCCAACGCGAAGTTCTCTACCTGGATCTTCAGCATCGCTCACAACCTGGCGAGCAACACCCGCCGGACCTTAGGCCGTCGCAAAGAGACCCAGCTGGCCGACCCAGAGGCCTCGGGCCCTCAAGTCGCGCCGCCGCCTCAGCAGGTGCCCGAGAAGTCGGCCCTCATGCCCTCGCGGGTCATGGCCAAGGCGGAACTGATGGCCAAAGTGCAGGCCGCCATGGAGACGCTGAACGATCGCCAGCGAATGGCGCTTCTGCTGCACAAGTTTGAAGGGATGAACTACATCGACATCGGAGCGGCCATGGACATGAGTCCGCAGGCGGTGAAGTCCCTGCTGTCCCGGGCCCGCGATCAGCTTCGAATCGCCCTGGAGGAATACGCCAAGTGAAGATCCTCCTGACTCTGGCTCACGCTCCTCAAGCAGGAGCGAACCATGGATAAGATGAAACGCGTCTCGGTGGAAGACCGGGATAACTTCGTCGCCTATCTGGATGGCGAGTTGCCTCCGGAAGAGTCCAAAAAGCTCGAAGGCGTTCTGGCTGACAGCCCCGTGGCTCGCAAGGATGTCGAGATGCTCGTGCGGACGTACGACATGCTCGACCTGTTGCCACGGCCACAAGCAACGGTCGAGTTCACGCAGCGGACCATGGCGACGGTCAAGCTGGCCGATGTGAAGCCCGACCTGACCCAGTCCTGGTGGTACAAGCGGGCGCATCTGGCGGTTGTCGCAGCTGCGGGGGCGGGATTGCTGGTCGCATCCGGGCTGCTGGGCTATGCGAGTACCAATCGCTGGGTTCCGTCGAATGAAGACCTGTTGCTGCGGGACTTGCCGGTGATTCAGAACATCGACGAGTACCGCCAGGTCGGAAACCATGAGTTCCTGGAACGCCTCGAAGGACAGCCACATCTCATGCAGGAGATCCAGGAAGAAGTGAGGAACTCCCATGCCCAGTAAAGCCTGGATCGGATGGGGACTGGTCATGGCGGGGACGCTGGCGGTCGCTCCGCTGGTGCTCGGTCGGGGGAATCCTGCGTTGTCGACCTCCCGCGACGCGATCTCAGCCATGTCTGATGTCGAGCGAAAGGTGTTGAAACGCAAGTACGAGCAGTATCGAGCCCTTGACGAGTCTCAGCGTGCCGAACTTCGTCAGCTGCATCGGCAACTCGAAGAAGATCGAGTCAAAGGGCCACGTTATCACGAAGCGATGAGGCTCTATTGCGACTGGCTGAAAACGATCGATGCCTGGCAACAGGATGAACTCGCCCATATCAGCCAACCGCAAGAGAAGATCCAACGTGTGACCAGTATCGTCAAAGAACGCACCGAGGCCGATGAACCAGACGAACCACGTCCCGGGGGAACCGGCCCGCTGCAACGCATCCGTCTGAACGAGCAACAGCTGACGAAGATCTTTGATGCACTCGTCAGCCGCGTAACGCTATCCGAGGAAGAGCAACAGCAGGTCGACCAGTTGCACGGTCTGAAGCGGTTCGGTCGGCAGGTGCGTCTCCTTCGGGAAAAGGGGGGACAGAACCCAGAGAAAACTCTGCGCATGCTGTCCGAGGCCGATTTGTTGCAACTGGCGGACGATACCGGGAACGCTGACTTCCGAGCGTTTCTCGCTCGTTCGGGGGACTTGGATGTCCGGAAGAAACGTCTGCCTCGCGTGGTCTTTGCCTCCTGCCTGGCCTTGGTGCATCGAGAGGCCTCCCAGGTCACAGAGGAACAGATGCGACAGTATCTCTCCACGCTTCCGCCAGAACAGCAGGACCAGCTTCTACAGCTTCAGGCCGATCAGTTCAAAGCGGCCTTACAGCGGAATGTTCTGCTGGCTGATCCCGATATTTCAGAGTTGCGAGGGCCAGTCGACCGCGAGATGAGTGCTGCTCGGAAACAATTCCAGAATGCCCCGTGGGGTGATGGCCCGCCCGGCGAAGGCAAGGGGCCGCGTGGCGTACTCGAAAGAGTGTTTGGCGGGAACCGTCCCCCAGGGCCGGAAGGCCGCGAATCGCCGAATGGCCCTCCTCCTGGTTTCGGCCCCGAGAGAGAGCCTCCGCCTCCCCGTCCGTGAGCTTCCGGTTTCTTGAGAGGCTTGGGGCTCTCATTCAGCGGGACAGACAGAAATGTCCGTCTGACTGGCGGGCTGGTGAGCAGGCATTCCGGTCTGCAATTGCGACGCATAGCCGAGCTGAGCTACTGGATCACGATGGTCCGCGAGGCTGTAGTTCGCTCACGATGGTCGCGAGGATCTCTGCCGCTCGTATGACATCGGCCTCGGTCGTTCCCTTCCCCAGCCCGAAACGCACGCTGGCACGTGCCAGTTTCTCCGGGACGCCAATCGCCGTCAGCACATGGCTCGGCTCACGATTGGTTGAGGAGCAAGCTGCGCCAGAGCTGACGCACAAGTCCGACTT
Organism: Planctomycetaceae bacterium; assembly: GCA_046349675.1. Taxonomy (GTDB): domain Bacteria; phylum Planctomycetota; class Planctomycetia; order Planctomycetales; family Planctomycetaceae; genus TH-plancto1. The sequence goes on along the minus strand of JAXMBW010000002.1, from coordinate 132,703 downwards.
CTGCAGTCTCACGAGCAAAGCATCGCCATCAACATCGCGAATCCCAACGCTCAGATTATGCGGCAAAGTATCGCTCGCCGTGGGATCGCCATGGCGAACGAGCGAGGGGATGCGAGCCCTCAATTCCCGCCAGAGCTGATCGCGCAGCTTCTCAAGTCGGACCGCCGTGGCTTCGCGTTCCTGCTCGCAGAGTGTCAGTGCCTTCGCGAAGCCCACGATTAACGCCAGCGGTAATGTCCCACTGCGCAGCCCCGACTGCTGCCCACCACCATCGATCTGAGAGACCAGCGGAATGCGGCCATGATCCCTCCGCACGATCAGGGCCCCGACGCCCGGCGGTCCATAAATCTTGTGCGAACTGAAGCTCACCAAGTCGACACCGGTCTTTTGCAGATCGACCGGAATCTTGCCAATGGCCTGCGTCGCGTCGGAATGGAACCAGACAGAATGCTTGCGGCAGATCGCGGCGATCTCATCCATCGGGGCGATGGTGCCGATCTCGTTGTTCGCCCACATCACTGAGACCAATGCGGTCTGCGGAGTAATCATCCCCTCCAGTTCCGCCAGGTCGATTCGCCCCTGCTGATCCACTTTCAAAATGGCAAGTGGAACACCTGCCCGCGCCAGTTTGCGGGCCGGATCCAGGACTGCCCGATGCTCGATCGCCGAGACAATGAGCCCGCGTCGATCTTCTCTCCCGGACAAAAGCCCCTTGAGAACGAGGTTATTCGCTTCGGTCGCACCACTGGTCCAGACGACCTCACGCGGATCGACGCCCAGCAGGGCCGCCACCTGTTCCCGGGCTGTCTGCTCGACTGCAGCGGCAGCCAGCCCGCGACGATGGCTGATCGAGGACGGGTTGCCATGCTGCTCCGCGAAATATGGCAACATGGCTTCCAGCACTCGCGGATCGAGCGGCGTGGTCGCGTGATGGTCGAAGTCGAGCAGCATGTGGACAGCCTCACGTTCACCGTCAGACAGCGAAACACGGCCGCAGAATCACCAGCGTTTGGTAATCGCGCTCCCCTTCGCCCAAGCCAGGACGAAGGAGAGTGGGCGACCAGACCTCATTCGGTGGTTTCCACGACGGGACCACTCAGAGCCCCTTCATCCTTGAAGAGCTTGTACTCAACCGCATCGACCAGCGCGATCCAGCTGGCCTCGATGATGTTCTCACTGACGCCGACGGTGCTCCACAAATCGGTGTCATCCTGGCTCTCGATCACGACACGGACGCGGGCAGCTGTCCCTTCGGTCGAGTTGATGACGCGGACCTTGTAGTCGACGAGCTTCATCTGCGCGAGGCTCGGGTAGGTCGGAATCAGGGCCTTTCGCAAAGCATTATCGAGGGCGTTGACTGGCCCGTCGCCTTCTCCCGCGACGTGCTCGACGCGGTCCCCGACCCGCAGCTTGAGAGTCGCCTCGGTAGATAGCGGTTGAACACTGGCCGCTCCGTCCGAGCATTCTGTGGCCAACCGCAGCTGTTCCTCGCACTGTGTGCTGACCCGCGAATGGATGCGCTGGAACTTCGGAGTGTAGGTCCCTGCACACTTCTTCATCAGAACGTCGAACGAGGCCTCGGCCGCTTCGAACTGGTAGCCCTGATTCTCCAGGTCGACAACCTGAGCCAGAATGCGGCGCATCAGATCGTCGTCCTTCTCCAAGGCGTACTTTGTCGCTTTGGCGATGATGTTCGATCGGCCCGACAGCTCGCTGACCAGCACGCGTCGCTCGTTCCCCACCGTCTCGGGAGCGATGTGTTCGTAGCTGCTGGCCAGCCGATTGACTGCGTGCACGTGCATCCCGCCTTTATGAGCAAAGGCACTGCGTCCCACGAATGCCTGGCTGTTCCGGACATTCATGTTCGCGAGCTCATAGATATATCGCGACAGCTCCGTCAACCGCTTCATGCCGCCGGGAAGCAACACCTCATGCCCCTTCTTCAAGCCGAGGTTCGCGGCTGTACTGATGAGGTCGACGTTGCCACAACGTTCTCCAATCCCGTTGATGGTTCCCTGCACCTGCATCGCTCCGTGGTCGATCGCAGCCAGTGAGTTGGCCACGGCCAGTTCGCAATCGTTGTGGCAGTGGATGCCGAGATTCACGATCAGCTTGGCCTTCAGCTCGCTGATGATGGCGGCGATCTCTTCGGGCATCGTTCCGCCGTTCGTGTCGCAGCAGACGATGATCTCGGCCCCGGCCTCAGAAGCGGCTGTCACCGTCTGGAGGGCATATGCGGAGTTGGCCTTCCATCCGTCAAAGAAGTGCTCGGCGTCATAGAACACACGCCGCCCTTGCGACCGCAGGTAAGAGATCGAATCGCGAATCATCGCCAGGTTCTCTTCCAGCGAGACTCTCAAAACTTCAGTGACGTGCAGGTCGGATGTCTTGCCGACAACCGTGCAGACCTTGGCCCGCGTCTTTAGCAACGCCTGGATCCCCGGGTCCTCCGCTGCGGTGACACCGCGCCGCCGGGTCATGCCAAAGGCACAGACGACCGCATGCTTGAGCGGCATATCGGCCACCAGCTGGAAATACTCATCGTCCTTGGCATTCGATCCCGCGAATCCCCCTTCAATAAAGTCGAAGCCCAACTCATCGAGCTTGCGAGTAATCAACAGCTTGTCCTGCAGCGAAAAGTTGACGCCTTCGCCCTGGCTGCCGTCTCGCAGAGTGGTGTCGTAGAGCTGAACTCGCATGTTTGAACCTGTCAGACAGTGGAACCGACATTCCTGTCAGTTCCGAAAAGGGATCGAACTTGTCAGAGGAGTCGTCCAGTCGTCGGTCAAGCCGTTCTGGAGGACTCCACAAACGAAAAAACCTCAGACCGCTGGGCGACCTGAGGAAGAGTGACTCAAATTGTACAGAGTCCTCAACGTCGCCTGAGCGCGGGAATAATTCGAATGCTGCCGCCAATAATCTGGCGGTTAATGCAAATCGAAATGTTCCGGCTGTCGGACACGCTGGGGATTTCCGTGTGTTGATTGGCCCGAAACGAGCACAATCATCGGGAGGATGTGGGACAGAGCGCTCGTTCCCACACGGAAATAATAACCGGAAGAAATGGGGTGGTCAAATCGCCGCCAGCAAGAATCAGGAGCCTCCCCGATCGTTGCACCGATTGTCGTAGCGGGTTTCCACGCAAAAAACTGGTGATCCGCTGACGAACGACCTTCGTATCGACCGTAACTGGTTTGTAATTCTCGGGATTCTCCACGACGATACACGGTGAGTCGTTTTCCACGACCCGGGATTCGCTCGTTTTGATCCCGGATCTGCAAAGGGCAGCCAGTGGTCCCTTTGCTCCCTGATGAGGCCCCGCGGAGTTTATGGAACTTCTAGTCGTTCTGCTGATGGTGTTGGTCAACGCGATCTTTGCCGCTTACGAGATCGCTCTGGCCTCCGTCACGGTTTCTCGCCTTCAGGGACTTGTTCGTGATGGGCGAGCGGGAGCAGCGTCCGCCCTGCAGATGAAAGAAGAGATCGAGAAGAGTCTGGCGGTCGTCCAGCTGGGGATCACGCTCGTCGGTCTGATAGCAGGTGCCACCGGAGGTTCGAGCGCTGGGGAGCATATCGAACCAACTCTTCGTCAATGGGGACTCAGCCAGGGGACAGCCAATCTGCTGGCGATTGTGTTGATCGTCGTACCGCTGACCGCGGTGACGATCGTGATCGGTGAACTTGTCCCAAAGCTCTTTGCGTTACGCAACAAAGAATGGGTCGTGCTACGGTTGTCGCCCCCGATGAAGTGGTTCGCGATGAGCGTCTGGCCGGCGGTCTGGCTGCTGGAATCGTCCGCCTCCGGCCTGATGGACCTCAGCGAAAAACTGTGGACGCCCATGCCGCACTCTGATGCTCGGACGGAAGCATTGGAACTTCAGGAACTGCGGGCGATTGCCAGCCTGGCCCGGACATCGCGGCTGATCGGGGCTCGGGAAGAGAACATCATTCTCGGTGCAGCTCGCCTGTCGACGCGATCGGTCGAGGAAGTGATGCTTCCCGCCGAACACATCAGCATGCTGAATCTGGAGGACTCGATCGGGGACTGCCTGGTCCGGGCTCACCTCGACATGCATACGCGGTTCCCCGTGACGTCGGAGCCGGGCAACCCGCAAATGATCATGGGCTATGTGACCTTCAAGGACATCATCGCCTTCATGAAGCTCAACCCGTCCGATCCCTCATTGCGGGGAATCGTGCGGAACATCCCCCGGATGCGCAACAACCAGGTCATCTCGAACGTCCTCGAACAGCTGATGAAGATGCACACGCACATCGCGCTCATCTGCGACGAAGCGGGGACCGTCGAGGGGATGATCACCCTGGAAGACATCATCGAGGAATTGATCGGCGACATTCAGGACGAGTACGACCTGCTCCCGGCCCATGTGGTGAAATCGGGTGCGGGCTGGGTCGCGGGTGGCGGGATCTCATTGCCTAAACTCAAGGAAATGACCGGCATCGATCTGGAGTCGTGCATGCCGGAGGGCGAGGTTCACAACCTGAGTGGCTGGGTCATTGGACACTTGGGCGAGCCCCCCACCGGCGGCGAAGTCGTCGACCAGGCGGGCATCCGCGCCCTCGTGCGAAAGGTCCGCCGCCAGCGTGTCCTGGAAGTCGCACTCATCACTCCGCAGGGGTGATTGTCCCCCCGAATCGCTACTTCTTTTTCCTCGTCTTGGCAGCGCTTTCTTCGGCTTCCGCTTTCTCTTTCTGCCCACGCAGATAGTTGCGAATACACCCGGCCGAGCCGATGAAACCGGCGTCCCCGCCGAGTGAGGCGTAATCGATAATCGTTCGCTGGGCGGGGATCGGAAAAGCCCGGGCCTTCACTTCGCTCTGCACCCGCGCGATAAACCTCCGGCCCAGATCGCTGGCATGCTGGTCGAAGGTCATCGCCCCGCCGAACAGCACCATCGCCGGGTTCAGGGTATGCATGATGTTGACCGTCCCGATCGCCAGATAAACCGCGGTCTCCATGATCAGGCGATCCGCCAGAGCATCCCCTGCCTTGGCCTCTTCGGCGATGATAATGGGGGTGACTGTTTCGTTGTTCTCGATGCGAGCCCGCAGCGTGGATTTCGCTCCCGCAGCCAGAGCCTCCTTACAGCGTCTGAGCAACCCCTTGGAACCGGCATACAGTTCAACCGAGCCATGGATGCCGTGGTCAGAGCGGGGGCCGCCTTCCTGCTGGATGATCATGTGACCGCATTCGGCAGCGTGGGAGTGAGCTCCTTCCCAGACTTGCCCATTCAGGACGATTCCGCCCCCGACGCCGGTCCCTAGCGTCCAGAACATCAGGCTGCTGACCCCTTGTGCCCGACCGAGCCACGCCTCACCCAGTGCAGCTGCGTTGGCGTCATTCTGCAGCACGACCGGAAGCTGGAATCGCTCATGGACCAGTTGGCGGATAGGAAGGTTCTGCCACCCCGGCAAGTTGAACGGGTGAAAGATAATTCCGGCGGGGATGTCCATCGTCCCCGGAGCAGCGATTCCGATCCCCACGATCTGGTCGCGGGCATTGCTGTCGGCGATGACGCGATCGATCACAGCGTACAGGTGAGCCAGGCCTTCATCGCGGCCGGCGTCGAGCTTAATCGGAAAGGCTGAGTTCGCCAGAATCGTTCCGTCTTCACGGACCACACCCGCTTTGATGCGGGTGCCGCCGATGTCGATTCCAGCATAGCAGGGGAGGTCATTCACAGGTGGGTCTCAGATACAGCGATGGGTAGTCAATCGAGAAGTGTGTCCTGTCCGCGGCCCTGCGAATAAGTCTAGCGGGTCGAGTCGAGACGAATAGGGTATGTCGATAAGGTTTCTGTCATCTTGGGTGATCTATCTCATGGAAACACAGCTGATGAGGGCCTCGTTCGAAAAGTGCTTCGTCATGTGGGCAGCCGGGCCCGATTCATGATGCGTCAGACCGGGCGGTGTGTTAACTTATGGGGAAGGTCGGACGATTCGCTCGAGCAGTTCGACCAGTTCCAGAGACCTCATACAGACGAAGAACACTGACATGGTCAGTCGCCGGGAATTTCTGCGTTCCGGGAGCCTCGGGCTTCTCGCTTTGGGCAGTCTGGGATCGTTGTGGGCGGATGCAGCGGGGGTTCCGCTTCCTGCCCCGCAAACCGGCGAGTCGCTGTTCAGTTTTATTCAGCGAACGAAATCGCAGTTCGACCCAACGCTGTACAAGCAGATCCTCGGAGCCGCCAATCCCTTCAAAGAGGGCGATGAGATCGTCGGCGTGTCGGCCGCCAACGATACAGCTCGCGAGCACGCCCGCCAGCTGTTGTCCGCCACCAAGGTCGCGGATGTCGATGCCCATCCGCTGCTCGATGATGATCTGTACCGCCTGATCCAGCAGAATCTCGATCCCGCAGTTCAAGCTCGCGCGGGGCAGATGACGTTCGGCGAACTCAAGACATTCCTGCTCACCCGCGATGAGGCTGAGATCAAGGCCTTGATGCCTGGCCTCTCCAGTGATGTCATCGGCTGCGTCGTCAAGCTGATGAGCAACGAGGAACTCACCCAGATCGGGGCGAAGGTCTTCAACGCCCTGCCCGGTAGTCAGATTGGCGCCAAGGGGTACTTCGGTGCCCGCATCCAGCCGAACTCACCCACTGACAATGTCGACGATATCCGCTGGCAGGTTTTCAACGGTTTCGCCTATGCCGTCGGCGATGTCGTGCTGGGGAACAACCCGGTGTCGAGTGATCCCGATTCGGTCGAAGCGATCGAACGCACCCTGCAGGAGGTACTCAACACCTTCGGCATCGCCCACATCTTGCCGCACTGTGTGCTGTCGCATATCGATGTCCAGGCCGAGGTCGAACACAAGTGGCCCGGTCGGACAGCTCTCTGGTTTCAGAGCATTGCCGGTAGTGTGACCGCGAATGCCACGTTTGATGTCACCATCGACAAGATGCTCAAGCATGCCGCAGAGCGAACCGGCCCGTTCGGAATGTACTTTGAGACCGGACAGGGAGCCGACTTCACCAACGGGCACGGCCATGGTTTTGACATGGTCATCCATGAGTCCCGCAAGTATGGCTTCTGCCGCGTGCTGGCTCACAAAGTCGCCGACGCCCGCGCAGCTGCGGGTCATCCCGGCGAGCCCTGGGTTCACGTGAACGATGTTGCGGGCTTCATCGGGCCCGAGGTCTTTCGCACGAAGGAACAGCTGGTCCGCTGCTGCCTCGAAGATATCGTCATGGGCAAGCTGCACGGCCTGTGTATCGGGCTCGATGTCTGTTCGACGCTGCACATGTCAGTGTCGCTGGACGACCTCGACTGGTGCCTGGAGCAGCTCGTGCCCGCGAGCCCGGCCTATCTGATGGCGCTGCCGACGAAGATCGACCCGATGCTGGGCTACCTGACAACCGGTTTCCACGATCATGTCCGGTTGCGAGACAAGTTCGGCACCAAGGTCAACGACGAGATGTGGAAGTTCTTCCAGTCGCTCGGCGTCATCGACCAGAACGGGAAGCCGACCAAACACTTTGGCGATCCGATCTGGGTCTTCCAGCACTACCTGAAACGCAAGGGGGACCAGCGCCCGCCCGACGAGATCTACGCCCAGGGCCGAGCTGAGATCGCCGCCATCCGCAGCCGCGGAGTCTTTGTCTCCGAAGGATACGGTTCGCACCCCGGAGAGATGCCCAAGGCCCTCGACCAAGAGGTGCGGCACATCTACGAAGATGCGAAGGAGAGCATCTGGGCCGAATTGCACGAGTCGTTTCTGGCCACGATCCCAAACGCCGTCCGCCTGTCGACGAACTCACACGACCGTACCGACTACATCCTGCATCCGGTCTCGGGCGAGCACCTGAGCTCGGCGTCACAGCGGACGATCGCTGACCTGCGCAGCCGACACGGTGGCCAGTACGACGTGCAGATCGTTGTCTCTGACGGGCTGAATGCCCTCTCGATCTCCGACGACAACCAGCTGATGCCCTACCTGGATCAGGTGCGAAAGACACTGGAGAAGTCCGGATTCCAACCGGCTCCCGAGAACCTGGTGATCCAGTCGGGCCGCGTCCGGGCGGGTTACCGGATCGGCGAATCGCTCTTTGGCGGATTGTCTGGAACTCGCACGATCCTGCACATCATTGGCGAGCGGCCGGGCAGCGGTCACCACACCTTTTCGGTGTACATGACCCCGGTCGATGGGAAGCTGTGGGGCCAGACGAACCATGTCGACCACAACCTGACCCGCGTCGTGGCCGGGATCGCCAACACCGCACTGACTCCAGTCACCGCTGCGGATGAATCGGTACGCATCTTGAAACAGATGATTGCCAAGGGCTGAGTTTGTCGCCTTTATGAGCGAGCGTCACCCCCCCCTGGCGAGCGGGGGCCGTCAGGCCCCCGGTGCTTCCGGACATCTTCCGCCACTCGACCGTACTCATACATCGTCGCTGATCAGCACCATCCGGCTGACGCCGAACGCTCGCCGGGGAAGACCTATTGAACTGAGGCGGCACTCACCGCATTCTCCAGTACCTTGAGCCGCTTGGGTCCCAGAGCCTCCGTCGTCACCTGCCCCTTGAGCAGAGCGAGCAGCACCGCCTTCTGTCCCAGCTTGGTTCGCAAAGCACCATCCAGTGCCAGATCGCGATTCGCTGGGGGGTAAGTCATGACATGCGTCAACACGGCGTCAAAGGCTGCAGCTTCGGGCACATCTAACGCCCCGCTGATTGCCCCGGCCTGGAGTTCCTCAGAGGTCCCCGGCTTCAGGTAGTTCTTGAGCTGTGTGCCGCACACCTCCCACGGCTGCATGGCGATGATGCGGAGGGCGTCGTAACGCGTCCCCTCTTTGATCTTGACGTTATCCGCCATGGCGGTGGCCTCCTGCACGCACCACCGACACCGGGCCAGCAAGTCTTCGTTCTCCGCATGGAGCAACTCTTCAAGCCGGGCACGCGGGGCGACGCCGGTCAGGCCGATCCCGTTGACGATCCCGCCGCCGATCACCACCGACTGCCAATCGCGAAGCGGCTCCCCCTCGCGAGGCAGCGATACCTTGAGGATCTCTACGATCTCGGGACCATCGTCCCGCTTACCCGCCGCGACAGCCACTCGCCAGATCCAGGGAATTCGCTCGTATTCCTGAGGCGTGTTGACCTGCGTCTCTGCGCCCATTGCCGCCAGAATCTCGGCAGCCAGCGAGGGGTGCTTCTCGATCAGGGCCTGTCGTTCCTGCTCGGGTTTGGAATTGTCCGCCAGCAGTCGACCGATCGCGACCGGATCAGCCTCGGCTGCGTGAAGCGAGGAGGACAAAGCCAGAAGAAGCACCCAGGAGGTCAACGATTTCATGGGCAGGACTCGCTTAAGAAGAGAGGACGTAAGTGAACTCGCAAGGGCATCATGATGCACGCCCCGTCGAAAGTGACTGTACCGCCCCCACGAATCTGTCGTCCAGCAACCGCCCGAGTCGTGGACCTCTTGTCGGTCCTCTAGGCAGCTAAACTACCAACGCACGAACCAGTCCTTCATGCGACGCCACCAGACTTTTTCCTTCAGCTTTTCCTTGGCCTCAAACGAAGAAGCCTGAGCTGCCCAAATATCACCGGTATAGGTCCCGCAAGAAACGCAAAACTTGGCATCCTTCACGAGTGTCTTCTGACACCCAGGACAACTCGGCAGTTTGGCATTTCGGCGAGCCATCTCTTCGTCACGCTGCCGCAGTTGTGAAACCTCAATGGGGGTCTGACAGACTTTGCAGGAGACAGGGTTGGGGACACTATTCTTCACGCGAAACTTCGACTTGCAGAGCGCACATACCACGTCGATCATGCATTCAATCCCAAATAAGGCCGTCTCAAAATATGTGACAACCCCCAAGTCATCACGACCGAATCCTAACGAATTCGCCCGGGGCCGGGAGATGAGTTAATGCTCAAAACACTGAGATCTACCACATGAAACGAACTTCACAAAAACATGCGCAAGATACGGCGAGATTATCATCAGGCTGAGGCATGCTTACCCTCAGAGCTTCTCTGATAGCGCCGCAGAAGAGTTTTGTCCTTACCCGGACTCGCAGAGTCTCGCCCCCCTTGAGTTAACTCAGCCTCTCAGTGATGTGTCGGATCGAGCCTCAAATCAGAGGTCGTCCGTGTCGAGTCTTTCGCGATCACTCGACAGGGAGGGCTTGCGCAGTAAACCAGCAAAACCGCCAGGAACCAGGGCAGCAATCGCATCGTGAGACCCCGCGTATGGGTGTTCGGTGTCGCAACACACTCTCCGTCGCGTGACGACCGACCCAGTCATTCACCTCAGAAGCATCAGCCCGCTCTCAATTCCACGGGCCTTCTCCCCCGAGTCACACGGGCTCGTCCATTGCCCCGCAGGCCGTATTTGCAAATCGCTTGCCAGTTCGGGGCGATTGCCACTGATCTCGACTCGATTTATCCGCGGGGTTTCCAGTCATAGCTTTTCTGCTGACGAAACCCGGTCAGTTGGATCGTACCGGTTGGAGCGATCTCCATAATCGAATAGCTGTTGTTCCCGGCCCCGGAGCCCTCGATCATCGCTGCGAGCGTGCAGTAATGAATGCCCTCGATGTCGTTGAGTTCGTTCTTGTGGCTGTGCCCCTGAAAGACCGCGAGGACCTTACCCGACGCCTCCAAGACCTTCCGCACCTCGGAGCAGTTCTTGACACCGTGGCTGTTGCCGACATCGAGACGCTGATGAGCAAACACAATCGTGGGTCTGGTGGTTGATTCAAGATCGGCCCGCAACCACTCGATCTCGGCGGGCGGGACATTGGCATCCGTCCACGTGAAGTTCTTCCGCTGGTAGGGTTCGCCATCACTGCGGAAGCAGGCATCGAGGATCACGAAATGAAAACCACCGCGATCGAATGAGTAGTACGACTGCAGCTGTTCCACACCTCCGAGAAACTCAGCCTTTGTCAGGGTGTCGACACAGTGGTTCCCGAGAACGTAATGGCGGTCCTTGGAGATCGCGGAGAACTCGCGGTTAATCGCCTTCAGGTACGACAGCTCGGTGTCCACCGTGTCGGCAGCGTCGATCAGATCGCCCAACTCGACCACACAATCAACCTGGGACTGCTCGAACTGCACGGCAGCTTCCGCGAGCTTGCTGAGGGTCTCGCGGTAGAAGCGGGTTCCCGCCGCGGGCTTGTCGGCGTAGTGTAGATCGGTAACCAGACCGACCCGCAGCGGCGTCTCTCCCTCCTTCGCGGAAAGCAAAGAACTCATACTCGTGGCGGACGCCGCCAGGAGCAGCGTTCCACTCCGCAAGAAGGCCCGCCGGCCCACCCGGTAAATTAAAGAGTGTTCGGGGCTCATGGCGTCACCTCTTCAATTCGCAGCCCGTGCATCTCACACAACACTCGATCCGTTTCATGCGTGATCTTCGTTCAAGAGAAGAACAGACAGACATGTCTGTCCGAGCTGAAGAGAGACACCGAGTCCGCACTAAGCGAACAGCTCATGAACCACCTCGCCGCGAACGAGCGGATGTTCGCGGTGCAGGTGATCGCGAATTGTCATCGTGGGATCGATCCCCAGCGTGTAATAAATCGTGGCGACCAGCTCTTCCGGTGTTATGGGGCGTTCGATCGGGTAAGCAGCGTGTTCATCGGACCGACCATGTTCATAGCCCCGCTTGATCCCGGCGCCGGCCATGATGACGGAGTAACACTGGGGCCAGTGGTCGCGACCTCCGTTCGCCGAAATGCGGGGAGTGCGGCCAAACTCGCCCATCCCGATGACGAGCGTCTCGTCAAGTAACCCCCGCTCCTCCAAGTCCTCCAGCAGCGTCGAGAATCCCGGATCAAACTTGGGGATCAGGTGATCGCGATGCTGAGGAAAATTCTTCGAGTGAGTGTCCCAACCGAATTTCCCACCCAGCTGGTTGCCCATGTTGACCTGAACAAAGCGAACACCGGCTTCAATCAATCGGCGGCCCAGCAGACAGCTTTGACCGAACGTATTACGCCCATACCGATCTCGCAGAGCTGCCGGCTCCTTCGATATGTCGATCGCCGCCTGCGTCGCAGGAGAGGTCAGGATCCTGGACGCGTGCTGGTAGTAATCGTCCATCAACCCCGCAGCTGCGTTCGTCTCCGCCAGGCCGCTGACTCGGTCGATATGCGCCAGTAGCCCCTGGCGATCACGCAACCGGTCGATCGACAGACCGGGCTGCATCGTGAGTCCCTCGACGCGGAACTTTGCTTCGTTCGGGTCGGACGAGATCAGCCACGGGTTGTATCGCGTCCCGAGCATGGCCCCGGTCTGGCCGGGTGGCTTGCGGCCCTGTCCATCGGTCATATCCCAAGGCAACGTCACAGCTGTGGGAACCTGAGCCACGGCGGGCGAGAGGCAGTTCACTGCCGCTCCGAGGCTGGGGTGGTCATCGGGCGTGGCACTCGGTCCGCGAACACCGGGAATCCCGGGGTCACTGGTTCGAGTCCCGGTCAGCACGAACCCCACCGCTCCGCCATGAACATTGCGGTCATGTGTCACCGTGCGGACGAGCGTGAACCGATCGTTGAGCTTCGCCAGCCGGGGCAGATGTTCACAATAGACCGTGCCGGGGAGTGCCGTCGCGATCGGCGAGAACTCGCCGCGAATCTCCTTCGGAGCATCCGGTTTCATGTCCCACATATCGATGTGAGACGGCCCTCCGAAGAGGTAAACAAGAATCGCCGACTTGGCTTTGGCGGGAATCACCCGCGAGGACTCGGCTCGCAGCATCTGCGGCAACGAGAGCCCCAAAGCCGACAGACCGCCCGCAGCCAGAAACTGCCGCCGTGCTGGCTGCCCCGGAAGTGATCGGTGACTCCGCATACTCACTTCCTGTCGGCAAAAAATCGAGGAACTGAAAACACACCGCCATCGCGAACAACAAATGTACCACCATTCCCCCCCTCAAAGTCAACCACGACTCGAGAACCGCGCCAGAGATCACTCGGCGACGCCGGCGATCATGAGCCAATACTCATTCAGGGGGCTGTTCAAGCTACCGCCCCAGCAAGTTCGCAATATTGGCGGTCCCGGTTTGGGTGTCGTAATCGTCAAAAATCCGGGCCAGTTTCCCGTCCCAGAAGTGGAAGTACAAATTGATCCGCACCGGGGTACAGGGAATCCCCTGGAGCGTCACATGCTCCAGCCAGCGGGCTTCAACCGTATTGTCGGTCGACGAGAATTTGACTTCTTTCGCCTTGGTCCGCTGGAAGAACCCGAAGAACAGGTTGAGCCACTCCTGGTGCCCGGCTGTCCCCTTCCAGATCCCGGCGAACGGCACGATCGTCGAATCGCCAGGACACATGAGCTCAAAATCATCCGCCAGATAGGGCTCAATGGCCGGTAGCATGCGGACCTCCAGATCCTCGAATGCCTCGACCCATTTCCGGGCGATGGCTGTGTGATCCAAAGACGTGACAGTGACTGAACTCGAACTCATCGCTTCACTCCACGAGACTCTCATTGATTGTCACAACGCACAGCCGTCCGTAATTAAAAAAATCTCCTGGCTGAGATTATGAGGTCCTTTTCCCGTGAAACAACCCCATTATCAATGAATAGCGATCTCGCACTGCGAATAGCGATCACGCTCTGCGGTTTGACTTCGTTTTCGGGCAGTCCTATGTTGCGAGGCAATGTTCGCCTGTGTCTCTTCAGCGGGTCCCCGAATTGTCATGAACGGCCTTCGCTCCCCGTCAGCCTCGCCATGGAGTCTGGACGCCGCTCGGATCGGGCTGCTGGTCGCGTGGATGGCGTTTGGGCTGATGCGGTTTCCGATGGTCATGCAGCTGGCGGGCCAGTACGACGAGGAGTACTTCGCGACGGCCGGGCTGACGACCTTGCGGGAGGGTGTGCCGAGGTTCCCCGGCTGTCTGGTTCAGCGCGGGGACGAGGTCCTGACCAGCGAGCACCCGTATGTCCGTTCGATGAGCAAGTGCCTGTTCATCGAGCCGCCGATGATCTATCTCGTCGAGGCTCCATTCCTGGCTGTCCTCCCCCCAAGCCACTCCACCGCCCGCCTGCCGACGTTTTTAGCCGGGTTAGTCGCGATCTGGCTGGTCTATCGAGTGGCCCGCAGCCTGGTCGAGCCGCGCTGGGTGTTGGGGCTCTCACTGGTCATGCTGGCGTGCTCCCGGCCGCTGATGTTCACGTCGATCATTGCCCGGCCTGACCTGATTTGCGGAGTGTTCGGGTGGGCGGCGATTCTGGCGATGATGCGTTGGCAACGTGACCCACGCTGGCGGTGGCTGATCGTGGCGGGAGTCTGTTGCGGGGGCGGGCTGCTGAGCCATCCGTTCTCGGCGGTCTATTGCCTGCAATGCGGGATCTGGACTCTCGCCAGTTCCGGCACCGTGCCCGACCGGCTCAAGCGGGCGTCGCTGCTCACCGGGTGCAGTCTGGTCGTCTTCGCTTTGTGGCTGCCGCTGATCCTCAAGTTCCCCGAGGAGATCCAGCTGCAGTTCTCGTGGAATGTGATCGACAACGTGGGGCCGGGGCTGGGGGCACGCTTCGTCTGGCCGTGGCAGTCGCTCTGGAACCACTGGGATTTGCAGTCCGAATTCAACGGGCCGTACCAGTTGGCGTTTCTGGTGGGCGGGACGATCCTGGGCAGCGGGCTCTGGTGGAGGGTGTCGGCGGAGCATCGGCGGTATGTGGTCTTGATCTGGACGGCGGGGTATCTGACGGCGGTGTTGGCGGGGATGCACCGGACCAAGGGATACTGGATCTACCCGATTGGATTGATGTACCCCCTGGCCGCGGATGGCGTCTGGCGAGTCATCAACGCCGTGCGGCAGGGGGTCGTCGGCTCCTCGAGCGGGGAGCGGGTCACAGCTGTGGCGATGTCGGTGGTGTGTCTGGCGCTGATGGCACCGGGGGCGGGAGTGCGGACGGTACTGAACGGATGGCGTCACTGGAACGACGAGCGATTCCACGCCGACCGGCTGGTAGAGCGAGTGCTCAAGGACCTGCCCCAGGACGGGGTCTATATGGTCGACCCGGGGCACATGCTCGACTTCTATGCCAGCGGTCGCCAGACGCTGCTGCTGTCGTCACGGCATGAGTGGTATTGGGGCCGCCATGTCCCGCTGGCCGATTACATCATCACCACGCGGTGTGCCGACATCTCGGACTGGAAGAACTTCTACGACGCCACCCTGTTCCGCCGCGAGGGCTCGACCTCGAACGACGAGAACTACATCGAGATTTACCGCGTGAACGGGGCCAAGGTCCGGAAGTGACTCGTAGCGGCGAGATCGCTCACAAGGCTCCGGGGCCCTCCCCCTTGTGATGAGAACGGGTGCCTGGGGTCGAAGCGTAGCGAAGCCCCCAGCTGAACTGGCCAACACCGCACGACCCGTCTGGGGGCTCCCGCTGGTTGACCCCAGCCACCCATCGCGATGACACGTCGGTCACGAGGAACACTCAGAATTGCTGACCCGCAGCGAGCGCCGGGCGTCAGCCCGCCGTGCTCCCGGAGCGGTTAGCACTCCCCCGCAGCTGGGGTTCTCGCAAAACGGGACGGTGAGAATCGGACCAGTGGTGAACGCTCCCCGGCCCGTCTGACACGACGGACTGACGTCCGGCGCTCGCTGTCGAGAGGCTTTCGACGCGGGGGTTGGGTTCACGCGGGACTCTCTGGTCTCGGTGGAAGATCAACAGCCCGCCCCGCCAGGGACTTCAAGCTCAACGGCTGGGTGGCACGGTCTGAGGCTTAGCGAAGGCCGAGGTTCTGCCGATCGGGTGCCACGGCTCTGTGAGCAGTGCTGTCTGCAGGTCAACGTCAGTAGTGCTCCGCACGGCTCACAGAGCCGTGGCACCCGGCAATCACCATAACCGGGCCACCCCGCCCTGAAGCTCGGCGAAGGCTGTGGTTCCCCCGCCACTCACCACGCCCTTCGAAGACTCAGGGCGTGCCACCCGCCGGAGCTTGGGACCGAGAGCCAAGAAAACCTCTTGTTCCTTCGTCACCCATACGCTCAAAGCAGCGTATGGGCCACCCCGCCGAAGATCGACAGCCCGCCCCGCCAGGGACTTCAAGCTCAACGACTGGGTGGCACGGTCTGAGACTTGGCGAAGGCCGTGGTTCTACCGCCACTCACCACGCCCTTCGAAGACTCAGGGGGGGCCACCCGACAACCACATTGACCCGGCCACCCCGCCGGGCCACCCAGCCAATCATAGGACCAATAACCAGAACCGACATGCGATTGCCTTGGGCTACCCCGCTACCAATTGCCAGTCAGAGTACAACACCCCATAAAACGCATGAAAAAACGCTTCCCATCAACGCAAAAACGAATCCCCAATAGACAAATCTGTATTTGTAAACACATGCCTTCGACAGCACATGACAGTGCTGCGCAACGTCATCTACCAAAATCTCAAGACTGCACCCTCTAATAGCCTCAGAATACTGCTTTCCATCTTTGTATTTTGCGATTCCACCAAAGAATATTCTTGAAACGAGCAAGGGGTCGAAAAGCCTTGGTTTGATGCACCAAGCAGACAATGCAAATCCAATGAACAACGAAAGAAAGGCTCCATACCCCAAAACACCCTCAAGTGTTGAAGCACTGGTCCAAGTTCGCGAAAAACGTAAGCCAAGCACATGCGGGCCGACACCTGACACCCAAATCGCTCCGATCACAGTTGATGTCCATGCGACTATTCCAAATGCTTTGGCATCAGCAAATCTTAAGTACTCGTTTACGTAGCAGTGAACATTCCAAGAATGTTCTAGTCTCTTTTCATCCATTATGGTCTCCGAACGTTGTATCGAACTGCATTCCCAACCTGGCACTACATTCATTGCTGCGATTGGCAAATTCAATGTATTGCCCCATAGCTACTTGACAATCCCCCAATCTCGATGAATGCCTCCAATCTTCACACCTCGGGGGCGATAGTGGAGAGTTCCGCCCTTTACCTTGGGGAGGAGTTTGAATGTTTCACTTGTTATCGCAACTTCATCTTTGATTTCTCCACAGAGTTTTGACGCGATATTTACAGCCGGGCCATATGCGGTAAGTTCGGTTGCTGTAACAAGCCCCACCCGAGTCACGATCACTTCATTCGCATCAATTCCAACACCAAACTGAATAGGTATTTGTTGTGCAGTTCTTTTATCCAATACTGGCCGAATTGATTTGTCGATTGCATCGAGCATTGATTTTCCGCAATTGATCGCATTTGCAATATGCATTTGAGGGTTGCGATTCTTCGGCTTACCTTCCTCCCATGTGTTGTCTTTTATGCCAAACCCAGCAAACAATCCGTCTCCGCGAAATCCGACTACAATCCCGTCATGCTTCGTTACTAACCATGACAAAGCGGTTAGTACGGAATGAATCGTCAGATACACGTCACGTTCGCCGTACAGCTCCGCAATTTTACTTGAGTTCCGCATATCTACAAAAAGTACTGCGATCCAGACTTTTTTTCCGAATCCAGCGACTATGTCATTGTACGGCAAATCCAGCAACGATTCCTCATGGCGTTGATATCGCTCGACCACATCCCCAGCTGCCGCCTTGATATGGGATTGATTATTGAGAACCATCATTTCTGCAGCTTGTTCCGCCTCTTCCAGCCGTTCTGCAATAACCTTCTGCAATTCTATTGAATCGACCACAGCGACCTCCGAAGTATCTGATAGTTAATTTAGTACGCAAAAAGCCCCGGTGGGGATCACCGGGGCTTTTGGGTTTCAGCGGGTTTACTTCTTCTCGAACTCGGCGTCGATCACGTCGTCGCCGCCTCCGCTGTTGGGCTGGGCGGCTCCGTCGGGAGCGGCTCCGCCGGCGGCGGCCTGGGCGGCCTGCTGGGCTTCGTACATGTGCTTCGACAGGGCGTGGGTGGCTTGTTCGAGGCCTTCCACGGCACTGTTGATCGCAGCCACGTCTTCACCCTTCGAGGCTTCGCGGACTTTCGTCACGGCCGACTCGATGGCTGACTTCGAAGCTTCGTCGAGCTTGTCGCCCAGTTCCTTGACCTGCTTCTCGGTGGAGTAAGCGAGGTGTTCGGCCTTGTTGCGGGCTTCGGCGAGGTCCTTCTTGGCCTTGTCGGCGGCGGCGTTGATTTCCGCTTCCTTCTGCATCGCTTCGATCTGCTCCTTCGAGAGACCGGACGATTGCTTGATCTCGACCTTATGTTCCTTGCCGGTACCCTTGTCCTTGGCCTTCACGCTGAGGATGCCGTTCACATCGATGTCAAAGCTGACTTCGATCTGCGGCGTTCCGCGGGGGGCCAGGGGAATGCCTTCCAGGTTGAACTGGTCGAGCAGACGGTTGTCGTTGGCCATCGGGCGTTCCCCCTGGAACACGCGAACGGTCACGGCGGTCTGGTTATCGGCCGCGGTCGAGAAGACCTGCGACTTGGTGGTGGGGATGGTGGTGTTACGTTCGACCAGAGCGGTCATCACGCCCCCTTCGGTTTCGATGCCGAGGGAGAGCGGAGTCACGTCGAGGAGGACCACATCCTTCACATCGCCACCGATGATCGCACCCTGGACAGCTGCGCCCACGGCGACGACTTCGTCGGGATTCACACCCTTGTGCGGTTCCTTGCCGCCGAAGATCTTCTTGACGAGTTCCATGACCATCGGCACGCGGGTGGAACCGCCGACGAGGACCACTTCATCGATCTGCGAAGGCTGGAGCTTGGCGTCCTTGAGAGCCTGCTCCACGGGCTTGCGGCAGCGTTCGACCAGCGGGTCGATCAGCTTTTCGAACTGAGACCGCGTGATGTTCATCTGCAGGTGCTTGGCACCGCTGGCGTCCGCGGTGATGAACGGGAGATTGATCTCGCTGTTCTGGGCCGACGAGAGTTCCTTCTTGGCCTTTTCGGCCGCTTCACGCAGACGCTGGAGAGCCATCGCATCCTTGCGGAGGTCGATGCCGTTGTCCTTCTTGAAGCTGTCGGCGATGTAGTTGATGAGGACTTCGTCGAAGTCGTCACCACCCAGGTGGGTATCGCCGTTGGTGGCCAGCACTTCGATCGAGCCCGATTCGACTTCGAGGACCGACACGTCGAACGTGCCCCCGCCGAGGTCGAAGACGCAGATCTTTTCTTCCTTCATCTTCTCGAGGCCGTACGCCAGTGCAGCGGCGGTCGGCTCGTTGATGATTCGGACGACTTCCAGACCGGCGACCTGGCCAGCGTCTTTGGTGGCCTGGCGCTGGGCGTCGTTGAAGTACGCAGGGACGGTGATGACCGCCTTGTTGACCTTGTGGCCGAGGTAGTTTTCGGCAGCGTCCTTGAGCTTCATCAGCACGCGGGCCGAGACTTCGGGAGGCGTGTACTGACGGCCGTTGATGTCGACCTTGACGTACTCTTCCTTACCGCCGACGACCTTGTACGGAACGATCTTCTCTTCCGATTCGACTTCGGAGTGACGGCGTCCCATGAACCGCTTGATCGAGTAGATCGTGTTCTTGGGGTTCGTGACGGCCTGCCGCTTGGCGGGCTCGCCGACGAGGATGTCGCCCTTGTCGGTGAATGCGACGACGCTAGGCGTCGTGGGGTAACCTTCCTGGTTGGGGATGACCTTGATTTCGCCCCCTTCCATGACCGCGACGCACGAGTTGGTCGTGCCGAGGTCGATGCCGATGATCTTTTCGCCAGAAACAGCCATGGTGAGGCTCCTTGGAGGGGCCGGTGGTGGCCTAGGGGGTTGGGGTCTAGGGCCGTGGGCCTTGGTTTGAGTTCAGTGGATTGGACCGACACTTGGTCGGGACGTGGACCAAGGTATGCAAAGCCGATGCCAGAGGGTGTGCGATTCCCGACACGACGCATAAACACAGGAAAAGACTCGACTTTTGAATTGAGCAGCTGACTCATCGACATCGAGTTGCCATATCGGCAGGTGACACATCTCGGTCGAATCGGGACCAGTGTGCAAAACTGGCAGTCATCGTGAGGGGTGACTTCTCAGGATTAGAACGCGGGCGAATTGCCTCCGGGCAGCCGATGCGAGACACTCCGGGCTTAACCGGCTCTCTGCTGCTTCACCCTCTCGCTCACCGAGCGATCGCGTCGACAAGGGGTGAGGGCCACGGGCATTCAGCAGAGACGAGATCACAAGTCCATGAAACTGAACGTCCACTCTGATGAGGCATCTCGATCTCGATTGTGCGAGTTGGTCTCGCAAGTCGGGAGCGAGGTCGTTGTCACGGGGGACGAGTCCCAGGCAAGCGCCACACTGGTCTGGGGAGGTGACGCCTCCGCCCTGCAGGTGGTCCCTGAACTGGTGAAGCAAGGCCGAACGGTTTGGCTGGTTCCCGAGGCGGCGTTGGGGTCGGACTTTATTTACGCCCAGATTCCGCTCGATGATGAGTATCCCCATCAGCTGCGAGCGCTCTGGCCCTTGCGATTGTGCCCGGCGGTCGTCGAGTTGAAGCGACAACTGGCGGAGCAACAGCTGGGGACGGTTCTCCACCTGCAGATGGAGCGGTCGATTCTGGGCGGCCCGACATTCGCCCCGGATCTGGCGCACGCCTACTGGCTGCAAGACGCCGACCTGCTGCGGAGCCTGGCAGGCGGGGACTACAAACGAGTGACCGCGATCCACTCGGGACACTCGGCCCAGGGAATCACGACCGCGTCGGTCAGTTTGAACGGTGACAATGTCCCCGACGCGATGTGGGCCTTTCGAGCGGGGGGAGCACCTCGCACCGAGCTGACGATCACCACCGATCGCGGCGCGGCCGTGGTAACATGGGAGGGTGAAGCCCCCGCAACTCTGGCTGTGAATTGCCAGCCAGTCGAGTTGTCCAAGTCGCCGCGCTCTCCGGAAACCGGGGTCACCGCCTGGGGCGAGGCGGTGCGGGCCTTCGATCTGCTCGATGCCGCGCGGCGGTCGCTCACTCGTAAACGGACCGTCGAGTTGCAGTTTGAATCGACCTCGGAACGCAGCCAGTTCAAGACTCACATGACAGCTGTGGGATGCAGCTTGCTGCTGCTGACGATGTTCGGTCTGATCGGGCTGTTGTTCGCCGGCCGGATGCTCGACCCGCGAGACACGCAGCAAAAGCAGTCGGAAACCGCTGGATTTGTCCTCACGGATCACGACTTCGATGGGGCGATGTTGAACTCGTTCGGTCGCGAGAAAATGGTGGAGATCGTCGACAACTTTGAACGCCGATCGGCGACCGTTTTGATCGATGGCCTCCCGAATTCTGACGAGTCCCTCCAGCGACGGGCAGCTGTGGTTCAAGAGCTCGGAAACGCCAAACTCCCTGGCGCTGAGGTCCGAACGCTGGTCCGTCCACTGCAAGGGGGCTGGTTCAAACGGGCCATGCTGCTGGCGTGGATCGTGTTATTTCTGCCCCTGGGGATCATGCTGGCGGTCCAGTTACTGATCGCGGTAACCCCCAGCACAGACACCCCCTCTCGCCGGCCAGCCGTCTCCTCGGACGGTGAGTAGACAGTGACTTTCGGTCCCTCCCCTCACCGGCCCGGAATCCCCGAAGAATCGGCAAATCTTGACTCCGCAACGGTTCGCAATTGCCGCTGCGTCGTTTCAGACGATACAATTCATGCGTAACTGTTGATCCGTCGCTCGGCACTCAATACCAAAGAAGGACGTGGGGACCACTCGATGCCGTCCATTCTCCAACATCCGGTGCTGACTCGGCGTCACGCTGTTCAGGCGGGAACGCTCGGTCTGCTGGGGCTGTCGACGGCACAGCTGGCGGAACTGCGTGCCAACGATAATACGGGGAAGACGAAGCCCGTCCGGTCGGTGATCTACCTGTTCCTGTCCGGTGGGTTAGGCCAACTCGACAGCTTCGATATGAAGCCCGAGGCCCCCGACCAGATCCGCGGAGAGTTCAATCCGATCAGCACCCGCACGCCCGGTTTGCAGATCGTCGAACACCTGCCCCAGCTGGCCCAACGCAGCGACAAGTGGTCGTTGATTCGATCGTTGACGCACTCCACGAATGACCATTCGTTGGGGCATCTGGTCATGCTCACCGGTCGGTCAAAAGCTCCACCGACATTCAACAGCGAAAAACCGATGCCCGAGGACTGGCCGTCGATCGCCGCCATTGCGGGGGATCGTCTGGCCGAGAGAAATGGGCTCCCCCCTGCTGCGGTACTGCCCGAACGTCTGATCCATCGCAGCGGTCGCGTCATTCCCGGGCAGTTCGCCGGAGAGATGGGGCGGCGACGGGATCCGTGGTTCATTGAAGCGAGCCCGTTCAACTCCGTCAGCTATGGAGCCTATCCGGAGTACGAATTCCACCACGCGACGGGAGCGATGAAGACACCCTCCCTCAAGTTCCAGGCCCCGAACCTGAACCTTCCCGATCAGATGCTGACCAGCCGCATGGATCGTCGGCTAGAGATGTTGCGGATGCTGGAAGAGCAGCGTCAGGTGCTCGACAATGTGGCCAGCGTCGGGGCCTTCTCGCAATATCGCGAAGCTGCGGTGTCACTGCTGCTTGATCCGAAAGTGAAGTCGGCGTTCGACGTGACGCAGGCCGATTCCGCGACGCAGGATCGCTACGGGCGCAACTCGTACGGATGGTCGTGCCTGATGGCTCGCCGTCTGGTGAAAGCGGGCGTCGGCCTGGTGCAGGTCAACCTCGGGAACAACGAGGTCTGGGACACGCACGGCAACGCCTTCCCGAACCTGAAGGACTTTCTGTATCCGCCGACGGACAAGGCGGTGTCAGCCTTGCTCGACGATTTGGCTGAGACCGGAGAACTCGACAGCACGATGATCGTGATGGCGGGCGAGTTCGGTCGCACGCCCAAGGTTTCGCACCTGCCCGCGCACTATGCCTTGCCCGGTCGCGACCATTGGGGTGGGGCTCAAAGCGTGCTGATCGCCGGTGGGGGCATCGCAGGCGGACGCGTCTACGGAGCCACCGACAAGATCGGGGCCTATCCGACCGTCGATCCGGTCTCTCCCGAAATGCTCGCAGCGACGATCTATGACCGGCTCGGCATTCCGCAGGATGCCCTCTGGCACGATGACCAGAGTCGCCCGCACTCGGTGTATTACAGCGAGCCGTTGAGTGCGTTGTACATTTAAACTCACCGTGCATTTACGAATCAACAGTTGATGGATGGCTGCTTTACGTCGCGGGCCAGCCCATCAACCGGATCCCACGGCAGTCGATCCTGCTTGCCTGACTTCTTGCTTCTTTTCGTTTCCTTTTGTTCAAATTCTTCCGTCAGCCGAAGGTTGTTCACGGAATTTTGAACAGAAGAAAACGAAGGAAAGCAAGGAATGAAAAGAGGTTATGAAGCATTCTCCTGTGGCTGACGGGGCAGAAGCGTCAGGATCGAAAGAGCAGTGGGTGACAGGCTGATGCGTTGCGGGCTCTGGTAGGGACGAGATCTGGCGGTCGTTGTAACCGGTAAATTCCCTAGAGCTTCCCCGACAGGGCCTCGGGGGGACGGTCTGAAAAGAGTCTGTGATTTTCTGAAAAGAGATCTGTAAATCTCCGCAAGATGTGGTTTAATGGGTTCGTGAAGTCGCTGCCGCGATTTCTCAGGAGTCGGGATCCGGTTAAAACCCAAGTGCTTCACAGCACAGCAGTTACCACCCTGCTCTTCCTCGCTTCTCCCACGGCCAACCCCGGGGCATGAAACCTGGGTGAATTCCAACCAAGAACTTACCTGAGATCGCGGAGTCGTTCTCACGTTAGACCTCTACCAAGGTCCTCGTGGAATGTGCGCTTTCGATGAGTTCCGTTTTCCCCCGAGCGCAGGAGGTCGCAACGGGTCGAACGACATTAGACTGATGCCATGTCAACGACGATTGCTCCACTGATGGCGATTCCTCAAGCGAAGTTCGCCCGCCTCCTCCCCAACTCTCCGCTGCCACGTTACACCCACGTGCCTGGTTCGGGCACGCCGCATCCGTATCGTGATCCCCGCGGCCATAGCTATAACCAGCGTCCCATGAACCCCAAACCGCTCACGCCTGATCGCTGGGCGGAGAACCGGTCCTACCTGCTGGGGCTCGACTACTTCAATCTGGGCTTCTATTGGGAAGCTCACGATGAGTGGGATCGCCTGTGGCGCAGCACCGGAGCTGAGTCGCTCGTCGGTCGGTTCCTCAAGGGCCTCGTCAAGATGGCCGCAGCCGGAATCAAGGTTCGCGAAGAAAGCATTCACGGCGTCCGTCGTCATGCCGCATCAGCGGGCGAAGTCTTCGCCGATGTGGCTGCCGAGTCAGACCTCGATAAGTATTGCGGTCTCGACTTCACGCTCCTGCAGTTCGCTGCGGACCGGGCTGCCCAGCTGCGATATCCGAGCGAACTGGAACTGGGCCGTCCGCTGCGGGTCTTCCCGTTTCTGCTGATGCCCGAGCCGTTGCCGCTGATCTAGTCAGCTGCTCGCACTGAATCTGAACTTTTGCGCCGTCGTTCAAGAGCGCTCATCGAACGGCGGCGTTTTTTGTTAAATGACCGAGCGGAGATTACTTCTTCCCCTGGGCCTTGATGCGTTTGAGCTCTGCAGCCTCGGGCATCTCTTTGTAATACGGGTCGAGTGGGTAGCAGCCCGAAATGATCCCATTGCGGGGGGCGGTGGTGCAGTCGCTGAACGTACGGCAGATCTTCTTGTCAGCGGCGTAGTTCTTCCCCTCAAGGACCTTGGCGGGGAGTTGCCAGTCGCTGAGCACCAGTCGCCCGAGACCCACACTGTCGACCCAGCCATCGCGAATCACTGCTTGAGCCACGTGGGGCAAGTACTCCTGAAAGTACGTGTACGCGGTGCCCACAAACAGCGGAGCGTTGTCCGCAGTAAACGATTGTCGCACTTCCCGCACGGCCTGGATCTGACGCACGCACCCGATGAGTGGGTCTTCCGGCGGTGAATACCCGTCCGACGGCGGATAGATCGCCGGACGCTGGACGTGCGGGTTGTAGTACGGCGAACCGGCCGTCAGGTTCCACAGCTGGACCCCGTGCTCTTGCCACAGCTGATCGATGAGTGCGATCGGCTCGCGTAAGTCGATCTCCAAGGGGTTCTGACGATTGGCTCCGAAGACGGGATAGAGCGGTGAATCGGTCGTCACTGCAATCCCGGGCCCGAGTTTAGCGGGCGTCGACAGAGCGGGATCGGGTCGGTAGGCGAACGTATCCCAGAGAGAGAGACGAATCCCGATCTCCAACCCGGGGCACTCGGACCGCACGGCCGCCACCAGTTCGCGAATGAACCGCGTCCGCCCGGCGAAATCACCTCCGTAATCGCCGGGTCGATCGAACGCCGACAGGAACTCATGCCCGAGATACCCATGACAGCACTTCAGATCGACAAAGCCAAAGCCCGCCGCCTGAGCCGCCTTCGCACTCACGACATACGCTGCGATCAGCTCGCGGATCTCGCCATCAGTCCACACACAGCTGTCTTCGCTGGCTTTGATCCCCACCCGGGCATCGAGCGTCGGGTGATGGTAGGCCACGCGTGGCTCGAACCGATCGGAGCGATTCGGTTTGCAGAACCGGCCCGAGTGAGTCAGCTGCAACCCGATCAGCAGATCATCAGTTGATCCCGGACCGAACGCCTCGATGTGAGCGTTACGAGCCGTCGTGATGAGGTTATGCAGTGAGGCGACGTTCTCCGGGCGATAGCACAGCTGTCGCGGGTTCGCACGGCCATCGGGACGGACCGCGAACGCCTCTCCACCCCACAGCAGTTTGGCTCCCGACAGGCCAAAGTTCCGCCAGCGCCGCAGCGTGTGCTCGCTCGGTTGGCCCCCTGGCGTGCCATCCCATCCCTCCATCGGGTGAATGCACCAGCGGTTGCCAATCCGGAGTTTCCCCACCGTCAACGGGTCAGCCAGCGGCGTCCCTTCAGCAGCTGAGAGTGGCCGGTCATCCACGGGCAATTCCAGCCCCAACGTGACCAAAGCCTGCCGAAACTCGTCGACTGATTTGAGAGCCGGAATGCGGAGAGGCGAAGTCATGCGAAGCCTGTTCGGTTACTTGATCCAGCTGCGAACGCGGAGCCACTCTTCGAGCCGTTTCGGCCAGGAGGAGACGGTGTGCTGGCTGGGCCGCATTCCGTACCCATGTCCTCCACTGGGATAAATGTGGAGTTCGGCGTTGACCTTGGATCGCTTGAGGGCGAGGAAGTACTGCACACTGTTGTCGGCCGGAACGCCATCATCGTAGGCATGGGCCAGAAACGCGGGCGGGGTCTGCTCATTGACCGCGATCAGCGGCGTGAGAGCTGTCATCTCCGGCGTCACGAGATAAGCCGGGTAGATCAGAACTGTGAAGTCCGGCCGACCGCTGAGTTTGTCGATGTCATCGCTCGCCGAGTAGCTGAGCGAATCGTGGTTCGTGGAGGTCCACGCCGCCAGATGTCCCCCTGCCGAGAACCCCATGAGACCGATCTTCGCGGGATCGAGCTTCCATTCGGTGGCTTTGCTGCGGACCAGTCGGACTGCTCGCTGGGCATCCTGGAGAGCGGCGACTGGCGGATCGCCTTTGGGCTCCCCATTGCGGCGGGGAACGCGGTATTTGAGCACGATCCCGGTCACGCCCAGCGTGTTGAGCCACTCGGCGACTTCGGTCCCTTCCTTGTCCCAGGCAAGGATGTTGTAGGCCCCGCCCGGACAGATGATGATGGCGGTCCCGTTCGCCTTATCTTCGGTAGGGCGGTAAACCGACAGCGTGGGGACCGTCACGTTGCTGATGCGAGTCGTCGGAGGATCTTCCCCCGGACGACCAACGACCGCTGTCTCTTCCCCGATGCCACTCGGTTCACCGGGGGCAGCGGCAGGCCAGACGTTCAGGACGAGCGATGGTTCCCCAGCGTCAGCGGGATAAGCCCCCACCACGAGCCCGAAAGCACAGATCCAGACGATGAAGCAACGCATCGAGCGGGCCTTTCTGAGACTGTGGCAAACGACACCAACCCGAAGCGTGAGCGAGGGAGAGTGTCTCTGGACGATGGGATGAGCTAGCGAATCAGAAATCAATTCAAGTGGGAGAACGGACAAACCGGAAGTCAATACCCACTCGCCCTCGCTCACGCTTCGGGTTGGTAAGCAGGGGCGTTTAGTGCGGGTTCGGAGTTCCCCTTCAGAGCGGACAGACAAGAATGTCTGTCCCACTGCGGAGTTCCCTGAAACCGACATTCCTGTCAGATCAACCTCAGTGTGAAGGCGACAGTGAAACCGCTCTAGTATGCCTTGATCTCAGCTGTGAAACCGCAGGTCTTGTGCGTGCCGTCGCAGAAGGGACGCTTCTGGGACTTGTCGCAGCGGCAGAGAGCGTAAGTCTCTTTCCCGGCGAGGTTGTATTCATTGCCTTCGTGGTCGCACAGCTTGGCGGGACCTTGAACCAGCAAGGGGCCATGCAGGCGGGTGGTGATGCGAACTTCAGTCATGGGAGACCTTCTCAAGGCAACGACATGCACAGCCCAGCGAGCGATGGCCGGGCAGTGCGAGACAACAAAAACGAGATCGATTACGGCTTGGCAGTCGCGGCTGGTGGGGCAGGCTTGAAGACCGCGGCGATCTTCGGCCACTCGGCCCAGGTCGTAATCATGGCAATGATCGTGAAGAAACAGCCGCCGATGACCAGCCCGACCTTCGGGAACAGCTTCGGCTGGATCCGCTTCGGCATCAGTTTCGAGTTCACGACCAGGGCATGAAAACAGCTGAACCCGAGTGCATAGTTATACATCATCGTGGAGAAGACGAGCAGTGCGTCCCCCTTGAGGAAGCACAGCATCACAATCCCCAATACCAGGTACACCAGCATCACGCTGAAGTAGAGCTTGCCGATATCCTTGGGATCCCACTGACGCAGACGCGGACTGGCTGTCCAGAACACGTCCACCCACCGGCGCAGCACGCCGTCCGCCGTCGATGCCATGCTGGTCGCCAGCACCAGGAAACCACAGAACAGGGTCAAGTGCCAGAACAGGTCACCCATCCCGACACCGAATCGCCCTGACACTGCTTCGGAGACACCTTTCGCTGTCATTCCAGCGACGAGCCATTTGTCATTGGGAACGCTACCTTTCGGCAGGAACTGGATCGACAACATGCTGGGGAGAGCCAACCCGACAAAGCAGGCGGGCACCCACAACATCCACTGTTCCCGACGGATATGTTTCAGCCAGCGCCGCCAGCGGGGCAGCGCCTCGTCAGTGACTTCAAAGACACATCCCTCATGCGAGAGTGTGATCTCCTGGCCTCCGACGATACTGGGAATCGCCCCGACATGGGCCCCCATTCCCCAACCTTGTTCACGGGTGTAGTTGCTGACCGGCGTATTGGTCAGGCCCCCATTCCCCGCCAACGCTGCCATCGCCGCCAGAAAGCCGAGCAGCGAATAGTCGATCGGTCGCAGACCTTGGCCCGTCCAGAGCGAAGTGAAGACGTTATCGAGGTTGGGCCCGTGAGGAGGCTCGCCCTCGTCCCATTTCCCATTCCCGTTGGTGTCGCCCTCGGCAATCACCGGGACGGTGCCGAACTTGAAGAAGCCGCTCCCGATCTCCTCCCACGTCTGGCGCGTCGAGAAAAACACCGCCAGAAACAACAGAAACGCAAAGACCGTAAACAGCTTGAAGGTCATCAAGGCCTTCATCGTGTTGTAGACCTTGCCGCCGAACATCAGCGGCAGAAAGACCGAGATGAAGATCACCACTGACAGAAACTTCAGGAACGTCGAATCACTCATCCCCAGGACATGGGGAGTTGGGTCGGCGGGATTCGGCATGTCCCTCAAAATCATCGCCGCCAGCGGGATCGCAGCGTTCGATGCGAGATACGGCAGAAACGACCCGAAGTCGAGGATCAGGTAGACGATCACCCAGAACCACGGCCCGGGGGCGATGCGGAACTTGCCCGTGAAGATCGGCTCGCCGGTGTAGAGCGTGTACCGGCAGATCTCCACGTTGTAGATCGCCTGGAAAAAGATACTCAGCGTCGCCAGCCAGAAGATCGCGGCCCCATAGCGGGCGGTGTTCGTCGGCCCGGTCAGCCACTCACCACCACCGATCGCCGCAGCTGCCATGACGACGCCGGGACCGATGAAGGCTGCGAGTTTCTTCCATTCAAAGACTGGAGCATCGGGGAGTTCCCCGACGGTCCATTTCGGCATGGAGGCCACACCGGGTTGGTGCTCGACGACCTTGGTTGGGCCCGAGGACGGAAAATCATTCAAATGTGCCATGCGGCCAGACTCCCGGAGTCGTTCAGGGAGGAGGCGAGCGCCCCCGTGATATTCGCTCATCGAGCCGAGGGAACCCTCACATCGATCAGCGACCCCAGCCTGCGAACACTCCTTCGTCGGCAGACATGCATAAAAGCGAATCTAAACGATGCGCCCGGCTCTCGCAACGGGCCAGACCGATTCGTGGGGAGCAATCAGAGGATTGGCCGAAGGGGCATACTTCTCGCCAGATCGGGGCAGACGTGTCGATTACAGAGGTCTGGCAAACAGGTCGCGTCTTTACGAAGGGCGACTCTGGCCACGATAACGGGCGCTCGCCTGCTTCAGGAACCGCTTTTCCGATTCGGTCAGCGAGTCGATCCCCCGTTGGTGAACTTTCTCCAACAAGGCGTCGAGCTGGGCCTCGACCTGCGCTCGCTCCAGCTCTTCCTTCTCGGCCCGCTTCCGTTCGCGTTCGAGCTTCCAGCGTTCGAGCAGCCCCGGAGACGGGGGGCGTTGCCGGCTCTCTTCGTCGTCATCGCCATACGACTCGTAGTTCTCGGTGTCTTCAATCTCGAACCCCATGAGATTGGCCGCCTGCAAGCGGATCCATTCGAGAATCGTCACCGGGAGCAGCGAGTAGGTCAAAAACAACACCCAGATCCCCAGCGAGCTATCGATATTCAACGCAACGGCAGCCATCAGAACATGTGCGACTGCACTGACGATCAAGACTGCTGTCCTCGCGACAATCGGCTCCCAACGACGCCGGGCAGCTGCCAGAAGCATGCTTGCCCCATCCAGTGGCAACATCGGAACCAGATTCAGCAACAACAGCTTCCAATTGAGCGTAAACGTCAACATCAACAGAACATGCAGGATGCCCTGATCCATCGAGATCGGCGGGATCGTCAACGGATGCAGAACACTCCAAACGTCGGTCGTCGAATAGACCCACGAGAAGGTCAGGATCGACAGAGCCAGATTGACCAGCGGCCCAGCTGCGGCAGTCAGAAACTCCGACTGGAAGGTCGGGGCTCTGCGGCACAAGGCGAGACCACCCAATGGCCAGAGGATCACATCATCCGCGTCTCCCCCCGTCAGTCGGGCAGCGAAGACATGGCCGAATTCATGGAGCAGGGTCGAGACCGTCAGAACCAGAAAAGCCAGGACTCCAACCGCTCCTCCGAATCTGCCAATCAACAGCAGCAGGAGGGCGAAATAAAACGGACTCACCCGAATCCTCGCCCCCCAGAGAGTGGCGATCGGAAATCCGAAGATCAGCGGACTGTCCGTCGGAAAATTCATCGGGAGCCTGATTCAAGCGTGCGGTAACGCTGTTGCTGAGTTGCGAGCGGAACGGGTCGGGCGACCTTGGCGTTACACCACCTGATCGTATCACCGCCGAACGAAAGCGGCAAATCGCCTTTCCCGGATTCAATCAGTTTCGCGAGAGTTGTGACGAGACAGTGAAATTCGGTACAGGCGAGACACTTCGGGACCACGTTGCGATCTCGCCTCATCCTTCATCGCCACCATCGCCAATGATTCACTTGGTGAAAATCCGCTTATCCCGGACCAGCTCAAATCGACTCGAAATGCTTCCCGACAATCTGCTCCATCACGGGATGCAATAACCCGTTCGAGGCGAGGATGCTCGACTTCTGCAACAGCAGCGGAGCCCCGGTCGCCGTGGTCACTTTTCCCCCCGCCTCCTGCACAATCAACAGCCCTGCAGCGAAATCCCACGCAGATAGCTGGTATTCGAAGTACGCCCCATACAGTCCGCTGGCCACCTGGCAAAGGTCAAGTGCTGCCGATCCAAACCGCCGGATGCAGTGGATGTTCTCACCAAACAGCTCCTCGATGGCTCCGAGAGTGGCCCGCATCTTGCCGTCTCGAACCACGTGAAATCCCGTTCCAATCAGCGACTGGTCGAGCCGATCGGTCGTGTTGACGTGAATCGGTCGGCCGTTGTACTGGGCTCCGTGTCCCTTCACAGCTGTATAGAGATCTCCGCGAGCGGGATTCCAGATCACCGCGCAGACCGGGACTCCATGTTCGTAGTACCCGATCGAGACCGCGAAGTGCGGAACATCGTGCAGGAAGTTTGTC
This sequence comes from Planctomycetaceae bacterium, assembly GCA_046349675.1. Taxonomy (GTDB): domain Bacteria; phylum Planctomycetota; class Planctomycetia; order Planctomycetales; family Planctomycetaceae; genus TH-plancto1. Next base: position 101,460 of record JAXMBW010000002.1, on the reverse strand, counting down.
GTTCCATCGAGCGGATCAATCACCCACAACGCGGGCAGGTTCGGGTCGGTGTCGGTCGCTGACTCCTCACCCAAAATGGCGTGGTCGGGAAAGGCCTCGTGAATCACACGAATGACCGCCTGCTCCGCGTTCACATCGGCTTCGGAGACGAGGTCGGCACTCTCTCCGTTCTTACAGCGAATTGAGACTCCCTGGCGGAAGTAAGTCATCAAAACCTCGCCGCCCGCTTTGGCTGCTGCGGTGGCGGTATCGAGAAGTAAACGTGCCTGCGGTGTCATTCAATCTCTCTGCGGGAAGGGGAAGCTGGATGCCGAGTCCCTGGAGTTCAGCGAGCTTGTCCCCAAGTCTCCCCAGATTATCCGACGGCCATGGCCAGAGAACAGCCTGCCCACGTCGCCCACCGCACTCTCTCACCCCATGGAAAACAAAACAGCCCGCAGGCAATGATTGCCTCGGGCTGTTGTTGTTCAATGGAATGCGGACGACTGCTTACGCGGCGTCGAATTCCGAAATCCGGTTCTGTGGTGCGAACGGAGACAGGGAGTCCTCCGTGGCATCGAGACGGAACTGCATGATGTAAGCGTCTTCGCCCGTTTCGTCATAGTGGCTACGCAGCACACTGATGGCGCGGAACGCCTGGTTGCGGAAGAACAGCTGTCCTTCAAGATTCCGCTCACGACACTCGAGCAGGATCTCGTTACGACGCTGCTGCGACAACTTGTCGATCAAACGCAGAACCATCTGCGAACCGACGCCGTTGCGACGCACTTCCGGAGCGACCGCGAAGTTCAGGATCTGCAGCCGCGACTTGTGCAGCTCATAGATCATGAAGCCCACGATCTTGTGATCGTGTTCGGCGACCATGCCGATACAGTTTCTCTGACGGAGGCAGCAGAGAAAGTCCTCGTCGGTCCAGGGAAACTCAAAACTGGACGACTCGATTCGGAGAACTTCCTGCATATCGCGGCGAATCAGCCAGCGAATCTGCACATCCAAATGTTGACGTTGTTCACGCGTGGCACTCACGTTGGCCTCCCTGCCGCCTGTGTGCTTTGCAAAACGATGCTTTGCAATCGAGTTATGTCGTTCGTGTGTCGCGAGTTGCGTCTCTGACGCATCCGCGGGAGACAAACATAACACAGCAAGCACTTGGGGGAAAGATCGATCAAACCAATTTTCGCTGATAAGGGGTCGAACCGGCGAGAATAGCCGTACGAGCAGGTCTTACCAGGCAGGCGTTAGTTGCGCATCAAGAGCAGTCATTCCATTTGACACAATTTTCATCGGCAGTGGTTCACCACGATTATCAGCGTTTTCCCCCGAGAATCAGAAACGCCCGCAGACTTTTCCCCGAAACCCCAAGACCGTGTCCGCTCCCGCATCCGAGATCCACGTTCGGACACCAATGGAGCACGACAGCTGATTCAGGGCGTATGTACTGGGGTCAAACTTCACAGTACCAGTGTTCAACCGCCTACTGCACGCCCTGCTGCGTATTACTGCGCTGGACTTCCAGATCGTCCATCCCGCCGGTGAAGAACGTCCGGATCCGCGGCCAGCCAATCTTCAGAATGAAGATCAGCACGGGAATCGCGATCGCACCAATAATCAGAATCGTCTCCAGGCTGACAGCTCCTTCTTCATCGCGATGGACGCGCTGCATCAGCTTGCGAAGAGGAGAGGAGGACTGGCTGCTCATGGCGGACTCCGTCAGGCGATCGATAAGTCAGTCGAGAGAAACTGGCGGGACCCCGATCTCAGTTCCCAGCCTTCCTGAACAGTCGGCTTACAGAAATGGACTGGACGTGACTCGGCAGAACCACGCAAACGCCGCCTGAATCGCCGTGCGACTCAGCGGCAGCACGAATCCCACAAGGGGAAGCACCACGCCCAGAATCAACACAACGTCCAACGATCCAGATCCCTCACGACGCTTCGGGCGATATGCCGCGGTTGGTCGCATGGGTCTGTGCATCGTCAGCTTTCAGAAAGCGAGTTCCCGGAAGGACTTCCCTTACGTACTACTATCTCGGTTCCCCGGAGAAACTGCAACTGCCGCTTCTCCCCCACCACTCCCGACAGATTCCCCCGGCCAGCCGGCTCTGGCATTGAAGCTTGTCCCCCCGCGCCCTCTAATAGATTGTTCATCCCCTATCTCAGCGGCCCACCGATGCTTCGCACACTCTCCCGCTTGATCCTCGGTCTCGCTGCCATCGCAGCCTGCTTCGGGGGTTGGTACGTCGTCTATCGCGACTCCCAAGCCAAGGCCGCAGCTGCCCCCAAGACCAAGCCCAGCGAGGCTCAGGCCGTCGAGACAGCTGTGGTCCGGATGGCTCCGATCGGTGACCGTATCGAATTGGTCGGGAGCCTGACGCCACTGGCCGAAGTCGTCATCCGCCCGCGGGTGGGCGGTTATGTCCGCTCGTTAAAGGTCGATCTGGGGGACGCCGTGGAGGAGGGGGCCGAGATCGCCCGTCTCGACGACGCCACCCAAGCAGAAGCAGTCGCTCTCGCCAAAGCCGCCCTCGATGTGGCCCAGGCCCAGCTGCAGGCTCAGACCACCGAAGGCGAACTGGCTGAGAAGACGTACACCCGCCAGAAGAACCTCGCCATGTCCGGGGCCGGGACTCCCCAACAGCTGGAACAAGCCGAGGCCGCTTACGAAATCTCCAAGGCCCGCGTTGATCTGGAAAAAGCCAAAGTCGAACAGGCGAACGCCGACCTGCTGCGAGCCAAGATCGACCTCGACGAGTTGCGTCTGGTCTCCCCCATTAAGGGAGTGGTCGCCGAACGCATGATCGACTCGGGTAACCTGGCGGCCCCGGATGCGCCGCTGCTTCGCATTGTCGACCTCTCGACAGTGCGGACCACGGTCCACGTCATCGAACGTGACTACCGCCGCATGAAGGAAGGTCTCGACGCAGAGATCCACGTCGACGCCTACCCCGATCGGGTCTTCCACGGCAAGGTCTCCCGCGTGGCCCCCGTCATCGATGAAGTCACCCGCACCGGTGATGTCCGGATCGACATCCCGAATCCCGACCGCCTGCTGAACCCCGGGATGTTCACGCGCGTCTCACTCCGCTCCGGCGAACACCGCACCGGCCTCGTCATTCCCATCACAGCTGTGCTCGACGGACAACGACCATCGGTGATGGTGATCGAGGGAACTCCTCCGCTCGCCCAGCAACGCATCATTGAAACCGGAGCCACGGAAGGCGACCTCATTGAAGTCACTCTCGGCCTCAAAGAAGGCGACCAGGTCGTCACCCTCGGCAACCGCCTCGTCACCCCCGGCCAGGCTGTAGTCGTTGTACCACGTAAAGAACTGGCGAAACGAGAAGAGCCGACGGTCAATGGCACGCCATAATCCATGGTGGCCCACTGGGGTGCCCCTGAAGGTCGTACGCAAAGCTCGTCGCTGATTGCTGTGAGCTGACAGCTGATGGCTCACTCGCGTTCAGGCCCGAGTAGACATTCTTGGCCGACTGCTGCGTTCCGGTGTACCCGTAGAACGTCGTGGTGTCGTCAGCTGTGCCGGTCTTGTCAGTCTCCTCGCGAACCAGGCGGTCGTTCGCGTCGTTGGTGTAGCTGGTGACGGCGTCGAGGCTGCCGTTGTTGCCGACATCGACGATCTGGTTCAGTCGATTCCCGGTCAGGTCGAACGTCCAGCTGGTGGTGCGGTCGAGGGCATCGTTCGACGAATCGATCGTCTCACTGGTCAACCGGTTGAGAGCATCATACGACCACGAGTAGCTGTTCTCGGTCACCCCGCCCGAGGTAAAGAACCTCTCCAGCAAGTCCGTACGCCGCCCATCGGCCCGGACCGTGTAATCGTATTCAGCGATCTTGGGGTTGTTACTCAAATCGTTCGGCGTCCCGTCTGGCCCGTATTGAGTCAGCTTATCCAGCCGGTTCATCGAGTCATAGACGTAATCTTCGATCATGATGGAGTACGTACATGCGACTGCTTACGAGGTACGCACCACACAAGATTGAACGCACATGGTGAAGCATCTTGCGCAAAGCGACCCGGCCAATCCTGGCCGGGCCACCCAGCGATCTGGGCTACCCACTGTGTCAACGATCGCCTCGTGTTCCGTCTGGGGGATAATATGTGGTGTGAAAGAATATGTGCGATGTCACGTAAATAGCAATTGGTATGAGAATTGAAAACAAGACAATTTGTCCTGTCGACGTTTCGTCTCTTGCCGAAATGCGACTAAATTGAGCTAGTGTCATAAACAACATGGCGACGATTGCAGGAGTGGCCATTAACACATGATCCATCACATTTGAAGGACGTCCTGAGCATACGTAATGTGATAGCGGAATAACGACAATTACAGAATAATACACAATCACGTAAGAAGTTCCCAAGGTGTTTGCAAAGCAAGGCAAACAGGCACACAATGCTGTGAGAAGTAGTGTGAACAGTGCTCGACGCGTCTGGGCTGACATGGATTTTTCCTACTCCCTATCTAGCGAGTCCTCAAAAGCAGGGTAGCCCGGCCAACTTGTTGGCGGGGTGCCGCAGGCACAAGATGCCACACCCTGTGCCCCCATGCCGCTCAAAAATCGATCGTTCATCCATCCGACTCCAATCCGGGTGGCCAGCGAATTGGCAGCCCCACCGATCGCCCCTCCAGGTACCACCTCGCCGAACTCCACATCCACTGTGTCGGATGCTCAACCAACCCGGCCCGCACGGGATTCATGTGCATGTAGTCCAGCTTCTCTTCGACCTTCTGCCGTGACCAGATGTTAAACCCATAGTAACGGGGCTGCCAGATCGGTTCGGATTCGTGGACTTGGGACCAATATTTCGGGTAGCGGGTGCGGAACAGCTCTTTGAGTGACCGGGAGGACTGGTCCTTCCACTTGTTCATGAAGGCACTCAGCTGGTGAACTTCGGGAAACCAGATGAGAGCATGCACATGATCGGGCATGATGACAAAGCCCAGGCAGATGCCGCCGTGCCTCTGGAGCCGACTTCCCAGGTGGCCGATGACAATCCGTTTGGCAATGTCGGTCTGAAGATATCGCCTTCGCTTGTAGCACGAGAACGTAATGAAGTGGATGTGCTTCTCGTCGCCGTAGACACGTCGCTTGACCATGCGGGGCTCCGCGGAGTTAGCGCCTGGCAGTTTACTCAGATCATACGCACATGGCGAGGCTTCTTGTCGCGATGCGACCCGGCCAATACTGGCCGGGCCACCCTGCGTCCCGTCTGGCCCGTATTGAGTCAGCTTATCCAGCCGGTTCATCGAGTCATAGACGCAATCTTCGCATGAGCTTCACGTTGCCTTGAATCATGTTTGGGCCGCGGCTCCGCGGTAGGCACAAAGCAGTCAACCGGGGGCACCCCTCGCCCTGCTTTATTTGTTGGGGTAAAGTGGTAGTACAGTGTTGAATTTAGTGTCATACAAGTCGTCTGGAAAAGCGTCTGGTCTAATCTCGCCCAATGATAAAAGACACCAGAATTCACATATGCCAACAGCATATTCATTAACGCACTCTGACTCCGATCCAACAACAACGACCATTTTGTTCGCAGGATCCCACAATAAGCTGTCACCATTATCGCTAATGCAAAATGGATAGCAGCCATTGTGCTGGGGCCAGAATGAATACCTTCTCAGGCTTTCTATCTCAGCAGAGTCATCGGCTAAGTACTTACATGTTCTGCGAACAACAGCCTCGAAGGTACTGCCACTCCTTTGCTTCTTAGCTGGTGTAAAAAAACGAAAGAACTCTGCTATGTGGCACTCCCCATAAACTCTATACATAGCGATCAAGTCTAAGGGAAGTGCCCCCCCCAAGAGTGCCTCACAGCTTTTCAAATCCATTTCGCTGGGAATATTACTTGGTGTCCCCAGGGGTGGATACATCGCGATCATGTCATCTATTGTCATTGCCATCACCAGTTGAGCAGAGTCTCATCGATCCTCAATCCCTTGTCCCCAATTGCCACAATCCTTATCGAGCTTGGCCAGAGTGCGTGCGAACTATTGTAAATCGGCGGGGTGGCACCGGTTGGCCGGCCTTGCGGCCTACCGGTGTGCAACGCACAAGAGGCTACCTTGCGGATGAGCCTGGAGCAACGACCTCTTCCGGCTCCCCGTCCCGGTAGGCTCAAAGCAGCCAACCGGGGCCACCCTGCGCAGTTCTCCTTCTCCATGCGTAGTCATTTGTCATGGGGAAGAGATCACTACCAGAGTTCGTATGCCCTCCTTCGCTGAGGCCAATCATCTGCTTGCTCGTGAAACAAATCCGCCATGATTGATGCGTCCTGGGGGGACAGTCATCCGGGATCCCGCATTCGCCTCACTGCTGGCCCCGCCGATGCTTCGCCTGTTCGATCATTCCACCCGTTTGTGTGACGGACTCTCCCGCCGCGAATGTCTGCGTGTGGGTGGGCTTTCACTGGCAGGGCTTTCGCTCCCGCAGTTGTTGCAGGCACGGGAGAAATCTGCCGCCGAGCGGAGAACCGGAACTGCGAAGTCGGTGATCGTGATCTTCGTTTCGGGAGGCTTTCCTCAGCACGAAAGCTTCGATCCGAAGCCGGAATCCCCGCGGGAGGTGCGAGGAGATTTCGGCGTCATCCCTCCGCACGCCCGGGTTGTTTGTCGGCGAGTTGATGCCGCGTATCGCGAATCTCACTGACCGTCTGGCGGTCATCCGTTCGATGGTCACGGGCGACAACGCCCATTCGACCAGCGGCTACCAGATGCTGACCGGCGTACCGCATGCCCCACTCAGCCTCGAGAACGCTGCTCCCGGCCGCCCTAATGACTGGCCCGCCTTCAATGCCGTGATCCGGGGGCTCTGTCCGCAGCGCCACGGGCTCCCGTCCTCGATAGTGCTCCCTCATCGCCTTGCGAACAACGGCGGGCAGGATCCCTGGCCCGGAACCGATGGCGGACGGCTGGGACGCACCTATGATCCGTGGCTGCTCGATTGCGATCCGAGCGCTGCGGGCTTCACCATGCCGGGGGCCGAACTCCAAGAGGGGCTGTCTCAGGTCCGCCTGGATCGTCGGCTGTCACTCGTCGATCAAGTGACGCGGAACCTGAACTCGCTCGAAAGCCGCGCCTCGTCCGGGGCGTTCGATCTGTATCGCGAACAGGCGATCTCTCTGATTGCTGGAGGGGCAGGACGCGCGGCGTTCAATCTCGAACAGGAATCTCCCGAGGTCCGCGACCGCTACGGCCGCACGAAGTGGGGACAAAGTGTGCTCCTGGCGCGACGATTGGTCGAGGCGGGTGTCTCCCTTGTGCAGGTGCATTGGGCCTCTGCCGATAACAAACGTCCCAACAACGGCGGTTGGGACACTCACGAAAGGCACAGCGAGAGCCTCAAGGGATGGCTCATGCCTGACCTCGATCGAACCTTCTCGGCGCTGATAACGGATCTCGAGGACCGCGGCCTTCTGGACGAGACGCTCGTCTGCCTGGTCACGGAGTTCGGCCACACGCCGACGTTCAACCAGAACCACGGCCGCGACCACTGGGGGAGCGCGTTCTCCATCGCGCTGGCGGGCGGTGGCGTCCGCGGGGGAACCGTGCATGGCGCGACGGATGGACGGGCCGCACACCCGATCATCAATCCAGTCCGTCCCGCCGATTACCTCGCGACGGTCTACCACTGCCTGGGCTTCTCTCCGGAAACGATGGTCCACGACCTGGAAGGCCGCCCGCTGCCCATCACGACAGGGCAGCCGATCGAGGCAATTCTGTAAGCACAGGCGTGCGAGGCGGGGTTTCCCTCGATCATGCGGACCAGGCGGAGTGGCCCATACGCAGCTTTGAGCGTGAGCGTGACGAGGGAACAGGGGGGATTAAAAGGAAAGCGCCTTGTCCTGAGCCTCTTGTTGTTCAACAATCCAGACACTCAAAGTAGTGTCTGGGCCACCCCGCCGAAGAGAGCGCAAGAGCATAATCAAGCCACTGGTGATCCCCCACTGCTGGGCGAGCCAGCGGTGGCACCCGACGAGGGTTTCATCGAAGGCCATGTGTAGCACCACCCTGATGAACTAAGTAGTCCAAAGCAGCCGGAAGCTGTGCCGCAATCCAATCCGCCTTGGCATCGGAATATGCGTGCGAGTCATCGGGGTGTATGTCTCGGCAACGACGCTTTTCCGCATCATACTCTGTCGCCATCAACGAATTTGCACGCAAGTAGTCCCGAAATGCCAAGTGCCGTGCAATCTCCTTGTTCCCCTGATCAAAGCAGTGAAGCTGGAACTTACGTCGTCCGGTGGCCGGGTCATCAAGAGTGCAGTATCGCCTACCAGGTATCCCATATTCGCCCCAAAACCCGTAACCAAGCCCCTGAAGTGCCGATTGTTGCTCGTCCAGTTTCCAAATGGTCCTCACCACCGGCATCAGGTCGATGATTGGCTTGGCGTGAATACCGGGGATGGCCGTCGAACCAATGTGGTGAACTTCAATAAGATTTCCCGCAAGCGACTCCAAGAGGCGAATCGATTCTTTCTGGGCCATCGCTGGCCAATCTTCCGAGTACGGCATTAGTTCGACTTTAATCGGAGGTGGCATATTACGCTTCTCTCTCGCCCCCCCCCCAACATCATCTCCAACGGCTCGCCGACTGCCAGCCGGGATCGCATCTGACCCTGATCAACGTGTATGTAGGCACCACGCGGGGTACCTCAGTTGGCGCTTTAGGCTACCAGAGCGGCGTAGCCGAAAAAGGTCTTCGCTGAAAGTGGTTTATCATGGCGGGCCATTTATGCCAAGCACTCTACCCGGAGTTTCTGACTCGTGAAACCAGCCTTGATTTGGTTCACCAACTCAAGGAATTGCATGCGCCAACAGCGGGGTGGCACCGGTTGGCCGGCCTTGCGGCTTACCGGTGTGCAACGCACAAGAGGCTACCTTGCGGATGAGCCTGGAGCAATGACCTCTTCCGGCTCCCCGCCCCGGTAGGCTCAAAGCAGCCAACCGGGGCCACCCTGCGATCACCCAACGACAGACACGCGAGCCCGCCGGATCGACCTCCAAAGCCCCCTCAGAATCAAACCCATTTTTGAGGAAGAGGAGCCTTCCCGCCCCTCCTACACCTTGACTTCGGACTACCTATAGGTGCCACCCTGCGTATGGGCCAACCCGCCTAGTTCACTCTTTCGCAGATAAAAACTCAACAAACATATTCAGATCATGAACTGCTTGATCAATTGGGCAACTGCAACTCACTTGTCGCATCGCTGCAAGGCGTCGCGATGCAACTTCCCTCCAGTCATGCTTACCGCAACATTTCGCAAGTGCAACACCACTTATCTCACTGTGAGGAGATTGAAAGTCATCAAGCATCAGTTCGTTAGAGGCCCTGTCAATCTGACAACAGCTTGAAAACTCATCGAGAAAAGGCACGATTCGAGTCTTGAGGACCATTTCAAGGAAAATCATTGATCTATCGAAGCTGATTTCGTCAAAAACACTGAGAGAAACTCCTCGATGAATGATCCCTGGGTCATGCCCCAACATTATTTCTTCTGCAGTTGCAAATCGACTAAACTGCATGAGTAACGATAGCAATCGTTTCTTGCCGAGATGCGGAAAACAGTCCCAGACCAGCTCTACTGCTTTTGATATCCTAACTCCAGTCGTAATATACAGTTGATAGCCGTATCCCCAGCGAGAACATAGCAGACTCAATGTTTGACTTCCATCAGGGGTGCTTCGTGCAAAGTATGTTTCACCCCTATCACTTTTACGTTGAAAACCGTCGGCCCCACAAGTACATTCAATGAGTTCATCAAACTTCGTGGCAATTTGCTTTTGAGAGACTTGAAATTTCATTGCTTCTGATCACCTGGTTTGCAACAAAGTTCTGATCTTGAAACCGTAGAACGACGATCCGTCGTTTTACGGTTATCTGTGCCACGCTCACATTGAGGCAGGGTGGCCCAGACGCTGCTTTGAGCGTCTGGGTGACGCAGGAACAAGAGGCACGCGATTGGCGTTTCATCCGTCCACCCACTGGATCGGCACTCCCACTGTGCGACGTTCATGATACCAGTTGCGTAGTTGCGTAGGTCAGGCTGTGCCTGACATGTTTGGATTACGTAGGGCCACCGAATGTCAGGCACAGCCTGACCTACACCACTTCCTTCGCTTGCCCCATCAAGTCAAGGAATAACCTGCGCCAGCAGCCAATCTTCCAGAATGACATGCACCAGGCTCGGAGCCCGCAGCAGGTTGGCCCGCTTCGGAAGAATGGACGATAGCCACCCGTATTGAACAATTCGGGACAGCGTTTTTGCCGAGAAGCTGCCTTTAGTGACGATCGACACATTGGTCGCCAGACGTCCAAACGTCGCCGGAAAGATGTTCGGCTGGGGACCGACGTGAATCACCGTCTCGACCCCACGCAGCAGGGTGGTATCGACGGCCTCCCAGACCAGCTGAGGTTTGTCGATCCAGTCGCCCAGGATCTCACGCACATTGTGGTCGTTGTAGCTGAACGCCCCGGTGACCAACGAAAACAGTGGTGTCGAAGGAGCATGAAAACCACCCGTGAAGGTATGCATCATGACCTGTGACCGGTTCGTGATGTTGCGTTGCCAGACGATAGGGGTATGCAACGGCGGCCACTTCTCACTATTCAGGTGCAGCGAGATGCGTTCCGTGGTCAAGCCATCCTTGCGTTCCCGCAGACGCTGCACCGTATCGCCCTGCCCGATCAACAGCATCGAGTTCGGTGTCAGGTAGGCCGACACGCCAATGACCCCTCGCCCTTCGGCATTGATCTCCGCACAGAGTCGATTCACTCGATCTCGGGGAATCATCTTGTCGGATCGGGAAAACAGGATGCAGAGAGTGGTGTCGTGCGCCAGTTCGGCGGCGTCGCGAGACATCGCCAACGGGGTCTTCAGTGCATCCTCCGTCGTGAGTGTCCCGCTGGCCTTCAACGCTGCCAGCTCCCCCAGACTGAACCCATAGATCATGTCCGCCTTCGTGATAGAGATGTCGAAAAACGTCTCCAGCATTTCCAGCTGTGCGAGCTCCGTTGCGACGATCAAGGCAATCGATTCGTGATATTCGTCCAAGGTCGGTTCCTGGCCTTCAGTCACCCGTTTCACCAGGTCGACGGGCGTCTTCATGGTGTCTGCGCAAATCTCGCTGCAGAGTCGCAGGTGTTTCTCCATGAGGGGCCCGTACTGCGGGTGGAACAACAGCTCCGGTGTGCGCCCCAGGTTCTTGACGTCAAAACCACGAAATGCAAAGGCTGACTTTCTGATCCCTTTGGCAAGTTGTTGTGAACTCACAACAGCGGGCGAGGCGTCGTTCATGGGGAGTGGCAATCGTTTCGCAAGAACCGTGGGAGTGAGTCGGAAGACAGGCTATCACGCGACCGACACGATTGGACGCAGGCGGGTTCGCGGAGTGATGGATCACCGAGCCGAGGTCCCCCCAGCATTGAAGGGGTGACAGCCCGGAGAGCTTGCCATAAATCTCCCGATGATCCAAGACCAATGCCTGTCGGCCCAATCCCGATGATAGTAGGGCCGGGGCGGGTCAAAGTTGCCTTGACCAGTGCTATCGCATGGAATCCCTCTGCAACGTTCACATCGTGGGTGGTCACGTTCGCATCGGCAAACCGCAGTGCAGGCTGACGGGTACTCAACCGCGTGTGACTGTGTGCAACGTTCGAGGCACTTGCTGTACACGTCCGATGTGAGGTAGCCTCTTGAAATCAGACAAACTCCAGTCCACAGAGACGTCGAATTCTTGGCGTTCTCACATCCCCCCACATGAAGAACGAAGCATGAAACTCATCCGTGGACGACTGCCGTCAGTGCCCCTGAACCTCGCATGGATACTGGCCGTCATGACAATTGTCTCATCGTCCGCAGACGCCCAGGAATACAAGATGACGACTCCGATCGCCCCCGGAATTGCCGTGCCCGATCAGGTCGAAACATCGATCGGCAAATTGAATCTGCACTATGGGTATCCCGACGAAGCGACCACGCAGAAGGTTTACGACAACCTCGATGCATCGCGGGCACTGCAGGCCTACCTGCTGGCGATCCCAATTGTGAACCAGGCGAGCATGCGTGCCTCGCTCAAAGAGTTCGGACCGGTGAACCAGACCGATGTCATCTGGGAAAATCTCGTCGACTCGAAAACCATCGAATTAACCGCCAACGATAACACAATCTACAGCTTCATCTGGCTCGACACGAAGAAGGGTCCGCTGGTTGTCGAAGTTCCGCCGATGGTGCTGGGGCTGATCAATGACTTCTGGTATCGGTGGGTCGCCGATGTGGGGATCACAGGTCCCGATGAAGGGAAAGGGGGCAAGTACCTGATTCTGCCGCCCGGCTATACCGGTGAAATCCCCGAGGGCTATCACGTCGTGCGTCCCAGCACCTACGGAAACTGGATGCCGTTCCGTTCGTTTCTCGTCGACGGGTCGACCGCACCCGGCGTCGCCGCTGTCAAGAAGCATCTGAAGATCTATCAGCTCTCCGAAAAAGATAATCCCCCGGCGATGAAGATCGTGAATGCCTCGGGGATTCCGTCCAATTTATTGGCTCCCGGGGATTACTCATTCTGGAGCCTGCTCAACCAAGTCATTCAGGAAGAACCCACCGAGGGAAGTGATCCGACAACGCTCGGGCTGTTCGCTTCGATCGGAATCAAGAAGGGCAAACCGTTCGCCCCAGACAAGCGAATGAAGGCCATTCTCACCGACGCTGCCAATATCGGCGCGGTGACCGCCCGAGCAATCGCCTTTAAGATTCGCGACAAGGACGCCTTCTTCTATCCGGACAGCCCCTGGCGTTTGCCCTTCTTCGGTGGCTATCGATTCGAGGACTCACCGGGCGTGGCGAACCTCGATGGCGCAGCCTTCTTCTACTACTTCGCGACGGGCGTGACCCCCGCTATGGCGGAAAAAATGGTCGGCAAAGGCTCGCAGTATCCCTGGTGCGTTCAGGACGCCGATGGCAATCCCTTCGATGGCGGCAAGAACTACAAGTTGCACCTGCCTCCGAATGTCCCCGTGAAGGATTTCTGGTCCGTCATCGTTTACGACAACCAGACTCGCTCGATGGTGCAGACAGATCAGCAGTTCCCCAGCGTGAGCAGCCAGAATAAGGGACTCCTTGTGAACGCGGATGGCTCAGTCGATGTCTATTTCGGCCCCCAAGCCCCTGCTGGAAAGGAAGCCAACTGGGTCCAGACGATGCCCGGCAAAGGCTGGTTCATGATCCTGCGACTCTACGGCCCGCTCGAACCCTGGTTTGACAAAACATGGCGCCCCGGTGCGATTGAGCTGGTGAAGTAGGGCGCGGGGGGCCAGACGCAGGGAATACCGCAATGGTCAACGACGACAGGGTGGCCCCGGTTGGCGGCATTGAGCCTACCGGGGCGGCACAGCCGGAAGAGGTTTTTGTTACCGGCTCACCAGGGAGGAAGCCTCTTGTGCGTTACACACGGGTAGGCCCCCAAGCCGGCCAACCCGTGCCACCCTGCGCCCTGGCTGATATTCTTCTTTACGTCACTGGGGCGCCAAGACAATTCGCATATTAAGATTTTCGCCAAGTCTGTCAGCTAGCTTGAGTTGCACTGTCTCCGTTCGAAAACCTTCTTTCGCTGGGTGGCCCGGCCAGGGTTGGCCGGGTCGCGTAGCGACAAGATGCTTCACCATGTGCATCCAGTCAGGATATACTGCCCTGATTGTTGTGTGGGGAAGGCTGCATGGCGAGTGAACGGGACTTGAGCGGCATGAAAGCACAGGGAGTTGCATCTTGTGCCTGCGGCACCCCGCCAACAAGTTGGCCGGGCCACCCTGCTTTCGCGTCCCACTTGACCCCGATGCCGTCAAATAAATATTCAACCGCCAAAGTGTGGAAGTGTATAACCGCAGGGTGGCAGGACTCGGCAACTTTCCCCTAGGTATCTAACCCTACCAGTCCTCGCCGACCTTCCCTTGCAGGTGGGCGACGATCTCTTTGACCAGTTCCGGGAGGCCCGCTCCGGTGGCAGCTGAGATCCGCATCACGGGGCGGCCCAGTGACTCCTCCAGCAGCTCCGCAGCGGCCTCCGAATCGGGGAGTTCGCTCTTGGAGATGCAGACGATCTCGGGCCGATCGACCAGCGTCGCGTCATAGAGCCGCAGCTCTTCGCGGATCTTGTGGTAATTGTCGATCGGATTCGTCTGGTCATCCGGATCGGGTTCGATCAGGTGGACGAACAGCTTCGTCCGCTGGACATGCTTCAGGAACTCATGCCCCAGCCCGATGCCCGCGTGAGCCCCTTCGATCAGACCGGGGATGTCGGCCATCACGAACTGGTGGTCGTACCCGACTCGTACAGCTCCGAGGTTGGGATACTTGGTCGTGAAGGGATAGGGAGCGATTTCGGGAGTCGCCCGCGACATGCGGCTGAGCAGTGTCGACTTGCCCGCGTTGGGCTTGCCGATGATGCCCACGTCGGCGATGACCTTCAGTTCGAGAAAGACCTCGCGGACCTCGCCGGGCTTGCCATGTTCAAACTCGCGCGGGGTGCGGTTGGTCGAGCTGACGAACCGGCGATTGCCGTTCCCGCCTTTTCCGCCCTGGGCGATGACGATCTGGTCGCCGTCCTCCGCCAGGTCCTTGATCACGTTGCCGTGTTCGATGTCTTTGACGAGCGTCCCCGGGGGAACGAGGATGATCATGTCCTCGCCCGACTTACCGGTACACAGCGTGCCGCCGCCGGCAGTGCCCGATTCGGCCCTCCAGAAGTGGTGGCCAGCCAGGTTGGCCAGGCTACCGAGGTTGTGCTCCGCGCGAATAATCACGCTGCCGCCGTCACCGCCATCGCCGCCGTCTGGACCGCCGCGCGGAACGTGAGCCTCGCGGCGAAAGCTGCACGCTCCGTCTCCCCCATGCCCGCCATGACAACTGATTTGCACTCGATCAACGAACATAAGGCCTCTGCCACTTCGACATTGCGCTGTCTTCCCCTGCACAGAACCCCAGGCAAAGGCGACCGCAATCCCACAGTATAGCAGCAGCCGCCCCAAAGAGCCTCGCCACTGATGGACGAGATCCAAACGAGATGAGCAGCAGGCCCCCAAGCAGTAAACAAAAGATCACTCTCAAAGGATACATGACACCAATCCACATGGTGGGCACAATGCCCAGAATCGAACGTCGCGTCCCGATCGAAGAATTTCTATCTGACAATGAAGCTGCAGGTGGTCCCTGTTACAGAGGCACAAATGATTCAATTACAGACGGAACGTCTTCGATTACGCCCTTTCCAGCGGGATGATCTGGACGACTACGCCCGCATCATCGCCGACCCGGAAGTCGTCCGATACATCGGGAATGGACAGCCGCTGAGTCGCGAGGATGCCTGGCGTTCGATGGCCATGCACCTCGGTCATTGGCAGCTGAGAGGCTACGGGATGTGGGCCGTCGAGCTGAAAGAAACAGGCCGTTTCATTGGTCGGATCGGATTGTTTTTTCCGGAAGGCTGGCCGGGACTGGAGCTGGGCTGGCTCCTGGACCGGACTTACTGGGGACAGGGATTGGCTGCCGAGGGTGGCCGAGCCGCGTTAGACTTTGCCTTTCAGGAATTACAGGCCAAACACGTCATCAGTATTATCTTTCCAGAGAACCGAAACTCGATCCGCGTCGCCGAAAAAATCGGTGAACGTTTCGAGAGGAAAGGGACGCTTAAGGGCTCTGAAGTCGTGATCTACGGAATCACAGCTCCAGAATCGTCGTCCAGTAACCCACCTCAAGTTCCCGCCCCTATATCGAGTCCGCAGCCTTAGCCCGCTCCCCTCCCCCCGTCATTGTCTCCCACATTCCACGGAAGTATCCTGTCCCCTCTGGGGGCGGTGGATTGATTCCGTCCTGAGATTTCGACATCAACCGGGGATCAAAACACCATGGAAACCACCAACGGCTCACTCAATCGCAAACTCCGCATGGCTCTCGTCGGCGGGGGTCAGGGAGCCTTCATCGGCCGCGTTCACGCCACAGCTGCGGTCCTCGATAACCGGGCGGAACTGGTGGCGGGGGCTCTCTCTTCGGACCCCGTCAAGGCCAAGGCCTCGGCCCCAGCTTACGACATCAAGCCCGACCGGGCCTACGGCTCTGTGCCCGAGATGATCGAAAAGGAAAAGGCCCTCCCCGCCGACAAGCGAATCGATTTCGTCACGGTCGCCACACCGAACCACACCCACTTTGCCATCGCCAAGGCCGCCGTTGAAGCAGGTTTCAACGTCATTTGCGACAAGCCAATGACCTTCGACCTGAAAGAAGCCGAGGAGTTGCAGAAGGCTGTGGAAAAGAGCGGTGTCGTGTTCGCCCTGTCGCACAACTACACCGGTTATCCGCTGGTTCGACAGGTCCGCGAGATGATCCTCGGCGGTGAGCTGGGCGAGATCAATGCCTTCCGCTCGAACTACATCCAGGGCTGGCTGCGGACACGGCTGGAGTCGTCCGACCAGAAGCAGGCCAAGTGGCGGACCGACCCCAAGCAATCGGGGATCGCGGGCTGTTTCGGCGACATCGGGACGCACGCCTACAACCTGGGCCGATACATGACGGGGCTGTTGCCGGTCGATGTGTCGTGCAATCTGAAGGTCTTCGAGTCGGGCCGCTCGCTGGATGACTATGGCCATGCGGTCATACGACTGGAGAACGGAGCCCTCGGCACCGTGACCGCCAGCCAGATCTCCCACGGCCGCGAGAACGACCTGTTCATCGAAGTCGACGGCACCAAGGGAGCGATCTCCTGGCGTCAGGAAAACCCCAACGAACTGATCGTTCGCCGTAACGGCCAGCCGCACCAGATCTACACCCGGGCAGGTGGGCCCTACCTGAGCCCGCTGGCAGCTGCGTCGAGCCGCCTGCCCTCCGGACACCCCGAGGCGTTCTTCGAGGCGTTCGCCAACGTGTACCGCTTCGCCTACGACTCGATGGCCGACCGTGCCGCCGGGAAGAAGTTCGAGACCCGCGACACGATCTATCCAAATGTCTACGACGGCGTCGAAGGGATGTACTTCATCGAGCAGTGCGTCGCCAGCAGCAAGAACAACGGAGCCTGGACCCCGCTCAAGCACCCCAGCGCCCGCCGGTAGAGAACAAACTTGCCTCGTCACAGCCTGAAACCCGGGCGAGTCCAGAACTCGCCCGGGTTTTCTTTGCCCGGTAAGTTGCGGCGTTGATTGTCGCAGGCTTTCACAAAGATTTAACGCTGGAGCCCCCCCCTACTGCGAATCAGGCTCTCACGCATTCTGACAACAACCAGAACGCCATCAGCCACAAGTCCCATTCAAGAAACATGATCGGAAAACCACTGTTTGAGTCATGACACGCAGACGCAGGCACTTGGCCAGGAACTTGCCACGCTTTTCACCGATTGAAAACGGTGTTTTCTCGAAAACTTCATATTTTTTTTGACAGATGGGATTGCTAGATACCAACACATGCATATTATCAAATGAAGCTCGAAGTCTGGGGGCGTTCTGCCTGTAGTCTTGATCCCAGAACCCTGATCAATGTGAATCGTCATCATGACGTTCGCGAGTTCATTTGTATGGCTGTGCTTGATCCTCACGGTGGAATTCACCGCGACGGGATCGAATACAGTGTTTGATGACCTGACTGATCGCTTTACGGAGATCACGACGAAGATCCAGGACGGCGCGGAGAATGACTTCGCGTCATTTTTTTTGCCCCGCAGCCCTCGACACGTCCGATTAACTCATTTGACCTGCCAATCCACGCCAAGGATTCTCAACCCCTGGGCGAGATTTCGATTCAACTCAAACTCCTTGATGACTGCGCGCTGCGACATCACATCGCATCAAACCTTCACATAGGACTTTGAGCGACAGCCGTCGTTCGACGATTCACTTCACACGTCCGCTGGGTGCGACAATTTCGTCGTCTCTAGTTTTGTTGGGCAATTTTTTGCGAGGAGTTTTCTATGCTTTTGCGTGCTCGAAAGTCAGGTTTCACCCTGATCGAACTGCTGGTGGTCATCGCCATCATCGCCGTTCTGATCGCTCTGTTGTTGCCAGCTGTGCAACAGGCTCGTGAAGCAGCCCGCCGCTCACAATGCAAGAACAATCTCAAGCAACTTGGATTGGCTCTGCACAACTACCACGACACATTCAACATGTTCCCTGCGGCATACGTTTCGAATGCTTGGCCATCTCCGGGTTCCAACGGAATTACAACCGAGAAAACGATCTGGAGCTGGGGTGCGAAGATTCTGCCATACCTTGATCAGGCTCCACTGTACAATCTGGTCCAGGTAGGCACGCTGAGCATGGATGCAAACTTGCTGGCTGGTGGGGCCCAAGCTGCGGCCCTGACCACTCCGTTGTCGGGCTTTATGTGCCCCAGCGACACTGGTCCAAACTTGAACGATTTCGGCAGATCTTACGGAAACGGCGTCGGGACGCAGAACGACGATTTCGGGACCTATGATCGCCGGGCAACTTCAGACGGGACGACTCGAATTCCGATCGCGAAATCCAACTACGTGGGTGTGGTCGATTCAGGCGACAGCGGAACTCCCGCCTGGTTGCCAACCGCATATGGTCCTCCTCTCGGTATGTTTGCAGCCAACGTCCATAAGGGTATCCGCGACAATACCGACGGTACGAGCAACACGCTCATCGTTGGCGAGCGAGCATTCAAGTTCGAAGGCCTGACTGCTGGTGCGGGTAACGCCCTCGGATTCGGCATGACCTCCGACAATGGGGCGTCATATATTGGTAGCTATGCTCGTTCCGCTCTCGCGGTCTATGGTATCCCTTACTGGGGTATCAATCAGTCGGTCACCAATGCCAATCACCAAACTCGTGGATTCTCGAGTAACCACGTCGGTGGTGTACACTTCCTGCTGGGTGACGGTGCTGTTCGCTTCATCAGCGACAACATCGACCATAAGCCCAACTCCATTGGTGCCGCACTTGGTACTGGTAGCCACGGCGGACCGACCTTCGTCGACAGCACCTTCGAATATCTGCTGACGATCTCTAACGGTGAAGTTGTGGGTGAGTTCTAATTGGCGATGCGGAGGTGTGCGAGTTTAGTCAAATGGATTCCACACCTTTTCAGCGACCTGTGATCCTGCGTCCCATAATCTTTTGGGTTCGGCGCAGAAAGCTGGTCCAGAATCTCCATTGATCGTTGAATGACCGGTCCTATGTTTTATGACTGGGGCCGGTCATTTTTGCTGATGCAGCTGCTCTGTCGGTGTGTGCAAACGCCAGTCATGTTCCACTTCTAATGGATCATCCATGGCCGATCACCAGCTTCATAATTCTTCCTGGACCTGTGGTCCGGTTGAAACTCACATTTCTGCCTTGGCCCCACTTGCCGAGGCATCACAGAGGGGCTTACTTAGATGATTGCGAATTCCAGATCCGTTTCGGCTCTGATGCTTGTGGCCTTGACCGGCCTGATGTCAGGGTGTGGGGGAGCAGACATTCCTGAATTGGGGGATGTCAGAGGTACCGTCAAAATGAACGGTGAACCTGTTGTCGGCATCGACGTGGTTGCCTATCCACAGGAGGGCCGCCCAGGCTTTGGCTTGACGGATGAGAACGGTGCTTACAAGATCATGTTTAAGAATGGAATTTCCGGGACGAAAGTCGGACAGACTCGCATTACTCCGCTATATACAAGCGGAGGAAAACCGATCCCGAAAGAATACAACGAAATGATGTTCGACATAAAACCGGGAGAGAATGTGATCGACTTTGACATGAAGTCTAACGATCCCGCCTGGACTGGAGCTGCTGAGAAGCCATCTAAAAAGCCCAAGAAACCTTTGCCTCCAGACTGAGCCGGGCCGGATGGTTTGACATCTCGTTGTGGTTCGGATTGAATCAGCCCATCGCTTGATAACCAACTGGCCTCTCACACTCGAGAGGCCACTAGGCATTGTGTCGACATCGTATTCCGACACACCTATCGATCGCATGTAGACTCAGTTGGGCTGGTTCATGGTTCGGCGTTTCAGTTTCTTGTGCAACTCGTTCTTCTTGGCTTTTGCACTCGTATGTTGCGGATGCAATCAGTCCAACCTCCCCGAAACGGGATTCGTCAAAGGCAAAGTCACGATCAACGGAAAGCCCCTGGCCGGTGCTGATCTGGAAGCAGCGCCAGTTCATGGACGTCCCGCATATGGGGTCATCCAGCCGGATGGCTCTTACGTCATGATGTACAAGAAGAACGTTCCGGGAACTCTGCTCGGACTGAATCGGTTCTCTCCCGTGTGGCCCACTTCCGTTCGAGGTCCTGAGTTTCCGCCGGAGTACCTGAACGTTGAGATTGAAGTCAAGCCCGGTGAGAACACTTATAACTTGGAGATGATTTCGGAACGTCAGGCGTGGATCGACTTCGAGCCGAAGCCGCTCTCCAAGGTGTCAACAATTACCCCAATTGAATAAACAAGGACGCCATACCTTCAGTACCCACGGTCCCCCTGGTCACGATGTTAACCGCATCAAAACCTCCCGGTCGACCTCCACTCCCAGCCCTGGACCATCGGGGATGCTCACTCGCGCCGGTTCATTCAGCAGCGGCGTCTCAATCGACCGCTCGGTGTGGAAGAAGGCTCCGATAATATCGGCGGCGTAGCGTTCGACGCAGATGTTCGGGATCGCGGCACAGGCATGGGCCATGCTGGCTGAGCCGACGTCCCACTCCATATTACTGCCGATGGCACAGTGAACCCCCGCAGCCTCGGCCAATGACGCGATTGCCAGAGTGTTAAGCAGGCCTCCATTCTTTCCCGGGTAGACGCTGATAATGTCCGCTGCCCGCAGCTGGAGGCATCGCAAGGCATCCTGAACCGTGAAGACCGACTCATCCGCCATGACTGGTAGTCGGATCCTCCGCCGCACCTCAGCCAGCCCTTCCAGGTCGAGCCGATGAACCGGTTGTTCCACGAACAAAACGCCATACTCTTCGAGGTACGGAGCGGCTCGGATCGCTTCGTTGACTGACCACCCGCCGTTGGCGTCGACGGTGATGCGGATCTCCGGTCCGACAGCTTCGCGAACCTGTCGTAGCCTCTCGATATCGAACTCCAGCGGATCGTGCCCGACCTTCAGCTTGATCGTCCGGAAGCCCTCCTGCACCATCCGGCGTGAGGCATCGGCTGACTCCTCCGGCCCCACCGGCATGACGGGAAACCGCAGCGGCAGCTGTCCCTGACGCACGGCTCCCCCCAGCAGTTGGTACACGGGAGCATTGAGCGACTTCCCCGCGATATCAAACAGGGCCATTTCGATCCCCGCCTTGGCAAAGGGATTCGCAAAGATCTTCGCCATCCGATCCATGCAATGCCGGATCCGACGGGGATCCTCTCCCAGCAGCCGCGGCACCAGATGCGTATCGATCAGGTTCTTCGCCCCGAGGCTTGTCTCCCCACTCCAGTCGGGCGAAGCTGTCACCTCGCCGACACCTTCGAGCCCGCAATCGGTGTGGATGAAGATCATCAGCAATCGTGATTGAAAGCGAAACCCCTTGGCATCCTGGACCTGGCCCACGCGGCGATCGATGGGGACAGTGACGGGGATCGTTTCAATGTGGGTGATCTTCATGAACGCGCCCCCTGCTGCGGAGTTTGAATATCGGCCTGCCGATGGAACTCGATCATTGCCTGGGCCAGAGCGTCAACCGTGGCATCAAGCCATGCCTGACCCTGCTCGGGCCTGGCCCGGTCAGGGCTATCGGTGTAGCCGTCGATCTTCTGCCACGCTCCGTGATGTTCCGCGCGATATGGTCGAACAAAGCCTCGCGGGTCGGTCGAAGCCACTTCCTCACGATGTGGCAACGGAGCATGAACCAGCTCGGGACGCAGTGCCAGAATGTTTGAGGTCTCGAATTTCCCCGCGTGGCCCGGCAGCCGACAATCGATGTGGGCCTCCAGCTTGACCAGCACATCCCACGACACCGTCCAGTAGGACGCAGCTGCGATGCTGACGGGATGAAGAAGTGCCAGATCGCGGGCCACCAGTTGCAGCAGTTCGTGGTTTCCCCCGTGCCCATTGACGAGGAACACCCGTCGAAACCCACATTGAATCAACGATTCCGTGAGGTCATAGACCACCCGGTAATAGGTCTCGCTCCCGATCGACATTGTTCCGCCGAATGGGATGTGATGATGCGATGACCCGAACGGCATCGACGGAGCCACGACGATCGGAACCGAATCGACCGCCCTCGCTGCCGCTCGCCTCGTGAGCGACTCGACCGTAAAAGTATCGGTGCCGACCGGAAGGTGCGGCCCGTGCTGCTCCGTCGCCCCCAAGGGCCAGACGAGCAACGCCCCCGCAGCTGCGACCGCATTCGCCTCGTCGCGGGTCATTTCTTCCAGCAGCAAATGTGCAGCCATCGTCCGACCTTGGTGGATTACTTCGCGGGCTTCGTCGACTCAGTCAGATACCGCTTCAGGACGTTCGACGTGATCCGTGACACGCCCTCATCGACCAGCAGACACGGCACCCACGTAATGGAGCCCACCGAGAATACGGCCCCACCGGTCTCCGTCTCGTAACACACGATCTCCGCCCCGCCGTCATCGCGGTTCAGCCCCTTCGCCAGTAACTCCGTGCCTGGCGGTGAGTGAGGGCTGCGTTTGTCGGTCTCGTGCCCCGACGCTCCGCCAGGGATACGTTCCTGCAAGCTATGCTCACCGAAGATGTCGCCGTACTTGAGCCCCGTTTCGGCAAAGGCCCAATGCTCTTCCTTCAGAACGCGATACGGAGCCGCTGTCATAATTCCGGTATCGGTACAGACAACACCGAGCAGGTTCGCCTCTGACTCCAGCGTGCGAGCCATACGGCTGTCACAGTAGAAGTCGGGGTTGTCCGGATGCGGCATCCCCAGCTCTCCCCCCATGGTCGGGGCCAGATGGGTCTTAAACCGCAATCGATCGTCGCCGATGAACTCGACTTCGCAGTTGAGCCCGTTCCCGCCGAGGTAAACCAGCTTGCCTCCCCGATTCCAGACCCAGTCCTTGACCTTCTGGTACATCTCCCGCGACCAGTATTCCGGATGCACACTCAACACCAGGATGCGGTACGCGTCGAGGTCGAGCGTGCCATCATGCAGCTGACGCTCCGAGTAGTAGTCGTACGAGAACCCCTCCCGCTCCATCCAGCCCAGCAACCGCCACTCCGCGGGGGCCATGCCGCAGGTCAGCCGCCCCTCGATGGGATCGGTGACCTCCTCATTCTCGCGGACCACGTTGCCGATCTCCGGTCGCTCGAACGACAGTGGCAGGTACTCGTGATCCTGAAAGCCCCAGACGTTGAACGAACCGGCCTGGGTATAACGGATCAAGTCCTGACGGGCATTCACCGTCGGAGTTTCGGGCAGCTGATGGGCATTGATGTAGTTGCTGCGGCCGCCGAAATTGTTGTAGGCCAGCCACGTATTCGTCGACGCCAAGACCGCAATCGGCGACTGCGGCTTGGCCGGGGCCACCACCCACGGAAAGGAGTAGAACTTCCCGGTCTCCTCGCCCTTGGCATGTAGGTAGTACAACCCTGATCGTTCAGGGCCAGCCACGAACTGTGTGTGATGGGCACTGCCGTAGCCGATCTTGTTCCACCCCACACCGGTCTGGGTAAAGTCACCATCCGGAACGATCTGCATCACCGCCCGCGGTCCGTGCTCGTCGAACCAGCCGAGCAGCTTCACGAACTCCCGCTTCCAGCCATACCGCCACAGGCTCAGTCGATACGGCTCGGTCGAGTGCACCCGGAACTCCGACCGCTCGCCCGTACGGACTTCACGCGGCCACACATAACCCGCGATCCCATCCGACAGCAGTCGAAACTGGTGCGGCGTTTGGGAGTCGAGCGTCACGACAGACCGCTTCGAACCATAACCGGGTTTGACGAGCGTCACGTCGTACGTCCCGGGTGCAAGGTCCGCGACCACAGCCCCGCGAGGCGTTGACCTCACGATCGCCCGCGTCTGCCCCTGCGATTGAAACTCCAGCAGCACATCCGCAAGTGCGACGTAACGTTCATCGCTGACATAACCAATCAGCATGTTTCAAGGTTCCTTATGGACGTGGAGTCGATCTGAAGAGGAGGTTCACCACGGAGGCACGAAGGCCACGGAGGGGGAGGAAGAGGATGGAGACTGCCAATCGGTCAGACATTCTTGTCTGCCCAACGGTGAACAACCGGAATGACATTCGAGCACAGGCAACAAATCCACTCCACCACCACTTCCTCCGTGCCCACCGTGCCTCCGTGGTTCCCCCCTCTTCATCCGCCCATCAATCAACTCACACCACCGAACACCGCAGCAATTCTTTCGCCGCCGTTTCGATCGCCTGCTCTTCGACAGCAGAGACCGGTGACCAGAACGGTGTGATTGGCCCGGTGTCCGCGATCCCCGCCAGCCTCACAGCTGCATGCAGAACCCGCACCGGGTTAATCTGGTCTCGCAATGCTTCCAGAGGGGCGAACTGCTGGCGAATGCGTTCCGCAGCTGCGAAATCCTTGCGCAGAATGGCCTGCAGCATCGAGGTCGACAACGCGGGAGCGACGCAAACGCACCCGGCCGTAAAGCCCGCGAGTTTGAAGTCTCGCATGTGGACGATGGCCGGCTGTTCCCCCATGCCGCTGACAATCAGGCTCGGGCCAATTGCCTCGACCATACTTGCCAGGTATGGGTCCTGTGACGGATCTTTGCGGACAATGGCGTACTTGATCCAGGACAGCAGGCCGTCATTCATGAGACGTTGCACAGTCTCGACATCGACCATGCCGTCCTGCTTGATGTAGAGCACAATCGGCTTGCCCAACCGGTCGACAAACCGCCGAATCCCGGTGGCCAAGCCCGCCGGAGTCATCGCATCCTTGGACGGCAACAACATGACCGTGGGGAAGGCGAAATCCCGGAGGATCTCCGCCTGATCCATCATCATGCCAAAGTACGGGCCCACCGACGGCACAACGGTCGTCTGGTGGGAGACCGACTCGCTGAGGAGCCGGAGCAGCGCCGGGTACTCGCTCAACGAGACATGGGCCAGTGCTGCGTTGCCTCCGTAGAGCAGCGTCGTGATCCCGCCCGCTTCGAGGTGCTGAATGAGCTTGGCGTTCTCGGCCAGATTCCAGCGAAGGTCTTTGTCGCGCGCCACCGGTGGAACTGCGATCACAGAACCCGAGAGCGTCGCTGAGGTCATGGGGTGCGTATTCATGGGTGTCTTTCACAACGGTGTTCACGGTCAGTTGGCGGCTGGTGACGCATTCCATCGCTCACCAGTCACACACTAGCGAGACTTGCGTTCCAGACGCCAGACATCGGGCTCCATGTTATTCCCTGCGATCATCCACAGATGCCCTTCGTGAACGATCAGGCTCGCAGCATGGCGGGGCTTCCACGGCGTTTCGGGCAGCTCAGTCCAGTTCGTTCCATCGGCCGAGTACCACACGTCCTTGCGATTACCGCCCTGGGCATTGTAACCCTCCATCACCCACAGCTTGTCGTCCCACACCGCAACATCGTGATACTGGCGAGGAAACCACGGGGCGGCTTTCGTGTGCTCAGTCCAATGAACTCCGTCGGCGGAACTCCACACATCGTTGTGATAGAGACGCCCGACCTTGGGAGTGTCGTAACGCCCTCCGCCGAGAATCCAGATCCGCCCATTCATCACCGCACTGCCACCGATCATCCCGCGCGGTGACCAGCACGGCTCGACCGGCTCGATCTTGTTCCACTCAACACCATCGGTCGAAGTCCACAGGTCGCGATAGAACGCATCATCGCCGCCCCCGAACGCGGGCATCGTCTGGCCACCAATCACCCACAGCTTGTCGTCCTGCACTACGGTATAGTGCAAGGCCCGAGGTGCCCAAGGGACGTCCTTGCCCTTATTGACATAGGTCCAGGTCTTGCCGTCTACCGAGTTCCAGACATCATTCTGGTAGTGCTTCTGGTTGCAGTCGCCGCCGATAATCCACATCTTGTCCTTGTAGACGGCGTACCCTGCGGTATGCCGTCCTTCCCAGTCCGACGCCCGGTCGAACGATGCGTCCTTAAAGGTGTTCGACTTCACGAGCGTCCAGTCCTTGCCATCGCGGGACGACCAGACATCGTTGTTACAAATCATCGGGAACACCGCCCGGTTGCTGGGGTTCCACCCACCCAACAACCACAGCTGTCCCTTGTAGCTCAAGATCCCGGCACCGTCGCGGCCCGACCACGGGGCGTTCATTGTGACGAGCTTCCACTCGTACTCGGGAGCCTCAGAGGCTCTCGTAACATCTCCGCCGAACAGATTCATCCCCAAGAGTAGATACGCGAGCCCTCGAAACAGAAGTTGTGATGATGTCATATGTCGATCTCGTTGATGAAGTCTTGTTCCAGGGCAAGTCAGAGGATTGAACCACGGAGGCACGGAGGACACGAAGATGAAGGTGAGAAAGAGCGAGGGGTAAAAGGGCGGCAAGCATTGCTGGCTGGCAACATGTTGCGAAACGATTCGGCACTGGTCTTGCTCCTCCGGGATCGCCGTGCCTCCGTGGTTCAACAATCCTTCACGCATACTCCGGCAGGAACCGTTTCCAGTTCTCATAGATGATGTTGTGAATGATCTCGTCCGAGACTTTCGGGAAGTTCGTCCCCTTGACCACGTCGTTCACCTTGTACTGCCCGGCGATGACTTGAGTAGGTGTCGCCGACGGGAAATCCGAACCGAAGATCAGCTTGTGTTCAACGCCGTACTCAATGGCCGTCATGAAGGCCTGGTAGTGGCGCAGCGGGCGATAATGCAGGGCCGAGATGTTCGTGTAGAGGTTCGGGTGCTTGCGGATCAGCACGACGCATTCGGTCTCCCACGGATGCCCCATATGAGCGATCACAATCCGCAGATCAGGACACGCGATCGCGATGTCCTCCAGCAGAATCGGGTTGGCATACTTGAGCGGACCGGGACGAACAAACGAGGTCCCCTGATGAATGTTGACCGGGATGCCGAGTGACTCCGCCTTTTTGAACAGCGGCAGGTGCTTGGGGTCCTGCGGGTCCCAGTTCTGGTAGATCGGCGAGCACTTGAGCCCTCGCAGCCCGAGCCCGTTGACGTAGTACTCCAGCTGCTCCACACAGTCCGCGTCATTCGGGTCGACCGAGCACCAGCCGATGAATCGGTCGGAGTGTTCTTTCACAAACTTGGCGATCAACTCCTGGTCGGCGTTGATCCCGGTAAAGGGAGCTTTGATCCCGAAGACGATGACCTTGTCGGCTTCGGCGGTCGCCTTCAACAGTTGCTCAGGCTTGGAATCAAACGCATTGGCCTGTGGCGAATCGCTTCCGGCGAAGTAAACATCGGGCGACAACTTCATCTTGGCCCGCTTGGCTTCCCACGCGAACTCCACGAACTCATCCGAAAGATGGTCGGGGTACCACATCAAGTTGGTGTGCGTATCAAACAGCATTCTTCGCTCCCACGGTCTTGAGCGTCTGATTCGGGTTGACCACCAGCCAGGATGCCGCAGCCACCAGATAGTAGGCCCCATGCACCAGGAATACGACCTTCCAATCACCGCCTGTTTTTCGGGTGGAGTCAATCAACCAACCGACCAGCGGCGAGAGCAATACGCCCGCCAAAGCGGCGAAGCTGTTCATGACACCCATAATCACAGCTGTACTCTTCCCGCCGACATCCATGACGACAGCCCATGGAGCGGCACTCGCCAATCCGGAGAAGAAGGCGCCGACCGACAGCCAGATCACAGTTCCCTGGACTGTCCCCGAGTAACCGGCGATCGCAGTGAAGACGCCAGCCAGAGCGAGCGTCACCACGGCAATGACCGAACGACTGATGTACTTGCTGCCCGTTGAACGAAAGACAAGATCGACCAGCCCCCCGCCAAGCATCGACCCAGCAATGTAGGCGATGAGCGACCACTGCACGTACGCCCCCGTCTTCTTGGGGGGGACATTGAAGATGTACTCCAGCAGGGCGGGCAGAAACGTCACTGCGAGGTTGTACCCCGCCGCCTTCAGCAGGGCCTGAGAAAAGAGTCCCCACAGGCTGAGGCTGGTAAAGAGACTCAGCATGTCTGGCGAGTCGCTTCGTGTCGACTGGCTTGTTGTCGGCTCAGCCCCTGAGGAATCCATGGCCGGAGCGACGGGAGCATCGAGACCATCGGGAGCTTGGCCATCGGACATTGGTGACTGCTCTAAGATCCCCCCGACCTCGCCCGGAGTCGACCGAAACACCAGCCAGAACACAACCGCCCAGACGATGCCAAGCGTCGAGTACGCGACAAAGATGCTCCGCCATGGGGACTGTTCCAACAGCTTCGAAGTCAACGCCATGCTCGCGATGCCGCCAACCGACATCGCGACGACCATCACGGAGCTTGCGATTCCGCGTCCCTGATCGCTGATCCAGTTGCGAACCACGAGCGCCTGATTCGGCACGAGCCCCGCCTGTGCCAGTCCGAACAGAAACCGAATCACCAGCAATCCCGCAAACGTCGGCACAAACGCCGTCGCGTATGTCATCAACGACCAAAAGATCGCCAACAACGGCAACACCAGCCTCACGCCGTACCGTTGCCCCACCCAGCCACCGGGAATCTGAAAGAGAAAGTACCCCGCCGAGAACGCCGCGTAGAGCCAACCAAAGTCCTCGTTATTGAGGTTGAGCTCTTTCTGGATCGTCGTATTCGCCACCGCCAGAGAATGCCGCGTCAGGTAAGCAATCACCGACGCAGCTGCGAGCAGAAACAACACCACACACCGAGCGATCAACAACCGCGTCTCGTGAAAGGTGTGTGTCATGCGCTCCGCTCCGCATACCGACGGGCAATCTTCACCCCGACGGTCCCGCTTCCGTAGTATCCGATCGAGATCTGCGCCACATGCGTCAGCAGGTCATAGGCATCCCACCGATTCCACCCGTACTCCGCTTCCAACCAGAGAATGAGCTTCGAGAAGGCCTCGGCCATTGCCCTCTCGTGATTCCCCTGTGTCGCGATGCACATCAGAAAGTCGGTGTGACTGACCCGCAATCCACTGACCTTCGGCCGTTGAACAAGATCAACGGTCACCGTCGAATACGCCGCCATCTCCAGCCCGGTCGCCGACAACTCGCCATGCCCCATCGCGGCGTGGGCGTCCCCCAGATAGAGATAGGCACCCGGCACTTTGACCGGCAGATAGATCGTACTCCCGGGACAGACCTCCACGATGTCGAGGTTACCTCCGTGCGGCCCAGCGGGCGCCGTCGTCGGCACACCCCAGTCCGACGCCGTTCCGATGCAGCCGAGCATCGGCCGATAAGGGATCGACACCCGGTCCTTCCAGAGAATCTGTCCGTCGCGAATCGGACAAACATGGGCCCCATGCGGAACGTCACTCCCCAGCCATTCAACCAGTTGCTTGGGGGCTCCCGTGTACGTCGAGCACTGCCCGTCGCGGGGTTCGATCTGCTGAATCGTCACCGCCAGCTCATCGTCCGGCTGGGCCCCCTCGACATAAATCGGCCCAGCCACTGGATTGCTGTAGGGCATCGCAGTTTTGTCGCGTCGATCACCCGGCTTGCGAATCTGACCAGAGAGTGCGTCCTCAGACTCCACCCGGATCGTCTCACCCGGCTGAACCCGACAACGAGGCTCCCGCGTTCGACTGAACTCATAAACCAGCGGAAGTGCGGGAACAAACTGCATCAATCATCCTCTGTACAAGAGGGGGTATCGACAGCCAATTCGTTTCAAAGAGTCACATCGGCGAGCTGGCGATGTTGCCTCACACATCAATGGCAATGTATATAAGTAATGTGCGCTGAGCGAGTCACAGGGAATTTTCTCCCCGGCGATCGCCTTCGCGTTTTGAAATGTTCGAGAGATAACGGTTCTCGGGTGGTCCGCATGTTCTCTCTGTTTCCCCAGCCCGATCGTCGCCTGACCCGCAGGTCGGCTCTGTCGATGGCTGCGTTATCAGCAGGCGGCTTGCTGCTACCCCGTGTCGTGGAAGCACGCGAAGCCGGAGCACAGGCCATTGATTCTGGCTCGGCGACAGCCAAGCGATGCATCTCGATCTTTCTCTGTGGAGGCCCCTCTCAACCTGACTTGTGGGACCTCAAACTGGATGCACCAGTCGGGATACGCACTGAGTTCAGCCCGATCGCGACAGCGGTCCCCGGACTGCCCTTCAGCGAACTGATCCCACAAGTTGCTCGTCACGCCGACAAGCTGGCGTTGATCCGCTCGATGACACATACAAACAACGACCATAGCGGAGCGATCGCCCACACGGTGATGGGAGAGCTGCCGCGTGTCCTGACCGAAGTCCACGCCAAACGCAGCGACCATCCGGGAATCGGTGGGATCTTGAACAAGGTGCTGGGCGATCGCGGCGACCTGCCCGCATGGGTGGTGCTGCCGCGACTCTTCGGGACCAACTCACCGCCATACAAGGGGCAATCGGGCGGATTCCTCGGTCCTGCGTACGACCCGCTGGCGTTCAGCAAAGAGCCCAAGGGTTCGCTCACCGATGCTCCGCTGAAACTCGATGCGATCCAGCCGTTAGAGAAACTCAACCCCGAACGTCTTGCTGCTCGTCGCCAGCTGCAACAGTCGAAAGCCGTCGATGTCGCTGGGGCATCGACCGACCACTACGACGACTTCCAGCACAAGGCGTTCGACCTCCTCTCGAATCCCATGACACGCCGCGTATTTGATCTGGAGCAAGAGCCCCCAGCTGTGCGCGACCGATATGGGCGGAACGAGTATGGCCAGAGTTTTCTGATGGCCCGCCGGTTGATCGAATCGGGCGTGAGGTTCGTCAACGTCTTCTGGACCTTCTTCGACAAGAAGGGGTGCCAGTTCAATCTGTGGGACAACCACGGTGTGGCCAGCGATGTTTGCGGAATCGATGGACAACTGAAGGGTAAGCAACAGCTGACCCACGAATACTGTACGCCATCGTTCGATCGGTCCTTCTCCGCATTGCTGGAGGATCTCGACCAGCGAGGGCTTCTGGATGAAACCTTGGTGTCAGTCTCGGGAGAGTTCGGTCGCACGCCGAAGATCAATGCCTACACCGGTCGTGACCACTGGGCCCACTGCTACACCAATCTCCTCGCCGGAGGCGGTATTCGTGGTGGTGCGATCTATGGGGCCAGTGATGCCCAGGGGGCGTATGTCAAAGACAGCCCCGTTACTCCCGAGGACTTCGCCGCAACACAGCTGCATGCGTTCGGCATCGAACCAGAAACCGCCATCCCCGATGCACTCGGCCGCCCCGTCCGCGTTTCGACCGGCACCCCCGTCACCGCTCTCTTCGGATAGTCACCCTGTACGACATCTCCCTTACTAGCCCGAGGCGTCAGCGAGGGAGAACGTCTCTGGCACGCCTCTCGCTCGCCGAGATGCGAACGGAATCACGACCTGTTGCAGGTCTGTTAAGTCATACACATGTGGACTGACATTCGCCCTCGCTGACGCTTCGGGTTGGTCGGAGACTCAGGCCAACCCAAGCAGCGGCAGCGAATCGCGGACGATCATACGTTCGATGGCCTGGTCGTTGAGTCTCGGGAGAGCTGTCCCTTCGAGCATCCTGTTCAAACTGCGCAACCCGTCGATCGTCGCATTGACCGTGGTGAATGGATAGTCGGTACCGAACAACACCTTGTCCCAGACGCCATATTCCTGGACCAGCATCAAGCTGTGATAGAACTGGAACGGGCGATAGTGCAGCGCACTGATGTCGCAGTAGACATGCGGGTGCTTGCGAGCCGTGACGATGGCCTCCCCCTCATACGGGTGGCCAAGATGGGCCATGATGATGCGAACCTCCGGAAACCGTGTCGCCACGGGATCGATGTGCCGAGGAAGCGTGCACTCCAGCGGGGCCTGCGACACGAACGTCGTCCCGGTGTGGAGCAGCACGGGCAACCGGTGATCGGTCGCGTACTGCCACAGTGGATCAAGCCGGGGCTCATCGGGACGAAAGCCCGCATACATTGGCATCAGCTTGATACCACGCAGGCCAAGCCGTTGATGCCCGTCCTTCAACTCATCCATCCAGCCTGGCTGAGTGGGGTCGAGCGAGAGAAAGCCAATCAAGCGATTCGGATCGACCGCCACATACCGTGCGACATAGTCATCGTCGACCCACAGCCCACTCAGGCGAGCCTTCCCGCCAAAGACGATGGTCACCGTCTCCTCGGGAGCGGTCGCCCGATAGTCCTCGTACCTCACTGTCAGGTCCATCTCCACGCCCGCCTTGGCCCGACGAGCCTGTTCCCGGAAATCATCCGTGAAGTGATTCGGGTACGCCCAGGCGTGGCTATGAACATCAACGATCATCAGACAGTCAACTCCAGCCGATGGTCCTTCACCACATCCCAGTCGACATCAACGCCGAGCCCGGGAGTCGATCCGATCGTGACCAGCGGGCCTTCGATCTTGATCGGGTTCTTCGCAATGCGAACCTCGTGGTACTCCGGGCCGAGCATGTCGCCGGGAAACTCTTCGACACACATATTCTTATTCGACACGACGAGATGCGCCATTGCAGCTGTGCCGATATCCCATTCGAGATTCGAGCCGATGCTGCATTTGACACCGTTGGCTGCGGCGAAATCGACGATCGCCTTCGACTTGCGAATGCCCCCATTCTTCCCGGGGTAGACGCCAATCAGGTCGCAGGAGTTGTTCCGTACCAGTTCGCGGGCGTGGATCATGTCGAAGCACATGTCATCGGCCATGACCGGCGGCTTGGTCTCGCGACGGACCCGGGCCAAAGCTGCGTAATCGCCATCGTGGGTCGGTTGCTCGTTCAGAGCGATGTTGCAGTCCTGCAGAGCGTTGACGCAGTGGATTGCGGTATCAGTGTTCCAGCCGCAATTGGCGTCAATCGTGAGACCGAGCTTCGGGCCGATCGCCTCGCGAACGGTCTGAACTCGTTTGATGTCAGCCTCAGCTTCGCCACCGACTTTCACCTTGATGGTGGTAAAGCCTTCGCTGACGAGTTCGAGGGCCCGCTCGCGCGCCCGGTCGGGTTCATAGGCTCCCATCGAGAACCGACAGCGGACCGTCAGTGGCCTCACAGCTCCCCCGAGTAGTTCATACACGGGCTTGCCGGCCTTCTTCCCCGCAATATCCCAGCACGCCATCTCGATGGCAGCCTTGGCGAACCAGTTGTGGCGGCAGACGCGATCGGCCATCCGGCTTTCGATCTCGTCGATGTTCGTCGGATCGGCTCCGATCACGCTGGGGGCGAGGATGTGCTTGAGCATGCTCGTCGCACTCCAAACCGTTTCCCCCGACCAGCTCGGCATCACGGTCGCTTCGCCGATGCCTTCGATTCCCTCATCGGTCCCAACCCGGACCAGAACGTACTTCGACTCCCGATGCCAGCCGAGCGCGGTGACCATGTATCGGGCAGGCTTCAGCGGAATGCGGACGGGAATTACCTCAACGTGGGTGATCTTCATCGTGCTCACTGCCAGAGTATCGTGGGGGTGTTCCACGCAAATATGTCAAGGACTCTGAACAGTGTCAATCAGCCTCCCGTGGGGCGAGCTGTGACAACAATCCGTTCCCGCGAAGGGGACTGGCGGTCCCTGGTAATTCGCCTCCCCTGGCCTCGGCCGGTATGTCGCCCACTCCCGCGTAAGAACCACCAGACGAATGAACGTACAGAGTGTTAACCAGACTGAACAGATTCGGGGTGAGTTCCCGACGGCCAGCCCTTCGAGACCAGTTAAACCTCACAGATCGGCTTTTTCCCGGGCCTTGGCATGCCACATGCAAATTGTGAGAGCCAGCCACACGAGGCCTCTCGTCTTCCCAGCTTGTGCCCCTCGTGAGATTGGTTTCCGGATGTGATGTGTGAGTCGGCGTGCTCTCGGGCCCCCCAGCCCGTGGTCGGCTTATGCATAGGTTTCCAGAGTCCATAGAGTCTCGCGCAGGGGAAGAAAACATGTTGAAGAAGTTGTTCAATGACGAAGCCGGTTTCATCGTTTCCGCAGAACTGGTGCTCATCGCCACGATCCTCGTGATCGGTCTGGTGGTCGGTCTGAGCGAAGTCCAGCACGCCGTGGTCAGCGAGCTGAACGATGTCGGAGATGCAATCGGTTCGCTTAACCAGTGTTTCAGCTTCAGCGGATTCTCGAAGCGTGACCGCGGCGGTTGTGCGGTGCATGCTCACTCGGTGGGATCGCACTTCAACGACACCGTGGATGATTGCGATAACAACCAGTGCGACATCGCCTGTGACGCGCCTTCCAACGAAAGCCCCAAGTGGTAAACCCACGCGGATCCCACATCGGGTTCCGTCTGAAAGCTGAGTGAGTCCGAAGCTGAGTGAGTGCAGCTTCGACTGGAGTGAAGCCCGGTGGCCGCGATGCCCCGGGCTTTTTTTATTTTATGAGTGATCATTCCCCCGGTAATTGAAACTGATAAGCGTTCATTTCGGCACCAATACAGAACATGTTCAGGCCCCTGAACACACGCGACCGTCGCCGTCTTTCTGAAACACTGAGATTCTGCGTGAATATTCGGCAAGACCGGACCAGGAACAATTCGTGATCCCTGTGGTATGGCCAGTGCTTTTCACAAGGCCTTAAGGGGGGCGATACAACGCCATGTCTTCATGATGTGGTCGCGAGTGACAGCCTCTGATGTATTGGACGCGGACAAACCGCGATCCCAGGTTCCCACAATTCGCGCACTTGGACTGAGGAATGACATGCTGAAGACACTGTGGAATGATGATGCCGGTTTTATTATCTCGGCGGAACTGGTACTGGTGGCGACTCTGCTCGTGATCGGTCTGATCGTGGGTCTGAGCGAAGTTCAGCACGCCGTGGTGACCGAGCTTAACGACGTGGCCGATGCCATCGGCGAGTTGAACCAGTCCTACCGTTTCAGTGGTTTCCACAAGGTCGACTTGGGTAATCGGGTTCACGCGGCGACCTATGGTTCGGACTTCGAAGATCAGCGGGATGACTGCGACAACAACCAGTGCGACATCGCCTGCGACGCCCCCATCAACGAGAGCCCCAAGTGGTAAGCATATACAGGCCAGCTGTCATCGCAGCCTGACCTGACCCCGACCGGATGGAGTGAAAGACTCCGATGGGATTCGTCCTGTCGGGGTCTTTCCTTTTTATAGGTCGTCACCCCAACCTAATGGGGTCATGAAAGGCGAGTGGAGACGACGCACTCTTTCACACCAGACAAGTGCTCTGTCCCATCCCCCCAACAATAACAAAACCATCCGGAACGAATTCGCTCCGGATGGTTGGTGATGCGGTCGGTCAGTCACAGCCGAGTTGCTTGGCCGACTATTTCTGGACCGTCAACTGTCCCTTCAGCCCCGCGAGGTAGTCGAGGGTGACGTTCAGTAGTTCGTCGTTGTAGAAGTTCTTGGGGAAGATATCCTTGTTGTCCTTCTGCTCATCTTCACCGAGCTGCTTCTTTTCTTCATCGGCGATGGCCTTGTCGGTTTCGCGTTCAGCACGCAAGACCGACTCAACGAGCGAGACTTCCTTGCGGTTCTTCCGCTCGATGAAACGTTTGATCCCCTCATCGACCTTCTGGAAATCCTTGTCGGCACTCACGCGAACTTCGCTGTTCTTCTGCAGAGCCGCAATCAGCTCGGGCGAGATTGGTTTGCCAGGCAGATAGCTGGCGTTGCGGATCTGATCGAACGGAAGTGCGTTCTCCAGGCCCGACTCCCCTTCATCGATATGGTCGAGCAGCGATGGCAAGACGACATCGGAACGGACACCGCGATTCTGAGTGCTGTCGCCGTTGACGCGATAGAACTGCTGAATCGTCATCTTCAACCGGCCGAGGTCGGGACCGCCTCCGCCGAGCACGCGGAACGCCTGACGCGCAGAAACCGGCATCAGGTTCTGCACGGTGCCCTTTCCGTGAGTGGTCGAATCACCGATCACAACCCCGCGGCGGTAGTCCTTAATCACTCCCGCAAAGATCTCCGACGCGGACGCGGACAAGCGATTGCAAATCACGACCAGCGGCCCCGTATAGAGAGCACCGGGAACTTCGTCATCGAGTTCCTTGACCTTGCCCGAGGGATCTTTGACCTGCACGACCGGGCCTTGATCAATGAACAGCCCCGAAATCTCGATGGCTTCGCTCAAAGCTCCCCCGCCGTTACCTCGCAGGTCCATCACGACGGCATCCACGCCCCCCGCATCACGGAAGTCGTTCAGGATCTTCTCGACATCGACCACAGCACTCTTCCCGGAACCGGTCTCCGCAGCACTGAAGTCGCGGTAGAACGACGGAAGGCTGATGATACCGATCTTGCCCGGGCGGCCCAGAAGGTCCTTGGTCTCGATGATCTTGCCCTTGGCGGCAGAGTCCTGGATCTCGACCTTATCGCGGGTGATCTCGTAAACCACGGTCTCGCCCGTCAAACCGGTCTGCACGCGAAGGCGGACCTTAGTTCCAGCCTTACCGCGAATCTTACGGACAACTTCGCTGAGCCGGACCTCGAACACATCATCAATCTCGCCAGTCTCCTGGCCGACGCCGGTGATCTTGTCCTTCTCTTTCAGGCGGCCATCCTTGTCAGCGGGACCACCAGGAACCACCGAGACGACAATCGTGTAGCCATCTTCGGATCGCAGCGTGGCTCCGATCCCGTCCAGGCTGAGCCGCATCTGGATGTCAAAGTCTTCGGCACTTTCCGGAGACATATAGGTCGAGTGCGGGTCATAGCAGGTGGTGAGAGCTGTGAGATAGAGCTCGACCACTTCGCTCTTCTTCATCTGATCGATGTTCCGCTGAACAGTGCGGTAGCGGCTGTGCAGGCGTTTGCGAGCTTCTTCGTCGGTCTCATTGTCGAGGCGGAACTGGAGCAGGTCATACTTGATCCGCTTGCGCCAGCGATCGTCGACCTCTTCCTGAGTCCGTGCCCAAGGCTGGTCGTCCCCCTTGATGACCAGCGACTCATCCACGGTGAAGTCGTGAGGAGCGTCAATCAGCTCGTGGGCTTTCATCAGTTGGGTCGCCATCCGCTCTTTGTAGCGGTCGAACACGTCGTACCCGAACTGAACATTTCCGGCCTTCAACTCGTCATCCAAGGTCAGACGGTGTGGCGCGAACTCATCAATATCGGATTGCAGAAAATAGAGCTTCGCCGGATCGAGATCCTTGAGATAGGAGTCGAGCAACATGCTCGAGATTCGATCGTCGACCCCTTTGCGGGACACATGGAACGACGGAATCATCTGGGTGATGATCTTCGCCGTCTCGGCATCGACTGGCTCAGCGGCCGACACTGCAGCCGGGACGGAGAAGACTCCGAAAGCCAACAAGCTCAGCAGCTTCACTGCTGACATCCAACGGGGAGTTTTCTCAGCCATTGTGTTCCAGTCCCTGGTGATCTAGTTCAGCCACGCCCACTGGCTGCGGACGTATCCTTCATTGCTGTCGAGTGATCGTACGCAAACGCCGGAATCGTCACAAGATGCAGTTACCTGAACCTCTGTAAAGTTCAGGCGAGACAGGCATTCTTCAATAGGAACTCCACTCGACACCTTGGCCCGACAATTGGACTCATGCAGCAACCATGACATCCTGTTGCCGCAGAGACGCCCCTCCGGAAATGCTGTTACATCTCCAGAGGATTCCGCGTCTGCTCGTCACAGCCGTTTCGGGTCCCATTCCTCAGTAGGACAGACATTCCTGTCTGTCCCATCCCCCAAGGCAACTTTCGCATCCCAACCTACGGATTCGCAGGAGCCTCGGTCGCGGGGGCAGCTGGGGTTTCGGTGGCTGCTGGTTCAGCAGCCGGCTTCGCCTGAGCATCGAGCTTCGCGAGGTACTTCTCGGGTTCCTTCTCGATGGCTTCGCGGCATCCTTCACAGCAGAGGAAGACCGCGCGGTCGCCGACCATCACCTTGACGGGAGTCCCCATGCTGCCCAGGGCTTCGCCGCCCACGGGGCAGTTCTTCTGCTTATCGGCCAAGGCCTGATCCTCAGCCGACAGCTTCGGTTTGGCGTGGTCGCCCGGAGTCATCTGGACCGATTCCGACGGAGTTGCCACTGGCGGTGCGGGAGCCTCTCCACACCCCGACACCAATGCCGCAGTCAACACCGCACACACAGGCCAATTCTTGAGCATCACAGTTCCCCTTCTTGATTGATGAATACCAGCAATCGGTCAGGGACGGATTGCCTTCTGGACTCCGATGTAAGAGTAGCCAGAGGCTGTGAAAATACCAATCCCGGGGTTGTGCGAACCCTCACACGCCGTCAGATCGCGCGACAGAATTTCGCGAACTGCGCCAGCAATTTCCGCAGGGGTTGCGTAGACTATAAACACCGAGTCCTGACAGCCGTCGCCGCAAAATCTCTCGCCCGCGGCCTCACACTATACAGGTCGACATGTCTGTCCCTCAGCTCACGACGCTGCTCCCGAACGATTTGCTCGCTCGTCTGGAACGATTGCGAGTGAACCCGCGTCGCAAGAAGACGAATCGTTCCCACGGTGAACATCTCTCCGGTAAGGGCGGCACCAGTATCGATTTCTCGGACTACCGTGATTACGTCGCGGGCGATGACCTGCGGTATGTCGACTGGAACATCTTCTCCCGACTCAACCAGCCGTACCTGAAACTTTTTGCCCATGAAGAGGAGATGCAGGTTCCCATCCTGCTCGATGCCTCGTCCTCAATGAACTTCGAGGGGAAGTTCGAACTCGCCCGACAAATTGCAGCTGTGTTTGGCATGGCCAGCCTGACGAGTGTCGAGAAGGTGAGCGTTTACTCCTGTGCCCAGGCGGGGAAGCCTCCCGCGGTCTTCCCCGCGACGCGAGGGCGGGCCTCCGTACGACGATTTCTGTCATTTCTTGAAGACCTGACCCCCGGCGGCGATTTCCCCGTCGACCAGGCGATTGAAGATGTGCTGCAACGCCGACGTGGGAAGGGCGTGGTCGTCGTGATCTCGGACTTTCTGACTTTCGGCGATGTGGGACGGGCGTTCAATCTGTTGCATGGGTCGGGGCTGGAGATCTTCGCGATCCAGATTCTGGGCCCCTCGGAGCGGAACCCGGAACTAACCGGAGATTTCCGGTTCGTCGACTCCGAATCGGGGAGCACGCTCGACATCTCCTCCGTCGGAGAACTGCTCGGCCTGTACCAGGCTCACCGCCAGGCCCTGGAGGACCACCTTTCGAAGGAGTCCCAAAAGCGCGAGGGCCGGTTCCTCAGCTTGACCAGCGATCAATCGATCAAGAACGTCGTCTTTGATGAGCTGATACGTAAGGGATGGTTGAAGTAGAGACGAGTGACGAGAGTGGAGGGATGAGAGCCAGACCTAGGTAGGGTGACAGGACGGGTAGGTCGAGGGCTCGTCGTGAGACACGGCTACGAGAGATGAAGTGGTCGTCCGTTCACTTCCAATTGCGATTCGCGCCCACATTTCGTAGAGTCGAAACGTAGAGTCAGAACGGACAGCTTGTTGTTGGCAATTCGCGGCGTCCTCTCGGAACTTTCCGGTGAGGGCAGCTGTCGAACACAGCAAGGTGGCGCCAGCCCGCTGCGGTTGGCCGACGACCGTTCGGGCGTTTGAAAGCGGAAGGTGTGATATGACCGAAATTCAGGCGTCAGTTTGCCCGCAGTCGGTGTCGCTCTTGCAGCGAGTCGCTCGCCGGATGTATCTGACCCGGTTGGGTCGGGCGTCATACATCAGCTTCCTCGTGTTCTCGGCGTTGAGCCTGCTGTTCGTACTCGGGGTGCGTCTGACGGGAATGCTGTCCAGCGCCGAGGCGAACTGGTGGATTCCGCGCGTGTTTATGAGCGTCCCGGTCCTCTCCGTATTCTCCGGGTTGGTGTTCGCCCGTAGACCCGCACTTGTCGACTCTGCTCGCCAAGTTGATGCGGTCTGTGCCACGAATGATTTATTCCTGACGGTCACGCGCCTCGCGACGACCGCAGGAGCGTATCAACCTTTGGTGACCCAGGACGCGGAAGCGATCGCCCAGAAAATTACTCCCGATCGGGTTTTGTCCCTCGATCCGCTGGCGAATCCCCGAAGCAGTCGCCGGGTTGGTGGGGCCCTGCTGCTGGCCACTCTCGCGGGGCTGGCTTGCTTGTTGCCGACCCTTGACCCGTTTGGAAAACAGCTGGTCGCGAAAGAAGAAAGCAAGATCGCCGAGCAGATCCGGGAGGCCAAGAAAGCGACTGAGATCCGTAAACAATCCCTGTCTGACAAGGACTCCGATTCGGAGGTCTCCGAAGATGTACAGAAGGCTCTGGAGAAACTGGTCCAAGACCTCAAAGAGATGAAGAAAGCCGAGAAGGCCTCCAACGAAAAGAAGCTCAACGAGGACCAGAAGGTCATCGGCGAACAGTTCCGCAACACCAACAACGCCCTGAAAGACCTGAAGAAGAACCTCGACTCGGCCCAGCAGTTTGGCAGTGAGAACACCCAGGAAATGCGCAAGATGCTGGAGGGGCTCCAGCAGGGCAAGCCGGAAGAGATGGCCCAGAAATTCGACGAGATGCAGGAGAAGCTGGAGCGGCTGATGAAAGAGACGGATCCACTCAAACGCTCCGAGATGGCCCAACAGCTCAAGAAGGAAATGGACGACATGTCCAAGCTGGCTGGGAAGAAGGCCGGATCAAAGGCCATGCAGGCTGCACTGGAGCGGGCACTGGATCAACTTCAGAAATCCGAAGGAAATCAAAAGATGTCGACCGAGGCCCTCGACGCCGCCAAGGAGTCGATGGAACTCGCCAAGATGGAACTCAAAGAGATGGCTCAATCGGCTCGCGACCTTCAACAGCTGGAGGAGGCCCTCGAAACCATCGCCAAAGCCAAAAAACTGAACAGCGAAGAGCAACTCGACGGTGAGATGGCAGCTGACGCCACCACGATGGAGGAGTACCAGGAACTCTGTGACCAGATCCTCGCCAAAATGGGTGGTGAGGGACGAGGTGAAGGCGAGGGAGAGGGTGAAGGTGAGGGCGACGGAAGCGGTCAGGGAGAGGGCGAAGGCGAGGGAGGAATCGGTGGTCGCGGACTCGGAGAGGGTGGCAAGGCTCCCGAGGACGACTCCACCAAAACTGCATTCCAGACCGAGAAGACCAAAACCGCCATCAAGAAGGGGAAGATCCTGCTCTCGATGAAGACGAAGGACGCCCCCAACGCCGACATCAAAGACCTGCAGGCCGAGTACCGCGAGATTATCTCCAACATCAAGCAGGCCACCGACGAAGCCATCGAAAAAGAGGAAGCCCCGCCTGGCTATCACGAAGGAATCAAGAAGTACTTCGATACCCTTGAACGTGTGCAAAATGATTCGAAACCAGATGCGGCCGCTCCTTCAGCACCGGCTGCCAAGCCATAACGACGAGCCCGGGCAGGGACGAGATCGAGTCCCTCTCCCCGATTTCGACCGGAGTCAGTTGGAGAGGCCTCATCAGTGTGCGCGGTCGAAGAGGTCTCACGGATGTGGCGTCCCAAGACCGCGTCTCCTCTCCCGGATCGATGGACCGGGATGTACGAATAGCCTTCGAGTTGAAAGTTGATATCACCGCTCTCGTGAATACGCACGAACGCCCGAGGTTCCGTTTATCCGCCCCACCCAAAGCCAAATCACTGGGTGAGAACAATGCCGAGCGGTAACTGCGTGGGTACCATTCACCTCCGGGCTCCGATGATTGAGACGAAAGAGCCGGACAGTCTCCTGAGTTCGAGACTTTGACATTTGTACCGATCCCATTCGACATGGGTCGCATACAGTTGCATACCCACTGATCACAGCGTGTGACTTTTGAACAGAAGAGAATCTGGTTCCAGAGAGGATCAGTCGACGTGAGCACCGTCTTTCCGGTGAATGACTATGGACCGCTGATGCCTGGATTGGTCATGGCAGCTGTGGCCATTGTCCATGTATTCCTGGCCCAATTCGCGGTCGGTGGGGGTATCCTGCTCTGCTACTTCCAGTGGTTGTCGATGACGGGACGTTGCGAGCACGCCCGATCATTCGTCCATGGGTACTTCAAGGTTCTGGTACTGATCAGTTTTGTCCTTGGAGCTCTGACCGGGGTGGGAATCTGGTTCACGTCGATTCAGGTCAGCGCCCCGACAATCGGCGAGATGGTGTTTCAGTTTCACTGGATCTGGGCGACCGAATGGACCTTCTTCTGCCTGGAGGTCGTCGCGGGGTACTGCTTCTATCGCTACCACGATCAGCTGAGCGACCGCGTTTGCCTCACACTGTTGATTCTCTATGCGTTCGCCGCCTGGATGAGCCTCTTCTGGATCAATGGGATCCTGTCATGGCAACTGACACCGGGACGCTGGCTGACCAGTCACTCGATCATCGACGGCTTTTTGAATCCCGGATTCTGGCCCAGCTTGTTCTTCCGGACGATTGTGTGCATGACGTTGTCGGCATTGATCGGCTGTGTGGTGGTGAATGTGATCCCCAATCTCAGCCGGGAGCAGCGACAGGAACTCATCAACAAGGCGGCCCACCTGATGATTCCGATGCTCGCCATGCCAGTCCTCGGTGCGTGGTATCTCTTCTCCATGCCCGACGACAGTCGCAGCTGGGTGCTGGGAGGCAGCCCGGCCATGATGTTGTTCTTTATGATCTCTGTCGGAGCATCACTCGCAATTGGCGGGTATGCGTTGATCGGACTGTGGCTGCAGAAGCTGTATATCAACGGGGCAACGGCCTCACTGTTACTGTTGCTGGCCTTTGGTGCGACAGCGGGAGGCGAGTTTGTCCGAGAGGGTTCTCGCAAGCCCTACACCGTGAGGCATGTCCTCTACTCCAACGGAATTCGCCCTGAAGAAGTTGCCGACCTGCGAGTCCGAGGATGCGTCACGGACGACCCGTTCCCCGTAGTCCACGAAAAGCAACTTCCGAACGAGGTCGTCACCCTGGGAGCCAAAGTCTTCCGCCGTCAATGTGCGGTGTGCCACACGATGGAGGGATCCAATGCCGTCGTGCACCTGACAGGGTCGTGGGATGTTGACCAGATGCGAATGAACATCGCCAAGCTGCAACAGACCAAGCCCTTCATGCCGCCATTTGCCGGGACCGCTCGGGAGTTGGAGTCACTCGTGCAGTACATCGAGTGGGTCCACGCGAAGCGTCCCACCAGTTGGTCCGACACGATCAGTGAATCGACCTTGCAGCAGATCCAAGCCTGGTTGAACGAAGCGGGGACTGAGCCCGCGAACATGAACTCTCATGCTCCCAGAGTCGCCAGCGCTGGGCCTGCAGCTGCGATCGGCCCCACCCTGTTGGACGGGAGGCACGAATAATGAACTCGTTGTTTCCGTTCGGATTCGATACCCACCTGTCGTTCTATCTCGTGGTCTACGTCCTGACATTGGTGGTGCATGTCTTCTTGATGGCATATGTGCTGGCCGGAAGTTTGTGGCTTGCATGGGCGACAATCTGCCCCGGTACCGGCTCGATTCCTCGCACTCAGCAACCGGTCTCGCGGCTCCTTCGAGATTGGATGCCCTTTGCCTTGAGTGGTGCGATCACGGCGGGCGTGGCTCCGTTGCTTTTCGTACAAGTCCTCTACCGGCAGCAGTTCTACACCGCGAATTTGTTGCTGGGCTGGCGCTGGATGGTTGTCATCCCGGTCCTGGTCGCCGCGTTCTACCTTCTCTACGTCGCCAAGAGCGAGGCCGTCAGTCGCTGGCCACTTGGAGTCAGGCTGGGGCTCTCACTCGGCATCGCCGCGTGCTTTCTGTTCGTGGCCTTCTGCTGGACGGCCAACC
The DNA here is from genome assembly GCA_046349675.1 of Planctomycetaceae bacterium. GTDB lineage: Bacteria > Planctomycetota > Planctomycetia > Planctomycetales > Planctomycetaceae > TH-plancto1. The sequence goes on along the minus strand of JAXMBW010000002.1, from coordinate 57,693 downwards.
ACCTGCTGAGCCTCAACTCGGCGGCCTGGCCCGATGCCTATCGTGCTGGTGAGGCGGTCCGTTCCCCCCTGGCATTGGTACTGAGGTTGCTGACCTGGTTGGCTGGAACTTTCCCCACGATGAGCATCCTCACCAGCTGGCAACTGCAGGGGATGCGATCCAGAGTCGCAGCTTGGGACTCCTCGATCGACGACACCCAATGGGATGAACTATTCCAGTGGGAATTTCGCCGACTCGCTCGCGTGTCGATCGCGGGAATCGTGATGGCCGTCGTGTGTGCCTGGGGTTACTGGACGACTCTTGAGCCCTCGATTCGTTCCCATTTAACCGGCCACGCGGGATTGCCATGGTTAATCACATTGATCGCCGGAAGTTCACTCCAGGTCGCGGGCTGGTTCATCCAGCTTCGCCGCACCTGCTTCTGCAGTCACTGGCGAATCGCATTAACCGCCGCCTTGCTGATCACCTTGCTGGCGGGGGCATCGCTGCGAGAAATCATCCGGTTGTCGCAAGCCAATCTTGATCAGGTGGCTGCCTCGACGAAAGCGGCCGCTCAGGTCGGAGGCTTGGGACTCTTTCTTCTGTTCACAGTGGTCAATACTGGCCTGATCGCGTGGTGCATTCAGATGGTGCGATCAAACGCGCGGGTTGCGAAAACAGTGGAGTAGACTGCTCACGCGGGTAGAGGCCGTCAATGTGCCCTGCGTCTCAAAGGTACAACAGCAAGCAGCTCTGCAAGTCGTAGCGACCGGGTATGCTCACCCCCGAGGCGGCATTTACCGATCCGACCTCACAGACAACCCGTCTTCCATCAGCGCGAGGAGATTGCCAATGGTCTGATGCGATTCCACCGAATGCCGGAGCGGCTGATCGCTCATGATGCGGTATCGGTTCTGACGCCCGACCTTCTCCCGCTCCAGGATTCCCGCTTCTTCGAGGTCAGCGATGATTCGTTGCACAGCCCGCTCTGTGATCCCAACCTCAATTGCCACTTGACGTAGCACGACGTTGGGGTTGCGAGAAATCAGAATCAGAACGTGCGAGTGGTTCGTCAGAAACGTCCAGCGAGGTCCAGGGAGAGCGTTCGCCATAGCCGATCGATTTGCGCCGGATACCCCGAGCGCCTCATTCGCGAGCGGCAAATGTGACGGAGCAGATCGGCGAGGCTTCCCTCGTGATGCCTTGCTGGCCACTTTCACAGACAACCGAGTCGCAAGCTTTTTCATGGATACACCGCGCCCATTCGGTGTCCCGGTCGCGAACTGAATTCGTCTGCCTTGAGCTGACTCGCTGAAGACGAAATCGATCAGTCACACCTGATCCACCAATTTTGATCTTATCGATCAAATACGACATATCAATCGCGATATGCCCACAGCTGACGAATGTTTCATTGTGAGTCCTGCACTCACATCTGACTGGGAGAGTCGACGTCGCCACCGTCCATCGCCGGCTCATTCTCAATCAATCTCCCCGCAAGGTGCCTCTTACCGCATCCCGAGTTCGCATCTTGTCCGCAATACATGAACACACGGACACGCTACGGCCACTTGTGCTGCCTGACTGATTTCCAGCCACCGTGGCAGAAATGCAGTCAATCCAAGCTGGGCGATCGGATCTCTTCCAGAAATCTCGCAACTTGCCAAATACAGCCCAGACCGCCGTGTTGCCGGCCCGAAAACAGACAAGAAACCCGCGAAAGACCGCCTTCAGAGCCACGATGCACAGTGCACGAATCCTGTAGCACGTCATATATTTCGCATATTCGACGTCGCATGACTGGAGTTCCCCTCGGTGGGCCCCTGTCGACGTAAACATAGTCCAGGACAGGCCACCAGCCTTTTCCTCGGCCAGAACAAGCTGAGGGACATCGTGCTTTGGCATGGCAGTTGCACTCCACAAATCCAGAAACGCGAAGGCCAGTGAACACGAAAACGACATCGACCTTCCGCGTGCCCCGCCCCGAGCGAACAGCTCCGCGCTGCCCCTGCCAGGCGAGAAACTTCTCTCCACGCCCACCCTCCCCCAACGATGTTCATGCGTAAGGACATCGTCGGTTCCGATCAAAAAATGCATAGTTTCATCATGAACATCAGTCTCAAACATTGTCCCTCGTTTCCGGTTCTCTCGCTGGCCTTGGCGTTGGCGTCGATGACCGGATGCCACAAGGTCGAGGGAAACCAACCTGAGCCGGAGCATCACGCCGAGCACAAGATCCTGGTCACCAGTCCGGTCGCCAGAGATGTTGTTCGCCCCCAGCCCTTTGTCTGCCAGATCCACTCTCGCCGACACATCGAAGTTCGAGCCTTGGAAGGGGGCTACCTGGAAGAGATCCTCGTGAAAGAGGGACAGGTCGTGAAGCAGGGTGATGTGATGTTCACGATCCTGCCCACACTCTACAAAGCCAAACTCGATTCCGAAAAAGCCGAAGTGCAGCTGGCCCAGATCGAGTTCTCCAACACCGAGAAGCTATTCCAGCAGAAGGTCGTCGCCCAGCCGGAGGTCTCCCTGGCTCAGGCCAAGCTGGCCAAGGCTCAGGCCCAGATGAAGCTGGCGGAAGCCGAGCTGAACTTTGCCACCGTCAAAGCCCCCTTTGATGGGATTATCGATCATCAGCGACATCAGCAGGGAAGCCTGATCGCCGAAGGGGACGACCTGACAACGCTGTCGGACAACGAGGTCATGTGGGTCTACTTCAACGTTCCCGAGTCCGACTACCTCGCCTATCAAGCCAGCAAGGACAAGGATGATCTCAAGATTGAGCTGGTCCTGGCAAACGGCAACAAGTTTCCCCACCTCGGAAAGATCGGGGCCATTGAAGCGGACTTCAATAACGAGACGGGCAATATCGCCTTCCGAGCAGACTTTCCAAACCCCGAACGTCTGCTGCGTCACGGCCAGACTGGCACGGTGCTCCTCAGCCGGACCTTGAAGGACGCCATTGTGATTCCGCAACGGGCGAAGTTTGAGATCCTGGCCAAGAACTATGTCTATGTTCTCGAAGACGCCCCTCCCTCGAATGACGCATCTCCCGCGTCGGAAGGACACACGGAGCCGGCCAGCCCTCCTCCGGCCCATCATCCGGTGCCCCCCACTCCCGCGGGCCATCCTGCACCTCCGGTGCCCCCCTCACCAGAGCACGCTCCCCATCCAGGCGAAGCGCAAGCTCACAGCGAGCCCGCGAAGCCTCGCTCCATCGTTCGCCAACGTGAGATCGAGATCCTGGGCGAAATGGATGACATCTACCTCATAAAAAGTGGTCTCAACCCCAACGACAAGATTATCCTGGAGGGGATTCGTCAGGTCCGTGATGGCGACAAAGTTGAGTATGAGTACGTGACCCCGGACGAAGCTCTCCGCAATCTGAAATATCACGCAGAGTAATCGTCCCCGGATTGAGTTCGCAGACAATCTGCTCCTCTGAACTAATCAACGCCACGTTAACGCGGACAGGCGATACGCATCATGTTTGCCCGAATCCTTCACCGTCCGGCATTTGCCATCGTGATTTCGCTGCTCATCCTGTTCATGGGTGGGCTGGCCATCGTGACTCTGCCGATTTCCCAGTTCCCGACAGTGGCCCCGCCGAGCGTGATCGTTTCGGTGTCGTTTCCTGGAGCCAGTGCCGACGTGCTGGTCGACTCAGTCCTGGTCATCCTGGAGCAGTCCATCAACGGGGTGCAGGACATGCGTTACATGTCCTCCGCAGCTACCAGTGCGGGTGAGGCCACGATTCAGATCATCTTCGAGCCGGGCACTGACCCGAACGTTGCGGTTCTGAATGTGAATAACCGAATCCAGATGGTGAAGAACCGTCTCCCTCCGATCGTGGAACGCGAAGGGATCATGGTTCTGCAGAACATGTCGAGCATGTTGATGTATGTCAACGTGTTCAGTACCGATAAGAACGTCGATCAGAACTTTCTCTACAACTATGCGACCGTCAACATCCTGCCCGAGATCAAGCGAATTCGCGGTGTCGGGATCGCCAACATCCTGGGAAACCGCTCCTATGCCATGCGGGTGGAGCTGAACCTCGACCGGTTGCGGGCCTATAACGTCTCTGCGGACGACGTGATGAAGGCCATCGCCGAGCAGAGCATGATCGGCTCACCCGGACGACTCGGGCAGGCGACCGGCCGAACCTCGCAATCCGTGGAATACGTGCTGACCTGGGTGGGGCGATACGACAAGCCATCGCAGTACGAGAACATCATCCTCAAGGCCAACCCCAAAGGGGAAATCCTCCGTCTCAAAGACGTGGCCAAGATCGAGCTGGGGTCGTCGTTCTACAACCTTTACTCCGACATCGACGGAAAACCTTCCGCAGCCATCGTGCTCAAACAGACTCCGGGATCAAACGCCGCGGAAGTCATCGAAGAGGTCAAAAAGAACCTCGAAGAGATCAAGCGCACCACGTTCCCGCCGGGCATGGACTTCGCCGTCAGCTACGACGTGTCGAACTTCCTCGACGCATCCATCGAGAAGGTTCTACACACGCTGTTCGAGGCCTTCGTGCTGGTGTCGCTGGTCGTTTATCTGTTCCTGGGCGATTTTCGCAGCACGTTGATTCCGACGCTCGCGGTGCCTGTTTCGCTGATCGGCACGTTCTTCTTCATGCTGATGTTTGGGATGTCGATCAACCTCATCACACTGTTTGCCTTGGTGCTGGCGATCGGGGTGGTGGTCGATGACGCCATCGTGGTCGTTGAAGCTGTGCATGAGAAGATGCACGAAAAGCACCTGTCCCCATACATGGCGACTCAAGAGGTCATGCATGAGATCAGCGGGGCCATCATCGCGATCACGATGGTCATGACCGCGGTGTTTATCCCCGTGACCTTTATCCCGGGTCCAGTGGGAGTCTTTTACCGCCAGTTCGGCCTCACGATGGCAATGTCGATCGTGCTGTCGGGCCTGGTGGCACTGACGCTGACACCGGTCTTATGCGCGATGATTTTGAAGCCACACGATCCCAACAAGAAAAAGAGCCGCAGTCCGCTCGCCCTCTTTCTGCGTGTCGTCGACGGCATCATCGTGAAGATCACAGGAGGTTACGCCTGGACGCTCCAAGGCCTGGTCACTCAACGCATGCTGACGATGCTGGCGATCTCCGGATTCGGAGTTGGCATTTACTTCGTGAACACGATTCTGCCCACGGGATTCATCCCGCTCGAAGATCAGGGGATTATCTATGGGATCATTCAAACGCCGCCTGGCTCCACACTGGAGTACACGAACTCCAAGTCCCACGAGCTGGCGACCATCTGTAAAACACTCGACGAAGTGGTCTCGGTCTCCTCGCTGGCTGGGTACGAAGTGTTGACCGAGGGCCGGGGCTCCAACGCGGGGACCTGTATTATCAACTTGAAAAACTGGTCCGATCGCAAACGGACATCGAAGCAGATCATCGAAGATCTGGAGCGGAAGGGAAAAGACATTGCCAACGTCAAGCTCGAGTTCTTCGAGCCGCCCGCAGTGCCGGGATTCGGTGCAGCTGGTGGCTTCACCCTGAACCTGCTCGATAAAACTAACAGCGGCAACTACACCCAACTCGGTGAGATCAATGACGTGTTCATGGAGGCCTTATCCAAGCGAAAAGAGCTGAAAGGACTGTTTACCTTCTTCGCCAGTAACTATCCGCAGTACGAACTGGTGATTGATAACGATGTCGCCATGCAGAAAGGGGTCTCCATCGGCCAAGCCATGGACAACCTGTCGATCGTGGTGGGAAGTACCTGGGAACAAGGGTTCGTCCGGTTCGGTCAGTTCTTCAAGGTCTATGTCCAGTCCGCGCCGGAGTTCCGGCGCTACCCCGAGGACCTGGACAAGATGTTCATCAAGAACGACAAGGGCCAGATGGTCCCCTACTCCGCGTTCATGAAGCTGAAGAAGAAGCAGGGGCTGAACGAAATCAACCGCTACAACCTGTACCCCACATCGGGGATCCAGGGAGCCCCAGCTGCGGGCTACAGCACAGGGCAAGCGATCGCCGCGATTCGCGAAGTCGCGAAGGAGACCTTACCCCATGGGTTCGACATCGGGTGGCAGGGCCTGTCCTACGACGAGGCCAACAAGGGGAACACCTCCACCTACATCTTCATGATCGTGGTGATGTTCGTGTACCTGGTTCTGGTCGCTCAGTACGAGAGTTTCCTGTTGCCCATGGCGGTGATTATCTCACTGCCGGTGGGACTGTTCGGATCCTTCCTGTTCCTGAATGCGATGGGGCTGGCCAATGATGTATACGCCCAGATTGGCCTCGTGATGCTGGTGGGGCTGCTGGGCAAGAACGCCATTCTGATCATCGAGTTCGCCGTGCAGCGACGGCAAGCTGGCGTGAGCCTGAAAGACGCAGCCATCGAAGGTGGCAAGCTGCGATTCCGCCCGATTCTGATGACATCGTTTGCCTTCATCGCGGGTTTGATTCCACTCGTCAGAGCCACGGGAGCCGGAGCAATCGGTAACCGAACGATCGGTACAACAGCTGTCGGAGGGATGTTGATCGGAACAGTGATCGGAGTCTTCCTGATTCCGGGTCTCTATTACATCTTTGGCAAGCTGGCCGATGGGAGACAGCTGATCCGCGACGAGTCAGACAAACCGCTGAGCGAACTCTTCGAACACACGACTCACCACGCCACATAGCGCAGCGAGGCAGCTGACTGGTGACTTATTCCATCGCCCTAAGGGAATCACGATCCCATGAATAAAGAAGACGTGATGCGCGACATCAGCGATCGCTTCGAGGCATTCTCCAGTTCGATGAATGAACGACAGCGTCGTCACTGGGCCGCAGACGAAGCCCTGAAACTCGGGCGAGGCGGGATCACATTGGTCAGCAAGGCCCTGCGAATCTCTCCCAACACCATCAAGAAGGGAATGATGGAAATCGCCAATGGCCAGTCGAGCGAATACGCTGACGCTGAAAACCGCATTCGCAAAAAAGGGGGCGGCCGAAAGCCCAAAACCTGATGGTATTGTTCGTCGGTGTTTGTCTGTCATTATCCTCTGCTATGAACTCTTGATACTCCACAATTCTGAGAGACCGCCGTAGCGAAAGAGTTCGCGTGGGGACGACTCGCTGCTGTCTGGCGGATTGTTTCCGGATACTTATCCCGTCATGTTTTTTCTGAGGGGATTATCATGTCGATCGTGTGGTCGCATTCCCCCTCGATGGTTTCTTCGGTATTGCACCTGGCTGGTGCTCCCACCGCGACTACACGGCAAACCATCGCGGCCCGTTGCCGTATTTCAATGGCATGGGAACGACTCCTTGCCCGCGATCAGAATCAAAACCCGATCCTGAAGGAGTGGTCGTACCACCTTTACCGTCCATGCCTCGTCAAGTTATTTTTTTATCTTTGACGGAGAATCATGCCCGCCCCCCATCCGCAGGGCCCCTCCGATGAATACAGGGAACAAGAACCGGATTCGGTGATCCTCGGCATGGACTGCCGAAGTCAGGCGACGCGGAGGGTTGAACTCAACCAGTTCCCAGCCTGAACACTCCCATCCCTCCGCAGGAACTCCTCGGAGTGCGATCGGGCAAGGCGGATCGAGAATTCCGGTTCTAACGAATTGCAGTGCTGTTGGCAGGAGGCTGGCAGCCCGAATTCCTCAAGGATGAGGTCCATGTATCAGCACGTACCGACATTGAAACACAGCTTCACTCCCGGAGCTGTGGCCCAGGCGATTATCGCCTCTGCCATCCTGCTGACGATATCGGGATGTATCCCGGATCTTCGCGGAGCCTTGTACGGCAACCAGACTCCGAGCGTCTTCAATAATCCCGCCGCGGAGTCGGAGGAGCCCGAGGTCATCACCGAAAGTACCGGGAACATTGAGCTCCACGATTTCTTCAATGACCCACTGCTGCTGAGCCTGATTGACCAGGCCTTCGTCGACAACCAGGAACTCAAGATCCTGGCCGAAGACATCCAGATTGCCGGCAACGAAGTCTATAAACGCCGCGGTGCTTACCTCCCGTTCGTCTTCTTCGGTGGAAGAGCGGGGCTCGACAAGCCCAGTGCCTACAGCCGCGCCGGAGCTGTGGAAGAGAACCTGCTGGCGAACGGAGTGTCCTTCCCCAATCCAACGCCGGAGTTCCTGGTTGCCGCCAACGTCTCCTGGGAGATCGACATCTGGAGGAAGTTGCGTAACGCTCAATGTTCAGCGTACCTCAGGTATCTGGGGACAGCTGAAGGCCGAAACTATGTAGCGACGCGCCTGGTCGCCGAGATCGGCCAGAACTACTACACGCTGATCGCCCTCGACAAGAAGCTGGAGACACTCGACAGAACGATTTCCCTCCAGGAGCAAAGCCTCGAAGTCTCTAAGGCGAACAAAGAAGCCGGTCGCGGGACCGAACTGGCCGTCCAGCGATTCCAGGCCGAAGTTCGCAAGAACCAGAGTGAGAAGCTGATCATCGCTCAGGAGATCATCGAAGTCGAAAATAAGATCAACTTCCTGACCGGTCGTTATCCGCAACCCGTTGATCGTCAATCGGCGGAATTCTTTGAGCTCAACATTCATCCGCTGAGTGCGGGTGTCCCGTCGGAACTCCTGCGGAATCGTGCAGACATCCGACAGGCTGAACGCGAGCTGCAAGCTGCCGGACTGGACGTGAGTGTTGCGAGAGCGCGCTTCTATCCTTCGTTGATCATCAATGCGGGAGTGGGCTATGCCGCCTTCGATGCCAAGTATCTGTTCTCGACTCCGGAATCGCTCATCTACAACCTGGCGGGGGATGTGGTCGCTCCAGTGATTAACCGGAACGCGATCAAGGCCGACTACGCCACCGCGAACGCCGAACAGCTGCAAGCGGTCTACAACTACCAGCGGACGGTGATGAACGCCTTCACGGAGGTGATCAACCGCATGAGCAAGGTCGACAACTATGGCAAGAGCCTCGCCATCAAACGGCAGCAGTTGGATGCCCTGGAAGCCTCTGTTGATGTCGCGACCAAGCTGTTCCAGAATGCCCGGGCCCAGTACGTCGATGTGCTGCTGGCTCAGCGCGATCTGCAAGATGCCAAAATGGTCATCATCGAGACGAAGAAGGAGCAACTGACAGCTGTCGTTGAATCCTATCAGGCACTCGGGGGTGGCGCGATCCAGTTCAATTACTCTGACGTCAACACCTCGGATCAATAGCGAGGTCGCTGAAATGGAGTTGATCGGGGAGAGTTGACCGCGACTTCCGCTTAAGAGTTTTTCCGAACCGCTCAATCGTCCATCACGGATGGTTGAGCGGTTCTCATTTTTCGAACGGGAAGCAGGAGTGGTGAATGCCTGCCTCCGGTCCAAGCAGAAGACAACGTTTGCCACATACCATCCCGTGACAACCCGTTTGCTCGCTCGTTTCGAGTGACGAGCTCCGACGGTTTCTTTTGCCTGACGAGACTCTCATAATTGCGGCAATGACTTGCGAACAATTGATGCGAGTCATGCCCCGGCATTCCCGCTTCACGAAAAGTGACTGATGCGTACTCTGATTCAACACGCGGACCTGGTCCTCCCCTCTGGCATTGTGCGAGCCGACTTGCTGATCGAAAACGGCAAGATTCTCGGGATCGACCCGCCTCGCAACTCAGCTGCGGATGAAGTCGTCGACGCCACGGGTTTGCATCTGCTGCCGGGGGTGATCGACGATCAGGTCCACTTCCGCGATCCAGGTCTGACTCACAAGGAAGACCTGCACACAGGAAGCCTCGCCTGTGCCAAAGGTGGTGTGACGACCTTCCTCGAAATGCCGAACACCAAGCCGACGACCACCAGTGTCGAGGCCCTACATGAGAAGCTCGCCCTAGCCGCCACCAAATCGGTCGTCAACTACGGCTTCTACATCGGGGCGACCGAAAGCAACGTCCCCGAACTGGCATCGGCGAAGCGTACGCCGGGGATCAAAATCTTCATCGGGTCGAGCACCGGGGACCTGCTCGTCGACAGCCAGGCGGCCCTCGAACGGATCTTCGCCGAGACCACGCTGCCAGCCTGTGCCCACTGCGAAGACGAGGCCACGATCGCCGCCAACAAGGCCCGGCTCGGCACCCTCAACGACGTACGACAACACTCCCAGCTGCGCGACCACAAGGCGGCGTATGTCTCGACCAAGCGAGCGATCGAGCTGGCCCATCGCCACAACCATCGGTTCCACGTCTTGCATGTCTCGACCGCCGATGAGCTCCCGTTGATTCGCGATCATCGCAATCTCATCACCGCCGAAGCCTGTCCGCACCACCTGCTGTTCCACGTGGGTGACTACGACCGGCTCGGTAACCTGATTCAGATGAATCCGAGCATCAAGACATCGGAGGACAATGCCGCGTTGTGGAAAGCTCTCCGCGACGGAGTGATTCAAGTCATCGCCACCGACCACGCGCCGCACACCCTCGAAGAGAAGGCCAAGTCCTACCCGCAGTCCCCCTCGGGATTGCCAGCCGTCGAGAACTCGCTCGCGCTGATGCTCGACGCAATGCACCGCGGAGAGTGTACTCTCGAACAGATCGTCTCCTGGATGTGCGATGCTCCCGCCCGAGTGTGGGACATCGTCAACAAGGGCCGCATCGCCGAGGGCTACGACGCCGACCTCGTCCTGGTCGACCTGAACAAGAAGCAAACCGTCCGCAACGCCGACCAGCTGACCAAATGCGGCTGGACCCCGTGGGACGGAGTCGAGCTGACAGGCTGGCCTGTGCGGACATGGGTCATGGGGCAGACGGTCTTCCAGAACGGTCGCGTCGACGCCGACCATCGCGGCCACGAGGCCCAATATGACCACTCTCGCGGCGGGTTCTGGGCCTGAACAGAGCCCCAGGAGAATACTCCGAATCCGTTGTCCCGAAATGATTTCCGTCGCACTGAGCCAAACTGAAAACGCCCGAAGGCATTGGAACGAGTCTCCTCGAACTGCTGTTGAGCCATCCTGCCGTTTCTGAGACGATCCCCGCCCGCATGGAAGCTCCCCGGTCGTGTCATGGATTGACCTGTGTCCGGATCGAATGGTCGCACAATCTGGCACGCATTGGGGGTCTCGCTCTGGATCGGGTGTGCCGTCCTGGGTTGTCATTCCACCTCGGTCCCCAAAACACGACAGCTTCCCAAACACTGCGAAATCAAACTCGATCAGCTGAAGATCCTTTCGGATATCGAGATCAGCCGCGACGACCCACTGCTTCAGGAGTTGGTCCATCTCCGCAAAGAGGTTCGCTCAACGCTCAAGCTGCCCGACGCGTCCCGTCCGGTGACGGTTTATCTGTTCCGCGATGAGTCGCGTTACATGCAGTACATGCAGGAGCGACACCCCTCGCTTCCCGCCCGCCGGGCATTCTTCATCGGGACTCCCAAAGAGTTGATGGTCTATGCCTACTGGGGCGAGAAGACGATGGAGGACCTGCGGCACGAGTACACACACGGGGTCCTGCATGCCTCCCTCAAGACGGTACCGCTGTGGCTCGACGAGGGGCTGGCCGAGTATTTTGAGGTCCCGCCCGAACTGCCCGTGGGCTTGAACCGTGACCACGCCGAGACACTCGCCGTCTCCATCCAGAACGGCTGGCGTCCCGACCTGAGACGGCTGGAGCAGATCGAGGACGTAAGCCAGATGCAGCGAGCCGACTACCAGGAGGCCTGGGCATGGATTCACTACCTGCTGCAGGGGACGCCCGACGGCCCTCAGCTTCTGACCGATTACTTGAAGTCGCTCCAATCCGCGACCCATCCACCCTCGTTCGCCTCGCGAGTCCTGAACGATCAACCCGCTTCGGGTGATCGATTGACGACACACGTCGCTTCACTGAATACTCAGATCATGCAGACCGGGTTCGTGGCTCCGCCGCCCCAATAAAGTTGGACCAGTCTGGAGACTGGAACGTCCGCTCGATTCAATCCGCGAGTCGGACAGAGATTCCTGTCTGTCCGATTCTGATGAGGAATTCCGAACACGTTTCAGGCCACCAGTCTATGCAATCCCCGGATGAACTCTTTGACATCTGCGACGCGGACGACCACGTGATTGGCCAGGCCCGCCGCGCCGATGTTCATGCTCAGAACCTTCTCCACCGGGCTGTGCATGTCTGGATCATCCGCTCCAGCGGCCAGCTGGTCGCTCAGCGTCGCTCAGCCACCAAAGACCAGTACCCCAACGCTCTGACCTCCTCCGCCAGCGGGCACCTCGACCACGGTGAGGACTATTTGACAGCTGCGAAACGTGAACTGGGTGAGGAGCTGGGACTGGCCGGTGTCGACCTGACCTTCGCGGTCAAACTGCCCGCCAGCCAGAAGACCGCATACGAGCATACCGTCCTGTACACCCTGAAAACCGACGCACCGCTTACGCCAAACGTCGGCGAGGTTGCGGGGTTGGAGCTCTACTCGATCGAGGAGTTGAAGCATCAACTCTCGCTGCCCGGCGACAACCTGTCACCGCCATTTCGCGAGCTGTTGAACTGGTATGTCGGCCTGGTTCACGGGACTTGAAGAGCCCCTCTCCCCATTCGCGAACCTCGCATCCGAAGGATTCGCAATTCCGTTCAAGCGTCTCCCCTCGCCCTCCCATTCGGTCAGCCGAGGTAGTTAGACTGCTGAGCAATCTCGCCGAGCGATGTGAGTCATGATGTCTTTGGCACCATCGAACCACTCGGCGTTGCTCGTCACGCCAGCTCTCACTCTCGGGTTTTGAACATCTTGAATCGCCCGCCATCCACTGAGTCGCCACACTCCGGAATCGCTCTCCGCTGGGGCGTGGCAGTCGTCGCGGTGTTCGTGGGGATCGGCTGGTTCTTGAGTCAGAACCTGCAGAATAACCCCCAGTTTTCGCGGCTGGACCTGTCGTTTCTGATGCCGGAAATGCTGGGGGAGTTCATCTCTCCATCAGCAGTTCCGGGAGACGATTCTGGCCCCTCCGGCTGGCAATATTTCCCCAAGCGGTTGCCCATCATCATCTTCGCCGTTGGCATGCTCGCGATGAGCTGCAGTTGGGGAGACACCATCATCCGGCTCCTCCTTCCGTCGGATCAGTTGAGCGATCGGGGCGAACGTTTCTACTGGTCCCTGGTCTCCGGTCTTGCGATCTGGGGGACGCTCACGCTTCTGCTGGGATTGATGGGAGCATTGTATCCAGTGGTATTCTTCCTGGTCGGATGGGCTCCGATCATTTATGGGTTTGCGACTCGCAAGAAGGCACTACCATCGGCCTGCCAGAAAGCCGTCGCCGTGAAACACCGCTGGTCGGGCTTGGGGATCGCCTGTTCGATCGCGGTCGCTCCGTTTCTGCTGGCGATGTTGTTCGGGGCGTTGCTTCCGTCAACCGACTTCGACGTGCGTGAGTACCACCTCGGCGGGGCCAAGGAGTTCTACCAGCGGGGCCGCGTCCAGATGCTGCCCCACAACGTCTACACCAGTTTCCCCTTCCTGACCGAGATGCTTTGCCTCGCCGGGATGGTCCTCAAGCGAGACTGGTTCACCGGAGCCCAAGTCGGCCAAGTCGTGCTGGCCGCATTCGCGCCACTCACGGCACTCGGTCTTTTCATCGCTGCCCGGCGCTGGCTCGGCACCACAGCTGCCTGGTTTGCGGTGTTGATCCATCTGACCTGCCCGTGGATCTACCGCATCTCGACCATTGCCTATGCAGAGGGTGGCCTCGCCTGTTTCCTCTTCGCCACGTTCTTTGCAGCTCTCCGTTCTATCGAAGCCACCGATCCGCGGGCCACCCGCCGCTGGACACTCCTCACCGGTCTCCTCGCCGGCGCAGCTGCCGGATGCAAATACCCCGCAGCTTTAACCGTCGTCATCCCCCTCGGCCTCATGCTCCTCATCGGCCAACTCCGTCATCGTCTCCCCCTCTCCCCCTCCCCCCCTCGCCCCCTCTCACATCTCCTCCGCAACGGCCTGCTCTTCTCCCTCGGAGTCCTCACCACCTTCGGCCCCTGGCTCGGCAAGAACCTGTGCGAGACCGGCAACCCCGTCTACCCCCTGCTCTATTCCGTCTTCGGAGGGGCCGACTGGGACGAGGCCTCGAACGCGAAGTGGAAGGCCGGACACCCGCTGCCGCTCAAGGACATCACCGGGATCGGCTGGCTCGTCCGCGACACGAAAGACCGGCTGTGGGATGTGTTCCTCGGCAGCGACTGGCAGTCGGGGTTGTATCTGGCTCTGGCTGTCGCTGCATTCGTGGCGATCCGGCGGTCTCCCCCCTCTCAACCAGGGCGACTGGCCTCCCGCAGCGTGCAGCTGTTGAGTGTTGGCTATTTCCTGTGGCTATTCTGGACTTGGCAATACTTCACCCACCGCATCGACCGCTTCTGGGTGCCGATGCTGCCCATCTGCAGTCTTCTGGCCGGAGCGGGACTGGCCATGCTCTGGGAATCGATCCACGACTTCTTGCCGAATCGTACGCGGGAGGTCTACTTTCTGATGCGCAGCGTTGTGGCCCTCCCGGTACTCGGGATGGTGCTGTTCAATCTGGCACTGGCCACCAGCGTGATTGGCGGAAAGAACTCGTATCTCATGGAGTTCGAGGCGTTCCATCAGAGGTACAAAACCCAGTGCGTCGCATATGTCGAAAGCCTGAAGCTCGCGCCCACCGACAAGGTGCTGTTCGTGGGGGAGGCAGAGCTGTTCGATGCCATGTTCCCTTACGAATACAACACCGTTTTCGACCATTCGATCTTTGAGCGAGACTGTAGCGCTGCCCAGCCCGGAGTTCCCGCAGCTGGGCAACCGCTCCGCCCTGCGAAGGAGATTCTCGCGGCCTGGCATGCTCGCGGGATCACGCATGTCGTGGTGAACTGGAGAGAGATTCTCCGGTACCGCACAACATACGGGTACACCGACTTCGTCCATCCTTCGCGGTTCAAGGCACTGGTCGAAGCGGGTGTCCTCACTCATGATTCGCGATTTCACTCAGTTCCACTCGAAGAACTGGCGCCGGAGAGACGCTCAGAGATCTCCCGTTGGGCCCCGGAATTGGAGTACTCGTCGTCGACCAATACCCCGATGGTGAGGATCTACGAGACGTACCGCGTCGCTCCATAAGTCCGAACTAAATTCGCCTCTCCACACCAACCCGAAGCGTCAGCGAGGGCGTGTGGCAGTCAGGCGACTCTCCGCAACAGCGTCTTGATCGATCGGCCATTGGTTCGTCCCGCTTCAGTTCTTATTCAGAGCGTGTGCCCCACTCGCCCTCGCTGACGCTTCGGGTTAGTGAAAGCAGCCTGCTCTCGCCCATCGCAGGTGCAACCATCAATGGTCACACGCTGGTTACTAGTGAGCTCATTGATCCCACCCCACTCTTGCACACCGCTCCTTAACGCCTCAGAATCGCGGGACTTGTTCCCCGTTCCCCGAGAAACTTCCATGGCTCACAACCCCTCGATCATCCTCAGCGCCTTCGCCGATGAAGGTGCCCGTTACAAGACTGCTCTGGAGCAGATGACCGCTCTGGCAGCTCTCGGTCTCAAGTACTACAGCCCCCGCTTCATCGATGTGCCGGGGACGGGCAAGATCGAACACGTCACCGAACTCTCCGACGAGAATCTGGCCAAGCTCAACGCCATGCACGCCGACTACGGCATCTCGGTGACCAGCATCGGCGCCCGCATCGGGAAGGTAAAGCTCCTCGATGTGCCCGACACTTCCCACAACAAGTACGTCGCCCCAGCTGATTATCTGGCCGGGGAAGTCGCCCGCACGATTCGCGTTGCCAAGGCCCTGAACACCAAGCTGATTCGCGGTTTTTCGTTCTACCACCCGGCGGGCGAGGATGCGTGGAAGTATGTTGACCAGGCAGTCGAGCGGCTGCGTCCGATCGTCGATGAGTGTGCCAAGCACGGGCTGATCTTTGGCCTGGAAGTCGAACCGAATCTTGTCGGGCAGAATGGCCACCTGCTGGCTGCTCTGGCTGAGCGGGTTCAGCGCGACAACATGGTCTGCATCTTCGATGGTGGAAACCTGACCTGTCAGAACTTGTCCCCGATGCAGGTCCTCGCCGAGTTCATTGCCGTGCGAGACCACGTCGGCTGGATCCACATCAAGGACTACAAGGTCGACACCTCACTGGAATGGACCGGAGTTGTCGATGAGGAACGGCTCAAAAACTTCGTCCCCGCCAACATCGGTGACACGGGGCACGAGGCGATCTTCCGGCACCTGCGGGAGCACCTCCCCGCGATGACCGCAAAGATGCAGAAGCTGGGCGTGCCGGGATTCTTCCTGGAACTCGAACCACACCTCAAGGGTGGCGGACAGTTCGGCGGGTATAGTGGCCCGGATGGCATGGGCGTCGGTCTGCGGGCTCTCTGCTCAGCGCTCGACTACACCCACATCGACTACGAGCTGCGATCAATGGATGACATCCGCAAGGCCCGCGGGTTCTAGTGCATCACGCATCGCCCTCCTCACCAACCCGAAGCGTCAGCGAGGGCGAACCAAGTTGGACGTTGGAACTCACACCCAGTATGGACAGACAGGAATGTCTGTCCTACTGAAGGCGGGAGTAGGACAGACATTCCTGTCTGTCCCGAGTCGCACCAAACGGTAAACCGTCCAGAAGCTTCCCCGCTCACTGTCGTCTTAGACTCCCACGTCTCATTCCGCTCGCCCTTGCTCACGCTTCGGGTTGGTGGATTGAAAGCCCCCGCAGACCACACAAGGTCCGTCATCTTGAATTCACCCCTCACACCAGCTTCTGATCCGCACTGGATGGCAGCCATCCAGTGGCTGCGCTGTCCGAAGACCGGAGCCGAACTGGTCATCGACGGTGATCGGCTGGTCAGCCGCGATGCAAATACCCGGCTCGCCTATCCGGTGCGGGATCAAGTCCCGGAGCTGCTGCCCGATTGTGGGGTGGAGCTGTCACCAGATGAGTGGTCAACGGTGATGTCGAAACAGCTATGATGAAGTGAGTCGACTCCGACAGATCAGCGGATTGTCCGGCTGGTCAACATCTCCGACTCAGCGAGGTCATCCATGTGTTGTCGATATCTGAGTCTGTTGAGCCTGCTTCTGCTCGCTCTGTTCGCCACCTCTAAGCTGCACGCCGAAGACGCCCAGCCTGATCCGACCAGCGGTGGCCGTTATGAATTTCGCGAAAACCATGACCCAAACGGGATCGGCAAGTTCTATCTTGGCCGCGAGATCGCTCACGTCATGGGGCACCAGGGGATCCAGTGGCTGGAGCGGGCCGAGCGAGAAGAGGAAGAGGGGCTGACCCAGCTGGTGGATGCTCTCGATCTAAAGCCGGGGCAAGTCGTCGCCGACATCGGGGCCGGGTCGGGGATCATCAGCTTGATGATGGCGAAAAAGGTCGGTCCGAAGGGGACGGTGCTCGCTGTCGATATTCAGCAGGAAATGCTCGACGCTCTGGCAGTCCACTGCAAACAGAACAACGTGACGAACATCGAGCCGATCCTGGGGACCACCACATCCCCCAACCTCAAGCCGGGCACGGTCGACCTCGTGATCATGGTCGATGTCTACCACGAGTTCGACATGCCGTTTGAGATGCTGTCAGCCATCTCGAAGTCCCTCAAACCCGGCGGCCGCATCGCCTTTGTCGAGTACCGCAAAGAAGACCCCGCTGTGCCGATCAAAGAAGTCCACAAGATGAGCGAGAAGCAAGTCCGCAAAGAGGCCGAACAAGAATCCCTCGGCCTCGTCTGGCTGAAGACATTTCGTAAGCTGCCGAGGCAGCATGTGGTGTTCTTTGAGAAGAAGGGGGAGTGAGGCGAGTTGGAATCTAACCAGCGGGTTGGTCAGGTCCACAGACCTTCAACGACCGTTGACTGAATCATCCCCCAAGAAACGCACGTGTTCTCTGTCAATGCTCTTTGAGAGATAGGAGGTCACGATGACTCAGCAGCTTATGTTGATATTACGTTGGAGTTCAGTAATTCTGAACAGCGTACTGCTTTACATGATGTGCAACACGCTGTTTCAACAAACTCATTGGGAGAGTAACTGGTATTGCTTGCTTGTCATATCAGCGATCGGTGCTCCTGCTCTGTCATTGTGCTATGCGTTGCTCAATGCTGCTGGCAGGACACAAAAGCAGTGGTAGGTCAGGCTTTGCCTGACCTTCTGGGTTAGCGGGCATTCATGGAACGGAGCGTCAGGCTCTGCCTGACCTACAGAATTGAGGATGATACGCCCACCGGCGGCCGCGGCTCAGCAGGAGCTTCGCCCTCCCGGGCAAGTCTCGTTTGACGGGCTCCCCTGAAAATCGCTGGGGTGGGCGGCGGACAAGACGCCGCGATTGTCTCTGCTTACAATGAGTGATTCGTGCTGACGACTTCTTCCGACTGAAAAAGACGCTCCTCCAATGGCGATGACACCTGAACTGTTCCAGTCCCGATTCATGCGCGCGGTGCGGGGCGAGCCCGTCGATACGACGCCGGTCTGGATCATGCGGCAGGCGGGCCGGTACATGCCCGAGTACATGGCGGTCCGGTCGAAGGTCACGTTCATGGACCTGTGCAAGCGGCCCGAACTGGCAGCTGAGGTCACGCTCACCGCTCAGTCGGTGCTGGGCGTTGACGCGGCGATCCTCTTTGCCGACCTGCTGCCGATTCTCGAACCGATGGGTTTGAATCTGGAGTACCAGCAGGGCGAAGGCCCGGTGATCCACAACCCGCTGCGTGACGCCCGCGAGATCGACCGCATTCGAGCAGTGCCGAGCGTCGCCGACTTGGGGTACGTCTTCGAAGCCGTAAAACTGATCCGCGCCCAGCTGCCCAAGGATATCCCGCTGCTGGGGTTTGGCGGGTGCCCGTTTACGCTGGCGTCGTACGCCATCGAAGGCGGCGGATCGAAGAACTACACCCACACCAAGCGGATGATGTACAGCCATCCAACCGAGTGGAAACTCCTGATGGAGCGGCTGGTCGACAGCCTTGTCCGCTACCTGATCGCTCAGATTGAAGCGGGTGTCCAGGCGGTCCAGGTCTTCGATAGTTGGGTCGGTTGCCTGTGCCCCGAGGACTACCGCCAGTACGTACTCCCCTACACCAAATCGCTGATCTCACAGGTCGAACCCCACGCCCCGGTGATCAGCTTCCTGACCGGCAACCCGGCCTTGCTGAAGGACCAGATCACAGCTGGCGGACAGGTGATCGGCGTCGACTGGCGCAGTGATCTGGCGGAGGTTCGCCAGCTGGTCGGTTCGTCGAAGGCCCTGCAGGGGAACCTCGACCCGGTCACGCTGTTTGGCGACTGGTCGCTGGTCGAGCAGCGGACGCGACAGATCCTCAAGGCGGGACGCGGGGGCGGACATATTTTCAATTTAGGTCATGGCGTCCTCCCCGAGACTTCGGTAGATATGGTGAAGCAGTTGGTGAAGCTGGTGCACGACTGCGGCCCACAACATTGATGCCCTGCCTCGGCAGTGGAGAAGCGACTCATGGCTCAGGACTGGTATTATCAACTGCTGGGGGAAGAGACCGGGCCGATCTCATTCGAGTCGCTGCAGGACCTCGCCCGTGATGGACATTTGAACGCGGACGATGAGGTGCGGTCCTCGGAGTCGGGGTGGATGAAGGCGGCGCAGGTGTCCGACCTCTTCGCTCCGGGCACGATCCACGAGCCAGAAGAGGCGACGGATCTCGACCTCGATTTGCTGCTGTCCGTGTCTTCCAGTGGTCCCGCGCGCCGTTCCTCCAACCGCCAAGGTCTGGAACAAGCGAAAGCCGACGCCGCCAGAAACGCAGAAGAGTGGTTCTACAAGCTGTTGGGCCAGGAGGTCGGCCCCGTCTCGCACGACGACATCGTGGAGCAGATTCAGCTCGGATCACTCCAGAGCGAGGATCTGGTGCAAACCGGGCGGGCCGGGACTTGGCGACCACTCTCCAGCTATACACAGTTCGCCGACAAGCTGGCCTTGATGAGGCCGAAGCCGGAGTGGTACTGCCGCATCCTGGGTCAGGTTCTGGGCCCGATGATGTTCGACGAACTTCAGCATATGGCGGAATCGAGCTCGCTCAATGTCGATGACGAAGTGCGGTTCGGTGAGTCGGGACCATGGCAGCGTGCACAGCTGACTCGTGGCTTAAAGTTCGCAGCGGTGCTGACAACCAAAGCTCCCACCAAACTGTCGACGCATGCTCCGTTTGGAGAGGCTGCCCGGCGAAAGGAATGGTATTACGAGATCCTTGGTCAACAGCTTGGCCCAATCTCGTTTGAGGAGCTCGCGAAAGCCGTGGCTGACGGGTCACTGCAACTGGAAGACAAAGCGAAACGTGGTGCAACAGCGGCCTGGGGACTGGTACTCAATGTGCCCGGGCTGATTTCGGTGGAGCAAAAGGCAGCTTACCTGGCCGCCAAGCAGGCAGCGGCACGACCAAAGCCGGTTGCTCCCGCGGCGGCAGCTGTGCCCCACTCATCAACCGCCTCGCCCGCGTCAGCTGTAACCGCCGGGGCAGGTTCTACTCCAGCAGCGAAGGCTCCCTCGACAGCCACTCCTTCGAGTGCCACGCCGCCTCAACCTCCCGCTCCCAAACCGACTGTCGCTGCGGCTGCACCGTCGTCGCCCCCACCGCCGCCGCTTCGGCCCTCATCGCCGCCACTACCAATGCCGATGAATCGGCCCGCCAGTTCGGCAACCACATTCCGTCCTCCCGCCAAACGGGGCGGCTCGGGGGGCGGACTCAAAATCAATCCCAAGATCCTGGGAGCGATCGTGGGAGTGTTGCTGCTCGGTGGGGCCATCTTCGCCATGCCCCTGCTCGGCATCAGCTTTGGAGGTCAACCGGGCCTGGAAGAGTACGCCAAAGTCAAAGTCATCTGGGATGAGGCCCAGACGCTTCAGAAGAAGAAGGCCGGTATTTCCGACTGGGAAGAGTTTGGGAGGAAGCACTCCAGCGAAGTCAAAAAGCTGGAGAAAGAGATCACTGACCAGACTCCGGGTGCCTCGAAACGGCTGCTGCAGTTGATGTATTTCTGCACGAAGAACCATCTCCCGCCGATCATGGCCAACGGGGATGCAATGCGCTATAAGGCCATGGAACGCGATATGAAAGAGGCCGAGAAACTCGCCGGTCCGGTGAAGAAGAAGTGAGCCGAGATCAAACGGTTTCTCGCACCTGTACACAGACATCCGTTCAAAGCTGGCCAACGCACGATTGCGGCCCGGTGACAACTGTGGGAAGCTCTTTGTGCGATCCGATCGATGACCGACCAGTAAGAGGATGCTGTGCCAGCTGAACTGCGAGTGGAACAACTGACGAAGAACTTTGTCTCCGGTGAGAGCGAAGTCTCGGTCCTGCGCGGAGTTGACCTGCAGGCCACCTCCGGCGACGCCATCGCCATCACCGGTCCCTCGGGAACGGGCAAGAGTACCCTGCTCTATATCATTGGGTTGCTCGATACCCCGACCAGTGGACAGGTATTGATCGACGGTCAGGCACCGCACGCACTCCCGATCGAAGAACAAGCCCGGTTCCGGAACACTTCCCTCGGGTTCGTTTTCCAGGACCACTTCCTGCTCCCCCAATGTACCGTGCTCGAGAATGTGCTGATCCCGACACTGGCCCACAAGGGAGCTGGCGAAGCTGAGGAGAAGCGGGCTCGCGAACTCCTCGACCGCGTGCAGCTGTCTCACCGGATCAGCCATCTTCCCTCGCAACTCTCTGGGGGAGAGCGACAACGAGTGGCAGTGTGCCGTTCGCTAATCAATAACCCTCGGGTCCTGCTCGCTGACGAGCCGACGGGCAACCTCGACCGACGAACGGCCCAGACAATCGGAGAGCTGCTGCTGGAGATGGCCCGCGAGCATTCGGCCATCCTGCTCTGCGTCACGCACAGCTCCGAACTGTCCGGACAGTTCCCGCGGCGCTATGAACTGGTCGACGGACGCTTGAACGCTTGCTGATCGGTCGACACTTGGTCGAAGAACAAACGGACGATCCGGGCGAATTCTCTCGCGAGTTCGGTGCACAGCACTTGTCCAAAAGGCGTCCAGACCATATCTCTTAATGAAGGGACTGCCCCAGTCCCACTTCTCGTTGTGCAGGTTGGACACTGGCCATGGACTTTGATCAGCAACTCAAGAACGCCATCGCTCGCGGAACACGCTCGCGTGACGCCCGCAGCCAGGCGGCTCTCTCCGCAGCCATGACGGCTGAGGAGCAGAAGAACCGCCATGCCTCGATGCGTCTGGCCTTGAGCGAGGAGATTGAGAACCGCCTGCGAACGCTGGCCGATCATTTCCCCGGCTTCGAATTCGCCACGGTCATTGGCGAAGAGGGTTGGGGTGCACGCATCACCCGTGACGATCTGCGATTGAGTCAGGGCAAGGCGACCGAATCTCTCTACAGTCGTCTGGAAATGGTGATCCCGCCGAAGGGGTCCGCCCCGATTATCGAGCTGATTGCCAAGGGGACGATCCGCAACCGCGAGGTCTTCAGCCGTCGCCATTACCAGTACCTCGAAGACGCTGACCTCGCCAATCTGGCCTCGATGGTCAGCATGTGGGCAGTGGAGTACGCCGAACAATTCGCGTCTCAGCGGTAGTCATCGGGCGGTCGCCAGATCATGTCGGAACTGACAGCGTATCACGAAGCGGGCCATGCGCTCATGGCTGTCTTGCTGGGTGGACGGGTCAGGCAAGTAACGATCGATCCCGACAACGACGATGGCCCCCAGCGCTACGGCGATACGCAAATCCGGTGGCGGGCGGGAATCTCGGAACGTAAGTTTGCGGAGATCAGTGTCCAGGTCAGCCTGGCGGGCCCCGTCGCCGAGATGATCTACTCTGGCGATCCCTCTCACCCGGGACTGGTTCCGGAATGGGCGGCCGACTGGCGCGAGGCCTGGAACTCAGCGGCTCTCTTTCAGCCAAATGAGCGAAAGCGAATGGACTACCTCGAACAGGTCTCCATTCAGATGTATCACCGCTTAAATGAAGGGAATTATTGGGAAGCCCTGGCGTCATTAGCGGATCATCTCCTGGCTCACGAAACACTCGACGCCGAGCAGGTGGAAGAGATCGTACACGAATGGCTCTGAGGCGACTCGGGGGCGGAAAGCGGCCAGTTTTTCACAAAGCTGAGGCGAATTCACCGCAACCCGAATCACTCGTGTTGAGATTCCTCCACACGCGTCGGGCATCCAGCAGACTGCGAGCATTAACACACATGAAAATTCGCAAACAGACGGAAGGACAAGGTTGCGATCAAATCTGGAAAAGGGATACTAACCAAGTCGGTTATGAATGCGATTCAAACTCGGGCGATCCCATGCCCATCCCTTCTTTGGAGTACTCTCATGACATGTCGACGGTGGATGACACTTTGGAGTTTGATTTTGACATTCGCCTCCGGGGTATCGGCTGCTGATGGCAAGCCTAACGTGCTGGTCATCTGGGGCGATGACATTGGTTACTGGAACATCAGTCACAACAACCGTGGCATGATGGGATATCGCACTCCGAACATCGACCGGATCGCCAAAGAGGGGGTCTCGTTCACCGACTACTACGGACAACAGTCGTGTACCGCGGGGCGTGCTGCATTCATCAACGGATCAGTCCCAGTGCGAACGGGGATGACCAAGGTCGGAATGCCTGCTGCTCCCGAAGGCTGGCAGAAGACCGACGTGACCATGGCCACTGTCATGAAGTCGTTGGGCTACAGCACGGGGCAGTTCGGCAAGAACCACCAGGGTGACCGCGACGAGCACCTGCCCACGATGCACGGGTTCGACGAGTTCCTGGGCAATCTCTACCACTTGAACGCCGAAGAAGAGCCCGAGAACCGCGACTATCCCGGCGACATGAAGCTGGCGAATGGCAAGACCTTCCGTGAGCAGTTCGGCCCGCGCGGCGTGCTGAAGTGCAAGGCTGACGGCAAGGGTGGTCAGACGATCGAAGACACAGGTCCACTGACCAAGAAGCGGATGGAAACCATCGACGAGGAAACTCTCGCTGCTGCCAAGGAATTCATCTCGCGACAGAACAAGGACGGCAAGCCGTTCTTCTGCTGGTGGAACGCCACCCGCATGCACTTCCGCACCCATGTGAAGGAAGCGAACAAGGGGATCAGTGGCCCCAGCGGGGATGAGTACCATGACGGGATGGTCGAGCACGACCGCCATGTCGGCGAGTTGCTCAAGCTGATCGATGACCTCAAGCTCGCTAACGACACCATTATCCTCTACTCGACCGACAACGGCCCGCACTTCAATACATGGCCTGATGCGGGGACGACCCCCTTCCATGGGGAGAAGAACTCGAACTGGGAAGGTGCTTACCGCGTCCCCGCTTTTGCACGCTGGCCCGGCAAGTGGATGGCTGGCGAGACTGTGAACGGGATCGTGGCCCACGAGGACTGGCTGCCGACGTTCGCCGCAGCTGCAGGAAACGACAAGATCGTTGAGCAGTTGAAGGCCGGTGTCGACCTGAATGGTCGCCACTACAAGAACTATCTCGACGGGTTCAATCTCCATGATTACTTGAGCGGCAAGTCCAAGGAATCGCCACGTCGCAGCTTTATCTATGTCGACGATGGGGGAGAGGTCGTCGCCATCCGTGTCGGCGACTGGAAGTCCGTCTATGCAGAGAACCGAGCGAATCGGCTCCAGATCTGGAAAGAGCCGTTCGTTCAGCTGCGAGCTCCCGATCTGTACAACTTGCGTCGAGACCCGTTCGAGAAGGCCAAGATCGGCTCGAATACCTATGAGGACTGGTACATCGACCGGGCCTTCATTATGGGGCCGATGCAGGTCGTCGCGATGCAGTTCCTGACGACGCTCCAGGATTACCCTCCCAGCCAGGCCCCGGGGGACTGGAGCCTGAAGTCGCTGGAATCGAAGATCAAGTTCATGTCCCACGGGGGCAAGTAACTCGGCTAAACGAGCGGGGTACCGATTGCGGTGTCCCGCTCGTTTTCTCTTGGCAGATGCGAATTTTTGGACGCTCCTTCGTTGTGCCACTCCCGTGAGTTGGGCGCACATGCAGCGGAGTGATGTCCCTTGTGAATCGATTCACACGAAGCCGATCCATCATGATCCTAGTACGACTTCTCGCTGTTGTTTTTGTACTCGCAGCTGCGTGCGTTCGGGCAGACGATCCGTTGCCGTCCTGGCGAGAGACTGCGACGAAAACCAGCATCATCACGTTCGTCAACCGGGTTACCGATTCTGCATCCCCCGACTTCGTTCCGGTGGAGCAGCGGATCGCCACCTTCGACAACGATGGGACGCTGTGGGGCGAGCAGCCCATGTATTTTCAGGCGTTCTTCGTGTTCGACCGGATTCGTGCCCTGGCCCCCACGCACCCCGAATGGAAAGAGACCGAGCCATATGCATCGGTACTTAAGGGGGATCTGAAATCGGTTCTCGCAGGGGGTGAACGAGCCCTGCTGGAACTGGTCAAGGTGACTCACTCCGGAATGACCACCGACGAGTTCGAATCGATCGTCAACGAGTGGATCACGACGGCTCGACACCCGAAGACGGGCAAGCTCTTTTCGGAAATGGTTTACCAGCCGATGCTGGAGTTGTTGGCCTACCTGAGAGCCCATGGTTTCAAGACTTACATCGTCTCGGGCGGTGGAATTGAGTTCATGCGTCCCTGGGCCGAACGGGTGTACGGGATCCCGCCCGAACAGATTATCGGCAGCAGCATCAAAACCCGGTTCGAACTTCGGGACGGCAAACCGGTCATCGTGCGGCTTCCGGAGCTAAACTTTATCGATGATAAGGCAGGCAAGCCGGTCGCGATCCAGCATCACATCGGTCGTCGCCCGCTGGCGGCATTCGGGAACTCGGATGGAGATCTGCAGATGCTGCAATGGACAGCTGCTGGTTCCGGCCCCAGACTGTGTCTGCTGGTTCATCACACCGATGCAACGCGCGAGGTCGCGTATGATCGCGATTCCGCTGTGGGGCGACTCGCCGAGGCCTTGACCGAAGCCGGGAAATCAGGGTGGACAGTGGTCGACATGCAGGCAGACTGGGCAATGATCTATCCATGACTCACCACAATCAACCCGTTCCCCGCAATGGGCATGGCGGAAAACTGATCCTGGTCCTCGGACTTTGTGCCGGAGCCATTCTGACGGCCAGCCTGTATGAGTTCTCGCCCCGGAATCCTCAGGCTGCGAATACGTCGGAGACACCACCTCCGAGTGAACCGTCCCACCCGGACCTCCCACCAGGTTCGTATTTCCAGCCAACGGTCCTCAAGCAGCCCACAGCTCCCGAGCCCGCGCCTCCCGGAATGGTGTGGATCCCCGGCGGAGAGTTCTCCATGGGGAGTACCGTCGAAAGTGAATCGCTGTGTGGTGTCCCGGGTACCACCGCAGACGCGTTGCCCGTGCATCGGACCTATGTCGATCCGTTCTGGATGGACGAGACCGAAGTCACCAACGAACAATTCGCCCGCTTTGTGGAGGCCACGGGCTATGTGACGGTCGCCGAGATCGCGCCGACTCAAGAAGAATTCCCGGGAGCCCCTGTGGAGAATCTGGTCGCCGGGGCCACGGTCTTCACGCCGACCAATGGTCCGGTCCCACTGGACAACTACTTTCGGTGGTGGAGTTATGTCCCCGGGGCATACTGGAAACATCCGACGGGCCCGGGCAGCGACCTGACCGGGAAAGAAAAATTTCCCGTGGTGCAGGTCGTCCACGAGGATGCGGTCGCGTACGCCAAATGGGCCGGCAAGCGTCTGCCCACCGAGGCGGAGTGGGAGTTCGCAGCTCGCGGAGGCCAGGCCGGTGACCTGTACGCCTGGGGGACGGAACTCAAGCCGGGTGGCAAGTTCATGGCGAACATCTATCAGGGACGTTTTCCGATCACAGGCGGTGACACGGGTGAGGACGGCTTCGTCGGAATCTCGCCGGTGAGCCAGTACCCTCCGAACCGGTTCGGGCTGTACGACGTCGGCGGGAATGTTTGGGAATGGGTCGACGACTGGTATCGGCCGGACTACTACCAGACGGTCAGCTCCGAGGGAGCCGTGGCCATGAATCCCCGCGGTCCAGAGACGCCCTTTGACCCCGCTGAGCCGACGGAAAAGAAACGAGTTCACCGCGGCGGGTCATTCCTCTGTACGGACCAGTACTGCACGCGTTACCTGATCGGAACCCGGGGTAAGGGGGATCATCGCACCGGCAGTAACCATGTCGGCTTTCGCTGTGTGCGTGATGTCCACGCAGGATCTCCAGCGAACGCCAAGTAATCGGGCCGAGCTACCCGAATCCGCGGCCGACAGGTCACCAACTCCCGAGGCTCGCCCGATCTGAAATCGGCGATCTCGTCGATTCACCCTTGATTGTCGCTCCTGGTCTGTTGAGAATTCCGGGCGTTGTCCCCATTCATCCGAAAAGGCGTTTGCCATGCGTTTGGACGGTCAGAGCGAAAGTAAAAACGTTGAAGATCGCCGTGGCCAGGGAGGAGGTCGCCCCCCGATGCTGATGGGGGGCGGCGTGACCGGGCTGTTGCTGCTGGCCCTCGTGGTCTACCTCAAGGGAGGCGGTGTCGGCGACTTTCTGAAGCTCGCTGCAAAACAGCAGGCCGCCCAGCCGCAAATCGAACACCGGCGGGCTGATCCTAACGCAGCCCCTGATCCCGAAGAGGAAGAGCTGAAGAGGTTCGTCGCGATCGTCCTGAAGGATACGGAAGATGTCTGGGGCAAGCTCTTCGCGGAGGCTGGAGGTCGCTATCAAAATCCGAAGCTCATGCTGTTTTCGGGCTATGTCCAGTCGGCTTGCGGGGGAGCCAGCTCGGCGGTGGGGCCGTTCTACTGCCCGGGCGACTCGAAGGTGTACCTCGATCTGCAATTCTACAAGGAACTCGACCGCAAGTTTGGGGCCAAGGGGGATTTCGCCCAGGCCTATGTCGTGGCCCATGAGGTCGGCCATCACGTCCAGCATCTGCTCGGCATTACCGAGAAAGTGGACGCCATGCGCGGCGGGCCCAAGGCCAATGAGTACTCGGTCCGACTCGAACTCCAGGCTGACTATCTTGCCGGGGTGTGGGCCTACCATGCCAACAAGATGCGAAACATGCTCGAGGAAGGCGATGTCGAGGAAGCCATGAACTGTGCGAAGCAGATCGGTGACGACACCCTACAAAAGCGGGCTCAGGGGTATGTTGTCCCCGACTCCTTCACGCATGGCACGTCGGCTCAGCGAACCCGCTGGTTCACCAAAGGCCTTAAGTCGGGCAGCATGAAGGGGGCTGAGGAGTTGTTCTCGATTCCCTACGATGCACTCTGATCGGTGGCCGACGTCCCCTGCTCTCGCTGACCGCTAGCTGATCCCGCCCAACTCTGTCCTCTGGAGCCCCGATTGGCTCACGCATATACCCCCGGCTTGCAGGTCATGGAGCGGACGCTGTTTCGAGCGGTCCGCACCCTGCCGATTTCGGGGGATGTCTTGCGGCAGGTCGGCGATCGTGTCACAGCTCAGGATGTCGTTGCGGAGACACTTCTCCCGGGCGATGTCTTCCCGGTGAATCTGGCCAATCAGTTAGGGCTCAGCCCCGCTGAGGTGCCACGGTCAATGACCAAGAAGATCGGTGAGCCAATCGAAGTCGGCGAAGTGCTGGCCAGTTCTCCGGGGATGTTCGGGTTCTTCAAAGGGGAGTACCACTCCAAGCATGCGGGAACGATTGAATCGGTCTCGAATATCACCGGCCAGTTAATTATTCGCGGGCCGGAAATTCCGGTCCGCGTTCGAGCTTATATCACCGGGACAGTGGTGGAAGTCCTTCCCCGGGAAGGGGTCGTTGTGGAATCCGAGGCCGCCCTGATCCAGGGGATCTTCGGCGTGGGGGGCGAAGCTTACGGCCCGCTGGCGGTGGTCTGCTCCCGCCCCGATCAGGATCTGACACCCGAACTGATCACGGAAGCCCATCGAGGCCAGATCGTCATCGGCGGACGACGCATCCCCGAAGCCACGATTCGCCGAGCGGCCGAGGTCGGAGTCTCCGCGGTTGTGGCGGGGGGCATTGACGATCAGGACCTGCGCGACATCCTGGGATACGACCTGGGCGTCGCGATCACCGGGACCGAACAAATTGGAACCACTGTGATCATCACTGAGGGGTTCGGTGATATTGCCATGGCCGAACGGACCTTCGCCATCCTGAAGAGTCATCACGGAGCTCAGGCTGCGGTGAATGGGGCCACTCAGATTCGAGCCGGTGTCATCCGTCCCGAGGTGGTCATCCCGCTGGCCGACCGCGTCGATACCGACAAGCGGGCCGCTGCGATCGGAGGAGGCATCCTCGACATTGGCTCGCCGGTGCGGGTGATCCGCGATCCCTGGTTCGGAGTTCTGGGGACCGTTTGTGGTCTGCCGCCCGAACCGCAACAGCTCGCCTCCGGCTCGAAGGCTCGAGTCCTGGAAGTCGAATGCAGCGACGGACGCCGTCTGACCGTTCCACGGGCGAATGTTGAGATCGTTTCGACGTAACGCCAGTAGCCAGACTGGCATCTTCCGTTGTGTACGGAAGCCACACTCACGATTCAATTTGTAGCGATCGTGCCAGCTGGTCCGCGACGTCGTGATCCGTTTGCGGGCAAATGCTTTCGGCGGTTGACCTTTTGGACAACGGACATCAGCGAGCGTATACTTTGGTGTCACCCGCGAATCGCGGGCCTCTATACGTGCGTGCCTATCTTTCTTCCCGGCACAGAAGTAGACCTGACACAGGAGTCAGACCATGTCGACCGAAACGATGGCCCCCCCGACTGAGAACCAGGACATGCAGTCCGATTACGACAGCTATCCCCGCTCCCCCGAAGAGGAGTTCGTCTACCGGCCGCTGTCCTCGATGGCTGTCTGTTCGCTGGTTCTCGGACTGTTCTCGCTGCTCGGGATTTTTCTGTGGATGGTGATTCCCGTGGGGCTGCTGGCAGTGGCTCTTGGTGGGATAGCCATCGCCTCCATTCGCCGATCGAAGGGGGAATACACCGGAACAGGCGTCGCGATCGCGGGAATCCTGTTCGGCATTATCACGATGGCAGCCGGCACTGCGGTGCAGGTCCACGCCTTCAACCATGAAGTTCCAGAGGGATACACCCGCGTGAGCTTCATCAAGGACATCTCGGCGAAGGAATTTGTGATCGATCGCAAGGGAGAAAAGCCTCACCCCGATGTCGAAGCACTGGTTGGGAAGAAGCTCTTCTTCAAAGGGTTTGTCTATCCAACTGAGCAGACAGAGGGCCTGACCTCGATCCTGCTGCTTAAAGACAGCAATGAATGCTGTTTCGGCGGCAAGCCCGACGTAAAGGACAAGGTCGGCTGTATCTTGCAGAACGGCAAGAAGGTGAACTACACACCGGGGCGTGTGTCTGTGGCGGGAACCTTCCGCCTCAACCCGAAATACAAGGAAAATCCTACGGAAGCGCTCTACATTCTGGAGACCGACATCATTGGTCCCTCGAAGTCGGACTTCTAGCCGATTGGAAGAGACCGTAAAGTGCAGGTGCCCGAGCCGTCGGCCCATCCGTATGAGAAGGTGCCCGCTCGCCGAGGGCCAGTCAGCCACCGCAAGGAGTCGCGGTCGCCGAGAGCCAGAGTTTGCAGGGAGGGAACAACATGCCTCAGCACTCCTCAAAGTGGTCGACAAGCGTTGTTTTGGTGGTGCTGATATGCATTGGTGGGTGTAGTCAGAAATCTGACGAGCGATTTCACACCTACAACGATCCGGCACCGTCAGCTCCTCCCGAAGGTGGATCGGGAGTTTCAGTACCCGCTGTCGAATCTGCCTCCGGCACTTCGCCTGATGGCGAGCCGGCTCCCGTCGTAGAGGCGCCGAACTCGGCGGCTCCACCGGTAACTCCCCCGCCCACAACCACGGAGATGCCCAAGACAACCGCTCCGAGTACTCCTACGGCTGTTGAGCCCAATGGTGCAGCGACAACGTCTGGCGTACCAGCAGCGTCTGCCACCCACGAACTGGCTCTCGGTCTTCCACCGGCTCCGCCGATCGCCGTCCCCATGACGGCATCGACCGATGCGGGAAGCCCCCCGATGACTGCTCACGAGATCAAGCTGCTCGTCCCGGAGAAAGAGTTCCAGGTTGAGGGGCCGGAGGGCGCCATCCGGGTCTCGTTCGATGACGTCGACCTGCTCAAGGTGTTGAATGCCGAGCCGGTCCCCATCGATATTGAGAAGCACCTGCCAGCCTGGCTGAGCGGACTCAATGGAAAGATGGTCCGGATTCGCGGTTGGATGTATCCCCCGAACCAAGAGACAGACATTCCCGCCTTCATTTTCGTGCGAGATAACCAGATCTGCTGCTTCGGCCGCATGGCCAAGATCTACGACAAGTTCGGCGTCAGGCTGCGTGAGGGTGTCACGACGAACTACATCCAGGGCCGACCATTTGATGTCGTCGGCCAGATGGTCGTGAAATCGATCGTACTGAATGGCGAGTTATTCTTTCTCTATAAGATCAACGACGCCATCATTATCGACAAGTAGCCCGCGTGGCTGCGTGAAACGGAGTGACTCCGCTTTCATCGAGTTCATCAGGCCGACAACTACGGTTTGACCGGCAGCGTGATCCACAGGTTTGCTGTCGTCGCCTTCACGCCGTTGATCGGACCTTTGGCTGAGTGTTTCAGGTCTGGTCCGGTCGTCTGACCGACGATACGAATCGGCCCCTTCGCAGCTGGGGCATCAGCGGCGACTGACAGCTTGAGCGTGACGGCCTTTGCGGTATCGCCCTCGGGCTTCGACTCGATCGGCTCGAGATTCACCCCGGTGGGCAGACCCTCGACGGTGAACTGTATTGGCACATTGAGCCCCACCAGCCGGTTGATCGTCACGGGGATTTCGAGCGGCTTTGTCCGGTCGAGCGTGAATCGATTCGCAGCCACCGACAGCTCAAATTCCGGAACTTCCGGGCCAATGAC
This sequence comes from Planctomycetaceae bacterium, assembly GCA_046349675.1. Taxonomy (GTDB): domain Bacteria; phylum Planctomycetota; class Planctomycetia; order Planctomycetales; family Planctomycetaceae; genus TH-plancto1. The sequence continues at coordinate 25,832 of JAXMBW010000002.1, read as the reverse complement.
GAGGGAGTAGAAATGGCGGTCACTCCCCTGCCCGAACCGGTCGGTAACCTCCAGGATGTACTCGCCATCGCCGGGAAAGCTGAAGTCAAAACTCGGGTCAACGACACTCCCCTTGTCATCCTGCTCGGTAATCAACTCCCCGTTTGCATATCGCAACCGGACCAGCGGATCGAGCCACGAACCGACACTCCGTGAGTGCGTTTGAATGCGGACGGTCTGTCCCTTGGTCGCCGTAACGCGGTACGTGTCGACATCGCCCGGGGCTTCGATGACACCGGAGGTGGAGCTGAAAATGGAGATCGGTTGAGAAGCACTCGCTGGCTCCTCGACGATCGCCGCACCGACGGGCTCTGGCAACTGGTCCACGGTGAATGCCGCAAACGGCACGACTCCGCCGGCAAGCGGAGCCATCCGCAAGTGATCCGGCTCACCGACCAGCGACACCTTTTCTCCATTCAGGTTCCAACCACCTGCGACAAACTCACCCGGTTGTTTGACCAGCGGCAACACATAGTCAATGACAGGACCGGTGGTCAGGTGCAGTCGATAAATCGAATTGGGGGTGCCCGCGTACTCAATGCTCGCATTGGCTTCCGCGGGAAACCCGAAGATTCGAATGAACCACGTCCCATCCCCCGGAGCTGTGAAAACGATCTGCGGATCGGTCCCGAAAGAGTCGTCGTTCTGTCCCACGACGAACCCCTTGCTATCGACGATCTGCAAGGTGGCATCGATTGGAGACGGGAGCGTGCGGTTGGCGTCGAGCGAGGCGACCAACGTCTGTGCCGCCTTCAGGGGAATCGCGTATGTGTCGATCTCGTGTCGTTTCTCCAGGGCCCCGTTGATCGTCACGGGAAGACTGGCGACCGCCTGGGCCTCTTTGGCTGCGTTGTTCGGTTCGACCTCCAGAATCTCCGGCATCGTCCCGATCACAAACGGCAACAGGTCGCTCGCTCCCTCGGCGTTGTGCCAACGAAACCACACCACTCCGGGGCGAGCCTCAGCTGTCGCGGTAATAACAACCTCGTCAGGCTTGTCGCTCGCAGCCACCGACACGTCCGGACGATCCACCAGAACTTCGACGGGAGCGGTTCCCACGGGGCCTTGTAGTTTCACGCGAGCGGACTGCCCCGCCTGAACCCCAGCTGGAAACAGAGCTGTCACTCCGGGAACTTCGGCGAGTGCCGTTTGCGATGCGAACCCGCTCGCCCAAACTGCCCACAGGCAGACCCGCAGAAACAGAGAACTCACCGAAACATCGAATCGTTGAAGCAGCAACTCATCAGCCTCCTCAGGGCTCCGCCAAATCGCGGAAGCGCCAAGACTTTAGTATCGTCGCCACTTGCACCGGAGGGAAGCCGCAAGGCCGAGTTTCAAACCCTCTCTGCCATCTCTGCACCACTGACAACCCCCGCGTAAAGGCTATGTTGTCTCTCTCGGCAAACCGGTCCCCCACTTCTCTTCCTGTCCATTTTCTTGCTGGCCTTGCTTCACCTCTGCTCACATTCTCTGTTCTTGATTTCAGTGGTCCAAGAATTTGTTTTGAACAGGAGGAAAGCAAGGCAACGAAGAAGAGGAGGGGAAGGTCTGGGCTCAGCGTGTGATGTGTCGCCAGCGGGTGTCCGGCTCCACAACGCAGTTCAACGTGGGCGATGCGGTTGATCGTGCGGTGGCCCGTCGGTGCGAATACTATTCAAAATCGTCTTCATCATCGCCCGGATCGCCTCCGATGCCGGAATGCCGGGATTGCCAGTCGGCGAGAGTGCAGATGACCTCGCGGCACTTCGCACCGTTGTATTCCCCGACGATGCCATCCTCCGCCATCCAGTCGATCATGCGAGCAGCACGACCATACCCGATCCCCAAGGCTCGCTGCAGCAATGACACGCTGCCACGTCCTTCGTTGATGACGACTTCGCAAGCCCGCTGGTAAACCTCGTCCTTGTGGCGGCCGTTGTCCGCGGGGGCAGCTCCGTCCTTGTCTTTGTCCTTGCGCATGGCTGCGGCGGTCGCTTCGGCAATCTCGGCAGAGTACTGCGTCGGCTGATCGCTGAAGAAGTCGATGACCGTGTTGACCTCATCATCGCTGATGTAGGTCCCCTGGGCACGAGAGAGCGTACTTGTCCCCGGGGCGAGGAACAGCATGTCCCCGTAGCCCAGCAGCTTCTCCGCACCGTTCTCATCGAGCACGACGCGGCTGTCGTTCTTGCTCGCCACCTGGAAGGCGATACGGGCCGGCAGGTTCGACTTGATGAGGCCGGTGATGACATCGACGGTCGGCTTCTGCGTCGCAAGAATCAGGTGGATTCCCACAGCTCGCGACTTCTGAGCCAGGCGGATGATGTGTGCTTCGACGTCCTTGCCGCTGGTCATGATCATGTCGGCCATTTCGTCGGCGATGATCACGATGTACGGCATCTTCTCGGGGATCGCCTCGGCCTCATAGCTGTCGGGATCGATGTCGAGGCGGTCGAGGACCTCTTCTTTGCCGAGCTTGTTGTAACTGTCGAGATGACGCACACCGACGCGAGCGAGCAGGTCGTACCGCTCCTCCATCTTGTCAACGGCCCAGGCCAGCACAGCCTCGGCCTTCTTCATGTCGGTGATGACCGGGTGCATCAGGTGCGGCAGCTTGGTAAACGGACTCAGTTCGACCATCTTCGGGTCGATCATGATCATCCGCACTTCGTCCGGTGTCCGGGTCATCAGCATCGACACAATGAGTGTGTTGAGGCACACGCTCTTACCCGTACCCGTTCGCCCCGCAATCAACAGGTGGGGCATCTTCGCCATGTCGACCACCAACGAGCCGCCGCTGACATCCTTACCCAGGAACATCGGGATGCGCAGCTTGTCGAGCTCCGGACCGGTCGCTTCGATCAGTTCCTTGAGACGGACCATCACGCGGGTGTCGTTCGGGACTTCGACGCCGACCGTGTTCTTGCCAGGGATGGGGGAGACCACTCGCACTGCTGGCACGCGCAGCGCGATCGCGAGGTCGTCCTGCAGGCTGATGACCTTGGCGACTTTCAGTCCCGGCTCGAGGTCGATCTCAAAGAGCGTGACCACAGGACCGGTGTCGATCTCGGTGACCTTCACTTTGAGGCCGAACTGCTCGAAGGTCTTTTCCAGAGTGGCGGCGTTCAGCTGGGCCTTTTCGGCGAGCTTCTCGAACGGGAACTCCTGAGCGTCCTCCAGCAGACTCGTATCGGGCAGGCGGTGGACCGGGCGAGTCTGTGGGGTACTGGACGCAGCGGCAGCCGCCTTGGGCGACTTAGTTCGACCACCAAGCGGCAGGTTGACCTTAAAGCCGGTTTGAGGAGTTGACGCAGTGCTCGCCGTTGTGGTCGCAGCTGCTGCAGCTCTCTCGGCGGCACGAGTCACTGCAATCGGCATAGAGGCCGCGCGAACGGGAATGGCCCGCTGCGGAGCGACTTCCTCGTCGAAGTCGGCGGAACTCTCGCCACTTGTGGGCTCTTCGTAACGCCGCATCAGGGGCCGGAACGGCATCGCCAGAATGCGGAACGGCAACAACAGCCCCGAGACACACCACTGCGAGACCAGATCGTCAGCAACGAGCAAAGACCCGGCGAGTGCCAGCGTTCCCGCGACAATCAAACCACCGGTCAAGGCGAAATACTTTTCAACCAGAGCCCCGACCCAGGCCCCGACCCATCCTCCGCTTCCAATGACCGGGCCATGCCCCCATCGAGGCAGCAACAGCTGAAACAAGAGTGCCACCGAGGCGACCAACAGTGCGCCTCCGAGCAGCCTGGCTCCGGGATCTGGGGTTGAGACACGCCGGAAGAGGCGGACATCTGCAATGACGAGCAGCAGCACCACACTCCAGGCAGCTTCGCCCAGCAAGGTGAAGAGACTGTTGGCGGTTACCGCACCGGGCTGGCCCGCCAGATTTGCGACCGTCGTATGCGCAGGGAAAACCAGCGACGCCGGCGGGTCGGCCGGATCGTAGCTGCCAAGGCTGAGTACCAGGAACACCGAGAGGGCCAGGCACCCGAGCGCCAGCAAGTCGTTTTTCAGACGCTGGAAGTCGATCATGGACCTTCTGCGAAATCCGCATCGGCCATCACTATTGATGCGATCGGAAAACGCCCTTCACTCCGTTCTGTCCTCCCTGACAGGAAACCATGCGCAATGTCACCATGGGACGATCCGCTCGCCCCACTTCATTATTCTGCCCGACAGATGACGTGGCTGTGGCCGAGAGCGGACCCTTTTGGCCAACTCCTCCGGGGAGTCGTCTGGGATAACGAATCGTTCGGTCAAACCCGCCGGTCAGTCAGTAACGGTCACGGCAACCTTGGCGGTAAAGCCGCCAGAATGCGTTTGCTTGGCGATAAATCCGCCACCCGACAGCGATTGGCTTAAGTCCTTCGGCAATTTTCAGAACACGAAAAATTGGTCGTAGACTCGGCGATGTCTGAGGCGTTCCTTATTGCGTGTAACCGGCGTGAGGCGATCTCTCACGGTTGGATTGCGCACTCCAAATGCTGATGCAGCGCTGAAACATAGCCACTTCGCTGGCTAGCAACTCCGCGCTTCTGCACGTATGGACGTGCAGAATGGCCCCCGGTCGTCGTTCGACCGGGGGCTCAATTTTTTGATATTCGGCATCGTGTCAACAGCTTCGTCGACCGATCAAGACTTGCTGGGGATCTCGGGCTTCAGCAGCGGGAAGAAGATCACGTCGCGAATACTGCGGCTGTTGGTCAGCAGCATGATCAGACGGTCGATCCCGATGCCCATCCCACCCGCCGGAGGCATCCCACAGCGGAGAGCCTGAATGAACTCGTGGTCCATTTTGGCCATCGAGTCCTCTTCCGAAAGCCCGGCCAGCTGGGTGCGGAAGAGATCTTCCTGCAGCTTGGAGTCATTCAATTCGGTGTAGGCATTTGCCAGCTCCATCCGCTGGATGTAGAGCTCGAACCGCTCGGCGATCGCGGGGTTGTCCTGCTTCCGCTTCGTCAGTGGGCAGATCGCGGCGGGGTAGTCGATGACAAACACCGGCCCCACGAGCGAGTCCTCGACGAACAGCTCGAATACTTCGCTGACGATGACATCGGGATGGACGTTGTTGGTCTCGAGCCCCTTCTTCTTGGCAATCTCGATGATCGCTGGCATGTCGCTGATGTCGACGCCAACATGTTCCAGGAACAGCTCGGCGTATGTCGCGCGACGCCACGGCGGGGTGAAGTCGACCTCGGTATCGCCCCAAGGCAGCACGAGTCGCTCCTGGTCGGGCGGTGTTTCGCCCTTCGCAATGGCCCGCGCGGCCTTGTCAGCCAGGACCACACGCACGCAATTCGTGATGACTTCTTCCGCGAGATCCATCATCGACCGGTAATCGCCGTACGCCTGGTACAGCTCGATCATTGTGAACTCGGGATTGTGCGTCGAGTCGATCCCCTCATTACGGAAGACGCGGCTCATGTCATAGACACGCTCGATCCCGCCGACCATCAATCGCTTGAGGTGCAGCTCCAACGCGATTCGCAAGTAGAGTGGAATGTCGAGTGCATTGTGATGCGTGATGAATGGACGAGCAGCTGCCCCTCCCGCGATCGCGTGCAGAACAGGCGTCTCGGTCTCGTAAAACTTGTGCGACTTCAGCGTGGTGCGGATCGAGTCGATGATCCGCGTCCGCAGCAGCATCCGGTCGAGCACACCTTCCGTGTAGATCAGGTCCAGGTGACGGTGCCGCAACAGGGTCTCGATATCGCTGACACCATGGAACTTCTCTGGTGGCTGGGTCAGCGACTTACAGAGGATCTTGAGATCCTGAATGAAGACCGTGATTTCGCCGGTCCGAGTCCGACGAACGGGACCGTCGACACCGACAATGTCACCCAGGTCGAGCTGTTCGATCAGCTGCCAGACGGGCTCAGGACAGTCGGCCTTGCTGACCATCAACTGGATTCTGCCGGTCATGTCCTGGATGTGGAAGAACTTCAGCTTGCCCTTGTCATTGGCCAGCATGATGCGACCGGCGACGCGAACCTTCTCGCCATCGACGCCATTCTCGGCGGGAGCGATGGCCCGCACGTCGCGGATCGCCTGATGATTGTCGAACCGCTGGCCGTACGGATCATGGCCGAGTTCCACAATCTTCTTCAGCTTTTCCAGGCGAACAGCTTCCAGACGGTCGGGCGTAGCAGCATCAGACATGGTCAACTTCTCTGCAATGACAAGGTGAAATTGAGAGCCAGCCAGGCGACGTGAGGTTCGGTCTCGGAATCCATTCCCCGCGGAAACGGAAAACAGAACCTTTCGACATCACCGAAAAAAGAGAACCCCCGCAACCGTGCGGACAGCTGCGAGGGTTTTGAACTTGAGCGGATGAGGCCGGGAAGTCCGAGCCACAACCGTCATTACTCAGCGTCGTCGCTCTCGACGGCAGGAGCGGGTGCCTGCGTGATGCAGAGCGAACGCTCGAGAGCTGCCGTGTTGCGATCCTGAGGCAGATTAAACGGCGTGTCAGTGAACTCGGCGGAGTCGAGGATCAGGTCGACGGCCTTACGTTCGCGAATCTGAGCGTACAGGTTCTCGATGACACCCGACTTAATCAGGCGAGCCCGCACCCGGCGTGGGCTTTCGCCCCGCTGGAATGCCATGGTCGTGATTTCCTGCTCGATTTCGAGTTCCGAGACTTCGATCTTCTCGTCGGTCGCAATGCGGTCGAGGATGAAGTGCTCTTTCAGGTTGCGGCGAGTCATAGTCAACGACTGCTGACGCAGATCGTTCTCGCGAGCCATAATCTGCTGCGTGGTGAAACCGGCCTGCTGCATTTCGAGGATTTCTCGACGCAGAGCGTTGTCCACCTGCTTTTCGACCATATCCGCTGGGAGATCCCAGTTGGCCGACTCAGTGATCTTGTCAGTGATCTGCTTGCGGCAGGTCTGACGCTGTTCGTACTTGACCTGACGATCGAGGGTCCGGCGAATTGCAGTCCGCAGTGAATCGAGCGAGGAGAATCCCACGCGATCGCAGAACTCTTCGTCGACGGTGGGGACGCTGATCCGCTTCACGTCGAGGACGGTGAACGCGACTTCCAGTTCTTCACCACGCATTTCGACGTTGCTGGCTTCCATCGACACCTTGACATTGGCCGTCCGGGTTTCCCCTTCCTTGGCACCGATCATCAGCTTGTCAAAGCCATCAATTTCGCCGTCCTGCAACTTCAGAACAGGCATGACGCGGACGAGCTGATCGTCGATCTTGTTGTACTCGGCCCCATTGCGAGAGATCACAATGTTGACGTTCACGAAGTCGCCAGCGGCAACTGCGGTATCAACGGGCTCTTGGGTGCCGTACTGCTCGACGAAGCCGGCCAGGTAGCTGTCGATGTCCTGGTCGGAAATTTCGCGAACGGGACGGGTCAGCTTCAGGCCCTTGTAGGTGGGCAGGTCGAATGTCGGACGAACTTCGACATCGAACTCGTATTCGAAGTCAGCTCCCTCGGGAATCTCGACGGTATCGAGATCGAGGTTTGGCTGGTTGATAGGCTCGATTTTCGACTCTTCGGCGATCTGATCGAGGCTGACCATCAGCACGCGCTGCTTGACCTGGTCGGCGATCTCTTTCTTGAACCGCTTCTTGACGAGCGATGCGGGCACCTTACCAGCACGGAAACCGGGGATCTCAGCCTTGCCAGCATATTCCTGCACGGCTTCGGAGATCACGCCAGCAACGGCGTCCTTAGCGACGATGACCCGGATGTGCTTTTTGCAGGGGCCGACATCCTTGATTTCCGTCTTCAATTCCAAGCGAGGCTTGGCAGGCATTTCATCGGCCTGCGGCTCATCAAGCACCTGTTGTTCCGCCACGTTTACCGCTCCAGTCATCAGGCCATCGGGGAAATGACTGCCACCGTTTGCAGTGGGCGCCAAAAGGACAACCGACCGGTGACCGCCAAGACACGATCACGGTCGGAAGTGTCATTTCCAATGTGAATCGATCGCCTGTCCCACAGCTGGGACGAGAACGATCGATAAGAGCGGGTGAAGGGACTTGAACCCTCGACATCCACGATGGCAACGTGGTGCTCTGCCAACTGAGCTACACCCGCAATCGGCAAGGCGGGATTATGGCAGAGCCAAAAATGTCGTCAAGCCTGGAAGGCACTGACAGAGGCCGTGATTCTTGTGAAATGACGCAAGTCGAACCAAGAACGGCAGAAACATGACGATTCGCTTGCGAAACGATCGGTAATTACGACCGATTGTTCCGCCATGCCGCCCTTCACCCTGGCGACCGTTTATCTGTCGGGAAGTTGTACCCAGCTGTGACATCCGGCCATGTCGGGAGTTTCGCGAATGGTGAAAGGGGAGGCTGTCTCGCGGCAGGTCACTTCGATCGCGAACAGCTCGGGGCGTTTGTAGTGGAAGCGTTCGAGCACAACCTGCGGGGTCAGGATCTGGCGATCCAGATAGGGAGCCAGCTGAGCCGGGTCGGTGATACGGGTCACTGACTCGACACGAGCCAGCAGCGAGATCGGGACGAGTCTCGGCTCGCTCGGCAGCGTTAGTCCGTCGAGAAGTGCAGCCCCGGCGGGAGTGAGCGATTCGGCCCCCTGATGAAATCGCGTGGGGTAGAGCCAGAACTCCTCGTGCTCACAGCGGAACACCCCGCCCGGCTCCGAGATGCCCCCTTTACGGAGCAGGACGGTCTGGACTCCGGTCGCCAGAGCCCGGCAAACGACAGCCCACTCTTTGAGGGCGATGCGACATGGGTAGGCGGGCAATGACATTGAGGGAGTCCTGTGAGAGCTCCAGAGGACAGCTTGCTCTCGTGCTTACGCCTTCTTCTTGCCACTCTTCGCCGGTGGGGCAAACCCGCGACGCAAGGTGTTCTCGGTAACATTGACCGGGATCAGGAACTGCAGCAGGTAGTCGCGGCCACCGGCTTTGGAGCCGACGCCCGACATCTTGAAGCCGCCGAACGGTTGGCGCTGGACCAGCGCTCCGGTGATCGGACGGTTGAGGTACAGGTTTCCGGCTTGCAGCTCCTGGCGGGCGATCTCGAGGTTCTTGGGGCTGCGGCTGTAGACCCCAGCTGTCAGGGCGTAGTCGGACTGGTTGGCGATGTCGACGGCTTCGTCGAAGTCCTTCGCTGGAATCACACACAGAACAGGTCCAAAGATCTCCTGCTGAGCCAGACGAGACTCGGGCGGCACATCGGCAAAGACATGCGGCGCGACGAAGTAGCCTTCCTTCGCCAGGGCCTTGATATCGATCGAGACAACCACGCGATGTTCTTCGGTACCCAGTGCGATGTAGTCGTTGATCCGCTTTTGGGATTCCTCATCGATCACCGGGCCGAGGACGGTTCCAGGATCTTCTGCCGGCCCGACGATCAAGGCTTCGACTGCGGGTTGCAGCCGGGCCAGGAACGCCTCGTAAACCGACTGGTGGACCACCACGCGGGAGCAGGCCGAACACTTCTGTCCGCTGTACCCGAAGGCACTGTGCAGGATGCCGACCACAGCTTCGTCGAGGTCAGCGTCCTCATCGACGATGATGGCATTCTTGCCGCCCATCTCGGCGATGACGCGCTTGACGCCCTGCTGCCGTGGGTCGGTTTGAGCAGCCAGCTGATTGATCGACAGACCGACTGCTTGCGATCCGGTGAAGGCAATCACATCGACATCGGGATGCGAGACGAGAGCGGGACCGACTTCTTCGCCGACTCCCGGCAGGTAATTCACCACGCCATCTGGAATTCCGGCGTCGCGCAGAATCTCCATGAACTTCGCGGCCACGACAATCGACTGCTCTGAGGGCTTCATCACCACGGTGTTGCCCGTCACAAGCGCGGCAACCGTCATGCCGCACAGGATCGCCAGCGGAAAGTTCCACGGGGCAATGACCGCACAGACACCACGTGGTCGGTAGAGATAGGAATTCTCTTCGCCCGGAGCATCACACTCCAGCGGCGTGTCGAGTTCCCGCATCAGATGGGCGTAGTACATGCAGAAGTCGATCGCCTCAGCCACATCGCCATCGGCTTCGGCCCAGGACTTACCGCACTCGTGAACTTCCCACGCGGCCAGCTCGAACTTCTGGTTCCGCATCTCGGCGGCGATCACTTCGAGGTAATCGGCGCGCTGCGTTGCCGGTGTCCGCGACCACTGCCGCCATGCCCGCTGAGCGGCTTCGATCGCCTGGTCGGCGTGATCGACACCTGCCGAGGCAGAGGTCCCGATCACCTGCTTCTTGTGCGACGGGTTCTTCGACGTGATGCGGGCCCGCGTGTCGACAGCCTTGCCATTGATGACCAGTGGGTAGTCCGCGCCTAGTTGGGACGCCACATCATCGATCGCGACCTGCATGGCTTCGCGGTTCTCAGGGATGCTGAAATCGGTCGGCGGCTCGTTCGTGAATGCGGGAAGCGGGGCGGTCTCGATCGATGTCATGGGAGCAGCCTTTCGTTCAGCGTCCATCCGGGCTCCAACCTCCTCCGGATTTCGCAGCAATTCATCAATGGGCAGATCACGGTCGTACGCATGCTTGAGGAACGAGTCGTTCGACGTGTTTTCCAGCAAGCGCCGCACCAGATACGCCATCCCCGGGAGCAGATCCCCGAACGGCGTGTAAATTCGCACGCGATGGCCACGCTCGGCAAAGAGTGCGGCCTGCTCCTCGGCCATGCCATAGAGCATCTGGATTTCCCACGCATCCTTCGGAATATCCAGCTGTTTCGCGCAGGTGACTGCGTGTGCGAGGCTGCGGAGGTTGTGGCTGGCGATCTGCGGCCGCAGCCAGTTTCGTTCCTCGAACAGCTTGCGAGTCAGCTTTTCAAAGTTGGCATCAGACTTCCACTTCTGTCGGAAGACGGGAGCCTGCCAACCACGGTACTCGGCGTGAATCGTTTCGTAATCCCAGTACGCTCCCTTGACGAGGCGGATCGAGATGGGAGTCCCGCGTTCATCGACCCACTCGCGAAACTTGAGCAGGTCGGCCTCAGCGTCTTCCAGGTAGGCCTGAACCACAATGCCGACATCGGACCAGTCGCGGAACTCGTCCTCCAGCAGGACCTCTCGGAAGATCTGCTGCGTGAGCCCCTTGTACGAGGACTGTTCCATGTCGACATGGACATAGGCTTCGTTCTCGCGTGCCGCCTGCAATATCGGACGCAGCCGGGCCTTCACCGCTTCGGAGCTGCGAACCGGATCGATCGGCTTGAACTGGCTATAGAGAGCTGAAAGCTTGAGCGAGACCTGGCATCGAGGAATAAACCCGGAGTCATCGCGATCAATGAGGTCGTTTTCGGGCCACTTCTCAACCAGTGGGGAAAGGTTCGTCAGCAGATCGAGATAGGCCCGCTGGTAGGCTTCCGCCTCTGGCTCGCTGATCACAGCTTCGCCGAGCAGGTCGAGCGTGAAGGCCAGCCCCTGCCGACGCAAGCGATTCACGCTCTGATAAACTTGGTCCGGATCGCTCCCGGCGATGAACCGCTCTGCCATCTTGCGAACGTTATTGCGGGCATTGACAGCCAGAGCCTTGCCCAGCAGCGAGTCCGCGTCGCCGACCTCCAGGGCCAGACGAGCTGCCAGAGGGAGGTGCGACCGCACGTCCTCAAAGTATTCCTGCAGATGCCGGGCAATCGACTCACTCGACTTCAGCGTCGGCAGCACATCGACAAAGCGGAACATCTGCACTTTGACCGAAGGGTCCGACATCGCCCACTCGAGCAGGTGATCGAGCCACCAGCGGCGGTCAAAGATCGTCGGTCGCCGGTCATCCAGCGCGTTCCAAAGCTCCCGCCCCAGCTGGAGCGTCTCCTCATCGAGCGATGGGGGAGCAGATTTCGTTGCTTTCCGTGCCACTGTGTCTCGCGTCCGTGTGTCAGGTCCAACATTCGGGCCGCGTAGTTTAGGGGAAAGCCGTGTCGTTGTCGTGTCTGGTTTGGTGCCGGATTTCGGATCGCCGCTGGCAAATTGGAACCAGCCACAGGAATGTGCAAAACGCACCTTCCCTGGTTTACACCAACTCGCGAATCACTTCCCCGTGATCAATGGCCGGAACGGGACGGCCCGCGTGGTTCAGGAACGCAACATCCGGGTCGATTCCCAGGACGTGAAAAATCGTGTGATGCAGGTCACCGGGACGCAGCGGACGCTCTGAGGGGACTTCCCCACGGCGATTGGTTGCTCCGATGACCTGTCCGCCTTTCAGTCCGCCACCAGCCACGAGCACCGAAAGCGCGTTCCCCCAGTGATCCCGGCCGGGCGTCCCCTTACTCAGCGGCGGGCCACCATTGCCGCCGTCGTTCATCTTGGGAGTCCGGCTGAACTCCCCGCAAACCACGACCATCACCTTACCCAACAGGTCGCGTTGTTCGAGGTCGGTCAGCAGCGTACTGACTGCTCGATCGACTTTGGGAAGGTATGACTCCATCGTACTCTGATGGTCCCAGTGCGAGTCCCAGCCGCCGAAGTGGCACGTGACGATCGTCGAGCCTGCCTCGACCAGACGACGTGCCAACAGCACACTCTGGCCCCAGGTATTCCGGCCGTAGCTCTCCCGCATCTCGGGAGTCTCCGCCTGGATGTCAAAGGCTGCGCGAGCCTGGGCACTTGTGACCAGATCGAACGCCTGCTGGTCGAAGCGACTCATGGCGGTGATGAGCCCCTTGCGGTCAGCATTACGACGGATGCGATCCAGGTCGGAATTCAAGGTGCGACGATCTCCGATCCGCTCCATCGTCAGTCCGCCGATCGTCCCGAGATTGGCGACCTGGAACTTCTCCGCATTCGGGTCGCCGTCGGTTTCGAACGGGTTGTACTCGGCCCCCAGATAGTTCGCGCCGAAGTAGCCGGGACGCAGGCCGATACTGCTCGCATAGGGAACCGAGGCCAATGCGGGCATCCCGGGCTGGCGAGACCCCAGGACCTTCGCAGCGATACTGCCAAAGAATGGATACTTGCCCGCGGTCGCCCCGCCGTTGGCATCGCCGCGCCCCGTCAACATCCAGTGACCACCGGTAAAGTGGTCGCCGTTATCGTGATGCATCGAGCGAATGATCGAGAACTTGTCAGCGACCTTCGCCTGCAGCGGAAAGAGCTCGCCGAGATCCATCCCAGCCACGTTCGTCGGAATGTGCCGCCAGATCCCGCGGTATTCGCTGGGTGCATCGGGTTTCGGATCGTATGTATCGTGGTGGCTTGGGCCTCCGTCGAGCCAGATCAGAATCAGCGAGGTGTCTTTCTTGCCCCCCTGACTCGCAGCTGCCTGCCGGGCCTGCATGACCTGGCCGAGCGAAATCGCCCCCATGCCAGCCAGCCCCACCTGGACAAAAGAACGACGGCTGACGCCATCGCAGTAGCGAGGGCTTTGGGAACCTAGCGGGATTCGGAACATACTCTCAATCCTTTTGGACGTGCCTCGGCACACGCATCCACATCCTTTTATCTTAGTTAAAAAATCGGCGAGTGTGTACTGCGAGTTGAATGTTTTGGGAATCAGCGGGGATGCAACTTCAATTCGCCCCGTCTCCGAGCCGGGAGGGCGAAGCTCCTGCTGAGCCGCATACGAATGAGGACGGTTATTGGCTGTAACGGCTCAGCAGGAGCTTCGCCCTCCCCAAGAGACTGCCAATTCGCCAGCACTTCTCACCTAGAAAATCCCCAGCTTGTCCCGAGCATCATCGGTCATACGGGCGGGAGTCCACGGGGGGGACATGACCAGGCGGATCTTGGCTTCGGTCACACCGGGCAGCTGTTCCAGTGCGGTTTTCGCCTGATGAACAATCTGCGGTCCGGCTGGGCAGCTGGGACTGGTGAGGGTCATTTCCACCTGGACCAGGCCCTCGTCTCCCTGGTTGATCGTGTAGACCAGGCCGAGGTCGACGATGTTGATGAACAGTTCCGGATCGATGACGCTGCGGAGTGCCTCGATCATCTGCTCTTCATCGGCGTTCAGCAGCTCAGCTCCGGGAGGCAGCTGGGAACAGGGCGCTGGAGTCGCACCGGTTGCGTCGGCAGCGGCGGAAGTCGCAGCCCCCTCGGCGGGTGGATGCGAACAACAGCCATCGCCGTGGGCATGAGCATGACCAGCGGCGGGTTCCTTGGAACAGCTTGCGGGGCCGTCGATCGATACAACGGGCAACAGATTATCAGTCGAACCACTCATCGGTTGGATCAAACTTGGGAAGGACCAGAATCAGCACTTTCATCCGGCCCAAGGCCCGATGACGTGTTTCCGGTCGGATCAGAATGCAACTCCCCGCCTGAACCGGGATCACCTCTTGATCCAGCTGCATTCGGGCGTCGGCGGAGCACTCCAGCACATAATAGACCTCGGTCAGGGTCCGGTGGTAATGCAAACGGGCCGTTTCGAGGATTTCTGTGACATGGACCGTGGCGGGAAAGTCAGCCAGATCGCCGAACGCCCGCTTCGCCAGACCGCACGGGCACTCCACCGCCGAGATCGCGTTGAAGTCCGCGATCTCATACCCTTGGCGGGCCGTCACTTGTGATAGACCTTGTTCGGGTCGAAGACACGTTCCTGAACGACCGACACGCTCTTGCTGGTGCGATCGACTTCCCGGAAGAAGCAGCTGGGGTAACCCTCGTGACAGGCCGCACCGCCGACCTGCTGCACCTTGACCAGAATGGCGTCGGCGTCGCAGTCGAAGTAGACCGCCTTCAGAATCTGGACATTGCCGCTTTCCTCGCCCTTTCGCCACAACTTCTTGCGGCTGCGGCTGTAGTAGCAGACCTTGCCCGTGCGGAGAGTCTCTTCGTAGGCCTCTTCGTTCATGTAGGCCAGCATCAGGACCAAGCCCGTTTCGGCGTCTTGAGCGATGCAGGGCATCAACGAAGCTCGGCGGAAATCGGGACTGTGAGTCGGCTCGGTCATATTGTCCTCAGCGTGATTGGGCAGCGTCTCGCACATCGCAATGTAACGCTCACAAGGGATCAGACCAAGAGTGACGCCCCGAACCGCGTCCAATTCCGTAAGGAACCCGTTCCAGATTCCCCGAATGTTCGCGAGAGAACACCCCTTTCAACAGCCCACCACCGGCCTCCCACCGGCGAATGTTCTCTCCAAGGTCGTGAGCCACCTCAGCTAACCCGCCGGGGTACCACTGCGAAGGCCCCCACAAAAGCCTCCACGGCCTCCAGCCCCCAAAGGTTGCAAGCAACCTGGGCCACCCTGCGATCACTCTATCTGGCTAGACACCCCGCAAAAGCCTCCTGTTCCTTTGTCACCCATAAGCTCAAAGCAGCGTATGGGACACCCGCCGTCATTTTCGAGAAAAGTAAAAAAAACATCCGTACAGAATCAACATTGCAATGGCAATGGCGCGACACCAGGTAGTGTCCCTGTATTTGTCGAGGCTGTGAAAAAGCAGTTCAAGAGCCACAAAAACAATTATAATTATTAGATGAGTAATCATAGGCATCTAATCCACCCAAGCGCTGGAGACATCTCAAGTGTACCAAAGTCGTCGAGTCTGCTTATGAACATCTTCGTGAAGAACACCGCGGGGTAGCCCAGGTTGCTTACAACCTTTTGGGGCCGTAGGCCATGGAGGCTTTACACGTGTGCGTGACCCCAAGATCAGGCGATGATCTGCCGAACGGGTTCGCCGCCGTGGGAGATCGGGATGGGGCGTCCCGTACGTTCCGGGACAGTCGTATGCGGGTCAATCCCCATCAATTCATAAATCGTCGAAATGTAATCAGCGGGCGAGACCGGGTGGGCCGATGGATAGGCTCCAATCGCGTCGGTCGCACCGTGGACATAGCCCTGCTTCACGCCGCCGCCGAACATCAGACTAAAACCACACTGCGGCCAGTGGTCGCGGCCTGCATTTCCGTTCACACGCGGGCTGCGGCCCATCTCGCCCATGACGACCACCAGCGTCGAATCGAGCAAGCCCCGCTGGTCGAGGTCAGTCAACAGAGCTGGGATGACCTGATCGAGCAGCGGCAGGTTGAGATCCTTCAGCATGCCAAAGTTGTTCTGGTGCATGTCATACGCATGCCCGTAGTGATCGAAGATTTCCTGATGCACACTGATGAACGGTACGCCGCCTTCGACCAGTCGACGGGCCACCAGCATGCTCGATCCGACGAGGTTCCGGCCATAGGCATCCAGCGTCTCGGGCTTTTCGAGATTGAGATCAAACGCGTCCCGCGTCCGCCCCGAGGTCAGCATCTGGAAGGCCCGCCGCTGCGCATCGCTCATCGTGTCGATCGCCGGGGATGACTGGACCAGTGCGAACTCACGGTCGACTTGTGACACAAGGCTGCGCCGACGGTCGAGACGGTCGACGTTCATGTCGGGGAGCGCATCCGCAGTCGGTGGGAACGGGACGCCGATCGGCATCACCGGGTCGTAGTCGTTGAACTTGGGCTCGCGACCAAACGTCGGTTTGCACAACGTAAACAGCGGGTCGTACTTCTTGCCGAGGAACCCGCCATACGGCCCGCGGCGGCGATACCCCTTCTGCCCCGAACCGGGGAAGCACGGCATACAGACCGCCCCCGGAAGATCGTCCGGCCCCAGCCCCAGATACTGGCACACTGCTCCGATGTCGGGCGGGTCGGTCGGCATCGCCTGGGCTGAAGGTTTGCCGTCGACGAAACCTGTCATGATCGGCAGCGGATCATGCGAATTGAACATGTGGCTGAACGTGCGGATCAGCGTCCCGCGATGCATCCAGCGGGCCAGCTTCGGCAAATGCTCACAGATCTGCAGACCAGGAACCGTCGTGTCGATCCCGCTGAACTCGCCGCGAATCTCGACAGCTGCCTTCGGCTTGAGGTCGAACATGTCGATGTGCGACGGACCGCCGAGCAGATTAAACAGGATCACCGACTTGGCCGGTCCGCGAGCCGACACCGGCGTCGCAGCTGCCTGGGCCGAGTTCTTCCAGTTCATGCCGAGGAGCGACAGCCCGCCGACCTGCATCAGTTCGCGCCGGGTAATCCCGCTGACAGAAGGGCTCATCAGCCCGTTGATATGCAGCATGGGAATCCCCCTCCCGGGCCAGACATTCCACGTGAACCGCGATCACGGGTTTCGTGCGTGGGCAGGTCTCTTCACCGGGGGACAGAAAACCCTGATGAAAACCTGTTACCCACGCACCGAAGACTACCGATCAACATCGACTGATGTCAATGAGGGTCTGGTTCGGACAGGATCGAGAGGCTCATCCCCAAGTTCATGGTCCTCATCGAAACGATCTTGGCAATCTTCTCATCAACACTGTGCCACGACGTATTGAGAAAATCGGTTGAGTATCGCCTGCCAGCCATCACGTTGCTGATCAATCGAGTGTGATGCTTCGGTATCGAACGAAACACGAACCTTAACGTCAGTGGGATCTTGGATGAATTCGACCTTGGCGGTGCGATCACCAAAGGAGTATTCAATCAACTCGTTCGTGACGATTCTGGTGTATGTCCCGGCAAAGTCGAAACCAAAGCTCCCGTCCTTGGCTTCCATCCGCGAAGAGAACTTGCCACCCACACGCAAGTCCACTTCGGCAGCTGTGGTGTGCCAGTCATCCGAGGCTGCATTCCAATTCTTGATATCGCTAGGGGTCGTGTAAGCTCGCCAGACGGCATCCATTGGTGCGGAGACAGTGGTTTCAACAACGATTTGCATGTGCAGAGCCTTTGCGGTGCCAAGTGTTGGAAATTGCAGTCACATCAACTGCGATACAACTTGTCGCTTGGGACGGGGCGGAATCGACAACGAGACGATGTTTTTCTCGGGAGCGAACAAATATTCGACCGCCGGGTGGCCAGGCCAATCTGTTGGTGGTGTGCCGCAGGCACAAGATAAAACACCCTGCGCCCTCATGCCACTCAAGGCCGTTCGTTCCACCACACCACTCTCCACGCAGAACGATCAAACCCGCTTATCCTGATCGTCCCCACACATTGAAGCATCTTGCGGCTGCGTCCCAGAGACGATTGGCGAAGGATGTCCATTGCGGATCGGAAACTATTTTCTCAAATTCGGATTGACTCTCAGGCGGCGTGCCTTAGAATCAAAGGCGTCATGCCTGAGAGTTGATTTTCGTTACGAAGGAGTTCGCATGTCAAAAAAGCCCGCGCCAGTCACGGAGACAGAACTGGCCATCATGGAAGTCTTATGGAATCAAGCCCCAGCTACGGTGCGTGAGATTGTGGAGTCGCTCTACGACCAGCACACCCCTGCCCTCCACGCCACGGTGAAAAGTCTGCTCGATCGGCTCGCAACCAAGGGCTTCATCGACGGAGACACCTCGGGCTTCATGCACCGGTTCTCTCCACGCATTTCCCGGCAGACATACGTGGCCCAGGAATTGGAACGCCTGGCTGACAGCCATTTCGGCGGCGCATTCGCCCCGCTGCTGATGTCACTGGCCGACAACACCAAGTTGAGCCGCAAAGAACGCGACGCCATCCGGAAAATTATTGCCTCCATCCCCGAGAATAAATGAGGAAACCACGACCATGTCTCAGTTCTTGTCTCACATCCTGTGGAATGTTGGCTGGTCAGCTGCGATTGCGGTGGTTGTATTCCTCTTGAGCCGTCGAGCTGCCTTTCAGCGGCGCCCCGCCCTGATGCACGTTCTCTGGTTCGGGGTGCTGTTGAGATTGATCGTCCCCGCGGTGATAGCGGTTCCCGTGTTGCCGATGCTGCAGGCAGAGCCTGACATCGAAGCCACCTATCCGGTGCCCCAGCCGCAATATCCAGCAGATCCGTTGATCCCCATCGACCTGCCTGCACTGACGAAGACTCCGTCGGTGTCGACGCCTGAGACGACCTGGATGACGTGGCCGGTCCGACTGTTATTGATATCTCTCACGGGAACTTTGGCGTTGCTGTCGCTCTGCTACGTGCGCAGCCGGAGATTGTCACAGCTGTTGTCTCGCTCTGCTCCCGTTCCTCAACAACTGCTCGACCGGACGCGACAGTTGGCTCATGACATGCGTTTGTCTGGCTGTCCGGAGCTGCACGTGATCGAAGGGCTGGCCACGCCGTCTCTGTCACTCTATCGGCGGACGGCGACGATTCTGTTGCCCCAGCATTTGCTGAATGAGTTCGATGACGAGCAGTGGTCGTGCATTCTGTCGCATGAACTGGCGCATTTCGCTCGGCGCGATGGCTGGTTCAACGTGGTGGCCACTGGGGTCTTGTATCTGTTCTGGTGGAATCCGGTGGCGTGGTGGGCCTGGCGAGAGATGCGGGCCTGCCAGGAAGCGAGCTGCGATGCATTGGCGTTGGCCAGACAACCAGCGTCGCGACGTCTGTATGCGGAAACACTGTTGCAAGTCGTGGAGGCGTTGAATCGTCCCGCCGTCTGGCAACCGAATGTGGTGTTGGGCTTTGGAAACCAATCTGTGTTAATGAGGAGATTTGTGATGATTGCCAATCCGTCGGTTCGACCGAGAGCGGCGCTCGCCGCGACATTGTGTTTAAGTGTGTTATCGCTCGCGTTCGCCTGCGTCCCGGTGCGGGCGGAGAAGGACGCCAAGCCAGAGAAAGCGGATCTCGAAAAAATCCAGGGGACCTGGAAAGCTGTCGAGGCACAGGAGAAAAGGGAAGCGACTGCCAAAGAACTGGAGGAGATGAACATCCGCTTCACGTTCACTGGGGATAAATTAAAACTTCAAAAAGTTCAGCCTGACCATAAAGAGATGGAGACCGGGGGAGTATTTGCCCTGAATACCTCAACCAATCCCAAGCAGATCGACTTTGGAATCTATCGAGGGAAAGAATTGCTGAATGCCCAGGGGATCTATGAACTCGACGGCGATTCCCTGAAAATCTGCTTCGGGGAAAAACGCCCAACCAAGTTCAAGATCGCGTCGGGGACAGATCACCGGTTATATGTCTTTCACAAGCAGGCCAGTCCTCCCCAAGCAAACTCCGGCGAGGCGACACAGCCTGATGCCCCCCAAGAATCCGCTGCCCAGCTAGCAGAAGGGGCAGCTGAGGTCCAATCCCGCAAGAACATCAACCAGATCGTGCTGGCACTGCATCTTTACCATGAAGAACATAATGTCTTCCCGCCGGCTGTTTTGTATGGCAAGGACAACAAGGGAGGGAAGTTTCCACATAGCTGGCGAGTCGCGATCCTGCCCTATCTCAATCAACAAAAACTCTATGACAGCTATCGCTTTGACGAACCGTGGGACAGCCCGGCAAATGTCGAAGTCATGGCGAAGATGCCGGATGTCTATCGGGCACCTGGAGATGATCGCAAGGATCTGCATACCGACTATGTGGCACTTGTCGGGAAACTCATCGATGACGGCAGCGATCCCGCAAAACTGCAAACGATGTTCAGCAGCAAGCAAGGCACGAAAATGTCGATGATCAGGGATGGGCTCAGCAACACGCTGGCGATTGTGGAAACGAAACTGGACGGGAAGCAGGCCATCCAATGGACGCAGCCGAAGGATCTGAGCTATGACCCGACCGGTGAGTTGCCGAAACTGGGCGGACTGCACGCCGACGGTTTCTACATCGGCTTTGCCGATGGGGCGGCTCTCTTTATCAACTCCAAAATCAAGCCGACAACCATCAAGGCCCTGATCTCACCGGCCGGTGGCGAGTCGAATGAGTTGTTCAACGAGTAAACACTGAGACGCTCGGCTAACGGATTGGCCGGGTGCCCAACTCTTATCGTGGAGGCCATTCCAAGAGAAGCCTCCTGTGAAAAGGCCTCCTGGCAGGCCACAGAGCGAGCCAAAGCAATCGCCCGCCTCAAGCCCTGTGACGCTCGCCCTCGCTGACGCTTCGGGTTGGTAAACGGAGGCGCCGTTGGTGTATCAGTGCCCGGCAAACGGCGTTCGCAGCCAAGGGGCGGTGGACTACCTACTCAGCCTTGGCGGACTTGGTGCTGCTTACGGGCTTCACGGCGGTCTTGCCGCCGAGGATGGTGTCGGCCTGTTTGAGGTCGAACGGAGCAGAAGTGACCACTCCGTTGGGGTTGACCAACCAGTACTGGGGCACCGTGGTGACTCCGTAGTGGCGGGCGATCGGGTTGTTCACGCCTCGGCTGGCCACATCCGAAAAGAAGATGTTGTGCCACGAGATCGAGTGCTTCTCGATGAAGCGGTCGACCGTCGCCTGATCCTTGTCGAGGTTCACACCGACGACCATCAACCCGCGATCCTCATACTTCTGCGCGATGGCTTGCAGCTGGGGGAGATCGTTGTTGAAGGTCTGTGAGTTCGAGGCCCAGAAGACCACAAGGACGGGATGTCCCGCGAACTGATCAATCGAGATGTATCCGCCGTCGATCGTCGAGCCCGCGAACTCTGTGAGCTTTTCTCCCTGGAGTCGCAGCCGTCGCAGGACACCTGCCGTGGTCTCCTGGAATGGTGATTCGGGGAACTTCTCTTCGATGGACGAATAGCACGCGGTGGCGTCCTCGATCAGTCCCACCTGCTCACACAGGCGACCGGCAGCCATCAGATTCATGGCGGCTCGATTAGTTTCCTGGGGGAACTTTTCTGCAAAGAGTCGGGATTGGCGGGCGAAAGCTGCGGCCTTCTTGGTGTCCTGGCGACCAGCCTGCTCCGCGAGGGCTTGCGTCAGTTGCACGACTCGCAAGGCTGACTCGACGGCAGCGAACGACGACTTGTCCCGCTTGTAGAGAGCTTCCGCGTTATCGGAAAGGAGCTGGGCCTGATTGGCCTCCCCCCGAATGGCCAGTTGCTTGCGGGCCTCGGTCAGGTAGTAGACGGCGTTGTTGAACAGTTGGGCCTGCTCCTGGTTGTCCTTCGTCTCGGCGATGACCTCCAGCGAGAGATCGACGATCTGATGCCAGCGGCGCAGCTGCTCTTTGGCCGCCTCTTCGGGAGTGAGTTTGACTTCCTTGAACTCGCCGGGCTTGCCGGGGATCGGCTCGCGAATCAGGTGAGCGGGCGAGGCCTTGAGCAGTGCCATCTCGCGCAACTTGTATTCCGGGGTGCCGGGCTCAGGCTCCGGAGCGTCCTCGGCCTCGTCGGCTGCGTTCGCGTCGCCGTCTTCTAATTCGGCTTCGAGATCTTCCTTGGCCTCTTCATTGAGAGCGGGTGCGGTGGTCGCAGGCTTCTTGGCCTTGGGAGTCAGGCTGGGCAGTTCACCTGCGGTGGTCACGACTCCGCTATCGATTTCGTTAGTCGAGAGTGGACCCGTCGGAGCGGAATCGGCCACGGCCGTTGTCTCCCCCTCACCAGAAACGAACTGGCTCTGAGGAGTCGCGGACTCACCGCAACCTGCAGCAGAAACGCAGGCCACCAGCAAAAGTCCAGACCAAAAATCGTGATTGATTCCAACACAGCGCATGACATGCCCCTCCTTGGACCGGCAAACAGGACAGGTTTGTAAGCAAAATCTGCCGAACGAGGCAAGAGGAAGGTCGGGAGGGACCGCCATGGGGGGACCGCCCGCATCGAACAAGGGGACTTGACCTCCACGTCTCCCTTGCCCGAACTGGTCAGCCGCTTGATACTGAAACGAGCGGCAGGTGCCCCGACGGTCCGATCGGCCGTGACTTGTCGCCGCGCTTCCGTGAGTCCATATGCTCGACCGCGAAGAATACATCGAACAGAGACACTTCTTTCGCGTCTACCGCGAACGGATCGAGCAGAACACGCCCGCTCAGGAGATCCTGGCCTCGGTCCGGGATGAGATTCTGACGACGACCAAGCTGCCACTGGCGATCGACTTCCTCGCCGGGGAGTTGAGCCTCAAGGGCCGGGTCAGCGACGGCATGCGCCAGCTGGGACACTACTTCAGCCCGTTTCAGACGTTCGTCATGACGAAGGCGGAAGAAGAGGGAGCCCGCTTTGATGTCCGGATTGCGCTGGCGATTCTCGAACAGCAGTCCGACTACATGGCCGGAACGCCGAGTGCCCCGGGGCTGTTCATGTATCAGTTCGAGTGCCTGGCCCGGAACCGGCTGGGGTATGACATCGGGATTGAGGCCGTGGCCGGAGATCCGTTTTACAGCCCAGAATGGAGGGAGTGGATTCTCAAGATCCGTCCCCAGCTAGGCATGACCGACTTTGCGGAGTTGCTGTACTCGCGGTCGCAGCATCGCGTGGTTGAAATGCAGCGACAGCTGAAAGATCCCGAATACCAGCCTCATTACCCCATCCTGTTCGGGGCCCAGGAAGGACGGATCGCCAAGGCGAATATCGGGAAAGATCCGCTCTATATGTTCGCTGCTCTTCAACGCCAGCTGGGGTATCCGCGCGTTCCTCAGCCGAAGCCGACTCGCACATCGGCTCTGTTTGAACCGCAAGTGGAACAACGGTTCCAACGCCTGGAGGCACGTCTGGGACTCCTGGAGCAGGAAGCAAAGGGAGGGATCGATATCAACCAGATCACCGCCCAAAGCCTGCACCAACTCGACGACCGGTCGGCTGAATGAGGCCTTGTTGTCCGTCCAAGAGCGCAGCCCGATGCACCGCCGAAGGTCCGAATGATTGAGTCATCCCAGGATCGAGGCCTGTCGGACCATGTGACGTAAAGTCGATCAAAACCCTGTTGATTACCTAGCATTGTCAGACATCAAATGGATGGTTGTATCGGGGAACAATCCTCATCGAGCGTAGACCATCGACAGAGTCGCATTGACGATCTCTAGGATTTTCCCACGCCAAAACGATCCCCAAGCTCAAAAACTTTGGAAATTCCCGTGTTTTTTGAGCAAAAAGCGGTGTCATGCAGATTGACAACGCGAATATCGAGCGTTTTACTTAGCTCACGCACGTCTGGAAGTGCTATTCCCCTCAATGCCATTCTAAAGGAGCTACCATGGCCAAGGCCGCATCTGACAAGCCGAAACCACTGTCGAAGTCCGAAATCGTTGCTGCCCTCGCTGAGTCCACCAGCCTCGTCAAGAAGGACGTGGTCGCTGTTCTCGACGGGATCGAAGCACTGATCTCCAGCAGCCTGGGCAAGAAGGGTCCTGGCGTCTTCGCTCTGCCTGGTCTGCTCAAGATCCAGGTTCAGGTCAAGAAGGCCACTCCCGCCAAGGAAGGGATCAATCCTCGTACCGGCGAAAAGATCACCATCAAGGCCAAGCCTGCTCGCAAGGTCGTCAAGGTTCGCGCCCTCAAGAAGCTGAAGGAATTCATCTAGTCCTCTGGCGAGCAATCGCCCGGACCGATGAGCCACCTCTGTAAACTCCCCGGATGTCCTCCGGGGAGTTTTTTGTTGCCAGACTGCGACGAGAATGGGGAAGAATCGGTCACAAGACGAAGTGCAAAACACGAACGTCCACTCCGGCTGACCCGCCAAACTCAAAACACCTGCGAAGTCATGAACTCAAGCAAGTTCACAATGCGCCCCAAGAAGAACAGACAGGAATGTCTGTTCCACTGTGGTGCAAGAGGTGGTTTAAGAGTAGGACAGACATTCCTGTCTGTCCTGAGTGAAGCCGAATGATGGATACGCCCTAGGACCCGGGCTTGGTCGCTGCAGGGTCACTGGCAGCTGCAGGCTTAGCATCCGCAGCCTTCGGTTGGGCCTCGCCCTCAGCCCCCGGACCGTCCTGCGGGTAGACCAGCAGCCGGTCATGGCAGAGCAGGATCAGGTCAGGACGCCCGTCGCCCGTCACGTCAGAAATCAGCGCCTCGCGCGGCTGGGTTCCGGTTCGGTTGGGCCCCAGGAAGGACTTCTCCTCAAAGACCTTGAAGTTCATGCCCGGCAGTAATCCCTGATCGGCCCGGTACGCCACGATCTCGACCAGATGGGCATTCGTATCCAGGACGCAGATCTCTGGATGACCGTCGTTGTTGACATCTCCGGCGACCAGATCCATCAGGAACACCTCTTTGCGAGGTGATTCATACGACGCGATCTCCTTGAGTTCCGGGTCCGAGTGCCCGGCGTACAGTACCGCGAACTTTCCGCCCCCGTTCAGGATCAGCTCCGCTCGCCCATCACCGTTCAGGTCGCCCACCAAGGCCGACTTGAACGGAAACCGCCCCAGATCGAGCGTCTTCCAGGGCTTGAAGCTGCCCGCCACGTTCTGGAAGACCCGCAGCTTGGACGCCCCCGTGTCGACCATGACCAGTTCGTCGCCGGGCTTCCCATCCAGATCGAGTACAGCTGAGCCCGCGATCTTGGCGGTGCTGTCATCTGCGTTGAACTGCTCGACCACCTGCCAGCGACCTTGCTCATCGAGGCGGACACTCCGCACAAAGTTCCCCTGAGACACCAGCAACGAGGGCTCAGCCAATCGAGCGGAGGTCACCGCACCGGAACCAACATCCCCGAGCGGAACACCACCGGTGGCCGTCGCAGCGGGGTATCCCTTCTCGTCGGCGAGGATGGCCTGCGGCGGTTTGCCATTCAGGAAGAACAGATAGTCGGGGCGGCCATCCAGGTTCACATCGGTCATCATCAACCGCTCGGGAGCGGCATTGAGCTTCAGCTCGATCGGCTTGCGCTCTTCACTGGAGAAGACCCATGTCCCGGCGGAGTCGCGTTTTCCGATCGCCAGTGAGGTCTTCTTCTCGGATCCGCGCCCTCCTCCCTCGATGACGGCCACGATCTCTTTGCCACCATCATTGTCGAGGTCGATCACATCGAACGCTTTCACATTGCCATCGATCGGAAGTGACTCCGGAAAGGTCAGCTTGCCTTCTTCAAATCGACTGACGCCGAGCGAGTTCTCTTTGGGGCTCAGAACGACGACTTCCGCTTTCGCGTCACCGTTCAGGTCAGCGACACGAATCTGAGTGGCCCCGAGGAAGCTGGGGTAGTCGGTTCCGATATCGAGTCCGCTTTTGGCCCGCTGGTGAAAGACCACCACGCTGGCCCGTTCGGGATTGGCCACGACGACATCCTGCAGACGATCGC
>JAXMBW010000001.1:0-877111 GCA_046349675.1 Planctomycetaceae bacterium | reverse complement strand
GTGCGGCACTCGTCGTGGCGCGGTAACCCACGTTATTCCCCGCAGTCCCTCCCAGATTCAGATTCACGAACACGTCGTGATCCTGTGGCTCGTTCAGGGTGGCTGTAACGACAGCTGTGCCGCCGTTCTCAGCCAAAGACGGCGATGAGGAGTTCAAAGACACCAGAGCAGCCAACAGCGTCCGGCTCTCCAGAGACTCCGCCCGCCACCGCTCGCTCCGGCGCGGTGACCGCTTCGCACCTCCGTTTCTCGCGGCCACGCATTGACGTGTTCCCTGCCAGAGAGAACCCACAACCCCGGCGAACGATCGGAACCAGTATTCTTGCAGCATGGCGAGGCACTCTGTTTTGCAGAAATGTGGAGAGGGGACGACAGACGAAACCAGAACCCCGAGGTCACCCCCCGAGGAATTACCAAAAAGACATTCAATGACGAAGTCATCATGAGATTGGCTATTACCACTTGCAACCTCAAACACTTCAAACAGCCAGTCCACATCCGGTCAGCATTCACCGTCTACTTTTTACCTGAGGCAGCAAAATTCTATTCCAGAGCCTCGCCTAAACATCGACGTCACCAAAAATAGACGATGTACAAGGATTGACGGCCATTCGCCGTAAGTCCTTTCACCTCTAGAGTGCCCAAGACAGGAATCGAACCTGTGCGAGTGTGACCTCGTAAGCCCCTGAAGCTGGCGTCTTGAGCTTGGCAACGGGCTGCGTTTGGGACTTCAGAGTCGAACGGTACGGGGGCATCCGCAGAGAGGTGACACCTTGGTTTCTGAGCGGTCGGAAGATTTTCAGTCATAATTTCGACACGATGGATAACTCTGATTGGAGTCAACCGTTTTCAGGAATCTCGAATTGGACAACCAGACCCGACAGGCGGCACGCTTATGGACACTGGCCCAGCCAGCGGTGTCTGCATTTGTGCTTTCAATTGTCCGGGACTTTGCCATTCGGGACGACGTGCTGCAGGAAACCGCAGTGGCGGTACTCGAATCGTTCGACAGATACGACCCCGGCAGGCCATTTGTCTCCTGGGCGATTGGCGTGGCCCAGAACCAGATTCGGCTCTATTGGCGACGCGAGAAACGTAACCAGCTGATATTTGATGACGATGTGGTGGAGCAGATGGCGGAATCCTTCCAGGCCAGCCCTGCTGCCGAGATCGATTCGCTGGCCTTTCTTCACGACTGTCTGAATCGACTGGACGGAAAAGCCCGACAACTCATCGAACTCCGCTACACACGCAATTTGAAACCAGCTGCGATTTCAGAACTCATCGGGATGTCGGCCAATTCTGTGGCCAAGGCACTACAACGTCTCCGAGATCAGCTGCGAGATTGCATCGATCGAAAAAGTTCGTCGGAAGGATGTGCGTCATGACACACATTCCCGGTGATCTGATTTCACGCTATCTCGATGACGGCTTGACCAGTGATGAGCTTCGGGAGTTCCAGAACTGGCTGAGGTCTTCACCCGAGCACATTCGTCAATTCACTCGATCCTGCTGGTTGCACGATCGGTTGCGAGGGGAGTTACAGGCGATATCGCAGGTGCCTCCAACTCCTTTGAGTTCACCGTTAGCGCAGCCAGTTGCCTCATCGCGGCGTCCGCTGGGGGCGAGAGTCCTCGTGGCATGCATGGCCGTCGTGGTTGCCGTCCTTTCGCTGGTTTGGTGGGAGGTCGGTACCACTCAGGTCTCCGCCGCCTCGGAACTCAATCGACTGATCGTTGCTCAAGAGAGCACGCTCGACAAAACCTACGAGATCGATGTCGAAGAGATCGCAGCCTCCCGTCACCGAATGTCGAAACGATCGGACGACCAACGACCTCCCAAGCCTCCGCTCGATGGGGCGGTACTGCATGTTCGTCACGGGGGACAGTTTGTTCTGATTCGTGACCAGCCCGATGGTCGGCCATTCATTACGGGGAGCAACGGACTAACAAGTTGGGCAATTCGTCCCGACGGTCCCGTTCGATTCAGCCGCGATCTGACTCGATTCAATCGTGATCTCCCCGGGCATGAGCAAGACATTCCGCTCATCCAGATCGAAGACGGCCTGAAACAGATCCGCGAAGCCTATGACACCCACTTGCTGCCGATTGAGAATGTCGAAGACAACAGCGGTCAGCTGGCCTCGCGTCTGCTGGTTGCCGTCAAGAAGCGAGGTTACCGCGGCCCGCAACGAATTGAGATGACCTATACCGTTGCGACCGGGCAGATTCGCCAGCTGCGATTCGTCGAAATGCCGTATGGCCCCGAGCGGCTGACACTGCGAATGACTCTCGTCGAGGAGCGAACGCTTCCCGCTGACTTTTTTGACTATCAATCCCACTGCTCCGCCGACCGGATCGTGGAGGAGGAGTAGAGATGTTGCGATTCATCCGTGACCTGAGTCTGGTCGCTGTCGTGTGTGTGACCTCCGCTGGAGGCACAGCTCAGGAGCGAAAGCCATCTCCCGGTGGCCAAGTCCGCAAACCGCAGATGAGCGACACGATCTCGGCCAGTATGTACGCCGACAACTGGTTCATGTTGTACATCAATGGAGAGCTGGTCGCGGTCGACTCGATTAAGTTCATTCCGCATAACGTCGTATCGGTCGACATTCTGCCCAGCTATCCCATGACCATTGCTGTGATGGCCAAAGACAATGCCGATCCCAACACCGGGATGGAATACGCCAACACCAACATTGGTGACGCCGGGTTTATCTTGAAGTTTGGCGACGGCACCGTGACCAACGCCAAGTGGAAGGCCAGGGCGTTCTCGTCCGGGCCGGTGCTGCGGGACACGAAGAACCCGCGTGTCGAGAACACTCCGATTCCTGAGAACTGGTTCGCGGTCGACTTCGATGACTCGGACTGGAAGACGGCGAAAGAGTACTCCGCAGAGCAGGTCGACCCGAAGCAGCCCTACTTTGAACACGATTTCCAGGGAGCCCGATTCATCTGGACCGATGACATCGAACTCGACAACACGGTGATCTTTCGGCATGTCGTGCCCTCACCACCCGATGGGAAAACCCGTCCCGATTTTTCCGATCTGAACAATCAGGTCCCAGGTGGTGGTGGCGGTCCCCCGCGGTCACGGCCTCCTCGTGGCGGACCGAAGAAGCCTCGCTAACCCATGCTCAAAGGCGATCTCATGCGTTCATTGACCTGTGTTCTTCTGGTCCTTGTCGCGATGCCCGTGATGGCCGCTGACCGACCCAATATCGTCCTGATGATCGCCGATGATCAGGGGTGGAGCGGTACCTCCGTCGCGATGCACCCGGAGTTAGAAACGTCGAAAGGAGAGATGTTTCGCACTCCCCGCCTGGAACGCTTTGCCGAGCAGGGGATGCGGTTCTCCTCCGCATATGCCCCAGCTCCCGTTTGTTCGCCCACTCGCATCAGTGTTCAGACCGGCCGTTCCCCAGCTGCGCTCCACTGGACAAAGGCAGCTCCTCCCGAAGAGGGGCATAAACTGACGGAGCCCCGCAACGCCAAGCAGATTGCCGACAACGCTGTGACGATCGGGGAACTCTTACGGGGGGCCGGTTACGCCACGGCCCACTACGGCAAGTGGCACATCAACGGCGGGGGGCCGGAACAGCACGGGTATGACGAGTCCGATGGCGACACCGGGAATGAGCAGGCATTCCAGTTCACCGATCCCAATCCGGTCGACATCTTCGGCATGGCCGAGCGGGCTGAGAAGTTCATGCACAAGAACTCCAAAGCGAGCAAGCCGTTCTACATCCAGCTCTCATGGAATGCACTGCACGCCTCACAGAACGCATTGAAGGCGACCATGGCCAAGTACGAAAAGTCACTCTCCGGGCAGGACTCCAAGCGTGTCAGTGTGGCTGCAATTACAGAGGATCTCGACACCGGTGTCGGGCGAGTCCTGGACGCGATTGATCGTCATGGACTCGCGGAGAATACCTATGTGATTTACACATCGGACAATGGTGCAGGCGGGGGTAAGCGAGCCCTGAATGGCGGAAAGGGGGATGTCTACGAAGGGGGTATCCGTGTTCCATTCATCATTCGTGGGCCGGGGATTCCGCCAAATTCGTGGTGCGATGTTCCGATCGTCGGGTACGACCTCTTGCCGACATTTTGCGAGTGGGCGGGAGTCGAGAAGTCGGCCATACCCTCCACGGTCGAAGGTGGCAGCTTCGCTTCCCTGCTCACACATGAGGGACGTGGAGTTGTGGAACGCCCCCGCGAGGAGTTGGTGTTCCACTTCCCGCATTACCAAGGCGATACCCCCCACTCAGCGATCCGACTGGGCAATTTCAAGCTGATGCACTTCTATGAAGATGATCGAGATGAGCTGTATGACCTGTCGCAGGATCTCGGCGAGCGTCACGATCTCTCTGGACAGCGCCCCGATGAGACGCGTGAGCTCCGAGATCGTCTGCTGAAGTATCTGCAAGCAGTCGATGCCCAGCTGCCGACTCCGAATGCGGATTACGATCCCTCTCGGCCCCCTGAACCCAAACAGCGCGGTGGGAAGAACAATCCCAACAAGGGTGGCCAAAAGAAGCCCGGCAACAAGAACAAACCTGGAAAACCAATGAAGCAGTGAGCCCGCTGGCCAGCTCTATGCTGGGATCGACTTCGCCGCAATCACGTATCCAAGAGAGAAACCGACCATGAAAATCTATCGGCTGCTGCTCACCCTGCTGTTGGCGTGGTTCGTCGGAGAATCGGTCGGACAGGCTCATCCCGGGCACACACATCGTCGGGAGTCATCCTCCACGTCCGCTTCGTCAGCTACTGGTCGGAAGTGGGCTGCCGTCGACGCCGATCAATCGATCGCCGGGACGTTCGTCATGGCCCGGGATGGAGTCGTCCAAATCCGCCGTGAGGACGACTCGCTCAAGACGATCCCCCTCGAACAGCTGAACCCCGATGACCGGCGATATGTCGAGCTGCGAATGCAACAGGTGCGGGAGGCAGTCGATGGTCCTGTCCTGCTGGCCCAGGGAACTCAACAACGAACCCGCCCCAAGGAGACCAAGCCTGCAGCTGTGCCGCTGATCGCTTCGCACTTTGATCCATTCGTGAAGTTGCAGGCGATCCGAACGCGTTGGGACGGCGACTATTTCTACGTCGAGTCGAATGGTATCCCCGCTCACCCGATGATGATCGGCATTCGGTCCTGGCAGCAACAGGTCCCCATCCCGCAAAAGTATGTCGGCGAGAATGCCTGGCAGATTCCGTTGAAACCTGTCCCGGCACAAACCCCCGCTATGGCTGACGAACGTTTCCTGCGCGGAGCGATTGCGATCGCCGTCAATGGAATTCCGATCTTCAACCCGCTGAACAATCGCGGCGACGATGCGTATCAGTTTGGCGAGCTCGACGACTTCGGCGGGCATTGCGGACGGGCGGACGACTACCACTATCACATCGCCCCGGTCCATCTCGAAGAGACTGTCGGCAAGGGCCAGCCGATCGCCTACGCACTCGATGGCTATCCGGTCTACGGGTATCAGAGCGAGCAGGACCCCGACTACGCCCCGCTCGACAAACTCAATGGCCACAAGGACGCCAAAGGCCAGTATCACTACCACGCGACGAAGACCTACCCCTACCTGAACGGCGGCTTTTACGGAGAGGTCGTCGAGAAAGATGGACAGGTTGACCCACAGCCCCGAGCAGAACCGCTTCGCCCGTCCTTGCCGCCGATGAAAGGGGCCAAAATCACGGGCTTCGAGGAGACCGGCAAAGGCAGCTACCGCCTGACGTATGACCTCAGCGGCAAGTCGGGAACGGTGAGTTACACACTCACCGAAAACGGCTCCGCGAGATTTGTGTTCGTCGACCCATCCGGAGAGACGACCGAAGAAACTTATACACCGCGACGACGGGGACCCGGAGGACCACCACCTCGTAAGGATGGCCAGCCACCTCGCAAGGACGACAAGGCACCTCCCCCAGGTGACCGCCCGCGGCGAAAAGAGGATGGGCCGCAGCCTCGCCAGCAGACCGAGGAACGCCGCAAATCCGATTTCCCTCAGTTGAGCGTTTCCAGTTCATCGGTCGACGATGACGGGATGCTTTCCATCGACTGCACCTGTGACGGGAAGCGGCAGTCCCCAGCTGTTGAGTGGCAGGATGCCCCTGAGGGGACAAATGCGTTTGCCGTGAGCTTGTGGCACAACGCGCCAGACCAGGAGAAGTCATACTGGCTCGTGTACAACATCCCCGTCGATACGACGAGCATTGCTCAGAACGCCAAGCCGGATGGAACCGTGGGGCTGAATGATCGGCGGCGAGCCGAGTTTGATCCGATGTGTTCCAAAGGCCCCGGCATCAAGACCTATCACATCACCGTCTTTGCGTTGTCGCAGAAGGTTGATCTTCGCCCCGATCAGGCCTCGCGGTCTGATCTCCTGGAAGTGATCCAAGGCAAGATCCTGGCCGAGGGAACTCTTGATTTTCAGTATGAACGTACGGGGAAATAATCGTGGCCAACTTCTTTTATCGCGTGTCTCGTTTGGGGACCCTCCTCCCTGTGTTGGTGTTTCTTGCCTCTCTGGTGTCGGCCAGCAGCGAGGCGGAAGCCGATCCACCGAACATCGTCTTGATTCTGATGGACGATATGGGCTGGCGGGATGTCGGCTTCATGGGGAATCAGTTCGTCGAGACTCCACACCTCGATCGGCTGGCGAAGAACGGCCTGGTGTTCAATCAGGCCTACGCCAGTGCCCCGAACTGTGCTCCGACCCGGGCCTGCCTGATGTCGGGGCAATACACTCCCCGGCATAAGATCTACACCGTCGTCGATCCCAGACAACCGCCCGGCTCACCCTGGCACAAGCTGCAGGCCGCTGAGAGCAAGTCCGAACTCGATCCCGGGATCACCACAATCGCGGAGGCTTTGGGGGCGAATGGATATGCCACGGGCTTTTTCGGGATGTGGAATCTCGGTCGCGGTCGCACAGGGCCGGTGACTCCCGGAGGACAAGGGTTTCAGAGAGTGGTCTTCCCGGAGAACATCGGGTTCGGCAAGGACGCCTACTTCTCCGAAGAGGGGGAATATCTCAGTGATCGACTGACGGACGAGGTTCTGCGATTCGTGAGCGAGAACCAGAAGAAACCGTTCTTTGCCTACCTGGCAGATCACGCAGTCCACGCACCATTCAACCCCAAGCCTGAACTCGTCAAAAAGTATGAACGCAAGCTGGCAGGCGGAAACGACCGCCGCGATGACCCCGCTTACGCAGCGACAATCGAAGCCGTCGACCAGAACGTTGGCCGCATCGTCGACCACCTCGAGAAGCTGAATCTGTCCGATGACACTATCATCATCTTTACGTCCGACAACGGAGGCACTCAGCAATACACAGCTCCCCTGAATGGCAGCAAAGGGCAGCTCTACGAAGGCGGGATTCGCGTTCCCGCGGTCATCTCGTGGGCGGGGCTGAAGATGCCCGGGACACGTACGGAGGTTCCAATCAGCAGTGTTGACTGGTATCCGACGCTGCTGGAACTCTCGGGAGCTCAGCCTCCGCATGGCCAGATCCTGGATGGAATCAGTCTGGTTCCTGTTCTCAGAGGGGAGGCCGGTGTTTCCCGCAAGCGACTCTTCTGGCACTTTCCGTGCTATGTCGGGAAGGCCACCCCATCGAGTGCGATCCGCGAAGGCGACATGAAGCTGGTCGAGTTCTTCGAAAACGGTGGTCGCCGTGAACTCTACAACTTGAAAACCGACCCGGGGGAGGAGCACAACCTCGCAGCTGAATTGCCAGAACAAGCGGACCGCCTGACTCAAGCACTCCGAGAATGGCAGCGGGAAACAGGGGCCGACCTTCCCGTGGGAGATAATCCGAAATATGACCCCCACGCCGAACGTCCTCGCGGTGGTCGCGCCGGAGAATCCCCTAAAGGCTCACGCGGACCTCGAAAAAAGAATCCGTCCAAGTAGCTCGAAACAGGAGTCGCACCGAGGTGCAGGCCGCGCAGGCACAGCACTCGTCCAACTGGCCCCTCATCGGAACCAGCCCAACAAAAAAGGACTCACGGCATCTGCCGTAAGTCCTTTTGTCATTTGGAGTGCCCACGACAGGACTTGAACCTGTACGAGTGTAACCTCACTAGCTCCTGAAGCTAGCGCGTCTGCCAATTCCGCCACGTGGGCTGCACGTTGCTCCGATGAATCAATCATCGGTGGGGCGGGAATGATATTGTCGAACGCTTCGATCTACAACTCAATAATTTGAATCAATGAACTCTTTTTTGTTGTTCATGACGTCACAGCCGACCGAAGAAGCACAGGCCGCAGGGTTTCGTCACCCCGCCCCACTTGACATTGGTGAGTGCTGTGACGATTCTGATGGATCGGCGGACTTCGATGAGTTGGACGCTCCCACCTTTTTCAGGGTGCTTTGTCAGGCGTCTCTCCACGTCCGACAGAACATCCCCCTGCCTCCGTGCTGAAAGCTCGATCCATGGGCCGCATGTGTCTCTCTCGCTCTGTTCTCGGGTTGGTTCTGGGACTCACGCTGAGCATTTTCGCTCAGCAAGCTCTCCGTGCGGAAGACAAACCAGCTGTCCCCGCCGACCAAAAGCTCGCGGAGCAGAAGGTCCTGGCAGAAGCTGCCTTGCAACAGCGGATCGCCGCTGAACAGCAGGCAGCAGCCACCGGCACCAAGCTGTCCGAAGTCGAACAACAGCTGTTGAAACTCAAGCGAGAAGTCGAACAAGCGACGAAAGCGATCGCCGAAGCGGAGAAAACTCTGGTCACCCAGACCGAGGCCCTGACCAAAGCCAACGAGGCAAAGCTCGCCGCCGACAAAGCAAACACCGACGCCGCTGCGGTTCTCGCGGATGCCCAGGCCAAAGCCAACGCTGCCAAAACAGCTGCCGATGCCGCAGCCAAAGCAGTGGTTGATTCAGACGCCGCAGTGAAGGCCACCACGGAAACAGTCGCCAAGACCAAAGAAACGATGGCCACCGCGATGGCCAGCTTGCCCCAGATCGACCAATCGCTGGCCTCAGTGAAAATCGAATACGAAGCTGCGAGCACATCACTGGCAGCCGCTCGAAACGACTGGCTCAGCAAGCAACGCCAGGTCGAATCGACGCTGAAGGAAATGGGCCAATGGGTCTCTTTCAATAAGGAAGTCGCCCACATCTTCCACAAGCGTTGCGTCGCCTGCCACAACGCCCGCATGGCCAAGGGCCGCTTGAACATGGAGTCGTACGCTGCCCTCATGAAGGGTGGCGAGTCAGGACCTTCGATCGAGGCTGGCAAGCTGGACAGCAACCTGTGCACCCAGATCGGCGACGGCTCGATGCCTAAGGACGCCGATCCGCTGACTAAGGAGCAGATCGCTCTCATCAGCAAGTGGGTAGAACTCGGCGCCCAGCTTGATGCGGGAGTCGATCCAAACGCCCAACTGATCAAGATCATGCCCAAGCAGACTCAGCCGCCAGCCCCGGAAGCCTATCCGCTGACTGTGCCGGTGACCGCAGTGGCCCTGAACCCGGATGCCACGATCGTGGCGACCTCGGGATACCACGAAGTCCTGCTCTACAACACCGCTGATGCTGCATTGATCCGTCGGATCGGCAACGTGGCTGAGCGAGTCCACGACATCGCCTTCACCAACGATGGTCAGCGGATCGCCATCGCTGGCGGAACTCCGGGTCAAGTTGGCGAAATCAAGGTGTTTAACGTCGCGGACGGAGCTTTGCTGGCCGATCTGGTGACCGTGGAAGATGCCGTCTTCTCGGTCGCCTTCAGTGCCGACGGAACACGTCTGGCAGCCACCGGAGCTGACCGGACGATTCGCGTGTTCGATGCCAACAGCTATGCCGAACAGCTGGTCATCGAAGACCACGCCGACTGGGTGATGGATATCGCCTGGTCCCCCGATGGGACGAAGCTGGCCAGTGCCAGCCGCGACAAAACTTCGAAGGTCTTCGATGCCAAGACCGGCGATGCCCAGACGACCTTCAACTCGCACGCCGAAGTGGTTTACACCGTCGGCTGGCTGAGCGACAGTGCCCAGGTCATCACCGGCGGGGGCGACAATAAGATGCGCATCTGGAAGGCCGCCGACGCCGCCCAGGTCCGCGAAATCGCCGGGATCGGTGGAGCCGTCTTCCGCCTGCAGGTGCTGCCCGACAATCGCGTCTTCAGCTGTGCTGCCGACAAGATTGCCCGCATCAACAATGCGAACGACGGAGCCCTGATCAAGCAGTTTGCCGGCCACAATGACTGGGTGTACTCGATCAGCTTCAGCCCGGCGGCCAATCGCCTGGCGACCGGAAGCTATGACGGCGAAGTCCGGATCTGGAATACCGAAGACGGAGCCAGCCTGAAGAACTGGCTCGCAGCTCCCGGTTACGCTCCGCAGGCTGCGAAGTAAGCACACTGGCTGACAGAGCCCGCCAGCCCTCTCAGATCGACAACCTCTCCGACTCGCAGTGTCCTCACTGCGAGTCGGTTGTCTTTGGGCCCGCAGCTCTGACCCGCCAGCAAACCTGCCCTCCGCCCCGCTCTCCAACACTCGCTGCAGTTCCCATCTCCCACGCCGCCCCTCGGCCGGAATCGGGAATTCCGCTCGGTGCCATTTTGACAGCGTCGCCCGAAACAGGGCCATTCCCCGACCGCCAAAACGTGGAAAAACAAACAGGCGTATTCGCCGCATCCTGTTGACAATACTTCTGTTACAAAGTGTCCATAATTTTGGAACGCCATTCGCTACCTCTCTGGCGGAAACATATCGTCCCTTGGGCCGTGGATGGGGTCACTCCCGTTCGGCCTGCATTAGCTCAGCTTGCTGAGGAGTCCTGAAAACATGTCGAAGAAGGCCAAATCGAGCGGCGGTACCAAGATTGTGCCACTCGGGGACAAGGTCGTCCTGAAGCGGCAGGAAGCAGAATCCAAGACCGCCGGCGGGATCGTTCTTCCTGATTCGGCGAAGGATAAGCCTCAGAAGGGTGAAGTGATCGCGATTGGTGATGGACATGTCCGTCGCGATGGAGCCCGGATTCCGCTGACCGTGAAGGAAGGGGATCGCGTGATCTTCTCCTCTTACGCTGGCGATGAAATCAAGATCGGCGACGAGGAGTACCTGCTCCTCCGCGAGAGCGACATCCTCGCGATCTACTAAGTTCAGACCTGTCTGGTTCTGAGTTCTGACCTCACACACATGACGCAGCGGCCTGATCGCCCTGCGAACCTATACAGAAAACAGGAGAACGCCCATGGGCGCGAAGATCATTGCTTTCGACCAGGAAGCCCAAGAAGCGATGCGGCGTGGTGTCAGCAAGCTGGCCCGAGCCGTCCGTGTGACCCTCGGTCCCAAGGGCCGGAATGTGATCCTTGAGAAGAGCTTCGGCTCGCCCACCGTCACCAAGGACGGTGTGAGCGTCGCTCGCGAAATCGAACTGAGTGACAAGTTCGAAAACATGGGCGCCAGCATGGTCAAGGAAGTCGCCAGCAAGACTTCCGACAACGCCGGTGACGGAACCACCACCGCGACGATCATGGCCGAAGCGATCTTCGTTGAAGGCCTGAAGTCGGTCGTCGCCGGGGTCAGCCCGCTCGAAATGAAGCGGGGCATGGAAAAGGCTGTCAGCGACATCATCGAAAAGCTGAAGTCGATGGCCATTCCCTGTAAGGACAAGAAGGCGATCGCCCAGGTCGGCACCGTGGCTGCCAACGGCGAAGAAGCGATCGGCAAGATCCTCGCCGACGCCATGGAGCAGGTCGGTAAGGACGGCGTCATCACCGTCGAAGAAGGCAAGAGCCTGCAGACCGAGTTCAACGTCGTCGAAGGGATGCAGTTCGACCGCGGCTACCTGTCGCCGTACTTCGTCACCGACACCTCCAGCATGGAGTGCGTCTTCGACGACTGCTACGTTCTGATCCACGAAAAGAAGATCAGCAACATCAAGGATCTGGTTCCCGTCCTCGAAAAGGTCGTGAACTCCGGCAAGCCTTTGCTGATCATCGCCGAAGAAGTCGAAGGCGAAGCCCTCGCGACCCTCGTCATCAACAAGATGCGGGGCGTGTTCCGCTGCGTCGCCGTCAAGGCACCTGGCTATGGCGATCGCCGCAAGGCTCTCCTCCAGGACATCGCCATCATGTGCGGTGGCCAGGCGATCTTCGAAGACCTCGGCATTAAGCTAGAAAACGTCCAGCTGAGCGACCTCGGCCGTGCCAAGAAGATCGTTGTCGACAAGGACAACACCACGATCATCGAAGGCCTCGGCAAGGGCGCCGACATCAAGGCACGCATCGAGCAGATCAAGCGTGAACTCGAAGCCAGCTCCAGCGACTACGACCGCGAGAAGCTCGAAGAGCGAATCGCCAAGCTGTCGGGCGGTGTGGCTCAGATCAACGTCGGAGCGGCCACCGAATCCGAAATGAAGGAAAAGAAGGCCCGCGTCGAAGACGCCCTGCACGCCACCCGTGCTGCTGTCGAAGAAGGCATTCTGCCCGGCGGTGGTGTGGCTTTGCTGCGAGCCTCGATGGCTGTCGATGGTGGCAAGCTGACTCACGATGAAGAAGTCGGCTACAACATCATCCGCCGTGCCTGCCGTGCTCCGCTGACCCAGATTTCGGACAACGCCGGTGTCGATGGTGGCGTGGTCTGCGAAAAGGTTTCGGAACTCAAGGGCAACCACGGCTACAACGCCGCCACCGGAACTTACGAAGACATGGTCAAGGCCGGTGTCATCGACCCGGTCAAGGTGACCCGTTCGGCTCTGACCAACGCAGCCAGCGTCGCGACCCTGTTGCTGACCAGCGATGCCCTCATCGCTGATAAGCCCAAGGCCGACGGCAAGGACAGCCACCACGACGACCACGGCGATATGTAATCGCCCGTGAACGGACTTCATCGTCCGCTCGTCGAATGAATTCCCAAACGCCTTCGGATCACACCGAAGGCGTTTGGCATTTGTGGGGCCCATTGCCGCAGATCTTTTCTCAATTCTTCGAGAGCGGCAGGCGTAAGCCTGCCGAGTCGCGGAGTGTCGAGAAACGCACAGGGACTTCAGGGGCCTCGGCAGGCTTACGCCTTCCGCTCTCATTTGTCGTACCGCTGACAATAGATTCTGCTCCAGCGCCATGACATCCGGGGCGAAGGCGTTTATCCTGACGGCCCCGTGACTTGTTTCCGCACCGGGCGGTCCCACCACGTCGTCCATCGAGTCCTTTATGCCGGAACCAGAAGAGAGCCTGCCAGTCCTCTACGGCCCGGCAGACGACGCAGCTGCGAACCAACTGGCGAAAGGCTCCGTCCATCGCGAGGTGTTCTACCTCGCCCTCCCGGTTCTGGGCGAGCAGGTCTTCTCGTTCTTTGTCAGCTTCTACGACACCTACCTCGCCGGACATCTCCCTGGCGACGCGAGCGTGACATCCACTGCTGCGATCGGCGTGGGAGCGTACGTCAGCTGGCTGGCGAACCTGATGTTCATGCTGGCTTCATCGGGGACGCTGGCACTGGTCTCGCGAGCCAGAGGAAAAGGCGACCTGGCCGAGGCGAACGTCATCCTCGGAAGATCAATCGCCGCGGGTGGAATCATCGGGCTGCTCTTCGCTCTGATCATGATCCCGTGTGCCCCGTATTTCGTGGCACTGACACGACTGAGTGACGAAGCGGCCCAGATTGCCGTGCGATACATCCGCGTCGACTCCATCGGCGAGATCTTCACCGCGATCACCCTTTGCGGTGCCGCTGCGTATCGAGGCAGCGGGAACATGCGAATCCCGCTGGGCGTGCTGGCAACGGTCAGTGTCGTCAACGTAATCACCAGCTACTCACTGGTCCACGGAATTGGTCCGCTGCCTGCGATGGGAGTCGACGGGATCGTCGGCGGGACGGTGATTGCCCGCATCCTCGGTGGTCTGTTGATGCTGGGAACGTTGATGGTGGGAGTCGGCGGTCTGCAGCTGCGCTGGAGTGAGGTCCACCTCGGCGGGCACCACATTGTTCGGCTCACACGCATCGGGATCCCCGCCGCCCTCGATGGGTTGATCGCCTGGTCATCGCATTTCCTGTTCGTGCGAGTGATCTCGGAAATCGGCGATACCGCGTTCGCCGCCCACTATGTCGCCGTGCAGTTCGAGGCGGTGACCTACCTGCCCGCGACTGCCTGGGGCGCTGCAGCGGCGACTTCGATTGGTCTGTCCCTGGGGGCGGGCGACAGCCGTCGTGCAGTCAAATGCGGACATGCGGCTGCACTTCAATGCCTTCCGGTCGGAATTCTGGGTTTCATCCTGTTTGCCGTCGCAGGACGACCGATTTATCAGTTGATGAGCAACTCGATGGAGATCCAGAACGTCGGTGTTGCAGCCTTGCCAATTCTGGCCGTGTGTCAGGTTCCGCTCGTGATCGGCATCGTCTACATCCACGGATTGCGGGGGGCCGGAGAAACGCGATTACCGCTAATTCTCGCCATCGTTTCCACAGCTGGACTGCGTACACCTATTGCATGGCTGTGCGGAATCCATTGGAATGGCGGGTTGAGTGGTGCCTGGCTAGGAATGCTGGCCGACGTGGTTGTTCGTTGCCTGCTCGGTGCGTGGATGTATTCGAGAGGTCGCTGGACCCAACTCAAAATCTAAAGGCATCGTTGTGATCACCGCGACGAATCAACCTGTCGAGCGAGTCCCCCTCCGGTGGCCGGGCCGATTCGGCTTTGTGATCGTCTGGTATTGCGTGCTGTGTCTGAATGCTCCATCGGTCCAGGCACAAGACATCAACGACGACACGCTCCGCGAGAGCGTCAAAATCGCCATCAGCCAGGGCCAGCGGTTCCTGAAGTCGAAACAACTCGGCAACGGCTCTTTCACCACGGAGTTCGATGCGGACAAGTCCGTCGGAGCCAACAGCCTGATCGGACTGGCACTCATCACATCGGGAATCGAGCCGAGTGATCCAGTGATTCAGAAGTGCTTGCGGTTTGTCCGCACTCGTCCAGCAACGGATTACACTTATAGCCTCGGCACTGCGATCATGTTTTATGCAGCTGCGGGCGAGGCCCAGGACAAACCGAGAATTCGCCAGATGGCCAATATCCTGGTGCGAGACCAGTTGGAGGATGGGGGATGGGGTTATGGTCCCCCCGATCCCGGTGCGGACAACAGTACCACTCAGTTCGCCATCCTGGGACTGCGCGATGCGGCATTCCACACGGGCATGGAGATCGACCAGGAAGTCTGGCGACGGGCTCGCGAACGCTGGATCAAGACGCAATCGGGCACTCCAGCGGCCTTTCGTGGTGCCGGCTGGCCTTACAACTTAGGAGAGCCTGAACGCGGCAGTATGACCGCCGCGGGCCTGGCATCACTCGAGATCATCAATAGCTTCCTCATCGAAGATGAACTGACACCCGACGGACAACTCGACTGCTGCGGTCAGACCGAGATCAATCAGTCCGAGATGGCGATCGATGCGGGTATCCGCTGGATGAATAACAACATCCGCATCCGCACCAACCCCGGTGCAGAGAACTACCTGTTCTACTACCTCTACGGTCTGGAGAGAGCCGGGAAGTTCACCGGGCAGCGTTTCTTTGGGGTGACCGACTGGTATCGCGAAGGAGCCCGCTTTCTCACTGAAGGACAGTCCAAAGTTGACGGCTCATGGATCCCAGAAAGCTCGCAAGAGATCAGTGCTGCCTATTGCTTACTGTTTCTTTCCAAGGGCCTCAGCCCCGTTCTGATCAACAAGCTGCAGTATGGCCCGCGCGATCCTCAGTCACACCAAATCACCCGCCCCGATTGGAACCGCCATCGCCACGATGTCTCGAACCTGGTCGACTCCATTTCGATCCGCAAGGACTGGCCGCATTACCTCAGCTGGCAGACACTCGACATGCAGGTCGCCGCGAAAGGCGAAGGCGTCATGGCCTTGCAACAAGCCCCCATCGCGTACCTCTCTGGCGACCAGGACCTCGACTCGATTACCGAGGAAGAGGTGACGCTCCTCCGCGACTACATCCAGCAGGGGGGATTTCTGTTCGCGGTTCAGAACTGCGAGAGCACCGCCTTCGACAAGGGCTTTCGTCACCTGATCGTGCGGATGTTCCCGAAGGGGGATTACCAGCTGCGAAAGCTCGAAAAGACTCACGATGTCTATCGATCCGAGACCGTGTTTCTGGCTGATCCTCCCGAGTTGTGGGGAGTCGATTTCGGCTGTCGAACAGCCATCATGTACGCTCCCTATGACCATGCCTGCCGCTGGGACAAGTGGATGCGGAACGACAGTGCCCGCACGAATAATGAGATCCGGGCCCAGATCGGCAAGTCGATCCAGCTGGGCGTCAACGTCGTCGCCTATGCCACCG
This sequence comes from Planctomycetaceae bacterium, assembly GCA_046349675.1. GTDB lineage: Bacteria > Planctomycetota > Planctomycetia > Planctomycetales > Planctomycetaceae > TH-plancto1. The sequence goes on along the minus strand of JAXMBW010000001.1, from coordinate 860,798 downwards.
GGCGCGAGTTGCGCGACAAGCTGCAGCGTCCGAATTCACAGGTCGCCATCAATGATGCGGAAAGCCGAGGCCAATTGCGGATCGGCCGACTGAAACACACCGGGGGATGGGATACCGCAGCCAGCGCAGTCGGCAACCTGGGCCGGGCTCTCCAGGAGAAAGCCCGCGTCGCGACGACGCCCGATTCCCCGGAGTTCTCAGCCACTGACCCGGCATTGTTCCAATGCCCGATCCTCTATATGCATGGACGCAAGAACTTCTCACTCACCCAGGACGAGTCGACCCAGCTGAAGGCCTACTTCGACAACGGCGGCTTCCTGATGGCCGATGCCTGTTGTGGAGCCCGGCAGTTCGACGAGAGCTTCCGCAAAGCCATTTACCAGGTCTTCGGGCAGGAGCTCAAGCCGATCCCTGCTGATCATGAGATGTTCAACTCCATGCAAGGCTTCGACGTCCGGCAGGTCAAACGTCGCATCCCCGCAGCCGGACAGACCTCATCCCTGAATGCGGAAGAGACCACCGGCGAACCTCTGTTCGAGGGAATCGAGATCAAAGGCGTCAACGGTGCTCCCGATCGATACGCGGTCGTCTACAGCAAGTACGACATCAGCTGCGCTTTGGAACGGCAGCAGACACTCTCCTGCGCGGGCTATCTGTCGGAAGACGCCGTAAAGCTGGCGGTCAACATTGTGCTGTATGCGCTCTATCAGTGAGAGTTTGCGGCCCCCTCCTCCTCTCACTGACCACCCCCCGCGACACAAGCTGTGGATACGACCAAGACGTCATAACGTGTCAGAGTGGAGTGAGACTGAGCGAAGTGTGCTGAGGAAAACCCCGGCATTGACCGAAACTTCACCGTTCCCACCCCAGATTTTCTGCTCGACATCGTCTACTGGCCTCGATATCCCACAGAGGATGTGATCACGCCAGCAGGGACCACAGCCAGGGATCGGGGCTCCTTTCACCCGCACAACCCACAGAAACCGATCATCGAAACCAGATGGAGTTTTCCGACTTCGGGCCATTCACTGTTGGCAACTCTTTCGATTCCGCGCATACTGCCAGTTCACAAGCTCTTGTCAGTCTGGGCCTTTCGGTCGCTGTGTCTCCAAATTGCTTCTTCAATCATCATTTGAGGCGGCGAATTGCGAATGATTTGCGACCACACCATCCATCCCCATTGCCATCTCCGAGTGGTGTACTCCACGCCGTGACGATGAACATGGATTGTGATTGGAGTCCACTCATGCCAGTCATCCTGCATGTCGACCCATCGACTGCTGATCGCGATTTCATTCGTCAGGCTCTGGCGTCTCAAGAGAATTGGTCCGTCGAAGGTGCCGAGAGCTATGACGAAGCTCGTGCTCGATTGGATCAAGGCCCCGTCGATCTGATTCTGTGCGAAGCCGACCTGGGCGATGGGGAGTGGCGGGATCTTGTCTCTGCTGTCAACAGCCGCCAACTGACCACGCCCGTCATCATTGTCAGCTCGCAGATGACGGTGGAAACGGCCGCTCAAGCAGTTCGCGAGGGAGCCGATGGCGTGCTGGTGAAGGGCGGCGACCCCAGCGAGTGGTTCTTCCCGCTCGAATGCGCGATCGACCGGGCCACGAGTCGGTCACTGCGAATTGCAGCTGAGAGTTCTTTGAATCAGCTCACTCAGAAGTTTGTGTTAGAGAACGAAAAGGGCCGCATCCCCTCTCTGGTGAATCTGCTGGTCGAGAACTGCTGCCGGTTCGGGCTCCTGGACGACCGAGATCGCATGCGGATCCAGGTGGCTCTGGAAGAAGCCCTCCTGAACTCCGTGGTTCACGGGAACCTGGAAGTCAGCTCCCGACTCCGCGAACTGGAGGGGGACCAGTTCGAACAAGCGATCGCTGAACGCAAGGTGATCGAACCCTATCGCAGTCGTCGGGTGATTCTCGTCGCTTACTTTACGCACGCCGAAGCCCGTTTCACCATCCGCGACGAAGGTCCCGGTTTCGATGTGACCAAGGTTCGCAATCCGACCGAGGACGATGCGATTGCCCTCGCCAGTGGCCGTGGCATCCTGTTGATGCGATCGTTCATGGATGAAGTCGAATACAACAACAAGGGGAACGAAGTCTCGATGCTGAAACGCCGCAGCGCCACGTTGTCACCTCGCGCCGAGGCCAAAGAAGTCGGTTGCGGGGCGATTGCCCGGTAGCCTGCGAACTCCGCGTTCAGGCTGGATTGACAGCTTCTCCATTTCCGACCACGCTGACACCCACTTGAACAAGTGGGTGATTTCGTTTCTGGACGGGATCAATCGCCCTTCCGGGAGAAAGCAGTGCCTCTGACTCGACTGCCTCTAATATTCTGCATGGCAGTGATGTGGTGCAGCTCGTGGATGACCTCGCTCCGAGCGGCAGAGCCAGCATTTCGGGTCTGTGCTTATCTTCCCGAGTACCGGGTGGGAGCAACCCCTGCTGAATCAGTCGAAGGGCTGACGGACCTGATCCTGTTCTCCATTGAAGTGAACCCGGACGGGAGCCTCAACGACCGACGCTGGAGCCCTCGACATTGGGAATCAACCCAAACGGTCCGGTTACAGCCGGGACTTCGTACTCACATTTGCGTCGGTGGCTGGGATCGATCGAGCGGGTTCGCAGAGGCCTGCGCATCACCCGAGGCCCGCAAACGCCTGGGGAGTGAGCTCGTCGCGTTCTGCCAGCTCCATAAGTTGCAAGGCGTCGATCTCGATTGGGAGCATCCCTCCTCGAAGGCTGACCAGTCCCACTTCACGACCCTGCTCCAGGAGTTGCAACCGCTCCTGCATGCCGAGGGACTGGAACTCTCAATCGCAGTAGCGCCTTCGCAGAAGCTTCCGGGCGAAGCCTGGGCGGCGGTTGACCACATCATGCTTATGTCATACGAAGATGCCGGGCGGCACTGCACTTTTGAATCGATGCAGCGGCATGTCGGGCTGCTAATCCAGCAGGGAGCTCCCGCGTCCAAGATCCTACTCGGGCTACCGTTCTTCGGGCGCAAAATCAAAACCCGAGAGGCCTCTTCGTACGCCGATATCGTTCAAAAATTTGCCCCGCGTCCCGAACAGGACGAAGTCGAGGACATCTACTTCAATGGGCCCGGGCTCATCGCCGCGAAGACGGCGTGGTCTCAAACGGTCGGCCTGGGGGGAGTGGCTTGCTGGGAACTCGGCCAGGATGCGCCCGGCGAGGCCTCACTCATCCGCTTGATTCAGAGCTCGCTGCGTCAGGGCGAATCGGCCCCGACTCCCGCGACAGCCCCTCTCTCAATCCCATCGTCTCGCTAATTCCAAATGGACCGCTTGTCGGTCTCCATCCATTCGTCGTCCCTGCGTGCAGCGAGCTACTTGGTCACCAGATCGGAAGGACTGGCCACCAGAAGAACCCGGCGCAGGAGGTGCAAATCGCGATGGCACAGGTATCCCGCGGGGATCGTGTGCGAGTGGTGCGAAGACTTCGTCCAGACCCGAACACAATGCGACACCATCGTGCCATTGCAGTCGCGAACTTCCCATCGCTCAATCTGATCCCACGGTGTCGAAAACCCCACGATGGTGGGCTCCATGTGGATTCCCGTCTGGTCAACGCGAATCGAACCGAAGAAGTCGACGACAATCTTCGGAACCATCCACAATCCACCACCGATCAGGATCACGCTGAGGATGGCCATCTGCACCTTCAGCCCCGGAGTCGCGGGAATCTCCGAGAGCAGGAAGGCCCCCACTCCGATCAACACCGAGGCTTGCAGCATCAGCAGCAAACCACTCTGCCATCGCTGACGAGCAAACCCGAAACTCAATCGGGTCGGCTTGTGAGAGGGATGCGGCTCGACCAGCGACTCACCAACCAGTGATGAGAACGTCTGAGTCAGACTCTGTTGGTTACCATAATCCGCCATGGGATGTTTCCTGGTGAAGTGCGAACGGAAGCAGCACTCGAACCGTGTGTGCTCACGAGGTCAGAGGCAGCTGCAATTTGTCGGAGGGACTACATGGCCGGAACCAGAGTCTCCGAAGCGCGAGCCACGCGAACGCTGGCGTGGTAGTCCGACATCGGCTGTAAGTCGTCCAACCCATCGACCCGAGCCGGGAATCCGCTCCTCGCGAACTCCTCGACAGTGGACAGCAAATGCTCACATGAGGTGTGGTCAATCAGTGCCACACATTGATCCAGATGTACTGTGACAGCCTGGGCTTCTTTAGGAATGTGGTCGAACTCATCACACACGTGCATCGAGTTAAAACTCACGAGTGGCTTGTTGAAGTACAGGTGGTAGTTGCCATCCACCATCTCTCGTCGCGAAACCGGGTTGGCAAAGAAGCTGTACATCCCCTGCGAAACCGAAGGACGCTGGATGGCGGGGATGTTTGCCCCCTGGATCGCCTTGCGAAAGAAGTACATGTTCAGCGCGAACTTGGCGATGGTGCCCGCAATGATTCCCCACAACAGATCGGTCATCAGTGTCGCGACGATCGTGAACGAGAAGATTGCCAGCTGCTCTTTGCCGATATGAGCCATGTGGTTCCAGACCAGCGGCTCACACATCTTCCATCCGGTGTAAATCAGAACTGAGGCCAGGACCCCCTTGGGAATCATGTTGATCAGGTCACGAGCAAACACCAGGTAAATAATGAGGCAGATCGCGTTCGTGAAATTGGCCCACAGGGTCCGCCCTCCCGATGCGATGTTGGCTTTGCTTTTGACTCCCCCCGGAATGATGGTCAGACCACCAATCAGACTCGATGCGATGTTGCAGACCCCCATCGCGAACAACAGACGGTTGGGCTGGGACTTCCGGTGGTAAGGATCAATCCGGTCGATCGCCATGGCGGTGGCCAGCGACTCGACACCGTCAATCATCGTGAGGGTGATGACCGCCATGATCGCGGCGTACCACAGATCACGCCGCGCCAACAGCTCGGAAAACGCTGGTGCATGGATACCGTGGAAGGGATCCTTGGGCAGTGAAATCAGAAAGCCCGGTCCCAGATCTTTCAGTCGGAACACGACCCCCAGCACCACACCAATGACTACAGCGATCAACTGCGGAGGGATGATCTTCAGCAGCTTCACGTTCTTCATTCGCCCCAGCCAGAACAACAGCACGAGCGTCGAGAACGATACCGCAAAGGCCTGATCCGTCATCCCATGTGCGAACTTCGGAATCTCAACAAGATACTGATAGAACTCATGAGCATGCACCTTGCCCGTGTATCCAAAGAAGCTCGGGATCTGCTTCACGATGATCAGCATGCCGATCGAAGCCAGCATGCCCTCGACCACACTGACGGGGATGATCGCGCAGTACCTCGCCAGCTTCAGAAGTGCCATCCCCAGCTGGACAATCCCCACCATGAAAATCACGACGAGCAGGAAGTGGTAGCCTTCCCCCACGTGTTCAGCGTCACCAGCCCCGCCCATAGTCGCCATGATGGCGAGCAGCGCCGGGGCCAATCCGGCAGCTGGTCCCGCAATCGTCATATACGAGCCACCGATCAGCGGGAAAATCAGACCCGCGATGATCGCCGAGATCAGCCCGTAAATCGGGGGCACCCCCGAAGCAATGGCAATTCCGGATGACAACGGCAAAGAGACCAGCGAAACCACCATTCCCGACAGAATGTCGTGACGAAGGTATTTGAGGCCTGCGATTCCGTTCGCGGGTTTCTCAGCCGACTCGGCTACGAATTGGACATCTGCTGTACTCATGGACGGCGCTCCGAGTATGTCCGTGTCTATTTTTTTGCCGACTGGCATCTGACACAGACTTGCCATGAGGAAAGCAATCAGTATGCCGAGTAAGGCGGTCAATCTTTTGCCACCGCGTCTCCAAAAATTGGACACATCGAGTCCCGCAACTATTTTTCGTAATGGACCGGGCAAAGTCCCGCCACTGGTCGCTGAATGACCAATCTGGTCACCCAAAGGGTGTCGCCACAGGGGTGAATGGCCAATTACTGTCCACGTCGTTGTGTTGCCCTGATGACCAGATACTGGCCATTCGGCTCAAATCAGCAGCACCCCCGACAGGAAATCACCCATAACCACTTACTCAGAAATCACTTACCGCACTGTCTCAAAATTTTGCCTTGCAATTAGACACAAACTCTTGGAACGGGATTCGCAAGACTGGGGAATTCGAAAGAGATTTCGCCAACTCCCCGTAGCAGCCCCCCCGGAATGTCCCAACGCGTCGTCCGCCGAATTGCCTTGCCCATGATTGGCCTGGGAATGGTGCTGTCCGCGCTGGGGATTGCAGCTGCCTGGAACGTGCATAAGCAGCAGAACGTCAGCTCTGAACTGATCGCCAAAGAGGTCAGCGGGGTCATCGCCATTGAGGAGCTGCACCTTGAGATGCGCGAGATTCGGTACCAGATCAACCTGTTCCTGCGAACGCAAAACCTGAATCACCTGGTCGAAGTGGCCCGGGCTCACGAGGCCGCCGACCAGCTCCTGGCCACGGCGAAATCGCTGGCGCGGGCCGACCAGGAACAGGAACTCATCCTGACGGTGGAGCGGGGATACAGCAAGTTCTTTCGTGAGTTCCAGACACTCTCCGAAATGCTCCCTGACACCCGAGGACTCACAGCTTCAACGAATCAGCGAGTCGAACTGTCTCCCGAGCTGCAGGCCGGGCTGACCCGTCTCTCGGATGAGGTACTCACTGACGAGGTTCTGCTTCCCCTCAAGGAGTGCATTTCAGTCAACAAGCAAGTCGTGGAACGAACCAATGCAGCCAGTCAGATGACTGCCCAGCACCTGAAGATCGGATTCCTGCTGCTCGGTTTGTGTGGTGGAGCGGCGGGGTTACTGATGGGCACTGTGATCGCTCGGGCTGTCGGACAATCGATCGTCCAACTCGACATCTCGGTTCGCGGCGTGGCGGGTCTGCTGCCCGAGCTGATTGGTCCCGTCAAGTTCTCGCGAGTCGGTGATCTGGAGGGCCTCGAAGCCGGACTCAAGACGGTGGAAGAGAACATCTCCAGCATGGTGCAACGCCTTCAGCAGCAGGAGATCGAGATCCTGCGCAGTGAACAGCTGGCTCGTGTTGGACAACTGGCCGCTGGCATGGCTCATGAGCTGCGCAATCCGCTGATGCCGATGAAGATGCTGGTCCAGGCTGCCCTGGAGAGGAAGGACGGAGATGGCCTCAAAGGGCGGTCGCTCCAGATCATTCAGGACGAAATTGGCCGGCTCGAGAAATCGATCCAGGCCTTTCTCGACTTTGCTCGTCCTCCCGTCCCCGTCAAAGAGAACGTCGCCATCCAGGACATCGTGCAGCAGGCCTTCGACCTCGTCTCGGCTCGAGCCAGGAGCCAGTCGATCACCATCTCACTCGAACAACCCGACGAACGGGTCGTGCTGTGTGTCGACCGCCATCAGATTCACCAGCTGTTGCTGAATCTGATTCTGAATGCGATGGATGTTCTGCCCCAGGGCGGAAACATCACGGTATCAATCGCCCCCCAGCGCCAGCTGTCCACCGAGCAATCACTGCCCAGTGCACAGGTGCCCCCGCACGACTTCTACGACATTAGCGAACACCAGGCGATGCGTATTCATCGCTCTCCACCAAAGCCCGACCCCGGTGAAGTCTTTGACTGGGTCTCGCTCAAGGTCACCGACTCTGGTCCAGGTATCCCTCCGGAATCGCTCGACAAGATCTTCGATCCGTTCGTGACGACCAAGGAGACCGGAACCGGGCTGGGACTCACGATCTGCCAACGGATTGCCGTATCCCATCAGGGAATCATCAAGGCGGCGAACTCACCGGCGGGCGGAGCCGAGTTCTCCGTCTTACTCCCTTGCCTGGCCTCCTGAACCCACCTCCCCCCAGAACCTTCCACTCCGGCACAGTTCACTTCGAGTCGACAGAAACCATCCACCATCATGCCGAAACTTCTGGTGATCGACGACGAGCCCAACATCATCTACACGATCCGGGAAACACTCGGATCGCCACAGCTGGAGATCATGTCGGCGGGCACCGCGAAAGAAGGGATCGAGATCGTTCAGCGAAAGCGACCCGATGTGGTTCTACTGGATGTGCGGCTGCCGGACATGTCGGGACTCGATGCATTCGACAAGATCCACGACATCGATCCCCGCATCCCGGTCATCATCATGACCGCATTCGCCCGGACCGAAACCGCTATCGAGGCCATGCGACGTGGTGCATTCGAGTATTTCGTCAAACCGGTCGACCTGATCGCCCTGCGGGGTGCCGTCGAACGGGCAATCCACACCAGCCGCATGTCCTACATCCCCGCCCTGGTCGGACACGAAGACTTTGAAGAGGTCCCCAGTGCGGACCTGATCGTTGGTCGTTCATCGGCCATGAATGAGCTCTACAAAACGATCGGTCGTGTCGCCCCCCAGGATGTCACGGTTTTGATTCAGGGGGAAAGCGGTACAGGCAAGGAGCTGGTCGCACGCTCCATCTATTCCTACAGCAAACGCAGCCAGCTGCCATTCCTCGCCGTGAACTGTGCAGCCATCAGCGAATCACTGCTTGAAAGCGAACTCTTCGGACACGAGAAGGGGGCCTTCACTGGAGCTGACCAGCGGCGGATCGGAAAGTTCGAGCAGGTCAACAAGGGCACGATCTTCCTCGACGAGATCGGCGACATGTCCCCGGCGACTCAAGCCAAGTCGCTGCGTCTCCTGCAACAACAGCAGTTCGAACGACTGGGTGGCAGCTCCACGATCCAGACCGATGTCCGCATCATCGCAGCCACGAACAAGGACCTCGCCGCGATGGTTGCCCAAGGGACCTTTCGTCAGGACCTCTACTATCGTCTCTGTGGATTCACGCTCAATATCCCCACGTTGCGTGAACGCAAAGACGATATCCCCCGCCTCGCCAACTACTTCCTCAAAACAATCACTCACGAGATGCAGCGGCCCATTACGCGCATCTCGGACGAGGCATTACGCATTCTCGAGCGACACTCCTGGCCCGGAAATGTGCGCGAGCTGAATAGTGCGATTCGCTTTGCCGTCGTTCAGACCACCGGCGATTCGATTCTCCCGGCAGCTCTGCCCGCCTCCTGTCGAGAGGATTGCAGCGATCCATCGTCCGTGATCCGCGTCGATTCCATTCGAGCAGAAGCCCCGGCAGCCTCCGCCGGCACACCGCTCCACGATATTCAGCAACTCACCCGGAACCTGCTCGCTAACGACTCGCGCGACCTCTACCGCAGGATTCTGCAAGAGGTCGAACAAGTCATGTTCCGAGAGGTCCTCGACTCCACGGACGGTAACCAGGTTCAGGCTGCCGACCGCCTCGGGATCTCCCGCATGACGCTGCGTTCCAAGCTGAAATCCTTCGTCACCGACCATCCCGCCAAGGAGACGGAAGAGGTCCGATGATCTCACTGCCAGCCTCCCCACCAATACACGCCACTTATCATCAGGTTTATGAGAACAGCCCAGACACTGGGCAAAGAGGAATGAAATGACCGTTGTCGAACATCATTCAGTGGAAGACCTGAGCGCCTTGCATGCACGCGAAACTGACCCACGCCAGGCCAAACGACTCTGGATCATCTGGCAGGCCCGCCTGGGTCGTACCGAACCCCAGATCACCGCAGCTGTCGGCATGTCCCGTCGCGCCGTCCAGAGCTGGGTCCATCGCTACAACCTGTACGGTCTGGAGGGGCTGTTTGACCGCCCCGGGCGTGGCCGCAAGCCGATCCTGACCGACGAGCAACGCCAGATTGTCGCCCAGTGGATCGACCAGCAACCTCGTTCCCACGATGCGGATTCACTGCGAGGCGTCGATATCCAGCAGTTCATCCAGCAGAACTTTGGCAAGCTCCTGTCGCTGTCCGCCGTCTACGACCTCCGCCACCAATTGGTCGACGATCTGGCTAAGGACGTCCACGAGCCAGCCTTATCACTGAGCCCGAGCTGACAAGGGAAGGCCTGGCGGGTGACCGCCCCGACTATGAGAGCATGTGACAACGACTAGCAAGTCGACCCATCCAACTCATTGCATACGTTCTCCGAGGTTGAGACACTGAACAGTGACTCAGAGACCTCCTGCGTGAGAATGATCCGATGATGAGAACGACGCTTCGTTTGGGTTTGATGGGCTTGGCTGTTGTGATGAGCTGCCTACAGGCGGTCGCTGATGAGGCACCGAAGTTCAAGCTGCTGAGCCCGTCGCCGTTTCAAGTTTTCCAGCGGACCGGCACTGCTTTCGGCCAGGGGTTTGCCGATGTCGTCGTGCGGGCCGAGGTGGCCCCAGATCTGGCAGGGGCCACCTGGGAGTACGATCTCTCACAGCAGAGCGATGCATCGAAATCTGTCTGGAAACCGCTGCCCGCTAAGGTTCAGGGAGCACTGCTCGAAGCCAAGATTCGCGTCCCAGCAGGGTGGGGGTATTCCCTGACGATCCGTCAACTCACGGACGGGAAGCCTAAGCTGTTATCAACGGTCGCTCCCTTCGGAGTGGGCGAGGTCTTCCTCGTCGCGGGGCAGTCTTACGCAACCAATTGCAACGACGAACGACTCTTCCCCACCGACCCGGAACATCGTGTCATCGCATTCGATACGCAGAAGGGCACCTGGGCCGTCGCGAACGATCCCCAGCCAACCGGTGACGGCAGCGATGGCGGGTCGATCTGGCCTCCAGTCGGAGATGCTCTCGTCAAAGAACTCGGCGTGCCGGTCGCCTTTGCCAATGTTGCGGTCGGGGGAACGTCATCGATCGAGTGGCAGCCCGACGGGAAGTTGCACCCGAATCTGGTGAAGGCCGGGCAGGCTCTCGGCCAGTTTCGGGCTGTCCTCTGGCAGCAGGGCGAATCGGATGTGATCGTCGACACCCCCGCCGAAACTTACGTCTCCAACATCCGCACGATTCGCGACACAGCTGCGAAAGCGTGGGGAGTCAACCCGCCCTGGCTGCTGGCCAAGTCGACGCTGCACCCGACGGTCTACAACTACCCCGACCGGGAAGCCCGCATCCGCGGAGCGATCGACACTCTAACCACGCTGTCAGGCTATCGCCCCGGTCCCGATACCGACACCTTGAAGGACGAAAACCGAGGCGGCGAGAAATCGCGTCGCCACTTCAGTGCCATCGGGCAACGAAACGCGGCAGCGATGTGGGTCGCTTCGATTCGCAAGGAGCTGTTCGCCGATCCCGCCTCGAAATCACTGCGAGTCGGTGTGGCTGAGGCCGACATCACTCCGCCTCTCGGTTTCCCGATGTCGGGTTACTACAACGAGCGGCTGGCCGACGGGGAGCTTGATCCACTGAAGGCGAAGGCCATCGTTCTGCGTGAAGGTCAGACGGTCGGAGCCTGGGTCGGGTGCGATCTCATCGGCATCTCGACCGACCTCAAGAACGAGGTCCGCCGCCTCGCCTCTGCCAAGACCGGCATTCCGCCCGAGTGCATTGCCCTGTCAGCCACGCACTCCCACACGGGCCCCGACTACGGCAAGGCGCTGTACCTCAAGCTCGGCGGTGAATCCCAAGAGCCAGTACGAGCTGCCTACATCGACAAGCTGATCGGCGGCATCGTCGACGCCATCGCCAGTGCGAACGCAGCTGCGAAGCCCGCGCAGCTGGATGTGGGTTCGGCCACTCAGAATGAGCCGGTGTCGTTCAATCGACGCGGCCTCACCCGTGATGGCAGCGTAAAGACCTGGATGGGGGCCAGCCATCCCGATTACATCCGGCCAGCCGGACCGATCGATCCGGAGATTGGCTTGCTGGTCGTTCGCGACGAGGCAGGAATGCCTCTGGGAATTCTCAGCAACTTCGCCCTGCACCTCGACACCGTGGGGGGGCTCAAGTGGAGTGCTGACTACCCCTTCTTCATTGAGCGAACCTTGCGGCAAGCGACGGGAGCTCCGCTGGTATCGCTTTTCGGCAACGGCTGCTGCGGAGACATCAACCACATCAATCCCCGCAGCTCCGTTCGCAACAAAGCGGACTTCATCGGGCAGTCGCTCGGGAACTCAATCGTGCGAGACCTGCCGTCCCTCCAACCCGTCGCCTCTCAGAAACTTGTCGTGAAGTCCCGCACGATCCAGCTTCCGCTTCAGGATGCGACGAAGGAGGAAGTCGACCGCTCGATCGAAATACTCAATAAGGCCAAACGTAATGAATCAGTCGATTTCTTTGACCATGTCACCGCTTACAAGAAGCTGATTATCGACCAGATGCGGCACAAGGATCCGCATGCCAAGACCGCAGACCACATCACCTGGGGCTTGAGCCGTTCACTGGCGGGTGTCGGGGAAACGTTGCCGGTCGACCTGACTGTCTTCACGGTCGGGACCGATCTCGCCATTATCGCTCTTCCGGGTGAGACATTCGTCAATCACGGTCTGGCCATCAAACAGGCCTCGCCGTTTCGCACGACGCTCGTGATCGAGTTGTCGAACTGCGTGGAGACGATCTATGTCCCGACGCGGGCAGCCTATGCCGGTGGAAGTTACGAGGTCACCAACTCAACCACGATGCCCGGCTCCGGCGAGCTGGTGGTGCAGAACTGCGTCGAGCTGTTGCGAGAAGCTGCGGCCGAAGCGACCGCAGCTGCCACCGGGAAGTAGGCGATTTGGAGTGTATTCGGAGTCTGTCGTCAGTTCGGACAGACAGGAATGTCTGTCCCACTCATATCTCTTCAGTGGAACAGACATTCCTGTCTGTTCTTTTTTTGAGTGAGGGCAAAGTCGGGAACAGCTCCACAAGCCGCCAAATGAGTACCGGTCCGAAGCAGCACTCATCGGACATGCCCGGCGAGTGCTGCTCCACTACTCGTCGTCCTTACGGGATCAGTCGCCCGACAACGACGATGTGCTGGCCTCGTGGAATCGGCGAGACCCATGCCTGGGCCAGGACCACTCCGTCGACTCCCGCGCGGGCGGGCCAGGGAGGCATATCGATGTGATCGAAGTCGTGCAGGTATCCGACGACATCGCCCTTCTTCACATGCGTGCCGCACTCCAGCACGCACTCATAGTGCCCATCAAACGGAGCGACGGTAAAGCACTCGCGGTCGACCATCTCCAGCTTCATCTGATCACCCGCGGCATGGTGAGCGATCGGCTTGATCTTCCCCTTCAGCAGCCCGTTGTTGATCAGTGCAGCCAGCACACCGTGCCGCCCATACCGGACGCCCTCGGCATTCACCGCACAGCCCCAGCCGAGTTCCGTTCCGACGGTGATCTTCCCCAGACGCTCCGCTTCACTGGGGAGCAGCCCCGGCGTCTGGTTCTGATAAACCATCAGTGATGGCGTCCCGAACCAGCGGGCCGTTTGCTCGATCTTGGCCGCCTGTTCAGGATCATCGACCGGGTGATAGTTGGCGCACAGCGAGAAGCGGGCGACGTTCCCGCCCGAATGCAGGTCGATGACGATGTGCACTCGCGGCCAGATGTAGTGGCGAACAAAGGCCGCGATACGATGAGTGATCCCCTTGAGGGCAGGATTCTCGCCAGCCCCATCGACGAACGCGCGATTCAGGTTCACTCGGTCGTCAGGGCTACTCTCTCGGGTCCCTGCACGGAAGGCGGACGGGTTCAACACCGGGATAAAGATGATCCGTCCCAGAACATCCTCGGTCTTGATTTCACTCAGCAGGTTCTTGAGTACGACCGGGCCTTCGTACTCATTCCCGTGGTTCGAACCAAACGACACCAACCCTTCGTTCGGCTTGGCATTCGGCCCGACCCAGACCGTCAGCGGAATCAGATGATCTCCCCAGATGCTGTCATGTTCCAACGCCAGCCAGTAATCACGCCGGCCAGGTGAGTCGAGGTCGAGTTGGTTCGGACGGGCAACGATGCGATTCATGATGAGACTCCAGTGAAAACAAGAAACCGCATCGTAACCTTGCCCACACAAATTGGCACCTTAATCACCCCGCGTCGCACACATCAGACATCCCCCCCTTCGTTATCTTGCTTTCCTTGTAAGTTGAGAGAGTTGCGTTCGGGGTGTTCGAATTGGCGTATGTTTTGGATGCCAATCTGGCGAGCCCTGGAAGCGAAAAGGCACCCTGGCCGGGGTGCCTTTCGGGGCTGTGGAGTTCGGTTGCTTACCAGATCGGAAACGATCGGACAAAAGCCGGGAACACACAGCCCTCTCTGGGGTGTCCACCCGAACAGTCGCTTGAGCACGGCAAGCCGGAGCTCGCTTTTGCAAGACAGGGAGAACTTCCAGATGACCACAGTTTACCTCGGAATCGATGTCGCGAAAAAGGATTTCTGCCTCGCGACCTCACAAAAAGCTCTTCGTGTGTTGGCCAACACGAATGAAGGGTTTCAAACCTTGATCACGTTCCTCGCGGAGTGGGACGTGCCGCACGTGATCCTCGAAGCTTCGGGGGGATATGAGCGGGCGTTGACCGATGCCCTTCAGGACGCGGGTATCCGGGTCTCGGTCGTGCAGCCCGCCTGCGTCCGGCACTTTGCCTTGAGTTTAAAGGTCCTCGCGAAGACCGATGCGATCGACGCCACCGTCATCGCTCGATTCGGTGAGGCCACTCAACCTGCCCCGACCGAGAAGGCTTCGCCCTCCTCGCGGAAGCTGCGGGCGTTGACCGATCGGCGAACCCAGCTCATCGAGGACCGGACACGTGAAAAGAACCGCCAGGGGACCTGCTTCGATCAAAGCATGGCCTCTGAAATCAAACGCAGCATCAAGCGGTTGACCATCACCATTGAGAAGATCGATCTGCAGATCCAGAACCTCATCGCCCAGGAAGAACACCTCAGCTCCCAAGCCACCGCGCTGCAGACAGCCACCGGCGTCGGCACTCAAACCGCGAACACTCTTCTGGCTCACCTTCCCGAACTCGGCTCCCTCACGCGCCAATCGATCGCAGCCATCGCCGGCCTGGCTCCTCATCCGCGCGAGTCCGGAAAATGGGCCGGAAAGCGCCGCATCTACGGCGGCCGAAAAGCCGTTCGCACTGCTCTCTACATGGCCGCAAAATCCGCCGCCCGACACTGTCCGCACATCCACCCGTTCTACCAGCGACTTCGTGATGCCAACAAACCCTACAACGTTGCCATCATCGCCTGCGCTAGAAAACTCCTCATCCGACTCAACACACTCATCAAAAAACTCAATTCGAACACCCCGGACGCAACTCTCTCGACTTGACAAGCGACACAGTCGCTTTTGTTCAATCTTTCTTGAGAGCTTCAAGTGGTAAAGCGTCACATGCTGAGCAGAAGGATGTGAACAGAAGAAAAGCAAGGAAACAAAGAAGAAGGAAGGGCAGACCGTTCGGAGGAATGAATGAGTGGATTTGTGCAGCTGACATGTGGCGAATGGGGCTCTACGAATTCCGTTCAGACTTGAGACGAGTCTCAATGCTTCGTAAGGTGGATGATTGAAACCCCTCCCCGAGAGGCCCGCCTGATGACTACTTCCCGCCGCACATGTTGTTCTTCGTTTCAACCGACTCCCGTGAATCGACGGGAGTGGTTGCGGCAATCGGCGAGCGGGTTCGGCTCGGTGGCACTGGCCAGCTTGATGACTGGCCCCGGTCAGGTCCTGGCTGACTCAGCGGTGAAGCTGCCGCAGATGACTCCGCGAGCCAAGAACGTCATCTTCCTTTATATGGATGGGGGGCCGTCGCAGGTCGACACCTTCGATCCCAAACCGCTGCTGACGAAGGAGAACGGCAACCCCTTCAAGATGAAGATCCAGCCGACGCAGTTCGATAATGTCGGCTCGACGCTCGGATCACCATGGAAGTTCGAGAACTGTGGTGAGAGCGGACTGCCGATCAGTGATCTGTTCCCCAAGCTGCGGTCGTGTGCGGATGAGCTGTGTGTGATCCGGTCGATGACCTCGGAGTTCTCGGAACACACGAACGCGAACTACTTCCTGCACACGGGACACGGTCTGCAGGGCCGGCCCAGCATGGGGGCGTGGGTCACCTATGGGCTGGGAAGTGAGAATCAGAACCTGCCGGGGTTCGTCGTCGTCAACGCGGGTTTGATTCCTCCGGGCGGCCTCGACTGCTTCTCGAATGGCTTCCTGCCCGCGACGTTTCAAGGGTCGATCTTCCGGCGGGAAGGGGCTCCGGTCGCCAACGTCGAACGAGCCGACAAATCCAACTTGCTCCAGCGTCGCAAGCTGCAGCTGATGGAGACGCTCGACCGTTCGCTCCTGGCCCACACCGGGAAGCAGGACGCCCTCGAGTCGGCGATCGCCAATTACGAGCTCGCTTTCCGCATGCAGACAGCTGCGCCGGAACTGGCGGATCTCAGCCAGGAATCGAAGGCGACCCAGGAGATGTACGGCCTGAACGATGACTGGCCGGGGACGAAGGCGTTTGGCCAAAGCTGTCTGCTGGCACGGCGGCTGGTGGAGCGTGGCGTGCGGTTCGTGCAGGTCACCACTCCGGGCGGCAACGGCGACCGCTGGGATCAGCACACCGACCTGAAGGACGGCCACCAGAAGAACGCCCACTCGGTCGACCAGCCGATCACCGCTCTGCTCAAGGACCTGCGGGCCCGCGGACTGTTGGACGAAACGCTCGTGGTCTGGGGCGGCGAGTTCGGTCGAACTCCTTTCGCGCAGGGCTCGAACGGCCGCGACCACAACCCCTTTGGTTACACGATCTGGATGGCGGGCGGCGGGGTGAAGGGCGGTATGGCGTACGGCTCCACCGACGAATACGGCTACCACGCCATCGAAAACAAACTCGAGATGCACGACATGCACGCCACGATGCTGCACCTGCTCGGCATCGACCACACCCAGCTGACCTACCGCTTCGGCGGCCGGGATATGCGACTGACCGATGTGTACGGCAACGTGATCCACGACATCATCGCGTAGTTCGTCAGGCTTCTACCACGTTTCGTTTTATTCTGCGAAATCCATTGAATCTGTGGACCAGTCCGCCTCGCTTACGACATTGCGACTGATCAGATTAAGCAATATCACTGAAGAAAATGATCCACAGATTTCGCAGTTAACACTGTTTAATAGAGGCCTGTAATCCCCCCCTCTTCTTCGTTTCCTTGCTTTCCTCCTGTTCAAATTCTTCCGCCCGGCATGTGACGCTATGCCACTTGGTGAATCTCAAGGGACTTTGAACAGGAGGAAAGCAAGATAACGAAGGGGGAAGGTTGAATATCGGTGGACGATTGGCTGCAAAGTTTGCCCCGCTGGCGAAGTGACATATTGCCTCACGTTGTTCCACAGGCTACCCGTGCAGGGCTTCTCGTGATTGGGACCCAGCTGACCGGCGGGTTGTGAGCCGTCTTGCAGCCATCCCATAATCGGTTCATGAACACTCCAGCGCCTTTTCGAGTCGCCATCATCGGTGGCGGGATCAGTGGAATGACCGCAGCTCTCCGACTGAGTGAGCTGGCGAGCGAGTCCAAAACTCCGGTCGAGATCCACGTCTTTGAGGCAGCTCCCCAGTTGGGGGGGCTCGTGGCCAGTGAGCAAATCGGCGACTACCTGATCGAGCGCGGGGCGGACTCGTTCATCACGAACAAGCCCGCCGGTGTGAAACTGTGCCACAAACTCGGCCTGGAGTCCGATCTGATCGGGACTGACGAGAAGAACCGCCGCTCGCTGATTCTCTCTCGCGGCAAACCGGTCGTCACCCCCGAAGGGCTGAACCTCATCGCCCCCGGCAGCGCGTGGTCGATCCTCAAGACGCCCATCCTCTCGGTGAAAGGGAAGCTGCGGGTTCTCTGCGAACCGTTTATTAAACGCCGGGAGGAATGCGGGGACGAGAGCCTGGCCTCATTCACGCGGCGACGGCTCGGTCAGGAGATGCTGGACCGCATCGTGCAGCCGATGGTCGGGGGCATCTACACAGCTGACCCCGAGAAACTGAGCCTCCAGGCCACATTGCCGCGATTTCTGGAGATGGAGCGCAAATACGGCAGCCTGTTCGAGGCGATGCAGGCGGGGGACGAACTGCTCGGTGGGGCCGACAAGACGACTAGCGGGGCCCGTTACGGCCTGTTTGCCTCACTGCGAAACGGAATGTCCCAGCTGATGCAGGCCCTCGAATCACGGGCCCGTTCGGTGGCGCAGGTTCATACCCAGGCTCGGGTTGAGGAGATTGCGATCTCTCCCGCAGCCTCGTCGGGAGTTGTCACCAGCTCGGCCCAGGCCCCCAAGGGGGAGATCGTCTGGACCGACGCCGCAGGCGAACCACAACGGACGGAGTTCTCCGCTGTGATCCTGGCGACCCCGGCCCACGAGATGAGCCGTGTCCTGAAATCAGCGAATCCCGAGGCGGCCACTGCCCTGGCCCAGAT
This sequence comes from Planctomycetaceae bacterium, assembly GCA_046349675.1. Lineage (GTDB taxonomy): Bacteria > Planctomycetota > Planctomycetia > Planctomycetales > Planctomycetaceae > TH-plancto1. The sequence continues at coordinate 842,526 of JAXMBW010000001.1, read as the reverse complement.
CGAATACGCCTCCAGTGCCATCATCATCACGGGTCACGACACGAGTGGCATCGATCACCCGCTCAATGCGTTCGGACTGGTCATTCCTGCGATTGAGAAACGAAAAATCCTCTCGGTGTCGTTCCTGAATCGCAAATTCCCCACCCGCGCCCCTGCCGGGAAAGCGATCCTGAGAACCTTTATCGGTGGGGCACTCCAGCCCGAGATGATGGACCTGACCGACGACCAACTGGTCGACACCACTCTCAAGGAACTGAACTCGATCTTCGGAGTCCGTTCCAAGCCAGAGTTTGCGATCGTGGCCCGCTATATGAACGCGATGCCACAATACCACGTCGGCCACCTTGATCGAGTGGCCCGGATCTCCCAAACACTCTCAACCACCCCGTGGGTCGACCTGGCGGGGAATACGCTGGGCGGCGTCGGACTGCCTGACTCTATTCTCAGCGGCGAGAAAGCAGCGGAGCGAATCTGGGCTGCAATCGGAACAGATTCCCAAGCGAAACCAGTCGCTTGAAAGCCCCCCTGCCTTCTGTCATAACTCTCCAATCCATCAGGAGCAGCGGCGCCGTTGTGTGCCCGCAAACCCACCGGAAAGTGTTGCATGATGCTGCCAATGGCTGCCACACCGACGATTGTCGAGTCCCTTGCGGGCTGGCTGGCGAGCTGGATTTCCTCCAGCCCGGATGCAGTGCGATTTGTCGCTGCAGCCCTGCATATTGGCTTGCTCGCCGCGTTTTTCGGACTTCCCGCGTTCGCCTTCATCTGGGCCGAGCGTAAGGTTTCAGCCCGTATCCAGGACCGTCTTGGTCCAACGCACACCGGCGGTCGGTTCGGCTGGCTGCAGTCGCTGGCTGACGGGATCAAGCTGATCCAGAAGGAAGACCTCGCCCCGGCGACGGCTGACCGGATGCTGTTCAGTGTTTCGCCATATCTCGTGGTGATTGCCTCGTTCGCGTCGTTCCTGTTTATGCCGTTCAGCAATGGCTGGGTGGCTGTCGCACTCGACTGCGGACTCTTCATCGGGATGGCTGTGCTGTCTCTGGAAGTGCTGGGCGTCGTGCTGGCCGGTTACTCCAGCGGTTCCAAGTGGTCCCTGTTCGGGGGCATGCGTGAAACTGCCCAGATGGTCAGCTACGAAGTTCCACTCGGTCTGACTGCTGTCATTCCCGTGCTGATCTGCGGCACGATGAATCTCAATGAAATCTGCCAGATGCAGAGCGGCTGGTTCACGAACTGGCTGGTGTTTCACAGCCCGTTCACTTTTGTCGCGTTCTTCGTCTTCTTCGTCGTGACGTTGGCCAGCAACAAGCGAGCCCCGTTTGACCTCGCGGAAGCTGAAAGCGAACTGGTCGGTGGATTCCACACCGAGTACAGCGGGATGCGCTGGTCGTTCTTCTTCCTCGCTGAATACGCCAGCATGTTCTTCGTGAGCGGTCTGGGCGTGCTGCTGTTCCTTGGTGGCTGGTGGACCGGGATTGCCCCGATCGACTCAGCACTCAGTGAAGTTCTGGGAGGCTACCCGGGCCGCGTGCTCGGTCTGCTGGTCTTCCTGACGAAGTCGAGCCTGCTGGTCGTGGTCCAGATCTGGGTTCGCTGGACCCTGCCTCGTCTGCGAATCGACCAGGTGATGGAAACCTGCTTAAAGTATCTGGTCCCGATCAGCTGCTTCCTGTTTATTGGTTCAGTGATGTATCCGCTGGTGTTGCTGTCCGTGCTGGGCCGTCCGACTCTGCTGCCTGTCAATTCGATTGGCACCCGGGTTCCCGTGCTGCCCGCAGCTGCAGTTCCAGTCACCCCACCGCACGACCATCCCCATGACCACAGCCACCCCCATGGTCACGATCATGGACACGGCCCCGGTGAGCACTCACACGGACCCGCTGGTCATTCTTCCCTCGACCGTGATCCAGCTGAGAAACCAGCTGCTCGCGAAGTAACACTGCGAGGAGGGCGCTAACATGAGTGTTCTCGTCTTTGCCATTTTTGCACTCGCCGCCTGTGGTGGGGCACTGGCTGTTGTTCTGTCGCAGAACGTCGTGCGGATGGCCTTCTGGCTGATCATCTCGCTGAGTTCAGTCGCCGGATTGTTCTTCCTGCTGAATGCCGACTTTGTTGGTGCAACCCAGCTGCTGATCTATGTCGGCGGTACGGTTGTCTTGTTGATCTTCGGAGTGATGCTCACCGCGCAAGGTCCTTACGTCAATCTCAAGACCAATCCCGCCGAGGTTGTCATCTCGATGGCAGTGGGCGGGGTGGTGTTTGCAATGCTCGTGGCAGCCTTCTCTGGTGTGAACTGGAGTGCGAATTCAGAGCGGCTCACCGCGGAGTTCGGGACCGCCACTGTGCAAACAGCAGGCTACAACCAGCAGGGCGAAGGCAGCACCGTTCGTCGCATCGGTGGAGCGTTGTCAGGTTTGCGGACCGAGTCACTGCGTGACGGACGTCCGATTGAGCGTCCTGGCTATCTGCTGCCGTTCGAAATCGTTTCGGTGCATCTGCTGGTCGTGCTGGTGGGAGCTTCTTATCTGGCCCGTGCGAAACGACGGACCGGAGGAAGCGAGTCAGGTACTGGACCAACGGCCTGACGCGTCTCTCGCGGGCCGTTGTTCGTTGCCAGTCTCGAGTGTGTTGGGTGAAGGGGAGCAAATGGAATCGGTTGGACTGACTCACTACCTCTTCGTTGGTGCGGTGTTGTTCGTCTGCGGCATTGTCTGTATGGCGACCAAGCGAAACGCCATCGGCGTGCTGATGGGTGTCGAACTCGTCCTGAACGGGGCCAACATCAACTTCGTCGCGCTCTCTCGATACACACCACTGGGACTGGACGGCCAGGTTTCCTCCATGTTCGTGATTGTTCTGGCCGCAGCTGAGGCTGCAGTGGCCCTGGCAATCGCACTCAACTTCTACAACAACCACCTGTCGATCGACGTGGACCGAGCCGACGACCTGCGAGGGTAGTCGCGAGACCTGCACAGGTGGGATGTTCCCTCCGATTGACTTCTGATTCGGACAAATCCCCACGGGGAAGACCGGCTTCATGACTCCGGACGTATACACCGCAACAGCGACGACTCTGAAGTGGCTCCTCGGCACAGCTTGGCTGTTGCCGTTGGCCGGCTTCGTCATCGAAATCTTCGGCGGCTATTGGGGCGGCCGAAAGACTAAGACAGCTGCGTGGATTGCAGTCGGCTGTATTGCTGTCAGCTTCGTGCTGAGCCTCTCGGCTCTGCTCGTCTGGCGCGGCGCGACCGCGGAGATTCGCGAAAAGCAGGCCACAGCTCTGGCTGAACATGACGCTGCCCATGGACATGGCCACGGTGGCGAACACGGACATGGTGAACACGCTCATGCCGAAGGCGGCCACGCCCACGGGGCAGCTGACCACACTCACGCTCATACCAATCACGTTCACACCGACCACGCCGACTTCAATCCCCTGCGTACGACCTTCACCGGGGAGTTCTACCGCCTTGCCCGGTTCGGCAGTGTGCTTGTCTCGATGGACTACTACATCGACGGCCTGACGGTGCTGATGTTCACGATGGTGACGCTGATCGCCACCTGTATCCATGTGTTTGCCACGGGCTACATGGCCGAAGAGCTCACCGAAAGTTACGAGGACCATCAGGTCCACCTGTCAGGCGGTCGTCATTTCCACCGCCCAGGCCGCTTCTACCGGTTCTTCGCGTTCCTGTCGCTGTTCTGTTTTGCGATGCTGGGACTCGTGCTCGCCGGGAACGTCTTCCAGGTCTTCATCTTCTGGGAACTGGTCGGTGTCTGCAGCTTCTTCCTGATCGGCTTCTACGTCGAACGGAAATCCGCCAGCACAGCTGCGAACAAAGCCTTCATCATGAACCGCGTGGGTGACTTCGGGTTCCTGATCGGTCTGATGGTGGTGCTGACCTACTTCGGCACGTTCCAATTCGCGAACACCTCTCCTGATGAGATCGGTCGCCCCGGTCTGTTCCAGATGGTCCGCGATACGCATGGCCACATGGTCACCGAGGGCGAAGGTCGCGAGAAGGTCGTCCTGCTGCAGAGCGGCGGGAATACCCCGCTGCATAGCCAGGATGGCAAACAGCGAGTGATTCCCTACTGGCTGTTGATCGTCGCCGGTCTGGGAGTCTTTGCGGGCTGCGTCGGCAAGAGTGCTCAGTTCCCACTGCAAACCTGGTTGCCTGACGCCATGGAAGGGCCAACGCCCGTTTCCGCGCTCGTCCACTCGGCAACAATGGTCGCAGCTGGGGTGTATCTCGTCGGTCGTTTCTACCCGATGTTTACGCCTGAGGTCTTGCTGACGATTGCCTACGTCGGTGCGATCACCGCCTTCATCGGGGCGACAATCGCCATTGTCGTGACCGACATCAAGCGAGTTCTCGCCTACTCCACGATCAGCCAGCTCGGTTACATGATGCTGGCTCTGGGTGTCGGCGGCTGGATGGCGGGTCTGTTCCACCTGGTGACTCACGCCTTCTTCAAATCATTGATGTTCCTCTGCTCCGGTAGCGTGATCTACGGCTGTCATCACGAGCAGGACATGACCAAGATGGGTGGCCTTCGCAAGAAGATGCCGATCACCGCCTACACGATGCTGATTGGAGTGTTCGCGATCGCTGGTTATGGTCTGCCGGGCCTCCCCATCAACTTCAGCGGCTTCTACTCGAAGGACGCGATTATCGCGTCGGCCCTGACCTACGTTTCGCTGAATCCGCAACACTTCCTGCTGTTCTACATTCCGGTCGTCACGGCTGGAATCACAGCGTTCTACATGTTCCGCATGTGGTTCATGACGTTCTCGGGAACTCCCCGTGACCACCATGTCGATGAGCACGCTCACGAGTCGCCGCTGCCGATGGTCGCGCCGCTGTGTCTGCTGGCCTTCCTGGCGTGGTTCTGTGCATTCCGCGGTGAAGACGGCGGACTCGCTCACCAGATCCTCAGCAGCGAACCTTCCCATGTCCGCGACGGACTGGAGCATGGCGGCATCCTGGGCCTTTCACTGCCCAGCCATCACCAGATTCACGAAAAGCACGCGACCGCTGGTTGGGTCGCTCTCTTCGCTGCGGGTCTGGGCTCGCTGATCAGCTACCTGTTCTACTGCCGCCGCACGCTCGATGCCGGCACGATTGGTCGTCAGTTCTGGGTCATTCGCGACTTCCTGATTGAGAAGTGGCGATTCGACGAGCTGTACGATGTGATGTTCACTCGCCCGGTGCATATCGTCGGGGCGTGGTGCCAGGGCTTTGACAAACGAGTTCTTGACGGTCTGATCCATTTGGCCAGTCAGCTGACGCTTCAAACGGCAACGTTTGATCGTGCTGTGGACGAACGCCTGGTGGACCGCATCGTCAATATCTGTGGAGAGGTGACCTACGCGACGGGACGATCCCTGAAGGGGATCCAGACCGGCCGCCTGCGTCAGTACGTCATGTTCATCGCTCTGGGAGTGGTGTCCTTGTTCGTGCTGGTGTTTGCCTTCCTGCCCAGGTCGTAACGCCCGGAGTGGCATTGCTCCCTGACTGTTCGACCTGTTCCTTCTGATTTCCCAGTGCTCCGCATCGATCGACTGAAACCATGTCCGACGCAGCTCTTCTCACACTGACGATTTTCACTCCGACGATCTTCGCCATCCTGTTGATGGCGTTTGATAAGAAGGCGGAGGAAGGCATGCGTGTCTTCACGCTGATCGGAACGGTCGTCACGTTCCTCCTGTCGCTGATGGTGTGGCAGCGATTCAACATGGAAGACGCTGGATACCAGATGCAGGTCGTCTGCAACTGGATCCCGACCTGGAACATTGAGTACCGGCTGGGCGTTGACGGCATCAGCTTGCCTCTGGTTCTCCTGACCGGGCTCGTCTCAGCACTCGCCGCAGTCGCCTCCTGGAGCATTAAGGAAAAGATCCGCGGCTACCTGATCCTCTTCCTCCTGCTGGAAACCGGCATGATGGGGGTCTTCCTGTCGCTCGACTTCTTCCTGTTCTACGTGTTCTGGGAAGTGATGCTGCTGCCGATGTACTTCCTGATCGGTGTGTGGGGTGGTCCGCGTCGCGAGTACGCCGCGATGAAGTTCTTCCTCTACACCCTTGTCGGCTCGGTGTTGATGCTCATCGCCATCCTGATGTTCTACTTCAACAGCAGCCAGATCCTGGGTGGCAAGGGTGTGTTCAGCCTGATCAAGCTGGCGGAGATCGCCAAGTCGGGGCAGTTCAATCAGAACATGCAGCTGATCGCCTTCATCCTGCTGTTCATCGGCTTTGCGATCAAGGTGCCGTCCTTTCCATTCCACACCTGGTTGCCTGACGCACACGTTGAAGCCCCGACGCCAATCTCGATGATTCTGGCGGGTGTGCTCCTGAAGATGGGTGGCTACGGAATCATCCGCATCGCCATGCCGCTGTGCCCCTGGGCCGCTCAATATGCGGCGTGGTGTCTGGTGGCACTCGGTGTCTTCAGCATCATCTATGGAGCCTTTGCGGCCATGGCCCAGACCGACTTCAAGCGTCTCGTCGCCTACAGCTCAGTCAGCCACATGGGTTATGTGCTGGTCGGACTGGCCGTGTGGAAGATCAACGAAGCTGGGCAGACCGTCAACCCCGACCTGTGGTTGATGGGTATGCAGGGCGCGATGTACCAGATGCTCGGCCACGGCATCTCGTCGGCTGGTATGTTCTTTATGGTGGGCGTGATTTATGACCGCGTTCATCATCGCGATCTCAACAAGTTCGGTGGCCTGATGCAGAAGATGCCTTTCTACAGCGGAATCGCTGTCGGAATCTTCTTCGCCGGTCTGGGTCTTCCCGGCCTGTGCGGATTCATCGGCGAAGTCTTCGTCGTCCTCAGCATCTGGCAGTTCAGCAAGACCATGGCTGTGATCGCAGCTGCGGGTGTGATCCTGACTGCTGGCTACATCCTGTGGACGATTCAGCGCGTCTTCTTCGGCCCCGAGTACAAGGGACCGCACGGAGAAGACCTGTCGGACATGAACGGTCGCGAAAGCGGCGTGGCAGTGACACTCCTGGTTCTGGCCATCATCTTCGGGGTCATGCCCTCGATCATGCTGGATGTGATGAATCCATCAACAGTCGCTTTGACGAAATCGCTCAGTGAGGGCTACAGCAACTCGGTCGGTTCACAGCCAGCTGCAGTTCCCGCTCCCCAGGTATCGTTGACGAAGTAAATACCCGCGAGTGACCTACCGCAAGGCGGGTCGACACTGACTGGTGGAATCGGAATCTGCAATCCCATGACTGCGAACACCTTGATCCATGATCTGCTCCGGGAACTCCCCCGATCGGTGGAGATTTTCGTTCCGGAACTGATCCTCAGTGCGACCGTTGTGTTTCTGCTGTTGTCGCGCATCCTTGGCTGTGACAAGAAGTTTCCGCCCTGCTGGACCGCGATCATCGGCTCCCTGCTTGCATTCATGGCGGTCTTCGCTCAGTTCATGTACCTGAAGACCGGTGCGGATGCCAAAACTCAGATTGTCCGCTCGCTCTTCGAAATTCTTCAGCTGAGCTCCGATGGGGTCGGGACGATTGGCCCGTACTTCTCCGGCCTGCTGATGCACGACCACTTTGGAACATTGTTCCGCCTGGGTCTGTTGCTCTTCCTGGTTCTGGTCATCACTTTGACGGTGCTGACCGGGATTCCCGATAGCGAAGATGGTCCCGACTTCTACGCACTCATGTGTGGTTCGACAGTCGGCATGTTGCTGGCAGTCACAGCCAACAACCTGTTGATGCTGTTCGTCGCCGTCGAAATGATGTCGGTTCCCAGCTACGTCATGGTTGGCTTCCTGAAGGGGCGCAAGCTCTCCAGTGAGGCGGCTCTGAAGTACGTGGTCTACGGAGCCGGAACTGCGGGCGTCATGCTCTACGGCATCAGCCTGATTGCGGGTCTGCTCGGTTCCGGTTCACTTCCCGAGATGGGTGACCGCTTCGCCTTCCTGATGGGCAAGCAAGCATTTTCCCTGGCCAGCGGTGAGACGATCACCCTCGTGCTGGGAATCATCATGGTTCTGGTCGGGCTCGCGTTTAAGCTCTCACTCGTCCCGTTCCACTTCTGGGCTCCGGACGCTTTCGAAGGTGCCAGTGCCGAAGTCGGCGGCTTTTTGTCAGTTGGCTCCAAGGCAGCCGCGTTTGCGTTGATGGTCCGATTCGTTCTCGGCTTCGATGGCGAGGTCCCTGTGCTGCAGAGCCTGTCGACCTTCATCGGCATCGGCTTGGGGGTGATGGCGGTCATCAGCATGACCTTCGGCAATCTGGCCGCCTATACCCAGACCAACATGAAGCGACTGCTGGCCTACTCGACGATCGCTCACGCAGGTTACATGCTGCTGGCGGTGTCGGCTCTGCTGGTCACGCTTAACGCCCCCAGCGGTTCGAGCTTGAACCCGTCCGAGGGTGCAGTTCACTGTGTCGAAGGTCTGACTTATTACCTCGCCGTTTATCTGTTCATGAACCTCACTGCCTTCGCGGTGGTCGCCTTGGTGCGTAACGAGACCTTCAGCGAAGAGATTTCCTCGTACCGCGGACTGATCTCTGGTGGACCGGCGACCAAGGTCCTCTGTGTCTGTCTCGCATTCAGCTTCTTCAGCCTGGTGGGGCTGCCACCGTTTGGTGGATTCTTTGCCAAGATGCTGATCTTTCTGGCTGCATTCAAGGCCGGTTCCATCCACTGGATGATGTGGGTCTTTGTCGTCATCGGTGGTATGAACACCGCCTTCAGCCTCTACTACTACCTGCGAGTGTTGAAGACGATCTTCATCGATCCGCCTCCGGCAGATCGCCTGCCTGTCAATGCCCCGTCGCTCGTCGGCTGGTATGTTGCTCTCGTGGCGTTGCCGCTGTTGATCCTCGGTGCCAGCCCGCTGCAAGACGACTTGAGCCGCACCGCTCAGTTCGTCGCCAGCTCGCTGTTCAAGTAATCTGTCGGGCTGTTCCCCTGTTGTCGTTCTCACTCGTTCTCTGCTGACTGATTTGCCATGTCTGCCGTCACCCCCACGCAAGTGAACGAACTGCTGGTCGCCATCGGGCGGAGCCTTCTGCAATACACAGCTGATGCGTACCCCTGGTCGCCCGCGAACAAGGACCTGCGGGATCCGATTCTTCGCCTCGCCCACCAGCAGCAAGAATCCGTCCGCAAGATCGTGCACTGGCTCGATGACGAAGGCGAATTCATCGACTACGGCATCTACCCGGTCGACTACACCAGCCTGCACTACGTCTCGGCTGAGTTTCTCCTGAAGTATATGATCTCCAACCAGACCGGCATCGTCGAACTGGCCACTGTCGAGTGCAGTGAAGAAGACGCCGAAACCGCCCACCATCAGTTCCTGGCCGAGATCCTCGCCAACGAACAGTCAATCCTCGCTGAACTGAAGAAGTTGTAATTGTACCACGTGCCCGTAGTCACAGCGTGTTTGCCAGCCTATGAGCTGACGACACATCATGGCAGCTTTGCTAAGATCGCATCGAGACAGTGATCAGAAGCAACTTACCGTCGCATCGCTAACGGACTCCGCGCGATTTCGTACCAGCTCCAGTTGCTCTTTCGCGGCCACATCACCGCCGAGCACGACCAGTAGCCCGGCTAACCGATCTCCAAAATCAAAAGCGCGCCCGGGTGGATTCGAACCACCGACCGACGGATTAGAAATCCGTTGCTCTATCCAGCTGAGCTACGGGCACGGGTCGCCGGGGAGGCGAATGGGTTGGAGTTTAACAAGAGTGGCGTAGTAGACCAATCCGGGAGGTCCAAGGTCGACATGAACGTCACTTCGATGCCCCATCGCATGGGACACCGCATGGGGATGCCGGGTTCAAGCGTTAACATGCGGAGGGGAATTAGCGAGCCTCATTCATGCCAAAAGCCACGGCTCGTTGAGGAGACGTGGCTTTCGCGAATGTGCTTCGAATCAGCGATCGATCACTCGATCGGTGCACTGCGTGGGTATGAGCCGAGGACAGAGAGCCGGACGGCTTTCTTTTCCAAGGCGGCGATCGCCTTGGAAACGGTCGGGTCCTTCTTGTGTCCCTCGAAATCGAGGAAGAACAGATACCCGGTCTCGGGACCACGCAGCGGAAAAGACTCGATCCAGGTCAGGTTGACTTTGTAGTTCTTGAACGATTGCAACGCGTCACTCAACGCTCCCGGAGCATGTGGGATCTGCAGCAGCACAGCTGTACGATCCTTACGGGTCGGGACCGTTTCCTCGTCGCCGATGATCGCGAAGCGAGTCACGTTATGCGGATTGTCTTCGATGCACTCAGCGACAATCTGCAAGTCGTACTGCACGGCCGCCTGCTTGCCAGCGACAGCTGCGGCTCCGGGTTTGTCACGGGCGAGTTGAGCAGCGGTCGAGGTACTCGTGACTTCGATCGTACGGGCCCGAGGCATGTTACGGGAGAGCCAGTCGCGGCACTGCGAAAGAGCCTGCGGCTTGCTGTAGATCTCGGTGATCTCGCTGCGAGCTGATCGCGAGAGCAGGTTGTGATGGACAGCCAGCTGGACTTCGCCGCAGATGCGAAGCGGAAGACGGGTGAACATGTCGAGCGTGTCGACGATGCGTCCATCGGTGCTGTTCTCGATGGGCACTACTCCGTAGTCCGCGTGTCCGCGATTCACTTCCTCGAAGACCGAGGCGATCGTGTTCACGGGGACCAGGTCAGCACTCTTGCCGAAGTGCTCGATGGCAGCCAAGTGGGAGAAGCTGAACGGAGGGCCGAGGTAGGCAGCCCGCACGACCTTGACGCGGCTGCGGGAGGCGCTGAGGACTTCGCGGAAGATCGAACGCAGGGTCTGGTTGGGGATTGTCCCGCCGCTCTCGGCCTCGATACGGTCCCACAGCTCCTGATCGGCGTTGGGATCAAACCAGATCGCGTGCCGATCCTTGATCTCGGTCAGCTGCTCGACCGTCAACTCCATGCGTTTGTTCAGGAGTTTGACGAGATCTTTGTCGATCGCTCGCAGCTGGGACTCGGTCGTGGCAGCAGTCTTTTTCCGAACGACAGTCTTGGGAGCGGTCTTTTCCGGGAGGGGTTTACGAACGCTCACCGGCTTCTTTTGCGGGGGTGCTTTTTTGACCTTTCCCACTGCCTGCTTGGTGGGCTGGACCCGCTTAACGATCTTCTTGGCCATGGGAGCTTTCCACCGAAACCGGTTCCAGGACTCCCTTCCTCTCGATCAAATTCAGACGATCCTCACTGGACGCTGTGGTTCCTTCCCACGTTCCAAGAGGCAAGCCTCACAAACGCCCTCGCTCCCGATTCACTAACAATGACGGAACTTGTTTAAAGGATTCAAGTTTCGTCTCACAGAACGTCTATCAGCGGACGCTGATTTCGGAATTTCTGCGTGAACTTTGGAGCGAAAGTCTTTGTACTGGCGTGAGATCAGTCATGTCAAGCGGCTCGAAGCTGCTGAGACGCACCAGCGTGGCGATACACCCTTTTCCCTGCTCCATCTTGCCCATTCGACAAACACGGAGCGTAAGTGATTTATAACAAACGGCTTATCGACGTTTCATCGCCTGCTGGATCTCTCGACGGGCGTCATCCGATTTGAGCTTCTGACGTTTGTCATGCAGCTTTCGCCCCTTCCCCACCCCCAGCTTGACCTTCACAAACCCGCGTGAGAAATGGACATCCAGCGGAATCAGGCTCATTCCTGACTCGTCGGCCCGCGCGGCAAACTTCTCGATCTCGCGCTTCCGCAACAACAGCTTGCGAGGCCGCCGCAATGGGTGGTTCATGATGTTGGCTTGGCTGTACTCCGAAATATCGACGTTGTACAGCCAGACCTCCCCACGTTCGACCCGGGCAAAGCCTTCGTCGATGGTGATCTTGTTATTGCGGACGCTTTTGACTTCGCTCCCGGCCAGCATGATGCCGCAATCGAGCGAGTCGAGGATCTCGTACTCGTGCAAGGCCTTCCGATTCCGGCAAACAATCCGGTCGGGGTCACCCTTCGTTTTGGAGTCTTTGCTGCTCATAGGTTTGGAGGTTTCTCATCAATCTTGTGAATTCAGTATAGCCAGCACAGGGGGCTTAAGGGAACATCGTGAAATCACCTGCGCGATTCACATCAATTTGACGTGATGTTATTGCCATCACATGGTTTAGAGAGCGATTTCTCAAAGCCCTCGAGTGATCGGTGTTTTGACCGCAGACTTGACTAAATCGGCAAACTTCGGGACTCTGAGTTGTTCAGATCATTTGGTACAAACGAATGATGGATGGGGCCATTTTGAATCCAGAAGGGTGGAATCTCGATTGAATCATTCAGAGGAACTGTTCAGAGGTCGATGCTGACCGAGGAAGGTGTCTGCATTTCCTCCTATCCGGCGCTTCACTCCATGCCAGCAAATACTGAAACACTCAAAGGCGACTCCACTCCAAAGAAATCCACCCAAGGTCCGTTCACACTCTGGCTCGGCCTGAAATTGTCGACCATGTTCAAAATCGCCAGCCAGGGGGCAGAGATTCACCCCTCACGCTGGTCTCGGCTCGCTCTGTTGCCAGGAATGGCTGTCTACAACTCGGTCATGTCGCTGATCGAGGACATTCGCTACGGGAAAAAACTCCGCGAAACCCAGATTGATCAGCCACCCGTCTTCGTGCTGGGCCACTGGCGCAGCGGATCGACGCTGCTGCACAACCTGATTACCTCGGATCCGCAGTTTAGCTTCGTTACGCTTTACCAGACGATGTTTCCCTGGCACTGCCTGACAACGGAATGGTTCGGGAAGAAGATCGCCGCTCCATTCCTGCCCAAAACCCGTCCGATGGACAATGTGAGTATCGACTTCACATTCCCCCAGGAAGATGAGTTCGCGCTCTGCGTGATGACGGGTTACTCGCCGTATCTGCTTCCACTGTTCCAGCACCAGCCCCGCAAGATCGACCGGTTCTTCGACGTACAAAGCGGGCTGAACCCGGAGGAACTCCAGGAGTGGAAAGACGCCCTGACCTTGCTGATCAAGAAGGTCACGCTCAAGACCGGCAAGCCCGTCGTCCTGAAGTCCCCCTCCCACACCTTCCGCACCAAGCTGTTGCTGGAGATGTTCCCGAACGCCAAGTTCGTCTACATCTACCGCAATCCCTATGTGTGCTTTAAGTCGAGCGTCCACTTCCGCAAGACGATCTTCGAGGAAAACGCCCTCGGTCTGTCTCAGAAGGAAGATATGTCTGAGGAAGTCCTCAAGAGCTACGAAGAGTGCTTCCGGCTCTACGAGCGCGACAAGGTTCTGATCCCCAAGGGCAACCTGCATGAGATCTGCTACGAAAAGCTCGAGGCAGACCCGCTCAGCGAGATGCAGAAGCTCTACCAGAACCTGAACCTCTCGGGCTTCAACAACCTGAGGGAAGCCCTGGTCCCCCAGCTGGCTTCGTTGCGTGAGTACAAGAAGAACAAATTCAACGACGATCCCGAGAAGATGCGTCAGATTTACGAACGCTTGAAGTTCGCGTTCGATCGATACGGGTACCCGCCGCCTGGTTCGGAAGTCGAACAGGCAGCGGCTTAGATTGAGGCGTCCCGAGCCGCTGCCAGCCCTCCCAGTGACGCCGCCCCGGTGAGCAACCAGCGAATTCCGGGAGCGTTGTTGCCACTGGTTCTGTTGAGCGATCGTTCTCCCTCTGGCTCTGTTTGCAACAAATACATTGCACGCAGCTGCTTACGTCGACAGACACCTTGCGGAGATGTCGTTTGCGAGAGATCGCAGGCGGACATCTCCGTTGGCGTTTGATCACCTCGCCAAAGCTGCGACTCGACTCCACTCTCGCTGGGAAAACGTGAGTCTGATGCCGGGTTTTGACCGTATTCGCCCTCTCGATACGCACGTTGACCCCCTTTCGCGATCCGGGGTAAACTCCCGCCCGGTTCCCGGCCACGATGGATCATGGCCGGCGCGGGTCCATGCGCTCGATGAGAGCGAAGGGACATCAGCCTTCGATGGGGGTTCACCGACCCCTGTCCGTCTCAAGGATGAGCGGTCATGTCATCGGTCGAGCAACTCATCCCGTTCGCCCAGTTCGATCAACTCCGGGAAGCCCGGGAGATCTTGAAGCTGGAGTTCAACGCCCTCAGTGAGGTCGCTCATCGGCTCGATACCGGGTTTTGCGAAGCGGTCGACGCCTTACTGGATTGCACCGGCAGCGTGATCGTCTGTGGGATGGGGAAAGCAGGCCTCATTGGCCAGAAGCTGACAGCCACCTTCTCCTCGACCGGAACACGTGCGCACTTCTTGCACCCCGCCGAAGCAGTCCATGGAGACCTGGGATGCATTCATCCCCAGGATGTCCTGCTGGCCCTTTCGAACAGTGGCGAAACGGAAGAAATCTCAGCACTCCTCCCCACCGTCAAACGGATGGGCGTCCCAATCATCGCGATCACGGCTTCCGACCGCAGCACGCTCGGGCAACAGGCTGACATTCGCATCCTGCTGGGCCGGTTGCAGGAAGCCTGTCCCTGGGGTCTGGCTCCGACCACCAGCACGACAGCCATGCTGGCGGTCGGTGATGCCCTGGCGCTCGTCGTTGCTCGTCAGCGAGGGTTTTCGCCCCAGCAGTTCGCGGTGTTCCATCCTGCGGGCAGCCTCGGTCGCCGCCTGAAATCGGTCACCGAGATCATGCGTCCCCTTTCGGTCCTGCGACAGGCCCAGGCCAGCCAGTCCGTGCGCGAGGTCTTCGTCTCCAGCCCCGTCGCTGGGCGTCGATCGGGCGCGGTCCTGCTGCTGAATGAGGACGGCACGCTGGCCGGGCTTTTCACCGACAGTGATCTGGCTCGCTTGATGGAACAACGTCGCGACGAGTCGCTCGACCGACCGATCCGCGAAGTCATGACAACTCGCCCCGTCACGCTGCCCACCTCAGCCATGTTCTCCGATGTGGTCGCGATCCTCTCGGAGCGAAAGATCAGCGAGATCCCGGTCGTCGACCAGTCTGGTGCCCCCGTGGGCATGATCGATATCACCGATGTCATTGGCTGGCTCCCAACTCAATAGCTCCTGTCAGCTCGTCAACTCAACAGTCTCCGCTCACTCAACCCTCGAACTCAGACTCCACCTCACTCACACGCCACGCGTCACCCTCGGCGAACTCTTCTTCCATGCAACGCTTCCTCCTCTCCGCTGCGATCTGCCTGGGCCTGTTTGCGGTCCTGCAGGTCTACGCGCTGGTGATGAAGCCGTTGACGCGTATCGTCGAGCTCCCCAAACGCCAACGGCCGGCCGCTACTACAGCTGCGCCACAATCCAACAAATCGCTGGACGCCGCGGCCATCTGGCTGCCCGATGAAGAGTGGATCAAGACCGGAGCCAAGCGCTGGCAGCAGTCTGAAAGTAGCTTCATCTACTCCCACTCGTTGGAGTTTCTCAGACAGTCGAACGGCGAATCGAGCGACGCTCCTCATGGTGACGCGGTTCGCATGAAGCCGTTCGCCCTGATTTGGAAGGATCCCAAAAACCCCGATCTGCCCCCACTGACAGTGGTCGCCGAGTCCGCGCGTATCCGCTTTGAGAACCAGTTCCTCGGCGAAGATTCCAAGGACGAGAGCTGGATCAGCCTCACCGAAAAGGATCCCGGGCGAATTGTCTCAGCCGCTCTCGAAGGCCGCGTCCGCGTGACCGGACCGAATGGTTTGGTGGTCGAGGGTCACACCTTCACCTTCAACGAAGACAACGCTGAGATCTACAGCGATTTGCCCATTCACTTCCGCTACGGTCCTCCGAAGGAGGGGCAACAGGTGGAAGTCCGCGGCACCTCCGCATCGGGGTTTATGGTCGCCCTGACACCCGACCCCGGTCGATCGCTCGGCAAGGACATGCCCGGCGTCTCACAAATGCCGAAGTTTCTCCGGCTTTCCGGACGGGTGGTGATCGACCTCATCTCTGACTCGCAACAATCTCCCTCCAAGACGCGAGTGACCAGCGAAGGCCCCTGTCAGTTCGACATCGCGGAAAAGACCCTCAGCTTCCGCGAGAACGTCCTCGTCAGTCGCCCACAAGGCAACAAGGGCCGGGACGAGATCGAGTGCTATCTGCTCGCCCTGATCTTCGGAAACAAAACCACACCCACCGAATCGCCTGCCGCAACAATTCAACAAACGAAGTCGGAAGATAGCCAGCAGCAGCCCATCTCCCCGGCCTCTGCCACCACTGAAGATCCGTCAGCCTCCATGCTCTCCCAGCTTGAACTCAAGAGCATCCGGGCTTCGTCGAATCACGTCACCAATGAGCGAGGCATTTTTCGATCCCCCGCTCAGGGAGTCGAATGCGAGTTCAACGACATGCAGTACGACGCCAGCCGGCGTCTGCTGACTCTGACCGATCCCGAGCGGGTCAATGTTTGGCGCGAGGCCCGAGGTCAGCTTCAGAAATTCGAAGCCCCGGTCATCGAGATTCGTCACACGCTCGACCGGAAGCTGGAGCAGCTCTCGGGCATCGGCCCCGGTCAGTTCATTCATCGCGTTGATGGTCAGAGCGACGGGACCCCTGACGTCACCGCAACCTGGAAAGACCGAATCGATCTGGTCCCGAATCCAGAGGCCCGCTGGACAGAGCTGACCATTCGCGGTGACGCATCCGTCCGGCACCTGGACGAGATGGCTTTCTCCGCTCAAATCCTCAAGGCCTTGATGCCGCTGCTCGATGAAATCGACACCAGTTCGCTGGCCCCAAACGCAGCCAAGTCCCCCCCGAAGAAGGGATTCGATCCCGATCAAGTTCCAGTCCGGCGGATTCAGGCGCTCGGCAATGTTGCGTTCTTCGCCTCGGGAGTCATTGGAAGACGGATCGATCAGGTCGACATCCTGGTCGATCCCGGACAGGTGATCCCGATCCACCAGGCAAGCCCCAAAGAGGGCACCGGAGAGGCCGGACCTGCTCGCTCTTCGGTGCTTTCTGGTGAGCCCGTCGTCTTTGAATGTGCTCGCCTGATGGGGAAGGCCACATTCGACACCTCCACCAAGAAGGCGGACGTCCGCGAGCTGAGGGGCTTTGACGGGGTCCACCTCTTCCGCTCAGCTCCACCAAACGCCGGTGCCCAGATCCCCCAGGACCAGCAGGCGTTCCAAGTCACTGCGAGAGAATTCATCGCCATCAACGAAGGCGGCACGCGACAGACCCTGACCCTGCGTGGCGTCATCAACGACCAGGGCAAGATTCGCGAGCCCGTCGTCGGGAAGTTCGGGGATTTCGCCATCGAAGGCCCGCGCGTCATCATCGACCGCGAGAAGAATCTGATCACCATCCCCGGCCAGGGCGTGCTGCGTTTCCCTGTCGACCGCGATTTCTCAGGCAATCGTCTCAGCAGTCCGGTCATCGCCACCGTTGCCTGCATGGAGAAGATCACCTTTGACGGCCAGCGAGCGACATTCCTCGAAAGCGTGAAAGCCTCCTTGCTCGACAACCTGGTGAAGTCCGAGCAGATGACAGCCACTCTCAACAAACGCATTGACTTCAGTGCCGACCGACCCGACACAGCCGGCCTCGAGATCGAAACGCTCGAATGCAAAAACAACGTCTCGGTCGAAATGTATCAGTACGACCCCAAGGGCGAGCTGGTCGAGATCCTGAAGGCCAAGCTGAATGAGTTCGTCGGGAACACCGCCACCGGACAGATTCGCGGCAAGGGGCCCGGCAAGATTGAGGACTGGAGACGGACTGGTACTCGTCGTGTGCTGGTTCAATCCCACGACAGCGCGAAATCGAACCGCCCCGCAGACTCCCATCGCGAATACCCCTGGGAGTACGTCGTCATCGACTTTAAAGGTCCACTCGAAGGCCACATGAAAGAACACTGGGCCAAGGTCATGGACGAAGCCCAGCTTCTCTATGCCCCCGTCAAGAACGCCTATCTCGGCTTCAAACACAATGACCTCTCTGGAGAAGGCGAGAATGCTGCCAACGCTGTCTGGGTCGGGAGCGATCAGATGACCGTCGTTCTGAAAACCGACGAAGGCACCGGAAAGTCCCCCAAAGCGTCCCTCTTCGCACAGGGCAACGCCGAGATGGAAGGCCAAAAATTCTACGCGCGGGCCTATTCGCTCGAGTACGAACAGGCCCAGGAGATGTTCACTCTCAAGGGGAAGGGCCAGGACAAGGCCACCCTCAACGTTCAGCGCAATCCCGGCGAACCCTTCAGCAAGCTCCCCGCCCAGACGATTCGCATCTTCCCATCGAAACAGGAAGTCTCGGTCGACGGTGCCGAGACCTTCACCACGACCTTTGGAGGTGAGTAGCACCTCTCCGCCAGTCCAGAGCTGCGGAAACTCGTGTCGTCCCCACCCATGCGTAACAGCCTTTTCCAATCCTGGAAGGAGCCAACACCCGACCCGGGGTGGTCGATCGACGCCGCACCTCGGGCACGGCTTTGGCTGGTCTACGTTGCCTTCGCGACACCGATTCTCCTGATTGCCTTGCGACTGGTCTGGCTCCAGATCCTGATCCCGGATCGGTTCCTGGCTGCGTGGACTAGAACGACCGAGACCTTCGAATCGATCCCCGCCACCGATGGACGTATCCTGTCGAGTGATGGTCAGGTCCTCGCCTTTGACCAGCCTCGCTATTCGATCCACGTCCACTATCGCTGGCTCGAGGAGCCCGTCAACGCCGACTGGCTGAAGGCCCGGGCCCGCGACCGCCTGACCCGCGGTGAGCGAAAAGACCCCGCCAAGATCGCCGAAGCCCAGGACCGCATCCTGGAAGAACGCGACGCCCTCTGGCAATCACTGGCCCAGGTGACCCACCACTCACTCGATCAACTCGCCTCCAAACGCCAGTCGATCCAGCGAAAAGTCGAAGCGATGTCGCAATCAGTCAACGCCCGACGATTGGCCAAGGCGACGACTGCAGCCACAGAGCGCTCCGATGCTCCGCTGCTGACCCGATTGTGGAAGGAACTCTCCACTGCTCCCGACCGCACCTCGTCGCGTCCGATCGTGTTGCGGGAGGAGCTGGAAACGCACGCGATCCTCGACGATATTGCCCTCGACCAGATCGCCACGATTGAGGCGATGCCCTCCCGCTTTCCGGGCGTGGAAATCCGCTCGACCAGCGAGCGGGTCTACCCACTCGGCGATCTGGCTCCGCACGTGGTCGGGTTACGATCACCGGTGAAAGACACCGAAATCGCCCGCCGCAAAGAGCGATACCCCGGCGGTGATCCCCTCGCTCTGGAAGCCGGCGACCGCTACGGAGAGAGTGGCATCGAACGGGCCTACGACATCCAGCTGCGCGGCGTTCGCGGTCTGCGTCGAGTCGTCCGCGATCATGCGGGCGAGATCATCGAACAGTCGGTGGTTCGACCTTCCCGCAATGGGGCCGACGTCACGCTCTCTCTCGACTCCGCGCTGCAACGCACCGCTGAACGTCTGCTCGACGAGGCCCTCGAAGGCAACCCACTGGAAGACAGCACTGAGGCCACGCCGGACGGATCGCCCGATGAGGTGATCCCCAGTGCGGGATCCGTCGTGGTCCTCGACCTGCGCAGTGGCGAAACCTTGATCGCCGCCAGCAGCCCCCGTTTCGACCTGCAGGCCCGCCAACACCCGACAAAGGATCAGTGGGACCGCTGGACGAAGGACACTCGTCACCCCTTCATCTCCCGCGTCACTCAGGCCAGCATCCCACCGGGCTCGATCTTCAAGGTCGTGACCGCCATCGCCGGTCTGGAGCAAGGGGTTCTCTCGCCCGATCAACTCTTCCACTGTCAGGGTTACCTGAAAGACCCGGAGCATGATCGCTGTTTCATCTACCGCCACTTCGGACAGGGGCACGGCGATGTCACCCTTTCCACGGCGCTCAGCCAGTCGTGTAACGTCTACTTCTTCGATCTGGCTGGCAAGATCGGGCCTCAGCCCATCGAGAAGTGGGCGCGACGTCTCGGGTTCGGAGCCCTGACCGGAATCGACATCGGGGGTGAAGACGCGGGGAACGTTCCCTCCCGCTCCCGACAAGGTCGCAGCCAGCGCTGGCAACCAGGGGCAGCTCGCCAGTTCGCGATAGGACAAGCCGACCTGACCGTGACCCCGCTGCAGGTCGCCCGCCTGATGGGCATCATCGGCAATGGGGGACACCTCGTGGCTCCTCGACTCACTCCACTTCAGTCAGAGTCGGAAACCACTTCGCCGAACTCGATTCAATTGGCGAGTGCCAAGACCCAGACAATCGCGTCCGAGCGGATTCTGTCGGATCGGACACTCACAGCCATTCGCGAAGGGCTGGAACTGACCGTTGAGAATCCAAAGGGGACCGGCCACAAGGCTCAGATCCCCGGCCTCCTCATCGCCGGTAAGACTGGCACAGCTGAGGTCGGTGGCGATAAACCCGACCACGCCTGGTTCGCGGGATATGTCCCGGCCGATCGGCCGCGTTATGCCTTTGCGGTCTTCCTCGAGCACGGTGGCTCCGGCGGCAAGGCCGCTGCGCCACTCGCCCGGCAGGTCATCATGTCGATGATCGAAGCCGACCTGCTTAGTCCGCGTCGTGCACCAGTCTCCTCACACCGAAAATAGTTTGCGTAATACACAATCGATCAAGCGTGATCCTCGCCAAGTCAATTCCGCATATAGCCCCTTGCCGACGGTGTCAGCATGCACCCGATGTATACGACCCGCACGAGGGCAAAGAATACGAGCGAAATCACGATCAGCGCCCCTCCCGGGATAAATGCAGAAAGCACGGCAACTGCTGAAATCATCAGTGTCGTGATAACAGCCATAATAATGGACGGGGTCACAGTGCTCGCAGTCCCCTTCCAAACGCCTCGAAAAATTGCGATCTGAATGGCGGCACGCAATATGTAAACAACAGCTTTCCCTCCCTTAGCCTGCACTCCCACCTCGCTCAGGGCGACGCTAATGATCTCGAAAATGGTCACCCCCATCATCATCGCGATACAGACAAGAGCCACAATAATCGGTACCGGCATTCCCGATCCTCGAGATTTGCGTGTCCCTTTTTTTGCATTCGACTTGCGAATCGGTGGCTGAAATTCTTCTTCGTCTACCGATTCGTCCCAATCGTCCTCTGACTCCGACTGGACGAGTACGACGGCTTGGCACTCCTTGCAACGGATCTTCTTACCGTCGAGCTCATCTTTGACGTTGTAGACTCGTCCACACTCGCCACATTCGGCCCTAATCGCCATGAGTCGGTTCCGTTCACTCGGAGTCGTTTAATGTCCGACAGCGTACACCACCTAATATCGCCCGTCTATTGAGGGTGCCGACCATTAGGACTCTGTACCGACACACTACGGTCTCTCCGATGCCAGCCGAGCCACGGCATAAGCACATGCGCCAATCGAGTGTTCGGGCCCCAGAACGGTCGCTAGCGAAAGGACCTCGACGCCCGCCAGTTCCGGGACCTCTTCCACCACTTGCCGCGCCAGAAATTCGCCCTCCCCGGACAGCATCACCATCTTGATCGGACCAGCTTGCCGGGCCACAACTCGCGAGATCGCCTGGCGAATCTGGCTTCTCTGAGCAGCGGCCCACTGCATGGCCAGTTCATCGGTCTCCTGCTCATCGACTTCATCGGCATCAGCACACAGCATTCGAACCAACCGGTCTCGGGCGAACTCCCGCGTGGCTGGTCGGTTGTTGACGGTGTCGACATCTTCGGGGTCTTCGGGAAGTGTGCCGAGCCACACATGCACATCCCGCGTTGTGGCGAACAGCTCCGCAGCCATACCGACCAGTTGCCCGCGGAATTCCACCTGTTGAGCCACCGCGCACAGCGGGGTGCGTCGAACTCCCGTATAGACCAGCTCACCACTCAGCAGTCGGGCCGGGTCGGTTCCTCCCTCGGGAATCGGCGTCCCATTGCTAAGGGGAATCACGTCGGTCGTCGTCGACCCGATATCGATCAACAACGACATCCCCTGCGGACACGCTCGGCCTGCCCATGTCGCCAGGGCATGCCAGTTCGCAGCTGCGACGAGAATCGGGAACTCGCGAGCCTCTTCAGAGTTGAAGAACTCCGCCCCCGTCTGCCAGACACGAATCATGGAGCTCGGAAACGCTGCCTCGACCGAATTGAGGATATGCTCAACGCCATCCGCCTTCGTGCGAAAGCAATCGGCCAGCTCGCCCGTCATCGTTAAAGCAATCGTGTCGGGCGGAGTCGCCAGCAACTCCCCCAGCGATGTGAGAGTTGCCGCCAGAGTTTCCGGCGACTTCCATAACGGGAACGCGATCTCGATTGTCCGGTCAACGCCGTTCGACAGCTTGATGTTGGCTCCCCCGATGTCGAGTCCGATGCATGTGCTCATGAACACTCTCCCGCTGAATTGAACTCGACCTGCCCGCTCCGCCAGCGAAGCCTCTCCACTGGACTCGACTCACTCAGCCACAACGCGGCCAGATTGTCCTGACAAAGCTGCCGGTAACCAGTGTAACTGGTCGTCAAACGTGGATTGATCTCCACCAGCAGCGGCGTTTCGGGTGTTGCGTCCGGGACCAGTACATCGATTCCCACATACCCTGACAAACCCGGAATCGCGGGCAACACCGCATCGAGCAGCTGATCGATCGAGCCGTTCCAACGACTTGATGGGATGCGCCCGCCCTGGTAAGCGAACCCACGGGCTGGATCGATGAACTGGTCTGCCACAGGGAGTCGATGGACCTTCTGGTCTCGGTCGATGATAACTCCGACGGAGAGCGAGATCCCTGATATGAAAGGCTGGACGATGGCCTCGGTCTCGTGAGAGGAACCGTCGAATTGCGAGATCGCACGTTCCCACTGATCGGGCGAGTTGACCAGTTGCATCGATTGCGATCCAGCACCAAGTCGGAGCTTGAGAACTCGCGGCCACCCCAGCGAGCGGAGTGCCGAGCGGTCATCCCAACGGAACGTCGGGATGGTGGGAATCGCATGACGAGTCAGGTGCTGGAACAGTACCCACTTGTCGCCGCAGAGATTGATCGCATCCACGGAGCTGTTGAGGCACTTTGAGTGAGAACGGAGTTCGTGAGAGGAGCGTCTATTGTCACTACCAAAGGCGACCGTGGCTCGACGCAGCAACTCGTTAAGCAGCTCGGGGGCAATAATGTAGGAGGCGTCGGTCTCGTCACATAAACGGCAGAAGACCTCGCGTTCCTCAGCGGGACCGGCGACGGGGACGACCTCCAGCATTGGCCCCCCCTCAAGCCCCAGAGTATGCGGAAGTCGACGATCCCAGGTGGTCACGACCTGCATGCCCGGAATCTGCAGGAGGTCCTCGACCAGGGCTCGCAACATCGCAGCCCCTTCTCGAATCAGGCTAGCGGGACGTTCCCCGGCCCCCCAACCTCCCCCGCAAACAAACTCAGACACGAACAGTCGCAAACAAACCTCCTCCACGAGCCCCTTCAAGTCAGAAGCGTCAGATCGTGACGTGGTCCGATCCGACTCGCAACCCGACACCACTGATGGCGACAATCGTTCCGGTCCGGTAAGGTGGAATGCAGTACATGTCGTCACACACACTCGGGAGGGCGATGCTCCTGCTGAGCTGCGAACGCTGAAGGAGTGACAGGAACCCCACCCCATGTATGAACTCCCCGTCCTGAATTCGCCATCTCACGCCCCCGAGCAGCCACCACTGGCAACCGGGCCGAGTGTTCGTTTTCTGGTCGAGGGCATGCACTGTGCCAGCTGTGTATCGAGGGTCGAGTCCGGGCTGAAATCAGTGCCGGGGGTGGTCGATGCCCGCGTCAACCTGGCGACTCGCGAGGCGACGGTCGTGCTGGCCGACCAGACCATCTCGCCCCCGTGGGGACCAGTTCTGGAATCACTGGGATACCGATACGTCGTGTCGGATGACTCGACCTCGGGCTCAACACGGTCAGCGAGCAGCCCCGTTACCTGGCTGATCTGCGCAGCGATTTCCGCGATCGTCATGTTGTTGTGCATGACATCGATTCGATTTCCCGGCTGGCAGCTGGTGCTGCTGGCGGGCTCCGCAGCTGTGGTTTTTGGATTCGGACGAGGGTTCTTCACGGGGGCTTGGGCCCGGCTGCGGCATGGCTCCAGCGACATGGATACGCTGATCGCATTGGGCTCGGGGATTGCCTTTCTGGCTGGTCTCGGGGACATGTGGAAGGCTGGCCATCATCACCACGCCAGTATGCATTTCGATGCCGCGGTGATGATCGTGACCTTTGTCCTGCTCGGTCGCTGGCTGGAGGAGCGAGCCCGGGGGCAGGCCTCAACCGCGATCGACGAGTTGATTCAACTCGCCCCGAACGATGCCGTCCTCCTCCGCAATGGCCAGGAGCTGACCGTTCCACTCACCGAGGTCCATCGCGGTGATACGGTCCTGCTCCGGCCAGGAAGTCGTGTCCCCGTCGACGGGACCATTCTCACTGGTCAAGCCGATTTCGAGGAGTCGATGCTGACCGGCGAATCACTCCCTGTTCCCAAAGGAGTCGGCGCCTCCGTCTCTGCCGGAACGCTGTGTCACGGAGGCAGCGTCACCATCTCTGCCGATCGCGTCGGAGATGCGACCACACTCCAGAAGATCGTTGGCCTCGTTCGTGACGCGCAAGGGACCAAAGCCCCCATTGCGAAGCTGGCCGATCGAGTGGCAGCGATTTTCGTCCCCGTGATTCTCGGGATCGCCGCCATCACGGCGATCGCCTGGTTGTGGTTCGCTCCGGCGGATCGACGGATCGAGCTGGCGATCAATGCCGCGGTCAGCGTCCTCGTGATTGCCTGCCCGTGCGCGCTTGGGCTGGCCACTCCGACAGCTGTGATGGTGGCCATGGGCCAGGCCGCCAAGCATGGGTTACTGATTCGCGATGGAGCGGTGCTGGAGTCGCTCGGACAGCTGGACATCATGGCCTTCGACAAGACCGGAACTCTGACACGAGGGCAACCCCGGGTCAGTGCCCTCACCACCCATGGCTCACTCTCCCAGAAAGAGTCGCTGGGAGTCGCCGCCGCCCTGGCCAAGCTGTCAGAACATCCACTCTCTCGGGCCATTGTGGAGTTCGCGGAACGACAGAAGGCTGTCCCAGTGCCCCTTCCCGTCGAGGACTTTCGCAGCCTTTCCGGCCGCGGCCTCTCCGCCCGGATCGGTGGACATCACATCGAGCTCAGCCGCGAGGAACCCGGGACTCGTTCTTCAAAGTCATCAACCTCCTCCACGCGCACGATGCTCCTGGTTGATGGAGTTTCACAAGCCGCGTTCGAGTTTCAGGACGAGCTCCGGCCCACAGCTGCCTCGGCCGTCCAGCGACTTCACCAGCTGGGCATTCACTCCATTCTGCTGACTGGAGACCGTGATGAGGTCGCTCAGATCGTGGCGAAACAAGTCGGCATCGATCGAGTCGCCGCTCATCTGCTGCCCGATCAGAAGCTGGGCATATTGCGAGAGACCCAGCAGTCGGGAGCCCGTGTCGGCATGGTCGGCGATGGGATCAACGACGCTCCCGCTCTTGCCCAAGCCGATATTGGGTTCGCCCTCGGAACGGGAACCGATATCGCCATCTCCGCAGCGGATGTCACCGTGATGCATGGCGATTTGCTGGGAGTCGCCCGTGCGGTAGAGCTTTCCCGCACGACCATGAAAACGATTCGCCAGAATCTGGTCTTCGCTTTTGGCTATAACCTGATCGGTGTTCCGCTCGCTGCAGGTGTGCTGTACCCCTGGACCGGTTGGATGCTGCCACTACTCTTCGCAGCTGGGGCCATGTCATTGAGCAGCGTTTCGGTCGTGCTGAATAGCCTGCGACTGAAACTCTGGAAGCCGGAGTAGTTTGCCCGCATTACTCGCAATGATTCAGGGCGGCTTCCTATTCAGCCTGTTCATTCTGAAGGGGCCCCGCGAACGGCCGTTCATTGAACTGGCTCAACATCATCCGGACCACTTCGACCGGCAGCCCGACGACATTGCTCAGGCTGCCATCGACCCGTTCGATGAAGACGCTTCCAGCCCCCTGCAAAGCGTAGCCGCCCGCCTTGCCGAGCGGCTCGTCTGTATCGAGGTACCAGTCGAGAAGCGCGGAGTCTGCGGCTCTCATCGTCACTCGGGTTTCCGCGACCTGTTCGACTTGCCGTCCATCCGGGTGCGAGAGGACGACCGCCGTCATGGCCCGGTGGGTCTGACCGAAGTAGTGGTCGTGAAACCATTCGCGCACGGTCGCTCGCCAGTCAGCTGTCGCGGGCGGCTGGCCCAGGACGGTGTAATCTCCCGGCCCCCCCGCGACAATGGTTGTGTCAGCTGTGAGGACGAGTGCCTCACGCGGACATTCGGGGCGGGCTCGGACATTCTGGTTCTTCATTCGGGCGATCTGCCTCAGCTGGTCGATGATGGCTGCTTCGTCTCGCAATCCCTCAAACCCGGGTTCGTCAGGATCACTGGGGGGGAGGATCAGAATTCGCTCGGCGGGAACCAGCAGTGACAACAGCTCCTTGCGACGGGGAGAGCGAGAGCCGAGAACGATCGGACGGTTTTGCAGAGTCTGAATGTCGGACTGGTGAAAAGTGGTCATGGGTAAGTCAGAGGCAACTGGTGTCTGCAACAAAGTCTTTGAGAATGAGTGACGGTGGCTAAGTATAGCGGGAGAGGTCGACGGAGTGTCGCAATTGTTGAGCGGCAGGCACCGACTGGCCACATCCCCGTAGGCGAAACCGCGGGCTCCATTTAGACTTCGCGTGAATGTCTGGTTGACCTCATTGGCTCTGAGTTGCCGTCCCGTGTCGAACACATCCTCTCCACCGCCTGAACTGCGATTTCCCGTCTCTGGACCGGAGGCGCCGAAGAGTGAGTCGACATCAATGAGCCCGTTCGCTTGGGCGGGGTTGTCCGGTCTTCTGGTGGCAGCGGCGTGGTTGCGGTTGTGGTGTTGTCGCGGCGAGCTGTGGCTTGATGAAGTCTGGACCTGGGATATTTCACGCAAGCTGACCTGGCCGGGCGGGCTGTTCTACCAGCTTCAGGAGGAGAACAACCACTACATCAATACGTTGATGGTGTGGCTGTTCCGCAATCAGTCGGGGTGGTGGTTCCGGCTCCCGGCGGCTGTGTGTGGGGTGGCCAGTGTGGCGATCGCGTTTCGGCTGGGCCGAACCTCGCCGATCCTGCCCAAGCTCACCGGCTGGCTGGCGGCAGTTCTGTCAGCTGGGGCTTACCTGCTGGTGCATTACTCATCAGAGGCGAGGGGTTATTCCTACGCCGTGTTCTTTGCGGCCCTGGCGTTTGACCAGCTATGGGTGCTGGAGTCGAGCCGAACATCGAAGCTGACGACGAGCGATGCAGCCCGTGCGAAACGGGTTGCCGAGTGGCTCTTCCCGATCGCATGTTGCGGGGGCTTTCTGTCTCAGCCGATCTTCCTGACCTGCTTTGGGGCGATGGTCGTGTGGATGTTTCTGCGGCTGCAGAGACAACTCCCGTCCGAGCAGTTATGGCCGTCGCTGATGAGGTTGTTCCTCAAGCCGGGGCTGTTCTTTGTGGTGCTGTATCTCGTCGATCTTCGGCATGCGGCGAATGGAGGCGGGGATCAGTTCCCGTTGTGGCGGGTGGTGGTCGAGACTCTCTCGCTGACGGGGGGAGGGCCATTTCGCGGTGGGTTCGCGTTTGTGGTCGCGGGACTCGTACTGGCTGCTTTTGGGCATGGGCTACGAGTATTGGCCAGAGAGGGGGATGACCGCTGGATCTTCCTGTTGCTGGTTGTGGTCGTGATGCCGATGGGGTTGCTGGTCGTGCTTCGACGTGCGGAGGTCTACCCGCGTTACTTTCTGATTGCGGTCTTCTTCCTGATTCAGGCAGCTGCAGTGGGGCTGGCCGATCTGTATCGAAGGGGGCTAGTGCCCGGGATTGTGGCCAGTGTGGGTTTGGCTGGGGTCATGTTCGGGAGCGGCCAGCATGTCCAACAGCTCGCCACTCTTGGTCGCAATCAATACGTTCCGATTCTGGAGTTGCTCGCCGAGCGAGAGCCCTCATCGACGATCCAGATCCGCAGCGATCACGACTTCCGACATCCCCTGATGTTTCGATATCTCCTCCCCCAGGCTGACATGCGAGGCAAATCGCTCGAACATGTGAATCATGAGAAAGTCCCCGCCGAAGGCACGGAGTGGCTTCTGACTCACAGCCTCGATGTCGACTGGAGCCCACCAGCGACCCGTGAAGTGCGAGGGGTCGCTTACGAGCTGCAGAGTTTCCGGCCGTATGCGGGTCTGTCAGGCTGGGGACTGGCGTTGTATCGAAAGAAAGGTTCTCATGGAGTCGTCAAGCCACGCTTCGCGAGCAAGTCGATGGCGCTAAGTGGTGATCGGACGGACAGTTCCCATTGAAGGGCATTGCTGGGACTGCACGTTGAGAGTGAACCGTTACCAAGGATGTGGGTAAGTGAATCTGACTGCTATCAGTAAGGTGGTGTCGCATGCTTTACGTCATGAACCGTGGTTGTATGAAATCGAAATGGACGAAGAAGGATGGGCGAGTGTCGACTCGGTGATCACTGCACTTCGTCAGAACAGTGATGATTGGCGCGACCTGTCGCTGAATGATCTGACCCGGATGGTGGACACAAATTCAAAACGCCGGTTTGAGATTCAAGGGGATCGGATCCGGGCTTTTTATGGCCATTCACTCCCAGAGAAGTTGCGAAAACAACCCGGAAATCCACCAATCGAGTTGTATCATGGTACTGACCCGCTGATGGTAGATCGGATTCGGGACGAAGGTCTTCGGCCGATGCAACGGCAGTATGTGCATTGTTCGGTCGACATCGCCACGGCAAAACAGGTTGGGAATCGAAAGTCCAGAAACCCAGTGATTCTGACGATTCGAACCGTGGATGCTCAGCAGGGCGGTGTTGTCTTCTATGAAGGGAACCATCTAGTGTGGCTCGCAGATGCAATTCCTGCTCGGTTCATCATTTTCCCCCAATAAACAGTGGATCCAGATGCTGAGTACGTACATTCCTGTCATCACTCTTGATGCCAGACACCAAGAGCAGTAGTGTGGAGGGTCAGGAAGACGAATTGGATTCGGCCGTATCAGTGCGGCTTGTGTGCTTTAATTCGTGGCAGGTTGAGCGGGAGGTAGCGATGTCGTCATCACGAGCTGAGATTGTGGCGGAGATTCTCTATGGTTTGAAGAAGGAGGATCAGTACGCCACCCTCTCTTCGATCGCCCGACGGGCCGGGTTCAGCCCGGGTGCCAACTGCCGCACGATTGCTGCCTGCATGACCACGATCCAGAAGGACTGGCCTCACCTGGAGTTCTGGCGCGGGATTCATGACGATGGCATCGTGGCCAAGAATACTCCGCAGGCCGAAGCTCTGCAGGGGCAGGGGATCGAACTTCGCGACGATGGCGAAAACTGGACAATCATTCTCGCCGAAGAGAAGATCGTCGTCTGGGAAACATCCCTCGATGGCAAGGCGATTCCCGTCAAGCCCGCAGCTGGCTGAGCACTGACAACTCAGTCATTTGAGATCAATGCACTCCACAGGGAGGCGATATCAGTCGCCTCCCTGTTTGTGTATGACGTGGCTGCTCCGTGCGTTGATCGTTGGATGGGGCGGGAACCACGAAACACACGAAGATCACGAAAGGGTGATCGCCGCTCGCACGCGGGACTCCGAGCGGAATCATGGGCGGTCGAGCGTCTTGAGCTGGCCACTGGCGGCGTCAAAGAGCCACGGTGTGCGATCCGGGAAGAGAGCGATGGCCTTCTGCAAATCGGCATCGGATTCGGGGGCTCGTGCCCTCAAGATCATCGCTTCGAGACTCGGCGTGTTGTAGACATAATCGATGTGCCGATCGGCGGCATCTGCTCGAATGAAGACGATCGCCCGGTCGGGGATCTGTTGATGAAAGAGCTCGGCGACCTCGGCATACTTGGACCGTGGATAGCGCAGCTCAATGAGCCCCACTGGCACGCGGCCTGGCCAAAGCGGCGGAACGGTGAGCCAGGCTGTGGCGAGTGAGGTGAGCAGCACGCCTCCCCACCACCAGCGGAGCGCCGCGTGACCGGTCTCGCGGCATTGGCGGACGAAGTCGGCGGTGACGACTCCCAGCACAATCGCCCATAACGGAGCTGTCTCGAACACATAGTGCCAGCCCATGATTCCCTCGAACCAGTACGGGAGGTGCACGATGTGCAAGCTCACAATCGAGGCCACGATCAGCTTGAAGTCACTGTTCCAGCGCCGCCAATTCCAGACCAGCCATACCACGACGAACGCCATCGGGACCAGTCCCAGCGTCCAGCGCCCGCTGGCCACCGCTCGAATTCCCAACTTGCGAAGAGCCAGCGGAAGCGTCAGGTTCTCGGCCCAACGGTCGTAATTATCGAGGACCTTCGGCCCGAGGTGCTGTTCGCCCCGCACGACGTTGTTAAACCCATACACATGTCGGGGCGTGTAGATGTCGGTGTAGAGCTGGTACGGGGATTCCAGCAACTTGCCGGTGATCGATTTGTTGTAGGCCAACTGGATCGCGATCCCGGCCAGGATCGGTAGTCCCATCACGACGATGATCAGCCTGGGTGAGCGTCGCGTTGAGTTCGTCGTCTCCAGCAGATTGTCACTGCTCCCCTTCGGCCACAGACCACCCGACCGAGCCGCCCACCAGAACAGCCACACCCCGAACGGCAATCCCACTCCCGCAGCTGTCATCGGCCGGCAAACCATCGCGTACGAGAGCCCGAGCCCCGCAAAGAACGACGAGGCGATCGCCTGCCCCCGGCCGGTCTCACAAGCCCGATGCAGCCTCGTGATTGCGACGAGGAAGAGACTCAACCCCACCAGCGTCGGATGATGCGCCAGGTAGGTCTGGCTAAACAGACACAGCCCCGGCCCGAACGCGACTGCCAGCCCGGCCACGACACGGGCCGTCCGCCCAGCCATCTCCCCCGCCACGATCGATACGGCAACGGCGATGATCCCCTGGGCGATCCACTGGCCCCAGATCGGCCCCACCTCGTGGAAGATGGCGAACCACGCCCCCGCTCCGGGGAAGTACCGACTGGCGAACCGCCCCTCGTTCAGGACATGCACCTGGTCAAACAGCTGGGGCATCGCTTCAAAGCTGGGGTATGAAGTTCGGCCATCGAGGAAGGTCAGAGCCTGAAACAGGTAGCTGAATTCATCGTGATAGGCGGGGGGCAGTTCCCGCATCTCCCACCCAGCGGACGCAGCCACCGCCACGGCGAGCACTCCCAGCCCCAGCGAAATCCCGGTGTCGAGCAGCCGTCGTGACAGGGGCATGTCCCCCGTAGCGGCCTGGAGAGGCCCCCCGCGACGAGCTCCTCCCACCAGCCACATCACCAGTCCAGCCAAGAAGATCGGGAGAAACGGCAACCAATCAGCCTCCCGTCCACTCAGCCAGCCGCTCAACGCTTCCTCGCGTAAGACTGGATTTACCCAGCGAACAGCCTCGAAACCGACAATCAGCAGCAGCGTGACCGACCACGCCGCCCAAAAACTGAAAAAACGGTCAGAATGGGATGTTTGGGACATGCCACACATTCAGATTGAGACATTCGGGCAGGTTCGGATACCCTCCGCGTGTTCGCTCGGGGCAGTTTTCGCCGATCGCAGTGTCTGCGTTGGTCGATGACTACTCAAGAGTGAAATGAGGGGCCGACTGACCGGCGGGAGTCTTTCCCACCGCTCGCTCCCTTCTCCACACGCGAACGGGCTCACTATGAGCACAACACAAAGAGCCTCCATGGACGGATGCATCACGATCTTCCGAGTTCGACCCAGCTGGCTCAGCCTGCTGCTGATGCTGGTCTGCGGCACCGCTTGGGCTGTGGAGCCCCGGGCCAAGACCGCGGCGGGCTCGCGGGATGCGGTTCGTATTGCATCGTTGAGCTTTGTCGAGCCGACCGGCCAGCAGCGCGAGGTGATGGAAGTCTGGTCGAATGGAACGGTCAAAGCGTTCGAGCTGACCGGCACACCGCAGAACCCGGTCGTAGTCACCCATACCGACCGGCTGTCGCCCACGGAGCTGCGCTCGCTGCATCAGCTGTTGGTCGACGAGTGCCGCTTGGCGACGCAAACCAGCGCGGGGCTGAGCGAGGCGATCAATGTCGCGAGCGTTGAGCAGCAACTCACTGCCAATATCGAGGGGGCCGCGTCTTCCGAGATCGGCGTGCTGGTGGGGCGGGAGTGGCGAACGGTCACTTGTCCGGCGGTCTCCATCCTGGCGACGCGCTTCCCCCAGGTGACCGAAGTCCAGAACTTCGCCGCAGCTCAATCGCGGTTGCAGAACGTCGCAGCTGTGGCCCTGTTGGGTGGGGCCAAGGCCGCTGATCAACAAGCTGCCACCGCGACGCACAAACTGAAAGAGATGCACCCCGAGGCAGGCGTGATTACTCGCCGCGATCTGCTGATGGTCCGCCGCCTGCCCAACGACAGCCGGATCGTACAGTTCCGCTATGCCGGCCCCCCGGGCGCCGACGAGGGCTACCTCGTCAACATGACCCAAACCCCCGAAGGCCCGACCCGGGTCAGCGTCATGGACTCACCGACCGTGGTGAGGTAGTCGGGCGGGTTGGGTCTGCAGGACAGCTTCAGTCTGGCCTACTTCAACTAAGTTTCAGTCAAGTTCTCATCTTGAGGGTCAAACCTTGGGTCAATAGGTCCTCCATACCAGATGTTAACACCACAAAGCCCAAGTGTAGCCATGCTGAGTATGAAGTATCCCAGATACTGTGCGGGAAGCCCGTTCACGAGTAAACCGACGTTTCCGAAGTATATGGCCGCTCCACCTGCTATCGCGAAAAGCACGAGAGAGCCTCGCCGCCACCTGGCTCGCCTCACCCTAACTTTTTCAGGGTTATTCTGAATTTCAATTGCTTCGCGTTCAATGTGTTTTACCATCGATCTGTTCTCGCTCCACAACAGGAAAAGAACAAGTGGGTATCCAAACACGAGGAACAACAATAGCCAAATCCAGTCATTTCCCGGCAAGTACTTTTGTAGCTCTTCTTTGCTGCCGAAAAGTAAGCTGAAGAATATTCCACCAACTAACCAGAAGGCGATATGGCATTGAATCGCTTTGGGAGACCAGAGCCATCGCATTGTGTTTCCTTCGAGTATTAAGAAGAGTGATATGGGTAATGCTGGTTCTGACTTACTACCAGTTCTAATTCTTTTTGCCCTCGGGTCAATCCAGCTGAGGAATCAAAAACGTCCCATCCGCATTGCGTTGCGTCGGAACAATATCGACCACCGCGTTGAAATTCAGCGGGCCGTAGATGTGGGGGTAGAGGCTGCCAGCGGCGGGTTCCCAGCGGAGTTCGGGTTTGAGCAGGTCGGTCCGCACGCAGACGACCTGGACATCGTGCTTCTGCTGGTAGTACTTGTCGGCGACACGTTTGAGCTGGTTTGCCGGGGACGCGTGGATGAACCCCTCCACCGAGAGCGAGACCGATTCCCACTGACCGGTCGCCCGCGCACACGCGATCTCCTCAGCTGTCATCAGCAGGTAGATACGTGGGTCATCGGGAATCATGGGAGGTGCGTTCATCGCTGCTCACCATCAAAGGGGGCGTTGCCGAAGGCCTTGCGTGGAGTCTCTTCGGGGACTTGAAGTTCAGTCCGCAGTCGTGCGAGTTCGGCCTTTAGCGTGGTAACCGTCTCGGCGTAGCTGGGGTCGTGGTAGACGCTCTTCATCTCCAGCGGGTCGGTCTGTCGATCGTAGAGTTCCCAGTAGGGTTCCTCGGGCATGTAGATGCGGACGAGCTTATAGCGATCGGTGACGACGCCTTCGTGGGGGCGGACGCGGTGCGGCACGGGATATTCGTAGTAGTGGTAATAGAAGCTCTTTCGCCAGTCGGCCGGCGTTTGCCCCTTGAGGATCGGAACGAGGCTGTCCCCCTGCATCTCGGGTGGGGCGGGCACCCCAGCTGCTTCGAGGAACGTCTGCGCGAAGTCTATGTTCGAGACGATCGCCGGGCAGGTCTGGCCAGGCTGGGACACACCGGGCCAGCGGACGACGAAGGGTGTCCGCATCGACTCTTCGAAGATCCAGCGTTTGTCGAACCAGCCATGTTCACCGAGGAAGAAGCCCTGATCGGATGAGTAAACCACGATCGTGTTCTCGGCCAGCCCCGCCTGATCGAGGTAGTCGAGGACTCGCCCGACACTTTCGTCGACTGCTTTAATACACCCGAGGTAATCATGCATGTAGCTCTGATATCGCCAGCGGACGAGGTCGCTGCCAGCGGGGTTCCGTTTGTGGAACTCCTCGTTCCGTGGGCCATAGTAGGCGTCCCATTGCCGCTGCTGTTCGGCGTTTAGATTGGGCGGTGACTTCAACTTGGCATCGAGCTCGGTGAAGGTCTTCTCCAGCGTCATATCCTGGTCGCGGACCGCGAGGCCTCGCTGGGAGTAGTCATCGAAGAGGTTGGTCGGCTCGGGGTATTCTTTCCCGTTGTTGTGGCCCAGATGCCGCAGGGCGGGCGACCACTCGCGATGCGGAGCCTTATGTTGACACATGAGCAGGAAGGGCTTGTTCGGATCTCGCTTCTGGAGCCACTCGATCGAGAAGTCGGTGATCAGGTCGGTGGTGTAGCCTTCGTGCTTCACCTTCTTCCCGTTGTGGATCATCGGCGGGTTGTAATAGACACCTTGCCCGGGCAGGATGTGCCACTCATCAAATCCGGTCGGGTCGCTGCCCAGGTGCCATTTGCCGATGATCGCGGTCTGGTATCCGGCCGCCTGCAACAGCTTGGGGAAGGTGACCTGTGACCCGTCGAACACACAGTTCGAGTTGTTGTAAAACCCATTGATGTGGTTGTACTTGCCCGTCAGGATACAGGCCCGGCTCGGACCGCAGATCGAGTTCGGCACCAGGCAACGATCAAAGCGCATCCCCTCTTTCGCGATGCGATCGATGTTCGGCGTTTGCAGCAGCTGGCGCTCTTCGCCGTAGGCGGACACTGCTGCGTTCGCGTGGTCATCAGAAAAAAGAAAGACGATGTTGGGCTGCTGTCCGGCGGGCAATACAGCTGGAAATATCAAAGCAAACAGGCCAAACAACCCACCGTAAACTCGGGCCATCAGTGTGTTGAACATAGAAATGGCTCACGATGACAACGCGGGATTGAGGGCGAGTGCCCTGCTCGTCATCGTGAGATCCCGTCAACGAACTGTCAACTACTTGCCAGTTTCAGCGGGCCGCGACGGGATTGATCATCCGCCGGAGTGTCGTCGATCCGAATGAGATAGTTGTCTTTGCCGGAGTGTTTGACTTCGTACATCGCCTCATCGGCTTTACGCAGCATCTCTTCGACCGGGCGGCGTTGTTTGAAGACAACGACACCGATACTGAATGAGATCGGCCAGCTCGCGTCCTTGACCATTGACCTCAACTGGTCGTGAATGCGACGGACGACGATGTCGACCTTGTCAGGATCGATCTCCGGGAAGAGCAAGGCAAACTCGTCACCACCGAAACGGGCGACGCTATCATAGCTGCGAACACTCTGTCGCAATCGACGGGCAGTGGAAATCAGGAACTCGTCGCCGGCCAGGTGGCCATTGGTGTCGTTGAACTTCTTGAAGTGGTCACAGTCGATAAAGCCGATCGCGAGAATCCCACCCATACGGGCGCCGCGATTTAGCTCGTTGTTAATGCGTTCGATAAAACCATTTCGATTGAGCAATCCGGTCAACGAGTCAGTGCCCGCTGCCATATGGGCTCGCTCAATCGTCGTGTGCAGCCCATTGACCAGTAGCCCATACGCCAGGGCGATCACAGTTCCCAGAATCGCCGAGTTGTGGTCCACCTGCTCCAGAGGCATGCGTCCCATCATGGGCAGTACATACCAGCCGAGAATCGAAACCACGGAAGCCGATATGGCCCCCGTGCCACCGAGAATCCAGGCTGCCGCAGCAATCTGTGGCAACGAGAGCGCGATCGCCACCGCGGGCAGATTCAACTGGGTACCGAGAAGGCAGGAGCAGAGCGGGAGGAGAAAAAACACCGTGTAAATCAGCGGTGTGCTGTCTCTGCGGGGGGCTCGTGAGGTGTTCATCCCGCTCCTGCCTGACGTTCAGCAGGGATTACTCCCCGCGTGCAAACTTCTGGAACCGTTGACGCAGATCCTGTGTGATGGGGCCGGGAACGCCTGCTCCAATTTTTCGACCGTCAATTTCCACAACGGCGATGACTTCCGCAGCTGTCCCTGTCAGGAAGCACTCGTCCGCTGTGTAAACGTCGTGTCGTTGCAGTGTGATTTCCTGCACCGGAATCTTAGCTTTCGCTGCCAATTGAACGACACAATTCCGAGTGATTCCCTCCAGGATCCCAGCGTCTGTGGGAGGGGTTTTGAGGATTCCTCGTTTCACAATGAAGATATTGTCGCCGGTACATTCGGCGATATCGCCCTTATGGTTCAACATGAGCGTTTCTTCACATCCGGCGTCCGTTCCTTCGATCTTGGCCAGGATGTTATTCAGGTAATTCAGGGACTTGATTCGCGGGCTCAAGGCACCGGGATGATTGCGGATTGTGCTGGCTGTGATGATTTTCAGCCCTTGCTGGTAGAGCTCTTCAGAGTACAGCTTGATCGTCGCGGCGATGATGATGATCTGGGGGTTGGCAGTCTTGCGGATATCAAGACCGAGGGCCCCGGCACCGCGCGTCACAACCAGACGCACGTATCCGTCAACAATCGAGTTCGCCGCACAAGTCTTCTCGACGGCCTCGGCCATCTGGGCCTGCGTCATCGGGATCTCAAGGCGGATCGCCCGCGCGCTTTCATAGAGGCGCTCGACGTGCTCAGCCAGCAGGAAGACCTTCTTGTTGTAGACCCGGATCCCTTCAAAGACGCCGTCGCCGTACAGCAATCCGTGATCGTAGACGCTGACCATCGCCTGCTCTGCGGGAACGAGACGGTCATTCATGAAGATTTGCTGAGACATCAAAAGCACCTTGAGATCTGGCCGCCCATCGAGTGGGGCGGGAACGGACTGGACACGGCACCCAAAACAAAACCGGCGTGCGAGTCGCGAAAATCGCGCGGGCACGCCGGGAGGCTGGACACCGAATTCGAGGCCAAGTTCGCGTGGCCTCGGGTGGCTGTGGGGGCACGGCCTGTTCGAGACTGGATCATCATTCCGCCTCTGCGAGGCGAGATGATCACGCGGCCTCTTCGAGGCCCTGAATCCGGCCTTCGGTCAATCGGACGATGCGATTGGCCTGCCGCGCGATGGATTCGTCGTGGGTGACCATGATGATAGTCAGCCCCTCTTCCTCGTTCAATCGGGCCATCATTTCCATGATTTCACGCCCGGTGACGGCATCCAGGTTCCCCGTCGGCTCATCGGCCAGCAGGACTTCCGGCTGTCCAATCAGGGCGCGGGCGATCGCTGCACGCTGCATTTCTCCCCCGGACAGTTCGGAAGGTCGGTGACGCAGGCGATGATCGAGGCCCATCTTCTTGACGATCGCGCACGCCTGATCGCGGAACTCTTTGCGACGACGCCAGAATTCCCACGCGGAGTAGCGAATCATCAGCGGTGTCAACACGTTGTCGAGCAACGACAGCTCCGGGAGCAGGTGATAGAACTGGAACACGAACCCGAAGATCCGGTTCCTGAGCTCATCACGGGTCGCAGCTGGCAGGTCATCGATGCGGTTCTGTTCGAGGCGGACTTCCCCGGTATCAGGGGTGTCGAGCAGGCCGAACAGGTGCATCAGGGTGCTCTTTCCGCATCCCGATTTCCCGACGATCGAGACGAACTCGCCACGCCCCACGCAGAGGTCGACTCCACGCAGAACGGGAACTTTCACCTGTCCCTTGGAGTACGCCCGACTGATCGCCAGGGCCCGCAAGTACGAGACGCGTGTCTTCGAGTTCGGGATCTGCAGGATCGATGGCATGGGTTCGTCCAGTACTTGTGTCGACATGAATCGTCTTCGCTTTCCGGGCTCGTCGGGATCAGGCGGATGAGGAGGGGGAAGCCTGTTGACCTCGCGGGGAGCAAAATCAACAGCGGGTGACTACTCGTACCGCAGTGCCTGAACCGGATGCAGCTGGGCTGCGCGGCGGGCCGGAAGAATGCTGGCCAGGACGGCAATCGCAATCGCTCCGAGAGCGACCCAGATCACGGTGCCCGGATTCACTTTGGTGGGGACCTGGTGGAAGTAGTAGATCGTCTCGTCGAAGACCTTACGGCCGATGACCATCGAGATACATTCCTCGATACTGTCGATATAACGAACGAATGTAAGGCCGAGTATCACACCCGCGAGGCTGCCGACGATACCCAGGGTCAGACCGTAGAGCAGGAAAATCGACATCACGCCCCGCGAGCTGGCTCCGAGGGCCTTGAGAATGCCGATGTCGCGAGTCTTCTCGACAACGATCATGTAGAAAATCGCCAGGATGCCGAAACCTGCCACGGCGATGATCAGAAACAACAAGACGTTCAGAATCGCACGTTCCACCTCGACCGCCTGCAGCAGAGGGCCTTGCTGCTGCTCCCAAGTCTCCACTGAGACTCGCATGCCCGACAGCTTTTCGCGGAGGAACTGCACGACCATCGGAGCCTTCGAGTAGTCGGTGAGCTTAATCTGGATCGCAGTGACACTTCCTTTTCGCCAATCGAGATTGTCATTGGGATGCTTCGGGTCGGGCGGAATCAACATTCCGCGAGCCTTTTGCATCTGCTCGAGATTCACGAAGACGAGGTTCGAGTCATATTCGCTCATTCCACACTTGAAGAGATCGACGACCGTCGCCTTGAAGCTGACGGGTTGTGGAACGCCCGATTTCAAAGTCGTGAGCGTCACATCGTCCCCCGGATTGACGAAAGCTCGGACTTCGATCTCACCAGTCTCGGGGTTGCGGTGGGGAGAACTGATCAAACCCGAACCGACGAAGACTCGTGCAGGCTGGGGAGCTGCGGGGTCGATCGGAGCCGATTCTGTCGAGGTCTCGTTGGCATCTTCGATCCGGAACGCGTCCGGGTCGTCGAAGAGGGGGCCTTCGCCGCTATCGGCCGTCTGGGTGAGTGGAGTCTCCCCGGCGACCTGAGTGGCTGGTTCTTCCAGCTGGCTGGGCTCAATTCCCGGGGCCAGGGTCTCTGGACCTCGCAACCGCTGATAGTCGGTAATCTGCTTACGATATCCGACGGCTGTCGCATTCAAGTCCCAGGTGACCGGGGCGTTGACGTCGACTTCGGGAGTCTGGTCGTGGTTGGACAGATCCTTGTCCTGGCGGCTGAGGAGATACTTCGCGAGCGGGCTGACCTGGTTCTTCCCGTCGGGCAGGATCCCGACGATGCGCACGGGACGCTGTTCTTCCTGTCCCATGACGCGGAAGCTCATCATCCCCCACATTTCGACCGTGGGGGTGGTCGCTTCCACATACTGGCACTCGTGGATGATCTTCATCAGCTCATCGGGGTCTTCAAACCCATCCGTGTCGTGGGTCATGACCGCGACATCAGACAGCAATCCGCGCAGCCGGTCCTGCATCTCGGTCTGGAAGCCCGCCATTACGCTGTTGACGACGATCATCGTCGCCACACCAAGCGTCACGCTGATGATGCTGACAAAGGCAATCAAGCGTGTTTTGAGGTACTTCGTCGCCAACAAGAGCTTGTACATAGGCCGTGCGCTCCATCGCTTTCCCACTCGGCGATCTGCTCCGCGGGTCGGAATCTTTCCGGTCCGGCAGTTTCTCCCGATTGTGCCGGAATGGTCAATAGGAAGTTGGCTGAGCCCAAAGCCTTGAGGGCGTAGCAGGTTGGACCACAATTCCATCCGATTTTTGAGGCCGTCTCGTTGCCTGGGTTCCCAACTGGCGAGAGGCGGATCTGGAGAGATCACCTCGACGTCTGATGGTCGTAAGAAGTCTTGTGCTTGTAAGTGGTTGGTTGTCTTGCGTCAGAGATCGTTTCCGTTCGATCGGATCCTGCGAAATATGATTTGGTGTGTGATAGTGACCTATCTCTTTTTATGGGTGTTGATTACGTCGCATTTGATAGGTCGCGGAAACCGCTTCGACCGTTAAAATTCTCGGGAAACGGGGGAATTCACGAGTTCCTCTCGACCGAAGTACAAGCCGTCATCACAGGAATTACGATTAGGTAAAATAGGCAAGTGTTGACTCGGCTATTCGACGGCTGGATCATTTGGTGCAAGAATATCGAGACAGTGGGCCAATGCTTCTCGGCTTGGATCTCCTTAAAGGTCTGAACAACTCACCATGGCAGTTACTTTTCTGACTCGGATCTTCCAGGGAACCCGTGCGCGCCGGAGTATTCAAGCTCGGCCATCCTGGAGCTCGTTGGCCGCCCTGGAATCTCGCACCTTGCTGGCCGGAAACGTCACCGCCAAGCTGCTGGGGGGTGACCTGTACCTGACGGGAGACTCGGCCTCCAACGAAGTCTATTTAACCGAGACATCCGCTGGCCTGATCGTGCGCGGTGTGAACGGGACAAAGATTAACGGAGCCTCGACCGACTTCGTCGCCTACTCGGCGTCAGCTGCAAAGAACGGTTCAATTATCGCCACGCTGGGAAAAGGAGACGATCGACTCCAGCTGGACGCCTTGGAACTCGACGGTCATCTGATCGTCACGGGTGGTAAGGGGAACGACAAGTTGGGGCTGTCGAACTCCACGGTGCATGGCCATGTGACGTTCGTCGGAGAGTCGGGGAACGATACGTTCTACTCCGAAGGCACGACGATCGATGGGGGCCTGACCACTGTGCTGGGAAAAGGAAACGACCTCGTCGCCACGAAGTCGACCCATGTGAAGAAGACTGTCACCGTGGTCGGAGTGAGTGGAGCGGATCGTATTTCTCTCGACTCAACCACTCTGGATGAAGCCTTCCACGCGTTCCTGGGCAAGGGGAGCGACGATATCCGCATGTCGAACGGGACTACGATTGCCCGTGTCTACCTCTTAACGGGGGGCGGATCGGATCTCGTTCAGATGGTCGACACAACCGTTACGGATTCTTACTTCGCTCACTTGGGGAGCGGAGTGGATAACGTGGTGATGAGTGGGACCACCGACATCAATGGATCGCTCACGATCTTTGGAGGACGAAAGGTCGACACCTTTGAGCAAGGCACGGCCACACTGCCGACGGACCCGAACCTGTACAGCATCTACAGCGGCACCGTCAGCTCAACACTGATCGCATCTCGAATCGACCAGCCGACGACCGGCCTGCTGGCGGCGGTGAACACAGCCCGCTCGGCGTTCTTTGCTCCGACAGGAACATTTAACAGCATCGCGACCGGGACGGGCGTGCTGAAGACCGGCTCCACTTTCGTGTCGGACAAGACGACCGTGGGTGTGAAAATCACCGGAGTCGCCGGTCAGACCTATGAAGTCGACAAGGATGGAGATGGCTTCGACGACGGGGCCGTGACATTGGACAGCTCTGGAACGGCGACGGTCTCGATCGCACTGGCAAACACCACAGCTGCGACTCAAGGCCAGAACTCAATCCTCGTGCGTCAGGTCTTTAACGGCAATCAGGTCGGCTCGACGCAGACCGTGTCGGTCCAGTACACGAACACGGTTGTCGCGAGAATCGCGACCTCGATGGGAAATGTGGATGTTCAGCTGTTCGTTGACGATTTGCCGAACACGACTCAGAACTTCGTGAACTACCTCGCCCGGTACGCCGGCTCGTTCTTCCATCGATCGGCCCATACGACCGGGAACGCTCCCTTCATCGTTCAGGGTGGTGGATTCGACCTTGGACCTCCAGTCACGGCGATCCCGGCGGACAGTCCCATTACGAACGAGTTCAAGGCCGCCCACTCGAACGCACGCGGCACGCTCTCTATGGCCACGGTCGGGGGGAACATCAACTCGGGCACCAGCCAGTGGTTCATTAACACCGCGAACAACAATGCGTCGGGTACGGTCAACCTCGATGCGGTGCCGCACACCGTCTTTGGTCAGGTGTTGGGCAATGGCATGACGATCGTCGATGCGATCCATGCGCTCACGTCGTACAACCTGGTCGGACCACTCGACAATGGGGCGATGGGTGAGGTTCCGTTGGCTGCCACCTATGTCCCATTTACGTTGACACTTGCGGGCACCGTCAGCGTGACCTCCGGCACCGACACGGTTACGGGAACAGGCACAAGCTTCCTGACAGATTTGCAGTCCGGCATGACAGTGCAGATCGATGGAACGACCTACGCTGTCGAGTCAGTGACTTCGGACACGGAATTCACAATTGTCGGAAATGCCACTGCCGATGTCGCCGATGGCACAGCCAACGTGAATGCCGGTCCACAGAATACGGATTACGTCAGGATTAACTCGGTCACGCTGATTCCCCAGCTGACCTGAGAACCAAACGTCTGACAAGGTCGGTGGGCTGGTGGGCCTGTTTCCGAAGAAGCAGAGCCCGCTCTCCCGACGGCATTCCGAATATACCGGTTAAAAAACGGCCAGCGAGACCTTCAGCTTGCCCGCCAGCTCGTTGATCTGGCGCCAGGTCTCATCGGGGATGCTGACACCTTCGGCGGTCCGCTGGGTGGCGCGGCGGGCTTCGATCTCGCCGGGGAGCAGGATCTCACTCACGCCCGGAGCGGTGCGGCTGCTCTTGATATAGGCGGCGTACTTCGCCATCCACGCCTCGTACTCGTCGCGCGGCAGGAAGTGTTCGACCGACATCAGCGACAACCACACTCCGTTGGCACCACGTGGCAAGTCGGTCCGGCCGATCCCGCTTCCCGACAGGATTCCACAGAAGATGTCGAT
This sequence comes from Planctomycetaceae bacterium, assembly GCA_046349675.1. GTDB lineage: Bacteria > Planctomycetota > Planctomycetia > Planctomycetales > Planctomycetaceae > TH-plancto1. The sequence goes on along the minus strand of JAXMBW010000001.1, from coordinate 799,819 downwards.
CATCACCGACATGCCGAATCCCTTGTGTCCCATCATCGGTCCGCCGAGCGGCAGGATCGATCCGACTGGTGCGTTGTAGAACACGCCAGGGTCGGTCGTTGGATTGCCCTCGCTGTCGATGATCAGACCGGCGGGGACTTGCTCGCCCTTCTGATACGACACCCGCAGCTTCCCCTCAGCTGTGGCGCTGGTTGTCATGTCGAGGACAACTGCCGAGTCACCCATCGGGGCCGACATGCTGATCGGGTTGGTGCCAAGTCGCCGTTCAATTCCCCCGAAGGGAGCGACGCCTCCCGGTCCCGGAGCGTTCACGCACATGGTCGCCAGGAAGCCGGCCTTGGCTGCCCGTTCGGTGTAGGCTCCCAGCCGGCCCACATGGTTACAGTTGCGGATCAGAACTGTGGAAGTCCCCGTGGCCCGGGCCTTCTCGATGCCGAGATCCAGTGCCCGCGTCATGATGATCTGGCCGAAGTTGAATCCTCCGTCGATCAATGCATAGCCCGGAGCCTCCTTCAGGATTTGCGGAGCTGTCCCGAGTTTCACATGACCGTCGTGAATCATCTGGACATACTGCACCAGCCGCATCACACCGTGGCTGTCGTGTCCGACGATATTCGCATCGGCGAGTTCATGGGCCACGACCTGGGCATCGGCAGGAGTGACTCCCGCCCCTTCGAGAATACGGGCTGCCAGATCGATGAGTTGGGGATGCTTCAGAACAGGCATGGAAATCTCTGAGAACGTTCGAGTGCGAGCGGTTCGCCGGGCGGAGATAATCTCACAGACTATAGCGGGAGGAGTTGGCGGGGAGGAACACAACGCCGACCAGCCATTCCCCCCAAGAGTGGCAGGCGTGAGCCTGCCGAGGCGAGGAGCGTAGAGTACACCGAAAAATACCCCTCCGGAGCGTCATTCGAATGGAGTTCGCAGGCTGACGGCTGCCGCTCTTCGGGACACGACAGACGAACTTGGCTCACTCGTCCTCGATCCGCTCGGCCTCGCCGCTGAGAATGCGGGTATAACTTTCATAGCGCAAGGCCGAGATCAAACCTTGCGACACTGCCGACAGTACAGCACATCCTCGTTCATGCGTATGCGTGCAGTCCGCAAACTTGCAGTGAGCGACAAACGGCCGGAACTCGATGAAGTAGGCCTCGACATCGGCGGAATCGACTGCCCACAGCTGGAATTGTCGAATCCCGGGCGTATCAACAACCCACCCACCGCTGGTGAGCGGAACCAACTCGGCGACGCGGGTCGTGTGCCGCCCTTTACCCGAGTCGGCACTGACGGTCGCGGTTCGCAGCCCTAAGCCGGGTTGCACGGCGTTGAGCAGTGATGACTTGCCGACGCCGCTCTGGCCGGTGAGCACGGTCGCTTTGCCATTCATCAGGTGTCGCAACCGGTCGATCCCATCGCCCCGCGTAGCGCTGGTCAGCACCACCTCGCACCCCAGCTGGGCATACTGGCCGATGATCGGCTGCAGGTGGGCGGGCTCGATCGAGTCGGCCTTGTTAATGCAGACGATGCCCTTGACCCGACCGATTTCACAGCTGACGAGAAACCGGTCGATCAGCGCCGGCTTGAGCGGCGGGTCACAGGCCGATGCGACGATGGCAGCCTGGTCAACATTGGAGACGATGATCTGTGAAGTACGTCCGACTCCCCGGGCGAGTGTCGAATGCCGGGGTTCGATTCGCTCGATCACCCCCGTCGCTCCGTCGGTCGAGCGGAAGACCACCCAGTCCCCCGCCGCAACGACATTACGAGTCTCGCGCTCCATCGTCCGCAGAACGCGCCGCACCGAGCAGTCAAAGGTCCGCCCGTCGGATGTCTGAATACAGCTGTGATTCGCTCCGACCGACCAGAGGACACGCCCTCGTTGGCAGTCGGTCATGTCGACATCGCGGATGGACTCCGCGTCAGAGTTGCCCGCTTTGACAACCACCGTCCGGTGACGGGATTGGGCTCCCTTGCCCGAGACTCGCTCGTCGCTGGGCAGGTCCGCTAATTCATCATGAGACTGCCGGGTCAGGTCGACCTGACGAGTACGGTGGCCACGATTCTTATGAAATCGAACTCGAATTTTGCGATTTCGGTCGTCGGCCAACGTTACTCCTCTTCGATGTACCAGCGGGTGGGAGCGTCGTCGCTGGGAGGGGAGGGATCAGGGCGGCGTGAACGTTGATCGGCAGACCGACGCTGCTGCCGTGACTCGTCCCGGCGTCGTTCCAGGCCGGCTTTCTCGAGCAGGCTCAGCGCGAACGGGTCGTCATCTTCTCGCGGTGGAGGAGCAGTTGCTCCGGGGGCAAAGTTGATGATGAACTTGTGCTTGGCGATGGAAACCTGGTCGCCCGGCTGCAGGAACTTGGTGTCGAGCCGTTCGCCGTTCACCTTGATCCCGTTGCTGCTACCGAGATCGCGAATCTGCCAGAACCCGTTGATGAACGCCAGTTCACAGTGCTGTGAAGAGATGTTCGGAAAGTTTAGAACGATATCGCAACGGCTACGACGACCGATGAGTAGTGGAGTCTTGAGGAGCGGGATGGGATCTCCCCCTCCGACTGGGACCAATTGGCCCAACATAGAAGTCTTCCTTGAGGCGACGCTGGCGAGCGGAATCAATGAGCAATTGGGCCCGTCAAAGTTTCCTGATAACCAACGATATCGGTGAAGATATTCGAAGTCAATTTGTGGATTTTCGACAGATTGTCATTCTTGAAAAGTTCACAACTCACCACACAAAATCGTCGTGACCCGAACTGGGCGTGTTTTGATGCCGGGTATTTGTCAGCCCGGAGGCCGTTTTTCGGCTCCAAGTTCGCTCCGCGGAGAAGTGGGACAGTGACTCACGACAATTGTCCTGGCCCGAATCTCCCTCACAGAGATCAGCTACGCTCACGGTATTCTGACAGGGTGGGTATGATTACCGCGGCGACTCGAATTCGGGTCGCCCGAGCAGTCCATTCGCGCGTGTTCTGATTTGTCAGGCTGAAACATGGCCCCGTCGACCGACCTTCCCGTCATCACCAGCCCGTTCTCCCCCCAGGTGTCGAACGAGGATCCTCTCGATCTGATTGAAGAGATCGAGAGCCTGAAGAAGTCGCAGGATGCCACGATTCTGGCCCACTTCTACGTGGGCGGCGACATTCAGGATATCGCCGACTTTACCGGTGACAGCCTGAAGCTGGCCCGTGACGCCACCAAGGTCAAGACAAAGACGATCGTCTTTGCGGGCGTTCACTTCATGGCCGAATCGGCGAAGATCATGAATCCGGAAAAGCGGGTGCTGCTGCCCGACTTGCACGCCGGGTGCTCGCTGGCCGAAAGCTGTCCAGCCGATCGATTGGCTGCGTACCAGGAGACATTGCGGGCGCAGGGGCGTCAGTTCGAGACGGTTGCCTACATCAACACAACCGCCGCAGTGAAATCGCTGTGCGACTGGATCGTCACCAGCGGAAATGCTCGCGAGATCATCGAGTCCAAGGTCGCCAAGGACAAAGAAATCCTCTTCGTTCCCGATCAGCATCTCGGCCGATATATCTCGGAAGTGACGGGCCGCCCGATGATTCTCTGGCCGGGAGCCTGCATGGTGCACGAGGTCTTCAGCCTCCTCGATTTAAAGCGGGCCAAGAAGAACAACCCTGGTGCGCTGGTGATGGCTCACCCCGAATGTCCGCCGAACCTGCTGGAGCTGGCCGACGTGATCGGTGGTACCGAGAAGATGCGGCAGTACGTCGCCGCTCGCAAGGAGCCGACCAAGTTCCTCGTCGCCACCGAGGCGAACATGATTCACCCGCTCCAGAAGATCGCCCCGTGGCACACCTATATTCCGGTGCCGGGGATCATGACCGACTCGGGCGAGACGTGTGCCTGTAACCAGTGTCCACACATGGCCCTCAATACCTTGGCCAAGGTGCGGGACTGCCTGCGGGATGGCAAGCCCGAGATTTTCTGGCAGCCTTACTTCGACAAGGCTCGCTTCGTACTCGATCGCAGCCTGTTGCAATAGGCCCGGCCACAGCAGGGCTGGCAGCACAGTCTGTCCCAACCGATCCGTAGTAGGACAGACATTCCTGTCTGTCCGAACTCAAGACAAACACTGAACTCGCTCTAATTCGCAGTGATTGTCCCGATGACGGTCAACGAGTAGTCGCCTTCCACCAGGTCTGCCCCGATTCCCGTCATAAAGGTGACGGTGAGTCCCAGGTTGGCTTCGCCGATCGAGTTACTGATCGCCTGAACGATGGCGTCTTCATCACCGCTGGCGTAGTCAGTCGTATCACTGGCGCGAGTGACAGCCCACAATCCGGGGCCACTTGTCGAGTTCACTCGCAAGGACAGCCGTCCATCGCGCTTCAAGAGTGGATCGGCGACGTGTTGAAAACAAGTCGCTGTTTGCAGGACGACGGTCGCACCATTTAGTGAATTGGTCGCAACTAGCCAATCTTCGCGGGGGAAACTGATGTTGGCGTTTCCGGGCCCGGTATAGATCTGTGCCGGATCTGCAACAGGAGCTGTAATCAACAGCCGGGAAGGGACCGTCACGGCAAACTTTTGATCATCGATCGTGGCTGAGTAACTGGTATAACCAGACCCCAGCAGCACGCTGGCTGCGATCAATGCGAAGATGGAGCGTTGCAGGTTCAAGACTGGCGCTTTCGTTCCATGACGAATCAGAGTTTGGTGCAGAGGTCTTCAGTTCGGAGACCGCCTGCTGACATCTCTGATCCAGACTAACCCACTTCCGACAAGTCGGAGAAAGCAAACAGCGAAATACACTTTTCTCCGGGATTTTCCCCGAACGCTGATCCTGATGTTCGGATTTCGGTGAGGTTGCCAATAAACAACATCACTACGATTTCGGGGTTTCTGCGTTCCGCTTACGGACGCTGACGTGCTGGCCCGACTGGACGATGGCGATCGAATCTTCTGATTCGACAAGACGTTGCAACTCTTCAGCATGGTCGAGAGGCAGCATCCCCAACTCCTCCACCAGATCACCCGGCAGGTTGCTCAAAAGCGACACGCCCGCCCAGTCGAGGGTTTTGGCGATCTGAGTCGCGGGTGCCATGTCGGGAGGCTGGTGCTCTCTCAGCGGCTTGAGCGCGTCGCGCGGGCTGCGCACTTCACGCAGGAGTTGAATCCCCGGCGACAGATCGGACCGCAGTTCCGTCAGGGCCACAATCCGTCCTTCTCGCGAGACCAGCTGACGTGCGACATCCAGGGCCGCCCCCAGCTGAAACCACGAGTGTCCGTTGGCGTCCTGGTCGACAGCGACGATGACCATGCCCGAACGGTTAGAGGTCGGCAGCGTCCACGTTTCTTTCAAGCGGGTGCAGGCCTCCTGAAAGGCCGCGTCGACCTGACCCACGACAACTTCCGACACCCCGTCACCAACTGCGGGAACCACCTGCACCGCGTATTGCAGACCCAACAGCCAAGTCACCTCGTCGATCATCTGTCGCAACGGCCGGGCGTCGTCGGGGGCCAGTTCCTCGTGGCCCTGTCCAATCGATTTGCGGATCGCCTCGACCGACGAGAGCCCGGGATAGATCGCGCTACCACCACCTCGATATCCCAGAACCGGGTCGAAACCGACAGCTCCGATCAAGATCGGCAGATCGGCATTCAGTAAGTCCTGGTTCAGGTAGATTCGTTCTCCGCCGGTGGTCGTCGCCAGATAACCCAGCGATTTCTCGTCGGTCGGGTCATGTGTCTTAAGGACGACCTGTTCGCGGACTTCAGCGGGCAGCAATCGACGCAGATCGGGATTTCCCCCGGGCGTGATCGCAGCAGGCACGAGAATCGTCACGTCTTCGGCGTTCACCCCACACGCTTCCAGCTTGGACCACACGCCCAGGACGAGCGATTCCGCCTGAGGCGTCTGGCGATCGACGACCAGTGTCACACGATCTCCCGAGACAATCGCCTGTCGCAAACTCGGATAATTGAGCGGCGACTCCAGCCCCTGGGCCAGGAGTTCTCCCAGAGGTTTCAGCGCGGCGGGGGCTTGGAACTGGCACTTGAGATTGTCAGCTGGAATCTGAATCTGGCAGGCTCCGCGCCGCCCGAATGTCAGAGAGATTGCATTTTCCAAGGGGAGTGCCTCGCCGCAGTGTCGTCAATTCGTATCGTCATGGAATATATTGTGTACAGCAGGTTCCAGCCACCCGCGACACTTTCGATGACTGACGATGACCAATTAATGATCCGGCTTCAGGAGGGGGATAATTCCGCCTTCGATGAGCTCGTTGATCTGTATCAATCGCCGCTGATCGGATTCTTCCTCCGAAACACTCGTGATATTCAGCTCTCAGAAGACCTCGCCCAGGACACTCTGATCAAGCTCTATCAGCAGTCGTGGGATTACCTGCCGGTCGGTCGATTTCGCGGTTGGCTCTTTCGCATCGCAAGGAACCTGTTGATCGATGACATTCGTCGAAAGACGAACGATGCCCTCGTACGAGCGGTGAAACGTCCCCGCGATGAGGAGGATGATGTCCTCTACCGTATCGCCGGGGAAATGACCTCTCCCGAGGACCAGGCCGACCAGCGCGAGGTCGCCAAACTCGTCGAACAGGGGCTCCAGCAGATCCCCGAGGAGCAACGGCAGACATTTACCCTGCATCACTATGGCGGCGTTAGCTTGCCGGAAATCGCCCAGATCATGGATGTCCCGCTGCCGACCTGTAAGAGCCGGTTGCGACTGGCTCGCGAGAAACTGGCGGAGATCCTGAACGCCCGGGGCATTTCGTCACCGAGTGAAGGGTTTGCCGACGCAGACGAGTAGCGGAGTCTTCGCCACGGTTGAGAGAAGTCATCGGCCCACTCAGCGAGTTGTCTGTTGCGGCAAGGAGTGCGGTTGTTTCTGCCTCGGCAATCGGGATACTGAGTGAGTTAGCACGCGGAGCTGACTTGGTTGCTGGAATCCTGGAGTCGTTATGGTTTCTACACGGCCCGTCCTGGCTCTGTTGTTTCTACTGCACATGGTGTCGACGGGTGTGCTCTTCGCAGCTGACCCCGGCGCAGAGTTGTTTCCCGCGTTTCCGGGAGCAGAAGGGGCTGGGGCATACACTCCCGGTGGACGTGGCGGGAAGGTGTTCGTCGTTTCGACGCTGGAAGATTATCTTCCCGGCAAGGAGAAGCCGATCCCCGGTTCGCTGCGACAGGCCATCGACGACGAAGGGCCGCGGACGATCGTCTTCGATGTCGGCGGAATCATCGACCTGAAGAACGACCTGGAGATCCGGCATCCCTTCGTCACGATCGCCGGACAGTCAGCCCCATCGGACTCTGGGGGCATCACGCTGCGGCGTTACTCGCTGGAGGTCAAGACACACGATGTCATTGTGCGCTATCTGCGGATTCGTCCCGGCGACCTCGCGGGGAAAGAACTCGACGGCCTCAGCTGTAGTGCGCAAAACGTCATCATCGATCATTGTTCCGTCAGCTGGGCGATTGATGAGACGCTCAGCACGAACGGGGACTCACGCGATCTGACTGTGCAGTGGTGTTTCATCACGGAGAGCTTGAACAAGTCGCTCCATAAGAAGGGCGAGCACGGGTACGGCTCGCTGATCAGTGGGCCCGGCGAGATCTCTTACCACCACAACCTGTATGCGTTTCACCACAGCCGCAATCCGCGTCCGGGGGATGTGTTGCTCGATTTTCGCAACAACACGATCGTCGGCTGGGGCATTCGCCCGGGATACAACCGCGACAATGTCACCCTCATGAACTATGTCGGGAACACGTTGATTCCCTATCCCTATTCAAAGTTCTCGACAGCTGCGTTTCATACCGAGTTTCTGCCCGACGATCCTCGGATGCGGTTCTATTTGCGCGATAACACGCACCTCGGGACGGAGGACGGGACTCGCGACAACTCACTCTTGATCGCCCCACCCGAGAAGAAGAGCCGCGAGGTCATTCTGCCACTGCTGGTCGCAACTCCACTCGCCACAGCCACGGTCTCAACGGACCCCACAGCTGTCGCCCATCAACGGGTGCTCGACACAGCGGGAGCGACACTTCCTCGTCGAGATGCGGTGGATGAGCGAGTCGTCACACAGATTCGCCAACACACCGGTGGGATCATCAACACGCCCGGCGATGTGGGCGGCTGGCCCGTATTGCCCGAGGTGAAGTCGAACGAGAACCGGTTCGCCGCGTTCGTGTCGAATCCCACGGCCGACTCTGATGGAGACCGCTACACCGACCTCGAAGAGTTTCTCAACGGCACTGACCCACAGCTGGCCGACTCGTGGATCTTCCCGCCGACAGTGACGACATCACTGGGGACCGAGTTTGTGGGGACCAACACTGTTCAGCTGGCCTGTGCGAATCCGGGAGCAGCAATTCGTTACACGCTCGATGAACGTGATCCAACCGAGAGTTCAGCGATATACTCCGAACCGTTCCCGGTCGATCGAGCCTGCACGCTGCGGGTGGCGGCATTTGTTAAGGGGAATCGCTCGCCCGTCCGATCGGTGCCCCTGCGAAAGCAGGAATCGCTGCCCGCTCGAAACGATGTCTCGACCAAACCGGGACTGGCTTACGAGTACTACGAGCATCCCGACTTTCGTGGGGAAGGTTGGGGGCAGATGAAGCCCGTGCGCATCGGGGTGAACCCTCGCATCACGCTGGAACCCTGCCAGACGAAGAAGGCCGGGTTTGGGATCAAGTATCAGGGCTATGTCGAGGTCCCCGCTGAGGGGTTCTACACGTTCTGGCTGCGCTGCTCGCCTCGTGGGGAGTTGTTCATCGGTGACGACCGCCAGTGGGTACTGGAGAGTCAGAGCCGCCGCCGGGAGAACTCGAACCGTATCGCCCTCAAGGCGGGCCGCCACCCAATCGAGTTCCGGATCTTCTACCGCAGCGACGTCGACCGGACGCTGGAGATCGACTACGCCGGACCCGGCATCGACCGCCAGCCGATCCCCGCAGGGGTGTTGTCGCACTGAGCGACGATCTGGAAGACGGGGTTCCCCTCATCGCTTCACTTCCTCCGCTTGGGTTACCCCGCGGACAGAACTCGTCGCGTGGTCAAATAGACGACGAGCATCAGCAACGTGCCGGCCGAGATCGCGCGGCTGTGACGCATATCGCGAGCCAGGGCGATGAGTCCGATCATCACGACGACCGACACTCCCGGGTCACCCCACGGAATCATCGGGTAGACATAACCCGTCTTGAAGAACGGCCACCACGGCTTCACGGGCCAATCCGCCATGCGGTACCCGCCCGACACCACCATGTCGCATGGCAGGTGAATCAACTGGCAGATCATCGAGATCGCAAAGACGGCAAACGGTGGGAACGGCTTCTCATAGGAGGGCATCGAGATCGGTGTCGAAGTGGTCGCCATGCAGATGCGGCAAATCCGGTTCGTCATCGCTCCGAGGAAGTCCCACCGCGACTGGGCCAGAGTGACCAGCACTGAAGAAACCAGAATCGCCGTGATGTTATGACCCCAGATGCGGTGAATCGCGACAAACGTGTCGGTGTCGACCAGAAACGGCAGCCCATCCAGGTCGGGGATATTGGACACCAGTCCCGCCAGCACCACAGCCCGCCAGCCATATCGATTCAGGAACCCGCTGGCGATGGCAAAGTGAACGCCGACTAACGTGTGCTCGGGAGTTGTCATCATGATTCTCCGGGGTGTTGCACGTCAGGCTCGACCGCGATCCCAGCAACTCTCTTGAGGTGGGAATTCCAACCGGCCTCGCTGCCTGAGTTCAGCTAGAGATACGAGGCTGATACGTGAGACCGCGAATGAGATTTGGAGATTTTTGTGGAGCAGAATAGGAACGGTCCCGGGAGGCGTTCGCTGCCAATTGGAGGGAGAGGCTCGCGCAGGCGTGCATGGTGGCGGCTCAGCGGGAGCTTCGCCCTCCCGGGTTTGTCTCATCTCTTCGGTGTAGATGGCGCGAAGTGAAGGAGTGGCTAAGATGGCGGGGCGTGTCGAGACCGTCTTTCTTGCGTGGGACCGAACGATGAATTTTCAGAGTCGAATCTGGCGTATCAGCTGCTTTCTGGTCGTGGTCGGATGGCTGCTGCAACCGGTCAGCAGCCCGGCGGGCGACCAGCCAGCGGGGACCCTCCGAGCGGGTGCAGCTGCGGTCGATGTGAACCCGACACTGTTTCCGGTGCGGGTCAACGGGATGGTCGAGGAACGAACCGCGACTGGGGCAGCCGATGTGCTGATGTCCCGAGCGATCGTACTCGATGACGGCCAAGTGAAGTTGGCGATTGTCGTCGTCGACAACCTGATGATGTCGCGGGCACTGCTCGATGATGCCAAAGAGCGTGCGAGTCAGGTGACCGGCATTCCGACCAGTCGCATGCTGATCTCCGCCACGCACACGCACTCCGCTCCGTCGGCGATGTCGTGCCTCGGGAGCCGGGTCGATCCGGCCTATGCCGAGTTCCTGCCCGGGCAGATTGCTCGCAGCATCATCGAGGCGAACAAGACTCTGCAACCCGTCGAGATCGGCTGGACAGTCGTGACTGATGAGAAGCACAACCATTGCCGTCGCTGGGTCTTTCGGCCCGACCGCATGATTCAAGACCCGTTCGGCGACACGAACGTCCGGGCCCACATGCACCCCGGGTACCAGAGCCCGAACCACATCGGCCCCAGCGGTCCGGCCGATACCGACCTGACGCTCGTGTCGATCCGCACCCTCAAGGGACAACCGCTGGCAGTGCTGGGCAACTACGCGATGCACTATTACGGAACCCCGCTGATCTCGGGCGATGTGTGCGGACACTTCGGGGCCAAGCTGGGTGAGCTGATCGGAGTGGGGGGCAACGGCTCGCCTTTCGTCGGCGTCCTGTCCCAAGGGACCAGCGGCGACAGCATGTGGATGGACTACAGCCAGCCCGCTCCGAAGATCGACTTCAATGCCTACGTCTCAGAGCTGGCCCAGGTCGCGTTCGAGGGATACCAGAAGATCGAGTACCAGCGGAACCTGACACTGGCAATGGCGGAAACAACGCTCAAGCTCGGTCGCCGCCTGCCCAGTGAGGAACGGCTCAAGTGGGCACGAGCCAAGGTGGCAGAGATCGGCGATCGACTGCCGCGCGGCTGGACCGAGGTCTACGCCTTCGAGGCGATCGACCTGCATAACACTCCGACCGTCGAACTGAAGCTGCAGGCAATCCGCATCGGCTCGATGGGGATCACCGCACTGCCCGATGAGGTCTACGGGATCACCGGCCTCAAGCTCAAAGGTCGCAGTCCGCTGCAGCCGACGATGAATATCGAGCTGGCCAACGGGGCCGAGGGTTACATCCCGCCACCCGAGCAGCATAAGCTCGGCGGCTACACCACCTGGCCCGCGAAGACAGCTGGGCTTGAAGTGACTGCCGAGCCACAGATCGTTGCCAATCTATTAGAACTGCTCGAACAAGTCGCCAGTCAGCCGCGGCGCGTGCTGGCCGATCCGCCGACCGAGTATTCGAAAGCCGTCGTCTTATCGAAGCCAGCTGCGTACTGGCGGTTGGGCGAGATCGACGGAACGCAGGCAACTGACTCGGTGGGAGACAAACACGGACTCTATGAAGACGGCACTGCTCGCTACCTGCCCGGAGCGGAGGGTGACGGACTGAAGCAGGCCCCGCGCGGCAGCCGGGCTGCTCACTTTGCCGGAGGGCGTGTCGCCGTGAAGGCCGCTTCGATCGGTGATGACTACTCCCTCGAAGTCTGGGTGTGGAACGGTCTCCCCAACGATGCACGCCCCGTCACCGGTTACTTCTTCTCTCGCGGGGCCGATGGCGACCAGAAAGCCCCGGGGGATCACGTCGGCATCGGCGGTACCTATGAAGACGGCAAGTGGCTGGGGAAGCTGTTGGTCTTTAACGGAAATGAACGGAATGAGGCCATCGCCGGGCGGAGCGTGATTGGCTTTCGGACCTGGAACCATGTGGTCTTCACCCGGCAGGGAACCAAAGTGCGGGTCTATCTCAACGGACAACCAAAGCCCGAGATCGAAGGTGACCTGCCGTTGACGTATCAATCTGCCCGCGATCAGTTCTTCCTCGGCGGACGCAGCGACGGGATGTTCGGCCTGGAAGGGAAGCTCGACGAGGTGGCACTTTATGACCGGGCACTGACTGGCGAAGAGGTGACCGCGCATTATCTCGCCTCGGGAAACTCGCTGGCAGACGTGAAGGAGCCGACACCCGATACCCCGCCGCTCTCACCCGAAGAGTCGATGAAACGCAGCTTTGTTCGCGAGGGCTACGAACTTCAGTTGGTCGCTGCGGAGCCGCTCGTTATGGACCCGGTCGCGATTGACTGGGGGAGCGATGGGAAGCTGTGGGTGGCGGAGATGGCCGACTATCCGAATGGAATGGACGACAAGGGACAGCCAGGTGGACGCATCCGCTTCCTGGAAGACAAGGACGGCGATGGCAAGTACGAGACATCGACGCTCTTTCTCGACGGCGTGAGCTTTCCGAACGGCGTCATGGCCTGGAACAAAGGGGTGCTGGTCACCGCTGCTCCCGAGATCTTCTACGCGGAAGACACCAACGGCGATGGCAAGTGTGATGTGCGCACCGTGCTCTACTCCGGCTTCTTGGAGGGGAACCAGCAGCTGCGGGTGAACGGTCTCCGCTGGGGGCTCGATAACTGGGTCTATTGTGCCAGCGGGAGTCACGTCCCCGGGTATGGGGCCGATAGCCAGATCCTGACGAATACCACTGGGGCTAAGACAGCGGTCGGCAGTCGGGACTTTCGCATCCGTCCGCTCGAAGGCCTGATCGAGCCCGAAAGCGGGCCGTCACAGTTTGGTCGCAACCGCGACGACTGGGGCCACTGGTACGGCGAGCAGAACAGCTTTCCGCTTTGGCATTATGTCCTGGAGGATCAGTACCTGCGCCGGAATCCCCACTACGCGTCACCCGATCCCCGGCATCTGGTCATCACGCCGTCGAACCCTCCGGTGTATCCCGCGACTCCGCCCGAGAAGCGTTTCCATAGCTTTGAACAGGCGGGGCGGTTCACCTCCGCGTGCTCGGGGATGATCTATCAGGATGACCTCCTCTTCGACCGGTCATCGGACTCTGGTTGGAGCGTGCAGCACTCGTTCACCTGCGAGCCGTTCAGCAATCTGGTCCAGCACAATGTGATCCTGGGCGATGGCGTCAGCTACAGCTTCGAGCGGGATCCCGCCGAGGCCCAGCGGGACTTCTTCGCCTCGGGGGATCGCTGGTGCCGCCCGGTCATGGCACGGACGGGACCCGATGGCGCACTTTGGATCGTCGACATGTATCGGTACATGATCGAGCATCCCCAGTGGCTCCCCAAAGAGGGACAGGACGAGCTGCGACCCTTCTTCCGTTCGGGAGAGGACAAGGGCCGGATCTATCGCATCGTCCCCGTCGGGAAGCCACCACGCCGCGTCCCTCGGTTTGATGATCTGAACACCACTCAGTTGGTGGCGGCGATTGAGAGTTCGAACGCCTGGCAACGGGATATGGCCCAGCGACTGCTCGTGACAAAGAAGGATCCCGCAGCTGTCAGTCCGCTGGAGAAGATGACATCCGCTGGCGCCACTCCCCAGGCTCGTTTGCAAGCTCTCTGTACGCTGGAAGGTCTGGGAGCTCTCACGCCCGCAGTGCTCATTCCGGCATTGAATGACCCGCACCCCGGAGTCCGCAGCATTGCCGTGCGTCTGGCCTCGGGGTGCCGTATTGAGAGTGAGAAGCTGGAGCCATTGACCGGCGATCCGGATGCCAAGGTCCGTCTGCAATTGGCCTTCACGCTAGGTGACTACACCGGTCCGGCGGCGGGGCGGGCATTGGCCCGGCTGGCGATTGAGAACGTGAACGAACCGTTCATCCAGGCCGCGGTGATGAGCTCACTGAGCAGTAACACGTTGCCCGATGTGCTGTCAGCAATCGTGGAGGTGCAACGCAACAAGACGGAGAGCCATCCCTCCGATCAGGCGGTTGCCAAATTCTTTGGTCAGTCCGCCGCCATTGAGGATGTGTCGCGAAGGAGCTGGGTGGTCCAGCAGCTCTGCCCGACGGTCTCCGGTCCGATCTCGCCTTGGCAGCTGCTGAGTCTCGCCAGGTGGCTGGATGGACTGAAGGGGGGACGTGCCGCTCTCGACTCACTGACAGTCTCTGATCGCGACCGCATCGGCGCCACTTTGGAGCGAGCCAGAACGCTCATGACGGATGCCTCGGCCTCGGAGCACCTTCGCCGCGACGCAGCTGCACTCCTGTTTCGGGAGCCGGAGCGAGCTGAAGATGACCGGGAGCTACTGGCGACCCTGCTCACTCCGCGAACTCATGCAGTGGTCCAGCAGGCGGTCGTTGAGCAGGTGGCGGGGCGCAGCGATCCCCGTCTGGCTGCGGTTCTGCTGGAGGGGTGGAAGTCATACTCGCCCACCTTGCGCACACAGATCTTGTCAGTGGTCGCCAGTCGCAAGGAGTGGTTAGTCACTCTCGTAGAGCAGTTGGAGAACCAGTCGATTTCCTCATCGGAGATTGATGCGGCTCTGCGAGAGCGGCTGTTGACGACGAAAGATCCCCAGCTGTTGGAACGCTTGAAGAAGGTATTGCAGGTGACCGGATCGGCCGATCGTCAGCTGGTCCTGAAGGCCCACCAGCCGGTTCTCAAGCTGACGGGCGATGTCGCTCGCGGGCAGGTGTTGTTCGGAAAGAAATGCACGACTTGTCACAAGCACGGCGAGACGGGCCACTCGGTCGGGCCGAACCTCGCGTCGTTGACGACCAAATCGCCGGAGTCGCTGTTGCTCGCGATCCTCGATCCCAGTGCTGCGGTCGAGGGCAAGTACCTCAACTACGTCGCCGTCACGACAGCTGGTCGCAGCCTGACCGGGATTCTGGCCACCGAAACGGGCAGCAGCATTACCTTGCTTGCGGCAGAGGGGAAATCGGAAGCGGTTCTGCGAGACGAGATTGAAGAGCTGCGCAGCACGAGCAAGTCGCTCATGCCGGATGGGCTGGAGAAGGATCTTTCGCAGCAGGATATTGCCGATCTGATTGAGTTCGTGCGTTCGCTGAAGTAGAGCGGGCCGACGATCAATCGACATTCGGGACAGACAGGAATGTCTGTCCGACTGCGGGTACGGAATGGTACAGACACTCTTGTCTGTTCCATTCCGAAGTGTCCGCGAAACCAGAAACCGAACCAGAGCCCGAGAATGGCGGTCAACATCCCGACGTATGATGTCATCGTCCTTGGTCTCGGCGGCATGGGGGCGTCGACAGTCTTTGAATGTGCCCAGCGCGGGCAGCGAGTGCTGGGGATTGAGCAGTTCTCCCTGGTCCATGATCGCGGCAGCTCGCACGGCCAGACTCGCGTGATTCGTCAGGCGTACTACGAGCACCCTGATTACGTGCCACTGCTCTGCCGCGCGTATGACCGGTGGTATGACCTCGAACAGCGATGTGGTTCGCGACTCTTTGTGGAGTGTGGGGTGTTGAGCCTGTCGCCGCCGGGGGGCGAAGTCGTCGCCGGCGTGACTCAGGCAGCCCGGGAGCATGGCCTGCCGATTGAGACGCTCAGCAACGCCGATATCCAGAGCCGATTCCCCGAGTTCCAAGTGCCGAGCGATTACGACGGAGCGTTCGAGCCACATGCCGGGTATCTGTACGTCGAGGAGTGTGTGCGTGCTCACCTTGATGCCGCGCGAGAAGCAGGGGCTGTTCTTCAGTCGGAGGAACGTGTCCTTCACTGGCAGGCGACTGGATCGGGCGTCGAGGTCGAAACTACTCACGGGAGATGTGTGGCCGACCGGCTCATCATCACGGCCGGGGCATGGGCTGGCCAGGTGATGGCAGAGCTTGGACTGCCGCTGGAAGTCTTACGCAAGCCACTGCTCTGGTTCGAGGTGGCCGAGCCCGAGCGGCTGCGTCGAGACCGATTTCCGATCTACATGGTCGAGAGCCCGGGCGGGTTTTATTACGGGTTTCCGGTGAGCGACTCGCGCGGGCATAAGCTCGCTCGTCACGACGGCGGCCTTCCGGTTGCTGATCCGCTCCACCCCTGCCGTGATCCACTACCGGAAGACGAAGGCGACTGCCGAAGGTTCCTCGAAACCTACATCCCCGCAGCTGCGGGTCGACTGCTGCACCACGCGGTGTGCATGTACACGGTGACGCCTGATCGGCATTTCATCCTCGATGTCCACCCCGAACATTCGCGAGTCGTCCTCGGGGCGGGATTCTCGGGACACGGGTTCAAATTCGCGTCGGTGATCGGCGAGATCCTGGCCGATCTATCGGAGTCAGGACGCAGCCAACTCCCGATCGATCGCTTTCGAATCGACCGGTTTTTCAAGTCAGCTTGAAGATCGCTTTCACGCCTCAATCCAGCAGTGCACGCAGGTCGCTGACGCCGATCTCTTCTCGGCTGGCGAAGGGTTCCCCGAACGCCGTGTGAATCGTCCAGCCCCAGTACCGAGCCCGGTCGCGGATATCATCGAGTGGGGTCGGGTACTCGCGCGAACGCTGTTCAATCAGCTGGCTGTTGTAACAACGGACGGCCTCCATCTTGCGGTCGATGACGGAGCTGATGTCCATCACGAATGCGGGCTTGGGATGGATGCGGAGGTGGATGCTCCAGAAGTGATAGAGCTTCGGCGGCCAGAACGCCTCACCCGGGATGTCGCTGCGGGAGAGCTTGGCCCAGAATCGGGCGTCATCGACCAGCTGGCTGGCGGCCACATGGTCGGGATGAACATCCTCGGGATAGGGAGCGAGGATGATCTTCGGACGCGTCTGGCGAAACACTTCAGCTAGACGCCATCTCGCGTCGAGGTCAGCTTGCAGCTTGCGATTCGGCAGGCCGAGATTCCCTCGCCAAGTCAGGTCGAGCACCTTCGTCGCAGCTGTGGTTTCGCGGATTCGGATCTCGTCAGTCCCCAGCGGAGTCGGCTCTCCACTGGTCAGCTCCAGGACGCCGACCCGCATTCCCATCTGACGGCTGACCAGAATCGTACCCCCGACGCTGATCTCCGCATCATCGGGATGAGGAGCAACAACAAGCAGGTCAAGCGGCTGTTCGGGGAATTGCATGGAGGTGTGTCGAGGTAGGTATCTGGGAGCACTCGCTGTTCGGGACAGACAGGAATGTCTGTCCTACTTTTCATGGATTCTGATCGAGCGACGGCACTCACTTAGTCTACTTATAGATCACGACGAGGAACACGATGGCCTCGGTTCGCCCGACGTTGACGATGCGATGGGCGACATCGGCGGGGTAGCTGGCGGAGTCGCCGCGGTTCAGTTCGGTGGTGTCGCCCGCAGAGTCGATGCGGACCTTGCCCTGGTGCACGGTGAGAAACTCTCGCGTGCCGACATAGTGAGGGGCACTCTTCAGCTCGCTGTTCGGTTTGAGGGCGACCTCGTAGAACTCGACATCCTTTTCGAGGTTCAGTGGGGACAGAGTGCGAATGCTGACATCTTCGTCGGAGCGGAAATGGTGTGACGGGTCGTCCTGTCGAATGACGTGGATCGCTGAGCCGGGCTGTGTCGACTCGCCCACCAGCTCGCCAATCGTCAGGCGAAACGCCGAGGCGATCCGCAGGGCGACTCCCAGGGTCGGGTTCGCCTGACCTCGTTCGATTTGGCTCAGCATTGACCGGCTGACATCGCACAGCTGGGCCAGTTGCTCCAGTGACCAGCCGCGATCCGATCGCAGCTGTTTCAGCCGCTCGGGGAGCGTACTGGGAGTCTCATCGGGCTTGTTCGGGGTGCGGGCCATTGTTCGGAATCGTGGAAACCACATCTTGCAAAATGGAAAGACGATATCTAGTATAACGTCATCGTTGTTCGATAAACAAGATGCGGAAGCTGTGGGCCAGTGACCCTCCCCGGATAGAGGTCACGCATTGTGTCTCGCCGAGTCTCCCATGAAAGCCCTCGTGAAGAAGCATGCCGAGGTTGGTCTCTGGTTGGAAGATGTTCCGGTCCCCGAGGTCGGGCCGACTGATTGTTTGATCCGTGTCGATCGAACCGGGATCTGCGGAACCGATGTCCACATCTATAACTGGGATGCCTGGGCCCAGAAGACGATTCCGGTGCCGATGGTCGTGGGGCACGAGTTCGTGGGCGAAATCGTCGAGGTCGGATCGAACGTCAAGGACTTCTTCCCGGGAGAGATCGTCAGTGGCGAGGGGCATGTCGTCTGTGGACACTGTCGGAACTGTTTGGCAGGGCGGCGGCATTTGTGTGCTCATACGGTGGGTGTCGGCGTCAATCGGCCAGGAGCATTTGCCGAGTACATCTCGATTCCGCAGACGAACGTGTGGCATCATGACCCGAAGATCGATCGCGATATCGCCTCGATCTTTGACCCGTTCGGGAATGCGGTGCATACCGCCTTGTCGTTCGATTTGTTGGGCGAGGATGTGTTGATCACGGGAGCGGGTCCGATCGGTTGCATGGCGACGGCGATTGCTCAGTACGCCGGAGCACGTTATGTGGTCGTGACCGACGTAAACCCCTGGCGGCTCGACCTGGCCAGGAAAATGGGAGCGAATCGCGTGGTCGATGTTCGCACCGAGAAGCTGGCCGATGTGCAGAGGGAACTCGGCATGAAGGAGGGCTTCGACGTCGGGCTCGAAATGAGCGGGAACCCGAGTGCCTTCCGTGACATGATTTCGAGCATGGCCCACGGCGGAAAGATCGCGATGCTCGGCATCCCCGAGAAAGAGATGGCGATCGACTGGAACACCGTCGTGTTCAACATGCTGACCATCAAGGGCATCTACGGCCGCGAGATGTATGAAACGTGGTACAAGATGACCGTCATGCTGCAGGGAGGCTTGAAGATCGACCCCGTGATCACCCACCGGTTCCACGCCACCGAGTTCGAACAGGGCTTCGCAGCCATGCGATCCGGGCAGTCAGGGAAGGTCATCCTCGACTGGAAGGGGTTTTAGGCCTGGGGCGAGATTCACTCCGTCTGCCGAATCTGTGCCATCTGTTAAATCAGTGTCCCGGATCTCCCCTCCCGCACTCATCATGGGGTGATGGTATGAAGGAAACTGGGACACGGATGACGCAGATGTTCACAGATAAAGCGGGTGAAGTTGAAGAGGATGGAGTGCGGGCCAGGTGTGGGCTAGGCGGGTTGTGATGGATCGATATCGCACAAGTGTGCGGGATTTGAAGTGGTGGAGGCGACGACGAGGGGACTTTCCGTCTTGCGAGGCACCTGGCGTTTTGCGGCCGAGGCGGCTGGCGGCTTGGGCCTTCTCGAATCTGCGGAAACGGGTTGCCAACTCTGGCAATTTGTGAGGCGGTGTTGCCCAGCTGCTCCGGGGGCGGTCATGATCTGCACCGCCTGGAGAGTCATTCAAGCTGGTCTTGAATGATCGCCCTGTGCTGCCTTCCCGGAACTGGCGTCTCTCAGGTACATTGCACGCTATTGATGAGGTTCTGGGCTGTGTTTGGGACTTCATCGCCCACTGAGTCGCCGCTGGAGCCTACCCCATGAAAAACGTTGTCTGCCTCGTACTGGGGGGAGGAAAAGGGACTCGTCTTTTGCCGCTGACTGGCGAACGGTCGAAGCCCGCTGTACCGCTGGCCGGAAAGTACCGGCTGATCGACATCCCGATTTCGAACTGCATTAACAGCGGGATCCAGCGGATCTTTCTGCTGACCCAGTTCAACTCGGTGAGCCTCCACCGGCATATTCGCCAGACGTACACCTTTGACTCGTTCAATGGCGGATTCGTCGAGATCCTCGCCGCCCAGCAGACCAACGAGGGGGCCGACTGGTACCAGGGGACTGCCGACGCCGTCCGAAAGCAGCTGCGCCACCTCAAGCAGCCGGGAATTGATTACGTGCTCATCCTGTCGGGCGACCAGCTCTACCGGATGGACTTTGCGAAGATGCTGAAGGAGCACGAGGCTGCCAAGGCCGATGTGACGATCGCTGGATTGCCGGTCAATGAAGAGCAAACCGCTGGCTTCGGTGTGATGCGGGTCAATGACTCGGGCCGGGTCGAAGGGTTTCTCGAAAAGCCGAAGACCAAGGAAGAGTTGAAGCTGGTCCGCACTGATCCCAAGTGGATCGATGCCCACGGCATTACCAGCCACGGTCGCGATTTCATCGCCAGCATGGGGATTTACCTCTTCAACCGGGACACGCTGGTCGATCTGTTGGAAAAGACCGAGTACGAAGACTTCGGCAAGGAAGTCTTCCCGATGGCCATCCGGGCTCGCAAAGTCCAGCTGCACCTGTTCGACGGATACTGGGAAGACATCGGAACGATCCGTGCCTTCTACGAGGCCAGTCTGGCACTTGCTGGTCCGAACCCGCCATTTGCCCTGGAGGCACCCAAGGCACCGATCTACACCCGGCCTCGTTTCCTGCCCCCCACAAGAATTGAGGGAGCGACGATTCTTCGGAGCATGATTGCCGATGGCTGTACCATCGAAGCGGCGGCCGTCATCAAGAACAGCTCGATCGGTCTGCGATCGACGATCGGGGCGAATGCTCAGATCAAGGATTCGGTCCTGATGGGAGCTGACTATTTCCGCCACGATATTCGTGCGAACCATGTCGAAGGTCAGCCGGAGCTGGGGATCGGACCGGGGACCATTATCGAGCGGGCGATCGTCGACAAGAACTGTTCAATCGGTGCGAATTGCGTGATTAAGCTGCCGCCCGGTTTTCCCGAGAATGGGGAACGCGGCCCGCTGCTGGTTCGGGACGGGATTATTGTCGTGCCACGGCGTACTGTGTTGCCCGATGGATGGAAGTTCTGAGGAAGTTTGAGGAAGTTTTCAGTGGTCAGTCGTCAGTTTTCAGTAAGAGTCATGGAGGCTTCTGCTGCGGAATGTGCTGCTGCTGAAAAGATGCCTTTGCTTCTTCCGGACTGAAAACTGACCACTGAAAACTGACCACTCTCATCTCCCATGACTCTCGACGAAATCAAGCAATCCATCCCGCACCGGGATCCGTTCTTGTGGCTCGATGAGGTGACCGAGATTTCGGACACCCGCATCGTGGCGAAGAAGTATCTGCCCGAGAATCTGGACCTGTTCCGGGGGCACTACCCCCATTTCCCGATTCTCCCGGGTGTGATCCAGTGCGAGGCGGCGTTCCAGGCCTCCGCGGTCTTGATCTCGAAGATTCTGCCGACCGGAACGGACATGGCTCCCGTGGTCACACGCCTGAACAACGTGCAGTTCCGTTCGATGGTGCGTCCCAATCAGACGATCGAAATGGAAGTCGAAATCACCGAGCGGCTACAGAACACGTTCTACTTGAAGGGGAAGGTCTCCTCGAACGGGAAGGTCAGCTGTCGTCTGGAGTTCGCCTGCACCGCCACACAGATCGGGTGACGTCGAGAGATGCTTCCGCTGTCGGGGGCAGGAGGCTGTCCGGCACCTGGACGCTGGTTCGATGGTTCTCGCCGCTGGATGCTCCATGCCTCGGCAGGCTGACGCCTGCTGCTCTCTGTTTCGAACACACCACACAACGCCTCGCAGCTGTTATGTCTACACAAACACCCGGCGACGATCAGAATCCTGAATCCCTCTACAAGGACCGCTGGACGGTTCCGTCTGCGGAGAGTGGTTCCGACGGCTTGCCCGAGCCCGCACTGCCCGAGGTGCAACCGCCGTCGGCCGGGTTCATTGTCCAGCTGTTCGTTGTGCCGGCGGTGATCGTCATGATCATCGTCGCGGTGTATGTGCTCTTCGGTCGGTTGGCTTCTGGCGAGGCGGACTGGCGTCAATTGGTGACCGACGTCAAGAGCGAGAACAGCCACGTCCGCTGGCGGTCGGCTCTCACCCTGGCGCAGGTTCTGCAAGACGATGCTCTCCGGAAGGAGAAGGGCCAGCAACTCGCTTCGACTCCGGAAGTGGCCACAGCCCTGACCGACATGCTGAGTGACCTCCTGAAGAAAACCTCTCCCAAAGAAGAGGACATTCAGCAGACCGACTATATGTTAAAAGCTGCGGGACTGATCGACGTGCCCGAGACCGTTGTGCCCGTGTTACTGACAGCGACCGAAGGGACTCGAGATCGCGAGATTCGTAAGCAGGCGTTGAACTCTCTGGCGGTGATTTGCGGGCGGGCGTTCGTCGATCGGAAGAAAGCGGTCAACATCCCCGAACTGACCAACCGGATCATTGAGATCTCGAAGGAATCGGAGACATTGTTCCGTCATCAGGCGGCATTCATCCTGGGAACTCTCACTACGCCAGAGGCCGTGGATCGACTGACCGCGATGCTGGAAGACAGCGATCAGATGGCTCGTGTGAATGCAGCGGTAGGACTGGCGCGGCAGAACTCGACCGCGGGCATCCCCACTCTGGAGAAGCTGTTTGGAGAAGCTGCAGCCTGGAAGCTCGATCCTTCAACAGTCAAGAACGATGAGCAGGCGACGCAGCACTTTGAGCGAGTCATGCTCGTGACGAACGCCATGCTGGCAGTGCAGAATCTCGCACCTCAACTCGACGCCGACACGAAGAAGCGGCTGTTGGAGCTGATTTCGAAGTGTGCCGATCAGGCGGTCGATATCGCCGTGCAGAAGCAGTGGGTTTCGACCAAGGCGGCGTTGAGCGAGTAATCGCTGGCTCAATTGACCGGCCAGTCCCCGTGGAGATAGACATTGTCTCCCAAAGTGGCGACCTGCAGATTGCGGAGTGCGTGGACCTCTTTCATCCATTCGGCACCGTGTCCACCGATTGGCGACAAGGCCGCTTGGCCCCCAATGATTCGCGGGGCGATGAAGGCGTGGCACTCATTAACGATCTGAGAGTCGAAGGCCGCTCCGAGCACGCCGGCTCCCCCCTCAATCAGAACGTGGGTCATCTTTCGCTTCCCCAGCTCGACGCAGAGCTGTGAGATGGATGGCCGATCGGGCTGGCCGGGCTCGCCAGCGATTTGCAGGACCTCGACCCCGGCTGCCTGGAGCGTGGAGACTCGATGGGACGGGGCAGAGTGCGACGCCACGACCAGCACAGGAACCTCCAGTGCGGACTGCACCAGTTGCGAGGAGAGCGGGGTTCTCGCCTGCGAGTCGAGCACGATGCGTGTGGCGACTCGTGGCCCCGATGGGCGGGCTGTCAGCAGGGGATCGTCCGAGAGAACGGTCGAGATCCCCACGATGATGGCATCGCATCGCCCTCGCAGCTCATGAGCCTTCGCACGCGCGAGCTCGTTGGTGATCCACTGGGAGTCCCCCGTGCGTGTGGCGATTCGCCCATCGAGCGACATCGCCCACTTGGCATGGACCCAGGGAAGCCCGTCGAGCATGAGGCGGCGAAACGGCGCGATCAATCGTTGGGCGTCGGCTTCACACACGCCGGTCCTCACGGTGATTCCTGCCT
Source organism: Planctomycetaceae bacterium (assembly GCA_046349675.1). Taxonomy (GTDB): domain Bacteria; phylum Planctomycetota; class Planctomycetia; order Planctomycetales; family Planctomycetaceae; genus TH-plancto1. Next base: position 776,479 of record JAXMBW010000001.1, on the reverse strand, counting down.
GTCTGAGCAGTGCGATTCCGCGCCCATTGACATGCGGGGCGGGGTCGCCGGTGCCGATCACGACCTCGCGGATCCCGGCGGCAATCACTGCCGGTGCACAGGGCGGCGTCTTTCCGTGATGTGAGCACGGTTCGAGTGTGCAATAGAGGGTCGCCCCGCGTGCACGTTCGCCGGCGGAGGCGATGGCGTGCACTTCGGCGTGCGGACCGCCGTACTTCTGGTGCCACCCCTCGCTGATGAGCTGTAACTGGTCATCCACGAGCACCGCACCCACTGGCGGGTTGGGTTCGACGGCTCCTAACCCTCGCTGAGCGAGCTGGATGGCGTGTCGCATGACGGACTCGGGGGAGTCGAACCGCATTTAAAACCGTCACAATCGTTACAGGTTTGTAAGACAGGCAGAAGCTGCCGATGAGGTGGGCCGCAAACTCTGCGCATCTTAACTGACCCGAACTACAATTGCTTCGGTCGATATTCGTGACACAAGAGTTAAATCAAGACTTCTGAGAATAGACCGAAAAATCGATACATCTTGTGGCAGGTCTTGGTGGTTGTCGACCTGCCGGGTGACATGGTTGTCATCCAGTTGGAACAGGACGTTTCTCGCAAAGTGAGGGTCCGATGCTGCGGTCCTTCGGAAAAAAGTTTGTCGTCGCACTCGCCGTAGCTGCGTCGGGATGCCAATCAACCGGCCACTTCTACGAAGTGTTTGATGATTGCTTTGCTGGTTGCCACGACCACATGGAGGCCAAATGTGCGTGGCATCGCGTCAGCAGCTGCTTCAGTGAAGTGGAAAACTATCACGACTTCCGGGATGGTTTTATCGCGGGTTATATGCACGTGATGAACGGCGGGGGCTGTTGCCGCCCGACATTGCCACCCCGCAAGTACTGGAGTCTGTGTACTCGCGGTCCTGACAATAACTGCCGGGTGATTGCCTGGTACAACGGTTGGGACGCTGGTGTGGCTCAGGCTCACCAAGACGGGATGGGAGGTGGCGCGATTGTGACCGCTCCCGAAATTTATCACACCAACAATCCATATCCAGTTGAGTTGCCTCCAGATCTGCGACGCACGAACTCCAGTGGGACAAACTCACCGGAGGGACAGCAGATGCAGCCTGAGAGCGAAGGAGTCCAGCCCTTTGAAGGGGATCTCGCTCCGATTCCACAGGACCTGACGCCTCCAGCGGAACAGTACAACCCTCCAGCGAATCCCGCCGCCGCGACTGAAGCGGTGTTGAAGATTCAAAACGTGGAGGGCACGGTTTCCGTTGAAGAGACTCTGTCGCCGCCAGCCCCGCCTCGGTTGGAAGTGCCGGTTCAATGATTCTTTCCTCCTTTCAACACCACTTGCTGGCCTCGGTTGATCGCGGAGCAATACACATGCGATGCCTCAAATCTCTCGGTCTGGTTCTTCTCGGAACGGCAGTGTCTGCCTTCTCGGGATGTTCGAGCCTGATGCTCTCCATGAGCGGTCCTGATGCTGTCCCGGCGAACAAGGTGCCAGGGATCGTCCTGACCCGTCCACGTTCGGACATGCAGGAGATCTCTCTGTCCCGATTGCGGCAAACGCCACCCAGCCATCATCAGCTGGGACCGAACGACATCCTCGGTGTTTACATCGAGAACGTCCTCGGGAAGACCGGTGAACCGCCTCCAGTCAACTTCCCAGAGGACGGCGAGCGAGATCCGTCGATCGGATTTCCGATTCCCGTTCGCGAAGATGGATCCATCGCACTGCCGCTGATTCCGGCCATGAAGGTGGAAGGCCTCACGATCGAGCAAGTGACCAGCCTGGTTCGTAAGGCTTACACCCAGGATCAAAAGCTCTTGCCCACTGGCAAGGACCGGATCATTGTGACTCTGATTAAGCGTCGCACTTACCAGGTTCTGGTGGTGCGTGAAGAGTCGGGCTCCAAGGACGGAGTGACCAAGCGTGGTGACGGTCACATGGTCGAATTGCCCGCCTACGAGAACGATCTTCTGCACGCTCTGAACGCTACGGGTGGATTGCCCGGTACTGATGCCAAGAACGAAATCCTGATCATCCGCGATGACGGCAAGAGTGGAGCTCGGTACGACGAATTCGTCAGCCAGGTCAAGATGTCGAAGCAGCCTTGTCAGGCCCCCCCGATCATTCCAGATGCACCGAACGTCATCCGCATCCCACTGCGGTTCCATCCCGATCAGCCACCTAGTTTCACGGAACAGGACATCATCCTCAACAAGGGGGATATCGTGATGATCCAGTCCCGCGAGAGTGAAAAGTTCTACACCGGTGGTGTTCTGGGTGGGGGTGATTACCAGATTCCCCGCGATTATGACCTCGATGTTCTCGGGGCAATCGCAATGGCCGGTGGTCCCGTCGGTTCGGCAGGGAATACCTTCTCTTCCTCTCAGCGTCGAGGAATGGGTGGTGGTGGAGGTGGAGGAGCACGTACCGGCCCGGTTCCCCCTTCACAGGCCATCGTGATTCGCAAGTTGCCAGACGGAAGTACTATCCCGATCAAGGTCGACCTCAACAAGGCTCTGACCAATTCGAGCGAACGAATCCTGATTCAGCCAGAAGACATCGTGATGGTGCGATACACCTGTGCAGAAGAAGTCATGAACACAGCTCTCAGTCTGATTCAGTTCAACTTCCTCACCTCGTTACGCTAGATCTTGATGACAAGATGATCACCCGACAGGGATCAGCTTCAAAGCTGGTCCCTGTTGGCATTTTGTAAAGGGACGGATCGCTGTCAGGGGTTTCACCGTTGCAGGTCTGACAGTATCGCCATACTTTGAGGGTTCGCGGTTAGACCAACCCCCTCTCTGGCCTTCGTGGGAACGACTCATGTCTGGACAGGTCGAATTCCTGCGCGGCGAGTTTCGGTTAATCGACTGGGTTCGGCAGCGGTCAGGCCCTCACCCGCAGGTTCCCGTTGGAATTGGTGACGATGCCGCCTTGCTGGCTCCGACGCCGGGGGAAGAAGTCATCGTCACGACCGACATGCTGATGGACGGTCGCCACTTCATCGTGGGAGAAACTCCACCCGAGTGGATTGGCCGCAAGGCATTGGCCGTGAATCTAAGCGACATCGCAGCGATGGGAGGTCGACCGCTGGCGGCCTTTATCAGCTGGGCGTTGCCGCGAAATCGCGGGCGGGATCTGGCGGAGTCACTCTTCGCGGGGATGGCTCAGCTTGCGCGAGAGTTCAACGTCTCGATCGCCGGGGGCGACACCAACAGCTGGGATGGTCCACTCGTGATCAATGTCACGCTCGTGGGGGAGACGATCGGACAGCGGCGAATTCTGCGGAGCGGAGGACGACCGGGAGACGTGATCCTGGTCACCGGGCCGCTCGGCGGAAGCTTAGCTGGAAGGCACCTGACCTTCACCCCGCGAGTTCACGAAGCGATTGAACTCTCACAGCGAGTTCAAATCAACGCGATGCTGGATCTCAGCGATGGGGTTGCTTCTGATCTGCGACATGTGCTGAACCAAAGCCAGGTCGGGGCCACGCTGGATGCGAACTCGATTCCGATTCACCCGGACGTAGATCGTCAACTTCCCCATTCAGAACAGCTTAGGAAAGCCCTCACGGATGGGGAGGACTTTGAGCTCATGCTGACCGTCTCGCCCATCGAAGCGGAAAAGTTGCTGGCCAATCCGCCCCAAGGCTACAGCCTCTTTCGGATTGGAGTAATCGATGCAGAACTGGGGGCACGCATCAAAACAGAGAGGGGTATTGAGCCCCTCCCAACCGGTGGCTGGGAACACCCGCTCGATTGAGCAGGTGTCCCTTTCTTCACCGCAACTTTTTTGCCCCGTCATCGCACTCCGGGATTGCGACTTACTTGGCGTCCCACGAGACACCGTCCCAGTTGACGACCTGCTCCAGGAAGCCGCAAATCCCATTCGCGAACGTCTCGAAGAGGACTTCACCCTTTTCCGCCGAAGCCACAGCTGGCGTTCCGATATGGCCGGGAGCTGTCCGATCCTTGGTCGTCCAACCTCGATAGGCCTTGCCGAAACCGTAGCTGTTGGGGATTGACGCGACCTTGGTGTGATCGTGAACGAGCTTGGGGTTCAGCCGGAGGATCATCGAGGTCTCCCATTCGCAGGCGTGCCCCATTTCCTTCTGAACAAAGTCGTCGCGGCTGGTCTGTGGCTCGCCAAAGTCCCAGTAAGTGGCGAACAACAGCAGCAGATCCTTTTCGTCCCGATGGTCCTGCCGCAACTCGAACACCGCCTGGCGACCGGGAACATCATTCCCGCCGTGGCCATTGATGAAGGCGATTCGCTTGAACCCGTGTCGCAGGAAGTTCTCGGCCAGTGCCTTGAGCAGATCAAGGTATAGACGCGGTGGGCTCGAAACCGTCCCCGGGAAGTCGATGTGGTGGTCAGAGTTCCCCAGCCACTGCAATGGGGCAAAGAGCACGCGGTCACCGACGCGAGCTTCGGCTCGACGCATGACCTCACCCAGCAACATGCTGTCGGTGAAGACGGGCATGTGGTGGCCATGCTGTTCGAGGGCTGCGACGGGAATCACGATCGGGATGTCGCGTGAAAGCGAGTCGACGGCCTTCCAGGTCATGTCAGTCAATTGCATCGGGTGATCCTTCGAGGAGAGAGTGGCAGGTGGGCGGTCAGGGCGAGGCGGGCATGCGCGATCTGTGTCCCACCAGAGGTCAGGCGGACCGGTCTGTCGCTGGCGGTCATGGGGGCGAAAATCGGACTACGCGTGAGCGAGGTCAGAACTCAGCTTCCGAGAGGACAGACAGGAATGTCTGTCCTACTGTCGGTTTCGTCGCACTGTCCTAGACAGACGGACGTGATTGAGATTGCGGAACCCGCAAGGTGATCAATGCACGCGAAAGCTCTGTCTGGGACAGAAGCCCCATGGAGTTCTTCGCAAATTCTAGCGAAATATGCCAGCGAGGCAGCATGTCGAACATGACATCACAGGCGGGCAGCGAGATACCAAACTTCTTCTTGACCTTGAGGGCCTCATCCGGCGGCATATCCAGAAACTGGCTGAGTAGCAGGAAGTCGCCTTCATTCGGCAAATTGACGTGGAATGCCTGCAGCGTATCGGCCAGATGACGGTCGAAGTCGTGGAAAACCTCGCGCGGTCCGCTCCGCATGTAGCGACGGGCAGTCTGGGGATCGACCGCAATGATTCTCGCAGCTGTCTCACAGACAGCGTAGATCACGCTTTCGTCCGCTAGAGTCGCCTGGTGTCGGTCGACATCGATGTGCCGACTCCAGGTCTCCAGCAGATAATCGAGCTGGACGTGTGGCGGCACAGCTCGCAGGAATGGCACTTCGGTCAGAAAACCGAAGCAGCGATCTCCCGTCAGCCCCACCTGATCCGCGAGTGCGATCCGCTCCAGCGTGTCAAAAAACGCAATCCGAAACGCGATATACGCGATGTCGATTTGAGGAACATGGGTGTCGCACACGGTGAGCATTCATGCAACATTGGCAAAGACTGTACCCGGATTCAAGAAGCGGCAGGAGGTCGCCCCTCTAAATCCTTAAGTCTTCATGCCGCTGCAAGTTAACGCTCGCCAAGCTTGCCTCGTTTGCCAGCTGGTATTTGAGGTTGTTGATGTCTGGCAACACTTTCGGGTGTCAGTGTGTTGAGAAATCGGAACACTCGATCGATCGACTGGGTGTGACGGGTGATGTCTCCTCGACGAGAGAACCCGACCATTGGCGAATCTGGTATCATGCCACTGCTTAGGTTTCAGACCGCTCCGGTCCTTGTCTTCCACTGGTGGGATCCATGTCGAATCGTCCTCGTCGTCCTTCTGGTTCGCGGCCACCCCAGACTCCGGGGAAAGGGCCACGCCCGTCGAATCGACGCCCCGGACAGCAGCCGGACTCACAGTCTCCACGTGGACAAGGGACAGCTGCACCGTTTCACGGAAACGACGACGAGCAGAAGATCTGCGGCTTTCATGCGTGTCTGGGAGTCTTCCAGCGGCGGCCCGACGACATCATCAAGGTCTATCTGACTGAAGACCGGACCCGTCACGTCAGCGCCCTGCTCAAGTGGTGCGCCGCGAACCGACGAGCCTACAACGTGGTGGCGGATGAGAACCTCGAACGACTGTCGGGTTCGAGTCACCACGAGGGGATCATGATCCTCACCCGCAAGCCCGCTCCGCTCGACGACCGGGCTCTGATTCAAGGGGTGCGAGCTGGGACCCTGACCGGGCCGTTTCTGTATCTCGACGGACTCCAGAACCCACACAACCTGGGGGCACTTCTGCGCACAGCTGCGCACTTTGCAGTGTCGGCGATTCTCGGGTCATACAGTGACCTTCCCGAGGTCTCAGCTGCGACATCGCGCGTGGCGGAGGGGGGAGCTGAGCATGTTCCCGTGATCGCGCTGCTGCGTCCGGAGGAGACACTGGCGGAACTGCAGGAGAACGGGTTTGTCGTATTGGCGACATCGAGCCACCAGGGGCGTTCGATCTATAAGGAAGTTCTGACGCCGAAAACGATCTTTGTGCTTGGGGGCGAACACAGCGGCGTATCGGGGGATCTGATCCAGCTCGCCGATCGTTGCCTGCTTATTCCCGGGACCGGGCATGTGGAGAGCTTGAACGTCTCGGTGGCTGGAGCGGTCTTGCTGAGTGAGCTCTACCGTCAGGTGAACAGTACCGCTTCATCAGAGAAGCCGTCGAAACCCGGTGGAGCTGGCCACAGGCGTCCCGATCACTCGAAGCTGCGAAAGCCGAATCGGTAGCGAGACGCCAAGACGGAAAGCGAATTTGTCTTCACTCAGGACAGACATGCCTGTCAGTCCTTTTCGGTTTGAAGGCGATCGCTCTTCATAACCTTACGTCCCGCTGTACTGGGGCAAGAGCTTTTCAATGTACTTGCCCAGGATATCGGTTTCGATATTCACCGGATCGCCGACCGCTCGTCGCCCCAAGGTCGTCACCAGCAGCGTATGGGGGATGAGTGCGATCTGGAACGAATCGGACGTGACTTTTACCAATGTCAGGCTGACGCCGTCGACGGTGATCGAGCCCTTCTCCACCATCTGACGAGTGAGTGGGGCGGGCACGCGAAAGGACATGAAGACCCATTCGCCTTCACGATCGATCGCGGCCACCGATCCGAGAGCGTCGACATGTCCCTGGACGAAATGACCGCCCAGCCGTGATCCGACCTGGACCGACCGCTCGACATTCACGACGTCATCGACCTGGAGTTTGCCCAGATTCGTGCGAGACAGGGTCTCGGAGCCCGCCTGGAAACTCCAGCTGCGATCGTCGATCGCCACAACAGTCAGGCAGCATCCGTTCAGGGCAATACTGTCGCCCAGTCGCACGGTGTCCACCTCAGGCAGGCCGGCGGGAGCTTCGATCTTCAGCGTGAGTGAGACCGCATCGGGAGTCAGTGAAACCACACGCCCCAAACCTTCGACCAGACCGGTAAACATGGAAAACACCTTGCGAAACGCATCTCAGCGGGAACCTTGTCCCCGGATGAGTGTCCGAACCCCTGACAAGCATCAGGGTCACAGGGTATCATGCGACGTACTTCAGGTCGAAGGTGGGACACCGCCTTCTTAACGGGAATTGACGGCATGTCGACAATCGTATTGATCGAGGATGATCGGGAAATTGGCTCCACGCTTTCCGCCGTGCTCGAAGGGGCTGGATACCGTGTGGTGCTGGCCACCAACGGCATCGACGGGCAGCGTTTAATCACAGCTGAGCGGCCCGATCTGGTCATCACCGACATGATGATGCCGCGAATGGGCGGATTCCCGGTGCTGGAGTTCCTGCGGACTCTCGACTCACCTCCTAAGGTCATCATGATCACCGCCAACGAAGGCGGCCGCCACAAGGCCTATGCAGAGATGTTGGGCGCCGTCGATTACCTGCGCAAGCCATTCGCGATGGACGTGATGCTCGAAGCGGTGAAGAACGCCATCGGGGCCAGCGAAGTCGAAAAGAAGCCCGCCCCGATCCGCCGTCGCGTACTGAAGAAAAAGGACGAAGACGAGTAACAGGGGAAGCCGGTCTGAGATGGTGGGTCTTCTCTCGGGCAAGGACAGGCAGGCATGTCTGTCCTACTTTTTTGATGCGTGGCCCAATTGAGAGATTACTTGACTCCGTAGAACCGCTGGGCCGTGCCGCAGTAGATCTCGTGGCGTTCGGCGTCGGTGAGTTGGCTCAAGCAGCTGCGCAGGGCGTCGAACTGCTGCTGATAACTTCCCGCGAGTTCACACACGGGCCAGTCGCTGCCGTACATGAGTCGCTTCGGTCCGAAGCAGTCGAGGGCGATGTCGACATAGCGCCGCAGGTCGTCGGGCTTCCAGTGATCCCAGTCGGCTTCGGTGATCATCCCCGACAGCTTGCAGTGCATGTTCGGGAACTTCGCCGCCGCTCGAAAATGCGGTTCCCAGTCGTCGAACCGCTGCTCCTTGATTTTGGGCTTGGAGAGATGGTCGATCACCATCGGCAGCTCGGGCAACTCACGTCCGAGAGTGGCTGCGTGTTTCAGGTGTTTGACATAGAACAACACATCGAACGGGACTCGATGTGTTTGCAGGACCTTGAGCCCTCGCAGCACATCGGGGCGGATGATGAAGTCGTCGTCTGGCTCTCCCTGAGTGATGTGCCGCACGCCCAAAAACTTGGGGTTCTGTCGGAACTCGGCCAGTTGAGCTTCACACTCGGGGCTGACGAGATCGATCCAGCCGACGACGCCACAGATCCAATCGTTGTCGGCAGCGAACTGCATCGCCCACCGGTTCTCTTCGAGGTCATGCTGCGTCTGGACGAAGATGGTCTTCGAGACTCCCGCTGCGTCGATGAGCGGCTTGAGGTGCTCTGGCCGGTAGTCGCGGCAGATCTTGCGGTGTTCGGGAACCTGAAGCCACGCGGTGTCGAAGCGTCCGATTTCCCAGTAGTGCTGATGTGCGTCAATGATCATGAATGGAGTCCTGAGCCGATGGCCGCATGGCATTGACTGACAATTTAACGCATCGCTCGATCGACAGAGAGCGAGTGCCATCTCTCAAACTAGCGGCCGCCTTCTCGCAGACGGGGGTCGGTGGCCTCTTGCAGGGCTTCACCGATGACGTTGTAGGACAGCACCGTCAGGAACACAGCCAGGCCGGGATAGACTGTCAGCCACCACAGCTTGTAGTTCCCGTGGGCGGAACTCAGCACGCTTCCCCAGCTGGGGTTCGGCGGCGGGGCACCAAAGCCGAGAAAGCTGAGGGAATTCTCCAGCAAGATCGCCGACGCGATGCCGAACGTCACCGGCACCAGCACCGGAGCCAGGGCATTCGGCAGGATGTATCGAAGGATGATCTTGATGGGTGAGATCCCTGAGACTCGAGCCGCCGCCACATAGTCGGCTTGCTTGATTTTGAGGAACTCCGCCCGCATCAAACGCGAGATTCCCGGCCAGCCCGTCGCCCCGATGATGACCATGGTGTGCCAGATCGTCGGTCGTTGAATCAGCGAGTACAGGGCGAGGATCAATACCAGTGTCGGAATGCACATCACCACCTCGGTGAATCGACTCAGCAACGAGTCGACCCAGCCACCAAGGTAACCGCCGATGGCCCCAATCAGCATGCCGATGGCTGTGGCGATTCCCATCGAGACGAATCCGACCAGCAACGCAATGCGTGTCCCATGGACCATCTTGGCAAAGACATCGACGCCCGTTTCATCGGTGCCGAACAGGTTCATCTTCGTGGGTCCGCTCTGGTCACCGCGGGGGTTCCCGGGACGGTTCGGCCACTCGTTGTCTTCGACTCGGCGGTACGGGTCATTGAATGACAGTGGCCAGACGGCCCAGCTCTGCGGGTCCTTCTTAGGCAGGTTGAGTGGGTAGCGTTTGCGGAACCGGTCCTTCTGGAAGATGGGGTTCTCCCAGGACTCGTTGAAGTAACTCATCGCCGGGAAATAGAGCTTCCCCTTGTACTTGCAGACGATGGGCTTCGTCCCGGCGATGGCAGGGGACAGAATCGCAATCAGAGCCAGAATCGACACCAGCCCGAGAGCAATCACAGCCTCTTTGCGACTAAGGAACCGCCGCCAGGTCTCTTTCCAGAAACCAACCGATGGGGATGCAGGTCGTGGGCTGGGTGTCGGTGTGCTCATGGACAAGTTTTCAACGCGATTCATTCGGGGCATCTCTGTCGATGCGTTTCTCCTGGGGCCGCTTGCGGGCAGTTCGCAATACTAGCCGCCGCTATCTTCGATTCGTACACGCGGATCCACCAGGGCATACAGCAAGTCGGCCAGCAGCTGTCCCGCGAGTGTCAGCACTGAGAAGATCAGCGTGAGGGCCATGATGACGGGATAGTCGCGTTCCAGAATCGCCGAGAAGTAAAGCTGCCCCAGGCCTGGCCAGTTGAAGATTCGCTCGATGATGACCGATCCGCTGAGGAGAGCCGGAAGGCTCAGTCCGATCTTGGTGACGAACGGAATAAGGGTGTTGCGAAAGGCGTGCTTCACAATGACCGCGAACGGGCCGAGGCCTTTCGCCTGAGCGGTGCGGATGTAGTCCTGCCGGATCACTTCCTGCATGTTGGCCCGGATGAAGCGGGTGTAATACGCCAAGCTTCCGTAGGTGAACACGATGATCGGTAACACCGAATGTTTGATGACATCCCACACCTTGCCAGCCGTGGAGAAGGTGTCGTACTCATCCGACTTCATCCCATACAGCGGAAGCCAGCCGAGCCTCACGGAAACGATCAGCTGTAGCAGCAAGGCTGCAACAAAACTCGGAAATGAATAGAGCACATACAGCGTGATCCCGGTGATCCGTTCATCCCACTTACCAGCTCGGGCCACTGACAACAGCCCCAGCGGAATCGAGATGATGTACGCCAGCAGCAACGATGTAGACGAGAGTATCAGCGTGGGGCCGAGACGTTCCCCGATCACTTCACTCACGGGGCGTTTGCGGGCGAAGGATCGCCCCATCTCGCCGCGGGCCATGTCGACCATCCAATGGACATATGCGGTCGGCCACGGCTTGTCGAGTCCATACTGCTTCAACATCGCCTGGCGGTCAGCTTCGGAGATCTGCCGCTTGATGTCGCCTCGATCCTCGACCATGGTGATCGGTGAGCCCGGCATCGCGCGCACGAGACCGTAGACACCAAACGTGATCAGGAGCAGAGTCAGAAATCCGATCGACAATCGCCGGATCAGAAATTCAAGCATGCCAGGGGCCTCCGAAGTGCGTGAGTGTGACCGATTGTCGGCGTGGGCCGACGGCAATCAGTCCTACTTCCCCTTGGCCTTCCAGATCGAGCTGATTCCGGGTGAGTAGTGGAATGGCCCGCGCGGGCTGTACATGTAACCCCGCAAGCTCTTGTTGAATGCATACATGGAGCTGCGGTAGAAGAGCCACGTGTAGGGCTGGTCTTCCCACAGGATCAACGCGATCTGGCGATAGATCTCCGCTCGCTTGGCCCGGTCGAACTCGCGTTTTCCGGCCTCGAACAATGCGTCGACCTTGGGATTCGAGTACTGGACGTAGTTACGGCCACCGCTTTTCAGAGCCTTCGTCGTCCACAGATTGTCGGAGTCATCCGGGTCAGCTCCCGAGCCCCAGCCGGCACACATCGCGTCAAAGTTGTGCTTCTTGGCGTCGTCTTGTAACACAGTGAATTCCGTGGGCTTCACGTTGCACTGTACGCCGATCTGCTTCAGATTCTCGGCCACCATACTGCAAATCCGCTCGGCAGCCTTGCCACTACTTCCGTACTTCAGCGAGAACTCGAACTTGATCTTCTGACCGTCGACGACCTTGTCCAGAATTCCGTCGTCATCGGTGTCGGTCCAGCCCGCCTCTTCGAGCAGTGCTTCCGCCTTGTCGAGGTCCTGTTTGTAAGGAGTCGGCATCGGATTGGGAGCCATCCACGCGGTCGGATGGTAAATTCCCTGTCCCGGTATATAGAGGTCATAGCAGATGTTCTTGAGCATCTCTTCGTGATTGATGGCGTAGCTCATCGCACGGCGAACCCGGGCATCCTGGAAGTAGGGCCGCCCGATGTTCCAGCCGATGTAGCTATGCGACCATTCGGTCCCGAACGTCTTCGTATTGGACTTGTAGAAGTCCTTGTCGTTGGTTTGCGTCATCCACGGTTCAGCCCGCAGCTCCAGCGTGTCGAGGCCACCTTTCTTGAGGTCGAGTAACGCAGTATTTTCGTCAAGAATGATCTTGAGGCGGACGGTCTTAAAGTAGGGTTTCTGGCGAATCTTTTCCCCATTCTTCAGGAACCACTCATCGCGGCGTTCCAGCACGACTTCGTTATCGCGTTCGAACTTGACGACGCGATAGGGGCCGGCAGTGACAGGACTCTTCTCCAGTTCCACATGTCGGGGGCTGGTGGTGAGCGTGGGGTCGTCCGGAATGGTCGACTCAAAGATGTGTTTGGGAATCACTGGAAATCCGATGTTGCCAACATTCGTTGCCAGCGACTCCTTGTGGAAGATCACGATGGTGTGATCGTCGTATGCATGTACCCATCGCAGCTGATCCGCCCCGGAACGAACAGCAGGCACTTGAATCTTGGGATTCATGATCGTGCGGAAGCTGAAGGCGAAGTCGTGGGCGGTAACTGGCTTTCCATCCGTCCAGGTCAGGTCGTCGCGGATAACAAGTTTGTCATACAGGCGATCTTCGCTGGTCTGCCAAGACTTCACGACCGATTTGTCCGCGAACGACCGCATGTTCCAGTCGATGGTCATCAGTGACAGGCCGACGTAGCCCTGTAGATCAAAGTCACCGCTAGACGACATCATCAATGGGTTCAGCCCGTTGACGTTCATGTTGGTATGCTGATTCAGCGTCGCGTCCCAGTCGACTTCGTCATCACTCTGCGGCATGCGCCCCAGACCTTCCAGAATCTTCTGGTTGTTCTCGGGCGAGGTGTTCTCCAAGGCCAGAGCCTGTTCAACGGTGACTGTCGTCGGGTGCTCTTCCTTATACTTGCGGAGCAGCTCCATCGCGTCTTCCACTGGCTGGGAGAACCACTTGGCCTTGGCGTCGAGTTCCTCGAGTTTGGGTGGGTCGAAGGGTTCGAGTTCCTTCAACTCAGCCACCACTGGTGGAGCGGATGTCGCTGCCGGGGCCGCAGACGGACTCGTTGTCGCGGGCTCCGTAGAGGCTGTCGAAGCCGGTTCTGTGGCTCCCGATTCGGTGGCAGCTGGGGGAGGAGCTGACGGACAACCCTGCAAGAGGGTGTAAAGCCCCAGCGATAATGTCCAACCCCACCAACGATTCGTCCGTGCCATCCTGAGAGCCTCGCTGCAAATGGTCTCGTGAACTCTGTCCGTTCGTTCACGCTGTGGGAAATATAGACACAGGGGCATTCGACTGCTACAGGAATGCCGTGCCGCAGCAGGAATGGGCCATCATTTTCCCATCGAATTGAATCACTGCCTCACCAGCCCGAAGTGTCAGCGAGGGAGGGCGATGCATGTCGGTGTCTGGTCAGATGGGGTTCGTCGGGATAATGATCCGCCCCGAGCTCAATTGAGTTTCGACGACTTCATTCCGCTCGCCCTTGCTGACGCTTCGGGTTGGAGTGGGGAGGGCCGTCTCGCGTAGGGGCTAGGTCCGCGTGTCGGTCACAAACGGATTCGACCGGGGTTCAACAGTTCGTGCGGGTCGAGGGCCTTGCGGATGCCGGCCATGATTGACCAGTCGTCGCGACGATTGCCCAGCACGGCAGCGTTCTCACGAATCCGTTCCGGTCCGCCGGTCAGCGAGGCACTGCCCCCGACCGAGGCCACGATCTCCCGCAACTTGTCCCAATAGGTCGGCAACGCATCGGGGGTCGAGTGCCGCTCGGGCAACGCCGCCTTGATAATGCCGTTCGCTGCGTGAGCCTGAATGACGAGACCTTGCAGAGTGAGTTGCGTCACCAGACTGACGACCTGTGAGGGCGGCACGTTCAGCTGGGCGATGAACGTGTCGTCGGGCAACGCCACAAACTCCGTCATCGCCGATGCGACCGCACTGGAGTCGACCGGATTCCAGGCGACTTCAGTCTGGGGTTTCAGCGAACGCAGTTCCTCCAGGACTGTTTGCACCTGCCAGCGAACTTCGGCCAGTGAGCCTTCGTAAACCAGGCACAACGCACTGCGTCCAGTCGGGACATCCCGCTCTGAGAGAGCTGCAATCCGCTCTGCTGCTCGCGGGTTATAGACATCGACGGCGACGGGGCGCGTGCTGGTCGTGACCAGCCGCTGCAGGGCCTGCTCGATGGTGTCGGAGCTGTCGAATGCGAACCACACGACCTGTGTCTGCTCGGGAATCGGCCGGAGTTTCAAGGTGACCTGAGTGATCACTCCCAGCGAGCCGAGTGAGCCGATCAACAGCTTGCAGAGATCGTACCCCGCGACGTTCTTGACGACTCGGCCGCCCGCTGAGTAAAGCCGCCCCTGGCCATCGATCGCCGAAATGCCGATCACATGATCGCGGAATGTGCCGTGGCCAAAGCGGCCAGAGCCACTGATGTTCGTTGCGATCGCCCCACCAATCGTGGCTGAGGTGGCTTGCGGGATATCGACCGCCAGCCGTTGGCGTTCCTCGGCGAGAGTGCGTTGGAGGTCGCGGACATTGAGCCCCGCTTCGACGGTAATCGTCATATCGCGGGCCGGGTAGTCGATGACTTGTGATAGTCCGGTGAGGTCGAGCTCGGTGGCCTGACGACGGAGTGGATAGCCACAACGCAGTGCCGTTCTGCCTCCCAGCGGGGCGACGGCGACATGCTGCGTGGCGACTTCGCCCTGCATGAAGCGATGCAACTCCGCGACGGATGACGGCTTAAAACTCAGCATGGATCTCACCTGAAACCGGGATGACTCGAACGCGAAGTCTATTCCGGCGGCGTGAGGATGTGAAACGGGTCGAGGGATGAGGCGCCTTGTGGCGCTCTCTCCATGGATTTGACCCCAAGCCGCAGGCCCGCCGCGTGACTCTCGGGCCGTGATCCCTACTCGTCCATCCCGTACTTTCGCAACTTCTCTCGCAGTGTTCCGCGGTGCCAGCCAAGCAGATCCGCGGCTTTCGCCCGGTGGCCTCCAGCAGCTGTCAATGCCGCACGAATGAGCGGCGGCTCGACCAACGTGAGCAAGTCGTCGTGCCATGTCGCGGAGGTCATCCCCTCCAGTGCGTTGGCTCGTTGCTTCGACCATTCTGTGATGAAGTCGGCTAACGCCTCTGGGCCGTCAATCTTCATCGTCGACGTGGACGCAGCTGCGAACAGCTGGGGCTGGGGGAGATGTTCGGACTGAAGAATTTCCTGCCGGGCAAGGATCGCGGCGTGTTCCACGGCGTTCCGCAACTCGCGGACATTCCCGGGCCATTCCCGCTGCGACAGAGCGAGCAGGCACTCCTTCGAGAATCCCGCCGATTGAGGAGCGGACTGACGCAGGAAGTGCTCTGCCAGCAGCGCGATGTCGTCTCCTCGTTCCCGCAGCGGGGGAAGCTTGAGCTGAAACGCACTGAGCCGGAAGAAGAGGTCCGCTCGGAACTCACCTTTCGCAACCAGTTCGGGAAGCGGTCGATTTGTCGCAGCAACAATCCGGAAGTCACTCGAACGCGGACGAGGGTCGCCGACGGGCGTGACTTCTTTTCGCTCAATCGCACGTAACAGCTTCACTTGAATCGGGAGCGGGACATCGCCGATCTCATCGAGAAACACTGTCCCTTTGTCGGCCAGCTGGAGCAGCCCGAGTCGAGGCGTCTCTGCTCCGGTGAAAGCTCCCTTCACATGACCGAATAGTTCGCTTTCAATGAGTTGCGGGCTGAGGGCTCCGAGATTGATCGGAATGAATGGTTCGTCACGACGTTGCGAGTTGGCATGAATCGCTTCGGCGACAAGTTCCTTCCCGGTTCCGCTTTCCCCGGTGATCAGCACAGCTGCGTCGGTTTGTGAGACCAGAGCGATTTCTTTGAAGACCTGCTGCATCCGGGGCGAGTGCCCAAGAAGTTGGGCGGTCCGCGGAGTGGTCGGAGCCTCTGTCGGTAATCGCGTCGATTCCGAACGTCGCAGGGCTCTCTGGACAACGTTCACAGCCTGGTCGAGATCGAATGGCTTGGGGAGGTAATCGAACGCCCCGGCGGCTAGCGATCGGACCGCGACATCGAGGCTGCCGAACGCGGTCATGATGACAATTGGTGGCGGAGTGGGAGACATCTCCCGGATCTTGCCGAGAGCGTTCACGCCGTCGATCCCGGGCAGACAGACATCCATCAGCACGACATCGGGGGACTGTTGCTCTGCTCCAGCGATGGCAGCTTCGCCTGTCGCGGCGATGAAGACGTCGTGACCCTCATCGGTCAGGATCTCTTTCAGTCCCCAGCAGATGGAAGGTTCATCATCGACAACAAGAATGCGGGACATAAGGACGTGTTTCCATCCGAGGAAGATCCACGGACGATCTCCGCGATGATCGCTCGTGCCGCGTACTCAGTGAGTTCAGTGTCCGGCCAGCCACCGGCAGGCATCTTTGGCATGATAGGTCAGGATCATATCCGCCCCGGCCCGGCGAATGCTGGTCAGGATTTCCATCGCGACCCGTTGCTCGTCGATCCAGCCGTTGGCAGCTGCGGCTTTGACCATCGCGAATTCCCCACTGACATTGTACGCAGCGAGCGGGACCTCTGGATGAGCGGCTTTGACCCGGCGAATGATGTCGAGGTAACTCAATGCGGGCTTCACCATCAGCAAGTCGGCCCCCTCTTCGAGGTCGAGAGCCACCTCACGCAAGGCTTCCGCTCCGTTGGCCGGGTCCATCTGATAGGTCCGGCGATCGCCGAACTTCGGAGTACTTTCCGCAGCTTCGCGAAACGGGCCGTAGAACCCGCTGGCGTATTTGGCGGCGTAACTCATGATCGGGATGTGCGAGAACCCCGCTGTGTCGAGTCCGCTCCGCAGGGCCTGGATCATGCCATCCATCATCCCGCTCGGAGCGATCATGTCGGCTCCGGCTCGCGCATGGCTCACGGCCTGCTTCACCAGATTGGCCAAGGTCGCATCGTTGGCCACATCGGTATGTCCGCCGCATTCATGCAGCACACCGCAGTGCCCGTGATCGGTGAACTCGCAGAAGCAAAGGTCAGTGATGACGAGCAGTTCAGGTGTCGCATCCTTCAGGCAGCGGATTGCCTGTTGAACGACGCCAGCATCGTCCCAGGAGGAGCTGCCGATTGCGTCCTTCTTTTCCGGGATCCCGAAGAGGATGACCGCCGGGATTCCCAGTCCTGCGATCTCGCGAGCTTCCGCAGCCAGCAGATCGACAGTCATCTGGGCATGCCCAGGCATCGAGCTGATGGGGATGCGGGTGTTCTTCCCGTATCGGACAAACAGTGGCAGGATGAAGTCGTTGGGCGTCAGCTCCGTCTCGCGAACCAGATCGCGCAAGCGGGGATGGGAGCGAAGACGACGCAGGCGGGTGGCTGGAAACATTCCGGAAACTCATGGAGGTCAATCGGCGATTCTGGCCGAAGCAGCTGGGCAATTCAGTATGACGAGCCCGGAGTCGGTATCCAACTCCGGTCACTCTCGGTCCGATTTTGCCGGTTGTGCTGAATATGCACTCCCTCCGATGCGAATCGCTTCAGTTCAAAATGGTTCGTAGCCGAAGAATTCCTCGGCGAATTGTTTTTACTGCGAATGATCCGCAGACGAAGCAATCGCAACGCGCGGCGCAGAGCCTTGGCCTCTGTGGAAGAAGGGATTCGAGATGACTGGAAATCCGTCACACTTGGTGCGTCGCGTGAATATGGCTGGTGATCGATTGCGAGAGGTACTCGACCGGAGCGATTCGGAAAGTGATCTGAGCTGGGCTCGCTTTGGAGTTCTGGAAACCATTGCCAAGTCGGGGGGCCAGGGTTGCTCTCAGACAAAGTTGGCGGAGGAACTGGGAGCTGCGGAGTCGAGCGTTTCGACGCTCGTCGAGCGGATGCGTCGCGACGGGCTGCTGTTGCGGATGCGTTCCCACCAGGACCGCCGCTGCAGCGTGTTGCTCCTGACCGAACTCGGAGAAGCACGTCTTGCGTCGGCCAGTCAAAGCCGGGATCGCAAGCTTTCTCAGTGGATCAATCGATTGTCATCCACCGAACAGCACCAACTGTCGGACCTTTTGGATCGCCTGTTGCAGGCCTTGACGGATCACCCCCTGTCTCATGGCAGTTCTCTCGAAGAGCTCCCGGAGCTGGAGCGGGGGAATGCCGCATGACACAGACACCACTGATGAAGTACTTACTGCGTTGCTTGAGTTTCGCTCGATCATACAGCCCATTGGTCTGTGTGATTGTATTCGCTTGGACAGCCTCTGGGTGTTCTCGCAGCTTCTGGCGGAAGCAGGCAGACACAGACGCCTACGAGGTCATCGGGGAAAAGCAGAACGACCAGCGATGGATGCTGCCACGCGTGGATCTGACCGCTGACCCCGATAGCCGATTCTATGACCCGTACGATCCTGATTTTGGCCCATTGCCTCCCGATGACCCAGCCGCGAACGTCTACATGCATTATGTCGATGGGATGCGGGGCTCGAAGAGCTGGCACAAAATGGGCGAGAGTATGAGCATCGAAAACCCGCAGTGGCTCATGCGGTATGGCCTGACTCCGGCCATGATGAATCCCGACACACAGGACTACACCGGTCAGCTTCCAGAGCTCAAAGGGCTGACTTTAGCGGACTGCGTCGAGCTCTCGCAGATGCACAGTCGCGAGCTGCAATCCCAGCTGGAGGATCTCTACCTCACAGCACTGGACGTGACATGGCAACGATTCCAGTTCGATGTTCGCTATCTAGGAATTGCGGGTAACGAACCAACAGGAGTTTTGGTCGATTCAATCGTCCCGAACGGTCCGGGAGACAAGATGCGCATGGCGGGAGCCTTCGGGGTGACGCAGTTGTTACCCGCTGGTGGCCAGATCGTGGCGGAGCTGACCAACAACACCCTGTGGCTATTCACCTCCCCGAACTCCACCTCGTCGAATTCCGCGTTGTCCTACGCGGTGGTTCAACCACTCTTGTTTGGAGCTGGTCGTAAAGTCGTACTGGAAAAGCTGACGCAATCAGAACGCGACCTGCTCTACAAGACCCGTACGCTCGCTCGCTTTCGGCAAACGTTGTTTACCAACGTCGCGTCCGACAACACGGGAAGCTATCTCAATCTGATTCAGCAGATCCAGGTGATCCGCAACCAGCAGCAAAACATCGAGCGACTGCGCAATCAGGTCGCCATGATGCAGTCCAACGCCAGCCAGCGGTGGAGCATCGCTCGCGCGGAACTCTCGGCGATGCCGAACAATTTGGTCATCCCCCCCCTCCTCAAGGACAAATTGAAGTACAGCGAGAAGAACAAAGAATTGACCTGGCTCGACGCCTCCATGTCTCCACAGGAAGAGGCGGCTTTGACAAAGCTCAGCCAGGATCCCTCACTGCCACCCGACAGCCCGTTCCTGATCGCCGCGAATGAACTGATTCAGGGGCTGCGAACCATCCCCACTCCTCTGGACGTGCTCCAGCTGAAGGGAAACCTGGCTCAGGCAATCAACACCTTGCGAAATCAAGAGCGAGTGCTGCAGGACAGCCTCGACTCCCTCAAGCTCGTTCTGGGATTGCCCACGGATATCATGCTGACGATTGACGACAGCATGCTGAAGCCGTTTGAGGTCATCGATCCACGGTTGAAATCATTGGAATCCGAGGTCACCGACTTCATCAATATCTGGGCGGAATATGACGAAGAGAACCCGTCAACGGATCAGCTTTTTGCCACCAGTTCGGCGTTCTCGAACCTGCTCAAGCGTGTCGATGAGGTGGGTTTCTCGATCCTGGACGAGGATGTCGAGAAGCTTCGGAAAAATCTGGATGCTCGAATTGCAGAGTTGGATAATGAAGAAGACCAGTTGCGTGTGAGGAGCGATGTCGAGCGTGACTTCATGTTGCTGGAAGACGCTCGTGCCCGGCTCAAGAACCTGGAGCGTGAGGTATTAAGCATTGATGAAAGAATCCGCATCAACGAAGAGGGCGTCCCCATGGACGAGGATGCTCCCATTGAAGTGATCGTTGCGGATGACGATTCGGCGGAAGTGCGCAAAATCTCCGATGATTCACTGGAGCTGTTCCCCAAACAGGAACGTCGTATCGAGCTACTGAAAAGCCTGAAAGTGGCCCATGAGGGACTTCTTCAAGTCACACGCAGCCTGACTGTGGTCGAGATCGGGACTCGTGTCGAGCAGATTGGCATTGCTGACTTTGACATTTCTCAGGAGCAGGTTGTCCTGAATGCTGTGGAGAATCGACTGGATCTGATGAACCAAAAGGCGATTGTGACGGATGCTCGCCGCAAGATGGAAGTTCTGGCCAACAGATTGATGGCCACGGTGAACTTTGTTCTCGAAGGGGACATCAGGAACGCTGGCGGACCGAATCCTGTGGATTTTGCGGGCAAGTACAGCGAAATCCGTACTGGGGTTAGGTTTACAGCACCTCTCGTTCGAGTTCAGCAGCGTAACGAGTACCGGGCATCCTTAATCGCGTACCAGCGGGCCCGTCGTGATTACATGGCATTGGAAGATCAGGTGAAACAGCAGGTCCGTAGAAACTGGCGACAGTTGTCCGTACAGAAACGTAACCTGGAAACTTCGCGACTGCAGTTGCGACTGGCTGCCCGCCAGTACGAATCGGCGGTGGACGAAGCCATGGCCCCCGCTCAGCCTGGGGCAGCTTCCCGGAGCGGTTTGTTGGGCACGAACCTCATACAAGCGCTCAATTCGGTAGTTTCAGCACAAAACTCGCTGATTCAGAACTGGGTGACATATGAGCAGAATCGGCTCGGCATTTATCGCGATATGGGTATCATGGAGATAGGTCCCGACGGGATGTGGAACGATCCCGTGTACCGCAGATCCGCAGATCAGGAAACTCAGGAGGAGTTGCCAGGTCGGCAGTCCTTGCCAGATGCAGAACCTGACGATGGAACAGAAGAAGCCGTTCCCATTCCGGAAAACAATGACGGCCTTGGGCTTCTTAGCCCTCTGCGGTTCGGTCGTGGCTGGAACGGTCAAACCGACCGACTGGTTGAAGAGCTGGATGGGGCCCAGCAAGCGGGACTTCACCGAACTCGTCACCAAGCCCGCCGAGAAGAAACGGTTTCAGATCAGCTTGTCCGCGCAGGGCTATCTTGACAGCCTCGGCAATGTCACATTGGCCAGCGGAGTCGAAGGCGCGACGACCATCATCAAGATTGTTCCCGAAGGAACGATCGTCAAGAAGGGCGATGTGGTCTGTCAGCTCGACTCGTCATCGTTGCGTGAGCGAGCCAAGCAGCAGGAGATCACGGTTAAGCAATCGGACTCAGCTGTGTTGCGGGCGAAAACAACGCTCGAAGACACAACCAATATGAGTAAACGCGACATCGAAGCGATCAAAGTCCGACTCGATGTCGCCGGGAGAACTCTCAAGAAGTACATCGAAGGTGAGTACCCGCAACAGCTGAATGACCTGGAGGCGAGCATCGAACTCGCCAACGAGGAGTTGGTGCGTGCGACGGAAAACTACGAGTTCACCAAACTGCAGGTGAAAAAAGGATACCGCACTCAGAACGAGCTCGAAGCCAATCGCATTGCCAAGAAACAGGCAGTGTTCAAAGTCAAAAGTGCCCTCGATCGCAAAAAAGTTCTTGAGAACTACGACCGGCAAACCCGCGAGGTCGAACTGACGCGGAGCGTAGAACAGCTCAAATTGGAGCTGGAGAGTGCAGAGAAGAAGGCCGTATTGTCCAAGAATCAGGCTGAGAACGACCTGAAGACTCAGGAGCTGACTAACGCCGTCGAACACGACAAGTACAAGCGATTGCTCACCCAAATCGAAGCCTGCTCGATGAAGGCGCCACAAGCTGGTCAGGTCGTGTACGCCGTGAACAAGAATGCCCGCGGGGGTGGTGATCAGATCGAGCAGGGAGCGACCGTTCGCGAGCGACAGGCGATCATCAATCTGCCCGATGTATCACAGATGAAGGTCGACTGCCGTATCCACGAATCGATGATTGGCAACATCCGTAAGGGCCTGCCCGCTTCGGTTCGAATCAATGCCTTCGCCGATCAGGTCTTCAACGGCGTGATCTCGGATGTGTCTTCCGTGCCGATTCCTGGTCGCTGGCCGAACATGGACCTCAAAGAATACGAAACCGAGATCAAACTCACCGACGGTCCCGAAGTCATCCAGAAGCTGCGCCCTGGATTGACGGCTCAGGTGGAAGTCCTGGTCGACAGCCGTGATGACGTGTTGCAGATTCCCCTGACGGCTGTCCTGGCGATCGCAGACAAGCAGTTCGCCTATGTCCTCACCGATAAGGGGGAGGAACTGCGTGAACTGGTGACTGGTCAATCGAACCAGTCTCACGTCGAGATCAAGGAGGGGCTCAAGGACGGGGAACTGGTGATCATGAACTCTCGCACTCAGTTCCCCGATCAGATTGCCGCATTGGAAACCAAGCTGACCGAAGAGAAGGTCAAGCAGGCCATCAACATTTCCAAGTCCAAGGGATCTCCTCCACCCGAGCAAAAGCCGAACTCCGAAGCAGCCCCCGCCGCGAATGGAAACGCCGCCCCACCTGGGGGAACAGAGGGAACTCCTCGCCCGGCGGAACAGGGCGGCGGTGGTGGCGATCGTGGCGAGATCTTCAACCGTCTCGACAAGAACGGAGATGGGAAGATTCAGAGCGACGAAATGGATGACCGCATGAAGTCGCGTGCTGCCGACATCGACAAGGACGGCGATGGAGCAATCTCCAAAGAGGAGTTCATGAATGCTCCTCGCCCGCGACGTGATGGCAACGGCGCCCCAGCTGCGGGGTGATCTGCCAGCAAGTGCAACAGAGAGCCCGCTTGGTCGATTCAGATCACGCGGGTTTTTCTTTGGGCGGCAGAGGGTAGTGGAGAATGCTTACGGCATTTTCGATTTGGACAGTGGCAACGGCTTGTCATCCGCGTTGACGGCTTGGATGTCGACGGGTTCGGGGATGAACTGATAGGTCCCCTGGCTGTCGCGGGCGATTTCCTGGAGGTTCTTTTCCCCCTCCTTGCCGCCGAATCCAATGGTGTGAATCGGGATTCGATTGCGATTGGCCTCTCGTGCGGAACGAACGCAGCGATAGGAGAAATCCCCATCGGTCAGAAAGTAAATCTGATCGGGGTTAAGCTGCAGCGCCATGAGCAATGCCGCCTGCGGATCCGTTTTGTCCATACCCCGCACGGCGAAGATCCACTCCATGTACGGTCGGATGACCAAGGGGTCGGCACGGACCATGCCTCTGGATGGCATGGGAATCGGAGCGATGTTGAAGAAGATCACGAAGAAACTCTGCTCGGCGGACATCTTGGAAATGGTCCGATAGAGCTCGATCTTCACCCGCCCGAGCCGGTTCTTGGCCTCCCCGGGATAGGGGTAGTTCATGCTGCGGGAGGCGTCGACAACAAAGACGGTCCGCTTCACTTTGGTTTCGAGACCGAAGAATCCCCGACCCGATCCACTGCCGGTCCCGTCTCCGTCTCCCGTTCCGCCACCAGTCCCGCCCAGGCCCACTTTGTCTGTGGCCACCTGATCGGTCCCGGTCCCTCCCCCGGTCACACCAATCAGTCCACTCAGACTGCTCCCCTGATCTGCGGCCGGGTTGTCGATTGCCACAGCCACCGGATTGGGGCTTCCTCCGGCGGGGACTGGCTGCCATTCGCCCTCAGTGAGGAGTAATGGCTCCGGCTCTTCGACAAGAGGTTCGCTGATCGTGGCATCAATCTCCACGACAGAAGTCTTGGCCGGACGAGGCGAGAACACGATCGCCGAACTGATCCCCAGGATCGTCAGATGCACCACCAGAGACACCGCCAGCGCACCCCAAGGGGCGTCACGGAGTGGCGGCGATGGTGCAACGACGGACACAGCGGCTCCTTGAGATTTCCGTTCAATCTCCATCGACCTCAGAAGGCTGCGAAATCAGAGATCGTGGAAAAAGCCCTACGACCGTTACAACCACACCGGAATTTCGCCTAACTGCCAAGCAAGGATCCCAGTTCGAGGCCTGTCCAACTCAAGTCGGCAGAGATTGCCGCTCACTTTGGCCTTCCACGTCGCTGGCCACACAGAGGCCGACCACCTCATTTCAGCAAAGCCCGTGTGGTCCGCCAACGAAAATCGAATCGATCGCCGGGAGTTTGCTTGGATTTTCCGGACGCTCTCCGAACTCTCACGAGTCGATACAAGCTTTTCATTCCCGCAGAGCCCGGCCAGACTATGAGTGCTCGACTGGTTGCCCCCCTTTTCTGAGTCATTGACGCGTGAAGATATCCTCTCCGATTGACCCGCAATGGGTCTCTAGCCTCACTCGTTTTCGTCCTGCCTGGTGGATGCCGGGCGGCCATGCCCAGACGCTCTCTGCAGCGTTTTGGAAGGGACACAACGTTCGTGAGGCTGGGGTTGTGCGGCAGGTCACTCTTCCCGATGGCGACTCACTCATCGCCCTGGATGATTGTCCTGGCCAGTGGCAAACCGGTGATCCCGTTTTGGTGATGATGCACGGATTGGGAGGGAGCGCGCAGAACTCGTTGCTGGTACGTGTGGCGGGGAAACTGAACCAGCGTGGGGTGAGAGTCTTTCGGCTGAACCTGCGCGGATGTGGGGCTGGGGCCGGGCTGGCTCGTCTGCCGTATAACGCGGGGCGTTCAGGTGACCTGAAGGCTGCGGTGCAAGCGATCATCGAGCGTTGTGGCCCCTCATCGCCGCTCACCCTCTTCGGCATGTCGTTGAGCGCGAATCTGCTGCTCAAGTATCTCGGCGAAGAGGGGGACCAGTTCCCAGCGTCCGTTGTCAAAGCCATGGCAGTGAACCCGCCGTTTGACCTGGCCCGCAGCGTGGCCACGCTCGAACGAACGCTCAACAAGCCATACGACCGACATTTTGTCGGGGCTCTGATTGAGCAGATCCAGGCCCAGATCCAGCTGCGGCCCGACTTCGCAGCTCTGCCGCAGCCGTTGCCGCGAACTTTATATGAGTTCGACGACCGATACACTGCTCCGCATGGCGGCTTCGCGGATGCCGCGTCGTACTACCGGCAATCGAGTGCCCTGACGCGGATTCCGCTCATTCGAGTCCCGACAGTGATACTGACCTCGGCCGATGACCCGATGGTTCCGGTCGAGATGTTTCATGAGCACGGGGGCGACTGGTCCGATCCCGTCCAACTGGCGATCACCTCGGGAGGTGGCCATCTCGGCTACGTGGGCAGCGGGCACGGCGATCCCGACTCGCGCTGGCTCGATTGGAGAATCGTCGAGTTCGTCACCGGCTCACGACGCTGAGGTCACACTTCGTTGTTCACCCACTACCTGGGGGCTCCGCCGGTGAGAAATCCTGAAGCCTCGATCATTGGCTCCAGCTCTGTCCCTCGCATCGTCCTCAGCAGGATCGGCGTCGTCATCACCGTGGTCAACAGGGCCATGATCACCAGCATGCAATAGACGCTGTCGGGAATCACTCCCAGGTCTTTGCCCACATTGATCACCACCAGCTCCATCAAAGCTCGGGTGTTCATCATGATCCCGATGCAGGCGGCCTCGCGCGGTTTGCTCCCCGTCAGCCAGGCAGCAACTCCACACCCACCAAACTTCCCGACAATCGCAGCCAGCGATACCAGTCCGCAGAGCCCCCACATGTGCCACGATCCGAGCGTCCCAATATCCGTTCGCGATCCCGTGAAAGCAAAAAAGATCGGCAGGAAGAACGCTGTCACGAAGTCCTTGAACTTGTGATTCACCGCCTCGCGAAACTCATGCTCCTCGGACAGCACTGCACCCAGCACGAAAGCTCCGAAGATCGCAAAGATCCCGATCAGGTTCGTCACGATCGCACAGCTGAACAGAATCGCCAGCAGGATCGCCATGTGGTTCAACCCCAGTTCACGCTTCTCATTATTCAGCGCGCTGGCGACCCATCGACTGAGGAGTGGGCGGGCGACGTATACCATGACGAGGGCAAAGGCCACCGTCTCGACCAACA
This sequence comes from Planctomycetaceae bacterium, assembly GCA_046349675.1. Lineage (GTDB taxonomy): Bacteria > Planctomycetota > Planctomycetia > Planctomycetales > Planctomycetaceae > TH-plancto1. The sequence continues at coordinate 750,404 of JAXMBW010000001.1, read as the reverse complement.
TCAACGCCGTGTGCGACCAGTTGATTCCCTGCTCGCCCGACAGCCCCGATTTGACCAGTGCCGCCACAGTCGCCAGCAGAATCCAGCCGAGAGCGTCATCCACAGCTGCGGCACTGATGGTCAGGGCGCCGATCTTGGAACGCGTGATGCCCATCTCCATCATGATGCGACCCAGAATCGGAATCGCCGTAATCGACATGGCCGTGCCGAGGAACAGCGAAAAACCACGCTTGTCGATGCCTTGGCCGACCTGGGGATAGAGAACCATCGCCAGCAGAATCCCGAGCCCAAACGGCAACAGCACCCCCGTCACCGAAACCGCGATCGCTGATTTGCCACTGACTTTCAGGTGCTTGAAATCGAACTCCATCCCGATCAGGAACAACAGCATCACGAGACCGAACTGGCTGAACGACGTGAGAATCCAACGCAACAGCTGGTCGGAGAACGCCAGCGGGACGCCTTCAAGAACGGGGTGAAAGATCGCATTGAACAAATCGGGTGAAAGCTTGCCGAGGACCGATGGCCCCAGAATCAATCCCGCCGCAATTTCGCCGACCGTGGATGGTTGTCCAAACTTGCGGAACAGAGTCGCGAAGATGCGTGCGGCAATGATGATGAGTGCAATCTGCCATAGCAGGGGCAGCAGCACTGATTCCACATGTAAGGTTTTGAGCACCTTCACAGCTTGCGGAGCCCATTCGGTCATCACACCCGAGGTCGTGTCAGCAACAGCGAAAGAGAGTTCCATCACAAGAACCAAGACACAGAGGGAGAAGCGGAGTCAAAACAGCCATCGACGAATTGAGTCTAGTATCACATCGTTTTCGGCCAATGGCTGTCGTCGGGCTCGTGCGGTTCCCGACATCGATCCAGCAGCCGGTTGAGCGTTTCGAGTTCATCCGCACTCATGTGTCCCAGTTGTCGCGAATGACATTCGGTCACCTGACGAGACAGAGTGTTCAGGAGCTTGACCCCATCCGGGGTGATACCAATTTCGACAACGCGTCGATTTTCCGGCAGTCGCTCCCGGTCGATCAACCCGCGTGCCTCCAGGCGATCGAGCAAACGTGTCATATCGGGAGCTCGCGAAACGAGTCGCGCCCCCAGCTCCAGGGTCGGCAAACGAGCGGGGTGGACCGCTTTGAGCAGACGCAGCGTGTTGTACTGCTGCGCCGAGAGGTCGTACTCACTGAAGAGACGATCTTCGTAGGCCTTGAGGAGGTCGTATGTCCTCCACAGGTTGAGGTACGCCGACTGTTCGACGGAATCAAATTTACGCCGAGAGACCGTGGCGGCCTTCGGGGAACGTGAACGAGTCATGGGCATGCCACCAAGGGCCAAGAAGTGTCGGAACAATAATTGTCAGAACGGGTGTAGGGACTGTCAACATCATCGCAGGAATGAGGGGATGTGATCGACACCAACCGCGATTTCACGAGGGGCGAATTCGCCCGCGAAGTATCCGACGAGACCAAAATACAACGGGCTCGGATCGTCAGAGATCTGTCCTCTGACGATCGAGCCCGTGATTGCACTTCTGTGACTCAGCATGTCTGCCAACCAGAGCGGCGGATCGCTGTCGATGTTACTTCTTCTGGGCCTTGAGGAACTTCTCCAGATCCTTGAATTCGGGCGTCTTCACGAATTCCTCGTAGAAGGCTTCCTTCTTCATCGCTTCAGGATCGAGTTCGGCCCCAAAGTCGGTGACCAGCTCCTTGAGTGTCTTGTTCACGGAGGTGTAGTCCTTCTGGGCGTCGGCAATCGTGACCTTGGTCCAGCGGGCACTGACGAAATCGGGTTCCAGCTTGATCGCCTTTTCGATCGTCGCCCGGGCTTCTTTGACCTGTCCGTTCTGCCATTGCAGGTCAGCGATGAGGGTGGTCATGAAGGCTTCTTCCCCCATGGCCTTCTGGAATCGTTGGGCACAGGCCAATGCCTCGGCGAAATTCTCCTTCATCGCGAAGTAGTCCATCGACAGTAGGTCGATCGCCGCATCGTTCGGGTACAGTCCGCGAAACCGCTCGATCACCTCCTGGTGGGCGTCCTCGTTACCGGACATCTGCGCGGCTCTGAGCTCAATCAACATGCAGAACTTTTCATTGCGGACTTCCTTGGGCAGCTTCGCGGCAATCTCGGCTGCCTTGGCGGGCTCATTCGCCTGGATCGCCGTGGCCATCTCCTGAATCTGACCCAAGCTCTTCATCAGGGCGCCCTCTTTGCCCGTCAGCTTCTGCAGCACGCTCTTGTTGGCCTCTGCCACAGCTGGAACAAAGAATCGCCGCATGGTCTGCGAGAAGTCCTCGCCAGACGATGCGAACTTGATGTCGATTGCCTGAACCTTGCCTTTGTTGTCTCGCATCAGGAAGTCATAGAAATTGACTCCCCCCGAAGCAGGCAACAGGCGAAATTTGATCCGCGTCCCTTCGGCATCCTTGAAGGTGCGCATGTACTTGAAGCCAGCGCCGTTTTTGACCTCGTTGCTGATCATCCCCAGCAACCCTTGCGGGGTGGCCACGGTCTGCTCCATCCCTGTCTGAAACTCGGCGATTGCATCGGGAGTCGCTCCGACACCCTTGGCACAGCGAGCCATCAAGCTGGTCCAGTCGATCAACCCGGCAGCTCCTTCGCCGCTGTCGATGGCTTTTACCAAGGCCTCGGACCACTGCAGTGCGGCCTTCTCGGAAATCGTGGCCAGAGCTGCTGGCTTCTCTTCGGCGTACGTCGCCGGCGACTGCATGGACCATGCACCAATCACAAGCAACCATGCTGCTGCAAACGAAACAATCCTGTTCATGTTCTCAACCGTTCCTTCAGTGAGAGAGTGTGTGTGGCGTGAAGCAGCCATGGTAGTCCAATGCAATTTCCGATTGCCACGTCACTTTTTTTGAGACTCCAGAAACTTCTCCAGTTCCTCAAATTCAGGAGATTTGATGAACTCCTCGTAGAATTCGTCTTCCTCGATCTCTTGGGGTGTCAGTTCGATACCGAAGTCTGTTACGAGCTTTTGAAGTGTCTTGTTGATCGTAGCGTGATCCTTTCGGAACCCAGCCACGGTGATGAGCATCCAGTATGTATCAACACAGTCGGGTTCCAATTCGATGGCTTTTTCAGCCGATTTCAAGGCTTCGTCGAGCCTTTCAGCCGCCGCTTGAAGGTAGGCAATCTTCATGACGATATAAGCCTCTTCTCCGTTGCTATCGCGAAACCGCTCGGCACTTGCCAAAGCCTGTTCAAAATCACCCGTCAATGTGAAGTATTCAATCGAGTGGAGGTTGATGGCAGGGTTGTCTGGCTCCAGGCGACGAAATCGATCAATGATCTCGCGTTGAGCTTCCGCATCCGAAAGTAATTGAGCAGCGGTCAACTCGATCGTCACGCACTCTTTCCCATTTCGGATTCCAGCAGGAAGTTTGGCTGCGAGCGAAGCGACTTGATCGAACTTGTCATCCAGGATCGCCTGGGCCATCACTTTCAATTCAGCGGAATGATCGAGGGACAGGAGCTCATTCTCGGTTAACGATTCACGTAGTCCTTCGTTATCTCTGGCAAGCAGTGGAAGTAAGGCCCAGCGAATCACCAAGGATGCATCGTCCCCACTGGCTGTCGTTTTTATGTCGACTGCGACCACTCGTCCGGCCTCTTGTGCCAGAAGATAGTCATCGAATTTGGCATCTCCATCAGGCAGTAAGAGTCGGAGTTGGACCCGCGTTCCATCTTTGTCTTGAAAGACCCGCATGTATTTGTATCGATGACCTTCAATGTATTGATTCCGTATTTGCCCTAAAAAGCCGTTGGGGGATACAACAAACAGCCGAACACCATTCTGAGCTGCAGCCTTGGTTTGGTCTGAGACATCAAGCCCCTTGAGAGTGCGCGCCGTCATGGCGCTCCAGCTGAAGAGTGGTGCTGCATCCTCATCCTTTTGGATCACATCGATTAAGCGGTTGGCCCACTCGATGGCGTCCTTCTCCGCTATCTGCGGAATAGAGGCTTCATTCTCATCCGCGTGAGACACCAACGGCAGCCATGCGAATGTACCGAAGGCCAGCAATAACGCCGTCACGACAGATGATATTCTGCTCATGGTCGTAACACTTCCTGCAAATGCGAGTGGTACGTGACGAGACTTCAGATGTCGTAGTACATCGCGAACTCCCAGGGGTGCGGGCGTTCGCGGATGGCCTGGATTTCGTGGGTTTGTTTGTAGGAGATCCACGCGTCGATGACATCTTCGGTGAAGACATCGCCTCGCAACAGGAAGTCGCGGTCCTCACGCAGGGCAGCCAGCGACTCGTCGAGCGAGCTGGGCACGCTGGCGTAGCCTTTGAGCTCCTCGGGCGAGAGGCCGTAGATGTCCTTATCGAGTGGTTGTCCGGGCTCCAGTCGTCGCTGGATACCGTCGATGGCCGCCATCAGCGTGGCTGACATTGCTAAATAGGGATTCGCCGACGCATCGGGACAGCGGAACTCGAACCGCTTGCTGGCGGGCCGCGAGTTGTGAACCGGAATACGGATTGCTGCCGAACGGTTGCGGAAGCTGTAGGTCAGATTGATCGGTGCCTCGAATCCGGGGACCAGTCGCTTGTAGCTGTTGGTCGTCGGGCAGCAGAACGCCATCAGGGCCTTCGCATGATGCAGCACTCCGGCGAGGGCATACAGGGCGATCTGGCTCAAGCCGCCATACCCATCGCCCGCGAACAGTGGTTGCCCGCCCTTACTCAACGAGAAGTGCAGATGCAGCCCCGAGCCATAGTCATTCCACAGCGGCTTCGGCATGAATGTCGCCGACTTGCCGCGTGCAGCTGCGACGTTCTTCACGATGTAACGGTACTGCAGCAGGTTGTCCGCAATCTTCAGCATCGGGCCGTAGGACAAGCCGATCGCGCAGTGGCCGCCGGTGGCTGAGCCATGGTGCTGGCTGCTGACATCGACGCCGCATTCCTGCAGCTTGAGCATGATCTCGGTACGCAGATCCTGCAGCGTGTCGCTCGGCGGGGTGTTGAAGTACCCCTCGCGGCGGCGGATCTTGTACCCGGCATCGGCTCCGGTTCCCGACTGGCCCCGGGCCCATTCACCTTCGCCGCTGTCGAGGTGGTAAAAACCGGAGTGTTCCGTCTGGTCGAATCTCGCGTTGTCGAAGACGAAGAACTCAGCTGCGGGACCGAAGTTCGCGACGTCGGCGATCCCGGTGGACTGCATGTACTGCTCGGCCTTCAGAGCCACATTGCGAGGGTCCTTGGCGTAGCTCTCTCCGGTCACCGGATCGTGGATGTTGCACGTCATCGCCAGCGTCCCGGTCAGGAACGGGTCGACCGTCGCTGTCTCCGGCTGCGGGATGACCAGCATGTCGCTCTCGTTGATCGACTGCCAGCCGCGAATCGACGAACCGTCGATCGTAAAGCCTTCGGTAAAGCTCTCTTCTGTCAGAGCTTTGACGGGGATCGTGAAGTGCTTCTGCGTCCCGGGAAAATCCATGAACCGCAGGTCCACGACTTTAATCTCGGCACGTCGACAGAGAGCCAATACTTCCTTCGGAGTCATGAGAATCACCAGTTGCGTCGGCAACCGTCCAGCAAAAGAACACACACCTGACTTCGCGATCGCTGAGTAAATGGTAAAGACATGCGCCATCGAAGGATAGCCGTCATTGGCGTTCGCCCCCGATTCATGGGAATCTGACTGATATCCGCGAGCCGCGGGCTTCAAAACAGCACGCCCAAGCACCTCCCGGTTTCTGCCTTCCTTCGTTCCCTTGCTTTGCTTCTGTTCAGTACTTCTCTGCATCGTTTCAATCAACTCGTGTGTTCGGTGATATCACTAAACGCATAGCCCGTTGATCGACGGAAGGAGGAATGGAACAAAAGGGAAGCAAGAGAAGGAAGGGAAGAGGAGGTGACGCGTTGCGATGTGGGGCGAAGATGGCGACGAGTCGTTACTTGCGGTTCAGGAATTCCCAGATGGCGTCGAATTGTTTCTGGGCGTCGCCGTCGAGGACCTGACGCACCTTGGTCGTCTTGCCATCGGCAGCCAGTTTGGGCATGCGGGTGCCGATGTCGTAACGCGGAGGGTCGATGACCCAGCGGCGGTAGAAGTCGTACCGCATCCGGTCGCGGGTGAGGGCGAAGTTAATCCCGGGAGCGAGGAGTGTCTTGGCGTCACCGGTGGGTGGCTCGGCCCCCAGCGCGTGACACTGGCGGCAGTCGAGCATCTCCTTCTGCATCAACTTCGCTCCGATCTCCGCTCCGTGGGGAATGGGCGTGGGACCAGCATCCGCATCGTTTCCAGGAATGCCGTGCTGGGCGGCAAGGCCAGCAGCGAGGACATCCGCATACGCCGGGAACGTCGGCATCCGGGCCTTGAGCCAGGGGCGGGGGCGCTCGGGATGCTCCCCTTTAAGCAGCTTGGCCACCCACTCCTCGTGCAGTTTTTCTCCCGTCCAGGTCAGCTGGGGCAACTGCTCCGGGGCCAGTCCGGTCTCGCCCTCCTCGGTGATCAACTCGGCCCGGGGGCTGGTTTGAGTGTCCCGCGTATGGCAGGCCACGCAGTTGAGGCGAGAGATCAGTGTCTCTGCCCGTTCTGGCAAAGACTCAGGAGCCTCGGCCACTCCCGGGTTCTCGAAGAACTTGGCCAGCGCTGTTCGCTGGTGGTCGGTCAGGGCGTAGTGCGGAGCTGAATTGGGAGCTGTCTCCGCGAGGCACCCCTTGCCGATTTCCCGGAAGGTGATGGCCGGACGACGCTGCTGCTCGATGACCTCGCCATCGCGGTCCGCGTGGCAGGCGGCGCAGCCTCGTGACCGGAAGAGTTTGGCCCCTTGCGCGGCATTCCCCGACGGAACAGAAATTGGTTCCACGGTCGCATCCGACCGAGTTAGCAGGGCTGCGAGGGCGTTTGCTTCTTCATCGCTGAGCTTGAAGTCGGGCATCCGGGTTCCGGAATGCAGAGCCGTCGGAGCCTTGAGGAACTCGCGCAAGGCCGCAGGTTGGAACTTGTGTTTCACATGATCGAGCGATTTGCGATGGCGTCCGACCTCTGGCCCATCGACCAGGCTCTGACGATTCAGGGTGTGGCAAGAGAGGCAACCCAAATCATCGAACAGCGTTCGACCTCGATCGACCAGTTCCTCCTCCTCATCAGTAACAGGGGCCACCGTCGTACCCTCGGTCAGGTAGGCCACCAAGTCGGCGACCGCGGCCTGATCTTCGGCCCGGCTGGCGTCAAACAGCTGGGGCATGGTTCGTTTCGTTGCCGACCAGTCGGAGTTGGGATCGCTGGCTGAAGCGGCAGGGGCGAGAAGATGCGACAACAACCAAGCGGGTTGAAGTCGCTGGCCCACGCCCTTGAGGCTCGGTGCGGCATTCTCGGCCCCGGCCCAGCGAGCGGCATCCTTCACGTGAACGCCTTCGGGGGTGTTGTGACACCGGGCACAGCGGAGCGTCTCGAACAGCTCGCGCCCCTCGCGTTTGAGCAGGCTCTGCTCCAGCTCCTGGTCATGGGTGTGGAAGAGCACAGTCGGTGGCAGTGGCTCCTCGATGAAATCAGGGCCCGACCAGAGGACGCGCAGCTGGGCTCCAATACCCTGATTCTGTTCAGAGAGATTGGGAGTCCCGTGCTTGATGATGATCTCGTTGTAGCCCGATCGCAGGTCGACCTCAGCGACATCGGAGATGGGCAGGTCCTTGCTCTTCTCGATTATCTCGTGGCCGTTGATGCGCAGCTCGGCTTCTGCGGTTCCCTCCAGGCGGAACTGATAGACCCCACGTTCCGGAACCTTGAGCCAGCCACGCTTGGTGATGGCTGTGGGGCCGTAGGTCACCCACGGCGACGGAGGCACAAGTGGCGGATAGGACGTCGAAGCCATGCGGGCCACCCGATGGTCGAGCAGACGACCATGCTCGAATGTCTCCTTCAGCCCCGGTCGCAAGCGTTCGAGTTGCTCGGGAGAGAGTGTTCCGGGTGCCTGTGTCCGGACGATCTGGGAATCGGGAATGCGTTCTTCCGGGACGCGATGAATCGTGTAAGCGATGAGGCTGCGAGTCGGCTTCTCACCACTTTCCAGATGCAGAGTGAAGCGGACTGTCAACTGGCAACAGGGGACCATCTCGTCGGTTTCGAGAAAGACCGTTTGCGAGTCGAGCCGCGTTGCCGAGATCACGTTGACTTCGTCATGTCCCTGCTCGTTCGGCTGGCTCAGCTTGTAGTCCTGCGACCCGTAGACGGGGGAGTACATCATGTTCCACCGCTCGATCCGGTAATTCCCCGGGTCGGTGACATCATTCAGCAGCTGACCCGGAAACTTGATCGCCAGACCGTTCTTATAGGTCCGCACCGCCGTCGGCAGATAGGGTGTCCCACCGGTGTAACGGACTCGCTGGATGCAGCCGTCCTGAGCTGCGGAGTTCACCCAGCCGCGTAGTCCCGTGACGTACAGCTGGCCATCATGCGGACTGAAGCGCCCCCGGCAGACGCCGGAGTCGAACGTGAATGGAAAGGAGACCGTCCCGCCCTGCGAGATCGTGGTTCCGTCGGCGTCGGTGAACTTCTCCTGCATGACCTGCAACATGGTGCACTGACCATAGGAGAGATGCAGCATCGTCCCTGGAGTGGTCCCCCAGCGATCGCTTGTCACCCAGACCTGGCCACCACTGGAGTTGTCGACCCGGCGGGGAATCCAGGCGAACGGAGCCTTGACCCCGAGAGACTTGAGTGGATCGTGCAGAGCCACCACGGGGTGCTCGAACTTGTGCGGAGGCAGCGGGCCCTTGTATCCGAAGTGGTCGCCCTTCTGTACCTCATACAGTCCGGTGCCGGGCGTCCACTCGCCTTCCTGTGGGGAGGCGGTCAATTCGCTGTGGGCGCCGAGCCCCATGCCGTTCGGATTACGCAAACCAGTGCCGAGAATCTCTAGACTCATACCGTTCGCTGAGATCCTCACCGCTCCCTGAGTGGCATGGACGAAATAGAACCGCCCCTCGGAATCAGCCTCCAGACAGGCGACATAGTCGTGCCCGCCGACCGAGGTCTCATGCAGGTTGGAGAAGCATTCGTAATCGTCCGCCTCCCCATTGCCGTCCCGGTCCCTGAGTCGCGTGATCTGGTCGCGGCCGAGAACATAAATGTCCCCGTGATGGATCTTCAGCCCGAGCGGTTGAAAGAGCCCGGTCGCGAACCGCTTCCAGGTCAGATCCCGCAGCTCCCCATCGACTCCCGAGACTTGCCAGACATCGCCGTGCAGGGTGCAGACGTAGAGCGTGGTCAGCGGATCGATCCCATTCTTCACCGGGCCTGCGGGGGGGAAGTCGATTCCCGTCGTGAAGAGCAGGGCCTTGTAGGGATTATTGAATGGCAGCGTGACGGTATCGACGACGTACGGAGGTTTGGCCACAGCGGGGCCTTTGCCGCTGAAGGAGGTGGTCCCGCGAGTCGTGATCGTTTCGGTCCAGCGTGCTGGGCCGGGGGAGATCCACTCCGCCAGTGAATCGAGTTTGAGGTTCGGCAGCAAGGCTGTGAGTGCGGGAGTGTCGTCTTCGAAGCCCGTGGAATAGACGAGCTTGAAACGAAGCGGCTTCTCGCGAGGCGGGATCGTCAGCCGGCCCGACTTCTCGACAGCCTTTAGGGACACTGCCGATCCGTCCTCGGACAGCAGCACGATACGGCGCTTCATTGCTCCATCGGTTTGCAGGATTGAGGGGCGACCGGCGATGACCTGTTCCACGACCTCGGCATTCCCGGTGGGGATTACCATCAGATGGAGCGGCGTGCTTCCGGCTTCGACTTCAAACTGGCGTGTAAAGACATTCCCGGCCTCGCGCCACGGGGACTCGCGCACGAGGGTGTTGTCGACGACGTACTCCAGGACCACGCGTGGGTCATGGGCGTACATCCGGCGAAACTGGACCTTACCGCTCCATTGGGCTCCCTCTTGCGTGGTCAACTGGATCGTGCCGTCGGGCTGGGGCGACGCGATGATGCCGAACCGCGCGGGGTCAAACTTCAAAAAGCCCCCGGTCCAGATTGCTCGCAGGCCACAGACCTCGGTGTCGTAGCAGAGGACAGCGTCCTGCTGGTCACCGACGCGGATCGAGAGCCCCTTGCGGACCGCGCTGCCGGGCAGGGCGACGATGCTCGCCAGCCAGCGTCCGATCTCTGTGTCCTGCCAGCGACCGTCGACTGAGTTCTTCTCGGTCCAGTCAAACCCCACAGCCTTGCTGCCCCAGTGGTCGGGATCGGTCTCGGGGGAGCGGTCCGTTGTCCCGGCTGGAGCAAGAGCGAATGCATCAAGTTTGCGTTTGCACTCATCGGGGGAGCGTCCACCCGCCAGCTTGTCGAACCGCCATAGTCCCAACGTCGTTGCCAGCTGGCGTTCATCGAGTACGGGAGCGGTTGTGGGGAGTTCGTTGAACTCGCGAACCCCGCGTGTGAACCGCACTTCATCGATCAGGCCGTTGCAGCCAATGCCGCCCTCAACGAGCTGACCGATCGCCATGGGACCAGCTGCGGCAGGTGGCAATGGAGCAGGCAGCGGCTTGTCGAGAGCCAGCTTCCCGTCGACCTCCAGACGAATCCGCCCCGGTTCAAAGATCATCGAGACGTGGTGCCACTGGCCATCGGCGATATCGACTTCGGTCCGATAATCCCCGCCGCGTCCGGGCATGTAGACCGCGAACTGTCCTGACCCCGCATGCGTGTACATCTCCCAATGAGTGGGCGATGCCTTTGGTTCGCTCGCGACGAGGATGTTGTACCCGTCTTTCGATACCAGCTTTGTCCAGCAGTCGACCGTGACTGTCGCGTTACGATGCTCGGGGTGAGCTGCGAAGAACGATCCGCCCTGGGCGGCGTCGAGGGCTTTGCCGAACTTGCCTTCGGCGAGGACGAGTTTCCCGGTGGCTTTGGGAGCTGGCGCTGGCTTGGCGGGTGCAGACGAAGTCGCAGATAACACCGGGACCGGGAGCGCGGGGGCGACATCACGAGTCATGGCGATGATGTTTCGATTTGCTGACCAGGCCACCGCGCGGCGCAGCATCTCGCACGGCTCGAACGTCTCGTAAGTTCGCTCGCTGTGTCCGAGCAGTGTCTGGAAGATGTGGCCCTTGCCATAGCTGTAGGTCCACGCCAGCGGCTCGTCGCGCTGGGTGTCTCTTGAGTGAGCGACGATCAGCGGCTCAATCGGGTCGGCCCCGTCCTGGCGGTAGTAGAGTTCGTCGACGATGGCAAAGTTCGTGAGCCCGTCCGTGATGGGATGCGGCAGCGAGGTCTTGTTGACTTGAAAGGGCCCGAACGCATCGTGGCCACTCTTCGCGTCGCCTTCACCCTTGTGGTTCCAGACGCGGCGGACCAGCTTGCGGTACTCTGGCCAGTCCGATGCCTCTGCCATCGGTAGTGAAAAGTTCCAGGCTCCATTGGCAAAGTGGATGACCACCATTCCGCCACCGTTTTGCAGGAAGTCGATCCAGGCCTTCTGGGCTTCGGGGCTGAGTACTTTGGGATCGTGCCAGTTCGCGTAGGAGTTCTGCACCAGTACATCGTGATGAGCCAACTCCTTCGTCAAAGCAGATTCGATGTCGGTGCTGACTGTGACCTTGACGCGCGGGTCGAGCTCCAGCTGGGACTTGATGACGGGCGTGGTTCGTTCCCAGTTGTGCCACTTGTGGGCTTCGTTTCCGGCGACCAGCAATACGCGAATCGGCTTCTCGTCGAGAGTCGCCCGCTCGGTTCCCTGCTTCCCGGCTATCGCAGCTGTGATTTCCTGATGGGTGAAGTACCGGGCCTGGACACCTTCGGCGGGGACATCGACGTGGGCGGTCCACGCGAGGGCGTTCAGGATCATCGTGCGGAACTCGGTGACCTTCCAGTTCTCGTAGAAGTGACCGCAGGTTGTCCCGAATCCTCGTCCACCATTCGCCCGCTCTTTGGCCCAGGCGACAACCTTCCCATCGGGCTCACGTCCCGGAAGGACCGGCACGCTGAGCAGTGGGGCCAGCCCGGTCAGCTTCTCGCCATCCCCTTCGGGCTGGAACCGCAGATTGAAGTAGAACTCTTCCTTCATCTGAAACGGCTTGAGGCCACGACTGACCGGATGTTGCGGCGAGGCGATCTCCACCGCGGTGTCGTGGACCTGGATGGCGGAGTACCACTTTTTCTGGCCGTTCTCTTCCCAGTCGAAGTACCCGCCCGACCAGTCGAGGATCTGCTTCGCGTATTGATCGGGAGCAAAGGTTGAGAAGTGGAACGTGCAGAAGCCACAGCCGCGGTCGATCTGCTTCTGGACCTGAGCCAGGTGTTCGGGCGAGCCGAAGTGCGGGGCCTCGGCATAGAGGTCACCGTCTCGCCCGTCCGAGATCACCATGATCGTGTCGGCATCGTCGAGAGTTTTCGGATCCGTCGGCCACCCATCGAGGTGGTACTCCACCCGGACCTTTTCCGCGATGTTCGAGTTGTCGAGCATCACCTTCAGCAGCTTCACGCTCCACGGGTAGTCGTGAATGCCGTTGCCCACCGGTCCATGACTCTTCGGCCCGGCGATGAGGACGATCTTTCGCTGCGGCTCGGCAGAGAACGCGGACGTGACGCAGAAGAGGAGGCAGAGAGCGAGGCTGGTCAGGAGTTGTCGCATCAGGGGATCTCTGAGAAAGCGTTATTGCGAATATGCAGGCGATGAAATGGGGACACAGATGGCCACAGGTTCACACAGATGAGAGAGGACAGTAGGGGCATTCGAGCCATGGCTTGTTCACCGAGGCTGCCCCTCTTTGATCTGTGCCATCCCTTAAATCTGTGTCCCTTTTCCCGATTCCACATCCAGCATCCATTGCTTCGTGCGTATGCCGCCCGCAGCGCTGAAACCGCCGAGGCTCCCACAGGTCCCGACGACGCGGTGGCAGGGGACGATGACTGGGACGGGGTTACTCGACATCACGGAGCCGACTGCCCGGGCCGCTCCCGGAGATCCCGCCAGTTGGGCGACTTCACCATAGGTCAACGTCTCGCCGCGCGGGATCGACCGGACGATCGAAACGACGCGCTCCTGGAACTCGGTCAATGGTCGCTGACGAACGATCTTGACGTCGTCGAAGCTGACCTTTCGTCCGGCAGCGTAGTTCTCCAGCTTCTTCCGCAGCTGGGGGGACCAGTCAGCTTCTTCGGCCCCGGCGGCGAACTCTCCGAGAGCTTGCTTCGCGGCCTTGGCTGAGAGGTGGGCAAAGACCATCCGGGAGAGCCCCCTCGAATTTCCCAGCAGCCCAAACCAGCCAATGGCGGTCGGAAAGATCGCAAGTTGAAGCTGTGCGGAATCAGAAGACTTTGCGGGCTGGGCAGACTTGCGGGTGGCGAGCGCGGACATATGAACCCCCGGGTGGAATGATCGGTTGATCGATCGCAGCAGCGAACAGGTCATATGGTGCCAGCCCACTCCCCAGATTGCGAGGGTGGCGAACTGATTGAGACTCACACCAACGGGCTGGACCGGTGTGTCGACTTGATTTTCCGAGGGAAGACTCGCGTGAAACGATCGATTTTTGACACATCAGCCGCGAATGATTGATGATCGGCAACAAACGCCGTACACTCTACCAATGGCAGCCTTTGTGATTGAGTGTGACACGCTGTGCCCCGGTTTTTCGAGGCCCTCCGTGGTGCGCGGCTGCAAATTGAATAGCTCTCGGCCTGACTGGCCTATTCCCCCTGCTGAAGTGCAACGGTCCACCGGTCTATCTGGTGATCCGGTCGATGCATTCGCGATTTCGGGGCTGTCTGTTCAACACTCTTCGTTCGAGCGGTCGCAGCTGATGGCGACGTCTTGGGAGAAGAGGAACTTCGTGTCTGCAACTGTTCTGGGAACAAGGAGACTTTCGTGAAAGATCGCATTCTGGACACTGGTCTGACCTTTGACGACGTTCTGCTGGTCCCAGCCTACAGCGAGTCGCTTCCCTCGGATGTCGAGGTGTCGACCCGTCTCACACGGAATATCACGATCAATATCCCCATCCTCTCCAGTCCGATGGACACGGTGACGGAAAGTGATATGGCGATCTCCATGGCCCAGGAAGGCGGCGTCGGCGTCATTCATAAGAATCTTTCGATCGAGCGACAGGCTCTCGAAGTCGAACGCGTTAAACGCAGCGAGAACGGCGTGATCGTTGATCCCGTCAGTCTTTCGCCGAGCGCCAAAGTCCGCGAAGTCATCGAACTCATGGAGCAGCGGAACATCGGCGGAGTTCCGATTACGGAGAATGGGAAGCTGAAAGGGATCATCACCCGCCGAGATTTGCGATTCCTCGAATCGAAGGAAATGCGAGTCGAGGAAGTGATGACGAAGGACAAGCTCGTCACAGCCCGCGAAGACACCAGCCTCAAAGACGCGGAACGCATCCTTCGCGAAAACAAGGTCGAGAAACTGCTGCTCGTAGACGATCAATATCAACTGAAGGGCTTGATCACGATCAAGGACATTGACAAGAACCTGCGCTTCCCCAAGGCCAATAAGGACGCGCGGGGGAGATTGAGGGTTGGGGCAGCTGTCGGGGTGTATGACATCCAGAGAGCTCAAGCCCTGATTCAATCAGGCGTCGATTTTCTGACCGTGGATAGCGCTCACGGGCATTCCCGCAACGTCATCGAGACGGTGCAGGAGCTCAAGCGGCAATGGCCGCAGATTGACATCATCGCCGGAAACGTCGCCACCGCTCAGGGGGCACGCGATCTGGCGAAGGCCGGTGCCGACGCCGTCAAGGTGGGCATCGGGCCGGGGTCGATCTGTACCACTCGCATCATCTCGGGAGTCGGTGTGCCTCAGCTCACCGCTGTGTCCGAGGCAGCTGCGGGACTGGCTGGGACTGATGTCCCGATCATTGCGGATGGAGGCATCCGCTACAGCGGCGACATCACGAAGGCTCTGGCTGCGGGAGCAAGTTCGGTCATGCTGGGCGGCTTGCTGGCCGGCGTGGACGAAAGTCCGGGGGAAATGATTCTGTACCAGGGACGTACGTTCAAGTCGTACCGTGGGATGGGATCACTGGGAGCGATGGTGAAGGGCAGCAGCGAACGCTACCGCCAGACACTATCGGGAGACGAAGACAAAGCCCGCCCAAAACTGGTTCCCGAGGGGGTCGAAGGACGAGTCCCCTATAAAGGTCCTCTTCAGAATCTGCTGTACCAGCTGGTCGGCGGACTTCGAGCGGGGATGGGATACCTGGGTGTGGCCACGATCGCGGAACTTCGCACCAAGCCGAAGTTCCTCAAGATCACCGCGGCATCGGTGAGGGAGAACCACCCGCATGACATCGCTATCACACAAGAATCACCCAACTACAGCACCTCGTACGGGGAATGAACTGGCCCAGCGCCGGTCGCTCTGGAAGCAGTTCCTGACTGGTGCATTGTGTCTGTGTTTCGCGGGCTCGCTGCCCGCGAATGATCGCGAGGCGGTTAAGCCCCTCGATCGCTTGAAGCAGCGTTCCGCGCGTCAGCGCTGGCGCGAGATGCGAGGGGATGTCAGTCGTCAGCAGGAGAGCACTCCGGCCACGACTCCCGCCGCCGAGACTGCGCCGCAGGAGATCACTCCCTACTCCAACTGGATGCGGACTCAGCCGCGTCCTATTCCCACCAAGAACAGCCAGCCTGTCGCAAGCGACGCAAATGCTCCGGTGGCCGCACCTGTTCCGCCACCAGTCAGCATCGCTCCAGAAACCACCAACGACGTGGTTGCACGTCCTGGGGCCAAGCCTCCTGCTGACATCAACGAGCCGACTCATCATCCCGGTTCGTTTGGAGATGTTGCGATTGAGCCACGGGTTGCGGTCCCACGCCAGCGAGTGGGCGTTCCACTGCCTCACTGGCCCTTCCAGGATGACCTTGATCTCGTCGGCCAGGATCCGTTCGCGGAATCGTCCGACGTGACGGACTCATCCCGGTCAGTGACTCCGGAGACGCCAGCCACGACGAATTCGCCCGTGCAGGTGGCGGAACTCCCCAAGGACGAGAAGACGACGAGCGATCAGCCGGAGTCGTCCAAGCTCGTCGCAGATCAGGTTCCACCCACCCCAGGTGCCGAAGACGCTCCGTTCCCGGAGTTGGATGGAGACACCACCGAGAAGGGGAAGTCGCTCGTTCCATTGGCTGACCCTGTTCATCGCCTGAAGGCCATCAGTGCGATCCAGCCGTTCTACGACTACACCCCCAATGGCGGTGACCCGAGCGAAACGCTCTGCCCACGTCCCGCCAACTCCGACCCCAGTAAGCCTTACAAGCAGTGCCCCGAAGAATCGGCTCTGATGGAGAATGGTTCGCTGGAGCGAAACAACTCGGCAATGGCGGTGTATTGGGAAGCGTCGAACGTCTACCACAACCCGCTGTATTTCGAGGACCCGGGCCTGGAGCGAACCGGACATACGTTCTCGGATCTGGTCCAGCCGTTCGTGTCGGTGGGGCGCTTCGGAGCGCAGTTCATCGCGCTGCCTTACACGGTGGCCCTCGACCCCGCCTGGAAGCATGAGACGCCGCTCGGTCAGTACCGTCCGGGTGACCATGCTCCCAAACGCCATCTGGCTGTGCCCCTCAACGCCGAAGCTGCGGCCACAGCTGCAGCTGCGTACACGGGAATCATTTTCCTGACCCCGTGATTGTGGAACTGTCCATCGGACGTTTGGCAAGTGCTGGTCGGCAAAATATGCAGTCCGACCAGCAGATTGAAGATCTTTGGAACACTGGCCTTGAGCGCTGCTTCGATGTGGCGTAGGGTTAATTGTTCGCACCGCATGTGTGAGGTGCGAGTCGATTCCACGGATGATCAGTCACATGCCTTACTCACGCACACATGGCGTTCGCATCGAGGACACCCGCATCTGGGTGACCCATCGACGCATGGAGTACGGACCGTTCGACTACAACTGGATTCCGAATCTGCGTGGCATCGAATTGATGTTCCGGGGATCCAAGTTTGGTGAGATCCTGAGCGAAGAAGAGATCTACGCCGACCTGAGCGAGTTCCGCCTTCCGATGCGAGTTGTCGAGGTCGCTGTGCTGGTTCTTGGTAACGCTCTTTACTCGGGCCTCAATGGTTTCAGCGATGGCGAACGTCGCGACATCCTCGAAGACAGCCTGATCGCCGCCGGTTGCGACCGCTTCCTGCCGCTGGTTATGGAATAGCCGCTCGCAAACGCATCCGTACTCCACACCTGGAGTGCTTGCTTGCCATACCCTCTGGCCATCCGCCATCCGCCATCCGCCATCAGCCATCAGCCATCAGCCATCAGCCTCCCCCCAACCCCCTTGTTGCTGGCAGTTTGACCCTCCATACTCCGAGTGGTTCTCGTTTCCTCGCTCGCTCTGATGGAGAGTCACCTATGCGGAAGCTCGTTAGCTGGTGTGTTGTCGCGCTGTCGGTCTGTTCCTCGGCAGTTGTCCAGGCGGCAGACTTTTTCTTTAAGGATGGCGATGTCGTTGTCATGATCGGCGACAGCATCACCGAGCAGCACCTGTACTCGAACTACGTCGAGATGTGGACGGTCACTCGCTTTCCCAAGTGGAAGCTCACGTTTCGCAATGTCGGGATTGGTGGCGACCGCTCTCCCGGCGGCAATTCGCGATTTGCTCGCGATGTGCTGATTCACAAGCCGACCGCACTGACCGTTGACTTTGGAATGAATGACGGAGGGTACGGAGAGTTCAGCGACAAGGTGTTCAAGCCCTACATGGACGGCCTGCAGGGAATGGCCGATCAGGTGAAGGCTGCCCACATTCGGGCTGCGTGGATCACCCCACAACCGCTGGATGCTGGCGACCAGGGACCCACCGCACTGGTCGGCTACAACAAGACCCTCGAAGAAATGTCCAAGGGTGTCAAAGAGATCGCCGACAAGAATGGCGGACTGTTCGTCGACCAGTTCCACCCCTATCTGGCGGTACTCGATGCGGCCCGTTCCAAAGGTCCCAAGTACGATCGCATTACCGCCGGCGATGCCGTTCACCCCGGCCCTCCGGGACAGGCATTGATGGCTGCGTCGATCCTGAAGGGGCTGAGCTTCCCCACTCTGGTCTCGTCGGTCGAGATCAATGCCGCTGACGGTAAAGTGGTCTCGGCGACCAATTGTCAGGTTGAAACCGTGACCGCGAAGGATGGCGGCCTCAGCTTCTCCCGCCGGGATGCAGCGTTGCCGTTCTTCCCGGCCGAGGCCATGGCGATTCTGCCACATGCCCCGTTGCTGGATGAACTGAACCAGTACGAGCTCAAGGTCACTGGCCTAGCCGCTGGAAAGTACGCGGTGCGAGTGGGCGGCCAGCAGGTCGCTGAGCTGACCAGCGAGCAACTGGCGAGTGGAACAAATCTGGCTGCAGCTGTGCTGACCAACGGTCCAATCGCAGAGCAGGCGAAGGCCGTCCAGGAGGCTGTGGTAAAGAAGAATGCCTACCACCACGATCACATTTTCCGCGGGATCGTGCTGACTGGCGTTCCCGGTTGGGTGTATGAGGTCATCAAGAAAGAGGACCTCGAAGCGAAGAAGCAGGCGTTGATCGCCGAGCGTCTTGCCAAGCTCCCCGCTCTCGATGCTGAAGTGGCGAAGGCTCTGGAAATGAAGGCCAACACCTTCGAGATCGTGCCCGTCAAGTAATTCAGTCCAGTGGCTGTGCTGGAGTTCATTCGTCGGCACCAGAGCTCTGGTGACCTGAGTGATGGACTCCAGCGTCAGGCCAGCGGAGCCATCAGTCGGCAGACATTCTCGATAAACACTCGAGTCAGCGCCCGATTCTCCCACACCTTAAGATGGATCTCGCGGCAGGCTTCGAGGTCGTGGGTGAATTGTTCTTCCAGCGTCTTTGCATACCCCTCGCCATACAGGGCGAGGGCTACCTCGAAATTCAGCAACATGCTGCGGTAGTCAAAGTTCGCGGTCCCTACCAACGACCAGACGCCATCGATCGTGATGGTTTTGGAATGCAGGATCCCTTTTTTGTACTCGTAGATCTCAACGCCTGAGCGAAGCAACGAATCATAAAACGATCGACCCACCCACACGGTCCACGGATACACTGAATTTCCAGCGATCATCAGCCGGATCTTCACGCCTCGGGCCGCAGCTGTCTCCAAGGCCATGATGAGAGGCACCGTCGGAGCGAAGTATGAAGTTGCGATCGTGATTGATTCGCGGGCCTCATTGATGGCTGCGAATGTGAGGGTGTGGAATGGTTCGTTGACTCCGTCGGGGCCCCCACTGACGACCTGGGTGATGCCCTGACCTGACCGGCTTGGTGGCGGGAACAGGATCGGGTCAACCAGCTCTTCACCCGTCGAGTAGTACCAGTCCTCGGCGAAGACCTGTTGCAACTGCCAGACCGCCGGACCCTCGACTCGAAGGTGAGTATCCCGCCAATGCCCGATCTCCGGGTTGGCTCCCAGGTACTCGTCTCCGATATTCATACCGCCGGTGAACCCCACCTTCCCGTCGACGACGACAATCTTGCGATGACATCGATTGTTGAAGGACCAGCGTTCGCGAAACGTCGACCCCGGCAGAAACGGGACAACCTGAATCCCCGCCTCAGTCATCGGAGCGAGGAACCTGCGATGCAAAGACATCGACCCGAGCGAATCGTAGAGGAACCGCACCTTCACGCCCGACTTCGCCCGCTCGATCAGCAGATCGCGCAGTCGCGTTCCCGTCCGGTCGGGCTGCCAGATGTAGTACTCGAGGTCGAGCGTTTGTTGGGCTCCGCGGATGGCCTCCTCGATGCAGCGCAAGGTCCGATGGGTGTCGGAGATGATCTCCACCGCATTGCTGCCGGTCAGGACGCCGCCACTCTCGTTATAGATCAGCGTCGCCAGTCGAGTTTGCTGACGTGTCAGCTCCAGGTCCCGCAGCTGATGCTGTTCAATGGCGGGCAGCTTCGGGGCCAGGTTGCGAGCAGCTGCGATTTTTCCTTCGCGGCGACGGCTGATGGAGTTGATCCCGAACAGCAGGAACAACACGCCTCCCAGAATCGGGATGAAGATGATCGCCATGATCCAGGCAATGGCCGACCCGGGCTCACGCTTGCGAGACAGGATCACCCAGCGAATCAGCAGCAAGGTAACGGCATAACCCGCGATCGGCAGCAGGATCCGGGCATAGGCAGACATGACGCTTCCTGGGGTTGGGGATGAACTCTCCTAACCACTCTACCGCACAAACCCCGACCTCACCACGAGAGCGACATAACTCGGTCAAACTCGTTCGGGCCCTTTCTTCGGTTACTCTTTGATACGGAACACGCGGAGGGTCATGGTGTTGCCGGGGAGTCGGGTTGAGTTGGGACTGGGGGACATCAGTTGTTCGAGGCTCGCGGAGTCGAGGGCGACCATGTCGCTGACCAGGACCTGCTGCTCGTAGATCTGCTCGATATGCCCCGCTGAAGTGGCTTGTTCTATTTCAGAAGCGGGAGTGTGGCCGCCGGTGATGATGAATTTGGGGAACGCGGGGCCGGCGCGGAGCGGGACGGCCACCTCGGCAACATTCGCTGCGGGCTTGGTCACGACGGTGGCGGCACTCTGTTGAGTCAGGTGGCAGAAGAGAGCGGGCTCACCAGCCACGTAGATCGCGTACTCGCAATGTGCCGATTCCGATGGCGGCATGCTCTGCCGTCCCATATCACATTCGTGCAGGAGCTGAGGCGTCGCCTTGCGAAGCGAAGTCCGATCGGCCCAGACGGGGGTGTTGGCCAGATTGAAAGTGCCGACATGTGTTTTCGGCCGTCCGACCTGCCCCAACAAGAGTAAAGCGAGTACTACAAGGCAGCCCGCTCCCAGAGAGAGATCTCTTTTCGAAGGGCGCACTCGAGATAGCCGATCGAATAACACTCCGACCAGTAACCAGCTGGAGATCAGCCAGGGGAGCGATAATCGAGCATAGGGAGTATAGAGCGGGGTGGTGAGCGTCAGCCCCACCCACCATGTCATGAGCATGGCCTCAAACAATCGACGTTCCTGGTGTCGCGAGTCAGCTGTCGCAAACCATTCGTTGACCAACCAGTCGATTGCAAGTACCGCTGTGATGCCGAGTGTTCCCCCAACTCCGATGATGGTGGCTATGGCTGCGAGTAATGCGAGAGCAATGGCCGATGTGGTAGCGCTCCTCCCCTCGCCCCTGAGCAGTACAGTCGCAGCTAAGACGAATCCACTGACGCCAGCAAGAGTCGTCAGCCAGCTGTGGAAGGCCACGTGCATTCGAAAACCATTCCACCAGCCCCATATTCCCACGAGGTAGCGTGAATGATTCGCCGAAACCGTGGCATAGCCTCCCACAGCTTGCAGGTCGTTGATCATGGGGTACCAGAGCAGTCCCGTCAGCACGGCGAAGAGCCCCCAACGGAACAGAGTCGTCCGATCAAAACCCGACCAGCGAGTTTGTTGAGCTGCCGGTGCTTTGAGGAACGAGACCCCTCCGAGCAGCCCCCAGCCTCCGAGTGGAATTGCAATCGCCAACCAGCCGTTGTACTTGCTCCACCACGCCAGACTCGCTGCAATCGCCGCCCCTGCCAGAGTTAATTTGTGGCCTGACTGCATCCCACGGCTGGCCAGCCAGACTGCCAGTAACAGCCAGAAGCCGAGCGAAACATCGGTGAGGGCCGACCTGGAAAAAAAGATGTGGTAGTCCGACGTGGCGCATAACATCGACGAGACGATCGCAGCTGCCAAGCCAAATCGATCCCGAGCCACGCACCACACCAGCGGAACCGTCAAGGTCCCGAGCAGCAGATTCACCCAGATGGCGGCGTCGGGGGTTCCACCGATCCCGATCGCGAACTCGCACAACATCGGGAATAGAGGAGGAGCGTAGAGGTGCCGTTGCGGGTAGCAGTTCTGATCGAGCACGGCGTAAATGTTGCCGGCATAGACCCCCTCATCGAAATGCTCGATCGAAAGCTTGTCGAACCGCCACAGCCTCAGCCCCAGTCCCAACAGGCAGATGACCAGCAGCACACGCCACTCTCGACGAGAACTGGACGAGGTCGATGTCAGCTCAGCTGCGGTCGCAGCGATCGGTCGACTCGGGGGTGTGGACTGTTTGCTCATCGTGCGTGGTCAGAGAGTCGTCGGGTGAGTGAGCAGTGGACAGCCCATCTTAGAGGAACAGAGGACGGCGCGGGTGTAGCCATTTCGATGCGACCGATGGGTTTGCGAGGCCCCATCGTTGGCCGCACCTCACCGTGGGACTATGATACGGAGGAACGTGCTGGTCAGCGATGATGAACTCCTTCTGAGTGATCGCAGTGGCTCGCACCGGAGAAAGTCTGCATGCCCGCTGTTCATGAAATCTACGACGAAGCGATCCGCCTGAAAGATGCAGGCAACCTCGAAGGAGCAGTGGCCAAGCTGCAGGAAGTGTTGGCGATCGACCCGCTGCATACCGATACGCATTCTGCCCTGGCTGTCTACAACCAGCGGCTCGGCAAGTTTGATGAGGCCATTGAACATGCCCGCAAGGTGGTCGAGATCGCGCCCGACGAGGCGTTCTCCTACACCCAGCTGTCGGTGATTTACATGCGGTGTGGAAAGATCTTCGAAGCTGAGGAGGCCAAGGCCCGGGCTCACGCGATGGGTCACGGTCACTGATCGTGCCCCTTTCGTCCGGGAGTCATCGTCCGTTCGCGCGAAGCCGCTTTTGAAGTCGTCCGATGTCCCTGCTGCTGCCTCCCGAACTGCAATTCCGCTGGATCTTACCGATCCCGCGCGTCGATCGATTGCCGGGAGATGGCAAGCCGCTGGGGAATTTGCCGGCAGAGGCTCAGCTGACGATCCCCCACTTGCTCAATGGCCCGAACGTCGTCGCCGCGTGGAAGGGGGCATGGAACTCGCACGGGCTCGCGTTCTCGATCGAGGTCACCGGGAAGTCGAGCTGGAGCTGTAACCCCGATCGACCGCTGGAGTCGGATGGCATCCATCTGTGGATTGATACCCGCGATACGCAAAGTGTTCACCGGGCGACCCGGTTTTGTCATATGCTCTGCGTTCTTCCGAGTGGGGGAGGCGAGTCAGGGCGCGAGCCGGTTGTGGTGCCCGTTCCCGTGCCGCGAGCCAGCCAGGATGCGAAGCTGGCCGACAGCGATGATTACCTGGTCACGGCGGAGATGACGAAGAGTGGTTATCGAATGGCGGTCTGGATCCCAGCCTCGACGTTGACTGGTTTTGATCCGTCGTCCCAGCCTCGCATCGGATTCTTCGCCCAGCTCAAGGACAAGTCGATGGGGACACATCCCATCGCGTTGGGGCCCGAGTTCCCCTATGACGGCGATCCGAGTTTGTGGCTGACGTTGGAAATGACGCCGTAGCCGGGCGGTTGAGTGAAGTGCCGCGAGTGACGCGATCGATCGGGTCGCGGGCCCGGAATTCGATCATGCGTCGATGAGCTTGGCCAGCGATTCGGCCAGGTGGTCAATGTGCTCGGGCGTGTTGTAGAGATGGCATGAGACGCGGATGTGCATGCGGTCCTGCCATTCAACAAACGGAACCTCGATCTGAAACTCCTTAGCCAGTCGCATTTGCAGCGGGTGGGGAACTCCCGGACGTCCTTCGATTCTGGCCACTTGCGGGAGGGCCAGCGTCAGCATGGTGCCGAAATTCTCCTTGGACGCGAGCGGAATGGCCCCGAACCGTTGCTGGAGTTGCCAACCCGCGTATTGAGCCAGTGTGTGGCACTGGCTGCGAAAGCGTTCGACTCCGACCTGTTCGAGGAATCGAATCGCCTCGGGCACTGCGAGATTGGCTGCGGGATCGAGAGTGCCTGACCAATGAAACTCGTCGACCCAACGAAAGTCTCGACCGGACAGGCTGCGACCCCAACTGACGATTGACGGCTGTAGCCCAGACTTTCGACGTGGGGCGACATACAGAAATCCGCTCCCGAATGGAGCCGACAGCCACTTATGCAGACTGGCGCAGTAGTAGTCACACCCCAGCTTGTCGAGTTCCAGAGGCAACATCGCCACCGCGTGGGGACCATCGACACAGACCGGAATCCCCAGCTTGCGAGCCCGCTGGCAGATCTCGGCGACGGGCAGGATCAAAGCAGTCGGTGAGGTGACATGCGATACCACGATCAATCGCGTGCGGGGAGTGACTCGCGAGAAGATGGCGTCGACATAGTCCGAGCTGGTCGCATCAGCTGCATCAGGGAGTCGAGCGAGCACTGTTTTAGCGCCGACTCTTCGGCAATAGCTCCCCCAGATCCGGATGACCGCGCCGTACTCGTGTCCGTTGAGCAGGACCTCATCGCCAGCTGCCAGAGAGGTGTTCTGTGCGACGATATTCATCGCCATGGTCGCGTTGGGCACAAAGACCAGATTGTCCGGACGGCTTCCGACGAAACGTCCCAACGCGATCGCAGCCTCTTCCAGAAGAGCGTCCTGACGCCGAAAGAAGAACTCCACCGGATTGCGTTCCAGGACATCGGACCAGTGCTGGCGTGCCTGGCGAACGGGAAGAGGGGAAGGCCCGAATGACCCGTGGTTCAAGTACACCAAACCGGGGGCCAGATCCCAAGCGGAAGTGAACTCCTGCCAGTCGAATCGACCGAGGTCAGGCTTCTCAATCAACACGGGGCAACCTCTGAGAAGTGAGACAAGCAACGGTGGGACGGGCGGCTCAGTAGGAACGAAAAACCCCTCTTCACTCGGGCGAAGAGGGGTGAGTCGACTTAGTGTTGGTCAGGTGACGCAAGCGATCACCGTTCGGGTTAGCGAACCCGGCTCGAACGAGGTGCGGGCTCTTCGACCTTGGTCTCGACCAGTTCGCCTTTCTCTTTCCGAACGGCGACTCGTGAATCAGCTCCGGAGACGATCGCGCGAGCGGCGGCGAGTTGCTCCGGAGTGAAGTAAGGCGTGTCAGGCGTCCCGACGCGGTCGTACTTCTTGTTAGCCAGTTCTTCCCATGAGAGGTTGTTGGAGATGTGCCAGGCAGCTGCCTGAGCTGACGCCCGGTCGAGCTGGCCGGAACCGACCATCTTGCAGATCTCATGCACGCGTGGGTCGGCGGAGAACTTCTCGGGGCGAACGACGGTGTAGTGCAATCGCTGGCTGGGTGTCTTCTTTCCGTGTTCGAGGCAGACCATCGAGACGGGGACCTTGGCAACGGTGCCGACAGGGATCGACATGAACCCGCCGCCCCCGAAACCGCCCCCGCCGCCGCCGGCACCACCTCCACCACCAATTCCACCCCCACCACCACCCGTGGATTGGGCCTGGCCTCCGCCAATTCCGCCGCCGCCACCCCCACCGCCGAATCCACCACCACCTCCGCCCATTCCGCCGCCACCAAACTGAGGCAGAACCTGAACGCCGACAAAAGCATCCGGCATCTGAATGGTCAGGGGGGCGTCGGTCTTATTCTCAACGAGGAGATGACCTTCGAACTCGTTCTTGGCAACGAGCCGGACGCCGATCTGGTCAGCGTCCATGGCCTCGAACAGTCCCGCCTTGGGGAGTGAGGGATCGTACTTGAGGTGCTTCATGACCGGCTTGCGGGTCTTTTCTGAAGCGTTGGTCCCGTGAATGCAAGAAAGGGCCAGGCAACCAGCGATGGCGACACATAATGGAACAAGTTGAAGACGTCCCAACACCATGGTTGAACCCTTCTGAGGGAGAGAGAATCGGCGCGCAGGCCTTGCTTGGAGAGCGAGCCTTGATCGATCTTATCGTTCTTAGAAAGCCACATTCAACGAAATACTTTGGCCTCCAGGAAGATTTCTCCTCAAGGTTTCCGTTCTGGCCGGTGCGACTGGAATTGCGGTTAGAGCCCATCCAGAAGGAGTTCGCCAAACCTTCGCCCGAGGCATGACTTAGGGAGCCCTCTCGCCCCCGACACTCCGTGAAGAAGCACTTATGCCATACCGAGTTAAGGAGATTTCTATTGACCCAAAGTCGAAGTTCGGGATATACGCTCGTTTCGATGGCCCGTGCCATCTGGTCCCCCTGTGTTTCTTCGTCCACCGGCATGATCCCACTGATCCAACGCTACGTTTTCGGGGAATTGTCCCGGACGTTCGCCTCCGTCCTTTCGGCGGTGACGGTGCTGACGGTATTTGTGGGGGTCATCCAACAGGCGATGGAGAAAGGCCTCAGCATCGAACATACGGTGCTGATTCTGCCCTACATCATTCCCAGCATGCTGCCCTTTACGATTCCGGCAGCTCTGCTGATGACGGTCTGTCTTGTCTACGGGCGTCTGTCGGGAGATCACGAGGTCACAGCTGCCAAGTCTGCGGGAATCAGCGTCATGTCACTCTTGTGGCCGTCGTTGATTCTCGGGGGACTCTTGAGCGGGTTGTCGCTGTTCCTGACCGATCAGGTGATCCCGTGGGCGGAATCGCAAATCGAGAAGACGATCGTCCGCGCGATGGAAGACATTCTGTACGAGAAGCTGCGGTCGGGGAATGGGTTTCGAGACCCCAAGAACGGCCTCTCGATCACGGTGGAAAGTGTCGAGGGCCAGGAGCTGATTCGTCCGATCATCGTGGTCCGTACTCGTCGAAAAGGGCCCACGCCCGAGAGAACGATCACGTTGCGAGCCGAATCAGCTTCGATTCAGTTGCAGACCCGCGAAGGCAAAGTTGTCGTGATTGTCCGCGCTCGAAACATCTACAGCTCGCTCTCCCAGCATCAGAGTTTGCTCGACAACTCCGAAAAGGTGTTCTCATTTCCCTGGCAGGCGGAGGGCCGGAGTTTGAAGGCCCGATATCTGGCGATTTCCAAAATCGATGAGGAGATGAAGACGGTCAATCGGGAACGGATCGAAGCCCGTGATCGGCAAATGGTTGAGTCCGCCATGGCTCTCACACTGGGGCAGTACGACACGCTGGTCAGCCCCACACTGAACGGCCAGGCCAAGTTGCTGGAACGGACCTCCTGGTACAACAAACTTTTCACCGAAAAGCACAGCCGCATCGCCCTGGCTTGCAGCTGTTTCTTCTTCGTACTGCTGGGGGGACCGTTTTCGATCTGGCAGGGGAAGAAGGAATTCCTGACGACGTTCCTGTTCTGTTTCGCTCCGATTGTGGGGATTTACTACCCGTTGATCATGGGCATGATGACGCAGTCGAAGCAGGGAACGATTCACCCCATGTTAGGGATGTGGCTGGCGAACATCATCCTGGGTGTGGCTGCGATACTGGTTCTGCGTCGGGTTGTCAGGTATTAAATGCTCTGCGTTCTGTCGGTCAGTTGACGAGGCGACTCTGGCGGGTCCCGATAGCGATTGACGGAGAGTGAATTCTCTCGAGAATCTGCTGATTGGTCGTCTGGTGCTAGCCGCGGATCGGCTCTCGAAACCTGCTTTCGCGGTGGTCCTGTTCTTCCATGTCTTGAGTGAGTGATCATGCACAGATTTTGTGTTCTTGCGGTGTTGGCGACGTTGTGCATGACCGCTCCGTCAGGGGCAGCCGAGCCGAAGGTCAAGTCGGAAGTCTCGCTGGGAGCAGAGTTGCTGGCAGGCAAACGGGTCATGGTCCTGGGGGATAGCGTCACTCAGGATGGTCGCTACCTCAGCTATGTGGAGTACTACCTGCAGAAGCAAAATCCTTCGCTCAGCTTCGACATCATCAACGCCGGGCTGGCCAGCGAAACGACCTCTGGTCTCACCGAGGAAGGCCACCCAGGGCCCAGGCCGAGCATTCACGACCGGCTCGATCGCGCTCTGGCTGACATCCAGCCCAAGCTGGTGATCGCCTGTTACGGAATGAACGACGGGATCTATAAACCGTTGAGCCCGGAACGGGAGAAGGCTTTTCACGACGGCATTTTGAAGCTGGTGGAGAAGTGCCAGGCTGCGGGGGCCGAGGTGGTGTTGATGACTCCCCCCGCATTTGATGTCGACTGTCAGGGGGGCGTGAAGGCTGCCGGGTTCGACTACAACTCGGTCCTGGATGTTTATTCGGAGTGGGAACAGAAGACACGTCCGGGGGGAGCGACGGTGATTGACCTGCATGTCCCGATGAGCCGGCAGGTCAAGCCATGCCGCGAGGCTGGGCACCCGCTGCACAACCAAGGTGATGGCGTGCACCCCGCCGACATGGGGCACTTCGTCATTGCGAAGGTGATTCTGGATGGTCTGAAGATGCCGCTCCCCGAGGGAGACCTCGCCAAGCAGATGGCCACTGCCCAGTCTGACCCGCTGTACCAACTGGTGCGCAAGCGACAGTCGGCCCGTGGCAATGGCTGGTTGAACTACATTGGATTTACACGAGTCAATAAGACGACTGAGCCACACCTGAACGATATTCAGGCGGTGGAAGCTGAGGCCGCCGAGGAACAGAGGGCGATCGACGCCCTTCGCCGGTCAACGAATTGATCTGTTGTTCCACTCAATAAAGCTAAGAGCCAGCTAAGGCCACTCGACCTCATCTGGCTCTTGGTCATTCGTTATTGAGCCATTTCGCGGGACTTCTGCATCGCGTGGAACTGTTTCCAGGTGATGAGTTCGATGTTGTGCTTCTTGATCTCCTCCGCCATTTTCGGATCGATGAAGATCAGGCGGTCCCCATCGCGACGTTCCCAGCTGTCGGTGATGGCTCGCAATTCTTCATTGGCCACTCCGCAGTGGATGATCAATTGAGTGACGCCTGGTTTGAGTTCACGAAGCACCCGGTAATAGCTCGCCTCTCGCTCTTCATGCGTCTCCCCACCGTAGAACTGGGCGAGGCTGTCGAGGACCGGGAGCCCTTTCTTTCGCAGTCCAGCGGCGAGGACGGCCCCGACTTCCTGGAAGGCCTCATACTCTTTCCGAGCCTCTTCATTGTCGAGAAAGAGAATCGGCAGTCCCTCTTCCATCCCGACTCGGACATAGACCTCGATAATGTCCGTGCGGCAGACCAGAGCCCCCATGTGAGTGTCGAGGTGGGTCACCGGGATTCCCAGTTTCCGGGCCTTAGCGATCTGAGCCTTCAGTTCGATCTCGACTTCGGAAGCCTTCGCATTGCCCGCGACTTGAGAGACGTTGTCCCATAAGAAACCATCCGGGTCGACCAGGCTGGGGACTTGCTCCAGAGGGGCGACTGGTCCCCAGCGATAGTCGTCCCATTCCGAGTTGAGCGTGAGGTGCAGTCCGAAGTCTTTCTCGGGATGCTCCTTGGCGTACTTGGCGATTTCGATCACCCAGGGGCACGGCATCATGATGCTTGCCGAGTTGACGACGCCCTTCTCCATCGATTCGATCGTCCCGGTGTTCACGGAGTGTGACATTCCGGCGTCGTCGGCGTGAATGATCAGGTACTTCGTGGCGGGATTAAAACGGACCTCCTCAGCGTTCCCGATCGAAACACTCAGAACGACGGCAGCCAGCACTGCCAGGCTTGAAAAAGCTGAACGAATCATGACATCACTCTCACAAGAACACATTGAGCGATATGCTCAAAAACACTGAACGCCGAAGCGGGCCTATCGAACTCGCCTGACTCATCACCCGCTGCGGAGTGATGATCAGACACTCAACTCCACCTCCAGAAACAAATGAGGCGTCTTCTCGTACACCACTTTCATTTTCTGAAGTGTGTCCCACCGAGTGCTATGGTGCGGCCGCTCGAACTCAGGGGGAGTTTCCGGAAGGCTGACGAGATGATCCTTGCGGATCAACATCGCTCGAATCTTCCGGGTCCGAATCTCTCCGGCCGATTCACTGGTCAGACTGATCAGGTACCTCGCCGAAGTCACCGGAAGTTTCAGATCTCTCTTCAACGCTCCCTCGGCGAACTTCTCGCTGAGCTCATTCAGGAGCTGGTTCAGGAAGAACCAGTAGTCCTCCTTGGCCAGCGGCAGGAACGGACTGGCAGCTGTGGTTTGTTTGGCTGCGGCCAGCACCTGATCGACAGCTGCCTTGTTCATGAAGACGTCTTCGCATGGCTTCTCCATGAGCGTTCGGATGACGAGGCGACCGTTGTCGATGATGTTGAGCGTGAAATTCAGTCGATGGAGAAAGTCTCTGCTCTGCCACGCCCGCCGAGCTCGCCAGCGTCCAATGGCCCACCCCAGAAATGTGAACAACGCCGCGACCGCCAGCTTGGAACTGTGGTCGCGGATCTGTTGCATCAGCTCGGCAAAGAGGGGAGGCATCTGTGGATCGACTTTGCTTTTGTGGCACGAGGGAATGGCGGGGAAGTCGGATCTCACACGAGGTCCACAAGTGTCACCACACTGACGAGATCACTGGCCGTCGACGACCTGGAACTGGGCATGCGTTCCATCGGGGCGGGTCAGCTCCAATCGTAACTCCGCTTCGGATCGAGCAGAGGTATCGACTCGGATCGTCAATGTTTGACGTCCCGCTTTCAGATCAACGGTGGCCCCCGCGGGGGTGTTCAAGGTTTCCTTCCCCAGCCAAACATGCAATCCACTGGTGGAGTTGAAGTTCAGCATGGCTGGGCCCGCTTCGACGACCTCGATTTCGCCTTGCAGATAGAAGACCATCGATTTCTGTTTCGTGGCAATCTCATCGAGAGGCAGGTTCCCGTTGACGAGTGCGTAGGCCGATCCCCACAAGCCATTCGCGAGAACATCTGTCTCAAAGACCACCAGGTTCGGGATCTCAGTGAGCAGTTCTGGTTTGGCATTCACCAAGACCCGCCAGCGTTGGAATCGCTGCGTGGAGCGAACCGCGTACTCTCCCGGCTTACCTAGCTCGGACAAGAACTTGAGCAGGTCGAGCGTTTCGTTCTCGGTCAGCAGCGTCGGGAGGCCTTTGGGCATCAGCGACTTCCCTTCGATCTCTTCATCGATCTCGCTGATCGGGATTTCAATCAGCTGGCTTTCGGTGTTTCGCAGCACCAGCTTCTGGTCAGTTCGATCGACCGTGATCCCCTGAAAGATTCGACCTTCCAAGGTCGTGACGGTACGCGTGATGAAGGCCTCTTTGATCTGCGCATCGGGGTCGAAGAGAGCGGTGACCAGATACTCCATCGGCGAGTTGGCCCCCACGGGGGTCAGGTCGGGACCGATCTGGCCCCCCGCCTTGTTCAGCGCGTGACACTTCATGCAACTGAGGTCGCTGCGGCGGAAGACCAGCTCGCCACGAGCGGCGTTGCCCTTCTCGGCAGCTGTGGTTGCGAGGGCCGTGACTTGTTCGGGGGTGAGTTTCACCGGCTTGGCACTGACGCCCGCTTGAGGGGCCAGCACATCGAGCAGGCCCGGATCACTACGGCCTTCCGAGTAGACACGACGCAGGCAGAGCTTGGCGACATCCTGCGAAAGGGGCGTGGTCTGCAGGGCCAGTCCCAGCTGTTCGGCTCCGCCTTCGCGAGCCAGCATCGAGTCGATGATCGGGCCGGGGTCATCCTCCGGAGTCGTTGACTTGAGGACCCGAGCTGCAGCTTGAGCACTGGCGGGCAGATCGATCCCGGCGAGCGTCTCAACGCCGACCGTTCGATTGTGGTAGGACTGGCCGTCAGCCAGCAGTTCGTTCGCGATCTCTTTCGCAGCGGCGGCATCGACGGCGACGAGAGCGGACATGGCTGCGGTTCGGTTCGTGTCTGTACTCTTATCCGATTTCGCGATCTGCACGAGCAGGGGCGCCGTCCCCGCATCTTTCCATGCATGAGCGAGTTCAATCGCCCGCAGCTGGAGCTTCTCGTCTTTAACGACAGCGGGATCGAGCAGGCTTCCCAGTGCTTCACGATTGGTCGGGAGGGTCTTGCGGTTCAGCGCCGCATCTTTCATCCAGAGAAGGGCCTGCTGCCTGAGTTCGGGGGCGTAGGCTTTGTCATTGAGCGTCTGCTCAAACACATAGGCGAGATCATGCTCATTGCCTCGTGAGCAAACCATCTCCACAACGCTGGGGAGTCGAGCCGGCGGGACCTTGCCGCTCTTCAAGAGTTTGAGGACCGAACCCGCGGCCGACGGAGGGTCAGCTGCCCTCACAGGGGGCGCACTGATGCCCAGCCACATCAAACACAGAACGCACAGTGTGCTTCGCAGAGAACTGTTCAATCGAGCATCCACTTTCAAGACACGAAATCGACTGACAAGATTGTAGGCCAGCCACGGACCTCGGTCACCCACACCGTGAATTGTGCGAGTACGGAGTGGCTCCCGTTCCAGCAAATTACGGCTATCCCCTAGCGGAATGGCAACCGGGGCGAGGCGTCGACCAGCTGTTGAGCGAACTTGCGTCCGGTGACCGACATGGGGCGATCCGTCAGTGAGTCCCGCTCGACCCACGCCTGTTCGGCTTGCAGGGGGGGGCTCGCCTCGCCGCACAACTGAGCTGTGTAACAGCGGAGATCGATCCGGTAACGCGTGACCGAGTGCTTGATCTGCATCGACGGTTTGACCTGGGCCACTGCGAGACCGTACTCATTTCGCAGATGGGTGGTCACGAGCTGGGTGTGGCGAGCTTCGTTCTGCTCGCCGGGCTCGCAGGCGAACCGGGGAAAGTCCCACAGCCCGGCCCAGCGTTCCTGGGGCCCACGTCGGCGGATGAAGACCTGGTCTCCGGCGATGACCGCGACGGTCAACTCGGTGACATCGGTGACATCGGGACGCGAGGCTTTAAGAGGGATCTCGTTCTGCTGACCAGTGGCCAATGCACGACAGACAGTCTTGAGCGGACAACGCGGACAGTCGGGAGTCTTCGGCGTACAGATCATCGAACCGAGATCCATCAACGCCTGGTTGAAGTCGCCGATGTCTTTCTTCGGTAGGATCGATTCGGCGAAGGCCCACAGGGTCTGTTGCCCTTGAGAGTTGCGGGGATCATCGCGATAGCCGAGCAGCCGACAGTAGAGTCGCAGCGTGTTGGCTTCAACGATCGGCGCCCGCAGTCCAAACGCGAAAGACGCGACTGCACCGGCGACATATCGCCCGATGCCTGGAAGCTCCATCAGCCCCGCCACGCTCTCCGGGAAACGCCCCTGATGCTGGTCGCAGATGATCTGAGCCGCTTTCCGCAGGTTCCGACCGCGGCTGTAATAGCCCAGCCCCTCCCACATCCGCAGGACCTCCTCCTCGGTCGACAGGGCGAGCGACTGGACATCGGGAAACCGAGCGAGGAACCGCTCATAATACGGTCGCACAGCTGTCACGGTGGTCTGCTGCAACATGATCTCGCTGATCCAAATCTGGTATGGATCATTGGTCTCTCGCCACGGCAGCTCTCGACCGAATCGGGCGAACCAGCGAGGCAATTCGCTCTGGATTTTCTGGATATCTTCGGGGGGCAAGAGGTCGTCGGGCGTGGTTTTTCGCTGTCGGGAGGCTCGTGAAGGACCCTTGTCCGCCGAGGGGGAGCTGCGTAGACTGGAATCAGTATGGCTGGGGACGTAGCTCAGTTGGCAGAGCGCAGCGTTCGCAATGCTGAGGTCGAGGGTTCGACTCCCTTCGTCTCCACTGGCTGTCGTGTTTGTGTCCGTCGATCGCGTTCGGTGGATATTTTTTTTGCCGGGGCTGCGAGTGGATTGGGCTGTGGGCGTGGTTTTCCGAGCGGCCTGGTTCCAGTTCTGAATCAGTCGGCTCACGATGCGTTTGGTATGTGAGTAAGCCTCGGGGGAGGTACTGGCTCGGGGGCCGGCGATGTTCAGCCGGGAGATCTCCGACTCCTGCATCCAGCGGAGAATACGACTGGCTGCCTGACGACGTTCCGCGGGGTCGGCCAGGTTGATTCGCAAGCTGGGCTTGCGATGACGTGTAACAAACTTGGCAGTCAGGGCAGTCCCGCCCAGCAGTCGCCCATAGGTGAGAATCAGCGTCCCGTCGGAGTCGCGGACATTCCACTCGGTTCGCTCGGGGTATCGAGAGGACGGCGTCTCTTTGAGCGTATAACGCTCGGGCAGTCGTCCCTCTTCGGTGATTCGGCCCTGGGGGCACCACCCGTCGATGGCGGTTCTGGCTTCTAATGCTGCGTCGAGTGCAGCTCGATCGACACCGGTTTGTCCTCCACTGATGACGGTCAACTTCCGTGTCATTGATCGCGGTGTATCTAATGGCCAGTCATGAATTCGCGGACACCCGCGTTGAGTTCAGTCACTGTCCCAGTGTATCAACGCCCGGTGGGTTCGCGAGCAGGCGAAAGAAACTCTTTGATCGAGGGACGTCCCGCAACCTCGGGATGATCAGGGAACTTGAGTGAGGATGAGCTGGGCGCACGCGGAGGCGGCCTGTGGGCGAGCGGTTTGCAGGATCTTCTCCGACAGGTCATCGCGAAGATCGGCATCAGATAACAATGGGTTCGCTGTGGCGGCCAGCTGAACGGCGGTCTCGGAGGGTGACGACGACTGGATCACCATTCGAGCTGCTCCACGACTGGCGTACCAGCGGGCGTTGGCGGTCTGGTGATCGCGAGCCGCAGAGGGAAGTGGGACCAGGAGGGTCGGAGCCGCCTGGCAGGCGATCTCGGCGAGTGACGTCGCCCCAGCCCGGGCGATGATCAGCGTGGCACTGCGGTAGAATGGGCCCGGGTCCTCGATGAATTCGACGGGTTCAGCGCGCAGGAAATCATCCACATCACGATAGCTCTGCACCACAGCTCCGAAATCGTTGGAGCCTGTCTGGTGAATCAGCTGCCAGCCTTCGAGTTCGGTCGGACGGCTTGTGACCCACTCCACAACAGTCTGGTTCAGATGGCGGGCTCCCTGGCTGCCACCGAGAATCAGCAGTTGTCTCGGCAGACGTGGTGGTGGGCTCTGGCGGGGAAGCATTGATTGCCGCACGGGGTTTCCGGTGACAACAAGATTCTGTGGGCGGTGTTGTACCGAGTTGGGCAGGTACGCCTTGGTCTCCTCGAAGCTGAGGCAGATCTTGTTGGCCCAGCGACTGAGCCAGGCGTTGGCCTGTCCGGGAACCAGGTTCTGCTCCATCAGCACGACGGGGACGCGAGCCCGGATCGCCGCCCACACGAGAGGGACACTGGCGAAACCGCCGCACCCGATCACGACGGCGGGAGACTTCTCACGAATCAGTTTGCGTGCCGTCTGCCACGCGTTCCAGTTCGATTGCAGGACCTTCAGTGGTTGCTGCCAGATTCGAGAGGGGGAGACTGACTTCAGGTGGTGGTGCTCGAACGAGAAGCGGTTGAGGATCGAGCGATCAATCGCTTTTTCCGTGGCTACCATTTCGACATTGAGCGTGGAGTCGATCCGCAACAACTCCTCCGCGACTGCGAGAGCGGGGAAGAGGTGCCCCCCCGAACCGCCGGCAGCAAAGAGGATCGTTCGGCGAGACATAGCCAACTCCGAGGATTGCGAACCGCATGAAGCTGAAGTGTACGCCCATCAATGCAAAGAACGCGACAGGGATCTGCCGCGTTCTCAGGACTTCACTGCGATCGACCGCCCCCTACGGAATTAGGGAGTCGCTGGCTTATCGCCTTCGGGCTTCTTTTCGGTTTCCGGCTTGGGCTCTTCTGGCTTGGCGGGAATCATCTTCTTCAGGTCTTCGATCTGTTGCTTCTGCTCTTCTTCCTTCTTCTTCTGAGCAGCGAGTTCTTCTTCGAGCTTGGTGACCGTTGCTTGCGAAGCCTTCAGGTCTTCCGTGGCCTTCACGGCGACCTTGTTGGCTTCTTCGGCAGCGGCGACAGCCTTGGCCTTCTCGTCGTCGGCCAGCTTGCGAGCTTCTTCGGCAGCCTTGGCAGCTGCGTCTGACTTCTCGGCGGCGGCCTGGGAG
This sequence comes from Planctomycetaceae bacterium, assembly GCA_046349675.1. GTDB lineage: Bacteria > Planctomycetota > Planctomycetia > Planctomycetales > Planctomycetaceae > TH-plancto1. Next base: position 714,797 of record JAXMBW010000001.1, on the reverse strand, counting down.
TCCTTGGCCGATTGAGCTTCCTTCGCGGCGATTTCGTCCGCAGTCTTCTTGGCGGCGTCGCTAACGTCGGCTCGCTTGTTGGCTTCGTCACGCTCGGCGGTCGCCTTCTCGGCAGCAGCCTTGGTCTCTGCCAGTTGCTTTTCGAGCTCAGCGATGCGGGCCTCAGCAGCGGTCAGCTTATGGGTCGTGTCGGCCAGAGCGGCTTCCGCGACATTGGCTTGCTCGGCACGCATCAGCGCTTCGGAGTAGGACAGCATCCGCCCGTAGCTGCTGCCACAGGGGTTGTAGTTGGAGCAGCACTTCGGGGCACAGGGGCTGGCCGGAGCACAGCAAGCCCGGCGTCCGCCAGCCAGAAGATCACCAGTCCACAGGGAGGCCGCAGCAGCGGCTGCCAGTACAATCTTGTTCCAGTTCATCGTTGGTCTCCGCATTCGATCGCAGTGAGTGAGGCCGAAATCAGCCGGGTAGGGGGGGCACGCTCCGCGAGGTCATTACGGAACGTTGGTGGGTCTTCTACTATTTATCATGACCCTCACCTACTACCAGTTCAACTCAGTTTTGCTAATCCGCAAAGTCTCTCAAAACTTGTGACGAGCCGCACGCTTTGATGCAAAAAGTCAACGCGATCGGAATAGTCGACATCCCCCGATTCAGCTCTTGGAGGGGAACAAAGCTGAGGCCAGTATCGCAACCATCGTCAATCCAGCTATGAGTTTACCGACAGTGCCGAGGACGCGGGTTACGAGGGATGTATGGATTTTCAGGCGGCTTAATCCCTTGCGGTCACTGTACAGGACCTCGCCACAGTAGGCCCCTCCTGTCACACCGATCAGCACACCTATCAACAATGACAGCGAGTTCCCCACGATAGGAATCGGGAGCGGCAAGGCGGAGCCAATCATCGCTCCGCTGATTCCACCCACCATCGTTATGACAAGGCTGCGACGGTGGACACCCCCAAAACCGCCGGAAGATCTCCCGGCGAAGTACTCGAGCAGCTCCCCCAACAAGGCGACTCCGGCCAGGACCGCGACCGTGGTCCAGCTGAGCCCCAGTGCCCCGTCCTTCTGCGGTAGAAAATGAGCTGACACCGCAGCCAGGGCCACAACCAGCCAGTTTCCCGGCCACCGATAAAACGAAGCGATCCATGCAGCGACACTGGCGATGATCAGCGCGATACCCGCTGTGTAATACACCCAATCGGGTTGAATCATGTTGGCAAGTTCCTCGTGCAGTGCCCCGGAACGACCGGGGCTCCTGTCTGGTGAATCCTACCACGAGAAACGGTGTTCCGGACACGAAGGATCACTCACGTTCTCAGAAGTTGCACCTCCCGGGTGACAAAATGCAGCCAGCCGAGTCTCGGAAGAGACTCGGCTGGAAGGAGAAGCAGTGGGGGTGATGACAAGTGTCGACCTACTTGTTGGTCGAGGACACGTTTGGCGAGCTGACGCGTTCCGACTTGCGATTCGGGCTGTCGTCGGGGCCGAGAGGTTCGTCGCTGGGGAGAACCTGGGCGACATCAATCCGGTTGTCCTCACCTCCGAAAGCGGTGAGGTAGCCGAGGATTTCCTGGTAGTGACCGTAGATTCGCATCGAGTCGAAGCGGGTCAAGAATCGGGTTCGATCGCGGCTGTTGAGGCGGGTCCACGCGACGATCGCCTTGTCGATGGCCCCTGCGAGAACCAGGGCGTGCGTACTCTTGAGCTTGAGCTGGGATTGAAGCGGGATGTCGGGGTCACTGCCGTCGAGGGCGAACGGGAGCGACAGCAGGCCGCCAGACTGGTTCTGGATATCGTCACCTCCGAACGGCTTGTCTCCGATATCAATCGTGGCCTTGGCGTCGATCGCCTTTTCAATTTTGTCCCCCAGCGGGGCGTTGTCGGGGTTGTGAGTCACTCGCCGACGCCAGCGATCGCAATGGACCAGCAGCTTCATCAAGTGGTCGCGAGTCGGATTGTCGAAACCGCCACGGTCCGACAGCTCATCATTCGCCAGCAGTTCGGATCGCATCGTAAAGAGAGGCGAGAGAGCTGCAGCGATATGCAGGTTGCGGAGCGTGACAATGGCACGTCGAAATTGTTCTTGGCCGGGATCACCGATGGGCATGGGAGAGACCTTGGAGGAGTGCTGAGGGGCAAGGGCGTGGGGCTGAGGGAGTGGAAGTGACTTACGCTTTGGTGGTCAGGGGAGCGACTTCGTCAACGCGGGAGTCGACGGCATCACGGATGCGTCGAACGACAGATGCAACCTGGGGGTTGGAGTCGCTTTTCAGCTTTTCGAGTTCATCGTCGAGGAACATGCCGCGGAGCGTATCAAGTGTTGCCACACGTCCCTCGGATTGTCGCAGTTCAAGAAGCTCACCTGCTTCATCCAGCTGTCGGGGAAAGGGAGCGCGGAGAGAGGGAACCGCACCTCCTTTCACCAGCGAGTCGCTCGGACTGGCCTTACCCTGACTCGATCGAGTTGCGCGGCGCTTCCACAGCTTGAGCAGAATCATCAAGGCCACTCCCCCCACACCTCCCGTCGCAGCTGATCCGCCGATCACGCCGACTGTGGAGAGAATCGTCAGAGCCGTTGGAACCAGTTCGAGAATGCGGCCCCACGGTGGTGGTGAGATCAGTGGTACCGGCGGGGGAACTGCGTCGGGTTGTTGCTGAGCGGGCACCAATTCGGGAGCAGATGCTGGCTCCTCGGGTTGGCTCGGGGCTGTCGGTGAGCTGTCGGGTGGCGGAGTCGTGTTCGGGGCGAGGAGTCGCGGACCGTCGAGTTTCGGTTCCGGGGGGGCATCGTTCTGATCGGTTGGAGGAGTCGGTGGGGTGGCGGGTGGTTCGTTGGTGGCTGGCTTTGAAGGGGCGGGTGGAGCGGGAGTAGTTGCGATCTCCAGCTGTTGCAGCAACCAGTCGGGCCCCAGGTATCCGGTAATCCGACGGCCGTTGATTTCAAAAGTGGGGACCGTCGTGATGTTCGCTTGCTGAGCGGTTTGTGGACTGCGGGCGATGTCACGAATGACGATCTGGTAGCGAGACTCCAGCTGTTGCCGAAATCGGGGTCGCGTAGCCATGTCCTGATGAAAACGCTGACAGGGACCACACCACGAGGCCGACCAGATTGTCAGCGTCGGCTTGGCCCCCTGGTCTGTCGGTGGTGCGACCGTGGTGCTTGGCGATCGATGCCATGGGCAATCGACACAGTCGCAACGACTTCCCCGAGCCGATCGCTGTTGTTCCCATTGATGCCAGTCGTGCAACAGTTCGGGAATCTCGCGGTGATAAACTTGGACCAGAGAGCGGGAGGGTGGCTGGGGTGACTGCTGGACTTGAAGTAGCTGGCGCGGGGTGCCGCGGGAGAGCAGATACTCCACGAGCGAAAACCCCTCGGCGTACAATTGTGTTGTCTCCGTACCCGAGACGGGGTAGTCCATCTGATCGAGCGTCCCTGCGGTCAGAACTCGACGCTGCGAAGTCACAAGTTGCTGACGGAGTTGGTCGTGCGACTCGGGAGATTCGAAGAGTGAGGCACAGCCTTCATCGAGCCAGCGAGGCAATGCCCTGCGGCACAAGCTGGCGCGGACCGCGTGGTCGACTTCGTGGGGAATGACATCATTGAGAACGGTGTTTCGTTCACCACGCAGCGTCATTCGCCAGCCGAACACCTCGCCATTCTGGATTTGAAAGACAGTCCACCCGCTCCCGGAGCCTGAGCGGATTTGCCACTCAACGGGGCAAGGCTGATACCAATTCCCCGGAAGAGGGTGTCCCGACCAGAAGACGGCGGACTTCTCGCGAGCTGTTTCGGCAGCACGACAGAGATCGAGGTCGGGCGAGGTGAAGTTCTGTGCCCAGATTCCGGATGCTGGGAGCAGCATCGATGTCGTGGCCATCCGGAACAGCCAATGGCACAGCACCCAAAAAACTTGAGCCAGGATACTCTGTCGATATCGAGCCTGAGGGGGGCAGTTACTCACGGTCAGCCTCCTTGGCCATTGTGTGCCCGGCCCATTTGGCCACGCGGTAATACTTCCCGAGCATGACCAGAGTTCGCAGCAGTCGGGCGGGCGAGAAGCCCGTTGGGTTGGCGTGATTGAGCCGGTTCAATCGCATCAGAATGGCTGCCACCAGCTCCGAACAGAACAGCGAGTGCAGGTCGGCTCCGGGCAGCAACCCCATCCAGCGAATGGCCCGAGTTCCCGACAGAATCGCCCCGCCAAGGTCATACTCCACGGGCTTCCATAAGAAATGCTGAAACAAAATATGGCGGAGTAGATGGCGCTCGGATTCATCGAGCTGATTGATCCCAGTCAATCGGTAGACCGCGACAGACCCACCTGTCGAGAGGTAGTCCTGGATGCGGTTGAGTGGCTCGTGGGCCTGGCACCCGGAGACCACTTCGCCACGGACGATACAGGGATGCTGACACAACGTTGTCGACTCGACCCACAACAGTCCGCGATCAGATTCCGTGATGATCGCCAGATGCGACGGCCCGCAGCGCAACTCACTTGTGGCGAGCGGCGACCACGTCACCCATTGAATGCCTCGGCTGATCCAGTCATTGCCATAACAGGCCACCAGATCGCCCGGTTGAAACTGGAACGCCGAGGGGAACACCGCGACTCCTTAAAGAAGTTCGAGTCAGCGGAATGCTGACAGGCATCTTCATCGGGAGCGGTCGCGCGCGGGGCGTTGAAGGGGAATTGACTGTGTTGCGGCGGACCAGAAAAACGGTCGGCTAATCGAGCAGGTCGCGTAGATGAATATGGTGTTTTCCGAGCTTACCGCCATAGTTACCCGCCGTGACTTGCTTCAGGCCCGGGACCCGGCAGGCAGCGTGCAGCCCCTCACGCATGGCTGTCTTCACCAGTTCGAAATTCTCACCGTCTACGACCAGTTCATAAACCGCATTGGCCCCCTCGGGCAGCTCGGTCTTCGACAGCGGTCGCAACGTCGCACAATAGGCGTCATTGGTGCTGGCTTTGAGTTTCTTGTAGATCGAACCGACCTTACTTCCCGATCGGACGATCCCTCCGGGGAAAGGCAGAATCACGCCCGGGACGGCACTCATGGCGTCACTCGCCGCTTCCGCAGCTGCGAGTGTTGCCGCCTGGGTTTCGCCGCAGAGAAGGAGATTTCCTCCCGCGACTCCGGTGAATGTACCGAACTTGTCGTCGCACACAAACTCGCCGTCCATGCAGGGCATGCGCCACATTCGCCGGTCGCCAATCTTCTTAGAGGACTGGAACCCGTCGCCGAAGAATCGCAAATTCGCGCCGACCGCAATGCGTTTCTCTTTGGGGCAGTCGGCGACTCCGCTGAAACAGGCTGTGGTAGGGCAGGTCAGGATGCACTGCCCGATCCGGTTCGAGACTGCCGCGGACAACGCATCGCGGCTGAAGGCGAACTCCAGCACGGTGACGCCCGGTCGCCCGTCGGGAGTGGCTTCGGGGGGAAGAATCCGTTCGATGGAAGCCTCGACATCGCAGCCAATCACGCTGGTCGCGTTGCCGCAGAACTCGTTCGCAGCCACGATCGCCCAGCGTTCTGATACAGCTGTGACGATTAACCGGGTCCCCGACATGGAGAAAGCCTCGGCAAAGGTATCGACGATCTCCACGCCGTTGAGTTGCATCATCAGTCCGTGTCTGGTGAACCTGAGTATCCACTCCCGCTGAGGATGTGGTATCCGCAACGAGTCGAATAGCAGATTAGAAAGTCAGTCACTGGCACGGCAAGGACACGCTCAGCCTCTGAGGGGTGATGAACTCCGAATCGAGGGCGTAAACCACTTGGCAAATCGATCGATTATCGTGAGCAGAATCAGCCCGCTTCAGGTAAGCTAACGTGGTCTCATCGAGCGGGTATCGAGGTTCTCTACTGGCGGGAAAGGCTGGATAATCTGCCCACTACCGTTTTTGGTGGAGCGGATGTCCTGGCGAGATGGCAGTCCGCCTGAAGTGGAATCGAGTCTCCGCTCTCGACACTCTCCATCGGGCGATGAATTCACTGGCCCGTCGGGGTTCGGTCCACACTCTTGAGTAGTCCTCCATGTCCACACATCCTGAAAACGATCCCACGCGTGATGACCTCCCGGAACCGATACACGGGCAGGTCCGTCACTCGAACGTCAGTGCCCGGATCAGCGACGATGTTTCGGTGGGTGTCTTTAGTAACGGGGTCATGATCCTGTCGGGGCAGCATGAATCGGTCCTCGACTTCGCAATGCGGATGGGTGAAACGCAGAGGATCGTGACGCGCGTGATTCTCCCCAATCTAGTGGCCCGCCAGTTTGGGACCGTTCTGCAAGAGAACATGCGGTTGTATGAATCGAATTTCGGCATGATGCCGACCATGCCGAAGCTGAAGAACGCAGAGTCAGTCACGGGGGCAGCTGCAGCTCCATCGAGTGAGGGGGGAGCTCCGTCCAGTAGTGGTGTGGGAGGCGGAAGCCTGCAAGACGAGGTGCCCTCCGAGTCCCCAAAGGTGCAGCCTCCCGTTCCCTCGATCGACGAGATCTATGACGAGTTGAAGATCCCCGAGTCGGTCGCGGCGGGACGCTACGCCAACGCGGTCATGGTGCGTCATTCGGGGACCGAGTTCTGTTTCGACTTCATCGCGAATTTCTATCCGCGGTCGGTTGTCACCTCGCGAGTGTATATGGCTGTGCCGCATGTGCCGCCGGTGTTGTCTTCGATCCTGCGATCGATGCAGCCGCCGTCTCCTCCCGGGCCGGGTGGATTTCCGACCGGTCCCTCCCCGAACTGAACCACTCCTGAGATCAGGCGGGGACTCCCATGACGCGGCCGTCGGGAAACATCTCCACATCGACATCTATCAACCGTGACAGCTGGCTTGTGTGGCTGGCAGTGATGGGGGTCTCGTTGTTCATGACGGTTCTCTTCTGGGAGCCGTTGTGGAGGGGAGCGACGCTGATTGGGGGCGATACGTTCTCGTACTATTTTCCGCAGAAGACGTTCCTGGCGGACGCTCTGAAGCGGGGTGAGTTCCCGCTCTGGAACCCGCTGGTCGGAGCGGGTTATCCCATCGTGGCGGAAAGCCAGACGGGTGTGCTCTACCCGCCAATGGTGGTGGCGTATCGGTTTCTGGATGTGCATCTCGCCTACTCGGCGATCCAGCTGTTTCATTATGCGGTCGCGTTTGCGGGGATGTGGGCTGTCGCGAGGCAGCAGGGGATCTCGCGGCTGGGAGCGTTGCTGGCGGGGCTGGTGTATGTGTACGGATGGTTTGCGCCGAGGATTTGCCTGGAGTGGGCGATCATTGGCGGGGCGTATTTTCCTTGGTGTGTGTGGCTGGTTGAGAAGTGGCTGGCGAGCGGTCAGCTGCGAGCCTTGTTATGGCTTGCGCCGGTGTTCGGGATGTTTCTGTTGGCCGGGCATTTTCATCTGGCATTCATTACGACGCTCGCGTTGGGTGTCTATGTTTTGGCGAGACTAATACTGCGTTCCCGGGAGCGAGCTGACACTGCGGGGCCGCGCATGTACTGGGGCCAACTGGGTTGGTTTCTCGGCGTGCTGGTCGCCGGGTATCTCATCGCAGCTGTTCAATTGGGGCCGACGCTGGAGCTCATGACCCGCAGCCAACGCCAAGAGTTCAACCAGGGGAATGACCCAGGATACGGTCACATCCCACCGTGGTACCTGACGCAGGTTTTCTCGTCGTGGATCTGGTATCTGCCGGGGTCCGATCCCGATCAGGCTCTGTTCAACGTCGGATCGTTCGCCTACCCGTGCAGCACGAACAAAGTCGAGGCCCATCTCTATTTCGGCATGGTTCCGTTGCTGTTGATCGTGGGGGCGGGGTTGTTCGGGCTCGCACGGCGAGAGTGGCCGTGGAGTCGATCGATCACTATCTGGATGGGGGTGGGTCTCATCGGATTGCTGATCGCGACGGGATGGCCGTTTGTGGTGCTCAAGCATTTGCCGGGATTCGGGTATTTCCGAGGGGCGGGGCGGTACAGCATCCTGACGGCGTTCGCAGCTGCGTTGTGTGCTGGTGCGGCATGCGATGTGTGGATGCCCGCCTTTCGACCGGAGGCTCGGGTGGGGTTGGCTCGACGGGGCATGCGCTGGTGTGGATGGTTGCTGGTTTTCTCTCTGACCTCATGGGATCTGTACCTCGTCAGTCGCTGGGTGACCTATGCCTTTATGGTCGAGCATCCAATCGTGGAGATGCGTGAGACGAGTGAGATTCGCGAGGTTCTGCGACAGTCGACACGCCCGGTTCGGTTGTGGTCGCGTGGTTCGAATGCCGCCACGATTGAAGGTGTCTCTGCGTTCCCGGTCTATCTGGGCCTGGGACCGCGAGAGTACTTTGAAGAGGGGCTCGCCTCTGACTTCAAGGAAGATGAACAGGCCAGTGATCCGGTCGCTGTCGCCAAGCAGGTCGATTGGCTCCGGCGCAATGGGGTGACGCACATCCTGTCGTTCTCACCATTGGACGAGGCACTTTGGAAAACAAAACTGATCTACCGCGGCGGGGACCAACTGTTGTCGCGGGTGTGGGCGCGGCCTGACAGTCCATTCTTTGTGTATGAGTGCGTTGAAGCTCCGGGCCGAGTCGTCGATGCTCAGGGACAGCGAATGGAAGTTGAGGAGTATGAGCAGTCGGGCAACCGGCTGGCGTTCACCATCTCGCCAGCAGCTGATACGACGGTCATCGTGCGCGAACTGGCGTATCCGGGGTGGCGGGCAACGGTCGATGGGGTGGCGGTCCCCTCACACGTTGTTGACTCAATGTATCGCGGCGTGGACGTTAAGGCCGGCAAGCATCGGGTCGAATGGACCTATCACCCGGGTTCGCTCGTTGCAGGTCTGGCTGTCAGCGGTTTGGCGATGCTGGGGTGGATGGTTGTCTATCGTCGGTCGCGATCTTCGGCGACCGGGCCTCAATGAACCCGGGTGACGACGACTCGGTCCGCGAGCGCACGAACTCGCTCGGGGGCGAGGCGGGCGGGCAGCAGTTGAGCGGCATTATCTCCGGCCGCTGCAATCCCGTAACAAACGGCATCGGGAAGCGAGCGGCCTTTGTCGAGGGCTGCCACAAGTCCTGCTGTGAGGCAATCACCGCATGCGATCGCATTGACCACCTCGATCTTCGGGGGGGCGAATCGCCAGAGCTCGGTCGCGGAGCTGAGCCAGACTTCGTCACCGCCTTGCGTGACGAGTACCCACTGGGCCCCCCTCGCATTGATCTCGCGCATGGCCTCGATCAGTTCCGCTTCGGTCGAGAGAGAGCGTCCAACGGTGGCTGCGAGTTCCTCGCGATTCGGTTTCACCAGGAACGGACGACAGCTGAGACATTCGACCATCTCGGGACCACGGGCATCGAGGATGACCTGTGAGATTGGGCGCGGCGCAGCGTCGGGCCCATGGCCGATAGCGACGAGCATCTCCCGGTAGAGCATACGGGTGGATGATCGACCTTCGATGGGGGGAAGTGAGCCGCTGAGAACGATCCAGTCGGCGGACTTTGCTTCCTCTTGCAGGGCAGCAATGAACGCCTCGCAGGACTGAGACTTGATCGTCGCAGCGTTCTCGACCAGCTCGGTGATTTCGCCGGTGGGGCGCTCGATGATGGTGGTACAGGTGCGTGTCGTTGCGGGATCGTGGATCCAGCGAGCGGAAACGCCGTGAGACTGAAGTTCCTCTTCGATGAGAGTCCCCGCGCGACCGCCGAGGACCGACACTGTTCTGGAGTTTGCTCCAAGAGTGGTGAGAGCCAGTCCCACGTTGATGACCTTCCCGGAGGCACATGCGCACGCGTGAGCTGCGCGGTTGACCTCTCCTCGGGTGAAGCGGTCGAAGACGAGAATCTGTTGCCAGGCAGGTGTTAATCCAGCGGCGAGAATCACCAGAGGGCCTCCAGAATGTCTTGCAGTTCGGTATCCGTCAGCGGGCGGGGATTGCCGTTCATGCTGTTGCCTCGCGAGGCGGGGACGAGTTCGGTGAGTTGGTCCTTTCGCACTCCGAGATCGCGAAGCCGCTCGGGAACTCCCAGGTCACGGCCCAGCTGAGTGATGGACTCGACTGCGAAGTCTGCGGCAGCAGAAGTGGTCGACCACTTTCTGGTATCTAGCAATGGGGCAATTTCGGCGAGTGAGGCTTCGCTGACCTGACGATTGACTCGTAAGGCTGTCGGTAAGAGTACGGCACACGCAAGACCGTGAGCGACCTGACAATTGACGCCTAGTGCTGCTGCCACGCCGTGGGCCATCCCCAGTCCGGCGTTGGCGAGTGTCACTCCCGACAGGAATGCGGCGTGGGACATGGCTTCGCGCGAAGGGCGGTGGTCCGGTTCGTCGCAGGCTCGGCGCAGGGCGGGGAGTGCAGCACGCAAACCCTCTTTTGACAGGGCCCGCGTGACCTCGGTCGATTTGGGAGTGATCAGGCTTTCAATCAGCTGGGTAATGGCGTCCATGCCCGACCAGGCTGTGGTGTTGCGGGGGCAGGTGACGGTCAACTCGGGGTCGATCAGTGCCAACTGGGGCACCATCTGGTCGGAGCGAAGGCTCTTCTTAAACTTCCCGGACTGGGAGGAGATGACTGCATTTTTGGTAGCCTCGCTTCCGGTCCCGGATGTCGTCGGCATCGCGATCAGCGGGAGCGGTCGCTCGGTGATCTGGTAGCCCTTGCCGACGCCTTCCAGCGAGTCACGAACGGTATCGCTTTGTCTGTTTGTGGCCATCGCAGCCACAGCCTTGCCCAGGTCGAGAGCGGCTCCCCCTCCGATGGCCAGCACGATGTCGCCCGCCTTCCCGCCTCCATGGATGAGCAGCTCGCGAACCATGGCGTCGACATCCTCGACCTCGGGCTCGCGCGAGATCGTGCCGAGGTCGACGATCGACAGGCCCGCGTCTCGCAGTGACTCGCTGAGTGAGTCGAAAACTCCCGAGGTTCGCAGTGAACGCGACCCACTGACGACGAAGACTCGATTCCCGAGTCCAGCTGCACGGGGACCGACTTCACTCCGGCGGCCCCACCCGAAGACGACCTGCCTCGGCATTAAGAGTTCATATTTCATCTTCGTCACTCCCGTTGCCCCAGTGTGACCTGGCCACGGACCAAACGCGAATGACCGGTGTTTGACAGGTACTCAAACGGACGGCCATTCAATGCAAAATCCCCCCTGGAATCCAGGAGGGATCGGAAGTTCAATTCAGCAAGGGCAAACGAATCAGGCGTTTGCTGCGGTCTCAGCCTTCTTCAGGCCGGGGACCGAAATGCCGGTGATCTTGACGCGGGTGTACTTCTGGCGATGACCCGTGTGGCGACGCGAATTGTGACGGCGACGCAGCTTCTGGATTTCGAGCTTTTCACCCTTCTTGAGGGGCTCGATCACTTCGGCGGTCACAGTCGCACCGGAAATCACCGGACGACCGATGACGCTCTCTGCACCGGCGTTGGCCAGCAGAATCTGGTCGAAGGTCAAAGTTCCGGAGGCATTGCCCGAGTCACGCAGATCGATATCGACGAGGTCACCCTCGGAAACGCGAATCTGGCGGCCGTCAGTTTGGATAATCGCGAACATCACAGTCGATCCCTGAGGCTTGGTGAAGCGGCGTAAGCCATTTCATCGCAAGACGTTGAGTAAACAGCTGCCCGTCTATGTCCGGTGCGGACCTAAACGGAACGGAAGAGTGTAGCAGATCATCGCTTTTTGTACGAGTCTCCGGGGGGAAGAATTGTGACCTCCGCCCCGATGTCGTTCAGGCACTTGATCTGCATGTGATCTGGACCACCGTTCACTGCTGGGACGATGTTCACCAGCACGTCGTACTTCTCTTCCAGATCGATAATCTCCCGACGCTTCTTATTGATCAGGTACTCCGCCACGCGCGTCTGGACCTCGACCTGAATCCGAGCCACGTCGCGGTGATTGGCCTTGGTCATCAGGGCCCGCATGACTTCGATGGCCATGCTTTCGGTGGTTTTCACCTGACCAATTCCTCGGCAGCACGGACAGTCCTCGTAGATGCTGCGGCGCAGTGATGGGCGAATCCGCTGGCGGGTCATCTCGATCAAGCCGAACGGGCTGATTCGCAGGACCTTGGTTCGAGCGCGATCACGCTCCAGGCATTCGCACAGCTTGCGCTCGACGGCCCGACGATGGCGGTCATCCCGCATGTCGATGAAGTCGTTGACGATCACCCCGCCGAGGTCGCGCAGGCGGATCTGGCGAGCAATTTCGCCGGCCGCTGCCATGTTGACCTGGAAGGCGTTCTTCTCGGCATCGGAGTCGGCGTTGCGGAAGTTTCCACTGTTCACGTCGATGGCGACCAGAGCTTCGGTCTGATCGATGACCAGCGAACCACCGGCGGGCAGAGGGACGCGACGGCTCTGGATGCGGCTAATCTCTTCTTCGATCTTGTACTTCTGGAAGATCGGTTCACGGCCTTCGTAGAGCTGAATGCGGTCGACGTGTCGGGGCATGACGACGTTCATGAACTCGCGGGCTCGATCGAGGGCTGCAGGTTCATCGATCAGGATCGACTCGATATCACCCGTGTAGATATCACGGATGGTGCGGGTGATCATGTCCGACTCTTCGTAGATCACTCCCGGACCTTCGAGCTTTTCGAGCCGTTTGACCAGTGTTTTCCATAACCGGAGCAGGTAGTTCATGTCGCGGTGGAGATCGGCTGTTGAGCGGTCGACCCCAGCTGTGCGGACGATGAAACCGAGCCCCTCGGGCGGAACGATCTCTCGCAGGCTTTGACGCAAGCGGCGGCGGACATCTTCGTCCTCGATCTTGCGGCTGACTCCCAGACGCTGCAGGCCGGGCATCAGAACCAGATAACGGCCCGGGATGCTGACGTAGGTCGACAGGGTGGGGCCCTTGGTGCCGATCCCTTCCTTGATGACTTGGATCAGGACTTCGCTGCCGCGCTGGAAAATGTCCTGGATGGGTGGCTTGTTACGGACGCTGCGTTCGTTGATTTTGTCGCGTCCGCGGCCCGATCGTTCCTGCTCGGGGACGAGGTGCTTGTAATACTGATGCTCGACGTCACTGACGTGGAGAAAGCCGTTACGTCCGATGCCAAAGTCGACGAACACCGCCTGGATGCTCGACTCGATGTTGACGACGCGGCCCTTATAAATGTTCCCGACGATCAGTTCCTGGCTGGAGCGCTCAACATAGAGCTCCTCGAGAACACCGTCTTCCACGATGGCGATCCGGCATTCTTCCGGCTGGATCACATTGATCAACATCTCTTTTTTCATGAGTGGCCTTTCGAGGGGAAAGGCGAACATCATGCCACGGCATCACGGACTCCTCGCCCCGATTCTCCGCAAGTCGGAGATCGAGGGCAGGACACCCAGCTGGTGGAATTTCCCGGAGCGTTTCCCGCTGAGGATTCACGACCTGTTGACTGCCAATTTCCGCAGTCGGTCGAGTGTAATCCGCAGGTGTTTCAGCCCATGACCCATGGGACACTGAGACAGAATCGAGAAGAGGCTGCTCTTGAAAAGGGGAACTCGGCAACCAGCTCGCGATCAGCGGAAGCTCCTGATTCCCCGCGCCGTTCCCCAACCAGGTTGGTATACAACCGGCGAGAGAGGGGGCGACTGAAGGGGGAATTTGATTCACGCTGATTTCTTTGACGAGCACTTTGTTCGCAAACACTGAATCCAGAATGGCGGGGTGAAAGGCGTCGTGAACCAGGGCGGTCACTCTTCCTCGTCACCCGTCGCCAACATTTTTTTCACTTCGCCCAGAAGGAACTGGTCGATTTCACGAGCCAGATCCATCTCGGACGCTTGGACGGCAATTTCCCACGCCTTGCGGGTGGTCAGATGTCGAATGAGGTCCTTGATCTCGGGGATGGCTTGAGGAGTCACGCTCAGGCGCTCAATCCCCAAACCCAGAAACAGCGGCACGAATCGAGGGTCAGAGCACATCTGACCGCAGATTGTGACGCCGATCTTGGCCTTCGCCGCAGCTTCGGCCACCATCTTGATCGTTCGGAGGATCGCCGGGTCGGCGGAGTTGTAGTACCGCGCGACCGCCGGATCGGAACGATCAGCTGCCAGAGTATACTGAATCAGGTCGTTCGTGCCGATGGAGAAGAACGCGACCTCTTTGGCGAACTCAGAAGCCATCAGCGCGGCCGACGGGACCTCTACCATCATTCCAACCGGAATGTCTGCCCGGTGAGCGATTTGCTCTTCTAAAAGATCCTCAGCGACGTCACGGAGTACGCTTTTTGCTTCGCGTAGCTCGCTGAGCGACGAAATCAGCGGGAACATCACGCGGATATCCCCGTGAACCGCCGCTCGCAGGATCGCCCGCAGCTGCTTTTTGAACCGCTCTTTGTCGTGCAAGCTGACGCGGATGCTCCGCAGCCCGAGTTCGGGATTGGTGAAATCGCTGAAGACGCTTTCCATCATGCCCGGCACCTTGTCGGCCCCGAGATCGAGGGTCCGGATCACGACCGGGCGGTCCGGGAACGTCTGCACCACCTCCAGATAGGCGTTGTAATGGTCCTCTTCGGAGGGCTCATCCTCCCGGTTCATGTAGAGGAACTCGGTCCGGTAGAGGCCAATCCCCTCGGCCCCACGCTCCCGGCAATGGAGTGCCTCGTGGGGAAATTCGATGTTACCGTAGACCGCAATTCGCACATTGTCAGCGGTATAGCAGTCCTTCTCGCTGAGCTTTTTCAGCCGCAGGTCCTTGGATTTCTGGGACCGGGCTGACTTTTCCGAGGCTTTCACCGCAGCTTCATCGGGCGCGATGATGACATTGCCTTCATCGCCATCGACGATGACGATTTCGCCGCCTGACACCTGATGCAGGAAGCTGCCCAGGCCGACCACAGCCGGGATTTCAAGAGCCCCCGCCAGGATTGCGGTGTGGCTGGTGGGCCCGCCGACTTCGGTGGCAAAGGCCTTCACAAACTTGGGATCGAGCCGGGCCGTCTGACTGGGAGTGAGGTTGTGAGCGAGGATAATCACCGGTTCGGTGAGCACCAGGGCCTGGCTGGCGTCTTTGCCCGACAGATGCCGCAGCAGCCCTCGCTCCAGGTCATTGAGATCAACGGCCCGCTCTTTCAGGTAGGGATTATCGAGAGCTTCCAGCGCGAGGGCCTGCTTCTGCAGGACCGTCTGCACAGCCAGTTCTGGCGAACGCAGCTGTTTGACGATCAGCTGTTCGACTTCGGCCAGAAGGAGCGGGTCTTGGGCCAGTTCCATGTGAGCCTGGAAAATGGCTCCATATTTGTCGCCGAGTCGAGCACTAGCCTCATCGGCGTGGGTGGCGATCTCAGCACATGCGTCGGCGACAGCCTGGCGAAAACGGGCAATTTCGCGATCAACAGCTTCGGGACGAATCGACTTGCGAGAGAACTGATGCAAATCGCGGCCAAGGACCAACGCGGGCGCATTTGCCACGCCTGGACTGACCGCAATCCCACGTTTTACCAGCATCAGTCTCTCCGGCAACAGCGGAGAGCCAGTCTCCGAGAGGGGCCTAGGGAACCGGCCCTCACTTGACCGGCTTCACAAATTAGCGGTCGGTCATGAACTCGTCCGCGAACAGCTGCTCCAAGCGATCCATCAACTCGTTGGCCCCATGGCCTTCAGCTTCAATCACGAGTTCGGTGCCGCATACCGCACCCAGCTGGATCACATCCATGATGGATTTCGCATTGGCAGACTGGTTTCCGCGGATCAGTCTCACTGTCCCGTCGAATTCTTTGACCGTTCGTGCAATGAGTGAACAGGGCAACAAATGCAACCCGTTGGCATTTTTCACAAGCACTTCCCGGCGAACCAGGGTGTGCTCTGTCGGGATGTGGTTGCTGTTGTTCATTTCCAAGGAGTCCGAGCCGGTGGCAACTGGCATGGCTGGCGTCTCTCCTCTCACGAAGGTCAACACGAATTTTCCCCTTCTCTTTCTGACAGGTGATTCTCTCAAGTCGCAAGGCTTGCGAGCCCGGGAGGTGAAATTTGAGTGCGGCATGCACCCGTTTCATCACAGAAAGACAAGGGAACCCGAAGTGGGTTCGGGATCAAAACTGCTTCTCATCTCCCTCCTTGAGCAGATCCATGACCTGCTCAGGTGTCTTCGACTGCCGCAGGAAGCTGCAGAAATCGTCACTCTTGAGATGGCGAGTGATCGTCTCCAATCCCCGAAGATGCTCACCCGGACGATCCGGAGGCGAGATCAACAGGAAGATGATGTGGACGTCTTCGCCGTCGAGTGCTGCAAAATCCAGGCCGTTGACCGAAAGAGCCACGGTGGCCACGATCGAATCGACCGAAGTATGCTTGGTGTGGGGAACTGCGACACCGCGGCCAATTCCGGTGGAGCCGAGCTCTTCGCGCTTCATAATTGCGGAAATGATGGCGTCTGTATGTTCCGCTGCCACCTTGCCGGCCAGACGCAGAGAATTCACGATCTCGCGAATGGCTTCATCTTTGTTCGTGGCCTTCAGATCAGTGATCACGGCATCAGCCGCCACGATATCCGTCAGTTTCATCGCCAATCCTCACTCGAAACCCAAGTCGGAGAACGAGTTCCGTTTCAACACCGACAGGGACCTGTTCAACTGGCCGGAAGACCCCCCGCGAGATCTGCCAGCCTCCAGTTGAACCCTCGACGAAAACAACATCTTAGGGGCGATTTCACCCTGCCGCCAACATTCAGACAGTGAAAATCGTCCGTATTTCCAGTTCTGTTCCGATTAGGCCGTCGCATCATCCTTCGCGTATTCGTTCAGCGGAAGGTCGCGGCGATGGTCCTGCACCTTTTCCTTGTACTTCGTGATCTGGTGCTCCATCTTGTGCAGGGCCTGGTCAAAAGCTGCCACCACATCCGCAGCTTCATGCGAGGCGACGAAGTCGTGCTTGTGCTCGGCGTCGACCTGGATTTCCACCTTCACATGGTCTGCAACCTTGAGATCGATAGTGACCACGATGGCTGTCACTCGCTCGAAATACGTGAGGAGTTTCGCAGATTTCTGCGTAATGACCTCGCGAACTTCGTCACGAATATGTCCATGTCGACAGGCGATCTGAATCTGCACGGGTGTCCCCTTGTTACAGTGGCTAGCAATTCCGCAGGTAGTCGTTGAGACAATGTGACTCGCTCGCCCCGCAAGACTCGAAGCACTTACCCCAACAGCGGAAAGTCTAAGTCACCCGCGACCCGACGGGAAGTGGCTTCCTCATTGGGTTCTGATTTCCAGTTGATTTCGACGTGGCTGAAATTGAGCCATGCCAGTATCAATCGTGTCCAGCCTTGATCAGGTCCTGTCCGCAGAGATGACCTGACTGATACTTCTGATTTTGTCGATCAGGTCTTTGATCGTCTCCATTGTCGTGAGCGGGTTGATGACCGTCATTCGCAAGTAGGCGACTCCGTCGATCGTCGTCTGCGAAACATAAAAGTCGCCCGATTCGATGAGCCGGCGTCGGATTTCCCGATTCATATCGTTCGCCCGGTTGATGTCTGCTCCTGGCGGAACATAGCGATAAACCAGGATATTACATTGCGGACGGTACGGGGCATCGAAGTCGCTTTGAGACTGAATCAGCTGCCACGCCTCGTCGGCCAAGCCAAACGTCGCGTCGACCAAGTCCGCAAACACCCCCGGCCCATACGTACTCCAGACACCCCACAGTCCGAAGGACGCAGCCCGCTTCGTACACTCCATGGTCATTAAGCCGCAGTCGTAGTCGGCCATTCCTGGCGAGGACGGATCGAACAAATACGGGGCGTCCTGCTGGAACGCTGCGAACCGGTGTTTCGCCTGTTTGTAGAACACAAATGCGCAGAGTGCGGGCACATGCATCATCTTGTGAGCATCACAAATCAGGCTGTCAGCCCGGCCCAATCCACTCACCAGATGCCGGTACTTCTCGCTGAACGCTGCTGCAGCTCCATGGGCGGCATCGACGTGGAACCAGACTTGATACCGCTCGCACAGATCAGCGATCTCGTCCAGGGGGTCAAACGCCCCGATCGGCGTCGCGCACGCACAGGCAACCACAGCTGTGACGGGAATGCCTCGTTCTTGGAGTGATTTCAGCTCAGCTTCCAGTGACTTGGGACACATTCGGCGGCGGTCGTCGAGGCCGATGCGGATCACCTGGTTTGTCCCCATCCCCAGGATCCCAGCTGACCGGGCGATGCAGTAGTGGGCGTCCTGTTGCACCAGCAGCACCGGCGGATGGGGCAGTGCAGCCATTCCCGCTTTCCAGCTTTCGCCATGGACGACATTCCGGGCGGTCAGCAAAGCTGTCAGGTTCGCAATCGACCCACCGCTGGTAATGAGTCCCGCAAACTCTCCCACGGGGAGCCCGATGACCTGGCCCAGGCGTTCGATCAACGCCCGTTCCATTGCCGTCGCCCAGGGCCCCATTTCGTACACCGCCATCACTTGGTTCGTAATGGTCCCGATCGCATCAAATACGCCCGCCAACGGGAGCGGTCCCGGAACCTGATGCCCGATGTAATGCGGGTGGTGCAGGTTCTGGCCATTCTTCAGGCATTCATCGATCAAGTCGCGGACCCGCTCTCCCGTCGGCAAGCTAGCGGCCGGGGCCTCATCGAGCCGCTGCCGGGCCTGTTCGATTTTCTGAAGAGGATGCGACCAGTTCTGTACCGGCCCCTGCCCGGCGAGGACCCGCTCAAAATGAGACTTCAGCAGCGACACCGCGACATCCACAGCACTGGCAAACTCGCCGGGAGAGAACAGGTCACGCAATCGCTCAGCTGGGGTACTCACTCGGGGCTTCCAATCCAAAGAGGCTCTGGCGGGACGATAACCCCGCCATCCTCAATCTTCCCGGATCGATTCGAGATCGCAAGTCGTCGAGCGGTCGGCTGAGGTGAGGGCCCGTGACAGAGATTTTCCGGAGGACACCGATCGGGAAATGGAGATCGCTGGCCGGCTCTCATTGGGCACTCGCTCTGCCAGCCTGCGCCTTCACACTGCGCCAAAACTCCTGCCTGCTCATTCAAAAAACTGTGCCATCTGCGTCATCTGTGTCCTGAACGCTCACCCCAATATCCCCTGACATCATGGGACTTTGCGACCTCTGGTTGGCCCTCGAATTACACATGAATTCTCCCTCACGATTCGCTCCGACTCCTGTTGCTCTGTTTTGCGAGTTTCTGTTATCACCCCGTTCCACAACGTGTGGCCGATTCTGCCGAACCCCATTCGGCGGCGTCGACAAGGATGTCGGCGCGGACGTCAGGGAGTGACACAGTGAGCAACCCGAATAACTATTCACTTCGCATCCTGTTCGCGGATGATGAACCCGGACTTCGTCTGGTCATCAAAAACGAACTGCAGAAGCAGGGACACGAAGTTACCGTTGCCGAGGACGGCGCAGCTGCCAATGCGCTCCTCGATGAGCAGATTTTCGACTGTGCGATCATCGATCTGAAGATGCCCAACGTCGATGGTTGGGGCGTGATCGAGCACCTGAAGAAGGTCGCTCCCGACACCGATTTCATTATCTCGACGGGGCACGGCAGCATGCCGGAAGTGATCAAGGCCCTCCACCTGGGTGCCTTCGACTTCGTCCCCAAGCCCGCGAACCTGACCACAATCTCGACCGCAGTGAACCGCGTTGTTGAGAAGCACCGGCTGCGGAACTGCACGCTGGCTTTGCAGTCAGAACTGAAAGCTGTCCGCGGCACGACCGACATCGTCGGCGAAACGCAGTCGATGAATCGCGTGAAGACGCTGATCCAAAAGATCGGCCCGACCGACTCCAACGTCCTGGTCCTGGGTGAAACAGGAACCGGAAAGGAACTGGTCGCCCGCCGTATCCACGAGGTCAGTAACCGTGCCCACATGCCGTTCGTGGCTGTGAACTGCGGGGCGCTGCCCGAGCACCTCGTCGAAAGCGAACTCTTCGGTCACAAGAAGGGGGCGTTCACCGGTGCGGATACTGCTCGCAAGGGCTTGATCGAAATCGCCAAGGGCGGGACGCTGTTCCTCGACGAACTGGGCGAACTCGACAAGCACATGCAGGTCAAGCTGCTCCGCTTCCTGGAGTCGGGTGAGCTGCGCCGCGTGGGTGACAACGAGACACTGCACGTCGATGTCCGCATCGTCTGTGCGACGAATCGCAGCTTGCAGGACATGGTGACCGAAGGTGGCTTCCGCGAAGATTTGTTCTTCCGCGTGAACACCTTTGAAATCCGCCTGCCCCCCCTGCGTGAGCGGAAGGAAGACATCCCTGCACTGGCCCGGACTCTTGTCGCTCGGCATATGAAGCGGGCGGAAGTTCCCGAGGACATCCTCGCTCCGGAAACGATCTCGCTGCTGCGGGCTCACGACTGGCCGGGGAACGTTCGAGAACTGGCCAACGCGATCGAGCACGCAGTGATCCTGTCGGATGGCAAGACGATCCATGCGGAAGACCTGCCGACGAGCGTCGGTGGTAAGGCGTCGCGGGCCCAGACCCGTCCATTCCTGGTCACGAATTTCGCCCAGGCCCTCACCCTCGACCAGATCGAGGAAGAGGTCATTCTCCAGACTCTCGACAAATACAAAGGCGACAAACCCGCCGTCGCCGCCGAACTCGGCATCGCTCTCAAGACGCTGTACAACAAAATCAACCTGTACACGTCCCGCCAGAAGATCTCGGCCTGACGGGCGATTGGGGCTCTTCGAAAGTGCTCCGCCGTGCCGTTCTCAGCAGAACGTGAAGTCCGGCGGTCGGAGTGCATCACCGAACCAGGAAATCGCCAGCGTCTAGACGCCCCCTGCCACGCATGCAAATAGGCAGCTCGTTCTTTTTTCGAGGGGCGAGCTGGCGGGTTCATTCTCACGTTGAGAACCGACGAGACATCGGTAACTCAGCCACTCGAATTGAGCACCCGGCTCACGAGTGATTCACGATTCCCACCAGACGGGTCCGACGATCGCCTGGGAATACGAAGAGCCAGTCCTGGGCGAATGTATTCGTGAACGTGTCGATCGCCAAATCGTCATGCACGGTTCCCGGACGTACGGCGTCGCTGACCAAGAAGAAGGACCCGTTGAGACCTCCCGCCAGGGATCCCGTCAGATGGGCAATACGAGTGTTGACTGCAATCGCCGCGCTCCACTCCGCGAGGATCGCCTGAAGAGCGGAGCTGTTGGTGTCAAAATTGGTGGTTCCTCCGATCAGCAGATCACCGCCGAGTGCAGCTGTCAGCTGATCGACGCCATCTCCACCGATCAACACATTTCGAGAGCCAGTCGCGACCAGAGTGTCGGTCCCAGCTCCACCCACCAGTACGCCGTGCCCGGTGATCTTGTCGTTGCCCTCTTCGCCGAACAGGAGGTGCGACTTCGCGTCTCCGATGATGGTGTCATTACCCTTCCCACCGTAAACGATATCGGATCCACCGCGGGCATAGATCACGTCGTTGCCATCGCCGCCCCGTAGCACGTCCGCTCCATTTCCGCCCCAGATCGAATCGTTCCCCAAGCCGCCGTCGACGATCGCCGAAAGTGAAATCGATGTTGGTAAGGTGATCTTGTCGTGGCCATCACCTCCATACACCAGAATCCGCGATGTCGCATCCAGATTCGGGCTGACCTTGTTGTTCAATCGGACGGTAAATCCCAGATTCGTTTTCTCCACGGAGATCGTGTCGTTTCCGCTGGTGCCGTTGATGTAGATCAACCGCTGGCCCGGGGTTTCGGGATCAGGCAACAACTGGATTGTGTCCTGTCCCGGCGAAACGACATTGAGCAAGTAGTCTTCCACTTCTCCATCGGCTGCTGCGCCATTCGCTGAGAGACCGCCGGCTGACGAGAGGCGGAAGCGAGCAGCTCTCGCTCCCGCGACGGCAGTCACAGGGACCTCGACATAGACGCTGTTAGTGCCAGCTGCGAGTGCTAAACCGCCGATAGGTGTGACCCGCTCATCTGAATCAAACACCCCGTTGCCGTTGAAGTCGATGAATGCATCAAGCTTGCCAGCTTGCGAGGCGACAACACTCAATCGTGCTCCGATTCCGGCAATCAAAGTCGAGGAGAATGTCACTCCATCGTCGCGATCCCGATTCGCCGGAGCACTTGGGAGTCCGTTCAGATCGCTCGTGACACCAGCCCCCAGATAAAGCCCGGTTCCCGTCAGGTGTCTCGCACCATCCTGAGCCAGTGTCGTTCCAAAGGTGTCGGGCAAATCGCCGAAATCGTTCAGAGCCACCCGCACGAAGTAGTCTTCCACTTCGCCATCGATTGCCGATCCCTGTGCATCGAGTCCACCCACCGTAGAGATGCGGAAGCGTGCGCCCAATTGACCTGTCGAAGCGTTGGTGGGGACTGTCAGTGACACGATGTTTGTGCCAGCCGTGAGAGCCTGACCGCCAACTGGAGTCACTCTCTCGTCAGCGTCAAATTTTCCATTCCCATTGAAGTCGATAAACGCATCGAGTTTACCAGCTTTTGATGCGGTGACTTCGATCTGCGCGATCGCCCCGGGGGTCATGGAATCTGGCAGTTTCACTCCGTCATCCGTGTCACTGTTTGCTGACGCATTCGGTTGTCCGCCAGCATCGGTTGTCACACCGTATCCGAGAGTTAAGCCACTGCCGAGTTGGTGCCGAGGCCCGTTACTGGCGAGCAACGTGCCAAACGTATCCGGCAGGTCACCGTAATCGTATGTGGGGCCTGAGCTGGTCAACCGGAATAAATAGTCCTCAACTTCCCCATCCTCAGCGGGTCCTGTGGCCGCGAGCCCTCCCGCAGTGGACAGACGGAAGCGTGCCCCACGTTGACCAACCACCGCACTGGCAGGGACATTGACAGTCACGCTATTGATGCCAGGGACTAATGCCTGCCCACCTTCGGGAGTCACTCGCTCATTCGCATCGAATACGCCATTGCTATTAAAATCAATGAAGGCATCCAGTTTTCCCGCCCGCGAGGCCCTGACTTTCAACAGAGCACTGTTTCCGAGCACGAAACCTGCGGGATAGAGCACCCCGTCATCGTTATCCAGGTTCGCCGCCGTGCCAGGCTTCCCATCTGTTTCGGAAGTGACACCCGTTCCAAGTAATAACCCGCCCCCGGTCTTGTGCCGTGCACCGCTGCTGACCAGTATTGTGCCAAACGTATCCGGCAGGTCGCCATAGTCGTAAGCGGGGCCAGCTGCTCCCAGGGTGACGAAGTAGTCTTCGACCTCACCATCAGGTGCCATTCCCGTCGCATCCAGACCTCCAGTTGAGGAGAGGCGGAATCGAGCACCGCGCTGGCCCAAGGAAGCAGTACTGGGGACACTCACGGTGACGACATTCGATCCCGCATTAATGAGCAGTCCGCCGACCGGTGTCGTCCGCTCAGTCGACTCGAACACACCGTTGCCATTGAAATCGATGAAAACATCCAGCCGACCGGCCTGAGAAGCCCTGGCGATTAACTGCGCATTCGTACCGGGTGTCAAGACGGAGGGGAGGGTCACTCCGTCATCACTATCCAGCGAGGCGGTTGTGTTCGGCTGGCCATCGTATTCATTCGTGAAGCCTGCCCCCAGGAACAGTCCTGTGACGGTCTGGTGGCGAGCACCATTCGAAGCCAGATTGGTCCCAAACGTGTCCGGCAGGTCTCCGAAATCGAGGTCGTTCTGATCGTTGATGTTGATTGTCACGAATCCCGTATCAAACTTGGCGGGACTTCCGTTGTCAGTGACTTGAACGGTTAATTGAAAGACAGGATTCGTTTCGTAGTCGACCGCCAGACGATTTCTGACAGTGATTTGCCCAGTTGTCGGATTGATTGCGAAAGCGTTACCCGTATTTCCATCAACGATTGCGTATGTTAATCGCTGACCGGCATCCACGTCCGAAGCGACAACTGTTCCGACGATCGTTCCATTCGCGACATTCTCGTTAAGATTCGGCAGATTCTGATCATCCATAACAGGAGCGGTATTTGATCCAGAATCTGTTCGAATATCCCACCCCATCACGTCGAACGCTTTAATGTCGAGAGCCGTGATTACCGGGAGTTCCCCGAAATCGAGAGTGGGGTCCATGATTCCGATACCAAGATCATCCTTCCAGTGGCTGGCCTGGCGACCGTCGCCGTTGTAGCTCCCAGTCGAGAAAGTCGTGAGACGAGTTGTACCTCCGTCGATCGAGAAGAATTTAGTCGCCGAATCGGCGCGAATATCGAGATTCGTCCCATTGGAAATACTCGATGCCGAAAAACGAAAGAGGTCGAGCCCTGACGCAACGGCGGCACTGTCGAGGTTCTGCCTCACAGGACCGAATCCAGTCGAGTAGTCGACCCAATCCGCGCCACTCACGAATCCCAGTGCATGTCCGATCTCGTGAGCCGCAACACCCACAAAGTCAAACGCATTCGGAGCGATTCCGTCACTCCGATCAAAATCCCAAGTAAAATCACTACTGAATGTCATTTGTGCGTCAAAGGTCGAGTTGCCTGCTGCGCGCAGCCCCACAGCCTTGGACAGAGCCGTATTCAGATCAAGAAAGTTATTGTTTTCAGTATTGTTATTGTCGACGACCGGGTTCCCGGGAGTTCCACTGGTATAGCTGCTCGTGTAGAGAGACAGACTGGGGCCAGCTGGAAGGTGTGAAACGGCTGTGGCATCGTCAGTAGATTTGGAATCTGCCGTCAGATTAGATCGGAACGATGAATAACTAATCGACTCGGAAGTGGAACCTGTCTGGCCGAGAATCCCTGGCCCGAGTGCCGAATACCCGATCTGAACATTGACGACGATGTCATCTGACAGGAAGTCCGACCAGAGTTTTCCGGCGGCCACGAATCCGTCGATCACCTGTTGAGGTACGGTACCAGTCGTAACAAAGTTAAACTGCAGACCATTTCCATTCAGGTTTTGTCGGAGAGTCGTTCTAGAATTGGGGACTTGTGGAGCATCTGCCGCATCAACCTTGTAATGTTGAATTGTAGGAGTTGTAGTGGAGTTCGGGCCAACACTAGCAGCGAGAAGTGTCCGAATCTCCATGGATTCAATTTTAGTCGGGGTCAGCCGAACTCTTCTCGCCGGTAATGACGACACAATGCTACAGACCAGATCTCGAATCACGATGGAAAGCATGAGGTCGCCTTTACGGTCGAACGCGAAGTGTGTTTTAGCAAGCCATAGAAATGACGAACGACAGAACAACTCACCGTATTTATGTGAATCGACTCCGGTCAACAAGTTTCTATCGATTCGCGGAAAATCGACAACATGCTGTGGAAGAGAGTATCGGCAGACATGGGGTGTCTACTTCAGGGCGAAGGTCACAATAGAGAGGTGAGTGAACATCGGCGAATGCCGTGGCCTTGGTAAATGGATGCTCCACCACGCGGGGGGGGATTGTCAAGGCACTCAATAACAACAAAACGACCGAATCAAACCAGCGAACTGCTGATTGATTCGGTCGTTGGCTTAATCGAGTGAGCGTTATGGCTCACTCGCGTCTAAATGGGTGTGCTACCGGGGTGGCAGAACCTTCGCGAGTTTGTGCTTCGCGAGGGTCACATACCCGGGCAGGCCGTTGACCTCGGGGACCTTGGTTTGGCCCTCGATCAGTGGGGCGGCGTACTCGATGAACTTCTCGGTGACACCAAAGCCATCGGCGGCGATCCAGTCCTTCGGCAGGAAGTGTTCGACGTTGGCGATGTCCTCCAAAGGCTGGAGTCCGGTCGTCCATTTGTAAGGCTTGCTGCTGGTACGGACGATCTTGACCATCTGGCCACTGATTCCGCTGACAGCTGCCTTCGTCGCTGCGACTCCGCAGGCGTGGGACTCTTCCGCATCGGTCGCACTGCCGTAGTGAGCAGCTGCGCGCTGAGCGTAGCCGAGGAGAACCGTGCGGGTCTTGAGGTTCATGTCCTTTTCGATGATCTCCTTGAGCTTGATGCTCGCCCCAGCCAGAGCGGGGTGGCCGAAGTCGTCGAGCTTCGTGTAGTCGGCACCGACCTCGCGGCCGTCGGGATAACGGATTCCCTCGCCGCAGACGACGATGCAGTACTTGTTGCGAGCGACGACCGACTTCACCTTTTCAATGAACTTGTCACGCTCGAACGGGACTTCCGGCAGCAGGATGATCTGCGGCGGGTTGTCGGGATTTCCCCGCTGAGCCAGTGCGGCCCCGGCGGCGATCCAGCCTGCGGAACGGCCCATGACTTCGATGATGCAGCACGAGCCGTCGTCGGTGGCCATTGAACCGACGTCAAAACCGACTTCCATCACGGTCGAAGCGACGTACTTGATCACGCTGCCGTAGCCCGGCGTGTGGTCGGTGTGCGGCAGGTCGTTGTCGATCGTCTTGGGTACGCCGATGACCCGCATGTCCCAGCCACGCTTCACCGACTCCAGGTGAATCTTGTGGGAGGAATCCTGCGAATCGTTTCCGCCCGCGTAGAAGAAGTACCGAATGTTGTGGGCCTTAAAGACCTCGAACAGCCGGTCCATGTCCTTGGCGGCCTTCTCCGGCTTCTTCTTGAAGTCGAGCTTGTAGCGGCAGGTTCCCAAACCCGCAGCGGGGGTGAACTTCAGTCCCTCGATCGATGCGGGATCTTCTTTGCGGAAGTCGAAGATCTCTTCATTCAGCATCCCCAGGATGCCGTTCATTCCGCCGTAAATACCCTGGATACAGCTGTGCTTGAAGGCCTCCTGCACAACGCCGCAAACGCTCGCGTTGATGACAGCTGTAGGACCGCCGGACTGGCCGACAAGAAGATTTCCGGTGAGTTGCGACATGAGGATCGTGTCTGGAGGGAAAGAGAATCGAAGTGCGGACCGAGAGGCAGGACCACATCTAAGGAACTGCAGTTTAGAGGCTCGGGCGGCAGAGAACCATCGAACCGGGATCATCCGCCGCCGCACCACAGGAAGTGGGCCTAAGCCGATGCGCCCGTGAAGTAATCGGGCTCGGAACCGGCTTTCCACTTGATGTTACAGCCAATGCTCGGCATCTGGTCAGCGACGATCGGCATTCCCGCCAGCAGAGCGTCGGCCGCTGCACGTAAATCGCTGCCCGTGACCGGGATGTCGGTCTTGGGGCGGCTGCTGTCGAACTGACCGCGGTAGACCAGCCGGTGATCACGGTCGAAGAGAAAGAAGTCGGGAGTACACGCGGCCCGATAAGCTTTGGCCACCGATTGCGTCGCATCGTAGAGATAGGGAAAGACATACCCCGCCGAGGCGTGCTCGGTTTTCATGGCCTCGGGGCCGTCCTGGGGATACTCGGTGACATCGTTGCTGCTGATGCCGACGATGCCCAGGCCTTTGGCGGCGTACTCCTTGGCGAATGCCGCCAGATGGGGCCGAACATGAATCACGAACGGACAGTGGTTGCACATGAAGATCACCAGCAGGCCATTCTTCCCCTGAAAGTCGGCCAGCGAGACCGTCTTGCCATCGACATTAGGCAGCGAGAAATCGGGTGCAGGACTGCCCAGTGGCAACATCGTCGATGCAGTGCGGACCATCGGTGTTCTCCTCAAAAGGTGTGAGCGTTGTTCGCACGTCACTGTACCGCGCGAAACGCTGACCTTCTACGGAGTATCTGGCAGAGGCCGTGATCGCGGCCATTCCGCGGTTGAGTTTATTGGAGTTTATTGTCGCGAGATTGCAGGGCCTCAACGATCAGATCAACCGTGCGCGCCGTCGCACCTTGCTGCTTGAGCACGACACTCCGAGCGGTCTCGCCCAATTGACGGGCCCGCTCGGGATGGGTGAGGTAATCGCCCACGACCTGTTGCAACTCCTCGGGTGAGTGAACGACCCGGGCGGCGTTCTCACTGAGCAGCAGTTCCACCACCTGCCGGAAGTTCATCGTGTTCGGCCCGAACAGGACAGCTGCGGCATAGGCGGCGGGCTCGATCATATTCTGTCCGCCGCGTTTCGAGAGGCTGCCCCCGACAAACGCGATATCGGCGAGGCCCCACGCAGCTCCCAGCTCACCGAGCGTGTCGAGCATGAGGATCGGTTTTTCGGTCGTGTCCGAGGTTGATGATGCTCGCTGGACCAGTGAGTCGAGCGGCACAGTGACCTCACCATTTGCCGACAGCTTGGCTTTGACGGCACTTCGACGAAGCAGCGGTAACCCTCTCGAAATCACCAGCCCCGCCACTTCCTCGAACCGCTCCTGATGCCGGGGGACGAGAACAAGACGTAACTTCGGGAATCGCTCCCGCAGCGAGACATAGGTGTCGACGGCGTACCCCTCTTCAGGGGCTTGAGTGCTGCCGGAGATGAAAACAGTCTCGTCGTCAGCGATCCCGAACTGTATGCGTATCGCTGTGGTTCGAGGGTTCAGTCGGTTCGTTTCGATCCCGTCGTACTTCGTCGATCCAGTAACGACGATGCGATCCTGGGGGGCCCCGAGTGTGAGCAAACGATTCTGGATCTCCTCCGTCTGAACAGCCATTCGTGTGAAGTGTTTCCAGAGTCCCGCCATGAACCAGCGAATGCGTCGGTAGCCGCGATAGCTGCGCGGACTCATCCGTCCGTTGATGAGCACGAGCGGGATCGAGCGGGCGTCGACCTCGCGGATGAAGTTGGGCCAGATCTCTAGTTCAACCAGTACCACGATCGACGGCCGGACTCGATCCAGGGCGTTCTTCACCGCCCAGGTGAAATCGAGCGGGAAGTAGATCAGCTTGCAGTCCGAGTACTTTTCCTTCGCGACGGCGTAGCCCGTGTGCGTGGTGGTTGAGATCCAGATTTCACACCCGGGGATCCGCTCGCGAAGCGGTGGAATCAGCGTGCGAAGGATCAACACCTCGCCCACACTCACCGCATGCAGCCAGATTGCCGGGCCGGTCGATGTGCGTGCCTCTACACGCCCCAGAAACTTCTGCCCCCAGCCCTGGCGATATTTCCCCTGCCACAGCGATCGAAACAGCAGGAGGGGGCTGAAGACCAGAATCAACCCGCAGTACAGAAGATTCAACGCCCAGCTCATCACGATGCAACGGGCTCCGTGAAGCGGAATGGATCGCCAGAGAGTTCGTAATCGGGACGCATCCCAATATTGATCAGCAGCCCGATCGAGAAACAGGTTGTCAGCATGCTCGATCCCCCGGAACTCATCAGCGGCAGGGTGATCCCCGTGATCGGCATCAGCCCGACGGTCACACCGGTGTTGACGACCAGTTGTGTGCCGAGCAGTGCGGTGACTCCGGTCGCGACCAGCCGACCGAACGGTTCTTCGGTTCCACCCGCAATCGCCAGCCCGCAGGCCAGCAGGATCAGGTAGGTGGTCAGCACTGCCAGGCACCCCACCAGTCCCCACCGCTCCCCGACGAGGCAGAACACGAAGTCGTTCCGCGACGCAGGCAAGTGATACGCCGAGGGGTCGGAGACTGCCATCCCCGATCGATCGCTCCCCCACGCTCCGCCGAAGGCCAGCATCTGCTTGGCCTGATGCAGCTGGTAGTCGTCGCCGCTTTTCGAACGGCCATCTTCTTGTTGGAAGAGTACGGTGACCCGCGACCGCTGCTCGGGCGTCATGAACTTCCACACCATCGGAAGGCTCGCCACCCCCAGCAAGGCGACAAAGAGCAGGGCCGACCACCGAGTCCCCGCTGCGAACAACATCGCGAACAGGACCGGAAAGAACAGAATCGCCGTCCCCAGGTCGGGCTCAACCAGAATCATCACGACGGGAACCAGAGTCAGCACAAACGGCGGGACCATCCCCCACAACGTGCGATGCGACTGGCGATACATCAGGTATCTGGCCAGCGTGATAATCAACGCCAGCTTCATGACCTCGGAGGGTTGGAAGTCCGCGAATCCCAACGGGATCCACCCCCGAGCCCCGTTGCGTGGCGGACAGAAGAACACGACGCACAGCAGAATGAGCGTCACCGCGTACATGGCAAAGCTGACGCTCTTCAGGCGGCGGTAATGGACGCACAACGGCACCAGCAGCGCGGGCAGTGATATCCCGATCCACATCAACTGGCGAGGAATAAACGGAGCTCCCGTCGACAGTTCATCTCCGCGCGATATTCCGGCCAGCCCGGCCAGCATCAGCAGACCAGTACACAGCGGAACAATCCACGGCCAGAGCCGGATGCGATAAACGCTCGACACACAGCCTCCTTGCAATGTGATAGGCGAGTTGGGAACCCTCGGATTGTCGCAGAAACCTCAATTCAGGTCAGCACGAGTTCTGGCAGCGCGGGATGAGCCCTGCTATTTCGCCGGGGGCGTCTCGACCGGAATTCCGACCAGCTTGGCGACGCGCGGCCAAGTCTCGCCCCGCAGCTTTCTGCAGGCGTTGTCGTTCGCTTCGCTCTTGTCCTTGGCATAGGCCCGCAGCGATTCTGACTCCCGGTTCAAGAGTTTGTAGATCTCGATGATTTCCTTAACGGCTTCGGCGTCAGAAGCCGTGAGGTTCGAATTCTGGAGATCCTCAAGTTGCTTGATCAACGATTCGGAAATCACCACCACTTCCCGCATCAGATCGTCAACCAGTTCCGGTGAATAGAGATCCTTTCGCGTGTTATCCGCCACGACACCGATATACCCGAATGTCGTATAGACGTGCGAAGAGGAGAGGCTGCCGATGAGCTGCAGCTTGGGATCAGCCTCGGTCTTGGCTGCGGGTGAGTCTGTTGTGGCCTGACCTCTCAGCAGCCCCGGAGCGATGACTGCCGCCACCGACAACAACACCGCCCATACCGCCACCGTCCGTCGCTGCGGCACGAATCGTCGAAACGTTGAGCTGTGCATTCGGGATTACTCCTGCGTAAGAGACCTGTCTCTCCGCAGCATCCCTTATTGCAGCTCATTCAGCAATTTCAAACACTCTTCAACGACCATCTCGCCGGTGCCCACTTCGGAGAAGCTGTGCAGGCCGGTCCAGGTCTGGTAGCCCCCCGCCTCGAAGCCGGGACGGTCAGGCAAGTAACCGACATAGTCATCCGTCAGCCCGCAAACAAAGGTGTTGCGGAACGGGGATCGCCGTTTGATTTCGATGCCGTGAGTCGTGAAGAACTCGGCGGGCACGCCAACGAAGTAGACATCCCCGATCTGGATCGCATGAATCCAGGTTGTCTTGGTCTGGCCCTGCTGGTCCTTGAGTTTGGCCCGGCTCTTGCGGAAGACATCAATGATGAAATCGGCTCCGCCTGGAGCGTACTTCTGGCAGTACTCGACGACGGCCTTGTCTTCCTTCTCCTCGTCAAACTTTCGCATCTGGAAGTTGATCTCACGCTTGATGGAGGCGAGCTTGTTCGACTCGATCGGCTTGGCCTTGGCCAGAGCCTCGCGAACAGCCCCCTTAATACGCAACACCATCTCATCACAATCGAGTGTGAGGTTGTGCGTCGAGCCGGCGGCTCCCGACAGGAACTCCGCTGTCGTCCCCAGGTCCGCCGACAACTCCTGTGCTGCGAGACCGTAGAAGCTGGGCGACCGCTTGCCAGAGGTGGAACGGGCTCCAATACAGTGCGTTGAGTGGTTGAAGATCAGCCCCGCGTAAGTTTTGTCTTCTCGCTGGAACGCCAGCACCGGCAGATCGACATCGAACGGGCCAGTTGGACGCACCACTTCATCCCGTGGGCCGATCCAGTAAATCTTGCCGTCCTTCAGCAGTTGGCGGCTGTTCTGCCCGACCGTGGCTTCCTGACCCAGACGGAACAGGCCCTGGCAAGGTCCCGACTTATCGGCAACAGCGTTCGCCTGCTTGGCGGCTTCCACAATCGCAGCGACTGTTCGGCGACAGAACTCCTCGTCGCGATCATAGCCGTGGACTGTGACTGTCGATGGCGCGTGGTGGGTGTGGCTGGAATTGATGAAGACATTGCTGGTCGGGATCTCGGTCGCCTGCTCGATCTGCTGGGCCGCCTGGTCCAGGTAGTCGCGATTCATCATCAGGATGTCGACAGCCACGATGCACAGCTTGATATCGCCGTGGATCACGATGGCTGTGGCTTGTAGCTTGCCCTCTTGGCCCTTCACCAGACCGGGGCCGATGCCTCCTCCGATGACCATCGAGTCTTCCGCCACCATTTCGGTGGTCGCAGCACCGACCTTCCAGGCAGCACTGATTGAAGGAGAGACTCCACAAATCCCCAGCACGAATACAAGAACAGCCACCACACGGCACAGCTGCTGCGAGCCAATCATCAGTTCACTCCAAAAGTTATTGTGGCGGATTCGCCCACTTGAGAACGTGCGATCACCAGAATCAGAGGTCACAGAAACCCCGGAAGTTGCCGACGCGTGACGATGAGTGCACATCATTCCGGTCAACGACTATTGGCATCCTTAAGAAATGCGATCAGATTCGCAAGGTCGCCGGGGGTGAGTAGTTGCTCAAAGCCCTCAGGCATCAGTGACTTTCCTGTGAATCGCAGCTCCTCGATATCAGTTCGCAAGACCGATTCCAGTAGTCCTCCGGGCTTCTTCAGGGTCACGCTGGTCGCACTTTCCCCAGCGATCAGGCCGGAATGAACGACGCCGCTCTTGGTGACCAGGGTGAAACTGCGACCATCGACGGAGACTGACCGGTTTGGATCGAGGACATCGGCGAGGATGTCGGTCGGGCTGCGACCGGCGACTCCCGTCAGGTCGGGGCCGACGCGGTGACCGTCGCCTTGTCGGAAATGACAAGTCCGGCAGTGCTGCTGGAAGAGTTGCCGCCCTCTCGCGACATCGTGGTTCTCGGTGAGTGCCGGAGCGTACTTCGCGATGACCTCGTTTCGTGAGGCTGTCCCCGCCGGGACAAACTTCTTCGAGAGGTCCGCTCGCGCAGCTTCATCGAGCCGTGACAGCAGAAGCTCCCGCTGGGTTCCATCGAGTTCGTTGGCGGCAAACTCGCCGGAGGTGATCGCCTGGGCCAGCAGCTGAGCCCGATCACGACGACCGATCAACGAATCGAGCAGCGCGCGTCGCACGGTCGGGCTGGTCTGGGCGATGGCCTGAATCTGGACGTGCGCCGCTTCTTCGCCCGGAATCTCGCTGATCGTCTCCGCGGCCCATTGCTGAATCTCGGGCGCCTGCTCTGCGGTCAGCAGCTGTTCGAGGTTGGGGATCGCTTCAGTGGGGGGCAAGGACTTGAGTAAGCCGATCGCGACAAGCCGGTCGATCAATGCGGCCGACGGGTCGATCGCAATCGGACTGGCTGTGGTCACGACCTCAGAGAACCATGGTTCCGTCGATTGGGTTTTCTGCAGCCCGAGAGCGAGCAATCGCAACCACGAGGACTGGTCGGCTTTCGCAAACGCTTCCCGCAGCTCGTTCCACCTCGCGGCATTCCCCGCGGCCTCGGATGCGATGACCTGTACCAGCCACTGGAACTGATCGATCGAGAGTTTCGCGACCTCCAGCGATTGTTTGACTGCCAGCTCGCGGACGACTGCAGGGGCTTGACCTCGTACCGAGACAAAGAGGGCCTGCCGCATCCATGGATCGTTGCCGTCTTTGGCGAAGAGTTTGGCCAGCGGAACCGCAGCTCCGTCAGAGGAATCGAGGTACGACAACGAGCAGGCGACTTGAAACCTCACATGGGCGTCCTCGTCATCCGCGAGGGCTTCGACCGCTTCCACGATGGCCCGGTTGTCGGCCGTCTGGTGATCAAGCTGTGGCTCTGCGATTTGAACGGCAAAGCGACGAACCTCGGGAGAGGGATCTCGCAGGGCTGCCAAGAGACATGGCGAGGTCAACCCCTTCAGCTCTCGCAACGTCGCCAGTGCGTGGACACGTCCTTGTGGAATCGGTGAAGTGCTCGCGAGCTGAATCAGCTCATCGTCGAGCCCGGTCGCCCGCCGCTCGACCAGAAGACGCTGAGCGGTCTCCCGCTGCCAGGCATTGGGATGAGCAAGCAATTCAACGAGTTGGCTGGAGGCAAGCTCCGCCAGACGACTCGGATGAGGCCGATAGATTCGTGGTTGGGCTTTCCGCACAACGCGGTAGATGCGGCCGAACTCTTTGCCCTCGGACCAGTCGACCGACTTGCGGGCCTCTTCGTTGGCGACCCACTGTGGATGCTCGACCCAACGGCGGTAGAAGTCGACCACATACAGGTTACCATCCGGCCCGGACGCGAGATTGACGGGGCGGAACCAGGTGTCGGTCGATGCCAGGAACTCGCGGTCCTGTTCTTCGGCGGCCCGACTGGCGATGTACGACGCTCCCTCGGCGTGCAGCACATCGCGGTGAACCAGATTCGACAGAGGCTCACACGCGAATGCCTGGCCGCGGTAAGTGTCACCCAGCGAGTCACCGCGAAAGATCGTCAACCCGCAACTGGCGTTAAAGAACCCCGGGGTCTCGGCGTTGAACCGCTGAGTCGTCTGGCTGATGGGAAAGACGCGCGGCGTCGATCCGGCGTCGGATAACTCTTGAGCGGTGGCTGTGACTGGCGCGTTGGGATTCCGTGCGAGGTATCTCTGCTCCATGACCACATGCCGGATATGGACCGTGTTCCAGGAGATGAATCGCTGGCCGAAATCATCAAATCCCTGGCCATACTGCGTGAACCCGCCGGCGGTTTCGACAATGCGATCATCCGGTTGAAAGCGGAAGTCCGTGCTGCGAATCGAAACCGGTGTCCCGGCCAGCGTACCATCGTCACCCGTGAACCCGATGTCGCCGTCGCTGCGACCATTGGCTCCATAGATCCACCCATCCAGCCCGCGAACCAGTCCGTTCACTCGCAGCTGTTGATTCCCTTCGCGAAAGCCGGTGAGCAGCACCTTTCGCTGATCGGCGATTCCATCTCCGTCGGTGTCTTTGATCCAGAGGATGTCGGGGGCAGCTGTGACGAGGAGACCGTCAAGGTAGGGCAAGACTCCGGTGGGGTAGGCGACATCAGCGAGAAAGGTCGTGACCTTGTCCATCCGTCCGTCACCGTCGGTGTCGACGAGTCGTTTGATTCGTCCTCCCGTCGGCAACGCGGGATAGTCCCCCATTTCCGCGACATACATCGCCCCGTGAGCATCCCAGCAGATGGCGACTGGGTCCTGGATCATCGGCTCGCTGGCCACGAGTTCGACCACCAACGAAGGATCGATCCGCATCGACTGGATCGCCTGATCGGGAGTCAGCGGCGACACCGGCTCAGCCGCCCGGAGCGTGGACATGAAACACAGAATGAAGACGAATCCCGCGAAGGCATCTCGGGAGGGCGAGGCTCCCGCCGAGCCATGACCCCGTGAGCACGCCCCGTTGACTCCGCGGCTCAGCAGGAGCTTCGCCCTCCCGAACGAGTCAGGTGCCCACTTGCGAGATAGCCAGTTCATCATGTGCGAAACCTTCGTTCCATGTTGCTACGGAGAGTCAAACGATTGTCCCGATCCCGGCAGGAACTGCCAACCGAGCGAGACCGCTCTCGATTCAACCGGGCGCCCCATCCCTGGAACCTTCGCATTCTCTCACTCTCTCTTTGCTGAAGGCTGACGGCTGATCGCTGACAGCTTACTCCCCCCGAACTCCCATTGACCGCGAAAATTCGCTGCGAGTAGTCTTGCGCGTATGGCGACCCCTTCCCCACGCTCTGCGATTCAGGCACCCATCCGCGATTGGTTGCGGGGAGCGGTCGTGTGGGGTGTTGTTCCGGGATGGGTCCTCTCGCTGGCGTTTCACGGTCTGATGCTGGTGACCTTGTTGTCGGTCACTCAGTTACCCAGCTGTCGTGGAGATTACAGCGGCGAGGACGGCACCGGATTCCGGGAGATCGGCCTGCGGGCCCGCGAGGATGCAAACAGTGCCCCTTCTGCCGGGCCAGGCGCACCGGGTCTCGCGGAAGTCGACTCAAGCCAGCCGCAGCAGACCCCGACGACTGCTGATATTGCCCCCCCGACGATCTCTGAGTCCCCCCCAGTCCCCTTGAGCCTCCCGCAAGTCGGCACAGCGCCTCCAGTGCTGGGAACGGGACCACCGCCACTGAGCGGTGTCGGTGGAACTCCAGCTCAATCCACGAATAAGAGTACGACCACGGGCAGCGGTACTCCCGGCTCGCGAGGTGGCGGTGGTGGCCAGGGGAAGGGCGTCGGGCAAACATCACTCTTCGGAGTCAACGACGCCGGAAAGACGTTCGTCTACGTCATCGATCGCTCTGCCAGCATGCAGGATCACGGAGCCTTCCGGGCGGCGAAGGCTGAGCTGATGACGAGCTTGAGTCGATTGACCGAGGTTCAGCAGTTCCAGGTGATTTTCTACAACGATCAACCGCTGAGCTGGTCGCCGCGTAATGGCCGGTTCCGCATGTTTTTCGGCACCGACGCTCAACGCCTGGAGGTCAGCGAACTGGTCGGGGCGATCTCGCCCGATGGCGGTACTGAACACATGCCTGCGTTGGAGCTGGCACTGAAGTTCGAACCCGATGTGATTTTTCTGCTGACAGATGGAGCGAGCAAAGCCTTGAATACGGCGGAACTCAAACAGATTGTCCGACTCAATCGCCGGGGGGCTCATATTCACTGTATTGAGTTCGGCACCTCAGCGCCGTCCACAGGGGACGCGACTCTCACTGTGCCTAATTTCCTGATGAAACTCGCGGCGCAGAATCAGGGCCAGTACTCCTATCGCAATGTGAAGTCGCTGGGGCAGTAAGCAAACGGTATTGTGAGGCTTCTCTCGATCGGCCGTCGAGAGAGCGGCAGGCGGGCAGGCTGTCGAGGAAGAGTTTGCCGTACCGTTTGGTGCGGATCCGGGGATCGAGGATCACCACTTGACCGTGATCCTGAGCTGTGCGGATCAGTCGACCGAAGCCTTGTCGCAGCTTGATCGCCGCCTCGGGGACCTGATAGTCCATGAACGGGTTACCGCCGTTTTCACGGATGCGTTCGACGCGGGCTTCCAGCAACGGGTGATCGGGGACACTGAACGGCAACTTCGTGATGATGACGTTCTGCAGGGCATCGCCCGGGACATCAACACCCTGCCAGAAACTTTCCGTTCCGAAGAGTACCGCCCGCTCTTCCTTCTTGAATCGATCGAGCAGCTGGGTGCGGTTGGCTCCATCACCCTGGCAGAGCAGCGTCATGTTCTGCTGCACGAACCAGCGGGTCAGTCGATCGGCACACTGCTTGAGGGACCGATAACTGGTGAACAACACAAACGCCCGCCCCTGGGTTTCCAGGACGTGCTTCTGGATTCGTGGGATCAGGGCTTCATCGTATTTCGTAGCTTCGGTGGACGGGTCGGGCATCTGGTCAGCCAGGACCAGTCGGACCTGCTCGCGATAATTGAACGGGCTGCCGAGCTTCAACTCCGTGGCCTGGGTCAGTCCCAGTCGCGTGCGCAGGAACCCAAAATCCTGCTGGCCGACCGACAGCGTTGCACTGGTCAGGATCACGCTCGGGACCTCGGCGAACAGCTGGTCGCGAAGTACCGGCCCGACATCGATCGGCGAGCTCATCAGTTTGAGGCCCCGGTCCCGTCCCGTGGGCTCGATCCAATAGACCGCGTCTCCGACCTCCTGCTTCAACCACGCCCGCAATGTGATCGACAGACCGAGCAGTCGATCCGCAGAGGCCCGCAGCTCGACTTGCTGTTCCTCCGAAGTGAGCTTCTCGGCATAGTTGCGAATGATCCGCGACAGCTCGTTGAGCTCCGGTGAGATCGTGTCCTCCACCGGCAGAGGCGTACGGACACGGCCATTGGAGCGGGCGTGCTCATCCCGCCATTGCTGAACCGAGTCGAAGAAGTCCCCCGTCAGATACCGCAGCCGCATGACCAGTTGTTGGGCCTCCTTGAGCTGGTGGTGCAGCAGGATGCCCTTTTGCGTGCGGTCGTTGTAGAGCTTATTGAAGTTGTAGATCAGCTGGGCATTGGAGATCGAGATCCCAAGGTGAGCTCCGGCGACCTCCTCGACCGTGTGGGCCTCGTCGAAGATGGCCACGTCGTAGTCGGGCAGAACGCTGGCCCCTTCTCGTCGCAGTGCCAGGTCGGAGAAAAACATCGCATGGTTCACGACCAGAATGTCGGCGTTCCACACCCGCCGCCGAGCCCGGTAGTACAGACAGTCGTTGTAGGTCGAGCAGCGTTTCCCCAGGCAGTTGCCGTGTTCGCTCTGGACCTCTTCCCAGACCTCGGTCAGTGGGCGAAAGCTCAGATCGGCCAGGCTGCCATCGCCGGTCTCGTCCGACCATTTGCGGATCTGTCTGAGCTGGGCCAGCGGCTCGCTATCGAACAGGGTGCCCGCCCGTTCCATGGCTCCGTGCATTCGGCGGAGGCTGATGTAGTTCGACCGGCCCTTAACCAGTACCGCCGAGAACTCGACGGGCATAATCGCATTGAGGAACGGGATGTCCTTGCCGATGAGCTGTTCTTGTAACGCGATGGTATGAGTGCTGATGACGATCTTGCGTCGATCGCCGTTTGGCTTGCGAGTTTGTGTCGCGGCAAGGATTGCAGGGACGAGATACGCAAAGCTCTTACCGACGCCGGTCCCGGCTTCGACCACCAGGTGCCGTTGCGTCTCGATGGCCCGGGCGACCGCGTGAGCCATCGCCAGCTGCTGCTCGCGGCTTTCGTAGCCCGCCATGCGTTTGGCGATCAGTCCCCCTTCGCCGAGGACATCTTCAGGGAGGAGCGTCTCGGGAGCGTCACTCACTCCGGCGAATCCCGATCAGGCACAGATCGTCACGCGTTGCATCGTCGGCGATGAACTCCCCGACCTCGGTCGTGATCTTCTGAAGGGTTTCCTCGACATCCCCATCTTCAGCGGCTATGAGCGATTCCATGCGTGCTCGACCGAAGATCTTCTTCTCGGCATTCATCGCTTCGGTCGCCCCATCCGTAAAGGCGATGATCGTGTCCCCGGCCTTCACCTGAATCGCAGCTTCCTGGTAAGAGAGGTCGGGGACGATCCCCAGCGGAAGGCTGGCTTGCTCCCGGCCGAACGAGCTGATCTTTCCATCCCGAGATCGCAAGACAGGCGGAAGATG
Source organism: Planctomycetaceae bacterium (assembly GCA_046349675.1). GTDB lineage: Bacteria > Planctomycetota > Planctomycetia > Planctomycetales > Planctomycetaceae > TH-plancto1. The sequence continues at coordinate 675,935 of JAXMBW010000001.1, read as the reverse complement.
CCCCGCGTTGACCACGCTCAATTCGTGGGTCTTTGGGTTGAGGACCATGCACAGGAAGGTGATGAACCGATGGCCAAGCCCACTTGATGCGATCTCGGCGTTCAGTCGGCTGATCGCCTGGGCTGGCGAGCTGGAGGTCAACAGCTGCAGCCGGGTGGATGAGTAGAGCCGAGCCATCAGCAGGGCAGCGGGCATTCCTTTGCCAGCGACATCTCCGATCGTGATTGCCAGTCGCCCATCGGGCAGAGGGATGTAGTCGAAGTAGTCCCCCCCCACGCGGAGAGCTGCCTCGTAGTAGTCCCCGAAAACATAACCCGGAACCTTGGGACGGGTCTTCGGCAGAAAGCCCAGCTGGACCTGCGTCGCGAATTCCAGATCTCTTTCGAACGCCCGGCGTTCGAGGGCCTCTTCGTGCAGGCGGGCATTCTGAATGGCCAGCGAGGCCTGCATCGCCAGACTTTCCAGCAGGTCGAGATCGTTCTCGTCGAACGTGTGGTTCTCGCTGCGACTGACGATCTGGATGATGCCGAGCGACTCCTCGTTCTCATCGAGGAGCGGTACGCACATCATCGAGCGGACGCCCATTCGTCCCAGGCTGGTGCTGCTCTTGAAACGGGTGTCGTCCATGATGTTTCCGCTGAGGACCGATTCGCCGGTCTTCATCACGTAACGCACCACGGTCATGCTGACCGCCACGGCATCGAGCTTTACTCCGCCACGAGCCTGCGTGGCCTTCACCTTCAATTTGTCCGAGTCAGCATCCTGCAGCAGAACGAATCCCTGATCAGCGACGGGGAAGATGTTGAACAACGTCGACAACAGCTTGGGGAGAACCGCATCGACCTCCAGTTGCCCCCCCAGTGCCCGGGCGATCTCCAGGATGCCACGCAGCTTCACTTCTGGCTGGGCGATGATGCGGGAGTCGTTGGGACGCGGGAGCTCAGCTCGGCGGCGGATCGTCGAAGATGACTCGAAATCGGGTTCGGAAAACGACTCGGGCAGGATGAAGATCCGACTCTCGTCGACCGAGTCGATCTCGACTCCGGTCGGCCCGTCGATGTTCCCTTTGCGGCGTGGATCGACGGGTGGCAATTCGATGTGCGAAGCCGACGAGTTCAAATCGAACTTCATCGTCGCGTCGCAAATGCGAACCAAGTCCCCGTCCTTCAGCTCACTGCGTCCCTCAATCTGCACCTCGTTGAGGAAGGTTCCGTTTCGGCTGCGTAGATCCTCGAGAAAGTAGGACCCGTGACTTTCCAGTATCTGGGCATGCTGGCGGCTGATTGCGATGTTGTCGAGAACAACATCACATTCGGGATGACGCCCTAAAACCGTACGCTCCCGAATGATCGGAAACGCAGGTTGACTGGCCTGACCACGGATGACACGCAAAACCGCCACTGATTGAGAGATCCTGGGACGAAGAAATAGAATGTGAGGAACACAACCTGAAGTGTACCCCGCACAGAGGAATACGGTCAAACGGCGGTGCGTATTCGTGCCGGTCCCATGTCAGAATGCACGGATCGTCGCCGAAAGAAGAGTAGATTTCCGCATGTGAGTGTTTCCACTGCAATTAATGGCCACACATGCTAATCGTTTGGGCGGCCCGATGTGCGGGAAACTCAGGAATTTCTCTATCTCGGAGGGAATTCACTCAGTTGTGGGGGATAGACATTAAACACGGATTTCCTCGCTCAGAAGGGGCCGTTTCCACAGTTTCGCTTGAGGTGATTCTGACGATGGTTTAGGTTACTCCGACTTCATTAACTGACACTAAAACGGTTTGGGACAACGCTCATGATTGCCACTTCGCCGCGTCGTGTGACCGCGTATATCGTCGATGACTGCCCGCTTCTGTGTGAGGCGCTGGTCGCCCTGTTGGGGCGGGAGCATGACTTTGAGATCCTGGGTTACTCCACCGACAGTGACGACGGGTTCCGCAAGATTGTGGACCTGAAGCCGGAACTGGTGCTGTGTGATGTGGAGTTGCCGGGCCGCGGGGCGTTTACGATGGCCGAAGAGGTGCTGTCGCGGCTGCCAGCGACAAACCTGGTCTTCTTTACGGATTACGTCACTGACGTATTTCTGGACCAGACACTGCGGGTCAACGCGCGGGGATATCTCCTGAAATCCGAACGACCCCAGCAGATTGTTCAAGCGCTGCGAGCAGCTGCGAGAGGGGAAGCGTGTTTTTCCTTACAGGCCCTTGAGCGGATGGACTACAACCCGGCGATGCGGCGGTACCTGGTCCGATCGAATAGCTATCTGCTGACGCTGACGAATCGCCAGTTAGAGGTCTTGCGACATCTGGCGCGGGGGGAGAGCGTGAAGGAAGTTGCCAAGTCGATGGTGCTTTCGGAACGTGCGATCGAAAGCCACAAGTACCGCATCATGCAGAAGCTGGGTATTCACGACCGCGTGGAGCTCGCCCGCTACGCCATTCGCGAAGGCCTGACGGTGCCGTAGGCGTTATCGCTTGATGTTTACGACTACGGCTCGTCGTGGTCAGCGTCCTCATTGGGGCCAAATTCGCTGCCATCTTCGTCGTCGAAATCATCCTCGTCCTCGTCGTCATCATCGTCGTCTTCCGACTCGCTGTCGTCATCGTCGAGGCTGCGGTCTCGCAAGCCTTGCCAGACGACGCCCGGGATATCGGAGTAGCCGCTTCCGCCTTCATCGACGCCGAGGACCTCGGCAGTGCGGTCCATTGCCCGCCCCTGCATGTCGACAACCATTCGTCGGGCCTGTTCTTCGTTCTCGGCCAGGACGCCCCACACGACTTCGTACTCGGTCCATTCGACCTCGTTGGACATGCAGTAGATCGAGTCCTTCCACGTCTCATCCATCGTTTGACGCATGAGGATGCGATAGAAGGTGATTCCGTTCTCGATCGGAACCTGACCAGTGGCCTCGCGAATGGCTGTGAACATCTCGTTCGGAGCCAGCCCGGTTCCAATCAGGAAGGTTTCGTAAGACTCAACGAGGGGATCGGCCGGAGCCCAGACGTGCAGGGCCATCCACAACCGGCGATGGAGCCGGGCAAGTCCCTGCACGCTGAGTGAGGTGACCGTCGAAAGCGGTGTCGTCAAGATCTCCTGCAAGCCGGCTCGACATTCCGCGTCCCGCATTAGCCCGGCACATGCGGACACCTTTTGCACAAGAGCTGCGTATTTCGCCTCGGGATTGACCAGGTTGTCGACCTCAGCTGCCGCAAGAGCCTCCCCATATCGTTCCAGTTCGAGGAGTGCAGCTGCGCGATAGTGTCCGCTCCAGGGGGTGTTCGGTCGCCACTGATCGAACCGATCGAGATAGGTCAGCACCGGTTCGTACTGCTCCAGGCCATAGGCGTACAGCGCGGCTTCCCAGGCGACATCGGGATCTTGAGTCCCTTCCCGCAGGCACATATCGAGCACAGCCAACCCGTCTCTCCGGCGGTCGGTTTGGCTATAGACTTCGGCCAGTTGAAGAGCTGGGGCACTGGCCGCCCGGTCAAGGCGACAGGCACGCGACAGGCAGCGTTCCGCCTCACTTAAGTTCCCTTGCTGGAGATGGAACGTCCCCGCCTGGGCATGGGCGAACGCCGAATTCGGGTCGAGGTCCATCGAGGTCCTGAACAGCTCCGTCACTCGCTCGGCTGACACCGCGGGATTCTCTCCGGGAAACTGAGTCAGAATCGCCCCCAGCACCGCCCGATGGCAAATGATGTTGGCCATCCGTCCAAACTGCTCACCCACTGCCTCGGCCCACGCCCAAACGTCCGCGGCATCTGTCGAACGCGTCAGCGAGTATTTGATCAGCTGGAGCAGCTTGCTGGCGTCGCGATCATCGGTCACTGTTTCTGGCGCGATGGCGATCACCTTCGCGCGGACGGCCGAGATGTCGGGCTCGGTGGTCGACTTCTGCAGCTCTTGAATGAACTCTTCAATCATCGGGGCCAGTGCCGACGGAGGCCGCTCCGGTTCCGTCGTCAGCGGTGGTGTGTCGTTGGTTGGGACCTCGGCCTCTGAGATCGAGGATGTCTCTTCCGTGGTTGGAGTCGGCACAACCTCCTTGCGAGGCGCTGCGAACGGGCCCGCTGTCACATCGCCCACCAGTGCCAGTGGCGTTGGAGCAGTGGTGGGATCCATCACGCGTTTGAGACGGCGAAGTGTCAGGTAATCGCGGGCCTCGGTGGCACTCGCCTCGAGTTGTTTGGCCAATCCCGGAATGCGTTCCGTCTGGCCCGCATAGCGCAGCGTCGCGATCAACTGGACCCGAACGTGGAACCACTCATCGCGGCACTTCTGTCGTCGCAGCTGGGGGTCCCATTGTTCCAGCAGCTGGATGGCCTTGGGATAGTCGCCCGCACAGGCGGCGAAGAATGACTCGAACATGTCGGACCGCAAGTCGTACCACGCATACTCTCCGCGGGGAGGCGTACTGAACTTGCTGGCCAGCTCCGGGGTGATCCATTGCGAAAGCTCGGCTTCGCGACCGTTGAGGGTCAGCAGGACCTTCATCAGCATGCCGCCCTCGATCGTCGCGGCATGCGGATCGTGATAGGTCTCGCGCATCGACCAGCCACGCTGGAGCCCCGCCAGAGCCTCTTCGATCTGGCCTTGAAGCAACAGCAGCCGGGCCTCTTCTTTGATGCCGACCCAACGTCGGTCATGTGGACCCGGATCGATATGGGCGATTCCCAACCGGGCATTGTGCAAGGCCATTTCCAGGTCGTCAGCGGCTTCGTAGACCTCTGCGGCGTATTCACGGAAGCACTTGAGACATTCGAGCTTGCCCGTCCTGCGACAGACCTGCAGCCCGTCATTGATGCAGGCGTGCATTCCCTCGGAGTTGAAGCCCTGGATGTTCGCGACGGCCCTCGCGAAATTGTCGTAAGCACACGACGAAAAGCGGCTGCGATACCAGTCGTATTCGTCTTCGGGCAGGTCCGGTTGCAGCTGACGGGCGCGGTCTTCGTTTTCGAGGATGGCGATCAGTTCCAGTGCATGATCTCGTCCCGTCTCGGGTTCCAGACATGACACGCCGTAGTTCATGGCGATGAACAGGCCGCGAATGTAGGGCACCAGCTGGCCTTCAGACTTGGCGAGCCGGCGAATCTCGTTGGCGACACGAACCGCGGATTTGTACTTGCACTCATCGGTCAGCTGATCGACTTGCGCAAACAGAGCTTCAAATCGCTGTTCGAGATCGTCGGATTCCATTTGGCTCATGAAACTGCCTTCGGGGGATTGAGTCGCTCTGTATAAGGGTAACGAAATCGCCCGGAAGCGAAACTTGTGTCGAGCTGACAACCGATGAGGAGTCTAAATCGAAAGTGGGACAGACATTTCTGTCTGTCCTTTCAGGCAGTGGCACAAGGGCCCGCTCTCGAAATCAGCGAGTACCGCGATCAAGCCCCACCAGTTGGACGAGCCTAATCCACATCGCCGCGGGTAATTCGCTGGACCTCTTCCAGGGTGGTTTCCCCCTTAAGGACTCGCATATATCCCGATTGACGCAGCGACTGCATCCCGTGCTGGAGTGCATACTCGCGAATCGCACCGGTACTGGCTCCGGTGGTACAGAGACGGCGGATTTCCTTGTCGACGAGCAGGAGTTCATACACCCCAGCCCGGCCCGAATAGCCCGCCTCGCGACACGCCCGACAGCCCACTGGCTTGAAGATTGAACGCCCTTCGCCAGTTGGGAAATCGTCGGGGAGGTCACGGTGCTCGGGCACATAGGACTGCTTGCAGACCTTGCACAGCCGTCGAATCAGTCGCTGGGCCAGGACTCCTTCGACCGTGCTGGCGACAAGGTAGGGCTCCACTCCCATATCGACCAGTCGAGTAAACGCCCCCGGCGCATCGTTCGTGTGCAGTGTGCTGAACACCAGGTGACCGGTGAGTGAAGCCTGGATCGCACTCGTCGCTGTTTCACCGTCTCGAATTTCTCCGATCAGCACCACATCGGGGTCATGACGCAAAATCGAACGTAACCCAGCTGCGAAAGTCAGACCGATCTTGGAGTGAACCTGAATCTGGCTGATCCCGGCGATGTTGTATTCGACGGGGTCTTCGACGGTGATGATCTTGATCTCGGGGGAGGCGATCTCGGCCAGAGCACTATAGAGCGTCGTGGTTTTTCCGCTCCCCGTGGGGCCGGTGACCAGGACGATACCGTGCGGCAGCTCAATGAGCTTCTGAAAGGCGTGATAGACATCATCGGGCATGCCGACGCCCTGCAGGTTGAAGACCATCCGCTGCTTGTCGAGCAGACGCAGCACGATGCCTTCGCCGTGCAGCATCGGGATGATCGACATACGCACGTCGACCTCGCGTCCCTGGACCCGGATGTTGATGCGTCCGTCCTGGGGCAGGCGTTTCTCAGCAATGTTCAGGCGAGCCATGATCTTCAGTCGCGTGACGATCGCGTTCGCAAACTGATGAATCTCGGTGGGCAGCGGTTGAATCCGCAGAATTCCGTCAACGCGGAAACGAACCGATAATCCCTTCTCCAGCGGCTCGACATGAATATCGCTGGCCCGTTGTTCGAGGGCTTCCACCAGTAGCTCATTGACCAGCTTGATGACCGAGGGAGCCTGCGCGGATTGAGCGAGCTCGCTCAGCTCATCCGGAATCGCGTCGAGGAGTTCAACGCCCTCTTCCTGACGCTGTGCCACCAGTTGATTGATCGTGTCGCCGCCGACGCCCAGCGACTTCTTGATCAGCTCCATGATCTCGTCGCGGCAGGCCAACACCGGCTCAATGCGGCAGGCCCCCAGCGAGGAGAGTTCATCGAGCGATTCCAGATTGAACGGATCGCTGATCGCCACCGTCATGCGACCGTTGTGCCCCTCCACGGGAAGGACTTCGTGCTTGAAGATAGCTGTGGTCGGAAAACGGGCCAACAACGCCGGGATCGGCTGAAACTCTTTCAGCGACATGTACCGCATGCCGAGTTCATCGCCGAGGGCCTGTAGTGCCTGATCCTCGCGAATCACTCCCATCTCAATCAGGGAGCGATCAATCCGCACTCCGGGGCGTAGTGACTTCGCCGATTGAATCTGCTCCGGTGTCGCCAGTTGACGTCGAAGAAAGACCTGGGTGAGATCCATGGGCGGGCACGTCGAGGTAAAAGAGTGGAGGCACTTAGAGAGGGAACTCTCTGGGGGCCGTCCAGTGGCTCAGTTCAAGATGAACAGAGTTCCAATTGTACGCCGGGCGGTGACCGCGTGCTGGTAGAATTTGAAAGGGAGCTCGAGTCAGTTGCCGCGCATACCCCGGCCCCGGTTCCCGCCACCGAATTGACCCCGCCCGCCGCCGCCTTGATTGCCGCCTCCGAATGGATTCCCACCCCCGAATCCCCCCTGGCCTCCGCCACCCTGCATCATCCGCTGGCGGAAGATCTCTCGCATCTGCTGATCTTGGTTGGGGATCTGGGGAGCGGGAGACGAGTTGCCCGAGGATGTGGTGGTGCCGGGCGAGGTCCCACTGCCCGAGTTGGAGCTGTTCGAAGTCCGGGGTCCGCTGCTGCTGACCTTCACCTTCGGCATCAGCTGTCCGAGGGCAGATGTCACGACGGAAGAGTTGGTGTTTTGCAGTGACAGGACTCGTACGGTTCGCTTCGCTTCTTGAGCGGATTGATCGAGGTTCAGGGCGAGAGACTCGATCTCTTTAAAGAGGTTCTCGTCGCCCCACACGATCACCTGATTCGTGCGTTTATCGATCCCGAGGGCCAGCTGGGCTTTGGGCTTCTGGTTGGCTTCACCTCGTCCGCGACCTCCGCCCATCAGCATGGCCAGAGCGTTTGCCTGAGGATTCGCGTTGCCATCATCAAGGTATCCTTTATAGACATCTTTCAGGACATCGTAGACCTCCTGAGCGTCGGCATACTCCAGCTGGACGATGTGCGAACTCTTGTTGCGGAGGTTGTCAGGCAGTTCGCTGGAGTCGAGGACCTTGAGCATCTCCTCGACCTCCCGCACCTTCGAGGTCGGCCCGGCAACGAACAGGGCGTTGAGCCGCAGTTCCGGGATAATTTGCAGTGTCTGCGGACTGGCCGCCATGTTGCCGAGTCCAGTCATCCCCATCAGGCTGCTGCCAAACGAAGAGACACCGCCACTCAGCGCTCCGAACCCGCCCGAAGAACTTGTCGGCTTGCTGACGGAGCTTTCGGGGATCAGCTGTTGAAGCATCGTGGCCACTTCGGTGGCGTCGGCCGATTGGAGAGTGAAGACGGTCCATTGCAGCCGTGGCGGGAGGACCTCCATCGTCTTGGTCAGCAGTTCTTCCAACTGGTCGAGGACTGCGGGATCTTGCGCGGTCAGCAACAGCTCGTCGCCCAGGACCGTAATCACGACCGGTGAGTCTGCGGCAGCGGAGGGGGCCTTCTCTGCGGGGGACGACGGCTTGTCCTGTCCCTCCGAATCATTTGCAGGCATCTCCTCGGCAGGGGCCGCGAGCTGAACGGCTCCGCTGTCTCGCAGCAGCTGCTCCAGTTCGGCGTCTTCGTTCGATTCGCTCACTGACGAGCCTGTGGTCTCGTTCTCGTTGACCGGCTCTTCGTTCTCTGCCTGCTCGTCGGCGACAAGTCCGGTCGTCTGCACTTTCAGAGAGCGACGCTGAGCGGCGGCTGAGCTTCCCTTGCGGTCGAGGCTCGCTGCGGGCTGGTCAACAGGGGCGGCTTTGGGGGTCTCGCGGGCTTCTCGTTCAGGGCGTTTGATTCGTTTGATCGAACCGCTGTTGTTCTCCCCCTGATCACGCTGCCCGGGTGTCACAATCCGAATGGGGTTCGGCGAAGCAGTGCCCCACATCCGCTCGATGAGCGGCAGCAACTCTTCGGGATCTCGCCCACTGATCGGATAGCGGCGGAAGTTCCCGGCGTCACTGCCCTTCTTGCGACCGCTTCCATCTTCGCCCAATTCCGCGAGGAGCGTCTTCACCTGGGCCAGTTGATCAGCTGACCCGCGAACCATCACCTGCCGGCCGATGAGATCGGCCTGAATCGTCGGACCTGTCCCGCCATCGCGAACGAACATCGACTGCAGCGTCGATACCGCCACGCTGACATCCATCTTGCTCAGGGGGATGACCGCCACCTGTTCCGCGCCGCCCCCACCATCAAGTTGGCGGATGAGGGTGTCGACTTCGGTATGCTGCGAGTCAGTGGCGAAGATGCTGATGGCTCGGATCGAGTTGTCCTCATTGACCACCACTCCCGGCATCAGGGCATCGATCGTTTTGGTCACTTCGCGAGTGTCTGCACTCTTGATCTTGTACACCCGCAGGAAGGGCTTGCCAGACCCCGGTGTTCCGCCGCCTTCGGCCTCGACATCAATCGCTTTCAAGGCCTCTTCGATGAGTTGATGCTCCGCACCCGTCGCACTGACAAGGAGCGAGTTGGTCCGGGTGTCGGCCGAAATCTGAGCCGAGCTTTTGGTTGTCTTCGTGGGAGTTGGAATGGTGGGAGGTGGGCCGAAACCTCGACCTCCTCCCTGGCGGCTGTCACCACTCACATTGGTGGCTGTGACTTGCAGCCCCAGCAAGCCTCGCAGGACCTGCTCCGCCTCGGTCGCGGGGAGATGTTTCATCGAGTAGGGCTTGAAGACGAGGTCGTTCGGACCTCCTCGCGTCGCCCCGGAGAGAAGCGACTGAATCCGCAGCAGGTTGGTCCCGATATCCGTGACCAGCAGCGAATTGGTCGTCTTCATGCCGACGACTTTTCCTTGCGGGCCCTTAACCTGCTCGATCTCTTTGGCGATCTGCTCGACATCAACGCCCTCCAGCGGGAAGACGACGGTCAGGAGTTCGTTCTTCCCCCGCTTGGCCAGTTCGTCGGTGCTGATGACGGGGACGAGATTCGGAGCAATCTCCTCGTCGATGCTGATGCAGACGAGGAAGTCGTCCCGCCGCACCAGAACGAATCCCTTGGGCAGCAGATACCCGTTCAGGATGTCGAGAGCCTCGGTCGGCGAGTACTCCTTTGTGTCGTAGTAGCTGAAGGTCCCGGGCGGTACCGCATTCAGGTCGATCGAGAGATTGGCCGAGTCGGCAAAGAGCTTCAGCACATCCATCCACGGCGCGTACCGGAAGCTGAACTTGAGTTTCTGGGTTTGCTTGGCTTCGGTCCCGAAGGAGGCCTCGGGTTTCACGCCAGGAGGAGCTTCCACGATGACCGGCGGGCGACGCACACGGGGCGGCGAGGTCGTGGCCGGAGCTGCGGTTCCCGATCCTCCAGACGCAGCCATGTCTGCGGGCGGAGGGCCAATCAATCCCTGCCACTTTGTCTGTTGCTCCGGCGTCAGGACAGCCGCGATCTTCGCCCGGTATTCATCAGTGAGCTTCTGACGATCTTCTGGAGAGGAGTCGAAACCCAAATCGCGGAAGGCCGAACGCTGGTCGTCCTGCAACTTGTTGATCTGTTCGAGCTGCGCGGCTGAAAGTCCGAGCTCTTTGGACACGGCGTCTTGCGAGACCGCGCTCATCCCCTGGCGGTGGTAGCTGATCTGGCGGAGGCGTTTGAGTTTGTCTTCGCCGATGATGTCCTTGACCTTTGCCTCGGCTTCGGTCTGGGCCTTCGCCATCTCGATCTGCATCTCGGCTTGAATCAGTTGTCGCTCTTCATCCGAAGCATCCCGCATGCGGGAGAACAGGTCCGCCAGCTTGGGATTGTTTTCCCGCATATTTCGGCGGGACTGATTGAGTTCGTCGAGCTTTTGCTTCTGCTCTTCACTCAGGCCAAGTTCCTGAAGCGTGGCATCGTTCCGGAGCTCTCCGGTGATTCCAAAGCCACCACGACCGCCAAACCCACCGAACCCCCGACGACCACGACCTTCACCACCCTGCGACTGACGATCAGAGGGGGGGCCACCTTCCTGGGCCAATGCCGCATGGCTTCCCGCTCCCAATATCAGGGCGAGAAGGCAGATGTTGCAGAGATTGCGAAAACCGTGGAGCATATTTTCCATCACATCTCTGAGCATCTTCCGATGAATGAAGTGATCTCTGCGCGTACTCGTGAGCGGGATGTGGCGAACACTGATTCAGAGTTAATCGCCGGAACTTGCAATCCCGCCTTGAGTACGGACCGCCCGATTGCGATTCTACTGATCGTGCCGACATCAGTGTCTGAAGTCGGTAACCCTGTCGAGGCCACAACATGTGGAACTCCATCTTAGATACCTTCGGCCTGCCAGTCCCAGTGTCATTCGGAAAACTCCGGACCGCGCGGTTTGTCGGAATTTGCGGAGTCGTTCTGGCATGCGGGTTGTGCGGATTAGATCACTTATCCGCCCAGGGGCCGGAGCTGGGAGTTCAATCTGACGAGTCTTCTCCGAATGATCGAGGAGGAGGTCGTCGGGGACGAGGAGGCCGAGGTGGTTTTGACCCGGCTCAAATGATTGGTCGGCTTGATGCGAACCAGGACGGCGTGATTACCTCGAACGAGGTCGAAAACGCTCCCGGGTTCGTTCGCCGCATGCTGCAGGATTCCGGGCTCGATTTTAGCCGTGGGGTTCGAGTCGAGGATCTTCAACGGTCGGCTCAGCAACGTATGGAAGAAGTGCGTCGCCAACGGGACGGCGAGCGGTCCGATCGCACGGAGAGCGTCGAGCGTCCTGACCGTCCCGATTGGGCTCCGCCGCGGTCGATGGGCCGTGGCGATTTTTCAGGTCAGGCGACTCCAACTGACCAACGAGGAAGCAGCCCGTCTCCGGCGCCCACTCCCGCTGGAAGCCCTCGTCCACGGACCCGAGTTTCTCCGCTACTCCCCGACTCCTTCCTGTCCTATGACATGGACCAAGATGGTCAGATTACCCTGTCTGAATGGCGAAAGGGGAAGCGGGGGCCCATCTCGCAATTCATGCAATACGATCTGGATGGGGATGGGTTTCTCATCGCGAAAGAGCTGATGAAAGCCAACGCGGTCGCAGCTGCACCGTCCGCAGCAGCCCCCGCGACTCTGTCTCCCGCACAGGCGACCGCCACAACGAATGTCGCCAATTCGACCGCGCCCACTCCTCCCGCAGCATCGCCGACTTCAATGGCCCCGGTCACGGTCTCAGCGACAGATGCCTTGAAGGCCACGGGGGCCTTTGACCTGCTCGATACAGACAAAAGCGGGACGGTTGCTGGCGAGGAATGGTCAAAGTCTCGTCGACTCAAGCCGCTGTTTGAAAAAGCAGGGTACGATCTGGCCAAGCCAATGAACAAAGACGAGTTTATTCAAGGGTACGTCCGCGCTGGAGCTGTGAAGTAATTCGGGGACCGCGTGATCGTTATCGCAGTTCGATTCAGAGGCGGCCCGTCGCTGGTGGGTATTCTGCTGTGGCTGCTTGCAGTCCGCGATGAGGCAAACGACGATGCCACTGGGGCTTGCCCTGCCTAGTCCATCTTCCTGATGCCCACGGAGAACTGCGATGTCTGGAAACCCGCTGCCGTTCGATCCTGCTCTCTCACGCCGCGACCTGCTGCAAGCGATGGTCAGTGCGGGGATCGTCTCCCAGATGGCCGGCACAGCGACAGCGGATTCTCCCGCCTCGGGAGCGACCAACCCGATTATTGAAGAAAACAAGAAGGAGGGCTCTCTCGACTGGCAGCTGACGCGCGTGCGGTCCCAAGGCGGGGGCGGATACCAGAATGCCGACATCGAGGGGTACTGTTCCCGCCAAAGCGTAAAGGCCGGCGAGACGCTCGACATCTTTGTCTCGACCAATCCGCCTCGGCCGTTTCAGATCGAGATCTTCCGCACTGGGTATTATGGTGGATGCGGAGCCCGGCTGATGACGACGCTCGGACCATTCACCGGTAAAGCCCAGCCGATCCCAGAGCCCGGCGTCAAGAACCTGCACGAATGTCGTTGGGAGAAAACCGCTTCGATCACCATCCCCGAGGATTGGGTCAGCGGGGTCTATCTCGGCCGTCTGAGCCTGATCGAAGACGATCCCGCCAAGGGGTATTGGCAGAGTTTCATCGTCTTCATTGTCACCGACGACCGTCCCGCTGACATCCTGCTGCAATGTTCCGACAACACATGGCAGGCCTACAACCGCTGGCCCAGCCACTACTCGGTCTACACAGATCCCAAGGGAAATCAGGGACCGTGGGCCGATGTCAGCTTCGACCGGCCGTACTCGAAGTACGCCCAGATCTACGAGAACCCACAGTCAATAGGCTCCGGCGAGTGGCTTTGCTTTGAGTTTCCGATGGGGTACTGGCTGGAGCAGAACGGATACAACGTCGCCTACTGCTCGAACAGTGACATGGTCACGCCTGATCGCGGACTCAAGTGCAAGGCGTTCCTCAGCAACGGTCACGACGAGTATTGGGACATTCGCCAGTACGAAAGCGTTGTGGCAATGCGAGACGCGGGCGTGAACTTGTTGTTCTTCTCGGGTAACTCGGTCTGCTGGGTGACGCCGCTGCGTGACAGTTCCACCGGCGTCCCGAAACGCATCATGTTCCGCGGCGGGCCCTACGGCGGAGATCACAAGTATGCGGTCGACCGTGAGAAGGACCACGGCCCGTTCCCGCACCGTGGCCCCGATGAGGGCTATCTGATGGGGTCGCGGAACATCGAGCCGGTGAACGGTGGCGGCGACTGGATCTGTACCAAGCCCGAACACTGGATGTTCGATGGGACCGGGATGAAGAAAGGGGATCGCATCCCCGGCCTGATCGGGTGGGAGTACCACGGCGATCCGCCGAAGGACATCCCCGGCCTGGAGATCGTGGCTGAGGGCACCGCCTTGCAGGGGGGAGTGAATCCACAGCACTGGACCGCGACAATCTACCCAGGGCCGAAGGGGAACTTCGTCTTCAACGCGTCGACTATCTTCTGGTGCCAGGACCTTTCCAGCCCGCCTGGTCACATGCTCCCCTGGTCCCACTACAGCCGACCTCACGGACCGGATGCCCGCGTGCAGCGGATTACAGCAAACCTGCTCAATCGGGCGATCGGGAAGTAGTTCTCAATCGCCGCGAATGCTCCGAAGTCGGAACCTTGCTCCCTCTCCCCACAATTCCGGTCAAGATACAAAGAGGACTTTGAAGTGGGGAGAGGGCTGGGGTGAGGGGCCTCATCCCCCTTTTCCTGCGGAGGAGTCACTCTGTGGTTCGCGTCGAAGTGGATCCACCACAGACGGAACTGATCCGAGTTTGATATCCTTGACCACAACTCGGAGCTTTCCGGACTTCGGGACAGACAGGAATGTCTGTCCTACTGGAACGTGAACGCCGAACCTGGTCAATGCTGCCCCGGCGAAGACAATCAGCTGCCGGGCAGTCTCATTGAATGCGGAGAACGACTCGATGGCCAGACCGGAATGGGCGAATTGGAACGGCACGGAAATGCCGCTGAGCGAAGTGCGTGTGTCGGTGACCGACCGGGCGTACTTCTTCGGAGACGGTGTGTACGAGGTCTTCCGTGTTTACAACGGCCAGATGTTCCTCGATCGCCCGCACTTCGCCCGCTTGCGGGATTCGTTGGCCCAGCTGCGGATTGTGACCGATGTGGAGCGGCTCGAACGTCGCGTTCGCGAGACGCTGGCTCACAGCGGCGTTCGTGAGGGGCAGGTCTACCTGCAGGTCTCCCGCGGCGAGGCTCCTCGCTCGCACTCGTTCCCCAACCCGCCCGTCACTCCGAACGAATTGATCTATGTGCGGGAGTACGACAAGGATCCCTACGCCGCCTATCGAGCAGCTGGGATTCGTGTGCTGCTGGTTCCCGACCTGCGGTGGAAGCGGTGCGACATCAAGTCGCTGAACCTGCTGGGAAATGTCCTCGCGTCGCAGGCGGCCGATGAGGCCGGATGTCAGGAAGCAATCATGATGCTGGAGGATGGCACGATCACTGAGGGCTCGCACTCGACAGTCTTCGGCGTCCGAGGAGGGGCACTCGTGACAGCTCCGCTGGAGGCCAACATCCTGCCAGGCATCACGCGGAAGCTAGTCCTAGAACTCGCCGAGCGTTGCGGGATTGCCGTTGAGGAGCGGCCCTTTATCGCCCATGCCTTACATGAGCTCGACGAGCTGTTCGTAACCAGCACGATCGCCGAAGTGTTGCCCATCGTGGAGATCGCTTCGCATCCTTGGAAAGCGACCGAGCCCGGCCCGGTCACCCGCCGACTACAGCAGGCCTATCGCGAGTATGTCGTCACAGCGGTCGAGGCATCGGCTGGCTGACCCGAGTCGGATAAAGCTGCGTGTTGCATGTGGTGCGTCTGCCAGTTCGAATCGCTGCGAATGCTCGCTATTCTGCGGCTGCTTTCGGTTTGGCCTCACCCGAGAGTACCACGGGGACATCCACGGGACGTTCGTCTCGCAGTACGGTGATGGTGACCGTGTCGCCGGGCTTCTTGCCCTCGATGATCCCCAGGAATTCGGCGGGCGTGGTGACCTTCTCGGAATCGACCGAGATGATGATGTCCGCAGCCCCGGCATCTTCTACAACAAAGACTCCCCGCTTGGTGATCTTCGGCCCACGCAAGCCAGCTCGCCCAGCCGCCCCGTCGGGTGTCAGACGGGCAATACGCAGCCCTTTGTCGACGACCTCCACGTGAGTGATGCCGATGTCGCCGCGGACCACGTGGCCATGTTCCAGCAGCTCGGGCACGACTCGCTTCACCAGGTTGATCGGAATGACGAATCCGATGCCGGCACTTTGAGCCACACGGCTTGCGATGGCGGTATTGATCCCAATCATATGGCCATGGGAGTCGAGCAGTGGTCCTCCCGAGTTCCCGGGGTTGATCGAGGCGTCGATCTGGATGATCGATTTGATGACCCAGTTCTCCTGGATCTCCAGAGTGCGGTTCAAGCTGGAGATGATGCCGAGGCTCATCGTTCGTTCGAGCCCGAACGGATTCCCGAGTGCAAAGACCCGCATACCGACGCGGGCCTGGTCGGAGTCACCGAGCTCCACCGGGAAGAGGTCCTCTTCGGCAGCTTCGATTTTGATGACGGCAATGTCATTCACCGGGTCGGTGCCCACCAGCTTGGCGGCGAATGACTCTCCGTTATAGAGAGTGACCTGAATACGCTTGGCACCTTCGATGACGTGGTGGTTGGTCAGGATGTGACCTTCGGTGCTGATGATCGCTCCCGAGCCGGCTCCCTCGGCGGGCAAGGCAACGCGAAAGATCCCTTCACGCATAACAGTCACCGTCGAGATGTTCACGACGCTGCGGTTGCAGTTCTCATAGACCGAGACGTTGACGACCTCTTCCGGGGTCAGCCCGTCCGCATTAAACAGATCTTCAGAGGCTTTGATCGAGATTGGTTTCTGGCTGATCCGCTTTCGCCCGGAGCCGATCGCGGGGCTCTGGGCATTGAGCGCAGGGACATGGAGCACATCCACAGCCCACAATGTCACCAGACACGCCACCACTGCCGTGACGATTGCTGCCAGAAATGAACGCATTGCAGAAGTCCTCCAGAACATTCCCCGGCATTGTCTTGCCCGGAAGCCCGCAGTGTATCCGCGAAGCGGGGCATCGACTCAAGAGGAGTTCTGGCGGCGGAGCCTAGTAATGCGGTGGGCGTTCTTCTTCCGCCGACCGGGGCTGATCGGCCCACTCCGAGGCGAGCGACTCAATCCGTTTGACCTGCGATTGCATCCGGAAGTAGTCCTGCTGCTGGCTGATCAGGGCCTCGTTCAGCAATTCGACTTGTCGCTGAAGGTCCATCAATGCCGATTCGATACGCACTAATCGATCTTCATCGCTCATGGGAGACTCGGTTCCTGTTGATCTCGGGGCACATGCGGTCGCGCAGCTGCGATTTCGCACCGCGGGGCAGTTCCACCGCGTCGCCGACGATAGGAGAGGTGGCTGGGGGCGTCAACATCGCCCGCCCGCCCGATTCCCGATCAAAAGTCACACGACCGGGGGCCCTTCTGTTGCGGTACTTGCTGGTCGTACCCACCACTTCAACAGCCAATGTGTTGGGGCCATGATCAGTACGCAATGAATCAACATGAGCGTCCCGATCCACAGCGGTCGGTGGGTCAGCAGGAAGCGGAGAACCGGCCCGCGGTCGACGAGTGGCATCGTGCCGGCGTCGGGGCCGAAGACCTTGTTCACATTCTCCGCCGGGCCCGTGGGGCTGTCGGTGAACAGGTAAGACGCCACCAGCACAACACACGTGAGCCCGCATTGCCAGCGGTAGGCCCGGCGGTCATAACCCCAGCGACAAACCAACCAAAACAACAGAAGCGGCAACCAGAAGTGAAAGAACGACAGGAACCGCACGAACAGATCGATCTTCGGATCAAACATGTATTCCGTCAGATCGACCACATGCTTTCCGGTCGTCAGCCTCACGATGAAGTCGAGCATCCACAAGGCCTGCGGCAGGAAGATCCCCACAGCTCCCATGCTCGCGAGCAGTGGCTTCGTCCTCCACATCGCAATCAGGGTGGTGAACAGGGCGATGTCACAAAAGTAGAGGAAGTTGAGTGGCCCATAGGCCGGCAGATACTTGGCCACCAGCACGCATACGAACAGCGTGTAGAGGAGTTTGACCGGGAGTGGAACGGGTTGCGGGGCGGTCATCCGGACCTCGATGGTGTCGTCAGGAATTAGTCGCCGCGTCGACGTTCGTCGTCGGTTTTCTCAATCGACAGCTGCCAGCGTTGCTTGCGAATCCAGGCATCGACGAATCCGGAGAGCAGACACAGGCCCCCCGCGCAGGCGAGCAACATGCTGACCCAGTTGATGCCGACTCCCCACAGTGCGATCGACTGGCTGGCTGTCATCTCCGATGTCGCGAACAGCGATCGCACCGCAAAGTCCGCGACGACCAGCAGCCCGACGACACTGACGAGAACCTTCAGCGAGAGCAGGCTCGCCCGCTCAAACGTCGGCCAGCTCAGCATTCGGGCCAGTCCCGCCACGGGGGAGATCCGCTGTCCGTGCGGGAGCAGTGTTACAGGGCTCCACACGAACCCGACTTGTGCCAGGTCCGCCACGAATGCCGCAGCCCAGCAAGCCGCTCCGATCCGTAGCACCTCGCGGCCAATCAGCAAAGCCGCGGGTTGCAAGGCAGCTGTGAGATCGAGTTCCGTCGCGGGGTGGCTGCGAAATCCGCTCTCTACCAGATCGCGAAATGCGAGCGACAACGCGGGCAGGCAGATCTGCCCGATCCAGGCTGCAGTCAGTAAGACCACGCCCGCGGTGAGTTCCGGGCTGCGAGGTGTGTAGCCGAGACGGCGAGCCTCTTGCAGGCGTTGTTTGCTGATCGGAGCGGGTTGCGAGGAGTCGCTCACGGACGATCTCCTGTTTGAGTGGTCGCCTGTCCGAGCACGATTGGCGGCGAGTCGAGGACCTCGTCGATGCGTTCTGCCTGCCACGGCAGGACGACGATCAGCAACAAACAGGTCAGCCCGGCCCGCAGGGGAGTCATCGCCTGGCTCAGTCCGATTCCGAGTCCGCGTCCAATCATCGACAGCCCCCCCTGAATGAGTCCCGCGACCAGGCAGACCGGCAGGGCCACTCCGATTGCCAGCTGACTCCAGCCTCGCAAGAGTCCCACGCTCCATTCGGGGAGCTGGGAGGGGGCGATCACCGTGCCCAGGGGAATCTCACCGAGCGAGTCGATGGCCTGCTGCATGATCGCCAGATCTGTTCCCCACGGACCGGAGGTCAGGATTAGCCACGCTCCGAGCCAGGAAAGAACTTGTGCCGAACCGGACGTACTCTCATCCGATTCGGGTAAGACGGGCTCGGCCGTCAGCCCCGTAGCGGTTTGTTCGTCGATCCAGGTTCCCGCTGTCTGGAGGGCCGAGAGGGTCGCTCGCAAGCCGATTCCCAGCGAGGCTCCCGTGAGTAATTCACTCACGATCGCAGCCCACGTCCACTCTGCGATGGGCGTGGTGTGGGCCCCGCTGAGTGCCACACCCAGGATGACGGCGACCCCGATTCGGGCTCGCCAGGGAATACTCACCAGGACGGGGAGCATTAACACGACTGCGCTCAATCGTAACGCTGCCAAGCCCCCGGCGATTAACTCTCCCGAGTTGAGTGGCAACAGATTGAATGAGAATACGTCGTTCACTGAACCGTACAGTAAGTGAGTCCAACGAGTCGGGAAATCAAAACTCCCACCTCACCAACCCGAAGCGTTGGCGAGGGGGAGCGGCAGACCTACAGCTAGTGCCCGCCCGAGGCGACTCGATGAATCGTCTCGCGAGTGAATTCACCCAGTCGGTCCACCATCCAGGGAAGAGCGTACAACAGTGCCAGCCCCCCGATGAGCAGTCGCGGAATGATCGCGAGCGATTGATCCTGCAACTGAGTCGTCGCCTGGAACAAGCTGATACCCAAAGCGGCGACGAGGATGACGAGCAAGATCGGCCCCGCGACTGCCAGGATCTCCCACAGCCCGGACAGCATGGATTCCAGTCCCATTTCACCCGACATAGCGATTCCTCAACTTCAAGCGGTACTCACGCTGTGCAGCAGCATCTCAACGGTCAGATACCAGCCATCGATCGATACGAAGACCAGCAGTTTGAGTGGCAGCGACACCCACATCGGCGGGAGTGTGCCCAGCCCCAAGCCCGTCAGCAACGATGAAGTCACCAGATCGATCACTAGAAACGGCAACATGACCTGTAACCCGATCAGGAATGCGACCTTCAGCTCGCTCAACACAAACGCCGGAAGCAGGACCGTCAGTGGCAGGTCCTCGTAATAGCGGGGGCTCTGCGAGTTCGACGACCGCTCACGGGCTCGCAGAAAGAGCGAGACCGTGTTCTCGTTGCCAGCTGCTTGTATCTGCGACACCATGAAGCGGCGCAACGGGGCAATCGTTTTCACGGCTGCCTCTCCGAGGGCCTTCCGCTGTTCGGCTTCGCTGGAGTACTTCGCCGACTGGTAGGGCTCGATGCCCTCGCGATAGGCGGCCTCCCAGACCGGGGCCATCACTGCGATCGTGAGCATCAGACTCAACCCGGTGATCACCTGATTCGGAAGAATCTGGGCTCCGCCGATCGCCTGCCGCAGCAGGCCGATCACAACGACAAACCGAATCCAGCAGGTCGAAAGCAAAAAGATCGACGGCACCAGCCCGATGATGCTCACCGCCAGCATTAACTGGACCGATGGCCCGAGCCCACTGGGGCCCAGCCAACTGGTCGGCAGCCAGGATGTCCAATCAGACATCGCTCACCTCGGGATTGGGAGGCGATGCCGGGCGGCGTTCCGGCATCGCGGCTCGACTTTCGGTCGAGAGTGACACACTGACGGCGGGCGAGTGGCGATCCGCCTCCGCCCAGCGTGATCTTTCTGTCCGCGATTGGGAGGCTTGCCGTTTGGCTGTCCGGAAGCGGAACGGATTGGAGACTCCTCGATTCCCCACGGAGCTCTCCAGCTCGGAGATCAGAGCCTGGACCTCGTTGGGGTCTTCCACCTGAGCCAGTGTGGTCATTGAGTTGGAAGTCGTCCCGACCAGAAGGATTCGCTGGCCGAAGCGGACAACCGACAGCTGTTGTTGTGGACCGAGCGACTGACGCGACAGCACCTCGACCACGGTGGGGGCAGTATTGGACAGAGAGCCCCCCGCCTTGAGGAGCTGCCGGATGATGACACCGGCTGCGAGAATCCCCATCGCCCAAACCACACTGGACCCGTAGCTGGTGCGGCTACGAGCGGGAGGGGGCACGTCAGTCTCGGTAGACGCCGCGGGCTCGACCCCTGATGCCTTCGGCAGGGGGGTTTTCTCTCGCGCAGCTGGAGGCGCGATGGCTTCGGGGGCGTCGTCAATTTTCGGACGGGGTGACTTCGGTGTGTTTGAGAAGAGTTTGACGCCTGGGATTTTGTCCGAAATCTTGGACGGCAGATGCGGAGTTCGGACTGCTCGCGCCTCAGCCTCAGGAGGGGCTGACTCCTCGTCGTAGAACGGCGACGGGCGATCGGTCACGGGGGCATCGGCCGACGAACTTACTTCGGGAAAGGGCTCATCCTCCGCCGAGTAGCAGACCGCAAACCCGCCAATACACAGGGAGATAATGAGCAAGAGGACGAGCGTAGAGCGTCGATTTCGGTGAACGGACATCGCTCGCCCCTCCCTGGACTTCGCATTTATTCGCTGGACAATCCCTGTCAAACAACGAGGAGGAGAACCCTCCGATCGGCAATCTTTGCCGGTTGTCGGAATTCGGTCAACGGGAACTCTCGGAGCGGCCTCCCGGATCGCACTCGACGGCAGTCATCCGCGGACGCAATAAACCCTTGAAATGAAATATGTTCCGGGAATCGCAAGAGATCCTGAGGGGCACTGGGCTCATCGAGTGGAGCAGAATCACAGCTCGCGGAAAATCAGCTGTTCTCGTGCCAATAAAAAAGCCTCTGGTCAGAGTCCGACCAGAGGCTTGGGATCGATCTCACTCAGTGATGGTCGCCATGTCCGTGTCCATCATCGTGTCCGTGACCCTGGTGATCGTGGTCGTCGGCGGGCTCCTCGTCATCGGCAAAACTGACCAACCCGTCGAACATCCCCGACAGCTGGGCCGAACCGGCAGCGAACATAATCACCACCAGACCCATGACATAAACCAGCTTGCCCGTGAAGTTCGACACGGACAACTTAAAGCCGAGCAGGTTGAAGTAGTGGTGTCCATCAAGCGGCGGAGCCACACATCCCCACACGAGAACTGCCAACAGAGCGATCAACGCAACCCCGATAAAGGCCCCGGACCGAATGACCCCGGCGAGTCTCTGCCAATTGACAGCCAAGGCCCAAAAGGCAGCCCAGGCAATCAGGGGGATCCAGGGGACAATGATCGTTCCCACTGCAACGAGCAACTCGACAATCGCTGCGAGGAGATTCAGAAGGGCTTGCAACAGCGGCATGGCGTGGGATCGTCCAGAGATCACAAATGCGGCCACCACACTCGGGGCCGTTCTTCTGCGTGTCAGGATAACAACAGGGCAGGGATGGATTCCATCCAGCGACAGGACCGCGACCGGAATTCTCTCCGGGGAGATCGAGCAGGGCTCCTCACGAACTCCGGTCCTATGCGGACTCTTGGCGGAGGAATATACTCAATTATGATGGAAACTGATTGATGCTGAACTCCATCGGCAGGCTATCGTGGCTGGCCGAGGTGCGTTTTCCCTTCATTTGACAGCTGGCATGCCCGCGACAATTCGAGGACATTTCCTGGTCGCTGGTCCGCGTTTGCGTGATCCCAACTTCTTCAAGTCGGTGGTGCTGGTGGTCGAGCACAACGAAGAAGGAGCGATGGGCTTGGTCGTGAACCGCCCGAGTGCGGTGACAGTGGGCAGCGCCCTGGCCGGGCATTTCGACCTGCCCTGTGCCAGTGGGTTTGTTTATCAAGGGGGGCCGGTCGAGCAGACCGCACTCTTTATCCTGCACAACTCCCAATTGCTCGACCCCGACGAGACGCCAATTATCCCCGATCTGTTTATTGGAAGTTGTGCCGATGTGTTCGAAGAAGTCGTCAGCCAGGGGGCGATGGACGATTCCATACACTATCGCATCTACTCGGGGTGTTCCGGTTGGGGCGGTGGACAGCTGGAGGATGAGCTGTCGCGCGGCGACTGGATGGTCGTGAAGGCCGACCTGGAAAATGTCTTTAGCGACAACCCGTATGAGGTTTGGGATCACCTGGTGGAGAAGGTTCAAAAAGCTCACCGGATCATCCCCGATCACCCGTCCAATCCCGAGTGGAACTAGTCGAGTACAAGCCCGTTTGACGCTCTCTTCAGACGGTGCCACTGCCGAAGGATTCAGTCATGTCGATCAGCGTGTGGCGACTGGTGCCAGTGTGTTGTGTGTTGGTCGCCGGGAGCTTGCCCGCTGCTGACTGGCCCCATTGGATGGGCCCCACCTTGAATGGCATTTCTGCGGAGACCGGTTGGAAATCGGATTGGGGGAAGGCGGGTGTCCCCGTCTTGTGGAAGACAAACGTCGGGATTGGATACTGCACCGTTTCCGTCGCGGGTGGCCGACTCTACACCATGGGGCACCATGGCGGAGAGGAGACGATTTACTGTCTCGATGCGGAAACGGGGAAGGAGATTTGGAAGCACTCCTACAAAGCCCAGCTCGTCGACAACCTGCATAAAGGCGGGCCCGCCGCGACACCGACGATCGACGGGGAGCAGGTCTTCACCCTGAGTCGTGATGGGCGTTTGCTGTCCCTCGATGCGGCCACTGGCAAGGTGATCTGGGAACAGAGTCTGATTACGACGACCAAAGCCAAACTGCCCGAGTGGGGATTTAGTTCGTCGGTCGTCGTCGATGGGGACCAGCTGCT
Organism: Planctomycetaceae bacterium; assembly: GCA_046349675.1. GTDB lineage: Bacteria > Planctomycetota > Planctomycetia > Planctomycetales > Planctomycetaceae > TH-plancto1. The sequence goes on along the minus strand of JAXMBW010000001.1, from coordinate 652,673 downwards.
GGTGGAGTCCGGGGGGATCGCGAGCTTTGGCCGGGCCGATGGCCAGTTACGGTGGCATGCCGGACCTTACAAGGTGGGGTACGGGTCGCCCGCGATCTTCACGCACGGGGGCCAGCGATACGCGACCAGCCTCAACAACCAGAACGTCCAGATCGTCGAACTTCCCGGAGGAAAAGAAGTTACCACCAGCGAGTGGCTCACCAGCTACGACACGAACTCCACAACACCCGTCGTTCACGGTGACGAGGTCTTTATTTCGACGGGATACAAACGCGGCTGTGAGCTGCTGCAGTTCGACGGTCAGAAGTTGGAGCAACTCTACGAGCAGCAGACGATGGCCAACCACATGAACAACAGCGTGTTGTGGGAGGGCCATCTGTATGGCGTGCATGGGAACTCCCATAACCCCAGCCAGTGTTCACTGCGTTGCATTGAATGGAAGACCGGCAAACTGAAGTGGGCAGAGCGTGGCTGTGGGGCGGGCTCTTTGATCCTGAGCGACGGCAAGCTGATCTTGCTGAGTGATGAGGGTGTACTTTCACTCGTCAAAGCGACTCCGGAAAAGTTCGAGGAGATCGCCCGCCAGGAAGTGCTCACGGGCGAGTGCTGGACATCGCCGGTCCTGGCCAATGGCCGGATTTACTGTCGATCCTCGGAAGGGGATCTCGTCGTGCTGGATGTGAAGTAATCGAGTTCGTCGGGTTGTCCACATCGGTTGGTAAAGAAGAGACCGTGATCGGGAATGTTGGCGAGAAACCGTTTCGCTTGGGGGCAGTTCCGTCGACGGACCTGCCGGTGTTTGAGTTCGTGGTCGAACACACGCTGCACGGGACGCGGGTCGATACCTTCTTATCGCGGCACTTTCGGAACTATTCCTCGTGGCGATTGATGCGAGTGGTCCGGGCCGGAATGGTGCGGGTCGACCACATCCCGGCCGATGAGACGGTACGGGTCTTCGCAGGGCAAACAGTGAGTGTCCAGCTGATTGAACCTCCTGATCGCGTGCTGGAATCAGATCCCGCCGAGGTCCCAGTCATCTATTCCGACCCGTGGATGCTCGTTGTCGACAAACCGGCGGGGCTGATCGCGCACCCGACCGGCGAGTTTCAGGTCAACAGCCTCGCGAATGTGTTGCAGACCTACGTGGATCGTCTGACTCCGGCGCGCGGACTCCTACGACCGGGGATCGTGCATCGCCTCGATCGGCAGACGAGCGGGCTGATGGTCGTGGCCCTCACTCACCAGTCGCACCGGAACATCTCGATGGGGTTCGAGGCGGGACGGGTTTCGAAAAGCTATCTCGCGCTGACCGAAGGCGTCTTCGCGTCATCATCGGGCAGTATCAAGCATCCGATCGGGCGGGCAGCCACCGGAAGGCACGTCCTCATGTCTTGTCGAGGAGACTGTCGCGATCCCCGCCCGTCGCAGACCAACTATGAGGTCATCGAGCGTTATCCGGAACACACCCTCGTAAAGGCGACTCCACTGACGGGACGGAACCATCAGATCCGCGTCCACTTCGCCCACCTCGGGCACCCGTTGATCGGGGATGAGTTCTACAAAGCGAACGGGCAGTTTCACCCGCTACGTCCCAAGGCGACAGCCAGTTCCGCCAAGGCCAATCAACACCACATCTCAGAATCGGAGGCTATTGACCCCGATTCGGCCACATCGGATGGCGACGATGACGAACTCGACATCGATCCAATCGAAACCGGTTTTCCGATCAGGCGTCACGCACTCCATGCGTGTCGGCTGGCATTTGCGCATCCGATTTCAGGTCTGTGGATGGAATTCCACAGCCAGTTGCCCGAGGATTTTCGTCAGACAATTGAGATTCTCAGGCAACCAGACGCTGCGATTAGCGCCGGTTGATCCAGTAGAGCGTGACCAGCGTCGTGACGGTCATCGCGAACAGCGTGTACATAAACAGCACGGACAACAGCTTGCAGATCGCCTGGCCAGCTTGCGTGTCCTCGGCGGTGAAAAACTCAACGTCGGATGCCTGAAAGACATCATCGGAAGGAACGGTCGCGGTGTGGCTGTCCATGGGAAATCGCCGGGTGGGGGTGAGCAATTGGTGTCTGAGGCCAAAATTCTGGCACGTCCGCAGCCTCATGTCGAGGGAAGACCCGGGGCAGGTGTGATTTCCTGCCAAATCTTGCCGAGCGACGCCTGATGGGCGGATTCAAGCTTGTTGGCGGCCTTCGATTTTCGTCTCGGAACTCTTGCCCACGAATGGGAATACAGCCGGATAGGCTGAAATCGACCAGTTCCGATTGACAGCCTGCCGCCTCCTTCCGAAAGTCCCCTCTGATGACCCGCTTTCGGTCGGAACGACGGAGTGTTGTCCGACCTTTCGGAATGGATCCCGCCATGCCTCGCGATTTTGCCACGGAGAGTCTCGCTCACGACCCCATTCAAGGGTACATCCCGTTTGTCTCAAAGTCAGGGCTGCCTAAAGGTGAAGTCTCCGAGCAGGAGATCATCGACCATCCATGGGTCCAGAGGATGCGGCATATCCACCAGCTGCAGACTGCGTGGTGGGTCTTTCCGTCGGCGGAGCACAATCGGTTCCAGCATGTGCTGGGGGCGATGCACCTCGCCTCGCGAGTGATGGAGCACTGGTACGACTCGCTCAAGGAGTCGTGCTCCAACGTCCCGTCGCGGGCTTATGTCGAGTCGCTGGCCCGCATGGCTGCGCTGCTGCACGATGTCGGGCATGGACCGTTCGGTCACTTCTTTGATGACCAGTTCCTCGATCAGTTCGGCATTACGCACGAGGACATCGGGGCCCGCGTCATCGAGCAGGAACTCGGCGACCTGTTGCGTCGCATTCGCCGCAACCCCAATGGCACGCTTCAGCCGCTGGAGGAGATCGACCCCAAGCAGATCGCGTTTCTGATTCGCCGTCCCAAGTCGACTGACCATAGCGGACACCCCGACTGGCTGCGCAAGATGCTGTCATTGTTCAGTGGCATCTACACGGTCGACAACATGGATTTCGTGCTGCGCGACGCCTTCATGACGGGGTTCAACACCAAGGCGTTCGACCTCTCGCGGCTGCTGCACTACAGCTTCTTCACGCCGCAGGGGCTGACGATTCATGTACGCGGTCTGCCCTCGTTGATCCATTTCATCGAGACACGGGCGAATATGTTTCGCACCGTCTACTTCCACCGGACGGTGCGGGCCCTCGACCTGGCTCTGGAAGAGATCTTCGGCGAAACCATGCCGCATCTGTTCCAGGGGAACCCGCTCGACAACCTCTCCGCATATCGCAAACTGACCGAGTCGTCACTGCTGGTCGATATCAGTCGCTGGCCCGACTCGAATGATCCGAAGCTCAAGGAACTCGGCGACCGCTGGCAGAAAATCCTCTGCCGCCAGGTGGCCTGGAAGATGGCTGTCGAGAAGACCATCAACTTCCACACGACGGGCGCTGAGCGGATGTCGATCTTCTCGGAGCCCGATCTCGTGTTGAAGCGGGTGCGATCACGGCTGCCCAAGGCGATCGCCGATATCCCTCTGCGAATCGATGTCGCCAAACACTACCACCGGCCGAGCGGTCGACTCCCCACCGGTGGGCAGAACTTCTTATACGACCCCGGTCAGCCCGCGCCGACCGAACTCAACGACGATGATCTCTTCCGGGCCCTCCCGGTCAGCTTCATTATCTTCCGCATCTATTCACAGGGGCACGCACACGACAAGGAGCTGCACAACGCGCTCAACGCCGTCCTGGGCGATGCCACCGATGCGAAGACGAATATGTAAGCCCAAGTCCCCCAGGTGTGAGGAATCCATGCGATCAAGAGCGGCAGGCGTGAGCCTGCCGAGGCGTTGAGCGTAGAGACCGCCGGGCGAACGGATCGACTGGGCTCGATTCACGTATTGATTGCGATCGGAATGGGGACGCGCATCACCTCTCGGCAGGCTCACACCTGCCGCTCTCCTGAACTCTGCTTACATAAGAATCTTGTCGAGGACCTTCGCCCCTTCGACACCAGTCAGGCGGACATCAAGCCCCTGAAACTTGTGGCTCAGGGCATTGTGATCGATGCCCAACTGGTGCAGCATCGTCGCGTGCAGGTCGTGGACCGTGGCGACCTCCTCGACAGCTGCGTAGCCCAGCTCATCGGTATTGCCGTACGCAAAGCCCCGCTTGATCCCCGCCCCAGCCAGCCAGATGGACATCGATTTATTGTGGTGATCGCGACCGGAGGGGCCTTTGTTGGCTTGAGCCATCGGCGTGCGACCGAACTCCCCACTCCAGACAATCAAGGTGTCGTCGAACAACCCCCGCTGCTTGAGGTCACGAATCAGAGCCGCACACGCCCGGTCGACCTCCTTGGCCCGCAGCGGCAGTTCTTCTTTCAACACACTGTGATGGTCCCAGTCCCGGTGATACAGCTGGATGAACCTCGTTCCTCGCTCGGCCAATCTCCGGGCCAAAAGGCAGTTCGAGGCAAACGAACCATCGCCCGGCTGGCAGCCATACATCTCCAGCGTATGAGCCGTCTCGCCGCGAATGTCGACCAGTTCCGGGACGCTGGCCTGCATTTGAAACGCCATCTCATACTGAGCAATCCGCGTGGCAATCTCCGGGTCATCGACCAGTGTCGCGTGCTCTCGGTTGAGTTCATTGATGGCTGTGACATCGGCTCCCTGTTGATCGCGGGAGATGCCCTGCGGATTGGACAGGTACAGAACCGGATCTCCCTTCGACCGCAGCTGGACACCTTGATACCGCGAGGGCAAGAATCCGCTGCTCCATTGCCGGGTGGCGATCGGCTGGGGGGAACGCCCCGGTCCGGTCGACATGAGGACCACAAACCCGGGTAGGTTTTCCGCCTCGCTGCCGAGTCCATATGTCACCCACGCCCCCATGCTGGGGCGCCCGGCGATCTGCGTTCCCGTGTTCATGAACATGTGGGCCGGGTCGTGGTTGATTGCGTCAGTTGTCATCGACCGGACCAGGCAGATGTCATCGGCCACCGATCCAATCTCGGGCAGCAGCTCCGACATTTCCATCTGGCAATTGCCGTACTTTTGGAACTGGAACACGCCTCCTTTGCAGACGAGTTTCTGCCCCTGCAACTGAGCGAGCTGTTGCCCCTTGGTGAAGCTCTCAGGCATCGGCTGGCCATCCATTTCGGCCAGCTTCGGCTTGTGGTCGAAGAGTTCCAGTTGGGACGGCCCGCCCGCCATCGTCAACCAGATGACGCGTTTCGCCTTTTGCGGATAGGCGAGGTTCTGAATGATTCCGCGCGAGGGTTGAGCGGAGAGGTGCTTGCCCCCCAGCAGCGACGCCAACGCCACAGTTCCCAGTCCCTGGGAACCGCGATTCAGGAAAGCCCGACGAGTTTGCGTATTGAACATGGGTCAGGGCCTCGTGATGGTTTCGTGCAGGTTGAGCAACACGCGAGTGACGTGTGTCCACGCGGCCAACTCGCGGTGGTCGAGGATCGCCGGTAAGGGGGCCGCGCCGGTTTTCAATAGCTCCTCGGCAGCGGCCGGAGCCTGTTCGTACGCGGACCTCTGCTCAGTGAGGAGTTTCTCTGCGATCGCAATTTCCCGCGGGGTGGGATCACGTTGCAGAGCCAGCTGCCAGGCGTACTGGATTCGCTGCGTCGTATCGCCAGAACATTCGGTCATTACCCGAGCGGCAAAGGCTCGCGCAGCCTCGACGTAAATCGGATCATTCAGCAGGACGAGGGCCTGCTGTGGGATGTTCGATCGGTTCCGCTCGGCGACGCATTCTTCGCGACTCGGGGCGTCGAAGGCAAGGAGGCTGGGGTGCAGGAAGGTCCGCTGCCACCAGACGTACAGCCCTCGCCGATAAAGGCTCTCTCCCGTGTCGGCCACCCAATCGCGGGTCGGGAAGTTCAGGTTCTCCCAGTAACGGTCAGGCTGGTATGGCTTCACGCTCGGCCCGCCAATCTTCGGGACGAGCAGCCCCGAGATCGCCAGTGCATTGTCACGCACAAGTTCCGCATCGATCCGAAACGGCGTCTGCCGGGCACATTCACGATTGTTGGGATCGATAGCGGTCAGCTCTTTCGTGGCGGTCGACGCTTGCTGATAGGTGTCGCTCATCACGATCAGTCGGACCATGTGCTGGACATCCCATCCGCTGTCGACGAATTCACAGGCCAGCCAGTCGAGCAGCTCTGGATTGACCGGCGGCTCTCCTTGCGCTCCCAAGTCGTCGAGGACTCGGCTGAGCCCGGTCCCGAAGAACTGCTTCCACATTCGGTTCATCACCGTACGGGCGGTGAGTGGGTTCTCGCGCGAGACGAGCCACTGAGCGAGATCGAGCCGCGTCAGTTCGCGACCTTCGTGATTTGGCGGAACCAGAAACGCCGGAAGAGCGGGTTTCACGATCTCACCGGTTTCGTCCATCCAGTTGCCCCGGGGCAGGATACGAACCGTACGCTTCTGTGGATCACTGATGGAGACGATGCACTTCGGCAACGATGCGTAATAGGAGTTTCGATCGCTCTCAGCGCTGGCCACCGCCTTGCGGGGAGCTTCGAGTTCGGGATCTACATGTTGTTGAATATAAGACTTCACAGCTTCCAGTTGCTTGGCATCCCACTCGGCCTCAGGCTTGGTGAGGATTTCGTTAACCTGACGTGCCAGCTCCTTGAGTTCTTCAGAAGCAGTTGAATCTGCCGACAGTTCCGGAAGGGTGATGGGCCTTTCTGCCCGCTTATCAATGGCAATGCTTACACCCATTTTGAGCAGGTATTCCTTGGCTGCATAAGCTGTCTTTTTCTCGGCAATCGCCAAGTCAAATTGTTTCAGTCGGGCCTCTTGTTCGGGTGTCGTGACGAGCATCCCCTCCTCGCGTTTTCCGACGCTCAACTCCTTGATGTCGGCGAAGAACGCTCCCAGCGAGTAGAAGTCGCGCATGGTGATCGGGTCGAACTTGTGGTCGTGGCATTGCGAGCAACCCGTCGTCTGCCCCAGCCACGCGGTACCGATGGCCCGGACGCGATCGGTCAGCATGCGCTGCTCGTAGTCTTTCGGCTGGGCGCCCCCTTCTTCCGTCGTCAGCAGCAGCCGATTGAACGCCGAACCGACGCGGGTCTCCTGATTCGCATCGGGCAGCAGGTCCCCCGCGACCTGTTCAATCGTGAAACGATCAAAGCGTTTGTTTTCGTTGAACGAGCGGATCACCCAGTCCCGATATGGCCAGACGTTTCGCGGCACGTCGCTGTGGTAGCCGATCGTGTCGGCATACCGCACCACATCGAGCCACTGCGCAGCCATCCGCTCTCCGTAGTGAGGACAGTGCAGCAGGCGGTCTACGACTTTGGCGTAGGCATCGGGAGACGAGTCCTTGATGAAGTCAGCAACTTCCTGCGGCGAAGGCGGCAGTCCCGTCAGGTCGAATGACAACCGGCGAATGAGCGTGCGACGATCAGCTGCTGGTGACGGCTTGAGGCCAATTTCCCCCAGCCGCTTGCGGACCAGGAAGTCGACGGCGTTCACCCCCCCCGGGACAGCCGCCTTTACCGGCAGCTGATACGCCCAGTGGGGTTCGTATTCAGCCCCTTGTTCGACCCAGCGTTTAAGGGTCTCGACCTGCTGGGAGGAGAGCGGCTTATGGGCCGACTCCGGAGGCATCCGCTTCTCAGGATCATCCGACAGAATACGAGCGATGAGTTCGCTCTCGGTCGGCTGATTCGGAACGATCGCACGGGAGGTAACAGCGGCCTCGCGAACATCGAGCCGGAGATCCGCTTCACGATGATTCGCATCCGGGCCGTGACAGGAGAAGCAGTGATCCGAAAGGATCGGCCGCACGTCCCGATTAAACCGCACGTCCCCCGGAGCCGCAGCCCAGAGCCCCTCCTCACAAACACTCAGTAATAACAGTATCGCCAGACAGCTAACCTGCCTGGGGAATTGCCAACGTAATAAGGGGAGTTTGTTTTGCATCCTTTGATCCTAACTCACTCCACATGGAGGTACTAGCATCGATGGCGACTGATGTATCCATGGTAGGCATACCCGGTCATCGGAAGCCAGTTCTGCGAGGTACAGGGACAAAGTTCTGCCGCCGGGCGATCTGCTCGTGGGAGCCTTCGATTGAAACTTGAACTCGATTCCGTGACGATGTGAGATCGGTTCGCAGCCAGACTGGGCTGGTTGGCGGCATCTCTATTCGTCCCCGCATTTTCAACAGGAAGAGGCTCCAGCATGGGTCGTCCCGTCACGCTGTTTACAGGTCAATGGGCTGACCTGAAGTTGGAAGATCTGTGCCGCAAGGCCAAGGAGTTTGGCTACGACGGAGTGGAGCTGGCCTGCTGGGGTGACCACTTCGAGGTCGACAAGGCCCTCTCCGATGATACCTACTGCAATCGCAAGCGTGACCTGCTCGACAAGTATGACCTGAAGCTGTTCGCGATCTCGAACCATCTCGTTGGCCAGGCAGTCTGCGACAACATCGATGCCCGACATAAGGTCATTCTGCCTCCCTACGTTTGGGGCGATGGCAATCCTGATGGCGTGAACCGCCGTGCTGCGGAAGAAATGAAGAACACCGCCCGAGCTGCTCAGAAGCTCGGCGTCAGCGTGGTCAACGGGTTCACCGGCAGCAGCATCTGGCACTTGATCTATGACTTCCCCCCGACGCCCAAGTCGATGATCGATGCCGGATTCCAGCAGTTCGCCGATCGTTGGAACCCGATTCTGGATGTGTTCCAGGAGTGCGGCATCCGGTTCGCGCTGGAAGTCCACCCGACCGAAATCGCATTCGACATTTACTCGACGCACCGGGCGCTCGACGCCATCAACCGTCGCCCCGAGTTCGGTTTCAACTTCGACCCCTCGCACTTGATCTGGCAGGGTGTGAACCCCGTCGAGTTCATTCGCGAGTTCCCCGACCGGATCTACCACGTCCACATGAAGGACGCCTCGACGACCCTCAATGGGCGTAGCGGGATCCTCGCCAGCCACCTGTCGTTCGGCGATGCCCGCCGCGGCTGGGACTTCCGATCGGTAGGCCGCGGAGCAGTGCGGTTTGAAGAGATCATCCGGGCCCTCAACGCAGCTGGCTATGGCTATGACATGCCGCTGTCAGTCGAGTGGGAAGACTCCGGCATGGACCGCGAAGCGGGAGCTGCGGAAGCCTGTCAGTTCTGTAAGAACATCGACTTCCGTCCCTCGGGCCGGGCGTTCGACTCGGCATTCTCCGAGTAGTCGACTGACCTGCGATTGCTGAAGACGAACCGCCCGAGTGATCACAGCTCGGGTGGTTTTTTATTTGTTGGTGAGGTGATTCACCACCAAGGCACGAAGACACAAAGCGAAGGCATCAGGCTCTGCCGGTTTACGACTTCGATTCGTCGACTTCCATGCCCAGCTGTCGCATCTTGCGATAGAGGTTCGAGCGGTGCAGGCCGAGGACGCGAGCTGCCTCGCTCATATTATTCTGCACCCGTTTGATGGCCCGCTTGATGTACTCGATCTGGAAGCGGTCACTGGCTTCCGCCAGCCCCAGCCCTTCGGCAAGGTCTTGGAATGAGTCCTTCTGCGGACTCATGATGAAGGCCAGGTCGCTGACCTCCACGATTTTGCCTGCGGACAGAAACGCCACCCGCTCCATCAGGTTTCGCAACTCGCGAACATTGCCCGGCCAGGTGTGGCCCTGCATCCGTTTCCGGGCATCGTCCGCAAACTGCAGCTTCGGGCGGTTCGCCTGACGGCAGAAACGGGTCAGGAAGTGGTCCGCCAGCGGAATCACGTCTTCGGGCCGATCACGCAGCGGCGGGATCTCGACCGTCACGACGCTCAGGCGGTAATAGAGATCCTGGCGAAACTTCTTCTCGCGGACCATCTCCGTCAGGTTGGCATTCGTCGCGGCGATGACGCGGACGTTCACCGGGATCGACTGCGTTCCCCCCACGCGAGTGATGACCTTTTCTTCCAGCACGCGGAGCAGCTTCGCTTGGCCACCGGGCGACATATCTCCGATCTCATCGAGGAACAGTGTCCCTCCCTGGGCCAGCTCGAACTTGCCGATGTGAGTCGCGTGGGCGTCGGTAAAGGCCCCCTTCTCGTGACCGAAGAGTTCGCTTTCCAGCAAGGTTTCGGTCAGGGCGGCACAGTTCACCGCAATGAATGGGTGCCCGGACCGAGGCCCGCGATAGTGCAGGGCCTGAGCAGCGACTTCCTTCCCGGTTCCGCTTTCGCCGGTGACGAGCACGGGGAGATCCGTTGCAGCCAGACGTTCAATCGTGCCGCGCAGGGCGAGAATCGCGGGACTTTCGCCGATGATGTTGGAGCTGCCGGTCACCTGTTCTTTTAGTTGTCGATTGCTGCGAACGAGCAGGTCGCGCTCCTGGGCATTCTCCACGGCGACAGCGACCTGAATCCCGAGCTGATAGAGAGCCTCCTCATCGTCGTCGTTGAAGAGCCCGTCGTTCTTGTTAATCAGCTCAAAGGCCCCGATTCGCTGGCCGTCGGCGTTGACCAGCGGGACGCAGAGCAGGGTGCGGGTTCGGTAGCCCCCCTTATGGTCGACGCTCTTGTCGAAACGGGGATCGGCATAGGCATCATCGACGCGGACCGTCTTTCCGGTGTGGATCACCTGGCCCACGATGCCACGGTTGTCTGGAAGCCAGAGCTTCCCGCCTTCTACTCCAAGTGCCGGGCAGGCGACCAGCTGCTTCTGATCCCGATCCCACAGGAAAATACTGGCCCGGTCGGTGTCGAGCAGCCGCGTGGCTTCTCGGGCAATCAGCTCGAGCAGTTCCTGGGGCTCGCGAGCTGAGGCAAATGTTCTCGCAATTTCCAGGGTGGCTCGCAAACGACCAAGACGTCGCGACAGTTTCTCAGTCGTCCCCAAAAATCCGGACACGTGGGAAAAAATTCGCCCGACCAGTAACAGCTCCGGCAACTGCACATCGGACAGTCTGCCTCCGGAGAGGCAGAGGACACGGTGATCGACTGGAGCAAACGGGATAACAGCGGATATGTCTCCAGACACATCGCTGCATCCTGCAGCATCACGGTCGAGAGCTTCGTCCATCAACTGGCCTGGCAGACCACTTCTTGGACGAATTCCGTGTTCGGAAATCACGGTCCAGGGAGGGGTGCGGGACGCGATTCCCGCCCATTGCACGTTGAAGAATGTCCCAATTTGCGGCAGGGCAGCTGTTGCGAATTGCCCGAAATCAGAGTGAGAACACGACAGCGCCGCTAATCGGTCACACAGTTGGGCCAATCCAAACTGAGGATTTGCGTGGTTTAAGAGCGGGTGTTCTTGCCAATTGAGCCACCGAGTAGGCATTTCAGACTCCATTTGTCGCGTCAACCGACTCCAATTCGATCACACGGAGGATTGTATGCGTGTCGATCAGACAACTTCAAGACCTTGTGCTGTCGTCAAGTTCAATTTGGCACGCTGTGTGCATATGCAGAACACCATGCAATCTCAAGAGGAGAGGATTTAAAAAAATCGGTTTACATGCGAACCTTTTTTTGATCCAAGCCTCCAGATTTTGCGTACTGACTAGAGGGTCAGTTTTTCCCTCGCAGTCAAACCAGAAGTGGCGACATCGTCGCAGATGCGACACACCAGGAAGTCGCCGTCTCCCGAGCAACTCCTCTCATGACGAGAGTTGAGTCCCGGATGTTGGGAGGATTCCAACCATGACACGCTACCGTCATCCCGCCCTTCGACAGCTAACCGAACAGCTGACTCGTTTCAGTCCCATCGATGTGCGCGTTCAGCAGGTTGACCGTGCTGAGAATCTGGTGACTGAACTCGATGAAGCCACCGAATATACGTATCCCGACCTGGTCGAGAGGATCACGGGATACCGTTCCGATAAGTATCCCGATCTGAAGATCGATGGGGCGACTGTCGTTCACGACATTCGTCTGTTGGTCGAAGATCTGTCGGCCAGTGCCAATCTGCCTGTTGATCAGGCGGGTGAGCAGGTGCTGACCGTGGAAGATCTCAGCAAGAAGTACAACGTCTCGACCAAAACCGTCGACCGTTGGCGTAAGCGTGGTCTGATCAGCCGCCGTTTCAAGTTCGGCAACCGCACGCGAGTCGGTTTCCTGAACTCCTCGGTCGAGCGGTTCGTGACCGAGCATGGGGATGAGATCCAGCGGGGCACGCGGTTCTCACAACTCTCGGACGAAGAGCGGGAAGATATTGTCCTGCGGGCTCGCAAGTATGCCCGAACGGGAGCCTGCCCTTCAGCGGTCAGCGAACGTTTGGCCCGCCATTTTGGCCGCTCCCCTGAAACCATCCGCTACACACTGAAGAAGTACGACGCGGATCACCCGGAGAATGCAATCTTCCCGAACGCCCACGAACAGTTGTCCGACGATCAGCGGACCGAGATCTACAACCGGTTCCGTCGCGGGACAGCTGTCGACATCCTGGCGGGGGAATACTGTCGGACCAAGGCCTCGATCTACCGGATCGTGACCGAGGAACGGGCACGTCTGCTGTTCGATCAGCCGATCGACTACATGGACAACCCGGCTTTCCGTTCTCCGAACGCCGATCGGGAGATCCTGTGCCAGGCCCCCGAAAACGACCAGAAGGCCGGGAAGGTCAAACCCCCTCCGGGATTGCCTCCCTACCTCGCCAGCCTCTATTCCATCCCGCTCCTCAACCGGGAGCAGGAAGCCCACTACTTCCGGAAGTTCAACTACCTGAAGTTTCGGGCTCACAAGCTGCGTGAACGCATCGACCGCCAGCACCCCAAGGCGACCGATCTGGAACTGCTCGAACAGCTGCTTGAGCAGGCTCAGCAGGTCAAGAACTTCCTGATCCGCAGCAACCTGCGGCTGGTGGTCTCGATCGCGAAGCGGCACATGACAGCTTCGTCGAACTTCTTTGAGATGGTCAGCGACGGCAACATGTCGCTGTTCCGTGCGGTCGAGAAGTTCGACTTCGCCCTCGGCAACAAGTTCTCCACGTACGCCACCTGGGCGATCATGAAGAACTTTGCCCGGTCAATTCCCGCCGAGTACACCCGTCAGGACCGATTCCGTACCGGGAATGACGAGATGTTCGACTACTCGACCGACGATCGCCGTAACCCCTACGAAGATCAGCGGACGAACGAGCAGCAGCACAACGTGATCATGTCCATCCTGCAACAGCTGGAGGATCGGGAGCGGAGCATCATCATCGAGCGTTTCGGCCTCGATGACGGCACCGAGCCCCTGACTCTGGAGCAGGTCGGCGAGCGTCACGGTGTGACCAAGGAACGCATTCGCCAGATCGAAACCAGGGCCTTGCAGAAGATCCGGAAGATCGCCAGCGAAGAGCACCTGGAAATCCCCGGCGTCTGATCGCAGACTCGGTTTTCATCGAATCTCTCAACAACCGGCGTGCGAAAGCCCGCCGGTTGTTTACGTTTGTATCCCCCGGTGAGCCGGAAGCGTCAGCGCCCGGAGTTGAGCTTTGATTGAGCAAGGAATGAAAAAGGAACACTAATCTTCACTGATCGACACTGATTCGGAATGTCATGTGACATGACGTGATCGCCCGCCTTTCCATGCTGACACCGATTCTTCTCCCCTCTTGATTAGTGTCAATCAGTGCCAATTAGTGTTCCCCTTTCCTCTTCCCCCTGCCAGACCGGCAGCTTCACAAACCACCCCGGCGTTCACAGCTCCTGTCTAAATCTCTTTCACCCTTGCCCTTCTCGGTGAACTGGAAACAATCACTTTTACGGCTGCGCATTCCACGCGGAGCCTTCCCGGTACCGGGAGAGTTCGGACTGTACGGATTGAGGCCGGGATGGCAGCTGCGGATATCGTTGTTCGAGGGGCTCGCGAGCATAACCTGCGGAATGTCGACCTCATCATCCCCCGCAACAAGCTGGTGGTGATGTCGGGGGTCTCGGGGTCGGGCAAGAGCTCGCTCGCGTTTGATACGGTCTATGCGGAAGGCCAGCGTCGGTACGTCGAGTCTCTGTCGACCTATGCCCGGCAGTTTCTCGGTCAGATGCCCAAGCCCGAGGTCGACTCGATCACCGGATTGGCTCCCTCAATCTCCATTCAGCAGAAAGCCACCAGCCGCAACCCGCGCAGCACTGTCGGTACGATCACCGAGATCTATGACTACCTGCGTGTGCTTTTTGCACGCGTTGGTCAAGGGTGTTGTACGAAGTGCCACAAGCCGATCACCGCGCAATCGATCGACCAGATTTTGGAAAGTGTTTTGACACTTCCCGAAGGCACACGCTACCAGATTCTCGCACCGTTAATTCAGAATCAAAAAGGTGAATTCCGCGACCTCTTCGCCGATTTACTCAAGAAGGGTTTCCTCCGCGCCCGCGTCGATGGCGAGATCGTTTCGCTCTCCTCCGACCTCCAGCTGAAGAAGCATTTCAAGCACACCATCGAAGTCGTCATCGATCGACTCGTTGCCGGCAAAGGCCACCGCACGCGACTCGCCGAAGCGATCGAGACAGCTGCCAAGCTCGCCGACGGGCGACTGATCGTGGATGTGGGGGGGGAAGGCCGAGGGCCGAGAGGCGAGAGCCTTAAGGGGGATGAGGTCGATCAACCATCAACGATAAACCCTCTCCCCTCCTCCACCCTCTACTCCACCAAGTACGCCTGCCCCGATTGCGGCATCTCTTACGAACCACCGTCGCCCCAGCTGTTCAGCTTCAACAGCATCCTGGGGATGTGCCCGTCTTGTCAGGGACTGGGCCAGCGGCATGAGTTCCAGATTGACCGATTGGTCGAGGATCCCGACAAGTCGATCACGCAAGGGTGCCTGACTCTGCTCGGACCGCTACGCGATGTCGGTCGCTGGCGAAAACACATCTACGTCGGAGTGGCAGCCGCCATTGAAGCGGACTGCGGACTCGAAGAGGACAGCTTCCTCAAGACGCCGTGGAACGAACTCCCGAAGGAGGCTATCGACAAGTTTCTCAACGGGATGGGTGACCGGCATATCACCTTCTCCTGGCGACACTCGGGCGGCATCTGGAAGCACGGCGGAACGTGGGACGGCTATTGCCCCGAACTCTTGGAAGAGTATCGCAAAGCCAAGAACCCCATGCGCCGTCGCCAGCTCGAAAAGTACATGGACGTGACGCACTGCTCGGCCTGTAACGGTGCGAGGCTGAATCCCCAGGCCCGGGCTGTGGTCATTACGAGCAAGAGCATAGGGCCTATGGCCAAGGGCCTAGAGCCAGAGAAAACAGATCAACAGCCGAACGCTAAAGGCAAAAAAACCAAACCCTCAACCCTCAACCCTCCTCCTCCCCTAGGCCCTAGGCCCTCAGCCCTAAGCCCTTCTTCCCTCTCACTCCCGCAGGTCTGCTCCCTCTCCGTCGAAGACGCTCTCCAGTTCTTCGAGTCCCTCGAACTCGACGAGACGCAACAGCTGATCGCGGGCGAGGCCCTCAAGGAAATTCGCGGGCGGCTCGGATTCCTGCTGCGCTGCGGGCTCAATTATCTCGCGCTGGATCGCTCGGCCCCGACTCTTTCGGGAGGCGAGTCACAGCGGATTCGGCTGGCGGGGCAGATCGGCTGCGGGCTGGTCGGTGTGCTCTACATCCTCGACGAGCCATCGATCGGGCTGCACCCTCGCGACAACACCATGTTGCTTCGCAGCCTGCAGGACCTCCGCGATCAGGGAAACACCGTCATCGTTGTCGAGCACGACGAAGAGACGATGCAGGCAGCTGACTACATCTTCGACTTTGGTCCCGGGCCGGGAGTTCGAGGTGGTGAGATCGTCGCTCACGGAACCGTCGATGAGATCAAGGCCTCGCCCCGCAGCGTGACCGGAGCTTTCCTCTCGGGCCGTGACTCCATCGCGGTCCCCACGCAGCGCCGCCCCATTGGCAAGAAGAGCATCCGTATCGAGGGGGCCTCCCATAACAACCTCAAGAACGTCGATGTCGAGATCCCACTGGGGGCCTTCGTCTGCATCACGGGAGTCAGTGGCTCTGGAAAGAGCTCAGTCAGCAATGACATCCTCTGGGAAGTCCTGAACCGTGACGTCAACAAGGGCTTAGGCAATCCCGGCAAGTACAAAAAGATCACCGGCCTCGAACACATCGACAAGGCCATCGACATCGACCAGTCGCCCATCGGCCGCACCCCACGCTCGAACCCGGCCACCTACGTCAAACTCCTTGATGAGATCCGCGACTTCTACACCCAGCTGCCGCAGGCGAAGCTGCGCGGGTACACGCCCGGGCGTTTTAGCTTCAACGTGGCGGATGGTCGCTGCGAAGCCTGCGAGGGGCATGGGGCGACGAAGCTGGAGATGGACTTCCTGGCCGACATCTGGGTGACCTGCCCGGTCTGTGAAGGCAAGCGGTTCAACCACGAAACGCTGGAGGTGAAGTACAAAGAGCAGAGCATCGCTGATGTCCTCGACATGGACATTCAGGAAGCTCTCGAACTCTTCAAGAACCATCCCAAGATCAGCCAGCTGCTGAAAACCCTGCATGATGTGGGGCTTGATTACTTGAAGCTGGGGCAGTCGAGTCCCACGCTTTCCGGTGGTGAGGCCCAGCGCATCAAGCTGGCTCGCGAGTTGGGGAAGCGCTCGACCGGCAAGACGCTTTATTTGCTCGATGAACCGACAACCGGGCTGCACTTCGCCGACGTGAAGAAGCTGCTCGAAGTGCTCCACGGCTTCGTCGATGCAGGAAACACCGTCGTCGTAATCGAGCACAGCCTTGATGTCATCAAGACCGCCGACTGGGTGATCGATCTGGGTCCCGAAGGCGGGGCGGGCGGCGGCGAGATCGTCTGCGTCGGCACCCCCGAAGAGATCGCGGCCTGCGACGCGTCCTATACCGGACGGGCGTTGCGGACGTGCCTAGGGCCTAGGGCCTATAGCCTAGAGCCAGAAGTGAAGAAGAGGGGGCCAGGGATTGGGTCAAAGAGCACGGGCCCAGGTAAGAAGACCAAGACAGCTGCTCTGCTCGCTTCTTCGTCTGCTGCTCAGCACTCAGCCTTCAACTCTCAACATCGGGCCCTAGGCCCTAGGCCCTCGCCCCTAGGCCATTCCATCTCCATTCGCGGGGCGGCTCAGCACAATCTGCAATCGATCGACCTCACGGTGCCGCGCGACCAGATGAGCGTCTTCTGCGGCCCTAGTGGCAGCGGCAAGTCGTCGCTGGCGATGGACACGCTCTATGCGGAAGGTCAGCGGCGGTATGTCGAGTCGCTGTCGGCCTATGCCCGGCAGTTCCTGGGCCAGATGCCCAAGCCCCGCGTCGAGCACATCTCCGGCCTCTCCCCAGCCATCGCGATCGAGCAAAAAACCGTCGGCAACAGCCCCCGCTCAACCGTCGGCACCGTGACCGAGATCTACGACTACTTGCGAGTCCTCTTCGCCCGGCTCGGCCAGCCCTACTGCCCGATCTGCCAAGTCCCGGTGATCCGCCAGACCACCGACCAGATCATCGCTCGCATCCTCGCCTTCCCCGAAGGCACGCGGCTCTATCTGGCGGCCCCGGTCGAAGTCCCCGTCGGCCAGAGTTACACCAAGCTGTGGGATAAGCTCGGGACGCAGGGGTTCCTGCGCGTGCGGATCAACGGCACGACCTACGGCATCGAAGAGGTTCCCGCGATCGACCATAAGCGAGAGCACCTCGTGCAGGTCGTCGTCGACCGCGTGAAAGTCGACGCCGAGTCACGTGGCCGCATCGCCGACTCGACCGAAGCGGCCCTGAACCTCGGAAAAGGCGTGATCCACCTGATCCGCGTGGAAAAAGACACCCCCGAAGAGAAGTGGTCGACCGACCGCTTGAGCCTGCACTACTCGTGTCCGAAATGCGCCGAAGGGTAGGTCACTTCACCAGCCCGTCATGACTCGAACTTTTGCACAGGTCATCACATGTCTCACAAAGTCCTCATCATCGTCGGCGATGCGACGGAAACCGTTGACACGCTGTATCCGTATTACCGCCTTCAAGAGGGCGGGTACACGCCCGTGGTGGCTGCTCCCGAGAAGCGGGTGTACCAGATGGTGATGCACGAAGTTCGTCCCGGATGGACGATCACTCGTGAATGGGAGGGCTACCAGATCAAGGCCGACCTCGCCTTCAGCGAGGTCCGTGAGGACGACTATCTGGGGATCTTTTTCAGTGGAGGACGAGCTCCCGAATACATTCGCTATGACGCCGATCTGGTCCGGGTGACGAAGCACTTCTTTGACACCAACAAGCCGGTCGCCAGTGTCTGCCACGGTGTGGAGATCCCGGCGTATGCGGGGTGCGTCAAAGGCCGACGCATGGCCACCGTGCCCAAGTGCCGGTTTGATCTCGAAATCTGTGGCGGGACGTTTGTCGATGCAGCGTGTGTGGTCGATGGAAACCTAGTTAGCGGCCGGACCTTTCACGATCACGGACACTACATGGGAGCCTGGATGAAGCTGCTCGATGCCGCGCGAGATCAGGCGGCGGGAAAGTAGCTCGCATCGCGACTACTTGACGGCGAGCTCGATGTTCGTGATCTCCATGATAAACCGCCCGATTAACCGCGTGGCGATGTTCCAGTTCTCCTCGCGAAGCCGTTTCGACTCCTTGGGCGGTTGGAAGCTGTGGTCCCCTTCTTTCATCCATTTGAACTGGACGCTGGGGGAGAAGGCGTAGCTGGTGACTTCTCCCTTGTCGCCGAAGGTGTCCCACTCCCCCTGAACGACGATCGTCTGTGTCTGAATGGTGTCGAGCGGTTCGACGCGGTACTGGTCGGGCTTGCCAGTGGCGTGAAACGGAAACCCGAGGCAC
The DNA here is from genome assembly GCA_046349675.1 of Planctomycetaceae bacterium. GTDB lineage: Bacteria > Planctomycetota > Planctomycetia > Planctomycetales > Planctomycetaceae > TH-plancto1. Next base: position 633,921 of record JAXMBW010000001.1, on the reverse strand, counting down.
ACGACCCCCTGCACGCGGCACTCATCCGCAATGGTCGCAGCTGTGCGACCGCCCTGAGATTTGCCACCGATGAAGAGTTTCTCGGGACCGAGTTGTGAGATGACCTGACGCCAGGTGTCGAGAAGTACGGGCTCGCTGTCGGTGGAGCGACGGCGACCGGAGGTGTTTCGATCGGACATGTGCGGAAAGTCGAAGCGAGCGACCCTCAGTCCGATATCGCCCAAGGCCTTGGCAAAGAAGGACAGGAACTCCACCTGGTAACTCTGCCCCGAAGCGGGGGCGAGGGCGATGGTCAGCGGGGCCTTTTTCGGGCCATCGAATTCGAGTTTTACCTCGGGCATGGACGGATCTCTGCGTGGACGAAGAACTGGGCGAGTCCAGTCTGGTCCCACCGAGCCCGCAGTTTAGCAGCCAGTCGATCAACCCGTTAGCGGTGAGATGTGCAAACCCTCACCGGCACTTATGCACTCACTCGCATGCCCAGCAGTTCTTCCGTCACCGAGAGGACCAGCTCCGAATCGATCTCAGTCCGCAGGTCGGCTTGGGCAGCCAGCAGCAGGGCGCGACACAGGCGGTTGATCTGTCGGGGCAGGCCTCCCGAAATCCGGGCGATCAGCTGGACCGCATCCCGGGTGAATTCGGGAGTGCTGATCATGCCCCGGTCGAGTGCAAACTCCACGTACGACTGCGTCTCATCCGGCGTCAGCACTGACAACTCAATCCGCAGGCTGGAGTGCTCACTCAGTGTCTTCAGCAGTGTAGTCTGCTCCTCGGGGCGGGACGAAAACAGCATCACGATCCCGCGTGAATGAGGCGAATACAACAACTGTTCCAGCAGCGACAGTGCCCCCGGTCGCAACCGGTTGGCATGGTCGAACAACAGGATCCACGGCTGTTGAACGCGGGCAGCGGACGAGATGATCTGTTCGATCTGGTCCCAGAGTTCGTGGGGATCTGTGTTGGGCAAGGGATTCACGCCGAGCTCAACCGCCAGACGGTGGAGCAGGCTGGTATGGTCGAGCCCCGCCAGATCGATCCGGCAGCTCTTGCGTCCTGAACGACGCAATTGATGGTGCAGGCGGGCCATCAACATCGACTTGCCTGCCCCTGCGGGACCGACCAGAAGCCCACAACGCTCCTGCTCCTCGGTCAGAAATAACATCCGGGCGAGTGCCTCTTCGTGAGACTCGCTTGGGAAGTACATGTCGGTCGTCGGGTCTTCCGCGAACGGAACAAGTGTCTTATGTGATGTACGAAGCCCAGCAGGGCTGAGCGGGCGAACAGTCGCTGACATCGAGAGTCCCTTCTCGCCGCGGCGATGGAGAACGACCTTCGTTCTGCCTGTGGCAACCTGCGACAGCGGCGCTAAAGGGCACGAGAAGTCGTCTAGACTCTGGTGACCATTCCCTTACGAACCGACTTGTGGGAGAGTTCGCAGGGAGTCGCAAATGTTGCCGATCTCCGTGGCTGTGTGGCACAACACTGGATACTTCGGACAGCTGCGCGGATGTCCCACAAGATTCAGAATTGTCCGTCGCGAACTTACACCAAGATGGCCCGTTTCCATGGATCGATTCTTTCATCCGGCAGGATTCCTACGACCGGAACTTTCGCTCGAAGAGTCAGAATCCCACCATGCAGCGCGAGTTTTAAGAAAACAGCCGGGAGACACTATCGAGTTGTTTGACGGCCGCGGAGAATCTGTTCTCGCTGAGATCACTTTAGTCAAAAAGGACCGGGTCGACGTCCGCATCCTCCAGCGGGGGGAAGTTCAGCAATTTCCTCAGCCGGCCATCCATCTCGCGGTGGCTCCGCCAAAGGGCGACCGCTTTCGCTGGCTCGTCGAAAAGGCGACGGAGCTGGGGGTCGATCGACTGATTCCGCTGCTGACCGAGCGGACGGTCGTCGAGCCCGGGAGCGGCAAACTCGACAAGCTGCAGGCCGCGGTTGTCGCAGCCTGTAAACAGTCAGGCCGCAATCTGGTGATGCAGGTCTCGGAGAATACGCCGCTGGCACAATGTTTGGCTGAAGTCGGGGCCCCCCAGACACCGCGAGTGGCCTTCATCGGAGATCCACAGGGGGAAATGTTCCAGCCGAACATGCTCCCGGCGGGGGCGGGTGAGGTACTACTGCTCGTCGGCCCCGAGGGCGGTTGGAGCGATGCGGAACTCGAAGCGGCAACCCGTGCCGGAGCCCGACGAGTTCGCTTCGCCGACCAGATCCTGCGAACAGAAACCGCCGCGATTCAACTGGCCGGTCTCTGCGTCTGGGCAAGGAGTCTGGCGGGAGGGTGATCGGTGAGTCGCCGTCTACTAAGCCAGATCCTCGATTCGATCCGCACTGGTCGCAGCCTGGATCACCTCTTTCGGCATCCCCGTCACCAGTCGCAGCTGGGGCACGTCGATCAGTGTGTTCATGATGGTTGAAACGAGATTGGGAATCCGAATCGGCGTGGTCTGTGGTTCGGCAGCCTGACGATTCGATTGGCCGATGACGTGGCCGGATGGAAAGCCTCCGCCTGCCAGCAGCAGAGGTGCGAGCCCGCCCCAATGGTCACGTCCGCCTCGACTGTTGAGCATCGGGGTGCGGCCCATCTCACCACACATGACCAGCAGAATCTTGTCACTCAGCCCGCGATCGCGAACATCTTCGAGGAATGCCGAGACTGCGTAATCGAGCGGGATCCCCATGTAACGCATGCCCTCGTCCATCGTGGCATTGTTCTCGTCCGCGTGCATATCCCAGACGAACGAGGTTGTGACGGTCACAAATCCGCAGCCGCGCTCGCACAGCCTACGGGCCAGCAGCATCAGCTTGCCCAGTGACTTCGCGTTATCCACATAGTTGTTGTAGTTCTTCCATTTGCGATTGATCTGATCGGGCCGGACGAGAGGAGCTGTGTCGTAACGAGCGATCGTCGCGGGTGATTCCTTACTGACGTCGAACGCGTCGGCCACACCGCCCAGTAGCGTGTCGTAGGCCTGCTGCCGGATGGAGTCGATGCCGGTGCCGAGACCCGCACTCTCCAAACCACCTCGCAACTGGTCGAGACCAGCCAGCAACGTCTTTCGATCGCCCAGTCGATCCATCGGCAGCTGGAGCTTGAGGTTCTCCTGCATCGCGCCGCCGGTACTCGGCGTGAAGGGCGTATAACCACTGCCGAGCGGACCACTCGATTGCAGATCACCAAACCCGGTGATCCCGGGCATCGTGTCGGAGACCACCGACTGCGGGTAGAGCAGCGTGTTGGTCGGCATCCCGTTCTTCGAACGGTTCTGTCCCGCGACACGGGCATAGAGTGAGCCCAGGTTGGCACCTCCAGTTGCCGCTCCGACGATGGGCTTGATGTCGTGGTTTCCATCCTCCGTTTGGAAGGACCGCACAATCGAGAACCTGTCCGCCAGCGAAGCCAGACGAGTGAACGTGCTGCCAAAGGTCACCCCCGGCAACTTCGTCGAGACTTCGCCTGTCACGCTGCTGATCCCCGTCGGGGCTGTCATCTTGGGGTCGAAAGTCTCGATCTGGCTTGGACCACCATGCAGAAATAAGAAAACAACCGAGCGTCCCGTGGCGAGGTGCGAGAGATCACCTCCCAGTACCGTCGAGCTCCCCAGCCCGGGCAGCAGCGATCCCCCGAGCGTCAATGCGCCCGCTTTGAGAAAGTCGCGCCGTGAACTTCCACGGCGATCAAAGAACGTCAACATGCAGGTCCCCAGAACCAGACGATGGGTTCACATCATGACCGATTGATATGACTGGGGTGAAGTCTGAATCAGGAATTGATGCTGAGTGGCCGGATCCGCCTGGCTCGGGGTATGAGCATCTGGTCGCGAGCTTAGAGACACTTGGGGGCCTCGGCAGGCTGACGCCTGCCGCTCTCGAGGGGGGAGGATTACCCGCCGCGCTGGAGGTCCATCAGCTGACCGAAGCGGTCGAGGACTTTGAGTTTGAGGGGGGCGAACTCGGGGCGGTCGATCGCCTCAGTCTTGAGCAGACTCTGCGCGGCAGCGCGAGTCTCGACTAGAAGATCATGATCACGAATCAAATCGGCGATCCGCAGCGGCAGGCTCCCGCTTTGCCGTGTCCCCAAGGCATCGCCCGGCCCACGCATCTCAAAGTCGACTTCGGCAATCTGAAACCCGTCGTTCGTCTGCTCCATCGCATGCAGCCGTGTCGTCGACTCGGTGGTGTCGGCATCGGAGATCAGGAAGCAATATCCCTGGTACCGGCCACGGGCAATGCGTCCCCGCAGCTGATGCAGCTGAGAGAGTCCAAATCGTTCGGCATCGAGAATCACCATCATTGTGGCGTTGGGGACATCGACGCCGACCTCAATGACCGTCGTCGCGATGAGGGCCTGGATCTCTCCTTCACGGAACTGAGCCATCGTCTCGGCTCGCAGCTTGCCATCCATCTGGCCATGGACCATGCCGACCTTGAATCCCGCCAGTTCGGTTTGTGGCAGCTCGCGAAACACCTGCTCGACGCCGAGCTGGTCGCCCTCTTCCGTTCCGCCATCGACTCGCGGGCTGACGACATACAGCTGGCGTCCCTCGTTCAGTTTCTGCCGAATGAAGTCCCAGCACCGCTTGCGATTCCCCGGCCCCATGACGCGGCTGGTGACGACGCGCTGTCGTCCGGGTGGAAGGTCTTTGACCAGGGTCAGGTCGAGGTCGCCGAACTGCGTGAGGCACAAGCTGCGAGGGATGGGTGTGGCAGTCATGACCAGGATGTGCGGCGAGTGCCCCTGTTGTTCGGAAAACGCCGCTCGCTGAGCGACGCCGAACTTGTGTTGTTCATCGATGACCACCAGACCGAGGTTCGAGAACTTCACCTTCTCCTGGATGATGGCCTGCGTACCGACTACCAGCTGAATATCGCCCGACTCCAGCCCCGCGTGGACCTCGCGTTGTTCCCGGGCCCCGATGCGACCAGTGAGCAGAGCCCGCTTGACCCGACTTTGAGCGAGGACGGTTTGCAAGGTGTCCCAGTGCTGGGTCGCCAGGAGTTCCGTCGGAGCCATCAGCGCTCCCTGCCACCCGCCCGCCACGGCGGCCAGTAGTGCATAGATGGCGATGACCGTCTTGCCGGCCCCCACATCGGCCTGAACGAGCCGGTGCATCGCGTGCCCGGTGGCCAGGTCTTCCGTCACGTCGCGGATGGCCTGATTCTGTCCGTCCGTTAGGGAGAACGGAAAGAGCCGGCGAATGCGGGCATCGATCTTCGCCGTGATTTCGATTCGAGGAGCCAGCGAATGCTTGACCCATGCCCGACGACGCAAAGCCAGCCCCACCTGGAACTCAAACAGGTCGTCCCACAGCAAACGTCGTCGTCCTGCGAGATACTCGTCGACGGTCCCGGGCTTGTGTAGCCCGCGCAGGGCGTCGCCGATACCGACGATCTTCCACTTCTCCAGGGCCTTTGCGTAATGATGCTCGGGGACGTGATCAGCGAACTCGTCGACAGCCAGCGACGTCAACCGCCGCATTTCGGCCTGCTGGATCCCCTCCGTCAATGGGTAGCGTGGCAAGACCCCGAACCCCGATTCGCGGTCCTCATCACTCAGCCATTGCAGCTGGGGATGCGAGAACTCCCACCGGCCGTCCCGTTTCTTCGGTTTGCCAGCCACAAGCAGCAGCTGTTCCATCTGCAGCTTACGGAACATCCACGCCTGGTTGAACCACGACAGACGAACGTACTTTCCCTCGCTGTCGATGAGGGCGGTGGTCATGTGCTTGCCGGAACTTGTTAGCCGCGAATCAAGATCGCAGACAGTTCCACGGACGCTTTGCGTGACCCCTTCGACCAGCTCATTGACCGACTTCACTTGCGACAGGTCGAGAACATCACGGGGAAGATGCCAGAGCAGATCACCAACGGTGAAGATCTCCAGCTTGGCCAGAATCGCTGCCCGTGCTGGCCCCACGCCGGATAAGTATTGCACCGGTGTCAGCAGAGGATCATCGCCAGACGAAAGGTCGGTAATCGTCAGCTCCACATTTCTTGTTGTTCGGGTGTCAGCTTTGCATCGGAGCTGCGCCACAAGTACCAGCTGGCGATGGAGGCATAAGGACGCCACGGGGCCGCGATCTCTTCGCACTGCTTGGGAGTCGGGTGAGCGGGCAGTTGGTACTCGCGCTCGATCGCGGCTCGCACGCCCAAGTCACCCGTCGGTAGCACATCGAGCCGACCGAGCGAGAAGATCAGAAACATCTGAGCGGTCCAGACGCCGATGCCGAGGACCTTGGTCAGTTCGGCGGTGACATCGGCATCGGACATTTCGTGAATTGAGGTCAGATTCACCTCCCGGCTCGACACTTTGCTGGCTAGGTCTCGCATATATCGCAACTTCTGTGGCGAGAGGCCGCACCCTCGCAGTTCTTCGTCTGAGCTGCCCAGGACCCACTGCGGCGAAAGCTTCTTGCGGCCGCGCAAGGTCGTCAGCCGTCTTCCGATCGAGTGGGCCGCAGCTGTGGAGATTTGCTGAGCGATGATGGATCGAACGAGAACGGGAAACGGATCGGCTTCGAGTTTGATCTGACACGGTCCATGACGATCAATGATTCGCCGCATGACCTTGTCCCGCTTGCGCAAGTGTCCCGCCGCAGCGTCCAGATGCTCGGTGGGAATCTCGCGGATTGGATTCTTGGAGGCCATGAGGTGGTCGCGGATGGATCAGAGTTACGCAGGAATGGGGGACACAGAGTTTACGGATGACACAGATGGGGAGGCTCTGCAGATCGCTACGTTTGAGCGGGAGTGGTGTCACATGATCGCGAGGGGATCTCGATTCTCAGGATGGGGGGAGAACCTTCCAGACTCTTCCTGAATCTTTGTCATCCGTGAAATCCGTGTCCCACTTCTCTTCTCTGTTCCCCCTCCCCAACAGGGCACGCTGACAACGCAATTCTCCAGACCGGGATACTCAGATGCAACGCAGGCTCGTGGACTGTTCTTCCGAGGGATATGATGACATTGCCTTGATCTGCAACTCCAACCCGCAGGAACTCCCTCATGTCTGCCCCTGTCCGGGGATCTGACGATCATCCGGAATGGTCACCGCTGTCGCTGCACGACATGACCGTCGCCTATCACCGGCGACCGGTCGTATGGGACATTGACTATAAGGCCCAGCCTGGTCGACTGGTGGCCATCGTCGGACCGAACGGAGCCGGGAAGAGTACGCTCATCAAGGCCTCGCTCGATCTGATTCCCAAGGTCGCCGGCGGAGTGCGATTCTTCGGGAAGCCGTACAACGAGCAGCGAGGCCGGGTGGCCTATGTCCCACAGCGGACGACGGTCGACTGGGACTTCCCGGTGACCGCTCTCGATGTCGTGGCGATGGGGCTTTATCGGCAGATCGGCTGGTTCTGGCCCGTGACTCGCAAGTGGAAGGCGATCGCACTGGAGGCTCTCGACAAGGTCGGGCTGGCTGAGTTCGCTCCACGGCAGATCAGCCAGCTGTCGGGAGGACAGCAGCAGCGGGTGTTCCTCGCCCGGGCTTTGGTACAAGGGGCCGACCTGTACCTGATGGACGAACCCTTTGCCGGGGTCGACGCAAGTACCGAACGGGCGATTGTGAATCTGCTGCGGGAACTCCGGTTACAGGGAAAGACTGCACTTGTTGTGCATCATGACCTGCAAACGGTCCCCGAATACTTCGACGATGTGCTGCTCCTCAATATGCGGCTGGTCGCCTCGGGGCCAGTCTCCGAGGTCTTCACGCCCGAGAATCTGCGGAAGACTTTCGGTGGGAAGCTGGCGATTCTTGATCAGGTCGGCAATCGTCTCGCGAGACAGGGGCAGTGATCGTGAAGCATTGACTGCGAGAGGCCTACTTTTCGTCCTCGTCGAAGTCTTCGTCGTCCTCATCATCAAGATCGCTGTCCAGATCGTCTTCGTCCTCGTCATCATCCTCAAAATCAGGATGTAACGGGCTGTTCGGATCGAAGAAGAAGTCCCCCAGCCCCATGGGGATCGAGTTCCCCCCGAGGGCCTGGCTCTTCCGATCGGCCAGCGTTTGCAGGTCCATCGCATCATCGCCCAGGCACGCCTTGAGAGCCTCGCGCCAGGCTGCGTCCTTCGAGAGGGGATGGTCGGGTTCGCTGGCGACGCGCTTGATGGCGTATCGCAGCACGTTGATGCCGTCTCGCGTCGAAAAATCGAGCTTGAGTTCGTGCGAGTTCTGCAGGAACTCGACCGTCAGGTTCAGCATCTCGTCATCAGCGAACGGCAGGTGGTATTTCAGGATCGACATCTCATCCTGCCGCGACGGATGGCCGAGTGTCAGTGTCGGCTGCAGACGGCTGAGGATGTAGTCGGGGATCTCGTAGGTCGAGTCGTCCTCGTTCATCGTGACCGCACAGCGGAAGTTCGGATGGGCGTGGATCGTGATTCCCGCGACGATCGACTCGACATACCGGCGATGATCGAGCAGCGGGGCCAGACTGGCCCACGACTTTTCGTTCATGCGGTTCCCTTCGTCGAGGACGCACACACCGCCGCGGATCATCGCGGTGACCAGCTGGCTCGCCTGGTACTGGATCTTGCCGCTCTCCGCCAGAACCGGCGTCACCAGCAAATCTTCAGGGCGGGTATCCGACGTACACTGGTAAATGTACAGCTCTTGTTTCCGGGCATGGGCGGCGGCGATAGCGAGTGTCGTCTTGCCGATCCCGGGCGAGCCGATCAAACGCGGAGCCAGCGGAAAGTCCCGCTCATCCACGACCAGCCAACAGGCGAGCAGCTGCTTGAGAACTTCGCGCTGGCCAATCCAGTCCCCCGATGAGGTATCGGGATGAGACAAATGCAGGCGTACGCCATCGATTTCAACAGAGGGATTCATCGGCCAGCAGGCTTTCGGGAGCGGAGAGATTCGAGACCAGCTAATTATGGGGTGTCCCCGCCTCCGCGGCGAGTGAGTCTTGCTGTGGAATTCCTGTCACCTCGTTGAGACATGCGCGTCACGCAGCCGTTTGGAAGTTGGAATTGGCGGTTGTTGGAAATCTGCCAAGTGGTTGATATGTTGTGAAATGATTGGTCCGTTGCTGGCATATACAGGTCTTTACCAGTTGTTCACGTGCTCCTTGGTCTACCGAGGAAGGACTCCGATGCCGATCTCCCTGGAATGCGAATGTGGGCGAAAGTTCCGAGTCAAGGACGAGGCGAGCGGTAAAAAAGTCCGCTGCCCCGATTGCCAGAAAGTGCATTTGGTTGCACCAGCAGATGACATTCCCGTCGAAGAGCCCGATGCATGGGAATCCAGCGATGAACGCCGCCCTCCAATTCGAGCGAAGAAAGCTCGATCGAAATCTCGGGGCGGAATGCCCGTCAGGACTCTGATTATTACTGTCGTGGCCATTTGCACGTTCCTGATTGCCTCCTATTTCGGATATCAATTCCTGGGGGGTAAGAAAACAGCTAATGCCAATTCGGGATCTCCAGCGACATCGATAAGTCAGTCCACAAAATCGCTCTATCAAAGAATTCAATTCCCACTTCCGTCGGTCAATCCATTGGCATATGGTGGACCAGCCCCGGGGAATCTGATTATCAGCCCGCTCCTGGTCCTTGAAATGGAACTTATGGAGGTGCATCGGGACGCGATTGAAAAAGGGTATAAGCCAAATGAAAACGACCCAAATTATCGTGAAGCCATGTCGACCATAGCTTCTAACGCCAAGAATAAAATTCGACCACTCATCTTTCGCCTGCGAATGTCCACCCCCGAGTTGTTCTGCCACTCCGAGGCACACGAAGCCCTCCTTGCCAGCGGCGACGAGCAAACAATGAAGAGTAGTCTTGAAGAGTACAGACGCCTCTACCCCCTAGCCAAGCGTGAATTATTCGAATTACCGAGCATCATCGAAAGCTGCCATCCAACAGTCGAAAGTGGAGAGGCGACAATCGGTCGAGTCGAGGCAATGATACATCTGCTCAACGGGGAGTTGGATCAATCGAGAAAGCGGATGAAAGCGGATATGGATAAGTTCAACCAATCGAAGCAAGTTCAACAGTAGCGATCCAAGGATGTAACGCACGTTTCCTTCGAGTTCCTCTTCTCCGTTAGAGAATCACATCATGCCAATTCCACGTCGACAGTTTCTCTCGCAATCCGCAGCTGGGCTGCTGGCGGGATGTGTTCTCGGACAGACCAGCTGGTCGAGCGACAAGCCGAACAATCTCCAGTTGTCGACCTTTCGATTCGATGCCACGCCGCCGCTGGGGCACTCGCTGTGTGGTGGCTGGATCACTCCGGTGAAGGAAGTCGAACAGCCGCTGCAGGCGATCGGGATTGTGATTCGTGGGGCCGGACAGCCGATCGTGCTGTGTGCGGTCGACTGGACGGGGTTGCTCAACTCTTGTCATGTGGAGTTTCGCAAAGCCCTGGCCGAAGGGGCCGGGACAACTCCCGATCGCGTGGCAGTGCAGTGCGTTCACCCGCATGATGCTCCGTTTGCGTGCCTCGATTCGCAGAAGATCATCGCTCAGTATCCGGAGCTGCCCGCGATCATCGATGTCGATTTCTTCGGCCAGTTGCTCGGGACGGCGAAGGAGGCGGTCCGTACCTCACTGGATAAGTCCCGGCCACTCACCCATGTCGCCTCGGGCAAGGGGCTCGTCAAAGAGGTGGCTGCCAACCGCCGGATCCTCGGCCCCGATGGCAAGGTCCGCGCGATGCGCGGCAGCAGCTGTGCCGACCCAGCCTTGAGAGCCGAGCCCGAGGGGTTGATCGATCCCTACCTGCGCACAATCGCGTTCTACAGCGGTGATGAGCGGATCGCGGCCTGCCACTACTACGCCTGTCACCCGATGAGCTACTACGGTCAGGGCAAGGTGTCGCCCGACTTCTGCGGGCTGGCTCGCCAGAAGATGCAGGACTCCGACCCAGGATGCACGCACATGTATTTCAACGGGTGCGGAGGGAACATCGGGGCCGGCAAGTACAACGATGGCTCGCCCCCAATGCGTCCGATCCTGCGGGACCGGATTCATGCCGGGATGCAGGAAGCGATCGCTCAACTGGTCCCCGAGCCGATTCAGAACGTCAGCTGGGCCACGTGCGAGATCCTGCCCAAGTCCGCAGCTCACTGGAACGCCGAAGAGATCCGCAAACAGATTGCCGACCCGAAGCAAAGCGTTGTTTCCCGTAACCGTCCGTCGTACACCGTCGCATGGATCGATCGCTGCAACGCCGGTGGTCCACCGATCATCCTCAGCGGCCTGCACATTAACGGGATCTCAGCGGTTCATCTTCCCGCAGAGTCGTTCATCGAGTACCAGCTGCGGGCTCAGAAGACAGCCCCGGATCGGTTCGTCGCCTGTGCGGCATACGGTGATGGCGGCCCGTGGTACATCCCAACGAAGGAAGCCTATCCGCAGGGCGGTTACGAAGTCAGCGTCGCGTGGTGTGATGACGGCGTGGACGATGTCCTGTCACAAGGCATTGCCCGCGTGCTGAAGGGGTGAAACCGGGCCTAACGGTCGCGGTGCTTTGTATGGCACGCAGCGCATCCCTGGGCGACCTTTTGACTCGCCGCCTTGAGCGCCGCGAGGTCTTGCTTCTCGGCAGACTTGTGCAAGGCCTCTGTGTCCTGAATTGCAGCCTGGAAGAGGCGCTTCAGGTCGTCGTTGGTGAGCTTCGCCGTGCGGGGAATCTCGCGGAACTCCTCGTGTAGCAGCAGGGCTTCGTGGATCAGCGTTTTCCAGTCGTCCACCTTCCCGGCTTTGATCTGGCGATCGAGCTCGGCCCAGGAGTGATCGATGTGGACCATCGCGGTGGTGAGCGGCTCCACTTCGGCGGTTTCGACGAGCGGGCCGGGCTTGACCTGCGGGAGTTCGAACTTTTTCACGACATCCCACAGACCGGTGTAGTCGGCCTTCGTTCCCGCGGACTTCATGAGCTTCACAGCCTCGTCGCTCGTTAACTGCCCCTGGGCCATTCCGCAGTACGCCGCAGCTGCAGGACCGCGGTGACGCCCGTGATGGCAGTGGAGGTAGACCAGACCGCTCGATGGCTTCGTGGCCTCGACCAGATCGGCTCGCGATTGCGGTTTGATCTGGTCATATCCGATGGGAATGTGGACGTACCGCAAGCCGTACTTGCGCGCCAGCTCCACGTCCGGTTTCGATCCGTCGACGCTGACAATGACTTTGACACCGCGCCGGGCCAGCTCCTCAAACGCTGCTTCACCTTCCGGCTGACTGCCGGAGAGCAATTGGGGAGTCACGCTTCTGAGGTTTTCGATCCCGGCGATCGGAGCCGGAGCGGGCGAGGACTCTTGACCGAAGCCGAACTGACCGCACACCCACATGACGGTGACACAAGCCACACTCAGGATGGAATAAATGCGGTTTGTCGGATTCATTTTCACCTCTTCACCTCGCGGAACTGGAGCCGATCGTTCGATGGAGATACGTCAACATCACCACGAGTGTTGGTCCCGCTCGATGATTTTCGTCCATGCGACCTTTAACGCTTCGCCATCGCGAGTGTATCGGGAGCCCTGCGACGTTCACAAACACCGCAAGTTCGTTTGAAGCGATGGGAATACAACTCAGAACTTTTCAGATGCAATTCACATCTCGCGTCATATCGAAGCGATTCAACTACAGGTCGCCAATCTCGGCGGATTGCGTCGCCATCGAATGTGATGCTCTTCCCGCATCGCGAGTGGCACTGGCTTCGGCACTCTGAAGCCCCGCCACAATCAACATCACAACCATACCGATACCGGCAGCAGCCAGCAGGAGAAACAGAATTCCGTCGATCCCCCCACCGTGAGACAGGGCGCGACGAGCACGATCAGTGGTCATGGTGTCGAGTGCCAAGGGAGTTGCCTCTGGTATCTTCAGGGCAGTGGAATAAAAGGGCCGCAAGCAGTAGCTGATGCAGTTCCCGTGCCCTTGATCGGTTGAGATTCTTCCTGCAAGGTAATACGGATGACAAATGTCATTTCGCGGGGGCAGTAAGCCGAAACCGTACCGCTCTTGGTTAACCCGTGTTGACATTTTGTTAACTGCGTCTGGTCAAATGGGGATCAAAGGTCGGGGGGACTGGGCTTCATCGAGGCTGTCCCGGAATTGGCTGGGAGTGCGGAAACGTTGAGACGATTCCGTTACGATGACTCCTCTGGTTCGGCCGCCGCCGATTCTGCCTCACGGAAGCGAATGCCATGAAGAAGATCCTGGTTCAACTCGACACCGATTCTCATCCCAGCGTGTTTGATCGCGTGGTGGCGATCGACGCGGGAGTCGACGAGCTCTTTTCATACGGTGGAGTGACCGTCGAGAACGTAACCGGGCTGGTTCACGGAGCGATGTTTACCCGCAGCCCCAATGATCTGAAAAACACCGCCATCTTTGTCGGGGGAAGCGATGTGAAAGCGGGCGAGGCTCTGCTGGCCAAGGTTCAGTCCCTCTTCTTTGGCCCGATTCGGGTGTCGGTGTTGCTCGACTCGAACGGCTCCAACACGACGGCAGCTGCTGCGGTTCGAGCGGCGGCTCGGCATATGGAACTGGCCGGAACGCGGGCGGTCGTATTGGGCGGCACGGGGCCGGTCGGACATCGGGCGGCTCAGATTCTGGCCAGCCGGGGTGTTGAGGTCACGGTGACATCGCGAACACTCGACCGAGCTCGCGAAACCTGCGACCGAATTCGAGAGCAGGTTCCGGACGCGAATCTGATTCCGGCAGTCCCCCAGCATGGCGGCGATTTCACCGGCCTGCTCAAGGGGTGCCAGCTGCTCATCGCGGCGGGAGCGGCCCAGGTGCAGTTCCTGAAAGAGGATCAATGGATCGATAACCCCACTCTCAAGGTCGCCATCGACCTGAATGCCGTGCCGCCCACCGGCCTGGAGGGGATTGGTGTGACTGACAAGGCCAAGGAGCGCGGCAAGGTGCTCTGCTACGGCGCCATCGGCGTTGGCGGGACCAAAATGAGGGTGCATCGCGCAGCTGTCGAGGCTCTTTTTGAGCAGCACGACCGCGTCTTGAACACCGCCGAGGTCTTCGCAATCGCCGAGAAGATCGGCTGATTGACGTCGCTCAATTCCCCAGTGCCGAATGTCTCGCATGCGTGCAAGGTGCGGTGCCGCACATTTGTTCGGAATGTTATTCCCGGAATAGACTTCCGGCGAATTTCGCAATCGAGTTGGATACGTTCAAGATCGCGTCAAACCCGCCTTATCGGAGTGCGTCCAGCACAACCGGAATTACCCGTTCATTTTGGCATTCTGACCTCATCTCCGGGAATCCCGGACGGGACACCCACCTTGACATAGCAGCCCGGGTTGATATGTTCGATGATTGAACGGAATCGGCAAAATCTGCCTGCGAGGGAGAGATTGCCGATCATTCAGCTTAAGTCAGCTGAGATCTCGGTGAACCAAGCTGGGAACTCGGGGAGTGAACGATGCGAATGATGCACAGAACCCTGGTGATTCTGCCCCTGTTGTTGCTGGGGGCGTTACCCTCACTGGCTCTGTCTGCTGATGTGGCGCAAGTCGAGTCCCTGAAGTTCGAGACACTGGAAGGTCGGTTTACTCTCCGGGGGCCTGATGCCCGGATGCAGCTGCTGGTCACCGGGACTCTTCCGAACAGTCGCCTGACAGATGCGACGCGGGCAGTGACGTATACGTCCGAGCCACAAGGGATTGTGTCGATCGACCCGATGGGCATCGTCAAGCCGACCGGAGAAGGTTCGGTCACGGTGACCGCCACTGCGCCCAATGGCAAGACAGCTCAAGTCGCACTCGATGTGAAGGACTACGCGCATCCGCCCGACATCAGCTTCCCGAATCAGATTGTCCCGATCTTTACGAAGCTCGGCTGTAACGGCGGTGGCTGTCACGGCAAAGCCACGGGACAGAATGGTTTCAAGCTGTCGCTGCTGGGCTTCTATCCGGAAGACGACCTGGAGTTCCTGAAGATGGAAGCCCGCGGTCGCCGCGTGAATACCTCGTCACCCGAGCGCAGCCTGCTGCTGACCAAGCCAGTCGGCCAGTCGCCGCACGGTGGTGGTAAGCGGATGGAGATCGACAGCGACGAATACCGGCTGCTGGCCCGCTGGGTGGGTCAAGGGATGCCGTGGGGTGATGTGAAGGCCCCAGCGGTTGCCAAGATCACCTGCCTGCCCGATACGCGGCTGATGGAGCCGAAGCAGGACCAGCAGATCGCCTGTTTCGCCACCTACACCGATGGAACTGTGGAAGACGTGACCCGGATGGCGCTCTACGAGCCCAATGATCCCGACCTCGCAGAAAGCGATAAGGCAGGGCTCGTCCACACTCTCGACCAGACCGGTGAAGTGGCCATTATGGCCCGCTACCAAGGACAGGTCTCAACGTTCCGTGCGACGGTGCCCCTCGGTGTCGAAGTCACCAAGACCCCACCCGTGCGGAACTACATCGACGAAGCTGTCTTCAACAAGTTGAAGTTGCTCGGTTTGCCGCCATCGGAGCTGTGTGACGACAGCACCTTCCTGCGACGTGTCTCAATCGACATTGCCGGTCGTATGCCGACCGAAGAAGAAGTCCGCAAGTTCCGCGAGGACAACGACCCCGCGAAACGTGACAAGCTCGTCGACAACCTGCTCGACAGCCCCGGATATGCCGACTACTTCGCTAACAAGTGGAACATGGTCCTCCGCAACAAGCGGAAACAGGGTGGCGACGAGGACGGCACGTTCGCCTTCCGCCAGTGGTTGTGGGACAGCCTCTATGACAACAAGCCCTACAGCCAGATGGTCGGCGAACTGTTGACCGCCAGCGGTGACTCATCGTTCAATCCTCCGGTGATCTGGTATCGCGAAGTGACCCAGGTCAATGAAGAAGTCGAAGACGTCGCCCAGTTGTTCATGGGCGTTCGCATCCAGTGTGCCCGCTGTCACCACCACCCCTTTGAGAAGTGGAGCCAGAACGACTACTACGGTCTGTCGGCGTTTTTCAGCCGGGTGGGGCGTAAGGAGCGGATGGCGGGGATGAATACCCAGGCTCGCGATAAGCGCATCTTCCACAACGAAGGTGTGGCAACCGCTCAGAATCCGCGCAATGGTTTGAATCTCAAACCGACCGGACTCGGCTCGCCGGCTCTCGAAATCCCTGCCGATGTCGATCCGCGTCATCAGCTGGCTGGCTGGCTCACCGCGAAGGAGAACCCCTTCTTCGCCAAGGCCTTGGTCAACCGTTACTGGAAGCACTTCTTTGACCGGGGCATCGTCGAGCCGGAAGACGACATGCGGGAAACCAACCCGCCATCGAATCCCGAGCTGCTTGACGCTCTGGCCAAGAACTTCGCAGACTCGGGTTACGACCTGAAGGGGCTCGTCCGCACCATCTGCCAGTCGTCGACCTACCAGCTGAGTGCACTCCCCAACGAGTACAACCAGAAGGACAAGAAGAACTTCGCCCGGTACTACCCCAAGCGGTTGACCGCCGAAGTTCTCTACGACGGATTCCATCAGGTGACCAACACCACCGAGCAGTTCAGCGGTATGCCCGCCGGGACGCTGGCGGTCCAGTTGCCCGATGCGAGCATCGCACCTTACTTCCTGAAGGTGTTCGGCCAGCCGCAGGGCGACAGTGCCTGCGAGTGTGAACGATCCCAGGAAGCCAATCTGGCCCAGAGTCTGCACCTGCTCAACAGCTCGGAAGTGCAGAACAAGGTCGGAGCGGGTAGCGGTCGTGCGGCTCTGATGGCCAACGACAAAGACCACAGCGTCGAAGACAAGATCCGCGAATTGTATCGCTGGGTCTATGCCCGTGAACCTCAATCGGACGAACTGCAGATCGCCTTGGCTCACATTGAGAAGCACAAGGACAAGCCGCAGATCGCCTATGAGGACATCGTCTGGGCCCTCGTGAACACGAAAGAATTCTTGTTCAATCACTGATACCACGGATTGGTTCGCCTCGTCCTCGCGACGAAACTCCTGCCTGGCCCCAGCGACCTGCTGGGGCCAAAGTTGCCCTGCCTGCTGGACCTTCCGCCATGTCATTGCTCACCCGGTTTGCGGTGTTTGGTCTATTGGTCGCCATCACTTCGGCGGCTCACGCTCAACTGCCTCAGCCGCGTTTGTATTCCGTCCAGCCTCCCGGCGTGCAGCAAGGGCAAACGATCGAGGTCTCCCTCGCGGGTGATGACCTCGAAGAGATCAAGGGGTTGCTGTTCGACCATCCCGGCCTGACAGCTGTGCCCAAGACGGCCGATGTGAATGGCCAGCCGCAGCCGGTAGATCGCTTCTTCATCGTGACCGCAACGGCGGATGTGCCTGTCGGTCCGCACGAAGTTCGCTGCCAGGGGCTGTGGGGTGTTAGTAATGCCCGCAAGTTCTATGTGGGCAGTCGACCGCAGGACATTGAAGTCGAACCGAACAACGTCCTCGACAAGGCGATGCCGCTGACGGTCGGGACAGCCATCCTGGGGCGGATGGACAGTGCGACTGATGTCGATCTCTACAAGTTCACCGCCAAGGCGGGGCAACGCCTGGTGGTCGAGTGCGATGCCGATGTGCTGGATTCGCGACTGCGGTCGAATATCGAAATCCACGATACCCAAGCCAAACGTCGTCTGGCTGTGGTGCGAGGCGATGGCACCGCCGACCCGGTGCTGGTCTTTGATGCCCCGGCGGATGGCGAGTATCTGCTCAAGCTGAATGACGGGGCCTTCCGTGGTGGGCAGGAGTACTTCTATCGCCTGGATGTCCATCAGACTCCGTACATCGAGTTCGTCTTCCCACCGTCGGGCCTGGCTGGGCAGACCACGAAGTTCTCGCTCTACGGATACAACCTGCCTGGTTCTCAGCCCGTGACGCTGCCTGGGTTCAAGTCGCCGGTTGAGAAGCTCGATGTCGACATCGCCGTTCCCGGGGATACGACTACTCTGAAACTCGAAGACCGCACGACCTCGCTGATGTCGGGGATCGATGCTTTCAGTTATCGGCTGAATGGACAGAGCAACGCCGTCTCGATCGGGATCGCTCAGTCACCTGTCGTAGCTGAGGTTGAGCCTAACAACGAAACTGCCAAGGCCCAAACGGTGCCCGTCCCGTCCGAAGTGGTCGGCCAGTTCGCTGAAGCTCAAGATGTCGACACCTTCACCATCGACGCCAAGGCTGGTGATGTCCTCTACGTCGAAGTGCTGGGGCAGCGTCTGGGGCAGACGGTCGACCCGTATCTGACCATCGATCGCGTGAATGTCGATGCCAAGGGCGTCGAAACTCTGCAGCGGATCGCAGCTCCTGATGATGAGCCGACGAATCCACTGCCTTATCAGTTCGACGTGCGATCGGACGACCCGGTGCAGCGTCTTGAAGTGCCTGCGGATGGGAAGTATCGCCTGACCGTTCGTGATCGCTTTGGTGAGTCGCGAGGCTCGGCGAAGAATGTCTATAGATTGAGTATCCATCCCGAGTCGCCCGACTTCCGGCTAGTCGCATTACCCGCATCGCCGACTCCGGGAGCAGCGTGGTCCATGGCCATGCGTAAGGGTGACACGTTCGCGATGCAGGTGATCGCGTTCCGTCGCGATGGATTCAATGGCCCGATCGATGTGAGGGCACTCGATCTTCCGGCTGGCGTGACCTGTGCCGGGACGACGATTCCCGATGGAGTCTCGCTGGGGATGCTGCACTTTAAGACAGCTGTCGATGCTCCCGAAGGCTGGCATCCTTTCCGCGTGGAAGGTCAGGCCAAGATCGACAGTCCGGTACTCAACAGGGCTGCCACAGCTGCGAAGGCCCTCATCCCGGAAGCCGAGAAGGCGCTGCCGCCTCTCCAGACAGCAGTCGACGCCGCAGCGAAGAAACTCGCTCCTGTTCAAGAAGCACTTGCCAAGTCGGAAGAGGCACTCAAGGGCAAGACCGATGACCCTGTGCTGATCAAGTTGCGTGATGCCGCCAAGGCTGCAGTGGATGCAGCCACCGCCGTCGAGGTGTCGGCCAAGGAAGCACTCGCCGCGGCCCAGAAGAAAGTCGCTGACTTGAAGGCCGCGGCTGATCAGGCGGCACAAGCCAGCGCGGCTGCAAATCGAGATGTGGTCCATCCCGCTCGGTCCGGAGAGATCGCCTGGAGTGGAGCAGACAAGGTCTCCTCGGTCGCACGTGTTCGCCAGCAGTTTGGCATTTCGATCCTGGCCGAAGCCGCTCCGTTCCAGTTGAACTCGGAACCGATTCGGATGGAAGTTGTTCAAGGCCGTCAGATTCTCGTCCCTGTGAAACTCGAAAAGCGGGACGGTTTCAATGACAAGGTGGCTTTAACCGCCGCTGGAATGAAGCCGAACTCCAACATTGATGCTCCGAACATCGCGATCGAGAAGGATCAGGCGGAAGCTGTTTGGCGATTGCTGGTCAAAGACAACGCTTTGCCCGGCGTGCATACGATGTGGCTGACATCAGCGGCACCGGTGCCTTACCGTCGCAATCCTGCCAAAGCCGATCGCGTCAAAGCCGAGTTCGACGCGATTGCCGCACAAGCCAAGGCCGCCGTGGATGCCGTGGCCGCTGCCACTGCTGTGAAGACAGCCGCCGTCCTAAAGGCGACAGCTTCCGCCGAAGAGTTCGCCAAAACGCGGATGGTTCTGGAGGCTGTTAAGAAGTCGTCCGTCGATGCCAAGACAGCAGCGGATGCAGCCGTGGCCGCACAAGCAGAAGCCGACAAGCAAGCCGTCGCTGCTGCTGATTCCGTGAAGGCCGCTCAAGCCGCCTTCGATGCTGCGAAGTCGGCGTCGGATGCGAATGCCGCGAGCGAAGACCTGAAGAAGTCGATGGCTTCTGCAGAGGAGATGCTCAATAAGTCGAAGCAGGCTGCCCAGGTGGCTGAGGCAGCCAAAGCGGCGGCCGCCAAGATGGCTGCGGATGCGGCCGTACTGGCGACCTCGACGGCGGACGCTCTCAAGTTGACTGACGAACTCGTTGCAAAGCTGGCCGCAGCTGACAAGGTCCTGCAAGATGCGAAGGCTGCAGCTGAAGCCGACGAGAAGGCCAAGATGGATGCATCGGCAGCTCTCGAAGCCAAGCGAGTCGCCGCTGAGAAGGCCTCCGCCGAGCAGGCGAAGGCCTCTGGGCCGAACAACATCAACTTCACTCCCCCTGCTGTGCCGGTGATTCTGGTCGTGAAACCCGCTCCCGTGAAACTGGCTCCGAATGTCCCCAACAGTGGCAACATCAAGAAGGGGGACAAGATCGAAGTGAAGGTCGCTGTGACTCGCCAGAATGGCTTCGCCGGTCCTGTCACGCTGTCGCTTCCGCCAGTCGCTGGACTGAACGCTGCGGAAGTGACCGTCCCCGCCGACCAGGCTGAGGGAGTGCTGACCATCACAGCTGCAGGCGATGCGAAGGACGGAGCCCTCGCGAACCTCGTGATCCAGGCGAAAACGGACTTCGGCGGCGAGACGCTGGTCGATGCTCCGATTGCTCTGACTGTCACTCCTTAGTCCACGAAGACGCGGTCATCTCAAGGCATCACGTGCCTCATTCGATCCGCAACCTCCCACCTCAATTCCCACCGCAGACCGGTCTGACATCATGCGAATCAAGACACTCTTTTCTGCTGTCCTGGCAGCGACGGTTGGATCTTCCGCGTTGGCGGCTGACTCGGTCATTGCTCCGATGGATCCGGCTCTCGGACGACCGGTTGAGTTTTATGTCGACGTCTTCCCGATCCTCGAGTCGAAGTGCATGGCGTGTCACAACGTCTCGACGAAAGAGAGCGATCTGGTCCTGGAGAACGTCGCCGGGATCCTGAAGGGGGGAGCCAGTGGGCCCGCAGTAGTCGCGGGTAAGCCCGACGAGAGCTTGATCTACACCCTCGCGTCTCGCGCGAACGAGCCCGTCATGCCGCCGGTCCCGAACAAGGCCGAAGCCAAGCCGCTCACCCCGCGTGAACTCGGCATCTTTCGCAAGTGGATCGAAGAAGGGGCCAGCGCCGGAACAGCTGCTCCTCCCGGAAGCGATATTGCCTGGCGGGCGATTCCCGATTCGATCACTTCGGTCTATGCGTTGTCGGTGACCAAGGACCAGCGATTCCTGGCGGCGGGTCGCGCGAACAAGATCTTCATCTATGACCTTCCGCTGCAGCGGGAAGCCGCTCGTCTGACTGACCCCAAGCTCTTGTCGATCGTGCAGGATGGCCAGCCGCTTTATGGCCCGGGGACAGCTCATCGTGACTTCGTGCACTCGATGGCCTTCAGTCCTGATGGCAACCTGCTGGCGACGGGGAGCTTCCGCGAGATCAAGCTGTGGGAACGTGTCCCCACTGCTTCGGTTTCCAAGTTTGAGCCCGGGGCACCGATCGTCGCGTCAGCGATTTCGGCGGACGATACCTTGGCGGCACTGGTCCTGAACAACAACACTGTGCGGCTGTTCAACCTGCAAAGCGGTCAGCCGGGCGCGACGCTCACTGGACATACCGCAGCTGTGAAAGCCGCGGCGTTCACCCCCGATGGGAAGGTTGTCGCGACCAGCTCCGATGATGGCACGGTCCGAACCTGGAACGCTGAAACGGGAGCCCAGGTTGCTCAGATGACCGTCGCATCTCCAGCGACGGCGCTGCTGGTGAGTAAGGATGGAACTCAGCTCATCGCCGGTCATGCCGACAACGTGATCCGCCTGTGGACACTCCCCACCGCGGACACTCCCACCCCGACACCTGTGAAGGAACTGCCGGGACATGGGGGGCCAGTCACATCGCTTGCGATGTTTAGCGCCACGAATGAGATCGCCTCAGGCAGCACGGATGGAACGGTCCGTTTCTGGAAGCTTGACGATGGTTCGCAGGCCTTCAATCAGAACCTCGGTTCGCCGGTGACCGGTGTCTCGGTGTCGGCTGATGGTGAGTTCATCGCCGGTTCATGTGAAGGCAACATCGTACGCGTCTGGAAGCGGGATGGTACGCAGAAGTGTGAAGTGAAGGGCGACCCGCTCGTCGATCGTCAGGTCAAGTTCCTGGAAGATGAACTCGTCGTCGCCAAGAACAAGGTGACGTTGAATGACACCGCCGTGAAAGAGGGCGAGAAGGATATCGCCGGTCGTGAGGACTCCCTCAAGAAGGCCAATGAAGCCAAGCCCAAAGCGGACATGGCCGTGGTCGAAGCGGAGAAGAAAGTCGTCGAAGCGGAAGCCAAGTCGAAGGCTGCCGCAGAAGCATTGGCAGCAAAATCCGACGATGCCGCTCTGAAGAAGGCCGCCGATGACGCAGCTGCTGCGCTGAAGAAGGAGCAGGAGGCTCTCCAGCAGGCGAAGGACGGCGTCGCCTCCGCGGATCGGGCGATCACTCTTTCGACTCAGTCGTTGGAGAACTCGAAGAAGCGACAGGAAGAGCTCAAGGCCAGCCTCGCTGCCCGCCAGCAGGAAGCGACCAAGGCCGAAGAGGTCGTGAATGCCGCCAAGGCTCAGGCTGCGACAACTCCCAAGCCACAGCGCTCTGTTGCACTCTCCGCGGACGGCCAGGTGCTGGTCACGGCAGGGGATGACAATGCGATTCGTCTCTGGGCCGCTCAGACGGGGGCTCCTCTGCAGACCATCGCCGGACATTCCGCTCCGGTGGCCTCTCTGCGGTTTCTGGGCAGCGGGGCGCTGCTGTCAGCCAGTGCTGACCAGACCGCCGATTTGTGGGATCTGAAGCCTCAATGGAAGCTGGCAGCTGTCCTCGGCTCCAAGCCCGAGAACTCTCTCGATCTCAGCGCGTCGCCGCATGTTGATCGTGTGCTCTGTCTGGCTTTCAGTCCCGATGGAACGCGTCTGGCAAGTGGTGGAGGTGATCCGTCGCGCTCGGGTGAGTTGATCCTGTGGAACGTGGCCAACCGTGCCGTCGAGCGCGTCCTCACCGATGCACACAGCGACACGGTCTACGCGGTTGAATTCTCACGCGATGGCAAGCTCTTGGTCTCGGGGGCAGCTGACAAGTTTGTGAAGGTCTTCCAAGCGGAGGATGGCAAGTTTGTCCGTTCGTTCGAGGGGCACACGAACCATGTCCTTGGTGTGGCGTTCAAGGGAGATGGCAGCAACCTGGTCAGTGCCGGTGCCGACAACGCCATCAAGGTCTGGAACTTTGAGACGGGCGAGCAGGTCCGCACGATCGCCACTTCTGCCAAGCAGGTGACCGGCATTGGCTACATTGGCGTGACCGACAACATTGTCA
This sequence comes from Planctomycetaceae bacterium, assembly GCA_046349675.1. Taxonomy (GTDB): domain Bacteria; phylum Planctomycetota; class Planctomycetia; order Planctomycetales; family Planctomycetaceae; genus TH-plancto1. The sequence continues at coordinate 610,786 of JAXMBW010000001.1, read as the reverse complement.
GCTGCGCGGGCGACAAGGTGGTCCGGTTCCACACCGCGACCAACGGCAGCAACTATCGCAACTTCTCCGGAGCGGGCGACTACCTGTATACGGTCTATGCAGCTCGCGATGAATCGATCGTGATCTCGGCCGGTGAAGATGGAGTGATCCGAGTCTGGAACGGGGCGGATGGCAAGGAGATCACCAAGTTTGATCCCCCAGCTCCCGCAGCTGCGACAGCGGCGAAGTAAGTGTCGCCTGTGCGTCGACTTGCACACGTTTGCAGATCCGGGAATCGTCAACTCGCCGGGGTGAAATCGCCCCGGCGATTGCCTGGAATGGTAGAATAACGGTACTTTGATCGGATTGTGCGCAGGGTTCCCCCCTGCTCCGCCAGACGACTCCGGGAGGACGCGACATGAACCTGTTCGAGGAATACCGTCAGAACATTACCCGGCGCTATTTTTTCTCCAAAGGGTCACATGTACTGGGGACAGCTGCCTTGGCCAGCTTGATGGGCGGGGCACTCAATCAGCGGGTCAGCGGAAATGACTCCCAATCGATCGGCCATCCCGGAGCGGTACCACCACATTTTCCGCCAAAGGCCAAACATGTCATCTATCTGCACATGGTGGGAGGACCGCCACAGATGGACCTGTTTGATTACAAGCCGGTGATGAATGACTATTTCGATAAAGATCTGCCCGAGTCGGTCCGCATGGGCCAGCGACTCACCACGATGACTTCGGGGCAGGCTCGCTTCCCGATTGCTCCCTCGAAGTTCAAGTTTTCGCAGCATGGGCCGAACGGGATGTGGTTCAGTGAGTTGCTGCCTTGGAAGGCCAAGATGGCTGGCGACATGGCCTTCATCCGCAGCATGCACACCGATGCCATCAATCACGAACCCGCCATCAGCTTCATGCAGACCGGGAACCAGGTGACAGGACGACCGTGCCTCGGGGCGTGGACGTCGTATGGACTCGGGTCGTTGAATGACAACCTGCCGACGTTCGTTGTGATGGTGGCCAAGCCGACGAACACGGAGCAAGTGCAGGCCATCTCAGCTCGCCTCTGGTCGTCCGGGTATCTGCCCGGCGAGCATTCGGCGGTCTCGATGCGGGCCAGTAGTGAGCCGATTCTGTTCATCAACAATCCCTCGGGAGTGACCTCGGAGATCCGTCGCAAGACTCTGGATGGCCTCAAACAGCTGAACGAAATCACTGCGGAACAGCTAGGGGATGCGGAGACGCGGACGCGGATTAAGCAGTACGAACTCGCCTACCGCATGCAGACGAGCGTGCCAGAACTGGCGGATGTCTCGAAGGAAACCGAGGCGACGCTGAATCTCTATGGCGACGAAGTGAAGAAGCCCGGGACGTTTGCTTACACAGCTTTAATGGCTCGACGCATGGTCGAACGCGGCGTTCGCTTCGTGCAGATCTATCACAACAACTGGGACAACCACGCCAACATCGCGGGACGTCTGCCCGACCAGTGCCGCGACGTGGACCAGGCCTGTTACGGACTGGTTCAGGACTTGAAGGCCCGGGGGCTGTTCGACGAGACGCTCATCATCTGGGGCGGCGAGTTCGGACGGACCATCTATTCGCAGGGCGGGGTGTCGCATGAGAACTACGGCCGCGACCACCATCCCCGCTGCTTCACGATGTGGATGGCCGGGGGCGGAAGCAAGGGCGGTGCGGTGATCGGCGAGACCGACGACTTCTCATACAATATCGTGAAGGACCCGGTGCAGGTCAGCGACTTCCACGCGACCGTGCTCCATCTGCTGGGGTACGACCACGAGCGGTTGACCTACCCGTTCCAGGGATTGGAGGCCCGGTTGACCGGCGTTTTGCCGACCCGCGTGGTCACGGAGCTCCTGGCCTAGCGGCATCCCTGCCTCCGTCCATCAGGGCATTTGCCGCCGTTGCAACACTCTTGAGGAACTGATTCATGCGCCGTATCGAAACCCGAATGATTCGATGGGCGTTGGTCTGCGGCGGCTGGCTCGTGGCTGTTTCACGTGTGCCAGCTGATGACGCTTCGATCTACCTGACGAAGGTCAAGCCGATCCTGCATGAGCGCTGCTATGCCTGTCATGGATCACTCAAGCAAGAAGGCGATCTCCGGGTCGACACCGCAGCTTCTGCGAAACGAGGCGGAGCCAGAGGAGCTGCAATCAAGCCGGGCGATGTCGATGGAAGTGAATTGCTGACTCGCGTGGCTTCGACCGACACGAGCGTCCGGATGCCGCCCGAAGGCGAGCCGCTGAAGCCCGATCAGATCGCTGCCATCAAGCAATGGATCACCGAGGGAGCTCATGCCCCCGAAGACGAAGCTCCGGAGTCTGACCCGCGTGACCATTGGGCGTTCAAGACTCCCGTGCGTCCGCCGGTCCCAACAGTGGGCAACGCGGAATGGAGCCTGAATCCGATCGATGCTTTCATCGCGCACAAGCACGAGCAGAAGGGCCTGACACCTCAGCCGCTCGCGGATAAGCGAGTCTGGCTCCGGCGTGTGACGCTCGATCTGATCGGCCTGCCGCCGACGATCGCGGAGCAGGAAGCCTTCCTGGCGGACACGTCCCCTCAGGCGTACGACACGGTCGTCAACCGTCTGCTCGACAGCCCGCAATACGGCGAGCGCTGGGGCCGCCACTGGATGGACATCTGGCGGTATAGCGACTGGTGGGGTCTGGGGGCGGAGGTCCGCAATTCTCAGAAGCACATCTGGCACTGGCGTGACTGGATCATCGAGTCACTCAACGCGGACAAGGGCTATGACCAGATGCTCCGCGAGATGCTCGCCGCGGACGAGCTCTATCCGAACGATCTCGACAAGCTGCGGGCGAGCGGGTTCCTGGCCCGCCAATACTTCAAGTTCAACCGCACCAGCTGGCTCGACGAGACCGTCGAACATACCGGCAAGGCGATGCTTGGTCTGACGTTCAATTGTGGCAAGTGTCACGACCACAAGTACGACCCGCTCTCACAGGTCGACTACTACCAGCTGCGGGCGATCTTTGAACCGTATCAAGTGCGGACCGAAGCCCTGCCCGGTGAGATCGATTTCGAGAAGGATGGACTGCCCCGGGCGTTCGACTGCAACCTCGATGCGACGACGTTCCTCCATATTCGTGGAGATGATCGCAATCCCGACAAGTCGCGGCCTCTGGTGCCGGCAATCCCGTCGTTCCTGGGAGGCGGGGCGATTTCCGCCGAGCCAGTGGCACTTCCCCCCGAGGCCTACTTGCCGGGGCTGCGACCATTCGTCGTCGAGGCCTACCGCAAGGCGGCCGAGCATAAGATCGTCTCCGCCCGAGCAGGTGTGGAAGCTGGACGCTCCAAGGTGGCTGAGGCCGAGAAGACAGCGGTGGCCTCCTCGCCCAGCCCGACTCCCGAGGTTCCAGCGACGGTGATCGCCGCGGACGATTTCTCTCGCGATCGCCCTGATCTCTGGGAGCCGCGCGACGGCCAGTGGAAGCATGAGAATGGTCGACTGATTCAGTCAGTGATCGGTCCTGTGCGAACAGCCTTGCGGCTCAAGACAGCTCCGCCCGTCGACTTTGAGGTCCGTCTGAAGTACGTCCCCACTGGAGGGGAGATGTGGAAATCGGTCGGGGTGAACTTCGATGTCGATGGCAAGGGGCAGGAAGTCCTCGCGTATTTGAGCTCCGTGGAGGCAGGCCAGAAAGCTCAGGTGGCCTTCAAACCCGCCGGGGCAGATTACAGCTACCCAGGTGAAGGAGCTCAGGGACGGGCCGTCGTTCTGCAACAGCCGCATGAACTGGTGCTTCGCGTGCGCGGGACGCTGGTGAACCTGATCGTCGATGGGGAGCCATCGGTCGCATACCGCTTGCCACACAACCGGGCACCGGGGGCGATGGAACTGATCACCTACGATGCCGCCGCCGAGTTCCTGTCGTTCGAGTTACTCACCCTCCCCTCGTCGGTAACCATGGCTGAGGGGACGAACTCCGTGCCCCCATCGATGGCATTGACTCCGGTGGAAGTGGCTCAGTTCGAGCTCCAGATTGCTGAGAAGTCACTCGCTCTCGCGGAGGCGGAACTTGTGTCGCTCAACGCCCGCTCAGTTGCGGATCAGGCTCGTCACCAGACGCCACCCGCCGATGGAGCCCCAGCACTCGTTCGGTCCGCTGCCCTCGCTGAGAAGCAGGCGGCCGTGTTGCAGGCGGAGGTCGAACTGACCCGCGCGGAGCTGGCATTGAAGCAGTCCACAAACGAGCAGCGAGCCGAGCGTCAGAAGAAGTTCGACGAAGCGAAGGCATCCGCCGAATCGGCTCGCACTGCCGTCGAGAACCCGGGCGAAACGTACTCCTCGCTGGTCGGTGCCCTCAAGACTCTGGAGAACAATCTGGAGACCGAAGAGCAGCGGCGCAAGCCATTCCCGCAGACCAGCACTGGTCGGCGGACGGCGTTCGCGAAGTGGATGACCGACCCTCAAAATCCCCTCCCGGCTCGCGTGGCTGTGAACCATATCTGGTCGCGGCACATGGGGCGTCCGCTGGTTCCGACCGTGTTTGACTTTGGTCGAAAGGGAACGCTCCCCGTCCATCCGGAGCTGCTCGACTGGCTGGCGATCGAGCTGATCGAGCATGGCTGGAGCATGAAGCACATGCACCGGCTGATCGTGACTTCGCGGACCTATCGACTGTCGACGTCCAACCGCGGGGCCAGTGAGGCCGACCTGAAGACTGACCCCGAGAACAAATTCCATTGGCGGGCGAACCCCATCCGCATGGAGGCTCAAACCGTCCGCGACAGCTTGTTGTCATTGGCGGGCGATCTTGACCTGACGATGGGCGGTCCCTCGATTCCGGTGAACGACGAGAAGTCCCGGCGCCGGAGTCTGTACTTCGTGCACTCCCACAATGAGCACCAGAAGTTCCTGTCGCTGTTCGACGATGCCAGCGTTCTCGACTGCTACCGCCGCACCGACAGCATCGTTCCTCAGCAGGCTCTCGCGCTCGAAAACAGCGAGTTGACCAACGAGGTCGCCGAGAAGATCGCCGCCCGGATCAAGTCGGAAGCCCCGGATCTCAGCGAGAGCGACTGGATCCGCCGAGCCTTCCAGACGGTCCTGTCGTGTGACCCCACTCCCGAGGAATTGGCGATCTCGGCCTCTGCTCTCGCGCAGCTTGCCCAACTCGGAGCCGAGGCCAAACTCTCCAACCCGACCGAACTGGCCCGCTCCCAGTTCCTCCAGGCCCTGCTGAACCACAACGACTTCGTCACCGTCCGCTGACCCCACTCCGGTCTCTGGCTCTCCTCTCTCCTCCCTCACCTCTAGTCCTCCACCATGCTCCACTCCTGCCGCCAACACCGCCGGTCGTTCCTCGCCGACATGGGGATGGGATTCACGGGTCTCGCCCTCGGGGCGATGCTATCGAAGGACGGCGTGGTCCGGGCGAACGACGACCCAACGTGGCAGCCTCCGACTGGTCAGCCGCACTTCACGCCCAAGGCGAAGAGCGTGATCTGGCTCTTCATGAACGGGGGCGTCTCTCACATGGAGAGCTTCGACCCCAAGCCCGAGCTGACCAAGTACGCCGGGAAGTCGATCAATGAGACCCCGTACGCCGATGTCCAGAATCCCGAGAAGCTCAAGCTGGCCCGCGTGACGGTGATCAACGATGCCAACGGGCAGCAGCGGAACAAGATCTACCCGCTGCAGGTCGGCTACAAAAAGTATGGTGAGTCGGGGATTGAACTGAGCGACTGGGTGCCACACGTTGGCAGCTGTGTCGACGACATCGCGGTCATTCGGTCGATGTGGACGACCGACGACAACCATGGGGCTCAGACCCAATTTCACTCCGGGCGGCACATGCTTGATGGGGAGTTCCCGACGCTCGGGGCCTGGGTCGACTATGGGCTCGGATCGCTCAACGACAACCTGCCGCAGTTCATCTCGATGGGGAGCCGCGAGTACTGGAATGCGAAGGACGGGCACTACCTCGGGCCCGCCCACGACGCCATCCCGATCCGAGTCGACCCCGCTAACCCACTCGACTTCGGTAAGCCCGCCCGTAACCTGACCGAGCGACAGCAGCAGGTCGCCTTCGATCTGGTCGGCCAGCTGAACCGCCAGCGGGGTGTTGAGTATCCGAACGACCCGGCTCTGGCAGCCCGGATCAAGGCGTACGAACTCGCCTTCCGGATGCAGACCTCGGTCCCCGAGACGCTCGACTTCGCCAGCGAGACCCAGGACATCCACCAGCTGTACGGTCTCGACAACCCAGCCACGAAGGAGTTCGGCATGCAGATGCTCGCCTGTCGTCGGCTGGTCGAGCGGGGTGTCCGGTTCATCCAGGTTCAACACGGGGCTGGGGGAGCGGGGGCCTGGGATGCCCACGGCGGGTTGAAGGCGAACCATACGAAGAACTTTGAGGCGGTCGACAAGCCGATCGCGGGTCTGCTCAAGGATCTCAAGCAGCGAGGATTGCTCGACTCCACGCTCGTGATCTTTGCGAGTGAGTTCGGTCGAACCCCCGGAACTCAGGGAGCGGATGGTCGCGACCACCACATCTTCGGGTTCTCGGTCTGGATGGCGGGCGGCGGAATTAAGGGGGGCGTCGTCCACGGCTCGACCGACGAGATCGGTTTCCATGCCGTCGAGAACCGCCACTACGTGACCGACATCCACGCGACGATCCTGCACCAGATGGGTCTCGACTCCCGCCGACTGGAAGTGCCCGGTCGGAAGCGGCTCGACATCGACCACGGGCAGGTGATCCAGGAGATTATTGCGTAGGGGCGTCGCCCACGTATTTCGATGGCGTAACGTTCCATCGCCTTCACACTGTGTGCCTCTGCGAGTACACGCGAGCGTCTTAGAGAGACCTCACTCTGACCACTACCGCAGCCGTGGGAGCGTGGCGTCGGTCCAGTTATCTGACGTTTCGATTTCGTCGAGGGATGCCCGTCCCGGCTTCTTCGCGGGCTCGGGGGCGGAAATCGGAGCCGTGGGAGGCTTCGCCGGGAGGGGTTCCGCCTTCTCCGTCGGAGCCGATTTCTTGTCATCCCCCGGGAACGGTCGAGCGGTCGTCGCAGGTTCGACATCCTCATAGAACGGAACCGGGCGGGCAGGACGCGGTTCGGCAGTGGCCTCAACCGCGGGTTTGATCTGTTCGTCGCCGGGTGGCGGGGCCTCGAATTTTACGGGCTCGGTATTGGAGAGTGAGCTCCGCTTCGCCATCTGGCCCGTGGGAGGCGCGATCTTGATCGGTGTGCTGCTATCGAACTGGCGTCCGTCGGTGGTCTTCAGCCGGACATGAACGAGCAGTTCCTTCGAGCTCGGGGGTTCCTGCCAGGGGAGTTCAAACTGCAGCCCTGCGCCGACGAACCCGCTGTGCCAGGCCTTGGCCGCCTGTTCCGCGTTAAAGGTCCAGTGTCCGACCCGCTTGTCATCACTCGGCAGGGTCATGTCAAAGGCTTCGATTTCGACCTCGCCCGCGATCTTGACCAGGTCGCCTTGCTCGTCGAGAGGCGAGATCAGCGCGACTAGAATGTCGTCACCGGGCAATCCGTCACGGTCCTTACCGCCCGAGAGCAGCGTGTTGATCTTCACTTCGGAGAGGCGCACGAGGTTGCCCGTCTGTTCGGGAAGCGGGACACCCTGACCGGTAGACGCCATCTGCGACCGGAGGAGCTCGGTCTCCTCGCGGGCTCTGGTCAGCTCGGACTGGAGGCGGTCGGTCTGCTTTCTCGCCAGTTGAACGGCGTCCTGCTGCTGACGCAATTCGGCTTCGAGCGTCTCCAGCTGACGAGTGGTGACACATCCTCCCCAAAGCAAAACCGCCCAGCCAGACAGGGCGATCCACTGCCGGGCGGGCGTACGTTGATGGTGGGGGCGGGTGGTCATCCGTGACCTCAGGTTGGAAATCAGTCGATCATCGGCCACTGGAAAGCGGCCCGGGATTCACTGGCTCAGCCGGTGTTCCTCGCATTGTCATCGATCAACACTTCGTTCCGCGAAACCGCTGGAACCACTCCGCGACGAGTTTCGGGCAGGACAGGAGGTCGTTTGCCAGCTTGCTCCGTTTCACGTGAAACGGAAAAGGCGGCAGCTGAACTGGTCGGAGCGGCGGGATCGAGCGTCGTGATGCCCGCGTTTCAGACCAGTTCACCTCTGTCCGGCTGGTGATTACTCGTTGCGTGGTCCGGGTGGGTTCGGGATCTTGTCAAGCACGTGATCGATCAGACCGTACTTCTGGGCCTCTTCGGCGGACATGAAGTTGTCTCGATCGGTGTCGCGCTCGATCTCGTCGTAGGTCTTGCCAGTGTGGAAGAGGAGGATCTCGTTGAGCTTCCTCTTCATCCGCAACAACTCCTTGGCATGGATCTCCAGCTCGGTGGCTGTGCCTTCCATGCCAGCCAGCGGCTGGTGAATCATGATCCGGCTGTTCGGCAGCGAGTTCCGCTTGCCCTTGGTTCCGGCGGTCAGCAGGAGTGCCCCCATGCTGCTCGCCTGACCCAGGCAGTAAGTCGCCACGTCACAGCTCAGGTACTGCATCGTGTCGTAGATCGCCATCCCGGCGGTGACTGAACCACCGGGCGAGTTGATGTACATGTGGATGTCCGCCTTGGGATCGTCAAACTGCAGGAACAGCAGCTGGGCGACCAGAGCGTTGGCCAGCGTGTCAGTAACCTGGGTTCCCAGGAAGATGATCCGGTCCTTGAGCAACCGGCTGTAGATGTCCATGACCCGCTCTTCGCGGCCGGACTTTTCGAGAACGTATGGAACGAGTGTGGTCATTGTGGGTGGGCTTATGGCTGATGGCTTGTGGCGGATGGCCAGAATGTTGAGACGCGGGCGACGAGTGAACTACTTCGCGGCCTCGACGGGCTTCGGCTTCTTCTTGTCGCGCTTGATGGCCACGACTTCGTCGACGAGGCCGTACTCCTTCGACTGTATAGCGCTCAAATAGCGGTCGCGTTCGGTGTCCTTGGCGACTCGCTCGATCGGCTGGCCAGTGTGCTCGGACAGGATCTTGTTGAGCAGTTCGCGGGTCTCGATGATCTGGTTGGCCTGGATCTCGATGTCAGAGACCTGGCCACCGACCTGACCATAAGGCTGGTGGATCATCATCTTGGCGTTCGGGAGGATCTTCCGCTTGCCGTGGGCTCCCCCAGCGACCAGGACGGCACCACCGCTGGCTGCCAGTCCGACACAGTAGGTCGCGACGTCGCACTCGATGAACTGCATCGTGTCGTAGATCGCGAGGGTGGCTGTGACCGATCCGCCGGGCGAATTGACGTACAGGTGGATGTCCTGGAACCGGTTCTCGTTCTGCAGGAACAGCATCTTCATGACGATCATGTTCGCCATGCCGTCGTGGATCGGCCCATCGACGAAGATGATGCGGTTCTCCAGCAGCAGATCCCCGAGGGTCAGCTGCCGGGTCCGCGTGTAGTCAGCCCCCGCCGAAGCGGCGTTCTGAGGCGAGAGTTGCATCTGGTTGAAGTTCATAAGGTCCATGTGCCTTCGCGGCGGGGCGTGAATCTGTGGTTCCATCCGTGTGCGTCGATCCCCGAATCAGGAGCGATCTGGCCGATGTGCTGAGCGAAACTCTCCGCACACCGCGCGGGTGCTGGCCGATTGAGGACTCCGGATTGTTCGCAATCCCCCGGAAAGGGTCAACCCCGGCTCTCTGGTTGTAGGCGAAACTGGGCGCTTTGCCCAACGGAGGCGGACTCAATTCCCGTCCCGGAAGCCAAGCGACGATCCAAGTTCTTGACTCAGGTCGGTCAACGGTGCCGTTTCCGACGCCCACCTGTCTCCGTCACTCCTCCATCACGGATCGCTGAAAGCTGATGGATGACAGCTTCACCCGCCCTCCCCTCCCCACTGGGATAATCCCCTGTTGATGGGTTAGACTGCATCCCTTGTCTAAATTGTTTCCGAGCTCAGTCCCCGCGAGAGCATCCGACGGGGGCCAGCTGGAGCAGGACCTTCGTGATCGGGGATGGGGAACGCATGAAATCGATTCGGTTTCTTCTGGGGGCGGTTGTCTGTCTAGGGTTGCTGGGGGGGAGTCAGTCGCTCCGAGCTGCCGACGACGAAGCTGGGTTTCACTCGATCTTCGATGGCACGAGTCTCGAAGGCTGGCGTCCCTGGGCTGGCGACGAGAGCTTCTGGCGAGTCGAGGATGGCTCGATCGTCGGCGAGTCGACCACTGAGCGACCCTGCAACCACAACACCTTTCTGGTCTGGGACCGGGGCGACGTGGATGACTTCGAGCTGCGGTTGCAGTTCAAACTGACCGGCGACAAGGACAAGGCGAACAGCGGAATCCAGTTTCGCGGACAGCAGGGAGCCGATGGGCACCTGGTCGGATATCAGGCCGACATCGATCTGGCCGGTCAGTGGGCGGGGTCATTGCACGACGAAGCGGGACGCGGTGGCCTCGCTCCCCGAGGCGGACGGGCGAAGATCACCGTCGATGGCCAGAAGACACTCGAAACGTTTGCCGACCGAGACGAGCTGTTCCAGCACATCAAGTCCTCCGATTGGAACGAGTACTCGATCCTCTGTCAGGGAAACCACATCACCCTGAAGATCAACGGGCATGTGACCTGCGAACTTTTCGACGACCAGAAAGACCCCGGTAACGACCCCAGCAAGCAGGCCGACCGCATCGGACTGCTCGCCCTGCAGATGCACTCCGGTCCGCCGCAGAAGATCGAGTTCAAAAACATCCGCCTCAAACGGCTGAAGCTGACCGACGGCAAGAAGGTCGTCTTCGTCGCTGGGAAGCCGAGCCATAACCGGGGGGCCCACGAACACAACGCAGGGTGTTTGTTATTGGCCAAACGGATCAACGACTCGGGACTGCCGATCATCGCGACGGTCTACCGGAATGGCTGGCCCCAAGATCCGACTGCCATGGACAACGCTGATACGGTCGTGTCGTACTGCGACGGGGGAGCGCGGCACTACCTCAACGACCGGCTCGACGATTTTCAGAAGCTGGTCGACACCCGCGGGGTCGGGCTCGTCTGCATCCACTACGGAGTCGAGACGACGATCGGGACTTGCGGTCAGCATTTCCTGAACTGGATCGGTGGCTACTTCGAACCGCACTGGTCGGTCAATCCGCACTGGACTGCGAAGTTCACAAAGTTCCCCGAGCACCCGACAACGCGCGGAGTGGCCCCGTTCGAGATCAACGATGAGTGGTACTACCACATGCGGTTTCAGGAGGGGATGAAGAACGTCACTCCGATCCTGACCGACCTGCCCCCGCGCGAATCACTCGAACGGCCCGACGGCCCGCACAGTGGGAACCCCGCCGTGCGTGCAGCTGTCCTGGAACGTAAAGAGCCGCAACATGTCGCGTGGGCTTACGACCGCCCTGACAACAAGGGACGCGGCTTCGGCTTCACCGGTGGCCACGAGCACAAGAACTGGCAGAACGACAATTTTCGCAAGGTGATCCTGAACGCCATCGTCTGGACTTCCGGGCTTGATGTCCCGGCCGAAGGGGTTCGCTCGGCGACTCCCACAGACGAAGAGATGGAGGCCAACCTCGACAAGCCGAAGCCTGGGAACGCCGAAGCGGCCCCGAAGAAACCCGCTGCCGAAATCGTCGCTGACCCCAAGAACAAACCGGCTGCCAGCAGCCCGATCGTGACCACTCAGACTCCCAAGCACTCGGTGGAATTGGAAGCCGACATCACCGGGGCGAAGCAGCTGTTTCTTGTCGTCACCGATGGAGGTGATGGGTTCAACTGCGACTGGGCGGACTGGGCCGAGCCACGACTCGTCGGGCCAGCAGGTGAGAAGAAGCTGACCGAGTTGAAGTGGAAAAACGCCTCGGCCAACTTCGGGACACCGTCGGTGAACAAGAACGTTCAGGACGGTGCCCTCTCCATTGCTGGCCAACCCGTCGAGCACGGCATCGGGACGCATGCCAATTCGGTCATCGAATACGACCTGCCCGAGGGGCACACCTTCACCCGGTTCAAGACTCGCTGCGGACTCGATAACGGCGGAACCAATCAGGGGAATGCGACCTCGGTCCAGTTTCATGTCTTTACCCAGCGTCCCCCCAAGAGTCTTCTCGACTCACTGAACCAGGCTGTAGCGGCGGGCAGCGGGAGTCATGAACTCGCGGACGCGATGGCCCAACTGGATGTGGGTGAGGGGCTCGAGGCCGCCCTCTTTGCGGGCGAACCGAACCTGCTCAACCCGACTGACATCGACATCGATCATCTCGGTCGAGTCTGGGTTTGCGAGGCGGTCAACTACCGGGCGTTTGCTAACAAGGCTTTGATCGGCGACAAGGGCGACAAAGGGGATCGAATCATGATCCTCGAAGACACTGATGGCGATGGTAAAGCCGACAAGTCGACGGTCTTCTTTCAGGGGCACGAGGTCGACTCGGCCCACGGGATTTGCGTACTCGGCAATCGCGTGATTGTGTCAGTCGGTGACAAGGTCTGGAACTTCTACGACGACAACGGCGACCTCAAAGCTGACCGCCACGAGCTGATGTTCTCTGGGATCTCCGGGGCACAACACGACCATGGCATTCATGCGTTCGTCTTCGGGCCCGATGGCAAGCTCTACTTCAACTTTGGAAACGCTGGCCAGCAGATCCGCGATAAGAACGGACAGCCGATCGTCGACAAGCAAGGCCACGTCGTCGACGACACTCGCAAGCCTTATCAGGAAGGAATGATCTTCCGTTGCGATCTCGATGGCTCGAACTTCGAGACCCTCGCGTGGAACTTCCGCAACAACTGGGAAGTGGCTGTCGACTCGTTCGGCGGACTCTGGCAGTCGGACAACGATGACGATGGCAACCGCGGAGTGCGGATCAACTATGTCGTCGAGTACGGCAACTATGGGTACAAGGACGAGAAGACCGGAGCTGGGTGGCAGACCTACCGCACGGGGTGGGAAGACGAGATTCCGCTGCGGCACTGGCACCTCAACGACCCCGGAGTGATCCCAAACCTGATCCAGACGGGGGCCGGTGCTCCGACTGGGATTTGTCTCTATGAAGGCGAGTTGCTTCCCGCAATCTTCCGTGGTCAGCCGATCCATTGCGATGCGGGACCGAACGTTGTGCGAGCCTACCCGACGAAGCAGGTCGGAGCGGGCTACACCGCAGAGATGGTGAATGTCCTTCACGGTGCCCGCGACAACTGGTTCCGACCGAGCGATGTGTGTGTCGCTCCCGATGGTTCGCTGATGGTCAGTGACTGGTACGACCCCGGAGTCGGTGGCCATCGGATGGGTGACGCCGACAAGGGACGCATCTTCCGCGTGGCAGTTCCGGGGGCGAAATACGTCGTGCCCAAGTACGACTTCTCGACTCCCGAGGGAGCTGTGGAGGCTCTTAAGAGTCCGAACCTCGAAGCCCGTTACCTCGCCTGGCAGGCTCTCCATCAAATGGGTGACAAGGCCGAAGCGGCTCTCACCTCTCTCTGGAAGGACAAAAATCCCCGCTATCGCGCTCGGGCTTTCTGGTTACTCGGCAAGCAGGACAACCGTGACAAACGAGTCGCGATCATGCTCGCCGGACTGCGTGATGAGAACCCCGATATCCGCTGTGCTGCGGTTCGACTGGCTCGCCAGCTGAGGGGGCAATACACACTGGACGAGATCGGAGAGGCACTGAAGCTCTACGACACTTCGCCCGCCGTACGCCGCGAGATCCTGATTGGGCTGCGAGAAGTCAGCCTCGAACAAGTTCCTCAAATCGCCGATGTCTGGGCAACGCTCGCGCTGCAGTACGACGGGAAAGATCGCTGGTATCTCGAAGCTCTCGGAATCGCTGCCGATGGTCGATGGGACCCTCTACTCGATGCCTGGAAAGCAGCGGGCGGGAACCCGAACAAAGGGGCGGGACGCGACATCATCTGGCGGTCTCGCGGCAATCAGACCCCCGCAGCTTTGGAAGAGATCATCAGCGATCCCACTACGACGGCAGCTCAATTGCCGCGTTACTTCCGGGCGTTCGACTTCCTGAGTGGAACCGCTGCCCAAACCGCGATCGCCGAACTAGCCTTCAATGAGGCCACCGGAGATGCTGCTCGCAAGAATCTGATCGCTAACGAAGCGATCAGTCGGCTCTCCGCCGAAGTCGCATCGAATCCCAAGTACGCCCCAGCTGTCGCTCGTGTTCTCGACTCGCAGAAGGGGACATCGAACTTTATCAAGCTGGTCGCGAACCTCAGCCTTCAAGACCGCTATGCGGACCTCCTCGACCTCGCGGTCAGCAAGCCCGAAGAGCAGTTGGGCGTCGATGCTGCGACCGCGTTGTTACAGAAGGATCAGCTCGATCTCTTCCGGAAGTCCCTCTTGGGCGAGGCCCCAAAGGCTCTGGCGACAGTCAACGTTCTCGGACTGACCGGTCAGGGCAAAGCAGCCGGGCTGCTGCTGGATACCGCGAAGAACAACGAGCTGCCAATCGAGCTGCGGCGGGCTGCGGTCAAATCTTTAGGAAATATCCGCCCCGGGGCTCAGGAACTGGCGAAGCTGGCTGGTGATAACGGCATCCCCGCCGAACTCAAAGAGGTCACAGCTGCGACCCTGCATGGAGTGCAATGGGGAGATGTGAAGGAACTGGCGACCAAGCTCTATCCCCTGCCCCCCGGAAAGGACAGCGAGCCGATCCCACCGTTGACCGAACTGGCCAAACGGACCGGCGATGTGGCCAACGGTCGGATCCTCTTCCACACGACCGGGACCTGTAACAAGTGTCACATCGTCAACGGAATCGGTCGTGATGTCGGTCCGAACCTGTCCGAGATCGGGAAGAAGCTGAGCCGACAGGCGTTGTTTGAATCGATCCTCTACCCGAGCGCCGGCATCAGCCACAACTTCGAGCAGTGGTCAATCACCACCACTGAGGGACAAGTCTTCGTCGGCCTGCTCGTGAGCAGCTCTGACACCGAGACCCAGCTGAAGGATATCAACGGCATCGTCAAGACCTTCAAGGCCGCTGAGATCGAAGACAAGGTCAAACAGTCAGTCTCGCTCATGCCCGCCGACTTACAGAAGATCATGAGCGTGCAGGAAATGGCCGACGTGGTCGAGTATCTGACCACCCTGCGAGAGGCTGCCGCAGCTGAGAAAAAGTAGGTCGGTTTGACGAGCCCGAAAGTTGGAGCCCTCGGATGATTCCGAGGGCTTTTTTGTTCGCCGATTGTTCGGAGATTCTGGCGACAGATCGGAGAAATCCATTTGCAGTGAGCGCTCGATAGAACGTACTTGATCAAGAGGCTGTGAGGTGGACTGTTTGGAGATTGGCATGGGTGCTGACAACTCGGACACGAAGTTGAGCCCAAGGTCAGTACGCCGGAATGCCACGAGGTTCTCCCTACGACTGATATCCCTTTCTCTCGTTGTCGGTACCTTTGCGGCATGTGTCTGGCGGCCTGATTCTTTGGCAGCGCTGACTCTCATCCCTGCCTGGTTCTGGATGATCCCTGTTCCATTCTTGTTGGTGGTGTCCTGTCGAATCAAAGATGAGCAGTCCGCCATTGCTCAATGCCTGGTCTGGGGAGTGTTCGGTGTCGGGTGGGTTGAAGAGCTGAGGTCCGTACCACGTGAAGTGTGGGCGTCCTTGAGCTCGGGCAGGAACGGCTCAAATGAGATTCGAGTCGTGACATTGAACTGCGATTCAAACGCCAAGTGCGCGGAGGAGATTGCCCGGTTCGAGCCAGATGTCGTCCTGCTTCAGGAGTCTCCTGGGCGTGAAGACTTGCACAAGATGGTGGATCTGATTTTTGCCGGGGATGGTGAATTTCTATCTGCAGGCGATGTCTCGATTCTGACACGAGGTCAGATTCGAGCGACACATTTGAAAGTCGGTGACTACTTCATCTCGGGCGTGGTGAGTCTGCCTGATCGACCTCCCGTGGAATGTGTTTGTTTGCGTCTGTCGCCGCCGGTGACGCGATTAGATTTCTGGACAGTTGACTTCTGGAGTGAGCATCAAGCATTGCGTGACACTCATCGCCAGCAGCTGCGTGCAATGTCGGACGCTCTGGCGAAATCGTCCGTTCCAACGGCGAGAATCGTGGGAGGAGATTTCAATATGCCCCCACTCGATCGAGCCTTCTCAGAACTTGATGACAGCCTGTCCGATGCCTTTCTGTCGACTGGAAGAGGTTGGGGGGCGACCGGCACGAGCGAGCTTCCACTCTTTCGCGTCGATCAGATCTGGACGAGCTGTGAATGCCAGCCACTGTCTGTCCGCGTGGTGAAGTCACGATGGTCTGATCATCGACACGTGGTTTGCCAGGTCCGGTTGGGCGACTGACTTCATGACGACTGATAGAATGAAAGGTCTGATTGAGAGTCCCGGGACCGAATGACATGCCCATCCATTCCAAGCTTCTTTTTTTGCTCACTCTTTTCGCGGCACAGGCCGCCCACGCGGCTCCTCCCGCGTTCGAGGTCCGCCACCATGCGGTGGTGAATGACACGATTGTGGATGCCCAGACTCCCGTAGGGCTGGTGAAGGATCCACGTGACAACAGCCTCGTTCTCGCGTTTCAAGACCACGGCGATGTCGTGGCGGGAACCGTGACACATTATGTCCGCAGTACGGATGGTGGCCGATTGTGGAGTCCGCCGTTCGCGAGCTACCAACATCCCGACAAGACCATTGGGGCGGGGGTGGGGTTTGTTCAGCTGCCGTCGAATCGAGTGATTGCGGTCATCATGGAGATCTCGCACACCGATCTCTCGGTGGAGGGGTTTAAGGCACCTCGCAAGTCTCGTACGGTGATCGCTGACTTTGATCCGCAGACCGCTCAGCTGACTCCGGTGGCTGTGCTTCCCCAACCGGAGAACACGCTGGTCGGGGCGATGGCCCCCAATCTCTTTGAGCTGTCGAATGGCGATCTAATCCTTCCGGCGTACCAGGCACCGATGGACTTCGCTCATCCCCAGGTGGGTGTGACCTACGGATCGGGACTTTTCCGCAGTCGGGATGGCGGTAAGACGTGGGGAGAGTTCGAACTCGTCTTTGGTCGCAACGAAGCCCACCCCGAAATCTTCTACAACGAGTCGGTGATCTTTGAGAAACCGGACGGGACACTGGTGGCCTGGGCTCGGTATGACAACGACACTCCTCCTGCTCAGCGCTTTATGGGGATCACGTTCTCGAAGGACGTTGGCCGCACATGGAGCCCGCCTCGCGACAGTTCGATCCCTGCGATTTGTCCCGCTCGGCTGCGGTGTCCCGACGGAAGCTATCTGATGTTCGCGGGAGCTCTCGACGCACCGATCCCCCGAACCTGCATGCTTTATCACTGCTTAGATGGTGAGACGATGACCCAGCTGGGGATGCCTTACTATACGAGAACAAACGGTCGCCCTCAGAACACAGCCACCGGCGGATCACAGGTGTTGATTCACTCGAAAGACAATCAGTATGTCCTGTCGTTTTATGCGGCCGACAAGCGACTGCCGGGGCGAGATCACACCTACATTGATAGCAATGTGGTCGAGATTTCTGCTCAGTCGCCGTAGTTGCGAGTGAACAATGCTGGCCACTGAGGTCCTGACGGGGTGATCATTCCTCCCGAGCATTCCGGTATTCCGGGGAATGGGACTATCCAGGGGGCGTGACTGCCTGAAAATCTCATGAATATCAAAGATCGCCACGCTGACGTGCGACGTTTGTCCCTCTGTCGTGAGACTGGTACGCTACGCAGAACACGCTCCAGAGAACGGGGCACGCTCGGCGCGAAAACAGAGTTGGACAGGGAAAACTATGGATCTGACAGGCAAGAATATCCTCATCACCGGCGCGTCGCGGGGCATCGGGCGAGGTTGTGCAATCGAGATGGCTCAAGCCGGGGCCAACGTCGGAATCAACTACCGCTCGCATGATGGCGAAGCGGAGGAAGTCGCTGCGGAAGTCCGCAAGCTCGGTCGCAAGGCGACTCTGCACAAGTGCGATGTGGCTGATCAGTCAGCCGTCGAAGCGATGGTCGCCGACTTCTCCAAGCAGATGGGGCATCTCGACGGCTACGTCTCGAACGCTGCTTATAGCGATCGCGAGCCGATGGTCACAGCCAAGATGGATGGCTTCAAGCGGACGATCGATGTCTCCATGTGGGGCGCGTTCTTTGGTCTCCGCGCTTCGGCTCAGCAACTCATCAAGCAGGGTAAGGGCGGTTCAATCCTGATCGTCAGCTCGCCGCACGCTTACATGCCGATCCCGACCGCCATGGCCTACAACATGGCCAAGGCAGCCATCGACCACATGGCCCGCACAGCTGCGATCGAACTCGCCAAGCACCGCATCCGCGTTAATATTCTGCACCCCGGCTGGATCGACACCCCCGGTGAGCGAAAGTTCTTTACCGACGAACAGCTGGAAGAGGGCGGATCTGCGATTCCGATGGGTCGCTTGGGCACGCCGCAGGAGATGGGCCGTCTGGCACGGTTCATGATGTCGAGCGACTGCGACTACATGACCGGTAGCACGGTTCTGATGGACGGCGGCATCACCCTGCCCTGGTGGTCCAACCGCGAGGAAGGGAAGCAGTAATGGCGGTCAAGAAGCCGCTGCCAGAGGTGCGAGCCTGTGGGGTGTTGGTCATGGCCGATTCCCCAGAGCGGTTCCTGCTGATGCGGCACAAGGACCGCTGGGATCTTCCCAAGGGGCACATCGATCCGGGTGAAACCGATGTCGAATGCGCCCTACGGGAGATGAATGAAGAAACGGGGATTCCGCTCGATGCCGTGGAGCTTGATCCCTTCTTTCGGTATGAGCACCAGTATGAAGTCCGCGAAGCCCGCAGCGGCGGGGAGTTGAGACTCAAGACACTGGTGATCTTCCTGGCTCGACTGACCCGTGATGTGCGGATCGATGTGACAGAGCATCCCGGATACCAGTGGTTCGAGTGGCGACCACCGCACCAGATCCAATTGCAGACGATCGATCCACTGCTGGCCTGTCTGGCTCGATACCTGAAGAAGGATGGCCCACCGAACTCGGTGTGCAATTAAGGCACGGAGGCCTTATCGATTTCGCGATTTGACCCATGCTCACCAACCCGAAGCGTGAGCGAGGGCGAATGGCAGTGACGGTTGTCTCGCGAGGTCGTCTGACGGAACAGCTTGTCGATGGCTTTCAATTGCGTTTCGTCGCCAACGAGCGGGTCGCCCTCGCTGACGCTTCGGGTTGGTAAGGGCAGCAAAACCTCGGTTCCATCCCTATTAGTACTTCCCCACATGACTGAAACCGGCCTCTCACCTGACAAGTCCCTCCAGATCGGACGGCACACCCTCAAGTCGCGACTGATTGTCGGGACGGGAAAGTACCGCACGTTCGACGACATGCGGAATTGCCTCGAAGCCAGTGGGTCCGACGTGATCACTGTAGCGGTGCGACGTGAACGGTTGATCGATGCCGAGGGGCGCAACATCCTCGATTTTATCGATCTCAATCGGTACACGATCCTCCCGAATACAGCTGGATGCTTTACCGCCGACGATGCGGTCCGCGTGGCCAGACTGGGCCGCGAGATCCTGAGTGGGCTCGAAAATCCCGGTGCTGACTGGGTGAAGCTCGAAGTGCTCGGGGACAAGAAGACGTTGCTGCCCGACCCGATTGCCACCCTGCAGGCGACAGAAGCTCTGGTCAAAGACGGGTTCGAAGTTCTCGTCTACACGACCGACGACCCGATCACCGCCCGTCGCCTCAAAGACGCGGGCGCAGCTTCCGTGATGCCCGCGGGCAGCCCGATTGGGAGTGGTCAGGGTGTGCTGAACGCCAACAACATCCGCATCTGCATCGAGTACCTCAAAGAGAACGACCCCGACTACCCGGTGATCGTCGACGCGGGCGTCGGAGCTGCGAGCGATGTTGCCGAGGCGATGGAGCTCGGGTGCGATGGCGTGTTGCTGAACACCGCGATTGCATCGGCTGACGATGCTCTGCGTATGGCCTATGCGATGAAGTACGCGTGCTGGGCTGGGCGACATTCTTACCTGGCCGGACGCATCCCCAAGAAACTCTATGCCACAGCCTCCAGCCCCGATACCGGCGTTGTCATGCCGCGCGGCAAGTAGCATCTCTCTCTTGTGCTCACTCGACACAGGGGAAGGCCCCCTGAAGGCCGAACTCCAACAGATGGGTCCCCACCATGCCATTCTCCCGCCTGCTTGATTGTTCTCCCGCAGCGTACAACGTCCGTTCCAAGGCCCCCGGGCCGGATGGCGAGTTGCCGCTGACACCAGAGATGCTCCTCGACAGCCCCAGCGGCGACATCTTCGGGATGACCCAGAACGCGGGAATGGGCTGGGATCCGAACCAGTTGTTGCGGGATCAATATCTGATCCTCAGCACGATGGGCGGGATTCGTGGCGAGAACGGCGAGCCGATCGCCCTCGGGTACCACACCGGACACTGGGAGGTCGGCCTGCTGATGCAAGCGGCTGCGAAGGAACTGGACAAGCTGGAGCGGCTCCCCTTCGCGGCGTATGTCTCCGATCCGTGCGATGGTCGGTCCCAGGGCACGACAGCCATGATGGACAGCCTCGCGTATCGCAACGACGCAGCTGTGGTGCTGAAGCGGTTGATCCGGTCTTTGCCGCATCGCAAAGGGGTCATCGGAGTGGCCACCTGTGACAAGGGGCTCCCCGCGATGATGCTGGCTCTGGCCGGACAGAAGAACCTGCCGAGCATTATTGTCCCCGGCGGTGTCACGCTACCGCCAACCGATGGCGAGGACGCGGGCAAAGCCCAGGCGATCGGAGCCCGGTTTGCTCACGGCGAGATCGATCTCAAATATGCAGCTGAAGTCGGGTGCAAGGCCTGCGGATCGCCGGGCGGAGGGTGCCAGTTCTTCGGCACAGCTGCGACCGCTCAGGCGGTGGCTGAGGCTCTCGGCATGAGCCTGCCGCACAGTGCGTTGTCGCCATCCGGTCAGGAGATCTGGAAGGAAATCGCTACTCAGTCGGCCCGTGCGGTCGTGGGACTGGCTGGCTCGAAGAAGACGCTGGCCGACATCCTGACACAAGACGCGGTCCACAACGCGATGGTGGTCCATGCCGCGATGGGCGGGTCGACCAACCTGCTGTTACACATCCCGGCGATTGCTTTTGAAGCTGGGCTGCGACGACCACAGGTTGCTGACTGGAATGCGATCAATTGTCAGGTCCCACGCATCGTCGACGTACTGCCGAATGGGCCCAAGGGGCATGTGACCGTGCGGGTGTTCCTCGCCGGAGGAGTGCCGGAAGTGATGTTGCATCTGCGGGCGCTGGGGCTGCTCAAGCTCGACTGCCTGACCGCAGCTGGGGCTAGGCTGGGCGATTTGCTGGAGTGGTGGGAGAAGTCGGAACGCCGGGCTCGGTTCCGCGAGATCCTCAAGGAGCAGGACGGCATCGATCCCGACGATGTCATCATGTCGCCCGCCAAAGCGAAGTCCCGCGGAATGACGAGCACGGTGACCTTCCCGGTCGGTAACCTCGCCCCCGAAGGCTCGGTCATCAAGAGTACTGCCATCGACCCGAGTGTTGTCGACCCCGATGGCGTCTACCGCAAGGTCGGCCCCGCCCGCGTCTTCACTTCGGAACCCGATGCCATAGCCGCGATCAAAGGTCGGCGCGGCGTTCCGGTGAAAGAGGGGGACATCATCGTCCTGATGTGCCGTGGCCCGCTGGGCTCGGGGATGGAAGAGACCTATCAGGTGACTTCCGCGCTGCGATACCTCCCGTTCGGAAAGCATGTCGCCGTGATCACCGACGCCCGCTTTTCGGGCGTGTCGACCGGGGCCTGTATCGGACACGTCGGCCCCGAAGCCCTGGCCGGTGGTCCGATCGGCAAGGTCAAGGACGGCGATCTAATTGAGATCATCGTCGACCGCATCAACCTGACAGGCTCGATCAATCTCATTGGCGATGGGACACGGCGATTCACTCCGGACGAGGGAGCGAAAATCCTCGCCGAACGTACTCCCAGTGTCCCGCTCAAGCCCGATCCGCAGATGCCCTCAGACACACTGCTCTGGGCCATGCTTCAAAAGGCAGGCGGCGGCACCTGGGGCGGCTGTGTGTACGACACCGCTGCAATCGCCAAGGTGCTGGAGGCGGGATATGCGGCGTTGGGAGAGGGTTGATGGTTTATCGTTAATCGATCAGCAGAGCAGTCCTCTGTAATCGACCATAAATCATCCGCGATCCAGTTTGTCCAGCACCCGGCTTGCCTGAGTGGCGATCTCATCCCACCGAGCCAAAAGGCGTTCGAACGAATTGGATAGTTCACGCCATCGAGCGTCGTCAAGTTCTCGCCGTTCGAGTTGCCTTTGAGCGTGTTCCAATTGCTGGGCAGAGAGCCTTTGCTGGCGTCCTGCTTCATCAAGCTGCTTTCGGCCTTCTTCCTGTTGCCGTTCGTATTCAGCCTTTTGTCTTTCGTATTCTTGCTCCGCAGTTGCAGCTTCTCCAAGCTCGATGACTGGCACATCGACCCATCCCCCACAGAGGGGGCACTCAACGACTTTACCTTGCTCGTTTCCAAGTACGTGGAATTGCTTTTCACAACCTGGACAGGATACCTCAAGCCGTACAGTGCTCATGCGATATTCTCCGTCATAATTACAAGCACAGTTCATCACTTCATCTGGACTCGATCCCACACCAATCCATACGCCTTCAACGTCTTCTCGAGCTTCGCTCGATCCGATTCGGGGAGTTCGGTCAGTGGCAGACGGACATCTCCTGTATCACGGCCGAGGCGCTGCATGGCCGCCTTGATCGGGATCGGGTTCGTGGCCAGCGAGAGCAGGTCGCGGCAGAGCGGGAAGAGCTTGCCGTGCCACTTCTGGGCTTCGGCGACGTTGCCTGTTTTCCACGCAGCAAGCATGGCCTTCACGTCTTTCGGAACAATGTTCCCGACGACAGAGACGACGCCGCTTCCACCCAGGGCCATGATCGGCAGCGTCAGGCTGTCGTCACCGGAGAGCACGCTCAGCTGGCTCCCGGCGATGATCTGCGAGGCCTGATCCATCGAGCCGGTCGATTCCTTCACGGCGACCACGGTCGTGAGTTCGCCAATCCGGCAGATCGTGTCGGCTTCGATGTTCTTCGCGGTACGGCCCGGGATGTTGTAGATCACGATCGGAAGGCTGCTCGCCTCGGCGATGGCGGCGAAGTGGCGGTAGTACCCTTCGGCCATCGGCTTGTTGTAGTACGGTCCAACGACCAGAGCCCCATCGGCCCCGGCCTTTTCCGCAGCCTTGGTCAGACGCACAGCTTCGCTGGTGCTGTTGGAGCCGGTGCCCGCCATGACCTTGATCTTGCCCTTCGCCTGCTCACAGACGATGGCAATCACACGGTCGTGCTCTTCGTGATCGAGCGTCGGGCTTTCACCAGTCGTGCCGCAGGGAACCAGGCAGTCGGTTCCTTCCGCAATGTGCCAGTCGACCAGTTTCCGCAGCCCCGCCTCGTCAACTTTACCGTTGGCAAACGGCGTGATGATGGCAACGGACAGACCGGCGAACATTTCCCCTTTGCGGGCCATGGCAGAACCTCATTGCACGGGCGTTTTTCACCCGGAAACCAGAACGGGCACTTCGAACGAACAGAAAATGGTAACAAGCCTTGCCCGGAAAGTCTTGCGGATTGTGGGGCGTGGCATGAGCCATTGTGTTCTCCGTGGTTCCATCCCCCTCTCGACACAAAGACACGCTCCCGAATCTGGAGGTTCTGGCCGGAACTCGATAGAAAGGAGTATTCAGGGACACGAAGCGATCTCGCGTCCGGTGACCGCAGTTTTTCCGCAGGAGCTTCCGATGTTGCGTCGCGTTGTAGTGTGGGGGCTGGTCATTGCCAGCTGTGTGTGTGGCATGGCCTCCGCCGAGGAGAAGGCTCCATCGCGGATTCTGTTCATCACCCAGAGTGCGGGTTTCCGTCACGGCTCGGTCAAACGTGGTAAGCAGGGCGAGTTGTCGGCCGCTGAGATAGCCATGGTGACACTGGGCCAGAAGACGAAGCTGTTCTCGGTCGACCTGACACAGGACTGCCTGCACGACGTGAACAAGGGGAATCTGCAGAACTACGACATTGTGGCATTCTATACCACGATGGATTTGCCGATCCCGGAAGCCGATCGCGAATACCTCTTCAAGGAGTGGGCTCAGCAGAAGGGGCACGGAATCATTGGCTTCCACTCGGCGGGCGATACGTACCACAACTACGAGCCGTACTGGGACATGATGGGGGGCACGTTCATCGGTCACCCGTGGAACTCCGGGAACACGGTCACATTGACGGTGCATGAGCAGAACCCATTGACCAAGCCGTTCGGCAACGAGTTCGTCATCAAGGATGAGATCTATATGTATCAGCACTGGCAGCCGGAGAAGTGCCGCGTGCTGATGAGCCTAGACTACTCCAAGAGCCCGACCAACAGCGAAGTTCCGACCGACCATGGTTACCACGTCCCAGTCAGCTGGATCAAGAAGGTCGGCGAGGGGAAGCTCTATTACAACAACCTCGGGCATAACGAGACCTCGTGGGTGAACCCGGCCTACCTCGATTCGATCACTCAGGCGGTCCACTGGTTGCGTGGAGACATCGAGATCGATGCGACCCCGAATCCCGACGTGTCCAAGGCCCAGGAAGAGAAGGCGGCCAAGGACTTCGCCGCTGGTGGCTTCAAGGTCCGCATGAAGAAGTAGTTGTTTCTCAGCGAAGTGATGCGCCAGCCCACCGGTTGCAACCGGTGGGCTTTGGATTCGAGGGATTGATGTCTGAAAACACACGACGCGGGCTGTTCGTCAGCGGTGATCTGATGCTCGGGGTGCCGGTGTTGAGCGCATTGGGAACCGTGTGTGGAGAGGTAACGCGGGCGATCTCGGGACGTGGGCTACTGGACAAGCTGCAGACAGAGCCGGTAGATGTGCTGGTCCTTGACCTCGAAGCGTCCGACCTCGATTTGCCAGCGATTGGTGAGCTGACCCGTACCACGGGAAAACCGCTGACCGTCGCGTATGCTCCGCACGTCGCGACACAGAGACTTCAAGCCGCCACCGATGCTGGATTCGCAGCTGTGATTACACGAGGGCAGGCTGCGAATCAGCTGCCGGCTATTCTGCAAAACCTGCTCGCTCAACATGCCGCCCAGTAGGGTGGGACCAGACGCCTTGGGCACAGGCCCACACCAACTCAGCAATCAAGTTCACATGTCACAATTGCCGACCACAGCCCGTCCCGTCATTCGCATTGCATCGCGAGCCAGCCAGCTCGCGATGTGGCAAGCGCGACATGTCACCTCGCTTATTCAGGCGGCCCAGCCGGGAGTGACCGTCGAGATCGTCGAGGTCAGCACCACCGGTGACCGCGATCGGTTCTCAGCCCTCAGCCAGATGGGTGGCCAGGGAGTCTTTACTCGCGAGGTCCAAGCTGCGGTCCTGGATGGCCGGGCTGATCTTGCCGTTCACAGCTTGAAGGACCTGCCCACCGTTCCGACTGACGGACTTTCGCTGGCCGGGGTTCCCGAACGGGCGGCGCGGTTTGACGCCCTGATTCTGCCAAACGGCCAAGCGGGAACGCTCGATGATCTACCGCAGGGGGCCAAGGTCGGTACGGGCAGTTTGCGCCGTCGAGCCCAATTGCTGAACAAGCGGCCCGACCTCAATCTCTCCGAAGTCCGGGGTAACGTCGAAACCCGACTGCGCAAAGTCGACGAAGGGGAATACGACGCCATTATCCTCGCTGAGGCGGGGCTGCGGAGGCTCGGGATGGGTGAGCGGATCAGCGCGGTGCTCTCCCCACCCCTGCTCTACCCGGCCGTGGGGCAAGCAGCGCTGGGGCTGGAATGTCGGACTGATGATGAGTTCACAGTATCGATTCTCACCCGGCTGACGGACCCAACAGCCATGAGCGAAGTTCTGGCTGAGCGGGCTTGTCTGCGAGAGCTCAAAGCGGGTTGTCATGCCCCGGTCGGCGTCCTCACTCGGATTGAGGGGGATCGGCTGACCCTCGAAGGCGTCGTCCTCAGCAAAGACGGCCGGGAGCGAATCTCAGCTCAGGCCACTGCATCAGCTGCGCAGGCCGAGGCGATTGGAGTCTGTGTCGCCCGGCTGTTGCTAGCCGACGGAGCGGAACGTCTGATGGGAGACACGGTCCGCTGAACGACCCGCGAGGCAGACACAATCAGCCACAGAGCTGTGTTGTGACTACTTCGGTGCGGCGCGGTCCCCGTGAACCATGCGGTTGAACTCTTCCGGGTCGAAGGCATCCGGGTCTTGCGATTTCAACAGCTTTTGAATTGTCTCAGATTTGAGGGGCGCAGATCGCTTCGGGCGAGGAGCGGGCGATGTCGCGGGCTCCTCTTCGGCAGCCACAGTTTTGATCTCGGGCATGTCGTCAGAGATGTCGACCTCGGGGGCGTCGCTGAGTTCCATACTCGAAGCATCCGCCGTCGACACCCCGCTCTCGGTGGCCGCAGCATCCAGGTCCTCAGCTGCCTCATGCTTGGGGCGAATCGTGATGACGGGGCCTGACGCTCGCGTCGGTGTCGCGGAGCGTTTGCGAACTCCGGTCAGTTTGTTCTGTTCGTTGGCGACCTGGACAACCCAATTCTGAATTGCGGCATACTGTTCGCGTCCCTTGGCACCTTGGAACAAACCTTTATGCGGGCCATCCACGCTCCGGGCATTCACCAGGAGATCGCTCATCTCTGGTTCGGCGGTGTTGATGTACTTGAGGATCGCCTGCAGATTGGGGTCCGACTTGGATGATCGCGTGAGCTTGAACGGGCTGAATGACGCTGGGCCATGGCAGGCTCCGTTGCCGCACTTGTTCAACGCGATTCGGTTGATCTGTCGCGAGAACTGAAGCTGGGCTTCGGCGGAGACCACCGCGCCCGCCTGGACTGTCCGTATGCCCGCGATGTTTCCTTCCGGGGCAGTCGACGGTTCTCTCCCGAGGGCCTCTTCCGCTTTCTTCAGGAGTGAGAGTGCTTCCTTCCGCCCCGGGTCCAGTACCAAGGCCGATTGGGCTTCGAGGCTGGCCTCTTCATACAGCTTGTTCTGCACACACCACTGTCCGAGGGACAGGTGATCGTTGATACCCGGTTGCTCGTATGACTCTCGCAGCTGGGTGTAGGCCTGCGGGAGAGAATCGGCCACTGTGCGAACCTGCTCTAAGGGGAACGTCACTGCTCCGGTATTCGTGTGTACCTGGTAGGCCTGGGCCAGCTGGACGACCTTTCCCTGAAAGACTCGCCCGTCAAACAGGACCACGCAGTTGTAGGTCGTTTCTTCGGCGTCCATGTTGGCCAGCGGTGCTGCCTCAAGGGGCTGCAATGGTTCGACCGCCGGGGAGAGCGGCGTCAGTTCCGTGAGGCCACGCCGTGTGGCTGATCGCGAAGCCGGAGGTTCAGCTGCCCCGAACGCAATCCAGAAACTCCAGCTGACCAGACAGGCGACACTCCAGCCGATCACCCATCGCACATGCTTGGCAGCCATATCATCACTCCCAGGGGCCCCAAGTGAGATCACTTCTTGAGGGCGCGATCTCATCGCCGAGACGAATCCGTTCGCTCGGTTTTGGGGCGGAAATGTACTCTCGATCTTCAAATACGGGCAATATCGGAGTTTGGTGAACGGTTAGTGGCCAACCCCATTTGCCCCGAACCCTCGGTGAGTTATGGGGTTGCCTCCGACGGAGCAGCGAGCGAATGAGAGCCGTTGGTGAGCTCCACTGGCTTATCAGAGCTGTGTGAGCCGGATGGTATTCGCTGCTTGCTCGATCTGACTGATCCCCACTGGCCCCACTCGTCGCGATGACTATGATTCAAGTCTCAACCACTCGGAGTACTCATGAATCTCGAAGGACGACACGCGGTTATCGTTGGCTCACGCCGTATCGGCCGAGCGATCGCATTGCGTCTGGCAGATATCGGGATGAACATCGGGATCCTCTATCGCAGTTCAGCGGCCGAGGCTGAGACGCTCGTTCAAGAGATTCGAGCCCGGAACCGCAAGGCCGTCGCGGTTCAGTCGCCACTCGATACCGATGCTGGAGTCTCGACCGCCTTGGATCAGCTCGAAGCCATCAGCGGACCGGCCAGTGTCCTGATCAATCTGGCCTCCGACTATGAACGCACGCCGTTTGACCGGCTCGACGCTGAGGCCTGGGATCGCGGGTTGAGTGCCGCCCGCACGAACTATCTTCTCTCGATTCACGCAGCCCGCCGGATGAAACACCTTCCGGGGCCGACGCGGGGACATCTGCTGCAATTCGGGGACTGGGCCGCGGGGGAGACGCCGTATCGGGACTTTCTGCCTTACCTGACTGCCAAAGCGGCGATCCAGTTCATGACGCGGGCTCTGGCGGTCGAGTTGGCGGCGAGCGGAATAC
This sequence comes from Planctomycetaceae bacterium, assembly GCA_046349675.1. Classification (GTDB taxonomy): domain Bacteria; phylum Planctomycetota; class Planctomycetia; order Planctomycetales; family Planctomycetaceae; genus TH-plancto1. Next base: position 582,436 of record JAXMBW010000001.1, on the reverse strand, counting down.
TGGTCAATACGATTGCACCGGGGCCGACGGTTCGACCTCCTGATATTTCCGAAGAGGTGTGGGCCACGCAGGTTGTCGCCCGCACCCCATTGCAGAGAGAATCGTCGGTGGACGACATTGTGGAGATGGCTGTGACCTTGCTGAAGAGCGACACCATCACCGGTGAGGTGATTCGAGTCGACAGCGGACGCCACATCGCACCCACTGGGCTGGACTGAATCAGGGTTGGACAACACTTATGGGCAAGCTGCACCGCATCACCAAGATGATCGACTTCTGCTACGGACATCGGCTGCTCAATTACGCGGGCAAGTGTCGGTACCTGCACGGGCATAACGGTCGGATTGAAGTCGATATCGAGTCGAAAGAGCTCGACCAGCTGGGGATGGTCATCGACTTTGGCGTGGTCAAGGATGTCGTGCGAACGTGGGTCGACAACAACCTCGACCACTGCATGCTGCTTTGCAAACATGACCCTTATGTTCCGATCCTGCAGGCCCAGGGTGAGCCGCTCTTCCTGATGGACGAGAACCCGACTGCTGAGAATATCGCCAAAGTCATTTATCAGCAGGCCAGTCGATCGGGTCTGAAGATCACTGAACTCCGCCTCTGGGAAACCCCCTCCAGCTTCGCGGCTTATCGAGAGTGACTATGGAACGCATCGCAGTGCTGGCCAGCGGCGGGCTCGACAGCTGTGTACTGATCGCGGATCTGGCCCGCTCCGCCGAGGTGACGCCGATCCATGTCTCGATGGGCCTGGTCTGGGAAGCAGCTGAGGTCGCTGCACTGGAGCGGTTCCTCGCGGCCGTCGCTTGTCCGAGCATCCAGCCGTTGGTGAAGCTGACGATGCCGGTCCAGTCGCTGTATGGCTCACATTGGAGTGTCACAGGCCAAGGGGTGCCGCCACTGGGGACGCCGGACGAAGATGTCTATCTGCCGGGCCGGAATGTGCTGCTCTTCAGCCTGGTCGGGATCTGGTGCAGCCTGCACAACACCTCGACCATGGCCATCGGGTCGCTCTCTTGTAACCCGTTCCCTGATGGGACACCCGAGTTTTTCCAGAATTTCCCGGAAGCTGTGGGACAAGGTCTCAATCACCCGCTGAAGGTCATCGCCCCGTATCGAGGTAAGGAGAAGATCGAGCTGATTCGCAACTTCGCTGACCTTCCGCTGGAACTGAGCCTCACCTGTCTGACTCCCGTCAACGGTGGCCACTGCGGCCAGTGCAGCAAATGCGGTGAACGCCGACAGGCCTTCGTCGATGCCGACGTGAAAGACCCGACTGTTTATGCCGCATCGCCACATTTGTGAGTCAGCTAACTAATTTTTTACCGCAGAGTACGCAGAGGATCGCAGGGAAGAGACGACTCGAATTACGACCAGCCGCTCTCCCACTCCGCTCTCCCACTCCTCTTTCCTCTGCGATCCTCCGCGGCCCTCTGCGGTGAATCAATTCCTCGTACCTGTCCACCGACACTCAACAGCGACTTCTTCCGCTCAGCTTGGAAGTCGACCGGACACTCCTCCATGACGGTGTCTCTCCCCTAATTGATCACTGAGTCAACATGCCATTCATGTTTCCACGCGGAGATCACTTCTTGGAAGGCTGCGAGTCGCTGTCACCTTCCAATTGATCAAGCGCGATTCGGGCGAGGGTCAATGTTCCTTCGGATTCATACAGGACAGCAATTCGCCCGTCGGATAACTGGACTAGCGACGAATACATCGAATGGCCCGGCTCGATCAGCTTCCCGTCGGACCAGTTCTGGCCTCCGTCGCGGCTCGCTCGCACCGTCAGAGCGACGCGGTCTTTTTCATGAGCCGGGTTGGAGTAGACGAGCAGCCCATCACCACAGCTGATCAGGCTCGCCATGCAAACCGGGTCGGGTAAATCGAGCCAGTGTTTCGACCATTGGCCTCCTGCTCCTTGAGTCCGGTCCGAAGCCCACGTCCACTTCGCCCACAGCCGCTGGCCGCTACGCGACTCGTCCCGCATCGTGAGCAAAAGTGTTCCGTCGGCCAGTTCCGCGATCTGGGCCTCGCTCGTCGGGGGGCTGCCCGGGATCGCAGCGGGGGAAACGGTCCAGGTCTCTCCATGGTCGGTACTGTAGAGGAAGCACGAATGGGGTGGTCCGTCGGGATCGCGGTACTGGGCGGCGAAGACCAGCGTTCCATCTCGCAACTGGATTCCATTCCCGGGCCCGCAAAAGAAGAGTCGCCAGTCTCGGCTGCGGCCTTTGATTTTGTCGGTGATATTGATGGGGGCGGACCAGGTCAGTCCGTCGTCTGTACTTTTTGTCAGGACGAGCTGCCCCGTTTCATCGGGTGAGAGTCCCGGTCCCGACCCTTTCCAGGCCCGATTCCCCTTCGACCACAGGGCAGCAACGAAGATCGTCTGGCGCTGGGCATCAACGAGGATCGCGGGATCACCGACTCCATTCCCCATCGTCCCGGGCTCGTTCTTGTCGAAGTCGAGAATCGGCTTCACGTCGCTCCAGGTATCACCGTTGTCCGTGCTGCGGATCAGGCCGACGTCGATGTCCTGCGGCAAATCCGCTGGACTCTGGTGCCGCAGATCAAACACCGCGAGTACCGTCCCTGCTGGTGTCACCGCCAGTCCCGGAATTCGATAGGTGTGGACCCCGCCATCCCCCTGCCGCTTCAACACCTTTCTGTCGAGTGGCGTGTCAGCTGCAGTCAAGGTCGTCAACAGTAGGAGTGTCACGCAACCAACGGCAAATGATCTGAACATGGCATGAACCCTTGAATCAGACGGGGTGGCCCCGGTTACCACTTTGAGCTAACGGGGCAGCGGAGCCGAGAGAGGTCTTCACAACAAGCGGTTTATCACGGTATGCCTCTTGTGCCAAGGCACACAGGTAGACTCCAGAGCGAGTCAACCTGTGCCACCCAGAGACACCACACAGCACCCGGTTGTCAGGGGGTGGTTAGACACGGTAGAGGCCTCTTGGCCCTTGTACTGCTCAACAGGTGATTGCCAAGCTTTTGCAATATCTCGGACACCCTGTTTTCCGACGTTGCGAGTACAACGACGGTGCTGACGCTTCGTTCCGGCGCTGTTTCATATCTAAGAAGAATCGAAACTGCTCCATCCTCAGGGAACAGCATGTCTACATCCGATGCTTCTTCGTCGGGACGCACTTTGAGTAACTCATATAACTGAACGTAAGATCGTACGGATGTTGTACAGCGGAAATCTACTGGGCGAGGAGTGTGAAGCACGCTCTCTAGAAGTGCCTCCATTTCCAGCAGCTTAGCCACAGAGCTACGCCATTGATGTGGTTGATCACTACAAGCGAAGTCAAAGCAAAGATTTCCATTTGGGGCAATGTACCCCCCAGCTGCATCTTCCTCGATGAAACCAGCGATCATTTTTCCGCCTTGGAAGTCTTCGGCGAATACTCCTTCGTTCTGTCCGTGCCACCATGTATCGCTAAATGGGGAACAGATTGAAAGTCCTTGCATAACCAACCGAGCTTCAAGCTGCTCAGGGGTTAAATCTACTCCTATATCACGAAATCTCGAGAGAATTTCGAACTCCTGTTGGAGTGCACAACTGCGTGGAAGCTTGGATAGAAACTGGGAGGCTCTTGTTGACAGGGTCATGATCTTTTCCAAGCAGGGTAGCCCGGCCAACTTGTTGGCGGGGTGCCGCAGGCACAAGATGCTCTACCCTGTGCCTCCATGCCGCTCAAGGCCCGATCACCTCACCAAGCAGCTTTCCACGCATAACGATCGGGGCAGTTTCTCCAGGTCGAACGCACACGGTGAGGCGTCTTGTCGCTACGCGGCGGGTGGCTGGGGACGACCAGCGGGAGCCCCCAGTCTCGGTGAAAAGTGACGAGGTATTTGTCTGCGGGGTGAGCATCGTACGCACGTAGCTCGGGGCTTCGCTGCGCTGCGACCCCAGCCACTCCGTTCCGGTATTTCACCCCTCCGCGGACTAGATATCCAGGTCCTTGACCTCGAGCGCGTGCTTCTCGATAAACTCGCGGCGGGGTTCGACTTGATCGCCCATGAGGACGCGGAAGATTTCCTCGGCGGCAGCTGCGTCTTCGAGGGTGACCCGCTTGAGGATGCGGTTGTTCGGGTCCATCGCGGTTTCGTAGAGCTCGTCGGGGTTCATTTCGCCCAGTCCCTTGAACCGGGTATAGAACAGGCCTCGTTCGCCGATCGTGCGGATCGAGCTGACCAGTTCGCGGATGCTCATCAGCTTGCGGGGCGTCGCCTCGTTGTCGAGCTGGTACGGGTAGACCGGCTCGCCGTTGACGGGCGGTGAAACCAGCAGGTCGTTGAGCGTCAGACCGAACTCGGTCTGCAGACGCTTCAACGCATCGTTGATCGTGCGGATCTCGTGGAGGTCGTTCACCTGCAGCGAAGGAACCTTGGCTTCGGGGGCCTCACCTGAAGCGAGCTGGTCGAGCGGTTCATCCGCCACGCGGAGCTCTCCACCCGCCTTCTTCTCCGCCTCAGCCAGGAAGGCATCGAGTTCCGGCTTGGTCGCGAACCAGTGCTGTGCCGCTCCGAGGAAGATGCGGTAACGGGGCAGCAGGCCGTCCGGGGTGACGTGATTCACCGACTGTGTTCGCAGCTCGATGCCGCGACGCTCGAGTGTCTCCAGCTGGACCTCGATCGAATCGAGCAGTTCAGCCAGCTTGCGCAGCTGGTCCCCTTCGATGATGAAGGGCTCCTTGGCTGCGGACTTTTCGCCATAACGTGCGGCGAGCAGGTTGGCCCGTGGCTTAACAATCAGCCGGGTGCCTTCGAGACCGAGACCGAGCAGTTCGGTCATCATCTCTTCCTGGGTCTGGACATAACGCGGCTTCTGGTTGCGTTTGCCCTTCTGGAGCACTCGATAGAGCGGAGGCTGGGCGACAAAGACGCAGCCCTGCTTGACCAGTTCCCGCATGTGGCGGAAGAAAAACGTCAGCAGTAGCGTGCGGATGTGCGAACCGTCCACGTCGGCATCGGTCATCAGGATGATCTTGCCATACCGCCGCTTCAGGATGTCGATCTCTTCGGCCATGGGCGAGATGCCAATCGCCTTGAAGAGCGATGCCACTTCGGTATTGGCAAGGACCTTGACCAGCTGGGCCTTTTCGACGTTGATGATCTTACCGCGGAGGGGGAGGATCGCCTGGTTGCCGGAGTCGCGGCCGGTGTCGGCCGAGCCACCGGCCGAGTCACCTTCCACCAGGTAGAGTTCGGAGATCTTGAGGTCGTGGTTGCGGCAGTCGCGGAGCTTTTCCGGCAACCCGCCGCCCGAGACCTTGCTCTTGTCACGGGCCAGATCGCGAGCTCGTTTGGCGGCCTCGCGAGCCTCGGCAGCACGCTGGCCCTTCTGGGCGATCAGCTTGGCAGTCGCGGGGTTTTCTTCGAAGTACTTGGCCAGTCCGTCACCGATGACGGAGTTCACAGCCCCTTCGACTTCGGGGGTGGTCAGCTTGATCTTGGTCTGCGATTCGAACTGTGGGTTCGGGATGCGGACGGTGATGACAGCGGCCAGACCTTCACGGAAGTCTTCTCCCGACGGGGTGGCGTCCTTGTAGATGCCCGCCTGCTTGCCGTAGTTGTTCATCGTGCGGGTGAGAGCGGTGCGGAAGCCCGACATGTGGGTGCCGCCCTCGGGATTGTAGATGCCGTTTGCGTAGGAGCGGATGTTCTCCGAGTACCCGTCGTTCCATTGCAGAGCGACGTCGACCTCCGTGGTCTCCACCTTACCGCTCAGGCGGATGACATCTGGGAACATCGCCGTCTCGGTTCGGTTCAGCCAGCGAACGAATTCACGCAGACCGTCCTCATAGTAGAAGGAGTCATTCTGACCCGTCCGTTCGTCTTTGAGGAAGACGCGGATGCCGGGGTTCAGGAATGCACAGTCCTGCAGCTTCTTGTGGATCGTGTCATAGATGAAGTTCGTCGTTGAGAAGATCGCCGAGTCAGGCTTGAAGGTGATCTTGGTCCCGGTCTGCTCGGTGGCTCCGAACTTGGACAGCGGCGTCGTCATGCGGCCTTGAGCAAAGCCCATCGTCCAGACGTGCCCCTCGCGGCGGACCTCGGCTTCGAGCCACTCGCTACAGGCGTTCACGGCTGTGATGCCGACGCCGTGCAGACCGCCGGTTCCGGTGGTGTAGGCCTTGCGGTCGAACTTGCCTCCCGCGTGAATTTCGGTGAAGACGACTTCGAGGGCGGATTGTTCCTTGCCCTGCATCTTACCGACCGGAATCCCGCGACCATCGTCGGCGACTGTCGCGGTCCCATCGGCGTTGATGGTGACGGAGAGAGTCTTGGCGAAGCCGTTCACGAACTCGTCGAGGACGTTGTCGGTGACTTCGAACAGCAGGTGGTGCAGTCCGACCTGATCGGTAGAGCCGATGTACATCTGCGGGCGATGGCGGATGCCCTCGATCCCTTCCAGGTGCTGAATCTTGTCCGCACCGTAGTCGGAGCCATCGGAAGAAGTCTTGGCGGGGGGCGTCTGATCTGCGTTCGTCTTGTCGGTCACCGAGGCGCTCCGGCCTGCTGGGCCATGGTCGAGCAGCGTTTCCAGCGTTGGGGCTTGGAGGCCCGGGCTGGAAACCTGACGTTCATACCGCTGTGCCAGCAGTCTTTGAGGGGACGGAATCCATTCTGTTTCGGAAGCGAGGCGACCTCACTTCCGGAGCCTTGGAGTATACCAGAACCGGGTTCATATGTCCCGCTTGCAAGACGCCGGAAATCGGCATCGCTGAGGTGCATAACCCCTTGTCGGGCAAGTGTTTTTGAGAGTGTGGGAACCGGGGGTTAATCCTGATGTCCGTCTCGCCGGCGAGGATCCTCGGGCAAGTGCAGCTGGTCCCTGTGAAAGTGGAGGTCGGGACGGGCCAAAACCAGATTCGACAACCCTTCGTCCGTGGCTCGATCGCCGTCCAGATAGAGCGATTCCAGCCGGGCCATGGAGCGAAACACCTCCAATCCCCGATCCGTCAGCGGGACCTCCATCAGGTGCAGCCACCGCAGCTCGGGGAGCGTGGCAAATGTTGGTAGCCCCGCGTCCGACAGCTGGGGAGCTCGCAGACGGATGAGTTTTAGTTTGGGGTGTTGTGATAACGCCTGGATTCCCTTGTCGGTGACATGCAGAGCGAGTGGAAGATCCAGGACCTCCAGTTCGTGCAGCTGGGCCAGGCGTCCGATCTCTGCGTCCCCGAGTTCGGTTCTCAGGTGCAGGATCTTGAGATGCGGGCATCCGGCGATCTCGTTGATCCCTTGCGCGAGGTCGTCGCCAGAGAGATTGAGCTCGGTGAGCCGTTCGGCGATGGGCTTCAGGTCGGACAGAAAGCGGGCCGGGATGTTCAGATCGGGCAGCACGATCTGAGTCGATGGCCCGTTCGCCACGGCATTGATCTGCTCTGTCCAAGCCGACTGAACATCGATCTTCGCAGGGGGAGGACTGTCCGGTGAACGAACGAACCACCACAGCCCGGCCAGGCATGCCAACAACGCCAGTCCCGCGGAGAGTCGCTTCACAATGCTACTCTCAGCGCAGCGTCTAATGCCCGTTGCGTGACTCGGGCCGGCGAATCGAGGACAGAGGCCGCGAGAATACAGGGTCGCTCGTTCGCGGCCCCATGACCGGCCAGAGAGTGAAGTGAACTCCCTGTGTTCCAGGGAGCAGGGGACAACACAACGATGCACTCGGCAGCAGACATGATGGCGTCATTGAGGTCGGCCGATTCCTCGCAAATCAGAACGTCGACGGGGAATTCTCGGGTCAACTGACCTCCGGCGAGAGTCAACCAGTCGGCCCACATCGCTCGCAGCTCAGGGTCAGAGATTTCCAGACGATAACTCAGCCCGGTCATGTCAGGAATGACATCACAGCCCGACAGATCTTCGTAGCCTGCGGTCAGTGGTGGCCAAGTCGGAGCTTCAGAGAAAGTCGACTCGGGGAGGTCATCCTGCCGACGCAGGGACCCCAGCGGCCACTGGGGATCGGTTCTTCCCACCCCGGATCGCCATGGGCCGACTACCCTCTCAATTCGAGCCAGCGGGGCGTGGCCATACAGCTGGAGAAAGTCAGCTTCCCGCAACACGCCAGCTGGGTCGTCAACCACCACATGGGCCGGATTGATGGGAGTCGCGAAAAGAGCCTCCATCGACTCGACGGACAACCACCCCAATGGGCAGCGTGAAGCTGGACCAACCCAAACTCGATCATCCATGTCGAAGGTCTCTCGCCCGCGGGGCGTCAGCGATCTTACTGCTTGGGCTTCACAGCCTTGGAAGTGGCACCCGTGGAAGAACCATCGCTTCCGGCGGTTGCGTTTATGGCAGTCTTGCGGGCTCCCGCCTGGAGGTTGAACTTTGTATCGCTGCCGGGGATGTAGAGGCGAGACTCTGGTTTCCAGCCAAGGTAGGTCAGGAAGTCCTTGAGCGACACGATCTTGATACCGAATTCGCGAGCTTCCTGAACCAGCTCCTCATGTTGCTTCTGGACTTCCAGGATCTTGTTGCGTTTGTCTTCGTCACCGACCCAGAGGGACGGATCGCCGACATCGCCCACGACCAGCCACTTCGTGTGGACTGACAACTTGGCATCGGCGGGCACACGTTGTCCATCTTCAGTGATTTCCACATCCAGGTCTGCTCCGGCGTTGTTGAGCAGGTCCTTCAGCATCTTGCGGTCCTTGGCGTCCATCTTTCCGTCGCCGTTCAGATCACCATCGCCCACGAAGGCAAAGTACTCTTTCATCCCGGCGGACCAGGCGGGCGAGAACGCCACGTCACCCACACTGACCGGGCGATCGCGATCTTCTTCCACGATACGAGCCACACACGAGGTGTCGTTCACTTCTACGATTTCCACTTTCGCTTTGACATCTTCCGGACCACGAGCGATTCCTTCGTTCGTTTTGCCGTAGATGGAGAACGTGACCTGTGTTCGCAGGCCATCCTTGCGTCCCACATTCAACCACAGCGTCCGAGTCGAATTGTCGACAGTGGTCACCTTCGCATCGGGAACATCAAAGCTGTAGTCCTGGAGTTCATCCAGCTGCTGACGCTGGTAGTCGACGATCTGATTCAAGCGGGAGATCCGCTCGTTGAGCTCCTTCGATGTTCGGGCGAGTTCATCACGAATCTGCTCTTTTTCCACCTGTTCGGTGCGATAGGACTGTTGCCACTTGGCGATGTCTGCATCCTTCTGGCGGACCAGCTCATCGCGTTCTTTGATCAGATTGGTCAGATCGGTTTCCGACTTTTCCTTGTCGCCCTTGAAGGTTTCGACACGATTATTGGCTCCGGTCGTACTTGCCAAGAACGCGTCCTTCTCCGATTGCAGACTGGCCTTCAGCTGCTTGTTTTCTTCGTTCAGAGCGTCCACCCGTGCCCGCATGCTGGCGAGAGTGGCTGAGTAAGTCGGTTGTGACAAGTCGAGTCCGAACGTGGTCAGCTCACGCTGGCCGGCTTCACGGACCGAGTTTGCGGGAGGTGGGTTCCCCGCCCCTACCTCAGCCTGGTTCAGACCGAGCAGGGCTTTCAGAGCCTCAATATCGCCCAAAGCGGTGTTGAGTGCTCCCTGGACCGCCGTCTGGTCCTTTTTGGCAGCAAGCGCAAGGGCGGTCTGTTCACCACTCTTCTTAGCGAAAATGATCGTGGTGATGAGCAGGATCACCGTCGTCATCACAAATCCGATGAGCGAGAAGTGCACTGCACCGGGTTTACTCGACGGGGAGGCTGCCATGGGATTTCGCCTTCAGAAGGACTTGCCAGAACCTGATCGAACTGAGTGAGGGGGCTGATTTTCCTGCGAAACCATGCCTGGCCTGATGCTGGAGTTCCCGCAACGACAAGTCATTGCTAACTCCGGTGGCGCAATCCATACGCTCCGACGCATATCCTCTTCTTCGGGACTTCCGCAGACCGTCTCCAGGGGAAATCGGGGCGATGCTACGACAGATGAAGCGGGTAAGGCCGTTACAACCCGCAAAATCGCTGCCACAGTTCCCGCCAACCTCTGAGGAAATCTCCACATTCAAGTCTAAGCCGACCCCCTCCCCTGTCAATAGGTTTCGGCGAGTTCCAGCTGTTCCGACAGTGTTCGAGTTCGTTCCGGTTTGAATATTCCGAGGGACTCGCTGCGAATCACGTTCGGATGCGGGATGCCGCGGCGTGAGCGAGAGACCACGCCCGCTGCCGATGTGTCTCCCGCGGCGAGTCGACAGTTGGTCCCTCTTCTGCTGGAGTTCAGCCACCCGGCGACTCTCGCAGCTTCTCTCTATTTCTGGATAGACTTCCGGGAACCTCACAAACCTCCCACACAGGATCGTTTCCGATGTCGCTGCTGGCTCTTGAATCTGACCTCATCCAGGCCCTTCGAGTACACGCTCCCCCGCTTCTTCGCTGGGCTGGGGCACTGGCGAAGCAGCTGCGGAAGTTCAACATCAAGCTCGAAGGGAAATCGAGCGGCAGCTCCAACACGGATGCGCTGACGCTGGCCGACCTCACGGTGCAGGAACTGCTGGTCTGCGGACTGCGGGATGCCGATCCGATCTTCCATCGCTGCCGGCTGGAGGCTGAAGAAGCCAACGGCGACGTGGGAGCCTTCGACGAGTCGAGCGAGTACACAATTGCCCTCGACCCGATCGACGGGACGAAGTACTTCAGCGAGCGGACCGGCAACGGCTGGGCCGTGATGCTGCACCTGCGGACGAAGTTCGATGTGATCTACTCGCTGGTCTACGCCCCGGAGATGGGCGAACAGGGGACGTGGACCGAGGCCTTTGGCCAGACCGTGAAGACTGGCCCGGATAACCACCGCATTCCCGCCGAGGCGTGGCTGCGAAACATGCCCGCGATCGATCGTGCAAGCCGCGGCGACTCGAAGAGCATCTACCTGATCGGGTTCCAGAAAGCCGATCGAGCCCGCTCTGAAGCCGTCACAGCTGCAGGGCTGTGCGGAGTTGCTCCCGATGACATGCCGGGCAGCATCTACCCGTTGCTGGCCAGCGGCGAGTTCGGTGGTTCGCTGATTCACACGCCGAACATCTATGACTTCCCGGTCGCCCTGCACATCGCCCGGGCCCTTGGCGGCCAGTCGGTCTGGGTTCACAACGGCCAGCCAGTGAACTTCACCGAGACCTGGATGGACGACCGCGCGGACATGCTCCGCATCCCCGGTATCGCCGCCACAGCTGTGAATCCGCAGTCGTTGAAGATCCTCGTTGATCTCGCCAAGGACTGGAGTCAGGTGCGATACGAGTAGGCCAGCTCGCCCGCAAGATTGTTGGCTTGCCCCCGTTGGTATCGCACCTTCGTGCAATTGACTCTTCGCGAGTTACCCCACCAATAAAAAAAATCCCGGAAACAGCGAGTCCTAGGGGGGGCTTTGGACTCAAGCTATTTCCGGGGGCGATAAGACTTCGCAGACGACTGAAGATCAACATTCGGTGCGAGGAAAAATCGGGAATCGTTGGCATCCATGCCTTCGATCCACCGTGCCCATGTCATCCTTGACGAGGCATCCACGCATCGCGTGTTGTTCTCCCGCTGTCGCGATCGAACGCGGGGAACTTATGCCCGATTCTGAAATGGGTCAATACGACTTCCTTTGATTTCAAAACGCTTTGTTTGGCTCTGCAAAAATTGCCGAACGAGGACGATGGATACACGAAAAGTGAGGTGTTTTACTGTGTTTGTGTGAGTGGGTCGCTAGGGATTGCCGGCGGTTGGTCTTCGAGTTTCGTCGAATCGAGTTCGCGTCCTTCGTAAAATATTCCAGCCAGATCGATTCTTTTCAGACGCCGCGGGAGCCATCTCTGCTCCTAAATAAAAACAGATGGCACTCCTCGCGGGAATGCCATCTGTATGTTGGCTCGATGATTGCCCCTTCGCGTCGTTACTTGGCGGTCTCCGTGCTCGGCGTTTCCTCAAAGGATGTTTGAGTTGTGCTGGTGTACTGAACCGCGGGAGGAGTGAGTGGAGTCTCGGTCTCGGTCTTTGGCTCGGCGAAGACCACTGTCGATGGGATATAGTTCCACCGGTTGGCTGCCGCCCCCTGGGTCATGTTGTCGACTTCGCCGTGGATCGATCCCGAATGGAACGGTCCCACGCCAGCGATAAACCAGTTATTCGTGTCAGACTGGGCCAGAGTCATCCCACCCTCACCGAGGACCTCTTTGGTCTTCGCGTCGATGGCGACGATACCGAGCTTGGCCGTTCCGGTCTGAACCTGGCGGGTCAACACTCGGACTTCCGGCAGAGTCAACATGCCCGGCAATGTGACCTCAGGAACTCCCAGGAATGAGTCAGCCACGTCGGTTCCCACGACTCCCGTCCGCAGCTCGACCAGTACCTCAGCTTCTTCCGGTTTGGGGACCAGAATGGCACCCTGCCGCAGAATGCGGTGGCGAACCGACGAGATCACATACTGCTTGTCGACACAGTCGACGTAACGCTCATCCAGGTAGACCGTGTGACCACGGAATGACCGGAAGTCGATCTTGTCGAGGGCCTGATCCACAGCGTTCGAGATCAACAGCTGTTCGGTCGCTGTGCGAGCGGTGTTCGAGGTCTTGGATGAAGCACATCCCAAGAGTCCCCAGGTCAAAATTCCGCAGATCAATAAATGAGAACGCAGCATGCTGCATCCCTCCCTGGAAGCGGCCCGCACTGTTGGTTCCAAACCCGGGGGCAAGTTCCTTCGCCCCGCTGAGAATGAAACATCCATCATGAATTCCCTTCTGTCATCGAGAGTCTTGGTCACGTGAGTTCAGGCGACTCCGACCGGCGTCTCGCACTCGTCGCATCTCTGACGGCAGCCAGCGGACAATCGTTATGACCGGCGAGTCCGGAAAAAGCGGAAAAATGGACCTCTGTCCGCAAGATCAGCTCACTTCAACTGGTCGTGCTCAAGAGGCTCGCCAGAAAGCACTTGCAGCGAATCTTCCGGAGATGGCTGCTGATCACAGATTGACCACTCCGAAGTCGAGGAATAGAGTGACTCTGCGGAACAGTCATGGTCTTTTGATTGGCATGCCTCCCGCATAATCGACTGGCAGGATTTCGCATGACCAACCCCGAGAGTTCCTCTCCCAAGCCCTCCAAGAACCCGCCAGACAAATCGTCGAGCTTCAGCTGGTACCTACTGGTCGCAGGCGTCCTGATCGCTGCCTGCTGGTACTGGATGTCGACTCAAAACCGGGGAAACGAAATCAGCTACGGCGAGTTCCGCGCCGGGCTCGAAAAGAAGCTTTACAACGCATCGAATGTGCATGAGCTGCAGTTCGGCCATACCTATATCACGTTCCAGGACCGCCCGAATCCTCCCCGCAGCCCGGAACGGGGCTGGCCGTTTGAAGGGGCGGCCTCACCGTCTGCACCCGGCGAGAAGACGATACGGTCCTATGTCAGCATCGGGGCGATTCCCGATCAGTCACTGGAAAAGCTCAGCGAAGAACTGCATCAGGCTGGGATCACGGTCCATGGGCAGGAGCCTGTGACGGAATGGTCGTCTCTCATCACCTTGGTGATGATGGCGATCACCTTGATGGCGTTGATCTTCTTCTTTCGCAAGATGACGGGGCCCGGGGCAGCGATGTCGTTTGGTCGCAGCCGTGGCAAGCTGTTCGATGGGGAGGAGACGCGGATCACCTTTGATCAAGTGGCTGGTATCGACGAAGCCGTCGAAGAGCTGCGTGAGGTGGTGGAGTTTCTGCGAACGCCCGCGAAGTACCAGGCGCTCGGCGGACGAATCCCGCGTGGCGTGTTGCTGGTCGGGCCACCGGGGACAGGCAAGACACTGCTCGCCAAGGCCGTCGCGGGCGAGGCGGGGGTGCCGTTCTTCAGCCTGTCGGGTTCTGACTTCGTCGAGATGTTTGTCGGTGTCGGAGCAGCCCGAGTCCGTGACATGTTCGCCCAGGCTCTCGCCAAGGCCCCGAGCATCATCTTCATCGACGAGCTCGACGCCCTCGGAAAAGTCCGCGGCAGCGGGATGCCCGGCGGGCACGATGAACGTGACCAGACTCTGAACGCCCTGCTTGTCGAAATGGACGGGTTCGCCTCTGATCAGAGCGTGATCGTAATGGGGGCGACCAACCGCCCCGAGACTTTGGACCCCGCATTGATGCGACCGGGTCGCTTCGATCGACATGTGCTCGTCGACCGCCCCGACTTCAAAGGCCGAGAGGCGATCCTCAAGGTCCACTCAACCCGCATCAAAATGGCCGATGATGTTCAGCTCGGCAAACTCGCCAAGCTGACGCCCGGCTTCTCGGGGGCCGATCTGGAGAACCTCGTCAACGAGGGTGCCCTGCTCGCCGCTCGCAAGAACAAGTCGGCGGTCACTATGATCGAGTTGGAAGAGGCTGTGGAACGCGTCAGCATCGGCCTCGAAAAGGCGAGCCGCATCATCAATGAAGAAGAGAAACGCCGTATCGCGTGCCACGAGTCGGGACACGCCCTCGTCGCGTGCAGCCTCCCCAACACCGATCCGGTTCACAAGATCTCGATCATCCCCCGCGGGTTCGGGGCACTCGGCTACATGTTGCAACGTCCGGACGATGACAAACACATCACCACACAGTCCGAACTGATTAACGACATCTGCGTGCTGCTCGGCGGTATCGCAGCTGAGGAAGCTGTGTTTCAGGAAATCGGAACAGGAGCTCGAAACGATCTGGAGCGAGCAACCGATACCGCTCGCCGGATGGTGACTGAGTACGGCATGAGCCCCAAGATGGGCCGGGTCAACTACAGCGATACACGACGTTCCCCGTTCCAGTATGGGTCCGGGCACTCAGTGGAGAGCTCACACTCGGAACAGACCCTGCGAGACATCGATCTGGAAGTGAAACGCATCGTCGATGAATGCATGGAGACCTCGCGGGAAATCATGCAGCTGCGACGCCCCGCTCTCGATCAGATCATCAAAGAGTTGATCGAAGTCGAAGTAATGGACGCGGAGCGACTCCAAAAGATCCTCGACGAACACCGTACCGGCCCACAGATCAAGCCCGGGACGTTCGTCGAGAAGTCGGCGAGAGAGGATTCACCTTCCGAAACTCGGACGGAAAATCGTCCCGCGGCTGATGGCTCTGCTTAAATAGAACAGTCGCTGGACTCGATAAACGAGTCCAGCGACCTGAGGCATATCAGGCGGCCCAGCGAACGGTCTCTTCCGGGGCATTCTTCGCGGCGGCGAGGTCTCGGATCTGTTCGACGACGGCTTCCATCTGCATCCCGCGGGAGCCCTTCACCAGGACGACCGAACCGGGGTCGAGCCACATGTCGAGCATCATTTCCGGGATGTCGGTCCCGTCGAACTGGGCCAGGCAACCACCCGCCATGCCCGCTTCGCGAGCGGCTCGAAGCACATCGGACGAATACTGACCAATCGCAATCAATCCGTCGAGTTGGGCTGCTGCGGCTTGGCGACCGAGCTCTTCGTGGAAGGCCTTGGCACTGGCTCCCAGTTCCAGCATGTCACCCGTGATCAGGATACGACGCTCAGCCCCCTGCCAGTTCTTGAGCATCTCACACGCAGCTGCCATTGATGCGGGGCTGGCGTTGTAGGTGTCGTCCACCAGTGTCCATTCCCCGACTGGGACAGCACGGCAACGGCCCGGAACGGGAAGGAACTCCAGCAACCCGGTGGCGATCTCGTCACTGGTCATGCCGAACTCGCGGGCTGCGGCAATCGTGGCGAGAGCGGAGATGATCAGGTGAGTTCCCGGGCAGTGGACGGCGTAATTTTGCCCATCGACCGAGAACTTCATCTGGCCGTTTTCGTTCCGCACATGCTCGGCCCGGACATCGCACCCGTCCGTGGTGCCCACAAGAACCACGTTACAGCGGGCGAAGCTGGCCATGTCACGAACCAGCTCGTTGTCACCGTTCAGGATCGCCAGGCCGTCCTCCGGCAGGTAATCGAGGATCTCACTCTTGGTGCGAGCGATTTCTTCGAGAGTGCCGAACGACTCCAAATGGGCGGGAGTCACCTGCGTGATGATCCCGATGTCTGGTCGGGACATCCGGGTCAGACCACCAATGTCGCCGGGCTGACGGGCGGCCAGCTCGATGGCAGCGAACTTATCCTCGTTGCTGATGCCGAGGAGCGACAACGGAACGCCGATCTCGTTGTTGAAGTTGCCAGGGCTTTCGGTCCCCGGAATGCGGCTCGACAACGTCGAGTAGAGCATGTGCCGGGTGGTCGTCTTGCCGACGCTTCCCGTGACTCCGATGACACGGGCATTGATCTGTGAACGGTACCAGGAGGCGAAGTCGCCGAGTGCCAGCCGCGTGTCACTCACCGCGATTGTCGGCAGCACACAGGAATCGATCGAACCCTCTTCCGCGACACAGGCCACCGCTCCCCGTTCGGCAGCTTCTGCCAGGTGGTCATGTCCATCGTGATGGGGCCCCTTCAAGGCCCAGAAGACATCACCCGGTCGAATGCGGCGAGAGTCGGTTTCGACTCGCTCGAATTCGACATCCAGTAACATGACTCCGATGGGACGTCCACGGACAGCTTCTACCAGCTCACGATACGTGACCGCACGCATTGCGATCTCCACAGGAACAACCCCAGGCTTTGCATAAATGCAGCGTCGAAATTGCACCGTTCCTGAGTACAACTCCGGTAATGTGGAGTCGTCAAACTGCGTGCGTGAAGATCAAAGTTTGAGCCGAAAGGCCGGTCATGCCGACGACTCCGACTCGCAGATTTCGGTGACATTTCCGTCAGTACGGGTTTTGATGCCGTGAGGCGCGCGAGGCCAGCTGACCTCACGATGGGGATGAGAATTGATGGCCGCGCGAGCCACATCGGCGTCCCGAAATGGACGCTTCTCAGCACCAATGATCTGGTAGTCCTCGTGCCCTTTGCCGGCGATCAAAACCCCATCCCCGCTGCCGGCGGCATAGATTGCATGGCGGATTGCCGCTTCCCGGTCGAGGATCACTTCCGGAGGGATTGGACGCGGCCAACCCGAGACGACCTGTCGGGCAATCTGGGCAGGATTTTCCGACCGTGGGTTATCGCTCGTCACGATGGCAATGTCGGCATCGGCAGCGGCTCGCCCCATCAGCGGACGCTTCCCGGGGTCCCGATCGCCACCGGCTCCAAACACAACGGTCAACCGGCCTTTCACCAAGGGCCGCACCGCAGCTATGGCCCCGCGCAGCCCTGCATCGGTGTGGGCGAAGTCGACCCACACCTCGTAAGGCTGGCCGCTGGTCACCCGCTGGATGCGTCCGGGAACCAGTCGCAGCTGGCTCAAGCCGGGCACCATTTCTTTCAGGCTCAGCCCCAACTGGCGACAGCTGGCAATCGCGGCCAAGGCGTTGGACACGTTGTAGAGTCCGATCAACGGGGTAAAGCAGGTCACCGTTTCCGTTCCGGCTGTCACCCGGAAATGCGTACCCTCGACCGATTGTTCGAGGATCTCGCCACGAACATCCGCCTCGGGACGCAAGCCGTAGGTCACGATCTGATTCCATCCGGTTTGAGCCAGAAGCGACATCGCCGGGGGATCGTCCAGATTTAAAACGGCTGTCCCACCACGCTTGAGCTGGCGGAAGATGCGGGCCTTGGCGATCCGGTAATTCTCAAACGTCCCGTGGTAGTCGAAGTGATCCTGTGACAGGTTGGTCACCACCGCAACATCCAGCTGAGTCCCCGCCGCTCGGTCCTGGTCGAGGGCATGGCTGGAGAGTTCCAGCGTGGCATAATTCACAAGGTTCCGACGCGTGGAGGCGAGCAGCATCGCCAGATCACGACTGCCCGGTGTGGTGAGGGTGGCCGGACAGCGTCCGATCCCGTCACTGTTCTCAATCGTCCCGATTAGTCCGCACGGCCCGCGAGCCGCTTCAAGGATGGCCCGGATCATCCAGGTGGTCGTTGTCTTGCCGTTGGTTCCGGTGACACCCACGACACCCAGGTGCCGGGTCGGATCGGCGAAGAGACAATGACACAGCCGCGCATACGCCTCGCGAACACTCGGCACGATGCACTGCGGCAGCAGACAACCGGCGATTGGCCGGTCGAGCAGCAGAGATGTCGCCCCGCGCTGGATGGCATCGGTGATGAACTCCCGACCATGTCGAGCGGTTCCGGGAAGTGCGGCAAACATCGCCCCGGGTTGGATTTCCGACGAGGAGCACTCAACATCCCGGACCCGTAAATCTGCGCAGCCGACAAAGCTGGCAGTCGGGAATAGATGTCTCATGCTGACGGTCATCAGCGGCCGCATACTGACTCGCGCGAGTGGAGGCTGGGACGAGGGGACTGTCAGTGATTCTGCCCATTGCGTTGATTTGGTCAAGATGGGTCCTCCTCAACAATCCGCGATTCTCGATCAGGTTCGATTTATGGGCTGTTCTCTCTGGACACCGTTCGGATTCCGCCAACTCAAAACATCGGCAGGAGTCGCTCAGCCAGCCGGTGAATGCACACTGATCTGGGCAGAAAATGAAGAACGGCGTATCCTCGCGCCCAGATTTGCGGTCAACGAGTAGGACACTGCCTGGATTTTGAGGTCTGTCGAGAGTTCCGATGGCGGAAGACCAATCACTTCCATTCCCGTTTCGCGTCGTCGTCAACTCGTCCGCTGCGAGTGACACCCACGAGGCTGAATCTGAAGCTGCGCCACTGGAAGTCGAAGACGAGGACCAGGGCGAAGGCTGGGACCTCGACGATATCGAGGCCGCCTACCAGCAGGCTCTGGAGTCGCTCGACACTCTCGACGCCACGGTGGCCGATGCTGTCGGTGAGCCGCAGCTGTCACCTGAAGAGGAACCACTCCCGGGAGTGATGGCAGGCCCCGTTGCAACAGCAACTCCGACACCCGAAGCATCGCAGTCATTCTTCTCCAGCACCCCGCTGGAGTCCCAAGCTCCGACCGTGACCTCGCGTCAGGTTCTAGAGGCCCTGCTCTTTGTCGGGGGGAAGACACTTCCCTCTCGGCAGCTGGCCGATGTGTTATCGGGAAGTACCAGCAGCGAGGATGTGTTACGTCTGATCGACGAACTGAACGAAATCTACGACTCGGAAAATCGCCCGTACCGCATTGAGCTGGAAGAGGGCGGCTACCGTATGCAGCTGCGAAGCGAGTTCGAAAAGGTCCGGCACCGCGTGTACGGCGTCGGCCCGCGTGAGGTGAAACTCGGACAGGAGGTCCTCGAGATCCTGTCCTTTATTGCTTACTCCCAGCCGGTGACACAGGACGAACTCGACAGCCTGGGGCGCGAGGGGACCTCTTCCATTGTACGCCAGCTGTTGCGTCGGGAGTTGATCCAATTAAAGCGAGGGGATCAGACCGAAGTCTGCTACGAGACGACGCCACGCTTCCTGGAGGTGTTTGGCCTGCGCTCGATGCACGACCTGCCGCTCCCGGGTGACTTCGCGTTTAAGTAAGGTGCCCTGGAATTTCCCGGGTCGTTCTGCATGGACAGATTGGAATGCTGCACTGCTGTGTCGACGGCTACTGAAACTGGTCAGCTTTCGCGAGCATCGTTCGACGTGTTCACTTGGCCACAGCGGTGTCGCCACCCGCAACCGTGATGGGACTGGTGCTCAGTAGTTGAACCACGTGTCGGGTGATCTCATCGTGGATGCGAGGGTCCCACTCAGCGGCAATGTGAGCGTGGACATCAAACGCGGCGTTGTATTTCGGACCGCCTGGGATCTGGAACCCGTGAGCGGCGTCCCCAAGATCTACGTTGGTCAGTCGCTCCACCCCTGGCAATTCTCTCCAGCCGAACACGTTCCGCGTGTAGTAGTTGCGGGCCACTTTTACGGTTTCGGGAAGCTGTTGTGGCCGCTTGGCAGCAGCTCGCCCCAACGACGACGGATCGAGGAACACCACCAGATCGATCGGAATGGCTGGCTCTTCCACGGCTCGGCACACTTCCCATGCGGTATGGCCACCCCAGCTGTTAGCCACGATGGCGATACGTTCGGCGGGATCTTGTCCGTGGCGGTCGCAGATGAACTCCGCGATTCCAGCGGCCAATGGGGCCTTGCCGTGGATCTGACCCGCGCGCGTGCCGTTCCAATTGAAATATTCAGCTGTGATTCCCTGGCGGTTCAGATCGCCCGCCAGCTGATACATCCCACTTTGCCCACGCCCACGCGGGGCAGTTCCGTTGATCTGCTCGGGACTGGGGTCCGAGTCGATTCCGCCGATGAGGATCGCACAGACCGACGCGGAGGAGGAATTGACCGGCGTTGCTTCGTCGGCACAGAGTGACCCACAGATCAGGATCGCGACGAGGAATGAGCTGCGGAGAGCATGCATACTCGGGACCTCCTGCTTGAGGGCAGTGTGATTGCCACTCGCCGAGTCGGGGGGCGTCCGCTAGGCGGCATCGACCAGCTGGCCATACTCATCCAGGTTCAGGCCCGATACTTCACCATTAGACGCAGTCTGTCCCGGAGCTGTCGGGTACGAGATATCGGGAGGAACCGAGGCCATGATCTCCAGCTGCAGCAACAGCCCGCGAATGACGTTCTCCGCCTCGATCTTCTCCTGACGCCAACGTTCGCGAGCGGCCGTCCAGCGGTTTTCTGAGAGTTGTGAGTTGGATCGTTCGCGGGTCAGCGCCTCTTCGGCGGCCTTGAGCTGGTACTCGCGCTGGCTGACCCAGTTCGTCAACACGTCCCGTTCGTCGCGGAATTCATCCCGCAGGCGGACGATCGACTGGCGGGTGTCTTCCAACTCATCACGCTGCTGAACCAGTGATTCGCGAACGTGCTTCCACTGCTCGTGCAGTTGGGATTGGACCTGTTGAATGAGGGCGTCGGCTTCTTCGGTCCCGACGGAACGGTCGATCTCGGCTCGCACCTGTTCGACGATGACGCGTTGTTCAAGGATCTCCTGGTTCGCTCGCTCGGCGGCTTCGCGGAGCTCCTCGACCTTTTGAGCCTTGATGTCACAAGCTTCCTGACGCTGGGCCAGGTCGGCGGAACGTCGTTCGAGCTCGGCCAGGTTCGCATCGCGATCTTGTTCGAAGGCCTGCCATTGGGCCTGCAACAGCTTCCGGCTTTCGGCCATCTCGGCATCGGAGTTGGCTTTGGCCTGCTGGAGCAGTTCACGCTCTTGCTCAATCGATTGTTCGCGTTGCGTCACGAGATCCCGATAGCGGCGCACGTGTGCCAGACGCAGGCGGATCGACTCCTCGACCTGCTCCATCCAGACCCGTTGACGCTGCCGTTCCCGTTCGAGGTCACGACGCTGATCGGCCAGATCGCGACGCACGCGATCGAGGTGATCCTCATGGAACCGAGCCCGCTTCTCGACATCGATTTCCCGGCGCGTGACTTCAGCCTCGCGGCGATCGATCTCCGCGAGCTTCTCCGCCCGCAAGCTTTCCATCTCGCGCAGGTTGTTTTCGTATTGCAGCGACTGGGCCGACTCAAATTCGCTCTGGCGTCGTTGCAGCTCCCGGCTGTCGAGTTCCAGGCGGCGAGTCGCCTCGGTGAGGTCGCGACGTTCCTGTTCAATCTCAGAGGCCAGCTCCGATTTCATCGCCGCCCGGGCAGCTGCCAGTGACTCCCATTCGGTCGCCAGCGACTTCTCTCGTGATTCGACTTCGGCGGTATACGCTTCGAACCCTGCCTCGCGTTCGGCCAGCTTGATCTCGCGAGCCCGCAGCTCTTGCTCGCGGCGTTCGGCTTCTTCGTTGAACTGCTGGCTCCACAGACGCAGCGAGCGCCGCTCCTGGTCCATCGACGAGAGCTGGCTGTTGAGGTTCTGCTCGCGGCGGTCGAGTTCCGCCAATTGGGTGCGGAGGTGTTCCAGAATTCGGCCGGCATGTTGCAGGGCCTGATCGTCGCGACGTGGTCCGCTCTCCGCGCCGAACCGTTGGCGCAGATCGATCGCCAGTGGCTCTGGAGTAACAGGGGCGTCCAACACTTCGCTCATGGGAATCCTTCCCGAGGCTGTTTTGCGTACTGCTCCCCGTCCTGGAGAGCGAACGCTCGTATACCCCTCGCGCATCGACCGAGGCAAGACCGGGTCGCCAGTTCGGGACGTCTGGAGGCTCGAACCGGCCAAAGTGCGGGGGAAATCGGCTGGTTCTGCCGATCTGGCCGAAGAGAGGAGGCCGTCCGTCGGGATCCCGCGGTGTGACACCACTTGCCCGGGAAATCCAGCCTGTCGAAGCGACCTAAATGCCCATGAATCAATGAGTTTCTATGATCCCGTTGAAGTCTGACAAACGGCGGAATCCCCTGTTGCCCCCCCGATTTCAAACTGCTAGTTTCCCCGACACTGTGGGCGCTTTAGCGGAGGCTGGGCACCCACGAGGCCGTATTCATTCAGCGACATTCATCCAACGAGGAGTTCAACATGTCGGAATCGCTTCTGCAGGCGATTCAGAACAAGACCGCCAAAGTCGGGGTCATCGGCCTCGGGTATGTCGGACTGCCACTGATAGATGCATTCGTCACCAAAGGGTTCACCTGTATCGGATACGATGTCGACCAGAAGAAGGTCGACGATCTCAACTCCGGTCGCAGCTACATCAAGCACATCAGCTCGGAAAAGGTCCGCGCGTGGAAGGACCGCAAACAGTTCGACGCCACGTCGGACATGAGCCGTCTCCGCGAGGCCGACGCGATCCTGATCTGTGTCCCGACTCCACTCAATGAAAGCCGCGATCCTGATCTGTTCTTCGTCGAGGAAACGTCCCGCTCGATCGCCAAGGCGCTCCGTCCTGGGCAACTGGTCGTTCTGGAAAGCACGACGTATCCGACGACGACCCGCGATGTGGTGCTCCCGATCCTCGAAACCAGCGGATTGAAGTGCTCCAAGGACTTCCTGCTCGCCTTCAGTCCCGAACGCGAGGACCCGGGCAATCCGAACTACTCTGCAGCTGGCATCCCCAAGGTCGTCGGCGGCATGGACAAGGCGGCCCAGCAGGCGGCTTGTGCTCTCTACAGCCAGGCTGTGGTCAAGGTCATCCCCGTCTCGACCCCCGAGATCGCGGAAGCCTGCAAGATCCTGGAGAACACTTATCGCGCGGTGAATATCGCACTGGTGAATGAGCTGAAGGTGCTATTCGACAAGATGGGCATTGATGTCTGGGAAGTCATCGACGCCGCGAAGACCAAGCCCTTCGGGTTCCAGGCCTTCTACCCCGGTCCGGGGCTGGGTGGTCACTGTATCCCGATCGATCCGTTCTACTTGACGTGGCTTGCCCGCAAGTACGGGATGACGACCCGCTTTATCGAACTGGCCGGCGAGATCAACTCGAAGATGCCGGAATACGTCATCTCCCAGCTGGGCGAGTTCCTCAACGATCAGGGCAAGCCGATCAAGGGGAGCAAGATCCTGCTGCTGGGAGCGGCGTACAAGAAGGATGTCGACGATCCGCGTGAGAGCCCGTCATTCGTGCTGATGGAGCTGCTCATCAAGCGGGGAGCTGTGCTGTCGTACAACGATCCGCACGTCCCGTCGCTGCCCAAGATGCGGCATCACCCGACGCTGCCCGCGATGGAAAGTACTCCGCTCACGGCAGAGAACCTGTCCAAGTTCGACTGCGTGCTGATCTCGACCGATCACTCGGCGTACGATCCGGAGTTCCTGGTGCAGCACTCCAAGATGGTGCTCGACACGCGAAATCTGACCAAGAACGTCATCGACGGTCGCGAGAAGATTTTCAAGGCGTAAGCACTATTCGTGAGTAAACGTCCAAGCCC
Source organism: Planctomycetaceae bacterium (assembly GCA_046349675.1). Classification (GTDB taxonomy): domain Bacteria; phylum Planctomycetota; class Planctomycetia; order Planctomycetales; family Planctomycetaceae; genus TH-plancto1. The sequence goes on along the minus strand of JAXMBW010000001.1, from coordinate 558,741 downwards.
AAGGGGTGCATCCCTTGGGCTTTTTCATTGCGAGGGAAGCGAAAATCCCGTCACTCAAATTCGATCTTTGCCTATAATTCATAGAGCGATCTCGGCCACATTTCTTCCTTGCGATCTCACCATGCGAACTCTGCCATTGTTGATGTTAGGTCTGTTCTTGCTGGCGGGATGCAGCGAAGCTCCGCCACCTGAACCGGTAGATCCTGTTCCAGCGGGTGTCGAAATTCCGAAAGGGATGCCCAATGACAAGTGGTTCCAAGCGAACGTATTGTCGAGCAAGACGCCGGTCCTCCTCGATTTCACTGCGACCTGGTGCCCCCCATGTCAGATGATGAAGCCGCATCTGCACAAGGTCGAAGAAGCGTACGGTGATCGATTAAAGGTCGTGGAAATCGATATCGATGAGAACACCTATCTGCCAGCATTCTTCCGGGTGGAGGGGATCCCGCGTTTGATCGTTGTCAAAGACGGAAAGGTTGTCGCCAGCGATGTCGGCGGTCGTGACTACGGCGAGCTGCTGGACTTCCTCAATCCCGCGGTGGGTGCTCCGTAACTCGGATGGAGATCAATCCTCGGCGTAGCGAGCCTCCCAACCGAGTTCACGAAGAATTTCGCGTTCGCGGCCTCGCATGATCTGCTGCTCTTCATCGGTCAGATCATCGTACCCGCACAGATGCAACAGCCCGTGGACGAGGTACAGACACGCCTCCGACTTTGCCTCCCAGCCATACTCCTCAGCCTCGCGCACTGCCGTGTCGCCGCTCAGGACGACATCGCCGGCCAGCCATTTGCCAAAGCCACGACGCCCCGTTGCGTTGGGATTCACGACTCCGCGCGGATCCGCATCTCCCGAGTCGAGCAAGAAGCTGATGACGTCGGTCGGGTAGTCGTGTTGTAGATACTCCCGGTTCAATTTGTGAATCGCGGGATCGTCAACCAGGGCCACGCTGATCTCGGCCCGCACCACGCCCTCGGATTGCAGCGTGACCGTCGCCACGCGAAGCAGCTCCTCCTCCGAAACAGTCACAGCTGACTGCTGGTCCGAGATCAGGATCTGGTAGTTCTCTTCCATGGGGCCATCCGGGGAGTCACGCTCGATGCTATGGCGTGCATTCTAGTCGAGTAAAATCTTCTGTCTGCTCGTTGGCGAATCGGGCTTGTCCAGCCCCCGCCGCCCGGTCCTCATCGGCTGCTACGACAGGTTGATTCTCTGAATGATTCGCCATTCCGCATTGGCACAGACTGCGATACCGGGCTACCATCTGCCCGCCGGAGTCTCGCCCGGACGGACAGCTGGTTTTTTGGATTAGTAGCACTTCGGCACAGTGTCTTCACGGAGGAAGAGTGACATGCAGTTCGCAGTTCCCGAGTCATTGACCAGGCGGACATCGACTCAGGAATGGATCGCCCGTGCCCTGATTCTGGCCCTGCTCGTCGGCCTGCGCTGGATCGCTTTTCGGTCTGCGGGAGCCCTGTGGAGGGACGAAGTTCACAGCCTCGACATGGCGACCGGGACCTACGACAGCTGGCTGTACGCTCTGACCAACGACTCGTTCCCGGCCTTGTGGCAAGTGACGCTGCGCGGTTGGGTCGCCCTCTTCGGAGCGGGCGACACCTCGGCCCGCTGGCTGGGGTTTCTGATGGGCTTGTCGGTGATCCCGGCGATGTGGTGGGCCTGTAAACCGTTCGGTGTGGCTTTTCCTTACTGGTCGCTGGTGTTTCTGGGGCTGGACCCGAATCTCATCGTCTTTGGAGGCGAGGTTCGCGGATACGGGCTGGGCGTCATCGCTCTGCTCGTTCTCCTGGGAGTGGCTGGTCGAGTCGGATTCGCACCGACGATTTCCGGGTGGATCGCCCTGCTCTTTGCATCGCTCGCGGCTGTTCATTATTCGTATACGAACTGCTTCATGCTCGCAGCTGTGCTGACTGCGCTGGCGATTGGAGCATTGCGACATCGGCTCTATCGCAATGCGATCGTGTTTATGGCAATCGGGCTTTTCGCCGCCTGTTCGATGCTTCCGTACGTGCTGTGGGTGATGCCCCGTCTGGCAAAAGTCGTGCATCAAAGCCCCACATCATTTGTCGATCGACTTCATGTCTTCATGGATGCCATCGACTGGGGAGGCACGATCCGGCCGATCGCCTGGACGCTGGTCGCCATCACCGGGGTCTGGGTCGCAGTCCGCAAGGCCTTCACGAAAATCGATCCCGAGAACATCGACGTCGACACTGATCGGGCTACGTTTCTTCTCGCGTTTGCAGTCCTGGGTACACTGGGGTTCTGGGCATATGTCCAGGGGCTGGGCGTCAGTACCCAGCAGTGGTACTACCTGCCGCTGCTGACGCTCCTGGCAGTGACCGCTGACCTCACCCATAACATGTGGGCGATGCGGCGGGGCGAGTATCCTCTCCGCACTGCCAAGACCGCGGCAGTAGTTGGACTGGCGATCGTGGGGCAGATCTGCATGACGCGTTCGGGGCCGCTCGTTGCTTACCGCATGACGGCGGTCGATCTAGTCGCCAACCATCTGAAAGAGCACGCCAAAGAGAACGATCTGGTGGTCGTGACTCCGTGGTACTACGGGCACTCGTTCAATCGTTACTACCATGGCCCAGCACAGTGGATCATGCTGCCAAATATCGATCGCCGGGCGTTCGTGGCAGGTTACGTCGAGATCCACGAACAGCGACTCCCGCTTAGCACGCCGGAGTCGATCAAACCCGAGTTGGAGCTGATTCGCAAGACGCTCCAGTCGGGAGGTCGAATCTGGTGGGTGGGGGCGATCTCGACCCTCTCGCCGGGGCAGGCCCCCCTGACGCTGTCCGCTGCCCCCGATCCAGTCTATGGCTGGACAGAAAGATACTACAACGAGTCTTGGTGGCAGCTGGCGATGGCTGCGGCGAGGTCGGTCGGGTTCGAGATGAAGCGGGTCGATGTTCCCCGACCGTCGTTCATCAACCCACCAGAGAATACCCCGCTGTATGTCCTGGAGCCGACCGGTCAGGCGGATACGGCGATCTATCCCAAGTGATCGGCACGGGGGCGGATTGTTTGGTGAATTTGACCTGCGATTCGATGCGGTGATGCGGTGAGAGTGGGCCGAGATGTGTCACCGCGTGTCGCACCATCCCGCGTGCGCCGGTCACTCGCAGGAGTTAGGCTCGCTGGCCTTCGCGGGTACCGGCTCGGGCGGGCAGCCAGATCGGCTCGATGCCCTGGTTCTCGAACAAGTGGGCCAGGTGCAGGTGGCAGGTGAACATCAGGATCTGCTGTCCCTGCTCCGCAAACTCCAGCAGCGTTCTGACAGCTGCCTCGGTTCGCAGTTGGTCGAAGTTCACGACCACGTCATCCAGGACCATTGGCAACTCGACACCGCGATCGGCGAAGTCCTTCATCACTGCCAGGCGGATTGCCAGGAAGACCTGTTCGCGGGTTCCCTTGCTCAGGTGCTCGACCTTGAGCGATTCTGACTTCTCGTCATCGACGACCAGATGCCGCTGGCCGAGCGGGGTCCAGATGTTGTGGTACTTGCCCAGCGTCAGCCGTTCGAGATACTCCGACGCATGCTTGAGGATTTCAGGCTGGCAGGTTCGCTCAACGCGGGAACGCATCTTTTCGACCGCTTGCCCCGAGGCCTTCAGGGCCAGCCAGCGTTGAACCGACCGATTCAGTTCGTCGGCCAGCTGAGCACGTTCGAACTTGAGTGACGATGCCCGGCGATCATTTTCGAGGTCGAGGATCTCCTGCTTGATGCGGCCCAGCTTCTCAAACAGCTTCTGCAGTTGTTCGTCGATCTGAACTAGCTCGACCCGCAGATGGATCGTCTCTTCTTCATTCTTGCCGGGCACGAATCGCAGGAGGTCATCCTCAACCACGGCCAGGTCGGGTTCCTGCTTGGCCGCCAAGGTGAGTTCTTCCTGGGCCGCTGCGTGCAACTTGACCAGTTCGTTGTATCGCTGGAAGGCTTTGAGTTTCGCGACGAGGTCGGCCCGATCGGTGGCCCCTGCCTTGGCCAGCATGGCGGCTCGCTGCGCTCGGATCGGCGTCATCGACTCGGCGATCTGGTTCAACCGCTTGCGCTTATCGTCGAGTTCCTGAACCAGGCGGGTCACCAGGGCTCGCGAATCCTCGATCTGTCGCAGCTGGATTTCCCACTGCGAAAGTTGTTGGTACCAGTCGAGCTTGGCCCCTCCCGTCCCATTGCGTCGGGCCATGCCCTCGACGCGACCGCGGAAGTCCTGAACGCGGCGGTCATCGATCTCCAGTTCGCGGTTGTCGTCACGCCATTCAATCCACAGCCGCTTAGCGTCGGCCACCAGTTGCAGCAGGGCGAAGGCCTCCTTGACCTTGAGGGTCTCGGGCATGCCGAGCCGACGTAGCTGTTCGCACCAGTAACGTCGTGATGAGACGATGTCGCGCTGGCGGTTCTTGAGGGCCTGCCGCAATCGGGACATGCGGTTGCGAATGGCGACGACCCGCTGTGACTGACGCTCCAGGGCGTCGAACTCCGCGATTCGGCGGCGAATTGCCCGGGCCACCGACTCTTCGGTCAACTGATCGGGCTCATCGCCCATTGTGTCGGCGAGCGTCGGCATTGGACCGCGAGCAACATCCAGCTGGGTAATGCGGATGATCTCGTGGCGGATCTCGGACAACTCATGTTCGACTTCGCGGCGACGACGCATCAAGGTGTCGAGACCATATCGCGATGGCTCGAAGTGCTCCTTCATCACCCACACGACACCCCCGCAGAGGGTCGCGACCGCGAGATACGTTGCTCCCACCAGCCACGGGGCATTGCGGAAGAACCACGATGCCGTCTGTGCGATCGGTCCCAGCTCCAGCAGCGACAGCAGGCCCGCCACCAGCAGCAACATCCCCGCGATTCCGAAGAACCACAACGTGGCATAGAAGTAGTCGGGCAGGTCCTTGGGACGGTTGATCAGGTTGATCTGTACGTCGAGTCCTGACAACAGCTCGGTCAGCGTACTCTCGCGAGCCCGGAGGGCGATCAGCTGTTCCAGTTCGTCGAGCCGACGCTGGGCGTGTTCGCGAGCCTGGGGGAAGGTCAGGCCGCCGAGGTGGCGAACTTGTTCTTCCGTGGAGGCGAGCTTGCGGTTGGCGATGGCCGCGTATTGCTTGTACCGTCGAATGATGCGAGCCCGCCCCGCTCCGGCGGCCTGCAACTGGCGAGCGGCTTGCGAGAGCTGGTACAGCGCCGCGGGGGAGAACTCGGTCTCTTCCAGTCGGTCGGTCGCCCAGCGTCCTTGCAGACCAGCAAGGGCGGCGTCGAGCTGGCGTTTTGTGATCTCCTGACGAGCCCGACGATCGACCAGTCGGCGTTCGATGAACCGGACCGACTCTTGTTCGCCGAGCATCTGGCGAATGGCGGTGGCCTGTTCTTCCAGCCTTGGGTCGAGTGAATTGCGGGCAACCTCAGCTTCGAGACGCTCCACATCGGAGTGAGCCTGGCGACGACGACCGTCGATGTTCTCAAGTTCGGTTTCCCAGCCGTCGATGCGCTGGAGCCCATCGCTCGGGAAATCGACCAGCCGGGGAAGGCCGTCCATCTCGCGGCGCAGCTGGCGTTCCTTGTTCCACGGAACGTAAACACGCTCCATGAATGCCCGGCCGCGAATCTCTCGCTGCAGCTGGACCTGTCGCTGTTTACAGCCGCTGATGTCGTTGTCGAGTTGATCCCGCTTGGTGACCAGTTCTTCGTACTTGCGAGACGGATCGCCGAGCGCGACCAGTTCGCGGTCGACGGCATCCAGATCGCGAACCAGACCGAAGAGTTTGCCCTCGCGGCCGGTCTCGTCCAGCAGGAACTTGCTGTCGTTTTCCGAGCCTGTGTAGGCCTTGAGAATCCGTTCTCCGTCGATCCCGAGCGAGATGCCATAGATGTGGCGGGCGACTTCCTCTCCGTCGAGAGTGGCCAGTTCCTGCAGCTCGTTCAAACCGATGGCGAAGATGTTCTCGTAGATCGGCTCGGTGATTCCGCCGAGCAGGTTCTTCATCAGCGATTCGGTTTTGATCGGGTCTTCGACGCCATCGATCATCAAGCGGCCGCGCGTGCCGGGGGAGCTGATGCGGCGGACCAGATGCTCGCGTCCGCCCTTCTCAATGCGCAGGGCTCCGTCACAGCGAATGGGAGTCGGATTGGGACCGGCAGTGCGTTCGTCCTGGGGGCGAAAGCCGAAGAGCATCGCGCGGATGAACCGCATCAACGTCGACTTGCCGGCCTCATTGGGACCATAGAAGACACTGGTGCTGCCCGGGTTGAGCGGCAGTGTGAGGTCGCTCCAGACGCCGAATCTTTCGACTTGGAGTTCGGTGATTTTCATGGCTCTTGGTCCTCCTTGACTGCGAAACGATCGTCACCGTCTCGCGATTCGTCCCAACTCGCCCCCCGAGTTGAGACTCGACCCGCTGATGGAATCAGGTCCACCACCCCCGTGCCAGCTGTCGTGCTTCCTCGGCCACTTTATGCACATCGGCGTTCTCAATCATGCTCGCGAGCTTGCGGCCCCAAGGAGTGGTCATATCGGTGAAGAGCTGCCCACGCTTCTTCCAGAAGACCTCCTGGGGATTCAGAACTCCGCCCAGCGTTTCCGAGAACTCCTTGAGCAGGTTGGCTGCCTCCTGATCGCGAGCTGCCTCGCTCGATTCGCGAGTCAGTGTGTGACGTCGCCGGACCTCGAAGGAGTTCGCCTCGCGATCGATGGCATCCCAGAGTTCACGCTGCCGACGGGGATCTTCGAGGCTATCGAACACGTCGCCGCGCCCCTTCAGTACCCACTCGATATTCCAGATGCTCTCGACGGGGTTGGTCTCGTATTCGAGGAGGTGCAGGGCCAGCTTCTCGGTCAGCTCTTCCCAGCTGGTCGAGGTGGAACAGTCGACCAGCACCCGTTCCCAACGGACAGTCGCGGTCCGAATCTGCTCCTGGTGAACCATGCCGGTGGAGTCGAGTTCGACAAATGAGCAGCCGAATGCCCCGTGATGAAATGGTCGGAGCGGCTGAGAAGTGCCGGGAGCATGGGCCAGCCCCGAGACGAGATTCAACGACCGGCTGGTGTCGCCGCCCCCGATTGCGAGATAGTTCCAGCCCGTGATCTTGGCATCAAGCCATTCATCCAGGCGACCTGACGGGACGTCCCCTTCTGGAATGATTCCGATCTGAATCACTCCCGGCTTTCCGGAGCGAGGAGCCGTCACAGCTCGCGAGGACGGCGAGAGACAGCTGACGACACCGATGACTTTGTTGCGTTCGCTGATGTCAACAGGGCTGTCTTGTTCGCTGGTGAAGAGCGTGACGCAATCAGGCAGACTCCCGAGCCGCTTCCACGACAGAGCTGAGTCCATCGTGCCCGGCGTGATAAAGACCGACACACCCTCTTCATTTAACGTGTCGAGTCCGTCGGTCAACGTGGCCCGTGCCCGCAACGTGAATGACGTCTCATCAAACGTGTCTCCACTCAGGATCAGCAGGTCAGCGCGGCGGTCGACACAGGCCTCCACGATGCGGTGAAACGCAGTAATGGTGGCGTCTTCCACCAGCCGGCGTTCTTCGCTCGAAAGCGGGCCAGCACCTAAAACGGGCTCGTCCAGTAGCAGGCGAGTCGCGTGAATTAATTTCAGAGAATCAGCCATGCGGGAGTCCCTTCCTCGCTGTATGCCGATGCATCTCCGTCTACCCGCGATCAGAACACTCGCCTGCCTTCCATGAGCAAGCGAGGGATGTTCAATGTGGTTACGGAGTTGTGCCGTCCGGCAAATCCTGCCGAAAGTATTGTCAAAGTTCGCGAATGAGGCAAGACAGGGAATTGGCAGCTTTGAAAAAACGACAAAATGCACCGCCACCCGAGGGTGACGATGCATTAGCGGGTTCTCAATGTCACCTCAACTCTGCGGCGTTGTTCGGCTGGAAACCGCAGAGATGATGGGGCTCTCGCAGCTTACTTACCCAGGTCCTTCCAGTTGTTCACATCGTCACCTTCGCCGTTTTCATTTTGACGGTTTGGGCCGGATGACCAGATCGCGGGGCGATCGGTATCTGTGACCTTCGTGTTGGGGTACTCATAGAAGAGCGGCTGGTCCCAGGCATCACGCGGCACCTTGTCGACATACTGCTTCATCGGCTTGCCTTCCTTGTCGGTCGGCTTGAGCAGTACCTGCAGAGCGTCCTGGTTTCCGGTCGGGCATTCGCCGTCGTGTTCGGTGGCGTACAGCTCGCATGCCTTTTCGAGGTTCATGATGGCTGTGCGGGTCAGCTTGACGTTCGCCCCCTTCTGCTGAGAGAGAAAGCGTGGGACGACCATCGCTGCGATGACCCCAATGATGGCGAGCACAATCAGGAGTTCGAGCAAGGTGAAGCCGCCACGCACCTGATGCTTCTGAGCGACAATGGAACGATGGCTGGACTGCATGGCATTGGCTTCCAAGATTAAGGTGGTTCGCACTGTTTGAGGGTCAACCGGCTGGCGACCTCAGCCGGCAGCGTTCGCTCACTGTAAACAATGCGGGAGATTCGGAAAATACGTTCGGTCCACCGGAAACACGACCGAGCCAGTTCCATGTACGGATACGTTCGTTGTGTGTCGACTTGTGGGCAAGAATTTAACTGTTGAATCGTGAATTCAAATTGCGAAAGCGAGCAGAATCGCACAGATGAGAATGCGGTTTTGCTTCCATGAGACTTCTTGAATTTAGTCGAAAAAACGGATGCAAGACACCATGGGCTTGGCTATAGTGGCCTGAGTTGGGGATGACATCGCAAGGATGAGGCGGCGTTCTCAGAATTAGTGGCGCGTTCTTTTGAGCGTGCTGCAAGACACTTCCACTAAAACCAGGAACTGGTCTCAGGGACTGATGTTGTAACTGTTTGTGTCGTCAGTTTTTCCGTACTTCGGAAGATTACGCCTCCCCAAGTTTTGCGCTCAAATTCCCCATTGATGAAGGGCCCACAAGGTAAAACCGAATGCAGTTTGAACTGAATCGTTTGCTCACAAAATTGACCGAGAAGCTGGTTCGAGACGCACAAGAAGATATGGAGCTCAAGTCGGAATTGCGGGCGCTTGCCGCTTGCCTTCTCGAGCTTACCAAGGGAGGGACGCCAATTCGTGGTTCCTCCTCGCGCGAAGAAATTCGCGAACCGGAGCCGGTCCTGTCCTCTCGCGCTCGTGAATTTCGCGACGAGATCGATAGCGGTGCAGCCATGGGCGGGCGGACGCCTGGACGTGGCGGTGCGATGCCGATTACGGACGAAGATCTTCCGATGATCGAGACACGTTGCCGACTCAAACGTGAGTCGCTGCTGTGGGCGATCGATCGTCAGTCCTTGCTCGCCAAGCGAGCCGATTACCAGGTGGAAATCTCGCCGGTGGATCGTGAACTGATCCGTCGTGCGAAAGAGTTGCCCGATTGTTATCTGTGGATGCTCTCTTCGCAGTGGCGTCCGCCAGAGAACACTCGCCTGCTCGAAGATCTCGCTGAGTGCTTCGAGAATATGGCAGCTGCGACTTCACTGGCTCGCCGATTGCTTTCCGACGAAGGCCGTGATCGCCTCGTCTTTGAGCAGGCTCTCGACCTCTTGGCCGAGGCTCAGTCGGCTGTCCGCATGGGTGTGTCCCAGGTCAACGATTACTGGGACTTCGATCAGAACGCGGTGTTCCGCTGGCTGCGTGGTGTGGCGGCTCGCGAGCACATCCTGATCAAGCGGCACATGCGCCTGGATGACCCGGCCGATCCGGGCCGTTGGGCTGACCTGCAGTCCCGTATTGGAGCTCTTGAGTCGGAGAGCCTCAACAGCGAAGAACGCAGCAAGGAACGTGCTCAGCTCTTCAGCAAGCTGCAAGGGCTTCTCGACGAGATCAAAAATCTAGAAAGTGAAGACGAAGGCGACGAGCAGTGGCGTGAAGTGGCCGAAAGCGTCGAAAGCCTCCTCAAGCTCGGCGTCGCCCCCACCAGCCGCGAACTCTACAACTTGTTTGAATCGGTTCTGGAATCGGCTCCGATCATCGAGGACCACCCGGGATTCGAGCGAGTTCTGGAAGAGATCGAACGACGAGTGGATGCCGGTGGCTTCCCCGAAGTTGATGAGGAAGAAGAAGACAAAGAAGAATTGGCTGACGATGACCTCGGCGATGAGCTGATGGGTGACGACGACGAAGACGAGGAAGACGATAGCGACGACGAAGTCGATGTCGCTCCGCCAACTCGCTCGACCCGTCGCTCAGCCAGTGCCGGCAGCAGCCGCAGCCGCGCCGCTGTGGTTGAACCTGAAGCCGAAGAGGACGACTACGAGGAAGAAGAGGAAGAGGCCGTCAGTGATGAGTCGTGGCCCGAGCCTGATGTCCTCGACGTTCGTAAGCTGCTCAAGGGACGCAAGGTCGTCTTCGCGGGTGGTGAACGCCGAGCCGATGTGGCTGAGGCACTCATCGATGGATTCGGACTGTCGGGGCTGACTTGGATCGCGATGCGGGATGATGAGTCCCTCGATCGCCTTGAAGAGGAACTCGACGAGTCCGACCCAGCTGTGGTGCTGGTGGGCGTGCGAGGTGTGGGAGTTCCGCTCAAGAGCGTGCAACGTCTCTGCACCAACGCCTCAAAGCCAATGGTCAAGCTGCCGACGGGTTACAGCCCGGCTCACGTCGCGTCTCAGATTCTCGCTCAGGCGGGTGACGAGTTGCGGGACGAGTAGTCTCGACTTCGACAGCTGTTGCCAAGCGACAGTCTTGCATGAACTCACACGGCCAGGACAATTTGTCCTGGCCGTGTTTCATTGGGACCGGCGGGATTGGCTGTCCCGCGGACTTCGCAGTGGGACAGCCCGGCTTGTTTCCGTCTGAGGTCGAATGCCGACTCCCCCCTCTTGTTCCGAGGTGACTTGATGCCGCAGGTCGAACTGCTCGGACTGGCTCAGAAGTATGCCGGACTTTCCCAAGTGGAGTGCGTGGGAACGTCGCTGGAGCAGGTGATCGGCGACCTCTCCTCACGGTGCCCCGGATTCTCGGCTCGCTGTCGACCGGGTGAATTGCTGCCGGAGGGCCTGATCGCGTGCGTGAATGAGCGTCATTTCACGCATGACCCGCAATTCCCGATTCATCCGGACGATCGTGTCCTCTTGATGTCAGCCGATGTTGGCGGGTAGTGACGAAAACGCTCACTGGGCGCCCCGATGCGTGATTCTGTGCAACGGGAATCTCTGGGGTTTTGCCGCCCGAGTCCCGATGCAGCTTGACCGATCCGCATGCATGGAAATACTCTTATATGTGAGCCAGGAATCGGCCGAAGAGACCATTGAGACAGAGGAGAATCGGCCATGCTGCGAATTCAAGGCAAGTCATTCGGGCTGTGCGACGGGTTGACCCGGCGCTCGTTCCTCCAAATCGGAGGACTGGCACTGGGTGGCATGTCCTTGCCGCAAGTCCTTCGAGCCGAACAAGCTGCGGGCGTGAACGGAAATGGCAAGGGGATCATCATGGTCTTCCTGCCCGGGGGACCTCCGCACCAGGATATGTGGGACATCAAGATGGATGCCCCCGCCGAGATCCGCGGCGAGTTCACCCCCATCCAGACCAACGTCCCCGGCATCGAGATCGGCGAACTCTTCCCCCGCATCGCGAAAGTCGCCGATAAATCGGTCTTCATCCGGACCATCGTCGGAGCGACGGGGAACCACTACGCGTTCCAGTGTTTGACCGGACAGCATAACCGCAACCAACCCCCCGGTGGTTGGCCTGCCATGGGGTCGGTGTTATCGAAGCTGCATGGTTCGCGTGACCCGTCGGTCCCCGCCTACGTTGGTCTCTCGCCCAAGATGGGTCACATGCCATGGGCCGATAACGGTAGCCCGGGATTCCTGGGAGTGGGGCACGCGCCCTTCAGCCCGCATGGCGAAGGCCGCGACGACATGGTCCTGCAGGGAATCACCCTTGACCGTTTCGCCGAACGAAAGGGAATGCTCGCTGAATTCGACCGCTTCCGCCGCGATGTCGACAAGTCGGGCATGATGGACGGAGTCGATTCCTTCACGAAGCAGGCGTTCGGCATCCTGACCAGCAGCCGACTGGCCGACGCCCTCGACATCGAGAAAGAACCGGTCGCCGTGCGGGACCGCTATGGCCGCGGTGTGAATCAGCTCAAGGACGATGGTGGCCCGCGTCTGCTCGACAACTTCCTGACAGCTCGCCGACTGATTGAAGCGGGAGTGCGATGCGTCAGCCTGTCGTTCAGCCGCTGGGACTGGCACGGCGACAACTTCGGCCAGGCCCGCACCGAGATGCCCATGCTCGACCAGGCAGTGAGTGCCTTGATCGAGGATCTCGATCAGCGCGGCATGCTCAAGGATGTCACCGTAATCGTTTGGGGTGAGTTCGGTCGGACACCGAAGATCAACTCCAGCGCGGGCCGCGACCACTGGCCGCAGGTGTCTTGTGCGATGCTGGCGGGTGGCGGGCTGCGGACTGGGCAGGTCATCGGGGCGACGAACCGCCTCGGGGAACAACCGTCCGAGCGTCCGGTCCACTTCCAGGAAGTCTTCGCCACCCTCTACAAGGCCCAGGGGATCAATGTCGATCAACAAACGGTGAACGACCTGGCGGGTCGGCCGCGTTTTCTGGTCGACCAGAACGCTTACCACGCGATGCCGGAATTAATCTAAGGCATGATGGTTTCGAGCGTTGCGAATTCGCCACTTGCAGGACGTCTCGACACTGCTCGTGGCACTGGCACCGTTTCGGGGCAGCTGGTCGATCGGGGGGTAAATGCGGTTTACAGCCGATGAGGGTGAGGGTATCGTGAATCGTTAAGAGTTTCCGGATCGTCCACTTGGGTATGCTGAATGTCGACACAACTTGCCATTTCGTGTCCGAACTGCGCCGCCACACTGAAGCTGAAAAACAATTCGTTTGTTGGCAAAAAGGTGCCTTGCCCCAAGTGCAAGAAGCCATTCGTCGTTGAACAGCCTCCCGAGGACGAGTTCCTGGCGGACAATGAGAACGACTTCGGCGCGATGGAGGCCGAAGACGCCGAAGCAGACGAAGAATTCGATGCGCCTCGTTCCAAGGCCAAGTCGAAATCGGACTCCAAGACCTCAAAGAGTAAGAAGAAGAAGTCTAAGAGCGGCGGAGGCTTTGGCCCCATCGCGATGATCGGCGGTGCGGTCGTCCTCGGTCTGGGTCTGATCGGTGGTTTGGTGTACGGGGCGATCACGATGTTTGGCGGCAGCGGTGATGCTGCCCCCGCAGTCGCAGCTGACCAGCCAGCCGCAGATGCCAACGCCGATGAGAAGCCCGCGGAGGACGCTGACGTTGCCGGCGAGAAGCCGAAGGTGGGCGACAAGGCTATTGATGTGCTGGCCTATCCTGGCATGGTGATCAGCGCCGGGGAGAAATCGAAGACCAAGATTGGCGATCTGGGTGACAAGCACAATGCTGATATTGAAGCCGCAATGCAGGAAGGTTCCCCGACCGCTGCTCCGCCAGCCGCTGAGGGCGAGGCAGCTTCAGGCAAAGCGGTCGGTGAAAATGCCGCTGCGATGGACAAGCCTGCTGACGAAGTTGACCCCGATGCCGTTCCAGCTGCAGCTGAGTCTCAGCCTCGGAAGAAAAAGAAGAAGGACGAAGATGAAGAGGAGATGACAGCGCCGCCTCCTGCCCCGGCTGACAATGCAGAGATGGCCAAGCCCGACGCGAATAAAGAGGCGGACGGAAAAACTGCGAAGCCCGGTCGTCGGCTAACTCGGAAAGAGGAAAAACTCCTCGAAGAACAGCAAGAGAAGGAGATGGCCGGGGGAGCCCCTTCGCCTGCTCCCAAGCCAGACGGGAAGTCCGAAGATTCGGCAGACGGTGAGGAAGCCAAGCCCGCTCCATCTTTGGGCCTGATGAAGGCTAAAGACGATGATGACGCGGGCCAGCCCACCGATAAGCCCGCTCCGGCAAACCCTCAGATGAAGTCTGACAAGGGTGACGCTGACGCCGCTGCCGACGATGAGGATGACGAGGCACCTCCCAAGTCTGCTCAAAAGAGCCGTTCACGCCGTCGCTCAACCAAGGATAAGTCAGACGATTGATCAGGCATCGCGTCGTTGACGCCCTGCCTCGTAGTAGAGAATGCCCGCGGCGACAGCTGCGTTGAGTGACCCCACCTGGCCTGTTTGTGGGATCGCGATCATCTGATCGCACATCGCCAGTAACGGGGCGGAAATGCCGCGGCCTTCGTTGCCGATCACGAGGCAGGTGGGCCGGCGCAGGTCGATTTCGCTGGGCGATTGCGTGGCTTTCTCACTCGCCGCGCAGAGTTGGACGCCCCGGGCTTGTAACGAGCGGGCGATCTCGCAGACGTTCTCTCCCCGGGCGAGCGGCAAGTGCAGTACTGCTCCGACGGAGCTGCGAACCACTTGAGCTGTGACACCGCATTGCTGTTCGGTTCCGATGAACGCCGCACTGGCGCCGAGGACTTCCGCGGATCGCAGGATGGCCCCGAAGTTGAACGGATCTTGAATCCCATCAAGCAGAGTACACCAGGCATTGGCCGGCATCGCTCGGAGGGCCTCGTCGACCGCGAGGTAGGGAAACTCCGGCATGCGGGCGATCAACCCTTGATGGTCACTCGCGCGGCAGCGGGCTTCGATCTCGGCGTCGCTCCAGACCTCCAGCGGGCAATCATGATCGGTCGCCCACTGCGTGACTTCGTGCGAGAGCGCCTCGGGCAGGCTGTGGCTGATGCCCAGTTCCAGCGGCTGCCACCGGTCGGTCCGCAACAACTCCATGACCGAGTGCCGGCCCCAGAGCCAGCACTTCTGGTGGTTGCCCATGAGAGGGGCTTTGGCCGAGGCCTTCTTCGTGCGTCGATTGCGGCCCACCATAAGCTGCGTTGCCCCGTTAGTGATGCTTAGAGCCGATGCTAACTTTGCGTTCACACGACGACTCAAGCTGATTCCTGTTTCGTCTTCACGCGGGAAATGAACAGACAGGAATGTCTGTTCCACTTGAAAGCTCCAGTGGGACAGACATTCTTGTCTGTCCTATCCGAACCGAAACCTCACCCCACTCTTCCGTCACTCCGAACTGGCGGATTCACTAGCGTCCCAACTCCACCGAGCGAGCTGTCGCCGCAACGACCGCGTTCATCAGAGTCGCTCGCAGCCCCCCCTTCTCCAGTTCGTGAATCCCGGCAATCGTTGTTCCACCGGGGCTGGTGACGGCGTCCTTAAGGGCACCCGGATGCTCGCCTGTTTCGAGCACCATCTTCGCGGCCCCGAGCAGCGTTTGTGCCGCCAGTTGGGTGGCTGTGGCTCGCGGCAGGCCAACTCGCACTCCGGCATCGCTCAGTGCCTCGATTATCTGGAAGGCGTACGCCGGGCCGCTGCCAGATAATCCGGTCACCGCATCGAGCAGCGACTCGGATGTCTCGACCGCCACCCCGACCGAGGCGAACAGCTGTTGCGTGAGTGCGGCGTCTTCGCGAGTTGCCTTCCCACCCACGCTGAAGGCCGAGGCCCCTTCCTGCACGAGTGCGGGGGTGTTCGGCATCACGCGCACGACACGTGCATCCTCGCGTCCCAACCACTTCACCAGCTTGGCAATCGTTACGCCCGCCGCGATCGAGATCACCAGGTGTTGAGGAGTGAGCACCGGCCCCAACTCGCTGAGCATCGCCTCCATCTGCTGCGGCTTCACAGCCAGTACGATCACCCGGCTGGCCTTGGCAACCTCGAGATTGCTACCCGTTGTGCGGGCCTGGGTCAGCGTCTCGAAGGCGGCCCGGGCTCCCTCATGGACATCGCTGGCGATGAGTTTATCGCTCTCTGTCAGCCGACTCTTGAGGAAACCGATGGCCAGTGCGGTCGCCATCTTGCCCGCGCCAATGAAACCGATGAATTGTGTCGAGGACATCGCGCTGTCTCAAAGAGTATCGATCGTCAGGTTGCCGTACTGTCCGCTGGCAGTTGGCTCTGGGCCTCCCGCATGCGGAAGCCCGATCGGCTCAACCAGATCAAGCCAATCACCGTCACCGGGATGTACTGCATCATATGGTAATAGATCGAGGCTGCGAGGACCGCAGGCTGGGCCACGGGAAAAATCTGCAGCGTCTTGGTGAATCCCGCCTGCACGACTCCGAAGAATCCCGGTGCCGCGGGGATCGCCACGCTCAATGCGACAACTCCCAGCAAGACCCAGGACGCCATGTAGGGAACCACGACCCCGAAGCTGCGGAGTGAGATGTACATCATCGTTCCGTTCAGGATCCACTGCAGCAGCGACACGACAATAATCACAATTAGCTTGCGCGGGGACTTCAGGCTCGACAACCCGTTCGCAGCGGTCTCCAGGATCCGGCCGATTTTCTCGCGAAGCGCGGTGGGAACCCGCAACAACGCCAAGGTTCCATCGAACAGCCGAAGAAACGTCGTTGTCCAGACCAGGAAACAGACAGCTCCCACCACTCCCAGAAGGACCACACTTCCCACGACGATCGCCTGCTTCCGCATCTCTTCCGACATGTTCGGCAGGCTCACTAGCCCAACTCCCAGCAGCAGCAAGATCGATAGCGTGTCGAGGATGCGTTCGAGAGCCACTGTCGTCAGCACCGAGGCAATCGGCTGTGACGTACGGCGAGCGAACACCAGCACGCGCACGATCTCGCCAATGCGGGCTGGAAGCACATTGTTCACCGCAAATCCCGAAAGCATTGGGCCGAAACAGTCGCCCCAGGTTCGATACTCCCCCAGCGGTGACAACAACAGCTTCCAGCGGTAGGCCTTCAACGTATAGAAGGTCGCCAGAATCACCAGCAGCAGTGGCAACAGCCGATAGTTGGCCGACTTGAAGGCACTGACGAACTCGCCGCGTTGCTTCTCATCCCGGATCACATCTCCCGCGGCAAACCACAGGCAAATGAGCGATACGCAAACGCCCAGAAAGAGCTGGACGCCTTGCGACTTCCAAAGGCTGGGACGAGGCACGGGCGGGGCTGTCACAACGCATCCATTCTGGGTGAGTGGCTGATTCATTCACGGCAAGGAGGTGGAACTCCGGCCCTGGCCCGGTATGCTAGTGGATAATCATCGTGTCCTGAAACAGGGCTTTCTCATGTGGTGGCTTCTCGCCCAAAACAATGAACCGCACGACCTGTCCCCCGAAGAGTGGGAGCAGCTGCGACAAGAGATCGCCGGGCCGTCGTTAATGGCCCCGTTCATCCACTCGGGAATGGCGTGGGTGATTGGGCTGCTGGCGACGGCCTTCTGGATCTGGATGATTATTTATTGCATCCAGAACGATTCCGAGCGACAGGTCTGGCTCTGGATTTTGCTGTTCTTTCCCGGCGCAGGACCGCTGATCTATTTCTTCGCCCGGTGGGTGCCAAGCAGCTCGTTCACGATGCCGACGTTTCTGAAACGCTGGACAGACGCGGGCAAGATCCGGCGTCTGGAGGTCAGTGCTCAGCAGATCGGCAACCCCTACCAGTTCATCGAATGGGGCGACGCACTTCGCGATACCAAACAGTGGGAAGCGGCAGCTGCCGCCTATCGTCAGGCTCTGCAGAAGGAGCCGAAGAACCTCCCCGCACTGTGGGGGCTGGCCAACTGCCAGGCGTCGCTCGGGAACTACGCCAGCGCAAAAGACCCGCTGGCGACGATTATGAGCATCGACCCGGCGTACAAGTTTGGCGACGTGTCGCTGCTCTATGGCCGCACGCTGCATGCTCTTGGCGAGCGCGATGCCGAGATGGAGCACTGGCGAACTCACATGAAACGCTGGCGGCAACCCGAGGCGTCATACACGCTCGCCCAGATCCTGCTTGAACGTGGCGAGAATGCGGAAGCGACCCAGCTGCTCCAGGGCATGATCGCCGACATTGAGATCACCCCGCGAGCCTTGGCCCGCAAGGTGTTCTTCTGGAAGGGGCGGGGAAAACGACTGCTGAGAAGCATTCCCAAGTCGCGGTAGAATTCCTTCGATTCGCCCGCTCGCACTTCTGCAAATAAAAACGCACTCCCCGAAGCATCGCCCCGAGGAGTGCGCTGGACTTCTCGCCTGCTATTTGTGAATCGACTCCAGAGTCTTAATCACAGCAGCCTCGTCGTACTTGTCTTCGTCGATGGAGTATTGAATGAACCCCATCCCATCTTTGGAGGGGAACATTCCCGTCACCATCCGCACGGGCTTCGACGTCCCATTGGGAGGATTCAGAGTTCCCTTGGCGAAGATGAAATCAGTGTCCTGACCATCCACTTTGATGGTTTTCGTTTCTGCGGATTCCTGGCGGAAGTTCTTGTTCTGTTGGCCGGACTGTTGTTGGAACGCCGTTTCCATCTGCTCCTTGGTCTGGCCCGAGATCTGCATCTGCATCAGCATCAACGAGGTACCGGAATTGGGGCTGTACCCCACGACCTTCATCTTCATGACTCCGATATTCATGTTCATACCCATGGCGGGCTGAACATCGGGAGGAAGATCGATCTCGATGATCTCCTTTTGCATGACGGCGATTTTCGCTGGGTCCTGCGTCATATCGAACGCATTTCGGAAAAGGAAATACCCCCCGCCACAGCACAAGAGGAGGCTGACCGCCCCGACCCCGAACAGGATCAGAAGGATCTTGCCCCAGTTCGTTCCGCCGCTGGACTCTTCTCGCTTCCGTCGCGGCTTACGGGTTTCTTCGCCGATGTCGCGATCGTCTTCGAACTCGTCGTTATCATTCTGAGCCATGGCATACGCCTTTAGAGAGTGGGGCTGCTTGAGCAGTCAAAGTTGTGAGCGTCCTCTGTAACATAACTCGCTCTTTAGAAAACGGCGAGTGCGAGCCGTTCTGTATGACATGGTCACGAGGGGTGTCTCGCACGAGTGTGACCAGGAGAGTAGACCTCGTTTGCTCTTCCTAATGGCGGTCCTTTGTCTGACAGTGGGAACTTCGGTACAGTAATCTCCCCTCTGGCACGTTTTGGATTTCGTGCTGGTTGAGCTGTTTGTGTTTCTGGAAGATTGCGTTCTCCGCTGAAGGTGCATCCATGAAAGTCAACAACTACCCGAAGCTTCACAATGCCGCGTGGCCCGGTGTTGTTGGCAAAGGATCTCCCGGTGCCGAGCCGTTTATCGACCTCGATACGATGCTCGATCACACAGCCAATGCCAGTGTGAACGGTGTCAAGTTCGATGGTTTTGACCTCTTCCTTTATGACCCACACATTTCGATCGATGCGGATGAAGAGGACCTGAAGAAGCTCGCTGACAAGGCAGCCAAGCGTAACCTGACCATTGGCTCGGTTGTCGCGCCCGTCTGGCCACCGACCGGTGGGGGAGCCGCTCTCGACGAACGGGAAGGCCGCAAGAACTTCCTGACCCAGGTCGAGAAGGGATGCCAGATCGCGCAGACGCTACGTGAGATGGGAATTCGCCCCTATGGAGTCGTCCGCATCGACACCGCCTGCGGCCCATCCGACTGGCTCAAGGATCCGATCGGGAATCAGCGGAAGATCGCCGACACCCTGTGGATGGCCTGCGACATTGCTGAAGACTTCGGCGAGCGGCTCGCAGCGGAAGGGGAAATCTGCTGGGGCGGCATGCAGTCCTGGATCACGATGGTCGACTTGCTCGAGCGAGTCGGTCGTCCCGAGACCCTCGGTTTCCAGGCCGACATGGCTCACACGCTGCTGTACCTGATGGGCTATAACGCTCCCGAACATCGCCTCCTGCCCGAAGGTTTCGACTGGAAGGATGAAGAGGCCTTCGACGAAGCGTACACCAAGCTGACTGATGAGCTGCGTCCCTGGACGATCGACTTCCACGTTGCTCAGAACGATGGCACCGTCCACGGCTCGGGCAGCCACGACAAGACCGGCCGCCACTGCCAGGCCAAAGATCCCAACGGCAAGCTCGACATCGTCAAGCGAGCTGGGTACTGGCTCCGCGAAGGGGTCGATGGGACGCCGCACATGCGTTACCGGCACATCTGCTGGGACGGCTGTATGTTCCCGAACTCGGTGATGAACGACCCGAAGACGTGGAACGACATCCTGGCGACGATGATCGATGTGCGAAATGCCCACGGTTGGCACGAGTAATCTTGTGATTCCGAAAGCCCAGTGGTTTCGGCCACTGGGCTTTTTTGCGTTGTGGCAGATGTGAAAGCCGGGGCCATGTCAAAACTCACAATCCACTGTTCGTGGGGCATCGGCTCAGGGAACCTCGGGAGTGGGTTTTCTCCGGCTGTGCAACAGGATCGTTCCGGTCAGGATCTCGCATGGACCTGAACGATCTGTGTATCACGCTGGTCCTGGTGAACTGCGTCTGGTTGCTCGCGATGCGTCCCGCCCGGCTGTGGTGGATCAAGATCGCTGCGGTTCTGGTGTTACTCGGGGTGACCTGGCTCTGGCGCCCTGACCGAGCTGGGTATTACGCCGTGGGGCCCTGGGCTCTGCTAGTCATGCTGCCGTTGTGGTTGCAGAACGGAGCTTTGTATCTGCTGCATCAGCGTTGCCTGCGGGCGGCAAGCTGGTTGTCGAGTGCTCTGGTATTTCTCCACCCCTCGGCATCAGCCCGCTCGATGCGCAAGATGTCCGAGGTCCTTCGTCGCATGTATCGCGGCGAGGTGGCTGCGGGGCTGGAACTGGCCAAAGGGTACGGAATTCTTGATCCGGGGCTGAGTCACCTGGGGATGGTGATTGAAGCTCAGATGACGGGCGACTGGGCGAAATTCGAGAACGACCTGAAGCAGTCGCAGCTCAGCAGCCTGCACGAACCGGTCTTGTTGTTGGGCCAGCTGGTCGCCACAGCTCAACGAGGCGAATGGGAAGAGTTCAAGGGCCTGTGCCACGAAGTCGGTCAGGCCCGGTTCGCTCCCGATATGAACGCGTCGCTCAACCTCCGGGCATTCGCGCTGCTCGGTGACTTGGCTGCCGTGCGAAACGTGTGCGCCAGCTGTAGTCGCATGATCCCGTATGAAAATCGCGAATACTGGACAGCTGTGGCGGAGCAGATCAGCGGTGCGGGGCCGGTCGCTCGCCAGCGGTTGAATCGTCTGCTGCCGGGTGCGAGTTCGATCATGCGGCCAATGATCGAACGCCAGCTGGCGAGTCCTCTTCCAGGCCCAACCGATGCCTCGCTACGTAAACAGTCACTTGAGGAACTGAGGTCGGTCCTCTCGGTCGTCTCACACGACGCTCGATATGCCATTCTCTCGGGGGGAACCGATCGCTGGCCGTGGATGACGCTGGCGTTGATGGCGGTCCTGGTGGCGATCTTCATTCAGGAGATCCCCGGCGGAAGTGAGAGCACCGAAAACCTCGAACGCATGGGAGCCATGGTTGTTCCGCTCACGGGAGTGCCCGGTGAGTGGAAGAACGCCTTCATCGCCGGATTGTTGCATTTCGGGCCGGTTCATCTCACGCTCAATCTGGTCGGGCTGTTGTTTCTGGGGCGGCTTGTGGAGCGGGCGTGGGGACGATTGGGGCTTTTGCTGTTGTTTTTGCTGTGTAATGTGACTTCGGCGGCGCTGTTGCCGTGGCTGACATTTCAGCCGCCCGATGAGTCATCAGTGTTTGCCGGAGCGAGTGGCGGCATCATGGGGCTGCTCGGCGGGTTGTGGGGGCAGCTGCTGGTCGGGTGGCTCAAGCGTAAGACACCGATGCTGCGCAGCCAATTCCAAACTACCAGCACAGTGGTTCTGGCACAGTGTGTGTGCGACGTCATGACCCCACAGGTCAGTATGACGTGCCACATGATCGGCTTCGTGACAGGCGTGCTGGTGGGAATAGTCGTAGGCCTTCGCGGTGGTCGCCGCGTGGATGCTGCTCCGATATAGTCCAGCCTGCTGGTGTCGCGACTGGTGGTGTGATTGAGTTATCCGAGACGGGCCCCGATGACAGATCCCGAATCCCCCTCTGATTCACGAAGAGTCCTCAGTCTCTGGGATGCGGTGAGTCTCATACTAGGGATGGTGATTGGGACCTCGATTTTTCGCTCGCCGAGTTTGATTTTCTCGAATATGCCGGGAGTCGGGTCGACTCTGCTGTTGTGGGCAGCGGGCGGCGTATTGTCGCTGATCGGGGCCTTCTGTTACGCAGAACTCGCCGCCGCCTGGCCCGAGCGAGGCGGCGATGTGACTTATCTGAGCCGGGCGTTCGGGAACTGGCTAGGGTACCTGCTCGGCTGGTGCCGGATGCTGGTCATCTTTCCCGCGAATGTGGGGATCATGTCATTCGCGTTTCAGGACTACCTGATTCAGGCGTTGAACCTCGATGCACGTTTCAGTCCGTGGATTTCCCTGAGCGCTGTGCTGGTCATGACCGTGATCAATCTTGCTGGGGTTCAGTCGGGTCGTCGGGCTCAGAACGCGCTCACGCTCTCCAAGCTCTGCGGCTTTGCGCTGGTGATCTTTGCGGGACAGTTGATCGCGTCGAAGGGGAACTGGCCCGCGATGTCGAACCCTTTGACCAATGGGCATGTTCCCAATCCGGGGCTGGCTCTCGTGTTTGTTCTTTATTCGTTCGGGGGCTGGAATGATGCGGTCTACCTCGCGGCCGAGCTCAAGAACCCGCAGCGAGATCTGCCGCGGGCACTCGCGGGCGGAGTCTTCGCGGTACTGGTCGTCTACCTCGCGGTGAATCTGTCTTACGCCATGCTCGGGATTGACCAGCTGCGCACTGCAGCTGTGCCAGCTCGCGATCTGACGATTCAGGCGTTCGGAGCGTTTGGTGGCGTGCTTGTGGCGGGGCTGCTCATGATCTCGGCTCTGGGGGCGATGCACGGAACGATCTTCGGGGGCTCTCGACTGACTGTCGCGATGGGCGAGCAGTATTCGACCCTGCGCGGTCTGGTGAGCTGGTCCGACCGGGGGGCACCGACCCGAGCTATCGGGCTCGTCAGTTTCAGCACGGTGCTACTCGTGCTAGGGATCGAGACTCAAACCGGTCGCGACCTGATTGACCGCACCACGAAGCTGTTCGGCGAGTCCAAGGCGATTCCCTGGGATCGGTTTGGCGGCGGATTCGACACACTGCTGGCAGCCACAGCCCCCCTGTTCTGGGTCTTCTTCTTCCTGTCGGGAGTGGCGCTGATCGTGTTGCGAGTGCGGGAGCCAAACACGCCAAGGCCATTTCGCACTCCCTTTTACCCGCTCACACCGCTGCTGTTCATGGCGACCAGCGCTTACATGCTTTACAGCAGTGTGATGTATGTGCAGTGGCTCGCCTTGCTGAGTCTGCTTCCCGTCGTCCCTGGACTGGTGGCCTGGCAGTTCGAGCGTCGCGAGAGGCGGGCGGGTTCGCCGTCGTAACATTTGACTTTGTCTCCCGATAGACTTTGCAACTCGGCATTCTGCTGAGAGACTGCTTGTTCGGCGTCCGGTCACATTCGTCCATTTCGAGTACTCCCCATGACCCCATCGGATCACGCTCCATCCGTCACTCGCACCGCCTGGCTGGTGGTCATCCTGCTGATGCCGGTGGCTCTGTTGAACTACCTCGACCGCCAGATGCTGGCGACGATGAAGACCTCGGTCATGGGCGATATCCCGACGATCGGGAGCAAAGAGAACTGGGGTTATGTGCTTGGCGTTTTCAAGTGGGTCTATGCGGGGCTGAGTCCCTTTGCAGGATACATCGCCGATCGTTTTGGCAAGCGGTATACGATCTGCGGAAGCCTCTTCGTCTGGTCTGCGATCACGTGGTGGACCGGACATGTGAAGACGTTTGAAGAGCTATTGTGGGCTCGCGGTCTGATGGGGGTGAGTGAGGCATTCTATTTCCCCGCAGCCCTGGCACTCATCGCCGACTATCACACCGGTGGCACGCGTTCACGCGCGATTGGGATGCACCAGATCGCCATTTACATCGGCCAGATCACCGGAGGATTCGGGGGTTACGTTGCTGACTCGCCCAGTCTGGGGTGGCGGTTTGCTCTCGATTGCTGCGGTGTCTTCGGGATGCTGTATGCGATTCCGCTGGTGATGTATCTGCGAGATGTGCGCCGCTCGGCGACTGCTGCTGCCGCTCCCAAGTCCTCGCCTGTTGAGAACTTCACCGACATCATGACGAATCGCTCCTATATCCTGCTGGTGTTGTATTTCACCTTGCCAGCACTCGCGGGGTGGGTGGTGCGTGACTGGATGCCGTCGATCCTCAAGGACAAATTTCACTTGCAGCAGGGGATCGCCGGACTGGCAGCTACCGCTCCGTGGCAGGTGGCTGCGATTGTCAGCGCCATCTTCGGTGGTTGGTTGTCCGATGCCTGGATGCGAAAAAACATCCGCGGCCGGACCTTCGTGAGTGCCATTGGGATGGGCTGTATCGTGGCAGCGATCTTCGGCGTCGGAAATGCCGGAACGCTGGCTATGGCTGTGTCGTTCCTGGCAGTCTTCGGGATCGGCTGGGGCTTCTTTGACTGCAACAACATGCCGATCCTGTCTCAGATCGTGCGTCCCCACCAACGGGCTACCGGCTACGGATTCATGAATTTTGTCAGCATCAGCTGCGGCGGCGTGGCTGACTGGCTCTTTGGCAAGCTGCAGGACCAGGGAGTTCCCCTGAACATCATCTTCGGGATCTTCGCCAGTGCGGCGATCATTTCGATCTTCCTGGTGTTGAACATCAAGCCGAAGGCTGAACTCTCGACTGGAGCAGCGGAAGGGTAGGAAAGGCCTGGGGGCGAGGGCCAAGGGCTTATGGAATGCAAAAAGGCCTCGTCGAGTTTCGACGAGGCCTCTTTCGTGTCGCAACACTTAACGAACGTCTTACCCCTTCACGAGATCCCGCAGAACCTTGTGCAGGATTCCGCCGTTGCGGTAGTACTCGACTTCCACCGGGGTGTCGATGCGGCAGGTGGTGACGAAGTGGACTTCGTCACCGTTGGCCTTGCGGGCGGTGACTTCCACAGCCTGGCGTGGCTTCAGGGTGTCATCGAGAGCGATCTCAAAGGTCTCGGTCCCGTCGAGGTCGAACGCTTCGCGGCTTTCGCCTTCCCGGAACTGCAGCGGCAGAACACCCATCCCGACGAGGTTTGAGCGGTGGATACGCTCGAAGCTCTCAGCGATCACGCAGCGGATGCCGAGCAGGTAAGTCCCCTTGGCCGCCCAGTCACGTGATGAGCCTGTCCCGTATTCCTTACCAGCCAGCACCACCAGCGGCGTGTGAGTCGCCTTGTACTTCAGCGACGCGTCGTAGATCGACATGTTCTCGCCGGTGGGCAGGTACTTGGTCACGTTTCCTTCGCTGCCGGGGACCAGCTGGTTCTTGAGCCGAATGTTGGCAAACGTGCCGCGGGTCATCACGCGGTCGTTGCCGCGACGGGCACCGTAGCTGTTGAAGTCCTCGGGGGCGATCCCGCTCTCACGCAGGAACAAGCCGGCAGGCGAATCCTTCTTGATGTTTCCGGCGGGGCTGATGTGGTCGGTCGTGACCGAGTCGCCGACCGAAACCAGACAGCGGGCACCCTTGATGCCGTGAATCGGTCCGGGGACAACCGGCATGTCGACGAAGAACGGAGGCTGCTGGATGTAGCTGCTCTTCGGATCCCATTGGTACAGGTCGCCCGTCGAGCCCTTGATCGCCTGCCACTCGGGAGGTCCGTCAGCTGCCTTGCCGTACTCATTGGTGAACATCGACGCCGACAGCGAGTTGGCGATCGTGTCGCTGATTTCTTTCTGCGACGGCCAGATGTCCTTGAGGTAGACCGGCTTGCCGTCCTTGCCCGTGCCCAGCGGCTCGGTCGCCAGATCGATATCCGTGGTTCCGGCGATGGCGTAGGCCACAACCAGCGGTGGGCTGGCGAGGTAGTTGGCCTTCACCTGAGGTTGAACGCGACCTTCGAAGTTGCGGTTCCCCGACAGCACAGCTGCGGCAACGAGGTTCCCTTCAGTGATGGCGTGCGAGACCGCTTCCGGCAGTGGACCACTGTTCCCGATACAGGTCGTGCAGCCATAGCCGACGGTGTTAAAGCCGAGGGCGTTCAGCGGCTCACTGAGTCCCGCCTTGTCGAGATAATCGGTCACGACGCGGCTGCCGGGGGCGAGGCTCGTCTTCACCCAAGGCTTGCGGGTCAGGCCCTTGGCTACTGCGTTTCGGGCGACCAGACCGGCGGCCATCATCACGCTTGGGTTGCTGGTGTTGGTACAGCTGGTGATCGCGGCGATCACGACAGCTCCGTCGGTGATCGAGGCATTCTCGCCCGCGAGCTTGACCGGGGCGGTGGGGGCTGGCTTCGCAAAGGCGGTGGTCAGCTCCTTGTGCCAAGCGGTCTTCATATCTTTAAGCAGCACGCGGTCCTGCGGCCGCTTCGGACCGGCCATTGACGGCTGAATCGTGGAGAGGTCGAGTTCCAACTTGCTGCTGAAACGCGGCTCGGGAGACGAATCGGTGCGGAACATTCCCTGTTCCTTGTAGTACCGTTCGACCAGATCAACGGTGTCCTTCGACCGTCCGGTCCGCTCCAGGTAACGCAGCGTCTCGGCATCGACGGGGAAGAAGCCGATCGTCGCCCCGTATTCGGGAGCCATGTTGGCGATCGTCGCCCGGTCGGCAAGGCTCATGCCTGTCAGGCCGGGTCCGTAGAACTCCACGAACTTGCCGACCACGCCATGCTTACGCAGCTGTTGTGTGACCGTCAGCACGAGGTCGGTCGCGGTGGCCCCCTCGGGCAGTTCGCCGGTCAGCTTGAAGCCGACTACTTCGGGCAAGAGCATGTAAATCGGCTGGCCGAGCATGACCGCCTCGGCCTCGATGCCCCCCACGCCCCAGCCCACGACGCCCAGTCCGTTGATCATCGTGGTGTGGCTGTCGGTGCCGACGAGCGAGTCAGGATAGGCGACGCCATTCTTGGTGAGGCAGACAGTCGCGAGGTATTCAAGGTTGACCTGGTGCACGATCCCGACCGATGGCGGGACAACGCGGAAATTCTGAAACGCCTTCTGGCCCCACTTGAGGAACTGGTACCGCTCGATGTTCCGCTCGAACTCGATATCGATGTTGCCCTGCAGTGCCCCAGCAGTGGCGAACTGGTCGACCTGAACCGAGTGGTCGATCACGAGGTCGCACTGAACCAGTGGGTTGATCTTCTTCGGGTCGCCGCCCATCCGGACCATAGCTTCCCGCAGAGCGGCGAGGTCGACGACCGCCGGAACCCCGGTGAAGTCCTGCAGGACGACGCGGCCGGGCATGAACGGGATTTCGACTTCCTTCGGCTTCGCAGCGTTCCACGCAGCAACTTCCGCGACGTGCTCCTCATTGACGATAAAGCCGTCAACGTTTCGCAGGCAGGCCTCGAGCAGGACACGCATCGAGAACGGCAGCGTGTCGATCCCTTTCATCCCCGCTTCGGCCAGCTTTTGCAGCCGGAAGATCGTGTAGTCGCCGCTGTTGGTCTTGAGAGTTGATCGTGAACCGAAGGCGTTGCCAGTCATGGGATTTCGGGGGGCTAGATGTCAGTGGTCTGAAGATCGCAATTCCGGCCTTCATTCACGAAGTTCCGGACCGAGCGAGCATGACTCGGGGCGAGCGTGCATTGTTGCCTGCCGGAGTCATGATGGCAAACCCGTCAGCCCCCTGCGCTGGGTAATCCCTGATTTGAAACCGCGCGGAGCGGAATGTGACAGTAGGTCGGCGGTTCGGAAGTGAGTCAGCACGACCTAATGAGTGGGTAGCTGGGGGCGTAGTGATGCGAAGCCCCCAACTCGACAGATGCCCCCGATGCGATGAGAGCCCCCCCCCTCACAGACGGGCTGGGGGCTCCCGTTGGTCGACCCCAGCCACCCCGATATCCCTAACCCATCACGACTGTTGAGGTTTTGGTTGCCGCAAATTCGGCAGAAACACTGTCAACAAGCCAATCAGCGGCAGGAACGCACAAACCTGGTAGACGTAACCAATACTCGTTCGATCGGCGAGCCAGCCGAGCACAGCTGCCCCTACTCCCCCCATCCCGAACGCGAAGCCGAAGAATAACCCCGCGACCATTCCCACCCGGCTCGGCAGCAGTTCCTGGGCATAGACCATGATGGCAGAGAATGCCGAGGCGAGGATCAGGCCAATGGGAATAGTCAGCAGCGTTGTCCAGAAGAGATTGGCATGAGGCAGAATCAGCGTGAACGGAAGCACGCCCAGGATCGAAACCCAGATCACCGCCTTAAAGCCGATGCGGTCACCGACCGGCCCACCGAGGAACGTGCCCGTCGCGACCGCTCCCAGGAAGACGAATAAACGGAACTGCGCGTCGCCCACACTCACCCCGAAGGTGTCAATCAGGTAAAGGGTGTAATAGCTCGTCAGGCTCGCCATATAGAAGTACTTGGAGAAGATCAGACAGAGCAGGATTCCCACCGCGAATGCGGCCCTGCGGGCCGAGACGGGGGATGCCGATTTCGACACCGCCTTCTTCGCCACACGCTCAGAAAGACGAGCTCGGTACCACACCCCGATCCGGAAGAGGATTATCATGCCTGCCACAGCTGCAACCGAAAACCACGCCAGGCTCTTCTGGCCATGGGGAGTGATGATGTACGAGGCGAGGAGTGGGCCGATCGCCGATCCGGAGTTGCCACCGACTTGAAAGAGAGATTGTGCGAGCCCGTGCTGTCCCCCGGACGCCATCCGGGCCATGCGGGATGCTTCGGGGTGGAACACAGCTGATCCCACACCCACGAGCGAAGCCGCGATGAGAATGGCCATGAAGTTGTTGGCCACTGACAAGAGCAACAATCCGATCAGCGAGACGCCCATGCCGATCGCGAGCGAAAACGGCATGGGCCTGCGATCTGTAAACAACCCGACGACAGGTTGCAGCAAGGACGACGAGGCCTGGAAGGCGAAGGTAATCAGCCCGATCTGAGTGAACGTGAGCGAATAGGACTCCTTGAACACCGGGTAGACGGCCGAGATCAGCGACTGGATAGTGTCGTTCAGAAGGTGTGACACACTGAGGGCGATCAATACGGCGAACACAGTGCCCTGAGCAGCTGGGGCTGGCGGGAGGGCTGTCATTTCCACTGGCCTGTTCGCCGGTTCGCACTCCGAAACACTGTCTTCCGAAACCACTTCCATCTCTCGCGTCCTTTGCGGCATAGGCCCCAGCTGTCTGACGGGGCAACGGGAGCCTACGAAGAGAGCCCCCGTCTTTCAATCACTGGCCTCACCGTGACCTGGACCCCAATGATCAAGGCCAGGTTCACCTCCCGGGAGTGTTTGTCTCATCGAAGCGATCGGCGAACTGCAGCAACCACGTGTATTGCCTTTCCATGACGTCCCATTGTGCTCCGTGTGTGCGAAACGCCATCGGCCGGGAGGGCGAAGCTCCCGCTGAGCCGAATGTTCAGTCACCGTAGTACTAAGCGTGAGCGGGATGGAAAAAGGCACATCACGCTTATCAACGCAGGGGCCGACACCTGACTCGGAAACGCTCGCTGTCGAACTGCTCTTACAGAGACGTTGTTCAATCCCGAGATCGATCACGGGTGCCACTGCTGGCTCTCCAAGCAGTGCGGATTGCCAGTGGATTGACTGCGTTCGCACGACATCTTCGGCAGAACCTGATGGACGATTTGTCATCCCCACCGAACTCGCCACATATGACATGCCCAGCGGCACTGCTGGACAAGCCAGCAGTGGCACCCGTCGAGGCGGAAGAACGTCGCATGGCACACGGTCGAAGCGGAGCTTGGGACCGAGGTACAAATGGACTCTTCGAGTGGTTCGAGCCCAGGAGGGCTGCTGGGTAAGCCAGAAAGGGAACTGGCATCAGCCCCAAGTCTACGACACGTCACCGATCAACATCACTTGAAGATGTTAGTGGGGTAATGTCATCAGGCAAGCCTAGCGGCTTTGGCTTCTTCCAAGTACTGGCGGCTAATAGGTCGTAAAGTGTTAGAGGCTGACAAACAACCTGTAAAAATGGCATCCGACAAGGGGCATGAGATTTGCGCCCTGTGATCGTATCTCACCACGATCATGGAAGGAGCGAATCATGGAAGCCCGCCTGCCGGATGCGTTTTGCGAGTCTGTCGTGTCGTTGTTGCCGACGCAAGAGCCGTCGGGGAGGCGAGGAGGGCGGCCTGCCATCCCGCACGCGGTCGTACTGAAAGTGATCTGGTTCGTGTTGACGGTCGGCTGTCGCTGGAAGGACATCCCGCGGGAATTCGGTTGCTGCGGTGAAACTGCACGGCGACGCTTGAGGCTCTGGCAGGAACTCGGTGTGTGGCAGCGTGTGCATCTCCGATTGTTGTCGCGGCTTCGTCAACGTGGCTGTCTGAGTGGCAGCGTCGTACTGATCGACTCGACTCACGTGAGGGCGTTTGGCGGTGGTGATCGCAGTGGCCCCAGCCCCGTCGACCGCAGAAAACTCGGGACAAAGCTGACATTGCTGACCGACCTGCGCGGGACTCCGCTGGTCCTGCGTAGTGCTCCCGCCCACTTCAGCGATCATCGCGAGATCCTGCCCACCGTCGCCGCGTATCCCGCGATCGGGGGCCAGCCGGGACGACCACGCCAGTTACCAGACCTCCTCTTCGCCGACGCCGGATACGACAGCCAGGCCACTCGGCTTGGCGCTGTCGGCTCGCGGCATCGACTCCGCCATTCGTTACCGCAACCGCCCACACGGTTCGCACCTGGGCCGATTCCGCTGGCCCGTCGAACGCACCTTCAGCTGGATCAAGGGACTGCGTCGCATGCGCATCCGCTATGACCGACATCCCACTCTGATCGATGCCTGGAACAACCTCTCCCTCGCGGCCATCTGCTTCAGAATCCTCCACCCAGCATCGTGAAACACGAGGTCTATTGAGGTTGTTTGTCAGCCTCTTAGCCAAAGTGCAAACAAGAAGATCGCGAAGACCAGGATTTCCACATTAAAAAACAGTCCAGATAAATCGAGCTCCAACCATCCGTATTCCTCATTCGGAACATCAAAGACTCTCAAGTACCCACACAGACCGATAATCTGCTGATCGTACAATGTAATCGAGCTGCCAAAGGGGCTGTTATCCACCCAGCTTTCCATATGGCGGTTGCAACACATGATCGCAATCGCGGCGAAGAGAGCAGGCATTCGCAATCGACTTGCATAGCCGTAGGTCTGCAGACGCTTCCAGAACAGCGTCAGGTGCGTCAGCGAAAAAGCAGCGATGAAACCAGCGAATATCATGCCCTCATCGAATGGGTAAACGTAACGCATCTGCAAAGAACAAATGACACCGATTACACAGACGAAAGGAAAGAGAAGAAAGGCTAATCCACTCCCGAAGATGATCTTAATTACATGCATCGAAACCACCTGTCAGACTGCCAGGAATAACAATCTCGTTTCCCTGCCGGAGCCTAAGGGTGAAGCGACTTCGTGGTACTACATTCGAGACGTAGTACCACCTACCTCTTCACCGGTGGTGTCCTCGTCATCACATATGCAAAGAGGTCGGCGAGCTCGGCGTCGGTCATTTTCTCGATCAGGCCGTCGGGCATGATCGAAGTGTCCATCGCTTTCAGGACCTCGACATCGTCACGGTTGAGCAGGGTCGACTGGTTGTTGGCTCCGCGGATCGAGACGGTGCGGTCGTCTTGCTTGTCGATCAGGCCGGTCAGGGTCAGGCCGCTGGTGGTGACGATCTGGAACTGCGTGAACTCCTCGCGGATGGCAGCACTGGGGTCGACGACCGACAGCAGCAGGAAGTCGATGTTGTCGCGTTCGTAGCCGGTCAGATTCGGGCCGGTCTTGCCCCCGTCGTCGAAGAGGGTGTGACAGGTCGCGCAGTGCTTGGTGAACAGAGCCCGGCCACGGACCAGCTGATCCTGGTCAGCTGTCTTACCACGCTGGGCGACGAGGGCCGTGCGTAGGCGGGCGACCTGCTTCTGCTTCTCCTCGGATGTGGCGCGGGTCTTGCCCCACAGCTTGTTGAGCAGGGCCTGAACCTCGGGGTCGTCGTGCAGTCTCATCTGCTGCACGATGTCGAGCGGGACGAGGCTGCTCTTGATACGGAAGGCATCGACCTCCATGAGGAGTCGCTTGGCCCACGGAGCCCGGCTGGCCAGCACACGTAGAGCGATGCTGCGCAGGTCCTGCTCGTCGGGCAGCTGGGTGTGATACCGCGAGCAGATCGCCTCACCGATCGCAGGGTCATCGAAGTTGATCAGGGCCTGCAGCGCCCCGCGTTTGATCGCGATTGACGAAGATCCCATCAGGTTGATGAGCACTGGTACCGCCCGGGCGGGCTTCACTTCGCCGAGGACCTCCATGTAGGAGAGTCGCTTGGGGCGATCCGATTTCTCGTCGGCAATGAACTTCAGCGCCTGATCAATCGCGTCCTCTTTTCCGAGGCGGATGTTGAGGACCAGATCGTCCTGGCCAAGTGATTTCTGGTAACTCGCAATCGCATTGGTCAGCGACTCGGGCAGGTGCTTGATCTCGCGCCCCTGATACGCTTCGAGGAAGCCGCTGATGAGCGTCTGGCGGTGAGCATCGCTCGGGGCAATCGCCAGCAGCTGGGCACAAGTCTCCAGATCCTCCGGAGTACCGGCCAGCGCGTATCTCTGCATCAGTCGCGGAACGATCGTCGTCGCAGTGATGGGGTGATCCCACAGTGTCTTGTCACCGAAGAGTTCGAGCACCGCAGCGCGATCGCCGCCACATTGAGCCTCGAGCGCCCACCAGATCAGCATCGGCAGATGCAAATCGGTCTGGTCCTCGTCGCGTTTGAGCAACTCCTGCACGATCGGCAGGGCATACTTTGCGGGAAGCCGCTTGGCCGTCGAGGCGAGCTGGGAGCGGACCTGGACGTACGACTCATCATGAGACAGCTGGGCCAGTCGGGCCGCGACGGCATCGCTGGTTTTTCGTTCATCGCCAATCAGGCGAACCGTCCAGCGGCGAATGTCCGGGTTGGGGCTGTCGAGCAACTGCAATGCCAAATCGGGAGTGAACCCTCCGGTTCGTGCCACGACCCACAGCGATTCGAGGGCTCCCGGCCCGTTGGCTTTCGCCACAGCAGCGAAGGAGTCGCGTGCGGCCTGGACAGACAGGAATGTCTGTCCTACTGAAGAGTCACCGCTCCTGAGCCGCTCACACAGCGTCCGCACAGCTGTCTGCCGCACCCACTTATTAGAGTGCGATAACAAAGCCCGCAGGGCCTCCACATCAAACTTCGTGAAGTCGGTCGCTGTCCAGGGGTGGCCATCGGGGGCTTTGGTGGGAACGGAATCGGCACCGGCGATGCGATAGATGCGTCCGCTCTCCTTGTGCCAGTTGTCGCGCGGGTCGACATGCGACAGCCGAGTGTCGTACCAGTCAGCGAGGTAGACCGCTCCATCGGGGCCGACCTTCAGATCGACGGGGCGGAACCAGCGGTCGGGCGTCGTGACGATCGGGGGAAAGTCCTTCGTGCGGTAGGTCGACGTGTCGGGCATCAGCTCGCTGGCCCACACGCGGTTATGCAAGGCGTTCGCAGAGATGACCGTGTGGTTGAACTTCTCTGACAACAGGCCACCCTCATAAATCACGAATGTCTGAGGGAAGCGGTCGCCATCTCCCTCGTGCCGCATGTGCTCGAACCAGCCGAACGCGTAGGGATTGGTGAGTGGTCCATGCTTGGCCCACCCCTTGATCCCGTAGCTCCCCTGGGGGTAGTACATGCCGCGCGTGCCGCCGCCGTTGGTGCCGGAGAAGACGCGCCCCGCTTCGTCGATTTCCAGGCTGAAGGTGTTTCCTCCCCCCTCGGCGTAGATTTCAAACACTTTCGTATCAGGGTGGTAGCGCCAGATGCACTGGCCCATGAACTTGACGTTCTTGGTGACCTCTGAGGAGATGTTCGCGGTGGTCGTGCTGCCGTTCGCTCCATAGAGCCAGCCGTCCGGTCCCCAAGCCAGACTGTTGGCCACGGAGTGCGTGTCCTCCAGCCCGAACCCCGACAGATGAACGACCGGGTCGCCATCGGGAATGTCATCGCGGTTGGCATCGGGATAGAAGAGCAGGTATGGGGGGTTGAGTACCCAGATCCCGCCATGTCCCTGCAGCACTGCTGATGTGATGTTCAACCCGGTGATGACATCCTTCGAGGTGTCGTACTTGCCGTCGGCATCGGTGTCTTCATAGACGGTGATGCGGTCGGCTCCCTGTACGTGATTCGGAGGAGCTGCGGGGACCTTGTCGAAGACAGCTCGCAGATACTGGTCGTACTTGACGACCTTCAGTCCCTCGGGAAAGGGGTACTGCAGGTACTGCACGACCCACATCCGCCCCCGGTCGTCGAACGACATGTACAGCGGCTGGCGGACCTGCGGTTCCTCCATAACGAGGTCGACCTTCAAGCCGTCGGTCGTCTGGAACAGCTTCACCGCCTCTGTGGCGGGAGTAGGCGGAGTGTTGTCCCCGACAGCTCCCTTGCCCTCGAAGGTCTTGATGATCTTCTCGACTTCAGCGTTCCCGGCGAGGTCTTCCTTGAAGACATCGCGTTTCCCGGGCTGGGCGTCCTTGTTCGGAGTCTTTGCTGGCGGGTCAGCTGCAAAGCCCCAGATTCCAACGGCTGCCAGACCCAGAAAGAGCACCAGCCCACAAGCACGAGAAGAAACCATCAGCGAACCTCTGACCAAAAGTACCAGCCCATACAGTCCTGTTGGGCGAAACTATCGTACCGATCAGTAGTGGTTGATTCGAGGTGCCCGCATTGGAATCTTCGGAACAATCCGATCCCGAAAACTTGGCAGTTTGTGCGAGTCCTGGTGAGCATTCCGCTGCAACCATTCAATTGATATCGATTTACATCGCCGTCATTCTATTTGGGCTCAGTTATCCGCAATGGAAGTCGAATCTCCAATGTGGTTGCTTGCCAGCCTTCGAACGGCTGAGTAGAATTCTCGAACCGCCCCTTTAGCTCAATCGGTAGAGCAAATGACTCTTAATCATTAGGTCGTAGGTTCGATCCCTACAGGGGGCACTCAAGAAGCCGGTTCCGCAAGGACCGGCTTTTTGCATTTCAGGGGACGGGGATGTTCGAGAGAGACGCCATGCGGACCATGGCAAATTGGCTCTCGGGAAATGAGGGCTGTTGCTAAACTGCCCGTTGCGAATCCCCGATCCCAATCCGAGAGAACACCCGTCATGGAGAGTGCTGTTCGTCGAGCTGCCTTTGAGGCGGCACGCACGATTGTCGTCAAGATTGGGACCAACGCCCTTTCGCGTCCGGACGACACGCTCGACCTCGACCGGATCAGCAGCATTGCCGACCAGCTGGTGAGGCTGCGGCAGACGGGGAAGAAAGTCCTCGTCGTCTCCAGCGGAGCCATTGGCGCGGGGATCGGTTTGCTCGGCCTGAAAGAGCGTCCGAAGGAGTTGCCACACCTGCAGGCGACCGCCAGCGTGGGGCAGGCTCATCTGATTGGATCGTACGACGATGCGTTCCAGCGTCACGGGCTGAGGGCGTCGCAGATCCTGCTGACGGCCAATGATTTTCGGCGGCGAGTGCGGTATCTGAACATTCGCAACACGATCAACACGCTGTTCGAATACGACGTGATTCCGGTCGTCAATGAGAACGACACCGTCAGCATCGACGAGATCAAATTCGGTGACAACGACCGGCTGGCCGCCATGGTGTCGAGTCTGTTGGAGCGTCCTCTGCTCATCATCTTGTCGGTGATCGACGGACTCTACGACCGCGATCCGAAAGACCCCGGCGCAAAGGTCATCCCACTGGTAGAGCATTGGGACGAAACCCTGCGTGGGCTGGCAGCTGAGACCAAGAGTACGCGCGGCACCGGTGGCATGGTCACCAAGCTCGAAGCGGTCCGTATGGCGACCTCCGGCGGCGGTCACGTCATCATTGCCAACGGAACCGATCGTACCGTTCTGGATAAGGTGCGTGAGTCGCAGGATGTTGGAACGCTGTTCCTTGGCTCGGGAGAACCCGTCGCCGCCTGGAAACGCTGGATCGGTTACACCGTGGCTCCGGTCGGCAAGGTGCGGCTGGATGCCGGTGCCACCAAGGCTGTGCGGGACAATGGCCGTTCGCTGCTGGCTATTGGAGTCACGGGGGTCGACGGGCATTTCTCCAAGGGGGAGATCGTCTCCGTCCTCGATCCGCAGGGGACAGAAGTCGCCCGCGGCCTGATTAACTTCAACTCACAACAGCTGGCCCAAATCGCGGGGCAGCGCACCGACGAGATCGTGCGATTGCTCGGTGCTGAAGCCGACAAGGCCGTCATTCATCGCGACAACCTGGCGGTGACCGGCCGCAGCTCCGACAGCTGAAACCTGCATCCTTTCGAGCGAGAGGCAACTATGGTCACATCACTCAAGGACCGTCTCTCGCGGGGCGAGTCGGTCAACGTCTTCTCGATCGGTCGGGGCTTTACGCCGAATCTGATCGAGATCTTTGCGATCCATGGTGGTTTCCACGGTTTCTGGATCGATCATGAGCACACCGGATTTTCGATCGACCAGATCGAGCACGCCGCTCTGGCCGCGAGAGCAGCTGGATTCGACTGCTTTGTCCGGATCGCTCCGACCGATTACGCCCTCGTGACTCGCTGTCTAGAGTCAGGGGCGGGCGGTGTGATGGCAGCTCAAATCAATACGCCCGAGCAAGCCGAGCAGTTCGTCAGCTGGGCCAAGTTCGCTCCGCGTGGCCGTCGCGGGCTCAATGCGTCCGCCTTTGATGGACGATTCGGCAACATGCCCGTGGCCGAGTTTTGCGAGAAGGCCAATCGCGAATCGTTCGTCGCGATCCAAATCGAAACCGCGCAAGCTGTCGAGAACGTTGACGCCATCGCCGCGATTGAGGGTGTCGATCACTTGTTCTTAGGGCCGTCGGATCTGAGTCAGGATCTGGGCGTGGTCGGGCAGATCCTGCATCCGAAGTGCATCAACGCCATCGAACGCATCGCAGCGGCCTGTCGCAAGCACGGCAAAAGCTGGGGAGCTGTGACGCTGACTCCCGAGCATTGTGATGTGCTGGTGAAAAACGGGTGTCAGCTGATCTCGATGACCAATGATGTGCGACTGATCAATGCGGGGATCAAATCGGTCAAGCAGACCTTCGCCGCTGTTTTTCCGAAGTAGGTGAAGCTCCCGTGGGCATGATGTCGCTCGCCCTCGCTGAAACTTCGGGTTAGTGTGGCTGTTAATCAATACATTGGGGCCGAGGCACTGGCATGACTCCTGAACAACTTCGCGCGATGCAGGCTCCGATCAAGGCTCGGTTCCGAGAAAATCCGGCATCGGCTCAAACCGTGATGGTGGCTCGGGGCGAACTGGATCGCGAGCAGTGTGTGTGTCGTATCCCGACCGGGCATGGTCCCCTCGTCGAGGCGGGCCTGCACGAGATGACGGGCGGTGACGGACGCTGGAAGTGCAGTGCCCAGATGCTGCTGGAGGCTCTCATTGGCTGTGCCGGGACAACAGCATGTGTCGTATCGACCGCGATGGGAATCGAGTTCGCCACCGGACGTATTCGAGCAGAGGGACAGATCGACTTTAGCGGGACGATGGGCGTGAGCCGCGACGTCCCCGTGGGATTCATCGCAATTCGACTCGTGATTGAACTTCAGACCACAGCCGATGACTCCGCCCTGGCCAAGCTCCAGGAACTTACGGAACGTTACTGCGTTGTCGCACAAAGCCTGCGAACACCCGTGACATGTATCGTCGAGCGAATCACTCCGTAGATGCCCATGCGTTCGGGGGTAACGTCCGAATCAGGTGGGGACGGACAGGAATGTCTGCCCTACTGTTGCGGTGACAGACGTGCTTGTCGATTCGACGGGAAAAAGATCATCACTCACTGACCACTCAACGCCAACAGCCAGCCCCGAATCACAAGAGGCTGGCTGTTTTCGTGAAGCTTGACGAGTGGCTGCTCGATCAATGTTTGAAGTGGCGACGGCCGGTGAAGATCATCGCGATGCCGTGCTCGTTGCAGGCGGCGATGACTTCGGCGTCCATCTTCGAGCCGCCCGGTTGGATTGCCGCGGTGACTCCCGCCTTGGCTGCGGCGTCGATGCCATCGCGGAAGGGGAAGAACGCGTCGCTGGCGACAACGGAGCCTTTGCTACGCTCACCAGCCTTGTGAGCGGCGATCCACGACGAGTCGAGTCGGCTCATCTGCCCTGCCCCCACTCCGACGACCATGCCGCCGTTCACGAGCACGATCGCATTCGATTTCACATGCTTGCTGACGTTCCAGCCGAAGGCCAGATCTCGCATCTCAGCTTCCGTAGGAGCCCGGTCGGTAACCACTTTCCAGGTCGTCGGGTCTTCCGGCTGATCGTCACGTTCCTGGACCAGCAGCCCGCCCGTCACACGGCGATACTCGAACGACCGAGCCTGAGCTGCGGTGAAATCGGGGCAGCGCAGCAGCCGGACATTATTCTTCCACTTTGGCTTCGTGGTCAGCATCTCAAACGCAGCGGGCTCGTAGCCGGGAGCGATAATCGATTCGATGAACCGATTCGGCTCGCACAACCGCTCAGCAGTCTTCACATCGACCGTCCGGTTGAATCCGAGGATTGAGCCGAAGGCACTGATCGGGTCTCCTTCGTAGGCCTTGTGGAATGCCTCGTCGAGTGTCGCCCCGATGGCACAGCCGCAGGGGTTGTTGTGCTTGATGACCACAGCTGCGGGATCTGTGAACTCACGCACGATCGCCATCGCGGCATCGAGGTCGAGCAGATTGTTATAGGACAACTCCTTGCCATGCAGCTTCTCAGCAGCTGCCAGCGAGGCCAGTGGTGGATTGCGTTCCACGTAGAACGCTGCAGCCTGATGTGGGTTCTCGCCGTAACGCAGCACGTCCTGCCGCACGAACGAAAGTCCCAACTCTGCCGGGAAGGGCCGCAGCGTCTCATCTGTCGCGGTGATGCGATCAAAGTAATCCGCGATTGCCCGGTCATAGCGAGCTGTCATGCGGAAGGCTTCCAGTGCCAACTCACGTCGGAACGCGAGCGACAGCCCCTCGCCGCGCAGAGCCTCCAGCACACGCGGGTACTGTTCGGGCTGAGTCACGATTCCCACGTAGGCGTGGTTCTTGGCGGTCGAGCGGACCATGCTGGGCCCGCCGATGTCGATATTCTCGATCGCATCGTCGATCGAGACGTTCG
The DNA here is from genome assembly GCA_046349675.1 of Planctomycetaceae bacterium. Taxonomy (GTDB): domain Bacteria; phylum Planctomycetota; class Planctomycetia; order Planctomycetales; family Planctomycetaceae; genus TH-plancto1. The sequence goes on along the minus strand of JAXMBW010000001.1, from coordinate 519,670 downwards.
GCTTGGCGACGGTCTGCTCAAACGGGTAGAGGTTCACCACGACCAGTTCAAATGGGATGATCCCGTGTTCGCGAATCGCAGCGGCGTCATGCTCCAAATCGGGTCGACCAAGAATCGCCCCGTGGATCTTGGGGTGCAGCGTCTTGACTCGTCCGTCCATGATCTCGGGAAAGCCGGTGTAGGCCGAGACATCAATAACCTTCAGTCCCTGGTCCTTCAGGAACTTGGAGGTCCCGCCCGTCGACAGAATCTCGAAACCCAGCTCAGCCAGCCCCTTGGCAAACTCAGCCAGGCCCGACTTGTCACTCACACTGATCAGCGCACGACGCGGAAACGCGGACATGGACACCATCGCACAAACAGAGAACGGAACACGGTTCAGCTGCAGAGCGGGACAAAACCCCGCTCAAACCCAAGCAATTGAGCCAATCTCCGACTCTACCGGCAGTCACACTCAGCGTCAAACGGGTCCACGAGACGGAGGCCCGCCTCGTCAAAAATCAGTGCGTGATGCGGTGATCTTGCGGGCTTCAAAGCCAGATTACGGGGCCGAAACGCCTCGAAGTGCGAACATATCAACGCGTGTTGGTACTTCTGACTGAAAGTCGTTGTCGCTGGTAATCAGCAAGCTGCGGCGGCCATCGGGCAGCATTGGCCCGAGAGCTACTCCTTCGGTCTTCTCGGGGAAGTCCTCCCCGGCCAGCCCCCAACGCGGGTCGAGCAGATCTATCAGCCAGGACTTCTCGACGGGACGAATCGAGTCCGGCAACTCGCCGTCGGAGAACACTGTTTGCGAGTCGATCGGTGTCGCAGCTGCGATGTCGATCCGGGCGATCCGCTTGAAGGCCGCTTTCTCGCCGCCTTTACTATCGCGTTCAATGACCAGGAATTCCTGATTGCTGAGGGCCTCGATTTCGTTCAATCCAAACGCGGCGGACTCCAGAACATAGGCGTACTGAGCTGATTGCCCCGTGGTTCGATCGATCGTCACCAGTCTGACGACTTTTCCACGTCGCTTTCCATTTGCATCCAGAGCTCCATCTTGGATGAGCGGCCCCTGCATCAGAATCACCAGCGTCTGTCCATCCGGGGTGATGGCGAATCCTTCGGCTCCGCGATTGGCCTGTCGACCCGAGGTGTTGTGCGGTGGGAGTTCCATTTCGGGCAGGCCGGCGGGATGTGCGACCTGAAATCCTTCGGGCAGTTTCCAATCCTTCACCCAGTTTCCGTCGAGATCAAACTCAATAAGCGATGGGCCGTACTCGTCCGTGATCAGAACGTGATTCTCGCGAGAGACGCGGATGGCCTCCGGATCAAATCGCTGCGGCCGACCCGGCGTGCCCTCGGGTAGGGCAGATGCCAGCCCGATCAGTGGTTCGCGATCTGGCCCTGAGATCAGCGTGGTTTTCACGACCTCCCACGTGACTGGCTGAGGCTGGTCTGGATTGATGCGAACCGCAACTTCATGAAACCGACACCGGTAGCTGACAGCTCCATCCCCTGCTCCGCGATCCGAGATCATCACGTACCGGTCAGCACGACCTGACCACGCGATTCCCGATCCGAGGCCACCCAAGCGGTTATGCTCTGAGCCATCTTCGAGAGTGTCGGTCAGCCCCGACAGGTCCTTGGCGGTCCCAGACCAAGTAGCTCGCCCGATGTAAGTGACTTCGATCGGTTGCTCTGCGAGCAATTGACCCGAGGCCACAAACCAGACGCCGACTGCAAAAATGATTCGCAACATCTCAAGCCCACTGTGATAACCAGGCAGAGTCAATGACAACGCCGCGGGACCACAAGGGACCGGCGGCGTTGTGAACAAACAGATTCCGGCACGGACTAGAACTCGCCGACGACTTCGCCGTCAGCCATCTGAGCCAGACGCTGATAGATCGCCCCGTCGGTATTCTCGCTGAGGAATCGAACCGATCCATCGCCCAGCACAAAATGGACGCCGCCGGTGTGCATGCTCATCGCAGAGTTGTTGTTCTTGCCCTTGATGATCCAGTCGGGATGATTCTGGGCACGAACCAGATTGGAGTACTTGTTGCCCGCGTTCAGAGGAGAGCTGGCTCCCGCACATTTTCCCGCCCAGATTGCTCCACGTCGGGTCTCCGAATCGCCGCCGTCCCACAGACGCTCGGTGACCATGATCGTGTTGCTGGCCCCGTCAGTAATCTGACGAATACGGGTGGCACTGTTGTAGAAGAAAATCCCGCGAGTCGTCGCAGCTGAGGTGTTGATGTACTCCACCGAGGTGCTGCCATAGATGGCGGGATAGCTCGATTTGGCGTGTCCGTTTCCGGCACCGTCGCCGCCCATGGCTGTGGAGGTCACGATATTCCCGCTGGGGTCAGAGGGGCACAGGAAGGCCGGCAGAATCGTCTTCGTGAGGTCGTTGGGCGACGTCGGGAAGTTCGCACCATTCGGGTTCAACGCGTTATACAACGGCGTCTGATCAATGTACGGCAGGATAAAGACTGTCCAGCCCCACCCCCCCGCCACAGATGTCCGGCCTGGCTCGGACATCGGCGAGGCATAAGCCACTCCCGCATAGCTCAAGGCCATACACCCGGGAGGAAAGACGTTCAGGTTGTCGTGATAATTGTGCAGTGCCAGCCCCAATTGCTTGAGGTTGTTTCGGCAGCGGATTCGTCGGGCAGCTTCGCGAGCCTGCTGCACTGCGGGCAAAAGCAGTGCAATCAGAATGGCGATAATCGCGATCACAACCAACAGCTCGATCAACGTAAATGCACGTCGTCGTCGCACCATGTTCTTCGTTTCCTGATCCAATTCGGGAGGTGGAAGCACACGACAGGTCGCTTCCGGCAACAGTTGGTGCAGAATGCTCGTGATTCTTAACAAAGAATTTGTGAGCGAATTGTGAAAATTTAATAAAGACAGGCCAGGAAACCACAGCCAAACACCCAAGTCGTCAAGCACAATGCCCAGCCGGAACGACCGAACTTTGGCTTGAACACCGACGAGCAACTCAACGCAGCGGCTCAGTGCAAACCAGAAGGAGGATCTTCCGGAGCAGAGCTGGTCCAGAGCGTCAGGTTCTTGAGGTCGCGAGGCGGGCTGTTAAGAAGTCTCGCGACGGAATAGCCGACGATGAACGTCAGCAAGTTACCGACAATACTGGTGTAGTAAGAATCGAATCGTGAGTTCACGGCCTCTGCCCACGAGGCAGGGAGCAGGCCGAGCGAGACCAGTGAAATCAGTGCGGAAAACGCCACCGCACAGGCCACACCGACTCCGACGGCCCGACCATCAACACGTGTGGTCAGAAAGCCGAGCAGAAACAGCCCCAGCAGCCCGCCCGCCAGAATCGATTGGAACTCGGTCCACAGATGCTGCAACGTCGTCGTATCGGCATGCAGCAGCCACCACGCCCCACCGATCATCACGATGGAACTGGCCAGCGTGACCAGCTTGGCGGCGCGAACGTATTCACTCTGGTCACGCCCCGGAGCCAGGTGCCGGCGATAGATGTCGGTAATCGCCACAGCTGAGATGGAGTTCAGCGCCGACGACATACTCGACATCGCCGCTGCCAGCACAGCTGCAATCACCAACCCCGTGAACCCTGGCCCCAGTTGCGAAGTGACGAACAGTGGGACAATGCCCTCGGCCTTGCGGGTGCCATTCAGCATTTCGGCGGCAAGCGGATCGGGAAACTTCTGGTAAAAGACATAGAGTGCTGTCCCGATAAACATGAAGTAAGCCCATGTCGGCAGACAGCTCCAGCAGCAGATCCACATGGCCCGGCTGGCGTCGCGTTCGCTTCGGGCAGCGCAGTAGCGTTGCACGACCTCCTGATTCGTCACGTAATCGGTGAGCCACTGAATCACGCCCACCGCCAGAATCATCACCACGGTCTTACGCGTCAGTGAGAATCCCCACGGGATCGCTTGAAAGGTGCCGTCAGCTCCCGCCTCGGCGAAGAGCAACTTTCCGTTAGCGATTGCCGTCGAGAAAACTTCACCGACTCCACCGGGCAGCTTCCAGATGACGGTCCCCAGAATCAGCAAGCCGCCGCCAGTGAGAATGATCGCCTGAACAACATCCGTCCAGATCACCGCTTCAAGACCCCCGACGATCGTGTAGTACGCCGTAACGGCTCCCCCCAGTAATAGACAGACCGGCACACTCCAACCGGTCATCGTATGCATCAACAAGGCGACGAGGTATTGGATCATGCTGATCCGAATGCACTGCGCGATGATGAAGACGCTGGCCCCGTAGACCCGCGTCTTTGGTCCGAAACGCGCCTCCAGATACTCAAACAGTGAGGTGACGTTGCCACGTCGAAAGAACGGTAAGAAATACCGCGTGGCGATGAACACGCTGACCGGCAGCACCAGACAAATCAAATACCGGAGCCAGGCTGTCTTAAAGGCGTCCGCCGGGTAGGCCACGAACGTAATCGAGCTGATCTGTGCTCCGAACAGCGAAATGCCCGCGACCCAGCCCGGATAGGAACGTTTGCCCACAAAATAGTCTTCAGTCGTCTTCACTCGTCGCGAAAAGAACCAGCCCACCACCACCAGCGAGGCGAAGTACAGGCCGATCACCAGGAGGTCGACGAAGCGAAGAGTTGTCATAGTCGAGGCGATGTTTCTGTGTCTCGGAGTGATCGGAGCATCAGGTTGCGATCGAGTGGTTTGACCTCGCGGACGATCTCTTCTCGCATTGCCTGGCCGAGCGGGCTTTGTTGTGGATAGGACAGAAACTCCAGATCGAGCCCCAACGATTCAGAACACTTCCAAGCCAGCAACGGCCAGAGAGTGCCCAGGTCACCGATCAGTGGCAAGCTCCCCTCGTGGCGAGCAAAGCCCGACATCTCCATCCGAAACGGAACGGCGAACATTTTCGTCTTGGGCTTTCCATCGGCGATGGCCTGTTGCACTGCTCCGCCGCCTCGTTCGAGTTCCCAGACCTTTTCCAGAGCGGGGTCCAGATCGAATCGAATGAGCGTCTTCCCTTGGAGACTGAAACTGAAATGTCCCTGCCAGGAGGACCACAAGCCATGCCCGGTGTAGGTCTCAAACGGCCCGTCGTGAATCTCCTGGGTCAGTGCGACACCCGACTCGATGATCACATCGGCCGAAGCCAGCAGCCTCGCAACGCGAGAGGCCCGCTCCGAAAGCGTCACGCTGTCCCCAATGAGCAACCCCACCGCACCGCCGCCGATCAGCTGGGGAATCGACACGACGACCGGCAACCCACGTCGAGCTCCGATACCAATCATGGTGCGTTCATCGGCTCCGAGTCCCGCGATCTCCTCGAAGGACCGCCCATGCTGATGGGCCAGCGTCAGGATCTCCTGCGAGAGTCTCTCCAGCCAAAAACCCATCGGGTAACCCAGATTTCCCGCCGCCTTCACGATGGTCTTGCCCGGAGCCTGCTTCAGCTTTTCAATCAGATCCCAATCGATGGGTGCGTGCCGGCTGATCTCGCGAATCGCGTTGTCATCCATCAGCGTCAGTTCAAACTCGCCACCGCGGGGCAGGATCTCGGGTGACAGTCCAAGTGGCTCACCCAGGCAACGTTTGACCTGATCGAGTGTCCCACCCATCTCGTGTGAGACGACCGCCGAACTGGTGGTGACTCCATCCACCAGTCCGACACGCATCAACTCAGCAATGAGAGTCGTCGCACCTTCGTGGATGTTTGGACCACTTCCAGTCACCACTACGACTTTGCCTCCGCGTTGCTTGGCTTCGACGATGCGGGTGACAGCCTCCGAAAAGCGAGTCTGTGTCGCGGGCGGAAGTTGATCGAACAACGACTGCAGAAAAGGTCGGTCGATGGTCATGGACAGGATCTCGGGGTGGTGGTTCAGTGGAGCCCGCGTTCTCGCAGCATCTGCTCGGCGCGGATGACATCGTCCGGCGTGTCGACGCTGAAGCCGGTGAACTCGTGGTCGGAGGATTGCGTTTCAACCACTCGTAACTTGTATCCGTGCTCCAGCACGCGGAGCTGCTCCAGCGACTCGACACTCTCCATCGGAGTGGGAGCGAGCCCGGCCAGCGTCAGCAGGAAATCGCGGCGATAGACGTACAGGCCCACGTGTTCAAACACGCGGTGAGGGACGTTCTTGTGCGGGTAAGGAACCAGTGATCGCGAGAAGTAGAGGGCATTGCCGACCAGATCGACGACCACCTTGACGACTCCCGGATTCGCGAGATCCTCCGGACGGGTGATGGCGTGCATCAGCGTGGACATCGGCAGGCTGGCATCGTCCAGCATCGGGCGGACCGCATCCTCAATCATCTGCACATCGAGGAACGGCTGATCCCCCTGCAGATTAACGACGATGTCGCCATCGATCTTGGTGATCGCTTCCGCCAGTCGATCCGTGCCGCTGGGATGATCAGGTGAAGTCATCACAAACCGACCTCCCACAGCCTCGACGACCCGCGCGATCCGTTCATCGTCCGTGGCCACCCAGACAGAATCGAGCAGCTTGGATGGCAGGCAACGTTCCAGCACTCGCTGAATCATCGGCTTACCCAGGATCGGATGAATCGCTTTACCCGGCAATCGCGTGGACGCGTATCGAGCAGGAATGATCCCGACGACGCGTGGCTGACGACTGCTCATGCTGAACTCCGTAAAAGCGGCACTGGGGAATCTCGATCGAGATCTCGTGACGTCGTCCGTGTAAGAAGACGTGAGTGTAAATGAAGCCAGATCAGTAACAACTTAAAGTCAATACAGACAAATGGGGAGATCACCGTGAAGAAAATGGACATCTTTGTGGCACGACCGCCGAATGTCATGGAGGAGTATCGACTCGCTTTTTGAGTGGTTGTGTGGCGTTCGCGGCTTGTTTAGGTCCCGTGATCCACCTGTCGAAGCGGTTCGGATGCCGTAGCGATGACAGAGCTCTTTGTGAGATGGAGTCGTCCATCCCAGCTGAAATTGCAGAGCTTGTGGTGGTTTAAGCAGTTCGAGAGAACCAGCTTTGCACACACTCTTGTTGGCATGGAACTCGACCAGTGAGATCTTGTTGCTGTTCCGCCGGGGCTAACCATTGTTCACCATGAAAGGGGAGCCAACAGTTACTTGTCTTCGCCATTGCACCTCGATTTTGACGTGTGTAACACGTGGAGAATATGCGGGATTCACAGAGATGGCCGATCACCCTCGCTGCCTCAGTTCATCGAATGACGCCAACCGATCGGCTTTCGAGAAGGCGCAGAGCTGGGGCAGGCAAAGGCGCTCTACCTTGGCATTGAGATGCTGGGGCTGCTTTCTCTTCTGCCGCCGCTGTTCCTGTTGCTGGACTGCATTCTTCGTCTGCCTCGGCATCGCCAGCGATTTCATACGGAGCAGTGTCCCGGTATGCACGGGTGGTTTTAACCGCGGCTCCAGTCTATTGCACATCTTGACTGCGACTTTGACGTTCAGTCGGCTCTCAGTTATGACAACCTGTGGACATCATTCTTGAGGCTCAGGGAGCCCCGAATGACGAGCGATTCAATATCCTTGGGGCTGTGTATTTGTCTTAACGAGAGGTGAGTGCCGCGCAGGTCACGAGTTCAAGCCCATCCTTGCCTCTTCGGGCTGCACTATCCTCTCGTTAAACTCTATCTTGGTGGTTCTTGCGGTTGCTCACTGATCTCACGGGGCAGGTTCTGCGAATCTTTTCAGGTCGCTCTGTCCTCGACTGCAGACGATCGCTCTGAAACCAGTTGGCGGGTGGTGTTGGACTCTCTGCGTGCGGAATCATTAAGAGTCAAATTATCTTGTCATGGAGATGGTCATGCCGCTCACATGCATCGTTCAGGATAATCGGTTTCCTGTCGTTACGGGTTTCGGACGCTCCTACCCGACGATTAAACATTCTGATGATTCGCGTTTTACAACTGCAATGACTAGAGTGATACTCCAGAGATTGTGTCGTTTTTTTAGGTGCATAATCTCCACTAGTCAGGAACTCCAATGACCAGCACTCTTGAGTTGGCTCGCGAACGAGTCGACGCATTCTCGCGGCAGGTGTCCACTGTACGTGAATGTCTGCATCGTGTGATCGTCGGCCAGGAAGAAACGATCGACCTGCTGCTGACCTGTGTACTGACTGGATCGCATGCGCTATTGGTGGGCGTGCCGGGGTTGGCGAAAACGCTGCTCGTCAAAGCGCTGGCCTCCGCCTTCGATTGGAAATTTTCGCGGATTCAATTTACCCCGGACTTGATGCCTTCGGACATCACGGGTTACGAGCTTCTGTCTCGCGAGAGTGCCAATGGCACGCCAGAGATGGTGTATCGTCGCGGGCCAGTGTTCGCCAATCTGGTCCTGGCCGATGAAATTAACCGGGCGGCACCAAAGACTCAGTCCGCGATGCTGGAAGCGATGGCGGAACGGCATGTCACGGTGGGGGGGCAGACCTACTCCCTCGAAGAGCCGTTCATCGTTGTGGCCACACAGAACCCGATCGAACAGGAGGGGACGTATCCGCTCCCCGAGGCGCAGCTGGACCGGTTCATGATGGAGATCCGGATCAAGTATCCGACACCCGATCATGAAGAAGAGATCGTGATGAAGACGACTGGCGGGGCTCTGCCACTTCCAGCTGCGGTATTCGACCGTCAGAAGTTTCTCGAACTGCGGGATCTGGTGTTTTCGGTGCCGGTTCCGAAGGCTGTGGCGGCTTATGCCGTCAGGCTCTGTGGAGCCAGTCGGCCTGACGACGAGCGAGCGAATCCATTCGCGAAGAGTTATGTATCGTGGGGGGCCGGGCCACGCGGTTCACAGAATCTGGTGCTGGCCGCAAAAGCACATGCACTTCTGATGGGACGTACCGCACCGACGTTCGATGATGTGAAGAAGGTGGCGTTGCCCGTGTTGCGGCATCGAATCCTGATTAACCATCGAGCCATCGGCGACGCGATCACAAGTGACGCTGTGATTGATCGGCTGCTGAAGGAAACGAAGACGTGATTCGCGGGGCAGGTCTGGAGCCTGCCCGACGCCCTATTCTTCGGAGAGAGTCAGGTTCGCAGCCTGTCTCACAAACTGGCCATGCCAACTCGTAATCCCAGCCGATTCCTTGATCTGCGAGCACTCGCCGTGCTCCAGCGATTGCGGTTTACGACGAAGCGGCGGATTGACGGTGCCTACAGCGGGAGGCATCAATCGCGACAGCTGGGGGGCTCCGGCGAGTTTGTGGACTATCGTGAGTACACCCCGGGTGACGATCTGCGGCGACTGGACTGGAAGGTGATGGCCCGGACTGGCCGCACATACTTGCGCCTGTATCAGGAAGAAACGAACCTGACCTGTACGATCCTTATCGACGCCAGTGGGTCAATGTGTTTCGGTGGCCAGACTCAGGGTGGGGCCGGTGCGGGATCAAAGCTGGAGTATGCACAATACTTTGCCACTGCACTGACCCATCTGGTGACTTGTGGACAGGATCAAGTCGGGCTGGCCATCGCTGCGGACAAGTTGCACAAATACTTGCCGCCCGCGAGTACGCCGCAGCATGTGGCACTGATGAACGATGAGATCGAGCGACTGAAAACGTGGCCTGCGACGCATTTGGGGGCGTCCTTGCGACAGCTGTTCGAACGATTGTCCCGACGAGGTGTCCTGGTACTGATCAGCGATTTTCTTTGCGACGATCTGGAGGACACATTTGCTGCGGTGCGGCTGTTCCGTGCCCGGCACTGGGAGATCATCGCGCTGCATCTGGTCCATCCGCACGAGGAACGGTTGCCCAGTGGGACCGCATATCGCTTCGAAGGTCTCGAACAGGACGGCGATGTGGACTGCTCGCCGGCTGAGATCAGTCGGGCTTACGAAGAGCGTTTCGAAGCGCACTGTACTGCGGTGCGTGCGATGGCGCTCGCCACCGGCTGCGACTATCGACGGATCTCGACGGCGACGCACTGCTTGCAGACATTGAACGGTTTTCTCGTGGAACGAGCAGGTTGATTCGCGGGTCGGGTGACTTCACGTGGACGGTGAATGGGAGAAGCGATGTCATTCCTGCACTTCTGGGCGATCCCTGCAGGAGCAGCGGCACTGGCTGTGCCGATCCTGGTGCATTGGCTGACGAAGCCCAGACCGACACGCGTGCCGCTTTCCACAGTGCGGTTCGTTCGGGAAGTGGTGCATCAACGTCGAGCGCGGAACCGTCTGCGCGACTGGCTCATTCTGCTGCTGCGAATGGCTGCGATCATTCTCTTTGCAGCCGTCATCGGCAGGCCCCTGCTGGGGAATCGAGCACAGGTTGCCGCGAGCGATGCACAGAATCAGACGGTCCGCATTGTGCTTCTCGACGTCAGCCAGAGTATGAGTGCCGTTTCGCAGAAAATTCAAACGTTTGAGCGAGCGCGACCGATCGCAGCCAAGCTGGTCGGGTACTCCCCGAACTTGCAGGCCAATCTGATTCTGGCGGGAGCAGCACCGCAACCGGTTTTCGACCGTCCGTCCATGAACTTCTCCACGCTGGTCGACGAAGTATCCAAAGCGAAGCCGCTTTCGCAGCGATTGCAGGTCCAGGCCTCGCTCAACGCTGCGGCCGAGATGCTGTCGCAGTTGGACGGTGACAAAATCCGACGCGAACTCGTGGTCATCAGTGATTTCCAGCGCAGCAACTGGTCAGCCGCTGACTTCTCAGTGCTGCCCAAGGAGACGGTCATTCAGCTCGAGTCGGTCAGTCCGCCGGAAACACCGGCGAATCTCGCGATCCTCCGCGTTGGCGCACAGGGGCGAGTGGAATGTGGGCGGGCATTTCGATTCGAGATCGAGGTCGGGAATTACTCTCCGACGCCGCGCTCCGTCACCGTGGAAGTCGCAATCGGAGAATCATTATTTCGAGCGACCGGGCAATGTTCCGCAGGGGGACGATCGACGCTTGTCACCGAAGCGACACTCCCCGTAGCGGGGTGGTATGTCGGCGAAGCCCGGCTGGCCGGAGTGACTGACGGTCTGGGCGACGACAATTCACGGCCATTCGTGTTACGAGTCCATCAACAACCGACTTACCTGCTGCTGACCCGGCAGTCGGCCGAAGCTCGACCGTCTTCCAGCTATTTTCTGGAACGCGCGATTTCACCGGTGGTGTCGAAAGATGGTCGCGCGGCCGAACAGATCGTGCGCGTCGACGCGTCCCAGGCAACGAGTGAGTCGATCACTGAGTCCGATCTCATCCTGCTTGATCATCCCGGCAAACTCTCGGAGGAGACTCTACAGCTGCTGGCAGCTTTGATGAGGCGCGGGCGCGGCGTGTTATACATTGCCGCTGAACCGATCGATGCCACCAATCTCAAGCTGCTGGCAAATTCGGCGGGGACAGGCCTGCAGATGCCCGTCGAATTCGCACCTCCAGTCACTGGGCAGGTCCGTAAGAACCTGTTTCTGGCCAGTCTGCGGCAGCGGCAAGTGCCGTTTACTGTTTTTGGCGATGAAGCGATGGCGATATTCTCGACGGTACGCTTCAGCGGCGGATTGACGAGTCGTCGCGTGGAGGGAGCGCTGCTGGACGATGTGCTGGCCACGTACAATGATCAATCGGCCTGTCTCGTCGTGACGCCTTGCGGCGCGGGGATGCTGGCCGTGCTGAACGCCGAGCTGAGTTCATCGAATCTCGTCTCATCGCCAGCATTTGTGCCGATGATTGGTGAACTGACGACGGCTCTACTCGGTCGTGACCTCTCTCAAGAGTCCGTGAACAGTGGTGAGCCACTTGCAGCTTATTTGCCCAGTGATGCGAGTCCGCTGGCCGGACTGCGGATCGTGCCTCCTGCGACGAGTCCACCAGAATCGGGCTCACTCGGCGAACTGCAGGAAGAGAGTGTCGGGGTCATGTGGCAGGCGGCGGCTAGTGGTCCCCCCGGCGTGTATGAGGTGAAGCGTCAGGACAAAACTGTGTTCGCGCTGGCATCATCGATTCCGGCTGAAGAGGCCGATCTGGCCACCCTCGCCTCGGACGTGATGACTGAGCGTCTCTCCGGCGGTCGTGATGTGAAGTACCACTCAGCGCTGAGCGACAATGAGCCGCGTGATGACCTTTGGTCCTGGCTGGCAGTGGCCTGCGTCTGTTGTGCCCTGTCTGAGGTGTTGGCGTTAGGGCTGTTCAAAAGCTAGAGCACCACACGCCTGCCACTGATCGATTGACGGAATTGGATCAATGACCACATGACACTCACGTTTGAACCACTGATCTCGTTCACACTCTGGCTGACACTGGTTGTGGTGGCCATCGGGCTCATGGGCTGGTATGCGTGGCATCGCCCGTGGGGGATGTCCCGACTCCGCTGGTCGTTGATCATTGGCTTGATGTCCACCAGTGTCGCCATGCTGCTGGGGATTCTGCTGAACCCGACATGGAACGAGCATATTCCACCTCCCCAGGGAAAACCGAAGCTCGCAATCATTGTGGACGATTCCGCCAGCATGTCGTCGCCCGACATGCCCGATGGCGACACGCGCTATCGCGTCGCGGCGAAGATTGCGAAGGAATGCGTGGCGAAGCTCTCCGACCGGTTCGAAGTTCATACGGCGACGTTTTCCAAGAGTCTGCTGCCGACCAGCATGGAGGAGCTGGAACAGAAAACACCGAGTGGCCTCGTTACCGACATGGCGAATGCGATTTCGTCCAGCATCGAACCGAATCGACCGGCTGGTCAGGCCTTGCTGTTGCTGAGCGATGGCAATCACAACGCGGGTGGCGGAACACCGCAAGTGCTGACATCGGTGGCATTCGCTCGAGCGGTCGATGCCCCGATCTTTACGAAGACGTTCGGCAGCAACGCGGAGAGCCACGACTTGGCGCTGCGACTCCATGCGCCTCAACAGCTGGCCTTTACCGGTCAGAAGGTGCCGGTCACTGCAGTCGTGTGGCGGCGTGGTCGTGCGCCCGAAGCGGTGACGGTGGTCCTCGAACATGAAGGTCAAGAAGTCGGTCGGCAGTCGATTGTGATCCCCGGAGACACGCGAGCCGAAGTCAGGTTTGAAGTGCAGCAGGAGAGAAACGGGCTGTACCGGTACGAAGTGCGCGTCGACCCCTTTGAAGGGGAGGTGACCCGGGTCAATAACTATGGCACGTTCTTGTTGCGGGTGGTCGATGAACCAATTCGCGTCTTGCTCGTCGAAGGGAAGCCGTATTGGGACTCCAAGTTCCTGGCGCGGACTCTGGCGTACGATCCGTCGATCGAACTCGTCAGCGTGGTCCGCATGGCAGAAAATCGATACCTCGAACGGACATTCAAGCGGGCCCCTGGTCCAGATCAATCGGGCTCGGGAAAGCCGAGTCCATTGCCAGCAGACGCCAACTCGGAGAACACTCCAGAGCAGCTCCCTTCAGCGCCACCGGCTGCGGGACCACCGATCGGATTGCCAATCGTTGAGGCCTGGCGAGTACTTCAGAACGGGGGCGATATTCTCACTGATGCCAAGGCCCTCAGCTCGTTTCAAGTGTTGGTCCTCGGCCGGGATGCCGAGGCATTTCTGAGTGACCAGGCTCTGGACAATTTGCGGAACTGGGTCGCGAACGACAGCGGCGCTCTCGTATGTCATCGTGGGCAGCCGATGGCCCAGGTCAACGAACGGCTCGAACGCCTGTTGCCCGTTCAGTGGAAGGTGTCTCCAGAGGCCCGCTTCCGGATGACGTTGACTGACCGTGGACGTGACCTGCGCTGGTTTGACTCATCCACAGCGGGGGGGATGGGTGATGTGCTTCCGCATTTGCCAGCACTGGCGACTTCGTCTGCTGCGGAACATCCGAAACCGCTGGCCACGGTCCTGGCCACAGTCGCGGGCAACGCGGGGGAGGAGGCTCCTGTTGTGACTTATCAACCCTATGGGGGCGGTCGAGTCGTCATCGTCGAAGGGGCGGGCATGTGGCGATGGGCGTTTCTGCCGCCCGCCTACGCTGACCATGACGCCACCTACGGCACGCTCTGGCAAAGCCTGATGCGGTGGCTCGTTTCAGGGGCTGGATTGCTCCCCGGGCAGGATATGGCGTTACACACGGATCAAGTCACGTTTGGCTCCGATGAACCGGCGAGCGCCTCGCTGCTCATCCGGCGCGAAGCGGCGCAGGGCGAGATCCCGAATATCGAACTGTCCGGAGATGCCATCGACGGAGTTCGTATCATCACTCCAGTGGCTGCGGGAGAAGGACCGGGCGTCTTTCGCGTTCTGTTTGGGCAGCTGCCCGAAGGACGATATCAAGCACGCATCGCCGGGCAGCCTGCCGAAAATTCGCGTTCTCAAGTGGTGTTCGATGTCCGGCGGTTTCTGGAAGAACAACTCGACCTGACCGCTCGTCCCGATTTGATGGCTCGAATTGCCAGCAGCACAGGAGGAGTCGCACTTGCAGGCGATACATCGAGCGAGATTGCAGACACTTTCATCGCGCATCTGGAGCGAGGGCGCCCAGAGCGGATTCGGCGAACAATGGCCTGGGACCGGTGGTGGGTGCTGGTCGGAGTTTTCTCCGTGTGGGCGGTGGCTTGGAGCCTACGTCGTCACGCGGGATTGGTGTGATACCCGGAGCTGTAAAGTGCATCGACACCCGTCATCCATTTCCTGAAATCTGGAACGATTCTGCTAGGCAGGTCGACCATGAGCACGGACAATGCCTGACACCGGCCGAGAATTCTCAACGACGGAACAATCAATATGTCAGCATCCTCGTTCGATGGGATATTCCAGATACTGAAGCGACGAGTGCTGGCCATTGGCGGTGCGACCGGAGCCACTTGGGGGATTTGTGCCGCAGTTGGATTGTTGTTAGCAAACGTATGGCTCGATCTGGTGTGGGACTTGTCGGCAACAGCGAGAGTCCTCGCGCTCCTGGCGGCGGTAATCACGGGCTTGGCCTGCCTTGCTGGTTTTGTGGTCGTCGCCTTTCGTCGTTCGCAAGCCTCATTACTCGCGAGGCAACTCGACGACACAGCCCAGCTGGGGGGCGAGATCATTTCTGGATACGAACTGCAATCTCCCGGAGCTGTCACCGCGACGGCATCCGGGATGACACCGGCCCTCGCCGAGATGGCTGTTCGAAAGGCCGAGCGACTCGCCTCTCAGGTGCCGTTGTCCGCAGCTGCGCCGATTCGACCACTCCGTCGAGCGTCGATCGGGTTCGGAACATTGAGTATTTGTGTCGTGCTGATGGGTGTACTTGCACCGCGGTTGGCGGGGACCGAATGGCTCCGGTTCGTCGACCCGTTTGGCGATCATCCGCCGTTCTCACAAACCGAATTGCGTGTCGAGCCGGGTAACACCCAGGTTCGATATGGCGACGGGCTCAACGTCTTCGTGACTACGTTTGGCCCGCCGGTGGAGGACTTGGACTTGGTACTGCGGACCGGTGACTCTCCGACTTCCATGCGAGAAGAGAAACTGCCGATGTTTCCTGACTCTCCGGGGCGCTGGCGAGGTTCGTTGGCGTCGGTGACATCGCCCGGGGAGTACTTTATCAGAGCCCGTTCGACTCGCAGTCATCGCTTCCGGTTGGACGTGATTACCGTGCCGGAGTTGGTCGATGTGCAGTTCCGAGTCACTCCACCCGAATACACCCGAGATGCTGTTTACGAGGGGCCATTGCCGCAGAGTGGTCTGTCCGCACTGGCGGGGGCCAAGGTCGAAGTGCGAATTCGCAGTAACCGGCCGTTGTCGCAGGGAACTCTGGAACTGATGAGTGGTGATCAGCACGAGAGCATCCGGCTGGAGCCGATGACGGCCGACAGCGCGAGTCTGGAAGTCGCCGGATCGTGGCTGATCAATCGCCCCGGCACTTTCCGATTAAAGGTCACGGACATCGCCGGTCAGGACTCTCGCGAGACGTTCACCGGCACGATCACAGTGCTGAAGGACCAGGTGCCGTTCGTGCGACTGCTGGAACCGGCCTCACAGTCCCTGGCGACACCTTCCATCACGTTGCCGGTCGTCGTATCCGCCGAGGACGACTATGGGATCAGCAGGCTTCAGCTCTACCGCAGCCTCAACGATTCCCGACCGGCTCCGATGGCATTGCCAGTGAAGTCGCCACCTTCGCGTGTGAACGAGGTCCCGACCGCCCTGCCACTGTCTGAGTACGGCCTGCAACCGGGAGACGTCATCAAGCTGTTCGCCCGTGTGGAGGACAACGATCCCGCCGGTGCTAAGGGCTCAGAGAGTCCGGTCGTTGTCATTCAGATTATCTCGGACGAGGAGTTGGAGCAGATGATGCGGACCCGGGAAGGGGCCGACATGCTAATGTCCAAGTACCAGGCTGCTCAGCGGCGGATGGAAGCGTTGCAGGAAGAGGTCGAGCAACTTCGCAAGCAACTGGAGAAACGCGATGCTGCCGGAGACCTCAGTCCGGAGGAGAAGGAGTCCCTCGAAAAGCTGGCGAAGCACATCGCCGAAGAGGCTGAGGCCGTCCGTGAGTCGGCCAAGCATGTCTTGCCCTATGACATTGATAAAGCTCTGGTCAAAGAGCTGGAGACTCTCGCAAAGAAGATGGACGAGGCCGCCGAGCAAACCCAACAGGCTGCGACTCCGCCCAACGGAAAACCCTCGGCCGGAGAAGCGGCTCGCCTGATGAAAGAAGTTCAGGAGAAGCTGGCCCAGGAACGATCAAAACTTCAGAAAGAGATCAACGATCCCCTGGAGACTTTGACGGAGACGTTTGCCTTGATGGAGGACCAGAACCGTTTCCTCGATTTGTATTATCGACA
Source organism: Planctomycetaceae bacterium (assembly GCA_046349675.1). Taxonomy (GTDB): domain Bacteria; phylum Planctomycetota; class Planctomycetia; order Planctomycetales; family Planctomycetaceae; genus TH-plancto1. The sequence goes on along the minus strand of JAXMBW010000001.1, from coordinate 502,985 downwards.
GCGCGATCTGGCCGAGCGGCTGGCCTCGCTTCAAGATCTGGAGTCGACGGCAGACCCGGCGACAAAGGGACGAATGCGTGAACTGGAAGAGGAACAGCGGAGGAATCAGAAGGATCTGGAGTCGCTGCTGAACGACATCCAGGAACACGCAGAGTTACTCCCCGCGGACGATCCGCAATTCGAGCAGTTGGCCCAGTCGTCGCGTGAGTTCGTCGAAGCTGTGCTCAGCAGTGACGCCATCCCGAAGATGACCGACGCCGGGACAGGGCTGGCCGACTTTTCTGGAAAGACTGCACATCGTGATGCGAAGCAGGCCGCCGACACCCTGGAGTCGTTTCTGTCGAGATGCAATGGCATGGGGGAGCAGTCCGAGAAAGCCTGCAAAGGATTGAAGTTCAGTCCGGGAGAAGGGTGCCTGGGTAACTCGCTCAGTCAGATGCTGGCGGATTCCGGTTTCAAGCCCGGAAGCAAGTCAGGAAAGAGCGGAGCGATGGGCGCGGGCGGCGGCTTCAGTGCTCGACGAAGCACGCTCAATAACATTGGTCTCTATGGTCAGATTCCCACTCGTGGAAATCCCACGGAGTCGAAGAGTGGCAACGGCAAGAAGTCACTCTCGGTCGGTGGTAGCTATCGAAGCGATGCCGATCGGACCTCGTCGAGCCGCCTTGATCCGCAAGGCCTGCTCAAAGCCTCGGGAGCGGGGGAAACTGCCGTTCCCGCCCGTTACCGCAATCGAGTCGAACAGTACTTTCAACGCATTGCCGACGAAGCCGGCAAGTGACCCGTCCACGAGGAGTTAATGTCATGAACTCGAAACATGGGATCGGTGCCGTCGCTACCGTTCTGTCGATTCTCGTGGCGTCCGTCATCTTTGGCGAACCACGTCCAGTCGCGCCAGCCGCAGCCCGGCCAACAGCGATCGTCGACGTCCCGGAGCCACAACAGCCCGGGGGCGAGCCGCAAAGCATTGTGCAAGTGGCGAATCTCATCTATGCGGGGACGAAGAGCAGTAAGTGCTTCTCGGACCACTTTCTGGTGAAGGCTGAAAAAGAATCTTCCATTTCGACCAGCCGTCGGTTTCACGCGGTGAAACTCGCTTCCGACGAGTTGTATGCATTCCCGCTGGTGATCATGACCGGCGAGGGTGAATTTACTCTTCCGGATAAGGAGCGGGACAACCTGCGAAGGTTTGTCGAACGGGGCGGGATGCTGCTGGCCTCAGCTGGCTGCTCTTCTGCGGAATGGGATCGGTCGTTCCGCCTTGAGATGGCGACGATCTTTCCGGATCAAAAACTGGCTGCGATCGGCCTCGAACACGCGGTATTTCACACGGTTTTCGATATTTCAGAATTGAAGGCCAAACATGACAAACCCAAACCGATCGAAGGCGTATCAATCAACGGACGTCTGGGTGTGATCTACTCACAGGATGGCCTCAATGACACCGAGCACAGCCAGGGATGCTGTTGCTGCGGCGGGAATGAGATACTGAACTGCCTGGACGTGAACGTCAACGTTCTGGCTTATGCGCTCACGTATTAAGGAGCCACAACAGTGCCGGAGGATATCCGCCAGGTACGCATCGCAGATGTCCCGGCACATCACGTCCAGGGCAAGTGGCTTCCCACGGCCGAGGTCCTGCGTCAGTTTTCGTGCTGCAAGCGTAGGACACTACAGCTCATCGGTAGCACACTCGTGGCCGCACTGCTGCTGGTGATGACGGGATGCCAGCGGGCACCGGCTCCTACCGCAACGCGACCGCTCTCTGTGGTTGTGAGTTGCGACACAGCGGGATGGATCGTGCCCTGTGGATGCTCGTCGAAGCAGGCGGGAGGCTTGCTCCGCCGGGCGACCTATGTCCGGGGACTTCAAAGTACCTCAGAAGTGCTGTTGGCCGATGCGGGAGGCGCGCCGGGTGGGACCGCGCCGTATGACCTGGCCAAGTTCGAAGCGGTGCTCCGGGGTGAAGTCCAAATGCGAACTGCCGCACACAATATCGGAGCGGCAGAAGCTGAGCTCGGAGCAGAGTCGCTTCGCAGCCTCGTCCAAAAGACGAAGGCCACGCTCGTGAGCAGCAATGTGAGCGATGACCAGGGAACTTACGTTACCGAGAGGTACCGCCTCGCCACCATCGGATCGCAACGGATCGCTGTGCTGGGCGTTCTATCTCCGAAGTTCGCAGCCGCTGGCTTGCGAGTCGATGATCCTGTGGAAGCGGTGTTGCAGCTGATTCCGACTCTGAAGGGGCAGTACGACGTGCTGCTGGTCCTGGCGTATCTGCCCGAGGATGAACTGGAGCGATTTGTCGTGCATGTCCCGGAAGCCGATCTGGTGGTCGGTGGCCCGACGCAGCAGAGTATCGCTCCACGTCGCAACGGACCTACGACCTGGGCCGCGACGACGAACAAGGGGAAGTTCCTTGTCCATTTGCGGCTGCCCGCTCCAGGCTCGGACTGGGAAGGGGAGATCGTTGAACTGAGCGAGGACTTCGCCGATGACCCCGATCAGTTGGCGAACCTCCAGCGATTTCGTGACGAGTTGACGAGAGTCGATTTCTCCGCTGATCAGACACATTTCTCGCTCTCACGACCGGCGGAGATAACGCCTGAATTTCAGGTGGCCGGGACCGACACTTGCCGAACCTGTCATGCGAGCGATTGCCAGAAGTGGAGCGACAGTCGGCATGGCCACGCGTGGAAAACCCTGGTCGACAAAGGATCGCATGTTGATCCCTACTGTCAGCAATGCCACACCACCGGCTACGGGTTGCCCGGTGGATTCATGTCACTGGCCCAGAGTCAGATGCAAGTGAATGTGGGATGCGAAAGCTGTCATGGTCCGTCGCTCGCCCACGCCCGAAAGCCCACGACAAAGACGATCTATGACGCGAGAGACCGCTGTCTCCAATGCCACGATCACGAGAATAGCCCGCAGTTTGAGTACGACGCGTATTGGAAAAAGATCGATCACGGCGAACCCGCCCGTGTCGGAGAGGGGAAGTGACATGTTGAGAATCGAGTCCGCGCGTGGTGTGGCTGCGGAGCTGATCCTCCGGACGATCGGACGTTCTCCGTTCGAATGGGCGACTGTTCGACTTTCTGTGGTCGCTCTTCAGTTGTGCTGCGGACTGATCGCGAGTTTGCCCTGTCCCGCACTGGCCGAAGATTCACTGACCGATGTGCCCGTTCCGGAGACGACACCTCAGACGCTGCCCTGGCACAGGTCGCTCGCTCCGGCCATTGAGGAGTCCAGGCAACGCAACGTGTCGATCCTCGTCCGGGTTGGAGCCGATTGGTGTGGCTGGTGCCGCAAGCTCGATAAAGAGATTGCAGATCCCCGAGTCCAGCAGGAACTGGCGAGATGGATTTTAGTCGAACTCGATGCCGACAAAGATGCCGCGGATATTCGCCGGATGAGCGTTGGACCAATCCCCGCCCTGCGGGTGCTCAATGTCAGTGGCCGAGTGATGAAAGCTCACGATGGATTTTTGCCGGCGAGCGAATTCGTGGCCTGGCTGCGCAGTCCAGATGATCTGGATGAGCCCGAACTCTCCGACGTTGTGACTGAAGTCCCCGAACTGTCGCAGGAGACGCTCCCCCAACTCGTGCAAATGCTGGGGCATCGCGATGCCAATGTCCGTGCTGCCGTGATACGACAGTTGTCGACCAATCAGGGACTGGCGGGAGCAGCTGTGGTCCAGGAGTTCATGCGAGGTAATCTCGCCAAAAGGCTGTCTGCACTGGACATCCTGAACAGCTGGAAAGCACCCACCGGGGACAGCGATCCGTGGCAGCCAGCGACGCTGACAGCTGCACGATTCAACGAGCTGGAGGAATGGGTCGATCAGCTCGATCCGACTGCCGAGTTGTCGGATGACCAGGCAGTCGTCCCGTTGACGCCGGAGCAGTTGATCGAGGCACGCGCCGACATTGCCAAGCTGGTTACAGTTGATCCGAGCGAGGTCGAAGCCATCGGAGTGCATCTCGCCCGGTACGGAAGTGAACTTCTGCCAGAAGTTCGCGAGCAGCAGCGGGTCGCGATGAGTGACAAAATCCGGGAACGACTTGACTGGTTGCGTTACCGGCTGGTCGCATCTGATGCCCTGGTTCTCAAGTGGCCTGGAGGGTTGACCCGACTCGCAGCGACGGAATCTCAGATCCGGCGTAACGCGGCCAGCGAATTGTCAACTGTCGCCACGAGTGGTGAGGAGTTGCTGTTGATTGAGTTGTTTGCGAACCCCGACCCATTCGTCCGGGAAATGAGTCTGAAGGCTCTGCAAGGCGTGGGCGGTGCGCGAGCCAACACGGAACTGATGCGCTTGCTATCCGATCCTGAACCCAATGTCCGGGCCGCGGTCCTCAAGCAGCTGTCCGAGCAGCCAGATGCCATTTCCGTCAAACAGATTGCTGACTACATCGCGACAGAGCAAGATCAGGATCTGGTGGTGCATGCCGTCCGGCTGTTGCGAGAGATCAAACGCAAAGAGGTGATCGACTGCCTGACACCATTGTTTAAACACTCCGCCTGGCAGATCCGGGCGGAAGCGGTAGAAGCTGTGGGCGCTCTGGTCTCTGATATTGAAGACACCCCGATTACAACTCAGGACGCGGCAGAAGCGTACACCAATATCATCGATGCCCTGAGTGATTCCGATGGTTATGTGGTCAGCCGGGCAGTCCTTGCCTTGAAGGCGGGAGACTTGCCGATCGCCGCGCCGCCTCTGGCGAAGGCGGCAGAACGGCATCCTGAACTGGCAATGTCGGTCGCTGACTCACTCACCCATGGTTCCACGATTCGTACGACCTCTAAGCCCCTGCTAAGAGCCTGGCTGAAGCTCGACAATGCGGCACTGCGTGTCGCGGCACTCCGGGCCTTGGGAGAACATTCTGACCTGGACGGTAAGCGCGACCTCCTCCCCGCCTTATCTGACGATAGCGAGTCAGTCCGGATTGCAGCTGCCCGGCACGTGTTGCGAATGTGTGATGAGAGACGTCCCTCTGTAGAGGATGGGCAGAATCTGGTGCCCGAGGAACCGGTCGCCTCGTCAGTGCTGGAAAGCGTTCTCGGGGCTTTGGGCGTTACGACCGACAAGCAGCCCGTTGTCGAAACCCCCGAAGTCAAAGATCCCTCAACGGAAGATCCCGAGAAGAAGAATGATGTCGCGGAGGTTGGCGGTGCCCACGAGGTCTGGCTGATCGCTTTCCTCTCGGGCAAGGGACGACCGAAATGGATGGACCTCGCGAAAGAACCGCTGCAGGCGATGCTGAAGTCCGTATCCGCGGAGGAGCGGCTGGCCGGCGCAGCAGCGCTCATCGCACTGGGTGAGGATCAGATCGCGCTACCGGAACTGCAGCGGATCGCGTCTGAGCAACGTCACCTTGTCCCGGCTGTCGCCCAATCGATGCGCTGGTTGCCGTGGAAGCAGCGTGCCGAGTTCTTTGCACAACTGCACTCACCAGACATTGACCAGCACACACTCGCGACGTTGTGCAAAGAACTGGTTGTCATGCGCGACTCTCGAGCCAGTTCTTTGCTGTGGGACGAATTGGCTGGTGAGCGAGTCACTTCAGAGCTCTCGCAGGCGGTCCTGTCGGATCTGCAACACAACTATGGCATGGTCGTGAATCTGTACGGTTTCCCAGATGTGCCGAGAAAGCCTGTGGGATTCAAGCTTGGGGACGTAAAGCAATATGCGACTTCTCAGCACCTCTGGCAGCAAAGAGTCGCACTCGCTCTCCTGCTGCTGGTAGATGAGACGGCCGCAGCTGAGGTCGCACAATCGATCGTTGCCAATGACCAAGCGGCTCCGGCCTCTCGAGTGGACGCTTTCTGCATCGTCCTGCTGACCAGCTCATCCAGATTGTCGAATCGGTCGGCTGTTGCAGCGCTCGTCGATCTCGAATCGCCACTCCGCCGCCCGGCGCTCGCCTATCTCGCTCTGGGAGTCGCAGGCGTACAGTCGCTCGCCGATGGTGAATTTGAACTGCCTCGAGTAATCGGTAGTTGGTCGCAGCTCTCCCGGCAGGCCAAGAAACCGCCACTGCCGAAGGAGCTGACCGCTCAGCATCTGCGGCCATTCATGAGCAGCTCGGATGACGTGATCGTAGCCCAAGCCGCCTATCTGCTGGCCATGCTCGGCGAGTCCGACGGAATGGACCAGCTGATCACACACTGGCGCAGGTCCCGTCAATCGAACGATAGCCAGAAGTGGGAGGAGCTGGTGGTGGAAGCCATCGCTGCCAGTGATAACTCGAAGTATGTGCCCGTTATTGAAGAGGTCTATCGAGCTATGAAGGACGATCGTTCGCACGAGGTGCGTGACCTTTATTGGACCATTCGCACCATGCATGGGCCAGAGATACTCCGGCTGAGAAAGAAGATTCGAGACGAACAAGGCATGGACAATCTGCGATGACCAGCGAGTTGCGACTGGCCCTCACAACCTACTTGAGTGAAGAGTCTAGTAAAGAGGAATCATCGATGAAGAACTTGTTGCTCCTGTTGCTGATGTCGGTTGCGGCAGTCGTCGCGTCAAGCGAGAACTGTTACTCGCAATCTCCGGCAAGTGCTGGCGTTCGCGGGACGGGCGAAGCTGTGCTGGAACGGAAACCCGTATTGATGCGAATGCACCTCCAACTGCTGGCCAAGGGGAAAGATCTGACAGAGGCGATCGCCCGGCTCACAGCTCAGCGTGCTGAGGTCGAGAAGCAATTGGAGACACTGGGGGCTGTGAAGACTTCGATTCATTTCAGTGAAATCGAGTTAGATCAGACGCAGGATCGCGCAGAGCGTCAAATAGAAATGATCATGCGCAGGCGTATGGCACAGAAACGCGGTGGAAAGGGTTCCGCGAAAAACGACGCTATCGTCAAGCCGGCTAAGGTTCGAATGACTCTGACGGCGGAATGGCCGCTCCCAGTGGGAGAAGCGGCGGAGACACTCATTACTGTGGAAAAACTCCAAAAGACGATTCAGGCTGCCGATTGGGGGGGCACGAATGACAGTGAAGAGTTGACACCCGAAGAAGAAGAACTCGCTGAAGAGATGGAGGGGGCAGACTTTGTCGACCAGGACGAATCTGGCCATGAGCCCGGACAGCCGACATTTGTGTTCGTCGCCAATATCGAGCAAGCCGATCGGGAACAGGCCTTGTCCGAGGCGTTTGCCGAGGCGAAACAACAGGCCGAGGTCCTAGCCAAGGCCGCCGAATTGAAACTCGGCACGCTCATCAGTCTGGAAGCAGACACCGGCATGGAAGCTGACGAAGATGCCGACTATCGCTTGCACTATGACTCATCGATGTTTTCGGTCCAACGTCGACAGATGTCCGCTCACAACCGAGCCAAAGAAGTCATCGGTACGTCGCCCAGCCTGCTGAAGTATCGGGTGATCATCAACGCTACCTTTACCTATCAGTGACCTTCACTCAAAGCTGCATGCCAGCGAGGGCGGAAACCCAATAGCCTTTTCGCGGTCAGCGGAGGCAGGGGCCCGGTCACGAGAACACCGGAGCCTCGTACTCCAGGAGTTCCCACTTCGACGTTTTCGGTTGCTTGTCGCAAAGCCGCGTTAGTGCCGGAGGAAACGTGGAGATTCCATTCCCGCCGCCTAGTGAGTGGTTGGGGATTCGGTCATCGCAAGAGAACAGTGCCCCCTCGCGTCGCACGCTTGGTGGAGATTCCAGAGCGGACTTTGGAGACACTGCGGATACCGCTTCACATAAAAGGGAATCGCTCTGGAGATTCGCTCCGCTCACGCATTGATAATCGAATCGACCCCGCCGCCGCCGAGGAGGGTGTCGTTGCCTGGGATTGCGTCGCCGCCGTCGAGGAGGTTGTTGAGGAGGTCGCCGGTGATCGTGTCGTTGAAGGGGGAGCCGATCACGTTCTCGATGGTGGCGAGGGTGTCGTTGCCAGCGGCTCCGGTGGCTTTCTTGGTCGTGAGGTTCACGGTCACCGGGCCGGTGGCTGTCTGGTAGCTGACGGTGTCGATACCGTCGCCGCCGGTGAGGGTGTCATTCCCGTCGCCGCCGATCAGCAGGTCGCTTCCCGCACCGCCGGTCAGCTTGTCGTTCATGAGGCCGCCGATGAGGGTGTCGTTCCCGCTGCCGCCGGTGATCGCCACGTTCCAGGTCGCGCCGGTCGCATCAAAGAGATTATGGAACGTCGACGCGGTCGCGCTGACGGTCTCGATCTCACCGGTGAACAGATTCAGCGTCACAGCTCCGGTGGGGGCGGTGACGGTGGCTGTGTCGAGGCCCGAGCCGCCCATCACACTGGTGTCGAGGTTGTCGAACTTCAGGGCATCATTCCCGCCGTTGCCGATCAGGACATCGGCCCCCAGACCTCCCGTCAGAGTATCGTTTCCGTCGCCGCCCGAGAGCGAGTCGTCACCCGCACCGCCGGTCAGCGTGTCGTTCAGATTGCCACCAATGATCGTGTCGTTGCCGCTGCCGCCGGTGATGCTCACTGCCCACGTGGCGCCGGTGGCATCGAACATGTTGGCGAAGGTGGAAGCTGTGGCCAGGACGGTTTCGATCTGGCCAGTGGTGAGGTTCAGTGTCACACCGCCAGTCGCTCCACTGACGGTCACCTTGTCGAGGCCTGCCCCGCCGACCACGCTGGTATCCAGATTGTCGATCGTCAGCGAGTCGTTGCCCTCACCGCCATCGAACGCGTCGGCACCGAGCCCGCCGGTCAGCGTGTCGTTGCCGCCGTTGCCGACGAGCGAGTCGTTGCCCGCTCCGCCGTTCAGCGTGTCGTTCAAATTGCCACCGCTGATCGTATCGTTGCCACTACCACCGGTGATGCTCACTGCCCAGGTCGCGCCGGTAGCATCGAACGTGTTGTTGAATGTCGAACTACTCGCCAGCACCGTCTCGATCAGCCCCGCCGTGAGATTGAGAGTCACACCACCAGTCGCCCCACTAACCGTCACCTTATCGAGCCCCACCCCACCAACCACGCTGGTATCCAGATTGTCGATCGTCAGCGAGTCGTTGCCCTCGCCGCCATCGAACGAGTCCACACCGAGACCTCCGGTGAGAATGTCGTTGCCACCTTGACCGACTAACGAATCATCGCCCGCACCGCCAATAAGGCTGTCGTTCATGTCGCCGCCGGTGATCGTGTCGTTGCCGCTGCCACCGGTAATCGACACCACCCACGTTGCCCCCGACGCATTGAAAGTATTCCCCACGGTCGAAGCCGTCGCGGTGACCGTCTCGATCTGGCCAGCTGTCAGGTTGAGAGTGATCGCCCCACTGCCCGCAGCCACGGTGACCTTGTCGTTCCCCTGGCCACCGCTGACAACGAGGTCGCTCCCATCGATGGTGAGTGAGTCGTTGTCGCCCTCTCCATAGAGGGTGTCCGCTCCCAGTCCGCCATTCAGCGTGTCATTCCCCAACCCACCTGCGAGGATGTTGTTCCCGGCGTTTCCGGTCAGCGTGTCATTCCAGTTCGACCCCGTCAGGTTCTCCACCGCCAGCAGCTTGTCCTTCCCGGCCCCGCCGGTTGCTTGCACCGTGGACAGTGCCAAGCTGACCTTCACGCCCGCGTTATTGAGCCCCGCCACGCCCTGCACATAGCTGACCGTGTCGACATCCGCCCCACCATCCAGCGTGTCATTGCCCAGCCCACTGACCAACGTGTCGTTCCCATCCCCACCCAACAACGTCCCAACCACCAACGCCCCCAACGAAGCATCCAGCTTCAACACATCATTCCCCCCCAGCCCAGACACCGTCACCGCCGTCACACTGCCAATACCTATCCCTGTATCAATCGACACCCCATTCGCATTGATCTTCACCACCCCCGCGTCACTCAAGACCGTGATCGTGTCACTTTCGGATGTGCCCGTAATGTTGAGCGCAGACCCGTTGAGCGTCCATGAGACCGACTCCACAATTGGTCCCGACTGAGAGCCAACCCGGACTCGTCCTCCACCTTCGTTGAGGAAACTACAGATATAGGTTCCATTGACCGGGTCAAGCACGATCAAATCCAGGAATGTGTTGCTGGCCAATCCAACGAGGCTGTTGGTTGTTGAAACACCTCCGATGATTCCCGTCGTGCCGTTTCCCCAGGTCACGGCCCCCGCATCTTCAAGATTTCCGTTATCCCAGCCTCGAGTGGCTACAAGGTAATTTCCATGACTTAGTACTTTTGCAAAATACAGATCACCGACAGCGTCGAATTCGCTCACGCCAACGAGGCTGTTGGCCACGCTCACCTCTCCACAGATCCCTGTGGTTCCAGCTCCCCACGTCACTGCGCCGGCTTCGACTATTCCGGCATTCTGCCAGTACGAACTGCCCACGATGTAGTTTCCATTACCGACCTCAATCACTCTGTCAGAACCAACCTGATCAAATTCGTGAGTCCCCACGAGGCTATTGAACGGGGTCGCCTGTCCACTGATCCCGGTCGCTCCGTTTGCCCAAGTCACAGCCCCCACATCGATGATGTCTCCGTTGTCCCAACCTGGGCTCCATATGACGTAGTTCCCATTGCTCAGTGCCGTTACGCCGCCGTATTCGTGATCGTAGGAATTGCTGCCAACAAAGCTGTTCAGAGGGCTTACGGCTCCCGTGATACCAGTTGATCCGTTCCCCCAAGTGACTGCTCCGACTTCTAAGGTGTCTCCGTGGCTCCAATACGAGGATCTCACGACATAGTTTCCGTTACTGAGGGCTATGACCTCATCACCGACGTAATCATCGGCACGGCTGCCAACCAGGCTGTTCAGGGGGCTCACGACTCCTGTTGTGCCCGTTGATCCGTTCCCCCAAGTGACTGCTCCGGCGTTTCTGGCTAAGCCGTTATTCCAGAGCTGACTTCTAACGACGTAGTTTCCATTGCTGAGGACCGTAATGTCGCCAAGTCCAACTTCGTCATCAACTTTGTCGCCGACGAGGCTGTTCGCTGAACTCACCGGTCCACTGATTCCGGTCGTTCCACTTCCCCAAGTCACGGCACCTGCATTGACGATGTCTCCATTGTCCCAATATGCGCTATTGATGACATAGTTCCCATTGGTAAGGGGTGTTACTAACTGACCGACTTTGTCATCGGAATGGCTGCCCACCAGGCTGTTCAGGCTGCTCACAATTCCGGTGGTACCTGTGGCCCCATTCCCCCAAGTGGCAGCCCCCGCCCTCACGGCCGTCCCATTATTCCAGAACATACTCCCGACGACGTAGTTCCCGTTGCTTAACGCCTCGAGGGTGCCTCTGCTAACGCGATCATCAGGGCTACTGCCGATGAGACTATTCAAAGGACTCACAACACCTGTGATGCCTGTTGCACCGTTTCCCCAAGTGACTGCTCCGGCATTCGTGATCAAGCCGTTGTCCCAGTTATGGCTGCCTACGACATAATTACTGTTTCCCAATAACTCGATAATCTCAGACCCGACTCTGTCATTGGGAGAACTGCCAACAAGACTGTTCGCAGCACTGACCGGTCCGCTGGTACCCGTTGTCCCGTTTCCCCAAGTCACAGCTCCCGTATCAACAATCTCTCCGTTGTCCCAATCAGGGAGTGCTACGAGGTAGTTCCCGTTACTTAAGGCTGTGACATATCCGCTAAACATCGAGTCATCAGCGGAGGTGCCAACCAGGCTGTTTGACGCATTCACACTGCCGACGATACCCGCAGTTCCACTGGCCCAAGTATACGCCCCGGTATCGGCAACACCTTGATTGTCCCAATACGGGCTGCTGACCACAAAGTTTCCGTTACTCAAGGCCGTTACGCCACCAGACCCCACCAGGTCCTGAGCACTGCTGCCGATCAGGCTGTTCAGCGCATTGACAGCTCCACTGACTCCTGATGTCCCACTTCCCCACGTGACAGCTCCGGCATCAATGATGCCACCATTGTCCCACTCTGGGCTGGCGATCACAAAGTTCCCGTTCGCCAAGACTGTGACAACACGATATCCCACATGGTCATTCGCGTGTGATCCTGTCAGCGTGCTGATCAGTTCACCAGTCGCTCCATTAAACAGATAGACTGCCCCAGCGTCCGTCCCCCCGGCATCATCATACGGAGAGGTGATCACCACGTTTCCAGTGCTCAACGGAACAACTTGATAGCCAAACTGATTCCCGGGAGCAGGGTTGGGATCGACAAACTCAGAGAACGCCACCAGCAGGACTCTCTGCTCCAGAGCGGGCGACAACAATCGGGAGTAACCACGTCGTTTTATCGGCCTTGCCTGGTATGGACGAAGATTCTTCCACATCTCGCAAACAAGACGAAAAGGTGACATTGATAATTCCTGATTCAGTCAGAAAGTTGAGAAATAAGAGATGAGAGCAGAGCCAAGCTCGAATGAGCCTGTGAAATCCACAAATCAACTTGGTTGTACGCGAGAAAAAGTACCAAAGTCAAGTTGCAACAGCCCTAGTGATCAACATGAAACACAGGACAGCGTGACTATCTCTGATGACGCATAACCGTCCGGCGATTGCACCCGTAGGACAGTGGTCGAACAGGGTTCTATGAGCCACTTTGTGTACTCGCCGGTAACGCGTAATGCGGCCAAAGAAACGTTTGATTGCGTTACGGCGTTTGAAGTGGCCTGAGAGGTATCGCTGGGTTTTCTTGCGTGTGAGGTTGGGCCGGATGCATGCCTTGGCTCGTAGTTGCTTCACACGCAGGCGGATGGTGTGGCTGTCGTAGGCTGCACAAGCTCCAGCTTGAGTTCCCCCGCCTGCGAGCGTCTCGATCAACACCATGTTCTCAGACCGGCATGTCCGTCATGGCTAGCGTTGCTCCCCGAATGGAACGATATATTGATTCCGCAAAAATGAAGCGAGGGAAGGTGTTACGAAGGCACCTTCCCTCCAAAGCAGAGAGGCAGGGAAACTTCCCAGCCCGTTTTTGCAACATTTTGCCGACCAGGAACTTGCGACAGAAGTCGATTGCGAGCAAAGGTTTGCAACTGGTTGGTTACAGTCGGTCGTAACCGGTCATTACCGGTTGCTGGGGAGTCGATTCAGCACAAGTCTAGCACAGTGCAGGTGCTATCTGATCGGCCTCTCCGTCGCTGGAATCATCACCTCGCCCCCTCCATAAGTGCAGCACGGACGGCGCTGTCGCAAGCAGTCGCGGACGGGCCTTGGAGCGAGCATTCCTTTGCCAGTGGTGTGTTCAAAGTGTCGACGCCAGCGAATTGGGAAGAGTACGACGATCCATCAATCACGAACGCGGCGATCGATGACAACATCAGCAACAGAACCGTCACCGCTAACAACCCGAAGTTCACCTTCCGCAACCACGGCAGATGTCGGACGACCGAGCCACTTTGTTGAGCTCGCCTTCGAACAACGAGTGCGGGCACACTGCATCCGAGTGCGGCGAGGATCAGTATCGCACCAATCCCCACCAGAACTTCCCCCGTGGACGGTGCAATGACGCCAAACAATTCACCGCCAGGCATCAAAATCGCCTGCTGGAGTATGTTGGAACGATGAAAGAGTTTGCTTGAAATCCCTGAGTGACTGGGCTCAGCGGGCGAGATTCATCTTCTTGGAAATATTCAGACATCCGCACACTCAGCGTACCATCCAAGTGTCCGGATGCTCCATGCGGCTGGGGAAGGTAGTTGACGACCATCTCGGCGAAAGGGTGCACGACATTCATGCTCAGAACGGTGATGCGAACGCGGCATTGGGCTCACGGGTATGCAGGGAGAACCAGATGTCTGGATTGATCGTGTCAGAGACGAAGTGTGCTGCTCCGTCGGCTGCCAGGATATGAACACCTTTCGGATGCATGCTTCTCGCGGTTGCCTGAATGTTTGCCTCGGGGGCGGTGCTGAAGGTTTGATCCCTGCACGGCATGTGTAAAGCCGGAAATTTGTCACGACCGATCGCGGCAATCATGGGAGCACAGCCGTAAACGTCATCGGCGGCAATGGTCTGATTGTTGGGGCCAGCTGCGTCCTCCCGGGGCGTGATCAATCCGTGTCGCATGGTGATACTGGCCCCCGCATAGCCCAGTACCCACGCACCTCGGGGATCAAGCGGATGAATACCGGCGCGAATCTCATCCAGAATTACGAAGCTTGATGTCCCACCGATGAAGTCTTTGAACCCGAACGATTTATTGAAACCACCGGCACCATCACCCCACGTGACCGAGTTCCTCGTTAGCAGTTCAGTGCTGTCGACGTGAAAGCCATTCTCGCAATCGGGCTCCAGCGTCATGACACAAGCCCGGCCCGGCCCAAAATTCATCGCATAGTTGCCCCGTGCGTATTTGTTGAAATTGCCGCCCCGTTGCAGGTCTCGCACGTAAGGATCATTGTTGTAAGGATCGTCAGGACACTTCAGAGTTGGTATAGCGGTGACCCGAACAGCTTCGTTTCTGGAATGTGCGATTGGCAGATTCGAATCGAACGCGTTCCACAATGTTCCCTGGTCCAGAGTCGGCAGCAGAAAAACCAGCCAGTTCGCGTGCATGCGGTCCGGGTCCGCGGGCGAGGCATTCCCCAGAGCCTCGCGATCGACAAACCCAATTGGCAGCCGGCCTCGTCCTTGCGGCTCGCCTGGCGGCCCGGCCCAAATCGCAGCGGGCGGAAGCACGTTGTGCTGCTCGTGATACCCATGCAAGGCCAGAGCTAACTGACGAAGGTTATTCAGACAGACCGATCGTCGTGCAGCTGCTCGTGACGACTGCACGGCAGGCAACAGGATCGCTAATAAAAGTGCTATAATCCCGAGTACGACCAGCACTTCGACCAATGAGAACCCGCGATGGCTAGCTGGCTGAGCGGAAGCCTTGGGGAGGAAAGTGTCAACCGCCTCCCCATGCACTTGAGCACCATCACCCGTAATCACTCGATGTCCCATGATGCTGGTCCCAAACAGGCGTGAATGATTTGCCACGGGGAGTCCTTGTTACGGTCCGATGGCCATTGAGATCGGGATCGGGTTTCGCTTATCGCTTCCTTGTGAAGAACAGCAAGGCTGCCAGGACGCCGAGGACATCAATAACGACGATGGACATGGTCCATGTGTCCCACTTTTCTTGTTTCTGTTTCGCTTGCCGATGGGCGTCTTTGATAGTGGCGAAGTGTAGTTCGATTTTCTGTTCTGTTTTGGTTGTGGAATCGGCCGGGCTATTCAGCAACTCGGGAAAGTAGTCGCGGGCCATCCACATCAGCGACATCGAGATTTTGTCCTCGACGTGGGCGTTCTTCTTCAGCTGGGGCGTGAGCTTCGCGAGTGTTTGAGAGGATCGCTGCTGGAACTCTTTCCAAGTCTCTTGGTCGGCCTCGCGAGCCTGGAGGTCTTTGAACTCGGAGTATGTCTGTTCCAAGGTAGACAAAACCTGTCCTTGCGTGACCAGGGATGCGGAAATCCGGGGGATCGAGAGAGCCACCAGGAATAAGCAGACCCCGGCCCAGACAATGCGGGATTTGACCAGGAAGATGAACGCGGCGGCCAACCACTCAACGACCGAAACAAACAGCCCCGTGACGCTGGAGAATGCAGCAGTGATCCCTCCTGCGACACGCGAACCTTGCCCCATGCTGATGGAACGCGAATGAGAAGTTGGCTGAGCGGGAAGGCTTGATCGTTGGCGGCTGATACATTCGGCGAAGAGGTGCCGCATCTCTGCGTTGGGAGCCGAGTGTGAGTCCGGCGATTCCTGAACAGGTGGTGGTCCAGTCGCCGGAGCCGCTTCGCGAACACTTTGAGGAAACTCGATCCCAGTGATCTGTTCGGCCGTGATCCATTCCGTGTTCTGGAACAATCGAACCATGGTCTTGGGCTGGACTTGCCCGCTCTGCACAGCTTTGATGAATTGTTCGGTGGTGAGCGGCCCGACGGCTCCGGTTGTCGCCATGAACACCCACTGGCGACTCTCTTGGGACGGCTGCTTGGGAGCGGGCACCACTCCCGTCTTTACGGCATCTTTCACGAGGGGCTTTGACGGACTGTTGGCAGTCGATTGATTTGGAGGAAGGAGATTTCGCATAACCTCGGAGATGTTTTGCCATGCTCCCTGACCAGTTCGAAGCTGGTCTCCCGCCCCCAAAACGCCCTGGGCCCAAAGCTCCCGAACCTCAGCCAGCGAGACCGGGCCAAATTCCATTCCCAGGGTTTTGTAGAAATATTGATCCGCCATGATCACCTCAACCGCCGAACGCGACGGACACCTGCCCAACATCCGACCAGAAGTAAAAGCCCGAGGCCGACCATTTGGTAGAGCCGCCACGAGGCCGAATCACGATTCGCCAACCGGCCGTTCATGGCCATTTCGCTCGCCTCGTCGGCATTGAGCTTACGACGCACTCCAGCCGAGACCTGCTGAAACCACCCGTTGGCACGTTGATCAAAGACCACCGTCCCTGGCCGGAAATTGTCGTTCGCCGTCACGCGTGGTGCGTCCCTTCTTGGCTCATCATCGACGACGTAGCACGACACAGCCTTAAACAACCTTTCGTTACCCGGAAACTGAACATCGGCGACCGAGGCGGAAACATAAGGCCAGGTAACAGCCTCCCAAGACACAGGAAGCTGGGAGTGTGAACTGTTTGCCCCATATTGAATGTCGAGCAGTTCTCGCAGCTGACCGTCTAGTGAAAGTGTGTACCGCAGAATCAGGGACTCTCGATTCGGGTCAACCCAAAATCGACGGCGTAAAGTGGAGCCTTCGTGTTGCGTCGTTTCTTCGATGACGGAACACCGGATGCCTGAGATCGAAGCCGAGTCCGTCACGATCCTGGCGTTCTCAGCCTGCAATCGGGTGCCGGATTCTGGACGAAGGGCCCAGAGCGGTCCCCGCCAGACGAGATCGTCCAGTTCGCCCATGCGATCCTTGGCGGCATCTGGTTTCTCAAACACGATCCCCAGATGGCCCCGTCCTGCAGAATCGAACACCTCGTCGATGCGATGCGTTCCGTCGATCGTAACATCGAGAGTCAGGGGCTCCGTGAGTTGTTCGGATGTGGACGCAAATCCAGAGGCCCTCGCACGCAGGTAATCCTGGAGACCTGCGACATCCTTCAGCCCCTGCTTACGCGACACCCTGATGCGCGGATGCGTCCACTTTGTCGAGTAGTGGATGTGATTGCCGTCCAGCCTGAGTCGACTTTTGTTTGACGGGATGGGATCGACTGGATGTGGGACTGAGGCGGTCGAACGATTGGTGGCGAAGAGGTCGAAGTCTTCCGTCCTCCAGGTAAATTCCAGTTGCGAATTCGTTTGTTCTCGACGTTTCCAGTCCTCCATGACGGTGGTCAGACTGGTAGAAGTGGTGGGACCTTTGTCCACGCCCTCAGCCATATTGATGGCGGGCGAACAAGCCTGACTGGAGGAAGGCGTGGGGGAGTTAACCGAATCGCCGCGTCTGACTCGAAGGTTCCGGATTTCGGCATGCGATGAGGATTCGCCTTGAGCGACAAACCCGATCTTCCAGTCCTTTGCGGGCAGCTCCACGGGAGCGTGGTCCAACAAGCTCCATCCATTCAGCTCGACGGAAACTCGCCCCCGTTCGACTTTCACTCGCAGGTCATTCCACGCGGCGTTGTCGAATGTGTGTTCCGCCAGAAGATTGGCCGGCTGAACGCATGTCCGGTTCGGCCAGGAAAACAGCCCGCTTGAACTCATGTCATTGCATGCCAAGTCACAGAACAGTCCCGATTTTTCGGGAGCCCCCTCTGCTGAGAACAATCCAACTCCCAGTCGAGCCAGGTTGTCTGATGCCCGGAACTCCAGGTGAAACTCGGTGGGGTTTTGTATTGAAGCCTGGTCCCCACTGATCAGCACCGGAGTCGCTGGCATCGCCGGGTGAACTCGGAGCAATTTGTCCGAGTGGCCTTCGGACTCGGCATTGCCGGAATCAGGCGTCGAACTCAAATCGACGAGGTCGAATTGAGACGCATCTTTCAGGCGACCGCTGATCGTGTAAGAGGTCATCCAGCGGTATAGCCCTCCATCACGAAACGCGAACGTCCATGAATCGTGCTTGTTTTTGGCGATGATGTTTTTGATGCTCAGCTCGGTTGACCGCGAATTTGCTCCGGCCTTCAGAATCGTTTGATGAACTTTGCGATTTGTCTCCACGAGGCTCGAACCGTCCTCGCTGACATGGAAACCCCACACGGGGAGTTTCGCTCGAATGACTTTTTCAACGTCACTGTCCGAGGCCGTCGCTGACATCGGCAAGATTGCAGAGAAGAGATCAGGATTCCCAGCTGCAACTGCCCAGACACCGGTGCCTCCAGAGGAGATCCCCGTGAGGTAAACCCGATCGGGGTCGGTCTGGAACTCCTGCGCTATGTCACGCATGATCGCGAATGCCCGTTGCGTCGATCGGCTTCCGGGGACCCACTGGTCTCCTTTTTCACATTGAGGCCAAACAACGACGAAGGGGAAATCCCGCTCATCCTCCCAGATCACCGGAGCGAGGCCATTCCTGAGTGGCCCCAAGCAATCATCCCCATTCTCCCCAAACCCATTGAGGTACACCACCATGGGCGGTCGCCCCGTCCTGAGCGATGGATCAGGGACAAACACCATGTACGAATAGCGTGTCCCATCGGAGTCATGATAGGTTCGCTTCATAAAGCCGTGGCGCTGCTCCAGCCCGGCGAAACGACGTGCACCACTGATCAGATCCTGCTGGAGCGATGGGTCACTCCAGACAAGCACGCCGTTCACGCTCACAAGCACAGCAACCAGAAGTGCCGCGAGGCCCCAGCGAGATGCCTTAGGGTGTTCGTCGTTTGCCAAGCTCGAATCGGACATTCCATGGATGCCTAAAACGGTGATTCGAATGCAGCCTTGGGCTCCCGCATGTGCAAGTTGTACCAGATGTCGGGATTCACATTGTCCGACACGAAGTGAGCTGAACCATCAGCCGACAGGACATTCACCCCTCCAGCATGCATGCTTCGAGCTGTGGCCTGCATATTGACCTCGGGATTTCCACCGATGGTTTGATCCAGGCAAGGCATTCGTAACGCATAAAACTTATCGTAGCCGAGCGCCGCGATCGTCTGTGCGCAGCCGTAAACATCATCCGCAGACACGTCTTGATTATTTGGACCGGCAGCGTCTTCGAGTCCATCGAGAAGCCCGTGACGCATCGTCAGGCTCGCACCGGCATAGCCCAGCGCCCATGACCCGCGGGGATCGAGCGCGTGAACTCCCGCACGTATTTCATCCACAATTACAAAATTCGATTGCCCACCGGTCAGGTCCTTAAAACCAAACGAACGATTAAAACCACCGGCACCATCTCCCCAGACGACAGAGTTCTTGTTCAATAGGTCGGGGCTGTCGACGTGGAACCCATCATTACACTCGGGGTGAAGTTCGCTGATACAAGCTCTCCCCGGCCCAAAGTTCATCGCGTAATTTCCGCGAGCATACTTATTACTAGATCCACCAGCTTGCTGGTCTCGAATATATGGGGCGCCGTTGAAGGTGTCATCGGGGCACATTAAACCCGGAATCGAAGTTGTTCGTACCGTCTCATTCTTGGAATGCGAAATCGGCAAGCTGGAGTCAAATGCATTCCACAAGGTGCCCTGATCCAACATCGGCAACAACTGCACCAGCCAATTTGCATGCATGCGATCAGGATCAGTAGCTGTTGCTGTCCCGAGGGCAATTCGATCCAAAACCCCAATCGGAAGCCTCCCTCCCCCCTGTGGCTCTCCCGGCGGTCCCGCCCAAATCGCAGCTGGCGGCAACACCTTGTGCTGCTCATGATACTCATGCAGCGCCAGCCCAATCTGCTTCAAGTTATTCAAGCACTGCGCCCGCCTCGCCGCCGCCCGCGACGACTGAACCGCCGGCATTATCAAAGCAGCCAGAATGGCAATTATCCCTATGACAACCAATACCTCGACCAAAGAAAATCCACGCCTTCTCATATTCATGGCTCGCCGCATTCTCGGTATCCTTTCGCGAGGTCGTGTTTGTTGAAAATTCAGATATACACGCTGCTCAGTTCATCGCACACCAGTGATTGTGAGAGTACGCCATTCTTAGCAACCCATCGCATCAGAAGCTGCAAGGTTGGGTGGCCATTATTCGCATTAGAATTCCTCTGTCAATCAGGCTGAGTTCTGTTCGTGCCCGATTTCATTGAAATCCCTCCCCCTGCAAGAGTCCCGACTCAATGGCATCGGTATCGATCGTTCTGAGAATGAGGCATATCGTTAAGTGCTGGCGCCAGCGAGAATCCGCAAACGCCTTGCCGCTAAGTGTGCTGAGTTGCAGTTAGCTCGGAGGTCGCCCGCCCCTGGAGGTGATCTGCAGGATGTGTTTTAAATTGCCAACCCGCTTTGAAATCACGCCAATATGCCTCGCAATTCCACTATAACGATTCGGAATAACAGGCTGACAAGCAGCCTCCTAGCTTGGGATTGGCCATGTCGCGTTCTCTGTATTACTCAGCTCTATTTGTTGCATTGACATCCCTGGGGTTTGTCGACTTCTGCTGGAGCGGCTGGAATAGAAGGTGACACCACTCCTGCGGAAACAGGGGGCAACTCCTGAAAACTTTCGACACTGCACGATTGAAGCTGGGATGTACTCATTGGAACTTTCTCCTGACACGGAAGGAAAGAACCAACGAAGAAGCTGGATGGAGGTGGACACTCGGCCGAGGTCACTGCCTGAAATGAGCGTAACTCACTGCACCGCAATTAATTCCTCAGCCGAGAATGTCATCTGTTCGGACACCAAATGACCAAACAGACGCGCCCCATCCAAGTCGTCAAGAAATGTCAGTCGCCGGTTACCCCGACTACTACGTGAATGCAATGTCACTTCAACGCCACTGCAATATGGGGCCATCCGCCCTGATTGCATCCCTCACATGCAGGCAGTGTGTCTCAACCGACTGAATGTCGTGCGAGTTTCTTCAAACGTTCGACGCCGATGGGTTCTTCTGCCTGCAACGGAACGACAGCCCAACGCTTGGCATGAAGTGTCGTTACCGCTTCAATCTGGGAAAGTTCATTAGACGCGCGTTGGCGCATGAGAGCCGACGTGGGATTTGCCATAGCCAAGCTGTTGTTGATGACCCAGGCCCAAGGCTCAATGTTAGCGCGGCGAAGGTCGCTTTGAAGGTTAGCGGCTTCTAGCACTGGTGTGTTTTCCGCCAAGGTAACGATCAGAACTTTGGTTTGCTTGGCGTCCTGTAACTGCATCATTGGCGTAGTGAAATGTATGCCGCTTGGCCCCAATTGCCGTGCCGTCTCGCGGTGATAAGCTCCGGTCGCATCGAGCAATAGCAGGGTATGGCCAGTTGGTGCGGTATCCATCACAACGAACTTCTTGCCTGCCTCCCGGATGATCCGCGAAAATGCTTGGAATACTGCAATTTCTTCAGTGCATGGCGAGCGTAAATCTTCTTCCAACAGTGCTTTGCCCTGGGCATCCAAATCCTTGCCTTTGGTGTCCATGACGTGCTGGCAGTAACGTTCGGTTTCGACATGAGGCTCAATCCGACTCACGGTCAAGTTATCAAGGGAGCCATCTAGAGTTTCGGTGAGATGCGCGGCGGGATCGGAGGTGGTGAGGTGGACCGGAAATCCACGGCTGGCCAACTCGACAGCGACAGCGGCGGCAATCGTTGTTTTCCCGACACCGCCTTTACCCATTAGCATGATTAAGCCGTGCCCTTCGCCCACGAGGCTATCAACCAGCGTGGCGAGGTCGGGAGCTTGCAGTTTTGGCAGCGTGACAATGGCTTCCTGAGACACAACTCCTCCCTCAACCAGAAGATGGCGGAGGGCAGGCAGCCCGACAAGATTGAATGACTTCAGCGAGACATGATCGATTGGTAGAGCACGTAGCGCATCAGGCATTGCGCCCAGTGCAGCTTGTTCCCGTCGCCATACGGCCAAAGCCAAGGTATCTCCTTTGGTATCGGCTTCGCCCAGTACGCCGTTCACTACCAGGAATTGCCGTTTAAGCCCTATCGCGGACAATTCTTCGTGGGTGCGATTGGCTTCGCGCAGCGACGAGGCTTGGGCGCGGGTAACGAGTATCAATCGCGTCCGGTTAGGATCGGACAATGCGTCCACCGCAGATTTATACTGTTCTCGTTGTTTTTCCAAACCAGCAAGCGGGCCGAGGCAGGATGCATCGCCCTTGCCTTCATCCAGAAAACCGCTCCACGCCCCAGGTAGTTGCAATAGGCGAATGGTGTGCCCTGTCGGCGCAGTGTCGAAGATAACGTGATCGTAGTCTCGGAGTATTGCAGCGTCGGTCAGTAGTGCTGTGAATTCATCAAAGGCGGCGATCTCCGTCGTGCAAGCCCCCGACAACTGTTCTTCGATGCCCTTAACCACGTTATCTGGCAATACCCCGCGAACTGGCCCGACAATCTTGTCGCGGTAAATCTGCGCCGCAGCTTGTGGATCGATTTCTAAACCGGACAGCCTCGGCACCGACTCAAAAGGCGTGATCTTGTTGCCGATGGCAACTCCAAATACCTGCCCAACATTGGAGGCGGGATCAGTGCTGACGAGAAGCACACGTTTCCCGGCGTCAGCAAGTTGAACGGCTGTGGCACATGCCAGTGAAGTTTTGCCAACTCCACCCTTCCCAGTAAAGAAGAGAAAGTTCGGGAGTTGTTCGAGAAACTTCATCATGTTTGATTCCTATGCGAGAATAGATTTAGCAGCTACGTTTGCTGCCACAACAACCGCCGCCTTGGTTGGTGTCCGTCGAAGGCGGGCTGATCTTCGCCCACTTTGCTAATTCAGCACGATGCGGATAACGGCCCGCCAAGGCTATTTCTCCGTCGACCAAAATCAACGGCAGTGCCTCCGCGCCCGACCTCCCCAGAAAACTCTTTACGACCGGGTTTTCGGCAAAAGCCATGGGTTGCTGCGCAAGATTAAAACGTTCAATCTGGCCTCCCTGGCTTTTCAGCCAATCAACATTGGCTGCAAAAGTGACTTTTTCCTGATCAACATCCACACCACAAATTCCCGTACTGCAACAGAGGGCGGGATCATAAACTTGAATCTTGGTCATTTCGGTCTCCTTTGTTTCGTTGTTCACAGTTCGTCGTTGCCGATGGAAGCCAATGACGCCACCAGCTCACGTTGTGGCATCGTCTCGACCGGCAGAGCGACAAGCGCTTTGACCCGCCGTTCAAGTTGGCTATAGACGCGATCGAATACCGCCGCGACTTCGTCGGCAGTGCCTTCGGCATGGGCGGGATCGGGCACACCCCAATGAGCCTTGATCGGACCACCCGGAAAAAGCGGACAGGATTCCCCAGCAGCGGCATCACATACGGTGATCACAATGTTGATTTGCTGATCAGCAAACTCATCCCAGGACTTGCTTCGATAACCCTCGGTTGGCAGCCCATGACGAGCAAGGGTTTGCAGACTCATCGGATTGACCTGCCCCGTGGGAAAGCTCCCGGCACTAAACGCTTTGAATCGCCCGCGTCCCCAATGGTTCACCAGACCCTCGGCCATGACGCTACGACAGGAGTTGCCCGTGCAAAGAATCAGTACCGTTTTCATTCGTAGCCCCTCCCAACCTTCGTTGTACAAGCGCGACCGATTAAACGTTCGCTCAGGGCGATATACAGACACTTCATGGACAGGCTCCTTGACAGTCAGGCGATTCCGCACTCTCGCGGATGCAGCAATTTGCGAGCAAGAACTTGGCCAGGCTTTGCAACGCGTCAATATTGGCGAGATAGATCACCTGGCGGCCGTTACGCTTGGAAGCGACTAGCCCGGCGCGCTCCAAGTGCGATAGATGAAACGAAAGCGTGTTGTGTGGCACGGCCAGCCGATCAGCCAAATCGCCCGCAGGCAATCCTGTGTGGCCATGCTCCACCAGCACCCGCAGAGCTGACAGTCTCGTTTCCTGCGAAAGTGCCGCAAACGAATCTACTGCTTTTGTCTTGTCCATAATTCTAGAATAATGGACATAATGCGATTTGTCAAGATGTGGCTTACGTTCCCAGAGCGCCGAAGCAGCCTCGGAAAGTGGTTCCGAAGATTGAATCAGCGGCCTTTTGTGCTCAAAAGCGTGATAGGCTGCGCTTGGTGTGGCGCAAAGTACGGACTGCTCTATCTATTCCGTCGCAACGCCCAGAGCACAATTTTCATAACCGTTGGCCCAATCGGGCCTTAGAATTGAATCGCCGAAACGGGCACCTTGATGTTTGGTAAGGCGATAGCAGCAAGATCCTGCCGCTCACGTTGTGCTTCAATCCTTCGTCGATAGGACTGTTCTTCCTTAGGCGTTGATGATGGAATCGACCCCGCCGCCACCAAGAATGGTGTCGTTGCCGAGGATTCCATCGCCGCCATCAAGGAGGTTGTTGAGGAGGTCGCCGGTGATCGTGTCAGCAGACAGCGAACCGATGACGTTCTCGACTCCAGACAGAGTGTCGATCCCAGCTGGGCCAGATGTCTTTTTGGTCGTCAGGTTAACGATCACGCCACCGGTTGCAGTCGCGTAGCTGATCGTATCGATGCCGAGTCCACCCGTCAGAGCATCGTTGCCGAGGTTTCCAATCAGAGTGTCATCACCGGAACCACCATTCAAGGTATCATTGAGGTCGCCACCGATTAGCAAGTCAGCTCCACTGCCCGCTGTAATCGATACTGCCCAGGTGGCACCAGTCGCATCGAAGATGTTGTTAAACGTGGAGGCAGATGCGACGACTGTCTCGATCTGGCCAGTGGTGAGATTCAAGCTCAATGCCCCGCTCGCGCCCGCCACTGTGACCTTATCTTTCCCAGCACCGCCGATGATGCTGGTGTCGAGATTGTCGATCGTCAGGGAGTCGGCATCCGCTCCGCCATCAAGAGAGTCTGCTCCCAGCCCCCCATTCAAGTTGTCATTACCGCCGTGGCCCAGCAGGCTGTCATTGCCCGCCCCGCCTATCAGCGTATCGTTCAGGTTGCCGCCGATGAGCGTGTCGTTTCCGGACCCACCAGTCAGATTGACCGCCCAAGTGGCTCCAGTGGCATCGAACACGTTGTTGAATGTTGAGGCAGAAGCGACAACTGTTTCGATCTGACCAGAACTCAGGTTCAGGCTCACACCACTCGTGGCCCCCGAGACGGTCACCTTATCGAGGCCGAGTCCACCGACCACACTGGTGTCGAAGTTGTCGATCGTCAGTGAGTCGTTCCCGTCACCACCATCGAACGCATCTGCCCCCAGTCCACCGGTCAGTGCGTCGTTTCCGCCGTTACCTACCAACGAGTCATCACCGGCTCCACCAGTCAGCGTGTCGTTCAAATCTCCGCCGATGAGCGTGTCGTTGCCCGTTCCGCCGGTGATCACCACTGCCCAAGTCGCTCCGGTTGCATCGAACCTGTTGGCAAACGTGGAGGCGGCTGCACTGACTACCTCGATCTCGCTCGTCACAAGGTTCAATACCACTCCGCCTGTGGCACCGGTGACTGTCGCAGTGTCCTTGTCGGCACCACCGACGACTTGGCTGTCAGAATTATCGAACTTGAGCGAGTCGATTCCCGCACCTCCGAGGAGAGTGTCATCACCGATTCCACCGGTGAGGTTATCGTTCCCGGCGTTTCCGGCCAGCAGATCGTTCCCGGCGCCACCCGTCAGAACGTCTGACAAATCACCACCGATGATCGTGTCGTTACCGGTTCCGCCGGTGATCGCCACTGCCCAGGTTGCTCCTGTGGCGTCGAAGAGATTGTTGGACGTCGAGGTTGTGGCAATCACCGTCTCAATCTGACCCGCAGTCAGATTCAATGTGACCGGGCCACTGGCGGCCGTCACGGTGACACGGTCGAGGCCCGCTCCACCGTTAACACTGGTGTCGGCACTGTCGATTGCCAGTGAATCGTCACCTTCCTGACCGTCAACAATGTCGGCCCCCAGCCCTCCGGTCAGATTGTCATTTCCCAATCCTCCCAAGAGTGCGTTCGCCCCCGAGTTTCCTGTCAGCGTATCGTTGAAGCTGGAACCGGTCAGGTTCTCGACTCCCAACAGCTTGTCACTACCCGCCCCACCAGTTGCCTGGACTGTGACGAGCGCCAGACTGACCCGCACGCCAGCGTTATTCAGCCCCGCTACCCCCTGGAGGTAGCTGACCGTATCCGTATCAGCTCCGCCATCGAGCGTATCATTACCCAATCCGCTGACGAGAGTATCGTTGCCGTTCCCTCCCAGCAGAGTACCGAGCACGGTTGCTCCCAGGGAGGAGTCGAGCCTCAACACATCATTACCATCCATGCCAGACACCGTCGCAGAAACGACGGATGCTGCTGCCAGTCCCGTGTCAATCAATGCACCGTTTGCATCGATCTTGATTGTCCCCGCGTCGTTGCGAACGGAAATTACGTCGTCGAGTGAAGTTCCGGTCACCGAAAGGGCCCCGGCGGCATAGCTGTATGTCACTGATTCGACGGGTGGCTCGTAAACATC
Source organism: Planctomycetaceae bacterium (assembly GCA_046349675.1). Classification (GTDB taxonomy): domain Bacteria; phylum Planctomycetota; class Planctomycetia; order Planctomycetales; family Planctomycetaceae; genus TH-plancto1. The sequence continues at coordinate 476,560 of JAXMBW010000001.1, read as the reverse complement.
AATAACTGAAACCGTCAGCCATTTGTCGTAGAACAGTCCCGCCGCATCCGTGGTACGGACCGTGACGCTGTAGCTGGATTGAACCTCGAAGTTGAAGACCTTCGCTGTTTGCAGTTGGTTCCCGGAGATAGAGAATGCGGACACATCACCTGAAACGAGCGAGTAGGTAAAGGTGTCCCCGGCATCAGCATCTGTTGTTGTCAGGGTCCCCACAGTCGTGCCAATTGGCAGGTTTTCCGCAACACTGGAAGATGAGATCGCCAAGTTGGTCGGCGCTTCATTGACATCCGTTACGGAAACCGTGACCTGTTTGTCGTAGGTCAATCCATGCGCATCGGTCGTCCGAATTGTGAGGTTGTAGCTCGGATTTCCCTCGAAGTTGAATTCAACGGCAGTCCGCAGCTGATCGCCAACAACCGTGAAGACTCCGGTGTCTCCAGCAATCAGTGAGTACGTAAACGAGTCGCCCGCATCTGGATCGCTAGAGCTCAGCGTTCCGACCACTGTTCCCGCTGGAAGGTTCTCAGCGACTGTCGTGGAGGAGAGTGCCAGTTGGGTTGGAGCTTCGTTCACATCCGTCACGGAGATGGTGAAGGCTTTGTCGAATGCCAAGCCACCGGCGTCTGTCGTACGGATCGTCACGCTGTAGCTGGAGCGGGTTTCGAAGTCGAAAGACGCTGCGGTTTGAAGCTGGTTGCCAACGATGTGGAAATTTGCCACGTCACCAGAAACGAGTGAGTACGTGAAAGTGTCACCAGCGTCGTGATCTGTGGTTGACAAGGCCCCGATAACCGAGCCGACTGAGAGGTTCTCGGCGACTGAACTCGAGGAGAGTGCGATGTCAGCCGGAGCTTGATTCGTCACCGCGTGGCTACCGAAATCGACACTGTGGTGAATCTCGCCTTCGGGAAGATCTTCGAACTCATATCCATCCCCTGGAACTGGAGTGCCAAGGACAACCGGGATTGATCCTAGAACAACGTTCGTTCCAGCGCGAACGAACTGCAAATCAAATCGGTGAGGCACTCCGTCACCGATAAACTCCACGTCAAACGTGGCAGTCTGTCCGGAGCCGATCGAGGAACGCACTCCCGAATGATTCACGATTCGAACTCGTGGATCGGAGGCCCGGACTTCGATATCGACGGCTACGTTAGTGACGGCATTCTGAATGGCATTCACCACTCCGTTCGTCACGCTGCCCGCGAAGCCGGAAGCGATCTGGAAGTAGAGTGGGTCTCCGGGTGCAATGGGGTCAGCGGTCCCGTTCGCAATCGTTGTTGTGGAATGGTTGATGGCTCCCGTCAGCTTGGAAAGCGCTTCCAGCCCCTGACGTGGTGCGACATTCGCCTGTGCGTTGGTCCCGAGTCCAATCACCATGGCCCCGAGAGCTTCGAGAGCGGTGACCGTCTGCTGGAGCCCTGCTCCAGAGTTAAATGGAGTTGTTGGCCGAGAGGTGCCCGTCAAATCACTCACTGGCAGTGTCAGTCCACCGACACCGGTGACAGTCGTCTCTCCCTTGGGTTGGTATGCAAACCCGATATCGGTTGCGGTCAGGATGATGGGGAGTGCACCAGTGCGGAACCCACCACCGCCGACATTGCCCGCAGCTGGCATCACAAAGTTCGATGGATCGGACTGGAACGATGCGAACGAAGGAACATCTCCGCTGTTCCCTGGATTCAGCTGCGTCGAGGCCAGACCTGCGAATCCACTGTCGAGCACAGATCCGTTGTTGTTCCCGTCGAAACCGACGCCGGTGACCAACTGATACAGAGCTTCAATATCGGTTTCCGGGCCGTCTCCACCATATCCAGGAGTCGTCCGGTTTAGCGCGGCCTGGATCGACGCCATGTAGCCCGCTGTACTCGCAGCAACGATGGGCTGGTTCAGAATGAACGGCCGACCGGTCGAGTATTCGTACGCAAAGTTGCCGTATTCTTCAAATCGCCCCACTCCGAAGCCCAGGTCGATTCCGGGAAGAGCAGCCTGCAACTGATTGATAATATCGGGGAATGCGGCTCGAACGATCGGGCTGTTATTGGTAAAGCTGCCCGTATCATCGAACAGCAAGAAGACGTCCACGAGATTCGTGAGTGCTCCCGTGTTTGGCAGGGTAATGCTGACAGTCTGCCGAAGTGTTTCACCCACGGCCAATGACGAAGTCATACTCGTGGGGGTTACATTACCCACTGCCGAGTTACTTGTTCCTGTCGGCCACAGAATGCCCCCAGTGGTTGTGGGATAGGTCGACGAATGCCCTTCTGGGAGGATCTCCCGAACGACATAAGCTCCCGGGGTCAGACCTGCGAATACGTATGCGCCATCAGCTCCAGAGACCGTCGTCGGCTCACCGACATCAAACACATTGTCGCGATCGGTGTCGATGAACATGGTGGCACCGGCAACCACGGATTCCCCTGCATCTTGTTGATGGTTCCCGTTGGTGTCGTCGAACGTCACCCCATGGATCTCGTTGGCGCGGAAGACCGCAGCCGTGTCGACCCCTGTCACAACTTGAGCAGCTGCCAAAGTGATCGTGTGAACGAGTTCGCCCGCCGGGGTCGCACTGAGAGTGACAGGCAGGATTGTCCGAACCGTGTAGGTTCCCAACGCAAGGTGTGTGAAGCTGTACGTTCCCGCTTCGTCGACGGCTGGGGTAAAGAACTGATCCGCCGATGTCGTGGTAAACTGCTCTCCGGGATCGAGGACATTGTTATTGTTGGCATCCAAAAAGACCGTGACGCCGTCCAACCCTCGCTCGCCCGCATTACGAACTCCATTGTGATTGGAGTCAGCAAATACGGTCCCCTGGATCACAGATTCCTGAAGAGCATAGTTGCCGAAGTCCAATCCCGTAGCTGCCTCTGCATTCTTGAGTGCTAGCGTTCGTGCCCCACCGACGGGTGCTGTGATATTCCATCCGGCCTGGCTGACCTCAATGATACGAACGGTTCCTGGAGTGACTCCGAGAATCTGGTAAGAGCCATCTATGCCCGACGTCGCGTGTGGTTCGACTGCGTCGTATGTTCCGTTCGAGTTCACATCCACGAACACCAGCCGTCCCGCCAAGCCCGGGTCAGTAAACGCCCCCGTACTCGGATTCACTTCGCGAATCCCGTTTCCATTAATGTCGTTCCAGATCACCCCGCTGACTGATCCGGGGATCGATGTCGATAGATTGAAGTTTGCAAAATCTCTAGCAACTGACTCCGTGCCGGAAAAGACGGTCACGGTCTGAGCATCACTGTATCCGACGGTGACTTCCCATCCGCTTGGCAAGATTTCCTGAACTTCGTAGTCTCCGACCTGAAGATCAAGGAACGCATATGCCCCCGTAGCATCAGTCAGTGTCGAGGGTTCGCCTGTGTCAGGCAATCGGTTGCGGTTGAGGTCGAGAAAGACCCTCCAGTTCGCCAGTCCGGGATCGGTAAACGTACCTGCCAGGCTGACATCGCGAGTTCCGTCGCGGAAGCGATCATTCCAGACGGTTCCACGAATTGAGCCGTTCTGGACGGTGAAGTTCGCAAAATCACCTGCTGTCGATGCGGCACCAGCAGCGACGGTCACGGTTTGTCGGGTGTCGTAGGTTGGCGAAATATTCCATCCGCTGGGCAGGACTTCAGTGACTTCGTAATCCCCTGCGGGGACGCTGACGAACGAATAGGCACCATCCGCATTTGTCAGCACGGAGACTTCGCCAGACTGCAGAATGCCATCGTTGTTGGTGTCCAGAAAGACCGTCCAGTTCTCGAGTCCGGGTTCGGTGAACGCTCCGGTGGCCGGATCCGTTTCACGGATCCCGTTGGCGTTGAGGTCGTTCCAGACGACACCCTGGATGGAACCATTGGCGGTACTCAGGTTCCCGAAGTCGGCAGTCGTTGTCCCGAGCGTGGTGACAGAGGCCGTCTGCCGAACGTCACCTCGGCGAGTGACATCCCAACCGGATGGCAATACCTCAGTGACTTCATAGTCACCTGAAGGTAGGTTGTGAAACGCATAATTTCCATTGGCATCGGTCAGCGTAGACGGCTCTCCGGCATCCAGCGTGGTGCTGTTGTCGAGATCGAGGAAGACCGTCCAGCCAGCCAGTCCAGGATCGGTGAATGCACCTGTCGTGGGATCGGTATCTCGCGTCCCACGACCATCGAGATCGTTCCAGACTGCACCGACGATGTCGCCTCCCGCGAAGTTGAAGAAATCCACATTCTTGGTCTCGCGATCATTCACCACCGAGACATCTTGCGAAACCAGAGCTGTGGGCGACCAGCCCGGCTGGACCTCCTCGCTGACCCGGTAGTTTCCTGCCATGAGATGACTGATGGAGTAATCACCGTCAACATTCGTTATGGCGGATGGCTCCATGGTTCCAGCGGAATCGGTATTCAATGTACCGCTGCCATCCAAGTCCAGATAGACCGTCCAACCAGCGATACCATTGTCGCCAGCGTCTTTCACTCCATTGGAGTTGAGATCCTCGTAGACCGTCCCGGAAACCGCAGTCCCGGCCGTTCCGGAAAGAACATCCGAGACGAGTGCTCCCGCCAGCATGCGGCGGTCCTCAAGTGATCCTGATCCAAAATGACGATTCTTCGCTCGGCGCTGCCCACGGCTGGGATTGCAGGAAAGGCGATCATTCAAAAGTCGTGATATGACGCGAGAGAATTGGACGATCATGTCGGCCTCCCCTTGGGGATAAATCAGTTCCCAGCCAATAGAGTCCCGGAGCAGCTCTGCTCGAAATGAACCCGATTCGAAGTTTACATAGGCCAAAGAGTTCGTCTGTCGGAGTAACAAGTAATCGAAAACACCCCTGTCAGTGCGGCGCCTACAAAATCCTCTTCGGGCCTAAATGCCTGAGAATTACCTCATGATCGGCCATGTATTTTAACTGTCGCCTATCGAATTTGATTCATTTCGGTCTACTCTTGTTTCGTTCGACCTGCTCCCATGTCCGATGCGTATCTGACAAAGTCGGCTGTCGTCCGAAGCCCGAGTTTCTCTGCGATTCTTGCCCGGTAGGTGGACACAGTTTTTGGACTCAGTTCGAGTCGTTGTGCGATTTCCTGGTTGGATATCCCCTTTCCCAACAACCGCAACACTTCCTCTTCACGTTCGCTGAGTTTTCCGGCCGCAGCTGCATGAGAAGGCTGCGCCATTCTCGAACTGAAAATACTCGCGTTCAGCGCCTCATTATCCAGATCAATGACCATCCGCCCTCTGTGAACGGTTCGAATGGCCTCGATCAGTTCGTGCTCACCCACGGTTTTCACGAGATATCCCTTCGCTCCGGCCCCTAAGGCCGCCCGAACATACGCCGGGTCGTCGTGCATCGTGAGAATCAAGACCTGCGTCCGAAAGTCGAGCGCTGCCACTTTCGAGATCAATGGCAAACTCGCGCCGTCCGGCAAGCTCAGGTCGAGTACCAGTAGATCAGGACGGTATTTCTCTACGGCAGGCAGAATGTCACAGCTTCTATCCACCTCAGCGACAACCTCCATGTCGTCCTGGGCATTGATCAGCAGCCTCAGGCCGGCTCGCAGCACAGTGTGGTCGTCCACCAGAATGATCCGGGTCTTGCTCATGCCACACTCAAACTGGAATCGTCACAGTAACTGTTGTCCCGGAGCCTGAACTCGACTTTAGCTCAAAACGTCCACCGAGCAAGGCGGTTCTTTCCTGCATACCGATCAATCCCAGGTGTTCACCACCTTGAGCATGCTGAGCTGCTTTCGCCGAATCAAAGCCACGGCCGTTATCCCTGATTGACAATGTGACTTTGCCAGAATCCTTGACCACTTGTATGGAAACTTCCGTGGCACCGGAATGCTGCACGATGTTTGCCAGACACTCTTGAAAGATCCGAAACAACGCGGTTTCTACTTTCTCAGGTAGCCGCTCACGTGTGATTGATCCCAACGCAGTGTTCAAACTCAGATGTTGATTTTCCTCCACTTCGCAGGCCACCCGTTCGATTGCAGCAGCGAGTCCCAGATCATCAAGGAGGCTGGGCCGCAGTCCACGAGCAAGCCTTTTTGTTTCGTCCAATGCGCGTTGTGCCAGCTCAGTGAGTCTCACCTCTCTCTCGCTTGTGACTGTCGGATCACTGCTGACAGTGATCCCTTTCAATCCAGAGACCAGCATTGTCAGAGTCTGTCCCACTCCATCATGCAAATCATGGGCGACTCTGCGACGTTCATCCTCAATCGCTAAGAACATGTTGGACAAAAACAAGTCCCGTTGTCTCGCAGCTTGTTTCAGTGGGAACACCATCGTCAACCACAGGACAGGTATGGCCACCAGGCTCAGCAGTAGTGCATCGACTGCCGCCTCCAGATACCTTGGAGTGGTGTGAGGCAGCAGTAACGGCAAGGCCAGCATCAGGGCGTACTCTGTGGAGAAAATGACTCCCAATACGATACATGATCGGTGCCACGCGTGAGGCACCATTGGGAAAGAGGCCTTGGCCTTTTCAAAGGGCATATATCACCCACGTCTCTTTGTTTTCCGGTTCATCAGATCGGCAACTCAACAGTGTCCTGGGATCAATTGACTTGCTGCGACGAGAGTCCTGTCACCCGGCTGCTCCAAACAGAGCGCCTGCTCCCGCTGTCAGAGCCATTGCCAGGACACCCCAGAACGTTACTCGCACAGCCGCCTTGACGACAGGAGCACCTCCCGCATGGGCACCAAATCCCCCCAACAGTGCCAGAAACAAGATCGATGTCATAATGACAATCGGAATGAGCATCGCAGACGGGGCCAGCAATGCCGAGATCAACGGTAAGGCCGCTCCGACCGCAAACGTGCCTGCAGAGGCGAACGCGGCCTGTATTGGCCGGGCCGTCGAGAGATCCGAGATGCCTAACTCATCGCGTGCGTGAATGCCGAGTGCATCATGTGCCATCATCTGGCTGGCAACCTGCCTGGCCAGCGTGGACTCGACGCCTCGTCCCACATAGACAGCGGTCAGCTCATCCAGTTCAAACTCAGTGTTTGTTGCCAGCTCATTTCGTTCGCGGTCCAGGTCGGCCTTCTCGGTGTCCGACTGCGAGCTGACCGAAACGTACTCACCTGCTGCCATCGACATGGCACCCGCGACGAGTCCCGCGACTCCAGCAACCAGTACGTCATTCGCCTGAGAATTCGCTGCAGCCACTCCAACGACAAGGCTGGCCGTGGAGACGATCCCATCATTTGCCCCCAGTACAGCGGCTCTCAGCCAACCAATTCGATCCGTGCGGTGTCGCTCAAGATGCGGAATGTACATGCGCTGCTGATCCTGGTTCTGGAGATCGCCGGGGCCCGGGCTTTCATGGAAGCCGATTCACTCTATTGAATCATATCGCAGGAATGTCGAAGCCTGTGAAGTCAGGTTGGGGCACTTGATCTGAAACGCCCTTCGATTGGTCTCGATTCCGTCGGCGCGTACATGACCGGTTGAAGTTGCCGCGCATCTACTGCTGGTTTTGTTCCATGCACTGAGGGCGTTCCCTGCGTGCCTGCCTGCTAGATGCGTTTTATGAGTCTGCCGTGCCGTTGTTGCCGTCGCAAGAGCCGCCGGGAAGGCAAGAGGGGAGGCCAGCTATCACACATACGGTCGTGTTGAAAATGATGTGGTTTGTGTTGACGATCGGCTGTCGCTGGAAAGCCATCCCGCTTGGGCGACCAGTCGTGGAGGCAGCAAGATAATGCGGAAAGCCCTCAAAGTCGCTGGAATTACCTATGAGGTCGATGGTCGTAAGGCAGATTTCCACGCTCTGCGTTACACGTTCATAACCGACCTCATCAAGTCTGGAGAGAACCCGGCGTACGTTCAGCGGTTAGCTCGGCACTCCGACATCAACCTGACATTCAGGGGGTACGCAGATCTGGGGCTGGAAGAGCTCTATCACGGGAATCAGAAGAGAAAACAGTCGTCCTACCGTCAGAACGGTAAGTCGCGAAGCCGATCGCAAGGTGCCAAGACAACTTCGCCAGTAGCTCCAGATGACGAAGGTGATACCTCCACGAGTGTTGCACAAAATGTTGCACCCCAAGTCGTCCCGGAGCATCTTTTGGCGTCGCGGAATGTCACCCCTGAGGCATCAGGAGAATGCGAGGAACTACACGCAAAAGGAAAGAAACGCTCGCCACAAAGGCAAAAGGCGGCAGGAGTTCATACGTCCTGTCGCCCTGTGTCACAGAATGTCCAAGCGGAGAGGCAGGGATTCGGGGAGTCACTACTCGCAACTCCAGGCCAGCGAGTCACTTGTGATCGCAAGTGTTTTCCCAGCCTGGAGATGGGGTTGCTCATCATTGATCAACATTGATCATGGATTCTCACGATTAGACATCGTGTCTGTCCCACTGGGACAAGCTGTTTTCGCTGCGGTGGACCTCTGGATTTGGAGGTCTTGTCATGACGTCACCAGTTGTCGAGCAACCTGTTCTTCTCGTTAAGATTCCTCACGAAATCCCGCCCACTGAATCTGCTTCAGCTGAGCTGACATCGGCTTCTGATCCCGAGCAGATGCCCGTGACAGTGAGTCACAGGCAAGTGCGTCGAGATCGCGAACAGAGTCGGACTGAGTTGCCCCGAGAGCGCGAATGCAGCAGCTACAGTAGGTACAGCACAGACCATCAAAACAACGAGAGCGTTGCAGATCAGCAGCGTGTCTGCCGCGAGTTCGCAGTAACTCTAGAGCTCCGGATTCCACAAGACCTAGAGTTTGCTGATGAAGCCGTCTCCGGAACCAAACTGCATCGAGTCGGTCTGGACGCCATGCTGAGAGCTGCCAAGCAGGGACGATTCCAAGTCCTGCTCGTTCACAGTCTGAGCCGCCTGGCACGGGAAATGGTGATCACCTTGCCACTGCTGAAGAAGCTTGTGTATCGATACGGAGTTCGATTCATCAGCGTCACAGAGGGAATCGACTCCGCTCGAGATGATTGGGAGACTGCAGCTGCCATCTATTCACTCTTCCATGAAAGATACGTGAAGGAGCTACGTTCGAACGTACTACGTGGTCAAGAGGGAACTGTCTATGCGGGCATGAGTGTCGGCGACTGGTGTTTTGGCTACGGGTCGGAGCCAATTCCTGACAGTGAGCTCTCCAGGAAAGGAAAGAACCCGAAACCCCGAAAGAGGTATGTTGTCAATGAGGTCCAGGCTGCTTGGGTTCGCAGTGTCTTTGATTGGTTCGTCCGAGAACGAAGGCCGATTCGCTGGATCGTACGTCAGCTCAATCATCAGCGGGTGCCCAAAGATCACCGATCAAAAACCTCTGAATGGCGTTACGACTTGGTCATCAGCTTGCTAAGCAATCCCAAGTATATTGGTATCTGGCCTTGGGGTGAAAAAACGAACGTGCGAGATCCTGAAACGGGAAATTTGAAACAAGAGTATCGGCAAGTCGAGGAATCTGATCGCTGGAAGCGGCATTTCCCCGATCTGCAAATTGTCCCCACCGAACTCTTCGAGGAGGCTCAGCAAAAACTTAAAGCCAATACAGAAAAATGGGGAAATCACCGCAAAGACAAAGGACATCTTTGTGGCTCGACTGCCGAATGTAATGGAAGAACATCGACTCGGCTTTTAAGCGGTCTCATGGTGTGCGACGCCTGCGGTGGCCCCATGATCTACATATCCGGGCGGTTGAGATGTCGCAACCATGAGAGAGGTCTTTGTGAGGTTAAGTCGTCCATCCCAGCTGACATAGCAGAGCATTTGGTTGTTCAGGAAATTCGAGAGAATCTCTGTTGCGACACGCTCTTGTTCGAGCGAATCTACCAGATCTCGCTCAATAACCATCGCAAGTTCATGTCTGGTGTTCCTCAAGAGTTGGAGTCGAAAAAGCGTGAATTGATGGAACTGGACCAGCGGATCGCCAGGCTTGTCGACAGCATCGAAGCTGGCACAGCATCGCTTGATGTCACTGAGCGTCTTCGGCTTCGCAACCAAGAACGTTCTGATCTCACGCAACAGATTAGTCGCCTCAATGCAGGCGCCGGAAGACACGCTAAGGCCCCGACACGGGACTGGGTTCGAGAACAGTTTAACCAGATGCGTGATCGCCTTAACGAGTCTGGAGCGGTTGCGAATGAAGTCCTGAAGGACCTGATTGACGGACCTATCCGCGTCGCCGAGATTGGAACTGAGAAACAGAGAGGCAGAATTATGCGAGGACAGTTCCGGTTGAGTGTCCGCAGATTCTTGCAGGGTCAGAATCCGTTACCTGGCGAAGATCCGGATGAAGCGACTAATGACTTGATCAGCATCGACTTTGTGGATGATCATCAGATCGAGACTCGTCGAGTTCAGGAGGAAGAACTGCAAGAACGTGCCAAACAGCTCTTTGATCAGGGCCTCTTAAACGTGGAGATCGCCGAACAGTTAGGGGTGGCGCGGTCTCGCGCAACGGTACTAATCCAGAACTGGCATACGAGCCGTGGACTCCCTGTTCCTGACGGCCGTGCCCGGAGGTTTCAGCTGGAGAAGTCCCAACGTATTCAACATCTCTACCAAAAAATCTCTGATCGTGTCATGGAGCTGTATCACGAAGGCCTCCTTCTCGATGAGATCGCTGATCTGCTGAATGTCGATCGCAACACGATCACCAGTTCAGTCGCGTACTGGCACAAATCCCGTAACCTGCCCGTTCCCGATGGGCGTACAAGACGAAAATCTCTTGCGCGAAAGTCACGTTGACCGAGAAGAATCTGTTGATGATCGGCCCGAACTCACTACTGGCTACCCGGAAGGGTGGCTGGTAGTGAGTTTTTTTAGCTATCAGCGTGACTGACGACTGGGCGGGACATTGCCCGCCCTCACTACATGGGACGCTTGTTGGCGACGGTCCTCCGGAGTCTGCGATCAAACACCTGGGAAACAGTTCCTGTTCCCGTCCGAGGTCTCGTGAAAGGTAATCACACCGACCACCACCGCCAGCTTATGTCCCTCAGCTGCGGGAACAACAGAATACAGGGACAGACTGGTGATGCAGCCGAGGACGAGTAGGCGAATCGAGAGTCGCATGGAGGGAGTCCTGAGTCGAATTGGGACTCAAAAAGGGTAACGACAGGACGAGTGAGTTTCTTCCTGGAACATGTGACTTCCACGGCTCTGTTTCCAGGATTGTGGGATACGAGTCTCCAGATTGAATTGCCACTTGTGTTCTCACAGTTCTGGAGAAGGTCAGCCTGAAGGCCCTAGGAACAGCGGTCAGACCGACCAACCAGATTGACGTGGCGCTTCGTCGCCCCCGGAAAGAGAGACTGGCTAATGCCAAAAAAAATCGCGAACGCCTCGCTGCGCTCGTCGTGAGGAAAAGGAAAAAGGGTAAAGAGGAAGAAGGGCAGACGGAAAGACGGACAAAGGGGAAATGGTTATTGAGTCCTCGATACACGAAACCCTGAGTTGTCGCCTCGGTCCTCGGGCGTGTACCAGTTCCGGAAAGCGGAGCGGGTGCTCCTGGCGCTGAGGCCCCACGAGCCCCCGCGCAAGACACGACGATCCACTGCACTCGTGTTCACTGGGTCGGCGCCCCCCAACGGCTGGTCCGCATAACCATCTCGGCACCACTCATAAAGGTTCCCGTGCATGTCGAACAGGCCCCATGCGTTCGCCTTCTTCGTTCCCACTGCATGACCGTACTGCTCAGTTTTCGCATTGCCGTCACCCAATATGCCGCCCCACCACGCATACTCGCTCAACTGAGACTCATCGTTCCCGAAGCTGTATGCCGTCTTTGTTCCTGCGCGGCAAGCGTACTCCCACTCCGCTTCGCTCGGCAATGCATACTTCCAGCCCGATGGCAATCGACTCGCCTTACGCTCCAGCTCCGTCAGTCTCTCGCAAAACGCCGTCGCACTGTCCGCTTCCACTGACCCGTCCTCTTTCATTCCATGACTCACGTAAGACGCCGGATAGTTCGATCCCTCTTGGACGTAATCTTTCCCAGACCAAGGCTTCGAGGTTGACCCCATAACTGCTGTCCACTGGGCCTGCGTCACCTCCGTCTGCCCCAGCCAATACCCCTTCGTTAACGCTACTTCCACTTGATTCTCATTATCTTCCCGATCCTTCTCACTGGCCGGGCTTCCCATTGTGAACGTCCCCGGCGGACACCAAACCATCTTCATCTTCACATCACCCGGCAATGTGATCTCCTGCACCTCTCCCGCCCTCGTGCCAGCCACAAAACCCGACGATTTCGACGCAGGACTTGGCTTCGGCATCACTGGCTTTGGCTTCGCAGGAGTCGCGACCGCCACAGAAATCAGAGGAATCGATAGTCGAAACTCTCCCTTCAGTTCGGGAGCCTGTTTCGCACCCTGGTACTTCTTGCGGACATAGTCATAGGTACTCGACGACACGTGCTCCGACAGTTCGGCCAGTGTGATCTCACCGTCTGCCGCCTTCTTGGCCGTGCTGGTATCAGCATCCCCCCTCAAAGCATCGATGACCTGCTGGAAGAAGACTCCATGCTGCAAGTCTTTGTCCTCGAACGCCTGCTGATGTGCTGAGCAGCTGAAGAACACAGCTGTGCCGCCCGGTGGCGGAGGTAGCGGGGGGAGCGTGGCACTGGCCAGCGTGCGTGTCACGCCGGGCTTGGTCGGGTCATTGCGGCAGGCATCGACCAGCAAGAGCTTGCCCCCCGCCTTGCAGGTATTTAACGCCGCATAGAGTTCCCCCAAATCGATGAGCCGGTTGCGGTCTGTGATCTCGTTCGCAGTCTTGAGCTTCGCAACATCAGCGTCGGCAGGGCAGAAATAGAACTTCGGCGTCTTCTTCCCGGCATCATCGACCATTTCAAATTGCACGCCGTGACCGGCCAGGGCGATCAGCACGACATCCTCGTCCTTGAGGAACGGACTTTCGAGCAGAGCTGACAGCTGATCGCGAATGTAATCGGAGAGCGGAGCGAAGACTTCCTGCCCCTGGGTGCGACCAACAGTCTGCGTCATCAGGGTGACATCGTAGCCACCGGCCTTGAGTACCTTGGCCAATCCATCGGCGTCGTTCTCTGTGAAGGCCAGTTCGGGTAATGGCTGGCCAGGGCGGTAGGTCTTGACCCCGATCACCAGGGCGTACTTCTTACCCGCCGCAGACGCAAAACCCGCCATGACCAGCCAGATCAAAGTCAATGAGAGGAGTCTCGACATGATCAAACCCGTAGAGGTCAACAACAAAGGGTCAGAGCCCGTTTACCGCTCGTAGCGAACCGAGATCGTATCACGTGGCTGGCCAATTGTGCGTTCCACATGAGTCGATTTTGATTTGATGTCGTCACCGAATCCCGTACCTCGTCCTTTGACCTCGGGTTCATCGCTTGGGCGTTGCGAGTCATTGTCCCATGAAGCACTGATTGGGGCCGAGATGAGTCCGATGCTGCTCGATGGCTTCAGATTGAGATTCACAGCTGCGGTTGCTGGGGCGAAATGGCAAAAGGATCACGAATGCTTTCTCGTCGTCGTGGAAGGAACGCGAACGAAGTGGGAAAGGTTATTGAGTTCTCGAAACACGGAATCCAATAAAGCTATACCGCTCGTCTGGCGATTTCCAATTGCGTGTGGCAGAACGGGAGCTATTACCACTGTTTGCCCATGACCCTCCACGGAGTACCCGATCTCCTCCGCGGGTATTCAACGGATCCCGACCACCCAACAGCTGGTCTGCATATCCATCACGGCACCATTCCTCTGTGTTTCCGTGCATGTCGTATAGCCCCCAAGGGTTTGGCTTCTTTGTAGCCACAGTGTGAGCGTACAGCTCTTTCGTCGTATTACCATCGTCATATTGCCCTCCCCACCACGCATATTCGTTTAATAGCCATTGATCGTCGCCAAAACTGTAGGCCGTCTTAGTACCAGCTCGGCAGGCGTACTCCCACTCCGCTTCTGTCGGCAATGAATACTTCCACCCCTTTGGTAATCGTCCAGCCTTTAGTTCCATTTCTGACAGCTTCTCACAAAAAGCCGTGGCGCTATCAGCCTGACCAGTCCCCTCCGATTTTGCTCCATAGCATACGGAAGACGCCGGATAATTTGGCCCCTCCTGGATGTTTCCCCTCCCTGACCATGGCTGCGAAGACGCCCCCATTACGGCTGTCCACTGAGCCTGAGTCACCTCCGTCTGCCCCAGCCAATACCCCTTAGTTAGCGTCACTTCCACCTGTTTCTCGTTTTCATTTCTGAGTTTCTCGCTGGTAGGGCTACCCATCGTGAACTTCCCGGGTGGGCACCAGACGAACGTCATCGTTACATCGCCGGGCAATGTGATCTCCTCAACCTCTCCTGCTTTTGTACCGGCGACAAATGCCTCCATCTTCTTTGATTTTCTTGGTTTCTGAATTGTTGGTTTGAGCTTCGAACGAGAAGTAACTGCGACGGAAATCAGCGGGATGGACAGTCGAAACTCCCCTTTCAGTTCGGGTGCCTGTTTCGCTCCCTGGTATTTCCTGCGGACATAGTCATAGGTACTCGACGACACGTGCTCCGACAGTTCGGCCAGTGTGATCTCACCGTCTGCCGCCTTCTTGGCCGTGCTGGTATCAGCATCCCCCCTCAGGGCATCGATGACCTGCTGGAAGAAGACTCCGTGCTCCAAGTCCTTGTCCTCAAATGCCTGCTGGTGTGCTGAGCAGCTGAAGAACACAGCTGTGCCTCCCGGTGGCGGGGGCAGCGGGGGGAGCGTGGCACTGGCCAGCGTGCGCGTCACACCGGGTTTGGTCGGGTCATTGCGGCAGGCATCGACCAGCATCAGCTTGCCACCCGCCTTGCAGGTATTTAACGCCGCATAGAGTTCCCCCAGATCGATGAGTCGGTTGCGATCGGAGATCTCATTGGCTGTCTTGAGCTTGGCCACATCAGCATCGGCGGGGCAGAAGTAGAACTTCGGAGTCTTCTTCCCGGCATCATCGACCATCTCATACTGCACGCCGTGCCCGGCCAGAGCGATCAGCACGACATCTTCATCCTTCAGGAACGGGCTATCGAGCAGAGCTGACAGCTGGTCTCGAATGTAATCGGAGAGAGGAGCGTAGACTTCCTGCCCCTGGGTGCGACCAACAGTCTGCGTCATCAGGGTGACGTCGTAGCCTCCGGCCTTCAGAACCTCGGCCAAACCGTCGGCGTCGTTCTCCGTGAACGCCAGTTCGGGTAGTGGCTGGCCGGGGCGATAGGTCTTCACTCCGATCACTAAGGCGTACTTCTTACCCGCAGCAGACGCCAAACCTGCCAGAGCCAGCCAGATCAAAGTCAGTGAGAGGAGTCTCGACATGATCAAACCTGAGGTGGTCAACAACGAGGTTCAGTTCCATTACCGCTCGTAGCGTACCGAGATCGTATCACGCGGCTGGCCGATTGTGCGCTCCACTTGAATCGATCCTGATTTGATGTCGTCGCCGAATCCGGTGCCGCGTCCTTTGACCTCGGGTTCATCGTTTGGGCGTTGCGAGTCGTTTTCCCAGCAGGCACTGAACGAGGCTGAGATCAGGCCAATGCTGCTCGATGGTTTGAGATTGAGCTTCGCAGCAGCTGTGTCCGGGAAGTTCCCGACGACCTTGAACTCAGTGATCACTTCGTTGGATTTGTGCCAACCGAGGATGTCGACGCTTTGGTGCGGAGGAATGATCCAGTAAGTCGACTTGACGGTGCTGAAGGCAAAGCAGTTCACCCCGTCAATACGCAGGTCGACGGCCGCCTCGTGTGCAGAATTGTTGATCAGTCGGATGCCGTAAAGGTTCGATTCATGGAGCGGTACAAAGGGGCGACCATTCTCCATCTTCACCGGTTGTGAGGTGTATTCGCCGTCCTTCTTGAGGAGAACTTCGATGGCATATTGACCTGTCTTCCCGGCGATCTGTGTGCCATGCACATCGACCTGCGGTTCCTTGAGAGCGTCACCGATATTGTTCGAGAGATCGCGAGGATCACGGAGCGGCGGGTGAGAGGTTCCCAGCCCCAGCATGGCAGACACCGTTTCCGATCCGAAGATGATCCGTCCTGTGGGTCGTTCGGCCAACGGGTCACCGGTCCGGCTGTCGATCAGAAAGGCGACGAGTTTCACGGTGTTGAGCCCGGATGCGTCTTTGGGGTCTCCCTTGGCAACCACGCGGTTCTCGGGAGTGTCGTGAAACGGCTGGTAACGACCGGAGACTTCGAACTTGTGGTTCGCGGTGTCGATGGTCATTCCGGCTTTCTGGAGCTCATCGGCCAGGACAAGCTGGACTCCGGGGCCGGCACTCCCCACGACTTCCACGGAGCCGGTGAACTCACCGATGGCGATGCTGCCGCCATTATTCTTTTCGACGATTTTGGCGATGTCGGCAGCCAGGAACTTCATCTCTGTCCGCAAGGCATCGGGCACAGGCTCGGCCATGGCGGTCGTTGTCGCAAGACAGAGGACACAACAGGTCAGCAAGGCTCGCAATTGCATAATGGCATCCTGGGTGGGAGTCGATGAAAGTGGTTGACGGGAGCTGTTTGAAAATCCATTACTGTGAATCAGGATTCGCAATCAGGGAACGAACGGCAGCCCCTGGCGCAGCTCTGAAGAGACATCCTGCATCAGCGAGGTCCCATCGCGAGTCTCCCACTTTTCGCGTTTGAGCGTTCCGGGCGGATTCTGAATCATCGGGCCAAGCCCGTAACGCAACAGTTCACGGTTGGCCTCAATCTTGGCCTGCATGATTTCGACCTTTTCGATACCCAGTTCCAGCGACAGCTCAACCGGGGTCAGGTCACGGGAATACATCTCGGCTACCTTGCCGACGGGTTCGGGGAAGTCTTGAACCGACTTACCTGCATCCTCGCCCACCTTGAGGTAGGGGCCGGTGACCTTTTCCAGGGCTCGCGTGAAGAGTTCTTGATCTTGCCGGACGAGTTTCTGCATCTCTTCATGCGGCGGGAAGATCTTCTTAATGTGTTCCTGAGGCAATCCGCCAAGGGCTTCCGACAGACGAATCTCATCGCGGAATTCGGAGATCATTCCCTCGCGGTGACAGTACATGCACGAGATTCCATTGATAATGGACGGAGTCCCCAGAATCGCTGATCGATCGAACACGACTTCAATTGGACCCGCGTCAATCCGTTCGCCGGTCCCCTTCACCAGCATATAGGCCTGCATCCCGTTCGGCAGACTCCAGATCACCTCACCGCCATCATGGTCAAAGGCCTGATTGCGATAGGGACTATTGGGGAACGCGGGCCCGAGCGGAAACCGAACCAGGTCACCCTTGGCTCGCTTCGGCAGAAAGTCGTAGCTGATCCAGAAGTAGGGTGTCACCGCCGAGGTGTGCCGCTCCAGCAGTCGATTCTGCTTCGAAACACCGCTCTTGGCGTATCCCGATCGGGCGACATCTCCTCGCAGGAAGTTGTCCCGGATATCGAGTTGCAGCTGGTGCTCCAGCCCCATCAACGTCTCTGGGATATCGAGCAACATGTGGTACAGCGGTGGCTGTGTCGCGGTCACGATGAACCAGTCGGCACGCAGATAGGGCAGATCAGCCCCGGAGAACTGCGACACATCTTTCCAGAGCTGTTGCAGTTCCTCATCCTTCACAAAGTCGTACTTCAAGCCGTAGGGGTAATGCCGCAGGATTTCCCCCCAGCGGTTCCCACGATCCCAGCCCAATTCGCGAAGATCGATCACATAGACCGACTCGCCTGTTTCCGGTAGAGGCTGGGGCAGGTAGATCTCCCGCTCCTTCGACAAGCTGTTCACGGCTTTCGAAAGAGCCGCTCGATAGAGTCGCAAGTCGCGGTCCGTGACGTTCGGATTATTCTGGAGGTGTGTCAGCGTATAGAAGCGGACATAGCGACGGTCGTCCGCCTTGGATTCGAGCAGATACTTGCGCATCGCCGCCAGGATCTGCTTTTCGGAGATGAATGCGCGGACCTCGCGTTGAGGGAAGGGGGCCCCGGCAATCACCCACCTCTTGAGCAGTTCCTTCTCATCATCCGTCATGGCTTTCGCTTCGGGCGAACCGCTCTGGGGCATGTACGATTCAGATCCCCCGTCAATCGCATCGATCAGCCGTGACTTGGCGGCATCACCGGGCACGACGAAAGCAAACTTCGATCCTGTTTCGCCGCGTTCTTCCAGCAGACTCGCCCGGCTCAATACGTCGAGTCCCGCCTGTCTCGCGGAACCGCCGTGGCAACGGGCACAGCGTTGAGTCAGGACCTCGTACGCCTGCTTGGCGAGTGCGGCGTCGGGTGGGGTCTCTTCGGCGGGCAGAGGAGCTGCCAGCCCATACACGATTCCAGCTAAACATGCCCAGAATGCTGTTCGCATCGCAGCCCCTTGGAGAAGTGGTCAAAACGACTGTCCAGCAGGGTAAACGATCGGTTCCCGGATTTCTTCCGAGTCGTTTTTAGAAAATCCGATTTTCCTTCTCAGAACCGAGGAAGAAACCCACATATCGATTCGTTATTCTGTCAAGAAGTCATTCGACTAGCTTCCTATTTCCATCAGGACTCCCCCCATGGGAATCTCGATTCGCCTTCTCATCGTGAGCTGTCTGGCATTTTTTCAGCTGTCGTCTGCGCTGGTGGCCGCCGAGGGCCGCAAATTGGCGGTGGTGGTGGGCGTGAACGCGTACCGCAAGAACTCCGGGCTGCCGCCGTTGGCTCATGCCGCCAGCGATGCCAAACAGCTGAGCGAGGCCCTGCGTTCGGCGGGGTTCACTGTCTACGAAATGACGCACGAGGTGGCGAAGCAGGACGGCAAGGAGACCCTGGCTCCGAACGTCGATTTGATCCGTGATCAGATCACCGGTGTTCTGGATGCCCCGAATCTGGGGGCCGAGGATGCGGTGATTATCTCCCTGCATGGCCACGGGGTGCAGTTTGAACAGCTGGACGATGCTGGGCAGAAGACGCCGAAGTTCTACTTCTGTGCTGCGGACGCAGTGATCCAGAACGTCAAAACTGCCAACGATCTGTCGGATCGGAATCATCTGTTGCCTTTGGATGAGCTGTATGACTCGCTGGGGAAGTGTTCGGCAGCCACGAAGCTGCTGATTGTCGATGCGTGTCGGAACGATCCGAACCAGCCGGGGGTGTTCCGCAATGCTCTCGCGAGTGCCACGCTGCCGAAACTGCCGCCTCCACCGGGAGGGCTGGCGGCGTTCTTCAGCTGTAAACCGAATCAGATGGCGGTGGAGGACAAGGAGCTGGGTCAGGGGGTCTTCACGCACTTTCTGGTGGAGGGATTGAATGGTCAGGCCGATCAGCCGCTGGCAGGTAAACCGGCGGACGGCGTGATTACGTTCTCGGAGCTGACGACTTACGTGGCGAATAACACGTACTCTTACGTGTTCGACAAGCACAACGGATTGAAGCAGTCGCCGGAGATGCGGGGGGAGTTCGATCTCAACCTGCCACTGGCGAAGGTGGCCTTGGGGATTATTGGAACGCGTGCCGGTGAAGTGCGGGAGTTCACGGACCTGAAGATGAAGTTCAGCTGGTGCCCGCCGGGGACGTTCACGATGGGGAGCCCGACTAGTGAGAAGGACCGCAGTCAAGACGAGGACGACACGGCGGGAGAGGGTGGCCAGCCGGTGGAAGTGACTTTGAGCCGAGGTTTCTGGCTGGGGCAGACGGAGGTGACGCAGGAGCAGTGGGAGACGGTCATGGTTTCGAATCCTTCGTCCTTCTCTTCCTCAGGGGGCGGGAAGGACAAAGTGACCGGTCAGTCGACTTCGCGGTTCCCGGTCGAGAAAGTGAGCTGGTACGACGCGATAGAGTTCTGTAACCGGCTGAGCGAGCGAGAAGGGTTGCCTCCGTGCTACGAGATGAGAAATGTGCAGCGTGCGGATGGCCATATCAAGCAAGCGATAGTCATCTTGGCGAGTACTGGGAGTCATTCGAGCGGAAAATCGGGTTACCGTCTGCCGAGCGAGGCCGAATGGGAGTATGCGTGTCGAGCTGGGACAATGACGCCGTTTCACTTCAGTGCCGTGAACGATGGGACCAAAGCGAATGTCGATGGAAACTATCCTTATGGGACGGAGACGAAGGGGCCGTACTTGGGGCGAACAACGCAAGTGGGATCGTATGCTTCAAATGCCTGGGGCCTGTCTGACTTACATGGGAATGTTTCGGAATGGTGCTTTGATGGTTACTCGGACCAGTTGTCGGGAGGACGCGACCCGTTGAACACGAGTTCAGAGGATCGTCGCGTCTTGCGCGGGGGCTCGTGGTACAACGACGCCAGGGTCTCCCGCTCCGCTTACCGGGGCAGGTACACGCCCGAGGCCCGGAACAACTACACAGGTTTCCGTGTATCGAGGACTCAATAACCATTTCCTGTCTTGCTGTCTGACCCTCTGCCCTTCTTCCTCTTTTCCTTTTTCCCTTTCCCAGCGACGAGCGCAGCGAGGCGCTCGCGTTTGGCGGAAATTCGATGACTTCAGACTTCTGGCTTGGAGTTAGAAATGGCTAAAGAAGGCGAAGACCTGCCGGTCATTCAGGCGTGCTATGACTTCACCGTCTGGCTGGTCCCCAAGATCGGCAAGCTGCCACGCGATCTGCGGTTTACGCTGGGAGAGAGGATCGAAAGTCTGGCGCTACACCTCCTGGAAGGCTTGATACGTGCCAGATATGAGGCAGATCGGGGCGTGATCCTGGATCAAGTGAATGTCGATCTGGAGGTGTTGCGATATCTGATCCGGGTGGCCTACGACCTTAAGGCCTTGCCGATCAAGGCGTACGGTGATGCGGCCAAACAGTTGATGGACATCGGCGTTCAGGTTGGTGGCTGGCGAAAGCTGACAGCTCGGAAAGGATCTGTATGAGACGAATCGGAAGCCTGTGGCCCGAGTTGATCTCGTTTGAGAATCTCTTTCGGGCGTACCGAAAGGCTCGACTCGGCAAAAGAGATCGCCGCACCGTGCAACGGTTTGAGTTCTGTCGCGAGATTGAGTTAGTCAGGTTACGAGACGAACTGATCAATGGCAGCTATCTCCCCGGCCCTTATCGAACGTTTGTCCTGCATGATACAAAGCCACGATTGATCAGTGCTTCACCATTCCGCGATCGCGTTGTCCATCATGCGTTCTGCAATGTCGTCGAGCCGATCTTTGAACGCTGTTTCATCCACGACAGCTATGCCAGTCGGGTCGGGAAGGGAACTCACTCCGCAATCCGGCGATATCAGCAGTTCGCCCGGGAATATCCATATGTCTTGAAGTGCGACATCCGCTTGTTTTTCCCGAGCATTGACCACCAGATACTACTCCAGCAGCTGGAGCGGAAAATCAAAGATCGGGCAGTCTTGAAGCTCGGTGAAGTAATTGTGTCTCATTCCAATCGGCAAGTGGCAGTCCCAGGTCTGTTCCCCGGCGACGATTTATTCACGTCCCAGGAACGTCGACGTGGATTACCCATCGGCAATCAGACGAGCCAGTTCTTCGGCAATGTCTATCTCAATGCACTCGATCACTTCATCAAGGAGCAGTTGGGCCGCAAGGCCTATCTGCGATACGTCGATGATTTTGTGATCCTGGGGAACAGCCCACAGGAATTGGTGGGTGTCCGCGATGCGATTGAAGAGTTCTTACGAAGTCTCCGCCTGTGGCTGCATCCTCGAAAGCGAGTCATCAGTCGGGCCATTGATGGAATCCGGCTGCTGGGATTCCGTGTGTGGCCCCAGCGGATCGAGTTGACCCCTGAGAGCGTGGTCAAATTCCGGCGTCGAATGCGGCGTTATCAGAGACTGTTTGAGACCGATCAGCTGTCGATGTCTAGTCTTACGCAACGAGTACGGGCTTGGATCGGTCATGCGCAGTTTTCGGACAGTGAGGAGTATCTTCGGCAACTCTTGAGTGATATCGTCTTCTGCCGGATGGCGGTCGAATCGTCGTGTCTTGCGCGGGGGCTCGTGGAACAACAACGCCAGGAACACCCGCTCCGCTAACCGGAACAGGAACACGCCCGAGAACCGAAACAACAACACAGGGTTTCGTGTATCGAGCACAGCGCTTCGCCTCAGTGATATCACTGGGGAGAAATGACCCGAACGTGGCGGTTCACGGACCGCGACGGTGTGTCGTTGTGCAGTCCAAGACCGCTCTCCCGTGTCGCAACCGTCAGGCTGTGGCCAAAAGAATGAGTTGACCGGCGGGGCTGGTAGCGCGAGCGAACGCTCCGCCGGTCTTTTTCAATTCAATTGCTTACTGGGGTAAATAAACGCGAGCGCCTCGCTGCGCTCGTCGCGGGGAAAAGAAAAAGGAAAAGAGGAAGAAGGGCAGAGGGTGAGACGGCAAAACAGGAAATGGTTATTGAGTCCTCGATACACGAAACCCTGTGAGGTAGTTCCGGTTCTCGGGCGTGTACCTGAGCCGGTTAGCGGAGCGGGAGAACCAGGCGAAGATGAACCACGAGCCCCCGCGCAAGACACGACGATCCACTGCACTCGTGTTCACTGGATCGCTCGTCACACCGGTCCGTGTTGCATACTCTCCCTCTGCGCAACCATCTCGGCACCACTCATACGCGTTCCCTGACATGTCATACAACCCGAAGGCGTTGGGCCGGAAACGACCCACCGGTGACGTGAACACATAACCGTCCTTTGCTGCGATCGTCTTCCAGCTGCCGAACTTCTCCTTCGCCGTACCGTCGGCCACGTTCCCAACCGATGCCAGACCCTCCACATCCGAACCATGCCACCACAAGGACTTCGTCCCAGCACGGCATGCATACTCCCACTCCGCTTCGCTAGGCAGCTTGTACGTCTTCCCCTCCTTCCCACTTAACCACTCACAGAACGCAACCGCGTCGTTCCAGCTCACGTTTACCACCGGATGGGCATCCGTCTGCGGGAAGCTGTTGTTCTTCCAACTGTATTCCGGCTTCTGCTCAAATTGACCTTCAACATTCAGCCCGTATCCCCCTTTGCCGTCCTTCTCCGCATCCGTCTGGTAGCCCGTCGACTTTACGAACGCTGCGAACTGTCCCTTCGTCACCTCATGCACACCCAGATAGAACGGCTTCGTGATCCGCACACGGTGCTGCGGCTGTTCATCCGCGAATTGCTCCTTCTTCAACGACGCATCCAGCTTTAGGACCGCCTCAATGTCGGCGTCTGTAGACCCCATCAAGAATTCCCCGCTCGGAATCAACGTCAACTTCATACCCAGCGTATTTGTAACTAGCTTCTCTTCTTCCAGTGTCCTCAGAACCCATGTGCCATCGAAGAACCCCTTCTGCCGGGGACGCTGCGGGGAAGCGAGGTTCGTGCGTGCGTAACGCTGGGTGCCTGACTTCGTGTACGCGATCATCTCGTCCAACGTGACGCTCTGATCCATGTCAGCATCGGCGGAACCTTTCCAGCCTTGTAACACATGGTAGAAAAAGACTCCGTGCTTCAGCGGCTCGTGCTGAAGCGCCTCCTGCCCCTCTTCGCAGCTGAACAGCGCGACAACCCCTTCGGGCAGCGGGGCCATCTGGGGCAGCGTGACGCTTGCCAGTCCCGGCCCAGTCCCCCCCGTGCGGCGGATGACCGATTCCGGATCGTTGCGACAGGCATCCACCAGCAACAGCTTCTGACGCGGCTTGCAGCCAGTGTCTTTGTCGGCATCATATTTCAGCTGGTCGTAGAGCCAGTTCAGTGAGATCAATGTCGTCTTGTCATCCAGCTTGGCATCCAGCGGGCAAAAGAATGGCTCCTGGTCCCCCTTGAACTGCACCCCGTGCCCCGCCAGAGCGATGATCAGCGTGTCGTTCCGTTCCAGAGTCGGGAGCAGCAGTTCCAGTTCCTTCCGGATCTTGGCGGATTCCGGCAGGTACCGCCCCGCAGGATTCGTCTTCGGCAAAGCCGCCAGGTCGTCGACCATCAGGATGATGTTCTCAGTCTTGAACCCGCTTTGTACCAGCAGATCACGAAACTCGACCGCATCGTTCCGGGGATATTCCCCCAGCGGCTTCAGCTGCTTTTCGTCATAACCACCGATCCCAATGATGACCGCATAGTTCTCGGCCTGGACCACCGATGTCACCAGCGTCAGGAATAGCACGTAGAGGGCGAATAAACGAGACATAGCCAGCGACTCCCGAAGGATGAATTGAATCATCGAATAGTGTGCCATAGCGACGGTACAGCGGCAATACGCACGGGCGGGGATTCAATCACCGGAGTTAACGAGTCGGGGTTGAGAATCTTCCGAGAAATGTCAAGAGGGCCGGAAGAATTCGCGGCTGGCATCGTTCTCCCGAGCGAACACGGCCATTTCTATGCGGAAGTGGTGATGGGATAAGGACCTTGCGGAGAATAACAAATGGCGACTTCCTGGTGGCAAGACTTTGGTAAAGCATTACTTGTGGTAGCAGGACTGGCGTTAGTGACCGGATATCTGGCTGAAATGCAGGCCGGTGAAAAGCCGCTCCTGGCTAGATTCACTGATTTTCTGGCAACTCCGGGAGATGTTTCCACCGCACCAGCGGTACCGGCGGTTTCAGAGCCCGTCAAAGTGGCTCGTGCGGTACCAGCTGCAAATGAATGCCGCCCCCGGGTGGCCTATCTCGTCGTACGTCGCCCGACGTGTGGACCGGTCATGCGCAGCTGTCACTGAATCAGCCGTGAGGAAGGGCGCTCTGGGCAGGCCCGCTGCTGATTCGAGGTGATTCCGAAAATTCCCCAATTGATCTGGAAGATTCGCGGCGACGGCTCGTTACCAATCATGAAGCGTTCCAGATCGGACGCCAAACCACCCCGAACTCAGGAGTTCATCATGTTCAGCTTGATCAATCGAAAGTCTCTGTTTGCTGCCGCCCTGGTCCTTGGAGCCTGGGGAGGCTCCTCGGGAATCGCCTCGGCATGTGACGCACCCCGCTGCTATTGGCGGACAGTGACGGAGTATGTGGCTCAACAAGTTCCGTATGTTCGCTATATCACCAGATACGACCACTGCGGCAAGCCCTATCAGGTCGAGGTCGTCAGCTATCGCACAACACAGGTCCCGGTGCAAAGACGGGTGAAGGTGTGCTACTAGGAGCCTTGAGTTACCACGGCTTGGGATCTACTCGCAGTGCCCATTCAGCAGAGAGTATTGTGACGGAGCTGGTCGTGATCGAGCGCATTCTGAGGAGCATGTAGCCCCAACGAATCACTCGGCATTCACCGCAGCGGCCCGCATTCGGCGGGCCGACCAGTTGGCGTTTAGTGAGTTACCGAAGATATGATCGAAGGCTAGTGGCATTTCTGAAACCGAAATGTCAGGGCCAACTGGATCACGCGATGTGGCTCAAAGTGTGGATGCGAGTGTGGAGGGCACTGGAGCGGCATGAAGACAAGAGTTTCAGTGGCTGGCTCTTCACAATTGCACAACGTTTCAAGGACAATGCAAGGGGCTTCCTGAAGACAAGATCCATTTGGAGAGGGTGACGAACCGGTTGCGAGAGAATCTAACAACCCCGCGCTGGACGCCATGCTCGAATGCCTCGGGAGTATGGAAGGTAATTACGTCGACACACCGAGACACCACCTGAAGGGACGAACCACAGGAAAGATTGCCCAAAAGCCTGGCATTAGCTCCGCCAACGTCGACAAGTGGCGATTCAATGGGCGTAAACTGTAGGAATGCGTGGAGCAGAAGCTCAAATGAAACCGACCATCCTTGACATGCGGACTCCTTCCCCGACCGCCGCGCCTGGCTGGAGCGGCAGTTGGTCGGCCTGGAGCTAGATGATCTGGATTGCTGGTACAGAGCGTATCAGTCACAGGATCGCCGGACGCGGCTCCATCACCGCTTCTCAAAGAGGCGTTCGCTGGCAACTCCTCGGATCATGAAGCAAGGATTAACTGTCCTGTCGGGGAAGCAGCTTGGGTTACTCTTGAGGTACCCCAGACTGTTGTTGGAGCTCCAAGAAGTCGTTCTGGACTCTGGGGAAGAGTACTGGGATACCGTTCCGCGATCGGAGGAATTCGAACAGCGCATCGCTGCCTCACGAGACAAACTGACTCAAAAGCTCGCAGAGCAGTCCAGCACGGCTCCCAGCGCGAAACGAAGCACATCCACTCCGTCGCCTGAGGTCACCGGCGGTTCCGGATTTGTTCGTAGGAAACCCTACACATTACTGGCGATCGCAGCTGCACTCCTCGTAGGAGCAACATTGTGGATGAGCCGCCCCTCTGGACCGACCTGGGGCTTTGACCGCTCCGGGATTCTCACGGCGAACCTTTCACAGAGGGAATATCTCAGTACTCTCGCGACAGCTGCCGGGGATTGGTTCAACAAACGTCCTGAGGATCAAGCGGCGTTAGCAGCCCGGCTCCGTCAATTCATCCACGGATGTGACACGCTGATCCACGCCCCCCACAATCAGTTGGCTCCCGAGGACCGAGCCTGGCTCGTTGAACGCTGCCGGGAGGCGAAGTCAGCCTTGGAAGTTCAACTCGCCGATCTGGAAGCGAATCGCAGCTCAGCAGCGAATGTACGCGACTCTGCGGACAAGGCGATTCAGAAGTTACAGGAAGAATTCCGTAAACGGGCAGACAACGTCGCTTGACGCAAGTTCTTCCGCCTCTCTGTAACGAGGGACTCTCATGAACCGATTCCGACGATTCGTGAAGGTCAATATGGACTTACGGCTGATCGACATCGTGGCTGTTTCATCCATTGCTGCGGAGAAGTACGCCCCTCTGTTCGGAGTGACGAAGAACGGGTTATACCTGCGTGGCGAGTGCGGCGTCGGTTGGGGGCTCTTCGGCGGGCAAAGGAGCTGCCAGCCCATACATGAGTCCAGCTAAACATGCCCGGAATGCTGTTCGCATGGCAGCCCCTGGGCAAAGTCGTCAAAACCACAGTCCAACCTGATCAACGATCGAATTCCTAACTTTGTCAGGACTACCCACATGGGATTTTCGATTCGCATCCTTATCGCAAGCTGCCTGGCCACTTTGCAGCTTTCATCCATGAACATGGCCGCCGATGGTCGCAAGCTGGCGGTGGTGGTAGGAGTGAATACCTATCGCCAGAACTCGGGTCTACCCCCGCTGGCGCATGCGGCGAGTGATGCGAAGAACCTGAGTGCCGCACTTCGAACGGCCGGATTTACGGTGTTCGAACTGACACACGAGGTTGCCAAGGAGGACGGCAAAGAGGCCTTGGCTCCGAATCTGGAGTACATCCGCGACCAGATCAGCGGGGTGCTGGATGCACCATTTCTAGGTGCGGATGATGCGGTAATCATTTCGCTGCATGGTCATGGGGTGCAGTTTGAGCAGCTGGGGGATGACGGACAGAAGACGCCCAAGTTCTTCTTCTGCCCGGCGAACGCCACGATCCAGGGCCTGAAATCCGCCAATGAGATCACGGACCGTAACGATCTGCTTCCGCTGGATGAGTTGTATGACTCACTGGGGAAATGCTCTGCAGCCACAAAGCTGCTGATCGTCGATGCGTGCCGGAACGATCCGAATCAGCCGGGGGTGTTTCGCAATGCCTTGGCGAGTGCCACGCTACCGAAGCTTCCCCCCCCACCGGGCGGCGTGGCAGCACTCTTCAGCTGCAAGCCGAACCAGATGGCGGTCGAGGACAAGGATCTCGGCCAGGGCGTGTTCACGCACTTTCTGATCGAGGGCCTTCAAGGCAAAGCGGACCTGCCACTGGCCAATCAGTCAGCCGATGGGGTGATTACGTTCTCAGAACTGACGACCTACGTGGCGACGAATACCTACGCCTACGTGCAACAGAAACACAACGGATTGAAGCAATCGCCGGAGATGCGGGGTGAGTTCGATCTCAATCTGCCGCTGGCGAAGGTGGCCTTGGGGATCATCGGCCAGCGTGCGGGTGAAGTGCGTGAGTTTACGGACCTGAAGATGAAGTTCTGCTGGTGCCCGCCGGGGACGTTCACGATGGGGAGCCCGGCCAGTGAGGAGGACCGCGGGGACAATGAGGATCAAGTCGATGTCACGCTGACCAAGGGTTTCTGGCTGGGCCAGACGGAGGTGACGCAGGAGCAGTGGGAGTCAGTGATGGGTTCTAATCCTTCGTATTTTTCTTCCTCAGGGGGCGGGAAGGACAAAGTGACCGGTCAGTCGACTTCGCAGTTCCCAGTGGAGTGGGTGAGCTGGTATGACGCGGTGGAGTTCTGTAACCGGTTGAGTGAGCGTGAAGGCTTGCCGGTGTACTACGAGATGAGCGATGTGAGCGAGCGGAAGGGCAGATCAAGTCAGCGACAGCCGCCTTGGCGAGCCTTGTCGTCTGTCAAGCGGCAAAGTGGGTTACCGTCTGCCGAGCGAAGCGGAATGGGAGTATGCGTGTCGGGCGGGGACCAAGACGCCGTTTCACTTTGGGGCGGTGAACGATGGGACGAAAGTGAATGTCGACGGCACTATCCTTACGGGACGGAGACGAAGGGGCGGAATTTGGGGCGAACGACGCGAGTGGGCTCTTATAGATCCAACGCTTGGGGTCTGTCTGACCTGCACGGGAATGTGCGGGAGTGGTGCTTTGATGGTTACGCGGACCAGTTGACGGGGGCGACTCGTTGAACACCGGTACAGTGGATCGTCGTGTCTTGCAAGTGGGGGCTCGTGGCACTTCTACGCCTGGGGCACCCGCTCCGCTTTCCGAGCAGGGGATTCTCGCCCGAGAACCGGTACAGCAGCACAGGGTTTCGTATCGAGGACTCAATAAGCATTTCTTGTCTTGTCTTACCTCTGCCCTTCATCTCTTCTTTTTCCCTTCTCCCAGCGACGGAGCGCAGCGAGGCGTTCGCATTTTTTAAGCAGCGGACTACGGAGCTCACACACATCGACTGACGGAGCCATGATTCACAGGTGTCTGCACTCGGAGTTCAAACGCCGACGCTGCGTGACGTTCTGAGTAATTTCCCAAATCCAACGTAATTCAGGGAAGGATACCTCACAGCACCTCGTTATCTCCCGTGAAGACCTCAACACCTCTCTCACGGAGACCATCATGCAGACGACTTCCCCAACACTCGCAATTCACACTGAAGACACCACGCGAACTCTGGTCCTCAGCATTCACGCAGCGTCCTACCGCTCCAGCGACGATGCCCAGCTGCTCACCCTGCGGCGCGAACTGGAAGCCCTTGCCGGGCGGATGGAATCGGCTCGCCATGTCATTATCGATCTGACCCAAGTGGCGATTTTCGGTTCATCTTTCCTGCGGCTGATGTTTGACACCCTCGCTCCGCTGAAACTGCTGGGCATCCGCACGATGCTCTGTGGCGATCACAACGGACTGGTGGTCCTGACCGCCATCGAGCACTGGATCACCGTCACCAACACCCTCGACGAAGCCCTCGAACTGACCACCGGATTCGTTCCCCGCCACGACCAGTTCCGTAATGCCCATGGCAATCGCCCGGTCGAATGCGTCGCATAACAGACAAGCGAATGCCGTGTTGTTGATCGGATGGAAAGAAGCATGAAGATGATCTTCGACACTGATCCCGCCCAATCCATTGCGTGCCGAAGTACTCCCACGACTATGGTGCGTTCCTGAACCTTTCGGTGTAGTCGTACCTCCGACCACACCGAGATTTGGTGTTGTGCGACGTATGCATCCGCGTTTTGTAATCGCAACGTCGCTAAGGACTTAGATCCGGCTTTTCTGTGTCGCGAGGTGTCCGTTCAGCGGCGAGCAAACGGGACGCCGATAGGAATTGCTTAGCTAGGTGATTTGTCCACGGCTGGCAGGGGTATGTTGAATTGGTCGGCGGGTTCCATGGCAAGTTTGGTCCTGGTTATCGGAATCAGGTCAATGGGTGCACTCCGAACTTGTGGCAAGTGGCTGTGAAGCTCGAGAGGATCCCCAGTCGTAGACTTCCGTTGTCGCTGTGGAACGGGATTGGTCCCGATGAAGCTGATGGAGGTGCGGGATATCAACATAGTTAGAACAGCACCATGTCCCGGACTAGACGGCACGATAACCCACGTTCTCTGCGATGTCCGTAAATGTTTTGCTGAGAATCGCTCACAACTCAATGCTTACCACATCACTTCCTGTTACACGTTCAAAATGATGCCGCTGGTGCCCTGAGAGTCCTTTCGAGACGGGAACCCTCGGTAAATCACAGCAGCCTGATGATTTCGGCTCTTTTCGATTCGTATTCACCTTCAGTCAACAAGCCGGCTTCAAGAAGTTGTTTCAGCTGTTGAAGTTTTTGAACTGGGTCAACAGGAGCGGTCCCTGCATGTGAGGGTGTTGTGCCTATTTGCTGCATGATCTGGACTCCACCGGAGCGTGCACGATCTTCCTCCATTCGACGAAGACGACGTTCTTCTTGAACAGCCTCTTCCTGCTCTTGCGCAATACGGTAAAGCTCCCTGGCTTGCTCTTTGGGGAGGTAGTCCAGTGTGATGAGCTGGTTGTTCTCAACCGTTGAAAAGATCAACGTAGCCCCGATCATGTTCTCCTTCAATTTTACGTTCTGGATTTTCCGCCAGACATAGTCCTGCATGTCAACTCGTCCCAGCATTTTCGGCTGGTATAGAATGACCCTGCGGTTCGTCACAACAATGCAATCGGGAGCCCAGTTAATGAGAGGGCGCTGTTGAATCGCGATGTAACGCAGCTCTTCACTGGCCGTCAAGATCTTCTCGACTCGCTCTACCACCTTCTCGACTATTGAGGGATCTTGCTTTTGGGCTGTCAGGTGTTCAAAGACTGTATGACGGGATGCGAACAAGTCCGCTTTTTGTGGCTGTTGGTCGGACTCCTCAGGTTGCGGTTTCTTTTTGAGAAACCCAGCGATTGAAGAACCAATCCCTTGGATTGCTATTCCAGCTTGGTTTGCAAGTTGCCCCGCCTTAGAGTGCTCGGCGGGTTGCTCTAGTTGGGCAGGGGTTGCGATGGGCACTGGCAAAATGACGCTGCAATTTGGGCAGCGAACTCTTTTGCCCGCATACTCAGGTTTGACTTTGAGTGTTTTACCACAGGTGCAATTGATTGGTATGAGCATGGAACTTGCCCCAAAGTCTGTTATGGCGTCTGAAGAGGATGATGTGTTTTAGCAAGGAATGGCAGTGTACATAGCGGCCAGATAATGCAAATATTCCTGTGAGGCTCGGTTAAGAACTGATGTTGGTCGGACTCGATTACTGGACATGAGGTGTTGAGAGCCTGGATTGTGGGGATTGGGTGTAGCCCGAGGGGACGGTGGACAGTCGAAGCATAGGCACACATGGTAGCGGAAGCCCCACAACGGGCGGCGAACTCGGAGGGGACGAAGAAGTTCAAGGGGTTGTGCGGGCGATGGTGGTTGTAATCGTCACGTCAATCCGACAGCACCTCACTGTGATATCGTTGAATCGCGGATATCTTTGGCTTCAATCTTGAACCTTGCACCTCCTTGTTTAGAGAATGCAGCAAGGTCCACCGACAAAATGACGTACTCCGTCTTGGGTGGCGGAACCTTGAACACCTTGATAACCGTTGCCTCTTCGCCTGGCTGGATGTCGTAGCCGCTGGAAATCGCACCGACGATTTGATTGCTTACGCCTGTTGAGACTCCTCGAATAATGTTGTCGACGTCGTCTCGCATCGAAAAGTGATTCGGACCAATCCCAGCGTCATTGAATGTGACGATTTTCTTCTCATCCGTGTTTCGTACTTGAATTTTGCAAATGAGGTATTTCTCAGTCGATTGAGACGTGGCGTCCCCGATCAGCGACTTCAATTCGACGTAGTCGACTTTCGCCTCCGTCAACTGAATCCATAGCGAATCTGCTTTGTGAAAAGTGGCCAGCGCCAGTGCTTTGTCTTCCACTAATTGTGCCGACTCCTGAGGAGGGAGCGCATCAGATGGTACATCTGGCGTTTCAGGGAATTTCTCCGGAGAAGGCTGGCCGTCCGGGGAGGATGCCGCTGCCGAGGTACTGCCTGGTGCATTGGCATCAGCCGCAATTCTCATTTCGGCCGTTGCCGGAACTCCTGATGTTTCTCCAGCTCGCGAAGCGCCAGCTCCCTCTATCGGAGCCGTAGTGCTCTCCGGTCCCGGTAGCAGATCGTGACTTCCTGAATTGGGCGGCGGAACAGGAGCTGCCGGCTGTTGAGCCTGGGAGATGACGGGATTCTCTCTCAGCAAAATATATGCGCCGATGGAAATTGCCGTGACAGAGAGAACACCGATCAATCCCAGGATGATCTTGTTCGCTAAACTGCCACTCTGCTTGCCCCGGCCACGATCACTTGAAGGAACGGATGCACGTACTGGAGGAGGTGTCAGTATCGGCTCAGCTGTTAGGCTTTCGGACACCTTGGGTTCTGGCATCGCAAGAGCGGCCGGTGGTAGCTGCAGTAGAAGGGGCAGCCGGCACTCGGGGCAAGCGACACTCTTCTGTCCTGCGACAGCTTGAACTTGCTTCTGTTCTCGGCAACGGGGGCAAAAAACGATGTGTTTGGGCATGAAAATGTCACGGAAGAGGGGGAAGCTGACTGACAAATTCCAGCTGTGGACAGCATAACCAAGGCCAAAATGGATCTGCGAGGCCCCAATCTGGATAAATGGCTGTTTATTTTGAGGTGGATATCCATGTCAACGTCTGTATACTATTCCCCACTTGAACGCAAAAGTGCCTTGGCTACTGTTCGACCCGTAGGTCAAATATTGGTCAGGAGAATCGTCGGTGTGGGCCCACACATGAGAAAATCTGCTCCTGTTACGCTGCGCAAGGTTTTGACCTGTCCCCATTGCTGGACAGAATTTTCGCCAGCTCAGATCAAATGGGTCGCAAGTGATCCGGGGCTCATCAACGACATTCGACTGGGGCAGGATAAGCAGCAACGGTTTATTCCGTCGCGGTTCGACGTGGCTGGCAATGCAATTGACCCGAATGGGCAGATCTGTCATCAGCTGGCCTGCCCCAATTGCCATCTTTCGATCCCTCGGGCGATTCTTGACCTGCCGCCGTTGTTTCTCTCCATATTGGGCGCTCCCGGCTCCGGAAAGTCCTATCTTCTGTCGAGCATGATCTGGGAACTGCGCAAGGTTTTGCGTGAATCGTTTCGCATCTCATTCGCTGACGCCGACCCTGAAGCCAATCTCCAGCTCACGCAGTACGAAGAAACGCTGTTTTTGAATCCTGAACCGACGCTCCCAGCGGCGCTCCGAAAAACAGAGACCCAAGGGGACCTGTACGAGTCAGTTTCGTACGGTGACCACGATGTCTGGTATCCCCGTCCATTCGTATTTACCGCTCAGCCGGAATCAGACCATGTCTACGCGAGAAATCAGCGGAAGCTGTCTCGCGCCATCTGCCTTTACGACAACGCCGGGGAGCACTTCCTGCCGGGGAATCAGTCGACGACGAATCGGGCGACGCACCACCTGCAGCATTCGGAAGCCCTGCTGTTCCTGTTTGATCCCACCCAGCATCCCAGATTCCGGAGTGCTTGTGCCGGTCGTAGCAGTGACCCTCAGATCCAGGAGAATATCTGGTCTCATCCCCAGCATCAGGTCCTGGCTGAGGCGGGCAAAAGAATCAAAGAGTCCAAAGGGCTGTCCTCGACAACCAAGCTGAAAACGCCCCTCATCGTCATCGCGACCAAGCATGACGCGTGGAGTTCTCTGACCGGCGACACACTGCTCAGCAGTTCTCGCGTGGTTCAGTCGCTCCGTACTGGGGGGAAATGCCTTCTGCTCGATGCGATTCAAGAGAATTCCGCAAAGCTGCGATCGATTCTCTGGCAGCACTCGCACGAAATCGTGAGCGCAGCTGAATCGCTATCTGAGCAGGTCTATTATCTGCCGGTCAGCCTCTTTCGTAAGCCGCCGGTTCGATCACCGGGTGATGGAAAGCTGATGATTCGCCCGGCGGATATCTCTCCGACGGGGGTTGATTTGCCAATTCTTCTGGCTCTCTCTCTGGCCGTGCCAGGGTTAATCCCCACAGTCAGTCGACCTGCCTGATTCTGCATCTCTTACCAGTTATTTTCGTGAGTGGAGTTCATCGCGATGAGCCATGAGATTCTGTACACCTCAGCCCCTAAGCTACTGAAGGCAGGAGTATCCGGCTACGGGACAGTAATCAGCACCCGGGGGATCAGCTCGCATTTGGCGGAGAAGCTGGAGGGCCTGAGTGGTTATCGTTGGGCATTCGAGCAGGGAGACTCAAAGGCTCGTCTCAATCCGGTCTGTCACTCGCACGTCATCATCACGGTCGCTGGGCAACGGTATCATGTTCTGTCTCGTGTTTCTGACTACGGAGCGGACTATTCAGGCCGATCCAACAAGACGCACCATGTCGCCCTATCCGCTACGGAACTGACGGCCGGTGGCCCCGCCTGGCTCCTCAAGTCGACCGGGTTCTGTGAGTCCACATGGGATCAACAAACCCGAGTGATCGAAACGGGGCGTCAGCCCACTCGATCCGTTCGCAGCTCCGCAGACTACAGCTCGTGGAAGAGTGCCACCGGCGACGCGGGTTGGGCGGAGCGGCAGAGACTGCGTTGCCGAAAGAACGCCGTCCACGTCATATTTCCGCTGGGCATGGACACGCTGAGCCTTGTGGAGGAAGCACTGAACCTGCTGCCACATCGCGAGCGATGGAAAGTCAGCTTCAGCACCTACTACAACTCGCTCCCGGCCAGTATTGATTGCCTCTGGCGGTTTGTACTGGATGGTACGCCAGAAGCCGCCAATCTGCGGCGTCAACCTCACCAGACGGTTATCGACCTCTGCAGTAAGCTCGGACTGCCTGCAGGCGGAGAGCTGATCGAACGAGCCCGCGAAGGTTGGCAACCCACTTTGGCCGTCTTCAACGACGCCCACCAGTTTACCCTCAATAGATCGTCAGCAAAGCGGGGCCGACGGCAACAGTCCCGCAGCTTGCAGTTCGCAACGAAGCACCGTTAGCCGTGTATAATGACCCTAATGCGGATGTGCGCTCATCGGTTGAGCCACAACTGGTACCGCCTGTTCTGCGTCGTATTGCCCCTTTTTCGAGTCAAAACGGTACTGAATCGAGTCCTTATGGTAGTCGTCTGCGTGGGGCTTTTCGTTGTATGTCTACTGGTTGGAGGTGCTGCAGGCACGGGAGGTTTTTGCTTGGGCATAGGTCGGCTGCAAAGAGGTTGGCCGCCCCTGAACGCGAGATCGCATTGACCTCGACCGATCGCACAAAAGAGGCTGCGAACATAAAAGCAGCAATTCCCGAGGGTAGTTCGCAAGCGGAACAGCAGTCTATCAGTAGCAATGAGAACATACTTCGTACAAAAAAGGTGAATCCTTCCCCGTCGATTGGGGAATCGGGAAACAATTTGGCTGAATCAGCGTCCAAGTCGATCAGTATGGCACCACCTACGGAGATTCCAGCACAAAAAACGTTGGCCGAGCCAGAGTCTCCGGCCCCCCCCGCAGAAAAAGAGAACAAGGACGACAGCCTCACATCAGAAGATGCTCCACAATCAGTCGAGTCGCCTAAGCAAAGCGTCAGTTACCTCGATATACCAGTTTGGGATTCTCAAAGTTACGTTGAAAAGCCACTCGTCGATAGCATCTCACGTTTCGAGCCCAAAGTGTTTGGCAGCGGCCTCGCATTGAGGACGGACGAAATCTTTGAGATCGTTGGCAGAGATGACTCTCAAACCTGGAATCTGCTGGTAAAGGCATCACCCTCATCCGACCGCTCTAAGAGTCTCAATGCTGTCAAAAATGGTGTTGGTGACGGAATCGAAAAAACACTAGGGGTGTTTTCATTGAAAGAAGGAGGCCTAAATTTCAAATGGGAGAATAACACGGACAAACAATACATAAGCGGATTCCGAAGGTGTCTTCTGCAAATCGACAAAACGGGACGATGCTTTCAGCTTTCAAAACCACTGGATTTGGGGCCAATCAATTTATTGCAAACTCAAGGAGAGCAAGATTCAGGCCTGCGTGAAATGATCCCTCCTTCGACGATAACCTCAGTGAGAAATTGGCGTTGCAATAAAGCATTCGGAGATAAGTTTCTTCTTGTGGAAAAAGACACAATGCAAAATGGCGGCGAAAAGGGAACGGCCACATGTTCTACGTATATTGAAGACTTGGAGGGACAACGAATCGCAGAAGCTGAGGTTGAACTCCGGTCGGTAAATGAGAACGACGAAAATCAGCCGTTACTTGTGGTCAGACTTTATGCCTTAGTTCCAGGAGATGACGACAAGCCGACGAGAACTCTTTGGACTGCCGATAAACGTGATGACAAGGACAACGATTACCATCTGCCAGGAATCCAGAAAGAACGAACAAAGATTACGGGCAGTCAGGATGAAAGTGGAGAAAAGGCATACATTGACTCTATGAACGCTTGGATCAAAGATGTGGATGCTGCATGGGACGAGTCGGGGGCAATCCGGAATCCAGAACAGATGAAGATTGTCCAAGAAAGGTGGAAGAAACAACTACTGGATGTAAAGCTTCGATTTGATGACCTTGGAAACCTAACAGAAGATGGCAAGACGCACAGGAATAGAAAACGCACACTTATCGACAAGAATAAAAAGCGTCTTGAGCTACTGCGCAAGAAGGAATCGTGGGCAAGTAAAATGGAGGTGCTCATGAACTCACTGGAGAGTGGTGCTTCTGTGTCGTTTGACTTGTACTACGAAGTCGATGGAGGAGATGCACCGCTGACATTCACCGTTGCAGCCGTGACAGCAAGCATGACTACTGACTCAAGAGACAAAATGGAGTGATTGTTAGAAGGTGTCGATCACAATATCATTTTTAAAAGTCCATTGAGAATACCGTCATGAATGCTGACAACCTCATTCACTCTATTATGACTGTGCTTACCTCCAAACAGAAACCGGAGCGAAAGGCCGTCGAAAGTCTCAATCACGAGCTGTCACAAATCCTAACTCTCGTGAATGCCAGATTGCGGCGTTGTGAAAGCCTTTGTGATGCCGGAATGCTTTCCCAGGCCGTTTCTTCAAGTCAAGCTGATCCGGAGCTTCTGGAACTGGTAAGGCAATTGAACTTTCGTCAGCGACCAGAGTGGGATGAGTACGTAAGTAGGTTAGGACTTCCAAAGTGCCCCACATTGCACCTCGATGTCGCTCGAAAGATAAGCGTGGCATTCCGTAGTTCTGTCTCTGGAACTTCCGCCCCGAAATCTGGAACGGACACTTCGTCGGTAGTGGCTCGCTCGACTCTCTTCAGCGCACCCATTCAAGGCGGCACGAAGGGTAAAGAGCCAACTCGACCTGCGGAGCCTCCACCAATTCCCGGGAGGCCTCGGTTGGCGGAACCAACCAAGGCGCTGGTCGGGGCGGCGAAGAGTCCGTCACAGTGGTGGCTGATGTTGCTGATCGGTTCAATCACAGTGAGCTTCGTCTTGTACTGGACGAACTGGCGGACTCCATCCCGCTTAACAAACGCTCTACCCGTGAATCCTTCCAGCACACCAATCCCTCCTCCACGACTTCAGGAGCCTGAAGCGAACTCAGATCCGTTGGACGATGAACTTGCATCCCTGGCATCGACGAATGGCTCGGGCGCTGACCCCACGGAGTCTGAAATTACCGAGACGAGCGATACGCAAGAAAGTGTGATCACCGCGAATCCTCTCGGGCTGCCTCCTTCGCGATCTACTCTGGCGTCTCAGGAAACCGACAGAAGTGAGCCGAAGTCCCCATCGATGGAGAGTCGAGCGACTTCGTCATCTGAGCCGAGTCCAACTGCGGCATCGACACCGGAGGCACCAAACGCCCTCCCTCCGTTCTTAACGCTTCCCCCGAAGAACTGGGGCGGAGAGGACATCGAACAGAAACTCTGTGATTTGCAGGGAGATATCTCCCCACAGGTCTTTGGAGGGACTGTATTGCTCGGGCCGGGAGAAGACTTTGTCATCGTTAGATACCCCACTGAGAGGGATACCTGGGTTCTGTCTGGTGTCGACGGGAAGATCACGACCGCGACTTTTCGCCGGGAAATGAATAGCCTGTATTTCAAGTGGTCAAGAACAGCAGATCCGAGGGATGTCGCCGCGTTACCACGCTGTCTTCTACGGACACATCCACATCAGCCACCAGTTCCGCTGTCTGCTCCCTTACAGCTGAGTGCCCCCTGCCTTCTGCCGGATAAGGAGGCCCCGACACTTGCCCTGACGCAGGATGGCGTGGAGATCTTCCCGGAATCGGAGCTGGCTCAGGTTAAGATCGGCAATTGGCGATTCAGCAACCTCAGTGACTACACTGTGACCGGACAGAATACTCTGATTTCCTGGACAGACGGTCAGAAACACAGACTGGAGATTTCCAAGGGCGAACGTCCGATTGCCGTTGTGGACTGTCGCATCATGAAGCAGAGTGACACGGATCCTCGTCTCGCATTGGAGATGGCTCTGAAGCCGACTGTGCCTGTCTCCCCATGGGATCAAAATAAGGCCCCCTTGTGGGATTGTGAATGCCGGTTGAACCACAAGAAGGAATATGGTCTGGGCAGGATTGTGAGTAACCTCGATTCATTGCAGGAGACGAAAGCCTCCGCTGAACTGCGTCTCAGCGAATTGTTGTCCACAGGTAAGGACATGCTGACAGAACCCGCTCAGCCATTCGGTAGACTCGGTAACAATCAACGGTCTGAACGTAGGAGATATTCCGATGCCACGGGCTCACTCAATACCGCTGGCAAAGCTCTCCGCGACAAGATCCAAGATGAGATCGAAAGCCTCGATCGCAAGCTGGCAAAGCTCACTGTGCTGAAATCATGGCGAGATGACATGGATGATCTGGTCGCACAATTTGGGACGACCTCCCGACTCTCATTTGACGTCTGGTACGAGTGCCAAGTCGACAATGCCACGCAGAGGGTGATCGTCGGGACGGCTACCACCCAACTGTTTGAGAAGTTTACTGAGGTTTCGGAACGTGACTCGCCGCCCATTCGAGGCACAGATCAGTAATGCTCTCCCTCAGGCAACCAATTACTAAGTCTTCCAACGAGTACATCATGGATCCCGGCCAAATCATCGACTCCATCGTGAGCGTCCTGTCCTCCGAGCAAGACCCGGCATCACAGACCATTGAGCGGCTCAATCTCGAATTGACGGAAGCCCTGGCTCCGATCAATGCAAGACTTCGTCGTTGTGAGAAGCTGTTGAACGATGGGCAGCGTTCACAGGCGATCGAATTGTGTGAAACTGATCCGCCGTTGTTGGAACTCGTCGCTCAGCTGGACTTCCCGGAACGCAGCGTGTGGGACGACTATGTTGAGCAGTTTTTCCTGACACCTGCACCATCGCTTCTAATAGACATCGCGGCGGAATTGAACGAGGCGTATACCGCCCAAATGTCTGTCCAGGGGTTGCTGGATCAGTTCCGCCTCCACTCGCTGGCCCGCTCACCACTGTCCGTCCGCACTTCGACATTGAGGCAGCTCGTTGAGCGCGACCCCAACAATCTGGCGTGGCAACAGGATCTGCAAGCGTATGAACGGGCACGACTGATTGAAATCAAAGCTGAGGTGGATCTGGCCGTTGCTCGGAAGGGCGAGCGAACTTCTGAAGATCTGGCGGTGGTGGCGGAGGCAGAACGTGAGCTCACGGAAACTCCGTGGGTCGGAGGACGCCCAGCAAAGTTGATGGATTACGTGTCCACGACTCACACGACCATG
The DNA here is from genome assembly GCA_046349675.1 of Planctomycetaceae bacterium. Classification (GTDB taxonomy): domain Bacteria; phylum Planctomycetota; class Planctomycetia; order Planctomycetales; family Planctomycetaceae; genus TH-plancto1. The sequence continues at coordinate 436,993 of JAXMBW010000001.1, read as the reverse complement.
CGTCGAGGAATGGCGAGAGAGTTGCTGGATGATCTGGCGCAGAAGTTGACCACTGCTTTCGCAGCCTTCGATATCGAGAAGGCCCGCGAGCATCGTGATCGGTGGAATGCATTGTCCAACATCGCGGACTTGGAGATGTCAGATCCGCTGTACCAGTTGGCATCACCAGCGCTGCACTGGATTGGTGAGAATGACCGGCGAGATGTCGAGGAACAATTCACGCTACAATCGCTGTCAGACTTGGATGCAGCGATCGACCGAGGCGCTTCTCGTTTGGAGTTGGAGCGTCTGTCTCGGCAGGCTACCAAAGGGGGCCACGACCTTCCCGCCGAGGTCAAGAACCGTTACCAGGCTCGGATCGCCTATCTGGACTCGATGTCCCGCCGCAAGAGCCTAGTAATCGTTTGGAGTGTCGTCCTCGCTGTTGTTACGGCAGCCGTCAGCGTCGCCTTTTACTACCGTCACATCAGAAATGTCCAAGAGCAGGCAAGTCGTGTTACAGCGTTGAAGCAACATATTGAGACAGGAAATCTCGCTGCCGCTCGCGACGATACTCAAGCGTGCGAAAAAGACGCTGCAGGTGTCTTTCATTCAGCCGAGTATCAGGCATTGGTCGCCGACTTGTCTGTAGCGGAGGGGGAAGAACAGAGCCGCACCTTGCACTTGGAAGAGACGTTAGAGGAGGCTCAACAGACAGGCCTCAAGTCACCGACCTGGACGAATCTTGAAGCTGCCCTCAAGAAAGTTGCGGATGCAGAAGTGATCGCAGGAACTCGGGCGGGAGAACTCGCTCGAGTAAAGCGAGTGGAGAATGAACTTCGAAAAGAGCTCCGACAGCTGCAGGAAGCGGTTGATTCCAAGTATCAGGCAGACCTCCAAGCGATCGTATCCAGCCTGGACGCACTGGACATCGGGCAGGAGTCAGTGGTAACGGAAACACTCGAACAAGCCCGGGTACTACGTAAAAGAGAGCGTGTCAGTTCTGAGCTGTTTTCAGATTTAGATTTGGTCATCACTCGACTAGAGTCGATGGCCAAGACTTCCTCTGAGATTCGTGAAGACGAGAAGTTCTTTGAGAAAGTCACCGCTTCCGTCGGAGATACACGAGGTTTTACGACGGGTTTGGAGAACTATCTTCGACGATTCCCAGCTCCCTCTCGTCCGCACTCAGAGCCAATTCGCTTGACTGTTGAAGAGGGGCGCAACCTCTGGCCCGCCGTTATCCGATGGAACGGTTTCTGCGGTACATGGAAACAGGTCGATCCATACAATATGCCCGCAAGTGACGCTGCGAAGTTCGCGAATCACGCCAGAACATTGGAGAAGGAATGTGCGGGATATCCGTTCCCGGATGGGTTCCTTCCGCTCGTAGAACACCTGGAAGCTGTTGGAAAGCAGGTGAGCCCTGACGGCAGAAGCTTGTTCGCATCGCTAGAGGCCCTGCTCAATAATCCGTTGTACAACAAGATCTACGCTGTACGAACGAAATCCGATGAAGTGTTTTACTGTCCCAAAGCTCCGCTGTTTGAGGACGGGCGATACAAGTTCGACTACTTTTTGGACACCGGGTTATCCAAGAAGAAGCAGAAGAGCTTGTTGAAGAGTGAAGTCAAGATCGACGACTCTGAAACAGATCACTGGGATGCCCCTCAGTGGAAGCTGGCTCGTGATGTGATCCCGCTGATTAAGGATCTCACCCCTCTGACTTGGGACGCGAAAGTGGAGGAGGCAGTCCGAAGGGTGGCGTTCGACAAATCCATCGATCCCATTCTTAAGCTGCAGCTGACCACCGAGATTCTTCAAACAGCAATGGAAGGCAGTCTGGCGATACGAGAGGCATTTTCCGAACCCGTAAAGACGATGAAGAGTAAAGTTGAGCAACTGCGTGGCAATTGGATTGATCCCACAAACTCTGAAGGTCGTCGGATTCGTCGTGACGCCGGGGAGACGCTGGTGTCCGTGGATTTGGAGAAACCGTTCGAGGAGTTGAAACGGCAGCAGAAGAGTCTGGGGGACAATCGTTGGAACACTGAATACCGCTGGGTCGGTTGGGTCGTAAAGGACTATCGCGAGAAATGGGAGTGTCGGTTCAAGTTACCACTAGGAGCAAAAGACACCGGCAGTTTGTGGACCATTCGTGTAGTGGACGCTCAGCATCGCGCGTTTGAAAAGGTGGCCAGTGTTTCAGACGGGCAGTATGTTCTGGATCTCCAAAGCGAAGGTCTTCGGGAAGGTCGTCCAGTCTTTTTTCTAACGTCTTTCGACAGTTCCGTATCGACCAGATCTTTTCGTACACTGCCAAAGACTTTCCATCCCCCTCAACTCTTTGGTTTAACTGAATAGGACCAGTACATGACTCAGGCTTCAGGCATGTGGTATGTCCGATTTCGAGGGCAGGTTCAGGGACCATACTCTGTCGCTCAGCTGCGACAGCAGCTGGAACGAGGACGATTCAGTCGACAGCATGAGGTTTCAGATGATGGATCCACATGGCGACGTGCCACCGATATTCCGGACCTTTTTGCATCTCGTGTTCAAAAAAAACAACGTAGTGACCTGATACAGCTCGATGAGCCAGAGCTGGCTGCCGCCCCTCTTCCAACCGGTGCTCGCCCGACTTGGTACTACTCCATAGGCGATGAACGTCATGGCCCTTCAACCCTACTGGAACTGAGACGACTTGTAACCGATGGACAGCTAGTGGCCAATGACCTCGTTTGGAACAATGGATTCGACGATTGGGTACCGCTGATTGATGTTCCTGATTTGGCGGGATCTCTGCCCACTCTGACGGCAAAAGCGGAACCAATATCGGCCCCTGCAACTCCTTCCGGGGCGTTTTGTTTTGCATGTGGCTCGCCGACCGATCCTCGCGCCGAGATCTGTCCCAAATGCGGAGTCCGGCAGAAACACTCTGCGTCTTCAGGTAAAGACCGGGTCACTGCGGCGCTACTGGCCCTGTTTCTGGGTGGCTTGGGAGCCCATCACTTTTACCTCGGCAATACCATCGTAGGTGTGATCTATGTGCTCTTTTTTTGGACGTTTATCCCCGCAATCGTTGCCTTCGTTGAAGGTATTGTGTTCCTCTGCATGTCAGACAGTACTTTCCAGAAGAGGTGCGGTCAGACATAGGCTCTCATAAGCACCCGTGTCGTATATTTTCATGTCTTTTACGACGATCAAACAACTTCTAAGCGATGGCGGCAATGTCCACTCCTCAACCAGCTCCCCTCAATTGGACTCGCGACGATATTGAACAAAGAATGATGTTCAGGGGAGGACGTTACACCACCCCCAACACATGGCTGTCTTTGATTTTGGGAAGTATCCTGTTCGTGTGCTTTTATGCCGCATTGCTCCTGATCCAGGATACGAGGTTCTCCAAGGACTTCACCAATCAGGGAACCATCCCGTATTTCACCTGTTTTCTTTTCTGCCTGGGCTATTGCGATTCTGTTCTTAAAATCTAGCAAATCGAAGTATCAACGCCAAGCTCTTTCGCATGCGGTGGTCCCTGATCAACACGACTTTGTGCTGTCGAGCACCACTTCAGATCAGGTGGATGGATCGAATCTATGCCACGGTAGATGACCCGCGACACTTTGTGCTGTTCAATCGAATTACCATCGCTCTGTCAAACCTCAAAAACCTAGGCCAGGTGGGAGATGTGGATGACATTCTCCGGTCTCAAGCCGAAAACGACGAGTCGGTAACCGAAACGAGTTACATGTTGCTCGGCGCGTTCATCTGGGCAATTCCCGTTCTTGGGTTCATCGGTACGGTCCTGGGGCTGTCTGATGCGATTGGAGGTTTTGGTGATGTTTTGCAGAAAACCAGTTCCGATATGAGCACAGTAAAACAGGAACTTCAGAAGACTACAGCAGGACTGGCCATGGCATTCGTCACGACGTTACAGGCCCTTGTCGCAGCAATGGGAATCCAAATCTGGATGACTTTTCAAAAAAAGAACGAACTCGAGTTTCTCGATGACTGCTCGTCATACTGTTTGAAGAACGTCGTCAATCGTCTCCGAATCATGCCCTACGAGGTCACCGGACATGACGACCACGCCTGACAGGGAAGTTAGACCGGCTTCGGTTTCTTTGGGATAGTCGCACAATGGAAAAATGGTTTCTCAAATCCGGTGAAACGGAGACAGGGCCTTACCTTTGGAGTGAGATTGTCTTTCTGCATTCGCGAAGAAAAATCCTGGATGAAGATGTGCTCCGAACAGACAGCACAAAAGGATGGGTTGCGGCTGGAAAACTAATCACCCCAAAGTCTCGCCGAGTCACATTCCCCTCCGCTCACGTATCTGCTGAACGCCCGCTCGAAACATGCCATGCCGATGCAGATTCAATTCCAGCCTCAGAGGGAATTTCCAGCGAAGAGTCCTCTCGTCCTCAATCCCCCGATTCCATTCAGATGAAGAGCAGCACGGCTCTGTTGTCGGTCGCACTTACTCTACTACTGCTGATCATCATGCTCCTGTCCCTGCTGACATCCCACGTCGACACGGGGATCGGCGACGGAGTCACCTCACCCTCCAGCCCTGTATCAGGGCAACTGGCCGCTAACTCAAAACGGGCAAAGTCTGAGTCCCCTCTCAAAGAAACAATGCAGCAGATGCAAGACAGCGGCGACGCGTTTGCTCGTAATGCGCAAGCGATTCTCAATGAGTCGCATGCACAGTCCACTCCAATGGCGACTTCACCCAATCAGTCGAACGGGAATGAACAGTCACCTGAATTCACGGAACAGGCACTGAAGTCAGCTCTGAAATCTGATTCGAATGGAAATGGAAAGTTATCATCTGGCGATGATGATGGGGTTGCCACTTCACAAGAGAGCAGCAATTCACGTTTTGTCATTGAGCCACCTGGAAGGACATCCCTGTTTGGCTTGTCAGATATCGGCCGATCCTTTGTGTATCTCATTGACTGCTCGTCAAGCATGAGTGGATATGATGCATTGAATGCCGCAAAGGCAGAATTGATCACCAGCATTTCTAATCTCAAATCACAGCATCGTTTTCAAATTGTCTTTTACAACCATGCACCGATGCCACTCTCTTCCGGTGGCAGGTGGGGGGCGATGTTCAAGGGGACCAAGTCTGATATTGAGTTCGTTAGAAAGCAGATTCAATCTGTCCCACCGGATGGCGGAACCGACCATTTACAGGCCCTGATCAAAGGCTTGTCGTACAAGCCGGATGTTTTGTTTCTTCTCACAGATGCGACAGAGCCCGGATTGAGCAAAGCTCAGCTCAATGACGTGAAGCGATCAAACCGCAGCTCGGCTCGTATTCACTGCATCGAATTTGGAGTGGGCCCTGAGTTGTCCCTTGGTGAGGAGTCGCTGTCCCAGAGTTTCATGAAGACGCTGTCCGCTGAAACAGGAGGCAGATACGCATACCGTGATGTCACACAACTCCAACACAGCCAGCCATAGTGCTGTTGGGATGTAATCCTTAGGAGCACTGAGATGGCGAGCAAGCGACGAAAAACAGCGACACCATTTTCACTTTTCGCATTCCAAGACATTATTACCTCGGTGACGGGGATCATGATCCTCATCACCTTGATGCTCGTATTGGACTTTCTCGACAAGGTCGAAGGCGCGCCGGCCAGCCAGACTCACCAGATGATCAATGAGATTCGAGATGCACTGAAAGATGTCAACTGCGAGATAGATGGGATGTCTGCCCGCGAAAGCAATAAGGAAGCCATTTCAGAACAGCTCGCAATTCTAGACGTGGGTACGCTGACATCTCGGCTGCAATCGCTCAGTGATGTGAACACCTCGCTTTTGGATGATTTGAACCACGCGCGATCGCAAAGAGAGTCGGTAGAGGACAGTCTGCAACAGTGGCAAAGGAAGGACGTCGAAGATCAAGAGAAGCTCAATGAACTGAAACTGATTCAAAGTCAGATTGAAGAGCGAAAGCGAGTCATCGAAAAGAATAGAGAGAGGATAAACAAGATCACCTCCTCAGATCGGGCCATTTTCACTGTTTCCAGGGTTGGTGGAGAGAAGCCGTGGCTTGTTGAGATTCAGGCCGATCAGATTCGAGTCGCCGAGTTGGGGATATCGTCCCCTCCGCAGGTGCACGAATCCGACTCCAGTTTCTTGAGATGGCTTTCCACACGAGATCCACGATCGGAGTATCTCGTCATATTGGTCTCGCCCGAGTCGATTGATCACTATGACACAATCGCGACTCGTCTTTTTGAGAATGGTTTTCCATACGGCGTCAACTTGTTGAGGTCAGGTCAGTCTGCTATCGATCCAGAAACAGGAGCAGCACCTTGAGTAAGCCGTCCAGTATCATACAGGATGGAAGTCTCGATCTCCTCCTCGACACGATCTGCAACACATTCGGCGGAATCGTGTTCATTTCAATGCTCGTTGTTGTTCTCCTGAATATGAGCGGAACCTCAGCGGAAACCACAACTCCAAGCGATGAGTCGGAACTCGAATTTCAACAACTGACCGCTGATCTTGATGCAGCACGGGCTCGATTATTATCCATGCGGCAATCTCGGCATCAAAGAGAACAGACTCGCAGCCTGCTGGTGAATGACCAGCAGCGTCGATTGGCAAATGCCTTGCTTGATGCAGAGACAATCAGTGAATCGAGAACCGAAGAAGTAGCAAGCCAGCTAAGTCGGGCATCTGTTATTCAACAGGCTGTCAATCGCATTGCGAAGACTTTGAACGCGAGGCAGCGAGAGCTAGATGAAAAGAGAAGAGTACTGGATGGCCTTGATCAAGAGGTTGAGTCACAGGCTGAAAAGTTACAGCAGGAACTGAAAGCCCGTTCACAAAATGTTACACCTCCAAAATTGGAACTGCTCCCCAATCACCGTTCGATCAGCCTACTACTGAAGGGAGGCCGGCTGACCACGGTCAGCCAAATCGGAGCGACAGGCGATGAAATCCCAAACTTGGGCGAACTTCAAATTTCCCAGGAGAATGGGGTTGATTATGTGGAGGCCAAAGTCGGATCTGGGGTCGAGGTTGCTCTAGACCAGAGTACGAAGGGGCAGATTCAATCACTGATCAAGCAATTCCATCCAGACAAGCATGTTCTGAAAGTCTGGATCTGGCCCGATTCGTTCGCACATTTCCAGGTTGTCCAGAATGTTATTGCTGAATCCAAATGTCGCTCGAAGCCTGAACCCGTCAAGGAAGGAACAAGGCTGTCATTCGGAAATGTGTCAGCTCCAGTTTTAGGGCAGTAACCAGCCATGATGTGATGCTCGTCGCAAGAACCGGCGATAGCGAATTCCGTTGTCGACAAGAAGTTGACAATCCTAAGGTCCTACGGTGACCACTCGGCGGCGGACAACCGGTACGCCATCTGGGCTTTTCAATTCCTCAACCCGGAGACCCGCGACGAAGCCGTGCAGGAGGAGGTGGCCAAGTCGTTCGCTGCGTACCGACGGATTCTCTATCTCGGGCGAGAACATGCCATCGCAGCTTTTCCCCTCGATCGGTTCGAAATTACCCAGGCCGAGGTCGGTCGATGTATCGGTAACCAACTCAACACCGATGATGCCAGCAGTCGGTATTTCTACCAGAGGCAGTCCACCAGCATATGTTTGCCTGTTGGTCACAGCGGATTTCGCGAGCTGTTGAATCCGTAACTTGAACCGCTCGTCAAGTGATCTTTTCAGAATGAAAGATGGCTACGCTCGCACAAGGTCACTGCCTGAATTGTGTTTTTCCTCCGCAATCGAATGGAATTTTCTTGCAAGACCGAACTGGAGCACATACTGTACGGAGTGACTGATGATACAGACTCATCGATTCTTCGACATGATGGTCGAGAATCGAAAGAGAGATGCCGACAGATTCCCTGTGAATCTTCGGAGTACCTAGACGAGCTGATAACTCTCAATCCTGCTTGGTATTGATCGAGCCACTTACGGCTGTATTGCAAGCCAGCTGAGAACATCCATTTTGTGTGTTCCAGATTTGGTTTTTATTTACCGCAATTCAAATTCAGGAGGGGTCATCGTGCCCAATTCCCAACCCACCCCAATGATCACAATGGATCAAGATGGTCAGTATTGTGAGATGTCTGCAGAGGATTGGATCCGCATCGGAGGAGTTCCAACCGTTCCGAAGCGCATCAGCGTTTCCGATCAGGAGCATGGTTATGACGTCCAAGAAGTTGATGAGCCGTTAGCCACGCGGGCTGATTGCCCTGAACCTAGCGCAGAATGCGACCACTCCTCGACTTACGTAGACACAAGGAACCGCTTTACCGACGCTCTGCGGATTCCGAATGCTGGATTGAAGGAGTTCGTAGCCTACCTGGCGGAGCGGCATGGATATCAATTGGATGTCCGAAGAAGTATCCCGGCCAGTTCCCTCTTACCGTCAGCGGAGCGACCTCCTTGGCTGACGTATCCAGACGTCGTGGACTTTGTCCAGCAGCAGGAATCGGGACTGGTCCAGATCTCTGGGGATTCAGCGATACCTCAGATACTTTCCGACTTGGCCAGAGCCTTTCCGACAATACGAATCGTGCTGTTGGCGAATCTCACAGCCCTAACGCGAGCCTTCCAGGCCTTGCAGAGGTCGTTTCCTCCGACTGCACCCACTGAGCAACAACTAACACTCGTGCATGATGGTTCAACTCCCATTCGGCACGATGGCCAAGTCATCCCGGGAATCATCCTGTGTACTCCAGCAGGTGCGGCCGAAATTGATCTGGAGAAGGCCGATGTCGTACTCCTGTGGGACGCCTATCAGGCCATGCACTTGGCATTCGAATGGCCACTGATCCAGATCGACTCCCGGTTTCGGCTGTTTGGATTCTGGCGGAACACCCGTAAGCCGACTGACTACGAATTGGCGAGATTGAGAACAGTATACGGCTTTCAGCAACTTGTACTGTGGCAGCCAGGCTGGTATCGGCGAGAAACGCACGTTGCTTATTGTCGCTCTGTGTTCCCTTCCCAGCTCGCGGCATCTTCGAGTGACGCTGTACCCGGGCAGGTAACAGGTGCGCGAACTTTAAACTCGATGACCGCGTACATCCACAACCACGTACGAAACGAACAGATCCGCCGCCTGGCAAGCAAACTCAGCAGTGGATCTGCACCAGTACACCCACGTTATCGCGATGTTCGTCGATGGATCTCAAACCATTCGTCAGATCGCTTCGCGATCTCGATCGTCGTTGATCGACCGGAACACGCCATTATGCTTGCTTATCAACTGCCAGATTGGTCGGTCATAATCGATCGGGAGTGCAACTTGGTTGACGTCTCCAGACGCTTACGGCGCCGCATTCAGCGCGACCAACAACACGGGAGTCTACTCAGAATCATTGATGCTGATACCGCACGGACGATACGAGATTGTGATTCAGACATCGTCATCTGGGCTGGCGGGGGGACTTTCGTGGATCTCCCTGACTCATGGCTGTGTAGCTGCTGTGAGACACGCCGCCCACTGCTGATCATCGACTTTCTGGATGACTACTCCCGCTTAGCACGTCGATACACCCGAAAGCGGCAGGAGGGCCTGATTGAGCGGGACATTTACTCGGTCGGAACTTCCCCTGTGATGGGCCGCCTTCAGCGATTTGAACAGATCGTAGGAGGGCAGCGATGACAACCAGTGGAGACCCAACGGGTGGATTCGCCCGGCAGAGGCTTCCAGCGGGAGCTAGGAGTCGTTCGAACACCCCCGTACTGAAGCATCATGTTTATCAGATCACACGTTCCTCAGATTTCCGCCTACAAAAGTTTGCTACAGCCGACAACCTGTATACAGCTTTCCGACACCTGGTCGACCATGGTGGTCATGGAGCAGGCACTGATGGTTTCGGTCCCAGCGAATTCTCTCGCCACGAGTTATTTCCAGCTCTGCGAGGAGTGGCCAAATCGCTGATCAACCGTACCTACAAACCTTATCCCGTTCGTAAGGTCAACATTCGTAAGGCCAACGGCGGCGTCCGTACACTCTCTCTGCAACGATACATGGACCGAGTTGTAACCAAAGCACTGCATAACTGCCTGGCCCCCTTTTGGCGAACGCGTTTTTCGATGTTCAGCATCTGGCAGATCTATGCCAGACTCGAACACGAAATTCGCGATCGTGGGTGGTTCATACTCGCTACGGATGATATTAGGGACTGCTTTCCGACTGCGAACCTGAACCAAGTCATGAATTGGCATAGGGTTCACATTCAGAATGAGATCTTGCTAAACTCAATTGAGACTGTAATCCGGGGACATGAAGGCTCCGGCAAGTTGATCGGGCTAGACCAAGGGTCGCCATATAGCCCGGTCGCGATGGAGCTCGTGCTCCATCACATACTCGACAGTGAGATCGATGCTCACTTAGGGAACACGACACCGTTCAGGTACGTCGACAATCTGACGTACCTATGCAGTGACGTTTGTGAGGCAACCAGGATTCTCGAAGTTGCAGAGTCTTACGTGGCCCAAGCCGGATTCCAACTCAAGAAGGAAGACGGCGAACCACTAGACCTCCGCGACCAGAGATCCACTCGGGAGGTGTTGGGATTGATACCTAGATGGTCCAATGGCCAGCTGGCGTTCTCAATCCCAGAAGCATCCTACGAGAACCTGAGACAGAGACTCCGATCGGTAAATGAAGCCCCACAACCCTCGGCATACGCAGAAATGTGTTGCCAGGGATGGCTCAGGAGTCTCGCACCTGCCCTCACAACATCGGTAGAACTACAGGTCGTCGACCGTATTACCGAACTGGCTCGTCACGAAGGCTTCCGTAACATCACCCGTGGGAAACTACTGGTAGTTACGAGAGCAGCTCGTGAACAATGGCATCATCTAAGGAGCCAATCCAGATGATGATGTGCATGGTGGATCGTTCCTGTGACATCCATCCTCAGGCCTATAGGTAGTACGGAGCCACCGCTGTGCTACCGCACACCACTGATTTTCGCGATCCGCGAAAATAAATCGACATGGCAGTCCGCTGCAATGTCATGGACATCGTGCGACCCAACCCTCTCGTCAAGGAAAACATCATGTGAAACATCACATCGCCAAGACGACAACAGATTCCTAACGGAAGGCTGATTGGACCGTACTGTTTCTGGTGAGTTCAGCACCCCTGTTTCACGCCCGGTCGTGAGCGGAGTGCTGGAAGTGCACGCGTGAAGTTGGTTTTACGCGACCACACTACTCGTCAGGTAAGATCATCAAGCGATGCCGCAAAGTCCCTCAAACCACCGCTCTGCTTGACTGACGAGCGGTATGAGGCCTGCTGGCCATTCTTGCTTGTATCAACAGCTGATCGTAAATGACGACGAGTGACTTCCAACCTGATGAGAAGATGTGTGCCGAGCACTCATCTTTGATCCTCAGCGGGGGCGGGAGTCACTCGTCGATACCACTGGATTCCAAAACTGACGAATGGCTCACCTGCCGGCAGAACACGACGGATGTGGGCGTCTTCGGACGTGGAATTCGGCACCGATCTGGATCGTTATTTGTCCACACACCGGGGCGGCTCAGGCTGCTTCCGACGTTTGGTAAATCACCCGTACAGATCTGTCATGCCTGGTTCATACCCGGCAGCGGCGCCTGGCGGAAGTTGGAAAGCTTCCCGTTCACATCCGTATCGTCGAGGTACTTGAATCGTATTAGATTCGGAGGAAGATTCAGACGCGGAAGCGGAATCAGGAATCGACAGACCGCGAGCGACGCTAAATCTGGGTAAAAAACGTGACATATGTAATAGGAGTGCAGTGTAACTATGGACGGTTGATTCCAGGCTTGAATTTGCCTTATGGACACCAGCTTCGATGGGATCTCAAGAAGATGGGGTTAATTTACCGCTTGATTGACGGACTTTGTCGGTCCGTTACGAGAGTCGATTCTATTCGAAAAGGATCAGCAATTGTCGCATGTGGTGCAGATACAAACAGAGGTGCGTGACCCGGTCGCCATTCGGGCAGCTTGTGGTCGGTTGGGGTTGGGAGAGCCGGTATGGGAGGAGGTGAAGTTGTTCAGCAGCTCGGCGGTAGGCTGGGCAGTTAGGTTGTTGGGATGGCGGTATCCGGTGGTGTGTGATGTGGCGGTGGGGACGATCGCGTATGACAACTATGAAGGGAGGTGGGGTGATCCGCAGCAACTGGACGGATTTCTACAGAGTTACTCCGTGGAGAAGGCTCGGGTCGAGGCCAGACTGCGGGGCCATACGGTGACGGAGCAGTCGCTGGCAGATGGATCGATCAAGCTCACGATTCATGTCGGAGGTGCGAATTGAGCAAGACGATTGAGATAGTCGTGGCTCCCAACGGACAGGCTCACGTTGAGACCAAGGGGTTCACAGGGAGTGAATGCCGTCAGGCCAGTGAATTCATCGAACGGGCGCTCGGGTCAAAGACCGGTGAGAAGCTCAAGGCGGAGTTCTATCAGGCAGCTGTGGCGACGCAGCAAGTGAAGGAGGGGCAATGACGACGACACCTCGCCGCCGCGTGATTCGGCCGACACGTCCGGTTTCAGCCGAGTCCACGCAACAACGCAAGCTGACCGCACGGCGGGAACAGCTGGAGCGAGAGCAAAAGAGCCTGTCTCGCTGGATGTCTCGCATGAAGCGGGCGTTCCATGCCGTCGAGAAGCAACAGAAGAAGGTCACCCGGCTCGAACGGGAGATTAAGCGGCTGGCTTCGATGTGAAGACGAGTCCGCACACGTGAGGGATCTCGACGGCTGTCGCGGTTCCGTTTCTAGAACTTCAATAGGGAGAACCTATGGCATTGATAGAACATTTGACGGAGTACATCCGGGCCTGTTTCACCGGGATTTGGATTGAGAGTCACGAACAGCAGGATGCACTGACGGAGATCACGCAGCTGTGCCAGCAGGAAGGCTGGCAGCTGGCGACGTGGAACATTGAGCAGGGACTGCGGGTATCGGGGGCAGCGGTCGAAAGCAGCAGTGGTGATCCACTGGCGGCGATCCGGGCGGTGAACTCGCTGGCGACGTCCGAGGGAACAGCGGTGATGGTGCTACAGAACTTTCATCGGTTCCTGTCTTCGGCGGAGATCGTCCAGGCGTGATCACAGCAGATCATCACCGGTAAACAGAACCGAACGATCATGGTGGTGCTGGCCCCGGTCGTTCAGCTGCCGATTGAGTTGGAGAAGCTGTTCGTGGTGATTGACCATGAATTCCCCGATCGCGAACAGTTGGAGGAGATCGCGCGCGGGATCGCGACGGAAGAGGAAGAGTTGCCGTTGGGATCGGAACTCGAAACCGTCCTTGATGCAGCTGCGGGACTCACCCGGCTGGAGGCAGAGAACGCATTCAGTCTCTCACTGGTTCGGCATGGTCGGGTGACCAGCGAGGCGGTCTGGGAACTCAAGTCGGGAATGCTCAAAAAGTCGGGCCTGCTGGAACTGCATCGCGGCAAGGAGGATTTCGATCGCCTGGGCGGGCTCGCTTCACTCAAGACGTTCTGCCAGCGGGCACTGCTCCAGCAAAGTCGCGGGAATCGACTCAAGAGACCGCGAGGAGTATTACTCCTCTCACCACCAGGCTGTGGCAAATCACAGTTTTGCAAAAGCCTGGGGCGTGAAGTTGGCCGACCGGTGCTGAAGCTCGATGTCGGTAGTTTGATGGGTTCTCTCGTCGGCCAGTCGGAGGAGAGAACGCGGCAGGCCCTGCGGATCATCGATGCCATGGCTCCGTGCGTGGCGATGATCGACGAAGTTGAGAAGGCGTTCGCCGGTGCGAGCGGCAGCGGTGACTCGGGGTGACATCGCGGATGTTCGGGACATTTCTGTCGTGGCTCAATGATCATGAGTCGGATGTGTTCGTCGTCTGTACCGCGAACGATGTGTCGAAGCTGCCGCCGGAGTTTGGACGGTCCGAACGGTTTGACGGGCTGTTCTTCCTCGACCTGCCCAGCGATGAGGAGAAAGCATTGATCTGGTCGATTTACCTCGACTTGTATGAGATCAACCGCGACCAGCGGATGCCCGTAGACACCGATTGGACCGGGGCGGAGATCAAAGCTTGCTGCCGGTTGTCGGCACTGCTCGATGTACCGCTGGTTCAAGCCGCTCAAAACGTCGTCCCCATCGCGGTCACTGCAGCCAAGAGCGTCGAACGGCTGCGCACCTGGGCCAGTGGAAGATGCCTCTCAGCACAGCAGCCGGGGCTCTACCAGCACATTCCGTCGAAGGCGGGATCACGCCGCAAGATTCCCCGTGATTCCTCGCTGAACTGAGTATTTTCACTGAAAGGGGGCATTTGCTGACATCCCATGATCTGGCCGTCCTGCGGGCGGCTGTCACCTACTTTGAAGAAGAACTGGGGCCGCATGGGGTCAAAGCCATGCGGCCCTATTTTGTGGATCTGGTACCGGAGACATGGTCCACCCGCGATCTCGCTCATCTGCGTGAGTCCCTGAGAACCTGCCAGCTACGATATGTCGCGTGTGACCAGGCTTCCCTTGAGTTAGTCGATACCAAGTTGTACGAAACCGTGAGCGAACTTCAGGCTCTTGTCAGTTCTCAGGACTGTCGTGTGGCGCCAGTCCTGATCACCCCTGTGACCTGATCTCTCAATCACAACCCTTCCATCAACTCAGACAGGGTGATCCCCAGAGTCTGTGCGATGGATTCGATGTTCCGCAGGGCCACGTTGCGCTCCCCGCGTTCGATACCGCCGATATAGGTCCGATCGAGTCCGCAGGCCGCGGCAAAACGCTCCTGCGAATAGCCTTGCTCCTTCCGCAACTCGCGAAGTCGCAGACCAAACCGCTCCAGAATGTCGGCTCGTTTCCCCATGCCGACTATTGGAGTGTTGACAATAAGTATCACTCCACGGACTATGAGTATCATTCCTCGGCGATGACGATGTGTATCCCTGTTTACGTCACATTCGCATCGCTAGGGGATTCACCACCTTTAAGGACTCTCCCATGCGAACAACCGTCGGGTTGTTTTTTGCCATCACTTTCAGCTGCCTCACGGTGGGTTGTGGGCCAGCTCCTCAACCCGTGTGGAATGCAGACTCAAATAGTTTCTTCTTTACGAGTACGGATGGTTCCGTTCAGCAGCACGACCTGAATAAGAAAGCGTCTCGCGTGCTGTGGGCTCCTGGGCCGCAGAAGCCATACCTGGTTGCAGTCAACGCGAAGGTACCGTTCCTGGCACTGGGGCAATCGGCCCTCGGAGCCGAGGGCCGGGCTGTTCAATTGGGACTGGCCTCTCTGGTCAATCACAAGGTGACGTGGAGTCCGCTGGAAATTTGGGGTGATCCTCAAGCTCAAAGAGCTGTCAGCGCCACCTGCTGCTATTGGTGTCCATCCGGGCAGAGAGTTCTCATCTGGTATCAAGAGGAATCGGCCATTCCGGGGTTCACGGAGACCAAGTTTCCGTACGGCAAATTCGCGGTCTTTGATGTCCGCAGTCAGTCGCTGTCTGAACTGACGACCACGGAACCGGCCACGATTCTCTGCCAGATGCTTCACGTGTCCCCGATCGCACCTGACGGGAGCGGTTACCTGGCCATGAAGTTGCTCGACAAGGGGCCACAATTCTTCTTCGTGGGCTGGGATGGCTGGGAGTACCCGCTCTCCACGGATGCAGAAGTCGATGCATTCCTGAATCTGCTGGGAGACAAGAATGCTGCCTCAAAGCCGGAGTCCAAGTCGTGGTTCTTCCTACCGCAGGGAGTCTGGACCAAAGATGTTCTGAGGTTTGCGACTCGACGAGGGACTGTGGCCGTAGATCTCAAGGAACGCAGAATCGTCATGGAACCGCTCGAGCAAAAACAACAGCGAGAGTTTGAGCAGATCAGCGCAGCCGATGCTGCGGATTCACCCGTCGCCACGATTCAAGTGGTTCGCTTTCAAGGTGGACAATTTGCGCTCCATTGTCGTCAGAAGAATGCTGGTCGTGCGAACTCCGCGCGAATCGATCTCGTGGACAACAAGCTTGGACGCAGACGAGTCCTTCTCGAAGGTGTACTACCGACAAACTTTACGGTCCACCACCTGTTCCCATCACCGGATGGTCAGCTCATCCTCGCCTGTCTGATTGAGGCGTCATCCAACACGTCCCAGATTCATGTGGTGCGAGCCGATGGCAATGTTCTGGCGTCGGTGGACACAGGCCTGGTCCAAACAGGAGGAGAGACACAATGAGTGGGCGTGCGTGGTATCAAGAAGGTGGGTGCCTATTCTTGGTCGTCGTAGCCGCAGGTTTGCTTGGCCTCGCCTACCAGCAGGAGAGGGAGAGAAGACTTCCAACAGTCATTCCCCGCCTGACCGGTCAAATTGAGCAACCGTTCTTTGGATCACCGAGTCTGGTGATTACCGCCTGGCACCAGCACACAGGTGTGCTGAGGAATGGCCGACTCACGATTGAGGTCAAAGGCGGTGACTTGGGCAAAAGCGATGGCGTGGATTCACAAGTGTTCAGTTTTGAGACTTGGGAACCCAACCAAGATCGTGCGGTGACGATGAAGTTTCCGCTTCAGCAGGTGCGTGACGAGAGCAAACTCACGGTCACGTGTTCGCTAATGGCAAGGGACATCAAGCCATCCTCTCATGGCGACGTGTGGTTACGGAACGACTGGAAGTCGAACCAGGCGACTCCACCTTAAGTCGTCACGAACACGTTTATTGCGAGAACACCGTACGGTCTATTCCATGACCGTGCGGTGTTTTTGTTTTGACACTCTCCGAGATCAACGAAAGGGCACGATGAGTAATACATTGCTGGATGAGCCAGTGAGGGGCACGTCGAATCAAACAGAGGCCTCACGGCGGATGCGGGACACGATGGCGGCAGCGAAGCTGAGCTTTACGTGGCTGGGCGTGAGGAAGTCGCTGACGGTGGAGCAGAAGAACCAGGCGGCGGATTCGTTCGGGGCCGAGGGGAAGTTTTTCTCGGCGGGTAAGAAGCTGCTCGATACTTCGCACCCGGCGTTTAAGGCAGTGACCGCCATCAAGGGACGCTGTTTGAGTTACTGGCGGGCGGTGTCGCTGCCGTATCCGGAGCCGGGAATTCGTTTGATCCGCCAGCAGGGGATCAATGAGTTCGACAACCAGATGGCCCGCTTCCGTGCGGAGTTGACCGAAGCGGTCGAAGAACTTGATCAGCAGTACGCCGAGATGCGGACGGCAGCCCGCTATCGGCTGGGTGATCTGTTCGATCCGAGTGATTACCCGATCTCGTTGATCGGGCTCTTCGGGATCGAGCACGAGTACCCGTCCGTTGAGCCGCCCAACTACCTGCGACAGCTGCACCCGGAGCTGTACGAGCAGGAGTGCCAGCGGATGCAGGCCCGCTTCAATGAGGCGGTCGCACTGGCTGAGCAGGCCTTCATCGAGGAGATCTCCAGGCTCGTGGAGCATCTCGGTGAGCGACTCAGCGGGGATGCCGATGGGAAGGCGAAGGTCTTTCGCGACACGGCTGTGACGAACCTGAGCGAGTTCTTTCAGCGGTTTCAGGCACTCAATATTCGCTCGAATGATCAGCTCGATGAACTTGTACAGCGTGCTCAGAAGGTGCTGCGCGGTGTCGAGCCGCAACAGCTGCGGGACAACAACTCGCTCCGCCATCGGCTCGGGTCACAGCTGTCGAGCATCCAATCATCGCTCGACGGCCTGATGGTCGATCGGCCCCGCCGCAACATCCTGCGCAAGCCACGATAGGAGATTGATGGAACTTCTGATCTCTCCGAGTGGAACCGCGAGGTGCGTTTACGGTGAGGAGATCGACCTCACCCAACTCGGCTCTGTCACCATTCGTCGCGGTTCGCATGTCGAACCGACGGTCGATGGCCAATGGATGGTCGATCTGTCGCCGGTTGATGGGCCGAAGCTCGGACCGTTCGCGGTCCGGTCGACGGCTCTGGCCGAGGAGGTGGCCTGGTTGAGCCAGAACTGGCTCGTGCCGGGACAAGTATGAATTGAACAACACAGTCGGCCCATCGAGTCCGCTCGACGGCTAACACATCAACGACCGCTTCCTGTGGAGCGGTCGTTTTCTTTTCCCCGATCCCCCTTTCTGGAGTTTTGCCATGAAACGACGTGACCTGGAATCAGCTGTGGCTGCGGCCACGGGTGAAGATGTGCAAGAGATTCGTCGCCGTGGGTTCAGCATCCTGAATCTGCGAGAACGGGATTTTGATCCCGAACCCGACAACCTGCTGCCCCAGTCGATCGACTGGGACCGGCTGGATCAGCAGCGCCACCGCTCGGTGTTCGAGCAGGTGTTCGGACCGCTGCAACCGGCGGTGTAGGTGGAAACCACAGAGGCATGGAGTGAAGAGGGGCTGTCATGATCGACGAGTTGCCTCTCTCCATCGCTCTGCCGCCTCTTCCAATTCTTCTCACACCTCACCGTCCCCAGAGACCACGCAGCACATGGGCCTCAGGAGTTCTCCTCCGTGCCTCCGTGGTTATTCCTCCCCTCCACAGAAAGCTCTCTCCATGCAGGTTCTCTTTATCAACAACGACGGCGGCGGATTCGCCGACCATATCGAGATCGCCGACGGTACGACCGTCGAGCAGCTGTTTCAGCAGCGCGTGCCTCACGGCAAACCCGCTGATTACCTGATCCGAGTCAACCGCCAGCCAACATCGCGTGATGCGGTACTGCAGCCCGGTGACCGGATCTCCATCACCCCCACCAAGATCGAAGGGGCGGCACCTCTGCCGTCCCAGAAGGGAACCGTATGGGAGCCCGAACACGGCTCAATTCGTTCTATGTGATTTCCGCTCTGGCCATGGCGGCCTTGATCGGCGGCGTCATGTCCTCCTGGTACATCTTTGTCATCGTCTCCATGGTCTTCCTCGGTCTGATGTTCAGTGACTCGCGAATCCGGATGAATCCGGTGCGTCGACTCAAGACCCTCAGCCGCTGGCGGTCAAGACGACCCCGCCGCTGATTCTCATCCTGGAGCCCGCTGCCACTTCGGCAGCGGGCTCTTTTCATTTGCCCGTAAGGAGGGCTCACTCTCATGCGTTGCCCTGACACAACACGACTCTGGCTGCGTACAGCCATGGTTCTGCACGAACACTATCGACAGATGGTGCGACCGCAAATCGCACCCATGCTGCCATCGCTGGAGACGATGCGCAAGCGGCTTTCGCTCTGGAAATGGGCGCGGCAACACAAGATGCCCACCGCAGTCCGACAGAGTCGACTCGCTCTGGAGCAGAGCCTGCAGTTCACGATTCTCTCGCTGTCGAACCAACTGGAGATTCTGCGAAAGCCCGAGCGAACCGTGCCATCTGTCTCGCAGCTCTACGCCGAGATCGCCGCTCTGCAGGACGAGTTCGAGAATGTCACGATCGATCTCCGTCAGCGACGACTCTCGGTCACCACCGAGCGGATCGTCCTCGAAGACCTCGACCTGGGCCCGTTCGAGATCCGGCTCGAACTCAACCGCTTGGCGGAGAGCTCGCCTTACGCGGTAACGGCTGTCGACCCTGATCAGAGCTCGGCTGGCCATCCTCACCCGCATGTCAGCGGCCAGTCCCTCTGTGAAGGGGACGGTAAGCAGGCGATTGCGACCGCTCTGGCCCATGGCCTGATCAGCGAGTTCTTCGTTCTCGTGCGGCAGATCCTGCGAACCTACAACGCGGGCTCGGCCTACCGCACGCTCGACGAGTGGCACGGTGTCGATTGTGCCGCATGCGACTACACCGTTTCGTCCGAGGATGCCTATTGCTGCGACAGGTGTCACTGCTCGCTCTGCAGCGATTGCGAATATCGCTGTGAGACCTGTAACAGCTCCCTGTGTTACGACTGCTCCGAATCGTGCGAAGGCTGCGATGACCGGTTTTGTCGCAACTGTACCGAGACCTGTGCCGACTGTGATGAGCGGTTCTGCGAAAAGTGTCTCACTGCAGGGCGTTGTACTTCCTGTTCCGAATCCGATGAGGAGACCTCCGATGACCATGATAAAGCGACGCTCGACGAGGAAGAATCACTCCCCGAGACGACCGAAGCTGCGATTCACGCCGACCGCGTGGGCCAAGTTGTTGTTCCTGCGTGACCTGGGACCGACGGAAGTGGGTGCGTTCGGGATCACTCGCTCGGACGATCTGCTGCTGGTGGAAGAGATTCAATTGGTGCAGCAGCGCTGTACCGAAACGTATGTCGCCTTCGATGACGTGGCGGTCGCCGAACATTTTGAGCAGCAGGTCGATCTTGGCCGACGCCCGGAGCAGTGTGGCCGGATCTGGATCCACACGCACCCCGGTGAATCTGCTCAACCCAGCCACGTGGATGTCGAGACATTCCGCCGCGTCTTTGGCCGCTGCGACTGGGCCGTGATGTTCATCCTCTCCCGCAGCGGTGAAACCTACGCCGAACTCTCGTGGCGACACGGTGGACCAGCCGCCATTCGACTTCGCGTGGAAGTCGACTACTCCACACCGTTCGCGGCCAGCGATCACGAACAGTGGGAGGATGAATACCACACGTATGTCGATCCGACGGCGTTTAATGATCCACGGTTGTACGACTTCGAAGATGAGTGGCAACACCTCAGCCCGTTGGGAGTCGATCTCGATTCCCATTCAGCCCCACGCCGACAGCTGCGGGGATCCGAAATGACCGCAAGCTCAATGAGCTGGCACCATTCTGATGATCTCGGATCACCCGAGGCGGTGACGATCACACTGTGATCCAGATCCTCAGCTGCTGCATTTTGAGCGTGGCGAAACCATTCACCCCGCCGTCTCCTCCTGCAGGGAGTCTCGGCCTCCCCATGTCCTATCTCAAAGTCCCATGAACCATGTTCTTATCAACCCCATTCCTCCGGCAGAAAGGCTCTCCCATGTCCCGCTTCCAGCGACAACAAGACCTCGTCCCGCTCGAAAAGCTGCAATCACTCACGACCACCGTCATCGGCGTCGGCGCCATCGGACGCCAGGTCGCTCTCCAACTCGCCGCCCTCGGCGCCAGTCGGATCCAGCTGATCGACTTCGACCGAGTCGAGCCGACCAACATCACCACTCAGGGCTACCTGCAGCGTGACCTCGGCCAACTCAAGGTCGAAGCCACCGCCACCCAGATCCACGAGATCGATCCCACAATCACCGTCATTCCCGTCCCCGACCGCTGGCGCCCCGAACACTCCACCGGCGAAGCCGTATTCTGCTGCGTCGACACCATCTCCGCCCGCTCCGCCATCTGGCGTTCCCTGCAACACCGCTGCCAGTTCTGGTGCGACGCCCGTATGCGAGGCGAAGTGCTTCGCATCCTGACCGCGACCAATGTCGCCCTACGCGATCATTACACCACAACCCTGTTCCCCCAACCCGAATCCCAATCCGGCCCCTGCACCGCCCACTCGACGTTCTACGCTGCCAACATCGCCGCTGGGATGGCCCTACATCAGTTCATTCGGTGGTTGCGGTCCCAAAGGGAAACTTGTGATTTGACATTCAATCTTTTGGCAGACGAACTCATTCCGTATGAGACCAATCATGAACGACCTCCGAACCACCTCGAAGAACTGTCCTCAAGAGTCCAAGAAGGCAAATGATTACCCGATTCAGATTCTTGCATTTACCGAGATTCTGGGGACAGCGATCGCTCGACACTGGGCGAGAGTGTCCGCTGCATCTACTCATTTGCGTGACAATTCGCGAGCCGACAAACGGTTGTGAGAGAAGACACAAAGATCGGAGACGCTTATTCACATGTCCCGATGTGCGTGATCTACCCGGCTGGCGAGCTGCGAACAGTGAGCATTGCCTAGCACATTCTCATGGCCAATAGAAACTCACGAATTGATCGTTGGTCGTGTCTCATGTACTGTTTATTCAAGCCATACTTCAACCAACTCGCTTTTTGCGAGCGGTTTGTCCTCCACCCCAGCCTGAACAGATGACCGAGACACATGCCTGACTCAACTCAACCGACGGGAGACGAGCATGGAGGGAGCGAGAGTGCTGGTCAGCGAATTCCTACTCTGGCAAGACCAGTGGAGCAGCTATATGGCATGCCGTTGAAGTACCGTTGGGAAGTGACCCGAAGGCACCCCTACTACATTCAGTGGTGGGATTATGTCTCAGAGATACGTCAGACATTGCCCCAGGATCAGATTGATACGGCTCAGTGTGCATTCTCACTGCTAACAAGAATCGGTGTGAGTCGAGCGGATTACGCGCCGTGCATGGAGTTCGATGAAATCGCTCTTAGCGGACCGACCCAAGGTTGGCTTGTGGGCGGGATACAACTTCAAACGTATCGACAACTGTTGGGACTGCTGATCGCAGGGCTTCCGCCAGAGGCACTAGAGAGTGCTGGTCGATTGTTGGCTCACGCCTCTCAGAACTCGGAGCAAGGTCGATTTGAAGCACTTTATCGGTTGTCAACTCAAAAAGACGAACGGTACGACCAGCATACTGGGCATCCAATCGTAAGAATCTCGTCGAACCTCTCCGCAAATGTACTCTCAGATGATGTGTCGGGGTTTATCGATCAATGGAGAGGCCCACAGAGTTCAGAACGGCGTATGAGGACTGATAAGTATGACGAATACCTTGCTGTTTGGGATCGACATGAAGGTTGGAATGCCGGTAGATACGATGTTCTTGCTGAACAACCATTTCCAAAGATTGCTCAAGAGATGGGAATTACGACTTCGACCGCTTTCAACCAATACCGATCCGCATTTGAGATGATCTCGGGGCACCCTTACTCGCTTCCCACATGGATTCAACTCTTTGGTAGTTCAAAATGGAGTCCGGATGTTGCCGACGCATTTGCGAGAGCTGTGGCGAAGCGTCGGGCCGGAATGCCCAGAGCGAGTGGATTTGCGGCAAAACCCCGAGCGAGACTTGACCGCTCAAATCCATATGACATGCGTGCCAAGTCTGTGGAGATTTCGACTGACAGTGGTGTGGCTGCTCTCACCTCAGATATCGAAACACTAATCTCCAACGGCCGCTCAGACGAAGAGATTTGCGATGAACTTGAGCTTAAGAATCCAGAGATCGTTGCGGTGTTTCGGAGTCATCCCAAGCCGAGAATGTAGCTGCTCGGCCGGTACTTGAAAAATAAGGTCTGATCTATTTGGGATGAGGTGAGTGTGAGGAACCACACACACACCGGATCTCAAGATGACTGACGCAGTCAACACGAAGTTACTCACACTCGCGGAGATTGCCCAACTCGCTGGCGTCTCGCAGATCACAATACGCCGATGGGTGAAGGCTGGAGTTATTCAATGCCTTCAGCCCGGCGGATTCCGCGGGAAAATGCTCTTCCTTCCGGACGCGATCACTCGCTTCGAAGGCGTAAAAAAATCGCTTAATTCCAAACTCACATGTCCGAGCTCCGGCCCGCGTCCTCAATGGACGAGGTCTGGTTCGATATATTCCCAAGGAGACTCACGATGAAGGCAGACCCCATTCAGGGGCAGTACTTCCTCTGGAAGTTGTTTCGACGCGACGGGGTCATCTACGCTGACGGGCGTGGTAACAACCCAACTCTCAAGAAGTATTCGCTTGGTACGCGGGATCGGAAGGAAGCCTTGCAACTACTCTCCCAACTCGACCAGAAGTTGGCGGTCGAACTGGGGATCGTGCTCAACACGAATCGAGCCTCTGTGACTCGTTCAAACAGCGTGAAGGAGGTATGGCAAGATTTTCTCAGGTACTGTGAGCGGCCAGCGATATCTGGGGGCACCTGTTTAAAGACTTACAAGCGATACCGAGCTGTCTCCGACAAGCACATCGCCTTTTGTGATGCTCATCAGTGCACTGACTGGAGCGATGTCGACCGAATTCATGTTGATCGATACGGAAGGTATCTTGATCGGAAGGGATACGCCCCCCGCAGCTTATATCTGGAAATGACTCTTCTTGTTCAAGTGACGAACTGGCTGATCAGTGAACATCGGCTGCCAGCTGAGAAGAAGTTATCACTACGGCTTCAAAAGCCCAAAGGGACGGACACATATTGCTTCCGGCCCGAGGAAGTCGACGCAATCTTGCGACGATGTCGAGAGCAATCTCACCTGAGATGGATGTTCCCATTGGTTGCCACTCTTGCTGCCACAGGTTTGCGAATCGGCGAGGCGGAACAGCTCCGCTGGGTCGATGTTGATCTCAACAATTGCGTCTTACATGTTGCCGACGAGCGGTACAGCAGCCGCAAGCAAGCACTCGGTACAGCTCGAACCAGTAAGGGAAAGCGGAGCCGTGTCATTCCGATTCACCCTGACTTGAAGACCATTCTGTACGGACTTCCACGACATTCTGATGGGCAGGTCTTTCATGGACCACTTGGTGGTCAACTTAAGCAGGACACCGCCAGGAATATCTTCCGACGCGAAGTCATTGAGCCACTGTCAGATCAGTTCCGAACGACGCGCGGTGATATTGGTTTCAAACATGCAAGGTTTCACAGCTTTCGGCATTTCTTCGTCAGTCAGTGCACCGAGCACGGCTGTTCTGAAGGCGAGATCATGACTTGGACGGGGCACCGTGATACAGAACTCGTGGCCCACTATCGTCACCTGCGGCAGGAAGAAAGCCGTCGCAAGATTGAGCGCATCCCATTCATCAACACTCCGGCTCACGAGGTGGCGCATTGTGCGTCTCCGGTGACCGGGGAACATCTGACGGAGGTTCCGCCTCAGTGATAACGGCATGAAGACAACATGTGGTCAATGCCCTCGTTTGTCCCAGTTTTTGTCCCAGTTGACTGGGACAAGAAAACTAAATCGCCGCAACTGTCTGCGTTGCAGATGGTTGCGGCGATGGGGAATTCAACAAGCGGAGAGGCAGGGATTCGAACCCTGGGTACCCTCACGGGTACTCCGGTTTTCAAGACCGGTGCAATCGGCCGCTCTGCCACCTCTCCGGCTGCGAAACGTTGCTGGGGAGATTCTGTGGGATCGTGCAGAAAAGTCAACCGCTGAACGCATGCGACGCGTAGATATGACACAGCCCAGCCCTTGGAGGTTCGATCGGGATGGAGAGCGAGAGGAGACGCGTTCCTCGTGCGGTTGATTGCGAGCGAGACGATCGGTGGTGTTCCTCTGTCAAAGGACATGGTGATCGCGGGGAGTCGTGGTTGTGTGGGGCTTGATGTTCACTGTTCGCACTCCCCACAATAGCAGTGTTGAGGCGGCCTCGGTGTTTGTCTTCAAAGTGGGAGAGGCAAGAAGGTCTGTTCCATGTCACGGTTTCGGTGACACTGGCAAGCCTGGTTGGCCCATCCTCAATGTGAAGTCGAATTCGGAAAGCTGCCCAGCAGACCAGAGGATTTAATACGTGACCATGACACCCGGGAAGTTCCTGCGAACAGACGCTCGAGGGCTATTCCGTCGATTGCGGGGAGTTCTCTGGTGTCTGCTCCTGGGGGGGCTGGGACTGGCGTGTGTAAATCGGGCTGGGCTATTGGCTGACGAATTGGAGGCTCCGGCAGTTGCAGAAGAGGAATCCAGACCTCGTCGCCCCGGGATGGATCGGTTTGATATGCGGGCTGCGGAAGAACCCGCGCAAATCGAGATGCTTTCGCTGGTGAAAAAGTCATTTGAACGCCGTCGCTGGGACGAGGGAGTACAACAGCTGCAATCGCTGCTCGGTGAGGAGCAGGACTCGGTGGTGTTTGGTGAGGATCGCCAGTGGCGTCCGATGTCGGAAGTGGTGCTGCAATTGATTATGCAGTCACCTCAAGAAGCCCGCTCGGCTTATCTCACACGATTCGGGGTTCTCGCGGATCGGGACCTGGCACAGGCCCGGCGGGTTCGCGACCTCACCGCTTTGACGCAGGTTTCCCGGCAGTATTTTCTGACGCCTGCGGGGCAACAGGCGTGTCGAGAATTGATTGATGCGATGATCGATCATGGGAACGCGGACCGCATCGCGAAGATGACGAAGGATCTGATGCTGGTTGAATCCGTCCTGCTTGATGATCTCCCTTGGCGAGTTCGATTGGGAGAGGTCCTCGAGAACTCGGGCTACAAGTCTCTGGCCGGGAAACTTCGCGAACTCCCGACGAAGCAATCGACTCCACCCGATGATCTCCCGGTGTGGGCCTTGAGTCTGTTTGGGCAGGCCCCATCGGCTGTGCGTGACTGGACGTCGCTGTCGGGGTCTCCGACCGGGCAGGCGATCATCGAGGCCAGGGAGACAACTCTTCTTCCCCGCTGGCGACAGCCGCTGGTGACCTCTCCTCGTATTCGCAACTTGTTGGAGGAGATTTCTCTCTCCTTTCACGATCAGGGGGCCATGGGGCTTTCCGTGTTAGCGACGGTCGGATCTGGAGAAGTCCTTGTGACCCGGACGCTGGCGAACCTGACAGCTGTGAACATCAATACGGGCCAGCGGCTTTGGACCTCTCGCGAGTGGGGGCTGGCTTCGACTGACGATCCCAACGAGATCGAGGAGATCGAGCGGCAAATCGCGATGAATATGGAGCGGGACGCTGAGGGGGCTCTCACGTACCGCATCCGCAACCGTTTAACCGCTTGCGGCAGCTTGGGCACATTGAGCGCCAACTCTCGCTACGTCTTCTCGCTGGCCTCATTCAGCTCGGGAGAGATGCCGCTGGAGACAGTCGTACAAATCGGGTTTGAGGACGACGAAAGCTCGGAAAAATATCTGGTCGCTCGCGAATTGAGGACCGGACGAATCGCGTGGCGAGCTGGTGGTCCTCCGGCAGAGGATCCCACGGGATTGCCAGCTGCCGGTGTGTCGTTCTTCGGCCCTCCGACGCCCGATGGGGATGAGCTGTTCGTGGTCGGGGAGCGGGATGGGGATGTTCTGCTGTTTTGCATGGAAGCCGATACTGGGCTGGTTCGCTGGGAGCAACTCCTGGCAGCTGCGGGAAGGCGGTTGTCCGAGGATGCAGTGCGGAAGTCCTGGGCGGCTCCGGTTGCTGTGCGGGGATCTCTGGCGATTTGTCCCACAACCACGGGTTGGGTCACGGCGGTCGACCGCATGGCAAGGCGCATTCTGTGGACGCAACGGGTGGTGAACCGCGCTGCTGATGGCCCTGATTCCAACGAGGTCGATCTGGCATTCGATGCCCCCAATCGAGATGTCGGGCTTGATGAGCGTTGGCCTCCGCTGCAGCCGATCTTGCTGCGAGATCGAGTTCTGTTTGCTCCGATTGAACTTCCGGAAGAATCGGGGGCCACGCTCCCGAAACTCCTGAGCTACGACCTGTTGACCGGAGAGAAGCTCTGGGAGATCCCGAAGAATCAGGCGATTGGCGTCGTGGGGGCGACAGAGGACCTTGTGTTTCTGTTCGACAAGCTGACGATCCAGGCGTATCGCACTGATACCGGGGCTCATGCGTGGACCTGCTCCCAGCTGAATGCTCCGATCGCCGGGCGTCCCGTGCTCACACAGGAGGGGATCATCGTCCCGACACTGCCCTACTCTCTGATTCGGATCAGTGCCGACCAGGGCAAGGTCATTGAACGATCATCCATTGGGAATGACGACCTTCCACTTTCGAAGCTGCAACGAGTGCTCTCTCCCATGGATTCGCGAGAGATGCAAATGGGCAGTCTGGTCTCGTTGGGGGGGCGAACCGTGTCGGTCTCACTGTCTGATATGATGGCCCTGGAGTGGGAGTCGGACGAGTCCGTGTGGCAGGCGAACGCCGTCTCGGATGCATCAGCTCGATTGAATTGGGCGAGAGCGCTGGTCGCCCGGGGACAGTATCCCGAGGCAGCTCAGCTGCTGAGAACAGCAGTCTCGGATGTCGCTGCAGACAACTCGATAGCGATGCAGACCCGGCAGATGCTGGCTTCGATTCTGCTACTGCAGGTCGAGTTGCTGAGTGCCGATACAAAGCCCGATGCGAACTGGAAGTCGTGGCTGAATGAGGCCAAGACGCTGGTCACAACTCCCGAGGATGAGGAAGCCCTTCGGCGACAGGAGATCAAGCTCGAAATTCACTCGGGGAATCGGGACGCTGCCTGGGAGCTGATTCGGGGCGTGATCCGCCGACCACTGCGTTTCCGTGTCGATGAAGGCCAGCGAACAGTCGCATCGGAAGCCTGGCTGGCGGACCAGATCCTGACTGTCGCTCAGAATCCCGATCCATCGCTCGGCGACGCCTTGCGAAACGTGATTCGCGAGGAGTTTCAGTCACTCTGGAAAGAGACCGGGGCGAATCGTGACGCACAGCTGCGGTTGTTGCGTCTGTTTGCGGAGACACCCTTTGTCGATTCCGCCCAGCTCGATTCACTGGTCAACACTGACGCGGCTATCAAGCTGTCCACGTTAGAAGCACTCACGCAATCAAGAGATCGCGATGTTGCTCTCAAGGCGTCGGTCCAACTGATCGAACAACTGGCCACTCCCGACTGGGTGGGAGAGGCCCGCCGCCGGTTCGCTGAACTCCCCGAGGAGGCGACCTGGCCGAAGGATGTTCGCCCGACTCGCCAGGAGTTGCAGCTGCTTCTTGATCAAGTGGCCGACGTGCATCGTCAGCTGCCACCGAGTTGGCAGGGAGCCCACATCGAGCTGGTACGCTGGGCTGATACAGAGTCATATCATGACTGGGTGCTGCCAATTCATTGGATCGGAGAGCCGAACGAGTCGTTGTTGAATTACCGCTACACGTTCAATACGGATCGGGCAGTACTCATCCTCGAAAGACAGGATGGGAGCCGGTATTGCGAGTTCCCGCTGCTGACTGGAAACCGTGAGGGAGATATTCCGGTGCCCCCGGTTCTGTACGGTTCGGGGCTGAACCTCTATCTGGTCCACACCGGTGTGGTCCATGCCTGTTCGATTCCTGGTCAGCGAATTTTGTGGACGAGAGTTGAGGACCAGAACTCCGATCATGATCCTCGGCGGTTCTCGAATCAGTACCAACCAGAACCTCTGCAAAGCCCGAAAGCGTTGCGTGAGTACAGCGAAGGTTATGCGTCGCAGTTTCCTGCAACATCATTTGAAGTCGCGAATACACGACACGTTGTCGTACGAACGCGACGAGGGATCGAGGTGTTGTGTTCATTGACCGGTCAGCTGTTGTGGGAGCTGTCCGATTGTCCGAGTGAGAATGTCCGGTGTGATGAGGATCGACTCTACCGCTTGGGAAGCAACCGCGTTCGCGCCTTCTCGATCCGTTCGGGCCGTTCACAGCAGATTCCGGGGCGTTCAGAGTTCAGCAGCATGCTGTTTGCTTTGGACACTGCTGGGATCACGACCCTTTCTGAACATCCAGGACAGGATGAGAGCTGGCTGCTGGAACGCCATCGTGTTCGAGCGCTTCCGATCGCTGGTCGTCCGGAGACAGCTCGAGACCGCTGGGACGAGAGCGACCAGTTGCAGTTCGAGGCGGCGTGGTCCTTGCCGATCGAGATGTCTTCCCGGCTGGGAGATGGTCCGCCGGGGCAAGGCCTATGGTTGGATGCATTGGGTGAGCTCAAGTTGGTTCCCTGGAAGACCGGCGTCCCCCGTTCCCTGGGCAAGGTGGACCTCAATGTCCCGAAAGAAGCCGATGCCGAATCCGGCCATCACGTCGTCTACGGCCTCTGGGACCGCAGTCGTGTGTATCTGATTCACGATTCCGCACCGGGGCAGTCGTTTGTGGATAGTCCAGCAGTTTCAGTTCACGGGGACATCGTTGCGATCAATCGGGAATCGCCGGAGCAACGCTGGAAATATCCATTCCAGGGGTTCTTGCTCTCCAGCTCTTTGGATCTCTGTCCCATTCTGCCCCTGATCCGGGTTGAGGAGTTAGAGGTCGCCGGGTATTCCGTCCAGAAGGTCCACCTGGCTCTCGTTGACAAGCAATCGGGTCAGGTGGTTTACGACCTTCACACACAGAGTTTCGGGATCGGGGTTTCGAGTTGTGAATACCATCCGAGTGAGCAGCGTCTGGATGTAATGCTCCAGCGGGAACAATTGCGGATCAGGCGACGAATCGGAGTGTCCCCATAGGCGTTTTCCGGACAGAGCTGAGGTATCATTCCGGTCCCCTTCTCGGAATCCTGGCAGTTGGATCTGCGGTTTATGGATGTCCATCTGGTCTTCAGTCCCGTCTGGTCGTGGCCGCTGTTATTGCTGGTCGCCGCGCTGGTGTATGGACTGGTCCTGGGGACATATCCCTCGCGGATTCGGGCATTCCCGACGGGCAAGCGGCGACTGCTGCTCGGTCTGCGATTGCTGGCCGCCAGTGTGCTGTTGTTCGCGATGCTCCGCCCGGCTCTCGAATTCAGTGAGATCGATGAACGTGGCGCCCAGCTGGTGTTTCTCATCGATCACAGTCGCAGCATGAATACACCCGATGGCCCGGCGGGTTCAACTCGCGGGCAACAGCTGCGCAAGACCTTCGAAGAGATCGCACCTTCATTGAAGGCCCTGCGTGAGAAGGTCGACATTCGGTTCATCGAATTCGCGGAGTCCTCGAAGTCCGTCGAGACATTGTCGCCGACCGACGACGGCCAGTTCACCGCGATTGGACTAGCGATCGAGGAACTCCGCAAAGAGGACCAGGCCAAGCGGCTGGCGGCGACGTTCCTGCTCAGTGACGGTGCTCAGCGGGCGAGTGGAGAAATTGATATCGATCCCCGGGCAGCTGTGCGGCGGTTCGCTACTCAGAAGTCGGTGCCGATTTATACCACCCTGTACGGTACGCCCGAGATCACCACGACTGGCTCGGATATTGCCGTAGAGGATCTGCTCGTCAACTCGCTGACCTATGAGAGAAAGATCGAAGTCGTCAAAGCCCGCGTCCGCATGGTCGGGGCTGCCGGACGCAAGGTACGTGTCAAACTGATGATCGAGGATCGCACGGGCAAAAGACCCGGCGAGGCGGGCGAATGGAAAGACGCCCCGGTCTCGCTCGACACGAAAACATCTGTCGAGTTGTCGCCGACCGAGAACGCTGTTGCTCAGCCGGTGCAGCTGTCGTTCGTCGCGATGCTGCCGGGAGAGTACAAAATCGCCCTCGTTGCCGAGCCGCTTCCCGGTGAGGTCAAGACCACCAACAATCGGCTCGAAACGATTATCACCGTCACCAAGGGCGGCATGAGCGTGGCGTATATCGATCGTCTTGGCCGCACCGAACAGAAGTTCATTCGCCGACTGAACGAGACCCGAATCCGGCTCGACTGGATTGAAGATCCCCGGCGGGACCCCAGCCTCTTTGCCAAGGGGAAGTACGATGTCTACATCCTCGGGGATGTTCCCGCGTCGGTCTTTGTGACACCCGACAAGAATTTGCTCAATGAGTTTGCGGCCCGTGTTCGCGAGGGAGCGGGGCTCTGCCTGCTCGGCGGAGAGCTCAATTACAGCACGGGGGGCTATGCAGGGACCGAACTCGGCAAGCTCTTTCCGGTGAAGCTCGATGGGCTGGCCCGACCGGCAGGAGTCGTTGATCCGACACAACAGCTGAAGAAGAAGATTCAGATGTTGCCGACTGAAACAGGAGAAAGTCACTTTCTGATGGTGATTAATCCGGGGAACAACGACCAGACATGGCGTGCCTTGCCCAAGTTGAATGGGGCCACTCGCCTGATTCCCGCGAATGCCAGCGTTGAAATTCTGGCCGAGTCGGGGGACGGCGACCCGTTGCTGCTCGCCACCGATGTGGGGCGTTCACGAGTCGCAGCTCTGGCTGTCGACGAAACCTACCTCTGGTTTCTCGGGGGCTATGGCCCCATCCATCAGCGGTTCTGGCAACAGATGCTGCTCTGGCTGGCTCACAAGGAACAGGACAGCGATCAACCGCTCCAGGTCATCGTCGATCCCCGGAACTTTGCTCCCGGTGGCAAGGTCCCGATCCTGCTGAAATTGCGAGACAAGAATAAACAGCCCGTGCCGAATGCGGAGTTCCAAGTCGAAGTCCTGGGGCCGAACCAGCCCAAGCCTGTTCCGGTCGCGGCACAGAAAAACGCCGAAGGGGCGATCGCGGAGTTCGTCAGCCCCGCAGTACCGGGGGATTACTGGGTCACCGCACGAGCGACAGTCGATGGCAAGTCAGTCGGGATTCCTACGATGACTCGCTTCATTGTCGAGGCCCGGGACCCCGAACTCGATAATCCGGCAGCTGATCCCGACCTGATGGCGGAGATCGCCGAATTGACGGGGGCGAGCGTCGTACCGCCCGAGAAGCTGGGGCCCTTTCTGGATGACCTGCTCAAGTCGGGCATCAGTACTGAGCTGACTCGTAACCGATTGGTCAATCTGTGGGACAATTGGCCACTATTGTTGATCTTCGTCGGAGTGATGTCGGCGGAGTGGTTTGTCAGGAAGCGGAATGGGCTGGTGTAGCCTCGCAATGCTCCAAGTCCGCTCGCCAGCTACATCATCATCACGAGACCATCGATCGCATGGATGCTGTGGTAAATCGCGATGACCTGCTCTGCCGAGGTCACCGTCGGCTCGACTGTCACGCTCGTGTGCTTCCCTCCCGCGGTCACCCGCGACGAGTAGGTCGGATCGGTATCGACTTTCAGCTCAAGCTTCACAGCTGCCAGAACCCGATCGACAAAATCATTCGACGTCAGACCGATGGCCTTGAACGTAAAGACGCACGGAAATTTGTGCGTAGATTCCAAAAGTTCGATAGAGGGCAGCTGACCGGCCATGAGACGCCTCCCGAGGGGGACACAGTGTTCGCAAGAAGCGAGCCTATGTGAAAGGGGCCGACTTTCGACGACTCTCTGTTCCCCTCGACTCGACATCAGAAGTATAGTCCCGCTGCCGGGAGTGGTGAAGTTTTTCCGGGGGGACCGTCAGCGATTCGTTGATCGCTCCCTCGGTGGTCAGAGACAACTCTCGGGAGGCTGGAGAAGGATCTCAGTATGCAAGTGGCCTATTTCGAGGATGTCCTGGCCAACCAGTTGCGACCGCTCAGCTGGCTGCGACCGGTCTTTGAGCTGGTGTGCGGACAGTCTGGGCTGCGCGAGCGGGTGAACCGTGCGCTGGCTCCCTCGAAGTGGGGGGCGTTCATCCGGACCTGGCTGGCCGATACTTACCAGGAGGAACACCCGACCGCTCTGATCAATCGCGGAGACTGGCTGCGTTCGGAGCCGACACTATTGCTCAATGGTCGCTGGCTTCCCGATGTCCATCAGCTCAAGAAGCTGATGCCGGGAGATGCCGTCTGGTCAAATGAAACGCTGGTGGCTGTAATGCTCGACCCAGCGGATGCCGCGCAGCTGGATCCATTTCATATTGCGACGAGTGCTGAGAAATGGGCTCGGGGGAAACGGTCGGTCCCGGCTTCCGGACATGTGGTCCACTACCCGTGGGATCTGGTGCATCACAACGGTCACCAGTTGGAGCAGGACTTCCGTACCCG
Organism: Planctomycetaceae bacterium; assembly: GCA_046349675.1. Classification (GTDB taxonomy): domain Bacteria; phylum Planctomycetota; class Planctomycetia; order Planctomycetales; family Planctomycetaceae; genus TH-plancto1. Next base: position 403,717 of record JAXMBW010000001.1, on the reverse strand, counting down.
GTCGCGTGGCCCCTCGAAGATCAATGTCGGGCCCCAGGTCGCACTGCTCGGCGTGGATGACAATTTCTATATCCACCCGTCGGCTCAGATCGACCCATTTGTCGTGATCGATGCCCGGCGCGGGCCGGTCTGGATTGAGGCGGGGGCTCAGATTCAACCCTTCACTCGCATTGAAGGGCCAGCGTTCATCGGGCAGGACTCTCAGCTCTTTCGGGCCAATGTCAAAGCAGGGACCACGATTGGTCCTGTCTGTCGAGTTGGCGGTGAAATCGAAGAGAGTATCTTTCACGGGTACTCCAACAAGTACCACGACGGGTTTCTCGGCCACAGCTACGTCTGCCCGTGGGTGAATCTCGGTGCGCTCAGTACGAATAGCGATCTGAAGAACGACTACTCGGCGGTGTCGGTCCCCTTGTGGGGCGAGTCGATCTCCAGCGGCTCCACCAAGGTCGGATGCTTCATCGGCGACCACTCCAAAACCGCTCTCTGCAGCCTCTTCAACACCGGATCGTCGATTGGTGTGATGAGCATGATCCTGCCGGGGGGACGACTGCTGCCCAAGCATATTCCCTCATTCAGCCGCATCTGGCATGGGGCGATTGAAGAGTTCCCCGACGGTCTTGAATCGACGCTGGCAGCTGCGAGAACCGCGATGGGCCGGCGACAGTGTGAGCTGACTCCCGCGATGGAGCGATTGCTGCGAACGGTCTATGCACTGACCAGTGATGAACGTAAACGAACGATTCAGCGAGGCACCGAACGCCGGTCCAAGTCGGCCTGATGTCATTTGATCTCAGTGGGAGGCACATTCGTCGGCGTGGCCGGGGATGTCTTGCGATCCATCGCACTGGTCATCAGGGCCACACCAAGAATGACCAACCCGGCTCCCGCCACCCGAGCCAGTGAGGCGGGCCGGACCTGCGAGTGAAACAGGCCGTAATGGTCGATCACCAGCGATGCGATCATCTGCCCCGCCACCACCAGCCCGATCATGGCAGCCACGCCGATCTGGCGCGTGACCAGAATGCTGGTCCAGACAAAGAACGTCCCCAGAAACCCGCCGGTCCACATCCACCAGGGGAGGCCTTTCAACGTGTCGAGGGCCGGGATCGGGATACGGTTCAGCAAACAATACGCAATGCAGACGAGCGTCCCCACGGTGAAGGAGATCGTGGCGGCCTGCATTGGCTCAGCCAGCCGACCTCGCAGCTGGGAATTGATCACTGCCTGTGCCGAGGTTGCCACACCGGCGACCAGAGCCATCAGAAAGAGCAACGACTTCATCAGTGATCCTGTGGTAAGCGACAGTACTGTTTGCGATTCATTTTCAGTGTGAATCGACATCACAGCCACACTGTCTTAGAGGACCTCAAAGATCTGTTTGAGGTTCGGGGAGCCGAAGCCCAACACCTGAATTGAGGAGAGCGTGTGGTCCTGGGTGGCCTGCTTCTGGATTTCCAAACGAGCCTCTTCGGGCCGGGCTGTCAGCAAGAGAATACGTGGTAGACCGGAGCGATCCAAAGCTGTTGCCTCAAAAAGTGGTCCCAGTTTGTGGGTGTTGTTGGGGAGGACGCCGGCCAGAGCGTCCAGCAGATCCTCGATCCGTTCACCTCCGCTGCCTCCTCGCCAAACCCGCAGCGAGTCGCCCTTCACTGCCAACGTAATTCGTGAATCGCGGGTGTTGCGGGCAGCGTCCACGCAGATGGTCGCGGCGAAGGACAAGGCATGTTCGAAGTCTGCGTGAACCGTGTCGTTGCCGACCGTGGGCCACCATGTGTCGACCAGAATGAGCAGGCTTCGATCGCGGCTGTCACGGTGCTCACGGACCATCAGCTCATTGCGACGAGCTGAAGTTCTCCAATGGATGGAACGCACATCGTCCCCGGGGCGGTATTCGCGCAGCCGGTGGAACTCGTCGGCGAAGATGCCTCCCTGGGCGATTTGTGAGGAGGTTTGTTCTGTGGCGTTCTGGAGTTTTCTTTTCCAGTCGGGCTGGAGTCGTCCGAGGCGGGGATAGACTCGCAGGCTGGCTGGCACTTCCAGATTGAGCCCTCGCTCCACCAACCCCAGAGGGAACCGAGTGTCGACGAAGACCGGGCCGAACTCGTATCGCCCACGGTCGGCCAGGATCAACTGGTAATGCCCACGCTGCTTTTCGCCGGGGGGAACGCGGATGAAAGCCACTTCCGGGGCCAGGCTGGTCGAGCGGCCCGACACATGATCCTTGACCGTCATCATCCAAGCGGACAGCCAGCCCTTGTTGTTGCTGATGGTCACTTCGATGGAGAACGGTTCACCGGCCATCACCCGCTCGGGCAGGACGCGTTCGACAGTCACGCCCTTGAGATAGGTAAATGTCAGCCAACCATTCATGACGAATGCGCCGGCCATCATCGAAAAGACGAGCATCAGCGGGTTCGATTTCCCCATCAATGACCCGATGAACAACACGAACATCATCATCAGAAACGCCCATCCCTCGGTCGGGAGGTGAAAGCGATTGCGAATCAGTGTGTTGCGACCAATGCGAGGCCACCAGCCAGCAATGATCTCCTTCAGACCCCAGACCGTGAATAACGTTCCACAGAACAGAATCGTCCAGTGACCAAATGAACCTAGACGCCCTTGTATGAAGCGAGTCAAGAGTTCAGTTAGCGTCAGAAGCACGCCGGCCACCACTGACAGCAAACCGCCGAACGGCAAATTACGCTGTCGATTCGAGGTGTCGGGAGTTGTCGCCAAGGCGTATTCCCCGCAGGGTGATCATTTCGACTGAGAAGCTGAGTGATAACTCACGCGTGAGGCCAGCGTCTGCTCCAGCAGGCCGATGAGGATCAGCCCCCACAACAGCCACCATCGCACCTCTTCACCCGGAGATTCGCGACGCAGCCAGTCGGTCTCACCGGGAGATTGAATGGTGAACTCGATGCTGCCCAACTGTTTCTTGAGCTGGTCATCTGTGATCAGCTCCAGCTGGCTCTCCTGGGGCGGGACGTTGTAGGCCAGCAGCGTTTCCTGGGTGGTCTGGTCTTTGCGGAAGCGACGCAACCCGTACACGCCCGGCAAGTCAGTCTCGCGGAAGTGATAGCTGACGGTGTGCGACGCGGAGTCGGAAGGCGTGTTGGTCGAGGCGTCGGTCGCGTGATCAGCTTTGAGCTTGATGACCTGGTCATCGGGCGTCCGGATTTCAACATCATCCTGGAAAATGGCTTGGTCGAGAGTGCCCGCGATCTCCTCGCCGACGATCTTATGCGGCAGAGCCCTGTCCTTGCGGGCGAGGCGGCGGGCAATCTCCAGCTGGGCCACGACGAATGTCGGGCTGGCATTTCCGCTGGCCCAGTTATTCCACACCGAGGGCGGCACCTCACCCGGTGAATCGGGATCAACCGCCAGTTTCTGCATGGTTTCGGAGAGTGGTGTGGGCCCCGCAGCTGTCAGGCAGGTCATCACGCGTCCCCGCCCGTACTCGCTTTCGAGCATCAGCGGAGCCCCATCGCGCAGGCTGGCGATCACTTGTGCTCCCTCCGCGCGAGGTGCCTTGGTGTCGACAGCGAAGTAAGCATTGATCTTCACGAAGTCGATCAACGGATTCTCCTGTCCCGCAAGGATCGCGAAGACCGGGTGGTCCGTCACGACCAGGTCGGGGGTAGGCGTTGACCCGGAAACCGGTGGCAGCAGGCTTGGTGTAGGAGCCAGCGCGACCGGCAAGAGTCCTTTTCCCTCGGCGTAGAACTCTTTGTTGTAGAACGTGGAGTTCAATGTCTCTCCGGCGAAGAACGCGAGACCGCCTCCCTCTTGGACGTATTTACGAATCGCTTCCGTCGCGTCGGGGGGGAGGTCAGGCACATTCAGCAGGTAGATCAACGCGTACGGAGCAAGGTCGCGTTTCCGCAAACCCTCGGGACCGTCAATCGTCACTGAGTACCCGGTGACCGATTGATCGGCGGCCAACGCATCGGCGACATAGCGCCCCTGCACGGCTCCCGCTGTGCCATCGATCACCAGCACGGGATTCGATTGCGGGACATCAACCGCGATCCGCCGGATGTTGTCCGCTTCGAGGGCATCGGCTTCGAGCGAGACCTCGACACGGTGGAGACCACTGCTGGCGAAGTCGACATCGAACGTCACCTCGCGAGTCTCTCCCGCTGGGATGGGCGGCAACGGCTCGCGGCGGTTGAGGGCTTGACCGTCGATCGAAACCGCCAGCTTGGCAGAGGTCGCTTCACGCTTTCCGGCGTTCAACACCTTGGCTCGCAGGACGACCGGGACACCCACAGCTGCGGTTTCCACGGCCCCGCTCAAGTCGGTAATCGCGAGGTTCTCGTGTTGCTCATTGACGAGCCGGACCAGATTCAAACTGACCTGGGCGTTGTCGAGTGCTTCCAGCTCGCTGACCAGTGCCCCGTTGTCGTACCAGTCGGGTTTGCGGAAGTCGGACAGGATGTGCAGCACCTTTTCCGTCGCGCGATCGCTGACCAATCGGCTTCGCACAGAACTCAACGCAGCTGCGGGACTGCCCGATCGAAAAGTACAGGACAGGTCCTGCAGCTGAGCCGCTGAGTCATCGAGCAGCTGGGCGTCGACATCACGCTCTGTCAGGCCGGACGAGGTCTCGGTCGGACTGGATAGCATGACCAGTGTGACACGTTGCGTACCAGGCCGTTCGGCTCCCTGCGCAATGATGCCGCGGACAACTTCGCGAGCCTGGTCAAACGCTGCCGACTCCCCGAAACGATCTCGCATCGACCCCGTGTCATCGAGCAGGATGACATGGTGCGTACGTGCTCCTTGAAACAGCGACAGATGTTTGGGATCGAGAATCAGCCGACCAACCAGCCCCAGGATCAACAACACCAACAGGATACGGGCCAGCAACAGCAACAGCTGCTCCAGCAGCACCCGGCGGCGGTTCTTCTGCTCACTGGCCAGCAGGAATTCCATCGCGGCAAAACGGACCCGCTTATACCGCAACCGATTGATCAAATGAATTATGATCGGCAGCGCTGCCAGCGCGACTCCCGGCCAGAACAACGCCGGATTCAGAAAGTGCTGGAGGATCCAGGACGACACAGGGACCTTTCCCGGTTCGGTGAGCGAGTAGTGGTCACTGATTGTAGCGGGAAGCTTTGTGCAGGGCGAACTGAGGCCCGGGGCGATGGGAGCTCGAATCGGGAGAACCTGACTCAGAGACCCCGCTGGTTGGCCGTCGATTCAAAGTCGTGGCCTCCGACGTTTTCGACCGTGTGGTTTGACCTGCCGATTCGAGTCGCCGTATTCTGAATGTGCGGCACGTCCCACAAGATGCGGTCTTGCAACCGCTCGATGGCGTGGTAGATCAATTGACCTGTTAAGAGGAACTCTGACATGCAGCGACTGACGAACTGGACACTGGCAACCGTCGCAGCTCTGGGACTGGCAGTATTCGGAATGGGACAGAACATCATGGCTGAAGAGGTGAAGCTCGAAGTCGGATCAGCGGCTCCTGAGTTCTGTGTGAAGGACGATGCCGGAAACGACTGGAAGTCCGCAGACCACTTTGGCAAGAAGATTGTGGTCGTCTACTTCTACCCCGCCGACTTGACCGGTGGTTGTACCAAGCAGGCGTGCGGCTTCCGCGACGATATGGCGAAGCTGCAGGACAGTGGCGTGGAGGTCGTCGGTGTCAGTGGCGATTCGGTGGAGAACCACCAGATCTTCAAGAAGGACCGGAACCTGAACTTCACGCTGCTGGCGGATGAAGAAGGCGAAGTCGCAACCAAGTTTGGCGTCCCCGTCACCGTCGCCGAGGCGGTCGCCAAGGTCAAGACCTCAGACGGCAAGGAGATTTCGCTGACTCGCAAGGCCACTGCCAAACGCTGGACATTCGTCGTGGGCCAGGATGGCAAGATCGCCTACAAGAACACGATGGTCGCTGCGGCCGATGACAGCAAGGCGGTCGCCGACGCGATCGAGAAGCTGAAGAAGTAATCCCTGGCTCGTGTGAATGAGCCCTGTGTATTCCACCTTGTGGCCGATCGGAGCCTCACGATCGGCCACAAGTCTATACTTACCGATAAATCAACGACGACGCTGACACCGACTGCATCGGCCTGAGCAACATGTCGCCGTACGACGTCTGGATCGTCAACGACTGCTGAAGGGGGGCGGCGAAGCTGCGAACTCCCTGGCGGCTGCTTTCCAGCACGAGCATCCCGATTCGCCCCTGGTCATCGAACAGCTGGTACTGTCCTTCGGGAATCCGATCAAAGAAGCCGAGAATTGGGGAGGCCGCCCGCTCGACCAGACGCGTGGCTGAGACGCGTGGCGAAACGGGGAAATTCTGCAGCACGGACGGACCGGCGTAGACCGACCGGCTTTTGGCCCGAGAAGCCGCGATTTCCTGCTGAATCTTCTGGTCCCCCGACCAAAGACTCGCAAAAGCGACCACGGAAGCAATCAAACCGACCAGACGCAGAAGCGGGCGGGCAGTGTCGTTGGTTGAGTACACGACGATCCCCATTCTCTCATCGATGACACATCAGACTCTTGGAACGGTATTCCGCTGTGAGTATCGACGGACGGAAACTTCTCCTGTGAGGCAAACTTTGCCGAAAGACTGGCCTCTGGGAAACATGGGAGTCTGTAGCGGTCGTACGGTTTGGAGCTGTGCCGGTCACGTTCCGGTACGTGTTAAGGCTGAACTTTACCGTAAGAAAGTGACTGTGAACGCGACGACTCCTGTCAAGAAAACTTTGCGGGAGAAAATCATCTCAGCAGAGGGGCTTTCCATGAATACCGATCAGGGTATATAGTTCATTGTCACTCTCTGATGTGGAGAGTGGCAGTAGCATCCCTTTCGGGGAATCGGTGTCATGGCCCTCACCAGCAGGTTGCGTCCTTCCCGACTCAAGTTCCATCCGGACGCCTACCGGTTTGTCTTCGAGGCCCTGCAATTCTCTCAAGAGAATTTGAAGAAGGTCTCGCAAGAGGTTGAGGACGATTCCGCGCACATCACCGGCCCTGAGCTTTTGGCGGGGGTGCGTGAACTCGGCCTGAAGAAGTTCGGGATGCTGGCCAAGACGGTCTTCCAGTATTGGGGAGTCCGCTCGACCGACGATTTTGGTCGGATTGTGTTCGAGCTGATCGAATGCGGTGAAATGCGGAAAACGGACCGCGATCAGCTTTCGGACTTCTTTGGCGTGTACGATTTTGACCAGGCGCTGTTGAACGATTACCAAATCGACACGTCCGTGGCGTTCAAGCGGAATACCCCGCCCGCCACGCCCTCGACCGACGCATAGTCGCCTGCCCTCGGATAGATCAGTCTGGTCTTGTGAGTCCGTGTTCAATTCGGTGCGGATGCGCGCGCTCCTTGGCCCTTCAAAATTTTGGCGCACGGCGTGTGGGCTCGGCCTGTTGTGGCAGACGTTGACGTGATCCGGCCTTGCGGTCTCATGTGTCTGGTCACGAAAGTGATTATCATGGAAGCCCGCTTCTTTGGGCGGTAAGCGTCATGGAGGCCCCCACTGCGGTTCTCCTCTCCCCCGAATTCGAATTTGAGTTTTCATCATGCGTCTCGGATTGATCAACTCGGCCTGGTCACAAGCTGGGCGCGGTACCAGTTGGGGAATCGCCAAGACGAAGGAGATCGGGTTCGACTCGATCGACATCTTCACCGATCCACTCGACATCGATGTCCGCGAACGCCAGCTGATCCGCCGCGAGTGCGACAAGCACGGGCTGCCGATTATTTCCGTCTGTTGCGTGGCGACGGGGTTGGTCGATTTCAACCCGAGTGTGCAGCGATTCCATCTCGACCGGTGCGAGGCATTTCTCGATCTGGTGTATGAGTTCGGAGGCCAGAACCTGTTGCTGGTGCTGGGCGAGTACATCTGGAACCAGGAAGTGATTCCACCCGTGGAACAGTGGCGGATCGGAGTCGATAACTGCCGACGACTGGCGGACTATGCTGAGTCGCTCGGTCTGCAGATTGCGATGGAGCTCGAGCCGTTTGCACTGTCACTCTTGAACAATGTCGACACGATGGCACAGTTCATCGCCGATGTCGGACACCCAGCTCTCGGTGCCAACATTGACGTGTCGCATCTGGCTCTGGCCAAGGTGGCTCCGGAAGAACTGCAGCGGCTGCGAGGTAAATCGTTCCATGTCCACATCTCGGACTGCGACGGAGTGAAGCACGGCGATCTACCTCCCGGGCGTGGAGTGGTGCAGTTCGAGCCCTACCTGGAGCAGATTCGTGACCTCGGCATTCCCGGGGCCATGTCGATTGAGCTCGAGTACTCTCCCGAACCCGACAAGATCGAGGACTGGGTCCGCGAGGCCTTCGAATCGACAGCTGCGCTGATGCGAAAGTGTGGGCTCAGAGATTGAACACGCCGCCTCCCAGCACGTGGAGTCATGCCTCCGAAACGGCCAATTGGCTGACTCGGGGAAGGCTGGTGGTCATTGCTCTGCTGACGCTGGTGTCGTGGGTGATTCTCTCTGCTCCGACCATTCCGCTCGGAATTCCGGGGGAGTGGACATGGGCTCGGCGGGCTCTGGAAGAGATCGATCCGCTGGCGGTGATCCGCACGCTCTCGCTCTGTGGCGGATATTGGACCGCCGTGGTGTGGCGGGAGAAGACTCACAAAAGCCCTGCGGTCATTTGCGTGATCGCATTTCTCTGGCTCAATGGGCTGTTGTACCTGCAGCCTGATGTGCAGGGATTGAGCCGTGCTCCGACCGTGTTGTATTACAAACGCACGGAAGGCTATTTCTGGCAGGCGGCGTTCGAGGTCAAGGATTCGAAAGAGTTCCTCGCGGGCTACCGTGCTGCGATTTCTACCGGGAATGATCCCGATCGATATCTGCACATCGGTACGCATCCTCCGGGGTTGGCTCTGGGCTACCGGGCATTGCTGAATCTCTTTGAGAGGTCACCCGCTCTGACGAATGCCGTCATCAGCCTCGAACCAGGCTCGATGAAAGAGGCATTTGAGGCTCTCGGCCAATTCCCCACGCCGAACGGGCAGTTCACCCGCGAGAATGAGGCGACCTTATGGACAGCCACGCTGCTCACGCTGCTGGCTGTGGCGGGGGCCTGCTGGCCGATCTACCGGATGACGGCCCGCATGAGCGACCCCGTGACGGCCTGGCGGGCTGCTGCGATCTGGCCACTGGTGCCGAGCTTGATTGTCTTTTTTCCGAAGTCGGATCTCCTCTGCCCGATCCTGGCGACAACCAGCTGCTGGCTCTGGCTGGAGGGGTGGTCGCGGCTGAGCCTGTGGCGTTGTGTGTTGTCAGGCGTGGGGTTCTTCTGCGGTTTCATGGTGACTCTGGCCCTTGCCCCGGTGGCGTTGCTACTGGTGATCCAGACCATCCTCGAACGTTGGACAAGGAGAGCGAAGTTCCGCGAGCGAACCGCGATGGGCGATATCGAGTGCGTGCTGGCCGCGCTGCTCGGCTTTGTGGTGTCACTGTCCGCTCTGTCGATCTGGGGCACGTGCAACCTGATGGGTGTCTGGGTTCAGAATCTGAAGAACCACGGGATGTTCTATGACCACAACCCCCGTCACTATCTCGGATGGCTGGCCGTCAATCCGATTGAGGCGGCGATCGCCCTCGGTATGCCGCTGGCGTGCTGTGTAGTGATGGGCCTGGTTCGGGCCTGGAACCGACGAAATCAGAGTGCGGCCAATGACGGACCTGCCATTGCATTCTCACAGGGGGCCGCATGGCTCGCTGTTTGGTCAATCTTGTGGCTTTCGGGCAAGAACATGGGCGAAGCGGCCCGGCTGTGGATTTTCCTGGCTCCCTGGCCAGTCATGACAGCTCTGGTGGGAATGTCGAGATTATCGACCTCCGCGGTGCTCACTGCGGGGGGCAGCGACCTTCAGAGCCCCAAGCTGGACAAGCACCTCTGGCGGCTGTTGCTGATCCTCCAGGTCATCACCTGCCTGTGGACCATGTGGAGCGTTGACGGATTTCACTTTGCCGAGCTGTTGCCTGGGTGAACAACCTTCCGATCGTCCTGCACGCGATTCTCGGGCGGGCATCAATTACTATTCCCAGCTGATGCTTCTCGCCTGATTCCCGGTCACTCCCCCCATGAACGCCACTGTCATTGTCGGTCTCGAAGTTCACGTCCAGTTGAACACTCGCACGAAGATCTTTTGCGGGTGTGTGAACAAGTTCAACCCCGATCAACCGAACACCCAGACTTGCCCCGTCTGTCTCGGACTGCCGGGGGCTTTGCCGGTATTGAATCGCGAGGCGATCCACCTGGGGCAGATGACGGGTCTGGCTCTGAACTGCGAGATCACTCCGTTCACCAAGTGGGACCGCAAGCAGTACTTCTATCCCGACCTGCCCAAGGGCTACCAGACGAGCCAGTTCGACTTGCCGCTCTGTCAGCATGGTTGGATCGAGACCCACACCGCCGAGGGTGAGGCTCGCCGCGTACGGATTCTGCGGGCCCATCTGGAAGAGGACGCGGGCAAGAACATTCACGACGAGACTGGTCGCGGTCGCGATAGCCAGGTTGACCTCAACCGTGCGGGGACTCCGCTGCTGGAAATCGTCAGCGAGCCCGACATCCGCTCGGCCCAGGAAGCCAAAGCGGTTCTGGAAGAGCTGCACCTGCTGCTGACTTATATCGGCGTGTCAGATTGCAATATGCAGGAGGGCAGCCTCCGCTGTGACGCCAACGTGAATCTGCATTTCATCCAGCCTGACGGAAAGAAGGTCGCTACCCCCATCGTCGAGGTCAAGAACCTCAACAGCTTCCGGGCTGTCGAGGCCGCGATTGAGTACGAAGCGAAGCGGCAGGCGGCTGAGTTTGAGAAAACCGGCCTGAAAATCGGCGATCCCGGAGCCGACAAGGAAACCCGCGGCTGGGACCCCGACCGCAACCTGACCTTCTCGCAGCGTGGCAAGGAAGAGGCTGCGGATTACCGGTACTTCCCGTGCCCCGATCTCGTGCCAGTGACGACGACTGCTGAGCAGATCGATGCGATTCGCCGGTCACTGCCCGAGTTCCCTGCGGCGCGGCGGGCTCGGTATCGGAGTGAGTTCGGGTTGTCGCTTTATGACGCCTCGGTGATTGTGAATCAGGGCAGCGATCTCGCCAAGTATTACGAGACCGTGGTCGCTCTCTGTGGCGACCCCAAGCAGGCTGCAAACTGGGTCACCCAGGACGTGCAGCGCGACCTCAACGATCGCAAGCAGGAGATCGCAGAGTTTCCGATCGTCGCGGAGCTGCTGGGCGATCTGCTCAAGCGAATCGTCTCTGGCGACCTGACGATCAAGGGAGCCCGCGAGGTTTACGCCCAGCTGTTGCTCGACGCCGATGAGGAGCAGACGCTCTCGGTCGACCGCATCAACGCGATCATCGACGAGAAGGGACTCAAGGTCGTCAACGACACTGGCCTGATCGATGCTGCCATCGCCTCCGCCATCGCCGACAGCCCCAAAGCTGTGGAAGACTTCAAGGCCGGCAAGCAGCAGGCTATCGGAGCTGTGGTCGGAAAGATCATGAAGCTCGTGAAAGGCGCAGACGCCAAGGTGGTGCGTGAGATGCTGATCAAGAAGCTCAGCGAGTAGCTCTTCAAGAGACCGAGAGCGGCAGGCGTCAGCCTGCCGAGGAGCCCAAGCGTCTCGCGACCTTTCCACGACAACAACCCACCATGAAAAAAGCCCGAGTCATCTGACTCGGGCTTTTCGTGTTCTGCGGTCAATCGAAAAGTGGCTCAGTCTCCACCAGCTCCGGTCGAGGTCATCAGCTGGCCTTCGAGGTCGAGCGGCGAGCACAACAGGGCCTTTGCATACTCGCGGTTCAGGCGGGCGATGTGAGACACCGAGACATTCGCCGGGCAGGCCGCTTCGCACTCGCTGGTGTTGGTGCAGTTGCCGAACCCTTCCCGGTCCATCTGGCCGACCATTCCGAGGACGCGGCTGGCTCGCTCGGGCTCACCCTGCGGCAGCTGGGCGAGGTGTGACACCTTGGCAGACACGAAGAGCATCGCGGAGGCGTTCTTGCACGCCGCGACACACGCACCACAACCGATGCACACAGCTGCGTCGAGCGATTCTTCCTGGACGTTCTTCGAGATCGGGACACTGTTGGCTTCGGGTGCCTGTCCGGTACGGACTGACACGTAGCCGCCCGCCTGGATGATGCGATCGAACGCGGAGCGATCGGTGACGAGGTCACGAATCACCGGGAAGGCCTTCGCTCGCCATGGCTCGATGACGATGGTCTGGCCGTCGTGGAACCGCCGCATGTGCAGCTGGCAGGTCGTCGTGCCGCTGTCTGGACCGTGGGCCTGTCCATTGATGACGAGGCTGCACGCTCCGCAGATGCCTTCGCGGCAGTCGTGGTCGAAGTTGACTGGCTCTTCGTTCCTGGACACCAGCTGTTCGTTCAGGATGTCGAGCATCTCCAGGAACGACATTTCGGTCGAGATCCCGGTGAGCTTGTAGTCGTGGAACTCGCCTCGCGATGCGTTGTCTTTCTGACGCCAGACACGCAGGTTGAGGTTCAGGAGTTTTTCGCTGGAATGGCTCATTGTGATGGATCCATGAAAGTTCGGCGGTCGGGTCGAGGGTTGTCGCTGGGACGGGCGTCCCGCTCGAATCGCGGAAATCGAACTTCCTTACTTGTAGTTGCGGACCTGAAGCGGGCAGGCTTCGAACTTCAGTGGTTCAACATGACGAGTCTGCGGTTTGTTGTCGCCCTGATACTGCCATGCAGCCACGTGCGCGAAGTTTTCGTCGTCGCGTTTCGCCTCGTTCTCGGGGGTCTGGTGTTCCTCGCGGAAGTGACCACCGCACGACTCTTCACGAGCCAGGGCATCGCGGCACATCAACTCGGAGAACTCGAGGAAGTCAGCCACGCGACCTCCCAGTTCCAGACTCTGGTTCAAGTTGTCGGCAGAGCCCGGGACATTGACGTTCCGCCAGAAATCTTCTCGCAGAGCGGCAATCTTGCTGATGGCAGTCTGCAGACCCTGTGCATTTCGCGACATTCCGCAGTTGTCCCACATGATGTGGCCCAACTCGCGATGGTAGCTGTCGACCGATCGCTTTCCGTCCACATTCAGCAGACGTTGCAGCTTCAAGCGGGCCTCTTCAGCCACTTCGCGGAAGCGAGGATGTGCGTCGGTGACTTCCGGCAGCTTGCGAGTCGCCAGATGGTTTCCGACAGTGTAAGGAGCGACGAAGTATCCGTCAGCCAACCCCTGCATCAGAGCACTCGCGCCAAGGCGGTTGGCTCCGTGGTCAGAGAAGTTCGCCTCACCCAGCACGAACAAACCGGGGACAGTGCTTTCGAGGTGGTAGTCAACCCACAGGCCGCCCATCGTGTAGTGGACAGCGGGGTAGATCCGCATCGGGGTGTGGTAGGGGTTCTCGTCGGTGATCTTCTGGTACATGTGGAACAAGTTGCCGTACTTGCCCCGGATGGTGGCTTCGCCCTGCTCTTTGATCGCCAGGCTGAAGTCGAGATAGACCGATTTCTTGCTGCTGCCCACTCCGAAGCCGGCGTCGCAGCGTTCCTTGGCGGCACGGCTGGCGACGTCGCGAGGCACCATGTTGCCGTAGGCGGGATAACGCCTTTCCAGGTAATAGTCGCGATCTTCTTCCGGGATCTGAGCGGCGGGACGGGTGTCGTTCGCCTGCTTCGGCACCCACACACGACCGTCATTGCGGAGACTTTCGCTCATCAGTGTGAGCTTGGACTGGTGGTCGCCGGTGACTGGAATACAGGTCGGGTGGATCTGTGTGTAACAGGGGTTCGCGAAGAAGGCCCCGCGCTTGTGGGCTCGCCAAGCTGCGGTGACGTTACATCCCTTGGCATTCGTCGACAGGTAGAAGACGTTGCCGTAGCCGCCAGTACAGAGTAGCACCGCGTGGGCCGCGTGGGTTTCAAGCTTTCCGTTGGCGAGGTTCCGGCAGACGATTCCGCGAGCGACTCCATCGATCGTCACCAAATCGAGCATCTCGCGCCGGGCATACATCTGGGCCTTACCCGCTGCCACCTGCCGCATGAGAGCCTGATATGCACCGAGCAACAGCTGTTGTCCCGTCTGACCCCGGCTGTAGAAGGTTCGCGAGACCTGCGTTCCGCCGAATGTGCGGTTGGCGAGTGTGCCTCCGTATTCGCGGGCAAAGGGCACGCCCTGCGCGACGCACTGATCAATGATGTTCGCGCTCAGCTGGGCGAGGCGATAGACGTTCGACTCGCGGGCGCGGAAGTCACCACCCTTCACGGTATCAGTGAACAACCGCCACGTGGAATCGCCGTCGTTGTGATAATTCTTCGCGGCGTTGATTCCACCCTGGGCGGCGATGCTGTGAGCCCGGCGAGCGGAGTCCTGGAAGCAGAAGACCTTGACCTTGTACCCGAGCTCGGCGAGCGAGGCAGCTGCGGATGCCCCTGCGAGTCCGGTTCCGACGACGATGATCTCGTACTTGCGCTTGCTGTTCGGGGCGATCAGCTTGATGTCCCGCTTCAGGTTGTCCCAGCGCTGTTCGATGGGGCCGGACGGAATGCGGGGGTTCAGGAGAGTGGACGAGTCGGAGCTCATGGTCGGGTGACTCTCATGGCGACTGTTCGTCGCGAAATTCGTGGTCGAGTGGGAACCGAAACCGGACAAGGCTGACTGCTATTGCTGACTGCCCGGAGTTGCCGGGGCTGCGGTCGCCGTTGGTGCCGCAGCTTCCGCATGCTGAGCGGCTCGTTCGCTCTCGCTGCGACGGGCTCGTTCGCCGTCCCAGAAGATGAAACTTCCGAAACCAACAGTGACGAACACGGCGAAGGCCTTGCCCAGCACCTGAATCGTGGGGGTGTACTTGGGATGGCGAAGTCCCAGCGACTGGAACGCGCTCGCGAATCCGTGTGAGACGTGCAGTCCGACCGTCAAGGCGGCGATCCCGTAGATCACCTTGCGGGACATGCTGCCGAGGATGCGTTGTGCCTTAGCAAACGGGTCAGCCGCCCGCATCGCCTCATCAGCGAAGACCTCAAACTTGAAGTCGCACAGATGGATGCACAGGTAGCCGAAAATCACGGCGCCGCTGATGAACATCGTCGTGTCAGGCGACAGGCCGAGGAAGTTGATCACCCGGCCCTGGATCTTGGTCTGCTTCATCGCATACCCCTGGCTTCCCCGGGCAGCACGGTTTTCCGCAGCTGTGGTGAAAGCGAGATAGATATGCAGCAGCATGGCCCCAAACAGGCCGATTTCGGCCACGACCAGCAAGGCCGCGTTCTTATGCAAGGTCTCCGCGTAGGTGTTGTACGCGTGGGGCCCCACATACAGGAGCAGGTTTCCGGCTAGGTGCATCACGAGGAAGAAGCACAGGAAAAGTCCCGTCCCCCCCATGACGAATTTCTTCCCGACCGATGATCGCAGCGTGGCGAGCAGCCAGTTCAAGGTCCGCTCCTCTTTGGGCAATGTGCCCTCGCGTCCTGCC
This sequence comes from Planctomycetaceae bacterium, assembly GCA_046349675.1. Lineage (GTDB taxonomy): Bacteria > Planctomycetota > Planctomycetia > Planctomycetales > Planctomycetaceae > TH-plancto1. The sequence goes on along the minus strand of JAXMBW010000001.1, from coordinate 388,261 downwards.
AATAGCGGGACACGAGCGGCGTCGTTCTCGAATCAGTAACTCCTGAAGTATAGGGAGGTGCGGCGGGGCGTCCAATGAGCAACGACCGTCGCTCCGCATGCCAGTGCGAATTCTCTGTCTTTGGAATGCCGGACAATTCGCACAGCCTGATTAGGCAAACCTGGAGGTCACGAATTTCATGACTTGCTGAGTGGTGAGGTTCGCGAAAGCCTGCAAGTGATCAATGGCAGCGGGTGCAGATTCACACCCGGGAGAACGTATCAACGAATGCTTTCCTTTCAGGGCGAGATGCCATTAGAGTGGGGCATACACGCCCAGTTTCGTTTTCAATCTCCGATCTCATATTTAGGTTCGGCTCATGCAATTATTGCTCGCCTTGACGGTTTTCTTTGGGATAGCCCTTGGTGGATCACCGGTCGCAGCTGGGGACCCGATTGAAATCGGGTCTCGGCGGGAGCTGTTCGTCGACCAGGCTTTGGTCGAGCGGATGGAGGGGAAGGCTGCCTTGAAGCTGCATCATCCCCAGCCACGGGAGATTGCGCTGGCGTTCGACAAGCCGTGGGAAGGCAATGCCAGCGGTTATCCGACCGTGTTCAAAGATGGCAATCTGTACCGAATGTATTACCGAGGACATCGTTACATCCTCGATCCGCCACCGCTGCGCCAGGCCCAGTCCGAGGTCGTTTGCTATGCGGAGAGCCGTGACGGGGTTCACTGGGAAAGACCGAATCTCAGGTTGTTCGACTGGCCCGTCACGCAGAACAACAGCGGGAACAAGGACAACAACATCATCTGGCGAGGCGGGGCCGAGACGCACAACTTCGCCCCCTTCCTCGACACCAATCCCAACTGCCCGGCCGATCAGAAGTACAAGGCGGTCGGTGGTACCACGGCGAGTAACGGGCTGTTGACCTTCAAGTCTGCCGACGGAATTCACTGGTCACCACTCAGCACCGGGCCGGTGGTCACTCAGGGGGCTTTTGATTCCCACAACACGGTGTTCTGGGATGCGGAGCACCAGCGGTACTCGATGTATATGCGATACTTCAGCGAGGACAATTTTAAGGGATTGAGGTCCATCGGGTTTTCACACTCGACCGACTTCCAGAACTGGTCCGCACCGGTGGGATTGACCTACCCTGACTCGCCGCCGCAGCAGATGTACACGAACCAGATCCTGCCCTACTACCGGGCTCCGCACGTATTGCTCGGCTTTCCAACGCGATTCGTGTCCCGCCCCTTCACTCCACATGCAAAGCAGCTGGAGCCGGTGCAGGCTCGGGCGCAGTTCGAGGCCTCTTTGCGGACAAGTGGGGCATACACCGGGGCTGAGGTGACGGACGGTGTCTTCATGTCGAGTCGCGACGGCCTGGCGTTTCACCGTTGGGACGAGGCGTTTTTGCGTCCCGGGCCACAGGCTGAGGGACGGTGGATCTATGGGGATAACTATCAGAGCTACGGGTTGTTCGAGACCAAGGGAGATCTGCCTGGGGCTCCCAACGAGATCTCCATGCACTTTAACGAGGGAGCGTGGCGTGACGAGATGCACCGGCTGCGGCGTTACACGATCAGGCTGGATGGTTTTGCGTCGCTCTCCGCTCCACTAGCGGGAGGCGAGTTGACGACTAAGCCAATCCGGTTCGCGGGGAATCGGCTTTCGCTGAACTACGCGACCTCCGCGGCGGGGAGTCTGTATGTGGAACTTCTGAACGGAGAAGGTCAGCCCATCCCGGGTTACACGCTGGCCGATGCGGACGAATTGTTTGGTGACACCACCGAACAGGTCGTTACCTGGAAGGGCAATGCCGACGTCAGCCGTCTTGCGGGGCAGCCGGTCCGCTTGCGGTTTGTGCTTCGGGACGCCGATCTGTTTTCATTTCACTTTGTCCAGTGAAGTCGATCGCTGTGACATGAGACCACGTTCGGAACGGCACGAACGTTCATGGGGATACGGGCGATTCGACTTCCTACTTGGAAGTTGAGGCAGGGACTGCTGGAGCTGTCGCAGCTGCGGGAGGTGGCGCTTTGGTCAGGTCGTTGAACTTGCTGTAGAGTGCATACCCCGCGACGACCGTAATGGAAACGAGGGCGATCCACAGGCAAATGTCGAGAATGATGGCCGGCGTCAACCGGCGATCGAGCTTGCGATAGCGGAAGAAAATCGTCGCAGCTGTGATCATGGGCAAGGTCAGGGCCTGGCCAAAGCCACCCACAACGACCATCCACTTGGGCTCCTTGAACGCCATGAACAGCAGGAACGCGAGGACCGGAATACTGATCGACAACCAGTGAACCATGCGGGCCCGTTCCGTCGAATCGCGGTAGGTGACAAACTTACCCAGACTCAGAAAATCGGCTGCCAACCGACCGTTCCCCGCACTCGACAGATAGAGCGTCTTGAACAGCACAGCTGCGGCACCGATCAGGAATACCAACTGGGTCCAGCCGCCAAACGTGTCGATGAACATGCGTGAGAGAGTCTCGATCATGTTCTCCTTTTCCGGCACCAAGCCTTGCGGATGCAGGACCGCCGCTCCCATCACATAGAAGGCCAGTGTCGAGATCGTGAAGACGACCATGCTGACCCAGGCGTCGAGATGCATCACGCGGATCCATCCCTTCGCCCGATGTTTCCAGGCCTCGCTCTCATCGCACTTGCCGACGTAGCGGGCGTACCCCTTCTCCAGACACCAGTAGGGGTAGTAAAACAACTCGGTCGCACCGACACCGGTAATCCCGAACACCCCGAACGCGACAGCCACCCCCTCGGCGGGGACTCCGAACATCAGGCCTTGTCCGACCTGCGGCCAGTGGATCGGATACTTGGTCAGCGGCAGTGCGACAGCTGCAGTGACGGTCAGCAGGGTGACTCCGACAACAAGAGCCGTCGTCACCACCTCGATCCGGCGATAGTCACCCCGCCACAGCAAGGCAATCGTGGTCAGGCAGGTCAGCAAGGCCCACGGGGATTCGGGGTGAGCCTCGATCGCTGTCGCCAGTGAAGGCGCTCGATCTTTGAACAGTTCGATGAGGCTGAGCGACGCCGAAGGCATGCTGAGATTCAACGCCTGACCAACTGCTCCCGTCATGGCCCCCAGCTGGAAAATCGTGCAGAGCATCATGATGAGCCACCACCACGTCAGCCAGTTGGCTCCGGCCCGTGGCCCCGGCAACTCATTCAGGGCTCCCAGTGTCGGTTTCCCCGACGCAATGGCGTATCGCCCCAGCTCTGTCTGCACGAACACCTTGATGATGCAGCTGAACAGGATCAGCCACAGAAAGAGATAGCCGTGCTGAGCGCCCAGCGAAGTGGTGAGCAGTAACTCGCCGGAACCGACGATCGTGCCCGCCAGAATGATCCCCGGGCCGATTTTCTTGAGGGCGTCCCACAGCGAAACAGGTGGGTCCTGAACTTCGCTTTCCGGGAGTGCGTAAGGATCGAACGAAAGATGATCAGACATAGGGATTCACTTGGTGAGCGCTGCCAACTGAAACGTGGGCTCACACTTATAATCCGCCGCTGATCTGACAGCAACAAGGCCGCATCACGGGAGGGTTTTTGTACGGGCTCCCGCAACTCAAGCGGTTCACCACCCGCAGCTACAACACGTGGACGACGACGCAGGTGATGTTGTCGCGAGACCCACCCTGTTGGGCAGCTTCAACGATCTTCTGAGCTGCGGATTGCGGGTCGTTGGTGTTGGCCAGCAGGTCGCGAATGACGGCATTCGAGGCCCCGTCGGTGACTCCGTCGGAACAGAGCATGTAACGATCGCCAGGCTGGGGATTGACCGGTTTGGGGTCCGAGCCGCCACTGCCCTCTTTTGTGCCCAGGTACTTATACAGAACGTTCTTGTACCGGTGTGTCAGTGCGTCCTCTGCCGAGATCGTTCCCGCATCGACCAGAGCCTGGGTCAGAGAGTGATCCTTGGTCAGCTGTTCGAGCTTCCCATCGCGCAGGCGGTACGTCCGGCTGTCGCCAACCCCACCGACATAGAACTGGCCAGCGACGTTCACGATGAACGTGACGGTCGTGCCCATATTGTGATACCGCGAGTCGAGGCCGCCCAGGGCCATGATCTCGCTGTTGGCGTGCGACACTGCACGTTCGATGGCGCTGACAGTGACTTTTGCGTCTGACTTCTGGAAGTCGACCCATTGCTCCAGTCGTTCGGAGATCAAATCGATCGCCATTTCGCTGGCCTTCTCACCAGCGCTCTGTCCCCCCATTCCGTCAGCTACCAGAAAGAATCTGGCCTTGGGATCGACGTGACAGTTGTCTTCGTTGTTGTCGCGAAAGTTGCCCGTGATGCTCACGTAGCCGACTTTCAGCGAAACCTGACCAGCCATGAGGCCTGGCTCCTGGGGAATGGATCTCGATCCGTTTCGGCGCAAATCTGGCACCGTCCAATGGATCGTATCATCTCCCCGGTCGAAAACGTATGGGAATGGCTCACGAACAACCACTCTTGAGAGATGCCGGTCAATCTGCCAACAGGAAGACCTTTGACGGAAGGGTTTTACCGGGTTTTCCGATTGTTCGGATGAGGGCTCCGAGCATTTGCGTCGGTCCATCGCCTGAGAATCGGGTCGCAAAAAGAGGTCAAATCCGCTCACCAATGCATGACAAAGCCGCCATCCACATTGATCGTCTGGCCGGTGATGTTCCGGGCCCTCTCTGAGGTCAGGAAGACAATCATGGCGGCGATGTCGTCCGGAGTCTGCCAGCGTCCCAGGGGCACGATGGACCGGATCTTCGAGGTCGCCCACTCCTCATAGCTGAGGCGGGACTCGGCGGGTTGCTGGTCGTGCCAGGCCTGCCACACCGAGCGGTTGAGCGGTGTCTGGACCATCCCGGGGCAGACGCTGTTGACTCGAACATTGTCTTTGGCGAGATCCTTGGCCATGCATTGGGCAAAGTTGATGTTCGCAGCTTTTGCAGCACTGTAAGGCGGGTCAGTTTGCGATCCGATCTGCCCCGCCACACTGGCCAGAAATACGAACGCCCCCGACTGTCGCTCCTGCATCCTTGGGGCAAAGGCATGAGCGACATGCACCATGCCCAGGATGTCGACCTCCAGCACGCGGCCCCAGTCCGCGGGCTCCAAATTCGTGAACGGAAAGCCAAACTTTCCCGAACCGATGGCGGCACAGTGGATCACTCCATCGAGTGGGCCAAAGCGGTCAACGGCGTTCTGCTCCGCGTGTTTCACCGCCTCGAAATCGGTGATGTCGGACTTTACGAAGTGAAGCGTGGCGGACTCGGCGTCGCTCTCACTCGGCGGGGTTCGGTCGAGAATCGTGACCTTCGCGCCCTCGGCGAGAAATCCCTTGGCCGTGGCCCAGCCGATGCCGCTGGCGCCGCCGGTGACGAGAATGTGCTTGTCTGCCAGGTTCAGGTTCATGCGGTTGCCTCGTGGTCGATGTCCAGCGGAGAGTGTTCGATGCCGCTACTCTGCGATTGTGCGTTCCATGCGGAAGTTCGTGAAGTCGACACCGCGGCTTTGGACCGTCTGCTGCATCAGTACGCGAAATTGATGGGCCTCAAAAAATGGCCTCGCCGTGATGCTGACGTCCGCTGTCACGGACGGCAGCCCAAGTTGTTGGGCATCATGAATCAAGCGGGTGAGCAACTCTCGACCAACCCCGCATCTCAGGTGCTTCGATGAGACGAAAAACCGGTCGATGTGTCCGTGATGCGTCATGTCGGTAAAGCCTACGGGCAGGCTGCCGATCTCTGCGACATAGGCCAGACGACCCTCAAACCGCTTTGACCAGTCGGCGAGTGCGATCTCATCAGAGGCCCACGCTAGAATCTGAATGGGAGAGTAGTCCACCGAATTGACTTGTCGAACCGTGTCGCGAAACAGCTCCAGCAACGCGGCTGCGTCTTCTGCTCGATATGGGCGCAGTGTGACCACAGCTTGCTCTCGACGGGGACACGCCAGTACGACGCCAGTGGGCGGGGTTTACTTACGACCGAGTACGCCCGCCATCTCGCCGGCGTGATAGCTCGAACGCACGAACGGACCGCTGGAGACCAGCTTGAAGCCCATGCGGCGGCACTGCTCGCCCAGCCAGTCGAACTCCTCGGGCGGGATGAACCGTTCAACGGGCAGGTTCTGTGGCGTCGGTTGCAGATATTGCCCGACGGTCAGCATCTCGACCCCGATGGCTCGCAGGTCGGACGCCACATCGAGGACCTCGTCCATCGTTTCGCCGAGCCCGAGCATCAGGCCGCTCTTGGTTGGCATGTCGGGGGCCTCGTCTTTGACCTGCTTGAGCAGGTCGAGGGTCCGCTGGTACTTGGCGTTTCGGCGGACTCGCTCGTATAGACGCGGGACCGTTTCGGTGTTGTGGTTGAAGACATCGGGCCGGGCTTCAACGACTCGCGAGATCGCTGCCCGATTGCCGAGGAAGTCACTCGTCAGGACTTCGACAGCTGCGCCGGTGGCCTCGCGCACGGCGAGCACGCAGCGGTAGAAATGTTCCGCTCCGCCGTCGGGCAGATCGTCACGGGTCACGCAGGTGATGACGACATGTTCGAGCCCGAGTCGCTTGGCTGCCTCGGCGACACGCTCCGGCTCGTCGAGTTCGATCTCCTCGGTCTTGCCGCGCGGGACGGAGCAGAAACCGCACGGGCGGGTGCAGACATTCCCAAGAATCATGAATGTGGCTGTGCGCTGCGACCAGCACTCCGTCCGGTTGGGACACTTGGCGCTCTCGCAGACCGTTTCCAGACGCAGGTCCTCGATGATCTGGCTGGTGAACGACATCTCCGATGTGGGCATCGGTCGCTTGAGCCACGGTGGCAGTCGGCGACGCGTCGGAACCGAGCCATCCAGCGCCAGTGCGATTTCGGACGAGCATCCGCCGGCGCTGGAACTGGGGGCTCCGGTCAGCGTGTCTTCGAGAGAAAGAATCGGAAGTTCCAGCATCGGCATCACTTTCAACGTTTCTGAGCCGCTGTTCGCCGCCAATTGCCGCGAACAGACAGAGACTGCTTATCCTAGCAGGAAAGAGCCGATTCGGACAGATTCCAGATCGCGAGAGTGATCTCAGCGGGGGCAGCAGAGGATTCACCCGTGGGGGAGATTGCCGGTTGATGCCCCGACATTTACCGGGCGTCCGGTGCGACTCTTCGCGGCCAGCAGGCGGTCAGCGAGCCGATCAGAACCAGTAGTAAGTCGAACGAATTCACCCGCATTGACCATTTGTGGAGCGTCTGGAACCCTTGCGGACGGGCCTTGCCGGGCGGAGTGATCATCTCCGCCAGCGGCAGATAAACCATCAGGTAGTCGAACAGCATGATGACCAGCGACAGGCCAAAGAGGACCATCAGCACTCGGCGTTGCCGGGGCGAAACCTCATTGCCAGACAGGATCGCCCCCAATAAAGACAACCCGACCAGCAGGAATCCCGTGATGTAATAAGTCGGGAATCGCAGCAGCACCAGCTGATCGGTCGTGATCGACTCGAACTTTCCGGAGGTCGTCTGCTGCACCCCATTAATCACAAACAAGACAGCTGCACCGACCCAGGCGGAGGACGCGAAGCGAGTGATGGTGAGGGCAAATCGCGACATGAAGAGCGGGCAATCTGGGAGCGGGTGTTGCGTGACCCACAGAGTACGCGGCGAAAGAATGGTCGGCAATCGAGGCTGTGTTATCTGCGGGGCGGGCGGCACGAACTATCTGCCTGTCGCCACGATCCCTCGGCGCGACTACTTGGCCTCGGCCCGTTTCCAGGCGATCACATCGTCGAGAATCTGCGACAGCGTCATGCCGGGCTTTTTACCGATCGTGCTGAAGAGCCGGTCCACACACGGGACACGCCGCTGGACATCCTCGAAGTTATCGCCGTAGGCCACGTTGTACGGCATGAACTCGATGGGCACCTGCGGGTTGACCTTCTCAATCACTGTCTTGGCCAGTTGCAGGACGCTGACCGCCTGGTCGCTACCGATATTGAAGATGCGGCCCTCAGCTGCGGGGGTATTGGTCAGCTCGATGACGCAGTCGACCACTTCTTTGACGTGAGCGAAGCAGCGAACTTGCGATCCGTCGTCGTAGACCACGATCGGCCCGCCCTTGAGGGCCTGATCGACGAAGCGGGGAACGACCATGCCGTAGTTCCCGACCTGCCGCGGGCCGACCACGTTGAAGAACCGTCCGCAGACGACTTTCAACCCGTGCATCTTGTGATAGGCGAGGGCCAGGAACTCGTCGATCGCCTTGGACGCCCCATAGGCCCAGCGCGGCTTGGAGGTCGGGCCGAAGACCAGATCGTCCTCCTCGCTCCAGACCTCTTTTGGGTTCTTGCCATAGGCCTCGCTCGTGCTGGCCAGATAGACCCGCTGGCCCCCCTGCACTGCGAGCCGCAGCAGGAACTCGGTCGGGTAGATGTTCGTCTCGATCGTCAGCACGGGGTTGTCAGCCACCAGCTTCACGCCAACCGCAGCGGCCATGTGATAGATGGTGTCGACACCGCGAACCGCCTCGGTCAGGGCCAGCTGATCGGTGATCGAGCCAGTAATAATCCGCAGCCGCTCGTGCGATGCGACTGCCTTGAGGTTCGCAGCCCGGCCGGTCGTCATGTTGTCGAGGACCGTGACCTGATGCCCCTGAGCCAGCAACCGCTCGGTGAGGTGGCTGCCAATAAATCCAGCTCCGCCAGTGACCAGACAGTGGGACATGAGTGGGAGTCTCTTGATGAGGGACTACGGCCAGAGGCCAGTCAGTGCGGCGGAGAGGGAGATCGATTGGTCGCGGAAATGAACACGAGAGGCTGATTACGACTCGTAAATGCAGTTCTGTTCGCCGGCGATGACTTCGCCGATGACAGAGACGTTCTCGCCCGCAGCCTTGAGGTGATTGACCATCTTGTCGGCAGCTCCCTTGCCGACGATGAAGACCATGCCGATCCCCATGTTGAAGACGCGGTACATCTCCTCGCGGTCGATCTTGCCCAGCCCTTGAACCCAGCCAAAGATCGGGTTCGGCGTCCAGGCTGACCGATCAATCCGGATGGCACAGCCTTCGGGGAGCAGCCGGGTGATGTTGTCGCCGAGTCCGCCGCCGGTGATGTGGGCAATCCCCATCAGCTCGACATCGACCAGGAACTTCGACACCACGCCTGCGACCTGGGACGAGTAGAGCCGCGTTGGGGTCAGGAGAGCCTCTGCAACGGTCTGACCCAGTTCGGGGACATGGGCGTCAATCTTCAGGCCGCCCGCGTTGAATACCGCCTTGCGCACCAGGCTGTAACCGTTGGAGTGAAAACCGGAGCTGGGGATTGCGACGAGCACATCGCCGGGGCGAATCGAGTTCCCCGTGACGAGCTTGTCCTTGTCTGCGACTGCGACACAGAACCCGGCGAGGTCGAAATCATCGACGCTGTACACATCGGGCATGATGGCCGTTTCGCCGCCCAGCAGAGCCGTCCCGGCCTGTACGCAACCGTCGGTTACACCCTTGACGATCTGGGTCAGGCGGTCGGGGTTGTCCTTCCCCATCGCCACGTAGTCGAGGAAGAAGAGCGGCTCGGCTCCCAGGCACAGGCAGTCGTTGACGCACATCCCGACCAGATCGATGCCGATCGTGTCGTACACGCCCGCCATGTGGGCGACCTTGATCTTGGTCCCGACGCCGTCAGTGCCCGAGACCAGCACCGGGTCGCGGTATTTGTGGGCGGCGTCCTGCAGCTTGAACAGCCCGGCGAAGCCTCCTGGCAGAGGCATCACACGCGGCGTATTCGTGCGGGCGAGCAAGGCCGGAATGCGGCCCATTGCCTGCTCGTAGAGTTCGAGGTCGACACCAGAATCTTTATAGGACAGCGACATGGATGGTGAATTGGAGTGCAGAATCGACCGATTCCGGCGGGCAAATCCCCGACGATCCCGCCCCTGCGGAATCGCACGCCCCCGGGTCCACTGCGAAACTGCACTCACTGTTGCCGATTGGGGCCGAATTCGCAACGCAGGAGGGAGGAAGAACCCGGCAGCCATCAGCCAGAAGTGATTTGTGCCGTTATCACCGGCGAATTAGCTCAGTCTTCCCGGCGTTCTCGGTGACCTTTTGTGACTGGCAGATGGCTGGGGGGCAGGTGTGGGTTTGCGGGATCGCAGTTCGTGGAGCCGGAATGCGTGATTTGAGGCTGGGCGTGACAGACAGCAGTCTGTTCACCCTGGGATTCGCGGAAATTGGCATGCTCGTCCGTGGGGCTGATGAGGGACGACAAAATCTCAATCGGCTCGAACAGCTGCGCTCGATGCCAAATTTGTCTCCCCGTAATTGGTCTGGATCGAGTAATCTCTGGTCGAACATTTCGCCTCGCAGCCTGACTGTGCTCTCAAAGATAGTGCCAGACCATGCCGATGAACTCCTGGAAGCGTGAAAGCCGTACGAAGATTGTGGCCACCGCTGGGCCCGCCTGTGACACCGTCGAGATGGTGCAGGAGCTGATTCTGGCGGGTGTCGATGTCTTTCGCTTGAACACCGCTCACGGGTCGGCGGTCGAGCACCAGGCTCGGCTCGACCGGATTCGACTGGCGGAGAAACGGACCGGGCGGATGGTGGCCGTGCTGGTCGACCTGGCGGGGCCAAAGATGCGGCTGGGAGAAATTCCCGGTGGTTCGATCGACCTGGTCGTGGGCGAACAGGTCGCCTTCATTCGCGGGAACGAGACCACCGACCCGCGCGAAATGACTTGTATCTATGAGCCGCTTCTCGATGAGCTGAGCGAGGGGAACCGGATCATGCTGGCCGACGGGACCGTCGCCCTGCGTGTCTTGTCGAATGATGGGCAGCGGGCCATCTGCGAAGTGACCCAGGGCGGCACGCTGCGCAGCAAGCAAGGGGTGAACCTGCCGAATGTGGCCCTCAAGGCGGCTGCGATGAGCGACCTCGACCGGGCCAACGCGGTCTGGGCCGTGGAGGCGGAAGTCGATTTCATCAGTTTGAGTTTCGTTCGCACGGCCCAGGATCTGGTCGATCTGCGGACCTTGATCAAGTCGCAACACGTTGCGAATCAGCCGCACATCATCGCGAAAATTGAAAAGCCGGAAGCCCTGCAAAACCTTGAAGAGATCGTGAAGGCCGCGGACGGCATCATGGTGGCACGCGGTGATCTGGGTGTCGAAGTCGACATCGCCGAGATCGCAGTGGCCCAGAAGCGGATTGTGGCAGCTTGCCATCGTGCCCGTAAGCCGGTCATCATCGCGACACAGATGCTCGACAGCATGCACAACTCGCGCATCCCGACCCGGGCGGAGGCGACCGATGTGGCGAACGCGATCCTCGATGGCACCGATGCCTGCATGCTCTCGGGTGAAACTGCCATCGGCAAGTACCCTCGTGAAGCGGTCGAGATGATGCACCGGATCGCCACCGTGACCGAACCGCTGTTACGAGAACGTCAACGCGACCGGGACGAAGATAACCAGCCGACCCCCGGAGTCAGTCCCATTACCGATGCAGCTGCGCGGGCCGGAGGACGTCTGGCGGAAGAACTGTCGGCGAAGCTGATCGTGGTCGGCAGTTCGACGGGACGGGCCGCCCTCAGCATCTCGAAGAATCGCCGGTTCGTGCCCATCATCGGGGTCAGCGACAGCATCTCTTCACTTCGCCGGATGTGTTTGTACTGGGGGGTGATTCCGGTCCCGGATGCCCCGGCCCATGACGATCGACATCTGGTCGACTTCGTGGTGCAGCGTGGTCAGGACAACGGAGATCTGGAGCGAGGCGATCGCATCATCCTGCTGTCGGGGACGGGACTCTCGACGAGTCGCCACAATGTGATTGTGGTCCACGAAGTCGCTTAGAGACTCGAAAATGCGTAGACTGCGGAGCTCACTGACTGGTCGGGTGAGACTCCTCAGGACTCTACGATGTCTCTCGAACTCAAAAATGTCCGCAAGAGCTATTTGCTCCCAGACGGATCGCGATTGCCGATCCTTGGCATCTCGTCATTCGAACTCAAATCGGGAGAGCAGGTCGCGCTGATCGGCTCCAGCGGCGGCGGCAAGACGACGTTGCTGAACTCGATCGCGGGAATCACAACGATCGACGAAGGTGCCATCCTGGTGGACGGGTATGACATCTCGAAGATGAACGAGCCCAGTCGCGACCGGTTCCGGGCGCAACGGATCGGGATTGTGTTCCAGACTTTCCATTTGCTTCCTGCGTTTACCGCATTGGAGAACGTCCTGCTGGGGATGTCGTTCAGTGGCCGGGCGAATCGGTCGCGGGCGAAGGAACTTCTCGACCGGGTAGGGTTAGGCCAACGATTGAATCACCGGCCGTCCATGTTGTCGGTGGGTGAACAACAGCGGGTGGCAGTGGCTCGCTCGCTGGCGAACTCGCCGAAGCTGATGCTCGCCGACGAACCGACAGCCAGTGTCGACCAGGCGAACCAGTCGAAGATCCTCGAGCTGATCCGGGATGCCTGTCGCGAGAACAAGATTTCGCTGTTGCTGGTGACACATGCTCCGGAGGTGGCTAAGGCGTTTCAACGCGTCGAGACCTTGAGCCATTTCAACCGGCCCGCACAGAGCCCTCTTGTGGGAGCATCGGCATGAACCTGTTCGAAATCGCACTCAAGAACATGCGGCAACGCGGTGTGGCCTCGTGGCTCACGATGATCAGCGTCGCCCTCGGCGTGGCGTTGATGGTCGGTGTCCTGGTCCTGCATCAGGTTGTCGGCAAGCAGTTTTCCCAGAGCGGCAGTGGTTACAACCTGATCATTGGTCCGGCGGGCAGCCCGACGCAGCTGGTCCTGGCAGCGGTCTATCGGATGGAGAACTCCATCTCGAACATGCCGTGGAGATACTATCAGAAGTGGGCGACAGACAAGCGAGTTGAGTTAGCCATCCCCCTCTGCTTTGGCGACGCCACCGAAAAGGGAGACTTCCCGGTCATCGGGACATCACCCCAGTACTTCAAGCTCCCCTTCGCCCGGACGAAAGAAGGGCCACAACCATTCCGCGTTCAAGGGGATTTTCTCCGGGGCAGTTGGGACGCGGTGATTGGGTCGCAAGTGGCTCAGAGGAACGGCTGGACGATCGGCTCCCAGTTCCAATTGGTCCATGGGGGCGGCCGCGGCGAAGACGCCCATATCCACGATGAGAAGTTCACTGTGAAGGGGATCCTGGCAGCGACTGGGACGCCCAACGACCGGACAGTCTTTGTCCACATCGATGGGTTCTTCATGCTGGCGGGGCACGAGAACCCGCTGAGCGAAGCCATCAAGAAAGAGGCCCTGTACTTCAAGGAGCCGGAGGCGGAGCTGCTTAAGAAGTACGAGAAGGAGCTGGAAAACGAGCGTCGTGAGCAAGCAGCCCTCAAGCTGAATCCGAAGCATGCCGCCCACGCGGTCCCCGACCTCTCCAAGGAAGTCTCGGCCATCCTGATCTATACCAAGGGGGAAGCTGGAGACCAGCTGACACGGGCCAATTTTGCCCTCAGTATCCAGACCGAACTGAACGAAGAGGGGATCGCCATGGCGGTCAATCCGGTATCGGTCATGGAGAAGATCATGCGGCTGTTCGTCGGCAACGTGCAGCTGGCGTTTCTGTGCCTGACCGGTTTGATTGTGGCTGTGTCGGGGATCGGAATCTTCGTCAGTATCTACAACTCGATGAACGAGCGTCGACGCGAGATCGCAGTGATGCGGGCCTTGGGGGCACAGCGACGAACGGTGTCATTAATGATCCTCTGCGAGACGCTGCTGTTGAGCCTGGGCGGGGGCGTGCTCGGGCTGCTGATTGGGCACGGCCTGGTTTTCATCGCCAGTCCGATCATCGAGGCGAGAAGCGGCCTGCTGATCGACCCGATCGCCGTCTCACCGTGGGAGGCCATCGTGCTGCCGATCACTCTCGGCCTGTCGGTGTTGAGTGGCCTGATCCCCAGTATCACCGCGTACCGGACCGATGTGGCGGAAACGCTGGCTCAGTAAGCGACCAGCTGGAGAGCCGGAAGCGTGAGCGCCCGGAGTGTATGTCGATGTGCGCTCCACTCCGGGCTTCCGGCTCTCTGATTCAACTACACCGGGGCCTTGAACTGGAACCGGCTGCACTGGCTGAAGAATTCGAGCGGGTTCTCGTAGACGATCTTGCGGATTTTGGCTTCGCTGTGCCCCCGGCGGCGCATCTCCATGATGAAGTCGGGCACAGCCACCGGGTTGCTCGGGCCCCAGTCTCCCGCCGAGTTCACCATGATCCGGTCGTCGCCCCAGCGCTCGATGATGTCCGCAGCTCGGGCTGGAGTACACTTGGTCGTGGGGTAGAGAGTCATGCCGCACCAGAAGCCATTTTCCTTAGCCAACCGGACGGTGTGCTCTTCCACGTGATCGATGCAGACCCGGCTCGGATCGAGGTCCGACCGCTCCTGGAGCATGTCGACGATCATGCGGGTGCCCTTGTACTTGTCCTGCAAGTGCGGGGTGTGAATCAGCACCAGCTCATCCAAACCCGCCGCCAGTTCCAGATGCTCGGCGAAGATCGTCGATTCGTTCTTTGTGTTCTTGTTGAGGCCGATCTCACCGATCCCGAGCACTCCGGTCCGGTGGATGAACTCGGGGATCATCTTGATGACTTCTCGAGAGAGCGAGACATTCTCCGCTTCCTTCGCGTTGATGCACAACCACGTGAAATGTTGCAGCCCCGACCAGCTGGCCCGCTTGGGCTCGAACTCCGTCAGCTGGCGAAAGTAATCGCGAAAGCCTTCCGCACTGCCGCGGTCGAAGCCTGCCCAGAAGGCGGGCTCACTCATTGCGACACACCCCATGCGGGCCATCCGCTCATAATCGTCCGTCGTACGGGAGACCATATGAACATGGGGGTCGATGAATTGCATGATGTCTCTTCACAGAAGTCGCGCAGTGGTCGTTGGCAGGCGTCCCCAACCATGCGGGCCAAGTTCGACTGCCTCAGTTCAGTTTACACCGATGTGTGACTACTGCCAAAGCCGGCTTGTGGTTGCGTGTCAGTTCGCGGGGACACTTTGCGAACTTGATAGGCATCTGTTCCAATGAATGCAGATGTCTGCACGGAATGATGAGGCTTGAACATGATCCAGGTGGCGATGACCGTTGAGCAGTTCCTCGACCAGCGCGGCGAGATGCCGGAAGGCGGTCAATGGGCGGAACTGCATGCGGGCGTACCAGTCTTTCTGGAGCCGCCCGATGTCGATCACGGGACGGTCGTGTTGAACCTGTCGAAAGCGTTGTCGACCTATTTCCACTCGGTCAATGCAGGGTATGCGTGCTTTGATCTGGGGCTGCATGTGGGGCGACAACCGGACACGGTGTATTTTCCGGCGGTCAGCGTGTTTCTGCAGGGGCCTCGTTTTGCGGAGTCAGACAATGCCGTGACGGAGACTGTCCCGGCACTGGTGATTGAGGTCCTGTCGACGCCGGATCGACAGCAGGGCGTTGAGCAGCGTCTGGCTCAGTATCAGGCGTGGGGTGTTCCCGCTGTCTGGCTGATCAACCAGAAAGCCAGGACGGTTCAGCTGTACGACGAGCGAGGCTCGCGGGAATTGGATGCCGAGATGATGCTCGAAGATATTGCCCAGCTGCCAGGTTTTCGGGTACCTGTGATTGAGCTGTTTACGATCCCCGACTGGGCGAGATAACCGGGTCTTGTGATGCTCAGCAGGGACAGCTGGTATGTCTGTCCGACTGCCAGAAATGTCCGATACCAAAACAAAAACACCCTCGTGACAAAAGCGTCACGAGGGCATCGTTGATGTCGGCCGACAGGGCCTCTGGCCAATCTCTGAGAGGCGTCACGCCTCAGCGGAGATTAGTGCCAGTTGTTCGGATTACAGAACCACCACCACTTGTCGGTGCGGGTGCTGAATCGCAGGTTCCACGAGCCGTCTTTCCATTCCAGGGTCGACTGACGCCAGTTGAGTGGCACCTGAGGATAGGGATAGAAGGGGCCGATGTACGGGAAGGCACTCGCATCATACTGACTTGGGTAAGTCACAGCTGCGTAGTTGTCATACTGGGCATAGGTCGGCCAGGCGTACTCGGGCACGTTCGGCTGGTTGTACATCATGTGATGTCCAGCGGGGGTGACTCCGTTCTGAGGCCGAGCCATTCCAGGGGCTCCCATGGCTGAGCCGTCCATGCCTGGACCACCCATACCGGTCTGCTGGATCTGGGCCATCCGCTCCATCTGCATCTGCTGCATTTGCATTTGCTGGATCATGGGGTTGTGACCCGCTGCCTGTGATGGCAGACCGGGAGGCAACTGTCCCTGACCAACAGCCAGACCAGGAGGATAAGCTCCGGGACGGCCCATTCCCTGTGGAGCTGCTGCCGCCACCGGACGACCATTGACGGTCAGGCGGTTGAGAACTTGCTGCACGCCAGGAACACTCTGGGCAGCCCGCTGAGCATTCTGAGCTTCCTGAGCGTTCGAGACTTCGCCGATCAGGCTGCAAGCCCCGTTCTTGAAGCGGATTTCGATGTCGTAGGCACTCAGGCCAGCCTGGGCCAGCTTATCGGCGATGCCTTGAGCGACCTGCTGATTCGACGGACCAGCGGCAGGCTGCGCGGGAATCGTCACAGGAGCCGGAGGAGTCGAGTAAGCCTGATTCGGAGGACCCAGGTAAGGTCCACCACTCGCGGGGGCGGGCTGATAGCCGCCCTGGGGAGGAGCCTCGTACTGGGCGAGCTGGATCGACTGATTGCCCGAGGACTTGGCGGTCAGCTGGTTGTCGACCGATTCGACACCCGCGACGCGGGAGGCGGCCTGGGTCGCCCGAGCCACCTGCTCAGGAGTTCCGACCTGTCCGGTCAGAGTAGCCACACCGCCCATCACGACGATGTCGACACCCTTTCCTTTGACGCCAGCCCCCTTCATTTCGCGGGCCACATCCTTGGCGATCTCTTCGTTGGATCGATCCGAGGACTTAGCTGAGGAACTACTAGTTGCGGGACGAGCGTTCGACTTTTCTTTTCCGTCAAACGGCCCGGCCAGCGTAATGCTGGGGACTGTCGCGAGCAGTCCCAAAGACAGCACCCATTTCCGTGGCAGAAGCATGAAACTGACTCCTTCAGAGTTCTTGGCACCGGGCATCTTGCCGTGGCCGAACCGGTGATCTTTGACCGTATGACGGTTCGTCAAGGTTCTGATCGGTCGGATTGCTCCGACGACATCAACTATTCTGGTTAATTCGGCTGTATCGAATCTTCCGGCACAGGAAAAAGGCGGATTTCTTCAAGATCGCGCGGGAGATTTCGTGGCGGAGGTGCTGCTGCGAGGTAGTTGTTTTGCTGCAAGTTTTTTCTGGAAAGACTTTTATGTCTATTTTTGAAATGGGGCGGCCAAGTGGCGGGACAGCTGTGAGAGGGATTCGCTGACAAACTACTCCGGAGCCCTCCAGTCCCCCCAGTGTTCCAAGTAGTGCCTGAAGCCCGGCTGCTGATCGGCCCGTTCCTCGAGCCAGGCCTTGGTCTCATCGACGATCTTCTGCTCCTCCTCCAGACTCAGCCGCCCCAGCAGCACTCGGCTGCGCAGGAATACGAAGTAGGTGTCCAGCACATCGCAGCGGCAATAGTCGACGATTTCCTGGATTTTGCCTTCGTCGTAATAGTCCTGGACCTGTGAACCATCGATTCCCGACTTCCCTGGTTTACCCATCAGGTTCGCCAACAGGTTCAGCCCACCGCTCATGCGGACCGCTCCAAAGTTGGAGAAGAGGTCGCACAAGTCCATGTGGGATGAGATGTTGTATCGATTGCGTGATTGCTCATACGTATGAGCCCCGACGTTGAACCATTCGGGTAGGCTGATCCCGTAACGATAGGCTGCCAGTTCCAGCACAGGCACGTCATACCCGCGACCGTTAAAGGTCACCAGCACCGGCTTGGAGTAGTGCTTCCAGCCTTGCCAGAACGATTTGACGATGTGGTAAGGGCGGTATTGCGGATCGTCGAGGGCTACCAGATCGATCAACCGGTAATCGGGAGCGACCTTGGCGACGATGAGGCAGGCCGGGACCATATAGGTAAACGGCAGGATATCCTTGCCATTTTGCTCCATCAGCTCTGCGCGGTAGCGGGTGATGGCTTCCTTCGGCTCCAAGTTGTCCTTGGGGAAGCGGATCTTCGAGACCAAGGCTCCATCGGCCACGGTTTCGATATCGAAAATCAGATACGACACGTTCTGCGGGCCGGACATGCTACCTCCCGCCAATACGAAATGAGGGGCAGACATCGCTGCCTACCCCTCGAATCTCAGTGAATTTCCAGACTTAGCGGACGTACTGGCCTTCACGCTGACGCTCACACTCGATGCAGTTGCGAGCGTAGGGCAGGTACTTCAGCCGGACTTTGGGGATCCAGGACTTCGACAGCGGGCGGCCTTCTTCCTGGCAGCTTTGGCAGAGACCGAAGGTTCCCTCTTCGATGCGGATCAGAGCGGCTCGAATTTCATCGAGGACTTCCTGATCACTCTCCATCATGCGAATCGAAAATTCCTGCTCGTAAGTTTCAGTACCCAGTTCCGCCATATGGGTCGGACTTTTCGAATCTCCCCCCCCTGAATCAAGCGCCCCGTTGGAAAGATGGTCGACGTCACCTTGAATTCGCGATTGCAGGAGCAACAGCTGTGACCGAAACATTTCCATATCGTTCTGCTTGAGCATGAATGGCTCTTTCCAACAGAGGTTCGATCCAAAGAAGAGAACTGATTATCTCTCTTCTGAGAATCGAATTCAAGCATGGGAGTTTTCGTCAAGATCAGAATCGGCCGAGGCTTGCGTTCAGACCTCATGATTCGATCTCGCCAGAATGGTTCGCGTAAAGCACTCCTAAGAAATGACTTATACTCACGCGGAGAAGGAAGCTTCTCCGGGTGCGCCGCCTTGGCAGCGTTTGGTCGCCCGGTGAAGCGACGTGGGATTCGTGAAGAATCCTGGAATTCCGTTTGACCAACCCGCAAATGTTCGCTCTGACTGGCTCTTTTAGGGCCCCAAAACGGGGGTTTTGCTCAGTTCACCCGCGATTTCGCGGACCAGTTGCGGAACCGCGTAGCCCGGAAGACGTGACCTCAAAGCTGCGATCAATTCGATCGCGGTTGCTTCCGGGACCTCGAAATGAGCGGTCCCCACCACTCGATCGAGCAGATGCAGGTAGTACGGCATGACACCGACATCAATCAGCCGCTCACACAGCTCAGCAAGAGCTGCGACATGGTCATTGACTCCCCGCAGCAGCACTGCCTGGTTGAGAGTCGGGACCCCTGCTCGTACGAGTCGACGCAGGGCCTCAGCGCAGTCCCCTTCAATCTCATGGGGATGGTTCGCATGGACAACCATCACTGGTTGGAGACGGGTGTTCCGCAGCTGGTCGAGCAACTCGGCGTTCACGCGATCGGGCAGCACGATCGGCAACCGAGAATGAATCCGCAGCCGGGCCAGGTGATCGATCTGCTCCAGCCGCTCGACCAGAAGCCGGAACCGCTCATCGGGTAGCGTCAGTGGATCGCCGCCACTGAGGATCACCTCGTGAATCGATGGATCACTTTCAATCGCCGCCAGAGCCGGTTCCCAGTCATCGAGCCGACGAGGTTCCTCGCTGTACGGGTAATGCCGCCGAAAACAGTACCGACAGTTGACCGCACATGCCGCCGAGGTCATCAACAGGACTCGGCCCGCGTACTTTTGCAATAACCCCGGAGCCTTGCGGGCGGCATGATCATCGACGGCATCCAGCACGAATCCGGGTCGGGTCATCCCCTCCTCAACGACGGGGAGTACCTGCTTGAGCAGCGGATCGTGCGGGTCACCGACTCGCATTCTCGCGACGAAGCTCCGTGGCACGAGAACCGGAAACGACTTCACGGCATCGCTGGCGGTATCGATCCACTCGGACGGCAACTGGAGGGCGCGAACCAGCGAGTCGACGTCGCGAATCGCGGTCGCCAGGGATCGCCTCCAGCTGGACTGTTCGAGATCGATCAATGCGGTCCCCCGAAGTCATCCCGACTAGAGAATTTCCAGGGTGGGCAAGCTCGGGCTTTCCATCAGTGATCGAGCCACTTCGATGGCGACACGCTGGCACATATGGAGCAAGGCATCCCGGGTCGGGGTGTTTTCCTGGAAGATGGCAGCCATCTGACCGGCGTCCCCCTTCTCGCGAACCATGGCGTTGGCGGGCACTTCTCCGAGGAAGGCCAGACCGAGCTCCTCGGCCTTCGCCTTGGCTCCGCCGCGACCAAAGATTTCGCCCGTCATGTTCTCGACCATCCCGAGGATCGGGATCTTCACGGTCTTGAACATCGACACCGCCTTCACCGCGTCGAGCAGTGCGACCTGCTGCGGGGTGCAGACAACCACCGCCCCCGCCAGCCCCACCATCTGCGACAAAGTCAGGGCCACATCGCCGGTTCCGGGCGGCATATCGATCACCAGATAATCGAGCGTACCCCAGTCAGTCTGCTGCAGGAACTGAGACAGCGCCTTGTGCAGCATGGGTCCGCGCCAGATCACTGCCTGGTCAGGATTGACCATATAACCCATCGAGATTGTGGGCATTCCATCGACTTCGATGGGGACAATCCGCTCCATCACGCGGCCATCGGGGAGTTGAATCTGCTTGATCGCCGGTTTGCCCGAGGCCCCGACCATGTGGGGAATACTCGGCCCGTACACGTCGGCGTCCATCAGGCCGACCTTGGCCCCGAAGTGCTTGAGTCCGAGGGCCAGTGAGGCTGCCACCGTCGACTTCCCCACGCCGCCCTTGCCGCTGCCGACTGCGATCACGTTCTTGACATTCAGGCCGATCGCACCGCCCGTTCCCTTGCCGCGAACCGCCCAGCTGTAGTCGACATCGACCGCCGAGGCTCCCTGGGCTGTGACGGCTTGCTTGATCGCATTGGTGATCCGCTCGCGATCGGGATAGGCCGGGGTCGGCAGTTCGATACCGATCTTGGCGGAGGTCCCGCTGACCTGGATGTCACGCACCATCGTGAGTTCACCGAGCGATCTGCCGATCTCGGGATCGCGAACTTGGGAAACCGCCTCACGGACACTCTGTTCAGTCAGCATCAAATCCACCTTGCACGAAATGCATCAGTCTCACGGGGAGATCATTTTCAGAGAGAGCGTCGATCGGATCAGGTGCGGCTCGCCGCTTCACCCGACTCCGTCCGACAGGCCCGCACCAGATGAGCCCTCGCCCCCTCAAAGTCGAACACGCTGGCCACTCCCAGTTCATGGAGAAACCAGCGATACGGCTCGTCGGCAGGGTTCAGAATCACATGGACTCGCAGTCCCCGAGCAATCCATCGCTGGATGGCAGCCAACGGGGGACGCTCACCCATCGGCAAGGCGACCACGAGTTGGCGGGCCCCCTCATCGAGTCGCATGGCCACATCGGACTCGATGCGACAGCTGGTCACCCGCCCTGGTGTCCCCGCCAATTGACGCTGTAACTCGGGAACCCAGTATGGATTCCGTTCCCAGACAGCAATTGGAGGGATCGCCATGCTCGCCTCGCGATTGATCCACCGCGTTCACAGGCCGCATTGTAGGAGTGGCTCTCCCGCATGGCGAGCGGCTGGGTGTGCGGTCTCGCTCAGAATAAGCGCAGCTGGCCCGACTTCGGTTTCGGCGGCTTGAAGCGTGTGTAGTCGAGCGAGGTACCGCCGCCGTCGAGGCGGTACTTCTTCGAGAAGACGCGGAACGTCTGCTGGATCTGCTCTGCGATCGGGCCGGTTCCCCGAAACCGCTGGCCAAACTTCGACTGATTCAGCTGTCCATCGCGGGTCGAGCGGATCAGCGATTCGATCTTTTCCCGCTTTTCGGGGGCATGCTGGGCCAGCCAGTCGAGAAAGACCGGCCGGACCGTCAGAGGCAACCGCAACAAAATCAGACCTGCCGATTCTGCTCCCGCTTCGGCCACAGCAGCGACGAGATTGGGGAGTTCGTGGTCGGTCAGCCCGGGAATGATGGGGGCCAGCATCGCCCGCGTGGGGATCCCCGCCTCACAGAGGGTGCGGATCGCTCGCAACCGGGCCTCGGGGGTGCTGCTGCGGGGTTCGAGGACCTTGGTCAGCGCGGCGTCGAGCGTGGTGACACTGATCGCCACCGATACAACCCGGTGCTGGGCCATCTCTTGCAGGAGGTCGAGATCCCGCAACACGAGGGCATTTTTCGTGACGATCGACATCGGTTGCCGGGCTTCGAGGGCGACCTCCAGGCAGGCCCGCGTCAGGCGGTACTCCCGCTCACCCGGCTGGTAACAATCGGTCACTCCCGAGACCATGATCGGCCCGGGAACGTATCGATCCCGGTTCAGCCATTCACGAAACAACGCCGCCGCATTCGGCTTGAAGAAGATCTTCGTTTCAAAGTCGAGTCCCGCGTTGAGGCCCAGGTACTCATGCGTCGGCCGGGCATAACAGTAGCTGCACCCGTGCTGGCACCCGCGATAGGTGTTGAGGCTGTAGCGGAACGGCAAGTCGGGGCTGTCGTTCTCCGAGATGATCGTGCGGGAGTCATCAGGAAGATACTGCGTCGGGACTTTCGCGAGGGCGGCCAGGTACTCGTCGTCGTGCTCGACATGCTCCAGATCGAGTTCCGCATGGATTTCGCCGAACCGATTGGGGGGCCTTAAGCCCGAGCCCCTCCCGATCGGGGAACGATGGTCTGCCATGACCCCTGCACTCCGTTTTGACCGTCTCCGACTCTGAGGGGGCGTGAAGTGAACAAAAGCCCAGTAGTCGGCGACTACTGGGCTTTTTAGAAGTCAATCAGCAGGGTGTCAATCACACGCTGGCGGTGACGGGCATTTCCTCGACCACCGGGTCTTTCCAGCTGAACTTGTTCTCGATCGCCACCCGGGTCAGGTGCCGGAGCATTGTCCGATCGACCAGTGGGCAGGGGAGGTGAGGGGCAGCTGTGCGCGTGTTGGTCGTGTCGTACTGCGGATCGTCACGCCAGTAGGAGTTGTAAACTTCCATGTGCTGGAAGAAGACATCTTCGTTCTCGGACGAATCAGAGCGACGGTCGCCCGCTCCGTAGAACTCCACCCCGTAGAACCCGACTTCCGCCTCAAGCACGTCGCGAATCAGACGCATCGTGATGGGAACATTCGGTGTCAGGTGGTATGTCTTGCCGTGGTGCTGTGGCTGGTCGATGACGTGAGCCATCACCGCCGAGACCCAGTCCACCGGCACGAGGTGCTTGCGCTCGTTGCCGTTCATGTTGAAGTGAACCTGGTTCGCCACAGCCAGCCCGGTCTCGTCCTTCTCGGTCTTGTGATCAGAGAGCGATTTGGCCAGACCGACTGCCACATAGAAATTGTGATACGTCGTCGTCATGCCGGTGACGCTGTCACCGATGATGATCCCCGGACGGAAGAACGTCACCGTGTCAAAGTCCTTGCACTCGCGGACGAGCTTTTCGGCTTCGACCTTGCTCTCTTCGTAGCAGTTGCCGAACTCCTGCCCGACATCGAGTTCGTTCTCGTAGACTCGACCCATTCGCTTGCCAGCGACATAAGCGGTCGACACGTGGAAGAACTTGCGAATCCCAGCCTGACGGCAGAATTCGATGGCGTTCTGGGTACCGCCGACGTTCGACTTCCAGGGCTCGGCATCGCGGCCCGTGGTCACGAACGAGAGGCTGGCAGCATTGTGCAACATGGCGTCGCAGTTTTCGGCAGCCCACATGATCTGCTCGGGACTCAGGCCGAAGTCGGGCAGGGAGATATCACCTTCCAGAACGACCGGACGAGGCAGCTTGCGACCGAGCTGTTCTTCCCAGACTCGCATGGCAGCTTCGATTCGAATCTGAGGTGACTTGCG
This sequence comes from Planctomycetaceae bacterium, assembly GCA_046349675.1. Lineage (GTDB taxonomy): Bacteria > Planctomycetota > Planctomycetia > Planctomycetales > Planctomycetaceae > TH-plancto1. The sequence goes on along the minus strand of JAXMBW010000001.1, from coordinate 364,440 downwards.
GCGGCTGGGGCGGACGAGAACGGCCAAAGGAATGCCCTTCTCCAAGATATCTCGCATGAGATACCGGCCCAACAATCCTGTCGCCCCAGTCAGTAGCAGATGCCCCATCGAATACTCTCCTGTGTCGAATCTCGGCGCGCTTGCTGTGCTCAGCAGTGATCGCCCAGAAAATCAGCGGAACGGAGCTTGTCCGTCGTCGCTGCCAATTCCGGTACCCAGCCTCCTATGGCCGAATACCGTATTGTGAACCATTGTGGTGGGGGAAAGGGCGTCATACCCCTTATTGACAGACGTGAATCAAGACCCGGTCACCGTGGTCGTTTCCCTGTGCGAGAGATTTCTATCTCGCCAGGATTTCGACCAGGATCACCTGTCTGAAACCGAACCCCCAAGTCTTCTCGACTTGGAAACCCGTTTAGACATGGTAATTGGATCTTACTCCAGTCACAAATTCGAATCTCAGTCCACTAGGCGGATCGGTAAACGAAATGGGTGCGATCCCTATTTTTGTTTCAATCTTCCCAGTGTCACTGAGGATGCATCAGCGGTTGCCGATATCTCGTCGGAACCCCTTAGCTTGAATCGGCTAGCTAAGTCAGGGACATTCGCGGGGATGAGGAAATTCCAACTTGCGGAAATGGGTCAAGTGCGAGGTTCTGCTGCTTTTCCTGATCGACACCTGTTCTGACGAAATTCGGATTTGAGGGGCAGATTGGCTGGAGTTTCTCCCAGACCTTGAAAGCGGACCTGTCACAGGGGAAAAATAGAGACTTCCGCCTATAATGTTGGGCCTGGAATGTCATTTGTCGGAGTGGCTCGATCAACCCGCAGCCTCTCTGTGTGTTTTGAGTATTCGGAGATCGCCATGAACCTGACCCCCGAGCAGCAGAAGATTGGGAAGCAGAGTTTTTCCGACGCTGTGTCACTGACCCGCCGTGATGTGCTCAAAGGGGCCGCAGCCGGTGCCACGGGCATCGGAGCTATGGTCTTTGGCTATAAGGAGTTGCAAGGCGAGCGGGTGAAGGTCGCCTTCATCGGCACCGGCGACGAAGGGAACGTCCTGCTGGCCCAGCATCCCCCAGCCTACATGGATGTTGTTGCGATCGCCGACCTGCGTAAGACCAACCGGGAGCGGGCGCTCCAGGGGGACGGCGACGAAGTTCGCGTCGGTCTGATCAAGAAGCTGGGAGCCGACGCAGCTGGCAAGATTAAGACTTACGCCTCGCACCTCGACCTGATCGCTGCCAAAGACGAACTCGGCCTCGAAGCGGTCGTGATCGCCGTGCCACTGAACCAGCACGCCCCGGTCGCCAAGGCCTGCCTCGAAGCTGGTCTACATGTCCTCTGCGAAAAGCTCATGGCCCGCACGATCACTGAGTGCAAGGAGCTGATCCGGCTGGCCCGCGACAAGAACCTGTTGCTCGCCGTCGGACACCAGCGGCACTACAGCGTGCTGTACGACAACGCGGCCAACCTCGTTCGCAGCGGCCTGCTCGGTGACATCAAGTTCATTCGTGCTCAGTGGCACCGCAACAACTCCTTCCCCAACAGTGACAGCTGGGTGAAGAAGGTCGACAAGGAAGATGCCGAAGCGATGAAGGACGTCGACCTGACCAAGTTCGGGTACGACGATCTGAATCAACTGGTCAACTGGCGTCTGTTTAACAAGACCGGCGGTGGGCTGATGGCCGAACTCGGCAGCCACCAGATGGACGCCTGCAGCATCTTCCTGGGCAAGGTCCACCCGCTGGCCGTCCAGGGATACGGCGGCAAGAACTTCTACGGCATCAAGAACGTCGGCCCCGCGGATAAGTGGAACGACACCCGCGAAGTTTACGACAACATCTACGTGACCTTCGAATTCCCCGGTCGCCACTACAAGGAAGATGACCGCGACATCGCTGTCGTCACCTACTCGTCGATCAGCACGAACAAGTTCGAGCCCTACGGCGAGACCGTGTTCGGCAGCCGTGGCACGCTGATCGTGAAGACTGAAAAAGAGGCGATGCTCTACAAGGAAGAAGGTCGTGGCAGCGAAGGCGGCGGTCCTGACCAACGCCTGTGGGTCGTGAACAATGCGGTCTCCGGTGGCCCGGTGCTCAGTGCCTACGAGACGAACTCAGGACCGGCCAAGGCATCGGGCGGTGGCTCCGACTGGGCCACGAACGTCAGCCGCGGTTACACCGAAGAGATGGAGCACTTCGCCTACGCGATCCGCAACTTCGGCCCGACCTACTACAAGGACGGCAAGCTGTTGCCTGCTAGCGAAGGCGGTCTGCGTTGCCCCGGTACCGTGGCGATGGCCGACGCGATCATGGCCCTCACCGCGAATCTCGCGATGGAGAAGCGGAAACGCATCGTCTTCAAGGACGAGTGGTTCGATCCAGACAGCCCCGCAGTCCCCGAAACCGACGAGCAGGTCGTCGGCTAGGTTCAGGGGGGGGCGATGCCCTGGCAAGTTTGGAAGCCCCCCTCCGGAATCGAACTCGTTCCACCCCAGTCGGACAGACAAGAGTGTCCGTCCGACTGGTCAAGTGTTGGATTCCAGGGGATAGGCTTGGGCAACATGGCCCCATCGGGGGACATGCAATGTCTGGTCTCGCGAGCAGTTTATCGGCCGATTGGACTGACAGGGCCGGTACTGCGGAGGCCGAATCAGGCGTTCGCTTCGCGGCGTTGTTTCGCTCGCTCGAAGGCAGCTTCGATTTGCCGTTGAATCTCCGGGAGTGGAGTGAGCAGTTCGGTCGGGTTGTCGACGGGCGTCACGCGATTGGTTTTCGGATCCCAGTGGACAGCTCCGTAGCGGGCGGGTTCTTTGATCCCCGCCAGCACATTGCCAAGTCCATCTCCCTGGTTGAAGTGCCAGAACTCATACGGGAAATGCACGAACCCGTGGGCTTCGAGCATTGAGGTGATCTCCAGCCGGTTCTGGATGAATTCCGGCTCGACAAATGGCGACCGCATCGGCGTCCGCTCGCTCATCTCGAGATAGGGGTTCCCGCGCCAGACCTCCGTCCCATCGTCACGGCGGAAGACCGACACATCGATCGCCGACCCCGACATGTGCGTCCCCACCTTCGGCAGATTGGAGATCAGCACGTTCGCCCGCCGCGAGACCAGCTCCACGGATGGGATCTCACCCCCACATTCCCAAATACACTTATTCAGAATCACATCGAATAGCGCGGGCTTGCGTCCCAGCTGGGCCTGCATTTCGAGTGAGCGATAGCCGTCTTCGATCTTCAGGATCCAGCCGCGATTGTTCATGTCGCGACCGACATCCATGACGCGCTTCGCGAGACTTTCGCGGATGAAGAGAACTCGTTCGAGTTCGCCTGCGATCTTGGACGTGGAGAAGAGCATCTCCACCCCCGCTTTCTCGGCTTCATCCCGAAGCGAGGCAAATCCCTCGCCGCATTCGCGGACTTCAAACGGGGTGACATCTTCAATGAGCTTGTAACCCAGGTCCATCTGCTGGGCCCAGAAAGCTCGCTTGGCGGCATCGTCGGAATGGGACATCGTGATCTCGTGGTGCATTTTCGTGAAGTGCGCGAGGCATGCTCAGAATAGCGGGAATCACCGGCGAGAGCGAAGAAACGCGATCAGGTCGAGCCACTCCCGCTGCGAGAGCCGGTCCACCAGCTTCTCCGGCATCACCGATGTCTTCGATGGGGTGCGTGTCTCAACATCGATCGTCTTCAGCTCGATCGTCTGGCCCTCGGCGTTGCCCAGGATGGTCTTGCCTTCGTTCTCGAACACGAGCATCCCGGTGTGGACTTGGCCTTCGGGGGTGGTCATGAGCCACGTCGTGAACTGAGGCGAGATCTCGCGACTGGGCTCCAGAATCGAGGTGATGATCTTCTCGGTTGAGAACGTTCCGCCGACATGGGAGAGGTCGGGACCGATGAGTCCGCCGCGGCCCTCCATCCGATGACATTTGATGCAACCGGGACCATTCGGGTGAAAGAACACCAACTGACCTCGCGAGATCGTTTCCGGGTCATCGACAAGGGACTCGGTGGCCAGCTCCGTCCAGGTCGCGATTGTCTTCGGGCGTGTGGAGAGAGTTTTCGTGAAGGCATCGCCAGTGGCCGACGAACCTGCGGGAAGTGCGAGCGCTATAGCCTCGAGTAGCGGGCTGTCAGGCGGAAGCTTCGCCAACTCCAGCTTGTCCAATACCCCCGGGTCGGCAAGACGAGACTTCAAACCGCCGAACACCGATAAACCCAGCGGCGTATCGCGGCCCGGGTTCCAGTGCTTGACCCACCAAGCTGTTTCGATCGTGGGTTGATTCGCCAGCCCCAGAAACGCCCACTGACGCAGTGACTGGTCAGCTGCGTTGTCGTCGGCCACGGCGATCAGCGTCGCGAGTGATTCGGATGCGGGAGACGTGGCCAGAGTGCGAATGGCTTCCCGCTTCAGGTCGATTGGATGAGCCCCTGTCACCACGCCCGCAAGAAGCGATGCCACCTCGGGCGACTCCTTCGGCTGGGCGAGACGGATCGCCTGGATCGCGATTCCCGGCTTGCCGAGACTCGACTTCAGAATCGGGACCACGTACTTCGCAGCTGGGGTCTTGTCGAAATCAATTGGTGATTTCCCATCGAGCATTTCGATCGCAGCCAGCGTTGCGAGGAATAGTTCCTCATTCATCGGCTCGCTGGTCAGCACCGCTTCGACAGCGGGCCGGAGTACGACCAACTTCTTCTCGGCGACGGCCTGGACCGTCACCCGCCGGACTTGAGCATCGCTGTCCGCGAGACCCAGCTTGGCGACACTGTCGAATGGCTCACTTCTTCCGACAGCTGCCAGGACCAGTGCCAGTCGCAACGGGGAATCGAGTTTCGCCGGAGAGGCCAGGGCCTTCTCCATCAAAGGCGTCGTGAGTGTCGAACCCAGCTGTCGGACAAGTTCCTCAAAGACAAACGGATCGTTCAGGCTCGCGACTTTGCCCAGCAGTGAGACTGCGGCCTTCGGCTGCGATGAGCCAAGGCTGCGGATGAGTGGAGATAATGATCGCATTGAGCCGAGCAGGTATTGCGAATCGTTCCCCGTCGGTGCTTGCAGGATCTCCAGCGTGCGCGGGATGGTCGGGAGCTGGTTGTAATGTTCGAGGTAGAGGGCCTGGACCGCGTCGTAGGGAGCAGAGCTGGCCAAGCCGTATTGCGTCAGCTGTCGTTCGTGATCGAGTCCCTGGTGCGGGAGCAGTGCAGCCACAGCTTCGTACCGGGCACGGATGGGAGCCTTCTCATTTCGGGCGACAGCGATCAGCGGCTTGATACTCAGGTCAGCCAGCCGACGGGCAGCGACTCGGCGTTCGGCCAGCCGGGGCGATTCGATGTGCTTAAGTAGTTGAGTCTGGTCGGTCAGCAACTTGATCGCCGCGACATCGATCGATTGATGAGCCTGAGCGTCGACATGAGAGATCCGCCAGATTCTCCCGCGACCGTGGACCTTGTAGTCCCGCAGAATCCAGTCGGTCAGATAGAGCGAACCGTCCGGGGCAGTCGCCAGACCGACCGGACGGAAATTCTGGTCGCCCACGATCAAGGGCTCTGCGACCGATTCATACGAGGCCCCCTTCTGCTTCAGCCGGAACCGATCGACACGATGGTCCCCCCAGCTTCCCCCGATCAGGTCACCGACGAACTCCTCGGGGAGTCCGGGGCTTTCATAGGCCAGAATGCCGCTCGGTGCCTCACCCGTTCCAGCCAGCATTGGCAGCGTGCCGGGGATCTCGCCATTCCATGCAGTGAACGGGTGCAGCCCCTTACGCCCGTTGCGGAACCGATAGCCGTAATCACCGCCTCGAACCGAATGAATCAATCGACACGGGGGCCGGCTGTCAGGATCGTTATCGACCGTAAAGAGATGCCCGAGAGCATCGACGCAGGACGCATGCGGGTTCCAATACCCCGTTGCCCAGAACTCCAGCCCGCTGCCATCGGGGCGAAAGCGGTAGACGTTCCCGCCCTCCCCTCCTCCGGACAACTTGGCCCCATCGCGACCAATCAGCGTGTAGTCACGGCCCAAGTTCTCACCCAGACCGATATAGACATTGTCCATGGCGTCGAAGGCGAACCCCGCCAAGCCGTTGTGCGGATAGTCGCCCGTTGTGTCGAGTTGGAGCAGGACATGGCGACGATCGGCCTTTCCATCTCCGTCAATGTCTTCCAACAGCTGGAGTTCGCGACGCGTGGCGAGGAAAATCTGCGTGGCATTTTCGGGAGTCGGCTCGGCCTGTCCCGAAAGCTGGATGACGTTCATCCAGGCGGGCCGCACGGCGATGCTCATGGCGTGCTTAATTTGATCTGCGAAGACGACGGGGGCTTCGGCTCGGCCATCGCGGTCCTGGTCGGTGAAGACCAGCACACGGTCGGTCGGGTGACCGGTGTATCCCTCAGGCGGAAAGTGCGTGTTGCTTTCGATCACCCACACTCGACCTTGATCGTCGATATCGATCCCGGTCGGTGTCGCCAGCAACGGGTTCTCAGCGAAGAGGTCGATGCGGACTCGCGGGTCTGTGGAGACGGGCGGCGTGTCAGCTGCGGCAGTTGGTCGGCCAGTGATGAGAAAGGCCACCAGGGGGAGCAAAATGAAACGCAGCATGGGTTGCCTCAGTCAGGCCAGTCATGGGGAATGTAGATGCGGCAGTCGTACGATGCTCCGGCAGCATTACGCTCTAACCTAATAATTCGGACACGACCTGCCCATTGTGAGCGAGTGGGATCGGCCGGTTGAGCCGGTCGTTTAGTGTCTGTTCGGGGGAGATCCCAATGAGGTGGTAGATCGTGGCGAGGATGTCCTTCGCGTTGAGTGGGTGATCCACGACCGATGCTCCGATCTTGTCCGAGCGACCGACCACCGTCCCGCGCTTCATCCCAGCTCCGGCGAAGAAGTTGGAATAGGCGAAACCCCAGTGTCCCCGGCCTTCTCCTTGAAACCGAGGCGTGCGGCCCATCTCGTTCATCACCAGTACCAGCGTGTCGTCCAGCATGCCCCGCTGTTCCAGGTCGAGTACCAGCGATGAGAACGCCGCATCGAGACCGGGCAACAGTTCGTTCTTCAGCCGGTTGTGGTGATCGACGTGCGTATCCCAGCCGGAGTTGAGCTGCCCGTATTCGTCCCACACGACGGTTACGAACCGGCACCCGGATTCGACCAGGCGGCGAGCCTGCAGCGTGGCCTGGCCGAAGAGCGACATGCCGTAGGATTCTCGCAGCTGTATTGGCTCCTGCTGCAGGTCGAAGGCTGAGCGAATCGCCGCGGAGTCGAGCATGGAGAAGGCCTGCTCGCGCTGGGGATCGAACGAACGCGTCGTTGACTGACGGGCGGCGTCGGTACGGATCGACTCGATCTGTTCGAGGAGAGACTTGCGGCGATGCAGTCGGTCGATCGTGACATCCAGTGGCAACTCCGCTTCGGGAGCGATCACAAATCGGCAATCGGGCTTCACGCCGAGATACGGGTCCATGATCTGGGTCGGCGGTCCCCACGACCAGCGAAGCATGCTGCGGGTAGGCTCGCCCCGGAACTCGGACCAGATCGGGTCGTAGATGCTTCCCAGATATGAAGCGTAAGGCGGCACATACCGGGGCGTTGTCCGGTGGCTGCTCAGCATGAACGGGAGGATGACGTTGTCGGGCACTGAACCCGCCGGTTTGCGCCCGTGCTGATGCTCGTCAAAGTACCGCACAACCGAGCCCAGATAGGGTTGGTGTCCGGGGTTCGTGTGCGACTCCTCCAGCGGGATACTGCCGATTGGGGCTCCGGTCGTGGCATACTGCATCCCGTGAAAGTTCCATGGATGGTTCAGCGAGCGAACCACTGCCACGCGGTCCATGACCTTGGCCATGCGGGGGAGATGTTCGCACACATCTAGTCCAGGCAGACTCGACGCGATCGGCTGGAAATCGCCCCGTACTTCTTTCGGGGCCTCCGGCTTCATATCGAGCATCTCGATATGACTCGGTCCGCCGAACAGATACAGCAGAATGACGTTCTTCGCCGAGCCAAACCCCGGCAGCGCGGGAGCTTCATCCAGATTGGCGGGCCCGGAACTGGCCGCCTGCCCCCATGCGGGGTGGAGTACAGAGAGTCCACCCGCCAGCAGCAAATCACGCCGCCGGATGCCATTGCACAACTGTTTCGGACCACCCAGCAATCGCAACATGATGGTCGCCTTTACCCGAGCCAGGTCACAGAGGAAATGGACAACAGCCAGTGATGTGAGCGATCGTCGATCGTCAACGGGCGATCTTGTAGAGAGCGGTGTCCGTTCGCAAGTACATCGCTCCGTCGGCGAAGGCTGGAGTCGCAAAGGTACGGCCCGGGACCTGATTCGTTCCCACAACTTCAAAGGTCTGGCCCACCTTCACCCAGGTCGCGAGTCCATCCTCATCCAGGAACAGCACGCGACCATCGGCGTAGACCGGCGACGCAGAGTAGTTGCCGCCCAACCGCTCCATCCAATGGCGTTCACCCGTGTGAGCATCGACACACGAGGCGATTCCCTTGTCCGATACAAAGTACAGCTCATCACCGACGAGCAGCGGTGAGGGCGTGCTCGGTGCCCCACGCTCGATCCGCCAGACGACATTGGACTCGGTCACATCCCCCTTGCCTCCCAGTTTCACGGCGAGCAGTTCGGGGTGATCGTAGTCATGGTTGTAGAACACCATACCATGGCCGATCGCGGGTTGGGGGACGACGGACCAGCCGGGGGCCTTCACCTGATACAACTCGGTGCCGTCTTTGAGGTCATAAGCTGCCATGTGCCCGGGACCGGGGGAAATCACCTGGGCCTGGCCATCGACGACTGCGACGGTTGAGGTCACGAACGAATGGCTGATCCGGGTCTCAACCGATCGGGGCCGCTTCCACGCCACTTTGCCCGTCTCGGCGTCGACCGCCGCGATGTACGGGTCTTTGCTGCCGTCGCAGGCGATCACGAGCTTGCCGTCGTATAAGACGGGCGAGCCTCCGTTGCCATGCACCGGGTTGTAGGCCAGCTCGTTGTTCTTCCACTGGATGGTTCCATCCGCTGCGGACAACCGGGCCATGCCGAGTACGCCAAAGTGGACATACACAGCTCCGTCACGAACGATCGGTGTCGGACTGGCGTGGCTGTTCTTGGTGTGAATCGCGGGAGCCTTGTCGACGGCCCAGACTTCCTGGTCCCAGACGATCTTCCCGGTCTTGGCATCGAGCGAAAGAGCCCGCAGCGAAAGTCCTTCGCCGCGCGGCACGGCCGTGGTCAGGTAGACTCGATCTTCGACGATCGAAGCGGACGACCAGCCGAGCCCTTCGATCGGCGTCTTCCAGGTGACGTTCTGGGTGTCGGACCACTCCAGTGGTGTGGCGGGCCCCGTGTAATGACCATCCGAATTGGCCCCCCGAAACTGCGGCCAACTCCCCGCCAGCAAGGCACACAGCACGACTTGAAACACATTCATCTCGTCAATCCTACAAGTGACTTCGCGTGAACAGGGATCATGATGCCATGTGAGCGTGGCGACAACTCACGGCTGGGAAACCGTGACCCACACCGGCGGGCTGCAGGTTGCCGACTTCATCACAAAGTTGATTGAAACGTGGCCCATGACCGTCGTCAGCTGTTTGTCGACCGGGGCGGAGGTTGGCTCGGCTGTGAGGACGATGGAGCCCTTGGTCTCCTTGGCAGTGAGGAGGGTCTTGCTGGCCTTGGCGTCGATCTTCACGCCGGGGGGCAGCGTATTGGCGAAGATTCCGCCCAAGTGCTGATAAACCATGTCGAGAGTGATGTTCTGCTCAAAGCCGGGAGCGCGAACGACATCAATGTCGATCGTCTTCGATTCGCCAGGCTTAAGAACGATGTCCGCCGGAGTGGCCTTCACGCTGAGCAGATCTGACAGCGGAGCCACGCTGACCGTGTGCATGAGCATCGGCCAGTGATTACGACCTCCGCCGGGCATGTAGTTCTCCTGCATCGGGATCGCTTGCACGACCAGCTCCCGAGTCTGGTCCTTCACCTTGATGGTCCCCCTCCCCGTGACACGAACATTGGCTGCGACGGGGACCGCTGTGGGATCGGCAGTCAAAAGGATCATCCCATCGATGGAAGCACCCGGGAGTATTCGCCCGCATGTCGCTGTCACACCGGGGGGCAACCCTTCAATGCCCAGCTGGACCTCGCCGTCGAATCCGTTCTTCCTCTGGACTCGCACAAAAAGGGGAGTGCTCCCGCCAGGAACAAGGGGAGTCTTGTCCGAATCGAGGATCAGCTGAAACTTGGGCTCGGGGCGAAAGAGCTTGATGAAGTACACAAAATCCGCCCCGCCTCGCAAATGGAGATCGCGTATCTCGATCGAGTACTTTCCATCAGCGGGAGCCTGCCAAGAGTCGACCAAGGCATCTTGCGACGAGATGGCACCGGCACTCTGGTCGTCATTTTCGAGTAGGCGGCCCCCTTGTGCATTCAGAATCGACACCATGGGGTCGAGTTGGGCTCCGGCACGACGACTGATGACATCCAGACCGATCAGGTCGCCCGCCTTGGCCTCGAAGGTGTAGCAGTCGATGTCTGATTCCGTTTCGATACAGCCGCTGATCCCACTCGGGATCGACACCATCTGAGCGGTGGCGGGCGAGTTGTTGTCCTCAGCGATCTCATGGACTGGTGGGAGATCATTGACCACGACGGACACAGGATTGGTCGCCCCTGTCGGGACGGATAGAGGTCTAAACAACAGTCCGGGGGGCAGATCACTCGGCACAGCCCAGCTGATCTTTGCTGACTCAGCAGGTTCCCAGCCATTGAGTCGGATCTCAGCTGTCGAACCGGGCTCGACCCCCAGGGGATGAACCGTCGTCACGAACGGCCGATTCAGAGCTTCGACACAGTAGACCCAGTGGGCATTGCCTTCGTACCGGACGTCGCGGATCTCCAGCAGGTACTCACCGGGATGCTCGATCCGACACTTCAGCAGCGGATCGGCGGCATATCGATTGTCCGCGGCGGCGACCGTCGAGCCACTGGCTGTACGCACCGTGATGATCGGATCGACATGCGTTTGCAGGTCGTGGATCTTGTCCTCCAGCCGCATGGCGAGGACATGGAAGTTCAGAGTGGTCGGCTCGGTGACCTGGAACTTGAAGAGGTCGACATCCTCCCCCTTCTCGATCGTTCCGCACAACGCAGCTGGCAACGAGACCGGTTGGGCGGTGTCGCGTGTGTCGTTGTTATCCTGCTCGACAATGACAGGATCGGTCACGACGACCAGCTGACCGATAGTGCTGGCTCCGGCATCACTGATGATGCGAAAATCGCGGACGCCCGGGAGGGCATCGGGGGCGATCGTGAACTTCAATTGGATCGACTGCAGGTTGGGCGATTTGCCGTCCTTGTCCTTCTCCATCTTCGTCAGGACTTCGCCCGTCACCCCGGTCCCACTTACGATGACCTGGCGTGCCCCAAACATGCTGTAAGCAGAGGAGAGGGTATGCTCGGAGGACTTGCCCACCTGAGCAGCCACGGGTTTCAGGCTCATCAGCATCGGGTACGAGGTTTGCGCTCGCACTGAAACCGGAATCAAAACGAAAAGCAGTGCCAGGAGATATCGAACCATCAAACGGCGCCTTGAGATCTGTGAGCGGTCGACACGCATCAATCTATTATGATATCTGACGGGTCGGGGATTCGCAGCCGGATCGCCCCCGAGAATCTTGGAAGAGTGATTGATCGAAATACTTTCCTCGTTTCGCCGCAAGTGATTTGTTGTTCTTGTTTTATTGCAATTTTGCTCGTTTTTGCGAACACTTGCGACGTCGAGTATGTCTCCTGTATAAAACAGTTTCCGGCACTCCTAGCTCAATTGGATAGAGCATCGGTCTACGAAACCGAAGGTTGGTGGTTCGAGCCCACCGGGGTGCACTCAGTCAGGTCAGAGTTGTGACGATTTGAGTCGCCGACGAAATGGCGAACGCTGTCGGATTTTGTCTTTTGACTGCCTATTGTATTTTGCCACAACAGTTTAGGTCATGCGCCTATCCGTCGGTGTGGCAATCCAGTGAACTGATTGGACGAATGATGCCTCTGAAGCGCAAAGAACGCGTGCGTTCCGCCGACCGTCGTGGCGGGATTGAACTGCTCCTCACCGAACACATCGAAAACGTTGGCGAACAAGGCGAGATCGTGAAGGTCAAGCCAGGTTATGCCCGCAACTACCTCCTGCCTCTCGGTCTGGCCACTGTCGCCACCGAAGCGAACAAGGCGATGGTCAAACGCCATCGTGAGCGTCAGGAACAGCTCGCGGCCTCCAAGCTCAAGGCTCTTAAGCAAGTCGGCGAGAAGATTCGCGACTACAGCGTCACCCTCGAAGCCAATGCCACCGAAGAAGGCCACCTGTATGGCTCGATCGGGGCTCCCGAGATCAGCAAGGCCCTCAAGGCTGCGAACTACGCCGTCGAAATCGACATGGTTCGGCTGGAAGGTGCACTCAAGGAACTGGGCATGTACACCGTCAAGCTCCAGCTGCACCCCGAAGTCAACACCGAAGTCAAGGTGTGGGTCGTCCCCACCGCCTCATCGATCCGCTAGTTCGGGTCGTTCCCCACGGGTTTGAACACCGCTGGGAAACATGAGAGAATTCGAGCACCTCTCCCACGTGGGGAGGTGCTTTTTTGTTGCCATCTCCGCTACTGGAACACGGTTTCATGGCCTTCAGCCCTCCCAAGAAAAAGGAAGAGATCGGGGACTTCCTTGACAAGGTCCCGCCCCAGGACCTGGAGGCGGAACGCTGCGTGCTGGGCAGTATTCTGCTCCTCAACGAATCAATCGACGAAGTCCAGTCGCAGATCACTCACAGCTGCTTTTACGCGGACTCACATCGACGGATTTATAAAGCCGTTCAGGAGATGTACGAGGCGGGCGTTCGCGGGATCGATGCGGTCACGCTGCGGGACGAACTTGCACGGCGGGCGGAACTTGATGTGGTCGGGGGGACGCCGTACATCCTCCAGATCCTGGAGACAGTGCCCCATGCGGCCCACGCGGAATACTACGCTAAGATCGTCCGCGAAAAGTGGTTGCAGCGCTCGCTGATTGAAGCGTGTACGGAGTCGCTGAAGGAAGCCTACCACGGCCACACCGACATCGAGAAGATCCTGTCGCAGGCGGAGCAGCGGATCTTCGGCATCGTGGAAGATGGGGCCAGCATCGACAAGATGGCCCTCGGCGACATCATGGACGATGCGTTTCAACGCATCTTCGCCCGTATCGACGCGGAAGGGACAACCTCGGGGCTGACCAGCGGGTTCCAGGGCCTCGACGAAATGACCGGGGGGTTCCAGGAGACGGAACTTCTTGTTCTGGCCGCCCGGCCCAGTATGGGAAAGACGGCCCTCGTCTGTAATTTCGCCCTCGCGGGAGCCGCGGTCAACGAGGGGGTGCTGATCTTCAGCCTCGAAATGTCGAGCCTCGAACTGGCGGAACGTTTCCTCTGCATGCATGCCAAGGTGGACGGACACAAAGTCCGGCAGGGAACGCTCGATGAAGTCGAGCAACACGCCCTGATGGAATCGTCGAATGTCCTGAAGGCTTTCCCACTGTACATCGACGACCAGGCGGGACGTACGATCTCACAAATCGCGTCGATCTCGCGACGCCTGAAACGTCGGTTCGATATCAAGCTGATTATCATCGACTACCTGCAGCTGATCGAGTCAGATGACAAGGCCCTGCCCCGCGAACAGCAGGTCTCGACGATCACTCGACGTTTGAAGTTCCTGGCGAAGGATTTGCGAGTCCCAGTCATCGCTCTGGCCCAGTTGAACCGTGGGGTCGAAACTCGCGAAGACAAACGCCCGCGACTGGCCGACCTTCGCGAATCGGGGGCCATCGAACAAGACGCCGACATCGTGATGTTCCTGCATCGTCCTGATGCTTATGACCCGGAAGACCGTCCCGGCGAGGCGGACCTCATTGTCGCCAAGAACCGTCACGGCCCCATCGGAACGGTGGAACTCGTCTGGCTCAAGAAGTCGCTGAAATTCGGCGACAAGAGCCCGATGCAGGACCCGGTCGATTTCTGACCACTCGCAGCCCCATTCAGCATGGACCAGTCTTCATTGATGGGACATACTGTGATTGTGGCAGGCCATGCTCTGCGCACACCGATGACCAAGCTGCGAGGGGTTCGATGTTCCATGACTCGCTGATCACCAGTCGACGGGATTTTCTCGTCCGTTCGGGAATGGGGTTTGGTTCGGTCGCTCTCGCTTCGATGCTTGCCAGTGAGGCACACGCAGCTGGAAGCCGGAATATCGAAATCGATCCGCTCCAGCCCTTGAAGGAGCGGTTACCGCATTTTGCTCCGCGGGCCAAACAGGTCATTTTCCTCTTTCAGTACGGTGGACCATCGACGTTTGAACTGTTTGACTACAAGCCTGCCTTGGCAGAGATGCATGGCAAACCTGTCCCTGAGTCGCTGAAGAGTCACGCCGATCAGGTCGGGGGCGTCTTCAACAACTGTGCGGACGAGATGATGGCAGGTCCGTGGAAATGGGCTCAGCATGGCGAGACCGGCCATTGGGTGTCGGACCTCCTGCCGCACACGGCAAAGCACATCGACGATCTGTGCCAGGTCCGGTCGATGTATACCGACAGCTCGAACCACGCCCCGGCGACTTACCTGATGAACACGGGGGCGATCCTCAGCGGGAAGCCCAGCCTCGGGTCATGGGTGACCTACGGCCTTGGCTCGGCGAATCAAAACCTGCCTGGGTATGTGCTGCTTTACAAAGTCGGCGGGCTCGGCGGCTCTCCGAACTGGAGCAATGCGTTTCTCCCCGCGTCGTTCCAGGGAACGCAGTTTCGCTACCAGGGCTCGCCGGTACTCAATCTTCAGCCGCCCGAGGAGCTGGCCGCGTCACAGCGGGCCACGCTCGACCTGGCGCAGGTACTGAACCGGAAGCATGCTGCCCAGCGTCCCGGCGTTCTCGATCTGGACGGAAGGATTGCCTCGTACGAGTTGGCTTATCGCATGCAGTCGGAGGCTCTCGATATCGGTGAGCTGTCGCAGGAATCCGAGGCGACACAGAACGCCTATGGCATCCATGACGCGAACAAAGACAAGGCGATGTATGCCCGCATGTGTCTGCTCTCGCGGCGGTTGATCGAGAAGGGCGTGCGATTCGTGCAGACTTATAACGCCAGCGACAAACTCGGCTGGGACGGGCACGACAACAACATCGATTACAACCAGCGGAACTCTGCACAAACCGACCAGCCGGTCGCAGCTTTGCTGGCTGACCTTAAGCAGCGGGGGCTGTTCGATTCGACGCTCGTCATCTGGGCCGGCGAGTTTGGTCGCACGCCGATGAAGCAAGGCAAGGACGGGCGAAACCACAACCCCTACGGGTTCTCGATCTGGATGGCGGGAGGCGGAGTCAACGCGGGAGCTGTGATTGGCTCGACCGATGAATTCGGACTGCGGGCCCAGGAGCAGCCGCAACCGGTGAAGAATCTGCACGCGACGATACTGACCGCATTGGGGCTGAATCCCGACGATCTCTATTTTGAAACCAACGGTCGACAGGAACGCCTGACGGGCGTCGCCCAGAGTTGGAAGCTGATCCCCGGCGTCCTCCGCGGGGCCTAGATCGATCTCAATATCTCAAGTGCTTTCCCCTGGTGAAGTGACCGAGCCCAGCTCCATAGACAAGCGAGTCGGCTCAAGAGGTCATCTGCACTGGCGAAAATGGACGCCTTGTTCTCAAATGCGTGTTCATGCGGGGCCACGGATGTCCCGCTTTTCGCGAGTGCCTACCGAAGTTCCCCCGATGCTTGACCTTCAGTTTGTCTGTGAGAACCGTGCCGCTGTTGAGGAAAACTGCCGCAACCGGGGTGTGCCCGTCGACTTGTCGCAACTGGTCGCCCTGGCCGACCGTCGTCGCCAACTGATCGCTTCGGGGGATCAGCTGCGTCACGAGCAGAAGGACGTCTCGGCCCAAATTCCGAAGGCCCCCGCTGCCGATAAGCCCGGTTTGATCGCCAAGGGGAAAGAACTCCGCGAGCAGATTACCCAGACGGAAGCCGAACTGGTCACCGTCGAAGAACAGCTGCGCCAGGAGCAGCAGCAGATCCCGAACATGACGCATCCCTCGGCCCCGGTCGGGCTGGAGGAGAGCGAGAGCATCACCGCTCGCGAGTGGGGGACGAAGCGGAAGTTCGACTTCAAGCCGCTCGATCACGTGGAGCTGATGGCGAAGCTCGACATGGTCGACCTGGAAGCGGGAACCAAAGTCGCTGGACATGGGTTTTATTTCTTGAAGAATGCCGGAGCGCTGCTGGAGCTGGCCCTGGTCAACTTCGCGGTCGAGAAGCTGCGGAACGAGGGGTTCTCGATCTACACAACCCCCGATCTGGCCCGTGATGAGGTGCTGCACGGCACCGGGTACATGCCGCGCGGACCGGAGACGCAGATCTACTCGGTGCATAACACTGATCTTTCGCTGGTGGCGACCGCTGAAATTACGCTGGGCGGGATGTTCAAGGACGAGATCCTCGACTATGCCAAGCTGCCGCTGAAGGTCGCGGGGATTTCGCACTGCTTCCGGACCGAGGCGGGTGGACGCGGTAAGGCGACACGCGGGATCTATCGCGTGCACCAGTTCACCAAGGTCGAGATGTTCGGTTTCACGGCACCGGAACTGGCCGCTTCAGACGAGTTCCACGAGATGGTCGTGCGGATCGAAGAAGAGATCTTCCAAGGGCTGGAGATCCCTTACCGCGTCCTCGACATCTGCACGGGCGACCTCGGCGGACCAGCGTTCCGCAAGTATGACCTCGAGGCCTGGATGCCAGGACGCGGCGAGGCGGGCGAGTATGGCGAGATCACCAGCGCGTCGAACTGCACCGACTTCCAGGCTCGCCGACTCGGCATTCGCACCCGTGTGCCCGACAAGAAGGGGACGCAGTTCGTCCACACTCTGAACGGCACAGCTGTCGCCTGCACCCGGGCGATGATCGCGATCCTGGAGAATCATCAGCAGGCAGACGGCAGCGTGATCGTGCCACCGGTGCTGCGGAAGTGGATGGGGATGGATCGGATCACGCCGCCCGCAGCGTAGTACTGGAGAGTTGGCCGTTGTTGATGGATCGCCCCCTCACCCCGGCCCTCTCCCCCACATCCGGCTCTTCTCGTTTTCCAAGTCCGTCGTGAGGGAGAGGGAGAGAATGATCTCGACATCAAACACTCGACTGGGCTCCTCGCTGGCTCGGCGTGTCATGCTGGCTGTCGGGCTATTGCTGACCGTCCATGCGACACTGTGTGCTGCCCCTCAGCCACCGACGAACCCGTCGGTGGTGGACCACCCGCTGGATGGTGGCAAGACACTCGACGTGAGGTTTGCTCCCTCGGCGGATGACCCATGGCAAAAGAGCCCCGAGCAGGCCTTTGAGTACGTGGTGCTCGTCTCGGGCGAGTTTCACGGGGAATACGCAGAGGTCGCTCGCACAAAATTCAGCGGGAGATCTGAGACTGTCACCGTGCCGATTGGCGGACGCACAGCCGGAGTTCCTTACTGGTTTCGTGTTATCGCGGTCAACCCTGCTGGTGAGAAATCGGCTTTTCTGGAGACGCCACAAGACGCCCCCGGCATTGCCACTCAGCAATGGGTCGATGGCCGCCGGATGTGGTTGGCCGCGTTGATGGCGGTGATCTGCGGTGCGGTTGTCGCGTATGTTGTCGCTGCCCGGCGCGGCGTGAAGCTGAAGATTCGCAAGATCGCCGGTCTTGATGCGATTGAAGACGCCGTCGGCCGAGCGACCGAGATGGGGCAGGCGTGTCTATTCGTGCCCGGCGTACTCGACATCAACGATATCCAGACGATCGCCGGTCTGACGATCCTCGGGCGAGTCGCAGAAAAGGCTGCGGAGTATGACTGCGAACTCGATGTCCCCACGAGTCGCTCGCTCGTCATGACCGCTGCTCGTGAGACGGTGGCCGCTGCGTTCTATGCGGCAGCCCGGCCCGATGCGTTTCGCGAGGACCGGATTTACTACGTGACCGACGAGCAGTTTGGTTATGTCGCCCACCTGACCGGGATCATGGTGCGGGAAAAGCCCGCGGCGTGTTTCTATCTCGGGGCATTCTTCGCCGAGTCGCTGATTCTGTCCGAAACGGGGAACGCTGTCGGAGCGATTCAGATCGCGGGGACCGCCCAGCCGGCTCAGCTGCCGTTCTTTGTGGCGGCCTGCGACTACACGCTGATCGGCGAAGAGTTCTTCGCAGCCTCGGCCTACCTGTCGGGTGACCCCGATCAACTGGGCAGCCTGAAGGGACAGGATGTCGGCAAAGTGATTGTGGCTGTGCTGGTGTTGATTGGAGCGGCACTGTCGACGATCGCCCCGTACACAGCTCCTGATTCGTCCGTTCGAGCTGCAGAGACGTACTTGCTGAACTCAATCCTCGGCGAGGGGTGATCCGGCAGTGGGGTGTTGTCAGCGATGCTGACCTCGTCTGGAAATACTCACCCCAGCTTTCAGCACTCCCAGAGACTCGTTTGACTCCAGACAAGTGCGGTCGAAACCAAGCCGAGCACAAGGACGATTACAGCGACTCGAAACTGCGCAGCGGGAACGTTGCCGGTCATATGAGGGATGCGAGCAAACCCATCGGCCGCCAGAGTCAGCCACGGGATGAGCAGCAGCATGATGAACCGGTCCCCCGCTGCGATCGGGACGTACCAGGCCATCATGCCCCAGATGATGAGAGTCCAGAGAATCAGGACCAGACTAGACGCCCGAGGCTGTTGAGACAGTCCAATCAGGGCGAGCAAAAACAGCGGCACCCCGACCAACAGGCGAGCATCACTCCACGGGGCGGTACCAAGAGTTCGCAAACCGATGAATGTTTGCCAGACGAGGCCGGTGACCTCGCGTTTGATGATGTCGGTCGGGGAATGGCTCGCAAGGTAAGCTGACCGAGTCTCGGTCAATGTCATTCGATCGGCCATCGCGTTGGGCGACTCATACGCATCCACCCATAGCAGATACGAGTTCACGTTGTAGGTTGCCGAACCGAATCGAATCTGATTCCTGACCAGAAGAGGCGATGCGACAACGACGAAGCCTAACGCCCAGAGGAACAGAGCCATCGCCCAGCTGCGACGTTGAGTGGGCTGGACGAGGGCCATGCTGATGAAGGCCAATGCGGTGGCTCCGAACAGCAGAAGTCCGGTCCCTTTCGTCAGGTAAACCAGACCGCAGAGCAGCCCCGCAACCGCAGCGTTGACCTTCCGGATCGCTGTGGGAGCTGGCGGATCGGATGCCTTTCTGTGTGGGATGAGCGACAACCACAGTATCCCTGCAAGGCCGGTCAGCAACGACTCACATACGATTCGTGGGGCATGATACAACCACGCCCCATTGGTCCCGATCAGCACCGACAGGATGCCCGCCGTGAATGGCCCGAACTTGCGCCAGACAAGCAGCAGGATCAAACCAAAGGTCACGCTGGCTGCGACGATGGAGACAATTCGTCCACCGGTGACCGTGGGGGCCACTGACTGAAGCCCCAGCAACAACGGGTGTCGGTTCGACTCTGCAAACTCCCCCGACCAGAGGTCGTTCCAGAGTTGAGTGATCCCGCCTCGTTCGTGAATCTCTCGGGCAGTGATCAGAAACGCCCCCTGGTCATCGTCGTCGGGGGAGTCTTGATGGTGATAGACCCAGGTGGTGTTCGCCGCGAAGAAGAGGACTCCGCTGATCAGCAATCCCCAGTGGAGCAGCGGGCGAGAGGTCGTTGTCCGCTGCGGTTGAGCGACCGTCAGCCGCGCGCTTAGCCAATTTTGAGCAGCGATGATCGCATCATCACTGAGTCGCAGGCCCAACCCCCACGAGAACAACCCGGCGATCACACCGCAGCCAGCTGTGCCCCACAGCAGGGGAGAACGGCTGTCGATCAACAACCCCTGACGAATGACAAGACCCGCGCTGAGCCAGGCAAATGCCCCCATGACAGCCAGCAGGTATCGAACCGTTCGCGGTTGAACGGACCACTCGTGGGGGGGCATGGTCGAACCGAGGATGGAGTTTTGTGGAAACACACGGGTCAGGAATGAACGCGGGCCGGGCAAGGATGTCTACAGCTGCCTGCCTGTCGAACTCCGCACCTGCCCTCGTCACGAAGGGGTTCGTGCCCTTCAGTTCGTCGGGAAGGCTGTGATGACTCGCGTGTCTTCGACGACAATTTTCACCTTCTGCAGTGGGGGATTGCGACGACGGGCTCCGCTCTGGCCACCAGCTTGGCCGACCTTACGATTCAGGTTCACGGTATACGCGGTGCGGTCGCCTTCATCCTCGGTCACGACTTGGGGCGGGCCACGTTTCTTAGTGAGATCGAACGCCTCATCGATCAGCGCCAGCACTTCGTCCTGAGTCGTCACATCGAACACCCCATGGCTCGGCTTATCGGTGTTGTCCCGGGTGTGCTCCATCACATGATCGATGCGGTACTGATCATAGATCAGCCCCGCTGGCGACTCGAACTTCCCCCGACCAATCGAGTGCAGCCCCTTCCACACGGGCTTCGGAGCCGCAGCTGGGGACGGTTTTTCTGCCGGTGCTGTGTTCTTGGGCTGGGAGTGGTTCGCGGGAGGCTGCGAGGCAGGACCGGTCGGCGGAGTGGGGGCGCCGGCTGATTTCGCGACACGATCGCTGGGGGGCTGGGGCAGGTCCTGGCGGTCTGCGACCTGGTCGTCGGTCGCTTTGGTTCCGGTCGCGTCCTCACCTTGTTCCGGGGTGACGGAGACATCCACCGGGCGGTTCTTTTCGATTCGCTGGCGGCGGGAAGTGGACTCGTCCGGTGCGTGGGCTGCTCCCTTCGACTTTGCATCGGTGAAGCCCGGCAAGTCCCAGCCATACCGCTCGACCAGCCACGGGCGCAGCAGCAAGTAAACCACCAGCAGAACAACCCCCACAGCCATCCAGCGGGGTTTGACGGGAAGCGGACGGGGCGAAGGAACAGAGGAGGGAGCGTTCAAAGAGGCCTCGAGTTGAAAAGACGTTGCGAGCCAGTTCTCACCAGACCCACCAAGCTGGCAGCAATATCTTACTTCGCGGTCAGGACCTTGTTCAGCAGGTCTTTCACAGCGGTCCCACCCTTGGATTCGATGAATTCCAGAACCACTTTCACATACTTCTGCAGAGTCTCCGCATCGAGCCCCAGCTTCTTAAACCCATCGACCAGTTCGACGAGCTTGCCCAAGCCACTGACGCCCAGCTTCTCGGCAATGCCACCCAGGACGTCCATCAGGCCGCCTCCCGTCCCATTCGCAGCTCCCTCAGCGGGGGCTTTGTTAATCAGCTGATTGGCATCGGGGACCAGCTGGGACACCTGCGAGAATTCGGGGCCGAGCTTCTCCTTGACCATTTTGA
Organism: Planctomycetaceae bacterium; assembly: GCA_046349675.1. Lineage (GTDB taxonomy): Bacteria > Planctomycetota > Planctomycetia > Planctomycetales > Planctomycetaceae > TH-plancto1. The sequence continues at coordinate 343,022 of JAXMBW010000001.1, read as the reverse complement.
ATATCAGGCCCAGGCCCGCCTCTGCCTGTTCCCGCGTCACCCCCAACTGATTGATCACATCGTCGACGATACTCATGGCGGAGAGACCTTGTGTGAGAGAAATGAGCGAAGAAGACCCTGAGTCGAGTCGCCTCAAACGATACCTCTGCCGATCGACGGATTCCAGATCGAGGAGATCAATGTCAGTTTGGAACGCGTCCCCTTTCCCTGATGTTTCCCTCTGCTGACTTGTCGCGTGACGGCAACTCGGTTCAACTGCACGGAACGGCGAACTGCTGGCTGGCTCTGCCAAGTCTTGGATCGCGGGTTCGTGCAGGGTGTCACATCACGGGAACAGCGAGGACGATTATGCGAGGTTCGGGAATCGGGCTCTGGAAGGCTTGTCTGTCACTCGGGGCGACGGTGTTGCTGCACTCGGGGTTGGTTCAAGGTGGTGATGTCGTGCGGGCCTTTATCGGGACGTACAACAACCGCGGTGGCGAAGGACTCTATGTCCTCGAACTCGACCGGGATCAGGGCACACTGACCGAGGCCCGATTGGCCGCCAAGCAGTCGAGTGCGTCGTTCCTGAACATCCACCCGAACCGCCAGTACCTGTACGCCGTCAGCGAGGTCGAATCGACCGACGGCAAGAAGGGCGGCGGCGTCTCGGCATATAAGATCGATCCCGTCTGCGGCAAACTCGATCGGATTAACGGAGAGATCACCGGGGGAGGTTCGCCTTGCCATCTCGTCGTCGACCCGACAGGACGCAACCTGCTGATCGCCAACTATAGCGGAGGTAGCTGTGCCTGCCTGCCAATCAATCCCGATGGCTCGCTGAAGCCGACCAGCTGCTTCGTGAAACACCACGGATCGAGTGTCGATCCCGAACGGCAGAAGGCTCCGTACGCACACTCAATCAATGTTGACCCGACGGGTGATTACGCGATGGTCGCCGACCTGGGCCTCGACAAGATTCTGGTCTACAAGTTCGATGCCGACCACGGCCAGATGGTTCCCAATGAGCCGCCGTCGACCTCAACCAAGCCGGGCGGAGGGCCGCGTCACTTCGCGTTCCACCCGAACGGCAAGTTCGCCTACACGAATCTGGAGATCACCTCCGAAGTCACCGCGTTTCAGGTCCAGCCGGGGGGAGTCCTCGCCGCTTTCCAGACGGTGACCTCGCTGCCCGATGGGAAGCCCGTGCCTGGGAACTCGACCGCTGAATTCCAGGTCCACCCCAGCGGCAAGTTCGCCTACACCTCGAACCGTGGTCATCACAGTATCGCAATCTACACGATCAATCCCGCTGATGGCCGCCTGACCCACGTCGGCAACCAGTCGACGCTGGGTGAGACCCCTCGCAACTTCTGCATCGACCCCAGCGGCAAATACATCGTGGCTGCGAACCAGGACACCGACAATCTGGTGGTCCTGAAGATCGACCAGGAGACGGGGATGCTGACTCCCACCGGGAGTCAGGTCAAATGCCCCTCGCCAGTCTGCGTGAAGTTCTGGGAGATGAAGTAGTTCTTGCGGGACATTTGAACGCGAATTCGCCAGCCCAGGGGGATCAACTTCTGGGCTGTGTTTCTATGGTGCCTGGGCGGTTGTCAGATTTCATGTCTGGTTCACAGGAGATTCAATCATGCCGAATTCGATGCATCAGTCCACGGGTTTCTTCGAGTTCTTCTTCTTGATTGTCGCATTCGGTGGATTTGTTGTGTCCTGGCTCGTCGCCATGGGCGTTTATCACGATGCCAACCGACGCTTTGCCTCGGGCCAAAAACTCTGGTTCATCGGTCCCAAGACCTGGATGATCTGCACGTTTGTCAGTGGAATCACGACAGCTGCCATTTATTGGGTCATGCACTACTCCCTGCTAGCTCCGTCGCAGACCACTGACACGGGCGATCAATAATCTCGAATTCCTCCGATAATGACCCGATTACTCGGCGCGGTGGCAACTTCCACGGTCCGAGTACGGCGACGGAAGCAAAGGCGAGGCGGACCTTCGGCCCCGCCTCGTCAAGGAGTCGCACCTAGCTCTCCCCGGGCGAATTTCCTAGAATTCGCGGGCTTGTCCTTTGTCCCGAGTGCAGACCATGACCACGCCCCCCCCCAAGATCGATCTCCGCAATCCCATCCTGGCGGGAGTTCTGGCGTTCCTTCTTCCCGGGGCCGGGCATTTGTACCAGCGACGGTTCTTCAAGGCGTTTGTTTTCGCCTTTGGGATCTGGGGTTCATGGTGGACCGGCATGGCCATGTCGGACTGGAAGGCCCTGCAGGCCCCTAATCGGGAGAACATGCAAACCGCCACCGTGCTGAAGTTCGCGGGGCAGGCTGGGGTCGGGGTTCCGTCTCTGTGGGCGATCTACCAGTCCAAACGTTACTACTCCAAAGAGAACACCTCGCCCATCACGATTCCGGGCCCCGAAGAGCACGCCTTTCACGGCCGTGTCAACATGCGGGCCGAGAACGCGAACCAAAGCGGTGATGTCACCGGCACGCTGACTCTGGTCCCTGCAAAGGGGGACTTTGGTCCAGCTATCGGTGGGAAGTTCACAGGAGACCTCGACGGGAAGCCGCTGACCCTCAATCTCGCCAATAAGGTGAATCTTGAACAACCCATTCAAGCGGAACGAGAACTGGCCGTAACTGCTTCGGTCGTGGACGAGAATGGCGAGTACCTGGGGGAGTTGCTGGGAAAGATTCCCCGCCCGCTGATGAACTGGTTCGCCTGCCCGCTCGATCAGCAGCAAGAGGCCGAATGGCATCGCGAGCGAGGTAAGTATCAGGAGCTGGCAATGGTGTTTGTGTGGGTCGCGGGACTCATGAATCTGCTGGCGATCTGGGACGCGGTCGAAGGTCCAGCCTACGGTTACTACGACGATGAGAATGCTCCCGCACCGCCGCCACCCGCTGCATAGCAATCGTTGCGTGAACTCATAACCTATCGTACGTTCGCTCTGGATCACGAATCATGATGTATACCTTGAATCTACTGCCTTTGGCGGCTGTGGTCAGCCTGATCTGGACGGCGACACGCTATGAATCGACGCCGACAATCATGCGGAAGTCGGTGCGGCTATTCCTGCAGATCCTGTTCTTTATGGCACTGATCCTGGTCGGATTGTTTCTGCTTTCGCGTGGACTCTAACAGCAGCCGTGATGTCCGTAATCGAGTGCTCCAGCGAGCGTTCTTCCGGCGTCCCAGTAGGAACGAGACGGTAACTTGGCTCAGCACATTCCGATTCTGAGCGTGACCGAGTTCACGGGATTGTTGAAATCCCAGGTGGAGGACGCATTCCCCCTGATCGCCGTACGAGGCGAGATTTCCAACCTCAGCCAATCGGCCAACGGGCATGTCTTCCTGACGCTTAAGGATGCCAAGGCCCAGCTGCGAGCCGTGCTGTGGCGAGATACTGCTCGTCAGTTGAAGTTCAAGCTGAAGGATGGGTTGGAGGTCGTCGCCGTCGGAGGACTCGATCTCTACCCGGCCCGCGGAACATATCAGCTGGTGGTCCAGGAACTGGTCCCCGAGGGGATCGGGGCACTCGAGCTCGCCTTTCGCCAGCTGCGTGAGAAGCTCGCGGCGGAGGGGCTGTTTGCAGCGGAGCGGAAGAGGCCACTCCCACGCATTCCGCGTCGCATCGCTCTGGTCACCAGCCCCCAGGGAGCCGCCGTCAAGGACATGCTGCAGATCATCCTGCGGCGCTGGCCAGCTGCGAATATTGTGATTGTCCCTGTCCCCGTGCAGGGTGATGGAGCTGCCGACAAGATCGCGATGGGCATTCGACTGCTTCCCCGGTTGGAGGATGTCGATGTCGCGATCGTTGGTCGCGGGGGCGGAAGTCTGGAAGACCTGTGGCCCTTCAACGAAGAAGTCGTTGCCCGCGCGATCGCTGCGTGTCCGATTCCGGTTATCAGCGCGGTCGGCCACGAAATCGATGTCAGCATCAGCGATCTGGTGGCAGACCGGCGGGCACTGACCCCCTCGGAGTCGGGCGAGATCGTCGTTCCCGATGCTGCGGAGTTGCTGGCGGATCTGGCCCTGCTGGAGCGTCGACTTCAGAGAACGGTGGCCTCCCGCATTGAGTATTCGCGTCACCGGCTCGATGCTCTGTCTGCCCGGCCGGTGCTCGCCGATCCGTGGCAACAGCTGGATCGTGCGCGGACGCAAGTTGACAACCTGTTCGGTCGGCTGGGCCGGTCGGCAGAGTCGCGATTGGCGAGGGCTGGATCCCGGTTGGCGGAACTGACCTCGACACTGGATGCCCTCTCTCCGCTGCAGGTCCTGTCACGCGGTTACAGCATTACCCAGGATGCCCAGAGCGGTGACGTGGTCCATGAGGCAGAGGCCCTGACGCTGGGCACCTTGATTGAAACCCGACTGCATGCGGGACGTGTGATCAGCCGCGTGGAGCAGATCCTCCCCGCTGCTCCGCGTTAACCTTTGAATACCGGTCTTCCCAACTTGCGGGTCCTCTGAGAAACTCCCGCTGCGCACCGCCAGTGGCGACAGCCTGGCTGACACTCACCTCGAAGTCTCGGCTCGAGTGTGTAATGGCCGACACCCCCTGATGGCGTTGCCTCTCTCACTCAACCGAGTCAGCCAGCCGGTGCCCTGGATCGCGGACTTCCTGACACCACATTCGATCGAAAGATCCTCAATGTCGATCGCCGAAGAAATCAAGAAACTCGACCAGCTGCGTCAGTCGGGCATCCTGACCGACGATGAGTTCCGCAAGACCAAGGTCCGTCTCCTGAATAGTGTGGGAGCTGCGTCGAATGATCCCTTCGACAAGTTGTTGAATTCGGTCGGATTGGGAAGTGGGACGAACGTCGACGAGCGGCGACAGAATTATGCCATGTGGCTGCACTTCTCGATGCTTGCCAACATGGCCACGCTGGGGGCGGGTTATGTCATCCCGATCGTGATGTGGCAGACTCACAAAGAGGACCCGATCATCGATCAGCATGGGCGGAATGCGATCAACTTCCTGATCTGTCAGCTGATTCTGGTGGTCATTGGTGGGTTACTGTCGGCAGTGAGCTATATGATCTTCGTGATTCTGGGGCTGGGTGCACTTTTCATGAGTATCGTCTGCCCGATCCTGGTGGGGCTGAAGGCCAAGCAGGGGATCGTCGAGAAGTACCCGCTGACTTACCCAATCTTCAAGGCGTAGCTTCCGGTGCCATGGCATGAGGAAGACGCGGCAGGGCGACCACCGGTTTTCCCGCTCGGTCCTCGGGGAACGGAGGGGGCTGCTGAACAAGTCGCTCTGCGAGGGCCATGAGTCGCGGCCATGCGTGAGCCAGACCCTCGCAACTCCCCTTGAAGAGTTCGCTCTCCACCGATGTGAACAACTCACCCGCCCGCCGGGCATGACGTTCCACTCCGTCCGCGTTGTGCTCGCGCAGCTTCACCCCCGCAGCTGCGAGTTTGATGAGCCCCTTGAGGAAGTCCGCAGCAGGACCAGTCCGTCCGGCCCGGTGCCAGAGTGACTCCCACGCTTCGTGGGCCTCCCAGTAGTAACCGGCGCTGAACAGAGTGACAGCCCAAGAGAACTCGGGCTCTCCGGTGAGGTTCTCCAGCGAGACCGCTGGCTCGTTCCTGCTCGATTCCAGGACCTCGGCCAGAGACCGGGGAGGCTGATATGAATGCCCCGCCGGATCACGAATCGGATGCGGCGTGACTCCGGGGATGTGAGTATAGGGCGGCAGTGAGCGATCCATCACACGGCCTCCTCACGAGCGAGACTGGCCAGGACCTGGGCATACTCCTCGGGCGTGTTGGTGTTGCACAGCGAGTCCAACGTCGGGTCGACGCGGCGTAATTCCTCGGTCGAGACCTCGCGAGTCAGGCACTTCTCAAACAGGAACACGGGCCGCAGCCGATCGGCGGCCAATAGCTCCTCGATCTTTGGCAACACGGCGACTCGGTAGACCGCAGCCAGCGGGTGGTGGAACTGGCGATCAAATGGAACTGCGATCTCCGCGTCTCCCAGCGAATCAATCATCGCTGAGACGAACTCGGGACGCAAAAGCGGAGCATCGCACGCCGAGGCATACACGCAGTCGACCTCTCCCGTAAGATCAGCCAACCCCGCAGCCAGCCCGGCCAGCGGGCCTCGATACTCGACCGGGTCCCGAACAACCCGTATGAACGGCTCGTCGTTGGTCAACAGCTCTCGGGTGATGCAACTGGTCGCACGCTTCGCTGTCGTTGAGAGCCACTTGTTCGACAGGTCGGGCAGCTCTTGTCCCTCAGCCGCCACGACAGTGATGGTTTGTACGAGAGGAGCCAATACCCGGCAGACACGCTGCAGCATGACCTCGCGTCCCACAGGAAGCAGCGCCTTGGATGTGCCCATCCGTGAGCTTCGGCCACCGCACAACACAACGGCTCCGACTCTCAGAGCGAGAGATCGCGGCGCTGTCCCCGAAGCTGGAATTGGCATTATGAAACTCCAGCTCGACGTCTGCCGGATTGCTGACTTTCTGCAACCCGACACTAGGGCTTCGCGATCAGTGCCTCGTAGTAGGTTTTGGCCTTCTGGTAGGCCGCTTCGGCGGCGGGAAGTTCGGCCTCGCGGATCTTGCGTTTCTTTCTCTCCCAGCAGACGTCGACCGCCTTCACGCACCAGTCGGCACTCTTCGTCACGCGAATCGGCTGGTCTCCCACCTGCACCCAGATGGGATTCGTGTGAACGCTCGGCAGGATGCGCACAGCCACCCAGCTCGACTCAGGAATCTCGATCTCGGATGAGATCGACAGCGTCTTGCCATCGGCCTCGATCTCGCGACGATCAACGACCTCACCGTTGCGAATAATCTCAACGGGGACCTTGCGTGTCTCGCCCACGCGACAGCGTTCGAGGTGCCAGTAGGGTTTGGCATCGAGGCGGGCGGTCCGAATCTTTTCGGTCTCTGGTGATGTCTTCTCGGCCAGCAGAGCTGCCACGTCGAAGGTGACTTTGGCTTTTCCGGGAGCTGCCAGGTTGACCTGACTGATTCCGTGTTCGGTCTTCGCACCGAGCGCGACATCGTTGATCTTGAAATCGATCACATGGCTGAGCCCGTCACCACAGTAGCTGCGTCCGAGCTTGAGCCCCTCGCACCAGGCGTCAAAGTCGAGCGGCTGGTCCTTGGCCAGCTGGACATAAATCCGACCGAGCCCGACCTTGTCGCCATAGATGCAGGGGAAGTCGGTCTCGCCGCTGATGCGGGTTCTCACGCCGCAGTTCAGCATGTGATACCAGATGTTGAGTTCCCAGATCGCTGGGGTATCGACAGCTGAGATGAAGTCGCAAACCCCCAGCGGCCCAGTGACGATGAACTCGTTTGCACCGATGCTGTTGAACGGCGGCATCGCATCGTCGGGAAGCTTGTCCGCACAGCGTCCCTTCCAGTCCTGTTGCGGGCCGGTCCTCATCTTCCGCGAACCGTCGGGCATGTAATCAGGCAGCTCCAGCCCCCAGCCACTATGGCTGTAGCCCACGACACCGCCCTGCTTCTGTCCCCATTCGAGAACGGGGTACGTCCAGCTGGGCCACTCTTCCAGCAGCGTGGTGCCGGGGTAGTCGTCCTCCTTCAATCGCAGCAGGCACAGATGCCCTGCGTGTGAGGAGGGGAACCCACTGACTTCGACGTCATACCGCATGAGATAGTCGGGTTTGGACAGGGCGTTGACCTTTCCCTCGAAGTACTGCTTCTGCGTGTACCAGCAAGGGCCCCAGGACAGGACGCAACCCACGTTGAGGTCTTCGCCCAGAATATGTCGCATCATATCGGCGGGACCGACACCTTCGGTCGGACTGTCATAGTGCGAACAGCCAGCTGCATGCACATGATGGTCGCCCGAGAACCAGTAACGCTTCGCCGGGTGAATCCACCGCCGCAAGCCAACCGCCATCCGCTGGTTGACCGCATCGGGTTTCACGTTCAACGGGAAGGTCTCGACATAGTACTCGGGACCACGCTGCACGGTGACGGTGTACTCTCCCGGAGGCAGCGTCACGGTCTCGCCCGTCGCACGATAGATTTGATGATGGAAGAACAAGTCGGGAGCCAGACGCCGCTTGGTGTGCGGGTAGACCCGTCCTCGAGCGTCTTTGAACGTAAAGGCCGCACTGGTCGGGCTGCCATCGAAATCACGCACATCGATGACCACTTCGACGGCGGGCGTCGACTTGAAGAGGATCGGGGTCTCGTTGCGGAAGCCAAGATCCTGTGTCCCCTGGCCCACGTCAAAACTCAGCGTCGCCTCGCGGTCGCCTTTGTCGCGACTGAAGAGTTGGACCAGACGGTACTCGACCAGCAGCCCTGAAAGACTCGGCGTCAGAGGCTGGCTCTGTGTCGCGTCGATATCGAGGAAGCGGGCAGCTGCCTCTTCGGCGGTAACGAGTTTCTGGTCCTTCTGGGGGCGTTCGCGGGGGCCCTTTCCCTGCTGGTAGTTGATGTCTGCTTGCGGGCTGCTGACCTTGAGTTCGGCGGTCACTCCGCCTTCATTGTGGACTTTGACCAGGAAGGTCCGCCACCCCTGCTGGATCAGTTGCTTGGGAGCGGGGCCAGGTGACACTGATACACGGCTCTCGGGGTTGATCCGCACAAAGGCCAGGCAATGAGCATCCAGGATCTTCTGGATCGCCAGCACGCCCTCGCGACCTGAACCGGTCTTCAGGATCTCTTTGAGAGCGGCTGAGTCCGACTCCGGCAGCGGAGTTCCCTGGAACTCGAGGGCTTCCATCAGGCGGGCTGTCGCCGCAGCCAATGGCTGGAACTCGACTGTTCCGATCGGGCCAGTCGCGGCATCGTCCGCAGAGACTTCAGTCAGGCCAACTGGCAAGGAACAACAGACGACCAATAACACCCAACCCAACCAGCGAGACATGGTGCAGCCTCCCGTTTCCAGTGCGTTCAGCGAGCAGCATGACCAGCACCGCTCGGCGATCCGGGCAGCATGTCGGAATCACGTCGGAACGACAACCGTCCGCTGTTGGAATCGGACTTCCGGATGAGCGAAAAATCATTCGCCGTTCGGCCGTCATTGAGGTGCAGACCGTCTGACTCGATGCAGAGTGTCAGATCGGTTTCGAGTCGTCGTCGGAATCGGGTGCCGCCACGGGCTCGACGACATCTCCGATCTCTTCCAGTCCCAGCATCAACGATGGCAGCAGGACCAGATTCCCCACCAGCCCGCTCAACATGGCGAAGCTGACGAGGATCCCGAAATACACCAGCGGCAGGAAGTTCGACAAGGACAAGACCGAGAACCCCAGGACCAGCGCCACGTTCGACAACACGAGGGCTCGACCAATGTGCGTTGACGACTCGCGGAGAGCCTGAAGGTGCGGCTTTCCTTCGCGGATCGCACGCTGATACCCCGCCAGATAGTGAATGCTGGAGTCGATCGTCAGCCCCAGTGAAACGCTGGCGATCATCGCGGTACCGATGTTAATCGGCAGCCCGAGCCAGCCCATTCCTCCAATCAGCCACAATGTTGGCAACACGTTCGGGAACATGGCGATGATGGCCCACGAAAGCCGGCGGAACGGGATCCACACACACAGCACGATCAGAGCCACCGACAGCCCGTAACTCGTCAGCTGATCTCGCAACAGACTGGAAATCAGGTTGGCCAGCAACACATAGAGTCCCGTGACCTCAGCCTCGGGAAAGGTCTGGCGAGCGATCTCCTGCACGCGGCGGATCAGTTCCAGCTTCACCTCGGCATTCTGGCGCTCGCGAGCCCGCAGCATGACGCGCATGCGGCCCTGTTCCGCGTTGTAGAGCGATAACTCGAACTCCGGTTGCTTATCTCTCAGGATCTCGCGACGAAGTTCGAGCGTCGGAGCTGAGACACGGGGAATCACGTCTAACGTCGAGGGCAGCGAGACGATCTTGGTGAGTTCCGCCCCGACAGGATCATCGGGCATTTTCCGCAAGGCCTCCAGATCGGCGGTCAGTTTGCGGACGCGATTGAGGAACTCCTCGGTCAGTTCCTTGGGGGCGTCGAAGTTCACCTCCCAGGTCCCAACGCCGCCGAACTTCGACTCAAAGAAATTCAGCGACTGAACGATCGGGCTGCTGTCGCGAAAATTCTTGCTGAAGTCGGTTTCGATCGTCAGATATCTGAAGCCCCAAGCCGACAGGGCTGACATGCCTGTCAGCAACGCGATCGTCGTCCAGCGTCTTGACGTCACGGTGTCGAACAGCCATTCCAGCCAGGTCGTCAGTCGTTTCTCGGAATGACCGTGATGGAGATTCGTCTCCTGCTTCCCGATCAAGATCCCAGCGGGCAGGAACGTGACACACGCCACCAGCACCAGCATCGACGCCACGAGCATCATCAACCCAAAGCTGCGAACGGGGGTGATGTTGCTCGACAGCAGCGATCCAAACCCGATGGCAGTCGTCACGATTGTCCAGAAGATCGGGATGGCCAGCTTCTCAAAGACCTCGCGGAAGGCCTCCAGGCGGGGACGCAGCAACCGGGCTTCGCGGTACTCAATGGCGATATGCATCACAGTGGCCACGCCGATAATCGTTGTCAGTGAAGTCAGCATCGAGCTGACCATACTGAGCCGCAGCCCCGTCGAGGCCAGCAACCCCATCGTCCAGAGCAGCGTGGGATGCACGACCAGCAGTGGCAGGATCATCCAGCGGATGCTGCGGAACATGAAGACGATCACCAGCACCATGAGTATGGATGAAGTGACGCCCAGCAGGATGCTGTCCTGCTCCACATACAGGAACATGTCCTGCACCTGCACGGGCTCGCCGGCGACATATGTTTGAGGCTGATGCTGGGCCGCGAGATCACGGATCTTTTGAATCGTCTCCCGGCGTGGGACGGGAGCCTTCTCCGGGGGGAGGAGACGCAGCACGATCGCCAACGTCTCCTTATCCTCACTAAGCAGCACACCCCGGACCTGGCTCAACACTCCGTTGTAAATGGAGGGCATCCGCATGAAGATGATCGGGACGTTCTTCGGGCGAAATGGCTTCTTCAGATGCAGCGTGCTGGAGGCTTTCACCCCGGGGACTTTGCTCAACTCCTCGGCAAATGCCGCGGTTTCGTCGAGGACGCTCGATGAGGTTAAGTTGACCGGACCGGCTGTCCCCTCACGCGGCACTGGGGAATACGCGACCAGGACAAACTCGTCGCCCCCGAACCGTGATTTACTCTCGACGTAACCCTTCAGCAGCGGATCGGTGGGAGCGAAGAAGGACTCGATCGACTCATCGAGCTTGAGACTCTGTGCGGGACGGTAGCTCACCACCGTTGCGATGACGGCCATTGCCAACAGGACGTAGCGCTGGCGCACGACAAATTCTGTCAGCCATGCCACGAATCGGTCCGCAGTGGTGGGAGCGACTTTCAAGAGAACTCCGCGCGTGTCACAAGATCGGCAAAGCCTCATTTTGTAGACGATTTAGCAAATCAAGAACAGTCGTGTCGTCGAGGAATGAACCGACGCACCGACCGGATAAGGCTCCCCTGTTGTCGGATGTCGCGCGTTGCGGTAAACATGGGCCCTCCAAGACGAACGATTTTCGGACACCTTCATGCCGCTGCCGACTCATTGCCCCAAGTGCCAGGCCCCGTTCCCCGAATCGCTGGAACGGTTCGGGACGAACGCTGCCTGCAAACGTTGTGGCCAGGTCCTGCGACTGCCTGACCTGCCTCCACTCGAAGAGCCGCCGCTCGTTGTCCCCCTCGAAAAGCAAGAGAACGTCGTTGAAATTGCGGGCCCGCGACAGCTGGCGCCGATTGACCAGATCATGGTCAAGGCGTGGAAGCTTTTCCTGGGCCGGTTCGGGCTGTGCGTGGTCCTGTTTCTGATCTCATTGATCGTCCGGTTGGCTTTGATCGCTCCGGAGTACTTTGGCAATGAAATCCTGAAGGGCCAGGAGCTTGAACTCGCAACGCAGATTGAGATTGCCGCCGTGATTGGAATGACCGTTTTGGTCCGGCTGGTGGTGTTCGTATGGCTCGATATCGGGATCCATCAGATTCTGCTGAACATCGTGCGCGGCAAGCCCACCTCGCTGAAAGACCTGCTCCGTGGCGGACCGTACTTCTGGCGAGCCTTCATGGGCGGAGTGATCTTTGAGTTTGCCATCGCCGTCGGAGTGGTTCTTGGGATCCTGCCGGGAGTGCTGTTTGCCTTGGTCTTCTGGCCCTATCTCTACGTTCTGATTGACACCAACGCCCCGGGACTCAGCTGTTTTCCTATTGCAGCGGCGTTCACGCGTGGCAACAAGATTGCGGTGCTGGGATTATCTGCCATCAGCCTGTTGGTTTGTGTGTTCGGCTTTCTCGCCCTCGTGGTTGGAGTGTTAATTGCATTGCCGTATGTTCACCTGATGTTTGCGCTGGCTTACGAGTCGATGGCCCACGGCCTTCCCGACGAGGAGGATGAGGAGTAGTCAGGCCTCCCCTGATACGTGCAAGATCACGCGTCCCACATCCTCCATGTCTCCCCCTCGCCCACACTCCCCCTCTTATTTGCGGTCATTGGCGGCATGAACTAATGTGCGGGTTCCGGAAAAGTACCACATCGCTGAAGCGGTGGGTCGAACACGCGGGACCTCCTGTCGGGAGAGTTCCGGTTTCTCGCAGGAGCGTCTGACGTGGCGGAAAATGTTGTCATCATCGGTTCGGGCCCCGCTGGCTGGACGGCCGCAATCTACACAGCTCGTGCGAACCTGAACCCCATCGTCTTCGAAGGGGCCATCAACGGCGAGAACCAGATCAAGGGCACTCTCCCGCTCGGACAGCTGAACCAGACCACCGAAGTCGAGAACTTCCCCGGCTTCCCGACCGCCAACATGCTGCAGTACCTCGACGCAGCCATCGATCCCACACGGCGTCAGTACATGATGCCGCACCGAGGCCACGGGGTCAGCGGTCCCGAGCTGATGGAGCTGATGCGGCAGCAGGCGGTGAACTTCGGGACGCGAGTCGTCACCGATGACATCGTCGATATCGACCTGTCGCAGCGACCGTTCCGGATGAAGTCCCTCGAAGGCCAGGAAATCGTCGCCCAGTCGGTGATCATTGCCACCGGGGCTCGCGCCAACTACCTCGGACTGGAGTCGGAGAACAAGTTCAAGAACATGGGCGTCTCCGCCTGTGCCGTCTGTGATGGTGCGTTGCCCCGTTTCCGTGAGCGTCCGCTGGTCGTGATTGGTGGTGGTGACAGCGCGATGGAAGAAGCGGGATACCTCACCAAGTTCGCGTCGAAGGTCTACATCGTTCACCGTCGTGATTCGTTCCGCGCCAGCAAGATCATGGCGGAGCGGGCACTCGCGAATCCCAAGATCGAAGTCAAATGGAACTCCAATGTCGATGAAGTCATCGGCAACGACGATGAGGGCGTGACCGCCGTGCGAATCCGCAGCACGACCGATGCCAGCAAGACCGAAACCCTCGAAGCCTCCGGGTACTTCTGTGCGATCGGCCACACGCCGAACACCGACTTCCTCAAAGGCCAGATCACTCTCAACGACAAGGGTTACATCGTCTGGCCGGTTTCGCATCGTACGAACACCAACGTCGAAGGGGTCTTCGCTGCCGGTGACGTAGCGGACGACTACTACAAGCAGGCGATCACAGCTGCAGGCAGCGGCTGTCAGGCGGGCCTCGACGCCGAACGCTGGCTGGCCGCCAACGGCATCGGTCACTAAGCCCCAGTCGCCTCGTCTCCGATCCAGGCGTTACCTTCTCGCCTCCCCTGAACACACTCCAAGCGGTTTGTCATGTCGACTCCTCTCCGTATCCTCATCATCGGTGCCCATCCGGACGACTGTGACCTCTGCGCTGGTGGAACAGCTGCACTCTACAGGTCGCTGGGACATGAGGTTCGGTTCGTCAGCGTGACCAACGGCGAGTCAGGGCATCAGCAGATGTACGGTCCGACGCTCGTGGCCCGCCGGACCGAAGAGGCTGCTAGTGCGGGGCGCGTGATCGGTGTGCAGTATGACATCCTCGAGTTTCGAGATGGTGGGCTGCTGCCGACACTGGAGGCTCGCTATCGGATCATTCGACTGATTCGTGAGTTCGCGCCGGACTTGGTGCTGACCCACCGCCCCAACGACTACCACCCCGACCATCGCTACACCTCCCAGATCGTGTGCGACGCCGGGTACATGGTGATGGTCCCGGCGGTGGTGCCCGAGGTTCCGCCGCTGCGGAAGAACCCGGTGATGGGGTTCCTGGCCGACAATTTCCAGCGTCCTTACCCGTTCACTCCGAGCGTGGTCGTCGACATTGAGCCGGTGCTTGATCAGGTCACCGACATGCTCGATTGCCACGAATCGCAGTTCTACGAATGGCTGCCATGGGTCGGGTTCTTTGGCGACCAGAAGGTGCCGACCGGCCCCAAGGAACGCAAGCAGTTTCTCCGTGACGCCAACCTGGCTCGCATCGCTCCGCTGGCCGACCGGTACCGCGACCTGGTCATCAAGACCTATGGCCCCGAACGTGGCAAGAAGATCAAGTACATCGAAGCCTTCGAAGGCTGTGAGTACGGTTCGCCGCTGGATGAGGCCGCCAAGCAGCGGTTGTTCCCATTCGTGCCGCAGTAGCGGGGCGTCATGACATTCCCGTAAGCCGTCGAACTTGTTCGACGTGTGTGGCCCCATGAGCACCGAGTGGTTCCAACCCTGGTGGATCTGGCAACCGGAAGTTGCCGGGATTGGCGATTGGTCATACCGTCTGTTCAATCTTTTCGAGGGGCTGGCGTGGTTAGTCTTCGGGGTGCTGGTGCTATTTCGCTGGCATCGGAACCGTCGTTCTCCCTGGGAAAGTGTCTACGCTCTGGCCTTTGCGGCATTTGGCCTGACTGATTTTCGCGAGGCCGACGCCCAGTCGCTCGGGCTAGTTCTGGTCAAGGGAGTTGTCCTCATCTGGTTATTGCTGATGAGGCGTCGAGCAGTGCGGGTGTGGTATCCGGGGGCCAAGGTTTACTAATGGGGCGGGTGATGCAACTGCCAGGGAAACTCGACCTCGGTGAGCGAAACAGACTCTCGTTCTGTCGTTTTTCCAGATAGTATTCCACTCACCAATCTATATCTGCTGGCGAGTATGAATTGATGCCCCCTACCACTTTTCCGCGACCTGCTCCACAGCTCATTCTGGCAACGTTGGTTCTGGTGTGCATGGTGCTGGGGCCGGTTCTGGTCGCTGGAGCCGGGATTGCATGGGTGATTGAGTCGCGTCAACTCGTCGGTTTTGAAGTTGTTGAATCATCCGTGAAATCAGTGGGCCAGACTGCGTCCGATTCCACAATCGTCCAGTTTTCGTTCCATCAACGTACGGTCACCTCTCGACTCGCCGAGACATACACCCGAACAAACCTGAAACCCGGCGACTCCTTGACGGTACTTTTTGATGGGAACTCGTTACCAATTCCCAACGACTATTTGGCGAAACATATGTTCTCGACGTTATTAGGGATCGCAGCGTTTACGTGTCTGGCAACCCTCTGTTTGATGAAGGTGTTTCGCCACCGCTTGTTGGGACCGAATCCAGACCTTCGTCAATTCGTCGCAGACCAGTACAAAGTATGGCTGGGCCAGTTGGGAATGGAGCCTCAATCCAGATGATGTCGAGTCCCACTCATTCCGGGTTTCGCAACCTCCCCGTCACTGTGATGGGGCTGGGACGGTTTGGCGGTGGACTGGGGGCGGTGAAGTTTCTGCTCGACCGCGGGGCGAGGGTTACGGTGACTGACCTGCGACCGGAATCGCAGCTGGCGGACACGCTCAAAGAGTTCGATGCCGGGCAGCTGGTGCGGCTGCAATGTGGAGGGCATGTCGATGCCGACTTTGCCGAGGCTGAACTGGTGGTCGTGAACCCCGCCGTGAAGCCGGGTTGCCCGTGGCTCGCAAAGCTGCGTGAGCGTGGGATTCCGCTCACCAGCGAGATGAGTCTCTTCTGGCAGCACAACCGCGGGCACGTCGTCGGAGTGACCGGGAGTAACGGCAAGTCGACAACCACCGCGTTGATTGCCCACTTGCTGAAGACCGCTGGCCGTACGGTTCACCTCGGCGGGAATCTGGGCGTGAGCCTGCTCCCGATCGTTGATCAAATCAAACCGACCGACTGGGTGGTTCTCGAACTCAGCAGCTTTCAGCTGGCCGATCTGGATCGCATTCAAGCCAGCCCCGAAATTGCGGTGGTGACAAACTTCGCCCCGAATCATCTCGACTGGCACCCTGACCTCGATGACTACCGCCGGGCCAAGCAGACGATCCTGAGGTGGCAAACTGTGAATTCCACAGCTGTGCTGAACGCCGATGATGAGGATGTGCGGCAATGGCCGACGGCGGGGAGACGAGTCTTCTTTGGCCAGTCGCAATTCGTCCCACCGAATGGATGTCCTCGGGCGGTTCTCGATGGGAAATGGTTACACCTGAGGAGCGATCTCTCGAGTGCTGACCACCGGGAGGGCGAGGCTCCCGCCGAGCCGCTTTTGCAAGAAGACGTCCAACTCGATAGCGGCTCAGCGGGTACTTCGCCCTCCCGAACGGCCCCCCACCCCACATTGGAGATCCCCGTCGGCGACCTCTTTCCGCTCCCCGGCGAGCACAACCGCATGAACGCCGCAGCTGCGATCTGTGCGACGTTGGCAGCAGGGGGGGACGCGGCGACGATTCCGGCCGGTTTGCAAACCTTTCGCGGGTTGCCGCATCGTTTAGAGCTGGTGGGCGAGGTGGCGGGACGTCGGTTTTACAACGACTCACTCGCGACGACTCCCGAATCGGCGATCTGTGCCTTGCGGGCGTTCTCCGGACGGTTGTTGCTGCTTGCGGGAGGGTACGACAAGAAGGTCGACCTTGCCGCGTTCGCCCACGAGGCTGCCCAGCGCTGTGCCGCCATCGCGTGGATGGGCCAGACCGCCCCGCTGCTTGAGTCGTTGGCCGCCCAGGCGACAGGGACGGCTCCGCCCGCCGGCTCACAGGCCCGCCGCATCACGAAGTCCTTACAGGAGGCCTTTGACTGGATCGGCTCTCAGTCCCACCCCGGCGACACGATTCTGCTCTCGCCCGCGTGTGCCAGCTTCGACTGGTTCCTCAATTTCGCCGATCGGGGCGATCAGTTTCGCCGTTTGGTGGCTCAGCTGGAAAAGCGAGACAGTTGACCGAGAGCTGCGGGAGTAATTGCGAGTATATGCGGCTGGGTAAGTCGTCGGTTTCAACGAATGGCAACCGCACCTCACGATCAGTTTTGATCGCTGCAAGGGAGTTTACTCGGGCTGCAGGGCCTGCCTCTGGAACTCGGCCCAGTATTGTTCCCAGAGCGCTTCCAGCTCTCGAACCGTGTCGGGACGAGAGGCGGACAGGTCGTGTTGCTCGGCACGATCCCCAGTCAGGTCAAACAGCTCCCAAGGCTTCCCCCGGGCGGCAACCAGCTTCATGTCTCCGGAACGGATCGCCCGGTTCCCCTCGTGGGACCACCACAGATCGCGTTTTGCGCTGGGAGTATCGGAAGTGACATTGATGGCCACACCCGGGCGGTTGGGTACTCCAGCGGACGGGGGCGAGTCTTTGACACCCGCCCAGTTCGTCAGCGTCGGCCATAGATCGATGACATGCCCCGGTTGATGTCGCAGCTGGCCCGGCGTGGTGACGAGTTTCGGGCAGTGGAGAATCAACGGGGTCGAGATCCCTCCCTCGTGGACCCAGGTCTTGTGGCGGCGAAACGGCGTGTTCGAGACCGTCGACCAGCCCGGGCCCAGGCAGAGATGCGTGTACGCCGAGCCCGGTGGGGCCATTGGATCATGCCCATCGTCACGGATCAGGATCTCTGCCGACGCCCCGTTATCGGAGAGGAACATCACGACGGTGTTCTCCCACTGGCCCATGTCGCGGACCTGCTGCAACAGGCGACCGACCTCCTGGTCAATGCGGTCGACCATGGCGGCGTGGATCGACATCTTGGTCGCCTGGAACTCCTGCTGTTCGGGCGTGAGGCTGGTCCAGGGGGCCGGACGATTGATCTCCCCCGGCCCCGAAGCAGTGACATCTTTCGGATTGTCGTACGGCGGTCCGATGTCGTACTCCACCTTCGAGAGATCGCCGGAGACCAGTCCCAGCTGTTGCATCTTCTCCCAGCGTCGTTCGCGGATGACATCCCAGCCGACGCGGTAGGTGTCCTTGTACTTGGCGATATCTTCGGGGAGAGCATGCAGCGGAAAGTGTGGTGCCACAAAGGCCACATACTGAAAAAATGGCTGGCTGGCGTGATTTTGGGAATGGTCCTTCAGATGCGAGATCGCCTGCTCGGCGATGTATGAGGTCGAGTAATACCCGGTCCCCGGCTTCACTGCGGGGAGAGCGACATCGTCCGCATAGTGCTCGCGAGGATGAAAGTTCCGGCCGCAGTCCTGCAGCCAGTACGAGTGATCAAACCCAGCTGCGATCGGCTTCGAGTCGACGTGCCACTTGCCGGAGTGGTAGCTGCGGTAGCCTTGAGGCTTGAGGGCGACCGGGAGCAGCGGAGCCCAGCTGGGGCGAGTTCCCTGCCCCCCGCTCTTGATCCCCGGCACGGTGTCGCGGCGGACCTGCTGGGCGTAGTACCCCGTCAGTAGCGCTGCCCGCGTCGGCCAGCAGCGTGCTGTGTTGTAGAACTGCGTATACCTCAGCCCCCCCGCCGCAAGAGCATCGAGATTCGGCGTCTGAATCTCGCTCCCGTAGCAGCCGATGTCAGAGTACCCCAGGTCATCGGCGAGAATCACGAGGAAATTGGGCGGTTGATCAGCGGCAAAGGACTGCCCATCGAGTGCCAGCACAACCAGCAACGCCCAAGTGGCGAGTAACCGAGGGGGCTGAATCATCGAGGTTCACCTGAGCGGGGAGGAGGAAGAAGCTGGACCATGCTCAAAGAATGGATCGTACGGTGCCGCCCGCGGAAGTTCACCTGGAAAACGACATATCCATGCAGGGCAGTCACGGATTTGGTGTGGAGCAGTTCCTCAATCCGCTGTGTCAGAGTGCCCCAGACAAGGAGTCGGTGGGTTGCCCCTCGTAATGGGTCGTGCGATTTGCCCAACGACAGCGAGCGCCGGACGTCAGTCCGCCGTGTCAGCTGGACCGCAGATTGTCGAGCACTGAGGCGATTCCCGCGGGTCGGGGCAGGGTGGCCCAGACGCCGCTTTGGGCGTCTGGGTGACGCAGGAACAAGAGGCTTGACGGCGACCGACTTCGTGGCGAAAACTCTCTCCATGAACCAGCTGCGCCGCGTCGACGATGCCCTGTATGTTCACTTTGTTACGTTCTCGTGCTACCACCGTCGTCGTTTGCTCGATCACGATCAGTTCAAACGAATTCTGCTGGGAGTTCTGAATGAGGAGTTGGTCAAGTTCCAAGCCCGGTGCCTGGGTTTCGTCATTATGCCCGATCATGTCCACGCCTTGATCTGGTTCCCGCAAACGGGTCAGCTCAGTCGGTTCATGCAACAATGGAAGGGGCGGAGTTCATCGCGAATCAAGGAGTTCCTGTTTCGGTCTCTGCCGAGTTATGGGGCAAACTTCTCTGCCAAAGATCCGATCTGGCAAGTCCGGTATTACTCATTTGAGATTTACTCGACCGTCAAGATCGAGGAGAAGTTGAACTATATGCACATGAATCCGGTGCGAGCGGGGCTGGTCGAGAGTCCCACTGAATGGAGGTGGAGTTCAGCCCGCTGGTATCATGAACGTCGCACAGTGGGAGTGCCGATCCAGTGGGTGGACGGATGAAACGCCAAACGTATGAACCTCTTGTTCCTGCGTCACCCAGACGCTCAAAGCAGCGTCTGGGCCACCCTGCCTGACGTCGCTCGTCGAAATTGCTGCCGGTGCTGGCTGGTGGCTCGGCCTCTAGCGGGACCGTTTTGGGGCGCTGTTTCACCAGCCGCAAAGCCATTCGACGGCAGATCGACCGAAGCCAATACGGAAATCGGTCAACCTGCCGTAGGTTTGCTAAATGCCGGGCGGCCATCGCAAACCCCTCTTGGGCCGCATCTTCCGCCAAGTGGCGATCACGAGTCACGCTGAGAGTGACACCGACCGCCATTCGCCAGTGCCGCTCGTAAAGTTGCTGGAATGCACCGATATCCCCCTGCAGGGATGCCGCGATCAGTTGAGAATCCAAGCGGTTCAAGCTGTTGCATTCCCTGTCTGTTGTGGCGGTGACTCCCACAATGAAATAGAGCCGTGCTGGGCTGGCAGTGAGCGCGGAAAGCAGACGGTTTCGCCGAATAAGCATCAACTGTCGAGGAATCTCGGGGCAGCCTATCACCTCCTCCCGGATTTGAAACTTGGCGCTTCACTCTTTCCCGGGACCGAACCCGCCGATAGGATACGCCGTCCTCTTACGAGAGGAGTCGCTGATTGTGTTGACGGACACCGCCCAAATCAGTGAGCGTTGATTGGTTCTGGATGAGGTGGGCGGCCTTTCTCCAGTGGAATTCCCGTGTTTAGTGAGGGTCACACCAATGACTGAGCAGACCGAGCCATCGCAGTGGCGAATGGCCTAACGGCGGCCAGTCGTACG
The DNA here is from genome assembly GCA_046349675.1 of Planctomycetaceae bacterium. Classification (GTDB taxonomy): domain Bacteria; phylum Planctomycetota; class Planctomycetia; order Planctomycetales; family Planctomycetaceae; genus TH-plancto1. The sequence goes on along the minus strand of JAXMBW010000001.1, from coordinate 322,490 downwards.
CTGCGTGCCAAGACCCCCGCTGCTTCCGGGCAGCCATTGCCGTTCCGCTTCGTGGCACTTGCCCGAAAGTGATGAGTCGCCAAGAGTTCGGTTGATTCATCGCAGATTCTCTGAGAGCCCGTATCGGTTCTCTGAGGATTGTGAGTTTCCCGCCCGTAGGTAGAGTGTTTCCAGAACCGGCTTCACTCCCTTTCCTTCTTCTCCAGTTCAGTAGCAGACCATGGACCTCCAGCATATCCGCAATCTGGGCATCTCGGCCCACATCGACTCCGGCAAAACGACGCTCAGCGAGCGCATCCTGTTTTACAGCGGTCGTATTCACAAGATCGAAGAAGTGAAGGGTGACGGCGACGGCGCCACGATGGACTTCATGGATCTGGAAAAGGAACGCGGGATCACCATCACCAGCGCCGCGACGCAGGTGACCTGGGAAGCGACCAAGGTCGATGGATCGAAAGAAGACTACACGATCAACCTGATCGATACCCCCGGCCACGTCGACTTCACGGTCGAAGTGGAACGCTCCCTGCGCGTCCTCGATGGCGCGATCCTGGTCCTCTGCTCGGTGGGTGGTGTTCAGTCCCAGTCGCTGACCGTCGACCGCCAGATGAAGCGCTACAAAGTGCCCCGCATCGGGTTCGTCAACAAGATGGACCGGACCGGTGCCAACTTCTTCAGCGTTGTGAAGCAGGTTCAGGACAAGCTGCACGTCACGCCCGTGATGCTGCAGATTCCGATCGGTCAAGGTGCCCAGTTCGAAGGCGTCATCGACCTGATCCAGATGCGAGCCCTGTACTTCGAAGGCAAGAAGGGGATCGAAGTCGTCGCGAAGCCGATTCCAGAGGACTACATCGATCAGGCCAATGAGTACCGCGCCAAGATGCTCGAAGCCCTGTCGATGTACGACGACGAGCTGATGGAAGCGATCCTGAATGAGACCGAATTCCCAGCTGAGAAGCTGATCCCCATCATCCGCAAGGCGACTCTCTCCCATGAGATCACCCCGATGATGTGCGGTTCTGCGTTCAAGGACAAGGGCGTTCAGCCTCTGCTCGACGCTGTGGCCGCGTACCTGCCCAGCCCGCTGGACCGTGTCGTCACCGCGATTGATAACGATGCAACAGCAGCTGCTCGCAAGGCCGGAGAAATTCAGCCTGACGAGTTCAAGCGCATCACTCTGACTCCCGATCCGACGAAGCCAGCCATTGGTATGGCTTTCAAGACTGTGGTCGAGCAGTTCGGTCAGCTGACCTACACGCGGCTCTATCAGGGAACCCTGAAGAAGGGCGAGACCTACACCAACACCCGTACCGGCAAGGCCACGCGGTTCGGTCGACTGGTCCGTCTGCATGCGGACGAGCGACAGGACATCGACACCGCCGAAGCGGGTGACATTGTCGCCATCGTCGGTGTGGACTGTGCAACCGGGGACACGTTCGTCGGGCCTGGCCTGGAAGACGTGTCGCTGGAAAGCATCTACGCAGCTGAGCCCGTGATCCGGCTGTCAATTGAGCCGACCAACCGTGACAACGCCAGCAACTTGAGCAAGGCTCTTGAACGATTCCGTCGTGAAGACCCCACCTTCCACGTGATGAGCGACCCGGAAACGGGCGAAACACTCATCGCTGGAATGGGACAGTTGCACCTCGAAATCTATGTGGAACGCATCAAGCGTGAGTACAAGTGCGACACCAAGATCGGTCAGCCGAAGGTGGCGTACAAGGAAACTCCTCAGAAGACCGTCGAGTTCAACTACAAGCACAAGAAGCAGACGGGTGGTTCGGGACAGTACGCTCACGTCGTGGGCAAGATCTTCCCACTGCCAGACGACAACACGAAGAACTACGAGTTCTTCAACAAGATTACGCAGGGCAAGATTCCTGGCCAGTTCATTCCGGCCATCGATGAAGGCTTCCAGCGTGCCTTGGTGAAGGGCCCCTTGTGCGAGTGTGAAGTCGTGCGGGTCGGTGCGGAAATCGTCGACGGTAGCTACCACGATGTCGACTCGTCCGAACGTGCGTTCGAAACCTGTGCATGGCACATCATGCGTGACAACCTGCAACTCGCCGACATGTGCTTGCTCGAGCCGATCATGAAGCTCGAAATCGAAGTGCCGGAAGAATACCAGGGAACGGTTTCAGGGCACCTGTCGAGTAAGCGCGGCGTGATTGGCCAGACTGGCACCAACATGGGTGTCGCAGTCATCAACGCGGAAGTCCCGCTGGCGAACATGTTCGACTACGCCAACGAATTGCGGTCGATGACCCAGGGTAAGGGAGGATTCAGCATGGAATTCCACTCCTACCAGAAGGTTCCTCGCAACATTCAGGCCGAAGTCGTCGAACGCAGCCGCAAGGAAAAGGCCGAAAAGGCCAAGGGCTAAGAAGCGGTCAGCTTTCAGCCCTCAGCTGTCAGCTTTTCGCGAGAAATCAGAAGCCCAGGGGTGGATCGAGAGATACGCCCCTGGGTTTTGCATTAGGAAGTTGTCAGTTTTCAGTAATCAGCTCTCAGTCGGAACTGATACCCCTCACCCCTCATACGCTTCTCCCATGGTCGACAACCTTCCCCTGCACACGATGACACATGCTGGCCTTACGATCGAGGGGTGGTCGCGGGCAGCGGTGCAGACTTACTGGCGGATCCCGGAGCTCAAGATCGGGTTCGATATGGGGGGGAGCCCGTGGTCATTTATGGGGACGCAGACCTTCCTGATTACGCACGCCCATCTCGATCATCTGGCCGCCCTGCCCGCCTTTGTCGCACGGCGGAAGATGATGAAAATGGACCCGCCGATCATCTACGTGCCCGACGAGATCGTCGATTTTGTCGAGCGGATGTTGCGCTCCTGGCAGCGTCTCGATCGTGGGCGGATGCAGTGTGAACTGATTGGTGTGAAACCCGGTGATGAGTTCGAGCTGTCGCGCGAGCATGTGCTCACCGGATTTGAGACGAAACACACAGTCCCGTCGCGGGGCTACATCATCTGGGAACGTCGTCGCAAGCTAAAGCCGGAGTACGTCGGCCTGAGCGGGGACCAGATTCGTGACCTGCGCTACACCGGAATCGATGTGAGTGCCGAGGTGCGCACACCGCTCGTCTGCTACTGCGGCGACACCGCTCCCGAGGGGCTGGATGCCGATCCGGCGGTCTACCAGTCGAAGATCCTGATCACGGAGATGACCTTCTTCCGTCCGGAACACCGTCGGGACAAGATCCACAAGTTCGGGCACACGCACCTCGACGATCTCGTCGAGCGCGCGGACCAGTTCCAGAACGAGCTGATCATCCTGGGACACTTCAGTACACGCTACAGTGATCGCCAGGTTCAGAACGCCATCAACAAGCGGCTGCCCGAACACCTCAAGGAGCGGGTCAAGCTCTGGTGTTAGCCCGCTGTGCCTCGCGTCGTTGAACATCTGAGCATCGGCCCCCAGACTTGTCCTCGCTTTCTGTTGCAGGTCGATATTCAGTTGTTGTGGATTGTGTATCTTGTTTATCAGATGCCGTTTACGGCAAAGTGATTACCTTCAACTCACCTCGGGAAGTAAGCTCCTGCCGAAGGCTGATGGCTGACAGCTGATCGCTCCACTTCCTCACACGTTTGACGCTCTACAAGCTGGACGGTATCCTACCCCGCTTCGGTTTGAACTGATTCTCGACAGGAGTGATGGGGCGTGGCAGAAATCGTCGTCAAGGACATTCTGGAAGCAGGGGTTCACTTTGGTCACAAAGCGAGCCGCTGGAACCCCAAGATGCGGCCGTACATTTACGGTCGTCGTAACAAAATCCATATCATCGACCTGAAGGAAACGGTGCGGGGCCTCGTCCGGGCTCAGAAGTACCTCCAGAAGGTCGCTGCACAGGGCAGCCTCGTCCTGTTCGTGGGCACGAAGCGTCAAGCTCAAGAAGCTGTCGCCGAAGCTGCGAACGCCTGCGGCATGCCGTACTGCACCGAACGCTGGCTGGGTGGTACCCTGACCAACTTCCGGACAGTTCGCGCTCGCCTGCGTCGTCTGGAAGAGCTCGAAAACCTGGAAAAGACGGGTGACCTGCTCACCAAGTACTCCAAGAAGCAGCAGTCCCGTCTGCTCCGCGAGCTGAAGAAGATTCAGAAGAACCTGGGCGGCATCCGCGAAATGAACCGGCTTCCTGAAGCTGTGTTCATCGTCGATCCGAGCAAGGAAAAGAACGCCGTCGCTGAGTGCCGTTGTCTGGGCGTCAAGATCGTGTCGCTGATCGACACCGACTCGAATCCCGACATGGTCGACCTCGCGATTCCCGGAAACGACGACAGCATCCGTTCGATCCGCCTCATCCTCGGTTACGTGGCTGATGCGATCAACGCGGGCAAGTCTTCGATTCCTCGCAAGCAGGAAGAAGCGGCCAAGTCCGAAGAGTTCAAGGCCGTGCCGAGCATCCGCTAACTTGGCGAATGCGATGAATTCAAGCCCGTGGTCTGATTGCCACGGGCTTCTTCATTGGCAAGCTGCCGCCGAACTGCCCGCAGTGAACTCCCGAGTTCACAGGTGTGTCCAGAGTTCAGGATCTTTTGTCGCTCGTAACACGCGAGTCGAGGATTCGGAACCAGACTCGGACTGCCGGTCACTTCCCACAGACAAGTTGATGCGACAGCGATCGCGGATCGTTTGGCCTCATCGACTCCCCCTACTCACTGTCCGTTTCACGCAATCTCGCAGGAGACTCTCTCATGGCTGAAATCACCGCAGCCGCCGTCAATGCTCTTCGTCAGCAGACCAGCCTTCCGCTCATGAAGGTGAAGCAAGCTCTCATCGAGGCCGGTGGTGACTCGGAAAAGGCCATCGAGATCCTGCGGTCTCAGGTCGGCAAGCTCATGGTCAGCCGCGCTGAAAACGCGACCGAAGAAGGCCGGATCTTCGTCAAGCTCAAGCCTGACAACAGCGAAGCTGCAGCTGTCGAAGTGCAGTGCGAATCGGCTCCTGTGGCCAAGGCTGACGCCTTCGTCGCTCTGGGCGAAGCACTGGTCACCCAGTTGCTCGACGGTCCCGGTGCCAACACTGTCGATGAGCTTCTCGCTCAGTCGACTGCCGATGGCAAGTCGCTGAAGACGATGTTCGAAGACGTCGTGAACCAGATTCGCGAGAAGTTCGTCATCGCCCGCGTGATTCGAGTCAAGGGCCCCGTGGGAGCTTATGTTCACCACGATGGCAAGACCGCCTGCCTGTTCCAGGCCGAAGGCACCGAGCTCAACTCGCCCATTTTGCGTGATGTGGCAATGCATATCGCTGCCATGAAGCCTGCCTTCGCCAACACCGACTCGGTTGACCCCGCTCGCGTGGCGGAAGCTCGCGCCAAGCTGGCCGAAGAGGCCAAGGCGAGCGGCAAGCCCGCAAACATCATCGAGAAGATCGTTGATGGCAAGATGGGCGTCTTCTTCCGTGACGAGTGCGGCGTGCTCACCGAGCAGCCCTTCGCCAAGGATGACTCGAAGACTGTGCGTCAGGTCCTCGCCGAAGTTGGCCTGAAGTCCAAGGCCTTCTTCCTGTGGATGCTGGGACGCTAAGCCTCGCTTGTTAAGCAGCGAGAGAGTCGGACAACGGAATGTCGCCTCCGGTCGATGATCGGAGGCGATTCCATTTCCGGGTCCGAAGAGTTTGCAAGTTTTCGGGACCGCTCCCCGATTGACCGGCGCACGGGCCCCGTCGGTTTCGTAGACTGTGGCGACAGTCGAACCTCGACGCTTCCGATCAGTGACGGGAATGACGAGGGGATTTCCTCGAGCGGGACACGCCCATTCAGGTGAATAGCACGATGAAACCAGCCCTTCAGCATGCCGTACTTGCCGCTAAGGCCTGTGACGAATTCCGTGGTAAAGAGATCGTTGTTCTCGACCTGACTGCAATCACGGCGATCTTCGACTACTTTGTCATCGCCACTGCGACCAGCGGCCGTCAGATGGCTGCGATCGCGGAAGAGGTTCACCGCGTGATGAAAGAAGTCGGGTCCCGCCGGTATGGCCTCGAAGGTCAGGACTCTGGCTCGTGGCTCCTGCAGGACTATGGCGACATCGTTTTGCACGTCTTTACCGAAGAGTCGCGGCAGACCTACGACCTGGAACACCTGTGGGGCGATGCTCCGCAGATCGACTGGAAGAAGCTCGTCGCTGAACTGCCCGTCATGGAAGCTGCGGAGAACTAACCGACCGTTCTGGTATCGTGCGCTCTCGCGAGTTGGAATCCCGCGGGGGCGTTGTGTTTTTCAGTGATCGTTAATTTGGCAAGACCGCGTAAAACAGGCTGGTGTGCTCGCTCGATGTGCGGCAAGTGCAGTCGTAAAAAACGATCCGGTTGATTCGGAAAATTGTAGAGTCGCTGGAAGTCCGGGGTAGAATTGACCCGATCGGGAAGCCTTCTTCCGTATTCGACCGTTTGAGTCCCTGAATGGAGTGTGACGATGACGAAGTCCAAGGCCCCAAGTCCCAGCAAGGTCGCTTACCCTGCCCCGAACAAATCGGCCGACTTGACCACGAATGGGCGCGATCTCTCGGACCTTGGTGTTCGACTGTGTGCTCCCGTGCCGCTGACTCCTCAGCAGATCATGGATGCGTGTGAAGAGGAGATTCGCGAGTTGGCCTACTCCAAGTGGGAAGCTGCGGGCTGTCCTTCGGGCGATGGTTTTGATTTCTGGCTGGAAGCGGAACAGGAAGTCATCGCAGCCAGGACAGGGAAGCCGACCCGTCACGCCTGAGTGATTGCACTGGCTCTCCCCGATTGCGGGGCAGATTACTCATACCCTTCCGGGCGTTCGTTGCCCGGTCAGGGGCGGGCTGTTCGAGTGCCCGTTCGCAAGGCGCCCCTCTTCAGTCATTCGGAGGGAATCTGCATGAGGGTGTAGTATGCCTCATTATGCAGAAGCGGGAGGCTAGCTGAGGAGCGGATCGCCTCCGCCTTCAAATGGTGGACATGTCCCTTCTGGAGTCCGTTCACCCTCAGCCGCACGGACTTCCCGTCAGCGGCGACGGTTGCACTTTCGACCGTGGGTGTCGTGTGGTCGACCTCCGGGCTGCCATAGCTCGACTGGAAGATATACGTGTAAGTGTCGATCGCATACGACTTCACATCGCCCGCCAGCTTGGGGTCGACGGGTTCTGTGAACGTCAGCTCAAAGCCGTCGGGTTTTGCTCGCATTTCGTGGATTTCAAAGGGGACTTTCCCGCTCCAGTCCATGCGTTCGAGGGCAAACGGGGCCTTGCCGCGCGACCCCCAGCCCCGGTTGGTCCCACCGACGAACATGGAGCCGCTGGCGGTCATTTCGATGGGGACGTTCCCGGAGCCGAAGCCCTCGCGGAAGTTGTAACAGGCGCCTTGGTAACGCCCGTTAATCTTCTCCAGCGAGACTCGCATGACCGTACTGAATGACTGGTCAGCGACAAACATCTGTCCGGAAAAAGGCCCGAACTTGCCGTTGGTATTGTCGTAAGTCACACCACTCGAAGAGTTTCCCATCTTGGAGTAGGGGAACATCACGACGGGTGGCAGGTATTCCGGAATCTTCTCGGCTTCGAGGTGGAAGCGGCTGCCCGATTGCGGCTCTGCCGGCTTGGCCCCCATGACCTCTTTGACCCCGGGGGCGTCGTACCAGCGAAACCCGCCTGGATGTCCGACGAACTTGCCGGGGACCAGCTGTTTCAGCTCACAGGTCCCGTTCCAGGGGCCCTGGTTATCGGTGTAGAACACATCGCCGTTCGGTCCAAACCCGATCCCGCCCGGCGAGCGTATTCCGCTGGTGGTCGGGACCAGCTTACCGTCGGCGTTCACGCGCAGGCACCAGCCCCGGAACTTGTCCTCGCTGCTGAACGATCCCGTCAGGCACAACACCAGCCACAGGTCACCCTGGGCGTCAAACTTTGATCCGAACGTGTATTCGTGGTAGTCGCCATTCAGCTCGAACTCGTCGTTCACGACCTCGAACAGGTCTGCCTCGCCGTCTCCATCGCGATCTTTGAGCCGGGACACGTCGCAGCGCTGGACCACATACAGCCAGCCATCCCGCTCTGCCAGCCCCAGGACCTCATGCAACCCGTGAGCAAACCGCTTGAACTGGCTGGCTTTGACCTCTTTGGCAAAAGGGTCGGTCACCTTCCAAATCTCGCCCCGGCGTGATGAAACAGCCAGTTTGCCATCGGGCAGGAGGCAAATCGCCCCGACTTCGAGATTCACTCCGGCGGGAATTTCAAATTTCGTGATCGGATAAAAGTCACTTTCGACGGGAGTTTTGTCCTCCCCCCGCACACTCGTCATCCCAAGAAACAGGAGAAACCAGATTCCGCAGCTCATGATCCGAGACATCAAGAATTTCTCTCTCGTTCCGAGGACGACAGCCCTATGATTCCGTAGTTCAACGGGCTGCACTAACATGTGGTTAGCCAGCGTCCTTGTTTACTGTACGTGGTCAGGAACAGCAAGCGGATTGCGGCAGCAGGCACGGTCGTGTAGCCTTCTCCCCTTGTGTTCCCACAGCCCAAAGTGGCTGAGACAGGTCGGATGGATCGAATGACGAAGACGCCGGAGCCGATGGACAACGACAATCGCCGTGATAATCGCAAGGGGGATGCCCCTCGTGGTGGCGCATTCATGATCGTCGTGATGATTGTCATCATGCTGGTCGTGGCCATTGTCTGGAACTCGCTTTCCGCCGCATGGCAAGCTCCCCGCGTCGATTACTCGACATTTCTCGAGCAAGTAGAAGCCGGAAACGTTAGCCGGGTCCGCATTGACGGACTTGGGATTCAGGGCAAGTGGGTCAAGATTCCTCCTGCCCGAAAGTCGGCGGATGGCAAAACCAATCTGGAGTTTCGCGAGGAGTTCACGACCTCGATCCCCATGATCGAGGACCGTAGGCTGCTCGAGACTTTGCTGAAAGGCAAGGCCGAAGTCGCCACCTCACAGAGCAGCCCCTCGGGCTGGATTGATCTGGTCGGCACGCTGATCATGATCGGTGTGTCGATTTTCATCCTGCTGTTCATCATGCGCCGGTCGCAGGACCCCTTCGGTGGCGGCGGGATGTTTGGCTCCTTTACCCGCAGCCAGGCCAAGCGTTTCGCGCCGAGCGAGATTCGCACGACGTTCGATGATGTGGCTGGCATGGAGAATGCCAAGCGTGAGCTGCAGGAAATCGTCGAGTTCCTGAAGGACCCGGCCAAGTTTCAACGCCTGGGGGCTCAGATCCCCAAGGGCGTGCTGATGATGGGCTCTCCCGGAACCGGGAAGACCCTGATGGCCCGGGCAGTCGCCGGAGAAGCGGGCGTCCCGTTCTTTGCGATCAACGGGTCCGAGTTCATTCAGATGTTCGTCGGTGTTGGAGCCAGCCGCGTTCGCGACCTGTTCCGGACCGCAAAAGAGAACTCCCCGTCGATCATGTTCATCGACGAAATCGATGCTGTCGGCCGCGTGCGTGGTGCCGGTTTTGGGGGTGGTCACGACGAGCGGGAACAGACGCTGAATCAGATCCTCAGCGAAATGGACGGTTTCGCACCGACTGAATCGGTCATCGTCATCGCAGCTACCAACCGGCCCGATGTTCTCGACCCCGCTCTGTTGCGTCCGGGCCGCTTTGACCGTCATGTGACTGTCGAGCGACCGACTCGCAAAGGCCGCGTCGGCGTCCTCAAGGTGCACAGCCGCAAGGTCCCGCTCTCCGATGATGTGAATCTCGAAGAGATCGCCGCTGGCACGATCGGATTCTCCGGAGCTGATCTGAAGAATCTGGTGAACGAGGCGGCACTACTGGCGGCCCGCGAGAACAAGACAGTCGTCGACCGTCTCGATTTCGAGGCGGCCAAAGACAAGATCGTGATGGGAGCCAAGCGGGACGAGATCCTCAACGACCACGAAAAGCGGATGACCGCCTACCATGAAGCGGGGCACGCTCTGCTCGGCTGGCTGCTGCCTGATGTTGACCCGGTTCATAAGGTCACGATCGTCCCTCGCGGCCGGGCACTGGGTGTGACCTACTTTCAGCCGAACGAAGAACGCATGAGCATGGGAGAGAAGCAAATGCACTCCCAGCTGGTCATGTCGATGGGCGGTCGAGTCGCCGAGAAGCTGGTCTTCAATGAGTACACCGCCGGAGCACAGGGTGACCTGAAGTCGTCGACCTCGCTGGCTCGTAAGATGATTGGCCAATGGGGGATGAGCGATAAGATCGGTCCCGTCGCCTTCCGCGATGGTGAAGAGAACCCGTTCCTGGGAAAAGAACTCCACGAGCAGCGTCAGTACAGCGAACACACAGCTGCGATCATCGATGCGGAAGTGCAGCGATTCCTGAGTGAGTCGCAGGACGAAGCCAAGCGATTGCTGACCGAGCATCGCAATAAGCTCGATACCATCGCCAACGCTTTGCTCGAGCAGGAACTGGTCGAGTACGACGACCTCGTCAAGCTCATCGGACCCGATGCCCCACGTACCCACGAACCGTCCAAAAAGGACGAGTAACGCGAAACATCGCGTCGAGTGTGGACTGGCATAAAGCCCGCGGCGAATCGGTCTTTCGACGGTTTGCGGTATCCGCTTACAATCCAGCCTGACAGTGAAGTCGTCGCACTTCGCCTCATGGGGCGGGGTGTTGACTTGCATTGCGTTTGTGGCTGGCTGATCCCAGCCCGGCGTGTTGGTTCGTCAAGGAAGGACGGTCTCATGCACCGAAAGTGTTTTGTCTCGCTGCTGGCGAGTTTTGCGGTTGCGTCCCTGCTGCTGACCACTGGTGGCAACCTCTACGCCCAGGTCACAGCTGCTGCGGTTCTGGAAGGTTATCGTCCGACTCAGCCCGTCGATGTGGAAACCCCCGACAAAGCGGAGTGGGGCAAGTGCAAGATTGAGACCGTCAAGTTCGGCAAGGGGTCGGGCTATCTGGTCACCGGGCCGCAGGGTCAGGTGCTGCGGCGGTTCGTCGATCTGGACGGCAATGAGACGGTCGACCAGTACCGCTACTACAAAGACGGTCTCGAGGTCTATCGCGAGATCGACACCTCGGGTAACAAGAAGAAAATCAACATCGACCAGATGCGGTGGTTCAACACCGGTGGGACCCGCTGGGGTGTCGACGCCAATAAAGACGGCGTGATCGAGCAGTGGAAGATCATCTCCGCTGAAGAAGTCTCCATGGAAGCGGTCCGCGCTCTGGCGACGGGCGATGCCAATATCCTCAAGCCACTGCTGGCCACTGCGGAGGACCTGACCGCGGTCGGTGTCGAAAAGGCCGCGCAGACCAGCATTCTCAAGGCGATCGAGAATCCTGAAACGAGCCTGGCGGAGATCATCAAGAGCTCGAAGATCATCAAGCCGACGACCCGCTGGCTCCAGTTCAACTGCTCGATGCCGTACATGATCCCGGCCGAAGCGGGCAAGAGCACGCAGGATCTGTACGTCTATGAAAATGCGATGGCGATTGTCGAGAACGGCAAGGAAACGAACTCGATCCACCTGGGCGAGATTGTCCGCGTGGGGAACACCTGGAAGCTGACGGTTCTGCCCCGCCCTGTCGAAGGCCAGGAGTCGTTCGTCGCAGAAGGCGGTGGACTCTTCCAGTCGACAGTCGCCTCGAATTCTACGGGCGGAGCGACTCCCGAAACCACGCTGAAGCCCGAGGTTCAGCAGCTGATCGATGCCATCAAGAAAATCGACGAGGCCCAACCCACGGGCGATGCCAAGCCCGAGGAGTGGGAGAAGTACCACACGACGCGGTTCCAGTACCTCTCCAAACTGGCGGAAGTCGCCTCGACCGAAGACGAACGCGACAGCTGGCAACGTCAGCTGATCGAGGGCATCTTTGCCGCCACTCAGTCCGGCACCTACAAGAGCGGCCTGCCTCAGCTGGAGGCCATCGAAGCCCAGTTCGCCAAGTCCGCCAAGGATGAGCCGATCTACCCGTACACCATCTTCCGTCGACTGCTGACCGGTTACATGATCGATCTGGAAAAGGCCGCTGTTGCTGATCGCCAGAAAGTCCAGGACCAGTTGATGAAGTCCCTCGAAGACTTCGTGGCTGAGTATCCGAAGGCGGAAGATCGGCCCGATGCCCTGCTGCAACTGGCTGTGACGCATGACCTGAACTCAAAGCCCGCCGACGCGGCGAAGTGGTACACCCAAATTGCCAAGGAACATCCCGACAGCCGGGCTGCGATTCGGGCTAAGGGGTCGCTGTTGCGTCTGTCGCTCAAGGGACAGAAGCTCGACCTCAAGGGAAAACTGCTCGGCGGCGGGGCGTTTGATGCCGCTCAGTACCAGGGGAAGGTGCTGGTCGTGACCTACTGGACGACCTACTGCACCCCATGTACCGAGGAGTTGCCGCTCTTGCTGGAGATGTACGCCGCTCAGAAAGCGGCGGGCATGGAAGTGGTCGGCGTGAACCTCGATGTCGAGAACGCCCCGATCAAGGAATTCATCTCCGAGCACAAGGTGCCATGGCCGCACGTGCATGAGCCCGGCGGCATGGAAGGTCCCCCAGCCCTGGCCTATGGCATCGTGGCACTGCCGACGATGTTTATCGTCGACAAGACCGGGACCGTGGCCGCCGTCACGACCTCGATGGAGGACGTGAAGAAGCTGGTGCCGGATCTGCTGAAGAAGTAATCCCTCAGGCTGCAAGTTCGGTTGCTGTTGAGCCACGAGGTGGATTGACAGCAACCGTTTGATTTGGGGGGCATGCGTGAGTCAGGAACCTCCTGATGCCCGAGTTGATCAAGCTCTGGTCCGGTCGACTGTCTCGATCGGACGACGGGAGCTTCGCAGCCTGGTTCTGAACTACTTGGTGGTCGCCGCCAGTGTTGGGTTCATCCTGTTGATGCTGCTTGGACCATTCGTCATCTGGTATGCAGTGACCAGCTCAATCGATGGATACTCCGATCTGTCAGGCATTGAGTCGCAAAGACTCTTCTCGACCTGGCCAGCGTCGGTTCCGCCCCGCGATGTGAACCATGTGTCGTGGTGCAGCTACTCGACCAGGGATAGTTTCACGACTCATTACCGAATGGAGATGTCCGCCGAGCACGCGAAGACTTGGCAGGATGCCATCCACGACGGAGAGGTGGCTGGAGCCCGCAGCATGGCCGATCAACGCGTGATGGAGGGACTGCAACGAACGATCCACGGTGCTCCTCACGTAGAGTATCAGACCGGCAAAACGCCTGAGTGGTGGACACCGCCGGCAATCGAATTTCGAACCACTGAATACATGTTGTGGAACGACGAGACGGGCACGGCCCGTGGCCTCTATTCGGCCTACGATCCGGTCCGCAGAACTCTGTGGGTCTACAAATACGCCGCCCAGCATGACCACTTGTGGCCACAGGGCCAGCTGCCGCAGGGAACGGTATTCCGGCCAGCTGATGAATGACCTATTTTCCCCGTTGCAATGACGGTGGACAGTGCGTAGTATTCACGCGTTCACTACCGCCGGGATGGATCACAACGGGCGGCTCCCCCTCACATTCAGAAAGATCGAACATGGCCAAGGCGAAGGCGTCCAAGCAGGCAGCGACCGAGCAGAAGAGCGAAAATCCGTTGCTGAACAATGCTCTGGGACAGATCGAGAAGGCATTCGGGTCCGGCTCGATCATGCGGCTGTCCGATCCCTCGCAAGTCGCCATCGACGGGATTTCGACTGGGGCTTTGTCGCTCGACCTGGCCTTGGGGTCGACGGGTTTTCCCCGCGGACGAATCATCGAGCTGTTCGGACCGGAGTCGAGCGGTAAGACGACCCTGGCCCTGCATGTCGTCGCGAATGCCCAGAGGTCAGGCGGCATCGCAGCCTTCATCGACGCCGAGCATGCCCTCGATCCTGGCTGGGCCAAACGAATCGGTGTGAACATCGAGGAACTGCTCGTCAGTCAGCCGAGCCACGGCGAAGAGGCACTGCAGATCGCCGAAATGCTGATCAAGTCAAATGCGGTCGATGTGATCGTCATCGACTCGGTGGCTGCACTCGTTCCGAAGGCGGAACTCGATGGCGAGATCGGCGACAAACACGTCGGCTTGCAGGCACGCATGATGAGTCAGGCCATGCGTAAGCTGACCGGTGTGATCGCCAAGGCGAAGACCTGTGTGATCTTCATCAATCAGATCCGCGAAAAGATCGGCGTGATGTTCGGCAGTCCCGAAACGACACCCGGCGGTCGAGCCCTGAAGTTCTACGCCTCGGTGCGAGCCGATGTGCGCAAGATCGCGACCCTGAACGATGGCGACCAGCCGATCGGCATTCGCATGAAGGTCAAGGTCGTCAAGAACAAGGTCGCACCTCCCTTCCGCGTGGCAGAGTTCGACATGCTCGGCAGCCGCGGCATCAGCCTTGAAGGCGATGTCCTCGACATGGCTGTGCTGGCGGGCTTCGTCAACAAGAGTGGCTCGTGGTACGTCCACGGCGACAAGAAGATCGGCCAGGGACGCGAGAAGGCTCGGACCTACCTCGAAGAGAATCCCGAAGCACTCGCCGAGTTGAAGGGCCAGATTCTGGCGGCCCGAGCGGCTGGCGAACTCGCCGCAGCTGGCACTGGTGGCGGCGGAAGCGGCGGCGGCGACGAGTAGTCCACACGACCACCCTCAAAATGAACAACACCCCGCAGTGGCCTTCGCCGTTGCGGGGTGTTTCTGTTTGGGATACTTGCTCAGCGGGGAGCTGATCTACTGATCCCCGGAGTCGGCGTTGCCCGACGAGCCAAGGTCGAGCTTCGCCCATTTCTTGCTGGCGAGTTTCTTCTTGCCTTCGTCCGTGACCGATGCGTTGTCCTTGAAGGTCAACGACTGCAGGCTCGGCATGGCCAGGATCTTGTCGATCGAAGCGTCGGTGACACCCGTGTCGCGAATCGTCAGTTCCTTGAGCTTCGGCAGAGTGGCGATCACTTCGACCGTGGCATCGGTCATCTGCTGAATCGCCCAGATGTCGAGCAGCTCCAGAGACTGCAGCGAACCGAGATTCTTCAACCCGGAATCGCTCACCGACGACAGCTCGTGCAGATAGAGCCGCTTCAGCTTCGGCATATCGGTGAAGATCTCCATCGCTTCGTCGTACACGTTCGGCAAATCGCGGAGAGTCAGACGGGTCAGTCCCATTCCCTTGAGGGCCAGGACTCCCTGCGAACCGAATCCCTGGCAGCGGAAGATTTCCAGCTGGGTCAGCTTGCCGAGCTTGGCGAGTGACGGACCCGACTGATCGGTGATGTTGAAGTCCTGAATCAGCAGCGAATCGAGCGTCTGGCTGCGGCTGAGTGACTCCATCCCGGAATCCGAAACGGCGGTGCTACGATGCTTGAACGCTGCCAGCTTGGGGAGCCCGGCCACCACGTCGAGGGCCATGTCGCCCGCTTCCATATTGCCACGCATGTCGAGTGCCCGCAGGGCGACCAACTGGGACAAACGCTGGGCGCCGATGTCGTTTACCCGGTTCTGCACGAGCGTCAGCCGCTGCAGCTGGGGCATGTCGCTGAGGATCTTGATGATCTTGGTCGTCATGTTGGTGTTCGACGACAGGTCAAGATCAGTCAGCTTGGGGTAGGTCTTGACGATGGCCTCGACTGTGGCGTCGGTGATCGCCGAGTTGGTGATCGCGAGGCTGGTCAGTCCCTTGAGGTTGGCCAGTGTGGCGGCCATCTCGTCGTTGAGCGTTCGGCAGTTGAAGATCTGCAGCTTCGTCAGGTCGGAGAGCTTGCCGAACAGTGCGATGTCTTCGGCGGTCAGCGGAGCGCCGTCGGGTACGGTGATGGCCGAGAGCAGGTCGCCATCAGCCGGTTCACACTTGGCTCCCTTGAGGGCGGCGATTCGCTCGCGAGCGGCTTTCACATCTTCGGGCTTCGCGGTTGCTGCCGGGGCCGCTGGTTTGGCCGGGGCGGCGGGAGCCGTTGCAGGAGCGGCTCCACCTGCGGGAACCTCTCCCGTGGCGGGTGGCTTTGAACATCCGGCCAGACAGACGAGCCCCAGTGCCACTGCAGCTACGGGGCCGCGTAATGAATTCCAACTTGCCATGACTCGTGCTTTCATCGACACACGTATGAAAAAGACAGGGGTACGTCCATCACGTACCCCTGTTGAAGTTCAGACTGGGGAAGGCGTCCTGCCCATGACTGACTGGCTATCGAAAGTCGGGCCGATCGCGCGAATCCACCCTCCCCCAAAACTAAGACCTCCGAGACCTGAGCCAGGCATCGGAGGTCCGCCACATCGACTAATCGAGACGGTGACCTTCGGCGTAAACCGGCTTGATCAGGTCCGCGACCTTCGGGGTCTTGAGCGATGCGAGGTTGGTGACGACCAGATTCTTGGCGTCCCACTCGACCTTCTCGCCCCAATCGCCCATCTCGCCGTTCGGTCCACCGGTGGCAGCGGCCCACACAGCGAGGTTGCCGAGCAGAATGGTTTCGGTCAGAGGACCAGCACGATCGACGAAGTTCGACTTACAGATCTTCGGGTCGGCAGCGCGAACAGCACGGAACAACTCGTACATGTTGTTCGTGTCGTTGTCGCCCTTCTTTTCGGCCATCTCGAAGTCGGCCTTCACCTTCTCAACACCCTTCAGCTCGTACTTCCCGCAGTAGTCGTCGGAGCTGTAGAAGGCACCCTTTTCGCCGACGATCAGCACGCCGCTGCTGGCGACATCGGTGATGCCGTGCTTCTCGAAGACTTCCATCGGGGGCTTGTTGCCCTTGCGGTCGTACCACCAGAACGGAATCGCCGGCCGCTCAGCGGTCTCGGGGAATTCGAACTTGATGACGGCACTGGCGGGGAAGCTGTCGAAATCGTGTCCGGTCGACTTGGCCTGGACCGAGATCGGATCACGCAGTCCGCACGAGGCGAACGGCACGGTGAGCTGATGGCAAGCCATGTCGCCGAGAGCTCCGGTGCCGAAGTCCCACCAGCCGCGGAACTGGAAAGTGTGGTACAGACCGGGCCAGAATTCGCGGGTCGGTGCGACGCCGATCCAGCTCTTCCAATCGACCCGCTCCATCGCCTTGGCGATTTCTTCCTTCTTCTTCTCGATCAGCATGTCAGCGGTCGCGGGATCGGCTTCCTTGGCCTCCTTCGCGAAACGCTCCATGGTCATGCGACGGCCGGGGCCCTGAGCCCAGACAGGACGGTTCGACCAGGCGTAGACTTCCTTCAGAGGTCCGAGGACGCCGGTCTTCAGCTGGGCAATTGCTTCGCGGGAAGAATCGAGGGCGGTTCCCTGGTTGCCCATCTGGGTACAGACACCGGTTTCAGCGGCAACCTTGGCCAGCAGGCGGGCTTCGTAAATCGTGCGGGTCAGCGGCTTCTGGGTGTAGCAGCTCGCTCCCAGACGCATACAGGCCAGCGTGATCGGGCCGTGCATGTGGTCAGGGGTGCTGATCGTGGCGATATCGAACTTTTTGCCGTACTTGGCGAGGAGTTCACGGTAATCGGTGAAACGCTCCGCTTCTTTGAAGCCCTGGGCGTTGCCCTTGCTTTCGAGGGTATTACGATCGACATCGCAGATCGCGACGACGTTACCGAACTTGGCAGCGTTGTTGGAGTCGCTGCCGCCCTTACCACCAACACCGAAGCAGGCGATATTCAGTTGCTCGTTGGCAGAACGCTCGGCAGCCCGCAGGTTGACGGAACCTCCCACGAAGACTGCAGCCCCGATGGCTGAGGTGTTTTGAATGAATGAACGACGCGTCGATTGACGACTCATATGACTCTCCTGGCAGTATGACTGTGGTGAGGTCGAAAGCGAGCGTGGCAGCCTGTCTGCCTCGATTCCGTCCATCGTAACCATGTGAACGGGAACTGAACAGCAAGAAGACCTGATGTGACACAAGTCATTGATGAGAAGTCACTTCGAGATGGTGTAAAGCATAAACGCCGGTGCATGACAACTGGTGGATGCGACGAATTCAGCAGCCGAAGTTCCCGTTTGAAGGGACAGTGAAGGCCGGCGGGAGGGCTCTGGCGGGCCGATCGGGCGATTCAATCGCCCCTGCTCGCATCCTCGGGAGTGGTCCGTTATCATTTTCCGCCTGTCTCAGCTGCCCCGTCTTGGGTTGTTCGCAGTTTGACAGGTCAGCGGGCCTGACTCATCGACGGCCCCCGTTCTCTTTTGACACCACAGAGGTTGCCGTGATCATCGTCCTCAAGCCTGGCTTCACGGAGGAGCAGCTGAAGCATGTGACTGACCGCATTGAGGAGATGGGTTTCCGCCACGAGGTCAGCCGCGGCGAGCAGCGGACACTGGTGGGCGTGATCGGCGATGAGGCCAAGCTGCGGAATGCTCCACTGAAGGCGATCCCTGGGGTTGAGGATGTGATGGGGATTTTGAAGCCCTTCAAACTGGCGAGCCGCGAGTTCCGTCAGCAGCCGAGTATTTTCGATCTCGGGCACGGAGTGAAGATCGGTGGCGGCCACCTGATTCTGATCGCCGGACCCTGTGCGATCGAAGGCGAAGAACTCCTGTACGACATCGCTCGTCAGGTGAAAGCTGCCGGGGCGAACGTCCTGCGTGGCGGAGCCTTCAAGCCTCGCACCAGCCCTTATAGCTTCCAGGGCATGGGCGAAGAGGGGCTCAAGCTCCTCCGCAAGGTCGGCGATGAACTCAAGATGCCGATCGTGACCGAAGTCATGGACCCCCGGCAGGTCGAACTGATCGACCGCTACACCGATATGTTCCAGATCGGCGCCCGCAACATGCAGAACTTCAATCTGCTGAGCGAAGTCGGCCAGACCAAGCGGCCCGTGCTGCTCAAGCGCGGTATGAGCGCCTCGATCGAAGACCTGCTCATGTCCGCCGAGTACATCCTCGCCAGCGGCAACCAGGAAGTCATCCTCTGTGAACGCGGAATTCGCAGCTTCGACAAGTCGACGCGAAACCTGCTCGATCTGGCGGCGGTTCCAAACCTGCACGGATTGTCACACTTGCCAGTGGTCGTCGACCCCAGCCACGCGACCGGTCGTCCCGACCTCATCCCGAGCATGTCGCTCGCCTCGATCGCCGCCGGTGCTGACGGTGTTCACATCGAAGTGCACAGCTGTCCGGAAAAGGCGACCAGCGATGGTCCCCAGGCTCTGCTGCCCAAGCAGTACGCCGAACTGGTCAAGCAGATGAAGTCGCTCGCCACCCTGATGGGGATGACGATCGACGCCCTGCCCGCCTGATCACTCGTCCGGGGTGCCTCGCCCTGAGTGATCAGACACTTCACGAATTCCCTTCGGGTGCAGAGCTCAACCAGAGTCACCTCCCCCCGAAGGATCCCCTCCATTCCACTGCGAATTCCCATGCGACGCTATCTGATTGCCGGAAACTGGAAGATGAACACGAACCTCGCCTCAGCCACGGCTCTGGCGAAGGGTGTTGTCGCCGCAGCTCCTCAGAAGCTGGCGAAGGTTGACGTGATGGTCGCTCCACCATCACCCTACCTGTTAGCTGTGCGAGATGTGGTGAAGGGCACGGGAGTCGCTCTGGGAGCCCAGAACGCTTCGGAGCAGGCCCCGGGAGCTTTCACCGGTGAAGTCGCGCTCGACATGCTGCTCGACACCGGTTGTAGCTCGGTCATCCTCGGCCACAGCGAACGCCGGACGCTCTACGGTGAGTCCGACGCCGTCGTCAACAAGAAGGTCCACGCCGCCCTGGCGAAGGGACTGCAAGTGGTGCTCTGCGTCGGCGAATTGCTCGAAGAGCGCAAGGCCGAAAAGACCAACCAGGTCCTCGATACCCAGATGTCGGGCAGCCTGACAGGCGTCACCGCCGAACAGCTGGCGAATGTCGTCATCGCCTACGAGCCAGTGTGGGCAATCGGAACCGGCCTGACCGCCACCCCGGAGCAGGCCCAGGCCGCCCATGCTCATCTTCGCAACTGGCTGGCCGCTCGCTACAATGCCGCGTCCGCTGCGGCGACCCGCATCCTCTATGGAGGAAGTGTGAAGCCCGACAATGCCCGCGAACTCCTGTCGCAACCTGATGTGGATGGGGCACTTGTGGGCGGAGCCAGTCTGAAGCCAGAGCAGTTCGTGCCGATCATCGAAGCAGCTGTGGCGGTAGCGGGCTAGAGTCGACAGCTTTCTCAACCGGTTGAAAGGGTTCATCCCCGTGAATTACCTTGCTTACGTCCTGCAGACGGTCGTTTTCGTCCTCAGCTTTTTCATGATCGTGCTGATCCTCCTGCAACGGGGACGCGGCGGCGGACTGGCTGGGGCCTTTGGTGGTGCGGGAGGCCAGAGTGCCTTCGGTGCCAAGGCCGGGGACGCCTTCACGCGAATCACGGTGATTGTCGCCATCGTCTGGGCGATGACCGCCGGGATCTGCGGGATCGTGATGCGAAGTGCAAATGCCAGTAACTCACGTGCAGACCGATACAACCTGCCCGTTGGCGAGAAGACCAAAGAGGGGGAACTGACCGCTCCTTCGACCGGTGGAGCCAAGGCGGGCGGATCCACAGCTGCACCGGCTGAGACGACAGCTCCCGCCGCGAAGACCGAGCCAGCTGCTCCTTCGACCGAGACCAAACCCGGTGAACCAGCAGCACCAGCTGCGGAAACAAAGCCAGCCGAGCCAGCCGCTCCTGAGTCAAAGCCCGCTGAACCCGCAGCGGAAACCAAACCTGCGGAGCCCGCAGCAGAGACCAAGCCAGCTGAGGCGCCGGCGGCTCCGGCGGCGGAAACGCCCGCTGCTCCTGCTGCCCCGGCAGCTGAGACTCCTCCGGCGGCTCCAGCCGCAGACGCCCCGAAGCCTTAGTCGACTGGAACGACCACTGTGTTGTTGAGCATGACCGGGTTCGGGAGCGCCCAAGCGGAGAATGGCGGTTTCGCTGTCTCTGCCGAGGTGCGGTGTGTAAATAACCGACATTTGAAGGTGTCGGTCCGTTGCCCTGACTCGTGGTCCGCCAAGGAACACGAAATCGAGAAACTGGTCCGCCAGTCGATCGCTCGGGGAACGGTCAACGTCAGCTTGCGGGTGCAGGCGATCGGGTCTCGCGGCGAATCGCTCATCAACGAGCCGCTGCTCATCGCTTACTGGAAGCAGCTGCGGTCGATCTCGCAATCGCTATCCGACACGGCTCCGACAATCGGAGAGTTGTTGTCACTCCCCGGCGTGGCCGTTGACGAGACTGGTGCCGGGCTCTCTGACGAAGACTGGAAACTGGTTGAGCAGGCTGTGGCCAAGGCTCTGGCCAAGGTCCAGGAGTTCCGTTCCCGTGAAGGGGGCGAGATGCGTGACGAGATGTTGTCGCTCGTCCGCGACCTGCGCCAATGTCGCCAGGACATCCTCGAACGGGCTCCGCTGGTCATCACCGCTTATCGCGACAAGATCCGCGAACGAGTGACTCAGCTGTTGAGTGGAACTGGGGCGACTGTCACCGACCAGGACCTGATTCGCGAGGTCAGCCTCTTTGCCGACAAGTGCGACATCACCGAAGAGCTGGCCCGGTTACAGTCGCACTTGGGGCAGTTCGAGGACTCGCTCAACGCTCACCCGTCTACCGGTCGCAAGCTCGATTTCCTCTGCCAGGAATTGAACCGCGAGGTCAATACCATCGGCTCCAAGTCAAACGATGTGGCCATTACCCACCGCGTTGTCGACGCCAAAGCTGTGGTGGAGAAGCTGCGGGAAATCGTGCAGAATGTGGAGTAAGGAAGAAGTCAGTTTTCAGTGATCAGTAGTCAGTCAGAGCCCAGACCATGGAACTGGTTGATGGTTCATGACGACAGTGATCGTTGGCCACTGCGAACCTGGAAGCAATGACCGAATCTCCTGCTCATACCGCGACGCGTGTCCTCGTCCTTTCCGGTCCATCGGGGAGTGGCAAGTCGACGATCGTGCAACAGCTCATCCGGGACTGTTCGGTTCCGATCCGGATGTGTGTCTCTGCAACGACGCGTGCTCCGCGTCCAGGCGAAATTGATGGGGAGCATTACCACTTTCTCACGCTGGCGGAGTTTGAACAACGTCGCCAGCGAGGTGAGTTCCTGGAGTGTGCCGAGGTCCACAAAACCGGCAACTGGTACGGGACTCTCTGGTCGGAAGTCGAACTGACGCAAAAGCTTGGGAAGTGGGCCCTCCTCGAAATTGATGTCGAGGGAGCCCAGAATGTGATGGGGATGTACCCCCATGCTGTCTCGATTTTTGTCACGCTCCCATCGGTGGACGAATTTGAACGTCGGCTCCGCTCACGCGGGACCGAGTCGGAGGAGGTCCTGCAACGTCGATTGCAGACCGCACGCGATGAGCTTAAACTGATGGATTGCTACCGATTTCAGGTAGTCAACGACGATTTGGGGCAAGCCGTCCGCGAGATCTGTCAGATTCTCACGGACCAAGAGGCAAAACTTCATGCTCGATGAACTCAAAGAAGACTGGATCGTCCACAAGGTGGGCGGTCGATTCAAGCTCTCGACGCTGATTCAGAAGCGTCTGGTTCAGCTGAACAAGGGAGCCCCGCCACTCGTCGAAGAGATGGGCAAGCCCTCGATGCACACGGTCGTGCGTGAAATCCTCGAAGACAAGATCTTCCTGGATGCCTCCAACGATGTGGTCATGGCTGTCGATGACGCGCCAGACCCCAGCGGTGCACCGGATCTGGGCGATCTCTAATTCGCCGTTGCTGTTTTGAACCAATACGATCAAGGGCTGTTTCCGAAAACCGGGAATCAGCCCTTACGTTTTGACGGTTACCCGGTGAAAATCGGGAGCCTTTTGCGGTGACCTCTTGGTAATGACCCCATCAGGTCTAACGTCCCATCACATTCACACGCCAAACAGGCAACGAGTCCTGTTCGCGCCATTTCCCCGCAGGAGTTCCAAGGATGACCACAGCCACTAAGGCTCCCGTCAATCAGGCCAAGTCCACTGAAGCCAAGTCTCTCCCTTACAAGGTCAAGGACATCAGCCTGGCCGACTTCGGCCGCAAGGAACTCGACATCGCCGAGCAGGAAATGCCCGGTCTGATGGCCACCCGTGAAAAGTACGGCCCCAAGAAGCCGCTGGCAGGCGTCCGCATCACCGGCTCGCTGCACATGACGATCCAGACCGCCGTGCTGATCGAGACCCTCAAGGACCTCGGAGCCGACGTTCGCTGGGCCTCGTGCAACATCTTCTCGACCCAGGACCATGCCGCAGCGGCCATCGCCGCCACCGGAACCCCCGTCTTCGCCTGGAAGGGGGAGACACTGGAAGAGTACTGGTGGTGTACATGGGAAGCGATCATGTTCCCCGGCCAAAAGGGCCCTCAGCTGATCGTCGACGACGGCGGCGACGTGACACTCCTGATCCACAAGGGTTACGAGATGGAGAACGGCGACAAGTGGGTCGACTCTCCCAGTGACAACCACGAAGTGAAGGTCATCAAGGACCTGCTGAAGAAGATCGGCAAGGAACAGCCCGGGATCTTCCACACAATCGTCAAGGACCTGAAGGGGGTCTCGGAAGAGACCACCACCGGTGTGCATCGCCTGTACGAAATGGCCAATGCGGGCAAGCTGCTCTTCCCAGCCATCAACGTCAACGACAGCGTGACCAAGTCGAAGTTCGACAACCTGTACGGCTGTCGCGAGTCACTGCTTGACGGCATTAAGCGGGCGACCGACGTGATGATCGCCGGCAAGGTCGGCGTCGTCTGCGGCTATGGCGACGTGGGCAAGGGCTGTGCAGCTGCCCTGCGTGGTATGGGTGCCCAGGTCATCGTCACCGAAATCGATCCAGTCTGTGCTCTGCAGGCGGCGATGGAAGGTTACCGCGTCATGCCGATCGAGGACACCCTCGGCACCGGCGATATCTATGTGACCACCACCGGTAACAAGGACATCATCCGCCTGGAACACATGGAGAAGATGAAGGACCAGGCCATCGTCTGCAACATCGGTCACTTCGACAACGAAATCCAGGTCGACAAGCTCAACGCCCGCACCGATGTCAAACGCCTGAACATCAAGCCGCAGGTCGACAAGTACACCTTCCCCAAGGGCAATAGCATTTACATGCTCGCCGAAGGCCGTCTGGTCAACCTCGGCTGTGCGACCGGTCACCCCAGCTTCGTGATGAGCAACAGCTTCACCAACCAGACGCTGGCTCAGATCGAACTGTGGGAAACCAAGGACACCCGCAAGATCGGCGTCACCGTCCTGCCGAAGAAGCTCGACGAAGAAGTGGCCCGCCTGCACCTCGCCAAGATCGGCGTGAAGCTGACCGTGCTGACCAAGGAACAGGCCGACTACATCGGTGTGCCTGTCGAAGGTCCGTACAAGTCGGAACACTACCGGTACTAAGCGGGAAGTTGTCAGCGATCCGCTGTCAGCCTACAGCTAAGAACAACAAAGCCCCCGCCAGGAGTAATTCTGGCGGGGGCTGTTTGTTGGAATGGGAACGAGCTGATTCTCGGCTTCCCGTCGAGTAGGACAGGCATGAATGCCTGTCCTACTGAAATTCGGTAGTAGGACAGACATTCCTGTCTGTCTCTCCTCCCAAGACACCGCCTCGTCGCTCTACGCGGCTTCTTTCTTCGGGACTTCCGGACGGATGGACTTCGTGCCCTTCGCGCTGCGTGCCTTCATGTTGAAGAGACCGAAGATCTCGTTAGCATTGAGGCTCAGCGAGGCGTTCGTGTTATCCCCTTCGCCCAGTACGCGGCGGAAAATCTCCCGCTTCTCATTGAGGACGCGATCGATGCGTTCTTCGATCGTGTCTTTGCAGATGAACTTGCTGACGATGACCTGGCTCTTGCAGCCGATCCGGTGAGCGCGATTGATCGCCTGATCCTCGACGGCCGGATTCCACCACCGGTCATAGAGGAACACATATCCGGCGAACTGCAGGTTCAACCCCACAGCTCCGGTCGCATAGCTCATCAGGATGATGTGCGAGTCAGGATCGTTTTTGAACTTCGTCAGGATCGGCTCGCGCTTTGGCTGAGGAATGCCCCCGTGATACACGAGGCATCCGTACGGCCGCATCCGCTCTTCCAGCCAATCGATCGTCTTGGTCCATTGGCTGAACAAGATTGCCTTGCCGCCCGAGGCTGCGATTTCTTCCATGTCGGCCTGGAGCCGTTCGAGCTTGGAGGACTCCTGCGTCAGTGGGTCATAGTTCGAGATCTGCTTCAGACGCAGCACCAGTTCGAACACATTCTGAATCGAGACTTCATCGCCCATCTCCGTCAGACGCATGATGCCGTCTTTTTCGGCGTTGTCGTAGGCGATTCGCTGCGCGGAGGTGAGTTCGATGATCTCGTCCCGGTCGAGACGCGGCGGCATGTCCTTCATCACCAGGTCTTTAGTCCGCCGCAAAATGAACTCGCGGCTGAGTGAGGTCAGCTGTCGCAGATCGGGATTCGCGCCGGGAGGGATGACTCCCATGAACTCAAACAGCGACGACATCTCTTCGGGGCGGTTTTCAATCGGCGTCCCGGTCAGGCAGACGCTGCGGCTGCGGGGGATGCTGCGGATCGTCTTGGCGGTGAGGGAGTCGCGGTTTTTGGTGCGCTGGGCTTCATCAAGGACGACCAGATCGAAGCGAGGGAGCGGGCATGGCGGCTCGGCCTGGCCACCACTCTGTTGTGGAGATGAAGGTTCGCCATCAATAAAGGTCTGGCACTCAACTTCGGTCCGGCGACCGAGTCCATCTTTGAGGTTGTGCCCGTTTTTGATGGCCTCCTGAATCATAGCCTGGTAGTCGCGCACGACGACTTCATAGTTGGCCAGCAGAACATGCGCTCCCGGCATCCGCCACGTCAGGTTGCGGCGAAACCCGTCCCCCTCGACAGTGGTGACGGGGATCTCTTCCGCCCAGGTCTTGAACTCACGTTGCCAGTTCGGGATCAACGGCTTGGGGCAGACCAGCAACACTCGGCGGACCTGTCCTGCCCGCAGCAGCAGACGCAAGGCGGTGATCGTCTGCATCGTTTTGCCGAGCCCCATCTCGTCGGCGAGCAAGGCCGACTTCTGTGAAAAGAGCCAGGCGATCCCCTCGTATTGATACTGGAACGGCTCGAAGGGCATGATCAGCTCCTGCCCCTTCAGCCAATTCTCTAACGGAGGCTGCAGCAGGAAGAAGAGCCGATCCTGAACCGAAAGTGCGTCTTGCGGCGGGCGGATCTTGGTCCGTTTGGCAGGAGCCTTCGCCCCCTCTGCCGTCTCATCCTCGACCTTTTCGGGTTCGACTTTTTTGAACGCCGACTGCTCTTCGTTCGCTTCCGGTGTCTGCGGAGCAACCGGGATCAGCTCAATCCCAGCGGGGAATGTCAGGCCGAACGTCCGCACCTTTCCCCACGATGGCCGCCAGCTGGGGACAAATCCGGTCGAACTCAGCAAGGCTTTCGCCTCAGCTGTCACCTGCGGGGGACGCTTGAGGGCGCTGTTCATTCCGGTGATATGGATTCCGGGCATGGGCAATGCCAGACCCGCCGGAGTCGTCATGATTTCCGGAGCTGCTTCCGTGTGATTCATCAATTCGCTGCTCATGCGGTCGCTCGTTTCCATCCCTGGTCCCGATGGGCCACTCGATGTTTGCCTCAATCGGCATGAATCAAGCGGCGACACCCGCTCGCAGCGTCTCCTGCAACGCTTCGCGAACTCGTTCCAGCGGCTCGATGAGATCCGCATCGGCCGGGAATGACTTCGCGATCTCGGCGACGAGAGCGACATCGTCTGGGAAATCCGCGTGCAGCTTCAGGAAATGCGCCCCAGCTCGAATCATGCCCTCGGTGTTCGAGTGCGATTTGGGCAGGATCTGACACACGGGCAACGCGATGACCGAACGCAAAGCCAGCATTTCCGGCTGATCGCTGACGATCACCTGGGGTTTGACCTGGAGCCGGTCAAACAGCGTCTTACCAATCAACTCCGCGCACACAAATGAGTTCAGTGTCGGACCGTACAGAATCTCCTGCGTCCGGTTCGGTTTGACGGGAGTCGTACATTGAAATTCGAGCGGTCGCCCCAGTTGGTTCGTCACCAGCAAGCCACCGACAAACCCGGTGCCCGACAGATTGACTACCCCCAGGAAACCCAGCTGCGCTTTGGGTGCCGCTTGTGCCATTGATGCCCCATCCCTAGGTCCACATCCATCCACCCTGTCCTCGCAACGAGGATAAATCCAGGGGAATTGATGTGAGTTGGATTCGTGTTGACCTCTCCCCGGCCAACCCTGACCTGCGGGAGATCAGGGGGAGCATCGGTCAGCGAGGGCACTGGACTTGAAGCGCGCCACAGAGTTCCGTTCGTAGTGAACAAAACGCTGGACAAACGCAACTTGTGGAGCGATCGTGCCTTGCGAAGATCGGTGCAGTGCGTGGACAAGCATGCACGTCCTCGCATACGACGATACAAGCCATTTGTTCCAGTCGTCTGTCGTTTACGACTTGGTGAAACCTGAACGGCTATTCCGCCCGGGTAATTTGCAAGGACTATTCGGCCCCCAATGTCGACATTTCGACGACCTCTTCGAGGGACCCGTTCTTTTCGATCTTTAATCGAACTCCCACCGGTGAGGCTCCCCCTCGCCAGGTGTAAACCAGATAGTCAATGCCTTCCTTCGTCTCCCGAGTGAACTCGGGCTTGCCCTCGATCAACGGTTCGATGTCGCTGGGCTTCAAGCCATCGCGGGTGACTTCGGGATCATGGTTTCGGAGTGCATCGGAGATCTTGGCAATTGTGGCGTCATACCCCGCGATCAGCTGGCGCTGCTTCCAGACATAGTACCCGCCCCCCATCAGGCTGAAGGCGATGACCATACCCACCACGCCGGCGATGACCGCCGCCCAGGGAAACTCGGCCTTCTTCTTGGCCTTCTTTTTCTTACCCGGAATCGGTCTTTTGCCTGATGACATTGCAAGGATCTGCTGTACGGGGAGTGATCAACAATCGACGCCATATCATGACAGTTCCGGGCCCCTCGTCCAAGCGCACGCCGAATGGTTTTGAGGTCGCTCGCCTGGGATGAAGTTTGTGTTTTCTCCCCATGTTGCCCCATCAAAAACCGCTTCCGGGTTCTCGTACGTCGGCCAGAAGCCTATTATTGTTGCAGGCCGTCGCGGTCCGGTCTCCCACCTGCCTGATCCCACCCCCACGCGTGTCGAATCTCCAGCATGTTTGATGAGACCCCCACCCTTTTCGGTTCCAATACCCTATTGAGTTTCGATTACGACCCACGAACCCGGGTGGTCTTCGGACCCGGTCAGCTGGCTCGGCTGGGGCCCCTTGCCCGAGAGATCGGTGGGAAGTCGATCCTGCTCGTCTCCGACCCTGGGATTCGCCAGGCTGGTCACGAGGCCCGCGCCCGGCAGTCGCTGCAGGAGGCCGGTTTCACCGTCCACGTCTATGGTGAGTTACAGCCAAACCCCACGACAGACGATGTCGATCGCGGGGTCGAATTTGCTCGCGGAAAGTCGATCGACATCCTGGTCGGGCTGGGCGGCGGCAGCAGCATGGACGTGGCCAAGGGGATCAACTTCCTGTTGACCAACGGCGGCAAGATGGAGGACTACAAAGGGACCGGTCGCGCGACCAAACCAATGCTTCCACTCATCGCGATTCCCACAACCGCCGGAACCGGAAGCGAGGCCCAGTCCTATTGCGTGATCGGAGACGCCAAGACTCACATGAAGATGGCGTGCGGTGACAAGAAGGCGGCCGCACGAGTCGCCCTGCTCGACCCCGAACTCAGCGTCACCATGCCTGCGTCAGTCACAGCGGTGACAGGGATCGACGCCATCAGCCACGCCGTCGAGAGTTATGTCAGCAAGGCTCGCAATCCCGTCTCGATGCTGCTGGCGCGACGAGCATGGAACCTGCTCTGTCGGGCTTATCCCGTCGTGCTTCGCGAGCCGGAGAACGTGGCCGCACGCGGGGCCATGCTGCTCGGTTCGCATCTGGCAGGTGCCGCCATTGAGAACTCGATGCTGGGGGCGACGCATGCCCTCGCCAATCCGCTCTCCGCTCACTTCGGCATGATTCATGGCCATGCCATCGCGATCATGCTTCCCCATGTGGTGAAGTATAATTTCCCATCGGTCGGCCCCGATTACGGTGCACTGGCCGAAGACGCCAAGCTATGCGATCGCCAGGACCCGGAGGCGGGCGATCTGCTGGCGATGTTCTTGCGCAATCTGGCGACACGGGCCGGGTGTCCCTCGTCGCTGTCCGGCTGTGAAGGAGTTGGTGGACTGGTTTCGACCATGGCTGGTGAAGCAGCGTTGCAATGGACCGGCCAGTTCAACCCTCGCCCGGTCGATGCCTCCTCTCTTCGGGAGCTGTATACATGTGCCATGAAGTAGGTCGAGGTCGGCAGTCCGTTATCCGTCATCCGTGGATGGCACTGGGACTCGCGCTCGTGTTGGCCGTCATCTCGTCGGTCACAATGGCGAGTGACTGGACCATGTTTCGAGGGGACTCCGCCCTGCTCGGCGTGGCATCCGACGCTCAGATTCCCGATCAGCCTCGCCTGCTATGGCAAGTGGAGACCGTGGATGGCGTCGCCTCGACACCGGTGATCCTGGGTGAGAAGGTCTACGTCGGCACGGTTCAAGGGGACTTACTGTGTCTGAACCTGGTGGACGGCAAAGAGGTCTGGAAGTATCAGTCACTCCCCAACGCCAAACCGAATGAGTTGCCGCCCGCGTTCATGGCCCCGATTGCGGTCACTGATGCACTGGTCTTTGCCGGGGATCAGGAGGGGGGCTTCCACGCCATTCATCGCCAGACCGGCGAACGTGCCTGGCGAGTCGAAGACGGCGGAGAGATCGTCGGGGGCCCGAACCTTTACAAAGACCGAGTCCTCTTCGGCAGCCACAAAGGACAGCTGACCTGCCTCGACCAGGCCACCGGGAAGCAACTCTGGAAGTACGATACCGGTGGTCCGATCAACGGCACTCCGACGATCGCTGGACAGTACACCTTCTCGACCAATTGTCAGGCCCCCTTCCTGAAGGTGGTCGACATCGAAACGGGCAAGGAGTTCAAGGACGTCAAAATCGACGCCCGCCTGATCGCCAGTGCGGCGGTGCGTGATGGCACCCTGTACTTCGGAACCGAGATCGGTGCGGTTTACGCTCTCGACTGGCAGAAAGGGGAAATCGCCTGGACCTATGCGAACCCCGACCGCGACCAGCAGATCGACTCGTCGCCCGCCGTCTCACAGGACAAGGTCGTGATCGGCCACGGCGACAAGCAGCTGCATGCGATCGACCGCCAGACCGGTAAAGGACTCTGGACCGTGCCGACGCGAGCCAAGATCGATGCCTGCCCGGTGATTGCCGGTGATAAGGTCATCGTCGGGTCTAATGACAAGCAGCTCTATCTCGTCCGCCTGAGCGATGGCGAGGTCCTCTGGAAGCACAACGCGGGCCAGACGATCCGCGGCTCAGCTGCGGTCTCAGGCGATAAGTTCGTCGTCGGCAGCGACAACTCCGGCGGCAAGATCATGTGCTTCGGGAAATAGGCATCCGAAGCTATGGATGCGGACGGACACCAGCAGAACGCCTCAGCTGGCGGGTGTGGTTTCCTCGTAGAGTTTGTTCTGGCGGATATACATTTCCACTGGCCGAGGTGTGAGGAACCGGATGCTCAGCTTCTGTGCCACCCGGGAGCGGATGTCGCTCGAAGAAATTCCCATCGCCGGCATCTCAACCGTTCGAACGGTGCGACCGGTATGCTGCAGGAGTTCGTCCAAGCTCGACAAGTCGGGACTCTCCCCCGCGCGGTTGACGGCCACGACCTGAGAAAGCTCCAGAATCCGGGCCGGATCTTTCCAGGTCCCTAACTCGGCGATCGAGTCTGCTCCCATCAGCAGAAACACTTCGCGAGACGGGTCACTGGCCCGAATCTGTTCCAGAGTCTGGACTGTGTAACTCGGGCCGCCACGCTCCAACTCGATCCACGAGACACGAAACTCCGGGAAGCCAGAGACCGCGAACTCGACCATCGCGACGCGGGCCTTCGCGGGCGTCGACACGCGGCCCTGCTTGTGTGGCGGGCTCCCGGCCGGAATGAACCACACCTCGTCCAGCTGGAGCTCTTCCCGACAGCGCTCTGCCAGCAGCAGATGTCCGTAATGAATCGGGTCGAACGTCCCGCCGTAGATTCCCAGTCGCATGCGATCCAACCTCGCCAAAATTTATCCGCACGGCTTTCCCCCCACGCTTGATGAGGGAGACGGCCGCTAGACCTTTCGATACTTCAGCGGATGCCCCTGGACGTAGGCTTCCAGTTCATCGCGGCGGAAGACACTCGTCGTGGCGCCTGCGGCTCGGACACAGCTGGCCCCCATCGCGGCTCCGTAGGCGAGACACTCGACCGGCGTGGCCTGCTTGAGCAGACCATACAGGAAGCCCGCAACGAACGCATCCCCGCCCCCAGTGCCATCCACCTGCTCCACGGGATAGGCCGCAGCCTCATACATGTCCCGGCCATCATAGAAGATGGAGCCCTCGCCCCCGCGAGTGATGATGACAGCCCCGGCTCCGGCGGCGTGGAAACGGCGAGCCTGTTCATAGGGATCATCAACACCCAGGATCAATCGCCCTTCATCCTGGTTCGGCAGGAACAGATCGGTCTCGGGCAAGACCTCCTGAAGCATCTCCCACGCGGGCGCGGGATCGCCGATCACCACGTCGAGAGCGGTCGTGACGCCCAGCTTTCTGGCTGTTTGAAACGCCTGTCGGACATTCGCCCCCGAGAGTTTGGGATTCAGTGCGAAGCCACCAATGCACACGATCCGGCACTGCTGTAAGACATCTGCGGTGAGCGTCTCACCCGTGAACTCCGCGTTGGCTCCCACCGCATGAATAAATCGGCGGTCCTCTCCCTGCACATTGACGATCAACGTGGCCGAGGTTTGCGTCGTTTCAGAAACGCCCAGGTAATCACAGCGGACTTGTTCCCGTTCGAGAGCATCGCGCGAGAAGCGTCCCATCGCGTCCGCCCCGACCAGCCCCACAATGCCGACTCGGGCGTTCAGTTTCGATAAGTCGATGGCGGTGTTGGCCGCGCAGCCACCGATGGCCATCTCAATGCGAGGAGTCTTGACCAGACGGCCGGAGTCAGGAATTGCGGCGATCGGAGCCCCGACAAAATCGGCGACCACCAGTCCCGCACACAGGATGTCGAACTTGCGAGCAGATGCGTTCATGGTGAGCAGAATTCCTGAACGATGTACGATGTCAAAGGACTTCAAACAGTAAGAGTGGGGGCAACTCAGCGGCGATTTGGCGGGGTTTCAAACTCAGGGCCGAGAGTCACTGCGATCAGGCTGGCCCACTCGTCGGTCGGCTCCCATTCGATCCCCGTAGCACTCGCGGGAACCAGCACCGTCTCCCCGCGTTTCAGTGGTAGTGAAGATCTGGCTGACCGAAGAGTCGCCTCTCCCGAGATCACCACCCACGCCACCATGCGTCCCGCGAGATCCTTGGGCGAGAAGGCCTGCCGCAGGTCGTAGCGGTTTAAGTGGAACTTGGGCGTCGCCAGCAGCTGTGTGACTGATGCACCTTGGCCCAGTGGGAGTGACGTTGCTGAGTCGACAAACCCGAGTGGCCCCAGCGACCAGTCGATGACATCCAACCCGTGTTCACGATGCAGTGGTCGGGCATGACCTCGCGCGTCTTTGCGATCCCAATCGTACAGCCGGAATGTCGAATCGCTCGACGGCTGAACTTCCACCAGCACCACTCCACCGCGGGCACTGTGAACGGTCCCCGACGGCAGATATAGACAGTCCCCCAGATCGGGGACAAGATGATTGAGACACTGATCCACAGTGCCATCGTTCAGGCGACGTTCAAACTCCGCCTGGCCGACGCCCTCCTTCAATCCCGCATCGAGCCGGGCCTCACAAGAGGTCTCCAAGACAATCCACGCCTCGCACTTACCGGGGTCGCTCATCCCCAGTCGCTTCGACTCATGATCGCCGGGGTGAACCTGAACAGACAGCGGCTCCTCACAGTTCAACAGCTTGACCAGCAGCGGGAACCGGTCGGGACCAATGTAATCGGGACCGGCAATCTCGCGTCGATGCTGATCCCACAGATCCGACAGCAAGCTTCCCTTCAACGGCCCTTGTGCCACACAGCTGACATGCAACGGATGACAGCTGAGCTCCCACGACTCTCCGATGGAGCATTTCCCGGCGGGAAGGAGTTTCCCGAAATGGGCCAGCCGGTTCCCTCCCCAGACCTGGGGGCGCAAGAACGGCTCGAAGACCAGCGGCTCCATGAGACGAACGCTTTCCTCGCCAGACGCTGGCCACGAAACAAGGGAAACGACCGGTCTCCCCGACCGATCCAGACCCGAGAGGATATCGCACCCCCCGATTTCTCGCACCTCTGATTGTGTCTTTGTCGGCCATCCGATCGACCGTCCGGATATCGGTTTTCTAGGGGAATTCACCTCCTCGCCCGGAAGTCGCCCGAAAAATCGGATTTCTCCCGCATGGAGGCTCTCTCAGGCCGGGCTTTCGGCCGTTCGACCAGTGGTTGCCTCCGCAGCCAGATGATGTTCGAGCCCCAGTCCTCAACCAATTTGGTCAGCCAGCATTGCGGGATCCGGTGGAGTCTGAGACGCTCTCTTTCGCCCCTGTGGAGAGCGATCCTCCCACCACGGGACTGATCAATCGTCACGGACACGCTTTGATGTTTCGATTCGCCTGGAGAAACCTGATCAACCGCCCCGTGCGGACGGTGCTCAGCGTTCTGGGGCTGTCGGTGGCGATCGCGGGGATGGTGGGCCTGTTTGCCATTTCGGGGGGAATCCAGCATCTGGTGACGCGGACTTTTGAAAAGGTCCCGGGACTGCTGGTCCAGCAGCGCGGGGCTCCGATCCCGATCTTTTCGTCACTGCCGGTGGCGTGGGAGCAGGAGATCGCCGCCCTGCCCGGCGTGGATGTCGTCAACAGCGAGGTCATGCTGCGGGTGAATCTGATCGAGGAGAAACGCATCCTCAGCCCACCCCGATTTCTGCTTGGGATCGATATCCCGAGTCGACTCCAACTCAAGCACGGGGTCTATGATGAGCACCTCGTCGAAGGTCGATTTCTCGGCCTCGAAGATCGCGGAACACTGAACTGCGTTCTCAGTCGCCAGATCGCCGATGGATTCGGCCGCACGGTCGGTTCCACCCTCGCGGTGAACGGAACAACATTCCACATCGTGGGGTTGTATGACTGCAAATCCCAGCTGCTCGATGTGAACATTCTGGTTGACATCGAGATCTTAAGGCGGTTGGGGAGAATCAGCCCCGATATCGTTTCCTGCTTCTACGTCGAGAAGACGCCGGAGTTCACCAACCGAGAGGTCAAGAACCGCATCGAAGAGCACTTCCGGGGGCGGGAGTGGAAGCCATCCGGAGTGATGGAGACCATCAACCTACTGTCGGGTGAGGGCCCCAATCCGTTTCAGGCGATGGCGACAGCTCTCGATGCCTGGGCCAAAGGCGGGGGGACTGCACCTGCGGCTTCGTCGCCGCCTGTAACGGCCATTAACAAGTCGAATGCCCTCGAAGAGATCGCGATCCCCTCCAGCGTTGAGGTGCTCTCCCCCGAGGACTGGGCGGAGCAGTTCAATGAGTTCAGCGGAGATCTCAAGCTCTTCCTGACGTTGATCTCAGCTGTGGGATTTCTGATCGCAGTATTGAGCATACTGAACACGATGCTGATGAGCGTCGTGGAACGTATCGGCGAGTTTGGAATCCTGCGGGCGAATGGCTGGACCCGCGGCGAGGTGATGCGGCTCGTCATCTCCGAGAGTGCAGTGATTGGACTTGCCGGAGGAATCGTCGGTGTCCTGCTGGGGACGATCGCGTCGATCATCGCGAATCAAATTTGGCCCGATAAGCTCTCGCTGCATGTCTCCATCGGTCTGGCCACGTTTGGATTCCTGACCAGTACGCTGCTCGGCATCCTGGGAGGTCTTTACCCCGCGTGGAAAGCTGCGAGCCTCTCCCCGATGGACGCCATCCGCCGGGCGTGATGGGCTTTGCGACGAGGAACGCCACCTCGCTACCTGCTACTGCTGTTTCCCCTTGGTCAGCATCATGAACGCGGTTTCGAGGTTCAGCTCCTCCTCGCGGAAGAGCTTCAACTTGAATCCGTTCTCAATCAATGCCGAGGGAATCGAGCTATAGTCTTCGACCCCCTTCTTGAGTGTCACGTCAATCCGCGGCCCCACCATCTCGACGTTGGCCACATCGGTCATCTGGCCAATCAGCGCGGCGGCCTTTTCCGGGTTGGCGGTGACTTCGATCTGCAGGATGATCGCTTCACGTGACTTCTTCATCACGTCGGCGACATAGTCGTCGACCAGCATGATTCCTTTTTCGATCATGCCGACGCGAGTACACACATCGGCCAGTTCGGGCAGAATGTGACTCGACACGATGACGGTCTTCTTCATGTCGCCCAGCCGCTTGAGCAGCTGACGCATTTCGATACGAGCGCGCGGGTCGAGTCCGCCGGCAGGCTCATCCAGCAGCAGGACCTGGGGGTCGTGCAACAACGTCCGTGCCAGTCCCACACGCTGGGTCTGCCCCAGTGACAGCTGGTTGACCATGGCGTCCCGCTTGAAGCTCATGTCGACGAGTTCGAGCTTCTCTTCACAGATCTTGCGACGGGCCGGACCATTGATGCGGTAAGTGGCGGCGAAGAATTCAAGGTACTCGATGATCGTCATGTCGTCGTACACACCGAACCGGTCGGGCATGTATCCGACGAGTCGGCGGATCTCCTGCGGGTCGGTGTAGATCGACTTACCGCAGACATAGCACTCTCCGTAGTCGGGATTGAGCAGCGTGGCGATCATGCGCATCGTGGTGGTTTTGCCCGACCCGTTGGGGCCGATGAACCCGAACACATCCCCTTCCTTGAGGCTGATTGTAATCTCGTTGGCGGCGACCAGATTGCCATAGCGCTTGGTGAGTTTCTTGGTCTCAATCACGGGGAACGCTCACAGAATGCAAAGGAGAAAAGGAAGGCAGACGCACGCGAAACGCACACAAAGAATCAAGGTTTGGAGGCTGTCCCCGAAACCTGTTTGACGGGAACAATCCATCGCACAAAACATTCCCGATAGCGGGGAGCTGCGGGCTGGCCATCGACTTTGTACTGCACTGCAAGAGGCTCGGTCGTCCCCTCAGCTGGCTCCAAGACCTGTTCCGGATCCTGATAGGCCGGATTCCGCCAGCGACCGAACAGCACCGCTCGATGGGCGTCAATCAACGGAGTCATGTCGTCATGACGCAGCGTCGAGTTCGTCAGCCCCGTATAGGCGGCACCACCAACCAGCTGGTTAAACGAGACAGTTCGCATGAGGAGATACAGGTCCTGGCCCAGGGGGTTATAGACTTCGCGACCGACCGAGTAGTCGTTCGACTTCCGGTCTTCTCGCAACACCGCACGAGTTCCCAGCCGCACGAGATAGTCAGTCATGATACGGCTGGGGACAAGGTCAGCCTGAATCACCTCGCCCGGTTTGAGAACCTGCTCCACGCCCGACGAGTTTTTCGGGGGCAGATAGGCAAAGCTGCCATATGCCATCACCCAGTCGACCAGTTCGCCAGCTAGATGGTGGGCAAACGTCCCTCGCAAATGGCCATCTCCCTGGTCGACCAGCTCACTGGTGATCGGGGCCGCCTGCTTCCAGTTCGACTTCGCTTCCAGAACGATGCTTGATCCTTGACGAAGAGGAAGTGAGCGAATCGACCGGCTCTCGACGTTTTCTTGAATCCCAGCTCCGTCTTGCAGGTCGGTTTCACGATAGAGACCGCGGAACCCTGCCTCTGGACGTCCCGCCCAGCGAATTTGAGTGCTTGCATCCTGGGCCGAGACCATCGAACCTGGCTGGCATTCGACTTCATAGTGGTGGTGTTTCGGACTATAGATCGTGAACCAGCTGTCGGCGAAGCCTTCACCACTCCGTGCGTCCCAGGTCACCAGATCGAGCTGACGAGTCAACTCGCGGTTTCCTCCTGTCTGGTCAGCTGCGGAAAGACCGACCAGCGTGGCCAATCCGATCCAGACGGGCAGCGTGAACCATGTCCAGTGGGGCCGCTTCAGCAGTCGATGCACCAGCAGATAATCCAGCGGTCCCACGATGACCAGAAACAGGAGCGTCGCCCCCAGCACGATCCAGTAGCTCGGGCGAGTCACTTCCGGAAACCGATCAAGCGTGTTCACAAGCTGCGTCTGAAGGTCGGAAACCCCGGTCGGGTTGAGGTCAGACTGAGGCCGTTTTGAACCTTCTTCGAGTTTGGGAACTGCGGGTAACTCAGCCAGCCAGCGGCACAGATTAGGTAACGCATCCCACGCCAGAGTCGACCGTTCACCGGCATCCTGCACAAACGGCGAGGCATTGATGTCGAGAGCAATCGCGGTCACAGTCCCCTGTGATTCGCCCACTCGCAAAACCAGTCCGCCATCCGCAGCCTCGACTCCGGAATCAACCGTCCAGCGGACCGTTTGCAGGCTCCCCTCGCGCAGCCGCAAGGTTGAACTTCCGGCGATCAATCGGTTCAACGTGGTGATATCGCGATGTCGTGTCGTTCCATCCGCCTTCACCGGAGACCACCCGACCAGCCCCGGTGAGGTCACAGAGGACGCCTGTCCTCCCCCTGTCAGGATCAACCGCCCGCCTTCGTGGACCCATTGACGGATCACCTGTCCCAGGGCTTCCGGGATGTGGCACTCCGCGGTGATGACGCAGACATCGACCGACTCCCACCCACGAGCGTTCCCGGGAAGCTCGGACAACTGCTCGGCCGAGTAGTTCTGCACCAGCATCGGGGCGACGACATCGGGGCGAGTCTTGCGAAGCTCTGTCGCGATGTCGGCAGCTCGTTCAAAGCCGAGGAGCGACTGCCCCAGGCAGATCACGAAATCGGTCTGCTGAGAGACCGGCAGCAACGCCTTATTCTCAGGAGCGGGGTGGCTCTCGAAGCGATCCAGAACCTGATCCCCGCTGACCAGTTCGACAACGACAGGGCTATCGATTGGCCCGTGCTGGTAAACCATCGTGACCACCGCGGGCTCATTCCCCAGAACTACGGGAGACCCCGGCAGCTGACAGGGATGCCCGTCAACGTCCGCGCTGATGACGCGTGGAGTCACTTCCGTTCCAGCGGGGCCCGAGACCTTGAACGTCACGGGGGTCCAGCGTCCGACTTCCACGATGCCACGAAAGCCGATCTGGACCGACTCAATATGCACTGCGGGGGATTCGGCAGCTGCCAGGGGCGTCACACCCCACAGAGACCAGACGACGCCGAGTGCCCAGAGAATCAGTAATGGACTGGCCTTCGCGAGGACGAAGTCGCCGGTCTGACGGTGGGACATGCATGCGTTCCGATGAAATCTGGCCAATGACAACACGAACCGACCAAAATGAAGCGGGCCAGCCAGAACGACTTTCCCGGTGAATCAAGTCCTGGAATTCTATCGGGCGAACGCTTCTCCTGCACCAGTACGTGACTACCGTTGATTGCCGCAATCCCGCTTCCCACAATGGCGTTTGATTCCGCAATGGTTCTCTAAGGACAATCTCATGTATCGAACGAGGATTTCTTTCTTGGTTTCCTGGGTGGCTCTGATCGGGCTGTTCACGGGAAGCAGCTTTGCAGCGGAACCATTGCGGATTGTGACGCTGGGGGATTCGATCACGAAGGGAGTCCGCCCCGGAGTGACCGACCAGGAAACCTTTGCCGCTGAACTGCAACGCCAATTGCGAGCGGGCCAGTTCCCCGACGCAGAAGTCATCAACGTTGGCATCGGCGGCGAGATGGCGGGCCAGGGGCTCAAGCGGCTGGAAAAAGATGTCGTCGCCAAGAAACCGTCCATTGTCACCATCATGTACGGCCACAACGACAGCTACGTCGACGCCGGCAAAACCGAGGTCCGCGTTTCGATTCCCCGCTTCCGGGCCGATCTGTCACAGCTGGTCCAGCGGCTGCGCGAGGCAGGCATCGTCCCGATCCTGATGACGCCCCCCGCCTATGCCGAGAAGTCCGGGCCCAACGGCATTGGCGAACACTGCAACATCAAGCTGGCCCAATACGCCGAA
Organism: Planctomycetaceae bacterium; assembly: GCA_046349675.1. Lineage (GTDB taxonomy): Bacteria > Planctomycetota > Planctomycetia > Planctomycetales > Planctomycetaceae > TH-plancto1. Next base: position 283,489 of record JAXMBW010000001.1, on the reverse strand, counting down.
GTCACGCGCCAGGTGGCCGAGACGCTGCAGGTCCCGCTGATCGAGCACTTCGCCGCGTGGTCAGAGACATCCAAGAGCGGCACCGACCTCAACGACTGGACCACCGACGGGTATCACCCGAATCCCAAGGGGCACGTGGAGCTGGCCACGCGGATGTTACCGGTAGTCATCGCTGCCCGTCCCAGCCTCCCCGACTTGAAAGCCTCTGTTGGGAATTGGCCGGAACTTAAGGTCATCGGAGCGGTTGCGTGGAGAAAATTTGGCGCAATCCATCTCTCAGGGATCGCTAAAGGAACGAAGGAGCTCCGGTTTCCGCGGCTCAACAATGTGGTCAAGAGCGTCACTCTCTTCGAGCCAAATACCTTTCCAGCCCCGTTAACTCTCTCCCAATCGCCGACGGAATGGAAAATCGAGCTTCCCGTGGAAAACTTGCAGGCCACGAACATGAAGGAGACTTATGTCGAGATTCACTTGGACGGTATGCCGCGGCTGAGTGAGACGGCCGCTGTCTCTCGTCCGGGGGCCGATGGAGTAATCACTCTTTCAGCCCGCGATGCTGTCGTCCATGGAGAGAAGTTGCAATTTGAACCACTGACCCACAAAAACACAGTTGGATACTGGGTGAACCCGAATGACTACGCGGAATGGTCATACTCACTCGATGTACCGGGCGAGTTCGACGTCGAGATCATGCAAGGGTGTGGCGGACATGCGGGAAGCGAAGTCGAATTGGGATTTCGTGAAGGAGCCGTCCCGTTCGTGGTTGAAGACACGGGACACTTCCAGAACTTTGTCTGGCGACCTGTGGGGCGAATTGCTCTGACAGAAATGGGAGTGCAGACGATGACACTCAAGTGCAAAAGGCTGGCCAAAGGGGCGGTGATGGACATGCGGCAGATCCGGTTGATTCCTGCATCGCCTGTTGCCTCAGAGTCTCGTGACATGCGTGATGTTGAGCCCGACCTCGTTCCTCCGGAAATCGCCTTGTCCTGGAAAGCTGCCCCGGGACTGCGTACCTACAAGCTTCGATTCTATCCCATTGGGCTGCCGTCCCCGGCACTCTACCTGCCGACCAACTGGAACAAGGAGCAAAAATGGCCCGTCTTGGTTGAACTGACCGGTAATGGACCCTACCGAAACGAACGAGGCGATTTCTGCTCAGGTATGACAACTGACGCCCAATTGGCATATGGACTGACGGGCGGATACGGTGCGATATGCTTGAGCCTCCCCTTCTTGAACGATGATGGTCTTGGTCAGGCCACACAATGGTGGGGAGACGCACTGGATCATGACCCGGCGGAAACCGTGAGATACATGAAGCAGGTGATTGCGGAGACATGTGAAGAATTCAATGGTGACCCAAACCGAGTGATTCTCGTCGGATTTTCTCGCGGCTCAATCGCAGTCAATGCAGTCGGTCTGTCCACTGATTTTGCTGCGAAGCGATGGAAGGCCGCTGTCTGTTACAGTCACTACGACGGGGTCGGCAATTGGCCGTTTGAGAACAGTGACGCGGAGTCGGCCATTGAGCGACTCAAGCGGCTGGGGAATCGGCCGCAGTACATCATCAGCGAGTCGCCGATTGAAGGCCCCAGCCTGTCTGGCCAGGCGAAAGAGTTCATCGACAAGTCGGGCGTGACCGGCGACTTCACCTATGCCACGACCGGGTTCATCAACCACAGCGACCAGTGGGCCCTCCGCCCCAGCCCGGCCCGGACCAAACTCCGAGAGTGGCTGGCGAAGCAGATGCAGCCGTAGAGTTTGCCCGCCCCCATGAGATCGCCACACGCACCAACCCTCCGCGTCAGCGAGGGCGAATGGCCACCGGCGCGGATCTGATGGGAGACGCTGAGCTTTTGCCCAGACACGCGATTTGGTGGATAAACGGATGTGTCTTGGATGCGTTGTTGCAGCTCGGGACAGACTGGAATGTCTGTCCTACTGGGGGAGAGAAGGTCTTCGTGTCACTCGCCCTTGCTGACGCTTCGGGTGGGTGGTGAGGGAGCGTTCCCCACAGATTCGCCGCCTCATGGCGACGATGTCTGCGTGCCAATCGCACGTGTATCCCTTGTGGATTGCGTCGCCTTCCTGAAGAATCGAAGTCTCCTTCCCCGGCCCGCTGAACTCCACGAACTTCAAGCCCATCCCCATGCCCACACCCCTCCCGATCGAGATCGACTGCGCGACCGTTAAGCGTCGCCTGGATGCCAAAGATGACTTCTACTTTGTCGACTGTCGCGAGGCCTCGGAGTACGAGACCTGCAAAATCGCAGGGGCCACCCTACTCCCCATGAGTGAACTGGCCAGTCGGCTTGCGGAACTGGAACCACACAAGAACCAGGAAATCATCATCCACTGCCACCATGGCGGTCGCAGCTTGCGCGTGGCCAGCTGGCTGCGAAACAATGGATTTGAGAAGGCCCGCAGCATGGCCGGCGGCATCGATCAGTGGTCACTGGAAATCGATCCGTCCGTGCCCCGGTACTAACGGCGGTCAACGGTCGGGGGATCGTCTATAATTCCCCGTGGTTGATATCGCACTCGTCTGATTCAGACACCAGAGAGTCACATGGTCACTGCCTCGAAGTCCCACCCCGAAGAAGCGAGCGAGTTCATCGCCAACGGCGAACGAGCCCACTGGCACGATCAGACGCTCTGGTTCGTTCGCACCAAACGCGATCGCGCTGCCAGCACGGTGCCAGAGTGGGAAGAGCTGCGGGAGTCGGCCTCGCGCATCAAGCAGTACACACTGGCCCATCTGGCCGAGCTGCTGGAACAGTTCGAAGCCAACGCACAGAGGCACGGGATCCATGTTCACTGGGCCAAGGATGCCGCCGAACACAACGAGATCGTGCTTTCGATCCTGCAAAAGCATCACGTCACGAAGCTCGTAAAGAGCAAGTCGATGCTCACGGAAGAGTGTCACCTCAACCCCTTCCTCACTCGGCATGGCGTCGAAGTCGTCGACACCGATCTCGGCGAGTGGATTGTCCAGCTGCGTGATGAGCCGCCCAGCCATATCGTGATGCCCGCCATTCACACGAAGCGGGAAGAGATCGGCGAGCTGTTCCACAAACACATCGGCACTGAAAAGGGAGCGACCGACCCCAACTACCTCGCCGAAGCGGCACGCAACGAACTGCGTAAGAAGTTCCTCGGAGCCCAGGCGGGGATCACCGGCGTCAACTTCGCCATCGCGGAAACCGGTGGGATCGTCGTCTGTACGAACGAGGGCAATGCCGACCTCGGCGTGTCTTTGCCTCCCGTTCACATCGCCTGCATGGGGATCGAGAAGCTGATCCCGCGGGCTGCGGACCTGGGCGTGTTTCTGCGGCTGCTGGCGCGGTCAGCGACCGGGCAGCCGATCACCGCCTACTCCAGTCACTTCCACGGTCCGCGTGATGCGAACTCCGAGATGCATATCGTGCTGGTCGATAATGGCCGCAGCGAGTTGCTGGCGAGCGATGACTTCCGTCGGTCGTTGAACTGCATTCGCTGCGGAGCATGTATGAACACCTGCCCGGTCTATCGTCGCAGCGGGGGCCACAGCTACCACAACACAATCCCCGGGCCGATCGGATCGATTCTCGCGCCGTCAAAAGATGCCCCCGAACATGCGTCACTGCCGTTTGCGTGTTCCTTGTGCGGCAGTTGTACGGAAGTGTGTCCGGTCAAAATCGACCTGCACCTCCAGCTCTACACCTGGCGAAATAAGCTGGTTTTGAAGGACCTGTTGCCGCACTCCAAGCGGATGATGATGACGGCAGCTAAAGCGGTGCTGTCGAACTTGTGGCTCTACAAACTGGCGGGAGCCATGGGGCGGTTCGCGCTGCGAATCACGCCGAGTTTCCTCGTGAATCAGCCGTGGCTGAACGCCTGGGGCAAGCAACGCGATCTGCCCCCTCCGCCCGCGAAGAGCTTCCGCCAGCTGTGGAAACAGCGGAAGAAGTAGCCGAGGTGTTTCGTTCAGTCGAGTTGTTTGCTGAGGATCATGCGATCGAAGCGGGCCAGATATTTCTCATCGACCGCCTGCATGTACAGACCGGTGCGGGCAATCGCGTCGAGTGTGGATGAGGCCATCGAAACCAGAATCATCCCTCCCACCGCGAGAGCAATTAGAATTTCGGGAAGCCGTGAATTCGTTGATGGCAATGTGGCAATCCCCACCACCAGTAAGATGAGGAATGGACTCATCGCCAGGAGCGAGATCAGTCCCAGCCCCAAATCAGCGACGAATGATTCGCCCCACTTTTCGGAGATCACTTTGGACGATCTCTTCACGGCATCGAACGGGCCAACGCCTTCAACCACTAGCACCGGCACAACAAAGAACGTCGCCACTGACCAGACGATTCCCAGGATGTTGGAAGCCCATTTTCCCGCTTTCTCCGAGCGAGATTCGAGCGACTTGAGAATCATCCCCACGGTCGCCCCGAGCAGTGCCCAGGAAACGATCTGTGGCAACCGACTCACTGCGATCTGAAACCCATCGGAGACGGTGGGGTTGCCTCCGCGAAATCGGATGATCGCACACCCGGTTAAGGCCGAGTTAAAGAACAGAATCACAAAATAGTTGATCGCGTAGAATGCGAACGAGATGGCCCACACGAGCGGCTGGTCCCACAACTCCTTCTGCTGTCTCAGGGTTTCGGCATAGCCTGTCCACCAGATGGGCCCTGCGAAGCTCGCCATCACGAGCATGCTCGCCAGGCCACTTAGCAGTGGAAAAACGAGCAGCTCTTTGTCAGAGCGAAGGACATCCATGCATTCAGAAACGGTTTCCAAACCGCGTTCGAGGCGTTCAAACATGATGGATGCTTCGACAGGTGGCAGGACGTTGACCAATCGGCCAACGGCATCCACTGGATATCGGTTCACAACAATCAGAATATAATTCCTAAAATTCATCGAAATCAGATAATCGCTGATTATAGGTGTTAGTGCGGATTGAGAGATTCTTCTCAGCTTGATCGAAAAAACGGCTTATCCCTGTGCAGTATTTCATAGCGGCCAGGGTAGATTTTCAGGCCATGATCTCCGGCACCAGCTTGCCGTGGATATCGGTCAGGCGGAAATCCCGGCCCTGGAAGCGGTAAGTCAGACGTTCGTGATCGAAACCGAGCAGGTGTAGCAGTGTCGCGTGCAGATCATGAACATGGACCTGCCCCTCGACTGCTCCGAAGCCCATGTCGTCGGTCGTACCGTGGACGTGACCAGCTTTGACTCCGCCCCCAGCCAGCCACATGGTGAAGGCGTCGACATGATGGTCTCGGCCCAGCGTGGCCCGGTCCTCGCCCATGGGGGTACGACCGAACTCTCCGCCCCAGATGACCAGCGTGTCGTTCAGCAGACCACGTTGCTTCAGGTCGAGGATCAAGGCGGCGGAGGCCTGATCAGTCTGGAGTGTGGTTTCGTTCAGAGCCTTGTCGAGATCGGCTCCATCACCGCCGTGGTGGTCCCAGTCGGTGTGATACAGCTGGACGAACCGCACACCCCGTTCGATCATCCGCCGGGCGAGCAGGCAGTTCATCGCGAACGACGGCTTCCCCGGCTCCGCCCCATAGAGCGAGAACGTTTCCTTCGTCTCTCCGTCGAGCGAGATCAACTCCGGGGCACTCGACTGCATGCGGAATGCGGTTTCGTACGCGTTAATGCGTGTTTCGATTTCCGGGTCGTGGGTCTGCTCGAATCGCTGACCGTTCAGTTGTTTCAGCGTCTCGATGAAATCTCGCTGAGCATCGGCGGGAACGCCGGGAGGATTGTCGAGGTGCAGGATCGGAGCCCCCTGACCTCGGAACGGAACGCCCTGATAGGTGCTCGGAATAAAGCCGCTTGACCAGAGGGTATTGCCACCGCGCGGGCCACGACCGCCCGACTGCAACACCACGAAACCGGGGAGGCTGTCCGACTCACTGCCGAGACCATACGTCACCCACGAACCGAAACTAGGACGCCCGGGGGCCTGAAACCCCGAGTTCATAAACATCTTGGCCGGGCCATGATTGAACACATCGGTCTTCACCGCCCGCAGCCAGCAGACCTCATCCACGATCTTCTGGTGGTGCGGCAGGAGTTCGCTGAGCTCCATCCCGCACTGGCCATACTTCGTGAACGTCCGCTTCGAGCCGAGGAGCTTGGCGTCGGGTTTCAGGAACGCAAACCGACGCCCCTTCGTAAAACTCTCCGGGGGAGCCTGACCGCTGAATTTCTTCAGCTCGGGCTTGTCGCTGAACAGTTCCAGCTGACTCGGACCACCCGCCATGAACAGGTAGATGACGTTCTTGGCTTTGGCCGGAAAGTGCGGCTCGCGCGGGGCCATAGGACCGGTCGCTGCCTTGGCACTGCGTCCCAGCAGGTCGGTTAACGCCAACGATCCCAATCCGAGCCCACAGGTCTGAAGGAACTGCCGCCTCAGCTGGGACATCAATGGCGAGGTGGGCTGCATGACTGGCTCCGGGGATCAATACTCACTTATTTGAGCATTGCCCCCCATCAAGAAGCAATCCCGCAGACGGTGCCGCTGGCCATGCCGCGATCCGCGAGGTGGCTTTACCACATGCCTTCGATGAAGACCGTCTGCTCGCGGTCGGGGCCGATCGAGACGATCGAAACCGGCAGAGTGAGGATTTCGCTGAGGGTGTCGATGTAGGCTCGGGCGGCTTTGGGGAAGTCGGCAAGCTTGCGGACGCCGGTGATGTCGGTCTTCCAGCCGGGCAGGGTGCGGTAGATCGGCTTGGCCTTGGCCAGGTCTTCGATCTGGCTGGGGAAGTCAGTCGTGCGTTCGCCATCGATCTCATAGGCCTCGCAGATCTTCACTTCGTCGAGCTTGCTCAGCACGTCGAGGAGCATGACGGCAATGCAGTCAACACCGCTCACACGGGCTCCGTAACCCGTCGCCACGGCGTCAAACCAGCCGCAACGGCGGGGGCGTCCGGTGACTGTGCCGAATTCGTTGCCTTCCTTGCGGATGTGATCGCCGATTTCATTATTGAGTTCGGTGGGGCACGAACCACCCCCGACGCGGGTGGTGTAAGCCTTCACGACGCCGATCATCTTGTTGATTGCCCGCTCGGGAACACCGCTGCCGGGGTGAATCCCACAGCCGGAGCTATTCGACGAGGTCACGTACGGGAAGGTCCCGTGGTCGATGTCGAGCAGGCTGCCCTGGGCTCCCTCAAAGAGCATGCTCTTGCCCGACTTCAGGGCCTTGTGCAGGAACGGAGTGGTGTCGATCACATGAGATCGCAGCTGATCGGCGTAGGTTTCGTACTCGTTGTAGATCTCATCGACATCGAACTTCACATTGGGATCGAGCGCCGAAAAGAGCGTGTTCTTCTGCGGGACGATCTCTTCGAGCCGACGACGCAGCTGGTCGGGCCGAATCAGGTCGCCCATGCGAATGGCGTGGGTACGGCCGGCTTTGTCCCTGTAGCAAGTGCCGATCCCGCGACCGGTCGTGCCGATCTTGTTCTCGCCGCGGCTCTTTTCGTAAACCGCCTCTTCCGCGATGTGATAGGGGAAAATGACATGGGCGCGGTCGCTGATCTTGAGGTTCTGGCCGATCGGAATCCCTCGCGAGGTGATCGACGCCATTTCACCCAGCAGAGCCTTGGGATTGATCACCACGCCATTCGAGATCACCGAAGTCATCTCGGGGCGCAGCACTCCGGCGGGGAGGAGCGACAGCTTGTAGGTCTGGCCCCCGAACTTCACGGTATGGCCAGCGTTATTCCCGCCCAGATACCGCACTACGATATCGTGACGGTCGGTCAGCAGGTCGACGATCTTCCCTTTGGCCTCGTCGCCCCATTGCAATCCGATGACGGCTGTCACTGCCATGACCAAAACTCCCGCCTCGCGAGTAGTTCGCGAGACCAGCCCGAATGCGTTGATTCGGGCGATCCTGCTTGATGCGTGGGAAGGTCACCTCGACCTTCGAAAACTGGCGCAGGCCAGCTCGCGCAAAGGTTCGAGTCTAACGTGGGGCTGGACGAATGTTGAGCGAGGACATGCGAAAAAATACGCCCGCCAGACCGATTTCCCGCCTCCGGCCGATACGGTCCGCGAAGACTTCCAACTTTCCCGGGAAAGGACCTCCACGCCGGGCAGGGGAGGGCGGACGGCGTGGTCACCAATTCTGGGAGGCTGCGTCGACCGCCGGTCTGATACGCCCATTCGTTATCAGCGGAATCTTGAGACGTGTTGTGATTTCGAAACATGCCCCCGGGACGAAACAACAATGGACTCTCTCGACAGAGGGTGTCATAAGTGAGAGGTCGAGACTCGCGCGAACCGTGGAGTCGTCCGATATCCCCTACAACCCGCAAGCCTGATACACCCATGCACCGCGACACAAAGCTCGGTCTGGCTCTCGCCATCCTGGTGATGGGGTTTGCAGCTGCGCTCTGTTTCCCGAGAACGCCCGGTGAACAGACGGAGATCCTGGCCTTACAGTCCGCTCAGGAACTCGACTCGGGGATTCGCCTCGGGCAGGTTAAGACCTACACCGATGCCGACCGTCCGAAACCCCCCGTCCCGGAAGCTGTCGAAGTGACTCCGTCTGTCCCAGTGGCAGACACCACAATGTCGGCACCCTCGGTGACTGAAGTACTGCCTGCCGAGAATGCGTCGGTGCCTGCCGTGGCTATTACTCAGTCAGAGCCAACTCCCGTAAACCCAGCAAGCTTTCCGGCCGAAGTGGTTGCGGAGCCGGAACAGCCAGTGGTCCATCACAAGACTTACGTGGTGAAGCACAACGACACACTCACTTCCATCGCCAGAGAACACCTGGGAGCCGCGGGTAAGTGGCCAGAGATCTTCGCCGCCAATCGCGACAAGCTGTCTGGGCCTGAATCGTTGCGTCCAGCAATGGTCCTGGTGATTCCCATCCCGGAGGATGAAGAGGTCACTCCATCCGCTCCTCCGCCTTCTGCAATTGCTGCGACGCAGGAAGCACCACCGGCTTCCCCTGCGACTCGATCGGTGCCCGTGTCGAACGTCCCACGCAGCAACACAAATCGCACTAAGCTTTTCAGCCAGCCGAATCGTATCGGATCCAACAACGCCCCAAAGCTTCAATAACCACAGCGTGTTGAGTGTGTGGTACAGCGCTGAGCTAACGGCTGCGGGGTCGGCGATTTCCGAATCTGGAGAGTCAGTCCAACGCCCGGCTTGGTGATCTCTTTGTGGCGCACCAACTCAGGGCATCAAGATCGTGCCGTCAGCGATCATCTGGCCCGGTTTGATCTTGGCGGCGAGCCCGAGTTCATGGAGTTGCAGGAGTGGGCTGATCTCGATCTGGGCATCATCGGAAACGTGAGCCCCTGCGGTTCGCAACGCGTCGCGGTTCTGGCGACAGATGGCTGCTCGCGAGGTGTCGGGGGAATCGGCTCCCGACTGGTTCTTGACCGGATTGAACTCCGTCACCCGGTCCGCCTCGACGACGAGAGCTGTCTTGGCCATCGGCAGGATATCGAAGATGAACTGCTCGAACTTGTAGGCGTTCTTCGCCGTGGGTTCAGGCTGAATTCGTTCGCCCGACGGAGCCAGATACGGCACTGGCTTGTGGGCCCGGTGGTAGGGGAGATCACGTCCCTGATCGACCAGCTCCTGCAGATACCCACGCCGTATCACGTGCATGGCGGTGTTCCCCGCCCGGAAACGCAATGTGCCGTCGGGTTCGACTTCTCGCGTACGTTCGACGGGCATGTCGCTGTACTCAATGATCTGGGTCTGGCCATCAATGCTGACGAGGACACCCATCTTTTCTGCGGCGGAAACCTTATTGACGACCTTAGTGCTCATGTCGGACTGGTGCATTTCGTGCAGCCCGAGAAAGGCGGGGTCACAGACGATTGCTGTCGGGTTGTCGACCTGATGGTAATACAGCGTTTCGATGCCGCGGTCTCGCATCTCGTCGAGCAGCCCCGCCGTGCGCAGAGCCTTGACCATGCCGCCGTGGCCATCGGGGCTGAGAGCGATTTCGTGTTTGTCGGCCAGCAGAATCTGTCCCGTCTGGTCATCCACAGCGGGGAGTTTTCCCTGGCGGAAGAAATAGACATCGTGCGGTTTCAACCCGAAGAAATGGTGCTCTTCGAAGAACGCGACCGTGTCCTCGTGTGTCGCATCGCTGGTCATGACAAAGTACGGGATCACAGCCCCCGCGCGACGCCCGCGAGCCAATAACTGCTCACAAAAGACCTGAAATAACGAGCGTTGCGACACTGGACCAATCGGAAACATTCCCTTCGGCTTGTCGAACCCGAGGCGTGTTCCCTGCCCCCCGGCGACCAGGATCGCCCCGACGACTCCGTCCTTTAGCAACTCTTCACCGCGGGCAGTGGCTTGCCGCCATTGCTCGCGATCTGCGTCGGTTCGAGGTTGGGCGATCAACTGTGTTGGCGGTACGGCCCGCGCAGCCTGGTCGCCACCGGACGAGCCCTCCTCGTGTCCCGAATGAAACAATCGGCTGATTAACGGGAAGTCGATCGACTCCAGCTGCGCGACCAATTGGCCACGCGCCTGATCATCCAGGTGATCCCACCATTGCAGGAGATGACACTGGCGATGCGCCGAAAGGCGAGCCTGGAGTTCAGCAAGTTTGGACATCGACATGACTCGGACGGAATGGCATGGAAACGCAGCCTAAGTCTAGCTGCTGATTGCCATTTGAGTCATCGAGAAATTCAATCCTGGCCGGAGTTGAGTGATTCCGTCGCAACGGTTGGGTGAGCCCCTTCAAGCTGCGGGCAAAACCGCCGAGGGAACTCGCTGGGGGATAACCACTGCGGTATCGTCAATTACGGGCGCTCAGTCTGGAGTCTGCACGGGTACAGGTTCTGGAGGTTCCGGCGGCTGAGGTGGAGCTGTCGATTGGGGAGCGCTCGCGGGCTGCGACTGCGGACGCAGAATTAAAAATGCCCGCTGGCGGCCAAGGTTCATCTGCTTCTGCGGTTGAGGCGAACTGAGGTCTCCCCGGCTCATCGACCGTCCTCGCGACTCCGGGCGAGTGAGTTGGTTGATGTGATCCTTCGAGCGGGATTCGGCGATGCCGTAGCGGTCCACATCGGATTGGGGGACAGGCGAGTTTTGATTCGCTTGTGAAGCCTGCCTGGTCTGGTTCATGACGTTTTGCAGCGCGGCGTACACTTCCACACCGTTCTCGACCACGAGGGAGTTCCCCGCGATGTTCGCTGTCATCGGGCTCGCAGAGGAAGTCGAGAACGACGGGTGACTCTGCGCGACCACCGACTCAGAGGTCTCTTCCGCGGGGCCGGGTGAGTCATTCGCGTTGGATATCGCATTGACAGACACTTTCCCCTTCACCGTCGAGAATTCGGCAGTGGGATCAGTGGGGTTGGCGGGAGACGCTGCCTCTGAGCCATTCAACGCTCCATTCTCGATACCTCCCGGAGAGGTTGAGGCTTTACCGTCTCGTACGAAATACGAACCCACCTCTGGGGCATTCACGCCAGTGAGGAATTCCTCGACCTGCGACGAAGGGGCGCAGCTCTCGACTTTCGTCGCCACAACTTCCTGCAGTCCTTTGCACTCAAAGATGGCCGTATTCAGCGAAGTCGTCTCCGCGTCGAGCAGGTACACCCGGAGAGGAGCGGCCTCAGCGGCTGTCACGGTTGAGGACGGGGATGCGTCCCGCGAATCGGAAGCTGGGGCAACCAGCGGTTGAATCCCATGCTCCTTGAGCAAGACCTCCACATCCTGGGCAGTTCGCCGGACATCGACAACGGTGTACTCCGCCAGCATCGGAGTGTCACCCGATTCGATCATCCGGCTGACGATCTCCCCCGCCTTCAGGCCACGCGACTTTTCGATTTGAGCGAGGAGGACGCTCGGCCCTTTGCCGTCGGGAGACACAGCTTGATTCGCCGTGTAATTCAAGGTTCCGTGAGTGCCGGACGTATCAACCAGACTGTCGTTAGTCAGGATGCCAAGCTCACTGGATGCGAAATCGGATTCTTGCGAAACGGCCGGGGCCTTCACGACGGCGAGCTTTGGCACCGCCAGGGCTTTCTCCGCGGCGTCGTGCTGAGCCAGTTGTGGCAAGTTGCCCGACATCGGCAGCAGCGGCCAAATCACCGCAGCCAGCAAGACCAGCGAGCAAACACTCAGAAACATCGGCATCCACGACTGACGGGCGGACGGCGACGTTCTGGACGATGTTGGAAGTGTCGACCGATGCTTACTGGTGATCTGTGCGATGACGTGAGGTCGCAAGTCGAAGTCCGGCACGTCCTCTGCCAGATCGTTCAGCCGCAGGCTCAAATCGGCCATCCCGTTGAGCTCATGTCGCAGATCGGAACGCTCGGTCAACAGACGTTCCACCTCTGCACGCTCTGCGGCGGAGAGTTCTCCGTCGAAGTACGCCGAAAGTCGTTCATCAGGACCAGGAGTTGTCATGGGATCGCAACAAATAAAAGTCGGAGAGGGCGGTTAGCAGGCGTCAGCCTGTCACGTGTTCCGTTAGTGAAGGGGAAAGATTCGATCTGTCATCGTTCGACCGCCTTGAGTGTGCGGTCGAGCTTGGCACGCAGTTCTTGTCGAGCCCGATGAATCCGGCTGCGAACCGTCCCTATCGGACAATCGGTCAGTGAGGCAATCTCTTCGTAGGACAGCCCCTCGATCTCCTTGAGAATCAGAGCAGTCCGGTAGTCCTCCCCCAACTCATTGAGGGACTGACGCAACAGCTGTTGGTCTTCGGAGATCTGCAAGGCACGGGTGGGGTCAGAGGTGGGGGAGAGGTCGTCCGGTTCGCTCCCCGACATCTCGCGGATGGCGTCCAGCGATGCACTGGCTCGCACTCGCTGTTTGCGGCGGAGTGTCGCAGCTCCGTTCCAGGCAATCCGAAACAGCCAGGAATAGAACGCCGCGTCTCCACGAAACGAGTCGAGATTCAGGTACGCCTTCAAGAAGGCATCCTGAGCCACGTCGAGGGCGTCGTGTCCATTCCCCAGCAGGGTGCCGAGGGTCCGGACGAGCCGACGCTGGTACTTCGACACGAGATCACCGAACGCTTCCGGATGTCCGGAGCGACAACGCTCGATCAGGAGTTGGTCATCGGTGATCAAGATGGGAGCATCCACATCCTTAGATGTTGATCAGGAAATCAGAGTTCCTGAAATCGGCGGGCGATCCGGAAAATTCTCGGTGTGTGTGGAACAATTCTGCGGGGCGGTGCAACCCGTTGCTCATTCTTGTGTTAGGGTTTGTGTGCGGTGTGCTTGTGTTGCTGGCTACCCGGGCGAACGGCCATCATGAGGTCGACTTCACTTGGGCATCTCATCACAATGTACCGATGCGTGATCATCCATGATAGATCGCGCGGGGGGACGTCGGGGGTCTCAACAGGACTCGATGGCTGGCGATCTTCCCAGTCCTGCTCATTGAGGTTGCTCCATGACGTCTGCTTCCCCTTCCGTGTGGGCGATGCTGGTTTTTACCGCCATGTGTTCGGTGATCTCTGCCGAGGACCGAGCTGCGGAGGAGTTCTTTGAAAAGGAAGTTCGCCCGATCCTGGCCGCCAAGTGCCTGGAGTGTCACGGCGAACAGGATCCCGAGGCGGGCTTTCAGCTGCTGTCTCGTGAGACACTGCTGAAAGGGGGCAAGACCGGGCCAGGGATCCACGTGGACAAGCCGCAGGAAAGTCTGCTGCTCGTGGCGATCAAGCAGACGGGTGAGCTGAAGATGCCTCCGGAAGAGCACCTGCGCGAGGATCAAATCGCGGTCATCTCTAAGTGGCTCGACATGGGGGCCCCTTGGCCCGCTGCCGCGACCGCTTCGCACAAGAAAGAGTTCGCGATCACCGAAGCCGATCGTGATCACTGGGCCTTTCGGCCGATTCAGAGCCCCCCGGTTCCGAGCGTGAAACAGGCCGACTGGCCGCTGACGGCGATCGACAACTTTGTCCTCGCGAAGCAGGAAGCTGCGGGGATCTTGCCCGCTCCGACAGCTGACCGCGCGACGTTGATTCGCCGGGTGTACTACGACCTGATTGGCCTTCCTCCGACGATTGAGGAGGTCAACGCGTTTGCCTCCACTGCGGAGCCGACCGATAAGGCGTTGGCCGCAGTTGTCGATCAGCTGCTTGCTTCACCTCGTTACGGCGAAAAGTGGGCGCGTCACTGGCTCGATGTCGCACGTTATGCTGACACTAAGGATGGCGTGCTGATGTACGGAGACGACCGGATCCGGCCGTACGCCTACACCTATCGTGACTATGTCATCCGGGCTCTCAATGAGGATCTCCCCTACAACCAGTTCGTGATCGATCAGCTGGCCGCCGATCAGGTCGAGCCACCCGTCGAGCCCTGGCGACTGGGAGCGATGGGACTACTCACGCTGGGGCGTCTCTATGACAACAACATTCATGACGTGATCGACGACCAGATCGATACAGTCACTCGCGGGTTCCTCGGGCTCACCGTGTCGTGCACTCGTTGTCACGATCACAAGTATGACCCGGTGTCGACCGCCGATTACTACTCGCTGTACGGCGTCTTCGCGAGTTGCGAGGTTCCGATCGAACTGCCGTTGATCCAGCCCGCAGATCAGGTGCCTGGCGGGCCGGAGTTCGAGAAAGAGGCAGCTCCCAAACGCGAAGCCATCACCCGGTATCAGGCCGACCAGCACAAGCTCCTGACACGAACCGCCCACGAACGGACGGGAGACTATCTCGCCAAGGTCGCGACGACAGAGCCCGATCCACTCGAGACGGCGATCTTCTTCTTCTCACTCAGCCCCGAAGATCTCAGACCGCAGATCGTCGGTCGCTGGCGACAATTCATTCGCCAGCGGGCGACCTCGACCGATCCCGTCTTCGGTCCGTGGGTGGAGTTGATGCAGATCCCGACACCTCCACTGGAAGGCGATGCCGCTAAGGATCCCAACGCCATGGAACAGGCCGCGGTCGCGTTCTCCGCAGCTGCACTGCCGATCATCGAGAAGTGGCGAGCAGTTCCCACCGGAGTGAGCGAAGGACAGGTCAACCCGCTGATCATGCAGGCTCTGACCGTCTTGCCCATCCGCTCGAAAGCCGACGTGGCCAGGGCTTATGGCACGGTCATGTTGCGGGTTGACCAGAATGCTCAGGCGGCCAACCCGCCTGGCCCCGACAGCCTCTCGCCGGAACAGCGCCAGCTGTGGGACATCATCGCCAGCCGCGAAAGCCCGAACGACATCCCACTCAATCAGACTCGCAAGTACATGTCCCGTCAGCAGACCGACCAATTCGGCGGGATGCTGACCGAGCTGGATCGTTTGGCAGCAGTGAATGCCGGGGCTCCGCCACGAGCGATGGTGGTTCGCGACAAGTCGGAGATCTACGAGCCGAAGATCTTCGTGCGCGGGAATCCATCGTCACCGGGCAAGCCGGTACCTCGTCAGTTCATCGAGGTCATCTCACCTCCTGAGCGTCCGAAGTTCACTCACGGCAGCGGACGAATTGATCTGGCCCGGTCGATCGCCTCGGAGACCAACCCGTTAACCGCACGCGTGATCGTCAACCGCGTGTGGATGTTCCATTTCGGTGAGCCACTCGTCTCGACGCCCAGTGACTTCGGGACTCGTTGCAAAGAACCGGTCCAGATCGATTTGTTGAATCACCTCGCGGCTCAGTTCATCCAGGATGGCTGGTCGCTCAAGAAGCTGCATCGTCGGATTCTGAATTCGCGAGTCTGGCAGCAGTCCTCGCACCCAGCTCTCGAGACGGCGGAGCTTGCCCAGCAGAAGGACCCGGACAACTCGCTGCTCTGGCGGGCCAATCGTCGCCGGCTGGAGCTGGAGTCGATGCGCGATTCACTGCTGGCTGTCGCGGGCCGGTTGAAAGAACGCAGCGGCGGCAAGCCCGTCGACGTGACGGCCAACCCCGCAGCTGACTGTCGTACGGTGTACGGCCTCGTCGACCGGCAGAGCGTCCCCGCAATGTTCCGAGCCTTCGACTTCGCATCGCCCGATGTCTCAAACGACCGGCGGCCGCGAACCGTCGTCCCGCAACAGGCTCTCTTCTCGCTGAACTCAGCTCTGGTTCGCGAGCAGGCGAAAGCCCTGGCCGCGCGACCAGAGATCGCAAACGCAGCCCAACCCGATGAGAAGGTCCGAGCCCTCTACCGACTCGTCTTCCTGCGAGAACCGACAGAAGTTGAGACCAAGGAGTGTGTCGCGTTCGCTCAACAGCCCGCTGACCCCGCCACCCAGATGTCACCTTGGGACCAGCTGGCTCAGGTCCTCGTCTCATCGAACGAGTTCCTCTACCTCGACTGACCCCGCCCGATTCCTGCCATCGCCCCCGCCTGCGATTCACTCCATCCTTGAGGTCAACATGTTTCCCATCACGCGACGAGAAGCACTGCAACAGACCGGCGTTGGCTTCGGCATGCTCGGGCTGGCTGCGTTGTTAACGCAGAACAGTCCGGCGTCGGCGGCTGAGGTCTCGCTGTCGCCCTTGGCCCCGAAGGCTCCACAGTTCCCGACCAAGGCCAAACACATCATCCATGTGTACCTCAACGGCGGCCCCTCGCAGGTCGATACCTTTGACCCCAAGCCGATGCTGTCGAAGTACAACGGTCAGCCGCTGCCGAAGGGGCACTTGTCGACCGAGCGGGCCACCGGGGCAGCACTCGAATCGCCCTTCAAGTTCGAGAAGTACGGTCAGTCGGGGATCGAGGTCAGCGAGATCTTTGCCAAGACCGCCCAGCACGTCGACGACATGTGCATCATCCGCTCGATGCATGCCAATACGCCGAACCACGAACAGTCGATGCGGCTGATGAACTGCGGTGACGAGAGACTCTCGCGGCCCAGCATGGGAGCGTGGATGACCTATGGTCTCGGGACCGAGAACCAGAACCTGCCTGGCTTTATCGCTATGTGTCCGGGCTTGCCGGTGGCTGATGTGTCGAACTGGCGGTCAGCTTTCCTGCCGGGCGTGTATCAGGGAACTTACCTGGATACTCGCAAAACGACAGTCGAAGAGTTGATCGACAACATCCGCAACCCGGCTCTGTCTCTCACCGACCAACGGCGACAGCTCGATCTGTTGCAGACCCTCAACCGTCAGCATCAGCAGTCACGCAGCGATGAACCCGAGTTGGAGGCCCGCATCCAGTCCTTCGAGCTGGCCTACCGCATGCAAATGGAGGCGACCGACGCGTTCGACCTGGCCCAGGAGCCGCAACACATCCGCGAACAGTATGGCGACAGCATCCACGGGCGGCAGATGCTACTGGCCCGCCGACTCATCGAACGTGGAGTGCGAATGGTGCAGTGCTACCACGGCGATGTTCAGCCATGGGATAGCCACGACAACATCGCAGCTGCGCATCGGAGCCTGGGGGGCCAGATCGACGGTCCACTGGCGGCACTCATGACCGACTTGAAGCAGCGAGGGCTCTTCGACGAGACGCTGATCATCATTGGAGGAGAGTTCGGTCGGACTCCCGCCGTGGAACTGACGAATGGGAAACCCGGTGGCGGCCGCGATCATAACCACTGGGGATTTTCGGTGGCTCTCGCTGGTGGCGGCGTAAAGGGCGGCATGACGTACGGAGCGACTGACGACTTCGGATACCGAGCTGTCGAGAACCCGGTGCATGTCCACGACCTGCACGCCACGATCATGCAGCTGATGGGCTTCGATCACACGAAGCTGACGTTCCGCCATGCCGGTCGCGATTTCCGCCTGACCGATGTAAAGGGGAACGTGGTGAAAGAGATCATCGCGTAGTGTGTTTTGATTGGAGAGGGCAGGGCTCGTTCGGCCTTGGGGGGCGACATCCGCTATGATCCGCTGCTCGACGATCGACCTCTGACTGGGACCCCCACATTGCCTGCCCCAAACCCGACGATGACCTGGATCGGAGACGCCCGCACCGGCCTGCTCCGCTTGATCGACCAGACCCGACTGCCAGTTGAGTTCGTGGAGATCGACTGCCGCACTGTGCCCCAGGTCTGGGAGGCGATCAAGATGTTGCGAGTGCGGGGAGCCCCGGCGATCGGGGTCTCGGCGGCATACGGAGTGGTGATCGGGGTGCAGTCGACTCCCGATGCTGTACCGCAGCAGTTTCTCACGACTCTCGACGCAACATGTTCTGAACTCGCCAGCAGTCGCCCTACAGCTGTCAATCTGTTCTGGGCACTCGACCGCATGCAGAAGCTCGGTCTCTCGCTCGCGAATGAACCAGGAGAAGTTCGACAGGAGTCTCTCCTCGCGGAAGCCCGCCAAATCGAGGCGGAAGACCGGGCCATGTGTGATGCGATCGGCCGGGTGGGGGCAGCTTTCCTTCCCGATGAGTGCGGCGTGTTGACCCACTGCAACGCGGGAGGTCTGGCGACGGCGGGAAACGGAACAGCTCTCTCGGTCTTCTTCGCCGCTCATGAGCAGGGAAAGAAACTTCGCGTCTACGCCGACGAAACCCGGCCACTGTTGCAGGGGGCGCGACTCACCAGTTGGGAACTCATGCAACGCGGAGTACCCGTCACGCTGATCTGTGACAATATGGCTGGGTGGGTCATGCGAGAAGGCAAGGTGCAAGCTGTCGTCGTTGGGGCCGACCGCATCGCCGCCAATGGAGACGCGGCGAACAAAATCGGGACCTACTCCGTTGCCCAGCTGGCTGCGGCCCATGACATTCCGTTTTATGTGGCCGCCCCGAGTAGTACGTTCGACCTGACGCTACTCGATGGGACGGGGATTCCGATCGAACAACGGGCCAGCGAAGAGATCACTCACGGCTTCGGTCGTCAGACTGCTCCGACCGGGGTGGAGGTCTACAACCCCGCCTTCGATGTCACTCCGAACCACCTGATCCGGGCGATCTTCACGGAGAAGGGGGCGATCGCTCCGGTCACGACTGAGAACGTCAAACAGGTCCTGCAGTGTCCGTAACCTGTCTCAGGCAGCGAGCCAGTCCGCCGCCGCCCGGGCGAGCAGATCTCGCACTCCCATGCGTTACATCACCGAGAAGTAGTTCGACACCGCAAAGTCGAATGACTCTTTGGTGACGTTCTTAGGCCCCTTGGTATAGACCGTATAGTTGCGGCATTGCAGCAGCAGGTCGCGCGGCTGGCAGTTGCGGAATGGGCGATTGACCGCCAGATAATGTTTCTCAATCAGGTAATCGACGGCATCCAGATCGAGGACCAGCCCAACCTTCGGAGCCATGATCTCAAACAGCTTGCGGAAGTGTTCCCGCGACGGGTCGGGCACCATGATCTTGTACGGAATACGACGCAGGAACGCGCCGTCGACTAACTGCTTTGGTTCGAGGTTGGTTGAAAAGATGATCAGCTGGTCGAAGGGGACCTGGATCTTCTTTCCGCTGGGCAGGTTCAGGTAGTCGTACCGCTTTTCCAGGGGCACGATCCAGCGGTTGAGCAGCACCGACACCGGCATCGTCTGGCGGCCGAAGTCGTCGATACAGAACGTTCCGCAGTTGGCTTTCAGCTGGAGCGGGGCTTCGCAGATCTTGGTAAATGGATTCTGGGTGATTTCCAGCTCAGCCATCGTGAGTTCACCACCGGCCACCACGGTCGGGCGCACGATCTGAACCCAGCGCTGGTCGACTCCCGAAAGGTCAAACAGCCCATCGCCCGAGTCATACGGGATCTCCTCATGAACCCCGGGGTCGAACAGTCGCACGATTTCACCGTCGATACCCAGCGTTCGCGGAATCCAGATGGTCGATCCGAAGCATTTCGTGATTCGTTCCGCGATACTCGTCTTTCCGTTACCGGGTTCGCCGAACAGGAACATCCCGCGGCCCGAGTTGATGGCGGGACCCAGACGCTCGAACATCTCAGTGGAGATCAACAGGTCTGAGAATGCCCGTGTCAGGTCCTCTTCAGTGACCGACTGGTTGGCGATCGTCTGGGCCTTCATAGCCTTGAGATAGTCATTCAGGACGACGGGGGCGGCACCGTTGTAGCCGCATTCATCCACGTAGCGCCGGGCACGTTCGCGGCCAAAGTCGACGAGCGCGAAGTTGTAGTCGCCCATCTCCGCGGCCCCCTTGTAGGCGACCAGCTGATCCTTCTTCCACTGCTTCATCAGTGGTTCAATGATCTGGAAGGGGAGCTTGACTTGTGCACAGATTTCCCGCCCGGTGGCCGAGCCTTTCTGCAACAGGAACTTCAGGACGAGTCGTTCGATCTCTTCTTCATTGAGTCCCGATTCTTCGACTGAAGTCGGGACGCGGGGAGTGAACGCTCCGCTCTCGCTCGACGATCCACCGAGCAGGCTTTCGACTCGTTCAAAGAGTTCTTCGAGATGGCTGGTACCGCGAACTTCGCCGGACCCTTTGCTCAGTGTCTTGATGTCCTCGGGAAGTGGGGCTGCCTCATCGGCTTTTTTCGCGAGCTCGGCGGGTGTTGCCGTCGCGGGGGGCAGCTGGATATCTCCCATCACAGTCGACTTCATGCCTTCGTCAATCTTGGCTTTGGCGGTGCTCGAAGGGGAGATCAAACTTTGCAGCCGGGCCAGTCCCTTCTCGACGACTGATTTGGAACTGGAAGAGTCTGCTGACGCAGAGGCTTGAGCCGGTGTCCGCTCACCGCTCGTCGTTCCTCGCAGCTGAGCGATCAATTCGGATGGCGAGAGTTTGCCTGGCTCTGATGACATGCGAGACACCTTCGAGGCGATTAACGCTGCGGGATCGGGAAGAGAGTGCCACGCCACTGTGCCAACACTCCCCGCAAACGTAGGTCGCAAATCCCATGTGGTCAAATTGCATCAGAGAATCCGTTCAAATGTTTCCGCCTGCAGATTCGATACGACACGATCAGGCCGGATATCGAAGATGAGCTGTGACCCGAAAACGAAGAGAGCGACAGCGGGATGTGCCCGCTGTCGCTCTCTGGGATCTGTTGCTGATGCTCGGTCTTTGCGGTGCCGATTGACGCCGGTTTACTTGAGCCCGCGAATCACGCTCAGAATCTCCTGCAAGTCATTCGCCACCGGGATCGGAGTGTTCATGAACGAGCACTGACTGACACCGGACTTGGCGAGTTTCTTGGCCTCGTCTGTTTCTGGCGCGTGGTACCCGACAGTCGCGGTCGGGTCCTTGAGTTGATGGCCGGTCAAGATGCAGACGACGCGGTCGCTCGGGGCGATGACCCCTTGCTCGCGAAGGAGCTTGGCTCCCGCCACGCTTGCCGCACTGGCTGGCTCGCAGCCGAATCCATGGGCTCCCACCTGAGCCTTGGCGTTCAGGATCTCGGTGTCGTTGACCTCGCGAACCACGCCGTCACAGGCATCGAGTGCCCGCAGACACTTCTTGAGATTCACCGGACGGTTGATCTCAATGGCACTCGCCAACGTATTCGCTCGACGGTTCTGAGCGTCCATGTCGGCGTAAAACTTGTCAATCAGCATCTGATCGGGCCGTCCATCGTTCCAGCGGAGGTTGTGATGCTGGTAGAGATCGTACAGCGTGTTGGCCCCGGCGGCATTGATGACAGCCAGACGCGGAATCCGGTCAATCAGTCCCAGCTGTTTGAGCTCGATGAACGCCTTGCCGAACGCGCTGGAGTTCCCGAGGTTGCCGCCCGGGACGACGATCCAGTCGGGGACTTCCCAGCCGAGTCCTTCGAGGACGCGGTACATGATCGTCTTCTGGCCTTCGAGCCGGAACGGGTTCACACTGTTGCAGAGGTAAATGCCGGCCTCTTTCGAGACGAGGCGGACCTTTTCGAGAGCGTCGTCGAAGTCCCCCTGAATCTGCAGCGTAACTGCCCCATAGTCGAGGGCCTGCGACAACTTGCCATAGGCGATCTTGCCGCTGCCGACGAAGACGATGACCTTGAACAGCCCCGTCACACCGCCGTAAATCGCCAGCGATGCACTCGTGTTCCCCGTCGACGCACATGCAGCGACCTTCGCCCCGACGATACGGGCGTGAGTGCTGGCTGCGGTCATGCCGTTGTCTTTGAAGCTGCCGGAGGGGTTCATGCCCTCGTATTGCAGGTAGCACTGCTTCGAGTTCAGGCCGATGAATTTGCCAACGGCATCGGTCTGCTGCAGGTGGGTCTGGCCTTCGCCGATGGTGACGATTTGCTCGTCCGTCGCGAACGGGAGCAGCTTGCGAAACCGCCACACACCGCTGTAGTCGAGTGGATTGCGGCGGTTACTCCACGCCGCCTCGAACTCGCGCAGACTCTTTGGTACGGGGAGCTTGTCCCACTCGTACTCGATGTCGAGCAGATCGTGGCTGACCGGACAGGCGGTCAAAGCCTCGTCCACCCCGTAAGTGCTGTCACAGTCGGGAGCAATGCTGGTCTGAAACGCGAAATCGACGGCGGTAGAAATGGGAAACTCCTCATCGTGCGGAGGACAGAAACCGATCCGTCCTCAACGAAACTCTATTGTCGAGATTCCAGCAACGTCCGGCAACAGAGGAACGGAAAAGTCCGGAACGCGTGCAGATTCGTTGATTGATACCTCAGGACCACCGGCACTCCGAAAAGAGTATCGGTCGGCAGCCAGAAGGTGCTGATCAACGTTTTCGACAGAGTCGGCACAGATTCATATAGTTGGGATTGTTCGCCGCCAGGCGGTCACCACACACTCAATGGTTCGACAAAAATTCGGTGGTATTCAACAACGTCCAAAAGAGGTCCGCCAGCGGGCGTGTGGGGACATCGGTGGCTGCGTGCTTCTGGAGGTAGTCCAGGAACTTCTGTTTCTCCGAACCAGTCGGAAGCCGGCTGAGGGTGGTCAGAAAGAGAGCATCCACCCGCTGCTCTGGTGTGAAGAACGGGGCCTCGGCGATCGCGATCAGCGTCCCGTTTTTGTCGTTTCGAGACCGCAGAATCTCCTGCACGCTGGTGGCGTCACTGGCGAATGATCCGTTCATGAGCGCCAAAGCCTGCAGAATGGTGCTCTGGCGTTCGGCTCCTGTGTCTGTCTCGAAGGTTTCCAGGAACTCCTGCCGGGCCTGATCCTGGTTGAAGTTGAGCGGTTGTTCGGGATCGAAGGGTTGCAAGTACCCCGTGGCCTGGGCCAGTGAGTCGAAAATCTGTTCCGCGGTCAATCCCCGGACCGGCATGCGAGCGAACTGGCGAGGGTTATCCTGACTCTCATCCGTGCGAATGCTCGACAGTTGATAGGCCCGGGTCGCGGTAATCGTACGAATCAGAAATTTGAAGTCGAACTCATGGGCGATAAACTCCTTCGCCAGCAGATCGAGAATCTCGGGATGGCTGGGCGGGTTGTTCATCCCGAAGTCATCGACCGGATCGACAATCCCCAATCCAAAGTGATGTGCCCACACACGATTGACCGCAGCTTTCGCGAAGTACGGATTCTCCTTCGAGGTCATCCAGCGAGCGAGATTGGCCCGACTATCGGGAACCACATTCCAGTCGGGAACGTCTCCGCCGAGATAACGGGTCGGGACAACGATGTCGGTCTCGGGAATCCGAATGGAGTGTGGGTCGGCTCCCGTGGCTGCGTTCAGGGCCGCCTGAATCGCGTCCGCTGGAGCTTCTGTCGGAGGAGCATTGCGGGTCTCCTTGAAGAACGCCGCGTAGCTCCAGAACTCTTCCCGCTTCCACTTGTCAAAGGGGTGGTTGTGGCACTGAGCACATTCGATTCGCACCCCGAGAAATATGCGGGCACTGGCCCCGGCGATCTCTTCGGGCTTGCCTTGCTTGGCTCGGTAGAACGCGAGCGGGCTCGGCTGATCGGGCACCTCAATATTTGCCACCGACTCGGAGCCGAGAGGCAGTGTCAGCAGCTCCTCGGCAATCTGGGCCAGGTTGCGATTTTCGGCCAGTCGCGATCTCAGCCATGCCTCAAACGAGGGCAGGAAGAACCGGATGGTCTCATCGCTCGTCGCCTCCGGCAGCATGATCGCCCGCCAGACATTCGTGTAATTCACGAGATAGCTTGGGCTGTCGAGCAATCGATCCACCAGCTTCGCCCGCTTGTCGGGTGAGGGATCGGCCAGGAAGTCGCGGACCTCTGAGGCCGGGGGAATTCGCCCGCAGATGTCGAGATAGATCCGGCGACAGAACTCCGCATCATCCGACAGGGTCGTCGGCGTGATCTTGTCCGCCTGCCAATGAGCGGTGACCAGTGCGTCGATTTGAGTTGCGACGTCTTGTGGGGAAGCGGGCGGCCCGGCAGTGACTCCCCGGGAAATCACGCACAACCCGATGACAGCGATGAGAAGTTTTACTCGCACTCGCAGCCTCATGGATTCCCCTCCGTTACTTCAGCGTTCTCGGCTTCGAGCCCTGTCACATTACGCAATTCAACTGGAAACTGTGAAACAGAAACTTTGTGTCACGGGCGTTTTCCAGAATACCGAGGAAAACATGGGCCTCCAAGCTGTACCCCGAGAATCCATCAACGTTCATTGACCGGTGCGTTTCGCGAAATCGCCCACGCGGCTATCATGGCGTTTCTTCATTGAAGGCACATCCTCGCCCCGAGCTGCAAAGGCTTTCCTATGCATGGGTTCCACGACTCCGAAACTCCCAACACAGCTGCAGTTCCCGTCTCGGGGCCCTGGTACAAGTCGCTGAACCGGTATCACTGGTTTGTGTTTGTTGTCTCGGCGTTGGGGTGGCTGTTCGACACCATGGATCAGCAGTTGTTCACGCTGGCCCGTCCGCTTGCGATGAATGAATTGGTCGCCCCAGTCGAGACGCCCGCGCCCGCCGACGAGACCGAGGCTCAGAAAGAGGCTCGTCTCAAAGAGGACGCGAAACTCACGAAAACGAAACGCGGAGCCTACGGCGGATACGCGACTTCGATCTTCCTCATCGGCTGGGCGACTGGGGGACTGATCTTCGGGGTGTTGGGAGACAAGTGGGGCCGCGTCAAGACGATGCTGGCCACGATTATTGTTTACTCGGTCTTTACAGGGATCAGTGCCTTTTCCAAGGGATTCTGGGACTTCTGCTTGTGGAGGTTCCTCACCGGATTAGGAGTTGGAGGCGAGTTCGCGGTGGGGGTCGCCCTCGTCGCGGAGGTGATGCCGAGCAACGCTCGCCCGCATGCCCTGGGACTGCTTCAGGCCCTCTCCGCAGTCGGTAACATCACCGCAGCTCTGATCGGCATGGCGGGAACGAACTGGAAGACAATGTTCCTGATCGGGACAGCTCCCGCCTTGCTGTCGCTCTTCGTTCGTCGCCGTCTCAAGGAACCTGAGCGTTGGCAGGCTGCTAATCCTGGCGATGGTGCTGTGAAGCAGAGCGGTTCATATGCGGAGTTGTTCGGAGATCCCGAATTGCGGTACCGGGCCCTCGTGGGATTATTGCTCGCGAGTGCCGGTGTGATTGGACTGTGGGGGATCGGCTTCTTTGTCGGCGACCTGCAACGCGAAGTCTTCGGCCCGATGCTGACCGCACAAGGGGTAACAGATGTTGAAGGCCAGCTTAAGAAGCTGTCAGGGATCACTCTGCTGATGCAGAACATCGGGGCTTTTTTCGGCATCTACATGTTCAGCTATCTGAGCCAGTACCTCGGTCGTCGGCCCGCTTTTGCGATCTGTTTTATCGGAGCCATGTTCGCGACGATCAACGTCTACTGGAATCTCGGACGCATTAACGGGACAGCAGACATCTATTGGATGGTGCCGCTCGCTGGGTTCTTCCAGCTCTCGCTGTTCGGCGGGTACGCGATCTATTTCCCGGAACTCTTCCCGACACGATTGCGGTCGACGGGGACGAGCTTCTGCTACAACGTCGGACGGTTTGTCGCAGCTGCGGGACCGTTCACGCTGGGCTATATGATCAAACGGGTCTACTCTCAGTACGAAGGAGCACTGCCATTCCGGTATGCCGGGGTGACGATGTGTTCGATCTTCCTGGTCGGCCTGATTGCCGTGATCTTCATCCCTGAGACCAAGGGCAAGCCGCTGCCGGAGTAACCTGCTGCAGGTATCCGTCGCTGGCCCAGAGTCCGCACCTCGGTATGAGTTCTGGGGCCCGGTCTTCACGGGAGGGGAGGTCGGCTCATGTGACGGATCAACGTCCACCCCCTCTTTGTGATTCGCCCCCAGTGGCCACCACCTCCCTGGCACCGGCTCACCTTCATGGTTGCCACTTCGCCTCCCACTGCAGCTGCGACACGGATCCCCTGGCGAAAGCGGGGCGATCTGCAGACGGTGCTGTTGCAGTTTGAGGGACGCCCCGTCTGGGGGATTAAGGATCCGGTCACGCTGGCGTACTATGAGCTGAGCGACGAGGCATACTTCGTGCTGAGTCACCTCGACGGCCAGGCGACAATGTCCGGGATCTGCGAGGCGTTTCATGCCCGCTTTCGCCCGCGAACACTCTCTGAAGATGAGTTGCGGAACTTCCTGAGCCAGTTGTTGTCACAGAATCTGGTCCTTTCAGAACTCCCGGGACATGGGCCTCGACTGGTGGCCAAGGCGAAGGGGCTGCAATCTCGCCGTCGGTGGATGCGGCTCACCAGTCTGCTGGCCATGCGGTTTCGGGGCTTCGACCCCGACCGATTGCTGGGGTGGATGCTGACCGGGTTGGGGTGGCTGTTCACGCCGTGGGCCATGTTGGCGGGACTGGCTGTGATCGTGTCGGCGATTTTGCTGGTGATCGTCCAGTTTGACGAGCTGCTGGCCAGACTTCCGAGTGCGCAGGCGTTGCTGACGATCCCGAACCTGCTCGGGCTGGGAGTCGTCCTCGCTCTGGTCAAGGTCCTGCACGAACTGGGACACGGGCTGACCTGCAAGCGATTCGGCGGGGAGTGCCACGAACTTGGCGTGATGTTGCTCGTCTTCACTCCGACCTTGTACTGCAATGTCAGTGACATCTGGATGCTCAAGAGCAAGTGGCAACGAATCGCCGTCAGCGCCGCCGGGATGTGGGTCGAGGCAGTGATCGCAGCGATCTGCACTCTGCTCTGGTGGTTCAGCGAGCCGGGGTTGTTTCACTCGCTCTGTTTGAATGTGATGTTCCTGTGTGGAGTGAGTACGTTCCTCCTCAACGGAAATCCGTTACTTCGCTACGACGGGTACTTTGTCCTGGCCGACTGGTGCGAAATCCCCAACCTGCAACAGCAGTCGATGGCTGCTGTACGAAATCAGCTGTCTCGCTGGTTCTGTGGGTTCGAACTTGACGACAGCGGAAGTCTGTCAGCTCGGCGACACATCGGGCTGTTGTCTTACGGCGTGGCATCGTCAATCTATCGAGTCATGGTGACCTCGCTCATGCTGTGGGGGCTTTATCACTGGTTGAAGCCCGCTGGTCTGGGGGTCGTCGCCCAGCTGCTGGCGTTGCCGACCGTGGGAATCATGCTGCTCGCCCCGCTCACGCGAGCTGTCTCGTTTGTCCGGTCCCCAGCGAATCGCCATCGCATCCGCTGGCCTCGGTTCTGGGCGAGCACCGCAGCGACTCTGGTGGGTCTCGTACTGCTGGCGACGTACCCTCTTCCCAGCCGAGTGACCGCCACAGCACTCGTCGGCGATGACGAGGCACAACGTGTCTATGTCACGATGGCGGGCACGTTGAAAAGCACCGTGAGTGAAGGCCAACTCGTCGCACAAGGAGACGAGATCGCCCGGCTGGAGGAACCGAGCCTCGGGCTCCAGCTCGCTCAATTGCAAGGCGAACTGAAGCTTCATCAACTGCGGCTGGCCAACCTCGAACGCCAACGTGTAAGTGACCCGCAAGCTGCCCAAAGCATCCCAACACTTCGCGAGGCGGTCCAAACGCTCGAACAACAGCTGGCCCAGCGCCAGCAGGATTCAGCCCGACTGATCTTGCGGGCTCCTCAATCGGGCACGGTCATGTCGGGACCACCACAGGATCCACCCCCATCCGCAGAGACGCTGGCCAGCTGGACGGGATCACCTCTCGACCCGCGAAATCAAGGCTGCTACCTGAAGGCGGGTACGACTTACTGCCTCGTCGGCTCGCCGGAGAGTCATTCCGCAATCGTGATTATCAACCAGGACAACATCAACCTCGTGCGTCCTGGGCAGACCGTCCGCATCATGTTCCATGAGTTCCCGGGCGAAGTGTATGCCGGCCAGATTGAGGAGCTGGCAGCCCCGCGGATCGACACGTTGACTCAGGATCCTCGGATCCGGCGCGACCTGCCGACGCGGGTTACGCCCCATGGAATCAAACCCGTTGGCACGTGGTATCAGGCGAGAATCCGTCTCAATCCACCATCGGACAGCGCGCTGCGTGGTTCATCCGGGATTGCCAGTATTGAGGTCGACCGACAATCCTTGGCTGCACGTCTGACCCGCTGGATTAAGCAAACCTTCGGGGTCTAGTGCGGATCGACCGCCCGATATCACGCGTCTACGGCAGGATGAAAACCAACCCGGTGACTACGCCCGCCTGGTAAAAAGCTCCTCGCGGCGAGACGGGCACGGTATGCCGCCGATAGCAGGTCGGAGTGCCCGGTCGGTCCACACCCAAGGTATAAATGGGCTGGCAGGGAGGCATGTAACCGCACTGGTACGGCAGTGACGCAAAACATCCCAAGAAGTGGACTCCCGACCACAGCGGTTGCAGGCAGCCCGGAGTCACAGGGTAGTCCTCGTCTTCCATGCACCCGAGGAAGCATCCCTCGCGATATCCCATCCGCTCCAGATTCGGCTCTTCGAAGAACAGCGGCAGGTGGCAGGTACCCGGGGCATCCCACTCATAGCTGGTCATCACCCAAGGCCGGCCCTCATCACCCGATTGCTCGATCCACGACGCATCGGTCATGCGAGAGGCTGCCAGGTTGCTCGGGACCTCACCTTCGGTTCGACGCAATGTGGCCTTCAAACTGGCCAGCGGTCGGTCTTGCCACAACTTGTCCGAGATGTGTGACGCACTCTTCGGCGTCGGGATGGGAGCAATCTGCTCCTCAGCGGCGACCGCATAATGGCTGACAAGCACCAGCGTGATGAGCACGGCCAGCCACAAACAGCTGGCACGCGATCGTAAGCGCGACAAATCGAAGGTCTGGCGAAACGGATACATTCCAGACCTCCTTTTCTGGTCAAAGCCGCGACGACGGGAATGGTGCATCTCAGTTGCTCGGTTCCCCCTCACGCCAAACTTCAACCACGATCGCCCCGGGATCAGGAGAACCCCGGAGTGTCGTGCTGGCCACATCTCAATCATTCAAATCGGCAATGCCGCGACAAATTGGCCTTTTCGGACTAATCGATACACTTTGACAGAGATTCAGCTCTTTCCATGCTCTCCCCGGCGTTAAAATCGGAATTCTTTCACAAGTGTTGAAAAGCGTGGCGGTTGTGTCGAAAACAGAGGGAGGCTTCCAAATCGCAGGGTGGCCCTTGGCATGCCAGGTGCCAATCGTTGAGGAGTGTTCGTCCAAATCCCAGGCTTCCCACCACGCGACCGGCGCGCCCGTGAGGCTGAGACTTGGCGAACTAGACGTCATAACCAACTCTTAAAACAGTGGTTACGACATTGACTGAGCGATTGTCTGGGTGGCATCCAATAGGCGATCGATTGGCCGGCTTCGGGCGGAGGCGATCTCCGCTTGTTCCGGTGTTGCGATCTGCACTATTCGGGGCTCGTAATACCGCAAGGTAATACGCTGCATCCTGCGTTCGTGCCAGCCAATCCTCAAAGGTTGACCCGGGAAACTCGGCGTCTCGCCACCCCGCGTCTGCGTTGTCAGGATGGACCGATGAACGTTTACTCCAGGTTTTGGAACTGGCTGAAATCGCACCGAACGGGGCCATCGCCCGCCGTTCCGTTTGACCATTCAGCCAGACTGTCCCTGCGAAAGCTCGAAGACCGCCAGGTCCTGTCAGTCAGTGCGGTGCTGGTGGGACTCGACGTGACATTCACCGGAGACAGCGGTGGAGCCAGTGCCGACTCGATCGTCTTCACCATCGATAACAACGGGAATCTCACCCACAATCTCGGTGGCACGAACGGCTTCAACAGCAATGTTGACCTCGATAACTCCGTCGCCGGTGACCAGACGCTCACCGTCGCTGACATCGCCAATCTGAACATCCATCTGGGCTCCGATGCCGATTCGGTCGACTTCGCTTCGGACTTTCATTTCACCAGTGGCAATCTCCTCATTGAGGCCGAATCGATCACAGCTGTGGGGCATTCCCTGACAGTTACTGGTCTGACCACGTTGGATGCAGGTACCAGTAACAACATCAGCCTGACCTCGGCGAATGATTTCAGCACTGTCCAGATTGTGTCAGGCCATCACGTCACTCTGAACGACATCAACGGGCTCTCGTTTGCAGGGAGTTCGCACGTCAGTGGAGACCTGACGGTGACTGCTCTCGGGGCGGTCACGAATGTAGCCGACACCAGTCTCACCGTGGATGGAGTCGCCGACCTGTCGGGGACATCGATCGATCTGGGGAACGCCACCAACGATCACATCGAGCTCGGGAGCCTGAGTTTTCACTCGGTGGGCGATGTCCTGATCACTGCGGAGTCCAGCCTGACGATTTCCGATGCGAGTACCGCCGGCAATCTGACTCTGATCGCCAGCGATGACGTGAGTATCGATGCCGAAGTCAATGTGAGTGGCAACACCTCGATCACAGCTGGCACGACGACCGGGGGAATTACTGTTAATGCCAAGCTGACCAGTTCGGGCAGCATCCTGCTGGAAGCTGCGGACGAGATCACGATCAATGCCGCCATCGATCCTACGACCGTCACTCTCGAAGCGGATGACGACATCACCATTAGTGCCGCAGTCACTGCCACCGACCTGATCTCGGTCTCTGCGGGACAGGATGGAAGCGGCTCCATCATTCTGTCCAACACCGGCAGCCTGACGGTCGACAATGCCACGAACACAGCGGACATCACCCTCCATACCGGTGCAGTTTCCGGAGACATTACGCTCACCGGCAAGATGACTGCGGATGACACGATCTCGGCCACAGCTGCGGGGATGATTAACGGGGCTGGCCTCGTGACGGCACCAAACGTTGATTTCCACGCGGGAACCGGGATTGGGAACACGACCGCGATTCAGTTGGCCGCCACGACGATTCAAGCGAACTCGACAACCGGAGACATCGATCTTCGCAACACCGCACCGACGTCTAGCTCGTCCTTCGACGTGACGGCCGGGGGAGGGAACGTCAACCTCCGCAGCACCACCGCTATGGACCTGAAAGGTTCAATCACCGGCAACCTGATAGCGACCGCAGTCACCGGAAACCTCGCTGATAGCGGTCTCCTCACCATCTCTGGAACCAGCAGTTTCACCGCGAGCCAGTCCAACGCCGACATCGACCTCGACACGCTGGCTGCTACGGGAGCAGTCACCCTGAGCACCGCCGGGACGACTGGGAACGCCAACATCGTCAACGCTACCGCACTGGCCTTGCAGGGCACCGTCCGCGGTAACCTGACCGCCTCAGCCACGACGGGAAACCTGACCGACAGCAATACACTGACCGTCACCGGGACAAGCAGCTTCACCACCAGCGAGGCAGACGCCGACATCGACCTGGGGACTCTCACCGCGACGGGTGCGGTGACGCTGAACACCGCAGGAACGACCGGGAATGCCACCGTCGTCAACTCCAGGGCACTCGCGCTTCAGGGGGTCGTTCACGGGAATCTGACCGCCACCGCAACGATCGGCAACCTGACGGATAGCGCATTGCTGACCGTGACGGGCAGCAGCAGCTTTACCACGAGTCAGACGAACGCGGACATCGTTCTGGGCACATTAGATGTCACCGGCCCAGTCACGCTCAGTACCGTCGGAACCAGCGGTAACGCGAGTCTGGTGAATTCTAAAGATCTTGCGATTCAGGGCACCGTCAGGGGCAATTTGTCGGCCACAGCCACGACGGGGAACCTGACCGATAGCGGTGCATTGACCGTGACTGGAACGAGCAGTCTTCGAACCTCACAAGCCAATGCCGACATTGATTTCGACACGCTGACGGCAACGGGAGCCGTCACGCTGTTCACATCAGGGACAACCGGAAATGTCTCCCTCATCAACTCGATCGCCCTGGCCCTTCGCGGGACAGTCCGGGGACAACTCACCGCCACGGCCACCACGGGGAACCTGACCGATGCGGCGAACTTGACGGTCACGGGAGCCAGCAGTTTCACCACCAGTCAGACTGACGCCTCCATTGACCTGGGGACGCTCAACGCGACCGGAGCAGTGACCGTCAGCACGACGGGCACAGGAGGCAACGTCAATCTCATCAACGCCCGAGCCCTGGCCATTCAGGGAGCTGTCGGAGGCAATCTCACCGCACAGGCCACAATCGGTAACCTGACCGACAGTGCCCTGATGACCGTCGCCGGGACAACGAGCCTGACCACTGTCGCGAACAATGCCGACATCACCTTCGACACGCTCGCATCGACTGGAGCCGTTACGCTCAATACGACGGGAACGAGCGGGAATGCCACAATCGTGAATGCGACGGCCCTCGCTTTGCAGGGCACCGTGAACGGGAACCTGACCGCGACCGCGACCACCGGCAACCTGACCGACAGCGGTACATTGACCGTCACGGGAACGAGTAGCTTCACGACTTCAGAAGCAGACGCGGACATCGATTTCGACACACTCGCGTCGACCGGTGCCGTTACGCTGAATACCTCCGGAACATCGGGGAACGCGACCGTCGTGAACGCCACGGCTCTTGCCTTGAGAGGTACGGTGAATGGCAATCTCTCCGCCACAGCCACGACGGGCAACCTGACCGACAGCAATACCCTCACCGTGACCGGGACGAGCAGCTTCTCGACTTCAGAAGCTGATGCGGACATCGACCTTGGAACCCTGGCCGCGACGGGTGCTGTCACGCTCAACACGACGGGGACGAGCGGCAACGCCACGATCGTGAACGCCACCGCTCTCGCGTTGCAGGGCACCGTGAATGGAGACCTGACCGCGACCGCGACCACTGGCAATCTGACCGATAGTGGCACACTCACTGTCACCGGAGCCAGCAGCTTCACCACCTCGCAAAACAACGCCGACATCATTCTCGATACGCTGGCTGCCACGGGTGCTGTCACTCTCAGTACCAAGGGGACGAGTGGCAACGCCACGATCGTGAATGCGACTGCTCTCGCATTACAGGGCACCGTGAACGGAGACCTTTCCGCGACCACCACTACGGGCAGCATCACAGACAGTGCCCCCCTGAAAGTCACGGGAAAGAGTTCATTCCAATCGGCGGGCGACATCACATTCGACGAAGCAACCAACGACTTCGTGGGAGCTGTCGCCGCCAGCGGAGTAAACGTCGTACTCACCGACGCCAATCAGATCCAACTGGCCCAAGTCACCGCGACCTCGCTTCAGGTCAACAGCGGTGGCAAGATCACCATCGGAACGGGAGCCGGGGAAGACCTCAACGTCACCGGGGCCGTCACGTTGAACACCGCAGCTGATGGTGTCACTCAGTCCAGCGGTTCGATCATCGCTGCTGACCAGTTGGAGTTGCTGGGAGCAGGTGACTTCCAGCTCAACGAAGCCAACACCATCACGACGCTGGCGGCTGATATCGATGGGCCGCTGAGTCTGGTGAACGCCCAATCGCTGACGATCGGAACCGTCAACGCCACCAGCGGAATTCAGACCGCCAACGATGATGTGAAGCTCAATGTCACTGGCGACCTCACGATTGGTAATGCCGGCGATCTGGGAGTAAACGATATCGCCTTGGGGACGGGGAACCTCACGCTGGCCGTCACAGGGAGCGTGACAGAGACGGCGGGTAACACGATCTCTGCTCAAGGCCTGCAAGTGGTGGGAGGCAGCGGAGCGGTCAACCTCAACGAGGCCAACGCGGTTACAACCTTTGCTGCCAATCGCACGGGAACGATCAGCTATCGCGATGTCGACGACTTGACTATCGGCACGGTGACTGACTCTGCCATGACGCCCAACACAACGACCTCCGGCATCACGACCACGGGGTTCGACACCAAGCTGACGACCGGTGGCCCACTGTCGATCAACTCGGCAATTGATCTCGGTGCGACCGGCAACCTGACCCTGAACGTGACCGGGACCATCCAGCAGAACGCCAGCGGGACCATTACAGCAGCTGGTCTGGCACTCTCGGGCAGCGACAACACGACCGGCGTGAATCTCGACGCTGCGAATGATGTCGACACTTTCGCTTCTAACTATCAGGGAGCCGTTCACTTCGTCGATGGCGACGACCTCACGATTGGTCAGATCACCGACTCCGCCATGAGTGGCAGTCCCACGATCACCGGAATCAGCAGTACAGCCACTGGATTTGATGTCAGCCTTAAGACTCAAGGCAACCTGCTGATCGACGAGGACGTGAATCTGGGAACGGATGGGAATCTGACCCTTGATGTGACTGGCAAGATCGATCAGAACGCTGGCGACACTATCACGGCGAACGGGCTTCAACTCCTCGGCCAGGGGCAGGTCCGACTGGAAGACGCAGGCAACGCGGTCAAAGTCCTCGCCGCCAATCACCAGGGAACGATCAGCTACCAGAACGCGAGCTCGCTCACGATTGGCACGGTGACCGACTCCATCACTGGCACGAGCACGAACGGGATCACCAATGATGCGGACGTGAAGGTGGCCGCTGCTGGCGACATCTCGATCGACCAGGCCATCAATACCGCCGGTCAGGATCTGTTCCTCGACGCGACCGGGACGATTACTCAAACCGCGACCGGGACGATTACCTCAGCGGGGTTGGGCATCAAGGCTGGCGGCGGGGCCACCCTCGATCAGGCCAACGA
Source organism: Planctomycetaceae bacterium (assembly GCA_046349675.1). Taxonomy (GTDB): domain Bacteria; phylum Planctomycetota; class Planctomycetia; order Planctomycetales; family Planctomycetaceae; genus TH-plancto1. The sequence continues at coordinate 248,773 of JAXMBW010000001.1, read as the reverse complement.
TGTCGACACCCTGGCCGTCGACGCAGGTGGAAGCTTCACCTTCCACGACACCGATGGAGTGACGATCGGATCGGTCACGGAGAATGCCTCTTCGTCACCGACCACGCTCAACGGGATCGTCACGAGCAACGACAACGTGTCGATTTCCACGGCCAGTGGTGACATCACCTTGATGCAGGTGATCAACGCCGGGACCGGAGATGTCTCACTCGAAGCCACCACGGGCAGCATCGTCGATGGCAATGATGGCCAGACTTTGATCACTGCCCATGACCTGTCGCTCGTCGCGAAGACGAATATCGGCGACATCACCGACTTCGCAGCTGGAACCGGCAACGCCATCGACATCGCTCTAACGGGACAGCTAAACAAGGCGAGCGTTAGTGATGCGGGTGGCGAGATCTTCTTGAACTCGCAGGGTGACCTGTCCGCAGCTGCCGGTTCCATCAACGTCGGCGGAGCGAACGCAGCTTCGGCGATTCTGCGAGCGACTGGCGGCAACATCGACGTCGGTACCGCGGTGGGCGTCTTCTCATTGAGCTCTGGAGACAACCTCGGGTTGGAAGCTGTTCGTGTCGGTGCCAATGGCGGAACACTGACACTTCCCGATGCCGGGTTGAATGTCGGTACGGGAGATCTGCGACTGCGAGGCGATGTGGATGTCGTCGATGCGGCCGGGCGAAACCTCGGTCCGCTCGTCGCAGACGACCTCTCCTTCACCAGTGGCGGTAGCGGCGGTGCCACCACGCTCAACACGTCGATCAATACCCTGACGGCATCTGTGACGGGCAGTGGTGCCGCTCTCACTGTGAATGAAGCCGACGGTCTGACACTCACCAGCGTGACGACCAACGATGGCAATTTGACCGTGAATGCCTCGCAGACAGCTGCGGGAGACATCACGGTCATTGACGTGAACGTCGGAACCGGTCGGGCCACGTTAGCGACAACGGCCAATGGCGGTGGCCAGATCATCGACGGTGACAGCGTCGACAGCAGCACGACCGCCGATATCACCGCGGGCGAGATCGATCTGCGGGCGGGAACCGGAATCGGGAACACGAACAAGCTGGAGGTCGCCACCACCAGCTTCGCCGCAACGACGGTCACAGGCGACATCAACGTGCGGGATGTCTCGGGCGACCTGACGATTGCAGCTCTCGCCGGTGGAACCAGCGGCGTCAGCATCACCTCGGGTACGGCAGGCGATGACATCTGCGTGACGACTGTTGGAGCATTGACCGTCAACGCGAATGTCTCCAATACCGGAACCGGAGCCCGGGCGATCCTGCTGGCCTCGGACGGGACAGCTGCGACGAACGATCTGTCGATCAACGCCAATGTGACCGCAACTGGCGGTAATGGCAGCATCACGCTGCTGGCGGGTGACACGGTGTCGTTTGCAGGTACTACCACGACGAGTGCCTTGGGTACCGGGACCGTCCAAGTTCGGGCGGGGCGCGTCTTCAACGATGGCGGGGCGGAACTCGCTGGCAATGCCGACGGCGATATCACCATGAACGATGGTGCGGTCATCCAGTCGGATAACGGAGACATCACGTTGTCGGCTCCCGGCGACATCCAGCTCAGCGTGGTGAATGCGAATGTCACCGGGACAACGGGTGACCTGTACATCACCGCCGATGCCGACAGCTCGGGCAGTGGCGCCATCACCGAGGCCCTGGCCGGCGAAGCCCCGAACTTGATTGGCGATGTGGCCACACTCAGCGCAGCCACTGGAATCGGATCTGCCGGAGGAAGTGCAGACATCGACACCTCGATCGGTACGTTGGTCGCCACGAACACCACCAGCGGAAACATCCACGTCCAGGAAGCTGACACTCTCGTCATCGGTGGGACCGGAGTCCAGACCCAGCTGGGCAACGGCAACATCAATATTGATGTCGACGCGGGATCGCTGACTGTGAACAGTGCGGTCACTGCCCACGGTTCTGGCCAGATTACCTTGAATGCCGATGCCGCAGCGGTTGGACTCAACGCGAATGTGAGTTCAACCTCCGGCAACATTGCCGTCACCGGGGACACGGTTACACAGGCGGCCAACATTTCAACGGGTGAAGCCGGAACGGTTCAGGTCACTGCCGACAATGGCTCAATCACGATGCAGGACGGGACCTCTGCTTCGACCGGCTCGGGGCAGATCGACTACTCCGCGACGGGCGACGTATCGCTCTCCCAACTGCAGTCCACTAATGGCCACCTGAACGTGACAGCTGATTCCGACTCCAGCGGAGCCGGGGCGATCCTCGACAACACCAACGGCGAGGCTGCCAACCTCGTCACCACGGGGACCGCAACGCTCCATGCGGCCACTGGGATTGGGAACTCCAACGACATCGACACGACGATCAGCACGCTGGTCGCCACGAACACCACCACGGGAAGTATCTCGATTCAGGAGTCCGATGGCCTGGTGATCGGTGGGACGGGAGTTCGCACACTGGCCGGCTCGGGCAATATCCAGATCGATGTGGATGCGGGCAACCTGACCGTCAACAGCGTCGTCACAGCCCATGGCGACGGGAACGTAACACTGAATGCGGATGCGGGAACGGCCGACCTGTCAGCCGCGGTCAGCTCGACGACGGGTGACATCGCCGTGACCGCAGATGCGGTGAATCAGGACACCGGTGGAAACTTGAGCACGGGGACCTCGGGTCCGCAGGCCGGGACGATTGTGGTAACCGCGGACAACGGGTCGATCACCATGGCCGATGGCACATCGGCCTCTACACAGACCGGCAGCATCACCTACAGCGCCACCGAGAACGTCGCACTCGGACTCTTGTCCGCGACCACGGGCAACATCAGCGTCACAGCGGGAGCCGGCCCGTCAGTCACTGGTTCGATCACCGATAACACTGCATCCGAAACCGCAAACATCATCACGACCGGGACCGCGACGCTGACTGCCGAGACGGGTATCGGCTCCGGTGGAGGGGCCGCCGATATCGAGACAGACGTGGCTGTGCTCGACGTCACGAACACGACCAGCGGTGACATCGACATCACCGAGGCCAACGCCGTTCGCATCGCCCAGCTATCGCAGTCCGGAGGCGGTAACGCGACCGTCCGGACGACCAACGGAACGATTACGGTCAGCAATCTGAACTCCGCTCCGAATGCGATCGTCGTCAATAACGCTGGGGCGCTCCTGCTCGATGCGAATGGAGCTGCGGCAAACGTCCTCATTGACGATGGAATTCAAGCGGTCGGTGGAACCATCACGATCGTGGCTGATCGGTCGGTCATCGCGACCTCCGCTCCGATCTCCTCGGTTTCCGGTAACGGCAACATCAGTATTCAGGCTGGCCACAACATCGAGATCCTCGACCCGGGCGACCTGAATCCCGTCGATGTCTCGGTCGAAGGAACCGGCAAGGTCTCACTCCTGGCCACCGATCAAGTCGTTCTGGGCAGCCAGAACCCTACCGTGGTTCCCAATCCCGTTCAGCACACTGTCCAGAACGATGTGTTGGTCCAGACCGGTACCGGCAGCATCACGAACGTTCTGCCGCTGGGATACAATATCCAGGCCCCGCAGATTCAGGCGTCGGGCAAGGCTGTCTTGAGCATCACGATCGGACGCCCCGGTGAGACGAATCTGGCCGTACGTGTCTTCTGGGGTGACGGCACGGTCGAGACCTTCACGGGGCTGACGGCGGGAACCTACTCGTTTGAACACATCTACACCAAGAACCCGAATACCGCGGATCCCGCAGCTCCGATTCTGGTCAATGCTCAGGTAGCCCATGACCCCGGCATCGAGCTCCGTGCCTTGAATGTCAACACATCGGTGAAATCGATCCCGAATAGTGGGGTTATGTTCCCGCCCGCGATCCCGGCTCAGAACATCAACGCTGACCTGAGCGCAGCTGTGTACACCCCGGGGGCCCCCGATTACGCAGCGATTCAACCGAATGTTCAGTCGAGCCCCGGCGACGCGGACAACCCCGGGAAAGTCGTGTTCCAGGACACCACGCTGCTGGCGACGACCATTCCACTGCCGGGCCTAGGGCTGGCGGGAGCAGTGTTCGACACCACGCCCCCGGTTGCATACTTGACCTTCCCTGAAGCTCCCAAGGTAATCGACGTGCAACTCCAGAGCATCGTGCAACTGGCGGCAAACAATCAGAACCAGGCCGATCTGGTCCGCGCCGACGACTCGATGCTGGAAGAGCGTGTCGTCATCCTGGAAGTCCTCTCACCAGACGGCTCGATCCTTCAACGCGTGGTGCTGCCCGAAACCACCCTTGACGATATGCACGATGTCATCGGGAAGTTGCCCGACGGCGGATATCGCTTCCTGCTCAAAGAGCCCGGTGAAGACCGACTGCGGTTGCTGTTGGAATTCAATGTCCGTCAGGGCAAGATTGCGGACGAGAGTGACTCATCCGACCGCCCCCCATCCGCTGGACAGAAGAAGCAACTCATCCCACAGGACGCGAACTCCACCGAAGATCCCGAAGGATCGGTACCCGAAGCCCCCCAACCTCCGGGGGACTCGATCATGCAGCTGATGCCATTCCTGCCCGGCATTGAGCCCGGTGACCGTGCGTCAATAGAGTCGGTTCGCCTCAACGCCGACACCGACGAACCGTCCGATCCAGTCGCTCATCCCCGCTGGTCTTCGACAGCTGCGCGACTGGCCTGGGCCCGAGCCAACCGACACGCGGATGCGGGAGCAACGGACGTCAGCCACGAGCCCCATGCTGCTGGCTCCATCGACGGCACGGCTGAGGCAGACTCCGCCACCGCATCTCCTGACTCTTCGAATCACCAGACCTCCCACCGCGTGGCTGCCTCGCTCGGAGTCGTCGCGGGGATAATTGGTCTTCACACCATCGCCGGAGTCGACAAGGATTCCCACTCAGAGCCCGCCTTGCTGAGCCGAGCCGCCCGCGTGTTCCGCAAGATTCGCAATACTTTTCGAGGTGAGGACGCCTCGAATCCCAACCTGCGAAACGAGGCGTTCTGAAGTTCAGCCCCATTCCATGCTCATCGACGACACGAGAAGGTCTCGTCGTCATCCGGAGTGTCACAATGTTGAAATGTCCGTCATGTGCGAAGCGTGTCCTCGGCCAGGATCTGGTTTCGGGGATCTGTTCGCATTGTGGGGCTCGGTTGGGCGGCAGTGTCGATTCAGCGTCCCTCCCCTCTGGAGATAGCCAACAGGAACCGCTGGGGTCGATTAAACCCTCCGACCTCGGAAATTCGCCCGCAGCTTCCGACGATCCGGCTAACCTCGAGAAGACATTCGTCTCCAATTCCTTTGCATCGGATTCTTACCTCTCCGCGACCGTCGCGTCTCACATTCCGGAGGACTCCGCGGAAGATACGCCTGAAGAGGTACCTGCTGAGGATGTTTCGCAAACGTTCGTTTCCAATGACTTCACTCAGGGATCATGGGCTCCGGATGAACCGGGAGAGGACGACAGTCCCGTCGACCGAACGATGGTGATGTCCGACCGCGAGGACGAGGATGCGGTCACGATCGACAACACCTATGTGAACGATTCCTCGGAGGGATACCTGCCGAACCCCGGTGTGGCTCGTACGATCGTCGCGGATGAGTCCCCGGAGCTGTTGGCCAAGACCATCGAGTCTGTCTGGGGACAGGAAGAGGAGCATGGAGACGCGAACCCCAGCGTCACCATGAAGGCCCGCGATCAAACTCCGCCCCCTCCGGAGACAAAGCGAACTCTCGTTATCAAAACGAAATCGCTGGTCCAGCAGACACAGGGGGTGAACGTCGGCCACTCGGGGGGCGAGCCGGAATATGAGCTGCTGCGAGTCCTCGGCGAGGGCGGAATGGGCGTGGTCTATGACGCCCGCCAGACTTCGATCGACCGCAACGTCGCCTTGAAGATGATCAAAGGGGAAGCGGCCACCAATGCCCGGCAGAAGGCCAAGTTTCTGGCCGAAGTGGTCGTCACGGGGGACCTGGACCACCCGAACATCGTCCCGATTTATGACGTCGGTGCGAACTCGCAGGGGAACCTGTTCTACTCGATGAAGAAGGTGCAGGGGACGCCTTGGGAGAAGGTCCTCGACAAGAAGTCGTTGTCGGAGAATCTTGACATTCTTTTGCGGACAGCGGATGCCGTGGGTTTTGCTCATGCACGCGGAGTCGTGCACCGCGACCTGAAGCCTGAAAACATCATGCTGGGGGAGTTCGGCGAAGTCCTGGTCATGGACTGGGGCCTGGCCCATCCGTTGAAGGGTTTTCGCAAGTCATCCAGCATCACGGGCTCGGTCTCGATGGGCGGAACCCCCGCCTACATGGCCCCCGAAATGGCGACGGGACCGATCGAGAAAATCACGCCCGCCAGTGACATCTACTTGCTGGGGGGAATTCTCTATGAGATCCTGACCGGCTCCGCGCCGCACTCCGCCAAATCGCTGATGAAGTGCCTGATGGCTGCGGCCCGCAATGAAATCGTGCCGACGCAGAAGACGGGCGAACTCATCGACATTGCCTTGAAGGCGATGGCGACCGACCCCAAGGACCGCTATCAGGACGTGAAAGAGTTCCAGTCCGCGATCCGCGATTACCAGTCGCACTCCGAAAGCGTGCTGCTGTCGACCCGTGCGGAAGACGACCTGAAGCTGGCCAAGAGTTCGGACGACTATCAGAACTATTCTCGGGCACTCTTCGGCTTTCAGGAGGCCTACGAACTCTGGTCAGCGAACAAACGGGCACACGCCGGAATCTCGCATGCCAAGCTCGCTTATGCCGAGAGTGCCCGCCGCAAAGGGGATTACGACCTCGGGGTCTCCCTGCTGGACGAGACGGATCCGGAACACACCCAGCTGCGACGTGAACTGATCGAGTCGCAGAAAGAACGTGTGGCTCGACAGCGTAGGCTGGTCTTCCTGAAGCGGGCGGCGTTGGGGCTCGTTGGGATGGTGTTTGTCATCGTCACGGGTTCAGCGGTCTGGATTCGCCAGGAACAACAAAAGGCGGTGATGGAGCGAGATCGCGCCAACAGCGAAGCCGACCGGGCCAAATTCGCCGAAAATGTCGCCGTCGAGCAGAAGAAGCTGGCCCAGAGTGCGGCCGAGGAAGAAAAGAAAGCCAAAGAGCTGGCGATCCGCTCGGAACAGGAAGCGGTCAAACAGCGAGAGGTGGCCGAGGCTCAACGCCAGATTGCCGTCGCCGAACGGATGAAAGCCGAAGAGGCCCAGAAGCTGGAAGAGCAGGCCAAGGTCGCCGCCATCGCGTCGGAGAAGGTCGCCGTCGAAGAGCGAGAGAAAGCCGAGCAGGCCAAGCAAAAAGAAGAGTACGAGTCCTATATCTCCAAGATCGGACTGGCGGCGTCGCAGATCGAGAAGAATGCCTTCGACCCCGCCCGCGAAGTACTGGAGTCATGTAAGCCCGAACTGCGGAACTGGGAGTGGGGACGTCTCAAGCACCTCTGTTCTCAGAATCTGCGAGTCTTCCCAGCTCAATCGCCACTCGAATCGCTGGCAATCGACACGACGGGACAGCGGTTCGCCTCGGGAGGCTGGAACGGTCTGGCGAATGTCTGGGACCAGACATCGGGACAACTTCTGACCACTCTCAAACATGGCGGAGAGTACGTCAATGCCGTCGCGTTCTCACCCGACGGTCAGCACCTGGCTACTGGAAGTGATGATCCCGCCGGTTACATTCAGATCTGGAACATCTCGACCGGACAACGCGTGAAGATCATCTCGGGGCATGGCGATGAAGTCCTGAGCCTGGCGTACTCGCGAGATGGGCAACAGCTGTTGTCGAGCTCCTACGACAAGACCGCCCGGCTCTGGGATGTCGAAAGTGGTCAGGAGATCCGCAAGTTCGTCGGGCATACATGGTGGGTGTGGTCGGCGATGTTCTCTCCCGATGAGCAACAGATCGTCACCGCCGGACAGGACGGGATTGTCATCGTCTGGGAGGTGAAAACCGATCAGCGCACGCCCGCATTCACCGGGCATCAGGGACCTGTCTTTTGTGCATCGTTCTCACCCGACGGCAAACAAGTCGTCTCGGGGGGCTACGATCGTCGCCTGCTGCTCTGGAAACCGGCGGATCTGGTCCCGGTTGACTTCAAGAACCTGGCTCAATCGGGTGACGTGAAATCGCATGTGGCGTTCCAGGCCTTTGAGGGACACACCGATGCGGTGCGTTCCGCCGTCTTTTCAGAGGATGGGGCGTTGCTCCTCAGCGGGAGCCAGGACAACACGGTCCGCGTCTGGGAGATCGCCACCGGGCAAATGCTGCGGACATTCCGAGGCCATGGGGGCCGTGTTCAGGCAGCAGCTTTTCTGCCAAAGGGTGAACGAATCCTTTCCGCATCACATGACCAGACTGTTCGTGAGTGGAGCATCGACAAGTACGAGGAAATCCGCACGCTACAGGGCGTTGTGCTTGATGGTCACTCCGATGCGGTTCTGGATGCCCGATTCTCCGCCGACCAAACCCAGATCGTCACAGCCAGTCGTGATCGGACCGCTCGTCTGTGGAACACCAGCACGGGGAAACCCGGATTAATGCTGGCCGAAGGGCATTCCTATCTGGCCTCGACAGCGGTCTTCTTTCCAGGAGGGAAGAGGTTGCTCACAGCTGCCGTGGACAACACCGCTCGCATCTGGGACGTCACTACGGGAGGTCAAATCCAGCGGTTAGAACATAGTGGGCGCAGTGCCGCTGCCACGGTGTCGAGCAATGCTCGCTGGGTGGCTACTGGAAGCGATGACAAGTCGGCCCTGCTGTGGGATGCGGTCACGGGGACTCGCCTGAAGAAATTGGAGGCCCATCAGACCGAAGTCACAGCTGTCGCCTTCTCCCCCAATGACTCACTTCTTGCGACGGGAGACACCAAGGGCCATGTGAAGCTGTGGAACGTCGAGACCGGCAGCGTCACAATGAACCTGGATGGGCATTCGCGGCGAATTTCCGCCATCCGATTCTCGATCGATGGGACACGCGTTTTGACCGCCAGCGGCGACAACACCGTGGGGCAATGGGATGTCACGTCGGGGCAGGAACTCGACAAGCTGATCCTCAAGCACCCCGATGCCGTGCTCGCTATGCAGACCATTCCGGGCGGTCAACAAATCGTGACCAGCTGTGCGGACCAGAAGCTGCGAATCTGGGATGCATCAACCGCCCAACTGGTACGGACGATAGGCCCACTTCCGGGGAATGTCTTTTCGGTCAGTGTCTCCGACGACGGCCAGCGATTGCTGATTGCGAACTCGGACGAACGCACGGTGCGATTGTGGGACCTGACCTCGGGCCAGGAGATCGAGTCGCCCCAACCCCACGGAAAGCTCGGACCACTGATCGACATGAAGTTGCGAGGCGGAGTGCTTTGGTCAACGGCATTCGTCCCCGGCTCCGACGATGTCCTGACCGTCGGGGGGAGTGACTCGCGGTTGTGGGATGTGAAGACCGGCCACGAGAAGATGAGCTTCAGCCCGCATGGAGCAGTTGCCTCTGCCAGGTTCTCCCCCGCTGGTGACAAGGTCGTGACCGGGAGCTGGGACAACTCGGCCAAGGTCTGGGACACCAAGACGGGCAAGGTGATCCGCAAACTCGAAGGTGAACACACCAGCTTCGTCAACACCGCGACATTCTCAAACGATGGGGAATTCGTGTTGACCGCCAGCGATGATGGAACCGCTAAGGTCTGGCGGTTGGCGACCGGTAAGGTCGAGCTGACACTGAAAGGCCATACCGACCGGGTGCGATCGGCGAGCTACTCCCCCTCCGGAGAGTTCATCGTGACGACTTCCAGTGACCAGACAGCCCGGTTGTGGAACGCGAGTAACGGCGAGTTCATTCGCGAGTTCCGGGGACACCACTTCTCAGTCCTGTGTGCGGAGTTCTCCAAGGACAACCTCTGGCTGATTACCGGAGGAGAAGACAAGTTCGCATACGTTTGGGACGTGAAGACGGCCGAGAAACTGCAAACTCTGGGTGGGCACTCCGCCGCAGTCACGTCGGCAGCGTTCTCACCGGACAAGTCCCGCATCATCACCGGAAGCCAGGACCAGACAGCCAAGCTCTGGGACTCCCAGACGGGGAAGGAGATCCTCACGCTCAGCCGACACACCGAAGACGTCACGAGTGTCGCATTCTCTCCGAAAGACGGTTTCGAGATCTTGACCGCCAGTCGTGATGGCACAGCTGTGATTTGGCCGACCGCAAAGTGGACGGCGGTCGCGGAGGCGGACTCATCACAACCTTCGGGCAAGTAACTGCTGGTCGGTGTGTGTGTAAGGGCAGTTCTAGAAACATCTTGCGGAGAGGCTTTCGTCTCGTTGTGTCGGGGGCTTTCACACCAATACTCTTCCTGACGGGCCAGTTTTCGGTTCCGGAGTAATCGGGAAAACCGCTTCGATTCGTTGTGGGAAGAGCCTCATTTCGTATTGGGGACTCGTTTTGGGGGCGGGGTGCGGGTACACTTTCAGACTTCCGGGTCCCTCCGAACCTGACGAGCAGTTTAGGGGTCCGCCCATGATGGAAGTGCCGAACCGTTCGCACCTTCCTGCCAATTCCGTGTTCGTCCCCACTAATAGTTGAGAGGCCTCGCCCGTGGCTGCCAACCCGACCACCGAGACCAAAGTTGCCCTGAACGGGGCAGACATCGTGATCCAGTGCCTTGTGCGGCAAGGGACCAAAACCATTTTCGCTTATCCAGGCGGTTGCAGCATGCCGCTGCATCAGGCCTTGCGGAAATTCAGCGACCAAATCCGCACCATCCTGCCTCGTCACGAGCAGGGTGGAGGCTTCGCCGCTCAGGGTGTTTCCCGCACCACCGAAGAAGTCGGCGTCTGCATGGCGACCAGTGGCCCCGGTGCCACCAACCTTGTCACGGCGATCGCTGACGCCAAGATGGACAGCATCCCGCTCGTCTGCATCACCGGACAGGTGCCGCAGGCCGTGATCGGGACCGACGCCTTCCAGGAAACGCCGATCGTCGAGATCTGCCGCCCAATTACCAAGCATCACTATCTGGTGAGTGCGAAGGACTGGCGTTGTCATGAATCGATGCAAGAGTGCCTGCGATCGATTCCCCGAATCGTCAAAGAGGCGTTCTACGTCGCCAAGTCAGGACGCCCCGGACCGGTTCTGATCGACCTCCCGAAGAACATTCTGCTGGCCAAACTCGAAGGGGACATCGACTGGGATCCCGAGATGTACCTCCCTGGGTACGAACCCGAGCCACAGCCGATTCCTCAGGAAACGATCAATCGCGTTCTGGCAGCCATCCGCCGCTCCAAGAAGCCCATCTTCTACGTCGGCGGCGGTGTCATTAACTCGAACGCTGCCGAGGAGTTCACCAAGTTCGCTCGCCTGACGGGGATTCCCGTGGCCACCACCGTGATGGGTATCGGAGCCTTCCCCGGCGACGATCCTCAGTCACTGCACATGCTCGGCATGCACGGAACGGCATACTCGAACTTCGCCATCAACGAGGCCGATCTGCTGATCGCCCTGGGTGTGCGGTTCGACGATCGTGTGACCGGCAAGCTCGATGAGTTCGCCAAGCACGGCAAGATCATCCATGTCGACATCGATCCTTCGGAGATGCACAAGAATAAGGAAGCTCACATCCCCGTCGTGGGCGATGTGAAGCAGTTCTTGAAGCAGGTTTGCGATAGCTTCGCCGAAACCGACAAGCCACAGATCGATGACTGGTGGAAGCAGGTCAACGAGTGGCGGGACAAGTATCCGCTGACGTTCAAGGACGACCCGAAATACATCCTGCCGCAGGCTGCCATCACCGAGCTCTGGAAGCAGACGATCGACAAGGATCCGCTGATCGCCGTGGGTGTGGGTCAGCATCAGATGTGGGCCGCTCAGCACTTCAAGTTCCGCAAGCCAAAACGCTGGCTCTCCAGCTCCGGCCTGGGCACGATGGGCTTCGGTCTGCCTGCAGCCATGGGGATGCAGGCTGCCCACCCGGACCGCATCTGCGTCGACATCGACGGCGACGGCTGCATGCTGATGAATGTCCAAGAGCTGGCGACGCTGGCCTGCGAAAAGCTGCCAGTCAAGATCCTGCTGCTCAACAATCAGCATCTGGGCATGGTGGTGCAGTGGGAAGACCGCTTCATGGACGGCAAGCGGGCTCATACCTACCTCGGCCCGATCGACCATCCTGAATGGCTCGGTGAGGGCGAAGGCAGCCACTACGAAGAGACCTATCCGAACTTCGTTCAGATCGCAGCTGGGTTCGGCGTGAAGGCCAAGCAGGTTCGAGCCAAGAAGGACCTGTCCGCCGCCATCGCCGAGATGCTGGCCCACGACGGTCCATTCCTGCTCGACGTGATCTGTCCGTACCAGGAACACGTGCTGCCGATGATCCCCGGTGGAGCCACCGTGCGGGACATCATCCTCGAGTAGTGCTAGCGGCAGACATCCGTCTGTCGTGTGACGACCACGATCACCGAACAGGGTGGACAGCAATGTCCGCCCTGTTTTCGTTAGGACTCGTGATCCGTGCAGTGCTGTTTTGCGTTGATGTCTGTTGATACTCATTGAGGAGACAGGCGTGGAATCTGATCCGATGATTCGCCGTACAGCCCCCTGTGCGGTTTGCGGCTGCACTGACTACGACTGGGGGACGTGCGGCAAGGCTCCCTTCACGAATTACGTCCCCGATGAAGATGGATGGTTCGCTCGCAACTTCAGCCAGCTGATGGGAACGAAAACAGTTGCTCGCCATTGCCAAAAGTGTGGCAACATTCAGATCTTTACGATCGATTAAACCAATTTCAAAGGGTGAATCATGGGCCAGTCAATGAAAACAAGAGACACCGCTCCTTTTCCCATCTGCCACAAAGGCCACTTTGAATGGGGTTTCACCAAAGACAGAGACTGCCTGCATTTCGTGCCTGGGATTCGAAATTGGTTGACTAGTGTTTTTACAGCCGGCGCAGAACTCACTGCCCGTTCCTGCCTCGAATGCGGACACGTGATGTTGTTCCGTAAAACATCAAAGTCGTGAATCGACACAACTTGGATTGAAAGCCCCGTCATGGACCCACAAATCGAATCGCTGAAACAATACCCTTGTCCGATCTGTGGCCATTCGGAGTACCAGTTCGGGCAACATGTCGCTCCCGGAATTCCCGGCTTCGTTCCCGGAACGGAGAAGCGCTGGAACATGCGGCAGCACCTCTTGAGCATTCCCAAGCCTGTCATCGCGAGACTCTGCGTCCACTGCCGGAACATCCAGTCCTTTGAACGCCAGTTCACAGCTGACTCCGGAGAGTCCACCTCCACATAGTGGAACACTCCATGTTCCGCCGGAATCGCTGGCATCGAAAAGTCGTCTGAGACTCTTGGCGATTGAAACGACGGAGCGAGACAATCGGCAGCCCCAACCTAGAACCTGAAAACGAAACAGGACGGATGCGAAGATCGCAGTCGTCCTGTTCGTCACTGTCATAGCCGGCTTCCACGCACTACGGCGTTTCAGCTCGTCGTCCCTGAGTGGTGTCCCCGGTTCGGGGAATGCGGTCTGAGTCCATCTCCTGCGGACTCATCATCAGATTAGAAGCGGCGGCCCTGAACTCGCAGAGCGCTCGGACCATTCAGACGAGGTCCAGCCTTGGCAGCTGAATCTGGCACGGGGACCAGTGGAGCAGCTGGAGCGGTGTTCGTGGCTGGAGTCGGCTGATCGTTTCCAGGCAATCCGGGACGGGCCGTTTCGTGTTGAATTGTCGGAGCACCCAGGTCAGGCTGTGGCAGGGTGCCATTCAGGACCTGACCGGTGGTGCAGCTGTCGCAAGTGGTCTGTGGGACGATGCGGCAGACTTCGTAGGGCACCTGACGGCAGACGGTCTTAGCGACCATCCGGGTGTAGCAGACGGGCTCGGTGCGGGTCACGCAACGGGCCACCTTGTGAGTAACGGTGTAAGGCACCTGACGTGAGACACAGTAGGGAACCTGCTGGGTCTTGACCTCGGTCATCATGCGACAGGTCTGGACGGGAACCTGACGAGTCATGTTCTCGTTGACCATGCGGCAGACCTGGTAAGGAATCCGCTCCACCTTGTTCTCGGTCACGTAAGTGCAAACCTGCACGGGCACGTTCTCGCAAACCTGCTCCTGCACCATGCGAGTGACGGTGTAGGGGATCGACTCGGTCACTTGCTCGGGAACTGTACGACACACCGTCACTGGACAGCTCTGACGCACAACGCGACAGACATAGGTCGTGCAGGGAACCTGACGCTCGCAAACCTGCGGGCACCAGACCCGGCGACAGACCGAGTAACCCGGGCACTGGACCATGCACATCCGAGGACAACCGGTACATGGATCGATGGAGCAGCGAGGCATCATCGGGCCGGGCATGTTGACCTGTTCGGTCTTCCAGACGCCGGTCGTCTGACGGACAGTGCGATAGGTCGTGACTGGCTCACGAACGGTATAGCAGCGTTCCTGGTTAATCGTTTCGTTGACCTGCTTGTACACGGTCCGGCAGACCTGACGCGTGCGAGTCTCAGTGACGGGTTTGCAGACTACGCGGGTGACCTGACGATTGACCGTCTGAGTCACCGGGCGACGCACCTGATAGCAGTGCTCGCGGTAGTTGGTTTCCATCACGGGCTTCTGCACGCAGTAGTTTTCTGTGCGGTAGCTCGTCTCCATCACCGGCTTCTGGACGGTGTACTGCACTTCCCGCACAGCTTGTTCCATCACCGTCCGGTAGCAGGTCTGCGGTACGTCTTCGTAGACGACTTCCTGGACCTGGCGATTGCAGGTCACGGTCTGCGGTTCCCAAACAGTTTCGCTCACTGTTCGGTAGCAGGTCTGCCGCTCGACCTTACAGGCGGTGTAGCACGACGAAGGCTGACACGCCGATACAGGACAACAGCTGTAATTCGCAGCACCGCAGAACCAGCCTGCCTGTGCGGTCGAGGCCATGGCTGCGAAGCAGGTCATGGCCACTACAAAGAAACGTTTCATTGCCGGACGCTCCGACGAACCTTCGAGCCCAGCGATCCGTGCCATCCACGCTCGCCAGCACTCCATGCTGCCGAGGGAGAGTTCGTTTCTCAATCAAAACTTGAGAGAAAATTGAACTCGATCACTCGATCCTACCTCGAAGCATGTTGCAGAAAGAGAAATCCGTCTACATTTCGCGACAGGAAAGCAGAGCCGAATGACAACAACCGTCAAATCCGACAAGGTTCCCCCAGCTTGTGAGAACGGATTCCTCGGCCCAGTGTTCGAGGTTTCCCAGCCGAGCCTGACCGAGATCGAGTGAACGCCGGGGGAAATCGCGTTCGGCTTCACGTCAGGTTCGCAGTCGAATGACCGTTGCCTGATGCGTGGCACATTAGGTCCTGCCGGTTAGCGCAATTAGAATGAAACTGAGCCATGTTCCGGTGAGCATGGTTGTTCCCTGAGTGATCATCCTTCTGCCCAGGACAGCGTATGTCTGCTCGCGTGGTGTGCCCGCATTGCGGCAAGGCGATCAAGATCAGGGACCGCTCTCTGCTGGGCAAGAAGGGACGCTGCCCCGGCTGTGAGAAAGTGTTTCAGCTCGTCGAACAGCTCACCAGCGAGGAGTCATCGTCGCCTTCAGTGCCGTCCCCTCCCGCCGTTCCGCCGGTCAGTAAAACGAAAGCGTCTCCCCAGCGAAAGCCACCTGAACCAGAGGCCCCCAAAACTTCTCCGCCGCCGCTCACTCCGCCCGAGCCGCTGCCGTTCTCCATCGAGCCGCTCCCGTCAGACCCACTTCCCGAGTTCACGTTCGATCTGGGGGAGACGACAACCACTCCCAAGGCCTCGACGAAGCACACTTCTCGATCGCCGGTGAAATCGAAGCTCTCTCCAAGAAAGAGAAGCCAGCTACCGACATGGATCGGAATGGGAGTCGCAGCTGTCGCCATCATCGCGGGCGGGATATTTCTGAGTCTCTCGCCAGCCCCTGGAAAACAGCTGGTCTCCACCGCTCCCATGGTGCCGACACCTACGACGACTTCCCACACACCGCTCACAACTGTCTATTCATACGAGGCTCTGACAGCTGACCCCAAGCTGGTCGCTGAGTTTCGCCCGACCCACGGCCAACCGATCTCGATGAAGATGCTGACCGGCGTCAACAACATCATCATCCACATGCATCCGAATCGCATCTGGGGAGACGAGCGCGACGCTCAGGAATTGAAAGCCAGCCTGACAGAAGGTGTCGTCCACTGGCTGGAGTCACGAATCCAGGCGCTCACTCACCGTCCTCCCGAAAAGATCGACGAGCTGCTGATCGGTATCAGCGCACTGTCCAAAGTGGAACTGCCGCAGGTCAGCGTCGTCTTTCGCCTGAGCTCGCCGGAGCCTCGATCCGCGTTGATCGAAGAATTTGGCGGTGAAGAGATCTCCGCTCCCGGCCAGCCAACGGTCACTCGTCAGGGAGCCTCCGCTTTCCATGTCGCGGGTGATGGCACCATTGCCATTTCTCCCGCCTCAGCTGCCGAAGATCTGGTCGATGCGATCGCCCAGCCGCTGGACTGTGTGACAGACGGCATCGCAGACCTTCTGCCGACGACGGACCGGGACCGCTCGTTCACAGTCCTCATGAATGTCGATGATGTGGTGACGTATGCCGATCAGCTGTTCGAGCCCGCGATGCTTGCCGCCATTCCTCACATCATTGATGTATTCGGCCACAATGCCGATACGATCTGCTGGAGTCTGCACCTTGGACCGGCGTTACACTCCGAGATCCGCGTGCGTCCCAAGGGAAGTCGCTCCGGCACGCGGCAAATCAGCACCCCCGTCACGCTGAAAGAAGACTACCTGACCCGACTCCCCAAGGTCGCCGAGCAGGAGCTTGTCGACTGCGTCCGTAAGATGCATCCCACCCAGGCCGGAGCCCGGCAGATCATTGGCCGGTTTCCCGCCATGATCGAGGCCTTCCGCCAATCGACCATTCTGCACGCAGAGCCGAAATCACTGACGCTGACGACAGTTCTTCCGGCCAAGTCCGCTCCCAATCTGGCCTTGGGAGCTCTGCTGACCTGGGATGAATCGACGCGGACCAACTTCGACACCAGCCCCCCGGAGATACCAATCGCTGCCTCGGATGCGGCACTTCCCACGACCGTGATGGAGCGACTCAAGACTGAGTTCGAAATCGAGTTCGCCCGCAAGCCACTGGCCGATGCGTTCGCTTATCTGGGGGAAGAAACCAAGGTCAACTTCGTGATCGATGGCGATGCCCTGAAGATGGCGGGCTACACCAAAAACATGCCCCAGACGTTCTCACTGGGGAAGGCCCCCGGCACGAAAGGGATCCATACCATCCTGACGTGGCCGATGCAGGAGAAGCTCTGTCTGGTCATCAACGACGCCCGAATGGAAGCCCTCATCACCACCACCGCAGCTGCTGAGGCCCAGGGGCTGAAACCCGTTCCTGTCGAATCGTTGAAGTGAGCCAGTGGCTCAACCTCACCGCGCAGCCCGGGCATCGGCAACGGTCAGCGTGCCTTCGTAGAGGGCTCGGCCAATGATCGCTCCGGCGAGGTTCGGCTGGTTCTTGTGTTCCGCCGATAGCGTGCGAATGTCCTCAGCGGTCGTCACTCCGCCCGATGCAATGATCGGGAATCCGAGTTCGGCGAGGGCCAGCATGTCGTTGATCGTCTGGCGATCGACGCCTTGCATCATGCCGTCATTGGCGATGTTTGTGTAAATCAAAGCCGCCAGCGGCAGCCCGCGGTACTCTTTCGCCAGATCAATTGCCGGGGTCTTCGACACCTCCAACCACCCTGCGGTCGCGACCATTGAGTCACGAGCATCGAGTCCCAGTGCCACCCGGCCGGGATAACGATCGACCATCCGCTTGAACCATTCGGGCTGTTTCAGGGCCGCTGTCCCGATGATGACGCGAGTGACGCCGACCTCTTCCAGCATGAAGCGAATCGACTCGTCATCCCGCAACCCGCCCCCCAGCTCACACGGGATCTGCAAGGCCTTCACGATGCCACGAATCGCATCGACGTTGACTGGTTTTCCCGCCTTGGCCCCGTCGAGATCGACGAGATGCAGAACATCTCCGCCGTCGGCTTCCCAACGTCGGGCCATGGCCACCGGATCGTCACCAAAGACGGTCTCCTGAGCATAATCGCCTTGTCGCAGCCGAACGCAGCGGCCTCCTCGCAAATCGATCGCGGGCAGAATCTGAAGCACAATGAAGTCCGTCAAAAACAGAAGATCCGAGGCACAGCTGCCTCATCGGGAGAAGAAGTCTCGTCGCCCGCCGGGCAAAGA
The DNA here is from genome assembly GCA_046349675.1 of Planctomycetaceae bacterium. Classification (GTDB taxonomy): domain Bacteria; phylum Planctomycetota; class Planctomycetia; order Planctomycetales; family Planctomycetaceae; genus TH-plancto1. The sequence goes on along the minus strand of JAXMBW010000001.1, from coordinate 230,496 downwards.
GCAACCCGACCGTAACCTGGAACACAGGCCGCCAGTGGATCAGAATCCGACCGATCGGTTGGCTGGCGCCCCTCCGGGACCGATAGTCGCTCCCGGTTGAGTCGTGGGGAAGCTGTTCGAAACCTTGAAGGTCTCCAGCGCCGTCAAGAGTCGGTCTTCGATACGTTCCCGGACAGATGCAGGGTAGACCGCCAGAATCGCGACCTGGACCTTCCCGTTGTAATGACCGTACATCTGGGCCTTGATCGCGACCCCGACCTGTGGCAGTACGTCGGGCGGGACAAACGTGATCCCGGTGAACTTTCGCTGAACGGCGTACTTGCCATCGCGCGGACACATTTCAGCGTACCGGACGTTGTTGCCAATCTGCGTTCCCTCCCCGGGGGGGAGTTGGACCTGCATTGCGTTGGACAGGGCGGTTTCGAGATTCGTCAAAAACAGCTCCGGGTCGGCTCCCTTGGGATTCGCAGCCAGACTCTGGTACACCTGATGATTGCTGCAGACGTACAAATAGACCGGACGGCTTTGACCATCATCGCAGGGGAACAATCCCTGCCAGGCTCCGACCAGTCCGGGCAGCGTCAACCCCAGGTAAAACGGCTGTCGTGGGTCCTCGGGGACCGGCTCATTGGGCTTGGGAGGCGGGGGAGCGGGCAGTGCGGTAAACCCCTTCGGGATCCGCATGGCGATTGTCGTCGGGCTCGACCATTCTCCAGGCTGTAGCACACGATCGAGGCCCAGGTGGTACTCGAAGAGTGCGTTCGTCTCCTTGAGCCGCTCCTCATAGGTCCCGCTCCCACAGCCGAGAACCAGCAGCAGGCCGAGAGCGGCCATGATCTTTCGAGAGTGCAACATCCGCAGGCTCGCTGGTTGTCTGAGAGGGAAGAGTTGTGAGCCATTGTGGGGGAGGCGGACCAGCCGCGTCAAACGTGGGGAGGGAGTGTTGAGGAATGGGACGAGGGGGTGCCAGTGGGAATCTCAGGGCTCGCTTGCTGGATGGACGTGCGGCGACGAAACTCCGGGGACCATGCTGTATCGATCTGTTGTTCGTCCGCTTTTGTTCCGTCTCGATGCGGAGACCGCGCATCACACGACGTTTGCCATGCTGCGGGCCGCGGCCTGTGTGCCGGGCGTCATGCCGCTGATGAGACTGTTGTACGGAGGGCTCCCCGCCGGGCAGGAACGGACGGTTTTCGGGTTGAAGTTCGCTAACTCGGTCGGACTGGCTGCGGGACTCGACAAGGACGCGATGGTCAACCACCACTGGGAGGCCTTCGGCTTCGGCCACATGGAGATCGGGACTGTCACCCCGCGTCCCCAGCCGGGGAACGATCGGCCGCGGCTGTTCCGGTTGCCCGCCGATCGGGCGATTATCAACCGCATGGGGTTCAACAGCTCCGGCGTTGAGGTCATCGTCGAGCGGCTCAAACGCGTGCCGAAGCACCGCCGCATCATCATCGGGGCCAACATCGGTAAGAACAAAGTCACCGACAACAAGGACGCCGAGAGCGACTATTTAACCTGCCTGTCGCAGCTCTTTCCGTACGTCGATTACTTCACCGTCAACGTCAGCTCGCCGAATACCCCGAACCTGCGTGAGCTGCAGGACCGCGAGCCGCTGACCAAGCTGCTCAAGACGCTGCAGGACTTCAATCACAGCCAGCCGACCCCGAAGCCGATCCTGCTGAAGATCGCTCCCGACCTCGGCGATTCCCAACTCGACGACATCCTCGCGATCGCCCGCGAGACCCAGCTGGCGGGGCTGGTCGCGACGAACACGACGATCTCGCGGTCCGGGCTGACGACTCCCGAATCACGCATCCAGGAGATCGGAGCTGGCGGCCTGAGCGGGGCTCCGTTGACCACCCGCTCGACCGAAGTCATCCGCTACCTGCACACCCACAGCCAAGGCCAGATCCCCCTCATCGCCGTCGGTGGCATCATGACCCCCGCAGACGCCGCCGCCAAAATCGCCGCCGGTGCCAGCCTGATCCAACTCTACACCGGCTTCGTCTACGGAGGGCCGGAACTGGTGCAGGGGATTAACGGTCACATCCGTGCCATCGATATCCCCCGGTGAGCCGGTGGCCGTAAGGCCCCGGACTCTTCGACTCGAAAGCCTCATCGTCCGATGGCCTCGTCATCACTTTTGAATCGACGCCTCATGTCGTGTGACCCATCCGGGGGCTGACGCCCTCCGGCTCTCCGATGCGATGAGTGATCTACAACGGGCATTCACTTTGCCTGCCCAGTTTCTCGTGTCCAAATGAGCAATGAATTCGGCTGTTGACGGATGTATGGCACTACAGTCTCCACCGCGAGATCATCCGCCAATTTGCGGGTGGAGCCTCCGGTCGTCCACCACGTTTCACTCTTCGGTTGGCCCCACCCTTGATTCAGACATCGCGAGCCATAGGCTTTGAAATCACCCAGAACCTTATCGGGATCGGGATCACCATGGACCCCCACCACCAGATGCAGATGCGTCTGCATAATCGCCACCGCGATCAGCAACCAGCGGCGAATTTTCGCTGTTTCCTGCAGCTGAGTGAAGAGTGACTCCGCTTGTGCCTGCGTCAGCACGATCGGAGTCGACTTCAGGCTCCTCCGCGCGGACTCACGCAACGATTCATTGGGTGGGGCAGCTGGAGTTCCATATTGGTTGTGGTTGACAGCTCGCCCCGATTCATCAATCGCCACTCCCACATAACCTCGGGCGTCGCCCGGTAACCATGACCCATAGGTCGTCCAGGTCAGAAACCAATACCGGTCAATTGCGAATAGATTCACCGGTTCCATAATCGCCCCTCAGTGCCGCAATTCCTAACACCTCAGCGAGCCGGAGGACGTCAGCCCCCGGATTCTTATCGCTCAATGAAGCGAGCTATTTCCGGAGCATCCCCACAATGGCGTAAATAATAGATCCACGCCCCATGCCACGTCACCCGTCTGGGGGCTGACGCCCATTGACTCACAACATGCCATCGATATCCCCCGGTGAGCCGGTGGCCGTGAGGCCCCGGACTCTGCGAACGACGTCGCTCTCCGAAATCGTCCGGCGGCTGACGCCGTCCGGCTCACCGGTTTGTTGCTTCCAGCGGGGTAGCGACTGGGTGGCTGGGTGGCTGGGGGCGACCAGCGGGAGCCCCCAGCTTGGAAGAAGAGTCATTTGTCAGTTCGGCTGGGGGCTTCGCTGCGCTGCGACCCCAGCCACCCGGCGACTTCTGATGATTACTTCTTCATCCGGCGGACCTGGTTAATCAACTCATCCAGCTTCGACAGGAACTTTGACACATGTTTGCCCTGGTGGGATGACGGGCCGCCGGTGATGGCGCCGGTCTGGCGGAGGCCATCGAACAGGTCGCGCATGGCGAGGGTCTCGCCGATGTCGGCGTCGGTGAAGACACGGCCCCGCGTGTCGAGGACGCGGGCCTGGTTGGCGATGCAGCGGGCAGCCAGCGGGATGTCGCCGGTCACGACGATGTCACCCGGTCCGGCCTGCTCGGCGATCCAGTCGTCGACGATGTTCAGCCCGACTTCGCTGCGGACCACCAGCTCGATCAGCGGCATCTGAGGGACCCGCATCCAGTTGTTGGCCACGACCTTGACCGGCATCTGGTAACGAATCGCGACGCGGTAAATCTCGTCTTTCACGGGACAGGCGTCCGCATCAATGTAGATCGTCAGCATGTGCTTTCCCCTGTTCGAAGAGATGGACGACGGCCCGCCCGCTGATCGTCTCGCTCTTGAGCAACTCGGCGGCAATCAGCTCGACCGCCCGCCAGAGTTCGGGACGCTCCAGCATGTGCTCGACCTTGGCCAGCAGGCGTTTCTGTAGCCGCTCGTAGTGCCGCTCTCCCGCCCGCATGACGGCCAGTCGCTGGACGCTTTGCAGGTCCTGAGTGGCTCCCGCCCAGGAGTACTGACCCGTGTGACGAGCCTCAGCTGCGAGACCGGCCAGAGAAATCAGGATTTCGCGTTCGAGCCAGTCCTCGGTCGGACGGGGCTTGCCCTTCTGGAACTCGCAGCGTCCCAGCGTCTGTAGCTTCGGCAGGATGCTGACCCGCTGGACACTGCGACCGAGCGCAATCGCGATGACCGCATGCCCCGCTTCGTGATAGGCAGTCGATTCAGGATTCATCGCGTGTGGAGAGACGGGGCAGGCATGGTGAACCTTGATCATACCGTGTCATGCCTCAGAGCAGCGAGCGTCGGCGGTCTCTCGCACGCCGGGGTGTGACCTGCTGGAATGCCGCCATCAGTCCTCATAGACTGCGGCGATTCCCTGATTCTGAACTCCGTACTCGGCAGCATTCTCATGGCCCAACGCCACGACCACGATCATGACCACTCGCACGACCATGATCACAGCCACGATCACTCGCATGACCACGACCACTCGCACGATTGCGGGCACGATCATGACCATTCGCATGATCACGACTGTGGCCACGACCATGATCATGACCACGATCACGATGGGGACGGGCCGCATTGGCAGGAGTTGGCCGGGCCCGATGAGGTCAAGTTGCCAGGGAACCACGATTGGGGGATTCGCTGGACGGTGCTGGAGGAAGGGACATCGGCTGGCGTGGAGTTGTTCGAGTTGAAGAACGGCCCGCTGACGGTGTGGGCGTCGCCGACCCGCGGCATGGGGATCTGGAAGGCGGAGTATAAAGGCATCCCGATTGGTTGGGATTCACCGGTCCGCCGTCTGACTCACCCGCGATATGTCGATCTGAAGTCCCGCAACGGGCTCGGCTTCCTCGACGGGTTCAACGAGTTGTTGTGTCGTTGCGGGATGGCCTTCAACGGACCGCCGGGGATTGACTCGGGAGCGAAGAGCCCGATCGAATCCGACCTGACTCTCCATGGCCGGATTGCGAACCTCCCAGCTCACGATCGTGAGATCGATGTTGAGGAGAAGACCTCGACACTGCGACTGACGGGCATCGTCGATGAATGCACGATGTTCGGTCCCCAGCTGCGACTGGAGTCGACGGTGCGAACCGCAGTGGGCTCGAATGCCTTCGAAGTCATCGACGAGGTGACGAACGTTGGCGGATCGCCGACCGAGTTCCAGATGCTGTACCACAACAATTTTGGTGAGCCCTTTCTTGATGGCGGGGCGAAGATCGTCTGTCCGAGTGCCGAAGTCGCGCCGCGTGACCAGCGAGCGGCCGAGGGAATCGCGACGTACGATACGTGTCTCGAACCGACGCCGGGCTACGCCGAGCAGGTCTACTACTACCGGCTGATTGGCGATGAAGTCGGCGATACGGTGGTCCTGCTTCGAAATGCCGCCGGGGATCTGGGCCTGAGTCTCCGGTTCTCGACGCGACAGCTGCCGTGCTTCGTGACGTGGAAATGCACGCAGTCGGAGCGGGATGGGTATGTCGTTGGACTGGAGCCCGCGACCAACTTCCCGAATCACAAATCGTTTGAGCGGAAGATGGGCCGGGTCATCTCTCTGGAGTCGGGACAGACCTACACCATGAAGCTGAAGTTCGCGATCCATACCTCCAAGCCGGAAGTCGCCGCTGTCGAGAAGGAAATCGCCCAGCTGCAATCGCGACAGCAGCCGGTGATCCACCAGAAACCCGCCAAGGGGTGGTCGGTGGAGTAGTTTTCTCGGACAATGTGAATGTGCAACACCCTCTGGCCGACAGCGACCAGAGGGTGTTTTGCTTGGGCTGATTCGCAGTGATTGTCGAATGGACAATCTCTTCGCGTCGCTAGTTCCCCGTCGCAATGATGAGTGCAGCTGTCTGTCCCGGTCGGAGTCTGAGATCGCTGTTGTCGATTTCGGCCCAGATGCGGACCTGACTATTCACGGGATCAACCTCGGGGCTGACGAACACGAGTTTGCCCTCGTGCGAGGTCGATGTTGCGGACTTTCCGTCAATGGAGGGCGTCTCCACGATCAGCTTGACGGGGTGGTCGATGAGATTGGCTGGCATCGATTGCGACGAGACAAAGGCTTCGGCCCGCAGGCGGTTAATCCGAATCAGACGCATCACCGGAGTTCCCGGTTCGACCCATTCGCCTTTTTGCTTCTTCCATTGGACGACCATGCCGGGAAAGGGGGCGACGATCGTCCGGCGCTGAAGAGCCAGCCTCGCTCGCTCCAGGTCTTGCATCTTGACCTGCCATGAACGCTTGGCTTGCTGCAGGTCGACCTGAGCTTGTTCGACTTCCAGCACCGACTTGTCTGCGAGCAACTTCAGTCGATCGAGTTCTGTTTGTGAAACGCTTTTCGGGAACTTTTCGTGGGATTCCTGAGCTCGCCTCAGCTCGGCATCGGCGACAGCTGCGGAGAGTTTGGCGAACCGGACTTTAATGTCATTCTCTGCGAGGGCCCGGGCTTCATCGACCTCGGTTTCGGCTCGCTGGCAGAGCAGCTCTGCTTCGCGGCTATCAATCTGCGCCAGCTTGCTTCCCTCTTCGATTGTCTCGCCTTCTTTGACGACAAGGTCGATCAGTAAGCCCGCATCGCTGGACGATATGTCGGCGTGCTCGATCAGAGTCAGCTGGGCCGACTCGATCCTCAACTCGGCCGGAGGGGCTCCGCCCATCAACATCAGGCCGAGAAGACAGGCGGAAAGTTGCGACATCACGGTGACCTCATTCCCGAGGAATCAGAACAACAAGCGGGTTCGAATCGCGTCAATCAGATCATGCAGCCAGACATACCCCAGTGATCGCTTTCCGCAGTGGATGCGAGGGAGAGCTGTCGCCCCGGGGCGGGGTTGATCGATCTGGTTTCGGTCGAACGCGACGATGACTCGAACACGGCTGCGAGCATCATCGTCGAGGAGAGCGGTCGTTGAACGGCTCTTGATCGTTCCGTGACAGACTTTGCCCGGATCGGCAGCCAGCAGAAACTCGACATCCAGATCGGGTTTGAGAGCCTGCTGGGCTCGCAACAGGTGGCCGATCTCCTTGTCAGCGACTTGAACCTCGACGACCCACGGCCCCGAGGTTTCCCCGATCGTGAGCAGGGACTGGCCGCGTTCGACGGGGCGAGCCGATAGCTGTTGGGCCACATCCCACGTCAAAACCTGTCCCGCGATCGGGCTGCGCAAGGTGAGCGCTGACTTCCTCTGTTCGAGTTCGTCGCGTTGCAGCTCCAGCGTCCTCAGCCGCTCCTTGAGCTCCTCTTCGTCGACGGTGAGTTGTCGCGACCGTGCCGCTGCGTCGGGGGTATTGCCTCCGGTCAGTCGAGCCGCCTGGACCCCTTTGAGTCGCTCGCTCACAGTCGCAATCTCGCCCAGAATGCGAGGCGACTCAGCTTCGAGTTCCGGACTTCGCAACACGATCAGTGGTTGGTTGGCGGTGACCGTGTCGCCGTGTGAGACGAGGATCTGGTCGATGATCGCCGTATCGCTGGCGAAGACCTCACGTCGGAGGGCGGGCCACAGCGTGGCGGGACCGCTCACGGTGAACTCGGCGGGGATCAGCACCAGGGCTGCGATTAACCCGGCGAGAGCTGCAAGGACGATCCCAGTCTTTCGTCGCGAGATGGAAGACGGTCCACTCCGCAAACGCTGCCAGATTCCGAGCCACGGGATGTCGTCTCTCTCGCAGGCCGACAGCAAGTTCGACCGCGAGCGGTTGGCCAGTGCCTCGGCTCGGGACTCCCATCCCGCATGGTCACTCACCGGGCGGAACTGCTCGATGACGATGACACCCACGGGGCTCGATGGGGTTCGCTCTGACTCACGAGTGAGGATCGGGACGATCCCGAGACTGGTCGCCCCGGAGTCTCGCATGTGCTGACTCAGTGTCTCTTGAAGTCGCCCATCAAGAGGGGGATTGGGTTCCTCTTCGTCCGTATGTTTCCAGACCGAGTGACCTTCAGAGGCGACGAGCAGGGCGAGCGATTCGAGGGATCGCGTGGCTGTCGATCGCGGTTCGATCCGGTCCACACCGCTGATCGACTTCAGCACGTAACCCCGTCCCCGCCGGACGAGCACACTGACTCGATCCCCATCAACGAGTCGCACACCATCGTTCGCGATTACCGAACAGACCGTCTCCAGATCAAGGAACTGCCCCAGCCGCTGTGAGTACTGGTCCCACAGCTGCCAGTTGGTTCGGGCCTGTCGCAGCTGCTGAATCTCGATCTGAGTCAGGAAGTCGGCCGTGATCTCAGCCAGAGCCGCCAGAAACGGAACCGTGCTTGCGGAGGACTTGCCTGAGGTCGCTGGCTGCAGGGACTCCAAAATCGCGACGACTTGGCCAGAGGATAAGATGGGGGTCAGCCAGCCCGGCACAACTGATGGTTTGGGAATCGGCTGGGGTTGAGTCGGTAAACTCCGTGCGACATCGCAAAGGATTGGCTGCCGCTGTTCGACTTCTTGGGGGCTCAGAGTCTCGGGGCCGGGGAGATCGCCAACGACTTGCCAGCGTCCCTCCTGACCGAGTCGCCAGAGAATGGCCCGACTGGCCCCGCCCGGGTGCAGGGCGCTTTCGAGGACCTCTCGTAAGAAGAGTGCGGGTTCAATGCCGCTCCGCGCGCGAAGCCCCAACTGGTCAATACACCGCTCCATCTGGAGTTGCAGTGACTCAGAGTCAGTCGGCGGCGATCGGCGGAAACTGTCGGTCATGAGCATCAATATACCGAGGGGACACCCAAATACATCTGCGACACCCTGTTCATGAGGCGTCAAAGTGTCGCAATCACCTCTCGTAGTCCCACGATCATCCGCGGAGGTCTGGGTAATCTTGGCAAGTTCCTCCTGCTTTGAGTCGTCGACCTTGATGAAAAAACGCTCTTTGTGACGTATTCGGAGTGTCCCGTTTATAGCGCTAGTCGATGAGTCGAGACGAAGCATGATCTCGTGTTTTCGTCGAGTTCATCGGTCTCGATTGGCAGTTTCTGCCGTCGTGGATCGGCTCTGTGAGTTCGACGGACGGGATCGCGGGGGATCGGCCAGGAATGCGCAACGGCGACACACGAATGCGATTGTTCGTGCTGCTCACCACACTCATGTGTGGATGCCTGCGCCATTCCGCCAAGAAAGAGGAAGCTGCCGCAGCTGAGCCAGAACCGACTCAGTATCAAGCGGTCGCCAAACAAATCGAATATCCGCAGGAACCGCTCGAGTCGGATGGGCCTTCCCCGACTGATGACGCCATCCTGTTCGACACTCAATCGCCAACCTCGATCACCAAGCCGGACGTCGAGGACTACCTGGAGCTGTCTCTCCAGGACGTGATGCAGATGGCGTTCGCCAACTCCCAGGTCTTACGCGACCTGGGAGGAACAATCCTGCGGGTTCCCGAGGGAGGCCGGACCAAGAGCGACCCCTCGATTATCGAGTCCGATCCTCGTTTCGGCATTGAAGGGGCACTCAGCGCATTCGACGCTCAGTTCACGTCGAACTTCTCCTATGAGAAGAACGACCGTGCGCTGAACAACGTCTTCTTCGGTGGTGGAACCCGCCTGTTGTACCAGGACTTTGCCACCTGGCAGACACAGGTGACGAAGACAGCTGCGACGGGTACCCAGTTCGCCTTGAAGAACTACACGCAGTACGACGCAAACAACGCCCCGGGTAACTTTGTCCCCAGCGCCTTCACGACCTGGTACGACTTGGAAGCTCGCCAGCCGTTGTTGCAGGGGAGCGGAGTGCGGTTCAACCGTCTGGCGGGACCGAACGCTCAACCGGGCGTCATCAACGGGGTGATCATCGCCCGATTGAACTCCGATGTCGCGCTGGCGGACTTCGAAGTCGGTGTCCGCAACTTTGCCAGCGACGTTGAGAACACTTACTGGGATCTCTATTTCGCCTATCGCGATCTCGATGCGAAGGTCTCGTCCCGCAATGCTGCCCTGGACACCTGGCGGCGGATTCATGCGTTGTACGAACGCGGTCGTCGAGGTGGAGAGGCCGAAAAAGAAGCCCAGGCCCGCGAGCAGTACTACCGCTTTGAAGAGGACGCTCAGAACGCCCTGCACGGCAAGCTGGTCGATGGCACACGGACGTACAACGGCACTACCGGCGGAACGTTCCGTGGGACGGGCGGAGTGTATGTGATTGAGAGGCGGCTGCGGTTGTTGACCGGACTGCCGATCAGCGATGGACGTCTGATTCGTCCCACAGAAGAACCGCTCAAAGCCAAACTCGTCTACGAGTGGGAAGACACTCTCGCCCAGAGCCTGTCCCGGCGAGCTGAAGTTCGCCGCCAGAAATGGATCATCAAGAAGCGTGAAGCGGAGCTCGAAGCCAATCGCAACTTCCTGAAACCTCAGCTTGATCTCGTGGGTCGCTACCGCTTCCGAGGCTTCGGTCAGGATCTCTTCCCGAATGGCGGAACCGGCCCGTTCAACAACGCGTATAGCGATCTGATGTCGGGTAACTTTCAAGAGTGGCAATCGGGGGTCGAGTTGACGTTCCCGATTGGATTCCGCCAGGCCTACTCCGCCGTTCGCCATTCCGAACTCCAGCTCGCTCGTGAGCGAGCCATCCTGCACGAGCAGGAACGAACGGTTGTCTACGACCTCAGTAATGCGATCTCGGAAGTCGACCGAGCCTATGCCGTCGTCGAGACGAACATGAATCGCCGGATGGCAGCTGCCGAACAGGTCGCAGCGGTCCAGGCGGCGTTCGATGCCGAGAACGCCACGCTCGACTCGCTGCTCGATGCCCAGCGACGTATGGCTGATGCCGACTCGTCGTACTATCGCTCACTCGTGGAGTATCAGCTGGCGGTCAAGAACGTTCAGCTGGAGAAGGGGACGCTGCTCGATTACTGCCAGATTTACCTGAGCGAAGGTCGGTGGCCGTCGGGAGCCTATTCCGATGCGGAAGCCCGCGAGTCACGTCGCGGAGAGCCACGAGATATCCCACTTCCGGAAGATCAGGAGACATGGCTCAGCCGCGGTACGTTTGACCAGCTGCGAACGACTCCACCGCGTGACAAGGCCGCGAACACGGAGTCGGATCCCTCTGATTCCGAAGCCCCGGCCCCCGAGCCCGCCATGACCGATGAATCGAACGAGGATTTCATCGACCAGTCTGCGGACGCCGAGCCGGATGACCAGCCGGGCCTCGAATGACGCCACGGGAGATGAGCTCGCTTTATCCACCGATCAGCACGTTGTACGAACCCACCTCGCACAATCGCTTGGCCACTCGGCGGTGCATCTCGATCGTGTTCAGCGGAGTCCAGGCCAGCAAGTGCCGGGTCAGTTTAAGGCAACCGGCCAGCTCGGCTCCCTCTGCAAGAGCGGCCCATGCTGCGGCAGCCTTCTGCTCCATCCGGAACACCGCTTCGTTCATGAGTGACAGCGTCAGGTCGGTCATGACAGCTGCGGGCCGTCCCTTGGCAATCGCCTTTTGAGTGCGGAGCAGAGCACTCTCTCCCAGGAAGATGTCGATCACCAGATCACTGATCGCCGCCAGAACTTCTTGTTGCTCTCCAACGTCCTTTCCGAACTTCTTGGCTGCAGCTCCCGCCAGCATCAAGGCCACCTGCTTGGCTCCCTGCCAGAGAATGCCTGCCTTCTGCAGGTCAGTCATCTCGGCGGTCACCGGGGGAATCGGGCCAGGGACAGTCTTCGGGAAGTCGAACCGTCCACGCTGGGCACGACGATAGAGCGTACCGGAGATGAACAGCCGGTTGATCTCGTTCGTCCCTTCGAAGATGCGGTTGATGCGGGCATCGCGAGTAGCCCGTGCGGGGGTGTACTCTTCCGTGAATCCGTAACCGCCGTGGATCTGGAGGGCCTCGTCAGCGACGTAATACAAAGCTTCACTGCAGGCGACCTTGAGGATCGAACACTCGACCGCCAGCTCTTCAATCCCGCGCAGGAATGGGGGCTGGGTCAGGTCGATCGTCTCGCCCGTGGCTTTCACTCCGTCAATCTGCGCTGCGGTGCGGTACGTCGCGCTTTCCACCGCGAAGGTCCGAGCCGCCATGTCGCTCAACTTCTGCTGAATCAGGCCGAATGACGACAAGGGGCGACCGAACTGCTGACGCTCGGTGGCATACTTGGCTGCCGTGCGAATCATGTCGATCGCTCCACCCACAGCTCCGGCCCCCAGGCTGAACCGACCGAGGTTCAGAATGTTGAACGCGATGTAGGCTCCCTTGCCGACTCCGCCGATGACGTTCTCCACGGGGACCTGAGCATTGTCGAGAATCACTCGCCGCGTCGAAGACGTCTTAATGCCGAGCTTGTGTTCTTCCTTGCCGAACGACACGCCGGGGAAGGTCCGTTCCACGAGGAAGGCGGTGACATGCTCGCCATCGACCTTGGCGAACACCGTGAATACGTCAGCCCAGGCGGCATTGGTAATCCACATTTTGGTCCCGGTCAGCAGGTAGTGCTTTCCATCGGGGCTCAGCGTGGCCTTGGTCTTCATCCCGAGAGCGTCCGAGCCAGAACCCGCTTCGCTCAGGCAGTAAGCGGCCATCAGTTCCCCCGACGCCAGCTTGGGCAGGTACTTCTTCTTCTGGACCTCGGTCCCGAAGTAAGTCAGCGGCTGGGTTCCGATCCCCGTGTGAGCCCCGCAGGTCACGCCAAACCCATTGAGTCGCGACAGCTGGCCTGCCACGCCAACGGCAGCAGTCTTGCCCAGACCGAGACCTTCGTATGCTTCGGGGACATCCAGAGCCAGCAGCCCCAGTTCGCCCAGCTGCTTGAACAGCTGGACGGCGAGTCCGGGCTCCTGATGTTCGAGGGCTTCCATGCGTGGAAAGACCTCTTTGTCCATGAACTTCTCGGCACTCTCGGCGATCTGCCGTTCTTCCGTCGACAGATCCTCGGGCGTGAAGACGAGCTCCGGGCTGGTCTCAGACAGCAGGAAGTGGCCACCGGTCAAATGGAGAGGCAGTGCGTTCATCATCAGTCTCGCGAGTACAGAGTGCGTGTGTTCAGAGGAAGGCGTGAAGAGTTTGCCGACAGAATGTGTTGGAACGGGGAGGCCTGCAATCGACGCCCGGACTAGAGCGGGTCAGGAGTTTCTCTTCAGATCGGACAGACAAGAATGTCTGTCCCACTGCGGATCTCAGTGGAACAGACATTCCTGTCTGTTCATTCGCGGTGTGAAGACGAAACATGAATTCACTCTAGAGCCCCATGCGTTCGACGAGGATCTCAGCCAGATCCAGGACGCGAGCTGGGCTCGACTGGGCGGCCACCCCATCGGTCATCATGGTCAGGCAGAACGGACAGCCCACAGCGATTGTCTTGGCCCCGGTGGCCAAGGCCTCGCCCGCCCGTTGCGTGGAGACTCGCTCGGCGGGAGTCTCCTCCATCCACATCCGCCCGCCGCCGGCCCCACAGCACGAGGTCTGCTCGCGACAGCGCGGCATCTCGCGCAAGTCGCTCACGCCCCCCGATCCGATCGCGGCGGTCAGTACCTCACGCGGCTCATTGTGAATCCCATTCACACGGGCCAGGTAGCACGGGTCATGATACGTCATTTCGCCGAGCAGTGACTTCGGAATTTCCCCAGTCACTTTCAGTCGGCCATCTTGCAGGAGCTGGGACAGGTACTGCGAATGGTGCATGACCTCGTAGTGACCGCCGAACTGTGGGTAATCCTTGAGCAGGGCATTCACGCAGTGCGGGCAGTGGGCGATGATGCGACGGACCTTGTACTTGTTGAGGGTCGCGATGTTGGCTTCGGCCAGTTCCTGAAACAGAAACTCTTCACCGAGTCGACGGGCCGAATCTCCGGTGCATTTCTCCTCACGTCCCAGGATCGCAAAGTTCACGTTTGCGGCGTTGAGCAGTTTCACCACCGCGCGGGCGACGCGTTGTGCCCGGCGATCATAGGCCGCAGCGCAGCCGACCCAGTAGAGAACCTCAAATGTCGGGTTCTCACGCACGGTGGGGACTCGCACCTTTTCGGGGCGTGTCGTGGTCTCGCTGGGAGTCACAGGTTCGCTCGACATGATGGTCTCAAGAGGTCGGGGCATCGGCCGGGAACTGAGCCCAGTTGGCCCGCTCATCGACAGGAAGCCCCCAGGGGTTGGCGCTGGACTGCATGCGTCGAAGTGCCGTGGCCGCGGTCCCGCTCAGGCCACCCTCACTCGCCAGGTTCCGCCGCAAGTCGATGATGAACGTCAGCTGATCGATCCGCACCGGACAGACATTCACGCACGCGCTACAGGCAGTACACGACCAAAGCGTCTCGGCCGAGATGACCTCGTGCGGGTTCAGCGGGGCATCGGGCGCAGCTGTGGCCAGTTGCTCCATGACACCTTTCAGGTCCTGCACGATCCGCTTTGGCGAGAGCGGTTTGTGCGTCGCGAACGCCGGGCAGACATCTTCACAGCGCCCACACTCCATGCAGGCATCGAGGCTCAGAAGCTGTTGCGTGGTCAGCTGGCGGATGTCGTTGACCCCGATGCGTTCTTCGAGTTCTGCCTGCTCGAGAGTGACCGGTTGCAGAACGCCCAGCGATGGCCTGGCCAGGAACAGATTCAACGGTCCGGCGATCACATGGAACAGCCGCGTGTATGGAATCGCGGCGATGAATCCGAACACCAGGAGTGAGTGCAGCCACCAGACGACCCAGTGGCCGGTGCGGGCCTGACCCTCGCTCCAGCCTGACAGTCCAGAAGCCAGCCAGCGTCCGACGGGGGAGCAACTTGCTCCGATCCCGGTCGGCTGTTGCCAAGCCATGCGGAACGCCTCGACGGCATACCCGCTCAAACCGATCGCGAGAAAGAGGCCCAGCACCAGCCAGTCACTCGACCGATGCCCCACGCTCGATGGCCGCATCAGCCGTCGGGCAAAGAAGAGCGTCGTCCCGATCAGAAACAACAACCCGAACATGTCGAGCGTGAACTCATACACCACGTAGTACGTCCCGTGGTGGAAGCTGAGTTTCTTGGAGACCATCTCGGCGAGGTGATTCACCTCCAGCAGCGTGGTCCCGAGGAGCAACATCATAAAGCCCGCGAACAGCAGGGCGTGAGCTTTGCTCGGCCGGCCCCGACCGCGGACACGGTTCTGGCCGAGTCCATCGACCAGCAGTCGGCGGATGCCAGGCCGCAGCTTCTCGACGATCTGCTCCAGATTTCCGGTCAGCATTTCGCGAAGATTGATCGACTGTCCCCGTCGCCACAGGCGAAACCGTTTCCAGATCCCGTAGGCGAACACCGCGCACGACGCGATCGCGACCAGATAGAACACTACCTGCGACGCTGTGGAGATATTTCCGAATGTTTCTCGCGTCGGGGTCATGCTACTTCAGTTTCTGAATCAGCTCCGGCACCACCTGGTAAATATCGCCGACTAGTCCGTAGTCGGCGACCTCGAAGATCGGGGCTTCGGGGTCCGTGTTCACAGCCACAATACGTTTGGAGTCTTTCATCCCGGCCAGATGCTGGATCGCCCCCGACATGCCCAGAGCCATGTAGAGTTCCGGGGCGACCACCTTGCCGGTCTGACCAATCTGGAGTGCGTTGGGAGTAATCCCCGCATCCACGAGTGCTCGCGATGAACCGACAGCTGCTCCCAAAACATCAGCCAGCCCGCCAACAAGTCGCTCGAAATCTTCCGAGTTCTTGAGAGCCCGACCGCCCGAGACCACGATGCGAGCCTCGGTCGCATCGGGACGCCCCGAAGGCTTCTCATCGCGGGAGACAAACTTGATCTGGTTCGGCAGGGCAGCTGCGTTCAACTCGACCGATGCGACCGGAGACGCGGAGCCCGCCGGGGTGGGAGCCGCGAACGTAGACGCCCGCACGGTGAAGACTTTGATTGGACCATCGAGAGCAACGGTCGCGATGACGTTCCCGGCGAAGAGTGCCCGCTGGAAGGTCCAGTCGTTCCCCTCTGTTGTGACTGACAGGACGTCAGTCAACATTCCGGCATCGAGTTGAGCCGCCACGCGGGGCAGGATGTCTTTGCTGAAGGTCGACGAGGCGGCGATGACGACGGTTGCCCCCGAGGACTTCGCCACCTGGGTGATGACCTGCGCGGCGTTGTCGGCCTGCGGGTTTTTCAGATCGGCGGAGTCGGCGAGGTAGACCTGCCCCGCGCCGTACTTCCCGAGCGAGTCGCCGAGGCTGCTGGTCTCGTGACCAAGTGCCAGAATGTCGAATCGTCCGCCGGTCGCTTGAGCCATCTGCTGAGCGCAGCTGACAGCTGCGAGCGTGGCCCCTTTGACCTGGCCCCGTTCGAGTTCCGCCACCACCAGCACGTGAGTTGAATTCGCAGTCATGGGATCAGTGTTTCAGCGCGAAGTTTCTGGAGCAGTTCATCAACCGATTGGACGCGGATTCCAGCACTGCGTTTGGGGGCCAGTCCCAGCTTAAGAGTGCGGACGCGAGAAGTGGCGTCGACACCGAGGTCGGCGGGGGTCACCTCCTCTAACGGCTTCTTCTTGGCCTTCATGATGCCGAGGGCGGTCACATAGCGAGGCTCGTTCAGACGCAGATCGGCCGTGATCACCGCAGGTAGAGTGACGTTGACGATCTCCAATCCGGCATCGGTCTCGCGGCAACAAGTGGCTTCGTTCGCATCGGCGGGAAGGGTCAGCTTCGAGATGAATGTCGCCTGCCCGATCCCGAGCAGACCCGCCAGCATCTGGCCGACCTGGTTCGAGTCGTCGTCGATCGCCTGCTTCCCCATCAGCACCAGATTCGGCTGCTCTTTTTTGTAGACGGCAGCCAGGATCTTGGCGACAGCCAGCGAATCGATCTCCGCGTCATGACGAACCAGCAAGGCCCGGTCGGCCCCCATCGCCAGGCCAGCACGCAGCTGTTCTTGGCTGTCAGAGGTACCGATGCTGACGACGACGACCTCACCTGACCCGTGCAGGTCGCGAGCCCGCAGGGCCTCTTCGAGGGCGATCGCGTCGAAGGGATTGATGGCGTACTTCACGCCATCGGTGTCGACTCCGGTTCCGTCCGCTTTCAGACGAATTCGGGTGTCCGGGTCGAAGACTCGCTTGAGAGGCACGAGAAACTTCACGAGGAAATCTCTCCCTTCACAAAAAAGAGGGTAGCACTTCCGGTGGCCAGCAGCTTGCCGTCCTCACGGCGCAGCTCGCCGTGGACAACCGCGGTACGTCGACCGGAGTGGAGAGCTTTGGCGGTCGCGATCAGCCGATCGCCGAGCTTGGCTGTGGAGGTCATGTTGACGTTGAGCTGCATCGTCAGGACTTCGTGATTCGGCGGTCCGACGATGTATCCGACATAGCCGGTGACCGTGTCGAGCACCGTCGCGAAGACCCCGCCGTGCACCACCCCACCGGGCCGCAGGTGGATCTCTTCCACCACGAACTCCAGCCGAGCGCCACCGTCCCGCATTTCGAGTGGGGGCAGGTGGAGCAAGGTGGCGAACCGATTCTGCGACCAGTCACGCTGGCGGGGAGGATCGTTCGGTGTCGATTCAGCGGTCATTCAGCAGCGCCCTGATAGAGTGCATCGAGTTGCGACTGAAATCGGTTGAACACCGCAACGCGGCGGACCTTCTGCGTGACGGTCACTTCGTCCTGATCAAGGCTCAACGGTCGACTCAGTAGAACGATCTTCTTGACTCTCTCCACATTACTCAAGTCCTTGAGCGCCTGATTGACTCGTCCCTGGAACCAGTCCTTGAGTTTCTTGTCGGTGACGACGCCGCCATCGTGGGTAAATGCCCCGCCCGACTGGCGGATGGCTTCGTCGATCTTCTCAAACCGTGGGACGATGATCGCCGAGACGAAGGGCCGGGCATCGCCATGGGCAATCGCCTGCTCGATGAAGTCATCCTGCACAAGCAGTGCCTCGATCGCCGCCGGTGCAATATTCTTGCCACCCGCCGTCACGATCAGGTCTTTCTTACGCCCCGTGATTTTCAGGTAGCCGTCTTCGTCGAGGCTGCCCAGGTCGCCCGTGTAGAACCAGCCGTCCTTGATGGCGGCCTTTGTCGCTTCGGGGTCACGCCAGTACCCCTGCATGACGTGCGGGCCACGGGTGATAATTTCGCCATCGTCGGCGATCTTCACCTCGACATCGATGATGGCCCGTCCGACGGTGCCGATCTTCCAGTGACCTTCGCGATTCACCGAGATGATCGGGGACGTTTCGGTGAGTCCGTAGCCTTCGTAAATGAGGAGGCCGAGGTCCTTGAAATCGTAGGCAATGTGCGGTGGCAGCGGACCTCCGCCGGAGGTCATGTTCTTCAGTCGGCGGCCGAACATCTTCTTGGCCAGCGCGACGCGATCAGCTTGCGGCTGTGCCATCAACACAGCCCAGGCCTTCTCCATCAGACGCGGCACCGTAGTGAAATAGCTGGGCTGAATCTCCTTCACATCATCAAGGACCGTGTTCGCCGATTGAGCGAGCCCCATCGTCATGCCGGTGAGCGTCGACGTGTAGTGGTCGGACAACCGGGCGAATACATGGCTGAGCGGCAGCCAGTTCATGATGACATCGGAACTGTTCGCCCCATTGACGATCACGCTGGCGACGGCGTTCGTCAGAAGGTTGCCATGGCTGAGCATGACGCCTTTCGGGCGGCTGGTCGTACCACTGGTGTAAATGATTGTGGCCAGGCTGTCGTCGTTGATCTTGGCCTGACGGGCATCGATCTCCTGTCGTCCTTTGGCTCCGGCCCGGACACCCAACTGTCGCAAGCCATCCCATGTGTAGGTCGGGATCGGCGAGGACTCCGGACGGGCATCGAGCAGGATGGCGAACTTAAGGGAGGGAACCGTGTCGAGAATCGACGCGACCTTGGCCCATTGCTCGCTGGTGCTAACAACAATCCCGCAGGCCCCGCTGTGCTCCAGCTGGTACTGGATCTGAGCGGCGGTTGAAGGAGCGTGAATCGGAACGTCAGCTGCCCCGGCCGTCAGAATCGCGTGGTCTGCGACCAACCACTCCCAGCGGTTCTCTGACAGGATGGCCACGCGGTCGCCCGGCTTCACGCCGATCTCAATCAATCCGGCACCGATGTAGTCCGCATAGCTGCGGTAATCGGTCCAGGTGATCTCGTGCCAGGTGCAGTCTTTCTTATACCGAATCGCGGGGCGCGGTCCGAACTTCTCGCAGGAAGTCCGATGCATCGCCGTCAGATTGGGAAACTCGGTCTTCATGAGCGCGAACCTTAGTTGCAGTTTTCGAAAACCGTTGCAGCTCCCTGCCCCTGACCAATGCACAGCGAGGCGACTCCGTATCGCACTCCTTCGTCGCGCATCCGCGACAACAGGGTTGTCGTGATGCGGGCTCCGCTGGCTCCGAGCGGGTGACCGATGGCGATGGCCCCGCCACGAGTATTCACTCGCTTCTCATCAATGCCGAGCAGCTTCAGCACCGACAGGACCTGGACCGCGAAGGCCTCGTTGATCTCGATCGCCCCGATGTCGTCGATCTTGAGGTTCGCTCGTTTGAGAGCCTTGGTGATCGCGGGAGCGGGGCCGATGCCCATCTCGCTCGGGTCGACGCCAGTGATCGCCATCGCCTTCACGCGAGCGAGTGGCTTGAACCCCAGCTCCTTCGCTTTCGCCTCGGACATCATCAACAGTGCCGACGAGCCGACGCTGAGTGGCGAGCTGTTGCCGGCGGTGACCGATCCGCCCGCTGGATTGAACGCCGGAGGCAGTTTGGCCAGACCCTCGACAGAAGTCTCTGGACGCAGGCACTGGTCCATGACGATTGGACGCTTGCGACCAGCAGGATCACGTCCGACCGACGGCACGATCTCCCAATCGAACTTCCCGGATGCGTGAGCAGCTGCGCAGTTCTGGTGGCTGCGGGTCGCGAATTCATCCTGGCGCTGGCGGCTGATGCCGTACTTCATGGCCAGATACTCGGCCGTGAGTCCCATGTACATGATGCCGCTGCTGTTCATGCGGAACATGCTGGGGGCGGGGTTGTAGTCCTTGGTCATCGGAACGTGGTGCATGTGCTCAACGCCGCCGACGATCTGGACATCCTCGCACCCGGCCATGATGCTCATGGCGGCGTTGTTCAGGGCGCACAGACTCGACGCGCAGTTGCGGTTGATCGTCTCGCCACCGACTTCCATCGGCAGTCCAGCGATCAGTACGGCATTACGGGCGATGTCGACACCCTGCTCGCCCTGCTGCTGGACACAGCCCCACTTCACATCTTCGATCAGATGCGGGTCGATACCGGTTCGCTGGACGAGGGTCTGCATCATGAATGCGGACAGATCATCAGCGCGAACGTCACGGAAGAAACCTTCTTCTGCAGACGCTTTCGCAATCGGAGAGCGGACTGCGTCCACGATTACAGCGGAGTTCATGCGGACCTCGCAGCAGAGTTGGATGAGCTCGGGTAGAAACGAGTGTTCGATTTGGCAGCTTCGGTGAGCGCCGCGGGGATCGCAAAACGACCTCCCAGCGACTCCCACTTCTTGGCACGGTCGATGATGTTCTGGGCCCCTTCGGTATCGCACCAGCGGAGCGGACCACCCCGGAAGGCGGGGAAGTTCGTCCCCAACAGCATCGCCATATCGACATCACCGGCATGGCGGGCGATCTTGTCCTCGAAGGCTCGAACGGCTTCGAGTGCCATGCTCAGGAACAGTCGATCGGTGATGTCGTTGTCTGAGAGCTCACTCTTTGTGCGAACGAACTGGTTGACGATCTGCTGGCCTTCGGGGTCAGTGGTGAAACGCCCCTTCTTATCGAGGCCACGGAATCCCTTGCCGGCCTTCTGACCCATGCGGCCCTGTTTGACCAGTTCGGCCAGAATCGGGGTCGAGACCGCCCGGTCGGGATAACCTGCTTTCAGGACCTCTCCGGCGTAGAGCCCGGTATCGACGCCGACCATGTCATACAGCGTAATCGGTCCGACCGGCATGCCCCACTTGACCGCCAGCTTGTCGATGCGATCCATGTCGACGCCCTCTTCGAGCAGGACGAGCGACTCGGCCATGTAGGGCAACAGGATGCGATTCACTAGAAAGCCGGGGCAGTCCTTGACGACGATTGGCGTCTTGCCGATGCGTTTGGCCAGTGCGACCAGCGTGACCACCGTTTCGTCGCTCGTCTGCTCGCCGCGAATGACCTCGACCAGTGGCATCCGGTCTACAGGCGAGAAGAAGTGCAGCCCCGCAAATCGATCGGGCGACTTCCAGGCCTTGGCCAGACGTGTGATCGAGATCGTGGACGTGTTGGTCGCCAGGATCGCATCGGGACGCATCACGTCGGCCAGCTCGCGGATGATCTTGGTCTTCAGCGGTTCGTTCTCGGTCACCGCTTCGACGACGAGATCACATTCGCCGAACGACTGTCGCGATGTCGTTCCACGCAGCTTGACCAGCATGTCAGCCAGATCGTTCGGCGTGGCACGACCAATGCCGATCCGATCTTCGACGACCTTGCGGGCACGACGCATGCCGTCCTCGACTCGCGAGGCGTCGATGTCGACCATCGTCGCCAGCACGCCGCGACGGGCATTGGCAGCTGCGATCCCAGCCCCCATCAGCCCCGCCCCGAGTACCCCAACCGCGTTGATCTCGCGAGGCTTCACACTCGGATCATCGACCCCGGTATCGCGCTGCAGGCGGGTCGTCGTGAAGAACTGAGCCACCAGATTCGAAGCGATCGGCGTCTTCAGGACTTCCAGGAAGGCCTTCTGCTCGATGGCGATCCCTTCGCTGAGTGGCCGATTGATGCCCTCTTTGACCGCCTGCAATGCCACGAGCGGAGCAGGGTACTGCCCGCGAGTCTTCCCCTTCACGGCACCCTCAGCCAGGGCCATGCTGAAGTTGAATTGATCTTCACTGAGCCCCAGCGGCTGACTGCGACGGTGGCGAGCTGTCTTCCAATCGCCGGTGCGGTGGGCCTGTTCGATCAGATAAAGCCCTTCGTCCACGATCTTGTCAGCAGGGAGGGCATCGAAGACTAGCCCGTACTCCACAGCCTTGGCGGCGTCGACGGGTTCACCCGAGGTGATCATCTCGATCCCAGCTGTGATCCCGACCAGACGGGGGAGTCGCTGCGTCCCGCCCCAGCCGGGGATGAGGCCGATCTTTACTTCGGGCAGCCCGATCTTCGTCTGCGGGCCAGCGACAGCCAGCCGGTAATCCATCGACAGGATCAGCTCGGTCCCGCCGCCCATACAGGCCCCGTTGACCAGAGCGACGGTCGGGAAGGGCAACTCGGAGATCGCGTTGAAGACCTCATGTCCCCGGGAGATCGCAGCTGCGGCGGTCTCCGCGTTGGCGATGGTCAGTTCGCCGATCTCGTTCAGATCAGCCCCGGCGATGAACTGCCCGGTCTTGCCGCTGGCAAAGAGCAGGCCCTTCACATCCGACCGAGTGGCCAGATCCTTGACGATCGCAGCCAGCTCAGTGAGAGCGGCCCGCGACATCGTGTTCACCTTCATCCCCGGTGAATCAAACGTCAGGAGTACCGAGCCACCGGGGAGTGACTCCAGCCGAAAGTGTTCGTTCATCGCAATCTCACCGAAGCCAGTCGTTGATTTTGATGGTGATGGATGGGGGAGCCGCCAGTGGATGAGGGACCTGGAACAGGTTCCCTTCTCTCGACTCGATCACCTGGCAGGCCAGATGTCGATTCTGCCTGCGCGGCTTTGACTTACGACCGAGAATGATCTGGCCGAAAGACAAAGAGGCGGAGGACTCGTCAATTACCCCGAGAACGGTCGCGAAGGTTTCCGAATTCACGAGAAAAGCGGACATCCGGGCCACCCGATTTTCGGCCTGAAATGTCCCTGATCGGCGGACATTCGGAAGCATCCCATCCCTCTGAGACGTTTCAGTCTCAGAGATTCAAATCTCAGGGATATGTGACCACATGGCGATCGACTTAAGTATAAACATGACAACAGCCTTCGGCAACCAGTGGCTGGGCGCTTGTGATTTCCCTTCCGATCCAAGTGGAAGGCTTCGGGGTTGTGCAAATCACCGGAAAGCAACCGAATTGATCAGGGGTGCTGTCGAGGTGCTCGTGCAGTCAACTCACTGCCGCCAAGTCGCTTCTCGCGTAACGAGAAATCAGCACCTTTCGAAATGGCGCAGGAAATGCGAATTGTCCAATACCTGGCCAGCAAGATCCCTGAGATTCATTAGGGATACATCACAGAAATGTGTTGCAAACTCCAGCGTGACCAGAGTTTTGCCACGAGGTTTTCGATGTCCAATTTGACAGCCACCCAAAATCACGGCGATGAAAAACTAAACACTCCTGCTCAAACTGTAGGCGTCTGGGCTCGGGTTCGCGGGCGGATACTTTACCTGCTGATCGTGGCCGGACTGGTTGGTGTTTTGAAACTCGGCCACATGACGCACTGGTCGATTCCATCGGAGTGGTTGGCAGATAAGGCGGCGCCTGCTGAGGTGGAATCGGTTGCGAAGTCTGCATCACCGGTAGAAACCTCGACGGAAGCAACATCCAAATCTGAACCCCGTGAGGTCGCCAAGATCGAGCTCAACGAAAGTGGCTTGAAGAACGCCGGAATTGAGCTGCACACCGTGACTCAACGTGGCGTCGAAGAGAAGCTGACGGCCCATGGAATCGTGTCTTACAATCAGAATCTGGTCGCTCAGCTTTCGACCCGCGTTCCTGGAACAGTCTGGCGAGTGGAGAAGCAGGTCGGGCAAGCGATTCGCAAAGGCGACGTGCTCGCAATTGTCGATGCACTCGAAGTCGGACGCATGAAGTCCGAACTGCTGCAAGCGGTCGTGAATCGAGACCTGAAAATTCGGACCGTGGAGCGCATGGAAGCAGCGGAGGGAGTCATCCCCGAGAAGATGATCCATGAAGCCAAATCGGAAGAGCGAGTGGCCCGGATCCGTCTTCAGAACGCGATACAGTCACTGGTCAACTTGGGCCTGCCGATCTCTTCGGAGTCGATTCAGGGGCTCGACGATTCGCAACTGGCTCAGAAGCTTCAGTTTCTCGGGTTGCCCGATTCGATTGTCGCAACACTCGACCCACAGACGACGACCAGTAACTTGTTGCCGCTGTTCGCTCCGTTTGATGGTGTGGTTATCGGTCGAAACATCACTCTCGGCGAAACCGTGTCACCCACCGAGTCGCACTTTGAGGTCGCGGACATTCGCCGCATGTGGGTGACGCTCGAAGTCCGCAAAGAAGATGTGAATCTGGTGCGCATCGGCCAGACGATCTCCTTCACCGCAGACGGGATTCCCGGCGAAGTGATGGGGAAGGTCGACTGGATCAGCACCGAGGTGGACGAGAACACCCGCACATTGCAGGTTCGCGCAGAAGTCGACAACCCGGAACTTCAGCCTGCGGGCACTGAACATTGTGAGCAACGCCTTCTGCGTGCTCACACATTCGGAACCGGTCAAATCACGGTCCGATCGACGATGCTGTCAACAGTGGTTCCGAACGAAGCCGTCCAGTTCGATGGGCGGACTTACATGGTGTTCGTACGAGATGGCGAGTCGTTTCGCCGTGTGCCGGTGAAGACCGGTGTTGTTGTACGAGGCATGACAGAAATCCTCTCTGGCCTGGATGCCGGAGTTGTTGTTGCCTCCGAAGGGAGTCATGTTGTGAAGGCTGAGTTTCAGCTGGTTCAATCCGCTCTGTGAATCATCTCTGATTGAAAACGAATGCTCGAAAAGCTCATTGCCTGGTCGCTGCTCCACCGGGTTTACGTTCTGTTAGCGAGCTGTGTAGTTCTGGCACTTGGCTTACTCGCGATGAACTCGCTGAGTGTCGATGCCTTTCCAGATACGACTCCGGTCCAGGTGCAAATCAATGCCCGGGCCGAGTCACTGGTGCCAGAAGAAATTGAACGGCAAATCACCTTCCCGCTCGAAATGGCCATGAGTGGTCTACCCGGGTTGGTGGAGATCCGGTCGATCTCTCTGTTCGGGTTGTCGCAGGTTGTCGTGACCTTTCGCGATGGCACCGATGTCTATTTCGCCCGCCAGCTGATTTACGAGCGGTTGGGTTCGGTGCAGATGCCGCCCGGCGTTTCACAGCCTGAGATGGGCCCCGTGTCGACCGGCCTGGGGGAAGTCTTTCACTACTACCTGATCGACAAGAACAAAGACCTCACTGCATTGCGGACCTTGCATGACTGGACGGTCAAGCCGCAGATGCGTGCCGTTCCCGGAACCGCGGAGGTCAACTCCTGGGGTGGTCTGGAAAAGCAGTATCAGGTCCGCATCGACCCCACTCGTCTGCTGACACACGATCTGTCTTTTGATCAGGTGATCCAGGCTGTTCGCGACAACAACGCGAACGTCGGCGGAGGGAGCATCGATCGTGCGGGGGATATGGTCCTCGTCCACGGGTTGGGGCGAACAGTCTCGATCGACCAGATCGAGAACATCGTATTGACCGCCAAGAACGGCATTCCGTTGCTGCTGAAAGATGTCGCCGAAGTGTCGATTGGCCACGCAATTCGACGTGGTGCGGTCACAGCCACCATGCGAGATGCCAAGAACCCGGACCAGCTGGTGCAGGGTGAAGTCGTACTTGGCCTGTGCTTCATGCTCATGGGCCAGAACAGCTACGACGTGACCCATCGCATGGGCGATGAATTCGCCAAGGTCAAAGCGAAGCTGCCGGAGAATGTCTCCGTCGTGACCGCGTACGACCGGACCGAACTGGTCGACCGCGTGATCGCCACGGTGAAGAACAACCTGCTCGAAGGGGCCACGCTGGTCATTCTGTTGTTGTTCATCTTCCTGGGGAATCTGCGAGCTGGACTGATCTGTGCGACGGCCATTCCGTTGTCGATGCTGTTTGGCTTCTGCGGAATGTGGAGTGCCGGGATCGCGGGATCGCTGCTCAGCCTGGGGGCCATCGACTTCGGAGTCGTGGTCGACAGCTCTGTGGTGGTGATCGAGAACGCGGTGAAGCGGCTCGGACATGCTGGCGTTGTCAGCACCAGTGAGCGGTTACGGATCATACGCGATGCCGCGATCGAGGTACGTACGCCGACGGTCTATGGCCAGCTGATCATCATGATCGTCTATATCCCGATCCTGACCCTCGAGGGCGTCGAGGGCAAGATGTTCCGGCCAATGGCTCTGACCGTCGTGTTCATTCTGATTGGATCGCTGATCTGCTCGCTGACGGTGACACCGGTTCTGGCCAGCATCTTCCTGCCCAAGGTGATTCACGAAGAAGACGTTCTGCTCGTGAAGGTCGCCCGAGCTGTCTACCGCCCGTTCCTGCGGTATGCCCTGCATGCCCGGACCTTGATCGTGATGCTGGCGATCGTCGCCTTGGGAATTACAGGGTGGGTCGCCTCCCGCATGGGATCGGAGTTCGTACCGAGGTTGTCTGAAGGGGCCATTGTGGTGGGGGTCGTCCGCCCGCCGGGAACGGGACTCGATGAGTCGATCCGCATGAACTCCCGCATGGAAGAGATTCTCATCAAGAACTATCCCGATGAAGTCGACATCTGCTGGAGCCGGGTCGGTTCTCCTGAAGTACCGACAGATGCCAGCACCGTCGAAGTCACCGACCTGTTTGTAAAGCTCACGCCGCGTGAACAATGGAAGAAGGCCACGACACAAGCCGATCTTGTGGTCCTGATGGAGAAAGACCTCGCCGATATCCCCGGTCAAACGATCTGGTTCACCCAACCCATCGAACAACGCATCAACGAGATGGTGTCCGGCGTGCGTGCTGATGTCGCGATCAAGCTGTTTGGACCGGAGTTTGATGGGCTGATCGGCACCGCGAAAAAACTGGAAGCGGTGCTCAAGGAAGTGCCCGGGTGTGCGGACTTGTCGACCGAACAGATGCTCGGTCAACCTATTCTCCAGATCGCGATCAAGCAGGATCAGATCGCTCGTTATGGGATTCCTGCTCAGAAGCTGCTCGACATCATCGAGTCACTCGGTAGCAAGGAGGTTGGTCAGGTGATGGAAGGACAGCTGAGGTTCCCGCTGACCATTCGTTTGCCCGATCAGTTCCGATCAAGCCCGGAAGAAATCGCCGACATCCTCGTCGCTGCCCCCAACGGCGAGCGAGTTCCACTCTCCCGAGTGGCTGATATCCGCATGATCGATGGTCCCCGGTTGATTTCCCGCGAGTGGAGCCAGCGACGCATCACTCTGCAGTGCAACGTGCGTGGTCGCGACGTGGGCAGCTTCGTCGCCGATGCCCAAGCGAAGATCAACGCAGCTGTGAAGATCCCCGAAGGCTACCGCGTGGAGTGGGGCGGACAGTTCGAGAACATGCAGCGTGCCCAGAAACGGCTGACCCTCGTAGTCCCGCTGGCCATGCTGTTGATCGTGGGAATGCTTTACCTCTCCTTCCGGACCAAGTTCGACACGCTCGTGACTTTCGTGAGCGTGCCCTTCGCCTGTATCGGCGGGATTTACGGACTGGTGTGGCGTGAGATGCCGTTGTCGATCTCCGCAGCTGTGGGCTTTATTACCTTGTCGGGGATCTCGGTGCTGAACGGTATGG
Organism: Planctomycetaceae bacterium; assembly: GCA_046349675.1. GTDB lineage: Bacteria > Planctomycetota > Planctomycetia > Planctomycetales > Planctomycetaceae > TH-plancto1. Next base: position 203,143 of record JAXMBW010000001.1, on the reverse strand, counting down.
TGCTCGTCTCCGCGATTCGCGAGGCTCGTAAAACCGGCATGTCACTGGGGGACGCGATCAAGCATGCCTGCGATGAATGTCTGCGGACGATCATCATGACCGCCCTGGTCGCGAGTGTCGGCTTCGTGCCGATGGCGATCAGTTCGGGAGCCGGGGCGGAGGTCCAGCGTCCGTTGGCGACCGTGGTCATCGGCGGCGTCATGACCAGCACGCTCTTCACCGTCATCGTGCTGCCGGTCTGCTACTCGCTCTTCGGTGGCTGGTTTCAGAAACCCCGGAAGGAAGAGGTTGTCTTGGAGTCCCTCCCTGTCGGCGTGTCAGAGATGAGTGCCACACACGCTTGAGCATGCGACGGATCACTCTGTCTGGAACTGAAACGCGTAGAGCTTCGCCCGTTTCATCTGGATGTGAACTCGAATGGGCTGGCCTTGCAGGGAACTCACATCCGGATTGCCCTTCCAGTAGACAGCCTGGTTGAGGAAGTTCCCGCCGATTTCCTCACACTCGGCCAGCGTGAAGCCCGGGATGGGTTGGTTGTTGGCGTCCCGGAGTTCGACAAACGCGGTCCCCATTGCTCCGGTATCAATATTGAGACGTAATCGGTTGCCCGAGAACTTGAGTGCCGGCGTCGTCAGCCAGCCTCCCTTGTGGTCGGTGTCGGCCGACATGAAGCCATCGAGTCGTTGCCGGATGATGCCGATACCTCCGAGTTGTTGGGCGGAGTTCTCGTACTCCTCACGCAGGATGGCCCCGTCGTGCAGCCGCCCCGACGAGTTGTAGTATTGGTACAGGTAATTCCCGCGTCGCACCACTCCCGGCCCCATCACGGTGTACCAGCGGTCCCACTCATCGGGCAGCCCCATCGGGAAGTAGGCCTCGCGGCTCGGACGCTTCCAATGAATCCCGTCGCGACTGATGGCCAGCTGAACCTCCAGCGGGCCGAAGTCCTCCCACTGCCCGGGCCGTGGTGGTTTCACGAACGGATGACGTTTCGAATTCAAGTGCCGGAACTGCGTCGTGAACATCAGGTAAGTATCCGCAGCTTCCTCGTAGATCGTGGCTGCGTTGTAGTAGATGTCTGAGTCGGGATCGTCCTCGCCATCGGCAGCGAGGACGACCGTTGCATTCTCAATGTCCATGAATGGGCGGGGATCTTTCGACTCGCGAATTGGCCAGGGTTGGAGTGGATCGTCCATCTCAATCCGGGCGATCCGCCGCTGATTCGGATTGTCATATGCCAGCGCCCGGAGATAGACGACGTACTTTTCGATTCGCTTGTCCCACCAAACAATCGTCGGGTTATCCGTGAAGCGGTTGAGCACACGCCCCACCTCGGTAAAGTTCAGCCCGTCGCCCGATACGAACGCGTAGACACCATCGGTGGCGGGATTGAACGGCGACTGGTGCTTCAGCAGAAAGAGCTTGTATCTCTGTTCCGGTTTCGGGTCGTGTGGGTCGAGAAAGATCGTGGAGAAAGTTCCCCCACCGATCGATCGTCCAGTGGCTGTGAAGTGCAGCCCGTCGTCGCTCTCATAAATCGCCACGCCGTCGTGGCCGACGTACATGCGGATCTTGCCCTGGTCCTCGATGACCCGGCTGACGTGCCCCATCAAGGGCTTGCCTTCCCCATCAAGGATCTGCCCCAACTTCTGTCCCGGGTTGGTTTGCAGCGTGACCCGGTCACTCTGGGCGATAAATCGCTCATCAATGAACAGCTGTTTCCGATTGCCCACATTCAGGGGAGTGCTTTCTCCCGCCAGCAGACAGACCGGCCAGAACCACAGCGCCAGGAGCGCGGCTTTGTACATTGCTAAGCCTCATACCAAGGGGAGGCATCGGTCCGCGCTAACCTCGATACCTATACGTGTACCGTATGCGAACCATCATAAAACATCAAAGCCCCTCGATGTTTCCATCGAAGGGCTTTGAAGAGTGGAGGATACCGGACTTGAACCGGTGGCCTCTTGCATGCCATGCAAGCGCTCTACCAGCTGAGCTAATCCCCCTCGAGTTGATGCAAACCTCTGGTGCGGTTTGCAACAGTTTGATCGGTTGTCGGAAAGGCAGCGATGAGAGAATCTTCGCCGATTTCCGGAGGGCGAACGATATCGGGCCAACGGTTGACCGTCAAGTAAGCGTGATGGAGGAATTGGGCAGAGTTTGAAGGCAGTTTTTGCTGGTCGAAGTTGGCTCAGTCGACGGGTTGCCGCTTACATGCAGTCAACGACCTTTTGCACCCCAAGCCAGTGCACAATTGACTCAGTGCCATACTGAAGTCTCACACCTGCTTCGACATTCGTTCCGCCAGTCGCCGCAGCGCCGGGCTGGTGTCATCGGGCTTGAGGTGGACGTTCAGCAGGCTGAACCCGTCCGTCTTGGCCAATCCCGCTTTCACGCTCTGATGCAGTTCACCGACCGTGTGCACCTCGAAGCCCCAACCGGCCCCGAGCAGATCGGGCAAGCGGTGATACTCCCAGTTCAAGATGTCGTTGAACGGCCCCTCCAGCAGGAATCGCTCCGTCGTGTAACCCTTGTTGTTGAGGACAATCACCAGCGGGTTGAATCCGTGTTTCGCGGCAGTCGACAGCTCCAGACACGTCATCTGAAACGCCCCGTCCCCAACCAGGACAAGCGGTCGCAGCTTTCGGTTCGCAGCCTGGACTCCGACACTGGCCGGAATCGCGAAACCCATCGAGGTGTAATAGGCCGGGCTGAGGAACTCGGTCTGCTTGTGGATGGTCAGGTCGCTCGACGCAAACAGCGAGTCGCCGACATCGGCCACGACCACCATCTCATCATCCAGAATCGAGTTGATGTACTCGAACAACGACGCGATGGTGACCGGCTCGCTCGCCGGGCGTTTTGAGACGGGCGGCGTTTCCCGTTTGGGCAATGGCGTTTTCTTTTTGGGTTTGATTGGCAGCTGGGTCAGCCCCTTCAGGAAGTCCTCGAACAGGACATCGTGGAAGTGGTGGTGCCCGATCCGCAGCTTCTCGGTCGTGGCTGAGATGCAGCGGCCCGGGTCGAGATGAGCGGTGAAAATCCCGAGGTTGATGTCGGTCATGAACGCGCCGAGGAGCACGACACAGTCCGACGATTCAACGTACTCAGTCACTTCCTTGCGGCCCATCGCTCCTTCGTAGATGCCCAGGTAGAGCGGGTGCTTTTCACTGACGACTGACTTGCCGAGAAGCGTCGCACACATCGGGATGTTGTACTTCTCGGCGAGTTGGAGAACCCACTTCTGGAGGCCGAAGCGGTGGACTTCGATGCCCGCAATGAGGACTGGCTTCTGGGCGGCTTGCAGCCGTTCGAGGGCCTCGACTAGCGAAGCCTTCAAGGCGTCGGGATCGCTAATCAGCTGAGTGACTTTCTCCTGATACGGATATTCCGGACGTTCATCCACGCGGTCGCGGGGGATCTCGATATAGACCGGTCGCTTGTACCGAGCCGCTGCTTCGAGGCAGCGATCGATCTCGCGAAAGGCGATCTGCGTATCTTCGAGAGAAGCTGTGGCGACGGTGATTTTTTCGAAGACCTCGCGCTGGGTGTTGAAGTCACGGACCTTGTGGTGCAGCAGGGGATCGTTGCGGCGCTCCTCGACTCCCGGAGCTCCACTGATGACGACGACCGGCGACTTCTCGGCATAGGCTCCGGCGATCGAGTTACACAAACTCAACCCGCCGACACAGTAGGTCACGCAGACCGCCCCCATGCCATTCACTCGGGCGTACCCGTCAGCTGCGTACCCGGCGTTGTCTTCGCGGGTCGCTCCGATGACCCGCAGTGGACTCTTCTGCAACTGGTCATAAAAGCTCAGAACAAAATCGCCGGGAATGCCAAAGACATCCCGCACGCCGTAATCCTGCAGCCGCTTGATCAGGTAGCTACCGATCGTGTGGTTGTCCGACTGGGGCTGACCGACGGCGCGAGACTTAACCGATTTCTTCGCCATGAGTGAATCCTTCCACCAACATGAAGTGGGCCGCTCGCCGGAATTATAGGAGAGCCCCCACGTGTCGGACGATGCCAGTTCCGGGGGTGGGACAGTATGTCTTTGTGGAAGGGGGGTGTTCTGATAAAGAATTTCACCGCAGAGAGCCGCAGAGTCACGCAGAGGATTTGAGGGGATACTCCCTCCTCTTTCCCTGCGATCCTCCGCGGCTCTCTGCGGTGAATCTTCTTATTGCCTGAAGCGAGTTTTGAAACGGTTTAAATCAGTCGCGGTGTGGGCACTCTGCCGGGTTGCTCACGCAACGGAAGCCCAAACACCGTCCCCGGGCGTGTGGGGCTCGCCCTCGGCGGAAGGAGCTTCGACACAGTTCGGCGGGGCCCACCCAGCTTCCTCCTCTCTCGCTCCGGATGCCTGTTTCCTGGCTGTTGCAGGGATTGCGCAAGCTGGCGTCGGGGTGTCCGTAAAAGTGGTCGTCGTACCAGTCGCGACACCATTGCCACACGTTACCCGCCATGTGGTGCAGGCCAAACGGCGACATCCCCAAGCTGTCGTTCACAGCTGCCATTCGCAGGTCATCCGCCTGGTAGGTGTCGCCGCGTCCATGCTGGGCACACACCATGCGGTCTGGGGTGTCCGCTGTCTCTCCCCACGGATAGTTCTTCGACTCTGGTCCCCGTGCGGCGTATTCCCATTGGGCTTCGGTGGGCAAATATCGATCGTTGGTCAGGTACTCCTGCCATGGTTGGGCATTGGCCCATAAGGCATACGCGTTGGCCCCGTACCACGAGACGAGAATCATGGGAAGCTTCTCAACGCCCGGCACCGGTCGCCATCCCCGCTCGGTTCGGGTGACCGGCATTTGTTGTTGTCGGTCATCATTCGGCTTCAGCAACAGCCAGTCATTTAACTCCTTCTCTCCGGCGGACACCGTATTCAGGAATCGGCAGTAGGCAGTGGTTGATACCGGCTCTGCATCGATGAGAAACGCATCGATCTGGACCTTGTGTAGCGGCTTCTCATCGGAGGGGGCCTGGGGATCGTTACTCCCGATTTCGACCTCTGCTGCGGGGATGAGTACACAGCGCATGCCGTCCGAACGACGACGAAAGGTCTGGGCGTCGCCCGATGCATCCAGGAGTTCGAACAACTCTCTTGTAAATGAATATGCATCGGGTTTCCAGGCTCCACTCAACTGCGAGAAGGGGACGTTGTGAGTCACAGTCGGAGGAGCGGAGATATGAATCCCATTCGCTCTCGCCGGTGCCCCCGTTCCTTCTTGCAGGTAGACGACCTCGGCCAGATCGCGAAGCCGAAAAGACGGTCGCGTAAACACAGATTTGTAGACCGCGTTAGGGGGCATGGTCGGGATGGAGACCGAGAACTCCTCCTCGATCGCCATCATTAATTCGATCAAATCCAGGCTGTCGCAATGCAAGTCTTCGATCAGGCGACTGCCGCGATGCACCTCATTTCGAGGGATACAGAGCTTCTCGGCAGCGATGTCGCAGACTCGCTGTTCAATCGTCGCCAGATCCCGATCGGAAGTTCCAGCTGTCATGGTGACCATACCCAGTTGAGAACGAGAGTCATCCAGTTGGAGTCAGGCTCAGGAGGTGAACTGGTCGTGTCCTCGCGTGAGCTACTTCTTGCGTTTCCGCTTTTTCGCCGCTGGTTTTGGTGTGGCCTCCCCCTCAGGGCGGCGGCGTTTGCCTGATTTCTTGGAGGGTGGCTTCTCGCCGCTGGGGCTTGCGTCTTTGGAACGGGAACGCCGATCCGACTCATTCGGAATGCGTGCCTGTTTGGTGGGGCCCTGGCCGATCAGTTTGAAGTCGAGTGAGCGGCGACCGGGATCCACCCGGGCGATCTCCACGACGACATGATCGCCCAGCTGGAATGTGCGACCGGTCTTACGGCCAATGAGGCGTTGAGAGCTCCGGTCGTACTCGAAGGTCTCGCGGAGGGAGAAACTCTCCGCCGGGACCAGTCCTTCGGCAGGAATCTCCAAGCCCCGGGCGAAGAACCCGTATCGGTCGACTCCCGTGATGGTCGCCTCCATCCGCAAGCCGATCTTGTCGCGAAGGAACAAGAGCAGCTTCATCTGCGATAACGCTCGCTCGGCATCGGCCGCCCGGCGTTCGGTCAGCGAACAGGTCTCGCACACGAAGTCGAGATAGTCTGTACTGAACCGCTCGGTCTTGGGGCGATTGGCGATCAGCTGTTTCATCTGGCGATGAATGACCAGATCGGGGTAGCGACGAATGGGGCTGGTAAAGTGGCAGTAATCGTCGGCCGCCAGTGCGAAGTGGCCTTCGTGTTTGGTGGAGTACGTCGCTTGCTTGAGGCTTCGTAGCAAGGCGAAGTTCACGGCGTATTCTTGCGGCGTGCCGTGCACCTTCTTAAGAAGTGCCTGCATGTCGGAATGCGTTCGCAAACGTGAGACGGGAATGCCGATCGCCTTCACGAAGTCCTGCAGGATCTCCAGTCGAGCGGGTGTCGGCTCGGGGTGGATACGCCGGGGGTAAAGGACCTTCGCTTCGGTCAGCTTGCGGGCGACCGCGATATTGGCCGCCAGCATGCACTCTTCGATCATCTGGTGGCTTTCGTCGCCTTCGACCAGATGGGCCCCGGTCATGCGGCCGTCGCGGTCGAGGTCGATTTTGACCTCGCTGAGCTCGAGATTGATCGCTCCCATGTCGAAGCGACGAGTCCTCAACGTGCGGGCCAGCTTCCGCATGTGCCAGACGGTGTCCCACACATCCTTCGGCAGATCATCGGGCCGCTTCTTCGGACCATTGATGAGAGCGGAGACCTGTTCGTAGCTGAAGCGGTGCTTGACGCGGATCGCACTGTTGGAGAACCGCGTGGCAGTGACTTCGCCGTCGGTGTTGATGTCCATGAATGCCGACATCGTGAATCGCACGCGGTCCGCCTGCAGACTCGCCAGCCCGTTCGACAGGATCTCCGGCAGCATCGGCAGGACACGCCCCGGCAGGTAGACGCTGTTGCCGCGAGTACGGGCTTCCTTGTCGAGCTCCGAATCGACCGCCACAAAGTGCGACACATCGGCGATGTGAACACCCAGTGTCCAGCTGTCGTCTTCGTGCGGATCAATCGAGATGGCATCGTCAAAGTCGCGGGCGTCGGCCGGGTCGATCGTAATGATCGTGGTCCCGGTCAGGTCTTCGCGTCCGGTCAGATCCGAATCGTCAAACGCAGCTGCGACTTGACGGGCTTCTTCAAGTACCGCTTCGGGGAACTCTGTTTCGAGGCCGAACTCGTGAATGACCGAGATGGTGTCGACCCCGATATCGTGGGCAGCGCCCAGTCGGGTCTTGAGGACAGCCTCGCCGCCGCGGCGTGAGGTCGGGAAGCGGAGCATCTCGACAACGATCTTGTCACCGGGCCGGACACCGCTGGCCTCTGGATCGTCGAGAGCGACCGGTTCGTTGAATTGCCTTCCGTCGATCCGAACGCACCCGCCGTACTCGTCCTCTTCATAGGTCCCGACAAACGTGGTGGTCGCCCGCTTGATGATGCGTTCGATGACGGCGATATGCTGGTCACCGAAGCGACGGCGACCGGTCAGGCGGACTTCGACTTCGTCCTTGTCCTGGGCGTCTTTCATGTCTTCAGCGAAGACGATGATCTCACCCTTGATAGAGGGGGCGGTCGAGGCCACCGGCGTGATGTAGCCATCGCCCTTGGAGGTCCGGCGGACGATCCCGATGACGGCACCCGTTCGCTTACGGGATTCAATGCGCCCCGATTCGGTGAAACGAATCACTCCGTCATGAACCAGACGGTCGAGCAGGGCTTGAAATGCCTCAATCTGAGGCTTGCGAACGCCCACCTTCTTGGCGAGCTGTGCAAACTTGACGGGCCGATAAGACGGCAACTGAAGATATTCTCTGACCCGAGATTCCAACGGATCCATGCGATTCCTGAAATGATTGAGAGAAATGGAGAGACTCGCTTCTGCGAAAAGGCGGACACGCCTCGGTCTCTGCAGGGTATAGGCTAACGTGTTTCACGTACGGGGAACACCGGCCAGACATTTCAGCCGGGTTACACCTCTTGCTCTGCCAGTCAGGACACCCGTCATGGAAAGAGGTTCGCGAACGAGTCGAGCTCCCTCGTTTCCTCTCGATCAATCTGACGGATTGACGAACAAACCGCGACAGTCGTGAAAAAGTCTGTTATTTTGCGAACCGGCCAGGGGATCATGTGTCTGCTCCCCACCTGAAGGAATTGGTATCTCTCATGACGACTGGCGTCGACTGGCTGGAAATCAACTCTCGTTTTCGGATACCCCTGTCCGAATTCGAGTTTGCTTTCGTGCGCAGCTCGGGCCCCGGGGGCCAGAACGTCAATAAGGTCAGCTCGAAAGCCCAGCTTCGTTGGCGGCCCCACGACTCGGCGTCGATTCCCGAAGAGTTGCGATATCGCGTGCTGAGTCGCCTGGAGCCTCAATTAACGGTCGATCAAGAACTCCTGGTGGTCTCTCAGCTCTATCGTGATCAACCGCGAAACCGAGAGGACTGTTTGCAGAAGTTGAAGGCGATCCTGCAGAAAACTCTCGTCGTGGCCAAAACTCGCAAGAAATCCAAACCGACCCGGGCCTCGAATGCCCGCCGCCTCAAAGCGAAAAAACTGAGTTCGGAGAAGAAGTCCCAACGCAGGCTGCCGACCTCAGAAGATTAAGAGTGACTTAGCGAGTCCCCGAGACTCGATCACGCGCCGGCCAATCGCGGGAAATCTGGCGCCGGAAGATAGCGAAGTGTTATGCGAGTCGTATGATATGTACGTCACGTGAACCGGGATGGTCGCCCGGAATGAAGGCTCGCAGGAATTTCTCAGTATGTCGACATCCGCCCAGCTTTCCGAACTCAAGACAAAGATTCGCGAACAGGCCCACGCAGCCCGCAAGGATCAACCCAACAAAGACGAAGTCAGCCAAGTCATCGTCGATCGGGTGATGCAGCTGCCTGAGTACCAGAATGCCAAAACGGTGATGTTCTACGTCGACGTTCGGACGGAAGTTCGCACCCGACAGGCACTTCCAGCCGCGTTGGCCAGCGGAAAACGCGTGGTGATTCCGTACTGTGTCGACGGGGAGTTGGAGCTGTTCCACCTGGAGTCGATGGATGAGCTGGAACTCGGGATGTATCGCATTCTCGAGCCGAAGGCCGAGCTGCGAACGGTGTTGGCGAAGAAGACTCCGGTTGAGGAACTCGACCTGATCCTGGTTCCCGGCGTGGCGTTTGACCGCCGCGGTGGACGGACGGGTCACGGCAAGGGCTATTACGACAAGCTGCTCGAACACGCCCTGTCGACGACTCCGCTGGTCGCACTTTCGTTCGAGTGTCAGCTCTTCCCGGAAATTCCGATGCAGCACCACGACATCTTCATGGACAAGGTCGTGACCGAAGCGGCTGTGTATGAAGGCTTGGGCCGGGGCAAGAAGTAACAGGGGACCAAACCCCTAAATCAGACCAGTCAACAAAAACAGGGTGCCGAGAAATCGGCACCCTGTTTTCATTTGTATTGTGTCGCCCTGATAGTACTGGGGCGTGCATGTGCGAAGATCACAGCCTGGTTTTGGCTGAGACCGATGCATAGAGGTCGTTCGCGACTACTCGAGGACGAGTGGAGCGAAGGGGCTGATGCGGAACATCTTGTCAGCGACGACCTTCTTGTCGGCATCTGTTTTTGCTGCCGCGTACAACAGGCGGAGCTTCTTGATCTTCACCTTGCGAGTCCGCTGGCGAGCCAATTCACGCTGACGTTCAATTCGACCCATGGTCAGTCACACTAACAACTTGCGGAGAACTCACCTGAGACAGCCCCGATGGCTGCGGCAGGGGAATCGCGTAAGATAGCGTGAGCTTCGCTGGAAGTCAAACGGGGCGCTGATGCGTCGCCCGGAGTTGTCGAACTCACTCGGGCCGCCCTCGCTTCCCTTTCCATAAGCGATCGTCGATAAAGGAGCCTCCTCGATATTACTCCCGCCGAGACCTCGACATGCCACCGATTCCCGCACAGACGGAAGGTGCCCGCTGGACCACCGCGACCTGGGCTGTCTGTATTGTCCTGCTGCTGGCCAGCACGCTGAACTACATGGACCGCCAAACACTGGGGAATGTCCAGACGCGAATTGAGAAAGAATTCAGCCTCAATAATGAGGACTACGGCAATGTCGAACTCGGTTTCGGCATCGCCTTCGCGGTGGGAGCCATTGTCTTTGGGGTGACGGCTGACATGGTGAATGTCCGCTGGCTGTATCCGGCGATGATTGTTCTGTGGTCGGGGGCGGGGGCCGCGACCGGTTTCTGCAAGGATTACCAGCAGCTTCTCGTCTGCCGTGTGCTGCTTGGATTTTTTGAGGCAGCTCACTGGCCGTGTGCCCTCAGAACGACGCAACGACTGCTGGCCCCGTCCGAGAGAACTTTTGGGAACAGCCTCCTGCAAAGCGGAACCTCGATCGGAGCGATCATCACTCCGCTGATGATCAAGGTGATGGTGATCCAGTTCGACACGGGCTGGCGGATGCCATTTCTCGTGATTGGTGGGTTGGGGTTTGCGTGGCTGCTGGGATGGTTTGCAGTGTCGCATCACGTGAATCTGGCTCCCGAGGAGGCTCACGCAGAGGGCAAGGACGAAGCCGGCTGGTGGAAGGAAAAGACCTTCATCCGACGGTTTGTGGTCATGATTCTGGTGGTCGTCTCCATCAACGCGGCCTGGCAGTTGTTCCGGGCATGGCTGCCCAAGTTCCTGGAGCAGGGGCGAGGATACTCAGAGAATGAACGCCTGCTTTTTACGGCCGCCTTCAATGCGGCCACTGATGTGGGATGCGTGCTGGCAGGAATCGCGACCGTGTGGTTAACCACTCATGGAATGAAAAGCGTCGGCCTGGCTCGCCGGGTCGTGTTCACCGGCTGTGCGATTTGCAGTGCTTGCTCGCTGTTCATTCCCTGGCTGCCGAAGGGGCCGTTGCTGCTGGGAGTGCTGCTCGTCATTGCGGCGGGGATGCTGGGGCTGTTTCCCTGTTACTACACCTGGAGCCAGGACCTGTCCCGAACTCATCAAGGGAAGGTAACGGGGATGTTGAGCACGATTGCCTGGCTCGCCTCTGCCCCGATTCAAAAGTACTACGGGAAGGCGATCGACTGGACGATCGTTCATAACGAAAAGCTCAAGGCTGCGGGAGAGGTACCGTGGATTGGCCCGTTTGATGCCGGACTGGCGCTGATTGGCTGCACGCCGCTGATTGCCTCGGTGGCAGTTTGGCTCTGGTGGGAAGGGCGTACACCCGCAGGGACAGGTCTTGGCAATCAGCCTGCAGCCGAGTAAATCCTGCCCACCGCTCAGCGGCAATCAACTCGCGATTTTCTTGGTGGGCGAGCGTCGGGCGTCAGCCCGATGGTGCTTTTAATCGTCTCGCACAGTTCCGCGCAAAGCTCTCATCAAGCGTCACGCCATCCAGCAACGTCCCGACGAGTATCGATCGGTGATCATTACCGGCAGGCTCACGCCTGCCGGTCGCCGCGATACTACTTGCGAAAGCCCCAGGCGACCATGTTGCCAGCGGGAAGCGGGAACGGAATTCGCCCAATGCCGGTGGCGTTCAGACCCTTGATCAGCAGGTCCTTCATCACCCGCGGGAAGGGGAACAACCGCGCCCAGTAGGCCAGCGGATAGCGATTATAGATCGGCCGTACGACCACATCCGTCAGTCCCGAATCGGTCAACAGACGACGCATGCTCTCGGGCGAGAACAGCTGGAGGTGCTCCACATCGAAGATCGGGGAACGACGACCGAGGATTTTACAGGAGAGTGAACGGCGATTATGCCCCACCAGGCAGAGTGCTCCGCCGGGCTTCAGGATTCGCACGGCCTCTTCGCAGAGTGTCTTCGGCTCAGGGACATGCTCGATCGTCTGGAAGCAGGTGACGAGCGAGAATGTGTTGGCCTCAAATCGTCCGGGGACGAACATCTCCTGCTTGAGGCAGTCCTTCACCGATGGTTCCGCAGCTGCGATCGGGGCGGATGACGGTTCGAGCCCGATGATGTTCGTGAAGCCGAGTTGTTGCAGCTGACCGCAGAATGCCCCATCGCCTGCTCCAATGTCGAGCGTGCCCACGCGGTCGGGCAGGCGATCGCAGAAGCGACGAACCTGGGCCGCATAGGTCTGGGCCGCGTACTCAGCCTCGACCTTGCTGTCGTAGGCTGCTTCGCGGTAGGCCGTCTCCAGCTCGCTGGGAGCCGGGACCGGATTGGCATAGACCAGATCGCACTTGGGACACTGCATCAATCGCAGGTGCATGTACTCGGGCATCTTGCGCGAGGCATACGCGAACTCACCCAGTCGCTTCGGATCGATGCGGGCCTCGGCATAGACGACGGTCGAGTCGTGGGCACAAACCGGACAGGTCCGTTCAATTTCCATGTGACCGTTCCCGATCCGATTCTGGCTGGCGGTGGAGGCGACACTGAATGCATCCGAAGTCGAACACTCGGCGATGGTGAGCATGTCGGGGCACACTTCCAGAAATGGTTAGGCGGGGCGCTCAGCAGTTACGGCGAACACCGCACAACTCAACTGGCGGGCCACCGGGATCTTCTCAACGACCGGCTCGATCGTTTTGAGGAAGCGGGCAAACGGCTCTGGACAGAAGAAAGGCACCAGCCCAGCCCAAGTACGGTTCGTCACGCGGGCTCCACGTGCCGTACACCAGCTTTCAATCAAGCTGGACGTGAACGAACGCTCGCGGTGCTCGATGTGGTACTTCGAGGTCTTCTCGATGACCTTGAGCACTGGGTTCCAGCCGTTCGGCTCGACGATGATGATCTTGCGGGCGACGCGCAGGGCTTCGGCGACACCCTCTTCGGGGTGGTCCATGTGGTGCAGCACGCCGCGAACGTGTGCCACATCGAACGAGTTGTCCGCGAAGGGCAGTTTGCTGCCGCTGCAGGTCGAGAACGTCACCGATGGATCGGGGCTCTTCGACTGGGCGGTGGCGATCGCTCCCTCGGACAGATCGATGCCATGAATCGAGAGCGGCTTCGAGCGGTGGTACAGCTCGAAGGTGTAAGTCCCGTCCCCACAGCCAATGTCGAGGACTTTCATGCCGCGCAGGTCGAGAACCGTGTTCGCGACATCAGAGATCCGGGCGTTCGCCACGCGGGCGGAGTAACGCTCACCGGTGGTGTACTGGTAGGCACCGCCCTTTTGAATGTCGTTCTCGAAGGGCTGAAACTGCTGCTTGCCGTCCTCTGACATGCTTGCTGCTCCGAACTCTCTGGGGGAAGAGATGAACTCCATGCGTCCACCGGAGGGAGAGCCGGGGCGCGATACTACAAACTGCCTCACCGGTAGAGTCGCGTTGCATTTTCGCCACACGATCCCACCAGAATACCCCAAAACGAGATTCGAAAAGTCCGAATCTATGGAGTTTAAGGGCACGGACGAAATCGGAACTGCGATCTGGTTGGCGACGAGAGCCCTCGCTGGGCCGGCGGATGCTGGCGTTCCTTGATGACCAGATGACGCCACGACGGTCGTCTCGCAAGCATTCAATCTGGCTGATCTGTATGCTGTTTCGGACATGCTTGGGCGACGAGGCGTGAGCGAAATCGTCGCAAGATCCAGGAGTGAATCACCATGACGAAACGACACGGGTTACTCTGTGCGATGGCCTGCGGGATGTTCTTGGGACTCGCGGGTATGGGCAATGCCCAGAAGCCAGATACGAACGCCTATCTGGAGTTCATTCGTTCGGCTGCCCAGCGGGATGTCGCTGCGGGTGGGGCGAAACTTGATGATCTCGCGGCAGCGAATCGTCGGCTGGCTGTCGTGCGCAAGAAGTTGCTGGAGTCATGGGGGGGATTCCCGGAGACGCCGTGCGACCTGGCCCCCCGCAAGCTCGATGAACTCGACCGCGACGGATACAAGCTTGAGAAGCTGGTGATCCAGACCTTCCCCGGTGTCTGGATGACAGCTCATGCGTACGTTCCGAAAAAGGAGGGCAAGCTCCCGGCGGTCCTCTGCGTGCATGGTCACTGGAAGGAAGCGAAGCAATCGCCACAGGTTCAGGCCCGCTGTATCGGGTTGGCGAAGCACGGGTTCTTCGTGCTGGCGGTTGATGCGTTTGGAGCCGGTGAACGCGGCGTCGGAGAGGCGCTCGGCGAGTACCACGGCGAGATGACTGCCGGGACACTCTTCCCCATTGGCAAACCACTGAGCGGGATTCAGGTCTACGAAAACATGCGGGCGGTCGATTACCTGCAAAGCCGCCCGGAAGTCGATCCCGACAAGCTCGGCATCACTGGAGCCAGCGGCGGCGGTAACCAGACGATGTACGCCGGGGCTTGGGACACGCGGTTCAAGGCTGTGGTGCCCGTCTGCTCGGTCGGGACTTACAACGCCTATCTCGGAGCGGCTTGCTGCATGTGCGAAGTGGTCCCCGGGGCGGCCAGCTTTTGCTGCGAAGGAGAGATTCTCGGCCTGTGTGCTCCACGAGGATTGATGCTTTTTAATGCCACTCAGGATGCGAACCAGTTCTCCGTCAAAGAGGCCCGCAAGTCTCTGGCCGTGGCTCAGACGTTCTTCGATCTCAACGATGCACCGGCTGCATTGCAGCAGACAGTCTTTGACTGGAAGCACGACTACAGCCAGACGATGCGAGAGCGGATGTACGGCTGGATGACGCTCAAACTCAAAGGGGAAGGCGATGGCTCTCCCCTGTCCGATCCGGTGATGAAAGTCGAAGATCCCGAGTCGATCCGCTGCTATCCCGGTGATTCGCGCCCCGATGACTGGCTGACTCTCCCTCAGTTCGCAGCTGCGGAAGGAAGACGGTTGGTCCAGGGGATTGAGACACCCGATGATGCGACCGCATGGGAATCTCAGCAAGTTCGCCTGCGGACGGCGCTGTTGCGATCGAGCGTGTTTCGTAATAACCCGCGACCAAGCGACGGGCCAACAAACTCGGTCACTCTCACCACCACGGACGCCCCACAGACTGCGGTCGTCTCCATTGAGAGCGAGCCGGGGGTGACTCTGACGTGCCAGATGACTCCCGTGAAGCAGTCCGTAACGTCTCCGGCCAACGTGGTCATCATCGCGAACCTCGATGCCGAAAACGCTGACCAGGTGAAACGCATCAGCGAGGCGGCTTCACAACAAGGCTGGGCTGTGCTGATTCCCCAGCTGCGAGCAACGGGTGAACAATCGATTGCTGGCGACAAGATCGGCCATGCCCCGGACCACAACTCTGGTCAGTGGGGGGTATGGGTGGATCGCCCGTTGCTGGGACAATGGGCTCATGATCTGCAACGCGTGGTCACTGCAACTCGTGGAGCTGCATCAGGTGAGATTGCCGTGGTCGGTGTCGGCTCCGCAGGCCCGGTGGTCTTGTGCGCCGCAGCTGTCGATTCACGGATCACCCGCGTGGCGACGGTGAACTCGCTCTCCAGCTACATCAGTGATGTTCCGTATCGGGGACAGCGTTTTGGCGTGCTGGCACCGGGGATCCTGCGGGATGTCGGTGACATCGAACACATTGCGTCCCTGGTGGCTCCGCGTCCGCTGACCATCGCGGGTGGGGTGACTGGCGGGGGAGTCGCTCTCGATGACGAGGGCCTGAAGTCGGCTTATGACTTCACTCAACAGGTCTACGGCCTCGCTGCGAAAGAACCGGTACTGACAATTCGTACTGGTGAATTCGATGTCGCTGAGTTTTTGAAAGCCAGGTGACCAGTGATCGACATGGCGCACGTCTCCGGTTCTGTTAACCGCACCCCGAAAAGATCCGACGGATAGCGCCCGACGCTCTCAGAAAGTACAATACGAAGGCCACCTCCTTCTGCTCGCTTAGGACTTGATGCTGCCGATGAACTTCAAAGAAGTGGTCATTCTGATTCCCAGCCACAGCCTGGAGGACTTTCCGTCCGAATTGAGCGAGAAGCCCGCGGCGAGCCTGTTGAACGTCTTCGCGGTCGCGTGGCATCCGGCTCTGCTGCTGGAGACGCAAGAGATCCCGGTCTGGCGGCGATACGACAGCGTTCTCCCCGATCAGTCGGGCAGCCTGTATCTGATCCCGACGGCGTGTGATGACAACGTCACCATCGAATGGTCGCAATCGGCCAAGTCGGCGGGCTCAGCAGTGGCCCGCGGCCAGACTGAACGGAAAGAGATGTTGGCGGCGGCACTCAGCCATCTCGATTCTGTTCCGCCCATGGACGAGGATCTGGTCGCTGATTTCCTGGCTTTCGGAACGACATGGCTGCTGTGCGAGTTGCTGACCCGGCACATGCGGAACTTCAGCTCGCCCGATGCGATGCGGATGAAAACCGAGATGCTCGCAGCTGCGAGGGCGGCCCGGGATGGAGATGTGGCCGATGCCCGCCGCCATCTAGGGCATGCATTCGATCTGCTGCTCGAAACCCGCGAGGGGTTTTATCCCGTTCCCTGTTACTTGATGGACTTGTGCCTGGGAGGGGCGACTGCTGACCTCCCCGCGCTGGAGCGGCTGGTCGAGAGCAACGTCCCGTCAAACATCCTGATGACGGCCCGTGATCTCGAAACGATTCAGCAACAGTCACCATCGACCGTCGACCGCCTGCGCGAGGCATTGCAGGCCGAACGCACGGACATCGTCGGTGGTGACTGGCGCGAGGGATGCACCCAGCTGAGCGGGATCAACTCGGTATTGTGGTCGCTCGAGCGCGGTCGTCGCGGCTATCGCGAACAGCTGGCGAAGTCTCCCACGATCTGGGGGCGGCGGCGATATGGCGTCAATCTGGCGATGCCTCAGTTGCTGCAGCGCTCAGGGTTCGCGGGGGGGCTGCACTTCGTGATGGACGACGGGCTTTACCCCGATGACGAGCAGACACGCTTGCGGTGGGAAGGGCACGAACACTCGGTCCTCGAATCCTACAGCCGCATTCCACTCGCGGGGGACAGTGCGTCGAGCTTCCTGCGGTTTCCGGTCCGCATGGCCGAGTCGATGGACCACGATCATGTGGCCGCGGTGTCGTTTGCCCGCTGGCCCGATTTGCGATCGCCGTGGCTCGATGATTTGCGACGGATGGCGAAGTTTGCTCCCGTGCTGGGCCGGTTCGTGACCTTTGCCGAGTTCTTTCAAGTCACCGAACAACGGGAACGTTACACCGACCTGAAGTCGACGGATTACCTGACTCCGTTCCTCGTTCAAGCAGTCGCCCGCGAAGAGGCTCAGCCAATCAGTCGGTACCGCGATGCTGCGTTTCGCCGCAATCAGTTCGATCGAGGTGAGTTCTGCAACGCCTTGGCGAACCTGCTGCGGGGCGTCCCGATCACGCGGTCAGAGGCCCTCGAAGAACGCGTGGAACAAGCGGGCCCCGACCTGCCGACTACCGGGGATGAATCGCTGACGAATGACCTCGCCAATCACGAGTCGGCAGCTGCCCGCCGACTGGCCCCGATCCTTGTGGGCGACCCGGGCCGCAAGGGGGTCTTGCTGGTCAACACACTTTCGTATGCCCGGCGCGTTGTGGCTGACTGGCCGGTGGGGTTGCCGCTGCCTCCTGTCGAAGGAAGCGTCATCGCTGTTCAGCCCGATGCTCAGCGACCCGCCGTCGTCGTTGATTTACCGCCCAGCGGTTTCATGTGGCTGGCAGGTGACCAACCGGTTCGGACCTCGCCACCCGTCAAGAAGCGAGAAGGGGCCTGGGCCGAGGGGTTGTCGCTCGGCAATGAGTATGTCGACATCCGCTTGAGCGAAGCGACGGGGGGAATGGCGGATATCCGCACTCCGAACGTCGTCGGCAACCGTTTGAGTCAACAGCTGGCCCTGCGATTTCCTTCCCCTCGCACAATCACAGTGGGTGAGGGTGACGAAGCGTTCGAGGAGACGACTTATTACTCCGTCCCGATCTGTGACAGTCATCGCGTGGTCTCTGCGGGATCGACGCTGGCCGAGATCGAAACAGTCGGGCGGCTACTCGATCCGCAGAACCAGACACGTGTTCTCGCCGAGTTCCGTCAACGAGTCCGGTTGTGGCGAGGGCGACCTTTGATTGAGCTGGAGGTCGATGTCACTCCGCTGAAGCCGATCGAAGGCGACCCGTGGACCAATTACATCGGACTTCGCTGGGCCTGGAAGAACGAGGACGCTGCGATTACCAAAGGCGTGATGCAGGCCGCTCAACCGGTCCTCGGTGAGCGGATCGAAGCGCCCGATTATCTGGAGATCGCGGACGAGTCGCAGCGTATCGCATTGCTGACCTCAGGGCTGCCGTTTCACCGTCTGACGGGGACGCGCATGCTCGACACACTGTTGCTGGTCGCGGGAGAGACAGCTGGCCCCCGCACGATGCGGATCGCTTTCGACCAGCAGTTTCCGATGCAGGCGGCGATGTCATCGGTGACGCCGCCAGTCGTCGTGCCAGTCGATCGAGGTCCGTCATCGTCCGGAGCGTCGGGGTGGTTGTTCCACGTCGGGGCCAAGAACGTCATGCTGCTCAAAATCCTGCCGCTCGATGGTGAGCAGACCGGATCATCAGCTGGATGCGTTTTGCGGTTGATGGAAACCGAAGGGCTGGCGAAGGCGTTTAAGCTCTACGCCTTCCGCCAGCCAGCGAAGGCCCGGCTGCGGGACTTTGTGGGGCAGACGATCTGCCCGCTCGGCATCGATCCCGATGGAGGAGTGCTGCTGGAAATGGCTGCCTACGAGGCGTGCGAGGTCGAACTGCTCTGGTAGTTTGTCGACTGACCCAAGGTTCGAGCAGCGATTGATCGCTGCACTGCCGACTATTTCTCGGGCAGGCTTTTGATCCACTGCTCGATCATCTCCACGGCACGTTGGTCGACCTGCGAGCTGCCGATGAGTGGCATCTGCCCGGCCCCTCGCATTTTGATGCGATGGAGCAGGACCGACTTCTCGGGATGGCCCGGAGAGATGATTTTGGCGTCCCCAATTCCGAACGACTGGTGGACCGGGGTGACGTCGATCGCTTTGAACTTGTCGTCAGTCGTATCGTACTTGAGGTCCATCTGAGAGTTGCCGCCACCTGCAGCCACATGACAGCCGGAACAGTTCGTGTGCAGGTAGGACCGCGCCCGAGACTCCAGCTTCTGGCCCGCGTCGTACGGGTCGGCCAGGCGGTCGCAATCCGCGGGGGCCTTGTCGAGACCTTTCAATATCCCCGCCTGCGACAAGGCCCGCAGCTGGTTGTCGACCACTCCGTGGTAGTCGTGATCGCGGTTCAATTGAGGGGTGGTGACTCCCATCACAAAGCCCGCCGCGCGGCTGTGACAGACCATGCAATCGGACCGGCTGGGAAACCGCCAGGTCTGCTCCTCGACCGAGCCTTCGTGACCCACGACCTCCAGCTCGCGCGAGCTGCCCTTCGATTCGACGAGCGTGGCGTCGGTCTGCTCATCGTTCCAGGCATATGAGTACCCGACCCATTCTTTGTTCTGCAGGACGAGCAGGCGGGTCTCGATCCATTTCGTGTTGTCCGACTTCGAGGCCTTCGTCGCATCGGAATCCGTCTCGGCTAGATTCAGTGCCAGCGACTGGATGAGCACCGTCCCCTCGGGGAACTTCCACGAACTCTTGGGGGTGAAGGTGATTGTTGGCGGTTCAGCCGCGGTGCCTGAACTTTCCGGGATGGCCATAAACTGAATCTTGTGAGCCCCATCGGTCCAGACTGGCGAATTGACGGAGTAGGGGATGACCCCCGCCGCCATCTGGTGATTCTTTACCGACTCAAAGAGCCCGCTCTCGCTCAACTGCCGGGGAAAATCGGGAGCGTCTGGTGACTTCGGCGGCGTGGCCTCGAGAGTGTAGAGCCCGCCGTTACCGGCTCCCTGATGGTCGGTAATCAGCAGCTCGCCGCTTGCGTCCGTGGCGAATGACGTAATCGCGAGCGTGGTATCCGCGATCTCTTTGTGCCATTCGACCTTGCCATCCGTCCCGAGCTTACCGGCCCAGATCTTTCCGGTGGCGAAGTCCCCATAAATATAGGCTCCCCGCAGTTCGGGGAACTTCTGGCCGTAATAGGTCACCCCGCCGGTCAGCGAGCGGGCCTCTGCGTGCGAGTGCTCGAAGGTCGGCATGATGATCCGGGTCGGGCCGATCTTGCGTTCGAGGTAGAACGGGTGACTCCCCTCCATCACGCTCCAGCCGTAATTCGCCCCACGCTGTACGGCGTAAACCTGCTCATAGAGGTCCTGGCCATTCTGCGTCACCCACAGCTGTCCGGTGTGAGGGTCGACATGAGCCCGCCACGGTGCCCGCACGCCGTAAGCCCAGGTTTCGGGGCGAGCATCGGGCATGTCGACGAAGGGATTGTCCTTGGGCACCGAGTAATGCTTGCCTTCGTCGACATGTTCAATATCGATGCGCAGAACCTTGGCCCGCAGGGTATCGAGTCGTTGCCCGACCACATCGATATCCGAGTCCGCGGTCCCGTCGCCGGTGGTGACATACATGTATCTGTCGAGCCCGAAAGCGATGGCCGCCCCATCGTGGCCGTCCGACTTCCACTCGATGATCGTCACGGCCGTTTGGGGATCGACTGAATAAGGAGCAGTCCGCGAGACGGTATAGCGGGTGACGCGGCTGTGCTTGTTGCTGGACTTGCGAGGGCCGTTACTGCCGACATACAGGTAGCCGTTCTCGACGAACTTCGGATGAGTACACAGGCTGTAGGCGACATCGTCGACCTCAAACAGCTTCTCGATCCTGGCCTGCCCCGGAGCGTCGATGATGCGGCTGATGGTTGACTCACCCATCGAGCGTTGCTCGTGAGACAGAAACAGATTCGGCGTGCCCGGTTCATGGATGCAGTGAATCGGGAAGTTGATGCCCAGCTCGGGCCGGGTACGTACCGCATGATACGGCAGCGGGGGCTCGGGGCTGCCGACGACTCGCGAAGTCGTGAACGGCACTCGCGTTGGGATGCCGAAGGGGCGTTCTGCTTCCGGGGACGTATCTTCCGCACTAGCTCGAAACAGCAGTCCGCCCCCGACCAGCAAGACCCACGCGACAAATACGCCCGGAAGACTCTTCATAACGCGGCACT
This sequence comes from Planctomycetaceae bacterium, assembly GCA_046349675.1. GTDB lineage: Bacteria > Planctomycetota > Planctomycetia > Planctomycetales > Planctomycetaceae > TH-plancto1. Next base: position 182,117 of record JAXMBW010000001.1, on the reverse strand, counting down.
CTCACCGAGGGAAATCAAAGAACATCTCAGCGCCAGACGCAATAAACAGTAGACAGCCAGCACCTTGCCCGCAACCGCCGATCTGGGAAAAGCGGCACAAGGGGAACAAGGATCAGTGACTCACATCTGGCGAGCGTCGGGCGTCAGCCCGATGGTGCCAATCGGCGTGACCTAACAAACCTCGGGAGATTGTCGCAACGGCGATTATTTCCGAAGGTACGGGGCCAACCACGACTGGCCGCTCATTCACGACAGACTGACGTCTGCCGCTCGCTGGACGGAGTCCACTCGAAGTGGGCTGCAGCGGCCCCGGTCGAGAACCACTCGCGGTAAGTGGTTGTCAGTTCAGGGGATTTGGATAAGTCCATCGGCGATTCTCGATTACTAGCACAGGGCTCCGTTACGTGGCCTTTTGCCAGGAACGCAACTATCATGTCGCGAGCTCGCCCAGCATGCGCTGCAGCTGTTCATGAGTGCCAACGGCAACACGTTTCCCGGATGACCAGACTTCCATGAAGATTCACGAGTACCAAGCGAAAGCCCTGTTCGCCAAGGCCGGTGTGGCCATTCCTCAGGGGATCGTGGCGAAGACCGCGGAAGAAGCAGCTGCGGCGTTCAAGACCCTCGGCGGTTCGATCGCCGTGGTGAAGTCTCAGGTGCATGCCGGGGGACGCGGCAAGGGAACCTTCAAGGAGCATCCCGAACAGCGCGGCGTCGTACTGGTCAAGTCGGCCGACGACGCCAAGGCCAATGCCGCCCGCATGCTCGGCAGCACGCTGGTGACGATTCAGACCGGAGCGGAAGGCAAGCAGGTCAGCACACTGCTGGTCGAGCAGGGGCTGCAGATCGAGCGCGAGCTGTATCTGGGAATTGTGGTCGACCGTGAAACGGGCTTGCCCTGCGTGATGATGTCCTCCGAAGGGGGCATGAATATCGAGGACGTGGCCCACGACACACCCGAGAAGATCTTCCGCGAGCACTTCGACGTGTCGCTCGGTTTCCAGCCGTTCCAGGCTCGCAAGCTGGCGTATGCTCTGGGACTCAGTGATGAAGCCGTGAAGTTCGCTCAGTCGTTCCTGCCGAAGATCGCCAAGTTCTTCGTCGATCGCGACTGCAGCATGGTCGAAATCAACCCGCTGGTCGTTACCAAGGACGGCCAGCTGCTGGCTCTCGACGGTAAGGTCACCTTCGATGACAACGCCGCCTTCCGGCACAAGGACCTGGCCGAGTTGCGTGACCTGACCGAGGAAGAGCCGACCGAAGTCCAGGCTCAGGCGGCCGGGCTGAGCTACGTGAAGCTCGACGGCAATATCGGCTGCCTCGTCAACGGGGCCGGTCTGGCGATGAGCACGATGGACCTCATCAAGTTCCACGGTGGCGAGCCAGCGAACTTCCTCGACGTGGGCGGGGGAGCCGACGTGAAGCAGGTGACCGAGGCCTTCCGCATCATTCTGGCCGACAAGAATGTGAAGGCTGTGCTGGTCAACATTTTCGGCGGCATCATGAAGTGCGACACGATCGTCACTGCGTTGCTGTCCGCCTATGACACGGTCGGATTTACGGTGCCACTGGTCGTGCGGCTGGAAGGCACGAATGTCGAGTTGGCCCGCCAGATGCTCAAGGACAGCGGCAAGAAGATCACCTCGGCCAGCGATCTGACCGACGCCGCCCAGAAGGTGGTCGCGTCACTGAAGGCCTGATGCCGGGCCGGGCTTCGCTCGCCCCGCCGATTTGTTCGTGCTTCCCACATCACACACTCTCGGATGGCTGAGGCCTCCGTTCGATAGACAGCAGAAATCTACCATGAGCATTCTCGTCGATCGCGAAACAAAGATCATTACCCAGGGCATCACCGGTAAGGTGGGCCTGTTTCACAGCCAGCAGTGCCGGGCCTACGCCCTCGAACACCGCCCCAAGGACCAGGTCATGGTCGGTGGGGTGACTCCTGGCAAGGGCGGGACCGAAATCGATGGATTTCCGGTCTTCAACTCGGTGGCCGAAGCTGCGAAGAAGACCGGGGCCAACACCTCGTTGATCTTCGTGCCGCCCGTCGCCTGTGCCGATGCCATCATGGAAGCTGCGGATGCCGGGATGCGACTGATCGTCGCCATCACCGAAGGCGTGCCGGTTCTCGACATGGCCCGTGTCAAGCGGTTCCTCGAGGGCTACCCGAAGTCGCGGCTCATCGGCCCGAACTGCCCCGGGATCATTACTCCCGAAGTGGCCAAGATCGGCATCATGCCCGGTTACATCCACAAGGCGGGCACGGTTGGCCTGATCAGCAAGAGCGGAACCCTGACCTATGAAGCGACCTGGCAGCTCGGCCGCATCGGCATGGGGCAGTCAACCGCCGTCGGAATCGGTGGCGACCCGATCATCGGGACGAAGTACATCGACCTGCTGAAGATGTTCCAGGACGATCCGGGCACCGAAGCGATTCTGCTGATCGGCGAAATCGGTGGTAACGCCGAAATCGAGGCAGCGGCCTACATCAAGGAACACGTCACCAAGCCATGTGCCGCGTTCATCGCTGGCCAGACGGCTCCTCCCGGCAAACGCATGGGCCACGCGGGTGCGATCATCAGTGGTGGTGCCGGGACCGCCGAAGAGAAGATGGCAGCCCTGCGAGCGGCCGGTGTGGAAGTCGCGCCGAGTCCCGCCGACATGGGCGAGGCGGTCAAACGAGCCATCGCCAAGCGGAAGTAAACGAGCCGCTTCGCAGGCAACGTCCACGATCTTTCAGAGCCCCCGCCACTCCGCCGAACCCGGTGAGTGACGGGGGTGTCTCTTTGATATCGAGCATGTTTGTGCTTTAGACGGGAGGGCGAGGCTCCCGCCGAGCCGCGAACAACACAAGACGCGAGATCGCAGCAACGGCTCAGCGGGAGCTTCGCCCTCCCGATGAGGGGGGCTCCACGAGTGAAGCTCCATATTGGGACCGACAGAAATGTCTGTCCTACTGGTACGTGGGGACTCGTGGGTATAATCCACGTCATACTTGATCACACGCATTGATGATTCCCATGGACATTCTCCCCCAGCACACCCGGCACCCGCGCGAGTTCGAGCAGAACCGGTTCGTCTATCCGGTGCTGTCACGTCGCAGCCGGGGAATCTCGGTGGGGGTGAATCTGAATCCCGATAAGGTCTGCAACTTCGACTGCATCTACTGCCAGGTCGACCGCCGCAGCGAGTCGGAGACGCGGTTCGTGGAGTTCGACCAGCTGATGGCCGAACTCGAAGCGATGCTCCAGTGGGTGGCCAGCGGGGAGATTTTTACTCACCCGCAGTTCGCGAGCGTGCCGGAGAGTTTGCGCCGACTGAACGACATGGCTTTCAGCGGGGATGGCGAACCGACGACCTACCGCAATTTCGATGTCATTATGGAGCGCGCCGCCGAACTCAAACGGCGACTTGGGCTCGATGCCGTCAAGATGGTCCTCATCACCAATGCGACGATGTTCCATCGTCCAGCGGTCGAGCGCGGGCTGGCGATCCTCGATCAGAATCAGGGCGAGATCTGGGCCAAGCTCGATGCAGGGACCGATGAGTATTACCACCTGATCGATCGCACGACGATCCCGTTTCAGCGAGTGCTAGACAACTTGCTGCTGGCCTCCCGGGTTCGGCCACTCGTGATTCAAAGCCTGTTCATGAAAGTTCAGGGAATCGGCCCGGCTGACGCGGAGATCACCGCATACATCGGACGCCTGAAGCACATTCTCGCCGAGGGTGGCCAGCTGGCCCGCGTCCAGATCTACACCGTCGCCCGCCCGCCCGCCGAGAGTTTTGTGTCAGCTCTCAGTCCCGAAGAGGTCCAGGCCATCGCCCAACGGGTGACCACCGAAACCGGCCTGCTCGCCGAGGCCTACTAGAGGGAATTCAGAGTTGTTCTTCCGATTGGACAGACAGGAATGTCTGTCCTACTTTTGAGTTTTAGTGGAACAGACATTCCTGTCTGTTCTTTCTTCGAGTGAGGACCAAAAATGTCGCCGCCCTAATTCAGGACCTGTTGAATGATCTCTTCCAGCTCTCGGTCGCTCGTCTTTCCGCGTCCCGTTTGACGACCGGTCAGTCCGTTGAGATTCTCGGGAGCGGACGCGTCGACTGAGTGCAACAACCCCAGCACTTGTCGCAGCAACTGTCGCTCGGCGACCCGGTTTCCCTGCGAGTGCTCAACCGCCGCCCGGCGCAACAATTTTTGATATGGCTCCAGATTCGCCGAGTCCTTGCCATAGAACGCGGGCAATCGCGAACGGGCGAACTCCTGGTCCGTGGATGACACGACGCTCGTCGTCTCGAAGTCAACCAGTAGCAGTGCCGCCGAACTCAAGCTACTCGCAGCCAAGATCGTAAACAGCAACGCCGGGTTGGTCTCTTTCGGTTTCTCCGCCCGCCGTTTCGGACCGGTGCCTGTCGCCAGTGACAGCTGGGGGAACTTCCCATCGGCTCCCAGTTGAACCGCGGCCTCCCCCACTCGACCAGCGATCGGACGAGCCACCTGGCGTTTGGCTTCCTTCCTCGCGGGCCGCTTTCGCTCGGATGGTGACACTGTGGTTTCACTGGTCTGGACACCATTGGTGACCGTGTCTCGCGCAGAGGAAGAGACGCAACTCACCTCGGTCTGCCCCCCCAGATGAATCTTCGCCCCGGGTGGAACCGAGACCCACTGCTGGCCCGGGATCGGTGTTCCACTCACTCGAATCCGGTTCGATTCATTCGCGTAAAGCGACAGCTGCCCCGATTGAACCGACAAGCTGGCGTGAAAATCCCCCAGTTCCGGATCGCTCAGCACCACTCCGTTGTCAGCCCCCCGTCCCAGGTGTAATAGCTCGCTCTCCAGCGGAAATTGCTTTCCCTGATCGGGGCCCGACAGTATTTCGAGGAACATCGCCACGCGAGAAATCACCTTGAGCCGCTGACACCCAACTGGCCAGCTTTTACGAGCCAGTTTCCAGCCTCCGTGTTACTCCGCCAGTGTACCGCGAGACAAGTGCCCGTCCAAAGCCGGTTTTCTCACGGTGCTCCAGCGTGAACGAGGGTGAGACACTGCCCCACCAAACTCCGATCGTCGGACGCACTGCTGCCTCCTTCTCCAACCACTCCATATGCCGCACCGCATTAAGCCACCAACCCCGCGTTTGAAGCCAGCTCGATCCGTTAAATTGCAGCCCAACCCACGTCGCCCCTCTCGGAATTCTCCCGGATTCCCTACCGCCCAACACTGAATTGACCCTGAAACCCAATGCAGCTACCATCCCACCTCGCCGAACGCGACCCGTTCCCCGGAATGGGCCACGTTACCATCGGGCTGTAGCGCAGCCTGGCTAGCGCACTTGCTTGGGGTGCAAGAGGTCGCAGGTTCAAATCCTGTCAGCCCGACTTTCAGTAAACCCTAGTTCGACAAGAAGTTGCGGCGACCGATTGGCAACTTCTTAGACGCCGAAATGCTCGAAACGGCGCAATGATCCCAAAAATCATTGCGCCGGAGCGTTTCTGATTCGTCTTGATATCTCCAGTATTTGCCCTCGTGTCCGCCCCGTACGTTAGCACGGAAGATGCCGACTCACTGTGTTTCAAGGTTTCATGAAGCTCTTTCATTTCCGAGCTTCCGGCTTCCCTTGCTCATGGACTCCACCGGCATCGCACCAAAGACCCGTAGCATGTTTTAGAAATTCGGCCGGGTGGCCTGAGAAAGCAATATGTCAAGTTGTCGCGGGTGATTCTGTGCGGCGTGTTGATGCCGTGCGTGTTGGCCATCAGCCATGGTCCGTGTCACGACAAGCGAGAAGCCCGCACATTGTGGACTCGCGAGGCGGTACGGCTTCGGCCACGACGAGTGCTCGCGGACGCAAGCAACGACGCCGGGTGGATTCACGAGTTCTGTCACGGCGACTGGAAGGCCCAACACCTCATTCGCCAGGACAGCCATCGTACCGATGACACCGCTGGCGGACATTGGCGTTCGCGGATGCAGTGACTCCCCCGATCTATGGACAACGCTGGCACACTGAGACATGGATGAGCGGCTTGAAACGCCTGACGGGTTCGCAACTCGCCTCTCACAAACCTAACCCCCTCGACACCGTAACTGCCCTCCGAGTCATCGCCGAGGTCCTCTCTCATGAGCTAGACCCGGAATCGGAGATGCTATCGACACGGCTAATCAGCCTCGAAGCAGCCCTTACGCTTTGACCCGTTTGGCAATCGTCCCCAGGTCGACAATCGCGGCCCGATCCCCTGCCTCACGAACCATCTGGCAAATCAATTCGATCGCTTTGAACTCGGGGTCAACGACATACAAACATGACGGATGGGCCAGGAAATCGAAGACCGCCCCATTCTCGATCGTCCACTCCATGCACTGACGGATCGATTTCAGAAACCAGTCGATCTTCCAACGTCCGGTACGGAAGGCTCCGATGTCGCTGATGGGGCTCATCGGAATCTCGACAAGCCCGTCGGGATAAACAAACGGCTGGGCTGCTTTGGTCTTGGCGAGAATGTCGTGAAGGACCTCGTCGCTTGGTTCCTCCATCGGCTTGGTGGTGAGATGCGGCGGATACAAGCTGCTGATCCAGTCGTAGCCCAGGTCTTTGAGGATTGCCCGAACCTCGGGATTGTTCTTGAGTCCCTCGGCAAACCCGCCCGGCGTACGAAAACCGTAGGGGACAACTCCCAGCCGGGATTTCATCGCCTGAGTGGTCAGCTGGATGTTCTCACGAATGGCATCGGGAATCGACTGGCCACGGAGCAGCCACGGAGCCCGCTGGAATCGGAATTGCAGTTCTTCAGCGGTCTTGGCAGTGACATTGATGTGGTCATACGTGTGATTGCCGACGGGATGGCCGGTCTCCACGATCTCCTTCAGCCAGCTGATGTCGGGCTGCTCGAATACGCGTCCCACCGCGAAAAAGTGCAGCACCCCGCCCGCTGCTTTCACTCGGCGAGCGGCCTCAACAGCGTAGCGTTTCGTCTCGTCGTTCAGGTTTCCCTTCTCGTAGTCCCAGTGCATCATCTCCCACTCGGGGAAGTTGCGACTCATCTCCAGATCGAGCGTGATGGCGATCTGGGCCTGCTTCTGGTTGGAGGCCATCGCGGGCCGGGCCAGTGCTGATGCAGCGGCGAGTGACGCAGCCTGGAGCAGCCACTGGCGTCGAGAGATCGAAGATGAGAGATTGTTGTGCATAGCGATCTCTGGGAGCTGTGAGGGGCGCAACTCGACCAACTTGAGGCGGTGACTACTTCTCGTCCAGCTTGACCCACGAGACCTGGGTGATCAACTGGTTGAGAGCGGCATAGGAGATGGCTGCGTTCACGGCGAACCGTGGTGAGGTGTTCGACGGGAACGTCGCGAGCGAGGCATCGGCCACCAGGAAGACGTTGAAATCCTTGGACAGGTTTTCATACCCAGCTGTCGTTCGGCAGTAGCACATGTCGGTCGCATACCCAGTCAACAGCACGTGCCGAATCCCATTCTGCTTGAGGAACTCTCGCAAAGGGGCATATCCCTCGGCGTCATAGATCACGACATCGTTCGGATCGACGGACACCGACGTGCAGACGGGAATCGGCAGCTTCCAAAATCCCTCGCCGTTGTACTTGGCACTGGCATCAAGGCCCGGGAACTGGCGGAAGTAGTCGGCCACCGGTTGCTTCTCACCCAGGGTCAACTCGCTCGGCAGGGGTTCGCCGGTGTAATCGAAAGCAGCAAGAACACGGCGCAGCTCCTTTTCTCCCGCAACGCGTTCATCGGTGGTGGGAGTCTTCTGAAACGAGCGGTAGACCTTGGTGCGGATCGGATCTGCCGGTCCGGGAAGGCTGTACATGATGAGTGGAGCCCGGCCTCGTAACCGCTTCAGGAACGGGTCGACGACTTCGCGAGTATGCCTTGCGGCGAGATGATTCTTCTCGGGGATGCAGAAGTCGGCCACCCCGGCCGGCTCAGGAGACTTCCACCCCCACTCATCATCGATGGCCCACGGGTGGACCATGATGACAGCGGTCTCATTGGACCGCAGGTGGTTCGGCATCTCGATGATCCCCCGAGCGTTATAAGAGAATCGCCATGCCCGCACATGCAGATCAGCGTTCTCGTCGTTGACGATCGCCGGGGCCTCATAGTGCGCTTGCTCGATGACCGGCTCAAAGAACTCCGGGTAGTCGGCCAGCAATGGTTGGGGCTTCTCAATTCGAACCAGGTGGTTCTGATAGGTCCGCTGCGGTGCCGGAGAGTCCTCGGCCTCGATTCGCGAGATCAGCAAAAACAGTGTGATGAACAATGCGAATCGCATGGGGGCTCCAGTGACCAATGTGCAACAGAGAGACTACGGCTTCGCTTGCAGGTAGGCGAACAGATCACGCAGCTGTTGTGGTGTGAATTGACGATACAGGTTGTCTGGCATCAGCGAGACCGGGGACTCGTGCAGCTCGTCGATCTCGGAGGTGGGGACGATCTGCTTCTCTCCCTTCGAGTCGACGAGCGTGACAGCGGCGTCGGTCCGCTCGATCGGCAGCCCAGTGAGGACCCGGCCCCCGGTCGTCTGGACGACGAGGCTGACGTACTCCTTACGAATGACGCTGCTCGGATCGACCAGACTCACCAGCAGGAAGTCACGGTCCTGGCGGTTCGCCGTCGTCAGGTCGGGGCCGACTTTGGCTCCGTCACCGAACAGCTGATGACAGATCGCACAGTTCTTCTTGAAGAGGACCTTCCCCGCTTCGAGATCTCCCGCAGCGGCTCGGACGTCGTTGTTCAGGCGACGGACCTCTGCCAGTTTCTCCTCGCGTGTCGCCCCTTGCAGCTTCCCCCAGTGCTTCACCACCAAAGCGTCGAGTTTGGCATCCCCGAACAGAGCGACTCGGCGAATCTGCTCGACGGAAGTAACACTGGCCGGGATCTCACCCCGATCAACGGCGTTGAGCCAAACCAAAGCTGAGGTCGGTTTTGCCAGCAGGACATCTCGGATCTGTGATTGATAGGCCGAGTCTTTGGATGATTGATGCTGTTGAATCAGTTGGGGGACGATTCGGGAGTCATCCGACCGAGCAAGGACCTGCAAGGCCGCACTTCGCACAGCCACCGGTTGGTCCGATGCCAGCAACGCGAGTGCCGGACCAACGAGCGAAGGATTACCAGTGGGTCCGAGAATATTCAGCAGGCTCACCCGCCGGCCCGGTTCGGTCGCGGAAGCAAAGGCCTCGCCCACAGCGGCTTCGAACGGCTCGTGGTGCCCCATCACGATTCCGAGTTGGGTGAGCGTGAGGTCGTTAGGGTGAGTCTTCCAGTCGGCACGAAGAATGTTCGAGACCTCATGCCGGCGAACCTGCTCCAGCCACTCCGGCGTCATCGCATCGCGAGGGAGCTGTTGCCAGCCGAGTAACACATGCGGCCAGAGCGTTTGTCTGGCCGCATCATCAGGAGCGGCTTTAAGTAGCTGGGCGACGGAGTCGAGCCCCGTGGTCGTCCCCTCAGCGGTGTAACGCCGAACCAATCGAGTCAGCAGGAACTGGCTGCCGAGACGCGATCTCCAGAGCGACGGACGCACGAATCGCTTCATGACTTCATCGCGACCCGACACGCTGTGCTTCTCCACCGCCCACCACCAGAGGAGCGGCAGGTACGGGTCGTCCAAGTCGATGTCGCGATTGATATTGGCGTTGATCATCGGCATCGCGATGTTCGCGGGGAACCGTGCCGCAGAGCAGGCCAGCTGTTGTCGCACATCGACTGAAGGCTCCTGCTCCGCGAACTCGTCGAGCCGTTCGGCCATGTGATGGGAGATCTCGCGACCGTCACCCAGTAGTCGAACGGTCCAGGATCGAACCGCCGGATGCGAACTCTTCAGGAGTTCCTCGGCCAGTTTCTCGTCAAAGCCTCCGAGTCGGTTCAGTGTCCACAACGCCTCCAAGGCTGCGGTTTCGTCGCGGCTGGTCCGAGCCGTGGTGCTGAGTTCCTGCTGCAGGAGGATGACCTGCGAGGCGAAGCTGTCGTGGGCCTCCTTGGCTCCCGCACAGTGAAGACTCATCCGACGGGTCAGCTCCTCGCGAGCATGCCGCACGTACCACTGGCTGCGATGCTCGTGGAGCTTCAAGAGTTCGGCCTCGGACAGATTGGCGAAGTCGATCACAGCGGCCGGCTTGGTTCCTTTCGCGGCAATGCGGTAGATCCGCCCATTCGAGCGATCCCAATCGGCGTCAGGATCGGGATGAGCTGTCCGGGCATCGCACCAGTCGCTGACATAAACCGCTCCGTCCGGCCCCATCATCACATCGGTCGGAGCGAACCATGTGTCGGTCGTCGTGAGTAACTCGCCCCCATGGGCCGTCGCGATCGTTGAACCTCGCGCTGTGACCGTGTGCCAGTAGAGGCCATGTCCGAGCAAGTCCCCCGCCACGAACTTCCCGCGGAATGAGTCGGGGAAGGTGTCGCCCTGGTAGATGATCCCGCCGACCGTCACATGCCCCCCACGAAAGTCCGTGTGCGGCGCGTGTTCGAAGTAGCCGTACGCATGCGGGTTGTGCAGAGCCCCATGCTTACCGAACGACTTCACGTAGTTCGCTCCCTGAACCCCGTGCACAAGAATGTACGGACCGAAGTTCGTGCTATAGAGGAGTCGTCCCGTTCGATCGAAATCCAGCCCCCACGCGTTTCCGCCTCCCTCGCAGAAGAGTTCGAATTCTTTCGTCACCGGATGGTATCGCCACACTCCCTGCTGAAATTCGACCCCACGAATGTTGGCGGTGACGGTGCTCCCCTGGCATCCATACAACCACCCGTCCGGTCCCCAACTGAGAGAATTCGCAACGCTGTGGGCGTCTTCCATCCCGAAGCCGGTCAACAGGACCTCAGGCTCGCTATCCGGAACATCGTCGCGATTGCGATCGGGGTAGAAGAGCAGATAGGGCACCTGCAGCACGAAGACCCCGCCATGTCCGAATGCGAATCCGGTCGTCAGATTCAGCCCATCGACGAAATCCTTGCTCTGGTCCATGCGACCGTCGCCGTTAGTGTCCTCCAGGATCGTGATCCGGTCGGCCCCGCGCGGCCCATGCGGTGGTGGCTCGGGAACCCGGTCGTACTTGGTCCGCGAGAACCGGTCGACCTGCACTCGCTTGAGTCCCTCGGGATTGGGGTACTGCAGATACTGGATCACCCACAGACGGCCACGATCATCAAACTCGATCGCGACAGGTTGGCGGACCAGCGGCTCAGCTGCGACAAGGTTGATGTCGAACCCCGCATGCGGCTGCATCTGAGCCAGTGATTCATCGGGCGAGTGCCCCTGTGCCAGAACGAGCCCTGCGAAGACTTGAAACGTCATCAGCGCGAGCAGCCGGGGCCATTGGATCAACATCAATCTCATCTCCAAGGTGCAAGTCATTTCCAGGCGGTTCATCAGGCAAGAATGTCAGTGATCACCTGTCCGTTGTCGATGTCGAGACGTTTCCGGCCTGGGATTTCGAGTCGTTTGTTATCAAGGCCCAGCAGGTGCAGCACCGTCGCGTGCAGGTCGGTCACATAGTGCCCAGCCTCCAGAGCGTGGTAACCGAGTTCGTCGGTCGCTCCGTGAACGTAGCCACTCTTCAGCCCCGCTCCCGCCATCCAGATCGCAAACCCGTTCGGATGGTGGTCACGCCCGTCGACTCCGCCCGCCCGGCGTTCCAGCCCCGGAGTCCGGCCGAACTCGGTACAGAACACCACGACCACATCGTCGAGCAGTCCGCGCTGCTTGAGATCCTGGATCAACCCCGCGATCGGCAAATCGATCGTCGCGCACAGCTTGGTGTGGTTCTCCTTCAGCTTCTGATGCGAGTCCCACACGCCGTAGGCCGAGGGGAAGACCTGCACGAAGCGGACGCCGCGCTCAACCAGTCGGCGAGCGGCAAGCAGTCGCTGCCCCGCGACCTTCGTGGCATCGTTGTTCAGCCCGTACATCTCACTCGTCGCCTGAGTCTCCTGGGCGAAGTCGATCGCCTCGGGCACCGCAGCCTGCATGCGGAAGGCGAGTTCATAGGCCTTGATCCGGGCTCGCAGCTCCTGGTCCTCGGGGTACTCCACCGCCATGAGACCGTTAAGCTGTCCGGTCAGTTCGAATTCGCGTTGTTGTTCCTCAGCCGACTGTTTGGCATTGCGGATACCAAACGGGAGCGGGTTCTTCGGATCGAGTGCCAGCGGAACACCGGCGTACTGCGGGCCGAGGTAGTAGGAGTCGATCGATTGCCGCGTGTCCGATCGCGTCGGTCCACCGAGTACCACAAACCGCGGCAGGTTTTCATTGAACGAGCCGAGGCCATAATTAGCCCAGGCACCGATGCTCGGTTGTGGCTCATCCAGACGATGGCGTCCGGTGTGGATCTGGTTCTCGGCGGCATGGTCGTTGTCGGTCGTCCACATGTTGCGAACGAAGCAGAGATCGTCGACATGCTTGGACAAATGGGGCCACCAGTCGGTCACTTCTATTCCGCTCTGCCCATACTTGTTCCAGCCGACCTGCATCGGGTAGATCGTGGGATAGACATCGCGGACGTTGATCTCCTCCGCAGCCACCGATCGAAACCGCTTCTTATGCAACGGGGAATGGACCGGGTTCTCGAACGGAGTCTTATCGAACGTCATGCCCGCATACTTGTTGAGAGCGGGTTTCGGGTCGAAGGTCTCGACGTGGCTGTAGCCGCCGGAGAGGAAGACCCAGATGACGGACTTCGCGCGGGGCGTGTGATGGTTCGGGGAGGGGGCGAGGGGGAGACGGGGCGACGGGGCGACAGAGGCCGGTTCCGCGGCACGAACGACACCATCTCCGGCCAGCATTGCCCCCAGTGAGAGTCCCGTGAAACCGAGACCGAAGTCGGAGAGGAACGCTCGACGCGAGCGTGCTCCACAACAGGCAGCGTGTTGTTGTCGATCTCCGTGCATGGGCAACATTCCTGATCTCGACACCATCGGTCACCGGATGGAGACGAAATCGTTGTGATTGAGGAGAGACCGGACCAGGCTCTCACGAAGTTTCACCGGATCCGTAGGCGTTAAGTTTACAGATCCGGTTGTCGTTAATGTCTCGTCGACGAACCTGACACAAACTTCTAGCTCGGACTCCGTCGGGCGGCGGTTCAGGATTCTTTCGAAAGCGATTGTGATGAATGCCCGCGAGTTTGATTGCTGTTCTTCGCTCAACTGTTGGTAGATCGACGAGGCGAGCTGAACACTCAACTCATGCACCAGATCACTATTCGACAGCGCCAGCGCCTGCTGCGGTATCACACTACGAGTGCGGCGGTAGCACTCCGCAGGTTCCGGAGCGTCGAACAGGGCGCCGAACTCGCTCTTGCCGTCGACTTCGGGGTTACAGCTGTAGTACAGGCTGCGCCGGAAGGTCTTGAGGGCGTCGCTGTTCTCCAGTTCCTGTCCCCCCAGGGTCTGGTCGAGGCGACCCGCGACGAAGAGCAGGCTATCGCGAATGACCTCCGCTTCCATGCGTCCCGTGTTCATGCGCCAGAGCAGTTTGTTCTCGACATCACCGGCATAGGGAGGGGGGTCGCCAACGGATGACACCCGTCGGTAGGCATCGCTACTGACAATCAATCGGTGAATGTGTTTCATGCTCCATCCCGACTCCATCAACTCGACGGACAGCCAGTCGAGGAGTTCGGGATGCGTCGGGTCGGCTCCGTTTCGACCGAAGTCAAAGACTGTCGCGACGAGCGGAGAGTGGAAGTGCCGCAGCCAGATGTGGTTGATGGCAACACGTGCGGTGAGTGGATTCTCGCGAGCGGTGATCCAACGGGCCAGGGAACTACGGCGACCGGTGCTGGTCTTTGGGTAAGTCTGGCCGATACTGGGGAAGATCGCCGTGAGTGCGGGATCGGCCAGTGCTGCTTCCGCCTTGGAGAGAGCCTCACGTGCGGCCTGTAGATTTTTGCTGGCCGCTTCAAATTCCTTGGCTCGATTGGCATCGCTCGCAGGCTTCGCCTCAGCGGTGGCAAGAGACAGATCCTGGGTGGCGACATCGGCTTTGGCCTTCTTCAGCGCTGCCTCTCGCGAGACAGCACTCGCGGTTCGGGACAGTGTGTCGGCGTCAGGGGTTGAGCGGTCTTTCGCGATTTCCGCGGCAGCACGGGCCTCGATGCTCGCGACCTCGGATCGCGCAGACTCAGCACGGGCCTCCAATGAGACAACCCGCAACTCCTGGGCAGCGATGGCTCGACGAGCTGCGTACAGTTTCTGCGAGGCTGCCAGAAGTGCTTCGTTCCCAATCGTCGTCACAGCGAGGGAGGTCGCCGGCGGCTGACTGAAGCTGGATGAAGCCCAGCCTCCCAATCCCGCGATGTCGATTTGGTCGCGATACTCTGGTGACTCAAAACTGAACTGCATGATGAGCGGCGATTCGCCATTCTCGAGATGTGGCCCGCGAATCTGCAGGTCGTCGAATGCCGCGATGGTCCCCGTCCGAGCGTCGAGCAGGACACCCTTGTTCGGATCGCCGACCGGGTTCCAACCACTCAGAGCAATCGGGGTTTGATCGACCAGCAGCTTGTCATCGGCCACCGATCGAACCGTAAGCAGGCATCGATCCCCGGGGATGTCGAGCTCCAGACTCACACGAAACCGCTTTTGTGTCGCAGCTGGGTCATACGCACCTGCTTGAAACTCCGTGAAGCCCCCGGGTTGATAGGCGACAATCCTCCCCTTCTCAAATCCGACGAACGATGCCGTTTGCCCCTTGCTAAAGTCCTTGGCCAGCTGGAAGTTGAAGTGTGATTCCTGCAGGATCTGGACTTGGAATGAGATTGTTGTCCCCGATTCGAGGGACTTGAGCCCGGTCAACGGGTTCTGGATCATGCGGCGACCGGTCGATGCATTGAACACGAGCGATTGCTGGCCTTCGAGGACCCCTGTGTTACCGCTAGCGATCGCAGCCTGCTGTTGCGTCGCGAACTCCTGCTCAACAGTAGTGAGGGCTTCCCGCAATGGGGGAAGGGCTTTTTCAACCTCGATCCGGGCCGCGATGAGGTCGGTCTCAGACTTGGCGATCACCGCCTTCTGCTCAGCGAGGATCATCTCCAGAATCTCCGGTCGTAATGCCGGGTTCCAGGCAGTCAGGGGCAATGAGACGGGGGCGATGCGTGCCGGCTCTCCGCCCAGGAATGTCGGAGGTCCGGGGGGAATCGAACCGCGTTCGGCCACGCGGTTACGCTCATCGCCGCCCGTGTAGAACCACGTCGGAGCATCGGGGGTTTTGTCGTAGACCTGGACCGCCCCGAGCCGCTGGATCTTGCGGAGCACGCCGTAGCTGTAATCCTGGAATGGGCCAGGGTCCGCTTCGCCGGGAACGCGGTCCTGCCGGATGTTGATCGTCTCGAAGAAGGCTCGGAATCGGAAGTAATCATCCTGGCTGATGGGGTCGTACTTGTGATCGTGGCAGTGGGCACAGTTCATCGTCAGGCCGAGGAACGCCTTGCCCGTGTGTTCGACGTTGGCCCGCATCCAGTCGTTATGGTTGAGGGCGTACCAGTTCCGGATCAGGTAAGCAGTCGCTACGGTCGCGGTCTGGTCGTCGGGCGTCAATTCGTCGGCAGCCAGCATCTCGCGAACCATGCGGTCGTAGCCGTGGTCGGAGTTGAGCGAGCGAACGATCCAGTCCCGCCAGCGCCAGACCTGCGGAGCACTGTTCCAGACGTCGGGAACATGCCGACGTCCATGCCAGTCAGCGTATCTCCAGACATCCATCCAGTGACGAGCCCATCGCTCCCCGTATCGAGGATCGCTCAGCAATCGATCGACAACCGTCTCATAGGCCCCTGGGGACTCATCAGCGAGAAAGGCGTGCAACTCCTCCGGCGTGGGAGGAAGTCCGATGAGATCCAAGGTCACTCGCCGCAGCAGAGTCGCCTTGTCAGCTGCTGGACGCGGCGGGAGGTGGGCCGAATCGAGCTTGGCATTGATGAACGCATCGATCGGGTTGGCCGCAGTTGCCCCTTGGGGCGAAGCGGGGAGCGGCACCTTGACCGGCGGGCGGAAGGCCCAGTGTTCGCGAGGGTCAGCTTCCGGGGACTCATTGACGTCGGCAGAGGCCCCCTGTTCAATCCAGGTCCGAATCTTCGCGATCTGCTCCGCGGTCAGGGCATGTCCTTCGGGGGGCATGCGCGTCGACATGTCGGCGGAGGTGATTCGAGCGATCAGTTCACTCGCGCCTGGTTGCCCTTCGACGATGGCTGGGCCGCCGTCGCCCCCTTTCCTCATGAACGCTGCCGTATCGAGACGGAGATTCCCCTTCTGCTGTAATACCCCATGACACGCGAAGCAGCGATCCTTGAGGACGGGCTTGATGTCCTTCAAGTAATCAGCAACTGAGGTCGGAGACGAAGGGCCTTGCGACGCAGCATCATCAGCGAACAACACGCCGTGCCCGATGACACTCAACACACAGCTATAGAGCCATCTGAGGATCCAGCGTTTTTTTGATCGCTGAAACGGGGATCTCATCAGGAGCCTCCGGGAGGATCAAAGGACCGGACACCAACATTCGAGTATCTGGCGAGCCACAGACACGCGATCCCGCGGACATCGAATCATATCAAATCAAACCACCCCGATGCATCACGCACGACCGGCATAAAGCCCATGTGGGACTAAAAAACAGGGCTGAGGTTGCCCCGATGGTTAATGGCTGCGTGCCCCGGAGTCGCTGAGGCGAACATCGTGCACCCCATCCTCCGCCACATCGTCGTACTCGACGGGCAGCGGCGGGAATTCATCGTCATGAAGGTTATCAGCGATGCTCAGGACTTCGGTGTGGTCGTCAGGTCGGGCTGGCATTTCACCGGGGCCGAGAAAGACCTTAAAGCGAATATTGGCGAAGGTCAGCTCGTCACCGGGGAGCAAGGCCCCGCGAGTCACCCGCTGGCCATTGACCTTGGTTCCGTTGGTGCTGCCAAGGTCGCGAACAAAGAGCAAACCATCGGTGCGGGCAATCGCACAATGCAGCTTGGAGATGCTGGGATGCTCCAACGCGATATCGCACTCTCCCCCCTTCCGCCCCACCAGAGTCACCTCGCGGATGATCAGGAGAGCCGGCGAGCCATCCAGCGGGATGAGCTTCGCGATCATAGAGGAGCCTGAAATCAACTCGATGGGAAAGAGAGAGGTGAACCCGCCGTGATGAGAGCCTCGTGGTCACGCCCCAACGGCCATTTCCCCTTTCGCCGAACAGATTGCCTGTTCGATCGAGCGAGAATGCCAAAGCGTGTCACACGAGTGCTCCAAACAGTGAATTTTTCGCCGCTGCACCACTCTGGTCAATCGGAAGTTCGTCCCGCACACGAAGTTACCCGGAGAAACCCCTGACCACTCCGCGAGAATCGGCATACCGGGCAGGCCCAGCATGCCGCAGAACTCCTCTTCTCCGCACATCAGTCGTTATCGGTAATCTCCGGGATTCCCGAACATTCCGCTTTGTCCGGAACGTCCCGTGCCGCCCTTCAAATCACCACGACGCTTCCGTTCATAGGCTTCCACAGGTGGCGGTTCGGCTTGGGAAGCCTTCGCGTCGGGATTCTCTTTCAGGGCTTTAGCTGAGAGGCTGACACGCTTGCGAGCCGACTCCACTTCCAGCACCTGGACATCGACAGTCTGGCCGACGTTGAGGATGTCTTCGACTCGCTTCACCCGCTTGTGGTCGAGTTCGCTGATGTGGACCAACCCCTCGATCCCGGGCTCCAGTTCGATGAAGGCCCCGAACGGCTCGACGCGGGTCACGCGACCGCTCACGGTCTTGCCCTTGGCGTACTTGTCCTCTGCGTTCAGCCATGGGTTGCCCGACAGCTGACGCATTCCGAGGCTGATCTTGCCTGTCTCGGGATCGATGGTCAGAACCTTGACCTCGACCGACTGGCCATCCGACAGCACTTCATTCGGATGCTTGATGCGGGTCCAGCTGATCTGGCCGACGTGCAGGAATCCATCCATGCCGCCGAGGTCGATGAACGCACCAAACTCCTTGAGCGTCTTCACCCGACCGGTCAGCGTCTGGCCGACCTGCAAGGTCTTCATCAGCTCTTCGCGAACGCTTTCACGTTCTTCCGCGAGAAGGGCCCGGCGGCTGACGACGAGGCGACGGCGAGCAGGATTCACTTCCGTGATGCGGACGCGGAACTTCTGGCCCACAAACCCGTCGAGGTTCGCGACGAAACCCATATCAGCCTGACTGGCGGGCATGAATCCGCGAATCGAACTGACGGTGACATCGAGACCACCCTTGTTCGTCTTGGTTACCATGCACTCGACGTCCATGCCGACTTGCAGAGCGTCCCAGTCCCCGGAAATCTTGTTCGTGCTGCGAGGCAAATTACAGGTAATGAGTCCTGCAGCCTCGTCAATCTTGGCGACGACCACATCAATCGGCTCGCCAACGACCGGAGGACGTTTCGGCGAGAACTGACGCAGGCTCACGACACCGGGGATCCGCTGCTTGATATCGACGAAGACATCGTCGCCGTGAATCGATTGGATCGTCCCGGAAACTTTGGTCCCTTGAGACAGCCCGATATCCTCAGCGGCTTGGCCAGCCTGAGGAGCGGGAGAAATCTCGGCGATGGCCGATGCGACTTCACCGCTTTGGAGGGCGGCATTCAGCTGCGCCTCAAGATCGCCTTCGAGGGCTTCTGTCCGCGGAATCTCGACAGGTGCTGATCGCTGGGGAGCAGATTCGACTTTCGCCTTCTGCTCGCGAGCGACTTGTTCCTCGACCTGCTTGTCGACTTCCACTCGCGAGCTTTCACCGGGGTTCAGCGACGGAACCGCCTTGAACTGCGATGGATCAGCTGCTGGATTCAGCCGGACACGCGACGCAGCGGGATCAGCAGCTTCGGCTTCTCCCGACGAGGCGACCGGGGGCGCAACCCCATCAGCAGCGGGAGTGGGAGGGACTACATCCTGTACCAGGGTTTTTTCGGGTACCGAAGTCGATCCTTGATTCGGCAGATGTTCCGTAGACATCCAGTGATTCCGTGACATCAACAGTAATGAGAGGAGAGTAGAAACAGTTCATCAACCGTTTCTGATGTGGCCCTGATTGTAGCGTGAAATTCCCGCTCCAGAAAATCCCGCAATGCCAGAATCTGGAAACATTCACTAAGCCGATCCACCGGAGAATCCGCACAGTTTTCGGCGATTGGCCCCTTGAAAACGGCGGAAAAGCAGCCGTGAGGAGCCTTCTCAACTCCTCCTCCCCTTAGTCGTGCGGCTCAGTCCGCTAGACCTTGTGGTACTCGCGATACCATTTCACAAAGCGTTCGATCCCGACTTCAATGGGCGTTGCCGGCTTGAATCCGACATCTCGAATCAAGTCATCCACATTGGCGTAAGTCGCGGGCACGTCACCCATTTGCATCGGCAGCATGTTCTTCACAGCTGTCATGCCGAGGCACTTTTCGAGCGTCTCGATCAGGTACATCAGCTCGACGGGCTCGTTGTTACCGATGTTGTAGACGCGATACGGCCCGGCTCCTGTCCCGGGGTCGGGATGTGCTCCGGTCCAGTCGGGGTTCGGCTGGGCGGTATGGTCACTGGTGCGGATGACCCCCTCGACGATGTCGTCGATGTAGGTGAAGTCGCGTCGCATCTTCCCGTGATTGAAGACATCGATCGGCCGGCCTTCGAGGATCGCCTTCGTGAACAAGAACAACGCCATATCGGGCCGTCCCCACGGACCATAGACCGTAAAGAACCGCAAACCAGTGGTGGGAAGCTTGAACAGATGGCTATAGGTGTGGGCCATCAGTTCGTTCGCCTTCTTCGAGGCGGCATACAAGCTGAGCGGGTGGTCAACGTTGTCGTGGATCGAGAAGGGCATCGTCGTGTTGGCCCCATAGACCGAACTCGACGAGGCGTAGGTCAGGTGCTCGACATTGTGGTGTCGACAGCCTTCCAGAATATTGACGAAGCCGACCAGGTTGCTGCTGACATAGGCCTGGGGGTTCTGCAGTGAGTACCGCACCCCAGCCTGGGCGGCGAGGTTGATGACCTTATGGAACTTGTACTTCGCAAAGAGGGCCTTGATCCCCGACTCATCGGCCAGGTCGAGCTGTTCGAACGTGAAGCCCTTCTTCGGGGTGAGGCGTTCCAGGCGATCCCGCTTTAATTGGACTGAATAGTAGTCATTCAGGTTGTCGAGCCCGACGACCTCGTCGCCGCGATCCACCAGCCGATGTGAGACGTGAGAGCCGATGAAGCCCGCAGCACCGGTCACGAGAATACGAGACATCGGAACCCTCCGTGGATTCTGGGTGATTGAGTCTGAGAGGAAGTCGCAGAGACTCTGAAGCACGAAGGCAAGGTCGTTGAACACCGACTCTCTGTCTTCGACGACTCAGTGAATCATGGGCGTGACCCATGATTCACTCATCGCTCGTGAGCCTCGACATCTGGGAGCAAGGCTGTCGGCTCAGAGTCTCCGAGCCTTCGTGGTTGCCCTCTCCCATTGGCGCGATCGCAGGTGAACTTACTTCGCGAACTGGGTCTTCTTGTAGTACTCAATCGTGCGAGACAGACCGGTTCGCAGATCAACCTTCGGCTCCCAGTTCAGCACCGCCTTGGCCTTGGTGATGTCAGGGCAACGCTGCTTCGGGTCGTCCTTGGGCAGGTCGACGTTGATCAGCTTCGACTTCGAACCAGTCAGGGAGATGACCTCCTGGGCCAGTTCGATCATCGTGTTCTCCACCGGGTTTCCGATGTTGACCGGGCCGATCTCCGTGTCCTGATCCATCAGCTTGATCATGCCGTCGATGTTGTCATCGACGTAGCAGAACGAGCGAGTCTGCTTGCCATCGCCATACAGCGTGATCGGATCATTGCGCAAGGCCTGCATGATGAAGTTCGACACCACGCGGCCATCGTTGGGATCCATACGAGGCCCATAGGTGTTGAAGATTCGCATAATACGAATCGCCACACCGTTGGCCAGGTGGTAGTTCATACACAGCGATTCCGCGACGCGTTTCCCCTCGTCGTAACAGCTGCGGGGACCGAGCGGATTCACGTTGCCCCAGTAATCCTCCCGCTGGGGATGGACCTCGGGATCGCCGTAGACTTCGCTGGTGGAGGTATGCAGCACACGAGCCCGACAACGCTTGGCGAGACCGAGCACATTGATCATGCCGATGGTTGACGTCTTGATCGTCTTGATCGGGTTGTACTGATAGGCCACGGGGGACGCGGGGCAGGCAAGGTTGTAGATCTGCTCGCACTCCACTTTGATCGGGTCAACGATGTCGTGTCGGATCAGCTCGAAATGCGGATGGCCGACCAGGTGGGCAATGTTCTCTTTTCGTCCCGAGAAAAAGTTATCGAGACAGATCACATAGTCGCCTCGATTGAGCAACCGCTCGCAAAGATGGCTGCCAAGAAATCCCGCGCCGCCGGTGACAAGAATTTGCATAGGTGTGTCTGAAGTGAGGAGTCTGTGCACCAGAGCCGGCTCTGATGCGTGTGTGGAGGAAGTGTGAACGAAGGGGCGAGGGCCGATGTCGACTCAGTGACCGCTGGAACTGGACTGTGAATGGAACCATTCTACGGTCTGCCGCAGACCTGACGCAAAGTCGACTTGAGGTGTCCAACCCCAGTCGGTCTTGGCCCGGGTCGCGTCGATCATGTTCGACCGCAGATCTCCTGCCCGAGCCGGGCCATGGTTCAACGGTGCGACCGACTTTCCCGGGCCTACCAGCCGCTGGCACTCGCGGTGGATGGCCTCTCCAATTTGATTGGTGTCAGTTGGCTGCCCCGTTCCCACGTTGTACGGGCGGAACGGCTCGATCGCGGGCTGAGTCAGTCCACACACGTTCGCAGCTGCGACATCGGTGACGTAGACGTAGTCGCGGATGTACTTGCCATCCCCGTTGATCGTGGCGGACTCGCCGCGCAGAAGACGCTGGCAGAAGATGGCCACAACACCTGCCTCGCCGTGTGGGTTCTGCCGGGGTCCGAAGACGTTTGAGTATCGCAAGGCGATGCAGGTCATTTTCGACTGCTGGGAGTAGAACTTCAGGTAGCGCTCGCCAACCCACTTGCTGATGCCATAGGGAGACACCGGATCGGCGGGGTGAGATTCCGGGGCGGGGGTGTCGACATCTCCGTAGAGAACTCCCCCCGAGGATGCGAACACGAATCGCTCGACACCGGTCCGATCCGCAGCTTGCAGCACCGACAGCAAGCCCATCACATTGACTTCAGCGTCAAAATACGGCTCTCGCACCGACAAGCTGACCGACATCTGGGCCGCCTGATGGCTGACCGCCTGAGGTCGAACGGCTTCGAAGACCTTCTGGACCTCAGCGAGATTCCGCACATCCACTTCGTGCAGTGTGACACCCGCCGGCACATTGCGGCGATCTCCCGTCGACAGGTTGTCAATCACATGCGGTTCATGTCCCGCAGCGAGCAGTTGCTCGACGATGTGGCTGCCAATGAATCCGGCCCCGCCGGTAACGATCACTCGCATCAAAATCAGACCTGTATCAGAAAGAGGGTCCCAGAAGACGAGCTAAGAGTAGATCGATCATGGGGGGGACTGGTCAACCTCAGATCCGTGTAAGCGTAGAAGACACTACTTTCTGCGTGATTTGCCACCTGACAACCCGCACTGAGGAGTGACTTACGGGACGATGTCGGGACAACGTTCGACGGATGCCCCGAGCGACCGCAGCTTCAATTCCAGCTGTTCGTAGCCTCGATCGAGGTGATAGATACGGTGAATATTCGTCTCCCCCTGAGCGGCCAGAGCGGCGAGCACGAGGGCTGCACTCGCTCGCAGGTCACTCGCCATGACGTGGGCCCCCGACAGAGCCGGGACTCCGGTGATGAGTGCACTGTCGCTGTCTCGACGAATGTTGGCCCCCATCCGCAAGAGTTCCGACACATGCATGAAGCGGTTCGGGAACACCTTGTCGGTGACAGAGCTTTCGCCAGGAGTCAGGGCAAGCAAGGCGGTCAGTTGAGCCTGAACATCGGTGGGGAATCCAGGGTAGGGAGTCGCCTCGCACTTGACGGGATGAAGCGGACCGGACGTCGAAATCCGGCAACGATCCCCCGCCCAAGCAAGAGTCACTCCCATTCGAACGAGGACCTCGCTGACCGCCGTGAGGTGATCCTCGCGGAGATTCTCAATCGTGACATCGCCTCTCGTGATCACTGCAGCGATCATGAGAGTGGCAGCCTCGATGCGGTCGGGAATGACGGTGTGGGTGGCTCCGGAGAGTTCTTCAACGCCTTCAATGGTGAGCGTTGCGGTTCCAAGCCCTTCAATTCGGGCCCCCATCCCCTGCAGCAGGTGTCCAAGGTCGACGACCTCCGGTTCACACGCGGCGGATTCGATCACTGTCGTCCCGCTCGCCAGACAAGCGGCAGTCATCACGTTACAGGTCCCGGTGACGGTGCTCCCCTGATCGCCACAAAGGTGAATCCTGGCACCGCGGAGTCGCGATGCCGACGCGATCACATAGCCATTCTCGATCTGGATCTCCGCCCCCAGAGCTCGCAGCCCCATCAAATGCAGATCGATCGGACGGTGCCCGATATTACATCCACCGGGGAGCGACACGATGGCCTTGCGTCGTTTGGCGAGCAAAGGGCCAAGAACGCAAATGCTGGCCCGCATCCGGCGTACCAGTTCGTAATCGGCCCGACACGATCGGTCGTCAACACAGTTCAAGACAATGTGGTCGGCTTGTCGCTGCGATTCCACTCCCAGCGACTTCAGCAAAGCGGCGAGCGTGCGGACATCGGCGAGGTCGGGAACCTGCTTTAGCTGAAGCGGGCCGCTGGCAACGAGACTGGCCGCCATCATGGGCAAGGCGGCATTCTTGGAACCACTGACCTGTACGGTCCCGTGGAGCGGACGACCTCCCTGGATAATAAAGCGGTCCATCCGCGGAGCCATTCGGAAATGCGCATCGATCACACATCAGCCGCCAACCCCGGCGTCAACTCGACAAGAGTCTATCGACTCCACCCCGTTGGGTGAATCTGACCTGAAAGAGGCCGGGGTGAAAGAATACGGAGTACAACTGGCGTCGCGAACCTCTCTTCAACCGAAGCATCGGACCGGATCAAGACTCAACGGGCGGCTCAGTTTCAACAGGGCTCGCAGGAATAGAGGGTGGTGCTGGCGATTCCTCGACTTGTTGATGCCTGACATCAAGATCGGGGCCACCTGCGACTCGCTGAATGGGCAATGACCAGAACAGCCGCATCAGCAGCATCAGGCCGACTGTCCCGACCAGTACGACCACGCTGAGGCCGGTGAGCAGCAGCCCATCGCCAAACATGCGCCGGATGGCAAAAGCAGTCGACCGGTCATCCATCGAACCAGGGCCCGTGGACGAGATGTCGATCTCGAACATCCAGATCCACCGCCACGTGAACATGGTGATGATCGCTCCCATCGCCAGGAACGGGCCGTAGGGAACCGCGACCTCTTTTGAGATTCGCCGTGCCAGCGGTCCCAGCACCAAGGCCAGTACCGGTGCGATGAAAAACGCAATCACCGTGGCCTGCCAACCGAGGAACGCCCCGATCATCGCCATCAAGGTGACATCCCCCACCCCCATCGCCGGTCGCCCCAGTGCGAATTCAGCGATCCGGCGTACGACTTCAATCAACACCCATCCGACGATCGCTCCGACTAGGCTCCAGGCGAGGGCATGCCAGTGCTGGTGGGCTTTGATCCAGTCGGGAATGTACGGGCCGCGAAGGCCGGGAATCTCCTCGTTCCAGTCGACCCACAAGTGGGCCATCTGCAACTCGCCCGAGACAAACGCCCCCACAATGGCAATCGCGAGGCCCCAGTTCACGACAAAGTTGGGAATGTAGAGCGACGCCAGATCGGTGGCTGTGATGACCAATAACAGGCCGAGACAGATCGAGTGGTAGACAATCCGCAGGTCCTGCCAAGGCTGGCTCGGGATCACTTCGGGAGTGCGCTGGCACTGGAGTTCGTCCATGCAGTAAGCGAGTGCTGCCCCGAACGCGAGCCCCACCATCGTCATCAGAAGAGGCCAGCGACGCACCGGAGCTTCACACGTCTCCAATGCCGGCTTGGTCAGCACCGCACAGATCCCAGCTGTGACGAGTGCTCCGACCACCGCCCAGGTCCCGGGAGTGGCTTCGGCCATTCGCTGTGTGAGCCATTCGGTCACGGTGCGTGTTCCGAGGTTGGGGATGGTCGCCAAAGAGGAGGGACACGTCGGGCGAGCCCAACGGCTAACCAGAGACGATTGAGCGGGGAGTCAAGTTAGCCCTCGACCTGGCCCCAGTCGGGGAGAATGAGTTCCGGTCGCACGATCGACTTGATCGTCGAGCGATGGGCGACCTTCACTCCCTTGCCGCCACGACTCGTCACGGTGTACTTCATCTGGCCGAAGCTCATTGTCTTGTCATTGTCGTTGATGACCTTCAGGGTATCGGATGGTCGCGACATCTTCTGGGCTCCCAGCAGGACGTCACCTGCGTCGAGCTTGATGCCCCGCACGCCCTTCCCCGCTCCCGACAGGACCGGGACATCAGAGACCGCAAAGTGGATTAGTCGGGCATCGCGTGAGATCAGGAACATCGTGTCAGCCTCGTCGACCAGTTCGGTGTGGACGACCTTGTCCCCATCAATCAGGCGGCAGTAGCGGCGACCACTCTTAGTCGAGGGTAAGCGGAATGACGACAACGAGAGCCGCATCACCTGGCCACTGGCTGTCACGATCATCAGGTACGGAGCGGGAGCCGGTTGATCATCGACCGGCGTGTCGGGCGGGGTGAATCGCGTGTCGGTGCTCAGGGCTGTGACGATCGTCGACCCATCGCTCAGCCGAATATGCTTCGAGATCGGCTCGCCGTAGCCCGTGCTGGCCGGAATCTGCTCAGCGGGCAGCGTGTACGCCGTCCCATCACTGCTGAAGAAGATGGCGTTATCGAGCGTACTGCAGGGCAACACGGTCAATAACTGATCCCCGTCTCGCATTCGCAGCTTGTCGAGAGTCGAAATACGACCGAGCCGGCGGACCCAACCTTCGGTCGAGATGACGATGTGCGTGTTCTCGCGAACGATGTAGGCCTGCGGATCGAACTCTGCAATTTCCTCGGAAGACCCCAACCCCGTCCGACGTTTGGTTCCGACTGTGTCCCCCAGCTGCTCCAGCTCTTTGCGAACTTCGCCCCACAGCAGCTTCTCGCTGCCGAGGATGCGCCGAATGCGTTTGGCCTCGGCCTCTTTCTCCTGCAGCTCTTCACGGATGCGTCCGATTTCGAGGCTCGAGATGCGGTACAGTGCCAGCTCCAGCACGGCGTCGGTCTGTTCCTTGTCGAGCGGGAAGGCCTTCATCAGCTTCTCAGCGGCGTCCGCTTTGCCATCGCTCGCCCGGATGATCTTCAAGGCCTTGTCGAGACCATCAAAAATGATCGCGAAGCCCTTGAGGATGTGAATCCGCTTTTCCAGCTGGGCCAGCAGGAACTCGAACCGTCGACGCACCGTCGCCAGGCGGAAATCGAGGAAGTACTTGAGAATCTCCACCACGCCGCAGCGTTTCGGGCCGAGGACGCCATGCTCATCAGGAACCAGGCACGTCGCGTTGTAGGCAAAGCTCTCCTCCAGCCGCGTGTGCTTGAAGAGGTACGCCATGACCGCTTCGGGCTCAGCTCCGGGCTTGATCTCAATGACGATCCGCATGCCATGCTCGTCGTCCGATTCATCGGCGATGTCGACCAGCTGGGGCAGCTTGCGCGAGTCGCGGATCTCGCCCAGCGAGCTCATCAGCGGGCCGGTTTCAACGCCGTAGGGAATCGTGTTGATGACGATCCGGTTCGGGATCTCCTTGCCCTTTTCCTTGTCGAGCTGCCATTCCGCGCGGATCTTGATTGAGCCGCGGCCTTCTTCGTAGACCTTTAACAGTTCCTTGCGATCGGTGACGATGCGCCCCCCCATCGGGAAGTCGGGGCCCCGCAGCTTGGTCATCACCTTGGCAGTGCTGGCGTCTGGCTCATCGATCAATAGCACAGCAGCGCGGATCGCTTCGCCGAGATTATGCGGCGGCATGTTGGTCGCCATACCGACCGCGATCCCCGAGGCTCCATTCACCAGCAGATTCGGGAACTGTGCGGGCAGAACGACCGGCTCCTGCCGCGTGCCGTCGTAGTTGGGCCGCGTATCGACCGTCCGGTACCGCAGCTCGTTCATCAGCTGGTCGGCGACCTTGGTCAGCTTGGCTTCGGTATATCGTTCAGCTGCGGGGGGCAAGCCAATGATCGAACCGAAGTTCCCCTGCCCATCGATCAGCGGTTCGCGTAGTGAGAACGACTGTGACATGCGGACGAGGGCGTCATACACCGACACCGTGCCGTGCGGGTGGTAGTTACCGGTGACAGCACCGGTGATCTTCGCACACTTGGCGTACTTCGCATCCGGGGTCAGCCCCAGATCGTCATACATGGCGAACAGGATACGCCGCTGCACCGGCTTCAAACCGTCACGAACGTCAGGCAACGCCCGCGACATGATGACCGACATCGCGTAGTTCAGATACCGGCGACGGGTTTCGTCGCTGATGGAAACGAACTGAATGTCGTCGGCGGGAGAATCTCCGGAACCGTTGGCGGAATTGCGAGCAACCATGCAGACCTCATCGAGAATCCCCCCCTCAAGCGCACCTCGCCCGGCGGGAAACTGGATTTTTGAGGATCAGGGGAGAATTGCAAGGGCGGGACGCAGGTTGGGGACGGCGACCGGCAGAATCGAGGAGATTCGCGTCTCCGAAGAGGTGAAACAACTCCGACGTGTGTCACTTCGCATCCCCCTTAAGCCTCGAAGAGGCGACAGCAGGTAGCCGCAGGCGAAAGCCTGCGGTTGAAGATGCTGGTAGAGAAGCAGCCGCGAAGCGACGACAGGTTTGAGTCGCGACACATTGAGCCAGCATTCGGGGCGTGGTCAAACGAAATACCGTGTGTCGCCGCTTCGCGGCTGTAATCGTGGGAACTCGACCTTTCCCTTGGGCTGACGCCCAAGGCTAGTGGCTGGCACCGCTTCGCGGTTCAAGCAGCAGCGATCGTGCCCGCTTCGGCATTGGCTCGTTCACTCATTCGCTCCAGACATCCCCACCCAATTGGGTTGCGATCCGCCTCGCGGGAAGTCATTCTGACGGGCTCCAGACGGGGGAGGTTTTTCGTTCCCCCTATACATCATTGAGGCTCACCATGACGAACGGTTTCGGCATCATCGGGACGGGCATGATCGCCCACTTTCACGCCAAGGCGATCGCAGCGATACCGGGAGCGAAGCTCGTCGGTTGTTACGACCGTGTTCCCGGCCGGGCTAGCGAGTTCTCGAAGGAATATGGCTGCCAGGGCTACGACGATCTCGATCAGTTCCTCGCCAATCCCGACATCCAGATCGTGACGATCTGTACCCCCAGCGGAGCCCATATGGAGCCCGCCGTCGAAGCCGCGAAGGCTGGAAAACACCTGCTCGTCGAGAAGCCGCTCGAAATCACTCTCTCTCGTTGTGATGCGATCATCAAGGCGTGCGAAAAGGCTGGGGTTCAGCTCGGCGCGATCCTCCCCTCGCGATTCACTCCGGCGAATCTGGCGCTCAAGAAGGCGATCGATGCAGGTCGGTTTGGCCGCCTGACCCTGGGTGACACCTACGTGAAGTGGTGGCGGACGCAGCAATATTACGACAGCGGGAACTGGCGCGGGACGTGGGCACTGGACGGAGGCGGCGCCTACATGAACCAGGCGATCCACAACGTCGACCTGCTCTACTGGATGATGGGCGAAGTCGTCGAAGTCGTCGGCATGACCTCGACTCTGGCCCACGAACGGATCGAAGTCGAAGACGTCGGTGCCGCGGTCGTGAAGTTCAAGAACGGAGCGATCGGCACCCTCGAAGCCACCACAGCTGCGTGGCCGGGCCTGCTGAAGAAAACGGAGATCCACGGCTCGCAGGGATCGGCCATTATTGAGCAGGACGACGTCCTGATGTGGCAGTTCGAGAACGAAGAGGCGGGCGATGCCGCTCTCCGCGAATCACTCGCCAAGAAGTCGGGCAACACCGGCGGGGCCAGCGATCCGAAGGCGATCTCCTTCGTCGGCCATCAGCGGCAGTTCGAGGATTTCATCGCAGCTGTGAACGCGGGGCAACGCCCGGCCATCGACGGATATGAGGGCCGCAAAAGCGTGGAGATCATCCTCGCCATCTACCAGTCGGCCTGGACCGGCCGCAAGGTGACGCTCCCGCTGGCAGCCGATCCGCAGCGACCGGCATAGAGTGGTCTCAGGTTTTGTCCTTACACTGCTGGATGGGGCAGACAGGAATGTCTGTCCCACTGAAAACCGGAAGTAGGTCAGACATTCCTGTGTGTCTCTTCTTGTTACGATCTGGACAGCTGATCGCAAGTTCCGGGTCTGTTTTCGCTCGCCCTCGCGGACGCTTCGGGTTGGTGAGTCGGCTCCCTTCCTGTTCTTGTGTGTGCTGTGTGAGCTAGCGTTCGGTCGCCACGAGACACTCTTCCGCAATCTATGCCTGAACCCGTCCTTACTCTCTGTCCCTCTTCCACACGGGCTGCCATCGGTCCGGTCAAGGGCGTATTGGCAGTTTGCGATTCTCCGTTAACGGTCGAGCAGGTCACAGCTGCGCCCGCCTTCCAGTCCTGGCCGGACACTTCAACGCTGGCGTGTCTCTCGCTGGGCGATGACAGCGAGAGACTTCCTCCTGCGATTCGCTGGCTGGTCGAACCTCCGTTTCGTCGTCACGTAGTATTCTGTCGAGCGACCTCCTTGTCGCTCGGCTCGTCCGTCGACGCAGATGCTCTGTGGAAGCAGCTGACCGAAACGCCAAACGTATGGACAGGATCTCTGGCGGGAGTCTCGCCCGCTTCCCGAACGGATTGGCCCAGTCTCGCTCCCCGACTGCCTGGGAAGTCGTGGCTCGCGGACGCGATTGATTCGGTGCGAGGGGCATCGCCGCGGCAGACGACGCTGTTCAAAGCGGGTCTGTATCTCGTCCACGATTATCTCGATGAGAGCCACACACAGTCGCAATCAATGGAGGGGGACCGCGATGCCGATCTGTGGCACGCGATCATGCACCGACGCGAGCCCGACTACGGCAATGCGAAGTACTGGTGCCGTCGCGTCGGTTCGCATCCGGTTCACGATCAGCTGGCTCCACTTGCTGCTCCGATCTTAGCTCGGGCGGGAATCGCTGGATATTCATCCACCCGGTGGGATGCGTTCCAGTTCGTCGATCTGTGCGAGCGAGTAGAGCGTGAGAGCTCTCCCGCGAATCGGGCAGCCCGCGAGGTCCAGTGGCTCGAAATGATGCTGCATCTGGCCCACTGTGCGAGAGGACGATAACCAGTGGACGCTGACCAGGAAGCCATTGTCGTCCACGAACAGCTGCTCGCCACTCCCGCGATCTGGGAGGAGTTGGCTGGCGGCGAGACGGGCCCCGCCACGCAGACGGCCCTGCGAAGGAAGTATCCTGCCGAGGTGGTGCGAGCCGCTCTCACGTTGACAGATCTCCGAAAGCATGCCCGTCCACGCTTCACCCGTGCCGACCAGATGTGGTTCGACCGCACCCGGCTGGAGCAGGCAACTCAGGAGATTGTCGCCCGTCACAAAGCCGAGCGGTTCAAGGCCTGCGCCGGCGATAAGGTCCTCGACCTCTGTAGTGGGATCGGTGCCGATGCCATCGCGATCGCCCACCACACACCTGTATTGGCAGTCGACCTGTCACCACTCGCCTCGTGGTTCACTCGACAGAACGCAGCTGTGTACGGCGTGGCAGAGAACATCGAAACGCTCAACAGTGATGTCGAGAGCGTCGATGTGGCGGGCCGGTTTGTTCACCTCGACCCTGATCGACGGACTCAAGGGCAGCGGCAGGTGCGACTCGAATTCGGCTCCCCCGCCTTGCCGTACCTCCAATCATTAACGCAAACAGCTCGCGGAGGAGCCATCAAGGTCTCGCCTGCCAGCAACTTTGGGGGGAAGTTCACCAACTGCGAAGTCGAACTCATCAGCCTGAACGGCGAGTGCAAAGAGGCCACGATCTGGTTTGGCGATCTTCGGAAGCCCACTCCGTTTCAGGCCACGATCCTGCCACTTGGAGTCTCGATCTCCGGGGACCCCTGGGAGTATCGGCCACGGATCGAACCGCTCAAGCGATATCTGTTTGACCCCGATCCAGCGGTCGTGCGCGCGGGGCTGGTCGACTGTGTGGCGGAGCAACTCGACCTGCGTCGGCTCGACGATGCGGAGGAGTACCTGACGAGCGACACGCTGGTCGAATCCCCGTTTGTGCGTGGCTTCGAGGTCCTGGCCGACCTGAACAACAACACGCGAGAGATCCGCGACTACTTCCGCACGTCACCCTTTGGCCAGGTCGAGATCAAGTGCCGCCACATGAGCATCGACGCCGACGCCATCCGCCGCAAACTCCCACTCCCCGGCAACGAACCCGGCGTACTGCTGTTCGCCCGCGTGGCTGGCAAAGCCCGGGCGGTTGTGGCGAGACGGTGTTCATGACTGTGGCAGCCCTACTGCGTGATCACGATGGGAAGCACCATCCGGCTTACGCCGGACGCTCGCCTTCAGCACATGACGAGGTTGCAGCTGTGGTTCGCATCGGTTCTGCTGAGTCTCGTCGAGTCCTTGCCAGACTCCGCAGTGGAATGGGCACACACACATTAAGGCTGTTCTTCACATGACCCAGATCGCTGTCATCCTTCCTGCCGCCGGGCGCAGTACTCGGTTTGCCAGCTCGACTCGGATTCAGGAGTCCGAGCACCCGACGCAGGAGACTGGTCACCCCGCACAGCGGAAGAAGCCATTCATCACACTCAAGGGAGAGCCGATCTGGTATCGCTCGGTCATTCCGTTCCTGCACCGGGCCGATGTAGTCAAGGTGGTCATCGCCGTCTCGCCCGAGGATCTCGACTGGTTTCGGGAACGATTCGCCAATCAACTGGCACGCATGCGATCGATCGAGGTCGTCGCTGGAGGAGCAGAACGCTCCGATACCGTCGAGGCAGCCCTGCGACAGATTCCCGAGAGTGTGGAACTGATCGCCGTGCACGACGCCGCCCGACCGATGATCCAGAGCGAGACGATCGAAGCCGTCGTCCAGGCCGCCCGCCGTACCGGCGCCGCGATCCCAGCCACCCCCATCTCCAGCACAATCAAACGTGTGGGAGCCGGCAATCGCATCACCGAGACAGTTCCGCGTGCCGATCTGTGGGCGGCTCAAACGCCCCAGATCGTGCGGCAGGACTGGCTGCGGCAGGCCTTTGCCGAGCGAGGGACCTTTCAGCCGACCGACGAAGCCCAGCTGATCGAGCGCATGGGACACCCCGTGGAAGTGGTGCCGGGACTGGCCTCGAACATCAAGATCACGACGCAGGATGATCTCGATCTGGCGGAGGCACTGCTGAAGTAGGTTGGCGTTCAAGATATTGCGTGTTCCGCCAAGCGACAGCTCTTCATCAGAACCTCAGCGGTTTGCTCGTACCGGACACGGCGTCAGGGCCGATGCCTCGCTCTTATTCGCTCGGGACAGGCAGGAATGTCTGTCCTACTTTTGAATTTCAGTAGAACAGAACTTCCTGTATGTACTTCTTCGTCTGAAGACCAACGGTGAAACGGACCTATCGATTCGTAGAACGGGGCAGCTGTGTCTTGCCTCGTAAAACAAACGCACGGGTCGGGAATTCGAGATGCCCGACCCGTGTCTCATGTATCGCAAACTCAATCTGTTAGCCAACGAACTCGTTGCCGACCTTGCGAGCACGCTGGGGCTTGTCGAGGTCGATGCCCAACTGAATCCCGACATCGACGAGGACATTCCACCCCGCAGCCATCTGCACGAAGGGATTCAGGTCGCCCGCCTCGGGAATCAGGATCGTCGGGAACTGTGTCGGCCGCGAAGCGATGGCGACGATGGTCATGCCGACGCCCTTGGCGAGGACATCGGCGAACTTCTGCTCTGACTCGGCGTACGGATCAACCCACAGCAGGACATCCTGGGGGTTCATGACTTCTTCGATCCCGTGGACGGCATAGGTGCCCTCCAGATAATCGGCGGGCTTGCGGGTGATCTCATTCGACTTGAGTGTCAGCTCTTCGGCGACCCCTTCGTTGCGGCCTGCCCAATAGATCGTGCCAGCCTTTGCAATCTTCTGAGTGATTTCATCCGGGACGACGGTGGTCAAGGCGGTGTTCACGGCATCGGCCAGCGAGCCGAGTCGGCTTTCCAGCGTCGAGACTCCAGCCACTGCTTCGAGCAAAGCCCGGTAGAACAACGCCTGCTCCATCACGCTCTTGGTCGCAGCCACTGCTCCCTCGGGACCACAGCTGAGGGTGTAGCCCTTGGCCGAGAGCGATTCGAGCTTGGAGCCCGCGAACGCGGTCAGGCTGTAACGAGCGGTATGCCCAGCCGCCTGGAGGTCGTTGAACAGACCGATCACTTCGGCGGTACGGCCTGAGTTTGACAGGGCGAACACGGCCCAGTCCTTGAGTGAGTATTCGCGAGCCTGACGCCCCGCTTCGGTGTGCAGGGTCAGCGGCCAGCCCTGACGGCGAGAGTGAGCGATCGCACTCTTGGCTGGGAATATGCGGCTCGACCCCTCACCGGTCAGCAACAGCTTGCCGACCTGGGCAATCTGCTGGGCGGTGTCGGCCATCTGGCGGACGTCAAATTTTCGGATGACATCCGGAGTCGCGAGCATATCGCGGACAAGGCCAAAGGGAGCGTAGCGTTCGACGTGAGAGTGCATTGGAAGCGGTGCCTGCGTGGAAGGAAGGTTCGGAATGACACACTGTCCCCCACTTCGGAGTGGGAATCAAGTCCGGGACGAGAGTCGGACAGAATGGCTAACTCACTTCCAAATCGAGAGAAAACGGTGATCGATTGGTCGTAACATCTGATACTGCCGACCTCTTCGAGTGCAGGGGATTTGTCAGCGGGACAGCCGGTCCGTTATCATCCACGTAAAGCGAGTGACCGTTCCTGTGGCGTTCCGCAGTCGGCCCGCTGCTCCCATTTCTCCCCCAGAGACTTATCCCCTCCCATGGCCAAGAACATGATCGTCGCCCAATCGGGCGGTCCATCTCCTGTCATCAATAACACGCTGCGCGGGATCGTCGAAACGGCCCGCCAGATGTCGGAAATCGGCACCGTTTACGGCGGCTGGCACGGGATCGAGGGGATTCTCAAGGAAGAACTGATCGACCTGTCAGCTCAATGTGCCGATGAGATCGCCCTGCTGCGTACGACTCCGGCTGCGGGCTCGATCGGAACCTGTCGCTACAAGTTGAAGGACTGGCAGAACCAGGACTTTGACCGGATCATGGAGATCTTCAAGGCCCATAACATCGGGTACTTCTGCTACATCGGCGGTAACGACTCGATGCACACCGCTCACACCGTGGCCGAACTGGCCCGGCAGCGTGGTCTCGACATCGTGGGGATCGGCGGGCCGAAGACAATCGATAACGACGTCGGTGACAGCGAGTTCAAGCTGGTCGACCACACCCCCGGCTACGGGTCCACGGCTCGCTACTGGGCTCACTACGTCCAGATGGCGAACGAGGAGAACAACGGCTCCTGCCCAGCTGACCCCGTGCTGGTCATGCAGGCGATGGGCCGCGCGATCGGCTACATCCCCGCAGCTGCGCGACTGGCCGATCCGAACCGCGAACTGCCGCTGCAGATTTATCTGGCCGAGCGGAAGGTCCACATCGACCAGATCTTCGACAACGTCAATGAGTCGCTCAAGAAGCACGGCCGCAGCATGGTGGTCGTCAGCGAGGGGCTGCAGATCGATGGCCTCCCGATTCCCGAAGAGTTCATCGTTCGCGATGCCTTCGGCCACGCCAGCTTCGGGTCGAGCAAGATCACTGTCGCCCAGTTGCTGACGAACGCTCTCAACGACAAGTCGAAGAGCAAGCTGCTGGCCAAGGGAGCTGCCCGCTGCAACGTCCCCGGAACTGAACAGCGTCACAGCATGGCCTACGCTTCGGTGGTTGACCTCGACGAGTCGTACTACGTCGGACAGAAAGCGGCCCTCCTCGCAGCCGCTGGTGAGCATGGCTACATGGCGACGATCCTGCGAACCGACTGGGAGAACTACCAGGTCAAGTACGACAAGGCCCCATTGGCCGAAGTCGCCGAAAAGGACCGCAAGTTCCCCGATCACTGGATCACCAAGTGCGGTACCGATGTGACCGATGACTTTGTGAAGTACGCCCGTCCGCTGATCGGCGATGACATGGTCAGCCTGCCGATCATCAACGGACGTCTGCGTCTGGCCCGCATGAAGCCCATCTTCGCCAGCCAGAAGCTGCCGGCTTACATCCCACAGGCCGACCGTGAGAAGGCTCCCAAGAAGTAACCTCGCAGCTTGCGTGTAGCAAAGCCCCCGGCCCGGAGAGCATTCTCCGGGCTTTTTTCATGTGGCGAGGCGAGCCAACCGCCCGCAAAGTCCACCCATTTTATATAATCGGAAAATTCGCTCATGTCGGCCGAATTCGATGCCGATAACACTTCAGGAGATTCCGTCCGCATGATGTGGGCAGGCTTCTTCTCGCAGCATTCCCGTCTCTCATCCTCTCGAAATCCAAGCTGTTCAGCTCTTCTGCGGCGTCCTGACCCGGGGTACATGTCCTCCGGACCCTGGGCGTTCGATGCGAAACTTTGCGGGTTACGCATCTATTCGTCGCAGAGCGGCAGGATTCGCCGAGAAACGTTGAGGGGACTCGGCGTCTTTCGCCGATGAATAGGGGCAGCAGCGGAACATATCCGATTGAAGTGATTGGTGGACATCAAGGAGGAAGTCCCATGCAGCCTCGACTTCGACTGTTTACGGGTGATGACGAGTCTCGCGACATCGAGCCCCTGAAGGTGAACATCACCTTCGGCGAACTCTCCAACATCCTGTTGGAAGCGGGCCGCAAGCAACGTGCGTTCCTGAGCGACTTCGAGGATGACGAAGTTCAGGTGACCGAAGACCTGTACCAGGTTCTGACCGCCTACTGCCGACTCCGCCCCGGTGCGTGAGTTGGCCGATTAAAAACAAACCCATCAGCGACCGTATCTCTACGGTCGCTTTTTCTTTGCCTGGGCGAGCGTCGCAACTATTCCAACTCGCCCCAGCGCTCGTAGGCCTGTTGCAGCTGGGCCTCTTTCGCGGTCACGATCTTTTGAGCCGCCGCGATCTTGTCGCCAGACTGCTGGTAGAACTCCGGCTGCGCCATCTCGCCATGCAAGGTGGCAAGCTCAGCTTCGAGGGACTCAATCAACCCGGGAAGCTGCTCCAGTTCCCGCTGCTCCTTGAACGAGAGCTTGCGCGTCTTGGCCGAGGCAGTTGGAGCTGAAGCAGAAACCGGAGCCGCCTCCACTTTGGGGGCGGGAGCCGCCATCTCCTTCGCGGCAGCCCGCTGGCGAACCCAGTCGTCGTATCCGCCGACGTACTCTCGCACGCCCCCCTCTTCAAAGACGATCGTGCTTGTCACCACATGGTTCAGGAATTCGCGGTCGTGGCTGACGGTCAGGACCGTGCCGTTGAATTCCACCAACCGCTCTTCGAGCAAGTCGAGCGTCTCCATGTCGAGATCGTTCGTCGGTTCGTCGAGGACCAGAATGTTGGCCGGCTTGGCGAACAGCTTGGCCAGCAACACGCGGTTCCGCTCTCCCCCCGAAAGAAATTTGACGGGTGTCCGAGCCCGATCGGGCTCGAAGAGGAAGTCCTGCAGGTAACCGATCACGTGCTTGTTCGAGCCATTGATTGTGATCGTGTCGGCCCCATCGCCCACGTTCTCCTGAACCGTGGCGTCCTCGTTGAGTGAGGCCCGCAACTGATCGAAGTAAGCGACTTGCAAGTTCGAACCCAGGCGGACCTTCCCCTCGGTCGGTTCCAGCTGGCCGAGAATGAGCCGCAGCAGGGTCGTTTTGCCCGCCCCGTTATGACCGATGATCCCGATCTTGTCGCCTCGCATGACGGTGGTCGAAAACGAGTCGACGATCGTACGACCGGGGTAGCTGAAGGACACTCCCTTCAAGTCGGCGACCAGAGCTCCGCTGCGTTCGGCTTCCTGAATCTCGATACGGGCCTTGCCGACGCGGTCGCGTCGTTCGCTGCGGACGATTCGCAGCTTTTCGAGGGCTTTGACGCGTCCCTCGTTGCGAACACGGCGGGCTTTGACACCTTGCCGGATCCAGGCCTCCTCCACCGCCAGACGCTTGTCGAACAAGGCATTCTGCTTCTCTTCGACCAGAAGTGACGCCTCCTTACGCTCCAGGAAAGTGTCATAGTCGCATGACCAGTCGAACAACCGCCCACGGTCGATCTCCATGATCCGGCTGGCCAGTTTTCGCAGGAACTGGCGATCGTGCGTGACAAAGATCAGGGCCCCATCCCAGCGTCCGAGGAAGTTCTCCAGCCACTGGATCGAATCGAGATCGAGATGGTTCGTCGGTTCATCCAGCAGCAGCATATCGGGCTTCGACACGATCGCCCGCGCGAGCAGCACGCGACGCTTCATCCCCGACGAAAGACGTTCGAATGCCGCCTGGCCCTCCAGCTCCATCATCGCGACGATCTGTTCGACTCGTTGCTCTTGCTGCCACTCTGCGACCTCGCAATCGGGGGCGAATCCCTGCCGCACGATCGACGCGACAGCCCCTTCAATGTCCATGGGGACTTCCTGGGGCAGTCGGGCGACACGTGAGCCGGGATGAAATACGAGCGTCCCGTGATCCCCCTCGATCTCTCCACACAGCAGACGCATGAAGGTCGTCTTGCCCGCCCCATTGCGGCCCAGCAAACCAATCCGCTCGCGTGGTTCCACTCGGCAGGAGATGGCGTCGAGTAACGACTTCCCACGAAGGTGGTAGCTCAGTTCGGTGATGTTCAGCAGGGGCATAAAACGTGGCAGTCAACTGGGGATCGAACCATCAAGGCACGGGCAAGCCCTGGATTATTGCAGACATTCCCTGCGAACTGAATCGACCCCGGAATCACGGCATGGTCGCTGAAATCAAGCCATACGGGCCATCAAACACGACCAGGCAACCAATAGAGGGTGCGAGGCCAGAGCGAATCAGAGTTTGTCTTCCGTTCGGGACAGACAGGAATGCCTGTCCTACTGAGGAACATTCCGTGGAACAGACATTCCTGTCTGTTCTTGCTTCGAGTGAAGACCAAACGTGACGCTGCTCTAAGAAGACTTGCTGACCAGCAGCGCGGCGTAGCCTCCATCGACTGGATGGCCCGGGACGTGGCAGCGCTCTTCGCTGAGTTGCCAGCTGGGGTACGAGCTTAGCACCTCGCGGACCACCTGCTCATTCTCACGTGGGTCAACGCTGCAAGTCGAATAGACCACGCGGCCTCCCGGTCGTACCCGGTCCAACGCGGTCCGTAACAGCCGCATCTGAATCGGGATCAACTCTCGCAGCTCACCGGGTACGAACCGCCAGCGGACTTCGGGACGCTTGCCGAGGACGCCCGTGTTCGAGCAGGGGACATCGACCAAGGCGGCATCGAATGGTCCTTCGGGAGTCTCTTCTCCATCGAGACCAACCAGTTGAGTCCGAACGATGTCGATGGCCAGTCGATCGCAGTTTTCATGAATGAGAGGCAGTCGCTCGGCGGTCGAGTCGCAGGCGATGATCTGTCCCCGATTCTGCATTTGCTCGGCCATGTGAGCCGTCTTGCCCCCCGGAGCGGCACACAGGTCCAGAACACGCCAGCCCGGTTGAGGGGCCAGGAGCGCCGGAGCCATCATGGCCGATTCGTCCTGAATACTGATTCGCCCCTCCCAGAATCCTGGCAGATCCGACACCGGCACCGGACGATCGAGCAAGATTGACTCAGGCAGGCGACCAGCAGTGGCGACGATGCCACACTCTTCCAATGCGGACAGAGTCGCCTCTCGTGTGGTGATCGAAGTACTGACCCGCAGACACATCCGGCCGGTGGAGTTAAACCAGAACGCCCGATCAATCGCAGCAGCTTCGCCAAGTTCGCGGCACCAGTCGTCGATCATCCATTCGGGATAACTGCAGACCGACGCCCAGTAAGCAGCTCGATACTGCGACGGGTTGGGAAAGATTGGCTGCCGGAGAACCAGTCCCTCGATGAGCAGCTCTTCCGGGTGGTGGTCAGCACCCCGACGGGCTGCGGTGGAGTTGACCTCTCGCAATGGCAACCAACTCGGATCGGGATTCGCAACGAGGTCCGCCAGTGTTCGCTGGCTCGACCAGCCCGCCTGATCCACCGGCAAGATGTCTCGCTGCAACCGCCGTAGCACCGCATTGAGAAATCCGGCCCAACCCGGCTGATGCAGCCGATGGGCCAGCTCGACGGTCTCGTGAATCGCGGCATGAGCGGGGATCGATTGCAGCCATGCCAGCTGATAGGCACCGATTCGCATCAACCGCCAGAGTCCGTCCTGGACCATGTCCTGCGGGCGGGAGCAAGCTGCGATGAGCAGGGCGTCCACGGTCGCAATTCGCCGGGCGATCCCGTACGACATTTCGGTCGCCAGACCTTTGTCGGAGGGGAGGGCGCTGCGTTCGTAGAAGAGTTGCTCCAGTGCATCCGAGACGAAGGCACGACGGTTCTCAAATGTGCCCAGAGCCTCAAACGCCATCCCGCGGGCGTCGGCGAAACGCTCGTTGGTGGTCGGCGGGCGGCGAGGACGAAACGGGGGACGCCGGTCAGGAGCTGGACCACGTCCTCGGCCCGGTCCCGAAGAGGGACCACGCGGTCGACGGCCACGGGAATCGAACTGGTTCATCGGGCGGCCTGGCACAAGGTTTCGAGGTCTGAGAAGTATTCGGGATATGTCTTCGAAGTACAGTTGGGGTCGGCGATGACGATCTGCGGCTGTCGCAGTCCGAGTAGCGAAAAACTCATCGCCATCCGGTGGTCGTCGTAGGTCGCCACGGTCCCGGGCTTCAATGGGCCGGGGTGAATCGTCATGCCGTCTTCATGCTCGTCAACGTTCAGCCCCAACCGTCGCAACTCTGTCACGACAGCTGTGACACGGTCGGTTTCCTTCAACCGCATGTGAGCGACATTGCGAATCCGGGTCGGCCCCGTAGCGAAAGGGGCGACGCACGCCAGAGTCTGGGCGGTGTCACTGATCGCGTTCATGTCGATGTCGATCCCCTGCAGCGGCCGACCGATGACGCGGATCGACTGCTGCCCGTATTCAGCCTGGCACCCCATGCGGACTAGAGCGTCCACGAACGCGACATCGCCCTGCAATGCCTCTCGCGTCAATCCCTGCACCGTGATATCCCCGCCAGTCACAGCTGCGAGGGCAAAGAAATAACTGGCGGCCGAAGCGTCCGGCTCAATGTCGTAGTCGCACCCCTGGTACGGGCGGGCGGTGATCTGAAACACATTCGGCTGCGGTTCGGAAACCTGTGCCCCGAACTGCTTCATATTGGCGATCGTCATGTCGACGTAAGGCCGCGACACAAGCTCCCCGCGAACCCGGAGAGTCACGTCCGACTTGGCACAGGGAGCAGTCATCAGAAGAGCACTCAGGTACTGGCTCGACAGATTTCCGTCGACGGCCCATCCCCCTCCGGGCAGTCCCCGAGCCTCAATGACAACAGGGGGACAATCGGTGTTCAGTTCGCACTGGATATCGACTCCCGCTTCGCTCAGGGCCTTCACCAGTGGAGCGATCGGGCGCTCGCGCATTCGCGTGTTGCCGTCGAGGCGAAAACGCCCCTCGCCGGCACAACACATCGCGGTCAGAAAACGAATACTCGTCCCACTGTTCTCAAGATAGAGGTCTCCCCCCCCTGCTGGGATGCGACCACCACAGCCGACGAGTGAGATCGTCTTCGCGGCGAGATCCTGCTCAATGGAGAGCCCGAGCCGTCGCAGGCTTTCAATCATGACCTGCGTGTCGACGCTGTCGAGCACTCCCGTCAGTCGGGACGGACCTTGAGCCAGTGCCGCCAGAATCAATGCCCGATTGGTCAGGCTCTTTGACCCTGGGGGGCGGATTGTCCCCACCACGGGGCGTTGGACAGGAATGATTTCGAGTGTATCGGACATCGATCAGGCGGCTGTGACACGGGACGGAATCCCTAATATAGCGTAAGCTCGAACCGGGAGCATTCGAGTCTCTTTCGGCACTCACGGATGAGACTGACCGTTGAAAACGCACAAAGACACAACGAGATCCAGCAGATCTCGCGGTGTCTTTGAACTGTGACGAGTTGAGTCAAATAGTCGACGGGCGTGTTTCGCAGTTCGCTCGACTCAGTCGGCTTTGAGCAGATCGTATTTCCGCATCTTGTTGTAGAGCGTGACCCGGCTGATGCCGAGATCGCGGGCCGTCTTCGTACGGCTGAAGCTGTTCTTGAACAGGGTCTGCTCGATGATCTCCCGCTCGGTGAGGGCGACTTGCCGACCGAGGGTGACATCAGTCGGGCTCTGGCGACCGGGCATCGTGACGGATGGGTCGTTGGTCGGTCCCGCCTGACACGCCACGATGTGACTAGGCAGATGCTCCGCCGAGAGAACGCCATCCCGGCAGTAGATCACCGCCCGCTGGATGACATGCTCGAGCTCACGCACATTGCCCGGCCAGGGGTACTTGAGGATGGCGTCGAGGAGGCTGTCCTCTATGCGATGGACTTGGACGCCGTGTTTCTGGGTGAATTGGGCGATGAACTTCTTGGCCAGCGGGATGATGTCGACCTTGCGGCGACGGAGAGGCGGAATCTCGAACTTCAGCATGCTGAGTCGGTAATACAGGTCGGGACGGAACCGGACCTGCTCGACCAGTGGTTGCAGGTCGAGGTTACTGGCGGCAATCAACCGGGCCTGCGACTGCAGAGTCTTGTTTGACCCCACGGGCTCGTACTCGCCGGTTTCGATGACTCGCAACAGCTTGACCTGCTGTTCCAGACCGAGCACATCGATTTCGTCGAGCAGCACGGTGCCGCGCCCGGCGGCCATGAACTTGCCCTCCTTGTCTTGATGAGCACTGGTAAAGGATCCCTTCATATGGCCGAAGAGTTCGCCTTCGATCAGCTCGCGAGGCAGGGCTCCGCACGCGACATGCAGGAACGGCTCGTTCCGCCGTGGTGAGGCCTCGTGAATGAGTCGCGACAGGAACGTCTTCCCCGATCCCGTTTCACCGATCAGCAGAATCGTCACGTTGTGCGAGGCGGCGATCGCCAGGTCCTCAAGCATCTTCTTCAGCTGAGGCGAGTTGGTTTCGAACTTCCGCAACATGTTGTCGAGCGGACTGGTTCCGAATGTCTCGCGAGGACGAGCAGCGGGAGAGGCGTCTGCCTTGGGATCCACTGGGCGACACAGTCGGACTGCGTCAGCGACTTGCGACGCGGTCACAGGGGCCCGCAGATGAGTCATTGGGGTGCAGGCTGCCCGTCGCTCCAGAGTCTCCGGACAGTCAGCTGCCGTCAGCATGATGAGCTTGAGGTCGGGGAACCTCGCCTGGAATTCGTCAATCCAGCGGTCTGCGATGTGACCACCGTCGTACACGCTTCTCAAATCGAGGACACAGGCCGATGGCTGCTGTTGAGCGATCAGTTGCCGGGCTTCCTCGAAGGTTGGCCCACACTGAAGCAGTACCTCATCCCCCAGGTGTTGCCTGACCAGGTCGAAGAATTCCGTGTCGTTACTGGTGACGATCAATGGCATCTGGGTCATATGTGCTGTCTCCCCGTTCAACTGGAGAACTTGCAGGCTCATCCACAGTGCAAAGTCCGTGGCAAGCCATTCGGACACGCTGAGACGATCCGGTTCTGGAACGGTGAGAACACCTCAAGGAAATTGCGTGCCAGACAGCGCAAGAGTCTGAAGTGTTATGAAATCGATGCATTTCACCTTACGCCTTGCGTTTCAGCGGCGAAATCCAGCCCGAATCGGTGTAGACGGGCGGCAACATGATGCCGAAAAGCAACACCGAGATGGGGGGATCCCCGGCCTTCACCGAGGACGGCGGATGGTGCATCGCGGGCATGGAGTGGGGCTTTCTGTGAACAACCGGACGAAACCCAGCTTTCTGAGAGGTGGCCGTCGCGGAAAGCCCACTGATCGAGCGGGTTTCTCCGTTCGCCCTGATACAATCGTTCCATCTGGTCGCGAAAACGCATCAGAAAGATGTTGCCCCAGTGCAACCTGTGTCGTAGGTTTGGTCACCCTGAATTCGTTGCTCCCAGCAGAGTCCTCTCCCCGGTCGTGGATGTTCGGGTGATGAGGAACGCGATCCCTTGTGGTGAATCGGCAACATGCCGCTTCTCTGCAGAGGGGTTGTCCGTGACGCCTTGGTGATCTGATCGGTCCCGGCGGCAGACGGAGGAGCATTGCGCCGCTCACTGAGCTGGGGTTTGCTTCGCTGGTCGCCCGCTGGCCCGGCTGTTCGCCACGTCCGCCGAATGCGGATTTACGTCTATTCCTGTCAGGCCAACGAGGCACCCATGACCTATCACGGTTCACTTCTGGTTGTTGATGACGATCGCCATATTTGCGAAGCGATGGCGGACTATCTTCGTAGTCTCGGTCACCGGACCGAGACCTCTCTGACCTGTCGCGATGCGATGGAGAGGATCAAGGACTACAACTTCGATGCCGTCATCTGTGATGTGAACCTGCCCGACCAGGACGGTTTTCATCTGCTCGAATGGGCGGTCGCTCATAAGCCCGAAACCGCGATCCTGCTGCTGACCGGGTACGGCACGATTGAGAGTGCGGTCGAAGCCATCCGCCTGGGAGCGTTTGACTACTTGACCAAACCGGTCATTGATGATGAGCTCAACTTCTCGATCCAGCGGGCACTCAGCCAGCGCAAGATCGTCGAAGAAAACAAGAAGCTCAAGAAGCAGCTCGACGATAAGTTCGGTCTCTCTCACATCATTGGCCGCGACTACAAGATGGCCAAGATGTTCGACCTGATCGAGAGCGTCTCGGATACCCGGACCACCGTTCTGATTCTCGGGGAAAACGGCACCGGAAAGACGATTACTGCCCGCTCGATTCATCAGCTGAGCAGCCGCCGCGAAAAGCCATTCATCGAAGTGGCCTGCGGAGCCCTGCCCGATTCACTGCTCGAAAGTGAACTGTTCGGCCATGTGGCTGGGGCCTTTACCGGGGCCACTCATGACAAGGCCGGTAAGTTCCTGCAGGCCGACGGCGGCACGCTGTTCCTCGACGAGATCGGCACCGCATCGCCCAGCTTGCAGGTCAAGCTGCTGCGAGTGCTGCAGGACCGCGAGTTCGAGCCCGTCGGCGGGACCAAGACACACAAGGTCGACGTGCGACTGGTGCTGGCCACGAATGATGACCTGGAAGAGAAGGTCCGTCGCGGCGAGTTCCGCCAGGACCTCTTCTACCGCATCAACGTGATCTCGATCACCCAGCCACCTCTGCGTGAACGGATCGGCGACATCCCGCTACTGGTCGAACACTACCTGCGCGAGTTCAACGAGCAGTCGAGCAAGCACGTCAAAGGCTTCGAGGAAGACGCTGTGCAGCTGATGCAGCGTTACTCATGGCCGGGTAACGTTCGTGAACTGGTCAACGTGGTTGAGCGAGCAGTGGTCCTGTCGAAGAGCGAGTACATCAGTGCCGCAGAACTGCCCGAACCACTGCGTCGCGATCAGGTCGACGTGACCGGAGCGGTGAACCGGCTGTCAGGTGGCAACCTGAAGTCGGCACTCGCCAACCCC
This sequence comes from Planctomycetaceae bacterium, assembly GCA_046349675.1. Lineage (GTDB taxonomy): Bacteria > Planctomycetota > Planctomycetia > Planctomycetales > Planctomycetaceae > TH-plancto1. Next base: position 137,367 of record JAXMBW010000001.1, on the reverse strand, counting down.
GAGCGTCAGATCATCATCGAAGCCCTGGAGACCAACGGCTGGAACCGCCAGGAAACCGCCCGCCTGCTGGGGATCAACCGCACGACGCTCTACAAGAAGATGAAGAAGTACGACATTGAGTACGAGTCACACGCCGAAATCGGCATTCTGTAATCCGGTCGCTCAGTGATGTCACTGATGCCCTCTTGAACAGGACGAGCTTCACAGCTCGTCCTGTTTTTTTGTACGACTACTGAGAACTGTTCGCAGCGATCTCTTCGTGATTCAGCGTACTGTGTTTCGCTCCATATGCGAAGTAGAACACCAGTCCTAATGCCAGCCACACCGCCAGACGAATCCAGGTGTCGAGCGGCAGGAAGAGCATCATCAGCACGTTGACCAACACACCTGCCGGGGCGACGATCCAGACTGCGGGACAACGGAATGGTCGATGGAGTTCTGGTCGCCGGATACGCAGCATCAGGACCGATCCGCAGACCAGTGCAAAGGCCATCAGCGTGCCGATACAGACCATCTCTTCCAGCAACCGAATCGGCATGAACCCAGCTGCCAGCATCATTAAGCCCCCGGTCAGAATCGTCGACCGGTGCGGCGTGCGGTACTTCTCGTGAACGACCGAAAAGATGCTCTTCGGCAGAAGTCCATCGCGTGCCATCGCCAGAAAGACTCGGGCCTGGCTCAGGAATGTCACGAGCAGCACGCTTGTCATTCCCGCGAGAGCGCCAGCCGAGATGAAGGCCGTGGACCACTTCAGGACAGTGCTGTTCTGCAACTCAGCCTGCCGCCGATAGGCGACAGCCACCGCCGCACCGGGGTCGATCTTGTAATACGGCTCCATTCCGGTGATGACCGCAGCCACGAGGATGTAGAGCACCGTACAGATGCATAGCGAGGCCAGAATCCCCAAGGGCACGTCACGCTGTGGATTGATTGCTTCTTCGGAGTGAGTCGAGATCGAGTCGAACCCGATATACGAAAAGAACACCAGTGCCGCTCCGACCATAATCCCCGAAATCCCGTACGGCATGAACGGGCTGCGGACGGCATTATCGAGGGCCGCCATTTTGTCTTTGACACCCAGGATGCCGATCATCCCGAGCTTCTTCGCCTCGCTCTCGATCTTATTCAGATCGGCCTTCTCCACATCACTTAACCCGGTGAGCAACGCCTCGTGTTTCGAGACTAGGTCCTTGCCAGAGGTGTAGGGCGTGACTGTACCCTCTGGCAGTTTTTCTTTGATCTCCGGGTGGCTATTGAGGTAGTCGGCGACTGTTGAGGGGAGGCGGTTCTCGACGGGGATCTCTGTATAGTTCTTCGTCTGCACATACCCAACGCCCATTGCAATCACAAACAACACGACGGTCAGCTTCACGACCACCAGAATCGCATTCGTGATCGCACTCTCTCGAATTCCAATGACGAGGACATAGGTCACCAATGCCAGGATCGCCATCGCCGGGAAATTGCCCCAGGCCTGGATTTCCTGACCTGCTACCACAACCGGAGTGAATGGGTCGGATGTGAATTGAGCCGGGATTTTCCAGTTCAGCGTCACCGACAGAAACTCATTGAAGTAGTTCGTCCAGTGAGCGGCAACTGTCGAGCACGACATCCCATACTCCAGGACCAGATCCCACCCGATGATCCAGGCTGCCAGCTCGCCCAGAGTGGCATAGGTATAGGTGTAAGCACTGCCAGCGACGGGAACCATGGCGGCGAACTCGGAGTAACAGAGTGCCGCAAGTGCGCAGGCGATCCCCGCCACGATGAACGAGATCATCACAGCTGGACCGGCTTCTGCGAGAGCCACGCGTCCCGTAATCGCGAAGATCCCCGCTCCGATAATGGCTCCGACACCGAGCGATGTGAGCGACAAGGGCCCCAGAACTCGATGCAGGCGTTGTTCCCCCTGCATCTCGTTGATGAGTCGTTCGATCGATTTGCGACGAAACAACCGGGCCAGATCCATGGGGGCATCCTGAGTAAAAGTGCTGGGGAATCACCGGAGTATGAAAATTCCCTAGCGATCTGACCAGCGATTCCGCAGGTCAAACTACTTGACTAATCCGATGACGAGCGTGCGGTCGTCATCGGCAGGTCGGCCCCGGGAAAACGCCTCGATCGCCGACAGAATCGCATCGTGAATCTTCTGGGCCGGACTGCAGCCTGTCAGGATCATGTCGAGCCGGGCTGTCCCGAACAGCTCGTCCTCCGGGTTCATCGACTCCGTAATTCCATCGGTATAAAACACCAGCTGATCGCCGGGTTGCAGGGTGATTTCCGTATCGGAGTAGTTCGGCGGCTCCATTAATCCCAGTGGAAGACCATCGGGCGATTGGAGGGTCTGCAGGCTTCCATCCTGGCAGCGTTTCAATCGAGGTGGGTTCTGACCGGCCGATGAGTACACAAACTGCAAGGTCCGAGGATCAAAGATCCCATAGAACGCAGTCACGAACGTTCCTGACGCGGGCGAGTAACGGCGAGTCAGGTGCTGATTAACGAACCGCAGCAGCTCCGACGGACGGCGGGAAGTTCCAGCCACCGTATGCGCAAGTGAATGTGTGACCGCCATCACCACAGCTGCGGGGGTCCCGTGGCCGCTGACATCTGCGATCAGAATTCCCCAGCGACCATCTCCCAGTTGAAAGATGTCGTAGTAATCCCCGCCAGCCCGGCGAGCAGTCTGGTACGAGGCCGCCAACTCCAGACGGGGAATGTCGGGCATTTCCTGCGGCAGCAACCCGCGCTGGATCTTCGCGACAGCCTTCAGTTCACGATCCACATCGGCATACGCAGCTCGCAGCTCAGCCGCCAACACCAGATTCTGCGTCGCCCGCCCAAACAGATTGCTGCGAAGAACAATATCGGGAAGCTGTTCGCGGTCGAACGCATGCGGCTCATGCTTGAGCAGCACGACCATGTTCAGCGCCTTCCCCTCGTCGTAGTTGGGGATGGCGAGCAAAGAGCGATAGCCCCGCAGATGTTCCACAGCCGGTTCATCGTCCGTCAGATGCAGGTCGTCGATGACAACCGGCTTGTCCTCATATATCAGCTTGGACAACAACCCATGGCGATACTTCGGCAGCTTGTGGGGTTCGCGCCAGGGGTTAACCGGCTTGGCCAGGCGCGGCGAACGAGTGATGCGGTACTCGCCCCCCTTGAGTCCACGACGGCTGAGGCTGATGACAGCGTCCACATCAACGAGCTGTTTATTGCGTTCCCCGTAGAGCGAGACCATCTGCTGCGGGTCGGTTTGCTCGCTCATCTCCCGAACCATGTCGAGAACGAGGCTGAGTCGCCGCGACCATTCGGTTTCGTGGGAGGATGAGTGGGAGGACATGTCGCAACTTTCGAGGAGGGGCCTGACGTGTGACTATATGGCTCACCCTCGGGAACGCCAAGGGAGTCGAATGGCGTTTATGATCCCACAGACAATCATGACCAAGCGAGGAATCAACCATGCCGTGTCGTGAGCATCGCCGACTTCAAGAGATGCTTACGAGAGAGGGCATTGGCGACGCCCCACAGGGCAGCTTTGGTGTCAAGTGTGTTGGGTTTGCGGGATGCGATTTGTGATCCACGAAGACATTCAGGCCGCTCATCTATGATTCGATGTGCCAGCGTTGCCTATAGATATCGGGAGTCGCGGCTCGGATATACTGTCAAGAAGCCAGCAGGGACAAACTCCATTTGCCGTAGCTCGTACGCAAAGACAACGAGCGGGTGTGTTCCCGCTCGTTGGTGATTGATTCGGTTCTCTCGCTTTGCGGCGCGAGAGGGAAGTCGGTGACTACTTGTGGTAGCCCAACGAAATCATCACGTCGTAGAGTTCCTCAAACGTGATGAACCGACGGTGATTGCTGACCTTGTACAGGTCGACCGCAGCGGCGAGTTCGTTGACTTCGGGACGACCCGCCTCGCGGGAGTCTTGGAACTGACGTCGCTCACGGGGGGCCTGACCTTCGCTCCGTCCCTGACGACGATCGACAAAAGGAAGTGAAGCGGAGGTTTGGGGCTCTTCGATGGTGGCTTGCATGTGACAGCTTCCGGTTGTTCGGAGTAGTGGTTGTCCAAACCTAGGTCGGCTCCACCCCCACGCAACCAGTTTCCGTCGACTCGGCCCCGGGACGTCTGTCGAAGCAGGCCGTTTTCGGGAGAGATAACGATTATGCCGAATCTCGGGATGTGATCTGTTTTGGCAACTTGACCAGCGATCGAACCGTGGACAACCCACCCATTCGCGCACGTTTTCGGCGTTTTTCTCGTTTCAGGGACTTGAGCCCGTCTGGCTGGGGTTCGGCACTTTCTGCCGAATCGATCCAGTGACAGAAGTCGGTGAAACGCTGCCTCGCCCGGGTTCTTCATCCAGACTGAAGTTCGAAAATCATCCGAACTTGGCCCCAGCCTGACACCGGGGATCGCGATACAATTTTGAGAGTCTACCCAGCAGGGATTGATTTCCTGCCCCGGTTGACATATTCATCGTGAAGTCATCACTTTGCGACGCTGGGGGTTCATGGGCTCTGACGCCCTTCAGACACGGTCCCCGGCGATTGCATCTGTTATCGGGGCCTTCCCGGTTGCAGCCTTCCTTGAGAGATGACACCTCGCCTTGCCTGCCGATGTCTCACGACCGACGCGGGTGCCCGCCTTGGGTAATCACCACTGGACCATGTCCACCATGTCAGAGTCTTCTTTCGCGTTCAACAGCCAGAGCCTCCTTTACATCGAAGACTTGTATGCTCGCTTTCTGAATGGCGATGCCGATGTCCCGAAGGAGTGGGCTGACTATTTCCGCAGCTCGATGAACGGGCATGCTCAGTCCTCAAACAACGGCAACGTCAGCTTCACGCCGCCCTTTCCGTCCCGCAGCATGTTCAATCCGCCCGGTGCCGGGGGATCGAACCATTTCCGCAGCGAGCAGCGACTGAACATCGCCCTGCGCCAGGAACGCGTCGACTCGCTGGTTCAGGCCTACCGCTCATTGGGGCACATTTCCGCCAAGGTCGACCCGCTCAAGGTCAAGATCGAGACGCCACCGGAACTCGACCACTCATTCTATGGATTCTCGGATGAGGATCTCGATCGCGAGGTCTCCACGGAACTGCTGGGCGGCCCCGACGCTCGCACCCTCCGCGGCGTCATCAACTGGCTCAAGCAGACCTACTGCCGCTCGATCGGTGTGCAGTACATGCATATCGAGAGCCTCGTCGCCCGGCAGTGGCTGCAGCAGCAGATGGAGACGACGGCGAATCGCCTCAAGCTCGATATCGCCGACCAGCGTCGCATCCTCGAACGACTGGCTGATGCGGTCTGCTTCGAGAAGTTCATGTGGGACAAGTTCAAGGGCACCAAGACGTTCTCCCTCGACGGGGGCGAGACATTGATCCCTCTGCTCGACCAGGCAGTCGAACGAGCTGCGGGACTCGGTGCGAAGGAGGTCGTTCTGGCCATGGCCCATCGTGGTCGCTTGAACGTTCTCTATAACACGATGGGAAAACAGGGCCGCCAGATCTTCCGCGAAGTCGAAGACCAGCACGAATACCTCGGCTTCGACGATGTGAAGTATCACCTCGGCTACAGCACCGATCGCAAGCTCCCCAACGGCGGCAAGGTGCATCTGTCACTCTGCTTTAACCCCAGCCATCTGGAGTTCGTCAATCCGATCGCCATGGGCCGTGTCCGGGCCAAGATGGACGCGATCCAGGACTACAAGCGGACCAAGGGGTGCTGCATCCTGATCCACGGGGACGCAGCCTTCATCGGCGAAGGGGTCACCCAGGAAACGTTGAACCTGTCCGAGCTCTACGGTTACAAGATCGGCGGCGTGGTTCACATCATTGTGAACAACCAGATCGGCTTCACCACCTCGGCCCGTGAAGGACGTTCCTGCCGCTATGCATCGGATGTCGCCAAGATGCTCGACATCCCGATCTTCCACGTGAATGGAGAAGATCCGGAAGCGGTCGCCCAAGTGGTCAAGCTGGCGATGGAGTTCCGGGCGAAGTTCCAGAGAGACGTCGTCATCGACATGTACTGCTTCCGGCGTCGCGGCCACAACGAGGCCGACGAACCCCGATTCACGAATCCGATGATGTACAAGAAGATCGACCAGAAGCCGTCGGTCTTCGAGAGCTACAAAGAGTCGCTGGTGAATTACCGCGGACTCACGGCCGAGGAAGCGGACGCCATCTGGCAGAAGTCCCGCAAGAAACTCGACGACGAGTTGAATGCCGCCCATGAGAAGTCGCCTCCTCCTTCCGGCGAGCAGGATCACGATCTGGCGGACGGGGCGCTCAAGAGTACCTGGAAATCATATTATGGTGGCTCCGCCAGCGAAGCCGACCAGATCAATACGGGCCGCTCGGAAACCGACCTGGGGCGAATCCTCCAGCTGTTGACCCAGTACCCCAAGGACTTCAAGCCGCACCCGACGGTTCAGAAGGTGCTCGACAAACGTCGCGAGATGGCACTCGGTAACGTCCCTCTCGACTGGGGTGCCGCAGAGATGATGGCCTACGGGTCATTGCTGGAAGAAGGTCACCCCTTCCGCATGTCGGGGCAGGATGTCCGTCGTGGAACGTTCAGCCATCGTCACGCGGTTCTCGTGAATGTCGACGACGGCACGCACTTCTGCCCGTTGCGAAACATCGAGCCGCGACTGGGCTGGGTCAACATCCACAACAGTCCGCTCTCCGAAACCGGCGTTCTCGGCTTCGAATACGGCTACAGCCTCGACACCCCGAACGGGATCGTCGCCTGGGAAGCTCAGTTCGGTGACTTCGCCAATGTGGCTCAAGTGACGATCGACCAGTTCATCGCCAGCTCGGAGATGAAATGGAAGCGGCTTAGCGGCCTGATCATGCTGTTGCCCCACGGCTACGAAGGCAACGGGCCCGAACATTCCAGCGCCCGCCTCGAACGTTTCCTCAACCTGGCAGCTGAGGACAACATGCAGGTGGTCCAGCCATCGACGCCTGCCCAGATGTTCCACCTCATTCGGCGTCAAACGCTCCGCAAGTGGAAGAAGCCGCTCATCGTCATGACGCCCAAGCAGTTGCTGCGCCTGCCCGCGTGCGTCTCTGCTCTTTCGGATTGCGCGAAGGGCGCGTTCCAGACGGTCATCGCCGACCCAGCTGTTGACCCCAAGGGCGTCAAGCGATTGCTGATCTGCTCGGGACGAGTTTACTTTGATCTGCTGGCCAAGCGGACCGAACTCGGACGCAACGATGTCGCGATCGTGCGGATCGAGGAGTTCTATCCGCTGCCGACTGAGGCACTGAAGAGTGCTTTGGCTCCGTACGCTGCCGGAACTCCCACGTTCTACGTTCAGGACGAGCCCGAAAACATGGGCGGCTGGCGATTCCTGCGGATTCACCTCGGCGAGAAGCTGCTCGGGAAGTTCAACTGGGATATCATCTCCCGGAAGGCGACCGCCAGCCCCTCCACCGGTTCACACCACGTTCACCACGAAGAGCAAGAAGAGATCCTTCACAAGGCATTCGCGTGAAAGGCTTGAGGGGCCGCCCAAGGCAGTAACAACCTTCCTGTCTGGACATCGGCCTCCTGAGAATTGTCGCTTTCCTCTTCACTCACACACCTCCATCATTCTCTCGGATCACACGTCATGGCAGTTGACATCCGCCTCCCCAAAGCGGGCGACTCGATTACGGAAGCCTTCATCGGACAATGGCAAGCCAAAGAAGGGACCTGGGTCGATGTCGATCAGAACATCGTCGTCATCGAGACGGAAAAAGCCGCCTTCGACGTGCCCGCCCCGGTGGCCGGGATCCTGACCAAGATCCTCAAAAAGAACGGCGAGAAGGCCCTCGTCAATGAGGTCATCGCCCAGATCGAGCCCGCTCCCCGTCCAGCGAATGTCGCTCCCGCAGCCACAGCTCCCACTGCAGCGGCCGCAGCTGCACCGGCCCCCTCCTCCGCGAAGGCTGGCGGTCACGTCATGCCCGCCGCAGCTGCCGCGGCAGCTCAAGCAGGTGTCGATGCATCAAGCCTCAAGGGTTCCGGCCCCGGCGGACGCATCCTCAAGGAGGATGTCCAGAAGCACGCCTCGTCGCCCGCAGCAGCTGCTGGAGTGCGTGAAGAACGCCGCCAGCCGATGTCGATCCTGCGTCAGACGATCGCCCGCCGCCTCGTCGAGGCCCAGCACAATGCAGCCCTGCTCACGACCTTCAACGAGTGCGATGTCTCGGCCATCAAGAAGGCCCGCGAGCAATATCAGGACGCGTTCTCCAAGAAGTACGGCATCAAGCTCGGCTTCATGTCGTTCTTTGTGAAGGCGGTCGTTGACGCCCTCAATCTCTTCCCGGCCATCGGTGCTCGCATCGATGGGACCGATCTCGTCTACCGTAACTACTGTGACATTGGTGTCGCGATCGGCAGCGGTCGCGGTCTGGTCGTGCCGATTCTGCGTAGTGCGGAGCGGATGAGCTTCTCGGAAATCGAACTGGCCATCGCCGACTTTGCAAAGCGGGCCAATGAAGGCCGCCTGTCGATGGAAGAGATGGAAGGTGGTACCTTCACCATCAGCAACGGAGGCGTCTACGGATCACTGCTGTCGACACCGATCGTCAACCCGCCGCAGTCGGGCGTTCTCGGGATGCACAACATCGTCGATCGCCCGATCGTCGTGAATGGTGAGATCGTCATCCGTCCGATGATGTACCTCGCCCTGACCTACGATCACCGCGTCGTCGACGGACGCGAAGCGGTGTCGTTCCTGAAGCGCATCAAAGACATCGTCGAAGACCCGACTCGCCTGGTTCTGGAGATCTGAGGAAGATCGTTGAGGGTTGAGCGATGAGAGTTGAGGGGAGGACGGCAGTCGTTCCACAACTTTCGGTGGTATGGATCAATTCCGAGACGCCACGATGTTCAACTTTCAACATCTCGAAGTCTGGCAGCTTGCGATCGAGTTTGCCGACCTTGTATATCAGGCCACGGATGGCTTTCCCTCGCACGAACTCTATGGACTGACAACTCAATTGCGACGAGCATCTGTGTCTGTCTCCTCCAATATCGCAGAGGGAAGCGGACGAGGTTCCAACAGGGAGTTTCAGCGATTCATCGGGATTGCATATGGTTCGCTGATGGAATGTATTTCCCAGCTGGAAATCTCTCGCCGCCGCACCTACATCACTCTGGACGTATGCCGCGATCTCAACACCCGGGGCGAACGAATCTCGCGTATGCTCAGCCGACTCAGCGATAGCCTCAATCGCCCAGAACACTGACATGTCGGACTACTTGAGGATGAACTGACATCACCCTCAACCCTCAACCCTCAACCCTCAACCCTCATCGTTCCCCAATGTCTGACCTCATCATTATCGGCGGCGGCCCTGGCGGGTATGTCGCAGCAATTCGCGCAGCCCAACTCAAGAAGTCGGTGACTCTCATTGAGAAAGAGCCCCAGCTGGGCGGGACCTGCCTGCGGGTGGGCTGCATTCCGTCGAAGGCCATGCTCGAATCGAGCCACATGTACGAGTCGGCCCAGACCCACATGGCCGCACGCGGCGTGGTCGTCGGCAAGCTCTCGCTGGATCTGGCGACGATGCTGCAGCACAAGGAGTCGGTCGTTCGCACCCTCGCCGGAGGGATCGATGGCCTGATGAAGAAGAACAAGATCACCCGCATTCTCGGCACCGCCAAGATTACCGCGCCCGGGCGAGTGACGGTGGAGACGAAAGACGGCACACAGGAGGTGACTGGCGATCACATCCTCATCGCCACGGGTAGCATTCCCTCATCGCTCCCGGGTATTGAGATCGATGGCGACCGCATCGGGACCAGCACGGAAGCACTCTGCTACTCCGAAGTCCCTAAGCACCTTGTCGTGATCGGCGCGGGTGTGATCGGGCTGGAACTCGGCACGGTCTGGCGTCGACTGGGAGCCAAGGTCACAGTTCTGGAATATCTCGACCGCATTCTGCCCGGCATGGACACCGAGATCGCCAACGAAGCGAAAAAGATCTTCGAAAAGCAGGGCATCGAGTTCCGTCTCGGCTGTAAGGTCACCGGGGCCAAGGTCGTCAAGAAGGTCTGTGAAGTCAGCATCGACGGCGGCGAAGTCATCAAGGCTGACCGGGTTCTGGTCGCTGTCGGTCGCAAGCCGAACTCGCAGAACCTCGGCCTGGAGAACGTTGGCGTTCAGGTCGACAAGCGGGGCTTCATTGTCGTCGACAAGCACCTCATGACGACTGCCCCTGGTATCCAGGCGGTCGGCGACGTGATCGGCGGCGCCATGCTGGCTCATAAGGCCGAAGAAGAAGGCGTTGCAGCTGTCGAGCATATCTTCACGGGCTACGGCCATGTGAACTATGACGCGATTCCCGGTGTGGTTTACACGGAGCCAGAAATCGCAAGCGTCGGGTTCACTGAAGACACGCTCATCCAGCAGGGCCGCAAGTACCGCAAGGGCAGCTTCCCCTTCATGGCCAACGGACGTGCCCGGGCCAGCGGAACCACCGACGGCAAGGTCAAGATCCTCGCTGATGCCGAAACCGACCGCGTGCTGGGTGTCCACATCATCGGTGCCCACGCCGGTGAACTGATCGCCGAATGCACAGCTGCGATCGAGTTCGGTGCGAGCAGCGAAGACATCGCCCGCACCTGCCACGCCCACCCGACCCTCGCCGAAGCGGTCAAGGAAGCCGCCCTCGCCGTCGATGGGCGAGTGCTGCATATGTAATTGAGAGTGGCTCTCTGCGGTATTCGGTGGATCGAGAGTCGGACACAGTTCAAGCCTGATCGGCAGACTCTTGCTGGTCAGGCTTTTTCCGTGAAGGTGAACCTCACTCCGCCATTGACGCTTTGATACCGTCGCGCCGATAATCTGTGTACGGTCTGCGGGGATGCCAAGCTTTTGTCCTTCGGGACGCTGCGGGGTTACCCCGTGGGAGACTCGTTGTTGGTCATTCACCGTGAGTTTGCCGGAGATGTGTTTCAACATCTCCAGCAAACTCGACACAGGATGCGTTGAGCAACCCGCAGACCGCTTCTTCCCACACGCAAGGACGACCACGATGGTGAAGTGTTCATGGGACTGATCGCCTTATTGAAGCGGCTGTTCTGGGGAACCCCGTCATCTTCGTCCACCCCACTCGATGAGTCCACGGGCGACTCCCGAGCTGACGCTGGCAGCGCACCCGCGACATCACCCGACTCGCCTGCGACCCAGCGCAAATTTCGTGGTCCCGATCTCTTGAGATTCTCGACCACGGTCCGTCGGCAGGGACGCACAGTCCAGATCGTTCGCGGTGTCCCTTACCGATTCGCCAGACCCTATATCATTTCCCGCGTCGACTTTGGTGATCTGTCGACTGACACGAACACAGCTGCGCTCAGCCGGTTCGACCTGCCGGTGTTGCGAACGCCTGACGATCTGGCCAACTGGCTGGGAGTTCCGCTGGGACGAGTCGCCTGGTTGACCGGACGATTCTTTGAGAACGAACGCCCGCAGTCAGACGATGTGGCCCACTACCATTTCCACTGGGTGAAAAAGAAATCGGGTGGATACCGACTCATCGAAGCTCCCAAGGCTCTGCTGAAGTTCGTCCAGACGCAGATCCTTCGTGGGATCCTCGATCAGGTCCCCGCCCATCCTGCCGCCCACGGGTTCGTGAAGCAGCGTTCGATTCGCAGCAACGCCGCTCCGCACGTCAAAAGTGCCTGGGTCATGAAACTTGACCTGAGCAACTTCTACCCGTCGGTGACCTTCTCCCGCGTGGTGGCGATCTTCCGATCGTTGGGCTACAGCCGTGAGGTCGCGATCTGGCTGGGGAGACTGACGACCTCGACCATTCCATCCAATCTGGCCGCTCCCGATCGCCGGGAAAACACGGTCTGGCCGTATCGCCTGCGTCACCTGCCGCAAGGGGCGCCGACCTCGCCGGCCATAGCGAACCTGTCCGCGTTCAGCCTCGATGTTCGATTGAGCGGGTTGGCGGCCAGCTACAAGGCCCGTTACACACGGTATGCCGACGACCTGACGCTTTCGGGAAAAGGGAAGTCGATCCCCGCCCTGCGCGAGATCATCCCGATGGCGGAGTGGATCGTGCGGAACGAGCGGTTCCATCTCAACCGCAGCAAGCGTCGCATCCTGAAGCAGCACCAGCGACAGTCGGTCACCGGCATTGTCGTCAATCAGAAACTCGGAGTCGGCCGGGCTGAATATGATCTGCTGAAGGCCATTCTGACCAACTGCATTCGCCAGGGCCCTGCCTCGCAAAACCGCGACAGCCACCCCGATTTCGCCAGCCATCTTCGCGGCCGCATCGGACACTTCAAGTCCGTCAGCGCTGAGCGAGGCACCAAACTGCTCAAACTCTACTACCAGATCGACTGGAATCAGTGAGCCCCGCAACTGGCTTTTGCGTCGCAATCTGTCCAGAACTGATCGCTGAAAACTGACGACTGACCACTTCTCCCCGCCCATTCATTCCCGCCGGACGCTGATTCGATAGAATTGACTCCCCTGCTCGAAGACGCCGAGCGAGTCAGTCCCTGATCGAGAGTCCGATGAACGCCTTTGAATATCGTGATGGTGAGTTGTGTTGCGAGAATGTCCATGTCGCGGACATTGCCCACCGGTTCGGAACCCCCGTATGGATCTATTCCAAGGCGAAGCTGCTCGATGCGTTCAACTCGGTCCGGACAGCGTTTGCCGAACTCGATCCGGTGATCTGCTATTCGGTTAAGGCGAACTCGAACCTGTCGCTGCTCAAGATCCTCAACGAGGCCGGCAGCTCGTTCGACGTGGTCTCCGGGGGGGAACTCTATCGCGTTAAGACCGCGGGCGCTGACACCAAGCGAGTGGTCTTCGCCGGGGTGGGCAAGACTGACGCGGAGATCCGCCAAGCCCTCGAAGATGACATCCTGATGTTCAACGTCGAGAGTGAAGGCGAACTCGACGCGATTTCCGCCGTGGCCAAGTCACTTGGTCGAGTGGCCCCCGTGGCAATGCGTCTGAACCCTGATGTTGATGGTAAGACCCACGCCAAGACGACGACCGGGAAGAAGGGCAACAAATTCGGCATGGACATCGAGCGGCATAACGAGCTGGCCGCGAAGGTCCTCGCCGACCCGCATCTGGAGCTGCGTGGAATCCATATGCATATCGGTTCGCCGATCATGACGACCGATCCCTATCTGCAGGCAGCTCGCAAAGCCGTTGCCGTCGTCCGCGATCTGCGTGAGCGAGGCCACAAGACCAACTGGATCAACCTCGGCGGTGGATTCGGGCTGAGCTATCGCGGCGACGAGGCTCCCACAGCTGCGGATTACGCAAAGGTCATCGTCCCGCTGGTGAAGGAAGTCGGCTGCCGGCTGGCCCTCGAGCCCGGTCGTTCGATCGTCGGGAACTCCTGCGTGCTGATCAGCCAGGTGATCTACACGAAACGAGAAGGCGGCAAGCTCTTCGTCATTCAGGACGCCGCGATGAACGACCTCGTTCGCCCGGCCATGTATGACTCGTTCCACCGCGTCTGGCCGGTCACGCCCAAGGTGCCCGCGCCGACGGACTACGAAGCCGAGTCGATCCCCGGGTGCGAGACCACTGACATTGTGGGACCGATCTGCGAGTCGAGCGACTACCTGGCCCAGAAGCGAGCCTTCCCACCGGTCACTCGTGGCGACCTGCTCAGCACCTTCAGCGCGGGGGCCTATGGCATGGCGATGAGCAGCAACTACAACTCGCGACCGAAGGCTGCGGAAGTTCTGGTGGATGGTTCGACCGTGAAGCTGATCCGCGAGCGTGAGACCTACGAGGATCTCGTGCGTCACGAACTGCTCGGGTAGCTGGTCACCCCGCGTGAGCACCGCTGCTCACGTCAGCGAGGGCGAACTTGCACCGAGGCTCTATCACATCTCCGCCTACTTCTACGAGTCTGACTTGGCATGCAAACAGTAGGACTGTCATTCCAGTCTGTCCTCTTTGAATTCAAGTGGTAACTCCGTTCAAGTGAGTGATTCTTCGGCCCAATTCGCACCCGATCTCGATCAGTGGCAACTCCTGTTTGACCCACGAATTCTAGGAAACCTCCCATGACTCAATCACGTCGCGAGTTTCTGCGTCAGTCTGTTCTCGCCACCGGAGCAGCAGTTGTGGGAGGGGCAGTCATGCATTCGCTGGGGGCGGCTGAAGCTGCGGAGCCCCAGCTCCTGCGGATCGACACGCACCAGCACTTGTGGGATCTCTCCAAGCAGAAGATGGCATGGCTGACTGGGGCACCGGCGATCCTCAAGCATGATTACCGCAGCGAGGAATACGCAGCTGCGACGGCGGGCCGCTTGATGCGGACGGTCTATATGGAGATCGACATCGAAGAGCCCCAGCTCGACGCCGAAGCCGAGCTGGTGATTGGTCTGTGCCAGAACCCCAAGCATCCGATGGTGGCGGCAGTGATCGGCGGGCGTCCTGCATCGAAAGACTTTGAGAGCTATATCAAGAAACACGCCGCATCAGGCCATGTGAAGGGCGTGCGCCAAGTGCTGCACGGCGACCCCACGCCCAAGGGATCTTGCCTGCAACCGGAGTTCGTGAAGGGAATCCAACTGCTGGGTAAGATGGACCTGAACTTCGACCTCTGCATGCGTCCCGAGGACTTGCGAGATGCGTTACAGCTGACCGAGAAATGTCCTGATACGCGGTTTGTGCTTGACCATTGCGGCAACGCCGATGTCACCGCTTTTGTTCCCGGGGAAGCCAAACCCGCCCACGACCCCGAGGCCTGGAAACGCGACATCGAGGCCCTCGCCAAGCGGCCGAACGTTTTCTGTAAGATCTCGGGCATCATCGCGACCGCGAAACCCGGCTGGACAGCGGCAACGCTGGCTCCGGTTGTGAACCATTGCCTCGATGCGTTTGGTCCCGACCGCGTGGTCTTTGGCGGCGACTGGCCGGTCTGCCTGCTCGGCGCCCCACTCAACGACTGGATCTCTGCGCTCACGACCATCATCGAAAAGCGTCCCGCAGCTGACCGGGAAAAGCTCTGGTCGGGGAATGCGAAGCATGTCTATCGATTGCCAGCTGATCTGAAGCTCGCTTAGAGCGATCGAACTGGATCCGAATCCGTGAGGAACGTCGGGCGAGCCCGACGGCTAACGGGAGAAAATCGTCGTAACGGTTCTCGAAGCACTGAGAAGTTATGCGGATTGAACCGGTTACGCGCCGCTGCATCGACGTCGGTCTATGGGTGCCCGCTGAACGTGGGGACCCGCGTTGATCGATGCGAAAGACTTCGTTATGTTCTCTCCTTCACCGTTTACTACGGATTTCGCACATTGAGAGGGAACAGCCATGGGTCTTTTCGACGGCAAAAAAGGCGTCATTTTCGGCATCGCCAATGACCACTCGATCGCCTGGTCCATCACACAGCAACTCGCCAAAGAGGGTGCTGTCATGGGCTTTACGCACATGCCCGATAAGGATCCGGCCCGTCCCAAGAATGAAAACAAGGTCCGCAAACTGGTCGATCCGATCGGTGCCAAGTTTGTCATTCCCTGCGACGTGCAGAGCGACGCCGATCTCGACCGGACGTTCGAAACCATCAAGAAGGAGCTGGGGCAGATCGACTTCATGCTGCATGCGATCGCTTTCGCACCGCCAGCTGACCTGACTGGACCGGTCTATAACGTCAGCCGCGACGGATTCAAGATGGCCATGGACATCAGTGCTTACAGCCTGATCGCCATGACCGGTCGAGCCAAGCCGATCATGAACGCGGGTGGCAGCATCCTGACACTGACCTATCTGGGTGGTGAGATCGTTATCCCCGGCTACAACCTGATGGGGCTGTGCAAGGCAGCTCTGGAAAGCGCCGTGACCTACCTCGCCAGCGAAACCGGACCTTCGGGAATCCGTGTGAATGCTTTGTCAGCAGGTCCCGTGCGAACGATCAGCGCCAGCGGCGTCGGCGACTTCAAGAAAATGTTGACCCTGTATGAGACCTTCTCTCCGCTGCGTCGCAACATCAGCGAAGAGGAAGTCGGTAAGACCGGCATGTTCCTGCTGAGCGATCTGTCGAGCGGTGTGACGGGCGAAACCCTGCATGTCGACTGCGGCTACCACGTGATGGGTGGACCTCCGCTTGATGCCATTAAGGCGGAAGCTGCGTCAGAAGGTTAGAGAAGCGGCAGATGGCGATTGGCGGATGGCTTATTGCCAGAGGTCAATCGCTGTTTCCAGTTTGGCTATGCGCTATTAGCCATTGGCTTCTTTGCCCCTTCTACAAGGAATTCCCCATGCCTCCCAAGTTGGTGCGTGTCGGGATCGCAGTGGTTGAGCACGCCGATCGGTATCTGGTCGGCGTTCGCGGCCCCACGGGACCACTCGCGGGATACGATGAGTTCCCCGGGGGAAAATGTATCGCTCACGAGACGCCTTCCGCCTGCGCAGTCCGCGAGTGCAAGGAAGAGACGAACCTCTCCATCATCGTGACCCAACCGTTGTACCATCGGCGGTTCGAGTATTCGCACGCGACGGTGGACCTCAGCTTCTACCTGAGCGTGCCGGAGTTTCCCGAGGGCGACCTGACGCCGACTCCCCCCTTCCGCTGGGTCGATTTACGCGAGCTTTGCGGCTTGCGATTCCCCGACGCGAACCAGGAAGTGGTCTCCCTGCTCTGGGATCGTGCCCAACGGCGCGAGGAAGAACAGCGCTGGGCCTGAGTCCCGTACACTGTCCCAAGTGTCGCGTCACCTCCCAATTTCAACCCGAGGAAAATGCCACTTATTGATTGATAATTCTCGCATTTTTAGTTCGCGAATTGACGGAGCCCGCTCGTCGCCTAAACTTCGACGACGGTAGGACTTTGCTCGGCTCAGTTGGCTCTCGCTTCGATTGGCTTCAGGTTTATGGCGCGGCAATCTCTCCCTCCAACATTAGTTGGTCTGCTGACAGCTGCAGCCTCTCTCGTGGGGGGGACCCGGGCCACTGCGATATTATTGCTGGCTGATGTGCCTTATGACCTCCACGCCGTGAAAGCGATTGTCGGAAAAACGCCACTCATCGTCGCCTCTCATAAACCAGATGTGCAGCAAGCCTGCCTCGAAGACAAAGTCACACTGGTTCCGCTGATTCATGAGCCCCACACCCGGCAGGTTCAGGTCAGCCAGGCCCTCCTCGAAGCGATCGCCGATAACCTCGTTTCCACGGGGGACAAGGTCGTGGTCGTTTACACGGCGTTTGACCGGGAGCACATCGACACCATCAGCGTCATCAGCCTCTCCGAGCGGCTGGCGCGACTGACAACGCGGGACCTGCAGCGGCTGGAAACCCACGTCCCTCTCGAAACACTCCGCCGGGTCGTCGACCTGGCAGTGGAGATCGGACGCGAGGGGCGGGAGAGCCACAAGGTCGGCACGCTCTTTGTCGTGGGACAGCACCGCAAGGTGATCGAGATGTCCCACGAAGGGGTTCATGACCCATTCCGCGGCTACTCAGCCAAGGAACGCATGATCACGAACGCCCGTGTCCGCGAGAGTATCAAAGAACTCGCCCAGATCGACGGCGCGTTTGTCATCTCGGCCGAAGGCGTCGTCATCGCTGCTGGCCGAATCCTCGACGCAGCTGCGGAAGACCTGACCCTGTCCAAGGGGCTCGGAGCCCGGCATTGGGCAGCAGCTGGGATTTCCAAGGCGACGAAGGCGATTGCCGTCGCGGTCTCCGAATCGACCGGAACCGTGCGGATTTTCCAGGACGGAATCGTCGTCCTGCGTATCGAACCGATGGACCAGGCGATGAAGTGGCACGAAGTCGCCACCGAACCGCCCGACGAATAACCCGCCCCGGCGAACACGCGATCAAGGCTCGCAATCGTTAGAGTCGGTGCGACGTGACTTTTGAACGCGGTTTCTGCCTTGTCTGACACGTACACGACTTGCTTTCAGCTTCGACGGCAGTTTCAGCCGATCACTCCGGGTATGGAAGTTCTGTTCTGATTGCCGATCGGCAATCGATATCCGATGGAGTGGAATACTCAGCAACTATCGCGGAATGCGATCGTTTGGGAGTGTTCAATGCTGACTCGCTCGTTCCGCCTGGCAGTCTGTTCAACCTGCCTGCTCGCTGGACTCATTCTGATCTCCGGGTGCTCCGCCAAACGTTACGCGAATCGTTCGCGATCCACGGGCCGAGTCCTGCACAACGTCTCGCCCGAGCCCGAGTACAACCCTCCCGCTGAACCCGATCCGGTGCCGATGACGCCCCCGTCTCCAGGCCAGGACGATCCAGCTCCGCCGACCAAGAACACGTCCGAGCTGCCCGACGCACCGCCTCGCGATGACTTTGAATCGGCCGAGCGACCAGGACGTCACAGCGCCAGCTTTGGCCCCTACACCGGTCGTGTGACCCGCGCTTCGACCTCAACTCGCAAGCCCGGCATCGACCTCTAATCTGGTGGCTGCTGGGAGTTGTCCCGCACGAGTTCTTCTCCCCTCAAGAATTCGCGGGCTCTCGATCTGGTTGTACTCCAGCCTCCGAGTACGTCCTGTCGGGAATCGCCGGACTCCTGCGGCCTGCCACCCATCGAAGCACCCGCATTCATCGCAATGCGAGGTGCTTCTTTGCTTTAGTTTCCCTCGTCGGGCAGGTATCCTGCCGCCCTCGAATGTGTCTCGTCCCGGCAGGCTCGCCGGGGCTCATTGCCTCTGGAGTTGTTCATGGCCCCGCAGTACATCATGACCATTGAGGGTCTGACGAAGATCTATGACGAAGACACGATCCTGAAGGATATCTGGCTGTCGTTCTATCCCGGGGCCAAGATCGGCGTCATCGGCAACAACGGGTCGGGTAAGTCGACGCTGATGCGCATCATGGCGGGCGAAGACAAGAACTTCGAAGGCACCGTCCGCCCCGCCAAGAACATCAAGATCGGCTACTTCCCCCAGGAGCCCCGTCTCGACCCGACCAAGACCGTCGACGAAGAAGTCCAGGCGGGCGTTGCCGAGTCACGGGCTGTCCTCGACCGTTACAACGAGATCAATGAGAAGTTGTGCGAGCCGATGGAACCGGAGGAGATGGAAAAGCTCCTCGAAGAACAAGCAGCTGTCCAGGACAAGATCGACGCTGCCAACCTGTGGGAACTCGACCGGATGGTCGAAATTGCCAGCGACGCGATGCGGCTGCCGCCAGGGGATGCGCTGGTTGAGAACCTTTCGGGGGGTGAAAAACGCCGGGTGTTTCTCTGCAAGTTGTTGCTGCAAAACCCCGATATGCTGCTGCTCGACGAACCGACGAACCACCTCGACGCCGACTCGGTGGCCTGGCTGGAACGCTACCTGCAGGACTTCAAGGGCACCGTCGTCGCGATCACCCACGATCGCTACTTCCTCGATAATGCAGCTGGCTGGATCCTCGAAATGGAACGCGGGCGCGGGTTGCCCTTCGAGGGGAACTACAGCGCCTGGCTCGACCAGAAGTCCTCGCGACTGGCCGTGGAAGAAAAGAAAGAGTCGAAGCGGCAACGGACCCTCAAGCGTGAACTTGAATGGGTCCGCATGAGCCCTAAGGCCCAGGCGACCAAGAACAAGGCCCGTCTGGCCCGGTTCGAGGAGTTGCAGGCTGCCCAATACGACGCCCGCGATGAAGCCCCCGATATTCAGATTCCGGTGACACGCAAGCTGGGCGATCTGGTGCTGCGAGCCGAGGGGTTGTCGAAGGTCTACGGCGACCGTGTGCTGTTCGAGAACGTGAACTTCAACCTGCCTCGCGGGGGAATCGTCGGAGTCATCGGTCCGAACGGGGCCGGGAAGACCACCCTCTTCAAACTCATCATGGGGCAGGAACAGCCGACCTCGGGGACATTGCGGGTCGGCGACACCGTCGACCTGACATACGTTGACCAGTCACGCGATGCCCTGGCCGCTAACAAGACCGTCTTTGAAGAGATCTCTGGCGGGCACGACTTCATCGAGATCGGCAAGGTCAAGATTCACGCCCGGGCCTACTGCAACCGGTTCAACTTCAAGGGATCGGAGCAGCAGAAGTTCGTCGGCGAGCTGTCGGGAGGGGAACGTAACCGCGTCCACCTCGCGAAGCTGTTGCGAACCGGTGGCAACCTGATGCTGCTCGACGAACCGACGAACGACCTCGACGTCGAGACACTCGCAGCCCTAGAAGAAGGTCTGGCGACGTACGGTGGATGTGCGGTGGTCACGTCGCACGATCGCTGGTTCCTCGACAAGATCGCGACGCACATCCTCGCCTTCGAAGGTGACAGCCAGGTCTACTGGTTCGAGGGGAACTTTAAGCTCTACGAAGCCAACCGCCTCGAACGCCTCGGCGCCGACGCCAACCAGCCGCACCGCGTGAAGTACCGCAAGATGGGGTAAGGCACCATAGCCTCGGGCTCGCCCGACGTGTGACTGCCTCGTATCTGCGGGTCGCTCACCACTCGAACGAGTTGGGGGATCTCGTGTCCAAGCACTGCTTGGTCACGCACACCCTCAAAGCTCTGCTTCGGGGAGGAGCAAGCCGCCGCGTGGAATTATACCGGTGAAGGATGAGTGACCTCACTGAATCGGGTCGTGGTTGCGAGAGCGAACCGGTAGCGAGTTGGCACGCGGTGAAGCAGAGCTTCGGGGAGAGGCGTTCCCAAACCGGAGTTTGGGAACGAGGTGAACCAACTATGGCTTATTCCAGCCTTGTCGGTGTGAGTCAACAAACTTCTTCATCTCCGCTTGAATGATGGAATGGATATTCTCCAGTGTTGCCCCGGGCCATGTCCATTGTTGAGAGAGTTCATTGAGCTCTTCGTACGCTATCAATAGCAAATAAAAGTCTTTGATGCCTCTTATGTAGCCGTTCGACTCATGTAAAAACGAGACTTCTTGAAGTGTTTCGATGAGATCGAGTTCACCCTTTAATACCTTTTGCATTTGCTCTCGGGAATACTCGCAGATCCAAGCTGCGGGATCGACTTTATTGAATCCTAGCTCTTTGAGCAGTCCATCTCGGTAGCTGGCCACCTCGAAGTGGTTGAAGGGTGGTGACATCCCGATGAGAAGACGTAAATAGTGAGAATCGTATCCATCCTCTAATAGACCAATCGCCCAGTCGACGCACTCCTGCCCGCACGTTTTTTGCGTGATTTTGCGAGTCTGAATACACGCCGTCGAGACTTTTGCCATATGGAGCAATCCCCGAACGCCTCTCAACTCAATAACGGATGCTCCTACTCCACAAACACAAACTGGTTCGAGTTCCATAGCACTCGCCAGACGCTGCCCATGCCCTGAGTCCGGGCCAGTTCGGTCAGCGTCGCCAGATCATCGGCCTGAATTGGTCGTGACACGCACGCGAACCAGGCGATGGCGACCTGCTGCTCCAATGGGGTCTTGTCACTCGCTGCCCGCTCCTCCGCGAGCCGCGCAGCTGTCAGCATGAACGCATCGTTCCAGAGCGACAAAGCCTGGAGCGGTGAGGCTGACTCGTTGCGCCGTTCCACCTGCATCGATGGGTCGGCACAGTCGAGACTCGCCATGAACGGCTCGGGCTGGGACCGTACCAGGAACCGATAGACCGACCGCCGGAAGCACTGCGGATCATTGGGATCGTGCAGGTGGTATTCGTAGTGCGGCGAGTGCTCGGGCTTCTCGATTTTGAAGTCCTGAAAGCTGGGCCCGTACATGGTCTTGTTAAGCAGCCCGGCTGTGGCCAGCACGCTGTCGCGTAGTGGCTCTGCTTCCAGGCGGCGGCGATTCATCCGCCAGAGAAACTTGTTATCGCTGTCGATCTCCGCCTTCGCCGGATCGATTGTCGAGATCTGGCGATACGCAGCACTCAACACGATCTGGCGGTGCAGCTGCTTAATCGACTGATGCTCGCGCAGCTCACACGCCAGCCAGTCGAGCAGTTCGGGATGCGATGGCAGTCCTCCATTCCGGCCGAAATCATTGGGAGTCTCGACCAGCCCACGCCCAAAGTGATACTGCCACACTCGATTGACCGCCGAACGCCATGTCAGCGGGTTGTCCGGTGATGCCACCCAGCGAGCCAGCGCTGCCCTCCGCTCACCTTCGGGGCCCTCTTTCGAGAGATCAAAACGAGAGGTGAGTGAGGCGACCGCAGAGAGTGCCCCTGGAGCGACTTCTTCCAGCGGTTGAGTCACACTACCGCGGGCGAGTCGGCGAATCGTACGCGGTTTGCCTCCTTGGGCTCCCGTCCCCGTGAAGGCACCTCCACCGGTATGGACCGCTCCCACATAGGCGACCGACTGAGCCGGAAGGGCGCTCAGTTGCGTCTGGGCCTCCTGCCGCTTCTGTTGCAGGCTGGTCAACTCGGTCGACTGTTCGGCGGTGATCGAAGCGTCCCACAGTGCCTGCCGCTGCTCCTTCGCCAGAGCCAGCTGAGCTGACACGTCGCTCATCGTTCCTGGGTACAGCCCATCAACCAAATTGGCTCGTCCCCAGCGCGGGCCGGCCTCGATGCTATCGAGACTGGTCACCATTGCCCCGCGAGCTGCATTCACACCCGTCGGCGTTATCGCCTCGAATTCGGCAATCGCGAAGATGAAGTCGTTCATGCGAGGAGCCAGCTTCGTCGCGGTGACGCGGATGAACTTCGCGGCCTGATTCTCTGCAGAAATTCGCACAGCGTTCAGCTTGGGATTGTCGAGTGCCTTCGTGGCCAGCGTCCGAACGTTGCTGGTGAATCCCGCGTCATCCGCGATCTGGACCCGGATCGATTCAGGGAATCCAAACCCGTCTCCGATCCCGTTGAAGTCATCGTGACAGGGCCGCAGCACAACCTCCTTGAGTTCGGTGACTGCGGGCAGTTCGACTTGGACCCATTTTTCCACATCGGGCTGGTTGGCGATCTGGCTGTGATAGCCGAACTCTGCGGGGTATTGGCCCGACTTGGATTTCGCCTGCTTCTCCAGGTCGGAGATCTGCTGGTCAAGAGTCTTAAGCGGCTCACCCGCGCGATCGCGAATCGCTTGTTCAAGGTTGGCGATACCCGAGTCAGCGGCGGCTAGCTCCCTCTTCAACGTCGCCCGCTGGGCAGCGACTTGCGGATCGCGGTCGTACGACTTCTCCGTCCGATCGATGGCTGCGAATACGGCCTGCAGCGAGTAGTAATCCTCCTGACTGATTGGATCGAACTTGTGATTGTGGCACTGGGCACATTGGATCGTCAGGCTGCAGAACGACTGGATCGTGTTCGTCACCATGTCGTCGCGGTCCAGGTGGCGAGCGATCTGGCCATCGATCTTTGTCTCGGGAACTTCGGCATGTCCGATGAAATCCCATGGCCCAGCTGCGATGAACCCCAGACCTTCGATCCCGTCAGCAGTCCCCGGATAGAGGACATCGCCCGCCAGTTGCTCTTCGATGAAGCGGCCGTAAGGACGATCCTCGTTGAAGGCCCGGATCACATAGTCGCGGTAAGGCCACGCATGCAGCCGCAGCTTGTCCTTGTCGTAGCCATGCGTCTCGCCAAAGTGAACGACATCGAGCCAGTGCCGGGCCCAGCGTTCGCCGTACGCGGGGTTATCGAGCAGCCGATCGACGAGCCGCTCATAGGCCAGCGGTTCCCGATCAGCCACGAACGCGTTGACTTCTTCGGCAGTCGGAGGGAGCCCAATGAGGTCGAAGCTCAGCCGGCGAATGAGTGTGGCTCGATCGGCTTCGGGTGAGGGGGGTAGCCCGACCTGCCGACGTGCCTGCTCCAGGAAGGCATCGACGGGCTGTACTGTCGGTGCCTTCTCCGCAGACGGGAGTCCTTTCACGGAGTGAATGGCCACAGAGGGCACTGATGGTCTCACCAGCGGCTGGAACGACCACCAGTCGGTGACCTCGTGACGACGGTCTTTCAGCGGCTCAGCGGGCCAACTCGCCCCATCGATAATCCACTGCCGGATCGTTTCCTGCTCGGCTTTCGAGAGGGACGGCAGTCCTTTCGGCATATCGGGAGTGTCGCCACTGATCTGCTGCCACAGCGGGCTCTCATCCGGTTTTCCGGGGACGATCGAGGGACCGGAATCGCCGCCCTTGAGCGCTTCGTCTCGCAATTCCAGCGACAACTTACCCTTCGCCTCTGCTGCGTCGTGACACTGAATGCACCGACGTTCGAGGATACGAATCGCAGCTGCGTCGTCTCCATGTGCTCCAACCGTCAATCCAATCAGGGCGAACACCGCAATGCCAACGCTACCGATCAATGAAACGATCCACGATGTAGAGCGGGCATGACCTCGCCACGGTGACGAATACTGATTGACGGAATGCAAACGATGGGGCAGACTGACCATTACGAACTCCGGGTGCGTGCGGACATAGCACACTCCCTCATTGTGACGGCGGCGAGACGCCACCGACAAGCCTGCATTGATGTGATTGCACTCCTGATTGATTTACAAACTCCACGGAGACCGCATTGAGCCCAGCTGAGCCCGACCTGCCGAATCATCGGGCCTTTGGCATTCAGCAGCCGTGGGCAGAGTTGATTCTGAGCGGAATCAAGACGATTGAGATTCGTACACTGACAGTTCTTCCCGGAGGGCCGTTTTACCTGTATGCCTCCAAGCAAGTGTCAAAATCGGCGTATGCGATCGAAGCTGCGATGCGGGCCGGTCTCGAACTTGAGAACCTTCCCCGAGGTGTGCTGATCGGGACGTGTTATGTCCAGGAGTGTCGACCTGCCACGCCAGAAGACGTGACAGCCGCATGTGTTCCGGAAGAAGTGCTGCGAGGGAAGCAGGCGTGGATCCTGGGCAGTGTGAGTCGCCTCGAATCGCCACAACCGATACTGAATCCGCCCTTTGGGATGTGGTTTTACCCTTTTGCCCAGCGGGGGACTGCCAAACGGAGGAGAGATCGGAGATAATGAGCGGAAGTTCTCAGCCGTCAGTATTCAGTTGTCAGTCAGAGAGATGCAGTGACTGGCGGATTTGCTGATCGATGAGATGTGTGTCATGCACAAGGTGTCACCGATACCCCCAAAGGCCACACACGCCAGGCGGTCCCTCCTCACTGAAAACTGATCACTGACGGCTGACAACTCCCTCTCCCCCCTCGCCGGGACCGGTCTCGGCGACTCACTGAAGAAGAACATGCAACAGGTAGAACTTATCGCCACCACGGCGTTCGGACTCGAAGCCATTGTTGAACGCGAAGTCCAGAAGCTCGGTTACACCGATACCAAAGTCGAAGATGGCCGCGTCCGGTTTAAGGGCGATCTGACGGCGATCTGCAAGGCCAACTTGTGGCTGCGATCCGCTGAACGTGTCCAGCTGGTCATCGGAGAGTTTCACTGTCCCGACTTTGAACAACTCTTTGAACGTACCAAGGAGATGCCGTGGGAAGAGTGGCTGACCGTTGACGCTCAATTTCCGGTGTATGCCAAGTCGGTCAAATCGATGCTGACCGCGACTCCCAGCGTGCAGCGAGCCGTTAAGAAGGCCATCGTTGAACGCCTGAAGACCAAGCACAACCGAGTCTGGTTCGATGAAGAAGGGCCCGAGTACGCGATCGAAATCTCGCTGCTCAACGACCGGGCTTTGCTGACGATCGACACCTCGGGCGAGGGACTCCACAAGCGTGGTTACCGCCAGCTGACCACCGAGGCCCCACTCAAGGAGACCCTCGCAGCTGCGATGATCCAGCTGAGCTACTGGAACCGCGACCGGATTCTGGTCGACCCGTTCTGCGGCAGCGGAACGATTCCCATCGAAGCAGCGTTGATTGCTCGAAACATGCCACCAGGAGGCAACCGCACCTTCGCCGCTGAGAACTGGCCGCAGGTGTCGATCAAGCTGTGGACGGAGGCCCGCAAGGAGGCCCGCGACCAACGGCTGAAGCCACTCGAGCAGGCCATCATCGCGACCGACATGGATTCGCAGGTGATCCGCCTGGCCCGCAAGCATGCCAACGATGCGGGAGTGGGGACCGACATTCATTTCGAGCGGAAGATGTTCGCGGAGTTCAGCGAGTACCGCGAGTACGGCGTCATGATCTGTAATCCCCCATACGGCGAACGCATGGGAGATCGCGAAACCGTCGATCAGCTGAACGAAGACTTCGGCGAGATCATCCGCATGCATCCGACGTGGTCGTTCTACTGCCTTACGTCGCATCCGTGGTTCGAGCGTCAGGCGGGTGTCCCGGCCAGCCGCCGTCGCAAGCTCTACAACGGTCGCATCGAGTGTACCTACTATCAGTACCAGGGCCCGCGTCCCCCGCGAGAGGCTGCACTCGCCGAGGCCGAGGCAGAGGCCGCCATCCCGCCACCTCCACTCGACTTCAAGCCGAACAAGCCACCCACTCGCGGGCCAGCTGCGGGTCAGGTCATCGACACGGTAGTCACTCCCGTGGAGTCTGCACCGAGCTCTTCCGAATCTCGGCCAGCCTTCGTTGCGACAAGTGCAACGGGTGAGATTCCGATCGGACTCATCAACCGGATGAAGACCCTCGACTTCAAGCCGAACAAGCCGCCGGTACGTGGCCCCCTGGCCGCTCCATCCGCCAGCGAAAGCGACAACTCGCCAGTCAGTGGCGAGAGCTCTGCAACACCGGGAGTGACCTCGGCCACTGAGTCGGCTCCAGAAGCTGCGACCACGCCATGGACGCGGCCGATTCCTGCGCCTCCGCTCGATTTTAAGCCCATGCGTCCGCCGACCCGTGGGCCGTTTGCGGCGGGATCTTCAACTCAAGTAGCAACCATCGCGGATGCCAATCCGCAGTCCAATGGCGACAGCGCATCATCAGAGTTGCCCGCGGTGTCTTCGGCACCTGAATTGGCACCAACTCCTGTCGCCAAGGAATGGTCTCGTCCCATCCCTCCACCGCCACTCGATTTCAAGCCGATGCGACCACCGACTCGTGGCCCGCTCGCCCAGCCCAAGTCGCTGGCGGAGCTGGCTGCGAGTGGAACAGCTGTGGATGCCGTGGCGCCCGTGACGCCGACGAGTGAAGTCGTTGCTCCCGCAGCTGCAGCCCCGGTTGAACCGGAGGTGTCACCCGCCGTGCCAGCGATCGAGCCGCCGAAGCCGAGCGAGATTCTGGCTCCGTCGCCGGTTGAGCCCGTTCGCCCCGCTGGCTTGAGCCTCGCAGATCTGGCCAGCCGAGCCACACCTCCCCAGATGGACATCGCCGAAGGCGTGGGATGACCCACCGCTGCGGCCTTTGTGGAACGGCGTGCGTTGTCCAACGCATCTGCACCACCCCGAAGCGTCAGCGAGGGCGAGCCACGTTGGACATTTCCACGGTTTCACAAGCGACAAGGCCGGATCTCCAGTAATTCCCCTTGCGCGGCAGCCCGCCACTCAAGGGGAATGTTCGCGTTACCACCTTGAGGTCCGCCCCTCGACTGGCGCATGAACTCTGCGTACCTGACTCCTGGGATCGACACGACTACAATCCAGCGGGCGAGGTGAGGGATCATCTCGACATGGCCTTGAGTGCCAACATACGCCTCTGGAGAGTTGCATGAACTGGTCTGTTTCCACGTCCCCCGCCGCCTCGGTGAACTGTCAGTGGCTTGTTATTGGAATCTGGGAGAAGACCGACCTCCCCCCCGAGGCAAAAGCCATCGACCAGGCAACTGGCGGCGTGTTCAACGACCTGATCCAGCGCGGTGACATCACCGGGAAGCTCGCGGAAGCGGTCGAGATTCTCCGTATGCCGGGGATTAGTGCCGAACGCGTTTGCGTACTGGGACTCGGTGACCCCGCGTCACTGACACGAGCCCGACTCGACAAAGCCCTCATGACGGTCAGCCGCAAGCTCTCGACCAAGGGAGCAATGTCGGTAGCGATCGTGCTGCCGCAGGGGCCAGCATGTGGGCTGTCCGCGGAAACTGTAGCGACCTGCGTGGCCGCCGACTTCACCATCGGTTGCGTGGGTCAGGGGCTCTACAAAGCGGAAGCTGACCGTCACGCGTTTACGAGTGTGACTTTCATTGTCAGTCAGCAATCTCCCGAGGCTGAGCGGGGACTCGCGACCGGCCGCATTCTTGGTGAGGCGACGAATCTCACGCGGGAGCTCGTCAATCGCCACCCGAACGACATCTATCCGGAGACCTTTGCCCGGCGCATGGAAGAGGAAGCCAAACGACTGGGGCTGGCCTGCGAGGTCATGGACGAAGCCCGCATCGAGTCGGAGCGCATGGGCTCGCTGCTCGGGGTATCGCGCGGCAGCTCGCGACCACCGCGAGTCGTTTTGATCCGGTACGAGGGGGCGGGAGCGGGGCAGCCGTGGCTGAGCCTCGTGGGTAAGGGCGTGACCTTTGACAGCGGCGGGTTGTCGCTCAAGCCGTCCGACTCGATGAAGACGATGAAGTGCGACATGGCCGGGGCGGCGACAGCCCTTGGAGCACTCACAGCCATCGCCCGACTGGGACTCAAGGTCAACGTCCTCATGGCCGCTGGACTCGTGGAGAATATGCCCAGCGGGTCAGCCTTCATGCTGGGCGAGATCCTGACCGCTCGCAACGGTATGACGATCGAGATCATGAACACCGACGCCGAAGGCCGACTCGTGCTGGCCGATGTTCTGTCGTATGTCGTCGACCAGGGCGTTGATCGTATCATCGATCTCGCCACGTTGACTGGGGCCTGTGTCGTCGCCCTGGGCGAGGAAGTGACCGGCGTCTTCACCAACGACCAGCCGTGGTGCGACGATCTCCTTGCCAGTGCGAAAGAGGTCGGCGAGGACGCGTGGCAGCTGCCAATGTTTGATTCCTTCTCCGAGCAGCTGAAGTGCGATACCGCCGACATGAAAAACGTCGGCACCCGCTGGGGCGGAGCCATCACCGCCGCGAAGTTCCTGGAGAAGTTCGTCGGTGGCAAGCCGTGGGTGCATCTCGACATCGCCGGGCCAGCCTTCGCCGAATCCGCGAAGGGACACCGTGACGGCGGCGGCACCGGAGCCATGGTGCGAACCCTCGTCCAGGTCGCCAAGACCTTCAGCGAGCACGGGGTGTGATCGCCCCCACGTATCGCGATCGCCGTTGAAGAGCCCGTGACAGGTTCTCAAACATCCCTGGCCAGGCGATCGTGTAGCCATATTGTCGCCACCTGCCCCCGCGGAAATGGATTCCAACCGCGGACTCCAGCGACGGATTTTCGAAATGGACCTCTCTTACGGATAATTCAGTTCGAGGAAGACCTTTCTGACCAGACGATTGAGACAGCGTTGCCAGCACACTGTCGTGTCGAAAGCTGGAGCGTCCATGTTGTGTGAACCAATCTCCGGTGTCTCTCTCTCAGCTCTCAGCTCTCGTCAAGAGAATCGCCCTTGATTGCCCCTCCCAACTCCCCTGCTCAGCCAGAAGGGTTCTAACTATGCCCTGACACCCGACGGCAGGCGACGCCAAAATCCCGTTGTTGGTGGTGAAAGCAACCGGCAATGGGATTTGACCGTTTATGGGGTATCGGTCGCTGAGCTATTTCACCGCCTAGTGGCACGTCCTGACGGCTTTGCGGAAGGGGGCGAAAGTCGCAGTGCCAATCGATACCACCCGGGATTGGCTTACTTTTGTGGTACGACATCGACCGAAAAGAGGGAATCGGGCAAGTCGATATCAAAATCGAAATGCCAATTGGCCGTCGATTGCATTACCCCCAGGCCGCCCCCCATCTTGTCATCAACAATCGTGGGATACCAAAAGCCCTGCGGTGATCGCTCAAAGTCTTTCAAGAGTGTGGTTTGGAGGTGTGAGCCAGCTGCTTCAGGGGTCGCAGGCACGTCACTCGTCAAGGTAAACAATTCCGCGCGAACAACTGCGTACCCTTTGGCGGGATCGAGATAGTACCACTCGTGTCCAACAGCATTTTCCGGCAAGGTAACACTCGCAGATCGCTTCAACAGAACGCAACCGGGAGCATCGGTCGGATTCTCGTCGAACTCAAAACCCCACCCGACCTTTGGTGACAGATCAGGATAGACGAGCGATGCAAACTTGGCCCCCGGCGCCCCGGGCAACATTCCCGGGCCCTCACCGGATAGCAAATCCTGTGGAGCCACTCGCTCACTTTTTTTCCACTGAGCAACTTCGCCGGGCTGAACAGTCGATTTCTGCCAGACTGTCGTGCCGTCACAGATAAACGACGGCACGGGGTCTTGATCTTTAAGCCATTTGTCCCAGTCTCGCGTTTGAATCATCTCGCGAGTTTGAATCACCTTTGGAATGAACTGTGGCCCCCCCGTCTCGATTCGCCATTTGTTCCCTTTGCGATAAACGACTGAGCTGGCGTATTGTGCGGATTGATCGATGATGAACCGAAAAATGCCAATGCTCTTGCGACTGGATGCTACGGCAGCGAGTACCTTCATGACGTTATCTGCAGGCATGCGGTCATCAATCTTGAGACCGCGAGAAACACCCAAGGCGTAAATGTCGGATGGACCATCGGCCGGATAGTCAAACCCCCACTTTAAGGTCTTCTCGCCCTCCACAGCCGAAGTCGCGGCCAGGTAAACCGGAAGCTTGGTTTCAGGGTCGACTCGCAACGTGACATGATTCATGTCGCCTCGCCAAAGGACCAGTTGAAAATCGATCCAGGTCTTACCGTCTTCGGTAACCTCTCGTTGTTTTTGATCGACGATCTTCTCCGTGCCAAATATCCACGAACCGATTGAGCTCTGGCCTTGCGATAATGCATTGATGGGAAGTACTCGTTGTGCGTCGTCTTCTCCGAGTGGCAATTTCGTAATCGCTTTTCCACCGCTGCTTAACTCGTATTTGGCTTTCTCGCGGCCGTCATAGAAATAAACAG
Source organism: Planctomycetaceae bacterium (assembly GCA_046349675.1). GTDB lineage: Bacteria > Planctomycetota > Planctomycetia > Planctomycetales > Planctomycetaceae > TH-plancto1. Next base: position 106,633 of record JAXMBW010000001.1, on the reverse strand, counting down.
AGCCGTTCAAGTCCAAGGCCCAGGTCTCTCGCTTGGGCGACAACCACATGGTGGAACGCTTCCCATCGGCGTCGGTCTTAGTGCCACGGATCCAGTTCTGCGATTGAATCGCCTGAACGACCTCGGTCCAGGCCACGGAGCGCGAAGGAAACAACGTAACGGCAAGCAAAGACACGACAATTGCAGCAAGAGTGCTGGTCACAGCCAAAAGTCGCCGACCGCCACGCATCCCCACCTGCGATGTTGTCCCCTCCATCGGCGGCAACGAGCTGATGGGCGTGGCCTGACGCAACTGATCGATCACGCTCGGGGTGACAGCTGGCCACTCGTGAAGTCGTGTGCCGAACGATTCCAGGCGATCTTCCAGAAAAGAATCACGGTTCATTGTGAGTTTCCTCCGTATACCAGGTACGTAGCCGAGAGATCGCACGAGAGATCTGTTTTGTGACCGTGCCGACGGGGCGTTCGAGCATCGCGGCAATCTCAGCCATGCTGTGTCCGTCAAAGTACCTCAGCCCGACCAACACCCGCTCATGCTCGGGCAGACGATCGACCATGACGAGCAACTGCTCATCGTCGAACCCAGCTTCAGCTTGCCATCGCTCACAAACCGGGCTACTAGAGGGGGCTATGTCCGAGGTTGCACGGAACAGGCGAGTTCTCGCTGACTCGGCCACCTGACTGCGAGCGATTTGTATCAACCATGGTCCAAATTTCGCCGCGTCACGTAATGTCTCGAATCGGTGAAAGGCCCGCAGCAGGGGCGCCTGGACCACGTCCTGGGCTTCGTGAAAGTTGCGCAGTTTCATGAGAGCGATCGACATCAGACTGCGCTCATAACGTTGGGCCAGTCGACCGAATGCTTCCACATCGCCTCGCTGCACACGAGCCACAAGTTGGGCGTCCGACAGCAAAATCGTTTCTCCCGTTGGGCGTTCCTTTATTCCTCGGCAGTATAGACGGATGCCGACATCGTTTTGCGACACACATCCTTTGAAGATCCGGGCGTCCCCCCCCCCCCAATGGAACGGTGCCACACTGGTAGATCAATGAGTTCGGTAGTGCTACCCTGCTGTGAACATTACGAGGTTGCTAAGCCATGAGACCGAGCCGGCCTGGCAATTCAAGGCCCCGGGGAGACGACGATGTATCGGATCTGGATCGACGAAAACCCGCTCGACAGTGTGCGGCCGATGCTGGAGAAGGTTGCTCAGTTGGTGGGACCGGGGGCGGCGATTGAGGAGCTGGCGACGTGTGATGCGGCACTTGATCCCGGAGCGGCGTGGACAGCTGCTCGCATGGATCGAGCACCGCGGCTGAAGGTGATCTCCCGCATTGGCGTGGGTTACGACAATATCGATGTGCGGGCCGCCACCGAGCGCGGGATCATGGTCTGTTACACGCCGCATGGACCGACGCTGTCGACAGCCGAGCATGCGGTGGCCCTGATCTTTGCAGCTGCCAAGACCGTGGCCTTTGCGGACCGCGACATGCGGGCGGGACGCTGGCACTCGCAGTTCATCACCTTAAAGGGGATGGAGCTGCGGGACCGGGTGCTGGGGCTGGTGGGGTTTGGCCGCATCGGCGGACACGTGGCCCAGATTATGCAGGCGGTCGGCATGCATGTGGCGGCCTATGACCCGATGCTGACTCCCGAGCGGGCGGCCCAGATGGGCATCCGACGCATGGACAGTCTGGAGGACCTGCTGGCGGAGTCGGATGTCGTGTCGCTGCATGCTCCGTCGACCCCGGAGACCCGGCATCTGATGAACGCCGCACGACTGCAGGTCATGAAGCCGGGCTCCATTCTCATCAACACAGCTCGCGGAGCACTCGTGGATGAGCGGGCGTTGGCCGATGCCCTCCGCTCGGGGCATCTGGCAGCTGCGGGACTCGATGTGTTTGAGCGAGAACCGATCGAGGCTGATAACCCGCTGCTGAAGCTGGAGAATGTCGTCCTGACCGACCACATCGGCAGCCATACCTGGACGGGGCATCATCGCCTGTACGAGATGGCCGTCCACCATCTGCTGCAAGCCTTGCATGGCGAGAGACCCGATTGCATGCTGAATGATGTCCCGCTGCGGAAGGTGTGAGACATCTGCGATTCTGACTCATTTGAACCACTCCCGCCGCGGCTGCTTGCCCTGCCCGAGGTGAGTGGTGAAGATATCTGAGTTCTTACAGCTCACTTTTCGCGGAGCAGTCCAAGCCCGCGAGTCTTCGGCTGTCGATCTCCTGAGTGAATCGCATTCGTGCAGAAAGAATAATGATGAAGTTCCCGTTGCCCTGTGCCCTGGCTTTCTTGTGGGTCGCCAGCGTTTCTTCGCTGGCTCTGGCGGAACCGTTACCACGACGAACTCCGCTGGACGATTACGTCGAGAAACCCGACTCCAGCTACACCTGGAAAATCGCCAGCACGAAATCGGCCGACGGGATGAAGACCGTTGTCATCGACATGGTGTCGCAGAACTGGCGAACGAAGGAAGAGGTCGACCGCACCGAGTGGCGACACTGGCTGACTGTGTCGATTCCCGACAAGGTCGTGTCGGATGTCGGCATGCTGCTGATCGGCGGTGGGTACAACGGCGAACCTCCCCGGTCGAACTCGCGAGCAGAGGCGGTCGCCAAAGCGACGAATTCGGTGGTTGCCGAACTCGGCATGGTGCCGAACCAGCGGTTGATGTTCCACAACGATGGGAACTTGCGTACGGAAGACGATCTCATCGGATATACGTGGGACCAGTTCCTGAAGACCGGCGACCCGACGTGGCCCGCTCGCAATCCGATGGTGAAGAGTGCCGTGCGGGCTCTCGACACGATTACTGCGCTAATGGCTTCCGAAGAGGGCGGCAAGAGGGTTGTTGACCACTTTGTCGTTGCTGGTGGGTCCAAACGGGGTTGGACGACGTGGCTGACGGGAGCCGTCGATAAGCGGGTGGTGGCCATCGTTCCGATCGTGATCGATGTGCTGAACACCGAGGAGTCGATGAAACATCACTTCGCTTCGTATGGCTTCTGGGCTCCGAATGTGGGGAACTACGTCGAGCACCGGCTGATGCAGCGGATCGGTCATCCACGGTCGAAGGAGCTGTATGACATCGAGGACCCTTTTTCGTACCGTCACCGCCTGACGATTCCCAAGCTGATTCTCAATGCGGCGGGAGACCAGTTCTTTCTCCCCGACTCGTCGCAGTTTTCGTGGGATGAGTTGCGAGGGGAAAACTATCTGCGGTATGTCCCGAACGGTGATCACGGGCTCGACAAGACCGATGCGAATGAAAGCCTGATCGCGTTCTACTCACTCATCCTGATGGACAAGAAGCCGCCACAGTTTCAGTGGACTCAAGAGGAGGACGGCACGCTGCAGGTGCTCGCTCGCGATAAACCCAAAGAAGTTCGCCAGTGGCAGGCCACCAACCCGGAGGCTCGCGACTTCCGCGTTGAGACGCTCGGAAGAAAGTATACGAGCACGGTCATCGAACCCGACCAGCACGGTATCTACCGCTCGAATGTCACAGCTCCCGCAAAGGGATGGACTGCGTACTTCCTCGAACTCACCTATGACGTGGGTGCGGCGGTTCCGCTCAAGCTGACGACGAACGTGGTCGTGACGCCAAAGACGGTCCCATTCGCTGGCAAGCCGTTCGACCAGGAGACTTCGGTGACGCTCGTCTGTACGGCACCGAGTGAGTCGGAGGCCACGCGAATCGCAGCAGAGACCGTGAAACTGGCGAAGGACCATCATGCGGTGAAGGGTGACTTATTCGCCGAAGTTCGCGGCAATCGCTGCTACTTCAACTGGCTTCCCAATCCCGACTTCCGCGTGGGGGCTAAGGAGCTCACGGAGTTCCTGGCCAAGCAGAAGTGCGAGAAGTTCGCCTATCAGCTGGAGTCAGGACGAGGGATCACGTTCCCGCCAGCCGGGGAGTGAACACGAATGGAAGGGCGATCGATTGGCATGTTCTTTCGTGATATCGGAAGCAGCATGTCAATCGATGTTTAATTCCGCAGTGGTTCGCCTATTGCCCCCTGAATTTCCGGTTTGCATTCTGATCTGAATATTCATTGACCGAGGGGACGTCGCATGGTCGCGGAGGAACGCATGATGCGGATTCTTTCGTACCTCGTCGGCTCATTCTCTCTCTGTCTGGCAATCGTCTTGCTGGCCACACTACAGGCCAGGCCTCTTCCTTTTTCGATCTCAGAGTTGAACAGGCAGATTGCATCGGCAGATCGGTTGAGTGTTCGATATGTTGATTCTGCCAATAAGCTGGTCTCCTATTCGGTTGATGATCACGAAGAGAGGCAGGTTCTACAGACGCTATTCAGCAGCCAGGAGGAGTTCAGGCGGTCAAACGTGGTCATCGCCATGAGGCCCAGAATCAGGATCACTCCTGAATCAAGCTCGTCCCTGGTTTGTCAGACCATCGAGGTGGTTGGTAATCAACTGAACGTTGACATCAATGGGGAGACTTTCTCAACCAGCATTAAGACCGAGGAGGCGTACCTTCGCCTGCTTTCACAGAACTTCCGTCCCCCTCCTCAACTTCAAAAGATCCGGGCGGCTGCCCTGTCATCTCCCGAGTGGAGAATCACATACGGCTCGGCGAATCGGGCCCAAACGGCCAACGTGTCGAACCGGATGATGATCGCCCAGTTCTCGGAAATGATCCGAGAAAAAAGCCAAGGTGAATTCCGGTACTATGAGTACGGTCCTTCTGGTGGCGTCCCCATCGCAATTCAGATTTCACCTCCCGATAAGACGGGGACTGTCACCGAGATTTACATCATCCGTGACGTGATGTTTGCGAACATCAAGCAGCTGAACTACCGGGCCTATCTCGATTCTGCGAGGCTTTACGATTCATTGGTCGAAATCTGTACCAAGACCAGCACACCATCCGTCGAATAACCCACAGACATCCAACTCGGGCCGCCACGTTCACCGGTTGTGAAAGCGGTTTGAAATCGCAACGATTGAATGAACGATCCCCGACTGAGGCGAGTTGGCCTCAATCGGGGATCGAGTCTGAAACTGGGTTACGTCAGCCCACGGATGATCCCACCCGCCAGCTACTCGCTGGTCTTGTTGTTCCGCTCCGCTTCCTCAAGACGCTTGATATCAGCCGGTGACAGCTGGGGGCGATCAATCTTCAGCTTGATCTTGTTCAGCTTGCCGGTGAACGGGAAGGGTGGTTGATAGTCGGCATCGTTCACACCGGTCAGTGTGTCGGAGCCGATATCAAAGCTTTCGTCCCATTGCAGAATCATGGGCAGGGTGCGTTCCATTTTCTTGGTGGCGACGACCTTGCCATCGACCTTGAGCGTGCCGGTGCCAGGGCGGCCCAATCCGCTCATATTGTTGAAGGCGAGCGTCCCAACGCCGAGACCTTCGTACTGGAAATCGAACTCGACCGTGTGAGGTCCGGGCGTGAGAGCCTCGGGGCCCTCCCACTTCACGCGTTCCAGGTCGATCAGGTTCCAGACCCACACCGGCTTACCCTTCAGCAGATAAAACCCATAGCCCGCGAAGCGTCCGCCCGAGGTCAGCATCATGCCCTCGGCGCCGTCTTTGGGCACGTCGATATCGGCTGTGACCGTAAACGAACTGTCCAATAGGAACGGCGAATCTCCCTGGGGAATGCCGACCTGTGGCAGCGTATAGTCGAACTCCGTGCGGCCAGCTGTGATGTTCGGACGCGGAGCCACGATCCGCGCGGCCACCGAGGCGTCCATCGGCAGGACCTGATACTTGTTCGCTTCCGCGAGGAAGAGTTCCTTCAGTTCCTTGACCTTCTCTGGATGCTGAGCCGCCACGTCGTGCGACTGAGTAAAGTCCTTTGTCAGGTCATAGAGTTCCCACGTCACGTTGTTGATCGGGTCAGGGTTGGCGGCTCCGAAGGCCTCCCAGGGAGGACGCGTGACCTTGGTACTGGCCAGCCAGCCCTCGTGATAGATGGCATGATCGCCCATCATCTCAAAGTACTGCGTCTTGCGGGTCGAGGGGGCCTTTTCGTTCTCCTTGTCGAACGAGTAGACCATGCTCACCCCCTCGATCGGACTCTGCGGGATTCCATCGACGACTTCCGGTTGCTGGATGCCAGCTGCTTCCAGGATGGTGGGCACAACATCGATGATGTGATGGAACTGATCGCGAATACCACCGGCATCCTTGATTCGTGCGGGCCACGAAATGGCCATCCCCTGGCGAACGCCGCCCAAGTGCGAAGCAATCTGCTTGGTCCATGAGAACGGCGTGTCGAAGGCCCACGCCCAATGGGCGGACATGTGGTTATAAGTGTGTTCGGTGCCCCAGTTCTCGTAGTACTTCTTCAGCTGGACATCGACGGGGACAGCCACCCCGTTAAAGAATGCGACTTCGTTCGGCGTACCGTAGAGGCCACCTTCCGCGCTGGTTCCATTATCACCGTTGATGTAGATGATGAGCGTGTTGTCGAGTTTGCCCATGTCTTCGACGGATTGAATCACACGGCCGATCTCATGGTCGGTGTACGCGGTGTACGCAGCGAAGACTTCGACCTGCTTGATGAACAGCTTTTTCTCATCGGCGGTACATTGATCCCACTCTTTCAGGATCTCTTTCGGCCACGGCGTCAGCTGGGCGTTCTGCGGAATCACGCCGAGTTTCTTCTGATTCGCGAAGATCGTTTCTCGCAGCTTGTTCCATCCCTCATCGAAGAGGTGCATGTCGTGGATCTTCTTGATCCACTCGGGCGTTGGATGGTGAGGTGCATGCGTTCCCCCGGGGGCAAACTTCACGAAGAAGGGTTTGTCGGGCTGAATCTGATTCATCCGGTTCAGATAGCCGATCGCGTCATCGGCCATGGCTGTCGTGAGGTTCCAACCCGGCTTGCCTTCAAAGGGGTAGATCTGGGTGGTGTTGCGGAACAGGTTCGGCTGCCATTGATTGGCATCGCCACCGACGAACCCATAGAAGTACTCAAAGCCCATGCCGACCGGCCACTGGTCAAATGGGCCGACCTCACTGGCCGCAAACGCGGGGGTGTTGTGGTTCTTTCCAAACCACGAGGTCGCGTAGCCGTTGTCTTTCAGAATACGACCGACCGTGGCTTTGTCCTTGCCGATGATGCTGTTGTAGCCAGGAAACCCCGTCGACTGCTCCGAGATCACTCCGAAACCCACAGAGTGATGATTCCGTCCCGTGATCAGTGCAGCGCGGGTGGGTGAGCAGAGCGCAGTGGAGTGCATCTGCGTATATCGCAAACCACTCTTCGCGACCCGATCCAGGGCAGGAGTCGGAATGACCCCGCCGAAAGTACTCGGTACGCCATATCCCGAGTCATCTGTGATGATGAGCAACACATTGGGAGCCCCTTGGGGAGGCACGACTCGCGGAGCCCACCAGGCTTTCGACTTGAGAGCGCCGGATTTGATCTCACCGCCGAATTTCGGATCGGGAGCCGGGAGTTGTTTGCCATCAATCGATGTTGTCGCTGCGGGGGATCCCGGAGGAGCGGCAACCGGCTTCTGGGCCTGAACCGGCCCGGACATGTAGCTGATCGCCAACATCAACATGGCGATGAGGAATGGCCTCGAAGTCATCATTTGCTCTCTCCGGTCTCTATGTGGGGGGATTCCCTGGATGTTCTTGAATCAGTGCTCTGAACACCACGAGACTCCGTGAATTCAAATCACGCAGCCAACCAGCCTACGGACGACAGTTTATCCAGAGGGGCTTTCAATCACATTCGAGATTATTGGTTTTACTCCGACTGGTATTAAGGAAGTGTGAAGGAATCGCTCCTCGCGGATTCCGATGAGTTGAGGTAACCCGAGTGTGATCTCATGCGGATGAAATCGCAGACAGCCAGGGGCCACTCACTCCAGGACCGTGGGGAATTGCCCATCTTGCAACACCTCACTGGCATTCAAGATGCGTCTTGCAGGGGTTTTTGTGGGCGGATACATTGGCAAACGATCGTGGCGGGGTTGGGCTCCGCGCTGAGAGTTCACAGGGAGGTGAATCGTGTCTGCGTCTCGGCTTGAAGCTGTGGACTGTCCGACAGTGGCGGATTTGGCGTGCCGTTCGCGGAAGGCCAAGCTGCGGCTGTTGCAGATGCATTTCGAGAGCGGGGTCGGGCACCTGGGCGGCAATCTGTCGAGCCTCGATCTGTTGCTGGCGATTTACCACGATATCCTGACCGCCGATGACCAATTTGTGTTGTCGAAGGGACATTCGGCGGGGGCCTTGTATGTGGCCCTCTGGTCGATTGGCCGGCTGACGGACGACGACCTGAAGCAGTTTCACCGGGATGGAACGCGGATGAGCGCTCACCCCCCGGCCCAGGGCATCGAGGATGTCCTGTTTGCGACCGGGAGTCTGGGCCACGGCGTGGGACTGGCCTCCGGGTTGGCTCTTGGGCGTCGGTTCCAGAATCGACCAGGTCGAGCGATCTGTCTGACCTCCGACGGCGAGTGGAACGAGGGCTCGATGTGGGAAGCCCTGATCTTTGCGAAACACCACGACCTGACCAACCAGGTCATTATCGTCGACGAAAACGGGTTGCAAGGTTTCGGCAGCACCACCGAGGTCGCCAACATCGCGCCGCTGGCTGACAAGTTCCGGGCCTTCGGCTGTACCACGTTGCAGATCAACGGGCATGACCAGATGGCCCTCGTCGAGGCCATGGAAACTCGCCCCGAAGAGGGACCACTGGTGATCGTGGCCAAGACGATTAAAGGGTGCGGCGTCTCGTTCATGGAGAACCGGATGGAGTGGCATTACCTCCCAATGACGGCCGCTCAGTACGAGTCAGCCTGCGTGGAGGTCGCCAACACATGAGACAAGCCTTCTGCGAAAACATGGTCCGCCAGCAGTCACGGCAGGAGTTTCTCTTCCTGACCGGCGACTTGGGCTTCAAGGCCCTGGAGCCGCTCCGTGAGGCCATCGGCCCCCGATTCATCAACGCGGGTGTTGCCGAACAGAATATGGTGTCCGTCGCAGCTGGGCTCTCGCGACAGGGCTTTCGGGCGTGGACCTACAGCATTGCTCCGTTCATGTTTGCCCGCCCGTTTGAGCAGATTCGCAACGATGTCTGCCTGCACCGGCTGCCCGTCATCATGGTCGGTAACGGCGGTGGGTATGGCTACGGCGTGATGGGGGCGACACACCACGCGATTGAAGATTATGGCGTGCTGCTCACGCTCAACGGTCTGGATGCGGTGATCCCAGCCTTTGACAGTGACTTCACCACGTTGATTCCCTCGCTCTTTACTACGCAGCGGCCGACTTATCTGCGGCTCGGCTTGGAAGAGAAGCCGAAGGACTGGACCGCTCCCCCATTCGCTCCGTGGCGCAAGCTGGCGTCGGGCAAGGCGGGGACGCTGATCGCCGTCGGTCCCATCGCTGGCTCGGTGTGGGCAGCCTGCATGGAGCGACCGGAAGAAACCCGTCCCAACCTCTGGTGTTTGAGCCAGCTGCCCGTGGCCGACTTGCCCGAGGAGCTGTGGCGGGACATCTCGCAGACGCCCCGGCTGGTGGTGGCGGAAGAGCATGTCGCAACCGGTTCGGCGGGGAGTGCCATCGCTCTCAAGCTGGCCCGGATGGGAGGCGTGACCAGTCAGTTTCGTCATGTGACAGCTTTGGGTTATCCCTCCGGGTTGTATGGCTCTCAGAAGTTTCATCGGGCGGAGTGTGGTCTGGCCCCGGCCAGCCTTCTGGCAGCCTTTGATGACAAGGCGGCTCTATGAACGATCGCGCATCGACCGCAGCGGGTGAAGCTGCCGGCGAGAAACTGGCTGCAGAGATTCGCCGGCTGGAAGGTCCGATTCTGGTTCTGGGAGCCAGTGGCTTCGTCGGGGCCAACCTGATGCGTCGGCTGCTGGCGGTGCGTCCCGATGTGCATGGAACCGCCAGCCGCTTGCCCGCCTGGCGGTTGGAAGACATGCCCAGTGATCGGGTCCATGTCGTCGACCTACTCATCGATTCCAATGTCGACTCGCTGTTGAATCGAGTTCGACCTCGCACGGTGTTCAACTGTGTGGCGTTCGGCGCCTACTCATTCGAGACCGATGGCCAGCTGATCTATCAGACCAACTTCAACTTCATGACGCGGTTGCTTGATCGCTTGCGACAGCTTTCGGTGGCGATGTATGTCCACGCAGGCAGCTCCTCTGAGTACGGCGACAACTGCGATGCTCCGACCGAAGCATCGGGACTCGAACCAAATTCACACTACGCCGTGTCGAAGGCAGCTGCGGCTCATCTGGTTTACTACTACGGCAAACATTTGCGGCTGCCATGTGCGAACCTGCGGCTCTACTCGGTCTTCGGACCACAAGAAGATTCGTCGCGACTGATTCCGAATCTGGTCAGGCAGGGGCTGCAGAAGAAGCTTCCGGAGTTTGTGCGGCCTGATATCTCTCGCGACTACGTGTACATCGACGATGTGACAGCGGCGTTTATCCAAACGGCCCTGCGGTTGCGGGAGGCCGACTACGGGCTCTCGTTCAATATCGGAACCGGGCGTAAGACGACGATGGCGGAGATCGCCCAGGTCTCGAAGCAGGTCTTCGGCGTGACCGACGAGCCACAGTTCACGATGCCCGACCGCAAGTGGGATGTCTCGGACTGGTTCGCCAATCCCGCACTGGCCCAGGAAAAGCTCGGCTGGAAGGCGGAGGTCTCGCTCGAAGACGGTCTGGCCCGCACCGCCGACTGGATGCGTACGCTGCCCGACATGACCGCCTACGAGCAGTCGTCGAAGAAGTTCGCCCTCGACACCCGTCGCAGCGTGAGCGCGATCATCACCTGTTACAAGGATGGTCAGGCCATCCCGATTATGTACAGGCGGCTCAAGGACACCTTCCGCAAACTGAACGTCGACCACGAGATCATCTTCGTCAACGACTGCAGCCCCGACGACTCGGAGGAGAGAATCCGCGAGTTGACGCAGGACGATCGCAAGGTGATCGGCATCTCGCACTCGCGAAACTTCGGATCGCAGGCGGCTTTCGTCAGCGGAATGCGGATCGCGACGAAGAACTCCTGCGTCCTGCTGGATGGCGATTTGCAAGACACGCCCGAGCTGATTGAACAGTTCGTTGCCAAGTGGCGCGAGGGGTATGATGTCGTCTACGGTCGTCGCGTGAAACGCCAGGCGACGATCTTCATGCAGTTCGCCTACAAGGCGTTCTACCGGGTGTTCGATTTCTTCTCATATGTCCGCGTCCCACACGACGCCGGAGACTTTTCACTGCTCGACCGCAAGGTGGTTCAGGCCCTGCTGCAGTTCCCGGAACGCGATCTGTTCCTGCGTGGCGTGCGGGCGTTCGCGGGCTTCAAGCAGGTCGGCGTCGACTACTACCGCCCGGAGCGGATGTTCGGCGTCACCACCAACAGCCTCGTCAAGAACCTCGGCTGGGCCAAGAAGGGGATCCTCAGCTTCAGCAACACGCCGCTGAACATTCTGAGTGTCACCGGCATCGGGTTGCTGTTCATCACTCTGCTGGTTGCGACCCTGCAGGTGATCGCCAGAATCCTGCACCCGGAATGGGTCCCCGAAGGTTTGACCACCGTCTTGCTGGCCATCATGTTCTTCGGGTCGCTGTCGATCTTCTGCATGGCGATTCTGGGCGAGTACCTCGCGAAGATCTTTGAAGAGGTCAAGCAACGCCCCCTCTTCATCCGCCGGGCGATAATCACGAACGGCGAAGTCCGCGAAGCGACGAACGACCTCCAGAGCGGCGGCCCGAATTGAAAGGCCGTCATCGACTGGCCATCTGCCATCTGCCATAAGCTTTTGACAGCAATTCGGTTCCGTCCAAGAGATAGCAGCATCCGGTCGTCAATGACCTCATGGCTCGCTCTGGCAGCACTTCGGGAATTGATTGGTCCGATACCACGATTCACAATTCCCGGCTCTTCAATTGGCAAGGCGGCTTGAGAGTGTCAAGATGCGGGGACGTCAGCGGGCATCGGGATGTCCAAGCTGCGTCTGCACAACACTTTCAGCGGATTCGAGTTCATGGCACAACCTCGGGTGTGCATCCTCCGGGCACCGGGCACCAACTGCGATCACGAAACGGCACTAGCCTTCGAGCTGTGCGGCGGCAAGGCCACGCGAGTGCATCTGTTTGAGCTGCTGCAACAGCCGTCCCTGCTCCGCGACTTCCAGGCACTCTGCGTTCCCGGCGGCTTCAGCTACGGTGACGACATCGGTGCGGGCGTCGTCTTCGGCAGCCAGCTTCAGGGGCAACTCGCCGAAACGATTGGCGAGTTCCTCCAGCGCGACACGCTCACCCTTGGAATCTGCAACGGATTCCAGGTGCTGATGAAGGCGGGCATTCTGCCCGGCGGTGGGACGACCTGGCCGCCCAAGGCCAACGAACCACCTCCAGCCACGCTGACTTGGAACGAAAACGGCAAGTACACCGCCCTGTGGGTCAAGCTGCGCGGCCAGTCGTCGAAGAACGTGTTCCTGAGCGGGATCGATGAGATCGAACTGCCGATCGCTCATGCCGAAGGCCGCATCGCGGTTCGCGACCAGTCGACGCTCGCTCAATGGGCCGCAGGTGGTCAGGTCGGCCTGTGCTATAGCGATGCGAATGGACATGTCCCTGCCTCGGGTGAGCTGTTGCCGTACCCGGCGAACCCTAATGGCTCGATCGCGAACATTGCTGGTCTCGGCGACCCGACGGGCCGCGTACTGGGACTGATGCCGCACCCCGAACGCTTCCTGTTCGCGACCCAGCACCCACGCTGGACGCGTCTGGGACTTAAGGGCGATGGCGACGGACTCAAGCTGTTCCAGAACGCGATGAACTACTTCCGCGCAGCGTAAAACCGGCTGGATGATTCAGAGGTTGAAGGAGAGGGTGAGGGGAACACTAATCTTCACTAATAAACACTGATCAGGAGAGCTCTATTGACCTCAACAGTTGATTGATGATCCAGAATCCTGGCAGTTCTGATTAGTGAAGATCAGTGCAGATTAGTGTTCCCCTTCCTCCCTTTTCTTCCCGCAACGAGTACCTTTCCATGAAACTCCCAGCTGCCACTGGTCGCAAGGCTCTGATCACCGGAATCACGGGGCAGGATGGCTCGTATCTGGCGGAATTTCTTCTGGCGAAGGGTTACGAGGTCTGGGGGCTGGTGCGTCGCAGCTCAACGGAGAACACGTCGCGTATCGCTCACTTGCTCGGGCCGGATATTGCGTCGCGGCTGCATCTGTGCCAGGGGGATCTGGCCGACACGCCTTCGATTTATCACGCTCTCGATCAGTCACGCCCCGATGAGGTCTACAACCTCGCCGCTCAGTCGCACGTCCACGTGAGTTTTGAATGCCCCGAGTACACCGCCGAGGTCACGGGCCTCGGCACGCTCCGTATCCTCGACGCCATTCGACAGCTGGGACTGACCACCCGCTTCTATCAGGCGTCGTCGTCGGAGCTGTTCGGAAAGGTTGTCGAAACGCCGCAAAAGGAAACCACCCCGTTTCACCCCCGCAGCCCCTACGGGTGTGCCAAGGCATTCGCCTTCGAGATCACTCGCAACTACCGCGAGTCGTACGGCCTGTTCGCGGTGAACGGGATCCTGTTTAACCACGAATCCCCGCGGCGGGGCGAGATGTTCGTCACCCGCAAGATCACGAAGGCGGTTGCTGAACTCAAGCACGGGCGGAGCGAACCGCTGGCCCTCGGCAATCTCGACTCCAAGCGGGACTGGGGCTTCGCCGGGGACTTCGTTGAAGCGATGTGGCTCATGCTCCAGGCCGACCAGCCCGAGGACTTCGTGATTGCCACCGGCGAAACCCACACGGTTCGCGAGTTCTGCGAGTTGGCCTTCCAGCGGGCCGGGCTGCCGCTCAAGTGGACCGGAACCGGCGTCGACGAGAAGGGAATTGGGCCCCAAGGGCAAACGCTCGTCGAGGTCTCTCCGCAGTTCTTCCGCCCCGCCGAGGTTGACCTGCTGCTCGGTGACGCCAGCAAGGCTCACACTTACCTCAAGTGGCACCCCAAAGTCAGCTTCCGTCAACTGGTCGAGATGATGGTCGATGCTGATCTAAAGGTCGCTGCGAAGACGTGCTGAACCCGGTGACGGGGGCTCCGCCAGTCCGAGTTGGCCCGCAGCTTATCCATATTTTTTAGTTTTTCGGAACCAAAACCGCCCCGCGGTGTTTAAATGGCTATGGGGGGGCCGAGACCGCGTTGCATGGCCCTGGCTCCCCGAGCAATGCTTTCACATTGGATGCAGCTATGAAGAAGATGCATTTCGTCGCAGCCCTCGCGGCCGGTGTCGGGCTGTTTGCTTTCACTTTCGCCAGTGCCGATGGCCCAGGCAAAGGCGGTAACAAGCCACAAGCCAGCGGCAACGGTGGCGGACCGGGGGATTTTGAAGATGGCCCACCACCTGGGGGACCAGATGGACCACCTCCGGGAGGACCAGGAGGCCCCGGTGGAATGAACCGCAAAGAAGCTATGCGATTCGTCCCGGCCACCGCAGCTCTGGACACCGATCAGGATGGCGAACTTTCCCCGGAAGAGATCGCAAACGCCTCAGCATCTCTTATGAAGCTGGATGCCAACGGCGATGGAAAGCTGACACCGGATGAGTTGCTCCCGAAGGGGCCTCCGCCGCGAGGTCCAGGGGGTGGCCAAGGCGGCCGTGGGAAAGGCCGCGGGCAGGGGCAGGGTCAGGGCAACAACTCTCGCGTTCAGGGTGGAAAAGGCCAAGGCGGCGGAGAACGCCCCCAGCGGCCAGAGTGATTACAAGCGGCAATCTCAAAAGCACAACACGCCGGTCGAGGGAAGTCCCTCGACCGGCGTGTCTGTTGTGTGTCTCTTCGATGATCTGGCTGCCTCAGCCAACAATCACGTCCTGCAACATCGACATTACGCCGCGATACGAGCTTGTTGTTGCTCCAGTACGCGATCGATGATGTCGCATCCGGAGATCAGCAGAATTCGCTTGAGTTCTGGATCGTCAATTCGCTGGGCCTGCTTCTCGAGCTTGCTGACCAGATTCAAAGCCTGTTGAAGGTCGGTCAGCTGAGGAGCATTTTCTTGTGACATGGCTGTGTCCGTCCGTGGATAAATGGTCGAGGATCATTGTGTCGAGGTGGGGGTCTTTCCCGCCTCTGCAGCAACTACATCGACCCGCAGCCCCGCGGATCACTTTGAGGAACGAGCTGTCACGTCCTTTCCTGATGATGCGGTTCACAAACGTTCGACACGTATCGGTTACGTAGACTTTTCGGGGACATGGACTCAGACCACTTGGGCTCAGTCGGTCAAAAATGGCTCAAGATTCCTGGGGAGGCTGGTCCTCCTCGCGACACGGCTCAGCCGGACGGGGAGGCTTGGGCCGCACACTTCCCGCAGCGGAAATCATGGTCGCCGTCCCAACGACCGCGAGCACGATCCAGGCAGTGCGTGACACGACCGGATCTGTTCCCCAGATGCTCGTCACCGTGGCTGCAACAGACAGAGCGATCGGCACCAGCCCAGCCACCAACAGCACGATAGCCGGATCCCGACCAGGTGGAGGTGGAGGCGGCGGAGGGGCTTGGTCCGAAGAACGGGGACGGTTCATGGTTCACTCCGGGCGAGAAAACAGCCACCCCATCCGGTTGGATAAGGTGGCTGTGGACAATTCACTTCGGCCGTCATTCGTCGCGGCCACTCGCACCATCCGGCTGACGCCGGAGGCTCGCCGAACTACTTGATCGTGCCGCCGTAGACAGCGCTGGGCCCGAGGATCTCCTCGATTCGCAACAGCTGGTTGTACTTGGCGATCCGGTCAGTCCGGCTGGCCGAACCCGTCTTGATCTGGCCGGTCCCGAGAGCGACGGCCAGGTCGGCGATCGTCGTGTCTTCGGTTTCGCCCGACCGATGGCTCATCACAGCGGTGTAGCCATTGCGGAAGGCGAGGTTCACCGCTTCGATCGTTTCGGTCAGCGTGCCGATCTGGTTCACCTTCACCAGGATGCTGTTGGCCACGCCCTGATCGATACCCATCTGCAGACGCTTACTGTTGGTCACGAACAAGTCATCACCGACCAGCTGAACCTTCTTGCCCTTGAGGCGATCGGTCAGCATCTTCCAGCCTTCCCAATCGTCTTCCGAGCAGCCGTCTTCGATCGAGCAGATCGGGTACTTCTCCGCCCATCCGGCGAGGAGTTCCACCATGCCCGCCTGGTCGAGCTTGCGGCCTTCGACAGTGTAGGTCTTGGTCTTCGGGTCGTAGAGTTCGGTACAGGCACAGTCGAGGGCGAGGCTGATCTGCTCGCCAGGCTTGTAACCGGCCTTTTCGATGGCGGTCAGTACGATCTGGATCGCCTCTTCGCTGTTCTTGATGTCGGGAGCAAAGCCCCCTTCGTCACCGACAGCTGTGGAGAGATGCTTGTCGTGCAACACCTTCTTCAGCGAGTGGAAGACTTCAGCCCCAGCCCGCAGAGCATCGCTGAAGCGATCGAACCCGAGTGGCATCACCATAAACTCTTGCAGGTCGATGCCGTTGTTGGCGTGTGCACCGCCGTTGATGATGTTCATCATCGGAGCGGGCAGACGGTTGGCACCGACTCCGCCGATGTAGCGGAACAGCGGCTGGAGGCTGACCTTGGCTGCGGCGTGAGCGGTCGCCATCGAACAGGCGAGCAGCGCGTTGGCCCCCAGACGTGACTTGTTCGGCGTGCCATCACACTCGATCATCGCATGGTCGACAGCCGCCTGATCGAATGCATCCATACCTTCCAGCAGGTCGGCCAGTTCTTCGTTGACGTTCTGGACGGCCTTGAGCACGCCCTTCCCCAGATAAACGCTCTTGTCACCATCACGGAGTTCACAGGCTTCGTGAGCCCCGGTGCTGGCTCCGCTGGGCACAGCGGCCCGGCCGAGCGTGCCGTCTTCCAGCTCCACATCGACTTCCACGGTGGGGTTTCCGCGGCTGTCCAGAATCTGCCGGGCCTTCACAAAGGCGATCGCCATACTCATGAGAGAATCCTGTCACTGTGTGTTACGAACCGAATCCGGGCACCGAGAGCGGCAATACGAGCAACTCTCACCGCGTCCAACTGCGAAGAGGCCAAAACCCCTTGCAGAAACCCGCCTCAGACCCTGTTCCTGTGTCTCAAAGTCCGCGCGGAGAATAGCGTTCCCAGTAGCGATTTTCCACACTGCGGACGAAGTTCTGGCCAGTGAGAGAACGCATCAACGCGAACTGGTCAGATGGCGAGTGATCTCGAAAATACTGAGGGTGTCCAACGATTTGCCCTCCATTTTGAGCACTCCCCGTTGAGGCAGTCTGAGAGAGCCTTATCCGGCCCATTCGGTCAGGGGATGATTCGGGTTGGTCATCGGCAAGGCCACCGGCGCGTTCTTGCAGTGGGACTCAAAGACCGCCATCACCATCTCGATCGTTCCCCGTGCTTCGGCGAGCGAACACTTCGGCGCGCGATCCTGCTCGATGGCCTGAATCAAGTCCCGGGCCACTGCGGGATTTCCGGTGACATAGTCAAACGCCGTCAGGGTTTCGGGCTGGTCAATTCCGTTGCTGGAGATCGTTCGCCACTTGGTGGTCGCCTGAGGCCCCGACCAATGCGCATCGTTGATTAGATACGCAGCGTGGCCGTACCCGCTCGGGAAATCAATCGCGCCCTTCGTTCCCAGAATCCGCAGGCCGAACCGGTTCGGGTTCCCGCCGGCTCCCCGCTGTGTCGAGAAGTAGCCGGTGATTCCGTTCGGGAAGCGATATGTCGCATCGACGCGATCCCCCAGCAGTGGTCCCAGCCCCTCGTTCCCGGGCTTGATCTGGTCGCGGGTCGCCCGTTTCTTTTGCTGGTACAGTGATGCGAAACACGATTCCGGCTGGCCAGCAAAGGCCCGCATCAGATCGAGCATATGCGTTCCCAACACCCACAAATCTTCCGCTCCACCACGCTGGTCTTCCTTTCCTCGGGCCCGAATCTCCAGCACTTCGCCGATCTCACCCGCTTCGATCAGCTTCTTCACCTGCAGCAGCTGGGGGGAGTAGTGAGCGATGTGGGCGATCGCCACCTTGATGTGCCGCATGTCGCAGGCCCGAATGATCTCATCCGCCTCGCCCAGCGTCCGACAGAAGGGCTTTTCGAGATACATATGGCAGCTGTATTCCGCACAGGCCAGCATCATGTCGCGATGCTGATCGATCCAGCGGGGGCAGACGGAGACGATCTGCGGACGCTCTTTATCGAGCATCTCGCGGTAGTCGGCATAACCACGGGCCGCACCGGTTCGGGGAATCGCCTTCTCCCGGCCCTGGGGATCAGAATCAGCCACAGCCACGACTTCGCAGTCGTCGAAGTCTTTCCAGATGGCGTCGAGGCCATGCCCATAATCCCCTCGCCCCGTGCTACCAATGATCGCAACTTTGTACTTGGCCATGAACGCTCTCCGAAGTAAAGATCCGGTCAGAAGAGGAAATATTCGGTGGGTCGAAGATTCTTGGTCGCTTGTCAAACACCTGCTCAGTGGATGGGTGAATCTCTGAATCGCGGTGAGTCATGCTCAGGCCACTGACTGGAACCTAGGGCGTTAAGTCCGTGCTTGAGACTCCATCCACTCCCGTGTTGTCAGCCGTTTCGCCAAGCAGGTTGGCACCGGCTGCCCACATCGGAATCGGGTCATGGAGGTTACCAGACTCCAGCGGATTCCAGGACGGATCGACCTGGGTTTGAGTCATCGCC
The DNA here is from genome assembly GCA_046349675.1 of Planctomycetaceae bacterium. Classification (GTDB taxonomy): domain Bacteria; phylum Planctomycetota; class Planctomycetia; order Planctomycetales; family Planctomycetaceae; genus TH-plancto1. The sequence goes on along the minus strand of JAXMBW010000001.1, from coordinate 87,926 downwards.
AGGCTGCGAACGGGACGTCTTTTACGTGGGATGAACCAGAGGACCAGCCCCAGCCCGAAGAGTCCCGCGACGAATAGCCCGCCAATCTGCAACGGCCCCAGCCCTTCCGCCGGACGAATCCGGGGGGGCGGGACCATACGAACTCGCCCCATCAGCAACGGCGTGCCCCGCGTCGAGTCATAGGCGGTGTATGCCGAGATCTTGAGAAAGTAACCCACGAACTCGACATCGGCCACGACTTCACTGCCGATGGGCAGCTGAGCGGGCTTCTCCAGGAAGACGATCGTGTAGGGCAACGATCGTGACTCGTCGGTCCAGCCCATCGCCTCATAGACCTTCGTCACCCCGAGCGGGTTTTGCTTGGGATCGGTGTCCCATTCGAGAACCCGGCGAACATGCAGCTTCAGTCGGAACGGGTGGCCACGATGCTTCTTCGGCTCCTCCCAGATCTGCGTCAGAACCGGGTCCTTTCGGGCTCGCTGTTCCAGTTCCGCGAATGACTGTGACCGACTCCAACTCAACAGGTCCCAGTAGGCGAACATCTCCCGGGGCCGGAGTTTCGTCATATCGGTAATCAGCTCTTCCCGGGCGGTGAACTCGGCCATCACCGCAGGGTCGAGGTCATTGGGGCCAGGAACCACGGTCTCGCGAGGCGATGGAGAAGAGAGATCCGCAGTTTTCTCCCCAGGTGCGCGTGGTACTGCCGTGATAACTGCCGCATCTCCATCATCCGCGGCCAGCCAGTTCCAATGAGCGGGCTGTCGCATGGTGTCGAACAGCACCCATAGCACCGCCAGCCCGATCAGCATGGAGAATCCACGCGAAGCGGGAATCGATGTTCCGAAGGGGCGAACTCTTCTGCGACGCATCGCTACCCTCTCCACGGAATCAGGGGCTGACGGGCTCGGCAGCTTTGGCCGGATCGAGCAGCTCCGTAAAGCCGATCTGCCGCATCTGGGTGCCATCGGGCAACGTCTGCCGCGTGCAGACATCCACAATCTTCATCAGTTCCTGATAGTGCAGCCGTCGATCGGCGTGGACCTGAATCCGGTCGAATGGCACCGCCTGAATCGTGAACAAGCCACGCAGATGGGCGTTCAATTGCTGCACCGCCGCTTCATTCAGGCGCCCCGAGACCACCTCCTGCTGTCCAACGCTGACGGTGGTCACCTGACCGGTGTTGTCCGCTTTGACAAAGAGGTCGAGTGTCTCCACGAATGAGGGAGCTGCCACACCGTCGGATGGTGTCGTTGAGGCAGCCACTGGGGCAGCGACCATCTGTCCCGGCGGCGGCATGCGCAGCTGGAAGTGCCCCTCAATCGGAGCGGGACGGAACGTCATGATGAAGAACGCGAGCAGCTGAAACGCCATGTCGAGCATGGCGGCCAGATTGATCTGCACTTCTCCCGGAGGCTTGCGACGCCGGCGACGACGACTCATCAGGAGCCTCCCTTCGTCATGGCACTCAATGCGATCTGGCGATACCCTTCCGCCTGACAGAGACGAATGACTTTCAGCACCGACGCGAAATCGACCGTCTTGTCAGCCCGGATAATCACCGGTACGGGCAGCTCTCCGTCATTAATAGGAGTCCCAAGAGCCTTGAGCTGAAGCTTCAGCATCTTGGCTTCGTGCGGCACAAATTCCTGGATGTCGACGGGGCGACCGAACGACTGCACTCCGCCCTGGGCATCCAGGTTCAGCATCAACGGCTCGAACTTGCCGTTGTACTCCAAGGGGCGAGCTGAGCCCAGGACGGGCAGCTGCAGCGACAGATCCATCGACGCGCCCTTGAAGTTGATCACGAGCATAAAGAACGTGATCAGCTGAAAGACCATGTCGAGAATCGGCGTCAGGTTGGGCTCAACGCCTTCACTGGTTTGCGCGGACATGCACTCGCTCCAAAATGGTGAGAGGCATCAGGACTGAGGAGCTTGGGGAGGAGCTGCCGCCTTGCCGGCCCGAGCGGTCGAATGCACCCGCAGCAGGAACTCATCCGCCAACGTGATCGCCTGCAGACTCAGCGTCGCAACACGGTTCTTGAAGACCGCAAACAGGAAGATGGCGGGAACCGAGAGCGCCACCCCTTCGAACGTAATCAGCAGGGCTTCCGAGATCCCGCCGGCGACCTCGCTGGCCTTCAGTTGGGCCCCATCTTTGGCGATGACGCTGAAGCTGGTGATCATCCCCTTCAGTGTTCCCAGCAGTCCGACCAGCGGGCCCAGCGACCCGATGACGGCCAGCATGCTGATCCGCTTTTCCATGTCGACGGTGATCACTTCACCCATGCGATCGATCGAGTCACGTGCCTCTGCCAGCCCGCTCGAAAGCGACGACAGCCCCGACGCCACCAGCTGGCCGAGTTCGCACTGACTTTCCTTGGCAGCTCGCAGGATGCCGGGGTAGTCGCGGGCGGCAAGCAGGCCGTCCATCTCCTCGGTCAACTCGGGCGGCATGACGACATCCGAACGCAGGTCCTGAAAGAGCCGCACTACTTGGGCCACGAAGTAAATCGACATCAGCAGCAACACACCACCGATCCACCCCGACGTGTGAATCAGCCACATCAGCGTTGAGGTCTTCGGAGCCTCAGCAGTCGCTTCAGCGGCCGGGGCAGAAACTGCAGCTGCGGGAGCGGCCGGTGGAGCCGCCGGAGCCGCTTCGGCGGGGGCAGCGGGAGCTTCCGCAGGAGCGGCTTCATCCTGAGCAAGAATCTGTCCCGGAGAGCCTCCCCACAGACACACCACCGCGATCACGAGGATCCCACTGCACAGGGTAGCTGCGAACCGTCGCGCAGAGTCGAACATACAGGCGCTCCCGAAACTCCGTGACTTCCGGGCAGCCGACAGGGGGCAACCCGAAGCCCAATTGTGAATCCTTCGCGATCGTAACACATCCCCGGAAGCCAAAACACCCCGGCAAGAACGGGGATGCGACTTGGTTCTCCCCTCGGAACTGTTGAAGTTCGGGCTACTCCCGCCTCGGAATCACCCAGCACGACGGGTGCTGTTCCATCCCGATGTGGGGGTAGTACGTCACCGCTTGCGGGGCGGAAATCAGGATCAGCATCGTCCGTGGTCCCGCAGCTTTATGGGTCTCCTCAATGAGGCGGCGACCGATGCCCTGCTTCTGAAAGGCCTCATCGACCGCTAGATCCGACAGATAGGTGCAAAACTGAAAGTCGGTGAGAGCCCGCGACACTCCGACCAACTGGCCGTTGTGACGAGCTGTGACGAGCTGTGACGATCAGATCGGCCTGACGCAGCATCTCGGCGATGCGAGGCCGATCATCGACGGGGCGGCGTGCCCCCAGCGAGGTCTGCTTGAGCACGTCGATGAACTCATCGGTGGAGAGGTCCGGTTCAACGGCGTAGACGATGCTGAGCATCTATGAGCCTCCTAGTCAGCGAGCTGCGAGCGGCAGACGTCAGTCTGTCGAGAATGTGCGACTGGCCGTCATGAACACAGGCCTTTCGCCAATCCTCGCCTCGCAGAGACCTGCTCCGCGTTCAAACACCATCGGGCTCACGCCCGACGCTCGCCGTCAGGTTCTCGGTTTCGTCCAGTTCCAGACGTGGCGATCGTTGTTCACGCTGTAGACATCGACAATACCGCCGGGGCGACAGCGAATCTCGTTGAAGCAGCAGTTTGACTGGTGCAAGAACTTCGCCCGCTCCAGCGTCAGGCCGAGACAGTTTGCAACCAGCACGCGATTCACAACATTGTGCGTGACAATCACGATTGTCTGTCCCGGGTGTCTGGCCACCAGCGAATCGAACGCCGGTTTCGCCCGAGCCAACACATCCAGGTAACACTCGCCACCCAGGTACGGCACAGTGGCGGGATTATCGAAGAAGGCCTTGAACTCGGTCGGGAAGCGGGTCTGGATCTCGGCCCAGGACAATCCCTCCCATTGGCCGACGCTGATTTCCTGCATTCCTTCCACAGCTTGCGGCGCCAGGCGGTGGGGGGCTGCGACGATCTCCGAGGTCTGTCTGGCCCGCCGCATCGTGCTGGAGTAGACCGCGTCAACTTTGACGTGGCTCAAGGCCTCGCTGAGGGCGGTCGCCTGCTCCACACCAATCGGGGCGAGCGGGCTGTCGATCTGGTTTCCCTGCAACCGAATGGGGACCTCCAGATTCAACGGAGTGGCCCCATGCCGAGCCAGATAAACCACGGTTTCATCAGACATCAAGAGCTCTCAGGCAGGTCGCGGGGCGTCCAATGGGTCCCTCGAGAGGCAGATGGCCGCGAGCACGGACAGATAGGAAGCCTGCCCTGCTGTCAGCCTCGCCTCCATCTACATCGGCACGCTTTCGGCGGCGGAGGGGCCACGTGGCGGAGGATCGGGGACAAGGACCTGGATCTCTCCGTCGTGAACCCGAACGGAGAAGCAGTCGGCCTTGAGCTTGGAGTTCGGGCTGTCGAGCCACGTCCCGTCCTTGATACTGAATCGCCAGCAATGCCATGGACAGGAGACCGCGTGATCTTCCACAGCCCCAGCTCCCAGCGAGGCTCCCATATGTGGACAGGTATCGCTGATCGCGTAGTACTCGCCCCCCGCGAGAAACACGGCCACCATTCGGCCATTGACCGAGTAGGACCGACCTTCGCCCTCGGGGATCTCCCCGACATCGGCCACCGATTTGTATTCAGACATCGCAGCTGGATTCCTCAAAGAACATGTCGGCCGGGATCGTATCGGTCCCCGTCCCTCGGGACAAGACGCCCGAGAGGAATCATAGACCGCTGCCACACGAGTGTCGCGGGTGTCGTGGGCAGTTGATGTCCCTGGCGAGCCCTGGCCCATTTTTCAGCAGGCTCATATTGATTCACTTCCCCCGCATGGGCATGATGTGCCTCAGCTTCGTTTCAGTTCGGCAGCAAGAGTGGTGGCCCATGAATGCGATACGTGTGTTGGTATTACTGGCTGGGGCTCTGTGCATGACCCCGATGGTGCGGGGGCAGGAGTTCTATGAACTCGTGGTCGATGGCCGTCCCGACCTCACCTCTCAAGCCCAGCTGGAAGGGGCACGTCTGACGGTGCAGGACTCGACGGGATCGACCTTCGTTTATGACCGCCATCCCGCGTTCGACTCATCGGATGGAGAGCTGCTCGGCTTCCGCTCGCTGACTGCCGGGGCATCGATTCGGTGGCCCGTCGCGGGGGCGGGGCGCATGTGGATCAGTGACTTCAACGGAGCCATGTGGAAAAAGAGTCTGCAATCGGTGAACCGCGTGGGAGGCTCTGCTGCCGTCCCCGGAACGCCAGCAGTCTTCGGACCGGGAGGGATCGCCTGCCTTCCGGGAGCGGGGGGAAATGCCTGGGCCGCTCATGTCGGTAGCGATGGGAAGTTGCGTTGTTTTCTCGGGGCGGCGGGCGAGTGGAAACACAGAGCGATACCGCTCACCGCTCCACTTGTCCCGGGGGCTCCACTGGCGATGTTTCCGACCACTGGAGTCTGGCCGGGGATCCTGACGGTGGCTCCATCGGGGCGGCTGATCTCGATTCTGGATGGTACGAATGTGCAAGCCGTCTCGACCTCGGTGACGTTTCCACCCGGGGCATACGTGAAGTATCAGCGCATTGGCCCGCATGGCCACGCCTTCGCCATCGATACCCAAGGTCGTCTCTGGGACATCGACGTCGAGACCCGGATAGGTGTCATGGTGGAACCGGCCGTCGGGGCCTTTCCGCCGGGGGCTCCCCTCACGGTGTTGATGGATGGACCGGTACCCGTGGTCGCAGCGGTGAACAATGCCAGCTTGCTACTGGCGTATGGTCGTCTTCCGGGAGGCTGGGTCCCCACAACGATCGGAGCGGGCTATTCCCCGGGGACTCACGTTGCTGCAGCGAACCTGACGACTTCTGGCCCCTCACGAGCATTCGTCACAGCTGTCAATTGGGCGGGCCAGCTTCAGTTATGGGAGAAATCGGGCCTCAATTGGACGCTCTCTACGATTCCCACGGTGGCTCTGGCTCCTGGGTCGCCCGTGGAGATTGGTCACGCGGCGTTCGGGCCACTGCTCTCGGCGATTGGTTCGGATGGAGTGTGGCATGCCTGGAGCTATGTCATCCCCGGCGGCTGGACGGATGCTGCAGTTGGGCCGGGTTATTCGTTGGGGGCTCCGATGGCGATTCTTTCGGACCTGGGATCGCTGTTCACGGTCGACACGATGGGCCGGATGATGGTCGCCTGGTTCGATGCCAAGGGCTGGCACGTCTCGTACGCGTTGCCGTCGATCGACTTCACACCTCAACTCGTCAGTCGCCGGATCATCCCCAATCCCGAGTTGCCTCCCGCTCGAGTCACCTTCATGAATCCTTCGGAGGATGACCTCATCGTTCAGATTGTGGATCAGTTTCAGCCACGACAGCCGGAGGAGATCAAGATCCCCCAACGCGGCGAGGCGGTGCGTTCGCTGGCCCGTGATGCCGGTGGACGCATCGAGGAGATTTATCTTGCTCCCGGTCCCGTTGGCACGTTGATCGAACAAACAGAGACCTACCCGATTCCCCCTCAGCAGCGGTACACGCTGGTCGTCTGGTCCGACAAGGTGACCTATCGGTACATCGATCGGCGTAAGAACAAACCGCAAGGGGCCACGCCGAGTTTCGACCTGAAGACTCACGTCAGCCTCGGAGTGATTCCGATTCCGCCCGGATCGTTATTGGGTGACGGGGAGATGGTCGATGTCCCGGAGATTGCAAAACGCATCAACAATCCTGGTGCTGCCCGATTCTATCCTCAACCCGTGGCCCCTCCGGTGACCGTGGAAACCAAGGACAAGTAACTGGTCAGCTTCTTTCGATCCGAGGGACAAGGTGACCACGCTTTGCCCAGTTCAATAACATCAATGCATCAGACTCAACCGCACCCCATGAATGTACTCTTGGAGAAAATGTCCGACGCGATCGGAGTCGTGGCTTGCATCATGGCAATCACGGCGATCGCAAGCACTCTGACCCACGCAGCTGATCCAGTCGACTTCGACAAGCAGATCCGCCCGATCTTCAAAGAGCGGTGTTACAGCTGTCACGGTGCAAAGAAGCAGGAGTCGGGTCTTCGACTCGATAAGCGGCAGGAAGCTATGGCGGGCGGTGAGACTGGTCTCGCGATCGTTCCGGGAGATACTTCCCGCGGGCTGCTTCTGAAGTATATGCAGAGTGAAGACCCGGAGCTGATCATGCCCGCCAAGGGAGATCGCCTCACCCGCAAGCAAATCGAACTGCTCAAACGCTGGATCGATGAGGGGGCCAAGTGGCCAGAGGATTGAACGCCGCCGTGCCGTGGATGCTCAGACTCACGCGGCGTGGCAGCTATTCCTGCTGAGCCGATTTCTCCAGGCTCAATCCCATGGAGGCCATGCGTACGCGACGCAGTTCGAGCGGGAGCGTGGACGAGTCGGACTCCAAGGAGCTGAAGTTCGATTCCAGCTGCAGCGGGACGCGAACGGTAAAGGTGCTCCCCTTGCCGAACTCGCTCTCCAGAATCACCTCGCCGCCCAACAGTCGCGACAACTCCTTGACGATCGACAGCCCGAGTCCGGTACCCTCGAACTCGCGGGTCATCGCTCCTTCTTCCTGGCCGGGAAGTGCCCTCCCTTGCCGGAACTTCTGGAACACGACCGTCTGATCTTCCAGCGGAATCCCGATGCCGGTGTCCGCCACAACGAGGTCCATCTTGTCTGACCCATGCGGCAAGGCCAGCACTCTGACCCGCCCGCCATCCGGGGTGAACTTCACCGCATTCGAAAGCAAGTTGTACAGGATCTGCTGCAGCTTGCCGGCATCCTGGTTCACGATGGGGAGGTTCGAGTCGACATGCGAAGTCAACTCGATGTTCTTCTTCTCGGCCAGCGGAGCCATTGCCCCAGTCATGCGTTCGATGAGGTCGGCGACGGCAAACTCCGACGGATGCAGCTCCATCTTTCCGGCCTCCATCTTGGCCAGGTCGAGGATGTCGTTGATGAGCGTGAGCAGATGCCGCCCCGATGTTTGGATGTTCGCCAGGTACTTCTTCTGCCGGTCGTTGAGACCCTCCGCCCCCGACAACACATCACTGAACCCCAGAATGCTGTTGAGGGGTGTCCGCAACTCGTGGCTCATGGTGGCCAGGAAATCGTTCTTCAGCTTGTTCATCTCGTGCAGGCTGAGGTTGGCCCGGGCCAGCTGATCGACCTTGCCATCGAGACTGGAGTTCACCAGTCGCAGCTCGTCCTGGGTCGTGACGAGGTGGCGAAGCATGCGGTTATAGGCATGGCTCAGCTCCTCGAACTCGTCCCCAGTGCGGATGTCAGCCCGCAAATCGAGGTCTCCGTGGGCCACCGCGTCGGAGACTTCCTTCAAGTGGAGCACCGGCTTCACAATGATGTACCGCACGATGAGATACGACACCGTCATCGCCAGAAATCCGGTCACCAGGGCCAGCGTAATCAACAGAGCATTGTTACGAGCGATCTCTTCTTCTGTATCGCTCAGCGGAAACGTGAGCTTGGCGACTGCCATCAGTTCGCCCTCTTTGAAGTTCAGCAACTCCGGTTTGGCGGTGACCGACTTGAATCCCAATGAGTCCTGCGCCGATACGCCGTGGCATCCCAGGCAGGATTGTCCGGCGAAAATCGGCTCGAAGTATTGATACTCCCCCGAGTCCGAGTCTCTTTCGACGTGGAACGGTTCTCCTTTGCGGAGTCGCCGCAGTGCTTCATTCTCTGATTCGACGCTTCCCCGGTACTCGGCCGACGCCATTTCCTGGCGAGCAGCGAGGAACTTCCAGGCCGACTTGCGCTCGTTCTGGGGCTTCAGATCCTTGGCCATTGTCTTGATGACATCGATCACTCCTGGATCTTTAGACGAACTCTGCATGCTCAGCCAGTGCGTTGTCTGCAGGTTCTGCGAGATCAACAGCTGGGCCCGCTGGCGGTACTGGGCATCGATGACCGTCAGGTTACGCTGAGAGTACCAGTAAAAGCTGCCCGAGATCAGGATGATCAACGAACTGCCCAGCAGGAAACGGCATTTCCGCTCCAGGCTGGTTTCGCCGAGCAGTCGTTTCAGAGATCGGTAGGACATGGGCAGGCTCGAAGGGTGTGAGCAGTCAGCTTTCAGCCATCAGCAGTCAGAGACTTGGTGTACGTCAGGCTTGGCCTGCATCCCAGTAGGACAGACATTCCTGTCTGTCCCGAGTGCAGAGAAAGCCTGATGCGGTGTCAGGACGAAGGGTGAAGCGAAGTCCCCTTCCACAATGGCAATTTGCTCCTGACGCTGTTCCAGACATTCTAGCCAGACGAGCCTCCCCGGCTGAATGCTGAAAGCTGATGGCTGACCGCTTCACCCTAATCCAAGGCGATGACGTGATTGGTCATCCGCTCGTAACCGGTCGGCGTGATCAGGTAGTTGTGCTCGATCCGCATCCCGCCGATCCCTTCCTGGTACGCACCGGGTTCCAGGGTGATGACATCGCCAGCCTGAAGAATGTCGGTGCTTTCGGGAACCAAAATCGGGGGCTCGGGGTGGGCGAGTCCGATTCCGTGGCCGGCGTGATGCGTGAAGAGTTCGGGCCGGCCAGCGTCGGCGTAAGGCTTGAAGGTCGCTGCGTGCACAGCACTGGCCTTCACTCCGGCCTTGAGGACCGACTCGCCGCCTTTCATGCCCGCCAGGCACAAGGCATGCATCTCACGTAGTGCGGGGGAGATCTGGCCGACGGCGAACGTATTCGTAAAGTCGCCGCGATAGCCATCCAGGACGAATGAGAAGTCGAGAATAAACAGATCGCCTGCCTGCAGCGTGTAGTCGGACGGCAGCCCGCCCGCTTTCGGCTTGGTCGCGTTCGTCGCCCGGAAGTCTCCATAGACCAGCCCGGGGCGTCCTGCAGCTGCAATGCAGGCGTCGGCGATCGCGCGATACAGTTCGAGTTCTGTCACGCCGGGGCGGATGAGCTCTTTGCATTTCTTGACTCCCGCCTCGCCGGCCCGCATACACTGCCGCAGGAGTTCGATCTCGTCGGGTTCCTTGCTGCGACGGGCAGCCCGGATCGCTGTGCCGAGATCGGTATAGATTGGCCCGTCGGTGGCTTCCTGCGTCGCATTCCGCGACTCTGCGGGGACGTTGAGCAGATCCCCAGCTGCGACCGGGAGTACTTCCGCTTCGATCAGCCCCTTGCGTCCCCGGAGTTCTGGGGCCAGTTGCTTGAGAGCCGCCACGAGAGCGTGATCGCGGTTGTTTGCCGAGTGCTTGTGGTCGTACCACTTCTCGATCAGTTCGCGATCGACATAAGGCTTGTGAACACCGGCCCGCAGGGCAAAGTTATCGCCCATCAGCGTGGACCGACCGTTCCGCTCCAGGCAGAGCCAACCTCGTTCGCCGCCCGAGAAACTCAGTGGTTGCACCCAGAAGTTACACAGGTACTGCACATGCCGGGGATCCGCGACCAGAATCCACTCTACATCTGCCGGGAGTGACTCCCACAGACGCTTCCGACGTGCCAGACAACCTTCTTGAGTAAGCATGAGACAACCCGTGGATCGATGGAGAAGTAGGGCGACAAGTCTTGATCAGGGACACCGTCCGACCACTGCATACATTACGAGATCACCGAATGATTGAGAATTGAAGCCTTGCTGGTGATCGAAGCGTGACAGAGCAAGTAGGCCTCGACAGGCTGACTCCTGCTGCTCTCTGGGGCAGTACCGTCAGGCATTGGACACTCACGCGTCGGCGAGTTCCTCGCTGAGCACACACCACTTCTCTTCGGCTTCGGTCAACTGGGCGGCGACAACGGTCAGCTCTTCGTGGAGCTTCATCGCCTCTTTCGCACCGGCGGTGTTCAGCATCGTTTCGTTCAGCTGTTTCTTCTGGGCATCCAGTCGGGCGATCAGCTTCTCGACGTTGTTGAGTTCCTTGCGAATCTCGCGTTCGTTGCGGCGGGGAGCGGCCGCTTTTACGGTGGTTTTCACGGCCGTTCCGGGGGCCTTCGACATCTTGCTGTTGGCCAGCTCGCGTTCGCCCTCCTCGATCTCCTTATTGACCGAGTACAGGTAGGCCTCGTAATCGCCGTGATAGTTCACGACCCGCCCATCGCGGACCTCGATGATGTGGGTCGCCACCCGCTTCATGAAGTGACGATCGTGGCTCGTGAAGATCACCGTCCCCTTGAAACCCAGCAAGGCCTCGGCCAGCGAGTCGACCGTATCGACATCCAGATGGTTACCCGGTTCGTCGAGGATCAGAACGTTGCACTGGCTGAGCATCACGCCGGCCATGCACAGACGAGCCCGCTCACCTCCCGAGAGAACCGAAATCTTCTTGTAGACATGGTCACCACGAAACAGCAGTGACGCCGCGGCGTTGAGAAGTTCCTGCGTCTTGGTCCCCAGCGGAGCATTCTGTTCGAGGTACTCCAGCACCGTCAGCTTATCGGGCAGGCTGGTGTAAACGTGCTGGGCATAGACGCCGACCTTGCAGCCGTGCCCCCAGCGGACCTCCCCCTGAATCGCAGGCAGTGAATCGACCAGCGTCCGCAGGAATGTGGTTTTCCCCTGTCCGTTATCTCCCACGATCGCCGCTCGCGAACCGTGGTCGACTTCCAGATTCACATCCTTCGCGACGACGCGTTCAGGGTATCCGATCGACACATCGACGCAGCGCAGGGCAATCCCCTTGCGGCCTTCTACCTGGGGAGCACGTATCGAAACGGTCGGTCCTTCCGACTCGATCTCGGTGACTTCGAGCCGTTCCAGCTGTTTACTTTTGTTGCGGGCCTGGGTTGCGGTGCTGGCACGGGCCTTATTCTTGGCGATGAAGGTTTCCAGCTGCTTCATCTTCGCCTGGACCGTGGCGTTGGTCCGTTCGAGTGTGGCGATGCGGTCCTTCTGGTAGTCGAGGAAGGCGTCGATTTTCCCCGGGAACATCGTCAGCTTGCCGCGCGAGAGATCGAGCGTCTGCGTGCAGGTCGCCCCCAGGAACGCCCGGTCGTGCGAGACGATCAGGCACGCTTCCTTGTAGTTCCGCAGGAAGTGTTCGAGCAGAATCTGGGTGCGCAGGTCGAGGAAGTTCGTCGGTTCGTCGAGCAGCAGCAGGTTCGGGTCGTGCAGCAACAACGCCGCCAGCTTCACGCGGGTTTGCCAACCGCCGGAGAGCTTCTGGACTGGGCCTTCGAGGTATTCGCCCTTGATTTCGAACTGCCCCGCCACTTCACCGCAGCGCCAGTCGGGCTGGCCGCTGTCCCGCATCAGGAAGTCGAGAGCCGACTCGCCCGGCTGAAACGGGTCGTGCTGGCGCAGGTAGCCAATCCGCAGACGCGGATGTCGGATCACTTCGCCCGTTTCGAGTTCCTCTTCGCCCAGAATGACACGCAGGAGCGTACTTTTTCCGGCTCCGTTCCGGCCGACGAATCCGACTTTCACATCATCGGTGATCGAAGCCTCAGCTCCGTCCAGCAGCACTTGCGACCCGTAACTCTTGTGGGCATCGCGAATTTGAAGCAGCACAGCCATGGTCGAAATCGGTTCCGGCAAATCGGCAAACTCGAGGCTGAGCTGACCCGCGTTGAGTCAGGGTGCACCCCGAAAAGTAAGTCGGAGAGTGTACCCGCCCCGCCTTCCGGTGGGGAGGTCAAGCGATTTTGAGACTTTAGAACAGGGCCGGAATACGTCTTCACTGCCTAGAAGATCAGACAGGAATGTCTGCTCCACTCAAGTCAACGATGGGACAGACATTCCTGTCTGTCCCATCGGAAGACCAACTCCGAATCCGCTCTAAGCCAAGGTCAAAAGCTCGCCCTTGCCCAGCTCCAGGAAGTCGCCGCAGTAGCGACGATAGGTCGCATTCATCGCCCCGGCGGGGACAGGAAATCCCAGCTGGGCCAGCGTTTTCAGGTAGACTCTCAAAAACGTCGGCTGATAAGTACACGCATAGCGAAACGATGGCAGGATGTCGGGCGAGGTCGCCCCCAGCAGTCCGACCGTGCCACGTTTCATTCCCGCGCCACAGCGGATCCCCGGTTCGCCAAACACGAACACCGACCCGGCGATCATGTTGACGCCAGCAAAGTCGCCACACTTGCCTCCGATGGCAATCAACCCGCGACGCATCGAGTTGCCGATCTCGTTGCCGGCATCACCATCAATCAGGATCTCTCCGCTGGTCATCCCTTTGTGACCACCGCGATAGACCGCCCCGACCATGTGCCCGGCGTTCCCATGAACACGGATTCGCCCGCCATGCATTTCCGCGCCGAGCCAGTCCGCGGTGTTCCCACGGACAGTGATCTCGCCGCCTCGCATCTCTGCACCGAGATGCATCCCCGCGTGGCCTTCGACCAGAATCTTTCCCGAGGTGAGGCCCGTCCCGATCAGCTTGACCTTGGAGCAGTCTCCCTGCCACACGACCGTCTCGTCGTCGCTGGCCGAGCCGGTAACCGTGAAGAACTCTCCCAGGGCAACCTGCTTGTTCCCACGTTGAATGAGGGTGCTTTTCACATCGTCCGCGGTCTGCCTCCGCACGTTCTCAATCCGGATCGAATCAACTTCGAGTGGGATGGAAGACGGCGTGTGGATGGAGATGGTCAGAGGCATGGGGAGTTCTCTTTTGAGGAAAGATGACAGAACTGTTCACCGCCCCTCTCGGAGTCAGTTGCGAGCGTTCTTGCAGAAATCCCTCGTCAGGCAAGGTTATCAAAGAACTCAACAAAGGTTCCAGAGAGTCTTGGAATTGGAAGTAACGGCTGACTCAAGTTCGACTGATGAGTTACTGTTTTTTCTGAAAGGACCTTATGTGTACGTGTGTTGGATCTAAAAACTCTAGTTTCCATTGAGCCCAAATTCACGAGTATGCAATCGCACTTTCCACGATGATTCTCGAGGGATGATTTCTTCGGGGGGCGTATCGGGAGACATCCGCTCGAGGATACTGAATTTGAGATTTTGAGGTTCACATTCTTTCAACCAGCGATTTCCCCCGTGCCCCGTCTTCGCGTAGTTCAGCCATCGGCCCAGTAAGTTGTCGGCGCCGTAAGCGGAGCCAACGTACCCCCTACCGGATTTCGAGTCGAGGATGAAGTAGATCCCTCGCCAGTGGCTGAGTGCGTCTCGCCATGCGGATGGAATTGCACGGAGATCGTCCCACGTCAGAACTAGATCACGCCAGTCAGGAATATCTTGTGCAAACAACGATTCTCCATAAATGGCATCTATCTCGAACTGATTTGAGACGGCCCAGCGATTCCATGAGATTTCCGGAGGCGGCCAACGGATAATCAATCGACCCTTCCATTCAGCGTAAAAGTCCATGATCTCTAGGTCGAACCAAGTGATGAGTCGCTTCTCTGGCACTGAGCTCACGCCTGATATTCTGCGTTCCTCGACAACAGCTGGAATCGCTAGAAACTGCATGTGATTGAGTTCTCGGAAACTATGCATCCGATAGAGCCCAACAAAAACTGCTTTTCCCGGTTCATGGCCAATAAAAGATGCGACATGCTTCGCACGTCGCATCTGCCCTTCGCACCTTGGGCTTTGGGTTTGTTGATAGCAGTTGAAAACATCTGGGCGTTCGGCTGCAAGCCATGGCAGCTGGCGACGAAGCTCCAGACTCTGAGGACGATGGCGAAGGACCAAGCAAGTAGATTGCTCGATCCCTGCCTTTTCCAGCAGATCGCCAAATTCCATAGGTCGCCCCACAGACAACGTGGCATGATCAATCGCCTGAATTGATCGCCTTCAGTTAGCAAAGCAAGGCACTACACCACATCTGCCTGTGACCAGGTCCCGTCAACCAGACGCCACTGCTTGCCTGATGGGTTCTTGTTCTGCAGTGCCGGTGGCAGGCGGTGAGCCCGGACGTTGTCGTAGCTTTGCAGCATCGCAAACCGCCAGATGCTGGCCGGGAAGCCGACAGCTGTGAAGCCGGGGTGACCGGTGGCGGGGAACGGTCCGCCGTGGTTCATCGACGAGACGACGGCCACACCGGTCGGCATCTTGTCATTGAGCAGGCGGCCGACCTTCTCGCGAACGAGCGGGGCCAACTGATTGTACGCCGCATCGTCGCTGCCCTGTGTGTCGGTGTAGAGACAGCCCGTGAGGTTGCCTTCGAGGGTCTTGGCCACAGCGATCATCTGGGCCAGGTCCTTAGCGACCACGATCAACGAAGCATTGCCGAAGGCCTCAGTCTGCAAGCCGTGGGGATTCTTCAGGTAGTCATCACCGCTCACCCGCAGGAGGGTGTTCGCAAAGCAGTACCGCATGTCGTCGGCGGGCTTGTTTCCGCAGACAACAGTGGCCCCGGCCTTCTGAATCGCCTCCAGCCCCGCGCGGAAGTTCTGCTCGACACCGCCGCTGAGCATGGTGCCGACCGGGGCAGCCTCAAACTTGGCTGCGACGCCCGCGATGAACTGCTCCCCAGCTGGGCCTTCCGGAACGATGACCAGTCCGGGGTTCGTGCAGAACTGCCCAGTCCCCATCAGACAGCTGCCCACGAAATCATCGACCACAGCTTGGGCTCGCTCCTTCAATGCCCCGGGCAGGATGAAGACTGGATTCACGCTCGAAAGCTCGCAGTAGAACTGTTTGCCCCCCTTGTCCGCCGCTTCCTTCAGCGAGAGTCCCGTGTGCCGAGCCCCGGTGTAACCGCTGGCCCCGATCAGCGGATGGGACACGAGCTTGTAGCCGTCGGCGTGCGAAGTACGGTAAATCAACTGGACAAACCCAGCGGGCATGCCCGTGGCTTGTGCGGCCTCAAGGCATAGCTGGGCCAGTAGCAGCGTCGTACCGGGATGCGATGAGTGCCCCTTCGCAATCACCGGGTTACCGGCCGCGACCGCTGAGGCAAAGTCACCGCCGGCAATTCCGTTGTAAGCATACGGGAAGTTGTTTGGTCCGAAGACCACGACGGGTCCGATGGGTCCCAGCATCGACCGGATGTTCGACTTGGTGTCGATGGTCGCATTCGCCCACGAGCCTTCGCGGGCCGACGCGGCTGCCTGTCGCAGCTGGTTGATCGTGCGAGGGAGTTCTGCCGACTTCAAGCGAGGTTCGACGGGCAATCCAGTCTCACGATGGGCGATCGCCACAATGTCGGCCGCGCGGGCTTCGATCCGACTGGCGTAGTCTTCCAGGAAGGCGGCAAACTTCTCGCCCGGCCAGCCTCGCACAGCTGCAGCGGCAGCGGAGGCGTGCTGAATGACCTCTTCAATCTCGGCCCACGGGCTGATCGGAAACTTCTCGGCCAGAGGTTGCTTGTTCGAGGGATCGACAGCCTGAAAGGTTTCTTTTCCGGCGGAAGCCCGCCATTGACCATTCACGAGGATCGGTTGCACTGACATCGGAGACTCTGCAAGAGGAAGACGGTTGGACCAATCCATAGACTAACGCGAGTGAACTGACTGGTCGAGTTTACGACGACGGGAACAGGCGGTGCCGACGATGAGGTCAACATCGACTGATGCGATGCTCGCGGTTCCCGAAGCGGCTCATCGCAGTAGGTCGACACCGAGAGCCGCATCAGATTCGGTCATCAAACCGGGAAAGAACAGACAGGAATGTCTGTTCCACTAAAACTCAAAAGTTGGACAGACATTCCTGTCTGTCCTAACCGAAGACAGACTCTGAATTCGCTCGAGAGGCAGCGGTGCGGGCAGTTCTCTTCGTGGAAGCAGAAAAGGCTCTGGCCAAAATGACTTGGCCCTCGAAGTATTGTCTGCAAGTCGCGATGATACGCGGCCTCGACAGCCCCTGCTGATCACACTGGCTCCCACATATGTTGCAGCTCATCGCGGAAGGTCCCGATCCCCGACAGCGCTGGCGGCAGGCCCTCGCGTCGGACCGTGCGTATCGACTGGGGCGCTCCAGTGATGCGGACTTGGCGGTGACGTGGGAGCCGGCGATGTCTCGCCAGCATTGCCTGGTTCGGACGGGGCACGACGAGGTCGACCTCGAAGTTTTGCCACAGGCCAGAAATCCCGTCTTCCATCGCGGCGAGGCGATCAAGACCGTGCGGCTCTCTGGAGGCGAGAGCTTCGTCATCGGTCGGACTCGATTTATTGTCGCACATGCGGACACCGACGATTCCAGCGGGAGCGATGCCCCGATTGAAGAAGTCGTGGTCACCCGACAACAGCTGCAGAATGTCCGCTACGAAGACCCCGACCGCAGAATTGATGTCCTGGCCAAGTTGTCCGATGTGTTCGGTAACGCGCACGGCGAAACGGAGCGGGACAGCCGGTTGGTCAGCTTGATTCTGACCGGTGTTCGCTCGGCCGAAGCGGCTGCGATTATCGCTCTCGACGATCATGAATCGATGCGAATTCGCAGCTGGGAGCGTCGCCGGGAGACCGCAGGAGCCTTCCGCCCGAGTCGCCGTCTGGTGACTGATGCCCTGGGGAGAAAGCAGACGATACTGCATTTGTGGGACCCCGGAGCCAGCACGCCGCCGAGCGAGAATGACTACACAGTCTCCGCAGAATTCGACTGGGCCTTTTGCACTCCGGTGAGAGGCAATCGCGGCCAGCGCTGGGGTGTGTATGTTGCCGGCCAATCTCCTGTGCATGCCGGGACGACGGGGCGTCAGACGCTTCAAGCGGACATTAAGTTCATTGAGTTGCTGGCTGAGCTCATCGGGTCGGTTGATCGCCAGAACCGACTAGAGGGGGACCTGTCGGTGTTGCGGCAGTTCCTGTCTCCTCCCATTCTGGCGGCGCTGGAGCGGGCCGGTGATCGCGAATCCATCGCAGCCGATCTGGAGCCTCGCGAGTGTGATGTCACCGTGCTGTTTTGTGACTTGCGAGGTTTCAGCCAGCGTTCCGAAGAGTCGTCAGGTGATCTGCCGGGACTGCTCAATCGTGTGAGCGGTGCGCTCGAGATCATGACGCAGAGCATTCTGCAATACGGTGGCGTCACGGGCGATTTTCTGGGTGATGCGTCGCTGGGGTTCTGGGGCTGGCCCTTCGCCAGTGAGGAGGCTCCGCTCAACGCCTGCCGGGCGGCGCTGGCTATTCGTCGTGCGTTTCAGAAAGCCCGCGAAACCCCGAACCATCCGCTGAACGACTTCGAGATGGGGATTGGGATTTCCCACGGTCGCGCGGTCGCTGGAAAGATCGGGACAAGTGATCGCGTGACGGTGACCGTCTTTGGCCCGGTGGTCAATCTGGCCAGCCGACTGGAGACGATGACCAAGCAGTTGCGAGTGCCGATCCTGCTGGATGAGGCAACTGCCGCGCTGGCTCGCGCCCGCTTTCCTCGCGAGGAAGGTCGCACCCGCCGGCTGGGGACTGTTCAGCCGTTTGGCATGGAAACCACGCTGCAGGTCAGCGAGCTGTTGCCCTCGCTGTCCGAGTTTCCGGAACTGACCGACGAGCACATCGCCCGCTATGAACAAGGCGTCGATGCATTTACTGCGGGACGTTGGAGCGAGGCGTACCGCTGCCTGCACGACATGCCGCCATCCGACCAGGCCCAGGACTTCCTGACCCTGCGCATCGCGCAGAACAATCGAACTCCGCCGCCCGGCTGGAACGGCATCATCCAGCTGCCCAATAAGTAAGACAGCCGATGGAGTGATCTCTATCGGCTGAGGTGGATTGTGCCTGGCTGTGAGGTGATTCGCCGCACCCGCTATTCGGGCTTGGCGACTGGAGTCGGGTGATTGCGGCTGATGGGAACGCCGATCATCTGGCCGTCAAAGACGAGCTTGTCATCGACGAAGCCCTGGAACTCAAACTTCGACAGGATGCGGGGCATCACGCGGGTGGCCCGGGCCAGAATGATGAGTCGACTGCCCGGATAAACTGGGAGCCGGAACCTGACGGTGTCCATCCCCCCGAATCCGAGGTAATCGCCCCCCTGCAGAATGTTGTATTTCCGGGCGTAGAAACCGGCCAGCTGGGCCGAGGCTTCGCACAAAATGACCCCGGGCATGAGCGGGAAACCAGGCATATGCCCCTGAATCCAGAACTCATCGTGGGTGACGTCCTTGAACCCGATCAGCCCATGCTGTGTCTGATCCACCCAGACAACCCCGGTCAGCTGCTCCATCTCGTGCCGCTGGGGGTTCACCTTACGAATGTCGTCGATGCCGAACATCGGCTTGTCGTAGTTGAACTTCTTGTAGTCAAAGATCGGATCTGCGGCCATGGTTGTGAGATATCAGGGGACAATGGAGCCCGTGAACTCCCCCGACCGCATCGAAAGTCCGAAACTATCAATCCGGTGAGGACGCACGGGAGCTGTGATGGAGGACAGGATATCAGGCTTCCCTCGCTGACACGACCCCACATGGCGACGATGGCCTGAACCGAAGCTAACAGGTTTGCTGGTCAGGAGATGAGAACCGCGCGTAGCAGTCCTGCCGGTCGTGCGATCCTCGAAAGAAGACCAGATCATGTTCGTTTCGGAAACCCGAATCGCGGTGGGTTGACGGCCCTTCGGTTCCGATTAAACTCTCCGTCTCCTTCAGGCCACCCGCCTGACGGAATCTCTGGGGCGGTAGCTCAATTGGTTAGAGCACCGGACTGTCGATCCGGAGGTTGCGGGTTCGAGTCCCGTCCGCCTCGCCTTGAAAACCTCTGACATTTTGTCAGAGGTTTTTTTATTTCCCGACTGGTTTTCGGCGCGAGGTTAGACCGGCTGGCTCGGTATCCGTGACCGAACCGACGGTCACAGCTAAACTAACGGGGTATGAGCAGTCCCCTCACATCCAGTCCGCCCGAGCCGCTGCAGGAAGAGTTCTTTCTGACGGATGCGGCGTTGTTGCGTCGCTGGTTTCCGTGGTTGCACATTCCGTCTTCGCTGCGGATGGCATTTGATCCTCGCAAGATTGCGTTGGCGATGTTGGCTCTGGTGCTGCTGTCGTTACCGAATCTGTTGCAGTCATGGTCAATTGAGGAAAAGGCCCCGGTCCACATGGTTCGCCCGCTTCCCTGGGAGCGGGGATATCTGTTCCAGGATCACGTAACGCCGAAGCCAACGGCGGATCAGGTTCTCGCCGATCCATGGTCGGCCATCCGCCAAGCTGTCAGTCAGGGGCCGCAGATCTTCACACCGCTGACCCAGGTGTTGCAGCAGGGACAGCTGCTGATCGAATCGAAGTTCCATTGGAAGAACACTTCGATTCAGTTCATCGAGTTGCTGTGGACGTGGTTCGTGTGGGCCGTAGTGGGCACGATGTTGTGCCGGTTGACCGCTCTCGATTTTATGGGACGCGATGTTGGCTGGGGCGAGGCGTGGCGATATTGCCGCAAGCGGGTCGTGTCGGCGTTCGCCTCGCCGTTGTTACCGATGATTGGCGTGGCGGCGTTCTGGTTGCCTTGTGTGTTTGCGGGTTGGGTGAGCCGGTTCCCGGGACTGGGCGAGCCATTTGTCGCGGGGTGCTGGTTCTTTCTCTGGCTCTGCGGGGGAGTGCTGGCCCTGTTGTTAATGGGGCTGACATTTTGCTGGCCGTTGATGATCGCCACGATTGGCGTGGAGGGGACGGATGCCTTCGACGGGTTGAGTCGGTCGTACAATTACCTGTTCAGCCGGCCCTGGTATGTGATCTGGATGTCGTGTGTGATCCTGTTTATCGGGGGCTGCACCCTATTTGGAGTTCGCTGGCTGGCGGTGCAGGCTGAGTATCTGACTCTGATGTCGTTTCAATCGGGGGCCAGTCCGTCGACGATGGAAACGTTTCAGGCCACGAAGCCGGTCGACCCGGTGTTCACTCACAACGTGTTGCAGTTTAGCCGTGGAGTCATCACGCTCGCGGTGAACGCCTTCGCTCACAGCTTTTTCTGGGTCGCAGCCACGGTGATGTTCCTGCTGCTGCGAAAGAGTGTGGACTCCACGCCTCTCGACCAGCTGACAGAGGATCGGCAATCGACGCTGGGGGAACTCCCGATTGTCGGGATGGCCGCCGCGGAACGTCGTGAACAGGGCGCCAGCCCCTCAGCCTGCGAGTAGCTCATGTCGCTCGATTGGGATGATGTGATTGCTGCTGTCGCGACCCCACCGGGCCCCGCGGAGAGAAGTGTCATCCGCCTCAGTGGTCCAGCAGTCATCGAGGTTCTCCGACCGTCATTCATTTCGGCAGTGTCGGAAGCCGGAGAGTCACACTGGTCTGCCACCCGTCGTGCAAGCCGTCACGTCGGGCGTTTTCAGATCGATCATTGGCGGGGGCTGGTGCCGGTCGATCTCTGGCTCTGGCCTACCTCTCGAAGCTATACCGGACAACCGTCGGCAGAACTGCAGTTCATCGGCTCGCCTCCCGTTGTCGATGCGATTCTGGAACAGCTCTATCGCAACGGGGCGCGTCCGGCTCGTGCGGGTGAGTTCACACTGCGGGCGTTTCTGGCCGGGAGAGTCGACCTGGTGCAGGCGGAAGCTGTGCTCGGTGTGATCGATGCCGCTGACCACGAGCAGTTGCAAACGGCCCTGACTCAGTTGGCTGGCGGATTGTCGCGACAGATTGCCGAGATCCGTGAGCTGCTGCTGCTCGACTTGGCTGACCTGGAAGCAGGGCTCGATTTTGTGGATGAGGATATCGAGTTCGTCCAGCGCGACCAGATGCAGGCACGCATCGACCGAGCCCTGCAGTTCGCGACCATGCTCTGGCAACAGTGCGAGGACCGGATGGTCAGCGGCGCCCGACCACGTGTCGTGCTGGCGGGTCTCCCGAACGCCGGGAAAAGCACGCTTTTCAACCGACTGATTGGAGAGCAGCGGGCGATCGTGTCCGATCAGGCAGGGACAACTCGCGACTATTTGAACGCGGAACTCAACTGGCATGGTCAGGCCATTGAGCTGGTCGATACGGCGGGGGCCGATGTCGGGCAGGACTCCATCACCGCTCAGGCCGAGAGTCTGCGCCAACTGCAGGTCGCACGGGCGGATCTGGTGGTCTGGTGCTCCTCGCCGACAGCCGACGACGAGCAGCTGCAGCTCGACGATCAACTGTTTCAGCAGTCTGCGTCGGCCTCCCGCGAAGTGTTGCGAGTCTGGACGAAGTGCGACACCGCGCCCCGACCGTTGGCTGGCAACGCACCGAGCGTGCAGGCAGTCTCGTCGTTGACCGGGCAGGGCATCGATGACCTGCGGCAAGCGGTCGGTCGCAGATTGTCGTCGCAGTCAGCACACCGGGGCGAGTGGCTGGCGACGACAGCGGCCCGCTCACGCGATTCACTCGAACGCTGTCTGGCGGGGCTGCGACATGCTCAAGCCGCTGCCCGGCAGCACCACGGAGACGAGTTGATCTCGATCGAGCTGCGAGGAGCCCTCGACGCCCTCGGCGAGATCTGCGGAGCTGTGCACACCGACGATATTCTAGACCGAATCTTCAGCCGGTTTTGTATCGGCAAGTGATGATCGGCCCGCGTTGAGATCACCTTTGAGCGGTTTGCAGCGATAGCCGATGCCACGGACGGTTTCGACGGAATCGGCGAAGTCATCGAGCTTCTTGCGCAAGGCCCGGATGTGGACGTCGATGGTGCGTTCCATCGAGTTCGCGTCCTCGCCCCGACAGCAGTCGAGCAACTCATGTCGACTGAACGTGCGGCCCGGTTGTCGTGCCAGCGTCCAGAGAAGTCGAAACTCGGTCGGAGTCAGGGTCAGTTCAACGCCGTCTTTACGGGCGACGTGATTGGTCTTGTCGACTTCGATCGGACCAAAGACGACGACATCTGACGCATCGGCTCCCGCATCGCGGCGACGGAGCAATGCTTTCACACGCTCGATCAGCGGCTTAACGCGAAACGGCTTCGCAACGAAGTCATCAGCTCCCATGTTGAAACCGACGATCTCATCGGTTTCATCTCCCTTGGCGGTGAGCATCAGGATGCGGATGTTCTGCGTTCGCGGATCACTTCTCAGCCGGCGACAGACCTGCAATCCGTCGATGTGCGGCAGCATCAGGTCCAGGATCATGAGATCCGGGGGCGAGGCTTGGCACTTCTGGATCGCTTCGCGTCCATCGCTGGCCGACGTGATTTCGAACCCTTCTTTCGAAAGGTTGTACACGAGAACATCCACGATGGCGGGCTCATCGTCCACCACCAGAATCTGGGTCTTACTCATTGGTTCCGTCTGCTTCGAGGACGGGGCCGAAGTCGCGATGCGGGACCCTACCGGGTTTCCCGAAGATCATCGCGATCTAGTGTTTTCCAATGTCGAATAATCTTGCCTTCGACAAGATAGACGACATCTTCGGCGATATTGGTGGCATGGTCAGCCACCCGTTCCACCTGCCGGACGGCAGAGAACAGGTGCAGCAAAGCATCCAGCCGGTCGGGCTGTTGATGCATTTGATCAATCAAGTGCTTAATCATCGCGGCGTTGGCCTGGTCGATGGAATCATCGTCCCGGCACACCTTCCGCGCCAGCTGGCTGTCGAGTTTCACATAGGCGTCGATGCTGCGGTGCAGCATGTCGACGGCCGACTGTGCCATGTCGACCAGCTTGTCGGGAATCTGCAATTCCGGAGCATCGAGCAAGCCGACGGCCCGTTCGACAATGTTCACAGCCAGGTCAGCCACTCGTTCCAGTTCCCCGGAAATCTTGAGTACGGTTGTGATCCGGCGCAGGTCGATCGCGACCGGTTGATGGAGGGCCAGAATCTTCAGGCACTTGTCTTCGATCTCCACGTCCCAGCGATCGATCTCGTTGTCCTGTTCCGTCAGGGCTCGCGCATCTTCTAGGCTTGGACTCGACAGCTGAGCCACGGCCCGATGGATCAAGTCTTCGACCTTCGCACACATCGACAGCAAGTGGCGGTGCAGATCATCCAGGTCGATTTGAAGGTGTGCGGACATATTCGAGTGTGGAGTAAAGTGGACTGACCAGTGGTAGGAACGCGAGGCAGGCGGCGGGCCCGCAATTCAGGGCCCTATCCGAATCGGCCTGTGATGTAATCTTCGGTGTGTTTCTCGCGAGGCTTGGTGAACAGCTGCTGCGTTTGCCCCATCTCGACCAGATGCCCCTGGTAGAAGAAGGCGGTCATGTCGCTGACGCGGGCAGCCTGCTGCATGTTGTGCGTGACGATGATGATCGTGTAGTTCTCTTTGAGTTCGAAGATCAGGTCTTCGATGCGCGAGGTCGAGGCCGGGTCGAGAGCCGATGCGGGCTCGTCCATCAGCAGCACATCGGGATTGGTCGCCAGAGCCCGGGCGATGCACAGACGCTGCTGCTGCCCGCCTGACAGAGCCATGGCGGAGTCGGTCAGGCGGTTCTTGACTTCTTCCCAGAGGGCGGCCCGTTTCAGGCAGGTGGAGACGATCTCCTCGAGCTCCCGTCGGTCGCTGACCCCAGTCAGCCGGGGGCCGAAGGCGACATTCTCGAAGATCGACTTGGGGAACGGCGTCGACTTCTGGAAGACCATGCCGACCCGCTTACGCAGGGCGACGACATCGATCTCTGGCCCATCGATGTTGATTCCTTCGAGGAGGATCTCACCGGTGTGGCGGGCTCCTTCGACAATGTCGTTCATGCGATTGAGTGTTCGCAGAAACGTACTCTTGCCGCATCCCGACGGGCCGATCAAAGCGGTGACCGACTTCTCCGGGATTTGCACCGAGATGTCGAACAGGGCCTGCGATGGTCCGTAGAAGAAGTTGAGCTTCCGGGTTTCGACCTTCATCCGACGGACGATCTGGCCTTCGCCTCCCGCATCGGGAGATCCGGACGCGCCGGCCTTCTCCCGCTCAGCGGCAGCTCGATCGTTCATCAGATTGGTGAATGCCTTCGCCATAAACGGTCTGTCCTACCAGCGGAGCTTCTTCTGGTATCGGTTGCGGATGATGATGGCGACTCCGTTCAAGAGCAGCAGCAGCCCCAGGAGCACCAGAATGCCCGCAGCTGCGACGCCCTGAAACTCCTGCCTCGCCTGACCCACCCAGTTGAAGATCTGGACGGGCATCACAGTGTACTTCCCGAAGGGAGCTTCGAGCAGTCCACCGGGGTGATGGACGAGATCACTCAACGATCCGATCTTTCCCGGAGCAAAGCGGGCAAAACCCACCGCCCCGACGACGATCAGCGGAGCAGTCTCTCCAATCACACGCGAAATCGACAAGATGATCCCCGTCATGATGCCGGGAACAGCTGCGGGAAGAACCTGGTACCGCACGGTCTGCCAGCGGGTGGCCCCCAGTGCGAGTGATGCATGTCGCAGGGAAGGCGGAATGGCCCGCAGTGCTTCCTGGGTTGCGACGATGATCACCGGCAGAATCAACAGGGACATCGTCAGTGCCCCGGCAGCCAGTGTCGTCCCCAGCGGTAACGGGATCTCGACGCCCAGGATTACGATCGCTTCCACGACATGCCCGGTCAGTCTGGCCACAACTGCTTCGCGACCGAAGAGGTCGAACATTCGGACGAAGACAGTCAGCCCCAGAATCCCGTACACGATCGATGGCACACCCGCGAGATTCGACAGATTGATGCGAATGAATCGCACGAACCAGGTATCGCGGGCGTACTCTTCGAGGTACACAGCTGCGCCGACTCCAACGGGAATCGCGGTCAGAAATGTCAGCAGAATCATCCAGGTGGTGCCAAGCAGGCCGGCCCAGATCCCCGCGAGTTCGGGACGCTGTGAGTCGAAGCTGGTGAGGAACTGCCAATCAAGGTAGCCCCACGACTTCCAGATCACGCTGCCGACGAGCACACACAGGATGCCGAGGCTCGACCATGCCGCCGACTTGCAGAGAAATGAGAAGGCCACTTCCGCGGGGCGCACACCCGATTTGCGAGTCAACGCTTGTCTCAACTCGTTGTTGACGACCGTGGTTGTCGCGAGATTCATGTCGGTGGGAGCGGCCATCAGTGGTAGACCTCCCGGAATCGACGCATGACCGCGTGTGAGATCACATTCATCGTGAAGGTGATTACGAACAGGCAGAGAGCCACGGCATAGAGGCTCTGGTACTCAATTGTGCCTGATGGGGTGTCTCCCTTGGATGTATTCACGATGAATGTCGTCATCGTCTGAATACTCTTGAGAGGGTTCACGGTCAGCTTGGGATTGTTCCCAGCTGCGATCGCGACGAGCATTGTCTCGCCAATCGCCCGGGCCATCGCCAGCAGGAAGGCCGCCACGATTCCGGAGAGGGCCGCGGGCACGACGACTTTGAGTGAGACATCATACTTCGTCGAGCCCAACGCGTAGCCAGCCTCACGCAGGCTTCGCGGCACAGCTCGGATGGCGTCCTCGCTGAGTGAGCAGACCATGGGCATGATCATCACGCCCATCACGATCCCAGCGCTGAGGGCGTTCGTTGAATCGACCTCCCACCCCAGAAACGTGTGGAAGAGTGGCTGGACGATGTAGGGCGTCACAAAGATCAGGGCAAAGTACCCATAGACAACCGTCGGCATCCCCGACAGGATCTCGAGGATCGGCTTGATGATCGAGCGTGTTTTTGGCTTGGCGTACTCGCTCAGATAGATGGCACTGAGGATCCCCAGCGGCAATCCGACCAGCGCCCCGATCAGTGCGACGAGCATCGTGCCGCAGACCAGCGGCAGAACACCGAAATGCTTGTCGGAAAAGGTCGGCGTCCAGCGGGTCTCGGTGAAGAACTCCCACAGAGACACATGCCCGAAGAATGGTTTGACCCCGCCGAACGGAATCACCGTCTCGATCAGAAGCACAAACAATATCGCAGCTGTCACCAGAATCGACAGTGACGAGCAGAGGAACATCCCCCACTCCACGATCGATTCCCGCAGTCGGGTCAGGGAAAACTGACGATGCAGTTCCAGGACCGGCAGAGGTGGTTCAGGTGTGTCTGGCGAATTCACGAGTGATTCAACCACGGGGGAGGTGACAGCAGCTCTTCCGCGAAACCTATTTGCCCGAGGGCAAAGCGGCATTCAGTCGTTCGCGAGCCACCTTAAGTTGCTCGTCGCTCATCTGAACGGCCTTGGCCTCGCTGACGAGCTTTTGGCCTTGGTCGGAGAGGTAGAACTTCAGAAACTCGGCAATGTGCGGTTGTGAGATGGCTACCCGCGTCACGTAGATGTAGAGCGGGCGGGAGAGAGGAGCGTACCGGCCCGAACGGATCGATTCCAAATCTGGAGCCACCGCGTCTGCGGCATTCTCTGTCTTGGAAATCGGGACCGAGCGAACCTTGTCCTGATTGGTGGAGTAATAAGTGTAGCCGAAAAACCCCAGTGCGTCCTCGTCTCCGGCCACGCCCTGCACCAGCAGGTTGTCTTCTGTGTTCTGCTGATAGTCGGAACGAATCGCCCCCTTCTTGCCCATGACCGCTTCGGTGAAGTAATCAAAGGTTCCCGAATCCGTATCAGCTCCGAAGAGCTTGATCGCCCGGTCCGGCCAGCTTGGATCGATATGGTTCCAGTGCGTGATCTTGCTGTCTGGTTCCCAGATCGCCTTCAACTGTTTAACAGTCAATGACTTGCACCAGTCGTTCTTGGGATTGACGCAGACCGACAACCCGTCGATGGCCACCTGGATCTCGACCCACTCGATTTTATTCTTCTCGAGTTCTGCTTTCTCGCTCTCGGAAATCGGGCGAGACGCGTCACAGATATCGAGTTCACCGCGTACGAACTTCTTGAAGCCGCCGCTCGTCCCCGAGGTTCCGACGGGAACTTCGACCTCGGTATGTGCGTTGCCAAAGTCTTCGGCAATGATCGCGGTGATCGGAGCGACCGTACTTGAACCGTCGATTCGAATCTCGCCCGACAGCTTGTCGGTGGGCTTTGTCGGCTCCACTCGCGAGGTCTTGATCTCACAACCGGCAGCCAGAAACAGGCCGACCAGCCACACAAAAGACACACCCAAATTTCTCATACGATCCGTCCCGGAACGATCCCGTTTTCAGCAGTGATTGCACCCATGTTCTTGCTGGAAGGACGGTATCCGTGAATTGTTAAGATGTAAACCAATCGATTGTGAAGAATTGGTTAAGGTGAGCGAATTCACTGAGTTACGCCGCACATATTCTGATCTTTCCAGGCGATCGTGCGGTATCAGCTCACTTGGCAAGCGGTAGCCAGACCCGGAATGTGGAGCCCTCGCCCAGCTCACTCTTCAGCGTAATTTCGCCCTGCATGACTTCCACCAGGTGCCGCACGATGGACAGCCCGAGGCCCGTTCCGCCGACGCTTCGAGTTCGGGCCTTGTCGACTCGATAAAACCGCTCAAAGACCCGCGACTGATGCTCTTTCGCGATCCCCACCCCCGTGTCGCTGACCTCAAACAGCACGCGTGTCCCTTCCAGGCTCAATGACAGAGTGACTCGCCCCCCCGCGAGGGTGTAGTTGATCGCATTGGCCAACAGGTTATTCAGGATTGTCCGCAACCCATCCGCATCGGCCAAGACGTTCAGCTGCCCGGTTGGTGGATGAAACACCAGATGGATCTGACGAGTCTGGGCAATGTTCTGGTGGTCCCGGAATGACGACGACGCGATCTGGACCGCATCGCAGCTCTCAATCTGAAAGGCCTCGGGCTCCGACTCAATGCGAGCGAGCCGCAGCAGATCCTGGATCAGCATGCTCAGGCGTTCCGACTGCTCGACGATGCGTTCCACGAACAAGCGAGAGCTGCCCTCGTCCTCCAACGCGCCATTCAGCAAGGTGTCGGCGTAGGCCTGGATTGAAGTCAGTGGAGTCTTGAGTTCATGCGAGACGTTCGAGACGAATTCGCGACGAATCTTCTCGAGCCGCCGCAGATCGGTCACGTCATACGCCACAGCCAGACATCCCGGCCCGGCAGCCAGATTCAGCACCACTGCCGAGACCTCGACCAACCGCTTGCGACGTGGGAGTTCGACCTCTCCGCGGACTGTTTTCCCTGAGGAGAGTGCCTGTGTCACGATCTCCTGAAGTCCGCTCGAACGGATGCTTTCCCAAGCCAGTTTCCCAAATGCTGCCGATTGCGACACATCGAAAAGATCTCGCGCTGCGGAGTTGATAAACAGCACGCGCTCGCTCGAGTCGACGACGAGCACGGCCTCCTGCATCGTTTCCAGCACTCCCTCGAAGAGTGTTGTACTCTGCTCAAGGCGGGCTGCGAGCTCTCTAAGCGACTGCAGTTCTGTGAGGGCTCGCTTGCTTGTCCGGAACAGTTCCTCCTCGACTTCCGACAGGAGGTCGGGAGAGTTTGTCGAAGCAGGGCCTTCAAACATCGGCGTGGTCACCAGCTTTTTTTCGAGGTCATAAGTCGTCTTGCGCACTCGTCCCGCGGAGCTTTCTACCGGGGCAACGATGGCCTTTGTGGCATAGACAACCACCCCCGCAAGAAGCAGGGCCGCTCCGATCAGAAGCCACCCCGATGTACTCGCCGCCAGAAACGCTCCGAGCAGAACGGGAAGACTGACCCAGACCAGAACACGTCGAAAAAACCTCCAGTCTGGAGGGATCGGCTGCTGGGAAGGGGACACGGGGGCAGGCATAAAATTCCAAATTCGCGTTCGCGATCGAGTGAGGAGTAGTAACTCGCTCCTCACTCCGAAGCGGAAGTGAGAAAGGGGACGCCAATCAACGGTTCCCCGTCAACGAGCCGTCCCCTCCATGATCAAACGACTGAGTCGTATTGTCTACTTCGCCTTTTCGATCACCTTGGCTGTCTTGATTTTGACTTCCTTGAGCGGGCGATCTTCGGCGTTGGTTTCGGTGCTCCCGATGGCCATCACGACCTTCAGGCTGGCGTCATCGGCAGTCTTGCCGAAGGCGGTGTACTGACGATCCAGGTGCGGAACCCGGGCCACACAGAGGAAAAACTGCGAACCCGCGGAATTGGGGTTGCTGGTTCGAGCCATCGACAGAACGCCGGGCTCGTGCAGCTTGTTGTTGAACTCGGCGTTGATGGTGTAACCCGGGCCGCCCGTTCCGCGCCCCTGCGGACAACCACCTTGGATCATGAAGTCGGCAATCACGCGGTGGAAAATCACGCCGTCATAGAACCCGATCTTCGACAACCCGATGATGTTCTTGCAGTGCCCCGGAGCAACGTCAGGCCACAGATCCAGCAGGATTTTTCCCGCCGTCGTATCGAACTCGATCTGGTAGGTGTTCTTCTCGAAATCGACCCCAGCCAGGGCCTTGTCTACTTCTGCACGGCGATTGCCAAACATCGATGTTCCTCGGTGAGAGTTCATTGTCCCAACAGCCACAAGATTACCAGAACCACAAACCGATCTGCCACCAAGCGACCTCGGTTCGTTCTCCACAAAAGCTCGGGACGTGTGGGCGCCAAGAAGTGCCAAAGCTCGCCAAGAATAACGTCCCGACAATGCGAAAAGCCCAGTGGAATCCACTGGGCTTTTGTGATCGGCAGACTCGACGGGCGATTAACGCTTCGAGAACTGGAAGCTGCGGCGGGCTTTCTTGTGGCCGTACTTCTTACGTTCGACCTTACGATCGTCACGGGTCAGGTACTTGCCTTCTGTCAGAATTGGGTGCAGCTCAGGATTCTTGGCCTGAAGAGCACGGGCGATGCCCAGCTTGCAGGCTCCGCTCTGACCGGTCGATCCGCCACCTTCGACCTGAATGATGACTTCGACCTTCTCGAGCATGCTGGTAGCCCGGAGGACAGCCAGCACGGCGTTCTGATCGGCGATCAGGGGGAAGTATTCGGTCATTTCCCGTCCGTTGACGGTGATCTTGCCGCTGCCGTCCTTCACGCGGACGCGGGCAACAGCGGTCTTACGACGACCAGTTCCCCAGCAAACGCCAAAGCGGTCCACCTTACCGCGGATCGCGGGAGCGACTCGTTCGACAACGTCTACGGTCTCCACCGCAACTTCTGCGGTCGATCCGATGGTCAGTTCTGGCATTTCAATCTGCGGTGCGTCAGTCGACATAAACCACGTTCCGAACAGTATTTGTGAGTCTTGGTCGGGTGTTTACCGTCACACCCGAATCGATCCAGCAATTAGCCCTTGAGCCATGCTGGGAGTTCTTGAGGTTGCTGAGCCTGGTGCGTGTGCGTTGATCCGGTGAAGAGTCGCAGATTCTTCAGCATGATCGAAGCGAGCTTGTTCTTCGGGAGCATACGACGCACAGCTTCTCGCAGTACGTAGCCTGGATTCCGCTTGATCATCTGCTCGGCGGTCACTACGCGACGACCGCTGGGGAAGCCGGTGTAGTAGTCGTATTCTTTCTGGCTCATCTTCTTGGTCAGGTAGGGCAGCTCTTCGCTGGCAGTGACTTTGCCGCTAAAGCGAACCTTCCCGACGTTCAGGACGATGACACAATCACCGGTCACCACGTGTGGGGTGAACTCAGGTTTGTGCTTCCCCATGAGAATAGTGGCGATCTTGGTGGCGAGATGACCGACGATCTCTCCTTCGGCATCGATCACAAACCACTCGGGCTTGACCAATTCCTTCTTCGCCATAAACGTTTTCGTGGACACGACTTGCACCTCAATTGATCATCTTCTCAACGGTGGGCGTCATCGCCCGCCGGGTGGGGAAGTCCCGAATGGTACAGAAATCGACAAATCGGTTCAACAGAGTCAGCGTTCTGAATTTCGCCCACTGATCAGAGAACTCGGCATTTTTTTGCAGGAACGGCCATTCGTTCGTTGCGAAGTTGAACCACATTTCGCCTAACTCACTCGCTCAGCGTCCCTTTCGACGAGGGAACGCCTGTCTGGCGGGGGTCAACGGTGACCGCCATGCGCAGGGCTCGGGCGGTCCCCTTAAAGATCGCCTCGGAAATGTGGTGGCTGTTCCGCCCGTGGTGGAGGACAACGTGCAGGTTCATCAGGGCGTTCGCGGCCACGGCCTGCCAGAAGACCTCGACCAGCTGGGTGTCGAACTCACCGATTTTCTCGGTCGGGAACTCGAACTTGTCAATGAACCAGAACCGACCGCTCAGGTCGAGGGCCGAGGTAATCAGCGTGTCCTCCATCGGCAGCGTGAAGCAGCCGTACCGGGAAATCCCGACCTTATCGCCCACGGCTTGAAGAATCGCCCGACCGAGGCAGATCCCCGTGTCCTCGACCGTGTGGTGGTGGTCGACATGCAGATCGCCGACCGCCTTCACGGTCAGGTCGAACAGCCCGTGCTTGGCCAGCAGAGTCAGCATGTGGTCGAAGAACCCCACGCCAGTCTGGATATCAGCCTTTCCGGAGCCGTCCAGATTGATCGAGAGTGAAATGTCGGTCTCAGCTGTCTTGCGCTGAATCGAAGCGGTCCGTGGAGGCATCGGCGGTTCTCGTTGTGAGTATGTGTGTTGTGTGCGTGATGGCAGTTACAGACAGGTCTACTCCACCAGTATCCTGAGTAGAGCAGGCATTCCCATCTGAAGTAGGACGGACATTCCTGTCTGTCCAGAGCCAGCTGGAATGCTGAATCGATCGAGTCACAAGCTGGCCACGATCTCGGTAATCGCAGCCAGGAATGCGTCAACCTGCGGATCAGTTCCGACCGTGATTCGCAGGCCGTCCCAAACTTTGTCGGCTCCCGATTCCCCGGTCGAGTTGAGGCCCGGGAACTTCATGAAACGGACCAGGATCTTGCGGGCCTTGAGCTGTTCGTAGATCGCCTGATGCCGTCCCGTCGGGTGAGTCGCCCAGACGAAGTTCGCCTGACTGTCGACACAGTGGAAACCGAGTGACCGCAAGGCAACCGTCAGCCGGGTGCGAGTGTCTATGATCTTGGCCCGATTGGCCAGCATCCAGTCCTGATCGCGGAGG
Organism: Planctomycetaceae bacterium; assembly: GCA_046349675.1. Classification (GTDB taxonomy): domain Bacteria; phylum Planctomycetota; class Planctomycetia; order Planctomycetales; family Planctomycetaceae; genus TH-plancto1. Next base: position 55,294 of record JAXMBW010000001.1, on the reverse strand, counting down.
GCCGCCTCTGCAGCTGCCAGAGACAGTGCGTCGCAGTTATAGCTGTCTTTGACCTTCCGCATCCCGGCGATCAAATCCGGGTGAGCGACCGCAAAGCCAAACCGCAGACCCGCCAGGCTGTAGCTCTTGCTGAAGGTTCGGGTCACGATCAGCTGTTTGCCGATCGGGGATTTGAGCATCTCCATCCGATGGGGCGTGTCGGCGAAGTCGCCGTACGCCTCGTCGAGAATCAAAACTCCCAGCGGCGGAACCAGTTGCGAAATCGTGTCGTCCGACCAGCGATTCCCCGATGGAGAGTTCGGGTTCGGCGTGAACACCATCTTCGAGCGACGAATCACCGGGGCGGCAGCCTCCAGATTCCAGCTCCAGTCGGGGCGAAGTGGAATCCGCTGGTGGCTCGCTCCCTGCAACTCGGCCAGCGTTTCATACAGAATATAGCTGGGGTAGGGGTAGGCGATCAGCTGACCGGCATCGACGAACGTCCGGACCAGAATCGTGAGGACCTCATCACTCCCGTTTCCCGGCAGAATCCAGTCAGGATCGAGTCCGTACAGATCGGCAGCTGCCTTGCGGAACGAAGTCCCCAGCGGGTCAGGGTAGACGTGCAACCGTTTGGCCGCCGTGGCCACAGCCTCGGCCACGCGGGGCGACGGCGGATAGGGATTCTCGTTCGTATTGAGTTTGACCCAGCCGGTGTCCTGCGGCTGTTCGCCGGGGATGTAGCCAGCCATGCGGTCAATATCGGGCCGAAACAGTGACATGCGGGTTCCGTCGGTGATGTGTCGAGGCGTCTGTAGAGGGGCCAGCCCGCGAAAGGCTTCCGCTCCGCCAGAGATTCTGACCAAGTCCTCTGGAGAACGAAACCGTCACGCAGGTTCGCCGGAAACAAACGCCATCCCCTCGATTCCTCAAGGACGGGTTATTCCGGCCCGCGCCACCCCCACGGGATGAGCATCTCGATCGGTCACAATCGGTGATATCAACGGACCAGAATTCGAAGAGGTTTGGTGCTTAAGGGGGCTTCCAGTAGATGTGCCGAGGTGAATGGCTTATACAGACGCAAAGGATGATGCCGGTACTGGCCGTCTGACGTTTTGTCGGCAGATGAAAAATGCGTCGGCGGATCAGGCCACTTGAGCGGTAGCTGGCGTCGTGGGTGTCTGCTGCTTACGAAGCATGAAGGCGGAGACGCCCATCACTCCCGAAATCGTCGCGATCGCTGACAGAATGAGCTTCGATCGTCGCTGAGCCTCGCCAACTTGCCATTGGGAGAGCAGGGCCTGCTGCGAGGCGGGCTTGAACTCCACCAGCCAGGAAACGCGATGAACCGTGGTGTCAAATTCACCGACCTTCATCGGGACCGTCTCGATCACCTTTTCCGTCACCAGTCCACACAACCGCAGATTGTCGGCCGTCGGTGACCAGCCCACCGCTGGGGAATCTCCCACGGTGAATGACTGCTGGACATCCACGGCCAGCTGCCTGTTCAGCTCGGCCTCGGCTTCCTCGGGAGTGGCATACAACTGGCTGGTGATGACGTACTTGCAGTACCCCGCCCCGAGTGTTCCTTCGTGCGGCGGATTCTTCACCCATGTGGGAAGCTCTGTCACTTGGACCGGTGCGTTGCTTCCAATGATCTGTTGAATCGCAGTAGAAGACGGTTGGGCAGGTGACGGCAGAGTACGTGAGGGTGGTACAGAAGGTGAAGCAACCGTCCCCCGCCAGACAGTCACAGGTCCTGGAGCGACAGGAATTGGCTTCGGTGCAATTGATCGTCCCAGCATCAGCAGTCCAAGCAGTCCAAGAACTGACAGAACAACGATGGTCGCTCCCCTCTTTTCGAACAAGTACCTCACCCCCAATAGCACCATGCCTGCGATGGCAGCGACCACGAGGAACTTGATCGCGAATGCAAATTCCGGATCGGAGGGCAAATAGTGAAGCATGATGTCCTCGCGGAATCAGGTCTATGTCAACGGTGAGATCGACTCGTGTCGGTTCCGCTGGGTGAAGGCGGTCTGGCGATTAGAAATCACACTTTGGCCTTGGCCATCCAGGGCGAAGCCAGCTGGGCTGCTGCGGAGATCACCCCCACCCACAGGCAAGCGAGAAAGGAGGGGAACACCAGCACGCGAGTCACAAGCCAGGCAGCCAACAGGGACTCCAGCACTGGTCCGACCCGAAATCGAGCGGAACGGTACAGACCCGTATGCTTATTCCAGTTCACCAGAGCAAAGAGGAATCCGAAGAAGCAGAGGAAACCCGCCAGGGTGGGCGCGTGATCATTCGCTAACAGGTGACTGCCGAAGTGCCGGAACAGCGCCCGCTGTGTGTCTGTATTCAGCAGCGTGGTCTTCGGCGAGAATAGCAAAGCCCAGACGCCGTACGCAGCTGCGCCGGTCACAAGCCCTCCGGCACCGAACATTCCCCGGCGGGTCCACTTGTCCCAGTCTTTTCCCTCTCCCAATGTCGAGATAAAGGAAAGCATCCAGGTCCCCACGGTGGCCACGGCAACAAACAGCGTGGCCATCGACAGACTGCCGCTGTGCAGATCAAACAGTGTGGGTTGGATGACACTCATCGTACCGGTAAGGACGGTCACTAGCAGCGGGGCGATGAATGCCGAAGTCGTCAGCGAAGCGGCACGTTCCCGGGGAACTCGGATGGGAACGAGTGGCGAATTCATCACTGTCTGGTGAATCGGAGCCCGAACTGCACCCGTCGCGGGGCTTGACACGCCACGCAGCAGCTCCGCTCCGAATTGCAGTGTCTTCGTGGTCAGGGCCAATACAACGCAAGTCAAACCGGTCAGCAGAGCGACTCGTAGAGGATCTGTCCCGGATCGCAAGGCCACGAGGATCGGAATTTGGATCAACACGAGGATGAACCAGTGTCCGTACCACGGGGCGGGTTCGGAACTCATCGTGGGAGCACGACGAGGCTGGTCTCGCAGCAAAACGTCCTGGGACACAAACTCTTTCCGATTGATTCGATCCAGCGCATGGGGTGCCTTTCGTTTCCACGGGGGCGAGTCACAGTCCGCCTTGAAGTGTCTTGTCAGGCCTCCCACAAATCGTCCCGCGCAGCGGGCACGATGAAAGTTGATGAAACTCATTCCGACCAATACGACTGCGAGAATAGTCAGACCGTGGAGGGGGATGAGTATCCCCAACGCCAGAAGCAGCGAGACGATGCCGAAAAGCCTCCCGGAGTACGGGAATAACCATCCTCCAAAGGCATACTCACTCACTGAGGGGACACGTTCAGCGCCGCGATCTCGCTCAGCCACCTCGACCACGGGGTGTGAACTCGCACTCTCCACACGCCCCACGACGGCTGCTTCGAACTCTTTCAAGAACGCCGACACTGACTGCTGTCGCTGGTGCGGGTCTTTGGCCAGGGCTCGTTGAATGACCGGCCGCAATCGTTCCGGGACCGCCTTAAGGTTCGGCGGCTGGGTCAGATGCTTCATCAGGATCTCGCCCGCCGACTCGCCGTCAAACGGAACATCCCCGGTGAGCAGTTCATAGGCAATGATCCCGATGGCATAGATGTCGACTTCGTTTCCATACCGGCCCCGCGAGATTTCGGGGGCCATGTAATAGACGGTGCCGACGCTTTCCGTGTGAGCACTGCGACGGCTGGCTGTGATGAATTTGGAGAGGCCGATGTCGCCGATTTTGACGGTTCCATCCGCCCCAAAGATGTTGCTCGGTTTCAGATCGCGATGCACGATCCCGCGCTGGTGCATGTAGGTCACGCCCGCGCTGATCCCGCGCATCCAGCGGAGGACTTCCTGCATCGGGAGCGGACGGTTCTCACGCCGCAAGACTTCGTCGAGGGTCTCGCCGGGGACGTACTCCATGACGATCCAGTAGTCGCCGTCCCCATCCTGCCGCACGTCAAAGATCGTGACGAGGTTCGGATGGCTCAGGTTCAAGCACTGCTGCACGCCGCGCAGCTCGACATCGACGTTGTGCTGCAGGAGCTTGAGCGCGACATCCCGCCCGCCGTCGCTCACGGCGAAATAGACCTCGCCAAAGCCTCCGCGATGCAGCGGACGCTTGATGGTGTATCCCTCCAGGGGGCGGGATTCGGCGGTATGAGTGAACTTCGACATAGCGGACAGCCATCAGCTTTCAGCAGTCAGTTCGGGGTCATCGACCAAAGGACGCGATTCGCTCGGGACGCCGCACCAGGAAGTAGATCAGCGGACCGACTCCCAGCCCGAAGAGAATGATCAGGATCCAGACCAGTTTGGTACTTCCCTCACTCGGTTCGTGCATCGCACAGTCAACCAGCATGAAGATCCAAAACAGGGAGTAGACGAGGCTGATCAGGCCGCCGAGCAGGGCGAACATCAGCGAAAACATCTGTTTCCCTCCCCTGATTGACGTAAGTCGACATGGCCTTTGACACATGAGCCTGATTTCGACTTTAGTAGAACGCGATTCAGGCTACTCTGGATCATGGGAATTGCCAACTTCCGGGAAGTTGTGGCCTCGTCGACTCGTTCGGAGAATCCAGCAACATACGCAATCAGGGCGAGTCACCTGACTCGCCCTGAAGGACCGGAGGATAAGCCGCTATTCTTGTGTCTTTCCTGAAGCTGTGGTGGCCACTTCAGGTGAAGGAACAGCGGGAGCAGGATTCAGGTGAGCTTCCACCTGGGCCACGATGTCGACCACCGAGACAGCTGGCTGAGAGACGGGAATCAGGTCGGAGAAGTTCCCCTCGGCGTCGAGCACAGCGTCTTCAACATCGAGCTTCTTGTCGATGGTCCCGATCATCGCCTTCACCTGGGCCAGCTTCGACTCATCGATGGAGAGGCTGGAGATCGACTTGCGGGATTCGACCGTTCGCAGGCGGGCAGCCAGACGGTCGAGTTCGAGTTCGAGGGTCTTCTTCTGAGAGAGCATGCTTTCGAGGGTCTCGCGATGAGTGCCCAGAGCCCGGGTCTTCAGGGCGAGCATCTCGCGTTCTTTCTTGAGCGACTCCTCGGCGATCTTGAAGCGGCTGAACCGCTCGGCGAGATCCTTCTCGAGTTCAGCACGGTTGTAGGTGCTGCCCGCGTAGACGAACTGGTGCCGGTCTGATTTCAGGTCTGAGGTAAGAGTCACGAGCGACTGCTGCTGCTCAGCCAGGGCGGCTCCCTTGGTCTCCAGAGCGACTTTGAGGTGATCGACCTCGACCTGCTCCTCAGCGACCACATGCAGCGACTTGCGGATTTCGGGCAACAGCAGTTGCACTTCGTTGCGGGCCCGATCGAGTTCAAACGAGATCGGAACTTCCGACTGGATGGCTCCTTGAACCTGGTTGAACCCGGTGCGGACATAGCTCCAGGCCTGGGTTCCAAAGAGGGCGACGGCGAGACCGGCAGCTGCGAGACCGGCTTTGACACTTTTCTTGACGAACATTGCGGTTTCCCCTGATTGCGGGCCTCGACGCGAAATGCATCGGCGGACAACCAGTGATTCGCTGGGAGTCGGGAAATCTTGGGAGGAAATCGATGGAAAATTTCAAAAAGCGAATAGAGCTGTAAGGTGTTTTCAGTAATGTGGTTATGGAGCATTTGTGGGCGATTTGTCCGCAGTCTCTGATTTTTTGTTCACAAATCTCCGAGAATTCGGCCACAATCCCCAAGAATCCGCGAACCTGTCCCAAGGTTCACGGGTCATATTGGACGAGTGAGATTCTATCTGGTGGTCGGTCCGCATCCGACACTTTGAGATGTCTCTCATTGGTTTTCCAGTTTTGAGTGCCCCACGGTCTGAATTGGTTTCAGCGAGTTCGGGGCGGCGGTTGGTTTCCCGTCGACTGCAGCGAAATGGCTGCATAGAGGTGCATGATGGCGACATTGAACAACAACGTAACGGTCAACTTCGGTTTTGCTGGCAATGTCCAGACCGGAACCGCCGTCGTCGTCGTTGGTTCACGCCAGGGAATGATGCGCCTACACACCGGGAAACAGCTTTCCCAACCGCATTATCTGCGTCGCTCGAAATCGTCGAGCATGAGCGAGCGTGACCCGTCAGCTACGGCAGAGGCCTGTTGGCCAGCCGCGGCCGCGTCGCCCAGCTGGGCGAGAGCCGAACAACCGGCCTCGGTCTCTCCGGCAATTTGGGCCTCCTTGGTGATTTCGAGAGCCATAACGCTCTGAAGTCAGTCGCCAGTCAGGTCGAAAGTCAGCCGGAGTCGCCGCCCCGCGGTGCCACTCACGTTGTTCTGTTTGCTGCCTATTGTGTGAAGATCACACAGCCGGAACAGAACAACAGACGAGTGGAATACACGCCAAGCGGTTTCCAGACTCCGAACCCGGGCAATCCCTGCCCTCGCATATGAGCTGACCTTTCTGACTGCAGCGACTCGCTGTTCTCCGAAATCACGGACTTGGCCCAGCCGGCGGATTCATTCCGCTCGTGTGGACATTCGCTGCTTGCTTTTCATTTGCTCCAGCTGGCCCCCTCTCGGGGAATTCATTTCCAGCCTGGAACTCACTCACAAATCACTCCCAGGAAGGGGAGTTATCATGACCGAAATCGAAATTCTCCAGACCGTTCTCCAGGCTCAGGGGGGCGATAACCACGCCTTCGGCCAGTTGGTGACACAGTTCGAGTCGAGCGTGTTCGCCGTCGTGTATCGTCGGTTGCGGAACTCTGCGGAAGCTGCCGAAGTGACCCAGGAAGTGTTCCTGCGGGCTTACCGGAAGTTGAGCCAGCTGCGCGAGCCTGAGCGGTTCGTCGGCTGGTTGAAGCGGATCGCCGTGCGGTTGTCGATCAACCGGGCGGTCCGTCGGCCTCCCGAGGCGATCTGTGCTCCCGAGACCTTCAACATCTATGGCAGCAACCAGACCGCTCCGCACGAAGCGTTGTTCGCGAATGAGCGAGCCACCCAGCTGCGGGCCAGCTTGAAGCAGCTGCGGCGGATGGATCGTGAGACGCTGGAAGCCTTCTACTTCGAGGGTCAGTCCTTGAAGGAGATGAGCGACCGGTTCGCCAGCCCCGTCGGAACGATCAAGCGTCGCCTGCACACCGCCCGGGCCCGATTGAAGGACGCCTTGTGCGACTTTCAACCCGCCTGAAGCGGACTAAGACATCTCGAATCTCGCCCAGGCTGGTCCGTCTCAGGACCAGCCTGGAGTATTTTTATAGCTGCCAGCATTCAGCGATCAGCCGTCAGCTTTCAGGCCCTAGGCTCTAGGCCCTGGCCCCTCGGCCTTCCTCCCCCCTCCCGGAACTGACAAACTCCCGCTCCCCGACCTCATCCGCTGGAGACTTCTTTCCCCGTCCGTTATCGTTCTGATTCGCGAAATTTGCCCCTCTTTGACCCCGCCAAGGCTCCGAACGATGCAGAAGATTAAGGTGACTGGGACCGTTGTTGATCTCGACGGCGACGAGATGACTCGGATCATCTGGCAATTCATCAAGGAAAAGCTGATCCACCCGTACCTCGATATCAATATCGAGTACTACGACCTCGGAATCGAGTATCGGGACAAGACGAACGACCAGGTCACGGTCGACGCTGCCAACGCCATCAAGAAGCATGGCGTCGGCGTGAAGTGTGCGACAATCACCCCCGATGAGGCCCGCGTGAAGGAGTTCGGGCTGAAGGAGATGTGGAAGTCGCCCAACGGGACGATCCGCAACATCCTCGGCGGTGTGATCTTCCGCGAGCCGATCATCTGCAAGAACGTGCCCCGTCTGGTCCCCGGCTGGACCAAGCCGATCATCGTCGGTCGTCATGCTTTCGGTGATCAGTATCGCGCCACCGACTTCAAGTTCCCAGGCAAGGGAACGCTGACGATCAAGTTCGTCGGTGAAGATGGCAGCGTTATCGAGAAGGAAGTCTTCAAGGCTCCCGGCTCCGGCGTCGCCATGGCGATGTACAACCTCGACGATTCGATCCGTGAGTTCGCCCGGGCGTCGATGAACTACGGTCTGGCCCGGAATTACCCGGTCTATCTGTCGACCAAAAACACGATCCTCAAGCAGTACGACGGCCGCTTCAAGGAACTGTTCCAGGAAGTCTTCGACAAGGAGTTCAAGGCCGAGTACGACAAGCGCGGCCTGACCTACGAACACCGCTTGATCGACGACATGGTGGCCAGCGCCATGAAGTGGTCGGGTGGATACATCTGGGCCTGCAAGAACTACGACGGCGACGTGCAGTCCGACACCGTAGCCCAGGGCTTCGGATCGCTCGGTCTGATGACCAGCGTGCTGCTGACTCCGGACGGCAAGACCGTCGAAGCTGAGGCAGCTCACGGCACCGTGACCCGTCACTACCGCGAGCACCAGAAGGGGAAGGAGACTTCCACCAACTCGATCGCTTCGATCTTCGCTTGGACCCAGGGTCTCGCTCACCGGGCCAAGCTCGACAACAACGAGGCTCTGGCCAAGTTCGCCAAGACCCTCGAAACGGTGTGCGTCGAGACCGTCGAAGCGGGCTTCATGACCAAGGACCTCGCTGTCCTCGTCGGACCAGAGCAGAAGTGGCTGTCTACGACCGCTTTCCTCGACAAGGTGGATGAGAACCTGCGTAAAGCGATGGCCTAACCGGACGATACCAACGTCAACGGCCAGTCTCTCTGATGGAGAGGCTGGCCGTTTTTCTTTTGGTGAACATCTCCCCCAGCGAGCGGCAGAAGTCAGTCTGCCGTGGATACGCGTGGGATCATTGGATCGACTCACACTTGCTGGAGAACTCTCATACAGAGCTTTTCTGAAACGTGCGTATTGACATGGAATGCAGCGCCCATTCACGGCAGACTCACGTCTGCCGCTCGCTAACCGCCAGCGACGGAGCCGATGATCAGTAGTGGCTCGCGACCGGTTTGAACGGCCTCGGGCAGGGGATCATCCGGCGAGGTGTGCGACAAATCCCGCTCGCATGCATGGAACCGCAGCAGCGGGCGACGCTTGCCCGTCGCCTGATCGCGGATCGTCCCGCGCAGCATCGGGTACTGTGCTTCCATCGCATCGAGGACCGTTCGTAGCGTCACCGGCTCGTCAACGGAGAGCGATACCTCCAGCCCCGTCTTGGCCAGATTACGTAGATGATATGGCAACTCGACACGAATCATGGCAGAGTCTGGACCTCAACCGAGACAACCGGAGGAAGGTCGCGAACGATCGCCTTCCAGTGATCCCCCGAATCGGGTGAGCAGTAGACCTGACCCCCGCTTGTCCCGAAATAGATCCCGCACGAGTCGAGTTTGTCGACCGCCATCGCGTCCCGCAGGACGTTGACGTAACAGTCCTTCTGCGGCAGCCCGTTGGTCAGAGCCTCCCAATCATTCCCGCCGGTCCGGCTGCGATAGACCCGCAGCTTCCCTTCATGGACATAGTGCTCTGAGTCGCTCGTAATCGGCACCACATAAACGGTGTTCGGCTCGTGGGCGTGGACATCGATCGGAAAGCCAAAGTCGGTGGGCAGGTTGCCGCTGATCAGGTTCCAGTTCTCTCCCGCATCATCCGTCCGCATCACGTTCCAATGCAGCTGCATGAACAGGGTATCGGGACGGGAGGGATGCAGAGCCAGCCGGTGGACGCAGTAACCGACTTCGGCATTCGGATCGGGCAGGTACTTGGACTTCAGCCCGTGGTTGATCGGCTTCCAGGTCGTTCCGCCATCGTCGCTGCGGAAGGCCCCCGCCGCTGAGATCGCGACATAGATCCGATTGGGGTTTGTCGGGTCGAGCAGGATGGTATGCACAGCCATCCCTCCCGCCCCCGGCGCCCACTGAGTACTCGACGGATGCTGCCTCAGCCCCGGCAGTTCCTGCCAGTTTTGTCCCCCGTCGGTCGATTTATAAATCGCGGCATCCTCGACCCCGGCATACACCGTATCGGGGTCAGTGAGCGAAGGTTCGATGTGCCAGACTCTCTTGAACTCCCACGGGTGAGGCGTGCCGTCGTACCACAGGTGGGTGCCGGTTTCCCCTTCATAGGAGAACTGATTGCCGACGGGATTCCATGTCTTCCCCCCATCGTCCGAGCGTTGGATGAGTTGCCCAAACCACCCACTCGACTGCGATGCATAAATTCGGTCAGGGTTCACCGGCGAGGCCTTGAGGTGATAGACCTCCCATCCTCCGAAGAAAGGTCCGCTAACCTCCCAGCTTTCCCGTTTTCCGTCGGAGTTCAGAATAAACGCTCCCTTACGGGTTCCGACCAGTACGCGGATACGGCTCATCGAGATCTCCAGAGATAGCCCTGATTGGTTGGCGACGTGAAACCACTGCCGGACAGTGAAACGCTGTCCCGCAGTTTGATACGGGAATATGTGCCTGAATGTACCGGCAAAAGAGGGCGCTTCCCAGCCGAATTTCCGGACGAATATGGTGGCCCGAGCGCACGTGAATACGCTCACTTCGTATTGACCCACCCGCACGGATTGTCGAGATTCCAAAGACTGGTTCTGGTCCGGCTCAGCTTCCCGCCATACGGAGAGGTTGTCGCGTAACGACCCAGTCCTGTGAACCCCGATGACTTTATATCCTCCCAGTTCGACGCAATCTCCGACACGGATTCAAGCCGTGTTGTGGGTGTGCGCGCTGCTGGTGGGACCGGGGTGTGCCTCAAATGCGATGATGGCCAGCAGCCTGCCTTACGAGTGGCAGGCAACGGAAGTGGCCAACGCTCAGACGATCGATCTACATCGACTGGCCAGCACTTCGATTCCTCAAGATCTGATTGCAGCTGGGGATGTGATCTCGGTTGATATTGGTTTTGGGCGTCAAAAGTCTGACGACCTCTCCTTGAAGGTCCGTGTTCAGACGAATGGTCAGATCGAGTTGCCGCATGTCGGCAGCGTTTCGGTGATGGGCTTGAACCTCATTGAGGCGGAAGACGCCATCCAGGCGGCCGCCATGACGCGGGGTGTCTACCAGCACCCCCAGGTCACCGTGGAGATGAGTCGACCCAAGATGAACCGTATCACCGTCGTCGGTGCGGTGAACAAGCCGGGCGTTGTGGAGCTTCGCCCGGGGGACAGCGACCTGCTGCAGGCGATCACCAGTGCCGGCGGACTCTCGAAGGAAGCGGGCACTATTGTGGAGGTCCGCAATGCGGGGTTCCAGTCGGGGAACTCGTCGGGCTCACCTCGTCCGGCAATCGCCAATGGACTGCCTCCAACAATCTCGCAACTCAGCGGCGAGTCGATCGACATGTCCACCCCGGTCGACAACTCGAAATCGATCCGCGTGGATCTGGCCTCGCTCAGCTCCGGGGCGACTGAGATTCCCCCCTTAGCGGACGGCATGGTCGTCTCGGTCAACAAGCTTGACCTGTTGCCTGTGACGGTCGATGGGTTGGTCAAGTCGCCTGGGCGGTTCGACTATCCCGTCGGGAAGAACATGACGGTGGTCGAGGCTGTATCGCTGGCCCGGGGTATGAGCAATCCAGCTGCGGATAAGATCTATGTGATTCGCCGCCGCCCCGGTACCCAGGAGCCGGGCCTCATTGAATTGAGCTACAAAGAAGCCATTCGCCACGGGCAGGAAAACATCCTGCTGCAACCCGGGGATGTCGTGTCGGTCGAGCACACGCCAGGAACGCGAATGATGGAAGCGTTCGAGTTCGCCAAGTTCACCATCTCCGGACGGGTGTTCTAGTGCGAGTGAAACCTCTCGCCCACTCATTGGACAAGGATGCCCTGAGCGTGCTGTCGCCGCGAGAAACCCCGATCGCTGGAAGCGAGTCGATCGACTTGATGTCGGGGGCTTTGCGTTTTCTGCGTTCGGTACGTGCTCGTTTCCCGCTGGTGATCCTGTCGCTGGTCGTCTGTCTGTCGATCGGCGCGTTTTACTATGTCACTGCTGAGCGGAAGTACGAGTCGTCGGCGAAGCTGATGATTCTGCAGATGGGGGGCGATGTCGTCGAGAAGGACGGCCTGACGGTCCAGAGTCTGCAGGAGAAGATGCCGGAGTTTGAGCATATCCTTACCGGCGATTCGACCTTGAAAGAGACGCTCCGTAATTTGCCGGATGAACATCGGATCGACTTTGCGGGAGTCCGGCAGGATCGGTGGCTGGCCGCCTTTCGGACCAAACTGTCGGTGAGCACGATTCGTAAGACCAGCATCATGTCGGTCTCGTTTCGCTCCAAGAACCCGACGACAGCGTATTCGGTCGTGGAAGAGGTCCTCAACTCGTTCATCTCTGAGGTGAATCGAATTCACCAGGACGAACGCAGCGAGGACATGAAGCTCCTCACGCAACAGCGTCAAAACACAGAGAAAGAGTTGGAGACGCGGCAGAACGAACTAATGCAGCTGCAGTCGCAGGCTCGCGAGATATATGGCACTGGGGATAAGTCGGTCAACGTGTTGATCGATCGTATCCTGCGGCTCAACCAGGATTGGATCGTCAAATCCAAAGAGGCCAGCGAGACCCAGGCTCTGCTGGCCGAAATGGAAGAGGCCCATCAGCGAGGGGAAGACCTCACCCTCTTCCTGAATCGAGTCGACCCGACTCTGGCTGCCAAGATCAACGAAAAGCGGTCGGGTGTCGACAGCAGCGGCAGCTTTGTCACCAACAAGCTGCAGGAAGAGTTGTCCAAGCTCGAATCACAACTCGATGAAAAGCTGGGATTTCTCGGAGAACGGCACCCCGAGATCGTCCGTATTCGCAACGAGATCGCAGCTCGGACGAAGCAACTGCAGGAACGTCCGCGGACTGTGGATGAGATGTTGAACTCCCAGGATATCGGCGCGATGCTGCTGGCCCGGGTGCGTCGAGATGCGGTGATCTCACTGAATGCCGCTCAACGCATGCGGGAAACACTGGACCGCGAGAGTGCGGAAGCGAGCGAGAAGAGCGGACTCTTCGCGAGTGTTGAGGCCAAGGGGCAGGAAGTCGTGCGACTGCGGGACTATCTGGCCGTGCTGTCGGATCGGATGAAGTCGGCCCGCCTGGGGCAATCGAACTCGATCCGGGCCAAGGTGACGGTCGAGCCCGAGGTCAACATGACGCCCGTCTCACCGAAGCTGGGGATGACTGTTTTCGCCTGTGTTGTGTTGGGGATCGCCATCTCGTTCGGGGTGATCTACATCCTGGACCTGGTCGATGACCGGTTCCGCTCGCCGGATGATCTGCGTCGTGAGCTGGGAGCTCCGGTGCTGGCGATGGTCCGCAAGTTGGTCGACCTCCCGGGGCAGGGGTTGGCCACGCTGTATCCTTTTGCACGTCCCAATGCGATTGAGTCAGAGTCGTTTCGCACCCTTCGAACTGCGATTGAGTTCTCGACAGAACAGACTCGCCGTGTCACGATCACCAGCACCGAACCGGGAGACGGTAAGACGACGATTGTCGCCAGCCTCGCAGTGGCGTTTGCACAGACGGGCAAGCGGACGCTGCTGATTGACGGAGATATGCGTCGCCCCGGATTGACGCGGATGTTTGAGCTGGCGGGACGCGAAGGGCTGTCCACGATTCTTAAGGACGGTCCTCCGGTGGAGGAGATCGCGGAGCGTGTGGTGGCCAGCTGTGACCAGCCGAACCTGTCCGTTCTTGGGGCCGGACCTAAGCCACTGAACCCGGTCGAGCTGCTGTCGAGCGAGCGCATGGCGGAATTCATCGCCTGGGCCGATACGCATTTTGACCAGATCCTGATCGATGCACCGCCGTCGCTGGTTGTCGCCGATGTCCAGATCATTGGGCGACTGGTCGATGGGGCGATCCTCGCGGTCCGTCCCGACACCAACCATCGCCGGATGGTCATTCGGGCCGTCGAGTCGATGACCGCTCTCGGGTGTCCATTGCTCGGAATCGTCGTGAATCAGATTCAGCACCGGGCTGGCGACGAGTATGGATATGGCTACGGCTACGGGTATGGCTATGGAGCGAGAGCCAACTACGGCTACGGTCACGAAGATGTTCCCCCGCCCGATCCAGACAGCGATCACGAGGTGGAATATCCGGAGTCATCCCTGATCGAGAACAAAGCCGCCTGAGTCGATCCCGTCGTGCTGTCCATTCGGTACAGGACATTCAGCGATGTGATTGAAGGAGATTTCAAACGCATGCCCTCTCAATCCTCTCAGCAGAGTTCGCCCCAGCGGGATGGCTGGGGAAATCGAATCTCGCACGAGGTCGAGTCGTGGCCGTTGCGTCTGGTGGATGCCGGGTTTCTCGGGCTCATCGTGCTGTTGCCGTTCTTCTGGGGCGGTCGGCAAGCACTCGGGAACTTCGCGGTCGTCCTGATGTCGGGGTGGACCTGCTTCTGGTGGGCCATCCATCAGCTGAGACAGGACCGCCCCCGGTGGAGGTTCTCCGGGGCTGAGCCATTGTTCCTGCTGGCCATCGTGCTGGTGATCCTGCAAACGGTCTCGCTGCCGGAGACCATCAAGGACACGCTCTCTCCTCACATCGACAAGCTGCTTCCGTATTGGGGAACTGACCCCGAGACCTCGTTGGGGCTGGGGTATTGGTCGACACTCAGTTTTGCCCCGTGGCAAACCTGGAGTGATCTGGTCACTTTGATTTCGGTGATGTTGGTCTTCTTCATCGCGACTCAGCGTTTAGAGGCCGCCCGGGATGTCCACCGGATGATGCGTTACGTCGCGATCTCCGGCTGCGTGACGGCGTTGTTTGGTTTGTCGCAGTATCTGGTCGGGAACGGGATGTTCTATTGGTTCTTTGACCATCCCGACACGAATCCCCGGGCAGCTGCCAAAGCGGCGTTTACCAATGCGAATCACTTTGCCAACTACTTGGCGATGTGTCTGCCGTTTCAGCTGTGGTGGTATGTCACCGTCTCGCGGTCGATTCAGCGGTTGCGACATGCTCGTGATATCAATCACCCCGCTCCGACCGGGTGGAGAGCATTTGTGATGGAGTGGACCCCGGCGATGATGCTGGGGCTGACATCCGTGGCGATTGTATTGTCGCAGTCCCGGGGCGGTTTGCTGGTCGCGGGAGTCGGCGTCACGGTGACCTGTTTGTTGTTCTGGAGGCAGAGACTGGTCGACTCGCGGATTGCACTTTGGCTGGTGAGTGTGTCGGTGGCGGGAGTGCTGGCTCTGATGCTGTTCGGGGATCGGCTGGAGCGCAAACTGACGAAGGACATTGATGCCATCACTTCGGGGAAGTCCCAGCAGATCGACCGCGAGAGCGCCCGCAAGAAGATCTGGATGACTGACCTGAAGGTCTGCCGCGACTTCCCAGTGGTCGGCACGGGGCTGGGGACGCATCGATACGTTTACAAGTCCTACCACGACTTCCCTATCGATGGCACGGAGTACTCGCATGCGGAGAATGGCTATCTGCAGGTCGCGATGGAGACTGGAATCACCGGACTGGCGATCACGTTGCTGCTCATCGGGCTGGTCGGGTACTGGTGTTTGATTGGACTCTGGCAGGCCAATAACTCGGATGCCAAGGCACCGCTCTCCGTCGCGGTTGCGGTGCTGCTGGTCAATCTGCTGCACTCGTGTACTGACTTCATCTGGTATGTCCCGAGCTGTATGGTCACGGTGGTACTGACAGCTGCGTTTACATCCGCCTTGAGCCGACGGCCCGCGGCGTCCCGTTCATCGCAACTCGAATCGAGCTGGGGGCCAACCTCCCGCTGGGGCTGGGTGGCGATGCTGTTTGTGGCTGTGGGGGGCATGACCTGGGGAGCTCAGGTCAAGTGGCCGGAGCTGGCCGCTGAGCCACATTACCTGGAGTTCAAACGCCTGGCACGGATCAATGGGCATGAGAAACCTTCGCCCGAATCGATCCGAGCGGAGATCGCCGCCATCCTCCGGGCTGCGAAGGCGAATCCTCATGACCCCGTCATCCAGTCCCGGGCCGCTCGGGCGCATGTCCGGCTATTTGTACTTCAGCATGATGAACAGCATGATCTGAAGCTCGAAGACATTCGCCAGGCGGCGCTCGCGTCGCAATACGAAGATCGTCAAGCCCTGAACGACTGGCTCGATATTCCTGAGGTCATGGGAGAAGGTCGTAAGGATCTGCACCGGGCTCAGGTGGCGTACCTGAGGGCGATGCGGCTCTGCCCGCTGGAACCACGGCCTTATATCGAAACCGCCAAACTCGGCTGGTTGAATCTCACCTCTCCGGAACTCGAAGAACGCCTGCTGCAACAGGCTCTAACCGTCCATCCGTATGAAGGTCAGGCCTGGCTGGAGTACGCCCATGCGTTGCATGAAGTGGGACGGACTGAGGAGGCGATCCCCAGCTATCAGAAGGCGTTTGAAAAGGATGCCCGTTGCCGAAACTCGGTGATTGCCGATCTGGCGCCGGTCTACCCAGTCGGCTTTCTGCTCGATTCATTTGAGATGGATCGACCGTCCCTGATCACACTGCGGCAGATCTACAAAGGGGCGAACGACGAACGAGGTTATCGCAACATTCTCGAACGTCTGGCCCAAGCTGAGCTCGCAGCTGCTCTCGAAACGACGGGGGACTCGTCGGCAGGGCATATCGTGGAGGCCCACGATTGCTACGTCGAGATGGATGAGGTCCACTTGGCGACGCGAACCTTGCAGGATGCCGTGAAGCGGCACGCGAACTCTTTCCGCTTACGATCCAAGCTGGCGAACTGGCTGTTCGACTGTGGTCAGTACTCCGCCGCGTTGCCGCATCTGGAGTGGTGCCACAACCGGCGGCCCGACATCAAGTCAATTGTCCACCGCATCGAGCTGGCGGAAACCCGGCCCGACGAGCCGATGCGACTGGTGGAAGACCCCGAGGACGCCAAGCTGGTCCAGTAGGGCGACTCGATTAGCGTTTGGCGAGCAGTCGCGCTTGCTTGGCTCGACGCCGGGCGAGGATGGCCTGGGTGCCGTACTTCATGATGCACCACAGAGCAGAAAAGCCGTCCTTGATGCCGATCTTTTTGCCTTCGTCGTAGGTCCGTCCGTGATAGCTGATCGACATCTCGAAGATGCGGCAGGGGATCGCCGAGACGCGGGCGGTCAATTCGGGCTCGATGCCGAAGCGTTCCTGCTGCAGGTGCGGAGCGATCTGCTGCATGATCTCCTTGGAAAATAGCTTGTAGCACGTTTCCATGTCGGTCAGGTTCAGGTTCGTCATGATGTTGGAGAACAACGTCAGAACCTTGTTCCCGAGTGAGTGCCAGTAGTACAGCACGCGGTGCGGCTGGTCACCCAGGAACCGGCTGCCAAACACCACGTCGGCCCGGCCTTCGATGATCGGCTGCAACAGACGGGGGATCTCGGCGGGATCGTACTCCAGGTCGGCGTCCTGAATGATGAAGACATCGCCCGTGGCCCGATTGAACCCGGTACGTACGGCAGCTCCTTTGCCCTTGTTCACGTCGTGGTAAAAAATCGACAGCCGGTTCATCGGATCGTCGCTGGTCTGCTGTTCCAGACTCTTCAGCAGATCCCGCGTTCCGTCCTTGCTGCAATCGTCAACGAGGACGATCTCTTTACGGACGGGAACTTCCTTCACGCGGTCCAACAGCTGCAACAACGTCTTGCGTTCGTTGTAAACCGGGATGACGACCGATAGCAGAAAGTTGTCTGGGATGTGGTAAATCCCGAGCTGTCGACAGGCTGCCTCCCCCAGAACCCCCTGCAGATGAGCGTACCACTCTGGCGAGTAGGGACGACCAGTGATGGATTGATCCATTGAGGCGAACTCCGGGCAGAATCAAAAAGACGGGAAGAATGATCCTCACATCATAGAATCCCGGATCACCGTACGGAATCGGACCGTTAGGAATACATCACGCCATTCGCCCGTCAGCTTACCCGGCGAAGCTGATCGACATGCGCTTACTCCGGCATCGCCACTCGCCCCCGCTGACGAAATGCCGGCGAGTTCACGATCGCCACCACATAGGCCGAGATCCGGTCCCCCTCGGCCCGCCCCTGGTTCACGATATGCCGGACGGCACATTCGTCGAAGTATTCAAGCCCGCGGCCCAGTGCATAGGTCAACAATCGTTCCGCGAAGCACCGCCGGAAGTCGTCGGACCGCTCCAGCAGAATCGATCGCAGCTCTTTGGGACCGGTGAACTTTCGCCCGTCTGGCAGATCGCCCGTCGCATCAACGGTGGCGTCTCCGTCCGCACTTCGCCAGCCGCCGATCGCGTCGTAATTCTCCAGGCCAAACCCCAGCGGGTCCATCAGAACGTGACACGAAGCACACGCCGGATCTGACCGATGGCGGGCCATTCGCTCTTTGAGGGACAGCTCCTGCTTCTCGTCTTTCTTTTCCTCCTTGAGGGGAGGTGCATTCGCCGGGGCGGGCGGTGGAGGCGAGGAGAGCAGGTTCTCCAGAATCCATTTGCCGCGTTTCACCGGCGAGGTGCGTGTCGGGTTCGAGGTCACCGTCAGGATGCTCGCCTGGCCCAGCAGGCCGCCCCGCTGCTCCGGGTTCACGGTGACTCGCTGGAATTCCTCGCCCTTCACACCCTCCAGACCGTACAAGTCGGCCAGCCGCTCATTCACAAACGTGAAGTCCGCCGAAAGGAAGTCGAGGATGCTGCGGTCTTCCTGGATGATCGATTGAAAGAGCAGCTCCGTCTCTTTCCGCATGTCTTGACGCAGTTCCTTCTTGAACTTGGGGTACTTCTTGCGATCAGGGTTCACGTTGGCCAGGCTGCGCAGCTGGAGCCATTGCGAGGCGAAGTCCTCAGTGATCGATTTCGACCGGGGATCAGCCAGCATGCGTCGGGTCTGTCGAGCGAGTTCGTCGGGCGAGGTCAGTTTCCCCTGGCGGGCTGTTTCCAGGAGCTCGTCATCCGGAGTACTGCTCCAGAGGAAATACGACAACCGGCTGGCGAGTTCGAAATCGTCCAGGTTTCGCACCGCGTTGGGAGTCTGGTCAGCGGGGTCTTGCTCCAGTCGAAACAGGAACCGCGGCGAGACGAGGGTTGCCTGCAAGGCGGTCTGGATTCCTCGCTCGAACGACCCGCCGTCGCCAGTCACGTTCAGCGCGAGTTTAACCAGTTGTTGAATCTCGGCGTCGGTGGTGGGGCGTCTCCAGATGCGGGGCACGATCTTTGTGAGGATCGTTGTGGCGGCTGAGGCGTACTCAGCAGGGGAGTGAGGAGTCGCGATCATGATGCGGCGATGGGACTCCGGAAGTTCCGTCGGCAACACCCCAATCGGTCCCGCGATCGACAGCGACACGAGATACAGGTTGCGATCCTCGGTCTTGTCGTCTTTCTGCAGGAAGTAATCGTTTAGGAATCCCCCGGCGAGGGTATGTTTGCCTTTGCTGACCTTGAGACGCATCTGCACCTTGTCAGCGTCGCCGGGGTTGGTCGCCTTGATCTCGTGAACCGACTGCTCTTTGCCATCGAAGAGAAACGACATCTTGGCCAGATCGGGCCCCGCTTGATCGGCATAGGCCAGAATCTTCAGGTCATACTCCGCATCGGCCGGGAATTCGAACTCCTTGGAAACCTCCCCTTTGGAGACGAGTGTTCCACCCGGTTGTGTCTGCTCGACGATGAAGTCCTCATCGGGTGCCAGAATCGCTCGTTGAGTCACCTGCTCGGCGGCCTCCAGATAGCGTTCGAACAGCACGGGCGGCAGCGTCAGCACGTCGCCGATGTTGTCGAATCCATATCCCGTATCGTCGGCGGGAAAGCTGGTGGCCGGCTGAAAATCGATGCCGAACAAGTCGCGAACCGTGTTGTTGTACTCCGAACGATTGAGCCGACGAACGGTCACTCTCCCGGGATAGACCGACTCCTCGCACTTGAGCGTCATGGCGTGTGAGTTGATCCAGTCGACCAACTTCTGTCGTTCCTCGTCGGTGGGCTGAGCCTGATCGACGGGTGGCATGATCTTGTTGGTCAGTTGGACGTGGATCTTCTTCCAGATCGCTTTGTCGCGGGTGGAAGCTCGCTCCTCTTTAAGGGCATCCAGGGCAACGCCGGCGTTCGCGTTGTCGCCCTGATGGCAATCGCCGCAGTACTTTGTCAGCAACGGGAGAACTTCCGCTTGGTAGTTGAGTTGCAGCCCGGGATCGGGAACTGGACCCTTCGCCGTGTCGTCGCAACGGACGCTCCCGCACATCATGAGTCCAGGGACCAGAACGAACGCAATCTGAAACAGAGTTCGCATCATGGGAGGTTTCTATTGAGGAGGGCAGCTGGCGGGAGTCGAGGATCGCCGAGCAGGTTGAACTGACGGCAATCTCGACCATTCGGGCGGCTCCAGAATTATAAACGAAGCCCGGGGTCGGAGTCCCACCCGTCGCCTGACTTCTCCTCGGATGCGGTCAGCTGCTACCGGTCGCGGACCGTGCTGTCAGGCGGCTTCCGCACGCCGATTGACTTCCGGGAGGGAGGGTGACACGATGACGCAGTCGACTTCCTTGCGGAGTCTCCATTCAAATGCCGTCGCAGGTGCCGCTTGCCCGTCTCATTCGTATCTCGTAAGTACTTTCGCACCGTGATATGGCAATGCCAGGCGTGTGTCTGGCCGCTGATCCTGCTGATGATGTTGTGGGCCGTTCCCGCGGGGGCAGCTGAGTGGAAGGCGGGGGTCGCGAAGGCGGAGATCACTCCCGACCAGCCGATGTGGATGGCGGGTTATGCGTCTCGCGATCATCGGGCCGAGGGCACGCAAACATCCCTGTGGGCGAAGGTCCTTGTCCTGGAGGATGTGAAGGGGCAACGTGTGGCGGCGATTTCGCTCGACTTGATCGGGATCGATGAGGTCACGTCGAACACTCTCCGGCAACGGATTACTCAAGAGCACGGTCTGGAGCGGGCTCGGATCGCGATCTTCTGTTCGCATACTCATTGCGGCCCGGTCTTCGGCAACACTCTCTTGTCCCACTACACCCTTCCTGAGGAAGAAAAAACACGAGCCGCAGAGTATACCGCGGGAGTGCTCGACAAGGTCGTAGTTGCAGTGGGGGCGGCGATCGGCGATTTGACGCCTGCAGAGCTGGTGTCGAGTCGGGGCAAGGTGGGGATCGCGGTGAATCGCCGTACGAACAAGGAGTCGGAGGTCCCGGCTTTGCGAGCAGCTGGCGAACTCTTGGGGCCGGTCGACCATGAGGTTCCGATCCTGCAGGTGAACTGCGAAGACCAGATCAAAGCGATCGTGTTCGGGTACGCCTGCCATGCGACGACGCTCGACTTCTTTAAGTGGTGTGGGGATTACCCTGGCTATGCGACGCAGTGCCTGGAGCGTGAATTTCCCGGCACCATGGCGATGTTCTGGGCCGGGTGTGGAGGCGATCAGAATCCCCTTCCTCGCGGGACCGTCGAGCGGGCGGAGGCTTATGGCGATCGCATGGCCACGGAGGTTCAGTCGGCCTTGCTGGGGGAGTCCATCACCATCCACGGGGAACTGGACGTCCGCTACGACGAGCCGGAGATTCCCTTTGCCAGTACGCCGACCACTGAACAAATCGAAGCCCAACTGAAGTCGAACAACATCTACGAGGTGGGCCGGGCGAAACAACAGCTGCAAGAGATCGCCACCACCGGCAAGGTGCGGGCGGCGTATCCATATCCCGTGCAGACCTGGAAGCTGGGCGATGGTCCGATCTGGGTGATTCTGAGTGGTGAGGTGGTCGTCGACTACTCGATTCGATTGAAGACAGAGCTGCGCATGAAGTACTCCGGTCATGCGGTGTGGGTTGCGGGATATGCCAACGACACGATGGCCTATATTCCTTCGAAGCGAGTGCTTCAAGAGGGCGGATATGAAGGGGCATCCTCAATGCTATACTACGGTCGCCCCAGCCCCTGGGCCGACACGATCGAGGAGCAGATCATCGCCACGGTCCATGCTCAGGTGGAGTCACTGCTGGGGACGACCGCTCCCGCGAAGTAATGTGAATCGCTTCGGGAGTCGATGACGAGTCGCGGTGTGTTCTGTTCGAGAAGATCGGGAAATCGATGCAGTTGGTGAATCAGGTTGCGGTCGTCACTGGCGGGGCCAATGGGATCGGTGAGGCACTCTGTCGTCGTTTTGCAGCGGAACGGGCCCGCGGAGTCGTGGTCTCCGATATCAATCTGGAGGCGGCTCGCAAACTGGCAGCGGAGATCGGCGGCGTGGCGATCCCGTGCGATGTTAGCCGGGAGTCGGAGATTCAATCTCTGGTCAAACAGGTGCTCGATCAATTCGGTCAGATCGACTTGTTTGTGTCCAACGCTGGAGTGACCACCAGCGGAGGGATCGAGGTTGAAGACGCGGAATGGCAGCGTCTGTGGGATGTGAACCTCATGTCGCATGTCTACGCCGCCCGGGCAGTCCTGCCATCCATGCTGGAGCGAGGGGCGGGGTATCTGCTTCAGACCTCGTCAGCGGCGGGACTCCTGACGGAGATCGGTTCCGCACCCTACTCCGTGACCAAGCACGCAGCTGTGTCCTTCGCCGAGTGGCTCTCCGTGAAGTACCAGCGGCGGGGCATTCGTGTGTCGTGTCTGTGCCCGGCGGGAGTATCGACGGAGTTTCTCGACCTGAACGACCCGGTGCATCAGTTCCTGCATTACACCTCGGTGACTCCGGAAGCTGTGGCCGATTGCGTGATTCAGGGGCTGGCTGAGGAGAAGTTTCTCTTTACGCCGCATGTCGAAGTCAATGAGTTCTTCCGGTTCAAGACCGAACAATACGACGCGTGGCTGAAGAACTTCTCGCGAGTCAATCAGAAGATGGAACGTATGCAAGCCAAAGAAATCGCCCGCCGCGCGGGTGAACCGGGGGCGGGCTGAGCTAAAGGATTGGCGTATCGTTTTGCTGAGCTACTTCGCGGCGGGTTTCGCGCCGAGCAGTGACTGCACTTGCTCGTGCACCTTGCCCACGATGATGTCTTCCACGTTCTGTGCCCAGATGCCCGGGCGACCGTAGTACAGCATGGCGTATTCCCCTTCGTAGCCCCCTTCTTTGAGCACCCGCAGCGACGGGATGTAGGCCATCACGTCATTCGCGTAGCCTGCGACCCACACTGGCTTCACTCCCGTCTGTGTGCGGATCTCGGTTTTCAAGCGAAGGGAATAATCGACCACGACCTCCCCGCCGAGAATCACCCACAGCGGACCATCGCCCAGCTTCCACGTCTGCACCGGGTAGGGGTAATTCGGGCGAAGCTTGCCGGTCGTCTCGATCTCTTTCTTGAGGAGCTTGGCCCGCCCGACTTCGTAACGGTTCGAAGACATTAGCTGGGCGTCGATCTGCTCGCTGGTCAGCATCTTGTCGAAGCCGATCTCCGGCTCGTCATAGCGGACATCCAGATTCCCGCTGATGGGGTGCGTCGTCTCACTCACGGCGGTCTGGACGGCAGTAGCGAGTTTATTTCCGTATTCTTGAGCCAACTCGACCGTGCGACGAGGCAGCGGGTTCTGATCGGCTCCGCAGCCGGCCCAGAACATCGCGAGCGTGCCGGGGTTCTTCTCTTCCACATCAAGCATGGCGTAACCAGGGTAATCGCCACACCACTCGAAGAACGATAGCGTCGTCGAGTGACAGGCGTACCCGAACACCAGCGCCTTCAACGTGTCGCCGCATTTGACCTTCAGCACCGGCACTTCGTGATCGCTCGGCCCCAGCAGCTGTCCCGCAGCTCGTAAGGCGGGGACATCCGCTTCTTTATT
Source organism: Planctomycetaceae bacterium (assembly GCA_046349675.1). GTDB lineage: Bacteria > Planctomycetota > Planctomycetia > Planctomycetales > Planctomycetaceae > TH-plancto1. The sequence continues at coordinate 31,751 of JAXMBW010000001.1, read as the reverse complement.
GGTGCGGCGATTCACCGCGAAGTCTGTGTGACCACTTCCCCACGAAAGTTCTGCCGGAGCCAGGTCAGACTTGGCCTGGCCGACCGCGACGACCAGCTCGTCAACGAGAGTCGTGGCGTACTCGGCGATCAGCTGCTGGTCTTCATCGGAGAGCAGGTACATCGATAGCAGATTACTGCCGACAACCGGCCCACAGTGCGTGTGCGAACAGAGCAGAGCGATTCGCGAACGATCGAACCCATGCTCTTTCTCGATTTTGGCCCGCAAGGCGTTCGAGGTCTCGAGGTCGATCCCGACCAGATCGAGTGTGATCGCCACGACCCGCTCACCGCGAGCATCTTCGAGAACCAGCACCTTGCCCCAGAGCTTGGTGCGAGTCGCATCAGCACGGTGGTCACGAGATGCGTAACCCGACATCCACATCGGCTTGTCAGGGGTGATATCGGCTTTGGCGACTCCAGCTTTCCAGCCCGCAGCCTCCACGAACGATGTTGCCAGACTCGCGACCGTAATCGTCAGGCACGCCACGATCCAACGAGACATGCGAATCTGCCGAGACTCAACCAGGAACAACATGCGATCTCTCCCATCGGTTGCGGAACAAGGTGCCTGACGAGGTCAGCGTTCCCATGGTCTCGCTGGGGCGACGGGATGTCAATTCGGGGGCCGTGTTCTGGCTCGCTCAACGGTCATCGGGCAGCTGCGATCGCGATCATTTCTTTTGCCAGCGGTCATCTTTCTCCATGACGGAGCGGGGCCCCTCACCATCGAGCCAGGCCTGGGCTTGGGCATCGCCTTTCAGGTAGGCGTCCCAGAATGCGGTGCTGAGGGCCAGGATCACGCGGTGGTGGTTCGGGTTTCGCTGTGATCGCTCTCCGGGAAGTGCTCGGTCGGTGAAGGCCGAGTGCTCCGCCTTGTCGAGGACCAGCTCGTACTTATGCCCCGGGGGTAACGCGGGGTAGACCGCCAGCCGCGATTCGACCGTCTGGCCCCCAATCCGCGAGACATCATTCGTCCCGGTCATCAACAACCAGGGGATTTTCACCTGGCTGAATGCCGTTTCGGGATCACCGACCGAGGGAGAGCTGGGGCTCATCGGGAGAGCTGCTTTGATGCGAGGTTCGGTCAGCATCCCCTGCGCCCGGGGCCGACCCTGTCCGCTGACCGCCTGCGTCGTCATCGCTCCGAACGAGTGACCCGCCATCCCGACCCGAGTCAGGTCGAACACTCCGTTCAACGCATGAGACGCTTCGACATTCCACTTCTCCAGCTGATTCAGCACGGCAGGAACATCCTGAGCTCGGAGCAGGAAGTTCTCGGCATTGGCTGCCTCTTGCATCGCTGACATGATTTCGCGAGGACGTTTCCCTTTCCACACCGACGTGTCGCTTCCCGGATGTTGCAGGAAGACGGCCACATATCCACGACTGGCCCAGTGTTGTCCGAGGTACGCGCCCATCTCCCGCGAGCCGCCGAGTCCGTGACTGAACAGGACGACCGGAGCTTTCTGAACCGACTCACATCGGAAAACTCGCAGCGGGATATCCCGGTTCCGCGAATCGTCGTGAACCGTCAGATCGAGGACCTTGGCCTGATCCTGGTATCGGGGTGTTAATGGGGAGTAGGCTGCCGTCTTCGGCTCGTCTGCGGGCAACAAGCTGCCCATGGCCACGAGGGTGAGCATGATGACGCCGCACGGGATTAATGTCTTACTGGCGTATGACAGACTGAGGCGGGTAAACATCGCGTCGACTCCGGGCAGGTTGTGACCACTGACATCCGAGCGACTCGAAGCGTTGGTGTCAGTCTTCGGTGGCCCATCACGAGAGCACGCATGGGGGCCCGCACATCCACTACGAGGGCAAACACCGAGAGCGGGAGAAGGTTTCGCGAAATGAGCTTAAACCCGAATGGAACATTAAAAATTTACGCAGGCTACCCATCTGCACAGCATAGTCGTTCACAGGAATCGATTTCATGTGTGCGGCTTAATTCGGCTTTGAGGGGATCGTCTATCTTGTTATAAGAGCAGCACTTCTCTCACCCCTCTTTTCCCGAGGCTCGCATGGCTGATAATCCTCTGAATCCACCGACCGGCGCTCCCCCTGAACAAGAAGGCCAGGTTCGCATCGAACTCGACGATTCCGGTGTCGATGGTCTGTACTCCAACCTGTGCCGAGTTTCGAGCACACCGGAAGAAGTGATTCTCGACCTGGCACTGAATCCCAATCCGATGGGGGCTGGCGTGCAGAAGGTCCGCGTCTCACAGCGTGTGATCCTGAATCACTTCACCGCCAAGCGTCTGGCAGCTCTGCTGTCGGCGACGGTCCAGCGCCATGAGCAGGTCTTCGGTCGTCTGGAAACCGATATCCGCAAGCGAGTTCAGGGCGAGAACTCCGCTCGATAGTTCGAGTAACTGTCCGGACGGATGATTGAACACAGAGCGGTTGAGGTGGTCCGGTTGGGTCACCTCGACCGTTTGTCTTTTTTGAGACTCCATTGCATGTGGGCGGCGACTCTGAGAACCTCGTCAAAGCAGCCAGGACGGGTGACGTGGAGTGTGTCCCCGAGGCTGTGACTTCCTCGGAATTTGTCGCCACACATGTTTGATCGCGTTCGCCATTTTCTGGAACTGATCCGCTTCAGCCACACCGTGTTCGCGCTGCCGTTTGCGTTGTTGTCGGCGGTGCTCGCGTGGCAGAAGACGCCGTTCCGGGTTCGCGATCTCGTGGGTATCCTGGTCTGCATGGTGCTGGCTCGTTCAGCTGCGATGGCGTTTAATCGGCTGGTCGATCGTGATGTCGATGCTGCGAATCCCCGCACGGTTCGGCGACACATCCCGGCCGGGTTGTTGACGGCTCGATCAGTGGCGGTGTTTATCGCCCTCTGCTCGATCGGGTTTGTGGCGACGACGCTGGTGTTTCTGCCGAATCGCTGGCCGCTGATCCTGTCAGTGCCGGTGCTGTTGTTTCTGCTGGGGTACTCGTACGCCAAGCGGTTTACGTCGCTGTGTCATTACTGGCTCAGCGCAGCGCTGATGCTCTCGCCCATCGCCGCCTGGATCGCGATTCGTGGAACCATCGAGTTGCCGCCGGTGTTGCTCGCCGCGGTGATTTTCTTCTGGGTGGGCGGGTTCGACATTTTGTATGCGACGCAGGATGCCGACTTCGACCGGCAACGAGGCCTCTCCAGCATCCCGGCCCGCGTGGGGATTCCGGCAGCTTTGAAGATCGCTGCGTTCAGTCATCTGCTGACGGTGATTTCGCTGTTTGCGTTGTGGAAGTACGCGCCGCTGGGCCCTGTGTTTCTGGTCGGCGTGATCGTTCTCACGTTGCTTTTGATCTACGAGCACTCGCTGGTTCGCCCCGATGATCTCAGCCGAGTGAACACCGCCTTCTTTCACGTGAATGCAGCCATCAGCGTCGGAATTCTGGTACTCGGTGTCGCCGACATCTGGCTGGCTCGGGGGTAAGTGGAAGTCTTAAAAGGTCGGGCAAGTCGGAGCGTATCGAGATCGTGGTGTCGTATTGCGCCCGAAATTCGCTGGCAGCTGGCGTAGATTGAGTCGACAGCATGTCGCCATGGATCTCCGGAGATTGCTGTGGGAATGTCACGCCGTTCAATGCGTTTGGGATTCACGCGGACCGAACTCCTGGTGGGCAGCGTGATTGTGAGCCTGCTGATTGCCGTATTGGTTCCGGTCATCCAGCATGCTCGTGAAAAGGCACTTCGGACCCGTAGTCGCAGCCACCTGAAGTCGATCAGTCTGGCGTTTCACAATTATTCTGAGACATTCGGAGTGCTCTGTCCCGGCGGAGTGTTTGATCAGGCAGGGGGAGGACGCTGCGACTGGACTTCGTCGCTGAAACCCTACATGGAGGCAGATTCGTGGTATCACTCCGCGGAACCCGGGATACGGCGCTGGGATGATCCCGAACAGTTTGGGTACTTCATGTTACTCTCGGAAAACTGTGAATCCTCGTATTACACGAACCCGACGTTAGGGCCCATGAGACAGCAGGATGGATTGGCTCTCAATGCGTATTCAGCCAACTCGTGGTTGCTGTACCGCAATAGCTCGGTTTCGATGAACGACGAGCGAATCCAGAATCATGGAACTGGGCAGGTCCTGGTTGTCGCCGATGCGTATGGCGACTTTGCACCGTTTGGTTATCCAATGAACTGGAGAGATGTCACTGTCGGACATCGGCAGACTCATGGCTTTGGCTGTCCTGCACGTGAGGTCACTCAAGCTGTGATTCTTGATGGATCCGTGCGAGACATCAGTGTCGACATGTCACATGATCTCTGGCGCCAACTTGCGGGACCCGTTGAGATTCAACCCGAGGCTGCCCACGTCGCGCGATCATGGGAACCGTATCGATATCCACATGCGTCTTTCGTCAAACGAGAATGGATCCAGAAAGGGGGAGTTCGAGAGTGATGATGAGAGCTGCGACAAGTCTTCTTATGTGGGGACATGATGGGATCTGACTCATGTGAAAAATCTCGTGACCGACACTTCACGCGAGGACAGCTTTGTGGTTAAATCGAATTCGTAAGTGACTGTGTGTTGTGAAGGGGGGCCACCCCTCACGGCGACTGTCGGCAATGGACTGCTGGGCATCCCGCTCGATGCATCGATTGATTTCGATGTTCGATTACATCCCCGCCCCTCGGGGAACTCAGGACTCGGCGATATGATTCAATACACGTGCGACCAGTGCGGGCGCATGATCAGCGGACAACGATATTCGGTTCTCATCGAAATCCGCCGTGAGTCTGATCAAGAATCCCAGCTGACGGCAGCTGACCTCGATCAAGACCATCTCCAGCAGATTGCAGATGAAATCTCCCTGATGGATTCCACGAGCGAGTTCACTTTGCCCGAGCCAGTGACCAAATCGGTCAAGCTGGATCTCTGTTCGGGCTGTACTCGTCGATTCGAGAAAGATCCACTCTCTCGAAATACGCACAAGCGATTTAACATCAGTCCGAACTGATCCGCAGAGGCTCAGGTGTCCGTGATTTGATGGGTTGCTGTCTGATTAACGGAGCGAGCCGGGAATATGGCCGTCTTCTCGCTCCGCAGATCACGAGTTAGACGCCGCTGGCCCTCCGCAGCTTTTGTGTTCGCGGTCGTTGCGGCGGCACTTGTCGCCTGGAGAGTGGCCACATCTCGAGTTGTGAAGCTGCTTCCGCCCGCCGGTCAGCCCGTGGCTGTGGTGCGCGTGGTCGATGGCGATACGTTGCTGCTGGAGGGCGGTCACCGGGTGCGGTTGCTGGGCGTAAATACACCCGAGACGAAGCATCCCGATCGTGAGGCTGAGCCGCTGGGGCCCGAGGCGTTCAACTTTACCGAGTCACTGGTCCAACGCGGATCTGTGACGCTGGAGTACGATCGCGAGCGGTTGGATAACTACCGCCGGGTGTTGGCGTATGTCTATCTGCCCGATGGTCGGATGCTGAACCTCGAACTGATCCGGAATGGCATGAGCCCCGCCATTGTGACCTTTCCGATTCGCAGCGATCGACGTCGGATCTTTCTGGAGGCGGAGCGCGAAGCACAGCGAGGTGGGCTTGGCATCTGGTCGCTGCCCGAATGGAAGTCACGACAGCCTTCGCGACCGTGATGTCATCCATGGGGGAGTGAAGTGAAACACGCTCGGAAGGAATCATCCCCCCGAGCGTGTTGAAATCATTCGAATTGCACTACGGTCGCGATCAGGACCGCTTCATTCGCAGCATGCGACGAGCCGTCTCATCGGCGGCTGTCTTCGCTGCGTACTGCTCGTCCGTCGTTACTGGCATCGACTTGGCTGTTTCAAGAGCTCGTTCGGCAGCGGTCGGGTCAATGTCGGCCGAACTCACAGCTTTGTTCGTTAGCAGGGTCACGATCGAACCCTTGATCTGAATAAACCCGCCGTCGATGAAGTAGCTCTTCGAACCTTCGCTGGTTTCGAACACCAGCTCACCACGGCCCAGGCGACCAACCACCGGGGCCCGGCCAGGAAGCACGCCCATCGAACCATCAAACAACGGCAGCTTGATCGAGCGGACGCTCTGATCCAGCAGCGTGGTTTCTGGCGTGACCAGCACTAGTCGAAGTTCGGTGGCAGCGATCATTCCAAGTCCTCACATCGAAGTCCGGATGGACTCGTCTCACAGCAGAACTGCGTTATGCAGCTCCGAATCAGCCAGCTGCTGCCATCTTCTTGGCCTGCTCGTCTGCTTCTTCGATTGCACCGACGTAGGTGAAGGCACCTTCGGGCAGGTGGTCCCACTTGCCGTCGCAGATTTCTTCGAAGCTGCGGATCGTGTCGGCGAGAGGGGTGATCTTACCCTTCTTACCGGTGAACGGTTCGGCGACGAGGAACGGCTGGGACAGGAAGCGTTCGATACGACGGGCGCGATGCACGACGAGCTTGTCAGCTTCGGCGAGTTCGTCCACACCGAGAATCGCGATGATGTCCTGCAGTTCGCGATAACGCTGAAGGGTCTGCTGCACGCGGCGAGCCACCGCGTAGTGACGTTCACCGACGATTTGCGGGTCAAGAATTCGGCTCGACGAAGCGAGCGGATCGATGGCGGGGAACAGACCCTTTTCCGCGATCTTACGCTCGAGGTAAATGAACGCGTCCAAGTGGCTGAACGCCGTCGCCGGAGCAGGGTCAGTCGGGTCGTCGGCGGGCACGTACACAGCCTGCACCGAGGTGATGGCCCCGCGATTCGTCGAGGTGATTCGCTCTTGCAGCTGACCCAGTTCGTTAGCAAGAGTCGGCTGGTAACCCACGGCGGAGGGCATACGACCGAGCAGAGCGGACACTTCCGAACCGGCCTGGGAGAAACGGAAGATGTTGTCGACGAACAGCAGAGTGTCAGCCCCGGTGGTGTCGCGGAACCACTCGGCCATCGTGAGGGCTGTCAGAGCGACGCGGAGACGGGCACCTGGTGGCTCGTTCATCTGGCCGAACACCATGCAGGTCTGCTCGATAACGCTGCGGCCGGTGTCGCCGATCTCGGCTTCCTGCATTTCGAGCCAGAGGTCGTTACCTTCACGGGTACGTTCACCGACCCCGGCGAACACCGAGTAACCACCGTGAGCCGATGCGATACGAGCGATGAGTTCGGTCAGAATAACCGTCTTGCCCAGACCGGCTCCCCCGAACAGACCGGCCTTACCACCGCGGACGAACGGGGTCAGCAGGTCGATCACCTTGATCCCGGTTTCGAAGACTTCCGTCTTCGAAGAGAGGTCTTCCATTCGAGGCGGTGCACGGTGAATCGGCCACTTTTCAGCGGTGGTGACTTCTCCGCGACCATCGATCGCATTCCCCAGCACGTTGAACACGCGACCGAGGGTTTCCTTACCGACAGGAACAGCCAGCGGAGCACCGGTGTCGACAACTTCCATCCCGCGGATCATTCCGTCGGTGGTGCCGAGAGCGATGCAGCGAACGCGTCCGCCACCGAGGTGCTGCTGCACTTCTCCGGTCACGTCGACCGCGACACCCTTGACGTTCGCCTTCACCGTGACGGCGTTGTAAATGTCGGGCAAGTGACCTTCACTGAACTCGGCGTCAAACGTTGATCCGATGATCTGGGTGATGCGTCCGTTTTTGCCAGCAGTTGCGGTAACCATCTCAACCCTCGTTGTGAATTAGCCATCAGCTATCAGCGGTCAGCCATCTGCTAGAGACTCAAGGTCTCGGGCGGGATGGTTGTCGACTGCTTGGCTGAGGGGGGCTCCAGTGTGTTGTGTTTAATCTGACTGATAGCTGACAGCTGAGAGCTGACAGCTATTCCAAAGCTGCGGCTCCGCCGATGATTTCGCTGAGTTCCGACGTGATTTGCGACTGACGAGCCCGGTTGTATTCCATCGAGATCGACTTGATCATGTCCTGGGCGTTCTCGTGTGCAGCCTTCATCGCGACGCGGCGGGCGATCTGCTCACCCACTGCGGCGTCAAGGAAGCACTTGAAGAACCGAGCCTTGAACGCAGCGGGGACGATTTCTTCCAGAATCTGTGTAGCACTCGGCAGGAATTCGTAGTCGATTCCGCTGCCGCTGTCCGCAGATGATCCGGACATGTCACCGATCGGCAGGATCGTCTCAACGACGGGGACCTGCCGAGCAGCTGACTGGAACTTCTGGTAGACGATGTCGAGGCGGTGGATCTTGCCCGAGATGAAGTCTGCTACGAAACGTGAGGCAATCTCGTTGACCTCATCGAATCCCGGCTTGTCTTCAAACTGGGTGTAGGCCCGGTCAACGGGGATCTTCTCGTACTTCATCGTGGCCAGGCCACGCTTCCCCGAGACTTCCAGGTGGACCTTCTTGCCAGCAGCTTTGAACTCTCGCAGGCGAGCCATCGCTTGCCGCAGAAGACCGCCGTTGAATCCACCACACAGACCGCGATTCGAGGTCAGAACCAGCACTGCCACGTTCTGCTCTTCCGCCGGTTTTTGCAGCAGCGGATGAGAGAACGACAGGTTGGCCCCAGCCAGGTCGGCCACGATCTCGTTGATCTTCTTCGTGTATGCCGCTGCTTCGGTGGCCCGATCCATCGCCTTCTTGAACCGCGCGGTTGCGATGAGTTCCATCGTACGCGTGATCTTGGCGATATTTCGGACCGCCTTGCGGCGTTTCACGAGGATTCGAGAATTGGCCATTGGTGTTCGACTCGAATACGACTGTCAGTGGATCCGTCAGAATTCCGGGAAGTGCAACTACACAGCGGCAGTCGCACGCTCCTTGGCGGCAGTCTGCTGCGTGCGAGTGCGGAAGGCTTCCAAAGCGGCCTTGAGACCGTCTTCAGTTTCCTTCGCCAGTTCGCCAGTCTTGATGATGGCGTCGCGGACTTCCGATTTCTCTTCCCGCATGAAGCGGAGAAGTTCCTTCTCGGCTTCTGCCACATGATTGACCGGAACATGGTCCAGGTAACCACGAGTACCGGCATACAGCGAAATCACCTGATCGGCGAAGTGCAGTGGAGCGTACTGCGGTTGCTTGAGCAGTTCGATCATTCGCTTACCGCGGTCGAGCTGGGCCTGTGTGGCCTTGTCGAGTTCGGTACCCATCTGGGCGAACGCTTCGAGTTCACGGAAGGCAGCAAGGTCGAGACGGAGTGAACCGGCGACCTTCTTCATGGCCTTCGTCTGGGCGTTACCACCCACGCGAGAGACCGAGATACCGACGTTGATGGCGGGGCGAACACCGGCGAAGAACAGCGAAGGCTCAAGGTAGATCTGACCGTCGGTGATCGAAATCACGTTGGTCGGGATGTACGCCGACACTTCGCCTTCAAGGGTTTCGATGATCGGCAGAGCGGTCATCGATCCACCGCCGAGCTCGTCGCTCAGCTTCGCGGCACGCTCCAGCAGACGGCTGTGGCAGTAGAACACGTCACCAGGATAGGCTTCGCGACCTGGAGGACGACGCATGAGCAGTGAGAGCTGGCGATAAGCCACAGCCTGCTTGGAGAGATCGTCGTACACAACCAGGGTATGCTTTCCCTGGTACATGAAGTGTTCGGCGATCGCAGCTCCGGCGTACGGTGCGATGTATTGCAGAGGAGCCGGGTCAGCGGAGGTTGCCGAGACGATGATGGTGTAATCCATCGCGCCGGCGGTCTTGAGTGCTTCGGCGACGGCGGCCACGTTGGAGGCGCGCTGTCCGCACGCGACGTAGATACAGATCACGTCGCTGCCCTTCTGATTGATGATGGCATCAATCGCGACAGCTGTCTTACCGGTCTTGCGGTCACCGATGATCAGTTCGCGCTGACCACGACCGACAGGGGTCATGGCGTCAACAGCCTTGATCCCGGTCTGGAGCGGCTGCTTCACGGGCTGACGACCGGCGATCCCGGGAGCTGTGTACTCCAGGGGGCGGGTTTCGCTGGTGACGATCGGGCCCTTGCCGTCGAGTGGATTACCCAGAGGGCCGACGATACGGCCGATCAGAGCGTCACCCACAGGGACCGAGAGCAGTGCTCCGGTGGTCTTGACCTCGTCGCCTTCCTGAATCTTCAGGTAGTCACCGAGGATGATGACCCCGACGGAGGTCTCTTCCAGGTTGAAGCACAGTCCGCGAGTCCCGCCCGCGAACTCGACCATTTCGCCCGCCATCGCGTTCGAGAGGCCGACCACGCGCGCGATCCCGTCACCGACCTCGATCACTCGACCGACTTCAGCTGTCTGGATCTGTCCGCGAAAGTCTTCAATTTCCTTCTGGAGAACTGAAGCGATTTCGTCCGCTTTGAATTTCATGGACGTACCTTTCCCGCAACCGCTGTTTCAAGTTCGTGAGCCGCGTGGCCACGGAACCATCGAATATTGTGTCCTGCACCTGAATGATGAGACCCCCGAGCAGTGCAGGCTCGACCTGAGGAATCACAATGGGGTCTTTTGACAAAGCTGTCTTCAGCTGACTCCGGATGGAGTCCAGCTGATCGGGAGACAAGGCAATCGCTGAACGCACCAGCACCCGCTGCTGGCCAGAGCGACGCTCGTACTCCTGGGTGGCTTCGTCGTAAATCGTACTCAGCAGATCCAGCCGATCATGCTTCGCCAGAACGGTCAGGAAGTGACCCAGGAACTCTGAGCAACGAGGCTTCAGGGTTCGCTCGATCAAGGCCTGTTTCGTGTCCTGGTTCAGAATGGCGGAGGACAGCAGGTCATTGAACTCAGGCTGTGCGTGCACAGCGTTGAGGACTTCACCGAGCTCTTCGAGAGGGTTCTCGACGCCAGCCGACTTCGCCGCATCCAGAAACGAGACCGCATAAACCATGGCGATCGACCGCGCGCTGGGATCTTCCAGAACGTGTTTTGGTCGAGCGACTTTCGGAGCATGGGCCATGGATTGTTTCCTGATACCGATCAATCGGACGGCCAGAGCCGTTTGTGAGGGACCAGCAATGATTACGCCTTCTGACGTGCAAACTGGGCGAGAGTTTCCTGGATCAGGCGGTCCTGATCAGCACCGGTCAGGGCTCGGCCAACCACCTGCTCGGTGGCAGACGAAACCTGGCTGGCGAGAGTCGAGAAGAGTTCGTCGATCGCCTGATCCTTGGCTCGGTTGATCTCGGCGATGGCCCGATTCTTCGTGGCTTCCGCCTCGACTTCGGCCTGCTTGAGGATGTCGAGCCTGGTGTGCTCGGCATCACGGCGGGCTTCCGCAAGGATGTCCTTGACCTGATTTTCGACCGCTTCAAGTCGTCCCTTGTGCTCCTTCATGAAGACCTGGGCTTGCACCTTAGCGTCTTCAGCGTCGGAGATTGCCTTGCGAATTCCTTCTTCACGAGCTGCCAGAGCTCCGAGGATCTTCGGCCAGGCGGTGAAGTAGAGTCCACCGACCAGCAGGCCGAACACAACGGCGGAGAAAATGGCGAGGTCAGTTCGGAACTCTTGTGGTTCCTTATTGACGTCCTTTTCTCCGATGTGTGCATGGTGTTCCGCGTGACCGCCCTCATGGGCTCCGTGAGCGTCGCCCTCTGCGTGAGCAGGAGCAGCAGCTGCGGGAGCCGCGTGAGCATCTTCCGCGGTGGCCAGCGCTGGCATGAGGGCCATGCTGAACACAACGCCCAAGCTGATTCGAAGCAGTACGGAAAGCGAATTCACGGGTTCACCCTTCACATGGGGCAACAAAGACGAAGCGACTGGGTCGCAACAGGTCGAGGAAACTACTTAGCTCCCATGCAGACGAACACGGCGAACAGGGTGAAACCTTCGATCAGAGCAGCGGCGATGATCAGCGACAGCTGGATCGTCGGAGCGACTTCGGGCTGACGAGCCATGCTCTCAACAGCTGCAACACCAATCTTGCCGATACCGAGGGCGGCACCGATGACGACGAGACCAGCACCGAATGCGCCGCTGAAGGAAATCAGGGCGTCAGCTGCCATGGCAGGAGCCGAGCAGACGAGGGTGACAGCGATCAGGGTGACAACAAAGCGGATCCAGTTCTTCACTTCAAACTCTCCCAGTACGGAAACAGTGGTTCTTGGACCGGAGCTGCCATTCGACTTCGAAGTGGCAGGCCACAGGCCGGGTCAGGCAATCAGTCAGTTAGTGGGCATGTCCTGCTTCGTGACCGTGGCCATGATCATCATCATGCCCGTGGTCACCGTGTGAATGAATCACAGACGCAAGCCATACCGCAGCGAGAAACGTGAACACATAGGCCTGCAGGAAGCAGACCGCAAGTTCCAGAACACTCATCGCAGCTGCAGCCAGCGAGGCGATGATGGCCACCGTTCCCCAAAGTTTCAGGGACAGGGCTGCAGCACTGGCGATCATGCCAATGACTGCGGTCAGCACCAGGTGACCGGCCACGATGTTCGCCAGAAGACGAACGCCAAGCACGCCGTGCTTGATGAACAGGCCGATGACTTCCACAAAGAAGATGATGCCGCAGATCAGGACCTTCAGCGGAAACATCCACCAGGGCAGGTCGAGCTTCGGGATCATGTTGGTCCAGAACCCGATCACGCCGAGGTTCTTAGAACCGGCATAGATCGCATGGACCAGCATAAATGTGGCAAGAGTCAGCGTCAGGGAGAAAGCTGCGGTCGCAGCTCCGACCCACGGCAGCATGCCGATGAGATTCAGGGTGAGCACAAAGAAGAAGACTGTTCCCAGCAGAGGAACGTACTTGTCGCCATCGGGGCCGATCGCGGTGCGGGCAATGCCGTCACGCACGAACAGGATCAGGCCTTCGAGTGCGTTCCACTTCTTGCCTTCCGGAGGACGATCCGCTCGAACGAGATTGGCGAACTTTTTGAACGCGAAGAAGATCAGGAGGGCGGCCACGACTTCAATAATCATGACCTTGGAAACGCAGAAGCCGCTCTGTGCTTCATACAGGTTCTTCAATGTGCCAAAATACTGGGGGATGATGATCTTCCCGGCCAGATCATGGTTGAAGTCGTCGAGGCTGGCCTCGGGATGTGCGTCCGCCAAAAACTGCGGCACGTCCTGGAGCGACCGGTAATGGGGGCGCCACAGGAACTTCGGTACTTCGAAGAAGTACGCATCTTTAATGTGCAGAATCGGGTCAGCCATGCGGTTTCCGCGAAGTGCGGTCCTTCCCCGAGGAGTTGGCAGAGGACATTGAGAAGTTGCTCACGATATCGACCACCAGAATGGTTTCAACTGTGAGGGACACTAAAAACAGCGAGACGTGAACCTCGGTGAGATTCCTGATCGACCATTCCGGGTGCAGTAGCCGCCAGACGACCCCCAGAGCCAGTGGCCCCAGCGTCCGGAACAGGATGGAAACCAGCAGGCCAGCAAAGGCCCGTTTTCCACCAGCTGTCAGCCCCACGGTCAAGAGGGCTAACGCCGCAGAACACCCACAACCCACCATTGAGAAGATCGCCAGTTCGGCTCCCACCGCCCCGTGCTTCTTCCCGTTCCAGTTCCAGGCGATCAGTCCGGCCAGGCCCACAATTCCTGCCAGCAGTACCAATCGAGCCAGGAGGAACGGCAGCCTGGCCATCTGCTTCTGTGAAGTCACTGTTGATGAGGAATCACTCGGATCGGTTCCGTCATGATTCTCAGTGCCGGGTTTGTTTGGGGCCGCCATCATTACGCTTCGCTAGCAGAATGAGAGCTGTGAATCCCGAAGCAAATCCGAACACAAACCCTAAAACCGTCCAATAACCCGTGCCGAGCTTTTGGTCGAGCCACAGTCCACCGAACCCCGGTAGGATCATGACCACGCAGACCGCAAGAACTCGAGAGATCCAATCCACCGCCACAGATTGCTGGCGATGCTTTTCACGCTGGTCGGTGTTGAGGTTCATTCGCCGCCTCGTTCAGTCTAAATTTGACCCCCAAGTCGGATTTCGACCTGCGGAGATTTATCCCGAATGTGCGACAGCGAATCCGCAAGCTATCGAGAAAGGGCAAGCTTCGTCAAAACAGTGCGCTGACTTCTGTGCGGTTTCCCAGCGATGGGCGGCCACTTCCCAAGAGTGGGACGAATCTACACACTATCCACTTAATGTAAAGTCCCGAATGAGGGAGGGGGCGTGCCGCCGCAGCTTCCCGGGACTCTCTACTCCAGTTTCCTGAGTCCATAAGCCCGGAAGGCTGAGAATGTCCACGACAATCGAACTGCCATCGAATCGACTCATTTCGGTTGATGCGTATCGCGGGACCGTGATGTTCCTCATGCTGGCTGAGGTTCTGCGGCTTGGGGCGGTGTCTCGGGGCCTTCCGGACAGCGAGTTTTGGAAGTTTCTGGCACATCACCAATCGCATATTGAGTGGATCGGCTGCACCCTGCACGACCTGATCCAGCCGTCATTTTCGATGCTGGTGGGGGTTGTGCTGCCGTTTTCACTCGAAAATCGGCGATACCGGGGTGAGTCGAACCTGTCGATGACGCTGCATGCATTGCTCCGGTCATTCTTATTGATTTTCCTGGGGATTTTCCTGCGTTCGCTGGGGCGAGATCAGACGAACTTCACCTTTGACGACACGCTGACCCAGATCGGCATGGGGTACTTTTTCCTCTATCTGCTGGGGCGAACGAACTGGAAGGTCCAGCTGTTGGCATTCCTGGCGATTCTGGTTGGGTACTGGGGCTTTTTCGCAGCGTATCCGTTGCCGGGCCCTGATTTTGATTGGGCGAAGGCGGGCGTACCGGCGGACTGGGAGCACCATTTGAAGGGGTTTTCGGCCCATTGGAACAAGAACACGAACCCGGCGTGGGCCTTTGACGTGTGGTGGATGAATCTGTTTCCCCGCAAGGAGCTGTTCACCCACAGCGGCGGGGGGTACTGCACGTTGAGCTTTATTCCCACGCTGGCGACGATGTTGCTTGGGTTGCTCGCAGGGCAGTGGTTGATGTCTGACCGAGAGCCCATGAAGAAGCTGGCCGGCTTGGTATTTGCCAGCGTGGCGTGTATCGGGATTGCTTATGCGTCCGCCCATTTTGATATCTGCCCCATCGTCAAGCGGATCTGGACCCCGGCTTGGGTGTTCTTTGCAGGGGGCTGCAGCCTGGCGATTCTGGGAGGCTATTACCTGGTCGTCGATGTCCTTGGGTTCCAGAAGTGGGCGTTTCCGGTAATCGTCATCGGTAGCAACTCGATCGTGGCCTACTGCTCGGAGTGGGTGTTGTATGGGCCAATCCGTGCCGCCCTGGACAGGCATCTGGGGCAGAAACCGTTTGAAATCGCAGGGCCCGCGTATGAACCTCTGCTGCATGGGTTTGCTGTGCTGGCGATTGTCTGGCTGATTTTGTTCTGGATGTATCGCAAGCGGATTTTCATCAGGATCTGAGTGGTTTAACGGCCTTCGTCAGGCTCGGTGGACGGAGGGCAGGCTATCCAGTCATCGATTTCCAAGTCGAGCCGGAGTCGGAGTGCAGTTCTAAGAGTCCGTTCATGAATCGCGTGGGCGTGTTTTTTCGCAACATTGCGTGTCATCCCCTCTGACGCGATTGGGGCGACGGACTCGCATGGTCGTTACGATCCGGTTTTCCTGAATTCCCAGCCGGTTCCCCCCAAAAGATACGGGGTGGTGTGCGGATTGTTGCTTATTTAACTCGTGGGCGGGCTTACCCTAGCGATAGCTTCTGATGCATTTCGGAAGCCGGGCTCGAATCGGCCCGCCCCGCACTGACCTTCCCCCACCGAGTCATGAGTACGGAATTCCCGCCTGCACCTCCGATTCCCGTTGTTTCGACTGCTCCCGAAGCTGTCAGCTCTCGGAATTTGGGAGATGTCTACGACTACGCGGCTGAGGAGCATCTGGCTCCAGTTCCCTGGTTAACTCAGCTGGGAGATCAGGAGTCACGGGTCAATCTGCATTCGCTGGAGCCCACGACGCGTGTGTTGAAGCGTCTGGCGGATATCGTCATTGCGACGGCTATGTTGATTGTTCTGTCGCCAGTGATGCTGGTCACAGCAGCCTTGGTGAAGCTGACCTCGCCGGGGCCGGTCATTTTTCGACAGACTCGAGTCGGGTTGAACTTACGTCGCCCGGGAGCTGAACGCCGGGTCGAGGACCTTCCCCCGCCCGATGGGGAGGAACGTCGAGTTCCCGACAGCGATCGGCGCAAGGACTTCATGTACGGTCGCCACTTTACGCTCTACAAGTTTCGCAGCATGCGGAACGATGCCGAAAAGAACGGGGCTCAGTTCGCCGTCAAAGGGGATGCCCGAGTCACTCCACTGGGGCGGTTCATGCGCAAGACTCGTCTCGACGAGTTGCCCCAGCTGTGGAATGTGATCTGCGGTGACATGTCGCTGGTCGGTCCGCGTCCGGAGCGTCCTGAGTTCATTAAAAACTTGTCGGACGAGATTCCGGGCTATCTGGATCGCCTGGGCCTGAAGCCTGGGCTGACCGGGGTGGCCCAGATCGTCAACGGCTACGACAACAACCTCGAAAGCTTCCGTCGCAAGGTGGCGTTCGACTTGATGTATCTGCGGAACTGCTGCTTGTGGAACGATCTGAAGATCCTGTTCCGCACGATCCGGGTGGTGTTGTCAGGCAGCGGAGCGCTGTAAGTCACCGCTGGGTTGCTTCATGTGCCCGGTGGTCAGGGGCTCTCAACAAAAAAAGACAGGCTGTACAGCCTGTCTTTTCGTTTGAATGGTTTTGTTGCTGTTGCTTAGAACGGCACGTCATCGTCGGGGGCTCCGCCGCCAGAGAACGACGAACCTGAGTAGAAGTCGTCGCCGCCGCTATTTCCACCGGAAGCTGGGGCTTGGCCCCGATTGCCACGGCCAGCACCGCCGCGTGAGCCTCCGCCCCCGCCGCCTTCCCCGGGGCCAGAGCCGAGGAACTGCATCGTTTCGCCAACGACACGCAGCTTGGACCGCTTCTGGCCCGACTGCTTGTCTTCCCAGGTATCGAGTTGGAGCCGGCCTTCGATCATCACTGGACGACCTTTGGCAAGGTATTCGCCAGCGAGTTCTGCCTGGCGACCCCAGAGGGTCACGTCGACGAAGGTGGTCTCTTCTTTACGCTCGTTGGTCGACTTGTCGTTGAAGTAGCGATTGACCGCGAGGCCGATCTCAGCGACAGCCATGCCACTCGGAATGTATTTCACTTCCGGGTCGCGCGTGAGATTACCGATCAGAATCACACGATTGTAACTGGCCATGTCGTGTTCCTGAGATGCGAAGAGTTCCGTTGTGGGCGGCCAAGGCAACAATGCCCAAGCCGCCACGCACGCGAATCTTTAGTAGGACATCTTGTCGGGAGTGACACCCATCGGGGTGGTGTCAGCCTGGCCCGTCACGTGCTGAGACAGTGCTTCTGCCATCGGCGTGAAGAGCTTCTCCGGGTGATTCAGCAGGAGCTGACGCACAACGACGTCGCTCAGCTTGCACAGCCGGCCGAACTCGTCGACCTGGGCGCTGTCCATCTTGAAGTAAATCAGATAGTGCAGACCCTTCTTGTGGTTGCCGATCTGATAAGCCAGCTTGCCGTCTTGCCACGGGGCGCGAGCCACAACTTCCGCATTACAGCGGTTCAAAATCTCCAGAAGAGCGTCCTCCGTCGCGCGGGAATTCACCGCGTAACGACCGCTATCCAGAAGGAACATGCACTCGTAAAAATGCTGGGCCAAGGCCAATCTCCAAATCGGTTCTGCACAATCGCGAACGAAGCAGTGTATCAGCCATCGTTCGTTTTTCAACGGTGGAGAGTGGTCAGTTCTCAGTGATCAGCAGTCAGTTCATCAAGCTGGGGGAAAGGAGTCCATTGAACCCCTGTCGCCCCAGCGTCTGACTGACCACTGAAAACTGATAACTAACGACTTCTTACAACTCCTTCGAGTCGATCCACTTCATCATCTTGCGGAGCTTGCGACCGACGGTTTCGATCAGGTGCGTACGCTCGTTGCGGCGGATCGCCTTGAAGCTGGCCTGGTTGGCCTTGTTCTCGAGGAGCCAGTCGCGGGCAAACTGGCCGCTCTGGATTTCCTTGAGGATTCGCTTCATTTCGGCCTTGGTCTCAGCTGTCACAATGCGAGGTCCGCGGGTGTAATCCCCGTACTCAGCCGTGTTTGAGACGCTGTAACGCATGTAGTTGAGGCCGCCCTGATAGAACAGGTCGACGATCAGCTTCAGTTCGTGCATACACTCGAAGTAAGCCATTTCAGGCTGGTAGCCCGCCTCGACGAGGGTCTCGAAACCGGCCTTCACGAGGGCGCTGACGCCGCCGCACAGAACGACCTGCTCACCGAACAGGTCAGTTTCGGTCTCTTCGGCGAACGTGGTTTCGATCACACCACCACGCGTTCCGCCGATGCCCTTGGCGTAGGCCAAAGCCAGCTTGCGGCTGTTTTCCGAGGCTCCGGGGCCCATGGCGATCAGGCTGGGGACTCCGCCGCCCTTGACGTATTCGCTACGGACGAGGTGTCCGGGGCCCTTGGGGGCGACCAGCGCGGTGTCGATGCCGGGAGGAGGTGTGACCTGGTTGAAGTGGATGTTGAAACCGTGCGAACACATCAGCAGGGCGCCCGGCTTGAGGTTCGGCAGGATCGAGGCCCGGTAGATGTCGCCCTGGACTTCGTCGGGCAGCAGGATGTTGACCAGGTCACCCTGCTTGGTGGCTTCTTCGACGGAAACGGGCTTGAATCCGTCCTTGACCGCCAACTCGTAGTTGGCACTGCCGGGACGCTGGCCGATGACGACGGTGCAGCCGCTGTCACGCAGGTTCTGAGCCTGGGCGTGGCCCTGGCTTCCGTATCCCAGAATGGCGATCGTCTTGCCCTTGAGCACGGACAGATCGGCGTCATCGTCGTAGTAGACCTTGATCGACATGGCTGACTTCACACAAAAGAGTTGAACAGAACTGCCGGCGGGGACAAGCCCTCGACCCGCCGCAAACACGGCCTCCGGCGAACCGCAGGCCACACGCAGGGCATCCTGGCCCCGCCTCTCAATTCACCGGCGATTAGGCTGGTGTTTGTTCGCTGACAATCGCTTCGCCGCGAAGCAAGGCAATTCGCCCTGCCCGGACCATCTCCAGAATCCCGAATGGTCGCACCGCTTCAATGAACGATTCGATCTTCTGCTCTTTGCCAGAGATCTCGATCATCACATGCTCGGCGGTCACACCGACGATTCGAGCGCGGAAGATATCGACCAGTTCCTTGACCTGCGAGCGGGTTCCGCCTGCGGTGCTGACCTTGATCAGCATCAGGTCTCGCTCGACGTACTCCTGGTTGGAGTAGTCGATCACCTTCACGACGGTGACAATCTTCTCGAGCTGCTTGCGGACCTGGTCAAGGACGCGAGCGTCCCCCGCCACGACAAACGTCATCCGCGAGAACTCGGGGTTTTCCGTCGCACCGACAGACAGGCTCTCAATGTTGAATTCACGAGAGGCCAGCATGCCGGAGATGTGAGCGAGAACTCCGGGCCGGTTCATGACCAGCGCGGAGAGAACGTGACGCATGGGATCATTCCTGCTGACAAAATGTCCAGTTGTCGCAACGGAAACGGAACGCTCCCGCGCGAAGCCAGCAGTCTATCCCCACGTCGTGGGGCAGACAACTGAGAGGCGAAGGCGAAGTCGCCAAACCTTTGATTTCCTCGCTTTCTGCGACATGAAACCGCCTGAAAGGTTCGCTGGGTCTTGGCAGATTCGCCCTTTGATCCGTAAACTCTGCCCAATCGCTCAAGTGCGGGGAACCTGAGAGGTTCCGACGGATTTGCCTGACGGAATCCGCAGAAAACACCGAGCGGTGACCTGTCTCTTCGCCTGATTCCAGGCCCATCCATGCGCCGGCTCGTCGCGTCCAGACGCCGGGGTGTTGTCCGCTCAGGATCGTTCGAATTCCTGCGGATCTGGAGTATTTGATGTTTCGCCGAATGTTTCGTGTCACCAGCTTCTGGGCTGTGTGGGCCGCGCTGACGGTTTCGCCACTGATGGCTCAGTCGATTCCGATTGTGGAGTCTCGCCTCGACCTATTTCGAGGCGGTGATGGAGCTTACGAGTTGTATCGCATCCCTGGCGTCGTTGTGACCGCGAAGGGGACGGTGATCGTCTACTGTGAGGCTCGCAAGCGGGCGAAGAGTGACTGGGGCCCGATCGATATTCTGATGCGCCGAAGTACCGACGGTGGTAAGACCTTCTCGCTGCCAGCTGTGGTCTCCGGGGTTCCGGGGCCCAAGGGGAAGAACCCCGTGGCTCTCGAGAAGAACCTCGCGGTCGAGGGCGAGGTCACCTACAACAACCCGATGATGATCGCCGAGTCGGACGGCTCGCTGCATCTGATCTATTGTCTGGAGTACATGCGGTGTTTCATCACTCACAGCTCTGACGACGGCGTGACGTGGTGCCCGCCAGAGGAAATCACCAAGGCCTTTGAGCCGTTTCGCCCCGAATATGACTGGAAGGTGATCGCCACGGGCCCCGGCCATGGACTTACGATGACTTCGGGAAGACTGGTCGTTCCGGTCTGGCTGTCGACGGGGACGGGAGGGCACGCCCATCGCCCCTCAGCTGTGTCAGTGATCGTCAGTGACGACCACGGCCGGAACTGGATGCGTGGACCGATGATCGTGACGACCACCGAAGAGACCCCCAACCCCAGCGAAACCGTCGCAGCTGAGCGGACCGATGGGAGCGTGCTTCTCAGTATTCGCAACGAGTCGACCCGGTATCGCCGCCTTGTCTCCGTCAGTCCTAACGGGTTTGACAATTGGTCGGTGCCTGCGTTTCATCCCCATTTGTTCGAGCCGATCTGCAAGGCGGGGCTGTTGGGGGTCAGGGCTGATAACCGAGTGCATCTGATTCACGTGGCCCCCGACTCCTCGGACGAGCAGCCCGATCCCGCCAAAGGCATTCCGCCGGGGCCGGGCAAAGCACTTTCGCGTCGCAATCTGTCACTGCAGGTCAGCCGCGACGAGGGAACCAACTGGTCCCGTCGTATCGTGCTGGAGCCCGGGATGTCGGGCTACAGCGACATCGTGGCCCACCCCGACGGCAGCATCCTCTGCCTCTTCGAATCAGGCTACGCCGACCCTTCCGGGGAAATCAAATCCGGCCAGCTCACCCTGCTACGCATGAACCTGCGAGCTGTGCTGGATGCGACGCAGGAGAAGTAGATGGGTGGGCGACTCCATCTCTAAAAAGGACCACGGAATACACGGAGAACACGGAAAAAAGTGGGGAGGCTCTGCTTCTACTTTCCGTGTTCTCCGTGTATTCCGTGGTCCCCATTCGCCGCTCTGGAACTGGTTGGCGATTGACAGGGCTTGGCTTGGAGGGAGCTTTGTGGCAAGCTTTGGTTGCAGCCTCAGTTCAGCGGGGCTCTTGAGTGTTCGGGGCTTCCGCGAGCCTGGGGGACCGGTCGACGAATTCGATTCGGAACCCCGGCGATGTGGAGGACAATCAGGAGTTTCAAGTGATGTCAGACGACACCAACGAGAAGTCAGCGACTGCTCCGGATCAGATGAGGCTGGCGCTGGAGCGGACATATCTGGCTCATGAGCGAACCTTGATGGCCTGGACGCGGACAGCCACGTCGTTGATTACGTTTGGGTTCACGCTCTACAAGTTCTTCGAGTTTCTGCATGCGAGCGGGCAAGCAACCCATAGCCAGCACCTCATCGGAGCCAGAACATTTGGCATGGTCATGATCGGCATTGGCGTGCTCACGCTCGTCGTCGCCTGCCTTCAGCATCGCGTGCAGATGCGGCGCTTGAACGAGTTCTATCCCGACGCCCCGTTCTCCCTGGCCCTCCTGCTCGCCAGCCTGATCGCCTGCCTGGGAGTCCTCGGGTTCATCTCGGGGATTATCCACTCGTGATCTGGACAGTCCCCACCCCGATTGATTTGGGGCCTTTCGGTGTGCCTTGGGGCAAAGAGGCATCACTGGACAAACCTCATGTTGCAAAGGCCTCTTTCGGCTCCGCTGCCCCGATAGTCCAAAGCGGCAATCGGGGTGGCCCAGCGAAGGCCTGTCGCGGCGTGCCTCTTGTGCTAGGCACACCGGTAGGCTCCAAGGCGAGCCAACCGGTGCCACCCCGCGACGTATACCCATAAGGGATCCGTATGGCAGTGGGAACAGGCTCATCCGGGACAAAAGTATGATGCCCCTAAGTCGAGATAAGGAGAAGGTCAAATGCATCAGAACGAGTTCATCGAGACCGAACGAGGGATTACGGATGCGGACTTGGACGACGTTGAGCGTTCGTTTCACTTCACATTTCCGAAGGAAGTGCGTAACCACTACCTACGCTACAATGGAGGTTCTCCAAGCAAGTATCTCTTCAACAAGGACGGTACGATATTTGTGGTGCATGAATTCCTTCCAGTGAAGCACGGAAAGCACTTGTTTGAAGAATCATTCCGCAACCTGAAGATCGAACCTAGCGTCCTGCCCAAGCATCTTGTAGCTTTTGCAACAGATGCAGGGGGCGATTACTTCTGCTTCAGCGTTAGAGACAACGACGCTGGTTCGATTTGGATTTATCGTGGCGATTATTCTGACGAGCCTGATCGAGCGGTTCAGTTCCTTGCAGATTCTCTGAACGAATTCTTGGAAGGCATGGAGGCGGACGAAGAAGCAGGGTAGCCCGGCCAGAATGGCCGGGTCGCGTGGCGACAGGAAGCTTCACCGTGTGCGTCCGATCTGGGTAAACTGCCCCGATCGTTATGTGTGGAAGGCTGCATGGCGAGGTGAACGGGCCTTGAGCGGCATGGAGGCACAGGGAATGCATCTTGTGCCTGCGGCACCCCGCCAACAAGTTGGCCGGGCTACCCGGCTGGAAAATGCCCTCTGGACATATAGTCAGACAAGGAGTGATGAGATGGGCAAAGTAGAGCGAAGTGTTGACTCATTGCCTTCCAAGGGCAAGCCTATCATTCGCCTTTTAATTCTTGGATTTCCAGTCATGTTTCTTCTTTTGCTCACAACCACTGTTGCGTGCCACTGCAAATTAGTGCCAGCTCAGACTTTGATAAATGTGCTTTATTCTTATGCGATATATAGAATTATCGTACCAATAATTATACGTTTCACGACAGTCGACGAAGTGCCGTAGGTCAGTGCCGTAGGTCAGGCTTTGCCTGACGATTTTGTATGGTTGCGTCTCGACAGCGAAAGTCAGGCTTAGCCTGACCTACGATTTAGAACCGTCCCGCACGGAAGGGGGTCGGGTCGATGTGGGGCTTGGTGCCGGTCATGAGTTCGGACAGGAGCTTGCCGGTGCCGGGGGCTTGGGAGACGCCGAGCATGCTGTGGCCGGCGGCGACGTAGGTGTTCGAGGAGCGGGGGACGCGGTCGATGATCGGCTTGCCGTCGCAGCTCATCGGACGCCAGCCGAACCACTCCTCTTCGACCGGCTCAGCAAACGGGTCGATCAGATATTCACTGGCTCCGCGACGCAGCAGGCCGAGCCGCTGGCGGTTCAGCGTGCTGTCGTAGCCCGCGAACTCCATCGTCGAGCCGATGCGGTAGCCGGTCTCAAACGGCGTGATCGCGACGTGGTACTCCTCCAGAATCATCCCGTGCTTCGGGCACAGCTTCGGCCGCGGCATCGTGATCGAGTACCCCTTGCCGGGCTGGATCGGCGGGACGTACCCGAGGGCTTTGCCGATCAGCGGTGTCCATGACCCAGCTGCCAGAACGAACTGGTCAGCGGTGTGGTCGCCTGCTGGGGTGCGGGCGGCTTTGGTCTGGCCGTCCTCGTGGATGAAGCCGGTGACTTCGGAGTTCTCGTGGATTTCGACGCCGAGTTCGAGCAGCTTGCGCTTCCAGGCGGCCATCAGGGCGCTGGGCCGCAGGTGGCTGTCGATCTGGTACTTGAAGGCCCCAGCCAGACCTTCCTTAAGAGTCGGCTCGACCTCGACCAGCTGTTTGCCGTTGAGCGGGGTGGCGGGGACGCCGAAATCTTTGGTGAGCAAGTCGTTGGTCACCGCATACTCGTCGTACATCTTCTGCGTGGCAAAGACGAACAACATCCCCGTCGTGTCCCACTCGGCATTTGTCAGCTCGGACGATTCGAACAGGCGGCGATACTCGCTGCTCGATGATTGGAGGATGGCGTTGAGGGCCCGCCCCGTCGCGAGCATGTCCGCTTCGTTGCAGTAGCTGGCGAACTTCAGCAGCCACGCCCAGA
The DNA here is from genome assembly GCA_046349675.1 of Planctomycetaceae bacterium. Classification (GTDB taxonomy): domain Bacteria; phylum Planctomycetota; class Planctomycetia; order Planctomycetales; family Planctomycetaceae; genus TH-plancto1. The sequence continues at coordinate 7,654 of JAXMBW010000001.1, read as the reverse complement.
GTTTGAAGTCAACGCGCGGGCGCAGATAGAACGCCGAGTTGTTGTCGAACATCGATTTGAGCGTTTTGCTGATCGCACCCGGCTTGCAGAGCGGTAGGACATGGCTGGGGCTGATGTAGCCGCAGTTGCCATGCGAACAGCCTTTGCCGAACAGACCCTTGTCGAGGATCGTGACCTCTTTACCGGCCTTACGCAGGTAGTACGCACTGGCGGCTCCGATGACTCCCCCACCGACGATGACGACTCGCTGACCTGAACTCATGCTCGCTGGCCCGTCCCCACAGAGGTTCGTCCGTCGACAGCTGCGAAGCACCACAACCTTGGACGGCGAATGTTTCGATCATAGATCAGGGGGCGACGAGAGACGAGGGTGGAAGACGGAGGAGAGAGGAGGGACGAGAGGGGAGAGCCAGAGAACCAGAAGAGGGGAGTGAAAATTGTGGGAAGGGTGGGTGGGAAGGTTTTCGTACGAGGGGAGATTGGCGATACTGGAATTCGGACGACTTGTGTTCTCTGGGAAGATACCGCCATGAATTGCCATCGTTTTTTTGGTTTCCTCGCATTGATCGCTGGGATTTCCCAGGCGGGAGTGGCGGGGGACTACATCCGGGATCTGCAAACCAATGCGGTCGAGACTGGCAAGGCAGAGTTCGGGCACTGGGGGATGGACTCGGATAACTACCTGGAGTGGGGGTCGCACTCGAACCGTTTGATTCCGGTCTATCTGTTCGGCACCAAGGGGGCGGGGCCGGGGATCGACGTGCTGAGCTACAGTGGCGAGGCGAGTCCCTACCGCGATGCGGCCAAGGTGCAGCGGCTCTATGGATACCTGCCGGAAGGAACGGTCGATCCGACCGCCGACTGGATGGACCAGACGAACGTTTATGACATTCAAAAGGCAGCTCTCCTCGCTGGTCGCAAGCAGATCATTCTGGTGGTGTTTGACGGCATGGACTGGCAGACGACCCGCGCGGCGTCGATCTATCAGCGTCGTAAGATTGAGTACACCGAGGGTCGCGGCACGGGCCTGCATTTCCAGGACTACACAGCTGGGGGGAACACCCAGTTCAGTTATATGGTGACCAGCCCGCATAACGAGGGAACCGATGTGGATGTGGATAACCAGACGGTGAAGAACCCCGGCGGCGAGTTGCGAGGCGGGTACGCTCCCTCGATGGCGGGGCGGTTCCCCTGGTCGGTGCCCCCCAATAACGCCTATGGCACCTCCCGGAATAAGGATGCTCCGCCGGTGCATGCCTACACCGACTCGTCGAGTTCCGCGAGCAGCATGACGACCGGCCAGAAGATCTATAACAACAGCGTCAATGTCGACCCGTCGGGAACTCCGATCAAGACGATCGCCCATGAGGCCCAGGATGCCGGTTACATGGTTGGGGTGGTGACCAGTGTGCCGATCAGTCATGCGACACCGGCGTGTACGTACTCTCACAATGTGCATCGCGACGACTACCAGGATCTGACTCGCGATCTGCTCGGGTTGCCTTCGGTCAGCCATCCCAAAACTCCATTGCCAGGGGTCGACGTGCTGATCGGTTCCGGCTTTGGTGAGGCGAGAAAGAGGGACCCCAAGCAGGATGCCCAGGGAGAGAACTTCGTTCCGGGGAACGCCTATCTGGCTGATGCCGATCTGGCGGCAGTTGACGTGAAGAATGGCGGCAAATACCGCGTGGCCTTGCGAACCGAAGGCAAGAAGGGGGGCGAACTCATCCAGGAGCAGGCCGAACTCGCTGCGAAGAATCACGAGCGATTTTTCGGATACTTTGGCGGGCCGAACGGACACCTGCCGTTCCGGACGGCGGACGGGGACTTCAACCCGACGATCGGTCGTAAGAAGAAGTCGGAGGTCCTGACCCCGGAAGATGTCAGTGAGAACCCGACTCTGGCTGAGATGGCCACCGCAGCTCTGACTGTCCTGCAAAAGCGGGAGAAGGGTTTCTGGCTGATGGTCGAGGCGGGCGATGTTGACTGGGCGAACCACGACAACAACATCGATACCTCGATCGGAGCAGTCGTCAGTGGCGATCGGGCTGTGAAAGCGATCACCGACTGGGTCGAGAAGAACAGCAGCTGGGATGAGACCGTGTTGATTGTCACGGCTGACCACGGGCACTACCTGGTGCTGGAGAAGCCAGAGTTGCTGATTCCGCCTGCGGAGTAGCTGGTTCTTGGGGCACGAGTTGGAGTGCCGGCTGGCGGTTGCTGGCTGGTCTCCGATGAGAAGTCGCCAGTGAATCTGGCAATCCCGTCGAAATCGAGTCGCGAGAATCGGTCCGAGAGCCTACGATTGAGGGGCGCTCGGATGGATTCGGAGCTTCCGGCTCTCGATGGGGAGAACCTCGGTGATCGATGGAATACATGACCAGCTGTGGTTCAAAGCTGCTGGTTCGCTACGTCGAGGGGGGCTTCACTGGCCCGGGGTGGTCATCGTCGTTTGGCTGGTGGGATTGATCACGGGCCAGTCAGCCGCATCGCTTTCGGCTGCTGATGTTCCAGCAGCGGTGCTGGCTGCTCAGCAGGCCCGCGTGTCGACCGTTCAGCGCGTGATGCCCGCAGTGGTGGCGATCTTTGACAATGCGGGTAAGGGCGGCGGCTCGGGCGTGTTGATTACGGCGGACGGCTTCGCGGTCACCAACTTCCACGTGGTGGAGAGTATGGGACCGTTCATGAAGTGCGGGCTCAGCGACGGCAAACTCTATGACGCCGTCCTCGTCGGGATCGATCCGACGGGCGATGTGGCGATGATCCAGATGCTCGGCCGAACCGATTTTCCGGTGGCTGAGATTGGTGACAGCGATCAGGTACGAGTCGGTGACTGGTGCTTTGCGATGGGGAATCCGTTCCTGCTCGCGACCGATTATCAGCCGACGGTGACCTATGGAGTGGTCGCGGGGACGCATCGGTACCAATTCCCTGCCGGGACTTTTCTGGAGTACACCGACTGTCTGCAGGTCGACGCCTCGATCAACCCCGGGAACTCGGGGGGGCCGCTCTTCAATGAGCAAGGCCAGCTGATCGGCATTAACGGTCGCATCTCGGTCGAGAAGCGAGGCCGGGTGAATATCGGGGCGGGGTACGCGATCTCGATCAACCAGGTGATGAACTTCCGCGAGCATCTGCAAAGCGGGCGAGTGGTCGATCACGCCACGCTGGGGGCCACGGTCACGACCGACTCGGAAGGGCGAGTGGTGATCGGCGAGATTCTGGAGCAGTCGGAGGCCTTCCGCCGCGGATTGCGGTCGGGGGATGAACTGGTCGAGTTCGCGGGGCGCCCGATTCGCAGCGTCAATCAGTTCAAAAACATTCTTGGCATTTACCCCAACGGTTGGAAGCTGCCGCTGACCTACCGGCACGAGGGGGAGCCTCATACGGTGATTGTCCGGTTGCGAACGTTGCACCGGGCCGCAGAGCTGGCCCCGGAAGGCGAGGAAGGACCGCCTGGCCAGCCGCCTCCCGGTCATCCCTTCCCGATCCCCGGGCTGGAGGAACTGGGCCAGAAACTCGTGAATCCGCACGCCGGTCTGTACGTGGAGAAAGCGGGCTACGCGAATTACTACTTCAATCAACTGGCAGTCGATCGGGCGGTCAAGTCGCTGGCGTCGTGGGGGGATTTCTCCCAAGTCACCGGACCATGGACTTTGAACCTGAAGAACACGAACCCCAAGGGCAAGCCCCTTGTCGTGAAGCTGACCGAAGCCACAGCTGCCGTGAAAGTCGGCGACACTCCCTATATCCAGGAGCTTTCTGAACCGCTGGTCGACAAGCCGCCCGGGAGCGGGGGGCTGTTGGTCGCGTTTGATCACTTGCGCCGCATGCTGATCGACCCGAAGCAGCGGTTTACGGAGCTCTACTACGTCGGGGCGGAGCCGCTCGATGGAACGGGGCCGAAGGTCGATGTCTTGGTCTCGATGCAGGGGACCTCGGTGAGTCGCTGGTATTTCCAACGTGATCCGGTCGCTCTGGTCGGCTGGGATACCGGAATTGAAGAGGATTCCGACGAGTGCGAGATCCGCTTTGCGGAGATGAACGACTTCGAAGGACGCAAGCTGCCGAAGAAGTTGACGATCAGCCGGGCCGGGACCCTGTACGGCGAGTTCGAGCTCGAATCGGCCACTTTGCAGGGGGTGAAGCCATGAGGAAGAAAGCTGTCAGCCGTCAGCGGTCAGCTATCAGTGGTCAGCCATTAGCCACCAGCCAGCTGTGCTCTGCGGCCTCCCCTTCTCCCCCTCGCCCCCTCTCCCCATCGCCTGCTACAGGAGGGTTGAGTAACCACCTCCCCACACTCCTGCGAGCGCTCCTCAGCGTGGCCTTGCTCTTCGGTACTCCTCAGCTGCAACTCAAGGCTGCTGAACGGGTACGGGCGGAGGATGATGTGCAGGCCAAGGTCGTCAAGCTCTTCGGCGCGGGTGGTCTGGCGGGGTTACAAGGGTACGGGACGGGCTTCGTGATTTCGCCCCAAGGGCATATTGCCACGGTGTGGAGCCACCTACTGGATGGAGACACCGTGTCGGTGGTCCTCTCGAATGGGAAACGGGCCATCGGACGCGTGGTCGCCACAGAGGCGAAACTCGATCTGGCCGTCCTCAAAATCGAGGCAGACGACCTCGACTATTTCGACCTGTCGAAGACTGCCACCGCTGGTCCGGGGACGCGGATCCTCGCCTTCAGCAACATGTTCAAAGTGGCTGCTGGCGATGAGCCGCTGTCAGTCCAGCACGGGATCATCTCGGCTCGCACCCAGCTGAGTGCCCGTCGTGGTCGATTCGCCTCGAACTACAACGGACCGGTGTATGTTGTCGATGCCATCACAAATAACCCGGGGGCCGCGGGCGGCGTGTTGACCACGCGGGATGGCCAGCTGCTCGGCATGCTGGGGCGCGAGCTGCGAGATGCGAATTCGCAGGTCTGGGTGAACTATGTGATTCCAATCGGCGAGTTGGCCCCCACGCTGCAGTCGATGGTCCAGGGCGAATACGTTCGGGCTCCCGAATCGGCCGATTCCCAGTCGAACGGGCGAAACATCCCTCCGCGAACCTTCGGGATGCTGCTGGTGCCCGATATCGTCTTTCGGACTCCCGCGTATATCGATGAGGTCTTGCCCGGCTCCGCAGCTGAGCGGGCCAAACTTCAGCCAGACGACCTGATCGTGTTTCTGAACGGAAAGGTCGTCAACTCCGTCCGAACACTGCAGGTCGAATTGAACTTGCTGCAGCCGGGCCAGGATGCCGAATTCGTCATTCGGCGAGGCAGCGAACTGATCACCGTAAAGTTTCCGGTGCCGCTGAATGTCGGCGACGAGATGTAACTCCTTGTTCTCGCTCTCGCTCGTTTGGCATTTCCGCGAGTGTGAACCTGTCGAGGTCATTCGCCGCAAGTCTCGTCCAATCCGCGGATTTCGATTGAATGGGGAGTTTTGCACGGGTAGACTCGAACAAGTTCGGGGACGCTTTGGGCGATCTATGAATCAGCCCCCTCGGACTCTCGGCGAGGAGTTCGCAGCTATGAGCGATATACGTCGCGAGTTACCTGCCTGGGGCGTCAGCCTTCTGCTGAACGGCGGCATCCTGCTCGCATGCCACTTCATCGCCTGGACCGTGCAGTCCCAAGCTCCTGCTCCCGAAGTCGTCAGCGTGATGGAGGAGGTCGTCGAGCCGGAGTCAGTCTTCCTGGAAGCCGTCGTCAATGACCAGCTTGGAGTGGAAGGGGAAACGCTGTCGCTCTCACCCGTCGCAGCTGTATCAGGTGTCTCATCAACTTCGGGGTCGGGGGCGACGGGACAACCTCTCCAGCAGGCTGTAGAAGAGATCGTCAACCCAGTCGTCCCGAATCTGGTGCAGAGCGAGATTGCCCTGCCTCAGAATACCGACTTCACCGCAACGGTGATGAACTCCACGGGAACCGGCGTCACCGACAAGGTGAAGAACGGGGCGACGGGCGTGATGGATCGCCTGACCTTTGAGATCCGTCAGTCGGTCCGTGAGCGGCAGACGCTCGTCATCTGGATCTTCGACGCCAGCCTCTCGATGCGTGACCGTCGAAACGCGATCGCCAAGCGTTTTACCACGGTTTATCAGCAACTCGATCAGGAAAAGGCCACCGACGGACTCTACACGGCCGTCCTTTCGTACGGGGAGAAGGTCAACATCCTGACGCCTGAACCAGTGAAGGATGTGGCTCCGCTCATCAACCTGGTCGAGAAGATCCCTGACGACTCGTCAGGTAAGGAAGTGGTGTTCGAGGCTGTGGGCACGGCGGTCGAAAAGTGGCGGACCTTTCGCAAGAACGATGGGGCCTGGAACAAGCTGGTGTTCATCGTGACGGATGAGCGAGGCGACGATGCGGAGCAATACCTCGAAAGCGTAATTGCGACCTGTAAGCGAACCAAAACGCGGGTCTTCACGATGGGGAATGCCGCAATCTTCGGCCAGAAGCACGGCTTCGTTCGCTGGGTTTCGGAGGATGGGATTGAGGACTACCTGCCGGTAGATCAAGGGCCCGAAACCGCCTATCCGGAAGGGTTGCAACTCCCCAGCTGGGGAGACGGCGGGGACTGGCAGCTGCGGCAGATGTCGTCGAGCTACGGCCCCTACGCGTTAACGCGGTTAAGTTCCGAAACCGGGGGGATGTACCTCATCGCCGAGGAAAGCCGAGGACGGACGTTCGATCAAGAGGTGATGCGGAACTACTCCCCCGATTATCGCCCCCTGAAGCAGGCCGAGGAGGATATTCGCCGGAACGCTGCGAAGACCGCACTGGTGACTACTGCCGAACTGACCTACGACGAGAAGAAGGGAATTCGCAGCCTTCCAGTGCCAACACTGGCCTTTGCGGCATATAACGACAATGTCCTGCGCAGCGAGATCGTTGAAGCCCAGAAGCCGGTCGCACAGGTCGATTATGACATTAAGCGACTCCTGGCGTCTCTGGAGACGGGGGAGAAGGATCGCGAGCGGATTCGGGAACCTCGATGGCGAGCGGCGTACGACCTTGCGATGGGGCGACTGCTGGCTCTGCGGGCGAGGTATTTTGGCTACAACAACATGTTGGCAGCCATGCGGACCTCGCCCCGGCCGTTCACTCAGCCGAATACCAATGAATGGGTGCTCCGGCCCTCGGATCAGGTGGACTCCGTCGACGTGAAGAAAATCGCCGAGAAGGCCAGGAAGTATCTCCAGCGTGTGATCGACGAGCATTCGGGGACGCCGTGGGCACTGCTCGCCGAGAAAGAGCTGCGGATGAACATGGGCTGGAGCTGGTCCGAGAGTGCACGTCCAGTTCCGCCGGGGATGCAGGCACGCGGATTGGATGACGCGGGGGTTGCCCGACTTCTACTGGCGGAGGAAGAGGAGCGGAAGCGACAACCCGCCGCCAAGAAAGCCCCCACACGGGTCCTGCCCAAACTGTAAGACGGACCTATTCCATACTGTCATGTGCGAAGTGTGCATTCGGACTATTCCGATCTTGAATCGGGAAAGGTCGCAGGCCGCGGAAACACCCGCTCAAAGAAATCTGGGCGGTGGTCGAAAAAAGATGGGCCGGAGGGTTGCAGGTCAAAAAAACTGCCGTATACTCTCTCCTCCCACACGCAGCAGCGAGTGGGCCAAAGCTCTTTGACAACATGGTTGGTGACCCCGAG